>CAVOFW010000001.1:0-411035 GCA_963695045.1 uncultured Actinomycetota bacterium
CCCTTGACTGTCACCGTCACCGAATAGGCCGTCCCGTCCAAGGTGACCCGGTGAATCGTGAACTGGCTGTGCACGCCGATGTTTTCCCGGTCGTTCCAGCCCGCGATCGCCTGCTGGCCGACGAATTCGCGCCCCCAATCGTCGACCACACCGTCATCGGTGAAGGAATCGAGAAACGCCACGTTGTCGGCGGCGTTGGTCGCGTCGACCATTCGCCGGACGGCGTCGGGGGTTTCGATGGGAAACGCCACGAATCGCCTCCGAGGGTGGATGGTGCCGCCGAGCCTATGCACGACCTCCTGCGAGCGGGCGCTCAACCCCACCGCGGTCTTCATCGGAATCTCCGCATGACGGTTGTGTGCATGCGCCCCGGCGCGCTGCCCAGCTCCAGGACCGACTGTCGGTGCCATGGTGCACGCTTCCGCCAACACCACCGTCGGGGAGGAAATATGTGCTGGAGATGCGACCACCCGGAGGCCACCGAGGCCGACCACGAGGCTCACATGTGGGAGCTGATCGACAACTACGGGTGGGCGATTCAATTCGTCGAACGCGACCGGATTTACCCACCGTGGGCCTACACGGTGGGCTTGACCCGATACGGCGAGCCTGAACTGGTTGTCACCGGAATGAATGCCGAACCCGCGCAGGCACTGTTGAACAACATGGCTGCCCACGTGATGCACGCGGAGGCACCCCACCCGGGGACACAGATGCAATTGATCGGTGGCCCCATGGTGGAATACGTCGAACTGAGCGAGCCGTCAGCGCACCTGTACACGGCCGTCGCGCTGTTCGGGCCACAGATCCGCGCAATTCAGATCGTGCACGCCGATGATCGGGGGCATTGGCCATGGCACCCTGGCTTTCGCGGCGGGAGAGGCGGGCAGCCGGTGCTCGGGCCGCGTCACACGAAGCTCGGCGCCGAGCGATGATCACCCTCCGGTCGGCTCTGCGGCCACTGTCGGTGCCACGGGGCATCATGCCGGCATGAATACCTTCACGATCGTCCCGACCGGCACCTACAGCCTGCGCGAATCGGCGGAGTTCGGATTCGGCGGCCGCTCGGCGGACCGCTATGACGGGGTGATGCGCCTGGCGTTCTGCCTCGACGGCTACCGGTCTCAGGTCGGCGTGGAGCTGCGGCAGGACAAGGCCGGCGTGCATGGTGTCGTGCACGGTTCCAATGCCGCTGAGTTGCCTGCCGTCCGTGGCCAGGTCGCCAGAGTGCTGTCGCTCGACCAGGACGCCGCGGGATTCGTGGAGGTAGGACGCCGCGATCCGGTGATCGCCACGTTGCTCGAGGTTGCTCCTGGCCTGCTGCCGCCGTTGTTCTACTCGCCGTACGAGGCGGCTGTGTGGTCGGTGATCAGCGCCCGCCGACCCGCTCAACAGATGGCCGAGGTGCGACGCAGGCTGTCCGAGGCGCACGGGCGGGTGTTCGAGCTGGCCGGACGCCAGTTGGCCGCGGTCCCCACGCCGGCTCAGTTGCTCGAGGTCCAGGAGTTTCCCGGACTCACCCCGGAGAAGATCCACCGGCTGCACGCCATCGCGCACAAGACCCTGACCGGCTACCTGGACACCGAACGCCTCCGACATATCGGGCCCGACGCGACCACGGCCGACATGCAGAACCTGAAAGGGATCGGACCGTTCTACGCATCGCTGATCACCATCAGAGCCGTCGGATTCACCGACGTGCCGCCCGCGGACGAGCCGATGCTCCGCGAATTGGTCACCCAGCTGTACCGGTTGCCGGAGCCTTGCTCCCGCGAGAAATTTCTGGAGATCGCCGAGGCCTGGCGGCCCTATCGCACCTGGGCCGCGGTACTGATCCGAGCTGCATCCGGCCGCCTGGGTCGGCCGGGTTCGGGAGCGGCCCGCCCGCCGGCGAACGCGTCCCGGACGGCGGGCTGAGTCCAGGCCGGTGATGGACCGACACGATGCAGGGCAGCGAGGTCGTAGGTGTGCACCAACCCGCCTTTGGGGCAGAACAGTCGCTCGCGGGTGCAGCAGTCACCACGAAGCAACCCCACTGCCCCGCCAGCAGCCCGCTCGTCAACGCTGCTGCCCGGGTCGTGGCGGGGCCGAGCCCGGCCGTCGCGCGACTCGCCCACTCCGGATCACCGATGCCGAGCCGAATGCCCTCGACAATGAGCGACGGGCGACAACTCGTCCGGTCGTGATCGACAACTGAAGGAAACGAGTCATGCAGAACTTCTGGAGCATCATCTGGATCGTCGTCTGGAGCTTCCTGTTCATCGCCTACCTGATGATCTTCTTCCGGATCATCACAGACCTGTTCAGCGATCATGAGGTCAGCGGCTGGGTGAAGGCGATCTGGATCATCGCGTTGATCTTCGTTCCCTTCCTGACGGCACTGATCTACCTGATCACCCGGGGCAAGGGCATGGCGGAGCGGCAGATGGGCCGGATGCGGGAGATGCAGTCCCAGCAGGACGCCTACATCCGCGACGTCGCGGCCAAGTCCGGCGGCGGCAAGTCCAGTGCCGACAGCATCGCGGACGCGAAGGCGCTGCTCGACAACGGCACCATCACGGCAGCGGAGTTCGACAAGCTCAAGGCCAAGGCCCTCGCCTGACGCAGAGCAGGCCCCTGGCGCCGAGTTGCGCGCTGCCGTCGGTACGGCTGAAGGCCGGGGCCGCCGGCGCCACCGCTCGGCGGCCACGTCCCTGACGAGCATCTCGCCGATGGGAAGCCTGACGCGGGTAACAGATCAATCGAGGCGGCCCGATCACGACCATGGGCGTGTGGGGCCGTCCACCGAGCCGCGAAGCGATAGGCTCGCACGTATGTTCGATCAGGGGTGGGACGCCGGGCTGGATGACACCCAGCTCGGCGCGGCCGCGCACGGCGACGGACCGCTGGTCATCCTCGCCGGGGCGGGCACCGGAAAGACCAGGACGCTGACCGCCCGGGTGGCAAGCCTGGTCGATCGTGGAGTGCCCCCGGAGCGGGTGTTGCTGCTGACCTTCACCCGTCGGGCCGCCGACGACATGCTTGCCCGGGCTGCGGCCATGTGCACCCGAGAGGACGCCGGGCGCAGGCTGCAGGGCGGCACCTTCCACGCTGTCGCCCACCAACTCGTTGCCCGGCATACCGAGGCCCTCGGGCTGCCGCCGGCCGTCTCGGTGCTGGACCGATCCGACTCCACCGACGTCATGGATCTGCTGCGTCACGACCACGGTCTCGGCGGCATCGAGGTCCGGAGCCCGAAGGCATCCACCCTGGTCGACATCTATTCGCGGTCGGTGAGCACCTCTCGCGCCGCCCGGCAGATCGTGGCGGAAGAATTCGGCTGGGTGGAGCCGCATATCGAGCAGGTCATGACGCTGCTGCGCGGGTACGTCGCCCGAAAACGCGAACGCGGACTGATCGACTTCGATGACTTGCTGCTCGCCTGGCGCAGTCTGCTCTCCGACCCGGTGCTGGGACCCGACATCGCGGGCCGCTGGGACCATGTGCTGGTCGACGAATATCAGGATGTCAATCAAACCCAGGTCGATATCGTGCGGGCATTGCGCCCGGACGGCCGGGGATTAACGGTCGTCGGAGACGACGCGCAGGCGGTGTATGCGTTCCGTGGTTCCGATAGCGCCCATCTGCTGGACCTGTCGACGTCGCTCCCGGACGTGAACGTGGTCCGGCTGGAGCGCAACTTCCGCTCCCGGCAGCGACTGCTGGACCTGGCCAACGCTGTGCGGCCGCATTCCGCCGGTCATCGGTTGACGCTGCATTCGGATCGACCCGGCGGCCGTCGTGCCCGGTTGGTCCGATGTCACGACGCCGCCGCGGAGGCCAGAGCAGTGGTCGACGCGGTGCTCACCGAGGCGCAGGACGGACGCCGGTTGCGCGATCAGGCGGTGCTGATGCGAACCTCCCATCACAGCGACCTGCTCGAGATCGAACTCACCGCGCGGGGGGTGCCATTCGTGAAGTTCGGCGGCCTGAAATTCCTTGAGGCGGCGCACGTCAAGGACTTCGTCGCGGTCCTTCGACTGCTGGACAACCGGCTCGATGAGGTCGCCTGGTACCGCCTGCTGCGGTTGCACGACGGGATCGGGCCGGCCCGCGCACGATCCCTGCTCGGCGTGCTCGGCGTCGACTCCGCCCCGCGGTCCGCCGAGCACGCCGGTGCGCCGCTGAACGGCGCGAACGGGGCGCCTGGCCCGACGTCCGCCACAGACCCAACCGCCGCCGGCGACACCAGTGCGCACGACGAGGCCGTCGCCGCCGCGCCGGCGATCTCCCGAGTGGCGCTGGCCGCGACGCTCGACGCGCTGAGCACCGCCCGCGAGCACCGTCGAATCGCCGATCGCGCGGCGGCCTGCCTTCGGCTGCTTCGGCCACTGCTGACGGCCCGCTATCCGGATAGCGTCGTGCGGCTCGCCGACCTGGACCGACTGGTCGCGGCCGCGGCCAGCGCCCCCGACCTCGGCGTGTTCGTCGCAGAGCTGACCCTCGATCCGCCGGTCTCCACCGGCGACCTGGCCGGACCTCCGCACCTGGATGACGACTATCTGGTGCTGTCCACGGTGCATTCGGCCAAAGGCCTGGAGTGGCCCGTCGTCCACGTCATCCATCTGGTCGACGGTGCCTTTCCGGCGGACATGGCGCTATCGACGCCCCAAGGACTCGTCGAAGAGCAGCGACTGTTCTACGTGGCAGTCACCCGCGCCGCTGACGAACTCAACCTGTACGCACCACTGCGGATGCCGCACCACCGGCACGCTCGCGACGACAAGCACAGCTTCGCCGCGATCAGCCGCTTCCTCGATGACAGCGCACTCGCCGCACTGGATGTCACGGACCTGACGCCACCGCGGCCGGCGCCGCGCCGGGTGGGCGCGACCGCCAGGGTCGCCCTGCCGACGCTGGACGATCTCTGGGCGTGACCGGGCCGCCGTCGTCCGCGGAGAAGGACGCCAACCGCGGGATCCGGCTGCAACCGCCTACACCGTGGCGCAACCGAGCAAGCTGTGATTGTTCGGGTCGACACCGATCGCGTACACACACACCGAGTTCGAGCCCGGCTGCAACGGCGCGGACCCCGAGAAACCGTGCTGACCACCGACGCCCGAAGTCGCCTGGTTCACATCGTCCCGCGGGTTCCGTCCGCCGAGATCGCCGAAGATCTGATCGTTCACGTAGAAGTGCACCGGAGTCGACTGCACCCGACTGGTTCGGGTCGAACGCCCAACCGGCAACCGTCACCGTCGACCCGGACACCGCCACCGCATCAAGGGAACCCACCGGCGGGCACGGAGCCTGCACGGTCCGGCAGCCGAGCAGGGTGTGCATTGTTCGGGTCGACACCGATCGCGTACACACACACCGAGTTCGAACCCGGCTGCAGCGGCGCCGACAGCGAGAAACCGTGCTGACCGCCGATGCCCATCACGCTGGTTGACATCGTCGCGCGGGCCTCCGCCGGATCCGCCATAGAACTGATCATTGACGTAGAAATGCACCGGAGTCGACGCGCCCGGACTGGTTCGGGTCATACGCCCAACCGGCAACCGTCACCGTCGACCCGGACACCGATCACCGAATCCAGGAACCCACCGGGCGGGAACGGAGGCCTGCACGGTCCGGCAGCCGAGCAGCGGTGTGATTGTTCGGGTCGACACCGATCGCGTACACGCAGCACCGGGTTCGAACCCGGCCTGCAACGCGTCGACATCCGAGAAACCGTGCTGCCCACCGATGCCGAACGCGGAGTTCACGTCGTCCCGCGGGCTCGCCCGCCGAGATCCCGCTGGAACTGGTCGTTGACGTAGACGTGCACCGGGGTCGACGTACCCGACTGATTCGGGTCGAACGCCCACCCGGCCACCGTCACCGTCGACCCGTTCACCGTCACCGCAGTCAACGAACCCGGCAGGAGGGACGATCGGCGCCGGCGCGGACACCGGTGAATCGCGCAGACCAACGATGCGCGCACAGGCCCACGGGCTCCAGCCGCGGGATTGCCACAACTTCAGCGCCAGGGCATCCTGCGTGGCCGGGCTGGCGTCGTTCGGGTATCCGGTGCCACCGACGCTGCGCCAGGTGCCCAGATCGAACTGGTACGCGCCGTAGTAGCCGTTGCCGGTGTTGATCGCGTAGTTGTTGCCCGACTCGCACACGCGCAGGCGGTACCAGTCGTCGGCGGACGGATCCGCTGACGCGACACCCGCGGCGCCGAAGAGCGTGGCGATGAGCATGACCGCCAACGTCGCGATGATCCGAGCGGCGCCGCGGCCGCCTGGTCGCGGTCGGCCCTGATCGCAATAACGCACAGTGACATCCGTTCCCGACATTCGTCGCAAAGTAAGGTCCCGCACCGGGAGCTACTGCTCAGCTCGCGACGGGCCGACGGGCCCATACCATGCGTTCCGGTCACATCAGCGGATTAACACGCTGACGATAACGGTTGTATCTCGAACTTATCTCGGCGATCACCACAGTTCACCCGAAAAGGCGAAACTCCCGTTGGTTCGCGAGCGCTTCAGGCGGCTCAGCACGCGCTTTGGCATAGCCCACGCGTGGATAAATGCCAACACATTCGTCGTCCCGGATAACGAATCGAAGAATTTCGTGGGGCGGGGGCGACGGTCGTTATGAGGGATTTAGACGATTAATCCCAATTCAATCGGCGAAGTCGGACACCAGGCAGCAGGCGTTTTGGGTGGGCCGAGCGACTGGTCGAGGCGCCGGAAGTCACGCAGGCGACAGTGCACGCACCGCCAACCAGCACTCTCGGTGACACCCCGAGGCCACCATCGAGTCGGCTGCCGCGGCGCACCTGGCGTCGGTTTGCACATCGGGTGCTCCGCGGTGGATCGGGCTAGCCTCGGCAGTCCGGGCCGGCTCCGGCCTGGACCCCGGCACACGACGATGCCCTTTGAAGACAAGGTGCGCTCATGACCCCGCGGCAACACAAGTACCTGCTCGACGAATCACAGATGCCGACGAGTTGGTACAACATCATCCCGGACCTGCCGAGCCCACCCCCGCCGCCGCTGCATCCGGGAACTCACCAACCGGTCGGCCCCGACGACCTGGCCCCGCTGTTTCCGATGGATCTCATCCTGCAAGAGGTCTCGACCGAGCGCTACATCCCGATCCCGGACGAGGTCCAGGACATCTACCGGCTCTGGCGGCCGTCGCCGCTGTACCGGGCGCACCGGCTGGAGAAGGCGCTCGGCACCCCGGCCAGGATCTACTACAAGTACGAGGGCGTCTCGCCGGCCGGCTCGCACAAGCCGAACACCGCCGTGCCGCAGGTGTATTACAACGCCAAGGCCGGCGTCAAGAAGCTGACCACCGAGACCGGCGCCGGTCAGTGGGGCACGGCGCTGGCCTTCGCCTGCTCGCTTGTTCGACGTGGAATGCGAGGTGTGGCAGGTCGGTGCGTCCTACGACGCCAAGCCCTACCGGCGGACCCTGATCGAGACGTTCGGCGGCACCGTGCACCGCTCGCCGTCGCAGTTGACCTCTTCGGGTCGCTCGTTCCCCGCCGATCACCCCGGCTCGCTGGGCATCGCCATCTCCGAGGCGGTCGAGGTGGCGGCCGCCGAACCGGACACCAAGTACGCGCTGGGTTCGGTGCTGAACCACGTGCTGCTGCACCAGACGATCATCGGCGAGGAGGCGCTGCTGCAGCTGGCGATGGCCGGCGAATCCGGCGCCGACCTGGTGGTCGGCTGCACCGGCGGCGGCTCCAACTTCGGGGGTCTGGCGTTCCCGTTCCTCCGGGAGAAGCTCGCCGGCCGGCAGAGCCCGGTCGATCCGCGCGGTGGAACCGGCGTCCTGCCCGTCGCTGACCCGGGGCGAGTACCGCTACGACTTCGGCGACACCGCCGGATTCACCCCGTTGATGAAGATGCACACCCTCGGTCACGACTTCGTGCCGGACCCGATCCACGCCGGCGGGCTGCGGTATCACGGCATGGCGCCGCTGATCTCGCACATCTACGAACTCGGCCTGCTGGAGGCGATCGCCATCGAGCAGACGGAGTGCTTCGCCGCGGCCATCACCTTCGCCCGCACCGAGGGCATCGTGCCGGCCCCGGAACCCACCCACGCGCTGGCCGCGACCATCCGAGAGGCCCTGGCCTGCAAGGAGTCCGGCGAGGACAAGGTGATCGTCACGGCGCTCTGCGGGCACGGCCTGCTCGACCTTGCCGCGTACGACGCGTATCTCGGCGGGCGGATGATCGATTCCGGACTCTCCGATCAGGATCTGGCGTCGGCGCTGGCCGCGGTGCCGGTGCTGGCGCGCTGACGTGCCCTCCGGCGACGCCATGCCGCGCGTGCAGCCCGACGACACCGGGGCGGGCACGGTCGACGACGGTGTCGCCGTCGGCGAGGCGCTGGCCGCGGCGCTGGACCTGGAGCTGCTGCCGCTGGAGGGCGGGCTCTTCCGCCGGACGTTCACCGGAGCTGGGGCCACCGCCATCCTGTTCATGCTGATCGGCGACGACTTCTCGGCGATGCACCGGTTGGCGGCTGACGAGATCTACTTTCATCACGCGGGTTCGCCGCTGCGGATGCTGCTGATCGACCCGGAGGGCGGCGCACAGGAGGTCGTCATCGGCCCCGACGCGTTGGCCGGCGCACAACCGCAGTTCCACGTGCCGGCCGACTGGTGGCAGGGGTCGTCGACCGACGGGCCCTGGAGCCTGGTCTCCACCGTGGTGTCGCCGGGATTCGACTGGCACGACTTCGTCCTCGGCGACCGGGAGCAATTGCTCGCCCTCTGCCCCGACGCCGCGGACCGGATCGAGCAGCTCACCCGACCGCAGCCGCCCCTCTAGGCGACGGTTGATGCGTTCTCTTGACGTTCGTCACTCATTCGCAATAGAGTGGGTGACGACGTTGGAGGCGGGCATGCCAGAGCACAACATTCGTCCTCTCGAGGAGGGCATCGAGCGCGACCTACGTGGGCTGAACTACGCGAGCTACCTGCATCTGGACGAGCTGCTCGGCGCCCAGCAACCGCTGTCGGATCATCACGACGAGATGCTGTTCATCATCGTGCACCACACCACCGAACTGTGGATCAAGCTGGTGATCCACGAGGTGCGCTCGGCAATGGCGTTGATCGCCGCGGACCAACTCGCGCCCGCCCTCAAGCGGCTGGCCCGGGTGAAACACGTGCAACGCCAGATGACCGATCAGTGGTCGGTGCTGGCCACTCTGACGCCGACCGAGTACTCCCAGTTCCGCGACCGGCTGGGCAAGTCGTCCGGGTTCCAGTCGGCGCAGTACCGCACCCTGGAGTTCCTGCTGGGCAACAAGAATCCAGCCATGGTCGCGGTTTTCGCGCACGATCCGTTGGCCGCCAAGGATCTTGAGGAAACCCTGCACAGCCCGAGCCTGTACGACGAATTCCTGCTGTACCTGGGCCGCCGCGGGTACCCGATCCCCGCCGACCTGCTCGACCGCGACTGGTCGCGTGCCGCACACCCTGAACACGCGACCTGGTGAAGATCTTCACCGGCGTCTACGACGACCCGGAGCACCAGTGGGACGTCTACGAGACCTGCGAGGAACTGGTCGACATCGAGGACACCTTCCAGACCTGGCGTTTCCGTCATCTGAAGACCGTCGAACGGATCATCGGCTACAAACGGGGCACCGGCGGGTCCACCGGCGTGGCGTTCCTGACCAGGGCGCTGTCCCTGACGTTCTTCCCGGAACTGTTCGCCGTCCGCACCGAAATCGGCCAGGCACCAGAACATTCGAAAGGCTCCCCGGAATGACCGCACCCTTCGCACCGCCCGCCGCCACCCTGTACACCCGTGAACGGGCTATGGAACTGGACGCCGCGGACCCGCTCGCGGCCTTCCGCAACCGCTACCTCCCGCAGACCGACGACGTCATCGCCTACCTCGACGGCAATTCCCTTGGCCGGCCGCTTGTCTCGATCGCCTCGTCCTGGCAGGACTTCGCCGAGCAGCAGTGGGCCGGCCGGCTGATCCGCGGCTGGTCGGAGGGCTGGATGGAGTTGCCGGAGATCGTCGGCGACGAACTGGCCGCCGCCGCCCTCGGCGCGGGCGCCGGGCAGACGGTGATCGCCGACTCCACCACGGTGAACTTCTACAAGTCGATGCGGGCGGCACTGAACCTGCGGCCCGGGCGGCGCCGGGTGCTGCTCGACCGGGACAACTTCCCCACCAACCGTTATGTCGTCGAGTCACTGGCCCGCGATCTCGACCTGGAGTTGGTCTGGCTGCAGCCGGCGGCCGACGGCGGGATCACCGCGGACGACGTTGCCGCCGCCGTCGACGATCGGACCGCGGTCGTCACCCTGAGCCACATCGCCTACGGTTCCGGATACCTGGCCGATGCCAAGGCAATCGCCGAGATCGCCCACCGGGCCGGGGCTCTGCTGGTGCTCGACGTCTGCCACTCCGTCGGATCCACCGAGATCGCCCTGGACGACTGGGATATCGACTTCGCGGTCGGCTGCACCTACAAGTTCGTCGGCGCCGGGCCCGGCGCACCGGCGTTCTGCTACGTCAACGCCCGGCATCACGAGCACCTCGACCAGCCGATCTGGGGGTGGCTCGGCCGCCAGGATTCGTTCGAGATGGAGCAGGGATACGTTGCGGCACCGGGTATCCGGTCCATGCTGTCCGGCACTCCGGCCATCCCCGGAATTCTCGCGGTGCGCGAGGGAGCCGCGGTGATCGCGGAGGCGGGGATCCCCGCGATCCGCGCGAAGGCCGTCGCACTGACCGAGATGGTGATCTCGTTGACCGACGAATGGCTGCTCCCGCAGGGCTTCTCGCTCGGTTCCCCGCGGGACAGCGCACGGCGCGGCGCGCATGTGAGCATCAATCGGCCGGACGCCCGGCAGGTCTGCGCCGACCTCATCGACGCCGGGCGTGCTGGCCGATTTCCGCGCCCCGCAGACCATCCGGATCGGGCTTTCGCCGCTACCAACGAGTTTCACCGAGGTCTGGGATGCGATGGACGCGATCCGCCGACTGACGGCCTAGCATGCCCCGTCCCACCGGGTCGGCCGTGCTGCCCCCCGACCGGGCCGGCTCCCCCGGCTCGCTGATCGTCTCGTTCGCCGGGTCGTACCTGCGCGAGTTGGGCGGCTGGATCGCGGTGGCGGACCTGATCCGCTGCCTGAGAACCGTCGGGCTGATCGAACCATCGGTCCGACAGGCGCTGGTGCGGCTGAAATCCCGGGGTTTCCTGGCCGCGGAGCGGCGGTCCGGCGAGGCGGGCTACCTGCTCACCGATGCCGGCCGGCACGACCTGTCCACCGGAGACCGGCGGATCTTCCGGCCGGCGACGGCCACCGCCGAGGACGGCTGGGTGCTGGCCGTGTTCTCGGTGCCGGAGACCGAGCGGCACCTGCGGCATCAGTTGCGCACCGAACTCTCCTGGCTCGGATTCGGCACCGTCAGCCCCGGTGTCTGGATCGCGCCGCGGCCGCTCGCCGACCCCACCCGGGCGCTGCTCGCCGATGCCGGCCTGGACGGTTACGTCACCTGGTTCGGCGCCCAGCACCTCACCGAGATCGACGTGGCGACCTGGTGGGACCTGGACTCGCTGCGGGCGCAGTACGAGAGCTTTCTGGCCGAGCACCGGCCGATCGCAACGCCGGACGCAGCCGAACCGGACGTCACCGACGAGCAGGCCTTCGCCGAGCTACCTGCGATTGATCGACGCCTGGCGGCTGTTCCCCAGGCTCGACCCCGGATTGCCGGCGTCGCTGTTGCCCGCCGACTGGCCGGCCCGGGCCGCCTGGGAACTCTTCGACGGGCTGCGGGCCAGCTGGTCGGCGGCCGGGCCTGCGCTACGTCCGGGCGGTCACCGGTCGGTGAGCCGGCCTGCGGGCGCGCGGGTTTCAGACGTCGAACAGCACCAGGATGAAGATCAGCAGCATGAGCGCGGCCAGCAACCAGATGATCCCGATCATCGCCTTGGCCGCTCCGCCGAGCGGTGCCGCGACGTTCGTCAACGCCGTCGGCGCGATGCACGCCCGGGTGGGATCGACGGGATCGTGGAACACCTCGACCAGGGCGCCGGGCCTGGGCATCCCGGCCGCGTGAATCCTGGAGGTGAAGGTGATCTCCCGGCCGTCCGTGGACTGGAAGGTGATGATCGGCTGCCGCATCGGCTGCCGGACGCCGTCCGGAGTCCGGCGCCGGCGGCGCCAGGAACGCTCGTCCACCACCACCCCGCGCGCGGGTAACCAACCGTCCGGGACCTTGCTCGACGTCCGTCCCGCGTTCGACTCCCGCACCTGACGGGTCCCGAACGCGGCCGTCAGAACAACCGGCACGATCAGCAGTAGCAGGCCCAACCAGGCTGGCATCAGGTGATCATGCCGACCGGCGCGGCCGGCCGCACCCGCGGCCCGTCACGAGGCACCTCCGAGCGGTCGCCGGTCGTCGCGTCGTCGGTCGCTGCATCGCCAGGTCTGCGATCGTCAGTCTCCGGATCGCCAGTCGGCGGATCGTCAGTCTCCGGATCGTCGGTCGCCGGATCGTCGGTTTCGGCAGGCGGGGTAGGCGCCGGAATCAGCACCGTGCTGAGCATCCGCCGGGTGCGGCCGGGCGCCGGCGTGTTGGCGGCCCTGGCCTGCACCGCGGCGCCGATCTCGGTCACCATCTCGGTCAACTCGTCCCGGGTCAGCCACAGGCCAATGGTCCGGTAGCCGGCGCCGTCGGCGACCAGGTCGACGTCACCGGCGTCGATGTAGCGGTCCACGTCCGCGAGCAGACCGGCCAGGAAGGCCATGAACGCGTGCCGGTGATCCTCCGGGGTCATGTCGCGCAGGTCCTCGTCGGTCAGCTGGGCGTCCTGGACGGACAGCGCGTAGGTCCGCTCGACGGTCCCGCGAACCTGCCGTTCACCGACCACCGTCAGCACGCCGGCCTTGGCCAGGGTCGCCACCTGCCGGTACAGCGTCGCCGGTGGGATGCCGTCGATCTCGGCCAGCAACTGCCCGGTCGTCAGCTGGCGGTCACCCAGGAAGGTCTGCACGATCCGCAGCCGCAGCGGGTGCAGCAGCAGGTCGGCGGAGGGCATGGCGCTCATTCTCGCACACGTGCTATTATTATCGTTGTTGGGAACGTAAAGGAGAAACGACGATGGCCGTCGATCACCGCCGAACTGGACCTGTTGCGCGTTCGGCTGACCCGTGGAGAGCGGTGGGCGGCGCTGCGCCGCACCGACCTGACCGTGCCCTGGGACCAGGTCCGCAGCGTCGAAGCGGTCGCGGATCCGTTCCGGCTGGTCCGCGGGCTGCGCGCACCAGGACTTGCGGTGCCGTGGCGGACCAAGATCGGCACCTGGCGCGGACACGGGCGCAAGACCTTCGCGGTCACCAGGAAGGGTCTGCCGGGCCTTCGAATCATTCTGCGTGGCAGTGCCTTTGACCAGATCCTGCTGTCCGTCGCGAACCCGGTTCCGCTGCAATCGCAGATCACCGCCCGGTTGACACCGGATCCCGCCGGGAAACCCCGTAGAACGGGTGGTGGCCTTTCCGGCCGGAGATCAGTCGCAGGCGACGTTGGCCGGCACCGTGCTGCTGCCGCCCGCCGGCCGTCCGGTCCGGGCGGCCGCGGTGCTGATCACCGGCTCCGGCCCACTTGACCGGGACGCCAACGCACCGCGTGCTGCCGCTCGGCGTCGGCCGCGAACTGGCCCAGTCGCTGGCCGCCGCGGGGATCGCGAGCCTGCGCTACGACAAGCGCGGCGTCGGAGCATCCGGCGGCTCCTACCTGGCCACCGGTTTCGCCGACAATGTCGACGACGCCAGAGTGGCCGTCGGATCGCTTGCCGCGCAACCGGAATGCGCCGGGGTGCCGATCTTCGTGATCGGGCACAGCGAGGGCGCAATGATCGCCACGGCGCTGGCCGCCGAGCCCGGCACCGTGCTCGCTGCCCGGTCCGGCACCGCACCGGCGGGCGGGCCGGCGTCGCACTGGCGGGCGCCGTACTACTGGCCGGCCCGGCGAAGACCGGCGAGCAGACCGTCGTCTGGCAGGCAGCACAGATCGCGCCGACCCTGCCGAAGCCGGTCACGCTGATCATGAGGCTGCTGCGCACCGACCCGGCCGAAGCGCAACGCAAGTCACTGGACCGGCTCAAGGCCAGCACCACCGATGTGATCAGGATGCAAGGAGTGCGGGTCAACGCCAAGTGGTTCCGCGAGTTCCTCGCCTTCGACCCGAAGCCGGACCTGGCCGCGATCACCGTGCCGGTTCTGGCCATCACCGGGGACAAGGACCTGCAGGTGGATCCGGCCGATCTGGACGTCATCGCGGCGACCGTTCGCGGCCCGGTGACCACCCGGCGGGTCCCCGATCTCACGCACATCCTGCGCCGCGATCCGGCCCCGCCGAGCATCCGGGCCTATCGCACCCTGCTCAAGCAGCCGGTGGATGCCGTTGTGCTCAGCGACATCTCACGCTGGATCGAGTCGGTGGCGGCGAACCCCGGCCGCCGCGGCGCAGGCCGCCGACGGCTGACCCACCGCCGCCGGCCGGTGATCGCCTCGGCTTGCCGAAGTGGAGCGTCCTGCGTACGGTGGACGCCATGAAGGTGATCATCGCCGGCGCACACGGCAAAATCGGCCTCCGGCTCGCGCGACTGCTGGGCGCGCGCGAGGTTCATCCGGTTGGTCTGGTCCGCAAACCCGAGCAGCAGGCCGACCTGATCGCCGTCGGCGCGCATCCGGTGCTGTTCGATCTCGAGTCCGGGACGGCCGCGGAGCTGGCCGAGCATTCTGCGCGGTGCGGACGCCGTGGTGTTCGCCGCCGGCGCGGGCCCCGGCAGCGGCGCGGCCCGCAAGGACACCATGGACCGCGGCGGTGCCGTGCTGCTGGCCGACGCCGCCGAACTCGCCGGGGTGCGCCGGTACGTCATGGTGTCCGCGATGGGCGCCGACGCCGGCCCGCAACCCGACCACGACGAGGTGTTCGCCGCCTACATCACCGCCAAGAAGGCCGCCGACGACGACATCCGGGCCCGCGACCTGGACTGGACGATCCTGCGACCCGGCGGTCTGACGCTGGAGTCCGGCACCGGCCTGGTCGAGCTCGCCGAGCACACCGAACGCGGCCGGATCCCGCGAGAGGACGTGGCGGCGGTGCTGCTGGCGCTGCTGGATGAGCCCACGGACCGCCGGCCTGTCGCTGGACCTGATCAGCGGCGACACGCCGATCGACGAGGCCGTCGCCGCGCTGGTCGCCCGCGACGCCACCTAGCCGCCCGCGAGGGACGAGTCGGGCGCCATCGAACACGAGCGTGTCTGGCCCCAGTCGCGCGCGACGGAGGAGCGGGCGCAATGGAGCACGGTTGCCAGACACGCTCTGACCACGTCCACTAGGTTGACGTCCGTGGCCGCAAAGAGCGACAACAGCGCACCCGCCGAACTCGTGGTCGGTGAGCGCACGGTGCGGATCACCCACCCGGAGCGGGTGTATTTCCCGGCGACCGGCGCGACCAAATTGGACCTCGCGAACTACTACCTCAGCGTCGGCGACGGCATCGTCCGCGCGCTGCGGGAGCGGCCGTGCATGATGCACCGGTTCCCGGAGGGGCTCAGCGGCGACAAGGTGCACCAGAAGCGGTTGCCCCGCGGTGCGCCGCCGTGGGTCGAAACCGTCCAGCTGTTCTTCCCCAGATTCAAGCGCACCGCCGACGAATTGTGCGTCACCGAACTGGGCAGCGTCATCTGGGCGGTGCAGATGTCGACCGTCGAGTTCCACCCGTGGAATTCGCGGCGGGCGGACACCGAAAAGCCCGACGAATGGCGCATCGACCTCGACCCCATGCCCGACTGCGAATTCTCCACGGGTGCGCCGGGTCGCGCACGTCGCGCACGAGGTGCTGGACGAGCTCGGCGCCGTCGGCTGGCCGAAAACCTCTGGCGGGAAAGGCATGCACATCTACGTGCGGATCGAGCCGCGCTGGGGATTCGCCGACGTGCGCCGCGCCGCTCTGGCGTTCGCCAGGGAGGTGGAGCGCCGGGCACCCGATGACGTCACCACGACCTGGTGGCGCAAGGACCGCGACCCGAAGAAGCTGTTCGTCGACTACAACCAGAACGCCAGGGACCACACGATTGCCAGTGCGTATTCCGTCCGCGGGGTCGCCGCAGGGCACGGTGTCGACGCCGATCCGCTGGGACGAGGTCGACGACGTGCTGCCGGCCGATTTCACCATGGCCACCGTGCCCGGCGCGGTTCGCCGAGCTCGGTGACCTGCACGCCGGCATCGACGACGCGGTGTTCTCGATCGAGACCCTGCTGGAGTGGGCCGAACGCGACGAACGGGCGGGCGCGGCCGATCCCGGCGAGCCGGATGCGGTGGATCTGGACAAGGCCTGATCGGCGTCCCGCTGCGTCGACCAGCGCAGCTGAGAGCGCGACAGTCGCGCAGCACGGCGCGAGTTACGGCACGACGGTGACCGGCCACCGGCCCGCGCGGACCAGTCGGACCCCCAACGAGCCGACGATCCGATGCCCGGCCGACGTCGACGCCCCGACGATCACCGCGTCGGCCAGCACCTCCGCGCAGATCCGCGAGATCTCCGTGTAGGCATCGCCTTTGACCTCGACGAACCGGGCCCGGATACCCACCCGCTTGGAGCCTTCCACCACCTGTTGGCGCAGTTCGTCGGCGACCGCGTGCTGCGCGTCATTGGCCAGCAGGCCGGCCTCGGGGATCAGGTTGGCCATGGCCGATCCGGAGTTGACGAAGACCACCACGAGTTCGGCGGACTGCCGCCGGGCCAGCCCCGCCGCGTACGACGCGGCGCGGAGCGAGGTGGTCGAACCATCCGCGGCGGCGACGATCACCCTGGGGCCATCGGTACCGCGCTCGAACACCGGTTGTCCCACCATCCGTCCAGCCTGCCACCGGCCGGCCCCGGCCGCGCACACTGGGCGCGGCGCCGGGCACGCCGCCACGGCCGGACCGAAGCGGGTACCAGAACGGAGGAACGATGACCAGACGGTTCGGCGTCACCATCGACTGCCACCATCCGACGTCGCTGGCGCAGTTCTGGTGCGAAATCCTCGGTTACATCGAGGATCCGCCGCCGGACGGGTTCCAGAGTTGGGCCGAGTACGACGCCGCCAACGGCGTCAGCGCCGCTGAGGCCGACAGTGGTTGCACCATCATCGATCCGGCCGGCACCCTGCCGCGCATCTATTTCCAGCAGGTCCCGGAGCCGAAGTCCGGCAAGAACCGCGTGCATCTCGACGTGGTGGCGTCGGAGCAGCATCGGTGGGCCGACGTGGCGGCGGCGGCCGATCGCGCGGTCGAACTCGGTGGCACGCTCGTTCGGGAGTCGGACGACGCCGACGACCGGTTCATCACCCTCACCGACCCGGAGGGCAACGAGTTCTGCCTAGTTCTGTGACGACAGCTCAGATTCGTTGGCGGACAGCCATAGTGGCCACGGCCGGCTGCTCCGGGTCGAAGAGACCCGCGAAGGCGTCGAGCGCCTCGGGGACGGTCGGCCGATCGGCCGGCGACGGCGCCAGCATGGCCCTGATCAGCGCGACCAGGCCCGGATTGTCCGGGTACGGCGGGTCCTCGGCGGCCAGCCGCCGGAGCGGATCGTTGTCGTAGATGGACAGACCGGTGAACGCCTCCCGCAGGGTGACGCCGACGCCGAAGACGTCCATGCCGGTGGAAATGGGCTCGCAGGCCTCCATCTCGGGCGCGGCGTAGCCCGGGGTCCCGACGGGATGCCCGGCCGGCTGCGGGCGACCCAATTCGCGCGCGGACCCGAAGTCGACGAGCACCGGCCGGCCGTCACGAACGACGACGTTCTCGGGCTTGATGTCGAGGTGCGCGAGCCCGCGGCCGTGCAGGCTCATCAGCGCGGACAGCAATTGCACGGCCAGCAGGGCGGTCGATGGACCGTCGAACGGCCCGTTGTCCTCGATCACCGCATCGAGCGAGTCACCGTCGACGTATTCGACGACGACGTGCGGAATGTCATCGTCGAGCCCGGCCGCGAACAGCCGGGGAAGCACGGGATGCGGATTGTCGCCGATCGCGGCGACCTCCCGGGCCAACGAGTTCCTGGCCCGCGGGTGGGTGCGTTGATGGGGGCGGGCAAGCTTGACCACCACCGGGCACCACAGCGGACGGGACCAGCCGAGCCAGGTTTCGCAGCGGGCGCCCTCACCCAGGCGCTCCCAGGCGACAATGCCGTCGACCAAACGGTCGCCCTGCTGGAAGTCCCAGACGGGATCACCGTCGTCGCCGATGGCCTGTTCCTGCATGGTCCGCTCCCGCTCAGCAATGTTCGTAGTGCATTTTTCGGGTTGTGCACGATGGCCACTGGCCTGACGGCCGCCCAACTGATTGCCGGGCGGCCGTCACCATGATCTAGTCGCGGGAGCGGCTACGCGACCGGCTCCGCGAACGGCTGCGGCTCTTGTGCGAAACGGGACCCTGGACCGGGCTCTTGGTGACAATCATTTCTGACACACTCCTTTGTGGTGGGAACTGATTTCTGCGGGACATTCGAAACGGGCTTCGCGTGGGGCAGCTCAGCCGCGGGAACGGCTCCGCGACCGGCTCCGCGAGCGACTACGGCTCTTGTGCGAAACGGGGCCCTGAATCGGGCTGTTCGAAACGATCATGACTTTCACCCCCTCGGACCACGACACTGTGTCTTATTCAGTAACCGGTCAATTCACGAACTGCAGCCCTGGCACCAATGCCCTCACCTGCGCCGATCGCTCGCACGAGCCTCCGGCCCGCGCTCGCTGGATCGGCCCGTGAACAGCCCTCGGTGGAATGACACTGGGTAACGCCGGTCAGCCGCGGGAACGGCTACGCGACCGGCTCCGCGAGCGGCTGCGGCTCTTGTGCGAAACGGCGCCCTGAATCGGGCTGTTGGTCACCAACATTGCTGTCACCTCCTTCCGGGACGGGGCTCGATGGGTTCTTGCCGAGGTCTACGGGGCGCCGTCACCGGATGCACGACGACGATCCGGTCGGCGATCTGCGCCAACGCCTGGTCGTGCGTGACGATCAGCGTCGTCCGATGGCGGGTGGCGGTCTGGATCGCCCGGATGATGCCGGCGGCGGCGACCGGGTCCAGCGACGCGGTCGGCTCGTCCAGCAGCACGACCGACGCGCTCGATACCGCGGCTCTGGCGATCGCCACTCGGCGGCGCTGTCCGCCGGACAATCGGGCGCCGCCCTCACCGATCGGGCTGTCGTAGCCGAGCGGGAGTCGGTCGATGAATTCGTCGACCAGCGCGGCCCGGCCCGCCTCGATCACCTCGGCGCGAGAGGCGTCGCGGGAACCGAACGCGATGTTCTCGGCCACCGTCCCGTCCAGCAGCCAGGGATCCTGCGGCACGTAGGCGACGTGTTCGCGCAGGCTGCGTTGCTGCAGGGAGCGGATGTCGAAACCATTGAGCAGAATCCGTCCACCATCGACGTCGTAGAGCCGCAGCAGCAATTGCAGGACCGTGCTCTTTCCGGATCCGCTGGGACCCAGCAGGCACACCGTTTCGCCGGCCGCAATGTCGAGGTTGAAATCCTTGAGCACGGTGTGGTTCTCGTCGTAGGCGAACCGGACGTCGCGCATTTCCAACGTCCGGATCGGCAGGGGCACCGGCCGTGCCTCGGCCCAGTCGGTCACCGCGGTTTGGCAATCGAGAATGTCGGCCACCCGGGTGGCGCTCGCGCCGGCCTTGGCCAGCACGCTGGAGAGCCTGGTCAATGACCGGACCGGCGAATACAGCTCACGCAGATAGGCGATCACGACCAGCAGCACGCCCACCGACTGCGCGCCGGACATGACATGCAGCCCACCGACGATCAGGACCAGGCCGGCGCCGACGGCCAGGACGGCATCGCTGAGCGGACTCCACCTGGTCTCGGTCTGCACCGCGCGCAGGTCGACCGCCAACAGGGCGTCATTGCGCTCCCGGAAGATCTCTCCCGCTCGATCCGCCCGGCCAAAGGCCTGAATGGCGCGGACATTTCGCAGCAGGTCGCTCGTCGTGCCGGCCAGCCGCCCCGATTCCGCGCGCGCGGCATGTTGCGCGGCCTTGATCTTCCGGCGCTGCTGAATGCTCAGCACCGCGAGAATGGGCACCACCGTGAGACCGACGAGCGCCAGACCGGCGTCCAGCGTCAGCAGCAACAGCAGCACCCCGACGATCGTCAACATCGCCGGCACCAGGCTGGCGGTGAGCGCGACAATCGCATCGAGCAACCGACCGACATCGGTGGTCAACCTCGACACCAGCTCGCCGCTGGCCAACCGATCGTGCCAGCGCAGCGACAACGAGATGCTCCGGTCGAACACCGATCGACGGAGCTGCGAGCCGATGCGTTCGGCGGCGCGCTCGGCCGACCTGGTGGCGAACATGTCCAGCAGGCCGGCGGCGATGCTGATCAGCACGACGGCGATTCCGCAGACAACGAGCAGCAGTTGTGGGGAAATCCCGGCCAGGGCGTCGAAAGGGAGCGGGGTGCCGTCGATCGCGTAATCGACGGCAATCGCCAACGGCCAGGGCCTGATCAGCTCCGCGCCGATGCGCACGACCGACAACGCCGCCGACAGGCTCAGCGACCTGGCTTGGCGACGCATCGGTGCCGCGACGACTCGCAGCAGCTCTGATCTTGGCATGCAACGACTTTCGCCGGACGTCGGTGCAACCGGCAACTGCCTCTTAGTACTAGTACCGCAGTGCAGGATTGCGCTCCTTTGCTGGAACCAGCGACCGCCTCCGCCAGGTAGGACAATCGACCAACATCGTCGCGGTTGGCTGCAGCCTCGCCGCGACGCCTGGCGAAGGGGACAAGACCGATGGGCAAGAAGTCGAAGAAGGCCAAGCAAGGCGACCGCACCGGCGTCGGACGCCCCGGCGGGCGACACCAGCGCGACCGCCAAGATGAAAACCAAGGAGTACGAGAAGCAGATGCGGCTGCTGCACGGTGAGCTGGTCGCCCTGCAGGAATGGGTCAAGGCCACCGGCGCGAAGATCTGCATCGTCTTCGAGGGCCGGGACACGGCGGGCAAGGGCGGCACCATCAAGCGGATCACCGAGCGGGTGAGCCCGCGGGTGTTCCGGATCGTGGCGCTGCCCGCTCCGACCGATCGCGAGAAGTCGCAGATGTACATCCAGCGGTACCTGCGGCATTTCCCGGCGGCCGGCGAGGTGATCATCTTCGACCGATCCTGGTACAACCGGGCCGGCGTCGAACGGGTGATGGGCTTCTGCACACCCGAACAGACCGCCAAGTTTCTGGAGCTGATCCCGGCGGTGGAAAGGCAGATGGTCGAGTCCGGCATCATCCTGATCAAGTACTGGCTCGAGGTCGGCCCCGACGAACAGACCAGGCGACTGGAAGGCCGGATCAACGACCCGCGCAAGATCTGGAAGCTCTCGGACATGGACCTGCTGTCCTACAGCCGGTGGTTCGACTACTCCCGGGCCCGCGACGACATGCTGCGGGAAACCGATACATCCTGGGCGCCATGGTTCGTCGCCCACACCGACGACAAGAAGCGCGGCCGGCTGAACATCATCTCGCATCTGCTGAGCCAGATCCCCTACGAGCCGCTGGAGCACCGGGACATCGAGCTGCCGAAGCGGCACGCCGGACAAGGACTACGTCGAACCCGTCCTCCCGCTGCGCTACGTCCCGGAGAAGTTCTGACCTCGCGAAACGAGCCGGCCGGCATGGCAAGAGTTCTCGTCCCACCTTGAGCGACGATCGTGAGGGATCAACCATGACAACAGAACCACTGTCGACAACGAGGGGCACGGCCGCGCCACGGTGGTACGCGCTGCCGGCGGACGACGTGGCGAAGCGGCTCAGCGTCGACCCGGTGAACGGGCTGACCGCGATGACGGCCGGCGAACGATTGCAACTGAACGGCCCCAACGCGCTACCGGCCGAGAAGGCCGTTCCCGGCTGGCGACGTTTCCTCGACGAGTACCGCAGCTACATGCAGATCATCCTGCTGATCGCCGCGGTGGTGTCGTTGGCGATCGGCGAGTGGAGCACCGGCGCCGTGCTGGCCCTGCTCACGGTGGTCAATGCCATGGTGGGACTGCGTCAGGCGGGCAAGGCCGAGAGCGCGATGAACGCGCTGAAGTCGCTGACGAAGCGGACCGCACGGGTGCGCCGGGACGGAGCGGAGGCCTCGATCCCGGCCGAGCAGGTCGTCGTCGGCGACCTGGTGCTGCTCGCCGCCGGCGACGACGTGGCCGCCGACGGCAGGATCATCCAGGCCAGCTCGCTGGACATCGACGAATCCGCGCTGACCGGGGAGAGCACGCCGTCGTCGAAGGAAACGAGCCCGCTGGCCGACGCGGACCTCGGCCCCGGCGACCAGGTGAACATGGCCTTCATGAACACCCCGGTGACGCACGGCAGCGGGGTGATGCTGGTGACGGCCGTGGGCGGCGACGCCCAGGTCGGGAAGATCGCCGGCATGCTGGCATCGACCGCCAAAGAGCAGACCCCGCTGACCAAGCAGCTGAACACCCTGACCCTGTGGATCGGCGCGGCCGCGCTGGTCACGATGATCGTGATGTTCGTGCTGGGACTTGCCCGCGGCCAATCGGCGGACACGCTGTTCATCACGGCCATCGCGCTGGCCATCGCCGCGATCCCGACCGCGCTGCCCACCGTCCTGCAGGTGATCCTCTCGGCCGGGGCGAAGGAGCTGGCCGGGGAGAACGCCATCGTCAAGGAACTGGTGTCGGTGGAGACGCTGGGCTCGACCTCGGCGATCAATTCCGACAAGACCGGCACCCTGACGATGAACCAGATGACGGTCGTCGAGGTGCTGGACCCGGTGGACCGCTACACGGTCTCCGGCATCGGCTACGGCCTGGAGGGCAAGATCCACCACGCGGCCGGGTCGTCCGGGTCCATCGAGGACGCGATCCTGCCGTACCTGATCGCCAGCGACGCCAAGCTGCAGGACGGCAAGGTTGTCGGCGATCCCACCGAGGGCGCGCTGCTCGTGCTGGGCGCCAAGGCGGGGTTGGACACCGACATCACCCGGGAGAAGTTCCCACGACTGGCCACCCTGCCGTTCGACCCCACCTACAAGCTGATGGCGACCTTCAACACGGCCACCGACTCGTCGGGCCGGAACGTGGTGCGCTGCTTCGTGAAGGGCGCCGCTCCCGCCGTGATGGGCCGCGCGGCAACCGCTCTCGCCGGCGGCGCCAGCGTGCCGTGGGACGCCGCCCTGAAGCAGCGGGCCGAGGATGCCATGCTGCGCATGGAGAACGAGGGCCACCGGGTGATGGCGGCGGCCTTCCGGGACATCGACCCGGCCGCCTTCGACCCGGCCGGCGACCTGCTGGGCCACGTCACGGACCTGGAATTGACGTCCCTGGTCGCGATGGTCGACCCACCCCGCGAGGAATCCAAGGCGGCCGTCAAGGACGCGCAGAACGCGCACATCCGGGTGCGGATGGTCACCGGCGACGACGTCACCACCGGCGCGGCCATCGCCCGGCAACTCGGCATCCCGGGAACGGCGATGCTCGGCACCGAATTCGCGGCGCTCAGCGAGCAGGAGCGACTGGACCGGATCGACGAGATCGGTGTGGTCGGCCGGGTCGCCCCCGAGCACAAGGTGCTGCTGGTGCAGACGCTGAAGCGCAAGGGGGAGGTCGTCGCGATGACCGGCGACGGGGTGAACGACGCGCCGGCGATCAAGGCCGCGGACATCGGCATCGCGATGGGAACCGGCACCCAGGTGGCGAAGAACTCCAGCCGGATGATCCTGTCCGACGACAATTTCGCCACGATCATGCGGGCCGTCGAGCAGGGCCGGAAGGTGTTCGACAACCTGAACAAGTTCATCCGGTACGTGATCATCGAACTGGTCGCCTACATCATCACGTTCCTCGGCGCCAGCATCCTGAACATCGCTGCCGGCCAACCCTTCTCGCCGTCGCAGATCCTCTACATCAATTTTCTGGTGAACGCCCCGCTGGGCGTCGCGCTCGGCATGGACGAGCAGGCGCCCGGTCTGATGAGCCTGAGACCGCGGCCCCGCGATGCGACGATCATGACCAGGGGACTGTTGACCACCGCCGGACTGGTGGGTCTGTTCATGGCCGTGTGCACGCTGGCGTTGATCAGCTTCGGCACGACGCAATTCGACAGCCTGGCGATCGGCTCCTCGATGGGCGTGACGGCGTTCTCGCTGCTGATCATCGTGGCCGCCTTCGAGGCCCGCAGCGTCACGGCCAGCGCATTCACCGTCGAGACGTTCGACAACCGGAACCTGAACTGGACGGCCGTCGCCGAGTTGGTGCTGGCCGTGCTGATCACCCAATGGGAGGTGCTGCGCCGGCTGTTCGGCACCGCCCCGATCACCCTCGGCCAGTGGGCGCTGGCCCTGGTCCCGGCCGTGCTGCTGATCTTTCTGTGGGAACTGGGGAAGCTGATCGCCAGGCGCAGCCAGGGCGCCAAACAGTAATCAGAGCCGGTCGGTAATCAGGCCTCCAGCGAGATCTCCACCTCACCCAACTCCCGGAGGTAGGACGCCATGCCGCCCGGTGCCCGCCCGGTGGTCCGGCCGCTGGTCAGGACCGGGCTCGACCCGGTACTGAGCACCAGCCCGCCGGCCCGCCGGACCGCGGCGCTGAGCAGCACGTCCTCGTGGGTGGCGACGTCGGGAAACCCACCAGCGGCCAGGTAGGTGTCGCCGCGCACGCCGAGATTCGCCCCGTGCACGTGCGGGTGCCCGTCGGCGATCAGGTGCCGCAGCCGCCAGGCGGCCAGCAGGCCGGCGGCGAGTTCCTGCGGATCGGGTCGGACGGTCCCCAACAGCAGTTCGACACCCGACCTGGCGTGCAGCAATTGCGCGGACAACCAGTCGGTCGGCACCGCGGAGTCGGCGTCGGTGTTCGCGATCCACACTCGCCCAAGACCTGTCGCGCGGCCGGCCTCGTTCCGCAGGAAATGATCGACACCCGCGCGCGCGGGCCGCGCCCACCCGCCCGGCGTCGCTGCTCAGCACCTCGACACCCGGCCACTCCCGGGCCACCCGCAGCGTCCCGTCGGTGCTGCCGTCCACCACCACGATCACCCGCACCCGCGGGGCGCAGTCGTCGGCGGCGCGCATGCTGACGGTGGCCGCCTCCAGCGCGGCGAGACACCGAGGCAGCCGCGATTCCTCGTTCCGGGCCGGCACCACGATCCCGATCACCGCGATGTCGACCGGCGAACCCCTCACCCGAGCAGTCCCGTCCGCCTGGCCACCGAGACCGCCGGCGGCCGGACCAGGACGTCCAGCCGGAAGTCCTCCTCGAGATGCTCGGCCAGCACGACCAGCCCCGATTCTTCCCGCAGCCGCTCGTGCACGTGGTCCCCGCTGGTCGGGTACTCGGCGACCGGATGCCGCCAGTGACAGGCCAGCAGCACCCCGTCGGCGGTCAGCGACGACGCCGCGGCCGCGATCAACGCGGACAGATCCGCCGGCCCGCAGTAGTAACCGACCTCGGACAGCACGACGAGATCGAAGGACCCGACCGGCCATTCCTGCGGCACCCGCAGCTGCGCGAACTCGACGCCCGACCGGCCGGCCAGCCGTCGCCTGGCGTGCACCAGCGGCTCCGCGGAAATGTCGGTGGCCAGCAGGTGGTCGCAGCGTGTCGCCAGTTCGGCCGTGAGAACGCCGATGGCGCAACCGGGCTCGAATGCGGAGCCGAAACGCTCGCGCGGCAGGCTGGCGAGGGTGATGGCCCGTTTACGCTTCTCGTACCAGCGGGTCTCGAAGCCCCACCGGTCGGCACCCGCGGCGTAGAACTCGTCGAAGAATTCCCGGTCAAGGCTGCCGCCGCGCCGGCCGATGAATCCACGAAAACCTCTCGGTCCCTTCGGAAATGATCGCGAAAACCCGGTGGCACGATCGGCTCGTCACCGGCGGCCGGGGACAGCGGCTCGACCTGGCTGCGGTGCTCGGCCAGCGCCGACTCCTTGGCGAGCAGCGCGCCGGCGGAAAGGTCCAACGCGGTCAGCATGTCCGGGTCGCAGGGTGCCATCGCCGGGCCGCGCCCAATGCCAGGCCCACAGCGGAAACTCCAGCAACCGAGCGCCGGTTCGCTCTTGGACCAGCGCCGCGGCCGCGGCGGCCGCCGCATGGTCCGGGTGCCGGTCGTGCCGCCAGGGCGCGACCAGCCAGGTGGATCCATCCAGATCGTCGACCAGGGCAAAGATCTCGTCGACCAGTGCGTCGACGGACTCGGTCAACCGGCCGTCCCCGAGGTCCAGTTGCGCAAGTTCCGCCGCAGCGGAAAGTCGGCCGACGGCGGCCCGCACCTCGTCCCGGCGGATCGCGGCCAGCCGGGACGCCGTGGTGCTGCGCGAATCCGGATGCGACGCCTCACCCAAGGTCGCCACCAGCACGGTCACCGGCACCCCGCGCCCGGCGGCCTCCGCGATCAACCCACCGGCGCCGAGCGACTCGTCGTCCGGATGGGCCGCGACCACGATCAGCCGGCGCAGCCCGGCCAGGTCAAGGGCCGGGAGCCGATCCAGCAGTCCGGACGTCGACCCACGCCGCCTCTGCCGTGCCTGGATCCCGATGATCAAATCCAGTGGCCGCCGCGGCCGCGGGCACCTAGATCCACTCCGCGAGATCGAGCACGGCGCGACCCAGCGCCGCCTCGTCCCGCTCGGCATGATGCTGCCGCAGGTAGAGCTGCAGGTCGGCGACCCGCCGGGCATGCCGCTCGTCCCTGGCCAGCGGGCGCCGGGCCCAACGCGTGCCCGACCCGTTCGAGCACGTCCTCGGCGGCGCGCGCCACCACGGCCCGCACCCGGGCGGCCAGCAGCACGCCCGCCGGACCGGCGGCGTGGCCGGCGTCGACCTCGACGGCGGCATCGGCCAGCACGCAGCGCGCGCCGGTCAGGATCGCGTCGACGGCCCCGAGGTGCATGGCCGCGATCTGATCGGGCTCCTTGGCGCTGAACGCCTCCCGCATGGTCCTGGCCAGCCCGACCGCGCCGCCGTACCAGCAGGCGGCGACGCCGATGCCGCCCCACGCGAAGCCGGGACGACGCAGGTACCAGCCGTCCGGCCCGACCGGAATGGCCGGGCAATCGGTCAGCTCGATCGGACCGGACGGCACGTCGGCCAGCCCCCTGGCCACCCAGCCGTCGTCGGCGGCGTGCACACCGGCGCCGCGCAGATCGATGGCGAACAACCGGCGATTGCCGTCCCCGGTGTGGGCGGTGATCAGCGCGTGGCTCAGCCGGGCGGCCAGCGAGCACCACGGCTTGGTGCCGTTCAGCAGCCACCGGTCGCCGACCTGGACCGCGTCCACCCGGACACCGGCGCCCTCGGCCGCGAAGACGCCCCAGGTGCTGAACGCCGTCGCGCCGATGTCGACGATCGGCACCTCGCCCGCCGCGGTATCGACCGCGGCCTCGGCCAGGATGGCCAGCGCGTCGGTGTGCGCCTCGATGACCCGGGCCGCGGTCAGATCGCCGGCAGCCAAGGCGGTCAGTGCCCGCCACCGCTGTCCGGTCCGGCCGGATCCGGGCTGCGGCAGCCAGCCCCCGATCGACACGGCGAGGCGGATACCGCGGTCGGCGCGGCCGTCGACGGCAGCGGCGGCGAATTCGAGTTCGCGTTCGATGGGCGGTTCGATCGGATCGGTCGGGTCCGTCGACGCAACGACGGCAAGAGTGGTGCCGAGAGGGTTATTCACGGGCCGATCCAGCGAGCGCGGGCCGGAGGCTCGTGCGAGCGATCGGCTCTGGTGAGCGCTAGGTTCCGAAGTCTGCAGCTCGTGAATGACCCGGTTATTAGATAAGACACTGATGGGGTTCTCCAGGATTATCCGGCAATGAGGACCGGCTGTCCGGGTAGTTACCGGAACCCTGGGGCCCCAAACGCGACCGGTGATGGACCGCGGGCGAGACCACCCGACCGAGGCACACACCACCGGCCTCGGCATCCGCGGCTCTATCCTGACCCGATGGCAGGCGCGTTCGGCGACCCCGAGCCCGACATCCTGGGCGATGGCTACGAGTCGCTGACGCTTGACCTGCCCGACGACGCCGAGGGCGAGGTGGTCGCCACCCTGGTCCGTTACCGCCCTGCCGCCGCTTCCCCGCCGCCGACGAGCTCCGCCGGAACCACGACGGCCGTGCTGTACCTGCACGGGCTCTCCGACTACTTCCATCAGACCGAATTGGCCGAGTTCCACGCCGGCCGCGGCGACCACTTCTACGCGCTGGACCTGCGCAAATACGGCCGCTCGCTGCGCGCGCATCAGACCCCGTGGCGGATGTCCGACGTCGCCGACTACTTCCCGGAGCTGGACGCGGCGGTCCGGTTCATCATGGCCGAGGGACACGATCGGCTGGTGGTCAACGCCCACTCCACCGGCGGGCTGATCGCCCTGCTGTGGCTGCACGACCGGCGCACCCGGACCGGGAGCCTCAGCCCCGTCCGCGCCGTCGTGCTGAACAGCCCGTTCCTCGACGTGCCGGCCACCTGGGCGATTCGCGCCCTGGCGCCTCGACCGCTGGCGGTGCTGGCCAGGAACCGCCCGATGATGGTGCTGCCGTCAGCCGGGCCGAGCTATTACCAGCTCAGCACCCACCGCAGCGAACGTGGCGACTGGGATTTCGTCCCGGAGTGGAAACCCGTCACCGGCGGCACCGTCCGCGTCGAATGGTTGGCCGCCGCGCAACGCGCCATCGCCGGCGCGCATGCCGGGCTCGGCCTGGACGTCCCGATCCTGGTGCTGTGCTCGGCGCGGACGATCCGGACCCGGCAATGGACCGACGAGTTGTTCCGCGGGGATGCCGTGCTGGACTCCGATGCCATCGCGCGCTGGTCGACGCGGCTCGGCAGCCACGTCACCTGCATCCGCATCGACGGCGGCATGCACGATCTGCTGCTGTCGAAACCGCCGGTGCGGCAACGGGTTTTCGCCGAGATCGCCCGCTGGACCGACGCCTACGCGGGCGGCAGCGGCCGGCCGCGCGCGGCATCCTCAGCTGAGCAGGCCGGCGATGATGATCAACGCGGGAATGCACAGCGAGGGTTGTCGTGGACACGCTGTCCCTGGCCAGCGGCACCGACGTCTTGTACCGCACGGCGTAGACGAAGATGTTCTGCGCGGTCGGCAGCGCCGCGCACATCGTCGCGGCCAGCAGCGGGACCCCGGTCATGCCGAACACCCAGCGCGCCAACGCGAATGCCACCACCGGCATCAGCACGATCTTCAGCGCGGTGATCGCCGCGACGTCGGCGGCACGCCCACCGCGACCGGGCAGCGGCGCGCCGCGCAGGGAGATCCCGAACGCGATCAGCGCCCCTGGCACGGCCATCCCGGCGATCAGTCGCCAGCGGCGCATTGATCGGTTCCGGTATCGAGGTCCCGGTGGCCGCCAGCACGATGCCGAGGACCGACGCCAGGATCACCGGGTTCCGGACGGGTTGGATCAACACCCGTCGCCAGGACGGCCGATGGCCGGTCTCGACCAGGTCCAGGAACACGAACGCAATCGGCGCCAGCACCAGCAGTTGATACAGCATCACCGGCGCGACGAATGTGACGTCACCGAAAACGTACTCCGCCAACGGGATCCCGAGGTTGCCGGCGTTGACGTAACACGACGCCAGCGCTCCGATCACCACCGTGCCGACGGGTCGTTTCCACCACAGCCGGGCCACCAGCACGAAGATCCCGCCGGCGACGGTGGTGGCCAGGCAGGTCACCGCCAGTCCGCGGGACACCACCGCCTGGATGGGGGCACCGGCCAGTGTCTGCAGCAGCAACGCCGGGGTCGCCACGAAGAACACCAGCGTGGACAGCACTTGCGGGGTGGACTCCGGCAGCAGCGACGTGCGGGCCAGCAGGTAGCCGACCAGCACCACCACGCCGATGGTGGTGAGCCCCTCCAGGACGGCAAGCACCGCGCAGCGCCGCCGTCAGCCGACCAGGGCGACGGTGGCCCTGGCGATGGCCAGTTCCTCGTTGGTCGGCACCACCATCACCGTCACCGCCGAGCCGTCCGGCGAGATCACCCTGGGCTCCGACGATCTCACCGCGTTGCGCGTCGGGATCGACCGAGATACCGAGTGCTTCAAGATCGTGCAGAATCCGGGCCCGGACCACAGCGTCGTTCTCGCCGACGCCGGCGGTGAACACGATGACGTCCGCGCCGCCCAGCACCGCGTGATAGGCGCCGACGTACTTGCGAACCCGGTGGCAGTAGACGTCGAGCGCCAGCGCCGCGTCGTCGGCGGCCTCGGACGGTCCGGACGCGATCAGCTTGTGCAGGTCGCGGAAGTCGCTCACCCCGGACAGGCCGAAGACGCCCGACCGGCGGTTGAGCAGCGTGTCGACCTGGTCGGCATCCATGCCGCCGTTGCGCAGCAGGTGGAACACCACCCCGGGATCGACGTCGCCGCTGCGGGTGCCCATCACCAGGCCCTCCAGCGGGGTGAGTCCCATCGACGTCTCGACGGCGCGACCGCCGCGCACCGCCGAGGCCGATGCGCCGTTGCCCAGGTGCAGCACGATCTGCTTGAGCTCGGCGGGGTCTCGGCCGAGCAGTTCCGGGACCTGACCGGAGACGTACTGGTGGGACGTGCCGTGAAACCCGTACCGGCGGATCTGGTGCTCCTTGGCCACCGCCCGGTCGATGGCGTAGGTCGCCGCGACCGCGGGCAGATCGCGGAAGAACGCGGTGTCGAAGACCGCGACCTGCGGGATCCCCGGGAACGCCGTCATGGCCCGCTCGATGCCGGTCGCGTTGGCCGGGTTGTGCAGCGGCGCCAGCACCGACAGGTCCCGGATCTGTTGCAGCACAGCCTGATCGACGACGATCGGGTCGCCGAAGACGGCGCCGCCGTGCACCACGCGGTGCCCGACCGCCACCAGCGCGGTCTCGGTCAGCGGCTGACCGGCGTCGGCGAACAGTTGCCGCATGACGGTCAGGGCGCTGCCGTGGTCGGGGATCGGTCCGGCGAAGCTGACGGTCTCGCCGGCGGCCTTGTGGGTGGCGACTCCGTCGCCGCCGATCCGCTCGATCAGCCCGGTCGCCGCCGCGACGCCCTGCCGCCGGGTCGACCAGCTGGTACTTCATCGACGACGACCCGGAATTGATCACCAGCACGAAACTCGTCACGAGCGCCACCGCACGCCCTGGGCCTGGACGGCGGTGATCGCGACGGTGTTGACGATGTCGGCGACCAGCGCGCCGCGGGACAGGTCGTTCACCGGCTTGTTCAGGCCCTGCAGCACCGGTCCGATGGCGATCGCGTTCGCGCTGCGCTGCACCGCCTTGTAGGTGTTGTTGCCGGTGTTGAGGTCGGGGAAGATCAACACCGTGGCCTTGCCGGCCACCAGCGAGTCCGGCAGTTTCGTCGACGCCACCAGCGGATCGACCGCCGCGTCGTACTGGATCGGACCCTCGACCAGCAGGTCCGGCCGCAGCTGATGCACCAGATTCGGTTGCGGCGCGGACCTTGTCGACGTCCGCGCCGGACCCGGATGTGCCGGTGGAGTACGACAGCATGGCGACCCGGGGTTCGATGCCGAACTGGGCGGCGGTCTCCGCCGAGGAGATCGCGATGTCCGCCAGCTGGGCCGCGGTCGGGTCGGGGTTGACCGCGCAGTCGCCGTAGACCAGCACCCGATCGGACAGGCACATCAGGAAGACACTGGAAACGATCTTCGTACCGGGCGCCGTCTTGATGATCTCGAAGGACGGCCGGATGGTGTGCGCGGTGGTGTGCACGGCGCCGCTGACCATGCCGTCGGCCATCCCCAGGTGCACCATCATGGTGCCGAAATACGAGACGTCCGTGACGGTCTCGGTGGCGACCTGCACCGTCATGCCCTTGTGCGCGCGGAGCCTGGCGTATTCCTGCGCGAAGGTCGCGACCAGTTCCGGGTCGTTCGGCGACACGATTCGCGCGCCGGAGATGTCGATGCCGGCGGCCAGCGGCCTTCGCCCGGATGATTCGCTCGTCGCCGAGCAGGGTCAGGTCGGCGACCTCCGAGCCGCAGCAGGGTGCGCGGTCGCACGCAGGATGCGCTCGTCCTCGCCCTCGGGCAGCACCACGTGACGGCGATCGGCCCTGGCCCGCTCGAACACCCGGTACTGGAACATCAACGGCGTCACCACATTCGACTCGGCGACGTCGATCGCGGCCAGCAGCGCGACGGTGTCCACCGATCTCGCCGAACAGCACGCAGCGCGGTCTCCAACTTCACGGTGGAGTCGGCGGTCAGCCGGCCGCGGACCCCGGCCAGCGTGGACGCGGTCTCGAAGGTGCCGGCGGGGGTCACCAGGATCGGCAGGTCCTCCTGGACGCCGTCGATCAGCTGCTGCACCGACTCTGGCCGGCGTGTAGCCGCCGGTCAGCACGATCGACGCCAGGTTCGGGAAGGTCGCCGATTGATGCGCCAGCAGCAACGCCGGCAGCACGTCGTAGCGGTCGCCCGGCGGCGATCACCGTGTAGCCCTCCCGCAGCCGGGTGAGCACGTTCGGCAGCGACATGGCCGCCACCACGAAGCCCATCGACTCCTTGTTGCAGCAGTTCGGGATCGCCGCGCACCAGTTCGGCGCCGCACGCCTCGCTGCAGGTTCGCGACCGTCGGTGCGACCAGCACCGGGATCTCCGGGATCGCCCCCACCGCCAGCCCGGTCCTGGCCAGCAGCGCCCGGACCTCCTGCACGTCGGCGGGGTCGACCCGGTTGGCGATCACCGCCACCGGGTGCGCGTGCCAGCCGATCAGCTCGGAGGTGGCCAGCTCGACGGTCGCGGCGATGGTCTGCGGATCGCGGCCCCGACCGTGCACCACCAGCACCACCGGTGAGCCGATGTTCGCGGCGATCTGGGCGTTGGAGGCCCATTCGTTGCCGGTGGTCACGTCGGTGTAGTCGCTGCCGACCACCACCACCGCGTCGTACTTGGCGCTGAGGATGCCGAACCTGTCGACGATCCGGGACAGCGACCCCTCCGGATCGGCGTGCAGTTCCTGGTAGGTCAGGCCGACCGCGTCGTCGTAGGACTGTTCGACGCCGGGATGAGCGACCAGCAACTCGACGACCGGGTCCACCTCGCCCACCGAGTCGATGACCGGGCGAAACACACCGACCCGGCCGACCCGCCTGCTCAGCAGGTCGACGAGTCCCAAGGCGACGGCCGACTTTCCGGACAGGCCCTCCGGCGAGGCGATGTACACGCTGCGCGACATCGGGCAAGGCTATCCGGGCGACTCCGGACGCACCCGGCGGCAGTTCGGCAGACGCCCGGCCCGGCGACGACCGTCCGCGTTCCGGCGAGGTCACGCCGCGGCCGGGCTGTGTGATCCTTGCCCTGAGCCTTCGCGGCGGCAGGTCGGCGCCGACGCCGGCCCCGCGACCGCTCACCCAGCTTCATCCAGACCCGAGGACAGTCCGATGACGAGCCGCGCCGCGCCGCTGCCTGGAGACTCCGCCGACGGCGCAGCCAGCGACGGGGCTCCACCCCCGGCCGGAACGAACCCGGCGCGCGCGTCCCGGCGGCCACGGCCGGCCAGGACGGGACGCCGGCCGGGCAGTCCGGACACCCGGCAGGTCATCCTCGAGGCAGCCCGAACGACCTTCGCCGAACTCGGCTACGCCGGGGCCTCCGTCCGGCGGATCGCCGCCGCGGCCGGCGTTGACGCGGCGCTGGTGCACCACTACTTCGGATCGAAGGAGAAGCTCTTCCTGTCCACGGTCGAGGTGCCGATCGACCTGCCCAGGGTGCTGAGCGGAATCGGCGCGGGCGGCATCGACGGCCTGGGCGAGAGGCTGATCAGGACGATCCTCGGCGTCTGGGAGTCCCCGGCCGGCGCGAGCATCGGCGCGGCGCTGCGCACCGCGCTGGCGGACCCGGCCCGCGCCCGCATGCTCCGGGAGTTCCTGGTGCCGCAGATCGTCGGACCGCTGATCGGGCCGCTGCACCTGCCTGCCCACGAGGCGGAGCTGCGCGCCGGCCTGCTGATGACGCAGGTGCTCGGCGTGATCACCGGGCGGTACCTGCTGGCCGTCGAGCCGCTGGCATCCTTGTCGGTCGACGAGCTCGCCGTGAACGTGGGCGCCACCCTGCAGCGCTACCTGACCGGGCCGCTCGAGGAGCGCGGTCCCTGAGCCTGGACGACTGCGCCGGCTCAGCCGAAGAAGGCGCCCGCACCGAAGGTGCCCCGCGGGTCGTAGCGTCGGGCCGTCGCGGCGAGCCGACCACGGTCCTCCACTGACCATTGACCGCGGAATTCGCCGGCGTCGCCGTGACCCAGGAAGTTGACGAGCGACCCGGCGCGCCAGGGGGCCAGGGCATCGACGACGGCGTTGACCTGCGCCGGGATCAGCGCGGCCGGCGGCCCGGCGGGCACGCCGAGGACATAGACGGAGAAGGCGGCGCCGCGGCCGGCCACCGCGTTCGCCGCCACCGGCGACGCGGACAGCGCTCCGCCCAGCAGCCTGACCTCGGCGAGCGTGACGTGCGAACCGGAGTCGGCACCGTCCGTCGCTACCAGGGCCTCGACCGCCGCGGCGGGGAACGCGGCGAGGGTCAGCCCGTGGTCGAAGCACGGCATCGGCATCGTTGGATCCAGGTGCACGGCATCGACCGCTGTGTAAGGCATTTCGGCAATCGTGTCGATGACGATCGGCGCCGCGGCCCGCATCGGGCCGACCAGGCGCTCGGCGTCCGCCGGGTCGCCGAGGTGCGCGTACCGCAGGTGCGTGACGAACTGGCCGCGGAGCGGCGGCGGCAGTTGCGGGTCCGGCGGAAGGCGCAGCAGCGCAACGGATGTGGTGACCTCGTCCGGGAGCGTCGGGGCCCATTCGCGCCAGGCGTGCAGCACCGTCGGCCGCGTCGTCACCGGAGAAGAAGATGCCACCGCCGAAGAACCTGGACACCGGAACCAGGTCGATGGTGATCTCGGTGACCACCCCGAATCCGACCTTGCCGCCGCGGGCGGCCCAGAAAAGGTCAGCATGGTGCTGCTCGTCGACGATGCGGATCTCACCGTCGGCGGTGACCATGGTGAAGGACCGGACATGATCCGCGGCGAACCCGTACCGGCGGGCCATCGGCCCGATGCCGCCGCCCAGGGTGTAGCCGACGACGCCGACGTTCGATGACGAGCCGTTCAGCGGCGCCAGGCCGAAGGACGCGGCGGCGTCGATCACGGCCCGCCAGCGAACTCCGGCCCCGACGGTGGCCGTGCGCGCCTCCGGGTCGATCCGCAGTCCGGCGAGCCGCTTGGTGGTGATCAGCAGGGATCCGGCCAGGTCGTTGACCAGTCCATGGCCGGTGGCCTGAACGGCGACCCGAAGTCCGGCGCGGGCGGCCCAGCGTACGGCCGCGGAAACGTCGTCGGCATCGGTCGCGCCGACGACGATCACCGGCGCCGGCGGGTAGGCGACGTTGAAGCCCGCGACCTCGCCGGCGAAGTCGGGGTTCTCGGGAGTGAGGATCGGGCCGGTGATCAAGGCGGCGAGTTCGGCGATGTCGAGGGTGAGTGTGCTGGTCATGAAGATTTCCTGTCTGGGCGAGAGTGACGAGCGGCTGCGGGTGAGAATCGGTTGGTTCAGCGGGCGGCGGTGACCTCGATCTGCACCGCCATTCCGGGAATGGTCAGCCGGCTGACGCCGAGCAGGGTGATCGGCGGTGCGGCCGCGGCCAAGACAAGCCGTTCGGTGACCGCGCCCCAGGACGCGAGGGCGGCATCCATATCGGTGACGTACACCGTCATCCGGGTCACGTCACCAAGGTCCATACCCGCTGCGGCGAGGACGGTTTCGACGTTGCGCATGGTCAGGGAGAGCTGGGCGCAGACGTCACCCTCGTGCAGCAGAAAGCCGTTGTCGTCGACCGGGCCCTGGCCCGCGACGGTCAACAATTGGCTCGGTGCACGGCGGAGCTGAGCCTGGTCGTAGCCGAGTTCGGCGCACCAGGACATCGGATTGATGTGCGTCGTCCGGTGGACGGATGTCGTGGTCATGGCGGCAACGATGCCGAGGCGCGGCGGCCGACGAAATCCCAGTGACCTGGTGACTTCCGACCCCAGGTTTCTGGGATACCGCCCGCCCCTGCCGTCGCGCATACTCCTCGCATGGCGAAGCATGGCGACCGAGCGCATCCGCACCCGGCTGGACGGCATTGGCCACCGCAGGTCTGGACCCGACACAGTTCGGCACCGCGGCGATCGAGGTACTCGCCCAGGCACTTCCGTTCACCGCCGCCTGCCTCGCGCCGGCCGATCCCGCCACGGAACTGATCACCACCACCTTCAAGTGGGGCGGCCTGACCGACGAGCAGGACGACGAATGGGCGTTCTGGGAGTACGAAGCCGATGAGCCCTAGGACTTCCGGGCGGTCGTGCACCGCCCGGGCGGCGTGACGTCGACACACACCGAGACCGGTGGCCGGCCGCAGGAGTCGCCGGCGGCTGGTGGAGTTCTTCCAGCGCACCTACGGCTTTCGCGACGAGATGCGAGCGGCGTTGCGCGCCGACAACGTCACCTGGGGCTTCTTCGCGCTGTTCCGGGACGGCCGCAGCTCGGCATTCACCCCGGCAGAACAGGCCTTCGCCAGCGAGGTCACACCGATCTTCGCGCGCGGCTTCCGCGCTGCACTGGTCACCGGTGCGACCGCCGGCATCGACACCGGCGTCGGCCCGGCCGTGATCGTGGTCGACGCGGCTGGCCAGGTCGATCCAGGCCAGCATCGGGGCCGACGAATGGGTCACCCAACTGGGCGGTGGAACGTTGGGTGAATCGCCGTTGCCGCTGGGCCTGCGCAACCTGGTCGGCGCTGCCCGCACGTACGCGGCGGGTCGGCACACCGAGATGCCGCGGATGCGGCTGCGCACCCGCTCCGGCGGGTGGGTCGTCGCGCATGCCTCGCCGCTGATGTCCGTCGTCGGGTCGTCGGTCAACGTGGTGCTGACCATCGAGGAGGCCCGGCCGCCGGACGTCATTCCGCTGATCGTGGCGGCCTACGGGCTCTCCCCGCGCGAACAGGCGGTCGTGCAACTCGTGCTGCGGGGGGTGAGCACGGCCGAGATCGCCGCTGCGCTGCATCTTTCCGCGTATACGGTGCAGGATCATCTGAAGTCGATCTTCGAGAAGGCCGACGTCCGGAGCCGCCGCGAGCTCACGGCCAGGGTGTTCTTCGATCAGTACGCCCCGCGGATGGTTCAGGGTTCGTCCCTGGCGCCATCCGGGTGGTTCGCCCCCGGGCCTGCGGCGGGCCAGCAGGAATAGCCCGGGCCGCGATCAGGTCGCGTGACCGGATCGCAGGGGTGGGTGCGGTCCGGGACCGGCCACTGGAAGGCTGGCCCAATGAGCGAGCCTCGTAGCCCCGGCGAGCCGGTCTCTACGTCTCCGCCACGGTGGCGCGCGCCGGTGATCCTGGCCGGGAAGATCTGCTGGTGCTGGCCGGGATCTGGCTCGCGGTCCAGGCGCTCCGGCAGGTCGACTGGGCGCAGGTCGGGGACGCTCTCGGCCGGCTGGTGTGGTGGGAGATCGTCGTCATCGTGCTGCTGATCGGCGTCCGGCAGACCGTCAACGCATCAACCCTGATCATCCTGGTGCCCGGGCTGCGGCTGGGGCACGCTTTGTCGACGGCGTTGTCCGGCACGCTCGTGCAGACCTTCGCGCCGCCGCCGTCCGATACCGTGCTGCGGTTGTCGATGCTGCGCTCCTACGGCGTGGAAACCACCAGGGGTGCGGCCGCCCTGGTGCTGGACACCTTGGTGTTCTATCTGGCCAGGTTCACCGCGCCGATCGTCGGGCTCGCGATGGCGACGGCGGCGATGCTGATCAGGCCCGTCCAGGTCTGGATGGCGGTCGGCGGGGTGATTGCGGCGGTGCTGCTGGCCGGCGCGTTGCTGCTGGTGTCCAAGGGTGAACAGGCGGCCGGAAACCTCGGCCACACGGCCGCGCGGATCGTCCGCCGGCTGCGGCCCACCGTCGAGCCTGACGCCTGGGCGGCCGCGATGATTCGATTCCAGAAGGAGTCGGCCGCCGGTCTGGTCGGCCGGGTCGCAAAGGCGACGGCCGTCATGCTGGGGTTCATCGTTGTCGATGCCAGCGTGATCGTGGTGTGCCTGCGGTTCGTCGGCATCCCGGGTGAGTACATCGGCTACCTGTCGGTGCTGGCCGCCGTGCTCAGCCTCTACCCGCTGACGATCTTTCCGTTCGCCGGGCTCGGCGTGCTGGATGCGAGCCTGATCGTGCTGATCAACGCCGAGGGGGTTGCCGATTCGGCGGACCTGGTCGCGGCGCTGGTCATCTGGCGGGCCGCCACCTTGTTGTTGCCGCTGCTGCCCGGCCTGGTCGCGCTGACCCGATGGCGCGGGCGGCAGCCCGGCGGTGGGCCGGCCCCCCTGCTGCCCACCGACAGACACCGCCGCACCAGGCGAAACATCCTGAGCGCAGCAGCAGGGCCGCGTCGCGATTCGCATCCGCGGAGCCGAGACTGCACCCATGCAGAATTCGCACACCCAGGTCGGCACCAGCGCCGGCCTGGTGCGGGGCGTCGAGTCCGACGGCCTGCTCGTCTGGCGCGGCGTGCCGTTCGCGGCGCCGCCGGTCGGTGACCTCAGGCACCGACCCCCCGCTCCGCTCGAGCCCTGGTCGGGAGTCCGGGAAACGGTCGAAGTCCCGGCGATCGCCTGGCAGAGCCCGCCGCCGGCCATGATGCCGGCGCCGCTGGGTACTCCGCCGCCACCGCCCCCGGACGAGGACTGCCTGTACCTGTCGATCACCCGCCCGGACGGGCCGTTGCCGCCCGATGGTCTGCCCGTGCTGGTGTGGATCCACGGCGGCGGCTATGCCACCGGATCGTCGGCGCTCGACACCGACGGAGTTGCGCTGGCGCGGCACGGACTGGTGGTGGTCAGCGTGGCCTATCGCCTTGGTGCCTTCGGGTTCCTGCACCTGGGTGACCTGCTCGGTCAGCCGTTCGCGGGTTCCGGTGCCGCCGGTCTCGCCGACCAATTGCACGCTCTGCGCTGGGTCCGCGACAACATTTCCGCCTTCGGCGGGAACCCGAGGCGGGTCACCGTGTACGGCATCTCGGCGGGTGCCAAGAGCGTGGCGAACATCCTGTCGCACCCCGGTTCTCGCGGCCTGGTGCATCGGGCGATCTCCGCCAGCGGCGGCGGCGAACATGTCGCCACCGTCGAACAGGCCGGCCAGGTCACCACCCGCTTCCTGGCCGCGCTGGGACTGCGCGCCGACACGGCCGACCGGGTGACGTCAGTCCCCGCTGCCGAGATGCTCGCGCGCGCAGGAGAAGATCAGCAGCTGGGAGCGAGGCCTCTGGCTCTGGCGACCGGTTGTCGACGGGTCGATCCTGGCGGACATTCCGATCAGCGCCATCGAGCGCGGGGCCGCGGCCGGGATACCGCTGCTGGTCGGGAACAACGGGCGCGAAGCCGCGACCTTCGCGTTGTTCGATCCCGCGGCCGCGGCGCCGGCGCAGCGGGTGCTGCGCGAGCTGTTCGGCACGGCCGACGCCGAGGCGATTCGCGGCGCCTATGCCGACGAGCCGGACGACTCGGCGGTCGATGTCGCGGTGATGAGCGACGAACGCTACGGAGCGCCGACGAGCCGGTTGGCAGAGGCACAATCGCGCTTCGCCGACGTCTGGCGGTACCGGTTCGACGCGACCGCGCCCGGGATCACGTCGCGACTGTCCGGCGGCCACGGGATGGACCAGGCCGCCGTCTGGTCCGCGCACCGGTGGGAGGGCAGAACCGATCCGCGTTCGTCTGCTCTGCAAGGCGTTCAACACCGCGATCGGCGCCTTCGCCTGCGGCCGCGATCCGTCGGCACCGCCGCTGCCCGACTGGCCCCGGTACACGGCGGAGCAACGCGACACGATGATCCTGGATCTGCAGCCCAGGGTTGAGTCCGATCCGCGGTCCGCCAGGCGGCAGGCCTGGCAGGGCCGGACCTGGGCGTCCGGCACCTGGTGGGACATCGACGATCTGCACCCGCCAAGGGCCTAGCCTGTGCGAATGAGCACGCCAGCTGGGAGCGGTCGATGAGTGCGACGGTGGACCCTCAGCACCTGGGCGCACCGGTCACCAAGGGCCGGATCTTCGCCTGGGGGGTCTGGGATTGGGGATCCGCCGCGTTCAACGCGGTGATCATCACCTTCGTCTACTCCGTCTACCTCACCAACTCGGTGGGCAAGGACCTGCCCGGCGGCATCTCCGCCGATACCTGGCTGGGCTGGTCCCTCGGGCTGGCCGGGTTCTTCATCGCGGTGCTGGCCCCGGTGACCGGGCAACGCGCCGACGCGGGTGGGCGGCGCAAGCTGTCGCTGGGCATCTGGACCGGGCTGACCGTGCTGTCGATGATCGGGCTGTTCTTCGTCAAGAACGACTACCACTACCTGTGGCTCGGGCTGCTGCTGATGGGCCTCGGGTCGATCTTCTTCGAATTCGCCGCGGTCTCCTACAACGCGATGCTGCATCAGGTTTCGACGCCGGCGAACATCGGCCGGGTGTCGGCGTTCGGCTGGTCGATGGGCTACTTCGGCGGCATCGTGCTGCTGCTGATCTGCTACGTCGGGTTCATCGCGCCCGAGGTCGGCTGGTTCGGGGTCACCTCCGAGGCCGGCCTGAATATCCGGATGGTGGCGCTGTTCGCGGCGGCCTGGTTCGCGATTTCGGCGATTCCGGTGCTGCTCAAGGTGCCGGAGATGCCGGCGCTGCCGTCGGCCAAACGGGTGGGGTTTTTCGCGTCCTACCGGGTGCTGTTCCGCGATCTCGGCGAGCTGTACCGGACCAGCCCGCACACGGTCTACTTCCTCGGCGCCAGCGCCCTGTTCCGGGACGGCCTGGCCGCGGTCTTCACCTTCGGTGCGGTCCTGGCGGTCACCGTCTACGACATCGCCGCCGATGACGTGTTGATCTTCGGCGTGGCGGCCAACGTGGTCTCGGCGATCGGGGCGCTGACCGCCGGCCGGTACGACGACAGGGTCGGCCCGAAGGCGGTGATCGTCGTCTCGCTGTCCGGGATGTTGATCTCCGGCGTCATCCTGCTGTTCCTGTCCGGGCCGATGGCGTTCTGGATCTTCGGCCTGATCCTGTGTTTGTTCGTCGGTCCGGCGCAGTCCTCGTCCAGGACGTTCCTCGCCCGGCTCGCTCCGGTGGGCCGCGAGGGGCAGCTGTTCGGCCTCTACGCGACCACGGGTCGCGCGGTCTCGTTCCTGGCGCCGGCCCTGTTCGGGCTGTTCACCTACCTGTTCGGGACCGACCGAGCCGGCATCGTCGGCATCCTGCTGGTGCTCGGCGCCGGGCTGCTGGCGCTGCTGCCGGTGAAGGCTCCGCCACTGTTCGGCCTGAAACCAGTAACGGCGCCGGGCATATAAAGCGTGCTCATTGGCGCGTGACTCCTTCGTCGCAGGCGACTGCTCCCGGTTACCAGCCCCAGGATCCCGGCTCACCCTTGAACGGCCCGACCACATCCGGCGGTGATCCACCCGCCGTAGAAGCCGCCGGCCTGCGGCAGCACCCGCTCACCGTCGATCGAGCACTCGATCTGCCCGGGCATGAACGAGAGGTGGCCGGTGATCGGCACGAATCTCGGCGTCGGCGATTCGTAACTCCAGCCGACCGCTTCGATGACGCCCGCGTCCGTCAGGACATCCCAGTAGGTCGCGGCGCCCTTCCACTCGCATACCGAGCTGCGGGCCGGTGACCGGCGCAGATACCGCTCGTTCACGTCGGCCCGCGGCAGGTACCAGGTCGGCGGGTGCGAGGTCTCCATCACCCGCCAGGCCGACGTGCTGTCCGCGACGACGATCGGCCCGACCCGGACCACCACCCGCCGCGTCGACGGCTCCAGGGCCGGCGGCCTCGGGTAGTCCCACACCGACTCCTGGCCCGGTCCGGGCGCGACCGGGCGGACGGAACGCGGCAGTCTGATCGTCATTTCTCGATTGTGCCCGCGGGGGTGTTGGTCCGGCCCGACCCACTGAGCCGGGGATTTGCCGGGCGACTGCATACCATCGACCCATGCAAGCCGACTGGTGGTACGAGAACATCGTCGAGCCCGGGAAGCTCCCGATGTTGCTGTGCCTTGGCGCGTTCGTGGTGACCTTCATTCTCACCCGGGTCATCACCCGGATGATCCGGGCCGGCATCGGGCCGTTCAAGAACAACGTCTCGGAAAGCGGCCTGCACATCCATCACGCCGTGCCGGGAATCATCCTGCTGATCATCGGCGCGCTGATGGCGATCCGCGGGCCCGAGTCACCATGGATCGAGATCGCCGGGATACTGATCGGCGTCGGGACCTCGCTGATCCTGGACGAGTTCGCGCTGATCCTGCACCTGGAGGACGTGTACTGGACGGACGAGGGCCGCATCTCGGTCGAACTGATCGGGCTGACCGCGGCCTGCATCGGTTTCGTGATGCTCGGGTTCAGCCCACTCGGTGTCGATGACCTCACGGCGGGCGACCTGACCGTCCGGATCACGCTGATCACCGGCATCGTCATCCAGGGGATCCTGGTGTTGATCTGCGTGCTCAAGGCCAAGTACCGGGCCGCGCTGATCAGCTGCTTCGTGCCGTTCGTGTCCTGGTTCTGCGCGTCCCGGCTGGCCCGGCCGGGCTCCTGGTGGTTTCGTCATCTCTACGGGGAGAAGCGCAAGGCAAAGGCCATCAGGCGGGGCGAGAAGTTCGACCGGCGGTGGGATCCCAAGGCGCGCTGGCTCAGTGACCTGATCGCCGGCGCGCCGTCACAGCCGGATCCGCCGGACATCCTGGCCGCCAAGGCGGCTACCGCCGCACGGGAATCACTGACCTTGCCGCCACCCCGCACGGGCATCACCGACCGGCCGTGACGACCGGTACCGGACGGTTCGCCCCCAGCCCGTCCGGTGACCTGCACCTGGGCAACCTGCGGACCGCGCTGCTGGCCTGGCTGTTCGCCAGGTCGACGGGCCGGTCGTTCATCCTGCGGATGGAGGACCTGGACCGGGTGCAGCCGGGCTCGGACGTCCGGCAGTTGGCGGACCTGCGTGCGCTCGGCCTGGACTGGGACGGACCGGTCGTCTACCAGTCGACCCGCGCGGATCGGTACGACGCCGCGATCACCCGCCTGACCGCGCGCGGCCTGACGTACGAGTGCTTCTGTACCCGCCGGGAGATCCGTGAGGCCGCGTCGGCGCCGCATCCGGTGCAGGGCTCGGCGCCGACCGCGGACGGCTCGTACCCGGGAACCTGCCGGGACCTGAGCGAGGCCGAAATAGCGAAGCGTCGGTCGATCGGCCGGCCCAGCGCGCTCCGGCTCCGCGCCGGCGTCGACCACTGGACGGTGCAGGACGACCTGTCCGGCCCGTTCACTGCGGTCGTGGACGACGTCGTCCTGCGCCGCAATGACGGGGTCGCCGCCTACAACCTCGCGGTGGTGGTCGACGACGCCGCGCAGGGCGTCGACCAGATCGTCCGCGGCGACGACCTGCTGTCCTCCGCGCCGCGGCAGGCGTACCTCGGGTCGCTGCTGGGGATCCCCGCGCCCCGGTACGCGCACGTGCCGCTCGCGCTGAATGCCAGCGGGCAACGGTTGGCCAAGCGGGACGGAGCGGTCACGATGTCCGATCTCACCGCCCTCGGGCAGCGGTCCGGCCGACGTGCTGTCGACGATCGCGGTGTCGCTGCGGCTGGCCGGGCCGGCCGAACTCGTGTCGACCGCACATTTGCTGGATCGGTTCGACCCGCTGTCGCTCCCCCGCGAACCGTGGATCGTCCAACCGGCCCGACAGTAAGGACCGGCGCCGCGACTTGTGAACGCCGGCTGAACAGGGCCGGGGCTCGGTCGGAGCGCACCTGGATCGCTGGTTGGATGTCCTGGTGACCGAGCTCGAGCCAGATCCCGCAACCGCCAAACCCCGTTCGGGGAACTACGACCTCATCGTCGTGCTGTTCTGCGGGCTGCTGCTGATCTCCAATATCGCGGCGACCAAGCTGATCCAGTTCGGTCCGCTGATCACCGACGGCGGCGTGTACCTGTTCCCGCTGACCTACATCTTCGGTGACGTGCTCAGCGAGGTCTACGGGTTCGCCAAGGCGCGGCGGGCGATCTTCATGGGTTTCGGCCTGTCGATCCTGGCTTCGTTGACGTTCTACTTCGTGCAGATCGCCCCGGCCGCCGAGGGTTACGAGAACCAGGCCGCGTTCGAGGCGGTGCTGGGATTCGTGCCGCGGATCGTGTTCGCCAGCCTGTGCGGATTCCTGGCCGGGCAATTGCTGAATGCCTGGGTGCTGATCAAGATCAAGCAGCGCACGAAGGAGAAGGCGCTCTGGGTGCGGTTGATCGGCTCCACCCTGGTCGGCGAGCTCGCCGATACCGCGGTGTTCTGCACGATCGCGTTCTACGGCATCATCACCGGCGGCGAATTCCTCAATTACGTGATCACCGGTTACGTCTACAAGGTGCTGATCGAGGTCGTGTTCCTGCCCATCACCTACCCGGTGATCCGATTGATCAAGCGGCACGAGCCTGACTACGTGCCCGGCGCGGCTGTGATGACGGCCGGAACGACGCGCCCGGCGTAGTAATCCCCCAGGAAATCGGCCCGGAAGTCGGCGAACGTACCGTCGTCGATGCTGGCCCTGATCAGGTCGACCAACCGGACCACGAAACGCTCGTTGTGGATGGTGGACAGCGTCGCGGACAGCATTTCCTTGGCGCGAAACAGGTGGTGCACGTACGCCCGGGTGTAGTGCGCGCAGGTGTAGCAGTCGCAGGCGTCGTCCAGCGGGCCGAAGTCGGTACGGAACCGGGCGTTGGTGATGTTGTACCGGCCACGCACGGAGTAGATCGAGCCGTTCCTGGCGACCCGGGACGGCGAGACGCAGTCGAAGGTGTCGGCGCCGTTCTCGATGGCGGTGAACATGTCGTCGGGTTCGCTGATGCCCAGCAGATGCCGGGGCCGGTCCTGCGGCAACTCCTCGCAGACCCACCGCACGATGGTGCCGAGATTCTCCTTCTCCAGCGCCCCGCCGATGCCGAACCCGTCGAACCCGCCGCCGGTCGAAGAGTCCAGCGCCAGCAGGTCCCGGGTGGCCTGCCGCCGCAGGTCCTCGTACTGCGCGCCCTGCACCACGGCGAACAACGCCTGATAGGGCCGGCCGACCCGCTCCGCCGTGAGCCTGCGGTGCTCGTCGATGCACCGCTGCGCCCAGGCGTGGGTGCGGTCCACCGACCGCTCCTGATAGACCCGGGTGTTCATCAGTGTGGTGCACTCGTCGAAGGCGAAGATGATGTCCGCACCGAGCTGGTGCTGGATACGCATGGAGATCTCCGGGGAGAACCGGTGCATCGAGCCGTCCAGGTGCGACTTGAACGTCACTCCGTCGTCGTCGACCTTGGCCAGGCGGCTCTTTCCGGGCGCGATGACGTCATCGGACTGCATCCCCTCGACGTTCATCGCGAGCACCTTCTTGAATCCGGCGCCGAGCGAGAGCACCTGAAAGCCGCCGGAGTCGGTGAACGTCGGGCCGGGCCAGTTCATGAAGCGGCCAAGGCCGCCGCCCTGCTCGACGACGTCCGGTCCCGGCTGCAGGTAGAGGTGGTAGGCGTTGGCCAGCACCGCCTGGGCCTGCAGCGCGGCCATCGACTCCGGGAGCACCGACTTGACGGTCGCCTTGGTGCCGACCGCGATGAACGCCGGGGTGTGGATCTCGACCGTGCGGGGTGCTGATCACGCCGGTGCGGCCGAGCCGGCCGGGTAGCCGGGTGCCGACCCGGAACCCGAACCCCGGTGCCGCGTCGACGGATCCGAGGCCGGCAGGTGTCAACGTGGTCAGCACGGGGGCAGTCGGGGCACCGGGCGACGGCGAGGTGGACGCGCTGGGATTCACCTACGCCATCCAACCAGGCACACCGGGGCTATCCAGCGACCCGGTGCCGGTCGCCGATGACGGTCCGGGCAGATCGGAGCCGCCCGTGAACGGGCTGACCGAGGGTGCGCCGGCGGGCCGGTCTGAACGCCACCGCGGGTCGCCTTATGACCGATCGTGATTGCTCGGCCGCGGTGACCGGGTGACCTTCACCCGGAGACGCTATTTCATTGCGCCCCCGCAGATCGTCGCAGGCATCGAGGACAACATTGGCGGTCCGCTCCGACATATCGGTGAAAGGCTATTCCATAGCGTGTTTCCCGAGCTTTATCCGGGATCAGCAATGTCCGGGAAAGGGCCGGATCGTCTATTTGTCCCGATCACCCTCCGTTCTCGATTGAGCGTCAAATGGCGGCAGGCAGATAGCCTATGGCGCAACGTGTTCACCCAGAATCGGAGCAACAGCAGACATGGTGAGCATTCATGTTTTCGCCATGTTCACCATCGGGAGAGGCAATTTTTCGACTCGAGTACGGACTTCGATGTGCCATTTCAGTAATCGACTGGCGGTTCGATCCAGCCGGCGGTAATTTTTCTACAATCGCGGTGGCCGAGCGGACACCACAATGTCCAAATGGGGGGACACAGGGGTCGGCATGAGCACGCCGTTGCGATGTTTCGCCACCTTCCAGGAGGCCGTTGCCGTCCTACCGCCGTTCGCGTTCCCCGTGACCGATGAGGAACAGGACCAGTGGCGAACCGGTGACCAGGCGCTTTCCGCGGCCTGCGCCGACCGTGGCGGTGCGATCCAGAACCACATGTCCACCGCGAATGTCGCCCGCGATCTTGATCTACTGCGGCAAGCCGTCGGCGACGACCAGCTCAACTTCCTGGGCTACTCCTACGGGTCCTACATCGGCACGACCTACGCGAATCTGTTCCCCGATAGGGTCGGCGCCCTCGTCGTGGATGGTGTGCTGAATCCGATTGCCTGGTCCACCGGCTCCGACGACGAGAGTGCGACGCTGCCGTTCACCAGCCGATTGGGCAGCGATGCCGGAGCCTCCAGCACCCTCGGCGAGTTCTTCCGGCTCTGCGATGCTGCGGGAACCGACTGCGCATTGGCCCCGAACGCGGCGGCGCGATATGCGGCGTTGACGAAGGACACCCTCGACGGTGGCATCCCGGTGGTGGACGAGATGGGCACCTTCACGCTGAGCTATGCCGACCTGATCGCGACCACGCTCAGCGTGCTCTATGCGCCCGACGTCTGGCCGGACTTTGCGCAGGCTTTGGCCAGTCTGGAACCAGCATCCGCCGGTGGGGCCCGGCAGCGCCTCGACGAGTTGTCCACCGCGCTGGGCACCCGGACGGCCGTGCAGGAGGAATACCCCAACTTCATCGAGTCGTTCGCGGGAGTTGCCTGCGGCGAGACCGACAACCCCCTGCGATACGACGCCTGGCCAACGGCGGCCGCCGCAGCCGACGAACGGACCGGTTACTTCGGCCGGCCGTGGACCTGGGCGTCCAGCATCTGTCAGCCATGGCCGGGACAGGACGCCGATCGTTACGCCGGCCCGTGGACGGCCGCGACCGCCAACCCCGTGCTGGTCGTCGGTAATTCGTTCGACCCCGCCACGCCCTACGCCGGAGCACAGAAGGTTGCCGAGTTGCTGCCCGATTCGTCGCTGCTGACCTACACCGGCTGGGGTCACACCGCATTCGGGTCGGGCAACTTCTGCGTGGACAGCACCGTGGTGAACTACCTGGTCACCCGGCAGGCGCCGGCCGCCGGCACGGTGTGTGAGGCCGTCGGTACGCCATTCGGGCCGTTGGCTGCGCAACGCGGCCTGCAGGCCGAGCAGAGTGGGCCGTCGATCCGCGCGGCGCTGATCCCGGACATCATCCGGCGGACGGTGGGGGACGCCGGCTCCTAGCCTCGTCGGCGCTGCCGGCGGCCCCGCGGCTGACGCGGGGCGCCGGCTGCACGGCCGACGCGGGCCGGCGGCCCCGCGGCCGGCCCGGATCCAGGTCGCGGCGGCCCGGCCGGAGTATTTACTGCAGGCGAGCCCTCTCCTACGGATACCCCGAGGAGAGGACCGCCCGATGATGTCTGGTGCCCATTCGACCGCGCTGCATTCCGCGTCCTGGGAACCGGCCACCCCCCGCTACCGAAGGGGCTTCCGCACGGCCAGGGGGCTTCGCGTTTTCGCCGTGCTGGTGGGCGTTGCCGTTGTCACCAGCAGGTCCTCCAACCGCCGCTAGCATCGCAGTCGCGCGGAACCCGGCGGGGCGCGCGACTCAGAGATCGCCCTCGAGGAACTGCGCACGACCGAGCCCGAACGACCAGTCCGCCCGCTCGTTCGCCACCACCGAAACAATCAGATCGGTGGGTCGCAGGCCAACCTCGGCCTCCAGCCGCTCGGCGAGCTTGGCGTATGCCGCCTTCTTGTGTTCATCGGTCCGGCCCTGCTGGAAGATCTGCAGGATGACCAGGTCGTTGGTTCGTTCGAAGCCGAGATTCGTATCCTCGGCGATGATGTGACCCGCCGGATGCACCGTGATGATCTGGTACCGATCCCGGTCGGGTGCGTCGAAGACCTCGAGCATCACCTCCTGCACCACGTCGGCGAGCCGGCGCAGCTGCTCCGGCGAGCGCCCCTCTTGGACATCGATGCGGACCAAAGGCACGGCTGATTCCTCTCCAGATCCAAGCAGTATGTTATGACATATGAACACCAGGATCTTGGGGTTATTCCGCGCCGCGGCGGACCGGCGTATCGCGCTCGCCGGCCGTGCGGCAGGGTCATGGTCGACCTGCGGCGTCACGACAGCCGTGAAAGCCCGTCCCGCCCACCGGACATCAAGGAGCCCGCGGTGACCGAACCCGCCGACCTGGAGGCGCTGATCGCGCACCTGGAGAAGCAGCAGGAGCAGCTGCAGTTCAGCCGCTTCACCAACGACGACGCCTGGGATCTCGGGTCGCTGCTGGTCGGGGTGGCTCAGGCCAGGGGGCTGGTGCTGACGGTCGACATCAGGCGTCATGGGCACCAGCTGTTCCACGCCGCCCTGCCCGGCACCACACCGGACAACGACACCTGGATCGAGCGGAAGATCAGGGTAGTCAACAGGTTCGGCGCCTCGTCCTACCTCGTCGGCCGCAAGCTGGCGCTCGCCGGGAGGGACCTCGACGAGGCGTCCGGGGTGGAACCGATCCTGTATGCGGCGCACGGCGGCAGCTTCCCGATCATCGTGCGCGACGTCGGCGTCGTCGGCACCGTCACGGTGTCCGGACTGCCGCAGGCGGAAGATCATGCCCTGGTCGTGGAGGTCCTGCGCACCTTCCTCGGTGTGCCGCAGACCCCCTGATCGTGGCGACCACCAAGCGCGGAACCACCGCATTTCCAACCTTCATGTTGGCCGGAGTGGTGCTGTTCGCGCTCAACCTGCGCGGCCCGTTGGTCGCGATCTCGACCGTCACCACCGACCTCAACACCGATCTGGGGATGTCCAGCACCGCGATCGGCCTGCTGACCAGCCTGCCGGTGCTGTGCTTCGGGCTCGCCGCGCCGGGCGCGTCGTCGCTGATCGCGCGCACCGGCGTCGAACGCTCGGTGCTGCTGTCGCTGCTGGGGGTGCTGGTCGGCGTGCTGGTCCGGTCGCTCGGCGGGATCCCGGCGGCGCTGGCCGGGACGGTGATCATGGGCCTGGCCATCACCATCGGCAACGTGGTGATCCCGGTGATCATCGGGCGGGACTTCCGCGGCCGCGTGGCCGCCATCACCGGCACCTACACGGCGACCATGAACGTCGGTTCGATGATCGCCCTGACGCTGACCGGACCGCTGGCCGAGGCCTTCGGCTGGCAGCTGGCGCTGGCCTTCAACGCGGTGTTTCCGGTGCTGGCCGCCGCCGTGTGGGTGCCGCTGACCAGGCGCGCACCGGCTCGCGGGCGAACAACGGCCGAGCCGGCAGACCAGGGGCCAGGCGCGGCCACCCCGACCCGGACGGTACCGATGATCCGCCGGCCCACCACCTGGATGCTGACCATCGCCTTCGCCGGGCAGGCCTTCGCGTACTACGGGCTGACCGCCTGGTTGCCCACCCTGCTGGCCGACGAGCAGGGGATGAGTCGCAGCGAGGCCGGCGCGGCGTCGTCGATCTTCCAGGTGGCCGCCCTGATCGGGGCGTTCGGCACACCGATCATCATCAACCGGTTCGGCGGTCCGCTGCCGGCGTTTCTGGTGAACGGCGCGTTGTGGGCCACCATGCCGCTCGGGCTGCTGTTCGCCCCGGACCTGTGGGCGCTGTGGAGCGCGCTGGCCGGAATCGCCCAGGGCGGCGGGTTCGTGGTGATCTTCACCGTGGTCGTGATGCGGGCCCGGACGCAGCGGGAGAGCCGGCAGCTTTCCTCGATCGTGCAGACCGGCGGCTACTCGGTGGCGTGCCTCGGGCCGGTCATCGTCGGCGGCCTGCATGACGCCACCGGCGGCTGGGCGGCGTCCCTGCTGGCGGTCCTCACGGCGATCTGCGCGCTCACCGTGCTCGGTTCGCTCGCCGGCCGCGGCGTTCGCCGTTGATGGCGCTCAGTTCGGCGTGACCAGCGCCCTGGTCACCCAATCGAGGCTGTCGAACGCGCCGGTGACCAGCCGCCGAAGAACGGTCAACATCAGATCCGGAGAGCTCTGCTCGAGCTCGGCCAGGTCGTCGGCCGGCAGCAGCAGGACGTCGACGGCGCCGACCGCGTGCGCGTCGATGTCGTAGTCGCGGCCGGTGACGGCATACACCACCCCGAACGTGGTGCCGACGGTGAACATCGACAGGTGGTGCCGGACGCCGCCGGCATGAACGCTGACGCTGACCATGCCGGACAGCACCAGGAACAGGCCCTTGACCCGCTCACCGGCGAGGACCAGCGGTTCACCGTCGGCATAGCCGCGCGGCACCAGCCTGGATTGCACCAGGGTCAGCAGATCATCCGGCAGGCCGGCGATCAACGGGTGGTCCTCGGGTTCGATCCGTGCCCACCGCGCGTCCGCGCCGCCGTACTTGGCGATCAGCGCGTCCTCCGCGAACTCGATGGCCGCGTTGACGTCCGGGAAATGCCGGATCCGCTTGCTGGCGTCCGAGTCCAGCGGTAGCACCGAGTGCGCGGGGTCGACCATCACGGCCTCGACCCCGACGTGCCGCAGCTCGTCACGCAGCCCCAGCAGCATCCGGTTGGAGACGTCCGCGGTGTCGTCGACGCCCCGGACGTCCAGCACCAGGTAGTCGACATCGCCGGCCTTTTCGGTGATTTCCCGGATCACCGATTCCGCGCCGGCGAACAGCAGGTCACCGTGCAGTTCGTAGACCCGGCCGCGCCGGCCGTACTGCAGCAGCACCGACTGCTCCTGCGGGCTGCGGCGTCGCCGCGACGGCGCCTCGACGATGTCGTAGGACGCCCGGACCGCGGACCTCGCGGCCCGGCTGACGTGCATGAAGTGCAGTTCGAGATCCTTGGACAGCCGACGGCAGGCCTGCACCCCGCGCACGCTGTTGCCGTGCTCGTCGAGCCGCGGGGAGAACACCGCCACCCCGATCTGCCCGGGCAGGACCGCCAGAATCCCGCCGCCCACACCGCTTTTCGCGGGCAGGCCGACCTCGGTGACCCAGTCGCCGGCGGCGTTGTACATCCCGCAGGTGGTCATCACCGACAGCACCCGTTCGGTCAACGCGGCGTCCAGCACCCGCTCGTTCGTCACGGGGTTGATGCCGCTGTCCGCGAGCGTCGCGGCCATCAGGCTCAGGTCCCGGCAGTCGACCTCGATCGAACACTGCCGGAAGTACACGGCCAGCGTGGTCTGCGGATCCTCGTCGAGAATGCCGAAGCTGCGCAGCATGTAGCCGATGGCGCGATTCCGGTTGCCGGTGCGGTCCTCCGAGGCGTACATGTCCTCGTCGAGTTCGAGTTCGCGACCGGCGAACCGGGAATAGAACTGCCGGAGCCGTTCGAATCGCTCCTCCGGCGAAGCCCCGGCGATCAGCGACGCGCAGGTGATGGCACCGGCATTGATCATCGGATTCCGCGGCCGCTCGGTGATCGGGTCGAGGCTGATCTCGTTGAACGGCTCACCCGACGGCTCGACGTCCACCTTGGCGGCCACCGCGGCCAGGCCCTGGTCGGCGAGCGCCAGCGCGTAGGTGAACGGCTTCGAGACCGATTGGATGGCAAAGCGTTTGCGGCTGTCGCCGGTCTCGTAGACATAGCCGTCGCTGGTGGCCAGGCAGATGCTGAACGAGTCCGGGTCGACGATCGCGAGTTCGGGAATGTAGTCCGCGACGGACCCGGATTTATCGCCGGACAGCTCCCGGTAGACGCCGTCCAGGTAGTCGAGCACCAGAGATCGCATGCTCGGACTGTAGAGCGCCGGTTCTGCGCGCTACTCGCGGGCGGGCCAGCCGTCCAGAGCCGCGGTGAGGTCGACCTCGACCGCGGTGGCGCCGGGTGCGTGTCCCGAGCGGGAGAACCTCGGCGCCGGGGCCGCCTCCAGATGTCCGTGATCGCGGTTCAGGGTGCCGCGGGCGGCCAGCTGCGGGTCTCCGTCGGCCTCCTCGAAGGCCAGCACCGGCGTCACGCAAGCGTCGGTGCCGCGGAACGTGGCCGCCCATTCGTCGCGGGTGCGCTGCGCGAAGGTGGCCGCGAACAACTCCCGCAGCCGTGGCCAGTTGCGCCGATCGCCACGATCCGGCAGTTCCTCGATGTCAAGGTCGAGGCCGTCGACAAGCTCCGCGTAGAAACGATTCTCGATGGCACCGACGGCTACAAAGCGACCGTCTGCGCACTCGTAGGTCTGATAGAACGGCGCCGCGCCGTCCAGCAGGTTCGATTCGCGATCGTCTGTCCACTCCCCCGCCGACCGCCAGGACAGCACCGGCTGCAGCAGCGCCGACACCCCATCGACCATCGCCGTGTCGATCACCTGCCCGCGCCCGGACCTGCCCCGCTCCAGCAGGGCGGCCAGGATTCCCGTCACCAGGAACATCGAGCCGCCGCCGTAGTCGCCGATCAGGTTCAGCGGCACCGGGGGCGGCGCTTCGGAACGACCCATCGCGTTGCAGCGCGCCGGTCACGGACAGGTAGTTGATGTCGTGCCCGGCGACGTGCGATGCCGGACCGTCCTGCCCCCAACCGGTCATCCGGGCGTAGATCAGGCCCGGGTTGGCGGCGCAGCACGCGTCGGGTCCGAGGCCGAGCCGCTCCAGGGCGCCCGGGCGGAAGCCCTCGATCAGCACGTCGGACCTGTTGATCAGCTCGCCGACCTGATGCTGCGCTCTCGGGTCGGTGAGATCCGCCTTGATGAACCGCCGGCCCCGGAGCACCGCATCCCGCTGCTCCGGCGGGATGACGTCGAGTTCGGCAGCGCCCGACCCGCTGCACGCGCAACACGTCGGCGCCCAGGTCGGCGAGCAGCATGCCGGCCAGCGGCACCGGCCCGAGCGCGGCGAATTCCACGATCCGGATGCCGGTGAGCGGTGGTTCGTCGTGAGTTCCGAGCATGCCTTCAGGATGCTGCGTCATCGTCGCCGGCGTCGCCGCAGGGTCGAGTACCTCACGGAGATCGGGTCGATGGGCAGTTCCGCAAGAGGGATGCAGAGGTGGCTTCGCTATTTGGGGCGTCGCGTCCCGCGCAGCGTCCGAACGGGCGATTTGTTTCACCCTGTTGATGCCTTGTCGACAGCAGAGAATTACCGAAGACTCAGCTACGCGCCTAGCGATGGACCCCCGACCCACCGGTAGGCGCACCTTTATGCCTTGGCAGACACCCGTCGCGACCGCTACCGCCCGATTGGCGAACCGAACCTGATCATATTGCCGTCAGGATCGACGAGCACGCCCTCGTGCTGCCCCCATTCGGTGTCTTCCGGCGTTCGCACATCCGCCCCGGCCAGCCGCCAAGCCGCCGCAACGTCATCAGCGTCGTCAACCCAGAGGTAGGCCGAGTTGGGGCTGAACCGGGCCTCAAAGTCCGGCTGCTCACCGACATGGAACTCGACGCCGTCCCGGGTGACGAACCCATACCCGCCGCCGTCATACTCCCGAGTGACGAAGCCGAGACGCCGGTAGTAGGCGAGGGATGCGGTCACGTCGCGGACGGCGAAGATCGGTGCGATGCGCTTGAGGGTGCCCACGGACGACGAACATACTCGCGCCGAGGGGGATGTCGGTTCAACGTCGGGCGCGACCCACCGGCCTGATGGTGAGCGGGTGATGGCGGTAGCGGTGGGATTTGAACCCACGGAGGAGTTGCCCCCTCACACGCTTTCGAGGCGTGCTCCTTAGGCCGCTCGGACACGCTACCGGCGACGACTATACCGGCGGGCCGGGATGCGTCAGACCAGTCCGAGCCCTTACCGACCGAGCCGGGCCGCCGGATCTGCACCCACCAGATCTTCGGATCAGGCTTGGCCTGGCGCGTGCGCCTGGACGAGCTCCTGCAGCAGCCGGAGGACATCGTCGTCCTGTCCTGCGGGCTCGGGCGCGCCGGGATCCGCGCCCGCGATCGTCGCGTTGTAGTACATCCCGTAGCCGACCAGCATGATCAGCCGCGCCGTCGCCGGGTCGCCGACCGCGGTCAGTAGCGACTGGTACCAACGATCGTGCACCGCGGCCAGCACCTCCCGGGTCCGCGAGTGCGATCGCTGCAGCAACCTGGTGGCAGCAACCAGGGTCCGGTCGATCGGCGCATCGGCGTAGGCGGAGGTGCGGATGTAGTACGCCACCGGCCCTTCGGCCGCGGCGTTCATCAGCGCGACGTCCTCGTCGGCCAGCACCTCGAGCCTGGCCAGCAGGCCGTCGATCAGCGCCTCCCGCGAACCGAAGTGATAGATCAGCCCGCCCTTGGAGACTCCGGCCGCCCGGGCGACTGCGTCCAGGGTGGTTTCCCGCTCGCCGTGCTCGATGAGCAGCCGTTCGAACGCGTCGAGCACCTTGTCGCGGGCGGCGGGTGGCGGTGGCACCGCACCACCGTAGCGATCCGGACCGATGCGGAGCTTCAGTCCGGTCCCGAGACCGTTCATGATCACCGTTTCAGTCCTCCTGAGGTCGTAGAGCGACAGCGAGAGGACAAAAACGTTGATCTTGAGCGGCCCGCGCGCCGTCGGCCGCCCCCGCCGACTGCTCGGCCCCGCCGGCCGCCGCGCCCCGTCGGACGCCGCTCCTCGCCTCGCCCCCGGCCCTCCAAGACTGTGCCGGCATGGACGGCCCAGCACCCGGGCTCGGCCCCACGGTGTCGGGAATACCACCAGAGCCTGGCTTGTTACTATACCAACTGGTCGGTACAGTAAGACTGACCAAGCCAACCAACAGGAGTCACCACCATGTCCACCACCATCCAGCCGCGAGCAGTCGCAGCGAACGCCGGCCGCGCCCAGCGCGCCGGCGGGCGCGAATGGACGGCTCTGGCCGTCCTGCTGCTGCCCGTGCTGCTGGTCGCTGTCGACGCCACCGTCCTCAGCTTCGCGCTGCCCTCGATCTCCGAGGCGCTCCAGCCCAGCGGCACCCAGCTGCTGTGGATGATCGACATCTATTCGCTGGTGCTGGCCGGCCTGCTCGTCTCGATGGGCAGCCTCGCCGACCGCGTCGGTCGTCGCCGGCTGCTGCTGATCGGCTCCGTCGGCTTCGCGGTGGTGTCCGTCATCGCCGCCTACGCACCGACCGCATCGGCGCTGATCGCGGCCAGGGCCGCGCTCGGCTTCTTCGGCGCGATGCTGATGCCGTCCACACTGTCGTTGCTGCGCAACATCTTTGTCGATCGTCAGCAGCGCCGGCTGGCCGTCGCCATCTGGGCCGCGGGCTTCTCCGGCGGCGCGGCGCTCGGCCCGATCGTCGGCGGCTTCCTGCTCGAGCACTACTGGTGGGGTTCGGCGTTCCTGATGGCCGTCCCGGTGCTGGTGCTGCTGCTCATCCTGGCGCCGATCTTCGTGCCGGAATCCAAGGATCCGACCCCGGGCCCGGTGGACGTGGTCAGCATCGGACTGTCGCTGGTCGCCATGACGCCGATCGTCTACGCGATCAAGAGCATCGCGCACGAGGGCTTCACCTCGCTCTCGCTGCTGCTGCTGATCGTCGGGTTCGCCGCCGGGCACCGCGTTCGTCCGCCGCCAGCTGAGTCGCCCGCAGCCGATGCTGGACGTCCGGCTGTTTGCCCGCAGCTCGTTCAGCGGCGCCGTGCTGGCGAACCTGCTCAGCGTGTTCTCGCTGGTCGGGTTCCTGTTCTTCGTCTCGCAGCACCTGCAGTTGGTGCTGGGCGAGAGCCCGATGCAGGCCGGCCTGATCCTGCTGCCCGGCCTGGTCGTCACCATCGTGGCCGGGCTCGCGGTGGTGCCATTGGTCCGCAGGGTCACCCCGCGGATCGTCGTTGCCGGCGGTCTGCTGATCAGTGCGGCCGGCTACGGGGCCGTGTTGCTGGGCGCCCACCAGGGCTCGGCGGCGGCCATCGCGCTGGCGTTCGTGCTGCTTTCGCTCGGCATCGGGGCGGCCGAGACGATCTCCAACGACGTGATCATCTCCAGCGTGCCGGCGAAGAAGGCCGGCGCCGCGTCGGCGATCTCGGAGACCGCGTACGAGCTGGGCGCGGTCCTCGGCACCGCCGTGCTGGGCGGCATTCTCACCGCCGCCTACAGCGCGAAGGTGGTCGTCCCGGCCGGCGTCAGTTCGGCCGACACCGTCACCGCCACCGAGACCCTCGGCGGCGCAACGGCAGTCGCGCGAGCAGTTGCCGCAGCCGCAGGCGTCGCAGCTGCTGGAGTCCGCCCAGCACGCGTTCGGTGCCGGCGTCGGCGTGACGTCCGTCATCGCCGTCGTGTTGATGGTCGCCGCCTCGGTACTGGTCTGGGTCACGCTGCGCGACCAGAGCGCCTGACCGGGGTCAGGCCAGCGCCTGACGCACCAGCGGCGCGACCCTGGTGCCGAGCAGCTCGATCGCCCGCAGCGAGTCGGCCTGCGGCACGCTGGACAGGTCCATCTGGAAGCCCTGCCGGTCGTGCCGCAGCTGCCGGTGCAGGTCGACGATCCGCTCGGCGACCTGCTCTGGGCCGCCGATGAAGTAGGCCCCACCCGGCGCCGCCTGCGCCAGATAGGACTTGCGATCGGGCATCTGAAATCGGCGCTCCCGGGCGATCCGGCGCATGGAGTCAATCCAGTAGGGGAAGAACCGGTCGAGGGCCTTGCCGTCATCGGTGATGAATCCCATGCCCGACACCGCGACCTCCGCGGCCGCGCCGGGCCGTTCGGTCTGCTCGAACGCCCGCCGGTACAGGTCAACCAGCGGGGCGAAGCGCGCGGGCTCGCCGCCGATGATGGCGTAGTTGATCGGCAGCCCGAGAATGCCGGCCCGGACGGAGGACTCGGGGTTTCCGCCGGTCGCGATGGAGATCCGCAGGTGCTCGCCGATACCTGGCTTGTCGTAGGGGCGCGGCAGGATCACCGCCTTGTCCAGCGGCGGGCGGAACTGCCCAGACCAGGTGACGGGGTTACCGGCGTCGATGGCCAGCAGCAGTTCGATCTTCTCGTCGAAGAGCGCGTCGTAGTCGTTCAGTTCCGCGCCGAACAGCGGGTAGGACTCGATGAACGACCCGCGGCCGGCGATCAACTCCACCCGCCCCTGCGAGATGAGATCGATGGTCGCGAACTGCTGGAACACCCGGACCGGATCCTCGGTGCTGAGCACCGTGACCGCGCTGGACAGGCCGATCGTCGACGTCTGGCCGGCGGCCGCGGCCAGCACGGTGGCCGGCGCGGACACCGCGTAATCCGGGCGGTGGTGCTCGCCGATGCCGAAGAAGTCGAGCCCGACCTGCTCGGCCAACCGGATCCGTTCCAGCAGGTCGAGCATCCGCTGCCCGGGTGACACCTTCTCGTGCGTCACCGGGTTCGGGTGGATGTCGCCGAAGCTGTAGACGCCGAGTTTCATGGCAACCCGGGCGCGTCGGGTTGCCGATCAGCGTCGGGGTGCCGATCAGCGACAGGTTGCCGATCAACGTCGGGTTGCCGATCAGCCAGCGCCATCACTTGTCCAGTTCCGCGATCATCGACCGCAGCACCACGACGTCCTCACCGGCACGCTCACGTGCCTGCGCGATCAGCCGGAGGTTTCCGGCGGTCGACCGGCGCATCCACGGCTCCGGACCCTGGGCGAGGGTCGCGCCCAGCAGGCGATCGGCATCGGTCCGGCGGGCGATGATGGCCAGTTCGAGCAGCGTCGCGTGATCCCAGTAGTCCTCGCCCGCCTGCTCGAGGCGACGGCGAGCGGAATACTCGACCACCGGCAGCAGTTCGCCGATGGCCTGCTGGCCGGGTTCCTGCAGCTCGAGCAGGGTGACAGCGTTGACCCCTGGGTAGGCGTCACGCCAATCGGCCTCGAAACCCTTGCGATAGGTATCGATCGCCTTCTGCAGGTAGCCGCTCGCGGCCGCCGATCCGGACTGCACAGCTTGCGTCCAGCGATCCTTGTAGATCCTGCCGAGCAGACCGAGGGTCTCGCTGCTCGGGCCGTGCCGCTTGAGCACATCAAGCAGCACCGACGTCGCCTCGACGTCCTGGCCCACCCGGTTGAGCGCGAATGCGTACTGCTCCCGCACCAGCACGCTGCTGGCGACCGCGGTCGGCATCTCCCGAACCAGGTCGACCATCGCGTCGGACGCACCGACGGCCCGGTAGGAGAGCAGCAGATCGATCGTCACCGCCGCCTCCTGATCGGCGATCGGGCGCAGCTTCTCATGAATTTCCGCGACCGCGACCTTGCTGCCGGTCACCCGAGCACTTCGCAGCCGGTCCTTGGCGTCCTCGTTGTAGCGGACGCGCTTCCGGAAGACGTCCGTTTTGAGCCGGGAGATGTCCGGGGGGCCGAATCCGTCGAGGAGTTGATAGAGCGGGCTGTCCGGGCTTGGTTCACGCGCCTGCCCGAGGCGGGCCGCGATTGCCGACACGAGTCTGTCGGGATTCTGGATCTTTCCCCCGCATCAACCTCGTAGGGGATCGCCCGCATCGGGGCAAGATCAAACGGCAGTCGTTGGCCACCCTCGCGGAACAGCAGCACCGTGGTGTGCGGCCGCACGGCATGCCGCACACCTAATTCGTAGAACACATTGGCATTGGCCAAAGTCAGATCGGCGACGGCGTAGTCGCACAGCACCAGCCGCTCGAACATCGGCTTGTGGATGATCCCGCCGTCGAGCTCCTCGTCCGCCCGGATCGGTTCCATGCCGGCGCCGCGCACGCCAATGGAGATCGCCCGTTGATAAACGTCATCGAAGTCGACGGTCTGCCCATTGGAGTCGGCCTTGACCCCAAAAGGCATGAGGACGAAACACAGCGGGAGAGCGGAAGGGCCGCTTGCCGATGTCATGGCAGCTATCATCGCAGGGCCGAATCTCTCCCGCAGGACTCCCGCCGGGCACCGAAACCGGTTGTTCGGCCAGCACATTGGCAACCTCGGGCGCCTGGGCGACAAGCGCATCGCGAAAATGCCGGAGAACAAAACGAATCCCGATATGCGTCATTGCCCGCTCTGATATCGACGACATCCGATCGGCGACTGCCATGAGACGCGCCCGGCCAGGATCAGCCGGGAATCCTCCGCTCGACAAAGAACTGCCGGACCAGCGCGGCACACTCCGCCTCACCGACCCCGCCCCGCACCTGCACCCGGTGCGGCAGCCGGCGGTCCCGCAGCACATCCCACAGCGACCCGGCCGCACCGGTTTTCGGTTCCCAGCAGCCGAACACGAGCGTCGCCAGCCGCGCGGCCACGACCGCACCGGCGCACATCGTGCAGGGCTCCACCGTGACGGCCATGGTGCAGCCGGTGAGGTTCCAGGTCCCGAGCGATCTGGCCGCCGCCCGCAGCGCGACGATCTCCGCGTGCGCCGTCGGGTCGCTGGTGGCCTCCCGAGCGTTCCAGCCCTCGCCGACCGTCACGCCTTCCGGCGAGACGACGACGGCGCCGATCGGCACGTCACCGGTCTCGGCGGCCCGGCCGGCCAGTGCCAGTGCCAGCCGGATCAGCTCGGCGTCGGTGGCCCGCTCACCAGCCGCGGCAGCAGACATCCGCGCCAGGCTCAGACCTTCTCGAGCACGGCGGCGAACGCCTCACCGAAGCCGCAACGCTGCGCGATCATGGTCAATTGCTCATCGGGATACAGCTCGACGTCATCCACGATCAGCTGCATCTCCTGCTCCGGCACGCCCAGATCGGCCAGCAGGCTCAGGTCACCCTCCGGCCACGGGTCGTCGTCGACCTCGTCGTCCTCGGGAATCGACACCTGCAGCAGATCCAGCACGTCGGCTGCGATGTCGTAGTCCAGGCCGGCGGTCGCGTCGGACAGCAACAACGCGGCGCCACCAGGAATGGGCCGGACGATGACGAAGAACTCGTCGTCGACCGCCAGCATGCCGAACACCGGCCCGGTGGTGGCGACCCGCCGCAGGCCGGTGATCACGCCGTCCAGGTCGTCCAGCAGCTCGGGTGCGAGCAGCGAGCAACGCCAGGTGGTGTCTTCGCGGGTCACGGCGACGCCGAATCCCTCGGTCGCGGTGGTGCTGGCGGCGCTCACGAGTCGCAACGTTACGGCCTCGCAGAGGCGGCGGCTACGCAGTAGTCGCCCAGCGCGGGCCACGACCGAGGTTTCTCGGCCACCTGGATCCCGTCGATCGGGCGCGGCCTCGCCCGGAAACCCCCGATTTACCCTCAATCGGAACCCAGCCATGATGTTCCCCATGCAACACGCCGCAGCGCCGTCACCCGGTCCGCTCCCCACCGACCTGCCGCCGGCCCTGTGCGTCATCGGCCTGGGGCTGATCGGCGGCTCGCTGGTCAGGGCCATGCACGAGCCGGCTGCCGGTCACCGGCTGGTCACCGAGCGAGGAGACCAGGGCCGCGGCCGCCGGCGACGGATTCGACGTCGTCGACACGTTGGACGCCGCGCTGGCCGGTGCCGGCCGAGCGGGACGCGCTGGTCGTGCTCGCCTCGCCGGTGACCACCTTCGCCCCGCTGCTGCGGCAGATCGACGAGTTCGCGCCCACCGTGCGGCTCACCGACGTGGCGAGCGTGAAGTCCGTCGTGGCGGAACAGGTCAGCGACCTGGCGCCGCAGACGAGGTACGTGGGTTCGCACCCGATGGCCGGCACCGCGCAATCCGGCTGGCGGGCCGGCTCGCCGACGCTGTTCGACGGTGCTGCCTGGGTGACCTGCCTGACCGAGGAGAGCGACGCCGACGACTGGGCGGGCGTGGCCGGCGTTGCGCTCGCCGTCGGGTCGCGGGTCGTCCCGGCCGAACCGCAGGCGCACGATGCGGCCGTGGCCCGGATCTCGCATCTGCCGCACATCATGGCGCTGGCGTTGGCCCAGGTCGGCGAGCAGGGTGGGGCGCTGGCCCTGTCACTGGCCGCCTCGTCGTTCGCCGACGCGACCAGGGTGGCCGGCACCAGGCCGGCGCTGGTCCGGGCGATGTGCGAGGCCAACCGGGAGGCCCTGGTCGACGCCCTGGACGACGCGCTGGGCATCATGGGGGTCGCCCGCGGGTCGCTGGCGTCCACCGGATCGCTGGCCAAGATCACCCAGGCCGGACACCAGGCCCGGGCGAGATTCGACGGCCGGGCCGACGAGCTCACGGCCGTGACCCTGGAAGGCGACGGAGATGGTGGACCAGCTACTGGCCGTCGGCATGGCCGGCGGTCACGTCTCCGGGTTCGAGCGGACGCCGTCGGGGCTCGCGATCACGGCGTGGTACCCGGACCAGGAGTAGGCGGACGCGACGACCGGCCCGCTCAGAGGTTCCCGCGCGCTGCCTGCTCGCGTTCGATCGACTCGAACAGCGCCTTGAAATTGCCCTTGCCGAAGCCGAGCGAGCCATGCCGCTCGATCAGCTCGAAGAAGATCGTCGGGCGGTCGCCCAGCGGTTTGGTGAAGATCTGCAGCAGGTAGCCGTCCTCGTCCCGATCGACCAGGATCCGCCGTTTCTTGAGCTCCTCGACCGGCACCCGGACGTGCCCGATGCGTTCGCGGAGCGCGGGATCGTCGTAGTAGGCGTCCGGGGTGTCCAGGAACTGCACGCCTTCGGCCCGCAGGGCGTCGACGGTGCCCAGGATGTCGCCGGTCGCGAGCGCGAGATGCTGGCAGCCGGGCTCGGTGTAGAAGTCCAGGTACTCGTCGATCTGGGAGCGCCGTTTCCCGGGCGCCGGTTCGTTGAGCGGGAACTTGACCCGGTGATTGCCGTTCGAGACGACCTTCGACATCAGCGCCGAGTACTCGGTGGCGATGTCGTCGCCGACGAACTCGGCCATGTTCACGAAGCCCATGACCTTGTTGTAGAACTCGACCCAGTGGTTCATCCGGCCCAGTTCGACATTGCCGACGGCATGGTCGAGCGCCTGGAACAGCCGCCGCGGCGCCCCCGGCCGCCGGACGTAGGTCGACCTCCGTGGCCACATAACCGGGAAGGTACGGCCCGAGGTAGCGGCTGCGGTCCACCAGGGTGTGCCGGGTGTGGCCGTAGGTGGCGATCGCGGCCATCCGGACCGTGCCGAACTCGTCGGTCTCGTCGTGCGGCTCCACCAGCACCCGGGCGCCCTGAGTGCGGGCGTGCGCGATGCAGACGTCGACGTCACCGACCTCCAGGGCCAGATCGACGACGCCGTCACCGTGCCCGCGGTGCACATCCAGCAGGGCGCTGGTCGGCGACACCCCGCCCTGGACGACGAACCGAGCGGACCCGGAGGTCAGCACGAACGACGTGTGGTCGCGATCGCCGACCTCCGGGCCGCGGTAGGCAACCAGGTCCATCCCCCACGCCGACTGGAAGTAGTGCGCGGTTTGGGTGGCGTTTCCGCAGACGAACACCACGGCGTCCATGGCGACCACCGGGAACGGGTCGCTGCTGGCGTCGTAGTCGACCAGCCCGACCAGCCGGCGGAGCGCCTCGGCGTCGAGGTCGGCGGAGCGTTCCTGCCCGGTCAGGGTGCCGGTCGACGGCAGGGGCGTGATCGATGGCGGGTGCGATCTGGCTGGTGGTCACAAGGCCCTCCCGGGAACGCGCGGACGAGGCAGATTCGCCGCAGCGTGCGCGTCGGTCGAGGTGATGGGCAACACATGCGATCATATGCTGTTCAGCATGTGCAGTCTGCGAAGTCAAAGCGGAGTCCGACTAGTCAGAGTGTCCAGGACCTGCCGGTGAGCATCGATCGACTGGACGCCGACATCCTGCGGCTCTTCGAGGCCGAACCCAGGATCGGCGTGCTGGAGGCGGCCCGGCGGGTCGGCGCCGCGCGCGGGACCGTGCAGGCCCGACTGGACCGGCTGCAACGGATCGGGGTGATCGCCGATCTCGCCCCCACCATCGAACCGGCCGGGCTCGGCTACCCGGTGACGGCGTTCCTGTCGCTGGAGATCGCCCAGGGTCGCGGCCGCGCGGAGGTCACCGGCCACCTGGCCGCGATCCCCGAGGTGATCGAGGTGCACACCATCACGGGCGCCGCGGATCTGCTGGTTCGGCTGGTGGCGCAGTCCAATGCCGACCTGCAACGGGTGATCGACAGCGTGGTACGCGATCCCGTCGTGCTCAGGACCGCGACGGCGATCGCCCTGGACACTCCGATCCCCCGGCGCACCGGCCCGCTGATCCAGGCGGCAGTCCGACGGGCGTGATGGTCCGGACCATGACTTAGCCTAGGGTAGCCTCACCAGACTCGGTGGTCGGTTCTGGTCGGAGGAAATTGCGCATGGGTTCCAAGAAGCGGAAAACCGCTCGAGCCGGCAAACCCAAGAAGGAATGCTGCATCTCGAAGCCAAAGTGCGGACGCTGCCCGTTGCGGATGCTCGCCGAGGGAACCCTGCCGGACGGTTACACCGTCAAGCGACGCAAGCTCGTCAAGGCCGCCTGAGCTCCGGTCCCGGGCCCGCACCGTACCCTTTGTGCAGATCGAACCCGGCCGAGCACCGGGCAGCCGGCAGATCGGAACAACCATATGCACCGCCTCTCGGGCTTCATGCGTACCTATTGGACCCGCGGCGAACCCGGCCGCGCCACGCCGCGATCGCTGGCCGTCTTCATGCAGCGGATGTGGCTGGCGGCGCTGACATTCAAGCTGCTGGGGTCCTCGTGGGACGTCTCGTGGCACTTCAAATGGCTCCGCGACGACCTGGCGGCCGCGCACATCCTGAACACCGTCGGGACCGGGATCGCCATCGGACTGGTGCTGGCGCATACGTTCACCGGGTACGGCACCGACCGCAGGTCACTGCGGATCATGCAGATCGGCACCGGCATCTTCGTCCTGGCCGGGCCGATCGACGTCATCAATCATCGGGTCAACGGCCTCGATCTGACCGCCTGGTCGCCGTCGCACCTGCTGCTGTACGGCGGCACCGCGATCATGATCGCCGGCGTGATCCGGAACTGGTATCACTCCTATCCCACCGACGGCGGCTCGGCGCGGCAGTGGCGGCTGGGCATGCTCGCCCTGTGGGCCTTCATGTTCGAGAACATGTTCTTTCCGACCGGGCAGCAGGAATACGGCATTCTGGAAATCGCGTCCTGGTTCCGCGGGCTGCCCTACGCCGAGCCGGAGCTGATCAGCTTCGCCGCCGGCCAATTGGGCCGACCGGTTGACGACGTCGCGATCCAGTCGTTCGCACTGCCGATCCCGTCGTGGGTCTACCCGGTCTGGACGATCGGCGTCTGCGCGGCCGTGCTGGTGTTCGCCCGGATCATGGTCGGCTGGCGGTGGACGGCGACCGCGGTGGTCGCGGCCTACGTGCTGTACCGCTGCCTGATCTGGCCGCTGCTGACGTTCACCATCTTCCCGCCGAGCGTGGTGCCGTTCTGGCTGCTGCTGGTCGGTCTGGCCGTCGACGGCGTGTTCGCACTCCGACTGGCTCCCGCGCTGCGCGCGCTGCTCGGGGCGATCGCCGTGACGGCGGTCGGATACGGCGCCCTGTGGCTGCAGACCGTCGCCTTCGGCACGCCGACCGACCTTGGCCGATGGAGCATTACGCAGATGCGCACAGCGTTCGAACAGGGACTTCCCCTGCACATGGTGCCGGTGGCTTGGACCTCGATCTGGGTGGCCGCACTCTGCCTGCTGGCCACCTGGTCGGCCGTGACGTGGTTGGCGGCGCGCAGCGTCGGACTCGACACACCCCGGCCGCCCACCCCGACGATCCAGTACGGACCGGAACCGATCCGCGACGCCCGGGGAGCGCTGAACGGCTGGTCGGCCGCGCCGGACACGGCGGCGAATTCCCGCTGACTTCTCGGACCGTCGGCACGTCATGGCTGGGGCGGATTCACCTACCCTCAGCGACGTGACCGCGATCCCCAGCCCCGCTCTCGTCGTGCTGGTCGGGCCGTCCGGCGCCGGCAAGTCGACCTGGGCACAGGAGCGATTCGCGGCCAACGAGATCGTTTCCTCCGACGCGTTGCGGGCCGCGGTGGGCAGTGGCGAGGGCGACCTCGACGCATCGACCGATGCCTTCGCGGTGCTGGACACTGTCGTCGCCGCCCGGGTGCGAAGAGGGCTGAACACCGTCATCGACACGCTGGGCCTGGACGCCGGCAGACGGTCGGCCGCGGTGGCGCTCGGCCGCGGCGCCGGGCTGCCGGTGGTCGCGGTGCGGTTCAGCACCGCCCTTGACGTGTGCCGAACCCGCAACCGGCTGCGCGACCGGCCGGTGCCGGCGCCCGGCGTTGAAGGCGCAGTTCCAGCGGGCCGCGGCGGTGGACCTGGCCGCCGACGGGTTCGATCTGGTGATCGTCGTGGATGGCGGGGTCGACGAAAGGTTCGCGACAGCCACCGGATCCGCGTCGACGTCCCCCACAGGATCTGCAGATCAACCGGCGACAGCCGCGCCGCCCGGCCTGCGCTTCGCCTTGCAGATCTCGTCATTCCCCTGGGGTCAGGACCCACGCCGCTGGTTGCGGGAGGTGGCCCAGTCTGCCGAGCGGACCGGGTTCACGGCCATCGCCGTGATGGATCACCTGCTGCAGATCCCGCAGGTGGGCCGCGCCTGGGACCCGATCCCGGAGGCGTACGTGACCCTTGGCTATCTGGCCGGCGTCACCGAACACGTCGACCTCGGCGCGCTGGTCACCCCGGTCACCTTTCGGTCCGCTCCGCTGCTGGCGAAGATCCTGGCCAGCCTGGACGCGGTGACCGGTGGCCGGGTGTTCTGCGGTCTCGGGGCAGGCTGGTTCGAGCGGGAGCACCAGACCTACGGGCTGCCGTTCCCGGCCGCCAAGCAGCGACTCGATGCGCTGGAAGCCACCATCGGGGTGCTCCGGGCCTTCTGGGGACCGGGTACGAAACCGTTTGCGGGACTGCCGGAGTCGACCTGCTATCCCGCGTCCGGGGGCGATCCCGATCATCGTGGGCGGCGGCGGCGAGCGGCGCACGCTGGACATCGCAGCCCGGCTCGGCGACGGGTGCAACCTCGGCTCGGCGTTGCCGGTGCTGGACCGCAAGCTGGAGATTTTCCGGGGTCACGCGGCACGGGCCGGGCGCAACCTGGACGACCTGCGCGTCACCGTGCTCGACCTGCCGATCGTCGGCGACACCCCGGACGAGGTGGCCCGGCTGGTCGAGGCGCACCGTGGTCGCACCTCGGCGAAGGCCTATGCCGCCGCGCACCACGCTGGAACGGTCGACCGGCACATCGATCGATACCGCCAACTCGCGGAGCGCGGCGTGCACACCGTCTTCGTCAGCTGACCCCGACCTCGCCGGGCCCGCCCAGATCGAGCGGTTCGCGCCGATCATCGCGGCGCTCAGGACGTGATCAGCTCCCATGGAGAGGTCTCGGTCGGGGACGTCGGCACCGCGCCGGGCACGTCGCCCTGCGTCCAGTACTTGGCCTGGTACCCCACTCCGTCCTGCAGCACCCGGCTACCCGCGACGTAGACGTCGGTGGCGTTCCAGTCCGGGTAGGTGCCCGGGGCCAGCGTCTGCAATGGCGCAGGGTGATCGCCCGGCAGCACCGGACCGACCAGGGTCCATGGCGTTTGGTCGGCGGTCGAGACCGGAAGATCCGGCTGGTCGCCGATCGAGTACCACTTGGCCTGGTACACGTTGTGGTGCCAGACGGTCTTCGTGCCCTTCGGGTAGGCCTGGTTGACGTTCCAGATCGCGTACGGCGATGCGGCCGGGTCGTCGGGCTCGGCGGTGGCGCGGACGCCGGCGGCGGCGGACGCCGAAGGCTGGGCCGCGGTCGAGGCGTCAGCGCTCACCGTCGGCACCGCCGCGACCGGCTGCCCGGACTGGAAGGTGGCGAAGATGCCGGCGAATTGACCCGGGGTCTGGTCCACGCCGCTGCAGGCATCGGACACCACGTGCACGTCCGGATAATTGGGCCCGCAGGATTTGTCCCGGTTCGCCGACCACATCGACAGCCGGCCGATCCGGTGCTGCTGGCCGAAGGCCACCAGCTGCTGCGCGTCGGCGAGACCGAAGATCTCTCCCGCGATGTCGTTCTGCCCGATCATCGGGGTGGCGCCGACCAGCTGCCAGCTCTGCGCGTCGGACAGGTCCGTGCCGGCCGCGTGATAGGCGGACTGGATCTGCTGCTGCAACGCAGTCAACGCCGTTTCACTTTCGGTCGCCATGCTGCCTTCGATCGGTACCCCATAGTCCATCGTCATGCCGTTCACCCCGGCCAGCGGCACCTTGGCCGACAGCATGGAGGTCAGCACCGACATGCCCTCGGCGCTCAGACCCGACGGACCGACCGGCAGGGTGAGCCAGACGTCGAGCGGATGCCCGGCGACCGCCTGCTGCGTCGTCAAGGCGGCGATGGCCAGCGCGCGACGCTCATTGACCGCCGGCGCGGACGCCACCGACCCCTCGATGTCCAGGTCGATCGACGACACCGAGTAGCGGTCGACGACTGACTGGTAGGCCGCGGTCAGCTGGGCCGGATCGGTGCAACCGATGCTCAGCTCCGAGTTCGCGGCGCCGCCGAACGACACCGTCACCGCCCCACCGAGTTGCCGCAGTCGGGCCAACCGGCGATCGAGGTCGAGGCTGTCCGACGCGCTCGACATCGAGTAGGCCGCACCCCAACTCGGGTCGCACGGCGCGCCGGCAGCGCTGACCACGAAGGCAAGGACCGCCCCGGTGGGAGCCGACGCCGGGACATCCTCGAAGGAGTACTGCGGAGTGGCGGTCACGTCGACGTACGGCGCGAACCAGGCGGTCGGCGCGCCGGCGGCGTCGGCCGTCGCCGGGTCCACGCGAAATCCGAAGAACCATCCCCCGGTGATGGCGGCCGCAGCAACGACGACGACCAGGGCGACCCGGAACCAGGAAAGATGACGTCCCTTAGCGGGCCCGGGCGGGGCGGCGTCGACAGGACCGCCCGAGTCAACGTCGGCCGGGGGGCCGTCGATGGTGTCTTGCTCGCTCATGATTTCTCGCTCGCACTCTTTGCAGGGATCTCTACCCGGTCGCCGGCCCGCTGGCCGGGGCCGGTGTCGGTCCGATCGTTGACGGTGCCCGCGCGGGCTTGTTCGAGTTCGATGGCCCGTTGGCCGGAGCCGTCGGCCCGGTCGGCCGCGGTGCCCGCCCTGGCGGCCCCGCGATCGCTGGCCCGGGTCCGGAACTGGCCGGTGTCGACGGCAGGAGCCGACTGCCGGTCGGTCGCCCGTCGGTTGTGCTTGACCGGCGCCTCCGGCACCTCGGCCAGAATGCGGAACATGCCTGTGCTTTCGGCCACGTGTTCGCCGGTGGCCGTCGCTGCGGCGCCGCGATACAGCACGTCCTGCCAGGACGGAGTCGCCGGTTGCGGCTCCTCACGCCGCCGGCGCACTCGAATCGGTGCCGCCTTCGGCCCGTCATCGACGTACAGCCGTTCCACGAAGCCGAGCCAGACATCCACGAGGGCGTTCTTGACGCCCATCAGCGCGACCAGTGCGTAGGTGGCCGTGATGGCGTTGAAGGCGGCGAAGGCCGCGTTACCCCAGAACTCGTTGGCCACATCGCGCCAGGTGGTGAGCACCGAATAGCCGATGATCAGGAATGGTGAGATCGCGAAGAGGAACGACGTCGCGGTCCGGTTGGCGACCTTGGGCGTCCGGGCGAACGGGATCCGCCGGCCGGTGATGGCCTGCTGGATCGACTTGACCACGCCGGCCAGGTTCACCGGGAGCAGGATCAGGTTGAACCCGTAGACCCGGAAGATGTCCATCCGCTTGTAGCCGCACCGCTTCAGATCCGACGACATGGCCATGAAGTAGGGCATCGCGGCGAGCAGCACCAAGGGGCTGAGCAGCCTGCTGTCGAAGGGGTAGAACAGCAGGAACACCAATGCGATGCTGCTCCAGCAGGTCGATGCCAGGTAGTTGACCCGCAGCAGTGTCTCGATCGTGCTGTTGTTCTCCGCGCGCTTGATCCGGGCCCGCCGCAGCTGGAAGAGCTTGGGCAGGATGATCAGGCCGCCGTTGGCCCACCGGCGACGCTGGATGCAGAGCGCTCCGAAATCGGGCGGGGTGGCCGAATAGCTCAATCGCTCCGGGTAGTTCAACAATCGCCAGCCGTGAATGGCCAGGTCAAGGCTGGATTCGGTGTCCTCGATAACGGTCCGGTCCATGACGTACCGGCGAATCTCGAAACCGCCCTGATGCTCGATCTCCACGATGTCGTTCAGGGCCCGCTTGCGGATGACGGCGTTGGCACCGACCCAGAAGGTGGAGCCGTAGTAGCTCATTCCCTGGTGAACGATGTGCTGCAGGTCGGTCGTCGCGCCGGATAGGCGCTCCATCCGCGTGGTCGCCCCCGGGAACGCGGAGTAGGGGGTCTGCACGACGGCAAGCCGAGAGTTCTCCGGCTGGGTCATCACGTACACCAGGCGCAGGCAGTACTCCGGCAGGATGATGCTGTCCGCGTCCAAGGTCAGCAGGTAGTCAGCGTCCGGAATGACGATCGAGCCGGTGTTTCCGGACGGCACCAGGACCTGTCCCTCCGGCGTCTCCCGCGTCTCGAAGCTGTGGCCCATCAGCCCGATATAGCTGTTCAGGTTCATGGCCTTGTTGACCTCTTGCGACAGCGACGTATAGAGCTTGCGCTCGAACCAGGTCAGCTCCCCGCGGAACGTCCAGGCCAGCCGCCGATGCAGCTGGAGCATCCGGTGCCGTGGAATGGTCGCGTCTTCCGCCAATGCCTTCGTCAACGCGGAGCTGACCTCGGCGAAGTCGACCGCCAGCACGCCGAGCACCCGATCGGCGAAGAAGCGATCGACGTGGTCCACGATGACCTCCTCTTCGGCCCGCTTCCTCAGCCAGGCGGCGGCCCAGTCGTACTCGGCCGCCAGTGCCGAGACCTCGGCGGCGGCGGCGGCCTTCTCGGACTTGCTGGGTTCGGGGTTTTCGTCGTACGAGTTGAGCTGGGATGTCTCGAACGCCTCCAGGGTGGCCGCGAAGCGCTCGCGCGGCTCCTCCAGCCATGCGGTGAGCTCGGCGGACAACTGCCGGGCGCCCTCGAGCGAGGCCTTGTGCTCTTCCGAGGTCGGGTTGGGGGGGTCGTCGAGCAGGAGCACGACTCGCAGGAATGGGTACTCCTGCAACGCGGCCGAGAGCAGCGTCTTGCGGACGGTCGACACCTCCTCGCGGTAGGACGGCACGAGCACCGTCATCGTCGGCAGGGTGGTGTCGAAGGAATCGTCGATGACCGCGCGGGGCACCCGCCGGTGGGCGCGGGTGCGGTACAGCGCACCCTGCCGCGCCACCAGGTACAGCAGCGAGGACAGCGCCAGGAATGACGTGATGGTGACGTACACGATGGTTTCCCACAGGAACCGGGAGTTGTTTTGGTACGAGCTGTTGATGATCCCGGTGAAGAAATATGCAATGACATAGGAAAGCCAGGCAAGGATCGTGAAGACGATCGCAATGCGGCCGAGCGCCATCATCGCGTCACTCGCCGGCGGGGCGACTGCAGGCAGCGGATCTACCCGGGTATCCGATCCCCACTGTCGGCGAGGCGCGCGGGCGGGGACGTCCGCGTCAATCGGGGTCTCCTGCTCTGGCGCGACGTCTAGATCCATCAGGTCTCCTGCTCTCCGTTGGCCAGTTTCGTAGCGAGGCTTTGGACATGCGGCATCGCCCGACTGATGCGCCGTACGAGTGGAGCCCCCTCTTTTAGCCTATCCTAGGAGTGAGCCAAATGGCGGAGCGAATGGAAGATTGTTGGCCCTGGCCGGTCGAACGCCACAGATCGACGCCGTTTGATGCATTGAGTGCTTGGTGGGACGCCGGCGGTTGGTCGATCACGCCTGCCAGCACCTCATCGGACGCCCGGCACTGGTGGTGACAGCCTCAGAAAGGCGTGACCGACGCCCTGGTCAGCACCACAGCGACGCCGAATGCGAGCGCCAGCACGACCAGCTCCCAACCGCACCAGAGGGCGACGGCTGTCCGCCGCCCCGCCGCGATCATGGGGAGCAGTCGACTGCGGACCACCATGGCGATCGCCGCGATCACCGCGAAAAGCCCGGCCTTGACGAGCACCAGGACGCCAAACCGGGTGCTCCACAAGGATTCCGGCAGACTCGTGACGGGCGAGAGGGCGAGTTCGAGCAGTCCCGTGAAGACCCCTGTCGCGCCGACGATCAGCACGCACCAGGTGGCCAGCTTGGAGTAGCGAGGCAGCGCCACCGCCAGGAGTTCCGGCCGCCGAGCCAGGAACACGATGACCGCGCCGAGCGCGCCGGCCCAGGCGGACGCCGTCACCACGTGCAGCTCCATCACGACCATCGACAGGTCGTGGTATGCCCAGTTGGACGCATGTCCGGTCAGCGGTAGCGGTAAAAGCCCGAACAGTGCTACACCGGCCCGCAACTCGGCCGGGACGTTTTCACCATGCCGCATGCTCATCCGCGCAAGGAGCACTGAGGCCAGGCCACAGGCCGCCGACAACAGCAAGCCCTTACCCGCGGCGATGTTCGAGACGTACGCCCAGACATCTCCAGCCGTCGGAAACGAGCCGGGATGCAGTTCGGCGGTGAGCAACACGATGGACAGCAACGCGGCGACGGTCCACCCGACCGATGCCCACAATCCGGCGCGGCGTGCACCGCGCATCACCGGCTCCGTTTTCTCCGGTTGGTCGAACCCGAGTAGGCGGGCGAGGATCGCCACGCCGGCCGCCGCAACCGCGCAGATATCCAGCAGCGTCCGGCACACCGGAATGCCGAATTGCACCATCGGACCGGGATCGTCCAGACCCGTTACCGGAGGCAGGTCGGTGGCTCCGGTACCGATCACCGCGGCGACAACCGCAGCGGCCGCGAGGATCAGCGCAAAAACCGCCGTCGACCGGGTCAGTCCGGCGAACCAGACACCGCTGGCCTGTTGGGTCGAGGTCCCGCGACCGGGCTTCGCGCGGCTCGGCCTTGTGCGACCGGGGTTCGGGTTCTTCGTGGTACTGCTGATGGCTGTCGCGCCGTCGCTGTTCGGGGCAGCGGCGTTGCCTGTCGTGCCGTTGGTTGTCGTGCCGTTGGGGCTCGCGGGACCCTTGCGCCCGGACCGCTTGGCCTGCTCCGAGGTCGCTCCCGCAGGGGGCCGGGGGCGGGCTGTGGTCACCCCGTCATGGTGGCATGGTTCTCGCTCGCGATCGATGCTCCAGCCCGCCTACGGAGAACAGTCCACGAAGCCGAGGCCCACATCGATGGGCCTCGGCTTCGTGACTACCGGCCATTCGTCAGCGACGAGTTGCCCGGCGTCAGAAGGGTGGCGGGTCATCACTGGCATCCGGTTGCTCCGGAATCGCGCCCGGTGAGGTGCTGCCGGGTTCCGGCTCGGCCGGGGCCGCGGGTGGGGTGGGGTATTGGTCGGCCCAGTCGGGTTCGTCCTGGTCTTGGTGTTGGTCGGGGTTGGTGGGGTGCCAGACGGAGTGGGGTGGGCGGGTGTAGTGGCGGCCGAGTGGGGTGGTCCAGTGGCTGGTGCCGTCGGGGTCGCGGGTGTTGCTGAAACCGCCGCCGTCCTTCGCGCGGTGGTGGTGTTTGCATTTTTGGTCGAGCAGGTCGTGGTTGGTGTTGCCGCCGGTGGGTTTTCCGGGTCGGTAGGCGATGACGTGGTCGGTTTCGCAGCGGTCGGCGGGTTGCAGGCAGCCGGGTGAGCGGCAGGTGCCGTCGCGGGCGATGAGGAAGTGTTTGAGGGTGTCGGGTGGTTGGTAGCGGGTGCGGCCGTAGTCCAGGACGAGACCGGAGACGGGGTCGCAGAGCAGTCGTTGCAGGGTGCCGTCGGCGGCGATGAGGCGGGCTTGGTCGGCGGTGATGGTGCCGTGGCCGATGAGTTCGCAGGGGTCGTTGGAGCCGAGCAGGACGGTGTAGGGGACGACGACCTGGATGTGTGGTTTGCGGCCGTGTCGGGAGCCGAGTGGGATCGGCAGCAGCGGGTTCGGGCGGGCCGGGGTGGTGGTCGTGGTGGGCTCGGCGGTGGTGCTGGGGCTGGGTCGCGGCTGGTGGTGCTGGGCGATCGGTCGCTGGTCGTCGGCCGGGCTGTTCGGCTGGTGGCGGCGCTGTCGTTGTTGCTGGTCGTTGTGTCGGTGGCCGGCGCTGTGCTGGTGCCTGTCTGGGCGTCGGTGTCTGCGCTTGCCGGGTTGTTTTCGCAGGTCGGGCCATTTTCGCTGGGCTCGGTGTCGGCTGGGTCGGTGTCGCGCAATCGTCGTTCACGGTCGGTGTCGCTGACGGCAGAGTCGTCCGGCGTGGTGTCGCTGGCGGTGGTGTCGCCGTCGCCGGGTGCTGGCTTGGTGGGCTTGTCGGTGGGGATGACGCCGATGGTGCCGCCCAGGATGTGGGTGCAGACGTCGGTGAGGGCGTCGACCCGGCGGGCACCGAGGGGCCGTGGGTCGCCGGCGGTTTTGCGGGCGTCGGCCATCGCGGTGCTGGCTTCCCAGATCGCGGCGATCTGCTCCGCGGGGGCGATCACCCGGAGCCCGGCCATCCCGTCGTCCTCACCCCACCGGGTCATCAACCGGTCCTTCGCCGCGGCGGCGTGCCGGTCGGCGGCGCCGTCCGGGTCCCGGGCGATGACCCGGCGGGCGGCGCGGCGGCGCAGCTGCTCGGGGGTGGTGCTGCTGCCCGGGCTGGTGACCTCCGGCAGCACGTCGTTCTCCACCTGGGCGGCGACCTCGGCGGTGGTGGTGCCGGTGGCCCTGGCCACCGCGATGGCATGGTCGACGTCGATCAGGCCCTGCTGCAGGGCGTGCAGGGTGCCGGGCAACCGGGTGGCGAACGCGCGGGCGGTGGAGATCGCGCTGCCGGCGGCGGCTTCGCTGCTCCGCACCGCGAACGCGATCTCGGTGGGCAGCATCTCCGCCAGCCCGGGGTAGTGGCAGGACAGCATCGCCAGGTCGGTGTACTGCTCGGCCTGCAACCAGGACAGCACCCGGTTGCGGGCGGTGATCGATTCCAGCACCGCGTTCGCCCACCCGGTGACCACCCGCTGCGACAGCTCGGCGCTGCGGGCGGCGACCGCGGTGGCGAGCGCCTGCTCCGGGTCGGTCAGCGGCGCCGGGGCCAACCGGTCGGGGCGGCGGGCCAACGCGGCCACCAACTCCGGCCCGGGTGGCAGACCGGCGATGTGGGTGCGCCAGCAGCCGAGTTCGATCAACGCGTGCCCGACCTCGCTCACCCCGGGGGTGACCCCGAGCCGGTGCGCGGTGTCCCGGTCGGTTTCCGTGGCCGCCCCGCAGCCGGGGCCGAGGAACTCCGCCCGCGCCGTGTCCATCGGGGACGGGTCACCGGGCAACACCACCGACCGGCGACCCGGCGCGGTCCTGCCGGGACGACGGGTCGAGGCACCGGCACCTTCGCCGGCCGTCCCCCAGCGGCCGACCGCCGCGAGGAACCAGCACCGACGGACCGCGGCCGGGATGCCTGCTGCACCGACGGCACGAACACCGCGGTGGTGGCCTGGGTGCGCGCGGATTCGCCCTCACCGGGGAGCAGCACCCGCAGCCTCGGTTCGGGTTCGACGCCACCCGGGGACCACAGAGCGACCCGCTCCCCCGCTGTGACCGTCGACGTGAACATGCCTCATCATAGCAAGTAAATCGAACGTCCGTCTACAGTTTACGGCGACGATTCTTCGCCCGGGAACGACGGGCCGCGGTTGAATCTTGGATCCAATGCTTCGCACATCGGCCTGCGAACCCTGCCCTTGCGACCGTCGGGCAGACGCACCGATCAGTCCAAATCCGTCGTCGCAGCGCGACCCATCCTCACCCGGGATGAGGATAGGAGTTACCCCCGACACTCTCGGGTGACACACGACGACGGCGCCGCCCGCCGGCGGCGACCCACTCCGACAACACCACCGCCCGACATCAGAGACCCACCCCGAAAACCCCGACAACCCCGGTCACCCGCCGACCAGCGCCACACCCCGCTTCAGACCCAGCCGAAACCGAAAATCCGGAACCCACGAAACCTCGCCTACCGATCCCGTCGCACCCGCCCAACAGCCCAGTCCGGCTCGTCGGACTGCCGGACCCCGCCGTCGTCCCCGAAGATCAGGAACGAATCGAAGGTCCGCGCGAAGGCGCGGTCGTGCGTCACCGCGATGACGGTGCCGGCGAAGGCGTCCAACGCGATCTCCAGCGCCTCGGCCGAGTGCAGGTCGAGGTTGTCGGTCGGCTCGTCCAGCAGCATCAGCGTCGCCCCGGACAGTTCGAGCAGCAGGATCTGCATCCTCGCCTGCTGCCCGCCCGAGAGCGTTTCGAAGGTCTGCTCCCCCGCGCGGGCCAGCCCATACCGATCAAGGGCCCGCGCTGCCTGCTCGCGACCCATCCCACTGCGGTGCGCGTCACCCCGGTGCAGGATCTCCAGCAGGGTCCGGCCCAGCAGTTCGGAATGGGCGTGGGTCTGCCGGAAGAAGCCAGGGCGCACCCGTGATCCCAACACCACCTTGCCGGTGTGCGGCACCGGATCGATGACGTCGTCGGACACCGGTTGATGCTCGATGTCGGGATCGGAGCCGCCGCGCGCCAGCAGCCGCAGGAAGTGCGACTTCCCGGACCCGTTGGAGCCCAGCACCGCGACCCGATCGCCGTAGAACACCTCGAGGTCGAACGGCGCCATCAGCCCCGTCAGCTCCAGCTGCGTGCACACCACCGCGCGCTTCGCCGTCCGCCCGCCGGCCAGCCGCATCGTCACCTTCTGCGTCAGCGGCACCGCCTGCGGCGGGCCGGCCGCCTCGAACTTGGCGAGCCTCGTCTGGGCAGCCTGATATCGGGACGCCAGGCCGTCGTTGAAGGCGGCCTTGGTCTTGTACATCAGCACCAGGGCCTTGAGCTTGGCTCGTTCCTCGTCCCATCGACGGCGGAGTTCCTCGAGCCTGGAGTTCCGGTCATCCCGGGCGGCGTGATAGGTCGCAAACGATCCGCCGTGCACCCAGGACACCGCACCGGCCGCCCCCGGCTCCAGGGTGACGATGCGGCTTGCCGCCCTGGCCAACAGCTCTCGATCGTGCGAGACGAGCAGGACCGCCTTGTTGGTCGCGGTCAGCTTCTCCTCCAGCCATTGCTTGGCCGGGACGTCGAGATAGTTGTCCGGCTCGTCCAGCAGCAGGACCTCGGCCGGACCAGCCAGCAGCAGCTCGAGCACCAGCCTCTTCTGTTCGCCGCCGGAGAGGCTGGTGACGGATCGGTACTTCGCCCGGTCGTAGGGCAGCCCGAGCGCCGAGACGGTCGCGAAGTCGAACGCGGTCTCGTGGCTGTAACCATCCACGTCGGCCCAGTCCGCGAGCGCCTGGGCATAGCGCAGGGCCGCGGCGTCGGACTCGTCGGTCATCATCTCGAGTTCGGCCGCGTCCACCGCGGCCGCCGCCGACCGCACCGGCTCCGGCGACACCGCCAGCAGCAGATCCCGCACCGTCGAGTCGTCACGCACGGATCCGATGAATTGAGGCATCACGGCCAGCGCCCCGGATCGGCCGATGGCGCCCTCGTCGGGGTCGATCTCGCCACCCGCGATGCGGAGCAACGTGGTCTTTCCGGTGCCGTTGGGCCCGATCAGTGCGGTGACCTGCGAGGCGCCGACCCGAAAGGTGGCATCGGCGAGCAACGGCCTGCCGTCGGCCAGGCTGTAGCTCACGGCGTTGAATTCCAGATGTCCCACGGCGGCCAGCGTGCTGGGCGACAAGGGCGCACGTCAACCCACATTTCAACAGCGTCGTCACCGAGCGCCGGCCGGAATTCAGCCGCGCGATTCCGCTGGACGAACTGCCGGCGCGCAAGATCCCCGCGCGGCCCAGTACGGTACGGAGCGTGAGCGCCGCCTTCGGCCCGGCCAGGCTCCTGACCTGGTCGTCAGATGATGGACGACGGCTGGAGACGGTCCGGATCGTCGTCACCGAACGTGGCATGCGCGCCAGCGGGTACCTGGTCGTGGTCGGTCGGCACAGTTTCGGAGCCTCCTATTCGGTGTTGTGCGACGCCGCCGGACGAACCCGCAGATTGACGATCCACAGCGATTCATCGTTCACCGAGCGTGGCCTGTCCCTCACCCGCACACCGGGTGGCCCATGGTTGGACGGCGCCGGCAAATCACCACCGCTGCCCGAACTCGACCTCGCGTTCGATATCGACCTGACCGCAAGTGCGTTCACCAATTCTCTGGCGATTCGCCGCCTGGGATTGCACCGCAGATACGGCGACGAATCATTCGTGGTGGCCGAAGTGGGTGTTCCGGACCTCGCGGTCGGACCGATCGTGCACCGGTACCGGACGACCGCGGTCACCGACGACGGGGCCAAGATCACTCATGACGGCCCCGCCGGGCACCACGAGATCACCGTCGACGCCGAGGGGTTCGTCATCGATCTGCCGCACCTGTCGTACCGGCTGCGGTAGCTAACGAGCACTCAGCCTGGTGACCAGCCAATCGGTGGTGACGTCGATCGCCTCATCTCCGTAGGCCGGGTCCGCGCTGAATCCGTGGTCGGCGCCATCGATGGTGTGCAGGGTCTTGTCGGTGCTCGCGACGGTGGCCAGGAAGTCATCGGACACCTCGGGCGGCACCACCTGGTCGTCGGATCCGACCACGGCCAGCACCGGCCCGGTATAACCGGCGACGTCGTCCAGCGGGTGTGAGTCCTCGATGCTGTCGTACCAGGCCAGCGAGAGCTTGAACACCCGGTCGCCGAGATCGACTGGCGTGTAGCCGTTCTCCGCTGCCTCCTGATGCCCGTCCGGGTCCTCGTCGTACCCGTTGTAGACCGCCCCACTCCACGACACCATCGCGGCCACCCCAGGAACCGTGCCCGCGAGGGTGGCGGCGATCGAAGCCGCCGCGGGACAGCCCGAGCACCGCCAGCCGGTTCGGGTCGAGCACGGCATCGGCTCCCAGGTAGCTCAGCGACGCCGTCGCGTCGGTCACCATCGACGGGTAGTCCAACGCCAGGTCCGGCTCCTCCGAATCACCCGAACCGGCGAAATCGATCCGCAATGACGCGATCCCGCGGGCCGACAGCGCCGCCGCCAGCCGGCCGAAGATGTCCGCGTTCTCGTCGCGACTGCTCAGATCACCGTGCAGCAACAGCACGGCCGGCACCCGCTCGCCCGGCAGCAGCGCCGGCAACGCGAGGGTGCCGGGAACCCGGTGATCTCCGGCCGGCACCCACACATCCGTTTCGCTGGGCGCTGACGGAGCCGTCCCATTGATCGGCACCACGGGCGCCAGCGGTGACGGCGTCGTCGATGACGCCACCGCCCCGCCGATGGTGGGCGGCAACACCGACCCGCCCGCGCTGGTGCAGCCGGCCAGCAGGACGGCACCGACCAGCAGCGGGATCCACCGCCGCGCCTGCCTCATTCGCTCCATAGTCCACCGCCCGCCGTTCGCCGCCCTCACCAGGACGGCGCCGGATACCGATCACCCGGCGACCCGCGGTCGGCGATCAGGGCCGCAGGGCGGCGATCGCCGCGTGTATCCGCTTGGCCGACACCGGCACCGCCGTCCGCATCGGCTGCGCGAACAGCGCCACCCGGAACTCGTCGACCAGCCGGCGAACGGCCGTCACGTCGGGATCCTCCCAGCGTTCGGCCGGCAGCGCAGTCGATCGCACGCTCGACGTCCGCGGTGATCGCCGTGACCTCGGCGAGCCGCTCGCGGTCCCTGGCCGGCGCGACCACCACCCGTTCCGCCCGTACCTGCAGGGCCTGCAGCTGACGGGTGAGGTCGGGCAGCGCCGCCGCGCCGGTGCGGGTGATGAACCCGGGCGCCAACGATCCGCCGAGCTGGGCGCGCATGTCGGCCAGCAGGTCGGCGATCGCCGACCCGGCAACGCCGGAGGCGGCGTGCTCGACGGCGCGCGCGGCCCCGTCCGCCGCACGGAGTGCCTGCTCGGCGGCGACGACGACGTCCCGCACCGCCTTGTTCAGCTGCGGCCGCAGCTTCGCGGCCACCGCTTCGAACGCCGCCGGCGGTCCAGGCCGGCGCACCGGCCCAGTCCAGCAGGGCGTCGATGGCGGCCTCGGTGGCATCGGCGACCAGCGAGCCGACCGTGCCGTACGGGGTCACGGCCAGCGTCAACAGCTGCTCCCGGGACAGCGACTGCCGCAGGTGACGCCACCTGCGACGGCGTGCGGAGCATCAGCAGCCGCCTGGTCCCGGCCCGCATCGCCCGCCGTTGATCGACCGCGGACGTGAAGACCTGCAGGCCGACCGTCGCGCCCTCGTCGACCAGGGCGGGGTAGCCGGTCACCTGATGACCGCCGACCGAGCTGGTCACGGTGCGCGCGATGCCGTCGGCCGGGAACGCCGTCAACCCGGTTCGCTCCACGGTGCCCGAGGCCTTGGCGACCGCCTGCCGGGTGTCGCTGCGCAGGCTCGCCTGCAGGGTGGTCAGATCCTTGCCGGCGCCCACCGCGCGGCCCTGCTCGTCGACCACCGAGAAATTCATCCGCAGATGGTCCGGCACCTTCTGCAGATCGAAATCGGTTGACCTGATGACGATTCCGGTGAGTGCGGTGAGCGCAGCGGCGAGCGCGGCGGGCAGCGACTCGCTGCCGGCGGCACTGTCCCCGAGCTGGTCGATCCTGGCCAGCGCGGCCTTGGCGAAATCCGGCACCGGAACGAAGTTGCGGCGCAACGTCTTCGGCAGCGACCTGATCAGCGCGACCGCGAGATCGGCGCGCAGGCCGGGGATCTGACGCTCGAAGGCGGCCGGGTCGACCCTGGCCAGCACGGCCAGCGGGATCGTGACGGTGACCCCGTCGTCCCGCCGGCCGGGATCGAACACGTAGCCGAGTTCGAGATCGACGCCGCCGGAGGTGAACCGGTCGGGGAAGGCCGCTGCGTCGAAGCGTTCCGATCCGGCGGCGATCAGCATCTCGGTGGTGAACGTCATCAGGTCGGGCGTGGCTCGGGATGCCTTCTTCCACCAGGAATCGAAATGCCGACCGGACGTCACCTCGGCCGGAATGCGGGCGTCGTACAGCGCGAACAGGGTCTCGTCGTCGACGACGATGTCGCGGCGCCTGGTTCGTTCCTCCCAGGCCGCGACGTCGTCCAGCGCCTGCTGGTTCTGGCTGAAGAACTTGTGCCTGGTGGTCCAGTCCCGCTCCACCAGGGCGTGCCGGATGAACAACTCGCGGGAGTGCTCCGGGTCGATCCGGTCGAACTGCACGGTGCGCGCGGCGACCAGGGTGACGCCGAGCAGCATCACCTTCTCGGTGGCCTCGACGCTGGCCCGCTTGGCATTCCAGCGCGGCTCGGAGTAGCTGCGGCGCAGCAGGTCTCCGCCGACCCGCTCGACCCAGGCCGGGTCGATCCGGGCGCAGATCCGGCCCCACAGCCGGCTGGTCTCCACCAGTTCGGCGGCGACCACCAGCTGCGGTCCGGACCGCGCCAGCGCCGATCCGGGCCAGATCATGAACGAGATACCCCTGGTGCCCTGGTACTCCCGGCTCGCCTCGCTGCGCAGTCCGATGTGCGAGAGCAGCCCGGCCAGCAGTGCGGTGTGCACCTTCTCGCTGTCGACCTCGACGGCCAGCGAGCCGCGGCTGCCCTGCGCCGGCGTGCTGCCGGCCGGTTTGATGCCCGACCGCGCGGCCATCGGGAACGCGCGGTGCGTCGGGCGCCCGCTTGGCCGGCGCCCCGGCCGGTTCGCTCTCCATGCCCAGCCCGCGACAGAGCTGCCGGAGCTGCGCGTGCAGATCCTGCCATTCCCTGATCCGCAGGTAGTTCAGGTACTCCCGCCGGCACATCTTGCGGAAAGCATTGCCGGACAACGCCTTCGCCTGATCCTCCAGGTACACCCAGAGGCCGAGCAGGGCGGAGAAATCCGACGACGGGTCGACGAACCGGGAGTGCGCCGCGGTCGCCTTCTCCCGGTCCTCCAGCGGGTACTCCCGGACGTCGACGATGGCCAGCGCGGCCACGATCACCAGCATCTCCCGCAGGCACCCGAGCCGGCTGCCCTCGACCAGGATCCGGGCGAGCCGCGGATCGAGCGGCAGCGCTGCCATCGATCGACCGGTGGGGGTCAGCCGCGGCCGGTCGCCCGTCGCCGGTGTCCAGCGCGCCCAGCTCGGTGAGAACGGTGACGCCGTCGGTGATCTGCCGGCGGTCGGGCGGATCGAGGAACGGGAACACCGCGATGTCGCCCAGGTCGAGCGACGCCATCTGCAGGATCACCGAGGCCAGCGAGGTGCGGGCGATCTCCGGGTCGGTGAATTCCGGGCGGGACAGGAAGTCGTCCTCCGAGTACAGCCGGATGCAGATCCCGTCGGCGACCCGCCCGCAGCGCCCGGCGCGCTGGCCGGCGGAGGCCTGCGAGATCGGTTCGATCGGCAGCCGCTGCACCTTGCTGCGCGGCGAGTACCGGGAGATCCGCGCCGTTCCCGGATCGATGACGTAGCGGATACCCGGCACGGTCAGGGAGGTCTCGGCGACGTTGGTGGCCAGCACGATCCGCCGGCCGGCGTGCGCCGAGAAGACCTTGTGCTGGTCGGCGGCGGAGAGCCGGCCGTACAGCGGCAGCACCTCGGTGACGCCCCGCCGAGAGGCCAGGTGCCCGCGCAGAACCTCTGCGGTGTCGGTGATCTCACGTTCGCCGGAGAGGAAGACCAGGATGTCCCCATCCCCGGCCGCCATCAGCTCGTCGGCCGCGTCGCAGATCGCCTGCGCCTGGTCGATGGCCTCCTCCCGGGCCCGCGCGGCCGCCGCGCCGCGGTTCACCCGGCTCGGCTCGGCCTGCTCCGGCGCCTCGTCAGGATCGGACTGATCGTCCAGACCGTATGGCCGATAACGGATCTCGACCGGGTAGGTGCGGCCGGACACCTCGACGACGGGCGCGTCACCGAAATGCCGGGAGAACCGCCGCGGGTCGATGGTGGCCGACGTGATGATCAACTTCAGGTCGGGCCGGCGGGGCAGCAGCTCCTTGAGATAGCCGAGCAGGAAGTCGATGTTCAGGCTCCGCTCGTGGGCCTCGTCGATGATGATCGTGTCGTAGGCCCAGAGCATCCGGTCCCGGACGATCTCGTTCAGCAGGATCCCGTCGGTCATCAGCTTGACCAGCGTGTCCGGGCCGGTGTGATCGCCGAACCGGATGGCGTAGCCGACGGCGCCGCCCACCGCGGTGCCGGTCTCCTCGGCGATCCGCTCGGCCAGCGCCCTGGCCGCGATCCGCCGTGGTTGGGTGTGCCCGATCGTGCCGCGCACCCCGCGGCCGATCTGCAGGCAGATCTTCGGCAGCTGGGTGGATTTCCCGGAGCCGGTCTCGCCGGCCACGATGACCACCTGGTTCGCGCGCGATGGCCGCGGCGAGGTCGTCGACCCGATCGGACACCGGCAGTTCCGGCGGGTACCTCAGCGTGCGGCACGGCCGCCAGCCGACGCGCCATCCTGGCCTCGGCCGTCCGGACCTGCCGGTCGATATCGGCGAGCACCCGATCCCGCTTGGCGTCATCGGAGATGCGCCGGACGCTGCGCAGCCGTCCGCGGAGGCGCCGCTCGTCCACCGCGGTGACGTCGGCCAGCCGCGCTGCCAGATCCGCCGCGGCCGGCGCTGGGGTTTCGCGTCATCTCGCGGTCCAGGATAGGTGTGCGCCGTGACCGCCGAACACGGGCGGCGGTCGGTCGGCAGGGCTCAGCTGAGCCAGGTTTCCTGTTTGGCGGTGATGTCCCACCGGCGCGCCCGGACCAGCTGACCGGCGAGCGGCGGCGACCTCGCCGAGCACGGTCAGCGCGATGCCGACCTGGTCCGCCGTCAGTCGGCGGGCCAGGGTCACGTGCGGCGTCCAGCGGCCCGGACCGAAGGTGCGGTGCGGATCGAGCGGCTCGTCCAAGGCCCGGACCACCCGCGGCCTGCAGGTCGAGCAGCCCGGCAGACGGCACCACCAGCCGGGCCAGCACGAACCGACGCGCGCCGAAGATCAGCAGCCCGCCGAGGGTGACCGGAATCGGCAGGCCCGACCGTGGCGTCCACCAGCCGGCGCTCGACCTCCGCGGTGATCGTGTGCGGCCAGCGCCAGCGTGATGTGCGGCCGATTGGACTCGCCGGTGTGCCTGGCCTGGCTGGGCAACCCGGCGAGCGACAGCTCGTGCCACTGGGCGCGGACCTGACGATCCGCGTCCTCGTCGAGAACGATCTCCACCGAATGCATAGTCTTCACTCCAGATTTGCGTGAGCAAATACCGGTATACCCATGTCATGGTATTGCAACTCGACCCGATCACCGGGCCGCTGCCCAGCAACCGGGTCGGCGACGTGATCTACGAGCGCATCCTGGATGCGATCCACTACGGCGAGCTGCGTCCGGGGGAACTGCTCAACGACCAGGAGATCGCCCGTCAGCTGGGGGTATCCCGGACGCCGGTCCGCGAGACCCTGCTCCGGTTGCAGGTGATGGGCGTGGTGGAGATCGCCGCCGCGCGTTACACCAGGGTGGCGGTGGTCAGCCGGAGACAGACCATCGAGGCGGTGCGCGTGTGGGCTGCCCTCTACCGGCTCGTGGTCAGTGAGGTCTTTCCCACGGCATCCGCGGAGCTCCTCGAGCGAATGGTCGCGGCGGCGGACCGGTACCGCGAGCTGGCCGCCCAGCCCGGCGGGAACGAGCCGGTACCGACCGAGCAATCCGTCATCGCCAATGCCGACTTCTTCTGGGCACCGGTCGACGGCGTCGACCAACGCGCTGCTGAAACACGCCATCGAGACCGCGGTGAACGTCGCGCGGCTGGGCGGGCAGGCGCTGCCCCGGCGGCCGAGCCGGGCCGAGGTGATGGCCGGCCATCAGCTGCTGCTCTCGGCGGCGATGGCGCACGACGTCACGGCCGGACACCTGGCCTTGGAGGAGATCCTCGGCATCAGGCTCTGACCAGAGGAATTTGGCGTCATTCCACGGGCGCCGGGGATGGTTGACCTCGCTGCGGGCCACCACGCGTCCGGGAGAATGGGGAGATCATGACCGAACCGTCCAGTGCGGGACACCGCCTGCAGCACAGCATCGTGGAGCTGTCCAGATGGACCGTGCGATTGCTGGTGATCGGCGTCGGGCTGGTCGCGTTGTTCTGGGTGATGGGCCAGCTGTGGAGCATCCTGCTGCCGATCCTGTTCGGCCTCTTGCTGGCGACGATCCTGTGGCCGCCGGTGCGGCTGATGCGCAAGAAGATCCCCAACGCGCTGGCCGCGATGCTGGCCATCCTCGGCGCTGATTGTCGTGGTCGGCGGGTTGATTGCGGTGCTCGCGCCGCAGGTCACCTCGCAGGCACAAGGTCTGGTGGACCGCGCATCGGCCGGGTTGTCCTCCCTGCAGAGCTGGGTCGCCGGACCGCCGTTCAACCTCGGCCCCGACGCGTTGGGTGGGCTGCTGGACAAGGGCGATCAAGGAACTGCAGAACAACAGCCAGCAGGTCGCCGGCGTGGTCATCGGCAGTCTGGGCGCGATCGGGTCCGCGGTGGTGACCTTCGTGCTGGCCCTGGTGCTCTGCTTCTTCTTCCTCAAGGACGGTCCCCGATTCCTGCCGTGGCTGCACACCTGGATCGGCTCGCGAACGGGGGCGCACATCGAGGTGGTGGCCGATCGGGTCTGGACCGCACTCGGACAGTACGTCTGGTCGCAGGCCGCGGTCGCCCTGGTGGACGGGGTGTTCATCGGCCTTGGCGTCTGGCTGCTGGGGGTGCCCTTCGCGTTGCCGATCGCGGTGCTGACGTTCTTCGGCGGCTTCGTGCCGATCGTCGGCGCCTTCGTGGCCGGCGCGATCGCCACCCTGGTGGCGCTGGTCTCCAACGGCGTCTGGACCGCGGTGGCGGTGCTGGCGATCGTGCTGGTCGTCCAGCAACTCGAGGGCAACGTGATGCAGCCGATCCTGGTCGGCCGCACGCTGAAGATCCACGCCGCCGTGGTGCTGACCTCCGTCGCGCTCGGCGGCACCCTGTTCGGGATCGTCGGCGCGTTCCTGGCGGTGCCCGCCGTCGCCGTGTTCCAGGTGATCGCCGCTACGTCCGGGAGCAGCTGGCCACCGATCCGGACAGTTCGGAGGCAAATGCGACAGACCGGCACGAATCGCCAAACCACAATGTGACACAGCCAATACTTAGCGAGGACAAGGAATAATCCTTGGCGCAAAGTCGATGATCATGGCATGGACTTGAGTGGGCTCGGACGCGGCGGTGGGCTGACCCGTCAGGGTTTGCGGTTCACCGCCGTCGGCTCACTGGCCACGGCCACCCAGCTCGCGCTGTACGCGCTGCTGTCCGGTCTGGTGGGAGCGCAGGTCGCCAACATCACGGCCTGGCTCGTGTCGACCATGGTGGGGAACGCCGCCCAACAACGATTCACCTTCCAGGTGCCCGGGGCACGCGCCGACTCCGATCGCGCGGTCGGCCTGATCACCAGCCTCGCCGGCCTGGGCGCCAGCTCGTTGGTGCTGGCCCTGCTGGCCCAGCCCGACGGCCTCTCCGGGACGATCGCGCTGATCGCCGTGAACGCCGTGGTCGGCGCGCTCCGCTTCTTCGCGCTGCGCTGGTGGTTCACCGACGGGCGCACCCCCGACCGTGATCGGGGGCACGCCCTGCAGCGGATCGTTCAGTCGCTCAAATCGATGCTGGTCAGCGCACCGCCGCGGATCTCCACCTGGCGCAGGTCATTGCCGTTGGAGTCCAGCACCCAGTAGCGACCCTCGACCAGTTCGGCGAACACCGCGGTCGTGCTGACCCGCTCACCGAGCCCCCGTCGCCAGACGCCGGTGTGGATCGAGATCGGCGGCTCGTGCTCCGAGCGCAGGTGCAGCTCCGTGCCTGCGGCTCTCGGCGTTCATCGTGACGATCATCGCCCCGATATCGCCGCCGATGTCCAGGACCGTGGGGCCGCCCTGGACGTGCGGGTAGGACTCGACCGGGCCATCGTGCGAGTGGGCAGCGTCGTTCTGGTGGTGATGGTGATGGTGCGCCGCAACGGCCGGCGCCGGGGCGGAGACGGTCGTCATGCCGACTGGTCCAGCGGAACCGTGGTGTACCCACTCTTCGGATGGTCCAGGTAGGGGAACGTGTCGAGGTAGCTGACGTTCGGCGGCGGGGTGTCACCCCCGTCGAGAGTCGAAGATCAGCACCCGCGGCACCGTCCGGCGTGAAGGTCGGAGTCGACCAACGGGTAGGTCACTCCCGGCGATGGCCCGCAGTTCGATGGTGACGACGTTGTCGAAGACCCGGCGTCCGTTGGGGAACCCGGCGAGGTCACCGCCCAGGATCCCGTTGATGTTCGGGGTCGCGGCCGGCGGTACCGCCGTGTTCAGCCGCAGCATGTCCGCCTGCTTGGGGCCGGTGTAGTTCTGGAAGCCGGCGATCACCCCCTTCGGGAGGCCGGTGAGCAGGATGGCCAGCAGATCCGCGCGGTCCGCCTTCAGCGCGGCCAGATTCGGGAACACCCCCGGGTACAGCACCGGCAGCAGCCCGGCCAGTTCCGGGTGGGCGACGTACTTCGCGAACTGGAAGTCCTGGCTCGGCTCCAACCGGTTCCACCGGTCCTTCTTGCTCATCGGCACGATGACCTCGTTGAACAACGGGTTGCCCAGCCGGGAGACCTGGGTGAACGCACCCGTCGAATAGCTGCGGTTCTCGTCCTGGAATCGGCCCTTCTGCCGGTACGCGGACGCCCAGACGCCGATCACGGCCTTCGGGTCGAAAACGTCGGGATGCTTCTTGCCGTCCCGGGTCAGCGCGGTGATCGGCACCTGGATCGCGATGGTGTGCACGTTGAACGACCGCAGCGCGTTGACGCCGACCGCGTCCGCCGAGGGGATCAGGTGCAGGCTTCTGGAACGGCCGCAGCATGCCGAGGTCGAAAATGCTACCGAGGTCGACGTAGAAACCGTCCAGCCGCTGCCCGGCGAAGACCGTGATGCCACCACCGAGCGGGGTGATCGCCGCGTGGCCAGCGCAGCGTAGTTCGGCGTCGACCGTGGCCCGATGTTGCACGGCGGGGTCGGGATGTTCGACTTGAGCAGCCGCCGGCGGTTTCCCCGCACCTCGGTCACGGTGTAGGTCTGCGGACGGTTGAAGTTCGGGTCGGTCAGCGAGGCAATCGGCCCGGTGTTGTAGAGGAAGGTCTCCGGGTTCCGGATCTTGGTGGAGAACCGGAATTCGTAGGCGACGTCGGCCTTTCCGTCCCCGTTGTTGTCGATGTTGATCCGGTACAGCACGTCATCGCCGAATTCGAAGAAGTTCGGCCCGCCGGCCGGATCCTCCAGTGGGATGTAGTTGCTGATGATCGTGACGGTGTCCGGGTTTTCCGGGCTGACGAACGCGTAGGTGTCGGTGTTGTCGGCAACCGGATCCTTGGAGATCTCCGGCGCCTCGCGATGCGACGACATGGGTTGGCCCTCAGGCTTTCTGCGAGACGGTGGCGGATGACGAGCCGGCGGCCTGGATGATCCGCTCGACCAGCTGGCGATCGTGCACGATGACCTCGTCGGTGCCGTGCAAGATCGACACCTCGCCGCGCTGCGCGTCGTGGATGCAGAACATCACCGGCCCGACGTCCGCGGTCGCCCCGCCGACCGGCTGCTGCGAACCGGGACCGGCGGCGGCGCTTGCGGGTTCCGCGGCGGCGGCCAGTCCGCTGCCCAGCGCGGCCATCGGTACGGCGATCGCCGCACCGGCCGTGGCCCGTAAGACGTGTCTGCGTGACCAATCCTTCATGAGCGTCTCCTCGCTCCGTGGCGGCCGGCAGCCCCGGCCCGCTCACGGAGTGTTCGGGGTCACAGCCGCCACGGATGGGTGATGATTCCTCCATCGGGCGGACAGTCCCCGGCGTGGCTTGTTTACTCAGGGTAAGGATTCGGCCGTGACGACGACGGGCCGGCAATCAGACGCCGGGCGGCCAGCACCTGGGCAAGTGACCTGGACACCCCGGCCCGCACCCGCCGGTCGATGATCGCGTCCGGCAACCGTTCCAGCGCGCGGGCTTCGGCGTACTCCCGGGCCGCCCGTCCCGGGCAGAGTCGGCGCCGACAAGGTTGGATGGACCCATGTCCTCCCCCGCCACAGGAGCACCGCAACCACCGTCGCGGGACGTCCGGACGCTGGTTCTGCTCCGGCACGGGAAGTCTGCGTACCCACCCGGGGTCAGTGATCACGATCGCCCGCTGGCTCCCCGCGGGCGACGGGAGGCCGCGCTTGCCGGACAGTGGATCCTGCGCAACGCGCCACCGCTGGACTACATCCTGTGCTCCAGCGCCGCCAGGACCAGGCAGACCCTGGAGGCCACCGGACTGGTCACGCCAACGGTGCTGGTTGATGTCAGCAGCTCGATCTACGAGGCCTACCCGGAGGAGTTGCTGGAGCTGATCACCGCGGCGCCGCCGGCGGACCGCACGCTGCTGTTGGTTGGTCACGCGCCCGGCGTGCCCGGGCTCGCCGAGGCGCTGGCCGGACCTGGATCGAACACCGAGGCACTGCAGAACATGGATGCCAAGTTCCCCACCTCCGCGCTCGCCCTGCTCGAGGTGGATGGCGCCTGGTCCGATGTCGGCGACGGCACCGCACGGCTGGTTGACTTCGTGGTGCCCAGAGCTTGACGGAAGGAGACGCAGTGAGCGTTGCAGCGCAACAGATCCCATTCAATGGCAGCAGCCCGTCGGTTGACCCGACGGCGTGGTTGGCACCGAGCGCGACGGTGATCGGGTCGGTCACGATCGGCCCGCGGACCGGCGTGTATTTCGGCGCGGTGGTGCGGGCGGACAAGAGCCCGATCGTGGTCGGCGCCGGCAGCAATCTGCAGGACGGGGTCGTCGTGCATGCCGATCCCGGCTTCCCCGCGACGATCGGCTCCGGGGTCAGCGTCGGGCACGCGGCCGTGCTGCACGGCTGCACCATCGAGGACGACTGCCTGATCGGGATGGGCGCGATCGTGCTGAACGGCGCTGTCGTCGGCACCGGGTCGATGATCGCGGCGGGCGCCGTCGTCCTGGAGGGCGCCACGATCCCGCCCGGTTCGCTCGTCGCCGGGGTGCCGGGCAAGGTCCGCCGCGAGCTGACCGCAGCCGAACGCGAGGGCGTCGTGAAAAATGCAACCGGCTATGTGGATCTCACCGCGCAGTACCGCGACGCGGCGGGAACCACGGGCATTTGATCGACCTGCGGCGGCTGGGTGAGGCGATTCGCTCGGGCGGTCGATCGCGATTCAGGCCGGATACGCGAAACCCGGGGTCGGTGCTCCCTCCCCCCCGGTGGGAGCACCGGCCCCGGGATCGCACTCCGGCTAGCCGATCATTGAGAGGTGGCGGATCGGCCCGCTGATACCAAACCATCGCCGCCGCACCCGGAGGATGGTCAGACAACTTCCGCGGGCAGGTTGTGATGTCGCACCTGGTGGTGTTGCGACCTGCCGCTCGCCTCATCAGTCATGTGCCGCACTGCAAGTCACCGGCAGGTCGCCGCGCCGATCGAACACGACCGGCATCGCCTACGACCAGGCCGCATCCGGCCGGGGGAACGGCGCGCCGGGCCGCCGAGCTACACCGTCAGTTGAGCCGGAGCAGGTGCGCCCCTTGGCTGTCGGCACCGAAGAGGTTGACCGCCGCGGTGGTCCTGGCGAGCGCGATCTGGTCCGCCTCGGCTGACGTGCAGATCGGGCCGGCGGTCAGCGAGCACCACTCTCGGCCGCCGGTCACGTTCTGCAGGGACGGCACCCAGGCAACATCGCTGGTCGTCCAAGCTCCGGCAGTGTCCTGACTGAAGGTGACCCGGACCAGCAGGCCCTCCCGGGTGGCGTCGATCGGGGTCTCGTGCGAGGCGATCATGTTGCCCAGGCCGTAGATCACCCACTTGCCACCAACCTTCTTCAGCGGCTGCACGACGTGAGCATGATGGCCATAGACCAGGTCGATGGACGAGTCGGCCAGCAGTGTTTCGGCCGCGGCGACCTGCTCCGAGCTCGGTTCGGTCTCGTATTCCGTCCCGGCGTGGATCGCCACCACGACCACGTCCGCGCCGGCCGCCCGTGCCCGGCGCGCCTCCGCGATGATCGCCGCCGGATCGAGCAGGGACACCATCCAGGGTTCGTCGGCGGGGCCCGTGTTCAGTCCGTAGGCCACCGAGATCAGGCCGATCCGGGCGTGCTCGGTGGCGATGACGGTCGGGACGTCGGCGTCGGCGGCGCTCCGGTAGGAACCGTCATGGGCGAGACCGGCCGCATCCAGGTCGTCGAGCGTGCGAACCACCCCGGCGAACCCCTGATCCATGGTGTGGTTGCTGGCCGTCGTGCACGCGTCGTATCCGGTGGTCACCAGCGCATCGAGGATCTGCGGCGGAACGGAGAACTCGGGGTAGCCCTCGAACGGTCCGTCAACCGGTGCGAGCGGTGTCTCCAAATGACAGACGGCCAAGTCGGCGGTGGCGAGGTACGGCAGTTGCCCCCGCAGCATGGGTGCGAAGTCGAGCCCCCGGCCCGTGCCTGCCGCGGCCGCCCGGGCCTGCTCGACGAGCGGCGGGTGCAGCAGCACGTCACCGGTCACGGCGATGGACACGCACCGGATTCCCGGGCACGGCGCGGCACCGGCTGACTGCGACGGGGCGTCCGACGGGAGCGCCGAGCCAGCGGGGAGCGGCGGGATCTGCTGCGCTGCCTGACCCTCCCCGGCCTGACCGACCGCCGCCTGGCCGGCCGCGGCTCGGTTGGCGACCGCCTCCTTGAACGCGGCGACGTCAGTGGGCGCCGCGCAACCGCAGGTCCACAGCAGCGTCGCGAGGGCAGCGGGCAGCCACCCTCGGCGCCTTCCTGGCATCCGATTCGGAGTAGGACGATCCGATATCCGGAACACGCCCATCATCGTGGACCGAAGAATGCTCATTATCCGTCATGAAACGCCGACAACAGTCCATAGGTTCTCTTAGTCGCCTGCAACGAAGTCGTCAGGCCGGGCCGACCCACTGGTCGTGCACGTCATTGCCCCGGGGCAGCTCACCCATAATTCTCGAAGGCCGTCAGCGCCGACCAGTCCGGCCAGGTCAACTCCCACACCCGATGAATTCGACCATCGAGAAATGTTGCAATGAGAACGATTTCCATCGTGGTCGGCGACTCGTCGGGTCGCGCCGTGGTGATCCACATCCGGCCGGCCACCCGGCCGGGTGATTCGACCCAAGCCTCGTCGTCGTAAGAAACCTGATAGGTGATCGGCGTCGCGTACACCCTGTCGTGACCGGCGGCAAAGGCCGGATAATCCTGAACCTGGCCATTGGTGGTCAACCGGAAGTCCGGGTGGTAGTACTTCTGCACCAGTGCGGCGTTCTTCGCGACCACCATCGCGTCAAACATTTCGCGTAAAAGCACGATGGACATCTACGACCCACCTCGCCCGACACATTGACCGATAAGGAGCGGCCAGCCTACGACCCGCCCCGGCGGGCCGCGACCCGCCGGATCGTCCATGCTGGTGCCATGCCAAGAACCATCGCCACCGTGACCCACACCGACCGGGCCGGCCTGCTGGACTTCGTCCGACCCCGGCACCATCTGATCGTGACCACCCGCCGCCGAGACGGATCGTTGCAGTCATCGCCGGTCACCGGCGGGGTGGACGAGGGCGGCCGGATCGTCGTGTCGAGCTACCCGGAGCGGGCCAAGGTGACGAATGTTCGCCGCGACCCCAGAGTGTCGGTGCTGGTGCTCTCCGACGACTTCGGCGGGCCGTGGGTGCAGGTCGAGACGCACGGCACGGTCGTCGATCAGCCCGAGGCGGTGGAGGCGCTCGTCGAGTACTACCGGTGCATCTCCGGTGAGCACCCCGACTGGGCGGAATACCGGCAGGCGATGGTCGACCAGGGCAAGTGCCTGCTGCGGCTCGAACCGGTGACCTGGGGACCGATCGCCACCGGTGGCTTCCCGGCGCGGCTCGCCTGAGCAAACCGGCCCGCCTGAGCAAACCGGCGAGCACCGCCGGAGCAAACCGGTCTGCCGGAGCAAACCGGTCTGCCAAGGCAAACCGGCTCGGCCTGGCCGGCCGGGCCGACGGGCCCCGCCGCGGAGTCTCGGCCCTTACCGAACGGCCAGCACCAACGGGTAGACGGCGCTCGCCCCGGCCCGGCGCAGCTCGCGGGCGGCGACCGTCAGCGTCCAGCCGGTGTCGGTGGCGTCGTCGACCAGCAGGATCCGCTGCCCGACGACCGCGGCAGGGTCGGCGAGCCGGTGCCTGCCCAGTACGGCGGCGAGCCGTCGGGCGGAATTGGTGCCGCTGACCGGCGGCCGGTGGTCGACGACCTCGAAGGTGGTCAGCACCGGCAGCGAGCGGTATCTGGCCAAACCGGTCGCCAGGTGCCGGACCAACTGGCCGCGTTCATCGGACTCGATGAACACCACCCCGTCGAACGCCGCTGAGGTCGCCGGCAGCCAGCCGTCCAGCACCTGGACGACCGCGTGCCGCAGCGGTACCGGGACCTCGCCGTCCGGCGCGCCGGCTGCCAGCAGCTCACGCAGCGCCGAACCCCAGCCGATGCCGTCCAGCCGGCCGACCGCACGACCGGTTTCCGGCTTCTCGCCGGCCGGGATGCGACCGGACAGTTGCACGCCGAGCGAGGACATCGCCGACGGCCATTGCCCTCTCGGTTCGACGGCGACGCCGGGAATGTCGAGTTCGGCGCGCGCGGCCTGCACCGACTGCTCGTCCGCGGACGTCGGCAGCACCAGCCCGCCGCAGTTGTCGCAGCGCCCACAGGGTTCGGGCGCCGGGTCGTCCAGCTGCTCGCGCAGGAAGCTCATCCGGCACCGGTCGGTGGAGATGTAGTCGAGCATGGCGCGCTGCTCGACCTCCCGGGCGGCCGAGACCCGGGCGTACCGCTCGGCGTCGTACGCCCAGGGCTCTCCGGTGACGGTCCATCCCCCGGTCACCCGGCGGACGGCGCCGTCCACGTCCAGCACCTTGAGCATCATCTCCAGCCGCGACCGGCGCAGCGACACCCGCGGCTCGAGGGCGGGCAGCGACAGCGGGCGGCCGGCCTCGGCCAGCTCTTCCAGGGTCGCCCGGACGTCGGACTCCGCGGGAAACCCGAGCGATCCGAAGTAGTTCCAGATGTCCACGTCGTCGGTGCCGGGCAGCAGCACCACCTCGGCCCGCTCCACGGCGCGGCCGGCGCGACCGACCTGCTGGTAGTAGGCGATCGGTGACGGCGGCGCGCCGAGATGGACGACGAAGGCCAGGTCGGGTTTGTCGAACCCCATGCCCAGCGCCGACGTCGCGACCAGCGCCTTGACCCGGCCGGCCAGCAGGTCGTCCTCCGCCTGCGCCCGCTCGGTCGGGTCCGTGCGTCCGGAGTAGGCGGCCACCGTCAGGCCGCGGGACCGCAGGTGATCGGCGACCTGCTCGGTGGCGGCCACCGTCAGGCAGTAGACGATCCCGGACCCCGCGGTCCTGCTCAGGTAGTCGGCCAGCCAGCCCAGCCGGCTCGGCTGGTTGGGCAGCACGACGACGCCCAGGTGCAGCGATTCCCGGTCGAGGGTGCCGCGCAGCACCAGGGTGCCGGACGCAGCCAGCGCCGGCGCCGCACCGGCGCTCTGGTGCAGCGCGGCGCAGACGGCCAGCTGCTCGGCGACGTCCAGGGCCACCCGCTCGTTCGCGGTCGCGGTGGTGGCGAGCACCGGGATGCCGTCCGGTAGGTCCTCCAGCAGGGTGCGGATGCGCCGGTAGTCCGGACGGAAGTCGTGCCCCCAATCGGAGATGCAATGCGCCTCGTCGACCACCACCAGCCCGGCGGTGGCCGCCACCTGCGGCAACACCTCGTCGCGGAAACCCGGATTGTTCAGCCGCTCCGGCGACACCAGCAACACGTCGACCTCGCCGGCCCGCACCTGCGCGTAGGTCTGGCCCCACTGTTCGGCGTTCGCCGAGTTGATCGTCACGGCCCGGATGCCGGCGCGGCCCGCCGCCGCGATCTGGTTGCGCATCAGCGCCAGCAGCGGCGAGATGATCACCGTCGGGCCGGCGCCCTGCTCGCGCAGCAGCGCGGTGGCGACGAAGTACACGGCGGACTTGCCCCAGCCGGTCCGCTGCACCACCAGGCCCGCCGGCGCTCCGCGACCAGCGCGTGGATCGCGGTCCACTGGTCGTCTCGCAGGGTCGCCGACTCCGAGCCGACCAGCGCCCGCAGGTGATGCTTCGGCTCGCTCTTTCAGGGCGTCCGTGCTGAGGTTCGCCGGTGTCGTCAAGGTCGCCGCCATGTCTATTGCCCCCGTGTTCGTGATCTGTCAGTCGCCCGCGAGGTACGAGTCGGGCGCCATCCGACTACAGACATGCTGTCTGCCCGCATCTGGCAGACGAGCAGGTAACCGCTGTGCGCAGCCTAGGTGGCGGGTCCGACAGTCCCGGTTTCCGTGCCGGTCGGACTCCTCGCGCAGCCGGCGTTCCCGCTTGCCGCGGGCCAGCTCGGTGGCCAGCGCGTCCAGGTGCGGGGTCCAGAAGTGCCGGAACCGGTCCAGCCAGGCGTCGGTCTCCCGCAGCGGGCCGGCGTCCACGGAGTACAGCCGCCGGGTACCCTCCGGCCGGACCACCGCGAACCCGTTCTCCCGCAGCACCTTCAGGTGTTGGGAGACGGCCGGCTGGGTGATGTTGAACTCCCTGCGGACCAAGTCGGTGACGTCGCCGGCCGACATCTCTCCGTCGGCCAGCAGTTCCAGGATCCGGCGGCGCACCGGATCGGACAGCACGTCGAAAGCATGCACAGCTCTCACAATACCGGTGACGGCTTATATAAGGTCGTCCTGAAGGGGGCAGCCGCGCGGTTCATTCGAATCGGAGGATGCCATCGCCGCGATCAGCAGACATCGTGCAGGCAGGTCAGGCCCGCCGTCACCTGACCACCGCAATTCGGGACAAAGGTCCCTTGCGATGCGGTCGTGGACACTCGGAGGCTTGCAGCGTACGGCGAGCATCGAACGAGGATGAGGCACGGCTGATGGACGACCCGGACCTGCGGCCCGTGCCGTTCGTCGGTCCAGGTCCGTGGCACCGGTGGACCGAGCGCATCCGCGATCAGGTGAGTCTGGCAAAATGCGACGGACTCGCCCCGGCGTTGAAATGCGCCTGACGACTTCGTCGCAGGCGACTGATCTGAAGTGGCCCAAACCGGGCACGGCGAAGCAGGACGGGCGGGAAGAAGTAGTGACGATGACGCACTGCGACCGGTTGGTGGCGGCATGACGACCACGCTGTTCCTGGTGGCGGTCGTCATCGTGACCGCGTTGTTCTTCGATTTCACCAACGGTTTTCACGACAGCGCGAACGCGATGGCGACGTCCGTCGCGACCGGCGCGCTGCGGCCGCGGACGGCGGTGTTGATCGCCGCGATCCTCAACGTGGCGGGGGCGTTCCTGTCCACCGAGGTGGCCAAGACGATCTCCGGCGGGATCGTCAACGACGCCTTCGTCACCCCGACGATGATCTTCGCCGGGTTGGTCGCGGCGATCCTGTGGAACCTGACGACGTGGCTGTTCGGGCTGCCGTCCAGTTCGTCGCACGCGTTGTTCGGTGGGCTGATCGGCGCGGTGCTGGTCGGGGCCGGGGTGTCCGGGGTGAATTTCTCGGTGGTGGTGTCGAAGATCCTGCTGCCGGCGATCATGGCGCCGCTGGTGGCCGGCCTCGCGGCCGGCCTGGCCACCTTCTTCGTCTACCGGTTGTTCCGGCACGCGGACCGCGAACCGGCGGCCGGTTGGTTCCGGCGGGCGCAAACGGTCTCCGGGTCGATGATCGCGCTCGCCCACGGCACCTCCGACGGGCAGAAGACGATGGGTGTGATCACCCTGGTGTTGATCACCGCCGGGTACCAGGCATCCGGCACCGGCCCGCAGACCTGGGTGATCGCCTCCGCCGGCCTGGCGATCGGGCTCGGCACCTATTCCGGTGGCTGGCGGATCATGCGGACCATGGGCAAGGGCCTGGTGGACCTGCACTCGCCGCAGGGTTTCGCCGCGGAAACAACGTCCGCGGCAGCCATTCTCGCGTCGGCGCACATGGGTTTCGGGTTGTCGACGACCCAGGTGTGTTCCGGCTCGGTGATCGGCAGCGGCGCGGGACGGAAGCTGTCCATGGTGCGGTGGGGCACGGCTCGCCGGATGGTCTACGGGTGGTTGCTCACCCTGCCGGCGGCCGCGGTGTTCGGCGCGGTCGCCGCGGCCATCGCGCTGACCGGCCCGTTCGGGGTGGTCATCGTGCTCCTCGCACTGCTGGCCGGCACGGCCGCGATCGTCGCGATCTCCCGTCGCACGGCGGTGACCAGGCACAACGTCAACGAATCCCGCGATGTCACCGTCCAGTTCGGTCGCGGACCAGTCGCCCGCGAACTCGCGACCAGCCCCGCGGGCAGCCCGGCCGACGCCCCGATCCCGCCGATCATCATCCGGCACTCACCGGCGCCACCGCCCGCCAATGACCCGACATCGCTGGGTCAGCAACCATGAACATCAATTGGGGGGCACTTCTCCTGGTTGCGGTCGCGACGGTCACCGCCGCCATCGCGATCGTCGGGCTCTTCTCCCTCGGCGTCGCGGCCCTGACCTCCGAGCAGCGCAGCCGCGGCGGACCCGCGGCCACACTGCCGACCGTTGCCGGTTACGCCTGCCTGACGGTGGCCGGCCTGGTCGCCGTTTACGGCTTGTATCTGATCATCCCGCAGTTCCATTAATCGCCCGGCCCGGGCCGATATCGCCCATCCCGAGCGGCCGCCGCCCGCGCAGTGGCGCCGGTCAGCCGAGCCCGCGGGGCAGCAGCACCGAAACCCAGGCGTCGTCCCACCGATTGAAATGCCGGTAGTCCGTCGGCGTTTCCTCGGGGCACGATCCGTCGGACCCGATCTGGGAGAACACCGCCCGGCTCAGGGGCGCTGAATGCAAGCCGGCGGGATGATCGTGCAGCAGCCTGGTGACCCGCTGCCAGGCGTTGTCCAGTTCTGGACCACCGACGGACCATCCTTGCGCCGTGACGTCCGGAGCGCCGGTGCCGCTGGGTCCCGGCTGTGCCGTCAGGCAGTACTCCGGCAGCCTCATTTCGCAGTTCGCGCAGGTCCCGCAGGCGACGGTCAGCCGGAGGTAGAGCACGTCACCGACACCGAGCACCCGACGGCCCACCACCGACCTCGAGCACGTCGGCGAGGCTCTCATGACGGACCAGCGCCCCCTCCGCGTAGTCCCTGCGACCCTCATGCCAGGGGTGGTCCGCGGCCCAGATCCGGGTCGCCGTGATCTGCGCGATGGCATCGACCGGTTCGGCGCCTGCGGCGCCGGCCGCGCCGTGCACATGAACCAGGGCTGGTCCGTCGTAGGCAAGGGTTCTCATGACGGTCGTCCGTCCTCTCGAGGGATGCTTGGACGCGGGCGTCGATCGGCGCTCTGCTACTCCTCCAGCCTGGCACAACTGGCCACTTCGGTCACCACATTCGGCGACGAAGCTGAGTTCAGCCGGTCTCACCGGCCGGCCGGAGCCGGGTGATGATGCGGGTTCTGGTCTCGTAGGCCCTGGCCAGCGCGTCCCTGGCCAGGCTGGTGCCGTTGGCGTTCAGCCGGTAATACCGTCGCCGCGGACGACCCTGCTCGCGCGGATCGACCTGCTCCCACGAGCTGTCCAGCCAGCCGAGGGACTCGAAACGGGCAAGGATCGGATGCACCGTCCCGCTGGGCAGGCCGGTCGCGGCGCAGATCTCGAGCCCGTACAGGTCCTTGGCGGGATCGTCGAGCAGCACCCGCAGCACCGCCTGGGTGGTCTGCGTCATCCGAGGCTGCGTTCCCGACATCGTCTTATACTACCTAGTGAGATGCTTGTGCTCCGGTGTCCAAGATGAGCGCCAGTCGGCATCCGCGTCCACGACTTCGGCAACGGTAGGCACCTGTCAGTCGCGGTAGCGATGCAGCCCGTGGTGTTCCTCTGCTGACGTTCGCGTCTCGGGCGCAACCGGCAGGTGCGGTCGACCTTCCGGCATTTGCCTGTGCCAGCGGGTCAGATTCGGCTACCGATGACGACCGTCGCGCTCAGCTCGTCAGAGCTCGCGACGCGCGCGGCGAGTCCCGCGCGCACAAAGATGTCGAGGGTGGTCGGCGCCTGTCGTTCGCTGGTCTCGATCAGCAGGTGGCCGCCCGGCGCCAGCCACTGCGGCGGCGCCCGCGGTCACCCGTCGCTGCAGGTCGAGACCGTCCGGACCGCCGTCGAGCGCGACCGGCGGCTCGAACAGCCGGGCCTCGGGCGGCATCATGTCGATCTCCTCGGTCGGCACGTAGGGCGCGTTGGCGACCAGGATGTCGACCCGACCGCGGAGCGCGCCGGGCAGCGCGTCGTACAGATCGCCCTGGTACACCCGACCGCCCACCGGGTCGACATTGCGGCGCGGCGCAGCGCACGGCCGCTGGGATCGATGTCCACCGCGTGCAGCTCGATCCGGCCCAACGGCCGCGCGCCAATGCGACACCCACTGCCCCTGAGCCGCAACACATGTCAACGACGACCGGGATCCGGGTCGGAGCGTCCGGCTGGCCAGCACGGCGGCGTCGACCCGGCCGGCCAGCCCGGCGGCCTGTTGAACGAGGAATTCGGTGCGTTGGCGCGGCACGAAGACCCCGTCGTCGACGGCGATCCGCAGGCCGCAGAACTCTGCCCAGCCGAGGATGTGCTCGAGCGGCAGGCCGGCGACGCGCCGGTCGATCATGGCCGCGAGGTCGGCCGGTGATCGGCGCCTCGGCGATCAGCAATCGCGCCTCGTCCTCGGCGAAGACGCAGCCGGCGGCGCGCAGCTGCGACGACGTCTCGAAGGCGAGCCGGAACTGGCGAGACGTGACATTGAGGAGCCTTTCGGGAGACCGAGGAGCGCTCTCCGGTCAGCATCCGCGGGACCGCTGGGTGAGAGCACCCCGACTGACAACGCGGTTCATGCCTCTCACCTCCTCTGGATGTAGCTGCACCGCGAGCCGCACTCTACCGTGCGTGTCCATGGCCGCAGAACTCCACGACAGCCCATGGACGGATCGCTGCGCCTCGTACCGGATCATGAATGTCGTGATTGACGCCAGTACACGAAAAGATCGGGCCGCGGCTCGAGCGGTCCGTTACGACCATTGGGTCGCCCGGACGACGCGACTGCTCGATGTCCTCGCGCTGATCTTCCTGATCGACTTTCTGTTCAGCCGGGTGGCACCGAACGGCCCACCGTGGTGGCAGCCGACACTGAACACGATCTCGTTCCTGATCTGGCTGGCGTTCGCCGTCGACTACGTGGTCCGGCTCAGCCTGTCACCGGAGCGCTGGCCGTTCGTCCGGACGCACAAGCTCGACCTGTTGATGGTCGCGCTGCCGATGCTGCGCATGCTGCGGGTGGTGCTGTTGCTGCGCAAGTCGTTTCGCTCCATCCCGACCGAGCGGATCGCCGGCTCTTTGATCAGCATCGTGGTCGGCGTCGTGGTCGTCGGCGCCTTCCTGGAATGGCGGGTCGAGTACGACGCGCCCGGCGCGAACATCACCACGCTCGGTCTGTCCCTCTGGTGGGCGATCGTGACCACGACGACCGTCGGCTACGGGGACACCTACCCGGTGACGACCGCCGGCCGGCTGATCGGTTCGGTGATCATGGTCGTCGGCATCGGGCTGATCGGGACCGTCTCGGCCACCGTGGCGGCCTGGTTCGTCAGCCACAAGCAACAGCTGCGTGACGACGCCTCCAAGGCGAAGGCCGACCAGGCGAAGGCCGCCGGTGGTCGCCGACACTGCCGTTGTCGCACGGACTCTCACCGAGCTGACCGCGCAGATCGAGGCGCTGGCCACGCAGCAGGCGCAGTTGCGCGCCACGATCGAAAGGCTCACCGAGCAGCGATCTGCGTAGCTGTCGCTTGGTGATGAGCGGTCGGTCAGCCCGCGCGAATCACCGCCGCGGCCGCCGATCGGTGCGTGCTGAAGAACTTCCACATCTCGGTGCTGGCTCGTGGTCCGCGGGTGTCGCTGTAGGTGCCGGATTTCGATCCACCGGACCAGGCGTGACCCAGACCTTCGACGATCCACAGTTCGAGCACCTTCTGACCGCCGGCGTACCACCGGCTGACCCGGTACCCGCGGCGGCTGCGGGCCGTCGTCGGTCTGGGCGGGATCCGTGGTCGCGGTTCGCGGTCGTCCGATCGGCGCCGGGTTGGCCCGGTGGCGCGCGTCGTGGTTGTAGTAGGCCAGCCATTGGTCGGCCACCCGCTGTGCGTTGACCGACCGCACGGTGCCGTCCAGCGTTCCGTGGAAGACGATCATCGGCGGCATCGCCTCGGTGGCGGTGGCCTCCACCGGCGGTTGCAGGGCTCTGCCCTGCATCGCGGCCAGGGCACCGGCCGGGCTGGTCGCGCTGCGGTACGGCGGGGCGGAATGCACGCCGACGGCCGCGAACAGTTCGGGATAGGTCGCGGCCAGCACCACCGACATCGCACCCCCGGCGGAGATGCCGGTGACGTAGACCCGTTCGGGATCGATGCGCCAGCGGGTGGTCTCCTGGATCACCTGGCGGACGATCCCGGCGAGGATGGCCGGCTCACCCTGCGTGCGGAATTGGTGCCCGGCGCGGAACCAGTTCCAGCATCGCTGGCCGTTGTGCGTCATCGGCTGTTCCGGATAGACGACGACGAACTTGTGCTTGTCGGCCAGATCGTTGAACCGGGTACCGGCGGCGAAGTCAAGGCCGTCCTGCCCGCAGCCGTGCAGCGCCAGGAGCATCGGCGCCTTGGTGGTCCTGCGCAGGCCGACCGGGATGTACACCCGGTAGGACCGGGTGCCGGCCACCCCGGTGAATCGCGACTGACGCCAGCTGCCCTTGCCGGTCGAGGACAACGTCGGAGCCGGCGGTCGGCGGCCGGATGGTTTTCGAGTGGCGGGCTTGCGGGTCGCAGGCTTGGTCCTGGTTGGCGTGGCTTTGGTTCTGGTTGGGGTCGTCGCTGGTTGGCGGTGGCCTTGGGTCTGGTTGGCGCAGTCGCCTTCGGGCGGCCGACCTTGGTCGCGGTCACCTTCGGCGTGACGACCTTCGGGGTGGCCACCTTTGCAGCGGCCCGGGTGGCGGCCCGGACCGTCTTGGTGGCAGCGCTCGTCGCGGCTTTGGGCCGGCGAGCCCGCTTCTTCCGCGCCGGCTTCGGGAGGAATGCCTTGATCAGCGCAGAGGGCAACCGGGATCTTCGGGCGCGAGCCACTAACGCAGTACCGGGTCAGGAGACTTCGAGTTCACCCATCCGCGACCAGTCCTCGCCGGGAATCACGAAGTTCACGATCCGCGGCGTTTCCACGATGGCCGGCAGCAGCGTCTTCATGGCCTGGACGAAATGATCGGACTTGACGTGCGCCTCGGCGGCGTCGTCCTTGAATGCCTCGACGAGCACGAATTCTTGGGGTCGTCGACGCTGCGGGACCACTCGAACCAGAGGTTGCCCGGTTCCGCGCGGGTCGCCTGGGTGAAGTCGTCGACCAGGTCGAGCCAGCCGTCCGTGTACTCCGGGCGGACCTTGAACTTGACCGTGATGAAGATCATCGCTTGCCTGCCTTGAGCTGATCGTTGGATGCGTTGCCGACCGCAACGCCCGACGACCAGACCCTAGTTGACTGCGACGCAGTCGGCAGGCGCAGCGCAGCTACTGGATCCCGACACAGTCGGCGCGCCCCGAGGTTCGTCGCGCCGTCGCCACACCCCCAGTTGCGACGCCACAACGTCCGCGACGTTGTGACGACCCACCTCCAGTTGTGGCGACCGTCGGGACCGTTGTGGCGACGGCAGACAAGATCGCTCCGGACGCCACCTTGGCCATGATTCGGCAGCGGGTCAGCCGAACGAACTGTCGAATGCCTCGCGCAATTCGCCGTCGGTCAGGGCAATCGGGTTGCCCTTCGTGCTGCTCGCGGTGCCGGTCTTCGCCACGATCTCGTCCGCCATGCCGGACCGGACACCGAGGGTGCCCAGACCCGGTATGCCGAGCAGCGCGACCGTCTGCCGAATCCAGTCGATGCCGTCCTCGATCGGCGCATCCGGTCGGCCGGTGAGCAGGGCGGCCGCCTCCCGGTACCGGGCCAGGGCGATGCCCGCGGGGTCTCGCTCGCGCAGCGCGCGCACGTTGACCTCGACGACCGCGGCCAGCAGCGCCGCGCAGATCGCCCCGTGCGGGGCCTTCACCATGCCGCCGATGACCCCGGCGAACCCGTGGACGGCACCGAGTTTCGCGTTGGCCAGGGAGATTCCACCGAGCAGGCTGCAGAGCGCCATGTCGGTGCGGGCGGCGATGTCGGCGCCATCCAGGTAGGCCGTTCGCAGTCCGTGTGACGCACGAGAAAGGCCCTCCCGGGCCAGCGCGTCGGTCAGCGGGCTTGCCTGCCGGCTGACCAACGGCTCCAGGCACTGGGTGAGGGCGTCCAGACCGCTGGCCGCGGTCACGGCCGGCGGGCAATCCAGGGTGAGCAGCGGGTCGACCAGGGCAATCCGCGGGATCATCAGCGGGCTCCGCAGGCTGGCCTTGCGGCCGTGCTCGGGCGAGGCCAGCACGGCGTTCTCGGTGACCTCCGCCCCGGTTCCGGCCGTCGTGGGGACCGCGATGAACGGCACCGATGGCTTCGTGACGGGCCGGCCAGCGCCGATGACCTCCAGGTAGTCCAACGGGTCGCCGCCGTTGCCGACCAGCATCGCGACGGTCTTGCCCATGTCCAGCACGCTGCCACCACCGATGGCCACCACCAGGTCCGCTCCGCACGCCCGAGCCGCTGCCACGGCGGCTCCGGCCATCTCGACGGTGGGTTCGCCGCTGACGGTGAAGACCTGCGACGGCATCGGCAGCATCGCCAGCAGTTCGCGGTGGGCATCGGGCCGGGATCCGGTGCAGACCAGCGCCCGGGAACCCCAGTCGCCGATCAGTGAGCCCAACTCTGCGGCTCGGCCCGGACCGAAGATCACCCGGCGCGGTGCCGAAGTCGAACACCGGTGACGAGGCCGTCACCGGCCGGTGCTCCAGTCGGCCTCCTCGGTGGGCACCACCGGCGTATAGGTCACCGACGTTCGAGGGGTCGCCATCATCTCGGCAACGGTGTCGCGCCAGGCGGCGTAGTGCGGCGTTTGCTTGTGCGCCGACGCCGCCTCGGCATCGCGGTAGACCTCGACGAGCACCACGTGGGCCGGGTCGCCGTTGTCCCGCAGCACGTCGAAGCGTAGGACCCCGGGCTCGCGCAACGAGGCCGTCGCGTTCGCGACCGAGGCCGTCAGGAAGTCGGCGACCCGGTCGGGCTGTACTGCTATGTCAACGTGCACAACCAACATGACCGGGATTGTAGGTCAAATGGATGATGGTCGCTCATCCCGGAGAATAGGAAACGATTACTTATTCGTCGTTGGCAGTGCCGATATTACGGACGACCCGGTTCAACCTGCGGGTCAGCCATTGCGCCCTTTCCGCTTCCGGTCCGGTAACGTGGCCGAGTCCGTTCGATATCTCGGACAATTCTTCGACGTAGCCGTCGCGTCCCACCCGGGACGCGTCCTTCCAGGTCTGTTCAATTACACTGATTCTGCGGCTCATCGTCTCGACCGACATTATTTCTCCTTAGTTAACTTGAGTGTACCCCGGAACCCTGATCGGCCCGGTATGCCGGAACCGGCCATTGCTGGCGACCGGCCGCAGCACTGACCGTTGCCGGCCCGAACATGCTGCGGGTGGCGGCGCCCGCCGCTCAGCACGCCCGGATCTCGGCACATTCGCGTGCCGATCGCCCGGCAAACCATGGATGGACAACCTGGCTGACGGCGCACCGAGTCCCACTCCCTCGCACAGATTGTTCACCCCGCCCCGGGTCAGCGTGGTCGAAGACCTCGCGCGGCGATTTTGTCCAACTCGGCCCAACAGGGGCGACGCACTACGGCCGGCGCAATTTCCCGGCGGTGCAGCATTCAAACCCGGCATTGAATGCCGATCCTGCACCACCATGACGGAGCCGGTCGCCAATAGTGACTCAACGCAGAGATTGTTTTCAGGCAAAGCCAGCCGGACATTGAGTCGGCACAGAGCGCCATGCTGATCATCATGTGCTGACCGACGCGGCCGGGGCGGCCCGAGGTCGGCGTAGCGACTCACAGCCACCAGTCGCTCAGTCCTTCCCGACGAGGTGGCGGCCGAAGCGGCCCTGGTCTGGTGCGCGATGATCGGACCGTGGTGGGACAGCCCACCGCGGCGCCGGAGGAGCGTGCCCGTGAGCAGTGCGACCGTGTCCCTGTTGGTGCTTGCGGCGTCCGTCGCGCTGTTCGTCTGGAACCGGCTGCCGGTCGGCATCGTCGCCATCGCCACCGCACTGGCGCTGTATTTCACCGGGGTGCTGGACGTGGCCACCGCGTTGAGCGGTTTCGGCGATCCGGTGGTCATCTTCATCGCCACCCTGTTCGTGGTCAGCGAGGGGTTGGAGGCATCCGGCGTGACGGCCTGGGCCGGCCAGGTCCTGACCCAGCGCGCGGGCACCAAACGGTCCAGGTTGCTGATCGCCGTGATGGCACTGGCCGCGGTGCTCAGCGCCTTCATCACGCCCAACGGTGCGGCCGCCGCACTGCTCCCCGTCACTGTCGTCGTTGCCCGGCGGGCGTCGTTACTGCCGTCGAAGATGCTGATTCCGCTGGCCTTCGCGGCCAGCGCGGGTGCGTTGCTCACGTTGAGCGGCAGCCCGGTGAACGTGATCGTGGCCGAGGCCTCGCGAGAACGCCGGCGGGCCGGGCTTCGGCTACTTCGAGTTCGCGATCATGGGGTTGCCGCTGGTGGTCTGCACCACCCTGCTGGCCCTGGTCCTGGGGAATCGGCTGCTGCCCGAACGGGTGTCGACGTCGCTTGCCCGCGGACTTCAGCGAATATCTCGGGACCGTCGTTGATCACTACGGCCTGGAGAAGGGCGTCTACCGGCTGCGGGTCCGCAGCGGATCAGCGTTGCGGGACAAGGCAATTGCCGACGTCGCACTGAGCGGTGCGATCACCCTGATCGGGGTGCAGGATGCCGGCGGCCAACCGGCAATGCCCGAACACGAAATACAACCCGGTGACGTGCTGGTGGTGACCGGCCCCGGCGCGGAGGTCACGGCTTTCGCGACAGACCACGGCCTGCGGATCGCCAAGACACTCATCACCCGCAAGACCCGGGACGCGATGCTCAGCAGGGAGGCCGGGGTCGCCGAATTCGTCATTCCGCCCCGCTCCGGCCTGATCGGCTCGACGATGTTCCCGGGGATGGCCAGAACCGGCGGCCTGGTCGTGTTGGCCATCCGGCGGTTGGGCAAGGACCGCGGCGCGCGGCCCACCCAGCTGACCGAGGGCGACACCGTGCTGATTCACGGCCGCTGGTCGTCGATCGAGGCTCTTGGCGAAAGCCGTGACGTCCTTGTCGTCGATTCACCCGACATGGTGCGCCGGCAGACGGTGCCGCTCGGCCGCCGCGCGCCGCAGGCGATCGGTGTGCTGGTGGCGATGGTCGTGCTGCTGGCGACCGGAGCGGTTCCGCCGGCCGTGGCCGGGCTGCTGGCGGCGGCGGCCATGGTGCTGCTGCGGGTGGTAGGGGTGCAGGAGGCGTATCGCGCGGTGTCCTGGCAGACCGTGGTGCTGATCGGTGGTCTCATCCCGCTGTCGATCGCCATCCAGGACAGCGGGGCGGCGGACCTGGTCGCCGAACGGATCGTCGACATCGTCGGCGACCGGGGGCCCTACGCCCTGATGCTGGCCCTGTTTGTGCTGACCGCGGTGCTCGGGCAGATCGTCAGCAACACCGCCACCGTGTTGATCGTGGTGCCCATCGCGCTGTCCGCGGCGGCCGAGACCGGGATCTCGGCGCAGCCGGTGCTGATGCTGGTGGCGGTGGCCGGCGCCGCCTCATTGCTGACCCCGATCGCCACCCCGGCGAACATGATGGTGATGGGTCCTGGCGGGTACCGGTTCGGGGACTACTGGAAGTTCGGCCTGGTCACCATGATCGTCTGGCTCGGACTGGCCATGCTGCTGATTCCGTTGGTCTGGCCGTTCTCCTGATGCCGGCTTGGGCGCGAGAATGATTGGCCGCACGGGCTCGAGGAGGTGCAGGCGGTGGACGCTCGGCAGCTGAGGTTCTTCCTGGCGGTGATCGACCACGCGGGTTTCAGCCGGGCCGCGGAGCAGTTGTACATCGCGCAGCCGTCGTTGTCCCAGGCGATCGCCGGCTTGGAACGCGAACTGGGGGTGGCGCTGTTCCATCGGGTGGGTCGCGGCGTCGTCCCGACCGACGCGGCGAAGGAACTGATCGGTCCCGCCCGGCAGGTGCTGCGCGACCTGGCCACCGCACAGTCCGCGATGGACGCGGTCAAGGGGGTCACCACCGGCCGGGTGGAGATCATCACGATGCCATCCCCGGGGTCGAGCCGCTCAGCACGATCATGCAGCGATTCGTTCGGCTGCACCCCGACATCACGATGAGCGTGGATGCCGCGTTCGTGCCGGAGGAGGTGCTGCACGCCGTGCGGAGCGGTGCCTGCGAGCTCGGACTGCTCGGCGCGCCGACCGCAACCAAGGCACCCGACCTGCAGGTATTGCCGATCGAGGATCAAGAATTGGTGCTGGTCACCGCGCCAGGTGGTCCCTTTGCCGGCCGCTCCAGCATCACCCCCGGCGACCTCGCCGGACACCGGCTGATCGCCTCCCAGCGAGGCTCCCTGATGCGCGCGCTGGTCGACGACGTGATGTCCAGCGGCGTCAGCGCCAAGATCGTGGCCGAGGTCGCGCATCGCACGTCGATCCTGCCACTGCTGCTGGCCGGGGTCGGCGACGCGGTGCTGCCTGCAGGGTGGACCGGCATTGCCCGCCGTGCCGGGTGCGACGTGGTGGCCATCACCCCTCCGTCATACCTGCGAGTGGTCCTTGTCTACCGCGGGACGTCGCTCACGCCATCCGCAACCGCATTTCTGAAATGTGCGAAACGATATGCGGCCCAGCAGATCTCACCCGAGACGAGCCACGACTGAGCCGCCCCGGCAACGCGCTGGAGACAGTCCGAGTCGGGTCGCCGCGACGCGGCCATGGAGCCCTGCGCAGTAGCGACACATAGGCAGGGCCTATCGGCCGCATCGAGTTCTGGTCTTGGACGCCATGCACGATCCCGCGGTCTCATTACTTCACACCGCACCGGCAGCGACCGGACAGACACTCAACGAGGAGCAACAGAACATGACCGCTCAGCAGACCTTCACCATCGCGTCAATCCCCGCCGACGGTGTCGGCAAGGAAGTCATCGCCGCCGGCCGCACGGTCCTCGACTTCGTCGCCGAACAGTCGAACGGCAAGTTCGCGTTCCAGTGGGACGACTTCGACTGGGGCAGCGAGTACTACGCCCGGACCGGCCGGATGATGGCCGAGGACGGACTGGAAACCCTGAAGAGCTACGACGCCATCTACTTCGGCGCCGTCGGCTGGGCGCAACGTCCCGGACCACATCAGTCTGTGGGGCCTGCGGCTGAACATCACCCAGAACTTCGACCTGTGGGCCAACGTTCGCCCGGTCAAGTTCCACCCCGGCATCCAGTCCCCGCTGCGCAAGGCCGACGACACCGAGCTCGACTGGGTCGTCGTGCGGGAGAACAGCGAGGGCGAGTACGCCGGCCTGGGTGGGCGGAACCTGTCCGGCCGTGGCCCGGGCAATGAGGTCGCCCTGCAGACCGCGCTGTTCACCGAGAAGGGCTGCGAGCGGATCCTGCGGTTCGCGTTCGACCTGGCCCGCACCCGCACCGTGAAGAAGGTCTCCTCCGTCACCAAGTCCAACGCCCAGCAGTACGGCATGGTGCTGTGGGACGAAACCTTCAAGCGGGTCGCCAAGGACTACCCCGATGTGGCCACCGAGAGTGTGCTGGTCGACGCGATGAGCGCGAAGTTCATCCTGCACCCCGAGGACCTGTCCGTCGTGGTGGCGTCGAACCTGAACGCCGACATCCTGTCCGACCTCGGATCCGCCCTGGCCGGCAGCCTCGGCCTGGCCGCGAGCGCGAACCTGAACCCGGAACGCCGGTTCCCGTCGATGTTCGAACCGGTGCACGGGTCAGCCCCGGACATCGCCGGCCGGGGCATCAGCAACCCGATCGGCACCATCGCCTCCGGTGCCCTGATGCTGGACCACTTCGGCCTGCACGCCGAGGCCCGCGCGGTGGAGGCGGCGATCGACGCCGTCACCGCGGCCGGTCACCTGACCCGCGACGTCGGCGGTACCGCCGACACCGCCGAGGTCACCACCGCGATCATCGAGGCGCTGAAGACCGCCCTGGTCCCCGCCTGATCTGCACAGAGCTCGGACCAGAGTCCACCAATGGGGCCTGGCCGATGCCGACCGAACAGACGCGTATTTCCGACAATGAGGTGGGAACAATGGCACTCTCCCTGGCGGCCGACAAAGAAACCGGGCCGGTCAAGAAAACGAAGTGGTACCGACAACTGTATTTCTGGGTGATCGTCGCGATCATCCTCGGCGTGCTGGTGGGTTGGCTCTGGCCCGGCTTCGGCACCGCGATGGAACCCATCGGAACGACGTTCGTCACCGCGATGCGAATGCTGATCGGACCGATCGTGTTCCTCACCATCGTGGCCGGCATCGCGAGCGTCGCGAACCTCAAGCAGGTCGGCTCCACCGGCATCAAGGCCCTGGTCTACTTCCAGGTCGGCACCATCCTGGCGCTGGCCACCGGGCTGATCGCGATCAACCTGATCCCGCTGGGCAACGGCGTCAACGCCGACGTCAGCACCATCCAAACCTCCGACGCCGTCAACGCTCTCATCGACAAGGGCGAGAACGCAGCACTGGTGGGACTTCATCACCCACATCGTGCCGTCCAGCATGATCGAACCATTCGTCGAGGGCGACATCCTGCAGATCATCTTCCTGGCCGTCATCACCGGGGTCGCGCTGAACGCCGTCGGCAAGATCGGCGCCCCGCTGCTGGACCTGGTGCAGCGCAGCACCAAGGTCATCTTCAAGATCCTTTCCTACATCATGAAGCTCGCCCCGCTCGGCGCGTTCGGGGCGATGGCCTACGCCATCGGCAAGTACGGCATCTCCACCCTGACCAGCCTCGGCGGCCTGATCGCGTTGTTCTACCTGACCTCGGCGTTCTTCGTGCTCGTCGTCCTCGGCTCCGTGATGGGCTATCTGAAGTTCAACATCTTCAAGCTGCTGCGCTACCTGAAGGAGGAGCTGCTGATCATTGTCGGCACCTCGACCGCCGAACCCGCACTGCCCGGTTTGATGCGCAAGCTCGAACACGCCGGCGTCAAGAAGAGCGTCGTCGGGCTGGTCGTCCCCACCGGGTACTCGTTCAACCTGGACGGCGCCGCGATCTACCTGTCCCTGGCCGCCGTCTACATCGCCCAGGCCACCAACGCGAACCTGACCATCACCCAGCAGATCGGCCTGATGGCGATCATGCTGCTCACCTCCAAAGGCGCGGCCGGCGTCGCTGGTGGCGGGTTCATCGCCCTGGCAGCCACCTTGTCCACCGTCGGCACTGTGCCGGCCGCCGGCATCATGCTGATCTTCGGCATCGACAAGTTCATGTCCGAATGCCGCGCCCTGGTCAATTTCATCGGCAACGCCGTCGCCACTCTCTTCGTCGGCAAGTGGGACAAGGCCATCGACTCCGACCGGGTCCGCAAGGTCCTGAACAAGCAGGACGTGCCGGATCTGCCGGAGGAGATCGACGCCACCGAGAACCCGCTGTCCATCGAAAGCACGAAGCTGGTCGGCGCCTACACCCACGACTTCGGCCGTCACGAACACCCGGCACCCGAACCCGAGTACTCCGTCGACGCGGTGGCCCGGGAAATTGCCGAAGCGAAAGCCGCGCCGCCGCCCGCCGCCGACGGTCAGCATCATGCCAGCGCGGGTCGAAGCACCCACTCATAACGCCGCAGCCCCGACATCACCGCTGGCGGCCCGTATCCCGGGCCGCCAGCGGTTTCCGGCCCCGTGAACGCTCACCCGCCCGTCACCGACGACGAAGAAAGACAAGGTCATGAAGGTCCTCCTGGCCCCCGACAAGTTCAAGGGCAGCCTCACCGCAGCCGAAGTGGTCCAGCATCTGGGCAGCGGGCTCGCGGAACGGGGTATCCACTACCGCGGACTCCCGCTCGCCGACGGCGGCGACGGCAGCGTGCAGGCCGCCATCGCGGCCGGATTCCGGCCTATCAGGATCACCGTCGCCGCCGCCACCGGCCACGAGCGCCCGACCGAGGCCGCGTTCGACGGCAGCACCGCCGTCGTCGAGGTCGCCAACACCTGTGGGTTGCACACCCTGCCGGACGGAGCCCTCGCACCGCTGGAGGCCAGCAGTCGCGGCATCGGCCAGGCCGTCACCTCCGTCCTACGGTTGGGTGCGAGAAGGATCGTGCTGGCGCTGGGTGGTTCTGCCAGCACCGACGGCGGAGCGGGGATGCTCGCGGCCCTTGGCGCCGGATTCCTCGATGACGCCGGCCTGCCGATCGCCATCAACGGCGGCACCTTGCGTCGGATCCGGTCCATCGACACCGAAGGACTGCCCGACCTCAGCGGCGTCGACATCGTCATCGCCAGCGACGTGCAGAACCCACTGACCGGACCCGAAGGAGCAGCCGCCGTCTACGGCCCGCAGAAGGGAGCCACCCCGGCAATGGTCGACGTTCTCGACGCCGGCCTGGTCCACCTCGTCCGGCAACTGGCCCTGGCGGGGTTCGCGGACGCCGACCGGCATGCCGCCAGCCCCGGTGCGGGCGCCGCAGGCGGGCTGGGCTTCGCCGGGCTGTTGCTCGGCGGCCGCGTCGTCTCCGGTGCCGACTACTTCCTCGACCTCCTCGACTTCGAAAAACACTTGCAGGGCTGTGATCTCGTCATCACCGGAGAGGGCCGGATGGACGACCAGACGCTGAACGGGAAACTGCCCGCGATCATCGCCCAGCGCGCCGGCCGAGTCCCGGTGATCGCCGTCGTCGGCCGCAGCGACATCACCCCGGAGGTCCTGCGCCGGATGGGTATCGAAGCCGTGCACGCCATCGTCGACCACACCGACCGCAACCCGGCCGGCGACCCCGCGCTCACCAGGGACCTCCTCGAGCAGCTCGGCCGCACCATCCCGCTGCACCGGTAGGTTGGCTCTACCCATGGATCGTCGGTCCTGCAGGGTCTGCAGCGCCCGAGTGAGAGACGCAACGTGTGTGGAGCCGGAGGTGACCGACGGCCATGAGCCAGCCCGGGATCAGCGACTGGATCTTGCATGTCGATCTCGACCAGTTCCAGGCATCGGTAGAAACACAGCGCCGGCCGGAGCTGAAGGGCCAACCGCTGATCGTCGGCGGGGACGGCGACCCCACCCGGGCCCGGCAGGTGGTGACGTGCGCGTCCTACGAGGCACGCGCCTTGGGGGTACGGGCGGGAATGCCACTGCGGGCGGCGGCGCGGAAATGCCCGCAGGCCATCTTCTTGCCGCTGGACGCGCCGGCCTATGAGCTGGCTTCGGAACAGGTCATGACGACCCTGCGCGCGATGCCGGTGCTCGTCGAGGTATGGGGCTGGGACGAGGCTTTCGTCGGTACGAGCACCGACGATCCGGAAAAGCTGGCCGGCGACATACAACTCGCGATTCGATCAGCCGCCGGCCTGCCCAGCTCGGTCGGCATCGGCGACAACAAGCTTCGCGCCAAGACGGCCACCGGGTTCGGCAAGCCGGCCGGCATCTACCGGTTGACCGCGGAAAATTGGACGGCGGTGATGGGCGGTCGTCCGGTGCAGGCGCTGTGGGGCGTCGGCAGCAAGGGTGCCGCCCGGTTCGCCGAACACGGAATACGCACCGTCGCCGATCTCGCTGCCGCGGACACAACGGACCTGGCGTCGTGGTGGGGGCCGACCATCGGTCCCCGGTACCGGCAGCTGGCTCGCGGCGAGGGGGACACCCACATCCGGGTGGAACCCTGGGTGGCTCGCTCCCGGAGCCGGCAGACCACCTTTCCGCAGGACCTCACGGACCGCGCCGACATCGAGCGCGAGGTCACCGAACTGGCCGGGGCGATCACCAAGGAGGTCGTCGACGACGGCCGGCAAGTCGCGAAGGTCGCGGTGATCGTGCGGAACTCGTCCTTCTACACCGAAAGCCACATCACCACCCTGGCGGCGCCGACCGTCGAGTCCACCGACGTCGAGCGGGCCGCACTCACCGTCCTGGATCGGTTTCCGCTGCAGCGCCCGGTCCGCCTGCTCGGCGTGCGGGTTGAGCTCACGCCCGCCGAGTAGGCACCAACCGGCCGGCGGTCTCCAGCAGGTCGCGCTCCGCGTCGTCGATCGCGGTGCGGCGTGCCTGCCGCCATTGGGCGGCCTTCGCAACCGCCGCCCTGACCTGATCGGCGTGCTCCCTGACCCGCTCCGGTGCCGCGCAGCCGGGGGCACTGCGGGCACCGACGAGGTGCTCGGGACGCTCCGTGGCCAGCACCACAGCGGGATCGATATCCATTTCCTGGCCGGTGATGTCGCGAGCGGCGGCGGCGACCGCGGTCCGGTTGATGGTGGCCGCGCCGGCGGCGACCGCGAGCGCGACGGCCCGGCCGACGATCTTGTACGAGGTGCGGTAGTCCAGCTGATAGGCCAGGCACAGATCCTCGGCCAGGTCGGCGGCGCCGATGAAGTTCGCGCCGGCGCCACCAGCGAGAACATCGACGTTCGGCCGGATCCCACGGATGACGGCGGTGCCCAGCCGGACCAGCCGGCCCGCCAGGGTGAGCGACCCGGCGACCTCGCCGTAGGCGTACAGCCAGTTGTCGGTACGCGCCGACGGCGACTTCGCGGTCGCCAGCAGGCCGGACGCCCGGCCGATGACGGTCCCGGCGCCACCGCGAATCACGGCCAGCGCATAGGGGTTCCGCTTCTGCGGCATCAGCACGCTGGCCCGACACAGGGATGCGTCGAGTTCCAGGTAGTCGAACGCCGGGCTGGCGAAGATCTCCAGGTCCTCGGCGAATTCGTCGACCGTCAGCACCGCGGCCACTGCGGCGTTGACCGCGTCGGACAGCACATCCACCGACCACATCGCGTCCCGGGTGTGCGCGCCGACCGCGCCGAAGCCCAGCAGTGCCGCGATCCTGTCCCGGTCGATCGGGATCCGGGTGCCGCCCGCGCCCCCGGCACCGCCGGGGCAGCTGTCCGCGGTCCGGTACGCGAACTCGACCCGCTCCAGGTGACGCACCGCCTGTTCGGCGAAATGACCGAAGTAGTGCCCGAACGACGACGGCTGCGCGGGCTGCAGGTAGGTGCTGTCCGCCCACAGGGTCGCGGCATTGGCCTGCTCGGCATCGGCCAGCGCGACCGCGAGGCCGGAAATATCGGAATGCAGAGCCAGCAGGCGTTCTCGCAGCAGCATCCGAAACGCGATCCGTCCGGCCTCGCGCCGGGTCCGCCCGAGGTGCAACCAGCCGGCGGCCCGGCCCAGCGTGCGCTCGAGCTCGCGCTCGCGGCTGTTGTAGGCGTCCCCGTAGATCGGGTCGTACGGGAAACTCCGCGGGATCGGAGTCGACGAGGTCGAGCAATGCCGCCACCAGTGACCCGTTGACACCCGACGGGACCGCTCCGGCCTCGACCAGCGCGACCTGATGCGCGAGGTCGGCCAACGACAACCCGCGATGCAGCAGCGGCGCGTCGTCGGTCTCCAGCCGGTAACCGGCCTCGACCAGTTCCGGCGCCGGACCGCTGGTGATCCTGGCGTCGGTCCCGAGATATCCCTCCGGCGCCGTCATGTCGGTGTGTTCTCCGACGCGAACAGGCTCGGGCCGCCGCCGGTGACCAGGAAGACGACCGGGCCGGTGACCTCGCCCGACCGGCAGCCGTCGATCAGCGCGGCCATCGCCTTGGCCCCGAAAACCGGGTCGAGGAAGATGCCCTCCGTCCTGGCCAGCAGGTCGATCGCAGCGTTGCCCGGTGCCGACGCAATGCCGTAGCCGGGGCCGATCCAACCGTCACGAACGATGACCGGTGGCGCTCCGGCATCGCCCTTGAGCAGCTCCGCAGCACCGGACGCCAGGACCGAGACTCGTTGCCGGCATTCGGCTTCCGGGCGGCTGACCGTCACCCCGACGACGTCGTACCGGGCTCCGAGCAAGGCCCGCCCCGCCACCAGGCCGGCCTGGGTGCCGCAGGATCCGGTGGCCAGCCACAGCTGCGCCGGGTCGATGCCCAGTTCGTCCAGTTGCCAGGCCAGTTCCAGGCTGGCCCGCACGTAGCCCAGTGCGCCGAGGGACGTGGCGCCGCCGCGGGGAATGACGTACGGGTGCCGCCCGGCGGCTCGCAGCCGGTCGGCCGTCGCGGCGATCTCGGAGTCCACCGACACCTTGTCGGGATCCCCGGTGAACCGCACCGAGACGCCCAATCGCCGATGTAGCAGCAGGTTTCCGCTCGGCGGCTGGTCCTGGCCGTAGCTGATGATGTGCGGTTCGAGGCCGTAGCGCAGCGCCGTGAGCGCTGCCAGCATGGTCCAGTTCGACTGTGGGCCGGCCCCCGTGACGATGCTGTCGTAACCGTCGCGGAGCGCATCCGCGATGACGTAGTCCAGTGCCCGCAACTTGTTGCCGCCGAAGCCCATCCCGGTGAGATCGTCCCGCTTGAGGTAGATCTCGGCCCGCAGCCGGTCGGACAGCCGCGGCGCCGGGTGCAGCGGCGTTGCCCCCTGCAGCAGGCCGAGCCGGCACGGGCCGGCGCCGAGCAACGACGCCAACTCGTCGCGCCGGCCGGCCGGCCCTGCGGGTTCAGCGACGGACCGCAAGGCCCCGGTGCGTACGGTCATCGAGAATTGTCCCCACTGTGCTTGATTACCCGGTCGACGAATTCACCGCACGCCCCGAGTGCCCGTCGGACCTCGAGCAGACGATCGAGTTCGTCGTCATCGATCACATCGAGCCGCTCGTCGGACCGCAGCGCGGCACGAAAGCTCTGCCCCGATTCGATGCCCTGCATCGATGCCCAGTACACGACCTCGTGCGCGGTGTGCTTACCGAGCCGGTCGGCGAGCGCCCGCAGCACCGGCTCGGACATCAGATAACCGTTGTGCGATGCGATGTTCGCGGCCATCCTGGCCTCGTCGACCTCCAGTTCGCCGAGCATCAGGGCGCCCATCCCGGCCGCCGCGGCGAACGCCAGGCAAGCCTCCGGCAGTAGCACCCATTCGGTCTTCCAGGCCCGGCCGTCCCGTTCGTGCTCGCTGACCATGCCCTCCAGCGCGAGCCCGGCCTGCGCCCGGACGATCCTGGACAGCGTCACCAATTGTTCGGAGCGCTCCGGGTTCCGTTTGTGCGGCATGGTGATCGAACCGACGGTTCCAGTGCGGAAACCCTCCCGCAGTTCTCCGATCTCGGGCCGCTGCAATTGGTAGATCTCGTTGCCGATCTTCGCGATGGTGCCGGCGGTTGCGGCCAGCACCCCGATGAACTCGGCCACCCGGTCGCGCGCGGTGATCCAGCAGATTTCGGGGGCGCCCAGCCCGAGCCGGCCGGCGAACGCGTCCAGCAGGTCCAGCGCCCGGTCGCCCCAGAACTCCATCGTGCCAAGGGCTCCACCGAGCTGCACCACCTCCCACCGAACGCGGCCCTCGGTCAGCCGCTGCAGCTGCCGGTCGAGTTCCGCTGCCCAGACCGCCGCCTTGAAGCCGAAGCTGATCGGCAGTCCGGGTTGGCCGTGGGTCCGACCGCACATCGGGGCGTCCCGGTACCGGCGGGCCAGATCCAGGGCCGTGTCCCGCATCTGGGTGACGTCACGAACGAAGATGTCGCCGATCGCTTTGCTGACCAGCGACGCCCAGGTGTCCGAGACGTCCTGCACGGTGGCGCCGTAGTAGACCCACTCCCGGGCGTGCTCGGGCAGCACGGCACGCAGCGCTCGAATCAGCCCCAGCGTCGAATGACCGGTGGACCGGGTCTGTGCCGCAACAAACTCCAGGTCGATCCGGGTGACGTCCGCGTACTCCACGATGGTGTCGGCGGCGGACCGCGGCACCAGGCCGACGTCCGCCTGCGCCTGCGCGAGCGCCGCCAGGATCTCCAGCCAGGCCTGGATCCGCGGCTCGTCGTCGAACAGCGCGTGGGTTTCGGCGGTCGACCACAGGTGCCCGAAGATCGCCGAATCGGCCGGGTGGGCGGTCATCGGTCGACCCCGCTCCGCGGTGTCGAGCCGACGACCGGTAACAGTGATTCGCTCGCACGCTCGCTCACCGCCGCGCCTCCACCGCGGCGGGCGTCTTCAGCCCGCACAGCGCGCGCAGCGCGGCCCGCACCTCGTCGAGGTTCGATCCCCATGGCACGACGGCGACGTCGCCGGTCACGTCGAGGCCCCGTTCGAGCAGGCAGCACTTGGTCAGCACCAGTTCGGCGTCGGGCCGGCCGGATCGGTTGCGCGGGCAGAGATCCACCTGCGCGCTGTCGTCGCCATAGAAATGCCGATGGAATTGCTGGGAGCGTTCGCAGCCGATCAGCAGCCAATTCTCCCGGTGCTCCGGCCTGGTGTCCAGGAAGCTCACGCCGGCGGGCAGATCGACGCCGCTCCCCCGGCAGGGCAACAGGTATCGCTCGGCGTGGTGATCGGCGGCCAGGTCGCGGATGTCGACGGCGTCGAGAATCAGCTCGATCGGCGGTAGCTCCTCGTCGAAGGCGATGGCCTGCCCTGCCATGGCATAGAGCTTGGGCGGCTCCGGCGGGATCACCTCGGTGACGTGCACCCGGATCGGCGCCGGCCGCCAGATGAAGTTCACATGCTCGTACCGCCCGCGGACGACGTAGGCGAGCGCCCCGTCCGACCGGTTGGCCGCGGCCGCCCGGGCCAACGCGGTGGCGTTGCCGACATCGACGGCGTCGTCGTCGATCCAGACCGTGGTGTCCGGCCCGGACAGCATCCTGGCCTCGATGACCGGGGTGAACAACGGCTCCCTGTTCGCTGCGCGCACTGCAACCAGCGCCGCCTCGGCACCGTTGCGGAGCACGAGATACTCGGTACGCCGGTAGATCTCGCGACCCACCAGGCGCTGCTGCAGATCGTCGTCGGTGAGCGGCACGTCGGTGTCCTGCACCGACAATCCCCGGTACGGGTAGGTGATGGTGTTGACCGGCGGATCGGGAATCACACCGGCGCGCCCACCTTGGCGGTGTCGGCGCGCAGGCCCAGCCGCAGCGTCTCCAGCGCCAGCACATTGCCGGGTTCGATATTGCCCAGATTGACGTCCGGTCCGAGGTGGCGCACGAACCAGGTCTGTTGCCGCTTCACCGGCGCCTCGAAGATCACCTTTTCGCTGGGCACCCGATCGAGGATGGCGGTGACGATGTCCTCGCGGATGGCCTGGTCGGCGCCGTACAGCCCGATGGTTCCGCTTTCCCTCCCCTCGGCGACCACCCAGTCGGCGCCGGCATCCAGGTCGCGGAGCATCTCCTGCGCCCAGCCGGCCGGCTCGACCGGATAGGAGCCGTCCTTGGCCCCGGTTTCCGCGAGCACGACGAAGTCCATCGACAGTTCCTTGATCAGCCTGGTCTTGTCCTGCTCGGTCAGCTGGCGCAGGCCGTTGGAGACCTCGGCGTGGGTGATCCCGATCCGCAGCGCCCAGTCGCGCATCTCCGGTAGCCGATCCTGCAGGGCGACGATCTCGGTCAGCGTCCCACCGAGGCACACCGCAACGCCCGCCGCGCGGTAGGCGGCCACCCGTTCCGGCAGGGTCGGGTCGATGTAGCCGATGCCCCAGCCGACCTTGACGATGTCGATCAGGTGCCCGGCCTGCGCCACCAGGCCGGTGGTCTCGGCAGGGCTCAGACCCTTGTCCAGCACGTGGGTGATCCCGGTGGCCCGCGGCTTGCCCGAGCGCGGCGGCAGTACCAGGAAGTCGGGACAGTCGGATTCCGCCACGGTGCGCCTCCAGCCCGGCTCAAACCGGTCCAACCTGTTGTGGTCCAACCTGTTGTGGTCCACCACTGTCGAGGTTAGAGACGGCGCAGGTGGAACTCGCTGTCCTGCGCAGGCGGGCTTTGGCCGTTCCTTCGCCCTGGCCGGGCAGTGCCGTCGGCACGGCCCGGCCATCGGCCGATGTGCCGTTTCAGCGGCGCGGACCCGCGTCTCCCGCGGCCTGCAATTCGGCGCGCACGATGGCCGCGCCGTCATGCAGGGCCCGCAGCTTCGGTTGCGCGATCATCCGCGGCAGGTTGATCAGCCCGCAGTCGGTGCCGACCCCCAGCCGTTCGGCCGGGACATACTCCAGCACCTCACGGATCCGGTCGGCGACCTCGTCGGCGCTTTCGGTGACGGTCGACTTCACGTCGATGACGCCGGCCACGAAATCCTTGGTCCACTCGTTGTCCAGCAGCGGTTTCAGGTCGTCCGGCCCGGTCCGGCCGACCTCGTAGTTCAGCGCATCGATGTTCGCGTCCAGCACGTGCGGGAAGATCGCATGCGCACGGTCCGGGGCCGGCGCGTTGGCCGCCCGCTTGTCGAGCACGAAGGCGCCGAACTCGGTGTTGGTGTCGTCCGGGAAGTACGCCGGGGTGCCCGAGTAGTTGCCCCAGCAGGTGTGCACCCAGATCTGTGCGTCGACACCCTCGACGGCGGCGTTGAGCGCCTCCACCTCCCAGTCACCCATGCCGTACGGCCAGACGAACTCGTCGAGCTGGATGATGTCCACGCCGTTGTCCGCGAGCTCCTTGAAGTCCTCGTTGAACGCCTTCGCCAGGCCCATGGCCACTTCTCGGGTGTCGTTGTAGTACTGGTTGGTGGTCGCCGCCGCGATCACCCCGAGGCCGGTGTAGGAGATCTTCACCGGCTTCTTGGTGGCCTTGCGGACCGCGCGCAGCTGGGCCAGGTGGAACGGGTACTCGCGTTCGATCTCGCCGACGCAGGTCGGGGAGAACAGGGTGGAGTAGATCGGCAGCCCGATCGGCGGACCGGAGAGCTTGTAGCCCTTCATCCGTTCCAGGTAGTAGTACAGGATCGTGCCGTAGGGGGAGTCGCCGCCGTAGACCTTGCCGTCGGAGATGATGTCCATCCCGGCGCTCTCCTGGTCCGCCACGACCGCGCCGACCGCGTCCTCGAACGCCTCCCGGCTGATCGCGTCGAAGATGAACTCCCCCTTGGGGATCGTCGCGAACGCCTGACCGTTGTACCAGCGGGGGTTCGGGTAGTTGCCGACCATCGAGGTGGGAAGCAGGATGTCCTGATTGCCGATGCGCATGACCACTCCTTTGTGGACGGACGGGTTGCGGACTGCCAGCACAGTAGGTCGATGATCGGACCGAAACCTCCGCACGCAAGGACGGAACTGCCAGCGGCGCTCACTACCCGAGGGCAGAATTTGTCGATGTGACTCTCAGGTCATTCGCCAATCGACGGCGACGTACCCGTCCGGACCGGCCAGTATCGGGTTGAGGTCGATTTCGGGAGCTCCGGATGGGCCAGCATCAGGTCGCCGATCGTCACCACCAGGTCCGCAAGACCGGCCACGTCGACCGCCGGTGCTCCTCGAATCCCCCTCAGCAGCAACGCCTTTCGCAGCGACCGCCACAGCCGGCCGGCGTCGTCGTGGTCGATCGGCGCCAGCGCGAACCGGGCGTCGGGGTCCACCTCGAGCCAGATGCCGCCGAAGCCGACCATCAGCACCGGGCCGAGACCGGGGTCGCGGACCGCACCGACGACGAGCTCGAGCCCGTGGTGTTGCTGCTGCACAACGACTGTCGCGCCAGGAGCGAGGGCGAGCAGTTCGACGGCGGCGCTTGCCACCGCCGATGCATCGGCCAGCGATGTCCGTACCCCACCGACGTCGCTCTTGTGCGACAGGTCGGCGTGCTCGACCTTCAGCACGACCGGGTAGCCGATGCGGTCGGCCGCGTGGACGGCGTCGTCGGCGGAGCTGCAGAGTTCGGTCCGGGCAACGTGGATGCCGCTGCGGGCGAGCAGGTCCCGCTGTGCCATCACTCCGGTGGGGCACGTCGGGTGGGCCTCGGCGACGACTGCTGCGGGCGCAGGCCGGTCTGCGATCGACCGGCCGACCGGCGCCGCGCACCTGACCGCGACCCCGACGGCCTGCGCGGTCCGCTCCGGCCAGGGCAGGCACGGCACACCCGCGGCCTGCAGCAGGTCGGCGTGCGGCTGCGCGTCGCGCGGCGCGACCCAGCAGGCCACCACCGGGACCGTGTTGCCGGCCGACCGCAGGCTCAGGACGGCGTCGCGCACGGCCACCGCCACCGCGTCGGAGGCCGCCCGCTGCAACAGGATCGGCACGACAACGTCGACCTCCCCGCTGCGGGCCAGCCGGTCGATCAGCGCGCGGTACAGCTCCGGGAACCGCGGCCACACCGGCGTCATATCGACCGGGTTCCGCGGGCTCGCATACTCGGGGAGGAGTTCGCGGAGCGCGTCCTGCAACGGGCGGCTCAATTCCGGCACGGTCAGGCCCTCGTCGACCAGTAGGTCGGCCAACTCCACCCCGGTCCCGCCGGAGTTGGTGATGATCCCGACCCTGGGCCCGGCAGGGGGCGGCTGATCGACGAGGACGCGTGCCGCGTCGAGCATCTGCAAACCGGTCCGCGTTCGCACGACGCCGGCCTGGTGCAGCATCGCGTCCAACAGCCGGTCGTCGGTCGCGATCGACGCGGTGTGCGAGAGGGCCGCGCGTCGTCCGTCTGCGCTGCGCCCGGTGACGGTCGCGATCACCGGTTTGCGTGCCGTTGCCCGCCGCGCGGATTCGAAGAACGCCCTGGGCCCTGAGATCGACTCCAGCAGCAGGCAGATCACTCCGGTCGCGGGATCGTCGGAAAGGTAGTCCAGCACCTCGTGGTCGGCGATGTCGGCCTTGTTCCCGGCCGCGTAGACCTTCGCGAAGCGGGTCGACTCGTCCCGGCCCATGGCGTGCACCGCCATGCCGTAGGCACCCGATTGGGTCAGCAGGCTGACCCCGGGGCGCCCGATCTCGGCGGTGGTTGGGGTGCCGGCGGCGATCGACGCGTTCAGCGGCAGCCGGCAGTTCTGCACGCCGAAGCAATTGGGACCGACCAGCCGGACGCCACCCGCCCGCGCGGCGTCGAGAACCTGTTGCTGCAACGCCGCCCCCTCGGCGCCGGTTTCGGCGAAGCCGGCGCCGAGAATCACCGCAGCACCTGCCCTTTTCGTGGCGGCCGATCTGATCACGTCGAGCACGCCGCCGGCCGGGACCGCGACGACAACGAGGTCGATCTCACCGGGCAGGTCGGCCACGGTTCGGTAGGCCCGATGACCGAAGACGCTGTCGGCGCGGCTGACCGGCAGCACGTCGCCGGGGAACGTCATGAGGTTGTCCCAGATCAGCCTGCCGACGGAGCCGTCCCGCTCCGACGCGCCGACGACCGCGACCCGGCGCGGGGTGAAGACCGCGTCGAGCCCGTTCAGCACGCGCAGCTCGCGTCGGGGTGCGGATCGAATGTGCGTGCCAGCTCGCGGGCGGAGAACTCGCTGCGCCGGACGCCCAGCGAATCAAGGGATCTCACGACGGCGAGCTCGGCGCTCGACGGTGGCGCCGGGTGGCCGAGGTTCCCGGCGACGACGAGTTCGAACCCGGTCGCGGCCCGCACCTCGTCGACCGTGACGTCCGGGTAGACGTGCGTCAGCCTGGCCCGGCCGTCGCGGTCGAAGTCGAAGATGCCGAGTTCGGTGACCAGGGTCTGCGGCCCGCCGCCGGTGAAACCCAGTTCGGTGCGACTGCCGGCCGGGGTGCGGTGCCCCATGTCGGTGATGAAGTCGCACTCGGCGACCAGGGCGCGGCCGGACCGGTGCCGGGTGCTCCACAAGGTCAGGTGTTTGATGGTCGCGGCCAGGTTGCAGCCTCCGCCGCCACCGCCCAGCTTCACCTTTGGTCGATCGATCGACCCGACCGCGGTCACGTTGGTGTTGCCGAATCGGTCGATCTGCCCGCCGGAGAGGAACATCCGGTCGACGTCCCCGCGGATGGCGGCGTCGAAGAACTCCTCGAACCGCATGCTGTAGGCGGCGCCCCTGGCCAGGCTGGCGTCGTTGCTGGTCGGCGGGATGAACGGCGGATCCGGGTTCACCGCGTACATCGAACCCTCGATGAGGTTGATGTCCCGGGCGTGCACCCGCCGGGCCACATGCATCGCGACCTGCGCGCAGGGACTGCCGAAGCCGTGAAACACCGTCTCTCCCGGGCGGATCGTCCGGGCGAGCAGCACCACGAACCACTCGTCGAGGGTGTAGCTCATCTCAGACGAACACCTCCTTCCAGGACGCGGTCGACTCCGCATACCCGGCGAGTGCGTCCAGCCTGCGCTGCCCGATCAGCTCTCGGTAACCGCGCTCGTCGACGTCGAACACGTACTGCTGCAGGTATTTCGCCAGATCGTCGCCGCCGGACTGGGCGGCCTGCACGTACTCCGCAAGGTGTTCGCGGTCGTAGGCATAGTTCGGGTAGCACGATGTCGGATGGGCGCCATAGGGAACCGCCGCGACCGCGGCCACCAGGTGCGCCGGGACGGTCACGCCGGCGCCGGTGACCTCCTCCGTGGTCACCAACCGGTCGACGGTCGCCACCACCGTCGCGGACGCACCCGCGAAGCGTTCGTCGAGCACGTAGGGCTGGTCCAGATGCAGGTTGCCGTACCGGTCCCCGATCGGGGCGTGCAGCAGGGCAACCTCCGGTCGCAGCGCCGGCACCGCGACCAGCACCTCGCCGGTGAACGGGCAGGTCACCTCGCCGTATTCGGGGTGCAGCCGGCGCAGATCTGAGCCCTTGACGCCGCGGACCGGCAGGAACGGCAGCCCCATCTCGGTGGCCCGCAGTTGCGTGAGCATGGTGACGCAACAGCTTTCGGCGATCTCGATCTCGCCGGCCTCGGCCGCCCGCCGGTAGGCCGGCGCCAGACCGAGGTCCTGCTCGAACCCGACGTAGCTCTCCTCACAGCGCCGGATCGCGCCCGCGGCAATCAGCAGGTCGACGTCCATGCTGTGCGCCGAACCCACCACGTGCAGGCCACGCCGGCCCTGCCTGATCAATTCGCGCACCATGGCCATCGGCAGCCGGGCGGACAGTCCACCGCCGAGCGCGATCATCGCGCCGTCGGCGACGGCGGCGACTGCTTCTCGAAGCGGTGCCGTTTTGTCTCGTCGTGGCTGGAGGCTCACCGGCTCAGCATGCTGCCCGGCGCCGCGCACCCGTCAGGTCCGCGCAGGACCAAGGCACCGCGCAACCTTGGCCCGGCGGAGTAGTGAACTCGCCGGGGTGAGGGGCAACTCTTGGACGATGAGTTCTTCCACCGTCACCAGCCGACCGACCGACTCCCGCAGGCCTGACAGCACGGCCCAGGGGGACGCCCCCGGGCCCGATGTCGCGGCCGAGGTGGGCACGATCGTCGCCAGGGCAAGGGCAGCCGCCGCCGCGATCGCCGATTACAGCCAGCAGCAGGTGGACGAGCTGGTCACCGCGGTCGCCTGGGCGGTCGTCCGCAAGGAGAACGCCGAGGCACTGGCCAAGCTTGCGGTCGACGAGGGCGGCTTCGGCAACTACGCCGACAAGGTCACCAAGATCAACAAACGGGTGACCGGCGTGCTGCACGACATGAGCAGCGTCCGGACCGTCGGGGTCGTCGAGGAGTCACCCGAGCTCGGCATCGTGAAGATCGCCAAACCGGTCGGCGTGGTGGCCGCGCTCATCCCGACCACCGGCCCGGACGCAACCCCGCCGGTCAAGACCCTGTTCGCGCTGAAGGGCCGGAACGCGATCGTCGTCGCGCCGCATCCGCGAACCCGGCAGAGCACGGAGGCCGTCGTCGGGTTCATGCGGGCCGCCTGCGAGCAGGTGGGCGCACCGGCCGATCTCGTCCAGTCGCTGCCGGCGCCGTCGCTGCCGAAGACCCAGGAGCTGATGCGCCAGGCCGATCTGGTCGTCGCCACCGGCGGGGCCGGGATGGTCAAGGCGGCGTACAGCTCCGGCACTCCCGCCTACGGCGTCGGGGTCGGCAACGCCGTGCACGTGGTCGACGAAACGGCCGACATCGCCGACGCCGCGGCGATGATCGCGGTCGCGAAGACGTTCGACTACGCGACCAGCTGTCTGGCCGACAACGCGGTCGTCGCGCATGCCGACGTGTACGACGACCTGCTGGCCCGGCTCGTCGCGGCAGGTGGCTTCCGCTGCGATTCCGGCCAGAAAGCCGCACTGCGGCAAGCAATGTGGCCGAACGGCGGGCCGATCCCGAGCATCGACGTGGTGGCCAAGCCGGCCGCGCGGATCGCCGAGATCGCCGGGATCGAAGTCCCGGCGGACACCAGATTCCTGATCGTCGAGGAGAACGGCGCCGGTCCCGAGCACCCGTTCTCCGGGGAGAAGCTGTCGGTGGTGCTGGCCCTCTACCGGTACTCCGGTGGGATCGAGAACGCCGCGGCGATCGTCAACGACATCACCGCCTACCAGGGCCTTGGCCACACCTGCGGCATCCACACCAGCACCGACGCCAACGTGCAAGTGCTGGCCAACCGGACCAGAACCGCGCGGGTGCTGGTGAACCAGAACCTGAACGAGGGCGCAGGCAGCCCCCGCAACGGCCTGCCGTTCACGCTGAGCCTGAGCTGCGGAACCTGGGGCGGGAACATCACCACCGAGAACGTCAACGCCCGACACTTCGTGAACCTGACCTGGGTGTCCAGGCCGATCCCGCCCAGGGCCGTTAGCGAGGAGGCACTGTTCGCCGAGCACTGGCGAAAGCACGGCCGCTGATCGTGCCCCCTGACCCGCGGAGGGCGGATCAGCGGGCGCGGGTGGCCAGGAACTCGTCGGGTTCCAGGTAGTACGGGTTGTCGATGATCATGCCGCCCAGCATCGCCTTCGGATGGGTCTTCAACACGTCCAGGATCAGCTCGCCGCCGCACCTGTTCAGGTCGTAGAGGCACATGTTGATCTGCGGCACGTTGCCCATCACCCGGTTGAGCTCGGACTCGTAGCTGGCCAACTGTTCGACGCCGGGCTTGTCGCGGTGCGCCCAGCTCATGTCACCGATGTTCCTGGTCACCGTCGAACCGTCCGACCGACATGCCAGCGCCTTGGTCTCCCAGAAGCACAGCATCTGCTCGGGCAGGAAACCACCCGTCGCGAAATAGGTCTCGTCGGAATCCAGGACCTCGAGCTGGCAGTGGTCGACGTAGGACTGGGCGTCGATCTCCGCGGTGAGCCGGCGCAGCACGTGGTCCGGCGAGCAACTGTCGACGACGCAGGTGCACTTGCCGCCGGAGGTGAGACCGCCGAGCAGGAACGGGATCAGGATGTCATCGCGCTCGGCCGCCCCGCGGTAGAACGCGCAGATGTGATCGCCGGCGTGCAGGTCGAGGCCGGAGAGTTCGGTCGAGACCGGCTGGGGGATCATCGTTGTCTCGAGCGGATCGACCATCGTCACGTCTACTCCCTGTTGCCGTCGGTATGAACTCCTGAGCTACGGCGCGGCCGGTCCTGCTCGCCAACAGGACCGGCCGCGCCGAATGCCGCACGAGGTGGATCTAGAGCTCGGCTCGCACCATCTCGACAGCCTTGCCCATGTTGCGCAGCTTGGCGAACGCTGTGGTCCGGCTGAAGTAGCCAAGGCCGCAGTCGGGCGACACCAGGAACCGGTCGGCCGGCACCACCTCGAGCCGGGCCCGGATCCGGTCGGCGATCTGCTCGGGCGATTCGACGATCGTGTTCTTGGCGTTCACCACGCCGAGCCCGAGGACCTTGTCGGACGGGAAATCCCGGTAGACATCCAGGTCTGAAAATTCTTCGCTGACCGATTCCAGATGAATCACGTCGGCTGTCGATTCCTTGAACAGCGGCATCATCTCCGCGGTCCGGGACTCGTAGACATCCCGCTGGCCGTCGACACTGCCGTAGCAGACGTGCCAGAACTTGATCGCGTCGACGCCGTCGAACATGGCGTTCTGCACCTCGATCTGCCACATGTCCTGGGTATACGGGGCCAGCACGTCGATCAGCTGGACAGCCTCCAGGCCCATGCTGACCAGGTACTTCAGTTCTTTGTTCATGGCCACCGCGAGGTCGCGGGCGACGTCGACCGGGTCGTCGTAGTACTGGTTGTCGACGATGATGCTCTGCTGGGCCGGCCCGAGGAACGCCACCTTGAACGGCTTGTTGGTGGCGCCCTTCATGGCGTTGACCACGCTTTCGAAGATCGGCCGTTTCCATTCGATCTTGTCGTTCACCACCGCCTTGTAGAACGGCGCGTATTTCACCCCGTCACCGGGCGGGCCGTAGGGGCTGAAGCCGCCGAGGTTCTCCGGGATGAAATGGAAGATGGGTTCGAGCTGGAAACCGGGCGCCTCCCATTCGTAGTACTGCGCGCCGTCGCACAGAATGTCCAGGCCGGCCATTTCCTGCTCGTGGGCGCAGATCTTGCTGGCGTCCTCGTACGCGACCCGCAGGTTATGGCTGCGGTACACCGGTTCGTTCAGCGTGCCGAGCACCCTGCCCTGCAGCCAGTGCGGGCGCGGGAACGCCGACACCGCCGACGTCGGGAGGAGGACCTCCTCACCCCTGATCTCCATTGACCAGCTCCTTTCGGTTGGTACTGCTCCAGTTGGGGGTGACGCGAGAAAGCGTCACTGCATGACGACGCGGTCCAACAGTTCGTGCACCGCGGACGCGACCCTGGCCGCGCTCACGTCGACCGCTGCCTCCATCGCCGCGGCTACCGGCCACGGCACGTTCCCGCCGCTGACCCTGGTCACCGGTGCCCGCAACTCGTCGAACGCCTCCTCGGCGACGATCGCGGCGATCGCGGCGCCCCAGCCGAGCTGGCCGGGGTTCTCCTCCACGATGACGATCCGCCCGGTCTTCGCCACCGACTCCAGCACCGCCCGCGCATCCAGCGGGACCAGCGACCGCAGGTCGATGACCTCGGCGTCGACGCCCTCGGCGGCGAGATCCTCTGCGGCGTGCAGACATCGCCCGACGGTGATGGACAACCCGACGAGCGTGACGTCCGCGCCCGGCCGGACGATGTTGGCCACGCCCAGGGGTACGACGTGCTCGCCGTCCGGCACCTCGCCCTTGGCGGCGTAGAGGCCCTTGTGTTCGAAGACCAGCACCGGGTCGTTGTCCCGGATCGATGCCGCCAGCAGGCCGAGCATGTCGGCGGGGGTGGACGGCGAGACGATCTTCAGCCCGGGCACCGTCATCGCCCAGTTCTCGCACGCCTGCCCGTGCTGGCTGCCGAATCCCATGCTGGCGAAGCCGTTTGCGCCGCGCAGCACCAGCGGCACGCTGACCTGCCCGCCGGTCATGTACCGGGTCTTCGCGACCTCGTTGACCACCTGGTCCCAGCAGGTCGCATAGAAGTCGGCGAACATGATCTCCGCGACCGGGCGGAGCCCGGCCATCGCCGCACCCATCGCCGCGCCGACGATCGCCTGCTCGGAGATCGGGGTGTCCCACACCCGGTCGGCACCGAATTCGTCGCGGAGTCCGGACGTGGTCTTGAACACCCCACCGGAGCTGACGTCCTCGCCGAGCAGCACCACCGAGCCGTCCCGGCGCATCTCCTGGGTCAGCGCGGCCTGCACCGCATTCCGAAAGGTCAGTTGCGCCACTGCGATCCCCCGTCACTCCACAGGTCGGTCCAGACCCCGGCCGCGCCGATCGGCGCGGTGGCCAGCACCCGCTCGGCCAGTTCGTTGATGGCAATGCGCACCCGCGCATCGATCTCATCCATCGCGGACGGTGCCACTCCACGAGTGGTCAACAGCAGGCGCTGCCGTAGCAGCGGATCCCGCGACGTCCAGCTCTCCACCTCGCCGACCGGTCGATAGGCGCCGGCATCGGCCGCCGAATGCCCCTTGAGCCGGTAGGTATCCGCCTCGATCAGGGCCGGGCCGCCGCCCTGCCGGGCGACCGCCACGGCCGCCGAGACCGCGTTCCGGACCGCGTGCACATCGTTGCCGTCCACCACGATCGACTCGAGCCCGTACGCCGCGGCCTTGTCCGCGGCGGGCCGCTCGGTCGGTATGACCGAGGAGATCGGGGTGTATTCCATGTACTGGTTGTTCTCGCAGACGAACAGGACGGGCAGCCGCCAGATGGCGGCCAGGTTGACCGCCTCGTGGAACGCGCCGATGTTCACCGCCCCGTCCCCGAAGAAGCACACCGTGACGTCGTCGGTCTTGTTGATCTTGCTGGCCCAGCCAAGTCCGGTCGCGATGGGCAGGTGCGCGCCGACGATCGCGTACGAGCCGTAGTACCCGTGCTCGACGCTGGTGATGTGCATCGAGCCGCCCTTGCCACCGCAGATCGCGCCGGCCCTGCCGAGCAACTCCGCGAGGATCGCTTCCGGCGACGCGCCCCTGGCCAAGGCGTGGGCGTGCCCACGGTAGGTTCCGATCGACTTGTCCCGCGGGGTCAGCACCGACCCCACCCCGACGGCGATGGCCTCCTGGCCGAGCCCGAGGTGGGCCGGGCCGTGCACCTTGCCCTGCCGGTAGAGCACGTCCACCTTTTCCAGGAACCGGCGGATGAACGACATCTGCTCGTAGAGGGCGATCCCGGTCTCGGAGTCGCTCCCGGCATCGGATGTGCTGACGGTGTCCTGACTCAAGACCAACCTCATGCCCGGTTCGACGTGCGTGGCTGCGGATCGTGTGCCCCGAACCTACGGCCGGGTGCGGGCGGCGACCTCGTCCCCGCGGGTCCAACCAGGGGTGGATCGGCTAGCCCGGGCGACGAAGGCGCACTGTTTGCCGTCGGTCAGTCACGCAGTGCCTGCAGGGTGGTCCAGGCCCGGCAGGCCAACTGCAGGTTGAAGTGGGTCTCCGGCTCGCCGACGTCGAGCGAGGTGAGCTCCCGAATCCGGTGGAGCCGGTACTTCAGCGTGCTGCGATGCACCGAGAGCGCGAGAGCCGTTGCCTCGTAACGGCCTCCGTTGTCGAGGTAGCGGGTGAGGGTCTTCACCAGCTCGGTGCCCTTGGCGTCGTCGTACTCGATGAGGGAACCCAGCCACCGCCGGGCGAAGCTCTCGATGTCGCCGAGATCGGCCATCGACGCGAACATCTGGAAGACCCCGAGTTCGCCCCAGACGGTGGTCTGTTCGGTCAGCCCGGACGCCTTCTGCAGGCGCAGCGCCAGCTGGGCCTCGCGCAGTGATCGGGGCAACTCGGACGGATTGGCATACCGCCCGCCGACCGCGAGCCGGCACCGGCCGCCGCCGAGTTCGCGCAGCGACACCGATCGCAGCGCCTCCCAGTCGACCCGGTCGTCGCGTCCACCAACGAGCATCACGATGACGCCGGATTGGGTGCCGAGCAGCGCCGTCAGCCGGCACTCACGCAGCGCGCGCTGGACGGCGTGCAGCGCCGCCTCCTCGGTTTGCGTCCGGGTGCTCCACTCGATCAGCACCACCCGGTGCGGTTGCCCGAGGTCGTAGCCCAAGGCCTCCGCCCGCACCAGCGCGCCGTCGTCGTCGATCCCGGACAGCAGGTCGTGCAACAGATCTCGGCGCAGCCGGAGCTCCGCGTCGGCCAGCCCGCGGACCCTGGCCAGCTCGACCGCCAGCACGGTCGCGCAGTGTTCCAGGGCGACCAGGTCGGAGGCGTCACAGCTGTGCCGGGGATCGATCAAGGCGATGAACCCGAGGACGTCCGGGCGGGGGGAAGCCAGGGCAACCACCCTGGCCCCGTCCCGGACCGACCGGCCCTCGCGCATCAGCTCGCGAAACAGCCTGTCCCGTTGCTCCTCTCGCGTCTTCGGGTAGGGATCGGGGCGATCCGGGCCGGCCCAGGCACGCAGGTTCCCGTACCTGTCCTCGATCGCGACCGGTAACCCGGTCAGGTCGTGCAGTGCCTGGGCGATGCCGGCCGAGCCTTCGCCGGCGGCCGCCACGGCCGTCAGCCGCTCGTGAATCTGCATGCCGCGGCGCAGCGTGGCGACCGTGTCCTCGAGGGTTTGATTGGCGACGGCCAAAGCCTGCGCGCCCGCCCGCTCGCGTTGATGCATCCGGGCGTTGGAGACCGCAACGCCGGTCTGCTGCGCGACCACCTGGATCAGGAACTGCGCGTCCGAGGTGGGTGGTTCGTCGGCCGTCGCCACCATGTACCCGAGAAGTCCGGCAACGCTGCGCAGCGGGTACGCCCAGGCCCAACCCGGGCCCGGCAGCAGGAGCTCCCCGCCCGCGTTGGAGACCCCGGACAGCGCCTTGGCGACGTCGTCCGGGATCGGTTGCCGCCGACCGAACACCGCGCGCCACCGTTCACCGACTCCGATGCCGTCCTCGGTAAACCCAAAACCCAACACCCGCCACGGACCCAGCGATGGCGCCGACGAGGTGGCGAGGTTGAGAATCTGCTCCTCGTCGGCACTTTCGGTCATCAGGATGGACAGCACCAGCAGCGCGCGGAGGTTGGTCAACTGTTCGCGCAGCACCAGGGTCGACATGTCGTGTGTCCGACCCTCGGGAGCGGCAATGCTCACAGTGCTCACCACTTTCGACGCGGCCGTGTCCGGCGTCGCTCGCATGGTAAGCAGAAGATCCACTTCCCGACTAGGTCACCGGGGACCAACGGAACGCCCGGAGTTGTCCGCACGGGACAGGACATGCGGTGGGACTCGGCGGCCGAGGCTGGGAGGCGGGAGCCGGGCCGGTCTGATCCCTTCGTTCGTCGCTGACCCGGTTTTCCCAGAAACGGCAACATTCATAGGTGAACCGGCCGCACGCCGCCAGCCTTAAGACATGAATCATTACGACATAGCAATCATCGGCGGGGGTGCCGCCGGCCTATCCGCAGCCCTGGTGCTGTCCCGGGCCCGCCGCAAGGTCCTGGTGGTGGACGCGGGCAGCCCGCGCAACGCGCCGGCGGCGCACCTGCACGGTTACCTCTCCCGGGACGGCATGCCCCCCGCCGACCTGCTGGCCGCCGGCCGAGACGAGGTGAAAGGTTACGGCGGAGACATCACCGTCGGCACGGTGACCGACCTTGTTCATGACGGCCACGGGTTCACCGCACTGCTGGCCGAAGGGAAGCGGGTCTCCGCTCGGCGGGTGCTGGTCACCACCGGGCTGCGTGATGAGCTGCCGGACATCCCCGGGCTTCGCGCCCGGTGGGCTCGAGATGTCCTGCACTGCCCGTACTGTCACGGCCACGAGGTCAGCGACCGGCGGCTCGGCGTGATCGGCGGCACGCCGGACGCCGTTCGGTACGCGCAGATCGTGCGGCAATGGACCCACGACCTGACCTACTTCACGTCCCCCGACACCCTCACCGCCGTCGAGCGGAACGGGCTGCTGGCCCGCGGTATCGGCGTCGTCGATGCCGCCATCGACCAACTGGTCATCGACGACGACGCCGACGAGCTGCGGGGTGTGCAGCTGCGCGACGGCTGCGTCATCCCGGTCGACGCGTTGTTCGTGCCGCCCCGCTTCGTCCCGAACAGCGCCCTGCTCGTCGGCCTTGGCTGCGCCGTCGACGTCGACGGCTGGGTCACCGTCGACGCCACCGGACGCACCGGCGTTCCAGGGGTCTGGGCCGCCGGGAACATCGTCGACCCGCGCGCCCAGGTCATCACCGCCGCCGGCGCCGGCTCCGCGGCCGCGATCGCCATCAACGCCGACCTGGTCGACGAAGACGTCCGAAACGCCGTCCGGGACCTCGACCACGGATTCACCCTTGCATCCACCACGAACGCCCGGTCACAGGAGTCAGCATGAGCACCCCAACGCCCCAACCGAATCCAGCCCCCACCACCTTCGGGCCCCCCACCAAACATCAACTCGCCCTGATGATCTGGCTGGCCGTGTTCCCCACGTTGCTGGTCCTCAACCTGATCCTGGGCGACTGGCTCCGCACGCTGACACCGGTCCCGCGCACCTTCGTGCTCGCGACCATCGCGGTGCCGATCGTCATCTACGGCCTGATGCCGCAGCTGCATCGGGCCCGCCGACGGCTACTGGCCCGAAACGCGGGCTAGGCCCACCGACCGCCGGCCCATCGTGGTCGCCGCCACCGGGTCATTGGGCCGCGGATCTCACCCAGTCACTCACATCGTTGGGTGACGCCCAGTCACCCCATCGATCCCTACGTTCGAGTCAACCCGAGGCGCTCCGCCAGGGAATTGAGCCAGGGAGAAAGTCATGACCATCACCACCACCACGCTCACCCGGGCGGCCGGCCTGAGCGCCGTCGCGGCCGGCCTGCTGTTCTGCGCGGTCCAGATCGGCCACCCCACCGTGGACCTCGCCCTCGTCACCACGACGGAGTGGAAGGTCAGGCAAACCGTGAAGGTCGTCCTGGCCGCCCTATCGCTGGCCGGCATCACCGGCATCTACCTCCGCCAGGTGAAGCAGACCGGAGTGCTCGGCCTCATCGGGTACCTCACCTTCGCCGTCGGCTACCTGATCATGCTGAGCACCGAAGTCATCGGCCTGGTTGTCATCCCATCCATCGCGGGCAGCTCCCCCGGCTATGTCAGCGACGTCCTCGCCGGGGCCACCGACGGCCATGCGGCCGGCGACATCGGCCTGTTCGTGCCCTTCAACGCAGCGGCCGCCATTACCTTCATCGGCGGGGGCCTGCTCTTCGGCATCGCACTGTTCCGCGGCAACATCCTCGCCCGGTGGGCCGCCGTGGTCCTTGCAGCCGGCTCGGTCGCGACCCTGGCGATCCCCCTGCTGCCGCAGCTCAACCAGCGGCTGTTCGCCATTCCGACCGGCATCGCCCTGATCGGCCTCGGCTACTCGCTATGGCGCGAGCAGCGCACCCCGGTCGCCCTGCCCGTGCCCAGCTCCGAGGGCTCGCCACTCGATCCTGCCGCCGTCAAGTGACCGTCCGCCCGACTGCACGCGCCACCCGGTCGACTCGGTCGCCCGGGTGGGTGCCGTTCGCGCTGCTTGCCCTTGTCCTGGTGCCCGCAATCACGGGTACCTTGCGTTTGATCGAGGTGGCCGGCGGCCCACACGTCATGCCCGCGAGCCCTGGCATCACCGCCTCACCCGCACCCGTGGTCGTGCACATCGTCTGCGCCGTGCTCTACGCCGTCCTCGGCGCCTTCCAGTTCTCCGCCTCGCTACGCCGACGCCACCCCAGGTGGCACCGCGGGGCCGGCCGGGTCCTGGTGCTGCTTGGCCTGGCCGTGGCGTTCTCGGCGTTGTGGATGACGCAGTTCTACCCCCGCCATCCCGGCAACGGCGAGCTGGCCTATCTGTTCCGGCTCGCGTTCGGGTCGGGCATGGCGGCCTGCCTCGTCCTTGGTTTCAGCGCGATCCGCGGTGGGGACGTCGCCCGGCACCGGGCCTGGATGACCCGTGCCTACGCGCTCGCTCTCGGTGCGGGATCCCAGGTGATCACCATCGGAGTCGGTCAAGCGGTCTTCGGCATCAACGAACCGACAACCGACCTCGGCCTGGGCGCAGGTTGGGTCATCAACCTCGCGGTCGCGGAATACTTCATCCGTCGCAGCACGGTCCGCGGACCCAGGGCCGCCACGGCACCGGCCCGAATCGCGCCGTCATGAGCCAGACCGCCAAACGACAACAGGCAACTGGCGGCTACCGGCTCCGGTCGACCGGCACCTCGACCGAAGGTGGTCGGCTTGGTTCGACGACCTCACCCGGACCCGGCAAACCCCATCTCATCGGGCGAGACGTGTCCCGCAGTGCAGACTGGTGGCTGACATCCGGCCGCATGCACTCAACCGCCTGCGCACCCAACCGCAAGAGCCCCCGAGGGGAGCTGCGTTGGCAAGCCCCCTGGTCGACACCAAGCTGTTCATCCCCAGGCTTCGGCGAAGCACGATCGCCCGCCCGCGACTGAGCGAGCCAATGAGTCGTGGCTCGGACACCAAGCTGACCCTGATCTCGGCCCCCGCTGGATTCGGCAAGACGACCCTGCTCACCGCCTGGCTCGCCGCATCTGCCACCGAGAACCGGTCCGTTGCGTGGCTCTCCCTCGATGAGCGGGACCGCCAACCCGCAACGTTCTGGACCTACGTGATCACCGCCCTGCAAAAAGCGGTGCCCGGCATCGGAGCCGAAGCGCTCACAATCCTGCAGTCGGCCCAGCCGCCGATCCAGACCATCCTCGCAGCCGTGCTCAACGAACTCGCGGCGACCTCGAACGACATCGACCTCGTACTCGACGACTACCACCTCGTCGACGGACCAGACCTCCGCGACGGCATGACGTTCCTGCTGGAACACCTCCCACCGCACGTTCATTTGGTAATAAGCAGCAGAGCCGATCCGCTCCTGCCCCTCGCTCGGCTGCGGGCCAGGGGCGAACTGGTCGAGGTCCGCGCCGCCGACCTGCGCTTCACTCCCGACGAAGTCGCCACCTACCTCAACGACGTCGCCGGTCTCGACCTCGCTCCGGACGACATCGCGGCGTTGGAAGGCCGGACCGAAGGCTGGATCGCCGCGCTCCAACTGGCCGCGCTGTCGATGCAGGGACGCACGGACATCGGCGGATTCATCGCCCAGTTCGCCGGGAACGACCGGTACATCGTCGACTACCTCGTCGAGGAGGTACTGCAGCGGCAAACCGAACAGGTCCGAACCTTCCTGCTCCGCACCTGCCTGCTGGACCGGTTGAACGGCCCGCTGTGCGACGCTGTCACCGGTGAGCATGGCGGCAAGGCCGCCCTGGAAGCGCTGGACCGCGCCAACCTGTTCCTGGTCCCACTCGACGACAGCCGCGACTGGTACCGCTATCACCACCTTTTCGCGGACATGTTGCACGCCCACCTCACTGATGAACGGCCCGACGAGGTCACCGAACTGCATCGCCGGGCCAGCCATTGGCACAACCACAACGGGCAACCGGCACCGGCCGTCCGCCACGCACTGGCGGCCGGCGACATCGAGCGAGCAGCGGACCTGGTCGAGCTGGCCATCCCGGCGCTGCGACGGAGCAGGCAGGAGGCCACCATCCGCGGCTGGCTCGACGTCATCCCCTACGAGATCGTTCGGATGCGGCCAGTGCTCGCGGTCGGCCTCATCGGAGGATTGATGGTCGGCGCCGAGACCGAGGGCGTCGAACAACGCTTGCAGGATGCGGAGCGCTGGCTGCAACCGGCCACCCCCGACCATCCTGGATCGCAAGCGCCCGGGGCGGGAATGGTGGTCGTGGACAGGGCGGAGCTTGCCCGCCTCCCGGGGGCAATCGAGATGTATCGAGCCGCCCTGGCGTTGCTGCGAGGTGACGTCCCCGGCACCCTCCAGCACGCCCAGCTGGCGATCGACCGCGCGGCGGACGAGGACGACCCGGTCCGCGCCGCGGCATCGGGGTTGTCCGGGCTCGCGTTGTTGTCCCGCGGCGATCTCGACGCCGCACATCGCGCCTATTCCGTGTGCGTCGAGGGGCTACGGAGGGCCGGGTATTTCTCGGACATCCTGGGCTGCTCGATCACGCTGGCGGACATCCGCAGCACACAGGGTCGGCTGAGCGACGCGCTCCGCACCTACCAGGAAGCGTTGCAACGCTCCCAGGACACTGGGACCGCGCTCCGTGGCACCGCGGACATGTACGTCGGGATGAGTCAGATCGCCTGCGAACGCGGCGATCTGCAAGCCGCCACGGGGTACCTGCTGCGCAGCCGGGAGCTCGGCGAGCACACCGGGCTCGAGCAGAACCCATACCGGTGGCGGGTCGCGATGGCCGGAGTCCGGGAAGCCGAGGGCGACCTGACCGGCGCTCTTGCGCTGCTCGACGAGGCGCAGCGGGTGTACCTGGGTGACTTCTCCCCGAACGTGCGGCCGGTCCCGGCGCTGCGGGCACGCCTGCTGGCCGCGCAGGGCCGATGGGCCGTGGCCCTCGGTTGGGCCCGGGAGCAGGGCCTGTCCGTGGACGATGACCTCTCCTACGTCAGGGAATTCGAGCACATCACCCTGGCCAAAGTGCTGATGGCGCGGTACGCAACGGACGGCGACACGAGCTGCCTGAACGAAGTCGCGCGCCTGCTGGAACGCCTGCTATCAGCCGCCGACGCGGGCGGCAGAACCGGCAGCGTCATCGAGATCCTGGTGCTGCAGTCGCTCACCCGCAAGGCCGGTGGCGACACCCCAGGCGCGCTGACGGCGCTGGAACGAGCGCTGACACTGGCCGAAGCGGAAGGCTACGTTCGGATGTTCGTCGGTCACGGATCACCGATGGCGTCCTTGCTGGCTGCCGTCACCAGCCAACGCTCCGGGTGGGACTACGTTGATCAGCTTCTGGCCGCCTGTGCCGATGACAGCGTTGCGGTCCCCACGGCAACGCCCGTCGAACAGGTCACCCGGGCCAAGGCTGGATTTGTCGAGCCCTTGAGCGAACGCGAACTGGACGTGCTGCGGCTGCTGGCTACCGATCTGGACGGGCCGGCCATCGCACAACGACTCTTCGTTTCCCTGAACACGATGCGCACCCACACCAAGAGCATCTACGCCAAGCTCGGAGTGAACAGCCGACGGGCCGCGGTCCGTCGCGCCGAGGAGCGGGGCCTCCTGTCCGGCAGCCGCGACCGCTGACCTCCGAGCACGGCTGCCAGGCGCCAATCCCATCCAACTGCACCTCGCGCCCCGCGACCTCCCCCACCACGTCCCGATCTCACCACATCTATCACCACAAGTGGTGATCCTCAGTCACCAGGTCGGCTCCTACCTTTCGAGCACACCAACTCGGCGGCCGAGAGATTCATCCCGGGTCAACCAGGGGAAGGAGCATCGATGAGCGCAATATCACCGCCAACGAGGCCGTTTCAGGTAGCGGTGTACGTCGTATACCCACGAATTACCAGCACAAGGGAATCGAAATGAGCGTTGCGAAGAAAGATGCAGTCGACACCGGCGAAGCCGTCAGCGTCACCGTAGTTCTGATGAAGGCGATCGCGCAGAAGCGGTACGGGCCGCCCGAATCCCTCCTGATGACCAACAACAACGAGATACCCGAAATCGGTGCCGGCGAGGTGCTTGTGAAGGTGCACGCCGCCGCGGTCAATCCGTACGACTGGCACATGCTGCGCGGCGACCCGCGCATCGCCCGCCTCATGGGCATCGGCCTGACCAGGCCGAAGGCCGGGATCGCGGGCGTTGATGTCGCGGGCCGGGTCGAGGCAGTCGGCGCGGACGTGCACCGTCTGCATCGCGGTGATGAGGTCTTCGGCACTTGCCGGGGAGCCTTCGCCGAGTACGCCGTCGCTGACGCGGCCCTCATTGTGCCCAAGCCGTCGGGCCTTTCGTTCGAACAGGCGGCGGCGCTGCCGATGGCGGCCGTCACCGCCCTGCACGCGATCCGCGATGTTGGCCAGGTTCAACCGGGGCAGCGGGTGCTGGTGATCGGCGCCGGCGGTGGGGTCGGGACGTTCGCTGTGCAGATCGCGGTGGCGCTCGGCGCCGAGGTCACCGGAGTGTGCAGCGGACGGAACGTCGACCTGGTGCGATCGCTCGGAGCGTCCCATGTTGTCGACTACTCCACGGACGATTTCGTCGACGGGCCCGTTCGGTTCGACGTGATCCTGGACAACGTCGGGAACCGGTCGATCCGCGATCTCCGCCGCGCGGTCACCCCGACCGGGACGGTCATCCTGAACGGGGGCGGATCGCCGGGACGCGTTATCGGCGCGGTAGGCGGCCTCCTGCGCGCGGCTGTGATCAACCTGTTCGTCAGTCAGAAGATCACCTTCGTCCCGACCACCCAGACCCGGGACGACCTGCTCGCCGTGGCCGAACTGGTCGAAGCCGGCGCCCTACGGCCCGTCATTGATCGGACGTTCCCACTTCTCGACACGGCGTCCGCGCTGAAGTACGTCGAGGCGGGACACGCGCAGGGCAAGGTCGTCATCGCGGTCACGTGAGAAGCGGCGGCGCCGGCGCCGAAGACCCCACGCTCCTGACCAGAATGGCGCGGCCGTTGATGCGGTTCATGAAATCACCCATCCAGGGGCAGCCACCTCGATCTATCTCGCATCGTCACCGGACGTCGAGGCAATCACTGGCCAGTACTTCGCCAACCGCAAAACCAAGACGTCCGACAAATCCTCCTCCGACACCACCGCGGCCGGCCGGCTCTGGCAGGTCAGCACCGACCTCGTCGGCCTCACCCCCGCTCATCACAATTAAGACGTGTCCCGCGCAGTGCAGACTGGTGGCTGACATCCGGCCGCGTGCCCTACCCGCCTGGGCAACCCCACCGCGAGAGCCCCGAGGGGAGCTGCCTTGGCAACCTCGCTGGTCCAGACGAAGCTCTACGTCCCCAGGCCTCGGCGAAGCATGGTCGCCCGCCCGCGGTTGGGCGGCCGCTTGAGCCACGCGGCGGAGGCCAGGCTGACGCTGATCTCGGCCCCGGCTGGGTTCGGAAAGACCACCCTGCTCGCCGCATGGCTCGCCGAGGTGGCCACGGACAACCGGGTGGTTGCGTGGCTGTCCCTCGATCAGGGCGACCGTCAACCCGCCACGTTCTGGTCCTACCTCATTGCCGCCCTGCAGACGGCTGCGCCGGGTGTCGGAGCTGACGCGCTGCCACTGCTGCAGTCGACCCAGCCGCCGATCGAGACCTTCATCGTCGCTGTGCTCAACGATCTCGCGGCCACGCCCAATGATGTTGTCCTGGTGCTCGACGACTACCACCTGGTCGACGGACCAGACCTCCGCGATGGCATGACGTTCCTGCTGGAGCACCTCCCGGCGAACATTCACCTGGTGATCAGCAGCCGAGCCGACCCGCTCCTGCCATTGGCCCGGCTGCGGGCCCGCGGCGAACTGGTGGAGATCCGCGCCGCCCACCTGCGCTTCACCCCCGACGAAGTGGCGGCCTACCTCAACGACGTCACCGGCCTTCACCTCACTCCGGACGACATTGCCGCGCTGGAGAGCCGGACCGAAGGCTGGATCGCCGCACTCCAGCTCGCCGCCCTCTCCCTGCAGGGGCGAAAGGACGTCGGTGCCTTCATCGCCGGCTTCGCGGGCGACGACCGGTACATCGTCGACTACCTCGTCGAAGAGGTGCTGGCGCAGCAGACCGAACGGGTCCGCACGCTTCCTGCTCCGCACCTGCCTGCTCGACCGGTTGAACGGCCCGCTGTGCGATGCGGTCACCGGCGAGCCCGGCGGCAAGGCCACCCTGGAAGCCCTGGATCGCGCCAACCTGTTCCTGGTCCCGCTCGACGACAATCGGCACTGGTACCGCTATCACCATCTGTTCGCGGACATGCTGCAGGTCCACCTCCACGATGAACGGCCCGACGAGGTCACCGAACTGCACCGCCGCGCCAGCCGGTGGTACGACCACAACGGGCAGCCGTCACCGGCGATCCGCCACGCGGTCGCTGCCGGGGATGTCGAACGGGCCGCGGACCTGGTCGAGCTGGCCATCCCGGGGCTGCAGCGGAACAGGCAGGAGGCCACCATCCGCGGCTGGCTGGACGCCATCCCCTACGAGGTCGTTCGGATGCGGCCGGTGCTGGCGGTCGGCTTCGTCGCGGCGTTGATGGCCGGCAACGAGTTCGAGGGCATCGAGGAACGCCTTCAGGATGCGGAGCGGTGGCTGGAGCCGGCCGCCGGGGACCGCAAGGAACGTCAGGCGTCTTCAGATGGGATGGTCGTCGTCGACGAAAAGGAGCTCTCGCGCCTCCCAGGGGTGATCGAGATGTACCGAGCCGCGCTGGCGTTGGTGGCAGGTGACGCACCGGCCACCCTCCGGCACGCCCAGCTGGCGATCGACCGAGCCGCCGACGAGGACGACGTCACCCGGGCCGGAGCATCGGCCATCTCCGGGCTGACCTTCTGGGGCCGCGGAGATCTCGAGGACGCGCATCACGCGTACTCCACCTGCGTCGAGGGGCTGCAGCGGGCAGGGCACCTCTCCGACGTCCTGGGATGCTCGATCACCCTGGCCGATATCCGCACCACTCAAGGTCGCCTGGGCGACGCGCAGCGCACGTTGGAGCGGGCCTTGCAGCTCGCCGCCCAGGAACCCGGGACGGTGCTCCGCGGAACGGCCGACATGTACGTGGGTCTGAGCCAGATCGCCTGCGAACGCGGCGATCTGCACACCGCAACCCAACACCTGCTGCGCAGCCAGGAGCTGGGCGAGCACACGGGGCTGCCGCAGAACCCGTATCGGTGGCGGGTCGCTATGGCCCGGGTCCGGGAAGCCGAGGGCGATCTGGGCGGCGCACTCACCCTGCTCGACGACGCGCACCGGGTGTACCTGGGCGACTTCCTGCCGAATGTCCGGCCGGTCCCGGCGCTGCGGGCCAGTGTGCTGGCCGCGCAGGGCCGATGGGGCGAAGCGCTCGGCTGGGCCCGGGACCAAGGCCTGTCCGCGGACGACAACCTCACGTACATCACAGAATTCGCGCACATCACCCTCGCAAGGGTGCTGCTCGCGCGGTCCGCGTCCGACGGTGACACGAACTCCCTGGACGACGCTTCACGGTTGCTGACGCGCCTGCAATCCGCCGCTGTCGCGGGCGGCCGAACGGGCAGCGTGATCGAGATCCTGGTGCTGGAGTCGCTGACCCACCAGGCCGATGGCGACACCGCCGGCGCGCTGACGCCATTGGTAGAAGCGCTGACCCTGGCCGAACCGGAAGGCTACGTTCGGGTCTTCGTGGGTGCGGGGCCACCGATGAAGTCCCTGCTCACGACCGTGAACAGGATGCGGGCCGGATGGGACTACGTTCGTCGGCTCGTCGCCGCCTGTGCCGATGACGATGGAACCGTCTCCACGACAACCGGCGTCGCACCGGCCCCCCACGGCGGCCAGGGCCTCGTCGAAACCCTCAGCGAACGCGAACTGGATGTACTGCTGCTGTTGGCAACCGACCTGGACGGACCGGACATCGCGCGCCGGCTGTTTGTTTCGGTGAATACCATGCGCACCCACACCAGGAGCATCTACGCCAAGCTCGGAGTGAACAGCCGTCGGGCAGCGGTCAGTCGGGCCGACGAGCTGGGCCTCCTGTCGCGCAGCCGCATCCGCTGACTCCATCACCGTCGCCACGCGCCCAACCGTCGGTTGACCATGTCGATACGACCGGGTCACCACATCAATCATCAAACGTGGTGATGTCGGCTCACCACCTCGGCTTCTACCTTTCAATCACACCACCAGACCACCCCGCCAGCATTGCGGAGGCCGACGCCCGGCCACCACGGCAAGGACGACAGACCCCACTGAGTCCACCATCACCACAGCAGCCGATGCCCGGCTGCCGATGACGGACCAAAGGAAGGGTTCGGCGTCCGGTTTCACCAGCGCGCCAATACATCTCATGATCTCGGTCGGCTCACATCAGGCGTCGACGCGGCGGAGCCGCCAGGCGGCAAACCCGATGAGGACCACCGCATAGCCGCACATCACCGCGAACCCGGTCCACGGGGTGAGGGGGTGCGCGAGACCGAAGGTGCCGTCCAGCAGGACTGCGCCCGCGTTGGAGGGCAGGTACGCCACGATGTGGTCGGTGAAAGATGTTGGTAGCAGGTTGGTCAGCGGCGGGATGACGAAGAACACCGCGACGACCGTGGTGACCGCGGCGGCGGTGTTGCGGAGCAACGCCCCTATCGCGGTCGCGGTGAGCCCGGCCACCGTCAGATACAGCGCCGCCCCGAACACGGCCCGCAGTGCCCCTGGGTCGGACAGCGACGCGCCGAGCTGCTCGCCGAGCAGTGCCTGGCCGACGAAGAACGAGGCGAAGCCGGCGGCGAGCATGGTCAGGAACACGGTGCCGGCGAACACGGCGAGTTTGCCCCACAACATCGGTAGCCGGCCCGGTACCACCGTCAGCGAGGAGCGGATCATCCCGGTGCTGTACTCACCGGTGATCAGCAGCACCCCGAGGACTCCGACGGCGAGCTGGGCGAAGAACGTGCCGGTCAGCGACGTGGAGATGGCCGTGGCGCCCGGCTCGAACCCGGTGGTTTGGCTCGCGGTGATGGCCGCGAACATCGCACCCAGGCCGATCATCACCACGACGGCGATCAGCAGGGTGGCGACGGTCGAGCGCAGGGAGCGGAATTTGGTCCATTCGGACAACAGGACCCGGGCCTGGGTGACCCGCAGCCCGGTGCTCCCGTTGCCCGTCGACGGTGTGGTGGGGGGTGTCAGGACGGTGGTCACGCCGCTACCGCCGCAGTGGTTGCGGTGCGGGTGTTGTCGGTGGCGCGGTATTCCACGGAGTCGCTGGTGAGGGTCATGAATGCTTCTTCCAGGGAGGCTTGTTTCACGGTGAGTTCGAAGATCGGTACCTGGTGCTGCCAGGCGATGGTGCCGATGTGTTCGGCGGTCAGGCCGTCGACCTGCAGCACGCCGGGCTCCGTCGGTCGTCACGTTGACGTCGGGCGCCTGCAGCAGGTCCCGGAGCAGGGCTGTTTCGGGGGTGCGGACGGTGACGGCGTGGTGGGACGCCTGGGCGATGAACTCGTCGACGGTGGTGTCGGCGATCAGCCGGCCCCGGCCGATGACCACCAGACGGGTTGCGGTTTGGGCCATCTCGCTCATCAGGTGGGAGGACACGAAGACGGTGTGGCCGCCCGCGGCCAGGTCCTTGAGCATGGTCCGCATCCACAGCACCCCTTCGGGGTCCAGCCCGTTGACCGGTTCGTCGAGCACCACCGTCTGCGGGTTGCCCAGCAACGCGGAGGCAACACCCAGTCGCTGGCCCATCCCGAGGGAGAACCCGCCGACCCGTTTGCCGGCGACCTGCTGCAGCCCGACGATGTCGATCACCTGGTCGACCCGTCTCCGGCTGATGCCGTTGGTCTGCGGCCAGGGCGAGGAGGTGGTTGCGGGCTGACCGGCCGGTGTGCACCGCCTTGGCCTCCAGCAGCACGCCAAGTTCGGTCATCGGCGCGGCCGAAGTCCGGTAGTCACCGCCGTTGACGGTGACCCGGCCGCTGCTGGGTTGGTCGAGTCCGGCGATCATCCGCATGGTGGTGGATTTCCCGGCGCCGTTCGGGCCGAGGAATCCGGTGACCATTCCGGGTTGCACCACGAAGCTCAATCCGTCGACCGCGAGTGTGGTGCCGTACCGCTTGCTCAGGTTTTCCACTTCGATCATGTGAGTGCCTTTCCGGCTGGAGGTCTTTTGAATGAGACATGGCGGTGACCAGCCGCGTCGCGACGACGAGGTCGGTGGGGTTCTGATGGAACGTGTTGGCCCAGGGCACCTTCGCCGAGTCAGCCAATCGACGGGGGCTCAGATGGTGATCGCGATCTTTCCCTTGACGGTGCCCGCTGCGAGGTGTCGCATGGCCGCGGGTACCTGGTCCAGCGGGTAGGTCCGGTCGATGCTCGGGATCACGGTGCCGGCCGAGATGTGCTCGGCGAGGACCTCGCTGTTGCTTGCCGATTCCTTGGATGCCAACCCGGTCAGCCGTTGCCCGATGACCGGGGTCAGGAGCATGGCCCGCACCTGCCGCCCGATGCCGCCGGTGATGTTGCCCTTGCTCTCGCCGCCGACAATGACGGCGGTTCCGGTGGGGGTGAGTGCCCGGCGGAGCCGGGAGAGCGGTGAGTTGCCGGCGATGTCGATGATCAGGTCGTAGTGGTGCACGCCGTCGGCGAAGTCTTCCCGGGTGTAGTCCAGGACATGGTCCGCACCCAGACCTGTGACCAGATCCAGCTTTTCGGTGCTGCACACCCCCGTCACCTCCGCGCCGGCGGCCTTGGCCAGTTGCACCGCGTAGCTGCCGACGCCGCCGGAGGCGCCGATGATCAGCACCCGTTGCCCCGCCTGAAGTCGCCCGGATTCCAGGGCCTGCAACGCGGTGCCGCCGGAGATCCCGACGACCGCCGCCTGCTCGAACGAGGCGTTCGCCGGCTTGTGGGCGAGCTTGTCCTCGCGGGCCGCGGCGTACTCGGCGAAGGAGCCACGGCTCATCCCGAACACCTCGTCGCCGACTTCGAACCTGGTCACCGCGGACCCGACCGCGACGACCGTGCCGGCGACATCGATGCCGGGCACCCGATTCTTCGGCCCGCGGAACCCGAACCCGATGATTCGCATCAGATAGGGGGTGCCCGTCATCATGTGCCAGGTCCCCCGATCCAGACCTGCCGCGTGCACCCGCAGCAGCACCTCATGGTCGGCGATCTCGGGTCGGTCGATCCGCGCCGACCGGAGCACCTCGGCCGAGCCGTAGCTGTCCTGCACGATCGCCCGCATCTGGACCTCCTTCGTCGCCTGGTTCGTCTCGGTCGTCGCAACGTTCTTGCCGTCAATTTCCATGATCGCTTCCCTTCAGAGGTGTTGTCTTACTGAGTACGGGACCGTACTAAGTACGTGAACGCTGGTGTTGCCCGCCATCGGCAGCCGGGCATCGGCCGTCGTCGTGATGGTGGAACCAAAGGACCTGTCTTCCTCACCTGCGGCGACCGGGCATCGGCTGCCGCACCTGCGGGCGGGATGGACGACGAGCCTTTCGTTGGAGTTCTCTTCCTGTCTTGCTGCACAGACCATGCCTGACGCGAGTCGGGAGTCAGTCGTGAACCGGTGGAACCGCGGTGGAGACCTTCGGGTCTCCGGTCGACTCCACCTGTCGGGTGCTGCTGCCTTACTAAGTACGAGTGTATAGTACTAAGTACGAGTTGGCTAGGGTTCGGGAGGCACGGGTGTCACAACCACACAGCGCCGGCACCAAGGAACGCGTTGCGCTCAGCCGGGACCGGGTCTTGGCCGGCGCCATCACGGTGGCCGACGCCGGCGGGATCGGGGCCCTCACCATCCGCACGCTCGCCCAAGAACTCGGCGTCAAACCGATGTCGGTGTATCACTATGTCGCCAACAAGGACGAGATCATCGACGGCATTGTCGATCTCGTCTACGCCGAGATCGACCTCCCGCTGCCCGGCGGCGACTGGCGACAGGAGATCCGGCGGCGAGCCGACTCCGCCCGCCGGGTACTGGCGAAGCACCCCTGGGCCACCCCGTTGCTGCAATCACGCCTGCACCCCGGCCCCGCAACGCTGCGACACCACAACGCGTTCATCGCCACCCTCCGTGCGGCGGGCTTCTCGGTGCAACTGACCGCCCACGCCCTCGCGCTGATCGACAGTTATGTTTTCGGTTTCGCCCTCTCGGAGAACGCACTACCCATCCACGGACCGGAAAGCGTCGCCGACACCGCCGCATCGATGGTGGAGCAGTTCTTCGACGCCGAGGCCTACCCCGCTCTCCTCGAGTTCACCATGGAGCACATCATGCGACCCGACTACGACTTCGGCGAAGAATTCGAGTACGGTCTCGACCTGATCCTCGACGGCCTCGCCCGGTCACTCACCGACAACGAGGGCGCTGCTACTGCGACGTCATCCCGCCGTCAGCGGTGATCACCGAGCCGGTGACGAACGACGACTCGTCGCTGGCCAGGAACAGCGCGACCTGTGCGATCTCCTCCGGGGTGCCGAGCCGGCCGATCGGGTACTTCGCCACCGTCATCGCCAGCCCCTTGTCCAGATCCCCGCCGCCGCGGGCGATCAGCATCGGCTCCATCAGCGTGGTGAACACCGTCCCGGGGCAGATCGCGTTGACCCGCACCCCCTGCGGCGCGAGATCGACGGACATCGACCGGGTCAGCGCCACCACCGCGCCCTTCGACGCGCAGTACGAGGCGAAGTTCGCGATGCCGACCAGCGCTGCCACCGAGCCCTGGTTGATGATCGACCCGCTGCCCGCCGCGGCCATCACAGCGCCGGCGGCCTGCGAACACAGGAACGTGCCCTTGACGTTGATCGCCATGCAGCGATCCCAGTCGTCCTCGGTGGCGGTGAGAACCGAGCCGCTGCTGTTGATTCCGGCATTGTTGTAGAGCACATCGACCTTGCCGAACTCATCGACCAGGTGCGCGAAGGCCGACGCCACCTGCTCGGCCGACACGATGTCGGCGGTCAGCGCAAGCGCCCGGCCACCCGCCGCCTCGATCTGCTCGACGGTCTCCTTCGCGGCCACCCCGTTCAGGTCGATGACGCCCACCGACGCCCCTTCCCTCGCGAACAGCAACGCCGTCGCGCGGCCGATCCCCGAGCCGGCCCCGGTGATCGCCGCGACCTTGCCCTCGAGCCTGCCGGTCATCTGCACTCCCTCATCCGTCGGCTCCCAACACCCAACTGGTCGCCCGCGAGGTACGAGCCGGGCGCCATCGAGCAAGAAAATCAGACATACGCGGACCGGCCGCCGTCCAGCACCAGCGGGTGGCCGTTGAGATAGCCAAGCCGGCCCGACGCGAGAAGTCCGACGGCGTCGGCGATCTCCTCCGGTTGAGCCACCCGGCCCAGCGGGATCGGGTCCTCGACGGCGGCCCGCAGGTCCGGCTGGTCCAGCCGCCAGGCCGTCATCGGGGTGTAGACCATGCCGGGGCAGATCGCGTTGGCCCGGATCCCGTGCTTCGCGTAATCGACCGCGATCGACCTGGTCAGCATCAGCGCCGCGCCCTTGGAGGACGAATAGGCGGCACGACCGGGGAAGGCGAACATCCCGGCGATGGAGACGATGGTGATGATGTGCCCGGATCCCTGCCGGATCATCACCGGCAGCACCGCCCGGCTGCACAGGAACGGCCCCCGGACATTGACCGCGTGCACCCGGTCCCATTCGTCGATCGGCGTGTCGTGCAGGGTGGTGGCCTGCCGGGAACCGGTGATGCCGGCGTTGTTCACCAGCACGTCGATCTGCCCGAACCTCGCCACCACCTGGGCGACCGCGTCATCGACCTCGGAGGCAACCGTGACGTCACAGCGCAGCACCAGGTCGCTGGCATCGGGCACGTCACCGGCATCCAGCACCGCGACGGCGAAGCCGTCCTTGCGCAGTTGCGCACTGATCGCGCGACCGATCCCGGAGCCGCCCCCGGTGACGATCGCGGTCCGGACGGCCATCAGAGGGTGACCAGGTCCGCGGCACCGGCCCGCAGCCGGGACAGCTGGATGAAGTGCTCGGGGTTGAGGAACAGCTCCGAGAGGTCGGCCATGTCGTCGATGGTCCAGCCCTCCGGCCGGCGGATCAGGTAGTCGATGTACTGGAACGCGTCCTTGGCGCCGAAGCCGACATGATGCGCGCCAACGATCTTCCGGGATTCCGCGGCGATCACCAGCTTGAACCAGCCGGACAGCACGGGGCGGGTGAACGCGTAGAACATCGAGCCCTCCGCCGCCGGCAGCGGGAACGATTCCCGGTCCGCCCCGTCCGGCGGCATCTGCAGCTTGATCACCTTGCCGTATTTCTCCTTGGCCTCCTGCTCGGTGAGCCCGCACCAGGTGACCTCATAGGTGGTGTGGAAGAAATCGGGGTAGTCGGTGTAGTCGTACTCGCGGTGTTCGCCCATGATGTTCTTCGCCGCGTTGACCCCGCACTTGCGGGCCTTGAACATCTCCATCGGCGGGCCGAGCATGTCGCCGACCGCGTACACGCTGCGCACCGACGTCCGCTGGGTCGGGTCGGCGATCACGAAACCCCGGTCGTCGGTGTCCAGCCCGAGCGCGTCGTACATCTTCAGGTCGGGTCGCTCGCCGGTCGCCATGAAAACGAAATCGGTTGCTATCTCCTTGATCTCGCCGTCGGCGGTGCGGTAGCGGACCCCGGTGACGCTGCCCTCGCCGAGGATCTCGACGGGTTCGACGCCCTCTTCGATGGTGATCCCGCGGTCCACCATCATGTCGATGACGTACCCGCGCAGGTCGTCGTCGACGTGCTGCAGGCTGCGCGTGCGCAGCAGCGGGCTGCGGGTCAGAATCGTTGTCCGGCAACCGGTCGCCTGGAAGAACGAGCCGTACTCCAGCGCCACCTTGGAGCCGCCGATGATCACGCAGCTGGTCGGCTCGTAGTCCAGGTCCTCGATCAGCGTGGCGTAGTCGTAGACGCCGTGCAGGTTCACCCCGGCGATGTCCGGCAACACCGTGTGCGCGCCGGTGCAGAGCACCAGGTTCTTTGCGGTGAAACGCCGGCCGTCGACCTCGACAGTGTGCGCGTCGATGACGGTGGCCCTGGCGTTGAGGATGAACTCCATGCCCAGCTGTTCCTTGGACTGCCAGTTCATCACGGCGTGCGGCAGCCCCCGGCCGGCCTTGAACAGGTCGACGATATCGGTGATCCTGGCGCGCTTCTCGTCGAATTCGGCGGGGAACCAGAGCCGGCCGGCCATGTGCCTGGCGAGGTCCATCTCGCGTGCGGCCTCGGAGAACAGGTGGTGCGGGACGCAGGCCTGATGCGGGCAGGAGCCGCCCAGGAAGGGCCAGGCATCGACGATCAACTGCCGGCCGCCGCGGGCCCGCAGGTACGCCGCGCCGAACCGGCCGGAAGCACCGCCGCCGACGAAGATCGCGTCGTAGTCGCGGTCGTCCTCCTCCGCGGTGGCGACGTTCCACAGGGCCTCGGTGTTCTCCTGTGGGTGCGCGACGATGTCGTCGATCAGCAACGCCCATTCGCCCACGGTCAACGGCGCGCCCGGCGCGCCGTGGTCACCGCCGACCGGCTCGCCGAGCGCGTCGATGCGCGCCCGCAGCGCGGCAAATCCATCGAGGGGGTTTCGCACATCAATCACCGCTGCAGCTCCGTTCTCGCGGTTGACTTCTCGCCCCTGAAAGATTCGTCCTGGTTCCGCGGCGGTAGGAGGTCACCCGGGGACCAAGAAAGTCCCGGACCATGTCCGGCCAGATCAGCGATCACGGACCGGCCCCGGAACTACGGCCACGGCAAGCGGTTCAGCCCCGCATGGCCTCGACGGTGGTCCAGGCGCGGGTGGCCAGCTGCAGGTTGAAGTGCACGTCGGGATCGTTGAGCTCCAGCCCGGTCAGCTCCCGGATCCGCTGCAGCCGGTACTTCAGCGTGCTGCGATGCACGGACAGGGCCAGCGCGGTGGCGTCGTAATTGCCGCCGTGCTCGAGATACTGGGTCAGCGTCTTGACCAGCTCGGCATGCTTGGCGATGTCGTAGTCGATCAGCGCGCCGAGCCATTCCCGGACGAAGCCGTCGACCTCGGACAGGTTCGGGATCGCGGCCAGCATCCGGAAGACGCCGAGCTTGCTGTATTCGCACGCGCCGCTGCCGGACAGCACGGTCTGCTGCAGCCGAAGTGCGAGCTGGGCCTCCCGCAGCGATCGCGGCAGCTCCGACGGCCGGGCGCTCAGGCCACCCACCCCGAGCCGGCACTGACCACCACCCAGCTCGCTCAGGATCGATATCCGCAGTTGCTCCCAGTCGATCTCACCGGCCGTCAGCAGCACGACGGCGCCCGACCAGGTATCCAGCAGGAACGACAACCGGCGATCCCGGACGGCCCGACGCACCGCGTGCAGCAGCATTTCCTCGCTGCGGGTGCGGCCGCGACCCTCCACCACGACGACCCGGTGCGGCTGCCGCAGGTCGTGCTCCAGCGCCTCGGCGCGCAGATATGCGCTCTCGTCGTCGGTGCCGCCCAGCAGGTCGTGCACCAGGTCCCGGCGCAGCCGCAATTCGGTGTCGGCGATGCCGCGGACCCGGGCCAGTTCCATCGACAGCACGGTTGCCCCGTGCTCCAACGCGATCAGATCGGCCGTGTCGGCGGCTCGCTGCGGATCGATCAGCGACAGCACCCCCAGCACGTCCGGCCGCGGGGAGGCCAACACGGTCAGCCTGGCGCCGTCCCGCACCGGCTTCCCCTCCCGAATCAGCCTGCGCAGCAGCTGCTCCCGGCGGGCGAAGGACTCCTTCGGATACGGGTGCGGTTCGCCAGGGCCGGCCCAGGCGCGGAGGTTGCCGTGCCGATCCTCGATCGCCACGGCCATCCCGGTCAGCTCGTGCAGCGCGGTGGCGATGCCCGGCTGGCCCTGCGCGGACACCGCCACCCTGGTCAGCCGGTCGTGGATCCGAATGCTGCGTTGCAGGGTGCTGACGGTCTCCTCGAGGGCGGCGTTGGTCGCCGCCAACTCCGCGGCGGTGGCCCGCTCCCTGGCGTGCAGCCGGGCGTTGGAGACGGCGACCCCGGTCTGCTGCGCGACGACCTGGATCAGGAAATTCTCGTCGGTGGACGGAGCCTCATCGCTGGACGCGATCAGGTGGCCCAGCAGCCCGGCGACGCTGCGCAACGGGAAGGCGGACGCCCAGGCCCGGCCGGGCACCTCCACCGGGCCCTGCGATCCGCCGAGGTCGACGAGTTGAGCGGCCAACCCGGCGGGCATTCGCGCCGCCGCGTCGGTGCCTGGTCGCCACCCGCCGTCGGCCATGGCGTAGCCGTCGATCCGCCAATGGCCCAGTCCCGGTGCGGAGGAGGAGGCCAGTTGCAGGATCTGGTCCTCCTCGACCGACTCGGTCATCAGCAGCGAGATCACCAGCAGGGCACGGAGATTGCCCAGCCGTTGGCGCAGGATGGCCTCGCCGGCGGTGACCTGGTGCTCGAGTTCGTCCAGCATGCTCAGGCTTGCGCATAGCGGAGGAATTCGTCAGGCCCGACGTAGTAGGGGTTCTCCACGACCATGCCGCGGATCAGCACCTTCGGATGGGTCTTCACAATCGAGACGATCACCTCGCCGCTGAAGCGGTCCAGGTCGTACAGGCACAGCACCACGGTGGGGTACTTCGGCGCGACCCGGTTGAGTTCCGCCTCGTAGTTCACCAGGTCCCCGACGCCCGGAGCGTCGCGCAGCGCCCAGGTCATCTCGCCGACCAGCCGGGAGAACTGGTAGCCGTCGTCCGCGGCGGCATTGAGGTGATCCATCCAGAAGTTCAGCATGTCCTCACGGGAGAATCCGCCACCCACCAGATAGCTGTCCTCCGGCAGGTGCACGTCGAGTTGCCGGGCGGTCGCCGTGCCGTCGGACGGGTCCAGCAGGGCAACCGCGGCCGCGGTGTTGGCCGAGTCGACGATGCAGATGCATTTGTCGCCGTCCTGGATCCCGGTGCGCAGGTACGGCATCAGGACGTCGTCCCGGTCCGCGGCGCCGTGGTAGAACGCGCAGACATGGTCGCCGGGACGCAGCTCGAGTTCCCGGATGCCGGTGTGCACGGACTCCCGCACTCGGACCACCGCCCTGTGGTGAGAGCGAGTCCGGCACCAGCGGCCGGACGCGCTTCGTGTGCTGATGGCGCCTGCCGACTTTCGTCGCAGACGACCTCGTTGTCTGGATCGTACGGCCGGGCGACGGCCCTCGGTTGGTCCCGCCAGGGTGAACTACCCTCCGGAGCTACCCACGGAATGACAACACAACTGGGTGCCGGGCCAGGTTGGTTGAACCGCTATCCGGGGACCACCGGTGTCACGGCGAGCCGGCCGGCCAGCACGTCGATGATCGGCCGCAGTTGCATCCACCATTGATCGATCGGACGCCGGTGGTCCCAGTCGGCGAGGTCCTCCGCCTGCCGGAGCGGGAGAATCCGGACCCTGCCCTGGTGCAGCCCGATGATGGCAGCTGCCGGACTTCTTGGTGTCGATCTGGTTGCTGAGCCAGTCGATGGAATGCGCGGCCAACCTGGTGCCCAGGATGCGGTCGAACGGGCTCGGCGCGCCGCCCTGCTGGGTCTGCCCGAGCACCACCTCACGGGCGTCGAACAGCTCCTGGCTCTCCTGTTCGAACAGCCGGCAGAGGAAGTCGCTGGTGTACATCGGGCTGGCCTTCTCGTTCATCACGGTCAGGAAGAGCCGCTGCCCGACCCGGAAGCTGTCCACCATCTTCTCGACGTCGTGCGGACAGGTCCTTGAGGGTGATGCCCTCCTCGTGCAGGTAGACCCGGACGGCACCGCCGGAGAGGCCGCCGAGCAGGGCCAGGTAGCCGCAGTACCCGCCCATGGTCTCGACCACGAAACAGCGACGGGACGCGGTGCCGGCCTGCCGGACCCGGTCGATGGAGTCGACGATCAGGTTGAGCGCGCTGTCCGCGCCGACGGACAGTTCCGAGTTGGGCATGTTGTTGTCGATGGTGGCCGGCAGGCAGATCATCGGGATCTGGAAGGCCGGGTACCGGTCCCGCTCGGCGTACATGGTGTGCGCCGCCTCGAAGGCATCCCAGCCGCCGATGATCAGCAGCGCGTCGATCTGCGTGCTGCTCGAGCCCGCGGCCGATGGCGTACAGGTCCTTGACGGTGGGCACCTGACGGCTGATCCCGAGCTCCGCGCCGCCGCGGCTGGTCCAGCCCTCGACGTCGCCCCAGTGCAGTTCCCGGACATCCCCGTCGATCAGGCCGCGGAGGCTGCCGTAGACACCGAGCATGGTGTGGCCGCGCTGCAGCCCGAGCCGGACGGCCGCCCGCGCCGCGGCGTTCATCCCCGGCGCCAGCCCACCGACGTTGACCACCGCGATCCGGCTGGCCTTGCCCTTGCGGTTCACGTTCGGCAGCGCGTGCGAGATCGAATGGAAGACGTGCACCATCTCGGTGTAGCTGTCGCCCCGCATGGTCAGCGCGGTGTCGTAGTCCTTGGCGGCGATCAGCTCCGCCAGCCGCCGGGTCTGCGCGACGCTCTCCATCAGCGGGACCTTCGACATCCGGTTGAAGTGCATCCCCGACCAGCTGCGGGACGCTGTCCGCGGTGGCGCGCCAGCACCTCCTCGACGGCGGCGTAGCCCAGCAGCGAACTCATCGACCGGTCGAAAGCGCTTGGCGCACCGCCCCTCTGCACGTGCCCGAGGATGGTCACCCGGGTGTCCTCGCCGAGCCGATCCTCCAGCACCTGACGGACGTAGTCGCTGCTGATCGGGTTGTTCTCGCGAATCGTGGGCGCCCTCGGCGACGATCACGATGCTGTTCCGCCGGCCGGCCGCCCGGCCGTCGCGCAGCAACCCGCACAGGTGGTCCTCCCAGCCGGGATCGGGCGGGTTCTCCGGGATGAACACGTAGTCGGCGCCGCCGGCGATGGCGCTCATCAGCGCGAGGTACCCGCAGTGCCGGCCCATCACCTCGACGACGAAGCTGCGCTGGTGGCTGGCCGCGGTGCTGGCGATGGAGTCGATGGCCTCGACGATCCGGTGCAGCGCCGAGTCGGCGCCGATCGTCATGTCGGTGCCGATCATGTCGTTGTCGATCGACCCGACCAGCCCGGCGATCATCAGCGCCGGGTGCCGGTCGGCGGTGTGCTGGTCGATGTCGCCGCCCGCGAGCAGTTCGGCGACCAGCGACGGCCATTCCTGCCGCAGCCGATCGGCGCCGCTCAGGCTGCCGTCGCCGCCGATGACGATCAGCCGGTCGATGCCGTTGCGCAGCAGGTTGTGCACGGCCTTGCGCCGGCCGTCCCGCTCCCGGAACTCCAGCGACCGCGCGGTGCCGATGATCGTCCCGCCCAGGTTCAGGATGCTGCTGACGTCGTCCCAGCTCACCGACCGGATCCGGTCGCCGCCGTCGATCAGCCCCTGATAGCCCTCGTAGATCGCGAAGATCTCGGCGCCGTGGTTCAGCGCGGTCCGCACCACGGCCCGAACCGCCGGGTTCATGCCCTGCGCGTCGCCGCCACTGGTCATCACGGCCAGCCGCCGCGGCGCGCTGGGTTCAACCATCTACGCTCCCCTGCTCGAGGTCACACTGTGTCTCTCAATGACCGGGCTATCACGAACTGCGGTCCGGTCACTCGCCCAGCTGCGCCGATCGACACCGGCGGCTACGAGAGCGCCGCGCCCACCTTGCGTTCCACGATGCTCAGCACATCGTCGTACAGCGGCTCGCCCGGATTCAGGCCGGTGATCCTGGTGGTCGCCTCGGCCGGGGACAGGGTGGCCAGCAGCTCCTTCAGCTCGACACTCTCCGGGTCCTCCGGCACGTCGAACGACAGCGCGGCGTCGACGGTGGCGAGCAGGAACTCGGGGCGGTGACCGCGCTCGGCCAACTGGACGGCCGGCCCGATCAGCCGCTCGGTGCGGGAGAGCTTGCGCAGCGGTTGCCGGCCCACCCGATCGACGGTGTCCGGCAGATACGGGTTGGCGAACCGCTGCAGGATCTTGTCGACATAGGCCTGCTGCGCCTCGGGTGCGAACTCGTGCTTGTCCACCAGCAGTTGCTTGGTCTCGGCCAGCACGCCCTCGCACCTCGGCCCGCACCTCGTCGTCGGCCAGCGCGTCGCTGAGCTTGTGATGCCCCTGACGAACCCGTGATACGCCGTCGACGCGTGACCGGTGTTGACCGTGAACAGCTTTCGTTCGATGTACGGCGCGAGGTCGTCCACCCAGGTGGCGTCCGGAATGGTCGGCTCGTTGCCGCCGAACGGCGGCCGCTCGATCGCCCATTCGAAGTAGGTCTCGACCGTGACGTCCAGGCCGGCGTCCGCGGCCTGCGCCGGGACGATCCGGTCGACCGCGGTGTTGGCGAAGATCGCCTTGCGGGACAACCCGTCCCACTCGCCGCCGGCGGCCGTGCGGACGTGCTCGGCCAGCACATCGGTGGCGTTGATGGCGTTCTCGCAGGCCATCACCACCAGCGGCGGCGAATCATCGCCGCGGGCCCGGAGCCCGGCCACGATCACCGGGGCGACGAACTTCAGGATGGTCGGGCCGACCGCGCGTGGTGACGATGTCGGCCTTGGCGATCTCCTCGATCACCAGCGGCTCTTCGCTGCGGCTGTTGATCGCCCGGTAGTTGTCGACGGACTCCTCCGACGACTCCAGGCCGACCTCCTTGACCAGGTAGCTCGGGGTGACCTTGAGCGCGTCGATCAGGGCGTCGGCGACGTCGGCGAACACCACCTCGTACCCGGCGCGGTGCAGGATCAGCCCGACGAAACCGCGGCCGATGTTGCCGGCGCCGAAATGGACCGCGGTTCCGCTCATTCTTCGTTGACCGCGTTCAGCAGTTCGTAGACCTCGCTCGGCCGATCCGGCCGCGATCATCTTGTCCACCTCGTCCATGTCGGAGAAGATGACCGCGATCTTGCCCAGGATCTCCAGGTGCCCGTTGTTCAGCCCGGCGATGCCGACCGCGAACCGGACCTCGTTGCCGTCCCAGTCGATCGGCGTGTCGTAGCGGACCACGGACAGCGCCGACGCCTTGATGGCGTCCTTCGCCTCGTTGGTGCCGTGCGGAATGGCCAGGAAGTTGCCCATGTAGGTGGATACCGACTTCTCCCGCTCGTACATCGCGTCCACGTAGGCGGCGGTGACGGCGCCGGCGTCGACCAGGATCTGGCCGGCCTCCGCGATGGCCTCGTCCTTGGTGGTGGCCGTTGCCGGGGACCTTGATCTGGGACAGGGTCAAGATGTCACTCATGCTGCGGCGAACTCCCTCATCGGTGTAGCTGGGCACGTGGTTTTGCTGATCGGTGGACGTTGTGGTCAACGCAAGCACGAAAGGTCAACCCCCGCAACAGCAGGGCGGACACAGCACAGGTGGGGGGCACGCCGCTCGGGCGCTCCCCCCACCTGAGCTGATGGTGAGGCTGATGCCTACGCGTCGCTGCGCTGCGGGTTGGTGATCTTGAGTTCTTCGACGATCTCGTCGTACTTCGGGCTGCTCATGAAGTTCGTCGACCGAAACATGCTGCGCGCTCGGCGCCTTCTGCCTCGCCCGCGGCGTCAGGTCCTGGTGGGTGACGATCAGATCGATGTCGTCGGTCAGGTTGGCGATGGCGACATTGACCACCGTGATGTCGGTGAAGCCTGCCTTCTTCACCTTGTTCCGCAGGACCGAGGCACCCATGGCACTCGAGCCCATACCGGCGTCGCAGGCGAAGACGATCTTGTGGATCGGTCGCGAAGGCGCGGCATCGTCGCGGATGATGCCTTCGGCTTCGTCCACCTGGGCCAGAGTCATGCCGGACGCCTTGGCTTCCTCTTCCTCCTCCCGGCCAGCATGCTCGGAGACCGAGCTCTTCTTGCCCTTCATCCCCTCCATCTGCGCGGTCGCGGCGGCCAGGCCACCCTCGGTCTCGGCGTCCAGCAGGCTGCGGCGACTGGCCCGCAGGATGATCGACGCTATGACGAACGATGTTGTCGCAGCGAGCAACACCGACAGGCCTACCCCCAGGAAGCTGCCGCTCGGCGTCGCCGCCAGCACCGCGATGATCGAGCCTGGCGCTGCCGGGCGACATCAGACCGGCATCGAAGACGGTCAGGGTGAAGATGCCGACCATGCCACCGGCGATCGTGGCCAGGATCAGGATCGGCTTCATCAGCACGTAGGGGAAGTAGATCTCGTGGATGCCGCCGAAGAACTGGATGATCGCGGCGGCCGGTGCGGTGCTCTTGGCCAGGCCCATGCCGAAGATGCGAGTAGGCAATGCAGCAGACCAAGGCCCGGGCCCGGGTTCGCCTCGAGCAGGAACAGGATGGACTTGCCCTCTGCAGCGGACTGCTGGATGCCCAGCGGGGTGAGGACCCCGTGGTTGATCGCGTTGTTCAGGAAAAGCACCTTGGCCGGCTCGATGATGATGCTGGCCAGCGGCAGCAGGCTGTGTTCGACCAGCCAGTTGACGCCGTTGCCAAGGGCGTCGGAGACGCCAGGTGATGATCGGGCCGAATATGTACAAACTGAAGATCGCCAAGGCCGCCACCAAGGATGCCGGCGGAGAAGTTGTTGACCAGCATCTCGAAGCCCGGGCTTGATCTTGTCGTCCCAGATGCTGTCGAGCTTCTTCATGAGCCAGGCGGCAAGCGGGCCCATGATCATCGCACCGAGGAACATCGGGATCGTGGTGCTCATGATCGACGCCCATGGTGGCGATCACGCCGACGACGGCACCGCGAGTCGCGTAGATCATCCGGCCGCCCTGAGCCGCGATCAGGATCGGCAACATGTACGTGACCATGGGCCGACCAGACCGGCGTTGGCGTCGTCACCCCAACCGCCGATCTTGGCGACCGGGAACCAGCCCTTCTCGATGAACAGGGCCGTGATGAGCCCCCAGGCGATGAAGGCCGCGATGTTCGGCATGATCATTCCGGAGAGGAACGTCCCGAACTTCTGGACGGCGATCCGGGTGCCGCCGGTTTTGGATGTGGTTGCCGTTTCGGTCACCGCTTGCCCTTTCGGTTGGGGCAGCCGGACGCGATTTTCTCGTCCTTCTGCGCCGTCGCATGGACTCCTGTGCTGTCTGGACAATCGTCCAGACACGGGTAACCATAATCCTGGATGCGAGTTACGCAAGAGGTAGCTGTGCAACGATCCGGTCCAGATCGCGGCCGATTGGTGACGTATCGACAACGGCTGGTTCGGCCGGGAACCGCGCCGGCCGCTGAACCGACTTTCGGTGGGTGAACTCATCACCTGTGCGGTCATAAGTCCGAATCCCCGCCCTTGTGACAGTCTGACCTCGCGGTCGCCAACGCCGGCGCACGCACATCGACGAGGGAGACTCCGATGACGAAGGTGGCCGTGATCGGGGCCGGGTCGTGGGGGACGACCGTGGCCAACGTGTCCGCACACAATCAGCCCACGATGATCTGGGCCCGGGAGTCCGAGGTCGTCGACGGCATCAACTCCGGCCACGAGAACCCACTGTTCCTGCCCGACGTCCGGCTGCAGGACCAACTGACGGCATCGAACGACCTGGGCGAGGTGCTGGACGGCGCCGGCCTGGTGGTGGTCGGTGTGCCGTCCCAGTTCTATCGGGCGGTGCTCAGCTCGGCCCCGAAAGGCGCCATCAAGCCCGGGCTTCCGGTACTGAATCTGTCGAAGGGCATCGAACAGGGCACCTTCAAGACGATGACCAAAGTGCTCAATGATGTGCTGGAGCGGCACGACCTGAAAGACGTCGGGGTGCTGGCCGGGCCGAACATCGCCAAGGAGGTGGCGGCCGGTGAACCGTCGCTGTCGGTGGTGGCATTCCCGGACATCGAGGTCGCCAATCGCCTGTTGCCGCTGTTTCACACCGCGACCTTCAAGGTGTATTCCAGCGATGACGTGATCGGCTGCGAGATCGCCGGCGCCGTGAAGAACGTCCTGGCCCTGGCGGCCGGAATGGCCGACGGCCTCGGCTACGGCGCGAACACCAAGGCGGCGCTGATCAGTCGCGGTCTTGCCGAGATGACCAGACTCGGGCTCAAGATCGGCGGACGGCTGACCACCTTCCTCGGTCTGGCCGGCAACGGTGATCTGATCGCCACCTGTTCCAGCACCGCGAGCCGGAATTACCACGTCGGAAGTCAATTGGGCCACGGCCGCACGCTGACCGAAATCATGGCCGAGATGACGATGGTCGCCGAGGGCGTCAAGTCCTGCCGTGGGCTGCTGGAACTGGCGAAGGCGGAGGCCGTCGACATGCCGATCGCGCAGGAGGTCGGCCACGTACTGGAGGACGGCAAGTCGGCCCATCAGGCCGTGATCGATCTGATGGCGCGGCCGCCGCAGGTGGAGGCGGAGACGTTCGGCCTGGATGAGGCCGGCGTGCGGATCGTGCACTCGAATTGACGGTCACCATCGATGCCGCGTCCGCGGTCCCGCCCTACGAACAGGTCCGCACGCAATTGGCCCAGCAGATCAACGACGGGCGGCTGCCGGTGGGCAGCAAGTTGCCGACGGTCCGGCAGTTGGCCATCGACCTGAACATCGCGGCCAACACGGTGGCCCGCGCCTACCGCGAGCTCGAGGCCGCCGGGTTGCTGGAAACCCGCGGCCGCGCTGGGACATTCGTCGGGTCGAACGGGGATGAGGGCCGGGCCAGGGCCGCCGCGGCCGCGACCGAATACGTCCGCGTCGTCGACGAGCTGGGAATTTCCCGGGCCGATGGCCTGGCGATCGTCCGGGCCGCCCTGGAGCGCCCCGCCGGTTGAGGCTCAGTCCGTGTCGACGCAGATGATGAAGTCGTCGAAAACATGCCGGCCCGATAGCGTCTCGCCGATCTTGTCGATCGCGGCCCGAATGTCGCGCAGCTGGTCGACCGTCATCTGCAGCGGCACCTCGTCCGGCTGGTAGGTGGCCGCCACCGGATAGTCGACCCCCGGCTGGGTGGTCATCTCGATGTGACAGCCGAGCAGGTGCACCACCGGCCGTTCGCGGCAGATCTCCAGCAGCCGATCGATGGTGCCGACGAACGCCGGCCAGTCATTGACGTACAGCCGACCGGGATAAACGGTGTCGCCGGTGAGCAGCAGCCCGGCGTACCGGTCGTAATAGGTGACCGCTGTTTCGTGGTGACCGGGCGTGCCGAAGCACTCCAAGACCCGGCCACCCAGGTCGACATGTGCTACGGCGCAGTGGTCTTCGCCGAAGTCGAAGTACTCCCGGACGCTGCGCAGGTCGGCACCGACGATCTGGGTGTCCGGCCGGCCGGTGAACTGGGCGTCAGCGGCGATGTGGTCGTAGTGCGCGTGGCTGTGCAGGACCAGCAGGCCGTAGTCCGGCCTCGGGTGGGCCGCTCGCCACTGCTCGACGAGCCCGTCCACCACCCGGCGCAAGGGGAAGACATCCGCTGACGCGGTGGCTCCGGTGTCGATCAACACGGCCTTTTCGGTGCCGAACAACAGGAACAGGAACGGCGCCTCACGGTCGATGGACATGTTCTGCCGGAGGACAAAGGTGTGCTCGTCGTATCCGAAAACCTGAATCTCCGGATCGGTGTTCTGCTTGCCCGGCGGTGACCCGTGAATCCAGGCGACGTCGATAACCCGAGCGATCGGGCGGCCGGTCACGAAGTCGATCGATGCAGCGCTCACGTCGCCAGACTAGGAGTGCACTGAACGAACCGGTGACGGCGGAATCGGGTTGTTCAGCGGCGCCCTAGCGGCTTTGCCTTCCAGGTAACGCTTCTCGGGCAGGCTGGTGGTCCGGCGGGCGGCCTCGAGGTACTGCGTACGAGCGGCACGGAGATCGCCGGCCATCTCCAGCAGGTGCGCCACGAACGGCCGCCAGTCGGTGATGGCCGGCCACTCGCTCGTCGTCGTCGAGCGATTCCAGCAGTGCAAGGCCGGCGGCTGGGCCGTCCACCATGGCAACCGCGGCCGCCTGGTTCAGGGTGATCATCGGGTTGGGCGCGATGCGGGCCAGTAGCCGGTAGAGCGCGACGATCTGCGGCCAGTCGGTGTCCTGCGCGCGCGGCGCCTCCGCGTGCACGGCGGCGACGGCGGCCTGCAGTTGGAAGGGGCCCGGCGTCGATCGGGCCAGCGCAGCGGAGACCAGCGCGATCCCCTCGTCGATCTCGGCCCGGTTCCACCGGGTGCGGTCCTGCTCGGCCAGCGGCACCAGTCCCGCCACCGGGACCGGTCCGGGCCGCGCGATGCGCGTCGGTGAGCAGCATCAGCGCCAGCAGCCCCGTCACCTCGCCGTCGCCGGGCAGCAGTCGGTGCAGGGTGCGGGTCAGCCGGATCGCCTCCGCGGTCAGGTCGCCGCGCAGCAGTTCCGGCCCGCTGGACGCCGTGTAGCCCTCGTTGAAGATGAGGTACAGCACGTGCAGGACCGCCCGCTGCCGCTCGTCCCGCTCGGCCGGCGGCGGCATCACGAACCGGGCGCCGGCGGCCTTGATCCGCTGCTTACCCCGGCTGATCCGCTGCGCCATGGTGGACTCGGGCACCAGGAACGCGGCCGCGATCTGCGCCGTGCTGAGGCCGCCGACCGCCCGCAGGGTCAGCGCCACCTGGGACGGCGCCGACAACGCCGGGTGGCAGCACAGGAACAACAGCTTCACGGTGTCGTCGGCCGCGTTCCCGTCGTCCCCGGAGCCGCCGGCGATCTGGTGGGGATCCATGACGACAAAAGCGGTTTCCCGATTGCGCCGGGAACTCTCGCTGCGCCAATCGTCGGTGAACCGGCGGGCCGCCACGGTCTGTAGCCAGGCAACCGGGTTGTCCGGCACGCCCTGCCGCGGCCACTGCACGGTGGCCGCCAGCAGCGCCTCCTGCACGGCGTCCTCGCAGGCGTCGAACCGGCCGTACCGCCGGACCAGGGCACCGAGAACCTGCGGCGCCAACGGGCGCAGCAGGTGACCGATGCCCTGGTCGGTCGCTCGTCACATCTCGGTCCCGGACTCATGCATGAAGGCGCGGACCTCCATGGCGCCGCCGAGCCGGATGTCCGGCCAGCGCGACGCGATCTCAACCGCGCGCTCCACGCTCGCGCAGTCGACAACGAGGTTTCCGGCAAACTGCTCCTTGCTTTCCATGAACGGGCCGTCGGTCACCGCCGGTTGCCCGCCGCGCTGCCGGATGGTCTTGGTCGTCGACGGATCGGCCAGCGCGTCGCCGCCCACCAGTTCGCCCGACTCGGTGAGTTCCTTCATGATCGTGTCGACCTCGGCGAACAGGTCGGTGCGTTCCTGCTCGGACAACTCGGACATGAACGCCGGGTTGTTGTAGATCAGCAGCATGTACTTCATGGGATCAATCCTTACCTCTCGCGTGCCCCCGATGGGCTCGGCTGGTCAGTTCGTCGGAGTCGCCGCATCAATCTCGACATCGTGTTCTCGACATCTTCGCCAGGTCGCTCGTGATGTGCACACCACGATGGGGTGTCGAGAACCGCACGGCGACTCCGACGAAGGGTCACCAACCCCAGGATCAGGGGAGCCGGCATGAAGGAGCAGGAATGCCACGAGTACGCGTGAACAACATCGCAGTGTCGGTCGACGGCTATGCGGCCGGGCCGGATCAGAGCCTGCAGAATCCCATCGGAGTGGGCGGGAGCCGCCTGCACGAGTGGCTCTTTCCGACCCGCGCCTTCCACGAGATGCAGGGCAGGGCCGGTGGGGACGAGGGACCGGACAATGATTTCGTCGTCGCCGGCAATCTCGGTGTCGGCGCGACCATCATGGGGCGCAACATGTTCGGGCCGATCCGCGGTCCGTGGCTGGACGCGCAATGGCGTGGTTGGTGGGGCGAGGAGCCGCCCTATCACCATCCGGTTTTCGTGCTGACGAACCACCCGCGGGACCCGATCACCATGCAGGGCGGCACGGTCTTCCACTTCATCACCGACGGCATACGCCCGGCACTGAAGCAGGCGCTCGACGCGGCCGACGGCCAGGACGTCAAGATCGCCGGCGGCGCCTCGACGATCCAGCAGTACCTCCGGGCCGGCCTGGTCGACGAACTGGAGGTCGCCATCGCCCCGGTGTTGCTGGGCAGCGGAGAACGCCTGTTCGATCATCTCGACGGTGGCCTCAGCGGGTTCGAATGCACGGAGTTCGTCGGCACGCAGTCGGCGCTGCACGCACGATTCGCCCGCACCGGGGCCTGACCCCAGGATCCCCATTCGGTGTGGATCCCGGCGGAGAGGCGGCGAAACGGCCTCCGATGGTTACCATTGCCCTCGGGGGCTTTCTTGATCATTGGCGGGGCTGCGGGGTCACGGGCTGGCGTTGAGCAGACGCCGCCTGTCGTCATCGACTCCGAACAGCGCTGGCGCGAGCTCGTCGAGCGATCACCGGTCGCGGTCGCCGTCGTCGGGCCCGATGCCTGTTTCGTCTACGCCAACGCCCAGGCGCTCACCCTGTACGAGGCCGACGGACCGGAAACGCTGGCCGGCCGGCCCGCGCTCGACTTCGTGGCGGCCGCCGATCGGGCCGCCGCGGCCGGGCTGTTCGACAGGGTGCTGCGTCATGGGCGGCCGGTGCTCTCGCACCGCTCGAAGCTGCACACCTTGCGCGGCTCGCTGCTGACCGTCGAAATCAGCGCGGCACCGCTCAGCCAGTTCGGGCAGCCGTCGCTGCAGCTCGAACTCCGCGACGTCACCGCCCAGGCCGCCGCGGAGCAGGCGTTGCAGATCTCGGAACGCCGGTTCCGCACCGTCTTCGGGAACAGCCCGGTGGCGATGGGACTGTCCGACGAGTTCGGCCGCTGGGTGGAGACCAACGCCGCCATGGGTCAGCTGATGGGCGTCGATGCCCGCGAACTCATTGACGCGACGGCAACGGACTTTGCCCACCCCGACGATCACCACCTGATCGCCTCCTCCGAGCAGGGTCAGAAGGACAGTCCCGACGGGGTGCTCCGGATGGAGGTGCGGTTCGTCCGTCCGGACGGGGACCTGCGCTGGGCGTGGTTGAGCATCACCCCGACCCCGGGTCCGGCCGGCGAGAATTGGACGCTGTGCATCGCCCAGGACGTCACCGCGCGCAAGGCAGCGGAAACCGCCCTGCAGGAATCGGAGGCCGACCTGGCCGCGCTCGCGGCCGTCGCCCGTTGCGTGCAATCCGGCGCCGACCCACGGCCCGTTGTGGTGACGGCAGTGCGCGATTTGTCGAACGCGTCCACGGTGTCGATGGTCGAGGCGTTCGATGACGGCGTGCTGATCGTCACGGCGAACGCGGGCATCGACATTCTCGGTATGACGGTCTCGCTCGATGACGTCTCGATGACCGCGCACGTCTGGCGCACCGGGCAGCGGATGTTCCTGACCGACGCGGCGGAGCACCCGCTGGTCAATCCGGCTCTCCTCGCCCTCGACGAGGCCGTCAGCGTGCTCTGGCAGCCGGTGATCGTCCAGGGCAAGGTCGTCGCCATGCTGAACGTCACCTGGCGCCGCCGGATCGTCGATCCGGGTGATCGGGCGGTCAAGGTTGTCGGGGTGATCGCTGACGAGGCCGGTTCGTCGCTGCACGCCTCCCGCCTCCGCCGGGAACTCGAGCGTTCCGCCACCACCGACCCGTTGACCGGATCGCTGAACCGCCGCGCCTGGGACGCGGGACTCCGATTGCTGATGGACCGCGCCCGGTTGAGCGGGGCGACCCTCACCATCGCGCTGGTGGACCTGGACCATTTCAAGCGCTACAACGACGCGCACGGCCACACCGCCGGCGATGTGCTGCTCACGGTGTTTGCCGGCGAGGCCAGGACCTGCCTGCGCAAACACGATGTCTTCGCCCGTTGGGGTGGCGAGGAGTTCATCGTCGCGCTCTACGACTGCACCCCGGACCACGCCGGGCAGATCCTGGACCGAATCCGGGGCAGCATGCCGTCGGGCAGCAGCTGTTCCATCGGCCACACGACATGGGACGGCACCGAACCGCTGGCCGCCAGCATTTCCCGGGCGGACACCGCGCTCTATGTCGCCAAGCGCACCGGCCGGGACCGGGTCGTCGGACACTAGCCAATCTGACATCGCCCCGGATCAGGGTCCCGCACCAAGAAATTCGCCGAGCGCGACACGAATTCTTCATCCCCACCGGACGAGCGCTGCGGCCGCCTGCCTGCTCGCTCCGGGCGGGTCGAATGGCCCTGGTGAGGGCGCCCAGGTCTGAGCAGAATTCAGTATTGAAAATGCGTGACAGGAAATTCCGTCGTGTTACCGGATGAGGAGCCAAGAAATGTCCGGATCTCCCGCAAAACTCTCCAAAGGGCTCAAGCAGCGGCACCTCACGATGATCGCCATCGGCGGGGTGATCGGCGCGGGCCTGTTCGTCGGCTCCGGGGTGGTGATCGCCGACACCGGCCCGGCCGCTTTTCTCGGCTACGCGCTCACCGGAGTGCTGATCGTGCTGGTGATGCGGATGTTGGGCGAGATGGCCGCCGCGCACCCATCGACGGGCTCGTTCGCCGACTACGCCCGGCGCGCGCTCGGCGGCTGGGCCGGCTTCTCCGTCGGCTGGCTGTACTGGTACTTCTGGGTCATCGTCGTCGGATTCGAGGCGGTGGCCGGCGCGAAGATCCTCACCTACTGGATCGACGCACCACTGTGGCTGCTGTCGCTGGGTTTGATGCTGTTGATGACGGCCACCAACCTGTTCTCGGTCTCCTCGTTCGGCGAATTCGAGTTCTGGTTCGCCGGGATCAAGGTGTTCGCCATCATCGCGTTCCTGGGCCTGGGCACCTTGTTCGCCATCGGACTCTGGCCGAGCAAGGGCTTCGACTTCAGCAATCTGACCGCGAACGGCGGGTTCTTCCCCCTCGGGGTCGGGGCGATCTTCTCCAGCATCGTGGTGGTGATCTTCTCCATGGTCGGACCGGAAATCGCGACGATCGCCGCCGCGGAATCCGATGACCCGGCACGGGCCGTGGTCAAAGCCACCAACTCGGTCGTCGGCCGCATCGCCGTCTTCTTCGTCGGATCGGTGTTCCTGCTGGCCGTGATTCTGCCGTGGAATTCCACCGAACTCGCGGCGTCTCCGTACGTCAGCGCCTTCGAGGTGATGGGAATCCCCTACGCGGCCGACATCATGAACGCGGTGGTGTTGACCGCGGTGCTGTCCTGCCTGAACTCCGGCCTCTACACCGCTTCCCGGATGCTTTTCGTGCTCGCCGGGCGCCGAGAGGCCCCGGTCAAGCTGATCTCGGTCAGCGGTCGGGGTGTCCCGATGGCCGCCATCCTGACCTCGACCGTCGTCGGATTTCTCTGCGTGCTCGCCGCGGCCATCTCCCCGGAAACGGTCTTCCTTTTCCTGCTGAATTCGTCCGGCGCGGTGATCCTGTTCGTCTACCTGCTCATTTGCTTCTCGCAGCTGGTTTTACGGCGCCGCACGGCACCCGAGCAGCTCAAGGTCCGGATGTGGTTCTATCCCTGGCTCACCCTGTTGACCATCGCCGCCATCCTGGCCGTCCTGACGATGATGTTCTTCGACGCCAGCACCCGCGAGCAACTGCTGCTCAGCCTGCTGTCCTGGGCCGTTTTCATCGCGTTGTACGGGATCACCAAATGGCGCGGCGGTTCGGTCGGTGCCGATTTCGACGATGCGCTACCGGACACCGACGCGACTCCACCGGTGACCGTGCCGCCCGTGCCGATCGGCTGATCACGCCTACCCGGATTCCATGGCGTGACCCCGAAACCCAGCAGGAAGGAGACCCCGATGCCCGATCAGGAAGCCCTGACCACCCTGGCCAACTGGCAGGATCCGCCGTTCAATCGTTGGGGTTTCCTGCACGTCGATCAGATGCTGCCGACCGCTCCGGTCAGCCGGAATGGCGCACCTGGGCAGCCATTTCCGGTAGCGGAGCGGCCGATCCTCGACCTGCGGGTGACGAGAACCTCAGGAGCGTCGAGTTCCGTCGCCGATGTCCTGGCCGGTACCGAGACCGATGCGTTCCTGGTCCTGCACCGCGGTGTGCTGGTGCACGAGAGCTACCCGACGATGGCGGCCGACTGCCGCCATCTGCTGATGTCGGTGAGCAAGTCCTTCGTGGGTGCGATCACCGGGATCCTGGCCGAGCGTGGGGTGCTCGACCTCGACGACCCGATCTCCACGTATGTCCCCGAGGTGATCGGCTTCGGCTACGACGGCGCGACCGTCCGGCATTTGCTCGACATGCGATCCGGCATTGCGTTTTCCGAGGCGTACCTCGATCCGGACTCCGACATCCGGGTGCTCGAGCACATTGCGGGCTGGCGCCCCACCACGCCCGGCTCGGCCGGCTCGACCTATGACTACTTGGCCAGGTTGCCGGCGGATCGGCCGCACGGCGGGGGGTTCAAGTACCGCTCCTGCGAGAGCGACATGCTGGGCTGGGTGTGCGAGCGAGCGAGCGGCACCGCCATGGCAGATCTGTTGTCGGAGTTGATCTGGCACGTGCTCGGCATGGAGAACGACGCCTACATCACCGTCGACGCGACCGGCGCAGCGATGCACGACGGCGGGCTGTGCGCGACCGCCCGCGACGTCGCCCGGTTCGGGCAGCTACTGCTGGACAACGGCCGCGCCCGCTCCGGAGCGCAGGTGCTGCCGGCGTGGTGGACCAAGGACATCCTGGTCGGCGCCCCCGACGCCAAGGACGCGTTCGCGCACACCAGCAGCTTCGAAACCGGAATGCCCGGCGGGCATTACCGGCACCAATGCTGGGTGCCGTTTGCGGGCGGTCAGGTACTGGTGGCGCTCGGCATTCACGGACAGATGGTGTACGTGGACCAGGCCACCGGAACGGTCGGGGTCAAGTTGTCTTCTTGGCCGCTTCCGCAGAGCCCGGCGCGCTTTCACGACACCCTCGCCGCGTTCGGTGCGATCGCCGCCCATCTTGGCGGCACCAATCCCCGCGCTACCAGTCCCGGCAGCAAAAATCCCAGCGGGGCCACATCCTTTGCCACCCAACGCTTTGCCACCGCGCGCGAGCCGCGCCGAGATCAGGAGTCGTCATGACCGCCAGTACCCGCCACGCATTGCGGAACATTTCCGAGATCCGAAGCTTCTTCCGGACGAATGACGAACCCATCTACTTCGTCGGTCCGACCGCCTTCAATCTCCTCGGGATCGACCGCTGGGTCCGGCACTTCAACTACATCACCTACTACGACGCCTGGGACGGCACACACCCCCGCATGATCACCCCGAAATACGGGCGGGAGGCCGAATTCACCTCCTCCGAGGACATCGTCAACTTCCTGCTCAGGCACCCCGAGGTACAGGCCAGGATCAAGGCCGACGGCGGCAGCCGGCCAAGAATCGTGGCCGTCTTCTTCGACGAGGAAACCGAGGCGATCTGCGCCGAGCTCGGGTACCAATTGATCCTGCCCTCGCACGCGCTCCGCACCCATCTCGATTCCAAGATCACCACCACCCGGCTGGGCAACGAGGCTGGTGCGCCCAGCGTGCCGAACGTCCTGGCCGTGGCGGCGGACTATCCGGACCTGCTGCGGATCGCCGACGTCGCCGGCCTCGGCGACGACCTGGTGATCCAGATGCCGTACGGCGACTCCGGCAAGACCACCTTCTTCGTTGCCGACGAGGCGGGTTGGGACCGGCATTCGGAGGCCATCGCCGGGCACGAGGCGAAGATCATGAAGCGGATCGACCGGAACACGGCGATCGCCGTCGAGGGCGTCATCACCAGGCACGGAACCATCGTCGGGCCCTTCATGGTTGACCTCACCGGCTACCAGGAGCTGACGCCCTACCACGGTGGCTGGTGCGGGAACGACCTGTTCCCGGCGGCGCTGAGCCCGGATCACCGGGTCAAGGCGATCGACCTGATCCGGCGGCTGGGCGACCGGCTCGGCGAGGAGGGCTACCTGGGCTTCTTCGAGGTCGACATCATGGTCGACCTGGACGCCGATGCGGTCTATCTGGGTGAGCTGAACCCGCGCATCTCCGGGGCGTCGTCGATGACCAATGTGACGGCGGGCGCCTACGCGGACATTCCGTTGTTCCTGTTCCACCTGCTGGAGTACATGGACGTCGACTACACCGTCGACGTCGACGAGATCAACGAACGCTGGCGTGAACTCGCGGCCGTCGACGTGTGGAGCCAGCTGGTGATGAAGGAGCCGGCGGGCCCGGTGGAGTTGATCCTGTCCGCGCCGCGGACCGGCCAATACAAGCTGGAGACCGACGGCAGTCTGACGTTCATGCGGCCGGCCTGGGACTGGCACGGTCTGCAGGACGAGAGCGAGTTCTATTTCCTCCGGGTCTACGGACCGGGTGACTACCGGTTCAAGGGCGCCGACCTGGGCCAACTGGTCACCAAGGGCCGGCTGCAGACCGACGACCCCAAGGATCTCAACGACCGGTGCCGGACGCTGATCAGCGGCATCCGGTCACTGTTCATCACCAGCCCGCTGGGTGAGCCCGTCGCACCCGTGCCGATGATCAGCATCAAAGGGTCGGGGCTGTGATGATCGACCGTCAATGCTCACGGCCCCGGCAGAGAAACGACTCGAGTCGGTGCTCACCTACGAGGGCACCAGCGAGATCCGCACTGTAGTGATCGGGCAGGCTCTCACCGGTCTGGCCGCCTATGGATGACCCGCTTCCGGTGAGCCGATGATGGCTCGCGTCCGGCGCAGGATGGCGGTGATCTCATCGCTGCCCTCGATGTCGAGCTCGGCCTGGTCCCGTGCGGGCAGGTTGTTGGTCAGGAGTCGCCATGCCTGATCGGTGGTCAGTCGGATCCTCCCCACGAACCGCCGGCCCGCATCGTCAGCGAAACGCCAACCCTGCGATCGACGGACAACCAGCCAGTGGCGCTGGAGGCTGCCATCGATGTCGATGCCGACGGTGTCGCCGGTTTCTGCTCGTGCGCCTTCCAGTCGATAGGGGTAGGCCCAGCGGAGGGCATCGAGTACCGGGCCGAGGAGGTCCACGCGCGGGTCGGGCGGCGAGCCAAGAGCATCGAGCAGTTGCTGCCGGTGGACCCAGTACTCGGTGACTTCCCGCGCGATGTCCAGCCACATCGGCACTGGCTGGTCGCTGGCCCAGCTGACGTGCTGGGTGACGGCTCGTGGATCGGCCCGCGCGAAGGCAGCAGCGACCTGGGGGCCCATCCATTCCAGCAATTGGATCACCAGCCTGGGGCTCATCCGCCTCGCGGCGTCCACCCAGCCCTTCTGCAATTCGTCGAGCCAGCCAATGAGGCCGTTCTCGTCGACGTCGGGGGGCGGGATCGTGCCCGAATAGCCGTCGCGCATTCGCGACAGGGCGTGGAAGTCGTCACCCAGCAGATGACGGCACAGACCCGCGACGTCCCAGGCCGGACACGGTGTCGGCCAGGCCCAGGCCTGTTCCTCAACGGTGCCGAGCAGCTGCAGCAGTCGGTCCCGCTCCAGGGTGAGGAGCGGCGGATAGTCGGCTGTTGCCGTCTGATGCGTCTGCATGCGGGCATTCTGCCGGGCGCCGCCGCCGTGGTGAGTCACGGCGCATTGACAGATCTGAGGCAAGGGAGTTGTCTGACGTCACTGGTTCGACAGTCGTATGGGAGCGATGTCGCCGCCCGCAGGGCCGTGACTCCGCCGGGAGATTTCTCCGCGCCCAACCCATTCACGTCAGTGTTGACGAATACGGGTTTCGATGAATGTCTGGACTTCCCCGCCTCGTTGTCCGCCGCCGTACCCAGGTCCGGCGCTCGAGCCGGTCAGCCGGGCAGGAACCTGATGGAGTGCCTTTGGGTTCCCGTCAGCCGCGGCCGAACGATGCACGTCACGATCTTCGGTCCGACCGCCGGCCCACCGGCGGTGGCGCTGCATGGGCTGGGCGGCAACACCGAGCAAATGCTGCCGGCCCTCGAGGCGGTGGCGCAGCATTACGGATTACGGACCTACGCCATCGATCTGCCCAATCACGGCCGCAGCTGCAAGGTCGGAATCCTCGATTTCCAGGTGCGGTTTTTCGCCGATCTCATCCTGGAGACCGTCACGGCGCTCAAGATCGATCCGACGGTGATCTTCGGTCATTCCTTTGGCGGGCAACTGGCCGCCATCCTGGCGGAGGATCTCGGGGCGAACTCGCTGCAGCCGATCTTGATCAACCCCGCCCTGGGCACCTTGTGGGACCGCAAATTGCGCCGGTGCTGGCGGCGACCGTGGCTGTTCTTCAAGCTCATCGAGGAACTCGGCTACAACGAGGGCAACGTCGAGCGGGGCGAGCTCTATCACGCCGGGCGACTACTGGCGTCGCTGAAGGACATGTTCCTCGACCGCAACGTCCGGCCCTACCCGCGGCTGCAGGCCACCATGGCGCTGCTGCTGAACCTGGACACCGCCGCCATTCTCGACCGGCTCACCCGGCGGGGCATCGAACCGATCATCGTGCAGGGCATCCTCGACCAGTCCACCCCGGCCGGTGACGGCGCCCAACTGGTCGATGGTTTCCACGACTGGCTGCACGAGACCAGCGCTCCGCAGGCGCTGCTGGCCGCGCTCAGTGAGGTTTTTCCCGGCACGCCGGACCGCGGCGCCGGGGCGGCGGTGCGGCGGGCCTGACCCCTGCGGGGCGGCTCAGCCGGTTGTCGTTTCGCTTTCGGATGTCGATTCAGTTGTCGGCACGGCGGTTTTCGTCTCAGTGGCTGTCTTCGTCTCCGTGGCGGTTTTCGTCGCGACGGCGGTTGTCGTCGCGACGGCGGTCGTGGTCTCCGTGGCGGTGGTAGTACCGGTGGCCGTCGTCACCGAGGTAACCGGCGTCGCCAGCGCGGCGAGCGCCAGCTGGAACGCGGCAACCGTTGCCGCATCGACCTCGCCGCTCGGCGTGACGCCGAGCTTGGTCTGCAGGGCGATCAAGGCCTGGGTCAGGGCGTCCGTCCACTGACCGTCGATCGGGCCATCCCAAAAGCCGGTCAGTTTGAGGATCGTCTGGACCGCGACGGTCTGGTTGGCCGCAAGCGCGGCCTCCTGTTGTCCGATGGCGTCGAGCTTGGCCTGGAGGGCACGCGCGGTCGCCTCGTCCACGAAGCCGGTCACCGGAAGCCCACTGTCGGTCTGCAGCTTTTCGACGGCTGCGACGGTCTGCGGGCCGTAGATGCCGTCGATCGGACCCGGGTCGTAGCCGGCCTGCTTGAGCTGGGTCTGCAGCGCCGTGGTGTAGGCGGTGAGCTGCGCCAGCGCATCGGCCTGTCGCTGATCGGACACGCAGTCGGCCTCGACGAGCAGGTTCAGCCAGGCGATTTCCAGTGCCAATGCGGCCGAGTTGTAGGCCGCTCCGGCGTCGACCAGCGCGGTGTCCGCGTTGATCCCCTGCGCCGTGCGGGCGAGGTCTTCCTCGGCCAGCTGGACCCGTTCGATCGTGGCTGTCGGGACGAGCGTGGTGGTCGTGACAGTGGTCGGCGTCGGCGAGCTGACCGGAACGCTCGACGCGGTGGCAATAGCCTGCGCCAAAGCGGCTTGGGCATCGACGAGTTCCTGCTCCGCCGCAGCGAGAGCGGTCTTCGCGGTCTCGACCGTACCGGCCGAGGTCACGACCTCCTCCCGCGGCGCGACGAGGTCAGCACCGAGGGTTTGCACATCGCCGACGGTCGCACTGCGATCGGTGAACACCCGCCCATAGCGATCGAGGGTCTCGACGTAGCCCTTGGCGGTGCCGCAGAAGTTCTGGTGTGCGGACGTGAGGGCGGTCTGTGCGCTGCTCACCCCGTTCTCGGCGTCACTCACCCGGGTCTGCGCGGCGGCCACCGGATCCACCGATGCCGAGGTCGACGGCGATGTCTCCCCCGTCGAGCCGTTGTTGCTGCATGCCGCGGCCAGCAGCGCGATGCTCATGATCATCGCGACGACGCAGATCGACCGATGCCGCGCACCGCGCTGAACGGGACTTGCCAACATCATCGAACCCCTTCGGTGGCTCCCGGCCCGGAGGCGGTAGCACGGGTGTCGGCCGCTCGGCCGCCGGTGTACTCCATTGGACGTTCACCGTGGCAGCCACACCACTCGTGTGCTTCATCCCATCCGGATGAACCAGGGCCGGCCATCAGGGGCCGGACCGAACCCGTTCGAAGGTGCCCGCTGGTCTATCTAGGTTCCCGGCAACGTCGGGGCGAAGGAGTGCAGTTCGTCGTCGCCGTTCGCTCGGACGACTCCCCAGCTGGATTCCGGTACCTCGTTCCACGCTCCCACGAGGTCGCGCAGCGGCTCTGAGACCACCAGCCGGGCGTTGTCGCCCAACTCGTTGAGCACCTCCAGCTCCGGGTGCAACTGCCGCAGGGCCGCGACCTTGGTCGAATAGAACAGGGTGCGCGACAGACCCTCGCTCGAATACCGGAACGCCCAGATCGACGAGCCATCGGTGGTGGCCACCGTCATCTGGATCGGATGCTCGACGCCGTGCCGCCGACCGACGTCCTCGACCAGCCCGACCGCGCGTTCGACGGCGCGTGGCGGGTCGTCCATCAACCCGAACGTCAGGGCCAAGAAGAACAGCGTTTCGGAATCGGTCGACCCGTCGATGTCCGGGTAGAGCGATGGGTCGACGGCGAGCATGAGGTCCCGCTTGATCTGGTGGAAACCCCGGATCGCGCCGTTGTGCATCCACAGCCAGCGGTCGTACCTGAAGGGGTGGCTGTTGCTGCGCTGCACCGGCGTTCCGGTGGCCGCGCGGATGTGCGCGAAGAGCAGCCTGGTCTTGATCTGACCGGCCAGCTCCCGGAGATTCTGGTCGTTCCAGGCCGGTTCGATGGACTTGAACAGGGCAGGCGTCGGGCTGTCGCCGTACCAGCCGATGCCGAAGCCGTCGCCGTTGGTCGTCGTGGCGCCCATCCGGGAGTGCAGACTCTGATCGATCAGCGAATGCTTGGGCCGGAACAACATCTCTTCGGCCAGTAACGAATCACCTGAGTACGCCATCCACCGGCACATCACTTCCACCTTCCTTCACCGTCGGAAGAACTTCACCACGCCTGGTGCCGGCGCGCATCGTTCGGGCCGGGCGCACGGATCCGGCGGCACTGCTCGCTTGGACTGCCGGGCGGTTCGGTGGTGCCCAACAGCCTCGCATCGATGTCCGACACCCGCCTCCCAGGTATCCGCGCTGCGGTTCTGAAACCTCACCAGCCGGGCGTTGTCGCCCAATTGTGCAACATCTCCAATTCTGAGTGCAACTGCCCAGGACGACACCCAGCAGTTTCGTGGCCATCAGCGGGGGCTGAACTCGTCGCCGCCAGTAGGCGCCGTTCGCCCCGTTGGGGTCTCGTCCTCGATCGATTTCGGTCGACATATACCCGCTGCGGGTGTGCCGGTCGATTCCGCTGCCTGGCAGGGTCCGGATCAGGCGGTACCGAACTGTGCAGGATATTCCGGATCGCGGAGAGGGCATGAGCATGCCGAGAGGCAACAACGCGTTCGTTGAGGATTCGGGCCTCGTGGGGAGCGGCTCCGTTGCGAGGCTCGCAGGCCCGATACCGGAGCCTTACTCGCTGCCACCCACCCCACCAGCGGGTTCACTCCGCCGCAGCGTCCTTCTGACCAGGCTGCGTGCCGCAGCAGGCAACCGGGTGGTTGTGCTCAGCGCACCAGCCGGGTACGGCAAATCCACTGTGCTCGCCCAGTGGGCGGCGGAAGATCCTCGACCCTTCCGCTGGTTGACGGTGACGGACGAGCACAATGACCCCGACAGGTTGCGATCTGACGTCGACCGCCTCGTTCGGGTCCGAACGAGGCATCGGCCGATGATCGGGTCGCCGAGGGACGTGACTCAGATCGCCTCGCGAGGTTCCTGGCCCGTCGGGGGGCCGTGCGTCTTGGTGGTGGACGATGCGCATGTGTTGACGGCCGAGCCGGCCAGGCATGGTGATCGACCGCCTTGTGCGATCGGTACCGGCGGGATCGCAGCTTGCCCTCGCGTTCAGGGGCGCTACCTGCTGGGGGGTGGCTCGATGGGCGACCCAGCAACAGATCGTCGCGGTCCCGCCGATCGACTTGGCCTTCAGCCCCGCCGAGCAACGAAGAATGGTCCCTGCGGCTGCGGGTGGTGCGCTGGCATCACTGGTCGCACTGTGTGGAAGTTGGCCGGCCGCAGTCGGTGTGAGTCGGGCAGTCTCACCGTTGTCAGCGGGCGATCCTGCGACGGTCGCGACTGCCGGACACCGATTGTTGCTGGACTTCGTGGAATCGGAGGTGTTGCGCGACGTCACGGCTGCGGACCTCGAGTTACTTGCCAGGTTCTCGATCCTGTCGGAGCTGACTGGCCCGATCTGCGCGGCGCTGGTCGGCCGGGCCGGTCCGGAGGTGCTGGACCGTGCCGTGCGCGGCGGGTTCCTGCCGATGATGTCGACAACGTCGACCGATGGATCCGACGATTGTCACCGGTTCCACCCGCTGGTGAAGCAGACGTTGCTGGCGATGTTGGAGCGCAACGAACCGCACCTGATTCCGCGTGCTGCACCAACGGGCCTCGGCCTGGTATGCCGCCGCTGGCGATATCGACGCCGCGATCCGGCATGCAGTCCAGACCGGTGACATGGAACGTGTCGGCGCGTTGGTGTGGGCCGAGGTCCAACCCGGATTGAGCAATGAGGCGATTCGCCAGCTCCAGGGCCGGCTGAACGACCTGCCGGCTCAGGACATCGGCCGATCGTTGCGGCTGATGATGTCGATGGCATGGATCGGCGTTGCTGACCGGTGATATGGCCGCCGTCGTGCGGTGGCAGGTGCTGGCCGAGATCAGGCGAACTGCCTGCCCGCCAACGGATGCCGCAATTTCGGCAGAGATTGACGTGGCGCTCGCCCTGTTACGGAACTGGCGGGACCCGGGGATGAACGGCCTCAGGCCCGCCCGATCGGGCGCGGAGCATGTTCGACGACGTTGCCCGCCGGCAGCCGATGGCGCCCGGCCGCAGGATTTCTGGCCGGGTTGATGCTGGCGCTGGCACGGTGACACCAGCCGTGCGGTGCCCAGACTGCGGGCCGCGGAGGAACTCGGGCGGGTGATGGATCAACCCGCCGTGCAGGCGGACTGCCTGGCGGCACTGGCCTTGGTGTCCTACGACGGCGAGCGCGCTCGATGAGTCCCAGACGCTGGCCGGGGCAGCCGAGGACCTGCTGGTCCGGAATCATCTGCAGGATCGGGCCACCTCGATGTTCGTCTGCAGTGTGGTCGGCTTGACCCAGGCGCGGGCCGGGAATCCCGGGCGGGCTGCGGCGACGCTGGCCAGGGTGCGCGACATGATCACGGCCACGCACTCATCTCGCCCCATGGTTGACGGTTGCAGGTTGCCGTGCTGCGGGCCAGAACGTTCCTGTTGCTCGGTGACGTCGGTCAGGCGCGGCAGTTGATCCGTCAGGCCCGCCGCATTCTCGACGGTGACAGCGAGCGTTCGGTGCCAGGCGGCGGGGTGGTGGACTTGGAAACCTTGTTGAGTCAGATTGTCGGCGGGCCTGACCTACGGCTTCACGCCGATGACCACGTCGGAACTGCGGGTACTGCGGTTGTTGCCCTCGTGCCTCTCGTTCAGCCGAGATGGCTCGACCTGCTGTTCGTATCCAGATACACGGTGAAGTCCCATGCGATGTCGATCTACCGCAAGTTGGACGCCTCGACCCGTTCCCAGGTGGTGGAGCGGGCCTGCTCGCTCGGTTACCTGCCACCGTCGGTGTTGCCGCAGGTCCCGTGATGTGACTGACCTTCAGCGGATGAACCCGAGCGCCCGACCCCGCTGGACGCGGTCCTTCGGTTGGGTACCTCGAGTTTCCGGTACAGCGACTTGAGGTAGGCCTTGACGGTATTCACCGAGATCAACAGGTCGTGGGCGATCTCCTCGTTGCTCTGCATCGTTGGCAGGAGTTGCAGGACGGCCAGTTCCCGGTGGGTCAATGGTTCGGGCAACGGCGCCGGGTCGTCATCGGAAGGGTCTGCCGGGACGACGTCGTCAGGTCACGAACGAACCTCAGGTGGGTCGGGTGCACGTCACCGAGCCGGGCCAGCAGCGGTCGGATGCGGCGACGCTCCAGACCGAGATCAAGGGTCAGGAAGGGACGGCGGACCTGCTCCGCTGTGGCGAGGGTGACCGCGTGGTGCAGGGCGTCGAGTGCGCGGTCAGGTTCGCGCAGCCGGTCGGCGACCAATGACGTCAGTATGTGGGTCTGCACCGCCGTGACGATATGCGCCGGGCCGGTCTCGGTCCGACTGAGCACATCGTCGGCGCGAACAGGATCACCGCGCATCAGGTACGCCAACGCGATCCGGGTGCGAACCGGCGCCGGCAATCGGACGCTTCCCGATCGATGCCGGGTAGCGCCGCCAACCCCCGGTCATGGTCGCCAACGGCCAGCGCCGCGTCGGCGCGGGCGAGGGCGACCCACCGGGTGAGAAACTCGGGGAAGTCGTTTCCCTCCAGCATGTTTCGCGCGACCTCGGCCGACCTCAGCGCCTGCTCCAGGCGACCGAGTGAGATGTCCACCAGAATCTGGGCAATGTGCGCCGCGACGGCCGCGGTGGGCTCGTGCAGGGCCATCGACCCCTGCTTCAGGAGCAGGTTGGCCTCACCGGCGCGGCCGCGGGCCAGGTTCACCAGGGCGGCCGTGAGGTAGCTGGCCGCTGCCTGTGGTGTTGACATCCAGCCGCGTTCCTCGGTCACCTGGCGGCCCTGCTCCGCCCACGTTGCAGCCTCGCCCAGCTTGCCGAGCATGACCGCGGTCAGCCCGAGATAGCCCAGGCAGTTCAACAGGGTGAGCTCCATCCCGGAGGCGGTCACAATTGCCAATGCCGGGCGCAACACCGCATGCGCCGCGGCGGGCTGCCCGGTCCAGAAGAGCCCGAGGCCCTGATTGACCAGCGCGATAGCTCGGGCATTCGCGGCCGCGGGGAAGGCCACCGGCATGCTGTCCAGGGACGCGAGAGTGCTCGCACAGATCTCCAGCACCCCCGGCACGTCACCCCTGGTCCGTGCCGCCATCACTTGATACAGACCAAGAAACGCTGCCGTCATCGGGGCATAGTCCGTCGTGTCGGTTGTCAGTAGATCTCGCGCCCGGGTCATTCCCGCCGCCATCTCGGCATAGCGGCCGGCATGTTCCAGTCTTGCCACGGCGCTGACCTGCAGCGCGGCGGTCCGGGTCATTTCGCTGTCCGGGATCTGCCGCAAAATACCGCCCAGCTCCCCTCGCTCGGGCATCAGGACCATTGGCGCCGCGACCGTGACGAACACCTCCCCCAGCAGCGGCCAGTCCTTCGCGGCCAAGGCGTGCCGCATGGCCTGCAGGCCGTCATCACGGCGGGCGAACCAGACCGCGGCCCGGCGATGCACCTCCCGGAAGACCGCAGGCTGCTGACTGCTGAGCTGATGGGTCAACGCCTCCCGCAGCAGCGGGTGATACCGGTACCAGTCGCGGTGGTTCCCGAGAGCGGTGATGAAGGTGTTCGACCTTTCCAGTTCCTCCAGGTGTCGTTGGCCCTGGTCGGCAACGAGCAGCACATCGGCAAGCTCGCCGCAGATGCGGTCGGTGATGCTGGTGCGAAGCAGAAAGGTCTGCATGTCATCGGTTTGGCTGTCGAGTACCTCCGAGAGCAGATAGTCGGCCACCGCCGGTCATCGCCGGCGAAGTCAGCTGCCCGCCCCGGGGTCGAGTCCCGGGACAGGAACATCGCCGCCAGTCGCAACCCGGCGGCCCACCCCTCGGTGCGTTCCACGAGGAGAGCAACGTCCGTGCTCCGGCACCCGTGGCCCGTTCATGCTCAGGAAGACGCCGGCTTCGGCAAGATCGAAAGCCAGCTCGGCGGATCGAATCTCGAGCAACTGGTCGGCGACCCGAAGCCGATGCAGCGGCAAATTGGGATCCGTGCGGCTGATCAGCACCCAGTGCAATGGCGACTCATGGCGCAGCAGGGTGCCAAGGGTTTCCAAGATCTCCGCGTCATCAACGACCTGGAAATCGTCCACCACCACGACCGAACCAACCGGCAGCTCGGCGATTCCCCTGCGCAATTGCTGAATGCCCCGTGCGCTCACCCCGGATTCGAGATCCAAGACAGCCAGCGGATTACCGTCACCGGCCATGCCCGCCCGACGTAGCGCCGCGACTACGCCGCTCCAGAACCGCCGCGGCTCGTTGTCCGCGGCATCCAACGACAACCACGCCGGTCCCGTCGCCGATCCGGTCGCCGTCAACCGGCGGGACCGCGCCCAGGACGCCACAACCAGGGTCTTTCCCCAACCCGGTCCGGCGCTGACCGCGGTGACCCGGCCGGCCGCACCTCGGTCCAGCATCTGCTCCAGCCGTGGGCGGACGCAGGAACCCCCGCGGGATCGGCCGGCGGAACGAGCTGGGCATCCCCGGGCACGGCCGCACCGGCCGGACGCCCGCCTGTCCTAGATCCACGGCGACCACCGTAGTAAGGCCACTTCACTCGATGGACCCGCCGGTTCTCGGCCGTCCGATTTGGGGGATGCGGCACATGCGCCGGTCTCGACACCCTGAGGTGGAGACACCAGGCGGCACGGAAGCAGATCGGGAGGCACGCGATGCCAGTGAGAACCTACGAGATTCGTGTCCACGGCGAGATACCGGCACCGACCTGCTCGAACTACCGGGGCTCGACGCGACCCGGGAACCGGCCCAGACGGTGCTGCGTGGACGCATCCCCGACCAGGCGGCGTTGCATGGCGTCCTGCAGCGACTGCATTCACTGGGGCTGGAACTCGTCGAGGTACGGCAAGTCTCGGACGCCGTCGGAACCCCACCCGCCCGCGTGACTCCGTCGTGAGCGCTCCGGTCTACGAATTCGTGGTCACCGGTCGGATCGGACCGAACCTTCGGTCGATGCTCGCCGACCTGGAAATCGAGGACCGGCCGCCGCACACCAGGCTGACCCTGCGGCACTGCGACCAGGCGACCCTGCTCTGCGCGATCGGGGGGATCGCCGCCGGCACGGAGAAATCAAGACCATCCGGAGCGGCCCGGCAGATCCCTTGACCAACCCCGACTGAACTGCACCGCAGCGACCACCTGTCGTTCCGTACGCCGATGGCAATCGACCCGATATCCCACCACGACGAAAGACCCGCTGATGAACACCACTCGGCCCGCCACCGTCACCGCAGCGTTCCTAGCTGGTTCTGCTGCAAATCCTGATCGCCGTCATCGCCACCGTGACCGCTGCGCTGGCCCCGGCGGACTACAAAACCTACGCGGTGACCACCCCGGTGTTTCTGGTCGTGGCTCTACGGCGTGGTGGCGTTCTATCTGTGGGTCGGCCGACCGTGGGCCCGCGCGGTGACGATGGTCATCGCCGCGCTGGCCGTCGTCGGCAACCTGTCGGTCGTGCTGTACTACGACCACACCGCGACTGTCGCGGTCAACATCGTCGGGCTCGTCCTGTCCGTGGCCCTCTGGTGCTGCTGCTCCTGCCGACCAGCAAGCAGTACTTTCGGCGTGCGGCATGATCGACTGATCTACGGGCGGACGCATCGTCTACCGGCCGCCGAAGTCCCTACGCCGGCAGCGGTGCGGTGTAGGTGCCGGCTCTTCCAGCTGATGTCAGAGAATTGCAATCGGATTCAGTGGCGACCCGGTACCGCCGGTGACCCGCAGCGGTGCGGCGACGAACAGGAACTCCCACCGCGACAACCGCTCGCAGGCAGCCAGCACGTCCTCGAACTGCAGGTAGTCCAGAAGATGCAGCCCCATCGCGTTGAGCGTCAACACATGGACCGGGAAGTCGATGCCGGTCGTGCTGCTCGGGGAGGTGTCGCTGTTGCCGTCCGACCCGAGTGCCGCGATGCGTCGGGCGGCGAAGAACGACACGCACGTGGGATGCAGTCCGGCCTGGGGGCTGTCGGCGTCCGAGGGGCCAAGTTCCCTGTGCCGCCGCGCTTGACCGGTCCGGATCAGCAGAATGTCACCCTCTTCGACCGTCACGCCTTGTCGGCGCTCACATTTCTCGAGCTCGTCGGGAAAAATGTGATCGCCTGGCTCGACCCACGCGCTCACCTCGCAGGCCAGGCACGTCGAGCAGTACACCGCGCCCCACCAGACCGTTGGCCAGTACTCCGATGGAGTTGGCGGAAGCCCCCTCCGGCGTGAGCGCGGTGATCGATGTGCCGTTGTACAGGGCCCCGTCGAACGACACGTGGCAGAGCGCATCGATGTGGCTGTGTGCGGCGTTGTGATAGTCAGCGCCGATGTAGTCCTTGGCGAATCGAAGATTTCCCGAATCCGATGTCCTGTTCGCCGAGCATGGTCATGTAATGGTCGGCAGGCACCGGGTTGTCGATCCCCGGATGGGTGTTCAGGGGCAGGCTGAGCGACACGGTCTCGCCCGTGCGCACCAGTCGGGCAGCCGCAGACACCCGGTCGGCGGTCAGGTAGTTCAGGGCACCTCGCTGGTCGTCGATGCCCCAGCGGCCCCAATTCGAAACCGAGCCTCGAACAACGCCGCTGAATTCTGCCTCGGTGACCTCCACCCGACGCGTCTCTGTTCGAAACATTCATTCCTGCCCACGTTCCTTCGACCGACCGGGTGAACTCGATTGTCGTGCGTCGCTGAGGACCGATGCCTTCCGAGGACGCCCGAGGTTCACTGTCGTCCTGGCCGCGGTCGGCCGCCACCCGAACCTGCGATGGGACTGCGGTTGATGCAGTCCGCCGTCGCATCGCTGGCCAGGTACGCGCCCGTGACCGCAGTGGCGAATCTCGTACGGCTGGGCCATCCGGCCCAGCGGGATGGCGGTGTCCAGGATCTTCATCGCGGCCGGGTCGTTCATGGTGGCGTTGTTGATCGGGGTGGCGACGGCGCCGGGGCCGACGTTGACGATCCGGATGCCGTGCGGGCCCAGCTCCTGGCCGGCGGTGCGGGTGAGCATCCGGACGCCGCCCTTGGACAGGCAGTACGCGGTGTTGCCGGGCATCGGCCAGTCCTCGTGCACCGAGCTCATGTTGATGATGCTGCCGCCGCCGCCCTGCTTGATCATCTGCTTGGCCGCGATCTGGGTGCCGAAGAACGCGCTCTTGAGGTTGACGTTCGAGCACGAAGTCGTACTGCTTCTCGGTGGTGTCCAGCACATTGGTGCTGGTCTCGACGCCGGCGTTGTTGACCATGATGTCCAGCCGGCCGAACCGCTCGACGGCGCTTGTCGACCAGCATCTGCAGGTCGGCGACCTTGCTGACGTCGGCGTCCACCCCGATCACCTGGTCCTCGCCGAGCGCGGCGAGCTGCTTCTCCAGCTCCTCGGTGGCCTCTGCATGCGAGACGTAGTCGATGACGATGCTGGCGCCCTGCGCGGCGAGTTCGAGGACGACTGCCTTGCCGATGCCGCTGTTGCCGCCGGTGACGATGGCGACCTTGCCGGTGAGACTCATCTGGCTGCTCCTGATCTGAGGGTGGGTTGCGTGCGGGGTAGCCTGATGATTCGGGCGGTCGGTGGTGTCGTGTTGGCCTCCAGTTGGTCGATGGCCGCTGCCTTACGCGGTGGTCGGGTGGTGATGGCCCGACGTGCGGTGACCACGCGGGCGATCGACCGCCAGCGCGACCGCGACGCCGGCGCCGACGAGGTAGATCCCGGACAGGCCGATCCCGGTGATCCGCTCCAGCGGGGCGACGCCGAAAGCGGTGATCCCGTACCCGACCTGGTAACCGGCGATGAGTTCACCGGAGGACGGTGGCGCCGAGACGGGGGAATTCCTGACCGGCCAGACTCAGGCTCAGCGGCAGCATCGCCGAGCAAGCGAAACCGGCCGGCAGCGTAGGCAAGCACTGCGGTCAGACCGTTCCCGGCCGCGGCGACGGCGACGCTGGACAGCGCGATCAGCACCGGCAGGATCAGGTACACCGCGGTGGCGTGGACCTTCGCAGGTCAGCGCGGCCACGATGACCCGGCCGATGGTGACGCAGCGCCCAGAACGCGGCAGCGCCAGCGATGCGGTCTGCGCGGACAACCCGCGTTGCCCGGTCAGGTACACGCTGGACCAGTTCCCGAACAGGGTCTCGCAGATCCCGTAGGCCACGACCGCGGCGGCGTACCACCAGAACCGCGGTGGCAACCGGCACCCGCGTCGCCCGCGTGGTGCGCGGCTGCCGGTGGTGGGCCTGCGTCCAGTGGGGTGCGGACCGCGGCCACGATGAACCCGGCCAACGCGACGGCGGCCAGCACCGGCAGCAACCACCACGCCCCGAGCGCGAGGAACACCGCGATCAACAGCGGCGCCAACGCGGTCCCGGTGCCCAGAAGGGCGTTCAGGGTGAGCACCGACCGGTCCTGCCGTTCCGGGATCCAACCGGGCGGCGAAGGTGTTCAACGCCGGGACGGTGCACCCGAACCCGAACCCCAACGCGCCGGTCGCGCACAGCAGTATCGGGTACGCGGCCCCGGTGGTGGAGAACACCTGGCTGAGCGACCAGCAGCAGCATGGCAACGGCAGTTCGCGACCAGGCCGGCCTGCAGGACCCGCTGCAGCGACCATCGCCGCGCCCACACCGGAGACAACGCGGCGCGCGGTGATGGCCAGCACCACCTGCGGCACGAACATCAACCCGTACGCGGTGGTGCTCAGGTCGTACCCGGTGGGGCTGACCAGGACCGAGCTGGCCGCGGGGAACGACACCAACGCCAGGCCCTGCCCGAGCCCGGCGCCGTAGACCAGGAACGCCGCCGCGCGCGGTGCGCGCCGGGTATGCGGTCATCCGTGCTCAGCCGAGCCGCTCGACCAGGTGATCGCCCACCCGCAGGGCGTTGGCCTGCGCCGTCAGCGACGGGTTCACCGCCCCGATGCTCGGGAAGAAGCTGGTGTCCACGACGTACAGGTTGTCCAGCTCGTGGGCCTTGCAGTTGACGTCCAGCACCGAGGTGGCCGGGTCGGCGCCGAACCGGACGGTGCCGGCCTGGTGCGCGACCCCGGCGATCGGGATCTCGTTCTTCATGTAGGCGTTCCGGGGAATCAGGTGATGCGGATTGAGCCCGAGGTGGTTGAGGTTCTTCTTCACCCGGTGGTACAGCTCGTCCAGCGGCTTGGTGTTGTTCGGGGTGTAGCTGAGCACGATGTTCCCATCGGTCCCGACGGTGACCCGGTTGTCCGGGCAGCGGGAGATCCTCGGTGGACAGCCAGAAGTCGACCGCGTGCTTGGCGACATCACCCAGGGCGAACGTCGGCGCGAGCAGTGTCTCCAGTGGTTTCTCGCCCCGGTACATCGGCGCCGAGCTCTTCCCGACCATCTGGACATTGCCCATCGGATATTGGAAGTCGTCGTCACCGAAGTAGAAGTCGTTGACCGCCAACGTCTTCTGGAACCTGGTGGGGTTCTCCTCCATGGACACGGCCAGGAACGCCAGGCTGTTGTGGTACAGGTAGTTCCGGCCGACCTGATCGGATCCGTTCGCCAAACCGTTGGGGTGCTTGTCGTTCGCGCTGGTCAACAGCAGTTTGGCGGAGTTCGCGGCACCGGCGGACACCACGACGATGTCGGCGCTGAACCGCTGCTCTTGCGCCGTCGACCATGGCGACCACGCTGGTCACGGACCGGCCGGCGTCATCGGTGTCCAACCGGATCACCTGGGCGTTGCGCAGCAGCGTCACGTTGGGGTGTTCCAGGGCCGGCCGGACGGCGATGACCTCGGCGTCGGACTTGGCGTGCACCAGGCAGGGGAATCCGTCGCACGTCGCGCAGCGGATACACGGGCTGTAGGCCGGGTTTGCCTCGTTGAGCAGGATCCCGCACGGGGCGTGGAAGGGATGCAGCCCGACCCGGGTCAGGTCGTCGAACAGTTGCTGGATGCGGGGTTCGTGGCTGACCGGCGGGAACGGGTACGGCGCGCTGTAGGGCGGTTCCTCGGAGTCCTCGCCGCGGACGCCGTGCACCTGGTACAGCTGCTCGGCCTGGGTGTAGTAGGGCTCGAAATCGTCGTAGGACACCGGCCAGGCCGGGGAGATGCCGTCGAAATGCTGCAATTCGCCGAAGTCCTTCTCCCGCAACCGGTACAGGGCGGCGCCGTAGAGTTTCGTGGCGCCGCCGACGTTGTAGTGGATCTGCGGTTGGAAGCTCTTGCCGTCCTTGTCGTACCAGGTGTCCTTGGACACGTACCGGTTGTCGACGAACACGGCGGTGGCGTCCCAGTTCTCCACCTCCCGGGGCAGCCAGTCACCGCGTTCCAGGATCAGCACCCGCTTGCCAGACGGGGCAAGCCGGTGCGCCAGGGTGCCGCCCCCGGCACCGGAGCCGATGATGATGACGTCGTAGTTCTCGGCTGAGCATGCAGGGACACGGGTTCCTCCAGGGCGGGACGGCGGCCACGGCGGTAGTACAAGCGGCGTGAACGAAGCGGCTGTCAGCAAGGTCGGCAGGTCGTGCCGGTCGATTCGTGCTGCGGTCACCGGGCGGTCGGTCGGGGTGACGGGCAGCGCGGGCGGCGGTCGCAGGATCCGGCGGTCCGATCACCCTGGCGCGGAAGACGTAGTAGGTCCAGCCCTGGTAAATCAGCACCAGCGGCACGAAAACGGCGGCGACGATGCTCATCACCTGCAGCGAATACGGGCTGGACGAGGTATTCGGCGACGGTGAGCGTGTTGGCCGGGTCGGTGGTCGAGATCATCACGGCCGGGTAGAGATTGGCGAAAATGGCCGCGACGGTGCCGCCGATGGCGACGGTGGTGGCCGCGAACGTTCGGCCGGAACCCGGCTGCGGAATAGCTGAGGGCGACCGCGATCAGGGCGGCGAGCACGGGCACCGCCAACGCGATGAGGCCGCCGATACCGGGGCGGGCGAGCAGGTAGGTCCAGACCGCGAATCCGACCACCAGGACAACCCGACCGGACCGGCCAGCCGGCGCCTGCAACCCGGTCGCCCGGCCGCAGCACGACCCCGGTGCAGCGGATGGTCAGGAACGACGCGCCGTGCCACAGGCACAGGCGCCAGCAGGGTCACCCCGACGCACAACCCGTACGGGGTCAGCAGGCCGAGGAAGGTGCCGGTGTAGTTGCCGTCGGCGTCGATCGGCAGGCCGGCCAGCAGGTCACCCAGGGCGACCCCGAACAGCACCGGCGCCAGCACCGACCCGACGGTCAGGGTCGTCGACCAGATGGACCGCCACCGGTCGGTGTCGAACTTGCCGCGGAACTCGAACGACACCCCGCGGATGATCAACGCGGCCAGCAGCAACCACACGGCGAGGTACAGCGCGGAGAACCAGGAGGCGTACCAGCCGGGGAACGCGGCGAACGTGGCCGTCGCGGCGACGACCAGCCACACCTCGTTGCCGTCCCACACCGGGCCGATGGTGTTGATCGCGACCCGCCGCTCGACATCGGTCCGCCCGACCAGGGTGTGCAGGGCGCCGACCCCGAAATCGAAACCCTCGAGCACGAAGAATCCGGTCCAGAAGAACGCCACGACGACGAACCACACGATTCGGCAGGGTCATGCTCGCCCCCTCAGTAGGTCAGCTGGGATATCTCGGGCGCGCTCCGGTCACCCGCGTCCGGCGGCGCGGGTCCGTCCGGTGCTGCTGGGTTCGTCCGGTATCCCGCGGCGGGCGTGCCGGACCATCAGCACCGCGGCGATGATCGCCCAGCGTGCTGTACAGCACGATCACGATGCCCAGGCTGATCGCCGACCTGGGTGGCGCTGCCGGAGCCGGACAGCCCGTCCGAGGTGAGCATCAGGCCCTGCACGATCCATGGCTGCCGGCCGCTCTCGGTGAGCAGCCAGCCCGGCGGTGGCCATCGCGAACGGCACCAGGATCACCCAGGTGCACACCCACAGGAAGACCCGGGAGGTCTCGAACTTCTTGCGCCACAACAGGAACCGCACCCCAGAGGCCCATCAGCGAAACCGACCAGGGCGAGGTAGGCCATCACCCGCATCCCCCAGTACTGGATGAACACGTTCGGCACGTAATAGCCGGGTCCGTACTGCTGGTTGTACTGGTTGTTCACCTCGGACAGGCCCTGCACCTCACCGTCCCAGGTGCCGGTGGCCAGGATCGACAGCAGGTGCGGGATCTCGATGATCTTGGTCGGGGTCTCGTCCTGGTTGTACCCGCCGATCTGGAACACCGAGAACGAACACGGCTGGCAGGTGTCCCAGTTGGCCTCGGCGGCGGCGATCTTCATCGGCTGGTAGGTCGTCTCGTTGATCCCGAGCCGGCCACCGATCGGGAACTGCAGCACGGACGCGACCGTCAACACGAACAACCCCAGCTTGGCGGTGCCGCGGAACAGCGCGACGTTGTTGCCGCGCCGCAGGTGCCACGCGGACACCGCCAGCATCACCGCGCTGCCGAAGATCAACGCGACCATCAGCACATGCACGTACCCCCACAGGAACACCGGGTTGCTGAAGACGTCGCCGATCGAGGTCAGCTCGGCCCGCCCGGTGGTGGGGTTGATCGTGTACCCGCGGGGGTTCTGCATCCAGGAGTTCGCGGCGATGATGAACAACGCCGACAGGAACGCACCGACCGGGATCATCCACACCGTGAACAGGTGCACCCGTTTCGGCAGCACCCCCCACCCGAACAGCCACAGGCCGAGGAACACCGATTCGAGGAAGAACGCGGCCAGCCCCTCCATCGCCAGCGGGGCACCGAACACGTCGCCGACGAACCGCGAATACGGCGACCAGTCCAGCCCGAACTGGAACTCCTGCACCAACCCGGTCACCACGCCCACCGCGATGCTGATCAGCATCAGCGTGCCGAAGAACCGGGTCAGCCGGCGCAGCTCCGGATCCCCGGATCGGTGCCACCGGGTGTGCAGCACCGCGACCAGGAACGCCAGGCCCATCGTGACCGGAACGAAGAAGAAGTGGTAGATGCTGGTCGACGCGAACTGGATTCGGGCCAGGTCCAACTGATCCATGACGACGACTCCCGAGGGGTAGCTGGAAGATGGATGCGCGGGACATCGGCGGCCCTTCAGGACCTACCGTTGCCGTGCGGCCTCGTCCCGTCGCATCCCCCGTTTGAGGTGAACCCGCCGCTCCCGGGACGCCGAATCGCCCGGATTGCGCGGCTCCTCATGTAGTTGCTGTCAGTCCCCACTCCCCCCGCCATGATTCCTCCGGCGCCAGGGTGATCCGGCCGGTCCCGCTGCGCAGCGCGTTCGGTGGGCAGGTCATCGGTTCGATGGCCACCGCCCGGCGCCGGCGGTCGGCCGCGCCCGACCTGGTCGCCGGTGTAGACCATCAGGTACGGGAAGGACTCATCCACCCACAGCCGCACCCCTCGCCGCCGCACGACGGTTGAACAATTCGGCAATCGCTCGGCCGTCCGCGCCCCTGGTCGAGTCCGCCGTAGGCGGTGTCCAGCCGGGTGGCGCCGATCACCCTAGGCGTGTGAAAGTCCAGCGGAGTCCCGGTCACGCTCGTGGGTGGCGGTGGGGAGTCGGGGTCCGTCGGCGGCAGGTGAATGCGGGTCGGCAGCCGCAGTTCCAGTTCGTCGACCGGAGCGCCGACGGTCAGGTAGGGGTGGAATCCCATCCCGAACGGCGCGCGCCGTGTCACCGATGTTGACCACCGTCGCGGACACGGTCAGCCCGCCGTCGCCCAGGGCGTACCGGATTTCCAGGCGGAGTTGCCATTCGTATGCCGGTTGCGGGCGGAGCACGCACTGCAGGGTGACAGTGTTGGTGGCAGATCGGGTTTCGGCCCAGTCCAGCCAGCGGACCAGGCCGTGGATGGCGTTGCCCGGTCCGGGTTCGTTCAATGCGGCCTGGCACTTCTGGCCATCGAACTCGTAGCGGCCATCGGCGAGCCGGTTGGGCCACGGCGCCAGCACCTGGCCGCGGCCGTCCGTCGAGCGCTGGGCGACCTCGAACCCGTCGATCACCGGTACGCCCCGCACGGTGAATTCGCGCAACGTCGCGCCGACCTGGGTGATCACGGCGCGCTGATCGCCATGAGTGATGACATGCTGCCGTCCCGACGGCGGGGATGCGATCGAGGTCGCCTGTGGTCCTGACCGGGTCGCGGTCATGCTGCGGTGTCCACCGAGGTGATGGGTTTGGTGATGTCCTCCAGGGACTTGCCCTCGGCGTTGATGCCGAAGACGATCTCGACGACGCCGCCGATCATCATGATCAGCGCCGCCGATCACGTACCCGAGGACAAGTCCGCCGCGGCTGGACCCGTCGCCGATGAGGTAGCCGAAGAAGAACGGGCCGATGGCGCCGAAGATCTGCGCGATCGCGAAGAACACGGCGATGGCCTCGGCGCGGATCTCGATCGGCCAGGTCTCGCTGACGGTCAAGTAGGCGGAGCTGGCGCCGGCGGAGGCGAAGAAGAAGATGACCACCCACACGATGGTCTGCGTGGTGGCGTCCAGGACGTCGGCGCCGAACAGCCAGGCGCTGATGGTCGAGCAACGCGCCGGACAGCAGGTAGGTGCCGGAGATCATCTTCTTCCGCCCGACGGTGTCGAACAGCGGGCCGAGCAGGAGCGGTCCGAGCAGGTTCCCGATGGAGAAGGCGAGCCCGTAGATCGGCACCTTGTTCGCGGGGACCCCGTAGAACTCGGTGAGCACCAGGGCGTAGGTGAAGAAGATCGCGTTGTACAGGAACGACTGGGTGATCATCAGGGTGGCGCCGAGGATCGCCCGTTTCGGGTATTCGTGGAACACCAGGCGCAGGAAAACCAGGTAGCCGTATTGCTTGTCGGGTTGCAGCGAGATCGCGTGGCTGTCGTCCAGCGGTTCCAGCACCTGACCGTGCCGGCGGGCGTTGTCCTCGATCTTCGCGAGTTCGCTTTCGGCCTCCTCGACCCGGCCGTGGCTCATCAGCCATCGCGGACTTTCCGGCAGGGTGCGGCCGACGACGATCACGACGATGCGCCAGCACCGGGCCCATCAGGAACGCCAGCCGCCAGCCGACGTTGACCGGCGAACGCGTTGAGGAAGATCAGGGAGACGAAGGAACCGAGAATCGCGCCGGCCCAGTAGGTGCCGTTGATCCAGATGTCGACCCGGCCGCGGTACTTCGACGGCATCATTTCGTCGATCGCCGAGTTGATCGCCGCGTACTGGCCGCCGATGCCCATCCCGGCGACGAACCGGGTGGCGTAGAAGAAGATCAGCCAACCGGTCGTGGTTGCCGGTGACGAACGCCGCCGCGCCGGTGCCCAGCAGGTACAGCAGCAAGGTGACGATGAGCAGCCGCTTGCGGCCGAGTTTGTCCGACTGGCGACCGAAGACCAGCGCGCCGACCATCTCACCGATCAGGTACACCGACGCGATCAGACCGATCTCGGGGGACGTCATGCCCAGGGTTTCCGGGCTGGTCAGCTCCCCGGTGACCGAACTGGAAATGGTGATCTGCAGACCGTCCAGGATCCACGCGGCGCCGAGGCCGGCGACCATCCTGGTGTGGAACGGGGTCCAGCTGAGCCGGTCCAGCCGGGCCGGGATCGTCGTCCGGATCACCGAGGCGGCGGTCACCGGATCGCCGCCTTGGTCGCGGGAACCAGCTGTACCTCGCCCCATGGTGTTCGAATGTGCTTGCTCACAGCGACATCTCCTCGATTCGTTCGGCCAGGATGATTCGTCCGGCGGCCTCGATCAGCGCCAGGTGCGAGAACGCCTGCGGAAAGTTGCCGAGGTGACGTGCCGAGACCACGTCGAATTCCTCGGCGTACAGCCCCAACGGGGACGCGACTCTGAGCAGCCGTTCCAGCATGTCCTTGGCCTTCTGCATCTCGCCGACGATGGCGAGCGCGGAGACCAGCCAGAACGAGCAGATCAGGAATGTGCCTTCCTTCCCGGACAGGCCGTCGTCGGTTTCGGTGGTCCGATACCTCAGCACGAAGTCGTTCTCGGTGAGGTTCTCGGCGATCGCCATCACGCTGGCGTGCAGCCGCTCATCGGTACCCGGCAGGAACCCGAAAATTGCGGCCAGCAGGGTCGACGCGTCGAGGGAGTCGGTGTCGTAATGCTGACGGAGCACACCGTCGGCGGTCAGACCGTTCTCCAGAATGTTCGCCTTGATCTCGGCAGCAACTGCGCCCCAACCTGGTTTCCAGGTCGGGTTCGCCGCGGATCTCGGCCAGCTTGGCCGCCCGGTCCATCGCGACCCAGCACATCAGCTTCGACGACACATAATGCTGCGGTTTGCCACGGGCCTCCCAGATGCCCTGGTCGGGGTCCTGCCACACCCGGATCGCGCATTCGGCCTGAGCTTTCACCAGCGGCCACAACCTGCGCGGAAGGCGGTCGCTGCGCCTGGTGTGCAGCAACACGGAATCCAGCACCGAGCCGAACACGTCGTTCTGCCGTTGATCGAAGGCGCCGTTCCGAGCCGGACCGGCCGGGCACCTTCATACCCGGACAGGTCGTCGCGGGTGCTCTCGGTCAGGTCGCGCCGGCCGTCGACGCCGTACATGATCTGCAGGGAGCCGTCCTCGTTGGGTTCGACGTCGGCGACGAACTGCATGAATTCGTCGGCCTCCCAGTCCAGATTCAGCAGGTGCAGGGCCTGCAGGGTGAACGTGGTGTCCCGCATCCACGTGTACCGGTAATCCCAGTTCCGTTCTCCACCAGGCGATTCCGGCAGGGACGTGGTCAGCGCGGCGACCGTCGCCCCGGTCGGCATGTAGGTCAATCCCTTGATGGTCAACGCGGACCGCTCCAGGTACCACCGCAGTCGGTGGTCCGGGATCCGGGCGCGTGCCAGCCACCGGCGCCAGAACTGGCCGGTCGCCACCAAACGACGAGCGGCGTCCTCGTCGTCGGTCGGTCCCTCCAGCGCGGTCGACCAGGACAGCGCGCAGAACACCCGGTCGCCCTCCTGCAGCACGTGCCGTCCCCGGATCGCGCTGCCCTCCCGACCCAGCGCCAGATCCGAACGGAGCCGGATTGTCTGCCCGGCCCCGGTTGCGTCCGCCGAATGGGCCCCAGGAGCGTCCAGGGTCCATTCGGCGGGGGTCCGACCGTAGTCGAACGCCGGTTCGCAGACCAGTTCCACCTCGACCGTGCCGGACAGGCAGACCGCGGTGCGGACCAGGACGTGCTCGGCGTCGTCGTCCGCCGGTGGCCGGGTGTGCGGCGTCGTCTCGTCGGGTCCGGATCGGGGCGCCATCGTCAGCGCATCGCGGATCTCCACCCACCCGCCTGGCGTGTGCCAGGTGGTGACCAGCACCGTCGTGCCAGGGTCGTAGGCCCGGTGGGTCGGCACGTTGATGCCGTACGGCGCAAAGCGGAAGTACCCGGCACCGCGGTCCAGCAGATTGCCGAACGCGCTCGGGCTGTCGAACCGGGGAACGCACAACCAGTCGACCGACCCGTCCGGCGCGACCAACGCACCGGTGTGGCAGTTCGACAAAAACGCGTACTCCGCGATCGGCGGAAACGGTGAACTCGAAATACCGGTCATCGTGAATCATCCCATCGGCAAAGGCGAACTTTCTTACTAACCGAACCCTGTTCACGGCACTTGCTGCCGTCTGAAGCGTGTGACTGTGGGACTCGCCCGCGGGCTATGAGCATTGATTCCGCCGCCGAGTCGTCGTTTGTCTCCCTGGCCCTGCGCGCGTTCTGCGGTAGGCATCGAACCGACACCGTGCTGGCGGAACCGCCGCCTTCGGCACGCAGAGGGGCGCCGAACACCTCATCGGCATCATCGCCTTAGGTCCGCCAGTGGAACGGATCAATTCCGTCATAAGGTCTGGACCTGCGGTATCCCCCAAATGGGATGATCCTGCGCACGGCGAATCTCCGGTTGATCGTGAAGCTGGCTGGTCGTTGCGATGGCGGGACCTCGACCAACGATTGGGCCATCTGGGCCACGTAGGTCTGGACGGGGATCAATGTCCATGCCCGCTCGAGCATCCAGTCGGAGCAGGTGTTCGACGTGATGTCGGCTCGTTCAAAGGGGTCGGTGCGGAGGTTCAAGATCTTTGGCAAGCCGCATTGGGCATCAGGGACTGGGTCCCCTCATCGGGCTGATTGCCGTGGCGATCGGCGAACTCCGAGACCTTGGCGCGCCCGCGGCGGAGTGCGCCGCCTGTCCGCCAGTGGAACCGCACCATTTCGCCTACCAGTGTTCGTCACGTATCCCCCAAAATGGATGAACCGTCCGCCCGAGTAGTCAGGACCGGCCACTCGCTCTGTCGCATTCTGAGCAGATTCGATTCACTGGGTGGCACTGCCGATTGCTGAGGGATGTAACGACATGACAGACGAATCACGACCAAGCCGGGACCGAGCCACCAATGCTGCAGTCGGCGGTCCAGGACCAACGACTGGTCGAACGATGTCTTCGTGGACGCTTGCGACGTTGATTCTGGTGGCGTCGGTTGCCAACCTGAATCTGTCGGTGGCCAATGTCGCGCTGCCGGACATCGGTAGGGCGTTCGACGCGAGCCAGACCGAGTTGAATCTCGTTGCGGTCGGGTTCTCCCTGGGACTGGCCGCATCGGTGCTCTACTTCGGCGCCGTCGGCGACCGCTATGGCCGCAAGATGCTGCTTGTCCTGGGGATGACGCTGACCATTCCGGCGTGCTTCCTTGCTGGTTTCGCCCCGTCGATCGAAGTTCTGTTCATCGCCCGACTGCTCGGTGGCCTGGCCGCTGGGATGGCGTATCCCACCACCCTGGCCTTGATCACCGCGTTGTGGAGCGGGCCGGCCAGGACAAAGTCGATCGCGTTGTGGTCGGCGACCGGCGGAGCCGTCACCGCCCTCGGATCGTTGCTGTCCGGGTGGTTGCTCGACCAATTCGACTGGCAATCGGTTTTCCTGGTCACCGCGCCGCTTGCCCTGCTCGGAGTGGTGCTGGCGATACTCGTGGTTCCTAGCCACATCAACGAAACCACCGACCCGGTGGACAATCTCGGCGGTGTGCTGTCGATCGTGCTAGTCGCGTCCCTGGTCCTGGCGATCAACTTCGCCCCCGTTCCAGGCGCCGGCGCGGTGGCCGTCGGTCTTCTGCTGCTCGCGATCCTGGCCGGGGCAGCATTCGTTGTGCGACAACTCAAGACGTCGTCGCCGCTATTCGACCTGCAGATCGCGGCTCGGCGCACCTTCTGGGTCGCCGCCTGCGCCGGAATAGTGGTGTTCGGCACTTTGATGGCCGCCATCTTCGTCGGTCAGCAGTTCATGCAGAACGTTTTGGGCTACTCGGCGCTGGCCTCCGGTGCGGCGATGATCCCCGCAGCGCTGGCCATGCTGGTCGCCGCGCCGATCTCGGCCCGGCTGATCGTGTCCCGAGGATCACAGGTCACCCTGCTCGCAGGCTACGTGTTCTGTGCGCTGGGACTTCTCGCCGCCCTCGTGCTCTGGAAGGAGGGCAGTCCCCCGTGGCAGGTCGCCGTGTCCTTCATCCTGCTCGGCATCGGCGTCGGGCTCGCCGGGACGCCGTCCTCGCACTCCTTGACCGGGTCCGTTCCGGTCTCCCGGGTTGGCATGGCATCCGGAACCGCCGACCTGCAAAGAGATCTCGGCGGAGCGATCATGCAGTCCGTACTCGGCGCAATTCTGGCCGCCGGCTACGCTGCATCGTTTGCCGCCAGCACCGCCGCATCCCCCCAAGCCGACCAGATCAGTCCCGCCGTGGAATCCCAACTGCTGAAGTCCTACGCAAGCGCCGCCGACATCGCCACCCAGTACCCGCAATACTCGACCGAGATCATCGCAGCGGCGAAATCGTCGTTCCTGGCCGGCGCCAACCTTGCCTACGCCGTGGGAATCATCATCGTCGTCCTGGGCGCCATCCTGGTTCTGGTCTGCTTTCCCCGCAAGAACCGTGAAATCGCGCTCCTCGCTCAGTACGCGTCCGCCGACGCGGCCGCCAAACGCTTATAGCGCCTTGGAGCCCATGGCGCCTTGAGGCAGAAGCATCGGGCGCCAACGGTGATGAGCCCGAACTCAGGCACTCGTTCAAGATCCGTGCCGCGGTCCCCGAAGGACCAGCGTCGCCCCGGCGAGCATTGTCAGCAACCCGACAACGCTGATCACCACGCCGGCGATCACCGACTGGGCGGTCTCCACCAGACCGATCAGCAACACCGTCACTCCGAGGAGGAAGGCGATGGCGACGACAGTCCGCCGCCTCCGGCGAACACGTTGAATGGAGATGCTCGCCGCGAACCTCGGGTCCTCCTGTTCCAGCGCACGTTCGATTTCGTCGAGCTTTCGCTGTTCACTCTCTGACAGACCCATGACCCTGCCTCGGCAAGCACATCCGGGAACCGACTGATGCTACTGACCCTGCTCACAAGCATTGGATCGTCAGTGGTCGGGCCACGTCAGGCAGAGACCCGAGCCAAGGTCGCTGGTGTCAGGGACTCTGGGACTGATCGGGCCGCTCAGCGTCGGCGGTCGCGGCGGCGATTGCGGCGGTTCATCCCGGCCAGCGATATCGGGCTCAGCGGTCGACCGAGCGGGTCGATGAACAAGGTCACCGCACCGGACTCGGCGGGCAGTACTCCGTCGAGTACCTCGATGGAGTACGTCAGAGTTCCGTCACCGGCCACCGGATCCCGTAACACCACGACGGCGTCTTCGGGGATGTCGGCGCCGGCATCGACGTAGGACAGCACGGCGTTGGGAGGGTCCTCGGCGAAGCTGTTCGGTCCCTCGGTCCATTGCGCGATGAACTGCTCGGTGGTCATGTGCCCGACCACTCGTTCCGGTCGGTCGGAGAAATACAACGTCGACGGGGACACGTCCCGCAGGGTCAGGGTGTCGTCATCCGTGGTCACCGACCGGGCGATCTGCACGAACATTTCCTCGACGAGGACAGGGTCCTCGATCGTGTTCGGTGTTTGCGTCATCAGGCAACCTCTCCTGGAGAGTGGGCGCAACCCCTTGCCGGCCGTTCGGCCGCGGGTGCTCCCTTGGCTGTTCAGAGTCGCAGCAGTCACGCCGTGCGTGCGTCATCCCCTACGGATGAAACCAAGGGTCGACGGCGGCGAGGCAGCGCACCACCGTGCCGCCGCTCCAGGTGACAGGTAGGCGGGCAGCCCTGTCGGGTGGCTCCGGGATCAACCGGGGTAGCAGGTCTGCCGCTTTCATCTGCGGCCCCTCGGCGGGCCGCGGCACTTGCCGTTTGCGGCCTGGGCCGGGAATGTAAACAGGGGGCCTCAGCCCAGGTTCGCCGGTATGGGCCTGCCGAAACCCGGTACTCCAAGTGCCGCGATCAGCGGCGTCAGCGAGAACTTGTGGAGCGGCTTGTCCAGGATCGACGCCAAGGAGCTCGGCGAGGCCATCGTGCAGGCCTCCGGCAAGGTCCGCTGATACCTGCTCCGCACACCTCACCCGGCCGAGGAATCGGACGCAATTTCGATTCAGGTTGCTCTGACCGCCGGGGTGGACGCCGCCGTTGCCACGTACGGGGTACCGACGAATTGACCGGCCGGTCATCATACGGTGGTGACCGAGCCGATAGATGACACGTCCAGTCCCCTGGTCAATGTGGGCACCCCGCGGGACGCGAAGGCCGCGGCCGCGCTCGCCCGTTACGACCGGCGGGCGCCGCTTCCGCTCATCTTGTCAGCGGTGCTGCCGTTGGTCGTCGCGCCCCAACCGGGCAACCCGGTGTCGGTCATCATCGGGGTCGTATCCTGGGCGGTCTTCCTCGTCGACTTCGTCGTCCACGAGCGGCTGCTCCGGCGATATCTGGGCACCCGCCTTGGCAAGTTCGACCTGCTGATCGTGATCCTCACCGCGCCCTGGTTCCTGCTGCCCGGGTCATGGCCCGGCGGTGGCCTTGTGGTGTTGCTGCGGCTGGCTCGGTTGGCCCGGCTGGTCGTCGCCAGCAAACGGGGGCGGCAGCTGTTCGACCGCATCGGCCGGGTCGCCGTGGTGGCTGTATCGGTGATGACCGCCGGTGCCGTCATCGCGTACTACGCAGAGCATCCGGTCAACCCGGAATTCGCGACCTTCGGCGATTCCCTCTGGTGGTCCATCGTCACCCTCACCACCGTCGGGTACGGCGACATCGTGCCCGAGACCACGACCGGCCGGATCACCGCGGTGATGATCATGCTCACCGGTGTTGCCGTGCTCGGCCTGCTCGCCGGCACGTTGGCCAGCTTCTTCCGGCTGCAACCAACCGGATCCGCCACGGCCAAGACCACACCCGACCGGACACGACCAGCAACCGGCTTGGCGGAAGACCCACAGGCTGCCGCGTCATCGTCCCCGTCCGGCCTGGACCAGGTACTCGCCGAACTCACCGAACTGCGCACCCAGGTCGCCGAATTGACGGAACTGAAAACCCAGCTCGCCGCGCTCACCGCCCACCTTGCGCATGGCAACACACATGACCTCCGGCCAGCGGAACCGGTAGCGGCATCACCCGGTAACCGGAGTCACCCGAAAGGCGCGCCAGGCCCGCCCTGACATCCGCCACAACATTCGCACCGGGCAGGGGTTCTGGCGCTCGGCGCACCACAACGAGGTGTCGGACTTAGTCGGTGCCGTCGGGCGGTGCGGATCCGGCGGGGCTCAGCTCGGTGTGGCCAGCGTCAATCGAGGATGATGATCGCTTGTTCTTCCGTTCCTTGAACACGGGCTTGTCGCCCAGGAACAGTCCGAGCCATTGCGCGTCGGCGTCCATGTCGACCAGCAGAGCCTTGAACAGCAGACTCGCCGGGATGGCCAGGATGGCGCCGATGGGCCCGAGGATGTACGCCCAGACGATCAGCGAGAGGAAGCTGACCGTGGTGGTCAGCCCGACCGCGTCGCCGACGAACTTGGGTTGTAGCACCGACTGGATGATGAAGTTCAGCACGCAGTAGACGACGATGACCGCGATCGCCAATTCCGGCCCGCCGACCAGCAACCCGAGGATCGCGGGCGGGATCAGGCCGATGATGAAGCCGATGTTGGGCACGTAGTTGGTGACGAACGCCACCAGCGCCCACAGCCCGGCCGCCGGGATCCCGAGGATCAGCAGCGCCGCCCCGTCCAGCACCGCGACGATTCCGCCGAACACGGTCGCCACACCGAAGTACTTGCGGGTGCCCTTGGCGAAGACCTCCAACGCGCCCAGCACCGGTTCCCGGCCGGGTCGCACCCTGGCCATACGCTCGCCGAAGATCGCGCCGTCCACCGCGAGGAAGATCAGCACCACGATCATCAACAGCACGAAGGAAATGATGCTGGAGACGCTGGACAGCAGACTCTCAGCGAACGCCGCGATCTGACCGGTGCTGATGCTGCTGAACATCGACTGGATGTCGGCCGATGTGACTCCCAGACCGGCCAAGGCGGATTGCAGACCGCTGAGTTCCTGCTGGATCTGGGTCGAGTACTGCGGCAGCAGGGTGGCCAATTGCACGACCCCGACGACCGTAGCCGCGAACAACCCGACGACGATCGCGAGCACGGTCAGGAACACCCCCAACGAGGCCACCGCCCGGTTGGCGCCGCGCCGAAGCAGCCACCCGCGGATCGGGTTCACCGTGATGGTCAACACCAGCGCCATGAAAACCGGACCGATGATGCCGGGGATCGCGCGCATCCCCTGGGCCACCACCACGCCGCCGGCCAACCCCAGAACAATGATCAAACCGCGGGGCAGTCCGTATCGCGAGGTAGGTGCTCGCGGATTCAACGGTGGCCCTGGGTCCATCGATCCCGGGTCGGTCACGACTGATGGCGTGTTCTCGTCGGGCGTGTTGTCGTCGGTCATGATCCCTGTCCGTTCCTCGCCCAGGCACTGCCGCCGTGGGCCTCGATCGAAAATTCGCCCAAGTCTGGCGCACCGAATCAGCGCCCGGCATCCGAGCGCCGCGAGGCCTGGTCCTGTCCTGCTCGGAATGACCGCCGCTTGACCATGAGGTCGCCGTACCTCGGCTCTCCTGCGAATCGCCGTGCCAACATCTTCGTGGCCGCAGTCAACCGAGAGGATGGACCTCGGGTGAACCGAGAGGATGGACCTATGACCGGCACACCTGACCAGCCCACACCAACCAGCGGCGCTGACGGGTCGCCACAGGGGGGTAACGAGGCGGTGCCCGGACCTGCCGCGGGCGCCAGACAAGGCGAGCGGCGGTGGCCGATGGCTACCGCGGTGGTCAGCGTAGGAGTCCTGCAGGAGCTGGTCCCCGACGACTTCCGGGTACTCCCCCGGTTCGTCTACCCGATCCTGCTGCTGTGTTTCCTGGGCGTGTTGGTGCTCGGGGACCCCGGACGGATCGACCGGCAGCGCCGCTGGCTGCGGGTCACCACGCTGCTGATGTTCGGGCTGATCACGCTCGCCACGGCGACGGCTGCGGTCCGGCTGGTCGACGGGATCTTCACCGATGCCAGGTTCACCGCCGCCGACGAACTGCTGATCATCGGTGGGTGCATCTGGTTGATCAATGTGATCGCGTTCGCGTTGTGGTACTGGGATCTTGACGGCGGTGGAGCGGCGGCCCGTGCCGCCGGCTCGCACCCGGGCGGACCAGCGTTCGTTTTCCCCGAAATGACGATGCCGCAGTACGTCTCGGATACGTGGTATCCGACGTTCGCCGACTACCTGGTCCTGTCGTTCAACACCGCACTGGCGTTCAGTCCCACGGACGTGTCCGCGGTTCGGGTCTGGGCCAAGCTGATGATGGTCGTCGAGTCGATGGTGTCCCTGGCCCTTGCCGCACTGGTGATCGCCCGAGCGATCAACATCCTCTGAGCGAATGGCTCGCTCCTTGCTTGGCGCACTACTGTCCGGTCAGCCGGATGACCGGGCAGGTAGTCAGCGGCGGCGGGCGATCCAGGTGCCGCAGGCCGTCGCCGGATGCTCAGAGGCCTTCGACTGCCGGGATCCGCCCGCTTCGGACGGCGTCGACGAACGCCTGATAGTCGATCTCGTTCTGGTCGGCGTACCGCTGGGAGAAGTCGGCGATCGCGGTGTCGAATTCGTCGCCGCTCGCCGAGGTAGGCGGCCATCGCGACCGGGTCACCGGACCGGGCGTGCGCCCGGGCCAGCGTCCACCCGCACATCCCGGCGTAGACCTCCAACGCGGCCGCGGACATCGTGTCCACCAGCGCGGATCCCTTCATGTCCCGCAACTGCCGCCAGTACAGGAACCGGTCGGCCTGCACCCCCTTGGTCCAGCCCAGGAAGATGTCGCTCGCGGCCTGCATCATCCGCTGCCCGCGGACCACCCGCTCCCCGGGATTGTGGTACCGACTCTTGGGTAGGTGGTCCTCCAGCACCGACCGGGTGGCCTCCTTCACCTGCAGGAACAGCGGGTCCTGGTCGTCCCGGCCCTGCAGCAGCACGATGAACGCCCGGGTCCCGACGCTGCCCACCCCGACGACCTTGCGGGCCATGTCGACCACCTGGAACTTCTCCAGCAGGTGCCGCCGGTCGACCTCCAGGGTGGACCGGTACTCCCGGAACTGGTCATGCACCGCCCGCTCGACATCATCGGCGGTCATCCCGTAGTGCTGCTCGAGGTCCCGGATCGGGACCACGATCGGCGGCTGACTGACGATCCGGTACCGGCCGTCGACGAGTTCGCCGAGCTTGGACAGCGCCTGCAGGCTGTCCCGGGTGCGGGCCTTCCGCAGATTCTTCTCCGCCTGCCTGGCCGCGAACGCCGCGCTGCCGGGCTCGGCGGCCGCGGTCTTCGATGCCCGGATGTCCTTGCCCGGCTTCCCGGGCTTGCCGGCCTTGACGTCCTTCCCCGGTTTGGCCTTGTCGTGGGCGGCGCGGTGCTTGGCGACCTTGGCGTGCTTGCCTTCCGCGGCCAACCGGGCCACCGTGGCCTGCAGGTCGTCCTCGGAGATCCGGGCGTACCAGAGTTCCAGGACGCCCATCCGGGCGAACCCGGCCATCGCCTCCCGGTAGGCCCGGACCGCGGCCGTGGTGACCTGGACGCTTTCGGCCGTGGTGAGGCCGTTGTTCCGGGCGGCGATGGTGAAACTGGCCGCCATCCGTTTCACGTCGTACTCGAACGGCCCGGGCAGGGTTTCGTCGAAATCGTTCAGGTCGAACAACAATCGCCGGTCCGGGGCCGCGAAAACCCCGAAGTTGGACAGGTGCGCGTCCCCGCACAGCTGGCTGGTCAATCCCGCCGTCGGGGTGCCGGCCAGGTCGGTGGCCATGATCTTCGCCGCGCCCCGGTAGAAGGTGAACGGTGACACCATCATCCGGCCGTGCCGGACCGGGACCAGATCCGGCTCTCGGGTGGTGTTCTGCTCCTCCAACAACGCCACCGGATCGGGCCGGTCCACCGCCGGCACCCACCCGGCATGACCCGAAGGCGGCGTCGCCGACCGCGCGTCCGCCCCCCGGGCCAGCCGATCCGCCACGCTCGGATGCGCAACCACCTTCGCCGTCATCTCACACCTGAACCCTTCCGGGGCAACCGCCCCAGTCGACCGGGGGCACACTCGACCGGACAGAGCGCCCGTTCCCTGGCATGTCCCGCGCCGCGGCCGGCGACCCGGTCGCTCCCAGCACCCAACCATGAAATGACAAAACCGGCGAAACCGGGCAGGCGGGCGACCTGTCTTGGAGTCCCTGCACTGGTCCGACGATGTCGGAGAACGGTCGACCGCGTCGGCCGACGAACACGACCGTGGTGTGCGGGGGAGGGTTCCGATGACCAGGCATGGGGCGTCGCCTGCTTGGTCGCCGCGGCCCGCACCTCGTCGAACCGGAACCCGGCCCGCCTCATGTCATCTGTATGAAAGACCCGCCGAGCATCGAAATGCCCCACGACACCACCCCGAGCGGCGCCGGTCGCGGGTCGGTTCCACCTGTTCAAGCAGATCCTGGAGAGCGCCGTCACCCTGGGCGGTGCATTGCTGTTCTACTACTTCGTGCCCCTCGGGAACGAGGACCACCCGATCTGGCGGTGGGCCGTCTTCATCATGGGACTCGGGATGCTGATCCTGCCGATCGTCCGGCAAATGGACAAACAGCTCACCGCCGGTTCCGACCCCGGGGTGCGGGTCCGCAGCCTGGCTGGTCCACGACCGCCTCGCCCCCAGCGGCCTGTTCCGGCCCACTCAGACGGGCGCTCCCCGACGGGACCACCCCAACCCCAGGAACGCATACCCGCCGGTACGGTGGTGAGCACCTCGTCGGTCACCGCGGTCCGTCGACTGAGCAGTCCGGGTGCCCAGAATGCTGGGTGACCAATCGGTGACCAACTGGCCGATTTGTCTGGACAAATGATTCGCGCCCAGGAACATAAGCCCAGGTCAGAGACCTGCTATTATGTGCGCCTGGAGGGATTCGAACCCCCAACCTTCTGATCCGTAGTCAGATGCTCTATCCGTTGAGCTACAGGCGCTTGTTCAGTTAGGACCCGCCGCCGGCCGAGGCCGTCACCGGGCGATCGTACTGACCGGCCGCCGAGGCGACCGGGCCGTGCCACTGCAGACCCCGACCGTCCGGGGCCGCAGCGCGGAAGCGGAGGGATTTGAACCCTCGGTGCCCTTACGAGCACAACACATTAGCAGTGTGTCCCATTCGGCCGCTCTGGCACGCTTCCCAGGGCCGCCCTGGGGTGGCCACCGGCCGGTAACCCTACCTGGCGCCCCCGCGCGCGGGCAAAACGCCTCCCAGCGGCGTGCGGGTTACCCCCTGACTGGCCCATTCGCTATGAGCTTCGTCACTCACTGCAACTGAGTGTGCGGCAGCCATTCGCCAGCCCCTCGAACGGCCTTACTGCGCCGATCAGGGCCTTTGGTGCGCGCGTTGTGACGAAAGCGACAAATCTCGTTCGAGATCAGGTCACGCTTAGGGTTGACAATCACTCCGTTAGCCTATCACCCATAGTAGTGAATTCACCGATTTGCCCTCCCTAAGGAGTGAAGGTACTTCTGACGTGCGGTCAAATAGATTACTGTCAGTGATAACGGCCGCCGCGGCGTTTCGGACCCTCCCCGGGCGCTGTCGGCCGTGAGATTTCGCGTTTCCCCGATGCGGCCTCACGACCAACTGACCCGGAGAGAGCTCCCATGCCGAATCACGCCGCAGCATCATCACGGCGCGTCACCCGCGGCCACCTCCTCACCGGAGTCGCGATCCTGGCGGTGATTGCTGGGGTGCTGGTCATGGCCCTGAGCCCGCAGCACTCCGTCGCCGCGGCAGGACAGCACGCCTCCGCTACGATCGCCAGTTCGTCGACCAGCTCAGCCGCCAGCACCTCGGCGCAGATCAGCACGGCGGCAGCAGCATCGATCGCCATGGTGGAAACCAGCGTGAGCACTTCCGCCTCCACGGCCGCAGCCGTGCAGGACACACCAGCACCTGCCCCAGCCGCTACTCCGGACGAGCAGGCAACACCCGCTGCCGACCCGACGCCGGCCCCCGCCGAGCAGGAAACACCAGCAGCGGACCCGGCTCCGGCTGACGAAACCCGGCTCGCGGAAGACTCGTCGGCGGCAAACTGGATGGAAGCGTTGATCCCCGAGGTCGATCCGGGTGGCGAGGCCAACTGGGTATTCGAGCGCAAGGGCGGCTGGGGCGCGTCCGACGGCCACACCAACTACATCGACCCGAATGTCCCCAGCGACAAGCGCTTCTCGGTGATGGTGCACGAGCTCGGTCACGTCAAGCAGGTCGAGGTGTACGGCAGCCTGACCGCCTCCGTCGCGGCGATGAGCGCGATCATTGGGGGCGGGTCGACCAACGTCAGCGCCAACGAGAAGACGGCCGACTGCATCGCACTCGAGCTGGGGGCGACCTGGATCAACTATGGCTGCCCGGACTCGCTCCGCGACGCGGCCTCGGCGGTCCTGGCCGGGCACCGCGCATAACAACGGCGGGCGTAACAACGCACCTCAGGACAGGCAGGCCGCCGGCGACACCGCATCGATCGACGCCGGCGGCGTGCCGTCCTGCGCACATCCGACCACCGCGAACCGATCGCCGTCCCACGTGTAGAGCATCCACACCGCAGGCCCGTCGGCCTGGTCCTGCACCGCGATGCCCAGTTCGCCACCGAGTTCGACGATCGCGGCCCGTTCGGTCGCCGACGGGAACGCGTCGTCCCCGGACACGTCCCGCCACGCTCCGGACCCGGTCAGTTCGAAGGCCGAAAGGATCGCCCGGCCGTCGCTCTGCCGTCCCTGCACGACGCATCTGGCCTGCTCACAGGCCAGCACTCCGCCGTCGGGCGCGGAGAACGCCGCACCGTAGGGCACTCCGATCACCCCGGCGACCGACCCATCGGCGGCGACCGACAGCAACACCGCCCGGGCGGAGCCCGTCCCGACCAGCGCGGCCGACAGATCCCCGGTGACGCCTCGATGGGACGCAAGCACCGTGCAGCCGTCACAGTTCGCCAGGGACACGTTGAACGCATCGCCCGGCGGCGCGGCCGGTTCCGCCTCGGTCGGCGCAGTCGGCACCGGCGCATCGGGCGGCAGGTCGGGCACTTGCGCGGCCGCGGTCGTCGCCGGTTCGGGTGCCGTCGACTGCTGGGGGTCGGCGGCAGTCACCTCGCTCGCCGGAGCCGCCGCGCTGCTCGGCACGGATGCGGCGGCGGACGCCGCTCCCGGCGCGGACGAGGCCAGCAGATCGGGCACCGTGACGATCACCGTCGGGCCGGCGACCGGCGTCGCGCTGACGCTGGTCGACCCCGGCGGGGTGCTGCCCGAGGTGGCCAGCGAGCCGGACGCGCAGCCGGTCAACGTCAGCACCGCAACCGCCGTCAGAGCGCCACGCAGGTACCTCATCCGCGGCTCCCGGCCGCCAGCGCCTCGCGCGCCGCCTGCAGAAACGCGTCAAATCCGGCTGGATCGGCCAACGAATCCCGGGACACCGCGGACTCGACCGAAGCGCCGCCGAGGATCCTCTTCACCGGCACCTCGGACTTCTTGCCGTTCATCGTCCTGGGCACCGCCGGCACTCCGATCACCACGCCCGGAACGTGCCGTGGCGACAGTTCGGTCCGGATCAGCGTCCGCAGGGCCTTGGTCACGGCAGTCACGTCGGCACCGGCCTCGAACACGACGAACAACAGCAGGTCACCCTCTCCGGACGACGACGACGTGTCCACCACCAGCGAGTCGGCAACCTCGGGCACCGACTCGACCACCCGGTAGAACTCGGCGGTGCCCATCCGGACCCCACCGCGGTTCAGCGTGGCATCGGACCGGCCCTCGATCACGCAGGACCCGCGCGAGGTGATCCGGATCCAGTCACCGTGCCGCCACACCCCGGGGTAGTCGGCGAAGTAGGAATCGCGGAGCCGGCTGCCGTCCTCGTCACCCCAGAAGAACACCGGCATGGACGGCATCGGCGCGGTGATGACCAGCTCGCCGACCTCGTCCAGCAGTGACTCGCCGGTGGGCGAGTACGACTCCACCTTCGCGCCGAGCGCCCGGCAGGATATTTCTCCCATCCATACCGGAACGGTGGGCGCACCGCCGACGATGCCGGTGCAGATGTCAGTGCCGCCGGAGAAGGACGCGATCTGTAGGTCTTTTCCGACCTCGTCGTGAATCCACCGGAATCCGCTGGTGGACAGCGGCGATCCGGTCGACCCGATGGCCCCGATCGCGGTGAGATCCAGCTCGGTCGACGGCCTCAGGCCGGCCTTCTGGCAGGCCGCGACGTAGGGCGCCGACATCCCGAAGAGGCTCACCCGGTGACGCTGCGCCAGCCGCCAGAGCGTCATCAGGTCGGGATGGCCCGGGCTGCCGTCGAACAGCACGATGGTCGCGCCCACCAGCAGGCCGCCGATCAGGAAGTTCCACATCATCCAGCCGGTGGTGGTGAACCAGAGGAAGCGGTCGCCGGGGCCGAGGTCCCAGTGCAGCCGCAGCGACTTGAGGTGCTCCAGCACGATGCCGCCGACCGACTGCACGATGGGCTTGGGCAACCCCGTCGTGCCCGACGAATACAGCACCCACAGCGGAGCGGAAAACGGCACCGGGGTGAATTCCGGTTCCGCCACTTCGGATGTCAGCTCATCCCAGCCGATCATGCCGTCCGGCGCCGCGGTGCCGAGTGCGGCAATGTGCACCGCCCCGCCCAGCCCGGGGAGTGCCTGCCTGATCTTCTGCACGGTGTCCGTCACGGCGAACTCCCGGCCGCCGTAGCGGTACCCGTCGACCGCGAGCAGCACCGTCGGCGAGATCTGGGTGAACCTGTCGATCACCGACGGAGCACCGAAATCCGGCGAGCAGGACGACCAAACGGCCCCCAGGGACGCGGTGGCCAGGAATCCGACCAGCGCGTGCACGGAATTGGGCACCAACGCGACCACCCGGTCGCCCGCGCCGACGCCGAGCCGACGCAGACCCTGCTGGGCGGCTCCAACCTGGGTCCGCAGCTGGGGCAGGGTCAGCAGTTGCTCGGTGCCGTCCTCGGCGACCGCGATGACCGCCGGATCCTCGACGGCGCCGCGATTGTGGGTGGCGAGCGCGTGCTCGGCGTAGTTGAGCGTCCCGCCCGGAAACCAGTCGGCGCCGGGCATGACGGACGCCGGCAACACCTCGGTGGGCTGCTGGTGCCAGCGCACCCCGAAGTAGTCGGCGACGGCGGACCAGAATCCGGGCAGATCCTGTGTGGAGAACTCCCACAACGCGCGGTATTCGGGCAGCTCGCGGCCGGTCCGCTCGGCGACGAACGCGGTGAAGTCGGTGATCGCGGCGCGGGCCGCCCGCTCGGGGCTGGGCTTCCAGAGCACTTCGGGCGCGACATCGGTCCCATTCATGTGACTTTCCTACACCGAACGGGACGGGAGATCGGTGGGCGACCCGGGTGCGGCCGGATATCGCGCTGGTTCTTCAGGGCCCTACCTGGGTCCGCGGCGTCCGGTGGGGTGGTCGCCCGTCATCGGTGGAACCGAGAATTCCCAGCTGACCGGCCTTGATCACCGCTTCCAGCTGGGTCCGCACACCCATCTTGGTGTAGAGGGTCTTCATATAGCCGCGGCAGGTGTGCACGCTGAGGCCGAGGGCGCGCGCCATGCCCGAGACCTGAATGCCCTGGTTGAGGTACCCCAGCACATCGAGTTCCCGGTGACTGAGCAGTGGCAGCCTGTGTTCGTCAGGAGGAGCCGGCTGGTAGGGCCGGTTGAGGAAGGTGGTCGACCCGATCAGCATCTGGCCGTGCCTGGCCCGGCTGAGCAGATCGATCATCTCGGCGAGCGTCCCGTCCTTGGGAATGAAGGCGGATGCGCCAGCCTGTGCAGCTCGGGTCGCCCATCGCGGGTCGTGGTGGGCGGTGACGATGGCCACCACGGTGTCTGGCGCTACCCGGCGGATCCGGCTGGTCGCCGCCACCCCGTCCTGACCTCGCATCTGAATGTCCATGACCACGATGTCCGGCCTGAGCCGGGCCACCATGGCGACCCCCTCGGACGCCGTCGTCGCGGTCCCTACGCAGCTGACACCCCGAACGTTGTTGAGCGCTTCGGCGAGCAATTCGGCGAACGAACGGTGGTCGTCGACGATCACGACAGTCGTGGGTGCTGCAGATTCCGTGGGATCCGCAGGTGTGACGCTTGGTGTCGTCCTATTGAACATGACCCCTCGAATCGTTGAAAGACACAGCGATGCGCGACCAGCCCAATGAGTCCCCCTCGGGCCGTGTCGAGTCGGCGGGAGCGGTGCCTGCCCTCGCGTCTGTCGAGGGCAGGCATCCAGCGGTGCGGGCGGTCGGCGACGACCCGGTTAGGGGGTGATCTCCCAGCCGAACATCATGGCGTGGTCCTCGTGCGCCAGGTTGTGGCAGTGGGCGACGTATGGTCCGACGAAGTCCCGGAACCCGCGGTACACGATGACTGCCTCACCTGGGTCGAGGGCGACGAGGTCTTCCCGTGAGACGTCGTCGGGGTGCGCGGTGTCGGAGCCCAGTTTGGTGACGTCCTTGCCGTTCCGCATGACGGTGCGGTGTTCTTCCATGTGCAGGTGGAACGGGTGTACCCAGCCGCCGCCGCCGTTACGGATTTCCCAGAGGTTGAAGCTGTTCTTCTTCTGCTGGGCCAACGGGGTCTTGCCGGCCTTGTTCTTCAGGCTGGTCGCGACCGCGGCCGGGTCGAAGGGTTTGCCGTTGATCAGCCATTCGATTTCGCCGCCCGCGCTGCCGCGTTCCACCTCGAAGATCAGCCGGTTGTCCAACATGCTCTGCCAGTTGCCGGGCAGCGGCGGCAGGGGCCGCAACTGCTGCAGCGGACCGGGCATGACGCTGTCGTCCGGGGCGTCATCACCGATGACGATCTTGATCATCGGCACCTTGTAGGCCGGGTCGGGGGAGAACCGGGACGAGTTGGACCACATCCGGCCGTTGGGCATCTTCAGCACGTTGGTCAGGTAGATCACATCACCCTTGGTGGTGGGGTGGCCATCCTGGTATTTGGTGAAGTCAACGATGAATTCCCGCCGCTTCGCGGGCCACAATTCGAACGAGTCCCTGGGCACCGGGAACGGCAGCAGCCCGCCGTCGGAGGCGATCTGGGTGAACTGCATGCATTGTTGGGCGTCGGTGAGGCGGTACTGGCCCTCGAGTTCGTCGCCCTGGTAGCCCAGTGAGGCCGCCGATTTCGGGCCCTGGGTGGAGCTCATCAGCTTGAATTCGTAGATCCGGGAGATCGATGCGTCCAGGAACCGGAACCGGTACTTGCGGCGCTTCACGGTCAGCGTCGGGTAGGCGGTGCCGTTGACGGTGAAGATGTCACCGACGAAGCCATGGCTGGGCATGTGCTTGTAGAACGTCTTGCCCCACCATTCGGGGTGCGTTCTGGGGTTCTTGGCGTCGGGGAACTCGTTCTGGGTGTCGTGAATGTCCTTGTGGATGGTGACACCGTCGTCGAGGCGGCAGTCGTACATCACCAACGGGATGTCGTAGTCGACGTCGAAGGACCCGTCGGAGTGGTCGGTGCGGACGCCCGGCAGGCGCAGGCCCTGACGTTCGTCGCCCATGTCCATGCCGCCCTTGGGGTCGTAGATCGGGTACATCCCGACCATCCCCTTGTAGACGTTGGAGCCGGTGTGGTCCATCCGATGGTCGTGGAACCAGAAGAAGCTCTGCTTCTCGGTGTCGTCCCCGCCGGCCGGCCAGTTCAGGTACAGGCTGTCGCAGAACTGCCCCGGCCGGAAACCCTGGTGTTTCGGCCCGTACCGCATCGAGTAGTGCGGGTTGCCGTCGCTTTCCGGTGCGGTGTGCCCGTTGTGCAGATGGATCAACGCGGAGTAGTCGGGGGCGCCGAAGTCCTGCCGGTCCAGGCCCATGGGGTTCTCGTCCAGGTGGTTCTCGAACCGGACGATGACCGGTTTGCCGTACTCGGCGTTGATCCGCGGCCCGGGGAATTTGCCGTTGAAACCGTAGATCGTGCTGGCCGGCAACTGCCGCAGGCCCGCCGGAACCGGATTGCCGGACGAGTCGAACGAACCCGTTGGTTGGCCCTTCGCGTCGATCGGCAGCACATCGGAGGTGGTAAAGCTGTGCGTCGAGACCTGGTGGTTGATCTTGTACACGATCGGATCCGGGTAGCCGAGTTGGCTCGTCCAGATCTGGTGCCGTTCGTTGCCCGTCCCGTTCGAGCTGAGCCCCACCCCGCCGTTCTGCTGGCCGTCCCCAGGTCCGGGTGGCTGCGCCCACGAGCTGTACTCGGCAGAGGACGTCGGTCGCATCGCCTGCGGGATCGTCAGGTCGTCGGTGAATGGATGCAGGATCAGCGGGCTCGTCGGGAACGCCTCGATGTACACCACGTCGGCGACCGCGGTCGCCGCGGCCGCGAGCACCCCGTTGCCCGACAACAGACCCTGCTGCGCGAGCGCCGGCTCGGCCAGCAGCCGCCCGGCGCCGATGGCCACTCCAGCAGCCCCGATCGCCCCGATCCGCAGGGCTGTACGCCGGGACACGGTGGCGCTGATTGCCGCCTCCTCGTCCGCGCTCACCCCGCCATCGGCGGGAACCCACAGGCGGCGCGGCGATTCCGGGTCAACGATCGCCCTTGCGTCGATCGACTTCGCGTCCTCGTTCTGCCCGATATCTCCCACGGTCACCGGAAACTCCTTCATGTTCTGCGTGAATAAAACGAGCACAGCCGGAACTCACCGATTTCGACCGATCAGCAGTGTCGACGTGCCGAGTCGGGCGTCGAGGGCAAACCGTCGTTCGGCGCAGTCGAGTGCCCGGCCCCGGTCCCAAGCGGAGTGCGTTCCAAGGTGACCGAAAGCGTCTGGATCGGACGCCGGAATTGACCCGACTAAATAGCAGCACGGCCCCGATGGACCTGAGCACCCCCGAATGCGGGGTTGAGGTATCCCCGCAAATTAGGGGATCGGCAGCACGGAATTCCGGCCAGCGGTGGATCCCCTAATTTGAGGGGATCAACGACTCCCCCTTTGAGGGGTGTCGGCGCGCCGTCATGCGGCAGATGCTTCGGGTTGATCGATTCGATGGACCTTCAATCGAGAGCGTGCTCGTCGGCCGGGCTCATCTCGGTTCCAATTTTCGTTGGGCAGTGAAGTCGTCCAGTTTCGCGGGGGCACATCGAAACAGCAGGGCCTTGGTCGTTCGCCAGAGAAGGGAATCGTCATGACAGACAGCCACGCAGGACCGCGTTCCACAGTGCGGCGCCTGAGGAAAGCGAACCGAAGCCGGGGTGGTCCCCTGCGGCGGTATCGCCGCACGCAGATGGGGGCGGTCCTTGGCGTCGTAGTCCTTGCGGCGGCAATGATATCGGCCGGCGGGGACGCTGCGGCGGCACCCGCTCCCGCCTCCGCTCCTGCTCCGGCCGCCGTTCCTGCTCCGGCCGCCGCTCCCGCTCCCGCCGCCGCTCCCGCTCCCGCCGCCGCTCCCGCTCCCGCCGCCGCTCCCGCTCCCGCCGCCGCGGTGATTTCGCCGTTGGCTTCCAGCACCCAGTTCGACATCACCGGGTTCCTACAGTCGGCCACTCTGGACTCCGCGGGCGACGCCCACTCCGGCGGCACATTATCGGTGAATGGCCAACAGGTCATCGTTCCGCGGGAAACCATTGTCATTCTGCCGGCCAATGCCCTGACCTGGCAGGAGCTGTTCACGCACGCCCCGGGTCCGTATGGCCCCACCCAGACCGGTTTGGCGTTGAAAGATTCGCCGAAGCCGTTGACCACCTATGAGGTGCACGTGGTGGGCAACCGGGTAGTCAATGGCTCGGGGGACCGGTACATCGCCGGGTTGATCAACATCTCCCAGCAAGAATTGAATTCCGGTGCCGGCTATATCAACTTCATCAACTACGCATCCGGTGAACTGGAAGTCGGCGGCACCCCCGGCGTCGCCGGGACCGGTACCCGGGTGCGGATCAACGACCCAGGCAATGCCACCGCGCTCGATGAGAACGGAAATCCGGGCAGCGGCCGTTATGGCCGGGCGATGACCCCCGATGACCGTTTCCAGGTCGATCAGGACAACCCGACGATCCTGGCCGAGACCGGCTTCCCGATGTGCATCCCCCGGGTCACCGCCGACCCGAATGTCGCCGGTAATCCCGATGATCCTCAGTGCCCGAGGGCCAGCCGGCCGGTCTACACCGGCACCGACACCTCTGGCATCACCCCACAAGCGGCTCTGCCGGTGTCAGGCGCCTTCTACACCTTGTTCCGGATGGACTCCCCGGCCAATGTGGACGCCAATACCTGCCCCCGGGGCACCTGCGCCGATCCCCGCAAGCAGGCACCCTTCGAGATCGGTGACTACCTGAATAGCTTCACTGGCAACCTCATCCAGGACGGTGGCGCCAACGGCGGCCAGTACATCTCGGCCCACACCATCGTCGCCAGCCTGGGCATCTACACCCAGCCGGGAATCGACCCGGCCTACGTCTCGGTCGACGTCTCGCTGATCGGCACCGGCGGGCTCACCGTCTTCGGCGCCGGCGAGGCGACAGCCCGCACCCGGTTCGAAGGAATGACGACCGACGAAACCCGGCTGATCCGGCTGTACGGAGTCGACATCAACCCCGTCACCGGGGCGACCAGTGACCGCGAATGGGGCACCGTGCTACCCGACCTCGGACCACCCACCGGAGCTGTCCGCGGCCGCTGGCGTTTCCGTCCGCCATGCACCGCCACAGTGGCCACCACGAAGGCCTGCACACCGCCCACGGCCGGCCAGTTCATTCCCCCGACCCGGGAAGTACGCGCAGTCGTCGACGGCTCATCCCAATTCGTGCCGGGCGGTATCGTCCCGAATCCGGCCAGCCAGGTTCCGGGTACGCCCTCCGCCAAGACGACGGCAAACGGAATCTTCTACGGCCAGTACCACGCACCTATCGGGGAATACATCTTCCCGGAAAACGTGCCGGGGACGCCGATCCCGGAAAACAACTTCAACACCATCCCGTTCCTGGCCTACGGCGGTTACACCTCGATCACCGGTGTCCAAGCCGGCGTGCTGAGCCCGTGGCCCAGCAGTGTCGCGCCACCGCCGGTCGTCTGCGCCACCCCGACCATCATCGGCGCACCGTTCTCCGTCTCCAGCGGTGCCACCATCTCGCTGTCCGGGAGCGTCCCGGCGGGCGCTTCGGCCCCCGTCACGTTGCAGTGGACCGCGGGTACGACGGCCACTGCCAACGATCTCAACGGTGCTTTGACCGGCGCCACCACCACCACCCCCAAGTTCAACGCGACCGGACTGGCCCCAGGCATCTACTTCCTGAACTTCGAGGCATCGAATGTCTGCGGTGTGGCAAAGGCCAGCACCACCATCACCGTGTCGGGTGCACCGGCACCCACGATCGACCCGATCCAGAATCAGTCGGTAACCGCCGGCAATCTGGTCACACTGACCGCGTCAAGTGCTTCCAACCCGGCGCCGACGTGGGCCTGGACGCAAACCGCGGGACCGGTGAATCCGGTGACGGTCTCCCAGGTCCCATCGGCCGCCACACCAACGGCAAGTTCCGCGTTGAAGTTCACCCCGACCGTTGCCGGGACCTACACCTTCAGCGTCAAGGCAACGAACGCCAACGGGACATCCCCGGCAACGTCAATCAACGTCGTGGTCGCGACCGCGGTACCGACCAACATCACGCTCAACAACGTGTACCGGACCACCAAACAGCGGCTGGTGATCACCGCCACATCAACCGATACGACCGTCACTTCGATGGTGCTGCTGCCATACCTGACGGAGACAGGAACCATGTTCGACCCAGCCACCCTCGGTGCCGCCAACCTCACCATCTCGCTGGTGGCGCCCGGGTCCTTCACCCTCACCGCGGTGGGTGCGCCCCCACCGGCCTGCAACCTCGGTGGGGCCTATGCGACCCCGTGCAAGCAGAACCCGCTGACGGTCAAGTCCGTCAACGCGGCCGGAGCCACAATCGGAACCAGCGCCCCGTCCGGACTGACCACCATCAGGACGTGACCTAGCAGACCGAAATGCGGTAGACGTCGGGGCCCTTGAGTTTCAAGGGCCCCGACGTTACACACGCGGCCCGGGAGGTGTCATGGCCTCATGCGCTGCTGGTCAAGCCTGGATGAGGCAGGGACCGATGAGTTGCCCAGGGGACACCAAGGTCGTTGTCGACGTCGGGAAGAGACCATGTCGCTGAGCACGAGCATTCGGCGCACCTCGAGAGTGGTGGGCGTTGGATGGGTCCCCGTAGCCGTGATCGTCCTTTGTGCAGCACTGCTGTGCGCTTGCGGCGAGGGCGTCGTCAGATCGGCTGAGACTGCGGTGCCCGTCGCCCGGTCAGTCAACCGAGCGGTACCAAGCGTGCCCTCGGGCACTGTGGGAGCCACTGCGCCGGCCTCGTCGGGTGGGCACAAGGGTGACAACCCGCCTTCGGCAACGACGTTGGTCAACAATGAGACAGCCGACATCGTCCACGTCACCAAGTGCTTCACGAACGCGTCTCTCAGCGGCGGCGGAGAGCTGCTGATCAAGGCGAACAGTTCTGATCCGGCGGCGCGCTTGTTCGCCTACCGCCCGGACGGCGCTCTGATCGGTGAGTTGCAGAATGGGGGCGGCAGCCGCTATGGCGGTACCGTCATGCCGTATCAGCCCGATGACCCGATCAGCGTCACGATCAAGAGCAGCGCCGGCGGCGCTGTGACCGTCCCGACGACCGGGTTTCAGCCGGACAGTTAACGTTTCACCGGGCCATCTAGATCTCCCACTGACGGCCGGTCCGGCCGCGGTCAAGCCGGATAACCACCCCCGGATATCATCACCGCGGCGCTACCCGCCGCGGCGGACAAACCCGTCACCAATCACAGTGGTCACCAGCTTGTGGTCAGGTTGATTTTCGTGTCAGGGTCGAGGTCGTTTGCGGTCGTCCCGGCCCACTACGACGACCGCGAGATCGCAACCCGCCCAGGAGGTCCTCATGACGGTGCGCACCCGGACCGCGCTCGACACACTCCCCGCCTACGCTCCCGGCCGGAACGTCCCAGGAGCGATCAAACTGGCGTCCAACGAGCTGTCGTACCCGACCATGCCGGCGGTGGCCGCGGCCATCGCCGATGCCGTCGCGCACCAGTCCGCCGGCATCAACCGGTACCCGGACAACGGCGCGCAGGAGCTGGTCGCCGCGCTGGCCGAGCACACCGGGGCGCCGCAGTCCCACATCGTCGCCGGTTGCGGTTCTGTTGCCCTGTGCCAACAGTTGGTGCAGGCCGTCGCCGGCGAGGGCGACGAGGTGCTGTTCGGCTGGCGCTCGTTCGAGGCCTACCCGATCGTCACGCAGATCACCGGTGCCGTGTCGGTGCGGGTGCCGGTCACGACCGACCACGAGCTCGACCTGCCGGCAATGGCCGCCGCGATCACCCCGGCCACCCGGCTGATCTTCATCTGCACCCCCAACAACCCCACCGGCACCGCCGTCCGCCGGGCCGAGCTGGTCGGCTTCCTGGACACCGTGCCGGACGATGTGCTCGTCGTCATCGACGAGGCGTACCGGGAGTTCGACACGGCTACGGAATCACCCGACGGGCTGGAATTCGCGCTGCGCAGGCCGAACGTGCTGACCCTGCGGACCCTGTCGAAGGCCTACGGGCTCGCCGGGCTCCGGGTCGGCTACGCGGTGGGCGACCCGCACGTGATCACGGCCTTGCGCAAGGTCGCCATCCCGTTCGCGTTGAACTCGCTGGCCCAGGCCGCGGCGCTGGCCGCGCTGCGGGTCAAGCACGAGTTCACGCCGCGCTGGCAGCAGGTGGTCGACGAGCGGGAGCGGGTGACGGCCGCGCTGCGCGAACTCGGCTACGAGGTGCCCACGTCGCAGGCGAACTTCGTCTGGCTGCCGCTGCGCGAACGAGCGGCCGAATTCGCCGCGCACACCGAGGACCACAAGGTGATCGTCCGGGCATTTCCGGACGCGTCCGGCGGCGTGCGGGTCACCGTCGGTGCGCCGGAGGAGAACGACGCGTTCCTGGCGGCTGCCCGGGCATTCCCGCTTTGATGCCTGCTGCCCGGATGCCCGCAGCCCGGATGCCGGCGGCCGCACTGGAGTCGGCCCGGTTGCCGTCGGATACCGGCGAGGCGCCGGTTCTGTGGTTCTTCCTGACGCTGCTCGTCGCGGTGCTGTTCGCGCTGCTGGTGGGCGTGCTGATCGGTGCGATCGTGCGCCGGATCGGCCGCAGGTGGCAGGTGGCGGTGGAGGCCACCCGCCGCGGCCGGCTCCCGCTGCGGCTGCTGTTGGTGCTGATCGCCATCCGTCAGGTGGTCGCGTCCACCACCGTCCTCGGGGACTCGCAGGACCACGGTGCTGACGATCGTCGACCTGGCGATCATCGCCGCCTGCGGGTGGCTGCTGGCCGTGTTCGCGTTCGTCATGCAGGATCTGACGTTGGCCAGGTTCCCGATCGACGTGGCCGACAACCGGCGTGCCCGGCGAGTGCGGACCCAGGTCATCCTGCTGCGCCGACTGACGGTCGCGGCGATCGTCACGCTGGTCATCGGCGCGATGCTGCTCAGTCTGCCGGGCGCCCGTCAGTTCGGCGCGACGATCCTGGCGTCCGCCGGCGTGCTGGGCATCGTGGCCGGCCTGGCCGCGCAGTCGTCGTTGTCCAATCTGTTCGCCGGGTTGCAGCTCGCGTTCACCGACGCGATCCGGGTCGACGACGTGGTCGTCGTGGAGAAGGAGTGGGGCCGGATCGAGGAGATCACCCTCACCTACGTGGTCGTGCACCTGTGGGACGACCGACGGATGATCCTGCCGTCGACGTACTTCACCACCACGCCCTTCCAGAACTGGACGCGGAAGGAATCGGCCGTCCTCGGGGCCGTCGAACTCGATGTCGACTGGAGCGTCCCGCTCGCTCCGATGCGCGCCGCGCTCGACCGCACCCTCGAGGCCTCGACGATCTGGGACGGCCGGGTGGGGATCATGCAGGTCACCGACGCCGTCGGCAGCTTCGTGCGGCTGCGGGTGCTGGTATCCGGCGTCGACGGACCGACCGTTTTCGATCTGCGGTGCGAGGTTCGGGAGGCGCTGGTCGACTACTTGCAGCGCGAGCACCCGGACGCGCTGCCGCGGATCAGGGTGGACGGCGGTCGCGCGTTTCCGCAGGTGGGCGGGCCGGACCGGACGCCCGGTGACGACGTGCGACTCGACCCCAAGCCGGGTGACGGCGAATCGGAATCGACCCGGACGCAGGGCCTGTTCACCGGCAGCGCCGAGGCCGCCGAACGCGCCCGCGGGTTCACCCGACCCACCGAGCCCGTGCGCGCGGAGCCGGGCAACCCGTGACCCGGTATCACGCCGCCAACAGCCGCCACAGCGCAATCAGCCCGAACACCACGATCGTCGCGCGCAGCGCCACCGGGGACAACCGCCGGCCGTAGTGTGCGCCGACGAACCCGCCGATCAGCGACCCCACCGCGATCAGACCGGCGGCCGCCCAGTTGATCCGGTCGAACGCGACCAGCGTGTAGGCGGTCGCGGCAACCAGGTTCACCACCAGCGTGAGCAGGTTCTTCGCGCCGTTCATCCGCTGCATCGTCTCGGGCAGCAGCGCTCCCATCACCCCGACCAGCAGGATCCCCTGCGCCGCGGCGAAGTACCCGCCGTAGATCCCGACCAGGAAAGTCCCGATGATCAGCGCCACGAACTGGCCGCGCCCGACCACGTTGTGATCCCGGCCGGCGGCCTCCGCGCGCCGCCGGATCGCGATCTGCAGTCGCGGCTGGATCACCACCAGGATCAACGCGATCACCAGCAGCACCGGCACGATCTTCTTGAACGTGGTCTCCGGCAGGTGCAGCAGCAGGTACGCCCCGATCAGGGCGCCGAAGAACGAGGCCGGCAGCTGCCAGCGCAGCCGCGGCCCCTGACCGGCCAGTTCGCGACGGTAGCCCCAGGTCCCGGAAGCGCTGCCGGGTACCAGGCCGATCGCGTTGGACATCGTGGCCGTCACCGGCGGAAAGCCGAAGGCCACCAGGGTCGGGAAGGTGATCAACGTCCCCGAACCGACGACGGCGTTGATCATGCCGGCCCCCACCCCGGCCAGGAAGATGGCGACGATCTCGACGGGGCTCACCCCGGCAATCTACGACCCCGGACGGCTCCCTCGCCCCGCCGGCCATCATCAGGAAAAGAACAGCGCGACCGCACCCTTGGCGTAGCAGCCGATTGATGGTGGGATGACGATGCTGGGTCGGACCTGTTGATTTCCGGACACAGTAGAGGTGGTCGTCATCGTGCTCGCTGAACAGCCCAGTCCCGTTTCAGCCCATCAACTGGCTCTCGACGACGTCGTGCGCCAGATGGTGGCGCAGGTCAAGCAGCCGGTCGGGCTGGTGACCGGTCCCTGGCCGCTGGCGGCCGACAACCCCGGGGTCGGCGACGAGGTGCTGCGGGCGCTGCTCACCGAGGATTGGGCCGAATCCGGGATGCGCGCCAAGCAGTTGCAAAAACTGCTCGACGTGCAGCTGGTGGCCCGTAACCGGCAACTCGGCGCGGACCACCCCCGTGGGCGGGATCTCGGCATCACCGTGGGCGGCGAGATCGTCGGCCGGGTGCTGCTGGATCTGGACGACGACACCGGTGCCATCGACAGCGCCGCCGTCACCCTGGTTGACATTGCGGTGCACCCGCAGCGACACCGGGAGGGCATCGGCGGCGAGGTCCTGCGCGCATTGCTGGCCGCGGCGGGCGGTCGACCCGTTCGGCTGACGGCCGTGTTCGGCACTCATGCGCTCGCCTGGTTTCTGGCGTCCGGGTTCGTCGAAACCGGCGGCGACGCGCTCTATCACCAGCTGGAGTTGCGAGCCTGACCCGTTGACGGCCGATCGCGGGCGACGACGTCGTCAATGGTGGCTCCGCCCGCTACCGCGCCCTGATCGGCGGAACGAGCCATCGACGCGGTCACGGGGGCGCGCTGGACTGGGTGCCGTTCGGACACGACAACACCGCCGAGGATGGCTGGCACGTTCAAGCAATCTGTCGCCGACTGGCAACAAACATCGACCAAGCAATAGCGCCCGCAGAACCAGCGCAACGCGCGGCGTTCCGTCGTCAGGTTTCGAGCGCGGATTGAATGGCAAGCAAGTACGGCAAGAACGGCGAGGAGTGAGGCGACACCCGATCGCCAGCCTGGCGGATGCGGTTGCGGCACAGGCAGTCGCCGGACGAGGTGGTCCGGCAAGGCGACAACCGCGTCGCGTCGCAGACTCACCCGTTCGGAGTCGGCACCTCAGTCGATCAGGATTCGCCGAGGACCTTGACCATCTCCGCGGCCAGCGGCGCGGACGACGCGGGGTTCTGCCCGGTGTAGAGATTGCGATCGACGACCACCTTCGGCGCCCAGGGCTCACCCTCCTGGTAGTCGACACCGAGCGCGACGAGTCGGTCCTGGAGTAGCCACTTCGCCTTGTCGGCCAGGCCGCCCTGGATCTCCTCGGCGTTGCTGAAGCCGGTGACCTGATATCCGGCGAACGGCGACGCTTCGCCTGCCTTCTCCGTGGCGAGCAGCGCGGCCGGTGCATGACAGACCACGCCCAACGGCTTGCCGGACTGCAGAGCGGCGGTGAGCAGTGCGCCCGAGGTCGGGTCGACCGCGAGATCCTCCATCGGGCCGTGCCCACCCGGGTAGAAGACCGCGTCATAGTCGGCGACGTCGACGTCCTCCAGCCGCAGCGGTGCCTTGAGCTGCTCGATCGAGCCCAGTTCCGCCTCGATCGCCTCGGCATTCTCCTTGCCGCCGTTGACGTCCGGCGCCAGGCTGGCCTGGTCGACGACCGGCGTCACCCCGCCGGGCGTCGCGACCACCACGTCATGGCCGGCCGCGGTGAACTCCCGGTACGGCGCGACGAGCTCCTCCGCCCAGAACCCGGTCGGATGCTTCGTGCCGTCGGCCAATGTCCAATGATCGGCACCGGTGACGACGAACAGAACCTTCGTCATGAGAACTCCTTCGGTCATGCGGCGATGCGCGGGCACGGACCCGCCACTGTAAGCGCGGCTACTGGCCGACCCGGCCGTCGATGCATTCGCGCAGCAGATCCGCGTGCCCGCAGTGCCGGGCGTACTCCTCGATCATGTGCACCAGGACATCCCGCAGTGGCACGGCGTCTCCGTGGTGTGAGCCCATGGTCCCGAGATCCTCGGTCCGCTCCACGTACTGCTCGGCGAAGGACACCTCGTCGCGCCACGCCTGCCATGCCTCGGCGACGAGCGCCTCATCGGCGCGCGCACCGTCCCAGTCATCGTCCGGCGATCCCTTCGTGTAGTACAGCGGCGGAGCTTCCTCGCCCGCCATCACCCGGCGGAACCAGTTGCGCTCCACCTCGGCCATGTGGCGGACCAGGCCGAGCAGCGACATCGTCGACGGTGGAACGGATCTGCGCGCCATCTGCTCGGCGTCCAGGTCGGCGCACTTCAGCTGCATCGTCAGCCGGTATCGGCGCAGGTAGTCGATCAGGATGCTGCGTTCGTCCGTTCCGCCCGACTGTTGTTCCCTGGGATCGTCGTCCGGGTCGATCCACATGTCCGGCTCCGCGGTCGCCCGGGACCACCTGCTCACAGCTTCGCTCATCCCTGAAGTATCGAGCAGTGACCCTCAGCCCCGCGCGGCGCCGATCACTTGGAATCCGAAGTCAGCGGCCGCTCGTGCCATTCGATCGTCATAGGTCACCACTGTTGTCGCACCGATCGCCACCGCCGAGGTCAAGTGGATGGCATCCAGCGATCTGAGTGCCGCGGGACCGATTCGCCGGGCTCGAACCAGGATGTCGGTGGTCAGCGGAATCTCCGCGATCCCCCGTAGCGCCGCGGCAACCGCCGATTCCAGATCATCGACCGACACGCGACGCAGTGTTCGCCACACCTCGAGGCAGGCCAACTCCGACGCTGCGAGGACGTCGCCGGCAGCGTTGGTTTCGCGGAGCATGCTGCGCACATCCGGCGATTCCGGTTCGACGACAACGCGTTTGACGAGCGCGGAGGTGTCGACGTAGATGATCGTCAACGGTCCTCGTCCCGATCCAGCAGGTCGCGACTGCTCACACCAGCAGGCAGGGTGACCCAGGGCTCCACGTCCTCGAACGGGGTGCCGGGCTTGATGGCGCCGGCGGCGATCAGTCGCTCTCGCTCGCCCGATGTCGGCGCGATCCCGAGGTACTGCTCGACCGCGTCCCGGATCAGGTCTTGCTGCGATCGCCCAGACCTACGGGCTGCCTCCTGCAACGCCCGAGCGGTCTCTGGGCTCAATCGCAGGTTGGTCGCCATCGCAGCATGGTACCGCCGCATCGCCAAGGTGGTACCAAGATCATTTGCTGTCATTCAGTGCGGAGGCGGAGGGATTCGAACCCCCGAGGCTTTTGACACCTGGCCGCTTTCAAGGCGGCTTCCTTCGGCCACTCGGACACGCCTCCGCGCGGAAGTCTAGTGGTCCACAGAACGCGCGTCAGCCGGACTGGCTCAGCGCAGCAACCGCGGCTCGATGACGGATTCCACCGCGACTCCGTCGGGCCCGCGCTCCACCCAGTACGCCGAACACCCCGGCCGGTCGGCGACGGCCTCGACCATTTCGGTCCCCCGGTACACCAACCCGACGCCGTCGTCGGTGGCATAGCCGGCGGTCAGCGTGCCGTCCGTGATCAGCCTGTGGAACAGCGGCCGGCGTTGCAGTTCGGAGTTGTAGTGCACGCCGTTGGAGTACGGCAGGAAGCCGAGGCCGTTGGTCACCGGGCGCAGCTGCGGCCCGAACGAGTCGGTGGTGCCGCCGTTGTGCCAGCAGATCGAACCGGCGGACACACCCGCCCAGCACCACACCGGCCTCCCATGCCTCCCGGAGAAACTCGTCCCAGCCGTGCAGCCGCCACAGCGCCAGCAGGTTGGCGACCGACCCGCCGCCCACCCAGATGACGTCCTGGGCGAGGAAGTGACCGCGGACGTCATCGATGTTCGGCATCGTGAAGAGCTCGACGTGACTGGCCCGGAACCGGTCGGCCAGCGCCGAGTAGACCCCGGCGAGCCGCGCCGCGTCGTCCCCGGTCGCGGTGCCCAGGAAGCAGACCTTCGGCGTGCCGGTGGCCCCGGACAGGTCGGCGGCCAGGTCGAACACCGGCCCGGCGTCCCAGTCGGTGCGATCCCGGCCGCGGGAATCGAACCCGATCGACGTGGCGATGATCGTCGGGACGTCACTTGGCATGGCTCAGACGATAGGAGGTGATCCGCCATGCGGGCTGGCCGCCCGCCGTAATCCGTCGATCCGGCGAAATTGCCGTGATCTGATGGAGCCGTAGCGTCGGTATACCCAGCAAGCCGTGACCGCCCCGGCTCCGAATCTGATATCGACCAGCCGAGCAGGAAGAGCACACATAGATGAGCAGCACGCCGCGCCAGACCGTCGCCGTGATCGGCTCCGGGGTCGCCGGATTGACCGCGGCGCACCTGCTGCAACGGCAGTTCGACGTGCACCTGTTCGAGGCCGACGACCGGCTCGGCGGGCACGCGCACACCCACGACGTCGCCCTGACGAACGGGCAGGTCGCCGGCCTGGACTCGGCGTTCCTGGTGCACAACGACCGGACCTACCCCAACCTGCTGCGGCTGTTCGCCGAACTCGGCGTCGCCACCCAGGAATCCGAGATGTCGATGAGCGTCCGCTGCGACGGCTGCGGCCTGGAATACGCCGGCTCCAAGGGGCTGGGCGGACTGTTCGCGCAGCGGTCGAACGTCATCCGGCCGCGGTATCTGGCGATGTTGGCGCAGGTCAAGTACTTCCACCGGCGGGCACGGGCCGTGCTGGCCGGTCCAGAAAATCTGAACGACGGCGCTGAGCAGACCCTGCAGGAATTCCTGGACGCCGGCCGCTTCACCGACTACTTCACCAACCACTTCATGCTGCCGCTGGTCTCCGCGGTCTGGTCGTGCGGGTTCGACGGCGCCCGCGGCTACCCGGCCCGCTACCTGTTCACCTTCCTGGACAATCACGGCATGCTGTCCGTCACCGGTTCGCCGCAGTGGCGGACCGTCGTCGGCGGGTCGCGGAACTACGTCGAGCGGGCCGCGAAGAACCTGTCGGCGGTGAACACCGCGACGCCCGATCCGGGCCGATCACCCGGCACCGCGGACGGCGTGCAGATCCGGGACGAGGCCGACCAGCTGCACGACGCCGACCGGGTCGTCATCGCGACCCACCCGGACCAGGCGCTGCGGCTGCTCGCCGACCCGACGGCGGACGAAACCCGGCTGCTCGGCGCGTTCGAGTACCTGCCGTCGACGACCCTGCTGCACACCGACGCCTCGGTGCTCCCCCGCAACCCGGCGGCCCGGGCGTCCTGGAACTACCGGATGGACAGCTGCCGGTCCGACGACAAGCGGGTCAAGATCAGCTACGACCTGAAGATCCTGCAGCGGATCACCGATGACGCCGACTACGTCGTCACCCTGAACGCCGACGGCGCGGTCGACCCGTCCCGGGTGCTGGCCGAGATGAACTACGCGCACCCGACCTACACCCGGGCGTCGGTCGCGGCCCAGCGCGAGCTGTCGTCCATCAACGACGGCCGGACCGCGTTCGCCGGCGCCTGGCAGGGCTGGGGCTTCCACGAGGACGGCTGCGCGTCCGGTGTCCGGGCCGCCGAGTCGTTCGGAGCGACATGGTGACGGCGCTCGACCCCGCCCCGGCCGGAATCCCTGCCGCCGACCGGGCGCCCACCGGGCCGCTGCAGCCGCGGATCTACTTCGCCACGACCAGCCACCGCCGCAACAGCAACGCCCCGGGCGCCGTCACCCGGACGTTCAGCTATACGACGTGCTACTGGCTGGTCGACGTCGACGACCTGCCGATGCTGCCGAGGCCGCTGCGGCCGTTCACCCGGTTCGAGGCCCGCGATCACCTGGGCGATCCGGACCGATCACATCGTCGGACAACGCCCGGGCGTTGCTGGCCGAGAACGACCTGCGGGCCGACCGGATCATGTTGCTGACCTGCCCGCGGGTCGCCGGTCACGTGTTCAATCCCGCTGTCGGTCTTCTACTGCTTCTTCGGGTTCGGGCGAGTCGGCCGAGCTGATCGCCGTCATCGCCGAGGTGCACAACACCTACGGCGGTCGTCATGTCTACCTGCTGCGTCCGGACGAGGCCGGCCGGGACACCGTCGGCAAGGAGTTCTACGTCTCGCCGTTCCTGCCGATGGGCGGCGACTACCTGATGCGCACCCCGGTGCCCGGCGACGCACCTCGCGGTGTCGATCGCGCTGCGGCAGGGCGGGCAGACGCCGTTCGTCGCCACCCTGACCGGCCGCGGCCGGCCGATCACCACCCGGTCCGTCGGCCACCGCCTTGCTCCGCTGGCCGCTGCTCACCCTGCGGACCGCGGCGCTGATCCGCTGGCAGGGCATCCGGCTGTGGCTGCGGCGGGTGCCGGTCCAGCCGCGCCCCGCCGACGCGACAGCAGCACGAGCGCGGCTGAATTCGATCGAGTCGCCACTTGGACCCTTCGACGCGATGAAGCGTTCGAAGATGGCGACTCGATCGGCCGTGATCGCGGTCCGACCGCCTCGACGCTGTGCGCGCCCTCGGGGACGCGTCGCGCCCGTTCCCGGCCGACCGCCTCGCGCTGTGCGCGCCCTCGGGCGCGCGCCGTTCCCGACTCGCCGCGCCGTTACGGCTCGCCGCGCCGTTCCGCTCGCCGCACCGTTCCGGCTTGCCGCGCCGTTGCCGCACCGCTGCCGTTGCCGACCGGCGGCGCCGGCAGCCGCCGTCAGCACCGCTCGCACCCACCGCGACCAGTTCCCGACCGACCGGAGCCGGCCCGTTCAGCGACGCCAGCAGCTTCTCGCCCTCGATGTCGACGTTCGGCAGCACCTTGTCCAGCCACCGCGGGATGTACCAGGCGACCTTGCCGAGCAGCGTCATCACGGCCGGGGTGAGCGTCATCCGGACGATGAACGCGTCCACCAGCACGCCGATCGCCAGCGCGAAGCCGATCGACGCGATGATCGTGTCCGGCGCCAGGATGAAGCCGGAGAACACCGACGCCATGATGATGCCGGCCGCCGTCACCACCCGGGATCCGACGGTGAAACCACTGACCACGGCCCGCTTCGCGTCGCCGCCGTGCACGTAGGCCTCGCGCATGCCGGACACCATGAACACCTGGTAGTCCATCGCCAGCCCGAACAGCACGCCGATCAGCAGGATCGGCAGGAAGCTGATGATCGGTGCCGGGGTGTCCACGCCGAAGATCCCGCTCAGCCAGCCCCACTGGTACACCGCGACCACCGCGCCGAACGAGACGCCGATGGTGAGCAGGAAGCCCAGCGCGGCGATCACCGGGACGACGATCGACCGGAAGATCAGCAGCAGCAGCACCAGCGCCAGCCCGACCACGATCAGCAGGTACACCGGCAGCGCGGCCGCGAGCTTGTCGGACACGTCGATCGCCACCGCGGTCTGCCCGGTGACGGCCAGCGTGGCACCGACCTTGGCGCCGATGGCCGGTGCCTGGTCCCGCAGGCTGTGCACGAGTGTCTGGGTCGCCTGATCGGACGGACCCGACTTCGGGATCACCGTGACGGTGCCGAACGTGCCGTCCTGGCTGACCGTGCCGGGGATCGCGATGACCACGTCCGAGCTGGCCGCGGTGATCGCCTGCGCGGTCGCCGGCAGCACCGTCGCCATCGTGGACGGGTCGTCGACGGCGACGGTGACCAGCAGCGGGCCGTTGATGCCCGGGCCGAAGGACTGCGAGATCAGGTCGTACGCCTCGCGCCGGGTGCTGTCCGGCTTGGCGGTGCCGTCGTCGGGCAGACCGAGGTAGATCGACGCGGTCGGGATGGCGATGATGGCCAGGCCCAGCACCCCGCCGATCAGCACCAGCGCCGGGCGCTTGGTGATCATCCGGATCCACCGGTTCGGCGAGTGCGCGTGGTCGATGACGCCGTGCACGCCGTCCGAATCCGCGCGCAGCTCGGCGGCGGCCGCCCGGTCCTTCTTCCGCAGCACCTTCTCGCCGGCGAAGCCGAGCAGCGCGGGCAGCAGGGTGATGGCGATGACGACCGAGATCGCCACCGTGCCGGCCGCGGCCAGGCCCATGACGGTCAGGAACGGAATCCCGACGACGGACAGCCCGGCCAGCGCGATCAGCACGGTGAGCCCGGCGAAGACCACCGCGGTACCGGCGGTTCCGGTCGCCCTGGCGATCGATTCGTCGATCTCCATGCCCTCCTTCACCTGGCTGCGGTGCCGGGAGACGATGAACAGCGCATAGTCGATGCCGACCGCCAGCCCCAGCATCAGGGCGAGAATCGGTGCGGTGTTGGACATCTGGACCACGCTGGAGGCCCAGAGGATGCCCGCCAGGCCGGTGCCGACGCCGATCAGCGCGGTCAGCATCGGCAGCCCGGCGGCCACCACGGAGCCGAAGGTGATCAGCAGCACGACCATCGCGACGACCACGCCGATGCCCTCGGTGGAGCCGATCGCCGGGGCCTGCGGGACGGCGCCGCCGCCCAGTTCGATCCGCAGGCCCTCGACCTGGTACTCGTCGGCGATCGTCGCCAGCTTGGCCTGGGTCGCCTCCGGGATCTCGGTGATCTGCCCCGCGAACGACGCCGTCGCGAAGGCCACCCGCCCGTCGGGCGAGATGGTCCGGGCGGTTGCCGGGTCGATCACATTGGTGACGCCGGGCAGTTCCTTGGCCTGCGCGACGACGTTGGCGATCGCCTGCTGGTAGGCGGGCTCGGCGAGCGTCTTGCCGTCCGGCGCGGCGAACACGATCCGGCCGGTGGCATCGCCGACGCCGGGGATCTTCTCGCCCAGCTGGTCGAGCGCGGCCTGCGCCTGGGTGCCGGGGATCGAGAACGACGACGTCATCGTGCCGGAGAAGGCGACCGCGGCGGCGCCCATGCCGAGCAGCAGCGCGAGCCAGACGACCAGCACCGCCCAGCGGCGGCGGGTGGCGAAATGACCGAGACGGTAGAGCAGGGTGGCCATGGGATCTCCTGGCTATCGGGCGCCGGGCGGGGTGGCTCGGCAGGAATCGGGTTGGACGACGGTGGGTGTGGGGTATCAGCTGGTGGCGGGCACGACGGTGGGCCCGGAATCGTTCGGATCGTGGTCCGGCGGCCGGGGGTCGAAGGCATGCAGATCGATGATCGACAGCGCGAGCTCCAGCTGGGCCGCGAAGCTCTGTGGGCCGGCGGGTCGGCCGCGCAGCACCCAGTCCTCCAGGCAGGTCCGGCCGGCGAGGATCCCGAAGGTGGACAGCATCCGGACCCGGATGTCGTCCACCGGCCAGGCCGAGCCTGGGCGCGACGACCTGGACGAGTTGCTCGCAGCTGGCCTCGTCGATGGCGCCGACCATCGCCTTGAGCTCCGGTTCGTCATGCAGGAGGGCAAAGAATCGCTCCCACCGTTCGGACAGATCCGCGGCGACCCGGAGCAGCGCGTCGCGCAGCAGTTGGTCCAGCGGTTGCCCGTCCGGCGCGTCGCGGATCGACTGCGCGATGTCGTCGAACCAGCCCTCCGTCACCGCCGCGACGCACTCGGCCTTGCCGGAGAAGTAGTTGGAGAAGGTCCGCCGGGAGACTCCCACCGCGTCGGTGATGTCGGCGATCGTCACGGCCGCGTAGCCGCGTTCGATGGCCAGGTTCATCGCCGTCTCGGCCAGGGCGCGCCGGGTCGCGTCCTTCTTCCGTTCCCGCAGGCTCGACGGGTCGGGTCGATCCGCCATTGCGGCGTGACTCCGTTCTGATGCTCACCCGACCTACTGTAGAGATTCATTGCCCAATGCGCAATCTTTCCCATAGGGCAGATTTTCAGGGTTTCAGCGGGTCGGATTGCGGGCACCTACAGTGACTCCGAAGCTCTGCGCCGCACTCCGCCTGCCAATCTCGCGAGGATCCGCCAGATGAAGTTCAACCCGAACGCCCGTCTCGACACCTCGCAGGTGCAGGACCGCCGCAGCGGCGGTGGCGGCGGCGGGATGGCCCGGATGCCCGGCGGCAAGGGCGGCCTCGCGGTCGGCGGCGGTGGGCTCGGGCTGATCGTGGTCGTCGTCATCGTGTTGATCAACGTGTTCAGCGGTGGCTCGTCGAGCACCTCGAGCCTGCTGGGCGGTGGCTCCGGCAGCGCCTCGGTGGACAACGCGCAGCTCGAGAGCGAGTGCAAGACCGGCGCGGACGCCAACACCAACGACGACTGCACCGTGGTCGCCGTCATCAACTCCGTGCAGGACTACTGGGCCGACGCCCTGGCCGCGTCCGGCACCACCTACCGCGAGGCGGACACGGTCTTCTTCAACGGCTCCACCCCGACCGGCTGCGGCACCGGCTCGACCGGGATGGGCCCCTTCTACTGCCCGCCCGACGAGATGGTCTACATCGACCTGTCGTTCTGGAACGAGCTGAAGACCACGTTCGGCGCCAACGACGCGCCGTTCACCCAGGCCTACGTGCTCGCCCACGAGTACGGCCATCACGTGCAGAACCTGCTGGGCACGAGCGATCGGGTGCGGCACCGCGACCGGCGCCACGTCCGGGTCGGTGCGGCTGGAGCTGCAGGCCGACTGCTACGCCGGGGTCTGGGCCAACCACGCCACCACCGTGCCGGACGCCAGCGGGCAGGTGCTGGTCACCGAGGTCACCGACGCCGACCTGCAGAACGCCGTGCAGACCGCCGCCACCATCGGTGACGACTACATCCAGACCAACATCGCCGGCCAGCAGGTCGATTCGTCGCAGTTCAGCCACGGCACGTCCGCGCAGCGGCAGAAGTGGCTGCTGACCGGGTACCAGTCGGGGAACCCGGCGTCCTGCAACACCTTCGACACCAACAGCCTCGGCTGACGGCGGTTCCCTCGGTCCGGGTCCGGGTCCGGCGCGGTCCCGGTCTTGGGGCAAAACTGGCGCTCTTGGGGTGATGCAGTCATGGGAGAGCGGTAGAAGAACCCCAACAGCGGAGGAGGCGGACCCGTAGCAGTCGACCCTGGCCAGCCCGGCCGGGCGTGGCCTACATTCCGCGCTCGATGTCTCGACGCACCGATGTGTACGCCCGCCGGATCCGCTCGATAACACCGTGCGGCTGCGCAAGCTCGCTCCACACCCAGCGGACCACCCGCGACCCGTTGTCCCGCAGGGCGTCCTCGCGGATCTTCTCCTTGAACACGGCGTCTCCCGCGAGATTCGCCGGGTTTGAGTAGTCGGCCATACTTGATCTTTCCGTCGAACTCACCGAGCAGTCGGCCGTCGTGCCAGCTGTAGTCGGATCGCCCCAGCCTGCGGCCGTTGACATCGTGGACATCAAGTTGCAGGACAGGTTCGGGGAGCTCGGCCGAGTGCATCATGACCCGGCTCCGCGATTCACCAACGCTTTCGCTCAATCCGCTGGCGAAGCGCGCCACGCGCAGCGCCGATCGACTCCCCGGAGCTCCGCTGATCGCAATGGCGGCATCCAGCAACTGCGGTTCTGTCATCAACCTCTTGTGCAGCGCGCCATCTGCCGCGACGACAGCCTGCTCAAACGGCAGCACTCGTGCCATGTCAGCGATCGTCCTGGCGGGTGTGGTGATGCGGATGCCATCGACAACAGCGATCTCGTTGTCGGACAGCGCTGCGGTGTGGCAGAGCAGCGAGCCGGATCGGCCGCCGTTCGCCGGTTGGGGCCGGGTCACGTGTACCAGGCCCAGGCGCGTGGACCACAACGGAATGCCGAGCAGCACCGCGGCTGACGTGTGGCTGACCACGGCCGGGATCCGGAGCCCAGGAATCGTCGCGCGGACCAACACCTCGTGCCGCGCTATGTCGTCGAGCAGCCTCAACTGCCCCGTTGGGAGGTAGCTGCCGCGGCGGACCGACGCCAGGGTTCCATTGCGCCGGAGCCTGCGGATCTCGTTGTCCGAGTATCCGGCGCGAATCGCGGCGGGCCGCAGGAAGGGAATGCCGGCTGGGTTCGGCTTGGGTTCCACGCCTGGAACCGTGCCGCGGCTCTAGCGAATCAACGAGACTGCTCCGCAGAATGTGCACAGAAATCGGTCATGGGAACAAATGCGTGGGGTGAGTACGAGGCCCTCGATTCGCGGGTCGAGGTGGTTCCGCCCGCGATGCTCCTGGGGCCGAACTGGCGCTCTTGGGGTGATGCAGTCCTGTCAGAGCAGGAGAAGAACCCCAACAGCCGCGCCGAGGGCAAGTGAACCCGTAGCGGCGCGCGATTCTGAGTCCCGGACACCCCCCCTGCTACCCAGGCAGCGGACTGTCCGGACCAACCGACCGCTGCCCCGACAGCACGATGGCCGCGCACACCAGCACCATCCCGGCCACCTCCAGCGGCGACGGCAGCTGCGCCAGGAACACCGCACCCACGATCAGCGCCGTCACCGGCAGCAACGCCAGCAGGATCGCGAACCGGGCCGCGCTCACCCGGCGCAGCACCACCTGCTCGATCGCGTACGGGATCACCGAGCTGAGCACCGCGATCCCGACGACCGCGGCGGCCCGGCCGGCATCGGTGACCACCGGCGCGACGGCCCCGATCGCCAGCGGCGAATACACCACGGCGCCGGCCGTCATCCCCACCGCCAGCGCGCTGATCCCGTCCCGCTGCACCGCGATCCGCCGGCCGAGCAGGATGTAGCCGGCCCAGGCCGCGGCCGAACCGAGGATCGCGACCAGGCCGATGACGACGTCCCGGGTCAACCCGCCCTCGAGCTGCACCCCCGCGAGCGCCACCACACCGACCGCGGCCAGGCCGATCCCCAGCCGGTCCCGCCAGCCCCGGCCCGGTGACTCCGGCCACCACCACCGGCCCGAGGAATTCGATCGCCACGGCGGTGCCGAGCGGCAGGTACTCGATGGCCACGTAGAAGACGACGTTCATGGTGGCCAGCACGACCCCGAACAGTGCGGCCGCGCCGAGCTCCCGCCGCGTCCAGGGCTGCCGCCACGGCCGGCGCCAGGCCAGCAGCACGACCGCGGACACCGCCAACCGCCACCACGCCACCGACGCGGCCGGGATCACCGCGAACAGGCCGATCGCCAGCGCCGCCCCGCAGTACTGGGTGAACCCTGAGCCGAGGAACAGCACCGGGGCGGGCACCCGGTCGGCCAGCGACGGACGGCCCTTCGGCATCGCATCCCGCCCCGGTTCCATTGGTCCGAGTGTGTCAGTCCGGCGACCCGCGCGAGATCAGCGCACCGGCATCGTCAGATCCCGAAGTACGACCGGCACAGCGGCAGGCCGCGCACCTGGACGGCCCAGTTCGACCGGCGGAACTCACCTGGGCTCAGGGTCAGCCGTTGTTCCACGGCCCGCTCACCGGGTCGTCGCTGCAGGACGGCGGTGCCGTCATGCCGGTAACCGAGCTTCTCGGACACCCGCAGCGACTGCGGATTGTCGGTGAACGCCCTGCTGTCGGCCCGTTCCGCCTTCAGGTGATCGAACGCGAATTGCAGCACGGCCTCTCGCATCTCGGTGCCGATGCCATTCCCCTGATGCGCAGCGCCGAGCCAGGAGCCGGTGCCGACCGCGCGGGTGACGGCGAAGTCCTTGGCCGCCAGTCTCCTGCATTCCGACGAGCACACCGGCCCTGCCGCACCATCAGCGGGAGCGTCCAGTTGTCGGGCGTGGAGGCCGCCCGCGAGGTCCAGTAGTAGCGCAGCGCATTCGGGATCAGCTCGTCGCGGGGCGCGTCGGTCCACGGCAACTTGAACGGCATCCGGTTGGGATCGTGAATGCCGTCGAGGATGAGGTCGATGGTCTCCACCAGGTCGTGCGTCCTGCAGCGGGGTCAGGATCAGCCGCGGCGTCGCCAACCGCAGGCCGAAGATCGGCCAGTACTCCGCAAGGGTGCGTCCGGCGGTGTCACGCACCGTAGCCTGCCCGCCGATTCCGGCGTGGACAACCCGAACCGCCGGGACCCGGGCCGATGACGCCCGTGAGGCAGCCCCAATCGGGCGGTCTTCGGCCGGCGCCGACCGGTTGGCCGGTGCGGATGCCGGTCGACCCCGCTACCCTCGGGCGAATGTGGGCAGTCACCATCGAAGCAGCAAGGCTCCCCCGCGACGCTGCGCTGGGCGGAGGTTCCCGACCCGGTCGTCGGCGCGGGCGAGGTGCTGATCGACGTCGCCGCGAGCGCGGTCAACCGGGCCGACCTGCTGCAGGCGGCCGGCATGTACCCGGTGCCACCCGGGGCCTCGCAGATCCTCGGCATGGAGTGCTCGGGAGTCATCGCCGAGGTCGGTCCCGGCGTGATCGACTGGCAGGTCGGTGACGAGGTGTGCGCGTTGCTGGCCGGCGGCGGTTACGCCCAGAAGGTCGCCGCGCCGGCCGCACAGGTGCTGCCGGTGCCCGCCGGGGTCGACCTCGTCACCGCCGCCGGCCTGCCGGAGGTGACCTGCACGGTGTGGTCCAACCTGGTGATGACCGCCGGCCTGCGTGCCCGGCAGACGGTGCTGATCCACGGCGGCAGTTCCGGGATCGGCACCATGGCGATCCAGGTCGCCCGCCGGGAGGGGGCGACGGTGGCCGTGACCGCCTCCCGCCCCGACGCGCTGCGAGGCCTGTCGGGACCTGGGCGCTCAGCTCACCATCAACTATGTCGAGCAGGACTTTGTCGAGGAAGTGAAGTCGGCCACCGACGGCCGGGGGGTGGACATCATCCTCGACGTGGTGGGCGCCAAGTATCTGACCCGCAACGTCGACGCGCTCGCCGACGGCGGCCGACTGATGATCATCGGAATGCAGGGCGGCACCACCGCCGAGCTCGATATCAACACCCTGCTGCGTAAGCGAGCGGGCATCATCGCGACCGCGTTGCGTTCGCGGCCCGTGACGGGGCCCGGTTCGAAGGGCGAAATCGTCGCCGAGGTCCGGGAGCGACTCTGGCCGATGATCGAATCCGGTGACGTCCGGCCGGTGATCGACGCCGTGCTGGACATGCGGGAGGCCGGCGAGGCGCACCGCCGGTTGGCCAAGGGCGGCCATGTCGGCAAGATCGTGCTGCGCGCACCTGACGAGCAATCTTGACGACGACAGAGACCTCACGAGCAATCTTGACGACGACAGAGGGGGAAACATAATGACCGAAGCACCCAGCCACCGGGTCGTGGTGATCGGGCCCGACGGGCAACCCGTCGGGTACGCGGATGTGCCCGCCGACGCCGACCCGAGTGGAAACAGCGGCGGCGACAGCACCGCGAGTGCTGACGGCGACTCGGAGGCCAGCCTCGACCCGGCCGACGCCATCGGCGAACCGGCCAAGGTGATGCGGATCGGCACCATGATCAAGCAACTGCTCGAGGAGGTCAGGGCCGCCCCACTGGACGACGCCAGCCGGGCCCGGCTGCGGGAGATCCACGAGCGGTCGATCAAGGAGCTGGAAACCGGCCTGACGCCGGAGTTGCGGGACGAACTGGAGCGGCTGTCCCTGCCGTTTTCCGAGGACGTCATCCCGTCCGACGGGGAGCTGCGGATCGCCCAGGCGCAGCTGGTCGGCTGGCTGGAGGGAGTGTTCCACGGGCTGCAGGCGGCCCTGGTCGCCCAGCAGATGGCGGCCCGGGTGCAGCTGGAGCAGATGCGCCGCGGCCAGCTGCCGCCGGGCCAGTCGGCAGAATCCGGGAGCAATCCGATGAGCTCGAACCTCGGCCACGGCCAGTACCTGTAGCGCGGCGTGAGCACCCCGAGCTCGAACGACCCGGCGAGCAGCAGGGTCGAGCGAATTGCCGGGGTCGAGCGAATTGCCGGGGTCGGACGGCGCGACAGTCGCGCCATCTTCTGCCGCCGACCGGGTGGTCACCGCGCGCCTCGGCTCGGCGCGCCTCGGTTCGGCAGGGCGGATGCTCACCAGGGTGGTCACCCGGGCGACCGAGCTCGCGTTGATTCTGGTGGGGCTGGGATTCATCTTCGTGTCCGTGGACGACGACGAGCTCGTCTACCTCGGCATCTGGGATCTGCTGGCCGTCTGCTACGTCGGGGTGGGCGTCATCGCCCTGCGGCGCAGCCGATTGCGTCCGCCGCGCAGCACCCCGGAAGCCACCTCGCCGCGACCGGTTCCGGTTCAATTTCGCGTTCGCGATCGTCTCCAGCCTGATCGGCTTCACCGTCGCGATCGACATCGCCATCGTGTCGATTCCCAGGGAGCCAATCCGGACGACTACGCGGTCCTGCTGAACATCCTGGGCGTCGTCGCGATGATCATGTCGTGGATGCTGCTGCAGGCGGGCTACGCCCGCCGGTACGCGGCGATGTACCGGGCGACCGGCGGGCTCACCTTCCCCGACACGGACCACCCGGCGCCGGTGGAGTTCCTCTACTTCGCGGTCACCATCGGCACCGCCTTCTCGGTCTCCGACGTGCTGGTCACCACCTCCCGGATGCGCTGGCATGTGATGGTGCATTCCGCGGTGAGCTTCTTCTACAACGCGGCCGTCGTCGCCTTCGCGCTCAGCTTGATCGCCGGGCGGTGACGCAGGACACGGCGTTCGGGACGAGAGTCGGGACCTTCGGCCCGTGATCATCCGGCGCCAACTGCCTAGCGTCGTTATCAGATCGACATGTTGCCGATCTGAATCGATCAGGGAGTTCTTCATATGTCCAGGACCGCCGTCAGCATTCCCGCTCAGGCAGGCGTAACGGAGACCGGCGCAGCCCGCGATGTCGCGGCTGCACCCCACACCAACGGCAACGGCGCCCGGACCACCACCCCCACCCCCACAGACACTGGTCTTTCGGACACCGCGATCGTCATCGATCCGCTGGTCGCGAACGCGACCGCCGCGCTCGCCGCGTACGCCGATTTCACCCAGGAGCAGATCGATTTCATCGTGAAGAAGGCCGCCGTCGCCGCCCTGGCGCAGCACGGCGAATTGGCCCAGGCCGCCGTCGCCGAGACCGGCCGCGGCGTGTTCGAGGACAAGGCCGTCAAGAACATCTTCGTCTCCGAGCAGATCACCCATTCCCTGCAGTACCTCAAGACCGTCGGCGTGATCAGCGACGACGAGATCTCCGGCATCGTCGAGATCGCCGAACCGGTCGGGGTGGTCTGCGGCATCACGCCGGTGACGAACCCCACCTCGACCGCCATCTTCAAGAGCCTGATCGCGCTGAAGACCCGCAATCCGATCATCTTCGCGTTCCACCCCGGCGCCCAGCAGTGCTCGTCGGCCGCCGCCACGGTGGTCCGGGACGCCGCGATCGCGGCGGGAGCACCGGCGCACTGCATCCAGTGGGTCGAGCACCCGTCCATCGCGCATGACCGACGCCCTGATGAACCACCCCGGCGTCGCGCTGATCCTGGCCACCGGCGGCAACGCCATGGTCAAGGCCGCCTATTCCTGCGGCAAGCCGGCCCTCGGGGTCGGCGCCGGCAACGTGCCGGCCTTCATCGAGCGCACCGCGAAGCTGCGCCGCGCGGTCAACGACGTCGTTGCCTCCAAGTCGTTCGACAACGGCATGGTCTGTGCCAGCGAGCAGGCCGTCATTCTGGACGAGCCGATCTACGAGGCCGCCATGGCGGAATTCGCCAAGCTGCACGCCTATCGCTGCAATCCCAGCGAAAAGGCGGCCCTGGAACGGCTGATGTTCGGGGTCGACAGCTCCGACGGTGCCGGCTGCTCCGGCGCCAAGCTGAATGCCGACATTGTCGGACAGAGCCCGGTGTGGATCGCCGAGCACGCGGGCTTCTCCGTACCGCGGGAAACGTCGATCATTCTGGCCGAGGTGTCCTCGGTCGGCCGGCACGAGCCGCTGACCCGGGAGAAGCTCTGCCCGGTGCTGGCCGTTCTTCGGGCCGAGTCCGCCGACGCCGGCATCACTCTCGCCGAGCAGATGGTGGAATTGGACGGTCTTGGGCACAGCGCCGCCATTCACACCGAGAACGAGGCCCTGGCCATCGAATTCGGCCGCCGGGTGAAGGCCGTCCGGATCCTGCGCGACTCACCCAGCACGATGGGCGGCATCGGTGACGTCTACAACGCGCTCGTCCCGTCGATGACCCTTGGCTGCGGCTCGTACGGCCACAACTCGGTGTCCGGCAACGTCTCTGCGATCAACCTGATCAACATCAAGCGGGTCGCCCGGCGCAACAACAACCTGCAGTGGTTCAAGGTGCCGAGCAAGACCTATTTCGAGCCCAACGCCATTCGCTACCTGGTCAGCATGCTCGACGTCACCAGGGTGACGATCGTGACCGATTCGACGATGACCCGGCTCGGGTTTCGTCGACAAGATTCTCGACGTGCTGGGCCGCAGGCAGCAGCAGGTCGCCCTGCAGATCATCGATTCGGTCGAGCCGGAGCCGTCCACCACCACCGTCTACCGCGGGGCCGAACTGATGCGGGCGTTCAAGCCGGACACCATCATCGCGCTCGGCGGCGGGTCGCCGATGGACGCCGCCAAGGTGATGTGGCTGCTGTACGAGCACCCCGAGGTGAATTTCTCCGACCTGAGGGAGAAGTTCTTCGATATCCGCAAGCGCGCCTTCCGCTACCCGAAGCTCGGCGCCCTCGCCCAGCTGGTGTGCATCCCGACCACATCGGGCACCGGCGCCGAGGTGACGCCGTTCGCCGTCATCACCGATCCCGCGACCGGCATGAAATACCCGCTGGCCGACTACGCGCTGACCCCGACGATCGCCATCATCGACCCGGTGCTGACCGCGAAGATGCCGGCGTCGCTGGCCGCCGATTCCGGATTCGACGCGCTGACCCACGCGACCGAGGCCTTCGTCTCGGTCTACGCCAACGACTTCACCGATGGCATGGCGCTGCAGGCGATCCGGCTGATCTTCGACAACATCGCGACGTCGGTCAACGGGCAGCCGGGCGCGCCCGAGACCACCGCGGCCAGGGAGAAGATGCACAATGCCGGGACGATCGCCGGAATGGCCTTCGGCAACGCGTTTCTCGGGATCGTGCACGCGATGGCGCACACCATCGGGGCGAAGTTCCACCTGGTGCACGGCCGCACGAACGCCACCCTGCTGCCGGCCGTCATCCGCTACAACGGCACCATCCCGACCAAGCTGACCAGCTGGCCGAAGTACGAGTATTACGTTGCGCCGGAACGCTTTCCAGCTGATCGCCAAGACGCTGGGGCTGCCGGCCGGCACGCCGGAGGAGGGCGTCGAGTCCTACGCGGTCGCCGTCGAGAGCCTGCGCGCCAAGGTCGGCATCCCGGCTTCGTTCCAGGCGCAGGGTGTCGACGAGCACGACTTCATCGCCCGGCTCGACGAACTGGCCATGGGTTCCTACCGCGACCAGTGCGCGCCGGCGAATCCGCGGATGCCGATGCTTGCGGACATGAAAGAGCTGATGGTCGCCGCCTTCTACGGCATCTCGATCGAGGAGGCCAGGGCGCGGCTGGCCGACCAGCCGGTGGCGGTCGTCGGTGGCCTAGAAGGTCTGCGACGCAACATATCCAACCGCCCGGCGGTGCGTCTCCACCGCCAGCAGAACTGCCCGGCCGAACCCGGCCATGAATCAAGGAGCCAGCCATGACCACAACAGCACCCCTCCCACAGCCGTCAGCCGGCGAGCCATCGACAATTGCCGCCTGGCGCGGATTCTCCGCCGGCGCCTGGCAGGACGGCATCGACGTCCGCGACTTCATCCAGCGCAACTACACCCCGTACACCGGGGACGCGGCCTTCCTGCAGGGCGCCACCCCGCGGACCAGCGGAATCTGGAACCGGATCACCGCGATGTTCCCGGCCGAGCGGGAACGCGGCGTCTACGACGTCGACCCCACCACCCCGTCGACCATCACGTCGCACCGGCCCGGCTACATCGACCAGCCGAACGAGCTGATCGTCGGACTGCAGACCGACGCGCCGCTCAAGCGCGCCATCATGCCCAACGGCGGCTGGCGGATGGTCGAGGACGCGCTGCTCACCTACGGCTACCAGCCCGATCCGACGGTGAAGGAGATCTTCACCAAGTACCGCAAGACGCACAACCAGGGCGTCTTCGACGTCTACCCGCCGAACGTCCGCGCCGCCCGGCGCTCGCACGTCATCACCGGCCTGCCGGACGCCTACGGCCGCGGCCGGATCATCGGCGACTACCGCCGCGTCGCCCTGTACGGGGTCGACGCGCTGATCGCCGCCAAGAAGGTCGACCGCGCGGCACTTGATCAGCAGCGCTCCGTCGAGGACGTGATTCGCGACCGGGAGGAGAACACCGAGCAGATCCGGGCGCTCGGCGAGCTCAAGCAGATGGCCGCCGGCTACGGCTTCGACATCTCCGGCCCGGCGGCCACCGCGCAGCAGGCCGTGCAGTGGCTGTACTTCGCCTATCTCGCGGCCGTCAAGGAGCAGAACGGCGCGGCCATGTCGCTGGGCCGCACGTCGACGTTCCTCGATGTGTTCGTGCAGCGCGATCTCGCCGAGGGCCGGATCACCGAGTCGCAGGCGCAGGAACTGGTCGACGATCTGGTGATCAAGCTGCGCATCGTGCGATTCCTGCGCACGCCCGAGTACGACAGCCTGTTCTCCGGCGACCCGACCTGGGTGACGGAGTCCATCGGCGGCATGGGCGAGGACGGCCGCCCGCTGGTCACCCGGATGTCGTTCCGGATGCTGCAGACGCTGTACAACCTCGGCCCCGCACCGGAACCGAACCTGACCGTGCTGTGGAGCGACAAACTGCCCGACGGTTTCAAGCAGTTCTGCGCGCAGGTGTCCATCCACAGCTCGGCGATCCAGTACGAGTCCGACGACCTGATCCGCGGCGCCTGGGGCGACGACGCGGCGATCGCCTGCTGCGTGTCGGCCATGCGCGTCGGCAAGCAGATGCAGTTCTTCGGTGCCCGGGTCAATCTCGCGAAGACCCTGCTGTACGCGATCAACGGCGGGCGGGACGAGAACACCGGCGACCAGATCGCCCCGGTCGCCGCGCCGGTCGTCGGCGAGACACTCGACTACGCCGACGTTGTCGCCAAGTTCGACAAGACGATGGACTGGCTCGCCGAGACCTACGTCGACGCGCTCAATTGCGTGCACTACATGCACGACAAGTACGCCTACGAGCGCATCGAGATGGCCTTGCACGACGCGACCATCCTGCGCACGCTGGCCTGCGGCATCGCCGGCCTGAGCGTGGTGGCCGACTCGCTGTCCGCGATCAAGTACGCCACCGTGCACCCGGTGCGGGACGACAACGGCCTGGTCATCGACTATCTGGTCGACGGCGAGTACCCGACCTACGGCAACGACGACGACCGGGCCGACGACATCGCGGTCGGCATCGTGCGCACCTTCATGGAGAAGATCCGCCGGCAGCCGACCTACCGCGGCGCCGTGCACACCCAGTCCGTGCTGACCATCACGTCGAACGTGGTGTACGGCAAGGCCACCGGGAACACCCCGGACGGTCGCCGGTCCGGTGCGCCGTTCGCCCCCGGCGCCAACCCGATGAACGGCCGGGACACCCACGGCATGCTGGCCAGCGCGCTGAGCGTCGCGAAGCTGCCGTACGACGAGTCGGCGGACGGCATCTCGCTGACCGCGACGGTGATCCCGTCGGGTCTCGGGCACACCCCGGCGGAGCGGGCGCAGAACCTGGTCGGCCTGCTGGACGCCTACGTCGTCTCGCACGGCTTCCACATGAACGTCAACGTGCTGACCAAGGAAACCCTCGAGGACGCGATGGAGCACCCGGAGAATTACCCGCAGCTCACCATCCGGGTGTCCGGCTACGCGGTGAACTTCGTCCGGCTGACCCGCGAGCAGCAGCTCGATGTGCTGTCCCGCACGTTCCACAGTGGCGTCTGAGGACCGGGGATCTGACAAACATGCCCACCATCACGCTGGACATGCCGAAGATCGGCCACCGGCAGCACGACGCAGGAGCGCACGGCACGGTTGGCCGCCGTGCGCTCCGGCGAGCTCGGCAGCGTGCATTCCTGGGAGCTGGTGACCGCGGTGGACGGTCCCGGCACCCGGCTGACGTACTTCCTGTCCGGCTGCGCGCTGCGCTGCCTGTACTGCCAGAACCCGGACACCTGGCGGCTGCCGGACGGGCTGCCGACGCCGCTGCACGAGGTCACCGATCGGATCGACCACTACGCCCCGGTGCTCAAGGCAACGCACGGCGGCGTCACCCTGTCCGGTGGAGAACCGTTGGTGCAGCCGGCCTTCGTCGCCGGGATCTTCCGGCATTGCCGGTCGATCGGGGTGCACACCGCGCTCGACACGTCCGGGTTCCTCGGCGCCCGGGCCGACGACGCGCTGCTGGACGACACCGACCTGGTGCTGCTGGACGTGAAATCCGGCCTGCCCGAGACCTACCTGCAAGGTCACCGGGCGAGAGTTGGCGCCCACCCTGGCCTTCGGCCGCCGGCTGGCCGAGCGCGGCAACGACCATCTGGATCCGGTACGTGCTGGTGCCCGGGCTGACCGACGCCGTCGACAACGTCGCCGCGGTCGCGGACTACGCCGCGTCGCTGCAGGTTCTCGGCGCCGGTGGCGCGGTGCAGCGGGTGGAGATCCTGCCGTTCCATCAGATGGGCGAGAGCAAGTGGAAGGCCCTCGGCCTGCCGTACGCGTTGGAGGACACCAAGCCGCCGACGCGGCGACCTGGTCGACCGGGTGCGGGCGCAGTTCCGCGATCGCGGGCTGACGGTGTTCTGAGCGAGCCGCACGCCGTCGGTATGACGCTCGGTCCATGGAGGCATCGGTCGCATCGTGCGATCGGGATTGCGTCTACCATGACCAACATCACTCCTCCGATGAATACCGAGACCGCGCCGAGCGAGAGCGAGCAGCGGTTCCTGCAGCTCGCCGACAACGTCGAAGTCGGATTCATGCTGCGGGAGCTCAGCAGTCCACAGCGTCCTGTACTCCAGTCCCAGTTTCAACAAGGTGTTCGGCTTCGATCCGGCCGGCCCGACTCCGAACTTCGCGGACATCAGGTCGCGCATTCATCCGGACGACCGGGCGGAGCATGCCGACGCGGCGGCACGTGCCGATACCGGCGAACGCGTGCAGAGCGAGCTGCGCATCGTGCGCCCGGACGGTGAACTTCGATGGATCCGATTCAACGGCAGTCCCGGTGCTGGACGCGCAGGGCACCTTGGTCCGGGTCGCGGCCACGTTCGAGGACGTCACCGAGCGGAAAAACTCGGAGATAGCGCTCGAGGAGAGTCAGGGGCTGCTCCAGCGCACCGCGGACGCCCTGCAGGTCGGGCTGGCACTCCGTCAGTCGAATATGCCTCGGTTTCTGCTTTGTCAGCCAGAAGTACATCGAGATCATGGGCCTTGATCCGGATCTGGGCACGGAACCGACCATCGAGTCGGCCTTGCAGCGTGTGCATCCCGACGACCGAGACGGTGTTCTGGCCGACTACCTGGGGCTGATCGAGTCGGCGACTCGGCGCAGGCCGAGTTGCGGATCGTTCAGCCGTCGGGGGACATTCGCTGGCTGCGTGTCACGAGCAATCCGGTGGTGACCGAACCAGGGGCGCCCAGCTTGCTCGCTGCCAGCGTGGAGGACATCACCGCCCGCAAGGTAGCCGAGGAGGCATTGGCTTCGGCGCGGCACGAAGCCGAGTTGGCCAATCGAGCCAAGGACGAATTCCTCTCCAGAATGAGCCATGAGCTGCGCACGCCGTTGAACGCGGTGCTCGGCTTCGCCCAGCTCTTGGAGTTGGAGGCCGGCTCGGCTTCGCAACTGGATGCGATCAGGCACATTCTCCTTGGTGGGCAACACCTGTTGGAGATGATCGACGACCTCCTGGACCTTTCCCGGATCGCGTCCGATCAGTTCGAGCTGTCGATCGAGCCGGTCGCTGTTGACGATTTGATGCTCGAGACGATCGGACTCCTGCAGCCGATGGCGGCGGTGAACGAGATCACGATCCACCTGGATCGCGGCAATGGAACGTCGGATCGATACGTCCTCGCCGATCGGCGGCGGCTGCGCCAGGTGCTGTTGAACCTGCTGTCCAACGCGATCAAGTACAACCAGCGGCACGGCCGAGTCGACATCAGCTGCCTGCCGAACGACGAGTCGGAACTGACCATCGCCATGACGGACACCGGCATCGGCGTCCGCGCCGAAGACCTGGATCGGATGTTCAGTCCCTTCGACCGACTCGGTCAGCAGTCCACTGAGATCGAAGGGACGGGCATCGGACTCGCCCTGTCGCGGCAACTGGTGATCAGCATGGGTGGCCGACTCGAAGTGGCTTCGATTTTTGGTCGTGGGCAGCACGCTGAGCATCATCCTGCCACTGACCACGGCCAGGACGCTTGGCGGCGACAATCACACCGACGAGCCATTGATCCTCGAGCCCGGGTCGCACGCGATCTCCACCGCCACCCTGCTGTACATCGAGGACAACCGAACCAACGCCAGGCTGATGCAGGCCGTCGTGGGGCGGCGACCACGGCTGGACACATGATCCACGCCGAGGATGGCCGTACAGGGCTGCAACAGGCGCACTCCCTTCGGCCCGATCTGATCTTCCTGGATCTGCATCTGCCTGATATGCACGGCATCGATGTGCTTCGCGCCTGCAGCGGACCCGATCACCGCGGACACCCCCGTTGTCATCGTCAGCGCCGACGCCAGTCCGGGCCAGATCGAACGGCTACACGCGGCTGGTGCTCTGACCTACGTGACCAAACCATTCGACGTCAACGCGATTCTCCGATTGCTTGGATCACCACGCGTACGCGAACCCCGAGGTGCAGTACACCGCCCAGGTAGCCACACGGGTGACCGCTCGCAAAACGCGACCCATTCGGAACCGTTTTCACCTAGGGATTGACGTAATCACTTAGATTCCCCGACGGCCAGATCCTACCGGATCGGATTGGATTGCCGTGACTGACCGGAATCGGTTAGCGATCGGCCGAACTCCGTTGGGTGGTCTTTCCGCGCAGCACCCTCGCCGTCGAGCAAGTCGGCTGATAATTGGCGGCACGCCTGCATTGGCTACGGAAGGTTGGGTACGGTGACACAAGGTCCGAGTACGCTCGTGCAGGTTCAGGGCGCGAGTTCGTCACGATTGCCTTGCAAGGAAAATTCGCCGAAGCACGACTATTGATCATTGACGACAACGCGTCCAATGTGGCCCTGCTGCGAGCAGTTTTCACCAGGGCCGGTTTTCAGAATATCTTCACAGTGATGGATCCACGGCTCAGTCAAGGAGGGGCTCGGCGATTGGGATCCAGACCTGGTCATCCTCGATTTACACATGCCGCACCTCGACGGATTCGCGGTGCTGGACCAGATTCGCCAGTTCGCACCCGTCGAAGCCCTACCGGTGCTGGTGCTGACCGCCGACACCACCCCGGCGGCCAGCGAGCGGGCGCTGCGGTGCGGGGCGCAGGATTTCGTCATCAAACCCTTCTCCAATGCAGAAGTGCTGGTCCGGATCGCAACACTCTGCTCCGAGCTCGGTTCCTGTATACAACACTGCGCAGTTCGATCCTGCGTGAACGCGCGGCGCTTGCCCAGGAGCGCCGATTGACCACCGCGCTGGAAACCGAGCAGGACGGCGGTGGGTCAGCTCAGGTTTCTCGACGGCTTGAAAGACACTCTCCTGCAGACAGTGTCACATGATCTCAGGAACCCGATCTGGTCAGTCATGTTGATGACGGATACGCTCGCGGCCGATGCGCAGGGTATCGCGCCCATACCCGCGGAGTTGCGACTGACACTGATCGAAAAGGTGCAGCGCAGCACAGAGCAGATGGAACGCCTGCTCATCCGACATCCTCGACTCCGATCCGATGCGACAAGGGATCGCTACCCGGATCTGTGCAACGTCGGCGAGGCGGTCAGCAGGGTGCTCGCCGACATCGATCTGGGGCCGGATCACCCGGTGACCACCGACATCGCACCGGCCATGGCCAAGGTCGATCCAGCGCATCTCGAACGCATCGTGACGAATCTGCTCAGCAATGCCGAGAGCCACCTCGCCGCCGGCGTGCCGATCTGGGTCAGAGTCGCGCCCCAGTCCGGCGGGGTACTGATTTCGGTCGACGATGCCGGCGATGGAGTGCCACCGGAGATCGTGGCAACGATTTTCGAGCCCTTCCGGCGGGTACGCAGCGCCTCGAGCGGTGGCCTCGGTCTTGGACTTTCGCTGGTCTCGAGGTTCGCTCAGCTGCATGGCGGCCGGGCATGGGCGGAGAACCGACCGGAGGGTGGCGGCGTCCTTCCGGGTGTTCCTGCCCTCAGCCTAACGTCAGCGTGGCCTAAGCAAAGGAGTCGACATCGAGAGATCCCGGTTCCAAATGAGGTTGGCCCACGAGTCGAGCCCTGCGCGAATTCAGCGCGTCGAAGCGGTTTGCGAGGTAATCGTCCATGCCGACCTCGGCGCAGGCGACCCGATCGGCTGCTGAGGCGCTCGCCGTCAATGCGACGATCAATGGCTGACGAAACGGCGGTGGGAGTCGCCGGATCCGCCGCGTGGCTTCCAGACCGTCCATCAGCGGCATGTGGACGTCCATCAGCACGACGTCGTAGTCGGAGTTGAGCACGGCTTCGACGACGGCGATTCCGTCCGCAACCGCATCGACAGCATGCCCGAGCCGGCTGATCATCATCTGGCCGACCTGCCGGTTGACCGCGGTGTCATCGGCGAGCAGGATTGTCAGGCACTGCGACCGGCCAACTGGCCAACCCGATCATCCTGCGGCCGACTCGAAGCCGCCGGCGTCGTTGCTCGCGGAGGCGACAATTCCAGTTCATCCGCCGGCACGGCGCCGAACTCCGCGTCGAAGGCGAAGGTCGATCCGACGCCAACCGTTGACTCGACCGTCACCGCACCATGCATCGCTTCGACGATCTGACGACTGATCACCAGTCCGAGCCCGGTCCCGCCGAATCGTCGGGTCACCGAGGAATCAGCCTGAACGTAACGGAGTGAAGAGCCAGCCATCCGGTCCGCGGGTAATACCGACACCGGAATCGGTGACTGCGAAGTGCAGCCGCACCGATCCGGCGGTGGTGCCGGACTCAGCGGGTACGACGGTGATCGCGACTCCCCCTTTCTCGGTGAATTTCAATCCGTTGTTCGTCAAGTTGACAACCACTTGACTCAGCCTGTTGGCGTCGCCGACCACCCGATGTGGGCAACGAGGGTCGATGTCGCAGGAGACGGTCAGACCCTTCGCCGCGGCGATACCGCCCAGCAGGTCGACTGCTGCGTGCAACGTTGTGTGCCAATTCGAAGGTGCGTTGCTCCAATTCCAGAGCTCCGGCCTGGATCTTCGAATAGTCGAGCACGTTATTGATCACGGCCAACAGCAGATTCCCACCGCTGTCGATGGTCTCGGCGTACTCGCGCTGCTCGGCGGTCAAGTCGGTGTCCAGGATGAGCTCCGACATTCCAATCACGGCAGTCAGCGGCGTTCGAAGCTCATGGCTCATGATTGCCAGAAACTCCGATTTCGCGTCGGTTGCGGCCACTGCGGCGTCGCGTGCGGCCTGGAGACTCTGGCCCAGTTCGATCTCATGCCTGGTCGACCGCACCGCATCCCCGACGGCAAGTACGAGGCGGCCCGTTCCCAGGATGATCGTGGCGAACGCCAGCCAGACAGAGATGGCCGGTCGGTTCGAGTATTCGTCGATGATCAGCACGCCGAGCGCAGCGGAAACGGCCACTGCTGGAACAACCAGGGAGATGACGGATGAAACGGTCGCGGCAGGACGTGGCGGCGTCCCGGACTTCCACCCAGCAAGGGCCAACACCAATAGTGCCGGCGGCGATACGCTGTCGGCGATCGATCCGCGGACAAGCGTTTCGGTGGCAACATCGACGACAACGAAGGCATTCGCGAACGACATTGCCGCGAAGGCGGTGGTCATCAACCACCAGACGCGGGACGGTGGACGACCCAGCACCGTCACCGCACCAAGAAGTATCGCCACCAGGACGAGCATGCCGACCGGGTAGAAGATGGCGGCGATGACCTCATCGAGATCAGTGGCGAGTTCCATCAGCGGCGCGAGCATGATCGCGGTTCCGGCCGCCACCAGTCCGACGACAGGCGATGAGACCATCCAGCCACACGGCCGCTCGCGCTGGGGGCAAGCGCTTGCGCAGCAACATGATCAGGCTGGTGCAAGACAAGTGCGTAGAACGCCACGTAGCACAGGTACGCGACGAGCACGACCTCGGAGCGCTGCACCTCCACAAATGCGGCGAACACGGTGTCGCCAGGGGAACGCAGACCATGCCGAGGGCCATGAGGCCCCAAGCGAGTCGCTCACGTTGGTCAAGGATCACACGAGCGCCGAAGAGGACTGCCGGAATCAGCTCCAACGCGACATAGAACCAGGTGTCCCACCAGCCGGGGCGGTCGGTCCGAGCACTGACGATCGTGGACATCAGCGTACGCCGCGGCGAAGACCCCTGCCGCAACGAACAGGACGGAAATCGCGCGGGGCATTCTGGGCTCGCGCCTGCGCTCAGCCTCGGTCAGTGGTCGCACGCTGAGCGGCGCTCCCTTCCATTCTTGTCACAGACCGCATTTCACCACATTCCCAGGGGGCCTCACTCTTTGGTGGCGACAGGTGCCCAGGTTTCGACAACACCCGACTTCGCATTCACGGGTTTTCCAGGATCGATTCGACGGGTCGCGATGGCGACCGCTTCCAATCTGCTGTGTGAACCGAGTTTGGTCATGATGGATTGAACGCGGTGGCGGGCGGTCGCTGTGGCGACGAATAATTCGCGGGCCAGCATTGCCGTGCTCTTGCCGGTGGCCAGCATCGTGAGCACCTCGTGTTCCCGGCTCGTGAGATCGTCCCCGATCTTGACGCCGTGCCGACCGTGGTGCGGCATCAGGCGATGGAGCGCGTTCGGGGTGATCACCGGCTCGTCGTGGGCGGCCGCCGGTATGGCGTTGATTAGCGGCTCGGAGCACGCGCAACGGCTATCACTGCGCGATCGTCGGTTTCTCTTGCGCCTCGCGGTCTGCCGAGCAATGGCAGTCATGACACCCGCCTCTGCTGATGGTTATCGCCACCGTATCGCCATGCGCACGTGAGACAACCATACGGGCAGATTCCCTCCATTCGTGCCGCAAATGGGCCGCACTACCACGGTTACCCGCAGACCGCCTCAATCATCGCGTTCAGTTACTCATATAGTGACGATGAGTGGTGCATCGTCACTCTTTCAGGTCATCATCGACGAATGCCATCCCAGCCGCTGATGGCGGGAAGTGCCGATGTCCTGGCTGATTCCCGCCAACTCGTCGATCGACCACCAATCAGCGGGTCGAGAGTGACTTCGCAGCAAATATTCTCGTTCGACTTTGCCCATTGTTCACGCCCGGTAGCATGCTCTCCCGACGAAGGACCAGGTCGAGGTGCCCGGCTTCATCCGACTGGCAGGAAGCCCGGCTTCTCGGCGTCGGCACCCAGACGCGAGATTGCCCAGCAGGGAAGGGGAACTGCGATGGCGTCCGCGAACATGTCCGACGAAGAAGGCTTGGGGACCAGCGCGGCGGCATCCCTGAGCGCGGCGCGGAGCGGGGAAGACGCAGCACGACCTCCCCAGGTCCGAATACTGCGGGCTATGGTGTGATGCAGTTTGGGGTGGTTGGTCGGGTTCGAGCGCTTTCAGAGGTTTGGCTTCAGCGGCTCGGTAGGGGTTTGGCTTCAGCGGCTCGGTAGGGGTGGTGTCATGGACGCTGCGGCGTCGGGGGTCGACCGAAGCTCGGCCGCGGCGTACGCGGCGCTGGAGTTGCGGATGGTCGAGAGTGAGGCGCGGGCGTGGCGGCTGTTGCAGGCGATGGATCCGGTGATCGTCGTCGATCCGGAAGGGATCATCGAGCTGATCAACGTGCAGGCGGTGGCGTTGTTCGGCTACGAACCCGATGAACTGATCGGCCAGCCGGTGGAACGGCTGATCCGGTCGGGAACTGCATGCGGCGCATCGTCAACAGCGACTTCTACTCCACGACCGAAGAACCCGGGCCGATGAGTACCGGGCCGAACGTTGAGGCAGTGCGCAAGGATGGCAGCACGGTGCCCGTCGAGATCAACCTCAGTGCGATCACGCTGTCGTCCGGACGTGCCGTGCTCGCCAGCATCCGAGACGTCAGCGATCGAAAGATGTCCGAGGCCGAGCTGCGGATCAGCGACGAGCGGTTCCGCGTGGCGTTCGACCGGGCGCCCATCGGGATGGCGCTGCTCGATCTCGCATCCACCGACGGTGGACGGTTCCTGCGGGTCAATCGGGCGCTGCTGCACGTTGACCGGATACTCCGAGACTGCACTGCTGGCAACGAGCTCCGCCGGCCATCACCCACCCGGGCGACGAGGCGGGGACGGCGTCGAACCTCTGACCGTCTGGCCAACGGCGCCGCTGCCCGATGGGACACTGACAAGCGCTATCGGACGCGTCGGGGCAGACGTCTGGGTGCACTTCGCGATCTCCGTCGTCCACGACGCAAGCGGCATCCCGTCGTACGGGGTGTCGCAGGTGGAGGACATCACCGACCGCAAACAGGCGGAGGCGCAGCTGCGGGAACGTTTCCACGAGCTGACCACGAACGTCGAGGTCGGCTTCCTGGTCCGGGAGCCACCGACCGCAGACGTCTACTTCAATCCCGCATACCTGAAGGTCTTCGGGTTCGACCCCGCCGGTCCTCCGCCAACTCCGATGCAGGCAATGGCCGCGGTGAGTCCAGGACGCCGAGCGGGTCGGCACGGTCCTGGCGACCGCCGCGGCTGGGCACCGCGCCGATGCAATCTGGCAATTCACCCGGAAGGACGGAGAATCGCGGTGGGTGTCGGGCGTGCATCGCCGATCATCGACGCGGACGGGCAGATCCGGCGGGTGGCCGCCTGTTCGAGGACATCACCGAACGTAAGGCGGACGAAGCCGGACTGCTGGCCGCGAGGGCCGAGGCCGAACGGGCGAACGCGGCGAAAACTGAATTCCTGTCCCGGATGAGCCACGAATTGCGAAGCCCCGCTGAACGCGATCCTCGGGTTCGGGCAGCTGATCGAGATGGACGTGGAGTGCGTCGACCATCGAGCGTGGGCGCAGCACATCCTCAAGGCCGGCGATACTTCCTCGGATTGATCGACGAGGTCCTCGGACATCACGCGATTGGAGGCCGGGGCGATTCGGATGTCGATGGAACCGGTCAGCGTCGGGGATGTGATTGCAGAGTCAGTCGACATGCTGCCCGCTCGCCGACCAACGCAAGATCCGCATGATCATCGACAAGCGGGTCGTCGAAACCCATGTGCTGGCCGATCATCAACGTTTCAGGCAGGTCATAGTGAACCTCCTGCGAACGCGGTGAAATACAACCCGCACGGCGGCACCGTGCGGATCAGCGGCGAAACGGTGAACGACGTTTGGTTCCGGTTGATGATCACCGACACCGGCATCCGGAATCGCCGAAAAGGATCTGCCCGGCTGTTCCGACCATTCGAACGGCTCTCCGCCGAAGGATCCGACGTCGAAGGCACTGGGCTAGGCCTGGCCCTGACCAAGCGGCTGATCACCGAGATGGGTGGCGAGATCGGGGTGCGCAGCAGTCTCGGCGAGGGCAGCTCGTTCTGGGTGGAACTGCTGACCACCGAAGCGCCTTCCGGTGGGCGTCCAAAGGACCCCCGACTGGCGATCGACAGCACATCAAGCCCCGTCCGGCGAACTGACCCTGCTGTACATCGAGGACAACCAGTTAAACGTCCGTTTGATGGAACAGATCGCGACCCGCCGGCCCCACGTCGATCTCCTCAGCGCGACCCTGGGCGAAGCGGCTTTGACGATGGCCCTGACTGTTCAACCCGACCTGCATCCTCCTTGACCTGCATCCTCCCGGACACTCCTCCGGGGTAAGAGGCGCTAGCCGACGTTTGCGCGGCGTGAGCCGAGCACGGCAGGGGACCCGACCGTGATCCTCAGTGCCGAAGCCACCATGGCAGCCAACCGAACGCCTGATCACCCTGGGTGCAACCGAATACCTGACCAAGCCGACTCGGAATTCCCCGCATCCTCCAGTTGATCGACGGTATCGGCGAGACCGCAGCTCCGTTCGGAAGATCTCGCTGGCTGACGTAGCGCGCTGATCGACGGTTCAGGTTCGGCGCGAAACCCCTTGCGCGCAATGGTTTGCGGCCAACCGGGCGTCAGGTGCCCAACCCGATCCAGAGCATGGCGGCGAGCATACCGTTTCGATCCTGGCAACCGACCGCCGATTGCGGGCAGTCGGATGGAAGTGCCGGATAGATTGCCGCTTGCAGTTGTCCCAAAGTTGGCAGCGACTATCAGGTCGCGGGGCAATGCATCAGGCGTGCGTCGGCGGCGCGACGAGCAGCGGTCGCAGTCGGTCTCCGTCCCGCCGAAACGACGAGTCGGAGCAAAGCGATGCAATAGCGCGCACCCGGCCAGCGTGTATCCATCAACGTGTACTTCCCGCCGACCGCGGCTGCGCGCCGTACATTCATCCGAATTGGTGCAGATCTCGGGAAAATAGGTCGGTCGACTTCCCGCGCCGTCCCGCAAACTCCTTGGTCGCTGGCCGGCCGGCCCGCGGATCGCGCATCGAACACGTCCCGAGCGGCGAGATGAGAGTGCCTCAAGCGTAACCGCTCCAGGCACTGTTCCTGCGTCCTGACTTGTTCTGCTTCCGCCGGTGGTGAAGTTTCTGGTCGGGAAAACCGTCGGTTACTGACGGTGATCCTGCTGGCCGAACACCTAGAAGAAGATACCTGCTGAATGTGCACTTCTCGCCCTATCGGGAACAGAACCTACTGACAGTCAGATTCAACGTCCCATTCCGCCGTTTGACCGGCGGCAGGGCGATATCGTGCCTGCCGGAGCACCGCCTGCATATTGCGAGAAGGAAATTGACTTGGACACGCTGAACGGCCCGCCTGCGCACATCCTGCTGGTGCATGCCGTGGTCGTGCTGCTCCCCTGGCAGCTTTCCTGCTGGTTCTCACGGCATTCGTGGCCGGCGGCCCGGCCACCTCGCCGCCGCCAACGCCGTACTTTCCGTGGGCACAGGCCACCTGGCAGGGCCAGATCAACACCGCCCCGACCGGCGGAGATAGCAACTGAACTCTGGAGCGGTTTTGAGCGTGTCCTCGACGTCCCTTCTCTGCATCGAACGCCTCGTCGTAGACGGGTCTGTTGATCGGTGTCCGACCTCGCTTCGGCCGGCCGAGCGCGTGCGTGATGTGCAACGAGGGTTTGCAGTCGCAGTGCGAGACCACTCAGGTGAAGTCACAGAAGAAGGGTGCGGCGCTGTTCGGCTACACCTCCCTGTACGGAGCAGTGCCGGGTGGGCAGGCCGAGTACCTGCGCGTGCCGCAGGCGCAGTACAGGCCGATCAAGGTCAGCCCGGATGGTCCCGACGAGCGGTACCTGTTCCTGTCGGACATTCTGCCGACCGCGTGGCAGGCCGTGCAGTACGCGAAGGTCCCCGATGGCGGCACCTTGGTCGTGTTCGGGCTCGGCCCGGTCGGCCAGTTCGCCACCCGGATCGGCCGGCACCTCGGCTACCGGGTGATCGGCATCGACCCGGTCCCGGAGCGCCGGGCGATGGCCGTCAGGTACGGCATCGAAGCCGTTGATTCGACCGGCATCGACGATGTGCCGGCCGCGGTGCTGGGGATCACGGCTGGCTATGGCGCGCACGGTGTGATAGATGCCGTCGGTATGGATGCGCACGGCGGGGTCGGTGCGACGGTCGGCAAGATGGCCCAGGCACCGCGGGACTATTGCCGGATGCGTCGTCGCACAAGCTCATCGAGAACGTCGGGGTCGACCGGTTGACCGCGCTGCACAACGCGATCGGTGCGGTGCGCCGCGGCGGGACCGTGTCGATCAGCGGCGTTTATGGTGGTTCGGCCGACCCGATGCCGATCATGGACCTGTTCGACAAGCAGGTCTCACTCCGAATGGGCCAGTGCAACGTGAAGAAGTGGGTCGGCGACATCCTGCCGTTGGTGGAAGATTCGGCCGACCCGCTCGAGCCTTGAACGCGGCTCCGATCCCAGTGAGCCACCGCGCGTGACTCATCAATGGGGCGAAGGATCAACCTGTCCGACGAGTGTTACCCACATCAGGAGGCCGGCAACGTGACGGATCGTTGGTACCGGGAAGCAGTGATCTATTGCGTTCAGGTCAGACCTGTTCCGCGATTCGAACGGTGACGGGTGTGGTGACCTGCGTGGGCTGATCAGTCGACTGGACTACCTTTCTCATCTGGGCATCACCTGCCTGTGGCTGAACCCGATCCACCCGTCACCGCTGCGCGATGGCGGCTATGACGTCGCGGACTTCTACGGGGTGCACCCGCGGCTGGGTTCGCTCGGGGATTTCGCCGACCTGACACTGCAGGCCGCCCAGCGAGGAATCCGCATCGTGTTGGATCTGGTCGTCAATCACACCTCCGACCAGCATCCCTGGTTCCAATCCGCAAGATCCGGCCCGGAGTCGCCATTCCGGGATTGGTACGTCTGGAGCAACACCGAACCGGCAGACCGCAGGCAGGGCATCGTCTTTCCGGGCGAGCAGACCGAGACCTGGACCTACGACGAGACGGCGGGGGCCTGGTACTTCCACCGTTTCTACGATTTCCAGCCGGACCTGAACTGGGCCAATCCCGCGGTCCGGGACGAGATCAGCAAGGTCATGGGCTTCTGGCAACAGCTGGGAGCATCCGGCTTCCGGGTGGATGCGGCGCCCTTCGTGTTGGAGCAGGTGGCGCCCGACGTCGACCCGGCCCCGAAGGATTTCACCATCCTCGACCGCTGGCGCCAAGACCTGCAATGGCGCACCGCCGACGCCGTCCTGCTCTGCGAGGCGAACGTCGCCGCCACCGACGTCAACAAGTACACCGGTACCAACGTCGATGGACCCAACGACCGCACCCACATGATGTTCTCGTTCCTGCTGAACGCCAGGTTGTGGCTCGCGCTGGCCAGGGAAGAAGCCGAAACCCTCGTCGAATCCCTGACGGATCTGCCTCGGCTGCAACCGCAGGCGCAGTGGGCGACATTCTTGCGTAACCACGACGAACTCGACCTGAGCCGGTTGACCGACGATCAACGCGAGGACGTGTTCAGGGTCTTCGCCCCACGGCGCGGACATGCGGCTGTACGGCCGGGGGATCCGGCGACGGCTGGCGACGATGCTGAAGGGCGACCGGCGGCATATCGAGTTGGCGTACGCCCTGCAGTTCGCGATGCCCGGAACTCCGGTCCTGCGGTACGGCGAGGAGATCGGGATGGGGGAAAATCTGGCGCTTGCGGGACGCGACGCGATCCGCACCCCGATGCAATGGTCCGAGACGGACAACGCAGGATTCTCCACAGCCCAGAGCGCAGGACGTCGTCGTGCCGGTCAACCTGACCGGACGGTTCGGCGCCCGGCGGGTGAATGTGCGGGCACAGCAACGAGATCCGGATTCGCAGCTGCGCTGGTTTCAGCAGCTGATCGGGGTGCTTCGGGAGTGTCCGGAGATCGGCACCGGCGACTGCCAGGTGGTCGACGTCCCGGCGCCGCGTTCGGTGCTGATCCACCGCTTCGACAGCCCGACCGGGGCGGTGCTGCTGCTGCACAACCTGGCAGATGTCCCCGTGACGGTGGACGTCGGCAAGGATCAGGCCGGGCCGGACCGGCCCTGGGAGGTGTTCGCCGACAGCGCCTACCGCCGACCCACCCGGGCGTTGACCGGAATCGAGCTGAGCGGTTGGGGGTACCGCTGGTTTCGGCTTCGGTAGGCACGCCACCGGCACGCTGCGGCGGTCGCTGACGACGGTGGGCCGACACGCGCGGCGCGGTCCCCCCGATCGCGGCGGGACCGCGGCGAGGCTCGAGAAAGCCCTAGACGGTGTTCTGCCTCAGCGGATGGAACGGGTTGGCCGTCCTCTTGCCGCCGGCCTGCGCGTCCGACAGCCCCGCCTGGTAGCCCAGCGTCCAGGCCTCTCGCTGGCTCTCGGTCACCTTGGCCTCCAGGTCCGGCAGGTCCACCTCCCGGACCGTGCCCGGCCGTTCGCGGTGCTGCCCGCTGTCATCCGCGATTCCGGCCGTTCGCGGGTGTCCGGCTCCGGCCGATTCAACCGCTCCCGTTCGGCCGCGATGTCTCGCTCCATCTGGTCGAGCCTGGCGAGTCGTTCCTCGCGGCTGCCGTTCGGTGCGGTGGCGGTGCGGTCCTCGGCCACCCGTTCGTCATAGTTGTGCATCGTTGTCCATGCGGCGCTAGTTCCCGGCACGGAAGGGTTTCACACCGGTTCTCCGAAAATTCTGGAGCTGGCTAGGACGACTTTCCGGTTCGGAATCCGGTGGGTCGGTCGGAGCGATCGGCGACCGCGGCGCTGGTCAGGGCGGCCCGGCGGTAGACCCGGGCAGATCACGCCGCCGCGACCGCGACGGTGGCCGACGGCCACATTCGAATTCCCACCCGAAGGGGCGCACTCCTGCAGGGCGGGACCGCTGGAGTCCTCGCCTGGTCGATTGTGGTTTGCCGCGAGTCCGCAAGGGTCATCGGGATGGGCTGAGGCCTAGCGGGCCGCGGTAGCTCGCCGGCGGGCCGGGCGGAATGAGCCCGAAGGTCGGGTCTCACGAGAGGAGTCATCGTGGTCGTCGTCGTGGAACCCGGGCGACCCGGGATTCGCCGCAACGCCGCGGTCGGCGGCGGATCCGGTCAGCGCGACTGTCGGCATGGATGCGCTCGTCGAGTGTGCCCGGGAATGCACGGCAAGGGCGGAGTCCTGCTTCGATCAGGTTGACTTCCCGGACCTCGCCGCGTGCGGCACCGCCGCGCTGGACTGCGCTGACCTGTGCCAGACCGTGGTGTGGGCGGTGTCCCGATCGAATTCAGGACCACCGCGCTGGCCAGGTCGTTGGTCTCGCCTGCGCAGCGGCCTGCCGAGCCTGCGTGGCGGCATGCGAGACGCACGCAGGTCGGCACGGGCACCGCAGGTCTTGCGACCGAGCGTGCCGACGCGCCGAACAAGCGTGCAACGAATTGCTGGACATGCTGACCTGACACAGTCGGCCGTGACCTCCGAAAAGCGCTGCGGCACGGCCGGCACGTGGGGACTCACCGGGTTGGGGCGGTGATCTTGAAGACCAGGTTGTCGGTGTCGGTGGGCCGGAACGGGAGTTTCCCCGTGGTGGCGACGCTGGTGGCGACATCGCGGAGCTTGCGGTTGTGATCCTGGCTGGCCTTGACCAGGAGTTGAAACCCCTGTTGTGCGGTCAGCCGGTACGTGGCCATCAGGACGCCGACGGCGGTGCCGATCGTTCGGTTGCTCTCCAAGCCGTCGCGTACCTGGCGGGCCCGGTGCTCGGCGTCGTCGATGGCGCCCTCGCGGACGTGATGCAGTTCGATATTCGCCCGGACCCTGGCAAGCAGTTCCTGGGAGCTGAAGGGTTTGGTGATGTAGTCGTCGCGCACCTGCGGCGAGGCCCTCGGCAGCGGCGTCGGCGCCGCCGCGGGCGGTGAGCACGATCATCGGCAGCCTGCCGTGGTGCGATCGAGCGGAGTTCGCGACCAGATCAAGGCCGGTGCGGCCGGGCAGCATCACGTCGGTCAGCACCAGATCCCAGACGGAGCTGCGCTGCCGTCGGTGAGCACGGCGTCCAGAGCCGTCTCGGCGTCGGCGATCGGTGTCACGTCCCACCGATCGGCGGTCAGCAACCCGGCCAGGTACTCCCGCAGGTCCGCGTCGTCCTCGACGACCAGCACTCGGAATCGGTCGGCAGATCGTCGCGGACTGTTGACCGGGTCGTTTCGCGGCCCGGCGCGCGACCATGGCCCGCGCGTCGACGCCCGTCGCGATCCGGCCAATCACCGTCCGGGCGACCGGCGGTGGGTCCTCCGGGGTGTCTGGCCCTGGTGTGCGCGAGGGGAATGCTGACAGTCAGGGTGGTGCCGACGTTCGGTGCGCTGGTGAGTGCAACGGTCCCGTCGTGGGCGTGTACCAGATCGGAGACCAGCGCCAAACCGATTCCGGCGCCACCCAGTGACGTGCCGGGCGCCACGATAGAACCGCTCGAATACCCTGCCCTGTTCCTCGGGCGGGACCCCGATGCCGGTGTCGGTCACGGTCAGCACCACATCACTGACCTCATCCGCTGCTCGGGTCACGGCGGGTCTGCTGCAGCTCGATCGTGATTGCTCCGTCGATGGTGAACTTGACAGCGTTGGCGACCAGGTTGGTGACGATCGTCGACCACATTCCCGCGTCACTCCGGCGATCATCGGTGGCGACGGCACGGTCGACCTCGAAGCGCAAACCGGCCCGTTCCGCGGTTGATCGGAACATGCTGGCCGTTTCCGCGGTCAGCCGAGCCAGATCCACCGGCTGCCGGTGCGGGACCAACGTGCCGGCCTCTGATTGCGCGAAGTCGAGCAGGGCATCGACGATGCGACGTAACCGTCTCCGGCGCGGACGGCAGTTTCAGTACGGCCGCGGTAGTCCGGGCGAACGCCGCCCGGGACGTCCAGCACGTCCCGAAGCGGCGACAGCAGGAGGGTCAGCGGGGTGCGGAGTTCGTGGGAGACGTTCTGGAAGAATTCCATCTTCACCAGGTCCAGATCCGCCAGCACCTGCACCCGGGCCCGCTGCGCCTGATACGCCCGCGAGTCGGTCAACGCAACGCCGATCTGTGCCGCGATCAGGGCGAGGAACGACCGGTACTCCTCGTCGAGCCGCCGGTACGGGCTGATACCCAGGACCAGTACGCCGACCCGTTCGCCGCCGCGGCCAAGGTCAGTGGCATCACCATCGCCTCGTCGGGGACCAGCGGGCCGATCGGTCCGGGCAGGATCGCCACGAATAACGCTCCCGAAGGCCGGTCAGCATCTCGCCTTGCCCGGTTGCAGGACCTGGTCGATCGACCGCGGACTCGTCCTGGTAGCCGTCGATGGACATTCCGCCAGCGACCACGCATCGGCGGCCAACCCGTAGGCCCCGACACCGATGGAGGTCCATCGGCGTCCTGCTGCGCAGCAACGCCACCGCGAACGGCACGCTCTGCCGGGCCGCGGCAAGAACGTCGAGCATGGCCCGGCATCGTGTCGGCGAGGGTGCCGGCCTGGGTCGCCGAGACCGCGCCCAGGTTGCGCACCAGCCGCAGCCGGCGTCGGCCAGCACCTTGCCGGTGGTCTCGGTGACGATGTTGAACACCCCACCGCAGTGCCGCCGATGCCAGGATCGGACTGTAGGAGAAGGTGAAGTAGCACTCCTCCGGGTAGCCGTTGCGGTCCAGGATGAACAGCAGGTCTCTCGGAGACCGAGCGTCCGCGGAACTGGATCACTCGCTGCATCAGCGGACCGATCACGTCGTCCCACTGCTCGGCCCAGACATCCCGGGTCGGTCGACCCAACGCCTGCGGGTGTTTCTCCGACCCCATGATCGGGATGAACGCGTCGTTGTACAGCACCGCCAGGTCCGGTGCCCCAGTGCAGGGACATCGCGAGATCCGGAATCCAGACGACCCGCACCATCGACCGCAGCTCGGCAGGCCACGAGGCGACCGGGCCCATCATGTGCCCAGTCCATCGACCTGTACCTGGCATCTCGCCGGGCACCGTCGAACAACGCATCGTCCACCGCGAAGAACGACCACGCCACCGGTCACCATCAGTGGAACGCGGAACATCGGAACATCGGTGTCGGTAGACGTGACGACCAACGGATCGGGCCACCCCGAACGGGTACACCTGCGCCTCGCTCCGAATCCACCAATTGCATCGCGAACCTTGAATCGCTGCGCCGCAACGGTGATGCCGTCAGGTCCAGAACGGGACCGGAGCCTTGGCCTCGACTCGGATCCGGGAACTGACCCCCACACCTCGTCCACTCGCGACGATCAACCGACGGAGGATCGAGGTCAGAACCGGTGGGATCGGCGCAGCGGTCACGGGCGGGCGTCTGGGTCATCAACGGTCCGGTAGAGCGGAGTGGCCCAAAGCCGGGTGCTGGGCGCTTGCCGCGGCGCGCGGTAGGGCCGGAGCCGTCCAGGTGGGCGGGGTCCGGCATGCCCAGCGTCGTTCCACGCGTTGCAGATCTCGGGCGCTGCGTGCCCCGTGGTCGAACCGATCCAGGACCCGGGGTTCCCGCTGGTCAATGCGGTCGTCGATGACGGCGCAGGACAGTTCCGAGTGCCATGGGTCCAGGAACGAAGGTTGATGTTGTCGGAGCCGACCGAGGGCCAACACATCGTCAACGACACAAACCTTGGCTGCACGTCAACCGTTGTCCCGAAATGGTTCTCGATGCCGTAAACCCCGACCCGCGTCGCGGAGCTGAGCCATCGGCCAGGTCCGGCGGGCGCGGAGCACGATTCGCGGTTCGGAGATTCAGTTGCCCCTCCAACGGGAACCTGATGGCGTAGAAAACGTGGAGGTTTCGACATGGACGTGGACACTCGCAGCAGACCGACCCCTCGACGCTCCGGTCAGGTCATGTCAAGGACCGTCGCACCCCTGTTCGTCGCTGCGGTCGGCATCGTCGGCCTGATGTGGATCCTGGGGTCATTGCTGGTCCGCGGCTCGGTACCGTCGTTCGTCAGCCAAACAGATATGCAAACCACCGCATGGGCCGTCGAGCACCGGACGCCAACTCTGGACTCTGTGACACACATCGGCACCACGATGGCCGACACCGTGGTGGCCCTGTGCGTGACCGCGGCGGCCGTCGTAATTCTTCGGCTGTGGCTGGGCCGATGGCGCGAGTCGCTGATGCTCGTGGTCGCGATCGTCGGCGAACTGTTGATCTTCCTGGTCATCACCGCCACCGTCCACCGTGCCCGGCCCGCCGTTCCGCAGCTCGACCAGGCGCCCCCCACCTCGAGCTTTCCCTCCGGCCACACCGGGGCTGCGGTCGCCTTGTATGGATGTCTTGCGGTGATCCTGCTGGCCAACGCCAGACCTCGATGGGTCGCCGTCAGCCTGGCGTTGCTGGGATTTGCGATTCCCATTTTCGTTGCAGCATCCCGGGTATACCGAGGTATGCATTACTTGACCGACGTCATAGCCGGCGCACTCGCCAGCGCGATCTGGCTCACGGTCGTGCTAGTGGTGTTGCAGAACGGTGGCCACCGGCGCAAGCGGGCCGGTCGGCGAAATCAAACCTAGTCCCGGGTCTTGAACTCCGCTAGGACGCCGAGCTGCTTCGGCACCGGATCCGGCGTCGTCATCGATGCGCCGGCGCGGCAGCGATCGGCAGCGTGACGGTGAAGGTGCTGCCCTGGCCGTCGGTGGTCGGACGTCGATACGGCCACCCATAGGCTGGTCAGCCGCTTCGACAGGAGAGTCCGATGCCGGTGCCCTCGATGTTGAAGGTTTCCGACCGAGGCGGTCGAACGGCTGGAACAGGCGAGGTAATGCGGAGCGGATGCCGATTCCGGTATCGATGACGGCGATCCGGAGCTGGTCGTCGTCGCCGGCCGCGAGCTGGACGTCGACCGCCACCGGGTGTTGTACTTGATCGCGTGGACAGCAGGTTGAGAGTACTGCTTGAGTCGGCGACGGTCGGCGCGGATGTGTGATTCGCGGGTTAAATCAATATGGATGGCTGCATCAGTGACGGGTGGATCACTTGCGATCTGCAGTTAATGAGGTCAGGCCATCGATGCCGGAGCCGCGCTAGCGCACGGGAGGGGCGCTGACAGGCAGGCCCGGCGATGCACGAAGCGGCTCATTCATGGTGGTCCGAGCTGACCCCTATCCGCTGCCTGCGTTGCTCCCGGCGAGCCGCCCGGCCAGCACGTCGATCAGCGGCGCCAGCCGCAGCCACCACTCGTCGATGGGCCGCCGGTGCGGCCAATCGGCCAGCTCCTCCGCGCGGCGCAGCGGAAGCATCCGGACGCTGCCCTCCCGCAGCCCGATCACGGCGCTGTCGGACTTGCGGGTCTCCACCTGGTTGGACATCCAGTCGACGGCGTGCGCGGCCAGCCTGGTGGCGATGATCCGGTCAAACGGGCTGGGCGGCCCGCCCTGCTGGGTTTGACCGAGGACCACTTCCCGGGCGTCGAACAACCCGTGGCTTTCCTGCTCGAAGAGCCGGCACAGGAAGTCGGTGGTGTACATCGGGCTGGCCTTTTCGTTCATCACGGTGAGGAACAGCCGTTGCCCGGCCCGGAAACTGGCGACCATCCGTTTCACGTCGTGCGAGAGGTCCTCCAGGGTGATGCCTTCCTCGTGCAGGTACACCCGCACGGCGCCACCGGAGAGGCCGCCCATCAGCGCCAGATAGCCCGAGTAGCCGCCCATCGTTTCGACCACGAAACAGCGCCGCGACGCCGACCCGGCCTCCCGGACCCGGTCGATGGAATCGGCGATCAGATTGAGCGCGCTGTCCGCACCGACCGAGACGTCGGAGTACGGCAGGTTGTTGTCGATGGTCGCCGGGAGGCAGATGGTCGGGATGTTGAACGCGGGGTAACGATCCCGTCCCTCGTTCAGCGTGCGCGCCGCCTCGAACGCGTCCCAGCCGCCGATGATCAGCAACCCGTCGATCTCATGCCGCTCGATGCCGCGCCCGACACCGTAGAGATCGTTGACGGACAGCACATCTCGGGCGATGCCCAAGTGAGTGCCGCCGCGGCTGGCCCAGCCGTCGACGTCCACCCAGTCCAGATCCCTGACGTCGCCGTCGATCAGGCCGCGGAATCCGCCGAACACGGCCGTCATGGTGTGGCCGCGTTGCAGGCCGAGCCGGACCGCGACCCGGGCCGCCGCATTCATCCCGGGCGCGAGGCCGCCGACGTTGACGACCGCGATGCGCCTGGACCGGACCCGCGCGCTGGGCATGGCGTGCGAGATCGAGTGGAAGACGTGGAACATCTCCGTGTAGCTGTCTCCCCGCATGGTCAGGGCGGTGTCATAGTCCTTGGCGTCGATCAGCTCCGCGACCCGCCTGGTATTGGCCACACATTCCATCAGCGGCGTCCTGGACACCCGGTTGCCGTGGAACCCGAGTAGCTGCGGAATGCTGTTCGGGCCGGCCGCCAGGATTTCCTCGACGGCCGCCGACCCGAGGATCGAGCTCATCGATCGGTCGAACGCACTCGGCGCGCCGCCTCGCTGCACGTGGCCGAGGATCGTCACCCTGGTGTCGTCACCGAGCCGATCGGTCAGCACGTGCTGGACGTAGTCACTGGTGATCGGGTTGTTCTCCGAGTCCTGGGCGCCCTCGGCCACCACCACGATGCTCTTCCGCCGGCCGGCCGCCCGACCGTTCTTCAGCAGCTGGCACATGTGGTCCTCCCACCCCGGGTCGGGTGGGTTCTCCGGGATGAAGACGTAGTCGGCGCCGCCGGCGAGCGCGCTCATCAGGGCGAGGTAGCCGCAGTGCCGGCCCATCACCTCGACGACGAAGCTGCGCTGGTGGCTGGAGGCCGTGCTGGCGATCGAGTCGATGGCCTCGACGATCCGGTGCAGTGCGGAGTCCGCACCGATCGTCATGTCGGTGCCGATCATGTCGTTGTCGATGGAGCCGACCAGGCCGGTGATCATCAGCGCGGGATGCCGATCGGCCATGCGCTGGTCGATCGCGCCGTCGGCGAGCAGTTCTGCGATCAATGACGGCCACTCCTGCCGGAGCAGGTCGGCACCGCTCAGGCTGCCGTCGCCGCCGATCACGATCAGGCGGTCGATCCCGCGTTCGACCAGGTTGTAGACGGCCCGCCGCCGGCTCGGCCGCTCCCGGAACTCCGCGGAACGGGCGGTGCCGATCATGGTGCCGCCCCGGTTCAGGATGCCGCTGACGTCGTCCCAACTCATCGACCGGATCGACTCGCCGCCCTCGATCAGCCCCTGGTACCCCTCGTAGATGGCGAAGATCTCCGCCCCGTGGTGCAGGGCCGTGCGGACCACCGCCCGCACCGCCGGGTTCATCCCCTGCGCGTCGCCGCCGCTGGTCATCACTGCAAGTCTGAGCTGCTCGGTCATGAGCCGTCCCGTCGATCGTGGGGTACTTCGCAGACTCATGGCTCAGCCGGCCGGCGCAAGTAGAGGAAGCCGCCGCGCTACGGTGCGTTCAACGATGCCGACCACACTATCGAACCGCTGATCGCCGCCGGTACCGCTGGGTGAGATGGCCGGGGCTGGCGCCGTTGCAGTCACGTCCTGCCTTTCCGTCGCGAGGCGCGCGCTCGTTCCGTTGGTGCCTCCAGACTGGCCGCCCGACGCGGACAGCGGCAGGGCCGAAAGTCCCTCGGCCGCTCGGCCGCTCCGGTCAGCTGACGGCCCCGCGATTGGTCTCCGATCCCCGTCAGTGGACCGTCAGGGCATCGTCAGCGCCGGGTTCGATGCTGCTCCCATGCCCGATGACAACGACCACCTACTCCGCGCCTTGTTCGGCGGTGATGACCAAGCCGCCACCCAGATCCTCAGCCGAGCGGCGGCGACCACCTCACCGGCCCTGCTCGTCGCGGCAGCACTGCTGACCCCCGAGCCCAGCGCGCTGCTGGCCCGGGCCGCAGCCAGCGCGGTCAGCACCCGCGACCGCCAGCTCCTCGCCATTGCCATCGCACATCTGGACGGCGATGAGGAGTTGCTGGACGCGCTGGTCCGGGACCACCTCGCCGATCACCCGGACAACATCCTCGCGGCCTGGATCGCCGCCCAGCACACCCGTCCCGGCCAACCGGCCCACCTCCACCCGTAGGAGCCCCCATGCCAGAGCAGACCGCCACCCCCACCACCAGCACGACCACCGGGCAACGTCCGAACCCCTGGCTCCGCACGGCCCGCTGGATGGCCGGCTTCGTCGGCTTCCCGCTCGGCGGCCTCGCGGCGATGATCGTCGTCGGTCCCGTCGACAGCACCGTGACCGCGGTTGCCGGCGGCCTGCTGACCGGCGCGGTGCTGGGCACCGCCCAGGCCGCCGGTCTCGGACTACGCCCGTGGCTGCCACTCGAGGGGGCGGCGTTCCTGCAATGGATCGCCGCGACCGCGGTCGGCCTGGGCGTCGGGCTCGGAATCGGCTCCACCGCAGTTGGTTTCGGCACCAGCCTGCCGGCGTTGGTGGTGCAGGGGGCGATCAGCGGCCTGGCCGTCGGCGCTGCCCAGGCGGTCGTGCTGCGCCACCGCCTCGGCGCCCTGGCTCTTGGCTGGCCGCCGGCCCTGGCCGCGTTCTGGGCCATCGGCTGGTTCATCACGACCTCGGTCGGCGTCCAGGTCGAAGAACAGTTCACCGTTTTCGGAGCGGCCGGCGCCATCACCGTCACCCTGCTGACCACCGTCCTGCCAACAGTCCTCGCCCACCGGGCCCCGTCAACCAGGGCCGCCTCAACCCGCATGGGGAGCTCGTCATGACCCGTCACGTCGTCTTCGGAACCGGCCAGATCGGCCGTCTCGTCACCCAGCAACTCGTCGGTCTCGGCCATGACGTCACCGCCGTGAACCGCAGCGGCCACGGCACCGTCCCCGGCGCGCGGATCGTCGCCGGTGACGCCACCGACCCGGCGTTCACCACCGCGGTGAGCGCGGGGGCACAGGCGGTCTACTTCTGCCTGAACGCCACCAATTACGGCACATGGGCGGAGGAATTCCCGCCGCTGCAGCAGGGCGTGCTGGCCGGCGCGCAGTCCGCCGGAGCCCGGCTCGTGGTGCTGGACAATCTCTACGCCTACGGCCCCACCGGCGGCGCCGACCTGGTGGAGACCATGCAGTCCCGGCCGACGTCGAAGAAGTCGGCGACCCGAGCGGCGATGACGGCAGAACTGCTGGCCGCACATGACGCCGGCCGGGTCGAGGTGGCCATCGGCCGTGCGTCGGACTATTTCGGTCCCGGCGCGGCCAACTCCGCGCTCGGCGAGACCGTCTTCGGCGCTGCGGTGGCCGGCAAGACCGCCCAGGTGATGGGCAACCCCGACCAGCCGCACAGCTACTCCTACACCCCGGATGTGGCTGCCGCGCTGGTCACCCTGGCCACCCAGCCGGGCGCCGCCGGGTCGATCTGGCACCTGCCGGTCGGCGAGACCCGCACCACCCGGCAGATCGTCGAGACCGTCTACGCGCTGGCCGGTCACCGGCCGCGGCTGCTCGCCGCCGGCGCCACCACGCTGCGGATGATCGGGCTGGTCAAGCCCGCGATGCGCGAATACCTGCACACCCTCTACCAGTTCACCGACCGTTGGGTGGTGGACGACAGCAAGTTCCGCGCCGCCTTCGGCGACCAGGCCACCGCGCTGGACGATGCCCTGGCCAGCACCCTGCAGTCCTACCGGAAAGCCGGAGTGCCAACGGGCGCCTCGCACTGAGCCCCGGCTGAGAAGCCGTTCCTTACAGCGCCCGCTCGTGGTCCGGTGAGTTCCCGTCGCCGGCCGCGGCGGGCGTTGGTGCTGCTCCGACCAGCGACGCGGCCTGCTGCACCCGGCCCGCCATCATCGGCGTGCTCTCGTCCCACCTGCTGCCGGCGGCGGCGTCCGCGCGGCGCCGGGCGATGCCCGACAGCGTCTCCAGCACAACCCGATTGCCCAGCAACGCGGTGATGTCGGCGTGGTCGTAGGGCGGCGCCACCTCGACGATCTCCATCCCGACCAGCGGCACGTCGCGCCCGATGCGGCGGACCGCGTCCAGCAGTTCGCGCGGGGTCAGCCCGCCCGGCTCAGGGGTACCCGTCCCCGGGGCCGCACCGGGGTCGACCACATCGATGTCCACCGACAGGTAGACCCCGTCGGTGTCCTGCTGCGCGATCGCCATCGCCTCGGTCAGCACGTCGTCCAGCCCGCGGCGCTGGATCTCGGCCATCTCGTAGCAGCGCATGCCCTGCTCGGCCATCCAGAGCAGCTCGGGTGGCTCCGGCCAGTAGCCGCGCAACCCGATCTGCAGGAACCGATCGCCGCGGACCGCACCGGATTCGATGACCCGGCGCATCGGCAGCCCGTGTCCGTAGAGCGAGCCGAACTGGTGCTCGCCGGTGTCGGCATGCGCATCGAAATGAATGACGGATATCCGGCCGTAGCCGAAATGCTCGGCCAGGCCGGTGATGTCGGGTTGCGCGACGGTATGGTCGCCGCCGAGCACGACCGGGATCTTGCCGGCCGACGCCAGCCGGTAGATCGCGGCCTGCAGGTTGTCCAGCGCCTGCTTGGTCTCGGTGGGCGGCATCATGATGTCACCCGCGTCGACCACCCCGAGGTCCAGCAGCGGATCGACCCGCAGCGACAGGTGCGGCCGGGACCCGGTGTGCTCGGAGTAGTCGCAGGTCCGCAGCGCCAGCGGCCCCATCCGGGCGCCGGAGCGGTAGGAGGTGCCGGAATCGTAAGGGGCGCCGACGATGACCGCGCTCGCGTCGGCGTAACTCGACGGGTCGTCCAGGTCGCAACGCGGAACACCGGTGAAGGTGACGTCCGGCCCGTACATCGCGCCAAGTCTGGCCATAGTGCAGATTGTCCTCTTCGTGTCGAGCGAACATGGTCGGCCGGGGCTACGGATTCCGTCGTGTAGGACCCTATCGACAACGGAATCACTTGCGCAATGCCGTCCTATGTTGACATGATGTCGGTGTGCCACACCGGTCGACCATCACCGCCGCGCCGCCGGACGTCCCGCAGACGGTCCGCCCGGCAGCCGCTCGACGACGTCTCGAAGAAGATCATCGAGCAACTGCAGGAGGACGGCCGGCGGCCGTACGCGGCGATCGCGGCCTCGGTCGGGTTCTCCGAAGCCGCTGTGCGGCAACGGGTTGCGCGGCTCGTCCGGTCCGGCGTCATGCAGATTGTCGCCGTCACCAACCCGTTGCACCTCGGATTCACCCGGCAGGCGATGCTCGGCATCCGGGTCGACGGGCCGCTCGACCCGGTGGTCGAGGCCATCTCGGACATGGACGAGGTGGCCTACGTGGTGATCACCGCCGGGTCGTTCGACGTGCTGGCCGAGGTGATCTGCGAGGACGACGAGCACCTGCTGCGCATCATGAACGAACGCATCCGCACCATCGACGGTGTCCGGTCAACGGAGACCTTCGTCTATCTGGAACTAGCCAAGCAGACCTACACCTGGGGAACCCGATGACCGCCACTCTTCCGTCCGCCGCAACACCGACTCCAGCGGCAGCCCTGCCGACCATCTGTGGATGCACTTCACCCGGATGGGCTCCTATGACGAGCAGCACCCGGTGCCGATCATCGAACGCGGCGAGGGCTGCTACATCTGGGACACCAACGGCAAGCGCTACCTGGACGCGCTGTCCGGGCTGTTCGTGGTGCAGGCCGGTCACGGCCGGGAGGAACTGGCCCAGGCGGCGGCCGCGCAGGCCCGCAAGCTGGCCTTCTTCCCGATCTGGTCGTATGCGCACCCCACCGCCATCGAATTGGCGGACCGGATCGCGGCGGCCGCGCCCGGCGACCTGAACAAGGTGTTCTTCTCCTCCGGTGGCGGAGAATCGGTCGAAACCGCCTGGAAGCTCGCCAAGCAATTCTTCAAGCTCACCGGAAAACCCAACAAGTACAAGGTGATCAGCCGGGCCATCGCCTACCACGGCACCACCCAGGGCGCCTTGTCGATCACCGGGGTGCCGCCGTTCAAGCAGGCCTTCGAGCCGCTGGTGCCGGGGTCGGTCCGGGTGCCGAACACGAACTTCTACCGGGCACCGTCCTACGTCGCGCATGACGAGAAGGTGTTCGGTCGCTGGGCGGCCGACCAGATCGAAGAGGCGATCCTGATGGAGGGGCCGGACACGGTCGCCGCCGTCTTCGTCGAGCCCGTGCAGAACGCCGGTGGCTGCTTCCCGCCGCCTCCCGGCTACTTCGAACGGCTCCGCGAGATCTGCGACACCCACGACGTGCTGCTCGTCTCCGACGAGGTGATCTGTGCCTACGGCCGGCTCGGCACCATGTTCGGTGCGCAGAAGTTCGGCTACCAGCCGGACATCATCACCTCGGCCAAGGGGCTGACGTCCGGGCTATTCACCGCTCGGTGCCGCGATCATCTCGGACCGGATCTTCGAGCCGTTCGGCAAGGGCACCACCACGTTCCCGCACGGTTACACCTTCGGCGGGCATCCGGTGTCCTGCGCGGTGGCGCTGGCCAACCTGGACATCTTCGAGTCCGAGGACCTGCTCGGCAACGTGCTGCGCAACGAGAACGCCTTCCGGGCAACGCTGGAGCGCCTCAAGGACCTGCCGATCGTCGGCGACGTCCGCGGCGACGGCTATTTCTTCGGCATCGAACTGGTGAAGGACCAGGCCACCAAGGCGACCTTCAGCAAGCAGGAGAGCGAGCGCGTGCTGCGCGATTTCGTCTCCACCGCATTGTTCGACCGCGGCCTGTACTGCCGGGCCGACGATCGCGGCGACACGGTCGTCCAGGTCGCGCCGCCACTGACCAGCGGGCAAAAGGAATTCGACGAGATCGAGTCGATCCTGCGGTCGGTGTTCACCGACGCCTGGGCCCTGCTGTAGCGCGCGCCCTTCGTTCCGCGCGAATCATCCCCCAGCCCAAAAGGCCGGGAGGTGTCCCCAACCGTTGCGTCGATCAGATTCACCCGGCGGTAGCACAGGTGCTACCGTAGAGCCATGGCCACAACGGGACTACGCGAGCTGCGGCAGCGGGCGAGCGACCTCGTCCGGCGGGCCGAGGCGGGCGAGACCATCACCGTCACTGTCAGCGGGCGTGAGGTTGCTCAACTTGGTCCGGTACGGCGCGATCAGTGGCGGTCTTGGACCGAGATCAGTTCTATCTTCGCCGGGCCGGCGGACGAGGAGTGGGCTGCCGACCGGGAACGCGTTGACCAGACACCGCGCGACCCATTCTCTTAAATGAAGTCGGTCCTTGACACGAGTGTGCTGCTCGGCCCGATGCCGGACGTCATTGCGGGCGAACTGGCCGTGAGCAGCGCAACCCTGGCCGAATTGCATTTCGGTGTCCTGGTGGCACGTACCGACGCAGTGCGGGCAGAACGTCTTCGACGGCTGGGAGAGCTCGAACGACAATTCGAGGCACTGCCGATCGACGCTTCAGTCGCGCGGCACTACGGCCAGGTGGCTGCGGCCGTCGCGGCGGCCGGCCGCCAGCAGCGCGCCAGGGTGATGGATCTGCTCATTGCCGCGACGGCTGCTTCCCACGGCGCACGACTCATCACCCGCAATGCCTCAGATCTGGTCGGGATCGAGCACCTGGTGGAGATTGTCGCCCTGTAGCAAGGCTTCAATCGTTGCGGGAGGTCGACCGAGTTGAGGTCGCTAGCCGCACGTGGTGTTGGTCAGCCCCCGGGCCGCGTCCACGGCGCTGTTGCTGCAGGTCACCCGATTGTCCGCGATCGGGTGCAGCTCGAAGCCATAGCCAGAGCCCCGGACATCCGCGGAGTTGCCGTCGAAGACGTTCCCGGTGCCCCAGCCCTGCACCAGTCGGTGCACCTCGAAGCCGGATCCCCGCGCGGACGTTCCGTGGTTGTCCCGGATCACCCACCCGTTGCCCTTGACGTCGACCCAGGAATCGGCGTCACCGCGCAGGCCGGCGCCGTCGAACACGTTGTCCTGCACCACCCCACCGGTGGTGCCCTCCTTGATGTCGATCGACTCGGCCGCCGTATCGCTGATCGTGCTGTGCACGATGATGTTCCCGTCGCTGCGGTCGGGTTCGCATCCGGAGATCTGGCACCAGTTACCAACGGCGCTGCCCACGTAGATGCCCTCGCCGAACTTCTCCTCCCGCAGGCCGGTGTTCGAAATCGTCAGCCCCCGAAGCACATTGCCACTGCTGCCCGAGCGCAGGTGGACTGCCTCGTCGCCGATGTCGGTGACCGTCAGGTCCTGCAGGACGCTGTCGGTGACACCGTCGGCCAGCACGCCCTTCTCGCCCTGCCGGACGCTGAATCCCACCAGCCGCCAATGCCCCGCCTGCTGCAGGTGCAGCACGGCCCCCTGATCGGTGCCGAACCCGCGAAGCACCGCCTGCCGGCTGCCACACAGCCAGATCGGCGCCTGCGCGGTGCCACTCGCCGTGGCGTTGAATTCGCCGTCGTAGGTTCCGTCGGCCATCCCGATCGCGGTGCCCGGCGCGGCATTTGCCAGCGCGTCGCGGAGTTCCCCGGTCGTGCCGACCTGGATCGTCGCCGCCGGACAGCTGACCGGACCGTCCTGCGGCCGGTCGGCCGGCGCCGGTGATCCCGCCTGCAGCTGTGCATCATTCCCGGCCTGCCCGGCAACCTCAGCGGGCGAGCAGCCGCTGATCACCGCAAGCAGGCCGGCCAGCAGCAGCACGCCACCGCGCACCGGGCTGCCGATCCGTGCCTTCCGGCGCCGCCTGTGCTGCACACCGATCACGCGGTTCGGGTTCTCCGCCGCGGCCTTGGCCGCCGACCAGGAGTGGCGAATCAGTGTCACCACGATCGGCACCCCGAGCAACAGGGACCAGAGCAGGAGCATCGGACTGAATTGCAGCCTGGCGACGACACTGTCGGTCCAGCTGGTATCCCTGATGGCCGCACCCGCCACCACCAGCGGCGCCGAGACATCGGACGAGGTGTTTGCACCGACGACAGCACTGTCGGCCGTCGCCAGGTTGACCGCTCCCCAGCTCGCGGTGATCGTGTTCCCGACCACATCTGCCCCCGCGCCGGTATTGCGCACGTCAACGCCGTATCGGACATTGTCGGAGATCGTATTGTCGCGCACCATGACGGCCGCGTCATCCTTGACCTGGATGCCGACATAGTTACCGCTGACCCGGTTATCGGCGACGACATTCGCCGTGCCGCCCTCGATCTCGATGCCGTTGCCGGCATTGTTGAAGGAGGTGTTGTTCGTCAGGACGTTGCCGCTCGATCCATTGATCCGGGCCAGCGCGGCTGTCGACGGACGCGACCGGCCATCGTCGATCATGAAGCCGTGGCCACCGTTGTCATGCGAGATGTTGTCCCGCAGGGTGTTGTGCACGCATCCCCTGGAGAAGATGAACCCGTGCTTCCCGTTGCCGTAGGCGACGTTTCCCTGCACCAGGAAGTCGTTGCTGAAATCGTGCGGATCGAATCCGTACTCCTCGTTGTCGGCGAACGTATTGCCGACCCATTGCATGCCCTGGGCCCTGGCGGGTGTAGGCCCCGAAGTAGTTGTGCAGGAACATCGACGACCTGACGTCACCCTCGGCACTGACCGGCAGGGGTTGGGTCGTGCTGACCGGTGCACCGCTCCAGGCAACGCCGGAACTGACACCCACGTTGAAGCCGAGGTAGGAGAACACGGCGTGGTCGGCATCCATCCGGCCACCGGCCTGCACGATGAATGACCGGCCGTCGGCGGAGTTCTCATCCGTCGTGCCGCGCTCGGGGTCCCACGACGAGATCCGCACCGGATGTGTCGCATCGCCTGCGATGCTGACCGTGCCGCGGGAGATGATCGTGGCGAAACCCGATGGTGTGCTGGTCAACCGGACATCCGGGGTCTGCCCGTCGATGATCAGCCGCGCACCCAACGGGCACCTGCAGGTTTGCGGTCAGCAGCAGCGCGGCGCCGGTATCGGCGGCGATATCGGTGAAGGCGGCCGGCACGAGTTGGCGCAGTTCCCCGAGGGTATAGGGCACCGTCCGCGGGGTGAGGGCGAGAGTGGGCAGCGCGCCCGGACCCGCAGTACCGGTTGTCGCCGGGTCGAGCAACGCGGGACCGGCCAGCTTCCCGATCAGACGGAATACTGTTCGGCTTCGGTCCAGTTGGGCACGCAACACGGTGTCCGGCACCTGGGGCAAGACGTCGAAGCTGGTCGCGGTCTGCGCCGGCGGCGACTCCGGCGCGCGGTGGCGGATCGGCCAGAATGGCCAGCGCCCCCGGCAGCAGGAGGACGAGCGCAGAGGCTATCAGCAGCCTGCGCCAACTCAGCCCGGCCGCGGCATGGTCGCCCCTGCCGGTAGCGGCCCGACGGTGGTCACCCGGCCCGCCCGCCGCCGACGCTCCGGCCGATCCCTTCCGGTGCGGAACATCGTCCGCACCGATTTCCGTGACTCGCCGGGACGCCCGATCCTTGGTCTGCAATCCCGGTGTATCAAGCATGATGTTCCACGGGTTCGGCGAGCGAGTGGATTTCGCTTTGCCCATGGACGCGGTCGCCGTCGACCCGGGTCAGCCAACCCTGTCGGTTCATCGTCAGCAGCGCCCACAGCTTGATGGGCAGCGCGATCATCGCCACCACCACCGCCATCAGCGGCACCACCACGATCTCCCGAGGATTCTCCCGCAAATGCGAAAGACCCCGGATCGCGCGACCGACGATGGCCCAGATGACACCGAGCAGGAGTATCTGCCAGCCAACAAGCGACCCCTGCACCAGGTAGAAAACGGCCGCGCCCATCGTCACCGGCGTGAGCAGGACCTGCAGCACGGTGACCTGGGTGACCAGCGGCTGGCGCCACAACCAGCCCTGCGCCATCGCCGTGAGATAGCAGCGATAGGAATTGCGGCTCCACCGAACCCGTTGCTGCGCAAAGGCCTCCCACGAATCCGGGAACATCGAGTCGGCCTGGGCCGACGCCTGGTGAACCGTCCGGTACCCGGCCGCCAACACCAGCCAGGTGAGCCGTCCGTCGTCGCCGGCAACGCACTGCCGACCGAGGAAGATCTCGCGTTCCAGCGAGGGCATCACCGGCAGGATCGCCGACCGCCGGTACGCGGCGGTCCGCCCCGACAGGCAGGCCACCCCGCCGCCTCGCGACATGGCCGGGACGTAGTCCAGATAGCGGGTGTTGAGCATCCAGTACGCGACCCGCCGACGCAGGTCACTGTCCGGGAGATACACGTGCTGGCGGCTTCCGACACCGCCCACCCGGGGATCGACGAACGGCATCTGCAGCGCGGCCAACAGCCCGGGCCGCCAGGACGTGTCGGAGTCACAGAAGACGATCACCTCGCCGATCGCCGCCGGACGCCGGCCCCCAGCGCGTCGCGCTTACCGGCGTGCCGCCAGGCCACGATGCGAACGGTCGGCAGGGCCAGATCGCGCAGGCGACCCAGCAGCAGCAGGTCTTGATCGTCGACCACCAGAATGATCTCATCGGGCGACTCGGCCAGCCAGGTCCGCAGGCACCGCTCCAGAACGTCGGGGTCCTCGCGGTAGACGGGGACAACCAGTGATGTCGTACAGCGAAAATCGTTCACCACCTCGCGGTAGCGATGGTGTGACAGAAAGCGCCGAATAAACCACACGGACCACGACAGCAGTCCAATCAGGCCAAGCGGTAACCAGCCAAGACTCTCCATCACAACCTCGCTGAGTTAGTTTCCGGAGGGTCTTGTCCCGAGCAAGAATTCCCGCATACCGTCGTCAGGATATCGTCGCTGCGTCGCTCAACTTTTCAGACAGTTGGCACTCGCGGCGGACTTCATGACTGCCAGTCATGTGAGACCTGAGTCAACTACCCGAATGCGTGAATTGGTGCGGCGAAGGCGCTCGCCGCCTCGTCGACGGCGCCGTTTGAATGACTCGCTGCAAGTGACGGCATAATCCGGTCGGGAGAACCCGGCAAAACTTTCGAGTGGAATGTGGCGTGCGCCCGAAGCCGGCCGACTTCACCGTTCGGCGCAATGCCCGACGTGAGATCCTCTCCTGGTGACCGAGGAACTCAACGTGTTGGGCGGCCCACTCGAACCCTGCGGGATCGACCCGGTGACCGGGTTCTTCCGGGACGGCCGGTGCGCCACCGGCCCCGAGGACGTCGGAAGGCACGTCGTCTGCGCGGTGGTCACGGCAGAGTTCCTCGACCATCAATTGCAGGTCGGCAACGACCTCCGGACACCCCGCCCCGAATACCGGTTCCCGGGCCTGGTCCCCGGCGACCGCTGGTGCGTGGTGGCGGTGCGCTGGGCGCAGGCTCTGGCCGACGGGGTCGCCGCACCGGTGGTGCTGGCCGCCACCCACGAGAGCGCGCTGGACATCGTGCCGCTCGCGGAGTTGCGCAAACACGCGGTGGACGTCCCGCCGGACCTGAGTTCACTGCGCTGATCCCGCTGATCGGCTGATCCACCCGGCTGATCCACCCGGCGGTCAGCACCCAGCAGCGGTCAGAACCAGCGTTCCAGGATCTGCGCCACGCCGTCCTCGTGGTGGTGCGCGCCGATCTCGCTGGCGATGGCGGCGACGTCGGGGTGGGCATTTCCCATGGCGACCCCGAAACCGGCCCAGTGCAGCATCTCCAGGTCGTTGGGCATGTCCCCGAACGCAATGACGTCCTTCGCGTCGATCCCCCACCGATTGGCCAGGGCCGCCAGGGCCGAGCCCTTGTTGACCCCGGCCGCGGCAACCTCGATGAGGCCGTCGTCGGTCGAGTAGGTGATGTGCACGGCGTCGGCCCCGGCCGACCGCGCGGCAAGGGCGAGCGAACGGGAATCACCCGTCCCCCGCACCAACAGTTTGGCCGCGGGTTCGCCCAGCACGGTGGCTCGATCGGCGCGCTGGAAGTACCCGAAGGCCCACGGGTGCTCGTAGTGTTCTTCGGCGATGCAGGCCTGGATGGTGATGCCGAGCCGTTCGACGGCCAGGGCGAACTCGTCGGTCTGTTCCTCCAGCGCGCCGACAAAATTGCGCATCGTCAGCGAGGTCAGCGGCGACGACGCGATGATCTCGCCCGCGGCGACGTCGTAGACGACGGCGCCATTCATGCAGACCGCGGTGCCGGTGAAGCCGGCCTCGATCACCGGGCCGAGCCACCAGATCGGGCGGCCGGTAGCGATCACCACCCGCGCCCCCGCCTCACCCGCTCGCGTCAACGCGTCGATGTTGCGCTGGCTGACCCGATCACCGGTCTCGTCCAACAGGGTGCCGTCCATGTCGGTGACGACCATCACCGGCGCCGGGCCGGGGTCGACCCGGTGCGCCCGGCTGATGGCATCGGCGCTGGCCGGGGGGACGAACGAGGGAACTGTCACCGGTTCATTGTCCTCGCTTCAACCCGCCGCGCCGCACCCCGTGGGCGCGCCGCCATAGATCACGGGCCGGCACTCCCCCACCCTCGCCGATCGCTTGCACGAGCCTGCGACCCGTGAATGACCCTCTGTACATCGTCGTTAACGAACTAAGGGGTGAATTTCGCGCCCCTACCCGCCAACGGAATGCTCGGCACCGTTGAAACGCGGGGCACCGTCGGGTAGCGATCGACGTCCTGACCTCGAAAGGGAATGGGCGCCGTCGTGACTATTACCCAGGGTGATCCGGTACGGACACAATGGGGGCCAAATGGCTTTCCCGTGCACATTGACAAGATCGTCAGAAGGCCGGACAGTCACGGCCAACACGGAGAGGTTCATCTCCTCTTTCGTTGCAGTGATATCCGATGCGGAAGTGGGTGATCGACTTGGACGACGTCGACCAAAGGATTCTTGCGCTCACCCGGCGCCAGCATCAACTGCTCGACAAACTCGCCGGTATGGAAGTGCGGGAGCGATCCCTGCTGGCCGAGGGCATCCACGACGAGCCGGTCCAAAGGATCGTGGCCAGCATGTTGCGACTGGAAACTTTGGCCGGGCTGCATCCGGACGGCCGGGACGAACTGAACAAGGTCACGGAGCAACTGGAACAGGCAGTGGACTGGCTCCGGAACCTGATCGTCGTCGCGCTCAGCCCGCCGGATCTCACCGAAGGGCTCGGTCCCGCCCTCCGCGAACTCGCCCGTGCGATCTTCGCCGGCAGCCTGACGACGTTCGTTGTCGACGGTCCCGACCATGTCCGGCTCACCCTGCCCGCGAAAGAGATGGCCTATCGGATTCTGCGCGAGGCAATGGTCAACGCGCGCAAGCATGCCAGGGCAACCATTGTCACGATGACGGTCGACCAAGCCGACGATGTCGTCACCATGGCCCTGTCCGACAACGGAGTCGGCTCCGCCTGTCTGGACGCTGGTCCAGGTCACCTCGGCATGGCCACCATGCGCGCCCGCGCAGACGCCGAAGAGGGCAAGCTCGAGATCGAGAGCATCGTCGGGCTGGGCACGGTGGTCACCCTGACACTGCCGATCTCCGATCTTGTACCGGCCCGCCCTGCTCGGCTCATGCGGTAGATCCGGGATCACCAAGTGCCGCGAACGCGGCATCCGCCCAGCAGGTCATGATCGTTGACAAACCGGACGCGGCGAAGGTGGTGGTCAGCGAGCGGGCCAGCGATCCAGCACCATCAAGATCAAAACGCTGACCGGCCGCCACCGGCGGCTCGGTGGGCGCACGCATGCCCAGCAGGCACACCGTGTCGATGATCCGGGCGTCCCCCAGCAATCCCGGCAGCGCGCGGATGTCGGGATCGGTCAGGTCCAGGTCCTCGCGCAACAGGTCCGTCGGCGGTTGGTTGTGGCTGGGCAGATGCTTCGCCGACATCGTCGACCGAACGGCGCCGCCCGTCTCTGCGGAGCGACCCAGGACCAGGGTCTCGCGGATGCAGGCAACGCCCCCCACACCGAGATCGATCGTGGTGCAGCGGGCCACGTTGGCCCCCCGCGACACGACGAACGGTTCGCCCGACCAGATCAGCACACCGCCGTCGGCCACGTGGATGCTGACTGTCCAGGAGGATCCTTCGCCATCGGCGTCATAGGCGACCGTGCCGGCGGTCTCGACCAGCTCCAGCCAGGCGCCGGGTCCAACCTCGATGTCGAGTTTGATGTGATCACCTCCCAGCAGCAGCGCCTGGGTCGCCACCAGTCCGATGCGCGCGCCGTTGTCCGTCACACGCAGGATGCGCGGGCTGATCGGGCCCTGGGTCAGCGTGAGCCTGGCGCGGCCGTCGGCCGCGTGGACGCCGATCGTGCTCACGCGTTGGCTGGGTGCTCGTGTTCGTGCGGGTGGGCGTCGTGGCTGTGAAGGTGTTCGTCATGGGTGTGCGCGCCATGGCTGTGGTCATGGGCCAAGCCGCCTCCTTCGTCGGCACTGTGGCTGTGGTCATGGGCCAAGCCGCCTCCTTCGTCGGCACTGTGGCTGTGCGGGGCCATCGGGCCCGGATCGACGGCCACGTGCGCACCGGCACGGAACGCGGCCAGCACTCCGCGTAACCAGCCGGTCAGCTCGTCGATCGAGGGCCGATCCAGCCGCGACAGCCCGATCACCGGGCGACCGTCCCTGGCCGCCCGGCCATCCGCGACCATCTTCGGCACGTCGACCCCGACGTACGGACCGAGATCGGTCTTGTTCACCACCAGCAGGTCGGCGCGGCCGATTCCCGGGCCGCCCTTGCGCGCGACGTCGCCACCGCCCGCCACGTCCAGCACGAAAATCTGCGCGTCGACCAGCGCCGGCGAGAACGTCGCCGTCAGGTTGTCGCCGCCGGACTCGACCAGCACCAGGTCCAGCGGCGCGAAGTCGGCCTCCAGGTCCTCGACGGCCAGCAGGTTGGCGGTGACGTCGTCGCGGATGGCGGTGTGCGGGCAGGCACCGGTCTCCACCGCGCGGATCCGCTCCGGGTCGAGCACCCCCGCCGACCGCAGGAACCTGGCGTCCTCGTCGGTGTAGATGTCGTTGGTGATCACGCCGAGGCTCAGGTCGGCCGCGAGTTCCCGGCAGATCAGCGCGATCAGCGACGACTTCCCGGTGCCGACCGGCCCAGCCACCCCCAGCCGGAGGGTCTGCCGGCGGGGTTCGGCCGCGGTGGCGGCGTTGGTCGCGGTGGTGTCGGTGGGGGTCTCAGGCACGGAACAACCTCTGGCTCGTGGTGGCATGAATCTCGGCCCACTGCTCGATCAGCGGCGCGCCGAACGCGGGCATCTGCCCGGTGTCGGTCAACCCCGCCAAGTCGCCGACCATACGCTCGATCTCCTCCTGCACGGCCATCACCCAGCCGGTCGCGACGACCGGGTCCAACGGCTCGAGCTTGAGCGTGGCCGCGGCCACGGTCTGCGCGTCGTCGTAGCCGATCAGCCGGACCACTTGCGCCGCGGAGAGTCCCGCGAGCGCCGCGGCAACGCCGAGGACCACCGCCCGGCCGGGTCGCCCGATCGCGCCCAGCGCGCGCGAGCCGTGGGTTCCCGACCAGAGGCTGCGGACCAGTCGGGCGTAGCCGCGACCGAGCAGAACCGAGGTCTCGCGCAGCGCGGGGCTGACCGTTCTGGCTCGCCAGCCGGCGTCAACGGCGGCCAGTTCGGCGGCCAGGTCCATCGCGGGATCCATTGCGGCGCCGACGGTTCGAGCCCTGGCCACGACGGCGGCGGCAGCCTCGACCGCGGTCACCGAACGGAGCCGGGCCTTGATGTAGGCGGGCACCGCCGACGCCGGCACGCCCGCGCGCAGCGCCGGCTCCAGCCCGGCGGACTGGGTGTGCGCGCCCGTCGGCAGCCGCGCGTCCGCCAGCAGCATCATCATCACCTCGGCGGATCCGGCGGACGGCATGCCAGCACGGTAATCCGGTGTTGTCACGTGCTGATGACGGGCCGTGAGAGCTGTCGGAATGCGAGCCGGGGTGCCTTGGTCGAAAGCGGCCCGACGGGGCTGTTGGGTACTGCGCGATGTGCCCCAGGGCAGAAAGAGCATCCCGGAACGGTGGTTGCGCCGCTGCTCATCGATCTCCAGCAGTTCTTCCGAGAGTTCGGCCTCTGTCGGCCGAGCCGGGCGCAACGACATGGATGGTCGGCGCGAACGCACACCTGGAAGGCGCCCGTCCCATCGACGTTCTCGCCGTGCTGGGGCCGGGCCGGTGCTGGTGTGCTGGATGTGCTGGATGTGCTGGATGTGCTGGATTCCCGCAGGTGGGGCGTGCCAACCACTATCAGACCCATCCACCCATAGTGGATTGCGCCCGCGCTGCGGTGCGTCCCACTAAATCCTAGAACGGCGGCGGGTCGTCCTGATCGACTGTTTCCCAGGCGGTTTCAGGGTGGTAGTCGATCTCGACGGTCTTGGTGTTCAGGTGGTGGCGGATCAGGATGGTGGCCAGCAGGTCGTCGATGGGGCTGGTCGGGGCGGGTTCGCCGTCGGGGCGGCGGACGAGAGTGCTGGGTGGGTTGGCGATATCGTCGAGGCGTTCGGCGATGGCGGTGGCGGCGGTGCTGACCCATAATCCGGGTGCGGCGGCCTGCCTGCCTGGTTTCCGGTAATGGTGTCCGGTGGGGCTGGTGAATTCGAGAACATACCGGTTCGGGTCGATCCGGATTCGCCAATCACTGTGGTGCTTGATGAGGTGATGCCGTTTACAGAACGGACCGACATTTTCTGGGTCGGTTTTGCCGCCCTGTTCGGGATGATGATGGTTGAACTCTTCCCGGTGGTCCATATCGCAGCGCCACACGGGTTGCCGGCAGGACGGGAACTGGCAGACGTTCAAGATTGCGGCGATCTGGTCGCGGAGTTCCTGGGTGGTTCGGTAGGTCAGGGCCCCGGCGGCGGTGACCCGGCCGGTGTCCGGGTCGGTGACGAGTGCGTTGATGGTGGCGGCGGACGCGGCGATGCTGCGGGCCAGGCCGGCGGGGATGGCACCGAACCCGGCGAGGGACCCGGGCAGGTTGTCCAACCCGGCCAGCGTGCCCAGCCCGAGGGTGACGGACAGGTGCGGGCGGCGGCCCTGCCGGGTGAACACCCGGTTCCCGCCGCGCCGCTTGGTGGTGGTCGCTGTTGCCGCCGTAGCACCGGTGGCGGCCTCGGTGCCCGCTGCGCCGGGGCTGGGTGACGCATCGGTCCCGCACACGGTGTCGGTGTGGCTGTTGGTGGTTTCGGTCGTCGCGCTGGGCTGATCGTCCCGGTCGTCATCAATCGGGCCGACCGTGGTGTCGTCGGCGCTGGGAGACGCATCATTGTCGGTCGACGCGCTCGCCGTGGCCGGTGCTTCGGTATGGTCCGGGACCTCAGCGGCGCCGTCATCGCCTGTGGCACCGCCGTTCTCGGGTTGAGCGGCGTCGGTACCGGTCGCGTCGGTGTCGACGGCCGGCCCGGCGCCTTCGCCGGTCGAGTCGTTCCCGCTGGGGTTGGTGCTGGTGCGTGGTGCTGGTCGCGCGCGGGGGGTGGGGGTGCCGTGGTCGGGGAGTTCCTCCCCGAGGTAGTCGGTCAGGTCGACGAACCCGTGGGTGAGGAGGTGATCGGCAATATCGACGAGGGCGTCGACCCGGCGGGCACCGATGCCTCTGTTGTCGCCGGGGGTGCCGGCGGTGCCGGTGGCCAGCAGGTCGGACACCTGGAAGATCTTCACCGCCCCGTCGGCGGGGAGGTTCGCCTTCAACGTGGCCATCCCGTCCGGCAGGGGTTGCATCCGCAGTTCCCGGCGGGCGGCGGCTTCCTGGTGCCGGTTCTCGGCGCCGTCCGGGTCGACGATGATCACCGCCTGCCCCGCGACGTCCCGCAGCTCACTGGTGGTCAACTCTTCCACCCCGGGGAGTACCAGGTCCTGCAGGTCCTGGGTTTGTTCGGGATCGAGCGGGGCGCAGTGCTCGGCGATCACCCTGGCCTTCACCCGGTCCAACAACCCTTCCTCCAACGCGTTCAGGGTGGGCGTGAGGGCACCGGTCATGGTGTCGGCTTCCTCGACCCGCAGGCTCGCGGTGCGGCACGGGATCCGTAACGCGGCGGCGACCTCGGTGGCCGCCAGCGACGCCGCGGCCTGCGGGACGAAGTGCGCGACCTGCTCGGGGTCGTCGTCCTTGGTGATGCAGTTCTTCCGGGCCAGCACCGCGGCCAGCCGCATCGGGTCACCGGCGACGAACGGCACCGCCAACGCCGACAGCAGCCGCATCTGCGTCGCGGCGAGCAGCGACAGTGCCTTCTCCGACGCGACGACCGCGTCCACCAGTGCGGCGCCGGTCATCGCGGTGGGGTCGGCACCGGTCAACGCCAGCAGGGATTCGGGGGTGGCCGGCCGGCCGGCGAGCTCCGCCCACTGCACCGGGGCAGGTTCGCCGCTGGTGGTGGGTTGTTGGTCGTTCATGGTGCCTCCCCCCGAAGGTGTGTCCCTGCCCTGCAACGATTGATCGTATGTTCGAATAATAACAGTTCAACAGCTCCGTAGCAAGCATCTGAAGGAACCGAACTGCGTCGGGCCGGAGTGGGTGGGGGTGCGCGCTGGGCAGGCTGGAGCAAGCGGCGCCACTGTGATCGACCTGGGATCTCGGCCAGGGGCGAGCACACCAGCTCGAATCGGAACGGCTTCCGGGGCGCCGTCGGCCCGGGTGGTGCTGCCCTGCGCCATCGACTCGCGGATCGAACGATCCACCGAACCGGCGCGTGCGCAACGGTCATTCCGTCAGCGGGCAGCCACCGGGATCGAGCGATCGACTCCGGCATGGTGGGGAGACTGGGTAAGGTCGTCAGCGGCGGTAGTAGAGGACAGTTCCTGACCTGTACTCCGAGCATGGTCTGGGTATGGAGCAGACACCGACGATCATTCCGTTCACGATCGACGTCCCGGAGGCTGACCTTCTCGACCTGCAGGACCGGCTGACCCGCACCAGATTTCCGGCGCCGTTGCCGGGTGACGGCTGGGACACCGGGGTTCCGGTCGGCTATCTGCGTGAGCTGGTGGAATATTGGCGTGACGGGTACGACTGGCGCGCCGCGGAAAGGGCGATCAATGAGTGCCACCAATTCACCACAGAAATCGACGGCACCCGGATCCATTTCCTGCATGTTCGCTCTCCCGAGCCGGACGCGCTGCCACTGCTGCTGACGCACGGCTGGCCGGGCTCGGTCGTCGAATTCCTCGACGTCATCGGTCCACTCACCGATCCGGCCGCACACGGTGGTCGACGATCGGAGGCGTTCCACGTTGTCATCCCGAGCCTGCCCGGGTTCGGTTTTTCCGGGCCGGTGCCCGACAGCGGCTGGGACACCAACCGTATCGCCCGGGCCTGGGCCGAGCTGATGAACCGGTTGGGTTACCGCCGATACGGGGTGCAGGGCGGCGACATCGGCGCCGCTGTGTCGCCCGAGGTCGGGCGGGTAGCGCCGGACCGGGTCGTCGGAGTGCATGTCAACGGCAGCATCGGCATGCCGACGGGCGCCGTCAGCGACGACGACCTGGCGGCCATGACCGCGCTCGAACGGGACCGGGTCGGCCGGGTTCAGGCGTTCATGCGCGACGAGTTCGGGTACATCGCGATTCAATCCACCCGGCCGCAAACCGTGGCTGCAGCGCTCGTTGATTCGCCGGTGGGTCAGCTCGCCTGGATCATCGACAAATTTCACGCATGGACCCATCCAGCTGACGCTCTCCCGGACGTCGTCATCGATCGGGATCGGTTACTGACCAACGTGATGATCTACTGGCTCACCGGAACCGCCGGCACGGCAGCCTATGTCGGCTATGCGCAGGCATCCTGGGGACCACCGCCCGACTCCTCGGGAGTGCCGACCGCGGCGATCATGTTTGCCCATGACGTCGGGATCCGCCGGTACGCGGAGACGAGCAACAACATCACCAGCTGGGTCGACGTCGACCGGGGCGGGCATTTCGCCGCACTCGAAGAACCCGTCCTGCTGATCAGCGATATCCGCGAGTTCTTCCAGCAATACCGCTGATGGCGACACGGTTGGTCATCGCAGGATCCCGGCCCGACGAATCCGCAGCCCCTGCCCGGTCCAGCTGACGCCCTGAAGGTCCGTCACGACGACGTCCGCGTCGGTCTCCAACGCGCGGGCACCGACCCCGACGACGGTTCCGACGCCGGCGGCGCGGGCCGCCAGGACACCACTCAGCGCGTCCTCGAACACCACCGCACGCTCCACCGGAACCTCGATCCGGTCGGCGGCGGCCAGGTAGCCCTCCGGGTCGGGCTTGCCGTTCCCGACGTCATCGGCGGTGATCACCACCTGCGGTGAAGATATCCCAGCGGCGGAAAGCCTTGCCCTGGCCAGGATCCGGTTGCCGGAGGTGACGACCGCCCAGCGGGCGCCGGCCATGCTGCTGGTCAGCTCGATGGCGCCCGGCACCGGGGTCACGGTCGCGGCGTCCTCCACCTCGAAGGCGTTGATGTCGTCGAGCGCCGCCGCACGGTCCTCCGGACCGATCAGCAACGCCACGGTGTCCGCGGCGCGCCGCCCGTGGACCATGTGACCGACCTCGACCGGATCAAGGCCATACTTCCGCGCCCATCGACCCCAGGCCTGCCCGACGCTGGCGTCGGAATCGACCAGCACCCCGTCACAATCGAACAGCACGCCGTCGGCCGGGATCGTCAGGAAATCGCGGTCGTCACGATCGGTCGGGCTGCCGGCCGGCCGGTTCCGGTAGCGGCCGACCAGATCCCGGGCCGCCACCTGCATCCGGACCGGGGGCAGACCGGCCGCGATCAGGGTCAGGTCGTCCACCACCATGTCGCCGATCTGGCTGAACGCGGCCGGGATCCCGCCCGCGCGGTGCGCGGAGAGCACCAGTCCCTCCAGCCGTCTGGCCCGGTCATCCTGATCAACGGGTTCGCTCGGCCAGACGTCGATGGCGGCCAGGAACCTGCCGGACTGCACCCGATCCAGCAACGCCGGAAAGTCCACCACGGCGGCGCGGCTGACCAGGATCAGCCGCGCTCCCGTCGGGAGTAGGTCAAGCTGTTCGGGCCCGAGCAGGTGCTGGCTGTCGGAGGTGACGGCGGCCAGCACGAAGACGAACGTGCTCGCGGTCAGGACCTGCTCCAGCGACGCGGGGATGAGGTCGGACTCCCGCAGCACGGACGCCGGGAGCCAGGGGTCGTAGACCCGGATCGTCGGGCTGAACGGGGCCAGCAGGGGGCGCAGCGCCCGACCCAGGTTGCCGAAGCCGACGAACCCGACGTCGGCGTGCCGCAGCAGCACCGCGTCGGCGTTGCCCGCACCCAGATACCGCTCCTGACCCTCCCGGAACGCCCGGTCCTCCCGGCTGATCCCGCGCGCCAGGTCGAGGGCCAGGCCCAGGGCATACTCGGCAACCGCCTGCGCGTAGGCGGGCCCGCAGCCCAGCACATGGATCCCCCGATCGAAGCAGGCGGGGTAGTCGACATTCGGGTAGAAATTGCCCTCGACGTTCAGCAGCGCGCGCAGCCTTTCGGCCCGCGCGACGCGGTCGGTGGACAGGTCCGGTTGGCCGACGATCGCGAACGCCTGCGGCAGCAGTTGGTCCAGCCGACCGTTCGGGTCGTCCACCCCTTCCAGGTCCACCACGGTGAAGTGTTCGTTCAGGGCCGCAAGCGCCTCGGCGGTGAAGATCCGGTCGACCGGTTGCGGTGCAGTGTGCAGGATGACCAAAGGCCGGTCGTCCGCCGCATTCTGATCCGTGGTCATCGACCCGCTATTCCTGATGGGACAACGCGGCGTCGAAGGACGTCGCGGGCGGCTTGAAAAGCTGTGACCTGATGGAGGACAACGCCTCAGGTGCTCCGTGCAGCCTTTTCATGCCCGCATCCTCCCACTCGATGCTGATCGCCTACTCGGGTGATCCCGCTGCGGTGCGTGCAGCCAGCCATGCTCGCATGCTTCGACCGTGCCGGCTGACGGGACGGCACCGGAGAAATTCACCCTGCCTGCTTGACGCCCTGCAGTGTGAAGCTCAGTGGGAGCCGCTCGGGCCCGTTGCGCAGCCGGTATTCACCGTCAGCGCCGAGCCGCCGCGGCGCCCTTGCCGGTCCGCGGACACTGACATGAATGGGCTCCTGCGGGTCGGGCATCGGCAGGTCGAGGGGCCGGAGCCGAGCCGCCCTAGAAACACCGAGCCTAGAACATGCTGTACAGCTGGGCCAGCGGCAGCCATTCGGCCGGGGCGGGCACCACCACGTCCCCGTCGATGCGTGATCTCGAACGTCTCCGGCTTGATCACGATGTCCGGCAGCGCGTCGTTGTTGATCATCTGCGCCTTCCCGACGTCGCGGGTGGGTTTGACGGCGGCCAGCTGCGCTTGAGCCCCAGCCGCGCCGCCAGCCCATCTTCCAGAGCGAACGGCGAGACGAAGGACAGCGACAGCTCGGCGCCGATGGTGTCGGTCAGCGCGGGCCGCATCAGCACCGGCTGCGGGGTCGGGATGGAGGCGTTCGGATCGCCCAGCGCGCCCCAGACCAGGCCGCCGCCCTTGAGCACCACCGCCGGCCGGATGCCGAAGAACTTCGGCTCCCAGAGCACCAGGTCGGCGAGCTTGCCCGGCTCGACGGAGCCGATCTCGTCGTCGATGCCGTGCGAGATCGCCGGGTTGATGGTGTATTTCGCGACGTACCGCTTGGCCCGGAAGTTGTCGGCCGGCATCCCACCGCCGATATCGCCGCGCCGGGCCTTCATCACGTGCGCGACCTGCCAGGTACGGCAGACCACCTCGCCGATCCGGCCCATCGCCTGCGCGTCGGAGGAGGTCAGCGAGATCGCCCCCATGTCGTGCAGGATGTCTTCCGCGGCGATGGTGGTCGCCCGGATCCGGGACTCGGCGAACGCGAGATCCTCGGACACCGCCGGGTTCAGGTGATGGCAGACCATCAGCATGTCCAGGTGCTCGGCGACGGTGTTCACCGTGTGCGGCAACGTCGGGTTCGTCGAGCCGGGGATCACGTTCGGCAGTCCGGCCAGCGTCATGATGTCCGGCGAGTGCCCGCCGCCGGCGCCCTCGACGTGGAACGCGCTGATCGACCGGCCGCCGATGGCGGCGATCGTCGACGCCACATAGCCGGCCTCGTTCAATGAGTCGGAGTGCAGCGCGACCTGCAGCCCCCACTCGTCGGCGCCGCGCAGCGCGGCGTCGATCGCGGCCGGGGTGGAGCCCCAGTCCTCGTGCACCTTGTAACCGCCGGCGCCGGCCAGCGCCTGCTCCTTCAGCCCCTCCATCGAGACCGTGTTGCCCTTGCCGAGCAGCAGCAGGTTGATCGGGTAGGGGTCGATGGACCGGTGGATCTTCTCCAGGTGCCAGGCACCAGGCGTCACGGTCGTCGCCTTGGTCCCCTCCGACGGCCCGGTGCCGCCGCCGCCGAGGGTGGTCAGCCCGGTGGCCAGCGCCTCGACGATCTGCGACGGCGAGATCAGGTGCACATGGGTGTCGATGCCACCCGCGGTGAGGATCTTGCCCTCGCCGGAGATGACGTCGGTGGACGGCCCGATCTGCAGCAACGGGTGCACTCCGTCGGCGACGTCGGGGTTGCCGGCCCGGCCAAGGGCGACGATCCGGCCGTCCCGGATGCCGACATCGGCCCGGACGATGCCCCAGTGGTCGAGCACGATCGCGTTGGTGATGACGGTGTCCGGGGCGCCGTCGGCCCGGGTGGTGCTGCCCTGCGCCATCGACTCGCGGATCGACTTGCCGCCGCCGAACACGGCCTCCTCGCCGCCGGCGGTGAGGTCCTGCTCGACCTCGATCCACAGGTCGGTGTCGCCCAGCCGGACCTGGTCGCCGACCGTCGGGCCGTACAGCGCGGCGTACTCCGAACGCGAAATCTGCACCATCTAGAGCTCCTGCTCGGACTCGGACTTGATCTGGATGCCGGGGATCCGCCGGTTGCCTTTGAATGCAACGGCCGCAACGAGCTCTCGACGCGCCGGGCTCGAACCGCCGGGATGTTCCGGACGGGATGTCCAACCGGAAACCGTGCGCGGCCGCCCGGTCGAATTCCAGCGACGTGTTCGCGTCCGGCAGGTGCAGGTGCGAGCCGATCTGGATCGGGCCGATCACCGGTGTTGACGATCTCCAGCTCGATCCGTTCGGCGGCGGTGCGGTCGGCGTTGAGTTCGATGGAGCCGGGCGCGGTGCGGATGGCGCCGGGCCCGACGATGAGGTGCCAGCCATTGAAGCTCGCTCCCTACGCGATCGGCTGATGAATGGTGACGAGCTTGCGCCCGTCCGGGAACGTCGCCTCCACCTGGACGTCCGGCAGCATCTCGGCGACACCGTCCATCACCTGGTCCCGGGTCAGCACCTGGCGTCCCTCGACCATCAGGTCGGCGACCCGCCGGCCGTCCCGGGCCCGCTCGATCACCCAGGTGGTCAGTATCGCCACGGTCTCCGGGTAGTTCAGCTTGACGCCGCGAGCCAACCGGTCCCTGGCCACCATGCCGGCGACGGCCAGCAGCAGCTTCTCGGTGTCGGCGGGGGTCAGATGCACCTGTGCCTCCTCGTCGGGGCCCTTGTCTCAGGCCGTTCCGCATGCCCAGCGCGCAATTGTGCAGCACCTACGTTTCCGGCGCGTGACCGACCACACCGCTGTACACCTGCTCCGTCACGCCCGCGGGCACTGCAGCACGTCGACTGCCGTCGCAGCGCGTGTAGAGCGAGCGGTCAGTCCCCGTCAGGGCAGCAGGTCGTAGGCCGGGACTGTCAGGAAGTCCGAGAACGAGTTCTTGGTGCACAGGTCGTACAGCAGGTTTCTGGAGTCGGCGAGCAGCTCCTTCCCGCCCGGTCCGTCGGCCCAGGTGTCGGCCAGCGTCTCGGTGGCATCGTCGAGAATGCCGATGATCATCGTCGAGGTCACCCGCCGCCCGGTGTCCAGCACCACCCGGTTCCGCCGCCACTGCCACACCTGGCACCGCGAGATCTCAGCGGTGGCTGCGTCTTCCATCAGATTGTTGATGCCGACCGCGCCGTTGCCGGAGAGCCAGTTGACGACGTATTCGAGCGCGACCTCGATGTTGTCCTTGAGCCCCTTGGCGGTCACCACCAGCGGCAGCGAGCGGATGTCCAGCAGGTCCTTCGCGGTGACATGCACTTCCGGCAAGCGCCTTGTGCAGCTGGTTGGGCAGATCGCCGAGCGCGGCGTCGAAGATCTCCCGGCAGATCGGCACCAGGTCCGGATGCGCCACCCAGGACCCCTCGTAGCCGGCGTCGGCCTCCCTGGTCTTGTCGGCCCGCACCTTGGCGAACGCGACCGCGTTGATCTCCGGGTCGCGACGGGACGGGATGAAGGCCGCCATCCCGCCGATCGCGTAGGCACCACGCCGATGGCAGGTGGCGACCAGCAGATCGGAATAGGCCTTCATGAACGGCGCGGCCATGGTGATGGTGTTCCGGTCCGGCAGGACGTAGTCGTCGCCGGCATCCCGGAACGTCTTGACGATCGAGAACAGGTAGTCCCACCGGCCCGCGTTCAGCCCAGCGGCGTACTCCCGCAGCTCGTAGAGGATCTCGTCCATTTCGAAGGCGGCCCAGATGGTCTCGATCAGCACGGTGGCCCGGATGGTGCCGTGCTCGATGCCCAGCTGCGCCTCGGAGAACGCGAACACCTCGGCCCAGAGCCGGGCCTCGAGGTGCGATTCCATCTTCGGCAGGTAGAACGCCGGCCCGGCGCCGCGCTCCAGCAATTCGGCAGCGTTGTGGAAGAAGTACAGCCCGAAGTCGACCAGCGCACCGACCATCGGCCTGCCCGTCGAACTTGAGGTGCTTCTCCGGCAGGTGCCAGCCGCGTGGCCGGGTGACGATGACGGCCAGCTCGCCGTCGTTCAGCCGGTAGGACTTGCCGTCCTGGTCCAGCGTGATGGTCCGCCGGATGGCGTCATGCAGGTTCGACCTGCCCGGAGATCACGTTCTCCCAGGCCGGTGTGTTCGCGTCCTCGAGGTCGGCCAGCCAGATCTTGGCGCCGGAGTTCAGCGCGTTGATCGTCATCTTGCGGTCGGTCGGTCCGGTGATCTCCACCCGGCGATCCGCGAGGTACTCCGGGATCGGCGCGACCGTCCAGTCACCGGCGCGGATCGCCGCGGTCTCGTGCAGGAAGTCCATCGGCTCTCCGACGGCCACGGCGTCGCGCCGCACCTGTCGCAGCGCCAGCAACTCGTCTGCGTGCGCGCGGCGAAGCGTTCGTGCAGATCGGCCAGGAAGTCCAGCGCGGCCGGGGTCAGGATCTCCGCGCTTCCCGCGACAGGTGCTCCGGCGACCGTGATCCGACTGCTCACAAGATTCCCCTCGTCCTTCACCGTTCCCGGTGGCACCGTCGCCACCGGGATGTCACCTGACTCCCCCTCGAACTGCCGGGGGATCTGCCTACCGGGGGATCTGCGCCGACTCACCCTTCGGCTCGACCTGCGGGTTCTCCCGTACGGCGTCATGGGCGGAAACTCCGCTGTGCTCCTGCGCCTCGATCTTCGCCCGCTGCTTGTCCGAATTGAGCAGCAGGTTCAGCGAAATGGCAACGATCGCGCCGGCGCTGATGCCCGAGTGGAAGATCGTCTGGAACCAGCTCGGGAAGGCGTTGTAGAAGTTGTTGCTGATCACCGGGACCATCGCGATACCGACCGACAGTGCGACCACCAGGATGTTGCGGTTGTTGAACTTCACCGTGGACAGGGTCCGCACACCGCTGGCGGCGACCATGCCGAACAGCGCGATGCCGGCGCCGCCGAGCACCGGCTGCGGGATGCCCTCGACGACGGCGCCCATCTTCGGGGTGAGTCCCAGCAGCACCATCACCCCGCCGGCGAACGTCGCCACGTAGCGGCTGCGCACGCCGGTGATCGAGACCAGGCCGACGTTCTGCGCAAAGGCCGTGTACGGGAAGGTGTTGAAGACCCCGCCGAGCACGGTCGACAGGCCGTCGGCACGCAGCCCGTCGGCCAGCCGCCGCCGGTCGATCTTGACGTCGACGATCTGCCCGATCGCCAGGATGTCGCCGGTGGTCTCCGTCATGATCACCAGCGCCACGATGCACATCGAGATGATGGCCGAGATCTGGAACGTCGGGCGTCCCGAAGAAGAACGGCGTGGTGACGCCGACCCAGTTGGCGTTCGGCACGTTGTCCCAGCTGGTCAGCCCGAGCGGGATGGCCACGATGGTGCCGATGACGATGGACAGCAGGATGGAGATCCGGGCCAGCGCCGGCGGGGCGAACCGCTCGATCAACACGATCAGCAGCAGCGTGCCGGCGGCCAGCGCCACGTTCTCCATCGGCGCGCCGTCGGCGGTGACGGTGGGGCTGCCGACCCAGTTGGCGGCCACGCCGAACAGCGACAGCCCGATGATCAGGATCACCGTTCCGGTGACCAGCGGCGGGAAGAACCGGACCAGCTGGGCGAAGAACGGCGCCAACAGAATCATGAACAGGCCGCAGGCGATCACCGAGCCGTAGATCGCGCCGACGCCGTACTGCGAGCCGATGACGATCATCGGCGAGACGGCGGCGAACGTGCAGCCCTGCATGAGCGGCAGCCGGACCCCGAACCACTTGAACCCGATGGACTGGATCAGGGTGGCGATGCCGGCCACGAACAGGTCGGCCGTGACCAGGTAGCCGAGGTCGTCGGGGTTGAGCTTGCCGGCCGCGATCAAGGCGCCGCCGACCACCAGCGGCACCGCCACCGCCCCCGCGTACAGGGCCAGCACGTGCTGCAGGCCAAGCGGAATGAGCTGCCGCCAGGGCGGCACTTCGTCAACGGATTCTTTCTTCCCGTCCGGTCCTATCGTCGGTTTGAAACCCATTTCGATGCCTCCAGGTGCTGCGGCACTTTTCGCCGGGTACAGGACTTGACCTGCGAAATCTCGTCCGGTGCTGTTGCCGAACGGCACGTCTGAGGTAAACGAGGTGTTACAGGTGGAGCGGAATTGACTCGTTTGACGTGAGCCGACGGTGGGAAGGCGTGCGGGAAATGCCCGTCCCGAGTGTGCGCGAAGGGTGAAGACGGCCGTCTGGTCCTGGTCAGCTCAGGTCCGCCGCCAGCGCGGCCCCGGCCGCCGTCAGCAGCGGCACCGCACGCGCAACGGTGTCCGGGGACATCCGGCCGGCCGGGCCGGACACCGACAGCGCCAGCTGCGCCCGGACCCCCGGCACCGCGACGGCCACACACCGGACGCCGAGCTCCTGTTCCCCGTCGTCGATCGCGTAGCCGTGTTCCGCGGACCACGCCAGCTGCTCGGCGAAGGTCTCGGGGTCGGTGATGGTGTGCTCGGTGTGCCGCGGCATGCCGGTGCGCTGCAGCAGTTCCCGTACCTCGCCGGGCGGCATGTTGGCCATGATCGCCTTGCCAACGGCCGTGCAGTGCGGCAGCACCCGGCGCCCGACCTCGGTGAACATCCGCATCGAGTGCCGGGACGGGACCTGCGAGATGTAGACGATCTGGTCGCCGTCCAACGAGGCCAGGTTGGCGGTCTCGCCGAGATCGTCGACCAGCCGGGCGAGATGCGGGCGGGCGACGACGCTCAGCATCGTCGAGGAGCTCTCCGCGAGCAGCAGGATGCGCGGGCCAAGGGCGTACTGCCGGGACGGCTCCTGCCGGAGGTAGCCGAGATCGACCAGCGTGCGGGACAGCCGGTGAATGGTCGGCAGCGGCAGGTCGGCCTCGGCGGCCAGCGCCGAGAGGCCCATCACGCCACCGTTGCCGGCCAGAACCTCGAGGATGCGGAACGCCCGTTCGATGGACTGCACCCCGCCGGAGCGCTTGCCGTCGTCCGCGCGGCCGGGTTTCTCGAGCTCGGCCACCTCAGCAGCACCGTCGATGGGGACTTGATTGGAAACGGACATCGGGTGCTCCTTCGGATACTGCCTGGCCGGCGAGACCTTCCGTATCACGGAAGTCTACGGTCGCGATGCGGGTGATATCCCTTTGGCTCCGCCTTGACTTCCGCAGAGTGGACACTAATATCCACTATACAGAATTCGATATGCAGGAGAAGGGTGCCCCCGTGAGTAGTCTCGACGACCTTGCCGCTGACCTCGACCGGCGGCTCGCCGGTGCCGACCGGCAACTCGCCGAGCTGTACCCGGGCGATCGCGGGGTCCGCCAACCGGTGCACACCGTGTACATCCCGGCCGACACCTTCACCGCGGACCTGGCCCTGGACTGGGGTCGGCGGGCCGGCGCAGTGCTCGCCGAGCACGGTGACACCCCGGAGCTGTTCGCCGCGGCGATCGGTGCGGACCCCGCCGACATCGCTGCCGTGTACGACAGGATCCGGCGCAAAACTCGACCGCGAACCGATCGAGGACCTGCGGATCGACTTCGAGGACGGCTACGGGCCGCGCCCGGACGACGAGGAGGACGCCGCCGCGATCGCCGCCGCCCGCACGCTGCAGGACGCGGTCGGCGCGGGCACCGCGCCACCGTTCATCGGCATCCGGTTCAAGAACTTCGAACGGCCGACCCGTCGGCGGGGGCTGAAAACGCTGGACCTGTTCGTCGGCGAGCTGGCCCGCACCGGCGGCCTGCCGGACGGTTTCGTGCTCACCCTGCCGAAGGTGACGTCGGTCGACCAGGTCGAGGCGATGATGGTCGCCTGCGCCGAACTCGAACGCTCGCATGGACTCTCACCGGGCGCATTGAAATTCGAGATCCAGGTGGAGACCCCGCAGGCGATCCTCGGCCCGGACGGCCGGGCGCTGATCGCGCCGATGATCCACGCCGCGGCGCCGCGCTGCACCGGCCTGCACTACGGCACCTACGACTACTCCGCCTCCTGCGGGATCGCGGCGCAGTACCAGAGCATGGAGCACCCCGCCGCGGACCACGCCAAGGCCGTGATGCAGGTGGCGGCGGCCGGTACCGGAGTGCACGTCAGCGACGGGTCGACGAACGTGCTGCCGGTGGGTGATCGGGCAGCGGTGCACGCGGCGTGGCGGCTGCACGCCCGGCTCGTCCGGCGATCGCTGGAACGCGGCATCTACCAGGGCTGGGACATGCATTTCGGGCAGCTGCCGACCCGGTACGCGGCGGTGTACCTGTTCTACCGGGACGGCCTGCCCTCAGCGGTCGCCCGGCTCCGGGCATATGTCCAGCGCACCGATTCCGGCTACCTCGACGAGCCGGCGACGGCCGTCGCGCTGGCCGGTTTCATCGTTCGGGCGATCGAGTGCGGGGCGGTCGAACAAGACCGGATCAGCGACGACACCGGGCTGGACCGCGGCCAACTGGACGTGCTGGCGCGGCGGGCCAAGGCCGCGACGGGCTCCTGAGCTCCGTCCGGGGGTGGTCGTCAGCCCGCGGGCGGGGCGCCGTCGGCCAGCTTCGCGGTCCAGCGTTCTTCGATGTTGCTCAGCCGCCAGTAGAGGAACGAGCCGGCCCAGACCAGTAGGAACAACGCGACGATGACGTAGCCGATGTCGTCCAGGGTGATGCCGGCGATCCAGGTGGTGACGGGATCGGTGAGATCGGCCTTGTCGTGCAGCACGCTGATCACTTCGATACCGCCAATGATCAACGCGATGGCCACCGACAGGCCGGTGGTGGTGAGGTTGTAGTAGACCTTTCGCACCGGCCGGATGAACGCCCATTGGTAGGCGGCCTGCATGAACGCGCCGTCCAGGGTGTCGAACAGGCTCATCCCGGAAGCGAACAGCAGCGGCAGCACCATCACGGCGTACCAGGGCAACCCGGTCGCGGCGCCGGCGCCGGCCAGCACCAGCAGCGAGATTTCGGTGGCGGTGTCGAAGCCAAGGCCGAACAGGAATCCCAGGGGGTACATCTGGCCGGGTCGCTTGATCGCCTTCATCGCCGGGCGCAGCAGCCGGGCGAACACCCCGCGGGAGTTGAGCGCCTCTTCCAGGGCTTGTTCGTCGTAGGCGCCGGTCTGCGCCTCCCGCCAGACCTTGTAGATGCTCATCAGGGCGACCAGGTTGATCATCCCGATGATGAGCAGGAACAGTCCCGAGATCGAGGTGCCGATGACGCCAAGGGTCTGGTGAACGTCGGACCCGTCGGTCACCAGGGCGCTGACGAACTTGGCGCCGATCGCCACGAACAGCGCCATCACGAACACCACGGACGAGTGGCCGAACGAGAAGAACAGGCCAACCGTGACCGGCCGTTGTCCGTCGGCGACGAGTTTGCGGGTGGTGTTGTCGATGGCGGCGATGTGGTCGGCGTCGAAGGCATGCCGGACGCCGAGCAGGTACGCGGTGATGGCCAACCCGATGCCGAAGATCTGCCCGTTGACTTCGTGCCGGCCCGGGATGACCACGGCGAACAGCAGCCCGAACGACACCGCGGTGAGCAGCAGCACGACGGACATGGCGCCGGCGATCCGCTTCCAACCACCGGGCGGCCCGAGCCAGGCCTTGGTCGCCAATGCTGACGAGCGTGCGTTCGCTGCGGACACGTGGTGCCCCTTCCCGGTGACGCCCGTGGGCTGATCCCCTTGGCGAGGATCGAGTCGTGAGGATCGAGTCTCGACCCGAGGATCGTAATCCCATGCTTGGTCATGGGCTCAGATGAGCCTATGAATTGGTGCAGGAGCGGTGGCCGCACGGACCTGTGCTGCCCGCGCAGACGTTGTTCGGCGCCCCGGCGACCGCGGATGGTCCGTCGTGGGAAGTCCCACCGAGCCGGATGTCGTGCGTGGATGGACCGAGCCGTTCCAGACGCGGACCGGCGTCGATGGGCAGCAGATCCGGCGGTCGGGGTTGCCCACGTCCCTCGGCGTAATCTCTGCAGCGTGCGCCTAGCTGCGGAGTTCACCACCGAGCCGTACCACGGCGAGGGAACGCCACCCGCGCACGCTCAGCGCTCCTGGGACGTCATCCAACAGGCCGGCCTGCCCGGCGAATTCGGGCCGCTCGGCACCCGGTTCAGCGGCGAGGTCGACGAGGTGCTGGACACCCTGCGGGCCGTGCTGGCGGCCGCGATCGACGCCGGGGCGCACCGGGTGACGGTCCAGATCGAGCCGGAACAGTGACATGGCCGAGCCGACACATCCACTCCTGCTGGCGATCGACCCGCTGATCAATCGGATCGGGGCCGCCGTCGTCGATCCGTCGGACCTGCACACCGATGACGTCGCGCTGCACTGGGACGGCGAGATCGTGGCCGGGATCCGTTTGCCGGCAAGCGCTCCCGCGCCGGGCCGACCGCCGAGCCTGGCGAGCCCGCCGACCGGACGAGCGGCCGACGACCCCGACCTTGAACCGGCGGGCGGGCTGGACGGGATCATCGCGGATCTGGAGGGGCAGCTCGGCTCGCCGCTGGCCAACGCTGGATCGGCCCGGCAAGCAACGGGCGGTTCGGCTGCTGGAGGAGAGCGGCGCGTTCTCCTACCGCAAGTCGGTGGAAACCGTCGCGGCGGCGCTCGGCATCAGCCGGTTCACCGTCTACAACTACCTCAACCGGGAGCGCGACTGACCCCGTCCGGTCCGCCGCTCCCCCACGCGCCGGCGCCCGACAACGCCCGCTCTACACACGGCTCGTCGCCGGACCACGCACTGCAGCGCGTCGAATGCACACGCAACGTGTGTACAGCCGGGGGTGCCGGCGCGGGGGTCTGCACAGCGCGGCTCGTCCGCAAAATTCTCTTCAACAAACTGTTGACGTGGCCCCGGTCACGCTCTATATTTCGATCTGCGGAAGAAAGATTCCACGTTCGACGCTCAACGGAGAGCAGGTGCACATGACGTTCTGCCTCGGCCCCGTCGTCACCGCTCCCGCTCAGACCAACCGGCATCGCTGCGGAAGCCGTTGCACCACAACGGCTTCCGCCGGGGTCGCAGCCGGCTACCGGCTCACCTTCGAGCACCGCGGCGCTACTTCACCGCCACCGGCCAGACCGGCATCTATCCCACCGTCAGCGTGACCTTCACGCTGGCCGACCCCGCTCGGCACTACCACGTCCCGGTGCTGCTGAGTCCCTTCGCCAGAGAGCGCTGAACTGCGCCTGACGACTTCGTCGCAGGCGACTACTGACCTACCGAGGGAGCTGACCCGAATGACCATCGTCCTGGGAGCCAACCAGTACGGAAAAGCCGAGAACCGCCTGGTTCGCGTCTACCGCGACACCCCGCGTCACGAGATCCGCGACCTGAACGTCTCCTCCTCGCTGCGCGGCGACTTCAGCGACGCGCACATCACCGGTGATCAGGCAGCGATCCTGCCCACCGACACCCAGAAGAACACCGTGTTCGCCTTCGCCAAGGAGAAGGGGGTCCGCTCCATCGAGGAGTTCGCGCTGACCCTGGGCGACCACTTCATCGGCCAGACCCCGAAGGCCACCGGCGCCCGGATCGAGATCGAGGAGTACTTCTGGGACCGGATCTCGGTCGACGGCACGCCGCACGATCATTCCTTCGTCCGCAATGGCGGCGAGACCCGCACGACCGTCGTCACCGTCGAGGGCCGCGGCGCGGACCGCAAGGCGTGGGCGGTGTCCGGGCTCAAGGACCTCACCCTGGCCAAGACCACCGGATCCGAGTTCTGGGGCTTCCTCAAGGACGAGTACACCACCCTGCAGGAGACGACCGACCGCATCCTCGCGACCTCGCTGATCGCCCGCTGGCGGTACGACACCCTCGATGTCGACTTCGACAAGTCCTACCAGCAGATCCGGGCCCTGCTGCTCAAGCGGTTCGCCGAGGTACACAGCTACGCGCTGCAGCAGACCCTCTATGCGATGGGCGAATCCGTGCTGCAGGAATACCCCGAGGTCGCCGAGATCCGGTTCAAGGCACCGAACAAGCACCACTTCCTGGTCGACCTCTCGCCGTTCGGCGACGAGAACCCCGGCGAGGTGTTCTGGGCGGCGGACCGCCCGTACGGCCTGATCGAGGCCGCCGTGCAGCGTGACGACGCGTCCGACCCGGGCTCCGCATGGAACACCGTCCCCGGATTCTGCTGACGCGCAGCGCCCGCCGCGGGTTCGCGGCTCGTTCCATTCCGGCCCGCGCCGGGTCGCCAGCAGTCCAGCAGGCGAGCACTATCAATCCGCAGTCAACGAAGACGGAACTTCGGACAGCATCCGAACCCGCGGACCAAAGGGGTCATCCATGACGTCACCGACGAAGCCTCGCGAGCGCGCCAAGTCGATCAAGCATCCGGTCGACCAGGTACTTCCCGTTCCGAAGCTTGCCATCTACGGCATTCAGCACGTGCTGGCGTTCTACGCCGGCGCCGTTGTGGTGCCGATCCTGCTGGCCGGCGCGATCGGGCTCACCGAGGAACAACTGATCCACCTGATCGGCGCCGACCTGTTCACCTGCGGCATCGCATCGATCATCCAGTCGGTCGGCTTCTGGAAGGTCGGCGTCAAGCTGCCACTGCTGCAGGGCGTGACGTTCACGGCAGTGTCGCCGATGATCGCCATCGCGCTGGCCAACGGCGGCGGCACCGAGGGCCTGCTGTACATCTACGGGTCGGTGATCATCGCGGGGCTGTTCACCTTCTTCGTGGCTCCGTACTTCGCCAAGCTCATCCGATTCTTCCCACCGGTGGTCACCGGCACCGTGATCACCATCATCGGTATCGCGCTGCTCCCGGTGGCCGCCACCGACGCGGTCGGCGGCGCCGCTAACCCTGATCCGTCGAGCGGGAAGAACCTCGCCTACGCGATGGGCACCCTCGCGATCATCGTCATCATCCAACGGGTGTTCAAGGGCTTCATGGCGACCGTCGCGGTGCTGGCCGGCCTCGTCATCGGTACCGGTGTCGCCTTCGTGCTGGGCGACGCCACCTTCGACAGCATTTCCACCTCATCCTGGTTCGAGGTGACCACGCCGTTCTTCTTCGGCATCCCGAAATTCTCGATCGCGGCGATCATCTCGATGATCGTGGTCATGTTGATCACCGCCGTGGAAACCACCGGCGACGTGTTCGCCACCGGTGAGATCGTCGAGAAGCGGGTCGGCGCCGAGGATGTCTCCAGGGCGCTGCGCGCGGACGGGCTCTCCACCTTCATCGGCGGCGTGCTGAACTCCTTCCCGTACACCTGTTTCGCAGAGAACGTCGGGCTGGTCCGGCTGACCCGGGTGAAGAGCCGCTATGTCGTGGCCGCCGCCGGCGTTTTCATGATCCTGCTCGGGCTGATCCCCAAGGCCGGCGCGCTGGTCGCCAGCGTGCCGCCACCCGTGCTCGGTGGCGCCGCTCTGGCCATGTTCGCCACGGTGGCCGTGGTCGGCATCCAGACCCTGGCCCGGGTCGACTTCCACGATCATCGCAACGTCGTCATCGTCGGTACCAGCCTGGCGCTGGCTGTGTTCGTCACCGTGGAACCCGGTGTCGCGCAGGCGGTCCCGGACTGGGCGCAGATCATCTTCGGTAGCGGCATCACCCTGGGCAGCCTGTGCGCGATCTTGCTCAACCTGATCTTCCACCATGTCGGGAAGGACTTCGGACCGGCCGTGGCCGGCACCCCGGGCACCGGGGTGATCCGGCTGGACCAGGTGAACACGATGACCCGGGAAGCGTTCGTGCAGACCTTCGGCCGGCTGTTCCAGGGCCCGACGTGGGTGGCCGAACGGGCGTATGACCTGCGGCCGTTCGAGGACACCCATGACCTGCGGATGGCGTTCCAGGAATCGTTGTTCTCCGCGGAACGCACCGAGCAGCGGGACCTGCTGTCCTTCTACCCCGACCTGGGCAGCGACGCCGTCGACGGCGACACCCGCGGCGAGGAGTCGGCCAGGGATCAGGGCAGCGTCGGGCTCACCCTGCTGAACGACGAGGATCACGAGGAATTCGCCCACCTGACCGAGGCCTACCGCGATCGGTTCGGCATCCCGTTGATCGTCTCGGTGCGGGACGTGGAGAACCGCAATGAGATCCTGAAGTCCGGCTGGGAGCGCATGCAGAACGCGCCCACCCAGGAATTCGCCGCAGCCGTCATCGAGGTGGCCAAGATCGCCAACCACCGGTTCGACGATCTGGTGGCCGACGCCAGCCCCATCCTGGGCGCCAGGGCGGCCAGAATGACCGCCGCGCCGCCGTTGTCGCCTGCGCACCCGGCCCCCTCCGGAAGGACCGAGCAGACCGCCGGCCTGCAACGGTTCAACGCGATGACCGATGCCGAGGCGACGACGACCCTGGAATCGTGCCTGCACGTGCCGCGCTGGGTGCACGACGTCGCCACCGGCCGCCCGTACGCGACGGCGCCAGAGGTCCTGCACCGGGCCAGGTCGTCGGCGGCATCATTGACCGACGCCGAGATCACCGCGGCGCTGGCCCGTCATCCCCGGATCGGCGAGCAACCCGGCGCCGATCATGACGTCGACTTCTCGCAGCGGGAACAGGCCGTCGTCGGGGACGCCGACCCCGAGGTCACGGCGGCGATCCGGGCCGGCAACGCCGAGTACGAGAACAGATTCGACCGGGTCTTCGTGATCCGGGCGGCCGGCCGGCCCGCCACCGAGATCCTCGCCGAACTCCGCCGTCGGCTGAACAACACCCCAGAGGCAGAAAGAGCCGAGGTCGTCACCCAACTGCGGGAGATCGCCCTCACCCGGCTGGAAACGATACTGGCCTGATGACGAGAGCAGGAGCACGCTGATGACGACAACGGAGGTGACCAACGTGGAACCTCAGGTGACGGTCAACGGGCAGGCGCACCCGCTCGGCGAGGTCGGCGGTCACGTCACCCTGCTGGAATGGCTGCGGGCCACCGGCTTCACCGGCAGCAAGGAGGGCTGCGCCGAGGGCGAGTGCGGCGCCTGCGCGGTGATGGTGGCCCGTCCGGACGGCGAGGGCTCGTCCCGGTGGACCGCGATCAACGCCTGCCTGGTGCCGGCCGCCGGCCTGGACAACCAGGAGGTGATCACCGCGGAGGGCCTTGGCCAACCGGGCGCGCTGCACCCGGTGCAGCGCGAGATGGCCGACCGCGGCGGGTCGCAATGTGGTTACTGCACACCGGGTTTCATCTGTTCGATGGCCTCGGAGTTCTACCGCTCTGACCGGCGGGCGGTTTCTGGCAACGGCAATGGAGCGGTGCGGGCGGCCGAGACCCAGCCCGGCACCAGCGGCCCGGCGGCGGAGCGTTCTGGTGCCAACGGGGCCGACCCGACCGCCCCCGGCCATGCACCCGACCACGAACACGGGCCGAACGGCTTCGACCTGCACGCGCTGTCCGGAAACCTGTGCCGCTGCACCGGCTACCGCCCGATCAGGGACGCCGCCTACGCGCTGGGCGCCCCGGACGCCGCCGACCCGCTGTTCACCCGGCTCGGCCGGCCGGCACCGGCCCCGGCTCGGACCCGAACCAGCAGCAGCCAGGGAGCGTTCCACCGTCCGGCCGATCTGGCGGAGGCCCTCGACCTGTTCGCGGAGAACCCGGAGGCCACGACTGGTGGCCGGCTCCACCGACTGGGGCGTCGAACTGAACATCCGGCACTCCCGGGCGGCGCTGACCATCGGCATCGACCGGCTGACCGAACTGCGCCAGCTCGTCGTCGGCGACGAACGGAATCGACATCGGCGCGGCGCTGACCCTGTCGGAGATCGAGCGGGGACTCGCCGGCCGGGTGCCGCTGCTGGCGGAGTTGTTCCCGCAGTTCGCGTCCCGGCTGATCCGCAACGGCGCGACGCTGGGTGGCAATCTCGGCACCGGCTCGCCGATCGGGGACAGCCCGCCCGCGCTGCTGGCGCTGGACGCCTCCCTGGTGCTCGCCTCCCGGGACGGGGAACGGGAGGTCGCGCTGTCCGAGTACTTCACCGGTTACCGGCAGACGGTGAAGCGCCCCGGTGAGTTGATCAAGGTGATCCGCGTCCCGCTGCCGGTGGCGCCGATCAGCGCGTTCCACAAGATCGCGAAGCGCCGGTTCGACGACATCTCCAGCGTGGCGGTCGGTTTCGCCCTGCGACTGGACGGCGGCACGGTGGCGGACATCAAGATCGGGCTGGGCGGTGTCGCGGCCACCCCGCTGCGGGCGTCGGCGACCGAGGCATTCCTGGCCGGCAAGTCGTGGAACCGCGACCGTCGTCGACGAGGCGGCGGAGGTGTTGATCGGGGAAGCGACCCCGATCAGCGATCACCGGGCCAGCGCCGCGTACCGCAGCGCGATGCTGGGCGCGTCGTTGCGCAAGTTCCTCTCAGAGAACCCTGCGGCCAATGGCTTGCAGGAGGTGGGAGCGTCATGAGCAAGGCACACGGACCGCTCGCCGACCGGCCGATCAATCCCAAGGTCGGGTTGGAGATCTCGCACGAGAGCGCCGATCTGCACGTGACCGGAAAGGCGCTGTACACCGCAGGATCTGGTCGGACGAACGAAGGACACCCTGCACGCCTGGCCGGTGCAGGCGCCGCACGCGCACGCCACCATCACCGGCCTGCGGGTGGACGCCGCCTACCAGGTGCCCGGCGTCGTCCGGGTGCTGACCGCCGACGACGTGCCCGGACTCAACGACGCCGGCGAGAAACACGACGAGCCCTTGTTTCCCAGCGAGGTGATGTTCTACGGCCACGCCGTGTGCTGGGTGCTGGGCGAGACGCTGGAGGCGGCCCGGCAGGGCGCGGTGGCCGTCGAGGTCGACTACCAGCCGTTGCCGTCGCTGGTCACCGTGCGGGACGCCATCGCGGCCGAGAGCTTCCAGGGTGCGCAGCGGACGGTCAGCCGGGGTGACGCCGCGGCCGGGCTGGCCGACGCGGCGCATCGATCTTCACCGGCGAGTTCGAATTCGGCGGGCAGGAGCATTTCTATCTGGAGACCAACGCCGCGCTGTCGCTGATCGACGAGAACGGCCAGATCTTCATCCAGTCCAGCACCCAGCACCCGTCCGAAACCCAGGACATCGTCGCGCACGTGCTGGGCCTGCCGGCCCACCAGATCACCGTGCAGTGCCTGCGAATGGGTGGCGGGTTCGGCGGCAAGGAGTTCCAGCCGCACGGGCTGGCCGCCATCGCCGCACTGGGTTCGACCCTCACCGGACGCCCGGTCAGCCTGCGGCTCAACCGCACCCAGGACATCACCATGACCGGCAAGCGGCACCCGTTCCTGGCGACCTGGGAGGTGGGCTTCGACGCCGACAACCGGATCTGCGCGTTGCGGGCGACGCTGACCAGCAACGGCGGCTGGAGCCTCGACCTGTCGGAGCCGGTGCTGGCCCGGGCGCTGTGTCACATCGACAACGCCTACTGGATCCCGAATATCGAGGTGCACGGCCGGATCGCGAAGACGAACCGCGCCTCCAACACCGCGTTCCGCGGCTTCGGCGGGCCGCAGGGCATGATCGTCATCGAGGACATCCTCGGCCGCTGCGCCCCGCTGCTCGGTGTCGAACCGGAGGAGCTGCGGCGCAGCAACCTCTACGAACCCAACCAGACAACGCCGTACGGGCAGCCGGTCCGGCACGCCGAACGGCTCGCGGACATCTGGTCCATCCTGGACAACCGCTGCGATTTCGGCCGACGCAAGGCCGAGATCGCCGCGTTCAACCAGGCGCATCCGAACACCAAACGGGCCCTTGGCATGACGCCGGTCAAGTTCGGCATCTCGTTCAACCTGACCGCGTTCAACCAGGCCGGCGCGCTGGTGCACGTCTACAAGGACGGGTCGGTGCTGATCAACCACGGCGGCACCGAGATGGGACAGGGCCTGCACACCAAGATGATCCAGGTCGCGGCCACCGCCCTCGGCGTCCCGCTGTCGTTCGTCCGGCTGGCCCCGACCCGGACCGACAAGGTGCCCAACACCTCCGCCACGGCCGCGTCAGTCCGGGGCGGACCTGAACGGCGGCGCGATCAAGAACGCCTGCGATCAGATCCGCGCACGGCTGAACGTCGTGGCGGGCGGCAAGCTCGGCATCCATCCCGATGACGTCCGGTTCGTCGACGGCGTCGTCACCGGGATCGGTTTCCACGACCAGCAGATCGCCTGGGCCGATCTGGTGCATGCCGCCTACTTCCAGCGGGTGCAGCTGTGGGCGGCCGGCTTCTACCGAACGGCGGGACTGCACTGGGACGCGTCGCGGATGCAGGGCGAGCCGTTCAAGTACTTCGCCTACGGCGCCTCGGTGTCCGAGGTCGAGGTGGACGGCTTCACCGGCGCCTACCGGCTGCGCCGGGTGGACATCGTGCATGACGTCGGCGACAGCCTGTCCCCGCTGGTGGATATCGGGCAGATCGAGGGCGGGTTCGTGCAGGGCGCCGGCTGGCTCACCCTGGAGGAGCTGCGCTGGGACGAGAGCGACGGCGCGAACCGCGGCCGGCTGAACACCCAGGCCGCCAGCACCTACAAGATCCCGAGCTTCTCCGAGATGCCCGAGGAGTTCAACGTGCACCTGTTCGACCGGGCCACCGAGTCGGGCGTGGTCTACGGCTCGAAGGCGGTCGGCGAACCACCGCTGATGCAGGCGTTCAGCGTCCGCGAGGCGCTGCGGAACGCGGTGGGTGCGTTCGGTCCGGCGGGTTGGTCGGTTGACCTGGGCTGCCCGTCGACTCCGGAGGCCGTGTACTGGGCGATCCGGGCCGCGCTGTCCGGCCGGTGCTTCGCCGGCGAACGGCGGGGCCGCCGTGGCAGCCCCGGAGCTCGCGGGGGTGTGAGTCATGGACTGGCTCAGTGCTGTCGAGCAGTTGCGGCGCGACGGCCTGCCCGGTGTGCTGGTCACGGTGATCAAGGTCCGCGGGCACGCGCCCCGGGACGCCGGCGCCAAGATGGTCGTCGGCGCCGACCACACCTGGGGCAGCGTCGGCGGCGGCAACCTCGAGGAGGCCGCCGTGCAGCGGGCGCGTGAGCTGATCGCCGTCTGGCGACGGCGGCACCCGAGACGCAGGAGTCCAGGCTGAACGAGCACGCCCGCAACCAGCACGGCCGGCAGTGCTGCGGCGGCGAGGTGACGTTGCTGCTCGAACCGCTGCCGGCCCGTCCGGTGATCGCGATCTTCGGGATGGGCCACGTCGGCTACGAGCTGGCCAGGATCCTGTCCCGGCTGGAGGTGCAGCTGCACCTGGTCGATTCCCGCGAGGATCAGGTCGACGAGCTGCGGTTGTCGGACGTGACGGACGGGGCCGCCGACGTCACGGCGCACCACGCGCTGCTCGGCGAGCAGGTGCTGGAAATGCTGCCGCGCGGCGCGCACGTGCTGATCATGACGCACGACCACGCGGAGGATTTCGCGTTGTGCGACATGGCCTTGCGGCTGCCCGCGCTCGGCAGCATCGGGCTGATCGGGTCCAGCGCCAAGTGGAGCGGTTTCCGCCGGCGGCTGGCCGAGGCCGGCCATCAGCCGGAGGTGATCGACCGGATCCGCTGCCCCATCGGGATGCCGGAGATCACCGGCAAGGAGCCGCCCGTCATTGCCGTCGGGGTGGCCTGCGAACTCGTGCTGCGAATGCAGGAACAGGCCGGCCGGCTGCCGGCCGGCGCCGTCGTCACGCGCTGAGCACGACCAACCCTGGCGGTCGACAACCGCTGCGGCGCAATACTTCAATCAATCGTGAGGCACCTTGTGACGCTTTTTCGGGCACCATCATCGACACCCCGGGCGACCCGTTCGCCGGGGATCCGGCCGATGCGCTGGCCGCCGAACAGGACGGCGGGCTGCTCGTCCGGGACGGCATCATCGTCGCCCGCGGCCCGTTCGCGGCGCTGCACGCCGAGCACCCGCAGGAGCCGGTCACCGACCTGCGCGGCGGGCTGCTGCTGCCCGGGTTCGTCGACACGCACGTGCACTTCCCGCAGATCCGGGCCATCGGCGGCCTCGGCATGCCGCTGCTGGACTGGCTGGAACGGTGCGCGCTGCCCGAGGAGAGCAAGCTGGCCGACCCGGCCTACGCCGGCGCCGTGGCCACGGAGTTCCTGGACGGGCTGCTGGCCTGCGGGACGACGACGGCGCTGGTCTTCGGCTCGCATTTCGCCCCGGCGGTCGACGTGCTGTTCGCGGCCGCCGAGCAGCGCGGCATCGAACGTCACCGCCGGACTGGTGGTCAGCGACCGGATCCTGCGGCCGGACCTGCTGTGCTCGCCGGAGCAGGCCGCCGCCGAGAGCGTCAAGCTGATCGAGCGCTGGCACGGCCGTGGCCGGTTGCGATTCGCGGTGACCCCGCGGTTCTCGCTGTCCGCCTCGGACGAGATCCTGTCGGTCTGCGGCGAACTGCTGCACGGTGGACGCCGGCGACATCTGGTTCACCTCGCACCTGAACGAGAACCTCGCCGAGGTGGCCACCGTCGCCGACCTGTTCCCCGGGACCCGGGACTACCTGGACACCTACCACCGGCACGGGTTGGTGACCGAGCGGAGCGTGTTCGCGCACAACGTGCACGCCAGCGACGCGGAACTGGCGCTGATGGGCGAGACCGGCGCCTGGACCGCGCACTGCCCGACCAGCAACTCCGCGCTGGGCAGCGGGCTGTTCCCGCTGCGCCGGCACGTCGAGCACGGGGTCGGGGTGGCGCTGGGGTCCGACGTCGGCGGCGGGACCGGGCTGTTCCTGCCCAAGGAGGGACTGCAGGCGTACTTCATGCAGCAACTGCTCGGCGCGCAGGGGTTGCCGCTGACGCCGGTGCACCTGCTGTACCTGGCCACCCGGGCCGGGGCCCGCGCGCTCGGGCTGGCCGACCGGGTGGGCGACTTCGACCCGGGCAAGGATTTCGACGCCGTCTGGGTGCGGCCGGCGCCGGGCAGCACGTTCGCGGTCAACCTGGAGCACGCGGCCGACGCCACCGACGCGCTCGGCCCGGACCTTCGCGCTGGCCACCCCGGCCGATGTCGCCGGGGTCTGGGTCCGCGGCGACGGGTGGGCGGCCGCGGCAACCGGTTGGGATGTCACGGCTGAGATCGCCCGAGCTGCTCGGCCGGCCTTCGTCGGAACGCTCCGCACCGGGGATATATCCCGCCGGGTACACCCGCAGTCCCTTGACCTCACACACCACTGTCGGCACTAGTATCTTTCATACAGCAGAACATTACTTCCACGATACGAAATAGGAGAACGAAGATGAGCCACTCGCTGCGGTACGAGGTCAATTGCTCGATCCTGTTCACCGAGTTGCCCCTGCTGCAGCGGCCGGCCGCCGCCAAGGCCGCCGGCTTCGACGCCGTCGAGTTCTGGTGGCCATTCGCCGTCGCGGTGCCCAGCGACGCCGAGGTGGACCAGTTCGTCAGCGCCATCCAGGACGCCGGGGTCGCGCTGGTCGGGCTGAACTTCTTCGCCGGCGACATGCCCGGCGGCGACCGGGGTCTGGTCTCCTGGCCGGCCCGGTCCGCGGAGTTCCGGGACAACATCCCGGTGGTCGCGGCCATCGGCGAGCGGCTCGGCTGCACGGCCTTCAACGCGCTGTACGGCAACCGGGTGGACGGCGCGTCCGCCGCGGAGCAGGACGATCTGGCCGCGGAGAACCTGGCCCTGGCCGCCCAGGGCGTCGACCGGCACCGTGCTGGTGGAGCCGGTCAGCGGCTCCCCGCGCTACCCGCTGCTGACCGCCGCCGACGTGGCCGCCGTCATCGCCCGGGTGTCCGCGAACGGCGGGCCGAGCAACATCGGCATGCTGGCCGACCTCTACCACCTGGCCGTCAACGGCGACGACGTCGACAAGGCCATCGCCGCCTACACCGGCACGCCCGGCGGCATCGCGCACGTGCAGATCGCCGACGCACCCGGCCGCGGCGCACCCGGCACCGGCGAGCTTCCGCTCGATCGGCAACTCGCCGACCTGGAGGCAGCCGGCTACCGCGGCTGGGTCGGCCTGGAGTACAAGGCCCCGGCCGACAACCCCGACACCGCGGCCACTTTCGGCTGGCTGCCGCGCGAGCGCCGCGCCTCGGCCGCCTCCGCGCGCTGACCCGGCATCCACCCACCAGTTTCCGAACAAGGAGTTCAGTCATGACATCCATTGCATTCATCGGTCTCGGCATCATGGGCAGCCCGATGGCGGTGCACCTCGCCAAGGCCGGCCACGACGTCGTCGGCTACAACCGCACGCCGGAGAAGACCAAGCCGCTGGTCGACGCCGGCGGCCGGGCCGCCGCGTCGGTCGCCGATGCGGTGTCCGACGCCGAGGTCGTCGCCGTCATGGTCCCGGACTCCCCCGATGTCCGCGACGTGCTCGCCGGTGACGGCGGCGTGTTCGCGAACGGCAAGCCCGGCACGCTGATCATCGACTTCTCCTCGATCCGCCCGGATGTCACCGTCGAGCTCGCCGAACAGGCTGTGGCGCAGGGCTTCCGGCTGATCGACGCGCCGGTCTCCGGCGGTGAGGCCGGCGCGATCAACGCCGCGCTGTCGATCATGGTCGGCGGCACCGCCGGAGGACTTCGCCGACGCCCAGCCGATCCTGGACGTCGTCGGCAAGACCGTCGTCCACGTCGGGCCGAACGGCTCCGGGCAGACCGTCAAGGCCGCCAACCAGCTGATCGTCGCCGCCAACATCCAGGTACTCGCCGAGGCGGTCATCTTCCTGGAGGCCTACGGCGTCGACACCACGGCCGCGCTGAAGGTACTCGGCGGCGGGCTCGCCGGGTCGAAGGTGCTGGATCAGAAGGGGCAGAAGATGCTCGACCGGTCCTTCGACCCGGGCTTCCGGATCGAGCTGCACCACAAGGATCTCGGCATCGTCACCTCCGCCGCCCGCGAGGCCGGCGTCGTCATCCCGGTCGGCGCGCTGCTCGGCCAGCTGATGGCCTCCGCGAAGGCCGTCGGCGACGGCGGCCTCGACCATTCCGCACTGCTGCGAGGCGTGGAGCGCCTCTCCGGTCGCTGACCTCTCGCGACCCCCCTACTCTTCGACAACTAGACCTGAAAGGCGTTCTCGCCATGCCACGTATGACCGCAGCCCGAGCCGCGGTGGAGATCCTCCGCCGGGAGGGCATCACGCAAACGTTCGGACTCCCCGGAGCCGCCATCAACCCGTTCTACCGCGCCATGCGCGACCAGGGCGAGATCGGCCATGTGCTCGCCCGGCACGTCGAGGGCGCCTCGCACATGGCCGAGGGCTACACCCGGGCCGCGCCCGGCAACATCGGCGTCTGTATCGGCACCTCCGGCCCGGCCGGCACCGACATGATCACCGGGCTGTACTCCGCGTCCGCCGACTCCATCCCGATCCTGTGCATCACCGGCCAGGCCCCGGTCGCCCGGCTGCACAAGGAGGACTTCCAGGCGGTCGACATCGCCTCCATCGCCAAGCCGCTGACCAAGATGGCCATGACGGTGCTCGAGGCCGGCCAGGTGCCCGGCGCGTTCCAGCAGGCGTTCCACCTGATGCGCTCCGGCCGGCCCGGCCCGGTGCTGATCGACCTGCCGATGGACGTGCAGATGACGGAGATCGACTTCGATCCCGAGACCTACCAACCGCTTCCGGTCTACAAGCCGGCCGCGACCCGGGCGCAGATCGAGCAGGCCATGGACATGCTCGCGGCCGTCCGAGCGCCCGCTGATCGTCGCCGGCGGCGGCATCATCAACGCCGACGCCGCCGACCTGCTGGTCGAGTTCGCCGAGCTGACCGGCGTCCCGGTCATCCCGACCCTGATGGGCTGGGGCACCATCCCGGACAACCACCCGCTGATGGCCGGCATGGTCGGCCTGCAGACCTCGCACCGCTACGGCAACGCCACCATGCTGGAGTCGGACTTCGTGCTGGGCATCGGAAACCGTTGGGCCAACCGGCATACCGGCGCGCTGGACGTCTACCGCGCCGGCCGCAAGTTCGTCCACGTCGACATCGAGCCGACCCAGATCGGCCGGGTGTTCGCCCCCGACTACGGCATCGTCTCCGACGCCAAGGCCGCGCTGGAGTTGTTCGTCGAGGTGGCCCGGGAACGCGCCGGCGCCGGCGCCCCCGACTACGGGGTCTGGGCCAAGGAATGCCAGGTCCGCAAGAGCACCCTGCAGCGCCGCACCCACTTCGAGAACGTGCCGATCAAGCCGCAGCGGGTCTACGAGGAGATGAACAAGGCGTTCGACGAGAACACCCGCTACGTCAGCACCATCGGGTTGTCGCAGATCGCCGGCGCGCAGTTCCTGCACGTGTTCCACCCGCGGAACTGGATCAACTGCGGGCAGGCCGGCCCGCTGGGCTGGACCCTGCCGGCCGCGCTCGGGGTGGCCACCGCCGACCCGAACGCGACCATCGTCGCGCTGTCCGGTGACTACGACTTCCAGTTCATGATCGAGGAACTGGCCGTCGGCGCGCAGTTCCAGAAGCCGTACATCCACGTCGTGGTGAACAACGCCTACCTGGGGTTGATCCGGCAGTCGCAGCGCGGCTTCGAGATGGACTTCCAGGTGCAGCTGTCGTTCGAGAACGTCAACTCCCCGGAACTCGGCGGCTACGGCGTCGACCACGTCAAGGTCGCGGAAGGGTTGGGCTGCAAGGCGATCCGGGTCTTCGAGCCGGACGGCATCGCGCCCGCGCTGGAAAAGGCGAAGGCGCATGATGCACGAATACCGGGTGCCGGTGGTCGTCGAGGTCATCCTGGAGCGGGTCACCAACATCTCCATGGGCGGCGCCGACATCGCGAACGTCGTGGAGTTCGAGGACCTGGCCGAGCACGGCCAGGACGCCCCGACCGCGATCGCCCTGCTGGACTGAGCTGACCTCGGCCGATGAACCACCACGTCAACGTCGCACGCGACGAAGGAGCGGGCGCCACTGTCGACAGTAGGACCAGTCTCCCTGCTGTCGGACACGTCCTGATCGCCTCCGACAAGTTCAAGGGCTCGCTGACCGCCGCCGAGGTCGGTGCGGCCGTCAGCCGCGGGCTGCGAACGTCGCGACCCGGTCTCGACGTGGTCACGGTCCCGGTGGCCGATGGCGGCGACGGCACGCTCGCCGCCGCCATCGCCGCCGGTTACGAGTCGGTGCCGGTGACGGCGTCCGGGCCGACCGGATTGCCCGTCGCCACGTCGTACGCCAGACTCGGCGACCGGGCCGTGGTGGAAATGGCCGACGTCTCGGGATTGTCGCGGCTGCCCAGCGGTCTCGCGCCGCTGACCGCGAGCAGTCGCGGCACCGGTGAGGTGATCGCCGCCGCGCTGGACGCCGGTTGCCGGCAGCATCGTGCTCGGCATCGGCGGCAGCGCCGGCACCGACGGCGGCGCCGGCCTGGTGAGCGCGCTCGGCGCCCGCCTGTTGGACGCCGACGGTCAGCGAGATCGCCGACGGCGGTGCGGCGCTCGCCGGGATCGCCCGGCTCGACCTGAGCGGGCTGCATCCCGGCCTGGCCGGCGCCGAGATCGTGGTCGCCTGCGACGTCGACAACCCGCTGACCGGGCCGCACGGCGCCGCCGCGGTCTACGGCCCGCAGAAGGGCGCGTCACCCGACGACATCGCCCGGCTCGACGGGGCCCTGGACCGCTGGGCGGACGCGGTCGCCGTCGCCACCGGCACCGACTTCCGGGATGCTCCGGGCGCCGGCGCGGCCGGCGGTGTCGGCTTCGCGGCGATCGCCCTGCTGGGCGCACGGCTGCGACCCGGCATCGACCTGGTCCTGGACCTCGTCGGCTTCCACCGGCAGCTGGCCGGCGCGAGCCTGGTGATCACCGGCGAGGGATCGCTCGACGAGCAGACCCTCAGCGGGAAGGCACCGGCCGGCGTGGCCGCGGCCGCTGTCGCGGCCGGGATACCGGTCGTCGCGGTCTGCGGGCGCAGCCTGCTGACCGAGGAACAGTGGCGCGCCGCAGGGATTTCCGCCGTGTACAGCCTGAGCGACATCGAACCCGACCCGAGCCGGTCGATGGCCGACGCGGCGCCGCTGCTGGAACGGCTCGCCGGCGACGATCGCGGCCGATCATCTGAAGGCGAGAACGCCATGACCGAACGCTACGACCTGGTGATCCATGCACCACGGGCGATCACGCCCGCCGGCGAGGTCGCCTGTCACCGTCGCCGTCCGCGACGAAACCATCGTCGCCATCGAGCGATTTCGGTGCCGAACTGGCCGGCGGACCGGGTGCTGCGGCTGGCCGCGGACGAGGTGCTGCTGCCCGGCCTGGTCGACACCCACGTGCACGTCAACGACCCGGGCCGCACCGAATGGGAGGGCTTCGTCAGCGCCACCAGGGCGGCCGCCGCGGGTGGCGTCACGACGATCGTCGACATGCCGCTGAACAGCCTGCCGCCCACCGTCGACGTCGCCGCGCTCGAGGTGAAACGCAAGGCGGCGTCCGGGGATTGCTTCGTCGACGTCGGTTTCTGGGGCGGCGCGATCCCGGGCAACGTGGCGGATCTCCGCCCGTTGCACGAGGACGGAGTCTTCGGGTTCAAGTGTTTCCTGGCCGATTCCGGAGTGGAGGAATTCCCGCGGCTGGAATCCGCGCGAATTCGTCGAGGCATTGCGCGAGGTCGCCGACTTCGACGGGCTGATGGTGGTGCACGCCGAGGACGCACATGCGCTCGAGCACTCGCCGTCCGCGGCGGGCCGGCAGCTACGACGGTTTCCTCGCCTCCCGGCCGCGCGGAGTGGAGAACCTGGCCATCGCCGAGGCGATCGAGGCCGCCCGCTGGACCGGCTGCCGGCTGCACATCCTGCACCTGTCGTCCGCGGACGCGCTGCCGATGATCCGCTCGGCCCGCCGGGACGGGCTCCGGCTCACGGTCGAGGTCTGCCCGCACTACCTGGTCTTCAGCTCCGAGGAGATCCCGGACGGGGCAACACAATTCAAGTGCTGCCCGCCGATCCGGGAGGGCGCCAACCGGGACGAGCTGTGGGCGGCCGTCGCCGACGGCACCATCGACTGCATCGTCACCGACCATTCGCCGTGCACCCCGGAGCTCAAGCGGATCGATGTCGGCGATTTCGGCGAGGCGTGGGGCGGGATCTCGTCCCTGCAACTGGGCCTGCCGGCCATCTGGACCGAGGCCAGGCTGCGTGGTCATGCGCTGACCGACGTCGTCCGGTGGATGTCCGAGCACCCGGCCGCGCAGGCAGGTCTGCGCCGCAAGGGCGCCATCGCGGTCGGCAAGGACGCCGACTTCGCCGTTTTCGCGCCCGACGAGTCGATGGTCGTCGACCCGGCGAAACTGCACCACAAGAACGCCGTGACGCCGTACGCCGGCCGAACGTTGACTGGCCGGGTGCGCAGCACCTGGCTCCGCGGTACCGACATCAGCGCCGATGTCGAGATCAATGGAGACCGCCACGGCCGTCTCCTGAGAAGAGGAGAAGCATGAGAACCCACGATTTCCGCCCGTTGCCCGACCTGGCATCGCGCACCCTGGCCGGCAGCGTCGTCTACGCCAACGACGAGTTGTTCGCCGAGCGGGAGAACCTGATCAAGCCGGAGCCGGCGGTGTTTTCCACCGAGACCTTCGGGCACAAGGGCAAGATCTATGACGGCTGGGAGACCCGGCGGCGCCGCGAGGCCGGTTTCGACTACGCGATCGTCCGGCTCGGTGTTCCCGGCATCATCCACGGGATCGTCGTCGACACCGCCTGGTTCAAGGGCAACTACCCGCCGTTCGTCTCGGTCGAGGCGACCAGCATCGAGGGCTTCCCGACCATCGAGGAGCTGCATGCCGCGACCTGGGTGACCCTGGTGGAGAAGTCGGAGGTCAAGGGGGACAGCGAGAATCCGTTCGACGTCAGCGACCGGCACCGGTTCACCCACGTCCGGCTGACGATCTACCCCGACGGCGGCGTCGCCCGGTTGCGGGTGCACGGCGATCCGATGCCCGACCCGCGGCTGCTCACCGGCACCGTCGATCTGGCCGGGCTGGAGAACGGCGGCAGCGTCATCGACTGCTCGAACATGTTCTACTCCTCGCCGCTGAACATCCTGCGGCCCGACCGGGCGCACAACATGGGCGACGGCTGGGAGAACGCCCGCCGCCGGGACAGCGGCAACGACCATGTGACGGTCAAGCTGGCGGCCAGGGGTTCGGTCCGGCGGATCGAGATCGACACGTCGTACTTCATCGGCAACTCGGCCGGCTGGGCGTCGGTGCGCGGGATCGACGCCAGCTGCCGCCGATCTCGACGACGACTCGGCCTGGGTCGAGCTGGTCCCGAAGACCCGGCTGCAGTCCGACACCCGGCACTTCTTCGGCTCGGCGTCGACGGCTCCGGTGACGCACGTGCGGCTCGACGTGTTCCCCGACGGCGGGCTGGCCCGGCTGCGGATCAACGGCGAGATCGACCCGGCGACGCTGGACGAGATGGGCCGAGCCTGGCAGGAAAGCCTGCCGGACGTGCACACCCGCGCCGCCTCGGCCGCCGATCTCTGAGCCGAGCCGATTGCGACGTCCGCCGGGTTGGGGAGGGCTCCCGAACCCGGCGGACGCTTTTGTGCGTGCCGCGGCCCCGGCGACCTTCGGTAGGCCCGCTCTACAACCGCCCCGGCCGACCCACGCTCGTCTACACGTGCTCTACACACGCTTCGTCATGCACCCGGGTGCTGCAGCACGTCGGCGGGCGACGGTACGTGTGTAGAGCGAGCGCGCTGGGCCCGAGCGGGTCGCGCGTCCGCCACCCGCCCGGGCACTGCGTCCGACATCCACGCGCTCCACACACGCTTCGTCATGCCACCCGGGTGCTGCAGCACGTCGGCGGGCGACGGTACGTGTGTAGAGCGAGCGCGCTTGGCCGAGTGGTCGCGGCGTCTGCCACGTTGCATGTGGGCGCGGGCACGATAGCCATGCACTCACCCCGCCGGTTTGTTCCCATGTCCGAATTCCTTCCACATTCGATCTCACGGCCTCGAAGCTAAAGCGAATTCAGTGAAGTGTGACCGAGCATGGAGCCCATGCCGGTACCGTCAATCGTCCCGATCCTGCGCCCGTCCCTGGTGCGCAAAGGATTCTCCGATGGGGAGATTCGCCGCCTTCGACAAAACGGCACGTGGGCTTCGGTCCGCCGGGGTGGCTATCTTCCGACGGACGTCATCAAGCCCTTGGACCGCACCGACCGTCATGCGATCCTCGTGCGCGCGACACTTGCCCGGGCTCAAGGTTCCCGCGATTGTGAGCCACTGCTCAGCGGCGGTGCTGTTGGGGATCCCTTTGTGGTCAACGCATCTCGGGATCGTGCACATGACGCGGCAGCCGCCCGCACGAAACGGCCAATCGGCGAAGCTGATGATTCACGTCTCGGCGATCGATGCCGATGAGACCAGCTTCGTCGACGGAATCACGGTCACCGATGCGACCCGGACCATCACCGATCTGGCGCGGACGCTGCCGTTCGAGCAGGCGGTCGTGTCCGCAGACGCTGCGCTGCGCATGCGACTGACGACGAAAGAAAAGCTGATTGAGGCTGCGGCTCGGATTGCCGGCACACCGGGTAGTCGAGCGGTTCAGCGCGTGGCGCAATTCGCCGACGGGCTCAGTGAAAGTGTCGGCGAAACTCGCAGCCGGGTGATGATGCACCTCACCGATCTCCCCGCACCGGTCCTCCAGCTGGAGGTCCACAACGATCAAGGTCGTCTGCTCGGTCGATGCGACTACGGCTGGAAGGACGGCCGGCTACTCGGCGAATTCGACGGACTGGTCAAGTACGGACGCCTGCTTCTCCCCGGCGAGACTGCCGGGGAGAAGATCGTCATGGAAAAGCGGCGCGAGGATCTGCTGCGGGACACGGGTGCGAGGGTCGTGCGCTGGGTCTGGGCCGAACTCGATCATCCGGACCGACTCAGTGCACGGATCCGCCACGCGCTGAACAGAGCCGGCGGTTGACCACACACCCCGACGCTCTACACACGGAACGTTGCCCACCCACGCGCTGCAGCACCCGCACCGCCGACGAAGCGTGCGTAATGCTGGCCCCACGGACCCGGCGGCGGCGCCGCGGCGCACCCAGGTCGGCGCTCTACACACCGAACGTTGCCCACCCGCGCGCCGCAGCACCCGCACCGCCGACGAAGCGTGCGTAATGCTGGCCCCACGGACCCGGCGGCGGCGCCGCGGCGCACCCAGGTCGGCGCTCTACACACCGAACGTTGCCCACCCACGCGCTGCAGCACCCGCACCGCCGACGAAGCGTGCGTAGATGCTGGCCCCACGGACCGGCGGCGCCGCCGCGGCGCACCCAGGTCGGCGCTCTACACACCGAACGTTGCCCACCCACGCGCTGCAGCACCCGCACCGCCGACGAAGCGTGCGTAGAGCCGGCGACGTCGGCCCCGGCCCAACCGCGCCAGCCCCAACCCGGCCGCGAGCCAACCCGGCCCAGCCCAGACCCAGACAAGGTCCAGGTCAGACGAACGCGGCGATGCCCTCCCACGCGCTGCCCGGCGGGCGGCGCGTCGTCCCGGATCACCGACGCCTCGATGAGCCCGTAGGGCCGGTCTGCCGCGTAGAAGACCTGGTTCGGGTTGTCCAGGTCCCACTTGGTCATGTCGACCAGGAAGTGGTGCTTGTTCGGCATGGACAGCCGGATCTCGGCGATCTCCGGCACGGCCTCGAGCGCGCCCTTGCCCATCGCGAAGAGCGTCTGCTGCAGGGACAGGCTGTGGGTGTTCGCGAACTCCTCCAGCATGGTGTTCCGCACCGCGCGAGAACGACTTGTCCCAGTCCAGGTCGCTGCCGACGTAGCGCCACCGCGCGGTCACCGCGGTGGCCAGGATGCGGTCGTCGGTCTCCACCAGCGAGGTGTACTCCACGTCGGGGAAGCCCCAGAACTCGCTGCCGGTCGACTTCAGCACGACCAGGCCGGTCAGCCCGGAGATCACCGTCTCCGCGTCGCCGTCCTTGCGGACGACGGTGGTGCGGGTCTCGGCGGTGCCCTTGGAGAACGCGTGATCGTGCGGCCCCGACGAGGTCGAGATGCGGTCCCAGGAATACTGCTCGACGGCCATCCGGGCACCGGTGACCTGGTCGTACTTGTCCACGTAGTTCCGGGCGAGGCGCAGCGCGAACTCCTCGGGCGAGGTGATGCCGCCGGTCCGGGCCATGGCGTAGACGGTGTTCTTCTGGGTGTCGGTGGCGATGACGGCGTCGTTCGCGCCGGTGAGGTGGGTGTCGAGGAAGTCCCCGATCAGCTGGCTGGTGACGTTCACGTCGGTGATCTGGTGCACTGGGCTGGACCGGTCGACGTAGACCATCCGCACCTCGGCCTTGCCGTACTGATTGGCACCCAGAACGATCGCCATGCCGGTCAACTCCTCCGTGTCTGATCATGCTGACCATCAGCACTGCCCCGCCGCAGCCGAGGACTGCGCCACATGCTGACAAAGCATTGTGTCAGCCGTGTATCGCGGTGAACAGACCTGCGGAAACACCGCAACAAAGCCGCGTCAGCTGCCCAGATAGGTGGCGTAGGAGAACGTGCTGGCCAGCACCGCGATGTGGTAGTGCTCGCGGTCGCCGGACAACCGGAACTGCACCGCGATGGTCGGGTAGAACACCGAGTCGTGATGCTCGTTGAAGTAGCCACCGGTGACCAGAATCAACCGGTACTCCCCCGGGGTCAACGCGACGCCGTTGAGCTGCTGGATCCGGCCGTCCGGGTCCGTCAGCCCCCGTCCCACCTCCACCGACGAGCCGTCGGGCGCAACGTGTTCCAGCACCGCGGGAATCCGGCCTGCCGGTCGACCGAGGGTGGTGTCCAGCACGTGGGTGCTGAGCCGGGTGATCGACGCGGGCCCCCAGGAGCCGCGTCATGGGCTGGTCCGTCATCGGCTGATCGCCTTGTCCAGCCGCAGGGCCGCGATCTTGCGGAGTTCGTCCATCACCACGAGCCGCTCGGCGGCGTCGTCGTGCGTCAGCCGCTCGTGCAGCGCGGCCAGCATTTGCTCGCCGGACAGCCCGGTCGCGCAGATCAGGTAGATGTAGCCGAACCGCTCCTCGTAGGCCGCGTTCCCGGCGGCCAGCGCCGCGGCGTCCGATGGCGCGACCCCGGCCTGTTCCGACGCCGACAGCGCGACGTCGCCCGGGTCGCCGCTCGGCCCGCTCACCGATCCGCGGATGACGGGCCAGCGCGCCGGCCACCTCGTCCCAGGTGATCGCATCGGCACTGGCAGACGCCCTGGCCCGCAACGACTCCCAGTCGGCATACGGCCGCCCGGCGTCGACCTCCAGCACCCACCGATCGATGTCCAGGCACGAACCCAATACGCCGTGCGCATCGGATTCGGCGGCGGCATTGAACTCCGCCAAGGGCAACGGCGCGACGAGAACAGCAGACAACGGAACAGACCTCCCAAGATCGCGTGACGTTTTCAGAGCGTAGTCGCCTGCGACGGAGTCGTCAGGCGCCATCAGACACGGCCACCGATGAGGAACCGTCCGGCGGCCCGGACCACGCCAGCATCGAACTGTCCTGCGGCAAGGCGGCGATCGAGTCCTCGAGATGACGATGATGCAGCGCCGACACCGCCAGCAGGCGCTGCGCGTCGCGGGCGACGAACGCGTCCAGCATGTCCCGGTGCTCCTCGTGCAGCGCGGCTCGATCCGGGGCGGGGATCTGCGCCATCGGCCGCACCGGCTCCGTGAGATTCCAGGCCGATTCCAACATCCGCATCAACCGCCGCGAGCGCGCGGGGGCCAGCAGCGCCAGGTGGAACCGCCGGCTCTCCCGGTGGTAGCCGCGGTGATCGCCGGCCAACTCGGCGGCGCACAGGGCGTCATACGCGTCACGGACCAATTCGTCATCGGCGGAGATCGCGGCCGGCACCGCCGACGCCAGCGCAGCCTGCTCGAGAACCCCGCGCAGCACGTAGATCTCGTGCAACTCTGCGAGGGTGAGTTGGGCAACGGTATAGCCCGAACGAGGGCGGTGCTCGACCAGACCCTCGCCGATCAGCGTCTTGAGCGATTCCCGCACCGGTATCCGGCTGACACCGAACAACTCAGCCACCTCGTCGACCGGGATGACCGTTCCGGGCGGCGCGTCGCCGTCCAGAATCACCCGGCGCAGTTCATCGAGGATGACCGGCTGGCCGCTCCCCGCGAGGTCACCCAGATCGCCACGGAGTCGCGCGATCAGCACCGATCGTCGCGGACGTCCGGGCATCGATCACTCCGTCTCTGTCAATCCCGTCAGGTGAGCGCGAAGTCGCTGAGCAGCCCCCGGACATCCTTCGCCCGCGGCGGCGCGATATTCGCAGCGGGTGCTGGTGGTCAGGCCCATGCTGACCAACGATTGCACCATCGTGGTGGCCGCCGCAACGCCGTCCACCACCGGGACACCGATCCGAACGCTGATGTCGGCGGCCAGGTCGGCCATCCCGGCGCACCCCAGAACGATGACGTCGCAATCGTCCTCGGCGACGGCCCTGGCGCATTCGGCCGTGATCACCGCGCGGGCCGGCGATCCGGGAATCTCCAGGTCCAGCACGGGGATCTCGCAGGCCCGGATGTTCCGGCAGGCATCCTTGACGCCGTAGAGCGTGGCGAGATCCCAGGCGCGGCCGATCGTCCGCTCCAGGGTGGTGACGACGGTGAACCCGCGGCCGAGGTAGGTCGCGACCTTCATCCCGGCCTCGGCGATGGCGACCACCGGTCCGGTCGCCAGCTCGCGCGCCGCGTCCAGGCCCGGATCGCCGAAACAGGCAAGGACATAGCCGTCGGCGCCCTCGCGCTCCCCGCGGGCGATCTCGTCCAGCACGCCCGGCACGGCAAGCGCCTCGTCGTAGTGACTCTCGATCGAGGCCGGGCCCATCGACGGGTTGACCGCGTCGATCGTGGTGCCCACCGCCGCCACCAGTCGGGCGCAGGCGCCGATCTTCTCCGTCATGGATGCCGTGGTGTTCGGGTTGATGACCTTGATCAACATCGGGGTTCCCTTCGTCGTGAACAGGTCAAACGCCGGTGCCGCGGATCGGACGACCCGCGGCACCGGCTTGGCTCTTGGGACCGGATCAGACCTGCGTCAGTCCGCGGCAACCATGGAGTCGTCCAGGGTCGGGTAGTTCGCCTTCTGCCCGAACATCCGGCTGCCGATCATGTACAGCGCGAACGCGCAACCGGAGCCGATGAACCAGGTGTAGGTGGCGGCCTCCGAGGAGCCCCAGAACACCACGATCATCCCGATGCAGGCAGAGATGGCGGTCGCGACAATGGCGACCGGGTTGTACCCGCCCTTGTAGTGGTACTTGCCGCCGGCGTCGAGGGTGTACAGCGCGTCGATGTTCACCCGGCGCTTCTTGATCAGGTAGTAGTCGGCGATCAGCACCCCGTACAGCGGCCCGATGAACGCACCCAACGTGTCCAGCGTGTAATGAATCGTCGACGGGGAGTTGTACAGGTTCCACGGGGTGATCAACACCGACCCGACAGCGGCGATCATGCCGCCCATCCGCCAGGAAATCTTCTGCGGATTCACATTCGAGAAATCGAACGCCGGCGACACGAAGTTCGCCACGATGTTGATCCCCACCGTCGCGATCATGAACGTCAACGCACCCAGAATGACGGCGTACACGTTGTCCAACCGGGCCACCGTGTGCACCGGATCGATGATCAACTCACCGAACACCGGCCGGGTCGCCGCCGCCGTGACCACCACCAACAACGAGAACACCAGGAAGTTCACCGGCAACCCCAGGAAGTTGCCCTTCTTGATCGACTTGAAATCCTTCCCGTACCGGGCGAAGTCACCGTAGTTCAGCATCGGCCCGGAGAAATACGACACCACCAACGCGATCGCCGACAACAACACCGGCAGGATCGCCCACCCGGTCAACGTGATCCCACCATCGGTCAGGTTGAAATCGATGTTCGACCACCCGGCCTCCATCACCAGGTACCCGGCCAGCAGGAACATCACCACATACACCGCCGGACCACAGAAGTCGATGAACTTGCGGATCGACTCCATCCCCCGCCAGAACACGATGGCCTGCGCGATCCACATGATCCCGAACCCGATCCAGCCCAGCAACGACAACCCGGCGAACCCGTACTGCGCGGTCTCCGCATACGGCGCCAACCCCGGCCACAACTTGATCGACAACAACACCAGACGCCACCGACGCCAGATACGTCTGGATGCCGTACCAGGCCACCGCGATCAACCCCCGGATGATCGCCGGGATGTTCGCCCCCAACACCCCGAACGAGATCCGCGACGCCACCGGATACGGCGTCCCCGTCGCCTGCGACGGCCGCGCCACCAGGTTGCACAGGAAATACACGATCGTGATGCCGACCAACAACGCGATCAGCACCTGCCACGCCGCCAACCCCAACGCGAACAGGCTGCCCGCCGTGACATACCCACCGACGCTGTGCACATCCGACATCCAGAACGCGAAGAAGTTGTACGAGGTCCACGTCTGCTTCCGCAGCGGCGCGAGGTCCTCATTCGTCAACCGCGGCGCGTACCCGGGCTTGATGACGCCCGCGCCGGCCGGGTGTTCGTGGTGCCCCTCCGCGACGTTGCCGGAGCCTCCCGAACCAGATGAGGTGGTGGTGTCGGTCATTTTCGAACTCCCAATGCTAGGAGGGGACCAGGGAATGGATGACGAGCGCAGAGGTTCGGCCCCGACTTCGGTTGGGATCTCGCGGTCGGCACGCAGTTCTCGCGACTCACCGCGGGCCGCGGTGAGGCCGAAACACCGCACATGTCGATCGGGTGGATCCCATGCGGCGGCATCATTGCGAGCCGCAGGAACTCAACACGCAGACCGTAAACGCCGGATGTTGCATCGTCGTGACATGGCAGATATATCCGACCATTCGTTACCGAAGATCATCCGGCGCGGCGCGGCGGCCCCGGCACCGTGCTCAGGACCCCAAGGCCTGGGACTGACCGGCGCCAGACCAGGCCTGCGCCCTACCAGGCCAGGCTCAGCAGCTGCTTGTCGGATCAGCTCCCGGACTCCGATGCCGCCGAGCCCGGCGTCGAGCAGCACCCGGCTGGACGCCTGCGCCGGGAGGCGCAGCAGCCACTGTGAGATGGCGGCCGAAAGCGCCTGCGGTGACAGCTGTCCCAGCAGGTGCAGCCGGGAGAAGCCGCCGTCGGGATAGACGTCGACCCGAACCGCGGTGACCTCCTCGTCGTCCTGCAGCCGGAATCTGTTCCGGGAATCCGGCGACACCGGCGCCTCGGCGAGAATCTCGTGCCAGGGTTCATTGTCGGTGGACCTGGCGGAAATCCGCACCCGTCCCGGGGCATTGCCGAGGAAGTAGCCGGTGTCGACCGTCACGAAACTCAGCCGGGCCGGTCCGGCCAGGGTGACGACCATGTAGTCGTTACCCGCCGTCCGCCGGCGGGCCGTCTCCCAGCCGTCCGCCATGGTCCTGGCGATTCCCGGATACAGCACATGACGGGCATCGGAATAGAACATATCGGAGCATTCGGCGATATCGCCCCCGTGATGAATGGCGGCCAGGTCGATCCGGTCACCCAGCACCCGAGGGTCGGGCACCGCGGATCCGTTCACCCGTAACCGGGCGACGCCGCCGTCCGGATAGATGTTCAGCCGGACATGAGTGAAGGCCTGGTTGTTGTAGACCCGGTAGGTATTGGCCGTGTTCCCCCGAGCCGCCGCGTTCGGGACCACGGTGATCCATTCCGCCCGGTCCAGCGCCGCCCGGTCCGGTGAGCCGTCCAGCCAGGTCGCCTCCACCGACACCTCGGGTGGGTAATTGCCCAGGAAGAAGGAGGTGTCGACCACGATCTCGTGCAGCACCCCTGGCACGCCGAGCGCGACGACGGCCCAATCGTGACCGGGAGTGCGGCGGCGTCGGGTCTCCCAGCCGTCGTAGATCTTCCCGTGCGGTCCGAACGTCGTCGTGTCGTGAATCGCGGGGCCGGGCATCAGCAGCGCCTCGCAGGCCGCGAAGAACTCGTCGCTGACATACCGCACCGATCCGCCCAGTGCCCGGCTGGCCAGATCGAGGTCGGTGCGCTTCATCGGCGTCTACTCCCGGAAGGTGTCGTGGGTCAGCAGCCGGCCGGCCACCATGTCATCGGTCAGTTCGGTGCCGCGCAGCCACCGGGTGCGCACCACCCCGCGCAACTCCTGGCCGAGATACGGCGTGATGGGGTGCCGGTGCTTGATCAGGTCCTTGGTGACGACGAACGTCTGGTCGTCGGCCAGCGCGACCAGGTCGGCGTCGGCGCCGATCTCGATCCGCCCCTTGTGCTCCAGCCCGGCCAGGTCGGCGGGCCCCTGCGACATCCACTGCAGCACCGTGGTCAGCGGCATACCGCGCCGCTCGGCGGCCGCCCACACCGCGGCGAAGCCGAACTGCAACGACGCGATGCCGCCCCAGGCCAGGCCGAGGTCGCCGACCTCGAGCAGCTTGAGCTCGGGCGTGCTGGGCGAATGATCGGTGACGACGATGTCGATCGTGCCGTCCGCGAGGCCCGCCCAGAGCGCCTCCTGGTCGGCCCGACCCCGGATCGGGGGGCAGCACTTGAATTGCGGCGACCCGTCCGGGATCGTCTCGGCGGCGAGCGTCAGGTAGTGCGGGCAGGTCTCGGCGGTGATCGGCACCCCGTTGGCCTTGGCCCGGCGGATCAACGCGACGCCGCCGGCACTGGACAGATGCACGATGTGGGTGCGGCACCTGGTCACCGCGGCCGCGTCGATGCAGGCCTGGATGGCGCCGGTCTCGGCCTCTGCGGGGCGCGACTGGACGAACGCCGCGTAGCTGGGGCCCTGCGGCACCGGCGCGGTGTGCAGCACCCCCGGGTCCTCGGCGTGCACCAGCATCAGCCCGCCGACCCCGGCGATCACCCGCATGGCGGACCGCATTTCGCCGGTCGTCACGGGCGGGAACTCCGGCACTCCGGAGTCCTGCAGGAAGCATTTGACGCCGAACACCCCGGCCGCGAAGAGCTCCGGCAGGTCGTCCAGATTGGTGGGCACGCTGCCGCCCCAGAATCCGACGTCGACCCGGCAGCGGCCTCGGGCCGCGACCCGCTTGGCGGCCAGCGCCTGCGCGGTCAAGGTCGGTGGCAGGGAGTTCAGCGGCATGTCGATCAGCGTGGTGACGCCGGCCGCGGCGGCGGCCCTGGTGGCGGAGTCGAAGCCCTCCCACTCGGTCCGGCCGGGCTCGTTGATGTGCACGTGGGTGTCCACCAGTCCCGGTATGAGCACCTCGTGCGGCGCCAGGGTGGCCACTGCTTTGCTGGGCGGGGTCGCACCGAACGGCTCGATGCCGACGATCCGGCCCATCCGGATCAGCAGGCTGACGCTCTGTTCCTGATCGTCGATGATCGCCCGCTGCGCGTTGATCACCAGGTCGACGGGGCGCGCAGTCATCAGAGGAGGGTATTCCGTGCCGCGTGGTTTCCACAGGGCGGCCGGGTGACGCCGGTGTTACAAGAAGCGGATGGGGCCGTCTGGGAGTGGCAGGTGCGGTGAGGACGATCAAGCCGTGCGGCGGCCGATGGCTTCCGGGGTGTTGCGATTGCCTGGGCTGCTGCGGCCGATCACTGGCGCTTGAGCAATTCCAGCCGGTCCAGCAGGGTCTCCAGGGATTCCTCGAACTCGGCGGGCGAGTTGTCCTGGGACAGCTCCGCCTCCAGGCTTTTCAGCCGGGGGTATTCGCGCAGGTCGGTGGTCGGCTGATCGTCCGGTTCGGCTTGCTCGATCGGCCCGATGTCGGCGCCCTGCGCGGACACCTCGAGCAGCAGGTGCCCGAGCAGGAAGCTGGAGAACGCGCGGTAGGCGGCCACGGATGCGAAGTCGGAGAACCCGCACCGGTGCAGTGTTTCCAGAAACGACTCCATCCAGCGCAGGCTGCGCAGCGGCGGTCGGACCCAGGGGGCGGCCGGTGGACGGGTCGCGACCAGCGGGAAGACCTGAGGATGGGCCAGGGCGATCCGGCGGACACCGTGCGCCAGCCGGACCATGTAGTCCTGCCAATCATCGGCCTTGATGTAGACGTCCGGGTCGCCGTACAAATCGTCGATGACGAGCTCGACGATGCCGTCGAGGAGATCTTCCCGGCCGTGGATGTAGTGATACAGCGCCATGCCTTCGACGCCGAGGTGTGCGCCCAACCGGCGCATGGTGAGGTACCGCAGGTCGTTCTCGTCGATCAGCTGCACGGCCGCCAACAGGATGGTGCGGCGGTCCAACGGGCCCCTTGCCGTCCCCGGCTCGGACGTACCCTCCTGTGCCGACATGACGCCCCTTCCGCTGCCGCGACCGGCAGAACCTGCCCGGCCGACGGTCGTGACGCCGGCGGTCGCGACGCCGAGCGCTCAGCCTAGTTCGTTGCTCGCCACCGGGGGCGCCACCTCGCGCTCGAGCGGTACGAGTCCCGCGGCGTCAACCTTGCGGTGAAAGCGCATCCCGGCCAGGCCGCCGAGCAGTGCGCCGATCAGCGAGGCCAGGATGGCGGCCCCGATCGCGATGGCGCCGACAGTGGTGACATCGCCCTCGTTCACCGGTAGCCGCGGCAGGTTGAACTGGGCGAACACGTCGTACTGGGTCCCGGCGATGGCGGCAACGGCCGCGATCAGCAGCGTGATCAGCACGCCCCACAGCCAGACGGCAAGACCCTGCTTGATGCCGTTGAACCTGGCCATCCGGCCGGCCACGTATCCGCCGCAGTAGTAGGCCAGCAGCAGGACGACGAGCAACGCGATCGCGCCGACCAGGCCGACGGTCTGCGCCGTGCCGGTGCCGTTCTGCGACTCCTGCACCGCCTGATCGACGCTGGTATCGGTCGCGAAGCCGAACGCCACTCCGGCGGCGGTGAGCAGCGCCAGCAGGATGACGGCCATGCCGGTCGCGGTGAGCCAGCCGAAGAACGCCGAGCCGACCTTGATGCCGCCGAACCGTTCCTGCTGACGGGCCACGACGGTGGCCCGATCGGGGGCTACGGGGATGACCCGGGGCTCGGCCCTGGGGACCGGTTCGGGGTCAACGGGGCTCTGCCAGGATTGCTCCGTGGCAGCGTCGTCGGGCTGGTACGGCGATTCGGTGTCGGCGCGGGTCACGGCAGCGTCATTGCCGGTGGAGGAATTGATCGGACTGCTCATCGCAGTGAATCCTGTTCTTTTCGTCTTTCGGTGAACTACGGCGCGGCACTAAGTTGCCAGTTCCCCGAATGGGGCTCGGTGAATCCACAAGTGCGGCGCGAATCCAAAAGTGCCGCGCCCGGCGCAAAGCCGAGCGCGGCACCTCATTCAAGGAACGATTCAGATCCGGTTGTCGGTGACCGGGCTCTCATCGAACTCGATCTGCTCCTTGCGGACGCTTTCGGTGACATCCCTGTGCTCGGTGACGGACTCGGTGCCGAGGCTGACCTTCTCCACCGGCACGGTTTCCTTGCCGACGACGACCCGCTCCTCGGTCAGTACCACGTCCGCGGTGGCCTCGCCGATGGTGACATCGTCCACTGCGTCTCCCGGAGCGATCGGTTCGCGGACGACCCGCACCTCTTCGCGGGACACCGGCACGGTGACGGTCTGCTGCTCGGTGACGACGAACTTGCGGAGCCGGGCGCGGCCGGCCTCGACCCGCTCGGTGCCGACGTGCAACTGCTCCTCCGAGCGGGTGAGGTACTCGCCGCCGTCAGCGTTCTCGGCAACTCGCTGGGCCGGGATCTGGGTGCCGGTCACGGTCGAGTCCGTGGGCTCGAAGCCCCGGTCCTCGGTGCGGGCTGCGTCGGTGTACACCGCGTCGGAGCGGTCGGTGTCGACCGCAGCGGAAGAATCGAAGCCGTAGTAGGAGTACAGCTCCCGCTCGTCGTCCGCGCTCAGCGGCTCGCCGGCCTCGTTGTGCGGCGCACCCTTGATGGTTTCCTTGTCGAAGGGGACCTGGATCGAGTCGCCCTCGACGGTGGCGGAGTTCAGCGGCACGAAGGACTCGCGGGTGCCGAACCAGCCGGTCTTGACCGTCACCCAACTGGGCGCGCCGGTGTCGTTGTCGGTGTAGACCTGGCCGACCTTGCCGATGTCGCTGCCGTCGTTACCGACGACGACCCCGTTCTCCAAGGCCAGGTACTGCGGGGTGGAATCTGTGGTGGTCATGGTGCCGTACTCCCTGCTGTGCGGGGTGCGTCACGGCCGGTCGGCCGTGGGCGGGTGTGGCTGTTGCCGTGCTGGGGGACGCCGGACTTCGTCAATGACGGCGACATCCGGACATCAGGGGCCATTGGTCGAGGAATGGGTCGGTACCGGACCGGTGACCGCTTCACCCCCCCGCGCTGCGGCTCGTCTTACGTTGTAAACTCAACCACATCGACGTGCGGTTTACAAGGTAAAACAGTGCGGTGAAGTGATTGCCGGACGGCGGAGGTGGGCTGACGGCCGAGCGAGATCGGTCAGCGGCCAAGCGTTTTAGACGTTCCGTGCCAGGACCATGGCTCGGAATGTAGATGTTCCCCGAGCCGTCATCACATAAACACCTTTCCACCGCGATTGACGATGGAGCTCGTTGGGAACCTCGTACTTCGTTTGCCACATTCCTGGACGAGAGGCTCTCAGATGAGCGATGCCGATCCAAATCGATCGCAATCGGGCCTGACCAGTCAGGGGCAGCCCGCCGCAGCAGGCCTGGCCCGGCAGCTCAGCGAGTTCGCCAGGGCATTTCAGGCGGAAAAGGGCGTCAACCAGACCCTCGAGCACATCGTGCAGGGGGCCACGGCAAGCATCACCGGCGCCGATTTCGCCGGCATCACCCTGGTCACCCGCGGCGGCGCCGTCAGCACCCCAGCGGCGTCCGACCCGACGGTGGAGGCCATCGACCGGGTCCAGTACGAGGTCAGGCAGGGTCCGTGCCTGAGCTCGGCGTGGGAGCAGGCGACCATCCGGGCCGACGATCTGCGCAGCGAGCAGCGGTGGCCGTTGTTCGCTCCCCGCGCCACCGGCCTCGGCGTGCTGTCGATGATGTGCTTTCAGTTGTTCGTACACCAGGAGGACCTGGGCGCGCTGAACCTGTACTCCCGCCGCGCCGATGCGTTCGATGCCGAGTCCGAGAACGACGGCCTGCTGTTCGCCAGCCACGCGGCCATCGCGATGGTCGGCGCCCAGCGCGAGGACAGCCTCGCGGTGGCGCTGGTGAACCGGGACGTCATCGGGCAGGCGAAGGGCATCCTGATGGAACGCCACAAGGTCAGTGCCGACGTCGCCTTCGCGCTGCTGGCCAGGGCGTCCCAACACACCAATCGCAAACTGCTGGACGTCGCGACCGCGGTCGCGACCACGGGCTTGGAGCCGCGTGATGCCGTCACCCAGCGCTGGCAAAAGAGCCCGGCCGGCAACGGCCCCGCCGGGTGATGCCGCGCCAGGTCAGCGGACCGGTTCGAGCACCTCTCGCCCGCCGAGCCCGGGCTGAAGTGCCTTCGGCACCCGGACCGAACCGTCGGCCTGCTGGTGGTTCTCGAAGATGGCGACCAGCCAGCGCGTCGTCGCCAGCGTGCCGTTCAACGTCGCCGCCACCTGCGGCTTGCCGTCCGCGTCGCGGTAGCGGACACCCAACCGGCGGGCCTGGAACGTCGTGCAGTTGGAGGTCGATGTCAACTCCCGGTACGACCGCTGAGTCGGCACCCACGCCTCGCAGTCGTACTTCCTGGCCGCCGAGCTGCCTAGATCGCCGGCGGCGACATCGATCACCCGGTAGGGGATCTCCATCTCCGCCAGCATCTCCTCCTCGAAGGCGAGCATCCGCAAGTGTTCTGCCGCAGCCTCTTCCGGGCGGCAGTAGGAGAACATCTCGACCTTGTCGAACTGGTGCACCCGGATGATGCCCCTGGTGTCCTTCCCGTAGGACCCGGCCTCCCGCCTGAAGCACGACGACCAGCCGACGTAACGGGCGGGATCGCCTGCCAGGTCAAGGATCTCACCCGAGTGGTAGGCCGCGAGCGGGACCTCGGAGGTGCCGACCAGGTAGAGGTCGTCGGCCGCCAGCCGGTAGACCTCGTCGGCGTGCTCGCCAAGAAACCCGGTGCCCTCCATGGATTCCGGCTTGACCAGGACCGGCGGGATCATCGGGATGAAGCCGTTCGCGATGGCCTTGTTGACCGCGAGAGTCAGCATGGCCCATTGCAACTGGGCGCCGACGCCGCGCAGGAAATAGAACCGGGCGCCTGACACCTTGGCGCCGCGTTCCATGTCGATGGCGGCCAGTCCCTCGCCCAGCTCCAGATGGTCCCGAGGTTCGAAGTCGAACACCGGCGGCTCGCCGACGTGCTTGATCAGCAGGAAGTCCTGCTCGCCGCCCGGCGGGGCACCCTCGATCACATTCGGCACTGCGAGGTGCGCCGCGGACAGCTCCTGATTGGCCGCCAGCTCCGCCACCTCCGCGGCCTTCACCCCGGCGGACAGTTCCTTCCCGCGCTCCAGCAGCGCGGGCCGGTCGGCGGGCGCGGCCTTGCCGATCGTCCGGCCGAACGTCTTCTGCTCGGCCCGGAGCGAGTCGCCGGCGGCGACCGCGGCCCGCCGGTTGACGTCGGCGGTGAGCAACCGGTCGACCGCCCGCGGGTCCCCTCCTCTTGCTCGTTGGGAGGCGCGGACCAGTTCCGGGTCGTCACGAAGGATGCGCAGGTCAATCACGGCAAGAGCTTAGTCGCCCGCGAGCAGAGCCCAGGGGACGGTGCCCGTCCCCCTTGCGGCTCGGCGGGCGGGCATGATGCGGATGGTCGCCGCTGCTGGGATGCTGTGCGGATGACGGGCACGGCTCCGATACCGAGGAGGGTGTTTCTCAGCCACACCACCGAACTCCGCGAACTCCCCGCCGGCCGCTCGTTCGTGGCTGCTGCGGAGCACGCGGTCACTCGAGCCGGCGACATGGTCAGCGACATGGAGTATTTCGCGGCCCGCGATGCCCAGCCGTCGGACGTTTGCCGGGAAGCCGTCCGGGCCGCCGATGTGTACGTGCTGATTTGCGGATTCCGATACGGCAGTCCGGTTCGCGACCGACCCGAGCTCTCCTACACCGAACTCGAGTTCAACGAGGCCGGGATTGCGGGATTGCCGCGGCTGGTCTTCCTGCTCGACGACGCCACCCAGGGGCCGCCTGCGTTGTTCCGCGACGTCGAGCACGGAGTTCGGCAGGAAGAGTTCCGGGCCAGATTGCTTGCCGACCGGGTTGTGGCGTGGGCGTCAACGGTGGAAGGTCTGGAACTCGCGGTATTCCAGGCACTCACGAGGCTGCCGGCAGCACCGCAGCGGCCGGCCTCGGTCCCCCGGATCTGGAACATTCCCGGCCGCCACCGGGGTTACACGGGACGGCAGAATTCGATCGACGACCTGCGCACCGCGCTACGCGACGGTGGTCGGCCGGCAATCGTCGCCATTCACGGTATTGGCGGCGTCGGGAAGACAAGCACGGCCGTCGAATACGCCAATCGTTTTGGTGATGAGTTCGACATCGCCTGGCGGGTCCCAGCCGAAGATCCGACGCTGATCCCCGACGGATTGGCCGGGCTCGCGCGGGCTTTGCATATCGGAAGCAATACCGACACCCCCGACGTCGCGGTCGCTCAGCTGATGGGCGAGCTACGCGGGCGCGAGCGCTGGCTCTTGATCTTCGACAACGCGGAGGGTCCCGAGGCGCTGGGCGACCACCTGCCGGGCGGGCCGGGGCAGGTGATCATCACCTCCCGCAACCCGGACTGGCGCGCCGTCGCGGCCGAGATCGAGCTGAGTGAATTCAGCCGCACCGAGTCAGTCGACCTGCTTCGATTCTGGCGGACCGACCTCAGTGATGCCGACGCCGAACGGGTCGCCGTGGCGCTCGGCGACCTGCCACAGGCCGTCGATCTCGCCGGCACGTCGCTCACATCAGGGGCCCTGACTGTCGATGCCTACCTGACGCTGCTCACCGAACGCACGAAGGATGTCCTGGCACCTCGACCTCATGGGGTCACATCGGAGCCGGCTGCCGCGGCCTGGGACGTCGGATTCGACCGGCTCGCCCTGAGCAACCCGATCGCTGTGCAGCTGCTCACCGCGATCGCCTACCTTGCCCCCGAGCCGGTCCCGCTGACCCTGTTCACCGAGCATGCCGACCAGCTCCCGCCGTCCCTTGCGGCCACCGCCGCCGACCCTTGGGACATGAACCATGTCATCGCCGCTCTCCGCCGTAGCGGCATGGCGCTGACCACCGCCAACACCATTCACCTGCACCGGATCCCCGCCGCGTTGTTGCGCGCCCTCAGCGTCCGGCAACAACCGGCCGAATCCGACGTGTGGCCGGCAGTTGTGGTCCGCCTGCTTCGCCATGCCGTTCCCGCCGACCCGTGGAACAACCCCGCCGTCTGGCCCGCCTGGCGAGATCTGCTCCCGCACGTCCTGGTTGCGACAACCACGGATCGAATTCTTGATTCCGTCCGCGACGACCTCTTCTTTCTGGTATTGGCAACCGGTCAATACCTGCACACCAGAGGTGAGCCGCTTGCCGCTCGCCCGTTCTTTGAACGCGCCCGCCAGAGCGGTCTCGCACTTTTCGACCGTGACGATCCCGAGCTGCTCACCGCGGCAATGTTTGTGGCAATCAACCTGCGCGCGTTGGACGACTACCAGCAGGCCAAGGAACTCGACGAGGACATCTACCAGCGGCGCCGACTGGTCTTGGGCGAGGATCATCCCGACACCCTCCGTACCGCAAGCAACCTGGCTTCCGACCTGCGCTGGCTCGACGAACCCGACCGGGCACTGGAAATTGACGAACAGACCCTCGCTCACCACCGCCGTCTTTTCGGTGACGACTGCCGGGACACCCTGCGCTCGGCGAGCAACCTGGCGACCGATCTGCGCACCCTCAAACGCTATGAGGAAGCCAGACTGCTCGACGCAGACACCTTGACGCGCCGGCGAAGGGTTCTTGGAGACAACCATCCGGGCACCCTGAAGTCCGCCAGCGGTCTAGCGGCCGACTTCCGACGGCTGCAGGACTTCGAACAGGCGCGGGCGCTCGACGAGGACACACTTCGCCGGCGGCGGGAGGTTCTTGGCCCCGATCACCCGGACACCTTGTTCTCGGCCAACAACCTGGCAGCCGATCTCCGCGGGCTCGGCGACTACAGCCAAGCCCTCCGGCTCGACGAGGACACCCTGGCCCGCCGTCGACGGGTCCTCGGTGCCGATCACCGCAACACACGACTCTCGGAACGCAATCTGGCGAAGGATCGACGCGCACTCGAGCAGGATGCCCAGCCCGAGCAGGATGCCCAGCCCGGTCAGGATGCCGGGCCGGGGCAGGATGCCGGGCCGGGGCAGGTGGCGGAAATTGATGATCTCGGCGAGATGAAGCAGTTGGCCGAGGACGAATGACCTCCCGTCGGCGACGACGCTCCCGTCGGCTCAGCACCGAACGACAAACGGCGCCCCGCCACCGACGGGGGAGAATAAAGGGATGGCCGTGCTGATGTCCCGCGACGAGTTCGAGGAACTGGTGGCCGAGGCGCTCGACCTCATCCCGGTCGAATTCACCAAGGCGATGGACAACGTCGTCGTTCTGGTCGAGGACCGGCATCCGACGCAGAACCTGTACGGGCTCTATCACGGGGTCGCCCTGACCTCAAGGACGTCCAGCTATTCGGGGCACCTGCCCGACACCATCACCATCTATCGGCTGCCGATCCTGGCGCACGCCCGCGACGTCGAGGCCGCCCGCGAGCAGGTGGCCACCACCGTCATCCACGAGATCGCCCACCATTTCGGCATCGACGACGACCGGCTCGACGAGCTGGGCTGGGCCTGACTCCGCGTCGCACGACTTCGGATCTGCGTCGCCCCGGCCCGACCACTACGCTCCGGGGACCCGTCAACCGAGTCTGCCGAGGAGCCCGCTCATGCCCACCATTGCCGTCGTCGGTGAGGTCGTCGCCGACGCCGTGCTGCCCCCGGATGGAATCGTCAACGGCGCAGCTCACCTCACCGTCCACCCCGGCGGTGGCCCGGCCAACACGGCGGTGGCGCTGTCCCGGCTCGGCACCACGGCGCGGTTCGCCGGCCGGCTCTCCGGCGGGGCGCTCGGTGCACTGTGCCGGGCGAAGCTCGAGGAATCCCTGGTCGACCTGAGCGCCTCGGAGAACGCAGCGGAGCCGGCCACCCTGGCCATCGCCCGGCTGGACGCCACCGGCGCCGCGTCCTACGAGTTCTACACCGAGGGCACCGCGGACTGGGCCTGGACCGACGCGTCGCTCGCCCCGCTGATCGACGGCCCGTTCCCCGCCTATCCACCGCCGGTGGCGATTCACACCGGCACCCTCGCGCTGGCCCTGCAGCCGTCCGGCCAGGTCATCGAGACCCTGCTGGCCAGGGCCAGGGCCCAGATGACGGTGTCGATCGACCCGAACCTGCGGACGCTGCTGGTGCCGGTGACGTCGTACCGGTTGTGGATCGACCGGTGGGCCGCGCTGGCCGACATCGTCCGGTTGTCCGAGGACGACCTCGACCAGCTCTGGCCGGGCTGGACGCCCGGAGCAGGCGGCCGTGCACCTGCACGCCCTCGGGGTGCCGCTGGCGGTGGTCAGTCTCGGCGGCGCCGGGGCCTTCGCCTCGCTGCGCGGGGAGCAGGTCCGGGTGCCGATCGCGCCCACCACCCTGGTCGACACGGTCGGCGCCGGCGACTCCTTCCACGGCGGGCTGCTGCACTACCTGGCCGAAAGCGGTTACCTCGGCGGGCGGCTGGGCACGCTGACCGTCGACGGGCTGCTGGCCGCGCTGACGTTCGCGTCCAGGGTCTCCGCGATCACCTGCTCGCGGGCCGGCGCGAATCCGCCGTGGGCCGCCGAACTGGCCGGCTGAGTCCGGTTGCTGGGCTTGCTCGGGATGGTCCGGCCGGGCGCGGTCGCGATCCAGACCCCGGCCAGCGCCGCGACGATGCCGACCGCGGTGGCCGGCCCGGCCGTTTCGTGCAGCACGGCGACGGCGAGCACCGTCGCGGCCACCGGTTCCAGCATCGTCAGAGTCACCGTGTCGCCGAGGCTCAGCGTGGCCAGCCCGGTCGACCACAGCAGGTAGGCAATGGCCGTGGTGACGACACCCAGGTAGAGCAGTGCCGTTGTTGTCCCGGGAGTGCCGACGGGGTCGGTGCCCGGCGACCGCCAGCAGCACGACGGCCGGCAGGATCGCGGCCCCGAAGACCGTTGCGATCGCCGTCAGCGCGGGACGATCGGCGAGCAGATCCCTGATCGCGTCGCCGAACACGGGAAAGCAGCAGCCGGCCGCGACCGCGCTGGCCACGCCCACCGGGTCGAGCGTGACGCCGTTCGTGCCGGTCATGACGGCGATGCCCGCGATCGCGGTGGCGACACCGACCCACCATCGACCGCGCAGCCGGGTGCCGCGCCGCACCCGGTCCAGCAACCCGGCCACGATCGGCCCGGTGCCGATGCTCACGACGGTCGCCGTCGCCACGCCGAGCCGGCCGATGGCCAGGAAGAACCCGAGCTGGAACCCGAGGAACGCCAGCGCGCCGACCACGATCGACCAACGCCGCAACGAGAACCGCCAGGGCGGCTGACCGGCCACGACGCTGATCAGGACGAGCAATCCCCCGCCGATCACGATCCGCCAGCCGGCCGCCGTCGCCGCCGGCAGATCGGGGGCGAGCAGGCGGGTCGCGACGCCCGAGGTACCGAACAGCACGGCGGCGGAGCCGACCGCGGCTCGCCGCTCTTCCCGACGATCGTGGGGAATGTGCGTCATGCCTGGCATGCTCTCAGGGCTTCGCGGGCAAGCGATTGCGAAGATTCCACCCAGGAGGCGCCAGTTAGAATCTGCTGCCATGGATCGGATAGATCGTGACATTCTGTTCCAGCTGCAGCAGGACGGGCGGCTGCCGAACAACGAACTGGCCGACCGGATCGGCCTGAGCCCGTCGCCGTGCCACCGCCGGGTGCGCAACCTGGAAGCCACCGGGACGATCCAGCGCTACACCGCCGATCGTCGATCCGATCGCGATCGGACGCGGTTACGAGGTGCTCGTCTGGGTGACCCTGACCAAGGTGACGCGATCGACGATGGCCGACATCGAGGAGCGCTTCGAATCGCTCGAAGAGGTCACCGAGGCGTTCCGGATGATGGGTCAGCCCGACTACCTGGTGCGGATCGCCGTCGCCGATTCCGCCGCGTTCGAGGCGTTCTACATCGACACCCTCGCCGCCCTGCCACACGTGCAGACCCTCACGTCGATGACGACCATGAAGACGATCAAGCGGAACCGATCGGTTCGTCCTTTGTGACATCGGCCGTGGAAGCGGATCCGCTGCTGCCCACCATCATCCCGTCGGCGAACGCCTGGTCCAGAGCTTCCAGCAAGGGTCGCAACCTGCCGGTCTTGACGACAAACTGATCCGCGCCAGCGCCGAGCATCTCGCGTTGCACCCGGTGGTCCTGTCGACCGGAGAACACCACGATGTGCAGGCAAGGATTGATCTCCTTGGCGGCGCTGGCGACGGACGGACCCCCGCCGGGCATGCTGACGTCCAGTATCAGTACATCAGGCTGAGTCTCACGCACCCGTTGCAGGCAACTGACGCCGTCGATCGCCTCACCGACCACCACGAACCGCGGCACATCCGACAGCACGAGGGCGATGGCTTCCCGCAGTTCCCGCCGATCGTCGCAGACCAGCACGGTGCGCACAGTGTTGGACAGGAGCGCGTTGGCTTTCATCAAGACCCCACGATCAGCGATGCCGGAAGAGCCGCATCCGATTGGATCGCACGTCCGCCCGATGGATTCATCGCGCCCGGCTGTACGGGCATGGTCAGCTGTACTGTCGTTCCCCGACCCGGCGAACTGAAGACGTGGAGCTGACCGCCCTCGGAGGTGGCACGCACCCGCATCGTGGCCATGCCGAGATGACCGGCCCCGGCATCCAGCGACTCAGCACCGACGCCATCATCGGTGAGGGTGAGCACGAAAACCGCGTCGTGTTCGTCGAGGTTGAGCGTCACGTTGGCCGCGTGGGCGTGCTTGCGCGCGTTCACCAGTGCCTCCCGGAAAATCCGATACACGGTTTCCTTGGCCGGCACTCTGATGTGGATATGCATCGGCCCCGTGATATGAAATTTCGTATTTGTCCCGACGAATATGCCGGCGGCCAGGATCTGCAGCGCGCTGCCCAGGCCCTCGGCCAGGTCCGGCGGTGCGAGCGCGACGATCAGCCGACGGAGTCGCTCGATGGATGTCTCCAGCAGCACGAATATCTGTCCCAGTTCGTCGGCATCGGTCGATCTCGAGCCGAGCCGTTCGATGCGCATGGCGGCAGCGACGATCAGCTGCATGGGTTCATCGTGGATGATTTCCGCCAGTAGCGATCTCTCCCTGGTTTCCATACTTGCCAATTCTTCGAGCAACCCCCTGGTGTCCTCGGAGAGTTCTCGAGCAGTTCTCGTCAAAACGTCCCCCAACTCAGCGCTCACTGATACACCCTGCGCGATGTGGTCGTCACCCTACGCCACAATTAATCATCAAGTATTGACACAATTGCTAGAACTCCGGCGGCAGTCAATGTGGATCATGGGCATTGATCAACATGCCCGGCACCCCCTCGCCGATTGTGCTTGAATCGGCCACTGGTCAGCACTGACAGTAGGCTCCAATTCCCGGGCAAGAACCTTCGCTTCGAAATTCTGGCAACGACGTCAACGCCCCGCCTGGGGATACCGACGCCGTCAAACATGGGTCCGTGGTATATTCGACTACTCGGTGTAGCCACTCGAGACAAGTAATGCCGCTGGAATTGCGACGAATTCCAGTAAGGATGGGTCGGGCCCTGTCACGGCGTACGCTCGGGTCCAGCAGGAGACATACACTCGGCTGACGCGAGCCCCACATCGAGGGTTTTCGGCTGGCCAAGCCTCGAAACGCGGCAATACTGGAACGACGCATCCTCGTGCCCAGCATCCCTGCGCCAGGACCGCCGAGATTTCTTGTCGGGTCGCTGTAGCAATACACAGGAGGAGGTCTCGACGTCGGGCTACGCCAGCACAGACCTCGATGAGGAGTCGCCGTGGTCGGGATCGGCTTGCCCAGTCACGATGCTGACGCATCGGATAGGCCGGCTGAGACGTCCGACTCGGGTCATGGGGAGATGGACAGCGCTACTACGAGATCACACGGCCGTGCCCTACCGACGAAAAGATCGACAACGGCTCATCACATCTCCACAGGAATCGCCAGAGGAAGTCGGCGTGCAGCGGCCGGCCGCATTCGGTCCAGATCCGTGATCATGTTCGACCGGCGTGAAATGATTGTTGATGACAGAATCAGTCAAGGCGGCGGGCCACTGGTTTTCGTGGCCGACGCGCCGCATCTGCCAAACCTGTCGTTTTGCGCCATCCCGAGGCCAATCACTGTCGTCATTGTGGACGCCAATCTCCTGGTTGCGCAGGGCCTCTCAGTACTGTTGGATGCAAACCAGGATCTGACCGTCGTGGCGATAGCGGGTACGTGCGCAGACGGGGTCGACGCGGTCACCCGGCATCAGCCGGAAGTGATTGTCCTTCATCAACAGCTGCCCGACGGGTTGGGAACCGACAGCCTCGACGCGATGTTCATTGCCTGCCCGACGATGAAGGCTCTCATTCTCAGTGCCGACGACCGGGACGAGGTGCTGGTGCGGGCCCTGCGGGCGGGCGCCGCGGGAGTGATCAAGAAGACTGATCGAGGAGCCGCGTTGGTCGTCGCGGTCCTGGCGGTTGCCCACGACGAGGCCATCATCACTCCGGACACATTGCGGCGCTTGATGCATCTCTTGAAACGAACCACCACCTGCTCCGACAACGGTTTGACAGCGCGGGAACACGAGGTCCTCGTGTTCCTGGTCGCGGGCAGAAACACCTGCGAGATGGCCAGCGCGTTGACAATTGCACCGACAACCGCGCGCAATCACATCCAATCGATCATGCGGAAGCTGGGTGCACACAACAGACTGGAGGCGGTGTGCATCGCATTGCGGGAGAACATTCAGGCACCCTAGGAATCCAGTGGATCCTGATCGCTGGCGTGACGGATACGGGCTCGGGCTCAGCGGCATGGCGTCGATCCGGAAACGGATTCGGCGCGCTCCTGGATCGGATCAGACCCCGTTTCGCGCGGTACGAAACTGCGCGCCGAATCAAGCGCGCCCGCGGGCGCCAACGCGCCCACTCGGTTCCAGACGGTGATGGCCAGCGGCTGATCGGGGTATCGCTTCAACTCTGACTCCCGGTACGCAGGACTGCCGCCATGGTTGCTGGCCCGGGTGGCACCGAGTGCCCGCTCCACACGAGCTGAAGCCGCGGCGTTGCGGCGTGCTACTCCCATCGCTGGCCTCCGCCGTGGCTTTTGGGTGATTTATGACGATATGTAAGGATAGCGGTGTGACTTTCCTAATTGTCCTTATTGATGGCCCGCTCCAGGGACGGCGTCTTCATACGCAAGGACCCGAAGATAGACCGGGCCAGCACCAGGTGATCGCTGTCGACGGTGTCGACTACAACCTCACCTGTACCAGTGAGACCACCGTTGTGGGTGCACAGTTGGTCTCAACCTGGCACGCCACCCACGACGCTGTGAACCTGGTCCTCTGGTGGAGACGGCTCTCCAGGGCGGCCCGCACGGAGCTCTCCGAGAACCCCTGGGGTTGTATACCTCCCGTTGTCGTTGGCGAGGTGATTCGAGTGGGTCAGTTCGTGGTCGGTAGCCACTGGCAGGACGCCCTCCCGGGGCCCGACGGCTTCTACCTCGCCCAGCACGTCCAGGAATGGATCAACACCCACCGAGTGCAGAGAAACAACTCCGCTCGCCGATGCCCGACCTGCGCAGGCCCGTGGCTGTTGACAGGCTTCGACTTCAGCCACGCCGATTTCTGCGATATCGGTACTGATTGCCTCAAGCGCAACGCCCAGGACCTCGAGGTCCGACGCGCGGAACGCCGGTCGACCGAGGCGGAGATGCTGCTGGCTGACGCTCTCGGCATGCCAGCACGTCCCGGTCTGTTCAATCCACCACCCGGCGGGCCGCGTCAACTGTCTCCGCCCCACTTCACAACCCTGCAGTATCTGCCGGGCGGTGGGGTCCACCGAACGATCGACGGCTTCGATCCGGACCCGATGTGGACTTGGCAACCTGCGGCGGTCCAGAGCTGGACCCACTAGTTCATCCGGTGGGTGGTGCGTAGTGCAGGTGTTCGTCCAGGCTCGGGAGGTGCTCAGCTGCACCGGCAAATGGTGTGGCGCCCCAGGCGGCGGTGGTGGCGACCCCCGGAACCGTCGCAACAACCCCGAAGCCGCACCGTCGGCCCACCCCAGTCGTCGTCATCCACGGGCGTCAACACCCACCCGGCGCCCGAATTGTTAACTCGACGTACCCGTGTGGTGACCCACCGGGAACCTTCGCGGGCATAACGTCCGGCGATGAGTGGCGGCGCACAGGCCGCTCTCAGCTGACGGCGGCGCCGGAGGCTCGGCGCGGAGAGGACGAAACATGGCGATCGGTTGGAAACTCGTCGGTGACGGCAAGCCACTGGCGCTCGGCGAAGTGGTCCGGCCGGACGAACGGCTGTCCTGGCCCAAGACGATCGGGGTCGGCGCGCAGCACGTGGTCGCGATGTTCGGCGCCACGTTCGTCTTCCCGCTGATCATGGGCCTCGACCCGAATCTGGCGATCATGATGTCCGGGGTCTGCACGATCCTGTTCCTGCTGGTGGTGGCCAACAAGATCCCGTCGTACCTGGGCACGTCGGCGTCGTTCGTCGGCGCCGTGGTCGCGATCCGTGCCACCGGCGGCAGCTCGGCGGACGTCACCGGCGCCATCATGGTGGCCGGCCTGACCCTGGCGCTGGTCGGTGTCCTGATCCATTTCGTCGGCGGCCGGGCGCTGCGCAAGGTGCTGCCGCCGGTGGTCAGCGGCGCCGTGGTGATGCTGATCGGGTTCAATCTCGCGCCGGTGGTCGCCGGGGTGTACTGGCCGCAGGATCCCGGGGTTGCCTTCACGGTGATGGTGTTCACCATCGTCGCCACGGTGGCGTTCCGCGGTTTCTGGTCGCGGATCGCGATCTTCCTGGCACTGATCTTCGGGTTCGTGCTGTCCTACGCGCTGGACAAGATCGTCGGGGAGATCACCGCGCCGACCGGCGCCGGTGATGTCACCACGCATTTCCGGGTCGATCTCAGCGGCGTGTCGGACGCCGCATGGTTCGGCTTCCCGACGCTGCACGCGCCGGAGTTCCAGCTCAACTTCATCCTGCTGGCGCTGCCCGGCGTCATCGCCCTGATCGCCGAGAACACCGGCCACGTCAGGGCCGTCGCCGAGATGACCGGCGCCGATCTCGATCCCTACATGGGACGCGCGTTGCTGGCCGACGGACTGGGCACCGCGCTCTCGTCCTCGATCGGCGGCTCACCGACCACCACCTACGCCGAGAACATCGGGGTGATGGCGGCCACCCGGGTGTACTCGACGGCGGCCTACTACGTCGCTGCGCTGGTCGCGATCCTGTTGGGTCTGGTGCCGAAATTCGGCGCCATCGTGAGCGCGACGCCCGGCGGAGTGCTGGGCGGGATCACCGTCGTGCTGTACGGCATGATCGGCCTGCTCGGCGCGAAGATCTGGATCGAGAACAAGGTCAACTTCGCCAATCCGGTCAATCTCGTGCCGATCGCGGCGGGCATCATCATCGGCGTCGGCGGGGTGGCGATGTCCTTCGGGGACGACTTCGTGCTGTCCGGAATTGCGTTGGGATCCATCGTTGCAATCGTCGCGTACCACGTGGCCCGACTGCTGGCCCCGCGCGAGCTCCGCGAGCCGCTGATCGACGACCGCTCGTACGTCGGCGGAGCCGCCATCGCCACCGGGACGGTGGTCAGCCCGGAGGGTGACCTGCCGCCGTTCCGCGACCCGGACTGATATTTCCCATTGGCGAGGCAGGCAGACCTCCAGCCCGACTGAGCAGTTACACCCCGGTCACCACTGCAGACAATGCGGTAAAGTCATTTGGAAACGACCGGGGGGCGACACAATGCTGCACGATTCTTGGTGTCCGTCAACGGGCCGTGATTGCGCTGGTTTCGCAGCGCTCGATAAAGCACCGAATGGGTATTGAATAGCGTGGTGCATTAACGCACAGCAGCAGAACGCCCACCCGTTCGGGGTCGGCTCGCTCGATGGAGGCAGCAGGACAGATGAAGGCTCGAAACGCTTTTCGCCAGGTCACCGCTGAACGCGCGCTCCGGTCCACGGGGTGATACCCGATGGGATGTTTCTGCTCGGCGGGCTCGTCGGCGCCGGTGCGATGGCCGCTGTCCTGCACGGCACGCAGCGGAATAGGCGACCTGCTCAGCGCATGACGGCTGCGCCTGCTCGAGTTGTTTCGTCCCACGACGAGATCGACGGCGTGCAGGAATGGGATTGGACGGTCAACCTGCTGGGCGACTTCACCGCACTGCAGTTCGTCCGGCGACATTTTGGGATACGACCCTGCCGAATTGGTCGGCCGCAATATCAGCTCGATCATGGACCCACAGGAGTTGATCCGCGCGTCGGCGATGGTGCAGGCCACCGGAATCCCCGACTCCGGACTCTCGCAACTGGTCGCGCCCGCCCGTCATCGAGACGGCACGACTCGTTGGGGCGAGACCACGGTCCAGACGCTGACGGATGCCGACGGTGCCGTGATCGGTTACCACGGCACAAGTCGCCTGATCGGATCGGAAGCCGCGTTGGTGGTCACCACCGAGCACACCAGGACCCGGGTGCAGGCAATGCTCGCCGACCGATTGCTGATGACCTCATTCCAGCCGATCGTCGAGCTGGCGACCAGTCGGGTGATGGGCGTCGAGGCACTCAGCCGATTCGTCGCCGAGCCCGGCGACCTGCCCGAGACGTGGTTCACCGATGCCACCAGGGTCGGCATGGGGCCGGAGCTGGAATTGCTGGCGATCAGCATCGCGCTGACCGCCGCCGCCGACCTCCCCGAGTACCTGTACGTCTCGATCAACGTCTCCCCCCTGACGTGTCTGGACCACCGGGTGGAGGACCTGATCCGGCAGTCCGGTATCGACCTGGGCCGGATCGTGCTCGAACTCACCGAGCACACGGAGGTGACCGACTACAAGGTGCTCAACGAGACGCTGAGTGGTCTGCGCCGGAGCGGCGTGAAGATCGCCGTCGACGATGCAGGGGCCGGCTTCGCATCGGGGCAGCACATTCTGAAGATCCGACCTGACATCATCAAGATCGATCGCGGCCTGATCACCGGTATCGACACCGATCTCGGAGTCCGCACTCTCGCCGCCGGGATGGTGGCAATGGCCGAACAGATCGGTGCAACGGTGACCGCGGAGGGGATCGAAACACGCGCGGAGCTCAAGTGCGTGACCAAGCTGGGCATCCTCGCGGGGCAGGGCTATCTGCTCGGGCGCCCGTCCGTCACGCCCACCGAATGGGCGGCCTGGAACGTTGACGCGCTGATCCGTCCAGCACCCGAACCAGTGATCGAGCGGCCCGACCCACCGGCCAGCCACTCCGCGGAGCTGGTGCCGAGCTTCGTCTTCTCGGCAGCGGTGCTCGATGCGCTGCCGGATGCGACCGCGATTCTGGACGCGACGGGCCGGATCATCGCGGTCAACAAGGCATGGCGGATGTTCACCGAGGACAACGGTGGACACCCGTTGCTGACCGGGGTGGGTGTGAGCTACCTCGAGGTCTGCGAGCGCGCAGCGTCCTCCGGTCTCCGCGACGCGGTCGAGGTGCTGTCGGGTCTGCGAGCGGTGCTGGCGCGCGAGGCGGTGGAGCGAGAATGGGACTACGCCTGCAGTTCGCCGTCGGTCAAGCGGTGGTTCATTTGCCGGATCACCGGCATCGACGACGTACACGGCGGCGCGGTCGTCTCGCATGTGAACATCAGCCGCCGCAAGAGGGCCGAGCAGGAACTGGCGCACGAGGCCTCACACGATTCACTGACCGGGCTGGCCAACCGCTTGTTGTTCACCAAGATCCTGACCGAGACCCTGCAGCGCCGGTCGGACCTGGGGCAGTACGCCGACGTCGGTCTGCTGTATGTCGACCTCGACGAATTCAAACCGGTGAACGACGCCTTCGGGCACGCGGCCGGCGACGAACTGCTGCTGATGACGACGCACCGCCTGCGCTCGAACGTCCGGCCGGTGGACACCGTCGCCCGCATCGGCGGTGACGAGTTCGCCGTCTGCGCACCCGGGATCACCGCCGACGGCCTGGCCGCATTGGCGGCCAGGATCGGTGCGGCGCTCGGCGAGCCGGTCAAGATCCACGGTCAACAGCTGCATGTCACTGCCAGCGTTGGCGTCCACCTCGCCGCGCCCGGTGAATCCGCGGCCGACGCGCTGCACGCGGCGGATATCGCGATGTACCAGGTGAAAGGTGCCCGGAGCCGACGACGGTCCCTGGTGCCGTAGGCGGCTCGACGGGATGCTGCGCCTACCTGGAGCCCTCGAAGCTCAGCTCAAAACCATTGCGAGAACACACCCTGCCGGGGATGCCGGACGGTCACCGAGCCGCCCTTCTTCAGCCCGGTCAGCACCAGGGTCATCCCGTTGGTCACCGCGGACGGGGCCACCTTGTTATTCAGGTGGCCACCGCGCAGTTGAAGACCGTCGACCCGGACGGAACTCGATCTGGGCACGACGAACTCGGCGGAGCCACCGTAGTTGGATCGGAACTCGACCGTCACCGTGGGCGAGACCAATTGCGCCGCGGTGAAATCAAGCCGGGTGCTGGCGCCGGTGCCGCCGATCACGATCAGCGGCGGCACTGTCCAGTAACCCTTGAACGTCCGTGATCCCCACCCCATCAGCTCCAGCACCGCATCACCGCGGGACGGCGGCACGGCGCCGGAAAATCCCGGCGTCGGCAGGTTCGGCCGCCGGATGTCCCCCTGGGCCGCGTCGATCGACCGGCCGGCGATCTCCAGCCCGGGCAGGTCCATCAGGACCGCGTTCAGGTCGCCCCGGGTCCGCGCGGAGATCACCTTCGCGCTGCGCTCGGTGTACTCGCCGAGATCGATCAGCCCCCGCCCGGTGGCCTTCTCCAGCAGCCCCAGCACGTGCGAGCGCTCGTCATCGGACACCCGGATATCCCGCGGGTCGATCGGGGAGCCGGGCATGGCGTCCAGGATAGTTGCCGGTCGGGGCTGAGGGTGTCAGACAAAATGCCGTCTGACCCACTCACTGTGCGCAATTGCGCCTGACGACTTCGTCGCAGGCGACTGGCGGCTAGCGCTAGCGGTCGACCGAACGGCCGGCCAATTCGGGACCGGCAAAGTCCTCGCCGGTCGGATCGTCTGCGGCGCCGTCGTCCAGCCGCGGACCGCCGATCGCCGCGCCGGCCCAGCTGACCACCCGCCAGCCATCATCCGTGCTGTCCAGCACGATCATTCCGGTGTTGTGCAGGGTGCGCGGGCGTCCCTGTTCGTCGTGGGCGGCCGGCGGATCCGACGCCCGGATGCTCGCCCACAGCCGGAGCATGGCCCCGTGCGCGAACAGCACGGCGCAGCCGTCGTCGCCGGAGTCCCGCCGCAGGGCGTCGACCACCTCAGCGACCACGGCGTCGAACCGGTCAAGCACCTCTGCCCCGCTCTGCCCGCCCGGCATTGGAGTGTGCAGCGACCCGGAGATCCACTGCCGGATGGTCAGCTGATACTTGCGCGTCGATTCGTCGTCGCCGAGCATCTCGAGGTCGCCGGCGGCGACCTCGCGAAGACCGTCCCGCACCTGGACCGGCAAACCGCGGGCGGCGGCCAGCGGCTCCGCGGTGAGCTGCGCACGCGGCTGGTTGGAGGCGTAGATCGCGTCGATCCGGTAACCGGCAAGGGTGGCCGGCAGCGCGGCCGCCTGTTGGATCCCGAGGTCGGTCAGGCCGGGCCCGGGAGGGTTGGTGTCCAACAGGCCCAGCACGTTCGACGGGGTCTGCCCGTGGCGGATCAGCATCAACCGCATCAGGACCACTCGCCCCGGACCCACCGGCGCACCCGATCGGCTGCCATCGTGTAGGCCTCCCCGGTCGCGAAGTCCGCCGAAGGAACGTTCGTCCCCTCGATCCGAGGGTAAGACCCCAGCCAGCGGAGCAACGCCGACCGACGGATCAGGGCGGCCAGCACGTCCGCCATTGCCGGTTCGGTCAGGTGGCCATCGGCATCCACCAGGAAGACGTACTCACCGAGCTTGGACCTGGTCGGCCTGGACTCCAGCCTGGTCAGATTGATCCCCCGGGCCGCGAACTCGGTCAACACGGCCAGCAGTGACCCGGGATGATTCCCCACCGACAGCACCAATGACGTCCGGTCGTTCCCGGTCGGCGCCGGTGGCCGTCCCGGCGGACGGAGCAGCACAAACCGGGTGACCGCGTCCCGCACCTCGCCGATGTCGGCGACCAGGCTGATCAATCCATAGCGCGGACCGGCCACCGGCGCCGCGGCCGCCGCGTCGAGCTCCCCTGCCGCGACCCCGGCCGCTCCGGCGGCGTTGGACGCGGACATCACGGCCTCGGCGGTCGGCAGCGTCCTGGCCAACCAGGGTCGAATCTGGGCATGCCCGTGCGGGTGCGCCCCGACGGTGCGGATCGCGGACAGCTCGGTGCCGGGTCGCACCAGTAGGTCGAAGGTGATCGGCACGTACGCTTCCGCGCTGATCATCAACGGCTCGCCGTGGGTCAACTCGTCCTGGGTGAGCGGGACCGCGCCCTCCACCGAACTTTCCAGCGGCACACACGCCGCGTCGGCCACACCGGACCGAACGGCGGCCAGTGCAACGGAGACCGACACCACCGGGTCAAGCGCGACCTCGGCCAGCTCTGCAGAGCCCTGGAAGCGGCGCACCAACGACTGGGCGGCCTGCTCGGTGAAGGTGCCCTCCGGACCGAGATAGGCCCAGCGCTCTGGCCCGACGCCGACACCGATCACAGCGGCCACCCTACCCAGCGTCGCCGGCCACGACTCCGCCAGCCGCCGAGCCGCTCCCGAGTGCCGACCCAGGGGCGAGCCGCGCTCCGCCGAGGGCCTCGCCTACCGGCGGTGGCCGCGTTCGTCTCGACCGGCCAAAGAAGACCGGTCGGCGTAACGTAACCGTGCTCAAGCGTCGACAGGGCTCGGCATTCGGGTCAACTGTGACCCCCGTCACTTTCTTGTTTGCTCCATCTCAGCAGTCGATACCCGTATGCCAAGCATGACGGCGACCCCACGATACTTCCTCACCACATAAGGTGACACGGCCGTGGATCGATTCACTCGCATGCGAACGGCCTGTCACCCTGACCCGGTTGTCAATTCTCCCGGAGATTCGCAGTGACATATCCTTTGAAATCAAGGCACCGGGCCACAAAGTCCGCTACCTGAACGAAGTACACGACCAGGTTGTCAACGTCATCGCGATCGAAAATGCCACAAACGTCCACCAAGCCCGGCGACCGAGGTCGCCATCCTGGACAGTCCCGTGAGATGTTGGGCGGCAGCCCAATGTTTCTACGAGACAACACTTGTCGGCTCAGCGAGCGATCAGGTGATGGCGGCTGATGTACCGGCGGAAAGCGCATCGTTGCGGCACCTCCGCTGACGCCCGCATCGTGAGTTGTTGATAAAGGCACCCAGTTTTAATCCGCTAGTAACTTATCGGAGCGAAGACCAATCGCTGCCCCAACGGTGGAGCGCGCGCCCACGCCTGCACTCATTTGGGGCACTAATGACAACCCCACCATCACTCAAGGTGAATCGACCGAGGAGAGCTATGTCGCGCATTTCGATTCTGGGTTCCGGCGTTGTCGGACGGGCAACCGGCATCGGCCTGTCAACCATCGGTCATGACGTCACGTTCGTCGACATCGACGAGGACCGGCTGACCATCCTGCGGAACGAGGGACACGCCACTCAACACGTCAACGGGATGACCCTGGACCAGACGGATGCGGTGTTCGTGGCGGTCCCCACGCCCGCGGCCGACGACGGCGTCGACACGTCGTATCTGGAGTCGGCCTGCAAGACTCTCGGCAGGCTGCTGCAGACCACGGAGCGCGGCTCCGAACCAAAGCTCATCGTTTTCCGGTCCACGATGCCGCCCGGCACGACCCGAAAGACGCTCATCCCCGCGGTCGAGGAGGGATCGGGGCTCCGTGCCGGGGTGGACTTTCTGGTCTGTTTCAACCCGGAATACCTACGGGCGTACAACGCGGTCGAGGACTTCCTGGATTTCCGTTTTCTGACCTTGGGCACCGCCGAACCCGGTGATCGCGCGAGCCTGCGGATGCGAGAGCTCTTCGCCGCCTTCGAGGACGCCACCATCACCGAACTCTCCTACGAAGAGGCGGAGTACCAGAAGTACCTGCACAACGTCTTCAACGCCGTCAAGATCAGCTACTTCAACGAGATGCGTGCGGCGGCAACGAAGCTCGGACTCGGCAACATCGAGCCGATTTTCGCGCTGACCGCCCGCACCGCCGAGGCAGCCTGGAACCCGCTGTACGGCACCCGCGACGCCGGCCCCTACGGCGGAGCCTGCCTGCCGAAGGACACCGCAGCCTGGGCAGCGTTCGCGAGGCTCAACCGCATCGACGCCGCGCTCGTCGACACCACCCGGCAGGTCAACATCGCGCTCGGTGGCTCACCTTGCTGAACGAAGTACTGGACACCCTGGGACACATCCTCCCCTGGCTGCTGTTGACCGCCTACTTCCGACCGCTGGTCGAGATCGTCCTGCTGATACTCGGCGAATGGTGGTTCCATACCCGCTTCGAAGAGGATCGGACCAAGTTCAACCGCTACATCATTCAGATCACCACGGTCGGCCGGGAGGTCGAGCGGGTCAAGGAAATCATCGACGAGATCAAGTCCTATCCGATGTCGATGGACTATCAGATCTGGGTGGTCCTCGAGCCGGGTAACCCGGTGGACTACCCGCACGCCGACCGGGTCATCGTGGTGCCCAAGGAGTTCGTGGCCGTATCGCAGTACAAGTGCCGCGCCCTGGAGTACACCCGCACCGTGCGCGCGAAGCTCGGCTACGGCGGCTACGACACCAAGATCACCTTCCTGGACGACGACACGTCGCCCACCTGGGAATACCTCGAGACGGCCTACGCCGGCGACTACGACATCTGCCAGGGCCTGACCGCGCCGCGGGTGGAATACGGCTCCGGGCCGTTCACCCATTACCTGCTGAGCCACATCGACGATCTGCGTTTCCACAATTGCATGACGTATTGCTCGTCGTTCCAGGGAATCTTCAACTCGCCGCTGTTCGTGCACGGTGAGGGCCTGACCATCACCGGCTCCACCGAGCAGCAGGTCGGCTGGAACTTCCGGATCTTCGCCTCCGAGGACCTGACGTTCGGCTGCAACGCGGCCAACCAGGGGCTTCGCTGGGGCTGGTTCCACGAGTACATCGAGCTGACCTCGCCCTGGACCTGGGGTGCCTACTTCAAGCAGCGCCGCCGCTGGATGTGGGGCAATATCCACGCGATCGTCAACCGCGACGTGCTGCCCTTCTGGCCGGCGGTCCGGGTCGCGACCCGGTACGTGCTGAGCCTGTTCACCTTCATCGGCTCTGCCGTGGCGATCATCCTCATCCACTACGGACAAGATCCATATCTCGGAGATCTGGTTCCAGGTCTTCTGGTGCTCGCTGGCCATCTGGGTGCTCAACTTCGCGATGAGCGGCTGGGTCAACGCCGGCCGGCGCGTCGATGGCCAGTCCAGCCTGGACTTCTGGGCCAACCGGGTCTTCCAGACCTTCTCCGCGGTCATCCTGGCGCCGTTCTCGGCCGCCTTCACGGTGATCGCGCTGATCACCACGCTCTACATGGGCAACCCGAAGGCGTTCGAGGTCATCGGCAAGACCGCAAAGACCTCCGATACCGAGGTCTACACGGCGGACGACACTGCTGATACCGCCGCGCAGGCGGTGGCATGACCGGCACCGGCATGAACAGAAGGGCGAAGGGCGCCTACAAGATGGCGGCGGTCGCGACGCTATTGACCGCGGCGATCGCGATCGTTCGTGTTCGGCCGCACCCACCCCGAACTCGCGCTGGAGAAGGCACCCTTCGGCCGGTTGTCCTACGTCCCGTCGTTCGACCCCATCCAGGACGTCTCGCTGGGCATCCCCATGGACTCCGGCAACGACAAGGCCTCGGTGCCGGATCCGTCGATCCGCGCGATCCTGATCCTGCCGACGCAGATCATCCTGCGGGCCGGCGGGCAACTGAACCGGGTCATCGAGCAGGCAACCCCGGTCAGCACGCTGCATGATCTGGTCGGCATCATCGCCGATCCCGACTGGATCAGCGAAGCCGGCTCCGTCATCACCCTGAACGCGGCGGTCATCCTCGGAACCGATGGCCAGATGACCATCTCACCACCACTGACCACCGAAGTGGTGATGACCGTGCGGCAGGGGGTGTTCCTGGCCGCCAGCAAGGCGCAACTCACGCTGACCGGCGTCTATTTCCACGCCAACAACGAGGACACGCCCACCGCGGGATCGGCCACCGCCGTGCGAGCCGACCTGGGCCGGCCGTTCGTCCTGGCCGTGGACAACTCGACGATGGTGATCACCGACAGCACGTTCCGCTACCTGGGCCGCGACTGGAACTCGTCGTACGGGGTGGCCTGGTCCAAGGGCTCGACCGGTTCGGTGAACAATTCGATCTTCGAGAACAACTTCATCGGGATCTATACCGACCATTCCGATGGCCTGCAGATCCTGAACAGCCAGTTCTATCACAACTCGCTCTATGGCATCGATCCGCACAGCCATTCCTCGAATCTGCTCGTCGCCGGCAACACCGCGAACTTCAACGGGCGGCACGGCATCATTTTCTCCGATCACGTGACCGGCGGGATCGTCCGCGACAACACAACGAACGGCAATGGATTGAACGGCATCATGATGGACGAAGAATCAACCGGCAACAAGATCGAGAACAACTCCGTCGCGGGCAACCTCTCCGACGGCATCGTGATGGCCGACTCCGGAAACAACGACATCAGCGGCAATACGGTGACCGGGAATCGAGTGGGCATCCACGTCCGGGGGGCGACCTCCACCGACACGAATGTCATCGGCAACATCGTGTCCGGGAACAAGATGGCAGCGCAGGGCATCGAATTGCCCGGCAACTCGGTCGACGAACAACGGCGGCGAGTGGCAGGTCAGCCGCATCGCCACCGTCTGGGCAGCGGCCCTCGGCCTGCTGGCCGTGCTGTCGCTGCTGACCTGGACCAATCTGCACATTCGACAGCGGCGACAGCTGCGCGGAAGGGTCGGTCTGGCATGACCACACTGCTGACGCCGGGAGCGAGCACCGCCCCGCACAAGGCCGCCGGGGTCCGCAAGTTCCGGCCCGACATCGAGGGTCTGCGGGCCGTCGCGGTCACCATCGTGGTTCTCGCCCACGCCGGACTCGCCTTGCCCGGCGGGTACGTCGGCGTCGACGTCTTCTTCGTGATCTCCGGATTCCTCATCACCCGGCAGCTCATGACCGAACTCGACTCCACCAACAAGATCTCGTTTCGCAGGTTCTACGCCCGACGAGCACGACGAATCCTGCCGGCGGCCACGCTGGTCATCGTGGTGACCCTGTTGGCGACGTGGAAGTGGTACCCGCCGCTACAGGTGAAATCGGCGACGGTGGACGGCTTGGACTCCGCCCTCTCGGTGGTCAACTGGCGATTCGCCATCCAGGGCACGGACTATTTCCAGGCGACAACGCCGGTCAGCCCGTTCCAGCACTACTGGTCGCTGTCGGTCGAGGAGCAGTTCTACATGCTCTGGCCGGCGCTGCTGCTGGGGCTGGCGGTGTTCCTGGGCAAGCGATTCGGCCGTCGGTCGACGCTGGTGTGGTCGGCCCTGGCCATCATCGCGGTGTCCCTGTTCTTCTCGCTGACCACCACCGAGAGCTCGCCGTCCTGGGCGTACTTCGGATCTCAGACCCGCGCCTGGGAGCTCGCCTTCGGCGCCCTGCTGGCCATCACCGTCACGGTGTGGACGCGGATGCCGCCGGCGCTGGCGTCACAGATGTCCTGGCTGGGCCTCGGCATGATCGTCCTTGCCGCGATCACCTACAGCGACTCGACGGTGTATCCCGGCGCCGCGGTGATGCTGCCGGTGGTCGGTTCGGCGTTCGTCATCGCCGGCGGCTGCCCAGGTTGGCCGCGCAGTGCCGAGTTCGTGCTGAAGCGACGCCCCATGCAGTTCCTGGGCATGACGTCGTACTCGTGGTATCTGTGGCACTGGCCGATTCTGATCATGCTGCCGTTCGTCCTCGGCCACGCGCTGTCCACCCTCGAAATCTGGGGGGTGGTCCTCGGGTCGTTGGCGCCTGGCAACCGCGACCTATTACCTCGTCGAGCGTCCGATCCGGACCCAGCAGTCGCTGGTCCGCAAGCCCTCGCGCGGGCTGCTGCTCGGCGCCGGCCTGGTGTCCGTCTCGGTGTGTGCGGCCATCGCCATCTCGGTGTCCTTCGTGGTGCCCGGCGGTTCGGGCGAGGCAGTCGCCGCGCCGGCCGCAACGTTGACCTCCCTGCAATCGGCCATCACGGCCGGCACGGAACTCAAGGCGCTGCCCAGCAACGTGACGCCGGCACTGGCCGCCGCGGGCGACCGATCACCCCGACTCGCAGGGCTGCCTGGTCGAGATCGCCGACCTCGCACCCCCACCGGACGCCCAATGCACGTTCGGCGACCTCACCGCCAACCGAACATTCGTGGTGATGGGCGACAGTCACGCGAACGCCTGGTTCCCGGCGATGGTGGCCTTCGCCACCGAGCATCACTGGCGGTTCGTGTTGTACGCCAAGGCCGGCTGCCCGCCCGGAAATTATCCGAACTACTTCAGCGAATTGACCAACCGGGTCTACACCGAGTGCGATACGTGGCGCAGCTCCGTGTTCGACCGGGTGGACGCGCTCAAACCGGCCGTCGTCATCGTCACCTCGCAGACTCGCACGGTGGCCGTCGAGCCCGCGGGCATGGCCACGACCGTGGACAATCTGAAAGCCAGCGGGGCCAGGGTGATCTACCTGGAGGACACGCCGTACCCGGGCACCACCGTCGGTGCGATCCCCGATTGCCTGGCCGCACATCCGGACGACGTCCAGCAGTGCAGCCTGGATCGTTCCGATCCACTGAACCGCCTCGACACGATGATCCAGCGGACCACCGAAGCCGACGCCGCCAAGACCGCGGGCGCGACGATCTGGGATCCGACGGAATGGTTCTGCACGGCCACCACGTGCCCCGCGATCATCGGGAACATCGTGGTGTATTCGGACAACAGCCATACCACCGCGACCTACATCAGCGTGGCTGGCACCGGAATTCGGCGCGGCCCTGGGGACGATGATTGACTGATTCGAGAAGAGCCACGCTCACTCGGCGAGCATTCCTGCTCGCCGCCGTGGCAGCAATCGCCGGGGCTGTGCTGGCGGCCGATCGGACATATGAAAAGAGGTCGACCATCTTTCGGCGGGCAACACCACTCCCCGGGCAGGTCTCGACCTGACGGCCTGGAAGATCAGCCTGCCGACGACGCCCGCTCCGACGCAGATCGTCATGCCGGAGCTGGCGGACTACGCGGATTCGTCGTTCCGGGTGGTCTCCGCGGTGCAGTTCACCGCGCCGGTGGGTGGTGGCGTGCAGGCCGGGGCGAAGTATCCCCGGTCGGAGCTGCGGGAGATGAACTCCGATGGCACCGCGGCCGCCTGGTCGACCACGCAGGGCCATCACACGATGGAGTTGGTGCAGCGCGTCACCCACCTGCCGACGGTGAAAGCGGAGCTGGTGGCGGGGCAGATCCACGATGCCAACGAGTATGTGGTGCTGATCCGGCTGAGCTCGCACGGAACTGCGGGCGGAGTACAACGGGAAATCCATCGGCGTGCTTGACGAGCAGTACCTGCTGAACACGGTTTTCACCCTGCGCATCGAGGCGGGTGATGGCTTCATCGACGTGTTCTACAACGGAATACGCAAGGTCCACCAGGCCGATATCAGGGACGGTTGCTACTTCAAGGCCGGCTGTTACACCCAGTCGAACGAATCGAAGGGCGACTCCCCCGACGATTACGGTCAGGTCGAGATCCTGGAATTGACTCTCGGCCACACGCCATAAACGCCACTGCCACCCACCGACGAGCGGTGGGTGGCAGTGGCGGGTGGTTTCGGTTGGCCTCCCTGCGGTTCGACGACGGCGGTTGGCCTACTGCGGGCAGCCCACGCTCGCCGCCGCGGCCACCGTTCCGTAGAACGACGCCGCCACCGGGAACTGGTTGCCGCACAACGTGCCCAGCGTGGTCTGCTCGTTGCGGACGGTGAAGCCGAGCTGACCGGCGAAGGTGTTGCGGGTCACCGAGTTCTGGCCGATGCCCAGTTCGGCGTTGTCGGACTTCAGTTTCACGCCGATGCTCGCGCTCTGGCTGATGCGGTTGTTGTCGATGGTGTTGTGGTAGCCGCGCAGCTCGATGTTCGATCCGTAGTACGCGGCCGGCTCGATGTTGAACCCGCAGTCGTTGCCGGCGAAGACGTTGTCGTGGGAGTTTTCCTTCACGTCCAGGCATTCCGAGCCGAAGGTATTGATCTTGTTGCCGGTCATCACATTGTTCGAGCTGTTATCCACCGGCGACCCGGCCTTCGGGCTGGTGCCGATGTAGATCCCCTCGCCATTGTGGTACAGGTAGGTGCCGTCGGTTTGCTTGGCCGTCAGCCCGCAGAAGCTGACGACGGTGTTGGTGATCGTGCTGTTGCTGGTGTTGCGGAGCCGGATGCACTCGCCACCCGACCCGGAGACGGTCATGTTCGAGAGGGTCAGGTTGGTCACGACTCCAGCGGGGTCGTTGGAGCTGACGTAGATCGGGCGGCTGTCGACGATCAGCGACTGGTTGGCGTCCTTGAAGGGCACCGCCTGGCTCATCGACGTCGGGAAGGTCTTGCCGACCAGGGCCTCTTGGCCGTTGACGGCAAAGCCGTCCAGCTTGTAGTAGCTGTGGTGGATGTCGAAGACGTGACTCGTGCCGTACACCGTGACCGCGGGTGCACTGTTGCCGGTGCCGGCCCCGGTGCCCCTGATGGTGATGGGTGCCAGCGCGGTTCCGTCGATCTTGGTGTCGACGGATTCGCGGTAGTATGCCCGGCCCCAATGAGATCGTGGTACCGGGCTGCGCCAGGTCGAGGGCGTGCTGGATCGTCCGGAACGGACGGGCGGTGGTCAGTCCGTTGTTCAGATCGGTGCCGGTGGGACTCACGTAGAGCACGGGCGCGGGCACGGCGGCCTGGGCGGCCCCCGTGCAGCCGACGCTACCGGCGATCGCGATGACGGCGAGCAGTGCGGCGCCCGCCCTCAGCGCGCCCCGGTGTGCGGTGCCGGCCCGGCCGCTGCGAGCGGTGCCGGATGCGAGGGTGTCGGTTGCAATGGTGTCGGCGCTGATTTCGCGGGTAACGGTCATGTCGCACTTCCTCTTGGTGATCGCAACCTGTGATCCGGCTGATGTCACTAAAAGTAATTCCCCGACTACTTCTTGACATCTGGCGAATGGTCCGATTCACGATGGGGTGTCTGCGTCAACCCGCAGTGTTTACCCAACCGACGAGTAGTGCGACTGACTCACTCCGGCTGAGCCGAACCGCGGGTGTTGAGCGGGACAACCCACCCACGCTCGGCCTGTCCGGTCGACCCCACGGCTCCCTTGCGGCGGCGTGGCAGACAGCAGAAGTGTTGCCGCGCAGTGTCTCTCAGTCGTGAGAGGCGGCGCAGGGTGGCGTCGCGGGCCGGACGATCGATGGCCTGCCGACCTGGGCACCGCGTTGCAGCTCCCGGGCGGCACACCCACCCGGATCCGGCCCTTCGTACCGGAACGCCGACGGGCGGCGGACCGGTCGGCTACCGACAGTGGCTGGTGAGCAGCTCACACCTGGCCGTCACAGGCCCCACGCTTGGCCGCACGGCGGATCACTCCACGCTCACTCAGTCCCCCGACCTGCTACCGATCGGGGACCGGCGGACACATTCGGCCGCAGGGTGCGCCGCGGCAGCGCCGGGGCCAGACGCGGGGCAAGGCAGCTCGCGGGACGAGGCCGCGCGATGACATCGAGGAGGGCCGGGGCCGGACTCAGCTGGTCGATCCGGTCTCCGGCGCCTGCGCCTGCAGCTGCGCCAGCCGCGCGGGATCCTGCACGGCCATCCAGGCCAGCGCGTCGCTGAACGGGACGCACTGCACCTCGGATTGCCCGCACTTCTCCATGACGAAGTCGGTCAGCGCCGTCTCGTAGGCGTTGTTGTTCCAGGAATTGAAGTGGTTGCCCAGCACCAGCGGCGCGCGGTTGCCGTTGAAGGTCGCGTTGAACATGTCGTCATAGGTGGCCTTCACCTGGGCGGCATCGGCGTCGGACTCGGCCTGCGTGACGCCGTCGCTCTTCGCGTTGCGCTGGGTGAAATAGAAGTTGTAGTCCATGGTGATCTGCTGGTGGCCGGTGCCGTTGATCGGGAAGGTGGCCATGCCGAACTGCCAGATCTTGTACTGCGGCGACTGCGTCGGCCAGGAGATCCCGGTCTTGGTGAACGACGAGTCGTAGGTCATGTTGTGCGCGATCAGCGCCGGGAACAGGTCCGTCTCATGGCCCTCCAGGCAAGGCGTCCGCTCACCCTTGACCTCCGAGCCGTCGAAGGCCAGGTCCGGCATGGTGATTCCGGGATTGTTGGCCTTGACGTCCTTCACCAGTGCGAAGAACTGGTCGAGCTCGTTGTTCCAGTCGTCGGTGGTCCATTCGTTGCCGCCGGGCTGATTGTCGTCGCAGAAATGCCCGTTGAAGTGGGTGCCGATCTCGTTGCCCGCGGCGTAGGCCTCGTTCAGGTCGGAGATCTCGGTCGCCAGCTCATCCGGGCTGTTGAGGGTAATGGACGACTTCCCCACCCCGTGGCCCGGTCCCTGGTACTTGTCCCTGGTATCGGTGGAGAGCATGTAGATGCCGGAGAGGAAGCCGGTGAAGCGGAACGGCACCTGCTTGGCCACGTCGAACCAGTGCTGCCACTTCTCGTGCCACCCGACGCCGTCGAAACTGACAATGATGAACTGCGGCGGCTTCTCCCCCGGCTGCAGCTTCTTCGGCACGTACCCGTCGGCCAGCGCGACCCCGTCCTGCGGCGCGGCATTGGGGTCCACCGGCGCGCTGCTGGCGGGCGCGCTGCTAGCGGGCGGCGCCGAGGGACTGGTCGCCGGGGAGGTGTCGATCGGCGACTCGGACGGGCTAGGACTGGCCGATGCCGGGTCGGAGCCCGCGGCCGCCGATGACGCCGGACCGGCGGTGACAAAGCTGGTCACCGTTTGGTCGGCCGCCTGGCCACCCGTGCTGCACGCCGACAACAAGGCCAGCGCAGCCACCGCTATGGCCAGTTTTCGGCCACGTCCCACCCGCATCGAATCCTCCGCTAACAAACTGTAGAACCGTTTCGTCCGGACCCAGCATTGGCCCACAAGGCACAAATATCTGAGCCTACTGTCAACCATCGGCTGTGCGATCACAGTGAAGAGCGCACGCCCCCTCAGCATGACGCCACCCACGGGCCGGGGTTGCGCCGACCTGGCCGCGTGCCCAAACGGCCGACTGAGCTCGATGGCGCCCGCTCGTCCCCCGCGCGCGACTGCTCGATGGCGCCCGCTCGTCCCTCGCGCGCGACTGCTCGATGGCGCCCGGCTCGTCCCTCGCGCGCGGCTGCTCGATGGCGCCCGGCTCGTCCCTCGCGCGCGACTAAGGTGGCCGATCATGACCAGCGCATCGGTGCCGTCCCCTGCGGGCGGCGATCCCGTCGAGTTTCTGGACCAGCCCCGCCCGTATTCGGCCCGATCGATCCGGGTCGAACTGGTCATTGTCTTCCTGGTCACGCTGGGTTTGAGCGGGCTGGTGTCGCTGGTCGACCTGTGGGACGCGCTGCTGGCGCCGGCACCGCTCGCGTCGCAGACGGTGTCCATCGTCGTGCCGCAGGCGCAGGCCTCGTTCCTGGACCTGCTCAAGCAACTGCTGTCGATCCTGCGCGGGTTCGCCTGGGGCGCGCTGGGCCTCTACCTGCTGTGGCGCAGCGGGGTGAACCTGCGGACCCGGCTCGGCCTCGACCTGAAGAAGCCGTGGGCGGATCTCGGCGTTGGCGTCGCGCTGGCGGCGGTCATCGGGATCCCCGGGCTCATCTTCTACCTGGTCGCCGTGCAGATCGGAATCAACCTCACCGTCGCCCCGACCACCCTGAATGACGTCTGGTGGCGGCTGCCGGTGCTGATCCTGGCGGCCATCGAAAACGGCTTCCTGGAGGAGGTGCTGGTCGTCGGGTACCTGCTGACCCGGCTCGAGCAACTGCGGGTTCCGGCCTTCGCCGCGATCGCCACCAGCGCGATCCTGCGCGGTTCGTACCACCTGTACCAGGGCTTCGGCGGGTTCCTCGGCAACGCCGCGATGGGGGTGGTGTTCGCCTGGTTGTTCCGGCGAACCCGCCGGCTCTGGCCCCTGGTGATCGCCCACTCGCTGCTGGACATCGTCGTGTTCGTCGGCTACTCGGCGCTGCGGGGCAAGGTCAGCTGGCTCCCCTGACCGCCCGGGCCCTGACCGCGTCGTCAGGGCTTGCGACGCGCGGGGCGAGGGGTCGTCGCTGCGGGTCGGTTCGGCTAACGCCGCGGGGTCGACGGGTCGGCTCTACACACGCTTCGTCAGCTGTGCGGGTGCTGCAGTGCGCGGATGGCTGAAGGTCCGTGTGTAGAGCGTGCGACTTCGGCCCGCGCATCCCGCCTGGCGCGCCGCGGCCGCGCGCCCCAGCTGGGCCTAGCGCAGGGTGAACTGCCGGCCGAGGATGCCGTCCCGGGCGCGGCGTTCGGCGTCCGTCAACGGCGCGTCCACCGCGAGCGCCTCAGCCAGCCGCTCGGCGAACGCCAGGGCCGGGGCATCCCACTCGCTGGGGTGCGCATCCCGGTCGAGATCCCACACCGGCACCAGCCGGCCGTGCGCCCGGAACGACCCGACGTACCGGGAGCCCTCCCCGAGATCGAGGCGCTCCGCGACGGCGAGGCGGGCGAGCGCGGCCATCAGCGGCTGCTCGTCCTCGGGCCGGACCCAACGCAGGTGCGCCCGATCGCCGGCGTCGACCCAGTAGGCGGCGGTCAGTCCCGCGACCCGGGCGGTCGGCATGATCGCGGCGTTGGCCCGTTCGAGCGAGAGAGCCACCTCACCACCGGGCTCCGGGACCTCTTCGAGCCACCAGGAAAAGTCCGAATGCACCGTGACGTCGATCGGCTCGTCGCGGATCAGGTCGCCGTAACGGGCACCGACGCTGGCCCGGCCGACGACCGACAGCACCGATGACGGTTCCGCGACCAGCGCCCATTCCAGCGCGGCGGCCAGGTCCCTGGACAGGTCACCGCTGTGCGTCTGCACCTGCATGCCCAGCAGCACCGACCGATCGGACCTGGTCAGCGCCGCCGCAGCGCCCGGCAGCACGCTCGCCAGGGTCACCGAGGGGACGCCCTCCACGGGATCGATCAGGGTGAGTGGCGCACTCGCCGCGGGCACGAACTCGCGCAGCGCGATCAGCTCGGTCTCCGCGGCGAGCCCGGCAAACGGCCGCGTGACGATCATGTCCGCCGCGTCCGGCGCGCCGTGGCAGGCCTTGAACCGCCGCCCGGACCCGCACGGGCAGGGCCGGCGCGGATTGAACTCCGCGGCCAGGGCCGTTGCGGAAGCATTGTCAGCGGTGGCCAGCGCGGTGGCTGAGCCGGAGGAACGACGTTGGTTCTTCTTGGACACCCGGCCACGGTAGCCGACGGCGCAGCGTGCTCTGCGCCGTCAGCGCGGCGCGGAACCCGTCGCAGCGGCCGGCTCGGCGACCGGATCCGCGGCAGCACCGGAGTCGGCTGCCACCTGCCCGGCCCACCCAACCGGGTCGGCGGGCGCAACCGGGTCGGCGGGCGCAACCGGGTCGGCGGCGCACTGCCGGCTCGGCGGGCAACGGCCGGGTCGGCTCCGGCGGCTTGACCACCCACCCGTCCAGCTCCGGCTTCGGACCGACGAGCAACCGGACGAAGCGGTGCAGCATCACGGCGCCCACACCCGCCACCACGGCCGCCAGCAGATCCAGGCCGATGTGCAATTGCACGGTGTCCGCGATGGCCTGCAGGCTGCCGCCGAACCCCCAGGCCAGGGTCACGACCATCAGCACCGACGACAGGATCCAGCTCAGCCACCAGAACGCGGTGATCCTGGATGCCCGCGGCCGGTCCGGCTCAGCGCGGTCTGCCGGCTGACCGCGCACGGCCGATGCGGCGCCGAGCATCAGGTCGATCTCGGTGACGATCTGCCCGGCGCCGTAGACATTCCACAGCGGGACCAGCAACCGCGCGGCAATGGCGCGTTCGCTGCGTGACGGTGCCCGGCCGAGCCGCTGGGCCGCCGCGACGTGGGCTCTCATCAGCGCAGGCACGGCGAAGGCAGCGGTCAGCAGGGCGGCACACACCACGGCAAGGCCGCTGCCGGCCACCAGCATGGTCGCTGGCCCGGACGGCCTGACCGGACAGCACCAGCGTCCGGCCCTCGAGCATCAGCGCGAAGCGCCAGATCTCCGCGCCCGCCGCCACCAGCGCACACAGCGCCGTCGCGGCCGCCAGCCAGGTGGCCCATGCAAGCCCGGGCACGGGGTTGTGCACCGGGGGCTGCGGATCGGGCGCCGGAAGCTCACGCCAGACCACGGCCGGGAACGACCATCGGGGATGCCCGCCGCGGTAGGACGGCGGTCCGCCGTACGGGCGGGGCCGTCGGGGCCGCGAGCGTTCCGTTGCCGCGCGATCGCTCGGCGGGGGGTGCGCCACCCAGCGCCGGATCGGTGCACCACAGGACACGCAGCGCGGCGGCCCGGCGGAACCCAGCGGCTGCACCACATTGCAACTCGCACACCGGACGAACTGCGGCTGCCTGGGCGCCGCCGGCGCAAATCCATCGCCGCCCGGCGGGGCGAACCCGCCCGAGCCCGTCACCGCGCTGGTCCGGCCCGTAACCGCGCGGGTCCGGCCCGATACACCGCCGCCGACAGGCCCAGGCCAATAGCCGCGGTCGCCCGACCGGTACCCCTGGTCCCCCGGGGGCGCGAAGCCGCGGTCGGTCGTCATGGGTGCTGGGGTTCCGCAGTTGTCATGACGGCGCTCAGATGACCTCGGGGACGGCGTCGCCGTCGGCCACCATCGGCTTCCCCGCGGCCGCCCAACCGCCCATCCCGCCGGCCACGTTGACCGTGTCCCAGCCCTGCGAGTTCAGGTACGCCGTCACCCGCGCCGACCGGCCACCGGACCGGCAGATCACGTAGACGGGGTCGCCGTCGGGAATCTCCTCCAACCGCTCGGCCAGCTGCGTCATGGGGACGTGCACGGCACCCGGGGCACGGCCCGCCGCCCACTCGTCGTCCTCGCGGACGTCCAGCAGCACGGCGTCCGGCGGGATATCGCCGATGGAAATCTCGGGGATCGATGGAGTACTCACGGCCACCATCCTTCCACCGCCGCCGCGCGGGCTCGATCCGCAAGCGTCGCGAACAGTTAACACGCAGGATGCATCCGGCCGGCAATCCTGAGCCAGGATGGCGGGTGCCCCGCCCGGGGCCATCGATCAGTCATGCCCCGAAGCCGCCCGAACCGCCGGCACACCGGCCGGACGGCGAATGCGAAAGTGAGTTCGTCATGGACAGTTACGACCTGGTCGTCATCGGTTCCGGTCCAGCGGGCCAGAAGGCGGCGATCGCCGCCGCCAAGCTCGGCTACCGGGCGGCCATCGTCGATCGCGGCAACATGATGGGCGGCGTCTGCATCAATACCGGCACCATCCCGTCGAAGACGCTGCGGGAGGCCGTGCTGTACCTGACCGGCCTGAGCCAGCGGGAGCTCTACGGGCAGGCGTACCGGGTCAAGCAGGACATCACGATCGCCGACGTGTCCTCCCGGATCTCGCACGTGGTGAACCGCGAGATCGACGTCATCCGCAATCAGCTCGCCCGCAACCACGTCGCGATGCTGGTCGGCACGGCAAAGTTCATCGACGACCACACCATCACTGTGACAAATGACCAGGGCACCAGCACCCGAATCGGCGGCGACAAGTTCGTCATCGGCGTCGGTACCAAGCCGGCCCGGCCGTCCACCGTCGAATTCGACGGCGAGACCATCGTCGACTCCGACCAGATCCTCGGGCATGGGCAAGGTGCCGTCCTCGATGGTGGTGGTCGGCGCCGGCGTCATCGGCATCGAATACGCCTCGATGTTCGCCGCCCTCGGCACCAAGGTCACCGTGGTCGAGGCCCGGCCGTCGATGCTCAGCTTCTGCGACGACGAGATCGTCGGCGCGCTGCTCTACCAACTGCGGGACCTGGCGGTGACGTTCCGGTTCTCCGAGACGGTCCGCTCCGTCGAGAAGCACCCGGCGGGCACGCTGACCACCCTGGAGTCCGGCAAGAAGATCCCCGCGGACACCGTCCTGTACTCCGCGGGACGGCAGGGCGTCACCGACGAGCTGAACGTCGCCGCGGCCGGGATCAAGGCCAGTAACCGCGGCCGGGTGGAGGTCAACGAGCACTTCCAGACCGAGGTCGAACACATCTACGCCGTCGGTGACGTCATCGGCTTCCCGGCGCTGGCCGCCACCGCCATGGAGCAGGGCCGCCGCGCCACCTACCACGCGTTCGGCGAGCCGGTCGGCAACAAGCTCGGCGACCTGCAGCCGATCGGCATCTACACGATCCCCGAGGTGTCCTTCGTCGGCCGCACGGAGAACGAGCTGACCAGCGAGAAGGTGCCGTTCGAGGTCGGCGTGTCCCGCTACCGCGAGCTCGCCCGCGGCGCGATCCTGGGCGACTCCTACGGCATGCTGAAGATCCTGGTGCACGCCGAATCGCGAGAGCTGTTGGGCGTGCACGTCTTCGGCACCAACGCCACCGAGCTGGTGCACATCGGCCAGACCGTGATGGGCTGCGGCGGCACCGTCGACTACCTGGTCGACGCGGTGTTCAACTACCCGACGCTCGCCGAGTCGTACAAGGTCGCCGCGCTGGACGCGGTGAACAAGATGCGCGCGATCGCGAAGGTCACCCAAACCGGCATCTACCACCCACTGCCCGAGTAGATGTTGCGCCACGTGACGAGTGACGCGATGCGGGGTGGTCCGGGCTTGTAAAGTCGGCGCCTGCGGGTCCGGCGGTTCCGACGCCCGGTACCGCGGTCGCCTGCGACGGAGTCGTCTGGCGCCAGTAGGCACGAGCTAGATGAGGGGCGGGCAGTGGAGACTTTCCGGGTCCTGGTCGTCTGCACCGCAAATCACTGCCGCTCCCCGATTGGCCAGCAACTGCTTGCCCACGACGCCCGCGAGCGTTTCGGCGACCGGGACGGCTGGCTGGTCGACTCGGCCGGCACGAACATTCCGGGTCGCTGGCCGCTGCACCCCTACGCGGCGACCGTGCTCGGCGAACGCCTGCCGGCGGTCGCCGCAGCACGAGTCGATTCAGCTGAGCCCGGCGCTGATCGCGCGAGCAGACCTGGTGTTGACCGCGACCCGGCAACACCGCAGCGCCGTCGTCAGTAGCCTGCCGGCGGCCATCGGCCGGACCTTCACGATCCTGCAGTTCGCCCGGCTCTGCGATGAGGTGCCGCCGATTTCCGATTCGGACACCGGCGATCTCGGACAGGAATTGGTGGTCCAGGCCAAGCTCGCCCGCTCGTCGGTGCAGCCGGTGCCCGGCGAAGAGGACGATCTGCCCGACCCGATGGGCACGTGGCCTGCAGGATTTTCGGTTGTGCGCGGACCGCCTGCAGAACTCCATCGACCGAATCCTGCGTCCGTTGACGTTGCTCCCGCAGAACGCCGAACTCTGACCCAATTCGCCGGCTCGTGACTGGTCCGACGGTGCGCGCCCTTGACACACCGGTCGCGGCGGAGTTGGCTCAGTAGTGCTGACACCACAGCCGACTGGGACCGTTGCCGCCGCCGAAGGGTCGCGATAACGAAGAGAATCGCTCGTCGCCCATTGCTGAAAATCCTGGCTTGCCCGGACGGATGAGGTCATCCCCGCCGCGTCGCGCGATCGATGGTCGCATCGTTGGGACGGGGTTCGACCGCCGAATGCTCCCGACATTGGGGGATTTCGCTGACATCCGCAGCATCGCGCGTACCCGCAATTCCTGCACTGCCGGCCGGGTGAATGGAGTAGACCGACGTGAGCTCGGGGGCGTCGGCCCCTCCGTTCCCCTGGTCGGCCAACCCGAGACGAGGGCCGCAATGGGATTGACCGCGACACCGGCAACGAGGAAGAAGCGCAGGCGCATCGCGGCCTCTCGGGAGTCATCGTTCCAGAGCCTGCTCAAGCTGCCCCCACCGACCGTCGAACGCTGGGATTGGCAGCTGCGCGGCGGCCTGTCGCGGGATGGATAGTTCGCTGTTCTTCGCGCCGGACGGTGAACGCTCTCGCGCCAGAAACCGTCGCATCGCGAGCGCAAAGACCGTCTGTGCAGGGTGCCCGGTCCGGACCGATTGCCGCAGCTACGCCATCGGCGCCGGCGAAACCTTCGGCATTTGGGGCGGCCTCACCGAGGACGAGCGCGCACCGGCCAGGAACCTCACGTCGACTGCGTGACCGGAGCCTGTCTGACGAAAGCGGTCAGACAGCACTTATTTCCACTGCCTGATCCGGGGGTACGACCAGGCATCGACAACCACGGTGGGGATGATCGAATCGACGGCGTAACGGAAGCTGACCCCGAATTGATCGGTCAGCACGACATGCCCGGACCCTCGACTGACCGCCAGCACGGTGTGCGGGCGCTCGTCGGTGATCCGCTCGCCGTCCGGCCGCCAGAGGTCGCCCGGCTCGAGATACCCGGCACGGTGATGGGTTCGGGTGTAGCCGCGCTCAGGTGCTGGATTGTCCTGGTGATCGCGGATGTCGGTGGCGTTGGCGAGGGTCAAACACATGATGATGTTCTTTCAGGCGAAGTCTGAAACTGTCCGCGAATCGCGAGAGGCGAGGGTGGAATGCCCAGAGGGGGACCGATGGTGGGCGGGGATGAAAATCGGCTACGCTCCGCGGCCGGAAATTAGCGGCGGCATCGACCCCAGGGTTTGGCTTTTGTCAGCACCTTCAACGGTACGCGCTGCACGCCGCTGCGGTGTGCCTCCCCAGGCCGCTCTTCGATTCAGTAGCGGACGGTGACGAAAACCCTTGACCACGAGTCGCTTGCTGGCAACGGGTTTTCACCCCATCAGGCGCAATCGTGCACGATCGACCTACGATTATTCTTGCCCGGACCTGCCACCGTAGCGGTGCGTGTAGAGCCCACCCGTCGAATGAGGCTGCCAACACCATTGGCTACCATTTGGACACCCCCCGCAGGACGATTCGTTGGGCAAACCATCGACCCTTGGTAATCTTCTGAGAGTTGACCACTACAGCTGGCCGGGGGGCCGTGAGCTGCTCCGTCATATCCGGGCATTCGAGAGCACCAACGCTGCATTGCGTCTGAAATTCGCCCTGATCAACTCTCGAAGAACTTCATTTGTTGCCAACCCGGAGGCTCCACGATGGAAATGCTCGCGGACTCAACCACCCTGGCGGCCGACCGACTGTCGCTGGCGCAGCTGCTGGACCTGGCGGCAGGTGGCGACACGGCGGCATTTGCCGAGCTCTACCGCCGGATGGCTTGGCAGGTCATGACTGTGGCCACGTCCACCCTTCGCGACGCCAGCCAGGCGGAAGAGGTGACCCAGGAAGTGTTCCTGGAGATCTGGCAACGGGCGTCGCGCTTCGACAGCGCCAAGGGGTCGGCCTCCTCATGGGTGATGCGGATTGCGCACGCGCGATCGGTCGATCGGGTTCGCCAGGCACAGGCCGCGCGCAACCGTGACGGCGCCTACTTCCAGCGCGAATTCGAACCCGAATTCGATTCGGTGGTCGATGACGTCCTGCGAAAGGTCGACAATCACCGGCTGCGCGCCGCCGTGGCCGAACTGACGCCGCTGCAGCGGGAAGCGGTGACCATGACCTTCTACACCGGGCACAGCTATCGGGAAGCAAGCGATGTGTTGGGAATTCCGAGGGCGACGATGAAGACCCGAGTGCGTGACGGGCTGCTGGCGCTGCGCCGGACCGAGCCACGACTGGGCACCTGACGAACCTTCATGAGCTCGCGGATCGGGTCCACGCAGCGCCGTCTGGGAGGTGACCAGGACGGTCCAGGGTTCGTCGGTTAGCCTGTGCTGGACCGGTGCGACTGCTGCTCCGCACCCCACGGCGAAAGGGTCGTCCGAGTTGGACAATCGACCGCCGCAGGACAGTCCAGGCACTGGAGAACCGCCAGCGCCGAATGCCTTCGGTCGCATCCTCAAGGATCTCCGGCTCGAAGCCGGATTGACTCAGGAGCAACTGGCGGAGAAGGCCGGGATCAGCGCGAGGGCGGTCAGTGACCTCGAGCGGCATGCGCTGCGACTGCCCCGGCTGTCGACCGTCGCCTTGCTTGCCGACGCAATGCTCTTGACGACGGCGGACCGGGTCACCCTGTCGACCGCAGCAAGACCGGCAGCGGCAACGGCCCCTGCGGCTACACTGGCACACCTGCGGCACACGGAACTGCGGCACACGGAACTGCGGCGAGCACCGTCCGGCCATTGCCCCGGTCACTGACCCCGCTGATCGGGCGGGCCGGTTTGATCACTGCCGTCCAGGACATCATCATTCGACAGGGAACCCTGCTGCTGACCCTGACCGGCCCAGGGGGCGTCGGAAAGACCAGGCTGGCTCTCGCGATAGCGGCCAACCTAGCGGGCCACTTCGGCGATGGCGCGAGGGTCATCGACCTGTCCAACCTCCGGGACCCGAATCTGGTCGTGGCTGCGATCGCGGATCAACTGGGCATCGACGACCGCGACTCCACGCCGATCGGCACCAAATTGGCAGCCGCGTTGCGGGACAAGCGGTTGCTGCTGGTGCTGGACAACTTCGAACACGTCTTGCCGGCCCGATCGGACGTGCTCGGGCTGCTCGATTCGTGCCAGCATGTGGTCGCTCTGGTGACCAGCCGGATTGCCCTCCGGGTGCGGGCGGAACGCGAATTTCGCGTTGCACCACTGGAGATTCCCTCGCTTGACGAGCAGGTTGACGATCTTGAGGAGTTTCCCTCCACCGCCTTGTTCCTGGAACGCGCTCGCTCCGCTGGTTTCACCCTGCGACCGGGCGACGCCCCGATCGTCGCCGAAATCTGCCGCCGATTGGACGGCCTACCGCTTGCGATTGAGCTTGCCGCGGCCAGAATTCGCGTGCTGCCGCCGGCCGACCTGCTGTCCCGGCTGTCCATCCCGTTGCCGATACTCGCCGGAGGTCCGCACGACCTGCCGGATCGGCAACGAACGATGCGGGATGCGATCGAGTGGAGCTATCGGCTGCTCACGCCACAACAACAGGGCCTGTTTCGGAGTTTGAGCGTTTTCGTGGGGGGTTTCACACTCTCTGCGGTGGAGTCCATCGAGCCCGACGGCGCGGTCCTGGAGGATCTCTCGGGCCTGGTGGAGGCGAATCTCATCCAGCCCGCGAATTCCGCGTCAATGGCCCGCTACACGATGTTGGAAACGATTCGTGAGTACGGACGTGAGCGTCTTGAGTCCCCCAAGGAATCGAGCACAGCGGAATCGACTTCTGCTGTCAAGGCGCACGCCTGGTATTTCGTGAAATTCGCCGAGAGCACCGACGAGTTGCAGCCGGACGAGGGCAATATCAGGGCAGCCCTGCACTGGACGATCGCCAATGAGGAAGCCGGTCTCGCGCTTCGGTTGTGCGCGGCGATGTCCGGATACTGGCAACGGCGTGGACAACTCGGCGAAGGGCTTCGCTGGCACAGTCAGGCACTGGCACTTCCTGCATCCGAACCAGTCCCGGTGAGCATCAGGCTCGCCGCACTGGTCGGTGCGACCAAGATCGCGACCGATGTATCGGCGTTCAACGACGCGGAAATCTGGGCGGATCAAGCAGTGGCGTTGGCCATGGATACCGGAATCCCCCAGCAGCAACAGGTCGCGCTCACCGTTCGCGGCGGGTTGGCGACCGAGCAGGCCCGTTACGCCGACGCGACACTTGATCTGGAGCGGGCGCTGACCCTGGCCGACGAGCAGACCGACCAGGCCGTGCTCGGCGAAACACTGATCGCCCTGTCGTACGTGCTGCTGTTCACCGGTGACTCCGAGCGCGCCGAAATTCTCGCCGACCAGGGCATAGCGATCATCCGCGAGCAGGGCGACGTCCGGGTCCTGGGCAAGGCCCTGCGCCTGCTTGCCTGGCAACACACACATTCCGGTGACTACCAGCGGGCGGAGGCAGCTGGGATGGAAAGCCTGCGGCTGTTTCGCGGCATCGTGGATACCGGCGGAACCGCCGCCGCTCTGCGTCAGCTCGGCGCCACCGCTGCGCTGGGTGGGGATATGCAGCTGGCAGTGAGCAGGTACGAGCAGGCGCTCGCCATCGCGCAGAGCCGAGGCGACGAGCGTCAGACCTACCAATTGCAGGCGCATCTCGCGGGTCCGGCGCTGAAATCCGGTGACCTGCTCCGGGCTCGCGAACTCGCGCTCAGTTCGGTCGCCGGCGCTCGGCGGCTTGGCGACCGTTGGGCGACCGGCATGTCGCTCACCATTCTCGGCCATGTCGAGCTGGCCGACAGCGGGTTCGATCGGGCCCGAGCAATCTTCGAGGAAAGCTCCGCGCTGATGCTCGTCATCGGCAATCCGATGTACATGTCCTGGAGTCTCGAGGGCATGGCAGGAGTCGAGGTGGCCAGGGGCCAGTACGAGAATGCCGCGATATTCTGCGCGGCCCGGGACGCCCACCTGCGTCGGCTGGAGTCCCGGCTCCCGCCGTTGAACCCGGCCGGTCACCAGGAGACCCAAGCCGCCATCGGTCGGCACCTCGACGACCAGGCCATCGCCACCATGGCCGATCTTGCCGGCCGGCGATCGATCGAAGAACTGATCAGCGCATTCCGGCACGCCCACGGCACTGGATCTGATCACGGCGACACCCAGGTGGCGGTCGCCGCCCGGGTATCTTCCGTTGAAGGCGCGTAATTCTGAATCCTCAAGCGGAGGCAACCACCCGGACCACCTTGACCCACGACAGCGTGGGTCCAACGGCCGGGAGGACAAATCCCGGCGGCGGAGTCGCGCTGGACATCATGGCGACCACCGCCTCGGCGTTCTGCTGCGTGTCGTACTCGCTGTAGCCCAGCAGCTCTTTCTCTTCCCCCTCGATGGACTCGGTCCAGTAGGCGCGCAGGAAACCTTGGCCGGCTTTGACCATCGGCACGATCACGTTCTGCAGGGTGTCCTGCCCGCCGGACGCTGAATACGCTTCCGGCGTGGGCGTCCAGGAGGAGATGATTGCGTAGCTCATGGCATTTCCCTTTCTGATGGGTGGAGCAGGTTGGCTTGCGGAGACTGCGGTCATTTGTCGAAGGACATCGAGTTGATCGGCGTAAATCCACCCCTCGCGGATTCTGCCCCGAGAGTCGATTCGGCAGATCAGCACAGCACCAACTGTCAGTGTGCTGCCCCTGGCCGGTACACCAAGGAAAGGTCGGCCGGAATGCGTCCCGGTCAGGGCCAGCCGTTGGACCAGGGTGTCGCCTTCGACGATGTCATCGTCAACACGCACGCTGACGTCGGGCATCGCCCGGCGCAGCCGAACGATGTGACTCTTGACCAGATCGAGCCCGACAATCGGATCTGCCGTGATTCCACAATGCGCGGTACAACGGGGATCGATGATGTGGTCGGCGACCGCGAGGTCCCCCTGGTTCAAAATCTCATCGACAAGTCGTTGCCCACAACTTCGGATGGACTCTGGTGTCATGACCTCCAACGATCTGCCGGTCGGACTCGGATGCTGCTGTCAGATCAGCGTGATCGGTGCGGGCTTCCGGGTCCACGACGAGCACCCACCGAAGACTCACCGTTTCGCATTTGGCAGCATCCGGCCACGGCGCACATCCGTTGGTATCCAACGACTGCAGCACCACACCAGCGACCTCAACGCACCAGTAGGGCGCCCCGACAAGGCTTATTTGACCAGCCTGGACCGTCGGCGGTCGGCCAGCAGCCGGCCGCCGGTCTGACAGGTCGGGCAGTACTGAAATGACCGGTCGGCGAACGACACCTCGGCGATGACGTCACCGCACACCGGGCAGGGCAGCCCGGTCCGGGCGTGCACCCGCAGCCCCGTTCGCTTCTCGCCCTTCAGCCGCGCGGCCTGCGCCCCAACGGAACGGCCGACGGCGTCGTTCAGCACCGTCGTCATGGCCTCGAAAAGCCGATCGACGTCGGCCGCCGGCAGCTTCCCGGCCGTCGCGAACGGGGAGAGCTTTGCCGTGTGCAGGATCTCGTCGGAGTACGCGTTGCCGATGCCGGCGATCACCGTCTGGTCGGTGATCACGTTCTTCAGCCGCCCGGTCTGCCCCTTGAGTGCGGCGGCCAGGCTGTCCCGATCGAGCGCCAGCGCATCCGGACCCAGCCTCGCCACTCCGGGCACGGACTGCGGGTCGCGGACGATCGCCGCCGCGACGGACTTCTTGGTGCCGGCCTCGGTGATGTCGAAGCCGCCGTTGCCGAACCTGATCCGCAGCGCGATCGGTCCGCCCATCTTCGGCGGCGTGGCGGACAGCGTGTCCGACCACCGCAGCCATCCGGCCCGGGCCAGATGAACCAGCAGATGCAGGTCCTCCTGGATGCCTGACTCCGCGCCGGGTCCGGTCACCAGGTCCAGGAACTTGCCGTGCCGCCCGGCGCCCTTCACCACCCGGCCCACCAGCGCCGATGGCGGCGGATCGTAGGTACTGAGCACGTTCAGCGAGGCGACGTTCACCGCGACGATCGACTGCCCGGTGACGTGTTCGGCGAGGAACGCGGCCAGCGCGGTGACCTCGGGCAGCTCGGGCATGACGACCAGTGTGCACGCCCTCCCCCACCGCCCGCAGATCGGCGGTTGTGGATGGCCGGCCGGCCTACAGGCACCGCTGTGGACAAGCCGGCGAGCCGAGCCGCCCGAACGCCTACGGTGCAGGGGTGCCAGCACAGCCGCCCCGGCACCCCACCCCGCACGCCGACCGACACCTGCTCGCGTGGCACACGCTCACCCGACGGCAGTGGACGACGGCCTTTCTGCACGGCAGCCGACGTTCCTGGCGGGAGCGGCGGCGGATCTGGCCGGCCGTGCTGTTCGCCGCCACCGTCGTCGCCCTGCTGCTGGCCGGTGCCAGCGTGCTCACCGCGCTGACCCGGACCGGGTAGCGGCCGGGGATCCGACGTCACCCTGCGACGAGGTCGTCAGGCCCGTCGAGCGCTTACCCGACGACGGCCGTCACCCAGCCGAACCAGCCAAGCAGCCCGGCCGCAAGCACCACCAGCGCGGCCACCAGCGCCACCTCGGCCAGATCCAGCGCGCGTCCCACTCGTGCCCTGGTGACCGGCGACCGGCCGGGGCCCGCCGTCAGCAGCGGCGGTCAGCGACAGCAGGGCGACCGGGCCCAGGATCATCGGCACCAGCAGCGCGGGATCGCCGGCGGTCAGGCCCAGCCACAGCTCCGCGATCACCAGCAGTCCACCGACCCGCAGCGGCAGCACGTGCCGGATCTGCGAGAACACCCGGGATCGGAGCAGCAGCGCGACTCCCAGTCCGATCGCGAAGAGCCGGTGCCAGCCATCGGCGGACCATGCCGCCGGCAGCCCGCCGACCACCGCCGCCAGGCTGAGCCCGATGACGACGCCCGTGAGGACACGGTCCGCGCGGATCATCGCGGCCGTCCAGCTCGGCCGGGTTCGGGTCCGGATCGCTGCCGCTCACCCCGCCCAGCGCCAGCGCCAGCCGCGGCCCGACGCCGATCACCAACACCGCCGACAATGCGGCAAGGCAACAGCTTTCGGCCGCGGGTGCCCCTGCCCGCACCGCCACCGCAGCGGCCGACGGCGATGCCGGTGAACGTCACCAGCGCAGCGGCGTGCACCAGCGCGGCCGGGTGGACCGCGGCCCCGCCGGCCGGCGATCAACAACGCCGACGCCGTCCCGACCGCAACCAGGGTCGGCAGTTCGGCGCCCGCGCCCCCGCCGATGGACACGGCCGTCCAGCCGCTGCACGCCGCCGCGCCGGCCACCCAGGCCCAACCACATGCGACCACCAGACAGACTGCGGCGCAACGTATCTGCGCATCACGGGCGGCCAGTGCCGCGGTCAGCCCGAGCAGCACGGCGACGGTGGCGGCCACGCCGGCCACACCGAAGCCGGCTGACCGTCCCGCCGCGGCGGGCCCGTGCAGTCCGGCAACGGGCAGACCAACGGCCGCCACGGCGATGAGCAGCGCGGCGCCGACAACGGTTGCGGCCCACAGGGCCAGCTTGTGTGACTCCCGACGTTCCCAGAACTGATCCCGTCCGTCCACCAGGTCCTCGAGGCGGTCCCGGACGTTGGGCACGATGCCGGTCGGCAGCGGCGCGTTGCCCATCGACTGGCCGCAGCACCAACACGTCGGCGGTGACGATGCCCGCGCCGGAGAGCGTCGCGGAGGGATCAAGCGCGGCCCGGCCGACCGGCGTCAGCAGCCATCGGCCTGCCGCCTCCGGTGGTTGATCGGCGAACAACAGGCGCAGCAGGCCGGGCTCGAGGTCGGCCCAGGGCAGCATCGAGGGCAACGCGACGTCCAACCGCCGCTCACCGCACACCACGGTCACCGCGCAATACCCGTCCGCGCCCGGTTGCACCCGTCCAGATCCCGATTCCGGGCTCGTCGATGTCACCATGCCCCCTGCGTCCCGCGCGAGCGCGGGCCCGCGGCGGGCGAAATCGTAGCGTCGCCGGTCCGATCGGGAGGTGGGTTATCCACACGACCGTGTTCGACGAACAGAAGCGCAGGTCGCTGGGTGACTGCGCCGCAGACGTCAGGCGTACGGCCGGCCGGATTTGACCGCGCTGATGATCTCCGCCGCAGCGGAATCCGTCGTGGTGCCGCGACTTTCGGCGACCCGGTCCAATTCCAACCGAGCGGATTCCGGTGTGCTGCCCTGTTCGATCAGCATGCCGATCGCCTGATTGATGGTCGACAACTCTCGCAGGCCGGTCACCGCAGAGGCTTCGACGGGCAGCAGCAGGTGCTGATCCAGCAGGATCATCCCGGCGGGCAGGCCTGTCGTCCAGCCCAGATCGGCGGACAGGTCGACGAAGGCGCCGGGCGTTTCGGCGTAGAAGACGATGCAGGTGCCGTCGCTCGGCGCTGCCGCGGTGCCAAGTGGCACCAGGATCGACGCGCGCACCGACGTGCAGTTTTCGTCATCCAGGCTGGTCAGGGTGACGTCCTGTCCGCTCACGTGCACGGTCAGGGACAGACCGATGGCCGACGGAACGGCGGCCTTCAGATCGTCGACCATGCCCCGCAACAGGTCCTCGAGGTCATCGTCGAGGCCCGACAGCGCAGACAACAGATGCAGATCTGCCTCAAGCGCAGCAGACATCACAGGGCTACTCCGAGGCGTCCCGAACGCTGCTCGCACTACCCGGAAGCCGGACAACACCCAACGCGCTGCACGACAGAAGAAAACCAGAGGCGGGTCGGGGCCCGTATCTATTCCCTGTGCGCCTCAGGCTACGCCATGCGATGTCCGGTTCTCCCTCCGATAGGCTCAGGTTGCGACCCATCGGGGCGCACCGTCGGTCGCCGGCGCGCCGTCAGTCGCCGGCGCGCCGGCGTATCGCCGCCCGAACCGCCTCATCGACCAGCGCCTGCGCGACGTCCGCGACCTCGGCACGCTGTGCCCTACTGATCGACCGCAGGTGCTCGAAGGCCGTCGGCCGCGCTCCAGCCGTTGCTGCTGCGGAGCACGCCCAGCGCCTGGTCGACAACCTCTCTGGTGCTCAGTGCGGCCTGGAGGTTCATCGCCAACCGTCTGGCGACGTCCAGCACATGAGCGTTTTGCACGGCGATTGCGGCGGGGACCGCGAACATCTCGCCGAGTTCGACGGCATGATCGTCGAACACATCTCTTGCGCGAGCGTAGACATTCATCGCGCCAAAGACCCCGTCCGGCGTGAGCAACGGCAGCGACAGCACACTGTGCACGCCGAGCTTGTCGACGTGCGGCCCGAACGTCGGCCAGCGCGGCTCCGACCCCAACGACCCGGAACGCATGGTCCGGCGCAGTGCCGCAGCGCTGATGCAGGGTCCCTCGCCCAGGCCGTACTGGATCGCATCCACCTCTGTGACGAACGGATCGGTGGCCACGATGGTGTCCGTGCGGCCGTCCTCCAGCAGGGTCAGGCCGGCGCCGTCGGCCCCGGGAATCGCGCGCACCGCGAACGTCGCCACCTGGGTCAACATCTCATCCAGGCTCAACTGCCCGGTGGAAAGGTTCGACAATGACGACAGGCTGGACCGCAGATCCATCAGGCCGGCCGGGTTTCCGTCGCGCGGATCTCCGTCGCCCTCCGTTGGCCCGGGTACGAGTGGCTCCCCGGGCTCGTGCTCTACCATCCGTCATTCCGCCCTAGTTACGCGATCACTCGCTCGCCGCAGTGCGGTGCACAAGCGTCAAGACAAGTCGGACACTGCACCTGACGACTCAACGACTGGCCACCAGCGCAGGCTGTTGAACCGGGTCAGTATCTCACCAGAATGCGTGGATTGACACTGCCTTCAGTTCGCGCAGTGCACAGGTTGACTCGGATGGCCGCGCGACGCCCTCGATAGTGAGGAGTGTTGGTGACAAGGTCGCGCAGAACATTGTCATATTGACGATATCGGCCCCGAACTGCTAAATATCGCGCTCTGTAACCGTCCGTGCGCGTAGCGTGACAGGAACATGTGTCTGAGTAGGCGGTCCAAGGGGGCAGATCGGTCGTGACGAGGTCTGCGGCCCCTTCGGTCGACTCCGCACCCAGCGTGCTCACCTCGGACCTCCAAGCGGCACTCGGCATCGGCTTCGAACGGTCGGCCGCGCCGATGCTGCTGGTCGACGACGACCTACGGGTGATCATCTACGCCAATCCGGCGGCGCACCTGATGCTCGCCGCCGACTCGCTGGTCGGCAGGCTGCTGAGCGAATTCAGCACCAGCGATCGGACGTCGAGCGACGCCTGGGAATCCGCCGCCCTGCGATGGTCGAATGCACGAGCTGGAGCGGGAGTCCGAACTCGTCAGCGACGTCGGCCACCAGCTGACGGCCAGCGTGCGGTGCGATGCGATGGACCTGTTCGGCAGGCGGTTCTTCCTGCTACAGCTCCGCGACATCACCGAGCAGCGGCAGCTGCTGATCGCCAGCGAACTCAGGTTCGCGCAGCTGGCCGCGAGCCTGCCGGACGCCGCCATCTTCATGTTCGACCACGACCTCCGGTTGCTGCTGGTGCTTGGCGAGGCCATGCGGGCCAACGGGTACGACCCCGACGCCCACCTCGGCGCTCTACACACCCAACGTCACCCGTCCACCCGCTGCAGCACCTGCACCGCCGACGAAGCGTGCGTAGAGCCAGGAACCCCCGACGCCCACCTCGGCGCTCTACACACCCAACATCACCCGTCCACCCGCTGCAGCACCTGCACCGCCGACAGAAGCGTGCGTAGAGCCAGGAACCCCCGACGCCCACCTCGGCGCTCTACACACCCAACGTCACCCGTCCACCCGCTGCAGCACCTGCACCGCCGACAGAGCGTGCGTAGAGCCAGGAACCCCCGACGCCCACCTCGGCGCTCTACACACCCAACGTCACCCGTCCACCCGCTGCAGCACCTGCACCGCCGACAGAGCATGCGTAGAGCCAGGAACCCCCGACGCCCACCTCGGCGCTCTACACACCCAACGTCACCCGTCCACCCGCTGCAGCACCTGCACCGCCGACGAAGCGTGCGTAGAGCCACGGGCAACGGCAAACTCGTGACCCATTACTGCTCGTAGTCGGCAATCACAGGTTGTATGCTGACGACGTTGAGTTGACAGCCGGCCTGGGGGCGGGCGTCGCCGCCGCTTCGGCCTGCGACACCGCGAGGATCAACCTCGTCGCCCAGAACAGTTCAGGCCTGCATTCCCGAATGGGTTCCCATGGCGGCATCCGTGTCCACCCCGGCCGACGACGAGTCCGTGCTCCCGGCCGACGACGAGTCCCTGCTGCCGGACGGGCAGCAGTTGGCGGACGTGCTGAGCGAATTTGCCCGCACCATGCTGACCGATTTCCCGATCCAGGCAATCCTCGACCACCTGGTGGAGCGGATCGTCGACATTCTGCCGATCAGCTCGGCCGGGGTGACCCTGATCGCGCCCGGCGCCGAACCGCAGTACATCGCTGCGACCGACGTTGACGCGTTGCGCTACGAGCGGTTGCAAACCGGATTGGGCGAGGGACCCTGCCTGCTGGCGTATCACACCGGCGAGGCGGTCACGGTGCCGGATCTGCGCACCGAGACGCGGTTCCCGATCTTCGGCCCGGAGGCGGTCAGTGCCGGCCTGTCCGCGGTTTTCACGTTCCCGCTCAGCCATGGGGACCACCGGCTGGGAGCCCTTGACCTGTACCGGCAGCATCCGGGCCCGCTCTACCCCAAGGCCATGAGCGCGGCCCAGACGCTGGCGGATGTGGTCACCGCCTATCTGCTCAACGCGCGCGCCCGGGAGGATCTGCAGGATTCCTCCGACCGCTCCCGCGCGGCAGCTCTGCACGATTCGCTGACCGGCTTGCCCAACCGAGTGCTGATGCTGGAACGGATTGAGGAAGCGTTCGCCCGCGGCCGCCGGTCCAGGAAGTCGACGGCGGCCCTGTTCGTGGATCTGGACCAGTTCAAGTCGATCAACGACACCTACGGGCACCGGGTCGGTGACGAACTGCTGGTGGCCGTCGCACGGCGGGTGGCGGCACTGATCCGGCCGGGGGACACGCTGGCCAGGCTGTCGGGCGACGAATTCGTCGCGGTCTGCGACGACCTGGACAGCCCGGACCAGGCCGCGGCGATCGGGGCCAGGCTGGAAGCCGGCCTGGCGCCGCCGTTCCTGCTGTCCGGGGTCGAGATTGCGGTGACGGCGAGCATCGGAATCGCCTACGTCAATCATTCCGAGCATGCCAGGTACTCGCCGAAGCAGCTGGTGCACGAGGCGGACATGGCGATGTACCAGGCGAAGCGGGAGGGCGGGCACCGGCGCATCTTCCAGACCCACCATCTGGCGCTGACCGGACTGGAACAGGACCTGCCGGGAGCGCAGACCCGCGGCGAGTTTCATCTGGAGTACCAGCCGATCCTGGATACCGCGCATCGACGGATCAGCGGGTTCGAGGCGCTGCTGCGGTGGCAGCACCCGACTCGTGGGTTGGTTCCGCCGACGGTCTTCATTCCGCTGGCCGAGAAGGCCGGCCTGATCAGTTCCATCGGCCAGTGGGTGCTGGAGCAGGCCTGGGCCGATCGGCACAGCTGGAAGGCGCAATTCGGCGCCGCCGCTCTCCACATGTCGGTCAACGTCTCGGCTCATCAATTGATGACCGCGGGCTTCACGGACACCATCGCGGAACTGCTGCGCAGCACCGACGACCGGCCCGACTTGTTGATCCTGGAGATCACCGAGAGCGTCTTCGTCCAGGACAGCGAACGGGCGCTACTCGTGCTCAGCGACCTCAAGGAGCTTGGTGTGACGCTCGCTCTCGACGACTTCGGCACCGGCTACAGCTCGCTGAGCTATCTGAAACGATTCCCTGTCGACATCATCAAGATCGACCGGACATTTATCGCCGACCTCGAGCTGGGTTCGGCGAGCTACACCATTGTTGATGCCGTGGTCCGACTCGCACACGGTTTGGGCATGACTGTGGTCGCGGAGGGAGTGGAAACCGAGGAGCAGCTCGACCGGATCAGCGCGATTGGCTGCGACAAATGCCAGGGCTATTATTTCGCCCGGCCCACCCGGGCCGACGACATTCACACACTCATCGGTCAGGCGCGCAACCCGGTGGGGGCCGGACGCTGAGCGCCTCGAAGCGCACCTTTACCGCCGCACGTCGGACGGCAGGGTCAGTTCGACGATCGTGCCCCGACCCGGCCTGCTCTCGATGCGCAACAGCCCACCCTCGGCCTTGGCCCGAGCCCGCATGGTCGCCGTGCCCAGGTGGCCGAGGTCGAGATCCAGCCCGTCGGCCCCGACCCCGTCATCGGTCAGGGTGACCACGAAGGCCGCGTCCTGCGGCGTCCAGGCGCAACGTGACATTGCTTGCGCTGGAATGCTTCCTGGCGTTCACCATGGCCTCGCGGAAGATCCGGAACACCGTCTCCTCGGCGGATGGGGCCAGGTGCACGCGGAGGGGACCGATGATCTGAAACTGGGTGTTGGCATCGACGAAAATGCCGTCCGCGAGGACCCGCAACGCGCTGCCGAGCCCGTCGCTGAGGTCCGGTGGGCTGAGCGCCACGATCAGCCGTCGCAACCGGTCCACCGACGACTCGAGGAGTGTGGCGATCTCGTCCAACTGGTCAACGGCGTCGCCGGCCGATTGCGCGTGCAGCAGGTCGACGCGCAGCAGGGCAGCGACGATGAGCTGTATCGGCTCGTCGTGAATGACCTCGGCGAGCACGGATCTCTCGCGTGTCTCGATGCCAGCCAACTGTCCGAGCAGCCCGCGCAATTCGTCGGACAGCTGCAAAGCAGATCCCGTCAAGACCAATAACCCCTTACCTCGAAAGACTTTTCATCATTGTGGGAATCCCCCGGCAGCCGGCCGGCTCGCCCGACCTTCCTCACCCGCAGTCGCTCACGACATCCGCCCCACCCGTGATGGGCAACGTCAACACGATGGTTGTCCCGGCGCCTGGCGTGCTCTGCACATGGAGTTGACCACCTTCGGCCTCGGCCCGAGCTCGCATCGTCGCCAAGCCCAGATGTCCCGGCCCGGCCAGATCGCCGGCGCCGACACCGTCGTCGCTGACCGAGAAGACGACCATCCGGTCGAGTTGCTCGATCCGCAGGGTGACGGTCTCGGCGTGTGCGTGCTTGTGCGCGTTGATCAGTGCCTCGCGCAGAATGCGGTAGGCGGCGGCGTTCGCCGATGGAGTGAGGTTGACGTCCATCGGGCCGACGATCTGCAGCGGCCGGTTCCCGCCGAAGATCCCGTCGGCCAGCTCACGCAGTGCTTCCCCGATACCGCGCGACATGTCCGGCGGGGAGAGATCGACCTGGATCAGGTTCCGCAGCCAATCCACGGACGATTCCAGCAACGTGGCCAGCCGGTTCAACTCGTCGTCGCCGCCTGGAGCCGCGTTCCGAAGGAAATCGATCCGCATGGCGGCGGCGACGATCAACTGGATCGGCTCGTCGTGAATGCTCTCCGCGATCTGCGACCGCTCCCGGGTTTCCATTCCGGCGAGCTCGCTGAGCAGCTCCCGCTGCTGTTCGCTCAGCTCCGTCAGCCGTTCCTCGCCTTCCCGTTCCACCAACTGCCGTACCCGGTGCTCGGCAACGACCGAGCCGGCCCGGTCGGCCAGCACCTGGACGAGGTGTTCGTCTGCCTTCTCGAACGGCGCGTCCGGGTCTTTTCGGATGACGCTGAACAGGCCGAGCACCAAACCGTCATGCCGAATCGGGGCTGTGATGGAATGCACTGTGCGCCAGCCGGTTTGCTCATAGAAGCGATCGTGCGCCGCGCCCACCAGAACTCGGCCGACGGAGGAGATGATCTCGCCCTGCCGGATGACCCGATCGCGCACTGGCCCCGGCTCGAAGCACTGCCGGGAAATCCGCATGTTTCGGGCAATCTCGGACCTGACCTGCTCGTCGGGGTGGGACGTCACATCCAATTCCACCGTCTGCTGGTCAGCCGTGAGGATGCGCAACACCGCGGCCGCGCTCAGGTCGGCCGCGGCGAGGTCCGCAATGCTGTGCAGCGGCCCCTCCGGCCCGCTGTACGCGGCGGCCAGCTCATCGCTGATGCGGCGCAACAGCATTGACCGTTGGTCGGCCGCCGCCTCTGCGTTGACCAGTTCGGCGATCTCGACGGCAACGACGGAGTCCGTGACATCCACATGGGTTGCCGTGGCGCTGACCATGATGCCGTCAGCATCGAGGGTCGAGGAGAACGTGCACTGAAAATGCCTTTCCTCCGCCGACTTCCCGTGCCGCACCCGGTAGGAGAAGGAACTCTGGCCGCCGAGCGTGAGGCACCGTTCACGCGCCGCCTGCACCGCAATCCGGTCCTCGAGAAGGACCTGGCGTTCGATCACCTCCGACGGGTTCGCGGCCGATTCGACGCCCCACAGCTCCAACAATTCGGCGTCGAAGGTCCACCCGGACCGCCGGTCGAACCAGCAACTGCCGAGCCTGCTGAGCCGGTGGATCTGTTCGAGCTTGGACTGTCGATTTCGATCGGCCGAGACATCTTCGCTGACTACCAGCCCGGCGACCACCGACCCACTCAGATCGGCCACCGGCCGGGTCCGGACGCGGAATCGCCGGCCATTTCCCGGGCTGACGTAGTCGAAATCCGTGCCATGGCCGGCCAGCGCCTCGCGGAATGGTCCTTCGAGCTCGACGAGCATCTTGCCTGTCACGACGTCGCTGAGCAATTGACCGGCCAGGTCGCTGGGGTCGTATCCGTTGCGCGGCAGCGCCTCCCCGACGGCCAATTGCAGCCGCAGATCGTGGTCGAAGATCAGCACGGAGCTTTCGGGGAGGCTCCCGGCCAACAGCCGATAGCGCTGGTCGCTGTCGGCCAGCGCACGCTCGGCGCGCCGAAGATCGGTCACCTCGAGCAAGTGCAGAAGGACGTACCGCCGTCCGGAGGGGCTCGTCACACGATCCGCGGAGAATTCGGCGACGACCCGGTCGCCGGATGACGTGATCAACTCCCGCTCTCCGCAGAGCGCATCGATGCCGCCGTGCCGCAGCGCCGCAACATCCTGTGCGGACCCGAAAGCGGCGCCGAATTCGATGAGCGAACTGCCCGGCAACGACCGACCCGCACCTCCCAACATCCGCTCGGCCCGCGGATTAGCGGCAACGATGATCAGGTCGTCGCCCCGCAGCAGCAGTGCCGGCGCGCCCGTGCCGAACCCGATGCCCAACAACGCCGACAGATCGTCAGCGCCATCCTGATTCCAGGAGTTCGCGGGGAGGCCGGGGTGCGCCATGGCGTCACACTCCCCCAGCCATTTGCAGTAACTCTACGCGTCGTGCGTTCTACTCAGGGTAATCCCCGAAGGCTTCGACCCTCAGTTGGCAGCCCTCCGGCTGGGTGGCGGTCCCACCGCGGTGGGGAAGGCGACGGCCAATCCGGCCGGGCCTTCGGAGATGGTCGGTCCGGCAGGGCGGGGTTTGAGCAGCTCGGTGAGCGGCACCGGCCGGCCGGTGAGAAATCCCTGGACCAGGTCGCAGCCGATGTCCTGCACCGCCTTGAGCTGCATGCTGGTTTCCACCCCCTCCGCGACGGTCATCTTGCCCAGCGCGCGGGCCAGGGCGTGAATCGCGGTCACCATTGCCAGGCCCTCGTTGGACAGCACCCTGGACACGAACGAGCGGTCGATCTTGACGATGTCGAATGGCACGGTCGATAGCCTGCTCAGCGAGCTGTACTGAGTGCCGAAGTCGTCAAGGGCGATCCGGATGCCCTGCACGCGCAGCAATTCCAGCGCCTCGTTCGCACGGACCGGATCGGTCATCACCGAACTCTCGGTGACCTCAAGGATCAGCGCGGACGGCGGGCAATCACCCAGCGCGGCAAGCACTGTCGCCGCGAAGTCGGGGTCGTTGAATTGTCGCGGCGAGACGTTCACGGCGATCGGGCAGCCCAAGCGCCTGGTAGTCGCGGGCGGCAATCTGCAGCACCCGCACGCCGATCGCCGGCATCAGCCGTTGCTTCTCGGCGATCGGGATCCATTCCGCGGGCGCGTGCAACCGGCCGTGGTGTCGCCAACGCACCAGCGCCTCAACGCTGACCCGGGCCCCCGACCGTGCGTCCAGCACGGGTTGGTAGTGCAACTCGAACTCGTCACGATCGATGGCCGCGGTGAGCAACCGCACGGTGCGGGCTCGGCCGACGATGGCGTCGCGAAGGTCGGGCGTATACAGCTGCATCGGTCGTCCGCTGAGTTCGGCGGCGGTCAGCGCAATGCGGGCCTGGAGCAGCAATTCGGTGGCCGTCGTGGTCGGTGTCGCGATCGCGAGACCGCTGATGATGGACACCTCCGGCGGCAATCGGGCGGCTCGATGGATCCCGTTGACCGCGTCGTAGGTGTCGGCCTCCAGCCGGGCGGTCGACCGGCCGACCGAGCGCGGCGTCATGAACAGGAAGGTGGATTCACCGAGCCTGGCCAGTGCGGCCCCGGGCGGCAGCACCGACGTCAGATAGCCGGCGACGTTCTTCATCGCCAGGTTGGCCGACTGCACCCCGTTGGCGGCGAGAACCTGATCGAGACCGTTGATCTGCACCGTGGCGACCAGCACGCCCTTGCCCGTGCCGGCCTGGTCGATCATCTCCTGCAATGCCTCGGTGGCCGCGGTCTGGTTCGGCAGCCCGGTGAGCTCGTCGTGCCTGGATTGAAAGTGGGCGGCCGCCTCCGCCCGCCGCCGGCCGTCTTCGGCGGAGATCAACGCGCCCTGCAGGCTCATCACCCGGGCGCTGCACCACCAGGCCACCAGGATGGCGATCGGCGCGGTCCAGATGCTGATCAGCGCCTCGGTCAGCAGGCTGGGACTGAGCGCAACAGCCACCGCTTCAAGGCCGAGGGCTCCGCACTACCGCGAGGGCCAGCTGCCATCGGCGAATCCCGGGCAGCAACCGGATCGCGATGCCGGAATAGACGACGAAGACAACGATGCTCACCGCGATCAGCAGCATTCCCGCCGGCTGGATGGAAGGATAGGGCGAGCCGTCGGCGAAGACGTAGGCCAGGTCGCTGGTCACCCCCAGCACGGCGAAGACCATGGACGCGGCAAGCTGCGTGATGGCCGCGGCGCGGGCACCCGGCAGCCGACCCGGCAGCAACGCCGACAGGGTCGCGACGAAAATTGCGATGATCGCGCCGGTCAGCAGCGCCCGCAGTGGCACCGCAATGTGCGCACACGGGATACGCAAGACTGAGGGCGCCGAGGACGAGCGCGACGGCGACACTCCAGCACAGCAGGCCGGTGAAACCCAGCAATCGCTCGGAGCGATCCTGCCACCACCACTGAATGTTCAGCGAGCCGATTGTTGCCATTGACCCGGCGATCCCCAGTTGGAGCACCAGCACCCACCACATGTCATTTGTCACTAACGGCGCTGCGTTCGGCGATCCGGGTGCTGCCCGGCCGCTGTTCGCGACCGCGCGATCCGCCATTCCGGTTGCCCAGGACCGGAACCGGGCTGGACGTTCCCAGCGGGCAGGGCTCCGCCGGCAACCCTGCCGGCCGCGATCCCGCCGGCCGCGGCGGCCGCACAGGCGCAGCCGCGGTAGGCATCGCCCGCCCAGGTCAGGGCCGTGCAGGACGTCGTCGCCGCGCACGAAACGGCGATCATTCCGATGCCGCCGGCATCGACCGCGACCGGCGCCGCCCACGTGGTGCCGTCGAATTGCAGCGCGTTCCCGGCCGAGTCGGTGGCCACACAGAAGGCCGCCGTCACGCAGGAGACGGACGCGAAGTTCCACACGTCGGGGTCGACGACGACGGGGGTCGTCCAGCCGGTGCCGTCGAATGAGGCGATGGTTCCGGCGTAGTTCCCCACCGCGACGCAGAAGGTGGACGACGTGCACGAGACCGCGGCGATGCCGGCATCGGGGGAAATGTTCGTGACGGCCGACCAACCGGCGCCGTCAAAGGTGACCGCGTCGCCCTGATAGCCGATGGCGACGCAGAAGGTCGACGACGGGCAGGAGATACCCGAAAGCCCTCCGCCGATCTGGCCGTCGACCAGGGTCGGCGCGGCCCAGTTGGTGCCATTGAAGACGATCGCGTTCCCGGTTCCGTCGACGGCCACGCAGAAGGACGCCGACGAGCAGGAAACGGCCTGCAGTCCGGCGAAATCCGAATCGATGGATACCGCTGCGCCCCAGCCGGTTCCGTCGTAGGTGAAGGCATTTCCGGACGCATCGACCGCCACACAGAACGTCCTCGACGGACAGGAGACCGAGTGCAGGCCGAACCCGGTGAGATCGATGTGCTGCGGCACCGACCACGTGCTGCCGTCGAACAGGAGCGCCATGCCGGTCGGCGTCGACGGCCGCGCAGAAGGACTCGGTCGGGCAGGAGATCGACTGCAGGCTGCCCTGATACGGGTCGACGCCGAGGTCGGCGGTCCACTCGGCGCCACGCCACACGAACGCGTCACTGGAATAGTTGATCGCCACGCACATCCCCGCTGAGGCGCAGGACACCGCGATCAGGCCGTTCGCGCCGGGCTGCACGACGCTCCGGCGCACTCCACTCGGTGCCGTCGAACCGCAGGGCGTTGCCCTGATAGGAATCCACCGCCATGCAGAACGTCGGCGAGGTACAGGAGACGGCGCTGACCCCGCCGTTCGGGTCCACGCTGACCGGGGCACTCCACGCCGTACCGTCGAAGGTCAGGGCGCTGCCGGTTCCGTCGAAGGCCACACAGAAGGTCGACGAGGTGCAGGAGATCGCCACCAGGTTGACTCCGGAACCGATGGCGGTCGCGGTCCAGTTGCTGCCGTCGAAGGTCAGCGCGTTGCCGTAACCGTCGACGGTGACGCAGAACGTCGCTGACGTGCACGAGACGCCCGGGAAGGCCGCGTCCTGGCTGGAGATGATTGTTGGCTGGCCCCAGGTGGTTCCGTCGAAACTGATGGCCGAGCCGTAGAGCGTCACGGCCAGGCAGAACGTCGCCGACGTGCAGGACACCGCGACGAACCCACCGCCGGAATCGTCGACATGGACCGGTGTTCCCCAGCCGACGCCGTCGAAGACGACGGCGCTGCCGTCCCAGTCGACGGCCACGCAGAACGACACGGACGGGCAGGAGACGCCGGAGAGCCCGTAGCCGGTGGAGTTGATCTCCTTCGGCCGGCTCCAGCCGGTGCCGTCGAACTGGACCATGTTCCCGCTGAGATCGACCGCGCGGCAGAAGGTCTCGGTGGGGCAGGAGATGCTCTTCAGGCCGCCGCCGTCCTGGTCGATCCGGGTCGGCGCGCCCCAGTGCAGCGGGCCAGCTGCTGTTCGTGGTGGCGGTGCCGATCGCCGCCGCGGCGTCATTCGAGGCGCCGTCATGAGCGAAAAGCGCGTAGCTGTATTCGGTTCCGGCCAGTAACCCGGAGTCGGTATAGCTGGCCCTGGGCGCGGCGGCGTCGACGACCAGGGTCCCGTCGGTGGCGGAGACCGGCGGCACGCTGCCCGGCGAACGCCGGATCATCACCCCGGCGAAGTCCGGATCCGGCGGATTGGTCCACTGCAGCAGCATCGAGCCCGCCGGACTGCGGGCTGACCACGACGGCGGTCACCGGGTGGGGTGGCGTCACATCGGTGCGGTAATAGCCGGCGACGTCCGCGTAGAGCTGCACGGTGCCGGCGGAACCGTTGACCAAACGGATGCTGCCGTCCGCGCCGACCGGCACGACGATCAGCCTGCTCACCGTGCTCTCCGGGCGGAACGGAACGCTCGATGATCCGCTTGCTGTCATGGCCGCCGTGGAAGACGAAGATCCCACCGGCCCGGGTGGGATCAACGACGGTGAGGGTCAGCCGGACGGCCGACACGTTGGTCGTTGGGATGCCGCCGTGCCCGAACATCGAAACGACCAGCGTCTGCCGCGGCGCGACCGGGTGCCCTGGCGGCGCCGAGGCCGACCCTGGTGTCCAGCAAGCGGGCCGGTGGCAACGAGTTCAACACTCCGGAGCCCGCCGAACCGCCGGCCGGGGCGATGGCGCTGCCGATCGGTGCCCGAACGGCCGCGGCCGCGGGCGCCGGGCCGGAAGCGCCTGGGCCGGAAGGGCCAAACCCGTGCTCACCAGGATCGTGACAACGACGGTCAAGAGCCGATGGGCGAGCACAACACACCCCCGACATTGATCAGTGAAATCGCCCGACGCGGCCCCGCCGCGTGTGGAATCTGTGAGCCGCGCCACGGTTTCTTCTTGCACGGTGAGGTTCCGCAACGAATGTACGCCCGCGGTTCCGGGCAATTTAGCCGCGAGCGCTGATTCGTGGCATCCGGGAAAACCGAAGTCAAACACGAACAATGGCTGGCATTAATACTCGTCCAGGGAAGATGCCCCACCGTTCGTCGCGCAGCGTATTGACCATCGACCCCGTCCGGGTTCAGCGCGGCCACCGCGACACCATCGGCGAAATTTCCGGTGCGAGGTCCCTGCGCAGGAGCCGTGTGGATAACTCCACGCCGCGCGGCCGGCGTCGTCGTACCGTGGCCGTCCGGCCACCGGACTTGCCCGGAGCCGACCATCCCCGGACAACGGATCGAGATCGCGGCACGATGGGAGACGGCATGTACCCGGTGGACGCCTCGAGCCGGGCCCGGACCGCGGCCGACCCCGAGCCCGAGCCGATCGTCCTGGCGGCGCCGCCGCGACTGACCGAGTCGCCACCGATGGCCGGCTCGGCGGGGATGATCCTGGTGCCGGCCGCGTCCGGTGTGGGCGCGGTGCTGCTCGCGGTCACTCACCAGGACCGGCCGCTCTACGCGGTCGCCGGTCTGGCCGGTGCTCGCCGCATCGATCGCGGCGGGACTGGGCATGGTCGTCTCGACCCGAACCGGGGCCCGCCGCCGGACCCGGGAGCAGCGGGAACGCTACCTCGACCATCTCGAGCAGGCGCGCGCTCGGGCCCGTGCCGCCGCCACCCGGCAGTGCGACAGCGCGGCGCGTAGGCATCCGGATCCCGGCGCCGCGGCCAGCATGGCCTGGCTGCCGGCCCGGCGGTGGGCGCGCGGCCGGAGCGATCCGGACTTCCTGGTGCTGCGAGCGGGCCTTGGGCCGGTGCCACTCGCGGGCGCGCCGACGCTGCGGGTGGACGACGGCGACCCACTGGCCGGGTACGACCAGGTCTGCCTGACCGCGGCGCAGGAGCTCGCGGCCCGGTACACCGGCCTGGCGGATCAACCGATCTGCGTGCCGCTGGCCGCGGCCACCGCGCTGACGGTGGTCGGCGAACCGGCCCGGGTCGTCTCGGTGACGCGGGCGCTGCTGGCGCAATTGATCTGGGCGCACAGCCCCGCGGACGTTGCGGTGCTGGTCTGCGGCGACGGGTCCGAGACCTGGGACTGGCTCAAGTGGCTGCCGCACACCCTGGCCGACCAGGGCCGGGACGGTCCGCTCCCGGTGCGGCTGATCACCGACGGGCCCGACCGGGCCACGGACCTGCTGGCGGAGCAGGCCCGGTGCGGCGGCCCGGCGGGGGTCGACCCGGGGCGCCGAACGGTCGTCGTCATCGACGGGCTGTCCGGGTGGACTCCGGATCTGTCCGCGCTCGCGGCGGCGGCGAAAGCTGTTGGCGCCGTTGCGCTGTGCTTGATACCGACCAGCCTGACAGCCGGGCTCGATGCCGCCGGGACTGACACAGACGGGCGAGCCGGCCGGAATGGACGTTCGGTTGCTGCTGGGCGAAGCGGATTGCATCGAATCGGCCTCCGGTGCTCGTGCGCTGCCGGCTCGACGAGCTGGACGCGGCCGGCGCGATGCTGCTCGCCCGATCGTTCGCCGGCGCTGCCGGCCGCGTTGCCCGGGAGGCACCCGGACGAGCCCCTGGCCGTCGATCCGTGGCGGCTCGGCGACGTGGCCGCGCTGGATCCGGCCGTCAGCTGGCGGCCCCGACCCGGCGGCGAGCTGCTCCGGGTGCCGATCGGCATCGCCGCGGACGGCACCCCGCTGGTGCTGGATCTGAAGGAATCGGCGCGCGGCGGGATGGGCCCGCACGGCCTGGTGGTCGGCGCGACGGGCTCTGGCAAGTCGGAGCTGTTGCGGAGCCTGGTGACCGCGTTGGCGATCACCCATCCACCCGCGACGCTCGCCCTGCTGCTCGCCGACTTCAAGGGCGGTGCAACGTTTTCCGGCCTCGCGGAGCTGCCGCACGTGGCCGGCATGATCACCAACCTGGAGGCCGACCTGAGCCTGGTCGACCGGTTCCGCGATGCGCTGGGCGGTGAGTTGCAGCGGCGGCAGGAATTGCTGGCCGCGTCCGGCAAGCTGACCTCGCTGGAGGCCTATGCCGAGCTCCGTCGGCGACGGCCGGAGCTGGAAGCCGATGCCGCACCTGCTGGTCGTCGTCGACGAATTCTCCGAACTGCTCGGCGCCCGCCCCGACCTGGCGGAACTGTTCGTGACGATCGGCCGGATCGGCCGGTCGATCGGAATCCACCTGCTGTTGGCCACCCAACGCCTGGATATCGGACGGATCCGCGGCCTGGAATCCCACCTGTCCTATCGCATCTGCCTGCGGACCTTCTCCGAGGCCGAATCTCGGGAGGCGATCGGCAGTCCCGACGCCTACCACCTGCCGCCGGAACCCGGATCGGCGTTTCTGCGGGCCGACAATGCCGGGCTGCGCAGGTTCCGGTCGGCGACGATGTCCATCCCCTGTCGTTCGCCGGCGGCCGCGCCCGAGCCCGTCGACCCGCTGGTGCTGCCGTTCGGGCCGGGGCTCGCCGCGCGGATCTGGGAACTGCGGGTGCGCTCGCAAACGGTCGAGCCGAGTCCCGGGCGGGCGAGTTGCGAGACCGGACGCCGGGATCCGGACGGTGCTGGACGTCGCGATCCAGCGGATCCGCGTCGGCGGCCGTGACCTACCGGCGGGTCGGCCGGCCCGCCGGGTCTGGCTCGACCCGCTGCCCGCGCGACTGACCGTTGGCGGACCTCGTTGGGCCGCAGCGATTGTCAGCGCGGATCGGACGGCGGCGATGGCGCGTCCTCGGGCTCGTCGACTTTCCGGAGCGGCAACGGCAGGACGCGCTGTGCTGGGACTTCGCCGACGGCAACGGCAACCTGCTGATCGTCGGAGCCGGACGTTCCGGAAAATCGACCGCGATCTGCACGCTGCTGCTGTCCCTGGCCGCGCGGTATTCCTCCGTCCGAGGTGCAGCTGGTCTGTGTCGACCTCGCGGGTGAGACGCTGCGACCGTTCGGCGCCCTCCCGCAGGTGACCGCGGTGGCCACCCGGGACGATGCCGAGCTGACCCGTCGCGTGTTCTGGCCCGGCTCACCGAATTGCTGGCCGAACGCGAGGCACCCGGTGGCCGGCATCGGCTCGGCTCCGCCGCCAGCGCGGATCGTGCTGATCATCGATGGCTGGGCGGGCGGCGGTGATCGGTGACGACGGCATGCTCGACGAGATCCTCCGCCGCGGACCCGCCGTCGGCCTGCACACGGTGCTGACCGTGAACGCAGCCGAGCGCCTCCGGACCCGGTTGGCCGCCGGGTTCGGCGGTCGGATCGAGCTGCGGCTCGCCGATTCCTTCGATTCGTCGATCGACCGGCAACTGGCCAAGGCGTTGCCCGCCAACGATTCCCGGGCGGGCGTTGGTGGCCGGTCGGCACTATGCGCAGGTCGCGCTGCCCGATCTGCGGCCGGCGGCACTGCGTCGGCGGCTCGGCGCGGCGCCGTCGAGAATGCCGGTCGTCGACGACGGCCGATCGGGCACGCGATTGCGACGATTCGCAGCCGCTGGCCGGGGCCGGCCGCGCCGCCGATCCGGATCCTGCCGTCGATGGTGCACCTCGACGAGCTCCGGGCCGCCGCTCGCGTGGCCGGCGGCGGGCCGCGCCCGGGTTGCTGCTGGGCATCGCCGAGGACGACCACGGTCCGGTGCGTCACGACCTCCTCGGCGACGACCCGCACCTGCTGATCTACGGCGATGCCCGGGCCGGGAAGACGACGGTGCTGCGCGGCCTGCTCGCCCAGCTGTCCATCGCACCCGGCCGTGGCGTCACGCCCGACCGGGTGCTCATCGTCGACTACCGACGCGGTCTGACCGCCGACGCGACGTCCGGCGGGCATCGGATCGCCTTCGGTGCGGCCGAGGCCGGCGCGATGTGCACCGCGCTGGTCGCCGAGCTGACCGGCCGGATCCGACCTTCCGAGGGCCGTAGCGACAGCGTCGGGCCGCGGATCTACCTGCTGGTCGACGACTACGACCTGGTCTGCCCCGGGCGCCGGCAACCCGCTGAGCGCACTGATTCCGTTGCTGCCGCACGGCCGCGACCTCGGGTTCCATCTCATCGTCACCCGCCGCACCGGCGGCGCCGGCCAGAGCCCAGTACGAGCCGCTGCTGCAGACGCTGGGTGATCTTGGCACGCCCGTGCTGCTGCTGTCCGGTTCACCCGCGGAGGGCCGGCTCGCGCATGGCCTGACGCCCCGGCCGTTGCCGCCCGGCCGAGCGCTGATCGCGACCCGGGACACGGCGCCCCAGGTGATTCAGACGCCGTGGGTGCCGTGAGCAGTACCTACCCCAAATTCGTTGCGGCAGTGATAGCTATCCCGTCATCAAATACCCGCGAATTGAGGGCAGGGATTGGCCCGACCAATGAATGGTGCGTTTTTCGGCGCGAAGTCTGCGTCGATTGGCTATCAGGGCGTTCGCAGGCCGTATAGCCTGCTGCGTGGCGCCCCCAGTGGGGGTAGGGGCAAGCAGCTGGGCGGCAGTCGTTGGCCATCGAGGGATGGACAAACCCACGGCTGCCGCCCCTTCTGCCGGCGGAAAAGGAGGAAGCGCGGCATGAACGATGGCGATCGGCCAGCTGCCCCACTGGAACTCGGCGGAAGTGTTCGACATCGAGATTCGCCGGATGCCGTGCCTCACGAATGCAGCATGGTTGGCTCGCGCGACGATTCAATCCCGGAAGCCCCACCGATCTCCGGGATGAGAGCGAACCCCGGGCCTCATGGCGAATGGCGATGCTCGAAAATTCCCTCAATCAGAAAGAGACGGTGACGAATTTGAGCGGCAAGAAGCAGTTGATCACCCGATGCGAGGTGTGCGGTCTGCCGTTGTCCGTGCTGACCCGGCAGCAGCGTCCATCGCCGGACCAGCCTGATCAACGCGTGGAGGTGCCGGTCGGTAAACCGATCTGTCCGGTGGGCCACGTCTACCGCATGGCGCCCGACGCGCCGTACCCGGATTGACCGACCAGCCCACCATGGACGGCTGTTCGAATCGTCATTCGAACAACCCGAAGCTGTTGAGCAGATGGTGCCGGGTACCGCTACACCCAGTCGTTCCGCTTGGCCCAGATCAGCACGAAGATCGACATGACGATCATGATCAGCAGCGAGATGGCCAACGGCCAGTACTCGGTCTCGTCGTTGACGATGAAGTTGACCCCCAGGATCGACGACAGCGCGGTGATCGGCAGGGTGACCGCGGCGATCACCGCGAGGCGTTCGGCGGCGATCGTCATCTTGGTGTTCGTCCTGGCCTGGTAGAACTCGATGGTGCCCTGCAGGTAGTCCTTCTGCCCGTGCGCCATTGCCCGCAGCCGGCCGAACTGGTCGACGGTGTCCTCGACCAGGAGCTGTCCGCGGCCGGGTCCGAGGGCCTGGATCTTGGCCATCCGGGCGTAGACCTCACGGCTCAGCACGGCCATCGTCTCCACCGTCAGCAGCCCGTGCCGGGCCCGGAACATCTCCTCGAGGAATTGTTCGGGGTCGCCGAGATGACCGGCGGTGACGCGTTGCTCGAGCCCCCAGACGTCCTGGGTCAGGGTCTCCGTGTAGTTCCGCAGCCGGCCGGTGAGCGCGGACACCATCGCGTGCGAGAGGTCGTAGGGATCCTTCGGGTGCACCCTGCCTTCCTGCAGCCGGTGCAGCAGGGACGTCACCTCGACCTTGGCCACCGCCGGGTCGACCGCGGGGTTGAGCGGGCCGTGCACCGTGACCAGATAGTTCTTCCCGATGAACTGATCCAGTTCGATGTAGTGGACGTGGCCGGCCTTCCCGCTGGCCGGTGCGTGCAGGACCAGGAAGACGTATCCCGGGTACAGGTGCACCTTCGGCACGTGGTTACGTTCCTTGCAGTCCTTGATCGCCAGCGGATGGAAACAGAACACCTCCGACAGCACCCGCTCGGCCTCGTCGTCCCAGTCGGGGATGTCCACCCAGACCAGGCCGTCCGTGCTGCCCAGCAGCTGCGGCAGGTCCTCGACCGGGTGCCGGCTGACCAGTGTCCAGCCCGCTTCGGGGTCCGATGATGCCGTTGTCCAGACCATGTTGACGTCCATCTGGATCTCCGTTCCTCGGTCCACCCGAACGGCTGGCAGCACTGCCGCTACCAGTGTGCGTCAGCACGGGGCTCCATGCGGCGGAAACACGCTTCGGCTCACCCAGGCCTGCCGCGCACCGCGGACAGTGAGCGTGCGCCGGTCCCCGTCATGACCCAGACTCGACGGCATGAGTTGGCCCGACGACCAGACCTCGCCCGCGATCGAGCGGGACGGGCCGCCGACAAACCGTCGCCAGCCGAAGGTCGCGGTGATCGGCGCGGGGTCCTGGGGCACGGCCGTCGCCTCGATCGTCGCCCGCAAGTCGCCGACCGTCATCTGGGCTCGCTCGGCGGAGGTGGCCGCCCAGATCAACGAGACGCACACCAACAGCCGCTATCTGCCGGACTTTCCGCTGCCCGACACGCTGACCGCGACGCACGACCTGCAGGCCGCCGTCGAACCCACCGACGTGATCATCATGGCGGTGCCATCCCACGGTTTCCGCGGCGCGCTCACCGAGCTGGCCCCGTACCTGCGGCCGTGGGCGCCGGTGGTCAGCCTGGTGAAGGGCCTCGAGCAGGTCACCCACCGCCGGATGACCGAGATCGTCGACGAGATCCTGCCCGGGCATCCGGCCGGGGTGCTGGCCGGACCCAACATCGCCCGCGAGGTCGTCGGCGGATACGCGGCCGCGGCCGTGATCGCCATGCCCGACCGGCATCTCGCCGCGCAACTCGAGGGGGTGCGGTTCGAACCAAAACTGTCCAAAAGTTTTTTGAGCAAAAATAACCCAAATGAAGGAAATGACTAATAAAACAAAACCAATGATGTATGCGCTTAATGCCGTTTTATTCATATATCTATACACCATATTCCAAACACTCAGTTCCTTTTTATAGAAATTATTAATTTATCTTTCAAATCTTCCCTCTCCCTATTAACTATTAAAATTGCATTTTATTTATTATCTTCTTTAATCGAAATCACCCCATTAGTGAAAGTTCTTTTATAATTAAAAATCATTTTATGTTATTCCATTAACTGTAAAATCAATTATATATTCTTATAGATGTTTCTCAGCAAGTCAAAGGAAATATTTACTGCCTCATACCCTTTTCTAATAATCAATTCCTCGATCTTCTCTATTAAACTCAATCTCAATATTTCGAATCGAAAAGGATTGAATCTGATTCGCCTCATCCAAATTCTTCCGATCAACTCTGCTCCAATCCGATCCGAAACCCTTCGCAGCATTCGCCAAAGCACCATCTCATCTTTAGATTTCATAAACAGCTCAGGGTAATTCCTGTGCTTCTTTAAAGTATCAATGGTCATCATCGCATAATTCGCAATCCCATAATGAACAGGACTGAATATTCTGTTTCAGTTTCTGACAATACTCTACATGAAAAAAGACATACCTAGCCTGATTGAACAAAAGTAGCATCTATCTACTTTTCCATGGGACAAGGGGACAGGAAAGTTTAATCAAAGACTTCTAAATATTTTACAATTTCAAAAGATCGATCTTACATAATACGTAATATATGACAACACCATCCACTTTTTAATTCTGGATGGTGTGTTGGTTCTTCTTCATTCAATCTTCATCTCTATGTTTACCAAATGACTGTTGTATTAGGTACATAGCATCTTCAATTTCATTACATTTGAAACACCAACCTCTACGTCACCATTGCCCCATCTTCCAAATTAGTAACATCTTTACAAATTCCTTTTGGATCATGTATTTCATTAAAAGGCATGTTAAGACTTAAACGAAGTCTACTTTTCTGAGGAACAATATCTACAAAATTTGTTGTTGTTTTATAAGCTATATAAAGCTTTTTAAATTCTTCCCTTACTGAACTATCCAGATTGCAAATTCTTTTTCTAAGTTGTTCAAACAACTCCAACATATCTCCTGATAATTCAGGAAAATCATTTATAGTGTAGACCACATTCTCATTATCTTTAGGTTTTTCTTATATTGCGAAATACTTCTTCGGAAAGTTCTGGATAACTCCCAAACTAAAATAGCCTGTTCAGCAAGTCTTTTTCCTCTATTCACAATTTCTTGTTCATTCCATACTTCAAGCTGTCCTAATCCTCTATTTAAACGTAACGGACTGTCAGCAAATCCACCATCCATATCCCTTTTTTCTTTGAATGGTTTATCACTCAGTTCAGAGTTGTATCTTGTTAACGTCAAATTTCCTAATGTATGAAGATATGTCTTTTGAACTTCTTCCCAATTTTCTCCGAGATCTTTTCTCCATTCAGAAGACAAATTTTCATTTTGAGGCATAATGTGTTCAATCGTATAGACTCTCAATATCAACAATTTCTTTTCGTCTTGTAATTTTCTAACTTCCTTAACAAATAGTTGCGATTCCTAAAGTTATATACATCTTTTACTTTAAGTTCTCTTATAAATTCTTCATTGTTCGGAAATCTCTTATAAGAATCTTTAAGAGATAAAACAACTTGTACACTTTCTAAATATTTTTCTTTGTTTATTTCTTTACTCATGGTTGCAAATGTTTTATTAAGCGAGTTTGTTGGCACTCCACAAATCGCTCTGCGAAAAACATACGACTCAACCAATTTCAAAATTGAAATAAATTCATCTTTAGATATCTTTTGTTTGTTATAATCATCATAAACTTCAAGTAAGAAAGGATATGAAACATCAACTTTTAAGGAATTTATATCTTTTAATACGTCATTTATTTCTTTATCCTTTTCAGTTTGAAACGCTAAGATGAACAAAATACTTAGAGTATTGATAGATGTCTTTTAGAATCTCTTCAATATCAACATCTTTTTGCTTTGCAACATATTCTTTAAAATCTGAATAAACATTTCTTAATATTTGGAATACGACCAGTCTTTACAGTTAAATAATCACGCATAAATCGATCAAATAATGAAGATTCATTAAGATTACCGAATCCTTTTTCCATTGGATACCAGTAACTTTTATATAGATTCTCTTGCTCCTTTGGCTCAAGTTTCATTAACACATAATTACGAATTAAATCAGCTTGAGACAATTCCAGACCTGTAGAATTCAAACTTTCAAATATTAGTTGTGGATTATCATGATCTCTATCAAGAGATATATCAACAATAATAAGTTTAGATATGCCCCGATAAAGCAAATTAAGATCAATTCCACTTTTCTTCAATCTGCTCTAAAAAGAAATGGAAATTTTCATAAACTCTTTGAGAGTATTCATCAGGAAGTTCTTTCTCATTAATTAAACTCAGTAGTGTTTCTTTATCCGTCTGAGTCAAAAGAAGTTTATGATAAAGCTCGTCTTCCTCATCATTATTGACTAAATAGTAATTCTTGATCTTTTTACTTGTAATATCAAGAGTTTCATTCACTGTCTTTTATTGCTTTTCCTAAAGCAAGTAACAACAGGGTAAGTGTTGTCATACGCTGTTGTCCATCAATTACAAGTAATTGTGGTACAGCAGATATCTGATATAAGCCCTTTTCAATATAAACAATCGAACCAACAAAATGTCCTTTAATATCATCATCTTTAGATGCTCGTACAATATCGTTCCATAGTTGTTTACATTGCTCTATGGTCCAACTATATTTCCGTTGATAAATCGGTATAATAAATTGTTTTGTACCTTGAAGAAACTTTAAAAAATTTGTTTCAGATGCTTTCACTACGATTATCACCCTTTAATAGATTCTTATCCTATAACCATTGTACCAAATGTTCTTGAAATATATTTTTGGAAGTCCTTGGAATCACCTGGTTTTCTTTTTAATCAATTAATACATCCTTTTTTCAGGAATCACTCCTCTTACACCACCACGTGGATCCTCTATATCACCATCATAACGTGGAATCAAATGTACATGCACATGAAAAATTGTTTGCCCAGCAGCTTCCCCACTGTTAACGCCAATATTGTAACCATCTGGCTGATACTGTTCATCTAACATTTTCTTTCCTTGAAACAAAAGTTCATCAATCGCCCTTCTCTCTTGCACCGTCAAGTCAAAATACTGTTCAACATGCCTTTTCGGAATGATGAGCAGATGGCCTTTGTTTACTGGATATTTATCATAAAAAGCTAATGCAAATTCATTTTCGAGCACAATATCAGTGATTTGACAAAAAACACAAGTCATAAATATTACCTCATTTTCGTTTTTCTTTCCGCTCAAAATAATGATGCAGTCGATATTCACAAATTTCCTTTGTCCATTGATACAGCATTTCCCGATCCTCTTCAGCTATATCAAAATTCAGTTGAAATGAGTTATTTTCAAACGTAATTAACCCCTTCGAACTTCCACTCCATTTAGTCATCGGCATTCTAGCAATTAAACTACTCACTTTGTCTTCATTGTATTCCCAAAGCTGCTTTCCTGCTTTATCGGATAGATCAATTCGTTTGCGATATTCTTTTTCCGTTAAAAATTGGTGAAATCCACGAGCTGCTTCTGATGGTGTAATTGGCTGAAACCAATGATCAGCACCACGATCCAACATGACCTTCAAGACAACCATCTTATAGCTTTTTGACATGGCGGTCTTTTCCACTTCAACGATCCATGATTCATAGCGTTGAAAAACTTGCTGTTCTCGTTCTGAAAGTTCACCAGCCCATAATAGAAAACCTACATAAGACTTAAATTCCTGTTTATAAACGGTAGATTCCGATCCACCTTTTAAATGAAGTTCCAAATAGGACGGTCTACGACCAAGTTCTTGCTTTAAGGCCATATAATCATCATATAATTTTTGTTTACGTGGATGATTTTTTCTCGCCATTTCTTTCAAGTAAATTAACCACTTTAACATCCAAATCAAATGAACAAAGCTGTGGAACAGTTGGCTCAATCACTTTCTGCTTCTTCTTATCATCTGGATTTGTATCAAACACACTCAGTTTAATATCGGCATTTCGATAGTTTCCGATCAAATCAATAATCACACATTTTTCTTTATGATCATGAAGCCGCAGACCACGGCCAATTTGTTGGGTAAAAACGGTTAGTGATTCGGTTGGACGAACAAATAGAAGCGTATCGACGGAAGGAATATCGACTCCTTCATTAAATAGATCGACAGTAAAGATGGCTTCTATCTCACCTTTTTCAAGCATTTTAATGGCTTTATTACGACTTATATTCACTTGTTTAGAATGTAGAGGAACAGTTTTATATCCTTGTTTATTAAAATAATCCGACAAAAACACCGCTTGCTGAATGGAAGAACAAAAGACTAGTGTTCGAGTTTGTTTGTATCTGTTCCAAGCTTCCAATATCTTTTCGGCCATCTCTTCACGTAATTGCACCTTTAACAAATCATCTTCGGCATAGCGAGTTCCGAGCCAGGTTAATTGCGAATAATCGGTATCATCATAGACCCCTACATAATGAAACGGAGCCAGCCACTGTCTTTGAATCGCTTCCAAAAAATCAATCCGATAAGCAACATTTCCATGACAAATCGCATACACATCTTTATTATCATTTCGGTCTGGTGTTGCGGTAATTCCTAGTAAAAACTGAGGTTTAAAATAATCCAGCACTCGCTGATATGAATTAGCGGCAGCATGATGAAATTCATCCATAATAATTAAATCAAAAGCATCTGGAGCAAATCGTTCAAGATGCTGCTTCATACTTAATGTGGCGATTGACGCAAAAACACTATCCGCTTCTGCATCCTTCACTTTACCATTATAAATTCCACCTGTTCGATCAGGCATGATTTGTTTAAACGACTTTTGGGCTTGTTGTAGGATTTCTTCACGATGAGCAATAAACAGAACCCGATTAAATTTCTGCGCAAAAAATCCTGCAAGATAGGTTTTCCCTAATCCAGTCGCCATCACAACAAGGGCACTATGATATCCCTCTTCTAAAGTGGTCTCTAATTGCTCCAAGGCTTCAGGCTGAGCAAAACGTGGTGTAATCTCAACATGATAGTCACCAGATGGATCATGAATCTCTTCTTCATCCATCGTTTTCTCGGCTAGGAAGCATTAATTCAATTTCCTCTAGCTTTGTCCAAGTTCTCACAAGATTTTCATGCTGTTGATGATACTGCCTATAACGATCTCGATAAACTTTAATGGTCTCCTCATTGACTGGCACGGTTTGTTGATTTTGAAAAATATCCTCTAAAAACGTTTTAACTGCTGAATCATATGCTTCCACTCCAGCTTCCTTATCCATTGAAAGATTCCATTCAACTCCAGTGGTCAATGCCGAACGAGAGAGATTAGAAGAACCGACAATCAGCGTACCGCTATCATCATATTGAAAAATATAGGACTTTGGATGAAAAGAAGTACCATTACTTTGCCATAAACGAACTTCCATATTTGGTTGATTATGGTATGTCTATTAATGCACTCAATGCGTCTGGCTGAGTGATAAAAAGATAATCCCCTACACAAACTTTGATATCTGCACCACGCTCAGCCGCTGCTTTTAATGGTTCACGAAGAAGATCCACTCCCGATTTCATGGCAAACGAAGTCAAAATGTAAATACTTTTAGCACGATCGATTTCGCAAATGAGATGATCCACTAATCTTTTCGTAATTAATTCAATCTTACTCATCTTGGACCTCTATCAAAAACACTTTATCGGTGAATCCTCCTCTTTTTGCTGCTTTTTCAACGCGGATTTTATCTACCTCTTCTATGGTGGAACCATGTACTTTTGCTAGGGCATGGATGATTTCAAGGAGATCGGCTAGTTCTTCTAAGGCTTCTTGATCCGTTTCTGCAGTTAAGTATTCTTGTAGCTCTTCTTGACTTTTTTTGCGAAGTTCGGTTATGTATTCTTTTTCATTTAATATTTTAGTAGTTGGACTTTTTCCAGAGGCTTTTATGATTTGTGGGATTTTATCTCGGACTAGTTTATTGTAGATGGGCATGATTAGACCTCCAAAGTCATTATTGTGCAGGCAATCCTGAAATAACTGCGGATAACATTATTTCAGGATAAAGCCTTATTATATTCATAGCACGCTACATTATTTCATTTATCTAACATAATCTTTATTTTGAATCTTACCTATCAAATTTGATTTCTTATTCATTCAATCCAGTTACGATATACTCATAAAGCTTACTATTAATTCCATGCTCCATCACCATGTTCATATGAACAACTGGTTTCCCATCATCCATTTTATCTTGTTGAACAGTATTTTTGTCTGGAGTTGCTTTACCAAGATAGTAGAAGTCGCTTCCTTCATCATCATCTTTTTTCACAAAGATATGTACATCAATATGATTTTCTTTCGCATCAATAATTTGCTTCACTTCTTCTGATTCCAACGTCCTACTACTTCGTGTATACCATTTCAGGACGTCTTGACTTAAGAACTCATCTCCGTAATTTACGCTTGACTCCACTTCATCCTTCTTATGATACGTAACAAATATTGGGCATGTCTGATGTTTAGTTTTGTAGCCATATATTGTTGAACTTTCATCATTCTTCCAATTTAATAGTCTACAGGCATCTTTTCTTCTGTATTTTTCATACAAAGTAAGCTGTTGATCCTGTCTATAAGGTTTACTCTTTTCCTTTGCACTTTGAACAACGTCATTGACCAAATCTTTAAAATATATATTTTCGTGAAGACTTTCATTGATCAAGTTATTAAAACGAAACATCTTATCCTCGTGCAAGAGGATCACAGGATTATCCCCGTATTTCTTTTTGTATGGTTGGGTGAAAAATGACAAATCAAAAATATGTTTTACTGAAGCAATCGTTGCATCATCCACTAGACAATGGGATTCTTTTAAACGATCGAGATATTCATCATATTCCACTTCTTCTTGATTCAATAACAAATCCAGCAATATGATTTCATGCTTTCGTTTACCGTTCAATACTTCCAATGAAAGCATAGTCAAAACTTTATTTTCATAGTCTGATAATCCTGTAACTTCTTCTTTCATTTTTAATAAAAATTGATGGTAGTTTGAAAACTTATCTACAATAACAACCGGGTCGATTGAATGATTCGATACAAAATCATATAAGTACGGCACTTTACCAATTCGATTTTTCAGCTCAGTATACGCCTCTTTCAAAACTTTCATCGCCGTTAAATTGCTGTTATTGATGGCCTTGAATATTCGCTTTTTGGCCACTTCCTCAAAGTTGATCGTTGAAACCCCTTTTATATAGCTTGTATCTTGTGTTTTACGACGAATATTATCTTTGTTTTGTGATTGATCCCCAGATAAGGCAACTGGTATTAAATAGTTATTTTTGTAATTTCCAATAAAATCGATGATCGTAACATAGTCCTTTGTATCATGCTTACGCAATCCTCTTCCAAGCTGCTGAATAAAAATAATACTGGATTGAGTTTGTCTTAACATGACCACTTGATTAATACAAGGGATGTCAATTCCTTCATTAAAAATATCGACGGTTAAAATATAATCTAGCTTGCCGTTTTCTAATTGATTGATACGGAGAACTCTTTCCTCTTGAGAATCGTCACCTGTTAAGGCAACTGTCCGTAGGCCTTTTTCATTTAATATCAGTGATAGCTTGGTTGCTTCTTCTTTTCGACTACAGAACATAAGCCCTTTTACTGTTTCGCCAGAAAAACCATAATAGCCAATCTTATCTAGGATATGATTGACACGTTCATCCGCCACAAGCTTTGATAAAACGGTAGCATCATCAATCGTTTCTCCATTATATTCAATATCTGTCACACCAAAGTAATGGAAAGGACAGAGCATATCTTCTTCCAATGCTTCTTGTAAACGAATTTCATAGGCAATATTGTAATCAAACAGTGCGTATATATTAAAATCATCCGTTCTTTCCGGGGTAGCAGTCATACCCATTAAAAATTTAGGGTTGAAATATTCAATTACTTTTTGATAAGAACTAGCTCCCGCTTTATGAACTTCATCTATGAGAATATAATCAAACGCTTCACGATCAAATTGGTGTAAAGTTTCTTCTTTGGAAATCGTCTGTATGGTTGCAAATAAATATTTGGCGTTTGTTTGCTTATTTGTACCTGATAGAATTCCAAACTCTTCCTCTATTCCACCAAGGATTCTTTTAAAATCAGATTTTGCCTTTAGTAATATTTGCTCTCTATGAACGATAAATAGCATTCTTTTTGGAGCAAAACGTCTCACATCAAATGCTGACAAATAGGTTTTCCCAGTGCCTGTGGCGGAAATCACTAACCCTTTATCATTTCCTGCATCTCTTACTGCCTGAATTTCTTTTAATGCTGCTTGTTGCATTTTATTGGGTACAATTTTTAATGCACCCTCAAGTGAATTGACCTGATATTGATTAGGTAACTCAATGACTTGCTCCACTGTCTTACTGTTAAAAAGTTGTTTGTAGTCTTTTTCGTACTCCTCTATCCATTGTTCAGTTAAACGTTGAGCATCCATCCATACGTCTTCAAATTGATTTTTGAAGTGATGAACAATCTCTCCATTTTCGTGTGAAGTAAGTTTTACATTCCATTCATAGTTTACCTTTAATGCATGAGCGGTTAAATTAGAACTTCCAACGATCAAGGAATAGTAATTTGCATGTTCAAAAATATAGCCCTTCGAATGAAATCCTTGTAAATCAGTCAATCTTACTTCGACATTTTGTATCTTCATCAATTCTTTAAATACCTTCGGTTGATTAAAGTTTAAAAATGTAGAAGTTAAGATGCGCCCTTTAATTCCTTTTTGCTTCAGGTCATAAAGATGCGATTTAAGAGTGGCCAATCCACTTTCCGTAATAAAGGCAACTGAAAAAATAAAAGATTTACAGTTTTCTAGTTCATCCAACAATGGTGTTAGGACTGTTTCATTTTCTTTTGCATGATTTACTAACAGTTGTGGCTTATAATTTCCGTTATTGTTATGTCGATGATCGATAAATCCTTTATGTAAAGATGTTTCTAAATCACGAATAAATTCTCCCATATAATCACCATTCATTTCCATTTATTAGTTCTATTGTATAGGTACTGTTTTTAAAATTCAATATAACGAAAATCTAAAAAGGCTATTCACGTATAGTGAATAGCCCCATTTACAAGTTATTAATTTACAAAGGTCATTTCTGATAACTTTTCAATTGCAGGTACATCGGCTGGGGCCCAGTCTACTAATTTCAACTCTTCTGGTGACAACCACTTGATTGCAACATGCTCGGTTAAAACAGGCTCACCTTCAACTAATTTACAAGTAAATGTAGTTAAATGAACGATTCCAAAATCATATTCATAAACCGTATGTTCAACTTGTTCACCTATCTCTATTTCACATAGCATTTCTTCCTTAATTTCACGTCGTAATGCTTCCTGTGGGGATTCCCCTTCTTCTATTTTTCCACCTGGAAATTCCCATTTAAGAGGTAATGATTTGGATGGACCTCTTTGCGCACACAATATTTTTCCGTTTTCAATAATCACCGCACCAACAACATAAATATTCTTTTTCATTTCTACCTCCGTATTTAACTATGTGGTACTTAAATTTTAACATAATAGGTATCCTACTTAAATAGAGGTAATTCTATTAAAAAGTGATCGTGCAGTATATAAAATAGACAGGACTTTCTGTTTTTTGAAAAAAGTGGCAATAATGATTCCAATTGCAATTTTGACTGAATACGTAAATAATTATAATCCATAAAGCAGGATTAATTAGTAATACTAAGATCAGTACAAGCCTTTATATCCAAATATTCCTCATCGTATGTTCAGAGGGACGAAGGGACAAATCGACCTGCTTGGGTCACGACCTGTCCCTCGTTTTCGATAATTAAAAAAGCACGATAATTTTGGGTTTACAACTCCAAATTACCATGCATTTATCGGACTTATTCCCTAACCTATACACTTACCCCATCACCTATACTCGACACATCAACATAATAACTCAACGCCTGCAGTACTTCTTCCTTCAATGATTCAATATCCAATAACGGCGACATAACAACTGGATACTTTTTATTCAGTTCAAAAATCACTCGTCTTCCAACACGTTCGTCTTTCCCTAAATCAGGTCGATCCTTGATTTTTTCCTTCATAATATTTGAAATTTGAAGATCATCGATAATCGTTAAGATTTTAATTAGAAAATCTGCGTTTCTGAAAATCGCATATTTAATAATATAATTATAGATATCTAGATTTTCTAAAACTAAATGGTAATAGTGCTTTTTCTTTTCAGGATCATCAATTAAATCCTCAATATATTCTGTGGCAAGAACACATTTATAAATATAATTCTCCCAGTCGAAGGACTTGATGACAATGTTTTCAAATTGCTTTCGATCTGTTTTTACAGCCGGATAATTTTCAAGGATATATTCACGCTTTTTCGTCACCAGTAAAGAATGCCAAAATAACTCATCTAAATGAAGATCGCGATCACTATGGATATAAGAGGAGGCGATCACTTCAAATGCCTTGCTGAACGCTTGTTTCTTCTCTTCTTCAGAGCCACGTCCCATATAGATAGGAAAATCCGGAGCCTCTGCAATGGTCACGATATCATTTGTAAAATATTCTTCATTGCTGTTAATTTTATCATTTAGAAAATCCTGATAAAATTGCTCATTGTTCTTATAGCCCTTTTGTAATAATCTAATTTCCATTATTCACAAGCTCCTTAACTGCACCTGCATATTTCTCTATGATTCGATCGGAAATTAAAGCGATCACTTCATCTATGTTATCTACTGAAACCTCTTCAACCATTTTCTTACTCATGAGCTGATACAGCTTAAAATCTAGTAAATTTTCAGGTTGCATGATTTGGGTTAGATCCACGTAATCCTCCCCTTCCTCACTATAAGAATGAATAAAGCGTTGCAACGCCGTACGAAGACCCGCATAGACAAAAGGATTATTAAAGGCCTTGCTTAACCCAACTCCATTAAATTGAAAATCTTCTTTTCGGTAATGAATAATAATCGTTTCCATCCCTAGTTCAATTTTGATATCAGAAGATAAATCTTCATTTAATTTCTTTTCAAAAAGCACCAACGGATTCGGAATGCTTCCCTCAAAGACAACGATGTTCGAGTATCCAAGCATGGCATGTTTTGGAACCGTGATTTCATCTTTGAACGCCTCATAAAAGCTCGTTAAATCCTGATTATCTCTAAAATTAATTTCGTTCGTAGATTGAATATGCAATTGAATTGACGTACGTTTATTCAAGGAAACTCTTTTCTTAGGCACTTCAATGGCCTGTTGACGTGGATCCAGCTTATAAAACTTATTATCCTTTGACTGGATAATTAAAATCAGTTGAGCCTCCCCTGTTTCAATGAGTTTTTGAATAAAAGGAGAACTCACTTCATACTGAATGAGAAATCGATAATCATTGGTATTTTCCTCTAATGAAACATCCAATATAAAAGAACTATTTTCATAGCTTGTGGATGTATTGGTTAAAACCGGATAAGGAAAATTGGCATCTTTTTTATAAATCATGTTACACCTCTACATAGTAAACAAATTTTAAAGCTCGATTGTAATGGGGTTTTAACTCCAGCTTTAATTTTACAATCCCCTCTTGAATGGAAACATTTTTTATCGATTCATTTTCAATCACACAGCTTGAACCTGTATGATGATCGGTGACCGCTTTATAATTTTCCTTCAATTTAAATTCATCCTTATATTCCTCGCCCATTCCATCGATCAGGTTAAAGGAAAGATTACAAGTGGTGATCTTTTTCATTTCAGGAATATCTTTGAAATTAAATTGAATAAATTCATGATCTTTTAGAATAAGTCTTTCTACTAAATTAGGACTGACACTGTAAATTTCCGTACCGGAATCTTGCAGTTCATCTGCTGTCCCTGTTGGGTTATCCTTGCGGGTCCGTTTAATGCCTGTGCTTTTTGGCTTGACAGGTCCCTTTTTATCGCCTTTTTTCCTATTTTTCTTTTTGGTTGTGACATCTGTGGTTTTGACCACTTGCTTGCCTTTATTCATCTTTACGGCTCCATACGCATTCGATAAATCTTGCTTGAATTCCGTTTCCATAATATAGAGAAGATCTTTGGTATCCAATACCCCATCTGTTTTGTTGTACTTTTTCATTTCTTCATCAATCATTTTCGCAATGACATTGGAAAGATTATTGATGAAGCGAGTCGCCTGTCTTTTTAATTTGGGATCTTTAATATCCTCTGCTGATATCTTTGTATGGGATTCATTTTCTAACGATTTTAAATAACCATCTTCCTCTAAATCGCCGATTAATACGGCATTAAATGGCTTGGTCGCATTTGATTTGACGACAAAATCTTCAATTTTCATCCCAATGGTCCGAACGATGGCCACACGACCTTTGGCAATGTTTTCATCATAATTAAAATAAAGCTTGAAGTGAAAATCCTTTTCAATATTTGAAACGACAATATCTCGCGGTTCTTCGTTTTTGTAGGTTCTGACATATAATGGGGTAAAAACCTTCTTCATATCAGAAACTTCTTGGATGTAATAATTGCTATCCTTTACATAGTTTTCAATGGTACTAGCATTAATGATGTGGTCGTTAATATGAACTTCCAATTGGCCATCTAAAATGGATATGAAGAAACTATCACAAACCGTTTTAATAATTTCATCTTCGTTATCAAATTCTGAACGTAAATAAGGAATAATGATTTTTAAGCCACGTGTTTTCTTTTCAAAAACGGGATGAAACTGATTTTCATAAGGATAAAACTTAGTTGTACCGCTTTCTTCTTTTAAGTCAGCAAAATAACCAGTGGAACGATAGCATTGTTCATGATACAAATGTTCAATTAATTGAACGGTTCCGCCTAAATGCTGGTCTCCACGCTCATCACAGTTTGAAAAATACATCATGTGCAGGTCTGACGCAGCATTCGATGCAATTTTTCCGACACCATGTGAGCCGCCACGTTTGGTTTCCATATTCTCATCATTTTCCTCGAAATGGACTCCTTTGTTATAGGCATAAATCCCCCAAGTATCCTTTTTGGAATGACTTTGTCCATTTTTAGCACCTGTTAGACCTCTTGTGTTAATATCTTCAAAGGAAATATAGCGGACTTCTTCCTGATCCACCCGCTTTAGCATGTGGCTAATGGTTTCCTTTGTGTAACTATTTCTTCCTTCGAGACACTTAATATGGTCGATGACATCACCGATTCCAGGGATGTCGCTACGATCGATCGTACCCATTTTTATTTTCACAATAACGGGTTCTGTGCTGTTGATTAATCGCCCATCCAATGAATTTTGAATATTTTCTTTCGTTAAACCTTGTACGCCCAATCCATAAAAGCGCTCTAGTATTTTATTAAAATTGGATTCTTCGATATTCGGAATCGGAGAAAACTTCCATGGACTTGTTTCTATCGCAACTGGAGTCATTCTATACACCTCAACTATTCTTCTTAAACATAAAGATTATTTCTGGATCGTGCTGTTTTTTAAAAATCTATAAATAAAAGCCTGTACTAGTTAATTTCATGACTACTATATTAAGAATTTACATTTATTTATAGTGATTTTTATAACAGTATGAATATAAAATTTATTTCTGTTTATTTGTCAGATCTATTACTATATCTTAATCATTTTAACACATAGGCTCATTTTAGCAGGTTCTTTCTTACCGTTATCTAGTTGAAGAGATTAGAAAATAACTGCACTATTGGAAAGTTGTTTTTTATTTGATCCATCATAATCATGAATCACCCCTCAGGTCTTTAACTAAATATCACAAATTATGCTATGCTATGTAATAGGTATTTTCACACAGGAGGTAATGATCATGTTTGCTATTTTGTTACCATTTTTATTTTTAATCATCATGATGGTTCTTTACTATTGGGTTTCTGCTAATTTTGCTAGTTTGAAAGGTTCATTGGGTGAAAAACAAATCTCCAAACTCCTGCAATCATTAGATCCTGATCGTTATGTTCTTCTCAATGATTTATACATTCCTAGAGAAAACGGAACGACCACGCAAATCGATCATGTCCTTATTTCCGATAAAGGCTTGTTTGTCATTGAAACGAAGAACTATAATGGATGGATTTTTGGCTCGCAAAACAGCAAACATTGGACTCAAGTCATTTATAAACGTAAAGAAAAATTCTACAATCCGATTTGGCAAAATGCCGGACATATGAAAGAATTACGACATTTTCTCGGGGATTCATACAGCGATATTCCGATGTATTCGATTATCGTCTTTGGAAAACAAGCAACTTTGAAATTTAAAGAAGCCTTTCATAATGTAAAGGTAATTAAAAGCCGTGATTTACGATCCGTTATTAAAAATGAAACAGGCGAAAACAGGATTTCCCCTTCTGACAGAAAAAACATACATCAACTGCTCTCATCCACTTATTTAAAAGATAAAAAGAAGAAAAAGATTCAGAAGAAAGAACATGTTGCCGCCATTAAAAAGGATCTAAAACAGCAAAAGAATCAAATTTCTGAGAATATTTGTCCACGATGCGGTGGGAAACTGGTTACGAGAAAAGGAAAGTATGGGGAATTTAAAGGCTGTAGCAATTATCCGAAGTGCCGGTTTACGGCTTAATGCGCAGGAACAGTTGCAATCATTTCCTATAAAATAGGAAATGATTAAGATTAATCAAAGACAACGAGTTTCTTTTTTAATTAGGGCTCCATTATGTTTAAATGTTGAAAATGGATAATAGTTCAATACCCCCCCAATTTGGAGGGTTTCCCTAATTCTTGTCCTACTCCAGTTGTTGGATAATTTCTATTTCTTCTTAAAAATTTTTGTATTTTCAATACGAATCGAATCAATTTCTCCACAATTTAAACAAAAGGTGTAAATTTTATTTGAACTACTTAAAGACATTTTACTTCGTTTGATAGGCATATAATCATGACCTTCTACTTGGAATTGAACCTTCAATCCAAGAGTTTCTTCATAAAATTGTTCTGCTTTTATTAAATCATTTACTACGATCGTCACACCTCCACTCTTAAACATTTTCTATTCCTCCAATTTTACAATCTTGTTTAATTATATCGATGATCAGTTCATTTTCACATTGAAACAGTTATCATGAACGTAATCCTTACTCGTCATTTCTTAGGAATATGAAGACGGATCTTTGTATTGACGTGGTTAAGACATTCCTGTTATTCTAGGTCCGTTATTAACGGAAACAGGATACGCTAACTTCGGAAACAATGTTAGATGAATACTTACTTTCTCTCTGAATGCTCAAATTTTATACACCGGATACCATTCCGATAGTTGGAGGCTTTTTCATGAATGCTTTACTCAATCACTTAAAAAAGTGGGGGTACAAATCGTATTCTTTGTACGCCATTGTAGCCCTTTCTTTCACGGCCTCTGTTTTTTTTGTTTATCACAATTATTCTTTCTATGAACGCCCAATAGCCAAGGTTATTAAAACAACCTTAGAAAAAACAACCGAATCGAATGAGATTAACGAAATTAAAGATCAACTATATACCCAGAATATAATAGCGCAAGTAAAAAACGGTGAAGAAAGGGGGAAAATATACAGTTAACGAATGAATATTCCTCATCTGGAGCTTATGATCAAGAATATCAGGTGGGGAATGAATTATTTGTTTCTATTGATGGTGAGAATAAATCAACATTAACGGGTACGATAAAAGATGTAAAACGTGATAAGTACGTACTGATTGTCGCATGGGTATTTATCTTAACATTACTTTTCGTTGGAAAGAAACAAGGTTTATTATCTGTTATAAGTTTGGCAGTCAACGCCGTTTTATTGTCCTATGCACTGGATATTTACTTAAAAACATCCAATATAAGTTTGGTACTCATATGCAGTATCAGTATTATCCTATTTACGGTTCTTTCCCTTTTACTCGTTAATGGGTTTAATGAGAAAACCTATGCAGCAATTATAGCAGCATTATTGGGTACTTTTGTTTCGTTGCTGATTACCTATCTTGTCATGTGGCTTACTTCTGAAAATGGTCTGCGATATGAAGAAATGCAATTTATTTCACGTCCCTACAAAATGGTCTTTATAGCAGGGTTGTTAATAGGATTTCTAGGAGCCGTAATGGATGTTGCGATTACCATGTCTTCTTCGATTTTTTGGCTGTATGAAAAGAATAACGAGATTTCAATAAAAGCGCTTAAGACCTCAGGGCTGGAAATTGGAAAAGATATAATGGGCACCATGACAAATATTTTTTTTGCATACATAAGCGGGACCATACCGATGATTATTTTATATTTAATGAATTCCTCTGCACTTGGTTTTACACTTTCTATGAACCTATCTTTGGAATTGGCTCGAGCCCTGGCAGGAGATCGGAATCGTCCTAACGATACCAATCGGTCTTTATATTTCTATATTTTTTGTTAATCGAAAGAGGACCAAATCATGAATGTATTAGTATTTTAGCAGCTATTTTATTATTATTAATGTGTATGATTGGCGGCAAAAAAGGAGCCCGTTCCTTTTTTGCTTTATTCTTAAATTTTGTGTGTTCCTAATCACCATCTTATTTATGACCAATACTCGTATTGATCCATATATCATCACACTGAGTGCATGTGCAGCGATTAGTTATATTAATTTATTTTTTATAAACGAAGTGAACAGTACAACAAAAGCAGCTTTCCTTTCGTCTATAATCACGATTGTTCTTTTACTCCTCTTCATTGTTCTTGTGACGGAAAGTGCGATGATACAAGGTTTTGGCGAAGAAGAAGTAGAAGAGCTTAGCGTCTTCTCCCTTTATATTGGAGTCGATTTTGTTAAAATTGGCGCTTCAGTCATCATTCTGAGTACGATTGGAGCCATTATTGATACAGCCATGGCCATTTCATCGCCGATGAGAGAAATGTTTCTTCACCATCCCACAATAAATAAGAAGAGTTATTCACATTTGGATCAGGATTGGGAAGGATATTTTAGAACAAGTACAAATACCCTGTTTTTCGCTTTTTTTGGAGGCTATCTGGCATTGCTGATATGGTTTAAAGATTTATCCTATTCTTTTGGAGAGATTCTAAACTCGAAAATCTTTAGCGCCGAAATGATTACAATTTTTTGTGCAGGAACAGGTGTAGCACTCATCGTACCAATTACTGCCGTGATTACAGCCTATTTCTTAGTGAGCACAAGGAGAAAAAAAGGAGACAATAAAATAAGCTTTCATGCGGTACCTGAAGAAATCGGTAGAAAAACAGAATTCGCGGAAACGCTAGTAGCACAATGGAATAAAAGAGTTGGAAATGCTGAACTGATTTATCCAAGAACACCCGAGGGAAGAAGAATGCTATTAAAGGCTAGAATGCAAGCAATGTCTAGTAAATTTGCAAAAAAGTCAGAACGGATTAGTGTTTGGAAATAAAAAGAATGAAACATGGGGACTGATTAGATTTTAACAAAGTCATACCGTTTGATTCTTGATTGATTTGTTTAGAGGCTGCTTTTTCACAAACAGCCTCTCTTTTATAGAATTCTATATGAAATGGGGAGTCTTTCATGGAATCATTCATTCCTCTAATCAGTGAAGTCGGCTTTCCGATTGTCGGTCACCCTTTATTTACTTTATCGCATTGAATCAAAGTTGGATATGGTGGTGCAATCGATTCAGGGCCTTCCAGAGCGACTTATGGGAAATGATTAAGTATCAAAAAAGACAACGGGTTTCTTCTTTTATATAGACAAGGAAGGTATAGATTGAACAGGGTTTAATGCCTTGCTATACACCTATCCTTTTTTATTATTAATCAATAAAAAGGCCCCTTTATGAATAAGTAGTTCAGTTTTTGTGGAGAAAACAAGAAATAATATTTCAAATAGAGTGCTGAATCACAAAGGTTTGGACCCTACCCCCAAAAGTTAGAGTAATAAATCTAACTTTTGGGGGTGTTTTTTATGGTCAAATACATTGATGAATTTTAAATAAAGCTTGTTACCGAATATTTGAATGGAAATATCGCATATAAACCATTTGAGAGTAAATACAATATGCCGTCTAAAACACCGTTAATGAAAGGGTAAGAGCCTATAAAACTCAAGGGATTGAGGGTTTAAAACGAAGAAAAAGAATGTAGCTATATTGTGTTCAATTTAAATTAGATATGATACAATTTATGTTAAATACAGGTGCTTCTTATCAGGAAACTGCTGATCAATTTAAATTAAACAATCCTTCTTTAATTAATGGCTGTATTAAAGAATTAATGAACAAGGTGTAGAGTGGCCTGAAATCGAAACCAAAAGGGCGACCTTTTATGTCTAAGAAATCTAATTCCAATAAACAAACGAAAAAGGTGGAAAAAAAGTTAACATGTGAAGCAGAGTTAGAACGTGAGAATGAATTATTGAGAGTAGAAATTGCTTACTTAAAAAAGCTGAAAGCTTTTCGGGAAAATCCGAATGTCTTCCACGTAAGCACAAGCAGAAGTGGCATTCGAAATGAAAGAAGAAGGATATCGATTAAAAGATATTTTCCATGTTGAGGACATTCCTGAAGCAACGTATCACAATCATGTAAAAATTTTTGGGAAAGAAGATCGGATATGGGACTGAGGATCTATTACCGACCTATTTCAGAAGTTTCTATGAACGCTATGGTTATAAACGAATCACAAAGGAATTAAAGAAGGTAGGACATTGTGTGAACTATAAAAAGGTGTATCGACTTATGCGGGAGCTAGGATTGAAATGTGTAAAATTTATGCGGAAAACTCGGAAGTACAATTCCTATAAGGGGAAGGTTGGAAAGGTAGTGAAAAACTGTCTATCCCGCTGTTTTGACATGCTTATTCCTCTTCAAAAACTAGTAACTGATATTACAGAATTCAAATGACTAGGCGAAGAGAAGTTGATTTAAGCTCTATTCTTGTCCTTTAGAATGGAGAAATTATTTGTTTGGAATTAAAAAAAACGTTGAACATTAGATCTTGTTATGGAACCTTTAAATGAAACAATTGAGATCATAATTATTCAGCATCCTACGTACTACGATCCATTCAGATCAAGGGTGGCATTACCGGACAACAAATGGGTGAAAATATTAAAGAAAAATAAAGTATTCCAATGCATGTCACGTAAAGCAACCTGTGCAGACATGCTTCGATGGAGAATTTCTTTGGTATTTAAAGCAAGAACGGTATTATGGGGAAAAACTAGAAGCTGACGAAGAGTTAAAAAGAAGAGATAGAAGAGTATATCTACTGGTATAACAATGAACGATCAAAAGAAAAATTGGCCGGATTGAGTCCAGTCGAATACCGAACTCAATCTAGCCAATCAGCTGCATAATAAAACTCTAACTTTTGGGGGTCGCGACCTTTTAGCACTCTATTTTTGTTGTTAAATCAACGATTATATGTGATTTCAACCTAAATTGACACCTAAAATCACATTATAATTAACAAATTAATATGTTAATTGGGTTGCTATTTGATATGTAAGTTTTCCGAGAACATCTTGATTATTTAGTCAAATCGTTCCTATCCTGCATTTGAGGTGGTTCTTCAAGCCAACCATTTTTCGCCATGAGTTTTCCCCCGTCTTGCCCATAGGTAAATATGTCTTTTGCTTCATTAACCATTTTTAATGGAAGGTCACTTCGTAAACTAAATGCTGTTCCTAATGCATTGCTTCCTAAACCAAAGCTGCAAAACAGGCTGGTACAGTACATCATTAGTTTATCTGAAAAAGGAGCAACCTTTGAGTCAGTTGCATTTGCCCCCCACGTTGAAGGCGGTTGAATATCACTCTGAAGAAATAATTGTGTCGTATCAGTTACAATTTTTTTTGCCAATTCTTTTCCTTGAATGAAGTATTTCTTTACTTCAGGCTCATTTGCTACTTGTGCGAACCCTGTTATCAATTGCATTCCAATAATATTGGATTCAATTGCATTATATAAATGTGCGATTTCAACTGTATTCAATGCTCTCTTTTCAGAAAATAAGTTAAAACCACTCATATAATTGGTCCCATCTGCAAACTCCACAGACTTTGGCATGGATACAGCAGGAGGACGTGGTAAAACATCTTTCTTTTGCAAATAGTCTACACATTCATCGTAAACACTCTGGGTAAAGGCGGTTAACTCCTTGTAAAAAAGTACAATATCTTTGCGATATGCCATATTCATGTGGAGTGTATGCAATCCCATGCTTACTGAACTAATAAGACGACAAAACATAATATCAAACATATTGTCATACAGCTTAGGTACGCCAATATTAACATCTTCCTCTTTGAATCCGATTGGGATAAACTGCCCCTTCATTTTTGAAGATGGCTTTTATATCCTCAAGATAGTTAATCACTTTCATATGAGCATCTTGCATAATTTCTTTGGCTTGATTGTCATCAGCTTGTTCTATAAAATATTCAAGCATTCTCTGCACCATTGTTTTTTCTTGATAGGTCAACCACAAAGTCCCCAATTCACTTGAACTTAAAGCCTGTTTTTGTTGGTTCATGGTTCAAGCCTTCATTTACTGTATTTACTAAAACAATAACCACTTTCATTGAACCTTCATTCGCAGTAACATACACTTTAAAAGATGTCCAACCAATAAGCCTGGGAATAAAGACAAAATTGGAAGCCACACAGGTCCCAGTAATATTTGTCCTAATTTTAGTGCAGGAGAGTAGATAAGCCCAATCGTTACAAAATAAGCACCAAATACAAAAGGAAGATAGGAATAAGGAGGAGTTCTCTCCTTCGGCATCTTTATACGCATCCCACATAGCAAACATATAAAGACAGGGATAAAACATGAGCCATTGGTAATTTGTTGCTTCGATTGCTCTCTCGATTGTTTCCTTGAAAGCCATGCAAAATCACAATATTTAAATGACTATTAACATTAACGAGCAACTTCCAAGAAAATAAAAACGATACCTTTAACAAATTTTCTGTTTAATAACTGAGCAAAGCCTGGGAGAGCAATACTCCACAGAATAGCTTCTAACTTATCAGTCATAATCATATTGTCCTTATAATTAGTGATAAATTTATTATTTACCACAAGTGTAATAATATGCAGTAGATGTATTTATTCTTCAATCCTTCTTCAACTAAATGGGGTCACTTCATTCAAACCCAAGCGTTTTATATGTTATTTAGTATGTTAATACTGACTGTATTTTGTATGAAATTCTATCTATCATTTTACATTTTCTCCACGTTATCTGAACTACTTACTTTATGAAAAGGGCTTTTTTAAAAGCATCATTGATTATTTTTATTGTTGGTTAATCCTCTTCTTGTTTTTCAAAATCACTCCACGTCCAATGGGACCGATGAGTATTTGGTTTGTTCAAATGTATTAAATTTGTATCATTTAATTCAATTGCTTTTACGAGACTTTGAAAGAATTTATTTTCGCTAGGCTTTTCCTCATCAGGGTGTTCCCATTCATCTGTTTGATAAAAGAGCTTAAGGTCAGCACTTATTTCAAATTCATTTAATAAATCTGGAGTTTCCAGCTAAAATTTTTCTGTATACTTAGAGCTCAAGTAACGAATAAGTTTCGTTGGATTAAATGATTCCGTTTGGATTCCTAGCTGTGTATATTCCTCTTCTCTAGGTTTTACGTTAAGAATTTCGCCATTAACAATCAATTTTAGATGGAACGGTTCGACCAAAAAGTTATCTTCATCATCAAACCAGTCTTCTTCATTTGGTAAGGATACAATATCATCTAAACTTATGATAATACCTTGTTGCTCAGTGGCACTACCATAAACATAAAGGTCATTAGATATATCTTGGTTTCGATTCACACCTACGATTTCAAATACAAGTTGCTGAAAAAGTCCACAAAAAAACGAAGCAGCCGACACTTCGTTTTTCTTTCCCCTTATAAAGTTCTCTTTAAATCCAAAATTTCTTTTTCATCAAGTTTTGTCACTTCTGCAATGAATTCAATCGATAATCCTTTTTTGAGCATTTCTAGTGCAACCTTCCGAATCCCTTCTTGATTTCCCTTCTTTTCTCCCTTTATCTCGCCATGAATTTGGTAATTCAAAAATTTGTTCTGCCTCATGTTGATAAAATACCTTATTAAGTTGTTCTGTTAAAAAAATTTATTCTAAAATATTTTGTCCTTAAAAAAAGCCGAAGAAAAATTGGAGCTCCTGAAGGAATCGAAGCATAATACGTTAGTTATGAATTTTAAATAAAAATAAATTAGAATCTTTGCTGGACTTTCATAGAGGATGAAAAGAGGATTGTTCAAACTGAGAAAAGATCATAGGAAATTCGTTATTTAAATTGAAGTAGATCAACTTGCCCACTTTTTACATGGAAGTATTTATGATAGAGGGAGAAATATAGAAGTTCTCCCTCTATCATATTCTTTAAAACCATTACTGATTAAAGGTTCTGTGGCATTTCAAAATCTGCAACAATGCCAGTTAGAGATGCTCCATTACTTTGTGCATTAGGTCCCATACCAAATTTACAGAAGGTTTGCCAAGCGCAATGATTTGCCACTTTGAAGTCATTTTCACTAAGTTGATTAGATATCCTTAAATGATGTAACGCTTTTAAAATATCATTTCGTGCATCAAGAAAACTTGGATTGATCGAGATAGTTTTAAACTGTCAACAACGATTCTCCAAGTTAAGTTATATCCTTTATCTTTGCCGAATTTTTCTAACGATTCTTCGATTCAGATACATTAACGTTGCACACCAAATTTCTCCAATGTTATGCTCTTCATCATAGCGGCCCGTTCCAATTTTGCCAAAGTGGTCTGGAAAATCATCATCATATTTAAACTCTCTAATTCCCTCTTGACTATTTGTTACCCAAGATCCCGCAACTACCTTTTCTTCATTTCTACTAAAGTTTTGTATTGTAAGAGCAAAATAATCACTCCATGCCTCACCCATTCCCTTACTTTGAGGCATTTCTAATGAATTATGATCCAGTGGACCCCCAACAAGTCTATTCGTTACGCCATGTGTATACTCATGGAAGACCACGTCAGCATCTAGGGCAGTATGACGATTACTCGAAGTGACTAAACCCATCCTCATGATTGGGCTTTGACCATCTACTGGAGTACTCATATTAGCTGTACCATGAACAGGTCCACTATATGCACGTGCTCTAACGTTATCTCCTGCACTTCCTAAACCTGTGAAATTTACTTTTTGAAAATTTCCTGCTTTTTCATCAAAGCCAAGCATATAAAAGAAATCATGCATATAATTACAAAAGTAGAATATATTTAAAACCTTCTGATCATCACCTGTTGCATTAGATGGG
>CAVOFW010000002.1:0-101903 GCA_963695045.1 uncultured Actinomycetota bacterium
AGACCAGCTACCTGTTGATCCGCGGGGAACTGCCTGGCCCGGCCGAACTCGACGCGTTTACCCGGCGCATCGGGCGGCACGCCATGCTGCACGAGGACCTGAAGCACTTCTTCGACGGTTTCCCCCGCAACGCCGACCCGGTGTCGGTGCTGTCCAGCGCGGTGAGCGCGCTGTCAACGTTCCACGGGGACGCCCTGGACCCGTTTGATCCTGCCCAGGTGGAGCTGTCTACGGTGCGACTGCTGGCCAAGGTGCCGACGATCGCCGCCTATGCCTACCGCAAATCGGTCGGACAACCGTTGCTGTACCCGGATAACTCCCTCGGTTATGTCGAGAACTTCCTGCGCCTGTCCTTCGGCTTCCCGGCGGAACCCTACGAGCAGAACCCGACGCTGGTCAGGGCCCTGAATCGGCTGCTGATCCTGCACGCCGACGACGAGCAGAACTGCTCCACGGCGATTGTGCGGCTCGTGGGTTCTGCGCACACCAACCTGTACGCCTCGATCTCGGCCGGCATCAACGCGCTGCTCGGGCCGCTGCACGGTGGTGCCGCCCGGGCCGTGCTGGTCATGCTTGAACGGATCCGCGGCGACGGGGGTGACGTCAAGGCCTTCGTCGAGGGGGTCAAGAACAAGGAGCCCGGGGTCCGGCTGATGGGATTCGGGCACCGGGTCTACAAGAATTACGACCCGCGGGCGGCGCTGGTCAAGGCCAGCGCCCGCGAGGTGCTCGACGACCTGGGTGCCCGGGATGAGCTGCTCGATCTGGCCCAGGAACTGGAAGCGGTGGCACTCTCCGATGACTTCTTCCTGTCCCGCAGGCTCTACCCCAACGTCGATTTCTATTCCGGCGTGATCTACCAGGCAATGGGCTTCCCGCCCAACATGTTCACCGTCCTCTTCGCGCTCGGGCGGCTCCCGGGCTGGATCGCCCATTGGCGCGAGATGATCACCGACCCGGCTACCAAGATCGGCCGCCCGCGGCAGATCTACACCGGCCCCACGGCACGTGACTACGTGCAGATGGCTGACCGCTGACGAGTCGGCTGTGCACGTGGAACCTTCCTCGTCCACACTCGTCGTGATCTGCGACGACAGTCACGAACAGGCGACCGCCGCCCACATCGAGGTCCTCGCCACGCAACAGGATTCGTGGTCGACCACACCGGCCTTGCCCACCTACGAGGACCGTTGACCCTGCGACGACTCGTTTGTTCAGGGTCACCGCGGCAGCGGCCCGTACAGCAGGACTCCGGTGGCGGAGACCATCGCCCCGAGACCGGCGACCGCGATGATCACCCCGATGACGATCACGGCATGAGTTGCGACCAGGCCGGCGATCAGCAGGACCGCCCCGACCGCGAAACCCGTGATCGCACCGAGCACGCGGCGGCGGCGCCACCGCTGCACATTCACCCTGGCCACGAACTGGGGGTCGTCCCTGGTCAGTGACTGCTCGATCTCGTCGAGTCGGCGTTGATCGTCCTCGGACAACGGCATGCTCGTCCCACCGTCCCTTCAGGGTCCGGCTCCGTGGGGTGTCCTCCACGCTACGCGGAGTGCGTCCTCCGCGAGCATGGTTCGCGTGTCGGTCAGACCTCACCACGCCGACCCGCGGCGCGTCTCCGCAGTGGATCCCCACACCGAACACCCGCGTCGCGGTCACCGAACGTCGGGATGCACGCCCAGCGCACATCGAAGACACTGAAGCCCATGACGAGCACTCCGGAGGGCTCCCAACGTCGGCTGACCCTGTCCACCAATGACAGGAAGATCGCCGGTGTGTGCGGCGGATTGGCCGAGTACTTCAACACCGACGCCACACTCGTGCGGCTGATCTTCGTGGTGCTGATCATGCTCGGCGGCATTGGCGTGATCATCTACCTCATCGCCTGGATCATCATGCCCACTGCCGCGTTGATGTCGGCCGACGACATGCTCGGGCGATTGCAGAAGCTCGGCGAACTCAAGAAGGACGGGTTGCTCACCGAGGCCGAGTTCCAGACGCAGAAGGCGAAGATCCTCGCAGGTTGATCGGCCTCGCGATCCGAAGGGTTCGAGGTTGGGATGATTTTCGCGTCGGCGTCGTCCTGCTGTACATGGGCGTCATCTGCCTTGGTTGTCGTCGAGGCTGCCCGCCGGTGGCACAGAGAACATTGCCGGAGTTGTCGTGCTACGAATCTTTTCTGACGAGCCGATTTGGGCGGTCGCTACGCTGACCCGGTTGGTGATCGCCAACTGCCGGTTCGTCACGCCCAGCAGCGTCTTGAGTTGGTCGTGGTTCAGCTCGTCGCACACCCAGTCCCAGTGCAGGGACACCCAACTTCCGGGCCGGACCGTGCCGGCCAGCGACAAGCCGTTGGCCGCAAGTCGCGCGCGCTCGGGACGCGGTGCTCCCAACCGGAGCTCGCTGCCGCTCCAGGTGAGCGGCCGGCATTGCACCCCGACGACCTCGCCTTCGACGGAATCGACCCGACCCCACCGGATACGGCAGCGGTCGAGCACCCGGAGCGCTGCCTCAGCGCCGGTGCGCCGCAGCACCCCGATCCACGGGTAGATGGTGAAAACATGAAAGCTGTGGTTCGCCAACGGCTCCGGTCCGGACCCTGAGGTCAGCGCCGGCCAGTCCGCGCCGAGCTGGCTGGCAAACGTCGACCGAACAGTGTTCGCGAAATGTGCTGGATCGCCGGCCCGGAGCAGGTCGTTGCCGACCCAGTAGGCCTCCACCACCCGTCGATCCATGACCGAATCCGAACCGGCAACGTCGGCCAGATACTCGAGGTAGGGCCACGCGCCGTCGAACGCTCTGGCCCGCTCGACCATGTCCAACCCAGGTGTCGGCGCGTCGAGATCTCCTTGCTGGTGGGCGAACTCCAACAGGTCTCCGCCGTTCCCCGATCCGCAATAACCCAACTCGTTGGGCGGGTAGGCGTATCGCGCGAACATCGCCGCACCGTCGTCGGCGGGCCCCGTTGCCATCAGCAGATCCTGGCCATCAGCAGATCCTGGGCATCAGCAGATCCTGGGCAACTGCTCGCCGATCGGCAGATCAACGACCCGGTTGCCGCCCAGCGCGGTCCGGGCCACCACCATGCCGCGATGGTCGGCGCCACATCTCCCGATGACCACCGCCTCTTTGCCGTATTCGTGACCCTGCATGGCGGAAAGCACCTTCTCCGCGTCGCGCTCTGGGACGAACGCGATCAGCTTGCCCTCGTTGGCTACCTGCAGCGGGTCGAGGCCCAGCAGGCTGCAGGCGTTCCCGACCATCTCCGGAATCGGAAGATCCCGTTCCACCAGATCGATCCCGACATCGGCAGCCTTGGCGATCTCGTTCAGCGATGCGGACACCCCGCCCCGGGTCGGATCGCGCAGCACATGGATGTCGGCGCCGGTGGCGATCATCGCTTGCACGAGGCCATTCAGCGGGGCGCTGTCCGTCTCGACGGTGGTGCCGAATTCAAGTCCCTCCCGGCAGCTCATGATGGCAACACCGTGCACGCCGATTGGACCGCTGATCATCACCACGTCCCCGACAGCCGCTCTGCTGGGCCGGATGTCGACACCGTCGTCGATGACCCCGATGCCCGCCGTATTGATGAAGACCCCGTCGCCGTGACCGCTATCCACCACCTTGGTGTCGCCGGTGACCAGCCGCACACCAGCGGCGGCGGCGGCATGGCCGATGGCGGTGGCGATCCGGTTGATCTCGGCCAGCGGGGTGCCCTCCTCCAGGATGAACGCGGTCGACAGGTACAGCGGGCGAGCGCCGGACATGGCCAGGTCGTTCACGGTTCCGTTGACCGCGAGATCTCCGATATTGCCGCCGGGGAAGAACATCGGCTTCACCACGAACGAGTCAGTGGAGAACGCCAGCCGACCGCCGGGGGTGGGCAGTACCGCCGAATCACCCAGCTCCGCCGTCGACGCGTCGCCGAAGGCCGGGAGGAACAGATGCTCGATCAGTTCGCCGGACATGGCACCGCCGCCACCGTGGCCCATCACAATCGTGGGGGAGTCCCGGAGCGGGACCGGGCACGCCCAGGCGCTGAAATCAACAGCGTCGGCTCCGCCGGTGGTCGTTTCGGCGGTGGTCAGTTGCTCAGGCATGACTGCCCGCCGGCGTCAGTTCCAGCCTGCGGTAGAGGTAGTACGCCGCGCAGGCGCCCTCGGACGAGACCATGGTCGCACCAAGGGGATTGCGCGGGCTGCATTCCTTGCCGAAGGCAGCGCATTCGTGCGGTTTGATCAACCCCTGCAGGACCTCGCCGGAGCGGCACAAAGTCGATTCCTCAGTCAGGATTCCCCTGACGTCGAACCGGTTCTCGGCGTCGAACTGGGCGTAGCGGCTGGACAGTTTCCAGCCGCTGCCGGGAATCATCCCGATGCCGCGCCACACCCGGTCGGTGCGTTCGAAGACATCGAGCAGCATGGCCTGCGCCGCGGTGTTTCCTTCGGTGGTGACGGCCCTGGCATAGGCGTTCTCCACGCAATAGCGGCCGGACTCGAGTTGCAGCACGGTGCGCCGGATGCCCTCGAGGATATCCAGCGGCTCGAACCCGGTGACCACGATCGGTACCTTGTACTTCGCCGCCAGCGCGGGGTACTCGGTGGTGCCCATCACGCTGCAGACATGGCCGGCCGCCAGGAATGCCTGCACCCGGCACGCCGGCGACTCCATGATCGCGGCAATCGCCGGCGGTACCAGCACATGCGAGACGAGCAGCGAGAAGTTATCGATGCCAAGCCGTTTGGCCTGATACACGGTCATCGCGTTGGCCGGTGCGGTGGTTTCGAAGCCGATGCCGAAGAACACCACCTGGCGGTCCGGGTTCTCCTTGGCGATCTTCAGCGCGTCCAGCGGCGAGTACACCACCCGCACGTCTCCGCCGGCACTCTTGATCCGGAACAGGTCCTGGGTGGATCCAGGCACCCGCAGCATGTCGCCGAATGAACAGAAGATCACTCCTGGCTGCGCGGCGATGGCCAGCGCGCGGTCGATGATTTCCAGCGGGGTCACGCAGACCGGGCAGCCGGGCCCGTGAATCATCTCGATCTCGTCCGGCAGTAACTGGTCGATACCGTGCCGGATGATCGAATGTGTCTGTCCGCCGCAGACCTCCATGATCGCCCACCGCCGGGTGGCTGCCGCATGGATCCGGTCGAGCAACTTGCCGGCCAGTTCCGGGTTGGAGAACTCTTCGAGGTACTTCATCGGGTGGCTCCGTTCATGGTCGGACTGCTCAATGCCGACGCCGGCGTCATTGGGTCGCCGCCGTTGGCCGGGGCTGGCACGCCGGCTTGTTTGGCGGCCAAGGCGAATCCGTCGCCGAATTCCTCTGCCATGATCCCGAGCCGCTCGAAGTTGGCCAGGGTGGCCAGCGCGGACTCCTCGTCTAGTCGCTGCAGCGCGAATCCGACATGCACGATGACGTAGTCACCCACGGCGGCGTCCGGGATGTATTGCAGGCAGACCTGTTTCACCACACCGCCGAAGTCGACCTCGGACATCAGCGTTTCGTCGGCCTCGAACAGTCGCAGGATCCGACCCGGAACTGCTAGGCACATGTCGTGCTCCTTTCACCACTCGGTCACATCAGCTACCCGTCACGTGCCTGGCACCGGCCATCAGTTGACCTAACGCAAGCCCGCCGTCGTTGGGCGGAACCCGTCGGTGGCGCAGCACCGTAAAGCCCTCCCGGCGTAAGCCCGGGCAAGCACCGCCGAGCAACAGTGCGTTCTGGAAGACGCCGCCGGACAAGGCCACCGTGTGCAGGCCGTGCGCTTCCCGGGCCCGGACGGCGAGCTCGATCACCAGCGCGACGGCGGCGGCGTGGAACCGGGCGCCGATCACCCCCGGCCGGACGCCAGCCAGAGCGTCGGCCGCGGCTCCGTGAATCACCGGAGCAGGATCGGCCTGCATCGGCGTCGCGCCTGGACCAGCAGCAAGCGAGAAACGGTACGCGTCATCGGGATTGATCGTGATCGACCGGGACAGTCCCTCGAGCTCGATCGCCGCCTGCGCCTCGTATCCGGCGACCTGCCGGACGCCGGCAATGGCGGCGATCGCGTCGAAAAGCCGGCCGATACTGGAGGTCGGTACACAGCCGAACCCGCTCGCCAACTGGGCATCCAGTACAGACCGCTCCGCTGGTGGACATCCTTTGACGCAGGCCAGCCCGGAATTCCATTCCACGCCCGCAGCTCGGAGGTGGGCAAGGGCCATCCGGTACGGCCGCTCGACGGCGGCGTCTCCGCCGGGTAGTGGGACGTAGGCCAGCTGAGCGAACCGCTCGAATCCGTTGTACGTCGTGATCAACACCTCGCCGCCCCAGACGGCGCCGTCGTCGCCGAAACCGGTTCCGTCGAAGGCGATGCCGATGACCGGTGTGCCGCCGTCATGGCCGTGCTCGGCCATCACCGCGCAGACGTGCGCGTGGTGGTGCTGCACGGTAGAGATGTCGCGGTCCTGACGGTGCCGCCTGGCCCAGTCGGCGGAGTGGTAGCCGGGGTGTCGATCGCTGACCAGCACAGTGGGTGCCACTCCGGTCAGCATGGCCAGCTGTGCGGCGGTGTGCTCGAGGGTTTTCACCGAGCGAAGGTCGTCCATGTCGCCGATGTGCTGACTGAGCCACGCGTACCGGCCGTCGCCGATGCAGCAGGTGTTCTTCAGGTCGGCACCGACCGCCAAGGTCGGCCCGACCTCTGCAGGAAGGGCGATCGGCAACGGGGCGTAACCGCGGGAGCGGCGGATCGGCAGCGGCTCACCGTCCACCACCCGGGAAACCGAGTCGTCGCAGGGCACGTGAATCCGCCGATCGTGCAGCAGCCAGCCATCCACCATGGGCGCCAGCAGTTCTCGGGCGTCGTCGTCGTCGGTGATGATTGGTTCACCGGACAGATTCCCGGACGTCATCACCAGGGCGGTCGGGGATTGTGGATCACCGGGTAAGCCGAAAAGTAGGGAGTGAAGTGGGGTGTACGACAGCATGATGCCGAGGTCCGGACTGCCGGGCGCGACTGACGGTGCAATGTCGTGAATGCGGGTGAGCCCGACCGGTTCGGCTTGGCTGCAGGCCCGGCGGTCGAGCAACACGATCGGCCGGGCCGGATCGGTCAACAGTCCGGCCTCGTCGTCGCCGACCTCGGCAAACCATCGTGCGGCATCGATATCGGCGACCATGATCGCAAAGGGCTTGTCGCCTCTGCGTTTCCGTCGGCGCAGTAGGGAAACCGCTTGTTCGTTCGACGCATCACACGCGAGGTGGTAGCCGCCGAGTCCCTTGATCGCGAGAATCGCGCCCGCCATCAGGAGCCGGCGAGACTCCGCGAGTACGGCGTCGTCACCGGCCAGTGCCGCGCCATCTCGCATGATCAGTTCGAGTCGCGGGCCGCAGTCGCGGCAGGCGATCGGCTGGGCGTGAAACCGTCGATCGGTTGGGTCGGTGTACTCGGCGCGGCAAGGACCGCACATGGCGAAGTCCACCATTGTCGTGGTCGCGCGGTCGTACGGCAGGGCCGTGATGATGGTGAAACGGGGTCCGCAGTTGGTACAGCTGACAAACGGATGGCGATACCGCCGGTCGGCCGGATTTGCCATATCGCTCAGGCATTCCCGGCACGTCGCGACGTCGGGCGAGGCCAGCGTTCGACCCGCAACGGCGCTTGCGGACTGGCCGATGTGAAATCCGGTACCTCCGATGGCCGGCTCTTCGCTGACGCTGACCTGCTCCACGATCGCCAGCGGAGGCGGGCGCTGGGTGAGCCGGTGCACGAACGCCTCAGTGCGGGTTCGCTCGCCCTCGATGTCGATGAGCACCCCGGCGCTGTCGTTGATGACCGAGCCGGTCAAATGCAACTCGGTGGCGGTCGCGTAGACGAACGGCCGAAATCCCACGCCCTGTACCAGTCCGGATACCGCGATCCGCAGGCGAACCCGCGCCTGGCCGGGGTCCGGACGTGCGTCACCCGTCGGACCGGCCGCGTTAGCCCGGACCGCGGTGCTCATGACGGAGTCAACTCGTCGGATTCACGCGACCGGCCCATCATTTCCAACCCGGACAGTGCCCTCTCGGCCGCTGCCCGGTCGACGATCTCGACCGCGAAGCCCATGTGGATCAAGACCCAGTCATCCGGCGCCACCGGGGATTCCAGCATCCCGATGTTGATCTTTCGCACCCTGCCGACGACATCGACCAAAGCGATCTGGTCCGCGTAGCCATCGACCATCGCGACGACCCGGCCGGGAATCCCGAGGCACATGGCTACCGTTCCCCCGATCCGGTAGCACCGGCCAGGCGATCGCCGGTCCGATGCTCCGCCAGTTGGCCGTTGGTCAGAAGGTCATGGGTCAGCAGGTCATGGGTCAGCAGGTCAAGGACGGCCGCAACGGCGGGCTCCACCGCGTCCGACACCGCGGGGGAAAGCCCGATCCCCTCTCGCACGTCGGCGCCTTCACAGCCGATCAGCACGGTCGGCGGTAACTCACCGCCCAGCGAGCCAACAGCGGCCAGAACCGAGTGCGGTGCCATGCCGTGCGGGTCAGGTGCCGCGTTATCCACTGTTGCAGGGTCGATTTCGATGATGTGCACCGCGCCCGGCCGTCCGCGGGACGGCAGCAGGTCGATCAGGAGCAGGTGATCCCAGCCGTCCAGCAGGTCGTACGCCAGGTGCATGCTGCGGATCCCGTAGTCGGTGACCGTGACGTGCGCCGGAATATCGCGGCCGGCCAAATGCCTGGCAACCTCCGAACCGAAGCCGTCGTCACCGAGAAACAGGTTGCCGACACCGGCCACCAGGACCCGCCCCACCGGGCCGACGGTCCTGGTGGCCTGCGACGTCGCCGGCTCGGCGGATTCCGTCACGGTCACATGTTCCGGATGCGCAGGTACCGCTGCAGGTCCGATCTGGACGAGATCAGCACGACGGCCGCGCCGACGGCGGCGGCTATCGCGGCGAGGGTGGTGAACACGCCAATGGCTCTCATGACTGGTTCTCCTTGCTCCGGTTGGGGTGGGCGCGGTCGGCGGCCGGGTCGGTCACGGCGGTGTCGAGCGGTTGCAGTTCTTCGGGCGCGAAGTACAGGTACCGGCCATACCACTCGTGCAGGTCGGCGGCCGGATCGTCGTCGAGGACGACGGCCACATGGGTGTTGTCGTCGACGTCCGAGTACACCGAGGTCACGCGAGCCTGCTGCCCGGCGTAGAACAAGTCTTGGGCGTCGGCGCGGCGGCTCGGCTGGAGCCGGACAATACTGCCCTTGGCCACCCGGACCCCGCTGATGATCACCGAGTCGGTCGTCGGGGAAACCGACGCATCGACGCCCGGGTCCCACCAGGGAGCATCGGGGGTGGCAAAGACCGGAATCTCCGAATCGCTGAAAGTCTCAGCATTCCAACGATTCCCGAGCTCGTCCGGATCAGTGGCCCATTCGGCATCGGCAGCGCCGTCCCAGGCACGCGGGTCCCGCAGGGCGCCGTGCAGCCGGCCCAACGCCTCGGGCGTCATTGCTTCGCACCGGTCGATGATGGCGGCAGCGGCGGGGTCGGTAGCACGCGCGGCCGCCTTCTCCGCATCCGTCAGCGTCATTACCCGAAGCGTCAGGATCTCGTCGATCTCGGTGGAATCGAACAGCGCACCGGCACTCTCCGGGGCGACCGCCGGGTAGTCGTAGAGGATGATCGGCGAGGCGAGCACGACGTTGGTGTCGCCGGGGGCGCCGGCCAGCACGGGGTAGCAGCGCGACTGGTGGCAGCCCTTCGCCGCGGCCTCGTCTGCTGTCGATGGCTCTAACAAGGACACGAAGGATCCCGCGTCAGCCTCGAGCAACAGGTGCGCGCCGAGGAACGAGACCGCGGTGGCCTCGTCGCGATCGCGCACCAGATCTGGGTGGGTGTTGCACACCGTGCAGGTCAGCCTGAGTGTCGCGGTCGGCGCCGTGCCGGTCGGTTCGGCGCGAACTGTGAAGGTTCCGCTCAATGCGCCGCGGGTACGGACCGTCCGGCCGATGGTGGATCCGGCTGCATCCGTCACGATGACGGTATCCACCGCCGACTGCACAACGACCGGTAGTTCCTGGCCGGCGAACAGCGCGGTCAGGTCAAAGGGACCGAAGGTCATTTCGCACGCCGTGGCCTCGTCGAACGACACCAGAGTTTCCTCGCCCGCCAACAGACTGTCGACCGGGCGGAAGGCGCCACCGGTTGCCTGCTCGATCTGCCGGCGCACAAGGTGCAGAAACCGCAGGGTGATCCGCACACGCGCCTGCGGCGTTGGTCGCACCAGGCACTCGCAGCGCATGACCGGATCCTCGGCGATGCCGCTCAATGCCACCACGGGCGGCCCGAGAACGCCGAACTGCCAACGAATCTGGTTCTTCGAGGAGCGGGCCCCGTAGGGATAGAGCAGGTAACCCTCCCACAGCACGGCGTCGGCAATGGTCCGCGCCAGGTCGAGGCTCATGGCGGCAACTCCGCCGAGTCCAGCCCCGCCTTCGAGAGCATGGCAGCGAACGTCTCCTCCCAGCTGGTCTGGCCGAGGTCCGCCCGAACCCTGACCAGCGCATCCAGCGTGTCGCGGTGCAGCCGGATCCACCCGGTCTCGGGGAAATACAGATCCATCGCGTCGCGCCAGACCCCGATCGGCATCCGGTAGGTCTGGTCGGTGTCCCAGTGGATCTGTTGGATCTGAAAACCGTTGGCCCCCCGCAGGAAGGCGGTTCCGGAGAACATCAGCGAGAGGTGAATGTCGCCGTCCCGAACGGCGTGCAGGTACTTCGTGGCTGCCACCTCGAAGTCGTAGGTGAGGGCCAGCGGCAGGGTGGCCTCGGTGTCGCCGGTGAAGCCCGGGACCATGGTCGAGGTGTGCATCCACAGCAACGGGCGGAGGGTGTCGTTCCAGCGGATGCGTTCGCCGAACAGGTCCCGCAGGCCGGCGGCCTCGGTGGGGTCGTATCCGCGGCGTTGTGGGTCGATCCGCACCTGGCAACGCAAGGCGATTGCATTCACTGGGTCGCCGGTGGTTTCGGTGATCCGGACATGAAGCGAAAGAGTCGGGGTCGCGGCGTACGGCTCGACGTCGATACCACTGACCGCGAAACCGATCATCGGCTCGGCGCCGGTGTGGTGGTGACTTCCGGTGCGACCCGGCAGCGCTTTCGAACGGCGGCGAAGTACTCGTCGATCACTGCCCGTGCTTCGGTACCGCCGTCGAAGCCGCGCCACACCTGACGGAGCCGCCCGATCAACTCGTAGCAGCTGTCGATCGGCACCAGATAGCACTGGTAGCCCTCGCCGGAACGCACCGGCGCGCGGAGCAGCAGCGCTTCGATGTCTGGCAGTAACGCTCGCAGGGCGGGGTTTTCGGCCACCACCCGGTCCCAGGCGGTCAGCGGCAGGGTCGATTCGGTGGCCCCGGCGGGTCCCGGGTAGAACGCGGAGATGCCGTCCAAGGCGGAGTTCTGAAAGACGAATACCAGCCCGACCGGAATTTCCAGGTCATCCCAATGGCCCGGTCCGAGGCGGAAGTCCGGGAAACTCAGGTACCGGTCCGGCACGGCGCGAAATTTCAGCGTTGCGCGTTCCGCCGTGAACAGCAAGTAGCACGGTCGGCATGCGCACAGCAGGCTCCGCTGTTCGGTATTGACGACGTGCTGGTGTTTTGCATCGATCGACCCGCCGCACATCTCACAGCGGGGGCCATCCGCCGATGGTCTTCGGCTCTTGCTGATCCGCGCGATGACATCGAGCGGATTGCCACGGGGCTGGCCGGTGGTCACCGCACCCCCATGGGCTGAATCTGCGACGTAACATGTTGTGGGACAGCCACTTCGACCCGCCCGGCCCGGGCCAGCAACGGCAGTGGATCGAGGTGCAGCCCGGGTAGGTCGATTGCGGCGCCGGCCGCTCGAACGTCGTAGTGGGTGCGGCACGCCGGGCATGTCAGCACGGCGCCACCGGTACCGGCGCCGAGCCTGCGTTCCAGTCGCGCGGACGCCAGTCCGCCGCCGCAGGAGGCGCAGCTATCCCGGAAGGCCAGCAGGTCGGCACCGTTGCGACAGATGATGATCGGCAATTCACTGACGATGACGCCCCGAACTTCGGCCGGGGCAAGATCGTTGATGCCCGGGACGGTTGCCCATCCCGCAGACAGCGGCGGATCGACAGCGGGCGCGGGAGCCGTTGCGGCACCTGCGGATGCGTGCGGCACCACCGCCAACGGGAGCAGGCCGCGGCCCGGTGGCGCCACCGGCCTCGCGGTGGGGGACTGCACGTCAAATCCGGTGATTTCGGGTGCTGCTTGCGAAATGGCGTCTTCGATGGCCAACGACATGGTCGCGGCGGATGATGAGCAACCGTCGCAACTGCCGAGCAGTCGCAACCGGACGACGCCCTCGTCGGTGATACCCAGCAATTCGACGTCACCGGCGTGCGAGCCCAGATAGGGCCGCACTGAGTCCAACGCCCGTTCCACCCGCGCCGTGACGTCCTCAGGATGCAGGTCGTGAATGAGGAGCAGACTGGCGACCAGATCGTCATCGGCCATCGCGCCGAGCACATCGTCGGTCAGTGCACCCCGCTCGTCCAGGATCTCCATCATCCGCAGCAGACCGGCGCCGTAGAGCCCAGACAGCAGGCGGATCAGTTCTTCGGCCCGTTCCCGAGCCACTGTCCCGCCGGAAGAGCTGGCCTCCAAAAGGGTCTCGAGGCGGTCGCCGACCTGACGCAGGTCAAGGTGCGGCGCGGTCTCGCCCGGAACCTCGGCAGTCGGTAATGCCGTCGACGGAACCGGCACGGTCCCTCCTTTCGCGGTCTGCGAACTGCGCTAGCGCAAGCAAAGTCCCTACCTTTCAGGAGGTCCCGGCGGATTGAGTTGGTGAATGCACCGTTTCGATGGTCTTTCCCTCACCGAGGTACATGTGCACTCCACAGGGCAGACACGGGTCGAAACTCCTGACCGTGCGCATGATGTCGATTCCCTTGAAATGGTCCCGGTCGTTCTCTTCGAAGATCGGCTGGCCCTGCACGGCGTCCTCGTAGGGCCCGGGGGTGCCGAAGGAGTCTCGCGGGTTGGCGTTCCAGGGCGTGGGCGGGTACGGGTGGTAGTTGGCGATCTTGCCATCCCGGATCACCATGTGATGGCTGAGCACGCCGCGCACAGCCTCGGTGAATCCGCAGCCGACGGCCTCGTCCGGCACGTCGAAAGGCTCCCAGGTCTTGGTGCGGCCCGCGCGGATCTCCACCAGGGCCTTCTCGGCAAAATGCAATGCGGCGGCCGCGGCGTAGGCCTGGAAATAGGTCCGCGCGCGGTTCCGCTCGATGGTGTTGCTCCACTGCGGGATCTTCCACTCCAGTTCGACCGGTCCCTTGAGGGCGGTCTTGGGCAGGTTGATCTTCACGCTGTGCCCGGTGGACTGCACATAGCCGATGTCAACCAGGCGGGCCAGTGCCGTCGACCACAGTCTGGCCAGCGGCCCACCACCGGTGTCCAGGGCCAGATGATCGGTGCCGTCGAACCAGCGCGGCGACATCACCCAGGAGTACTTGTCGTCCATGTTGCGCTTCTGCGGGTGCGGGTTGGTGTGCTGGTTCCATGGATGCCGTCGGTCCACCGGGTTGCCCAGCGGATCGCGCGCGACGAACATCTCCTGGCCCTCCCAGTCGTCGTAATACGAGCTGCCGAGCAGGATTCGGATGCCGAGATTGATCTCGACAAGGTCGGTGGTGACCAGCTTGCCGTCCACGACGACGCCAGGGGTGACGAACATCGCCCGGCCCCACTTGGTCATGTCCTTGTAGGCGAAGTTGCAGACCTCCGGATCCTGGAACGAGCCCCAACAGCCCAACAGAGTGCGCCGGATGCCGACTTGCTCGTACCCGGGCAACGCTTCGTAGAAGAAGTCGAAGAGGTCGTCATGCATCGGCACGACCTTTTTCATGAATTCCACGTAGCGCGTGAGCCGGGTGATGTAGTCAGTCATCAGCTGGATGGTCGCGACCGTGCCGACGCCGCCGGGATACAGCGTGGAGGGGTGCACGTGCCGGCCCTCCATCAGGCAGAACATCTCCCTGGTCGACCGGCTGACCTGCAGAGCCTCGCGGTAGAACTCGCCGGTGAACGGGTTGAGCGACCGCATGATGTCGCCGATGGTTTTGTACCCGTGCTGGCCCCAGTGCGGCGCTTCGGTCCGGTTCGCTTTCTCCAGCACGGCCGGATTGGTCTCCGACACCATCCGCTCGCAGTAGTCGACGCCGACCAGGTTCTCCTGGAAGATGTTGTGGTCGAACATGTATTCCGCAGCTTCGCCGAGATTGACGATCCACTCGCCGAGATGCGGCGGCTTCACCCCGTAGGCCATGTTCTGCGCATAACAGGAGCAGGTGGCGTGATTGTCGCCGCAGATACCGCAGATTCGGCTGGTGATGAAATGCGCGTCCCGGGGGTCCTTGCCCTTCATGAAGATCGAATAGCCGCGGAAGATCGACGAGGTGCTGTGACACTCGGCGACGACCTTCTGCTTGAAGTCGATCTTGGTGTAGATGCCGAGCGACCCGACGATCCGGGTGATCGGGTCCCACGACATCTCGACCAGGTCGGCGGGATCGGTCTCGCTGCGATGTGCTGCTGGCTTCGTGGAGGTCATCGTCCTGACTTTCTGCGGAGCTCCGAGGCGAACGCGTGAATACTGGGACGTGCCCGTCCGTGGCCCGGTGCCGGCCGCGGACGGCGTCACACTGGCGGCAGGCCGAGCGGCGTGACTCGCTTGCGTGATTTACCAGGTCCTGGTGGCACCGGTCGTCAGGGTTCCGCCGGGGTGGCGCCACTTCGGTTCCTTGTTCAGGGTCTTCACGGTCACCTTGCGCAGGGTTCGGATTGCCGAGCCGTACAGCCCGACGGCCGTCGTCGAGAGTTTGCCGCCCGGTGGTTCGTCCATGAACGGCATGAACTTGTCGGGGAAACCGGGCATCGTGCAGCCGATGCAGATACCGCCGACGTTCGGGCAGCCACCAACACCGTTGATCCAGCCGCGTTTGGGCACATTGCATTTCACAACTGGACCCCAACAGCCCAGCTTGACGATGCACTTGTGCGACCCATACTCGATGGCGAAATCGCCCTGCTCGTAATAGCCGGCGCGGTCGCAGCCCTCGTGCACAGTCTGGCCGAACAACCAGGTGGGGCGCAGCTCATCATCGAGCGGAATCATCGGCGCCTGGCCGGTAGCCTGATAGAGCAGGTAGGTGATCGTCTCCGAGAGATTGTCCGGTTGCACGGGGCACCCCGGTACACAGACAATCGGAAGTCCGGCCTTGGACTTCCACTTCCAACCAAGGTAGTCCGGCACGCCCATCGCCCCGGTGGGATTGCCGGCCATCGCATGGATGCCGCCGTAGGTGGCGCAGGTACCCACTGCCAGCACGGCCAATGCCTTGGGCGCCAACCGGTCGAGCCATTCACTGGTGGTCACGGGTTGGCCGGTGGCAGGGTCGTTGCCGAACCCGGACCAGTAGCCTTCGGCGTGCAGCTTCTCGTTGGGAATCGAGCCCTCGACCACGAGGACGAATGGTTCCAGTTCGCCACGATCGGCCTTCCAGAACCATTCCAGGAAGTCGTCCGCACCACCTGCCGGACCGCATTCGAAGTCGATGAGCGGCCAGTGCACGGCGATATTGGGTAGGCCGGGCAGGGCGCCGAGCGCGATTTCCTCGATGCTCGGCTGGGTCGCGGCGGTGAGCGCGACGGAGTCGCCGTCACAACTCAATCCCGCATTGATCCACAGGACGTGGATCAATGTCTCCTCGGCGCGTTTCGCTTCTTCTGTGAGCATGCATCACCCCGGTGCGTCGGGTCTGCGGCGGGAGACCCAATCACGTCGTCGTTGCCGGCAGAGTCGGCGTGTGCGGCGCATCACATTCCTAAACCCGGCTGTGAACCCTGTCAAGGTGATCGTCGGTGAGCGCGCTCCTGTCAAGCGTGCGTGTCAGCCATTCGATCCAATGAGTGAGGCCGTCATCCGCCGTGGCGGTAACTTTCACTATCTCGGTGCGCCCATTCAGGCGATGCACGTCTGCGCTGAAACGGTGAATATCGAAGTCCAGGTACGGCAGCAGATCCATTTTGTTGATCAGCACCAGATCTGCTGCGGCGAACATGTGCGGGTACTTCAGAGGCTTGTCCGAGCCTTCGGTGACCGAGGCCAAGACCACCCGGGTGGCCTCGCCAAGATCGAAAAGCGCAGGACATACCAGGTTTCCGACATTCTCGATGAACAACAACGTGCCGCGTTGTGGGTCGAGTGCCAGCAATGCGCTCATGATCATGTCAGCGTCCAAGTGGCACCCGGCCCCGGTGTTGATCTGCACGACAGGACACCCCGCCGTGCGGATCCGCTCCCCGTCGAGCGGAGTTTCCTGGTCACCTTCGATGACGGCAATGGGTATATCGCGACCGACATTGGCAATGGTCTTTTCAAGCAGGGTCGTCTTGCCCGAACCGGGCGAGCTCATCAGATTGATCGCGAAAACTCCCCGGTCCGCGAGCCATTGGCGGTTGTTTTTGGCGAGTGAGGCATTCTTTGCCAAGATCCGTTGTTCCAGTACAACGGTGCGGTCTGCGCCGGCAGCCGCCTGGTGCTCATGCCGATGGCCAGGTTCGGGGTCGGGGTGCTGGTGATGTTCATTCTCATGTCGTGGTTGGCCGTCATGGTGATGGCCGTGTTCGGCCACCGCTGGGTCGGACAGCATGGTCACCCGCGTTCCGGCTTCGTCGCCACAGCCGCATGTTGCGCACATTTCAGGCCACCTTTACAGATCGGATCAGCATTTCCTGGCCGCTGATGACACTCACGTCCGCACTTCCGCACTGGCAGAGCAGGACTGGGTGCTGCAGGACGAAATCGCGGCCACAGGACCTGCAACTCGCCCGTCCCTCCGGCTCGTCGATTTCCAGAATGGCGCCGTCCATCGTGGTGTCAGCGGTGGCCAGTTCGAAGCAGAACCGGAGCGCGTCCGGGACCACGCCGCTCAGCTTGCCGATGGTCAGATGAATTGCGCTGATACGGGTGTCGCCGAGCCGTTCGGTAACCTGCTCGACCACACCTTGGATGACCGCCAACTCATGCACCAAGCGGCTCCCTCGTCGGAGTTGCGCACGCCGATCAACAACGTGCCCACGACAGCCAGCGCATTCGCACACGGATTGAGCTGTCAGGAGATGAAGCTACGCCCGTCCTGCCACAAAAGTCCCGCCCGGCAGTTGGTTCGAACACGTGCCGGGAGATCGCGAGGCACCCGTCCCGGCAGTGGCACAGCGCTGCCTTCGGCGCGTCCAGCGACAGAACTGGGATATGGACGGGCTCCATCGCCAAGTAGGCCGCTGTTTCGCAAGTCGAACGGTCAGCGGGCGCTTTTGGGCATTGGCGGTGGGGCCGCCAGGCGGTCGGTCTTGGGCCGATCGACTCGGTAGTGGCTGAACTGATGCTGTGTCCGTCCACTGTGGACACAAGAAAGGTCGTTCAATGATGTGTGGTCAAGATCGTGGCGGCGCGCGTTCCGTGCTGTCGGCGGCGCTCGGCGATCGGTCTGATCGCAAATGGAACTACCAACGAGTGAGTGTCCGAGGGGGACTTGAACCCCCAACAAGGCTGAATTCTGGACTGCGATCATGTAAAACCCCAGGTCAGCGGAGCTTACCGTTGACCGTTATGGGCCAACAAATGGTCTAGGTGTTGACGTCGTCAACACCCACTGGAGGCGTGTGGGTGGCAATGCGATTGCCCGGATCGCCGAAGCCCAGGCCTCGATCACCGCCTTAGGAACCGACATCGATCGACTTGCAATACAGGTCGGCGACGAGGAGAACGTCGTGGACCAAACGGGCAGATTGCCGCAGGACCGGCGCGAACTGATGCTCGCGATTTTCTCTGCACTGCCGCTCGGTACAGGTTCGGCAACTGCGTGTCACTGTTGCAGAGCGCGCATCGTCGAAGCCAACGACAGACGACAAGACCGCACGTCTCGAGCATCGGACGAAGCTGAACGATGCAACTCGCCGGCTCGACAAGCTACCCGCTGTTCCCGTGTTGACTGCGGACGACATGTGCTCTGAATGCCCGACTCCGGCGGACCGGCATGGCTGGGTCATGCCGGCGAGTGACGGGCCATGCCCGGCCTGGCCACGAGCGGCGGCGCGGGTACGAGAGGTGCGAAGGATGCTGCAACGGGCCACGCCAAAGTCCGAAGCCGCAACGGGCGCCGAAGATGCAGTCCAAGCCGCTTGCCGTGGTCCCGTCAGGCCCTGCCGATCACAGAAGTACTTGCGCGACTGACTGAGATCCACGCGACTTACCCGGACGCGGAGGTCAGGCGTGGCAGGGCGAACCGGTGGGAGATCTGGGCAACGAAAGGCGGTAAGTCAACCCAGCTCGCTTGAGATCAACGCCTTCCCAAACGGACAGATGTGTTCCTTCCGGCAACCTATGAATCACAAGAATGACGACCTCTTGGGACCCAGGCCATCGTGAGCACCCGCAGGTCGATCGGCATTGGTCCATATCAGGTGCTGAGGCGCACGAAACAGAATACGCCCACCCTGCCATCCATGGAAACGGAGGTCAGCCGCGCGGCAACGAATCCACCGGTTGATGATTCGCGAAGTGTCGAGCGAGACAGTCTGACTGGTAACAAGAATCGAGCACGTGGGGGCGAGAACTATTAGAGGGGATAATATCAGGGTCCCCGAATTTGTGGCGCATCATGGTGATGCCGAGCGATCGGCTCGGTTGGATCGGCCCCCCGATGTGGTCCGCGGCGCCCTCAAGCGCCTGGACGAGGGCCAGACCCGGTGATTCGCTCGACCAACTCGTCGCGGTAGGCCTGAGCGTCCTGCAGTTCCGGTTCGGAGCCGTCGGTCCGTTTCAGCGCGCCGTCGAGGATCCTCAACGCCTGCTGTTCGTCGCCCTTCGCGTCCGCCAGTCGTGCCGCGTTCTCCATGGCTTTCGCGAGCTTGGTGCGCGCCTCGGGTTCCTGGGCGGACTTGTTGATCCGGATCCAGTTGCCACCCGGGTCGACGACGGCGAACCCGGTGTACCGATCGTTGCGCAGCCGAGGCCTGGTCATGCGCGGAATGCCGGAGATGAGCACCTTCCCGTGCACGGCGCGCATCCCCGCCGCGAACGCCTCGAACAACGGCCCGGTGTCCTGCACGATGATCAGGCACGTGCTGTGCGACTGCTCCGGAACGTGGCCCTCCATCCCGTAGAAATGCAGATTGATGTCCTCGCGCTGCAAGGCGATGTATGGGTTCGGCCGCGTCTGCCGATAGGTGAGCGAGAAGCCGAGCATCTCGTAGAAGGACGCGATTTCGTCGATGTCTCGACAGGGCAGGAGCGGAATCGTCAGTTCGTTTGCCACCGCCCGAGACTAAGCCCGGACCAGCCGAAACGACACGGAGCAATTTGCTCAAGCGAACAGAAGAACGACTAGCAAGAACAACGCCTACAACACGGCGATGACGAGCACCCGCCCACGCGACGTCCCCGCGTGCTTTAAGGCAACCCGACAGGCGACGCTCCGGTGAGCGCATGTTCAGGCCCGAGCCCAGCCGCCGATCGCGAAGCATTTCGGTGTCTGGGTCGGCCTTGCCACCCGGCGCGGGAACCGGGTCGTCAAGAAGGCGAAATACACGGTCGCGCAGCGCTAGTGGCGGACCCTTCCGGCACGTGACGACCGCGCTGGCAGGCGTCGCTGGACCGGTTCTGTGAACGGATCATCAACCGGCGCAAACGCGTCGGCCCCGACGGGAGCCAATGCACCGTTGGTGATCTCGCTGTCGCTGAACTGTTCCGTCCGGGCCCGAAAACGCCACCCGTCACCGTCATAACTGTGACCCGGAAGGCGACAGAGCAGGCACTTGTGCACTACCGCGGGAACCGGTACTTCTTCCCACTCGAAATCGCGGGCACGACCGTGACACTGACCCATCAAACCGGCAACACCACCCCGTCGAAGGACGGCTGAGTCCGTCGATCAGCGGAGACAGCCGTCCACCGGTGCACCGGCTGATCGATGGACGGTGCACCGGAGTGCGGGCGCCCAGAATGATTGCTGTCAGGAAAACACACTTTTAGGCAAGCAGGCCGAATAACTTTGGAGCATCACCATGAACATCGTCGCGAAGACCGCAGCGGTCGTGCTGGCAGCGGCAGCGCTGTGCGGACTCGGGATCGGAACCATCGCCGCAGCCCCTTCAGACCAGGTGAGTGGCCCAACCTCTACTCGCACGGACCTCAAGGAGTTCGACGTCGAGGTCCCGCTTCGCACTGACGTGTGGAAGGGCTATACCGAGCTAAACCAGGACAGGCTCGGGCTCGGGGATGGGTGGGGGCTGTCTCCCGGCTGGGTGGAGGTTTCACCTCGGTGATTCGTCACTGGAGGGTGGCGGTACGCCCCGTTCGCGTTGGGCTCCCAGCCCCACACGCTCTCGCTGCACTGACGCTGCGAGGCAGTCCTGAATCTTGCGGTGTGACTCGGCATAGTCGCAAGGAAATCACCTTCGATACGGTCGCCGTCAAGGCCGGTGTCTCCCGGTCCTGGCTTTACCAGGCCACCGATCTACGCGACCGGATGATCGAACTCCCCACCACCACACGGCCGATGTCGGCCATCGCGCCCGCTCCCCAGCAACGGGCCTCGCAGGCGTCGCTGCTGGCTCGCCTGGAGATCACCCAGGAACGGCTGCGGCAAGTCGTCGCGGACAACGCCGCCCTGCGGGCACAGCTCGAACAGGCTCTCGGCGTCATCCGCGCGGAACGGCAAGGCCTGCAACCGGTGCCCGCTTCCCGGCAAGACGGCGGGGGCTGACAGGATCGTTGGGTCGGTGGCGACTGCTCACCGAGACGGCACGGCGGACGGGGACAGTGATGACGAAGTACCACCTGGGCGCGGACGAGGGCATCACGTTCAGCCCGACCGGGACGAACACCGCCTACACCGAGTACGCCGACACCGTCCCCGCTGCGATGACCGACCACTCCCGCACGATGGACGCCGGCATCTTCGAGATCACCGGCAAGAACGTCTATCAGATCTTCGGGTTCGCGTTGTCGGCGATGACCGTCGTCGTCGGTGATGACGGGGTCATCCTGATCGACCCACCCGAAGACGTCGAGAAGGGCCGCACGGTCAAGACGCAACTGGAAGGCATCACCGACAAACCCATCAAGGCGATCGTTTACTCGCACTGGCATACCGACCACTACGCCGGGGTGAAGGCCCTTGTCTCCCAGGAACAGGTCGACACCGGCGAGTGCGTGATCATCGCGCACCGCGATTTCTTGGACAACGTGGTCGCAAACTCGATCTCCGGGGACGGCCCGATTATCGCTGGCCGCGCTGACTACTCGCTGGGCAGCCTGCTCGAAGTCGGCCCCCTGGGACGGGTCAACGGCGGCCTTGGCCCGGACTTCGTGATGCAGACCCTGTCCCTGATCGCCCCCACCCTGCTGGTTGATGACACCCTCGAGCACACCGTCGCCGGCGTTCGCATGGTGCACAGTTGGGCGCCGTCGGAGGCGATCGACGAAATCATTACCTGGTTCCCCGACCTTGGGGTGCTGCAGTCCGCCGAGGTCATCCAGGGCGAATCGTTCCCGAACCTGCACACCATCCGCGGATCCCGTTACCGGGACCCCCAGGCCTGGTTCAAATCCATCGACAAGCACCTGCGGCCGCTGCCGGCGGAGTTCATGATCCCATCCCACGGCCGGCCGGCCGCCGGGAGGGCGGAGGTCGCGAAGATCCTGCGGGATTACCGGGACGCGATCAGTTTCGTCTACGACCAGACCCTGCGCGGAATGAACCTCGGTCTGCTGCCTGACGACCTCGTCCAGCGCGTCAACCTGCCGGCATCGCTGGCCGGCAGTGAATGGTTGGGTGACTTCTACGGCGGGGTTCCGCACTCGGTGCGGGAGATCTATGTCGGCGAGCTCGGCTGGTTCGACGGCGACCCCACCAGCCTCGCACCTTTGCACCCGAAGGAGTCCTCGACCCGCTACATCGAGCTCATGGGCGGCCGGGACAGCGTCTACACCGAAGCGGTGAGAGCCGCCGAGGCCAACGATCACCAGTGGGCAGCGGAACTATTCCGGCACCTGGTTCGCGTCGACCCCACCGACAGAAAAGCCCGCACCGGCAAGGCAGAAGCATTGCGCCGCATCGGGTACACCACAACAAACAGCAACTGGCGGAACTGGTACCTCACCGCCGCCCAGGAGCTCGACGGCACCATCGACTACACCCTGGCCCTGAACATCAACGCCCCCGACCAGGCCGCCGCATTCCCACCAGAAGCGGTCCTGGAATCATTCCGGTTCCGGCTGGACCCCGACAAGGTCCGAGGGATCACCGAAACGATCGGTGTCATAGTCTCCGACTATCAGCAGGATTTCGGGCTCACCATCCGCAACGGCATCGTCGAAGTCACCCAATCAGTGCCGGCCGATGCCACCGCCGTGATCACGGCGCCCAAGATGGTGCTCCTCGGCATGGTCTTCACCGACCTCGTCGACGCTCTCAACAAGGCCACCGAAGCCGGCGCGGCCACCGTCACGGACCTGAAGGCGGCGACCACATTCCTTCGCTACTTCGACCCGAAGAACACCACGCCTATCACCCTCAGCGACCGCTGAAACCACGGGAAAGGATCGCTTTGCTGGCTCGTGGACCCCGTCCAGCACGCAGCCCCGCACGTCAGCACCACTATCGCGCAGGCGGCACAAGATAATCGCTGAACCCGGCCGCGAAAACAACTATCGCGCCGTCTTCGATGCGCGGCCGGGAGTACCCGATGAAGCAGGGCGGCCGCACCGACCGGATCGGGCCACTGGTGATGCCCGTCCCGAGCACCGACGGCACCGGGAATTCAACAGGTGGCTGGCGGTATGTCGGCAAGGTTGGCAGCGGGTTCACCGGCCAGGCGCTGGGGAACCTCGCCGCCGAACTGGCGCCGCTGCGGCGGGACACCCCGCCCCTGGACACCAAACCCTTCGCCGCCGAGGTCCGCGGCTCGTGAAGAGAAACATGTTGCCGGAGAAAACATCCCCGGATGCGCACAGGATGTGCGCTGCGGCACTTGTTGCCGGGGTGGGGACGTTCGGCCCTGCTTGGGTGACCTTGGCCGAGAAGACTCGAGATACGGGCGGCCTCCGACTGGATGTCCTCCGCTCAGAAACGTGAAATGGGTGCTCTCGTGAGGCAACGTGTCCATCGCCCTTGTTCCCAACGTCAACGGCGCCTCAGTGGACCAAGGCGCACTGCGTGGTCGTGGGGGCCCGATTCAGCAACTGGTGTGTCAATAAATGCCGCAGGCGGCGGCGGCAAACTAGTTCGGAAACGCACACCTTCTGTCGCCTCGGTAGGTCAATCGACCAGAGACGTTGCAGCCCTGACGCTTCCGCTGACCTCATTCAACCTGAGTGCTGTCCTGCTCCGGCGAAGGTGCCTGGGTTGGGGAGCCACTCACGATGAGCAGTGTCGCGCCCTTGCCGGCAATGACCCGCTGCACGCCGCGGATCAGTCCGCCACCGGATCCGCCCACTCTCTCAGCCGCTGTCATTGCCGGTTTGGCAGGATGCGCATCAACGGGCTCGATGACCGCACAGGAAGTCGTCGATGCGTTTGCTGCTCGGGGATTGCCGGTTGTGAATGACCGTGATAACTCCAAGCAGAATTGCGACTCTCTTGGGTGCGATCAGATGATCACAACTGACAACATAACGGTGGTCAGCTGGTCGGATGATGTTGATCAAAAACACTACGCCGCGGCCTTCGGCAGTAACGCATATTCGTCCGGATCAATCATCCTATCTTACGCAGCAGCCCGCACACCAGTCGCAAATCAGGCAAAATACGAAGCGGCGCTAGCCGATATTTTACGGTGATGACCGCGATGGGTGGTTCTTGAGGACCGGGCGGAGGGCTGCTGTGGCTGCGTAATCAGTTACAGTGCAACGGTTCCCGTCCGGGCTGGCCGAGCCTGCCGCCGCGGCCGAATCAGTCTCGGCTTCTCGACGAGGCTCCTGGAAGCCCCTAGTCCGATACACCTGATCTCGGAAATCCCTGCGCATGGCGCGAAATACCGTGTCCAATTCGGTAGCCGGAATGGTTGCCCGATGCTATTTTGCGTCCTGGTCTAACGCTAAGATATTTACAGAGTGCTCTGTTGGAACCGGGCACCAGGCCCATCACGCCGGATCGATCGCAGACAGGAAGCGGGTTCTGATGAGCAGGATTGTTGACGAGGCCGAGCGGCTGGCGAAGCGCGCACACGCTGGCCAGGTCGACAAGTCGGGTCACCCCTACATTGGGCACCCCGCTCGGGTTGCTGCTCGCGCCCGGAACCATGGTGGCGATGAGCAAGTCGAGATCGTGGCGTGGCTGCACGACGTCGTCGAGGACACCCCGGTGACCCGCGACGAGATCGAGTCCTTGTTTGGCCCTGAGATTGCAGAGGCCGTCGTCGCGATAACCCGTCGCCCCGACGACGTTGACGATGTCTATTACGAACGGGTCGCGGGCAATCCGATAGCGCTGGCGGTGAAGTATGCCGATATCGAGGACAACCTGGACCCGGCGCGAACCGCGCAGCTCGATCCCGCCACTCGTCAACGGCTCGCTGTCAAATATGCCCACGCCCTTGTTGTGTTGGCCGACATGGCAGGGACCTGACCCGATACCAAGGCACGGTTTCGCGGACGCTGCGCAACTCGTGCAGACAGGAGGCCTCGCAGGAGTGATCGCGCCACCTCGCTCTGTCCACGGCTGGCGTCCGTGGAATGCCAAACCATGGTTCCAGATAAGTGCGGTGTCGCCGAACTTCGCAGCTGCTGCCGCGGTACTGCTGCTGCCGGGGCAAGTACCAGGGCGGCTGTAGTCAGTCGACCCGCAGCATAGGGGAATCGCACGCACTGGTTACCGAGGAGGCGTCGGCCCTCAGTGGATCCTGACTTCGCGGCCGCCCACTATGGCCGACGCGGTACGCGCATCGCGAAACTCAGGCATCCACAATGTGCGATATCGATAACCCGCGTGGCTTGGCCCACTACTAGTTGACAGTGCCCACGCTGCGGTAAACGGCCTACTTGCGCAGGCCCCGTTACCTTCAACGGTGACCGGCTCGCGCCGTCGTCACTTCTTCCTCGCCGGAGCCTTCCTCGCCGGGGCCTTCGGGGCGGGTGCGAACCGGAGGTCGGTGAGCCAGCCGCCCGGGTAGGTGGCGATGGCGGCCTCGACCGCCGCGTCGTAGGTCTGGCGCATGTCCGGCTTCATCTGTAACCGGGCCGCCTTCAGTTCGGCGACCAGTCCGGCTTGGACCTGCGACCGTGGCGCCGGGCCCGAGTAGTGGCCCAGCCCGCCCTCCTTGGTCGGCTTCAGGTTGTTGGCGTAGGCGACCAGTTCCTTGTGCGCCTGCGCCGGGTTGCCCGCCTGCAGCAAGGCGAGGAACGAGCGGACGTTGGCATTCGCCTCGGTGTAGGCGGACGCGTCGAGCGTCTCCATGATGATCAGCTCGACCTGGGCTTTCGTGAGCAGGTTGGCCTTCACCTGCTCGTTCAGCCAGTCCTCGAACGGTTTGCGACCGGGCTGACCCTCGACCCACAACCGCCCGGTCGCCTTGCGATAGTTCCCGATCCACAGCTGGGCCAGGTCCCAGTCGCTGCGGTGCTGCGCCTCGTGGAAGAGGATCGCCTGCGCCCGTGCCGGCGCGTCGAGCTGGTCGTAGTCCACCGTGAGCGCCGAATCCAGGCCCTCCTTGAACTTCAGGTCGCTGCCCATCGGGTTGTGGCCGCCGCCGGGCGAGTCCTTGTCCGGGACCTCGACGATGTTGACCTTCTTCGCCTGCCGGCCGAAGCTCATCGTGCGGATCGGATTGATTTCGGCCTCGGGCACGCCCAACACCACCGATGCGCGCGTCACCCGCGCCGCGTCGCGCAGGGCCACCGTCTGCGCGCGCTGCTGCGCCATGGCCTCCTTGTAGGGCGGCACCAGCCCGTCGAACCATGTAATTTTCGCGCTCAGGTCGTCCACCGCCTTCTTCGCCGCGGCGATGCCGGAGCCCGACGGGATGCCGTGCACCTCTATCACGATGGCCTTCGCGCCGGCTGTCGCGGCGCCGGCGACCAGTCCTGTCTCGAATTGGACGTCCGTCGCGATCGCGTGCCAGCGCTGGTCGGCCCCGAGCACCGCTGCCGCCGGATCGGCGTTCGCCATCCGCGCGATTGAGATCGCCTGCAGCCGCCCGTCATAGCCCTGCTTGCTGCCGAGTTCCCGCACCGCCTTGACCGGCTTCCCGGCGCTGTTGGTGCCGAGCAGCGCACCGGCGAACGCGAGGCTGCCGGCCGCGGGCTTCTTGGGGCCCGGGGCCCTGGACACCACGATCGGGAACGTCCCACGACCGGCGATGGCGTCACGCGCCGCCGCGTTGCCGGCCACGCGCTGCAGCCGGAGCATCGTCGGCCCGTCGTGCACCACGGGCGGCACTGTGTCCGTCGCCAGTCCGTCGCCACCGGCCGACTCGGCGCATGGCGGTCCAACTTCCGCTCCTGCGCACGCCGGCGGTTTTGGCTCGAGGGTGCCGCGCGCTGGGCCATCGTCCCGGGCACCTCCAGGCGGCACGGGCGCCTGTCACGGCGGCGGAGCGGAGGCCGCGGCGCCCGGTTCATCGTGCCGCCTCCGCCCGGCCCGTCGCCAGGGGCGAACGGTCCGGCCTGATAGCCCGAAAGGGCACTCGCCGGTCCGAGCTGGCTGTCCGACCATTCCGCTGCGGTGCTGTCCTCCGGCGGCCGTGTGGCGTCGTTGGACGAGCTGATCCACGCCGACGGCGTGCTCGACCCGCTGCGGTTCGCGCAGAACCCGGACCTGGGTGTGGAGGAGCCGCCAACATGCTGCGGTCGGTGAACCCGTGGGGGAGCCGCGGCGGGGATGTGTACTCCGGCCTGATGAGTGCGCTGCCGGCCGGGGTGCAGGCCGGCGCCAGCTGCATCGGGCAGGCGCTGCGGATCGCCGCGGACCGCGGCGTCCCCCGCGAATCACCGACCCGGTGTTCGACCTGGCCGGCGCGTCCCCGCTGTTCCGGGCCATGGTCGGGATGGACCCGGGCACCGCGCCGCTGCGGGTCGCCGACGGGATCACCCTGATCAAGGTGGGCCGCACCCGCCTCGAGCTACCGGGGCACCCGCGCGGTCGGAGATGACGCCGCCGCAACGGGTGTCGGTCAGTCTGGTCCGGATGATCACCCTCGGGTCGACGAGCGCCCTGGCCGAGCGGGACGGAGTGATGCACCTGGACGAGGCGTGGGTGGTGCGCCGGGGTCGCGGAGATGGACGCGATCGGCCGCACCGCGAGATCACTGCGGGTGCTGCCGATCCTGTGCACGCAGAAGTGCACAGACCCGCTGCGCGCCGGGCTGGCCGGGTACATCTCCCGCATCCTGATCCTGCCGATCGAGGACGAAACCGGGGCCCGCGCCGCCTGCGGCCTCGCCCGGCTCGAACCCACCGCGGACCGTATCCGGCGGATCACCGCCAAGGCCCGCAACGGCAACGCCCCCAACTGGGACTCCATGCGCGCCCTGCGCGACCCGGCCACCGGGGCGACGCTCCGCGGCGCCGTCGCCATCTACTGCGACCCAAGGTCCCAGCCCGAGCCGTAGGTGGTCTAGCGATTCCGGCAAGCAAGGAAATCCGGTGCCAACTGAATCCGCTGCGGGGAGAATCGGTCCATTCAGCACAACGCCGAATGGGGCGCCGCGGCGAAAGGGCGCCCCTCTTGAGATCCGCCCGACGGAGGTCCGGCAATGGCTACCGTGACGATCGCCGCAGTTCAAGCGGCGTACATCCTGATGGATCAGCGCGCCTGCCTTGACAAGGCGATCGCACTGCTGCGACAAGCTGCCGACCGCGGCGCCAAGATCGTCGTGTTCCCCGAGGCATTCATCCCCGGAACACCCATCTGGATCGATTCCAGACCGATCTGGGACGGCGACGCCGACTGGTACGCAATGCTTGTCGACCAGGCAGTCGTTGTGCCGGGGCCGGTCACCGAAGCACTCGGTGAAGCCGCTCGCACCGCAGGCGCCTACGCGGTGATCGGCGTGCAAGAACGCGAGCCGCACGGCGCCACTATCTACAACACGACTCTTTATCTCGGACCCGACGGTGCCCTGCTCGGCAAACACCGCAAGCTGGTACCCACCGGTTCCGAACGCACCGTGTGGGGCATGGGCGATGGCTCGACCCTGCCCGTCATCGACACGCCGCATGGCAGGCTGTCCGGGCTCACCTGCTGGGAGAACTTCATGCCGTTGGCCCGCTATTACCTTTACAGCCAGGGCGTTGACATCTGGGCCGCGCCCACCCTGGCCCCGAGCGACGGTTGGATCGCGGCCATGCGGCACATTGCGCTGGAAGGGCGGTGCTACGTGATCGGTGTCAACCCGTGCCTGCGGGTCGACCAGATCCCAGCCGGCTTCCCGCACCGCGATCTCGTATGGACGACGGGCAACGACGATGAAGGCTGGGTGGAACCCGGCAATAGCGTGATCATCGATCCCACCGGCAAAATTCTCGCCGGACCAGCCAGACACGAGGAAACAATCCTCTACACCGACGTCGACCTCGCCGCGGTACGCGCTGCCCGCCGGTTCTTCGACCCCGTGGGCCATTACAACCGGCCAGATATCTTCCAACTCCACGTCGACACCCGAGCCCGACACTCAGTCGCGCAAGTTAATCTGCCCCCAAGCGCCGAGAATGCTTGACCTGCCTGAGTACCAAGCTGGATCCAGTTGGATTACAGTCCGCCCGAGCTCATCCTGTCACCCGCAAAGGATCGGCCAAGGAACAAGTCGGCGGAGTAGTGGGGGAGTGCGCGTCTGAGGATGTCGGGCTTCACCGGGCCCACCGCTGGCCCGGATGGCTGGACGGCGTTGTGCAGGTCATGTTTTGCGCATGGTCGACTGGATGTGTTTGCGAAGCGCCGTATTGAGCCAGCCGATGTTTTCTGCGCGCCGGTGGTGATCTGCGGCCACGGTGGTTCCGTTGGGATCGCCGAGGGTGGGGGGTGGCTGGATCACGGCGACGAGCTGCCACCAGCGGGCAGCTCGGGGATCACTGGCCCGTTCCAACTGGTCCGATAGCCACTGACGGAAGTCGGGGGTGTCGGTCTTGTCGAACGCTTCGGCATAAACGTGAGCAAGAGCGGAAACCGATGGTGCGGCGCGTTCATCGTCGGGCTCGACGCCGGCTGCGATCAGGGGGTCGGCGAGGATGCAGACGTCCTGCATCATGGCCGGCCAGCTGCCGGGGTCATAGCCGGGTGCCAAATTGTCGGCGAACCACGACGCGGTAAAGCGCATGGCGGCCCGGAAGTCAGGATCTGCTGCCAATTCGGTCAGAGCTAACCAGGCGTCGACCTGGGCGGCGGATGGTTCTGCGGGTAGCTCGGGGGTGCCCGCGGCCCGCATCTCGGAGTTGTTCGTCAGCGGATGGGTGGTGGATAGCGCATCGTCCCAGAATCGTTCGATCAGTCGATCTCGTTCCGCTGCCTCGATCCTGGTCAAGGACTGCAGCCTGCTCGCGTGATTGTCGACATTGTCTTGGGCTGTTGCCCGGCAGACGGCGAGCTGCCGACCGACGGTCCGCAGTCGCAGCTCGAGGACTTGTTCCTGGGCCCGTAGGCATTGCTGAAGGTCGGTGATCCCGGCAAGCAGTTGCTCGATCTTTTCCAACCCGACGTCCAGCGAACGTAGCCCGCGGATCAATTCGAGCCTGGCCAGCGCGGTTGGGCCGTACCGTCGATGCCCGGCCAGGGACCGGTGGGCAGGGAGAAGTCCCGCGTCGGAGTAGAACCGAACGGTTTTGACTGACAGTCCGCTGAATCGGGCCAGCTGCCCGATCGACCAATCCCCGTCTTCCTCTTGCATCTCCACCAAGGGGAGATCCTACGGTCGGAGCGGTCACCCCGCCCGGGTAGGTCCGCCCGACCCCCGAGGTCGCTCAGGACGGGACAACGGTCGTGGGGGATCTGCCCATTCCGACGTAGGAGGCTCACGATGGATGTTCTTGTCACCCGGAGGTTCATCACGGTCTTGCTGGCCTTGGCGGCGACGGTAATGGTTATCGTCACCGCCATGCCGGCCGCGGGCGCGGTGAGCCCATCGAAGATCTACCGCGTTCAGGGAACGCAGACCGCGGTCGATTTCACTCACTTCGACATGCACCCCAAACCGGGCAAGCCCGGATTGCACGGGGCCTGGACAACAACGTCCGTGACGCATGAGAAGTTCGTGGCCCCTTATTACTTCGCCATCGGGACGGAACAATTCGACGGATGCATCGATACCAACGGCAGCGACTCCTGCAGCCGGGCAGAGCCGGCCGGGCAGATGTACTTTGACTTTGTTTTCTGGGCACGATTCGACCAGAACGGCACGGAGATCGAGGGCGGCTGCGTGCATCCGATCACCGGCGGAACCGGTGCCTTCACACACACCACGGGCGTCCTGACAATGCGTGATTTCCTGGTCGGCACCGAACTGCGCACCACCTATCAAGGAACAATCGCGGTTCAGGCCGACAGCGGCAGCAGGCCCTTGCAAACCAGCCAAACGGATACTCGCCCGCTGGCTATCGCGACTACCGAATCCCAGGTTCCACATCCGAGCGCATGCTGACCACGACACTCCACTTCGGTATCTGCCCGAGTTGCATCGCGATCGGCGTCCTCGTTGCACCGACCGGCATCGGTGAAGCCCTGTTCCTCAGCCCGAAAACCTTTACCCCCAGCAGCAGCCGATTCCACATGTAGGTGCTGAGTTTGACTATTCATCTCACACACGACCACACAAAGTGCGCCCTATCTCGATCCGCCCTGGCCGAACCGCAATTGGACGTTCCAGCTGCTCCGCGTTCATGATCGTTATCGTGCCGCAGCGGATCGGCAAACCGGCAGGGGTCATTGGGGTCAACCGAGGCCGACCGCGATGGCGACGGAAACTTCACCATTGGCTTGCGACGCCTGCCGCCACCGCTGTCCGAACCGGAAGATGGACGGGCTGCGCGATAGCGGCTGCACGTCGGGGTCGCAGACCCAAACCCGTTGACCGGTAAGGCGTCCGGGTCTGGGCAAGCGGCTCCGGCAGGCTAACCCGCCCTGCCGGATAGCTGTTCAATCAGCTTGAGCAGCGCCGTGTTGTCCAAGTTCCCGTTGCCTTGGGCCACCAGGGACGCCATCAACTGGGTAACCACTGCGCCAAGCGGCACAATCACGCCCGCGTCCCGAGCCGCCGCCATCATGATGCCCAGATCCTTATGGTGCAGGCTGGCCTTGAAACCGGGTCGGAATTGCCTGGTCAGCATGTCCGGGGCACGTCGTTCCAGGACGGCGCTGCCGGCCAGGCCGCCTCCCAGCGCCTTGAACGCAGTTTCGGCGTCCACGCCGTAGGCCTCCAGGAAGACCACGGCCTCGGCGACCAACTCGATGATGCCAGCGGTGAGCAACTGGTTCGCGGCCTTCACGGTCTGCCCAGACCCCGCAGCGCCAACGTGTACGACCGTACCCATCGCTGAAAGGTACGGGGCCGCGGCTTCAACGTCGTCTGGATGACCGCCCACCATGATCGACAGCGTGCCGTCGATAGCGCCCTTCTCACCCCCGCTCACCGGGGCATCGAGGACCCTGGCACCCGCGGTCCGGCCCGCCTCGGCTAGCTCGATCGCCGTCGCGGGAGAGATCGTGCTCATGTCGACGAAGATCAGATCCGGCTGAGCATTGGCGAAGATGCCGTCGGGCCCAGTGGCGGTCGCTGCGACGTCCGGTGAATCGGGTAACACGGTGATGACGACGTCGGAACCGCGGACCGCCTCGGAGACGCTGCCCGCCGCTTGTCCGCCGGCTTCGGCGAGCCGCTCCGCCTTGGCTCTGGTGCGGTTGTACCCGACCACTTCGAAGCCGGCCTTCAGCAGGTTGACCGCCATTGGCAGGCCCATGATTCCAAGGCCGATCACCGCGACGCGAGAGTTCTTCGGGTGGGTCATGAGCCATCACGCTAGTCCTGGAGGCTACGTCGTCGGCAGCGGGGACTTTGGCCGTTTCCCGGTAAGCGAGCACTTCACAATCAGTGCGTTGGTCGAAGGTTGCGTGGAGCTCTGCGGGGGGTGCGAATCACGCAGTCGAGGACGATACGCCCTATAGTGGCAGATTTCTCGAGGTCGGCCCACCCACATTACTAGGGGTTTGGGCGCCAGGAATAGCCAGCCAAATGGCCTCACCAACGGACAAGTTCCAGTTCGTCCCGGCGGCCGGCATCGGCCGGCCGGACCGACAGGTTGTGACCAATATGAGTGTCGATGCGGTGGCGACGGAATCAACCTTCGGGTTGGTCCGGCGATGGAACCGGGACCGGCGCAGGTGTCCACTGCGATGCAGGACCTCGAGCGGCGGCCCATTGATCAGCCGATGGGCCAAGCTCGTGCCTTCGACCAGCGAAGCACCCATCCAAGACAGTTAGTTCAATCCACTGCAGAAAGGGTGACACCGATGCCTGTGTGATGCACTGACCGTGCAATGGGCACCGAGAGGTGCCTGTTCACCGATCGGAGGTGTGCGAGAACCTCGATGTTGACCGTCGGCCACCCCTGAGGACGCTGGGGGTTGACACGGCCGGCCCAGCCTGGAGACCTTGCCCGAACTCCAGTTCGTGTAGGACATGTTGATCGCGTCTGTACTGGTGATGGGGGCGGTCTGGCGTTACCGTTGGATCAGAGTTCGCGTCGGATTAGCAACTCGCGTTTCCTATCGCGAACCAGTTCCGCAATGTCCGCGGTTGTCAGTTCACTGTTCGCCAGTTGCTGAAGGTGAGTGGACATACGCCTGAAGGGCGATGATGCAACTGGCCGAACTTCTGGTCGTAACCGATGATGTCGTCGAAAGTCGGGCGGTGAACCCGCATTGGATAGCAGGATGCCAATCGTGGCGATCCGCAATCCCGGAGGCCGAACCGCGAGCGGGACGCCGACGCTGCCGTTCCCGGGTGTGGTCCGCTGGCGTGATCATTTCCGTCGCGCATGGGATGGTCTTGCGTGACAGTGATCCGTCCTGGCCGGACCGATCACGCCATTGCTGCCTAGCGCTGCAACAACCGTGACCGGCGCACCCAGCAGAATGAACACGTGGGAATTCCCGGATGGGTGACTTAGTCGTCCGACGGGTCGTGCCCGTTGCATGCTGTCCACGTGTCCGATTCGAGAACGATGCGCATGATAGTTGCGACGACCATGGCGGCTGGCCTCTTCGCTTGTGTTGGCTGTTCGGCTGGACCCGGAGCGCCAGCGACGTTCACCGTTGCCGCGGACGCCGTGACAGTGACCAAGTCCGTGTCCTCAACGGTGACCGTGACGGCCGCGCCCGTGACGGTCACGGAGGGCGTGACGGTCGCCGCGACCTCGGACAGCGCTGCGCCGACTGCCGCGCCATCGAGCAGCCAGGTTGCCGAGAGCACCGCCCGATCGGGCTTGCCGGCAGCTCAGCAGGCAGCCGTGTCGGCGGCAAGGAGCTACCTCGACTTGAGTGGTTTCTCGCGGCAGGGGCTCATCGACCAGCTGTCCTCTGAATATGGAGATAAATTCTCGGTAGAGGACGCGACCGCGGCTGTCGACAGCCTCGATGTGGACTGGAACGCCGAGGCTACCGAGTCCGCCCAGTCGTACACGAAGTTGCAGGGGTTCTCGTGTCAGGGCCTGATCGACCAGCTGTCATCTGAGTACGGCGCACAGTTCACGTCGGAGCAGGCCGCATTCGGCGCGGCGTCGGTGGGCTTGTGTTGAGCGCTCGCCATTGCCGCGAGACTGCTTGTGCTTGTGACCTTCACAGTTACGACCTTCGTCATCTTCGTCGTGCGGTATATCCAGGACAGGTGGTCCTGACCAACGATCTGACGGCTGGCCCTGCCGAACACACTCCCGACGTCGCACCCTCTCCAGGGCGCGACCGTCGTCCGGCTTACCAGACGTTAATACATCGCCAAGACATTAATCTGACGTCCCGTGAGCCGATCCTTCTGCGAGCCACATCGGGGGCGGCGAGCCTGTCGCGCGGGCGATGCCCCAAAAAGCTATTCGCGCATCTGCGCGAATAGCGCCTGAGGGTGCTCTGGTCGACGTCGAAAATACCCGAAGCGAATGCCTTCGATGCTTGTAGCAGTCACAGGATTGGGAATGGGGTGCCCGTCAGCTGTGCGAGGGTGCTGACGAGTGTGGCCTGAAACTGTGGGTCTGAAGCGGCGGCGGGGGCCGTGAGTTGTTGTTGGTGGTGCCAGTAGGAGCCGCTGCCCGCGGCGCTCGGTTCTTCGCTGGTGGCCAGCCATACCTGGGTGAGGTAGCCAAGTTCGAGGTCATCGGTGGCGTGTGGACCGCCCATCCGGGTGGGCACCCAGCCGGGATCTACAGCGTTGCTCCGGACCTGTGGCCATCGACGTGCGATGGCGAACGCAAGTGTGGTGAGGAACAGTTTGCTGTCCCGGTAGGCCTGCACCCCGTTCCATCTACGGGCCGTCCAGTCGAGGTCAGTCAGGGTGGGGTTGCCGCCGGCGTGCATGTCGCTGGTGAGGTAGATCAGCCGGCCTGGCGTGTCGATCAAGGTGGTCAGCAGGTACGGGGCGAGGACGTTGACCGCCAGCACCCGCGGATGACCCTCCGCTGTCAGGAAGCGTTGCTCGTCGGCATACACGCCGGCGTTGTGAACAACCGCGTCCATCCGACCGAGCAGGTTGACCTGATCCGCCAGGTCACGGGTCTGCTGCTGGCTGGCCAGGTCACCGACGACAACGTCGGCTCCTTGAGCGGTAAGCACCGCCAGGGCGGCTGCCCGGTCCTGATTGCGTGCGTGCACCACGACCCGGTGCCCACGTCGCAACAGTTCCTCCGCCGTTGAGCGCCCCAGACCCTGGGCTGACCCGGTGACCAACACTCGCGCCATCTGAACTCCTCCCTGACCGCGCCGCTGAACTTCGCCGGGGTGGCGAAGACCGTGGCGTGGGCGATTCTTTCGTGCGTGGTCCTGAGTTCTTGCAAGTGGTTCAGACGGCGGGACGGGTCCGCAGGACCAGGAACCGCAGCGACCGGCGGGCCGGGGTGATGCGGGCGGTGTGCTGGGCGGCGGGTGCGGTCGTGGGGCCGTCGAGGCGGCCGGAGGTCAGCAGGTTCCGCTGGGCGTGGTCGGCGAGGATGAGGGCGGTCGGGGTGAACAACATGGTGCTTCTCCTTCGAATCGGTGTACCGGTAAACTTAGGTATACCGGTACACTAACTCAGGCTGGGTTTACCGGTCAACCAGCAGTCGTGTTCAATGCGTGTGACGTGCGCCATCAACGGTGCACGGCAGCAAAGGGAGCCGATCAGCATGAGCCGGGTGACACTGCAGACGATCGCCGACACAGTGGGGGTCAGTCGGATGACGGTGTCCAATGCCTTCTCCCGCCCGGGCAAGTTGTCACCGGATCTGCGAGACCGGATCCTCGCTGTCGCAGCGGATCTCGGGTATGTCGGCCCGGACCCGGCGGCCCGGGCGCTCGCCCGCGGTGCGACGGGTGTGGTCGGGGTGCTGTTCAGCACCATGCTGCGGAACGTGTTCGCCGAGGAGGTGACCACCGCGTTCCTCGGGGCCGTCGCGGACGGTTTGGTCGGGTCGGGGTTGTCATTGGCCCTGCTGACGACCGATGACGCGGGCGGGTGGATACCGGCGCGAGACGTGCCGATGGACGCCACCCTGGTGTTCACCGGGCGGTTCGACGCGCCGGCGATGGAGTGGCTGCGTAAACGTGGTCTGCCGCTGGTCCTGGTGGACCAGGAACCCATCCCGGGGGTCGCCGCGGTCAACGTCGATGACCATGCGGGCGCCCGGCTGGCCGCTGAGCATCTGCTGGCACTTGGCCATCGGCGCATCGGGATCGTCACAGTCGGCATGGCCGAGCCGTACGGGCTGCAAGAAACCGGCACCGCCATCGACGCTCTCACCCCGGAGTCCTACATTGCCCGGCAACGGATCCGTGGCTGGCTGGACGCCCTGGGCGGAGCGGGCGTCAGCCCGGTGGTGGTGAAACAGCCGAAGATGCCGTACCGGCCGGAGATCGACGGGTACGCCGCGTTGACCGCACTGCTGGACGCCGACCCGGAGATCACCGGTGTGTTGTGTTTCTCCGACCGGTTCGCCGCTGGTGTGCTGGCTGCGGCGCTGGACCGGGGACTCGCGGTGCCGGGTGACCTGTCGATCGTTGGGTTCGATGACAGCCCGGTGGCGTCGAACTCCCGCCCCGCGCTGACCACCGTGCGGCAAGACCTGGCCGGGAAAGGTCACGCCGCGGCCGAAGGGCTCATCGCCGCGGTACGGGCCAAGGCCGCCACCAAAACGGGCTCAACACAGGAAACACCCGAAGCGGCAGGACATGTCGTGCTGCCCGTCGAACTCGTCGTCCGGGACAGCACCGGGCCGTCAACAGCCGGCGCGCCACGCGAACCGATAGCTCGGGCACGGAAGATGCCGGCGGCACCCCGCCGGCGGAATGGTTCTCACCAGGAGTAGGCCTGCGGCGCTTCCCCGGGGCCAGGCCAGATCCGGTCCAGCCGCTGCAATGTGTCCGCGTCCAACCGCACCGACAACGCACCCAGGTCGGCATGCAACTTCTCGATCGTCATCGCCCCGACAATCGTCGAAGACACCACCGGGTTGTGCAGCAGCCACGCCAACGCCACATCCGCCGGTTGCGCGCCGACCTCCCGGCACAGATCCTCGTACGCTCGGAGCTGGTCGCGGTGCGCATCCACGCGAGGCAATTGGCCCGGTGACAACTGGCCCTGGGCTTCGGCTTCCAGTGCGCCGGTGAGCAGTCCCGCGTGCAGTGGGCTGTACGGGATAAGACCGATGCCCAAGTGGCGCAGGGCGGGGACCACCTCCTCCCACGGGGTGGCCCGGTCCACGTGATGCATCTGGTACAGGTCGATGTGATCGGTCTGCAACCGCCGTAGGCTCGCCTCACACGCGCGGCGAATGTGGTACGCGGACAACCGGCGCTCGTTCGGACCCGGCCCCATCGACTGGTACACCTTCGTGGCCAACCGATGTCGTCCCGGTGCCCACTGCGCTCCAGCCACCGCCCAACGGTTTGTTCCGAGATGCCGTAGGTCTTGGCCATGTCCGGGTGACTGCGGCCCGCCGTACACGTCGGCGGTGTCGAACAGAATGATGCCTGCGTCGAACGCGGCATCCATCACCGCGAAACTGCTCGGCTCGTCGGCGAGATATCCGAAGTTCATGGTGCCCAGGCCGAGCCTGCTCACCTGCAGGCCGGACCGACCCAAATGCCCGTACGTCATTGGCTCGCCTATCACGGGAGCATAGAAGCGCCGTCGATGAACCCGCTGTCGAACGGTGTCGTCTTCCCGGGGAACGCCACTGGTAGATCCGGGGATCGGCGTCGGTCGTCTACCCGAAGGGGTTTTGGCGATGATGACGAATCGGTACCGCACATTGGAGGTGAGGACCCGCTTGTAGGCCTCATTCATGTGGGGGCGTTGATGAGTTCGGTCTCGGGCCGCAGTTGTGCGCGGCGCATTAGTCGAGCATCTCCTGGGTTCGGGGATCCCGCCGTTGGCGGATCCCGCGAAGCTGCGCCGTGGGCGACCAGGGTGAGGGCTTCGACCACCTCATGATCATTTGTGTTTCGAAGAGATCCCGGCCGGATGGGCGGCGTCGCTGGGTCGCAGTCTGTTGCCGGGAATCGCGTTCGCAGTAGCCATGCTGGTTGTCGCGCAAGTGTCGGTGCTGGCCGACTTTGCCTCGTGGGTACCGTTCGTCGCGCCTGCTTTCTGAGAGATTCAGCCGAGGTCCATCCGACCACGGCGCTGGCGGTGGTGCCGTTGGTACCGCTGAACTTCGGTGCCACCACGATCATGACCTGGCGGCGTCTCGAGCTGGACAAGTAGCGGGCCGGGTCCGGCTCCAGCGGAGAACGCCCTCGCCGTGATACTGAAGGAAATTCACCATTGGGGCGGTGATTCGATCCGTCACTCATGCATCTTCATGGGCGTGGGAACCACCGAAACGGACGGGTCGATCTGGCCGGATTTAGCCCGTCTTGAACGTCAGCAATGTCTGGTCCACGCAACTGCCGTCAACCTGCTGCATGGGATTGGCGAGAAAATTGTTCAACAAATTCAGCCCACAGGAGGATTTAGGGACGACACTGTGACCAGTCATGGGGAACGTGACGACCTGCGAGTTCGGCAGGTCGGGGGTGATCAGATCGACCCACTCCGGGGCGGTGGACGCGTCGAATCCGCCTTCCAGGACCAACACCGGAACGTCACTCACGGTCGGCGCGATGACCGACGGGTCGGCCTTTCCGACGTCCCACACCGGGCATTCGGTGAACAGCCGGCCACGCTTGGGCTGGAGCTTCAGGACGTCGTCCGGGAAGTCCGGCAGGTAGGACTTGGCCGTGGCCAGCGCGTCGGCCTCGGTGGTCAGGTTCGCCGACTCCTGACAGAACACGGTCAGCCCCAGGCCGACACCCGCGAGGCCGACGGTCGTTGGCGGGTTGAGCAGATTGAGCAACACAGTGGCGATACCTTGGCCGTCTCCCTTGGCGATGTCGCCGACCATCATGGGAATGGCCGCGGGATCGAACTTCTCGCTCGCGTTGATCACCGCATAGGCGAGCGCGAACCCGTCGATGTTCACCGTGACCGGCGCACCCGCAGAATCCTGGGTCTGCACGACGAGCGGAGTCGTATTGAGCCGATTGACGGTGTCCGTGAAGTCCGCGGCGAGGTTCGGATAGGCGGCGGCGCAGGCGGGTTGGGCTTCGCACGCGGCAAAGATCGCCTTGAACGAGCTGGCCGGTGCCGACCACCAGGTGTCCACAATGTTGTTGACCGGCGGGGACACCGAATCCAGCACCATGCTCTTGATTCCTTCCGGGTGGTCCCGCAACAGTGACAGGGCGAGTCGGGTCCCGTAGGAGACTCCGTAGACATTCCAGCTGTCGATCCCCATGGCGACCCGCAAATCGGCGATGTCGGCGGCATTCTCGGTGGTGTTGTACGAAGCCAGATCGACACCCGTCGCGGCCAGCCGATCCCGGCAGGCCTGGTAGGCGGCTGTATCCAGGGTGGTTGTCGACGCTGCCGACATGGGGAGATCGACGGTGTCGTTCTCGAACTGATCGACCTCGGGACAGGGGAGCAATGGATCCGCATGAAGAGTGCCGCGTTGGTCGACGAAGATGACATCGCGGTCGGCGTTGACGCCCTTGGCGACCATTGAAGCCACATTGAACGAACCAGCCCCACCCGGCCCGCCCGCCAACCAGACAAGTGGTTCTACTCCGGTCGCCGTCACAGCGGGAGCGCGTGAAGCGAAGATGCGGATCTGACGACCGTCCGGGTTTGGCCCGGTTCTCCGGAACGGTCAGATACCCGCAGGTGACACCGGATGGGAAGTTGAGGCTGTCGAGACCCGCGACATTCGGTGTGGGGCAAGAGGTTTCTTCGTATTTGACCCCCGGGGTGCTGACCGTACCGGTTGCCGAGCTCTGCATCGCCGTCGAGGCACTGCTACCTGCGCCACTTGAGGCAGTGCTGCTCGATGCCGTGCTGGTCGAGGTTGAGCTGCTGTTCGAACCCGAACTGCCGGACCCGTTGGACGTACAGGCCGCAAGCGTGACGACCAAGAACACGATGAGGAATGACACGCTGATTCTGCGCTTGCCCATGATGGTCAGTCCCTAGTAGTTGAAGGGTTGCTGGTCGGTCATGCAGACGGTGCCGGGTGCGGGCACCTGGAGGTCGACGAGATAGCTGGTCCTGGCCTGCTCGATGCACGCACTGGGGTTGTTGAAGCTGAGGTGGCCGTAGCCCTGATTGGTGAGCAGGACGGCATTGCCGAGCAACAGCTGGGAGCGAACGGCGTTGCGGTACGCGGTGTTCGGGTCGTACCGGTTGCCGATCAGCAGGATCGGTTCCTTCGTCTTGGTGTCCCAGGGTCCGGTGTACCGGTCGTCGCTGCTGGCCGGCCAGTTCGCCGCGCAGGGCGCCCACAGCCACCAGCCCTGCACGGATCCGGACATCACGCTGCTGGCGTCGAGGTTGCCGATCACGGTCGGCCAGTCGTCGACGGTCTTGCTCGCCGGACCGTCGAGGCAGGAGATCGCCGACGACTTCGTCGCCTCGTCGAACGCCGCCGGTGAGCGCGACTCCTGGGCCGCCGTCACGAGCGCTGTGACGTCGCCGTCGACCGCGGCATTGAGTTCCGCGGCGTACTGCGGCCAGAGGTGCGGATCCCGCATGGCCGGGAAAGAGGTGAGCTGGAGGTCGCTGTAGTGCAGTTCATCGGGCGGGCTTGCATTGGGTGCGGGGATCGACGCCGCCTTCACCTGGGCGAAGAGCCGGGCGACCCGCGCGGCGGCGGGCTCACCGTGGCCCGCCAGCGCACACTTGTCCGGACCCGCCTGATCGCACAGGGTCAGGAACTGGTTGAAGACCTGGTCGGTGCCGGCGGCGTCGTTGGTGGACCTGGTTTCGGCGCTGGTGACGTAGTCGGGTGGGTAGACGACGCCTTCGAGCATCATCGCCCGCACCCGATCGGGGTACATGTTGGCGTACATCTGCCCGATCATCGTTCCGTAGGACAGACCCGCGTAGGTGATGGTCTCGTCGCCATTGAGCTCCCGGAGCCGATCCATGTCCCGCACCGTGTCGTTGGTCGAGATGTGTGACAACAGTGGGCCCATCGCCTCGCCGCACCGCTGCGCGAGGTCCTTCATCTTGGCGGCATAGGCCGTGGATTCCTCCGGTGTGGACGGAAGCGCCACGCCCGTTCCAGAAGGTCGCCGCCTCTGCATCGCTGGCAAAACATTTGACCGGTGAGCTGGCGTTGGTGCCACGTGGGTCCCAGGCGATCAGGTCGAACCGGCCGTCACCCCACTTGTCGATGTCGTCGCCGCCGCCGCGGATCAGGCCGACTCCGGTGTCGCCAGGGCCCCCCGGGTCCAGGAACATCGTGCCGATCCGCTGGTCGGGTTTGCTGGCCAGGTGTTTGATCACGGCCAGGTTGATCTGCTCGCCGCCCGGATCCGACCAATCCAACGGCACCGGCACACTGGCACATTCCAGCCGCTCACCGCACGAGGTCCAATCGATTCCGGAGGCGGCTCCGGAACCCGGAGCGCCGGACGCCGCCGAACTCCCCGATGTCGAGACACCGGTACTGCTCCCGGCACTCGAGGAAGTCCCAGCCTGGTCGGTCGAGCTGGTACAACCCGCGGCGAGCAGGGCCAGCACGGTCGCTGCGGCGACAGCGGTCGTCCGCCCCCGGTTCTGCACTGAGGTGGTCACAGCGGTTCTCCTTGGGAGTAGCGGCGAAAGTGCGGGTCCGTGCGATGTGGTCAACCGGTGGTTGTCGGCGCAGCGAGATCAGCTGCGGTCACTGCGAGTGGAGACTCCACCATGATCTGGTCCAGGACTTTGAGCATCAGCGTGTTGGCGGTCTGCTGCTCCGTCTTGACGTCGAGGGTCAGGTTGGTCCAGAGCACCAGGGTCACGTCGTTGGTGGTTTCGACAGCCATTTTCGAGTTGTAGCCGGCTGTTTCACCACCGTGATAGATCAAGTTGTTGGATCCCCAGGTCTGCCTGGTGATGCCGTATCCGTACCACTGGCCGCCGGGCTTTGCGGGATCCTCCACCTGTGGGCTGTCGAGCCACAACTTCTGGTACTCGCTGTCGAGGACCTTGCCACCCACCAGCGCCTTCGTCCAGGTGGCGAGATCGTTGGCGGTGGAAATGACGTTACCGGCTCCAAAGGCGAAGGAGTGGTTGACATCCGTGTAATCGGTGGGCTTCAGGGTGCCGTCCTCGGCGGCCGCGATCTGTTCGGGGGTGTAGTCCGGTTCGCCGAAAAGGGCAACGGACGAACTGCCGTAGAGATATCCGTGCGTAAAGGGGTCGGGAATGGTGTAAGTCGGGCCGGGGGGCAGTTCCGTGTTCGTCATACCCAGGGGCCCGAACAACCGGTCCTGGAATGCGGCGGCGAGTGGTTTGCCGTCGACCTTCTCGATGATCAGGCCCAGCAGGACGTAGTTGGTGTTGCTGTACTCGAATTCCGCGTCGGGGGCGAAATTGGCGGGCTGGGCGAAGGCGATGTCCAGCAACTCCTGCGGTGTCCACTCCCTGGTGGGATCGTCGTCAAGGCTGGTCGCCATCTGCTGGGCGTTGGTGTAGTTGTACAGCCCGGTGCGCATCTTCAGCAGTTCCTCGACGGTGATGTTGTCTCCGTCAGGCACTCCCGAGACGTACTTCGACACCGGATCATTCAGGTCGAGCTTGCCCTCCTGGGCCAGTTGCAGGATCACCGCGGCTGTCATCGTCTTGGTGTTCGACGCGATCCGGAAATGGGTGTCGGCGTCCGGCGGACTCTGCACACCCAGTTCGGTGGTGCCGGAGGCGACGGTGAAGTCGCCCTGCGGCGTCTGCAACACCACGACGGCGCCGGGGATCAGTTGCTCCTTGATCGTGGTGTCCACCAGGGCCTGCAACGCGGCCTGGTCGATGGGCTTGAGTCCCGAAGACGTCGCTCCCGCTGTTGAACTCTCGGTGGTCGACGGCAGTGTGGTGGAAGCAAGTGTCGATCGGATGATCGGTGCCGCGTTCGCTGCTGTCGTTGCATCGGCAGATGTCGGGGCAGCGGCGTTCCCGCTGCCGCACGCCGCCGTCGCCAATAGGAGGGCGGCTGCGCCGGCACCGAGGATGGCTCGCCGACGTCGCGAGCTGATCATCCGGCCGATCGAACCGAACCGGGTGGTGATCATCTGCCTGTCCTCCTGATGGTTCGCGGTCGAGCAGGAGCCCGCCGCTGAGTTGTCGGCGGTCGAGACCAGCCCCGGACTGCAAGGCCCGCCTGGTCCGGGCTAGCCAGTCCGGGTCGATGACCTCGTCCTCGTCGCGCAGCGTCGACGGGTCGAATTCCGTGTTATAGCAATTGATCTCGCCCTCCAAGCCGTCGGGATCGACGAATCTCAGGGAGAGCATCGGCCCCAGGGAACGGATGTCGCCGCTGGAGGCATCCACTGCCAGCAGCCGATCGCGAATCGCCCTCAGCGCCACCAGGTCGGTCACGGTGAACCCCAGGTGGTCGAGCCGGCCCCGTTCGAACATCCCGGCAGTCACCCGCTGGGTGGTCGGTCGGTCATTCGGCCACCTCGAAGACATGCAGCATGGCATCTCCGGCCATCAGGATTGCCTGCCGGGAATGACCGGGTCCGCCGCCGAAGACAATGGTGGTCCGCAGACCGATGGTGTCCTCATAGAAGGCCCGAAAGCCATCGAGATCGCCGGTCACGACGGCAATGTGACTGACTCCGCTGGGCGCGCTCATCGCCGGCGCCGATCAGCACGCACATGAGCGCAACGAGCGGATCGGTGACAGCCGGATCGAATTCCTCATACCCGGGAGGCGTTCATCGTGATGGAACAATTCGTTCCACCCGTCGGGCTCAGCGCTCGGATGGTCAACTTCGGCGTCGGCGAAGCGCTACCTCCGGTTCGGCTGAGAAAATTCGCCTACCTACCGATGAGCGCCTGTGAGCGGTGCACCAGGGATCTGGACCTTCCCCTCGCTACCCAACGGACGCGCGATCCTCGTGGACCACCAACCCACTACCCCTTTCCCGGCGAAGTGTCACCTTTCGTGACTATCCAGGAGAAGGCGATGCCGGGCTCGGGCAGGTAGATGCAGTACCGCCCGGTGCGCACCGATTCCCGGAGATGCGCGCCGAGCAGTGGGGCCTGCCGGTCAATTGCTTCTATCGTTCGGCGGATGCTTCGCACCACGTTGATCCGAGCCCGCTCGGCATCGGATCCGGTGGGCCGGTCCCGCCCGCCGAGGCCGACCGCTCGCTTCAGTTCCCGCAGCAGCGCCTCCATCTCGATGTGCGCGCGTTCGGCTCGCACCAGATCATGGGCGGATTCGGCGGAATCGACCTCGGCCTGTAGCTCATGCAGTCGGCGGCGGTAATCGCGCTTCGCCCTGGCATCCAGTCCGGGCCCGATATCAGCGGCGATCGGGCCGTTGGCGTGGCCCGCGAGCTCAACGGCCGTGACTTCGACAGCGGGCATCGACAGTAGCCGGGCCAATTGTCGCAGGCCGTTGCTGTCCGGCAATCGGGCTTCGCCCAGCGGTGAGGCGACCATCCACAAGGGTCCATCCCGACGCATCGAGGCTCGCTTCGGCGAATCCGGCGCCTCTCGTGGCGACCCGGTCTGTCGGCCGGGCCGCACGACACCCGTGGTGGCGGCAAGGCTGTCGGCCTCCGCGCGCAGGACATCCGGGTTTCCGGCCCCTCCTTCGTCGGGTCCGAAAACCGGACCGGCGAGTCGGCGCCGAAGGAGGGCGCCATCGCCAGCACGTTCGAGGGCGTCCGCGAGGTGGTCCAGGCAGTGCACGAGCAGCGGCGGCGACGGCATCGATCGGGCCAGCGCGACGGCGTCGGCGGCATGACGGACCGCGGTCGGCACATCGCCGTTGAGCGCGGCCAGGCGACCGAGCACATCGTCGACCGGCAGTCCGGCGCTGTGCCCGCCTGCGACGTTGAGCAACCCGGCATACGGCAGCAAGGCCAGGTAGGCAGGCATGGCGTAGGTCTTCGCACCTGCGCGGGCGACCATGTCGGCGAAGTCCCTCAGCAGATGGTCGCCGGTCATCGATCTGATCAGCAGTTCGGGCCGAGACCCGAAGCGGTGCAACACTTCCTGCAACCGTCGACTGATCGCCGAACAATTGTGCGCCGAACCCCTTCTGCACCTGGAACACCGGCGATGGCACGTCTTTGAGCATCTCCATGGTGATCCGATGGATCTCCTCGGTCCGGGCGGTCGAATAGCCGTAGAGGTCGAACAACATCAGCTGGTGCAGCGCTTCGCAGCCGAGCACCACCACCGGTTCGACGTGCCCGGTTCCCACCTGCACCGCCTGGTCCATCGACGCCGCGGCCGCCGACCGACTGCCACTGAGCGCAAGGATCGTGGTGCGCTGGAGCAGGGTGCTGTAACGCCACCAGGGAGAGGGCTGGAGGGCGGCCAGCACCTCGGCTCGTCCCAGGGACTGGTTGGCGGTACCCAGGTCGCCGCGGTTGAGGTGGTAGCCGGCGCGACGTTGATGCCCGGAGAGGGCCAGGTCCGAGCGGCCGGCCCGCTCGCCGAGGCGGATGACCTCTTCCGCCGCGACGATGCTGGCCGACGAGCGCAGCCGGAGTGGTCGGGGACTGGTTCTGGTCGAGCAGCGATTGCGCGATCAGGACGGAATCACCGGTGGACCTGGCCACCTCGACCGCTTCCTGGGCCCACATCCGGACCCGCTCGGTCGCGTCGACATCTGCTCCGCCGACGATCGCCAGGCGGGAGAGCAGGGTGGCCCGAAGATGGAGTTCCTCGGCAGGGAGATTCTCGAGCGCATCCTCCAACCGACGCATTCGTGGCAGGTCGGGCACGAAGGCGTTGGCGAACAGGTTGGCGCCGACCTCGGCCCTTGCCCGGGTGATGGGGTCCGAACCCCCGCGGGCCAGCTCCGCCGCCTGCTCGTACAGCGTCAACGCGGGGTCGAGGTCACCGAGCCAGCTCAGCACGTCCGCCAGGTCGAGCGCCACATTCGCGCGCAGTTCGCCGCTATCGACGAAATCGTCGACGAATTCCGCTCCAACTGCTGGGCCTCCCACAGCAGACTTGCGGCCCGCGCCTGGTTGCCGGCGGCGACCAGTTCGGCCGCAACCTCACGAACGGAGCGAACTGAATCGGCTTGCACCGGCGTACCCGCGGCGGCCCGCATCCGGTGTACAGCCGCCGCAGCTCGCCCGTCGAGGCCACCGACCGTCTCCCACGCCGAGGCCAGTCGAAGGGACAGATTCCGAGCATCGCCGAGCCGTCCGGCGGCCTCGGCAAGCAAGGCGTGATGGAAGCGCACCCCGGATGCCGACACCTGCTCGAGCACGCCCGCGTGAACTGCCGGTTGGAGACGGCCGGCAAGGACGTCGGTGGGGCAGGAGCAGGCCATGGCAAGCATCGACAGCGGCGTCCCGGTGCCGGCCACCGCAGCGATCGCCAACGCATCCCGGGTGTCGGCGTCGAATCGGTCCAGCGAACGTTCCAGCACCTCACCGATCAACCCGCTCCCGCCAGGAGAGCGCAGGAGTTCCTGGACGAACAGCGGGTTGCCGCCGGTCCTGGCGCGCAGCTCGACAGGATCGACACCATCTGCCGTGTGAGGAATCTCGGCGACGACCAGCTGACGCACCCCCTCGACGTCGAGCCCGCCGAGCCGGACCACCTTGGACACTCGCCGCAGCGCGTCGAGCGACGTCATCTCCGACTCATTGTCGCGGCACGTCGCCAGCAATGCGATCGACGCGTCACCCAGTGCCCGCGGAAGATGTTCGAGCACCCAGATCGCGATCGGGTCAGCCCACTGCAGGTCTTCCAGCACCACCAGGGCAGGAGCTGCCGCGGCCAGACCATCGGCCAGCGATTCGAGGTGTTCCCACCGGCGTTCTGCCACCGGCAGCGTTGGATCAGCGGCCGGCACGATGCCGACCCCGCGGTAGATCCCGCGCCACAGCTCCATCGGCTCACGCGACAACGCATCCGCCTCGCCGCGGAGCACCCGAGCCCCCGATGCTCTGCCGATCACGGCGGCCTCGTCCGCGAGCCTGGTCTTCCCGATCCCGGCTTCGCCCGTCAGCAGGACGATCGTCGGACGACCCCCCCTGGCAGCGTCGAACGCCGCCCGCAACGCGGTCAGCTCAATTTCCCGACCGACGAGCGCAGCAGCGGCGGTGGCGCCGATTGGTCGGCAACCCCGGCCCGGCTCGCTGACTCCGACGGCTCGGCAGCCGTCGTCGATGAAATGACCGTTCCCGTGGGACGCCCGACCATCCACCGACCTTAGGTCATTAGCCATGGTTATGGCCCTAAAGGACGAAAAGTACAGTGACCTCGAATCCGGGTCACGGGAACCGTCCAGCGCCGGTCAGACGTCGGCGGCATCGGTTCGATGGACAGTTCGCCCAGCACTGCTGACCGTCCTGCCGGCATCGTCGACGAAAGAGCGGAACGAATTGTTCCGTCCCCATGAACGCCTTCCAGTTGTGGGCCGGTTGGTCAGGGCCACCCGGTTCAGGCAGCGAAGGGGTCGATGATGCGACACACCGCCAGATCTGACGATGAGGGCCACCGGCTCCCGGCGGCGCTGATCGTCACTGCAGTCACTCTCGGGCTCCTCGCCGCGGGGTGTTCAGGCTCCAGCGACTCAACGAAGACCGTCCTGACGCCGGCCGCCGGTGCGACTGCAGCAACCGCTACGACCGACTCGACCGCCGTGACCGGTGGCAGCGACCACCTCGCCCCGATGCAGGAGGTCGACGGGCGGAAGCTGTTTCTGCAATGCCGGGGCAGTGGAAGTCCCACCGTGATCCTTCAGTCGGGTTTCGGGAATGCCGGCGACATCTGGAGTCTCACCGACACATCGGCGCCCGCTGTGTTCCCCGCCCTCGCGGAATCCAACCGGGTCTGCGTCTACGACCGGCCGGGCTCGATGATCACCACGACCACCGCAGGCGGAACGGTCACGCTCGCCGACTCGGCCCTACCAGGGCGCAGTGACCCGGCACCGATGCCCCGCGACCCCGCCGAGGTGGTGACCGAGCTCCACGACCTGCTCGCTGCCGCCGATGAACAAGGGCCCTTCGTGCTGGTCGGCCACTCGCTGGGCGGCCCGCTCGATGTCCTCTACGCCCGCACCTATCCGGACGAGGTCAGCGCCCTGGTGGCCATCGACTCACCGCTCCCACCGAGCCGGGACCTGGCTGACCAAGCGATCTGGGACAGGGTGCGGGTGTTCGGCCTCGACCAGAGCCTGGTGCCCGGGTACCAGCTCGAGTCCTATGACCTCGGCATTCTGTTCGACGAGATCGACGCCGCGGGCCAGTTGCCGGACGTGCCGGTCGTCGTCGTTCGGCGGGGCGCACCGTCGATGGGCGGCGATCCGCTCCCGGAAGGCTCTCCGGTCACCCAGGCCGAACTCGACGCGCTCAGCGCGGCGCAATGGAACGGTCAGGCCGCCTGGGCCGCAGGCGTGCCCGGCGCCGCGCTGATCACCGTGCCTGACACGACCCACTACATCCAGAACCAGCGTCCGGACGTCGTCGTCGCTGCTGTCCGGCAGGCCATCGCCGGAACCTGACCGATCACCGGCCATACGAACGTCACGGAATCGCAGACGGCAGACCCGACACGTCCTCAGCGGGAGGCGACGAGCTCCAGCGCGGGTGCGTCGTCGGCCACCAGCACCACGCCACCGACCTGGATCCGCGCCATTCGCTATAGGTCAACGCTCAAAACGCACACTGCCAGGTTCAGGACAACCACCACCGCAAGTAGGTCGCCTCGCCACCGGCCAAGGTAGCGAGTTGTCCGCAAGAGGAACGTCATGCGGGACAACACCAGCTCAGAGCCAGTACAGTCGTCGAACTGTCCCGTAAGACCCGCCCGTTGCGGATTCCCGATCAGGCTCCATATACGGGACCAGTCCTGACGCGGCCACCAATCATCACGGGTGCTGATGGGGGAGACGGGTACCTCGCAGTCTGGCCGAACGCCCTCGCACCTACATCGCCCGTCGATCGGTTCGGGTTCCTCCGCTCGGCGGGTAGGCACCCTGCGGCACGCGTAGGTGACCGACGCCCCGATCCACCCGCCATCACCCATCGACAGATCAGAGCAGATCAGACCGGCGCGGCACGGCGCTCCCGAGGGCCGGCCGTCGGGTACCCGTCCTACCATCGACCCAGGTGGTGAGAGGAGCGGCGGCCATGACGGATTGCAGCAGTCATCGTGACGAGCGACGACGTGACGGTCGGTGAGGTCGGCGTCGCGCGGGTGGCGGTCATCGGATCGGGCCCGGCCGGCATCTATACCGCCCAGGCGCTCACCGATCCGGCCGCTCGCGCACGAGTCCAGGTCGACGTCTACGACCGGCTGCCGGTGCCCTACGGCCTCGTTCGGTACGGCGTCGCGCCCGATCATCCGAAGATCAAGTCGATCATCGAGCAGCTGCGCAAGGTGATGGAGCGGCCGGCGGTCCGGTTCCTGGGCAACGTCAGCCTGGGTCGAGACGTCACCCTCGACGAGCTGCGCGACTACTACGACGCGGTTGTGGTGGCGTGCGGCGCCAGCGCCGATCGACGGTTGTCGGTGCCGGGCGAGGACCTTCCTGGCTGCATCTCGGCGACTGAGTTCGTCTCCTGGTACAGCGGGCATCCCGACGCGGCCGTCGACGGAATCGCCTTGACCGCAACCAGTGTCGCGGTCATCGGGGCCGGAAACGTCGCGCTCGACGTCGCCCGGATGCTGCTCACATCGGTGGAGGGACTTCGGTCCACCGACGTGCCCGAGCATGTGCTCAAGGAGCTGGCCGCCAGCCCGGTCCGGGATGTGTACATCCTTGCCCGTCGGGGCGTCGCGCAGGCCAAGTTCACCAGCAAGGAACTGCACGAGATCGGTGAACTGGCCGACGTCGACGTCCTGCTGCGGTCGCAGGATCTGGACCTTGACGAGGCGACCGAGCACGACCTGATCGGCGACCCGGTCCGCCATCACGCCGTCGACGTCCTGCGGTCCTTCGCGCAGCGGGAACCGCAGGGCCGGAGCAAGCGGCTGCACTTCCGGTTCATGCTGCGGCCATCCGCCGTGACCGGCACCGACAAGGTCGACGGGCTCGACGTCGAACGCACCGCGTTCGACGGCGCCGGTCGGCTCATCGGCACCGGGGAGATCGAGCGACTACCGGTGCAGCTGGTGCTGCGTTCGGTCGGCTACCGGGGCCTGCCGACGCCGGGCCTGCCGTTCGACGCGGTCGCGGGCGTCATCCCGCACCGGCATGGCGCCGTCCTGTCCGACGGCCGGCCGGTGCCCGGCATCTACGTCGCCGGCTGGATCAAGCACGGCCCGAATGGGGTGATCGCCACCAACCGTAAGGACGCGTCGGACACGGTGGCGACGCTGTTCGCCGATCTCCCGGCTCTGCCGACGGCCCCGCACCGCGACACCGACGAATTGCTGTCCGTGCTGCGGGCCCGCGGCGTCGACGTCGTCGACTGGTCCGGGTGGCAACAGATCGACGCCGCGGAGCGCGTCAAGGGCGAGCCGGACGGCCGGGGTCGGGTCAAGATCCATGATTGGGCCGAGCTCCTCGCGGTCGGCGCGTCGGTGCGCGCGGGGACGACCGGCAGAGCGTCGTCACCACGGCTGGAGCATGGCTGGGACCTGGACGCAGTCACGCATGACGGCAGGACAAGTGCCGCCCCCAAGGGCACGGTCGTACTCCGTCGCCTGAACAGAAATTCAAAACAGGAATCGCTGATCCCGATCTAGCCGCAGGGCTCGACGTCAGCGCGGAAGAACGTCGCTGTCGGACAGCCCCACCAGGGTGACCTTCGAGCCGGGACCCTGGGTGAATTCCACGGTGTACGTGGTTGCGGCCCAGCCTGTTTGCAGGTTCACGATCCTGCCGGGAACCCCAGTCGGAACGGCGGTAGTGCCGCCGTAGTGGATGTCGCGCGCCGCTTGCACCGTAGAAAGCGCCGGAAGGGGCATCCGTCCTCCTTGCTGTTGGTGGATACCGCGGAGCGTACATAACAGCGCAGGCCTTGAATAGGCGCGCAACGTGAACAATCCGCAAACGAGATCAGCCCAGCCCCGCGCCGCTCGACAGGCATTTCGTTGCGGCACAGACAATGCGATGCGGGCGCACAGCCGGGTGCCAGGCTTCGACGGGACGGTGGTCAACGAGGACAGGTACCCAAGGGGGAAGCCGGAGGGACTGAACGAGGATGCCCACCACGCCCCAACGTGCGCCGGCCGGGCGGTGGAAGCAGGCCGCCGGGGCGGCCACGGCCGTCGCGGTGCTGATCGTGACGCAGGCCACCGCGGCCCGCGCCGCAACCGCGAGCCCGCCGACCGCCACCCAAACGCTCAGCACGGGCGCGTACTCGTGGCACGTTGCCAACCCCACCACCGGCGCAGCGACGGACCAGCGGGACGAGGGTGCTCCGCTGCACGGCGAGTTCCCGATCGTCGCGGCCGACGGCACCGTGCAGCTGCGCCGGTGGCAATGGGGAGCGGTGGCCGCGCTCAGCCCGGACGCCGTGACCGTGGTGAGTGACGACGGGTACACCAGCGATTACCGGGTCGGCGCCGGCGTGGGCATCCAGCAGGAACTCGATTCAGTGGCCTTGGGGGAATTCGTCACCGTGGTGGGGACGGTCGAAGGCCCCGGCGAGCCGGCCGCGGAATAAGCAAAAGGCAGTCCATTGCTCCGGAAACCCCTGCACAGCAACGAACGTCGCCAGACGACATGCGTCCAGAGCAAACCGGACTCAATGGCCGGAAAAATGCTGCATTCGCCGGTTCAGCCGATGTACAGCCGCTGTACAGCGCCCCTGCCGAAGCTGATCTCGAAGGTTCACTTCGAGCGCCGCTCCTGGGGGTTGGTCACCATCATGAACACCGAAGTCACGCCAGATCAGATCGACGACGACACCGAAGCGACCCAGCTCGCGATGAGTGCGCTGGTGCTCGGAGCGCAGGACGGGGACGTGCACGCCTGGCAGGAGATCATCAGGCGGTTCACCCCGCTGGTCATCTCCGTCACCCGGGGCTATCGGTTGTCCGTCGAGGACGCGCAGGACGTCAGCCAGGTGGTCTGGCTGAAGCTGTTCGAGAACATCTCGCAGCTGCGGGAGCCGAGGGCGCTGCCCGGGTGGGTCCGGACCACGGCCCAGCGTGAGTCGTTTCGTCAACTCAAGTCGCCCGGCGGACCCAGGCGATGGACCCGTCGACCCTGGCCTGCATCGAGCGCGAGCCCACCGGACCGGACGTGGACAGCGGGCTGCTGCAACTGGAGCGGGAGCAGGCGGTCACCGACGGCCTGCACGAGATCGAACCGCAGCACCGCACCCTGCTGATCCTGCTGCACGCAGACGAGCGACCCTGCTACCAGGCGATCGGGCAGACGCTGGGCATGCCGACGGGCAGCATCGGCCCGACCAGGGCGCGCGGACTGCAAAAGCTGCGCAAGACCAAGGCGATCAGCACCTTCCTGCAAAGCGAGAGCGACGCCGGGCTGCTCGCCACCGGCTGACGCATGTGCTCGCCACCGGCTGACCCGTGGGGGCGGCCCAATCCGAGTCCGGGTGCACCGCGCCCATTCAATTCACGCGCGTCGCGCGTATTCGACGGGATATCGTCATCGGTGATGTCTTCGATATGCCACCGTCGGAATCGTGACGCCGCGGGCCGGGAATGGGCCGGGGCAGCCCGCGGCCCGGAAAGGGCGCGCTCGCAGGAGGTAGGCCTTGGTCGAGATCCGGATCCTCGGCCCTCTGGAAGTGCTGGACGCGAGCGACGGCCACGCGCTGGGCGGCCCCAAGCAGCGCGCCGTCCTCGCCATCCTGGCGCTGCACGCCAACGAAGTCGTCTCCACCGAGATGCTGGTCGACGGGGTGTGGGGATCCGACGCCTCCGAACGGGCGTTCAACGCGGTCCAGGTGTACGTCTCCCGCCTCCGGAAGATCGTCAACGAGCGCCGGGACGGCGACACCGGGCTCGGTGCTGCTGCAGCGGCGGAATCCCGGCTATCTGTTGCACGTCGACGCGGACGCCCTGGACCTGGCCCTGTTCCTCCGATTGGCGCAGCAGGGCACCAGGTCGTTGCCGGCGGCGCCGGAGCTGGCCGCGGCGGACCTGCGGGAGGCACTCGCGCTGTGGCGCGGACCGGCGCTCGCCGAGTTCGCCGCGCTGCCCTTCGCGGCGCCCGAAATCACCCGACTCGAGGAGCTTCGGCTGGCGGCGCTCGGCGCCCGGGTGCACGCGGACCTGGCACTGGGCCGGCACGCGGAGCTCGTCGGCGAGCTGGAAGCCCTGGTCGCGCTGCACCCGCTGCACGAGCAGATGCACGAGCAACTGATGTTGAGCCTGTACCGGTCGGGTCGGCAGGCCGCCGCGCTCGAGGCGTTCCGCAGGGCGCGCTCGGTGCTGTCCGACGAGCTCGGCGTCGACCCCGGGCGTCCCCTGCAGGAACTCGAGGCGGCCATCCTCGCGCACGATCCGCAGCTCGACTGGGTGCCGACGGCAGCCATCGAGCCCAGCGGCATGCCCGTTGTCGACCTCGCCGGTTCGCCGACGGCCGCGGCGGTGCCCGGTGTTCCGCGCCCGCTGCCGGAGATCTGGAACGTGCCGGCCCGCAATCCGCATTTCACCGGCCGGACCGGCATGCTGGAGGAGCTGCACGCCCGGCTGGACAACCAGGACGCCACCCTGGTGGTGCAGGCGATGTACGGGATGGGCGGGGTCGGCAAGAGCCAGCTGGTCATCGAATACGCCCACCGGTACGGCCGGCAGTACGGGCTCGCCTGGTGGATCGACGCCGAGCAACCGGTGCTGATTCCGCAGCAGGTCGATCGCCTTGCGCAGCGGCTTGGCCTGGCCACGTCCGGAGTCGGCACCGACTCCGTCGAACGGCTCAAGGCGCATCTGGCTTACCGGTCGGACTGGCTGCTGGTCTTCGACAACGCCGAACGGGTGGAGGACGTGGCCCCGTTCCGGCCGGCGAAGGGCGGGAACATCCTGGTGACGTCCCGCTACCCGGGCTGGGGGGCGCTGGGTGGGCGGCTGCAGGTCGATGTGCTCGACCGCGCCGAGACCATTTCGCTGTTGCTGGAACGGCTGCCCGTCGACCCCGCTGGAGCTGGCCGACCGATTGGCCGCCGAACTCGGCGACCTGCCGCTGGCCGTGGCGCAGGCCGCCGCCTACATGGAGCAGACCGGGATGGACCCGGGGGAGTACCTGCGGCAGTTCATTCATCGTCGGGCCGCGCTGCTCGCCCGCGGTGACGTCGTCGATTACCAGGGACGCATCGACACGGCCTGGGAGCTGTCCCTGGAGAAGCTGCAAATCATCAACCCGCGCTCGTTGGCGTTGCTGCAAGTCAGCGCATTCCTTGCGCCCGAACCGATTCCGCTGACACTGTTCGCCGGCCACGAATTTCCGGCCAACGGGCGAGGACGACCTGGACGAGCTCAGCGACGCGGTCGGCGCGGCCGTCAGTTTCTCGCTGGTCCGCCGGCTGCCCGGCGGATTCCAGCTGCACCGATTGATCCAGGCCGCCATTCGGCTGCGCATTCCGCCGGCGGACAGTGAGCGCATCGCCGGCGAGGCCGCTCGGTTGTTGGCCGCGGCTCATCCTGGAGATCCCAACGATCCGGCGCACTGGCCGGACTATGCGATGCTGGCCCCGCATATTCTCGCGTTCGGTTCGTACGGCGATCACCATCCCGGCGTCAGGCGCCTGATGCTGGACCTGATGGCCTACCTCGGCGCCAATGCCACCAGCGATTCGGGCCGCCGGGTGGCGACCGATCTGCTGGCCCGCTGGCGTCGTGAACTGGGTGATGACCACGCCGACACCTTGCGCCTGGCAACGTATCTGACGTTGGCCCTGTTCTGGCTCGGGCGCGCCGCGCGAGGCCCAGGAGCTGGGTGAACAGACGCTGCCGAGGGCGCGCCGGGTACTGGGCGCCGACCACCCGGACACGCTGCGCCTGATGGTCTTCCTGATGCTCGCCACGGCCTGGATCGGCGACGCCGATGGCGCCGCGGAACTGGCGCACGACTCCATCGCCCGGATCCGCCGGTCGCTACCGGCCGACCATCCCGACACGCTCCGCCTGTCGGCCTACGTGGCGCTGGCGTTCTCCTGGGCCGGCGACACCGCGGGGCGCCCACTCGCCGAGGATCTCCTGCGGCGGTCCCGTTCCGTCCTCGGCCCGAATCACTCGACGACATTGCTGGCGGCGACCGACCTGTCGATCGGGCTGCTCTGGGAAGGCGACCCGGCAACGATCCACAGACTGGCCGCGGACACCTACCGGCGGGCGGTCGACAACCTCGGCAACGACCACCTGATCACGCTCGGCTCCGCCGCGGTGTTCGCCCAGGCCCTGGTCTGGACCGGCGCCGCGGATCGAATCGCTGGCCATCGGGCGGGAGTTCTCGGAACGGATCGAGGGGCGGCTCGGTCCGGACCATTTCATCACCCTGATGTCCTCGGCCGCCCTTGCGTCGGCGGCCGCCGCCTCACCGGCCGCGACCAGCACCGGGACGGTCGGTCGCGGCCCCTACGAGCGGGCAACCACACTGCTCGGGCCCGACCACCCGATCACGCTGATCGCCGCCACCGCGGTGGTGACCTCGACGCCGTGATGACGATCAGGCGACGCGAGACCTGTTGGCGGACACCGTCTCCCGGGTCGGCAGAGTGCTCGGGCCGCAGCATCCGTTGGCCGTCAGCCTGCAGGTGCGCCATGACGAGCAACCCGACCGACCCACCCTTCGGTGACCACGCCTGCGGTCCAGCTGCCGATGCGCGGCTACCCCTAGGAGCGGCGCCGGTCGCGACGGCGGCCCCGGCGGTTCATGCCCGCCAGCGATACCGGGCTCAACGGACGGCCGAGTGGGTCGATGAACAGGGTGACCGCTCCGGATTCGGCGGGGACCACGCCGTCCAGCACCTCGATGGAGTAGGTGAGGGAGCCGAGGGTGAACGCCGCCACCTCGGCCGCGGTCAGTTGATCAGCCGAAGGGCCAGCCCCCGGCGGACCGCGCTCCGCCGGTTGGCCGCGTCGAGTTTTCGGTAGAGCGTCTTCAGGTGCACCTTCACGGTGTTCACCGAGATGAACAGTTCGTCGGCGATCTCGGAGTTGCTGAGCATCCCGGGCAACAGCCGCAGCACGCCCAGTTCGCGGTCGGTCAGCGGTTCGGCCAAGGGCTCCGGTTCCGCCTCGGGCCCCCCGCTGGGCGAGGTGAGCGACTCCAGCTCCATCAGGAACTGCTTCTCGGCCGGATCCCGTGGCTCGACCCTCGCCAACAGGCGCGCCGTCCGCCGGCGGTCAAAGGTGAGGAATGGCAGGGAAATTCGCTCGGTCGTCGCGGACCGGACGGCCTGTTCGAAGGCCCGGCGAGCCCGGTCATCCTCCCGCAACCGATCCGCGACGAGTGCCGTGGCCAGGTGGACCTCGACCCCGGCCAGTGACCCGTCCGCATCGGCGACCGCGACCGTGAGGGCGTCGTCCGCCGCGGCAAGATTGCCCAGCATCATCGCGGCCCGGGCCTGCCGAACGGCTTCCCGCGGCGCCCAGCGGCCGGCTGCCCGGTCGACCTCCGCAGCGGCGACGACGGCGGCGGCGTCACCGGCGGCCAGCTGCGCCTCGGCTTCGGTCGTCCGCAGCCACCCCAGGACGAATTCGGGAGGGTTCTTCAACCGCCTGACGGTGCCGCGGGCCTCCCGAACGGAGCGCAGCGCCGATTGCGGACGGTTCAGGCTCACATCGACCAGGGTTTGCGCGATCATGATGGCGACGCTGGGCAGCGGTTCACTGGATGCGACGGCGCCCTGCCGCAGCAGTGGCTCCGCCTCCGTCGGATGGCCGCGCAGCAGGTGGACCAACGCCATCGCCAGGCAACCGGGAGCGGCGTTGGTGAGCCCGGTCCAGCCCCGTTGGTCGGCGAGCTGGAGGCTCTGCACTGCCCACATTTGGGCGTCGTCGAGGTTGCCCAGGATGACGTCGGCCAGCGCCAGCTGACCGAGGCAGCCCAGCTTGGTGTATTCCATGTCGGCCGCGGCGGTGGATTCGAGGGCGGTGAGCAGCACCGGCCGCGCGGCTTCGGCCTGCCCGGTCCAGATCAGACCGATGCCCTGGTTCGCCAGCGCAACGGCGCGGTACTGATCGGCTGCCGGAAACGGCTCGTCGGTCTCCGACAGTTGACGCAGGACATCGGCGCAGGTGTCCAGCTGCAGCGGCATGTCGCCGCTGGGCCGGGCGATGGCGGTGACCCAGAGTCCGATCAATGCCGCGGTCAGCGGCCGGTACGACGTGGTGTCCGCGGCGAGCATGCGTTGGGCCCGCGCCACCACGGGTGGTATCTCGGCGTAGCGACTGGCGAACTCCAGCTTGGCGGCCGCGCACGTCTGCAGGGCCGCCGAGCGGTGCAGTTCCTCGTCCGGGATCTGGCCAAGGGCGTCGTTGATCGCCGACCGATCGGCCGACAGGATCCGCGGTCCTGCGGTGGTGACGAACAGTTCCCCCAACAGGTCCCAGTTCTTCGCCGCCGCGGCGTGCCGGAGCGCGGGTATCGGGGCTCCATTGCCGGCAAACCACACTGCGGCGCGCCCGTGCAGATCCCCGGACAGCGCGGGGTCCTCGAGGAGGAGTTGATGCAGCAGCGTCTCGCGGAGCAGCGGGTGGTACCGATACCAACGCCGGTGCGGGCCGATCGAGGTGATGAACGCGTTGCTGCGTTCGAGCTGTTCCAGGTGTTGCTCGCCATGGTCGCCGCCGGTCAGCACGTCGGCGAGACCACCGCAGATCCGGTCCGACACGCTGGTGCGCAGCAGGAATTCACGCATCTGCGGCGGCTGGCTGGCGAACACCTCGGCCAGCAGATACTCGGTGACCGCGCGATCGTCACCGGCGAATTCCGCCGCGGACGCGTTGTCCCTGGCCAGGAACATCGCGGCCAGCCGTAGACCGGTGGCCCAGCCCTCGGTGCGTTCGACCAGGCGGTTGACGTCGGATGTAGGCAGCGAGCGACCGTCCAGCCGGAAAAACTCGTCCGCCTCATGATGGTCGAAAGCCAAGTCCCCGGCCCGGATCTCGTGCAGGCCCCCGCTCACCCGCAACCGATGCAACGGCAACACCGGATCGCTGCGGGTGATCAGCACCAGCCGCAGCGGCGCCTCGTGCCGGAGCAGCACGGCGACGGATTCCAGGATGTCCGGGTGGTCGATGACGTGGAAATCGTCCAACACCAGCACCGTTCCCGGGGTCAGCTCGGCAAGGCCCTGCCGGAGGGCGCGCAGCCCGTCGGTGGTCAGGCCCTGTTCGAGCGCGAGCCCGCCCAATGGGCTGCCATCGGGCACCGCCCCGGACGCCCGGAGGGCCGCCACCACGCCGCTGAAAAAAAGGCTCGGCTCGTTGTCGTCGGGCTCCAGCGCGAGCCAGGCGACCGGTGAAGTTCCGCGACCGGCATCGACCGTCCGGCGCCGGCGCGCCCACGACGCGGCCACCAGCGTCTTCCCGGATCCGGCACCCGCGCTCAACACGGTGAGCGGGCCGGACACTCCCGCGTCGAGCCGGTCCTCGAGCCGGCGGCGCCGCAGGAATCCGCCTGGGATGGTCGGTGGTACCACTCTGATGCCGAGCAGGCCACCGATCGCGCCGTTCGATTGGCTGACGGGCCACACACCCAGGGTCTCTGGATGCTGCGCCATTTCGGTCACCGTCCCACGTCCGATCGATCACTCGGGACAGTACGCGACCGGTTTCGGTGCGGAAACCCAGCGTTCGATGCCGGGTGTCTACCGCGTCACCTTTCCCGGGTCTCCGGCGACGACGCGGACCAGTTCCAGTTGGCGGTCCCCGTGCACCAACCCGGCGATGACGCGGAGCAGCTCCGCGTCATCGGCGTCGCGCAGGTCCAGTCGGGTCAGCACCGGTCGCTCGTCGATGTCCAGATCAGCCAACAGCGACCGCAGCACCGGTCCGAGACTTCCGGTGACGACGAACTCGTAGCGTCCCCCGGGGCCGGTCAAGGTTGCCGCCCACGCAGCGGGAGCACCGGAGTTCCTCGCCCGATCCGGCGCACCTCGGTGAGTTCCAATCCGAGTGTGTGCAGTCGTTGCAGCAGAACCTGGAGTGCCTGCTGATCGGTGACGTCACCCCGCAAGACGGTTCCCGGTGGCAGCACGACGGCCGTGAGGTTCTCGAATTCAGCGAGTTCGTCATGCGGAATCTCGCCGCGAACGCGGATCTCAAAGGTTTTCTCTTTCACCGTTCGACCACCTGCCCATTGATGAATTCTTCTCGTGCGGAGGCTGCTCCGGTGCCCTGGTTCTGGACTGTGCCAGTGCCCAGGAGCGACGACGTCACCCGCAGCGGGTGGTCGGCACGTGACCCGGGCCGCGGTGCTCACCCCCGGTGGGTGATGCCCCGGGCCGCGGACCTGCATACCGTCGGAACCGACGATGCCATCCGGCCGTCCCCGCTCCATGGAAGGACCTCCTTGTCCGAGCTCATCGTTATCGGCTACGACAATCACGACGACGCGACCGCGGCCTACAACGAGGTGCTGGCGCTGCAGGGTGACTTCGTGGTGCAGCTGCAAGGGCTGGCCATCGTCTCCGTCGACGCGGAGGGCAAGAGCCACGTCGAGACTCCGCAGAAGATCGTCGGCGCCAGCGCGGCCGGTGGGGCGCTCTGGGGCATGCTGCTCGGCCTGCTGTTCTTCGTTCCGTTCCTTGGCCTCGCGATCGGCGGTCTGATGGGCGGGTTGATGGGCAAGCTCAGCAAGTCCGGCGTCAACGACCAGTTCCGGGCCCAGGTCAACGACCTGCTGGAACCGGGCAAGGCGGCGGTCGTGGTGATGGCGTCCAAGATCACCGAGGACAAGTTCGCCGACCGGATGAGCGGGTTCGGCGGCACCCTGCTGAAGACGTCATTGTCCGAGGAGGACGAAAAGGAACTGGCGCACGATCTGGGCACCACCGCCTGAGCCGGGCCGGGCGTCTACGCTGTCGACGTCCGACGGGCCTGCCGCCCGTCCAACGGAAGCGGGTGCGATGGCCGAGTTGCCGGATGTCGGTGAGGTCGGGGAAATCCTGGCGGTGATCGAAACCCGGGACCCCCGGACAACGACGGTCGAGCAGTTCGACCGCGACCACGGGGTGCTGCTGGACATCCAGGCCGAGGTGGCGGAGGCGGTCATGCGGGAACTGCCGGCAAAGTATCCGTACAGCCGGGACCAATTGCAGGCACTGCTGGGTCGCATTCAGGACGCCATCGTGGCGAACCGCTCGGCTCGGGAGGTCGCCTTCGCGCGCGGTCAGGCCTGATCGATGACCGGCCGGCGGGCGTCCACCCAGGTCCTGCGCGGCGCCCTGTCGCCGGGCCTGGAGGCGACCCTGGACGCCTACACCCGCTACCTGGCGGCCGAGCGGGGCCTCGCGCCAGCGACGGTCAGCGCGTACACCGCCGACGTCGCCGCGCTGTTGGACCATCTCGGGCGGTTGGCCGGCGGCAGCCCGCCGGAAACACTGGATGGCCTGACCCTCGCGGTCCTGCGCAGCTGGCTGGCGAAGCAACGCACCACCGGATCGAAGCGGGCGTCCATGGGCCGGCGCGCGGCCGCCGGGAAGTCGTTCTCGGCCTGGGCGCACCGCACCGGACTGCTGGCCGCCGACGTCGGCGCCCGGCTCACCTCACCGCGGCCGGACAAGACCCTGCCGTCGGTGCTCCGGGTGGACCAGGCCGCAGCGATGCTGCAGCCCCGGGCACCGGCGGAGGCAGCGCCCGCCGACCGGCCGGATCCGGTGGAACTGCGGGACCAGGCGGTCCTGGAGCTGCTGTACGCCTCCGGGATCCGCGTCTCCGAACTCACCGGCCTCGACATCGCCGACGTCGACCGGCACCGGCGGGTGGTGCGGGTGCTCGGCAAGGGATCCAAGGAACGGGTGGTGCCGTTCGGGCTGCCGGCCGACGCCGCCATCGGGGCCTGGCTGGAGCGGGGCAGAGCCGGCCTTTGCACCGACGAGTCCGGTCGGGCGTTGTTCCTCGGTACCCGCGGCGGGCGGCTGGATCCGCGGGCGGTGCGCACCCTGGTGCACCGCCGCACCGCGGCCGTCGATGGTTCCCCGGAACTCGCCCCGCACGGCCTGCGTCACTCCGCGGCCACCCACCTGCTCGAGGGCGGCGCGGACCTGCGCACGGTGCAGGAGCTGTTGGGCCACGCCAGCCTCGCGACCACGCAGATCTACACCCATGTGTCGTCGGAACGGCTGGCCGCGGTCTACCGCCAGGCCCATCCCAGGGCGTGAGTCGGTCCTACCGCCCGTCCCAGGGCAGCAGCCTGACCCGCCACGGCTGCAGCAGCGCCATCGGGTCGACGTACACGCGATCCGGCAGCCGGGCGCCCCAGTGCAGGCAGGTCGCCGGCGCGCACCCCGGGTGACCCGCCTCGAGCACACCGATCACCTCACCGGCCGACACCCTGGCGCCGGCGGCCACCGCGGCCGTCACCGGTTCGTAGGTCGTCCGGAGTCCGCCGGCGTGCTCGACGGACACCACCCCACGCCCGGCCAACGGCCCGGCGAAGACCACCAACCCCGGGCCGGCGGCGAGCACCGACGAGCCTTCCGGTGCCGCCAGGTCAACGCCGCGGTGCCCGGCCCCGAACCGATCCGCCGGCGGCGCAAACGGCGTGAGCAACACGGGCGGCGGCGGCACCGGCAGCACGAACCCGTTCGCCGGGCCGGGGCCCGCCCCGCCGGCCTGCGGCGCCGCGGTCAGCGATGCCGCCCAGATCACCGCGGCCAGCGCCAGCGCCCGCCGTCCACGCCCTCCACCCATGCCGACAGCCTGACCGTTCCCGCCGGTGCCGAACCGTCACAACCGAAGAATGTGGACAGCCGAGCAGGATTCACCGCAACCTATCCACATCGGCTACCCTTGCCAGGCAGCCCGTGCCAAGCGGGCTGACTTCGCACGCCTTATTGCCGGTCCCCGGACACCACAGGGACTGACCGGCCCGAGCTGCACCGAGGTCCCGCAAGGGCGGAGCAGCTCCGAAGGCGTCAGGGCCACAGGTCACCCGACCTGCGGCAACAACCGAAACTGCGCCCGCGCAGGCCCGAAGTGGCCGGCGGAGCGCCCGCACCGAGGAAGGACGCGCCTCACATGGCTGTCGTCACCATGCGCCAAATGCTGGATGCAGGTGTCCATTTCGGACACCAGACCCGGCGCTGGAACCCGAAGATGAAGCGATTCATCTTCACCGAACGCAACGGCATCTACATCATCGACCTGCAGCAGACGCTGCAGTACGTCGATCGTGCCTACGAGTTCATCCGCGAGACCGTCGCGCACGGCGGCACCGTGCTGTTCATCGGCACCAAGCGGCAGGCCCAGGAGGCGATCGCCGAGCAGGCGACCCGCGTCTCCATGCCGTACGTCAACCAGCGCTGGCTGGGCGGCATGCTCACCAACTTCCAGACGGTGCACAAGCGTCTGCAGCGGCTCAAGGACCTCGAGGCGATGGAGACCTCCGGCGAGTTCGAGGGCCGCACCAAGAAAGAGGTGCTGCTGCTGACCCGGGAGAAGGACAAGCTGGCCAAGACGCTCGGCGGCATCCGCGACATGGCCAAGGTGCCGTCCGCCGTCTGGATCGTGGACACCAAGAAGGAGCACATCGCCGTCGGCGAGGCGCGCAAGCTGAACATCCCCGTCGTCGCGGTGCTCGACACCAACTGCGACCCCGACGAGGTCGACTACCCGGTCCCCGGCAACGACGACGCCATCCGGTCCGCCGCGCTGCTGACCAAGGTGATCGCCGAGGCCGTCGCCGCCGGTCTGCTGGCCCGCTCCGGCGGAGCCGCCGTCGCCGCCGGCGAGGAGCCGCTGGCCGAGTGGGAGCGCGAGCTGCTGGCCGCCGGTGCCGAGGCCTCCGCGGTCGAACCCGTGCTGACCGAGGACGTGCTGGCCGGCACCGATGCGGGCGCCGCCGCGGTGCTCGAGGTCCAGGACGACGCCGCCGAGGGCGTCACGGAGATCGTCGCGAACGAGCAGGCCAGCGTCGTCGGCGCCGACCTGAACTAGTTCGCCAACCCAACCCAGACCGAGTAGAGAAGGAATACCGCCGACCATGGCGAACTTCAGTGCCGCAGACGTCAAGAAGCTCCGGGAACTCACCGGCGCCGGAATGATGGACTGCAAGCGGGCTCTCGACGAGTCCGATGGTGACTTCGACAAGGCCGTCGAGATCCTGCGCATCAAGGGTGCGAAGGACATCGGCAAGCGGGCCGAGCGGACCACCGCGGAGGGTCTCGTTGCCGCCGCCGGTGGCGCGCTCATCGAGCTCGACAGCGAGACGGACTTCGTCGCCAAGAACTCCGAATTCCAGCAGCTGGCCGAACGGGTGGTCAACGCCGCGGCGGAACTCGACGCCGGTGTCGGTGTCGAGACCGTGCTGGCCGCGCCGCTGGGCACCGGAACGGTGGCCGACGCGATCAACGCCGCATCGGTGAAGCTCGGCGAGAAGCTGGAGCTGCGCCGGGTGGTCAAGTACGCCGGTCCGACCACGGTCTACCTGCACAAGCGCTCCGCCGACCTGCCGCCGTCGATCGGGGTGCTGGTGCAGTACACCGGCGACACCGAGGCGGCGGCCGAGGCGGCTCGCGGCGCGGCCATGCAGATCGCCTCGCTCAAGGCCAAGTACGTGAGCAGGGACGAGATCCCGGCGGACGTCGTCGAATCGGAGAAGCGCATCGCCGAGGCGACGGCCCGCGAGGAGGGCAAGCCGGAGGCGGCGCTGCCCAAGATCGTCGAGGGCCGGGTCAACGGGTTCTACAAGGACGCGGTGCTCGTCGAGCAGTCGTCCGTGCTGGACTCGAAGAAGACCGTCGGCGCACTGCTGAAAGACGCTGGCGTCACCGTCACCGCCTTCAGCCGCTTCGAGGTCGGAACGGCCTGATCGCAGTGGCTCGGTCACCGTGGCCGGCGGGACCTCCCGCCGGCCACAGTGATATCTCGGGGTTTACCCAGGGACAGATCCACCCTTTGACCTTTTAGCTGGCTGGAGATCGCATGGCAGAGGTACACCCGCGTCGTCCGTTCCGCCGGGTTGTGCTCAAACTCGGCGGCGAGATGTTCGGCGGTGGCGAGGTCGGCGTCGACCCGGACGTGGTCTCCACCGTCGCGGACCAGATCGCCGACGTCGCGGCCGACGGGGTGCAGGTCGCGGTCGTGATCGGCGGCGGCAACTTCTTCCGCGGCGCCGAACTGCACGAACGCGGCATGGACCGGGCCAGGGCCGACTACATGGGCATGCTCGGCACCGTGATGAACTGCCTTGCGCTGCAGGACTTCCTGGAGCGGGAGCACAACCTCGACACCCGCGTGCAGACCGCCATCACGATGGGTCAGGTGGCAGAGCCGTACATCCCGCGGCGCGCCGAGCGGCACCTGGAAAAGGGCCGGGTGGTGATCTTCGGGGCCGGTGTCGGCATGCCGTACTTCTCCACCGATACCACCGCCGCCCAGCGAGCGCTGGAGATCGGGGCCGAGGTGGTGCTGATGGCCAAGGCCGTCGACGGGGTCTACGACGCGGATCCGCGGGTGCACCCGGACGCCAAGATGTTCACCGAGATCACCCACCGCGAGGTGCTCGAGAAGGGCCTGCAGGTGGCCGACGCCACCGCGTTCAGCCTCTGCATGGACAACGACATGCCGATCATCGTGTTCAACCTGCTGACCAACGGCAACATCGGGAAGGCTGTCCGTGGGGCGGACATCGGCACCCTGGTGTACACCCCTCCGCGGAACCAGAACCGCAGTGACCCTGAGAGGCCTGGCGAATGATCGACGAGACGCTCTTCGACGCCGAAGAGAAGATGGAAAAAGCGGTGCACGTCGTCAAGGACGACCTGGCCACCCTGCGCACGGGCAGAGCCAACCCCAACATGTTCGGCCGGATCGCCATCGATTACTACGGGGCGATGACGCCGCTCACCCAGATGGCCACCATCAACATCCCCGAGGCCAGGATGGCGGTCATCAAACCGTATGACGCCGGCCAGCTGCAGGCGATCGAAAAGGCCATCCGCGACTCCGATCTCGGGGTGAATCCGGGCACCGACGGGATCGTCATCCGGGTGGTGTTCCCGCAGCTCACCGAGCAGCGCCGGCGCGAACTGGGCAAGACGGCGCGGTCCAAGGGCGAGGACGCCAAGGTGTCCATCCGCAACATCCGGCGCAAGGCCAAGGAGACGCTGGACAAGATGTCCAAGGACGGCGACGCCGGCGAGGACGACGTGGCGCGGGCGGAGAAGGAACTGCAGTCGGTCACCGACCGGTACGTCGCGCAGGTCGACGAACTGGTCAAGCACAAGGAAGCCGAGCTGCTCGAGGTCTGATGAGCGCCGCCCCTGAATCCGGCGGGCCGCCGGCCGAGCCGCCGCCGGCTTCCGGGTCGCGGGCGGGCCGGAACCTGCCGATGGCCATTGGCGTTGGCCTCGGTCTCGGGGCGCTGTGCATCGCCAGCCTGCTGATCTACCGGCAGAGTTTCGTGGTGATCATCGCGGCCGCGGTCGTCGCGTCGATCTGGGAGCTGCGGGGCACCCTCGCGCACGCCAGGAACATCCAGATCAGCTGGATCCCGATCGTCGTCGGATCGGTCGCCATCATCGCGCTGGCCTGGCCGTACGGGCAGTCCGCGCAGGGCATCGGGCTGGCGCTGACCGCGCTGGCCTGCATGGTGTGGCGGTTCCCGCGCGGGGCGTCCGGCTACCTCGCCGACGTGTCGGCGTCCATCTTCGTCGTGGTGTACCTGGGGCTGCTGGCCAGTTTCGCGACGCTGATGCTGGCTCCGGACGACGGCGCCGGGCGCATCCTCACCTTCATGATCATGGTGGTCGGCTCCGACACCGGCGGCTACATCGCCGGCGTGCTGTTCGGCAAACACCCGATGGCGCCGACCATCTCGCCGAAGAAGTCCTGGGAGGGATTCGCCGGGTCCGTCGTCGGGGCCGGGCTCGGCGGCGCGCTCACCGTCTGGCTGATCCTTTCCGGCCAGTGGTGGCAGGGCCTGATCATCGGTGCCGTGATCGCGGTCGTGGCGACCGGCGGCGACCTGACCGAGTCGCTGATCAAACGTGATCTCGGGGTCAAGGACATGGGCAACCTGCTGCCCGGTCACGGCGGGGTGATGGACCGGATGGATTCGCTGCTGCCGTCCGCGGTGGCCACCTGGGCTCTGCTCGCGCTGCTGGTCCTGCCGGTCGACCCTGATCGTGGCAGGATCGGATTCGTGACGCCGCCTCTCGTGCTGTTGCACGCCTTTCCGCTGGATTCCCGGATGTTCGACCCGGTCCGGGAGGCGCTGACCGCGAAGACTCGGCTGCTGACCCCCGACCTGCGGGGGTTCGGCGCGGGTGCCGCCCTTGGCGAGCCGCTGCCCGAGCCCGATCGGTCGCCCTGCTGGCCGATGACGTCGTCGCGGGACTCGACGACATGGGCATCGACCAGGCGATCGTCGGTGGCGTGTCCATGGGTGGATACGTCGCGATGTCCGTGTTGCGCCGGCACCCCGAGCGGGTCGCCGGGTTGCTGCTGGTCGACACCCGCAGCGGTGCCGACGATGCGGCCGCGCTGGAGCGCCGCCGAGCGGCGGCCGAGCGCGCCGACAACGGGGACATCGCCGCCGGCTCCGCCGCCATCACGCCGCTGGTGGCGCAGGGTCGGATCCGGCGCTCACCGGGTCGGCTGGCGGGGATCGCCGGACGGGGTGCCGGCGGCCACCGTCGGCTGGGCGCAGCGGGCGATGGCGGCCCGCCCGGATTCCACGGAACTGCTTGCGGGCACCGGGTTTCCGGTGCTGGTCGTGGTCGGGGAGAACGACGCGGTCACCCCGCCGGCCGCGGCCAGGCAGATGGCCGCGGCCGCTCCGGAGGCCGAATTGGTCGAACTGCCGGGCGTCGGGCATCTGTCGCCGGCCGAGGATCCGGCCGGGTTCACCGACGCCGTGCTCGGCTGGTTGAGCCGCCGGTTCTGAGCCTTGTGGTGCGGCCTCGGACGCTGTCGGAGGTCTGTGGCAGGGTGGCGTCATGGGGAAATCAACGACGAACAACGACGAGAACCCACCGTCGGCGACGCCGCTGCCGACCTACCCGGGTGCGGCCGACCTGGTCAGGTCGGTCGCCGGGCAGGCCCTGGCGCTGCGCGGGCTGACCAAATCGTTCGGCGGCCGGACGGCCGTCGACCACATCGACCTCGATGTACCGACCGGCTCGTTCTTCGGGCTGGTCGGGCCCAACGGGGCGGGCAAGACAACGACATTGTCGATGGTGACCGGGCTGCTCCGGCCCGACGCCGGGCGGGTGATCGTGACCGGGGTCGACGTGTGGTCCGACCCCGCGGCCGCCAAGGCCCGGATGGGGGTGCTGCCGGACGGGCTGCGGCTCTTCGAGCGGCTGTCCGGACCGGAACTGCTGAGCTATCTCGGGCGGCTGCGCGGCATGCCCGCCGCGACGGTCACCGCGCGGGCGACCGAGCTGATCGCCGTCCTCGACCTGGACGAGGCCGGCGACAAGCTGGTGGCCGACTACTCCACCGGCATGCGGAAGAAGATCACCCTGGCCGCGGCGCTGCTGCATTCGCCGCGGGTGCTGCTGCTGGACGAGCCGTTGGAGGCGGTCGATCCGGTGTCCGCCCGGATCATCCGCAACGTGCTCGGCCGGTACACCGCCGGCGGCGGCACCGTGGTGTTCTCCTCGCACGTGATGGCGCTGGTGGAGGGCCTGTGCTCGCACGTCGCGGTGATGGCCGCCGGCCGGATCATCGCGGCCGGTGAGCTCGCCGCAGGTGCGCGGCTCGGCGGCGAGCCTCGACGACGCCTTCATGCATCTGGTCGGCGCGACCGACGTCGAGGAGGGGGGATTGACGTGGTTGGGGTCTTCGCAAGCCTGAAATGGCGGCTGGTCACCAGCCGGCTGCGGTCCGCCAGGGGCACCGCCAGGGCTGGCATCATCGTTGCGTTCGTGCTGGTCATCGGCATCGTCGGGTTCCTGAGCGTCGGCCTGGCCTCACTGCGGGCGCTGCCGGACATCGCCCTGCCGGTGGTGACCACCGTCTTCGCGCTGCAGCTGGTCGCCTGGGTGCTGGCGCCGCTGATCGCCTTCGGTGTCGACGAGACGGTCGATCCGACCAGGTTCGCGCTGCTGCCGATCCGCCCGCAGACCCTGCAACGGGGGCTGCTGGTGGCGTCGCTGATCGGCTTTCTGCCGGTGCTGAACATGATCCTGCTGCTGGGCGCGGCCATCGCCATCGGCGTTCCGTGGTCGGCACTCCCGCTGGCGGTGGTCTGCGCGGCCGTGCAGTTGATCATCTGCGTGCTGCTGTCCAGAGCCGCGTCCACCTCGATGTCGGCGTTGATGAGCAGTCGGCGCGGACGGGACCTCGGGATGGCCGTCGGTTTCGGGGTCTTCGTGCTGTACTTCGCCTTCGTCTACGTGATCAACAACCCGGGCAGCAACGGGAGCGCGGTCGAATCGGGCGTGCGGTCCAGCGCGTCGGTGTTGACCTGGACGCCGCCCGGGGCCCTGGCGACACTGCCGCAGTACGTGGCGACCGGCGAGTGCGGGCAAGGCGGGCTTGGCGGCGCTGATCGGGCTGGTGACGCTGGCGCTGGCCTGGTGGTGGTGGTCCGTCGCGCTGCGCAAGAGCCTGACCACGGTCTCGTCGATGACCGAGGGGTCGGCGCCCGCGGGTCACGGACACGAGAGCATCGCGGTCGCGGTGGGGACCGGCGGCACCCTCCGGGTGGTGGCGGACCGGGACCGGATGCTGATCTGGCGAGATCCGATGCGCCGGATGCCCTGGTTGATGATGGCGGTGCTGACCATCGCGTACCCGTTCATCGTGGGCCGCGGGCACGGCACCGTCTTCTGGGTCGCGGCGTTTGCACTGTTGTGCGGCACGCAGGCGGCCAATCAGTACGGCGTCGAAGGCTCCGGGCTGTGGTTGCACCTGCAGACGATCACCGACCGGGTGCGGGCCCGCGGCGAGGTGCTCGGACACGCCGCCGTCGCGGTGGTGCTCGGCACGGTGATCGTGGTGATCGCGGTCCTGCTGCAAGCCTTTTTCCGGGATGACGTCGACAAGATCCCGGCCGCGCTGGGCCTGTGCCTCGGCGCGCTGCTCGGCGGGATCGCCGGCGCAAGCTACATCTCGGCCCGGCTGCCGTACGCCCAACCGCAGAGCCGGAAGTCGATGTTCGCCTCGAGCGTGCCCGGCCAGAAGGGCCGGACGTTCGCGGCGACGCTGGGCATGCTCGGCATCGGTCTGGTCGTTGCCCTGCCCGCCGGGATCGCCGCCGTCCTGTCGTTGACGGTCGAGCCCGGCATGGGGGTGGGTGGCGCTCGTTCTCGGGCCGGCGGTCGGCATCGTTGCCCTGTGGTTCGCGGCCACGACTGACCGCCGACCGCTACCTCGAGCAGGCTCCGGAGATCCTCGCGCTGGTGTCGTCCGGCGACCGCGTCTAGCGGCTACGGCTACCGGCCGCCCATCGCCCGGTCGGCGAATGCCCGCAGCCCCGTGCGGTGCTGAGCCGGCGCATCGGCGTGTCGTGCGGGGAGTCAGCGGTCGGCGGCGCCGATGCCAGGCCGCCGTCGTCGATGTCGGTGATCCGGGCGAACGTGTCGGTGTCCGACTCGGCCATCGCCGCGCTGATCGACGGAGCGGCCACAGCCGGCTCCGACTGCTCCGACTGGGCCGACAACGACGGCACGTCGGACTTGTCGAAGCTCAGGTCGGCGGCCAGCGCCTCGAGGTCATCGTCGTCGTCCGTGCGGGCGTTGACGGTCCGGCCGTTGCTGCCGCCCTGCTCCCGTGCGCCGTTCGCGCGCGCACCGATTCGACGGTCACGTCGTCCCACGGACCGGGTTCGCTGTTGTAGCTCGCCGGCAGATCGGTGGGGCGCTGGCCCGGATCGACCGGGAAGTCGGCGGTCACCGGGCGATTCGCCTCGGTGTCCGGCGGATCGAGCAGGGCCGGCGCGGAAGCGGCCAAGGTGTCGACCTTCGCCAGGTGGTCCCGCAGCGAGGCCAGTTGGTCCAGCACCTGACTGCGCAGCGCGGTGAGCTCCTGGACGGCCTGGTCGGCGTCGGCGACCCGCTGGTGGGATTCGGCAGCCGCGCGCCGGATCAGCTCGGCGGCGTGATCGGTGGCCTCCTGCACCCGGCGTTCCGCCTCGGCGGTGGCCTCGGTGATCCGGTTGTTGGCGTCGGCGACCGAGATCTCCTCCCGCTCGGCGAGCCGCTGGTGCGCCTCGGCCCGCCGGGAGCTGATCGCGATCTCGAAGTCCTCGTCGATGGCCTTGCGGCGGGCGTTGCCTTCGGCGTCCAGCCGCTGCCGCTCGGCCGTCGACGCGGCGGTCAGCGACTCCGCCTCCTCCGGGCCGAGCTGAGGGTGTGTTCGGCCTCGGCGCGCGCCGACGTCAGGGTTGCGGTCGCCTCCTCGCGGGCGGCGGTGAGGGTGGCGGTGGATTCCTGCCGGGCGGCGGTCAGCGTGCTGCGTGATTCCTCCGTGGCGTCGGTGAGCAGCCGCTCGGACGCGGCGGTGGCGGCCGCGAGCGGCCGCCTGCGATTCCTCCTGGGCGCTGCGGCGGGTGGCCTCGGCGTCGCTGTTCGCCTCGGCCAGCATGTCCCGCACCTGGTCGGCGAGCTGGCGTCTGGTCCGCTCCCGCTCGCCGTCGAAGGCTTCCCGCTCGGCGGCCGTCGCGGCCGCCGCGGCCGCGGCCGCGCCGGTGACCTTGTCGGCCTCGGCGTTGGCCCGCGCCCTGATCTCGGCGGCCTCCTCCTCGGCCAGCCGGATCATCCGCTGCATCCGGTTCGACAGGCCCGTCATCGACACCGGCTCGCGCGCCAGGTTGTCCAGTTGGGCACGCAGTTCGTCGGCCTCGGCCTGCGCGTTGTGCAGTTGCGCCGACACCTCGGACAGTCGTTGATTGGTGGCGTCACCGTTGGCGGTGGCGATCCGCAGGTCGTATTCGAGGCGTTCCAGATGTGCGGTGACCTGGTCGGGCGCGAAGCCGCGGCGAACGAGGTCGAAGGGGATCTGGGCGGGAAGCCACTCGTTGGAGCTCATGCGGTCATCGTCCCACTCGCCTGTGCCGAGTCCGCGGACGCAACGCCGATTGCGCCGTGTCCGGCGGGCGGGTTGCACCAATTCGACCAGCACCCCGCCGGCGTCCTTGGGGTGCAGGAAATTGATCGACGACCCGCCGGTACCGCGTCGCGGCTCGTCGTACAGGGTTCTGATGCCGGCCGATCTGGCCTGCTCCGCCGCGGCCCGGACGTCGTCCACCCGGTAGGCCAGCTGCTGCAGCCCAGGTCCGTTGCGGTCGAGGAACTTCGCGATGGTCGACTCGGCCGACAGCGGCGCCAGCAGCTGCACCTGGGCGCCGTCGTGGAAGGCGATCATCGCCTCCTCGACGCCCTGTTCGTCGTTGCGTTCGCGGTGCACCATGCACGCCGCCCAGCACGCCCGTGTGGAACTCGATCGCGGCTTCAAGGTCGGGCACGGCGATGCCGACGTGGTCGATCGCGGTGATCTGCAGCCCGTCTCGGTGACATTGATTCGCTGTCGGTCATCGACCCACCGTAGCGCTGGCCTGTGTCGGCTAGGTTCGAGCCATGCTCTCGGCCGCCGGTTCGTCCACCGACGCGCTGCTCGGGGCCGCCGACGGGGGTTCGGTGCGGGCCATCGCCCGCCTGCTGAGCCGGCATCGAGGCGGGCGGCGACCGCGCCGCCGAGGTGGCCGCGGCGCTCACCGGGCGCCCGCGGACCGCGGTGATCACCGGCCTGACCGGGCCACCGGGGGTCGGCAAGTCGACGCTGACCACGGAGATGGTGGCGCGCCTGCGGTCCGCGGGGCGGCGGGTGGCCGTGCTGGCCGTCGACCCGTCCAGCCCGTTCAGCGGCGGAGCGCTGCTGGGGGATCGGGTGCGGATGGGTGAGCACGCCACCGATCCAGGGGTCTACATCCGCTCGATGTCCAGCCGCGGGGAGCTCGGCGGGCTGTCCGCCGCCGCGCCCGCGGCGGCGGACCTGTTCTCCGCCATCGGGTTTGACGACGTGCTGGTGGAGACCGTCGGCGTCGGTCAGAACGAGATCGCCGTCATGCGGCTGGCCGATTCGGTGGTGGTCGTGCTCGCCCCGGGGATGGGTGACGGCATTCAGGCCGCGAAGGCCGGGATCCTGGAGATCGCCGACATCCTGGTGGTGAACAAGTCCGACCACGACGGTGCGTCCGGCACCGTTCGCGACCTCAAGGGCATGGTCGCGCTGGGCCGGGCGGGCGCCGAGCCGCACCGCTGGCGGGTTCCGGTGCTCTCCACGATCGCTTCGAAGGGCGATCGGAATCGACGAGCTGCTGGTCGCGTTGGACGCGCATCGGCAGCACCTGGACGTCACTGGCGGCGGGGCGGCACGGCGGCGCCTGCGGGCCGAGGTCGCGGTGCAGGCGGTCGTCCTCGAACGGGTGCTCGCGGCGCTGGCCTCGGCCGCCGGGGCTGGAACGGCTCGCCGCGGCCGCCCGGCCGGTCGCGGACGGTCACACCGACCACCACCGGGCCGCGGAGCAGATCCTGGACTGGCTCGGTCCCCGTTCCAGCAGGTGAACCGTTGGGCTACCGTGCGTGACATGGTGGACACGATTATTGCCACGAACGTGGTGAAGCGTTACGGCCCGCTGACCGCCGTCGACGACGTGTCGATCTCTGTCGGCCATGGCGAGTTCTTCGGCATCATCGGACCGAACGGGGCCGGCAAGACAACCCTGCTGGAGATGATCGAGGGTCTGCGGGAGCCCGATTCCGGCGACATCCAGGTGCTGGGCGAGCCGGTGTGGCCGCGGAACCCCAAGCTGCTGCATCGGATGGGTGTGCAGCTGCAGGCCTCCGCGTTCTTCGAGCGGCTGACCACCCGCGAGCAGCTGAACACCTTCGCCTCGCTCTACGGGACACCGCCCGGCCGGGTGGACGAGATGCTGGAGATGGTCGCCCTGACCGACAAGGCCGGCACCAAGGCCGAGAAGCTCTCCGGTGGCCAGGCGCAGCGGCTGTCCATCGCCTGCGCGCTGATCCACGACCCGGAGATCGTGTTCCTCGACGAGCCGTCGGCGGCGCTCGACCCGCAGGCCAGGCGGAACCTCTGGGACGTGCTGCGGGACGATCAACGACCGCGGCAAGACCGTCGTGCTGACCACCCACTACATGGACGAGGCCGAGTCGCTGTGCGACCGGGTGGCGATCATGGACAACGGCAAGATCCTGCAGCTGGGGCCGCCCGCCGAGCTGGTCCGGCGGCTCGATGCGCCGGTGCGGATCTCCGTGGTGGCCGGCGCGCTGCCCGTCGAGTCGGCCCGGTCGATCGACGGCGTCGACGAGGTCAGCGGCGACAAGGTCTCCACCGTGATCGCCACCCGGCGTCCGTCGCCGGTGCTGGCGGCGCTGGCCGAGGCCAACGCCCTGGAGGGACTGCAGGTTCGCGGCGCGACCCTGGAGGACGTCTTCCTTGACCTCACCGGGCGGGAGTACCGGGCATGAAGGCATTTTCCAGCCTGTCGACGGCGATGCTCAAGGGCTTCTACCGGGACAGATTGAGCCTGTTCTTCGCGATCCTGTTCCCGCTGTTCTTCATCGTGATCTTCGGCACAGTGTTCGCGAACAACGGCGCCGCTCGGCCGCAGGTGATCGAGATCGGCGCCGTCCCGCTGATCGACACCCTGCCGGCGGAGGCCAAGGCGAACCTGGACCAGGCGGTGGAACTCGTCCAGGGGACCTCGCTGGATGACGCACTGAGCCAGGTGCAGAAGGGCGACGCCGACGCGGTGCTCCAGCAGCAGGACGACACCATCCTGCTGACCTACTCGTCGGCCGATCCGGTCGGCGCCGCCACCGTGCAGGGCATCTTCAACGCGTTCGTCGACCAGGCCAACATCGCGGTGTCCGGGCTGCCGCCCACCTACACGCTGCAGACCAACCAGGTCGAGGACGAATCGCTGCAACCGATCCAGTACATCGCGCCCGGGATGATCGGCTACGGCATCGCCGTCGGCGCGGTCTTCGGCGCCGCGCTCACGCTGATCACCTGGCGGGAGAAGAAGCTGCTGCGCCGGCTGCGGCTGGCGCCGGTGTCCACGGCGACCGTCGTGGGCTCCAGGGTGAGCGTGTCGATCGCGGTCGCGATCGGGCAGTTGGTGCTCTTCGTCGCGATCTCGGTGCTGCCGTTCCTCGGGCTGCAGCTCAACGGCGCCTGGTACATGGCGGTGCCGCTGGTGATCTGCGGCACCCTGGCGTTCCTGGCGATCGGGCTGCTGGTCGGGTCGATCGCCAAGACCGTCGGAGGGCGGCAGCGGGCTGGCGAACCTGATCGTGCTGCCGATGGCGTTCCTGTCCGGCGCGTTCATCCCGCTCGAGGCGGCACCCGCGTGGCTGGTGACGATCTCGAAGTTCCTGCCGATGGGCTACCTGGTCGAGGGCATGAAGGACGTGATGGTGCGCGGCGAGGGACCGTCGGCGGCGTTGCTGCCGATGGTCGATCCTGCTGGCCTTCGCGGCGGTGGTGACGTTCATCGCGACCAGGGTGTTCCGCTGGGACACCGCCTGAGCTGTGCGCTGGGATCAGGCGAAGTCGCCGGCCGCGCGGCGCACCTTGGTGAGCAGCACCGACAGCTGGTCGAGCTCGTGGTTGTCCAGCCCGACGAAGCCGAAGTCGGCCGTCATCACCGCTTCGGTGGCGGCGGTCAGCCGTTCGCGGCCCGCGTCGGTCAGCTCGACCAGGGTGGTGCGTCGATCGCTCGGATGGGGGAGCCGGCGGGCCAGCCCGTCCGATTCCAGCCGGTCGACGATGTTGGTGATGGACGTCGGGTGCAGCTGCAGGCGTTCGCCCATCATCCGCATCGGCAACGAGCCGCGCTGGGAGAAGGACAGCAGCACCAGCGCCTCGTAACGCGCGAAGGACAGGCCGTGTGGCTTGAGCCGGTCGTCGACGGTCGCCTGCAGGATCTGCTGCACCCGCATGATGTTGGTGACCGCCGACATCGAGGTGGCCGGCCCGATGCGTTCGGCCCAGGTCTGCGCCGCCCGGGCGATGGGATCGAAGGGCAACGCGGGGGCCGTGACGTTGGTGCTCATTCCAGCACCGTAGCAAGGGAGAACGGGTCCGACCCGCGCGACCCGACTCGTGAGTAACTTATCCCACAATGGTAGGAGGTCCGACTATCGGATATCCTGTCTGTGCGGCCGGAACGGCCACCTGTGGAGAGGCGGAGCACGTGCTGGTCGATGACGAAGCCGGCGGAATGACGGCCCGGGCTGGCGCCGATCCGGGCCGCGAACCGGTCCGCGACGACATTGCCGAGGGTCGCGTCCGGTGGGAACGCCGATTCGCCGCCGCCGAGGCCGCCGGCCGGGTCCGGGACGCCGACTACACGACGCTGTCCGGAATGACGGTCGACCCGGTCTACGGGCCCGCGCCGGGTGACGTGGTCGCCGACTTCGAGCGAATCGGCTGGCCGGGGGAGTTCCCGTTCACCCGGGGCCTGCATGCCACCGGCTACCGCGGCAAACCCTGGACCATCCGGCAGTTCGCCGGGTTCGGGAACGCGGTGGACACCAACGAGCGGTACAAGATGATCCTGGCCGAGGGTGGCCACGGGCTCAGCGTCGCCTTCGACATGCCCACCCTGATGGGCCGCGACTCCGACGACCCGCGCGCGATCGGCGAGGTGGGGCACTGCGGGGTGGCGATCGACTCGGCCGCCGACATGGAGACCCTCTTCGACGGCATCGACCTGGCCGACGTCACGACGTCGATGACGATCTCCGGGCCGGCCGTTCCGGTGTTCTGCATGTATCTGGTCGCCGCCGAACGGCAGGGTGGCGTGTTTCCGACAAGCGGGCAGCGTTCGAATCGCTGAACGGGACCCTGCAGACCGACATCTTCAAGGAATACATCGCGCAGAAGGAATGGATCTTCCCGCCGGAACCGCATCTGCGGCTGATCGGGGATCTGATGGAGTTCTGCACCGAGCAGATGCCGGACTACAAACCGCTGTCGGTGTCCGGCTACCACATCCGGGAGGCCGGCTCCACGGCCGCGCAGGAACTCGCGTACACCCTGGCCGACGGATTCGGATACGTCGAACTCGGGTTGTCCCGCGGCATGGACGTGAACAAGTTCGCCCCGGGCCTGAGCTTCTTCTTCGACGCGCACATCGACTTCTTCGAGGAGATCGCGAAATTCCGTGCCGCGCGCCGCATCTGGGCGCGGTGGATGCGAGACGTGTACGGCGCCACCGACCCTCGCGCGCAGTGGCTGCGGTTCCACACCCAGACCGCCGGGGTGTCGCTGACCGCGCAGCAACCCGACAACAACGTCACCCGCACCGCGGTGGAGGCGCTGGCGGCGGTGCTCGGCGGGACGAACTCGTTGCACACCAACGCGCTTGGACGAGGTGCTGGCGCTGCCCAGCGCGAAGTCCGCGCAGATCGCGCTGCGCACCCAGCAGGTGATCATGGAGGAGACCGGTGTCATCAACGTGGCCGACCCGCTGGGCGGCAGCTGGTACATCGAGGCGCTGACCGACCGGATGGAGGCCGAGGCCGAGCGGATCTTCACCCGGATCCGCGACCTCGCCAAGCTGGCCGTGCCCTCCGGCCGGCATCCGGTGGGTGAGATGACCAGCGGAATCCTGCGCGGCATCGAGGACGGCTACTTCACCGGCGAGATCGCCGACGCCGCCTTCGCCTACACGATCGCGGTGGAGAAGGGCGAGAAGAAGGTCGTCGGCGTCAACTCCCGGGCCGGCGGCATCGGCGAGGACCTGGAGATCCTGCGGATCTCCGGCGACGTCGAGACCGAGCAGAACGCGCTGCTGGCCCGGCGCCGGGCGGCCCGCGACGACGCCGCGGTCCAGGCCCGGCTCGCCGACCTGGTGACCGCCGCCCGCGGCACCGGCAACATGGTCCCGGCCATGCTCGAGGCCGTCCGCGCCGAGGCGACGCTGGGTGAGATCTGCGATGCGCTGCGGGCGGAGTGGGGCACGTACACCGAGCCCGCGCGGATCTGACGGCCGTTTTCGCACCCTCCGCCGCAAGTTATCCACAATGACGGCGAACCTCCGGGTGAGGGTCCGTTTGCTGCGTATTCTTCGGCGACCGTTGGTGGCACCGGAGGGAGTGTTCGGCTGTGGTGACGCTCCGATCCGTGCTGACCGGGCTGATGGCGGTCGCGGTGATGTTGACGTCGTGCGTGGCCTGCACGTCGGCCGCGCCGGTCGCCACGACCGGATCCGACGCGGTATCGATTTCATCACCCGCGATGGAGATCTCGGGCCAATTGCCCGCCGGGGTGACGCCCGAGCTAGAAGCAGCTGCGGTGGCGGCACTGGCTGCGTTCGAGAACTACTCGCGGATCGTCGTCGCGACGCAGCAGAGCCCGATCGGGATCGGCGGCGACCCGAATCAGCCGTGGGAACCGGAGATCCGCACGTATGTTGCTGATCCCGCCGCGGACGCGATGGTCGAACGCACCGCGAGCTTGGCCAACGGCGGCGTTCATAGGGTGATGCCCGTGACCTATGACGACGCCAGAGTGACAGCCGTGACCCTGGTTAGCGCAACAGTTGTCGTTTGTGCTGACCTGGGCGCCGCCACCGCCGCGGACAACCACGACGAACCCGTCGCTATCCCCGTTACCGACCTGCCGAGACGCGCACTGACCTTCGGGCTTCGGCCGTTTCCCGAAAAGGGCTGGCTGGTCGATCACGATGATCAGTCCGAACCACCGGTGCCATGTCGGTGAGTACCGGATCGTCATGGTTCAGCAGCCTGGCGGCTCACGCGATCCAGGAACGCCAACGCCCGCTCGAACGCCAGCGCGGCTGACGCCTCGTCGTACTCGTCGGGCAGCGACGCGTCGGTGAACAGATGCCCGGCGATCGGATAGTCCAGGAACGTCTCGATCGGCGAACCGGACGCCTCGACATCGCGGACGAACCCCGACACCCACGCCTCGTTGCGGAACGGGTCGTCCACCGCGTAGTGCAGTTGCACGGGCGTCCCAGCGGGCCAGCGCGCGACTCCGGTCATCTCCAGCGGCAGCGCACCGCTGAACTGCAGGGACCCGAGCACGCCACCGGCCGGCCCGCCACGGGCCGCCGCGACATACCCGGCCAACCCGGCGCCGTTGGAGAACCCGGCGGTGACCAGCGGCCCCGGATCGTCGGCCACCGCCCGCAGCGCCGACGCCATCAGCTCGGGGTAGCCGATCGTCTCGACGAACTCGCCGGCCTCGGCGTAGTCGCCGAACACCCGGCCGTCGTACTGGTCGACGACCTCGACCTCGATGGCCGGCGTCCCGGAAGACGTCAGCGGCGGCCAGCACCCCGGGCCGGACGCCGAGGACGGAGTGGAACAGCGCGATTCTGGTCATGCGAAGAACCTACAAAACAGCACCGACAGTGCCCGATTCGTCCCCGATGACGTTATCGCGGCAACGCCCGATTCGGTGCCGACGCCGCAGAGGGTTGGCGGCACCTGCGGCCGACCCGCCGTGTGAAGATGAACCCATGAGCCGCCCGGACCCCCGGCAACAGGCCGCCGCCATGCCAGCGGCCTTCGCCGGCGCCATCGATCTGTCCGCCCTGAAGAACCGCGCCACCGCGGCAGCGAACGGCCCGGCCGCGCCCGGCGGCGCCGCGCCCGGACGCCGGACCGCCGTCGCCCTACGTCGTCGACGTCGACGAGGCGAGCTTCGGTGCCCTGCTGCAGGAGTCGTCACGGGTCCTGGTCGTCATCGATCTGTGGGCGAGCTGGGCCGAGCCGGGCAAGCCGCTGTCCGCGATCCTGCAGCGGCTGGCCGCCGCGTCCGGCGGGACCTGGATCCTGGGCCGGGTCGACGTCGACGCCAATCCGCGGATCGCCCAGGCCTTCGGGGTGCAGACGTTGCCGATGGTGGTGGCGCTGGCGCAGGGTCAGCCGATCACCGATCCGCTGACCGCGGTGGTCCCCGAAGCGGCAGTGCGGCAATGGATTTCGTCCCTGCTGGACGCGCTGCGGGAGCATCTGCCCGGGATCAAGGAGGCCGAGGCGCAGGCCGGCGGCGCCGTGGTCGACGCGGAACCCGAACCCGAGGATCCGCGGTTCGTCGCGGCCGAGGAGGCACTGGCCAACGGCGACTACGCCGCCGCGGAATTGGCCTATCAGCAGATTCTGGCCGTGGAACCGGGCAACGCCGAGGCCAAGGCTGCGCTGGCGCAGACCGGGCTGCTGCTCAGGGTGGAGAACGTCCCGGCCGATGCGATCGCGCTGGCCGACGCCGCGCCGGACGACATCGCGGCCCAGCGGGACGCCGCCGACCTGCAGCTGGCGAACGGCGAGACCGAGGCCGCGTTCGCCCGGCTGGTGGAGGCCGTGCGTCGCACGTCGGGGGACGACCGGGTGGCCGTTCGCGAACATCTGGTGGAGCTGTTCTCGCTGTTCCCGCCGGACGACCAGCAGGTGATCAAGGCGCGCCGGGCGCTCGCCGCGGCCCTGTACTAGATGAGCACGCCACCGATCAGGAACACGCGCCCCAACCCCGGGCAAACCCGTCGGCGTACCCGGCGAGCTCGTCGAAGCTGACCCCGGGCCGGGAGCGGATCAGGTCCATCGCCTCGTCGGCGTCGGTCGGCCAGGAGCCGAGTTCGTCGACCTGCGCGTGCCCGAACACCGACGCCGCCCACGCCCCGGTGAAGCACGCCGCGCCGACGCTGCTCGCCGGAGATGCTCCGGCCCGCCGCCAGCGCCACCGCCGACGCCGCGGCGAACTGACCCAGCGGCGCCGCCAACTCCAGGTCCGCCGCGTCCGGGGTGATGGCCGGCAGAGAGACGCCGAGTTGTCCGGCGAACGCCGTCACGGACGATGTTGCGGCCGCCAGCGCGTCGGCGGTGGAGGAGAACCGCGGCAGCGTGGACGGCGGGCTGGTCGTCACGCCCTCCCGGCCGAGGGTCACCGGCAGGTTGTCCACGGTCATCTGCGGGCAGGCCGCCCCGCCGCCGCGGAAGCCGGTCGAGCAGGGCGGTGAGCCGGTCCAGGCCGAGGCCGTGCGCGGCCGGGTCCGCTCGCGGACACCGTGGCCGGGTCCCGGAAGTCGAGCAGCGGGGCCACCGCCCGGACCAGCGACGCCGGCGGGATGTGCACCCGCTCCGCGGCACCCGATGACGCCCAGGCCAGGAAGGCGCCGGCGTCGCAGTCGGCCTGTGCCTCGATCAGGATCGACGGATAGCGGCCCGGGTCCTTGGCCCGATCGTCGGCGGTCGGCCCCACCTGCGCCTGCACGGCGTGGCCGAACTCGTGCGCGAACGCCACCGCGAGCCCGGCGCTGCCGTAGGAGCCGAGCAGCACCGGCACCAGCGCCGACGAGTCGAAGACGATGCCGTCATCGCTGCGGGCAGTAGAACGCGTTGCCGGCGATCTGCGCGGGGTCGCTGATGCACAGCGCCCGGCCGGCGGTGGCCGTGGAGTCCATCGAGACGTACCCGCCGGCCGGCGCCCGCAGCCCCGATCCGCCGCCTGCGGACAGCTGTTCGTTCCAGAAATCCTGCAGGTCGGCGAGCACCGCGGCGACCGCGCGGTCGCCGTCCGCGGAATTGGCCAACGGGTCGGGGTCGGCAGCAGAACCCGCGGAACCGAACGCGCCGGCCACCGCGATCGGCACCGCCCGGGTCGTCAGATCGATCCGCTCGGCGGCCAGCGGGGTGCCCGGCTGACCGCCGCCGGACAACAGCGACGGCGACACCGTGACGGCCACCAGCACCAGCCCGCCGACCAGCACGAGCACCCCGGCCACGGTCACCACCAGCAGCCCGGAGACGCGCGAAACGCCGACCCGGTCGGATCGGCGTTTCGCGCGATGAGCGTTCAGATCGGCCCACCTACTCAGGCACCAACCACAGCGCACCCAGCGGCGGGATGGTGATGGTCGCGGAGGCCGGCTGGCCGTGCGACGGGTGGTCGGACGCGACCACCGCACCCATATTGCCAGCCCCCGACCCGCCGTAGAGCTCGGAGTCGGTGTTGATCGCCTCCCGCCAGACCCCGGCGAACGGCAGGCCGATCCGGTACCCGCTGTGCGGCATCGGCGCGAAGTTCAGCACGCACGCGATCACCGAGCCGTCCGAGCCCCAGCGCAGGTAGGCAAGGACGTTGCCCTCCCGGTCGTTGGCGTCCAGCCAGGTGAAGCCCGGACGGGGTGAAGTCCTGCGAATACAGCGCCGGGCTGGACTTGTAGACCCGGTTCAGGTCGCCGACCAGGGTCCGAACCCCGTTGTGCAGCGGGTAGTCCTTGAGCTGCCAGGGGATCTGGATCGCCTGGTTCCACTCCCACGGGTTGCCCAGCTCCTGGCCCATGAACAGCAGTTGCTTGCCGGGGTGCGCCCACTGGTGCGCCAGGAAGGTGCGCAGGGTGGCCGCCTTCTGCCATTCGTCACCGGGGATCTTGGACCACAGCGAGCCCTTGCCGTGCACCACCTCGTCATGCGAGATCGGCAGCACGAACTGCTCGGAGAACGCGTACATCAGCGAGAACGTCATCTCGTTGTGGTGCCAGGAGCGGTAGATCGCGTCCCGGGAGATGTAGCCCAGGCTGTCGTGCATCCAGCCCATGTTCCACTTCAGGTGGAAACCGAGACCGCCCAGGTGCGTCGGCCGGGTGACGCCCGGCCAGGCGGTCGATTCCTCGGCGATCATCAGCACGCCGGGGACCCGCTTGCCGACGGTGGCGTTGGTCTCCTGCAGGAACGCCACCGCGTCGAGGTTCTCGTTGCCGCCGTAGATGTTCGGCAGCCACTGGCCGTCCTCGCGGGAGTAGTCCAGGTACAGCATCGAGGCCACGGCGTCGACCCGCAGCCCGTCGATGTGGTACTGCTCCAGCCAGTACAGCGCGTTGGCGACCAGGAAGTTGCGGACCTCGCGGCGGCCGAAGTCGAAGACGAACGTGCCCCAGTCCGGCTGCTCACCGCGCCGCGGGTCGGCGTGCTCGTACAGCGACGTGCCGTCGAACTTGCCGAGCGCCCACTCGTCCTTGGGGAAGTGCGCCGGCACCCAGTCCAGGATGACGCCGATGCCGGCCTGGTGCAGCCGGTCGATCAGGTACCGCAGGTCGTCGGGACCGCCGAACCGGGAGTCCGGGGCGTAGTACGAGGTGACCTGGTAGCCCCAGGACGGCGCGAACGGGTGGCCGGCCAGCGGCAGGAACTCGACGTGGGTGAACCCGGTCTCGGCCAGTTCGGCGATCAGCTCGTCGGCCATCTGCCGGTAGTTCAGGCCCATCTTCCAGGAGCCGGCGTGGATCTCGTAGATCGACAGCGGACCGTTCAGCTGATCGGTCGTCCGCGCGGGCCGACATCCAGTCGGCGTCGTTCCACTCGTGCTTGGCGACGGTGACCACCGACGCGGTGGCCGGCGGCACCTCCGAGAAGAAGGCCATCGGGTCGGCCTTCTCCCGCCACACCCCGTCCTGGCCGAGGATCTGGAACTTGTACCGGGTGCCTTCGCCGACGCCCGGGACGAACAGCTCCCACACCCCGGACGAACCGAGCGAGCGCATCGGCGTGCCCGGCGCCCGACCAGTGGTCGAAATCGCCGGTGACCCGGACGCCGCGGGCGTTCGGCGCCCAGACCGCGAACGAGGTGCCGGTGACGGAGCCACCTGGCGTGTCGTAGGTCCGGACGTGCGCGCCGAGCACGTCCCAGAGGTTCTCGTGCCGGCCCTCGCCGATCAGGTAGCAGGTCCATCTCGCCCAGGGTGGGCAGCCAGCGGTAGGGGTCGTCCACCTCGTAGACCGCGCCGGGGCCGTAGTCGACCCGCACCCGGTAGTCGCCGACCGGGCCGTCGATGACGGCCGAGAACACGCCGCCGTAGGTGCTCTCGAACGGGATCTCCTTGCCGTCCTGCAGCAGCGTGACGCTCTGCGCGTGGTGCCGCAGGGTGCGCACCACGGTGGTGCCGTCACCCTGCGGGTGCGCGCCGAGAATGCCGTGCGGGTCGTGGGTGTCGCCGCCGATCAGCTTCTCGTAGTCGTCGTTGCTCGGCCCCGGCGGTGGGCTGGGCGGGGCCGCCTCGGCGGCCGGCGCGACCTCGACCGGCGGTACCTCGGTGGGCGCGTCCGGGCGCCAGTGGCGTCTCCACCGCGCCGCCGGCGACCGGGGTGTCGGCCGCCTTGGCGCGGCTCTTGGCCGGCGCGCGCTTCGCGGCCGGCTTGGCCGCGGGGCTCGCGGCCGCGTCGCCGTTGGCGGCCGCGGCCTTCGGCTTGGCGGCCGCCCGGGTCCGGGTGGCGGCCGGCTTGTCCCCGGTCGCCGCCGCCCCCGTCTTGGCTGCCGCGGGCTTGCGGGCCCTGGTCGGCTTGGCCGGTTCGCCCCCCGTGCCCGAGGTGGGATCCGAGGTGCTGTTGGTGGTCACGAGATACCTCCGGTGTTGATGAGGGCGACAACGGCCTGCAGCGGGATGGCTTCCCACAACGGTCGGTGTCCATGTTCGTAGACAACTTCATAAATCGCCTTGTCAAGCTCAAAAGCTCGCAGCAGGCTACCGGCTAGGCGGGGGTCCGTGCCCGCCGCGGCCGCATATCCGTCGCAGAACGCCTTGCGGTTGCGCTCGGCCCATTCGGCCGCCCGGTACTTGTGCTGGGCGTCGGTGTGCGGGCTGATCACCAGGCCGCGGGCGGCGTAGTCGAACGACCGCAGCATGCCGGCGACGTCCTTGAGCGGGCTGTGCATCGACCGGCGGAATTCCAGCGGTTTCGACGGCTCGCCCTCGAAATCGATGATGCTCCAACCGGTCAGCGTCCGCAGCACCTGGCCCGAGATGCAGGTCGCCGTGGATCCGTTGCAGGTTGATCCCGGCGGCGTGATCGGACGCCCGGTCGAACGCGCGCATGATGGCGTCCCGATGCTCGGCCAGCGACGGCACCAGGTCGGCGGCGGCGTTGGCCTCGGCGCGCATGCCGTCCAGAATCCTGGTCAGCTCGTCGTGCGGGGCGATGTTGGTGCCGAACGCCCTGGCCAGGTCGGCGTGCACCGCGGCCACCGCCTCACCCAGCCGGTGCGCCTCCGCCGCGAAGTCGCCGCCGACCTCGTCGGCCCGCAGGTCGCCCTCGCTCATCAGGTCGCGCACGCTGGAGGTCGCCATCGCCCAGCCCTCGGCGCTGTTCGCGAAGAACTCGGTGAGCAACCCGAGCGTGGTCTCCTCGCCGTCGACCGTGCCGACCAGTTCGCCGAACGACTGCGCGATGTGCGTGGAACCCGACCGCGTGCAGCGCGCGATGGATCTCCGCGTCCGGGTTCGGACCCGGCTCCAGCCGGCGAAACACCTTGAGGATGGCCGAATGTCCGTAGACGATCGAGGTGTTGGACTGCTCGGCCCCGATCACCAGACCCTCCGCGGTGGTGTCGATGATCGCGTCCGCCTCCCGCCTGGCCACGATGCGCGCCGCCGAAGTCCCGGTTCTGGTCGATCGCCTCGAGCAGCAGCCGGGAGACGTTGACGTCGGACAGCGCGTCGTAGGCCGTCCGGCCGTCGACGGAGCCGATCGTCGCGTGCGCGATCCGGTCCGGCACCTGCCAGGTCCAGCCGATCCAGATCTGGTACCGCTGCAGGCCGGTCGCGGTGCCGACGGTGAGCAGCACCTGTTCGATGTCGGATTCGTAGTAGTTCTCCGCGATCGTGGTGCGGCTGACGATCGAGATGTCGCCGAGTTCCTGACCCTTGGCCGAGAACCAGCGCTGGTGCGGCAGGTACTCGGCCAGCAGCGGAATGAGGTCGTGATCGGGGGCGCCGACGGAATTCATGCTCACATCCCCTCCGGGTTGCCGGTGATGTCGAACCAATAGAATCCGTGCCCGGGCAGCGTCAGCAGGTACGGCAATTGGCCGATCCGCGGGAACGGCGTGTGGCCGGTCAATTCCACCGGCACCGCCCCGATGTGATCGCGCAGATCCAGTTCGACCGGTTGCGGGAAACGGGACAGGTTGTTCACGCACAGCATGGTGTGCTGGCGCTGCTGAATGCCGCCGGTGTCGCCGTCGAAATGCAGCGTGTAGGACAGGACCGTCGGGTTGGAACCGCCGAGGTCGGTGAACTGGCCGACCGAGAACGCCGCGTACTGCTTGCGGATCTCGATCATGCGCCGGGTCCAGTGCAGCAGCGAGGCGGTGGAATTCATCTGCGCCTCGACGTTGACGGTCTGGAATCCGTAGATCGGGTCCATGATCGCCGGCAGGTACAGCCGGGCCGGGTCGCACCGGGAGAACCCGGCGTTGCGGTCCGGCGACCACTGCATCGGGGTGCGGACGCCGTCCCGGTCGCCGAGCCAGATGTTGTCGCCCATACCGATTTCGTCGCCGTAGTACAGCACCGGCGACCCGGGCAGGGACAGCAGCATGGCGGTGAACAGTTCCTGCTGATTGGTGTCGTTCTCCAGCAGGGTGGCCAGCCGCCGGCGGATGCCGATGTTGGCCTTCATCCGCGGGTCCTTGGCGTATTCGGCCCACATGTAGTCGCGATCCTCGTCGCTGACCATTTCCAGGGTGAGCTCGTCGTGATTGCGCAGGAAGATGCCCCACTGCCCGCTTTCCGGAATCGCCGGCGTCTGCGCCAGGATTTCCGAGATCGGGAACCGCTGTTCCCGCCGGGCGGCCATGAAGATGCGCGGCATCAGCGGGAAGTGGAAACACATGTGGCATTCGTCGCCGCCGACCTCCGGGTCGCCGAAATAGTCGACGACGTCGGCCGGCCACTGGTTGGCCTCGGCCAGCAGGATGGCGTTGGGGTATTCGATGTCGAGCACCTTGCGGCAGCGCTTGAGGAATTCGTGGGTCTTCGGCAGGTTCTCCCCGTTGGTGCCCTCCTCCTCGAACAGGTACGGCACCGCGTCCAGCCGGAAACCGTCGAGCCCGAGATCGAGCCAGAACCGCAGGCTGTCGATCATCTCGTCGCCGACGGCCGGGTTCTCGAAGTTCAGGTCGGGCTGGTGGGAGAAGAACCGGTGCCAGAAGTACTGCTTGCGGACCGGGTCGAACGTCCAGTTGCTCGGCTCGGTGTCGACGAAGATGATCCGGGCGTCCGGGTAGCCGGTGTCGTCGTCCCGCCAGACGTAGTAGTCGCCGTACGGCCCGTCCGGGATGCCGCCGGGACTCCTGGAACCACGGGTGGGCGTCGGACGTGTGGTTCATCACCAGGTCGACGATGACCCGGATGCCCCGCTCGTGCGCGGCGTCCAGCAGCGCCACGAAATCCTCGACGGTGCCGAACTCCGGCAGCACCTTGCGGTAGTCGGCGATGTCGTAGCCGCCGTCGCGCAGCGGGGAATCGTAGAACGGCGGCAGCCACAGGCAGTCGACGCCCAGCCAGGACAGGTAGTCGAGCTTGTCGATCAGGCCGCGCAGGTCACCGGTGCCGTCGCCGTTGGAGTCGGCGAACGCGCGCACCAGGACCTCGTAGAAGACCGCGCGTTTGTACCATTCGCGGTCGTTCTCGCCGCCGGCGATCGGCCGGGCCGGGCGGTAGTCGCTGGAGCTCGGTTCGTGGACCGTGCCTTGCGCGTCTGTATAGGTCATGCTCACCTTTCTGTTCTGCTTCGTGTCGTGCTGATGTCACTGCTTGATCGTCAGGACGTGCGCCGGACGCCAGTGCGGGTCCAGCCCGACGGCGTTGCGTTGACCCCACTGGTAGACCTCACCGGAGAGCTCGTCGGTGACGGTAACCACATCGGCCAAGTCCAAACCGAGCGCGGGCATCCACAGGTCGGTCTCCCCCCACTGCTGGGACCTGGAGTCCAGGCACACCACGACGATGACGACGTCGCCGCTGGTCTCGTCCCGGCGCGAGTAGCAGAGCAGGTTGTCGTTCGAGACCCCGTGGAACCACAGGCCTTTCATCCGCTGCAGGGCCGGGTGCCGGCGGCGGATGTCGGTTCAGCGTGGTGATCAGCGGCTGCAGCGACGTGCCCCGGGCCAGCGCGCCGTCGAAGTCCCGCGGCCGCAGCTGGTACTTCTCCGAGTCCAGGTACTCCTCGCTGCCCGGGGCCAGCGGCTGGTCCTCGTACAGCTCGAAGCCGGAGTAGACGCCCCAGCTGGGCGCCATGGTGGCCGCCAGGATGGCCCGGATCGCGAACATGCCCGGCCCGCCGATCTGCAGCGATTCGTGCAGGATGTCCGGGGTGTTGACGAAGAAGTTCGGCCGGAAGTAGTCCGACGCGGCCGAGCAGTTCGGTGCCGTAGTCGATCAGCTCGGCCTTGCGGGTGCGCCAGATGAAGTAGGTGTACGACTGGCTGAACCCGAGCCGGGCCAGCTCGGCCATCATCGCCGGAATGGTGAACGCCTCGGCCAGGAAGATCACCTCGGGGTGCTCGTCGTGCACCGTGGCGATCAGCCACGCCCAGAAGTTGATCGGCTTGGTGTGCGGGTTGTCGACCCGGAAGATCGTCACCCCGCGGTCGATCCAGAACCGCACCACCCGCAGGATCTCGGCGTAGAGGCCGTCGGGGTCGTTGTCGAAGTTCAGCGGGTAGATGTCCTGGTAGCGCTTGGGCGGGTTCTCCGCGTACGCGATGGTGCCGTCCGGGAGGGTGGTGAACCACTCCGGGTGCTCGGTGACCCACGGATGGTCGGGCGCGCACTGCAGCGCCAGGTCGAGCGCCACCTCGAGGTCGCGGTCGCCGGGCCGCCGCCACGAAGGCGTCGAAGTCGGCGATGCGTGCCCAGCTCCGGGTGCACCGCATCGTGCCCGCCCAGCGGCGGAGCCGATCGCCCACGGCGACCCGACGTCGCCGGGCTCGGCAACGACAGAGTTGTTGCGGCCCTTGCGGTTCACCTCGCCGATGGGATGGATCGGCGGCAGGTAGACGACGTCGAAGCCCATCGCGGCGGCCCGGTCCAGCTGGCCGATCGCGTCGGCGAAGGTGCCGTGCCGACCGGCCGGCCGTCGCCGTCGACCTGCGCCCCGCAGGACCGCGGGAAGAACTCGTACCAGGAGCCGAACTCGGCGAGCCGGCGGTCCACCCAGACCTCGACGGGCTCCGAGGTGGTGATCAGCTCGCGGATCGGGTCCTCGGTGATCACCGGCCAGAGCTCGGCCGGACAGGGCCGGGCCGATCCGTTCGGCGACCGACCGCGCGTCGTCGCGCAGCGCCTCGATCGCCGCCCTGATCGGCGCCGGCGTACCGCTGCTGCGGCCGGGTCAGCACCCGCTCCAGCAGCCGGGCGCCGGTCTCCAGGTCGTTCGCCAGGTCGGCCGCCGACCAACCGGCCGCGGCCTTGGTCTGGACGGCGTGCCGCCAGGTGGCCAGCGGGTCGCTCCAGGCCTGGACGGCGTAGGTCCACCGGCCCTGCCGATCCGGCACCACGGTGGCCTGGTAGCGGGTGCTCCAGTCGGCCTCGCGCCGCATCGGGATCAGCCGGTCGTCATCGGTGGCTCCCGGTGGGCGCCAGCGGACGTTCGCGCCGACCGCGCTCGTGACCCTCCCGGAACACGGTGGCCGAGACGGTGATGGGCTGCCCGACCACGGCCTTTGCCGGGTAACGACCACAGGCCACGGTGGGCGAGAGGTCGCTCAGTCCGATTCGGCCGGGCACCGGGCAAACGTACCGGGGTTGCCCGGCCGCCGCAGACCCGGCCGGCCTGCTAAATCGGTTCCGCCAGCGGGTTCGGCAGAGCGGCCCGGCGCCGCGATCACGCCGGTCGAGTAGGAGTTACCGGGTCGGTCAAGGTAAATTCCTCGCGTGAAGGCTCTCCGACGTTTCACCGTCCGACCGCAGCTGCCACCGCCGCTGCAACCGCTCGGTGCTCTGATACGCAACCTACGGTGGTCCTGGCATCCGGCCAGCCAGGACCTCTTCGCCGACATCGACCGGCAGCTGTGGCACAAGTTCGAGGGCGACCCCCTCAAACTGCTCGGCGCGGTCTCGGTGTCCCGCCTGGAGGAACTCGCCACGGACGAGTCGTTCCTCGCCCGGATGCACGGCCTGGCGGCCGATCTCGACCACTACCTCACCGATCCCCGCTGGTACCAGCACCAGGTCACCATCGGCGCCAACGCTTCCGAAGGCCATCGCCTACTTCTCCATGGAGTTCGGCGTCACCGAGGCGCTGCCGAACTACTCGGGCGGTCTCGGCATCCTGGCCGGCGACCACCTCAAGTCGGCGTCCGATCTCGGCGTGCCGATCATCGGGGTCGGCCTGCTCTACCGGTTCGGCTACTTCTGGCAGTCGCTGTCCTCGGACGGCTGGCAGCAGGAGCACTACCCGGCGCACGATCCGCAGGGCCTGCCGATCGACCGGGTGCTCGGCGCCGACGGCGAGCAACTGACCGTCAGCGTCCGGATGCCCGGCGGCCGGCTGCTGACGGCGCGGATCTGGTGCGCCCAGGTCGGCCGGGTGCCGCTGCTGCTGCTGGACGCCGACATCGAGGCCAACGACGACTTCCTGCGCGGCACCACCGACCGGCTCTACGGCGGCGACCAGGACCACCGGATCAAGCAGGAGATCCTGCTCGGCATCGGCGGGGTGCGCGCGGTGCTGGCCTACGCGGAGGCGACCGGGCACCCGGTGCCCGAGGTCTTCCACATGAACGAGGGTCACGCCGGCTTCCTCGGCCTGGAGCGGATCAACTCGCTGATCGCCGATCACGGCCTGACCTGCCCGGAGGCGCTGTCCGCGGTGCGGGCCGGCACGGTGTTCACCACGCACACCCCGGTGCCGGCCGGGATCGACCGGTTCCCGGTCGACCTGGTCCGGCACTACCTGGACCCGGACGGCAACGGGATGTCCCGGCTGCTGCCCGGCCTGGTGGTCGACGAGGTCATCGCGCTCGGCTCCGAGGACGACCGGAGCCGGTTCAACATGGCGCACATGGGCCTGCGGCTGGCGCAGCGGGCGAACGGGGTGGCCAAGCTGCACGGCCAGGTGTCCCGGAACATGTTCGCGCCGCTGTACCCGGGCTTCGAGCCGGACGAGGTGCCGATCGGCTCGGTCACCAACGGCGTGCACCTGCCGACCTGGGCGGCGCGGGAGATGTACGACGTGGCCGGCGACATGGCCGACTGGCAGGACCTGGCGTCGGCCTCGGAATGGCCGGCCGCCGACAAGGTGTCCTCCGAGCGGCTGTGGGAGCTGCGGAACACGCTGCGGCAACGGCTGGTCGCGATGGCCAGGGAGACGGTGCGCAAGTCGCAGCTGCAGCGCGGCGCCACCGTGGCCGAGCTGGGCTGGACCGAGTCGATCCTGGATCCGGACATCCTGACCATCGGGTTCGCCCGGCGGGTGTCGACCTACAAGCGGCTGACCCTGATGCTGCGCGACCCGGCGCGGCTGCGGGCGATCCTGCTGGACCCGGACCGGCCGGTGCAGATCGTCATCGCCGGCAAGGCGCACCCGGCCGACGACGGCGGCAAGCGGTACATGCAGGAAATGGTGCGGTTCACCGACGACCCGACCCTCCGGCACCGGATCGTCTTCCTGCCCGACTACGACATGGGCATGGCCGCGGTGCTCTGCGCCGGCGCCGACGTCTGGCTGAACAACCCGATCCGGCCGCAGGAGGCCTCCGGGACCTCGGGCATGAAGGCCGCGCTGAACGGCGGGCTGAACCTGTCGATCTCCGACGGCTGGTGGGACGAGCTGTACGACGGGCACGACGGCTGGACGATCCCGACGGCCGACGGCGTCGGCGACGACAACCGGCGCGACGACCTGGAGGCGGCCGCGCTCTACGACCTGGTCGAGAAGCGGGTGGCGCCGCTGTTCTACCGGCGCAACGAGACCGGACCTGCCGGAGGGCTGGGTGGACACCGTGCGGCACACCCTGGCCTATCTCGGGCCGCGGGTGCAGGCCACCCGGATGGTGCGGGACTACGTCACCGGGTACTACGGCCCGGCGTCGGTGTACTCGCGGGCGGTGACCTCCGACCTGACGGTGGCCAAGGGCCTGGCGGCCTGGAAGGAACAGGTGCGGGCGGCCTGGCCGGCCGTCCGGGTGATCAACGTCGACACCTCCGGCATCGGCACCGAGCCGTCGCTGGGCAACGTCATGACGGTGCGGGCGTTCCTCGACCTCGGCGGCCTGACCCCGGAGGACGTCGAGGTGCAGTCCGTCACCGGGCGGGTCGACGTCAACGAGCAGTTGCACGACATCACCACCGTGCACATGGACTGCGTCGGGTCCGACACCGATTCCACCGGGAACGGCTACCGGTACGAGGCGCAGCTGCCGCTGACCCGGTCCGGCGCCGTCGGGTACACGGTGCGGGTGCTGCCGCACAACGAGCTGCTGGCCTCGCCGGCCGAGCTGGGCCTGGTCACGACGGCGTAGGCATTGCGGAGCGGTCCGCGCGCAGCAGCCAGACGGTGCGGCCCGGGATCGACGATCGGCTCGCCGACCGGCAACGGCGCCGGGGCGGCCGGCTCACCGGTCGGCGTGCCGGTGTCCAGCACCGGGAAATAGCCGCTGGCGTAGGGCATTCCGGGCAGCGTCAGGGTGGTCGGGCCGGCGTCGGCGTGCAGCACCAGCAGCCAGGAGACGTCGGTCAGCGGCTCGCCGCCGGTGGTGTGCCCGCGCACGTCCCGCCCGTCCACCCACATCATCAGGGTGCGCCGGGAGCCGTCGAACCAGTCGTCGTCGGTCATCGGGTGGCCCCACGGGTTGAACCACACCAGGTCCGGGATGCCGTCACCGCCGCCGGCGGGTGCCCGACCGTCGAAGAACTCGCCCTGGCGCAGCGCCGGCGCCTCGCTGCGGATCGCCAGCGTGCGCCGGAAGAACGCCAGCATGTCCTGCTCCGCGGCGCCGAGATCCCAGTCCACCCAGCTGATCTCGTTGTCCTGGCAGTAGGCGTTGTTGTTGCCGCCCTGGGTGCGCCACAGCTCGTCGCCCATGGTGATCATCGGGGTGCCGGTGGACAGCAGCAGGGTGGCGGCGATGTTGCGGGCCTGCCTGGTGCGCAGCGCGATGATCGCCGGGTCGTCGGTTTCGCCCTCGGCGCCGTAGTTCCACGAGCGGTTGTGCCCGGTGCCGTCCCGGTTGTCCTCGCCGTTGGCCTCGTTGTGCTTGTGGTCGTAGGACACCAGGTCGCGCAGCGTGAAGCCGTCGTGCGCGGTGACGAAGTTGATCGACGCCCACGGCCGGCGGGCGGGCGCGAACAGGTCCGACGACCCGGACAGCCGGTAGCCCAGGTCCCGGATGCCGTCCAGGCCGCGCCAGAAGTCCCGGGTGGTGTCCCGGAACCGGTCGTTCCACTCGGTCCAGTTCGGCGCCGAACCGGCCGACCGCGTAGCCCTCGCCGGTGGCGTCCCAGGGTTCGGCGATCAGTTTGCGGCTGGCCAGCACCGGGTCGGCGGCGATCGCGGTGAGCAGCGCGGAGCCCGGATCGAACGGCCCGCCGTCCGGCCGGGCGTGCACCGAGGCCAGGTCGAACCGGTAGCCGTCGACGCCGAGGTGGTCGGCCCAGTAGCGCAGCGAATCGGTGACCATCCGGACCACCGGCAGCGTCCCGGCGTTGAGCGTGTTCCCGGTGCCGGTGATGTCCCGGCCGTCCGGCAGGTAGTAGGAGCCGGGGGACAGGCCCCGCCAGCGACAGGTCGACGGTCAGGCCGGGGCCGCCCTCGCAGGTGTGGTTGTAGACCACGTCGAGGATCACCTCGATGCCGGCCGCGTGCAGCGCGTCGACCATCTCGACGAATTCCGCGATCTCCGCTGCCGGGTTCGCTGGCGTAGCCGGGGTGCGGCGCGAAGTAGCTGAGAGTCGAGTAGCCCCAATAGTTTCGCCGGTTGGTGGCGAGCAGGCCGGGCTCGGCCGCGCTGGCCTGCACGGGCAGCAGTTCCAGCGTGGTCACCGAGAGGCTCTTCAGGTGCTCGATGACGGCCGGGTGGGCGACGCCCTTGAAGGTGCCCCGCAGGTGCGCGGGGACCTCCGGGTGCAGCTTGGTCAGGCCGACCACGTGCGCCTCGTAGATCACCGTCTGTTCCCAGGGCACCCACGGCCGGACCGAGGTCGAGGTGCGGCGATCCGGCGGTCGATGCCGGGCACCACGACGGCCAGCGGCACCTTGCCGAGGGTGTCGACGCCGGTGGACGCGGCGGCGATCAGGTCGTAGTCGGTGCTGGTGACCTTCCGCGCGTACGGGTCCAGCAGGATCTTCGCCGGATCGCGGGCCGGGACCCGGAATCCGTAGACCTGACCCGGGCCGACGTCGGGCACGAAGGTGTGCCAGATGCCGTAGGTGCGTTCGTCCATCGGCAGCCGTTGCTCGGTGCCGTCGGCGGCGATCAGGCACAGCTGGACGTCCGACACCCCGGGCACGCCGTCGGCGACGACGGCGAAGTTGGTGCCGCCCTGATAGGGGGTGGCGCCCAACGGGTAGGGCAGGCCCGGGATAGGGCGACGAACCCACCCGGGGCGCGGCCTGCGGGTCGACCTGGCCGGGCCGGCTTCGTCGCTTGGCCTTGGGCTTCTTCTTCGCCGGCTTGAGCGTCGTCCCGCCGTCAACGTTGTCCGTCGCGCGGTCGACCGCACTGTCCTGCTGATCGGCGGATGTCGGTGCGCGGCTGGGCATTGGCTGATTCTCCCCGACGGCGATCGCTTCCCATCGACCGTGGGTATGAAACGCATAGTCTGGTCAAGGGGCCGAAACATGCCGGACGGCTGTAGGACAACAATGAGCCGCGTGACCTCCAGTCCCACTGCCGCGACAACTCCCGTCGCCGCCCCCCGGCAAAAGCCGTCGATCCTGCCGGGTCCCGATTCGGTGCTGCATCTCACCGAGGTCACGGTGCGGCGCGGGCCCGCGGTGCTGCTGGACGCCGTGAACTGGAACGTCGACGTCGACGAGCGCTGGGTGATCCTCGGCCCGAACGGGGCCGGCAAGACCACATTGCTGCAGATCGCGTCCGGCCAGATGTTCCCGACCTCCGGCCGGGTGCACATCCTGGGTGAGCGGCTCGGCGCGGTCGACGTGACGGAGATCAGGACCCGGATCGGGCTGTCCTCGGCGGCGCTGGCCGGCCGGGTGCCGCCGACCGAGACGGTCATCGACGTGGTGGTGTCCGCCGGCTACGGGGTGGTCGGCCGGTGGCGGGAGCGGTACGACGAGCTGGATTTCGCACCGCGCGCGGGAACTGTTGTCCGCCATGGGGATTTCCGCGTTGGCGGACCGGTTGTACGGCACCCTGTCCGAGGGCGAGCGCAAGCGTGCGCTGGCCGCCCGGGCGCTGATGACCGATCCGGAACTGCTGCTGCTGGACGAACCGGCGGCCGGGCTGGACCTCGCCGGGCGGGAGGACCTGCTGGCGCGGCTGTCCACGCTGGCCGTCGATCCGTTCGCGCCGACCACCGTGCTGGTGACCCACCACGTCGAGGAGATCCCGGCGGCCTTCAGCCATGTGCTGCTGATGCGCGGCGGGAAGGTGGTCGGCGCCGGCCCGATGGCGCAGACGCTCACCGAGGACGCGCTGTCCACCACCTTCGGGACGGCACTGCGCCTGGAGTCCCGCGGCGGACGATTCTTCGCCTACGCCGGCTGACACGTCGGATTGCGCGTCTTTGGAATGGGCGCTGTGGAAAGGATTGTTGATGACTGATCTGGTGCGGCTGGAACGCGACGGCGCGGTCGGGATCATCCGGCTCGACCGGCCGCCGGTGAACGCGATCAACACCGCGATCCATCGGTGAACTGCTGGAGGTTGCCGGTCAGGTCGCCGGCAACCCGGAGATCCGCGCCGTCGTGCTCTACGGCGGTGAGCGGGCCTTCGCCGCGGGCGCGGACATCAAGGAGATGCTGGACCGCACACCCGGCGACATCGCCACGCTTGGGCCGGGCGCTGAACGACGCGGTGAACGCGGTGGCCCGGCTGACCCAGCCGGTGATCGCGGCCATCACCGGTTACGCGCTCGGCGGTGGCCTGGAGTTGGCGCTGGCCGCGGACTTCCGGATCGTGGCCGAGAACGCGCTGCTCGGGCTGCCGGAGATCACCCTCGGGGTGATTCCCGGCGCGGGCGGCACCCAACGGCTGCCGCGGCTGATCGGGCCGACCAAGGCCAAGGAGTTGATCTTCACCGGGCGCCCGGTCGATGGCGCCGAGGCCGTGCGCATCGGGCTGGCCAGCCGGGCGGTGCCGGCCGATCAGGTGTTCGCCGAGGCGCTTGACGATGGCCCGGCGGCTGTCGGCGGGGGCGACCGCCGCGCTGGCCGCGGCGAAACGGGCGATCGACGACGGCCTGGACGGGTCGCTGTCGGCGGGTCTGGAGCTGGAGGCGCAGAAGTTCGCCGAGGTGTTCGGCACCGAGGACCAGAAGATCGGTATGACGTCATTCCTGCGGGAGGGCCCGGGAAAGGCGACCTTCGTCGGTCGCTGACTCGCTCGGGGATCGGCATGGCCTATCAGTTCACGCTCGACGACGTCCGCTTCCTGTCGTCGCCGGCCGGCGCGGAGGCGCTCGAGCAGGCCGCCGGATTCCCGCTGACCGATGCGAGCCTGCTGACCGATCTGACCCGGCTGCGGCGGCTGTTTCCGTTCGTCGGCTGGGACGTCGGGCCGCGCGGCCGTGGTCGCCGAGACGGTGCGGCTGCGGCGGCGGGCCGTCGGCAAGCTCGGGCCGGGCGCCGGACGCTGGCTGTTCACCGACGAGGCCCTGCAGCAGGCCACCCCGCTGTTGGTGGCGGCGCACCGGGCGCGGCGGCTGGCCGGGGTGGGCGTGCACGACGTGACCTGTTCCATCGGGGCGGATCTGGCCGCGCTCGTCGCCGGGTCTTCGGGTGTGGTGCTCGGCTCGGATCTGGATCCGGTGCGGGTGCTGATGGCCCGGCACAACCTGCTGGCGTCCGGGCTGCCTGCTCCGGGTGGTGGTCGCGGACGCGCTGACCCGGACGTCCCGCGGACTGCTGGCCTACGCCGATCCGGCCCGCCGGGACGGCACGGGACGGCGGATCACCTCGGTGTCGACGCTTGCCGTCGGTGGCCGACCTGGACGCGGTCTACGCCGACCGCCCTCCCGTGCTGCGGTTGCCGCCGGGGATCGACTACGACGCGCTCGACCGGCCCGGCGAGGTGGAGATCGTGTCGCTGGACGGCGGAGCGCGGGAGGCGGTGCTCTGGCCGGTGGAGCTGGCCAGGGTGGCGCGCCGGGCGACGGTGCTGGTGTCGGGTGGTGCGTCCTGGGAGGTGACCAGCGACGACCCGGACGACTGCGCGGTTGCCGCCGGTGATCTGGTCGGCGACTACCTGGTGGACCCGGACGCCGCGGTGGTCCGCGCGCATCTGGTCCGGCACTACGCGGCCCGGCACGGGTTGTCGCTGCTGGACCCGCACCTGGCGTACCTGACCGGGCCTGCGCGTCCCGCCGGGGGTGCGCGGGTTTCGGCGTGCTGGACGCGGCGCCGTACCGGGAGAAGACGGTGGCCGGGTGGGCGCGGCGGGACCGGATCGGGACGCTGGAGATCAAGCAGCGGGGCACCCCGTTGATCCCCGACGACCTGCGTCGCCGGCTGCGGCCCGCGCTGATCGGCCCGACCACCGCGGCCGCGACCCTGGTCGTCGCGCGGATCGGGAGTGACGCGCAGGCGTTCTGGTGCCGGGCGGTCGAACCGGGTCAGGCTTCCTGACTGGTTGCGGCCGGTCGGTTCGCTTGTCGTGTTGCTGCCGCGCTGGCGAGGTCGCCTGCTTCTTCCAGCCCGGCCAGCACGCCCTCGATGTCGCGCGGCCGGCCGGTTCTGGCTGAGCTTGAGCTTCGCCTCGATCCGGGTGATCACCAGTTCCAGCCCGACGATCGCGCGCAGCTGGCCGGTGATGAACCGCGGCGGGGCGTCGTCGACGGACCACGGCTCGGCGATGCCCTGCTCGTGACGCTCGGTCAACCGTCGGACCAGGCCGTCCAGCCAGACCGGGTCGTCATGCACCACCAACTCGCCGTAGACGTGCGCGGTGACGTAGTTCCAGGTCGGCACCACCCGGCCGTGTTCGGCCTTGCTGGCGTACCAGGACGGCGAGATGTAGGCGTCGGGGCCGCGGACGATCACCATCGCGTCACCGATCGGTGGGCGGCGCCACTGGTCGTTGTTCCGTGCGACGTGACCCAACAGCGCGCCCCGCTCGCCGACCGCCGGGTCGAAGATGAACGGCAGGAAGGTGGCCACCAGTCCGTCGTCGGTCGCGGTGATCAGGTCGGCGGCGCCGTGGCTTTCCAGCAGCGCCCTGACGTCGGCGTCGCCGGCCGCGAAATGGCTTGGCACGTACATGTGCTGATCATCCGGGCGATTCCGGGTCCGGGCAATGCCGTCGGGCCGTGATTCCGTAGGGTTGGCGCCCGTGACCTTCGAACTTCTTCCCGCGGTGGACGTCGCGGACGGTCAGGCGGTCCGTCTGGTGCAGGGCCGGGCGGGCAGCGAGACGACCTATGGTGCGCCGCTGGCCGCCGCGCTGGCGTGGCAGTCCGACGGCGCCGAGTGGATTCACCTGGTGGATCTGGACGCGGCGTTCGGTCGCGGCTCGAACGCCGCGTTGCTCGCCGAGGTGGTCGGCACCCTGGACGTCAAGGTCGAGATGTCCGGCGGCATCCGGGACGACGAGTCGCTGGAGGCGGCGCTGGCCACCGGCTGCGCCCGGGTGAACATCGGCACCGCCGCGCTGGAGCAGCCGGACTGGTGCGCGTCGGTGATCGCCCGGTTCGGCGACCGGGTGGCGGTGGGTCTGGACGTGCGGGGCAGCACGCTCGCCGCCCGCGGCTGGACCGAGGACGGCGGCGACCTGTGGGACGCGCTGGCCCGGCTGGATCGGCAGGGATGCGCGCGTTATGTGGTGACCGACGTGACGAAGGACGGCACGCTGCAGGGGCCGAACCTGAAGCTGCTGCAGGAGGTGTGCGCCGCGACTTCCGCCCCGGTGGTGGCCTCCGGCGGGGTGTCGTCGCTGGCCGACCTGGTGGCGTTGGCGAAGCTGGCGCCGCTGGGGGTCGAGGGTGCGATCGTCGGGAAGGCGCTGTACGCGGGTGCGTTCACGCTGCCGAAGGCGCTGGCCGCGGTCGCCGCGGTGTCCTGACGTCTGGTGCCGATGGGTACGGGAGAGCGGCGCGGGTCCGGTGGCCCGTATGAGGAGCGGTACGGCTACTCCCGGGTGGTCCGCGTCGGTCCGCTGGCCGTGACGGCCGGCTGCACGGCGGTGGTCGACGGGGTCGTCCAGGCCGTCGGTGATGCCGGGCGGCAGGCCGAGATCGCCTTCGGGATCGCCCTTGTCCGCACTGGCCGAGGTCGGCGTGCTGGCCGAATCCGTTGTCGCGACCAGGATGTCGATCGTCGATGCGGCCGATGCCGACGCCGTCGGGCTGGCTCATGCTCGTGTGTTCGCCGACGTCCGGCCGGCCGCGACGATGGTGGTGGTGGCCGGGCTGATCGACCCGGCCATGTTGGTCGAGGTCGAGGTCACCGCGTGGGTGGGTGAGCCGGGCCGAACCAGCGGTGTGAGCGCTGCGGTCAGCGTGTCGGTCGAGTCCTCGGAGTGCTCGTTCGGCCGTCCAGGCGAGGTAGCCGTCGGGTCTGATCAGCATGCCGGTCGAGCCTTCGTTGACGTCGATCAGCTCGACGCGTTCGCGCCATGGCTCGGCGATGGTGGTGAACACGCGGTCGGCGCTGCCGTCGATGAGCAGTGCCCGGCCGCTTCTCATCGCTGCCGCGATGCTGCTCTTGATCTGTTCGGTCGTCGCCATGTCCGGAGCCCAGTCCGGCGCGGCGCCCTCCATGATCTCGGCCACCCGGCGGAGCGGCTCCGGCGAGCGCAGCAGTTCGGTGAGCAGGTCCTTGACGGCGGTGGCGTTCTCGCCCGGTGCGGACAGGGCCGCCTGCGCCCGGGTCTGGGCCAACGCCTGCGCGCCGGCCGGGTGGCGTTCGGTCTGGTAGGTGTCGAGCAGCTCGGGTGCTGCCGTGCCGCACGACCGTTGCGGCGAGTTTCCAGCCCAGGTTCACGGCGTCGAGGAGTCCGACGTTCGAGCGCCGACCCGCCCGCCGAGAAGATGTGCGCGGCGTCGCCGGCCAGGAACAGCCGGCCGGATCGGTAGGTCTCGGCCTGGCGGCTGTTCGCGACGGTCGCCCGCACCCATTCCGCATGCTCGATCGGCAGTCCGGTGCCCAGCACCCGCTGGATGCTGGCCTGGAAGTCGTCGGCGGTGAGATCGCCGTCCGCGTCCGTCCGGCTGCCGTTGTTCCTTGGTGCTGATCAGGAAGACGTCGCGACCGACGGTGGGATCGAGCGCCGCGGCGGGCGCGATGGTGATCGCGCCGGTCGGGGTCCGGTTCGGGCGGAACATGTTCAGCCGTGGCCCATCTCGGACGATGAGCACGTCGCCCGGCGATCTCGATCGCGGCCGGCGGCAGAACGACCCGGCCGATTCGGGACGTCTCGTCGCTGGTGATCCCGGGAAAGCCGATGCCGGCGTGGTGCCGGACGAAGCTTCTGGCGCCGTCGCAGCCGACGAGGTATTCGGCATTCAGTGTCGTCGGTGCCTGCCGCCGTTCGAATCCGCACGCCGACGCGTCCGGTGTGACGTCGATGCCGACCACCTCGGCGCCCCGGACGATGGTCGCGCCGAGTTCGATGGCGCGGGACGGTCAGGAGTTTCTCGAGCCGATGCTGGGGGATGGGCAGTACCTGCAGCGGGTTGTCCGGTAGCCGGTGAAGCTCCAGCGAGATCGGGCCGAAGGGGAACGTTGGGCGGGCGTGATCGGTCGAAGGTCCGGGGCGCCGTCCAGGAGTCCGCGCGCATCGAAAACCCGGACGATGTGCCCCACCAGACCGTTCGCCTTCGGGATGTCGCCGGGCTCCGCGGCGCGCTCCAGCACGGTCGCTCGAACGCCGGCCAGGCCGAGTTCGCAGGCCAGCATGAGTCCCGGTCGGGCCTGCTCCGACGATCAGCACCTGTCAGCTTCCATGCGCTGTCAGTCTGCGTTGACAAGATCAGCTCCTGTCAAGCTAGATTGACAACCATGACCGATGACGTGCTGGCCCACATCACTGCGACCGACCCGGCAACGGGACTACGTGCGGTCGGCGCCCTGCATCGCCTGGCCGAACAGGTGGAAGCGATGCACGTCGCGCTGGCCCGACAACAGGGCTGGTCGTGGGAGCAGATCGGTGACGCCCTCGGGGTGTCCCGGCAATCGGTGCACGCCAAATACGGGAAATGATTCAGAACGAGAAATGAGGAGTCGTGTTCGAGAGATTCGCAGGTTCGACCCGCAACGCGGTGCGATACGGGGTGGAGGAGGCCCAGCGGCGTGGTGATCGCCGGGTGGGCACCGACCACCTGCTGATGGGCGTGCTGCGCGACGCGGACAGCGCCGCGCTCGTCGGAATCAGCGTTGACGACGCCAGAGAAACGGCCGACGCCCTCGACCGCAAGGCGCTGGTGGCGATCGGGATCGACATCGGCGATTTCCAGCCGGCGGTCGCGCCGCGTAAGGGCATGCGGACCACATTCACCTCCGGGGCGCGGTCGGCTTTGCAGCGCACCCTTGCTCACACGACGGCGGAGAAGTCGCGGCGGATCACTGCCCCAGCATTTGTTGCTCGCGTTGGCGGAACGGGAACAGCCGGACGCCGCAGCGACATTGCTGTCGGAAATGAAGGTCGATACTGCCGAACTGCGTCGTCGGTTGTCGCGGAGATCGCGCGTAGTCGTTCATGTCGAGGGGACGTTCGGCTGTGCGGGAGGCGAGACCAGGGTCTCCGGCAGCAGCCGGCGCACATCGCGCGCACGATCGGATCCGTTGTACGGCAGGCGCTGCGGGGTCGGCCTCCCAGGCCCGGATGCGCGTCCGCTTGCTCTTGAACGATCTGAAATGCCAGGCCAGGATGGAGTCCTTCGAAAATGTGTTTCGGAGCGACTCGCGGTTCCCGTTGCAGATCACCGTACGGTCGACCATTCGGATCAGCGTGCGCCGGCAAAGCCGGCCGAATGATTGCCAGCGCGGATAGTCCAATCCAATGATCAGTTCGACCCTGGCCAACGGGACGTCCAGCCACGCGCTATAGGCGGAATCAATAATCCATTCCTCACGCTGGCAAATGGCCTCGATGCGCCGACGCTGCTCGTCGACGGGAACCACCTGTCCAACCCGGCTCCCAGGTCAGATCGTCGACCGAATACCAGGGGATACCGGTGGCCGAACTGAGCCGAGCTGCCATCGTCGACTTGCCGGACCCGGTGACCCCGTAGACCAGGATGCGCGAGGCCTGGTGAAGGTCGATGGCGGCGGACACGTGCACGACGGTACCCAAGGCCACACGAGTGCGAAGCCATCTGGATTTGGTCATTCGAGGTCCGTTTCTGGGTCGGTTCGGTCTTCGGTGGGCCATTGTTCGACGGGGAATGGTTGGTCGGTGGTTTTGTAGGTGTGGCCGGTCGGGGTGGTCCAGGTCGAGGTGTTGCCGTTGCGTGAGTTGTGATGTCCGGCATGGGTTTTCGCGCGGTGTTCGGGTCGGCAGTGGTTTTGCAGGTTGTCGGCGGTGGTGGGTCCTTCGGGGACGGGGATGACGTGGTCGTGGTCGCATTTGTGGGCTGGGGTGGTGCAGATCGGGGTGCTGCAGGTGCCGTCGCGGAAGTCGATGGCGTTGCCGAGTTTTCTGGACGGGAATCGGCCGAGTTCGGTGACGTCCAGCAGGTTGCCTTTCTCGTCGGTCAGGAGTCGGTAGAACAGGGTGCCGGGTTGTTGGGCGAGGTCGCGGATGAGGTCGGCGGGGATGAGGGTGGAGCGGTCGGTGAGTTGACCAGGGGTGTTGCTGAACCCGAACAGCGATTGCGCGGAGATGATCACGCCGATGGTGGCCGGGATGGGCCGGTTCTGGTGGTCGTGCGGGCAGGGGGTGATCACCGGCCGGCCCGTGCGGTAGGGGTTGGGCGACTGTTCGCCGCCGGTCGCCGCACCGGTCGGCGCAGGCGTGTCGCGTCGGGTCCGGTGTCGGGGCGTGTGGGTCGGGGCGGAACGCGGAGGCGGGGAGGTCCCAGTCGTCGTCGGTGTCCCAGGGCCGGTCGGCGGTGTTGCATCCACAGTGTGGTGAGGTCGGCGGCGCGTTGTC
>CAVOFW010000003.1:0-318561 GCA_963695045.1 uncultured Actinomycetota bacterium
GATGCCGGGGACGAGGACGGTTCCGGCGATCGCGGACCCCGAGTGACGAGCCGAGGTTGGAGACGCTGCGGGAGAGGCCGGAGATCTCGCCCTGCTGGCTTTCCACGAAGCTGCATTGCACCACGTTGACGGACGCGGTGAGCACGGCCCCGAGTCCGCCGCCGACGAGGAACAGCCCGGGGGCGAAGGACCAGACGCTGGAGTTGGCGGACACCATCACGATCAGCAGCAGCATGCCGCCGATGGTCAGCACGAAGCCGGCCAGGATGAGCCTCTTCTGGGCGAACCGTTGGGCGAGGCGCCCGGCGCCCAGCGAGGACAGCAGCAGACCAACGGTTTCCGCGGTGAAGATGATCCCGGTCCCGATCGCGTCGGGCCCGCAACATCACCTGGCGGGTATGCGGCCGCGACGAAGGACACACCCATGAGCAGCCATTGCACCTTCCCGGCGCGTTCCTTGGCGCGGGCGCGGGCGCTGAGGAAGAACCAGGTGAGGAAGGCGACGGGCGGCGAACATCGGCGCCAACGGTGGAGACGACGACACCTCACACGCGTGAGCAGCAGACACTCGGCGGCCGTTCGCCGGATTCAGGTCTTCGTGCGACGCCGGAAGCGTTGCTGGGCGCCTTGTTTGCTGAGCCCGTACAGGGCGCCGATGTCGATCCAGGTCACCCCGGCGGCCCGGGCGTCGGCGGCGGTCGACGCCTCGAGGTCCTCCAGCGCCTGGATGGACAGGCGCACGGCGTCGAGCCGGCGGAGCGGGTCAGGGATGTCCCGCAGCGCGGCCAGGGCTCGGTCGAATCGCTTGGCATGTACCGGGTCCGCCACGCTCCGAGCCTAACTTGCCCTCGGCGGCTGTCAACACTATGTTGCCTACAGGTCAACGAGCTGTTGATCCGTGCGGCAACGTTGTGTTGACGCGCAGCTGGAAGCTGATCGCCGACAACGGCGTCGAACGGTCGGAAAGGAGGGTTCGGATGGCGAAGAAGAAGAGCAAGAAGAGCAAGAAGAGCAACAAGAAGAAGTAACCCGACCCGGCAAGGGGGCGCCGCCGGCGACACCCGGCGGCGCCCCCGGGGCGATTGACCGGACGCATTTCGGGGCACGTGAACGATGCTCCGCATCCCGCCCGCCCGGCGATCCGATCACGGTGCGGGGGACAAACGGGGACGTGTCGCCGATGAAGGGAGTGAGCCGCTGTGGCCAGCGAGCACCTGGAACGCGAAACGAAGTTCGACGCCGCCGCCGATGTCGTGCTGCCCGACCCTGGACGGTCTGGTCGATGGCGGGGGCCGGGTGGAGCGGTCGGGGGTTCGGTTGGACAGCGTGTACTTCGACACCGAGGACCATGACCTGCTCGCCCGGGGGATCACCCTGCGGTGCCGGACCGGGGACACCGACACCGGGTGGCAACTGAAGGTGCCCACCGGTGACGCCCGCACCGAGATCCGGCTCGACCCCACCGGCACCCAGACCACCGTCCCGAAGGAGCTGGCCACCCTGGTCACCGGGATGCGGCGGGGAAAGGCGTTGCGGCACATCGTCACCGTCCGCACCGACCGCACCGCGCACCGCCTCCTCAACGGCAACGATGAACTGATTGTCGAGGTCGCCGACGACCACGTCGACGCGGTCGCCCCGGGCCGCGGCGCGGCGACCTTGTCCAGTTGGCGGGAGATCGAGGCCGAACTCGGCCCCGCCGGCACGGAGGACATCCTGACCGCGGTGGGCGGTGCCCTGACCGAGGCGGGCGCCACCCCGTCGGCGAGCCCGAACAAGGTCGCCAAGGCGCTCGGCATCACCGACACCACCGAAGCCGGCGGGTCGCCCGCCGGCCGGGCCCGGACCGCGGGGGACGTGATCCGCCGCTACCTGGCCGAGCAGGACGACGCACTGGTCACCGGCGACCTCGGCCTGCGCCGCGGGCTGGACGGGATGATCCACCCGACCCGGGTCGGCACCCGCCGGTTCCGGTCCACGCTGCGGGTCTTCGCCGAGTATGTCGACCCGGAGCGGGCCCGGGCGTTCGACGCCGAACTGTCCTGGTACGCCGCGCTGCTCGGTGAGGTCCGGGACCGGGAGGTGCAACGCGCGAGGTTCGGCAAGGCGATCGCGGCGCTCCCGGACGAGCAGGTGCTGGGCCCGGTCGCCGCCCGGATCGAGGAGCTACCTGCTGGGCCGAGCAGGTGCAGCACCGGCAGGCCCTGGACAAGGCGATGAACGGCCGCCGCTACCTCGCGCTGCTCCGGGAATCACAACGATGGGTGACCGACCCGCCGTTCACCGACCTCGCCGCCCGGAACCCCGCCGAACTGAGATCGGCGGTGCGCGCCGCCGCGCGCAAGGTGACCAAGCACCTGGCCGCGGGTCTCGGCCCGGGCGGGGACGACGAGGAACTGCACAAGGCCCGCAAGGCCGGGAAACGCGCCCGGTACGCCGCCGAACTCGCCCACCCGGTGCTGGGCAAGAAGACCAGGAACAGCGTGAAGCGGTACCAGGACCTGCAGGACATCCTCGGTGATCACCAGGACGGGGTGGTGGCCGCCGACCTGCTCCGCCGGATCGCCGCCGGCACCGCCCAGTACCCGGACGAGAACGGGTTCACCTACGGGCTGCTCTACGCCCGCGAGCTGCACCACGCCCAGGAAAGCCGCCGCCTGGCCGATGCCTGGGGGATGTCGAAGTAGGCAAACCCGTGAACGTCACCGAAACCCGGTTCGGCCGATCGGTCTCACGCGAGCAAACTGCTCCTGGTGGGCGTGGCCTTGATGCCACTGGGTTTCCTGCGGTGGGATGGAGTTTGGCAACGATCACCCAGCCATGTGACAGCATCTGACGATGCTGTCACCCAAAGATGAAAACCGGGGCTCAGCGGCGACCGGACCAACCACCCCTGGGTCCGCGCCATCCTGGATGTACCTGGCCGAACGGCGGCGCTGAGATTCCGGGCCCGAAATCGAGCGGGGGTAGGCGCCGCCGAGGTCGTCCTGCCAGTACAGGTTCGTCCAGGGTGATGGCCGGGACGACGCCGGTGGTGATGGTGAGCGCGAGGAGCGGTGCCAGGATCGGCGGTCAGGCCGAGGTGGGCGACGGAGGCGGCGACCCGCATCTCGATCCGGTCGGTGGGGCGGCCGGCGGTGGCGGCCATCGCCTCCCGGATGCGGTCGAACCGGAGGGAACGGGCCGCGGCGACCAGCTGCGCACCGCCTGCATCGGCTACATCCGGTGTGCACACCGGACGGTTTGCGGCCCCAGAAGGCTTGCAGCGGGGTCGTTGTCGGTGGCCCGGTGTAGGCATTGGTTATGAGAACCGAATTGATCCCGGCTGCGGATGTGCGGATCGGCGACTGCGTGTTGGACGAGCAGGGAACACCTGCGGTGGTGACGTCGACCCGATGGCAAGGGGTCGGCGGGGGAGTGGTGTCGATCGCGCTGTCCACCCACCCGGGCCGCCGGGTCTTCGAGGGGCCAGACCTGGTGACCCGTGCCGTGCTCCTCGGGTGAGTCGAGAACCCCGTCGCGCGGCGCACGCTGTCGCCACTCGGGCCAGGGACTCGCGGGTGACGGCCCGGGTGCGGGGTGCGGGGATGATGGCGGTCATGAGCCGGCACCCCGGGGAGACCACCGAGCAGTGGTGTACGCGCGCAGCGTCTGAGTACCGGGAGGCGTGGGCGGCGTTCGGGACCGAGTGGCGCCGGGTGGCGCGGACCGGGTTCTTGGGACCCTGGGGTTACCCGCTGCTGGACGAGGGGTACGACGGCGCGATGGACGCCCTCGACGACGCCGACAACGAGCGCGGTGAGGCGGCGATCGCTTTGGACCGCGAGCTGCACTCGACCGTCCGCGGCCGGACCTGGTGACGGCGGCGCCGGGGTTCAGTCCGGGTACCGCTCGCCCGGGGTCAACCGGTGGACGTGACCTACCGGGCAGATATTGACCGATCGGTACCTTCACCGGTGCGGTATCCGCAGACAGTGTCAGTCTCGCGGAGACATGAAACGTGGCTGTCAGACAGGCGATTTGCGGGTCAACCTGACATAATTCAGTTATCGGCTGTTCGAGCTCGACGCGAAAACCCTTGCAACTAACGGTTGTACGCACTCAGTCAGCAACTCAGCGTCACGGTGACGTTATTTGTTCACCCGGAGGCTCGCTCCGGTCGGCGGTCTCGCGCGCGGGCTTGGCAAGGTTCAGCCGTAGCCGTCGAGCGAGGTGATGAACTCAACCAGCAGTTCAGGCATCGCGACCTCCTTCCTACGCGGTGACAGAGGGTCGGCGGTTCGTCGAACTAGGACACGTCATTTTGCCCCCCATGTGGCAGGACGTCGGCCCATGCGGCTTACCCGCTCCGGTTGGCTTCGAAGCGCGACGCTTCGAGGCCCGGACACCTTCGACCATCCATCCGGATGTTCGGGGACAGGCTGGAGGTGCGGAGATGTGGACCAGTGCGATCGAATGTGCCGCCGTGCCGAAGTCCAATGCAGTAGCCGGATGCTGAGACTCGACAGCGGCCACAACAAGGGATGTGATGCTCCGTGTGTCGGCTCCGCTCGTATACATTCGCGGACGCACGGCCCCGCGCCGCCAGTGGGTGATCGCCACGCTCGTGGCCCGAGGAGACGCTGTGGTGCGACTACGCGAGTACTACCAGGATCCGAACGCGCCGCGTGCCGACGACGTGCTGCCCGCGGCGTTCGCAGCGGTCCGCAACGTCGCCGGCGAGGTTTTGCTGGTCCGTCGGATCGATGACGGCTACTGGGAGTTGCCCGGAGGACGCCTCGAAGTCGGCGAGTCCGCCGCCCAGGCGGTGATCCGCGAGGTCGCCGAAGAGTCGGGGGTGGTTATAGCGCTCGTCGGGATCTCCGGTGTCTACAGCGACCCCACCCATGTCCTTCTGGACCCCGACGGCACCGTTCACCAACAGCTGGCGCTGTGCTTCCACGCGATCCCGTCCACATCGAAGGACCTACAGCAGCCGCGCCCGGACGGGATTGAAACGCAAGAGGCAGCCTGGTGCGCCCCCGCCGCGCTGGTGAACCTGGCCATGCATCCCGCCATGCGGATGCGTGTCCACGACGCCGTCACCGCGCCAAACCAGCCTCATTTCGAGTAGGGGAAGCAGTGACGTGATGGACGCATCGGGATCTCAGGAAGGGCACCCGGTGGCTCGTTCGTGCAGAAGCGAGAACGATGTCGTCTGCGCATAACTGCCATGTCACCGGTCGTCTCGGCGCTGAGTTCCCAACGGTGTCCACACCTGCTGCAGGGTGCCGCCAATAAGGAGATCTCCGCCGACCGGTCGCCCGCCGACAACCCGGCCCGGACTGTCGATACCGACACAACGGCGCGGAAGCCGGACAGTCACTGCCAACATCAGCCCCAACAGATCACCGACCGGGTTGAAAAGGAGACGTCCCCGCCATGCCGCAGGACCGATTTCACTTCATCAAGCAAGTCCTGCGCAGCGCCCTGACCCTCAGCGGCGCGGTGCTGTTCTACTACTTCGTGCCCGTCGCCAACGAGGACCACCCAATCTGGCGGTGGAGCCTGTTCATCGTCGGCCTGGCCGTGCTGAGCCTGCTGATCGTTTGGCAACTGATGAAACAGCTCGCCGCCGGCCCGGACCCCGGGGTCCGGATCCGCAGCCTGATCACCCTGCTGTACCCGGTGATCGCCCTCTTCGCGCTGACCTACTACATCATCCAGACCATCGACCCCGCCCAATTCGACGGCCTGAAGTCCCGCACCGACGCCCTGTACTACACAGTGGTCACGCTCGGCACGGTCGGCTACGGCGACGTGCACGCCGCCGGCCAACTCGCCCGGGTGATCACCATGATTCAGGTCGCCTTCGATCTCATCGTCATCGGCGCGCTCATCGCCGTGGCCACCACCCGCTTCCAGGTCGTCCCCCGCCCCACCCCCAGAAGAAAAGCAATCCCGCACTCACCAGCAAGCAACACAGAGCCACCTCAACGCCGAACAACGGCCCTCGACGCGCGGCATCGTGATGATCCTGGATCCAGCAGCCGAACACCGTGATGCCATCTTCCGGCGCGCAGATCGAGCGCATCGGATCGGGCGTCACCCCGACTGACCCTCGCGTGGAGGAGAACCATGCTGGCATCTCGTCATCGGTGGTCCATGTCCGGGCGGCTGGCTGCTGCGGTACCGGCCATAGGGCTGCTCGTGTCGGCCTGCTCTTTCGGCTCGACATCGACGACATCCGCCGCGGCCAGTTCGGTGGTCTCCGCCGCGCCTAGCAAGGTGGGTTCCGCCGCGTCGGCCGCGTCCAGCATGCTCAGCTCGGCCGCGCCCGCCGCGTCCAGCAAGCTCAGTTCCGCCGCGTCGGCCGGATCGAGCAAATCCCGGGAGTGGCCAGTGCCGTGTCGTCGGCGGTGGCGGCCGCGACCGGCCCGGCCACGGTCGGAACCACCACCGGCCGACTGGGGACGTTCCTGGTCGACGAGAAGGGCATGACCCTGTATCTCTATCTCTCGGACACCGCCGGGGACTCGACCTGCTACGACGCCTGCGCCGTCGCCTGGCCGCCACTGCTCACCCGCGGCGCACCGACGGCTTCCGGTAGCGCCGACAAGTCCCAGCTCAGCACCGTCACCCGCAACGACGGTGCGACCATGGTCAAGTACGGTGCGTGGCCCCTGTACTGCTTCGCCAAGGACACCCAGCCCGGCGATACCACCGGCCAAGGCCTGCAGGGCGTCTGGTACGTCGTCGGGGTTAACGGCCAGCCGATCAAATAGCGGCGGCCGACCGGCAGCTGAAGATTCCTCTTGCTCGGTAATAGCTCTCGAGAGATGGACCGCGCTCCGGCCATGGGTGTTCAGGAAGAGGCGACAACGTTGGGAAACAGGCACGTCGGGTGGTGGAAACAGCAGCCGCCCCACATGATGGGGCGGCCGCTTCGCCCGATTTGTCAGGAGCCGAGGAGACAAGATGACCGGCACGACGATCGCGCACCCCAGTGCTGACGACCGCCGCGCACACGGCCTCGACGCCCGGGCGAAGACGCCGCCGTCGAGCCACGCGGGGTGGACGCCGGCGCCCGACCGTCCGGATCCCATCGCGTTGCTGGAGGAACAGAACCGGACCCGGGAACCGGACCTCGTGCCGGTGCGGCACGGCCGGATGGTCGTCTCGCCGTTCACCTTCTACCGTGGTGCGGCGAAGATCATGGCCGCCGACCTGGCCGGCACCCCGACGGCCGGGTTGACGGTGCAGCTGTGCGGTGATGCGCACCTGTCCAACTTCGGTGGATTCGCCTCCCCGGAGCGGCGACTGTTGTTCGACCTCAACGACTTCGACGAGACCCTGCCGGGTCCGTTCGAGTACGACGTGAAGCGGATGGCGGCGAGCTTCACCATCGCGGCCAGGAACAACGGCCTGACCGCGGCGGAGGGAAAGTCGGCCACCGCCGCGTCGGTGCGGGCATACCGGGAGGCGATGGCACAGTTCGCGCAGATGCGAACCATGGACCTGTGGTACGCCCACCTGTCGGAGGACGACCTGCGCGCCGCCATCGCGAAGATCGCCCCCCAGGGCCTGCGCAAGAAGGACGTCAAAAGGGTCAAGGACTCAAAACTATCGACGGCATCGAAGGGCTGGAGCACGAGGCCGACCCAGCAGATCGACACGGAAGTGGCCCGGCGCGCCGCCCGACAGGGCGACAAGATCATGCGCAAGGCGCACACCAGGGACAGCCTGCAGGCACTGTCCAAGCTCGGTGAGTACGTCGACGGCCGCTACCGGATCGTCAGCCAACCCCCGGTGGTGATCCCGGCCCGCGACCTCGCCGCGGCCTACGGCCTGGCCGCGGAGGAGTTGGAGACCGTCATCCACCACCAATTCCGGGAGTACCGGGCAAACCTGCCGCACGACCGGCAGCGTCTGCTGGAACGGTTCGACATCATCGACATGGCCCGCAAGGTCGTCGGCGTCGGCAGCGTCGGCACCCGGGCGTTCATCGTGCTGCTGCAGGGCCGCGACCCGCAGGACCCGCTGTTCCTGCAGATCAAGGAGGCAACCCGGTCGGTGCTGGAGGACCACCTACCCCAAAGCCGGTACGGCAACCCCGGAGAACGGGTGGTCCAGGGGCAGCGATTGATGCAGGCCGCCAGCGACATCTACCTCGGCTGGACCAAAGGCGTCCAGGCCGACCGCTACTACTACTGGCGGCAACTGCGGGACATGAAGGCCTCCGCGCTGGTCGACACCATGACCGCCGCCGTCCTGGAGTTCTACGCCGGATCTGTGCGGGTGGACCCTGGCCCGGGCCCACGCCCGCTCCGGCGACCCGATCGCGATCACCGAATACCTCGGCGCCGACGACGCGTTCGACCGATCCATCACCAAGTTCTCCCAGCGCTACGCCGACCAGAACGAACTCGACCATCAGGCACTCGTCACCGCCATTCACGCCGGGAGAGTGCCCGCCGTCGAAGGAGTATGAGAACCCCGAAACCCCGTTCCGGACCGGACATGGTGCCGGGAGGATGACGCTCACACAGATCGGTCCGGCGCCGTGCTCGTGCGTTCCCGATCCGCGTCGACAATTTCTATCGGAAGAATCGAGAAACCCGATAATGGTCGACACGACCGGGATCGCCACCGGGGCCTCGGGTCGCGCGGACGCGTGAACGCCGTGCGTGATTCTCAGGCTGTGGGCTGCGAACCAGGGTCGGTCGAGGCAGTGTTCGGGTCGACGCCCGACCCACCGGCGCCGCGGCCGAAAGCGTCGGCGAGCCGAACACGCCGCGCCGGCCCTGGTAAGGGAGGTGCCGCGCCGTCGGTGAGCGTTTCGGCATCGGGGCCGCTCAACCATCGGGCCACCGCGGTGTTGCCCTCCACCAGGCATGGGCCGACCGCCGCGGCGACGACCAGCAGGAATGCCATTCCGGTGAACCAGCTCACGAAGGACAAGGCGATCCCGAAGGTGCCGAATTGCTCGAAGTTGTGCGTCACCGTCACGGGCATCCAGACAGATCCGGCGGCCGCGTAGAGCCACACTCCTATCCCGGTCAGGACCGCCGTGGGCAACAGCGGCCGCCACCGCACCTCACCGCGCAACAGGATGCGCGCGGTCCACCACCACAGCGCCGTGCTGGCCGGTAGCCCGAGGACCCAGCTACCCACTTCCCCAGCCACGGAACGCAGCAGCGACAGAAATGTCAGCAACCCGAGCACGGTGGTTAACCACAGCAGGCCTCGGCCCCTGTTCCGCAGGCCGCCGCCGGGCGGCCGCCGCCACGATCGCAAGTAGACCCGCTGCAAAGCGGTGGTGAACGAAACGGCGTAGGCCACAGCCCACCACCACCCCGACAAACCCCGTCGCTGTGCGGGTGACGTCCGGTGACGCGAACGCCTGGCGGACCACGTCGAATGCCGCTCCGCTCACGCCCAACCTGGTGGCGATCACCCTGAGCATCTCGTCGCGGCCCTGCACCGGCAGCACCGACGCGAAAGCGATCAGGAGGGGAAAGAATGACACGAACGCCTTCGCCGCGAGTGCGACCGACCGGTCAATGAATTCCAGTTCCAGCAACCGTCCCCAGACGCGGCCAACGACCGAAGCATCCGCTCGCCGGGCGTAGCGCATCGCCGTCCGGCGGGCACGCGCTGAGGCAAGCCCGTGTGACCGATCAGCAGCACGGCACCGGGGGAACAGCAGCCCAGCTGCCACACGCCGACGCTCGGCCTCGGCACCAACAGGGGTTGATCGACGATGAATGGGGCGCGTTGATTGATCCGGCGATGCCATGCCCAATGCTCGCTATCCGCGCTTCATCCCCAGGCCAGCCGTATGCGACTTGCGGGTGGGGACAGTTGCGGAATGTCCAGACCGCCATCGGTCGGATGTGAGGTAGCACACCCTGGCATCCGCAAAATGAGCGTTAATTCGACGCGTCTCATATCCGACAAAGCCGTCATATGGAAAGTAGCCCCGATGCTTAGCCGCCCCACCTCGTCCTTGCTGCCGCCGACCTGCAACCCCCGGGTTGGCACTGACCGACGGGACGTCGCCTAGTCAGGTTCCGGGGCATCCCCGCGAAAGGACCTCAGGCCACCGCCTTTCGAAATGCTTGCCCAGCAGCCGCTCTCGGCTATTGGTCGCCAAAGCCGTCGCCGAGGGATCAGGCGGAGGACCTGACCGAGGTGATCGCCGAGTCGATCACGCAGTCCGCCAAGACCAGGCCAGGCACCCGGCACAAGTCCGCCACCGCGACGGCCGATGGCGCCGAGGCCGAGAAGGCCCGCCCCACGACCGGCGCCTAAAGGTGACGCCCAGACGGTCTGACGGAGTCGAAACCTGCCCTCGTCGGGAGACGGCGCGGTCCACCGGTGCCATCCGGTGCTGATGAGACAGGCACGAGTCTTGGGAGAGACGACATGACGTACAGAAATGGGGCGACCACGGTCCTCGGATCGATCGACACGGTGGATTTCACCGGCATCGACTGGGATGTCGACGAGCCGCGGCCGGAGATGAAGTTCGGCAAGCCGTACCTCCAGCTCATCGGCTGGAACTGCACCGAGTGCCGGAAGCAGCACGGCGACGACACCGTGCACGCGGTGACCTGGGTGACGAAGCACTACCACGCCACTCAGCCGCTCGGGCATCTCGTGACCCGGTGTCAGACGCACCAGGACCACTGGGTGGCCAACCCCGAGCGGGGCGGTGCCCGGCGAATCTCCGATGTCCATCCGGACGAGCGGACCGCCGAGGAGAACGAATGGATGGCGGCCCGTCAGGGCGTCCGCCATCCATATGCGAACGGGTGGCGGATGAGTTACGCGCGGCCCGCCGCCCCGGCGTTCAAGGCCTCGGTGTGCACCTCGTGCTTCGAGGAGCTGTCTCGAAACGGGAGCTGCTCCTGCGCCTGATGGTCCTGTCCGACGGCCGGGTGGTCAGATGCCACCCGGCCCGCATTACCCCGCAGTACCGAGTCTTGGGAGAGACGACAGACCTACCGCACGTCCGGCGCCAGCCCGATGGGCCCCGCCGAGTTCAGCAAGGGCAGCCTGGTTGCCGACCGCTACGGCAACCTCCGCAAGGTGTCCGGCCAGGAGGCCGACATGAACTTCATGGTCGGCGTGCTGTTGCTCCTCGTCCGCACCTGTTGCGACGCGCTGATCCTGTGCACCGTCTGGCCGGTCGAGGCCATCGTGCGGTTCAAGTTCTGGCCACCGCTGACCCACAAGCTGATCGTCAATTCGACCATCGCCTGGGCCTGATCCGGTCTTTACCCGGGCACTCAGCCCGACCGATCCGAGTGCCCTGCGAGCCGACCGGCTCACCACCGTAATTCGAGTCTTTGGGAGAGACAACCATGAAGCGCACCATCATTGCCGCCGTCCTCGGTCTGGGCTTGATCGGCGGGCTCACCGCCTGTGGCACAGCCTCGGCCAGCACCGACACCGCAGCCGCTCCGGCCGCTACCCAGGAGGGCACCCCGTTCGACGACGCATGCAGCCCGGAGTGCGCCGACACCGTGCATGCCTACGAGGGCCTGATCACCGCGTCGGTTGCTCAGTTCAAGGCGACCAAGGAGGTTCTGCAGGGTGACATCAGCCAGGCCGACCGGGCGAGTGAGCTGGCCAGGACGGCGACCGGCAAGGCCGACGACGTGACCGCCGCGATCAAGGTGCTGACCGAGAAGAAGGACTTCAGCTGCGATCTCGACGCCTTCTCGCCGTTCCTCGGCAAGGGCCAGGCGGCCGGTGAGGCCGTCTCCGCCGCCATCGACGTCTACGGCACCAGCAGGTTCGAGGCCAAGGCCACCACCGCGATCACCCTGATGGACAGCTTCATCACCGATGCTGCCGAGGTTGTCTGATGATCGAGTGCCAGAAGTGCTACAACCAGGCCCAGGTCGCATGGGTGAACGAGAGCACCGAGGAGATGCACTTCTACTGCCTCGCCCACGACCCGCTGGCCGACCGTACGCGGCTGGCCGGTCAGGGCTGGGTGCGGCAGTTCCACCCGCCGGCATGGTGGGCCGAGCTGCTGGACGCCATCCAGCAGGCGCACGACAACGGCGAGCTGGGGAACGAGCCCAGGCTGATCGAGCACCAGGGAATCCGTGGGCCGAAGGTGCTCTGTGAGCGGACCGGCTGCCGGGACGTAGCCACCCGCCAGATCTGGACCGAGAAGATCCGCGGGATCGTGATGGGCTGCGGCGAGTGCGCCCCGTATCTCGCCACCAACCTGCACGAGAACGGCGGCGGGACAATCCACTGGGCGGACTACACCGGGGTCGGGCCGCGCCCGGACACCGCCGGTAAGTGGGCCCGGAAGGGGCTCGGCCTGGCCGCCGGCATCGCCATCGGCGCGATCTTCGGCGGATGAAACGTTGCTGCTGGGGCTTCGGTGGCCAGCTGTGCGCGCAGCTCGTCCCGGCGCCGCTGGTTCTCCGCCGGCTGCACCGGGAAAAGCTGGCCCGCCTGAAGGTCGAGGCCGCCGACTTCATCCGCCGCGCCCGCAGCATGTGTGACACCACTGCTGCGGCGATCAGCGGAGGTCGGCATTCATTGTCAGCTATGACGGCGACGTGAATTCCTGCCTCGACAACCGGGTGTCACGCCCGCGCCCGGGGGTGATCTGATCGCCGAGCCCGAGAAGACCGAGCCGTGAAAGTGGTGGTCGGCAGCTTGATCGCATTCGTGGTGATCGCGGCCGCGGCCCATGACGACCACCCCGCCAATCCCAACGCGCCGCTGGGACCTGCACGCCGTCGACCTCGACGAGCAGGTGACCCAGCTGGAGTCGTGGCCCGCGCTGCCCGAATCCGAGATTGCCCGCCTATCCGGCGGCCGTTGAGGCCGGCTGGATGCTACTCATCGTCCTCGCCAAACAGGGTGGACTTTCTCCGCTCAAGCCGCCAGTGGATCACGTGAGTCTCCGGGTGCCGCCACTCCCGCATCCGGTACTCGAAACCCGGTAGCAAAACGATCGGGATCGGTTCAGGGGAAGCCGGAGCGATCGCCCCGACCACGATCTTCGCGTAGGGGGGATGAACGGGGACTGGGCGGGAATCGGGGCCGTGACGATCTCTACTGGGTCTGCATAGGGGCGCGGCATGAGACAGAAGTCTCGCACCAGAGGCGTATAGGACTTCGATAGCCTATTCATAGAGACCTAATAGAGCCTCGAATCGACTTCCATTCGCAGATGCGATGTGACTGAGCGGCCAGCAGCCGCGCGTCGCAGCGCGGCCAGGTCGAAGACCGACACCGGACGGCGCGGTCGCGGCACGGACGCGCCGCCTGCCGAGGGTGGACGCCGAAGTCGGCCTGACGAGGCGAAACAGCTCCCGCTGAGGGGTGGGGAGCTGTCCACCGGGTGCCATCCGGTGCTGAAGAGCCAGGCACATCTCTAGGAGAGAGACACCATGAACGACAACACCAAGACCGACGACCGGCCCGCGCGCAAGCGCTACGGCAAGGTCAAGTGGATCGTGGGTGGGTTCGCCGTCCTGGCCATTGCCGGGGCCGTCGGCTCGCACGGCGGCTCGACCGCCAAGGCAGCCGATCCGGCACCCGCCGCTGCCAGCCAGAGCCTGGGCGACCAGCTCCGCGCGGTGGGCGGGCACGAGGTGGCCTACAAGGTGACCGGCACGACGCTCCGCTGCCGACCTGACGATCACCACTCGCGACGGCGGGACCAGCCAGCTGCAGAGCAGCGCGGTCCCGTTCAGCCACATCGAGCCGATGACCTCGGGCCAGTTCTTCTACATCAGCGCCCAGAACCACGAGGACAAGGGCACGGTCACCTGCACCGTCGAGGTCGACGGCCAGGTCGTCAGCATCAACACCTCCTCTGGCGCGTACGTCATCGCTTCGTGCAGTGGGACGGTCTGACATGGGCTGGGGACAGGATCGGGCCGTTGCCAGGCAGTTCCGCACCTACCGGTCGGACTGGCGAGCCCGGACGGGTGCGGCTCTGCTGACCGACGACTACCTGGTGCAGGGCGACGAGGACATCACCCGGTTCTGGGACATGGGGATGCCGGCCTACCGCAAGGTCGAGAACCTCATGGAGTGGTTCGACGTGTGGCTCGGGAACACGATGAGCCAGCTCGCCAACCTGGAGACTCCGGCGGCGAACCTGGAACAGATCCCTATCGCCGGCACGAACCTGATGTGTTGGAACGACGACCGGTGCACCGGCCCGCACTTCGCGCTGGAGAACACCGCCGCGACCACGCTGATGATCAATGACCGGGACCGCCGCGGCCAGAAGGGCGCGGCCCGGACGATCTACGGGGCGGTGTTGCTCACCTGCTACCACTGGGAGGAGGGCATGAACGCGGCGATGCCGTTGCCGCTGGACCAGGCGGGATCGCCACTGCGCTGAAGGTGCAGGAGTTCGCCAAGCTCGTGCTCGGCAAGTTCTGAGATCCTCGGCTGATGAATGTGTGCGCCTGGGGCCTCGGCGGGCAGCGGTGCTACCGCCCCGTCGATGCCGGGTTGCCGGTCCGCCGGCAGCATCGCCCGATCTTCTGCCCGGTGCACCGCGACGAGCTGGTCGAGCTGGAGTACGACGCTCGCCGCTAAAGGGCGCGACTCGGGCTGGCGACGACCTGATGGCGAGGGACAGTTCATGAACTGGCCCTCGTATCCTGGTCGCGGATCTTGCGGTAGTCCTCGCCAGCGAGAAACTCGAACATTGACCGCCGGACTGATCTCAAAGAATAAACTTGAAGTCCAGCCCTTTGTCGCGATGGCTGCCAGTCGTCCTCGGTGAACGGGTTCGGGGCGCTGTCGTCGACGACCACGTCGATCCGATATCCCCGGTAGTCGATGGTGTCCAGTACTTCCATTTCGTTCCCCTCCGCGAAACCAGGAATGGCCCGCACCGATGGGTTTCCCGGGTTGCGGGCCATTTCTGGAGACGAAAAAGCCCCCACGGGGAATCCGTGAAGGCTCGACTTGCGTACTGCTTACCTACTATCGCCCGTCCGGGGGTATGCACACCGTCGTGTCCCTGACTCCGGTACTAAGCAACAAGTGAATTCTACGCCAGCGACCCCAAAACTCCAAGCGCCGCACCACTTCTCGTGTTCGGGTTCAATAGGCACTGGGCCCGGAATTCATCCAGGAAATCCCCAAGTTGACCCCGGCGATCGGGTCGAGGGCCACTCCGGAGGAGAGCATTCCGCACACCTCCTGCCACTGCGCCGACGGCAGTGCGATTGCCGTCGCGTCGATCGCGTCCTGCTGCTCGTACCAGGCGAAGCCGAAGGTCAGCACCAGCGCGCCGGTTAAACGCTCGCTCGGCGCCAGCGTCGCGTCGGAGGCGATCGTTCTGATCGCCTTCAGGATTCCGGCCGGCAGGATCACCCGCTGCTGCTCGGCGCGGTCAGTCATCCCTGGACTCGCTGACGCCGGTGACCTCGAACTCGACGTTGATGACAGAGGAGTCATGTCTTGTGGAGGGGTGCGTGTCGGAACCTACGCGGGTGGGGACGTCCTGTCCAAGGTCCTTGATCTTGCCGGAGACGGTCGTTCTGATCGAGTGCATCCTCTTGTCCAGAGGAACTCTTGGGCCCGGCGAGTGGCGCGGTCGCACCGGGCCAGCATGGCGGGACGTTTGCCGTGACTCTGAGTCACCGCGGGCCAATCCGGCACGCGATGGGTCGTGAACGGGACGCGAGCCACCCGTCCACCTCACTCCAGACTTGGGAAGACCGGTATGAGCTGTGTCGTCCGAGACCGGCTGAAACGAAAAGTGGGGTTTAAATGGGATGATCTTGATCGAGCCAACCCTCGGATAGCCTCTGACCAGCGGAAACAGTGCGCCATCAGGGACTCGAACCCCGAACCCGCTGATTACCGGGTACGAGCAATGTTCAAAGATCTTGCCGCAAATTGCACCACGACGGTCCTTCTCAGCCGGCGGTCAAAATGGCCGCGTGGTCCATCAAGCGGGGTCGTCCTGCGTCGGCTCACCATCCGTGACGCGCTCGTCTAGCGTCCCAGCGACGGACGGTCCGATTTCCTCGGGCCATGGACCGTCCAGGTCCTGGATGATGTTGGTGATGAACCTGGCCCTGATTAGTGGGATCGCAGCTTTGATGGCGGCCGCGGCCGGCAATTCCAGCATGGCCCGCCTCCTCGGCAATCGCGCCTCGAACCGCCAGGTCACTGTTGTCACTACTGGGTCGTGCCGGTCCAGGTCGTCAGCGTTGTCGGCGAACCGCACCACCATGGTCGCGGATATGCCACCCTCGCTGCCGGCCGCTTCGATGAGGGCGCCCGGCTCGAATCCGGTGACCGTCCCCGCGACTGAGAGCCGCAGCCCAAGCAGGTGCAACTCCGCCCGGATCCGACCGCCGGCGACCAACAAGTCGTCTTCAGGACCGATTCGAACCCCTGCGACCGCCGGCCAGTTGGCCTTCCTCCCGACGGCGTCGAACACAGCCTCCCGGTGATGACCGCGAAGTGTTTCCACCCCTTCATCCCGGATCATGTTGTCAACCGTAACGAACTGCATGCTTTATACCTCGCGGGCGCGATCGGTTGGGCACCCGCACCCGGGCCGGAAGTCCGCCTACAACCGCCGCTGATCCGTAAATACTGAGCGCGCCCCGCCATCTCCCGACCCGGCCGGGCGGTCGCACCCGGTCTCCGAGCGCCTCGAGCATTCGTCGGGCATCGGCATGCAATGGTGACGAGTTCATGGGGTTCTCGGCGTTGGGCGGCGGTGTCTCACCTGTTGAGGCGTGGGCGGTCTGAATCCGGGTGAGACGGGCCAGCGGACCTGACGCGGGAGGTTCAGGTGTGTCAACGGTCGACGGCGGCTGCGGCTGCGGCTGACTTCAGTCGATCTCGGCGAGCCGCTGCGCCAGCACATCTCCGAATGCCCGCACGCTGCCCACCGGGTCGGGCGTGATAGGCCGGGTATGGATGTGCCCGATCCCGATGTCGGCGTACTGCTGGGCCAGCCGCAGGAAACCGTCGGGATCTTCCACCGGGTTGGCCCGCGGTCCCTGGACGGTCTTCTCGATAGCGTCGTAGTCCCGCCCCAGATTGTCGCAGTGCCGGCGGAGCACCTCCAGCTTCTCTCGCGCCTGTTCCGGCCCGGTGACGATGAGGTTGGTGGCGTCGGCGTACTGCGCGACCATCCGTAGGGTCTTTCGTTCGCCGGAGCCGCCGATCACGATCTTCGGTCGCGGCTGACTGACCGGCGCGGGCACATTGATCGTCTCGGCCAGGTGGTAGTGCTTGCCGTCGTAGGGTCCCTCATCGTCGCTCCACATCTGCAGGGCGATCTGGATGGCCTCCTCGAGCCGCTCGAACCGCTCCGCCAGCGGCGGAAACGGCACTCCGAGCGCCAGGTGTTCGCGCTCGTACCAGGCGGCCCCGATGCCGAGGAAGGCCCGCCCGCTGCTCAACACGTCCAATGTGGTGACGGTTTTGGCCAGCAGCGCGGGATGCCGGTAGGTCACCCCGGTGACGATGGTGCCCAACTGCAGCCGGCTGGTCTGTGCCGCGGGGAACGCGAGGGTGGCGTAGCCAGTTCCGGAACCGGGTTCGGCGGGTGGGCGCGTCGTCGATTCGGCTGTGCACCGAAGGGGCTCTGGCTACCTTCCAGGACCAGAGTCGAGACCAGGCCGCCGTGGCCACACCGACCTCGATCAGAGTTGATCTCCATCCTTAAACCATCCTTTCGGGAGGGATGGCGGGGGTAAACAGGGGTGAAGACGGGGCAGGAACAAGCTCGAGCGGGTACCCCCGACGAAGGCTCCGGAATGGCCTCTGACCTGGCCAAACTGGCGTTTTCGCTGATCACAGCTGGGGAGCGGGCGACGAGAATCGAACTCGCATCATCAGTTTGGAAGACTGAGGCTTTACCACTAAGCTACGCCCGCGCTGACCTGGGGAAACGAGGATCCCGGCGGAAGCGGGGGCAGTTCCCTGCCACTGCTTCGACCGAGCGCCACCGTCGACGCCACGCCTTCGGACCTCTCGGCCCGCAGATACTTTAGCGCCATCGACGGGTCGGTGTGACCAGGGCTCGGCGCCGGCCCGACCACGCTCAGCCTGCTCAGTGACCGATGGTGGGTCGTGGCCCGACCGCGCCGGACCGGGTGTCGATAGACTCGCACCGTCCGCGACGGGCGAAATGGGGGATTCCGGTGGATCTCGAGCAGGGTTGGACCCAATTTGGTCGCGTCAACAAGACCTGGGCCAACAAGTCGCGGACCGGTCGTCGTATCGATGTGGCGGTGCTGAAGAAACTCATGCGCCAGACTCAGAACCTCGACAACTCGACGGCGCTGCAGACGGCGATAGCAAACCTCATGGCCGAGATCATGCTGTCGTTGGGGATCAGCCGGGACAAGGACTGGCGGATCCTGCTCTGACGTTCGCGGACGCCCCCACCGCGATCCGATGGGGGTGTCCGGCGACGTCGACGGTTACCGGTAGCTGATCCCCTCCGCCCGCAGGATCTCGGTGAAGGCGGCGTGCGCCCTGGCGAACAGGTCCTCCCCGGAGAACCCGCCGAGCGAATTGGTGGTGCCCAGGTGCGGTTCCAGCGAGAAGTAGCCGTCGAAGCCGTCAGCGACCAGCGCCCTGATCGTCTCCAGCGTCTCACCGTCGCCGGCACCCGCCGGGACGACCTCGCCGGTGGCCAGCAGCGCGTCCTTGATCTGCATGTACTCCAGATGCGGGCGGATCGACTGGTACCCCTCGGAGAACGGTCGCACTCCGCACTGCACGAAGTTGGCCGCGTCCCAGGCCAGGCGCAAGGTCGGGGAACCCACCGATTCCACGATGTCGACGCAGCGCCGGGGGATGTCGCCGTAGATCTCCTTCTCGTTCTCGTGCAGCAGGATGACGCCCCGGCCCTCGCTGCGGGCGGTGAGCGCGGCCATTCGCCGGAGCACCTCGTCGCGGTGGTTGTCCGGGTCGTCGCCGGCCGGGATGAAGAACGAGAACAGCCGGATGTAGGGCGCCCCGAAGAATTCCGCCCGCGCTAGGGCGATGTCGTGACGGGCCAGGTGCGGCTCGAAATCGTCGGTGATGAAGATCTTGCCGATGGGCGAGCCGATCGACGAAACCGCGATGCCGTGGTCGCGCAGAATGGCCTTGGCCTGCTGGAGTTGGTCATCGTCGAGGTCGAGAACGTTGACCCCCCAGGCACTTCGCAATTCGATGTTGGCAATACCCAGTTGATTGAGTACGGCACACTGCTTTTCGAAATCGTCGTCGATCTCGTCGGCGAATCCCGATAATGTCCACATGCGGAGGTTCCTCTTTCATTGTGGTAAGGGCTGCAACAGAACGGTGGCTCAGCCCTTGTCGCCGCCCGCGGTGAGGCCGCCGACCAGCTGCCGCTGGAACAGCATGTACAGAATCACCACGGGCGCCGAGGTGATCAGCGAGGCGGCCATCAGTTGCCCGTAGAGGGGCAGCGCACCGCCCTCGGTGCTGGCGGCGAAGATGTTCAGCTGGACGGCGGCGGTTTGGGTTTTCGGGTCGGTGAGAACGCTGGCGAACAACACGTCGTTCCAACCCACCAGGAAGGAGAACACCAGCACGATGATCATGCCGGGGATCACCAGCGGGAAGATGATCCGCCGCAGCGCCCCGAAGCGGGTGCACCCGTCGATCATGGCCGCCTCCTCGAAGGAGATCGGGATCTGCCGCAGATAGGTCACCAGCAGCCAGGTCGCGAACGGGATCGCGAAGGTGAGGTAGGTGACGATCAGCGCCGGCCGGGTGCCGATGAGCTGGACGCCGATGGTGGATCCGACCGAGGAGAACATCACGAACAACGGCAGGATGATCATGACTCCGGGCACTGATTGCAGGCCGACCAGGGAGGTCAGGAACGGGCCACGGCCGCGGAACTTGAAGCGGGTCAGGCAGTATGCCGCTCCCAGGCCGAAGAAGGTGGCGATCAGGCCCGCCGCTCCCGCGGCGATGAAGCTGTTCGTCAGGCCCCGCGCCAACGGCACGGTCGACCAGATGTCGATGTAGTTGGTGAACACGAATGTCGACGGCCACAGCTTGCCGGCCGCGGCATCCAGGTCCGGGCTGATCGAGATGATCAGCATGTACAGCACGGGCAGCAGCCACAGCATCAGGATGACGATGGTGGTGATCTGCAGCCATTTCGGCAGCAACCGCTGCGGGTCGCGACGAACGGTGGTGACGGTGGCCATGGTTCAGTCCTCTCCCACCGCGGCGGTGAGCTTGGAGGCCCGCAGGTAGTAGACGGCGGGGATGATCATCAGGATCAACGTGATGACCGCCATCGCGGCGCCCAACCCGAACCGGAAGACCTGGAACGAGGTTTGGTAGACGTTCACCGGCAGGGTGAGCGCGGGCGTCGGCGCCGGACTACCGAGCAACACGTACGGCAGGGCGAAGTTGTTGAAGTGCGCCAGCGTGGTCAGCAGCAGGCCGAGCAGCAGTTGCCCGCGGATCTGCGGGAGCACCACGTACCTGATCTTCTGCCAATGGCCGACCCCGTCGAGGTCGGCTGCCTCGTACATCTCGCTGGGGATGCTCTGCAGTCCGGCGATGGCCATCATGTAGATGAACGGCCAGGCGGCCCAGATGTCGACGATCACCAATGACCAGAACGCACGGTCGCCGATCAACCACTGGCCCCCGTCGATGCCGAAGATGTCCAGCACGGAGTTGGCGGCACCGTTGGGCTGGAAGATGAAGCGCCAGACCGTGGCGGTGACGAACGACGGGATCACGTACGGAACCAGGAACAGGGACCGGACGAGACCGCGCCCACGGAACGTGGTGTTCACTGCCATCGCCGCCAGCAGGCCGATCGGAATACAGACGACGGTGGTCAGGACGGAGAAGGCAGGCTGATCCAGATCGAATGCAGCAGGCCCGGCCGAGGTGAATGCCTCGACGTAGTTCTGGAACCCGATGAACGGGGCCTGGAAGAACTTCCGCAGCGTGTACTGGTCGAGGTCCAGGAAGCTGATGTAGACGCCGACCAGGAACGGGATCACGATGAAGACGAACAGCAGGATCAGGTTCGGCCACATCAACCACAGCGGACGCCCGTGAGTGGCTGGTCGGTCGGGGGGCTTTGGCCGCCTGACCGGTCCGTTGCAGGGGCGTTGGCGCCCCTGCTCCGGACAGATCTTCAATGGTCATTTGTTCGCCCGATCGAGGGCGGACTGCGCCTTCGTATTGGCGTCATCCAGAAGTGCCTGTACCGCGGCGGTGTCATAGCTGCCGTTGGCCAGCGCCGGCAGGGACTGGGTCACCACGTTCTGCACACCGTTCTGCACGTCCGCCCAGGCACCGGTGAACGCCGTCGGCGTGGACTTGCTCTCGATCTCCAGGAACGGCGCGAGCAGTGGGGTCTTCGCCGCCAGCTGATTCATGGCGTCCTGGTTGGTGGGCAGGTTGCCGAACGCTTCGTATTGCTTCAACTGCCAGTCCGTGCTGGTCATCAGATCGACGAATTGCAGGGCCAGATCCTTGTTCTTCGGTGTACGACGCGATGGCCATGATTGTCGCCGGACACGATCGACGCCGCCGGCTGACCGTCCGCCGGCAGCGCTCGTCATGCCGGGCGCGACGGTGGGCATGATCGCGAACGCGTACTTGCCCTTCAGCGGCGATTTGTCCAGGGTGGGAATCGCCGGCGCCGTCTGCATGGGCAGCATCGCGGCCTTCCCGGCGGCGAACGCCGCGGTGGCGTCGCCGGACTTCCAACCGACGCTCGCCGGGTCGGTCACGTGGTACTTGGTGAGCAGATCGAAGTAGCTGGTGGTGGCGTTGAGGGTCTGTTCGCTGTTCAGGCCGGCCGTCTTCAGGTCCGTGCTGACGAAGTTGCCGCCGGCCTGCTCGGTCATCGCGAAGATGTACTTCCAGGGACTGAAGCTGTCCGCGTAGTCCAGCGGCGGCGCCGTAGACGCCGGTCGCCGAGTTGGTCAGCTTGGTGGCGTCGGCCACGAACTCGTCCCAGGTCGTCGGCGGTGGTGATGCCCGGCGGCGGTGAACATGTCGGTGTTGTAGACAAGACTGAACGGCCGCATGGCCGCCGGGATGCCGATCTGGTTGGCCTCATCCGGCCCGGACATTCCCAGGGTCAGCGGCTGGAACCGCTCCCGGCCACCGATCTTGTTCCAGTCATCGTCCGACAGGGTCAGGAACCCTCCTGTCGCGTAGGCGACCGGGGTGAAGGTCGTGCCCAGGGCGTACACGTCCGGGCCGCTGCCGGCGACGATGGAGGTTTGGATCTTCGTGGTCTCGTCGGCGCCGCTGGCGAAGGTCTCGATCGTCAGATCGGCGCCGGTCTTGGCCTTGAACGCTGCGGTGATGTCCTTGGACCAGGTGGCGAAGGCGTCGGGAAAGTTCGGCTGCGCGGCGACGTAGATGTCCAGCGAACCGCCGCTTGCCGAACCCGAACTGCCGTCACTGCTCACTGCTGCCGCCGCCGCACGCTGCCAGCAGCATGGCCGCGCTGGCAACCACCGCCACCGCACTTGCCTTATGTCGCAACCGGCGCATCTTTGACACTCCTTCCAGTGGCCCGACCACTTCGGCGGGCCTTGTGTTTGGGGACGTTAGACCGGGCGGAAACCCCTTGGTAACCGGTTGCCAACAGTTGCCAGGAGATCGGCGCCGCGCTTGCCTGACCCGTCGGACATCGACTAGAACTGGGGCCTCAACCCAGAGAAGGCCGCGTTGTCTGTTCCCGAAGAATCCGCCGGCTCAGGTCCGGATCGTCCCTCGATCACCGCCCCTGCGCGGGCGGTGACGATCGGCGATGTCGCGGCCGAGGCGCGGGTGGCCAGGTCGACGGTGTCGCGGGCGCTGAACAATCCCGGCCGGCTGAACATCCAGACGCAGCAACACATTCAGGCCGTCGCCGACCGGTTGGGCTACCACCCGAATCAGAGCGCCAGGGCGCTGGGCACGCACCGCACGCAGGCGCTGGCGCTGCTGCTGCCGAACCTCTCGAACCAGTACTTTCTCGGGGTCATCCGGGGCGCCGAGGAGCAGGCGGCCGCGGCCGGATACACCCTGGTGCTGGCCGACTCCAAGGCCGACTCCGATCAGGAAACGGCGAGCGTCAACCGGCTCACCGGCGCGGTCGACGGGTTCATCCTGGTGGCCGCGCGAATGCCGCAGGCCCAACTGCTGCGGATCGCCGCGACGCACCGCGTCGCCATCGTCAACCGTCAGGTGCTCGGGCTGGCCAGCGTGGTCGTCGACCCGGTGATGGGCGCCAACCATGCGCTCGACCATCTCGCCTCGCTCGGTCACCGCGACGTGGTGTACCTCGGCGCGGCCCCCAAGCAGAACTGGATGAATGTCCGGCGCTGGAAGTCAATCCGATCCCGCGGTGCGGAATTGGGCATGTCGACCCGCTTCCTGGGGCCCTTCTCGCCGGCACCACATGGCGGCGCGGCGGCGGCGGACGCGGCGGTCGCCGACGGCGCGACCGCCATCATCGCCTTCAACGACCTGATGGCGATCGGGCGTGCTGCGTCGGCTGGCCGAACGGGGCGTCCGGCGTGCCGGAGCAGGTCAGCGTCGTTGGCTTCGACGACACCTTCGGGTCCGATTTCTGTTCACCGACCCTGACCACCCTGGCGTCGCCGACCGAGGAGATCGGCCGGGCCGCCGTGCGGCTGCTGCTGGAACCCGGCGGGGCCAGGGCGCATTCGATCGTCCTGCCCAGCCATCTGGTGATCCGCAACTCCACCGGTCCGGCCGGTCGCTGACCACGCAGGTGACGGCAACAGGTGGCAACCGGTTGTTTCGTGCATCCCGGGGACCGACCATGGTGCAGCCCAGGAAGTCTTCCAGCGATGGGCGTCGTCGAGCCAGAGAGCGGAATCCACTACCGATGAGCACCAGCGAAAAGTTGCGTTTTGCCGTGATCGGCGCCGGAGTGATCGGCAACGTGCATTCCTTCGCGCTGACCGAACTGCCGGGTGTCGAGCTTGTCGCCATCGCCGACGTCGACGAGTCGAAAGCAGCCGCATTGGCCGACAAGTACGGTGTGCCAACGTCCACCGGCGATGTCGCCGCACTGCTTCGTCGTCCGGACATCGATGCGGTGACCGTGTGTACGCCGAGCGGCCTGCACGCCGACGTCGCCGTGGCCGCGCTGACCGCCGGCAAACATGTCGTCGTGGAAAAGCCGATCGACATTTCCCTGGCGGCCGCGGACCGGATCATTGCCGCCGAGCAATCGTCGGGCAAAAAGGTTGCCGTGATTTCGCAGCACCGATTCGACAGGTCGACCGAAAAGGTCATGGCCGCGGTCCGCAGCGGCAATCTCGGGACGATCACCTCGGCGATCGCCTCGCACGCCTGGTGGCGCGGCCAGTCGTATTACGACTCGGGGGATTGGCGTGGTACCTGGGCCATGGACGGCGGAGGCGCCGTGATGAACCAGACCGTGCACACGATCAACCTGATGGTCACCATGCTGGGGACTCCGATCGAGGTCTTCGCCTACACGGCGTGCCTGGCGCATGAGCGCATCGAGGTGGAGGACACCGCCGTCGCGGTGGTGAAGTTCGCCTCCGGTGCGCTGGGCATGATCCACGGCACCACCGCCGCCTACCCCGGGCTCGACGCCAGCCTGCGGATCTTCGGGTCGAAGGGTTCCGCGATCATCTCCAACGACGAACTGACCTTCTTCCACGAGAATGCCGGGGAGGCAATCGAGATCGCCATGCCCGACCCGGTGGCCGCGCCCAATCAGGTGACCGCGGACGACACAGCTGACCGCCGCCGATCAGGCTCTCGGCAAGGGGCACCAGGCGCAACTCGCCGACTTCGCCAACGCCGTCCGGACCGGCGGACCGGTACGGGTGGGAACCACCGAGGCCCGCACGTCGTTGTCGGTGATCCTCGCGCTGTACGAATCCGCCGCCAGCGGGCAGCCCGTCCGGCTCTGACGCCCGCGCCGCCCCGCCCAACCTTTGCTGGGAACCTGCCGGGGTGACCGGCCGCAGCGCGCAGACGCGTGCGCCATCCCCGCCGATGGTTACGATTCTCGAGGTAGTGCTGTCCTCGAGGAGCGTGAAGGGGCACGGTGGGAGTTGATGGCGTCGATTGATCCGGTTGCCGGTGTGTTCGACGGTCCTGGCCAGGTTCGTGGATTGATCCGGGAGATGGACTGGACGGCGACATCACTGGGTCCGGTGCGGTCCTGGTCGCCGGTGTTGCGGACCATGGTGCGGGCAGCTTTGGCGTCGAGTTTCCCGATGCTGATCCACTGGGGTCCGGAGCGGGTGGCGCTGTACAACGACGCGTTCGCGGCGATGCTCGGCGGGAAGCATCCGGACGCCCTGGGCCGCCCGGCGAAGGACACCTGGGCCGGAGGCGTGGGACCGGGTCGGGCAACGACTGGACGACGTCATCGAGCACGGCCACACCATGCACGCCGAGGACGAGCAGCAGATCATGCTGCGCAACGGATATCCGGAGGAGTGCTACTTCAGCTTCTCGCACAGCCCGATCGACGACGTGGACGGCAGCACGGCGGGAGTCCTGACCGTCTCCACGGAGACCACCGCGAAGGTCCTGCACGAGCGGCGGATGCGGGTGGTCAGGGAGCTCGGAGCGGTGTCGACAACGGATGCGGGTAGCCCGGCCGAGACGTGCCGGGCCGTCCTGCGGGTGCTGGCCACGGCGCGGGAGACGATGCCGTTCGCGGTCGCGTTCCTCGGGCAGGACGGTGGGCCGGTCGAGAAGGTCGCGGAATACGGCCTGATCCCGGATCGAGGGCATCCCCGGCCTGACCGACCCCGGCCCGGATCCGGCGGGCCCGATCGCCCGGGTGCTGGCGTCCGGCAACGAAGAGGAGGTCACGGGCCTGCGGGCGGCATTTCCCGGCGCGCTGCAGCCGGGGCCGTTGGGCCCGCTGACCCCGGACACCGCGGTGGTGATGCCGTTGACGGTCAGCGGCCGACCCGACCCGATCGGCGTGCTGGTGGTCGGGGTCAATCCCGTATCGGATGTTGAACGCCGAGTACCGGGCGTTCCTCACGGTCGTCGCCAGGCAGATGCGGGTGGCGCTGAGCGATACCGTCGCCTACGAGGTGCAGCGGCTGCGGTCGGCGCTGCTGGCCGACCTGGACCGGGCCAAGATGGAGTTCTTTCAGAACGTCAGCCACGAGCTGCGCACCCCGTTGACCGTGTTACTCGCACCCTTGCGGAACCTGTTGGCCGGTTCCGCGGATCGGCCGGCGGCCGAGCAGCAGGACCTGCAAGCCGCGATGCGGGCGGCGGAACGCCTGCACACCATGGTGGATGCCCTGCTGGATTTCTCCGGTGCGGAGGCCGGCAGCCTGAACCCCGACCTGCAGCCCACCGACCTGGCCGACCTGACCGCGCAGACCTGCAGCATGTTCCGGGCGGCCGCCGAGCACGCCGGGCTCGAGTTCGGCGTCGAGGTCCCGGATGCGCCGCTGACGGTGGCGGTGGATCGGGCGATGTGGTCGACGATCGTCACGAACCTGGTCTCCAACGCGCTGAAATACACCACACACGGCGGTATCCGGGTCCGGCTGGCCGGCACCGGAACCGACGCGCTGTTGACCGTGGCCGACACCGGACGCGGGATCGACGCCGAGGCGCAGGCGCTGGTTTTCGACCGGTTCTACCGGGCATCGGGCAACGGGGAGGAGGGTGCCGGCATCGGCTTGGCGGTGGTGGCCGACCTCGTGCACGCGCACCACGGCCGGCTGGAGCTGCAGAGCACGGTCGGTGAGGGCAGCACCTTCACCGTTACCGTTCCGTTGCTGGACACTGCTGGCCACATCGACTCGGCGAGCGCGACGCCAAGTCCAGCACCTTCCTTGGAAGGTGCGGTCCGCACGGTGCTGTTGGTCGAGGACGACAAGGACCTTCGGGACTTCCTGACCCGGCTGCTGACCCGCGACGGATGGTCGGTGCATGCCTTTGGCGACGCCGAGAGCGCCTTGCAGGCAACGGGTGTCAGTGGCGGTCTGGTCCCGGACGTGGTGCTCACCGACGTGGTGTTGCCGGGTCGGGACGGGCTCGAGTTGATCGGGCAGTTGCGGCGGCAACCGGCCACCGGGCGGTCACCGATGATCGTGCTGACGGCGAGGCACGGCGCGGACGCGACCGCTGAGGGGCTGGCCGCCGGGGCCGACGACTACATCACCAAACCGTTCTCCTCCGAGGAGTTGCTGGCTCGGGTGCACGCCAATCACGAACTTGCCCAGCTCCGGGAGACCGCGGTCAGTCGCGCCGAAGCCCGCGGCGACCAAATCCGGGCGGGGCTGGAGAGCAACCGGGCCATCGGCACCGCGGTCGGCATCCTGATGGCCAACCACCGGCTGACGCCCGGGTCGGCCTTCCAGTTGCTGGTGCAGGCCAGCCAGCACAGCAACCGCAAGCTCCGCGACATCGCAGCCGACGTCACCATCACCGGCAGGCTGCCGCTGCGGCCGGCGCTTGCCGACGAATTGTTGATCCGCGTCGCCGGCCCACCGGTGGAGCTGACCAGCTGATCGCCCGGCGAACCCCGTCGGGGCGCCGTCGCACCACAGCGCGTCCTGAATCGGGTCAGTCACTGTCGCCGAGGGTGGCAGCGAGCGTTTGACCCGGCCCCGGCGGGGTACCGGCCGGGGGTCGAACTCCCCTCGGTGATCCTGGAGAACCCATGCTGCCCCAACCACATCCCGACCAGAGTTCGCCGGCGCCGCTCGGCCCCACCGGCAGGCCCATTCGAAATGGCGGACGTCATTCCGATCCCAGGTCGCAGGCCGGAGAATATCTGACCACGGCGCAGGGTTTGCGCCTGCCCGATACCGACCACTCCCTGAAGGCGGGCCCCCGCGGCCCGTCATTGCTCGAGGACTTCCACCTCCGCGAGAAAATCACCCACTTCGATCACGAGCGCATCCCGGAGCGGGTGGTGCACGCGCGCGGCGCCGCTGCGCACGGAGTTTTCCGGGCCTACGGAAATGCCGGCGCGGTCACCATGGCCCCTTTTCTCGAGGAGGGTCGCGAGACACCTGTGTTCGTCAGGTTCTCCACCGTGCTGGGTTCCCGCGGCTCCGCCGATACCGTTCGGGACACCAGGGGTTTTGCCGTCAAGTTCTACACGAACGAGGGCAATTTCGATCTGGTCGGCAACAATATACCGGTTTTCTTCATCCAGGACGGCATCAAGTTCCCCGATGTCATCCATGCCGGCAAGCCGCATCCGGACCGGGAAATCCCGCAGGCGCAGTCCGCGCACGACACCTTCTGGGACTTCGTGTCGCTGCACACCGAGGCGACTCATCATGTGATGTGGGCGATGTCGGACCGGGGGATACCGCGCTCCTTCCGGACCATGGAAGGCTTCGGGGTGCACACCTTCCGGCTGACCAATGCCGATGGTGAGACGTCGCTGGCGAAATTCCATTGGAAGCCGGTCGCCGGCGTGCATTCCCTGGTCTGGGAGGAGGCGCAGATCGCGGCCGGGGCCGACCCGGATTTCCATCGCCGGGACATGGCCGATTCCATCGAGGCCGGCGCCTTCTTCGAGTACGACCTGGGTCTGCAGGTTTTCCCGGACACCGCGGAGGAGACGTTCGAGGGAATCGACCTGCTGGATGCGACGAAGCTTGTCCCGGAGGAGCTGGCGCCGGTGCAACTGGTGGGCCGCCTGACGCTGAACCGTAATCCCACCAACTATTTCGCCGAGACCGAGCAGGTCGCGTTCCATACCGGACACCTGGTGCCGGGTATCGACGTCACGAACGACCCGTTGATGCAGGCCCGAATGTTTTCCTACCTGGACACCCAATTGACCCGCTTGGGCGGTCCGAATTTCAGCCAGTTGCCGATCAACTGCCCGCATGCCGCGGTCAATGACAATCTGCGTGACGGGATGCACCAGACCGCGATTCACACCGGATCAGCGCCCTATCTGCCGAACAGCATCGATGGATCCCCGCTGGTGGCCGACGCCGAGCACGGCGGCTACATCGCCGTTCCCACCGAGGTCAGCGGGCCGAAGGTCAGGCAGAACGCGGTGTCGTTCGACGACCACTTCTCGCAGGCCACCTTGTTCTGGCTGAGCATGACCGACATCGAACGCGACCACATCGTGGAGGCCTTCACCTTCGAGCTCGGGAAGTGTTACGAGCAACCGATCCGGGAACGCCAACTCGGGGTGCTCGCCGAGGTCGCGGCCGACCTGTGCGAGCGCGTGGCCGCCGGTCTGGGGTTGCCGGCGCCGGCACCGATCGGAACACCCGCCACGATCACGCCGTCACCTGCCCTGTCGCAGATCCCGCTGGTCCCCGGTCCGATCGCCGGTCGGGTGGTCGGAGTGGTTGCCGGCCCGGGCGCAGACCTGGCCGGCATCGCGCAGTTGCGCGCCGCGTTGGCCGTCGAAGGGGCGGTGCTCCGGGTGATCGCACCGGTCGGCGGCACGCTGGGCACCGGCAAGCGCACCGAGATCGTAGAGCGGACGCTGCTGACCACCCGGTCCGTCGAGTTCGACGCGGTGCTGATCGCCGACGGTACCGCTGGTCTGCGGGACGTGAAGCTCAGTGTGCTGCTGCACGAGGCGTTTCGGCACTGCAAGGCATTGGGGGCCTGGGGTGACGGATCGCAGGTGCTCCTGGACGCCGGCATCGACACGGTCGCACCCGGCGTCTTGCTCGCGGACGGGAGTGGGGACGACCTGACCTCGGGGTTGATCGCGGCGCTCGGGATGCACCGGGTGTGGGAACGGGCGGCAGTGGTGATGGCCGGCCACTGAGGCCAGGGTGCCATCGCGTCTCGTGCCTGCTCGGGACGCGATGGCGACTCCATACGGCCCAGGATCAGGATTTGTTCTTCTTGCCAATGCTCGGGAAACGCTTCTTCACCGCTGCCCTGACCTTCTTCTGTTCGGCCGGGGTGCCATGTTGCGCGACTCGGGCCAGCGCATTGCGGGCATGCGCCTTGTCGGGAATGGGATATTTGCGCTTCCCGGGCAGAGCGAACGATTTCTTGCTCAGCTTTTTCCGGTCCTTTGTGCTGAGGTCCTTGCTCATGTGCACATTCTCTTCGGCGTTGCGCGACTGGGCAACCCGAAGACACCTGCGCCGGGTTTGCTGCCGAGCCGGCTCGGATCGATCGCCGTCAGCGATGGGATCCGAGGGCGGCGTCGTCGGTGCTGCGGACGATCCACGGAAGGCCTGCCCAGAGTGTGGCCAGCAGGACCAGCGCCGCGGCTGCGGCGATGATGCCGGCCGCGGTACCGGCAACCACATCAAAGATCAGCAGCACGACCCCGATGATCGCGCAGCCGAGCAGGGCAAGGCCGACGATGGCGAGCCGATGTGACACGGCGACCATCAGCTCGCGGGCGTGCCGGCGAAACAGTATGCGGTGCAAACTGACCGGGGCGATGAGGAATCCAGTTGCGGCAACCGACAGGGCCACCGTGATCAGGTAGATCGTCCGCTCATACCCGCTGAGCTGTTCGAACCTGGCTTGAAACGGCAAGGTCAGCAGGAAGCCCGTGAGCAACTGCACGCCCGTCTGCACGACGCGAAGCTCTTGCAGCAGGTCTGCCCAGTTCCTGTCCAAGCGTTGCATCGGACTCTCATTACGCGCCCGCTCGTTCCAGCCGTCGTCACGCAGCTCGTTGTCCCTGATGTCGTCGTCCATACCCACCTCCATCCACCCAGCGGTTAGCCGCGCCGGCTGTGGATATCAACCCGGGTCGCTGTGATGCGGGCCTTCTCGTGCGCAGCGTCCGGCGGCGGCGGGTACTGGAGGTCGAGGTCACACAGTCGCCTCGCGAGCAGGGCCGCGACCGCCCAGTTCCGGTACCACTTGGCGTCGGACGGGATGATCGACCAAGGGGCGTTCGCGCCTGCGCAGCTGGTGATCGCGTCGTTGTACGCCTCCTGGTAGGAATCCCAACGTGCGCGTTCGGTCACGTCGTTCGGATCGTATTTCCAGGTTTTCTTTGGATCCTCCAGCCGGGCGATCAGCCTTTTTTCCTGTACCTCGGGGGAGATATGCAGGAAACATTTGACCAGCAGCACACCGTGGTTTGCCAAGCGCTGTTCGAAGCTGTTGATATCGGCATACCGCTGGGCCAGGACGGTGGCCGGCACCGTTTCATGCACTCGCGGGACAAGGACGTCCTCGTACTGCGAGCGATTGAACACACCGATCAGACCGGGGCCTGGAACCTGCTTTTTGATCCGCCAGAGGAAATGGTGCGCGAGTTCGCGGCGGGTCGGCTTGTCGAAGGACGCCACCCGCAGCCCGACGGGGTTGAGACCACCGAGGACGTGTTTGATCACCCCGTCCTTGCCGCAGGTGTCCATGCCCTGCAGGATCAGCAGGAGACGCTGGGGACTTCCGGATGCGCCCTGCGCCATCAGCCGGGTTTGCCACTCTTTGAGGCGCGGGGCCAGCTCGAGCAGCGCCTTCTCGGCGGCCAACTTGCGCTGCGGCCCGATCGGCTTGGCGGCCGGGTCGAACCCGCTGAGATCGACCTCGGCGGAGGGCGCAGCGAAGGCGTCGGCGGGAATGAGCCCGTCGTCGAGCATCGGCAACCTCCCGGCGCGGATTCCGTCGTCCCAACTGACACTTACCCCCCGGCGCTGGCCGTAAAACGTCGCCCGCCGCATCGCTGCCGGTCATGGCCGGGTTGGTGTGGCCCACACCGGGTACTGGATCGACCGACCCGGGCGATGGCACGGATCCGGACGAGCAGGGTGGTCAATGGCGTTGTAGGTGGAGGATGACGCGCTGCCGGGCGACACGCAGACCGAGGCGCTGGTAGAGCGGGGCCGTTCGATCGCTGGCTTTGCTCTTCGCTTTTCGACGGCCAAGCGCTCTTCGTTCCTTCGCACCAGCGGGAGAAAACCACCGAGGCGGCCAACAATCCGTGGAGCGCTCGAGTTCCAGGCAGAGTTGAGAGCGGGCAATGGGCATTCACGTCGGCACATCGGGCTGGAGCTACGGCCACTGGGAAAACGTGCTGTATCCACCCGGCACGCGGCCATGGGACCGGCTCGGCCACTACGTGCAGCGATTCGATACGGTGGAATTGAACAGCAGTTTCTATCGCTGGCCGGGGCCGGCATCATTCGCCGGCTGGCGGCAGCGGCTGCCCGAGGGATTTCTGCTGTCGGCCAAGGCGCCCCGAGGGCTCACCCACGCCAAACGGCTCTATGCGCCGGAGGCATGGGTCGACCGGATTGCCGCAGGCTGGCATGAACTGGGTGGCACGCGGGCGGTTCTCCTGGTGCAACTGTCGCCGCTCCACGAACGGGACGATGTCCGGCTCGGCTACTTCCTGCGTCGGGTACCACCGTGGATTCGATTGGCTGTGGAATTTCGTCATCCGTCGTGGGTCGATGAACATGTGTTCGACCTGCTGGCGGAGCATGGGGCCGCCTACTGCGTGATGAGCGGTGCCGGCCTGCCGTGTGTCCTGCGAGCCACCGGACCTGTCGTCTATGTGCGGCTGCATGGTCCCGACCGGGAATTCCTCTACGGCGGTTCCTACCCGGAGAATGACTTGCGCTGGTGGGCCGATCGACTCCGGGAATGGGCGGTGTCCGGCAAGGAGGTGTTTCTGTACTTCAACAACGATGGCGACGGTAACGCGGTGCGGGATGCCGGAACTCTCTGCTCGTACCTCGCCGGTTGAGCGGGCGGGCCACGGCGGCGTTCACGATTTCGGCTTGCTCGGCTACGCTCCTGTGGTCACGACGCCGGAGCAAACCGGCGGCGCCGGGGTGTAGCGCAGCTTGGTAGCGCGCCTGCTTTGGGAGCAGGATGTCGCAGGTTCAAATCCTGTCACCCCGACCAGCTTTGCCGTCGCGACTGTCGGCCGCCGGGCGGCGCAGCGGCATTGCCCGCGCCGCACTGGCCTAGAATCGACGGCGGCTCTGCCCGGCGGTGCCGCCGCGAGGCGGTGCTCGCATGCCCGGGCGGTCTGCCCGAGCACACCCGCCTTCCGCGCACCAGCACGCCCACCACCCAGCCAGCGCCATCATTCGCCCGAGGAGTACCGCACGTGAAGAGCACCGTCGAGCACCTGAACCCGACCAGGGTGAAGCTCACCGTCGAGGTTCCGTTCGACGAGCTCAAACCACATTTCGACAAGGCCTACGGCGTCCTCGCCGGCCAGGTGCGGATCCCGGGCTTCCGCCCGGGCAAGGTGCCGGCGCGCATTCTCGACGCCCGGCTCGGCCGCGGCACCATCCTCTCCGAGGTGGTCAACGAGGCGGTGCCGGCCAAGTACGGCGAGGCGGTCACCGAGGCCAACCTGCCGGTGATCGGCCAGCCGGACATCGAGGTCACCCGGATCGACGACGGCGACGCGCTGGCGTTCACCGCCGAGGTCGACGTCCGCCCCGAGCTCACCCTGCCCGTCGCTCGCCGATGTGTCGGTCACCGTCGACGACGTCGAGGTCACCGAGGCCGACATCGACGAGCAGGTGGAGGCGCTGCGCGACCGGTTCGCCACCATCACCCCGGTCGAGCGGGCGGCCGCCGACGGCGACTCGGTCAGCATCGACCTGACGGCCACCGTCGACGGCGAGGTGCTCGACGAGGCCACCACCGAGGGGCTGACCTACACGGTCGGCGCCGGCGACCTGGTCGACGGCATCGACGACGCCATCACCGGGCTGTCCGCCGGGGAGAGCGCGACGTTCACCACCGTGCTGGTGGCCGGCGGCTTCGCCGGCCGCGAGGCCGAGGTGACCGTCACCGTGCAGTCGGTCTCCGAGCGGGCGCTGCCCGAGGTCGACGAGGACTTCGCCCAGCTGGCCAGCGAGTTCGACACCGTCGAGGAGCTGCGCGCCGACCTGGCCGAGAAGATCCGCCGGGTGAAGAACCGGACGCAGGCCGCGGAGGCCAGGGACAAGGTGCTCGAGGCGCTGCTCGAGGTCACCGACATCCCGACCCCGGAGTGCATCGTCGACGCGGAGTTCAAGTCCCGCGAGCACGACGCCGTGCACGCCTTCGATCACGACGAGGACGCGCTGACCGCGCACGTCATCAGCCAGGGCCAGACCCGGGAGGAGTTCGACGCCGAGATTCGCGAAGGCGCCGTCAAGTCGGTCAAGGTGCAGCTGCTGCTGGACGCGCTGGCCGAGGCCAACGAGGTCGGGGTCAACCAGGAGGAGTTCACCGAGCGGGTGATGTTCAACTCGCAGCGGCTCGGCATCGCGCCGGACGAGTACTTCTCCCGGCTGCAGGAGGGCAACCAGCTCGCGTCGGTCTTCGCCGAGGTGCGCCGGGGCAAGGCACTGGCCGCCGCCGTCGAGCAGGCCACGGTGACCAACGCCTCCGGCGAGGTGCTCGACGTCGCGGCGCTGTTCGGCATCGAGGCCGACGACGAGGCCGAAGAGCTGGCCGCCGAGCTGCTGGCGGAGGAGATGCCGAGGAGATCGTCGCCGAAGAGATCGCCGAGGAGATCGTCGCGGAGGAGATTGCCGAGGAGATCGCGGAGGAGATCGTCGCGGAGGAGATTGCCGAGGAGATCGCCGAGGAGATCGTCGCCGAGGAGATCGCCGAGGAAATCGCGGAAGAGATCGTCGCCGAGGAACTGGTCGCGGAGATCGAGGCCGAGGAATGGCCGAGGAATGGCCGAGGAGATCGACGAACTCGAGGAGGCCATCGCCGAGGACGACGAGCAGGCCAACTCGACCGGCGGCAGCCGGCCCGCAACGGCCGGAGACTGATCGCCGGCCGCCGATCACCCCGGGTGGTCGGCGCCGCGACCGGCGCCTGGTCACGCCGTCAGCGAACAGCGGGCCACCGGGGCACCGTCGGCGCCCGGCCTGTGGTTACTGTCGGGTGAGATTCCCGCTCAGACCGGCGGAAAACGCCGGCCGAGGAATGCCGAATCCATCCACCATCGCTTACAGATGTGGGTCATCGAAGAGGAGTTGTCCGTGAGCCACCGTCTCCCCCTCGCTTCTCGAGGGCCGTCCAGGCCGTGCAGAGACTGGAAGCCATTGCCCCCGGGCTCAGCGCCCCGCTGATGCGCGGCACGCCCGGCATGTCGCTGTCGGACTCCGTGTCCGAGCGGCTGCTGCGCGAGCGGATCATCATCCTGGGCTCGGAGGTGCGGGACACCAACGCCAACGAGATCACGGCGCAGCTGCTGCTGCTGGCCGCCGAGGACCCGGAAAAGGACATCACCCTCTACATCAACTCGCCCGGCGGCAGCGTCACGGCCGGCATGGCGATCTACGACACCATGATGTGGATCGAGCCGGACGTGGCCACCACGGCGATGGGCTTGGCCGCATCGATGGGCCAGTTCCTGCTGACCGCCGGTGCCAAGGGCAAGCGGGCCGCGTTGCCGCACACCAGGATCCTGATGCATCAGCCCAGCGCCGGCGTCGGCGGCACCGCGGCCGACATCGCCATCCAGGCCGACATGCTGACCAAGTCCAAGCGTGAGCTGACCGAGCTGCAGGCGCTGCACACCGGTCAGCCGATCGAGCGGATCGAGATCGACCAGGACCGCGACCGCTGGTTCACCGCGCAGGAGGCGCTGGAGTACGGGTTCATCGACAAGGTGGTGGCCCGGGCCGCGGACAACACCGGCGGAGCGGAAGCGCTGGCGACCGACGCCGAGCCCGACAAGCCGTCTCTGAAGAAGTGACCGGGTTGAGCAGGAATCCTCGAAGGAGACAACGAACGTGAACACTGTGAACAATCCCGGCCACCAGATGCCGCTGGGCGTCGCCCACGGCAACGCGCTGAACCTGCCGCAGAGCCGGTACATCCTGCCGTCCTTCGTCGAGCGCACCAGCTACGGCGTCAAGGAATCGAACCCGTACAACAAGCTGTTCGAGGAGCGCATCATCTTCCTCGGCGTGCAGATCGACGACGCATCGGCGAACGACGTGATGGCCCAGCTGCTGACGCTGGAGTCCACCGATCCGGACCGCGAAATCATCATGTACATCAACTCGCCGGGTGGTTCGTTCACCTCGATGACGGCGATCTACGACACCATGCAGTTCGTCCGGCCGCACATCCAGACGGTCTGCCTGGGTCAGGCCGCTTCCGCGGCCGCGGTGCTGCTGGCCGCCGGCACCCCCGGCCGCCGGTTGGCGCTGCCGAACTCCCGCATCCTGATCCACCAGCCGGCCACCGAAGGCGTCTACGGGCAGGTCTCCGACCTGGAGATCCAGGCCAAGGAGATCGGCCGGATGCGGGCCGCGCTGGAGGAGATCCTGTCCCGGCACTCCAACAAGACCCCGGAAGAGGTCCGCAAGGACATCGACCGGGACAAGATCCTGACCGCGGCCGAGGCCAAGGACTACGGGCTGATCGACGAGGTGCTGGAGTACCGCAAGCTCAAGTGAGCTCCGGGGCACGAATCTGCGCCCCGCCGGGTCATCTAGTGGATTTACCTCTGGCGCACAGGGCGCAGCCCGATACGCTGAGGACGGACTTCGTACGCGACCGGCGGCCACTTCCATCTCCAGGTGGTGGTGGCTTCCGTGTCGTGACGGCCAAACCGGCGACGGGCACGTGTCCAGCAGGTAACGTCAGCATGGTCACAGCTAGCATGGCGAGACAGCGGGTCCCGCGGGGTCCACAGCACAAGGGATCGAGAGGGCTCATGGCACGAATCGGTGACGGAGGCGATCTGCTGAAGTGCTCTTTCTGCGGAAAGAGCCAGAAGCAGGTGCGCAAGCTCATTGCTGGTCCTGGTGTGTACATCTGCGACGAGTGCATCGATCTGTGCAACGAGATCATCGAAGAGGAGCTCGCCGAGACCAGCGAGGTCAAGCTGGACGAGCTGCCCAAGCCGACCGCGATCCGCGAGTACCTCGATCAGTACGTCATCGGCCAGGACGTCGCCAAGAAGGCCCTCTCGGTCGCCGTCTACAACCATTACAAGCGGATCCAGGCCGGCCCCGACCGTGGCCCGGAGCCGGTTGAGCTGGCCAAGTCGAACATCCTGATGCTGGGACCGACGGGCTGCGGCAAGACCTACCTGGCGCAGACCCTGGCCAAGATGCTGAACGTGCCGTTCGCCATCGCCGACGCCACCGCGCTGACCGAGGCCGGCTATGTCGGCGAGGATGTCGAGAACATCCTGCTCAAGCTGATCCAGGCCGCCGACTACGACGTCAAGCGGGCCGAGACCGGCATCGTCTACATCGACGAGGTCGACAAGATCGCCCGGAAGTCGGAGAACCCGTCGATCACCCGTGACGTGTCCGGTGAGGGCGTCCAGCAGGCGCTGCTGAAGATCCTCGAGGGCACCCAGGCCTCGGTGCCGCCGCAGGGCGGCCGCAAGCACCCGCACCAGGAATTCATCCAGATCGACACGACCAACGTGCTGTTCATCGTGGCCGGTGCCTTCGCCGGGCTGGAGAAGATCGTCGGCGAGCGGGTCGGCAAGCGCGGGCTCGGCTTCGGCGCCGAGGTCCGCAGCAAGTTCGAGATCGACGGCTCGGACATCTTCTCCGACGTCATGCCGGAGGATCTGATCAAGTTCGGGCTGATCCCGGAGTTCATCGGCCGGCTCCCGGTGGTCGCGTCGGTGACGAACCTGGACAAGGAATCGCTGGTCAAGATCCTCACCGAGCCGCGGGACGCGCTGTCCAAGCAGTACCAGCGGCTGTTCGACATGGACGGCGTCGCGCTGGAGTTCGAGCCGGACGCGCTCGACGCGATCGCCGACGAGGCCATCCTGCGCGGCACCGGAGCCCGCGGGCTGCGGGCCATCATGGAAGAGGTCCTGCTGCCCGCCATGTACGAGGTGCCCGGCCGCGACGACGTCGAGCGGGTGGTGGTCAGCGCGGAAACCGTGCGCTCGAACGTCTACCCGACCATCGTGCCGCGCGCCCCCAAGCGCACCCCCCGGGAGAAGTCCGCCTGACCGGCCTGACCGCCGCGCTGAGGTTATCGATTCCGCGCGAGGAGCCCGCCGCGGTCAGCCGCCGCAGTTGGTGGTCGTCCAGGCCTCGATGTGGTCACTCGCGGTGGTGAATTTGTCGCTGTCGAACAGTTCGCTCGACCTCGGTCAGCGTCTTGCCGTTGGCCTCGGCCGCGACCTCGCCCAGGGCCTGGATGTCTCCCGCGATCTCCGGCGGCACCTGGCCGGACAGGTCGGAAATCGCCTTCTGCAGGTCGGTGGCGTCGAACGCGCCGTCCCCGCCGAGCAGCGCCGGGTAGGTGGCGAGCAGGATGCTCCCATAGGCCAGCGCAACCGTGATGCATGCGGGGTTGTAGCCCGGGATGTTCAGATCGACCCAGGTCGCTGGGAATGCTCAGGTCGCTGAGGTCGCTGGGCAGCGACAGGTCCGTCGGCAGCTCGCTGAGCAGCGCCGTCAGTTCGGACAGGTCGGTGGGCAGCGCCGTCGGCGTTGTCTGGTCGGCCGTCTCGGTGCTTTCCGTGCTCTTGGTGCTGTCCGTGCTCTCGGTGGTGGCCGAGGTGCTCGACTCGATGCTCACGGCGGCGGCGGTGTTGACGGCGGCCGATCCGCTGACCGATCGAACCGCAGGCGGCCACCGCGAGGATGGTGACGGCCGCCAGGGCAAGGGCGGCGGTGACGGTGGAACGAGACCTCATGTTCACTCCTGCGGACGCATCGCGGGTGGGCAGGTGGATCGTAACCGTCAGGAGCGAGTCGCCGTGCAGGCTGATACGGCAAGGCCATTGGGATGACTGGTTCCATCGACCGGCCCGCAACCATTCGGGGGATGCCCAGCCGGGTCAGTCGACGGTGACGTCACATCCCCGAATTCAGGATGCGCCGGCCGCCCGCGTAGATGTTGAAGCCCCGCGACGAGGTGAAACCGACCAGCGTGAGGCCGGTTTCGGCGGCCAGCTGCACCGCCAGGGACGACGGGGCGGAAACGGCAACGAGCATGCCGACGCCGGCCATCACCGCCTTCTGCACGAGTTCGAAGGACGCCCGGGACGAGGTGATCAGCGCCCGCCCGGCGATCGGCAACTCGTCCGGCCAGCAGCGCCGATCCGATGACCTTGTCCATCGCGTTGTGCCGGCCGACGTCCTCACGAACCCGTTCGATCCGCCCGTCCGGGGAGAACAGCGCCGCGGCGTGCAGGCCGCCGGTGCTGCGAAACGCCTGCTGCTGCGTCCGGAGCTCGTCCGGCAGCGCGCTGATCATCGTCGGGTCGAACAGCGGCAGGTCCGGCAACTGATAGCGGGTGACCTTCTGCAGCGCCTCGATCGACGAGGTGCCGCACACGCCGCAGGCGGAGCTGGTGACGAAGGCCCGGGGCTTGACCGCCGCGGCCGCGGCGACCGGGTCGGCGAGCGCCACGTCCAGCACGTTGTAGGTGTTCTGACCGGCGGAGTCGACGCCGGCGCAGTACCTGGCCGCGATGACGTCGTGCGGGCCGGAGATGATGCCCTCGGCATGCAGCAGTCCGTGCACGAGTTCGATGTCGTGTCCTGGGGTCCGCATCGTGGTCGAGATCGACACACCGCCGATCCGGATCTCCAGCGGTTCCTCTCCGGCAACGATGTCCGGCCGGGAGGTGAACGTCGCCGTTCTGGAAACGACGGATCGGGGTTCGGACGGTTACGCGGCTCACGGTCCCAGCATGCCAGTCGGATCGGCGGGACCCGATTACGGCGCCCGCGATCTAGCGCCGCACCATTCTGATCTCCAGGATGCCGACGGAATCGGTGCGCTCGTCGCCGTCCGGGATGAAGTCGTGGTGCACGTAGAACGCGCTGGCCCGAGGGTTGTCCCGATACACCCACAGCGATGCCGGGCCGTCGCCGATGGCGGCCTGCAGCAGGTCGTCGGCCAGCCCGGTGCCCTGGTGCGCCTCGCGGACATAGATGGCGTAGAGCTCCCGTTCGGTCGGGGCGTCGCTGTCCCTGGACGGCCCGGCGATGGCGATGCCGATCACCTCGCCGTCCTCCTCCACCAGGAAGTGGTCGGCGACACCGGATTCGATCTCCTTGCGGCGGCGGGTGGCCATCCGTTGCAGGTCGAACTCGTCGAACCGCTCCGGCCCCCACAACTCCTCGTACGCCTCGCGCCAGCAGGCCAGATGGCAGGCCGCGAACGCGTCGGCGTCCTCCGGCAGCGCGGGGCGGACAGCGGGAGTCGGGCTCATACGACCACCTTTCGGCAACAGTTTCAGCGAGGCGTGACGAGTAAAGAGCTGGTCAAACCGTTCCGGCCTCGACGTCGGATCGGTTGCGCGTGCGTCCAGGCTAGTGCACGGCCCAAGGTGCTTTCTCCGAGCGGGTTCGCCGAGTTCCGAGGGCAGTTGGTGGGGGTGATGTGAAGGATGCATCAGCCGATGGCAGCCGCCTCGAACCGGACCACGACACCCTTCGAGGTCGGCGTGCCCGACTCGTCGGCCACCGAGTTCGTCGGGATCAGCACGTTGGCCTCCGGGTAGTAGGCGGCGGCGCAGCCCGGGGTGGTGGGATAGGAGACCACCCGGAAGTTGCTGGCCCGGCGTTCTTCCACCCCTGATGGGGTCGGCCATTCGCTGATCACGTCGACCAGCTGCCGGTCGACCAGGCCGAGCGCGGTGATGTCGGCCGGGCTGACCAGCACCACCCGGCGAGCCTGCGAGATGCCGCGGTAGCGGTCGTCAAGGCCGTAGATCGTGGTGTTGTACTGATCGTGCGACCGCAGCGTCTGCAGCAGCAACCGGCCCTCGGGCACCCGCGGCCAGGTCAGTTCGTTGACGGTCAGCTGCGCCTTGCCGGACGCGGTGGCGAAGGTCCGGGTAGTCGCGCGGCGGGTGCGGCAGGACGAAGCCGTTCTTGGTCCTGACCCGCTCGTTGTAGTTCGCGAATCCCGGGATCACCCGGGAGACGTGGTCCCGGATGACGTCGTAGTCCGCCGCCATCGCCTCCCAGTCCACCGGGTGCTCCGGGCCCAGCAGTGCCCTGGCCAGCCGGCAGATGATCACCGGTTCGGCCAGCAGCCGGTCCGACACCGGCGCCAGCCGGCCGCGCGAGGAGTGCACCACCGACATCGAGTCCTCGACGGTGACGAACTGGGCGCCGCCCGGGTGACCGTCATCGCGGTCGGAACGGCCCAGCGTCGGCAGGATGAGGCCGATCCGGCCGTGCACCAGGTGCGCCCGGTTCGGCTTGGTCGAGATCTGCACGGTCAGCCCGACCCGGCGGTGCGCGGCCTCGGTGGCCTCGGTGTCCGGCGTCGCCGCGACGAAGTTGCCACCCAGCCCGATGAAGACGTCGATGTCCCCGGCCGCCATCGCGTTCAGCGCGCCGACCGTGTCGTACCCGGGTGGACGCGGCGAGGTGATGCCGTGCTCGGCGTCCAGCGCGGCCAGGAACCGTTCGGGCATCAGCTCCCAGATCCCCATCGTCCGGTCGCCCTGCACGTTGGAATGGCCGCGGACCGGACACACCCCGGCTCCCGGCTTGCCGATCATGCCCCGGATCAGCATCAGGTTGACGATCTCCTGCAAGGTCGGCACCGAGTGCTTGTGCTGGGTGAGACCCATTGCCCAGCAGACGATCGTCGCCTTCGACGTGGCCATCCGGCGGGCAAGGGACTCGATGTCCGGCCGCGGCAGTCCGGTGGCCTCGCCGATCGCCGCCCAGTCGATCGACCTGCGGGCCTGCGCGTAGGCGTCAAAGCCTTCGGTGCTGGTCTCGACGAAGGCCGAGTCGACGACCGACCCGGGCGCGGCATCGTCCGCGGTGATCAGCAGGTGGCCGAGCGCCTGGAACAGCGCCAGGTCGCCGCCCAGCTTGATCTGCAGGAAATCGTCGGCGAGTTCGGTGCCGCCGCCCACCAGCCCGTTCACGGTCTGCGGGTCACGGAAGTTGAACAACCCGGCCTCGGGCAGTGGGTTGACCGCGACGATGTGCGCGCCGTGCGCCTTGGCCTCGGTCAGTGCGCTGAGCATCCGGGGGTGGTTGGTCCCCGGGTTCTGTCCCACCACCAGAATCAGGTCGGCGAGATGGATGTCGGCCAGCGACACCGATCCCTTGCCGATGCCGATGGTCCGGAGCAGCGCGGTGCCCGACGACTCGTGACACATGTTCGAGCAGTCCGGCAGGTTGTTCGTGCCGTAGGACCGGGCCATCAACTGGTAGAGGTACGCGGCCTCGTTCGAGGTGCGGCCCGACGTGTAGAACGCGGCCCGATCCGGCGTGGTGGCCCGCAGGTGCTGCGCGATCAGCGTGAAGGCGCCGTCCCAGGTGATCGGCTCGTAGTTGTCCGACCCCTCGCGGATCACCATCGGTTCGGTCAGCCGGCCCTGGCTGCCCAGCCAGAACTCGGAGCGCTGCAACAACTCCGAGACCGGGTGGGCGGCAAAGAAGTCTGGTCCGACGGTGCGCAGGGTGCTTTCCTCGGCGACCGCCTTGGCGCCGTTCTCACAGAACTCCGCGGGTCGCCGACGACCCTGTGGCTCGGGCCAGGCGCACCCGGGGCAGTCGAAGCCGCCGCGGTGATTGAGCCGGCTGAGCGCCTGCGCGGTGCGGACGATGCCGGCCTGCGCGATGCCGCGGCCCAGCGCCACGGCGACGGCGGGGAGCCCGGCCGCATGGTCCTGGGGTGTTGTGACGGCCAGGTCGGCTTCGTCGATGTCGGCGACCGGGGCGCCGGCGCGAATTCCTACGCTCATGACCATCAATTTTGGCCCCGGGTCGATCCCTCCGCCCGGCTGTTTCGACCAGGAATGCCGGCGGGTCAGGGCATGGACCGCAGCATCGTCAGGACCGCCAGCACGCGTCGGTCGTCGTCGGGCGACACGGTGAGGTCGAGCTTGACGAAGATGGATCGCACGTGCGCCTCGACGGTCTTCTTCGACAGGAACAGCTATTCGCCGATCGCGCCGTTCGATCGTCCCTCCGCCATCAGCGCCAGCACCTCGCGTTCCCGGGCGGTCAGCGCGTCGAATCCGGTGACAACGTGAGACGCGCGCCGGAGCAGCCGGGAGACGATGGTCGGGTCGATGACGCATTCGCCGTCGACCAGTCGGCGCAGCGCGTCGAGCACCACGCCGACGTCGGACACCCGCTCCTTCAGCAGGTAGCCGGCGCGTGCCGGGACCTCGTTGAGCAGCCGGGTGGCGTACTCGGACTCGAGATAGCTGGACAGCACCAGGATCGCGACGGCCGGATGGCGCTCGCGGATCGCCTGCGCGGCGACGATTCCCTCGTCGGTGTGCGTTGGTGGCATCCGGATGTCGACGATCACCGCGTCCGGCGAGATCGAGTTCGATGGCGCGGACCAGGGCGGCGGCGTCACCGACGGTGGCCACCACCTCGCACCCGTCGTCGGTCAGCAGACGCGCGAGACCCTGACGCAGCAGGGCCGAATCGTCGGCGATCGCTACCCGCATGGCAGCTCCGCGTGCAGCCGCGATCGGCCCGTCGACGGTCGACGGTCAGCGTGCCGCCGAGGGCACCGATCCGGTCCTCGACGTCGGTGAGCGAGTCGGGAAGCGCGTCCGCTTCGACGTCAACGGTGAGGCTCTGATCGTCGTCGACGATCGACACCGTCACCGCGCCGCCGCGGGCCAGCGGTGGAGACCAGCAGGTAGGCAGCGGTTTCGGTGCCGGCCGGCAGCCGCCTGGCCGGAACGGCCAGCACCCGCACCGGGTACGGCGATTCCTCGGCCAGCGCCGCCAGGCCGCCGCGCAGGCCGGCCTCGGCCAGCACCGACGGGTAGATGCCGGCGGCGAGCCGGCGCACCGCCGCGATCACCTCGCGCAGCGTGCGCGATCGCGGTGTCGATCCGTTCGCGCGTCGGCCGCGGTCTTCGTCGTTGACGCGGCGAGCCGGAGGGTGAGCATCAGGGCCACCAGGCGCTGCTGGGCGCCGTCATGCAGGTCGCGTTCGAGTCGCCGCCGCTCGGCCTCGCCGGCCTCGATGATGCGCAGTTGGGACGCCGCCAGTTCGGCGACCTGCGCGCGGGCCTGCGCGGACAGCCGTTCGTTGTCCAGCGGCAGCCGGGCGGCGGACACGACGTCCTCGACCAGCCGGTGGTCGTCGGACAGGCCGGCCCGGTGGGTGAGGACCGCGACGGTGCTGCCGTCCCGGACCAGGGCGGTGGTGGCCCGACCGTGGCCGCCCTGGTTGTCGGCGCTCCGGCCGCGTCGACGAGCCGACCGTCGTCCAGTGGGTAGGCCAGTTCCAGGGTCGGGTCCCGCAGTTCGGCCGCGAGGAGGCCGCGCATGTCGCCGCCGGATGCGGTGTCGCCGATGTCCAGCGCGTAGCGGGCCATCCGAGATCGGGAGCGGCGCAGCCGAATCCATTCCACGACGACGGCGAGCGACAGGGCCAGCAGCGAGATCCCTTGCACCGCACCACAGCAGCCGCGTCGTCTCGTCGAGCGGGACGGTGCCGGGCACGACGGACCGGACGAACATCGCCGTCGTCGCGAGCAGCAGCACGGCTGCCGAGCCCAGCACGAACCCGGTGGTCCGGCGGGCCGCGGGTGAGCGACCGGACGATCCGCACGGCGCACAGCAGCGGCGAGCGCGCCGTCGTCACCGCGGCGCAGACCGCTCCGCCGCGGCGCAGCGCCTCGACGATCGCCGGTGCGGATCCGAGCTGCAGCAGGTTGTCCGGGCAGGCCCGGCAGCCGCCGGCGACCGGATCGAAGACGAGCGCCGGGGCCAGCCCGAACACGCCGAGCAGGACGACGTATCCGGTGCTGACCGCGATCCGGTCGACGCGCGCCGCGCTGAGCTGCCCGGAGGGATAGGCGAAGCGCGGCATGGGCGGCGACCGCCGGGAAGGCGCCCCACCCGACGAGCGCCGATGGTGAACAGCACCGCCGAGCCGACCTCGGGCGTGTCCCACTGCGTCACGAACCACAGGCATCCCGCCGCGGCCAGCAGCAGTCCGAAGGCCGTGCCCGCGCGGCGGAGCGCAGCCGCGGCCCCGACGCCGACCGCGCGTCAGGCCGGCGCCGAGCAACGACGACGACGGTCGCGGGGCCGTCGCCGGCGACCAGCGGGACGGTGATCGCGGCGAGCGCGACCCCGAGCCCGAGGAGCCCCAGCGCGGCCGGCTTCACCTGGATGATCCTCGCACCATCGGCGTGTTCGCGCCTCAGGGTGTGCACCGAGATGAGCCGGCGGATCGGCGGGTGCGCACTGATTCGATCCTCGGCTCCGGATTCCTAATGTCCCCTTTGTCCGCAATGATTCGTCGAAAGGGATGAGGTCATGCACGGCAACAGGAACGGGCCACCGATGAGGACGGCTGGGAACGTCGCCGGCTCGATCGGCGATGTGCGGGGTCGCGGTCGTCGCTGCTGGTGGCGCCGCTCGTGGGGTGCGGCGCCGCCGGCGATCGGATCGGAGGCGGCCGGCGACAAGGCCGGCGGCAGACGTGCCGGCCGAGCCGGTGGTGCTGCGCATGCTGAACCCGGCCGGGGAGTGGGAATCGGAGGACTTCGTGCAGCGAGGTCGAGAAGGTGTCCAACGGGCAGTTGCGCATCGACGTGGTCGACCACTGGCACTGACGCCCGCCTCTGCCACCATGGAGCACGATGCCATCGACGCAGTGCGCTCCGGAGATGCCCCGCTCGGTCTCGCTGCCGTCCGGGCCTGGCATGACCAGGGCATCCGGTCCTTCGACGCCTTGGTCGCCCCGCTGCTGGTCGACCGTCCCGAGCTTCAGGCCGCCGTCCTGCACAGCGACGTCGCGGCCGACATGCTCGCCGGCCTGGACGGTTCGGGGTTGACCGGTATCGGGATTCTGCCCGGGCCGATGCAGCCACCCGGTGGGCGTCACCCGCGATCTGTTGGACGTCTCCGACTACCAGGGCGGCGGCATTCGCGATCCCGCCCGGAACGGTCCTGGCGCGATCGATCGAGGCACTCGGCGCAACTCCCACCGCATCGTTCTTCGGCGGCGCGCCAACGGCGGCCCGTTCGACGGCTTCGAAGTCAGCAGTTGTCCGGTGTCGGCGAGAACGAGTACGACGGGGTCGCCCGATCCGTCACCGTCAACGTCACCTCCGCGCCCGCGGCCTCTCGTCCTGTTCGGCAACAACGCAGCGATGGCCGCGCTCAGCGAGCAGAACCGGGCGTTCCTGCGGGAGGCGGCGCAGGCGACGATCGACATCAAGACCGGCACACGATCACGCCCACGAATGCCGAGGACGTCGACGATCCTCTGTCGCCGCGGCCTCATCGCCTTCGACCAGGCCAGCCCGGCCCAGGTCGACGCCCTCCGAGCGCAGTACGAACCGGTCTACCAGTGGCTGCGCGAGGACGCGGCGACGTCGGGCTTCGTCGATCGGATCCAGAAGCTTGTCCGATTCCACACCGGTCGACCCGGCGATCGACGGCCCGGCCGACTGCCCGCGCCGCGACCAGCGGACACCGCGGCCCAGCGCGACGGCGACCCCGATCGACGGCACCTACACCGTGAACACCACGGCTGGACGACCTCAAGGCGTCCGGGATACCACCCGACGACTGGATTGCGGAAAACTGGGGCGAGTCCGTCTTCGTCTTCGACCGCGGCCGGTTCGCCACGTACATCCCACAACGACCAGGCGTGCATCTGGGCGTACGGGCGATTACGCCGTCAACGGCGACACCGTGACTTGGGACTTCGAGGGCGGCGGCGGCGAGGCACCGAACAACGCCACCAACAAGCCGGGCGAGGAGTTCGGCTTCAGCTGGAGCCTGTACCGGGACGTCCTCACCCTGACGAAGAAGGAAGGTCATGATCTCGCCCTATGACCGGACAGCACCGGGTGGAGGTTCCAGCAGGTCAGCGCCACTCCGGACGCCGTCCGCGCTGAACCAGCAGTGCCCGCCGCCGGCCGAGGCCTTCCCGAGCATTGACCGCGCTTAATGCACTGATGGGATCAGCCCGCGGGGACGGTCGCCACCACGGTGGTGCCGTCCCCGCGGGCGCTGCTGACCGTCAGGGTGCCGCCGAGTGCTTCCACCCGGTCGGCGAGCCCGCGCAGGCCGGTGCCGGACGACGGGGTCGGCACCACCGGTGCCGTCATCGGTGATGCTGGCCCTGACGTCGTCGTCCTGCCGGCTGACCTCGATCCCGACCCGGGTTGCCGATGCGTGCTTGATGACGTTGGTCAGCGCCTCCGCGCAGACGAAGTAGACGCAGGCCTCCACCGCGGCGGGGGCTCGATCCACCCGCACGGTCAGCGCGACCGGCACCGGCGACCGATCCGCCAGCAGGGGCAATGCCGCGGTCAGACCGCCGGTCGTCAATGCGGCCGGCCGCACACCGTGCGCGAAATCGACCAGCTCCGCCCGGGCGCTCGTCGAGTTCGTCCCGATCTCGGCGACGCCGTCGACGTCCAGCTCGCCGAGTAGTCGGGCCACCTCGGCCAACCGGTCCACCGTCCCGGCCGCGAGTTCGGTTTCCAGGTCCCGTCCGTTGCCGGTCCGCCGCCTCGACGATGCGGCGCCGCGACGCGGCAAGTCGTCGCCGCCCGGTCGCGGATCTCCCGCCCGGAGCCGGACATTCGTGACCGCCAACCGGGCCGCCGCCGACACCGCGGTCAACAACTCCGGATCGCGGGCCACCGCGGGGTCGTGCACCAGCACGGCCAGCGGAGCGCCGTTGTCCTCGACGTAGGTCACCACCCGGGTCTGCTGGGTCGGCCGGCAGTCGCAGTGGGGCGCCGACGTCGTCCACGTACCGACCGACGTCAGGCGCCCAGTAGCCGACGACCACCGACGGGTCGCCCATCGCCCGTCGCAGCTGGGTCTGCAGACTCGCGGACGCCTCACCACCCAGTCCGATCACCAGGTCGGCCACCGTGGCATCGACCCAGCGCCCGAACAGCAGGTCCAGCAGCAAGACGACGGCGACAGTAGTGATCACCGCGTCGTACAGCAGCAGCATCGCCAGGTCCTGCGCCCCACCCGGCGAGCCGGTCGATGGCGCCGAGCGCGAGCACGCCCGCGAATGCCAGCGCCGCGGCCAGGGCCGGGCGACCCGCCTTCCGGGCGGGTCCGGACGTCCGAACGAAGACGTCGACAGCGGCGACCGCGATCAGCACCGCCACCGCAAGGGTCAGCCAGTCGTTGCGCGCCAAGGGTTCCACGATGGCCGTCACATACGCGACGACCACCGTGACGATCGCGAGCGGTCGGCGCAGCCGTCCCGTGGGATACGAGATGTGCAGGTGGACCAGTGGGCCGCGGTGCAGCAGCAGCAGCGCCGGTACCAGGGTGCCCGAGCAGCCAGGTGGCACCGGCGAGCAGCATCAGCGCTCCGACGCCGCGCGCCGCCCGCAGCCGCCAGGCCAGGACCCCGCAGATCAGCAGGGTCGCGCCGACCATTCCGTCGGCGATGCTCGGCAGCGGGTGACCTGGTACGCCACGATCTCCACCGCTGCCGTCAGCCCGACCATCGCCAGCATCGAGCGACGGCGTTCCCCACCGCACGGTCAGCCGGTCAACGCGCGGATGGCCGACCCGGACAGGTCGCTCTTGGGGATGAAGCCCAGGGCCCTGCTGCGCCGCAGCCGGTCCTGCAGGCCCGCGATGGTGCGACTGGACGTCAGCACCACGGTTGCGTTGTGCTCACGGACGATGTCCGCGCAGACGTCGAACCCATCGCCGTCCGGCAGCGCGATGTCGACCAGCACCACATCCGGCGACAGCCGGGCCACCGCGGGCAGGGCGGACCGCGGCACCATCGGCCTCACCGACCACCGCGAAGCCCTCGGCCTCCAGCAGGCGGCGGGCCGATGCCCGGAAGCCGGCGTGGTCGTCCACGATCAGCAGCGTGGGACGCATGGCCGGATCGTCGCACCTTCGGCAGCGTGGCGCATCGGTGCACACCCTTGCCCGTCTTCGATGCAGGTCTGTGTGATCAGCGGTCCATCGCCGCGCGCTTGTCCCACTGATCCGATGCCTGGTGGCACCATTGCCAGGTGCCCGTCTACCGCGATTCCGCCGTTGTGCTGCGGGTGACGAAACTCGGCGAGGCGGATCGGATCGTCACGCTGCTGACCAGGCGTGAGGGACGGGTGCGCGCGGTGGCGAAGGGTGTGCGACGCACCAAGAGTCGCTTCGGCGGCCGGTTGGAGCCGTTCAGCCACGTCGACCTGCAGCTCTACGCCGGGCGCAACCTGGACATCGTCACGCAGGCCGAGACGCTGGATCCGTTCGGTCCGGTGCTGGTCGCCGACTATCCGCGGTACACCTGCGCGACGGCGATCGTGGAGACCGCCGAACGGCTGACGTCGGAGGAGCGGGAGCCGTCACTGCGGCTGTACCTGCTGGTGGTGTCGGCCCTGCGGGCGCTGTCGGAGACCGCCCGGGATCCCTCCCTGGTGCTGGACGCCTTCCTGCTGCGGGCCATGGCCCTGGCCGGCTGGGCGCCCGCGCTGACCGAATGCGCCCGGTGCGGCACCCCCGGCCCGCACGCCGCCTTCCACGTCGCGTCCGGCGGCCTGCTGTGTCCGGTCTGCCGCGGCGCCGGGTCGGTCGGCACCGCCAGGCCCGCCCCGGCGACGATCCTGCTGATGGCCGCGCTCGCCGGCGGCGATTGGGTCGGCGCCGAGGTCGCGCCGGACACCGCGCGGCGGGAGGCGTCCGGGCTGGTGGCGGCGCTGCTGCAGTGGCACCTGGAGCGCGGGCTGCGGTCGCTGGCGATGGTGGACCGCGGCGCGGGTGGCCCGATCGATTCGCCACTGTCGGGCCCTTCAACGCCGGTGAAGGGCACGCAACTGGCGAATGGATTGCCGACGGATGAGTCCGGCCCGCCCGCCCACCCCGCACCCGAGCGGCGCCCGCGCCGCCCGCGCTGCCGGCCGGCGCCGTGCCGCAAGCACGTCGCGCTCGTGATGGACGGCAACGGCCGGTGGGCCAAGGCGCGGGGCCTGCCGCGCACCGAGGGCCACAAGCGCGGTGAGGCGGCGCTGTTCGACGTGGTCGAGGGCGCCATCGAGATCGGCGTCACCCACCTGTCCGCGTACGCCTTCTCCACCGAGAACTGGAAGCGCTCACCCGACGAGGTGCGCTTCCTGATGGGCTTCAACCGGGACGTGATCCGGCGCCGGCGGGACGACATGCACTCGCTCGGCGTGCGGGTCCGCTGGGCGGGCCGCCGGCCGCGGCTGTGGCGCAGCGTGGTCAAGGAACTGGAGGTCGCCGAACAACTCACCGCCCGCAACCGCGTCCTGACCCTGACCATGTGTGTCAACTACGGCGGCCGCGCCGAGATCGCCGACGCGGCCAAGGCCATCGCCGATCGAGGCGGCGGCCGGCCGGATCGACCCGGCGAAGGTGGATGAGCGGATGCTGGCGCGCTACCTGGACGAGCCCGACATGCCCGACGTCGACATGTTCCTGCGGCCGTCGGGGGAGCAGCGCACCAGCAACTTCCTGATCTGGCAGTCCGCGTACGCCGAACTGGTCTTCCAGGACACCCTGTTCCCCGACTTCGACCGGCGCGACCTGTGGCGGGCGTGCGAGGTGTACGCGTCCCGGCAGCGGCGTTTCGGCGGCGTCATCGATCCGCCGGCGCGCGACCTCACAGGGACTGTCGGTGCCCGGCGATACGGTCGGCACGTCCGGCGAGGGGGTGATGGCATGACGGTTCGCGACTGGACGGTCGCCGCATTGCCTCGCCGGTACCTCGGCGGCCCGCTGCCACCGGCCAAGAAGCGCTACCGGCCCGGCTCCTGGAGATCTTCGGCGCCGTCCTGCTGCTGGCCATCGCGTTCCGCGGTCCGCTGGAATCCTTCCTCGGTCACCCCGTCATGCAGAGCTGGTCGACGGTGTTCGTGGCCATCTGCGTGCAGGCCACCCCGTTCCTGGTGCTGGGTGTCGTGGTGTCCGGCGCGATCGCCGCCTTCGTCCCGGCGACCGTCTTCGCGAAGATCATGCCCAGCAGCCCGGTGCTGGCGGTGCCGATGGCCTCGGTCTGCGGCGCCGCGCTGCCCGGCTGCGAATGCGGGTCGGTGCCCATCTCGAACCGGTTGATCGAACGCGGGGTACGGCCGTCGGCGTCGCTGGCGTTCATGCTGTCCGCGCCCGGCGATCAACCCGATCGTGCTGATCGCGACCGCGGTGGCGTTCACCAGCGAACCGAACATGGTGTGGGCCCGGCTGATCGCCGGGCTGCTCACCGCGGTGATCGTCGGCTGGATCTGGGAGCGGATCGGCCGGCCCGAGTGGATGAAACCGCGGGTACCGGTGCACGCCGACGGGCAGTCGGGGTGGCGGGTGTTCCTGTCCACCATCCTCGGCGACTTCACCCAGGCCGCCGGGTTCCTGGTGCTCGGCGCGGCCGCGGCCGCGACGTTCAAGACCATCGTCCCGGCGCACATCATGGAGAGCATCGGCTCGTCGCTGTTCCTGTCGATCGCGCTGATGGCCGGGCTGGCGTTCATCCTGGCGCTGTGCTCGGAGGCCGACGCGTTCGTCGCGGCGGCGTTCTCCACCATCCCGGTGGTCGGCAAGCTGGTCTTCCTCACCGTCGGCCCGGCGGTCGACGTCAAGCTGTTCGCGATGCAGGCCGGGGTGTTCGGCCGCAGGTTCGCCGTCCGGTTCGCGCCGCTGACCTTCGGGGTCGCGGTGGTCGTCGGCACCACCGTCGGGCTGCTGTTCTGGGGGTGGTCATGAGCGGCGAGCAGCGCGCGGCGGCCGCAAGGGGCGGGCGGGGGATGAATGGCTGGGGAATGAACGGCTGGGGAATGAACAAGGAAACCCAGTCGATCGTGGTCGCCCTGCTCGGCGGGCTGCTGCTGTCGATCACCCTGTCCGGCCGCTTCACCTCCTACGTCCGGCCCGGGTTCAAGCCGCTGCTGCTGATCGGCGGCGGGATCCTGGTCGTGGTCGGGGTGGCATCGCTGATCCTGGCGATCCGGGCCGACCTGACCGCCGATCGGGCTCGCAAGGCGCGCCGCCGCGCCGGGCTGGCGGGCCGGCGCCGAGCGGTCGAGAGTCGCCGAGGCCCCGATGATGTCCGCCGACGCCCACGGCCACGACCACACGACATCCAAGGCGCCCTGGCTGATCCTGCTGCCGGTGCTGGTGCTGCTGCTGGTGGCGCCGCCCGCGCTCGGCGCGGACGCGGTCGCCCGCAACGCCAGCTCGCAGGGCCTGGCCGGCTACGACGTGGTGGCGCAGGAGCCGGCAGGCAGCAAGGACGGCGCCGGCGGCAGTGCCGGCGGTTACAAGTTCAACGACGGCAGCGGTTCGGCGACCGACTCTCAAGGGTCGCGGCGCACGATGCACTTCCCGGCGCTCGAGGGCACCGACCCGTCCATGACGATCAAGGAGTTCGTGCTGCGGGCGTTGTACGACGCGGACAACTCGGTGCAGGACACGCCGGTGACGGTCACCGGGTTCATCGCGCCGGCGGGCGATGGCTACACCGGCGGGTACACCATCGCCCGGATGGTGATCAGTTGCTGCGCCGCCGATGCCAACCCGATGCAGCTGCACATCGCCGGTGACGCGCCGTTGCCGTCGAACACCTGGGTGAACGCGGTGGTCACCGTCGTGCCGGACACCGCGACCCTGGACAACGGCTACGTGCCGACGGTGACGCTGACGTCGATGACGACCACGGATCAGCCGGACGATCCGTACGAGCACTGAGCTCCACAAGGAGATCAAGAGCCAGCGTTCTCGACCAGGGGCGCGAGGCGAGCGGCGATGTCGTTGACGTCACGGAGGGTGCCGTCGGCGATGGCCAAAACGAGATCGGTGATCTCGCCGTCGTACTCATCCGCGGCGATCACTTCGGCCCCGTTGTCCCGGAGAAAAACCACCGTCGACAGCCACGCGGTTCTCTTGTTGCCATCAATGAACGGATGGTTCGCCGTCAAGGAATGAAGGAGCGCCGCAGCCTTGAGCACGAGTGTCGGATAGGCATCCTCCCCGAAGACAGTTGCCGACGGCCGGTGGCACGCGGAGTCGAGCAGGCCAGGATCACGAAGGTGCGGGGTGGACCCGACGGCGATCCGAGCAATCGCGATGACTTCTTCCGCCGTCAGATAGCTGGTCATTCTCCAAGCCGCCGGAGAACCTCCGGGTAGTCATCCGCAGCCTGTGTTGCCAATGCCTCGATGCGTTGGTCCCGCCGATGCTTTCCGAGGTACTCATCAATCGCCAGCAACACGGTCTGATGCACGGAGCGTCCGTCCGCGGAAGCACGATCGCGCAGCGCGGCAGCGGTGGCATCGTCCAAGCGAAGTGTCATGGCCATGAGCTTGATGATACCAAAGTGGTACCACTCATCCCCAGGGTTTTGCGACCCAGACATACTCGGCAATCAGCTCCCGGGCCTGTTTCCCACGGGTCGGGGCAATCACCATGCCTCAGGCCAGCTCCGCCGCCAGCGCCTCGGCGAGCGTCCGGTGCCTGAACTCGAAGCCCGACTCGTGCAGCTTCACCGGCAGCGCCCGCTGGCCGGTGAGCACCTCGTCGGCGAACTCACCCAGCACGATGTGCAGCGCGAAGCCGGGGACGATCCACGGCGTCGGGCGGCCGAGCGCCTGGCCGAGTTCCTTGGTGAACTCCTCGTTCGTCACCGGGTAGGGACCGGTCAGGTTGACCGGCCCGTGCACCGGTGAGCTGAGCAGATGGATCATCGCGGCGATCTCGTCGGTCGCCGAGATCCACGGGAAGTACTGCTGTCCGGAGCCGAGCCGGCCGCCCAGCATCAGCCGGGTCAGCAGGGTCAGCTTGGGCAGCAACTCGCCCTCCATGCCGAGCACCAGCCCGGTGCGCAGGTTCACCACTCGGACGTCGGCGTCGCGGGCGACCTGCGCGGCCGCCTCCCACTGCACACAGAGCTGTGCGAGGAAGGTGTCGCCGGCGGGGTCCGCTTCCGTCACGATCTCCATGCCGTGCGGCCCGTAGTACCCGACCGCGGAGGCGTTGATCAGCACCGGGATACCCAGCCGCGCACACTCCGACGCGAGCAGCCGGGTCGGGTTCACCCGGGAGCTGGTCAGCAGATACTTGTAGTCGTTGGTCCATCGCCGGTCGGCCACCCCGGCCCCGCACAGGTTGATCACCGCGTCGGCGCCGTCGAACACGGAGCTGTCCAGGTCGCCGGAGTGCGGGTTCCACCGGCTCTCGTCCGGGCCTGGCGGGTCGGACCGGACCAGCCGGGTCACCTGGTGACCGGCGGCGGTGAGTTCGGCCGTCAGTCTGGTTCCCAGGAACCCGCTCACCCCGGCGGCGACGATCTTCATTCGGCGACCCCGGCCCGTTCGTGTCGAAAGAACAATCAGGAACCACATGACAATGCGCGGGCGGCCGAATCCACCGGCCACCCGCGCACCGAAATTCCCTACAGGCCGAGGTCGCCCTCGAACTCGCCCGCCTCGATCCGACGCTTCACGGCGCCGAGGAACCGGGATGCGTCGGCCCCGTCGATGTTGCGGTGATCGTAGGACAGCGCCAGGTAGCACATCGACCGGATGGCGATCACCTCGTTGCCGTCGCCGTCCTTGATCACCATCGGCCGCTTGACGATCGCGCCGGTGCCGAGGATCGCCGACTGCGGCGGCACGAAGATCGGGGTGTCGAACAAGGCGCCGACCGAGCCGGTGTTGGTCACCGTGAAGGTGCCGCCGGACAGCTCGTCCGGACCGATCTTGTTGTCCCTGGTGCGCTTGGCCAGGTCGGCGATCTTGCGGGCGATGCCGGCCAGGTTCAGGTCGTCGGCGCCCTTGATCACCGGCACGATCAGCCCGCGGGGGGTGTCGACGGCGATGCCGAGGTTGACGCTGCCGTGGTAGGTGATCTCCTTGATGTCCTCGGACAGCGTCGAGTTGATCACCGGGTAGGCCTTGGCGCCCTCCAGCGCGGCCTTGACGAAGAACGGCAGGAACGAGAGGTTCACGCCCTCCCTGGCGGCGAAGCCGGTCTTGGCCCTGGCCCGCAGCGCCGCCACCCGGGTGACGTCGACCTCCATCACGGTGGTCAGCTGCGCCGCGGTGTCCAGGCCGAACTTCATGTTCTTGGCGATCGACTGCCGGATCCGCGGCAGCTTCTGGGTGGTGCCGATCAGCGCGGTCGCCGCCTCGTCGGGCTTCGGCACGCTTGAACCGGCGGCCTTCGCCGCGGCCGGAGCCGGCGCTGCCGCAGCAGCGGGGGCCGGTGGTGCGGCAGCAGCAGCGGCGGCGGCCTTGGCCGCCTCCGCGGCGGCAACGACGTCCTCGCGCCGGATCCGGCCGCCGACGCCGGTGCCCTTCACCGAGGACAGGTCGACCCCGCTGTCGGCGGCGAGCTTGCGGATCACCGGGGTGACGTAGGTGCCCTCCGGGACGGGCGCCGACGGGATCGCCTGGGCGGCCGGCTTCGGGGCGGCCGGTGCGCGCGGCGGCCGGCGGCTGCCGCAGCCGGTGCCGGCGGTGCGGCGCGGTGCCGGGGCCGGTTCGGGTGCCGGGGCGGGCGCGGACGCAGCGGGCTCGGGCTCCGCGGGCAGCGGCCGGCGCGGCGCTCGCGTCGCCGATCACGCCGAGCTGCGCGCCGACCTCGATGGTCTGGTCCTCGCCGACGGTGATCTCCAGCAGGGTGCCGGCGACCGGGGAGGGGATCTCGGTGTCGACCTTGTCGGTGGACACCTCGACCAGCGGTTCGTCCAGCGCGACGTCGTCGCCGACCGCCTTGAGCCAGCGGGTGACGGTGCCCTCGGTGACCGACTCGCCCATCTCCGGCAGGGTCACCGAGGTACCGGAACCGCCGGACGGTGCGGCCCCGGCGGTGGGCTTCTCGGCCGGTGCCTCCGCCTCGGTGGACGGCGCCTCGGCCGGCGCGGCCTGCGCGGCCGGTGCTGCCTCGGGCTCCGGTTCCGGCTCGGCGGCCGGCGCGGCAGCTGCCACCGTTGCCGGACGACGCACCGGAGCCGTCGCCGATGATCGCGAGATCGGCGCCGACGGCGGCCGTTTCGTCCTCGCCGACCAGGATCTTCTCCAGCACACCGCCGTAGGGGGACGGGATCTCGGTGTCGACCTTGTCCGTCGACACCTCGAGCAACGGTTCGTCGACGTCGACGCTCTCGCCCTCGCTCTTGAGCCAACGGGTGACGGTGCCCTCGGTGACGCTCTCACCAAGGGCCGGCATCTGGACGGAGTGGGACATGCGTTGCTTCTCCTACCTCTGACCGGGGGTTCGGGTCGTGTGCGGTTGATCAGTTCTGTCGATGACACCGTCCGATCAGGCCGCGACGACGCGGCCCGATCGTCAGCGACATCAGTCGTGCACGTGCAGCGGCTTGCCGGCCATCGCGAGCATCGCCTCGCCCAGGGCCTCGTACTGCGACGGGTGGCCGTGCACCATCGGCGCGACGTCCTCCGGGTAGGCCTCCCAGCCGACGATCAGCTGGGCCTCGCCGATCAGCTCACCGATCCGCGCGCCCACCATGTGGATGCCGACGATCGGGCCGTCCTTGACCCGGACGACCTTGATCCCGCCGGCCGTCTTGAGGATCTGCGACTTGCCGTTGCCGCCGAGGTCGTACACGTAGGACTCGACGTCCCCGTGTACCTCCTTGGCCTTGGCCTCGGTGAGGCCGACCGACGCGACGTTCGGGTCGCAGTAGGTGATCTTCGGGATCTTCTCGTCGGGGATCACCACGGGGTTCAGCCCGGCGATCTCCTCGGCGACGAAGATGCCCTGCTGGAAGCCGCGGTGCGCCAGCTGCAGCCCGGGCACGATGTCGCCGACCGCGTAGACGTGCGGCAGGTTGGTGTGCAGCCGCTCGTCGGTGATGACGAAGCCGCGATCCATGGTGATGCCGGCCTCCTCGTACCCGCAGCCGGCGGTGTACGGGCCGCGGCCGACCGCGACCAGCAGCAGGTCGGCGTTCAGCGTGGTGCCGTCCTCGAGGGTGACGATGACGCCGGAGTCGTCCTGCTTGACGCCCTGGAACCGGACGCCGGTCTTGAACGCGATCTTCCGCTTGCGGAACGCGCGCTCGACGATCTTGGACGCCCATGGGTCCTCGAGCGGGACCAGCGTCGGCAGCGCCTCGACGATGGTGACCTCGGTGCCGAAGGACGCCCAGGTGGACGCGAACTCCACGCCGATGACGCCGCCGCCCAGCACGATCGCCTTCTCCGGGATCCACTCCAGGCTCAGCGCCTGGGTGGAGGTGATCACCCGGCCCTCGATCGTCCAGACCGGGCAGCGACCGGGAGTAGGACCCGGTGGCCAGGATGACGTCCTTGCCGATGTACCGGTCGCCGCCGACCACGACCGTGTTGGGGCCGACGAACTTGCCCTCGCCCTCGACGGTGGTGATGCCGCGGGACTTCACCAGCCCGGTCAGACCCTTGTAGAGCCGGTTGATGATGCCGTCCTTGTACTTCAGCAGGGCCGGCACGTCGACGCCGTCGAAGGTCGTCTTGACGCCGATGGAGAGCCCTTCCCTGGCCTCATCGGCGACCTCGGCGGCGTGCAGCAGGGTCTTGGCCGGTACGCAGCCCCAGTGCAGGCAGGTGCCGCCCACCTTCTCCTTCTCGATCAACACCACCGATGAACCAAGTTCGGCGGCGCGAAGGGCCGCGGCGTAACCGCCGGACCCCCCGCCAAGAACCACCAGGTCGACGTTGGTATCGGTCATCGGTGCGTACTCCCTTGTGTTGACTGCGCTCTTCGAGATTCACCGACGATCCGCCGGACGCGTCCCGTTCATGAATCTCATTACCAATAGCTGCAACTCGTCCCGAACGGTCGGAATTCCTGATCGTCGCCCGCCTGAACAACCGACTCTCAGCACCCGCCCGCGGCGCGCTGTCCATCTTGGCATCCCTGCCGGATCGGCGCCCCACGGGTGCGTCGAGGGCCGGTCGGCGGGTCGAATGACGAGAACCGGGTGCCCGATCAGGGACACTGGAGAGCAGCGGCCGAGCACTGCCGCAGTGTGTGCGAACGGCGCGGTTGCGCCGTCGCGCACCGTGGCCGATGGACGGGAGTCGACGACGATGGGCATGTTCTCGTGGATGCGGCGGTCCAAGACCGACGAACCGGCCAGGATGACCAGGTCCGATCGCAAGGCCGTCTCGGTCGAGCTGTCCGAATGGGCCAACCGCCGTCGCGGCGTCGAGGTGTTCGTCGAGCCCAAGACCGCCGTCACCGAGACCAGCGTGGTGCTGGTCGCGCACGACGGGGAGTTCACCCGCCGCCGGATCGCCTCGCCCAAGGCCGCGCAGGCCTTCGCGCACGACAACTCGCTGCCGATCTACGACGCCACCCTGGTCGGCTACCCGCAACGGATGCGCGACTACTCCCGCCGGGAGACCATCCTGCGACAGCGCATGGACCGGGACGCGTTGGGGGACTGAGGTTCCCGGCCAGGTGTCCGCCCGCCCGCGCTGGGCACCTCGTGGGTCGCGGACCGGCTGGTAACGATCGCCCGATGGTCCTTTCCGTTCGACGCCCGAGTCGGCCCCGGGCTGGGGACCGACCCGCGCGGGGCAGGGTTGATCGGCGGGTAGGTCGACCTCAGAGCTGCCGCAGGACGGCCAGCAGGGTCCGCACCGGCACCCCGGTGCCGCCGGAAGTGGTGTAGCCGTAGGGCTTTCCGTCGTTGAACGACGGCCCGGCGATGTCCAGGTGGGACCAGCTGACACCGTCGGCGACGAACTCGGCCAGGTAGTGGCCGGCCACCAGCATCCCGCCGCCCGGGTCGCCGGCGATGTTCTGCAGATCGGCCAGCGGGGAGTCCAGGCCCTCCCGCAGGTGCTCCGGCAGCGGCATCGCCCAGCCGCCCTCGCCGACCTGCCGGGCGAGTTCGGCGACCCGGTCGCGCAGCTCCGGGGTGCCCATCACGCCCATCGTGCGCTTGCCCAGCGCGACGATCTGCGCGCCGGTCAACGTCGAGGTCTCCAGCAGGTAGTCGGGGTCGTCCTCGCAGGCCCGGACGATGGCGTCGGCCAGCACCAGCCGGCCCTCGGCGTCGGTGTTCAGCACGTGCACGGTCTTGCCGGTCCCGGTGCTCTTGCCCTTCGCGTCGACCCCGCCGTAGTGCCGCAGCACGTCGCCCGGCCGGTACGCCGATCCGGACGGCATGTTCTCGGCCAGCGCCACCGTGCCGGTCACCGCGACCGGCAGCTTCAGCCTGGCCGCGGCGATCACCGTCGCGACAACCGCTGCGGCGCCGGACATGTCGCTGGTCATCTGGTCCATCTTGGCGGCCGGCTTGATCGACAGGCCGCCGGAGTCGAAGGTGATGCCCTTCCCGACCAGCGCGACGGTGGCCCGCGGCTTGGCCGGGGTGTAGCTCAGCCGGACCAGCCGCGGCGGCCGGGTCGAACCGGATCCGACGCCCAGGATCCCGCCGTAACCGGCCTTGGCCAGCGCCTTCTCGTCCAGCACCTCGACGGTCACCCCGGCGTCGGCGCCGGCGGCGGAGGCGCGGGCGGCGAACTCGGCCGGATACAGGTCGTTCGGCGCGGTGTTGATCAGGTCTGCGGGCGAAGGCGACCGCCTCGGCGGTGATGACCGCGCGCGCCAGGGTGTCCTTGGTCGCCTTCGCCGCGGATTCGACGGTGAGCACGATCGCCTCGACGGGCGGCTTGCCCGGCTTCTTGTAGGTGTCGAAGACGTACGCGCCCAACAGGTGTCCCTCGGCCGCGGCGGTCAGGTCGATGGCCGCCAGGGTGGACACCACCTTGCCGTGCCCGGCGAGGGCGCGGGACGCGGCGCCGGCGGCCTGCCGGACCCGCTCGTACAACGCGCCGTCGGACGTCTCGGTGGATGGACCCTCGGGCGGCTTGCCGATCCCGACGACGACGACCCGATCCGCGCTGACGCCCAGGCCCGCCCCCGGAATGACGGTGACCGTGCCGGGTTTGCCGGTGGCGCCGGCCAGCGCGGCGGCCTCGACGGCGGCCGCGAACGCGGCGTTGTCGGCAACCGGACCGTCGGCCCCTTGCAGCGCGGCGACCACCACGGCGTCGGCCTTGGTGGTGGCGGGGGAGGCGGTGGAGAGCGTCAAACTAGTCATCGGTGGCTTCGAGTTCCTTCGCGCGTCGCAGTTCGTGGTGGTGGGCGGTTCCTGGCGGTGGTCACGTCAGTGTTGCCGGAACAGTCTTTACCCAGCCGGCCGGGTACCGAACAGCGGATCGTCGACCGTAGTCGGCGCGCCGGACGCGAGCCGCGCAGGCTACCGTCGGGGCCATGTCTGCGCCGGAACCCGACGAACCCTTGCTGCACTCCCCGCTGCACGCCGAGCACGTGGCGCTGGGCGCGACGATGGGCGCCTTCGGCGGCTGGGACATGCCGATCTCCTACGCCGGCGCCGGGGTGGTCGCCGAGCACACCGCGGTGCGCACCGCGGTCGGCATCTTCGACGTGTCGCACCTGGGCAAGGCCTCGGTCACCGGCCCCGGCGCGGCCGCCTTCGTGAACGACTGCCTGACCGCCGACCTGGCCAAGATCGCCCCGGGTCAGGCGCAGTACACGATGTGCTGCAACGAATCCGGCGGCGTCATCGACGACCTGATCGCCTACCTGGTGTCCGACGACGAGGTCTTCCTGATCCCGAACGCGGCCAACACCGCGGCCGTGGTCGCCGCGCTGGCCGCGGCGGCACCGGACGGCATCGAGGTGATCAACCGGCATACCGATTTCGCCGTGCTGGCCGTGCAGGGGCCGGCCGCCGACGAGGTGATGGACGCGCTCGGGTTGCCGTCGGACCTGCGGCTACATGTCCTGGGTGGACGCCGAATTCGAGGGCCGACCGGTGCGGGTGTGCCGGACCGGGTACACCGGCGAGCACGGCTACGAGCTGGTGCCCGGCTGGCCGGACGCGCCCGCGGTGTGGGAGGCGCTGGTGCACGAGGCCGGGCTGCGCGGTGGCCGGCCGGCCGGGCTCGGCGCCCGCGACACGCTGCGCACCGAGATGGGCTACGCCCTGCACGGCCAGGACCTGAGCCCGGAGATCACCCCGGTGCAGGCCAGGGTCGGCTGGGCGGTCGGCTGGCGCAAACCGTCGTTCTTCGGCCGGACGCGCTGCTCACCGAGCGGGAGGAGGGGCCCGATCCGGGCGTCCTGGGGATTGCTGGCGCTCGATCGCGGCGTGCTGCGCAGCCATCTCGGCGTGCTCGACGCCGACGGCGCGCGGATCGGCGAGACCACATCGGGGACCTTCTCGCCCACCCTCGGCCAGGGCATCGGCCTCGCGCTGATCGACACCATTGCCGAGGTCGCCGAGAACGACGAGATCGCCGTCGACGTCCGGGGACGGCGGCTGCGGGTGCGGGTGGTCAAGCCGCCGTTCGTGCCGGCGCACGTGCGCTGAGCTGCGGGTTCCGCCCGGACGGCCGGCCGGTTGCGCTCCTGAACCCGCCCGGCACGGGGTGGCCGGACGCACGCCAAACCGGTCAAACCGACCCGATACTCGGACGTCCTACTATTTGCGATATCTTGTTCTCATGACGACCGCGTCCACCCCGTCGCCCCCCTCGTTCCGACGGGAAATGCATCCCGCTCCGATCAGCGTCAGCCGCCGGGACGAGATCCACGCCGCGCCCGGGTTCGGGCGCTACTTCACCGACCACATGGTGCTCATCGACTACGAGACCGGTCCCGGCTGGCACGACCCGCGGGTCGTGCCGTACGGCCCGTTCACCCTCGATCCGGCCACCATGGTGCTGCACTACGGCCAGGAGATCTTCGAGGGGCTGAAGGTGTTCGCGCAGCCGGACGGCTCGCTGGCCTCGTTCCGGCCGGAGCAGAACGCCGCCCGGTTGAACCGGTCGGCCGACCGGCTCGGCATTCCCCGGCTCCCGGAGGAGCTGTTCCTGGCGTCGATCCGGGAACTGCTGGCGGTCGACGGCGCCTGGGTGCCCAGTGGCGGCGAGACGTCGCTGTACATCCGGCCGTTCATCATCGCCACCGAGGTCGGGCTCGGGGTGCGTCCATCGGCGAGCTACACGTTCTGCGTGATCGCCTCGCCGGCCGGCGCGTACTTCCCCGGCGGGGTCAAGCCGGTCAGCGTCTGGTGGTCGACCGAGTACGTGCGGGCCGCCCCCGGCGGCACCGGCGCCGCGAAGTTCGGCGGCAACTACGCGGCGTCGCTGGCCGCGCAGGCGCAGGCGGCGGAGAAGGGCTGCGACCAGGTGGTCTGGCTGGACGCCGTCGAGCGCCGCTGGGTCGAGGAGATGGGCGGGATGAACCTGTTCTTCGTCTTCGGCTCCGGGGCCGACCGCCGAGGTGGTGACGCCGGAACTGTCCGGGTCGCTGCTGCCGGGCGTCACCCGGGACTCGTTGCTGACCATGTGCCGGGATCTCGGCTACACCGCCACCGAGCGCCGGATCTCCACCGAGGAATGGGCCAAGAAGACCGAAACCGGGTGAGCTCACCGAGGTCTTCGCCTGCGGGACGGCCGCGGTGATCACCCCGGTCGGTTCGGTGAAGCACGCCGAGGGCGGCTTCGAGATCGCCGGCGGCCAGCCCGGGCCGATCACCATGCAGCTCCGGGAGGCGCTGACCGATCTGCAGTACGGCCGCAGGCCCGACACCCACGGCTGGATGACGCGGTTCGACTGATCGGACTCGCGAGGACGACGAAAAGGCGGGTCCCGGTCGGGACCCGCCTTCTTCGACTTCTGAAGTTTCAGCTGGGCGCGACGGCCCCGGGTCGGTCAGCCCCGGACGACCTTGCCGGCCTTCAGGCACGAGGTGCACACATTGACCTTGCGCACGGTGCCGGGCGCGACCTGCGCGCGGACCGGCTGGATGTTCGGGTTCCACCGCCGATGCGTCCGGCGATGCGAGTGCGAGACGCTCATGCCGAAACCTGGACCCTTGCCACACACGTCACACACGGCAGCCACGCCGAACACCACCTGTCAAGAATTTGCGATCGGCCGGTGGGCCGATCAGAGCAGACGTTTTCAACCCGACACTGCGCCGGGCAACCTCCCCAGGGTACTGACCCGTCGGCGCGGGACCAAATCCGCGCACCGTCGCGGCGAACGTCGAGCGCGGGCGGGTGCACCATGGTGCGCATGACGTCCTTCGACGCCGATCTGGTGCGCAGGTGGTTCGACCGGGTTCGCAGCCCGACGAGCCGGTGATGCCGCACTGGGGCATCGTGCCGACGGAGCAGGAGCGGTTCGCCCTGGCCCAGGGTGCGTCCCGGGTGCGAGGCGGCCGTGCGCAACGACCAACTGCCGTCCGCGCTGCGCCGCGGCGCCGTTGACGGAGCTCCCCGCGCTGATGGTGCTGCGCTACCTCGATGCGCTGGCCGCCGGCATCGCCTCGACCCGGCTGGCGTTCGCGCGACGTCGACGACGCCGGTGACCCGAGGTTCGGCGGCGTCGCCGGCGGTGACGTCGGCGCGTTGGCGCTGGTCGCGGGTCTGAATGCCGGGGCGGCCGCGCTGCACGGCGAGATCGCGGCCAGTCCGTACCGGCTCGGCCGCGGCGGCACGCGAGCCGACGGCCGCCGAGTCGGCCAGGCTGGCCGGTGTCGCCGCCGCCGAACTGGTGGTGAACGGCGCCGGGCTGCACGACGTCGCCGGCACGGCGGCCGGGGTGGCCATGAACGGGTGGCAGATCGGGCTGCCCGACGATCCGGTCGATCGGATCGAATACCGCGCCCGCGGGCTGGTCGGGCTGGTGCTGGTCGCGCTGGAGCAGCAGACCAGGGATCCGGAGCCGCCCGGCGAGCCGGCCAGTTGCGGTGCCCTGCCCGGGGAGAACCTCGGCCGGCCGTTCCCGGCCGAGATCACCTTCACGATGGGCCTGGCCCCGGCCGAGATCCGCTCGCTGACGGTCGATCTGGCCGGCCTGGCAGCCGAGGTCACCGTGTGGCCCGGCAGCCAGTGGCCGAGGTTTCACGTGCACACCGACCGGGCCGGTGACGTCATCGGGCAGGTCTACGCCTACGGCACACCGTTCGATCTGCTGATCACCGAGCGCGGACTGACCGGCCGCCACGGACGGGTCGGCGCCGGCTGTCGGTGCCGGCCGGCGAAGATGTACCCGACACCGAGCTTGCCCGCCGGAGGGACGCGAGTGGAGAAGATCACCCTGAGCAGCCCGCTCAAGACGGCCCTCGGCCTGCGTTCCGCCGCGAAGCTGGTGGACAAGCTCAACCTGACCACCGTCGGCGATCTGCTGCGCTACTACCCGCGCAAGTACGACCAGCGGGGCAAGCTGACCGATCTGGCGTCGCTGGTGGTGGGGGAGCGGGCGACGGTGTGGGCCAAGGTGATCACGGTCCAGGAACGGGACCTGGGCTACCAGGGAGCGGCCCGACGAGGCAAGCGGCCGGGCGTCCGGCACATCACGAACGTCGTCATCGGCGACAGCAACAGGAAGCTGACCTGCACGTTCTTCAACCAGTACCACTGGTCGAAGATGCTGCGGCCGGGCACCGACGCGATGTTCTCCGGCAAGGTGACCATGTTCAACAAGACGATGCAGATGAGCTCGCCGTCGGTGGCGATCGTCGACGACGGGCACGGCAGCACCACCGACAGCAAGGACGCGATCGACGTCATCGAGTCGTTCCCGGGCGGGGTCATCCCGGTCTATCCGCTCGTCGAGGGGGTCACCCAGACGGTGGTCCAGCATTGCGTGCACGCCGCGCTGAACCTGCTGGACCAGATTCCGGATCCGGTGCCCGACGTGCTGCTGGCCCGGCACGGGCTGGTGGACCTGGACACCGCGCTGCGGGACATCCACCGGCCGCGCAACCAGACGCACCTGGACGCGGCGCAGCAGCGGCTGCGCTACGACGAGGCGATGGCCGTGCAGCTGGTGCTGGCCAGGCGCCGGGCCGACGCCCGGAACTTCCCGGCCGAGCCGTGCCCGCGGATCCCGGGCGGGCTGCTGGACGTGTTCGACCAGAACCTGCCGTTCGAGCTGACCGATGGCCAGAAGTCGGTCGGCGAGACGATCGCCACCGACCTGGCCACGATCCACCCGATGAACCGGCTGCTGCAGGGCGAGGTCGGCTCCGGGCAAGACGGTGGTGGCGCTGCGCGCGATGCTGCAGGTGATCGATTCCGGCCGGCAGGCGGTGATGCTGGCGCCCACCGAGGTGCTCGCCGCCCAGCACGCCAGGTCGCTGCGGGACGTGCTCGGTCCGCTCGGCCGGGGCGGCGAGCTGGGCGCGCCGCCGGAGGCGACCGCGATCACCCTGCTGACCGGGTCGCTGCCGGCCAAGGCCCGCAAGCTGGCGCTGCTGACGATCGCCTCCGGGCAGGCCGGGATCGTCGTCGGCACCCACGCGCTGCTGTCCGAGGGGGTGTTCTTCGCCAACCTCGGGCTGATCGTGGTGGACGAGCAGCACCGGTTCGGCGTCGAGCAGCGGCATGCGCTGCGGACCAAGCATCCCGACGGCAACCCGCCGCACGTGCTGGTGATGACGGCGACACCGATCCCGCGGACGGTGGCGATGACGGTGTTCGGCGACCTGGACACCTCGACGCTGTCCGAGCTGCCGCGCGGGCGGTCGCCGATCGGCACCACGGTGGTGCCGGCCGCCGAAAGGCCGGGCTGGGTGGAGCGGGCGTGGCAGCGGATCGGCGAGGAGGTCGCCAAGGGCCATCAGGCCTACGTGGTGTGCCCGAAGATCGGCGACGACGACGAAGCCGAGATGTTCGAGGACGGCAGCACGTTCGACCCCGACTCTGACGACGACGGCCGACGAGTCCGCCCGCCGGCCGCCGCTGGCGGTGAACCAGGTGGCCGCGATGCTGCGCGACGGCCCGCTGGCGAGCCTGCGGCTCGGGCATCCTGCACGGCCGGCTGCCGCCGGGGGAGAAGGACGACGTGATGACGGCGTTCGCCGCCGGCGAGCTGGACGTGCTGGTCGCGACCACCGTCATCGAGGTCGGCGTCGACGTGCCCAACGCCACCATGATGGTGATCATGGACGCCGAGCGGTTCGGCATGTCCCAGCTGCACCAGCTGCGCGGCCGGGTCGGCCGGGGCAGCGCGCCGGGCATCTGCCTGCTGGTCAGCGAGGCGCCGGCGGGCTCGGTCGGCCGGGTCCGGCTGGACGCGGTCGCGGCCACCACCGACGGCTTCGAGCTGGCCGAGGCCGACCTCGAGCTGCGCCGGGAGGGCAACGTGCTCGGCACCACGCAGGCCGGCCGGTCCACCGCGCTCAAGCAGCTCTCCCTGCTCCGCGACAAGCACGTGATCGAGCAGGCCCGGGAGGATGCGATCGGCCTGGTCGGCGACGACCCGGAGATGGCCGCGTGGCCCGGGCTGGCCGAGATGGTCTCGCTCGTCATCGCGTCGGAGAGCCAGGAGTACCTGGACAAGGGCTGAGCCCCGGATGTCACGGCTCGGTAGGCCCGGGCAGAGCTCGGTGGACCCGGGCAGCACTGTCGGCGAACGACCGCCGGGCCCTATCCTGACGTCGTGATTATCGGATCGGCCCCTGGCCATGCACGGATTGGCTATCCGATAGACCGTTGATCCGGGGCCGCGCACGCGGCCCTCCTCCGCCCACGTCTGGCAACGCACCGCGATGTCGTCGACAGAACGGAGGTGATCAACCATGACTCGCGAACACCCGCACACCCTGCGACCGGACGCGGCGTGGACGGCCTTTGTCGCCCAGCACGCCGTCGGTGACGTTATCCGGGCGACCGTCACCAAGACGCTGCCCTTCGGTTCCCTGGTGGAATCCGATGGCGTCCCAGGATTGCTGATCGGCCGGACCGACCTGGCCATCGGTGCCGGCGTCGAGGCGCCCATCGGTGCGCTCGACCCGGATCGACACAGGTTCAGCATGAGCCGCTGAGCAACACAGCGGCGGGCGTCAGGTCGCTATCGACCTGACGCCCGCCGGTTGCCCCCCCGGGGCCCCACCGATCTGTCCGCGCGGGGCGGCCCACCGGGATCGGGACCGCGATTACGTCGTCACGTTGTACCGGGTCAGCATGCCCGCCGCGATGTGGTCGTTGACGTGGCAGTGGAACAGGTACGTGCCCGGGTTGTCCGGAACCATGTCGGCGACGATCATGCTCGCCGGCAGCAGGTCGACGACGTCCATCCGCATGCCGCCAACCGTCACGTCGTTGCCGTGCCAATGCGGGGTGTGCAGATCGACCTCGGTGCCCATGCTCATCACGTACCAGCGAACATGCTGGCCCCGCTTGATGTTCACCATCGGCTGGTTACCGAAGACATAGCCGTTGATGGAATGCATCAGGTTCGACTCCTCGAACCCCTCGTCGGCCGGATCCGGCGCCTGGTAAGGAGTTTCGAAGTCATGCTCGCTCTGCTCCAGCAGCGGGTCCTTGTTCTCGTTCATCACCGAGTACATCTCGAAAATCTCCCGATCGACGTCCTTCGGGCTGCCGTCCGGCCGGGCCATCCCCCGCTTCGTGACAACCATCGGCCCCATCAAGCCGGCGTAGGTGTCGCCGACCTCGTCGGTGTGCGAGTGGTACATCCACATGACGCTCGAGCCGTCGCTCGGGCCGGGGCCGGCGCGTTCGGGCACCTGCCAGATGTAGGTGTGGCTCCCACCGTTGGGCGGCACGGCGTCATCGGCCTTGTCGGCGCCGCTGGTGCCGTCGTTGTACGGGGCGCCCTCGCTGCTCTTGGTGTAAAAGACCCCGTGCGGGTGCATGCTCGCCGGGAACGAGCAGTTGTTGCGGAACGAAACCCGAATGGTGTCACCGACTTCCGCCCGAATGACCGGGCCGAGCAGGCCCAGGTAGCTGTCCGCCGCCGCCCGCGGCAGCAGATGTTTGAAGCTCGCGTCGGAGTACGCCCGGTAGAGGCATTTGTCGTACTTGGAGCCGACCCGGCCGGGACCGGACTGCACATACGTGTTGGCGACGTCGTCGAACGGTTGCCCGGTGATGGCGTTCATGCGCAGCGGGGCGTAGTCCCATGCCACCGGGTCGGCCGCGATGAAGTACGGCCGGGTGACGCCGTTGTTCGCGAACGGCGCGCCGCCGACGTCATTCCAATAGCTCGCGCCGGTCATGCCGGTCATGCCGGGCATCGTGGACATCGACGACGATCCGGCTGATGCCACGGCGAAGCCGGTCAGTACAAGACCGAGCGTGATCACCACCGCGCCCACGGCCAGCCGAACGCGGGCGAACACGGTCCGGCGAGCCTTCCTCGGTGCCTCCACCGGCACGAGGTTCGTTGCGTCTTCTGGTGTTTCGGGCATAACTTCCCCCAGGTTTGACTCGCTCGGGAGTTCGAATGACGGCTTGTTCGCCGTGCTCAGCGTCACGCCTTTCGCGGCTGAATTGCTCCCCGATTCGAGTGAGCGATGCACCCCCAAAAGTGGGGGCCCACTGGCTCTTGCGCCATCCGGGTGAGCTTTGTTCAACCCGGCAACCACAGTCCCCGTCCGGCGTCACCGGGACAGCTGAATCAATTCAGTTGACGCCAGACACCCGACGCGCCACCCAGGAGAGCCTGCCGATATGAACTCCGTCCTTGTCACCAACGTCCTGACCTACGTGCTGATGATCGTCGCGTTGACCTTGGTCCCGATGCTGCCGGGCATGATCATGAAGCGCTTCCTGTCCGACGGGCTGGCCGCGGAACGGGCCGCGGGTCGTTCCGTACTCAGGTCGACCCTTTCGTCGAGCGGTGAGCCGTCACGTTGAGCCGCGGCGCCTCCCGTTGAGTCGCGGCGAGCAGACCCCCGCAGCGCCTCCGCACCCCCCGCGCCAGGGTCACGTTCTGCCGATCGCGCCGGCACGCTAAGTTGCGCAAGCGGGCAGGTCCCGGCTCGCAGTCGAGGATCGGTACGGCGCAACCGCAAACGGGCGAATCGGCAAAGGGGTGCGATGTTCTCCAAGATCCTGGTGGCCAACCGCGGTGAGATCGCGATCCGGGCGTTCCGGGCGGCCTACGAACTCGGGGTCGCCTCGGTCGCGGTGTTCCCCTGGGAGGACCGCAACTCCGTCCACCGGCAGAAGGCCGACGAGGCCTACCAGATCGGTGAACGCGGCCACCCGGTCCGGGCCTACCTGGACGTCGACGAGATCGTCCGGGCCGCGTTGGCCTCCGGGGCCGACGCGGTCTACCCCGGGTACGGATTCCTCTCGGAGAACCCCGGCCTGGCGCAGGCCTGCGCGGACGCCGGCATCACCTTCATCGGGCCGTCCGCCGCGGTGCTGGAGATGGCCGGCAACAAGGCGACCGCCGTCGCCGCCGCCCGCGCGGCCGGCGTGCCGGTGCTGGAGTCCTCCGAGCCGTCGGACGATCCGGCCGTGATCACCGCGGCGGCCGCGGCGATCGGCTACCCGGTGTTCGTCAAGGCCGTCGCCGGTGGCGGCGGCCGCGGGATGCGCCGGGTCGATACTCCGGACGAGCTGCCCGAGGCGCTGGCGACGGCCATGCGGGAGGCCGAATCGGCCTTCGGCGACTCGACCATGTTCCTGGAACGGGCCGTCATCGAGCCCCGGCACATCGAGGTGCAGATCCTGGCCGACCACCGAGCCGCCGACGGCAACCCGGACGGCACGATCCACCTGTTCGAACGCGACTGCTCCGTGCAGCGCCGGCATCAGAAGGTCATCGAGGTCGCGCCCGCGGTCGGTCTCGACCCGGCGCTGCGCGACCGGATCTGCGATGACGCGGTCGCGTTCGCCCGGCACATCGGCTACGTCAACGCCGGCACCGTCGAGTTCCTCCTCGACGAGCGGGTCGACTACGTGTTCATCGAGATGAACCCGCGGATCCAGGTCGAGCACACCGTCACCGAGGAGATCACCGACGTCGATCTGGTCGCCGCGCAGATCCGGATCGCCGCCGGCGACACCCTGGACGACCTGGACCTGCGGCAGGACGAGATCCGTGATCCGGGGCGCCGCGCTGCAGTGCCGGATCACCACCGAGGACCCGGCGAACGGCTTCCGGCCGGACACCGGCCGGATCATCACCTACCGCTCGCCCGGCGGCGCCGGCACCCGGGTGGACGGCGGCACCGTGCATTCCGGCGCCGACGTCAGCGCCCACTTCGACTCGCTGCTGGTCAAGCTGACCTGCCGCGGGCCGGAACTGGTCGCAGGCCGTCGCCAGGGCCCGGCGGGCGCTCGCCGAGTTCCGGATCCGCGGGGTGGCGACCAACATCCCGTTCCTGCAGGCCGTGCTGGAGGACCCGGACTTCGCGGCCGGCGGCGTCACCACCAGCTTCATCGAGACCCACCCGCAGCTGCTGACCGCGCGGCACTCCGCCGACCGCGGCACCCGGCTGCTGTCCTACCTGGCCGACGTCACCGTCAACCGGCCCTACGGCCCGCGTCCGGCCAACCTGATCGATCCGCACACCAAGCTGCCGGCCGTCGATCCGAGACAGGACCGGCACCCAGGGGATCCCGGCAGCTGCTGCAGGAACTCGGCCCGGACGGCTTCGCCGGCTGGCTGCGGGCCAGCACCGACCTGAAGGTCACCGACACCACCTTCCGGGACGCGCACCAGTCGCTGCTGGCCACCAGGGTGCGGACCAGGGACCTGGCGATGGTCGGGCCGGCCGTCGCCCGGCTGACCCCGGAACTGCTGTCCATCGAGGCGTGGGGCGGCGCCACCTACGACGTCGCCTTGCGGTTCCTGGCCGAGGACCCCTGGGAGCGGCTGGCCGCGCTGCGCGAGGCCGTGCCGAACATCGCGCTGCAGATGCTGCTCCGCGGCCGGAACACCGTCGGCTACACGCCGTACCCGCAGGCCGTCACCGACGCGTTCGTCACCGAGGCGGCACGCACCGGGATCGACATCTTCCGGATCTTCGACGCGCTCAACGACATCGACCAGATGCGGCCGGCGATCGACGCGGTCCGCGGCACCGGCACCGCCATCGCCGAGGTCGCGCTCTGCTACACCGGCGACCTGTCCGACCCGGGCGAGAAGCTCTACACGCTGGACTACTACCTGCGGCTGGCCGAGCAGATCGTGGCAGGCCGGCGCCCACGTGCTGGCCATCAAGGACATGGCCGGTCTGCTCCGCGCACCGGCCGCGAAGACGCTGGTCACCGCGCTGCGGCAGCGCTTCGACCTGCCGCTGCACCTGCACACCCACGACACCGCCGGCGGGCAGCTGGCCACCTACCTGGTGGCCTCCGCCGCCGGGGTGGACGCGGTGGACGCGGCGAGCGCGCCGATGGCCGGCACCACCTCGCAGCCGCCGCTGTCCGCGCTGGTCGCGGCGACCGACTTCACCGACCGGCCAACGGGTTTGCATCTGGAAGCGGTCGAGGACCTGGAGCCGTACTGGGAGGCGGTTCGGGCCCTGTACGCGCCGTTCGAGTCCGGCCTGCGCGCGCCGACCGGCCGGGTGTACCGGCACGAGATCCCCGGCGGGCAGCTGTCCAACCTGCGGCAGCAGGCCATCGCGCTCGGCCTCGGCGGCCAGTTCGAGGAGGTCGAGCTGACCTACGCGGCGGCCAACGCCATGCTGGGCAACCTGGTCAAGGTCACCCCGTCGTCGAAGGTGGTCGGCGACCTGGCGCTGCACCTGGTCGGGTCGCGGGTCGACCCGGCCGAGTTCGAGGCCGACCCGGGACGGTTCGACATCCCGGACTCGGTGATCGGGTTCCTCTCCGGCGAGCTCGGCGACCCGCCCGGCGGCTGGCCGGAACCGTTCCGCAGCAAGGCATTGGCCGGCCGGACGTTCACCCCGGTGGCCGGCGAGCTGAGCCAGCAGGACGCCGACGACCTCGCGGCGTCGCCCCGGCCAACGCTGAACCGGCTGCTGTTCCCCGGACCGGACAAGGAGTTCCGCACCTCCCGGCAGCAGTTCGGCGACCTGTCCGTGCTGCCCACCGTCGACTATCTCTACGGGCTGCGCCGCGGCGTCGAGCACGTCATCGATCTGCAGTCCGGCGTGCAGCTCTACGTCGGGCTGGAGGCGACCGGCGAGCCGACGAGCGCGGCCTGCGCACCGTGGTCACCACGCTGAACGGGCAGCTGCGGCCGCTGCAGATCCGGGACCGGACCGTCGACGTCGACGTGCCGGTCGCCGAACGGGCCGACCCCGGCAACCCCATGCACGTGGCGTCGCCGTTCGCCGGGGTGGTCACGCTGGCGGTCGCCGAGGGCGACGAGGTGCTGGCCGGCGCCACCGTGGCGACCATCGAGGCGATGAAGATGGAGGCCTCGATCACCGCGCAACGGGCCGGCCGGGTGCAGCGGACCGCGATCAACACCGTGCAGCAGGTCGAGGGCGGCGACCTGGTGCTGGTGCTCACCGCCGATGCCTGAGCAACGCCCGACGGACCGCCCGCGCTCGACACATGCTTCGTCGGCGACTCGGGCACTGCAGCACCAGGTCTGCGGACGCAGCATGTGTAGAGCGTCGATGACCCGGATCGTCGGGGGGATCTGGGGCGGCCGGCGGTTGGTCACCCCGGCAGGGGAGACGACCAGCCCGACCGCGGAGAAGGTCAGGGCCGCGCTCGCCAGCTCGCTGTACGCGACGGGTGGTCTCGACGGCGCCCGGGTGCTCGACCTGTACGCCGGGTCCGGCGCGCTGGGCCTCGAGCTGGTGTCCCGGGGCGCGTCATCGGCGGTGTTCGTGGAGCAGGACCGGGCCGCGCTGACCGCGTTGCGGGCGAACATCGCCGCGTTGAGTGCCGCCGCGCCGCCCGATGCCGCTGCGCTGACCGTGATCCCCGGCGATGTGGCCGCGTTCGCGGCCCGCAGCGCGGGGGCCGGCCCGTTCGACGTGGTCGTCGCCGACCCGCCGTACGACCTGACCACCGAGGCGCTGGCCGGCGTGCTCACCGGCCTGCTGACGGCCGGGCTGCTGGCGCCGCACGCCGACCTGGTGGTCGAACGCGGCCGCAAGTCCGGCCCGCCGGACTGGCCGGCGCCGCTGGAGGGCGTCCGCGCCAAGAAGTACGGCGACACGCTGCTCTGCTACGGTCGCGCCCCATGACCCACGCCGTCTGCCCCGGCTCCTTCGACCCGCCCACCCTCGGCCACCTCGACGTGATCGGCCGGGCCGCCGGGCTCTTCGACCGGTTGACGGTCGCGGTGCTGGTCAACCCGGACAAGAAGGGCATGTTCTCCATCGACGAACGGCTGGAACTGCTGCGGGGGACGACGTCGCAGTGGCCCAACGTCACCGTCGACTCGTTCCACGGCCTGCTGGTCGACTACTGCGCCGCCAACGGCATCGCCGCGATCGTCAAGGGCGTCCGGGCGGTGTCCGATCTTCGACTACGAGCTGCAGATGGCCCAGATGAACCAGGGCCTGACCGGCGTGCAGACGCTGTTCCTGCCGACCAGCCCGGCCTACTCGTTCGTGTCGTCGTCGCTGGTCAAGCAGGTCGCGAGCTACGGCGGCGACGTCACGCACCTGCTGCCGGACGCGGTCGCCGACGCGCTGGCCGGCAAGATCAACTCCACCGGCACGCTGACCGCCGAGACCGGGTGCCGGCGCGGAGACCATGGCCGGGTGATCCTGCGCACGGGCCGGCGCCGGGCGTGTTGGCGCCGATGCCGGTCCGGCGCTTGTCAGACTGGGGTCGGGCCGCCCCCTGGTGCGCTTCGCAAGGCTTGCCCGGGCGTCATCTCGCCGTTCACCCGTAGGAGGTTCCACCATGTACCGGGTTTTCGAGGCCCTGGACGAGCTCGTCACCATCGTCGAGGAAGCCCGGGGCGTCCCCATGACGGCGTCCTGCATCGTCCCGCGCGGCGACGTGCTCGAGCTGCTCGACGACGTCCGGGACGCCCTGCCGGGCGAGGTGGACGACGCGCAGGACGTGCTCGACCACCGCGATCAGATGATCGGCGAGGCCAACAGCCACCGCCGCCAAGACCGTCGGCGACGCCCAGGCGGAGGCCCATCGGCTGGTCAGTACCGCGCAGGCCGATGCCGGCGCCACCGTCACCGGCGCCCGCGCCGAGGCGGACCGACTCGTCAGCGAGGCCACCGCACACGCCAATTCCCTGGTCGCCAGGGCGCAGGACGAGGCCGCCCGGATCGTGCAAGCCGCACAGGACCAGCACGACGCGACGCTGGCCAGGGCGCATGCCGAGGCCGAACGGGCGGTCGCCGCCGGCCGCGCCAGCTACGAGGGATCGGTCGCCGACGGCCGCGCCGAACAGGCCCGGCTGGTCTCGCAGACCGAGGTCGTGCAGGCCGCCTACACCGAGTCCGCGCGCATCCTGGACAGCGCGCACGCCGACGCCGACCGGATGCGGCAGGAGTGCGACTCCTACGTCGACTCCACCCTGGCCTCGATCGAGGAGACGCTGACCACGACGCTGCGCACCGTCGGCCGCGGCCGGACCGCGCTGCGGACCGGTGGGGTCGCCGACTTCCGGGACTGACTTCCGGAATCGACAGTCGGCGCGCAGCGGCCGGCCCGGAGCACGGAATTGGATCCGCCGCCCGGGTCGACTACTCTGGAAAAGTTGCCCTGCGGTCCGGTATGCCCCGTCATGGGGAAAAGCACCGCAGCCAGCGACCACCCTGGAAACCGAACGAACAAAGAAACGTGATGATGTCTGCCCATCCCCGCCCGCACGCCAACTCGCCCTGGGTGATCGACACCCGGGCGCTGGGGCGACGGCCGGGCACGCTGCGGGCGCTGCGGCTGGCGGCGCCGGTCAACGAACCGATCGGCCTCGACGTGGTCGCGGTGCCGCCGGGCGCGGACGTCGACCTCGACCTGCGGCTGGAGGCGGTCGCCGAGGGCGTGCTGGTCTCCGGGACCGCCGCGGCCACCGCGGTCGGGCAGTGCTCGCGGTGCCTGATCGACCTCACCGAACCGGTGATCGCCCGGATCCGCGAGCTGTACGCCTACCCCGATTCCACCACCGCGGCGACCACCGACGACGACGAGATCGCCCGGCTGGTCGACGACCTGGTCGACCTCGAACCGCTGGTCAGGGACGAGGTGGTGCTGGCGCTGCCGTGGGCGCCGCTGTGCCGTCCGGATTGTCCGGGGCTGTGCGCCCAGTGCGGCGAGCGCTTCGATGATCTCGAGCCGGGTCATTCGCATGAGATACTGGACCCTCGCTGGGCCGCTCTGCGGGACAGATTTGACGTGCAAATCAAGACGATTCACCCGAGAGCTCGGACCGGCCGCGTGCCGGGTCCGGCGAGTAACGAGAAGGAGATCGATCGTGGCTGTCCCGAAGAGGAAGATGTCGCGCAGTAACACCCGTTCGCGTCGTTCGCAGTGGAAGACCAGCGCCCCCACCCTGGTCACCTGCCCGAACCGGGCGTGTGGCGCGATGACGCCTCCGCACCAGGTCTGCGCCACCTGCGGGCAGTACCGGGGCCGCCAGGTCGTCGGGGTCTGACCCCGCCGTGGCGGCCGGTTCGGGCAGTCCGAACAACACCCCTGACCCCGAGGTCATCAGCGCCGCACTCGGCGTTGAGCTCGAGGGTGAGTTGGTGGTGCTCGCGCTGACCCACCGGTCGTTCGCCTACGAGAACGGCGGGCTGCCCACCAACGAGCGCCTGGAGTTCCTCGGCGATTCGGTGCTGGGCGTGATCATCACCGACGTGCTGTACCGCACTCATCCCGACCTGCCCGAAGGCCGGCTGGCGAAGCTGCGCGCCTCGGTGGTGAACATGCACGCGCTGGCCGGGGTCGGTCGCCGCATCGGACTCGGTCAGCAGTTGCGGCTGGGCCGGGGCGAGGAGATGACGGGCGGCCGGGACAAGTCGTCGATCGTCGCCGACGCCGTCGAGGCCGTGATCGGCGCCGTCTACCTGCAGCACGGCCTGGACACCACCCGTCAGGTGATCCATCGGCTGTTCACCGACCTGCTGACCGCCGCGCCGCAACTCGGGGCCGGGCTGGACTGGAAGACCTCGCTGCAGGAATTGTCCGCGGAACGCGGCCTCGGGGTTCCCGAGTACCGGGTCAGCGAGGAGGGCCCGGACCACGCGAAGTTGTTCGCGGCCCAGGTGATCCTCGGTGGGCTGCCGCGGGGGTCCGGCTCCGGTCGGACGAAGAAGGAAGCCGAGCAGAACGCCGCGTCGGCCGCCTACACCAGCCTGCACAGTGTGTCGACCGACGGCAACGCCGTGCGCCGACGGCAACGGGTCGGCCGGCGCCGAGATCAAGGACACGCCGGTGGCCCCGACGCCGACCGGATCCCCGATGGCCGACAGTACTGCGGTCGAGCCCGTCGCGGTGAGACCTGCGGTGGAATCTGTGGCGGTGGAATCCGTTGCGGTGAAACCTGTTTCGGTGGAATCAAGGCCGGCGGACGACCCGGATCCCTCCAGGTCCGGTGCCTGAACTTCCCGAAGTCGAGGTCGTCCGCCGCGGTCTGACCACCCATCTCGTCGGCCGCCGCATCGCCGAGGTCGCGGTCTACAACGACCGGGCCGTCCGCCGCCACCCCGGTGGCGCCGCCGACTTCCGCGCCGTCCTGCCGGGGCACCGGATCACCGCCGTGCGCCGCCGCGGCAAGTACCTGTGGTGGGCCCTGGACGACGGCGACGCCGTCATCGCGCACCTGGGGATGAGCGGGCAGTTCCGGGTCAACGGGTCGGCCACCGCCCTGCCGGCCGGCACCGCCGCGCCGGGGGAGACCACGCCGGTCGAGGCGGTCCGGCATCCGCACCTGCGGATCAGGTTCGCCTTCGACGACGACGGGCCCGACGTCGACTTCCTCGACCAGCGGACGTTCGGCGGGATGTCCTTCGCGCCGGGCGGCGCCGACCTGCCGCTGGAGATCGCGCACATCGCCAGAGACCCGCTCGACCCGGAGTTCTCGATCGTCGCCGCGGTGGCCGCCATCCGCCGCAAGCACACCGAGATCAAACGCGCCCTGCTCGACCAGAGCGTGGTGTCCGGGATCGGCAACATCTACGCCGACGAGGCGCTCTGGCGGGCCAAGGTGCACTACGCCCGGCCAACGGCCACCATGACCCGCCCCGTTGCGCTCAGCGTGCTGACCGCCGCCACCGAGGTGATGACGCAGGCACTGGCCGTCGGCGGGACCTCGTTCGACGCGTTGTACGTCAACGTCAACGGCGAGTCCGGCTACTTCGACCGGTCGCTGAACGCCTACGGGCAGCAGGATCGGCCCTGCCCACGGTGCGGCACCCCGATCCGCCGGGACGCGTTCATGAACCGCTCGTCGTACTTCTGCCCGCATTGCCAACGGGCGCCGCGCCGCCCTCGTCCGACACCCTGAGCCGCGCCGCGGCGCGCGCCCCGACCGTTCGCTGGCCGTAGTGTTCGGTTGGTGCGTGTGACCGACGAACCACCCGACCTCCTGACCGTGCCGGCCGTCGTTCCGGTGGCGCAGCCCGTTGACCGTGCGCTGCGGTTGCTGACCAAGACCGCCGACCACGGGCGGCTCTGGATGGGGCTGGCGGCCGTCGGCCTGCTCGCCGGCAAACGGACCAGGCGGGCGTCGCTGCGCGGCATCGGCTCACTGGCCGCCGCCAGCTTCCTGTCCAACGTGGTGATCAAACCGCTGATCGGGCGGCGCCGCCCGGACCCGGAGCGGACCTCGATCGCCCGGCGGATCGGCCACCTGCCCTGGACGTCGTCGTTTCCCAGCGGGCATTCCGCGTCGGCGGCGGCGTTCGCGGCCGGCGCGACCATGGAACTGCCGCTCGCCGGCCCGTTCATCGCCCCGCTGGCGGCGGCCGTCGCGTACTCCCGGGTGCACGTCGGGGTGCACTACCGCTCCGACGTCTGGGCCGGCGCGGCCGTCGGGCTGACCGTGGCCGTGGTCGGCCGCGCGCTGTGGCCGGTGAAGCCGTGGGGTCCGGCGCTGATGGCGGCCGGCACCGCACCCGCCCTGCCCCGCGGGAAGGACCTGACGGTGATCGTGAACCAGGCCTCCGGCAGCAGCGACGGGGCGGCGGATTCGATCCGCACGGCGCTGCCGGACGCGCGGGTGCTGGAGTGGGACCCGTCATCGGATCTGGGCGCGCTGATCGACGGCGACCCGCAGGCCCTCGGGGTTGCCGGCGGTGACGGCACCGTGGCTTCGGTCGCCCAGATCGCCCACGAGCGTGGTCTGCCGCTCGCGGTTTTTCCGGCCGGCACGCTCAACCATTTCGCCAAGGCGCTCGGCCTGGACACGGACGCGCACACGACCGCTGCGGTCGAGACGGGCGTGGCCGGCATGGTGGACATGGCGTTCATCGACGGCGTTGGCTTCCTGAACACGGCGAGTATCGGCGGCTACCCGGAGATGGTGCTGCGGCGCGACCGGTACTCGCACCGGCTTCGGTAAATGGCCGGCCACCGCCTACGCGATGCTCCGCACCCTGCGTCACGACAAGCCGCTGGACCTGGTGGTCAACGGCCAGCGGATGCCGGTCTGGGTGGTCTTCATCGGAAACGGCCGCTACATCCCACGCGGCCTGGCGCCGTCCTGGCGGGAGCACCTGGCCGGCGGCGTCCTGGACGTGCAGTATCTGCGCGCCGACCGGCGGTTCTCCCGGACCCGGGCGGTGATCTATTCACTGATCGGCATCGTCGAACGGAGCCATGTATACGGCTCGCTGGAAAGCTCGAAGGTGCACATCGAGTCGCTGTCGGGCCCGAAGGCGACCGCGCATGACGGCGAGATCGCCGACCCCGCCGACACTGTCGAGCTGGAGATCGCCGAGCGCAGGCTGACCGTTTACCGCGCCACGTCGTAGCTCCAGTCGCCCGAGACGACAGGCGCAATCCAGCCAGAGGCCTGGTCTTGACGATTTCGTCAGACAGGCCAGGCTCTAATCAACCCCGGTTGATCCGCGACATCCCGATGGCGTCACCGGGCCACACCGACTTGCCGTCGGCCACCGCCCGGACGGCGGTCAGCAGGGCCTGCGCGTCGCCGCCCTTGAACAGGTACCCGGCCGCGCCCGCCGAGACTGCTTCCTGGATGTTGCCGCCGGTCGTGGAGGCGGTGAACATCAGAATGCGGGTCGTCGGCCGGGTGCTGAGCAGGGCCCTGGTCGCGTCCAGACCCGAGCACCCGGCATGTTGATGTCCATCAACACGACGTCCGGCCGGACCGCCGTCGCCGCACCGAGCACCTCGCTGCCGTCGGTGCATTCGCCGACCACCGCGATGCCCTCGGCCTGGGCCAACAACATCGCCACGCCGAGACGAAGGAACGGGTGATCGTCGACGATCAGCACTCTGATCACTCGACTCCTCCCCATCGACCGACGTAACACAACGATCGCCCACCCGCTAGAGGTGCGCGATCCCCAGTTTTCGGGATGGCCCACTACTGAGCGTATTCGGATTAGTAAGATTTGCCCGTTTGGCGCAGAATAGACATTTCGGCCATCGCTGTCAGTGATTTTTCAGAAAGAATGTGGGCCAGATGTCGGAAACCGTGTCGAGCCAGACAACCGAGGTTGACGATCCACCGGTCGCGCAGACCACCGTGGTGATCGTCGACGATCACCGCTCATTCGCCGAACTGTTGGCCGCTGCGCTGGAAAACGTGCCCGGGCTGACCTGCGTGGGTATCGCCACCAGTGCGGCCACCGGGGTGGCTCGCGCCATCGAGCTCCGGCCGGACATCGTCGTCATGGACATCCAGATGCCACGGCAGGACGGGCTGGTGGCGGCCAAGAACATCCGGGACGCGGCGCCGGAGACCATCATCGCCATCGTGACGGCTCATCACGATCCGCAATGGGTGTCCAAGGCGGCTCAGGCCGGTGCGTCCGCCTTCATTCCCAAGGACGGTTCGCTCGCCGAGATGATCGACATCCTGAAACGGGTGCGGCACGGCCAGATGCTGGTGGCGCCGGCCACCTTTCGCGAACATCCGCACCAGGTGGGGCCGGCCGACGACGCCCTGCCGTTGTTGAGCCACCGCGAGCTCGAGGTGTTGACCTATCTCAGCCAGGGCATGCAGGTCCCCGGCATCGCCCGGGCGCTCGGCATCAGCCTGCACACCTGCCGCGGTTACGTGAAGACCATGCACGCCAAGATGGGCGTTCGCACCCAACTGGAGGCGGTGATCAAGGCACAGCAGATCGGACTGCTCGGGCCGATCGAATGAAGGCGCCCGGTCTCTGGCGCCGCCGCATCCCGAAGGTTCGGGTCGGTCACCAGATGTCGCTGTTCTATGCGGTCGCCGCACTCGCCCTGATCGTGGTGTCCATCGGTGCGGTGGTGGCCAGCAAATCCGTCGCCCGCGAGCAGGCACTCAAGGACGCGGAGCGCACCACCGTCCGGCTCGCCGACCGCATCGGGCCGTTGCTGGACAAGGCATTGTCCGGTGACGCGCAGAGCCGGAAGGATCTCGATCTGGCGGTCTCGTACCGGATGGGCGGCGACTACCTGACGGAGATCAACGTCTGGGACGCGTCCGGACAGGTGGTGTATGCCGACGACCCGGAGGAAATCGGCAAGATGCTCGCGCCACCGCAGCAGGTGATCGACGTGGTGAACAGCGGCAAACCCATCTCCGACTTCACCACCGAGCCACATGCGAGCGAGCAGCCCGTCAGTCCGGACGATCCAGGGTTCGTCGAGGTGTATGTGCCCTTCGACCTGCCGCAGTTGCGCACGCTGGCGTTCGAGGCCTACTACAACTACACCCCGGTCGATGAGGTGGCCAACGAGCTGCTCTGGCAGCTCATTCCGCTGGTGCTGGTGCCGCTGCTGGTTCTGCAGCTGATCCAGGTGCCGCTGACCTCGTCGATGGCCCGCAGCGTGCGCCGCCACGAAGCGGACCGGGCTGCCCTGCTGGAGCGGACCCTGTCGGTGTCCGAACGGGAACGGATCCGGATCGCGGGGGACCTGCACGACGGGCCGGTGCAGAATCTCGCCGGGGTCGGATACGCGCTGGACTCGGTGGCGTCCTCGGTCCCGGAGCAGTACGCGATCCTGATGCGCCGGATCCAGGACACCGTGCACGACGTGATCTGGTCGTTGCGCAAATTGATGGTGGACCTGTACCCGCCGGACCTCAGTGTTGGCCAGCTGTCCGCCATCATTGCGAGCCTGGCCGCGCCGCTGACGGATCAGGGCATCACCGTCACCACCACGACCGCTGCCCTGCCGGACCTGAACGGCGACACGGTGACCGCGCTGTACCGGGTGGCAAGGGAATCGCTGGCGAACGTGGCCGAACACGCCAACGCCCACAAGGTGGACATCAGCTTCGGCTTTGACGAGGCGGATGGTCCGGCCCGGGCATCGACCGTTCTGCTGCGCATCATCGACGACGGCGTCGGTCTCGACCCCGGCAAGGTCGACAAACGAGCCGAGGGCCATCTGGGTCTCCGGTTGCTCAAGGACCGCGTGGAGAATCTCGGCGGAACGCTGACCGTGCGGGCCGGACCGCACGGCGGCACCAGCGTTCTCGCCGAATTGCCGGTGAATTCGGAGCCGGCCATGGCGGCCGGGTCGGACCGAAAACGCCGTCACCGGGCCCGGCGGGGCTGACCCCTGCGGCGAATGCCGCCACTGTGTTTTGTTCGGTAGCCGGGATATCCACGATCCCCAGTCCTGTCACCAACGCCCTATGCCGATCGCTCGCCCGAGCCTGCTGGCCCGCGCTGGCTGAATCGGCCTGCCTGGATCAGACTTGATCCCGATCGTCCACGGACAATTCCAACCCCGAAAGTCGGCGATTCGCCGACGGCCGATCCCCTAATTTTGGTGAGTTGGCCGTCCCCTCGATCTGGGGTGTCGCCGGTCCGAACGGCGCGACATCCTGCTCGTGGTGGGGGATCGGGAGTCGCCTAGGAATTCTCGGTTGGCCCGTTTTCTCGGGCCCGTCCACCGGATCAGCCAGGCATCACACATCCGCGGAGGCCGGGGGCCTTCGCGTGTGTGGCCACCTCTCTCGTGGAAGGAAACCCGACATGCCGTTCTCTGGAGTTCGCGGGTCGGAGCATCGAGGTCGATTAGCAATGAGTCATCGTCGGTTGCGGGTGCGGCGGACGGGGGTGGTGTTGGCGGCGGCGTTGGTGACGTCGGTGTTGGTGCCGGTGGTCGGGAATGCTTTGGTGGCGTCGGCGGATCCTGGTGGGCCGTTTGTGTCGGGGGTGACGTTCCCGTTCAACGGGGTGTGGCTGGAGTCGACTGACGGTGGCCATTACTGGGATGCCAGCGGCAATGGGCTGTGTCGGATCGACTCCGATGGTGGCGCCGGTGGGTTCACCGAGAACGTCGGCGACGTGTGACGTGCAGGCGAAGAAGCCGACCCAGGCCGTCGTCGGGCCGGTGAACGCCGACGGCACGTACTTCGTGTACTCGGCGGACATGTCCAGCCAAGAGCGGTGGCCCGGTGCGGTTGACGTACGACCCGACCGCCGAGCGCGGGGCGGGGCGATCGTGGCGGACAGCGGGACGACGCTGGGTGGGTTGAACACGGTCGGGTTCTTCGCCGACGCGGGCGGGAACTTCAAGAACAGTTCCGTGTCGCTCGGCCCGTGTGATCAGACGGTGGGCGCGAAGACCGCCGGGCGATCCACGCCGCTGTACCGCGTTGTATCTGGCGTTCGAGCGGTCGAAGAAGATCGAGCGGATCAACAACGTGGACCAGCCGGTCGCGACGCAGTCGATCGAGACGATCTCGAAGATCACCGACCAGCGGAAGGGTGTGCGGTTCGGGATCGGCGATCTTCCACAACGCCACCGGCACCGACGATCTCTACATCGACGAGCTCGGCGGGAACGGGGTGTCGCTGGCTGACCGACGTCGCGCACTGCGCCGCCGTCGGAGGGCTCCGCGGACCCGACCGTGATCAACCCGCCGGTGAACACGGCCGGTGGTTGCGCGGCCACGGTGGTCGGCGGCATCACCACGAACTTCCCGCAGGGCATGGCCGTGCAGAACGACGCCAACGGCAACGGCCAGTTCATCTACGTGGCCGACTCGCCGCGGGACAGCAGCGCGACCGTGCTGCGCTACCACCCGGACACCGGGCTGCAGGACGTCGTGTCGAAGTCGGTGAACCCGCCGTACGACTCGCTGCTCAACCCGGGCCAGCAGCGTGTCCGCGTACACGTTCGTGCTCGGGTTGGCGGTGAACCCGCACAACGGTGACCTGTTCATCGGCGACGACCCGACGTTCGCGGTGCTGGTGAACCCGCCGCTGGCCAAGGGCCACCTCTTCATCATCCCCGGCGTCGGCGGGGTCGCGCCGGCGCGACTGCGTCGGCGACCGCGGCGCGTCCCGTGCCCGCTGCCGCCGCCGCCGACGACGGTGACCCCGTCGCTGTACGCGTACGGCTTGACCGCACCCAAGGGTGGGGTCACGTTCGTGCCCAGCGACGACGGCGGCCACATCTGGGCGGCGGACCACTCGCAGGGCCTGTGCCGGATGGACGATCGTGACCGCGGCGCCCGGGCTGCACGCCTACAACTCGGCCGCGTGCGACGACGGCACGGTGCTCGGTTCCGGTGGGCAGACCGCGTACGACGACTCGGTGGTGCCGGGCACCACGAACCAGCACTACCTGTACGTGGCGCAGAACGACCACCTGAGCCCGGGCGTCATCCGGTTCACCTTCGACCCCAGCGCGGACAGCGGCGCGGGCGCCCTGGTCGACGGTTCCGCCGTGGTGATGGCCCCGAACGCCGGCCTGAACGGTGACAAGGCCAACGGTCTGGCGCTCGGACCGTGCAAGGCCGGTGCGCCCGCGACCTGCAAGCACTCGCTGTACATGGGTGGCCTGCTGGACGGGTTCATCCGGCGGATCAACAACCCGGAGGACGACCCGCGGGTGCAGACCGTCGACGTGGTCGCGATGACCACCGAGCAGCGGGCCGGTGTCGCGCGGCAAGGGCATCAACGGTTCGATGGGCATGATCGGCGACGACCTGTACCTGCCGGAGAACCAGGGCTTCACGGTCGTCAAGGGCATCAGCGGCTGCCCGACGAACAGACCAGGTCTGCGGGACCATCCCGCTGAACATCGCGCAGTTCGGGTTCATCTTCGGCTCCGCGATCGGCGTCGACCCGAACCACGGCACCGGCGCGGCACCGCCGGCTGTCTACGCGGCGATCTCGCCGGGCGCGGCGAACGGCACCCTGTACCAGTACGACGTGGCGACCAACACCTCCCGGGTCTACGCCACCCGCGGCCAGATGCCGCCGGTCGGATCAGCGCGAGGCGACCGTCTACTGCACCACCACCTGCACCCGGCCGGTCGACCCGGCGAACCCGCCGGGCGGGTTCGGGAACTTCCGGTTCGCGCAGGGCATCATGGTCGACCCGAGACGACGGGCGGTGGCACCGTGTACCTGACCGAGGACGCCTTCGCCGGTGCCCGCGGCGGCCGCGGCCACGCCTGGGTCGCCCCGTACGCCCCGTACCCGCCGGGCGTGACGCCGGTGCCGCTGCCGGCGCCGTCGCCGGACCGGCGCCGCAGACCTGCAGCGTCAACGTGAACGTCCCGTCACTGGCCAGTGGCCAGACCTAGTGGGTGCAGTTCACCGCCCACGCGGACGGGCAGCTCAGCGTCGACCTGGACCACTGCCGGTGCGCGCAGTCCGCGCAGCTGCTGCTCTACCCGGGCAACCCGTTCACCGGGCTGGCCGACCCGGTCGCCACCGGGGCGCAAGGGCGGGTTCGATCGCCAGGCAGAACTCCTCGACCACCACGTCCAACTTCAGCATCACCACCGCGCCGACGCGTCAAGACGGCCGGCACCTACACGGTGCAGTTCTTCAACGGCAGCAAGACCTTTGCGGCCACCACCGGCACGGTGACCTACGGCAATGACGCCGGCGACGGCCTGCCCGGCCAGCCCGACGCCACTGCACGTCCTGCCCTGACCCAACCCGGGCGCCTCACCCCTCGCGTGCTCAGCGGGGTGAGGCGCCCGCAGCGGCGAGCCAGGTTCGGCCAGCATGGCCCGACCTGGCCCGTCACCGAGTTGTGGCCAGACTGTGACTTCTACTGATCGGCCATTATCTTCATTCCTTGTTCAGTGCTGTACGCAAAACTCGGATTCTCCTTAATTCCCGGCCCGGTCCGAAGCGCAAGATGTGACGATGCCAGTGATCGCTCACAGAGTGCCTGGCCGACAAGGACTCTCGACGCCCGTGAATGGGTCATTCGGGTAATAGCCCAAGATGGTCCAGATCCCCTAATTTTAGTGGATCGAACACCCCCCAACACAGGGGTGCCGGGGTTTACCGAATCCCCACAAACTTTATGCGGAGGGACCGGCCGTGCTGGTCCTGGATGCCGTCATTGACGTCGTGGTTTGCCTTTCGGGGGGTCGACCAAAAACGATAGTCGTTGCGGCGCCGCGGATTGAGGTATCCGCGGGACAGTCCGCCATTTCTCAGGCCAGGCAAAAGGCCCGTACAACACGAAGGAGCCACCTCATGACCGCCGATCTGAATCAGACGGATGCATCGGTGACAGGCGATGCGCAGACACCCCGCCTGTGGGTTCCCGCCGATGGCGGGGTGAGCGCGGACGAGGAGGCGGCAATCAGCGCCACCGTGTCCCGGCGTACAGCCCTGCGGATCGGGGCGATCGGGGCTGCTGGAGTCGCCATCGGCGCCGGGCGGCTGCTGGCCGAGCCGGCGCTCGCGCAGCAGGGTCTGTTGTCGGGCAACGGGGTGCTCGCGGCCGCGGCGACCGCGGTCGCCGACGTGGTGTACATCGAGGCGTTCCCGACGAGCCCGCTGATCCTGCATCCATTCACCGACGACCTGACGATCCCGCAGGCGATGCGACCGACGTCCTCTGTCCGAGTACAGCTCGTGGGCGCAGCCACCCGGACCCGGGGACGGCCAGCAGAACGGCGGGGTGGGGCTCAGCTCGAACGGGACGGGCAACGAACGGCACCAGATCTGGACGAGCCAACTCGGCTACCCGGACCCGATCGTGTACAAGATCGACCACCAGGTCTCGACGCACAGCTTTCACCACCTCCGACGTGCTGCCGATCGACGCGAAGGGCCAACCGACGGTTTCGTTCGACTCGTCCGGCAATCCCGTTCCGGCGGGCACTGCGGCAGTTGCCGGCCAGCACGATCTACGGTTTCAACGGCAAATTCCCCGGGCCGCGGATCAACGCCGAGTACGGCAAACCGGTGCATCGTCCGGTTCGAGAACCACCTGGACGAGAACCCCATGGGCCTGGACCGGCAGGACTTCGGCGCCCCCGACTACTCCGCGTTGATCCATCTGCACAACGGGCACACCGCACCGGAAAGCGACGGCAACCCGCACTACTCGATGCGGTACGGGCCGAAACACCAGGGTTTCCGGCCGGGGCAGTTCTGCGACAGCCTGTACCTGAACTGGCCGGCCGGCGGGGACGACACCGAGAAGCAGAGCTTCTTCTGGTTCCACGACCATCGGATGGACCACACCGGCTCCAACGTCTACAAGGGGATGGTCGGGATGTACCCGATCTACGACCCCAAGGGCGGCATGGACATGGGCGACGAACGGCAGGGCCTGCGCCTGCCGGGCGTCCGCACCGACCACTCCGACGGGTCCTTCGACGTCGACTACGACATCCCGTTGGTGATGTACGACTGCCGCCTCGACGACGGTGTCACCATCCACAAGGACATTCACGACACCCAGAACGAGTTCCCCGACGCCAAGAACCCCAGAACGCACCCCGAATGGTGGGGCAAGACGTTCTACAAGCACATGCCCAGCCATGGCTTCGTCGGTGACATCTTCACCGTCAACGGCACCGCCTACCCGACGCTGACCGTGAAGCGCCGCAAGTACCGGTTCCGGTTCCTGGACGCGTCGATCTCCCGGATCTACGAATTCAAGCTGATGAGCTCCACCCAGGGCCCGAAATCGGCGGCCTCACTGGGCTACCAGGGCGACGAACTCGAGGGCCAGTACCGCCTCACCGACGCCCAACAATGCATGCAGTTCACCCAGATCGCCTCCGACGGCGGGCTGCTGCCGTTCCCGGTGCCCAGGGACTCGTTCGAATTGTGGCCCGCGAAGCGGCGGGAATTCATCGTTGACTTCACCAAATACCAGGATGGGCACCCCACCACCAAGGGTGATGTCATCTACCTGACCAACGTGCTGAAGATGCCCAACGGCCGGATGTGGTCCAACTCGTCCCGGTTCTCCCCCGACCCGGCCTACAAGGTGCCGATGATCAAGATCGTCATCGGTGATGACGCCCCGGACGACAGCGTCATGCCCGGCTCCGCTGCAGCAGTTGCGGCCCCTGCCGCCGCTGCCCGGCAACTGGCAGAGCATGTTGGACAACCGGCTGATCTTCGAGGTGGAACGCGGCAGCGCGGGCGGCGAGATCGAATGGCTGATCAACGGCAAACCCTTCGACCCGGCCGCGGTCGCGACCAGCCTGAAGAACAAGGCCGGCAAGACCCCGTTGGCCCAGCAGAAGAAGAACAGCTTCAACCTCTGGGAAATCCGTAACGGCGGCGGCGGCTGGGTACACCCGTTCCACCTGCACATGGAAGAACACCGCACCGTCATGCGGAACGGCAAGGACGTCACCAAACTGGGCTCCGACACCGCGCACCCCGACGACGTCTCACGGGAAGACCTCGTCGCCCTCGACCCAGGTGAGGCAGTCATCGTGTACCGCGGGTTCCGGGACTTCGTCGGACCATACGTCGCCCACTGCCACAACCTGGCGCACGAGGACCACGCCATGATGTTCGGCTGGGAGATCACCCCGTAGGAGTTCGGCAGGCCCATCACACCGACCGGAGATAAGTGGGATCAACCATGTCCATCGACTCTGCCAGGCAGCCAGCGAGCACGATCAGAACCCGGCTGGCCGTCCCCTGGATGACGGTCCTTCCGCTGGCCGTGGTGCTGGCCTACGCCGACGGCTTCTGGTTGGTGACGCTGCGGGGAGCCGTCGGCGCCATTGAACGCACCCAGGAGCCGTTCGACGGATGGTGGCGGGAATCCACCATCGTGCTGCCCCTGTACGTCCTCGCCGTGCTCGGCGCCGTGACCCTGGCCAAGCGGTGGTTCGGGCCGGTGCTGCGCACGACGAGGGCCGTTCTGGTGACGGCGCTCATGGTCGCCCTGGCCGGAGCCCTCGTCGGCATCGCCGAATTGGTGACCAGTTCGATGCTCGACTTTTCTCTGCAGTCGGCTCAGCTGGCGATGATGGATCAGATGCATGGCATCTGCGTCGACAGTTGCCTGCCAGCGGCGGAGCAGTCGACGTTGGCCGCGTTGACCCGTGCCGTGCTGTATGTCGCCGCGTTCCTGCTCGTTACGAACATCGTGCTGGTCGGCTGGGTGGTGGCCATGCGCGGCGGCCGGCTGCGGGTCGCTCGGCTGCAACCTGACACCGATACCCAACCCGAGGCCGGCCGGCAGATCGACCTGGTCCGGCTGCTGCTGGTCACCGGCCTGATTGCCAGTGCCCACATCCACGCCGCCGTCATTCCCGAGCACCTGGGCGAGTGGCCGGCGGCGGGCGGCTTTTTCGCCCTGCTGACCGTTGCCGAAATCGCCGTCGCGGCCGCCCTGCTCGCGGCCCAGCCACGTCGTCTCGCGGTGATCGCCGCCGTCGCCGTTTCGGCCGGCCCGCTGCTGGTGTGGCTGTACTCCCGCACCCTCGGTCTGCCCTTCGGCCCGGACGCCGGGATTCCGGAAGCCGTCGGGATACCGGATGTCGTGTGCTGTGCTCTCGAGATCGGCACCCTGATCGCCGCTGTCATGCTGCTGCGCCGACCTGGGTGGCTGGCGCGGCGGCCCCCGGCATCGGCGCACGTGCGGGGGCTTGCGGTCGTCGCGGTGATCGCCGTCACCGCCCTCGGGCTGGCCGCCGTCGCGCCGAGCTGGATCGACGGAGCGTCGGACAGCCAACCCGAGATGGTCATGACGCACTGACCTTCCTGACCCCTCTCCACCATCGACGCGGGCCCGGTCCGCCGGTTCCGCGTCGATGGTGGAGAGTATGGGTCTCGGGCGCAACGAGGCCCCGATTCAGGGAAGGGTGCTGGAGTGACGGTCTTTGCACGAACCGCCACGTTCCAGGGACGGCCGGACACCATCGACGCCGGCGTCTCCTATCTGCGCGATGACGCGGTGCCGGCCATCCTGGCCATGCCGCGCTGCATCGGCCTATCCGTGTTGGCGGATCGGCGCACCGGCCTCTGCATCATCACCACGGCCTGGCCGACGCGAGAAGCCATGCACGGCAGCGTTGTCGCGATCCGGCCGATTCGTGAGCGAACGGCCAAGATCCTCGTCGCGGTGGCCGAGCTCGAGGAGTGGGAGATCCCCGCCGTGTACCGCAAGCAGGGTTCGGCGCCGGCCAGCTGCGCCAGGGTCACCTTCATGCGGGTGCCCTCCGGCACCGCCGACGAGCTGATCGACGACTTCACCACGGTGACCGTGCCCGCGCTACGCAACGTCCGCGGCTTCTGCGGCGCCAGCCTGCTGGTGAACAGGGAGTGGGGCCGGGCGGCGGTGTCGGTGGCCTACGACAGCCCGGAGGCAGCCGAGCGCCGGGTCTCCCGGTCGGACGGCCGGCACCAGGTGGGCACCGACATCATCTTCGTCCGGGATTTCGACGTGCTGATGCCGCACCTGCGGGTGCCGGAGCCCGTCACGGAGTGAGCCCGGGGCCGCGCGCTCATCAGGACGCGGTGGGGGATCGATTCGCCGGAGTTGCACCTTCGTTTGGCACATGAAGGTGTAACTGTGGCGGATCGATCAGGGTTGGGGATAACCCGACCGGCCGCGGGCCCCGATCGGCAACGATGTCGCATGCCGCCAGGCCCGAGGATCCCCGTGCCACCCTCCTTACGAGGCAAGGCGTTCACCACGGCGCAAGGTCGGTCCCTGGGCCTCGGCCGAAGCCGGATGAACGGTCGCGATCTCGACAAGCCCTTCTATGGGATCCGCGTTGCACCGATCGTCGGTCAACAACCCCTGACCGAACGCTGCACCGCATTGCTCGCCGCGCTCCCGGCCGGTGCTTTCTTCAGTCACCTCACGGCGGCCATGCTGTGGCCGCTGCCCCTGCCGATGCCGAGCGCGGACGAGCCCGTCCACGTCGGTGTGCCCAGGACGTCACGAGCACCGCGCCGGTCGGGGGTGGTCGGCCAGCAGATGACTGATCCGCTGGCGCGGGTGGTCTGCCGGGATGGCCTGCCGGTGGTCGATCCGGCCACCCTTTTCTGCCAGTTGGCGACCGAGTTGTCGCTGCACGACCTGGTGGCCGTCGGTGACGCCCTGATCTTGCGACCGGTCTACCAGCAGCGGGACAGACGGCCGTGGGTGCCGCTGCCGGAGCTACGAGAACGGGTCGCGTCGCTACCGGGGTCGGGGAAAACGGGCCGCCAGCACGGCTCTCGCCCTGATCCGACAAGGCGCGGAGTCTCGGCCGGAGACGTTGGTCAGGCTGGCGATCAGGGACGTCGGGCTGCCGGAACCCGAGGTGAACCCCGTCATCAGGGATCCCGGCGGGCGGTTCCTGGGCCGGGGTGACCTGGTCTATCGGCGCTGGTGGACCATCGTGGAGTACGACAGGGTGGGTGGGCGGGAGTATCGAAACAAGTACCGGAAGAGCACCGCGCAGTTCGACCACGACGTCCAGCGCCTCGAGGGGTTCGCGAACAACGGGTGGCACGTGGTGCGCATCGTCGGGCGGTCGTTCTTCGCCGACCGTCGGGGGGCGATCGCGCGGGTGGCACGGGGATCCTCGGGCCTGGCGGCATGCGACATCGCTGACCGATCGGCCTGGCGTCGCCGAGTCGGGTTATCCACAACCCTGATCGATTCGCCACAGATGCACCTTCGTTTGCCCGACGAGGGTGCAACTGTCGGCGAATCGAATCCTTCTCATCATTCGAGAACGCCCCTACCGGCGTCGGCGAGTCGAGCTAGGTTGGGGGCGCACGCCCGTACACCCTAGACAGAGCAGGGGCAGACAATGACGTTTCCCGCGAAGTACCCGCAGCTCAACGACACTCAACTCACCGAACGCGCCAGAACGGTGCTGATCAGGGTGGTCCGGGTGGCGTTCCCGCACGCGAAGGTTCCGGACGGCCCGTACGAGCGGACCGCGGACATCATCGTGCAGGAGGCGGAGGCGTCCAACTGGTTCCGGGTGGCGTTGACCCAGGGGCTGAACTCGTTGGACGGCCTGGCCGGCGGCGACTTCTGTTCGTTGGACGACGACCAGGCCTACAAGGTGCTCAAGCGGATCGAGGGCACCGACTTCTTCGGGTTCATCCGGCGGACCACGGTGCTGAACCTGTATGACGATCCGGAGGTGTGGGCGGCGCTGGGCTACGAGGGCTCGTCGTTCGACAAGGGCGGGTACCTCAACCGCGGCTTCAACGACCTGAACTGGCTGCCCGAGCCGCGGATCGAGGAGTACGACGGCCCGGTCACGTTCGAACCGATCTGGGAGGGCCCGGGTTCCGGCGCGACCAATGGCCACGGCGGCAATGGGCACGGCGGCAACGGCCACGCGGCCGGCGACAGCGCGGTGCAGGACAACCTGAAGGCGACCCTGTCCACCCAGCAGGACCCGCACGAGGGCGCCCGTCCGGCCGGCAGCAACTCGCAGAAGGCGGGCGTCTGATGGCGACCTTCGAGCAGAACGACGATTCGGTTGTCGTCGTCATCGGGTCCGGCGCCGGCGGCGGCACGGTGGCCAACGAGCTGACCCAGGCCGGGCGTCAACGTGGTGCTGCTGGAGGCCGGCGGGCACCTGACGAACGAGGACTACGTCAACAACGAGTGGGAGGCGTTCAACCAGATGGCCTGGTTGGACCCGCGGACCACCACCGGGAGCTGGCGGATCGCCCGGGATTTCCCGAACCTGCCGGCCTGGATCGTGAAGGCGGTCGGCGGCACCACCACCCACTGGTCCGGCGCCACGCCGCGGTTCAACGCGCACGAGTTCAGCCATCCGCAAGCATTACGGGCGGATCGAGGGCGCCAACCTGCTGGACTGGCCGATCACCCTGGACGACCTGGCGCCGTACTACACGCAGGCCGAGAACAACATCGGCAGCACCCACCGCGGCGGCCGAAAGGCGTTGCCCGCCAACAACAACTACAAGGTGCTGGCGAACGGTGCGGAGCGGATCGGGTACCACTTCTACGCCACCGGCCCCTACGGCACGAACGCCGAACCGTACGACGGCCGGCCGGCGTCGATCCAGGACGGGTTCAACTTCCAGGGCGACAAGAACAAGTCGAAGTGGAGCACCCTGGTCCGGGAGATCCCGCTGGCGGAGGCCACCGGCAACCTGGATCTGCGGCCGAACAGTCACGCCGTGCAGATCACCCACGACGCCGACGGGCCGCGCCGACGCGGTGCTGTACCTGGACGCGGACGGGAACCTGCAGCGGCAGCGCGCACGGGTGGTGTGCGTCGCCGGCAACGCGATCGAGACGCCGCAGGTTGCTGCTGCTGTCCGGCAGCGCGCTGTTCCCGGACGGGCTGGCGAACTCCTCCGGTCAGGTCGGCCGGAACTACATGCGGCACACCACCGGGTCGGTGTACGCGCAGTTCCCGCAAGAGGTGCAACATGCACCGCGGGGAGACGATGGCCGGGTTGATCGCCGACGAGTCCCGGCACGACCCGTCCCGCGGCTTCGCCGGCGGGTACTACCTGGAGACGCTGTCGCTGGGGGTGCCGTTCCTGGCGGCGTTCGCCGACCCGGGTGCGTGGGGTCCGGCGTTCACCTCGATCCTGGAGGGGTACGCGAACACGGCCGGGCTGTGGGTCGTCGGCGAGGACATGCCGCAGGAAACCAACCGGGTGACGCTGAACGCGTCGGTCACCGACAAGCACGGGCTGCCGGTGCCGAACGTGCATTTCGACGACCACCCCAACGACGTCGCGATGCGGAACCACGGCTACCGGCAGGCCGAGCTGCTGTACGAGGCGGTCGGCTCGACCAGCGCGCACCGCACCCCGCCGTACCCGTCGACGCACAACCTGGGCACCGCCCGGATGAGCGCCCGACCCGAGGACGGCGTGATCAACGAGTTCGGCCGGGCCCATGACGTGCCGAACCTGTTCGTCTCCGACGGCTCGGTGTTCACCACCGGTGCCGCCGCCAACCCGACGCTGACCATCGTCGCGCTCGCCCTGCGGCAGGCCGAGCACATCGTCGACTCGCTGAAAAAGCAAGAGCTGTAAGGGTTTCCGCGCCGGGCTCGGCATTCGTCGAGCCCGGCCGGCCGCCGAATGCCGGCCGTGCACCGGATGCCGCGACGGGTGTCCCGGCCCGCCCGCTGTACAGCCGCAGCGCCTGACGCGCCGGCTGCCGGACGAACCGTGTGTAGTGCGGGTGCTGTTCAGCCAGCTAGTCCAGGCGTGGATCGCGGCAGGTCCCGCACGGAAGTACCGGCTCAGCTCCGCGGCGCTGTGCCGAACCGAGGACTCGCGCGGAGGCCGCCCGGCGCCGCATCTGGATGACGGAACCGGAGACCGCGATTGACCCGACGATCGCACCGTCCGGGCCGCGCACGCGCGGCCGCCACGCACACCAGGTCGGGCATGAATTCCTCGTGCTCCCAGGCCACTCCGGCCCGGCCGACGGTCGCCAGGTGCGCCTCCAGCTCCGCCCGATCGGTCAGGGTGTGCCGGGTCAGCGGGGTCAGCGGGTGGCCGGACAGGAACTGGTCGCGCTGCTCGGGCATCATCCCGGCCAACATGATCTTGCCGAAGGCGGTGGCGTGCGTCGCCTCGTGGAATCCGAAATCCAGCGGCGTCACCCGGGGCCGGGTGGGGGAGTCGGCGACGCAGGCCACCACGACCTCTGACCCGCGGTACTGCGCGAAGTAGGCGGCCGCGTCGGCCTGCCGGTGCAGCGCATGCACCTGGGCGCGAACGGCCGGCACGACGCCCATCTGCCGGTGCAGCGACAGGCCCAGCTGGTGCAGCTTGAAGCCGAGTTCGTAACGTCGGCAGTCCTTGAGATGCACCAGGTAGTCCGCGTTCACCAGATTCTGCGCCAGTCGGTACGCCGTGGACAGCGGGATATCAAGTGCCGCGGCGATTTCCCGCGCGCTTGCGCCCTCCCGGTCGGCGACGATCTCCAGGATGGCCAGCGCCTTCGAAACGGTGGCCACGACGGCGGGGGAGTCTTTGGCGTCCCGCGTCTGGTGGCTCTTGTCGGCAGCCAAGGCGGATCGTTCGTCGAACGGAGCGTCGATGGTCGTCACCCCGACGATTGTGCGCGCCGCCCGGACGCGCCGCCAGGCAAACTCCGTCGCGCGAGGGAATCCCGATGGCGCGCACGTTCCGACCCGGGTGCTGCCGAAATGGCCGATGCGGGTCGACTCGTTCGCCGAGCGTCGCTAGCCGCTGGAGGCTGCCGCGCCGATCAGGTCACCGGTCGGCCGACGATCGCGTGCGCCAGCACCGACAGCCGGGCCGGCCGCAGCGCATCCGACCGCCGCCACAGCCCGTGGTCGATCGCGTCGCGCTGGGTCACCGTTGTCGGCTCCGAGAAGCCGACCGCTCGCAGCAGTTCTCCGATTTGGGATGACGTGAAGAAGCTCAGCCAGGGTTCGCCGCCCGCGGCCGCGTTCGGCGCCACCTGCGAGGCGTAGAACTCGCCGGCATCGTCCCGGCATTCGGCCGGCAGCATGAAGTCGACGATCAGTTCGGTGCCCGGCGCGAGCCCGGCGATCGTCTCCAGGGTAGCGGCGATCGCCGTGCGGGTGAGGTACATCGTCACCCCCAGCCAGCTCACGACGGCCGGCCTCGTCACGTCGAACCCGTTGGCCTGCAATCGTTCCGGCAGGCAGTGGTCGGCCTCGAAGTCGATCGAAACGTACGAAACCGGCCGCTGCTCGGTGAGGCGGGCCGCCGCGACCCGGGCGCGTTTCCATTCCTGCGTGCCCGGGTGGTCGATCTCGAAGACGCCGACATCGGCCGCAACCTGGCGGTAGGCAAATGAATCGAGACCGGCGCCGAGGATGACGTACTGGTCGATGCCCCTGCGTGCCGCGGCCACAACGCGGTCCTCGGCGAACCTGCTCCGCACCACCACCTGGGTACGGGCGCCCGCGAGCACCGGGTGATCGCCGTGCAGGCGGTGGTAGTCAAGGAGTTCTGCGGCGTCGCCGCCGAGCAAGGGCAGCGCTGCACGGTCTTCGAAGATGTATGGCTCCGCGTCAACAATCAGATGAGCGGCGCGGGCGGCCGCCGCGGTGAGCGCCGTCCGGGAAGGTCGGTAATCCATGGAACGGAGAATACCCAGGCGTTTTCGGGACCATATCATAAATGGCGAATTAAATCAATATCCCAGGCGAATTAAATGCGGTGCATCAGGGGCATGTCCACCTGGAGGTGATCATCACCGAACGATTGTTCGATGTTTGGCGAGCCTCGGCCCGACCGTCTCCTAAACTGGTGAAATGAAATTCCTTGCGGTCGAAGGCCTCGGTCAGGTCAGCCGGATCGGTCTCGGTACGTGGCAGTTCGGATCCCGGGAGTGGGGATACGGCGACGAGTACGCCGCCGGCGCCGCGATCGACATCGTGCATCGCGCGCTCGAGCTGGGGGTGACGCTGTTCGACACCGCAGAGGTCTACGGCTCGGGGAAGAGCGAACGCATCCTCGCCCGCGCGCTGGGCAACAGGCGCGAATCGGTGGTGGTGGCCAGCAAGATCCTCCCGATCGCCCCGTTTCCGCCGATCGTGCAGCGGCGCGAGGCGGGCAGCGCCCGACGGTTGCACCTTACGACGATCCCGCTGTACCAGGTTCACCAGCCGAACCCGGTGGTGCCGGACTCGGTCATCATGCGCGGCATGCGGACCCTGCTCGATACCGGTCGGATCGGTGCGGTGGGAGTGTCCAACTACTCGTTGGCGCGGTGGCGGAAGGCAGACGCAGCGCTGGGGCAATCGGTGGTGAGCAATCAGGTCCAGTTCTCGCTGGCCCACGCCGGCCCGCTCCAGGACCTGGTGCCGTTCGCCGAGCAGCACAATCGGATCGTCATCGCCTATTCCCCGCTGGCTCAGGGCCTGCTCGGCGGGAAATACACCGTCGAGAACCGCCCGGGCGGGGTGCGGCGGTTCAGTCCGTTGTTCGGGCCGGAGAACCTGCGCAGGGTTCAGCCGCTGCTCGATACCCTGCGCGGCGTCGCTGACGCCCACCACGTCAGGCCGGCGCAGGTGGCCCTTGCCTGGCTGCTCAGCCAGCCTCAGGTGGTGGTGATCCCGGGTGCGTCCAGCGTCGAGCAGCTCGAGTTCAACGTCGCCGCGGCCGATCTCGAGCTCGACCCGGATTCGGTGGCGGCGCTCACCGCGGCGGCGGCAGCGTTCAATCCGGTCTCTGCCTTTCGGACCTTGCTGGATGCGGCGCGCCACCGGGTCGGCCTGTAGTTGCTTGCGACAAAGTCGTCGTCACTGAGCCGTGGCCCGTCGCGGTGTATCAGCTGCTGGCGACCCGATCTGGACTCCGCTGTCGTCGCTGCGACGACCCGGTATCAGTAGTTGGCGCTCAGCGTCCTTGCCGTCGCGAAGCACTCACCACGACGACATGGAGCCACACATGCGCATTGCCCGTACGGTCACCCTCGCCACCGCCGGATTGGCGCTGATCACCACCCTCGCGGCGTGCGGCGGTGGCGTCGACGGTTCGGCCCAGGCCGCCGCGAACAGCATCCAGGCGGCCATCAAGTCCAATCAGGCGAGCGGCAGACTCCGCTGCCGGTTCGACCGACACCTCCGGGGCGGGCACCAGTGACGCCAGCGTCAGCACCAGTGCGGCCCCGGCGCCGGTCACCCGGGAGATCGGAAAGACCGGCTGGTACGACGGTTTCGCGATCACCGTGGTGGACGCGACCGCCGAACAGGGCTTCGGCGACGGTGTTGACGTCACGGTCAGCCTGCAATATCAGAACCTCGGCACCGAAGACGGCAACCCGCCGGATGCCGACATCGAGATCGACGGAGAAACTCAGGAAGGCCTTTTCGATACCCCGGGCATTCCTGGCGGCGGTAAGGCAAAGGGCTCGGTCGTACTCACCGTCGTTCCCGATAAGCCAACGGACACCATGACTTTCGATCAGGCCATCGACAAGGTCAGCCTGGTCTACGGGGACGCGGCCGACAACCAGACCAGCATCCCGCTGGCCAAGTCCGCCGAGGTGGCCAGCGTCGAGCCGAAGGAGCTCCCGGCCGCCGGCACGTTGTCCCAGGGGCAGATCACGATCGACGTCGTGAGCGGAACGCCTCGTCCCCAGCTACGAGTCGGGGGAGAAGGGCAAGGCGCTGCTGAATCTCCGGGTCAAGCTGACCTGCGCGGCCGGTTGCCAGGCGCAGGGCTACAACACCGGCGTCGAGGAATTCTCGGTCACCGGACCCGACGGCACCTCGGTGATCGCCGACAGCCGCAGCGAGTATTGCTGCGATGCCCTGTACCCGGAGACGGTCTCCGACAGTGAACGGAACATCGTCACGTTCGTGGTGCCGTCGCCCGGCACCGGTGCCTACACCCTGACGTACAAGAACCCGTCGCTGACGACGGCCGGCACTGCGCCGGGCACCCTGCATTCACCGCCTGACGCCGCCGGCGGGGCGGCTCGGGGCCGGTGGGGTGCCCGGCGGCTCGGGGATGCCGCCCGTCATAATCTTCGGTTGACGGCCGTCGAGAGTGATGGGGGTTGCTGTGCCGCAGGCTCCAGACGCACAATCACAGAACGCATTCGCCCGGGCGGTGTGCCGGGCGATCCGGGATTCCCGACGTCGGCAGCACCTCACCCAGGCGGACGTCGCCGCGCGCACCGGCGGACTGCTCAGCAAGGCCGCCCTGGCTAATTACGAGACCGGACATCGAGGCCTCCGGGTCGAGGTCCTGTGGGTGATCGCCGGTGCGCTCGGCGAGGACGTCAAGACCCTGCTGGACGACGCGGCACGCCGGGTCGGGCCCGTTCGTTCCGTCACCCCGGGCGGATCGGTCACCGTCAAGGTCGACGATGTCATGGCCGCCACCGACCCGCGGCTCGCGGTGGTGAAACGATGGGTGGAATTACGCGCAACGGGCCCGAACACCGAAATGGTCCTCGATGACGGGGTCATCGTCGCGCTGGCCGCCCTGATGAATACGACGGTCGCCGAATGCCGGACGATCCTGATGTCAACGATCGGGCAGGCTCATCCGGGTTGATCGGCGTGCCGGTCAGATCGGGTCTGCGGGTCCGACTTACCGCCGCGCGTACACCCGTTCGCCGCGGATCCACGTCTGCGCGACCTGCACCTGGTCGATCTCCTGCGGATCGATCGTGAAGATGTCCCGGTCGAGGACGACAAAGCTGCCCTCGTAGCCGGTCTCGATCTGCCCACGCCGTCGAGCGGCGCGATCCGGCGCGGCCCGGCCGGTGTAGAGCAGCAGCGCCTGCGCCGCGGTGACGGCCTCCGGCCTGGCCGATGTCGGCGCCGTTGTAGGCCCGCCGCAGCACGGCCGCCTTGATCGAGACGAAGACATTGTCGGCGTCGGCCCAGGCGGTGGCCGGGCTGTCCGACGACAACGCCGTGAACGGCAGGTGTTCGTAGAAAGACCTGATGGGGTAGGCGATGTCGAATTGCCGGGGCGAGAGATTGCGCTGGTAGCTGTCGTATTCGGCGAACAGGAAAATGCTGTGGCTGACCACCGCGAAGGACATTTTCGCGGCGTTCAGCACTTCTCGATCATCGCCGGGGAGAACAGGGTCGCGTGATCCAGCCGGATCGACGGCCGCTCGCCCATCCACGGTTCTTCGTCGCCGAACATGTCCAGCACGTGGTTCAGCGCGCGGTCACCCATGGCGTGCACGGCGACCTGAATGTGGTTGCGGCGCGCCCAGTTCACCGCGTCCCGCAGGTCGTCGTCGGTGAGCGTGTGCATGCCGTGGTCGTGCGAGCCGGGATACGCGTCCTCGGTCCAGGCGGTCCGGTTGGAGTACGCGCCGTCCATGAACAGCTTGATCCCGGCGATCTTCATCCGGCCGGTCCGGTCGTCATCGGTCAGGTCCGGGATCTTGTCCTGCCCGATCGACGACCAGGCGTAGTACAGCGCGCACTGCACCTTGCAGGCCCTGCCGCTCGGCGGCCCGGAAGGTGCGCAGCGGGGTGGGCACCATCGTCGCCAGCAGGTCGCCGACGGCGACGATGCCGCGCTCCACGAAGTGCTGGTTCAAGGCCGCCAGATTGCGCACCTGCCCGGCCTGGTCGGGAGCCGGGATCGCCGCCGCGACGGCGTCGGTCGCGGCCGTTTCGATCAGCAGGCCGTTCAGCCGGCCGGCGTCGTCCCGGCCGAACCGGGCGCCGGGCGGGTCCGGGGTGTCGTCGGTGATGCCGGCGAGCTCGAGCGCCCGGCGGTTGCAGACCGAGGAGTGCCCGTCGCAGCGCTGCACGAACACCGGCTGGCTGCTGCTGACCCGGTCGAGATCGTCGGCGGTCGGGCCCCTGCCCTCGGGGTATTTCGACTCGTCGTACCCGAAACCCTCGATCCACGCGTTCTCGCCGCGGCCGAGATTCGGGTGCGATCGGAGCCGGTCGAGTAGACCGGCGAGGGACCGCACCTCGGGCGGCAGGCACATCACCGAGTTGACCAGGGTGGCCATGAACGCCGGGTGGGTGTGCACGTCGAGGAACCCCGGCACGCACGGTCGCGCCGCCGAGGTCAACGGCCGGTTCGTCCGCCACGGCGGACTGGTCGCCGACCCAGGAGAAGACGCCGTCGGTGATCCGGAACGCGGAGGCGAAGTCGTTCTCGCCGCGGCCGGTGAACACCTTGCCGTTGACGTAGAGCTGACTGGTACCGATCAGGACATGTGCTCCTCTATCTGCGGCTCCCACTTGTGTACCCAGTCCGAACCGACCTCGTTCTGGCTTTCGTCGGCAACGTGCCGTTCGTGCCCCTGACCGGCCGGAATCAGCCGCACGATGACCGATTTGGAGGTCGGCGTGTTGCTTTCCAGCGCGGTGGAATCCAGCGGAATCAGGGGGCTGGTCTCGGGGTAGTACGCGGCCGCGGACCCCCGCGGGGTGTCGTACCCGACGATCCGGAACTCCTTCACGCTGCGGACCACGTCGTCGCCGGGCCAGTGGTTTTCGATGTCCACCAGCTGACCGTCGGTGAAGCCGCCCTCCTTGATGTCATCCGGGTGCAGGAAGATCACCTTCCGGCCGCCCTCGATGCCCCGGTACCGGTCCGACAGACCGTAGATGGTGGTGTTGTACTGGTCGTGACTGCGCAGCGTCTGCAGGACGAGGTGACCGGCCGGCACCTGCAGCACCTCGACCGGGGAGACGACGAATTCGGCCCGGCCGGACGTGGTCGCGAAGGTCCGGGTGTCCCGCGGCGGGTGCGGCATCACGAATCCACCGGGCCGGCGAACGTTCACCTCGTAGGACTCGCAGCCCGGGACGACCTTCGCGATGTGCTGGCGGATGACGCTGTAGTCCTCCCGCATGCCCTTCCAGTTGATGCCGTACCGATCCCCGAGGGTGGCCTCAGCGATCCGGCAGATGATCTCCACCTCCGAGCTGCAGGAAGGGGCTGGCCGGTTGCAACGGCCCGCGCGAGGCGTGCACCGAGCAGGTGGAATCCTCCACCGAGATCCATTGCTCGCCGCTGGCCTGGACGTCCTTCTCGGTCCGGCCCTTGGTCGGCAGGATCAGCGCCGTTCGCCCGCACACCAGGTGCGAACGGTTCAGCTTGGTCGAGATGTGCACCGTCAGCCGGGCCCGCTGCATCGCCTCGATGACCACCTCGGTGTCCGGCGCGGCCTGCACGAAGTTGCCGCCGAGGCCGATGAAGACGTGCGCCTTACCGTCCCGCAGCGCGCGGATCGAATCGACGGCGTCCAGTCCGTGCTCGCGGGGCGGGTCGAAGCCGAACTCGAGCTGCATCGCGTCCAGGAAGTTGTGCGGTGGGCGCTCCCAGATCCCCATCGTCCGGTCGCCCTGCACGTTCGAGTGCCCGCGCACCGGGAACAGGCCCGCGCCCGGGCTTGCCGATGTTGCCCTGGGCGAAGGCCAGGTTGCAGACCTCCCTGACGGTGGCCACCCCGTTGCGGTGCTGGGTCAGGCCCATCGCCCAGCAGAACACCGTCCGGTCGACGTTCGGAGCAGTTGCCCCAGTTCGGTGATCTGCTCGCGGGTCAGGCCGGTCACCTCGGTGACCATCGCCCAGTCGATGCCGCTGACGTGCGCCTTCCACTCCTGGAATCCGGTGGTGTACCGATCGATGAAGTCGTGGTCCAGCGCGTCCCACTGCACCAGCAGCGACCCGAGCGCCTGGAACAGCGCGAGATCCCCGTTGATCTTGATGGGCAGGTGCAGGTCGGAGATCTTGGTGCCGTCCCCGACCACGCCGTTCGGCCGCTGCGGGTTCTTGAAGGCGACCAGTCCGGCCTCCCGCAGCGGGTTGATCGAGACGATGGTCGCGCCGTTGCGCTTGGCGACCTCCAGCGCGGACAGCATCCGCGGATGGTTGGTGCCCGGGTTCTGGCCGGCCACGATGATCAGCTGCGCGTTGTAGACGTCCTCGATGCTGACCGAGGCCTTGCCGATCCCGATCGACTCGGCCAGCCCGACACTGGTCGACTCGTGGCACATGTTCGAACAGTCGGGCAGGTTGTTCGTGCCGAACGCCCGCACGAAAAGCTGGTAGGCGAAGGCGCTCTCGTTCGAGGCACGGCCCGACGTGTAGAACGTGGCCTCGTTCGGCCCGTCCAGCGCCGTTGAGCTCGTCGGCGATCAGCGCGAACGCCTCGTCCCAGTCGATCGGGGTGTAGTGCGTCGCGCCGGGCCGCTTGACCATCGGCTGGGTGAGCCGCCCCTGCTGGCCGAGCCACCATTCGGAGTGCCGGTCCAGGTCCGCGATGCTGTGGCTGGCGAAGAGTTCCGGGGTCGCGCGGGCGGTCGTGGCCTCCTCGGCCACCGCCTTGGCGCCGTTCTCACAGAATTCGGCCGCGTGCCGGTGCCCGACCTCCGGGTCGGGCCAGGCGCAGCTCATGCAGTCGAACCCGTCGGCCTGGTTCAGCTTCAGCAGCGTCTGCGAGGTGCGTTTGGGCCCCATGTGGCCGAGCGCACGCTGCATGGAGATCTTGACGGCCTTGACCCCCGCCGCGTATTCCTTCTGATGCCCGACGGTCAAATCCGATTCGGAGTAGTCCACCAGATTCTGTGGGTCACGCATCGTCGCTCCCATCCGCCGGCTGCCCGGGTCAAGATCCACTGCCACATGTGTCGCCTAACCGCCTGCGACGAAGTCGGCAGGCGCAATTCGGCACCGCGGGCGGGTCTGGCCGTTTTTACCAGACGCGCCCAACCTAAACCGGCAACGGTCGGTCCACACCTGGCTTCCGGTGGTTGAGACGAACGCCGATTCTGGTGGGCCTTCCGCCGTCCTCGGATGAGCCATTCGTGGCCTGGCTGGGGTGAGCTGCGTCACTCGAATGCGGGTGAACTCGCGCGCGACATTCACTGCTGTGCGACAGGTTCGGCGCCCGAGCCTCGATAAGCTCGCGGCGTCAGGGGCTCATGGACGCGCCTGCAGGCAGCATCCCAAGCGAAGGACCCCTTATGACCGCGACCGAACTGTTGATCGATCCGAGCACAGAATCCGCCGAGGCAACAACCGCGACGCCAACAGAAGCGCCCGAGGAGAGAACCGCGGCCGTACCGGCGGTTGTGCGGGCGCCCGAGCCGGACGAATCACGCTCGCGGACCTGGACGGCCGGATCGGCGCGGTGGACGCCCGGCTGACCGAGTTGGCGGCCGCACTCGGGACTCGGGCCGAGGCCGCGCAGTCACGGCTGGACTCGGTCGAGGAGTCGGCCGCCGCGGCGACGGAATCGATCGCCTCGGCGACGGGTCGGCTGGACGCCGCCGACGGTCGGCTGGAGGCCACCGAAGGCCGGTTGGGTGCCGCGGACGCCGCCGTGACCACCGTCGGTGAGCAGGTCGAGACGATCACCGCCCGGTTGGCGGCCGTAGACGAGCGGCTCGCGGCGGTGGACGACAACGTCGCTGCCCTGCGTCAGCAAGCGGCCGATCACGACCACGCGCTGGCGGACGTCTCGCGCAGCATCGCCGCCGAGGTGGAGCGGCACACCAGCGACGCGCTGGTCGATTCGCAGCACAGCCTGCAGTTGGCGGTGAATTCCATCGCCCAGCTCGCGTTGGCGATGGCCGAATCGTCGCGCGACATCACCGAGGACGTCAGCGCGGAATCGGCGACCGCGCTGTTGGATTCTTTCCGGATCGACCTGGACGCGATCCTGGCCCAGCTCGGGCTTCGAGTCGCTGGCCACCACCGTCGGCGCCACCTTCGACCCGCATCGGCACCGCGCGCTCAAGCGGGTGCCCACCACCGACGCGGCCGCGGACAAGGCGATCACCAGGGTGATCCGCGACGGCTACCGGTCCGCCGCGACCGGCCGGATCCTGTTGTTCGCCGACGTCGAGGTCAGCCGCTACCTGCCCTGAACGCCACACCCGCATCCATCCACAGCACAGTCGGCCAAGAAGGAACGAATATGCCGCACTATTTCGGAATCGATCTGGGAACGACGAACTCGGCGATCGCCTATCTCGACGGGAACGGCCAGCCGGTGGTGGTGCCGAACACCGTCACCGGGCACCCGACGACCCCGTCGGTGGTGTACTTCCAGGAACCGACCGAGGTCGCGGTGGGTGACGTGGCGCGCAATGCCGCAATCGCCGAGCCGGAATTCGTTGTTTCCATGGTGAAACGCAGCATGGGCGAGGCCCGGACGTTCACCATGCACGGCATCGACCACACCCCGGAGAGCATTTCCGCGCTGATCCTGCGGCACCTGTTCGAGGATGTGCAGCAGGCGTTGGGCAGCGACGACAACAGCGTGGTGATCACCGTCCCCGCGTATTTCGGGATGCGCGAGACGCAGGCCACGATCGAGGCCGGGACGCTGGCCGGGCTGAATGTGGTGTCCACCATCCCGGAACCGATCGCCGCCGCGCTGCACTACGGGTGCGCGCCGGGCAGTTCGACCGAGACGTTGCTGGTCTTCGACCTGGGCGGCGGCACGTTCGACACCTCGGTGCTGCGGATCGGCGCGAAGAGCATCGACACCGTGGTGGTCGACGGTGACCGGAAACTCGGTGGCGCGGATTGGGATCTGCGGATCGCGCAGTGGTTGACGCAGCAGTTTGCCGAGCGTTCGGAGGTCGACCCGGCGGAGCTGGCCGATCCCGGGTTCCAGCAGTTGGTGCTGCAGCAGGCGGAGGCGGCGAAGATCCAGTTGTCCCAGGTGCCGTCGACCAAGGTGCCGATCCGGTTCGGCGCCAAGGCGGTCACGGTGGTGCTGACCCGCGAGGTGTACGAGGAACTGACCGCGGACCTGCTGGACCTGACGATCGACGTCGTCCGCCGGACGCTGGCCACCGCCGCGGCCAAATCCATTCGGGTGCAGGACATCTCGGACGTGCTGCTGGTCGGAGGGGCGACCCTGATGCCGTCCGTGCAGCACCGGCTGCACCGGGAGTTCGGCTGGTCGTGCCGGCGGGTCGACCCGCATCTGGCCGTGGTCAAGGGCGCCGCGATCTACGCGGAGGGGTTGCGCGGCGAGGCGACGGGCGAGGTCGTCCGGGTGATGCCAAAGGTGCGCAAGGTGCTGCCGCGCTCGTTCGGGGTGCGGCTGGACCAGGAGACGTCGCTGGACCGCGAGCACCTCTACATCGAGTACATCGCGAACGCCAACGACCCCCTGCCGATCGCGAAACGCCGACTGGTGGCCTACACCAAGATCGACAACGTGGAGACGCAGAGCTTCCACTTCTTCGAGCAGAACGGCGACGCGCCGTCCCCGGTGATCGCGCTGAACCGGGAGGTCACCCCGCCCGACGGGTTCGTCTTCCGGGGATTGCCCAAGCTGGCCAAGGGTTCCCCGATCACCATCGTGGTGAACGTCGACGAGGACGGCCTGGCCACCGTCGAGGCGTACGAGGACACCTCCGGTCAGCGGCTGGAGACGAACGTGCAGCTCGGGGTGTTGCAGGAGCAGCAGCTTCAGGAACTGGAGAAGGCACTGGATCAGGTCGACCTGATGCATTGATCCGGGTGCCACCACGATTCCATTCGCCAGTTCTGGGCCCTTCAGGGCCGTTGAAGGGCACGGAACCGGCGAATCGATTCCGGGTGTGGGGATAACCCCGGTCGTGCGGGCGGACCCTGCGCAAGCATGTCGCATGCCAACCCCTCGCCGCCCGCTGCCACCGGGCCTCGACGGCGTTGCCTTCACCGTCGCGCAGGGTCGTTCCATCGGTCTCGGGCAGACCCGGATGCGGGGGAGTGACCTGGACCGTCCGTTCCGGGGTATCCGGGTGACGGCCCCGCCGGGTGCGCGTCCATCACCCGACGAGCGAGACCTTCATGACCGATGCCTGGCACTGTGTGTCTTGTTGCCGCCGCGAGCATTCTTCAGCCACCTGACGGCGGCCCGGTTGTGGCCCCTTGCGCTGCCACGGCCCGAGCCTGACGAGAGGGTTCACGTCAGCGTGCGCAGGCCAGCCCGGGCGCCGCGGAGGGCTGAGGTGTCCGGGCATCTTGCCACCGATCCGCACAGCGCCGTTGTGTACCGGGACGGCCTTCCGGTCGTCGATCCAGCCACTCTGTTCTGCCAGCTGGCGGGCATGCTGTCGCTGCAAGACCTGGTGGCCGTCGGCGATGCGCTCATCCTGCGGCCCGTTTACCCTGACCCTTGGGAGGAACGTCCGTGGGTGTCGCAGCAGCGGCTGGTTGAGCGCGTGGAGTTCTATCGGGGGCGCGGTAAGCGCGAAGCAAGCAAAGCCGTACGTCTGATTCGGCCCGGTGCCGAATCCCGGCCCGAGAGTTTGCTGCGACTTTCGATCCTGGACGCGGGGTTGCCAGAGCCCGAGGTCAATCCGCATCTTTATGACGCTGCCGGTCGGTTTCTGGGCCGTGGCGACTTGGTCTACCGGCAATGGCGGGTGATCGTCGAGTACGACGGCGAACACCATCGGACGAATAACCGTCAGTACGACCGTGACGTCCTGCGGCTGGAGAACCTGGCGAGGCACGGCTGGCATGTGGTTCGCATCGTCAAAGGCTCGTTCTTCGGCGATCGGGCGGGGTGCATGGCCCGAATCGAGGGGGCGCTGGTCGAAAGGGGTTGGCGCCGCTGATCGATTCGCCGTTTGCGGGCCCTTCGCCGGCGTTGAAGGGCCCGGAAGTGGCGAATCGATCGGGGTCGGAGCGCCAGGCATTGCTGTCCCTCCCCGACGCGGGCCAGGCAACGCCTGACGCCCACCACCATCGTCCGCCCGGATCGGTGTCGGACAAGGCCCAGGAGAGCCGCAGTTGGGTAACACGCCGACGTTGGCAACGTCATCCGAACTGCTCGCCGACCCGCCGAATCGGGGTCGGCACTGGGATACCCCAACCTGCGTTAACTGGGGTTAATACTGGAGGTGTCGTCGGCGTCGACGGATCAGCCGACGACGCCCGACGGACCCGGCCGTTCACAGCGTCGCCGGGCCCAGCCGAAGTTTCAATGGAAGGACGGCGACGTCCAGTGCGGATAGGTATACCGACGGAGAGCCGGCCGGGGCAGACCCTGGTGGCGGCGACCCCGAAAACGGTCGAGCAGTTGCTGGCCATCGGCTACGAGGTGTGGGTCGAGGCCGGCGCCGGCGCGGAGGCGAAGTTCCCCGACGCCGCCTACACCGCCGCCGGGGCGAAAATTGCCGCGTCCCAGGCGGTCTGGGAATGCGACGTCGTCGTGAAGGTCGACGAACCGAGCCCGGAGGAGATCGGGCGGCTGCGTACGGGCGGGATCGTGATCGCCCGGATGTCGCCGGGCGACCACCCATCGCTCATCCCGGCACTGGTCGACCGGAACGCCACCGGGCTCTCGCTGGACACGATTCCGCGGATCTCCCGGGCCCAGTCGATGGACGTGCTGTCGACGCTGTCCAACATCGCCGGCTATCGCGGCGTGATCGAGGCGGCGGAGTCCTACGGCGGGATGTTCAGCGGGCAGGTCACGGCCGCGGGGAAGACCCAGCCGGCCGGCGTGTTCGTCATCGGCGCCGGGGTGGCCGGCCTGGCCGCGATCGGCGCGGCCACCAGTCTCGGCGCCCAGGTGCGGGCGTTCGACGTCCGCCCCGAGGTCGCCGAGCAGATCGAATCGATGGGCGCGACGTTCGTCACCTCCAGCGGCAGCATGCAGCGGGTGTCGGCCGACGGGTACGCCCAGGCACTGACCGACGATCAGGCCGCGCAAACCGCCCGGGTCTACGCCAAGGAGTCGGCGAAGGCGGACATCGTGCTGACCACCGCCCTGGTCCGCGGACACGCACCCACCACGATCACCGCCGACATGGTCGCAAACATGAAGGCGGGCAGTGTGATCGTCGACCTGGCCGCGTCCGGCGGCGGCAATTGTGAACTGACCGTGCCGGGGGAGAAGATCGTCACCGACAACGGTGTGACGATCATCGGGTATCGAGATTTCACCAGCCGGATGCCGGCCCACACCTCGCAGTTGTTCGGCACCAACATCGTCAACCTGCTCAAACTGCTCACCCCCGACCGGGACGGTCGGCTCATCCTCGACCCGGACGACGTGGTGCAACGCTCGATCACAGTCACCCAGGCCGGTGCGGTCCGCTGGCCACCGCCGCCCGTTCAGGTGTCCGCGGCGCAGCCGCCAACCCACCAGAAACCGACCGTGCCGAGCCCGACGCCGGACGCGGTTGCCGAGCGGGCCAGGCGCGCCCAGCAACGCAGGTACGCCTGGTTCGGGCTCGCGGCCGTGGCGGTCGCCGCGGCCATTACCTTCTCGCCGGCCAGTTTCCTGAGTTATTTCACGGTGTTCGTGCTCGCCGTTGTGGTCGGCTTCTACGTGATCAGCAACGTCAGCGCCTCGCTGCACACCCCGCTGATGGCCCAGACGAACGCGATCTCCGGCATCATCCTGGTCGGCGCGCTGCTGCAGCTCGGCAGCACGAACGTGCTGGTGGTGGTGCTGGCCTTCGTGGCGGCGACCGTGGCGTCGATCAACATCTTCGGCGGGTTCGGGGTCGCCGGCCGGATGATCTCCATGTTCCGGAAGGACGCCTGAGTGGACACCGATCGATTGCTCTCCCTGGTCCAGGCCGCGTACCTGATCGCCGGCTGTGCTGTTCATCCTGTCGCTCGCGGGACTGTCGCATCAACGCAGCGCCAAGGCGGGCAACACCGCCGGCAAGATCGGCATGGTCATCGCACTCGTCGCGACCATCACCCTGTCGCTACTGGAATCGGACCAGAATCCGGCGGTGACCGGCGCACTGATCGCCGCCGCGCTGCTGATCGGCGCCGTGATCGGCACCCGGGTGGCGCGCCGGGTGGAGATGACGCACATGCCGGAAATGATCGCGATCCTGCACAGCTTCGTCGGCCTGGCCGCAGTATTGGTCGGATTCAACTCCTACCTGACGGAGGAGTCCAGCGACACCGTGCATCTCGCGGAAGTGTTCATCGGGATCTTCATCGGCGCGGTCACCTTTACCGGCTCGATCGTCGCGTACCTCAAGCTCGCGGCCAAGATCAGATCCGCGCCGCTGACCCTGCCCGGCCGCAACTGGCTGAACCTCGGCGCGCTGGTGGTCAGCGCCGGGTTGCTGGGCTGGTTCATCGCCTCACCGAGCGTGTGGGCGATCGGCCTCATGACGGTCGTCGCGTTGCTGCTGGGCCTGCATCTGGTCGCCGCGATCGGCGGCGGGGACATGCCGGTCGTGGTGTCGATGCTGAACTCGTACTCGGGGTGGGCGGCGGCCGCCGCGGGATTCATGCTGGGCAACGACCTGCTGATCATCACCGGCGCCCTGGTCGGGTCGTCCGGCGCGATCCTGTCCTACATCATGTGCAAGGCGATGAACCGCCGGTTCACCTCGGTGATCCTCGGCGGGTTCGGGGCCGAGACCGGGGCGGCGCCGGCCGACGCGCAGGACCTCGGCGACTACCGGGAAATCACCCCGGCGCAGCTCGCCGAGCTGCTCGACGATGCGCACTCGATCGTCATCGCCCCCGGCTACGGCATGGCGGTGGCGAAGGCGCAGAACCAGGTGGCCGACCTCAGCGAGAAGCTCCGCGCGATGGGCAAGCAGGTGCGGTTCGCCGTGCACCCGGTGGCCGGTCGGCTGCCGGGGCACATGAATGTGCTGCTCGCCGAGGCGCGGGTGCCTTACGACATCGTGCTGGAGATGGACGAGATCCAAAGCGACCTACCGACGACCGACGTGGTCCTGGTGATCGGCGCCAACGACACGGTGAATCCCGCGGCCGAGGACGACCCGAGTTCCCCGATCGCCGGAATGCCCGTCCTGCAGGTGTGGAAGGCCAAGCACGTCATCGTGTTCAAGCGTTCGATGGCGACCGGGTACGCCGGCGTGCAGAACCCGTTGTTCTTCAAGGACAACGCCTCGATGCTGTTCGGTGACGCCAAGGAGCAGGTGGAGAAGGTGGCGCACGCCGTCGGCGACCTGACGCCGGAACTGGTTTCCGCGAAACTCTGATGGCACCTTCGGGCAGTGGGAATTGCCCGAATGTCCGCCCACCGGGACGTCCAGTTTTCGGCCCCTGGGCCGGATTCTGAAGGAAGTCTGTCGACGAGCGCCCGGGGGGGTGAGCACGTGACTGCTCGGGCAACGGCGCGAACGACCTCCGACCGGGGTAGCGAGCACGACGGTCCGCATCGGGCCGGGCCTGCCGCCGTGGCTCGGGAACCGATCGGACCTCGGTCGGTGGGTCCGATACTGGCGTTGCAGCGCCTCGCGGGCAATGCGGCGGTGGCCGGGTTGCTCGGACCAAAGGCTGCTGCGACCGGCGGTCCCGGCCCGCAACCGAGCGGCCCTGAGGCCGCCGAGCAACCGGTGCCGGTGCCCCCGGATTTGCCTGCCCCGATCGAACGGTCGACCGGCGATACGACCGCGAGCACCCCGGCGGCGGCCCAGGTAGTCGCCACCGCGGAACAGCAGGCGCAGTTGGTGGAGGCGACCGCGGCAGAGGCGACGGCACGCCTGGAGGCCGGGGCGGCGGCCCAGCACTCCCAGTTGGACGGCGCGTTCGGTGCGCAGTTGGCCGCCGTCGATGCCGGCGGCCGGGCCGTGATCACCCGGGCGCGAGCCGACGTCACCGGCCATTCCGCCGCGATCGCGGCCGCCGACGGCAACGCGCGCACCACGATTCGCGCCGCGGCCACGGCAGCCAACCAGCAGACCCGGCAGCAGGTCGACGAGCTGGCGGTGGGCGCCGACGCGCACGCCGCCGCCCAAGCCGATCGGGCCCGGACCGGTGCGACCGAACGGCTCGGGGCCATGGGCGCGCCCGGCAAGTCGGCCGACCCCGACGTTGCCGCCGGGCAGCAGCGCATCGCCGATCAGGTCAAGGGCAAGGCGGGCACGGAATTGTCCGGCTCCGGCACGCGCACCGCTCAGCAGGTGCGGGCCAGGGCCGTGGACCGCCAGCGCCAGCTGTACGGTCCAGCCGCGACCCAGGCGGGCGGGCAGATCCAGGCCAGTGCCCAACAGGCGGACCAGGCCATCGCGAAGGGAAAGGACACCGCGATCACGGCGCTGCACCGGACGGCGTCGGTGACCGAGCAGTCCGCCGGCCAGGCGCAGCGGGCGGTGACCAGCGCGCTGCGGGCCCGTTCGACCGCGGCCGCCGCGGATGTCACGAGCTGGAAAGCGCTTGGCACCAGCCGGATTCGCGAGACCGCCGGCAAACTCGCGGCCGGGATCCGCAGTCAGGGCCAGCAATTGGCCCGTGAAGTGGGGCGACTGCGCGGCCGGGCGGCGGACACAGCGGCGACCGCTGCGGCGGACGCATTGGGCCAGGCCGGATCTCAGACATCGGCGGCCGTCACGGACACCGCGGCCGCGCTGGTCGACGGCAGCGCCGAGCTGGTCACCGGTCATGCGCAGGCCGTTGCCGCGGCCGGCCCGCAGATTGCCGGCGGATTCGACAGTGTGACGCAGGCCGCGTCACGGGCGGCGAGCAAGGGGGCAACCGCGTTCACGGCACTGACGGCGCAGACCGGCGCAGCGGCGGCGGCGGAGCTGCAGCAGGCACCGGGAAGGGCCGCCCAGGGCTTGGCCGGTGAGCACGCCCGCGGCATGGCGGAGGTGTCCGGCGGCGTCGACCAGGCCGCCCAGGCCGAGACAAGTTGGGCGGCAAACGCTTCCGGCCGCGCTCAGGGCGGTGCCGCCGAGTACGCGAACCAGGCCCAGCAACTCGGCCAGCAGGCATCGGAACAGGCCCCGGTGCAACGGCTGTTCGGCGAACTGATCAATTCGATGCGGTCTTGGCTACGGGACAAGCTCGGGGACGTGCTGGGCGGCATCGTGTCCGGCATCATCCTGTCGATACCGGCGATCGCCATCGCGGTCGGGCTGATCCTCGCCGGCCCGGTCGGCTGGGGCGTGCTGGCCGTGCTCGTCGTCGTGGGGGCGGGCCTTGGCATCTACGGCCGGTTCAGCGAGTACGCCGCCGACCATGGCGGCCAGGGTCCTGGCTGGGGCGAGGGCATCGCGCTGGTCGGCCTCGGCATCGCCGACCTCACCGGCATTCCCTACATCGTCGAGGCGGCCGTCGGGCAACGGGCGTTCGCGCCGAAGCCGATGTCCGAGTTCGAACGGTGGGAACGCGGCACGCAGGGCGTCATCAACCTGGCGCTGATCGTTGTGGGCGGCGCGAAGAAGCTGCTGGGTCGCACCGGCGGGGAGCCGGTGCGGGTGCCCGCGCCCGGCGAGGGCGGGCCGGCACCGGTTCCCGGTGAGCGCGGACCCGCACCCGTTCCGGGGGAGCGCGGCCCCGGTGAGCCCATCCCCGCCGATCGGCCACCCGGCGAAACCCCGTCGGCGCGACCGCCGATGACCAGGGCGCGGATGATCGAAATCATCAAGCAGATCGATTCCGGCGAGCCCGTCGAATTCACCGCGGAGGTTGCCGAGGCGTTGCGGATGAACGCGGACCTGGCGACCGCCAAGTGGATCAAGCTCAACGAGACCGGTCGGGTGCCATGGGATTCGATTCGCAATCAGCTGAACCTGACGCGATGGCGGTTCCTGCCCCGCGCGCCGGAGGCCGCGCAGGTCCTGCGAAATGCGCTGATGCGCCTGCCGGATGTCCCCGAACGCGCCGAGATGCTCGGCCTGTTGGACCGTTGGGTGGGCTCGGGTTCGGGCGGCGGCACGCCGGTGCCGGTGCCGGTTCCGGCCCCCCGGCACGACGAGGATGAATAGCCCGGGCTCCAGGGGCGGTCGCAGCCGCTATCGGTGCTGCACGTCGCCGGCGGTCACGGCCTTGAGGCCGTCGAGCGTCTCCCGGATGAGCTCCGGGAAATCGAGTTGCCTTGGCGTTGCTGATCCAGCGTTCGAACGCGACCTTGAACACGGCGATCCCCGCCTCGGCGGTCAGGCTCGCGGTCGGCTCGGTGACGCCGCGCTGGCGCAGGGCGTCGGCCAGTGCTGCGGACAGGGTTGCGAGCTTGATCAACTCACGTTCCTGAAGCTCGGGGTTCGCGTCGATGACGGCCTGGCGTTGCTGGGAGAATTCACGTCCCTGCTGGATCTCGGCGGCGGCGGCCTCGATGGCGACCGCAACCGCGTCGATCGGCGCCGCGGATGCGGGGAGTGCCGTTCAGGGTGTTGATCAAGAGTTCCTGCAGTGACGCGGAGCCCCAGAACAGCACCTCGCGCTTGTCGGCGAAGTAGCGGAAGAAGGTGCGCTCCGTCAGACCCGCCCGTTTGGCGATCTCGGCCACAGTGGTTTGTTCGAACCCACGTTCGCCGTAGAGCTCGAGGGCGGCCTGCGCGAGCCTGCCGCGCGCGTTCGGCTCCCAGCGTCCCATGCCTTGATCCTAGATGATGGCAGTAACTGACATCGTGGCGTACGCTGATGACAGCAACTGACATCGATCGTCCCGTCACTCATCGAGCGGCGAGATGTCCATCACCAGGAGGTTTCTCATGAAGGTCTTCGTCACCGGCGCGTCCGGCTGGATCGGCTCCGCCGTCGTTCCCGAATTGCTGGCCGCGGGCCATCAGGTCGTCGGGCTGGCCCGCTCGGATCAGTCGGTCGCCGCGCTCGTCGCCGCGGGCGCGGAGGCGCGCCGCGGCACCATCGACGATCTCGACGTGCTGAAGGATGCGGCGGCCGAGTCGGACGGGGTGATCCACCTGGCGTTCAGGCACGACATCGCCTTCTCCGGCGACTTCCAGGGCGCCGCCGATTCCGACCGCCGTGCCGTCGAGACGTTCGGCGACGCGCTGGCTGGATCGGATCGACCGTTGGTCATCGCGTCCGGGACGCTCGGCGTCGCGCCGGGGCAGCTGGCCACCGAGCGGGACGGCCACGGGTCGAGCGCAGCGATGTTCGGTGGTCCGGCAGGTCGGCAGGCGACCGGCGAGTTCGTGCTGTCGCTCGCCGACCGCGGCGTCCGCTCGACGGTCGTGCGGTTGCCCCCGACCAACCACGGCGACGGGGACAACGGCTTCATGGCGACCCTGGTCGGCATCGCCCGCGCCAAGGGTGTCTCCGGCTACATCGGCGACGGGGCCAACCGTTGGCCGGCCGTGCACCGGCTCGATTCCGCGCGGTTGTTCGCCAAGGCGTTCGACAAGGCACCGGCGGGAACGACGCTGCACGCGGTCGCCGACGAGGGTGTGCCGGTCCGGGATATCGCAGAGGTGATCGGCCGGCAGCTGAACGTGCCCGTCGTCGTCCATCGCGCCGGAGGCCGCCGGCGAGCACTTCGCCTGGCTGGCAGGCTTTCTCGGCATCGACAGCCCGGCGTCGAGCACGCTGACCCGCGAATTGCTGGGCTGGGAGCCGGTCAACCTTGGACTGATCGAGGATCTCGAGCAGGGTCACTACTTCCGCGACCCGTCGGCCTGATTGCTTGCGGAAAACACGCTGCCCCGCGCGGGATTTCCGCGCGGGGCAGCGGGTCGGCAATGGGCAGATCAGGGGCAGGGTGTCGTCGGCCGCGCCCCGTAGACGAAGTTGACCGCCGAGCCTGATGGAACCCGGCTACCCGCCGCCGGTGTCTGGCTGATCACCGTGTCGATGTTCTCGCACAACGGGTCGGTCTTCGGCGCGGCAGTGCCCTGGACCAGGCCAGCGCCGTTGATGGTGCCCGCCACGAAGCGTCGGTTGGCGCCGATGATGCTCGGCACCGTCCGGCACGAGCCGGCGCCGCCGAAGCGCATGCTGTCGGGTCCGGTGCTCAGCACCGAATACGCGTCCGGGCTGGTCGCGCGGGTGGAGAACGCAGCGGTGATCCGGGCCGGCGCGAAGCCCATCCGCTCGATCCGCGCGGCCGTGATGGAACTCGCGGGCTGACCATTGCCCATCTCGGTGCAGGACGTTGCTCCTGGGCTCGCAACCTCGCCGAACCACTGGACCAGGCCGGCGACCTTGAACGTGTTGGACCACTCCGAGTCCGGGAACGCCCCGACCCAGTGGCCGTTGTAGCCAACGCGCCACTCCGCGCCGTGGTGCAGGATGTTGAATTGCGTCGGCGTTGTCGTGACAGGGAGCTTCATGCCCGCGGTGTAACCCGGCTCATTGAACGGCACGAATCCGCAGGCGTTGTAGCAGGTGCGCACGCCGTCGATCCAATGGAAGACGAACAGGTGCGGGTCGTCGTCGCCGTTCAGGCCGCGGTCGACGGTCCAGCCGACCTCGATCACCTGCCGCTGGTCGCTGGACTGCACCGCAAGCTCCGCCAATGAATGGGAGTCATGCGGTGCGACAACGGGTTTCGGGATCGTGAAGTAACCCCGCGCACCGTCGGCAAACACGAACTGGGATGCCTGCGCGTACTGGAACATCCCGTCCGCCGGCGTCGTGATGACATTCGGCGCCACTGTTGTGGATCCAACCAGCGGCGGCCGGCCCTTGGACGGTGGCTGTGCCGTCTCTTGCGCTGCGTTGCCGGTCGGCCCGGCGGTGATCGTCGAGGCACTTGCGGTGCCGGCGACCGCCCCCACCGTGCCGGCCAGCATGATCGCCGCGCAGCCCGCGTACAGCGCTCTCCTGAATACCGTACTGAATTTCATTGTCTGTTCCCCCTTGGTGTGATGTCACCGGGTGGTACGCGCCGATATCCGAAACGGTTCTCAGCGGGCATGTCCGAGGGGATAAAATCGCACTCAGGCTGGAGGTGCGCGATGGTCGCCTTGCTGATTGCGGTGGCGTTTTTCGTGCTGCTCGCCGTTCTGGGCCCGCTCGTCGGGGCGGACAGTCGAGTGTCCGGCGGCTGGTCGCCGATCGAACCTGGCGGCAAACTCTGGCCGGGTCCGCGCTGAGGATTTGCCCGACGTTCATCGCGGTGTCGGACGGCATTCGCACAGGACACTCGGTGCGGAGTGATAGTTGATGCATGGACGCTCTCGTCGCGCGGGTCGAGCAGCACGCCGACGCCGCCGTGGCCGGTGCCTTGCGGACCGTCATAGCGGGACTGCGCGATCGGCGGATTGATCAGCCCGATGCGGTCCGCGGGCTCACCCGGGCCTTGTCGGCAACGGTTCCCTCCTCGCTCGGCTTCACCATCACCCTGCAGACCGGCCTTCGCGCCGTCAGGCTGACCACCGCCGCGCCGGTTGCCGTGGACGCAGCGCACGCGCGCCTGCTCTTGCTGCTGTCGCCGACAACCGAACCCGGGAGCAGCGCCGTGTTCTATGCCGCCGATGCCGGCGCGTTCGATCGCCTCGCCACCAGCTGCGAATGGCGGGCGTGCGCCTACGATGCGGTCGTTCTCGACTCATATCTGCAGTGGGTCTGACGCCGATGCTGTGAGAGGTCAGCCGGCGAGTAATTCACCCACCGTGACCGCGGTCAAACCCCTGGCGTTCAGATCATCGAGGATGCCGGGCAGCGCATCGATGGTGTCCTGGTGTCCGAAATGCATGCTGACGATGGACCCGGGCTGCGCACTTGCCAGATTCTGTCGAACAGTCGCGGCACCCGGATCGGTGTAATCCATCGAGTCGACGTCGTAGGACAGCGAAATGGCGTAGCCCGCGGCCCCCGCGACTTGTTTCATCAACTCGGTGGCTGTCGCCGCTTGCGAAGGGCGGAAATAGGCGCCGGGAGCGCCGACGGTCTGCAGCAGCAAGTCGCGGCAGCGGACCACTTCCTGCCGCATCTCGGGCTCCGACATCGAGTTGATGTCCTGGTGCGACCAGGTGTGATTGCCGATTTGGTGACCGCCCGCCAGGATATCGGAGGCAATTCCGGGATTATCGGACAACCACGTGCCCACCGCCATCACCGTGATGTGAGTACCGCGGGCGTTGGCTATCTTCAGTAGCTGACGGGCCAGACCGACATCGCCCGCCCCGTGAAAGGTCAGGGCCACCATTGGCTTGTCCCGCGGACCGTTCGCGATCTCGACCGCCGGCCCCGACGGCGCCGTGGCCGTCGACGCCGGATCGCTGTTCGCCGACTCCGGACCAGGGCTCGACGCCGAAGGCGCTGGGGTTGCTTCGGGGAGGCTTGAACTCGCGGCCGTTGAACTGGGTGCCTGCGCCGTCGAAACCGGCGAAACCGTCGTACCAGGTGGTGTCGCGGTGGCGGTCAACGCCGTCCGCACCGCCTTGCTGCAACCGGCCAATCCGGCCGCGGTCAGCACGAGGCCGGCCCCAATGAGAGAGCGCCGAGACAGGATCATCCGCACGCCGCCAGACTATGGCCCCAGGAATTCGCCACGCGGTACGGGCGCGCCACAGTCCGCTGCCGACGCGTCGTCGGGCGTCGGGAGCAGTTCGGCAACGAGGCCGCGATAGATGAACTCTCCGTATTGATCGATGCTCCAGTTCTGCCGGGTGACCAGGATGTCGTAGAAGTCCGGCGCGGTGAAGGCGAACATGACGTCACGGGCCTGGTCGGTCGTCACCCCGTGCCGAAGCTGGCCGCGGTCGCTCAGGCGTCGGGCGTTGTGCTGCATGCGGGTCAGGCGTTGCTCGTTGATGTCGTCCAGCAGCGCCGCCATGTCGGAATCTGTGGCCGCCGCCGATCGCACCAGCAGAATGATCGGCGCCACCCGGGGCATCACCTCGGTCTGCAGGGCGGCCCAATACCGCAGCGTCGCATGGGGTTCGAGGCCTCGGGCGGACATCTCGTCGGAGCGGTCGGGGGCCGGTGTCGGACCGGTGCCGGCAAGCCCCGCCTGCGCAATGGCCCGGATCAGGCCGGGCTTACCGCCGAACGTCTTGTAGATGGTCTCGACGGACACCCCAGCCTCCGCTGCGACCGCGGCGACGGTGGTGGACGCGTAACCGCCCTGCAGGAACAGTTTCTCCGCGATCTCGAGGATGTGCGCCTGGACGCGTCTGGCCCGGTCCTGGCGTCCGTTGGAGTCGTACCGGCGGCGGGCCTTGACGGGGCTGGGATCGGGGTCCATGCTTCTCCTATTCCGTTACAAGCCACTGTAATGGAATTGAGATCGGAGGGCGGCATGGACTCCGCCAGCATTCAATCCTCACCCGCGGCCATGTTGGAGCGGCTCGTCGCCGCGACCAACGCTCACGACCTGGACGGGTTGGTCGACTGCTTCCGGGCCGACTACGTCAACGAGACCCCGGCGCACCCCGCCCGCGGCTTCGTCGGCCGGGAGCAGGTGCGCGCCAACTGGCTGCAGATCTTCGCTGCCGTCCCGGACCTGCATGCGACGGTCCTGCGATCCGCCGTCACGGCCGACGCGGTCTGGGCCGAGATGGAGATGTCCGGGATCAGGAGGGACGGATCACGGCATTTGATGCGGGGCGTCAACGTCTTCGGTGTCGTCGATGGTCGAGCGGCTTGGTCGAGGTTCTACATGGAATTGGTGGAAGAAGGCGGCCCCACCATCAATGCCGCCGTCGCGGCGCACGTCGGAGGCCGGGCGTGATTCTGCTGGCCGGTGGGACCGGCCGGTTGGGAACGCTGGTGGTGAGCAGGCTGACGGCTGCCGGCGAACCTGTCCGCATCCTGACCCGGGACGTCTCCAGGGCAGCCGCGCTGCGGGGACCGCTCGCCGACGTGATCTGCGGTGACGTGCGCGACCCGTCAACGCTCGTACCGGCCCTGTCCGACGTGCGCACCGTTGTGTCGGCGGTTCAAGGATTCGCCGGACCGGGCGGAGTGACCCCGGAATCGGTGGATCGGGACGGTAATGCCAACCTGGTCGCGGCGGCCAAAGCCGAAGGCTCGGACATGGTGCTGGTGTCAGTGGTGGGTGCCTCCGCCGGCAGCGCGATGGAGTTGTTCCGGATGAAGGCGGCCGCCGAGGAAAACCTGATCAACAGCGGAGTGCCCTGGACCATCGTGCGGGCGAGCGGATTCCTGGAGCTGTACCTCGACCTGATGCGACGGTCCGCGGGAAAGGCCGGTCGCCCCTTGGTGTTCGGGCGTGGTCAGAATCCGATCAACTTTGTCCGGGTCGCCGACGTGGCTGACGTGGTGGTCCGGGCGACCCTGGACCCCTCGCTGCGCTCCCGCACCGTGAACGTCTGCGGCACGAACCTCACGTTGAACGCCGTGGCCGCGATGGTGCAGCAGGAACTGGGCACCGACGGAAAGGCGCCGAGACACCTTCCGCGTTCGGTCCTTCGGGTACTGGCCGCCAGTCGGAAGATCAACAATTCGGCGGTGTCGCGGCAGGCTTCCGCAGCCCTGGTCATGGACAGCACCGATATGACCGCGGCCGGCGTTGCTGGATGGCAGGTCGCGCGATAGCGCCCATCAGATGAGGGGTGAGTCCACAGCCTTTCGACCGGCAATGGGGCTGTGCGTCAGTGCCGGGGAGCTACTTGGGTGCGGGCGGTCTGAGTGTTCCCGGTCCTGCCGCAGGGTGGTTGACCGTGTCCCACCAACGCCTGAGCCAGATCCACTTCGCCCAGCCCAGCACGCCAATGGTCGCGAGCACGGCCAGCAGCGTCACCGCCTTCGCCGGGAGGGAGCTTGTGCTCATGGGCCCATCGTTCACCGGATCGAACGTCAAGACAACCGCCGAGAGGGTCGACGAGAGCCGGGCAAGCGGTCGGGAGGACATCGCCGATGACCTTTCGGCACCGCGGGCCAAACCGTGTTCGGACCCTCGATCCGGCCCGGTGACTTCCGCTGACGCGCGGGTGTCGGTCATACACGAACCTCGGGAACGACGACGCCAACGCCGAGCTCGCGCAGCACTCTCGGCGCCGGCCACGAACGCTTGGTGGGGATCGGCAAGCGTTGGTGTTCCACCCGACACACACGGTGATAGGCCAACGGGGGATGCGGGTCACTCTAATGAGAATGGATACTGTGCACCGTCGGGCTGAGAATCACCGGATTCGTGGGGGCACGGATGGCAAGCGCTGACGTGGTGGAAGGCTCGGCTGTACCAACAATTCCGACGTATCTGCCCGACTATCGAGGCCAGCCACTCGACATTGCGTTCACCGATGTGGTCCGACAGCATCACGGGCTGCCGATGCTGGTCGATACTGGCGGCATTAGGGTCAGGGTTCAGACGCTCAGCGAGTGGAAAGTCGTCCAGCAAAGTGTTGTCGCTCAGTCCGTGGTGTTCGAGATCAAGCGGATCTGTTGACGACCGCAGCTTTCGCTCGATCTGGTTGTCGCCGCGGCCGGTCCGTCCCGTCGGCTCCAACGACGCAAGAACAACGACAGCCGTGACCAGCAAAGCGGATCGATCCGATGACGCGATCGCCGGGCACTGATCCGCCGTTGACGGCGCGACGTGGGTCCCGCTGGCGCGGGTTCGTCGCGGCCGGATTCGTTGCGATGCTGATCCTGCCCGGGATCGTCGGATGCGGCGACCAACCGAGCCTCGGTTCCGCCGGGTCGGGCGGTTCGATGTCGGCGGCGCCGCCGATCGGCACGTTCTCTTCGGAGCCCCCGGACGCCGCCCCGCCCGCGGCGGCGCCATCGGTGGTGGCACCCTCACTTGTCTCCTCGACCGTGGCGGAATCGCCAGCCGCCGCGTCGACGCCGACGGTCGGCGAACTCAGCGGACAGGTCGCGATGGCAGTAGGTGCCCTCGCCCGGCTGGTGGTGCGGGATGCGGCCCCGCAGATGGGTTACCGTCGTGACCTTTTCGGGCAGGCATGGTCGGACGACGTGACGGTCGACGACGGACACAACGGTTGCGACACCCGCAACGACATTCTGCGGCGCGATCTCACCGCGGTGCAGATCAAGGCGGGCACCAACGGCTGTGTGGTGCTTGCCGGTTCCCTCGACGACCCCTACTCGGCGCAGACCATCGCGTTCGTCCGCGGCTCCGCGACCTCCGATGCTGTGCAGATCGATCATCTCGTCGCGCTGTCCGACGCCTGGCGGTCCGGCGCCCAGCTGTTGACGGCCGATCAGCGGCGGAACCTCGCCAACGATCCGCTGAACCTGCTGGCCGTGTCGGGCCCGCTCAATGAGGCGAAGAGCGATGGTGACGCAGCGTCGTGGCTGCCGCCGAACGTCGCGTTTCGCTGCTCCTACGTGATCAGGCAGATTCAGGTCAAGGCGCGATATTCGCTGTGGGTCGTGCCCGCAGAGCTTGACGCCATGGCGCGGGTCTTGACGACCTGCGGCGGGGAGCCGGTCAGCGAGACCGCGCCGCCGGCCCCCTCGACTGATGGCGGCGCACTCGCCACCACCGCGCCGGGCCGGGAGCCGGCCGCGACCGGTCAAACGCCGCCCGGCAGCCTCTACTTCAAGAACTGCGCGGCGGCTCGCGCGGCCGGCGCGGCGCCGCTCCATCGGGGACAGCCCGGGTATCGCGACGACATGGATGGCGACCAGGACGGCGTTGCCTGCGAGGATTGATCGCACGGCCGGCACCAGCACTGGCGTGGTTGCTACCCGGTTGGCAAGGCCGGCCGTCACGAACGACACGCCGGCTGCCAGACCGCCTCAACCAGGACGTTCACTGTTCCGATCGATGGCTCTCCCGACCCATGAAGATCGTCGGCCTCCTGCGCGGCGACAGAGCGGCGTTAATCGCCTCGATCGTGTCTTTCGCGAATGTTACGGTGGTGTTGCACCTTATCGGCGTGGGGCCGAAATTAAATGGTTGCGGCTGATGGGCGTCTTCTGTCAGACTTTGATGGAACGGACATATCGGACGCCGGTGCAACCATCAACTACTGGGAAGTACTGCGAGCGTTGCTGTTTCGCGCGCCGCAGGTCGGCTTTGGGGATCCGGGGACGAGTAATGGTTGGAATGAATCGACCTGTCACTGCGATTTGTTCATCATCTTAATAACCAGGAGGAATCCGCCATGGCGGCCAAGGATAAGAATGTCTACACCGCGATCGTCCTGCAGGGCGGCGGTGCGCTCGGCGCCTACGAGTACGGCGTGCTGCAGGCCCTGTTCGAGCAGCGCCCCGGTTTCAAGCCCGTTGCGGTCGCTGGAATCTCGATCGGGGCGATCACCGCCGCCGTCCTCGGCGGCGCGAAAAGCGACCCCATCACCGCACTCGGCACGCTGTGGCGGGAGAAGCTCACCGTGCCGCCCGGAGTACCAGCTGGCTGGATACCCAGCCAGATCGATCAGTCGCTGGCGGCATTCGGCAATCCCGGTATGTACCTGCCCAACATCGAGCTGTTCACCGCGCCGTGGGCCCTGACCAGCATCTACAACACCGCACCGCTGCGGCAGACTCTCACCGAACTGGTCGACCCGGCAACCTTGAACGATGAACAAACACGGGTCTTCGTGGGGGCCACCAACATCGGCACCGGCGAACTCGAGTTCTTCGACAGCCGCCGCCGCGGTGGCCTCACCTTCGAACACGTCGCCGCCAGCGGCAGCCTCCCTCCCGGCTTTCCGATGACCCGGATCGATGGTGCGTCATACTGGGATGGCGGCGTGTTCTCCAACACCCCGCTGAGCCCCGCCATCCACGCTCTGGAGGAAGCCGGAAACGGCGACCCGGACGCCGTCCGGGAACTGATTGTGGTCGAGCTCTTCCCGATGAACGCACCGATCCCGCGCACCATGCCGGAGGTGGTGCAGCGGATGGTCCAACTCCAGTACACGAGCCGTTTGAAACTCGACAAGAAGTTCTTCGACAAGATCGACGGAGTCGTGGATCTCATGAGCAAGATCGACGGCAGCCTGCCCGACACCGCCGACATCCGCAACGACCCGACCTATAAGGAACTGCGCGGCTATCGCAAGATCAACCACTTCAACGTGGTCACGTCGAGTCTCTCGGCCAAGCTGTCCAACGCCGCCGATTTCTCCCGCTCCTCCATCGAGGCACGCATCAGAGCCGGACACGACGACGCCGTCCGGCAGGGAATCGGCCGCATCGATGGCTCAGGGCTCCGGTTCGGGGTCACCGCAGCGCAGCAATCGACCCGGGTAGCCGTGGCCTGACGGCTGGGAGACCATGGACCGGGCGGCCGGTGTTCAGCCACTGGAGGCCGGTTCCACGGGACGGCCGATTGCAGCAACTGTCACCCGATCGCGGCTCAATGGTCGCCGTGGTCGTCCTCGCGAACCGGTTCGAAGTTGCGGTCCAGCGCGTAGTCCGCGACTCGCTGTCCCATCCTGGCGGCCACCGTGTCCGCGGTCCGGAAGTGAATTCCCAGCCAGATTCTGGCCTGCTGCACGTCGCCGCAGAGGGTGCGTCCGGAGTCGTAGGACCGTTCGGCTGCTGGCACGGCGGTGGAGATCAGGGTGAGCTGAAGATGTCGCGTGTTCAGCGTTTCCTTGAGGGCCTCGACGAAGCTGCAGATGACTCCGGTGTAACCGCTGACGTAGTCGGGATAGGGCGGTGTCGCCAGCAAGGGCTGCCAGGCCGGGTCTGCGGTCGTCAAGGGATTGCCGTCGGTGTCCGCCAGTTGGATCGCCGTGATGGGCCGCCAGAATCCGTAGAGGTATTTCGCGTGCCACACAGAAATGAGCGCGTCGGCAACGGTCATGTCGACGGCGGCGAACATCCTCGCCGCATCGACGATGTCGAGATTCCTGACCTCCTCCTGATTCCGTAGCGCTGCGTTCGTCTGCACGAACGCGCTGCCCGAGAAGAACAGGGCCGTCGCGGTTTGCTCCGGCGTGCGGGTCGTGGAATTCACGGCGCCGAGACTCTTGACCTCGTTGAAGTCCCGCGTGTAACGGGCAGAGGTGAGCGCCGGCGGTGGGCCCGGCTCGCCGAATTGGGCGCCGGATCGGATCATCAGCGGGGTGACGCCGCCCAACCACGGCGTCAGGAAGTCGGCGGTCGACGGTGAAGTGGGTGGTGTGACGGGCTGAGGCCGCCACACCCCCGGTGCCGGTGGGGTGGTGAACAGGACTGGGGCGTTGCGGCCGTCGCTCGCCCGCAGGTCGATCAGATTCTCTGCTGCCCGTTCGCCATACGCGACACCGTCAGTCTTCGAACGACTGTCTGGGATCAGCGCCAGAGCTTGGTCGAGGCTGTTATCCAGACTGGCGGATGCATAGGTAGCGAGCACCTTGCGAGCGGCAGCGATCGCCGCCGCCGCCGAGGACGCACCGCGCGGGGCACGTGCATGGAAGCGGTACGGCTGGTAGCCACCCTCGATGCCAACCACCGCGTCGTAGACGGCGGCCTGCACGAAGCTCATATAGAGCGCCTGTTCGGTGCCCGCCTTGAAGTTGTTGGCCAGGGTCGTCGCGGCCATGCCGTTCACGTCGGAAATGACCTTGCCGTCGGTGGGCCGTTGGCCGCCTTGTCCACCGTCGGCGGTAGCCGGTGGTGCCAGCAGCACGAATGATCCGGTAAGGGCGGTGGCCAGCACAACGGCTGCCCACCGGCGGCGGCGACCGTTCCTGGCAATCGTCGGTCGATCGGTTCGTTGGGGAGTTGTGCTCATTTGCTCCACCCGGATTCGACGAAATCACCGTGGTCGCCGGTGATGATTCACCGCGATCAAAGACGACAGGAATGCTGCTCCGGTGATCTTGGAACGTCAAGCATGGGTGCGTTCTTATTTTGAAGCGCATCTATTTGTGACGCATTACTAATCGATTCCGGAACCAAGATTTCTTGCGGTGCCGTCAATGTTTAACTCAGGAACAGCGAGACTTTCATGTTCGAACACGGCGAGTTCAGATATGTGGAAATTCGTACAGAAAATGAATGAGTGATCCGTGTGCCGATGGATGTGAACTGCCGGGCCTTTGGGCAGTCCGTCGACGAAGAAACAGCGGGCCGGAGGAACGCCGGGTGACACCGAGGAGGGTGACGGGGACTACCCGCCCGAATAGGAAGACGCCGCCGAGATGATGGCATCGGGGTCGATGCCCGCGCACTCGTCGGCCGTCATGAGCCCGTCCTTGCAGGCGTGCGCCGTTTGGACCTCCCCGGAGGTGGGTCCTTCACCGCAAATGGTGCCACAGCGGAGATAGTTGGGGACGGTGTCACCTGGCGAAATTCCGGCCGCAAGGGCGCGCGCCGCAGTTTCCGGTGAAACCCAATTACCGCTGGGCGTGTACCACCCGTTCGCCGCCGCGTCGGCGTCTGCGGCCGCCTCATCCGCGGCCGACTGTTCTGCTTCCGATTGGGCCGCGGCTGACTCTTCGGCCGCCGATTCTTCGGCTGCTGATTCTTCGGCCGCCTGCTCCGCGGCGGCCTTCTCGGCCGCTGACTGCTCCGCGGCCTTTTCCGCGGCGGCTTGATCGGCTGCGGCCTTCTCCGCAGCAGCCTTCTCGGCCGCTGATTGTTCGGCTGACTGTGCCGCCGATTGTTGCGCCGCTGATTGTTCTGCGGCGGCCCGGTCCGCGGCGGCCTGCGCCGACGCGACCGAGGCAATCGACGAAGAGCGCACGGCCGCCGGATCATCGGTCGGCGTTGTCGTCGAGACAGCCGGAACCGTACCGCTGGTGATGGCCGGCTTGGCGGTACCGGCAACGGTGCAGGCCGTGAGCGCGATCGCCGCGACCATGGACACGGTGGCGGGAAGTAGTCGGGCGGTGACGCGCTTCATGATCGGTCCTCTGTTTGTTCGCCCAACGTGCTTGTTCGCCCAACGCTGGTGCGTCGAAGCGGTGGTGGCCGCAGGGCAGGTATCACTGCGGGCCGGTCGGTAGGGGCGCGCGTGGTCAGTCACTTGATCCGCTGAAGCGTTCCGAGGTTGGCCGGCGGGGCGGTCGGCTCCATCCGTGCGGGCGGAGAAACCGGGTCTTGCAGAGCGTAACCGTGCATCTGCCCCCAGGCGTGTTCTCGTTTCTAGTGAGACGACGTCCGGATCCCATCATCACGCGGATTGGCAATCGAGTCGCCACCTTCATACCCAATCGCCGTCCCTGAAGGGTACAAAGGTGGCGACTGGATCCCGGTCGATGCGCGCCTGTTGGGGGGCAGTGCGCTCAGATGGCGAGTTGCAACGCAAGCGTGATGGCCAGCGGAGCGATCTCCCGCACGTAATACCAGGTGAGGTCGATCGGCACCGGGCCGAATCCGATGTCACCGACCCGGTCGGCCGACGCGGCGGGCTTACCCTTGGTCCGGGTCCACAGGTTCACGATGATCCCGATCGGGATGAGCGCCAGCGCGGCCCACCGGGACGGCGGCACGGTGGGTGCCACGACGACGACGAAGACCAGCGACGCGGCACGCCGGCAGAACCAGGTGCACGGCCCGCAGCGTGCCGTCGGTGCCGCCGAGCATCCGCCGTAGCGACGCCGACTGGCTGATCCGCCGGAACCCCGTCCCGAACGGCGACACCGCCGGCACCGCGCTCAACAGGGCCACCACGGGCAACCACCGGCCGGGCACCACCAGCGCCGCCGCGTAGACGACCAGCACCGCGGCCAGCAGCACGCCGAAGGCTCGCCGGTTCCGCAGGGTGCGCACCACATCGGCGGTGAGCAGGGCGCGGACCCGGCCGGCGGGGAAGGACCGGACCCGGGTGATCCGCAGCGTCGACAGCCGGCGTTCGGCCAGCACGTCGCCGAGCAGGCCCGGTTCCAGGAACAACACCGCGGCGCTGGTGGCGTTGAACAACGCATTGCCGGCGGTCAGCGCCACCCGATCGAGGACGGCGACGGCGCGCCACCCCCATGCGGTGGCAACGACGGCGAACACCACCGCGAGGGTGGCGCCGAGCAGCACCACCGCGGTTGGTATCGCGAAGGACGTGCGGGTGGCGGCCAGCACGGTCGCGGCCGCGAGGCAGACAACCACCACCGCCATGGCCACCCGCTGGACCAACCCGCGAAAAGGCGAAGGGCCGCCCTGCAAACCCGTTGCGGCGGAGGCGATGCCCAGCCCGAGCGAGCAGCCCAGGATGCCACCCGCCGCAACCACCGCAACGTGGGCGCCGCCGAACGCGGGCCCGACCACCCCGGCCACGGCGCCGACCGCTCCGGTCACCAGCAGCAGGCCGACCCAACGGGGCGCCAGTTCGGAGCGGCGGTCGATCGGTCCGCCGAGCACCCAGGAGTATTCGGGCAGGCTCACCCGGACCGGGCCGATGGCGGTGCAGACGGCGAAGACGACCGCCGCGAGCAGCACGCCGGCCGCGAGCCACAACCCCTCCGGGACCGCCGGTGTGCCGTCCGGCGCGGCTTGGGTGGTCACCCCGATGATCACCTGAACGGGAAACCCGGCCAGCACGAAGATGGCCACCAGCAGGGTCGCCCAGTCGGTGCGCTCGCGGCGGACCCGGCCGGCCCGCCGGACCTGCGCCAGCAGCCTCATCGGGTCTCCGCCCCAGGTTCGCACCGCGCGTCCGCGACCGCGTCGATCAGGACCGGATGGTGCGAGGCGAACAGCACCGCGCCGCCGGCCGCCTTTTCGTCCAGCAGGCGTCCGATCAGCCAGTCGACGCCCTGCCCGTCGAGCCGCTGCTCGGGTTCGTCGAGCACCAGCAACGATCGGGGCCGGACGAACCCGGAGGCCAGCGCCAGCCGGCGCCGCTGCCCGGAGGACAGGGTGCCCGGCAGTTGCTTGCGCTGCTCGGTCAGGCCGACCTCGGCCATCAGGGCCCGCACCACCGCGTCGGCGTCCGGTACGTCGTGCGCCGCGGCCAGCAGCCCCAGGTGCTCCTCGACGCAGAGGTCGGGGAAGAAGTCGATGCTGTCGTCCACCCCGGCGATCTCGGCACGGGCGACCGGGTCGCTCTCCCGCAGGGGCTGCCCGTGCAGGGTGATCGTCCCGCCGTCGGGTTGCTGGCTGCCCAGGACGCATTGCAGCAGCGTGCTCTTGCCGGAGCCGTTCGGGCCGACGACGGCCACCGCCTGGCCGGGCCGGACCTCGAAGCTCACGCCGTGCAGCACCTCGTGGTCGCCGAAGCGGCGCAGCAGGCCGGTCACCCGCAGCAGCTCCCCGTCCATCTGCACCCCCGTCCAATTCGGTCGCCGGCCCGGACCTTGGGTTCAGGATCGGGCCCAGCGGTGCCGAGTGCGAGCGTACGAGTCAATGTGACTCATCACGGCACGGTTGAAGGTCTTCACCTTCGACTCAACCAAACCAGCGGTGCACAGGATCCGGACCTGGTGAACGGTCAGTGATCGCGGTCGTCAGCGGTGAGGTCGGGGTGTTGACGTTCGACGGCAACGAGTCGATGCTGATTCGGTCCCGTGGTTCGATGGCGCGCCGCGGGTCGCGTCCGTCGCTGGCGCCAACCGGATCCAAAGGCAATGGATGACGCACTACCGAGACGCGCTGCCACAGTTGAGCACAGAACTGTTCCTCACCGACTCCGGCCTGGAAACGGATCTGATCTACAACCAGGGTGATCGATCTTCCGCAGTTCGCGGCGTTCCCGCTGCTCGACGACGCAGCGGGCGCGCGGAGGTTGCGGAGTTACTACGCCGACCACGCGGCCATCGCGGCACGGGCAGACGTCGGGTTCGTCCTCGAGTCCGCAACGTGGCGAGCGAACGCGGATTGGGGCGCACTGCTGGGCTACAACGCCGCCGCACTCGACCGGGTCAACCGGAAAGCGATCGACCTGCTGGTGGAGGTCCGGGCCGAAGGTGCCCAGACCCGTCGGCCCTCTCCGATCAGCGGCTGCGTCGGACCACGCGACGACGGGTACGCGCCGAGCACGCTGATGACGGCGGAGGCGGCGCGCGCCTACCACCGGCCGCAGATCACCACGTTCGCGGACACCCAGGCCGACCTGATCACCGCGATGACCCTGACCTACCCCGACGAGGCGATCGGCATCGCTCAGGCCGCACGGGACGTGGAGATGCCGGTGGTGCTGTCCTTCACGGTGGAGACCGACGGAAACCTGCCTGACGGCAGCACTCTCGGGGCCGCAATTGCGATGGTGGATGACGCGACGGACGCCTACCCGGCCTACTACATGATCAACTGCGCTCATCCATCACACTTCGCCTCGATCCTCGACCCAGCTGCCGCATGGACCGGCCGCATCAGATCGGTCAGAGCGAACAGCTCCCGCAAGAGCCACGCCGAGCTGGACGCGGCCACCGAACTCGACCCGGGTGACCCGGTCGCCTTCGGGCGTGAGCATGCCGACCTTCGATCACGCTTCCCGCAGTTGACCATCCTCGGTGGCTGCTGCGGAACCGACCTGAGGCACATCGAACAGATCGCAAGCGCCTGCATCGGGGCTTAACTCACTGCCCCGGGCAGATCCGATTGCGCTACGCCCGCAGGGACGCCTCGTCCATGCCGATACCAACGACGCCGGCCACCCGGTCGAGGTCCACATCGAAGGCGAGCAGGGTAGCGCCTGCACGGCGGGCGACGGCGGCGATCATGCAGTCGACGATGCCGCGCGGGGTCACTCCGACGCCGCGGCACCGTCGATAGATTGTTGCTGCCGCTTCGAAATCGGCGGCCGCGTCGAAAGCGAGCAATTCGCAGCGCAACAGGAGGCGCCGAAGATCGTTCTCGCGCTGATCGTTGCGTGCCGCGGCGAGAACCTCCATCAGGACCGGTTCGGTCACCGCGAGCGGGCCGGCGGATCCGATCAGCGTCGTCATTCTCCGATCGACCGAGCTTCCAGTCGCTCGATCAAACTCCACCCAGGCCGAGGAGTCGGCGAGAATCACGAGGAAGCGCCGGGAGGAGAATCGGGCGGCAGTGTGTCGATCGAATTCGCACCCCGCATGGCAAGTGCCTCGTCGACCGACATCGGCTGCCCGGCGAAGTGCCGTAACGCGAGCTCAACGGCCTCGGTCTTGGTTCGGATTCCGTAGCGACGCATGATCGTCTGGACGTAGTCGTCCTCGATCTCGATGTTCGTTCGCAGTCGCGCCATACACGTATCGTACACCTGACGTGTACGATACGTGTACCGGTGCGCGGGTTGTCGTTCGCTGGTGTGGCGGGGTGCATTGGTGGCCAACGGTTGTCGGGACCTGGCCGCCCCGGGGCCAGGCAGTCCGCTCGGGACGGTCGCGCCGTCAGACTGAGAGGCTCTTTCGCCCAGGGCGACGGCCGTGCACCGACTTGTCACGATCGTCCTTGCAGTGCCTCAGTGCCTTTGAGGGGCGCAGCGCGCCTCCAGATCGGCGCCGTGCAGATCAGCGTCTGCCCGAGCCCTTCGCCATTCGGGTGATCGCGAGCTGCGTCGTTGCCCTTTGGGTTGGTACCGGGTCGGTGACCTTCGTCGACACGCGCTGGTGATCAAAATTCGTGGCCATTTGATGTCGCAGAACAACCTGAATCGGCCTCAAACGTTGATCATGGATCAGTCGGTGGTCGGTGATGTCGTCCAGCAGCACCGCCATGTCCGCGCTGTGGCCGCCGCCGATCGCACCAGCAGGATGATCGGCGCGACTGACGATGCCGAGCGTTCGGCGGAAACATCAAATACGAACACCGCGTTTGGCCCCCTGGCGGAGCCGCGACCGGGCGGAGTTGAGGCACTGCAGGCGCGCCGCGGGTGCCTCGTCGACCGTCATCGGTTGGCCTCAAGTAGCTCGAACGCAGCAAGCTGTACGGCCCCGGCCTTGGTCTGGTTCCGTGGCAACTGCATGATCGTTGGACCTACTCGTCCCGATCTTTCGATCTGGCGATGTCGTCGGCACCCGCACCAATGTCGCTGGTGTCACCAGTCAGCTGAGAATCTCCACCGAACATTGCAATCCGGGTGCGTTCGCCAGTCGGTGATCGGCCGTGAGAAGAGTGACGTCGAGGATTTCTGCCAGTGCCACGTAGCAGGCGTCGTAGCTCGTGACGTTGTGTCGCAGTTCCCAACAGCGGCGGAGCAGCGGGCGATGCGGGGCTCTACGTAGTGGTAGGTCGATCAAGTCAGTGAGTGCCTGCGCTCCGCGTTGCGCTGTCATCGCGCCACCGGCTACGCCGCGGCGCAGCACCGACAGCACTTCCGGGTCGATCAATTCTGGAGCCGCCAACACCTCACCACGCAGTCGCTGTCTGGCGTTCGCGCCGTCGGTGCCGTCATCGCTCAGGGCGACGGCCAACACCGAGGCATCAACGACGATCACGATCGTCCTGCAGTAGCGCAACCGTCTCTGAGTAGGTCAGCGTGCCGCCAGATCGGCCTGCAGCGCGATCGAGAACCTCGTCCAGCGTCGGCGCGCTCGCCTCCCGGACGAGTACGCCGAGGAGGTACTCCTGCAAAGACTGATGCGCCCGAGCGGCACGTTCCCGCAGCACCGCGTGAGTCTGCTCGGGCACGCCCTTGATCTGCACACTCGTCATGGCGCCAGTTTGGCGCCAATGGCGCTGGAATGCAAGTCCACTTTCCGGGCGACGGGCTCCTCGGTCCACTGGACGGCCCAGCATCGCGTTCTGGTCGCTCGCCAGCAGCCGCCGATCGGTCAGGCCCGGCGTAGCCTCGCCGTCATGCCGCGGTTCCAGCACGCCATCGCGATGAGCGCTCCGCCCGAGCGGGTTTGGGAGATCCTCGTCGACGTCGAGCGCTGGCCCGGCCGCATCCCGACCGTCGACCGGATCGAGCGACTGGACGATGGCCCGCTCGCGGTTGGGGCGCGAACCCGCCTCGCGCAGCCCAAACTGCCCGAGGCAATCTGGACGGTCACCGAGCTGACCGCCGGCACCGCCTTCACCTGGACCTCGGCCTCAACGGGCGTCCGGATTACCGCCTCGCACCGAGTCGAACCCGTACCCGAGGGCTCCCGCCTCACCCTGGCCATCGACCTCGCCGGCTGGCTGGCGCCCGTCGGCTGGTTGATGACCAGATCGCTGACCCAGCAATACGTCACGACCGAGGCCGCCTCGATCAAGGCAGCGGTCTAGGCCGGCTGAAAAAGGGAGGCGTTGCGCTGACGGCGCCCGCCAACTCCCAGTGAGGCCAGGTCAACGTGGTGTCCATCATGGCGACGATCTGCTCGTTGCCCCGCCAGTTTGATAAGTTCTATTGCCTACCCGTTGAGGTAATCATAGGAGCGCAATGGCACGAGGACGGCCATCAAGGGCGACGGTCTACGCAAGGCTGAGCGCTGCCATTGCCGAACTCCATGACCGACTCGGTGGCCTGCCTACTCCGGATGAGGCGGCCGGGATCTGGTCGGACATTTGGCACCAGGAGGCCCACCACTCCACTGCGCTGGAGGGAAACACGCTCGTCCTGCGGGAGGTCGAGCAACTCCTCGATCGGGGCCGAGCGGTAGGCGCCAAACCGCTGCGGGAGTACATGGAGGTCAGGGGATACGCAGATGCGGCCCAATGGGTGTACGCGCAGGCCCGCAATCCCGGGGATTGGCACGACGGCGGATTGATTTCCGTCCAGGAGATCCGGCACGTCCACCACATGACGATGTCCCCAGTGTGGGCGGTCGACCCCCACCGCGACGCGGACGAGCACGAGGGCCCAGGACAGTTTCGGTCGCATGACATCCGCCCGTTCTCCGCAGGAATGACTCCGCCGACATGGCCGCTGGTGCCGTCGATGCTGACGGGTTGGGTCGACGAGGTTCGTGCGTCCACGGATCGCCTCGGCGCAGCAGAGCCACTCCCGGAAACACTGGCGAGATGGCACGCCGGCTTCGAGCGGATCCACCCGTTTCTCGATGGCAATGGTCGAACCGGCAGGCTTTTGCTGAACCTGATGCTGGTTCGGCTCGGCTACCCACCCGTTGTCATTCTCAAGCGCCAGCGCGAGGCCTACGTGCGTGGGTTGCAGCGCGCGGACTCTGGAGAAAATGGTCCGCTCGGTGAAATTCTTGCCCGAGCAATGTACGAGACTCTGAATCGCTTCATCGTGCCCACCGTGGCAGGAACGGCGCAGCTTGTCCCGCTCGTAGCCCTGGCCGACGAGGAGTTCAGCGTTGCCGCGCTCAGGCAGGCAGCGCAACGTGCGCGGCTCGACGCGATTCAAGGTTCGGACGGGATCTGGCGGTCCTCTCGTCAGGCGGTGGACGCCTACAGAGCCACCAGGATGCGACGTCGACGATGACCGGCACCCGGGTGACAGCCTGCACAACCAGGCGTAGGGGCGAAAGGCGTTGCCGAGCAACGCTGTTCTGCGCGCCGTTAGGAGTTCGGTGATCCGTTCGGCGTGCTCAGTTCGTCGGGCATGACGGCGTTGGGCTCTTGCCTGCGGTGCAGGAGGGCCGTGGCCGTCAACAGGACACCGGTCAGCGCCGCCAGCGCGACCAGGAACCAGCCCGCCGCGGGTAGTCCGCCGGCCGTGCTGATCAGCCCGAAGCCGAGCGCAAGGGGCAGGAACACGATCCAGGACAGGGCGCTCACCCCGGACGCAACGCCGGTCCGGACCGCGGAGGGGATCTCGTCATGCAGCAGCCTGCCGACGTGGATGCCGATGGCGACCATCAGCAGCGCCAGCACGATCTGCGCGAGCGTCACCACCAGGACTGAACCGGTCATGGTCAGCACCAGCGCCGCCGCCGTCATGGCCGCGCCGACCGCGGCGGAGGTGGCCGGGCGATCGAGCCGGATCCAGCCGGCCAGCACGCCGCCGAGCCCGAGGGTGGACACCAATCCGGCCCAGTACGGCCCGTAGAAGACGGCGGGCACGGCGAACGCCACCAGCCAGAGCGGCCCGAACTCCAGGATCAGTTGCAGGGTGACGGCGCTCAACGTCGCCAGTGTGATGATCGGCAGCAACCGCCGTCGCCGGGTGAGGGTGCGGATCGTCACGACCAGGTGGGAGCGGAGAGACGTTGGCTCGGAGAGCCTGTGCAGCAACGGCTCCCGAAATCGCAGGTACGCGACGATCGACAACAGCGCGAACGGCACGGTCAGGAAATAGGTCACCCGGGCACCCGCGACGCCGGCCACCCAGCCACCGATCAGGGAACTGACGACCAGCGAGACGCTCTCCACAAACCGGACCCGACCGATGCGCCGCTCGTAATCATCGCTGCCGCCGGTCTCTTCGAGGACGGTGTCGTACACGACGGCCTCCATCGTCCCGGAGTACATCGCGAAGTAGACACCGAGCACCAGAGCGCTGCCGATATAGGTGACGACACCCGTGCTGAGCCCGCCGATCAGCGCGCTGAGCGCCAGCGCGGCACTGGCGACGATCAGCACGCCGCGGCGGCTCCATCGGTCGGCCAGAATTCCGGACGGTATCTCCACCAACGGCACCAGCGCGGAGTAGGCGGCGGCCATCACGCCGACTGATGCTGCGTCGAAACCGATCTCGGTCATGAAGAGCTTCTCGACGGGCGTCCACAGCATGAAGCCCTGCAGCATGACCGCCACGTGCAATGGAAACAGTCGCCGCCAGAGGGCGGACGCTTGCGGGTGGCCGGCCCCGCACCCGTCCGTGTTGCCTGATCGTCGCTCATGGTCCTGCAGAGTCCCGGCAGCGCGGAACGTTACAGATCTGCTCCACGCTGCGAGTCGCCCGCGAAGTAGGTCTCCAGCCGGGCCCGGACGAACGCCCTCGCCCGATGCAGCAGCACGCGCTGGTTGGCGGGGGAGATGTCCAGCACCTCGCAGACCTCCTCGGAGGTCAGGCCTTCCACGTCGCGCAGGGTGATGACGACCCGTTGCCGGCCGGGGAGGTCGGCGAGCGCACCGTCGAGCTGGGCGATGATCTCCGCGGCCAGCGCCCGGCCCTCCGGCGAGGGGACAACGCTGGTCGGCCAGGGACTCGGGAATTCACGCCAATGCCCGGGATACTCCTCGCCGGCTGCCTGGAACCAATCGGGGTTGACGGCCGGACCGGTGTCGCCGTCGGCGGGCAGGCTGCTCCACGGCGCGCTGCGGCTTTCCCGCGCGCCCCGGCGCTTCGCGGTGTTCGTCAGGATCCGGTACACCCACGTCTTCAGTGACGAACGACCCTCGAACCGGTCGATGCCTTCGATGACGGCCAGCCAGGTGTCCTGCACGACGTCGGCGGCCGACTCCGCCGCGCGACATACGCCCTGGCGACGCGGAGCAGGCCGGGCGACCAGGCATCCAGCATGTCCGCGAATGCCGCCTGATCTCGCGCCCTGAGCCTGCCGAGCAGCGTCCTGGTCCGATCCGGGGTCCGGCGCAGGCTCGGTCATCGCCGCGTCTCGCGCACGATGTCGCCTGGCACGTCTGCTCCGTCCCGCGACGCGTGCCGGTTCGCTCGGCACGCAAGTCTGCATCGCAAATGCTGACAGAGCGCGCGGAACGGAATCATCGGTGGGTCGGGGTTGGGCCGGCTTTGGATGGGCCCGATTCGATCAGCTCTCCGGGACGGGAGACGGAACCGGGTGGGTGCCCGCCGCCGGGTCGGCGTCGGGGACGATCCCGAGGCTGGCGGCACCCTCGTCGGTCAACACGAACAATTCGATGGGGAAGTTGTCCGGTGCCCGCAGATTGAGGTGATGGCCCGCGTCGGAGGAGGTGATGGCGGAATGCGGGACGTCCAGTTCGGTGAGCCGCCGCTCCCAGCGCTGCAGCGTCGCGATGTCGGCCACGGCCAGCGCCAGGTGATCCAGACCGACGCGAACGCTCGTCGAAGGACCCGACGTCCTGGCCCTGCTGGTTGGTGAGTCCGATGGCCAGCTTGGACGACGGTTCGAAGATCATGCAGAGTTCATCGCCGTCGATCAACGTCACGAACCCCATGACGGAGGTCCAGAATCGTTGGGCGGCAGGGATGTCGCGGACGGTGATGCCGAGGTGGGAGATTCCGAGAATGCCTGGGCTGGTGTCGGTCGCGGCGTCGGTCGGGGAGAGGGCTTGGGTCGGTGATGTCATGACGCGACTCTGCGCGCCATGGGCTGGGCGTCGCGTGGGCGGAATTACCTAACATGCTCGTGGCCGCGTCAGCCGGGGTCGGCCAGGCTGACGGCGAGCTCGGTGCGGCTGCGGAGCCCGCGCTTGCGCAGCACGCTGGCGACGTGGTGCTCGACGGTTCTCGGGCTGACGAAGAGCGCGGCGGCGATGTCCCGGTTGGTCTGCCCGCGGGCGACCAGCAGCGCGACCCTGGTCTCCTGCGACGTCAGGGAATCACCGACGTCGGAGCGCCGCCGGGCGCTGGCACCGGTCGCGGCCAGCTCGCCCTCCGCCCGCGCCGTCCAGGCGTCAAAGCCCATGCCGCGGAACGCTTCCGCCGCGGCTCGCAGTTGTTCGCGGGCTGCGATGCGTTGGCCGGCGCGGCGCAATCTCGATCCGTGCAGCAGCCGGGTTCTGGCGGCCGCGACCGGGTCGGTGCCCTTGGCGTGCAGCTCGTGCGCCAGGCGGAACGACTCGTCGGCGCGGTCGTCGTCCTCGGCGGTCATTCCGGCGAGGCGATGCACGTTGGCGCGGATGTCCGGATTCGCGGATTCGCTGTGCAGGGCTTGCATGTCTGGCTGCGAGGGCCAGTCGCATCCGACCGGCGGCCCAGGGCGAGGTAGGCCTCGACGAGGTCGGGTGCGACGGAGAGCGGGTAGTCACCCCTGGGTAGGCGGCCGTCGTCGACGGCGATGCGCTGCTCGAGAATGGTGACCACCAGCGGGTAGTCACCGCGGCACAGGGCGCAGAACGCCTCGACGAGGTGAACCTGGACGGCGGCCCCGTCGACCCCGGCGATGGCGGCCAGGCGTTTCGCCTCGGCGATCGCCCGCACGGCATCGTCGTGCCGGCCGCGGGCCGCGGACTCGATCGCCAGGGTGCAGTTGGCGGCTCCGACGTCGATGACGTAGCCGAGTTCGATGCCCAGCTCGACCGCCTCGCCGGCGTAGGCGTAGGCGAGCTCGTGCCGGCCGACCTGGACGGCGCCGGCCGCGATCACGTCCAGCGCCAGCGGCAGCACGCCGATCGCGCCGCGGGCCCGGGCCGCGTCGAGCCGCCGGTCCAGGTAGGTCAGCGCACGGGTGGGCTCCCCGATCCAGCCGGCGGCCAGCAGCGACACCACCAGGTACCGCGGGTCGTCCCGGAGTGCGGGCTCGGATTCCAGCAGTTCGATTGCCCGCAGGCCGGGCGGCCGGGCCTGCTCCCACTGTCCGGCGAAGGCGAGCGCGGCGGCGCGGGTGTAGCAGGCCAGCATTTCCTGTTCCGGGTCGGCCAGGTCCGCGACCGCGGCGAGTGCGTCGGCGGCGTCGGCCACGCCCTGCGCCGAGCCCAACCGGTAGTTGACCTGGGCCAGCTCGACCAGCGCGCGCAGCCGGACGGTGCCGGTGCCGAGGTCCGCCGCCTGGCTGAGCAGGGTCGCCGCGTCCGGGCACGGACCCGGAGTTCTGCTCGAGAAAACCCAGTCCGAAGAGCACTCTGCGCTGTGGCCTGCGGTGACGCGCCCGACTTCTTGGTGTCGAACTGGGTGGCCAATGCCCTGGCGCGCAGCACGTCTCCGCCGATGCACGGCGTCCTCGACGGCCGAGGCCATGCGCCTCGCGCGGCGATGCTGGTCGACTCGGACAGCTGAGCTGCCCGTTCGAAGAGTGCCGACGACGCCGCGTAGCCCAGGCGCGACCGCTCCTGCTCGGCCAGTTGGGTCACCTCATCGGCGAGGTGGTCGTCGAAGCCGATCGTCGCCTCGGCGCGGTGCCTGATGGCCTGCTCCGGCCGGCCCTGCAGGACGGCGGCCAACGCGTCATGAGCCTCGCGTCGTTCCTCGTGCGGTTGCCTGCCGCCAGACCGCCGCGCGGATCAGCGGGTGCCGGAAGGTGAGCGTGCCGCCGGTGACGATCAGTGCGCCGACCCGTTCCGCCTCGCTCAGCGCCGCGTCGGCGTCGATCCCCGCTGCTCGTAACGCGGCCACCACCGGACCCGCCGCTGGATCCATCGCGGCCGCTGCGATCGTCAACGCTCGGCGCGTTTGCGGTGAGAGTTCTGCCTGGTCCGTCAGGAACGCCGCGCCGATCCGGTCGCCGACGGGGAGCACCGGCGGCAGTGGTGCGGATCCGCGGAGTTGCTCCGGGGTGAGGTGGCGGGCCGCTTCGAGGATGGCCAACGGATTTCCGGCGGTCTCGTGCACCAGGCGCTGGACGATGGCGGGCGTGGTTCGGTGCTGCTTGAGGAGTTCGGCGGATTGGTCGGCGCTCAGTCCGGACAGCCTTAGCTGGTTGATGCCGGACAGTTCCGGCGTCGTCGAGCCGTCACGTCGCGCCATCAGGATCGACCACCGCGTCGTGCCCGACCCGGCGCGCGGCGAACAGCAGGACGGTCAGCGATTCCGGATCGATCCACTGCAGGTCGTCGATCAGGACGAGGACGGGTCGCTGTTGCGCGGCCGTCGAGAGCAGGGCGAGGGTGGCCGCGCTGACCAGGAAACGTTCGTGTGCTGATCCGTCCGCCGACCAGCCCAGGGCGCTCTCCAGCGCGTCTCGCTGCGGTGGCGGGATGTCAGCCAGCCAGGGACGCAGGGGAGCGACGATGTCGGCCAGAGCAGCGTGCCCGATGGCGAACTCGCCCGGCACGCCGGTGGCGCGCAGGCACCTGGAATCCTGTCGCGGCGGCCTCCGCCGCGTCCAGCAGGGAGGTCTTCCCGATGCCGGGTGGGCCGGTGAAGCACACGCTCGATCCGCGGCCTGCTCGGGCGTCGTTCAGCGCGGAGGTGATGACCGACAGTTCGGTCTCCCGGCCGACGAGCACGGGCGTGGATTCTACGGTGGCGCGGCGCCTCGCCCATCCCGCTCGGGCGAACGCCGCCGAGAGGTGGGTAGCCTCGGCGCACGGCCTGTTGCTGGCCGGGGTCGTGCCCGTCGTCGCGTCGATGATGGGCGCCGGTCGGTCGCCGTCACCACCGGGAGCGCCACCGCGCTCTCGTCGAACGATCCTCGAGGACAGGGCTGTGACTGCTGATCTCAACGACCGCACCGATTTCGACAACGCCGACCGGGGTTTCATCGGCAAACTGACCCCGGGGGTCGTGAAGACGGCGGACGGCCGGGTGGTGTGGGACATCGACGAGTTCGCCGATCTGCTGCACGGTGATGCCCCGGCCACGGTGAACCCCAGTCTGTGGCGGCAGAGCAAGCTGACCGCGAAACAGGGCCTGTACGAGGTGACCGCCGGGATCTACCAGGTCCGTGACCTGGACATGTCGAACATGACCCTGGTCGAGGGCGACACACGGCGTCATCGTGATCGACCCGCTGATCTCCGCCGAGTGCGCCGCCGCCGCGATCGCCCTGTACCGGCAGCACCGCGGGGACCGGAAGGTCACCGCCGTGATCTATACGCATGCTCACCTGGACCATTTCGGCGGTGTGCTGGGTGTCGTCGACGCCGACACCCAGGTGCCGATCGTGGCGCCCGAGCACTTCCTGGAACACGCCGTCTCGGAGAACGTGTACGCCGGGTCGGCCATGCTGCGCCGCAGCGTGTACTACGCCGGTGTGCCCCTGGAAACCAGCGCCACCGGCCGGGTCGGGCTCGGGCTGGGGGCCGGCGGGTCGACCGGCACGCTACGGGCTGATCGCACCCACCGTGTACATCACCAGGACCGGGCAGGAGGAGGTCCTCGACGGGGTCCGGATCATCTTCCAGCTCACTCCCGGCACCGAATGCCCGGCGGAGATGAACTTCTTCTTCCCCGATCACCGGGCGATGTGCCTGGCCGAGAACGCCACCCACAACCTGCACAACCTGCTGACCCTGCGCGGCGCGCAGGTGCGGGACCCGCGGATCTGGTCCCGGTACCTCTCCGAAACCATCCACCTGTACCTGCAGGACACCGATGTGGCGTTCGCCTCGCATCACTGGCCGACCTGGGGCAGGGACAACATCGTCGCGTTCCTCAAGGAGCAACGCGACCTGTACAGCTACCTGCACGACCAGACCCTGCGGCTGATCAACCAGGGCCTCACCGGGCCGGAGTGCGCCGAGGCCATCCGGATGCCCCCGGCGTTGGACGCGCAGTGGCACACCCACGGGTACTACGGGTCGGTCAGCCACAACGTGAAGGCCATCTACCAGCGGTACATCGGCTGGTACGACGGCAACCCCGCCCACCTGTGGCAGCACCCGCCGGCAGGCAGCCGGCGACCCGGTACGTGCAGGTGATCGGCGGCGTCGACGCCACCGTGGCCAAGGCCCGGGAATTCTTCGAACAGGGTGATCTGCGGTTCGCCGCCGAACTGGCCAGCCACGCCGTGTTCGCCGACCCGGAGAATGTTGCGGCCAAACGGTTCCTGGCGGACGTCCTGGAACAGTTGGGGTTCGGCGCGGAGAACGCGACCTGGCGCAATGCCTACCTCACCGGAGCGCAGGAACTCCGCGACGGGGTGCAGCCCACCCCGATGACGGCGTCGGCCGGGATGGCTCCGGCGATGACGACCACCCAGCTGTTCGATTCGATCGCCATCCGGATCAACGGGCCGAAGGCCTGGGACACCAGCCTGACGATCAACTGGGAGCTCACCGACGTCGGCGAGAAATACCACATGGAGCTGAGCAACGGCGCGCTGATCCACTTCCCCGTCCAGATCGCCGCCGGCAGCGGATCTCACCGTCACGTTGACCCGGCCGCAGTTGGTTGGGTTGTTGCTGGCCGGGCGCAACGACGGTGTCGGGTTTGCTGGTGATGTTGGTGTGCTGCCAACGCTTCTGGCTCTGCTTGATGAGCCTGATCCGAGTTTTGCGATTGTCACGCCGTGACCGGAGGGCGAGAGACGCATGCCCAATGGCCAATGTCACGGCGCGAGTCTTCCGATTGATATGCCGTCCAGCATTGATTGATGGCAGTCCGAAAATCCGCTCTTGGCTTTCTCCACCATAGGCGAATCGTGGATTTTAGAGCAATTCATCGGCGTTCAAGCACGAACCGCCGGAGTGGACACCTGGGCGTCGTTCCCGAGGGGGCCAACCACCTCGCGCCGCCAGGACGTCACGCGCATCAACAGCGGCGGATGGCCGATCAGGAGCGGCCTCAATAAGGCCCTTTTCCGAAAGGCCATGTGGGTGGGTGGTCTTGCCAGTAGTGTGGTGAAATCCCCCCGTCCAACGTGGGATGGAATCGACGACCCCGAAGGCGCCTGAAAGTGCCGACCTCGACGCTTCCCGGCTCGACAACGAGCCCCCAACGAGGCGTCACTGAGCCCTCGCAAGTTGATTAATTGACACCTGAGTCCGGTTTTCGAGGCATTTCGAAGATGCCGGGTCGGTCGGAACAGGGTAAACAGGCACAAAGCGCGCTGGTGGGGTGGACCATGTCACTGGAAGTTGTAGAGACGCACTACGGAGTGGCGGCCCTCGCAGCACTCCGGAAGCGTGTTGCGGCCGACAAGGCTCAGGACCCGCTGGCACCGGTGACAGTGCTGGTGCCGAACAACATCGCCGGCTTGTTCGTGCGCCGTCACCTGGCGCGGGGAGTGACCGATGGTCGGCCCGGCATTGCCGGCGTGTTCATCTCGACGTTGCCGCGGCTCGCCGAGCAGGTGGCGGCCGCCTCTCTGTATCCCCGTACTCCGGCGACGGCGACTGTGCTGGCCGCCGCATGGCGGGCCGTGCTGGACGAGACACCTGGAATCTTCGGGCCCGTTGCCAATCACCCCGCGACCATCCGTTCTCTGACGTCGGCACACCGTGAACTCCGGGACCTCTCGGACGTCGCCTTGGACGAGATATCTGGGATGAGCCCGCTGCACGCCGGACTGATCGACCTGCACCGGTCGGCCACTGAGAGCATCTCCCGCGCCTTCTACGACGAGGTGGACCTGCTGACAGCCGGCACCTCGTTCGTGGTCGCTCGGCGAGCTCTACCAACGCGCTGGGGTCGGATTGTGCTGTATCTGCCGGAGCGGTTGAGCCGATCGGAGACCCGTTTCACTCAGGCTCTCGTCGACCATGCGGACGTCACGGTCATCGCCGGCCTCACCGGCGAAACCAGGGCCGACGCCGCTGTCGGAGGACTTCTCAGCAAACTGGGTGGCGGTACCAGCCACGCCGTAAGTACTCCGCGAACCGCCGCCCAGGTCATCCACGCCTCCGACTCCGACGACGAGGTCCGACGGATCGTGCGGGAGTTGGTCGATGCGATCGGTTCGGTGCCGGCACATCGCATCGCCGTGCTATACAGCGGCGACGTTCCGTACGGGCGGTTGGTGCACGAACAGTTGTCGGCGGCTGGGATCACGTACAACGGTCGGGGGACAAAGTCCGTCGCCGAGAGATCGCTGTCTCGGGGTCTGCTCGGCATCCTCGCGCTGTCCGACGAGCTGCCCCGAGTGGACCTGTTCAGGGCCATGGCTGAGGCGTCGATTCGAAGGCCCGACGGTTCGACGCTCCCACTGTCCAGCTGGGAGCGCGTCTCCCGCCTCGCCGGCGTTGTCCGCGGCTCCGACTGGGACGACCGGCTCGACCGTTTCATCCGTGCGGAACGGGCCACCATTGCGGACCAGCACAAAAGCGATGCACCGCAGACCGGCCGCGTCGAGAACTCCCGCCGTCAGATCGAAACAGCGGGAGATCTGAAGGCATTCGTCCGGGTGATCCGGAGGCGAATCGCGGACGCAGACGGCCGGTCCAGCTGGTCGGAACTGAGCAGTTGGGCGTTGGAACTTTTTCACGATCTCTACGGGCAGGACGAGGATCTGGACCGGCTACCAGCCGACGAGAAATACGCGGCCGCCGCCATCGACCGGACCTTGCGGGGATTCTCGGGCCTGGATGCCTTTGGCATCACTTCGAGTAGGGAGCAGTTGCACGACCTGCTCCAGTTGGAGCTGGAGGGGTCGCTGCCCAGGGTCGGCCGCTTCGGTGAGGGAGTCTTTGTCGGACCGATCTCGGCGGCCGTCGGCCTGGACGTCGACCTGGTCGTCGTTGCCGGACTGGCCGAGGACGCCTATCCGGGCCACCCGCGGGAAGATGCGTTGCTGGGTGCCGACGTGCGACAACGCAGCGACGAACTCCGCATGTCCAGCGACCGGCTCGACGCGAAACGCCGACACCTGCTCGCGGCCTTCGCTTCCGCGCCGAGAGTCATCGCGACCTTCCCGCGCGGAGACCTCCGCCGGAGCACCGAAAGGCTGCCCAGCCGCTGGTTGTTGCCGACGTTGCGCGCCCTGACCGGGCGAACCGACCTCGTTGCGGTCGACTGGAATCGTCACCCTGCGGTCGGCATTGTCGCCGTCCGGTCGCACGCCTCCGAGCTCCTGACCACCCCATGGCCCGCTACCGAGCAGGAATGGCGCACCAGGGCGATCAGCGCAGGTGTAACGCTGGACGATTCGGTCGCGGATGCAGCTGCACTGATGAATTCTTCGCGCACGTCCGCGGACTTCACGAGGTTCGACGGCAATCTGGCGGGAGTCGCGGGGCTGCCCGAGTTTGCGACCCAGGAACGACGGGTTTCACCGACCGCTCTGGAGACGTACGCGAGCTGTCCGCACAGTTACTTCGTCGGCCGAATGTTGCATGTGGAGCCACTCGAGCAACCTGAGGAAATCATCACCATCAGCGCCATGGACGTCGGAAATCTCGTCCACGAAAGCATGGACGAATTCATCCGGGACCAGGCGGACGCGCTGCCATCATTCGGTGAACCATGGACGGACAGGCAGCGGAGCCGGTTGAGAGAGATCGCGACGGCCCGGGCAGACGACTTCGTCGCGCGAGGTGCGACGGGTCACCCGCTGCTGTGGGAGCAGGAACGCGCTGCAGTGCTGGCTGACCTGGAGACGATGCTGACGGACGACAATGCCTGGCGCCGTGATCGAGACGCGCGGGTCGTCGCCTCCGAACTGACCTTCGGGATGAAGGGCGCCGAACCCGTCGCGATCGACATCGAACATGGGCGCGTCCTCATGGTTGGCAGCGCCGACAAGGTCGACGAGACCAGGGACGGCGTCCTGCTGATCACCGACATCAAAACCGGCAGCGCTCGAACGTTCCAGGCGTTGACGGATGATCCGGTCGTGGCCGGCACCAAACTCCAGCTTCCGGTCTACGCCCACGCCGCCCGGCAACTGCTTTCCGGTACCGACGTCGAGGCGCAGTACTGGTTCGTGCGGAAAGACCGCGGATTGCGAATCCAACTGCGTCTGGATGACGACCTGGAGAAGCGATATGCCGCCACACTGGGAGTTCTCGTGAATTCCATCGCCGCCGGGAACTTCCCCGCGAAGGCGCCGGAGAATCCCGACTTCAGCTGGGTGCAGTGTCGGTACTGCAACCCGGACGGTCTGGGTCACGGCGCGGCGCGGGAACGATGGGAACGAAAGCGCTTCGATCCAGTGCTGGATTCTCTGGTCGCGCTCATCGACCCCGACGCCGCGGCCGAGCGAGGTGACCCGGAATGACGACCCTCTCGGACACCGCGGCCCGCCAACGAATCAGCACCGACACAACCTCAACGATCTTCGTGGAGGCCGGAGCCGGGTCCGGCAAGACGAAATCACTTGTCGATCGGGTCGTCACGTTGGTGCTGACTAACGGGATTCCACTGGACCGGATCGCCGCCGTGACGTTCACCGAAAAGGCCGGAGCGGAACTGCGCGACCGACTCCGGGTTGCGTTCGACCCATCGAAAGTCCCAACCGACACGGGCCAGATCGACCCCGCGGATCGTGCCCATCTTGCGGAGCGGGCGCTCGACGCCATCGACGGCGCGGCCATCGGCACACTGCACTCCTTCGCCCAGCGAATTCTGGCGTTGCACCCCATCGAGGCAAACCTGCCGCCACTGATCGAGGTACTCGACGAGGTGGCGTCCTCCGTGGCGTTCGACGAGCGGTGGTCGACGTTGCAGCGCGAGCTTCTCGACGAGCCGGACCTGGCCGAGAATGTGCTGCTGGCGTTGTCCGCTGGCGTCACCTTCGAACACTTGCGTTCGTTGGCCCGCGCCTTCGGATCCGACTGGGACCTCATCGAGGACCGCGTCCTTCCCGTCCCGCCGCCCAAGGCGGAGCTACCGGACATTGCGGACGTGCTGGCCACGGCGTCCCAGCTTGCTTCACGGGCCGGCGAGTGCGCGGACGCTGGAGACAAGTTCCTGCCCAGGCTGCAGGCACTCGGCGTGTGGATCGAGGGAGCGGGCAAGGCGACTACCCCGAGGCGAAACGTTTGCGGCGCTCACCGCCGCTGCGGACCTCAAATGGGGATATGGGCAGAAGAAGAACTGGCCCGACCTCGACGGATTGAAGGCCTCGTGCAAGGACCTGCAGGACGAGGCCGCCCGATTGGCGGCCAGTTTCGCCGAGGCAACGCTTCGACCACTGGCCTACTGGATCGCCTCGAAGGTGCGGGACTCCGCCTACCTGCGGGCCACCATGGGACGGCTGGAGTTCCACGACCTGCTCGTGATGGCGCGAAAGGTATTGCGGACCAATGCCGACGTCCGGGCCGCGTTGCACGACCGGTTCCGGGTGTTGTTGCTGGACGAGTTCCAGGACACCGATCCGATCCAGATCGAGATGGCCGTCAGGATCGCCGGCGGTCGCGACGCGACCGCCGCCCGATGGCAGGACGTCGCCATCCCCGCCGGGTCGCTGTTCGTGGTGGGCGACCCGAAGCAGTCCATCTATCGATTCCGTCGCGCCGACATCGCGCTGTTCCTGGACGTGCGCGATCGGCTGGCGGCCACCGAACGATTGACGACGAACTTCCGCACCGTCGCTCCGGTGCTCGGCTGGATCAACGACGTCTTCGCCAGCGTCATTCAGGCCGTTCCCGGTGCGCAGCCGGCGTATGAGCCGCTGATTGCCCACCGAGACGAAGTGGGAAGCGGTCTCGCCGTGATGCTGCTCGGCGCCGCAGAGCACCTCGACAAACCGGACGCTTCGCAATTGCGGGAACGCGAGGCCGCCGAGGTCGCATCCGCGATCCGGCAGGCGTTGGACGAGGGATGGACCGTTCGGGACAAGGCCGACGGCTCATGGCGACCCGCGCGGCTCGCTGACATGGCCATCCTGTTGCCGGCCCGGACATCACTGGACTTCCTCGAGGATGCGCTCGACCAGGCCGGTGTCGCGTACCGCGCAGACTCGAGCTCACTGGTTTACCAAGCAGCTGAGATCCGCGAACTGATGTCGGCGGCCAGGGCAATCGGTGACCCGACCGACCACCTGGCGACGGTCACCGCCCTGCGGTCCCCGTTGTTCGGCTGCGGTGACGATGACCTATGGACATGGAAGCACTCAGGCGGGTCTTTCAATCTGCTGGCCCCGGCCGGACACGCGCACCCGGAAGTGGTCCGGGATGCGCTGGAGTATCTCCGCTTGCTGCACTACCGTGCGCGGTGGATGACGCCGAGCGAGTTGCTGGCCGTCCTTGTCGCAGACCGCCGGATGATGGAGGTCGCTGCGGCCGGGCCTCGATCCCGGGATCAGTGGCGTCGGCTGCGCTTCGTGGTGGACCAGGCCCGGGCCTGGTCGGACACCGAACACGGCGGGCTCCGCGGCTACCTGGCGTGGGCGGGACGGCAGGCGCAGGACGGCTCCCGGGTTGCCGAGGCGGTGCTCCCGGAGACCGATCTCGACGCGGTCCGGATCATGACGATCCACGCCGCCAAGGGTTTGGAATTCCCGGTGGTGCTGCTTTCCGGCATGAGCTCAAGGCCCAACAATCGCGGCGGGGTCAAGTTGCTCTGGCCATCGACCGGCGGATATTCGGTGCGACTCAAGAAGTCCCTGCAGACCAACGACTTCGAGGTCAATCAGCCACTTGACGAGCAGATGGACGAGTACGAGCGACGTCGTTTGCTGTATGTCGCCACCACCCGGGCCAGGGACCATCTGGTCGTCTCGCTGCACAGGGCGGGGGGAGCGAGGAGCAGCGCTCGGCTGCTCGTCGAAGGGGGCGCGCTGACCGCGCCGGCTGCCGAGAGCTTTGAGGATGTCCTCAGTGAGGTGGCGGTCGATCCGACCGTCGCGGTCGCTCCGCCCCCGCCGTGGGAGGAATGGCATTCCTTCAACGTCGCCATGCGCGAGGCCGCCAGGAAGGCGTCATCGATCAGTGCCTCCGGGTTGGAGGGCACCGACCCCGACGTGCGGTTCGGGGTCGCGGCTGCAGGGGTGCAGACTGCCCAGCCTGAGACCGCTTCTGCAGAACCCGGTGGCCAGCCATCGCTGTTCGACGTCGCGGATTCCGGCGCCGCAGTCGAGCGCGCAACGGGGAATGGCGACCCCGGAAATGCGGGAGAACCGCCCGGCGCGGCGAAAGGCCCACGGGACGTCGAGCTGCCGCCCTGGTCGAAGGGCAGGTACGGCACCGCAGTCGGCCGCGCGGTGCACGGCGTGCTGCAGGCAATCGACCTCGCCTCTGGCGAGGGTCTGGACCAGCTGGTCGCCGCGCAGTGTGCGGCGGAGGGAGTGGTGCCGTACGCGGACATAGTTCGGGGCTGCGTGCGGTCCGCCCTACAATCCGACATCGTGCAGCGTGCGGCGGCTCGGCAGCACTGGCGGGAGTCGTTCGTTGGTCGAGTCCTCGACGATGGAACGGTGGTCGAGGGTTTCGTGGACCTGATGTACCGGGAGGACGACGGCACATTGGTCGTCGTCGACTACAAGACCGACGATATTCGGGGCGCTGCGATCGGCCGGCGGACCGACTACTACCGACCGCAGATTGCTGCCTATCTCGACTGTCTACGGTCATCCGGCGCAGCGAGATGCACTGGGTCATTGTTGTTCCTGAATCCGGCGGCAGCCGCAGCATCGATGCGGATTTGAAATGCGTCTGATGAACGACAGAAAACTCCGTACCACCAACAACCACTTGTGTGCATTTGGTTCAAGTGACCACAATAGTGCTGATTCGCCAGAGAACGCCGAAGAGAGGTGTTCAGATTCTCCGGCAGCATCATTTGGGGTGGACATCCATATCCGAACAGGTCATGGATGCCGACGAGTGGGCTGCTGATTCCAAGAACTGGAGATGCCGAGCATTGATGATCGGAGGTGGCTGTGCGTGAGAAGGACCTCGCCCATGCCGGAATCTCCTGGCCCAATTGGCGTGCGGCGGAAGCGCTGGAAATGGCCGTACGTGATGGCTGGTGCGGTGGTGGTCGTACTGATCGTTGCCGGCATCGCCCGTTCCGAGCCAGCACCCGAAGCCGCCGGCAGCGACTCCCCGGATCGGGCCTCGGTCATCGCATCGTCCGATGCTGCCGCGCCTACTACCGATAACCGGACAGAGTCGTCGGGTTTTGCCACTTCACCTGGAGTCAGCTCCGAACCGCCGGCCGGTGCACCCTCCGCGACTCCTCAGGTGAGCACGCCGGAAGCAGCGACGGTGGCCCTTGAATTGCTGGCCCTGCTGCCGGTCGCGGCACCGGTTTCGTCCGCCGGGTACAGCAGGGACCAGTTCGGGCAGGCATGGTCAGACGATGTCGCCGTCGACGGCGGACACAACGGGTGCGACACCCGCAACGACATCCTGCGGCGCGATCTCACCGCACCGCAGATCAAGGCCGGCACCCAGGGATGCGTCGTGCTCAGCGGAACACTGAGCGACCCATACTCCGCGCAGACGGTTCAGTACACGCGGGGCCAGACCACCTCCGAGGCCGTCCAAATCGACCACCTGGTCGCGTTGTCCGACGCCTGGCAAACGGGCGCCCAACAGCTGACCGCCTCGCAACGCCAAGACTTTGCCAATGATCCGCTGAACCTGCAAGCCGTCACCGGAACGGTCAATGCGGCCAAGGGCGACAGCGATGCAGCCGGTTGGCTGCCACCAAATCCCAATTACCACTGCGAATATGTGGACCGGCAGATACAGGTCAAGACCAGATACACGCTGTGGGTCACGCCCGCCGAACACGACGCCATCATGGCCGTCCTCACCGGCTGCGGCGCAGCACCCGACCCAACGCCCCCGGGGGCTGGGTCGCTCACCACCGATCCGACGGAAACGGTCGGCCAACCGGCCGTCACCAATGCTGTCGCCCCGACGGCGAGTAGCACCTACTACAACAACTGCGCCGACGCGCGCGCCGCGGGTGCGGCTCCGCTGTACGCCGGCCAGCCCGGATACCGCGCCGGACTGGATGGCGACCACGACGGCGTCGCCTGCGAAACGCCGCGGTAAGCACCACCCAGGCGATTTCGAACCGCCGTGGGCAACCGTCAGTCGGCGGGCTTAAGGTGCAGGGTTACGAGAGACCGATGAAGAAGAAAGCAGTGGAACCACCGGTGGTGAAGAAACGGCCATTGAGTGTTCACTTACCAGTGAAGATGAAGGCCTGCACCTTGTGTGGAAAGCTCTTTCCGGTAACTGATAAGGGAAGGCATTGTAGGAAGTGTCGGCCTGATACGTCCAATTCAGTCCGGACAGTTTCTGCTGGACTACCAACCCTTTGGAAAGGCAACCGATGAGACCATTCCCAGCCGTGGACGCCTCGGCCAGACCATATTCCTGGGGGGACGGGGGGTAATTGGTCTGATGGTCGGCGTGAATGATCGCTACACGGAGTAGGTTCCGGATGTGGCCGCATAAGGCTCCTTGGGATCGTGCTAGCGAGCGCCGTGCCAGGGCGTCGCTCGTTACCGCCGGTCAGGCCGCCTCACGCAACCCGCGAACGTGCGTGATCTGGTGGCACCAGGGCAATTATGCAAGCCGGTCCTGCACATTTACCGGATCCGGCCAAGCGGCCGGGAGGGCGCGTATGGGCGCGAAGATCATCGACTGGCCGGCCGCCGATCTGCGGGAACGGTTCCCCGACACCCGTGGCTACTCGCCGCGGGAACCTCAAGCAGCCCTGCAGACGCTGGCAAGAGTGTCGGCACCGACCGCCCAATAGGTGGTCAGCAGTTCTTGATTGGCCGCTGCGATGGCCCGTTGCTGACCGGCGGCAACCCTGTCGGACACCGACGCCAGCAGTTCGGGGGTGTCACTCGCCGCTTGACGCTCTTAGCAGCTTCGCGCTCTAGCCACTGACTCGCACCATGGTGCGCGCTCGACGGTTCGGCTTGTCAGGACCGTCGGCGTGCGAGCTGGAGGAGTACGGCGCCGGCGAGAATGGCGGCTATCGCGTATCCGATTAGTGGTTCAACCGGCGCGCTCAGGCCGGTCACGGGGAGCTGAGGGTGCGCAGCCGGGGGTTGGGGCTGCGGGGCCGGGGGTTGGGGCGGCGATGCCGGGCCGCTGAAGGTGTCAGTCATGTTGACGGTTGCGATACCTGCCGCGGGGGCCGTTACTTGTTGGTTTGCGCCTGTCGTCTCTACCGCCAAGGTGTCGGTGTGTCCGTCGATGACCTCGGTCGCCAGGCAGGTGGATCCGCCGCCGACGCCGTTGAAGATCTGCGTTACCGGGCCTGCCGGTTGGCCGGCGGGGATCACGAACGCGAATACCTGGATCGGCGCGCTGCAGATCAGCAGGATGCCGACCAGGCCCTGACTCCCGGCGCCCGGGCCGGTGATCGTCTTTGTTATTTCCACGGCGCCTGGCGCGGGGGTGAACGTGTCGGTGATGCTGAGCGAGGCAACGGCGCCGGCGGGGACGGTGACGGTTTGGTTCGCGCCGGCGACGGCGGCGGTGACCGTGGTGGTGGCCCCGTTGGATGTCTCGGTGACGGTGCACGATGACCCGGCCGGAATGTCCTGGTAGGTGTTTGTCAGTGTCGTCGCGCCGGTTCCTGCTGGGATCGTCCACTCGGGCAGCGTGGCGCCGCCGCAGGTGACGTCGATGGTGATCGCGCCCTGGCTCCCGGCCGCCGGGCCGTTGATCGTCTTGTCCACCTGCAGCGATCCGGGCACCGGATCGTACGTGTCGGTGAGCTCGGCGCTCGCCTCGGCATTCGGGCTGATTGTCACGTCCTGTGGGCTGCCGGTGGTCACCACGCCGATGGTGCTGGTACTGCCGTCGGCCTGCTCGGTGACGGTGCAGGTGAGGCCGGCGGGGATGTTGTCGTAGGTGCGCGACTGGGTTCCCGTTGCGCCGGCGGGGATCGTGAATTCGGGTAGGGGCAGGCCGTCGCAGGTGACGCCGATGGTGATCGCGCCCTGCTCACCGGCCGACGCGCCGCTGATGGTCTTGGTCACGGTCAGCGAACCCGGCACGAGGTGGTAGACGTCGAAAAGGTCGGCGGTGGCGACGCCGCCGGCCGGGACCGTCGCATCCTGTGGGCTGCCCGCGGTGGTGACGGCAACGGTGCTGGACGATCCGTCGACGGTCTCGGTCACGGTGCACGTCGCGCCTGCCGGCACGTCGTCGTAGGTGTGCGACGCCGTGCCGGCTGCGGTTCCGGCGTCGATGACGAAGTCCGGCGTCAAGGCGACGCCGTCGCACACCGTGTGGATCGTGACGGCAGCCTGGCTGCCCGCCGCCGGCCCGGCGATGGTCTTGGAAACGGTGAGCGCACCGGGCGCGGGGCTGTAGGTGTCGGTGATTCTCCGCGGCGCCCGTGTCGCCGGCGGGGATCGTCACGTCCTGCGGGCTGCCCGTCGTCGCGACCGCAACTGTGCTCGTCGAGCCGTCCGCCGCCTCGGTGACGGTGCAGACGGTGCCGGCGGGGATGCCGTCGAACGTCACGGGGTCTGGAGAGGTGGTGCCGGCCGGGATGGTGAAGTCGGTGACAAGGACATCGGCGCCGCAGTCGACGTGGATGGTCACGGGTCCCTGCTGGCCTGCGGACGGCCCGTCGATGGTCTTGGTCACGGTCAGCGAGCCGGGGACGAACGTGTAGGTGTCGGTCACCTCGGCAGTGCCGGTTCCGTCGGCGGCGATCGTGACGGGCGACCCGGTGATCGTCGTGGTGACGTTCACCGTGCTGGAGCTGCCGTCCGACGTCTCGGTGACGGTGCAGGTGGCGCCGGCGATCACGTCCGGGTATCGCTGCGAGTAGGTGTTTCCCGCGGAACCGGCTGGGACGACGAGATCCGGTGTCAGGGCCGTGTCGTTACACACGGTGTGGATGGTGACTTCGCCCTGGGAGCCGGCCGCGTCGCCGGTGATCGTCTTGCTGACCACCAGTTCGCCGGTCAGGTAGGTGTCGCTGAGGTTGGCGGTAGCGGTACCGCCCGGTGGGACCGTCACCTCCGACCCGGAACCCTGCTTGAGCACTGCCAGTGCGCTCGTGGTGCCGTCTTGGGTCTCGACCACCGTGCACACTGAGCCGCCGGGAATGCCGGTATAGGTCTGCGACACCGGGCCTGTCGCCCCGGCGGGTATGACAAAAAGTGGTTGCAGCGTCGTGGTCTGGCCGTTGCTGACGCAGGTCACCGTGATCGTGATCTGGCCCTGTTGCCCGGCGCCGGCGCCGGTGATGGTCTTGTTCACTACGAGCGAGCCGGGGTTCAGGTTGTACGTGTCGGTCCGCTCGGCGGTCGCGATCCCGCCCGGTGGCACGGTCACCTGGTCATCGCCGGTGACGACGACGCTGACCGCGGAGTTGGCACCATCGCCGGACTCGTTGATCGTGCACACGGTTCCAGCGGCGAGTTTCGGGTACAGCTGGGAGCGGAACCCGGCAGGCGTTCCTGCCGGGATGACGAGCGCCGGCAGGGCCGTGCCGCCGCACGTCGGCTGGATCGTGATCTCGCCCTGCAGCCCGGCGCCCGGCCCGGTGATCGTCTTCTTGACGATCAACGCGCCTGGCGTCAGGGCGTACGTGTCGGTGATGTTCGCCGAACCGGTTCCGCCGGCGGGGATCGAAACGGGCGTGCCGTTGTCGCCGGTGACGGTGGTCGTGATGGTATTGGTGTCGCCGGTGCCGGTCTCCGTCGCGGTGCACACGGACCCAGCGGGGATGCCGGTGTACGTGCGCGACGTGGAACCGGCAGCTGCCCCGGCCGCGATGGTGAAGTCCGGCAGCGGCGTGTCGACGCCGTTCTCGTTGCAGGTCACGCCGATGGTGACGTCGCCCTGCTGTCCCGCCGCCGGGCCGGCGATGGTCTTGGTCACGGTCAGCGAGCCGGGGACGAGGTCGTACCTGTCGGTGAGCACCGCCTGGACGCTGCTGCCGCCGGGCACGGTCACCTGTTGGCCGCTGCCGTCCACCGTGACCGTCACCGTGCTGGTGTGGCCGTCGACGGTCTCGGTGATGGTGCAGATGCTGCCCGGAGCGACCAGGTAGGTCTTGGACAGTTGGCCCGTCGCGCCGGCCGCGATCGTGAACGACGGCAGGTCGGTTCCGTCGCAGGTCGGCTGGATCACGACGTCGCCCTGTTCACCCGCGCCGGGCCCGGTGATCGACTTCTTCACCACCAGGCTGCCCGGGTTGACGAAGCTGTACGTGTCGGTGATGGTGGCGGTCGTGGTCCCGGCTTCGATCGTGACCGGTTGCCCGGATCCGTCGACCTGCACGGTCACCGTGTTGGTGTGCCCGTCGTGGATCTCGGTGACGGTGCATTCCGTGCCGACCGGGATGTTGTCGTACGTCTTGGACGTCGTGCCGGTGGATCCGGCCGGGATGTCGAACGGATCACCGATCAGGGCGCCACCGCAGCGCACGTTGATCGTGACCGCGCCCTGTTGACCGGCGGCGGGTCCGGTGATCGTCTTCTGCACGATCAACGACCCAGTTTGGGTGAACAGCGCCTTGGCGTTCACCGTTGTGGTGAGCGTGGCGTCCTGCGCAAGAATGAGTCGCTGGGCGTCGGGGACGCCGTTGGTGCCGTCATAGAGGTAGACGTTGTTCTGCGGAACCGTCGCGTTGGCGGTCGCCTGCAGCACGGCAGCACTCTGCCCGGTCTGTTTCAACCAGATCTGTGTACCGGACGGCACAGTAGTGCCCGAGATAATTGGTTGTGTCGCGGCGGCGTCACGGAACATGTCCGCGCCGATTGCGGTCACGCTGGCCTGTGTCGCTGGGCCGGTGGCCGTCACGGTGAACGGCCCGAGGATCGACCCGGTGCCGCTCAGCGTGTTCGGGGTGATGTTCACCGACGGCGGGGCCGGCGGCAACGCGGGACCCTTGGCGATGACTGCCGCCGCGATCCCGCTGACGACGCCATGAAGTGGATCGGACGTATTCAGCACATAGCGGTCCGAGAAGAACCAGATCGCAGCCTGCACGGCCGCGGCCTTTTGGTTCGGGTCCGTCAGCGCGGCCGGTTCGTTCGTCTTCGGGTAGTAGTTGTCAGGACCTGCGCCACGTAGTTCACGTTGGGCACGTTGGAGGCATTCCACGTGCCGAGTACGTAGTTGATGCCGGGGGAGGTGTTGGTGTTGATGTCGAAGCAGTACAGGCTGAGCTGGGCGTTACTTCCGTCGGTCGCCCTGCCGAAGATGATTCCCGCGAAGCCTTCATTCTTGGGCGAGAATCCCGTCGTCGGATTGCCCGTCGGGTAGCCCTCCGTCACCGGGTCGAACGAGTTGCCGGTATCGGCGATGAAGCCCGTCACGCCTTGCCCGGATCCCGTCCCGGACATCACCATTTGCGTCGGCGAGCCCGCGCGCGGACTCGATCCGGGCAATATCGGGACGGGCACCGCCAAGGCGGGGGGTGCAGCAAGAACGGCGATCGCCGCGACGGCGATCATCGACAAGGCTATTCGCGTCCGGAAGCGCGGCACAATGCGGGACACTAATCCAATGCTCGGCCGACGGCCATTCCTGTCGTGGATCGCGATAGTTTGGCGCGGTTTGAACGAATTATCCAGCCACCCTCAGGACCGTTCGTTGGCGCTAAGTGACCGCTGATCTGCACGGACACCGTCGAGAGCCATGCCCGGCCATGTGCATGTGTTCGGAACCCGTGCCATTTCAGCGTGTTCAGACTGTGCCGATGTGTTGGGCGAGGTGAGCAGTGGAAAGTGCGACCCCCGGGAAGGCTGCTCCGGGTACGCCGATCTCCTGGGAGGGGTTTGCCCGGCGTCCTCCAGTGGATCGTCAGCGAACCCGGGATGTGGGTTGGCTACTGCAGCACTACGCCTGGGCGGGTCATCAGCGGGGCGGTTGGCCCAAAGGGCGGTCGGCAGGGGCGCCGGGGTGGTGGTGGTGCTTGTTGAACCGTGGTGATATCGGCCGCCGTGGCTGGCGCGAAAGGCGGTTCCTCGGTGGTCGTGTTGGAAACGACGGAGGAGGTGGTTTGCAACGGCGATGCTGCAGCGGTGGTCGTCGGTGTTGAAGGCGGCGCTGACGAACTCGTGACTTGGTGCGAATTTTCTCGTGGTCATCAGCCGGCGTCACTGTGAGGTGGACCCGTCTGCTGATCTGTTGGCCGCCCCAGCTGATTGATGTCGCGTAACGCTTCGGCGGCACTTTGTTGTGCGGGCGCATGATCGACCAGGGACTGGCCGGCTTCGTCCAGCTGCGTCAGCAGGGCGCTGGTTCGTCCAGCACCTTCCGCGGCAGATGGATTTCTGGCCGGGCCAGCTCACCTCCGAGGCCGTCCAAATCGACCATCTCGTCGCGTTGTCCGACGCCCGGCAAACGGGCGCCCAGCAGCTGACCGCGCCCAACGCCAAGACTTTGCCAACGATCCGCTGAACCTGCAAGCAGTCACCGGGACGGTCAACGCGGCCAAGGGCGACAGCGATGCGGCGGGTTGGCTGGCACCCAACCCCAGTTACCGCTGCGAATACGTGGACCGGCAGATCCAGGTCAAGACCCGATACACGCTGTGGGTCACGCCCGCCGAACACGACGCCATCACGGACGTCCTTATCGGATGCGGCGGAACACCCGACCCAACGCCCCCGGGGGCTGGGTCGCTCACCACCGATCCGACGGAAACGCTCGGCCAACCGGCCGGCACCGACGCTGTGGCCCCGACGGCGAGTAGCACCTACTACAAGAGCTGCGCCGAAGCGCGCGCCGCTAGTGCGGCTCCGCTGTACGTCGGCCAGCCTGGATACCGCGCCGGATTGGATGGCGATCACGACGGCGTCGCCTGCGAACCGTCGCGGTAAGCACCGCCCGGGCGATGTCGACCACCTGCGGGCAAACGCCAAGCGTGATTCCCGTGAGGCAACGGTCGGCGATCAAAAGCGTGCCGGCACGGCCGGCCGGCAGCAGGGCGATCTCTTGGAGGTGAACGGGAGGCAACCCGGCCAATACCGCTTGGTTGACTTCTACGGCGTACCCGAGGGCGCTGTCCGCGGGCGCCACGGAAGTCGGCGAGTGCACCAACGTCCCGCCTACAGCCCCAATCACAGGGGGTTCGATCCGTGCTTGGCGAGCGCAGCCTATGCGTCAACCGTCCCGGAGGACCACTCCACCGGGAAACAGGTTGCGCCGCAGGCACTTTGGTGCAGTACCGGGGTCGACGACGATGTCCGGTCCGTTCTCGGGTCGAGGGCGATGTCGAGTGCGCGGCGTAACCCGAGCTAGCGACTTCCAAGGGCGTGATGGCGTGCGGGTAAGGGACGCTGCGGGATGCCCTGTCGGCCGTCGGCTGGATGTGACGTAGTGCACCCTCACATCCGCAAAATGAGTGTCGGTTCGATGCGTCTCATATCCGACAAAGCCGTCATTTAGAAGGTAGCCCCGATGCTTAGCCCTCCCATCGCCCTCTTGCTGCGACTGTCTTGCAATCGTCGGGTCGGCGCTGACCGCGAGCGTATCGCCAAGTCAGGTCCGAGGGCGGCACCAAGTGACGGCCGCGGTTTCCGCCGCGCGACGCATCACCATCCCAGGCCCACGCCAAACCCATAGCAGCACAACACCGCTGGATAGACACACGACTTACCAATCAATGCTGACAGCGCTGATCCTTTCGACCCCGCGCGATCCGATGCCACCCGGCATGTTTCACAACCAAACCCGCACCACCCAAACACCTCTGGAGAGAGACCATGAGCAACGACTTCAACCCGCATGCCCTTCCGCCGAAGATGGTGAAGGGGAGCATGATCTCCGACGGCCAGGGCAATTTTCGCCGTGTGTCCCGGCAGGAGGCCAACCATAACCAGTTCGTCTGGTTGTTCTGCGTCTCGATCATGGCGGTGGTCTTGACCGCGATGGCCAGCTGGAACCTGCTCGTTTACCTGTTCGTGTGGCCGTTCGAGGTCGTGGCAGGGAAGGGCGAGACGCCCTTGACCGTCAAGCTGTGCGGTCACCCGGTCCGCGCATTCCGCGATATGTACGCCGAGCTGTAGATCCGGTCTCCACCCGAGCCGCCGTCCTGCACGGCGGTTCTGCGAGCCGACCGGCTCACCCAGTTAGAGAGAGAGCTTCACCAATGCGACGCACCATCATTGCCGCCGCCTTCGCCCTTGCGCTGATCGGCGGCCCGACCGCCTGCGGCACCACGGAGGCGGGCATCGCGGCGACCCCCGCCTCCTCCGCGTGCGACGACGCCGAGTCGGCGTCCATCGACAACCTGTTGGCGTCCAACAAGGCGCTCGAGTCGGCTCGGTACACCCTGCTGCACCCGACCGACTCGGAGTCGATCGAGCGGACCACCAAGCTGATGGCGGATGCCAGCACCGCTGCCGACAAGGTCACCACGGTGATCGGCCGGGTGCCTGCTGACGAGGTGTGTGATCTGACCAGGTTCCAGCCCGCTGTCGCGCAGTCGAGCAAGGCCGGGAACGCTGCCTCCGCTGCGTTCAACTCCTATGGGACCGGCCGCTGGGCCGCGAACCGGGACGCCGCGATTAAGGAGATCAACTCTTACACCGACTTCGACACCGTCGCGATCGTTGAGGGCTCCTGATGAGCGGCGCCAGCCGTGCCCAGCAGCGGATGTTCGGGGGCTGCCTGTCGATGATGGAGAACCGTTGGGCGGCGTTGCTGCTGATCGGGGCCTGCGGCTCGCGGATCGAGCGCTGCAGGGTCGAGGGCGACCACTTCTGGGCGACCGCTGACGAGCTGAAAACCGGGGCCGAGGGCATCCGGTTGTTCGACGGCCGGGAGGTCGTGTCCAGCCACGGGACTTGGACGAAGGTCGCGTGGTGAGGGCGCGCTGGGTCGCCGGGCTGGCCGTGGTGGGATTGGCCCTCGTTGCGTGTTCCGCGAGTCCGAATGGCAGTCCGGCCAGTTCGACCACGCCGGCGCCGGTCACCGTCACCGTGCCGCCGACCACCGTGACGGCACCTCCGCCTCCGCCGCCGGCCCAGCCGACGGTCACGGTGACCAAGGCCCCACCACCGCCGGTCACCGGTACCAAGACGGTCGAGCCCGAGCCCTACACGAAGCCCCCGGTCGAGCCGGACCCGTTGCCCTCGGACGAGCAGATCCGCACCGACGCGGCGAACGCCTTCGATGTGGTCAACACCTACTGGGAGAACCTTTTCGCCACCTGGGTTGACCCTGCGGGCAATCCGGTCAGCTGGTACCGGCCGAACCTGTACCACGGCGACGGGTTCTACGACTCGACCAGAGGCGGCGGCTACGACGCCTGCGGGCCGCTGCCTCCGCAGAACGCCGAGTACTGCCCGCGCTCCGGGAACGTCTCCTGGGACATCGACATGTTCCGTGAGGACGAGGCACGGCACGGCAACGCGCCGGTCTACTGGACCGTCGCGCACGAGGTGGGCCACGCCGCTCAGTGGCGGTTCCGGGCCGACAACGAGGAGGGTGCCGCGCCACCGCTCGGGGACACCCGGCACGCGGAGCAGCAGGCCGACTGCCTGTCCGGGGCGACCCTCGCCAAGGCCGAGCAGGACGGCTACGTCACGGCTGAGCCCGGTGCCGTGGACGAGATTGTCAGGTACATCTCGGAAATGGAGCCCGGCGACCACGGCACCCCGGCCGAGCGGCGGCACGCCTTTCAGCATGGTCACGACACCGGGGACGTGGAGTCCTGCCTCTACAACCAGGGCGTCCCACCGCCCGGGCTGTTCGCGTGAAGTGTGCCCAAGACGAAGAACGTCGCGGAGGTGCTCCCCGCCGACTGGGAGTCCGGGCCGCATTCGAGGAGCAGCAGCGTTGGATCTCCCACGACGAAGTCGCCGAGACCGACTACACCGCCGTCACTTCGAAGGGTAAGAAGCATCGGGTGACGGCGCGGTTGATCATCCGCAGGCTCAAACGGCTCAACCCGAAGTCCGCCCCCGGCGGGGCACGACGAACTGTTCAGCGTCGGGCGATCGAGAGCAACGGGAGATCACTGCGCTCTTGTATCTGAGGTTTCCGCGGCGGAGTATCCGCGGAAGTCTCAGGGAGCTGCTCCCGGCGATCGGCGAAATCCGGTCAATGATCTTCGCGCCCCAGCCCTGCTCAGCTTGCCTGGCGAGAAAGTGGTACCGACCGCCCAGTAGGTGGCCAACAGTTCCTGGTTGGCCGCTGCGATGGCAGCATCGTGCAGGAGTACGGCCGGCAAGTCCGGCAAGGGTCACCGTCCCGATCAACAAGGAGGAGAGCAAATGGGCAAGCACACGGCACACGAGGTGGGGATGCGCACGATCGGCGAGAACCAGTGGGAGAGCGTCCTGCCGGGAGAGGCAGTGGTGCTGGACTATCCATCGGCGTGCAGCTCATGCCTCCAGCGGGGCAACAAGGACAAGACTGACGGCGTGATCCTGGCCAACATCACCAAGCACGGTGAAGGCTGGCACGGCTGGTGGAGCTGCACCACCGGCACCGACCACTGGTCTCGCAGCGCGATCCGGGCGCGGTACGAGGCTACCGGCAGCGTGACACCATGAGCCTTTAGACGACAGGAGGTCGTGCGCGCGCCCCTCATCAGCCTGCGCCGGGCCCGACTCCGGCAGGCAGCGCGGGCACAGGACCGGATCACACAACTCAACGAACTCCTTCGACGTAGTGGAACGCGCGAAGTGTTGCCAGCGATTGGCAACCTCACGCTGCTCGAGCGGACGCTGAACGCCGCGGTAAGCAACCGGCCTCCAACGACAGCCTTGCGTTCGCGCCGATGTCGGTGCGGCCCTTCGAGCGGCCGCAAATCCTCGGGGTCCAATACGCCGGACCTGAGGCGCCATGAGCCTTCCTGGCGCAGATCGAGTGTGGCTACATCTTCAATAGTTCCGACAATGTCGCCCGGCCGAGTTGCACTGATCGGGCCACGTTGCCGGCCGCACCCTAACGTTCAATTTGGTACGCCAAGGGCCGGGGTTGCCGCGCATCGTGGGCGGCGGCTGTCCCGTAAATCCATTGTGCTGTAACAGGATCGAGCCTTTGTGGCGGTGCGCGTGACGATTGTGGGGTAGGTCACGTTCTGTTTGGCGTGATTAACCGACCAGTGCTGGGTCTCACCCATAAGAGTGGCCGTCCGGCAGCATCTGCCCGTCAAAGCTGCACTCAGCGTTATCACCCCGCCTGCGCCTACCCCAACTAGGAGATCCTCCATGCGCAAGATCATCACCATCGTCGGCATCGTCATCGCTGGCGTTGTCGGCGTCGCCCTCATCTTCGGCGGGGGCAGCAAGGCCCCGGCCGACGCCGCCGCACCGGAGCCCACTCCGGCTGCCGCGTCCGAAGCACCTGCGCCGGTGAATATTCCGTCGTCCGAGGCTCCGGCTTCCGAACCCGAGATCAGCAACGAGCGGCTCACCCTGATCGCTGCCGGGGACGACTGGAACACCAAGATGGCGACCCAGGTGGAAACGACCGAGCGTTCCAACAAGGCGCTGGACGCCCTGATGCACGCTTCGTACTCGGACTCCGACTACCAGGCCGTCCTGGATGAGAACGACGAGGCCACCGCGGCAATGGTGCTGGCCGGTACCCAGCTGGGCGTCGCCACGACCGCGTGGGACAACGCCTCCGCTGACTGCGGATTCGAGTGCATGGACCTGACCTCCGCGCACCTGCAGATTCTCTCCGCCCAGGCCTCGCTGATGGTTGCCACGCCGACCACCATGGACGCTGCCGCTCAGGCCATGAACGATGCCCTGCACACCTGGACCACCGCCAAGGCCGGTGCCTGAACATGAGTGCCTTTTGGATCATCGTCTTTGTCGTGCTCGGGCTGCTGCTGATCGCTGGACTCATCCAGAATGCGAAGGACAGCGAAACTCTGCGCACCGGTACGCCGGAGCAACGCGCCGAAGTGCTCAACCGCCAGGCAACTCTGAAGAACGGGCCCCTTCCGCTATTACCTGCCCGCACTGCCAGGTAGGCGGCCAGGTGCGGTGCAAGGCCGTCAAGAACAAGAAGGGGATCTCCGGCGGCAAGGCCACCGGCGCGATCCTCACCGGCGGGGTGTCCTTACTCGCCACCGGACTGTCCCGCAAAGAGGCCGCCACGGCCGCGACGTGTGGCAACTGCAAGAGCGGATGGCATTTCTGATCGGCCGCGCAACCCGAATCTCGATTCCGCGGCGTCGGAGTGCTTGTGGCGGGCCGCCGCCATCCGGGTGGGCCTGGCGATCCTCCTCATCTCCTGCGACATGAGGATCCCGATCGAAGACACTTCCGCCACGGTGACAGTGAGTGAGCTTCGATCTCATGGCAGTGCACGTATGGGCTAAGAAGATCACCTGACCAGCACGAAGCATTGCTTACCAACCATCCATTCAGGCATAAAAGGGACCACTGTCGGACCCCTCCTGCACAATCGGCGTAACCACCACTCGAATCGTCCGTCATCAAACAGCGGCCCCGAACACCGCACAACGGAGTGCAAATGACCTACACCAAGGCTCGGCCCGGGCAATCCGGTCCGTCCCGCCGCCGATCCACGCAGCGCAGTCAGTCCCTGCGTAGGCGGCCCAACAGCTATGGCCGTCGCGCAGGCCGGAGACCGGGCCCGCCGTCCTGGATGAAATGGGCCGGTGGAGCAGTGGCGCTGGCGTTGATCGCCGGCGTCATCTGGATCATGCAGGCTCCCGGGCCGACCGAGTCCGGCCGGGTTGTCGTCCTGCTATCTGCCGACAATCAGACGGCCGGAAACGGTCTCGTGGAGAGTCGGGAAGCCATCACCGACGCGTCCCTGTCCCTCACGGCCAAGGGCGGGGGTGACCTGATCATCCTGAAGGCCGCCGGCGGTCCGGCCCGCGTGGTCGCGACGAGCGACATGGTGATCAAGCGGCCCCGACGGGCAGCCCGAGCACGACCGCGAGGTTATTGAACAGGCGGCAAGGGCGGCTATCGACAAGGCGTTCTCGGACGCCACCGCAGCACAGGTGAGCGGCGAGGGACGAAACGTCCTGTCCCTGCTCACCGCCGCCGCAGATCACGCGCCACCGGACGGGCCAGCCGTTCGACATCTTCATGGTCGGATTCGGCCTCGGCACCGTCGACCCGGCGGACATTCGGACCCAAAAGGCGGCCGACCCGGGTCAGGCGGTTGCAGCCGTCGCGAATCGGTTGCCCAGGTTGGATGGCGCGACGATCCACCTGGTGTTTCCCGCGGCAGCCGGGGAGCAGGAGCCACTGAACGTGGCGACGGTGCAATGGCGTCGGGCCTACTGGGAAGATCTGGCCTCGGCGGTCGGCGCAAGGATCGGTGACGTCACCGCCACGAATGTGCCCGCCGACCCGGCACCGAACGCCAATCCCGCTCCGCCGATTCCGAACATCGAGGATCCGACTCCGGTTCCACCGCAGCCCGTTCCGCAGCCGGTTCCGGACAAGCCGCTCCCCGCTGCCCCCGCAGCCACCGGTCATTTTGGCCGGCGGCATCTTCCAGCCGGACTCGGCCGAGTTCGTCGACGTCGCGATGGCAACGGCACAGCTCAAGCCCATCGCCGACGCCTGGCTGGCGTATCCCGGGGCGTACCGCGAGGTGTCGTGCGTCGGCCGCACCTTGCCGATCGGCCCGGAAGAGACAGCGCTTGTCCTGTCTCAACGTCGCGCCGAGGCGGCCGGGAGCATTCTCACCGCTCTGGGCGTGGCCTCCATCAACGCCGTCGGCAAGGGATCTTCAGATCCGTTGCCGGACCTCGACCCGCTCGATCCCGCCCAGCGCAGCGTGAGCTGTCAACTCATCCCGAACACCTGAGAACGGAACCAACCCCCAATGACCAGCACCGAGGGATTCCTCGCCGGCTACCTGGCCGCAGACGACCCCAACTATCGACAGTTCATGGCGGCCAGCCAGTTCGAACCGAACCCGATTGCACGGCAGTTCGCGGCAATGCTGGTCGGGACGTGCCCGCATGGGCTTCGCCACGACCCGGACGCGTGTGCCGCTCACCTCCAGGGCGTCGCCGCCGCACATGGCTTCACCGATCTCATCGACGAGGGCCGGCGCCGGGCCGAGCCGCACATCGCGCGGGCCGATGAATCCCTGGACGCGATGATCGCCGCCAATGCCGAACTCGAAGGTGCGGCCCACGATCGTCGCGCGCTCCCGAACGAGGTTGTGGACGCACATCCCAACCGCGGCAGCCGGTCCGAGGTCAGGCGGCAACTGTCGCAGAATCAGCGGATCGTGGCCCACCGGGAACTGGTCGGGGACTTCGAGCATCGCCGAACCGGCAAACCGGGTGTGATCGGATGGATGGTTGCGATCATTGTGGGGGCGCTCGAGACCGTGGTCACGCTGCGCATCTTCAACGTCGACCTCACCCACTTCTACCTATTGGCGTTCCTGCCGTGGCTTGCGCTGACCGTAGGGCTGGTCTTCTTCAACCACCAGGTCGCCGCGTATCTCGGGGAGAAGCGGCGCATCGCCCGAGAGGTCCTTGACGCCGCTACCCGACTGAACACCTCGGCGTTGCATCGCATTCATCGTGAAACCGGGGGCGCCCGGATGACCTCGCTGGTCGCCGACAACCATGATCAGGCGGCCCGGGTCGCCGGATTGGCACCGTCGGCGGAACGGGTCCGCCGGGCGCGACGAGCACGATCACTGGCCTTGGCGATCTACGGGATTCCGCTCGTCCTGTTGATGATCGGCATGTACCTGCGGTTGTTCTCGGCCTCGACCCGGTTGGGTCTCGGGTTGTTCGACTATGTCTATCCGTTGATCGTCGTGTCCGTGCTGGCCGCTCTGCTCTGGGCCCTCGTCGTCGAACCGTATTCCCGGGGCAATGCTCTCGGTGATCACCTTCGCTCACAGGAAGCTGTTGACCGGGACACCACGGAACGCGGTGCGGAACTGCTCAAAGCTGGTCGAGAGGCCGCGCAGGAGGCCCGGCAGCGGGCCGACGAGGGTCGGGCAGCACTGATGTCGGCCGACCAGGAGATAGCCGACATGGCGACCATCGGCTATCGCGGCCTGCAGATCGCCCATTCCGCGCTGGGTGTCGCCACTATCGGGGTCATTCGAACCGAGAACATGATGGCCCAACCGTTCCCGCATCGGGATCGCATCGAGATCGGGATCAACACTGAGCTCGATCGGACGGCCAGTGGTTTCAGCTCACTCGAAGCCTGTGAGTTGTCACCGCTGGACCCGCTCGACTCGCCGCACCTGGTATACGAAACGCCACCAACGGTGGTCCCGGATCTCGGGTTCGTGATACCGGGAACCATGGCACCTTACGCGGACTCGACGCTGGGGTTCGACGAATCCCCTTCGGCGCCCGGTGATTCGCCATCACGGGGCGCCGGATCGCCGTGGCTGCGACGATCGCTGCCCTGTTGGTCGGCGGTGCCGCGTTCTGGTACTTCACCCACACCCCTGCAGAAGCAGCGGCGGCAACGGTTGCGGCCGCTGCGCCGAGCGTTTCATCGGAACCAACCACTCCGGCCGTTCCGTTGCCGGAAACAGCTGGGCAACCGGAATCGTCACCACGGGAGGCATTCCCGGTCCCGGCCGGGCTTGCGGAAGGTCAGGACTTCAGCTTCGGCCAGGCCACAGCCGACGGCTCGCCGGTCCACTGGAACTGCACGACCCCGATCACGGTACGACTTGCCGGCGACGCGCCCGCTGGATCGGAACGGGCCCTCGCAGAAGCGATCGAGGCTGTTCGCAGCGCCTCTCGATCTCCCGCTCGACGTCGGTTCCTCGGTGGCGGGGTCGGTGTCGGATTCCACCCTCGTCCCCGCGAACGAGATCCTCGTCAACTACCTGACACCAGAACAGATCAGCGCCGACGGTCTGGACATCACCGGTGACACGCTCGGTCAGGGCGGCGTCCGTGCCTACGAGAATGGTCCTGTGACGTCGGGATGGGTGGGCATCCGGACCGACGAACCAGCCACCGACCCCGCTACGACAACCGGTCGCGAAGTGCTCTGGCACGAACTCGCCCACGCCGTGAATCTCGGGCACTCACAGCAGGAAACGGCGAGTCCCGAGATCATGGCTCCCACCATCGAGCCGGGCCAGCCGTTGGCCTGGGGTCCCGGTGATCTGTATGCGCTCGCCGCAATCGGATGTCATTCATCGCAGACCGACTGATCAAGCCCGGAAGTCCCTGCTGATAGGCACTTTCACCCACCCAGCTGTCCATCGTCATCGGCCGAGAGCCGGAACAACAATCAAGGACCACAGAATGAGCAATCCACCCACCAACGCCGGAGCCTTCCCGTCTCCGGACATGAGCAATGCCCACTCACAGGTACTCGCACTGGCCAACGAGCTGGCCCGGCGCGCAAGGAATCAGATGATTCTGGGTGCGTCCCTGGCCGGCGGCGGCATCGTCCTGACACTTGTCACCTACGCGGACGCCAAGCCCGGAGGTCAATACGCGATCTTCTGGGGCCTGATCCTGGCCGGCGTGATCAGGTTCGGCACGGCCGCGAAGCGACATTCCACCGCGCGAAATGACGCCATCGCCTACGTCCAAGGTCAGCAGGTGGCTCCATCGTCCGAACCCCAACCGGTTGCGCCCCAGGCGAATCCGGTGGCCAACGCACATCGTCCAGCGTTACCGGTTCTGCAACAACGGCGAGCGAGTGTTGCCGACACCGGGCTCAGGCAGAACCCGTTGCCGAGCAGTAGGTCGTCCGCTGTGTGCCCGGTCTGCGGCAGCACTGCCGGAACTCATGACGCTTGGTGCAGCCGCTATGCAAGCTAGCGGGTTCCCGTTCGCGGACAGGGGCGTTCAGTGCCTGGCAAAGCGCGACGCTGACGGTCAGCGCGGTGAACGACCCCGGCGAACTCCCTCCTCGATCAGCGACTCCACCACCCGCTCCTGGACTCTCGCCAGCACCTCGAGGCGATCAGCAGGGGGAACCTCGCTGAACAGGCGAACGATCCTCTCGACGATTGATGACTTGGTGTGAGGCACGGCTCACCGAACTGGATGTGCCCCTACATACGGTCACCCATGTGGCTGAACTCAGTGGTCGTGACATAACCGTCGCCGATTGTCGGTCGATTCTAGGCGCAGCAGGCAGAATTCATCAAATACACACAGGCCTGACAATTACCGCCGAACAGGATGAATCCGCGCTCGGGCCGCTGTAGTTCGCACCAGGTGCGTTGTGGGGCAGTCTGCGGATCCCTGAGAAATTTGAGGCGAGGGGATCCGAGATGACTTGTGTTCCAATTTGGGCGTTGATGGTCTGATCTGTGTGGCTGGCGGAATCGAGGGTGGGGCCAAGGGACCGATTCGGTTCGCCGATTACGGCGACGTCCGCGCCACCAGCTGAGCAGCCCCATTGCCAGGTTTATCCTTTCGACCGTCTGACAGCCATTGTATTGCTGCTGACCTGATGGGCGGGCCCGAAGGTCGCCCGCGTCTCCGGCAAGTCGCTCGTTGAATGGCCGGGGTTGACCTAACCAACAAGAACTGGGGTGTTCATACCGCAGCGCGCCACGAATTGACTACCATCCTGGATATCGGTTCCACCAATAATTGTCAGTCAACGAATAGTCAGCAACGACCGGGGGGGCCGTTTGTTGCTGCACCGTGTCACGCGCCAAGGTGTCTGCGATTATGCCCAATTCTAGTCGACCGACTAGATCGGACGGCAGTCGAGATATTCCATAACAAGCGCCAATGAGTGCGCCAGCGAAAGCCGCCGCGCCGCGTCCTCCGTTTCGATCTGCGGCGGCGAGTGCGTCGAGGAATCTCGTGGGAATGGAGAATTCCAGCGTGACGATAATGGCCTGGTGCAGGGCGTGTTGTGCCGTTCCCGCAGCCCCGTTGTATTGAAGGCAGCGGGTCGGGTCCAATTGCTGGATAGAGTCTGCTTGTAGTGCTTGGGCGAGGAGGGCTGTGCCGCAGGCTGCGGCACGCTGTGCTTCACCGTTGCCGTGTGTCAGGGCCGCGACCTCCAGCACGGTGGGGCGCAGATCAAAATATCCATTGGCAAACAGTGCTATTGGAGCACAATTGCTCAGGGCGTGATGCCCTGCGCTCGAGGTCACAGGATAGTCCGGTGTTCCCATTTTCCTGCCGGACAGGGCCTTTACAGTAGCAGGCGCGTCACCTCGCCTAACTCTGAGCGGAACTTGCTGATGTAGCCAACCATCGGGCCAAGGGCCATCTGTTCCAGTTGTCGACCAATTCAACAGGCCTTGAAGGTAGCCCCACCGTCGATACGCGTGCCACACGACGCTGGGCGGATGGCATATCCCCTTGGTGGCACCCCGAACAAGTGCGCGGATCATGCCTTCCACGGTGAAGCAGGCGAGTTGCGCGGCTGCACTGCCATGCAGCCAGGTACCACGTTGAGTGCTGCGATGCGCCAGGGCGTCGCCGAGCAGCAAGCCAGTAAGGAGACCGCGAGCGCGATCCAGGTCGATCTCGTCAGAGGCATTCACGACCCAACGTTATCTCGCGACAATGACGGGTGCGGCGCGCAGAGGGGCGAACTCGGGGTCTCAGTTCTGGGGCCCCACTTTGCCGGGGAATATGACAGAGTCTTGCGAAAGAGTCGAGACTGCTGTGGGGGAACATGACGGAATTGCGCCCCGGCCTCTACGAGAGCCTGCTGACGTCCAAGCTTGGACGTCAGTTGGCCGCGAGCGAGGACCTGGATCCCGAACTCCGCACCGTCGACCTGGCCGAGCAGCCCGAGGTCCTGGCGAGGCACATCCGCGAGGCGGCGTTCCGGACCCTCACCGCGGAGCGCGACCCGGCCAAACGGGTCGAGCTGGTCAACGCGCTGCTCGAGCGTGCTCGAACCAAGCCGACGACGCAGCTAGCGGCGACCCACGACAACTGTTGTCCCTCAGCCGACCGGCAGCGCCAGGGACGATCCCACTATCGATAGTCCGCCCAGCGATCCCGCTGTCCGACGCCGCGCTGCTCACCAACGCGCCCAACGAACCGTCCCTCGGCGCGGAGGTCCGGGCCGAACTGGAGACCGCGGACCAGGTGGACCTGCTGTGCGCGTTCGTGAAATGGCACGGGCTGCGAGTCCTGGACGCCGAGCTGAAGCGACTGCATGAGCGTGGCAAGGCCGATGCGCGTCGTCACGACCACGTATATGGGCGCGACCGAGCGCAGAGCGCTGGATCGGCTGGTCAAGGAGTTCGGCGCCGAGGTCAAGATCCAGTACGACGCGCAACGTACGCGGTTGCACGCCAAGGCCTGGCTGTTCCGCCGCGACACCCAGTTCGACACCGCCTACGTCGGGTCGTCCAATCTGTCCCGTGCCGCGCTGCTGGACGGCGTGGAATGGAACGTTCGGCTCTCCCGGATCGCGACTCCAACGCTGATGGCGAAGTTCATCGCCACGTTCGACTCCTACTGGAACGACGCCACTTTCGAAACCTACGACCCCGACCGGGACCGGGACCGGCTGGACGACGCCCTGGCTGAGGCCTCCGGGCAGCGCGGAGACGGCGGGCTGACGATCTCGCTTTCCGGTCTGGAGGTTCGGGCCTATCCGTACCAGGCGGAGATGCTGGAATCCCTGGCGGTGGAACGCACCGTGCACGACCGGCACCGGAACCTCATCGTCGCAGCCACCGGCACCGGCAAGACCGTGATCGCGGCCCTGGACTACCGGAGCCTGTGCGAACCCGGACAGCAAGAGAGGCCGTCACTGCTCTTCGTGGCGCACCGTCAGGAAATCCTGAACCAATCGCTGCGCACCTACCGGGAAGTGCTGGCAGACGCCAGCTTTGGTGAGCTCTACGTCGGTGGAAGCCGGCCGGAGCGATGGAAGCATGTCTTCGCCTCCGTCCAGTCAATGCATTCCTACGGAGTCGCGAACCTTCCGGTCGATGCCTACGAGATCGTCGTCATCGACGAGTTTCACCACGCCGAGGCATCGACCTACCGAGCCCTCCTCGACCACCTGCAACCGCGAGAGCTGCTCGGGCTCACCGCGACCCCCGAACGCGCCGACGGGGTCGACGTCCGGTCATTCTTCGGCGGCCGCACCGCCGCCGAGCTGCGCCTGTGGGATGCGCTGAGCGACGGACTGCTGACCCCGTTCCACTACTTCGGCATCGCGGACGGCACCGACCTCAGCGGCATCCAGTGGTCCCGCGGCGGGTACGACCTTGGGTCGCTGTCCAACCTGTACACCGGCAACGACGCCCGGGCGGCGATCGTGCTGCGCAACCTGCGCGACAAGGTCACCGACGTCGGGCGCATGCAGGCGCTGGGGTTCTGCGTGTCCGTCGCGCACGCCGAGTACATGGCCCGGGTGTTTCGCGAGGCAGGGGTGCCGGCCCGTTCGGTGACGGGTCAGACCCACAGGTCCGACCGGGCACAAGCTCTGCTGGACCTGCGCGAGGGGCGGGTGAACGTGCTGTTCACGGCGGACCTGTTCAACGAGGGCGTCGACCTGCCCAGCGTGGACACCGTGCTGTTCCTCCGACCCACCGAGAGCGCGACGGTCTTCCTGCAGCAACTCGGCCGCGGACTGCGACTGGCTCCGAACAAGCCGGTTCTGACGGCGCTGGATTTCGTCGGTCATCAGCGGAAGGAGTTCCGCTTCGACGTGCGGTACCGCGCGTTGACGGGAGCAACCCGCCGGGGACTTGCCCATCAGGTGGAAACAGGGCTTCCCGTTCCTGCCGTCGGGCAGCCAGATCATTCTGGACCGGCAAACTCAGCAGTTGGTCCTGGAGAACATCCGCACCCAGCTCAGCAACCGCTGGCAGACGCTGGTGAGCGAACTCCGCAACTACGGCGACATCGACCTGGCCGGGTTCCTGCACGAGTCCGGGGTCGAACTTGCCGATGTCGTGCGGTCCGACCGGAGCTGGACCCGGTTGCGGCGCGACTCCGGTCTGCCGACCCGCGGCGGGCAGACGCTGGAGCCGGCGCTGCTCAAGCGGGTCAGGTCGCTGGCGCATGTCGACGACAAGGACCGGGCCGCCGCCTATCGGATGGTGCTCGCCGACGACGCGCCCGCCTACGCCGAGCTCAGCCCGGCCGAGCAGGCATTCACCCGGATGTTGTTGTTCTCGCTGTGGCCGAGCGGCAAGTTCGCCTCCTACGACGACGGGCTGGCGTCGTTGCGCGCCGAACCGGCCGTGCGGGATGAGATCCGGTCGGTCGTCGACCTCGCGTTCGACAACGCCCGGCACGTCACGGCCCCGGCCGAGGACCGACTGCGGGGCCTGAATCTCCGGGTCCACGCGCGCTATCAGCGGGAGGAGATCCTTGCCGCTCTGGGACATGCGACGCTCAGCCGGGTGCCGTCGACGTTCCGGGAGGGTGTGCTGCGGTCGACCGAATGGAATCTGGACGCCTTCCTGATCACGCTGAAGAAGTCGGACACCGATTTCTCGCCGACCACCATGTACCGCGACTACGCGATCAGCCCCGAGCTGTTCCATTGGGAATCGCAGTCGACCACGTCGGTGGATTCGCCGACGGGGCAACGGTATTTGAACCATCGGAGCCTTGGGTCGTCGATCCTGCTGTTCGTTCGCGACGGCAAGACCAACGAGATGGGCACCGAGCCCTACATGTTCCTCGGGCCGGCCAGCTACGTCAGCCACACCGGTGACCGGCCGATCGCGATCACCTGGAAGCTGGATCACGCCATGCCGCTGGATGTTTTCACCGCCGCGCGGGTGGCGGCCGGGTGATCCGCTTGTCTATCGGTCGACAGGCGGCGGCGTCAGGTCGATCCGCAGCCATGAGACGTCCTCGCCGACATAGCGGATCAGGTCGTCCTGGCGGGGCTGCCCGATCACGAGCCGGTACGCGCCGACGGTGCGCAGCAGCCGGCGGTACTGCTGGGCTTCCCGGCTCAGCGGGAGAGCAGGGACGTAGCGCTCGATGACGGCGCCGCCGGGGCGGGTGAAGATCCAGAACGGCTTGATGTCGGAGTCTTCGTCGGCGCGCGCCGCCAGCGCCGCGGCGAACACCGCTGTCCAGGGATCGTCGTGTCGGCGTCGAGCGGCCGCCGAGCCGTACTCAGCGGCGACGTTCTTCCTGACCGCGTGCCCTTTGTAGCGGTGCACTCGTCCTTCGCGCTGCTCGAGGTCCACCGGGTTGCCGGGCAGGTTCCAGTGGACGATGGCGTGGCTGTAGGTGTGGAAGTCGAGACCTTCCTGGCCGACCGAGGTCGAGGCGAGCACGAACGGGCGGAACGGCGAGTTGTAGGCCGTCCGGACGGTTGTTTCGCGCATGGCGGCCTGGTCGGTCGACTGGGCGCGGCCGTAGCGCGCAGCGAAGTGGCTGTTGATTCGGTCGATCTTCCAGGCGGATCTCACCGTCGACGACCCGCACGTCCTCGACGGCGTTGGTTGCGGTGCGCGTCGACAGCGCCTCGGTCATGGTCTCGGTGAGCGTCCTTGCGCGCTGGTGGTTGTCGGCGTCCTGGAGGCCCTCGGACTCGATGAGGACGTGGACGTACTCGTCGAGCACTGATTGCAGGCATCCGTCGATCGAGTGGTCGAGCACGGCACGCCAGTACGATTCGTCCTCCCCGGACCGGAGCAGCGCGACGATCTCGGGCTTGTTGAACAGCGAGCGCAGGCCCTGGGCGATCCGGTAGGCCGATTCGCGGATCTCAGGGTCTGTCAATGCATCGGCACCGCCGGTGACCCGGGACAGGGCACGCAGCGCGCACACCCCGGGCCCGGCGACGGCCATCGTGGTCAGCACCTCGGCGAGGTCGTCGGGTCGTGGGCCGAGCACGAGTTCCTGGACGTCGTCGGCCGCGCGCAGGTGCGCGCCGAGTCGGGATTCCTGATCCTCCTCATCGGGCGCGTCCCACGTCGCGCATCCGTGCGAGGAATGTGTCGTTGTCACGCGTCCGCAAGCCTCGGTCGAGGAGGAACGGCGCCGCCCAGTACCACCGTTGATCCGGGGTACCGATCCGTGGCGAGCCCTCGGGCAGCGTGCTGAGTAGGTCTCGCATCCGACTCGCGGACCGCGTCGAGCAGCGCCTCGCGGCTGACCGGCAGTGTCGCACCGAGGGTTCGCGCGACCTCAAGCGGGTCGCCGAGCGCGGGCGAGCGCGAGCCGAGGGATAGAGCAGCGCGAGCGCGGGCATGCCCGCCGACTCGGTCCGCCGGCCATCCGGAACTGCAGTGGCGGGGTGATCGGGACGGTCGTCGTACGCACGGCCGCGGTATCCGGCAGCCTCGACGCCGCGACGCTCGGCCTCGTAGCTCAGCATGACCGCGATGGCCTTGGGGACGACGGCCCAGGCCGAGAAGATCAGCCGCTTGGTGAAGCGACGGAGCTGCGGGCTCGGCGTAGGCGCCGGCCGGTCTCGTAGTAGGGAAGCGACGGCGGCAGCCACGCCAGTCGCCATGCGCCTCGGTCGAGCACGTCATGGGAGAGGCCCCGCATCTTGGCGTTGCCGGGGTCGACCTGCCGGTAGGCCCGAATGTCGCTCCCAGTCCAGCAGTCCCTGGGACTCCGCCAGAGATCGCGCGCAACGTCGGGGTCATTGCGCTCCGCTGCCGCCTGGAACTTGGTACGGATCTGATAGCTGTTGCGTTCCATGAGGTTGAGCGGATACGGGGTGGAGCGCCAGTACTCGAAGACGTCGTGACGGTCGATCTGCCGGGCAACGTCGTCGAAGGTGCGCCAGGACCGCAGGTCTTGGGCGGCGAGTTCGACGCCCGGCGAGCGGGCGTTCGACCAGCATGCCGTCGCGGTCCGGGGTCGAGGAGAGTCGCTCGGTCCGGCTCATCACCCGGCGCAGCTCGTGCTCCACCCGGTCCCGTGCCTCGCTGGGCCCGGCGCGAGGTCGCCACCCATCAGCAGGCTTTCCCGCATCGCCCGCAGTTCGCGCTCGACGATGTGGGCTCGTTCGTCACCGGCGAGGAATCGGACGGTTCGGGTGAAGTCGTGGTAGTGGTCGTCGCCCTCGGGTTCGTCGGGGAGCGTGTACATCTTGTACGGCGTCGCCGAGAGCAACAGCACCTTCGCGTCGGGGTGGTCGAAGATCGCGTTCGCCAGGCGAGCGCCCTCGTCGTCGGCGTCGAGCAGGTCCTTGAATCGCTGGAACTCGTCGAGGATCACCAGGTCCGGCTCCAGGTGTTCGACCGCCGCCCGCGCCACCAGCTGGCGCAGCTTGCCGACGAGCCGGTCCCGTCGCCAGCCGAGGTCACCCTCGGGCTTGCCCGCGGAGATAGGTGAACTCGTGGGCGCAGGCCTCGCAGCTCTTCTCGCAGCGGTCCTCCGTCGGGCCCGGTTGCCGCTTCGATGTCCTCGCCGAAGGACCGGCAGAGCTCGTCGTCGAGATTGGCCGCTCGACCGGTCGAACCAGTCGAGCTCGTTCTGGAAGTTCTCGCGGCGCATTCCGCCCTCGAAGAACTTCGTCCAGCGAACCGGCGCGGTGACCTCGGTGCCCCAGCAGTTCGCGAGCATCCAGTAGAGCAGCACCCGCTCGCGGAAGGCACCCCCAGAGCGGCCCACCTGGAACGACGTGCCGGGGGTGAAGGAGACGAAGTTGATCCGCTGGTCGCGCAGGTTGCGGATCACCTTGGGCAGCAGCGTGAGTCGGTCGGCGTGCTTGACCTCGGCGCCGCCGACGACGTTGAGCCTGCTCAGGTTCTGTCGTGCGATCTGGCTGTTGGAGCAGATGTAGACGATGTCGATCCGCTTGTCGGTGTCCCAGAGGTGCTCGACGGTCTTGGCGATGACTCCCTTGGCGACCATGGTCTTGCCGAGGCCGACCTCGTCGGCGACGAGGAACCGCTTGACCTGATCGTCGTCGAGCCACAAGCCGGCGGAAGGCGTAGTCGACCGTCGCTCGCTGGAAGTCCTTGAGGCCGGCGAGCGCCCTGCTCGGCGTTCGGCTTCATGACGAGTCGCTCCCGGTGAACCTGCCACACGACATCCCACAGTTCGTCGAACCCGTCGGGTACCAGCTCGTCGCCCGTTCGGCAGCTCCCGGAGGTCCTCGACGAGGCTGGCGACCCGCGCGAGCGCGTCCTCGTCGCGACCGGTTGCCCGGACCAGCGGCTCGAACAGCGCGACGTCGGCAGTCGCCAGACCCGGGCTTCAGGTCCGGCCGGAGAATCGCTCGCCGTCGACACCCGCGAGCTGGGCGAACAGCGCGTCGTAGCTGGGGTCGCCGAGCAGGAAGACGAGGTACCGGAGCACGTCCTCCTTGCTGCTGCAGGATCGAGAACACGGCATCGTGGCGCCGACCGTCGACGGCGCCGCTCAACGTCGCCTTGAGGACGCAGCGGCGGGTGACTCGGGCGTCGCCCGTCGCCGGCGGTGGTTTCGACGGCGATGAACGGCGTGACGTTGATGGGCGCGATCGTCCAGGTCAGCGACTCGCCGAGCGGCTGGCCGTGAACATCGCCGGGAAGCGACGCGAGCCAGACCCTCGTGCTGCCCGGCGGATCGCTCGGGACACGTGAGCGTCAGGGTCGCTGTCGACCCGGTCGTCGTCGAGCGTGGTGATGTGCAGATTCGGGCACGTCGACCGCGAGTTGCTGGTGGAACCGTTCGAGCGCGTAGCGAGGTCTCGATGGCGGCGTCGGTGACGCCGCCGTCGTCGCTGACGGAGTACTCCTCCAGCAGCCTGCTGAGGCCGGGTGCTTCGGGGGAGCCGTTCAGGACGGCCTTGACGCCGCAGGCGGAGGTTGGACCGGTCAGGACCGCGTCGAACTCGACGTTGGCGCCCCATGTCTGCGCTGGTGAGGTTGGCGCTTCCGGTGACGATCATCGACTGGCCCCTCGCGAGGTCGAGGACGAAGGTCTTCGCGTGCAGTCCCTCGTTGGTGCCCTGGAACTCCGTGACTGCCGTGGCTGCCTCGGTGATGTCGTCTCCGGGATCGACCTCGGCGAGCCGCTGCAGGACGTTGACGCTCCACCCCGTCGAGGAGCTTCGCGCCGATCAGCTCCAGCGACTCGGCGCGGGAGACGAGCGTCCGGTCGGCGGTGATCGTGGCCAGTGCGCGAACGGCCGGCTTGGTCAGGAACGGGCTGATCGCCAGCAGCCGGCGGGCCTGATCGGGGAACGGCCACACCTGGTCGTCGGTGATCCCGATGGGGAGCAGCTCGCCCTCCGTGAAGGGACTCGGGGCAGCGAGCCGAACGGTGCTCAGGCTGTCCGCGAGGTCGTCGATCTCGCCGACCCGTCGGTCGTCCAGCGGCCGGATCGCCAGGCCGGGAAGCCGCCGCACGAAACTCGGCGGCGGGTGCCGCGTCGATGGCACCGTCCTCGTGCCTCGTCGAGCACCAGCGCGGTGTCCCAGGATCGGTCCAGGGTCATGTTCCGGCTCAGGATGATCACCCGGTGCCGGTGCTGGCCCTGCCTGATCGACGAACCGCAGCGCCCAGATCTTCGGGTGGAAGATCGCTCCCTCGTGGAGGCGGCATGACTTCGAGGACGCTGTCCTCGACGAACGTGAGGATGCTGCGGTAGTTCGACGGGACGTGGATCCCGCCGGCCTGGCAGAACACCGTGGTGTGCTCGGCATAGCGGCGCACGGCCTCCAGCAGGCGGATCGGATCGACGGCGCCGATCTCGTCGGAGTTCGCCTGGTCGAAGAGCGCGAACGACAGCGGCGCGAGCAGCAGGGCGGTGAGATTCAGTGAGTACGTCGTGCCGACGGCGATCTCGACGCGGTAGCCCGCCGGCGGGCGGAGCGCGTCGGTCAGCAGCACCCGGGTCTCGGGCGTGAGGGTCACGACGCCGCCCTCGCGGCGTAGAGATCCTGCAAGGTGACGGCGGGCGATCGTCCAGCGGAAGTCGAGGCGGCCGAGGCCGCTGCCGCCGGACCAACGGTCGAGCGCGGACTGGTTCACCAGCCGCGCGCGGCCACCCTTGATCTGACGCTCGCGGGTGCTGATCAGATCGGCGGCCGCCTTGCTGTGGGCGAGATCGATATCGCCGTCTCAATGAGATCGAGCCAGCGATCGACGAACTGCATCGTGATCGGCCGCAGGCGCGGATTTTGGCGCCGGATCGTCGCCCACCAGTCGGTGCGGCTCCAGCCGTCGAGCGCCGCCGTGACTTGCAGTTCGTTGCGCCACTGGTCGAGGCGCGTCTTCGTAGTCGGCTGCCAGGTCGTCCCGCCCGGCCTTTGCGTGCCAGCAGCAGGTTGTAGACGAGCGCCGCGCCGTGGATCGCGGTGTGGAAGCGTCGCGCGTGGTCGACGAACTCCGCCAGCTGTGCGGGTGCGGTGTCGAGGTTGTCGATCTCCCAGACGTAGTCAGGGCAGGTTGCCCGGCGGGTGGTGGATCAGCCACGAGAGCATCGATCCTTTCGTCGAGCCGGCGATCAGGTCGGAGAGGTACTGCTCCTCCTCGGCCGTCAGGGCGAAGTCGGCACGCCTTCAGCAGGTCCGTCCGGCGGCTTCGGCAGGTGCGGGTCGAGCCCGGTGCCGGGGAGCAGTTCGCGGGCCTCGGGATCGTCCGCGTCGGCGGTGCGCCTGGCGAGCTGGCGATAGTCGTACTGCCGTCGGAAGTAAGCCGTCGGCCGAGAAGTCCGACGTCCGGATGTCCCACGCCCCCAGCGCGGCCCAGTACATCCCGCTCGGCATCCGCTTGAGGTTGTTCCGCGCCGTGTTGCCGATGACCCCCAGCGTCTCGCCACCGGCGAGCAGGCTGTCGATCAGCCGATACTCCAGGTTGCGGAACTCCGCGCTCATCTCCGGTGGCGTCGCCTTCTGGGCGGCCCGTTGGAGCAGCCACGGGATGAACAGGACGTAGCGGAGCCGGGTGTGCAGGTACGGAGGTGCCGGGGAACAACGAATCTGCGAGCGCGTCCCGGATCGAGCCGATCCCGAGCTCGTCGACGGTGCCCTCTTCCTTGAAGAGGTCGACGACTTCGAGCATTCTCCTGCGCTGCTCGCTGTCGGTGTCGAGCCACCCGAAGGTCGAAGTCATGGTTCGATGATCGCGCTACTCGCGACATTCCGCTGTAGATGCGCTGCCCCCAACGCGAGCCGCACCCAACCGCACCGCTAACGGTGGCTCGCGGTAGCGGTGGTAAGGGGACGAACAATGAAGCAGGGCGAAATGGGCGCGGAGGGTGCTGCGACGGACACGAGCCCAGCCCGCAGCCACCTCCGATCAAAATAACGACCGGGTCCAGCGGCGTGCGCCTCACCCTGGTGGTCATGAATCGCCGCGACGAAAAGGGTTCTCTACTAGGGGAATTGCATGCCGACCAGGACGGGACACTGGTCATCGAGGGGCACGATCTCGGGAGTGGGGTCTCGGACTTCTGGGGAGACGGACTGACGGAGTACGAATTCGCCCGGACCCTCTCGCCGGCCGCCGTTGCCGAACTTCGGCTGAGCCTGGGTATCGGTGACGCTCCGCTTCTGGAGGCGTTGGGTTCTCGGTTCCAGACCACCGGCGCGCTCGAGGAATACCTCAAGACCAACGAAATCGAGACGACATTTTGGAGCCGGGTGGGTGACTGACCGCCAGCGTTCGCCACGCTAAGCTGCCTCAGAAGGCGCCGACGTAGCTGATTGCTCCTTCGAGCACAGCACTCAGGAGCCAATCGTGGCGAAAGTCGAAGCCCCTCACCCATTGAGAGCGCATCGGGCACGCTACGCAGTCGGTGCCTGTTGAACAATGAGTTATCGCCCGGCAATCGGCGCCGCACACGTACAGACTTGGGGACGAAACGTTCGTCACCAGGAGGTGGAAATGAGCGCCGAAGAACTGAAATCGACCGTCTTGGCGATGGCCGACGCCGATGACGCCTTGTCCGAGGACGCCAAGCTGCTGATCCTCGGCGCCCTGGACAGCGATGAGATGTTCGCCGAGGTCTTGCGCGGGGATGCCGGACCGATCGTGCGGCCAGATCGAACCGATCAGGCGCCGGTGACCGAACCGGTCGGCGCCTTCCTCCGAGCCATCGAGGTCAGCGGTTTCCGCGGCGTCGGGCCAACCGTGCGAGTTCCGCTGCACCCGGGACCCGGCCTGGTGGTGATCGCCGGACGAAACGGCTCCGGCAAATCGACGATCGCGGAGGCGCTGGAAATGGCGCTCACCGGGAAGAGTTACCGCTGGCTGAACCGAACGGCCGTCTGGACGGGCAGCTGGCGCAACCTGCACGGCTCTGTGAATACCTCGATCAGGGTCGAGATCGCCGAGGAGGGCGTGGGTATCACCACCCTCGGGCTGGACTGGACCGCGGAGGCGGATCTCGCAGGCTGCAGCAGCTGGGTTCAGCGAGCCGGCAAGAAGCGTGAGCCGGGTCGGGACAGTCTGGGCTGGGCGACGCCGATCGAGCTGTACCGCCCGCTCCTGTCCTACGACGAACTGGGTGGCGTCCTGGGTGGCAGACCGCACGAGCTGTACGACAAGATGTTCATCCTGCTCGGATTGGAGCGCATCACCGACGCACGCACTCGACTTGCCGCCGCGCTCAAGCACTTGCAGGCTCCACAGCTCGCAGTCAAGGGCCTGACGACTGAAGTCAAAGCAGCGCTGCAGGGTTCCACGGATCCGCGGGCCGTGCTGGCCCTCGCCCTGTTGGCGAAACGTGCTCCCGATGTCAACGCCGTGCAGGGCTTGGTCACTGGGTCCGCAGTCGCTGAGTCGGGTTCACTGGCCTCCCTCCGGATCCTGTCCCAGTTGTCACCGCCGGATTCGACGCGCGTGACGCAGACCGGCGAGCGGCTTCGGCAGGCGGTCGGCGCCGTAGCGGGGCACGCCGGCACGGTTGCCGACGTAGCGGCCCGGCACGCCGACCTGCTGTCACAGGCTCTGGCCATGCACCGTGACCACGGTGACCGACCGTGCCCGGTGTGCGGAGTCGGCACCTTGGACAAGGAATGGGCCGACCGAAGCATGGCTGCCCTCGCGGCGGAACAGGCCGAGCTCACTGAGTTGCGTGCCGCGCGCGACCTGTTGGACCGGACCAGGCGCGAGGCTGGCGATCTGGTTCGAGGGTTGCCGCCGTTGCCATCGGTGAGCGACTCTGAACTCACCACCTTGAATGACGCGGTGAATGCCCGTACCGATTGGCTGGCGGCGCCGTCGGACGACCTTGCGCTGGCCGATCACCTGGCGACCGCACTGCCACCGTTGGAATCCGCTTACGCGGCGCTCCGGGATCAGGCGACCCGGCTCTTGGCCGACCGGGAGGACCTGTGGGCGCCGATCGCGCTTCAACTGGGGGAGTGGTTGACCCACAAGCGAAAGGCGCTCGATCAAGAACCGCACCTTGCAGTCGTCAAGCAGGCGGTGGATTGGTTGAAGAACAATGCCGACGTGCTCCGCAACCAGCGCATCGAACCGCTGGCAGAACGGGCCAGGGAGATCTGGGCGACCCTGCGGCAGGAAAGCAACGTCGGGCTGGACGCGATCCGGCTTGCCGGTGAGAACACCAACCGGCGGGTCGAACTGGACGCCGATGTCGATGGAGTGAAGGCCGGCGCGTTCGGTGTGATGAGCCAGGGTGAATTGCATGCGCTCGCTCTGGCGTTGTTCCTGCCCCGAGCGACCGCACCGGAGAGTCCGTTCCGGTTCGTAGTGCTGGACGACCCCATTCAGGCCATGGACCCCGCCAAGGTCGAGGGATTCGTTGCCGTCATGCAGAAGATCGCAGTCGACCGCCAGGTCATCGTGCTGTCTCACGACGATCGACTGCCTGATGCGGTTCGCCGTTCCGGAGTGAAGGCGCAGATCTACGAGGTGACAAGGGGTGTCGGATCCGCGGTGACCATGACCAACTCCTTCCAGCCCTCGATGCGCTACCTCGACGACGCTTTCGCCTTCGCGAAGGACGAGAACGTGCCCGACGAGGCCAAGAACCGGGTGATACCGGGCCTGTGCCGGATGGGCCTCGAAACCACCGCGCACGAGGTGTATTCGACCCGCTCGTACTCGGCCGGCCTCGATAGACTCACCGTCGAGAAGCGATGGGACGACGCCTCAACGGTCCGGCAGAGATTGGCGTTGGCGCTGCACTCCGACAAGGACGCCCCGATCGACGCGTGGCTCAAAGGTGGAACGCAGGCGATCTGCCGCCTTCCACCTCTGCAACAGCGGCGTGCACGCCGGCTCCACCAGCAACCACGCGGACGACGTGAACGCGGTGCGCACGGCGGTCAAAGATCTACGGCAGACCGTCACATGACCGCCACCGTGCAGCCGGCGCTGGGTCTGGTCACGCTGGCCCAACAGATCCTTGACGGGGTGGTCCCGGTGCCCTGGCGGTCGCGCACCTCGAGCGGCAGCGACGGTCGCCCGTCAGGCACTCGAAGAGGCGGTCACCGCGCGCTGCGCCGAGCTGGCAACCTTCGTTCAGCGTCCACGCATGCGATCTCGGTTGATCTTGCTCCGGCATCACAATCCAGAGGTTGGCCGGGTCGCGCAGATCGCCTGGGACGGGTTGAGCGGAGCAGTGCACCATCATTCCTACGAGTTGCAACCAACCACGGCCGAAGTCCGGTCATTGCTTCGGCTGGTGGCCGAGGTCATAAACGCACCGGAAGCGTGATCGCAGGCGTCCTGGCCAGCACCCGGCTACCAGAACTGCTTCACGGGGACGGAAGCGCGGGGGCACTCCCTTTCTCTGTATGTTTGCACCGCCAATGGGGTGGCCGTCGGTTGAGTGGATGGGTTAGCGACGTTGAAGAATCATCCGGAGGAATCGGTACCGGATGAGTTCGACCCAAACGAGGGCGCCACCAGGCTGAGCCTGGTCGCCCAGTTGGCCAGGGCGGTCCGGGTGCCGCCGCAGCTGCCGAACGGGTCGGCCTGTACTGGGCCAGGGTGCAGGTCTGGCCGATGTACTCGGACTGGCGATCCAGATGTTGCTGCCGTCGACGGCGGTCGCGCCGTAGTCGCCCCAGCGCGGCCGGGCAGGGTGCGGGTTGTCGAAGGCCTGGTAGCCGGTGAATCCGTCCTGCGGGACCGACGCCGGCCTTGGCCAGGAAGATCGCTCCGGCGCCGGTGCCGCCGTCGAAGGCCGCGTAGGCGGCCGACGGGAAGTACCCGTCGCCGACCAGGGTGAACGCCATGACGCCCTGGCCGTCGGCGTTGACTCCGATGGCCGGGTAGGTCAGGTTGTTGTTGGCCAGACCGAGCTGGCCCTGATCGACCAGGTTGGCGCGGAGTCGGTCGCGATCGGACCTGGGCTGCACGATGTACCAGCCGATGCCGGCCTGCGTCTCGCCGCCGACCGTGACGGCGGTGTCCAGGGCGCCGTAGCAGCTTGCCGTTGGCGTAGCGTGACCTGCTGCATGCGGGTGTCGTTGCTGTCCAGCGGTGACTCGACCTCGGGCTTGAACGGGTCCGGGCGCGCCGAGCAGGACCGTGGCGCAGGCGTCGTCGTTGAGGCAGTCGGCCAGCGGGATCGAGCCGGCCTTCTGGTTGGCCGGCGGCGGCAGCGAGTACGTGTCGACGCCGACCCGGGTGTTGGTCAGCGCTCGAGGTTCGGCGGTACGATGTCCAGCGAGCCGGTGTTGGTCAGGCTCCAGGTGACGATGCTGTTGGAGATGTAGTCCGGTGTGCCGGTCGCCTCCTCGGCCGCGTTGGACGACAGGAAGAACTCGGTTCCGCCGTGCCGAGCCGGAGTAGTCCGGCATCGTGGCGGCGACTGCGCCGGCCAGATGGTGAAGCCGTTGAGGCCGCCGTCGGCCGCGGTGGTGTCGAACTGGGTGACCAGCACGTCGGCGTCGCCAGCGGGCCAGCGCCCGCTTGGAGAAGGCGTAGACCTGGGCGCTGTTGAACTCGGGCCCGAAGAACGAGTACTCGTTGGTGGTGAGGTAGAAGCCGTTGCGCGTCCACGCCGATGTGCGGGTAGTCGCCGATGCACGGGCAGTTCGGGTGTACCGGGGTGCCGTGCGTGCCGTCGTCGGTCACATCGAGGCGGTAGATGTTCCAGGTAGCCGGTGGGGTCCTGGCTGACACCGCGATGTCGAGGTGGTTGTCACCGGTGAGGTCCCCGGGTCGGGACTGACCTCCAGGGTGAGCACGACCAGGAAGAACGACCGTGGTCGTCGGGTCGTACAGGCAGGATCGGGTCGGTGACGACCGGGCCCTGTAACGCCGGTCGTCCGGTCGATCTCGTGCCGGGTAGCCGAAGAACGTGTTCAGGTCCACCACACCGGTCTGGCCGCTGCCGTCGGACCCGTAGACCCGGAAGACGTCGTTGACCGCCTCGACGACGTGACCGGCGCCGACGCATAGCCCCTGGTCAGGTGGTTCGAGGCTGAACTGGTTGCCGCCGTTGGCGGTTCGCTGGTCCCGGTGGTTCAGGCCATCGAAACTGTTCAGCAGTTGCGGCCCGTTCCGAACGATGCGGTTGGGTTGCACAACCTTCGGCGGCACGGAGTTTGGTGGTACGGCCCGTGGTGCGACGCCGGCGCTCGCGCTCGCTCCATTGCGCGGCGAAGCTTCGGTTCGGCCCGAGGTAGCCCGGGCCACGAACCCGAGCGTTACCCTGCGCTTCCGGACCGAAGAACCGAGGGATCTCGGTCGACAACGGGCCGGGCGTGTCGCTACCCGTCGGAATCGGCCGATATGCGGCCGTTCCCTTCTGCAGAACATGACGTGTGACCGGGTTGGCCGGAGTCGAGGCCGATGTGGGGGCCTGGGGCGCAGCGGCGAACGCAGCTTGAGGCGCGAATGCTAGTACCAGAAGGGACGTACAGGTTATTGTCAGAAATCTGCGAAATGGCATCTTCGCGCTCCTTCGACCTTCCGGGTCAAGCCGAAATGGCAGTATCTACCCGGGACCCCAGGAAATGGAAGGGCTGTCGCCAACTGCATTTCGCCGATCGATCCGGGGTGAGCTCGCACTCGGGGGCGCGCGCAAAGCAGGCCACGCCGAGGGTCGCCACCTTCCACCGAATGGGGAAGGCCTACCAAGAACCCTCACCCCGGACGCGGGTCCGCCGCAACCAACCACGACGACCTTTGGCCATTGCTGCGCATGGCGAAACGTTGTGGACTACCACCATCGCGATCGGCACTGCGCAGAGCGGAGAAGTCACCGGTTCGCAGCCACCCGCAGCGCGCGATACAGCAGCCGCGAATCCCCAAGCCTCCGCCGCAGTTCCCGCTCCAACCCAGCGATCGGATACAGATTCTGCGGCGCCCTGGAGTCCTTGTATTCGGTCGACGCGAACCGAACCAGGGTGGTCTGGCTCAGCCCGGCCAACGCGATGACGTCATCGACGGGCAGGCCGGGGGAGCATTCGACCCGCACGATGCCGGCCCACGGCGCGCTGGGCAGGCAGGGGAGTCGGAGGTACCAGGAATACCGGTCCCAATTCCCACCGATCCGGAACACCGGCGTCCGCTGGCCGGCCTGCAGCGTCCCGACCATGGCGTGCTGCTCGGTCGGCAGATACGCGGCCAGGTGGCTCTTGATGTAGCCGAGCACCCGCGGCAGGTGCTCACGCCCGCGGAGTGGGCCGTCGACCACCAACAGATCATCCTCGCTGGCTGCATGACTGTTCGCTTGCAGACCGTGCGGATGCGGCAACGGCAAGTTCGACGTCCGCCAGCCGGGCCTGCAGCGCGCTCGAAAGCGTCACCGACAACGGCATTTTCGGATTGACCGACGCATGGTAGGCCACAAACGACCCGGCGGACGTGACGATGTCCTCGGCGTGCGGCGCCACGCTGAACAGCCCGCGGCGGGTGTCCGCGGCCAGCAGGTGCGCCCCGGCCTTCGCAGCAGCACACGACGCCGGCCGCGTAGGAGGCGCAGATCGCCGCGGACGCCTCGTTGGCGGGGGAGCCGTTGCTGACGTCGTCGATCCACACCCGGGCCTCGATCCGGCGCACCCCGTCGACGAACAGGACCGGACCGGGCGGCGCCGCCGATGGACCGGCAGCGATCGGTCGCCACCGGTCCGCTGGCAGTTCGACACCGACGTCGACCTCGGCGGACGTCTCACCCAGATCGTCCTCGAGTTCCAGGCTGGTGCCGTAGGTCGGATCCCAGCCGTCCACCGAGAAGCTCATCCCGCCGCCCCGGCCGGACGAGCCGGAAGCGGCACCGCTGGTCACACGGTCTCCCGGACGATGGACGAGGTCCGGCTGTCCCGGTTGACCACGAACCGCACCGGCACCCGTTCCGCCAGCGCCGCGACGTGGGTGACGACGCCGACCATCCGGTCGCCCTGGGCCAGGTTCTCCAGCGTGCCGGCGACGATCTCCAGCGTCGACTCGTCAAGCGTGCCAAAGCCTTCGTCGAGGAAGATCGAGTCGAGGCGGGCCGCGCCGGCGGCCGCCATCGACGACAGTTGGGTGCTCAACGCGAGGGCCAGGGCGAGGCTCGCCTGGAAGGTCTCGCCACCGGACAGGGTCCGGACCCCGCGCTGGCTGTCGGCGTCGGCGTGGTCGATGACGAAGAACTCCCCGCCCCGGTGGGTGAGCTCGAACTGCCCGTTGGACAGCTCGGCCAACCGGACCGACGCATCCGCGACCAGGGTGTCCAGCGCCGCCGCCTCCAGCCACTCCGGGAACTGATCGCTGCGCAGCAGCCTGCCGAGCATTGCCGCGACCTGCTGCTCGGTCTCGGCCGCCGCGAGTTCGGCCCGTCAGCCGGGCGGCCTGCTCAAGACGTTCGGCGATGCGGGCCCGATCGGCCTTCGCCTGCGTCACCGCGGAGGCGGCCGCGACCGGTGCCGTGCTGACGACGTCACCGGCGGGCAGCGGAACGTCGAGCGCGGCGAAGTCGTCGGTGACCAGGCCGACGAGCGCATCCCGATCCTGCGTCGGCGCCGACGACCGCATCCTCCGCCGCCAGCACCGACACCGCACGAGCCGTCGGCCTGCTCCCGCGCCCAGAAGGCCAAGGTGTCCCAACCGATCAGCACCGATCCGTCGGGCAACTCGGGAGCACCGAACGGGATCAGCGTGTCCCGAGCCTTCCGCAGCACCTGCCACGCTGCCCGCGCCTCCGCATCAAGCGTTCCGGCGGATTCTTCGGCCCGTTCCCGCGCCGTTCGGGCTCGTCGCAGGGCGGCATCGGCGTCGTCGACCGCGGCCGTGAGCTGGTCGATCCTGGCCAACTGCGCCTGCGCGTCCGCCTCGCTGGGCGCACCGACCAGCGCGACCGTCAGTTCACCCAGCCGGGTGGTCAGGCCGGCCAGGGCGGCCTTCGCCCGCTCATGGGCGGCGGTCGCCACCGTTTCGGCCTGCCGGCTGGCCACGACGTCCTTGCCGGCCTTGTCCAGCGCAGTCTCGGCGACCGCGAAGCTCGGTCGCCGCGGCCTCGGCCGCGGCCGTGGCGGCCGGCAGTGCCTGACGTCGGGCCTTGGCCTCGCTGGTGGCCCAGTCGGTCAGCCGGGTCCACGCCGCCAGCAGCTGGCCGCCGTCGACCGCCGGCGCGCCCAATGACACCAGCGGATCGCGAGCTGGTCTGCAGGGATGCGCGGATCTCGGCCGCGTCGGCGTCGACCTGCCTGACGTCCGCCTGAGCCGCGGCAAGCCGTTCCCGCGCCTCGCTGCACGGCCTCGCCCGCGGCCTGAGCCGTGGCGTCGAGCTGGTCCAGCGCGTCCAGCGATTCCCGAATCGACGACGGGTCCGTCGGCAGACCGTCGAGCGCCGATTCGCAGTCGGCTCACCCGCTCGGTCGCTGCGGCGAGCTGGGCCGCTGCGGTGGCCAAGGCGCCGGCGGCCCGCGACTCCGCGGCGCGCGCCGACTGGACCTTCGTTTCCGCTGCTGCCACGGCCTTTTCCGCGGCGGCGAGCTTCGGGACGCGCTTGGGTTTGGGCAGGGTGGCGACGGTTTGCTCGCACACCGGGCAGGCGTCACCGACGGCGAGATGCGGCCGGAGCAACGCCGCGCTGTTGGTGACGGCAAGCTCCTCCAGCGCGGCCCGCGCAACCACCCGGGCAGCGGTCGGCGGCGTCCAACTCTGCCTGCGCCCGTTCGTGCTCGGCAGCGGCCCGTTCGTGCGACTCCTCCAGTGGACGCACCGCCGCGGAAGCCTCGCGCCAGTTCGGCGATCTGCCGCAGCGCGTGCTCCAGCGGCGCCCGGCGCGGCGCCTGCTGCAGCGCCGCCCTGGCATCCGCATCCTGCTGCTCGGCCTCGGCCAGTGCGGCGGTTGATTCGCGCAGGGCCAGGTCGGCGGATCGGGACCGTTCGTCGAGTTCCGCCAGCCCGGCCGGGAGCGTCACCGCCGACAGGTTCCGCAGCTCCGCGGTCAGGCGATCCACGTCGTCGCTGGCGGCGGCATGCGCGATTCCGGCGGCGTCCCGAGCATCCCGGGCGGTCTCGACGGACCGGCCGCTCGTCTCGACCAGCACAGCCGCCTGTTCCAGCCGGGTGACGGCCGCCGCGAGATCAGCGGTGGCGGAGGGGATGTCCGCCAGCACCCGACGCTGCTCGGCGTGATCCCGACGGGCCTGCTCCAGCGGCCCTCGATCCGGCGCGGCGGCCCGTGCCGCTCGCGCGGCCGCATCGGCGGCCTGTGCGGACTGCTTCGACGTCCTTGGCCGCCTGCAACGGCCAGCTGCGCGTCGTTGACGGCGGTATCGAGCTCTGCGACACCGTCCGGCAACCCGAACGGCGCTGAGTGCCTGATGTTCGGCGGCTCAGTTGGTCGAGCCTGCTCTCGCGCCTGACCGACCGCGGCGGTCGCGTCCCGCAGCCGCGGCACCGTCTCGCTGACCCGCTCGGTCAGCTCCCGCAGCGACCGTTTCCCGTTGCGCGGCAACGGCTTCCGCCTCCGGGGTGGCGTCGATCAGGCCGGTGAGCTGGTCGGCGAGCAGCGTGGCCCGTTGCCCGGCGAGGGAGGCGCGGCTGTTCGCCTCCTGGCCGATCTCCTTGTAGAGGCCGGCGCCGAGCAGCTTCAGCAGGATCTCGCGGCGGTCGGAACCCTTGGCGCGCAGGAACTCCGCGAATTCGCCCTGCGGCAGCACGACGCACTGGCAGAAGTGATCGAAACGTCAGGCCCAGCAGTTTCTCCACCGCGGCGGTCACGAGCGCCGTCGGCGGCGATCACGTCGGTCAGGTCGTTGATGGTGCCGGTGGCGGTGGGATCGAGAAGCCTTTCCAGCCGGCCACTCTTGATCGTCACACCGCCGTTCTTGGCCCGCCGCAATTCCCGGGCGACGACGTACCGCTGCCGCTCGACGTCGAACACCAACCGCACCGTGCCACGGTTCGCGGTCGGGGCCAGCGCGTACATCACCATCCGCCGGTCCTGCCACCGCGGCACCGACCCGTAGAGCGCGAACGTCATGGCGTCGATGACGGTCGACTTCCCGGACCCGGTCGGCCCGACCAGCGCGAAGTAGTCGGCGTCGGTGAAATCGACGGTCGCCTGATCGCGGAACGACGCGAAGCCGTCCATGTCCAGCAGCACCGGTCGCATGACGTGTCCTCAGCCGCGGAAGCCGGTCGAGGTGATCCGGTCGTGCAACTGCGCGAACAGCGCCTGCACCCGGTCGTCGGCGACGCCCTTCGAGGCGCAGTACTCGGCGAACAGTTCGCCCGGGGAGCGGTCGGCGTGGTTCACGGTCGGGCGCGCCGGGTTGACCGTCGACGGCGAATTCCGGGTCGATCCGGACCTCGAGCGCGTTGGGCAGCGCGTCGGTGATGGTCTCCCGAAGTCCGGCGCTGGTCGGCTCTTGCACGTACACCCGGAGGTAGTCGTCACCGAATTCGTCGGCGCGGGCCACGAGTTCGGCGACGGTGCCGTGCACGGTCCGCAGCCGCCGGCCGGCGGTGATCGGCACGTCGGTGATCTTGGCCGGCGTCGTCGGGGTCGCCTCCACCAGGCAGACCACGTGGATGTTGTTCTGCTCGCCGAAGTCCACCGCGAACGGCGACCCGCTGTAGACGACGGGGCACGGCGCGGGCAGCGTCTGCCGCCGGTGCAGATGACCGAGCGCCACGTAATGCGTCTCGGCCGGGAAAGCGGTGGCCGGCACGTGGTATTCGAAGATCGACTGCGCGGCCCGCTCGCCGCCGCCGAACTTCCCGCCGGTGACGGTCAGGTGCGCCATCACCACGTTGACCGCGTCCGGGGTGAACGATTCGGCGAGGTTGGCCAGCACCTCGCGGACCATGTCGTCGTAGTCCCTGGACATCTCGGCCGGGGTGGACGCGATCAGCTGGGCCGCCCGCACGGCGTACCGCTGGGACAGGAACGGCAGCACCGCGACGTTGACCCGTTCACCGGTGGAGCGGGCGTCGAAGCTGACCACGCCGCCGCGGTCGGCGGCCCGCACCGACCCGACCAGGGTGATCCCGGCGGCGCCCATCAGCGGCCGGTAGGCGTCGAAAGTGGCTGCGCTGTCGTGGTTTCCGGCGATCGCGATGATCTGCGCGCCGGTGTCGCGCAGGGCCAGCAGGGCCTGGACGACCAGTTGTTGCGATTCCGCGGACGGCGCCGACACGTCGTACAGGTCGCCGGCGATCAGCACGGCGTCGGGCTGGTGCTCGCGGGCGACCTCGATGATCTGGCCGATCACCTTGCGTTGCTCGTCCAACCGGTTGCGGCCCTTGAGGGTCTTGCCGATGTGCCAGTCGGAGGTGTGCAGCAGCTTCACGTCTCGGCCCTCGGTCGCAGTGACGTCATCAGAACGGCGGGGCGTCGTCGAGCGGCCTGCGGCAGCCGCTTGAACGCCGAGGCGGTCGGTCGGTTCGCCGGCGCGGCCGGCGCGGTGCCGCATTCGGCCTGCCGGGTCGCCCAGGCGGGGAACGGGAATTCGATCGACAGCGGCACCGGGATCTCCGGCTGGCTGACGAACATGGTGCCGGGCTTGGCCAGGGTCGCCCGGGTGCGCTGGCTGGGCGGCAGGAAGCCGTATTCGGGGCGGCCGGCCTCGGCGGCGTCGAGCCGGCCGACGACCTTGATGCTGGAGTTCGACACGATCCGCCGTTCCACCTCGCTGGCGGTCTGCTGGGCGCCGATCAGGATGATGCCCAGGCTGCGGCCGCGTTCGGCGATGTCCAGCAGGACGTCCTTGATCGGGCTGTTGCCCTCCCGCGGTGCGTACTTGTTGAGCTCGTCGATCATGGTGAACAGCAGGCTGCCCGGCCCGGCCGCCTCCTTGCGGGCGGTTTCCGCGGCGAGCACGACGCCGACCACGAAGCGCTGCGCGCGTTCCCGGAGGTTGTGCAGGTCGACGACCGTGACCTGCTGGTTGCCGGTGGAGATCTGCCGGGCGCCGGTGTCGGGCAGGTCGGCGCGGATCAGCGCCCGCAGCGGCTGCAGCGACGACCGCAGCCGCCGGATGAAGGCGTTGATCGTGCCGACCCCGGTGACCGGGCCGGCCCACTGCGGGCGGGTGGCGTCGTCGGTGAGCCGGGCGACGATGACGTCGACCAGCTGGTCGTAGGTGCGGCAGGTGTCGCCGTCGATGCTGACCGCGCCGTCCTTGCCGGCCTCGTCCGCGTCCAGCCGCAGCCGGGCGGCGACCTGGCTGACGACCATCGTGTACTGGTTGCGCTCGTCCTCGGCGTCGGTGAAGACGTAGGGGAGCAGTTCGCCCGTGCAGAACTCGGCGAGCGTCCACCAGAACGGTTCGACCCCGCTGGTCCGGCCGGCGACGTGCGGTCGGCCGGTCAGGTCGTCCGGGGTGGGCGGGGAGTAGAAGCCGACGGACTTGAACGGCTCGGCGGGCAGGCCGAGGTCGGCGTATTTCTGCCGGAGTTCGTCGTCGAGCCGGATGTTCGCGTAGTCGAGGAACAGCAGGTCCTCGCCCTTGACCGAGAACACCAGCGCCTTGGCGTTGACGGCCCTGCTGCCGAGCACGCCGGAGCGTAAAGATGGAGTGCAGCAGGAACAATGCGTAGCTGGTCTTGGTGGCGACGCCGGAGATGCCGCTGATCGAGATGTGCGCGCCGCGGGTGCCGTCGAGGAAGTCGAGGTTGATGTAGATGGGGGCGCCGTCCCGGCCGGTGCCGATCGGCAGCTTGCGGTCCATCTGGTCGAAGTACAGCGCGTGCTCGCGGTCGGTGCCGGTCGCGCGGCTGGCCGGCTCGCCGGGTCGGGGCGGCACGTAGCACTCCGGCTCGACCCGGGTGGTGGTGATCTCCGCGGTCTCCTGCACCCGGGCCGGCAGCACGCCGTCGCTGATCAGGAAGACGTCCGAGCCGAAGCTGGCGCCCTCGTGCCGGGCGGTGACCTCGGTGACCACGCCGGCGATCGTCACCGTGCCGAATCCGGGCACGTCGCGGCTGGTGACGACCACGTCGTCGAGCTGCAGGTAGGCGTCCTCGTTGAGGGCGACGTGCCAGCTCAGCGGGGTGGAGTCCTCGGTGCCGAGGACGCGGCCGATCGGGGCCGATGGGGCGTCGGCGGCGTCGGTGGCGCTCGAGAACCTGGCCTCTCCGTTGGTCACCGATGAGCCCCCGTCTGTTGCCGATCCCCGCGCGCTGCGTCAGTGAGGGTAACCGTAGGCGCTGGCTGCGCTGGAAATCGCGACAATAGAGCGTCGAGGGCCAGCATCGCTGGCCGCGCTCGACTGAAGGACGTTCCCCCGGCAAGCCCGGCCGCGACCACGTGGCACTCGAAGCAGGAACTTCACACCGATCATTCAGCGGGCATTGCGCAGTCAGCACTTCCGTCGCCGCCTCATGGCCGCGAGAAAAGAGGAAAAAGATGGCGCTTCCGAAGATCGTGACACGAGATGAGTGGCTGGCCGCCCGGGTGGAGTCTGCTGGCGAAGGAGAAGGAACTCACCAGGCTGCGCGACCAGACTCAGCACCGAACGTCGCAACCTGCCGATGGTTGAGATCGACAAGCCCTACCGCTTTGACGGGCCCGAGGGTTCCGTCGGCCTCGCTGATCTCTTCGAGGGTCGGCGGCAGCTGATCCTGTACCACTTCATGTTCCACCCCGACTGGGAGGACGGGTGCCCGAGTTGCACGGCCGGCACCGACGAGCTCTCCCAGGGCTTTTTCGATCACCTGCACACCCGCGACACCTCGTACGCGATGGTGTCCCGTGCGCCACTGGAGAAGCTCGAGCGATGGAAGGCGAAGAAGGGCTGGGACATACCGTGGTACTCGTCGTTCGGCACGGATTTCAACACAGATTTCGGCGTGACCATCGACGAGTCGGTCGGCGCCGACACGTTCAACTACCGCAGCCGGGCGGAGTACGCGGCGATCGGCGCTGACTTGTTCTCTTCGCCCCAGCCGTTCGACATGCCCGGCCGGAGTTGCTTCCTGCGTGTTGACGACCGCATTTTCCATACCTATTCGCAATATGCCCGGGGGCTCGAATGCACCGGCGGTTCGTACTACTTCCTCGATCTCACCGCACTCGGTCGGCAGGAGGACTGGGAGGAGCCGAAGGGTCGGAGCGAGTCCGCTCGATCGGCCACGCCGGATTTCGCGTCCTGAAGCTCTGAGCGCCTGCTGTCGTGTGCACGGCGCTCCCCGATCATGAGTGCTGTGCGCGTGGAAACCCTTGCGCTGGAAGGCTCACCCGAGCGGGCAGGCTACCGGCGATCTTCGGGATCTCAGTGGTCTCGCTTGTAAGTTCGTCGGGGGGTTCAGATCCAGGCGGTGGGGTTGCCCAGGGCAGAGGCCGCAGGCGGTGTCCAGGGCGTCTTCGGGTGCGCAGCGAAGGCGCCGGTGGGTAGGGACGAGTCTTGGTAGCCGTCATGGCTGGCGAGGGGAGAGCGCGAAGCCCCACCGGGCGATCAACACCGACCCGGCACAACCCCGCGCCGCCTGACCCCCGACGAACTTACGGCCGGGACCACCTGTGTGGCAACGCGATCGCGGCGGCCTCGGTACGGCTGCGCACCCCGAGAGTGTCGAAGATGTGCTCCATGTGCTTGCGCACGGTGGAAGGAGAGATGAACAGCCGCCGGGCAATCGCGGCGTTCGGCAGACCATCACCCGCCAACTGCAAGATCTCCCACTCGCGCGCGGTGAGCTTCGGCACGCCGTGGCGGCGCCGTTCCGCGTCCAGGTAGATCTCGTGTAAGTGCGGACGCGCCAACGTCAGCAGCATGACGTCGCGATCATTGAAGTGCGTGAACGTAGACCGCATGAAGGCCACACCGCGGGCGTGTCCAGGCAGGCTCGGAAGCCGCACATTGAGGCAGCTGCGCACCGGGCCGGTCTGGAAGCACTCCGCCCACGCCTCGGTGTTGAGAAACTCGCGGTCGGTGTAGAAGTCCGAGATCTGTGTCGCCCGCCGGGTCGGAGCCATCAACTGTGAATCGGTGGACGCCCGGAAATTACGGCACGCCCGGAAATACGTTGCAGTCTCATCGTTCTTCATGAACCGCAGGATCTCGTCGCGTTCGCCCCCTTCTATTGCTTGATGCTCCACCAGGCATTCGCGCACCCAGTCCGTCTCGGTCCACTGCACCGAATCGGCGCGAATCAGCCGCGCCAGCCCCTCCAGCAACGCCCACGGGACCACCTCGCCCGGATCGTCACGCCGGACGTCCTCAAGCAACGTGAACAGCGCGTGGAGATCCGTATCGGGCAGTGTGGTGGTGGTCATCGCCTCACCCCAGTTCGCCGACCAGTGAGGCCGGGACGTCGGTACGAAATATACGCCCGGAGGCGTATACCGCCCGGGCTCGCGCGGGTCGAATCTCTCTAGCGTGACTACACACCCGACTCAGGTCCCATCGCGGAAGTCAGGGAGAGTATGAAGCGGCAACATAGACTCCTCGTGGTAGCGACTCCGGTACTCGCGGCCCTCGTCACCGCAGCAATGATCGCTGCGCCGGCCCAGGCGCGTCCCTGGTCGGGAGCGACCGTGACGGTCTTCGCAACGGGGCTCAACAACCCGCGCGGGCTCGAGTTCGGCCCCGACGGGAACCTCTACATCGCCGAAGGCGGCTTGGGCGGGGTGGTGTCTACGACGCCGCAACAGTGCGAGCAGGTGAAGCCGGTGATCGGCCCCTACACCGGCGGCTTCACCGCGGACATCCTGCGCTTCGCGCCGAACGGGACACGGACGGTCGTCGCCAGCGGCCTGCCATCCGATCAGGCGGCGCCACCGCGGAACTTCCGCAGCGGTGTCGCCGACATCGCGTTCGTCGGCGACACCCTTTACGCATTGGTCGCCGGCGGTGGGTGCTCGCACGGGCACACCACCGTCGATAACGGCGTCGTGCGGGTCAATGGCGACGGCACCACGACCGAGGTAGCGAACCTCAGCGCCTTCATCAAGGCGAACCCGGTCGCGAACCCCGACGAGGAGGACTTCGAGCCCGACGGCACCTGGTACTCGATGGTGGCGGTGCGTGGCGACCTCTACACGGTCGAGCCGAACCACGGCGAGGTCGACCGCGTCGATCCAGCGACGGGGGAGATCAGTCGCGTCGTCGATGTCTCGGCTAGCCAGGGTCACATAGTCCCGAGTGCGCTCGCCTACAACGGCAACTTCTTCGTCGGCAATCTCGGCACTTTCCCGGTCGCGCCAGGGACACAGACCGTCTTCAAGCTGACGCCGAGCGGACAGCTGAAGCCCTGGGCAACCGGCCTGACGACGGTCGTGGGACTCGCCTTCGACCACCGCCACCGCATGTACGTGCTCGAGACCTCAAACCACGCGGGTGCTCCGACTCCGGGCACGGGCGACATCGTGCGTATCGACCCGTCAGGCGCGAAGACGACCATCGTTTCTGGGCTAACGTTCCCGACAGGAATGACGATGGGCCCGGACGGCGCGCTCTGGGTCTCGAACCAGGGCTTCGGCCCCACGATTGCGGGGTTCGGCCAGGTCCTTCGGATCGACGCGAATTCGTAGGTGGGCGCAGTCCACGCCCCGATCCTGAATGCTGTCCAGGTGGACACCCCAGCGCTCGACGCGTCACCGGAGCGAACAACCTACCGACGATCCTCGGGTACCAAGCGTGGCGAGGCCCGGCGCCGGCAGCTGCTGGAGCGGGTCACCGACGATCTCGCGGTCAACGGCCTGGTGGACTTCTCGCTCCGTCGCGCGGCGAAGGCGGCCGGCACCACCCACAAGGTGCTGCTGTACCACTTCGACGGAGCCGACGACCTGCTGGTGCAGGCGATCCTGAGGCTGCGAGACCGCCGCATCGACAAGGGTTTGGCCGCCGCTGCCGAAGGCCCGGCAAGTCGGACCCTGGCCGGTCGGGTGCGGGCGGTGTGGCCCGCCCTGGTGGGGGAGGAGTCGCGGGTCCTCGACCAGGCGATCGGGCTGATGATGTACGACACGGAGCGGTACGCGGAGCTCGGACGAGGGGCCTCACAGCAGTACTTGCCGTCGCTGCTCTCCCTCTGCCCAGCGGATTGGACCGATCAGCGCAAGCTCGAGGTCGCGCAGATGATCCTGGCCGCCCTGCGTGGTTTCCTGATCGGCCGATTGACCAGCGACGACACCTCGGGCGTCGACGCTGGGTTCGAAGCACTCGCACGGGCACTGGATCGGGAGGAGTCCTCCTCCACATAAGCAACGACCACGGAAACCTGGACACACAAGTGAACCGCGTGGTTCACTTGACGTCGAAGGCTGCACGTTCCCACGAGGAGGTCGGCATGCGGGTGTCAAAGAATTCCCGGAGAAATGAGCGAGATCGAACTGTCCGCCGGCACCATCGACTACCAGGACACCGGCGGCGACGGGCCGGTGATCGTGCTGCTGCACGGACTGTTGATGGACGCCTCGCTCTGGGACGACGTGATCGGCGAGCTGTCCGCCGATCACCGGGTCGTGGCGCCGACGCTGCCGTTGGGCGCGCATCGCCATGCCATGAACGCCGACGCGGACCTGTCCCTGACCGGGATCGCCCGCCTGGTCGCCGAATTCACTCGACAAACTCGACCTGCGTGACGTCACCCTCGTCGGCAACGACACCGGTGGTGCGATCGTCCAACTGCTCGCCGCCGACGGCGCCCCGCGGATCGGGCGGATCGTGCTCGCCTCGTGCGACGCGTTCGACAACTACCCACCCGGCCTGACCGGGAGGACGCTGGTGCTGACCGGCAAGCTCTCGCCCGCGTTGTTCGGGCTCTTCATGCAGCAGATGCGGCTGCGTCCGGTCCGCCGACTCCCGCTCGCCTTCGGGTGGCTGACGAAACGCGGGGACGCCGCCACCGCGCGCTGGATCAAGCCAATCCTGCACGATCCCGCGATCCGCCGCGACACCGTCCGGGTGCTGCGGGCCATCGCCGCGGAGCCGCGACTCCTGCTCGACACCGCAGGCCGCCTACACGGATTTCGACCGCCCGGCCCTGATCGTCTGGGCCGAAGACGACCGGGTGATGCCACCCGAACACGGACGCCGCCTCGCCGCGCTACTCCCGAACGCACGACTGGTCGAAATACCCGACAGCTACACGCTTCTCCCGTTGGACCAGCCCGCCAGCCTGGCACGCGCCATTCAGGATTTCGTCGCCACCTCCGTCGAGAAGGATTCCGCAGCAGGCACCTGACCTCTTGCGCTACGCGTCGGGCTCCAAATGCTGTAGCAGCGCTTGGATCTCGCTCTGATAGATCAGCTGCGGGTCGACGCCGGTGGCCCGCAGATGGCCGCCGAGCTCCAGGCTGACCAGTCCGTGCAGCCGCCCCCACCAGGTCAGGCCAAGCCGCAGCGTGCCGATCGGCAACCCGGAATTCCCGGACCGTGCGGCCCACCCGGAGATCTGTTGCTCGAGGGCCGGGGTGAGTCCGTCGTCGGCAGGCGGCTCGAACTCGCTCAGCACGCGCAGCAGGACGTCCATGCTGCGCTTGGAAGCCGCCGCGATCGGCCCGGAGGCGAACTCCTCCCCAGAGCCGGTCGGGCTTTCGAAGATCAGCCGGTAGGTGTTCGGTTGCGCGGTGGCCCACTCCCGGTAGGCCTCGGCCACCGCGGTGAGCCTGGCGCCGCGCGTCCCGCCGGCCGGGACCGCCCGTTCCAGCGCGTCGGCGAGCGACCCGTAGGCGGCGACGGCGAGTTCGGCCAGTAGCTCGTCGCGGTTGTCGAAGTAGCGGTACAACGCGCCCGGCGACATCGCCATCGTCCGGGCGATCGCGTTCAACGACACCGTCGCCACGCCACCGTCCGTGACCTGCTCCATGGCCAGCGCCTTGATCTCGTCGATCGTCTGCTGCCGGTACCGCTCCCGCCGGGTGACCTGCTCGACCATCGCAACCCCTCGCTTAGGTGACTACTTGACACAGTAGCATTGGCCTGTCAGTGTGTGAATGGTATTCACGTTGCGAGCACCGCTCGCGTCCAGCACAAGGGCAGCAATCGGAGGAACCATGACCAGCACCAAGAACCAGCACCCGAGCGGACCAACCGTGGTGACCGCAACGGAGATCGTGATGCCCGGCATCATCGAACCCGCCGGCCTGCAGATCCGGACCCGGCCGCTGGCGGCTCCCGCGGCCGGTCAGGCCTTGGTCTCCGTTGAAGCCAGCGGGGTGTCGTTCGCCGAGCAGTCCATGCGCCGCGGGCGTTATCCCGGTGCACCGAAGTTCCCGTTCGTGCCCGGCTACGACCTCGTCGGCACCGTCGTCAGCGTCGGCCCGGACGTCGACCCGGCGCTGGTCGGTCAGCGGGTCGCCGCCCTGACCAAGTCCGGGGGCTGGGCCAGTCACGCCCTGCTGACCGCGGCGGACCTGGTCCCCGTTCCCGCCGGCCTGGACCCCGCCGAGGCCGAGACGCTCGTCGTCAACGGCCTGACCGCGTGGCAGATGCTGCACCGCACGGCCGGGGTGCGGCCCGGCCAGACCATCCTGGTGCACGGCGCCAACGGGGGAGTGGGCACCACCCTGGTCCAGCTGGCCCGGCACCACGGCGTCCGGGTGATCGGTGTCGCGTCACCCCGACACCACGACGCCCTGCGCGGACTCGGTGTCGAACCCGTCGACTACGCCGACCTCGGAATCATGGTCGCCCGGGTCCGCGAGCTGGCACCCGGCGGCGTGGATGCCGTGTTCGACAACATCGGCGGCGCCACCCTGCGCGAGTCGTGGAAACTATTGGCGCCCAGAGGAACTCTGGTCAGCTACGCCATCTCGTCCAGCCTGAACGGCACCGACTCGGTGTTCCTGTCATTCGTTCGGCTGCTGACCAGGCTGACCGTGTGGAACCTGCTGCCCAATGGGCGGCACGCGTCGTTCTACAACGTGTGGAGCGGTCACCTCCGCAACCTCACCACGTTCCGGGCCCGCCAACGCGACGATCTCACCTCGGTCTTCCGGCTGCTCGCCGACGGCGTGCTGACCGCGCAGGTCGCCGCGCGGCTGCCGCTGACCAGTGCCACGCAAGCCATGGAACTGGCCGAATCGCACACCGTCTACGGCAAGGTCATCCTCGTGCCATAAGCCCCACCTGGGCGAGGAGCCGATCGGTATCGGCCAACGACGGCAGCAGAAGATCCGCGCCCAGGTCGTCCATCGAACTCAGCGAATGCCGGCCGGTGGCAACCAACGCGCAGCGGATCCCGAGCGCCCGGGCGCACTGCAGGTCTCGCGGGGTGTCGCCGATGATCCAGCACGTGTCCAGGGACCGCGACCAACCGGCCAGCGCCAACCGGTCCAGCGCGCTGTCGGCGACCTCGACCCTTGTGGTGCCGCTGTCGCCGTACCCGCCGAGCGCCGGGTCGATCGGCGGAATCAGATGCGCGGCATGCAGTTTGAGCAGCGCAACGGCCTCGATGTTCCCGGTGACGACCGTCTGCCGGACCCCGGCCGACTCGAGCCGGGCGAGGACGTCGACGACTCCCGGTAGGGCCAGCACGTTCTCGCGGAGTTCGTCGGCCCAGGAATCCGCGGACTCCCGCAGCCGGGCCAGGACCTCCGGCACCAGTTGTTCGTCCGCGTCGATCGACCGGAGCAGCACCGCGGCAATCTCCGGGTCGATGCGGCCGCCGAGGTCCAGTCCACGCCCCTCTGGGCGGCGGCCCGCGACGTGTTTGACCGCGTCCAGGAACGCCCGGGCGGAGACCCCACCGGAGGACAGCAGCGTGCCATCGATGTCCCAGAGCACGGCCGTTGGCGCCAGCGCCGACGAAGCACCCGAAGGCAGGTCAACCGTCACGGCGCCGACCGGGAGTTCCCCCACTGATTCCAGTGCACGACGTCCTGGAGCGGCTGTCGCCGGGGTTCGGCCCAACGGCCACGGGAGGGATAGCCGAGTGGCAGCAGCGCCATGGTCAGCGCGTCGGGCGGCAGTCCGAGCAACTCCCGGACGTCGTCCTCATGACCCACGTACAGGGAGGTCAGGGTGGTGCCGATGCCGAAGGCCCGGGCGGCCAGGATGAGTTGCTGCACGGCGCCGTAGATCGAGGAACCCAACCGCGGATTGGTGGCCCCCGCCGCCTGTCGCAGCACCGGGAAGACCCAGACGGGCGCATCCTCCAGGTGCTCGGCCAGATACTCAGCGGCCAGGAAGGACCGTCCGCTCAATCCCGTCGATGAGGCTGGGGCGCTGAGGATCTCGTCGCGCCGGTCGCCGTAGGCCGCCTGCCAGCCCTCCCGGTACCACGCCGCGATCTGCGCCTTGATCGACGGATCGGTCACCACCACCCAGCCCCACGATTGCCGGTTGCCCCCGGTCGGGCCGCGAACGGCCGCGTCGAGGATCGCCCACAGCACCTCGTCCGGGATCGGCTCGGTGGACAGAAAGCGGCGCGATGGGGTGGAATGCAGCGCCTGCATGACGCTGATCGGTTCGGGTTCTGCTGCCGGCACGGTGATTCCCTTCGCTGCCCGTCAATGTCGACGCCCCATCGACGATGGACCCCGACTCTATCGACGGCCGACGACCGAGGGGCCGTCCCCACCCCCGAGGCATAGGGTCGGCCGGTGCACCTGGCGGCAGTCACCATTCCGGGCTCCGTCCTTGAGGGCGCCCGGTATGTGGCCGCGGCCGCCCGTGACGTCCGGATCCGCGACGACGCGCTCGCCGGAATCGCGGGCCCGATCGACGCTCGGCTGGCCGCCGGGATCGATGATGTCGACGTGGCCTTCGGTTCAGCGGGATCACTGGAGCGCGACGTCAACCTGATCATGTTCGAAACGGCGTGCAATTTCTGCTTTTGGGGCGAGCGTCCCGAGGACGCCTGGCGGGTCGACCTCGGCGGCACGGGGGTGGGTGGTTGGTACGGGCTGGCGGCGTGCTTCAACTCCGCTGCCCGCCGCGGAATGCCGGTGTGGGACGCGGAGTGGATGGCGCGGCTCACCGTCGAACAAGCCCACCGTCTCTTTGCCGGCATCGATAAGCCGATACCGCTGATCGAACAGCGGGTCAACAATATCGTCGAGGCGGCCAATTTCCTGCTGCAGAAGCACGACGGGCAGGCCATCAACCTGCTGACGACCGCCGACTTCTCGGCGCCCGAGATCGCCGCCACCATGGTGCGGGAACTGCCGAGCTTCCGTGATGGCACCTGGTACGCGGGCCGGTGGGTCTGGATCCTGAAGCGGGCCCAGATCTTTCCCAGTGACCTGGGCCAACTCACCGCCAGGTACCCCGAATTCAGGATTGCGAATCGCGACGAATTGACCGCGTTCGCGGATTACCGACTCCCGCAGGTACTACGGCATCTGGGCGCGCTGGAATATTCGTCGAGCCTGGCTGCGGTTGTCGACGGCGGCGTTATCCTGCCGGCCGGCAGCGCCCCGGAGATGGAGATTCGCGCCTGCACCATCGAGGCCTGCGAGCGGCTCAAGCGTCGTCCTGGCCGGAAGGACCAGCGCGGACATCGATCTCGGTCTGTGGCTGATGGGACAGGACCTGCGGACAGACCCCGGACTGCTGCCTCACCACCGCACCCCTGGGCAGTGGTATTGACCCTCCGCTGGGCATGATCGTGAAGGCAAAATCTGCCCGTGAACCGAAAAATGCTTCACACTGACGCGCCGCGACGGGGTCCCAGCGCTGGAACCCACGTGCGAGATCCGTTACGGCTTGCCGGCGGGCGCCTTGGCCCGGTCGAGGAATGCCTTTTGGACGGACCTGCCGGCGGCATAGGCGTCCGCCTCGTGCGGATAGGACTCGTACGCGGCGTCGGCGGTGATGCTCAGTTGGCGGACGGCGATTTCCAGGCCGAGCCAGTCGAGTTCGAAGGTCGACTGGATCTGCGCGGCCTGCGGCACGGTGATGGGCTCGCGGGTGTTCGCGCGCCGCGCGCGGAATCGGGTGATCTCCGCGGCGAGCTTTGAGTCCTGCTGGACGACCTTTCCGCACGGCGGCCTGGATCTTGCGGACGTCCCGCAGCACGATGGTGTCCGCCGCGTCCGGCCGTTTGAGCTTGGTCAACGCGTCGATCTTCTTGTCCAGGAACGGCAGGGTGTCCTTCTGCCATTCGGCGAGCGTCTTGGCGAAGTCCTCGCGGGCGGCGATGACCTTGTCCACTGCGGACGGAGACGGCGACGGGAGGCCGGCGACCACATTGGCCGCGAAGCTTCGGAAGTCCTCGTTCCACGTCCAGTAGTCGCTGTGTTTGCCGGTCTGGCCGATCGCCCGCCACTGTTTGACGTCGGCGAGCGCGGCCTTGCCCGGCATCGGACCCTTGGCGCCGAGCGCGGCCTTGGCGACCCATTCCGGGATGCCGACCTCGGCGGCGATGGCCTTGGCGTCCTTGCCGCCCTCGCCGGCGACCAGCCTGGCCACCGTGAACACCTGCTCGGCGTGCCGGGCCTCGTGGAAGCAGACGCCGGCCACCTCGGCGACCCGATCGGGAGCCAGGGTGCCGATCTTGGTGGTCAGCGGTCCCTGGGCGGTGCGGGCCAGGTCGAGTTGCACGGTCCAGGAGCTCTGCGCGAACCCGCCGGCGTTCCGCCTGCTTGCAGTGAAGGACCGGGGTCGGCAGCGGTGGAACCCCGTTCGCCGACCAGTTCCTTGTTCACCTCGTCGACCAGATGCAGACCGAAGTCCTGCAGGGTGAGGGTGGGGTTCGCCTTCCAGAAGTCGGCGGCCGGTCCGGCGTATCCGGAGATCTCGGCCTTGCTGCGCAGGCCGAAGTCGGCGTCGCGGGCGACCACGATCGGCCGCGCCAGGACGGGCGCGGCGGCCGGCCCGCGCAGCGGCGTCGTGCGTTGGATCAAGGCCGTGGTGGCCGCGTTTCCCACCGTGCGCTGCAGGTCGAGCACGGCGTGCTGGGTGGGCGCCGGCGAAGGGACGGGTTGGGGCCGGTGCCGCGCTGGCTGCACGTTCGTAGGAATCCGCGCTCGGTTCATCGATCGAGAATACACGCGCACGAAAGCGCACATAGTGCTAATGTGTGCGGATGGCAAGGATCGAGGACGTGTTGCGCCGGCACGGATATTCGGTGTCGGAGGCGGCGTTGGCCGGCCACCTCGACGCTCTGCTGTCTAAGCAACGGACAGACCTGGCTCGCATCGATATGTCAACGGCCGATGTGGCTTTCCTTGTTGAGTACGCCGGCGTTCGGCCCGCTTCGGAGTCCGAGCTTTCACGCGCTTGACGCGCAATCGGCGGCCCGCGCCGCGGCTGAGGCCGCCCGTACGCTCCGCCGTGGCGACGTCGCCACATTGCTGGGCATCGACCCCTCCAGGGTCTCCCACCAGGTGACCGCAGGCAGGCTCTACAGCTACCCGGGCAACAACGGGCGGCCGGTCTTTCCCGACTGGCAGTTCGCGGCGGCTGGTGATCGGCCGACTGATAACGACTCCACGCCAGCGGCTGTCACCATTCCGCATTTGGCCGCCGTGGTGGCCGCTATCCCTGCTGGGTCGCATCCGATGGCCGTCAGAACGTTCATGACAACTCCCAACCCAGACCTTTCAGTGGCGGAATCGGCCTTGTCCCCGCGCGATTGGCTGATCGGCGGCGGAGATCCGGCCGACGTAGAAGGATTGGCCGGGACACTTGGCGAACAGATTTGACCCCAAAGCTCCCGCAGCAACCGCCCGACGACCTTGGTTCGCGCAATCCTGACTGGTTCACCTGGCCGGTGACGGATCCGTTGTGGCACATCGCCAACACCAGCGGGCCCTATGCCACCCGGTTTGCTGCGATGCGTCGATATGGTCCGCTTGATTCAGCCCGATTCGACCCCCATCCGTTGCCGGTTGCCAACCACGCCGAGGAGCGCGTGCTGTACGCGGCCGGCGACCTGGTCACCGCACTCGCCGAGCGATTTCAGAATGGTCGGGAGATTCGCTGCCGCCAACCGACCAACCCCGTCGTGTACGCCTGGATGCCCATTCGTCCGCTGAATCTGATCGACGTCACCGGTCTGTCGGCGCTCCGGCTTGGCGCCTCCCAGTTGCTCAGTTCGGGACCGAAACGGCACACCCGCACCTGGGCTCGCGCGTTGCGCGCATCCTGGCCGCACGCCGACGGTGTTCGCTACCAGTCCTCGATGGCGGGGCGGGTGTGTGCCGCATTGTGGGCACCGGCCTTGGACAGCTTCCCGCCGGCGCCGGCATTCTCGAAATTATTGGCGGACCCGGCCGCGGCGTGGGCCACGGTGCTGCGAAATGCTGCGGCGGAAATCCACTACGATTTCTATCGCTGACGGAGCCCCGCGACCAGCAGCCCGACCAGGCGGCGGGCGTCGTAGCGCGAGTCCGAGTCCAGGCCAATGCAGAGGTTGCCGACGCCGTACATCAGTTCGTACGCGGTCACGTCGGACCGGATCTCACCCGCGTCGGCCGCAGCAGCGAGCAACTGCGCGCACACCGGCACCAGACGGTCGAGAAAATAGGCGTGCAGCGTGTCGAAGCTCGCGTTGTCGGACCGCAGCGCGGCGGCGAGACCGTGCTTGGTGACGAGGAAGTCGACGAACAACTGGATCCACGCGGCGAGCGCGGCGTGCGCCGTCTCGCTGCTCGCCAGCAGCGTCGGACCGGCCTCGGCGCAGGCCTGCACCTGGTGCCGGTAGACGGCGATGACGAGGTCCGCCCGGGTGGGGAAGTGCCGGTAGATCGTGCCCATCCCGACGCCGGCCTTGGCCGCGATGTCCCGGACCGGCGCCTGCACACCCGAGGTGACGAAGACCGCAGCGGCCGCGTCGAGCAGGGTCTGCTCGTTGCGTCGGGCGTCGGCCCGCTTTCGTGGGGGCGACTGACCTGCCCGTCCATCGGGGTCGGCCACTGCGTCGTTAGGCACGTGCGTCGTTCCTCCCGTCGCTCTTGCGAAACGGAACATTGCTCCGTATGTTGAACGGAGCATTGTTCCGCTTGATCAGTCTGCCAGAGCGGAGCACGAATCGCCCACGGCCGCATCATCGACGGCCCACCGCATGTGGAGGAACGGACCATGCACTACCGCACCTTGGGCCGCACCGGCGTTCAGGTCAGCACGCTCGTGCTCGGCGCCATGAACTTCGGCGCCCTCGGACGAACCACCCAGGACGAGGCCACTGCCATCGTCGACGCGGCTCTCGACGCCGGCATCAACCTCATCGACACCGCCGACCGGTACAGCGCCGGCGAGTCAGAAGTCATGGTGGGCAAGGCCATCGCCGGCCGCCGCGACGACATCGTGCTGGCCACCAAGGCGAACAGTCCCATGAGCGACGAACGCAACCACCAGGGCAGCTCCCGCCGCTGGCTGGTCACCGAGCTGGACAACAGCCTGCGCCGCCTCGGCGTCGACCATGTCGATCTCTATCAGATCCACCGCTGGGACCCGACCACCAGCGACGAGGAAACGTTGTCGGCTTTGACCGACCTGCAGCGGGCCGGGAAAGATCCGGTACTTCGGCTCGTCGACGTTCCCGGCTTACCGTGTGGTGCAGGCACAATGGGCCGCCCGAGAGAACCACCTGAGCCGGTACGTCACCGAGCAGCCCGGCTATTCGATCCTGCAGCGCGGCGTCGAGAGCCACGTCCTGCCCGTCACCGAGCAGTACGGGCTCGGCGTGCTCGCGTGGAGCCCGTTGGCCTCCGGCTGGTTGTCCGGCGCCATCCGTGCGGGGCAGGAAATCGCGACCAGCCGTTCGGCGTTCATGCCGCAGCGCTTCGACACCACCATCGCGTCGAACCGCGCCAAACTCGACGCCGTCGAAGAGCTGGCCAAGGTCGCCGACCGGGCCGGACTGACGATGATCCAGCTCGCGCTCGGCTTCGTCACGGCGCACCCGGCCGTCACCAGCGCGATCATCGGGCCGCGCACCCTGGAGCACCTGCATTCTCAACTCGCCGCCGCGGAAACCGTGCTGTCCGGCGACGTTCTCGACGCGATCGACGCCATCGTCCCTCCCGGCGTCGACCTCGCCGCGCACGAGAAGTTCGACACGCCACCGTCCCTGCTCGACCCGGCGCTGCGACGACGCTGACGACGACTCGACACAGGAAGGCTCACCGATGACCCCCACCACCGAACCACGTTTCGGGATCATGACCGCCCCATCGGGGGTGAACTATGACGACGTGCTGCGGGTCTGGCAGGAGGCCGACACGATTCCCGAGATCGAACACGCCTGGCTGTTCGACCATCTCCTGCCGATCAGCGGCGACCTGGAACGGACCGATCTTCGAAGGTTGGACGCTGCTCTCCGCCCTGGCGGCGCGGACCGAACGACTGCGGCTTGGTCTGATGGTCACCAGCAACCGATTCCGGCCGCCCGCGATGCTGGCCAAGATCGCCGCGACGGTGGACATCGTCTCCGGCGGGCGACTGGAGTTCGGCATCGGCGCGGGATCACGACCCAGCGTCTCCTTCGCCCGGCGTGAATACGAGGCACACGGGCTGCCTTACCACGACTCTGCCGACGCCGTCGGCAGTCTCGACGAATCGTGCACGATCATCCGCCGGTTGTGGACAGCCAACGAACCGTTCGACTTCGACGGCAGCTATCACCACCTCGTCGGTGCGTTCGGCAACCCCAAGCCCGTCCAGCGACCTCATCCACCGATCGTGATCGGCGGTCGGGCGATCGCGACGCTGCGGGTGGTCGCCAAGCATGCCGATGTGTGGAACATCCCCGGCGGCGACATCGATGACGCCGTCCGTCGCAGCGCGATGCTGGACCGCTTCTGCAGCGAGATCGGCCGCGACCCCGCCTCGATCACCCGCTCGATCGTTCTGCCGGTCTCCTACGACCGGCCCGGCGGCACCCGGGACGCGGTCCGCGAAGCGATCGGCGCCGGTTTCCCGCACATCGTCCTGGCGCTGCCGGCGCCGTATCCGGCGAACGTCGCCCGGTGGGTGGCGGACGAGATCATTGGCGCTGCGTAACGGTCGATCGCGCGGGGCGGTCCGATTTCTGACATGGAGAGTTACCGTTTCGTCATGGCTGAGACGATTACCTTCCGACCCGACGACGACGCATTGCGTGCCTTGGCCGTCCTCACCAAGGACGGAATCACGGTCTCGAACGCCTTGCGAGCCGCGCTCATCGATGCCGCTCGTCTCCGCGCGCAGGAGAAGCTACGTTCCGAGTCAGCCGCCCTCGCCGCGAACGAGCAGGATCGCGCCGAGGCCGCCCAGGTTCTTCGTGACATGGAGACGTTGCGTGCGTGGTGAGGTATTTCGGTCGGCCCGTGAGGGAGCAGTCTCGGTCCTTGGGTGATGAGGTAGCGAATGGTCGCGCCGACTTCTGAGTACGACTCCACAGCGGTCGTCTGCGCGATATAACCAGTGGATGGTGCGCTCGGAATCACTCCAGCAGCGGAGGCGCCGGCTGGGTATTACCCAGTCCGAGCTTGCCCGACGAGCGGGGACCAGTCAGTCCGCGGTAGCTGCGTATGAGTCGGGGACAAGGACACCATCGACGCAGACACTGCAACGGTTGGAGCGGTGCTTGTCCCCTCTGCCTCATCAGGTGCTGACGGATCGGCGTGACGCTGTGATCGCGCTGTTGGGTCGCCACCGAGCCACGGGCGTCCGCGTCTTCGGGTCGGTAGCCCGCCGGGAAGACACGTTCAACAGTGATATCGATCTGCTGGTCGACTTCGACGAGGAAGCCTCAATATTCGACGCCGGTGGACTGCTTGAGGACCTCGAGGAGTTGCTGTCACCGTATCGGGTCGATCTGGTCAGCACCGGTGGGCTGTTGCCTCGCGACGAGCATATTCGGGCCGAGGCGCGAGAAATTTGAGCGACGCCCAAGATCACCACCGGTCAGGCCATGATGTAGACCCGGCCAGCCCCGCAGCCCCCGACACCCGATGAGAAAGAACGCTGCAGGATCTTGCCGATTTCATCGAGATGGCCGAGGTGGTCAGGTCGAGGATCCGCGATGCCTACGACGCCGACATCACACTGCGGCTGGCTGGCGAGGCGATCGTGATCAGAGTCGGGGAGGCCGTCAGTCGGCTGCCAGAGGCCTTCAAGGAAAGGCATCCAGACATACCCTGGCGCAGCATCAAAAGTGCTCGAAACCTGACATCGTATGCCCACCATCGCGTCGATTCAGGGGTCATCTGGCAGGCGCTGAGCCGTGACCTTCCTGAAATTGGTCGGCTGTTGGGGCTTGCTGGCACCCCTGACAGCGCGGAAGTTCACGTCAATCGACCATGAAATATAGCGGGTGTTCCCATCACGACGCCATGCCGGCCATATCAGCTATGGTCGTCACGATGTGCCGTGATGAGTTGATGGATTCGATCCCGGGAGAGCATCGGGAGTCTCGAACCGAGCGCCATTTTCCGACGGCGGCCGGCAGCCGTCCGCAGTTTTAATCTCTGGGTGGGAAGCATGAAACTTACTCCTCCGCAGTTGGATCGAGCTGCTGGTACCTTGCTGGCCAGTGCGGCCGGCGACGCGTTGGGTGCCGGCTACGAATTCACCTACCCGGCGGACGATGTCGAGATCGCCATGATCGGCGGCGGCATCGGGCCGTTCGAGCCGGGGGAGTGGACCGACGACACGTCGATGTCGGTCGCCGTCGCGAGGGTGACGGCCGCCGGGTTGGATCTGCGCAGCGCCGCCGGATTGGACGCCGTCGCGGCGGGGTTCGGTGAATGGTTCGCCTCGCGTCCCAAGGACATCGGCAACCAGACCCGCGCCGTGCTCTCCGCCAGGGACAAGACCGGCGCGGCGATGCAGGCGACCGCGCGGCGGCTCACCGGCCTGAAGGGCGGCAACGGTTCGCTGATGCGGACCGCCGCGGTCGGCATCGCCTACCTCGATGACGCAGCGGCCTGCGCGGAGGCCGCCATGCAGGTCAGCGCGCTCACCCATGACGACGAACGAGCGCACCAGGCCTGCCAACTGTGGTCCTTCGCCATCCGGCACGCGGTGCTGCACGGCACCTTCGACGGGGTCCGTGGCTACCTCAACACGGCCGACCGGGAAACCGCGGAATACTGGTCCCCACTGCTGGACATGGCGGAAAGCGGTACACCGAAGGACTTTCCGAAGAACGGCTGGGTGGTGCACGCACTGCAGACGGCGTGGTGGGCCATCACTCATGCGGACCAGAGCGACGCCCGACACCTGGCACAGGCCCTGGAACTTGCAGTACGAGCCGGCAACGATACGGACACCACCGCGGCCATCGCCGGGGCACTGCTCGGCGCCCGGTGGGGTGCCTCCGCGGTGCCGGCCCGGTGGCGCCGCATCCTGCACGGCTGGCCGGGCCTGCGGGCCAAGGACCTGATCACCCTGGCGGTCCGCACCGCGAACGGCGGTCACGACGACAGCACCGGGTGGCCGTCCGTCGACCGGATGAGCTACGCCGGATGGAAGACAGGACAACCCGCGGTTCGTCACCCGCACGACGACGGGGTGTTCCTCGGCGGGTACGACGCGGCGTTCGCGGGCGGCTACGACGCGGTGGTCAGCCTGTGCCGCATGGGTTCCGCCGACCTCGGCGTCGAGCACGTCGAATTCTGGCTGATCGATGAGGGGCCGCAGGGCAATTCCAACCTGGAGTTCGTCCTGGACGACGCGGCGCGCACCATCGCGGCATTGCGGGCCGAAGGCAAAACGGTTCTGCTGCACTGTGTCGAGGGTCGAAGTCGCACGCCGAGTGTGGCCGCGCGGTACTCGGTGCTGCTCGGCGAGGACCCTCGGGACGTGCTGAACGCCATGCACTGGGCGGATCCGAATCAGGAACTGTGGGAAGCCGCGGTGGACGATCAGGATCAATGACCCGGATCTGCAACCGAGTGTTGGGTATTGGAGTGACTTGCTACCCATCTGGATCATTTGAGTGCCGAGTTATCCCGACGTCGGCGTCACCGCGGTGGCGAATTGGAGTGAGCCGCCCGCGAATAGTTGACCTGGCATGTCGGGCCGGTCACAATTTGACCGGTGATCAGCGTGGAAAGGCCGCCCAGAATGTTCAGCACCCGGAACCGGATCGCGTACCTTACAACGGCCATCCTGGGCCTGGTCGTTGTCGCGCTGGGTGCAACACCCGCGTCGGCTGCGGCCAGTAACTACGTTGCGTCGAACTTGTCCGTGACAGTAGGGGCGGGCAACGTGGTCACGGCCAAGGTCACGATCAAGACCAGGGCCGGGTCGGTCACCGCCCTGCAGGCCGGCGTGTGCCTGTTGAGCGACGAGCTGTTCCAACAACCGTTTCCGCTTGCGCAAAACATCAAGCTGACAACGACCGGCGCGACGGTTGCGAAGTCCTCATCCGTCCCGCCGGGTCGCTACCATTTCCAGGGTTGTGTGCAAGAAAAGGCAAAGAATTGGCCGACTGTCGATGGACCGTTCCTCTGGGTCACTGTGCAGAGCCGGCCGACCTCGACGCCGCCGCCAACCGCTACCAGTCCTGTGTTCAGTGGTGCCAACTCACCGCCGTGCACCAGCGATTTCTGCTGACTACACCTCAATCCTCCGTACATCTTCCGGGAGCGTCCGCGGACCGGCGGCTGAGGCGAACCACGCGAGGGCAGCGACCAACCGCTTCGGCAGGGGTGACAACGACGCCTCTTGCGGCCAGAGTGGAAGTGACGGGCCTGAACGGGGCCCGGCCGCGAAAGGTGGGCGAATGCAGGCGATCCAGATCCAGCGATTCGGCGGTCCCGACGTCCTCGACCTGGTCAACCTGCCGGATCCGACACCAGGGCCCACCGAGGTCCTGCTCGCCGTCGAGGCGGCCGGGGTCAATCGAGCGGATGTCCTGGTGCGCACCGGGCGCTACCACCGCGCCGGGCAGCCGCCACTGGTCCTCGGCGTCGAGGGCGCCGGCACCGTGCTGGCCGTCGGCGCCGACGGTTGACGACTTCGTCGTCGGCCAGCGGGTGGTCGCGATGGGGGAGACCAACGTCCCGGGCTTCTACGCCGACCGCGCCGTCGTCCCGGCCACGCGGGTGATCGCGGTGCCCGACGGGGTCGACCTGCGCGCCGCCGCCGCCTTGCCGACGTCGTGGCTCTCGGCCTGGTACTGCCTGCGCCGGCTCGCCGACATCCAGGCCGGCGAGACCGTGCTGATCCACGCCGCGGCCAGCGGCGTCGGCAGCGCGGCCGTGCGGATCGCCGTCGACGCCGGCGCAACGGTCATCGCCACCGCCGGTTCAGCGGAGAAGGGCGACTGGGTAGGGATCTCGGCGCTCACCAGGTGCTGGACAGCTCCGTGCTGCACGGCGACGCCCTGGTCGACGAGGTCAAGAACCTGACCGACGGCAAGGGCGTGGACGCGGTGCTGGACATCGTCGGCGGACCGGTGTTCGCCGACAGCCTGCGGACGATCGGCTACGGCGGCCGGGTGGTCGCGATGGCGAATGTCGCGCTCGCCCCGAGCACCGTCGACACCAGGGACTTCTACCCCAAGAACGGACAGGATCTTCGGTTTCCAGATCACCGCACTGATGGAGCACGGCTACGACCCGAGGCCCGATCTCGGTGAACTGCTGGCCGGCGTCGCCGCGCAGCGATTCACGGTCGACATCGACGCCGAGTTTCCCGTTGGCCAACGCCGCCGACGCGCATCGGCACGTCGAGCAGCGCGCCAACCGCGGCAAGGTGCTGCTGACCATGTGAGCTCGCGACGCAGGGTCGTTCGGCCCTGTCGCAGATCTTGATCACCGAGCAGCGTGAGCACTGCGGGTGGGGATTTCCCACGAACACCGTGCTGGACAACGACAGCGCGAATGGTCCCGTGCGAGATCGACCGTCACCGCGGGGGAGCGTCAACATGAGATCACTGATCCGCTGGGTCGTCGTCATTGTCGTGCTGCTGCACGGCCTGCTTCATCTGCTCGGCGCGGCCAAGGCCTTCGGCTGGGCCGACGTGGCGCAGCTGACCGAACCGATCGGCGCTGCCGTTGGCGCAGCCTGGCTGGCCGCCGCCGTCCTGTTGATCGTGACGGGCGTGCTACTCGCGGCTCGGAACCGCTGGTGGTGGATCGTCGGCGCCGTCGCCGTGCTGGTGTCGCAGGCCGCGATCCTGACGTCCTGGAACGACGCGAAAGCCGGCACCCTCGCCAATGTCGTGCTCCTGGTCGCCGTCGGCTACGGATTCCTGTCGCAGGGCCCGACCAGCTTCCGCGCCGAATACCGTCGCCGCGTCACGGCCGCACTGGCCGAACCGGTCGCCGGCTGCCGTCGTCACCGAGACCTACCTGGCGCACCTCCCGAACCCGGTGGCCGCCTATGTCCGCCAGGCCGGAACCGTCGGCCGGCCGCGCGTCACGAACTTCCACGCCCACATCCACGGTCGCATCCGCGGCGGTGCGAACAAGCCGTGGATGACGTTCACCGGCGAACAGGTGAACACCTACGGGCGCCGACCGAGCCGGCTGTTCTTCATCGATGCCACCATGTTCGGGCTCCCGGTGGACGTCCTGCACGCCTACGTCGGCCGGTCCGCCACCATGCGGGTCAAGGTCTGCTCGCTGGTCCCGATGGTGAACGCCGCCGGCCCGGACCTGGACAGGGCAGAGACCGTGACGATGTTCAACGACCTGTGCGTGCTGGCGCCCGCCGCCCTCGTCGATGCACCGGTCGACTGGCAAACGATCGACGACCGTCATGTCCGCGGGATGTTCACGAACGGCGCGCACACGGTCGCCGCCGAGCTGACCTTCAACGACGACCACGAGCTGATCGGCTTCGTCTCCGACGACCGATGGGGCGCCCCCGCCGAGGGCAAGGCCGTTGTGCCGCAGCGCTGGTCGACCCCGATCAGCCAGTACCGCACCCTGGATTCCCGCCGAGTCGGCGCCACCGGCGAAGGGCGCTGGCAGACCCCCGACGAGGACTACGCCTACCTGGAATTCCACGTCGATGACATCGTCTACAACGTCGGCAGCGCGGACCCCGTTGTCCCCGAGCAGGCGGCCGTCAACACCCGCGGTTGAGCTTCCGTCATTGATCAACGCAGTCTCCACCCGGTCTCCACCCTACGATCGATGTGCGAATCCTGGCACCGCGCGAGCCTTGATGAGTCGGCCACGGTGGCCGGCGGGAATCACATCGGGTGGAGTCGAACATGGATACATCGCTCATGCTGAACGCGCTGATCGGGGTGGCCGTCGTCGCCCTGCTGTTGTACCGGCAGTTGGTCGCGCGCAAGGTGAAGACCGACGGCGGCGGCCGGATGATGCTGATCCTGGGCGTCATCGGGATTGTCCAGCTGGCCGAGTTCGTCGAGAGTTCCGGCTCGATCGGGGTTTTCGGCGTCGGCATGCTGGTCGTGAGCTTCGCACTGGCCGCCGCGCTCAGCACCATCCGCGCACTCTCGGTGCGGATCTGGCGGGCCGACGACGGGTCCTGGTGGCGGCGTGGCACCGCGGTCACCCTCGTGTTGTGGTTGGTGTCGATCGGGTCGCACTTCGGCATCGACGTGCTCGCCGCGAAGCTGGCCGGCCCCGCCGTCGACATCCAGGGCCTGGGTAATGCCACGTTGCTGCTCTACCTGGCGTTGTCGCTCGGCCTGCAGAACATGCTGGTGGCGCGCCGGGTCGCGAATCCAGGTCGGCACCGGGCCGACGCGGTTCCCGTCACTCGGCCCAGCGGTGAACGGCCGGCGCACGGACCGCGCAACGTCGCGCGGGTGAGGCGCCCGGCGAGCGGCCGGGGTGGCAGGCTGATCCTCGTGCGCGGCTACGGCATTCTCGTCACCAGGCTGATCGCGATCGCGGCGCTGGTGATCACCGTGCTCGGCGGGCAGTACCTGGAGGTCCACCCGGAACCGCTGACGGCCCTGGCGATCGGCCTGTTGGTGCTGATCGCCGTCAGCGCGATGCTGATCCCGTCGGGCGCCACCGAATCCGCCGTGACGCTGCCGCGCTGGGCCGAAGTGACCGGCATCGTCACGTTCACCCTGGCCGGCGGCGCGCTCTGCGTGCTGGTGCCCGACGGCACCGCGGTCGCCCTGCCGTTCATCGCGGCCTGGTTCACGCCCCGGGTAGCGATGTCCCGCGCGGTCGAGATCGGTTTGCTGGTAGTCGATGTCGCCGCATTGTTGGCGTTCAGCCTGATCGTGTCGTCGCCGTGGTGGACGTACCCGGTGGTGCTGGCCGGGGTGCTCGCGACCTACCAGGCGGGCCTGCGGTCACAGGGAGCGGGTGGAACGGGCGGAGATCGCCGAGTTGATGTTGGCCAGGGAGCAGGCGCTGCGGTCGGAGCGGGAGCGGGCGGCCGCCGCGGCGGAACGCGAACGCATCGCCCGCGACCTGCATGACGTGCTGGCGCACACCCTGTCCGGGCTGGCCATCACCCTGCAGAACGCGTCCACGCTGCTGCACGCCGGCAGGACGGACGGTGCGCAGACGCAGGTCGACCGGGCTCGGGCGCTGGCCGTCGAGGGTCAGGCGGAGGCGCGGCAGGCACTGGCGGCGCTGGCCCCCGAACCCGGTGACGGCCCGGCGAGGGTGGATCTCCCGGCGGCGATCGACCGGGCGGTCCGGGACCACCGCGCGCTCACCGGCAGCGCGGTCACGCTGAGCGTCGGCCCACTCCCGGACGTGCCGGCCGACGTCACCAGCGCCGCCCTGGCCGTCCTGCGGGAGTCGTTGACCAACGTGATCCGGCACGCCCCCGACGCGCCGGTCGGCGTGTCCGCCCAGGTCAGCGACGGGCCGCAGGGCCGGGAACTGCTGATGCGGGTGGCCGACGATCCCGGCGCCGCCGCACCGGCCGCCGGCGAGGGTGGCAGCGGGGTGACGGGCATGCGGGCCAGGGTCGTCGCGGTCGGCGGCACCCTGCGGGCCGGGCCGACCCCGACGGGCTGGGCGGTCGAGTTGACGGTGCCGCTGGTCCCGTACGCCGCCGCGAGTGACGACCGCCGGGCCGGGCACGATGAGCAGATGACCGAGCAACTCCCGGTGCGGGTGGTGATTGCCGACGATCAGCGGGTGGTCCGCGAGGGACTGGTGCTGATGCTCGGGCTCGCCGACGGCATCGACGTCGTCGGGGCGGCCGCCGACGGCGAGCAGGCCGTCGACCTGGTGCGTGCCACACAGCCGCACGTCCTGCTCGTCGACCTGCGGATGCCGGGCACGGACGGGGTCGAGGCCACCCGCCGGGTCCGGGCGTTGCCGAGCCCGCCCGCCGTCGTCGTGCTGACCACGCTCGAGGACCAGCCGTCCATCGTCGCGGCCCTGCAGGCCGGAGCGCTCGGCTACCTCACCAAGGACGCCGACGCGGCCACCATCGCCGAGGCGGTGCGCGCGGCCGCGGCCGGCCGGTCGGTGATGGACGGGGCGGTGCAGGCACGGGCGGTCGCGGCGATGACCGGGTCCGCGCCGAGCCAGGGCGGCCAGCGCGGAGATCAACAGCGGGAATCGTTGCCCGGCTTGACGTCCCGGGAGGTCGAGGTGCTGGCCCTGGTGGCGCAGGGCAAGTCGAATCGGGAGATCGCCCGGCAGCTGGTGGTCTCCGAGGCGACCGTCAAGACGCACGTCAACCACCTGCTCGGCAAGCTCGGCGTCCGCGACCGCGCCGCCGCTGTTGCCTACGCCTACCGGCACGGCCTGGTCTGAGCTGATTGATTCCCTTCGGGGAGGGGCACTGGACAGGTATGACCACCACCCAGTACGACCAGGTCGACCCGACCACCAAATACCCAACGCCGCCGCAGCCGGAGCAGACCCAGCCGGCGCCCGGGCTGGCCGGCGCGATGGACCCGAAGCCCGACCACGGCGAGGAGTCCTACGTCGGATCCGGCCGGCTGACCGGGCGGAAGGCCGTCATCACCGGAGCCGATTCCGGAATCGGAAGGGCCGTGGCGATCGCGTTCGCCCGGGAGGGCGCCGACGTGGTGCTCTCCTACCTGCCGAACGAAGAGCCCGACGCGGACGAGGTGATCAAGCTCGTGCGAAGCCGCGGGCCGCAAGGCGGTCGCCGCGCCGGGCGACCTGTCGACCGAACAGGGCAACATCGACCTGGTGCAAAAGGCCGTGGACGAGCTCGGCCACATCGACGTGCTCGTCTCCGTCGCCGGCAAGCAGGTCTACGTCGAGAAGATCGCCGATCTGACCACCGAGCAGTTCGACCAGACCTTCAAGACCAACGTGTACGGACTGTTCTGGCTGACCAAGGCCGCGCTGCCGCACATGCCCGCCGGCGGCAGCATCATCACCACCTCATCGGTGCAGGCGTACACGCCGTCGCCGGGCCTGCTGGACTACGCGACCACCAAGGCCGCCATCAACACCTACTCGAAGGCGCTGGCCCAGCAGGTGGCCGGCCAGGGAATCAGGGTGAATGTCGTTGCGCCCGGACCGTTCTGGACCCCGCTGCAGGTCAGCGGCGGGCAACCGGTCGACAAGCTGCCGGACTTCGGCGCGCAGTCCGAACTCGGGCGCGCCGGTCAGCCGGCCGAACTCGCCGGCGCCTACGTGTATCTGGCGACCGGCGAATCCAGCTACACCACGGGCTCGACGCTGTCGGTGACCGGCGGGTCGCCAACGCCGTAGCGGTCCGGCGCTCGGCGTCAGTCGCCGGAGGTGCTGATCACGGGCAGCAGATCGCCGTACCCGACGTCGGGGAGTGCGGCAATGTCGTCGGGCTCCACCGCCGCGCGCGGCGAGGCGGCCAACTGGTCTCGGAAGGTCGCCGCCGCGTCGGCGCGGGCGCCCGGCCCGTCCAGGCGATAGCGAGGCGGCAGCATCGGACCGAACAGCAGCGGCTCGGCCAGGTCGGGGCGGGCCCGCACGTCCGGCGCCACTCCCGCCGCCTCGGCCAAGGCAACGGCGAGGACGTTGTGCGAGTCGATGGCCGGCGGCGGCGAGGCAATGCTGGCTCTCGCCGCCGCCTCGTCCAGCTCAGGACCATCACCCGACCAGGCGCCGACGATCCAGCGGGCCTGCAGTTCGAGCAGCGGAAAGTACGGCCCCTGCAGGGCGAACTCCCCGACGACGCCGAAGAACGGCAGGTCCGGATGCATCGTGCGCAGGTGCAGCCGCAGGTCGGGTCCGAGCACCGACCACAGGTCCGGGGACAGGTACGGGATGTCGAGGCGGTATCCGGTCGCGCAGACGATCGCGTCGACGCGCTCGGTGCTGCCGTCGGCGAAGGTCACCTGATCTCCGCGCGCCTCCACGATCGCGGGCCGGCAGACGATCGTCCCGGCCCGGACCTGCTCGAGGTAGTCCTGGCACAGCGAATGACCGGCGACAAGGAAATCCGCGCTGGGCTCGGGCGCTCCGAAGTCGGCAGGATTCCCGGCGACGCGCAGCACCCGCTCGCGCAGCAGAGCGCCATAACTGGGCGGCGACATCGCCGCGCGCCGCAGCGCGCCGATGTGGGTGTACCACTGCCAGTCGGACGACACTCCGGCCACGTTCTTCTGCAGGACGTAGCGCGGTTTGCGATACGCGGAGACGACGTTCGTGACAGTTGCGATGTCGGATGCGATCTCGTGCCCGCTCACGCCGTTGCCGTAGACCAGCACGCGCCGATCGCGGAAGTGATCGGCACCGGGATAGTCGAAGGCGTGCAGCAGCTCGCCGGTGAAGCCGTCCAGGCCGGCCGGCAGCACCGGAGCGCGGAACCGCCCGGACGCGACGATCACCGCATCGAACGGCTCGCCGTCCACCCGCCACGCCGGCTCGCAGCTCGCTGACCCGGGTGTTGAACCGGATGCGCTCGGTCACCCCGAACGCGTCGGAGTACGAGCGCAGGTAGTCGTGGATCTGCTCGGCGAACGGGTGCAGATCGTGCGACGGCGGCGGCGGGTAATCCGAAAAGGCGGTCATCGCCCGGCTGGTGTTCGTGCGCATGCCCGGCCAGATCCCGCTGTGCGCGGCCGTGGTATTCCACTGCCCACCGAGGTCGTCGCTCGCCTCGAACACGCTCACCTCGAACCCGGCCTCGATGGCGTGCTTCGCCGACACCAGACCACCCGGACCGGCACCGATCACCGCGACGCGCGCCCCCGGGCCGAGCCTCGCCATCCGCGCCTCCATCGATCGGTCGGGACATTGTCCTATGCGGCAGCGCCGCTCTCAACCCGATCAGCTCGACAGACGCCCCGTCGATCGGTGCAGGGCCGTTGTGCGGGCGCCGATCACCCGTCCGTGTCGTCGCTGGCCGGGTCGGCGTAGATCGGGTCGTTCTGATCGACCTCGCCGTTGTTCAGGCCGACGCTGAACTGGTGCATCATGTCGTGGTCCTCGTGCGGCAGGTTGTGGCAGTGCACCATGTACTTCCCGCGGTGCGGACCGAACTTCATCAGCAGTCGGACCTTTTCGCCCTCGCCGACGTACACGACGTCCTTGGGCCCCAATTCCCACGCGAACGGCGCCTTTCCGTTCCGGCTCAGCACCTTGAAGTCGATGAGATGGATGTGCACCGGGTGGAACCAGCCGCCGGACTTGTTCTCGATCTCCCACACCTCGGTGTCCCCGAGGCCGGGGTTGGCCAGCACCTTCTGGAAGCCGGAATCGACCACGTCGTGCCAGGTTTCGCCGTTGAGGTTCCATTCATTGGTGGTGTCGTCGCGCTGCACCCGGATGTTGCGGACCTTCATCCTGGCGGTCTCGACGAGCTTCATCACGTCGTTGCCGGCGTCCAACGTGATCGGGACGACCAGCGCGGTCGGGTCGTTCTTGTCGAACGCGTCGTCGACGACGTCGAACGCCATGATCTTGTTGGTGTTGTCGAAGTCCCGGTTGTTGGGGTTGGACAGGTTCTGCAGCTCGATGCGTTGCCCGGTCTTGAACTTCGAGAAGTCGATGAGAATCTCGTAGCGTTCGGCGCTGCCGTGCCGCCACTGGCTGATGTTCTGCGACTTGGGCGCCAGACCGCCGTCGGTGCCGACCATGTACATCGGCGCGGCCGGTGAGGTGACCGGCCGGTACGACCGGGACAGCGAGGCGTTGAGGAAGCGGAAACGGTAGATCCGCTTCTTCACCTTCATCACCGGCCAGGGCCGGCCGTTGACCAGGACGACGTCGCCCCACAACCCGGAATGCTGGCGGTCGTCGTACAACTGGGAACCGTTCGCGGCGAACATCATGTCCGACAACGTGATCGCCACGTCGAACTCACCCTGCGGCAGCAACGCCCGCTCCTGGGCGTCATGCAGATGGTACTGAGAGGCCAAGCCGGAGTAGGCGTTCTGCGCGGTGTAGTGCACGCCGTGGTCGTGGTACCAGAGCGTGCGGGCGGGCTGGAAATTGGGGTAGTGGTAATACTTCTTCTGCCCGGGAATGGTGACGTCGCTGGCGTACCCGTCGTACTGCGGCAGCGACGCCGACCCGTGCAGGTGGGTGGAGATCGGCATCGGGGTGCCGAAGGTGGGATGCGACTCGGGCAGCTTGTTGCGCATGGTCATGACGATGCGGGTGCCCTGTTCGACGTCGATCCGCTTCGCCGGCACCAGGCCGTCGTAGCCGAGCACCGGGGTGTTCATCCCGGGGACGATCCCGACCGCGCCCGGCTTGGCGGTGATGTCGTAGTACGCGACCTTGCCCTCGTCGTCGATCTCGGTCCTGAGCGGCGACAGGACCTCGAGCCGGGCGAATTCGGTCTTGAACGGCTTGGGCATCTTGCTGGCCGGCAGCAGGCTGGCGCTCGCGCCGCTCACCGTGTTGCCCAGCGGAATGGCCAGACCGGCGGCAGTCACGGCGGCCAAGCCGCCGATCTTGAACATGTCCCGTCGAGACAGCTGCATGATGGTTTCCTTGGGTCGATGAGATTCGAAGGCGCAGGTTGGTACGGGCGTCGGCGACCGGGCCTTTCCAGCCACCACGATCGTGCGTCAGTCAGATCAAATTAAGAACACCCACTGCAGGGGTTCCGGCACCCCCAATTTCGGTCGGACCGCGGTGCCGAGGGCCGCCGCGCCGCCGGAATCCACCCAGATTGGGGGCATCGAACCCCCTGCATCGGGCTTTCGCCGACCGGCGAATCGCCGGAGGATGACAGGCGGCACCTGCTGACCGCGGATGTTCGGCGGCCGGGGTGTCGGAATGGTGACGGGCATCCCGTGCGATTGCGCTACCTCACGCGGCGCATTCTCCGGCCGTGATTCCAGAAAGTGATGCCCCATCACTATGAGGGGCGCCTCAAGGCCCATTTCTGAGTCTGCTGAGGCCCGCCCCGATCCGTGACGATGACATTTGCCGCTCCGCCCCGGAAATGGGTGGAACAACCGATTGGAGTAAGAAATGATCAATTCGACCCGGCGCGGAACCGATCCGCAACCGGTGTCCGGGGGCCAGCATCGGCTCCCGAGAACCAGTAAGGCCAACTCGGAGTTGCGGATCCCGAGATCTCGCCGGGCGCGCCGTGGCCTGCTGCTGGCAACCGGGGTGATCGTCTCCTTCGCGTTGGCCACCAATTCGATGGCGGCGACCCAGGTCACCGTGAAGAATCCGGGCGGGCTGACCGCATCCGGACCGGTCAATTCCGAATACGGCTTCCCGTCCTGGTATTCCGACAGCGCGGGGGTTCGGCTGGAGCCGTGCCTGGACGGTGACAACCCACTGTGTGGATTCCTGCCGGGTGATATCCCCGACGCGGAATCGCCGGTGGCTTTTCCGGACAACTTCCCCGAAGAGTTCTTCTACCATCTGGTGTCCGGCGACCTCACGCTGCCCGGCGGCGGCAAGGCGGTCCTGACGCTCGGCCTCGAGGCGGCCTTCGCGCAAGGCCCAGCGGCGCCCGGCGATCAGGTGGTCTTCGCCCGCACCAGGGTCGTCGTCAAGGGTGGCCCGGCGAACACCACGCTGACGTTCAAGCACCCGTTCGGCGAGTTGACCATCGACACCGATGGCACCGGCGCCGGTCGTTTGGTGCAGGACATCTCGCCGGCGGTCGGCAACTTCAACGCCGCGCTGGCCGGTAATTTCGGCCCGTTCCTCAAGTGGGACCCGGCCGTGGCGCCGGCCGCCCCGCCGGCTACGTCGGTGACCCGGGTATCGCGCACAAGGTGGTCGGCGGGAAGAACGGCTACAACGGGTTCTCGGTGACCGGCGGCGGCATCAACGTGGAGACCACCGACCTCACGATCCAGGGCAAGATCGCCACCAACACCGGCGTCACCGGCGACTACGCCATCGTGAACGACGGATTCATGGATGTGTTCGCCACCAGCCGGGGCAGCTCGCTGCAGGTCGACGGGGTCGACGGGCAGTACGCCACGACCCCGCTGGAGCACGACGACGGCAGCGAGCGGCAGTACGCCCGGATCAAGTTGTTGAACGGTGCAGTGCCCACCCAGGTGACCGTGCGGAACCTGGGCGACAAGCCGGCGAGTACCGCGGTGATCAAGCTGGCCGACCTGACCGTCACCAAGGCGACCTACGACGGCGAGAAGCTGACCGTGGCCGTCAAGGCTCTCAGCTACCCGGTCACCGTGGTCGGCATCGGCACCATCACCGGCAACGGCCCGACCGACTTCCCGTTGGCCGCGCCGCCGGCGACCGTGACCGTGAAGTCGGTCAGCGGAGCGCCGGTGACGTACCCGGTCACCGTCACCGACGGATTGGCGTCGCCCGAGGCGCTGCCGGTGGTGCCCCCGGAGCCATCCCCGGGTCCGGTCACGGACAACACGCCCGACAATCCGGACGCCGTCGGTCCCGGCACCAGTGGCGACCATCGCCGCCATCACCCCGGCAGTTCGCGGTACGACCGTGACGCTTGACGGCAGTACCTCCACCAACGCGGTCAGCTACGCCTGGACCCAGGTCGGCGGACCCGCCGTCACCATCACCGGTGCCACCACCGCCGAAGCCGACCGTGACGGTGCCGTACTTCACCGCCACCAGCGCCACCGCCCCCGCCGCGGCGGCCGTCCCGCTGACCTTCCAGCTCACGGTGACCAATTCCAAGGGCGTGACCGCAAGCTCCGTCACGACCGAGCTTCCGGTCCAGGCCGACACGCTGACCATCGCGGCCGGCGCCCGGCACAAGATCGGCACCGAGTTCCGGGTCGACGGCACATCGCTGATCGGCGGCGTCGCGGGCGTGCGGACCCCGGCCACCTCGGTGGTTGTCTGGGACATCACGAAGCCGGCCGCTCCGGTCAAGCTCGGCACCGCGCCGGTCGACACCCTGGGCGCCTGGTCGTTGAAGCTGAAGCCGGGACCAACCGTGCAGGTGACGAACGTGCTGGTGCAGTCGACCAGGGGCGGCTCCGGGACGTCGTCGGTCACCGCGAAGTAGCGAGAACTCTTCGTCCGCCCGGGCCCGTCGCGCAGTGAGCGTGGCGGGCCCGGGCTGATGCCTGCGCAGTTGAATCCAGAAAGGCCGGAAAGATGATCCGCGTATTGATAGTCGACGACCATGCCTTCGTGCGGGCCCAGATCAGCCGGGTGATGTCGGAGGCGAGTGGAATCGTCGTCGTCGGGGAATGCACGGATGGCGACGAGGTGCCCACCGCGGCGGCCGCGCTCGCGCCTGATGTTGTCCTCATGGACGTGCGGATGCCCAGGACGTCCGGAACGGTGGCGACCGCTCAGCTGATGGCGCAGCGCTCGTCGTCCAGGGTGATGATGCTGACCGGATCGCCGAACACCTCGACCATGGCGGCCGCTGCGCTGGCCGGCGCGGTCGGTTTCCTGCCCAAGGACTGCGGCGCCAATCAACTGGTCGGCGCCGTCCGGGCCGTCGCCGCCGGCGGCACGGTGTGGCCAGAGCAAGCGGCCGCTTCCTGATCGGTACCACTTCCTGGCCGACACCGCCGGCCGCGCCCTCGGCTGCTCGATGCACCTACAGATGACGCTGCCACTGGATGACCCGGGCCATGATCTGGTAACCGAGGGTCTCGTTGATCCCGATCATGTGCGCGTTGCTCGCCGCGTTCCCGGTGTGCAGCCGATGCAGCTGGGGTTCGGTCTCCCTGAGCCAGCCGAGCATTTCGGCCTTCAGTAACAGGCCGAGCCGATGGCCGCGGTGCCTGGAGACGATGCTGGTGTCGAACTGCCACGCCTGCCAGGGATGCTGGGCCGATACCCCAACCATGGTGTGACCGGCCAGTTCCCCGGTGCTGCGATGTCGGGCCAACAGCCGGTACATCCGCCGCTGGTAGGCGTCCTGGGCCGCCTCGAACGCCCGGATCCGATCGGGGCTGAAAACCTCGTCCTCGACGTCCAGGTCATCGGTCGGCGCGTCGTTGATGGCCTCGGTCATCCTGGCGACCTGCTCGAGGAGTCCGTCGGGCACCGCGCCGGGAAGCCGCAGCACGTCGTAGTCCTGCGCGTGCTCCCGAGCATCCGCGGTGAGCTGCCCGATGAGTTCGCGGTCGACCGTCTGGAGATCTTGGCGGCGCATGATGCCCTCGCTGGCCCGGTCCAGGCCGACCGATTTACCGAACGGGACCCCGGCGGTGCCGTCCCAGCAGTTCGCCACGACCAGCGTGCGGCCGGCTTCTCGGATCCGGTTGACTCCGACGGTGAACAGTTGCGTACCAATGCCTCTGCGTCGCCAGGATGGATCGACGGTGACGAAGACCTCACCGAGATGGGTGTTGTCCCGGGTCGGCATCATCACCCCGAACACGGCCACCACGGCGCCGCTGGTATTCCGCGCGACGGCGGTGGTCGGTGCGTCACCGTCCCAGCCGTGCCGCAGTCCCGCGACGAATTCGCCCGCGGTGTCGTTCAGCTGGAACGGGCAGTCGACGACGCGGGCCGCCTCCACCACGGCGACCGCCCCGGCCACGTCCGCGACCGGCGGATGTGCCGGATCGATCCACGAGATGTCCATGCGGCCAGGCAATCACTTTGGGAATGGGGGCGCTAATCATTTTTCTTGGGCGGATCGACAACGTGGTCGCGCCGTTGGCTGAGCTGGCTGCGCGGCCCGGTCCGCGACTTTGACCCGGCCGAGAACCGATCGGCGCTAGCTCCCGTACCCCCGGGCGGAACACTCCGCCAACGAAGGGGCATGACATGGACAACAACTCGCGAGCCAAGAGGTACGCCGTCGGCGCATTCGCCGCCGCGGCGGCTGCGGCGCTGGTCGTCGGATCGGCCGCGGCTGCCTCAGCAGCAACGCCGGAACCGCTGCCGACGGCATCCGCCGTGCAGGCCAACGCTTCCGCCAGCGGTGGGGATAAAAAGCCGGTGAAGATCGAGGTTTTCGCCCCGGAACGGCACAGCAACGCCGGAATCGAGGGCAAGGGTTGGTTTGTCGACATGGAGATCGACTTCCCGGGTGGACCGGGCGGGCTCGCGCAGTCCGGGTTCACCGGCCTCCAGCTCACCGGACCCGCGGGGCACAACAACGTCGCACCGTTCCCCGGCGCGTTCTCGACCGGTCACGACGACCGGAATCCCGGTCTGGTGGTGATGACGGCCACCACGAATTCCACCACACCGGGGTTCTCGGGTCCGGGAACCAATCTCGCCAATCTGTTCAACATCACCGGGGTGACCGATCGATCGGCGCACGAGACCGAGCTCTGGGACACCTGGATCGTCGGTGCTCCGATTGCCGGGCAGGACATCGACACCAAGCTCACGGTCGCGGAGGTTGCTGACCTCAATCACAACGGCATCTTCGACGACGCCCCCGATGTCGTTTCGGACCTCAACAAGGACGGCGTCGTCGACGCCAAGGACCTCAAGGCGTTGGGTGTTGCCAGCAACATCGTGACCGTGCCGTTCCACATCAACGGGGCTCCGGCCTAGCTTCCACGGCATCGATTCGCCACTGTTACATGCTCATCGCGCGAATGAGGGTGCAACAGTGGCGAATCGATTCCCAGGTCAGCGGGGCCGCCGTCTTGACCGTCACTGATGGGACTGGTGTGACTCCTGGGGGCAAAGTGCCGAACGCCGCGCTGGTCGGTGGCCAGATCCGCGGGAGTGTCGGGGGTCGGTCCTAGGGTTTCCCCATCACCTGAGAGGGGGTCGCGACGTGCTTGCGACGGCGGACATGATCGACACCGAACTGATCGACACCGAACTGATCCACGGGCGGGGCAGCCTCGCGTCGTCTGACGCGTTGACCGCACCCGACGGGTTCGCGCATCTGCTCGAGCGGCTGCTCGGCGGCGCCAGGGTCCGCTCGGAACGCATCGATCTGGTCGATGCCGCGGCGGCCGTGTGGAGCCGGCCCGGGTTCGACACCTTGATGTCGGGGCCGACGCTCACCTTCCAGCCATTCGACTATCAACTGCAGACCGTTTCCACCGTGTTGGGTCGGATGCGCGGCCGGGCGATCCTGGCCGACGAGGTCGGGCCTCGGCAAGACCATCGAGGCCGCGCTGGTGCTGTCCGAGCTGCGGATGCGCGGGTTGGCCCGCCGGGTCCTGGTGGTCACCCCGGCCGGACTGGTCGATCAATGGCGCGAGGAATTGGAACGCAAGTTCGGCCTCCCCACCACCGTCCCGCGGCGCGGCGAATGGGACACCACGGACGAGTCGCCCGTCGTGGTCGCCTCGCTGGCGACCGCCCGGCGGGATCCGACCAGGTCTGCGCTGGTGGGGGCGCCGTGGGACCTGATCGTCGTGGACGAGGCGCATCGACTGCGAAACCCCCGGTCGGCGTCGGGCCGGTTCGCCCGCGAACTCACCTCCCGCTACCTGCTGTTGTTGACCGCGACGCCGGTGGAGAACAAGCTGTCCGACCTCTACGAACTGACCAGCCTGGTCGCACCGGGGTTGCTCGGCACGCCGGCGGAGTTCCGCCGGAACTATGGCACGGACACGGTGACGCCGACGCCGCGGCGGCTCCCGGAACTACGCCGTGCCGTTTCCGAGGTGACGATTCGGCACCGTCGGAGCGAGGTCGCGTTGCGGCTCCCTCATCGGCTGGCCGAGACGACGCTGGTCGCCCCTTCACCGCAGGAGGCCGAGCTCTACGACGGCATCGCCGCCCGCATCCGGCAGGAGGGGACCGCAGGCGTCGCCCACCCACCGGTTGACGCTGCGGTCGCTCGCCCGGCTGGCCGGTTCCAGCCCGGCGGCGGCGGCACCGACGCTGGCCAAGCTGGGGTGGTCCGAGCTGGCCGTCCGGGCGAACGCGATCGAGCGGCCGGGCAAGGTCGACGCGTTGCTCGACCGACTGCGGCCGCATGTCGAGGCGGGCCGAAAGGTGCTGGTGTTCACCGCGTTCCGGCATACCCTGGCCATCCTCGAGGCGGCCTTGCACGAGGCCGGGATTTCGGCCGCGGTGTATCACGGCAGCCTGACCCGCTCGGCCAAGGAGTCCGCAATGGCGCAGTTCCGGGACACGGTCCCGGTGCTGCTCAGCACCGAATCCGCCGGCGAGGGAAGGAATCTGCAGTTCTGCCACGTCATGATCAACGTCGACCTGCCGTGGAATCCGATGCAGATCGAGCAGCGCGTCGGACGATTGCATCGAGTCGGGCAGGTCAACGACGTCCTGGTCACGAATCTGGTCGCGCGGGGCACGATCGAGCAACAGGTCCTGTCTGTGCTGGAAGCCAAGATCAATCTGTTCGAGCTGGTCGTCGGCGAGCTGGACATGATCCTCGGCCGGATCGATGACGACTTCGACTTCGAGGCATCCGTGTTCGATGCCTTCGTCGCCGCGCAGGACGAGGCGGACTTCCGCGACCGGCTCGAGGATCTCGGCGGCAGGCTGGCCAACGCGCGGCGGGACTACGTCAGTGCCCGAGGCCGGATGGACGAACTGGTGGGAGGAGAGCGTCACGTGACGGTCGCGGATCCGGGCCTGGACTTCTGGTTGCGGTACGTCGGCGCCGAGGGCGGTCTGCACGAGCGGGTCGGCGACTCGACCCTGGTGCTGCTACCGGAAACTCTGCAGGACAGGCACGATCAGTCGCAGGAGATGGTGGTCACCAGTCGATCCGGAGGTCGCCCGGGAGGACGGCGCGCTGCTGTTGACCGCCGGACACCCGCTGCTGATGGCGGCGGCCGAGGCGGTGCTGGGCCAGGGCGACGTCGGGTGTGTGCGGCTGGCCCGGCCCACTGCGCCGGATGCCGGACGCGGCGTTCCTGGAGTCCCGGCTCCGCGACCAAGCTCGCCGTCGACCACGGACGCATCGACCTGACCGGCGGGCCACGGCCGGTCGTCCGGAACATTCTGCGAGTGAGTTCGTTGGTCACCTTCGCCCTGTCCACGGACGATCACTTCCAGGAGCAGATCGATTGCTGGGTCGACGCGGCGTCCCGGGTGCCGTTCGCCGATGACGTCGGCCACGAACTTTCCCGGATGCTCGTCGTTGAACATGACGAGCGCGACCGGCTGCGGCCGGATGGTCCACACCTGCTGCCGGCGCTCGCCGAGGCCGACAGTGAGATCCGGCGCCGCGCCGAACTTCGTCGACATCAGCTGACCGGCACCGTGTCCCAGGCACGCGACGACGAGCTCAAACGGTGCCGTGCGTACTACCTGCAGGTGGCCGACTCGTTGCGGCGCCGGATGGCCGGGGTGGCACCGGACAAGATCCCGGCCTACGCGGCCCGCCTTGCCGGCACCGACGCCGAGCGCGACCGCCGGATCGCCGAGATCGAGGAGAAGTACAAGTCGACGCTGAGCTGCCTGCCGTTCCGGTTGCACGTCGTCGGGGTGCCCGCGTTGCGGGTGGAGGCCGACATTCGCCGAGGGAACCGGCGGTACCCGGTGGAGTTCGATTGGCTGCTCCATCTGCGCAGGTTCGCGCCACTGCGGTGCGCTGGCTGTGGGTCGACCGAACCGCTGGTGGCCGGCAAGACCGCGTTGGGGTGTCGTGCCTGTCAGCCTTCGCGGTCGGTGAACTAGGGCCCGTGTGTCAACTGCGGCGAAGCAACCTCAGCCGGATTGGCCCGCACCGACCCGGCACCGGCATCATGGGCCGATGAAATGGCTCTCCGGCAAGTCCGACGACCAGCAAAGCACCGGCGCCGCCGCGGCCCCGGAACCGGGCACCGTACGGATGACCGCTTGGGTGCACGGCATGGTGCAGGGGGTCGGGATTCCGCTGGTGGACGCGGTCGCGGGCGCTGGAACTCGGACTGGTCGGCAGCGCGAAGAACCTGCTCGACGGGCGGGTGGAGATCGTGGCCGAGGGCAGTCAGGAGGCCTGCGACGCGCTGCTCGACCAGTTGCGCGGCGCCCGGACCCCGGGTGGGGTCGACCACGTCGAGGTCCGGTTCACCGATGCCCGGGGCGGGATCCGCGACTTCTCCATGCACTGACGCCGAGGCCGCCGATCCCTCACCGCAGAGCCCGACCGCGGGGACGAAGGGGAGTGGTCACTGGTCCACCCCGGCACACTTTGCGCACATTCCATCCACAGGACGCCTCGCCGACCCCGACTGTCGGTGCCGTCGGTTTAACTGTGCTGGTGCATCGGGGACAAGGGGACTGCTAGGGGCGGGCGGCGCGCCGATCGGCCGGCGCCTGGGTCGAGAACGGCCACGGCGGAGGCCCGCCGGCTATGACGCTGCACATCCACCGCGCCGAACGGGCCGACACCCTGGCCGCGGCGCTGGCGGAATTGCTGTCCGACACCGCTGGACGACGTGTTCGCGCAGGAGGTGGTCTCGGTCCCGGCCCGCGGCATCGAACGCTGGCTCACCCAACGGATGTCGCACCACCTCGGCCGCCGGACCGGCCGGTCCGACGGCATCTGCGCCGCCGTCCGGTTCCCGTCGCCGGCCGCGTTGATCACCGAGGTGGCCGGTGTGCAGGAACACGACCTCTGGGCACCGGACGCGGCGGTGTGGCCGCTGCTGGAGGTGATCGACGCGTCCGCGTCGGAGCCGTGGTGCCGCACCCTGGCCGCCCATCTGGGCTACCTGCCCGACGTGCCGGACGCCGCACATCGCCGCGGCCGCCGGTACGCGGTGGCCCGCCGGGTCGCCGGCCTCTTCGACGCCTACGCGACCCACCGGCCGGACATGCTCACCACCTGGGCGGCCGGCAACGACGAGGACGGCTGGGGAGCCCCGGTGCCGCCGGACGTGGCCTGGCAGCCGGAACTCTGGCGCCGGCTCGCGCGAGCGGATCCCGGCCGCCGACCCGATCGACCGGCTGGCCGACAGGCTCGCCGAACTGCGCGCCGATCCGGCGGCAGTCGATCTGCCCGAACGGCTCTCGCTGTTCGGCCCGACCGCGCTGCCGGCCCGGCAACTCCGGGTGCTGACCGCCCTGGCCGAGCATCGGGACGTCCATCTGTGGCTGCCGCATCCCTCGCCCGCGCTCTGGGACGTGCTCGCCGCGCAGCTCGCCGATCAGCCGCACCGCACGCGCCGGTGCGCCGCCGACTGGATCCCAGCGCCGCCGCGCCGCGGCATCCGCTGCTGTCCTCGCTGGGCCGGGACGCCCGGGAAATGCAGACGACGCTGTCCGGCGCACCGCACGTCGACAGTCCACCACCCCGCGGATCGGCCGGCGACCACCCTGCTGACGATCCTGCAGCGCGATCTGCGGGACAACCGGCGACCGGGTCGGCACGAGCGGCCATCTCGAGCCCACCGTATCGACGCGACGGACGACAGCATCCAGGTGCACGCCTGCCACGGACAGGCCCGGCAGGTCGACGTGCTGCGCGACGTCCTCGTCGGCCTGCTGGCCGCCGACCACACCCTGCAACCGAGCGACATCCTGGTCATGTGCCCCGATATCGAGGCCTACGCGCCGCTGATCCAGGGCGCGTTCGGGCTGGACGAGGTGGTCGACGGCGGTCACCCGGCGCACGGACTGCGGGTGCGGCTCGCCGACCGCGCGCTCACCCAGACCAACCCGCTGCTGGCCACCGTGGCAGCGGCTGCTGGACCTGGCCGACGGCCGGGTCACCGCGTCGCAGGTGCTCGACCTCGCCGGCTGGGCGCCGGTCCGCCGCCGGTTCGGCTTCGACGACGACGAGCTGGAACGGCTGGCGGCCTGGACCGCCGAGTCCGGCGCCCGCTGGGGGCTGGACGCCGCGCACCGCCAGGATTTCGGGTTGGACGGCTTTCCGCAGAACACCTGGCGCGCGGGGCTGGACCGGGTGCTGCTCGGGGTGGCGATGGCCGACGAGGACAACAGCACCCTCGGCGTGGCCTTGCCGCTCGACGACGTCGGGAGCTCGGACGTCGACCTCGCCGGCCGGTTCGCCGAGTTGCTGGCCAGGCTCACCGCAGCGCTGGACGCGCTGTCCGGCGACCGCCCGGTCGCCGATTGGCTCACCGCGCTGATCACCGCGGTGTCGAGCCTGACCAGCGTGTCGTCGACCAACGGCTGGCAGTCGGCGGAGCTGCGCCGGGAAATGGCGAAGGCGGAGCAGATCGCCACCGACGCCGGGGCCGGGCGGCTGCCGCTGGCCAGGTCCGACATCCGGGCGCTGCTCGGCGGCCGGCTCGCCGGCCGACCCACCAGGGCCAACTTCCGCACCGGCACCCTCACCGTGTGCACGATGGTGCCGATGCGATCGGTGCCGCACCGGGTGGTCTGCCTGCTGGGGCTGGACGACGGGATCTTTCCGCGCGCCGCCCGGGAGGACGGCGACAACCTGCTGGCCCGGGAACCCGCGGTGGGCGAGCGCGACCTGCGGTCGGAGGACCGGCAGCTGATGCTCGACGCGCTTGATGGCGGCCACCGACAAGGTGGTCATCACCTACACCGGGGCCGACGAGCGCACCGGCGCCCGCCGGCCACCCGCGGTGCCGCTGGGTGAATTGCTGGACGCGCTCGACGACACCGCGACCGACGGCGAACGGCGGACCGGCTCGAAGCCAGGTCCTGGTCCGGCATCCGTTGCAGCCGTATCGACTCCCGCACCGTCACGCCGGGCGCGCTGGGCCGGCCCGGCCCATTCACCTTCGACCCGACGGCGCTGCGCGGCGCCCGCGCGGCGGCCGGTCCGCGGCGCCCGGTTCCGGTGTTCCTGCCGTCGCCGCTGCCGGCGCCGCCGCGCCGGGACATCGACCTGGCGGACCTGATCGGCGCTGCTCACCCACCCGGCCAAGGGCTTCCTGCGGCAGCGGCTGGATGTGGGGATCCGGTTCGAGCAGGACGATCCGTCGGACGCGCTGCCGGTCGACCTGAACAGCCTGGAACTGTGGGGCGTCGGCGACCGGCTGCTGCGGGCCCGATTGGCCGGCGTGCCCGAGAACGACTGCCGGCAGGCGGAACTGCGGCGCGGGGTGTTGCCGCCGGTCCAGCTCGGCGCAGCGCACCCTGGAGGAAGTCTTCGAGGAGATCCGACCGCTGGTCGACAAGACCGCGCCGCTGCGGGCCGCGCCCCGACGCACGGTCGACGTCGTCGTCGGAGCTGCCCGACGGCCGGCAGTTGCGCGGCACCGTCGGCGGGTTGCACGACGACCACCTGGTCGCGGTTTCCTACAGCAAGCTCGGCGCCGGCGGCGCGGCTGCGGGCCTGGATCAGCGCTGCTGGCCCTCACCGCCGGCCATCCCGAGAAAGCCTGGGCCGCAGCAACTGTCGGCCGGGGCGAGCGAGGCCGGCCGCAATGCGCGACGCTGACCGCCGATCAAGCCGGCGACCGCGTCGGCGGTCCTCGGGCAGCTGGTCGAGCTGTACGACAAGGGGCTGCGCGAGCCCCTGCCGATGCCGGTGAAGAGTGCGGCGGAATACGCCGCCCACCGGGTGCGGGGCGCCGAGGTCGACGATGCCGAGTACCGGGCCAGGATGAAATGGGCCACCGGCAGCTTCCCCGGCGAGGACGACGACGCCGCCCACTCGCAGGTGTGGGGACGCCTGGCGCCGTTCGAGACGCTGCTCGCGCCGACTCCGCCGGACGAGAACTGGGGCGGCGAGCCGCACCGGTTCGGCGAACTGGCGGTCCGGTTGTGGTCCCCGCTGCTCGAACACGAACAGCGGTGCCGTGCTGTGAACGCCTTCGACGTCTGCGGCCCGCTGCCCACCGGCACCACCGTGCTGGAGGCCAGCGCCGGCACCGGCAAGACGCACGCCATCGGCGCGCTGGTCACCCGGTACGTCGCCGAGGGCGTCGGCCGAGCTGGACGAGCTGCTGGTGGTGACCTTCGGTCGGGCGGCCAGCCAGGAGCTGCGGGAACGGGTGCGCGGGCATCTGGTGCAGGCCGAACGGGCGCTGGCCGATCCGGCGACCGCCAGGGCCGGCGGCGATCGGCGTGCATCGCGCTGCTGGCCGACTGCCGCCGACGAGGAGGTCGCGCAGCGGCGCGACCGGCTGCGCGCCGCGCTCGCCGGGTTCGACGCCGCCACCATCGTCACCACCCACCAGTTCTGCCAGTACGTGCTGACCGGGCTCGGCATCGCCGGCGACGGCGACACCGACGTCGAGCTGGTGGAGAGCCTGGACGACCTGGTGGTCGAGGTCGTCGACGATCTGTACGTCGGCGCCTTCGCACCCAGGACGACCGAGCCCATCTTCGACCGGGACAACCGCATTGTCGTTGGCGCGCAAGGTGATCGACGACCCGCAGGCCACGCTGGCACCCACCGGAGAGGACCGGGTCAGCGCCGCGGCCTGGCGGCTCGCCTTCGCCACGAGGGTGCGGGCCGAGGTCGACAAGCGCAAGCGGCGACAGCGCGTGCTCGGGTACGACGACCTGTTGAGCCGGCTGGCCACCGCCCTGGAACCCGAGGACGCACCGGCCCGGGCCAGGATGCGCGCCCGCTGGCGGATCGTGCTGGTCGACGAGTTCCAGGACACCGACCCGGTGCAGTGGCAGATCCTGGACCGGGCCTTCGACGGGCACGCCACCATCGTGCTGGTCGGCGATCCCAAGCAGTCGATCTACGCGTTCCGCGGCGGCGACATCGACACCTACCTGAGCGCCGCGCGGACGGCCGGCACGCACGCAACGCTCACCAGGAACTGGCGCAGCGACGCACCGCTGGTGGATGCCCTGCAGGCGCTGTTCGGCCCGCTGGCGCTCGGCAACCCGGACATTCCGGTACGGCCGGTCACCGCGCAGACCGCGGCCTCCCGACTGGTCGGTGCCCCGTCCAGTTCGCCGGTGCGGTTGCGGGTGGTCCGCCGGGACGACCTCGCGGTCGGGCGCAGCGCGAAGATCCCCGTCGACCGGGCCCGGAAATTCATCGCCCGCGACCTCACCGCGGACATCGCCGAGCTACTCGGCTCCGGTGCCACCTTCGACGGAGAACCGGTGGCGGCCGGCGACGTCGCGGTCATCGTCGGCACCCATCAGCAGGCCAACCTGGTGCGGGACAGCCTCGGCGACGCCGGCATTCCGGCCGTGGTGTCGGGGAATGTCAGCGTCTTCCACACCAAGGCCGGTGACGACTGGCTGGTGCTGCTGGAGGCGCTGGAACAGTCGAACCGATCGGGTCGGGTCCGGGCCGCCGCGCTGACCCCGTTCGTCGGCCGGACCGCCGCCGAATTGGCCGCCGGCGGGGACGCGACTCACCGACGAACTCAGCTCGCTGTTCAGCCGGTGGGCCGCCGTGCTGGCCGCCCGCGGCGTGGCCGCGTTGCTCGAGGTGGCGACCACCGAGCAGAACCTGCCGGCCCGGCTGCTCGGCCGGGTGGACGGGGAGCGGCAGCTCACCGATCTGCGGCACGTCGGGCAGTCCCTGCATGCCGCGGCGCTGAGCGAAGGGCTGGGTCTGGCCGCGCTGACCGAGTGGCTCCGCCGCCGGCGGGCGGACGCAGGGCGCGGAGATCACCACCGACCGGATCCGCCGGCTGGACACCGACGCCGCGGCAACGCAGGTCGTCACCCTGCACGCCAGCAAGGGTCTGCAGTACCCGGTGGTGTACCTGCCGTTCGCCTTCGACCGGTTCATCCGCACCCCCGACACGCTGCTGCTGCACGAGCGCGGCGAGCGGGTGCTGGACATCGGCGGGCCGGGCACCCTCGGCCGCCCGGAGCGGCAGCGCCAGGCACTGGCCGAGGACGCCGGTGAGGCGCTGCGGCACCTGTACGTCGGATTGACCCGCGCCCAGTCCCAGGTCGTCACCTGGTGGGCGCCGACCAAGAACACCACCTCGCTCGGGACTGCACCGGGTGCTGTTCGGCCGCCGGGATGCGACCGGCAGCGTGCCCGACGAGGTGCCGCTGGTCGCCGACGACGTCGCCGCCCGCGAATTGCGGGACATCGAGCGCCGCGGTGGCCTGGTGCTGGAGACGGCGGCGATCGGCAAGTGCCCGACTGGCGACTCCGCCGCCGGTGTCGGAAACCGAGTTCGCCGTCGGTGAACTCGACCGACGGGTGGACGACGGGTGGCGGCGGGTGTCGTACTCGTCGCTGTCCGCGGCTGCTGCCGTCGGGGTAACGGGGCAGGCGGGCCCGGTGTTGCGCGCGGCGCCGGTCCGGGCGGCGCCGGTTCTGGGGGTGGCGTCGGTCAGGATGTGCTCGCGGTGGGTCAACCGATCGTCGCCGGCGACCCGGGGTCGGCAGCGAACCCGAGGCCACCGAGCGGCAGGACGAGGCCATCCCGCTGATCCGAACCGCCGCCGTCGCCGGCGACCCGCTGCTCGCCGTTCCGTCGCCGATGGCGGACCTGCCGGCCGGCGCCTCGTTCGGCACCCTGGTGCATGCCGTGCTGGAGACCACCGACCCACAGGCCGCGGATCTGCCGGCGGAGCTGCGGACGCGATCCGCCGAGCAGATCGCCCGGCACGGCGCGGACTTCACCGCAGAGCAGCTCGCCGCCGGGCTGCTGCCGGTGCTGTCCTCGCCGCTCGGCCCGCTCGCCCCCGGGGCCACGCTCGGCGACATCGGCCTGCGCGATCGGTTGGCGGAGATTGGACTTCGAGGTCCCGCTGGCCGGCGGCGACGGAGTCGAGGCGGGCATCACGCTGGGCGCGCTCGCGCCCGTGCTGCGCCGTCACCTGGCCGCGGACGATCCGCTTGCCGGGTACGCCGATCGGCTGGCCTCGCCGGCGTACGAGTGGCAACCGCTGCGCGGGTACCTCACCGGCAGCCTGGACGCTGGTGATCCGGTTGCCCGGCCCGCGGTACCTGGTGGCCGACTACAAGACCAACTGGCTCGGCGACGTCGACGCGGCCGCGCTGTCCGCCTGGCACTACCGCCCGGCAGCGTTGGACGAGGTGATGGCCGGATCCGACTACCCGCTGCAGGCGATGTTGTATTGCGTTGCGCTGCACCGGTTTCTGCGCTGGCGGCAGCCCGGATACGACCCGGCCGACACACATCGGCGGGGTGCTGTACCTGTTCGTCCGGGGCATGTCCGGCCCGGCGACCCCGCTGGTGGACGGCCGGCCGTGTGGCGTGTTCGGCTGGCGGCCGCCGGCGGGACTGATCACCGCGCTGTCCGACCTGCTGGACGGCGAGCTCCGACCGCCGGGGGTGCGCCGTGACCGGGGCGCTCGCCGACGCCGGGCCGCCCGCCGATGTCGATGCCTCGGAGATCGTCGTCCCGGACGACCCGTTCGACGTGCGGCTGGCGCTCGGCGCGACGGGCTCCTTGCGCGACTTCAACCAGGCCGGCGTGCTCTCCGCGGCGGACGTGCACGTCGCGGCGCGGCTGGCCGAAGCTGGGTGACGAGCCGAACGAGTTGGTCCGGCTGGCGATCGCCTTCGCCGTTCGCGGGGTGCGCAGCGGCTCGGTCTGCATCGATCTGGCCCAGGTGCGGACATCAGTTGGCGCAGGTCGACCCCGCTCTGCCGTGGCCCGATCCCGGCGCCTGGCAGGCGGCGGTGCTGGCCAGCCCGCTGGTCGGCGCCGGCAAGCCGTTGCGCTGGGAATACGGGCTGCTGTATCTGGACCGTTACCGCCGGCAGGAGGAGCAGGCGCGGCGGGATCTGCTCGCGCGCGACGCCCAGCCGCCGCCGCAGGTGGACCGTGCCGTGCTGACCGCCGGACTGCAGCGGCTGTTTCCCGGGTGCCGACGCCGAGCAGCAGCGGCTCGCGGCGCAGGTCGCCGCCACCGAGTGGACGACCGTGCTCGGCGGCGGGCCAGGGACCGGGAAGACCACCACGGTGGCCAGGGTGCTGGCGTTGCTGCTCGACCAACCGGTCCCGCCGCTGCGGGTGGCGCTGGCCGCGCCGACCGGCAAGGCCGCCGCCCGGCTGCAGGCCGCCGTGCAGACCGAGGCACGCTCGTTCACCGACCGGGACCGGCACCAGCTGCCCTCGCTCACGGCGTCCACCCTGCACCGGTTGCTGGGCTGGGTGCCGGGCGGCGGCACCCGGTTCCGGCACAACCGGGACAACCGGCTGCCGTTCGACGTGGTGGTCGTCGACGAGACGTCGATGGTGTCGCTGACCATGATGGCCAGGCTGCTGGAGGCCGCTGAGCCCGGACACCAGGCTGATCCTGGTCGGTGACCCCGATCAGCTGGCGTCGGTCGAGGCCGGTGCCGTGCTGGCCGACCTGGTCGCCGGGCTGACCGCGCGAGCACCAGCAGCGGCCGGAGCGCCCGGATCAGCGATGCTCGACAGGGCCAGCAGTGGCCGGATCCACCGGGCCGACCGGCGAGCCCGGCCAGATCGGCGGCGGCCGCGGCGGAGTCGTGCTGCTCCGCAAGACCTGGCGGTTCGGCGGCGACATCGCCGAACTGGCCGCGGCGGTCCGCGACGGCGACGCCGACGCCGCGCTCGCGGTGCTGGGCAAGGGACGGCAATCGGTCGCGCTGGTCGGCCCCGGCGATCCCGGCGCGCGCACCGACGTGGTCGCCGGCGCCTCCGCGGTCCGGGCCGCGGCCCTGGCCGGCGACGCAGCAAAGCAGCGCTGGCCAGGTTGGAGAACCACCGGCTGCTGTGCGCGCACCGCACCGGACCCCGCGGCGTGCAGGAGTGGACCAGGCAGATCGAGAACTGGCTCGCCGCACGAGCATGACGACGCGCGGGAGGGCGAGTGGTACGCGGGCCGGCCGGTGCTGGTGATGGCCAACGACTACGCGATCGGGCTGTTCAACGGGGACACCGGGGTGGTCGTGCGGGAACCGGCAGGCGACCTGCGGGTGGTGTTCACCCGGGAGGGCGAGCCGGTCGAGCTTCGCCCCGCGCCGGCTGGCCGACGTGCAGACCGTGCACGCGATGACGGTGCACCGCAGCCAGGGCAGCCAATTCGACCGGGTGACATTCGTGCTGCCGGAGGCGGATTCGCCGTTGTCCACGCGAGAGTTGTTGTACACGGCGCTGACCAGGGCACAGACGTTCGTCCGGCTGGTGGGCACCGAGGCGGAGCTGCGCGCCGCGATCTCCCGGCCGGCGGCCAGGGCCAGCGGGTTGCGGCTGCGACTGGCCGATCGCTCGGGGTGAATGGGCTGTGGACAACTCGGATTCGCATCTGTCGAATGGTGCATCCTGCGTCGTGTGACGGTCGAGGAGGGGGATCATGGTGGTCATGGCAGCGCCAGTGGACACCGGGCGATGGCCCGACCACGTCGCCGGTGAGTGGACCGTCGACGACCTGGAAACCCTGCCCGACAACGGCTTACGGTACGAGCTTCTCGATGGAACCCTGCTCGTGACGCCGTCGCCGACGCCCCGTCACCAGGGTGCGATCGTGGAATTGGCGGTGTTGCTGCGGAGCGCCTGCCCGCCCGATCACCGGGTGTTCGTCGCGCCACTGGACTGGCAGCCGGACGGGCGGACATCACTCGAACCGGATCTGCTGGTGGTCCGCCGGGACCGGATCGGCGAGCAGAACATCACCCAACCGCCGACCCTGGTGGTCGAGGTGCTGTCACCGGGCACCGCGCGGATCGACCGCATGATCAAGTTCTCCCGGTACGCGGAAGGCGGGATTGCGCAGTACTGGATTGTCGATCCCCGGGTGCCGTCGATTCAGGTCTACGACCTTGTTGACGGGGCGTACGTGCTGGTGGCGGAGGGGGCAGGGCCGGCTCCGGTCTCGGTGACCGAACCCTTTGCCGTAACGGTGATCCCGGATGACCTCATCGATATCTGACGGCCGGTGAATGCCTGACACCAAGGCATGAACAGGTGCGAGGGCGCCGACTCCCGCTCAGATAGGGACTTGCCGCTAAACGACCGGCGGTCAGCGGCTGACAAGCGGAGTCCAGGTTTCCTGATCGGCCGGGTCGGACGGCAGCCTGGTCGAGGCAAGCTTCATAATCCAATCGGGGGTCTGGTCACCGAGCCGCTGGTCGAAGATGGCGATCGCCCGTGCAGCGTTCACCTGAGAGATCCTCGGTCGCGGCGTGTCAGTCATCGTCCTCTCCTCCTCGATGCCATTCAGTGTAGGGCGGGTCAGTTCGCGGTCGACGTCTCGACAGCCAACATCCACGGCACTCCTGGCCGCCCAGAGTTCGGCCTCGCTCGCGAGCGGGCTGGCTGCCTCCGAGTAGACATGCCGATATGGCTCGGTACTCGTCATCGGAGAGGCAACTCGATCGCCCACTGAAACCTCCGCGACCACTCCTCGCGAGGCCTGATTCTCGCGCTGATCGATCGCGCCCGGCCAGCCGCCAGGACAGGATCGCGGCGGTGATGGATGCCACCGCCGCGACGCATCCGAGGACGAGCTGCCAGACGTTCATCGGCGAATGCTGACAGGAGAGGTCGCAACGCAGAGTCGGTTATCCACAATCCACGGTGCGGCGCCACAAGCAGGGTGCCACCATGGCGCCGATGAACGAGACAACGGCAACGCCAACAACAAGCGTCAAGCACGAGCTGCACCGCAAACTCCACATCAGCCGGGCGGCGGTGCTCTCCAAGCTGGACGGCCTGAGCGAATACGACCTGCGCCGGCCGATGACGCCGACCGGCACCAACCTGCTCGGCCTGGTCAAGCACCTGGCCACCATGGAGTACGGCTACCTCGGCGAGTCCTTCGACCGGCCGCCGCCGGAGACGTTGACCTGGGTCGCGGACGGTTCGATCTGGGACGGCGCCGACATGTGGGCCACCGCCGACGAGTCCAGCGAGCACGTCATCGGGCTCTACCGGCGCGCCTGCGCACACGGCGACCGGACGATCGACGAACTCGACCTGGACACGCCAGGGTCGGTGGCGCACTGGCCACCGGAGGGACGCGCGACCACGCTGGGCGTCATCCTGATCCGCATGCTGGCCGAGACCGCGCAGCACGCCGGGCACGCCGACATCGTCCGCGAGCTGATCGACGGCAGTGCCGGAGCCGACCACGACGAGTTCGGGGGTGACGCCGAATGGAACCGGTACATCGAACGGATTCAGGACGCCGCCGATCACTTCAGCCCTGACCGGGCCGACCCGGTCGAGACCAAGGATGAGCACACCGGCCGGTGACGGGCGTCACACCAACACCCCTGAGCAACATCGCGACTCAGCTTCCGAGGTTCCCGGGCTCTGTCGTACCCGCCCGGTAACGTCACCCTGACGTTGCCACCGGAGCTGTCGACGCCGGCGGCCTACCGAACGCGAGACCGGGAATGGGAGGGACCGAGCCACCGTGCATCTCAAGTCCCTCACCATGAAGGGCTTCAAGTCCTTCGCGTCGGCCACCACCTTGCGCTTCGAGCCGGGCATCACCGCGGTCGTCGGGCCCAACGGCTCCGGCAAGTCCAACGTGGTGGACGCCATCGCCTGGGTGCTGGGTGAGCAGGGCGCGAAGGCGCTGCGCGGCGGGAAGATGGAGGACGTCATCTTCGCCGGCACCGCCGACCGGCCGCCGCTGGGCCGCGCCGAGGTCACCCTGACCATCGACAACGCCGACGGCGCGCTGCCCATCGACTACGCCGAGGTCTCCATCACCCGCCGGATGTTCCGGGACGGCGTCGGCGAGTACGAGATCAACGGCGCCTCCTGCCGCCTGCTGGACATCCAGGAACTGCTCTCGGACTCCGGTATCGGCCGGGAGATGCACGTCATCGTCGGGCAGGGACAGCTGGACGCGGTGCTGTCCGCCCGGCCGGAGGACCGGCGTGCGTTCGTCGAGGAGGCCGCCGGTGTGCTCAAACACCGCAAGCGGCGGGAGAAGACGGTCCGCAAGCTCGACGCCATGCAGGCGAACCTGAACCGGCTCACCGACCTGACCGGGGAGATCCGCCGCCAGCTCGGTCCGCTGGGCCGGCAGGCCGCGATCGCTCGCCGAGCCGCGGGGGTGCAGGCCGACCTGCGCGACGCCAAAATGCGCCTGCTGGCCGACGATCTCGCCACCATCAACGCCAAGATCGCGCAGGAGGCGGTGGACGAGCAGGCCGCCATCGATCACCGCACCCGCGTTCAGGCCGCCCTCGCTACCGCATCCGACCGAGCAGAAGAACGCCGAGGCGATCCTGCGCGAGGCGACCCCGGCGCTGCAGCAGGCTCAGGACACCTGGTTCGCGCTGTCCGCGCTGGCCGAACGCATGCGCGGCACCATCGCCCTGGCCGGCGAGCGCGCCCGGAACCTGGCCGCGCCCGCCAGGGACGCCGCGACCGGACGGGACCCCGACGAGCTCGAGGCCGCCGCCGCCCGCGCCGAGGCCGAGCAGGAAGCCCTCCAGGAGACGGTCGAGGCCGCCGCCGACCAGCTGACCGCCGCCACCGACGAACGCATCGAATGCGAGCGCGCGCTCCGCGCGGCCGAGGCGGAACTGGTCGCCGCGAACCGGCTGATCGCCGATCGCCGGGAGGGGCTGGCCCGGCTGGCCGGCCAGGTGCACGCCGCGCGGTCGCGGTTGTCGGCCGGCAACGACGAGGTCACCAGGCTCGCCGGCGCGGTCGCCGAGGCGCGCGAGCGGGCCGCGGCCGCACAGCAGGCCTTCACGACGGCGCAGGACTCGGTCGGTGACCTCGACTCCTCCGAGGTCGGTCTGGACGAGGCGCACGAGGAGGCGGCGGCCGCGGCCGCCGCGGCCAGGGCCAGGACCGCCGAGCTGACCGACGCGCTCCGCACGGCGAAGTCCGAGGCGTCCACGCTCCAGGCCAGGGTGGAGGCGCTGTCCCTCGGTCTCGATCGGCAGGACGGCACCCAGGCGCTGCTCGCGGCCGCGGATCAGCTGCCGGGCCTGCTCGGCGGCGTCGCGGACGCCCTTGACATCACCCCAGGCTTCGAGACGGCGATCGCCGCCGCCCTCGGCGCCATCGCCGAAGCCGTCGCGGTCAGCTCGGTGCCGGCCGCGGTGCAGGCGCTGGAGTTGTTGCGGGCCAATGACAGTGGCCGCGCCGGGGTGCTCATCCAAGGGCCACGGATCCGCCCGGACCGGCGCGGCTGGCCGGAACTGCCGGACGGCACCCGCTGGGCCGTCGACCTGCTCGCCGCACCCGACGCGTTGCTGCCGGCGCTGTCGCGGGCATTGGATCGGGTCGTCGTCGTCGACCGACATGGCCACTGCCGTCGAGGTGCTCGAGCAGATTCCGGACGTCCGGGCGGTCACCGCCGACGGTGACCTGATCGGGCCGGACTGGGCCGTCGGCGGCAGCGCCGGCGGGCAGTCGATGCTGGTGATCCAGGCCACCAGGGACCGCGCCGCCGCGGAGTTGACCGCGACCCGGCAGCGGATCGACGAGCTGAGCGCCGCGCTCGCCGGTGCCACCGCGGAAGCCGCCGGGCGAGCCGAAGCGGAGGCCAGCACGCTGGCCGCGCTGCATCACTCGGACGCCCGGATGTCCGCCGTCGCCGAGGAACTCGCCCGGTTCGGTTCGTCGGCCCGCTCGGCCGCGGCGGAGGCCGACCGGCTGGCCCGGCAGCAGCAGGCCGCCGAAGTGGCGCTGGAACAGCACCGCACGGCGCTCTCCGACCTGGAGAACCGGTTGTACGCGGCGGAGGCCGAGGAGGCGCCGGACGAGGTCGACCCCGAGGAGCGGGACGCACTCGCCGAGCGGACGTCCTTCGCCCGGCAGCGGGAGGTGGAGGCGCGGCTGGTCCAGCGCACCGCCGAGGAACGCGCGCGAGCAACGGAAGGCAACGCCGAGTCGCTGCGCCGCGCCGGCCCGCCAGGAGCGGCAGCACCGGCTGCGGGTGGCCGCCGCCGAGGCCAGGCGCACCGCCAGTTCGGCCGTCGCGATCAGGGTCGTCGAGGTCGGCCGCCGGGTCGCCGAGCGGCTGGAGCGATCGTTGGCCGACGCGGCCGCCGAACGTGACCGGGCAACGGAACGACGGGCCGGCGCCGACGCGGCCCTGACCGCCGCCCGGGCCCGCGCGTCCGAGCTGCAGGTGCAGTGGGACCGGCTGACCGACGCGGTGCACTCCGGCGAGGTGCTCCGCGCCCAGCAGACGTCGCAGGCCGAGCAGCTGGCGGCGCGATCCCTCGAGGAGTTCGCGGTGCCCGCCGACGAGCTGATCGCCGGCTACGGCCCGGACGTGCCGGTGCCGCCGACCCCGCAGGAGATGGCCGAGTACCAGGCAGCCAAGGACCGCGGCGACGAGGTCACCCAGCCGCCGGCGATGCGGTACGACCGGCCGTCCCAGGAGCGCCGGCTCAAGCGCGCCGAACGTGACCTGACGGCGCTGGGCAAGGTGAACCCGTTGGCGCTGGAGGAGTTCGCGGCCATCGAGGAGCGGCACAAGTTCCTGGCCACCCAGCTCGAGGACCTCAAGGCGACCCGCAAGGACCTGCTGTCGGTGATCAAGGAGGTGGACGAGAAGATCCTGGAGCTGTTCGAGTCCGCGTACTACGACGTGGCGCGGGAGTTCGGCGCCGTCTTCTCCACCCTGTTCCCGGGCGGCGAAGGGGAGCTGGTGCTCACCGACCCGTCGGACATGCTGGCCACCGGCATCGAGGTCAACGCCCGGCCGCCGGGAAAGAAGGTCAAACGGCTGTCCCTGCTGTCCGGTGGCGAGCGGTCGCTGACGGCGGTGGCGTTGCTGGTGGCCATCTTCCGGGCCCGGCCCAGCCCGTTCTACATCATGGACGAGGTCGAGGCCGCGCTGGACGAGGTCAACCTGACCCGGCTCGTCGGGCTGATGGCCGAACTGCGGGACTCCTCGCAGCTGATCGTCATCACCCACCAGAAATTCACCATGGAGGCCGCGGACGCGCTGTACGGCGTCTCGATGCGCGGCGACGGGATCACCCAGGTGATCAGCCAGCGGATCCGGGAGCGGCCCCGACCTGGGGACGCCGCCGTGGCAGGCACCTCGGCGGACCCGGGCGACGCCTCGCCCGCGCCGACCGCGCAACGGGAAACCGTCGGCGTCGCCACCTGAGCTACCGTCGAATCGATCATGCTGGCCGACGCACGGTGGTGATTGACGGTGGACCCGGACTCCGGAATCGACTGGCTCTACCTCTGGGACATCCTGCGAGGGATTCTGCTGGGCGAGTTCATCATCATCGGCCCGGCGCTCTGGACGTTCTGCGGCATCCTCGGCGCATTCCTGGTCACCCGCGGCATCACCCGGTTCATCCGCAGCCGATCCAGCAGGGGTGCCGCAGCGTCCGGCCCGATCAAGGACATCACGATCGGCGGCGTCCACATCCACCACCAGGTCTTCGGCATCGTCACGATGTTCCTGACCGGCCTGCTGATCATCGCCACCGGAGCGACGGACACCCTGCTGAACCTGTTGGCCCTGCTCTTCGGGATCGGTGTCGGCCTGGCCTTCGACGAATTCGCCCTGTGGCTGCACCTGGATGACGTCTACTGGAGCCGGCAGGGGCGAAAGTCCATCGATGCGGTTGCCTGGGCGCTGGTCGTCACGGCGTCGGTGCGCGCCGTCCTGGACCTGTTCACCGTGTTCGAGGCCGCCGGCGAGGCGGGCAGCATGTGGTGGCTCCCGGTCTTCCTGCTGCTACTGACCGTGGTGCCCGCCGTGATCTGCGTGCTGCGCGGCAAACTCGTCACCGCCGCGCTGGGCATCGTCTATCAGCCGATTGCGTTGATCGGAGCCTTTCGGCTGGCGAAGCCCGGGTCGTTCTGGAGCCGTCATTTCTATGGGGCCGACTCTCGCCGGCGCGTCCGCTCGGAGCGGCGGTTCGGGACCCACTATGTGGCCCGGTGGGATCGGTTGCGTGACCTGGTCGGCGGGGCACCCAACGACCCACCGCCGGAGCAGTGACGCCCCCTCGACCGCTCGCCGAAGCTGCCGATCAGGCATCGAAGTGGGCCCCCCGGAGCGAAAACGGCCGCGGATAATCTTCTGATCGGGACCACGCCGACCGAAAATTCTTCCGATGGGAACGCGACCATGGTCACGCGACTGCTGTCGGAGTGACCTGCATCTCATTCCTTCCTGAACGTCCGAAGCCGGTTGCTTGCTGCTCTTGTTCGCCGTCCGGTCAGCACGACGGACGCGCGGGCCGGGTCAGAGCCCGCATTCCCCCCACACATCGCCCGCCCGGCGGGCCCGTTTTCGAAGGTGTTTGACGTGAACTTCCGCCACGGCATTGCCGCCGCCGCGCTCCTGTCCACCGCCGTTTTCACCGTCGCCTGTGCCGCGCCGACCGCGGGCACCCCGTCCGCCGGCGGCGCGGCCGCCTCCGCGACGTCGGCGAGCGCATCGCCCCGCACCACCGCATCGCCGTCCACTTCCTCGTCGCCGTCCTCGTCCTCGTCCTCGTCGTCGTCCTCGTCATCGCCGGCGTCCAGCGCGAGTTCGGCCACGATCGAGGATTCCTCCGTTCCCGATACGCAGACAGTGACCCTGGTGGTGCAACCGGCCGGCCTGGACGCGACGACCGCGATCTGGCTGCAGAACAGCTGCACGGACGCCGGCACGCTGCTCGGCGTGCTGTTCGCCATCCCGACCGTCGACGAGACCGCCTCGCTCGAGGAGTTTCGTGCGGCCTACCGCGACTACTACGCGTCGCTGGCCGACACGCTGATGGGCATGACGCAGCGGATGTCCGTGCTGGACGCACCGACCATCGAAGGCGGCCAGGACCTGCATGACGGTTACCTCAGTTACCTGATCCAGCTGGCCGACATCAGCGGCGGCGGCGCGATCGCCATCGACGACGCTCCCGACGCCGACTCCATCGCCGCGATCGTCGACCAGATTCAGTTCGAGACCGAGCAACTCGGTGACAGCGACCTCGGGCTGGCCGAATTCCGCGGCGCCGAACTGCAGGACCTGATGACGCAGGTACCCGCCTGCCAGGAGCTTCTCACCAGCTGAGCGATTCGCTCCGCCGGAGAGAACGGGGCGGGGACTGAGCTCGTCGGGGGCTCAGTTTCCGCCGCCCCGCGCCCAAGGAATTCCGCAATTCTCGTACGCTGGTCCGAGAGCCGGAGGAGGCACCCATGGTGCGAATGGTGAGCATCGAGGAAGCGCAAATCGACCTATCGAGACTCGTCGACGAGGAGTTCGTCATCGCTCGCGATGGTCGCCCGGTCGCACGCGTCGTGCCGATTCGTGACCAGTCGCCGGCCCCGCGGATCGGGTTCATGACCGATATCGAAGTGCCCGACGACTTCGATCTGATGGGTTCGGAGAAGATCGTCGGTTCCTTCGGCACCGCCTGACGTTCTGCGTACTCGACACTCGGGTCGAGATCGCCCCGTGTTGATCGGGTGTTGAGCGGCCGTCGACCCTTGTTGAGCGGCGCCTCCCGGCGCCGCGAAGGCTGTTGATCGCACGTTGAGCCTGCCCGTTCATGATGCCCGTTGAGGCAGGTGGGGGTTCCCGGCCCGACGGTCCGATCAGCGGAGGATTTTGATGCAAACACCCGTGGCCACGTACGTCTACGCGAGCGATCCGATTTCGCAGGCGGGGGTCATCAGTCAGTTGCGACAACGCCCGGAGATCCGGGTCGTCGACGCCGAGCATCTGGGGGAGGCCGTCGTCGCCGTCGTGGTGGCCGACGTGCTGACCGACGAGGTGCTGCGGGTGCTGCGGGCCCTGCAGCGCGGCTCGGTGCCGCGCACCGTGCTGGTTGCCCGGGTGATCGACGATTCCACCCTGGTCGCCGCTGCGGAGGTCGGGGTCGGTGGCCTGCTCCGCCGTGGCGACACCACCCCGGAGTCGCTGGCGCGGGCGCTGCTCCGGGTGGCGGCCGGGGAGGGCGAGGTGCCGCCGGATCTGTTGGGGCGGCTGCTGGGTCAGGTGGGCCGGCTGCAGCGGCAGGTGCTCGCGCCGCGTGGATTGGCCTTCTCCGGGCTGTCCGATCGGGAGGCCGAGGTGTTGAAACTCGTTGCCAGCGGCCACGATACGGCGGAAATCGCCGGCCGGCTCTCCTACAGCCAGCGCACCGTGAAGAACATCCTGCATGACGTCACCACCCGGCTGCAGCTGCGCAACAGGTCGCATGCCGTCGCCTATGCGGTGCGCGAGGGCCTGATCTGAGCGCGCCCCGGTCGGCGCGAGGATCAGGACATCGGCCGGCACAGCCGGTCGTAGGTGAGCCACGACGTCCTGATCGCCAACGATTCGTAGAGCCGCTGGGCGGTCCGGTTGTCACTCGCGGTGATCCACCGGACGATGCTGCATCCCTCGCGGGCGCCGATCTCGGTGACCGCCGTGATCAGCGCTCGTCCCACCCCGCTGCCGCGATGCTCGGTGTCGGTGAACAGGTCGTCGAGATAGATTCCCGTGCTGCCGGTCGACGGCCGGGCGAACCGGCGAAAGTGCGCGAGACCGATCAGGGCGCCGTTGCCGGTGGCCGCCACCAGCGCGTTCGTTTCCTGCGCCGGATCGCCGATCCACGACCAGACCCGTTCGATGACGGCCTCATCCGGGGCCAATTGATAGAACTCACGATAGGCCCGGAACAGCGCCGCCCATTGATCGCGGTCGGCGTCTCGTGGCGGTCGGATGGCGATGGTCGGCTCGGTCATCGGACCAGGATCGCGCATCGGCTCGGCAGCCTCGTACCCGGTCGCGGGCCCAGCCGTTCCGTCTCGGTCTGCGGCCAAACGTTCCGAGGCCGCGGCTATTCCGGCATTCGCCAGGTCAGCAACGCCTTTTTGTCGGGGCCGGTGAACACCAGCGTGAACGGCTGCCGGGGTGCGTCAAACGCGACGAATCCCGACGCTGTCCCGCCCGCATCCAGGACTTGGCCAGCGGCCAATTGATCCTCCACGGCCCCCGCAAGAACCGGATACACCTCGCCTTTCGCACCCTGCAGCCCGAAGTTGAACGGGTCAGCGACCCATTGCCCCGCGGTCACCTGGATTTTCACCTCGATGACGGGAGAAACCCCTGAAGCGCTGTCGGCCGTCTCCCGCCATTCGGCGTTGCTGACGGTGACCACCCCCGACGCCTCCTCGGTCGAGAACGTCCCGGACGATCCGATGGCCAACGCGTCAGGGCCGACGGCGGTGCTCTCGGCCACCGACACCGTCGGCGCCGTCGGACCGGGCGGGCCGGTGGTGACGGCCGTCGCCGGTGCGGACGCGGTCGTCGCCGGGTCGGTCGGCGCGGGTGAGGAGCCGCCCCCGGCGCTGAACAACAGCGCACCAACCACGACCGCCCCACCGATCGCCGCGATGGTGACGGCACGCTGGCGCCGGGGCTTGGGGGCGCCGTCCGTGGCGGCCACCTGGTCCTTCGGCGGCTCGGCAGCGCCCGGCGGCTCTGTCAACGGGTTCTCCTCGGGTTCCGCGGCGGCTCGATCGTCATCCCAGGTCAACCGTGTAGATCGTCGCCTGCCACCCGGACAGGGTGACGGTGGTCGAACCGGCCGCGGCCGCGGCGACGGGCACGTTGGTCAGCAGTGTCTCGGCGATCGCCAGCCCGCCGGGAAGTTCGTACTCCAGCAGATCCCGGCTCATGTTGATCAGCACCAGCAGGGTGACACTCGTCGAGCGTGCGGGTGTAGCCGAACACCTGCTCGTGCGCGGGATCGATGTCGGTGTACGCGCCGTGGATCAGTGCCGGATGTTGGCGGCGCAGCTCGATCAGCCGGCGGTGGTGGTGAAAGACCGAATCCGGGTCGTCGACCTGGGCCGCCGCGTTGATGTCCGGGTAGTTCGGGTTCACCGCCAGCCAGGGGCGGCCGGTGCTGAAGCCCGCGTTGGCCCCCGCTGTCCACTGCATGGGGGTCCGCGCGTTGTCCCTGCTGGTCTGCCGCAGATTGCTGAGCAGTTCCTCGGCGGGCACCTGTCCGGTCTCCACGAGTGAGCGCCACAGGCCCTTGACCTCGACGTCGTCGAAATCGTCGATCGATGCGAAGGGGTAGTTCGTCATACCGAGTTCGTCGCCCTGATAGAGGAATGGCGTCGCGCGTTGGGTGAGCGTCAACGTGCCAAGCGCCTTGGCCGACCGTTCCCGCCACTGCGCGCTATCGTCGCCGAAATGCGAGACGGTGCGCGGATTGTCGTGGTTGCACAGAAAGCTGGTGTTCCAGCCGTGCTGGCCGGCGACGCGATCGATCTTCGAATAGGTGGCCTTCAACGAGGGCAGGGTGCGCTCGATCTTGCGCCAATTGTCGTGGTCGATCCGGACGATATCGAAATGGAAGATCGTGGACAGCTCATGCCGGCGGGCATCGGTGAACAGCGGCGCCTTCTCGAACTCCACGCCGAACGCCTCGCCGACCGTCATCGCGTCCCGGCCGTCCAGCACCTCGCGGTACATCGTCTGCAGGAACTCGTGCAGCCGCGGCCCGTTCGCGTACACGAACTCCGGATGCCGGAGTTGTTCGGCATCCAGGTCGGGCAGCCCGGGCTGCTTGGCGATGAACGGGATCACGTCCATCCGAAATCCCGACACCCCCTTGTCCAGCCAGAAACGCATCAGCTCGAACACCTCGGCGCGGACCGCGGGGTTGTCCCAATTCAGGTCGGGCTGCTTCGCCGCGAAGTAGTGCAGGTAGTACTGGCCGGTTGGCTCGTCCCACGCCCAGGCCGAACCGCTGAAGAAGGACGGATAGTTGTTGGGTGGGCCGCCATCCACGCCGTCCCGCCAGATGTAGTAGTCGCGATACGGGTTGTCCTTCGACTGCCGGCTCGCCGCGAACCATTCGTGCTCGTCGCTGGTGTGGTTGACGACCAGGTCGATGATCAGCCGCATGCCCCGCTGCCGCATCCCGGCCAGCATCGCGTCGAAGTCGGCCATGGTGCCGAACTCGGCCATCACCTTGCGGTAGTCCCGGATGTCGTAGCCGTTGTCGGCGTTGGGGCTGTCGAAGTGCGGGCTCAGCCAGATCACGTCGACGCCGAGCAACTGCAGGTAATCCAGGCGCTCGGTGATGCCGTTCAGATCCCCGATGCCGTCGCAGTTGGAATCGGCGAACGACCGCGGGTAGATCTGGTAGACGGTCGCCTCCTGCCACCACGGCGCCGCGGTCGGGGTGGACGGTGCTGGCGGCATGTGACCGACTCCTGTGTCTTCTTCAATAACCGGGATATTCACCAACTGCGGTCCTGTCACCAACACCCTGACGTGCGCCCTATCGCTCGCCCGAGCCTCCGGCCCGCGCTGGTGTGCGTGCGGAGACAGGCTAGCCGGTTCGGTGCCGTCCGGTCGGCACGCCGGGCACGGCGATCTCGTCGGTCGGGTGTTCGGCCGGCCTGCGCGATGATCCCCTCCAGTGTCCGGTTGGCCCCCCTGGCCGCCACCTGCACGTTGCGGGACGACATCGGGTGCTCGGCCAGCCGCTGCCAGCGGCTCAACGCAGCGAGCGCCGCCTCGGTGATCTCCGGCGGCGACGGGTCTCGCCAGGTCGAGCCGGCTGGCAGGATCATGACCGGATCCGCCCAGCAGCCGGTCGAGTTCGGCGACATACCGCTCCGGCACGTCCAGGACGTTCGTGCGGAGCTGGTCGAGCAGCCGCACCTCCTCGAAAGCGTGTGCGCTGGAAGTGATCTGCTCGGCCAACGAGCGCAGGCCGTCCGGGTGGTGGCAGCCGCCGGCGCGCAGGATCGACTCCAGGGCGGTGAGCGCGGAATGCGCCTTGAGGATCTTGCTCCGCTCGGTGAACTGGCGCAGCAGCACCGTTCGCAGCCGGTCCAAACCGCTGCGCCTGGCCAGTTCTGCAGCCAGTTCGGTGGCCGAATGCACCGCGTCCTGACGGATCAACTCGACACAGAGCCGCACGCCGAACAATCCGAGCCGGCCGAGCAGGTGCTGCCGCTCGAGTTCGGTCACCGGGACGGTGCTGGTCCGGGTGGCGAACCGATCGGCGGTCAACAGCAGCTGATCGACCTCCGCACGGGGGGCAGCGGCGAGCCCGGCCAGCGCGCGATACTCCGGTTCCCGCAGGCTCACCGCCGCATGCCCCAGAGGCCCGCCACCGGCACGATCACCGGGCACAACCTGCGCAGCCGCGGTTCGGACTGGTAGCGCTGACCCACCCGTTCGGCGACGTCGAGCGCGTCCAGCCGGCACGATCCGATCTCGTCGGCGCGGGATAACACGCCGACCGCGTTCATCGGGGTGCCGTGCGCCAATTCGTCGTCATGGAACGACTCGAGGAACCGCACATCGCTGGCGTGGGTGTGCCGCAGCAGATAGAGCACGGCGTCGACGACGGGTGGCCGGTCGTCCTCCGGGGTCAACACCCGCAGCGTTCTGGCCGACAGGTCGGTGCTGATCGAGGCGATGCCCGGAGTGTCGATCAGGGTGATCTCGCTGAGCCTGCTGGTCGGCCAGGACACCTCGATACGGTCGACGTCCGCCGGCTCCCGGCCGGCCAGATCGATGTCCAGCGCACCGGTTTCCCGGCTGAAGTAGGCGACCTCCGGCGCACCGGACCGCGGGCACAGGAGCACCTGCGGCTGGTCGCCCCTGCGGTACCAGGTGACGATCTTCGTGCACTCCCCGGCGTCGGTGGGCGCCAATTCCTCGCCGACCAGCGCGTTCAGCAGGGTCGATTTCCCCGCCTTGATCTTGCCGGCGATCGCCACCCGCAGCGGCCCGCCGAGCCGGTCCGAGAGCTCCCGCAGCTGGGCCGCCGATTCCGGCCCGGTCGCTGCCGCGGTGGCGGAGCGCAACAGGTTGGCGACCGCGGCGGTGAGCGGATCATCCATGGACGTGTCCCGCCGCTCCGGACGTTGTCCCGGCGCCGACGGGCATGGCCGGCGCCGGGTCGCCGGTATCGGGCGCCATCAGGCTGACCAGCCGGGCATCGACCTGACGCAGTTGCTCTGCCTCGCTGCGCAGCTGCGACACCCGGGCCGACCGCTGCGGCGCGGACAGCTGCATGGCCTGCCGCGCCGCGCCGAGCGCGGTGGTCGACGAACGGTGCAACGAGACGGCGCGGAGCTGGAAATCGTCACGCAGGAAGCGCTGGGTCCGGCGCAGTGCGTCCCGGCTCTCCTTGTTCATGATGAAACCGACCTCCTCGACGTACCGTCGGGCGGCCAACTTGGCCTGCTGGCGGCGGTGCGCGACCTGCCGTTTCCGCTCGTCCCTGATGATCTTCTGGCCGATCCCGGCGGCCAGCACCAGGGAGAACGGCGCCAACACCACGCTGCCGATGCCGATGGTGCCCAGCAGGCTGCCGGCCACCCCGAACAGCGCCATCGGCACGAACATCGCCGACCTGGTGGCCATCAGCATCGGGCCGAACCGCCCGCCGGGCGCCGAGAGGCTCTGCACGGACGCGAGATTGACGCCCGAGACATCGGTGGGCGGCGCGCTCACGCTCAGCTGGACCGGACCGCCGGCGTCCAGGCTGAACCGTTCGCTGACGTCGGTGGCCAGATCGGCGGTGCGTTCGGCCAGGGTGTCGTAGTTCGCGACGGCCGCCGCCACCACGTGCCGACGCAGCCAGACCTCGATGTCTGTCCAGGCGTCCTTCGGGTCGCCGGCGTCGATGATGCCCTCGACGTCGCGCAGTACCGTGCGGAGCCGGCCCTGCAGATCGTGGTCGATGTCCGCGACGAGGTCCTGGACGCCGTCGGAGAGCACCTGTTGCCAGGTCGCGGTCGGCGACACCAAACCCGCGGTCCGGCCCTGCGCGGAGGCGAGCCGCGCGACCACCTGGTCCGCCTTTCCCGGCTCGGACAACACGGATTTCTCGGCCTCGATCTGCTGGCCGATCTGCTCGGCGACGAAATCCACGTCGCGCGCCGCTGCGGCGGCCGCCTGCGCGTTCGCCGCGCGAATCACGCCGCGGCCGAGGAAATCAATCAGGGCGGCGTAGCCGGATTCCTCGGACAGCGCGGGATCCCGGCGCGCCCCGAGCCGCAGGAATGACGACACCGCGATCACCGGCAGGTCGAGCCCCGCCCGCCGCAGATGGCCCTCGTTGATCTGGGCGATGCGTCGCCATTCCGGGTAGAGGTCGGTCTTGGTCAGTACGCAGGCCGCACGCGGGCACCGGCGCAGCGCCTGCTGCAGGAAGTCGAGCTCGGGTTCGGTGAGTTCCTGGGAGGCGTCGGTGACGAAGAGCATCCCGTCGGCCTGGTCCAGCGCACCCAGCGTGATGATCCCGTGCGCCGAATCCAGGCCGCCGACGCCGGGGGTGTCGATCAGGCAGAGGCCGGCCCGCAGGATCCGCCGGGGGAGCCGGACCTCGACCGATCGGAGCCCCCGCCGGTTCCCCGGATTCCCGGATTCGGATACCCACCCGGCGACCGCGTCGATCGGCACCGGCTCGGTCGGTGGCTCCCCGTTCGCCGTGGAGCCCTCGAGATACGCTGTGGCGCCGGGGGTGTCGCCGTACCGCACGATGGTCGGGACCACCGTGACCTCGTCCGCGTCGACCGGGCAGACCGCCGTCTGCAGCAACGCGTTGACCAGGGTGCTCTTGCCGCGCTTGAATTCGCCGACCACGGCCACGGTGATCGAGCGTTGGTCGAGCCGGGCCCTGGCACCGTCCAGGGTGACGGCGAGGTCGGCGCGGTCCTTGGCCACGGCCAGTTCCCGGCTCTGGTTCAGGCCCGCCATCGCCTGGTGCACCAGTTGTTGTTCGCGGGCGAACTCGTCCGCGTCCGGGGGAACCGGCGCGGGCGGTGGTTGCGGCCGGCGGGGGGTGAGCGGTCGGGGAGCGGACGGTCTGGGAGTCGGCGGTCGGTCGGTCGGCGACGGGTCATTCGGCGGTTCAACCGCTGCGACCGCGGCCGGTTGCCGCTCCGCGACCGGCCGGTCAGATTCGGCCGGCCGGTTCGCCGCGGGCGGTGTGCCTGGCGGCGGCCGCTGGGCCGGGGCATCGGCGCTCGGGCCTGGCGATTGCGGCGGGATAGCGGCGGCGGGTCCCGGGTCGTCCGCCCATTCCAAGAATGTGTCGCAGGCGACGCAAAAGGCCGCGTCGTCGTCGTTGCTGACTCCGCAGCTGGAACAGAGCTTCACGATCAGCTATCCCGATAACCCTTTTATCTCCGATGCGCGCGGACAGGCCTTTGCGCCATCATTGCGTATCACCAAGCCCGACGGCGACGCCGTTTCGTGCCGGGCGGTGGGTAGCGGGGCGGGGAGGCATCGGTGAGCGAGATCATCTGCCCGGATTGCGGCGAGCGCAATGCCGGTCCGGTCGAATTCTGCGCCGCCTGCGGCGGTTTCCTCGCCTGGGATGCCGGCGACGAGGTTCCGGAGCCGGCCGCGGTCGCGCCGCAGTCGGCCGGCCCATCGAGCGCCGGGCCAATTGCGGCGCGGTCGACCTGGTCGTCGAGTCCGGTCCTGAGCCCCGGCCGGCCGGACCGCCGCAACGGCACGCCACCGAACAGCTCGCCGACCACCACCAGCTGGCCAGTGCGTTCGCCGCCGGCGCGCCGGCAGTCGCCGCGCAGCGCACGTTGGCACAGCCCGCGAGGGAGTGGGCTACCGGCCTGTACAGCGGCTCGGGTTTCGAGGCACCGACCCATCCGGGCAGGCATGGTCAGCCGCCACCCGTGGAGCCTCCGTCGATGTTGTTCGCTTCGGCGGAGCCGGCCGCGCCGGCCGAGGCATCGTGCCCCCGGTGCGGGGTGGTGAACGATCCGGCGCTCCGGTTCTGCCGCAAGTGCGGCCTGGCGCTGAAGGGCCCGACGCTGCATGACGACGGGCCCAGCCGCCCGCAACCGGCGCCGGAACGCCGCCCGTGGTGGCGCGGGTGGTACCGCCCGGGTGCCAACACCCGCCGCGCGGCACGTTCCGCCTTCCGGCACAGCCTGCCGTTGCGGTATCGGTTGGTCCGATGGGTGTGGGGACTGCTGGGTATCGGCGCGATCATCGGCGCCCTGATCATGTTTCAGCAGAACCCGGTCCGCTGGGTCACCGACCGGGTCAATGATCTGCGGGGGTCGCTGATCGTGGTGCAGGATCTACGGGCGTATGACGCGCCGCAGGACGGGGCGGGCCAGGCGCCACCGGGCGGCGCCGCCAGCCCGGGAACGACCGCGACGCCGGCCGCCGGCGCCGACACGGCGGAGAATGTTTTGGACAATCGCTACGACACCGCTTGGGCGACGGCCTGGTCTGCCGCCAATCAGCAGGATCCGTCCGGCGCGCCGTGCGTGGCGCCGTCGACGCCGTCGGCGGCCGGTGCACCGGGATCGATCCTGATCGTGCCCAGCGGCCCGGTGACCGTGCGGGAGATTTCCATTTCGCCGGGCCGGGCAAAGTCCGATGCTCGCCGCCCGTTCCAATGGCGGCCGAAGACCGTTCAGCTCGCGTTCTCCGACGGGACCTGCCAGCAGATTGTGCTGGACGACTCGGACGAGCTGCAGCCCAAGCAGATCGAACCGGTGGAGACGACCCAGATCAGGGTGTCCGTGGTCAACGCGTACGCGCCGGACAGCAAACAGCCCACCGATGTGACTGCCATCAGCGACATCGTGCTGTACCAGCGCCCCTGACCCGGGTCCGGGACCGGCAGCCAGTCGTCATTCACCGAGCAGTTGTCGATGGATGGCTCTTGTCGGACCGGATGGGTTGACCCCGAGTTCGTCACGCAGCACCGTGCACAGGCTCGAGTAGACGACCAGCGCCTCGGCAACGTTCCCCTGGTCGGCCAGCGCACGCATCAATACCTGGTACCCCGTTTCGCGGAGCGGCACCAGGCGAACCAGTTTGCGGCCGGCGCGGACGGCCGCCGGAAGTTCCGTCCCACCGGTCCCCAACGCGGCCGCGGCGTACGCCTCCAGCGCGCGCAGCCGGACCTCGGCCAATTCGGTGCGCTGCTCGTCGACCCAGGGCAGGTCTTCACCGGGAAGAAATTCCCGTTCGGCGGTGAACAACGCCACCAGCGATGGTCCCCAGGCTGCCTTCCATTCACCGAGCGCCACTCTCGACTCCGCCCGGTGGGCGGCCGCCACCGCCGCTTCGACGTCGACCACAGAATCGGGTCCCAATTGCAGCCGGAGGGTGGACCGGCCCTCGATGACCCCAGGCCCGAACGTCCTGCGGAGCTTGGAGATCAGCGGGTTGAGCCCGGTCTGACCGATGGTCGGCGAATCCCGCGGCCACAGTGCCTCGATCAGTTCATCGCGACCGACCATCCGGTGCCGGTTCAGCACGAGGTAGGCGAACAGCAGGCGGCCCTGGCGCCCGGGCAACCGGCCCTCCATCCGCTCGCCGTGCCATTCGATCACGGTCGGTCCGCAGAGCTGGATTCTCGTCGGCGTCGCCGACGCCAAGGTCATGCCAACATTGTGTCAACACCAAGGGCATACAACTGAACAAGGAGGAAACGATGGCCCGAATCATCCGCTGCGAGTGCGGGTTCGTCGCCCGCGGCGACACCGATGACGAGGCAATTTCGGCAATCCGCCAGCACATGAGCACCGATCACCCCGCCCTGCTGGAAACCGTTGGACGGGAGGACCTGCTCGGCTGGATCCAGGTCGAGTAGCACCGACAAACGGAGGTCAGCGATGACGTCAGCAAGCAGCACCATGAGGCAACACCGGCGCTCGCCGCGCGGAGGTGCTGGTCGGGCCGCAATGGTTGGCGGCGCATCTGGACGATCCCGGGTTGCGGTTGATCGAGGTGGACGTCAGCCCGGCGGCCTACAACACCGGTCACATCGACGGCGCGACGTTCTGGAATGTCTACCGTGACCTGAAGGACGCGCACTACCGGACCGTCGACCGACAAGCCGTCGAGACGTTGTTGAGCAGTTCCGGGATTGACCGGATGTCGACTGTGGTGTTCTACGGTTACGCCCCGGCGCTCGGTTTCTGGTTGCTCAAGCTGTACGGGCACCAGGATGTGCGCATTCTGGATTGCGGTCGGCAGGCGTGGGTGGACGCCGGCCTGCCCTGGAGCACCAAGGTGCCCGAAAGGAAACGGACCCATTACCTGCTGCCGGACGACCTGGCGCCGATTCGGGCCGACCAGCCACTCGTACAGTCGGCCATCGGCCGTCCCGGCTCCACCATTCTGGACGTCCGCTCCGATCTGGAATTCCGCGGCGAGCGGTTCTGGCCGTCCGGCGGCCAGGAGCCCGGCGGTCGAGCGGGTCATATCCCGTCGGCGCGTCAATCTCAGCATGGACGGAATTCTCGACGAGCAGGGCAGGTTCCGCGGGGAAACCGAGCTGCGCGCGATGTTCGAGCCCATTGACGGCCCGCACTCCGACGTCATCACGTATTGCACGATCGGCGGCCGCGCCAGCACCGCATGGTTCGCGCTGACCTATCTGCTCGGCAGGGACAACGTCCGGGTGTACGACGGATCCTGGGCCGAATGGGGTCTGCTGCCAACCACACCGGTCGCCGGCCCGACCACCACACCAGGGCGTGAGGGGCGAAGACTCATGACGACGCCAGAAATTCCCAGCGAACCCGGAGCATTCCTGCAATTGATCGAGTTCCGCACGGACCGGCCGACCGAGCTGGAGACCATCATCGATCGCTGGCTGACGGCAATCGGCACCGCACGCACGGCGCGGTGGTACATCACCGCGGCCGATCGGGACCGGACCGATACCCATTTCCAGCTGGTCGAATTCCCCAGTTACGCGCAGGCGATGGCAAACTCCGCGCATCCGGCGACCGCCGAATTCGCCGCCGCGGTCAAGACAGATCAGCACTCACGATGTCGATTTTCCGGAATCTGGATGTCACGGTGGCCCGCCGGCTCTGACCGTGCGCCGCGGCAGCAGCGACTACGCGCCGGACTCGGCCGCACCGGTTCGCACAGCGCACCGACCGGTGGCGCCGCGGCGCATCTGGCCTGAGCCTCCTGCGCGGAACCGAACGGGCCGACATAGACCAGGTACGAGTCCTTCGGGGTGTTACCGGCGATCTTGAGCTGGGGAAAGTCCGTGGTGCGCAGGATCGAGGCCACGACGCCGGCCGCGACCAACTCCTGTAGCCGCGCCTGCGCCCGCTCCAGGGCCTGTGCGTCGGCCGCCGGGAACGCGGCGATGAGGTCGATGTACTGGTTGGCGCCCGAAGACCGGCGGCGGAGTGCTCGCCGGGGTGCTCGCCACCGTCGATCCGGGACCGCTCGATGGTGCGGTGCTGGCCGCGGTGCCGCTCTGCCCGGTGCCGGACCCATTGGCGGGCGGCGGCACCACGACGGCGTCACCGCCCGGTTGGCCGTTTGCCGGCGGGCTCGAGGCCGGCGCGGAGTCGGTGGCCGGTGCCGCAGATTCGGTGGGTGACGCGGTCGCGGATTCCGGGCTCGCACTCGCTCCGGCCGTGGGCGAGGCGGTCACCTGCGCGGCGACAGCCGTGGTGGCGCAGGCCTTGTCCGAGAGCTGGCTGGTCTGCTCGCCGCGCACGGCGGCGATCTTGAAGCAGTATTCGGTACTCGGGTTCAGATTGCCGACGACGAAGACGTTCTGCCCGCCATTGGCCGTTTTCACGTCGGCGACATCGTCGGTGTTCGGCTGGAGCTGGTTGATGACGTAGCTCGTGATGTTCGGCTGCGGTCCCCACAGCAACTGCACCGACGTCGGGTCACTGCTCGCCGCCGACAGGGTGGGCGTGTCCGGCGGCCCCTGCGACCGGCTGTCCTGGTTCGCTGCCGATCCACGGGTCACCGCGATACGCGACCAGGCCGGCGACCGCCAGCGTCGAGCACCGTCGCGATCGCCACCGTCAGCTTGGACACGATCGCGCGTTGCACGAACGCGCCGTCCAGGGTGGCGCGTCGCGGGTTCGGGATCAACGACGGCGGCCCGGTCGGCGCATCGGCGGGATCGGGCTCGGCGACGACCTGGAACGGCAACCGGACCTGAGCCCCCCGCAGGAACGGCTTGAGGGTCCGCACCCGCAGTTGGGCGTGCCCGGTGACGCCCAACGGAAGGTCCAGCGTCTCCGGACCGATCAGGAAGGCGAGCCGGCGGTCGGGGTCGGTCGCCACCAGTTTCAGTTGAATCGGCGCGTTGCCCCAATTGGTGATCTCCAGGAAATGCTTTCCGCGCCACCGGCCGGACGACGTCACGGGGGTGATCTTGGATTGCAGGCCGAAAACCCGGCCGATTTCCAGGTCGCCCTCCGCGACGGCGGAGGTGTCGGCGTCGACCACCGATTCGGCCCTGACCGCGAACGGGAAAGTGCCGCTGCGGGTGAGGTTTCCGGCCGGCGGCGAGAACACCACCACCGCGGTGGCCTCCTGTTCGGGATAGACCTGCACCTCGGGCGGGGTCACCTCGGCCCATTCGGAGACGCCCTCCCCGAGGATCTGCAGCCGGAATCCTTCGACGATCGTGCCGAGATTGCGCACGGTCACCAGGGTCCGGCCCTGCCCACCGGGCTCGACCGACAATTGCACAGTCTCCAACCGGACGATCGGGTCGGTCATCGAGCGGCCTTTCGCGGGTCTCGCACGGCGAGGGGCAGTGTCGATTGGCTGAGTTGAACGGCACGGTTGACGCATGATGAGTGTGACGCGCTCGACTGCGCGAAAACCACGTGATTCCCCGGGCGCGGACGCCGTCGGCTCGACGCCCCGATTCCGCGCTGCACTTTCGGGCACCCAGGTGTGCCCCGCTGTCGGACCTCCGCCCCGTGTGCCGAGCGGCCGCGGCGGGGCACAGTGATCAGGTGATCCACGAGGTTGACGTCGCGCTGCGCTCGCTTGATCGAGCGCGAAGCAACCGACGGCACCGAGGTCGAGGTGGTGTTCGACGCGCCGACCAAGGATTGGGCCGGCCGGCGCAACGTGCCGACCATCGACGTCTACCTCTACGACATCCGCGAGGATCTGCGCCGCCGGGAGCGCGGCCTGATCAACGAGTACGACGACCGCGACCAGATCAGCGGCCGGCGCCTGCCGCCGCGGCATTTCAAGCTGTCGTACCTGGTGACGGCCTGGACGCAACGCCCGGAGGACGAACACCGGCTGTTGTCGGCGCTGTTGTCCTGCTTCCTGCGGCACGACGCGATCCCGCCGGACCTGGTCACCGGCCCGTTGGCCGAACTCGGCCTGCCGGTGCCCGGTGACGGTCGCGTTGCCGCCGCCCGAGGACCGGTCGTTCGCCGACGTCTGGTCGGCGCTGGGCGGCGAGCTCAAGCCGTCGCTGGACGTCGTGGTCAGCGCCCCGACCGACACCGGGCAGCAGTATCACGCCGGCCCGCCGGTCGTCGAGCCCGGCCCGGATCTCGCTCGGCGGGGTCGGCGGTTGGCCGCCGCGGGAGGCGCGCGAGCAGGCGAACGGCTCGGCGCCGGTCGGCCGGCCGCGGTGCCGCCGCGGGCGGTCGGGGGACCGGCGGCGGACGGCCGGCGGTCCTGCGGTGCGCGGCGGCTTCGGGAGCGGCGGCTCCGGGGACGCCGAGGGAACCGCCGATGCCGCGGCGGCAGGCGAGCGGCCAGGTGCGACGGGACCCCGGCCGGACGCCGGATCGAGCGCCGGCGGAATGTCCTGGCCGGAGTTCGCTCGCAGCGGGAGCCGGGCGCGCGCGGAGGCTTCGCCGGCCGACCGGCGCGCCGGGCCGCGCCAGGGCAGCGGCCAGCCGGCAGCGCGACAACCGACGGCCGGACACCCGACGGCGAGCCGACCGACGCCCGGCCGCCGGCCGACGCCGAAGCCGCCGGCCCGCCGACGGCGCCAGGGCGGGATCAGCCAGCGTGAGTGACCCGAGCCTGCGCTACCTGCTCCGCCGGGTCGGCCTGGTCGAGGATCGGATCCGCGCGCTGGTGATGCACCGTCGCGCCGACGACCCGGCCCCGGACGACCCGTTCCGCGGGCTCTATCTCACCGAAGAGGTCGTCGACCAACTGCTCGCCAGGCCGCAGCGGCCACCGTCGCCCGACTGGGCAGGCCCGGCAGGCGGTGGAATCCGACGCCGACGCCGCCATCTCCGGCCGGTGCGTCCATCCGGCTCCGCGCGCTGGCGGCCGAGGCCGGCCTGACCGAGCTGGACGTCGAGCTGCTGATCATCTCGCTGGTGCCCGATCTGGACAGCCGGTTCGAGCGGCTCTACGGCTATCTCAACGACGACGTCACCCGGCGCCGGGCGACGGTTGGGTCTGGCGCTGGCCCTGGCGGACGTCTCCGCCGCGTCGTCGAGCGCCAGGGCGCGGCTGCTGCCCGGCGCCCCGCTGATCGACCGGGCGCTGGTCCAGGTCGACGACGCCGACCGGCCGTTCCTGACCAGGGCGCTGCGGGTGCCCGACCGGGTCGCCGCGCATCTGCTCGGTGACGACGCCGCCGATCCGGCCCTGGTCGGCCTGCTCACCGACCCGGTGCTCGTTCGACGGTGAGCAGTCCGCCCGGCTGGCCCGCGCCCTGACGGCCGGACAGCGGTTGATCTACGTCCGGGAGGCGGGCATCGGGATCGGCCCGTCGGTCGCGGCCGCCGCGCTGCGGTCGATCGGCCGGCCGGTGCTCGGGGTCGACCTGGCCAGGACCGCGGCCGGCCGCGACCCGCAGGAGGCGGTCGGCGTGCTCGGCCGGGAGGCGCTGCTGCGCGGCGCCGGGGTGGTGGCCGGGCCGGTCGAGTCGCTGTCCGACGGGGCGGCCGAGGCGCTGCGGCCGCTGGCCGACCTGCCGGTGCCGGTGGCGATCGTCGGGACCGTCACCTGGGATCCGAGCTGGACCGACAGCGTGCCGCTGGTGATCGACGCCCCGACGCTCAGCCCGTCGCAGCGGATCGCCCTGTGGACCAGGGAATTGACCGGCGCCGACCCCGGTCGGCGGCAGATCCGGCGCTCGATGGGCAGCCGGATCAGCTGGCGCCGGGCGGCTTCGACCCGAGCACCATCCCCACCCACTTCGTGCTCGGCCCCGGCCAGGTGGCCAGGGCGGTGCGCGCCGCCGCGGCCGCCGCGCTGGTCGGCACCGGCGCGATGACCGCCGAGGACCTGCGGCGCGGCGCCCGCGCGCAGAATGCCGCCGGCCTGGAACGGCTGGCCAGGCGGGTGGAACCGGCGGTCGGCTGGGACGACATCGTGTTGCCGGAGTCGGCGCGCGGCCAGCTGCACGACCTGGCGTCCAGGGCCAGGAACCGGGACCAGGTGCTGATCGAATGGAAGATGCGCAAGGGCGGCGGCCGCGGCCGCGGGGTGACCGCGCTGTTCGCCGGAGATTCCGGCACCGGCAAGACGATGTCGGCCGAGGTGATCGCCGGTGAGCTGGGCCTGGACCTCTACACCGTCAACCTGGCCACCGTCGTCGACAAGTACGTCGGCGAAACGGAGAAGAACCTCGAACGGATCTTCGCCGAGGCGGGCGGCGTCAACGCCGTGCTGCTGTTCGACGAGGCGGACGCGATCTTCGGCAAGCGCAGCGAGGTGCGGGACGCGCATGACCGGTACGCGAACATCGAGAGCGCCTACCTGCTGCAGCGGATGGAAACGTTCGACGGGCTGGCCGTTCTCGCCACCAACCTGCGGTCGAACATCGACGAGGCGTTCACCCGACGGCTGGACATGATCATCGACTTTCCCGCCCCGGACGAGAACTCCCGGCTGGCGATCTGGCGGCAATGCCTCAAGCCGCCGGTGCCGTGCGCGCGCCGACCTCGACCTGGAATTCTGCGCCCGGGCGTTCACCCTGTCCGGCGGCAACATCCGGTCCGCGGCGACCACCGCCGGCTACCTCGCGGCCGGCAACGCCGGGCCGATCGGCATGCCGGAGTTGATCTCGGCCATTCAGCAGGAATACCGCAAGCTCGGCAGGCTGGTGCTGGAACGGGAATTCGGCCCCTACTACAGCAAGCCGGCTCCGGCCGCGCCGCGCCGGTGACCGGGCGAACATCGCGTGCGGCTCGAACCGGCAGGACGTCTCAACCGGGCTGGTGCCGCACTCCTGTCGTTCCGCGGCAGCGACATGCTGCCCGCCACGGATGATCTACGTCATGATTCAACGTGTCGGTTGCGGTGCATGATCGGGTCGGGTCGGGTTGGCACGACCGCGGACTCGTGGGAGGGCGAATGGACGACAACATCTGCGAACAGTGCGGCACCCGGAACGAGCCAGGTGCCCAGTTCTGCGTTGAGTGCCAGGCGTTCCTGCCGTGGTACGACACCCGGGAAACCGACTCTGCAGGCACTTGGCGTCGACACCGGCTCCGCGACTGCCGCGGCCGGCTCGCCCGCCGACGTCGCACCGACCGCGCCGGTTGTCGAGGCGGCGCCGGTCACCGTCACCCCAGCGGTCGGCGCCGCTGCAGGGCCCGGCACGCCCACCACCGGCGAGCACGCCCCGAATGATCGACCGGCCGGCACGCCCAGGGTCAGACCCCGTCACATCCAGACGTCCCGAAGCTGCGGACCAGGTGCGGGTCGTCATCGAACCGGCCACCGCGGAGGTGGTACCCGGCGGCGACGAGGTGAGCGTCGAGGTGCAGATCTACAACCTGTCGCCGATCGTCGACGCCTACCGGGTCACCGCTCCGGACGCCCCGGCCTGGCTCACCGTCGGGGCGGCGGAGGTCCGGCTGCTGCCGAACAGCAACGAGCTGGCCACCATCAAGCTGAGAATCCTGGCCGGCACTCTGGTCCCCGCGGGGACCTCGCGGCTGCTGGTGCGGGTGCAGTCCGTCGCGCACCCGGAGCTGGCGGTCGACGAGCACATCGAGTTGACCGTGGCTGCGGTGGTGACGCCGCTGGTGCTCCGGGTGGAACCGAGCGTCGTCCGGGCCAAGGACGCCGAGCCGGGCAGTTTCCGGGCGACGATCGACAACTCCGACGGCAACCAGGGCCGCCGGGTGACGCTGACCGGCCGGGACACCGAGGGCGTGGTCCGGTTCACCTTCACCCCGGCCGTCATCGAGGTGCCGCCCGGGGAGTCCGCGACCGCGGACGTCCGGATCGAGGCGCCGGCGCCCGAACCCGGCCAGCAGGCGACCCGGCAGCTGACGGTGACCGCGGCCGACGGGGAGTCCCACGTGGAGTCCACCGTCACCTTCCTGCAGGCCGGCTCCGTCGAGGTCCCGATGACGCTGCTCGTCGAGCCGAGCCTGCTCCGGGTGCGGGACTCGGCCGCCGGGCAGCTCGAGATCACCATCGACAACCGCAACGGGACCCGGACCCGGCGGGTTTTCCTCAATGGTCGAGATCCGGAGCGGCTGGTCCGCTTCTCCTTCTTTCCACCGTCGCTCGATGTGTTCGCCGGCGAGGTGGGCCGGGCCCGGCTGAAGGTGCGAGGCGCAGCCGCCGCCGGCCGGACAGGAGGCCAGCAGGGCGCTGAGCATCATCGCCACCTCGCCCGGCGCCGCGGATCTGCAGGGCACCGCGACGTTCGTGCAGACCACGTCCGCCGCACCGGTCGACACCCCGGTCGCGCTGCGGCTGGACCCCAGCGTGGTCCGGGTCCGGGATACCGCCGTCGGGCAGCTCGAGGCGATCGTCGACAACCGGGCCGGCACCCGGGTGCGACGCGTCTTCCTGACCGGGCGGGACCCGGAACGGCTGGTCCGGTTCACCTTCTCGCCGCCGTCGCTGGATGTGCTGCCCGGCGAGATCGGCCGGGCCCGGGTCCGGATGGAGGCGCAGCTGCCGGAGCCGGGGCAGGAGGCGACCCGCCAGGTCACGGTCGTGGCCGCCGACGGCAACCGGGAGATCGAGGCCAGCGGGACGTTCGTGCAGATCACCTCGCCGAAGCCGGTGGAGACGCCGGTGGCGCTGAAGCTGGAGCCGAGCCTGATCCGGGTCCGGGACTGCCAGCTTCGGCCAGTTCCAGGTGGTGGTCGACAACCGGCAGGGCATCAGGCCCCGCCGGGTGACCCTGGCCGGCACGGATCCCGAACGGGCACTGGGGTTCTCGTTCTGGCCGCCGGTGGTCGACGTGGACCGCGGACAGATCGCCAGGTCGAACGTCCGGGTGGACGGCTATCCGCCGGAGCCGGGCCGCGAGGTCACCCGGCAGTTCGTCGATCTCGGCCTCGGACGGCGCCAAGGAGGTGGAGACGGACGGCACCTTCATCCAGGCGTCCTCGCCGCCGGCGCCGGACGAGCCGATGACGCTGCGGCTGGAACCCAGCATCGTCCGGGTCCGGAACAGCGGCAGCGGGTCGACCACCGTCTACGCCGACAACCGCGGCGGATCCCGGCCGCGACGGGTGCAGTTCGGCGGGCACGACCCGGAACGGGTGATCCGATTCGCCTTCACCCCGCCGGTGATCGACCTCGCCCCTGGGCAGATGGGCGGGGTCCGGGTGCAGCTGTCCGCGCCGCGACCCGATGGCGGCGAGCAGGTCACCAGGCCGTTCACCGTCGTCGCCTCCGACGGCGCCAAGGACACCGACAGCAGCGGCAGCTTCGTGCAGGAGGCGTCGGATCGGCGCCCGCTGTGGCGGATCGCGCTGACCGTCATCGGCGCCCTGCTGATGATCGCCGGGGTATTCCTGTCCTGGACCCGCAGCGACGCGTTCCGGGTCACCGAGAACGACGCCGTCAGCCAGCTCTACTGCGGCAATCCCGCCCCCGCAACGGATCTGAGCGAGGTCTTCGGCGCCGCCAACGTCCTGCCCGATGGCATCACCGGCCTGGAATGGCGCCCACCCGAACTCAAGGCGTCGACCCTGCTGCCCTGCGACTTCGACGATCAACTGCTGCAGAATCTCGGCCAACTGGTGTCCGCCGGCGCGGTCATCATCCTGCTGGCCATCGTGGCGCTGCTCGGGACTTTTCGGGCCCAAGGGCGTGGTGACCCGGCTGGCGGCGCTGGTCGCGGCCGTCGGACTCGTCGGCTTTGTCGTTGTGGTGCAACTGATCAACGTCGGACGGCCGGATCTGGGGGTGGTGGTGGTCGTCGCGGGTTGCGTGCTGGCGTTCATCGGCGGAGCGCTGGCCAAACCGGCGCGGGCTGACCGCCCTGTCCCATAAGGCGGTGCACGGAAGGGCAGTTCCCGAAAGGGCAACGCCGGCGGCCCTTTCGGCCGGTCCTTATTCCCTGCCATTCGCCTCCGGTCGGTGGGACGATCGAAGAGTCCCGACTCTCGAAAAGAAGGCCCCAGTACAAGGCGCCGTGCGGAAGGAAGTGCCATGCGTACCCACGATCATGATTCCGAGGAGACCTCGCTGCGGCCGAAATCGGCCCGGCTCGACTCCCACCCGGCGGCCCACACGCTACCAGGCGGCCGCGACCGGCCGGACCGACGTCCTGGACAGCGCAGGGATTCTGGGCCTGCAGCGGGCGGTCGGCAACAGCGGTGTCGGGGCGATGCTCGAGGAAGAGCGCTCGCCGGTGCACAACGTGGTGAACTCCGGCGGCGGGAGCCCGCTCGCGCCCGATGTCCGCGAGGAGATGCAGGGCCGGCTCGGTCACGATTTCAGCGACGTGCGGGTGCACACCGACTCGCAGGCCCACGAGTCGGCGCAATCGGTGAACGCGCACGCCTACACGGTCGGGTCGAACGTGGTCTTCCAGCGGGACAAGTACGACCCGGGTTCCGCGGCCGGCAAGACGATGCTCGCCCACGAACTGACCCACGTCGTGCAGCAGCGCAGCGGCCCGGTCGACGGGTCGGCGACCGGCGGCGGGATCAAGGTCAGTGATCCGTCGGACCGGTTCGAGCGCGAGGCGTCCGCCAACGCCGAACGGGTGATGTCCGCGCCGGCCCCCGCGGCGGGGCTCAGTTCGGCTCCGGCCGCCGTGCAACGCCACGAGGCGGACGAGGAGACCGCGCAGGGGTCCTTCGTGCAGCGGGCCGAAGCGGGCGAGGAGGAAGAGGAGACCGCGCAGGGCACCTTCGTCCAGCGGGAGAGCGGCACCGGAAGAGGAAGAAGAGGCGCCCGCCTGACGCAGCCATCGGCGCTCCGGCATGCCCGGGGTCCGGCGTGCCCTGCGGTGCCGCTCATTGGCCGGCGCCGAACGTCTGGTCGGCCCTCGCGGTGGCAGCCTGCGGCGAGCAATTGTCGGCGCCCGGACGACTCTGCGAGGGACGAGCGTCTCGTGCAGATCGAACCTCCGACGCGGCATGGGCACGTCGGCGTGCCCGAGGGCATCGGGTGGTGCCCTTCGCGAGCCTCGCAGCGAGTTGCCGCGAGCGGACCGAGTCGGCGACTGACGGCATGAGCGTCGCGCGTCAGACGCCCGACACCGCGCGGGCCGAGGCCACCGGCGCCCTCGCCGACGGCAAGCGCCGGGCCGGCGGCGGCGGCCGCGTCGTGGCCGGACCGCTCGGCCTGTTGGCGTTGCAGCGGAGCGCCGGCAACGCCGCGGTGAGCGCGTTGATGGCCGGCGAAGCTGCGTTCCCCGGCGAGCAGGCCGTCACCGACATCGACGCCGCGCTGCGGGAGATCCGCCGCGACGAACCGGTGATCGACACCGTCGAGAAGGGGCTGAAGGCGGCGAAGGCGGCCGGCGTCCCGGTCGACCTGGAGGGCCCGAAGCCGCCGGCATCCGCGCTGGCGGTGACCAAGACCGGGTTCGGGCCGGGGTCGGTCGCCGAGAAGAAGCCGGTGCCGCCGACGAAGCCGGTCCCGGCGGTGACCCCGCTCGGCAAGGCGGGCGCGAAGGCGCCACACCCCGGAGCGGGGCCCGGCGGGCACGCTCGCGCCGGCGGCGCCACCCGGCGGCCGCCGGCGGTCGGCGATGAGCGCCGCGCCCAACGGCAGGCCCCGCTCCGTTGACGGCCGACAAGCTGCTGCAGCCGCCCGCGCCGCCGACCGGCGTCGGACCCGGGGACGACCCGGCCTTCGCCCAGGTGCACTCGCACGTCAAGGGTTTCGCGACGGCGAAGAGGGCGCACCCGCCGGCCGCGTCGAAGGCGAAGGAGGCCCAGGACGCCGCGGTGGCCCCCGACCGACGACCTGGCCGGCCAGGCCAAGGCGGCCAAGGTCGACACGATGGACGCCCAGCAGCCGGGGGCGTTCGACAAGAAGGCGTTCATCGCGGCGGTGAAGGCGGCGATCGAGGCGAAGTCGCCGAAGACGCTGAAGGAGGCCGACAACTACAAGGAGTCCGGCAAGGCCGGCGAGGTCAAGGGCGAGGTCAAGGGCCTGGTCACGTCCGGCAAGGACGGTCAGGCCAAGGACATCGAGACGGCCACCGACGCTCCGCCGGACCAGTCGAAGGCGGTCCCGAAGCCGGTCACCCCGATGGCCGCCGAGCAGCCGGGACAGGCGCCGCCGATCCCGGCCGCGGGCGCCGCGCCCAAGCCGGCGCCGGCCGAGCAGACCAACCTCGCGGCCGGGAAGGCAGCAGGCGAACCAGGAACTGGCCGACGCGGAGGTCAGCGAACCGCAGCTGGCGCAGTCCAACGAGCCGGAGTTCCAGGGCGCGTTGGCCGACAAGCAGGCCGCCGCCGCGCACGCCGACACCGCGCCCGGCGCAGTTCCGGGAGCAGGAGACAGCAGGTCATCGCGCAGGGCAAGACCGAGGCGGCGGAGCAGACCACCGCAGGGCGTGGCCGGGATGCAGGGCGCCAAGGGCGCGGCGCTGGCCAAGCTGGTCGCGGACAAGGGCAAGACCAAGTCCAAGGACGAGGCGAAACGCGCCGAGGTCACCACCAAGATCCAGGGCATCTTCGCCGCCACCGAGGCGGACGTGAAGAAGATCCTCGACGGCCTCGACCCCAAGGTGGAGAAGGAGTTCGAGCAGGGCGAGGCCGCCGCCCGGTCGGCGTTCGAGGGCTACGTCGCCGGCAAGATGTCGGCCTACAAGAAGGACCGGTACGGCGGCTGGCTCGGCGGGCTGCGGTGGGCCAAGGACAAGCTGCTCGGGATGCCGGACAAGGTCAACGAGTTCTACGAGGCCGGCCGGGAGCTGTACCTCAAGCAGATGGACGGCGTCATCTCCCGGGTCGCGGACATCGTCGCCGGCGACCTGACCGCCGCCAAGCAGCGGATCGCCACCGGCAAGGCCGAGATCGCCACCTACGTCAAGAGTCTGCCGACGGATCTGCAGAAGGTCGGGTCGGAGGCGTCGAAGGAGATCGGCGAGAAGTTCGAGCAACTCGAGAACGACGTCAACGCCAAGCAGGACGCGGTGGTCGACACCCTGGCCACCAAGTACGTCGAGGCGCGCAAGGGGCTGGACGAACGGATCGAGGCGCTGCAGGCCGAGAACAAGGGCCTGGTCGACAAGGCGATCGGCGCGATCAAGGCCGTGATCAACACGATCCGCGAGCTCGCCGCGATGCTGAAGAACGTGCTGTCCCGGGTCGCCGGGGTGGTCGGCGACATCATCAAGAACCCGATCGGGTTCCTGGCCAACCTGATCGCCGGGATCAAGGGCGGCATCCTCAAGTTCAAGGACAACATCCTCGACCACCTGCGCAAGGGGCTGATGAGCTGGCTGTTCGGGGCGCTCGCCGAGGGCGGCATCGAGCTGCCCGGACACGTTCGACATCAAGGGCATCATCAAGCTGCTCGCCTCGATCTTCGGGCTGACCTGGGCCAACATCCGCAACCGGCTGGTCAAGCAGATCGGCGAGAAGGCGATGGCCGCGGCCGAGAAGGGCGTCGAGATCTTCCAGGTCATCGCCGTCGCAGGGCGTCGCCGGGCTCTGGAAGATGCTGCTGGAGAAGCTCGGCGACATCAAGGAGATGATCCTCGAGCAGGTGAAGGACTTCGTCATCACGAAGATCATCACCGCCGGCATCACCTGGCTGATCGGGCTGCTCAACCCGGCCGCGGCGTTCATCAAGGCCTGCAAGCTGATCTACGACGTCGTGATGTTCTTCGTCGACAACGCCAGCCGGATCGTGAAGTTCGTCAACACCGTCATCGACTCGGTCGCCGACATCGTGCAAGGGCAACGTCAGCGGCGTCGTCGACAAGATCAACGACGTGCTCGGCCAGATGGTGCCGATCATCATCGGCTTCCTGGCCAGCGTGATCGGCCTCGGCGGCATCGGGCAGAAGATCCGGCAGATCGTCGAGACGCTGCAGAAGCCGGTCAACAAGGCGCTCGACTTCGTGATCAAGACCGGGCTGAAGCTCGCCGGGCCGATCATCCGCGGGATCAAGGGGATCAGCGGGAAGGTCAAGGCGAAGGTCGCCGCCGGGAAGGCCTGGGTCAAGGGCAAGGTTCTGGGCGGTGACGACAGCCCAGAAGGTAAGCAGAAGCGCCTGGACAAGGGTATGGCCGCCGGTTTGTCCGCGATGAAACGGTTCTCCGCCAAGGGCGCGTCAGAAAAAGTGCTCAAGCCGTTGCTCGCGGGCATTCGCGTCCGGTATGGGCTGGCGGTGCTGCGGCCGGTGGAGCAGGGCCAAGTCTGGGCGATTCACGGTGAAGTGAATCCTCAGCAAACCTCGGCGACCGATGTGCCGATCTCCGACAACTTGCTCCGCCTGAGCGTCAACGAAATGCGCGCCCGAGTTCACGGAATTCTCAAGAAATGCAATCGGTGGTCGCGGGAAGATGGGACTACGAAAGCAGAAGTGACATTGGGGGTATTGCGCAAGACCTTCGACGATCAGGAGGCGACGTACCGCAAGCTCGGCACCCTGAGTCGGGACGAGCAATTGGCACTGCGTGCGGTTTACACGCGAATCGACGAGCAGGGTGACGCCCTACTGGGAGACCTGGAGAAACTCGACAACGTCACCAGGGGTCTGGAGCGGGTTCACGGTCAGACGCGTTCATCCATGGAAAAGCTTGGCAAGCGGTTCAAGAAAAGCCCGACTCCCGAATTCACGAAGTTCAACAATGAATACGAATCCGAGAATAAGGCCTTCAAGCAGGTGTGGAAGAAGGGTGACGATGGCGCTCTCGCGAAGGCAAGGTCCACCTGGGAAGGGCTCTACCAACAAGCACAGGGAATGGGCGCGGATCTGGATAAACCTGATCACCTGCAACTCGACAAGGTCAGGGTGCGAGTCAACGACGTCTTGGCCGCAGCTGCGACAGTCATCGCCACCGACATCCCCAGGAAGGCGGACCTCACCACAGCCGCAGATGCGCTGCGACGCAGCCTGGCCGGACTGGGCAAGGACCCCAAGCCGTCCGAGCTTCTGCCGGTCAGCGGGGCAGCGGACAAGCTGGCCGAATTGGTGGACAATCTCCGCGTCAGGCCGAGGGACCCGGCTGACGTCAGGGCCAGGCAACTCGTCGCCAGCATTGACGACGTGCTCCTCCAGACCTCAAAAGGAGGCCGACCGGACGCAGACGTGGGCGAGGGAAGGACTGAAGAAGCGGTGGCCAAAGAGCGTGAAGAGGCAATTCCATACAAGACCCGCGAAGGGCACTGGGCCAAGCTGCGTGACTCGATTATCTCGCTCAAGAATTCCGCGGCAACGTTGACGACCCTGAAACCGGCAATCAACGATAAAGCCCTGTTGGCGGACATCAAGAGAGCGTGCGACGAAGCCGACAAGCGCCTCAAGTCCATGGAGCCCGAATACGCTGCATGGCAGCGCCGCCTGAAGGATCAGAAGGGCCCCAAGGCTGACCAACCCTGGCACCTTGATGAGAACAACCAGATCCGATCGAAGTTGATCCCGACCTGGTCCAGTCCCGCGCCGCCCGAGGAGGAAAAGAACTCCTGACGGGCCTTTCGCGGGGCCGGACCGAGCGGTCGACCGCAGAGATCCGGCGGCCGATTCGCCATCGCATGCGCCCAGGTACTCGATACGCATTTCTGCAACCGGAGCAGCGGTGCGATCTGCTCGGGATGTTTGCAGAAACTGTCACAGGATGCGGGAGGCCTCTCTCATCCCCACCGCGAGGGGTCTTCCACCAAATGACCAGAAGTCGACTGCGGAGGCCGAACCCGCAGTAGGCGACCGCTACTGATGCCTGCCGACCTGCATCGGCCGTGGAATCTGGACTCGCCGTCCTGTCGCTGACTCGTGATGGTGGACATCCTGTGCCCGATCGGGCAGCAAACCCTGCCCCCGGCCCGGTCCGTCCGACCATCCCGCGCGCATCTGTAAGAGCGCACGATCAAAGCAATCTCAGGTGGTCTACCAAGGAGGCAGCATGCCGACCTACCTCTCTCCGGGCGTTTACGTCGAAGAGGTCGATTCCGGTTCGCGTCCCATCGAAGGGGTCGGGACTGCCGTCGCCGCCTTCGTCGGGCTGGCCGAGGAGGGGCCGTTCAACGCGCCCACCCTGGTGCCGAACTGGACCGAGTACGTCAGGAACTTCGGCGGTTTCGTCGAGGGCTCCTACCTCGCCCAATCCGTCTACGCGTATTTCCAGAACGGCGGCGGCAACTGCTATGTCGTTCGCATCGGGCAGGAGAGCGGCAGCAGCGGCAATGGAGCCCGCGGCGCCAGGGCGATCACCGCCGGACCGCAGGCGATGCTCGGCACCTACAAGGTCGTCGCGCTGGACGCCGGCTCCGGGGAGGGCGCCATCAGCGTCGACATCCACGGCGTGGAGGGCGAGGGCACCGAGGGGCTGTTCAAGCTCGTTGTCCGCCAGGGCGATCAGGTGCTCGAGGAGTACGACCGGCTGAACACCGGCCGCGGCAAGGCAAACGTCGCGACCGCGGTCAACGCCTCGTCCAAGGTCATTCGCATCGAAGAGACCGCGACCGGCTCGTCGGTGGAATCGCCCAGCATCGGGGCCAGCGTGAGCCTGTACTCGCCGCCGCCCCCGGCCGCGGTGCCATCGCCCCGGTTGTCCAGTGACGACTACGTCGGCGACGTCGCCGAACGCACCGGCTTCTCCGGGCTGGAGGCGGTCGAAGAGGTCACCATGGTCTGCGTCCCTGACCTGATGAGCGCCTACCAGCAGGGGGCGATCGACCAGGAGACGGTCAAGGCCGTGCAGCTGGCGATGATCGCGCACTGCGAACTGATGGGGAATCGGATCGCGATCCTCGACCCGCCGCCCGGGCTGAACGCCCAGCAGATCAAGGAATGGCGGATGGACAAGGCCGGCTACGACTCGAAGTACGCGGCGCTGTACTGGCCGTGGATCAAGGCGGCGGATCCGGCGTCCGGCAAGAACATCTTCATGCCGCCGTCGGGATTCATGGCCGGCATCTGGGGCCGCAACGACGACACCCGCGGCGTGCACAAGGCTCCCGCGAACGAGGTGGTCCGCGGCGCGATCTCCCTCGAGGTGCAGCTGACCAAGAACGAGCACGACCTGTTGAATCCGGTCGGGATCAACTGCATCCGTTCGTTCCCCGGCCGGGGCATCCGGGTCTGGGGCGCCCGCACCCTGTCGTCGGATCCGGCATGGCGATACCTGAACGTGCGCCGGCTGTTCAACTACCTCGAGGAATCGATCCTGAACGGCACCAACTGGGTGGTGTTCGAGCCCAACGACGACGCACTCTGGGCGAAGATCCGCCGGACCATCAGCGCCTTCCTGGTCAACGAGTGGCGCAAGGGTGCACTGTTCGGGCTCACCCCGGACGAGGCCTTCTACGTGAAGTGTGATCGGGAGACCAACCCGGCCGAGGGCATCGACGCCGGTCAGGTGCTCTGCCAGATCGGTGTCGCGCCCGTCAAACCGGCCGAGTTCGTGATCTTCCAGCTGTCCCAGTTCTCCGGTGGGACCAGCCTCGTCGCCGAGTGACTCCCTCGATTGTGAAGCGTTGATCAGTCCCATGCGTTGATCGGTCGGCGGCGCACTGCCGCCGCCGCCTTCACTCGACAAGGAAAGGGAGCTACCAATGGCTCTTCCAGATCTCGACAGTTCGGTTGGCCACTCCTTCGGGCTCGAGGTCGACGGCATCACCATCAAGTCCATCACCGAGGTCTCCGGCCTGAAGATGGAACAGGACGTCATCGAGTTGAAGCAGAACGGCCCGGACGGCAAGTACATGATCAAGAAGCTGCCGGGCAGGTGGAAGTCGGGCGAGGTGACCCTGACCCGCCCGCTGACCGCCGACCAGAGCTTCGAGAAGTGGGTCCAGGACTCGCAGTTCGGCAAGATGTCCGCGGTCCGCAAGGGCGGCGCCGTGGTGGTGTACGACTACGAGGGCAAGGCCGTCAAGCGCTACAAGCTGACCGCCGCCTGGCCGAAGAGCCTGGAGATCGGCTCGCTGAAGGCCGGCGACACCAGCGTGCTGACCGAGAAGCTGGTCGTCACCTACGAACGGCTGGAGGTCGAAGGTGCGGCGTAGCAGTACCGCCGTCGCGCCGCTGGAGGTCGTCGACAACGGTCCCGATTCCGGCGGGTCCGCCCGGGCGCCGGAACAGGGGTTGCGGACGGAGTTCAGCTTCATCCTGCCGCGCGGTTATGTCGACGGCGCGGGCACCGTGCACCGCGACGGGGTGATGCGGCTCGCCACCGCACGCGACGAACTGGTGCCGCTGCGCGATGACCGGGTGCGGGAGAACCCGGCGTACCTGACGGTGGTGTTGCTGGGCCGGGTGGTCACCCGGATCGGCACCATCGACGACGTGCACGCCGGCATGATCGAGAACCTGTTCGCCTCCGATCTGGCCTTCCTGCAGGACCTGTACCGGCGGATCAACCAAGAAGGCCACACCAGGGCCGCCGTCACCTGCCCGAACTGTGAGCATCAGTTCGCCGTCGACGTCGCTGGTGGGCGCCTGGGGGAATAGTGACGTACGCGCCCGACCGGATCTACGAAGAGGTCGCGTACATCGCGTTCCATTTCCACTGGTCACTGGACGACCTGCTCGACCTCGAGCATTCCGAACGCCAGCGGTTCGCCGGCGAGATCGGACGGATCAATCAACGCATCGAACGCGGGAGGTGAGAAGTGGCCTGGTGGAGACGGGGCGGCTCGGATCCCGCTCCACCGCGGGGTGGTCACGGACGTGCCCTCGCCGGCGCCCGCGCCGGTTCAGCGGGCGGCCTGGGAGGATCTCCCGCCGCTGCGGCCCGTGCTGACGGCGACGCCACCGGTCGCCCCGTTGGACACGTTCACCAACTCGCTGGCGACGGCGCGCAATCCCAGCTTCCTGGCCCCGCTGGGGCACCAGGTCGACCCGGCCGGGCCCAGCGGCCACGTGTCGGGATTGGCCAGTCCGGTTGCACCGCAGGCGATATCAAGCGGCCCGGAGCTGCCGGTTGCGGCCCGGCCGGTCGAGTCCCGCCGGTCGTCATTGGCGTCGGTCGTGCAGCGCGCGCTGGCGCCCAGGATGTGGCTGTCCGATTCCGCCGCATCATCGGCCGGCACGGACCAGGCCACCTCGCCGGCGCTGCCGACCGCGACGCCGAGTCCGGCCGGTTCGCCGACGGTCGACCAGGGCGGGGACTTCTCGCCGTTACCCGGTCCGCGGCACCTGGAACCCGCCGCGTCCCCTGCGCCGTTCTCGTTGACGTCCGCGCCGGATCCGGGTGAGTTCTCGGTCCTGCCGGTGGTGAGTTCCCCGACCCGGCCGGCGGCGACATCTGTTGGTTCGGCGGTTCCGACGGTTTCCCGGCTCGAATCCGCGGCCGCGCACGAACATTCGGGTCACCAGCACTCCGCCGGCCCGGCCGATCACGAAACGCCTGGCGTCGCGGTGTCCGACGTCATGTCGCCGGGTGTCGTTCAACGCAGCGCTAGCACCGATGCGCCGTCAACCGTTCCGGCGCCGGGCGCTGCGTCCGATCTCGCACTGCCGGTTGCCCCGCTGCTCGGCGACACCGCGCCCGATGGCACGGCAACTGGCGGCACCTCGGTGACCGATGGCGGCGCCGCGTCCGGGAACGACGCGTCGGGCGCCCTGGCCGAGGTGGGTCACCGCGCACCGTCCTTGGCCGGGCCGGCGACCGCGCCGGACGCGCACTCCGTCCCGGCGGCACACTCCTCCTCGTCGATCACTCGACCACCCGCACGTCGTCAGCGTTCGGCGACCTCCGCGCCGGAACCAGCTTTCCAGCCGACGGCGACGGCCGCGCCGTCGTCCTTCTCGTCCGGGTTCGCCTCCGCGTCGGTGCAGCGCTCACCCGGCCTCGGCGCGCCGCTGGTGTCGCTCCCGCCGATGCCCGGACCAGCGTCGAATCCAACGGTGCCGCAACGACTCTCGGCCGATCAACCGCTCACCGTTGCGGATCGCTCCGGGCTCACCGGAACGCACGGCCAGTCGTCGACAGCGGGCCGCGACCACGACGTCGAAGCCGGCGATCAACAGCCCGCCGGTGCGGGCCCGGCCGCAACCGAGCCCGGTGCGGCCGCCGAGACCCACGCCGAGGCGCCGATGCTCGGTTTCGCGGACCTGATGCGGGTGATCGACGAGGGATCGCTGAGCGGCGCAGCGCCGACCACCGCACCGACGACCGCCACCGCGCCACAAAGCCCCATGGCGCCGACGAAACCCTTGACCGGACAGACGATTCAGCGCTTGGAACAGTCGAGCCTGGGGGTGCGCCTCGAGCGCACCCGGCCGCCCGCTCGGCCTCGGCTCACCGCTGCAGTTGCCGAGCCCGCCGTCGACCGGCCCGACGGGGCCCGGGGTGCCGTCGACACGACGGTGCAACGGCAGCTGTCGGCACCGGTCGACGAGCTCAACGGTGGTCGCGGCCGTGTCGCCGGTTGCGGTCACCGCTCCGACCCTCGGCGCAGGAGCGGCGACGGTGCAGCGCGCGCCGTCGCCGGCGTCGTTGCCCGGTGTCCCGGGCGCTCCGGCGGCCACGAAGGCGCCAACCACCGTCGTCGCGCCGTCGACCGCTCGACCAACGACCGCCCCGAGCCTTCCGGCGGACCATTCGTCGGGCCCGGATTTCGACCCGACGCCAACCCGCACCGGCGGCGCCACCGAACTCGTGCTGCCGCCGACGGTGTTCGACCCGGCCCTACCGCTGGCAGGGTTCGAGCCCGAGGTGCAACGCGCGGTGAACGCGGAGCCCACGCCGCCGTCGGCGCCCGGCGGGGACGCAGACCCGGACTTCATCGACCACGGCGCCGTCACCGAGTCGGCAGCGGCATCGGCTGCGGTGCAGCCGGCGATGGCGCCGCTGCTCGGGGACCGCCCGGGCGTAGCTGTCCCGATGCCCGCCGCCGCATCGACCCTGCCCGGTGCGAACCCGGCGATGCCCACCGCGGGTCCGTTCGCGAGCGCGACATCCGTGCAGCGGTCGGCACAATCGGTGTCGGCGACCGCGCAACCGGTTCAGCGGAGCGTGTTGTCGGCGCGCCATCCGCGGCACCGTCGGGAGCGGGCGCCGGTTTCGGGGCGCCGCTGCATTCGTTGCCCTCGACCGCAACGGGCGGGACGGGCAGCGGGCGGGAGATGTCGCTCGAGCAGATGTTCGCGCCGGGCGCGGCGGCCATCGCCAGCGGCGCGGCCCATTCGGACGGTCCGGGATCCGTGGTGTTCTCCCCGCCTCCGTCTCCGCCGATGGCGACCAATCCCACCCTCGGATCATCGTTCGAGGTCACAGGCTCACCCGGATCCCAGTCCGCGGGGGCATCGCACGGCTCGTGGTCACCCGAAGGCATGTCGGTGCAAAGATTTGGGCTGCCCTCCGCGTCCTCCCTCGTCTCCGGTGCGCGCCAGACCGCGAGTGGTTACGCCGACACGGCCCGGCAGACGGCCGGGAATTATGCAGACACGGCCCGCCAGGCCGCCGGGAATTATGCAGACACGGCCAGCCATGCGGCCGGTGGGTATGCCGACACCGCACGGGGTTACGCCGACACCGCACTGCACACCGCGCGGGGGTACGCCGACACCGCCCGGCAGACCGCCGGGAATGCCGCCGACACCGCCGGCCATGCGGCCGACTCTGCCACCTCCGCGGCAACTGGTGCCGTCGGCGGGGCCGTCGATGCGGTGAGCGGCGCCGCCAGCGGGCTCGCCGCCGACGCCGGTCAGCGCGGCATCCGGTGCGGGCAACGCGATCTCCGGCGCCGCCGGAGCGGTCGGCCGGGGCGGCGGCGGGCGCCGCGGCCGGTGCGCTGCCCACCGATCTCGACGAACTGGCCAGGCGGCTGTTCGACCCGCTCAGCGCGCGGCTCAAGTCCGAGCTGTGGCTCGATCGGGAGCGGGCCGGGATGGTCACCGACCTACGGCGCTGACCACGCAAAACCACAGGCATCACTCCATGACAAGCTCACCACCAGCAATAAGGAAGATCCGATGGACGAGAAGGATCCCGCCGTCAGCGTCTGTTTCAAGGTCAAGATCGACGAGTTCCCGCTCGGGTTGTTCAACAGCTGCGAGGGCCTCGGCTGCGAGATCGTGATCGAGCAACGCGAAGAGGGCGGCAACAACGCCATGGTGTGGCAGTTGCCGACCCGGATGAAGTTCAGCAACGTCAAGCTGAGCAGGCCGATCGGCGCGGACAGCGTGCAAGTTGACCAACTGGTTCGCCGGCATGATGAACGGCGTCACGCCGACCACCATGGTGATCTCCGCGATGACGCTGGACAAGACGGTCGTCGCGGAATGGTCGCTGCACGGCGTCATTCCGGTGCGCTGGACCGGACCGAGCCTGAACCTCGACTCGCCCGAAGGTGGCCACCGAGACGCTCGAGGTCGCGCACCACGGCATCCTGCCCGGCGGTGCGTGATGACCTCGCCGATGCAGGGCGGCAGCGGCGGCACCCTGACGCCGCCGTCGCCGACCGGGGACACGCAACCGGCAGAAGGTCGAACGCGCGCAAGCTGAACATGTACGAATCGTCGCCGACCACCGGCGGGCGGAAGCTGGACGGCGAGATCGGCAAGATCGACTTCCAGTTCAACCCCAAGGAATTGACCATCGCCAAGACGGTGAAATGGGAGAGCAAAGCCGTCGACGGGGTCGAAGACGGCCGCGCCGCCGGAGTTCAAGGGACCGGAACCGGGCAAGCTGACGCTGGAGATGTTCTTCGACGCCACCGCCAAGCACGACGGCAGCGTCGTCGCCGCGGTGGACAAGCTGTTCTCCTGCTGCGTCGCCACCGAAAAGACGCACGCCAACAACAAGCCGATGCCGCCGCTGGTGAAGTTCAACTGGGGCGGGATCACCAGCTTCCCGGCCTACGTCACCTCGGTCAGCGCCAAGTACACCCTGTTCACCGCGGACGGCACCCCGATCCGGGCGATCTGCACCGTGTCGCTGCAGGAGATGCCGGGGGAGAAGGGGAAGCAGAACCCGACCTCCGGGTCGCTCGCCGCGCGCAGCATTCACCGGGTGGTCGTCGGCGACACGCTGGCCTCGATCGCCTACCGCGAGTACGGCGATCCCGACGCTGTGGCGGCCGCTGGCCACGTTCAACCGGGTCGACGATCCGCTGCGGATCCCGCTGGGCAGCGTGCTGATGCTGCCCAGCGCCGCCGAACTGACCGAACCGGTGAACTGAGCGATGGCGCCCACCAGTTCCGGCTTCCTCGTCGACATCGACGGCTCGCCGCTGGCCGCCGATGCGAAGGCGCTGCTGATCTCCGCGCACGTCGACGACAGCCTGCGGCTGCCGGACCTGTTCGTGCTGCGGTTCCGCGACCCCGAGCGGATGGTGATCACCAAGTCCGGGCGTCAAGATCGGCGTCCAAGGTCAAGGTCTCGGTGGCCAGCGACGGCAGCACCAGCCCGGAGCCGCTGATCCAGGGCGAGGTCACCGCGCTGGAGGCGGAGTTCGACAGCACCGGCACCTACACCGTCATCCGCGGATACGACCAGGCGCACCGGCTGTTTCGCGGCCGGCGCACCGAGACCTACACGCAGAGCACCGCTTCCGACGTCGCCACCAAGGTCGCCCAGCGGGCCGGCCTGTCGGTCGGCAAGGTCGAGTCGACCAGCACCGTCTTCGACCACCTCTCCCAGGGCGGGGTCACCGACTGGGAGTTCCTGGAGTCGCTGGCCAAGCGAGATCGGCTACGAGATCGCCGTCAAGGACGGCAAGTTCGACTTCCGCAAGCCGCAACAAGGCGGAAACCGCACCGGCCGGCGGCAAGGTCGCCAGGCGGAGAACCCGCTGGTGCTCGAGCTGGGCACCGACCTGCTGCGGTTCCGGTCGCTGGTCACCGCCGCCGAGCAGGTCAAGGAGGTGCAGGCCAGGGGCTGGGACGTGGCGCAGAAGAAGGCGTTCGTCGCGACCTCGCCGGCCAAGACGACCAGCGCCGTGCTGGCCACCATCAGCCCGGCCGACATCGCGCAAGACCTTCGGCGACCCGGTGTATGTCGCCAGCGACGTCGCCTACCGCACCCAGGCCGAGGTCGACGGCGCCGCGGCCGCGATCGCCGAGCAGATCGCCGGCGCCTTCGCCGAATTCGAGGGCGTCGCCCGCGGCAACCCGAAACTGCACGCCGGCGCGGCGATCTCGATCGACAACGTGGGCGCGCCGTTCGACGGCAAGTACACCATCACCACCTCGCACCACCGCTACGACCCGATCACCGGCTACACCACGTCGTTCTCGGTCACCGGCCGGCAGGAACGCAGCCTGTACGGGCTGACCTCCGGCGGCGGCGGCGCGCGGACCGGTCAGGGCCCGGTGATCGCCCAGGTCAGCGACGCCAACGACCCGCAGCAGCAGGCCAGGGTGAAGCTGACCTTCCCGTGGTTGTCCGACACCTACGTCAGCGACTGGGCCCGCACCGTGCAACCCGGCGCCGGCAAGGACCGCGGCGCGATGGTGCTGCCCGAGGTCGGTGACGAGGTGCTGGTCGTCTTCGAGCAGGGCGACATCCGCCGCCCGTACGTGCTGGGCGGGCTGTACAACGGCATCGACACCCCACCCACCGGCGGGCCGACGCTGATCGACGGCAGCTCCGGCGCGATCAACCGGCGCTCGATGGTCTCCCGCCGCGGCCACCGCATCGACCTGATCGACGAGGACGGCCGCACCGAGGGCATCACGCTGTCCACCACCGGCGACAAGCTGCAGCTGAAGATGGACTCGGTCGACACCAAGATCACCGTGCACAGCGACGGCAAGATCCTGATCGAGGGCAAGGGCGGCATCGTCATCGACTCGGCCAGCTCCAAGCTCGAACTCAAGGGCAGCGAGGTGTCCATCGCCGCGACCAGCGGCGTCAAGATCGACGGCGGCAGCGGCTGCGGTCGACGTCTCCACCAGCGGCCCGCTGTCGCTGAAGGGCACCACCGCCAAGCTGGAGGGCAGCGCGTCGACCGACGTCAAGGCCAGCGGCGTGCTGACCGTTCAGGGCACCCTCGTCAAGATCAACTAGAGCTCGTCCAGGAACAACAGAAAGGGGTGGGCAGGATGCCACCAGCCGCTCGGGTCGGCGACCCAACCGGTCATCCCGGGGTGATCGGGCCACCCGGCGTGCCGACCGTGCTGATCGCCGGCATGCCGGCGGCAACCGTTGGCACGCCGCACATCTGCTCGTTCCCGCCGCCGGCGGTGCACCCGCCGACGGCGATCGCGCCGCCCGGCTGCCCGACCGTGCTGATCGGCGGCATGCCGGCCGCCCGGATGGGCGACATGTCGCTGTGCGGCGCGCCGATCGTCGTCGGCGCGCCCACCGTGCTGATCGGAGGCTGACCGATGGGCGGAGTCGATTTCATCGGCGCCGGCTGGGCGTTCCCGCTGGCCACCGACGCCACCGGCGGGATCGCGCTGGTCGTCCGCGAACGGGAGATCGAGGAGGCGATCCGGCTGATCCTGGCCACCGCGCCGGGCGAGCGGCCGATGCGCCCGGAGTTCGGCTGCCGGGTCCACGATCACGTCTTCGCGCCGATCAACGCGGCGACCGCCGGCGCGATCGCCTACGACGTCCGGTACGCGCTGGAGATGTGGGAGCCGCGGATCGACGTGCAGGACGTGCTGATCAGCTTCGACCAGGCCGACGCCGGCACGCTGTACATCGACATCCACTACTCGATCCGGGGCACCAACGACCCGCGGAACCTGGTCTTCCCGTTCTACGTCATCCCCGAGGAGCCGGGCGCCGTGACGTCGATCGCTCCCGGCCACCCCGGCCGAGTTGCTGGCCGCCGAACGGAGACGGTGATCATGGTGCTGCCCGCCCCCAATCTCGACGACCGGCACTTCCAGGATCTGGTCGACGACGCCAAACGGCTTGTCCAGCAACGCTGCCCGGAGTGGACCGACCACAACGTGTCCGACCCGGGGGTGACGCTGATCGAGGCGTTCGCGCAGATGGTCGACCAGCTGATCTACCGGCTGAACCGGGTGCCCGACCGGCACTACATCAAGTTCCTGGAGCTGATCGGGGTGGAGCTGCGGCCGCCGGCGGCGGCCCGCGGCAAGGTCACCTTCTGGCTGTCGGCGCCGCAGCCGCAGACCGTCGTGGTCCGCGCGGGAGACCGAGGTCGCCACGCCCCGAACCGATGTCGCCGACCCGGTGGTCTTCTCCACGGTCAAGGACCTGGACATCGTGCCCTGCTCCTTCGCGCGGGCCGGCGCGATGGCGGCCGGCGGCGAGGTGGTCGACCACAGCACGGCGCTGCGCGCCGGCGGCGAGTTCGAGTGCTTCCAGAGCTCGCCGCAACCCGGCGACGCGCTGCTGGTCGGGCCTGTCGAATGCGGTGCCGTCCTGCGCCGTGGTGATCCGGATGGACTGCCGGGTCCGGGGTGTCGGCGTCCGGCCGGACTGGCCGCCGCTGATCTGGGAGGCCTGGACCGGGACCGGCTGGACGGCCTGCGATCTCGACCGGGACGAGACCGGCGGGATGAACAAGGCCGGTGACGTCGTGCTGCACGTCCCGGAGAACCACGAGACCTCGATCCTGGCCCGGAACCGGGCCGGCTGGCTGCGCTGCCGGCTGCTGGTGCCGGAGGAGGGCCAGCCGACCTACACGGCAGTCGCCGCGGATCCTGTCGCTGTCGGCGTTCACCATCGGCGGCACCGCCCGGATGGTGCACGCCCAGGTGATCCGCAACGAGGACATCGGGATGTCCGACGGCACCCCGGCGCAGCGATTCCCGTTGCAGCGCAGGCCCGTCGTGCCCTGGGAGGAACCGGGTGTGCTGCAGGTGATCGACGAGACCGGCGCCACCGACTGGACGCGCGGTGGAGCACTTCGCCGAATCCACCGAGGACGACAACTGCTTCCACGTCGACGCCTTCGCCGGCGAGGTGCAGTTCGGGCCGGCGGTCCGGCAGGGCGACGGCACGCTGCGGCAGTACGGCGCCGTCCCGCCCAAGGGCGCGCACCTGCGGCTCACCGTGTACCGGACCGGCGGCGGGGTCAGCGGCAACGTGGCCACCGGTCAGGTGCGGGTGCTCAAGACCAGCGTGCCGTACGTCGCCAGGGTGGAGAACCGCACGCCCGCGGTCGGCGGGGCCCGCGCCGAGGACATCGAGGACGCCAAGCTGCGCGGGCCGCTGGTGCTGCGCTCGCGCGGCCGGGCCGTCACCGCCGAGGATTTCGTCGAGCTGACCAAGCAGGTCGCGCCGGAGATCGCCCGGGTGCACTGCGTCGGCGCCGACGGCGGCGGGGTGCGGGTGCTGGTGGTGCCGTACGTCGCCGGCGACGACGTCGGACGGATCCGCCGGGAGGACCTGATCCCGCTCGCGCGAGTCGCTCGACCGGATCAGCGCCTACCTCGACGAACGACGGCTGGTCGGCACCCGGATGGTGATCGAGCCGCCGGAGTACCAGTGGATCACCGCGGTGATCAGCGTCCGGGCCCGGGCCCGGTACCGGGCGGAGGACGTCCGCAAGGAGGTGCTGCTCGGCCGTGTACCGGCTGTTCGACCCGCTGCACGGCGGGCCGGAGGGCACCGGCTGGCCGCTGGGCCGGTCGGTGCAGGCGCACGAGGTGAACGCCGCGCTGGCCCGCATCCCGGGGGTGGACATGGCCGAGGAGATCAGCGTCCAGCTGTTCCCGGCCGACCCGGCGACCGGCGAGCGCGGGTCGGCGGCGCAGCGGCTGCCGTTGGCGCCCACCGCGCTGGTCTTCTCCTACGAGCATCAGGTCCGGGTCCGGCAATGCGGGGCCTGGTGCCGGGCCTGGCCAGCCCCTACCCGCTGGGGGAGATCCTGCCGTCGCTGTACCGGGAGGACTACTTCGCGCAGCACCTGTGCGGCGGGCTGGACGAGGTGCTGGCACCGGTCATCGCCACGCTGGATTCGCTGCCCGCCTACCTCGATCCCGCGACCGCGCCGGAGGACATGCTGGGTTGGCTGGCCGGCTGGATGGGCATCGTGCTGGACGGTCACCAGACCGCGGAACGGCAGCGGGAGTTCGTGCAGGTCGGGGTCGAGCTGCTGCAGTGGCGGGGCACCGCGCGGGGGGTCCGGGCCGCGGTCGACGCCCTGTTCGACGCGACCCCGGAGATCGTCGAGTCCGGCGGCGCCGCGACGTCGACCGAACCCGGCTCGCCGCTGCCCGGGTCGGACCGAGCCGGACCTGCTGGTCCGGCTCGCGGTGGCCGACCCGGAGGGCTTCGACGTCCGGCGGCTCGACGCGCTGGTCGAGATGGTGAAGCCCGCGCACCTGCCGCACCGGGTCGAGGTGTACCAGGCCGGCTGACCGCGTTCGCCGCCCCGGCCCGGTGCCGGGCCGGGCGAACTCAGGTGACCGCGGACTCCAGCTCGGCCTGCGCCTGCGCGTGCTCCTGCCGGGCCCGCTCGGCGGCGCTGTTGTCGCCGGCCTGCTCGTGCAGCTCCACCAGCAATTCCCAGCCGAGATCGGAGAACCGGTCCAGCTGCACGGACAATCGCGCGGCGGCCAGCGCCTGCCGCGGGTGCCCCAGCGTTCGGCTGTCCTGGGCAAGCGCAGCGGCGGCCGCCGCCGCGGCGAGCCGCAACCGCTCGCGGTCGGCGACCACGTATTCGGCGGGTCCGTCCTCCGGGAGCACGTCACCCCGGTACAGGGCGAGCGCTGCCTGCCGGGCGGCCATGCTCGCCGCCGTGTCGCCGCGGATCGCGGCCTGCGCGGCCTCCCGCAGGCCACGCTCGAACTCCAGGACGTCGATCGTGCCGGCCGCCGGGAGGGCCAGCCGGTAGGCGTCACCCCGGCGGGCCACCACCTCCGACCCCGGCAGACCCGGCCTGTTCGAGCACCTGCCGGACGCTGGAGACGGCCACCTGCAGCCGGCGGGTCCCGATGGTCAGGTCCACCCCCGGCCACAGGGCGTCGACCAGATGTTCGCGGTGCACGTCCCGGTCCGGGGTCAGCGCCAGCAGCCGCAGCAACGCCCTGGCCCGCGGCCGGAGCTGGCCGAGGTCGACGGTCGTGCCGTCGACGTCGATGCCGAACCCGCCGAAGCAGCGCACCTGCACGAGCGGCGGCGCGGCGTCGACTGCGGACTGGCTGCGCGTTGTCGGGCGCCGGCGCTCCGCGTCGGCGCTACCGAGCGCAACACGTCCGAGGACGACGCGGCGGTCGGCGCCGGCGGGAAGCGTGCGGGTGCGGGAATCGGCTGCACCCGGCGGGTGTCGGGTATCCGTGACCGGTCAGCAGGCGCATCGCGCCGCGTACTCCCTCGGAGTTCGCGGTGTCGCCGATGACGATCCGGGCCGGTCGCTGGTCGCCGCCCGCCGCGACCGCCAGGGCGGCAATGGCCAGGGCCTGCGCGCCGTCCAGGTGCAGCGGCCCGAGCCTGCGTCGCCACCCGGTGGGCGAATTCACCCGCTCCCGGCCGGCCGTCCCTGGCCAGCACGCAGGCCTGCAGCGACTCGGCCCACAGTGCCAGCACCGGCGCGTCCAGGCGACGGAAACGGCTGGCGGCGTCGGTGAACTCGTCCGGATCCGCGGCCGGATCCGCGAGCTGGCCGGCGATCGCGGCGGCCAGCCGGAGCAGTGCCGCGCCCCAGTCGTCGCCGGCCCGTTCGCACTCGCCCAGCAGTTCGACGCAGGCGGTCAGCCGCCAGGCCGGTGACCCGAGCGCGACCAGCGCCGCCTCGCCCAGCCCGCGGGCCAGTCGCGCCACCCAGGGCAACCCGGCAAGTTCGGCGTCCAGTGCGATCTGACCGAGCCGGGTCGACGGATCGTCGCAGCCGACGGTCACCAGGTCGATGACGGTCGCGCCCAGTTGGGCGAGCAGCTTCAGCGTCGAGTCGGCCGACCGATCGTTCTCCACCGAATTGACAATGGTTCTGGCCCAGCTGGAACTCACCGGCGAGCAGGGCCGCGATGCCGCGGCCCAGGCGGTCCGGAAGGTCCTCGCCCGGTGTCCCGGGACGGCCGACGCCGGCCCGTCGGAGCGGTCGTCCTTGCCCGGGGCCGCCGGTTGATCGCGCCGCGTGCCGTCGCCGCCCGAATCTGCACCGACCAGTGCCGCGACGTCGGCGCGGCCGTCGAACAGCCAGCCGGTCCCGGCCGGTTCCCCGGCGCTCCACATGGCCGCTACCGACCGTTCCCGTCGGCAGCGCTCCCGGAACTCCGGCTCGTCGAGCAGGCGCTCCGCCTGCCGAAACTTCTCGATCGCCGCGCCCAGCGCACCCTCCCGGACCCGGCGCCTGGCCTCGGCCAGCGTCAGCCACGGGTCGTGCTCGACCACCGAGGCGGGGAGCAGCAGATCGGTGCCGGCGACGCCGTCGTCCGGGCCGGAGCCCCTGGCCTGGATCAGCCGGGCGACGGCGCCCCAGTCTTCGGCGCGGGCGTAGGCACGGACCGCGGCCCGCTGATCGCCGATGGATTCGAGCAGGGCCGCGCTGCGGGAATACCACTGCCGGGCGCCGGCCGCGCCGTACTCCTCGACCAGCGCCCACTCCAGGTGGGTGCGCAGAACCTCGTGGTAGCGGAAGGTCTCGCCGTCGTCCTCGGACGAGGTGAACAGTTGCTGCTGCTCGAACTCGTCCAGCACGCGGCGGCTGCCGGTGGTCTCCAGCAGCGCGTCGCACAATTCACCGGTCAGCGTGCCGAGCGTGCAGGTGCGCAGCAGGAACTCCCGCCGGTCCTCCGGCAACTCGGCCAGCACGTTGCGCGCCAGGTAGGAGCGGACCAACTTGGACCGGCCGCCGAGATCGTCGACCGCCCGCTGCCGATCGGCGACCGTGCGGCCGGAGGTGGCCAGGTGAAACAGTTGCAGGCCGGCGGCCCACCCGCCGGTGCGCCTGGTCAGCGCGGCGGCGGACTCCGGGGAGAGCGGCTCCCGGAAGACGGAGATGAACAGCTCCTCCACCTCCCACGAGCGGAACCGCAGGTCGTCGTTCGAGATCTCGTGCAGCAGACCGGACACCCGCAGCCGGGGGATGTTCATCTCGGGCTGCCGGCGCGACCCGGCGAGCACCCGGAGCCGGTGCGGACGCAGCTCGACGAACTGCTCCAGCGACCGCTCGGCCGCGGAGCCGGCGATCTCGTGCAGGTCGTCGAGGATGAGGATCGCGCCGGACCCGGACCACTCCTCGAGTGACGGCCAGCAGGTCCGCCATCGACGTCGGGTCCGGCCGGGATGCCCAGGGCGTCGTGCAGCGCCCGCCCCAGGTGGGCGACCAGGGTCGCCTCCGCCGAGTCGTCTCCGGTGACCCGGTACCAGGCCACCGGGATCGCCGACGCGGCGGCGGCGGCCGCCACCTGGGCCAGCAGGGTGGTCTTCCCGGAGCCGGGGGGAGCGACGACGAGATCGAGCCGGCTCGCCCCGCCGTGCAGCAGCGGACCCTCGAGCCGGGAACGCGACAGGCCCGCCGGCTCCGGTCGGCGCAGCTTCTCGGTCAGGATGACGGGGTTGTTCACGGCGAGAAGTCAGTGCATCTCGAGGCCGACGTCAGCGCCGGCCGGATCGTCGGCCAGCCCGTCGGGATCGACGGCCGGCTGCCCGGGCGCGCCCAGCGAATCCGCCGCGGCCAGCGCCGGACCGGCGAGCAGCGGGTTGGTGCCGAGATGCACCTCCATGCCGTCGGTGAATCCGTCCAGATCGGTGTCCATCTTCATCGGGTCGGTGCCCAGGGTGGCCTCGAAGCCGTCCAGCAAGCCGTCCAGGTCGGAATCGGCCAGGGTCGGGTTGCTGCCGAGCAGCTGCTCGAAATGGTTGGTCAGCCCGTCGTTGTCGCTGTCCAGATCGGGGTTGCTGATGTCCACGCCCGGGTCGATCTGGTAGGCGGGCGGCATGGCGACCGGACCGGGTCCGGCCGTCGTGCTCGTGACCGGGTCGACGGCAGCCATCGGAGTCGTCGAGGTCGGGGTCACGTCCTGCAGGCCGGGCAGGACGGCGGCGTACTGGAACCGATTGCCGACCTGCATCGAGGTGACGCCGCGGGTCTCGTCGGCCTCGACGGCGCTGCCGTTGCCCTGGCTGATCGCGACGTGGGCGACGGCGGGCCGCTCGCCGCCGGCGGTCGGCTCGCTGGAGAAGGCTGAACAGCAGCGCACCCGGCGTGCGCGCGGCCTGCTCGACGGGGATCAGCAGGCCCTTCGCCTTCAGGTCCAGGTACTGCGCCGTCGAACCGTCGGGGATGTCGATGCCGGCCTGGTGCGCCGCCCACTGGGTGAGCTCGGAGCGATCAAAGGCGGTGGGGTCCTTGTCATTCAGATCTGCCTCCGCGCCGAAGACGTACTTGTCCCCGCGTTGCGCGAGCGCGACCTCGACAAAGTGCTGGGCCAGCTGATTCGGATCGGCGAGTGCGGCTGCCGTGCTCGCCGCGGTCGGCAGCAGCGGCGCCGCGTGCCCGAACACGGCCGGGTCGGCGCCGGTGATGTGTTGCTCGACGCCGTCGACATACTCACGGATGGACGGGTTCTGGTTGTAGTCGTGACCGGGCACCTTGTCCCAGTCGCTCTTCGGCCCGGTCTGCCCGCCCTCGCCCGCGAAGTGCGATGCGATGACGCGTTCCCAATCGCCGAGCCGGTCGAACGCGGCCTGGGTGTCCTCGCGCATCTTGGCGTCCTGGACCGCCGCCGGCGCGTCGCTGGCGTGGCTGTACCCCTGGTATCCGTCCCAGGTGCCGTCGATGTACTGGTAAGCGCCGGATGCCGTGCTGGTGGGGTTCTCCGCGTGGTAGTCGCCGCGGGACTCCTGCATCTTGATCCCGTAGATGACCATGTCCTGGGTCAGCCCGCTCGGGTCCGGGGTCCCGCCGACGCCCGGGTCCGGTGCGGCGTCCGGTGTGCTCGGCTGATCGCCGCCGGTGCCGGCGTAGTCGACGTTCGGCAGCAGCGCGGCGTATTCGAAGCGGCCACCGGCGTCGTCGGTGATGACGCCGACGTCCTCGTTCTGCGCCTCGACGGTGCGGCCCTCGCCGAGGCTGAGCGCGACGTGCGCCTGGCTGGGCCGTCCGCCGCCCGGCTGGGGCTCGCTGGAGAAATGGAACAGCAACGCGCCGGGGGTGTTCATCCCCTCCTCGACCGGGATCAGCAGGCCCTTCGACTTCAGGTCGAGGTACTGCTCGAACGAGCTGCCGGGGATCTCGGCGCCGACCTGGTAGGCCGACCATTGGGTGAACTCGGCGCAGTCCCAGACCTGCGGGTCCGGGTCGGTCTCGGCGACCTCGACGCCGTAGACGTAGTCGTCGCCGACCTGGGCCATGGCCACGTCGATCAGGTGCTGCACCGAACCCGAGCCGCCGACCTGGCCGTGCACCGCCGGGGTGGCCGGTGTGCCGGCCGGGACCGGCTCGGCGGCTGCCACCGCGGGTGCGGGAACCGCGGGTGCGGAACCACGGGCGCCGGAACCACGGGCGCGTGATACCCGGTGCCGGCGTCCTGCTCCAGGGGATTGCTGCCGAACGCGACCTCGATGCCGTCGGTAATGCCATCGCCGTCGGTGTCCAGCATCGTCGGGTCGGTCCCGAGGGTGACCTCCAGGCCGTCCGGCAGTTCGTCGAGGTCGCTGTCGGCCGCGGCCGGGTTGCTCCCGACCTGGGTCTCGAACTGATCGCTCAGGCCATCCAGATCGGTGTCCAGCACGCCGCCGCGAACATTCTGGGCGTGATCGCCGAGCCCCGAGACGCCGGCGATGCCGGGATGCTGCCCGCATCGGAGCGGGCCGCCACCTCGGCCGCGTCGCCGATTCCGTCCTGGTCGGTGTCCGCCGACAGCGGGTCGGTGTGACTGTGCAACGCCTCGAAACCATCGGTCAGCCCGTCGGCATCGGTGTCCGCGGAGAGTGGGTTGGTCAGCGCCAGTTTCTCGAAGTCGTCGGTGAGCCCGTCGGTGTCGGAGTCGACGGCGGCCAGCGGCGCCCCTTTGTCGATCGCGGTGTAGCCATTGGTCCCGGCGACGGCGGCAACGCCGTTGTGCGCGTTGGCGTCTCGGGCGGGTCCACGGCCGGGTTGGGCGGGATCGGTGGCAACCGGCGGGAGTGAGACGGTCACGTCGGCCCACCCGCACGGCGGCACGGCAAAGCCTGCAGAGCGAAATGAACGGCCATGTCAGGTCCGATCCCCAGGGGTGGCGCCGCAAGGCGAGGCCAGATTACAACTAAGAGCGCCGACCGGTCCCGGAGATACTCATATTGGTCGAATCGTGAAATCACGCACCCGACTGGCCCATACCGGGCCGCCCTACCCCGCCCAGGGCCCCATGGCCTGGCCCCAGGCCCGGATCTGACAGTCCTGCACCAGCCCCAGCTGCTGGAAGGGATCGCTCTGGAGCAGTCGGGCGATGTCGCCCTCGGAGTCGCCGCGGAACACCAGCAGGGCGCCGGCCGGGCCGTCGGTGTAGGCGCCGGCGGCCAGCACGATGCCCTGGTCCAGCAGGTCCGCGCAGGAAATCCCGGTGCGCGGGTCGATGCTCGGTGACCACCGCGGCATCGTCGACGTAGCGGTAGTGCACGGCAAAGACGGGCATCGGCGCATCCTTTGGCTGTTTGGACGGTGGTGGTGTGGTGTGCCGTCATCGTTTCACGGCCCCCGGCATTCGGCCGAGATCGTTTGTCCGGCAGGACGATCACCGCGTTGCCGACGATCACCGGCCCGGCGCTTGGCGTGGTGCCCGTTCGGGCACCGATCCGTGCCCAAAAATCCGGCTGCGGGTCGGTGCGCCGGGCCGATCCTGCGGGTCATGCTGCAGGTCACGGTCCTGCCGCGATGCCGTCGGAGGCCCATCAAGTACGAGAGCGCGTTGGAGCCCAATGCCAGCCAACGACCACGAGCACCGCCAAAGCCGCGGAGCGCCCGGCGGCGTTCGGGGCGGTACTCGAGCGCGCTCCGCTGGTGAGCACCGGCTGATCCGCTTGCAGCGCACCGCCGGCAATGCCGCGGTGGCCGGGTTGATGATCATGCGGCACCCGGTCGCCGGCACTGCGGTGCACCGGCACACCGCGGCTGACCTGTTCGGCGCACCCGGGACCACGCTGGCCGATTTCGTGTCGTCGCTATCGGTGCAGGCCGATTGGTTCGCCGAGCCGTCGCTGACCGCTGCCGACCGCACCGACCTGCACGGGCTGCTGGTCCGGTCGCAGGAGGGCCCGCACATCCTGGCCGGGGTGGGCGACCTGCTGCTGACGGACCTGCGCGCCGTCGGCGCGGCCGACTGGACGGCCTTGGCCGAGTACGGTCGCGGGCGCCGCAATTCGGGCGAGACCGTCCGGCTGATCGACCCGGCGCCGCGGCCGCTGGCCGACCGGATCGCGCTGGGCAACACGCTGATCGCGCTGAAGGCGGTGATCCCGGCGGCCACCCTCGGCTCGTCGGTCTCCGAGGCCCAACTGCTGGACGTCCAGGCGAGCGCGTTGGTCCCCACCCTGGCCGCCTACTTCGCCGCTTTCCAGCCGAACCTGGAGATGACCTACGAGCCGGCGGCCGGGGCGCGGCCGCTGGAATTCCAGAACATGCTGGATCTGCTGCGTGGTCCCGGAACTGCGCCGTTCGCCACGCTGCTCGGCAAGGTGCGTGACCTGCATCGCTTCCCGCCGGCCATGTTGACCAACCTGGTGCATAACTTCGCCGATCATTCCCGCAGCCGGCCGGTCCACCTGATCCTGCAGGGCTCGCACGACGCGGCCGGCGCCTTCCAGGAAAGCGTGCATCTGTTCGCGGACCTGGTCGCTGACGCCCGTAACCTGCACCTGATGCTGGAAGGCCGGGACACGATCGCCGACCTGACCGCGGCGGTGCCGGGGATCGCGGCGGCCTACGGAAAGCCCGATGCGGCCGGCACGCCCCGCATCGGTCAGGTGATGATCGCCGGGCACGGCGAGTCGCAGTCGGTCGACCTGGCCCAGAACGACGAGATGAACGTCGATCCGGACCCGGCCAACGCCAAGCAGAAGAAGGACACCGAGGATTTGATCAACGCGTTGATGAGCAACATGGATCCGGCCACCGCCAAGGTGGTGTACGCGGGCTGCCTGGTCGGTTCGAACCCGGTGGATGCCGGCTTGCCGGCGGCCGGCATCTCCGCGCACCTGGCCACCTCCCGGAGCCTGGCAACGGTGACCGACCAGGCGGCGGTCGCGCATGGCATCGCGCCTGGCCGCACCCAGGGGGCGCGGGCCTCGGTGGCGCTCGGCGAGTCGTCGTCGTTCATGGACGCGGCCGGGAACATGGCCGTGCAGTACAACTTCGACCCGAACGCCTACGGCGACGCGCTGACCTATGTGGCCACCGGCCACGAGCCGGAGGGGCTGTTCCGGGCGGCCGTGGAAGTGGCGGCCACGGCGGGACCCCCGGTGGCGGAGGCGCAGCTGCGGGCCAGGCTGGCGATGGGGGTGACCGCGGACCATGAGTGGTTCGACGAGATCATCGTGGCCGCGATCGGTGTGGCGTTGGCCGGCGTTGCGCCGGGTTCCGGGGTGCCGGCCGAGAAGCTGAACATGTTGGCGCACATGGTCGGCCCGCCTTTCCTGGTCGGCAATTCGGAGGACGGCCACGGCCGCACCGTCGGCACCCTGGTGGCGGACGTGAACAGCCAGCCGCTGGCCGGGGACCTGTACGCGCGGATCGGTGCGCAGCCGTCGTTCGTGGCGCCGGGCAACGCGGCATTCCGGAACGGCCGGTTTGTCATCGAGCAGGCCTGGCTGAATCAGGGCGGCCCACGCGAGGTGCCGCTGGTCGCCTTCCTCGACGCCACCCCGACCGCCACCGTCGGCTGGATGGGCAGCCGGCTGGATGTCGCGGCGATCGGTGCCTTCTCTGCGGGCCTGTTCGGCGGGGCAGCAACCTCGGGGCGAATTCGCTTGGCCCTGGCCTGGCTGCGGGCCGACCCGGCGAACGCCGACATGAAGGCGTTCCTGACCGGCCAGGTGGTGCGACCCGCCACCGGCCCGGAGCTGACTCCGGCGGTGACTGCCGAATTGGACGGCGCCTCCCCGAACGAGGTGCTCACCGACTTGGGGGTGATCGCGACCGCGCCGGCCGCACCCGGCGGTCCGGCCCTCCCGGCCGCGAATGCGCAGGTCAGGGCCGGTCACGGGAATGAGGTCAGGATCGAGCCGCAGCCATATCTGGCCACCGTGATCCCCGCCGGGTTGAACGTCCGGCGGTTGCCGGGGATGCACGGCAGCCCGTTCGAGGTGGTGCACGCCGGCGACGTGCTGCAGGTCACCGGGTTCACCCACGATTGGGCGGCGGTGGACCGGAATGGCCGGCTCGGCTTTGTGCTCCGGACGAAGGTGACCCCGCCGTGACACCTGAATCGGCTCTGACGCCGTGGCAGGCGTTGCCGGACGGCGCCGGGACGGTGCTGGCCGTCGGCCGGCGGTGTCCTGGTCGCCGCGCAGTCCGGTCGGTTACGCGCCTGGCGCGGGCTGGACCCGATCTGGTCGGTGGAGGTGGGGGAGCCGAACCCGGCCCGGCCGACCGTGCTGGTCGACCGGGTGCTGTGGGGCCCCTTCGCCGTGGATCTGGACACCGGCTCGGTCACCGATGTGCCGTTCGCCCGGCCGGCCGCCGGCTATGCGCAGACGGCGCATGCCTGGTCGGCGGACGGGACGCTGGCCATCGCCGCCGGTCGGCGCCGGGACCGCGGCTGGGTCCCCACGGCCTGCTGCCGCCTGGCTGCTCGGCGATCCGGGACCGATCACGCTGTGGTCCGGGGTCGACGTGCCGCCGGTCGCGGTGTTCACCGATCCCGACCTGGTCGTGGTCGGGCACCGCAATCCGGATGTCCGCGCCTTGGATGGAAGGTGGCTCCGGTCGCTGGACGGGATGACCCCGGCGCAGCGGATCGACGGCCGGGCCGGCCGGTTGCTGGTGGTCGAGGCCGGCTCGCTCTCGGTCTGGGACCCGGTGACCGGGGCGCTACTCGGTCGGAGGTCCGGCGGTTGGGTGGATGCCTGCCTGACCCCGGACGGCGAGTCCGTGCTCGCCGCGGACATGGCCGGAGATCTTCACCGGCTCAGCGTCGCGGCCGGTCTGGTCGGCGGCATCCTGGTTCCGGCGGACGGGCCGGTGATCGGGGTGGCGACTGACGGGGAGGTGCTGTTCGCGTCGTTCGCGCGGATGCCCGCGCTACGAGTGCGCGCGCTGGCCGTGTCCGGTGCCGCCTGACGTCGTCGTCGCGGGCGACTGGAGAACGCCGCAGGCCCCCGGCGTGCTGCCGAGGGCCTGCGGTCGAATTCCGAAACTCTAGATGTCGTAGTACATGTCGAACTCGTACGGATGCGGGCGCAGCCGGATCGCGTCGATCTCGTCACGCTTGAGCTTGATCCACATGTCGATCAGGTCGGGGGTGAAGACGCCGCCCTCCAGCAGGTAGTCGTGGTCCTGCTCCAGCCGGTCGATGACGGCGGCCAGCGAGCCGGGCACCTGCGGGATGTTGGCGGCCTCGTCCGGCGGCAGCTCGTAGAGGTCCTTGTCGACGGGCGGCGGCGGCTCGATCTTGTTCTTGATCCCGTCAAGGCCGGCCATCATCATGGCGGCGAATGCCAGGTAGGGGTTCGCCGACGGGTCGGGACAGCGGAACTCGAGTCGCTTGGCCTTGGCGTTGGTGCCGGTCAGCGGGATCCGGATACAGGCGGACCGGTTGCGGGCCGAGTAGACCAGGTTGACCGGCGCCTCGTACCCGGGCACCAACCGGTGGTAGGAGTTCACCGTCGGGTTGGTGAAGGCCAGCAGCGACGGCGCGTGGTGCAGCAGGCCGCCGATGTAGTAGCGCGCCATGTCCGACAGCCCGCCGTAGCCGGATTCGTCGTAGAACAGCGGCTTGCCGCCGGACCACAGCGACTGGTGCGCGTGCATGCCGGAGCCGTTGTCACCGAACACCGGCTTCGGCATGAAGGTGACGGTCTTGCCCTGCGCCCATGCGGTGTTCTTGATGATGTACTTGAACAGCATGACCTCGTCGGCGGAGGCCAGCAGGGTGTTGAACTTGTAGTTGATCTCGGCCTGGCCGCCGCCGACCTCGTGGTGGCCGCGCTCGATGTCGAAGCCCATGCTGATCAGGTTCGCGGTCATGTCCTCGCGAAGGTCGGCATGGTGGTCGTACGGCGGGACGGGGAAGTAGCCGCCCTTGGTCCGGACCTTGTAGCCGAGGTTCGGCTGCTCGTCCCGGCCGGTGTTCCACCAGCCCTCTTCGGTGTCGATCTTGTAGAACGACCCGGTCATGCTGGTCTCGAACTGGACGTTGTCGAAGATGTAGAACTCAGCCTCGGCGCCGAAGAAGCAGGTGTCGGCGATGCCGGTGCTGGCCAGGTACTCCTCGGCCTTGCGGGCCACGTTGCGCGGGTCGCGCGAGTAGGGCTGCAGCGTGAGCGGGTCGTGCACGAAGAAGTTGCAGGTCAGCGTCTTGCGGGCGCGGAACGGGTCGACCCGTGCGGTGGTCACGTCCGGCAGCAGCGTCATGTCCGATTCGTGGATCGACTGGAAGCCCTTGATGGACGATCCGTCGAACGCCATGCCGCCGGCCAGCGAATCGACGGTGACGCTCGACGCCGGGACGGTCAGGTGATTCATGATGCCCAGCAGGTCGCAGAACCTGATGTCGAAGACTTCGACGTCGTTGTCGGCGATGTAGGCAACCAGCTCTTCGGGGGTGGAGAACACTCACGCGCTCCTTGTGGTCGGGGACAACCATGATGGGACGGACGGAACAGTGGCAGGGACGGGTGACAGGTGTGCGGGAATCCGGCTGGACGCGGGTGGGCCGGATCGCCACGCCTGGCCACGCTAGGCAGAGCGTGTTGCCTCCTCGTCTCCCAAATGTTTCGCGTGGGTTAAGTGGGTCTGTACTTCGACTGCACAGCGTGGCGGGCAGTGGTTGTCCGTGGCCGCGATCGGGTGCACGTCACCCGGAAAGTCCAACGGCGGCCGGAGCGGTCATGCCGTCGTCCTACCCTGGAGGAATGGTGACGACCGATGGCCCAGCCGAGCAGATCTATCCCGGGCAAGCGGCTGGGCCTACCGAGCGGCGGTGTCGGATCGGTCGCGTCCATGGGGCGGCGGATCGTCGCCTTCGTCATCGACATCGTGCTGTCCGCGCTGGTGGCCTGGCTGATCACCGCGCCGGAGCCGCCGCAGAACACGAGCCTGGTGGTCTGGGCCGCGCTCACCATCGTCACCGTCGGGCTGTTCGGCATCAGCCCGGGCCAGGCCGCGCTGGGCATCAGGGTGGTGCCGTTCGGCGGTGGCTCATTCGTGGGGGTGTGGGCGGTGCCGCGCACCGCGCTGGTCTTCCTGATCGTGCCGCCATTGGTGGTCAACGCCGACGGCAGGGGCCTGCACGACAGGTTGTGCCGCACCATCGTGTTGCGCACGCGTTAAACGACGCGACGATGTGTCCGGATGATGACGCAATCCGGCCGGATTGGGCAGGGTCGAGAGACCGAACGACCTGATCCTGCGAGAGATCTTTGCGCAGGTCAGCGCCGGCGCATGGCCCGCTGCATGTTGCGCTGCTTGACCCCGGCCGGCATCGGACCCTTGGGCAGTCCCGCCTGCGCCGAACGCGACGACAGGGCGTTGAGCCGGTTGTCCAGGTCGATCACCGCGGCCGGGGTGATGTTGCGCGGCAGCTTCATCAGGTACTGATTCAGCTTGCGCAGCGGGCATCTGGCCCTCTTCGTTGCCGACGATGACGTCATAGATCGGGGTGTCGCCGACCACCCGGGCGATCTTCTTCTTCTCCTGCGCGAGCAGCGGCTTCACCCGGTGCGGTGCGCCCTCGCCGACCAGGATGATCCCGGGACGGCCGATCGCCCGGTGCACGGCGTCCATGTGCGAGGTGCCGGCGATGGCCGGGGTGATCCGCCACTTGCCGCGCAGGTTGTTCTGCAGCGACCAGGCCGCCGCGCCCGGGGTGCCCTCCGCCTGCTTGTAGACGTTGGCCTGCACCCGCCGGGAGAAGATGATCATGGCCAGCAGCGCGCCGAGGACGATGCCGAACGGCAGCACCATCCACCACGGCAGGAACCACATCAGGGCGAGCGTGACGACGGCCGCGGTGCCGACCAGAGCGCCGATCATCAGCGGCAGCAGCTTCTTGTCCTGCTTGCGCTGCATCTGGAAGGCCTGCCAGATCTGGCTGCGGCGTTCCTTGCTCGCGACCCTCTTGGCCGCTTTCGCCGCCTTCTTCGCGTCCTTCTCAGCAGTTTTCGAGGAGGCGCCAGCATTGGCGGCATTCTTGGCCATGCTGTCCAGGATAGTGCCCGCGGCCGTTCCGGGCGGACGTCTCGGGCGGGACGTCGGCAGGATCCGCCCACGGTGAACGCGCAGCGGGCCGCGTCGACCCGGTATTCAGGTCGGCGCGGCCCGCTCGTCGGTGGGCCGATACCGGGTTCAGGCGGTGGCCAGCCGTCCGGCAGCGTTGATCGGGGTTCCGCCGCGCGCGGCGCGGGCCTCCGCGCCCTGCCGGTACAGGGTGCCGGCCCGGTAGGAGGACCGGACCAGCGGACCGGACATGACGCCGGCGAAACCGATCTGCTTGGCCTCGTCGCTGAGTTCGACGAACTCCTGCGGCTTGACCCACCGCTCCACCGGGTGGTGCCGCGGGGTCGGCCGCAGGTACTGCGTGATGGTCACCAGATCGCAGCCGGCGGAATGCATGTCGACCAGCGCCTGGCTGATCTCGGCGCGGGTCTCGCCCATCCCGAGGATCAGGTTCGACTTGGTGACCATGCCGGCCGCCCGGCCCTGCGCGATGACGTCCAGCGACTTCTCGTAGGTGAAGGCCGGACGGATCCGCCGGAAGATCCGCGGCACCGTCTCCAGGTTGTGCGCGAACACCTCCGGTGCGGCGTCGAACACCTGCTGCAGCAACTCGGGACGCCCGGAGAAGTCCGGGGTGAGGATCTCCACCCCGGTCGACGGCGCCTGGGCGTGCACCTGACGGACCGTCTCGGCGTACAGCCAGGCACCCTCGTCGGGCAGGTCGTCCCTGGTGACGCCGGTGATGGTGGCGTAGCGCAGATCCATCGTGCGGATCGACTCGGCCACCCGGCGCGGCTCGTCCCGATCGAGTTCGCCGGGCTTGCCGGTGTCGATCAGGCAGAAGTCGCAGCGCCGGGTGCACTGGTCGCCGCCGATCAGGAAGGTGGCCTCCCGGTCTTCCCAGCATTCGTAGATGTTGGGGCAGCCGGCCTCCTGGCACACCGTGTGCAGTCCCTCGGTCTTCACCAGGGACTGCAGTTTCTGGAACTCGGGACCGGTGCGCAGCTTGGTCTTGATCCAGTCCGGCTTCTTCTCGATCGGGACGGCCGCGTTGCGGACCTCCAGACGGAGCAGCTTTCGACCCTCTGGGGCCAGGGTCACGAGGCGTCACCGGCTTTCTTGTGCGGCATCGGCGGCGTTGCCCGCCGCGTCCTTGGCCTTGTCGGCGGCGTCCTTCAGGTTGTCGCCTGCGTCGTCGGCCTTGTCCTTTGCGGTATCCAGCGCGGAGCCGGCGGCGTCCTTGGCCTTGTCGGCCGCGTCCTTGGCGGAGTCGAGCGCGTCGCCGGCTGAATCCTTGGCGGAGTCCAGCGCTGAGCCGGCAGCTTCCTTGGCCGAGTCCACCGCGTCCTTGGCGGCGTCGACCGCGTCGGCTGCCTTGTCCTTGACGGTGTCCGCGATGTCGGCGGCCTTCGTCCTTGGCCGTGTCCAGCGCGTCGGACGCCTTGTCCTTGGCGTCGGCGAGCTTGTCCGCGACCTTGTCCGCCGCCGGCTTCGGCGCGGTGGTCGGGTAGGTCGGGGCCGGCGCGTTGTTGGGCGGCGGGGTGCTGCCCGAGCGCAGCTTCTTGAACGCGTAGGCACCACCGGCCGCGATGATGATCACGATGACGACGCGGCGGACCGGGTGGCCCTTCTTGCCGGCCTTGTCGGCCGACTGCTTCGCGGCCTTGTCCGCGGCCTTGCTGGCCTTGTGCGCCGCACCGGCGGCGGAGGCAGCGACCGCGGCGATGCCCTGGGCGTAGGAGGTCTGCGCCTTGTCGGACGCCGTTCCGGCGAGCTCGTGGGCCTTGTCCGAGGCGGTTCCGGCCAGCGCGTGTGCCCGGTGTGACGCGGTCCCGGCCAGCGAATGCGCCCGCTTCGACGCCTTCTTCTCGGCGATCTGCGCACGCTTGCTGGCCTTGGCCGAGGCCTTCCTCGCGGCCTTGCGGGCGCGGCGACCGAGCGACTTGGCCGACGCCTCCCACGACTTGGCCGATTCTTCCAGCGATTCGCCGGCCTTCTCGATGTACGGGGTGGCCGCATGCGCCGCCTCGCCGGCCAGTGCCGCGGCCTTGCTGGCGGCGTCACTGGTCGCGTCGGAGACCCGGTCGACGACCTTCTCGGCGATCTCCGTCGCCTTGACGGCCAGGTCGTGCGCGGTGGTACGGGCTCCGGTCGACGTGCTCATCAGCAGCTCCTCATTGTTCGCCTGTGGTCCAGGACGTTCCCCCGCGACTGCGAGCGCCCGACGATTCTCATTTCCCCGACTGGGCGCGCGGCCACACCGGGGCAGGTCATTGTTTCATCCTGCCCCGTGCCGCGCCCGCGCGATCACCCGGGCCGGTGACCGGCCAGCGCCGGATGCAGGTGCCAATCGACGCCTGGTGCCGGCGGCAGCGCAAGCTCGCGGGCCTCATGCCGGCCGATGGGCAGCTGATCGTCGAGGCCCTGCCGGAGCCGGTCGGCCACGACGTCGATGGCGTCCGCAACCCGCACCCGGCGGCCGAGTTCCAGGGTCAGCGAGCGTGACTCCCGCGTCGGCGATCCCGCACGGCACGATGCGGTCGAAATCGGTGAGGTCGGGATCGCAGTTCAGCGCGAATCCGTGCATCGTGACGTCCCTGGTCGATCCGGACCCCGATGGCCGCGACCTTGCGTTCCGGGCGGACGCCGTCGGCCGGCAGCCACACGCCGCTGCGTCCCCGGATCCGGCCGGCCGCCAGCCCGAGGTCGGCGCAGGCCGCGATCAGCACCTCTTCGAGCAACCGGACGTAGCCGACGCCGTCGACCGGGGGCAGCAGCTTGACGATCGGATAGCCCGACCAACTGGCCGGGTCCGTGCCAGGTGATCCGGCCGCCGCGGTCGACGTCGACGACCGGGGTGCCATCGGTGGGCCGGTCCTGCGGCTGCGTCCGCTTACCGGCGGTGTAGACGGCCGGGTGCTCCAGCAGCAGCACCGTGTCGGGGCCGGCGTCCTGCGCCCTGGCGGCGGCCAGTTCGCGTTGCCGCTCCCAGGCGGTCAGGTAGTCAACAGTGCCGGCTCGCTCGAAGAGCAACGGAACGCTCAGGTCACGCATGGTGAAAACCGTACGCCCGTCGCCGCTGCCGCCTGTGGACAACTCCGTCCGGCGAACCGGCCGACCGGCTACCGTCCCGGCCATGTCCTTCGTTATCGGCTCCTACCAGGCGATCGAGCATCCCGGCGCCGGGCATCGCGCCGGCCCGACCAGCCTCTGGCGGGGCGAGGATCTGCGCTCCGGCGATGAGGTCGCGATGACGCTGCTGCCCGCCGACAGCGCCGAGGCCGCCCGCGCGGCGGTCGCGACGGTCGGCGTGATTCGGCATCCGCACCTGCTGCCGGTGATCGAGGTGGTGGTCGGGGAGGTCGCCACGACGACGAGCGGGTGGCCATGGTGTGCCCGTGGCCGGCGGCCGGACGGCTGGCCGAGCTGGTCGCCCGCCGTGGCCGGCTCACCGCCGGCCGAGACCCTGACCGTGCTGATCCCGCTGGCCGACGCGCTGGCCGCGGCGCATGCCGGCGGCATCCGGCACGGCGACGTCTGCCCGGAGTCGATCTGGTTCGACGGTCAGGGCCGGCCGCTGCTCGGCGCGCTCGCGGTGAGCGCGGTGGTCGCCGACCTGAACGATGGACTGCCGGCGGGCAGCCGGGATGTGGCCCCCGAGGTGGTCAGGGGCGAGGCCGTCCGCCGCGGGCCGGTGACCCGCGCGGCCGACGTGTTCTCCCTGGGGTCGGTGGCGTTGTGCTGCCTGACCGGCCGGTCAGCCTGGCCGGCCGACGACGCGGCCGACGTGCTGGTGCAGTCCGCGGCCGGGGTGTGGCCCGATCTGCCGGACGACGCCGGACCCGCCCCGTTGGTCGCAACTGGTCCGGGCGATGCTGCGGGCCGAACCCGGGCGCCGGCCGAGTGCCGCCAGCGTCGCGGCCGGGTTGAGCCGGATTCCCGGCGCCTCGCCGATCGTTTTCGGATCGGGTCCGGCCCCTGCGCCGGCGTCCGCGGATCGTTGGCGGGGATGGAGCGCCGCGCTGCGCGTCGGGACGCCGCCGGCGGAGGCGGCAACGCGCGCCGGGTCGCCAGTCGTGGATCTGCCGGTTGCGCAGCCGACTGTGGTGGGGCCGTCTGTGGTGGGGCCGTCTGTTGTTCGGCCGAGTGCTGTGCGGCCGGATGTCGGACGGCCGGGCGCGGTGGAGCCGGCGCCCGCCGAGCCGGCGGCCGAACCCGGCGCGGACGAGCCGCCCGGCGCCGGGGACGACGGCGGTCGGCGCCGACGTGCCAGCCCGCTGGTCCGCACCGGCATCGCGCTGCTCGTCGGCCTGCTGATCACCGTCATCGCCGTTCAGGTCGGGCTGTGGTGGACCGGCCTGGGACAATCCGATGTCGACGGCCGGCCAGTCGGGTGACCAGGCCGCGAGTTCGATGGCTCCGTCGCCGGCGCCCACGACTGGCTGGACGTGATCGTCGACCTGGACGCCGCCCGGGGTCGCGCCCTGGCCGCGGCCGACCCCGCGTTGCTGGCCGACGTGTATGTCCCGACGTCCCCGGCGGCGCTCGCGGACCAGCAGACCATCGCTCGGCTGGCCGATCAGGGCCTGCGGGTGGTGGACGGGCGGCACGAGATCGTCAGCGTGACGCCAGTTGACGACGCCGCCGGCGCAGGCGCCGGACGCGCCGTCGGTTCGGCTGGCGGTCGTGGACGTGCTGCCCACCCATCCCGTGCTGGACACGGCCGGCCAACAGGTGGGCGTCACCGCGGGGCGGTCCGCGCAGCGGCGGGTGCTGGTGCTGAGCGCCACCGACAACGGCTACCGGATCAGCGGCGTGGAACCGGGCTGACCCGCGTCGACGCACCTGGATCGCCCCACCACGGGTCATTGGCCGGCCCGTTCGGAGTGTTGATCCCGGTGACTGTCGGACCCTCCTCCTACCGTGACCCCATGCGCATGATGCACACCTCCGACTGGCACCTCGGTCGGACCTTCCACGGCCAGAGCCTGCTGGCCGACCAGGAATCGGTGCTGTGTGCGATGGCCGATCTCGCCGCCGCGCACGAGGTGGACGTCGTGCTCATCTCCGGCGACCTGTACGACCGGGCGGTGCCGTCGCCGGAGGCGGTGCAGTGCGCCACCCGGATCCTGGGCCGGATCCGCGCCGCCGGGATCACCATCGTGGCGATCTCCGGCAACCACGACTCCGCGCCGCGGCTCGGCGCGTTCTCCGAATTTCTCGCGGCCGGCGGGCTGCACCTGCGGACCGCCGCCGGGCGGGCGGGCGAGCCGGTGCTGCTGGCCGACGCGCACGGCCCCGTCGCGTTCTACCCGGTGCCCTATCTCGAACCCGATCTGGTGCGCGGCACATGGGATCTGCCGGCCCCGGCCAGCCACCAGCAGGTGCTGACCAGCGCCATGACCAAGGCCCGCAGCGACCTCGCCGATCGACCCGCGGGGACCCGGTCGGTGGTGCTGGCGCATGCCTTCGTGGTCGGCGCGATCGCCGGCGGGTCGGAACGTTCGATCGCGGTCGGGGGAGTGGAGTCGGTCTCCGCCGACGTCTTCGACGGGTTCGACTACGTCGCGCTCGGCCACCTGCACGGGGCGCAGATCGTGACCGAGCGGGTCCGGTACTGCGGGTCGCCGCTGCCGTACGCCTTCTCCGAGGCCGGTCAGCGGAAAAGCGTCTGGCTGGTCGACCTCGACGGGGCCGGTGCGGTCAGCGCGCACAGCATCGACCTGCCGGTGGTCAGGGAGCTGGCCACCGTCCGTGGCACGCTGCCGGACCTCTTGTCCGGCGGAACTCGTTGCGGCGAAACAGATCTGACGAATGCCTACCTGTCGGTCGAGCTCACCGACCCGGTCCGGCCGCTGGAACCGATGCGCCGCCTGCGGGAACGCTTCCCCTACACGCTGGTCACCCAGTGGATGCCGGAGAACGGTGCGGGCGCGTCCCCGACGCGGCGACGAGGGCCGGCGGGGCACCTGGACGACGGTCGGCTGCTCACCGATTTCGTCCGCGACGCGCGGGGTACCGAACCGGCGCCCGGCGAACGGGCGCTGCTGCACCGGGCCCTGGTCGCCGACCGGCTGGTCGAGCGGGTCCGATGAGGCTGCACCGGTTGGAGCTGTCGGGATTCGGTCCGTTCGCCGGGACCGAGATCGTCGACCTGGATGCGCTCGGCGCGGACGGGTTGTTCCTGGTCCAGGGCGACACCGGGGCCGGCAAGACAACGCTGCTGGACGCCGTTGCGTTCGCGTTGTTCGGCCGGGTGCCCGGCCCGCGGAACGAGGCCAAGCGGTTGCGCTGCGATCGGGCGCCGGCCGACGTGGTGACGATGGTCCGGCTCGAGGCCAGCATCGGTGGGCACCGGCTGGAGATCACCCGGCGCCCCGAATACGAGCGACCGAAGGCCCGCGGCAACGGCAGCACCCTGCAGCGCGGGAAGGTCAGCCTGCGCTGGATCGGGGCCACCCCCACCGGGCACACCGAGGAGGGCCTGACCAGGGCCGACGAGGTCGGCGACGCCGTCATCGACCTGCTCGGCATGTCCGCGGACCAGTTCTTTCAGGTCGTGCTGCTGCCGCAGGGGGACTTCGCCCGGTTCCTGCGGGCGGACACCGCGGAGCGCGGTGACCTGCTGGAACGGCTGTTCGACACCGGCCGGTTCGGCCGGATCGAGGACTGGTTCGCCAACCTCCGGCGGGAGGCCGGGGCGGGGCTGCGGGCCTGCGACGACCAGGTCCGGCAACTGGCGGCCAGGGTCGCCGAGGCCGCCAGGGTGGAACTGGCCGACACGCCCGATCACCGCTGGCTGGCCGACGTGCGGGACCGGCTCGCCGACCTGGCGGAGTCGGCGGCGGACGCAGCGATCGCCGCTCGCGCCCACCGGGACAGAACCGCGGCGACCTGGGAGCGGGCCCGGCAGCGCGCCGAACGCGTCGAACGACTGCGAACGCTGCTCGAGCGCCGGCAGAGCCTGGACGTCGATCGACCGCGCATCGAGCTGGACCGACACCTGCTGGACCGGCATGCCAGGACCGGACCGATCGTCGCGGCCGGCTCGGTGGCCCAGGACGCGCGGGTGGCGCTGACCATGGCCAAGGCACGTCGGCGCGCTGCCGATCGCGATCTTGCCGCTCTCGACCGCTCGGGCGGTGACGGCACCGGCCGGGCCGGTGCCGGGCTCGCTGGTACTGGTGCCGGCCCTGCTGGTACCGGTTCCGGCCCGGTTGGTGCCGGCGGCGACCCGGACCTGCTCGACCTCGGCATGCTGGCCGACGACCCGGTCGCCGTGCATGCCGCGGCCAGTGCCGACCGTGACCTGGCCGGCGCGCTGACCGGCATGATCGCCGAGTCGGCCGAGCAGGACCGTGACCTGGCCCAACTCACCAGGGCGCGGCAACGTCACCACCGCGATGAGGTGGCCGCGGTCGACGTGGAGCAACGCCTTGCCGGGCTGCCGGCCCGGATCACCGAGCTGGAGGCCAGGGTCGCGGGAGCCCGATCCGCCAAGGAAATGCTGCCCACCGCGAAGGAGCAGATGACAGCGGCCGAGTCGGTGCTGCGGGCGGCTCGGTCGGTGCCGAAGCTGGAGGCGGAGCTGGCCACCGCGGCCGTGGCGGCCACCGACGCGGCCGACCGGCACCAGGCGGCGGTCGACGTCCGGCAGGCGCTGGTCGATACGCGCATCGCCGGGATGGCCGCCGAACTCGCCGCTCGGCTGCGGGAGGGTGACGCCTGCCCGGTGTGTTGCTCCACCACGCACCCGAGACTGGCCCAGCCCGAGGGAAGAGCGGTGACCGCCGAGGAGATCCGCGCCGCGGAGGAGGCCGAACACCGGGCCGCTGCCGGGCGGGTCGCCGCGGTCCAACAGCGCGAGCGCCTCGATGCCGCGGTTGGCAGGGCCAGGGAGATTGCGGTGGGCCACGACGTCGCCGCCGCCGAACGCGGGCTGTCGGAGTCGACCGCGCGGCACACCAGGCTGGTCGCGGTGGCTCGCAACCTCGACGCCCTGCTGGGTCTGCGAGAGGCGGCCGGCAAGGCGCTGTTCGAGCAGGGGCTGCGTCGGGAGGATCTCGCCGCGTCGCTTGGCCGCGGGCAGCACCGAGATCGGCGTGCTGTCCCAGCGGACCGAACGGCGTGCCGCCCGGCTGCGCACCGCCCGCGGCGGGCACGAATCGGTGGTGGCCCGACGGAACTTTCTGCTCGGCCGGGCCGCGGCGCTGGACGCGGTCGCGGCCGCGGCGGTGGCCGTGGGCGCGGCGCTGTCGACGCTGGAACGAGCGGAGCGTGAGCTCTCGGCCGTCGTCGTCGCGGCCGGATTCGATGCCCTCGACGACGCGCTGGCCGCGGCCGCCGTGGACGCCGATGGCCTGCGCCGGCGGATCCGCGCGGCCGATGACGCCGCCATCGCGGTCGATACCCAACTGCTGGACCCGCAGCTGGCCGGGCTCTCCGCCGACGAGCAGGTCGATGTCGCGGGCATCGGCCGGGCCGCCGAGAGCGCGGCGGCGGCGGCGGATCGGGCGATCAGCCTGGCGCACGCGTTGACGGCGCAACGGGATCAGGTCGCGGTCGCGTCCAGCCGGCTGCAGGCCGCGTGGCTGGACCGCGAGCCGATCGCCGTGCACGAGGCCGAGGTGTCGGCGCTGACCGAGGTGATGCACGGTCGCGGCCAGAATGCGCTGGGCATGTCGCTGCGCACCTACGTCCTGGCCGAACGGTTGAAACAGGTCGCGGGCGCGGCCGGCCAGCGGCTGGACCGGATGTCGGCGGGCCGCTACACCTTCGTGCATTCCACCGACCGGGAGGCCCGGGGCAAGGCCGGCGGTCTCGGCCTGGACATCCTGGACGGCTGGTCCGGGCTGGTCCGGTCGACGAAGACGCTGTCCGGCGGCGAGTCGTTCCTGGCCTCGCTGGCGCTGGCGCTCGGCCTGGCGGACATCGTCGCGGCCGAGGCCGGCGGTCGGGTGCTGGACACCCTGTTCGTCGACGAGGGCTTCGGCAGCCTCGACCCGGACACCCTGGACCTGGTGATGGGCACGCTGGACGAGCTCCGGGCCGGTGGCCGGGTCGTCGGGGTGGTGTCGCACGTCGACGAACTCCGGCAACGGATCCCCAGCCAGGTCCGGGTCTGCCGGACGCCGCAGGGGTCGACGCTGCAGGTCAGCACCGGATGAGCAGCCCACGTGCGGACGGACGGCCGGCGGCTTTCACACTCCGGGCCCCGGTGCAGCTCGGTGCGCTCCGGCCGGGATAGTGATCCGAAGCCGGTGCACCCGGCGACTCCCGACGGAGGCTGCACGTGTTCCTGCTGATCGCGAACTTCCAGGTCGAGCCCGGGCGAGTCGGCCGAGCAGGCGTTGCTCGACGCGGCGGAGCCGGTGCGGCTGCTGGCCGAGCAGCCGGATACCCGGATGCTGCGCTGGGGCCGGTCGACCGAGGACGCCGAATCGGCTGGTGCTGGTCGCGGAGTTCGACACGGCCGCCGGCTACCGCCGGGCGCAGTCGCCGCTGGAGGTTCGCCCGGCGCTGATCCCCTGGCTGTCACGGCCGAGATCACCACCTCGGGGGCGTTCGAGGTGCTGACCGCCGCCGATGGCGACGGCTGTGGGAGCCGGACATCACGGTGCCCGATCCGGGCCGCTGACCCATCGTCGTGCGTCAGTGTCCGGCCGTGGTCCGGTGCCACGTGGTCAGCACGGCTCCGGGGAGTCATTAGGCTCGACGGTCGTTGCACCGAGATAGTGAACTGACCGACCCCGCGGAATCCACCGCCGGGGACATCGCCTGGTCGCCGGACGCGGCGGCCGGGCCCGCAGCACAGGAGTTTCGTCGTGGCCGCCACCCGTCTCGACGCCGTTGTCTCCCTTTCCAAGCGACGGGGGTTCGTCTACCCCAGCGGCGAGATCTACGGGGGCAGCCGGTCCGCGTGGGACTACGGCCCGCTCGGCGTCGAGCTCAAGGACAACATCAAGCGGCAGTGGTGGAACGCGATGGTCCGCTCCCGCGAGGACATCGTCGGGCTGGACTCGTCGGTCATCCTGCCGCGCCAGGTGTGGGTCGCGTCCGGCCACGTCAAGGCCTTCGTCGATCCGCTGGTCGAGTGCCTGTCCTGCCACAAGCGGTTCCGGGCGGACCATCTCGAGGAGGAGTACGCCGAGAAGAAGGGCCGGGTGCCGGAGCACGGGCTGGCCGACATCGCCTGCCCGAACTGCGGCACCCGCGGCCAGTGGACGGAGCCGCGGGAGTTCAACGGCCTGCTGAAGACCTTCCTCGGACCGGTCGAGGACGAGTCGGGTCTGGCGTACCTGCGCCCGGAGACCGCGCAGGGCATCTTCATCAACTACAACAATGTGGCGTCCTCGTCCCGGAAGAAGCCGCCGTTCGGCATCGGCCAGATCGGCAAGTCGTTCCGCAACGAGATCACGCCGGGGAACTTCATCTTCCGGACCCGGGAATTCGAGCAGATGGAGATGGAATTCTTCGTCAAGCCCGGCACCGACGAGCAATGGCATCAGTACTGGATCGACACCCGGATGGCGTGGTACGTCGACCTGGGTCTGTCGCCCGGAGAACCTGCGGGAGTACGAGCATCCCAAGGAGAAGCTGTCGCACTACTCGAAGCGGACGGTCGACATCGAGTACCGCTTCCATTTCGGCAACGAATGGGGTGAGCTGGAGGGCATCGCGAACCGGACCGATTTCGACCTGAAGACCCATTCGGAGAATTCCGGGGTCGACCTGTCGTATTTCGACCAGGAAACCGGCGAACGCTGGACGCCGTACGTGGTCGAGCCGGCGGCCGGGGTGAACCGGGCGATGATCGCGTTCCTGATGGAGGCCTACGCCGAGGACGAGGCGCCGAACACCAAGGGCGGCGTCGACAAGCGGACGCTGCTGCGGCTGGACCCACGGCTGGCCCCGGTCAAGGCGGCGGTGCTGCCGTTGTCCCGGCACGCCGACCTTTCGCCGGTCGCGCGGGATCTGGCCGCATCGCTGCGCAAGTCGTGGAACGTCGAGTTCGACGACGCCGGCCAGATCGGCCGCCGCTACCGCCGGCAGGACGAGATCGGCACGCCGTTCTGCCTGACGGTCGACTTCGACACCGCCGCCGACCAGGCGGTGACGATCCGCGACCGCGACTCGATGACGCAGGAGCGGGTCGCGCTCGATCAGGTGCAGGCGTACCTGGCCGCCCGACTGGTCGGCTGCTGACCGCTGAGCCGCTCCCATCGTGGGGCCGTTCGCGCGGCCGCACCGATGACGATCCACGAAGGTCCGGATACTGTCACCGTCATGCCCGCAATCCTTGACGTCCTGACCGTTGGCTATGCCGATCAGCGGGTAGCCGGAACGGTGTGTCTGGTGCGTGACGGCGCGGCAGTGATCGTTGTCGACCCGGGCATGGTTTCCTCCAGGGCGAAGATCCTCGACCCACTGAGTGCGCTCGGGATTGCCCCGGACGATGTGACGGACGTCGTGCTGAGCCATCACCACCCGGATCACACCGTGAACATCGCCCTGTTTCCGCAGGCCAGGGTCCACGACTTTCAGGCGACCTACATTGACGACGAATGGATTGCCCACGGGCCCGATTTCGACGTGTCGCCGGCCGTCAGGATGATTGCCACTCCAGGGCACACACCGCAGGATGTGACCACCCTGGTGTCCACCGCGGCGGGCCTGGCTGCGCTGACTCACCTGTGGTGGTCAGCGGCCGGACCGGCGGATGACCCTTACGCCGTCGACCGGGCAGAGTTGGCCGCGTCACGACGGCGGGTATTGGACCTCGCGCCCGTGCAGATCGTGCCCGGTCACGGGGCGCCCTTCGCACCGGACACATCGACGCCCGTCTGACGTAGTGCTGTCCCGCTGGTCAACAGGGCGGCCTGTCGACGTCATCGAACGCACAGCGTCACAAGGACACATCCTTGATCGCGTGCAGGCCGGTCAGCGGTCCGTCCACCTGCATCAGGCGGCCCATCACCAGCGGACCGAGGTCGAGCGGGGCGAAGCCGAAATTCTCGACGACCGAGCGAAAGCGCGCCTTGGAGTCCAGGTCGTCACCGGCGTAGAAGAGGATGCGCCGGCCGGCGGGCGTGACCGGATCCGCAGCGACGTAGCGGCCGTACATGTTGTCGAAGGCCTTGATGACATGGGTCCCGGGTAACAGCGACGCGATGAGCTCGCTGCCTCCAGTGTCCAGATGCTCGGCCACGAATTCGGGGACCAGGCTCGCCCACTGGTTCGTGGCATCGATGATGATCCCGCCCTCGGGGACGGGCAGTTCCGGGACGACGTCACGGATCGTTGACCACGGGACGGCGAGGACGACGAAATCTGCTGTCGCGGCCTCGGCCACGGTACCGGCCGAGGCCAGGGGACCGGCGGCCTCCACGACGCTCGCCAGCGACTGCGGGCCGCGGCTGTTGCTGAACACCACCTCGTGGCCGGCCTTCACCACGTGACCGGCGATGGCCTGGGAGATCGTTCCCGCCCCGATCATTCCGAACTTCATGACCGCGATCCCTTCGGAAGTAGGGTCAACCATGATGGTTGATGTGTTAACCAGACCGTAGAGCTTGAATGGTTAATGTGTCAACCAACGCGTAGGATGCTGTGTATCAGTGAGCATCGGTGGCTGGACGAGCGCGAGCAGCGCGCCTGGCGCGGCTTGATGGCCATGCACGCCGAGCTGGCGCTGTACCTGGACCGCCAGCTACGGGCGCGCAACGGACTGTCAACTCCCGACTTCGAGGTGCTGGCCCACCTGTCGGAGGCCCCGGCCGGGCAGCTGCGGGCCTTCGCCCTCGGCCAACTGCTGCAGTGGGAGAAGAGCCGGCTCTCCCAACACCTGACTCGGATGGAGAAACGCGGCCTGGTCACCCGCGAGCCGTGCCGCACTGATCAGCGCGGGGCGTTCGTCGTCATCACCCCGGAGGGGCGCGCCCTGATCGACGCCGCCGCAGGCCCGCACGTGGAGGACGTGCGGACCGTCCTGATCGACCACCTCACGCCGGACGAGCTCGACCATCTCGGCGATCTCGCCGCTCAGGTCCGGGGCCGGGTGGGCGACCTCAGCCAGAACGAGCATTCTTCCTGACAGTGGTCCCGTCGGACGCCGGCAACGTCGCCGGGCCCGGGCGGGGTAGGTCAGCCGCCCAGATTCCCCGGGTAGCGGAACTCCTCGCGGCGGCACGGTGGTGCCGCGGAACCAGGCGTCCATGAAGGGCTTGAGGTCCCGTCCGGCGACGGTCGACACGTAGGTTTCCAGATCGTCGAACGAGGCGTTCTTGCCGCCGTAGGTCGCGGGCCACTCCTTCAGGATCTGCAGGAAGGCGTCGTCGCCGATCTCGGCCCGCAGGGCATGCAGCGCCAGCGGACCGCGGTCGTAGACCCGGGTGAATTCGTGGCCCGGACCCATGTCGACCAGCGGCGACTGCCAGAAGGCCGGCCGGTTGACCACCTTGCTCATCTGCTGTTTCCAGGTCGCGTCGAGGTCTTCGCCGTTGACCTCGGCGTTCCACAGCCACGGACCGTACGACGCGAAGCATTCGTTGAGGCAGATGTCCGACCAGCGCTCGATGGTGACGTCGTCGCCGAACCACTGGTGCGACAGTTCGTGCACGAACGTGTCCAGATCGTCGGCCCCGCCGCTCATCAGCGGCCGGGTGGCGGTTTCCAGGGCGAAACCGATGTGCTCACCGACGAAGATGCCGCCGGCCGACTCGAACGGGTACGGACCGAAGTAGCTGGACAGCACGTCGATGATCCGCTTGGTGTCCATCGCGACGTCGCGGTCGCCGGGCACGCTCGGCGCGATGGCCGACACGATGGGCTTGCCGTCGGACAGGGTGTCCTGCACCAGCGTGAACTTGTCGATGTAGATCGTGGTCAGGTAGCTCGCCACGGATTCGCTGAGCTGCCACCGGAACACCGACTTGCCGGCGCCCGGGTCCGGCAGCCCGTCCGTCTGCGGCAGCCCGTTGGAGATCACCTGCCAGCCCTGCGGCACGGTCGCGGTCACCGCGAAGGTGGCCGTGTCGGCGGGGTGTTCGTTCACCGGGTACCAGGCGGACGCGCTGACCGGTTCGCCGGCCGCGAAGGCGCCGTCCGGACTGGGTTCGGTACCAGCCGCCGTCGCTGCCGCCGGCCGTGCCGCCCGGAATCGGCCCCGGCTGGCCGCCGTAGGTCACCTCGACGGCCAGGGCGCTCTGGGCCGGCAACAGCGGTGGCCGGGGTGATGACCAGCTCGGCGTCGTCGTGCTCGAACGTCGCGGGCGCGCCGTTGACCGTCACCGCGCTGACCGTCATGGTCGGCTGCAGATCCAGGTTGAACTGGGACAGCCCGTCGGCGCCGGTGACGGCGCCCTTGATCTGCGCGGTCGACTGCAGGGCGTTGCTGTCGCGGGTCGTAGGACAGGTTGATGTCGTAGGAGTCGACCTGGTACCCGCCGTTGCCTGCCAGCGGGTAGTACGGGTCCCCGATGCCCGAGTTGCCGACGGTCCCCGACGTGCCGCCATCGGGCTCCGGATCGCCAGCAGGTGGCGGTGTCGAGGCGGCAGCTGCCGGTGACGATGCGGTCGCGGACGGCAGGGTCGACGGCACGGTGATCGGCGATGGAGCGGCCGAAGATGACCCGGACGCCGACGTCGAACTCCCGACCGACCCAGGTACCGCCGACCCGAGCGCGGCGGAACCCGACACCGTCGACGAGCATGCCGCCGTGAGCGCCGCGACGAGCAGCAGCGCGACGGCGGACGCCGGAGCGCGCAGGCGGAGCGGGAATCGAGCCACCTTCGAACCGTACAAGGCACCCCCGTCAGTCCACGGTGAGCGCGGCCGGACTGGGATCCAACCCAGGGGATGTTCTCAGCCATCTCGCACGGTGCGGGTGTCCGGCGGCGTTCGCCTGGCATGATCGGAGCCCGACGCCGATGCGTCGGCAACCGCGAGCGGGGGGACCAGTGCGAACCGTGCTGCGCTACCTCGGTGGCGCGGTGCTGGTCGTCGTCGTGATCGTCACCGGGGTGGTGCTCCGGATCGTCCAGGTCGGCGGGTCCGACGAGCGGGCCGCGGCCGACGCGATCGTGGTGCTCGGCGCCGCCCAGTACAACGGCGACCCGTCACCGGTGTTCCAGGCCCGGCTCGATCACGCGGCCGCGCTCTACCGGGAGGGCGTCGCCCCCCGGATCGTGACCATCGGCGGCGGCCAGACCGGGGACCGCACCACCGAGGGCGCCGCCGGCGCCGCCTATCTCGCCGGCGCCGGCATCGACCAGGCGGCCCTGACCGCCGTCGGAACCGGCGACGACACGCTGGCCAGCCTGCGGGCCGCCGACACCCTGCTGACCGCGAATGGATGGACCTCGGTCGTGCTGGTCACCGACCCCTGGCATGCCGCCCGGGCGTCGATGATGGCGACCGATCTCGGCCTGACGGTGCAGGTCTCGCCGGTCTCGGACGGTCCGTCGGTGCAGGCCGCGGTCGCGCCGGCCTACGTCACCCGGGAGGCGCTCGGCATCCTGTACTACCGGCTGACCGGCGGATCGTCCGGCGCCGGATCGACCGTGCTGTGATGGCCGCGGCGCCGCCCGCCGGCGGGTACTCCGTCGACGACATCGCGCGGCTCGCGCTCGAACCGGCCAAGACGGCGGGTCTGCCGGAGTCCGCCGGCGCCGGCGGCCGCAGCCCGTTCGCCCGGGACCGGGCCAGGGTGCTGCATTCCGGGTCGTTCCGCCGGCTGGCCGGCAAGACCCAGGTGGTCGCGCCCGACGAGGACGCGGTGCCGCGGACCAGGCTCACCCATTCGCTGGAGGTCGCCCAGATCGCCCGGGAGATCGGCGAACAACTCGGCTGCGACGCCGACCTGGTCGACCTGGCCGGCCTCGCGCACGACATCGGCCATCCGCCGTTCGGGCACAACGGGGAGTCGGCGCTCGATCACGTCGGCGCCGCCGCAGGTGGGTTCGAGGCCAACGCGCAGAACCTGCGGCTGCTCAGCCGGCTCGAACCGAAGATCATCACCGCGGACGGCCGGACGGCCGGGCTGAACCTGACCAGGGCGTCGCTGGACGCGGTGATCAAGTACCCGTGGCCGCGGCCGGCGTCGGGCGGCAAGTTCGGCGTCTACGCCGACGACTCCGCCGTCTTCGACTGGGTGCGGTCGACCGGTCCGGGCGGCACCCGGCGCTGCCTGGAGGCGCAGGTGATGGACTGGGCGGACGACGTCGCGTACTCGGTGCACGACGTCGAGGACGGGGTCAGCGCCGGCCGGATCGACCTGACCCGGCTGTCCGACCCCGCCGAGCGGGACGCCGTTGCCCTTGCGGCGCAGGCATTTTCCGACGAGTCGGCGGACGCGCTCGGCACCGTGCTGACCGACCTGCTGGCCGTCCCGGCGGTCGCGGCCGGCATCGGTCACCCGCCGGGGCCGGTCGCCGATGCCGCGGTCAAGCGGATGACCAGCGAGCTGACCGGCCGGTTCGCCACCGGGGCCATCGCGGCGACCCGGGCGAGCGCCGGACCGGGTCCGCTGCTCCGCTACGGCGCCGACCTGCAGGTGCCGCGGGTGCTGCGGGCGGAGGTCGCGGTGCTGAAGGCGATCGCCCGGCGCTACGTGATGGCCGACCCGCTGCGGATCGTCCTGCAGCAGCGCGAGCAGCAGTTGCTGATCGAGCTGGTCGCTGGCGATCGCCGACCGCGGCGCCCCGGCGCTCGATCCGATGTTCGCCGCGTCCTACTCCGGCGCCGGCGACGACGCTGGGCGGCTGCGGGTGGTGCTGGATCAGGTGTCCCTGCTGACCGATGCCCAGGCGGTCGCGAGGCATCGGCGGTTGACCGGCGGCTCGTTCACCCGTCAGTGAAAGGCATGGCGGATCGGGTGTTCGGGTCATCATGCTGAACCAATGAAGCGAACGGTGACCCGAATACTGGCGGCTGCGGCGGCGCTCGGCGGGCTGCTGCTGTTCTGGCGGTCCCGCCGGAGATCAGCGGGCACCGGCGGGCGCGGTCGGGGTGATGACGGCGGGCTGGCCGGGGTGCGGGAACCGCGCCGCCCGGTGCCGCCGACGTTGGTCGACGCCGGCGCGGCGGTCCCCACGGACTGAGTCGCGGCGCCGCCTAAGCCGGTGGACAACTGGCCGGCGGGTCCGGCGCTCGGACATACACTCGCCTGCGTGGCAGGGCGGATTTCAGATGCGGACCGGGAACGGGTCCGCGACGCCAGCCGCATCGAGCAGGTCGTCGGCGAGTACGTCGCGCTGCGCAGCGCCGGCGGCGGCAACCTCAAGGGGCTGTGCCCGTTCCACGACGAGAAGACCCCGTCGTTCCAGGTCAGCCCGGGCCGGGGCTACTACCACTGCTTCGGCTGCGACAAGGGCGGCGACGTGTTCGCCTTCCTGCAGGAGATCGAGCACCTCACCTACGTGGAGGCCGTGCAGCGGCTGGCCGAACGGGCCAACATCACGCTGACGATCATGGAGGGCGGCACCTCCACCCGCTCCGAGCGGGGCACCCGGCCCCGGCTGCTGGCCGCGAACAAGGCGGCGGCCGAGTTCTACGCCGCCCAACTGACCACCGAGGGCGCGCAGACGGCGCGCACGTTCCTGGCGGACCGCGGTTTCGACCTGGCCGCGGCCGCCCACTTCGGCTGCGGGTACGCCCCGGACGGCTGGGACAAACTGGTCAAAGCGTTGACCGCACAGGGATTCTCGCTCGACGAGCTGTACCGGGCCGGGCTCGCCCGGCAGGGCCAACGGGGCCCGATCGACCAGTTCCACCGCCGGTTGCTGTGGGCGATCCGGGACGCCGCCGGCGACGTCGTCGGGTTCGGCGCGCGCCGGCTGTTCGACGACGACCGGCTGGAGGCCAAGTACCTCAACACCTCCGAGACCCCGCTGTACAAGAAGTCGCAGGTGCTGTTCGGCCTCGACCTGGCCAAACGGGACATCTCCCGGCAGCGCCGGGCCGTGGTGGTCGAGGGCTACACCGACGTCATGGCCATGCACCTGGCCGGGGTGACCACCGCGGTGGCGTCCTGCGGTACCGCGTTCGGCGACGAGCACATCAGTGTGCTGCGGCGGTACCTGCTGGACGCCGAGGTGATCCGCGGCGAGGTCGTCTACACCTTCGACGGCGATTCGGCGGGGCAGAAGGCCGCGATCAAGGCCTTCGAATCCGACCAGCGATTCGCCGCGAACACCTACGTCGCGGTCGCCCCGGCCGGGATGGATCCGTGTGAGCTGCGGCAGGCCAAGGGCGACGAGGCGGTCCGCGCGCTGGTCGACAACCGAACCCCGCTCTTCGCTTTCGCGATCACCACCACGCTCAAGCAGTACAACCTGGACACCGCGGAGGGCCGGGTCGCGGCCACCAACGCCACCGTTCCGCTGGTCGCCGGGATCAAGGAGGCGACGCTGCGGGACGAGTACATCCGCCAGCTGGCCGGGTGGCTCGGCTCCGAGCTCGCGCCGATCCGCGCCCGGGTCCGGGATTTCGAGGCCACCGCCGCCCGCGCGGCCAAACGTGCCGTTGCGCCGGCGGGACATCGCGTCACCGCGGCGGCGAATGGCCATCGCAACGGTGGCCCGCCGGACCGGCGGTCGGCGTCGGACGGGGCGGGGCGTTCTGCTGGTGATCACGAACCGCCGGAGCCGCCGCCCGAGCCGCCGGACGAGGAGGCCGAGCCGCCGGACGACGTTGGACTTGAGCTGATCGGGGCTGGTGCGCCGTTCCACCGCCCGCACCCGAAGAACCCGGCGTTGCGGGTCGAACGCGAGGCGCTGCAACTGGCGCTGCAGCACCCGGACCTGGTGGTGGCCGGCTACCCGCACGTCAGCGAGGAGGCCTACACCGACACGACCTACGCGGCGGTGCACCGGGCCATCGCGGCCGCCGGTGGCCCACCGGGCGACGGCTCGAAGGCGGCCTGGGTCGACACGGTGGCCGAGCAACTGCCGTCCGGCGCCTTCCGATCGCTGGTCACCGAGCTGGCGGTCGAACCGCCACCCGTGCCCCCGGACGCGGTGAACGCCCGGTACGCCGGTGCGATCCTGGCGCGGATGGCGGAGCGGGTCGCGGCCGCGGAAGAGCGGAACCTGCGGTCGGCGATGCAGCGAGCGGAGGCGTCCGGCGATTCCGCGCTGGTGCTGCGACTGCATGCCGATCTGGTCGCGGTGGCCAACTACCGTCGTGCTCTCGCCGACCGGGCCAGGGGTGACTCATGATGGAGATGTCGTCCGACCGCTGGCCCTGGCGGCGCCGGACCCTGCCGCCGCGGCTCACTGCGGCGCTGGATCCGGAGGAGCACATCCAGGTGCTGGCCGGCTGCGTCGACGGAAAGCTGCTGGCGGCCAGTCGATTCGGACTCTGGGTGATCGAGGACGAGAAGGCGGCCCGGCTCGGCTGGGAGCTGGTCGCCAAGGCTCGGCTGTCCGCGCGGGTGCTGTCCATCATTGCGACGCAGGTTGTCGACGAGTTGGCCGACGGAACCTCGGTGCTGGTCGACGAGCCGGCCCGCGAGTACACCCTGTCCGGGCGCAGCGGGCTGACCGACGTCGTGCACACCAGGGTGCGGCGCTCGGTGGCCGCCAGCCGGCACCTGGACTATCCGGGTGGCGGGGGTTGGGTGGTGCTGCGCCGGGTGCCGGGCCGGAACGGGCTCACCCGTCAGGTGCGGCTCGACCCCGGGGCCGACGCCGGTGCGCCGGGTTTCGCCGACGCCGTTGCCGCGGTGGCCGACGAGCTTGCCGCGGCTCCGCTGCCCGGGTGACCGAACGCGGCCGATCGGCGGCCGACTCACTTTCGTGCGGAGCATCTGGTTGTTGGGAGCGGCCGGATTTACCGCGGAAAGCTGCGCACGAGGTGCCGGTTCGCTGATGGCGGCTTGATGGCCGTCGCCCGACCCGCAAGGTCCGCCGACTACCATGCTCAGGGTGACCGAGGACCCCACCGCGTCGTTCGATCCCGGAAAACTGCGTGCCTCCGACGCCGACCGAGAAGGGGTGGCGCAGGAAGCTGCAGACCGCCATGGCCGAGGGCCGGCTGACCGTCGCGGAACTGCAGGAGCGGCTGGACACCGTCTACAAGGCGAAGACGCTCAGCGAGCTGGAACCGGTGACCTGGGACCTGCCCGGACACACCGACCTGGTGCCGAAGCTGCCGCCCACTCCGCAACGGGTTGACATGACCAAGCACGGTGCTGGTGCGTCATCGGCTGGGCTGGACCGGGTGGTCGGCGACACCCCGACCTCGACCGTCGCGATCGGCATCATGTCCGGCGCCACCAGGAACGGGCCGTGGGTGGTGCCGACGCAGTTCACCGCGCTGGCCATGATGGGCGGCGTCGACCTCGACCTCACCCAGGCGCTGTTCGCCGCCCGGGAGGTCACCATCACCGCGGTCGCGCTGATGGGCGGGGTCGACATCGTCGTGCCGGACGACATCACCGTCATCGTCAACGGGGCCGGGATCATGGGGGCGTTCGAGGACAACGCGCACGTGCAGGGCGTGCCCGGTGGACCGGTGGTGCGGATCAACGGGGTGGCCATCATGGGCGGGGTGGACGTCAAGCGGCCCAAGATTCGCCGCCGCGACCGGGACGGTCAGGGCGAACTCGATCAGTGAGGCGAGTCCTTGGTGAACACCCCGGACACCTTGGCCTGGACGAACCCGGCCGCGCCCTGCACGGCCGGATGATCGGCCACGCTGGAGCTCCACCGCTTGATCTGCTCGTATCGCTCACGGCCGGCCCGCGAACCGAGCACGTAACCGATGCCGATGCCAATCACCAGGCGAAACATCCGGTGGAACCTCCCTCAGTCGCGCCCGGCCAACGGGACACGTCGGCTCAGTCTTCCCTATCGAAGCGGCTCTTCCGTCGCTGGCCGGGGTATCGCCGCAGGCCTGCTCAAGTCACCGGGGTGGCGGGTTGGTCGATCGTCCCGGCGGACCGCTGACCGGGTTCGGATCGTGGCGAGTTCTGGGCTATCCTTGTCGAGCGCTCCCGCCTGGCGGGAGCGCCGGTCCTCCGTAGCTCAATTGGCAGAGCATCCGACTGTTAATCGGACGGTTACTGGTTCGAGTCCAGTCGGGGGAGCAAAAGCCGCAGGTCAGAGGCCCTGTACGCCGTACAAGTGGCGAACCAAATCGGTTCAACCCATGGTTTACGCCATGGATAACGTGTCTCGCCAAGATCAACAACTTCCGCGGTCGTGCGTCCTTGGGATTGGTCACGCCGCTGGTACTGGCAGACGCTGACCCCTTAGCCGACTGTTGAGCCCCGACCCCTGGCCTCGAACCGCTTCGGGAACGCCGCAGGCTGCGGCGAAGGAGCGCGAACGCTGTGTACCAATCGTTGTTCCAGCTGAGGTGTCTCGACTCCGGTGCATCGAGCACCCGAACCAGTCGTATGAGCAGGTGGCTGGTGTGTCCGTTTGGAAGGTTAGTCGGTGGGTTCGGTTCAAAAGATACTGTGCAGGCGCAGGGCGAGTTGGACGTAGAAGGCCTGGTCGGGGTGGGTGACCCAGTCGATGTCAAGGACTCCCTTTGATGCGGTCGAGTCGTTGGGTGATGGTGTTGGGGTGCAGGTGTAGCAGTTTTGCGCTGGTGACCAGGCGGCGGACAGTTGCCAGTCCCAGTCGTCGGTGACCGGTCGTGCGGGTTGGTGGTTGATGGTGCTCATCGAATCCCTTTCGGGCTTCCAGGAGTGAAGCCGGCCGGGCGGTGGTGAGTGGCCGGGCTCTGGCAGGTGCCGGTCGATCGGGTCGCTACCGCAGCGCGATGCTCCGGCCCGAACAGGGTGTGTTCGGGCCGGAGCATCGCGTGCAACGCGCCGGGTCTACTTCAGTCCGGCCAGCACCTTGGTGACGATGCTGTCGACGTCGAGTCCGTACCGCTGGTGCAGGGTGGGCAGGGCGCCGGCGTCGAGGAACTTGTCGGGCAGCGCGACCGGCAGGATCTGCTTGTGCACCCCGGCGAGAACCGCTGCGGAGGCGACGGTTTCGAACAGGCCACCGATGACGGTGTGGTTCTCCAGGGTGAGCGCGAGCCGGTCGGTGTTCAGCTCGCGCAGCACGGTGGTGGCGTCGAACGGTTTGATGGTGGGGGTGTGCACGACCGCGACGTCGACGTTGTGCGCTTCGAGGGCCTTCGCGGCGGCGAGGGCGCGCATGGTCATCAGGCCGCTGGAGATGAAGACGACGTCGTTGCCGCCGCGCAGCACCTTGGCCTTGCCCAGTTCGAAGGTGTAGTCGTATTCGTCGAGCACGGTGGGCACGTTCCCGCGGAGCAGCCGCAGGTAGGACGGCCCTTCGGCGGCGGCGAGTTGCGGGACGGCCTGTTCGATGTCGACGGAGTCGCAGGGGTCGACGATGGTCAGGTTCGGCATGCCGCGGAAGATCGCGATGTCCTCGGTGGCCTGGTGGCTGGGTCCGTAGCCGGTGGTCAGGCCGGGCAGCCCGCCGACGACGTTGACGTTCAGGTTGGGTTCGGCGATGTCCAGGCACAGGAAGTCGTAGGCGCGGCGGGCGGCGAACACCGAGTAGGTCGACACGAACGGGATCAGCCCGGTCTCGGCCATCCCGGCGGCGGCGCCGAGCAGCAGCTGCTCGGCCATGCCGACCTGGAAGAACCGTTCCGGGAAGCGGTCCCGGAAGATGTGCATGTCGGTGTACTTGGCCAGGTCCGCGGACAGCCCGACGATCTTCGGGTTCTGTTCGGCCAGCTCGACCAGGGCGTGCCCGAGCGGTGCGGGGGCGGTCTTCTGCCCGGCGTCGGCGATGCTGGCGATCATCGCGGAGGTCTTGGCCCGGACCGGCTTGGCCGGTTTGACCTCGGCGTCGGCGGCCGCGGCGGCGGCGTCGGTGAGGGCGTTGGTGTTGGTGTTGGTGGTGGTCATGTCAGTTGCTCCCAGCGGGGTTGGCGGCGCGCAGCGCCTGGCGGGCGAGGTCCCATTCGTGTTCGTCGATGCGGATGAAGTGCGCCTTTTCCCGGGTTTCCAGGAACGGCACACCGCGCCCGATGCGGGTGTCGCAGATGACGACCGCGGGGCTGTCGCCGGCCGGGACGGAGTCGAAGGCGTCGACCAGGGCGTTGATGTCGTTGCCGTCGACGCGGACGGTGCGCCACCCGAACGCTTCCCATTTGTCGACGATCGGTTCGGTGCGCAGCACCCCGGCGGTGGGGCCGTCGGCCTGCAGGCCGTTCATGTCGACCACGCACAGCAGGTTCCCCAGGCCGTGGTGGGAGGCGGCCATCGCCGCCTCCCAGGTGGAGCCTTCGTCGAGTTCGCCGTCGCTCATCATGTTGACCACCCGGGCGGGGTTGCCCTGGAACCGCAGGCCCGAGGGCCATGCCGACGGCGAGGCCGAGGCCGTGGCCGAGGGAGCCGCCGGAGATTTCCATGCCGGGGGTGTAGGTGCTCATCCCGGACATCGGCAGCCGGGAGTCGTCGGAGCCGTAGGTTTCCAGTTCGTCGACCGGGATGATGCCGGCCTCGGCGAGCGCGGCGTATTCGGCGATCGCGTAGTGGCCCATGGACAGCAGCACCCGGTCCCGGCCGTCCCAGTGCGGGTCCTCGGGGTGGTAGGTGGTGAGGTCCTTGTAGATCACGGCGAGGACGTCGGCGAAGCCGAGGCCCTGCCCGACGTAGCCCTGGCCCTGCACCTCGCCCATGTTCAGGATGTGGTGCCGGATCCGGTCGGCGGCGGCGGCCAGGTCGGCCACCCGGGTGCCCCGGTCAACTGTTTGCGTCATTGCGGATTTCCTTCGTGAGTGGAGTGCGGGGAGTGGGGGATGTCGGTGGGTGGGGGTCAGGCGATGTAGGAGCCGCCGTTGAGGTTCTGGGTGGTGGCGGTGATGTAGCCGGCCTCCTCGGAGGCGAGGAACGCGAACAGCGCGGTGACGTCGTCGACGGAGGCCTGCCGGCCCAGCGGGACACTGGCGACGATGGAGGCCTCGAGCTCGGGAGTGGTTCCCTGGACGCGGATGTCGGTGTCCACCGCGCCGGCGGCGATCGCGTTGACGGTGATCCCGGTGGGGCCGAGTTCCCGGGCCAGGGAGCGGGTGAAGCCGATGACGGCGGCCTTGGCCGAGGAGTACGGGGTCTTGCCGAACACCCCGCCGCCCTGCTGCGCGGACACCGAGGACATGTTCACGATCCGGCCGTAGCCGCCGTCGATCATGTCCGGCAGGAACGCCTTGGTGACCAGGTAGGTGCCGGTGGCGTTGACCGCGAAGATCTTGTTCCACAGCTCCAGGGTGGTTTCCAGGAACGGCACCGGGGAGGTGATCCCGGCGATGTTCAGCACCGCCCCGACCGTCGGCAGGTCGGCGGCGTGCACGGCGTCCCGGGCGGCCAGCACGGAGTCCTCGTCGGCGACGTTGACGGTGCCGCCGTAGGCCGGCACGCCGTACTGCTCGGTCAGTTCGACGGCCAGTTTCGCCGCTGCGTCGCCGTCCAGGTCGAGGCCGGCGACGGCCCAGCCGTCCCGGGCGAACCGGTGGGCGGTGGCGCGGCCGATGCCGCGTTCGGCGCCGACTCCGGTGATGACGACGGTGCGCTGCGTGCTGCTGGTCATGGGGTTCCTCCTGTGGAGGCCGGCCGCGGGTGGCGGCGCGAAAGCGGGGACCTGGTCCGCGGCTGAGGAACTCCCCCGGGCCGCGGTGGCCGAGTGAGACCATCCTGACATGTCGACTGTTAACAGTCAACCGGTAGGATCAAGTTAATTCGAGAGGAACAAACCTGATGATGGCGCGTGAGCTGAAGTTGATCACCGGTCTGGTCGAGCTGGACCGGACCAGCCTGCGGGAGCGGGCCTTGGAGATGTTGCGCAAGGCGGTGACCTCACGGGAGATCGAGCCGGGCAGCCGGCTGGTGGAGACGGAATTGTCGGCTGCGATGGGGATCTCGCGGGGGACGCTGCGGGAGGCGCTGCGGCAGTTGGAGTACGAGGGCCTGATCGAGGTGGGCGATCGGGGCCGGCTGACGGTCCGGACGTTGACCGACGTACGGAGCTTGCGGACATGTTCACCGTACGCGCCGCCCTGGAGGGGTTGGCTGCCGCCGATCTCAGTACCCGGCCCGACCGTGACGTGTTGCTCGCCCGAACTGCAGACGGCGCTGGATGCCCTGGGAGCCGGGGACGGCTCCATCGGCGACATGGTGGAGGCGGACCTGGCCTTCCACCGGCTGCTGTGCGAACTGACCGGCAACGCGACCCTGGTACGGGCCTGGGAAACCCTGACCGGGCCGATCCGGGTGGCGATCCTGTTCGCCGGCCCCGCGACGGCGTTGGCCAACATGTCCGCCGCCCGTCATCAGCTGCTCCTCGACGCGATCGCCGGCGGCGACCCGGACACCGCTCGGAGCGCGGTCGACACGCACATGCGCGGAGGCCGCCCGCACGCTGCTGGGCTCCACGGAGCAGTGAGACGTCCAT
>CAVOFW010000004.1:0-588444 GCA_963695045.1 uncultured Actinomycetota bacterium
TGGAGGGGAACCGGCCCATTTCGGTGACGTCCAGCAGGTTGCCCTTCTCATCGGTCAGCAACCGGTAGAACAGGGTGCCCTGTTGCTGCGCCAATTCGCGGATCACCTCGGCCGGCACCAGCGATGACCGGTCCATCAGTTGGCCGGGGGTATTCGAGTACCCGAACAGGGATTGCGCCGAGACCACCACACCGATCGACACCGGTAACGGATTCGGCTGATGGTGACCCGGGCACGGGGTGATCCGCCACGTCCCGCCCGCGGTCCGGGGTGCCACACCGGTGGTGTCGATGGGTGGTTCGTCCGGGGGGTCGACCGGCAGGTCGGGCGCGGGGTCGTCGGCTTGCGCGTGCGGATCGGGCCGGAACGCCGACGCCGGCAACTCCCAATCCCGCTCCGCCCAACCCTCGTCGGGACCCGCTGCCTCGTCGAGACCCGCTGCCTCGTCGAGACCCGCTGCCTCGTCGGGACCAGCTGCCTCGCCTGAACTCCCGGCATCTGAAAATGCCTCGTCCTCCGGGCGGGACTCGTCGTCCGACCCGTCCGACGCCGGATCACCGAGGCGATCATCGGCGACGGGATCATCAAGATCATCATCATCGGCGTCGTCGTTGGTGTCCCACCGAACATGACACCCATTGCTGATCCGCCCACACAACATGTCCACCAACGCATCCGACCGCCGCTGCGCCATCGACCGGGTATCCCCCGGCGGCGCCGCCGCCGCCAACGCCGACAGAATCCGATCAATCGCCGCCGCATCCACCGCCGACATCAACGCCGACAAGAAACTCATCCCATCGATATCCGGCCGCACCGACGCATACCGATCCTCCATCGACCGCCGCAACCGCTCGTTCTGCTCCTCCGGCTCCACCCGAGCGATGAACTGATTCAACCAACGCCCCAACAACTCCGGCGTCTGATGAACCGCCACCTCCACCACCGTCGCATTCAGCAACTGCTTCGACGACGCATGCACCAACCGCCGCAACGCCCGATTGATCCGCACCACCTTGTCCTGATCGATCTGCCCCGCCAACCAGGCGTCCCACGCATCCGGACACTCCCCCTGCACCCGCCGCGTCATCGCCAGAATCCGCCGCGCCACATACTTCGACGTCATCAACGCCAAACTGATCTCCAACGCCGCGAACTCACCGGCCTTGAACCGCGCAGCAGCACCCACCGCCGCCCGATCCGTGATTCGCGCCTGGTCAAGCTCCCGACGCACACCCGAAAACTCCACCATCAACTCCGCCCGCCGCGCCTGCGCCCGGCACAGCTCGACCTCCTGCAACCGCAGTTCGTCGACCAACTTCCCCGCCAGACCCCCGGTCGGCACCTTCACTTTCCCCATACCAAGAACGTAGCCCAAGGCACCGACAGTCCCCGATTTCAGCCCGCATGTCAGCGGCAACGATTAGTACGCCCGTCCAACCAATCCGGCAACTTGCGCCCTGCGTTCGTCGGGCGGAGGAACTTCGTGGATGCGAACACGGAAGCGCCACTTGGCCAGCCGGTCACCGGGCCGCGCCCGACCTGCCACGCACCGGTTGCCCGATGAACCGGCCGTCAGACTTCAGGATGACGGTATCTGGCGCGCGGTGCCTCAGGCGAGTGGCGCAAGAACCCTCATGATGATTCCTTTCATGAAAGGCAATGATCGCTGTGGACTGGCTTCAAGAGTTCGCGGCCGCACCGAAAGAGAGGGGCGTTCCGGCCGTATCTGCCTCGGCACAGCGTCGCCGTCGAAGGGGTGAACGAGATGCTCGACCAGCATCCCGTCTTCATACGCTATTCATCCCGACAGGATTGGTCGGTCGTCCGATTGAGCGACCTGATAGCCCGGGCCCGCCCGGCCGGCAATGCCAGGTCGCCCGCCCGCGCGACTCCGCGACCTCAGCTGTCGAATCAGGCGGGGATCGACAGCACACGGCGCCGTCGCGGCCATCCGTTCCCCCGCGACCCTATTCTGTTCACGTGGCCGAACCCAAGGATTCGGTGCACGGTCGAAACGGGCTCCTGGTGAGTGCTCGAATTCGGGGGGAGTGAAGATGCCAGGCGGTTTCGTGGGAAGAGCCGACGAACTCGACGGCCTGCGAACTTGCGCGGCGGAGGTGTTGGCGGGACAACCGCAACTGGTCTTCGTCGAGGGAGTGCCCGGGATCGGAAAGACATCGATGCTGGCCGAATTCGGATCAACCCTGCACGGGTGGCACACGCTGGTTGTGTCCGGATATGAGGACGAAAGAAGGCTGCCGTACGGGTTACTGTCCAGACTCGCGATCCCCGGCCGACCGGAAGGGTGGACGCTGCAGCAAGCAGCGGGACAGGACGGGATTGATCCGTTTGCGGTCGGCGCGGAACTGGTGCAGGTGTTGGGGGATATCGAGCAGTCCGGACCCGTTGTGCTGGTCGTCGACGACGCGCCCTGGGCCGACTCACAGTCGCTCCGGGCGCTCACCTTTGCTCTTCGCCGGCTGCGTGCGGAGAGAGTGCTCGTGGTGCTGACGATCCGTTCGAGCGATATGTCGGCGTTGCCGCCCGGTTTGCTGCATTACGGCCAGGATCATGCGACCCACATTCGGTTGACCGGGTTGGGCACGGACGAGGTCCGCCAACTTTTCGGCCAATTCGGCCTGGGATATCTGTCACGACGAGCGGCCGACCGGCTCCGCGAGCACACCGCCGGGAGCCCCCTGCATTTGCGCGCCCTTTTCCAGGAGCTCCCGGTGGAGGAACTGCGGCAATCACGAGGGCCGCTGCCCGCGCCGTCATCATTCAGCAGCCTGGTGCTGGCGGCGTTGGCCGGATGCTCCGAACCAACACGGCGGCTGTTGATGGCAGCGGCGGTGTTGGGTTCCGAATCCCCGCTGGCGCAGGCTGCCTCGGTCGGCGAGGTGGCCGAACCGTTACAGGCTCTCGAAGATGCCACGCAGACGAAATTGGTCGACGCGCGGCGGGACGGCGACGGTTGGGTGGTGGCCTTTCGGCATCCCTTGATCCGCTCGGCGGTGTACGACGACCTGGGTCCATCCACCCGAAGCACACTTCATGCGCGCGCCGCGGAGGCGCACCACGGCAAGGAGCTGTCCCATCGCATCGCCGCCGCCGGCGAAGGCCCGGATCAGGCGCTGGTCACCGCCTTGATCGCGCAGGCCGACAGCGAAGAGTCGTTGGCGAGATTGAGCGCCGCGGCCGACCTTCGGCTGACCGCTGCCCGGTTCACGCCGACCGGCCGAGCCCGGGACAACCTCGTTCTCGACGCGGTCGACCTGTTTCTCCGGGCGGGCGAGACGGCGGAAGCGGTGGCTTTCATCGAACGGCTCTCGGCGATGCCCGAAACCCCGAAGCGGACCCTGGTCCTCGCCCGATTGGCCGCGATGCAAGGACGTCACAACCACGTCGAAGCGTTGGCCCGCTCGGTGTGGAATGACGGCAACGGTGTCGAGCGCGCCTCCGCGGCTGCCATGTTGGCGCAGGTCGCCGTCCTGCGCAACGACAACGCCGGGGCCGCGTCATGGGCACAGCAAGCGACCAGCGCCGGGCCGCTCCCCGCGCCGGTCGCCGACGAGATATTGGCCATCCGGGTGGTCGGACTCGCCATGTCGGGTCAGGCGACCGCCGGCCTGCGGATCCTCGATGAGTCAACCGCGCAAGGAACCTCGGCCGCGCTGCTGGCCACCAGCGGAGTCCTGCGGATGATCACCGACGACTATGCCGGCGCCCGGCGCGATTTGCAGGTGTCGGTGCCCGGTCATTCCGGTTGGAACGCCAGCCCGCGGGTGCTGTCGGGATTGGGCGCCCTGGCCGATGCCGAATATCGTGCCGGGGCCTGGGACGATTCTCAGCGGCACGCCGAGCAGGCGATCTCGCTGGTGACCGACACCGAACAGACTTGGCTGCTCGCATTCGTGCATGCGATGGCGGTCTTCGTTCCCGCCGCCCAGGGGAACTGGCCCGAAGCCGAATCACACGTTGCAGCGGCCATCGCAGCGGCGGCCGGTCTGCCGGACGCGGCAAGCGCGGCCAACGCGGCAAACGCGGCGGTTCATCTTGCCGCCTGCCGGGGTGATGCGGTGGCAGTGGTGCAAGCCGCCCAACCGCTGGTCATGGCCCCGGCCGGCGCCTCCAAGGAGCCCGGGGTGATGTTGTGGGCCGGTCAGCACGCCGCAGCGCTGGTTGCCCTGGGCCGTTACCAGGACGCCGACGTCGCACTCGACGAACTCGCCGGGGTCGCCGACCGATTGCAGCGCAGATCCGCGATGGCCACGGTGGCACGGGTTCGGGGGGAGCTGGCGGTGGCTCGCCGGCGGCCGGCGGCGGCAAGGGCGGCGTTCAGCTCCGCCGTCACGCTCGGTGCCGGCGCGGCCACCGCACTGGATCAGGCCAGGACCCGGGCACTGTACGGCGGGTTTCTCCGGCGAGCTGGGGAACGGCAGGCCGCTGGCGAACACTTGCGGGCCGCTCGGGACACCTTCGCTCGCCTGGGAGCCATGCCGTTCCTGGACCGGTGCGACGCCGAACTGCTCGCCTGCGGACTTGCCGTCGACCGGCCCGCGGGCCAGGTCGACAGCCTCCTGACCAGGCAGGAGCAGGCCGTCGCGCGCCTGGTTTGCGCGGGCAAGAGCAATCGTGAGGTCGCTGCCGAGCTGATCATCAGCGTGAAGACGGTCGGCTACCACCTCGGCAACACCTACGCGAAGCTGGGCATCAACACGCGCACCCAGTTGGCCGCCATGCTGGGCAGCCCCGACAGCACAACCTAGTCATTCGCCTGGGGCGCTGCCCGCTGGCGGTGGCTACCGTGCTGATCCAAAGCTCAGCTGGCTCGGCGAAAGCAAACGGGGCATATGCGGATCGTTCTCGACGTCACGGCGACCGCCGGCGGCCGAATCGAAGGAACGGCGAGCTGGGTGAATGGCGGCCAGCCGGTCCCGTTTACCGGCTGGCTGGACCTGATGCGCCTCTTCGAGGATGCGAACAGCGGTAACGCGAAAAAGGCGGTCAACCATCAGCACCGAGAGGCCAACAACTGCCGTGCCGACGATCTGCCCGACTCAGCCGACGGACCGTGACTCGTCGGTCAGGTCGGCGAGGAGCAGCTTGACTTCGGACTCGCGAAACCGACGGTGCCCACCCGGAGTACGGATGGAACCGATGCGGCCGGCCGACGCCCACCGGGTGACCGTTTTCGGGTCGACCCTGAACATCGCGGCAACCTCACCGGGGGTCAGCAATCGCTCGGGGATCTCCATGGTCACCGGACACTCCTGTTTCGCCTGGATGGCTGCCTTGTCGCGACTGATCAGCATAGTGCCGTATCGGTCAGCGATGAGTGCGTCTGGCACTCACATACATGGCGGAATACCCCGGTCGTGTCGCCTTCAAACACCAGCGTCAACGTGAAGAGATTCCGCTGCGCTGACATCATTCCCGGCTGCGATGGGGTCTTCACCGGTGCGGGCGATCAAAGTGTGCTCGACCAGGTGCTGCACCATGCCGCGGCCGAACACGGACTGATCAGACCGCAGCTGCCGTTCATCGAACTGGTGATGACCTACACACGGCCGTTCACCCCCACTCACCCACGACACCATCTTCGGGTTGTCGGTCCCACCGACGCCGCCCGGCGGCTCGACACCACGAGCGGCCGCCACGAACGCGGCCGGATAGCGTCAGACGCCACGGGCGGCGGCCGGCCCCGCCCATCGACGACCGTCGCCGGACACTCGAACGTTCATCCGCTCCGCCCGATCAAGACGTCCCGGTCCGGCGGAGCCCACGAAACCTACCGGCACGAGTGCCTGCTGTATGAAGGCCGCGGCGGGTTCCTGGACGCCGTTGTGCCATTCGTCCGGGACGGCATGGCCCGGCAGGAACCGGTGATGGTGGCGGTCGCCGAGCCCCGACTGCAGGCCCTGCGGTCGGCGCTCGGCCAGGACACGGGCTGGGTGGTCTTCGCCGACATGGCAAATCTGGGCCACAATCCGGCGCTGATCATCCCCGCCTGGCGGGACTTCATCGACCGGCACCAGGGCGGCCCGGTTCGCGGCGTCGGCGAGCCGATCTGGGCGACCCGCAGGCCGGAGGAGATCGCCGAGGCCCAGATGCACGAGGCGCTGCTGAATGTGGCGGTGCCCGCGGAGGTACCGCTGTGGCTGCTGTGCCCGTACGACGCCACGGCGCTGGACACGCATGTGCTCGCCGAGGCGCACCGCAGCCACCGCTGGGCGCCGAACTCCGACCCCGGCGGCGTCAGCACCATGTCGGGCCGAGTCCTTGTCGAACATCTCTTCGGGATTGCACTACCCGCCCCCAACGCACCAGTCACGAAGATCACCTTCGATCCCGATCGGCACGGCCACGTCGAGCAGATCCTGTCCTCAGCGGGCCTTGCGGGGCTGCCGGTCGACAGGGCGGTGAAACTTGCCGTAGCGATAGATGAGTTGGCGTCGACCGCCGCCCGGGACACGGGTGAGGTGGCCATCCGCCTCTGGGACCATCGGACCGCGATTGTCTGCGAGGTCACCGACCCCGCGACAGTTGACGATCCGATGATCGGCCGCGGCGCCGGCATAGATCCGCGCTCACCGCGCGACCGCGCCGTCCGGCTCGCGTATGAGCTCTGCGATCTCGTTCAGCTCAGATCCGGCAGCGCCGGCACCGCTGTCCGTATCCACAGCTGGCGATAGTCGCCGCGACAGCACCCCGAGCACGACGGTGCAACCAATCAGGAACCGGACCCAGTCGACGGCCCGGTCACCGAACCTCACAGCGCTCCGCCGTCAGAGGCGAAAACCCCTCACGGACAACAGGAACCGCCACCACAATGACGACGACGGCCAGCAGCAGCGGCACCACGGCGGACCAGGCGAGTGCAGCGAAGGGCACGGTCCCGACGGCAATGAGCCCGACCACAACACCACGGGGCGCGGCGCGGAGCCAGGCGGCAGCGATCAACGCGACGACGCCCACCGCACCCACGGCCATGGTGATGGGAGCCGCACCGGTCGCCATCAACATCTCGAATCCGCCGAGCACGGTGAGCAGGACTCGGAACCAGTCGTCGTGCAATGTTCTCGCGGTGGCCCGCCAACTGTCGATCGTCATCGTCCCGGCGAGCAGCAGCAGAATCGCCGATGGATACCAGACTCGGCCCACCGTGCTCAGGCACAACAGTCCCGGCCCGATCAATCCGAGCGCGCAGACCGCCCGTCCCCACACCGACAATCCGGACGACCGCTGCCGCACAGCGGCGAATCCGGCCACCGCGGAGAGCCCGATCGTCAAGAGCCCCAACGCGACCGGTGACGCCTTATCGCCCGTCCACTCCGGGATCCGGGGACCGACCGTCGCCTGGACGATGCCGGCGACAACGCCGAGGGCACCGCCGGCGAGGCCGAGAACGGCCGCCCACCGGTGTCGTTGATCCGTTTCCGCGCGAACAACCCCGGTCATCGGGTCACCTCGGCGGCGGAGCGGCGCGGAGTCGGCCGGCCCTCCCGCACCGGATACCCGACCCGGAACGTCAACAGCGGATGGGAGCCGGGCGGCAACAGAGCCGCGAACCGGGGCGCGAACGTCGGCACCGCCCCGGTGGTCGTCTCACGGTCCATGCGCTCGGTGATCTGGTTCATGTGCTGCAGCGCGACGCCCTGGCTGGTCGCGGTCAGGTGAATGCGTTGCAGCAGCCTTCCTGCGCGCAGCTGCGACTCCCGCGCCTGCGCGACGGAAGCCGTGATCACCCCGTAGGCGGCCGCCGTCGCGGTGTGCACGGTCCGCGTCTGGTCAACCCAGAACTGGTCACCCGCCGTCCTGGATGACGCCGGGAGCAGCTTCGCCATGCCCAGCACGAGTGGGCTGAGACCCTGTCCGTCGAGCACCAGGCCGTCGCGGTAGCGCTGCACGTCGTCGTTACTGCTCCGGAACCAGACGAAGCCATCCTTGGACTGCTGATCATCCGCGATCAGCGCTTCGGCGGCGTCGATCAGCAACTGACCCATGCTCGCCCTGGCCGCCGGATCGGTGATCCACTGCACCGAGAGTCCGGGCGACTCGGTGAGATCCACCAGCCCGTCAAGTGTTTCGGCGGGGACCGGCCGGCCGTCGTACGGGCCGCGGTTGGTGTGCCGCTCCCCGATGACGTCATACAGCCGGTCCGAAACCGGGGCGGCGGCGGTGGACAGCGCGACGCGCGCCACCCGGCTGCCGCCATCCCCGTCGGGGAGCAATGTCACCGTCGGCTGTAGGCCCCTGGCCCGGCAGCCGAGGACCAGGTTCTCCACCGCGCAGCCCAGGCCGACGTACTGTTCCCGCCCGAACGGGTCCACGGTGCCGGTGCTGCGGGCGCTGTCGACGAAGACGTCGATGGCGTCCGCGCTCACCCCGAAGATCCATGGCTGGGTGTTGTGCGGGCTCGCCGCGAGAACCGCCGCCGCCACTGCGCCGAGCGGCCCGGGGGCGTCCCGCCACTGCCGCCACGGCTCGTAGGCCGTCCCGCCGGCCGGGTCCAGGACCGCGGTGTCGAAGACCCGGTAGCTCAGCGCACCGGTCCCGGCCACCACGACGGTGGCCGCGCCCAGGCCGATGGCCCTGAGCACACTCCGCCTGGACCAGCCGGCACGCGGGCCGGCTGCGCCCGGCGGGTTCGAGGTCTGCGGGCCGATGTCGTTGCGCGTCGTTGTCATGATCTGTCACCGTTCCAGGAGAGAAGGCTGCAAGGTCATGGCTGAGGGTCGAACCCACCCGGGTGGTGGCGCACCACCCCCCGCGCGGCTGCACCCGGGGTGGACGATGCTGAGCGGAGATTGGCCGGTCGGATCCAGCGAACCAGACCAGAGGGGGTCACCGAAATGGATGTGCTCGATCTGACGGCGGAGCGCGAGCGATTGGGCCTGACGCCGGACTGCGCACGATGTTTCGGCCTGTGTTGCGTCGCTCATGGCTTCCGGGCATCGGAGGAGTTCGCGCTGGACAAGCCCCCGGGAAAGCCCTGCCCCAATTTGCTGGCGGATTTTCACTGCACCATTCATCGCACATTGCGGCAGCGGGGGTTCAGTGGCTGCGTGGCGTACACGTGCTACGGCGCCGGACAACGGGTCGCCCAGAAGATGTTCGGCGGGAACGATTGGCGGCAGGCGCCGCAGACCGCCGAGTTGATGTTCCAGGTGTTTCCCATTGTGCGCCAGCTGAACCAATTGCTGTGGTTCATCACAGAGGCGCTGGACCGTTGCCCGCCGGGCGCGGACCACATCGAACTGCTGGGTCTCCTTGATGAGACCGAACGACTGGCTGCCACACGAGCCGACGAGATGTCCTGGGGTGACGTCGATCGTCACTGTCTGGCCGGCGAGGCGGTGCTGCATGAGGTGAGCGCGGCGATGCGGGCGGCGGCGTTGTCCGCGGAGCCCGAGCGAGGCGCTGATCTGCACGGCGTCGATCTCCGTGGAGCGGATCTCAGGGGCGCGGATTTGCGCGGTGCTGACCTCTTCGGTGCGGTCTTGTCCGGGGCCGATCTCAGCGGTGCTGATCTGCGATGGGCCGACCTCATGGGAGCCGACCTCGGCCGGGCGAACCTCACCGGCGCCGATCTTTCTGCGGCGATCTTCCTGACCCAGTCCCAGCTCGAGCTTGCTGAAGGAAACGCCCAAACAATTCTTTCCGGACCGCTCGAGGCTCCCGCGCATTGGTCCGGAGCGGATCGCGGGTCGCCCTCAGGGTGAGAAGCTGATCGACGTGCGTTCCGACGGTCGGCCCCTTCCGGACATCACCGAGGCGGCGGTACTCAGGAGATTGGGCCTGATCAGGTCGGACGAACTGCCGGATCTGGCGGCCAGGTGGTTGGCTGCCGACGTTCTCGACACCCCATCGACGAGGATGCTGGCCGGCCACGACCGTCACGACCCGTGGGGACTGGATCGGTTGTTCGCAGATTCCATGGACGAGGCCGGCGCCGAAGCGCCGACGACGATTCCGGCTATCGAGCGAATTGCCATCGACTGGATCGTTGATCACACACACTCGGACGCCGATACCCGCGCCGCCGTGCGCCTGCCACGCGAAGCGATGCGAGAGATCCTGAACCGACCAGCTTCTTGACACCCGAGTCCTGGTGGGCGGCTCTTACCCCGGGTGCTTCCCGCCGTGGGTGCTGCGCGGCTACCCCGGTTCGATTCATCGTTGGCCCGAGGGCAACGAGTGGAAAAGCGATGGCACACATGAGCTTCGAGAAGCACTGCGAACTGACCGTCACCGGGCCACTTGCCCGATCGGCAATCGAGGCGATCCGGACGCGGTTCGATATCGACGCGACGAGAACCGCGGAGACCACCGTGTTGACGATCGACGACGTAGATCAGGCGGCGGTCAGGGCGTTGATGATCATGCTGTGGGACTGCGGTCACGAAGTACTCGCGATGTCGGTTACTCCCCGGGGTTGGACGCCCACGAGCTGAGCAGGCTGGTCTTCCCCAGCCGGCCGGGGCCACCACGATGGTCAGCCCGGTGTCAGCGCCCCGAAGTCTCCGCTCCAACTCGGGGCGCGACACGGCACCCGGCCGGACGGGCGGGATCAGCTGTTTGACGGTGAGCAGTGGCCGCATCGGGCGTTCTGAGATCGTTACGCTGGGCTCCACACGCTGCCGGTCGGCGTCGTGGTCGCGGTCGTCGTCAACCACAACGCGAGACACACCGATGACGCAGGCCAGAGCCGTCAATCAAACGTATGTTCTATAGTCGGAGCATGCCAACCAAAGTGATCGCCTGTCGAGGCTGTGGTCAACCAGCGATGGTGGACGGCCGGGCGCGGCCACCCGACTACTACTGCAGTGACTCCTGCCGGCCGCGGTGTGTCGTGCAGGGGTGCAGCACACCGAGGTCGGGTCTCGGGGAGACGTGCTGGCATCATCGTCGCTAGCCTGCCGGCGGCGAAAGCAGTTGCGCACGAGGCAGTCTTACGGGTCGCGCTTGATTCGGCGCCGTCAGCCGGTGACCGCCGCCCGGTAGGGACGGAAGAAGGCGCGCAGCTCCTCGGCGTACAGCTCGGGCTCCTCGAACGGCGCGAAGTGCCCGCCGCGCGCGGGTTCGGTCACCCGCACGGCGTTGGCCGTGCGGTCCAGCCAGGCCCGCGGCGGACGGACGATGTCGCCGGGGAAGAGCGCGAAGCCCGATGGCACCTCGACCCGGCGCGCCAGTTGCGCGGGCGGGATCGCGGAGTTCGCGCGGTACATTCGCATCGACGAGCCGATCGTCGCGGTCAGCCAGTAGATGGTGACGTTCGTGAGGATCTCGTCTTTTGTGAACGACCGCTCGACGTCGCCGTCGCAGTCGCTCCAGGCCCGGAGCTTCTCGACGATCCACGCGGCGAGCCCGGCCGGCGAGTCGGTGAGCCCGACGGCGGCGGTCTGCGGCTTGGTCCGGTGCAGGGCTGAGTACGCGCCCTCCGCCTGACCCCATACCGCGGCGCTGGCCAGCCAGTCCCGTTCTTCGGCCGCGAGGTCGGCTGGGTCACCGGTGAACAGCGGCAGGCCCGCATCGGTGCGGTGTACGGCCAGCACCCGGTCGGAATGGTCAAGCGCCAAGTAGCGGCTCACATGGCTGCCGATGTCCCCACCCGCGGCCCCGAACCGCCGGTAACCCAAGACGCCCATCAGCTCGGCCCACAGGCCCGCGACGGCGATGGAGTCGAGCGGTCGGCCGGCGGGATGGTCGGAGTACCCGTACCCCGGCATGTCCGGCACGATCACGTCGAACGCGTCCGCGGGGTCGGCGCCGTGCGCTCCGGGGTTAGTGAGCAGCGGGATGACCTTCGTGTAGCGCCAGAACGAGTCCGGCCACCCGTGGCTGAGCACCAGCGGCAGCGCAGGACCGGCCGATCCCGACGGTGCGGCCGCTCGGGCGTGCACGAAGTGAATCCGCTGAGCGCCGAGCTCGACACGGAAGTGCGGAAGCCGGTTGAGGGCGGCCTCCTGCGCCGACCAGTCGAACCCGTCCGCCCAGTACTCGACGAGCCCGCGGAGGTAGTCGATGTCGGTTCCCAACGTCCACCCGGCGTCCTCGGGCGCGTCGGGCCAGCGCGTCGCGCGAAGCCGCGCGCGCAGGTCCTGGAGGGCCGCATCTTCGGTCCGCAGGGTGAACGGCTCGGGGCGGGGTGCTGCGTCCGGCATGGGACGGCACCCTACCGGCGAGGTCGCGATCGGGCCTTCCGGCGACGAGTGGACGCCATTCCCCGGTTCGTTGGGCTACGAGTGCATCCAGGGCGCGTAGGAAAGGCCGATAATGGCCCCCTCGGCTGACTGCAGCCTGGCGACGGTCTGTCCCCACGGCTCGACCCGAGCCTCGTGCAGCAGCACGAAGCCCTTCTCCTTCAGTTCGTCCGCGGCGACCTGGACGGCGTCGGCGTCGCCCACCTCGAACTCGATGCTCGCCTGCGGCACGGGTCGATCGACCGGCCAATCCGGAGTGCCGAAGCAGGCCTGGGCGGCCTGGGTCAGCGGCCAGACCCCGAAATGCTTGCTGCCGCCAATGTCTTCGCTGCTGATGTAGTCGCCGTCATCCGAGGCGCTGAGCGGTAGGCCGAGCGCGTCCACATAGAGCTTCCGGCTGGCCTTGGGATCGCGGGTGATCACTGCGGTGCTGGCGATGAACTGCACGTCCATGACGTGACCGTCCTTTCGGCATTGACTCGGGCTGGTCAACCGATCGTCGCATCAAGGTCCGACAGTCACGCTTCGTGCTCGTCGTTCCCACCTGGACTCGTGGGCGGCCCGCGTTCGCCGGCGGATCAGCCGGCCTCGGCGCGCCGACCCCGATTGACCTCGCGGAAGGCGGTGTAGAGCTCCTCGAGTGCTTCGCGCTGCTCGAAGGTGAGATCGGGGTCGCGATGGACCGCCCGGGCCACTGACAACCGGGCGGCGTCCGCGTTCGCCGTGGAGTGACGCAGACCTGCGGCGCACACCTGCAACCAGTCGGCGACTGCGTCCAGCTCTCGGAAGTACTGGGTCGATGTCATGTATTGCCTTTGCTGAGGTGAAGGGGTCTCCGAGCGGCGGGACGTGCTGCGCCCGACGGTCGGGTATTTCCAAAACTCCACGGGCTCACACCGCGACACGGCTCGCAGGCGGCATCGCGGGTTCCCCATCGGCTGCGGTTCCAGCGACTTGGAGGTAACTCCCGCAGCGGTGGCTTGTCAAGTGATCTTGGTGAATTTTCGATCTTGGTGTGCGAATCGTCGTCACCGAGCCGAGCAGAATGCACGAAGCCGGGACCAAAGTCCCGGCTTCGTGCTCGTGCTGGTGCCGCCGTGCATTGGGGATACTCCATCGGGCCGCACGGCAGCTGGCTACTGATCAGGCGCCGATTGCGGTGCCCAGAACGGCAACGACCGCGGCGGCGGCGATGAGAGCCGCGCCAGTGATGGCACCAAACTTGTACACCCGGGTGATCTCGCTCATGAAATTGCTCCTCATATGTTGACCGCAGAATCGCATAATCCGATTCGCTGCGGTTTCGGGTTCCCCGTCTGCGCTGATCGGCGAAAAGGCGATTCGGTCTGAATCGCCTTCACCAATTGTGCACCTCGGACAACGAACATTGTCAGGTATCGGCGTGTGACAAACGTCGAGCCCACCCCACGCAACCGGATGATCCAGTAAACTTGCTGGTCAGAGTGGGCGTGTCGATCATGCCGACCTATGCTCACCGGGTGAACCGTTCCGTTCACCGGTACGAACATCAGTAACACGCGCCACAATCTCTGACCGCCTGCCCAGTCGCTCGGTCAGGACCGGGGGTTGAGATACACAACGACGAACAGCGCGACGAACATGACGACATCGGCGACCAGCAGCACCGGACCCGACCAGGACAAAATCCGCCCCCAGCGGCCGAGCCTGGTAGCGGCGAGCTGGCGAACAATCGAGGTCCACCGCAGCGATCGGTACGCGCGGACCAGGTGCAGCCGGTCGGCCCAGACCCGGAATGGACGCCCTACCATCCCCGGCCCGACCGAGGGACCGGTTTCTCGTCGGCCCAGCGGATAGGCGAGAACCAGGGCGGCAATGCCGACCAGAAACCGCAGAATGACGGCCACCGCGATGAAGGCAAAAGGCGACAGCAACAGCTGTACCGCCTGCCCGGGCGAGGTCACCTGCGGGATGGCCTCGAACCGGGTCTCACTGACCACCCAGGCGTAGCTCACCCCAGCGAGGAACAACGCCGGCACCGAGCTGCGGACCAGCCAGAGAACCAGCAACGCCATCGCGTCGAACCGCCCGCGGACGGCCGCCGAAGGGTCGATGGGATGGCGGATCGGGTCCAACCCTTCCTCGCCGTTACCGTCGACCACGTTCACGATCGAACCACGCTCGTTGCCACCTGTCGGGGCGCCCGTGCCGGGTAGCTTGTCGATCATGCCGATCGATCCCGCGCTGCTGGACTGGTTGCTCGACGCCGACCCGGCACTTCGCTGGCAGGTCGAACGCGACCTCGCAGGACTTCCGCGGGAGGTGTGGGCGGCAACTCGGGCCCGGATCGCCACCGAGGGGTTCGGCGCGCAACTGCTCGCACTGCAGGATCCCGACGGCCAGTGGGCCGGCGGCGCGTTCTTCCCTCGCGGTTTCGACTTCAACGGGCCAGAGGCCGCCGAGGGCGCGGGACAGCCGTGGACCGCGACGACGTGGACGCTCAACACCCTGCGCGACTGGGGCCTGGACGCCGCCGCGCTCACCGGCACCGCGGACCTGATCGCGGCGAATAGTCGTTGGGAGTACGACGATCTGCCCTACTGGGGCGGCGAGGTCGACTGCTGCATCAACGCCTTCACTCTGGCCAACGGCGGGTGGCTGGGCGCGGACGTTTCCGGAATCGCCCAGTGGTTCCTGGACCACCAAATGTCCGATGGCGGCTGGAATTGCGAGTGGGTCGATGGCTCGACCCGCTCGTCGTTCCATTCCACGCTCAACTCCCTGAAGGGCCTGTTGTACTACGAGGCCGAGGCAGGCGGCAGCGACGCGCTGCGCGCGGCGCGCCATGCCGGCGAGGAATACCTCCTGGAGCGTCGGTTGTTGCGCCGCCTGTCGACGGGCGATCTGGTCGGGCCGTGGGCGACGCGGTTCGCCTACCCGTTCCGCTCGTTTTACAACGCGCTGAACGCGACGGACTACTTCCGGGCGGCGACCATGCACGACGGCACGTCACCCGATCCCCGGCTGGCTGACGCGATCGCCGTGGTTCGCGACGCCCGCCGCCCGAACGGCACCTGGCTGCAGGAGCGGCGGCACCCCGGGCGGGTGTGGTTCGAGGTCGACGTGCCGCCTGGCGAGTCGTCACCGTGGCTCACGTTCTACGGGACTCGGGTCCTGGCGTGGTGGGATGCGGCGCACCTCAGAGGGCCCCAGCTGGACGGCTGAGCCCGACCTTCCAGACCCCGGACAGGTGACTCCGAACGACATGGGTGATGGCGCCGACGGTGTCGGTCTTCGCCGCCGTCTCGCCGAACTGTTGCACCAGGTTGAGCACCGTGACCGCCGGGTCGATCAGTTCGTCCGTGTTCTGATCGCCGACGACGACCACGACCGGCACGCCGCGGTCCCGGGCCCGGCCGATGACGCCGCCAACGACCTTGCCGTCGAAGGAGCCATGATCCAGCCGGCCCTCGCCGGTGATCACCAGGTCCGCGGTGGCCAGCGCCGGGTCGAGTCCGACGGTGTCAGCGATGAGATCGAAGCCGGGCACCAGGCGGGCCCCTAGGACGGCCAGCGCCCCGGCCAATCCCCCTGCCGCACCGGCGCCGGGAAGCATGCTGACGTCGACGTGGTACTCGGTCAGGTAGCGACCCTCCAGGTCGAGCAACCGTTGCCGGAGGTCGGCGACCATCCGGCGGTCGGCACCCTTCTGCGGGCCGAAGACATTCGCCGCAGAGGCGAACGTGGTCCGGACATCGCAGCAGACGATGAGCTCGGGTCGGCCGCGATCCGGGCGATGCGGGTTCCAGCAGGGGTCGGTGATCAAAGCCCGGAAGGCACCGAGACCACCGTCGGTGGTGGCGGAACCACCCAGCCCGACGATGATCCGGCGCGCGTCCTCGGCAACGGCGGCAGCGATCAGTTCGCCGGTGCCACGGGTGGTCGCCACCCACGGGTCGTTCCGGTCCGCGCCGCCCGCGAGCAGCAGCCCGGAGGCCTGGGCCATTTCGATGATGGCGTCGCCGTCGTCGGTGATCCGCCAGCCGGATCTGCGGACGTTCACCCGCCGGTCATCCCAGGTCGGGGCGCCTCGCCGGGTCAGTCCTCGGGCGGCTTGGGCAGCGAGTGCGCGGCGAACCAGTTGTCATCGACCCGAGCCCGCAGGTGCGTGACGACCTGCTCGCTCACCCTGAGCAGCAGCTGGTGGCCCAGCGGAAGTTGTTGCCGGACATACTGTTCGCTGGTGAGGTACAGGACTTCCATGAGATGGGAGGGGAGCTCGGAGCTCTGCGTGTCGCCCGAGTACTTGCTGAGCCGCTCACAGACGAGCTTCACCTCGAGCGGCGCCCGCAGGGCGAGGTCTTTGAACTCCTGCTTCTCGTCCTTCAGATCCGAAAAGCGCAGATCGACATTCGCCAGCTTCAACACCTCGGCGAACTTGCCCGACTTCCCGCCGGGCAGCGCGGGGCTTTCTCCGAGTTTCGTCAATTGCCTGGCTTCCTTCGGGGGGAGCCAGGGGTTCGAATCGTTCCGGTACATCTTGTACATCGCCATGTGGGTGAACTCGTGGATCACGGTCGGCGCGAGTGTCGCTGCCGTCGAACGGATTTCGGCTCGCAACGGCTGCATGTCCTGGTCGGCGAGAGTGCCCTCCCCCGCCCGCCGCCGCATCGTCTGCTCCAACGGCTCTATCGCGGCGGTGCTGATCGGGAAGTTGATGAAGGTCGGGGTGGCCACGCCGGCCGCGGCGTCGTTGCCGCCACCCAGTTCCACCACGAAGACATCCCTGTCTGAGGGAAGTTCTTCGCCCATCGCCCGGTGTTTGGCAACCGCCTCGACAATGCCGGTGATCAGTGGTTCGATCTTCGCCCTGACCAGCTGCAGGGCCACGGCGAAAACGTGCGCCTTCAGTGGGTCGGCGGTCGCCCGCCAATCCGACGCCCGGACCCTACCGACCACGGTCGCAGCGTCGGCGAGCAGACGTTCCCGTTCGTTCTCGTAGTCGGAGATCAAGCGGGCGCTGGTGGCCCGCGCCGCGCGTTGTTCCGCGTCCTTGCGGGCGGCCGCCTCCTCCTCGTCCTTCAGCTCCTGGACGCGTTTGGCCTTGCGCTCCTCGATGCGGCGGCGGCGTTCCATCTCCTCCTGCTCATAACGCTTGTCGCGCTCCGCCCGCTGTTGCTCCTGCTGCCGCAACCGGTCAATCGCGGTCGGATCCTGCTCCGACCGCTGCCTCCCCCCGGGGCGCGCCAGACGATCACCCCGCTCCGGCGTAGTGGAGATCTCCACCGGGGGCGGGCTGACGACGGCGCGATCGCGGACCGGGGCCACCCTGGTGCTGGCCGGTTCGAGCGATGGCGCGGCCGGGAGGCGGGTCGGCCGCCCGGAACTCACCGTCGACGCTGCGGTCTCGCGCTCGGCGGGTTTCTGCCGCGCCTGCGCTGGATTTCTTCGGCTGTCCTGAAGTTGCTGATCCAGCGCCTGGAGGTCGGCCTTGAGCCGTTCCTGCCGCTCGCGTCGCTCGCGCGCCCGCCTGTCGGAATCCGTTTCCGCAGAAGTCGGTGACGTCCTTGTCTGGGCCCGGTCGCGCTCTCGCAGCTGGTCGATCGTGCCCCGCTGACGGCCGGCTGACCGTCCGGCGTCCGGGACGTTCTCGGCCCGCACCCGACCGCGCACCGGGATGGGCCTTTCGCGGCCCGCAGTGACTCGAGGACCGTCGTCGGTCGAGATGGAGGTCGGCCGTTCCGGCCGGGCACGATCGGGTTGGCGACGCCGATACGGCTCGGTGCTGGTCATGAGCGCCTCCGTCGCCTGGTCGTCGGCCGCGTAATCCGCCGACGATCATAGTTCACCTGCGACGTCCGGTCCGTTTCGTCTCCGCCGTGACGTCAGAATCATTGAGCGGGCTGCGTGGATCGGCGTGGCGGCGACCGCTAACTCGCTACCCCTAGCGATCCAGGGCAGGTACGCCGACGGTGTGACTGCCGCTCACCAGGCGGTGAAGCTACGGCAGGCTGTCGGCGCCGGCCAGACCGAAATAGCCGTCGACCAAACGGTTCTGGGAGCCATCCTGATTGGCCAGGACTGCGGTCATCGGAAACGGGCAAGGAGTTCGCCGGTCTGGGACCCTCATACTTGATGACCACCCTGGACGAATCCGCAACGGCCAACCAGGCTGACCTGATCCGCCTGTGCGCAACCGGCGAGGCGGCTTTCCAGCGCGCCGCCCACCAGGGGTTGGGCAGGCGGTGGATCAAGGGCGCCGGGGTGGCCTGGGCAGCGGACGGCCCCGCTCATCGATTCCTGTTCGGCGCCGTCACCCTCGAGCCCCGGCCGACACTGCCGAATGCGCTGCGCGGCAGGGTGTGTGACAGCTTCGGAGCTCTACGCGCCGGCGATCTGCCCGGGCCGGGTTGGCGACCCGAAGACGGCGACCCATGGATGGTTCGTCCACCGTTGCCCGTCACCGCGACCCAGGCGCCGACCGGTCTGCTGATCACCCGGGTCGAAACCGACGAGGACACAGTGCTCTTCGAGCAGACCGCTTTCCTCGCCGCCGGCGGCCGCCCACCAGCAACGACCGGCGAACTGCACCCGGCCGGATCCCAGCACATCGATGGGCTGCACCTGTTCGTCGCCCGGATCGATCAGCGGCCGGTAGGCGCGGCCCTGGCCATGGATCACGAGCGGGGCGTGCTGGTCAGTGCGGTGGCGGTGATGCCCGAAGCGCGGGGGCGTGGGGTGGGTGCCGCGCTGACCGTCACCGCCCTGCGGGTCGCACCGAACAAACCCGCGACCATGTTTGCCACCGCTGCGGGAAAGCCGGTCTACCGGCGACTCGGATTCGTGGAGATCGGCCGGCACCGGGACTGGCATCCACCGGGCAGCGAACCCGAGGGTGCCACACCACTGGCGACTACTTCCGGCTGACGTCGTACAGGTGGTGAGTGGCCGCCCGCTCGGCGATCCGCTGCCGAGGCGTGGAATCGGCGTCGGGGGTGATCCACGGTGAGCGCCAGGTACACCGGCATTGCGCGCGAATACGGTTCCGATCGTCGGTGATCAGCAGTACTGAATGCATGGTCTTCCCTGGGTGCGTGCCGTCTGACGCTCGGTGACTGGCGACGATGCCAACCCGAGGTGTTCAAGTCTAGGGCCGGGAACGGCTCCGTCAGTACCGCCAGGCCGTCTCGCCGTCCGGGGATATCACGGAATCGGCGGAACGCCGATCGCCATTCAAATGGGTCGACAACCACGCCCGCACCCGGTTGGCTGGCGAGCGCCAGGATCAGGATTCGAGACGAAGTCAGGGGCCAACCGAATGGAACTCGACGCGATCGCCTGGCTTGACGGCGTCGCCGCGGTCTTGACGGAGTCCACCCAGACCCGCAGCGTTGCCGCGGCCGAGGAGGCGGTACAGCGGTGCCGGCAGTACGCCGCGGAGGCTCCGGCCGCGTGCACCCGGGAGGGAGTGCGGTCGTTCGACGGACTCGCCCGCTGGCTGGCGGCCCTTGGCCATCTCGACGACGCCAGGGTTGCGGCCGAGGAGGCAGTGCGACGCGCTCGACTTCGAATGGGTGACGGCTCCGGCGCGCCCGGCGCTGATCTCGCCGCGTCGCTCACCCGGCTTTCCTTCGTCTTCACCGATCTTGGTCTGTTGGATGATGCCGTGATCACGGCCGACGAGGTCTGCGACCTGAACCGGCATCGCGCGGTCACCCGGCCCGATTCTGGACATCCGGACCTCGCCGGGTCCCTCGGCAACCTTGCCAGGTTGCTGGACCGCGCCGGGCGTCCCGACCGGGCCCTCGCGGCCGCCCAGGAGGCAGTGCAACTGTGCCGGCAGCACGCCGACCCGCGGGCAGTGACCGTCACCCCCGACCTCGCGATCGCGCTGGGCGTCCTGATGTCCGTCCTCACCGGGATGAACCGTCTCGTCGACGCCGAGGCCGCCGCCGCGGAGGCTGTCGGGCAGTACCGTCGGCTCGCGGCGGTGGAACCGGACACGTTCACCATCGGTCTGGCCGGCACCCTGAACTACCGGGCCGCGTTGCTCACCAGGCTGGGTCGCCCCGGCGATGCCCAGGCCGCGATGGCAGAGTCCGGCCGGTTGCGGCAGCCGCGCGGCGCGCCCGGCCAGCGGCCGCTGCCGGCGTGACCACTGACCGTTGCGCCGGAATCGGTGACGTGGTCAGTGGTTCCGGCTCAGCCGGCGCACATTGATTGCGCTCCCGGTCCTGCGGTCGATCAGCTGGCGAGGGCTCGCACCGCCGACATCTTCCTGAGTTTCTTCAGGCAGCGGGCTCGGGTAGGTCCGATGCTCCCGGTGGGCATCCCCAGCGTGCGACCGATCTGTCCGTACGAGACCCTGGAGTCGGCGAAGATCAGCAGCAGCAGCGTCCGGTGTTCATCGCTGAGTTCGCCGAGTGCGGCGCGAACCGCTTGCCGGCTTTCCTGACGCAGCAGATCCTCGTCCAGGTCGGGGTGATCGACGCGGTCGATGCGGGACGAGGCATGGGGGTCGACCAGTTCGATGCGGCGTCGCGCGGTCAGCACTCGGATTGCCTCGTGTCTGGTGCAGGTGACGATCCACCCCGGTAGCGCGTGCGGCTCTCGGAGATCCTTGAGGTGCTTTACCAGCCTCAACCACAATTCCTGGCAGACGTCGTCGGCGTCGGCGTCGGACAGCCGATAACCCCGGATGACGGACGCGACCAGCGGGGTGAAGCGCAGAACAAGACCGTCCCAGGCACCTCGGCCGCCCGCGACCGCCGCTTGCGACCAATTCCGGTAGATCGCCGTGTGACGGAAGCAGCGTGGGAGCACCAGGAACTCTCATTGGCGAATCTCCTCTTCGGTGCGTGCAATTAAGACCATCGGGATGAGTTGGCTGTGGTCACCGCTGAAATGCGTCTCTGGCCGGAAGCGTGGCGAGCTCGGCGTTCCACAGTGTTTCCGCTGTCATGCTTTTCGGAGCCACTTCACTGGCGATAACCGCCTTACTAATGCGGGAATCGCCGAGTAATCTCACTGGCGATTACACCGCTATTGGCAGTCCTCGAACGAGCGCGTCAATCTTGGGACGCGGCTCTGCCGGAACACATCGCTGCGTCGGACCGGAACGAGCACAGAGCGCCTGCGCTTGTTGTTCCGTGTCGTACGGACCCACGTACACGAGGAACTTTCCGTCATCCACCGCCATGAGCTCCGCCCCGAGGCCCATCGCGACCACCTGCTTGCCCCTGGCATTCCGGGTGGTGGATTACCCGCTTCTGCACTCGAATGAGCGGCCGTTCGAGGTACCCACGACACCCGATCGTCCTACAAATCGCGGGGCGGACCGGCGTATCGATCGAGGCCCGCGCAGTGCACGACATCGGCGGAGTTCGCCCGGCTCGGACGTACCCACATCGCCACGGGCCACGGCCGCATTGGCATTCGAGTGGGCGATCGTCGTACCGTCGGGGGCATGAACGAGCAGTACCTGCCGATCCGCACCCCTGCCGAGCTCGACGCCATGCACGAGGCGGGCCGAGTCGTCGCCCAGACCCTGCAGGCCGTGCGCGAGGTCGCAGTGCCAGGCGCGAAGCTGAGCGACCTGGACGATCTGGCCAAGACCTGTATCCGGGAGGCCGGCGGCAGTTCGTCATTCCTGGGTTACACCCCGTCGTGGGCGCCGACGCCGTTCAACGGGGTGCTCTGCCTGTCCCCCAACGAGATGGTGGTGCACGGCCGGCCCAGCGGACGACGACTGCATGACGGCGACCTGCTCAGCATCGACTGCGGCGCCATCATCGACGGCTGGCATGGCGATGCCGCGATCACGGTGCACGTCGGATCCTCTACTGATGCGGACGAGCGGCTGGTCCGGGCGACAGAGGAGGCTCTGGCCGCCGGGGTACGGGCGGCGACGCCGGGCGCGACGTTGCTCGACATCGCCGCCGCGATCGACGCCGTTGCCTGTCACTACGGGTATGCGCATCTGCCCAACCATGGCGGGCACGGCATCGGCACCAGCATGCATGAGGCGCCGTTCGTGCCCAACCGGCCGACGCCGGAGTCGGGTATGCACAGGCTGCGGGCAGGCAACACCTTGGCCATCGAACCGATGCTGCTCGCCGGCGGCGAGCGCTACCGGACGAAGCGGGACGGCTGGTCGATCATCACGGCCGATGGGAAACGTGCCGCGCACGTGGAGCACACCGTTTCTGTCACCGATGACGGGCCGGCCGTGCTGACTGCTGGGTGACCGCCCTGCCCAGGTGGGCCGGATTGCGCGCAGTAGTGCAGACGCGTTGAACCATTCGACGGCTGTGAATCGTCCTCTATTTAGCGAGCACCGGGCGGGGGATATCGTCAGATTCAGCAGCCGCGGACAAATCCGTGGTGCGGACCACCCCATTTGTGGTAGCCGTTTGCTCGCGAAACGAACAAGCACGCGAACCACGTTTTTATCACCGCCTAGCCGTGCCGGCATCAGCAGCGGCGGCTGGTGCCCGACGAGGCTGGAGCAGTCATGTGAGCGATCCGCGATGCCTCGACGACGCCGGCTATCTCCTCCGTGCACTCTCCCCGGCCGAGCGCCAGCTCTACCTCGGACACCTGCGAGGCTGCCTGCGGTGCAGGCAATCCCTCAAATTGCTGGACCCGGTCCTGCGCCTGCTCGACCTCGTCGTTCCGGACGACGTCGGCAGGTGGTAGTCGGTCGTTCGCCTGCAGAAGGGTGCGCTGCGTCGGCGTGCACAGCGCCCGAATGCCGTCCAGGTCCGGCCACCCCGCTGGAAACCTCGTCAGGTGTGTGTGCGGTTGCGCGAGCGTCAGGATTGATCTGACTCTCAGTAGTCAATGATTGCGCTAAGTGAGCTATGCTCGGACAATGCCAGAGCAGCGGGAGTCGGCCAGGGCGCGCTCCGCGCGGCATTATCTGATCGGCGGCCCGTTGGCCGCGCGCTTGCACTCAACCCTCGCCCTGGTCGCACAGTCGTTGGGATTCCCGGTGGTCCGGGTCAACATCCTCGACGAGGACACCCAACACACCATCGGCCTGTTCGGCGTCGGTGACGCCACCGCAGTCCCACGAGCGCAGGCGTTCTGCGATGCGGTGGTCCGCACCGGTCGCCCGCTCCGCGTGGAAGACGCCGGCGGCGACCCCGTGTTCGCCCAACTTCCGGCTGTCGCCGCCGGCGAAATCGGCGCCTATCTCGGGGTTCCGTTGACCGGCCGGGAATCGTTCATCGTCGGTGCTGTCTGCGTGATCGACCCCCGCCACCGCACGATCGACGACGATCTGCAGGCCCGGCTCGCGGAATTCGCCGCGATTGTCGAGGACCAACTCGACCTCATCCGACGGCTGAAGGAACAGCGCAGGGGGGGCGACGTCGCGACCACCGAACTGGCCAGGGCGATCAGATCCGGTGAGATCGTTCCGTGGTACCAGCCGGTGGTCGACCTGAACACCGGCGCGACCGCCGCCTACGAGGCGCTGGCCCGCTGGCAGCATCCGTCGGGGCACGTCGAGGACCCGAGGCAATTCGTTCAGGTCGCGGAAGACAGCGACCTGATCGTCGAACTCGACCTCGCAGTGATTCGGCAGGCCCTGGACGACCTGAGCCGCTGGCAACGAGTCGACCCCGGACTGCGGATGAGCGTCAACCTGTCCGCCCGCCACTTCGACCACCCCGAATGCGTGACCAGGCTCCTGGAAGCCACGGCGGACGCCGGAGTCTCACCCGGATCGGTGTTACTCGAACTGACCGAGACCATGCGGCTGACGCCGGGCCGAATCCATATCGCCCGCGTGGTTCAGCAATTGCGCGATGCCGGGTTTCGGGTGTGGCTGGACGACTTCGGCACTGGGTGGGCATCACTGGATCACCTGCTGTGGCTAGAGGTCGACGGCATCAAGATCGACCGGGCGGTCACGGTCGCGCTCGGCACCCCCATCGGGGACGCCCTGACCCAGGCCGTCACCGGACTTGCCAACGCGCTGGGGTTGCACACCACCATCGAGGGGATCGAAACCCAGCGCAGCGCCGAACTCGCCCGTGCCCGTGGGTGCGACAACGGCCAGGGATACCTGTGGGCAGCACCGCTACCGGCCACGGTCGTTGATGACCTGCGAGCATCGCGATCGCCCGACCGGGACGGCCACTCCCCCCGAGACTCGGCTCAGACCGCATTCCGCGGCAACGTCTATCGCTTCGATGGTGCAATGACGGCACCCAGGCCGCTGGCCGTCGCGCACAGACCTGGCACACTGATCACACACTCCGGATTGGCCAACCGCACCCCGCTGGTGCTGCAGACGCGTTCCAGCGATAACCGCAGCGTCTCCTGATTCTCGTGGCCACCTTCGACGACGATCATCTTGAGCCGGCGAAAGCGGGTGACGACCTCACCGGCCCTGGGCCCAATGCCTCTAGCCGTACGAGTTCGTCATCGAATTCGATCCCGGGGTGAACCTCACTGCGTTCACCTCCCGATGGCCAACGCTCCAGTACCGATGATCAGTACTGGAGCGGTGGCGGGTCAGGAGTGGGCGAGGGCTTCCGCCCGGCGGTGCTCGAGGGTGGCGGTGACCTTGCGGACGTCGCGCGGGTAGCAGACGTAGAGCGTGGAGAGAACGGCGGCGTTGACCAGCATCAAGCCGACCAGGATCCACAGAAACACGGTTTGGATACCCACCGAGGTGGCGAACTGCCCGGCGCCGAGGGCGAAGACGGCCCAACCGATGGTCTCGAAGATGGTCAGGAAGATGGCGAACGCCTGGCCCCGGAGTTCCGGCGGGACGACCGAGGCGACGATGGGGCGGTTGACCGGCGGGTTGAGTCCCTGGCAGGCGCCGAAGAGGGCCCAGAACACGGCGTAGACGGCGATGCTCTCGGAACCGTAGTTGAACTGGGTGCCGAAGAAGGCGACGATCGCGAACAGGATCTGCGCGGTCTGAATGAAGACGACCCGACCACGGTCGGGCATGATGCGGTCCAACCGGCCGACGATCCAGCCACCACCTACGGTGCCGACGAAGTACCCGATACCGAAGGGCAGCAGGACCAGGGCCGCGATCGCATTGCTGAAGCCGCGCTCGGTGACCAGGAACTGCACGCCGAAGATGGTGATGAGCAGGTGCCCGGACAGCAGTCGGGACAGCATCATGATCGAGAACGAGGGAATTCGGAACAGCGAGAGCACTGAGCGCAGCGTCACTTTCGGTTTGATCTCTGCGGTATCGGTGAGGTCAGCGAGCTGCCTTTCGGACGCGCCGATCCCGGGGTCCTTGAAGAACACCGCGACCACCGCGCCGGCCAGGATGCACAGCGCACCGATCGTCCACATGCCGTATCGCCAGCCGTCGCTGAACCCGGTGAAGAGCGCGATCACCGGCCCGATAACGGAGCCGATCAGCGAGGCGGTTCCGTAGAACAAACCCACGGCCTTACCCCGGTCGCGGTCCTCGAAGGAGTCGGTGATCACCGCGTTGGCCAGCGGCGAACCGCCGATGAGGCACGCGGACATCAGGCTGGCGAAGATGATCAGCGCAGCGAAGTTCTGCGAGAACCCGGCGGCGATCCCGAACAATCCGCCGGAGACCGTGGTCGCGACCATCGCCCGCCGGCGGCCGATCTTGCTGGACAGCCAGACCCACGCCGGGCCGGCGGGCACCGAGGCAAGCTTGCCGAACGCGGCCATCATGCCGAGGTGTCCACTGCTCAGGCTCATGGCCTTGGCCATCGACGGGAAAAGTGTCGTGGTGAGGCCGGTCTCGGTGTTGTCCACCACGGTCACCCCGGTCAACAGCGACAGGTTTCGCCATCGATGGGGAACGTGAGCGGCCTTGGTCTCCGCGTCTGCGGTCATCTTGTTCAGTGTGCTGGTCATCGGGCGTTCCTGCCTTCGGTAGGGGTGGGCGGGGCTGTGCTGGGTGAGTTCCGGGCGGGCGGCAAGCAGTCGTCGGGAGTCAGTGGACGCTGGATGCGGCGAATTCCTTGGCCATTGCGGACAGTGCTTCGGCGGTGATCACACCGACCCTGGCGAGCCCGAGCAGGCTCAGCTCGGCCGGCAGGGCGACCAGCTCGGTGTGCACGAGCCCGGGGACGTGACGTTCGACGACTGTCCGGGCGCCTGGATCGAGCAGCAGGCCGACGACCGGCATGTTCAGCATGGTCGCGGCGTCCGGGTCGGTGATCGGAGCCAGCGGCTCGGCCGTCGCCGCCGCCCGGCCAGCCTGTTCGCGCACCAGCAGGTGCTCAGGCCCGGGTTCGCCGTCGAATGGGATGCCCAGCCGCTGGTACTGGCTGCGGGGAGCGTCGCTCCCCCGCAGCAGGGTGGCCAACAGGCGGAGCATCCTCAGCTCGGCCGCATCGTCGACCAGCGGTTGCTCCTGGTTCGGGTCGGTCGCCAGATCGAACAGCAGCGAGCCGTGCTGCCACGGGTTCATGAAGCTGGTGGTCTGCATCCGCATGGTCCGCAGGCCCTTGGTGAAGCCGAACGGCTCGGCCGGGTCCCACGACCGCAGCTCTTCGACGCCGAATCGGCTCCGCATGTGGGTGGGCATCAACGTGAATTCCTCCAATGGCCCGTTACCGGAGTCGGCCGCGGCGCGCATGTACACGTACCGCCCGTCGGTGACGTTGACGTGCCCACCGTGAATACCGAACAACGCGGCATCACGGATCGGCCGGTCGTCGGTCAGCACCGCCGCGAGATCGGAGCCCTGCATGTCGGGGGTCGGTTGCTGGCCGAAGAACCGCAGCACAGTGGGCGCGATGTCGATCGTCTGGGCAAGGGCCGCCCGCCGGGTGTCCCGACCTGCGGTGCGCGGATCCCAGAGAAACATCGGCAGGTGTACCAGTTCGTTGAACCAGGGCTGCACCGACTTGGCCCACCAGCCGTGCTCGCCGAGCAGGAAGCCGTGATCGGTATTGACCATAAGCATGGTGTCGGACCACATGTCGTGCTCGTCCATGAAGTCGAGCAGCCGGCCCAGCGATCGGTCGCACATCGACACGAGAGCGGCGTACTCGTACCGGGCGTGCTCGACCTGGTCGGCGGGTTCGCTGACCTTGGCGTATGCGGGCCAGTCGAACTCGGGCCCCGAGTAATCGTGCGGATACTTGTCCTTGTAGTGCTGGTGGGTGAAGAACGGCTCGTGCGGGTCGAACAACTCCAGCTGCAACAGCCACTGATCGGCGTCGACATTTGTTTCCAGGAAATGGATCCCGGCGTCGACGCAACGGGTCTGGGAGTGTTCGGCCTCGGTCGGCATGTAGCTGCGGTTGATCGTGTCCTGCCGCAGCATCCGGGCGTGGGCCCCGGCTGCGGGAGACGACTTGTCCACCACCGCCTTCCACGGGTCACCCTCCTGGCCGCGGAAGAATTCCCAGGTTGTATACCGGGTGTGGTAGGTACCGCCGCCGTCCTCCCAGTAGTGCGGGTGGTCGGAGATCAGGTGTGTATAGACGCCCGCCTCGCCGAGCAGTTGCGGCATCGAATCGTCGAACGGTTCCAGCGGGCCCCAGCTGCGGTGCAGGAAGTTGTGCCGGCCGGTGTGCATTTCCCGGCGGGCCGGCATGCACGGCATCGATCCGGCGTAGAAATTCTCGAACGTCACGGCCTTCGCCGCCAGTCGGGCAAAGTTCGGCGCGTCGACGAAGGTGTCTCCGTAGGGCGACAGCAAGTGCCGATTCAGGCTGTCGAACATCAGGATGATGGCTTTCATGGTTCTCCTCGGTAGTGGGCTCGGTAGTGGGCTCGATTTGGGATTGTCGTGGCCTGTGATGGGGTCGAAAGGGCCCGCATGGTCAGCGATTTCGGGCAGGAGTCAACCGCTCCGGTCGGCCGGAAGGAAGCCTGATCCGCGAGGTGCGGGCGTGATCAGCCGCATCGGTGATCGGTGCGACCGGCTGAGTTCAGCGTTGGTGGGTCTGACCGGGTCCAGCAGTAGTCGTGCTCTGGCGAGCGGCGGCGCCGGCCGTGGGGATCCCACCGTCAAGTAGCCGCCGACGCAGCTCCGCCAGGGCGGCGACGTGCTGATCGATGGCGTCGGCGCCCTTGAGATGACCCCACTCCCCGACCGCCTCGGCCAGGGCATGGTCAAACGGAACCATCGAGTCGGCGGCCGGTATCGCGCGGTCACGGAACCGGTACCGGGCGATCTGGCTGTGCCGGGCGTCCAGTTCGGTGTCAAGCAGCCGGATCAACTCGTCAACCTCCAGGAAGCCGGCAAAATTGAGTCGGGCCCCGAAGTCCGGGTCCTCGAATCGCGATGGCGGGTGGTATGGGCCCTTCAGCCAGTCGAGGAAGACGGTCGCACCCTCCGCGGTCACCCGGTAGGTCTTGGCATCCTGGGCACCCGGCCGGGTTTCGACGGTGTGGGTCACCCAGCCCAGCTCTTCCATCCGGGTCAGCGAGCGGTAGACCTGACTCATCTGGGTGTTCGAGCGCAGGAACCGGCCGCTGGTGTCCAGGAACTTCTTCAGGTCGTACCCGGTGCTGGGGCGCTGCAACAACACTCCCAACAGAACATTCTCGAGCTTCATTGCTCCGCCTTCCAGCGCCGAACCACCTCGACGCGGCCTGACCGAGGATGGCACTTGTTGAATACCATACCATTAGTGGAGTAAGATGCCACTAGTGGAATGGGTTGTCAAGACCCTCCTCGCGAACTTTCTCCCGCCGGACCCGCCATCGGGCGGCGGGAGTCCACCCCTGGGAAGGCGACCATGATGAACACTCACATCGCACGGGGCACCTCGCACTCCTGTTGCGCCCCAAGTCGACAGCAGATCAGACCCAGCGCAGACCACCCCTTCCCCGGCGAGTCCGGCGCACATGCCATCGAGCAGTGCCAGATCCCGGCGGGCGTCTTCACGATGGGCGACGCCACCGGGGATGGTCGCCCCGGTGACGGCGAAACACCGGTTCACCGGGTCGAACTCGCGGCGTACCGGATCGACGCCACGCCCGTCACCAATGATGACTTCGCGGCCTTCGCGCGGGACAGCGGCTACCACACGGAGGCAGAGCGCTATGGGTCGTCGGCGGTCTTCCATCTGGCGGTTGCGGCGGACGACGACGACATCCTCGGCAGGTCGCCGCGGATTCCCTGGTGGCTCGACGTCCGTGGCGCGTCCTGGCTGCACCCCGACGGACCGCGCTCGGACCTGGCCGGGCGTGGCGACCACCCCGTCGTGCACGTGACCTGGAACGACGCGCGGGCCTACTGCCGGTGGGCCGGTCGGCGACTGCCGACCGAGGCGGAATGGGAACGCGCCTCCAGGGGCGGCATCGAAGGAGCCCGCTACCCCTGGGGCAATGACTTGATGGACGGCGAGATCTGGTGCACGAACATCTTTCAGGGCACCTTCCCGACCCGCAACACCGGCGATGACGGATGGCTCACCACCGCACCGGTGCGCAGCTACCGGCGGAATGGATTCGGCCTGTGGCAAACGGTCGGCAACGTCTGGGAATGGTGCCAGGACAACTACGACCCCCGCGCCTACGCGCGCCGCGCCGGCAGTGGTCCTGTGCGAAACCCCCTGATCGACGATGGCTCCGGCGCGCGTGTGCTGAGGGGCGGGTCGTACCTGTGTCACGACTCGTACTGCAACCGGTACCGGAACTCCGCCAGATCGTCGAACACGCCCGACTCCTCGATGAGCAACTCGGGGTTCCGGACCGTCTCCGAAACAGGCGATCCCGCATGACATCCCAGCGAACACGGTTCCCGGATCGGGTCTACCGCGCGGGGACCGAGCCGGACCCGCGATTCTCCCTGGCCAACGAACGCACCTTTCTGGCCTGGATCAGAACATCGCTCGCCCTGACGGCCGGCGGCATCGCCCTGGAAGCCCTCGGGCTCGGGTTGCAGCCGCAGTTCCGGCTTGCCGCGTCCGTGTTGCTGGTGATTGCCGGGATCGCCACCTCGATCCAGGCCTGGTTCGGGTGGGTGCACACCGAGCGGTCGCTCCGTCTGAGCAACCCGTTGCCACCCCCGTCGCTGGCGCTGCCGACCGTGATCGCCGTGCTGGTGGTCGGGATCCTGGTCGTACTGGCGATCGTCCTCGGATGAGCGGCGCGGCGCAGCATCAACCTGCCCAGGCCGATCGGCCGTTCGACGCGGGACTGCAGCCGGAGCGGACCGCTCTTGCCTGGCGGCGGACGAGCCTGGCGCTCGGAGTAGGCGCGCTGGCCGGCCTCCGCGTGCTGACCCACTACTGGGGTGCCCCTGGCCTCATCCCGGCAGGCGTGGGCGTCGCCGCATCAGTTCTGGTGCTTGCGTTCGCGCACCGGCGCTATCGAACGGTGCACCGACGGCTGACCTCCGGGCAACACGTCCGGTCGGGACTGCCCGGCGGCGCACTCGCTCTCCTCTTGGCCGCGGTCGGTTTCAGCGCCGGAGCCGTGGCCCTGACGCTCGTCCTGACCAGCTGATCGCGCGCCGCCGTCACACACAGGCGCCGCCGTCACCAGACGAGCGGGCCATCGGGGTAACCATCAGGTGCAGATCCCTGGTCGGCCTCCCAGATCAGCAGGCTTCTTGCCCCCAGCGCGAACGCCGATGCCAGCGCTTCGGCATCCACGACCGACCCGACGATCATGATCACGGCCGTCGGGTTGATGCCCAGCATCAGTCCCATTGCCTCGGTGCCGAGTCCGTTCTCGCCGTGGACGCCGATCAGCACCAGATCCACGGGCTCCACCGCATACGCGTCGACCAGCGCGAATCCGTCCACCACCCACCTGGCGTGAACAAGGGCAGGCAGTGGCAGCAGCATTTCCGACAGGCTCTGCGCGGCCGTCGGCCGATCGTCACAGATCAAGACCGATGTCACCGCGCGGCCGTTGGTCAACACGCAGATGTCGGAGACCATGGCCCGAGCCTCCGCGTCGGTCATCGAGTCGTGTCGTTGCATCACACTCCAGACCCCCTCGCCGGCGAGTGGTGGGTGTCCGTCGCAATCACTGCAGTGACGGCGGCGAAGGAATACTCGTCAGCCTCGACTGTAACGAATCAACCCGACCGGCGGACAACCAGAAATGCGACCGCGGCCGGCGCAATCCATTCGGCCGTCAAGAACGGTTCAGCGAGAATCGTGGTGGCGCTGGACGTTGCGGATACCACTGCGCCGCGCACACACGGTGACAATCCTTTCCGTCCGACCACCACTGCGTAGCCAATATGTTTTCGCCGGACAAGGCGGAGCAGCTATTTGCACTGCCTTTCCGCGCAGACGAATTGCGCCGTTTCGCCAGGAGTGTCACTTGGATGGTTGTGCGTGGCACTTATCACCGAAAAGTGCGAAATTATCAACGCAGCGGCAGGATCAGACTCCGCGCGGCCCCGAATGGTGTCCCGCGACGCCCAAACGGGCATCGGCGCCACCAACGGGGTGAGCCGTCATCACCGGGTCGAGGCGGTCAGCGTTCCGCGCGATGCAGCTGGCCCGGAGTGGCCGGTGGCAGCTCACGTTCGAGGACCCACTCCGCCTCTTGGGCAGTGAGAGGTTTGGCGAACAGAAATCCTTGCGCGCGGGTGCAGCCCAATTCCAGCAGGGTTGCCGCGGCCAGCCTGGTTTCGACGCCCTCCGCGACGAGTTGCAGGCCGAAGGATCGGGCCAGGCCGACAATTGATGTCACGATCGCCAGATCGTCGGCACTGACACCGAGGTCCCGGATGAACCCCTGGTCGATCTTGAGCGTGTCCACCGGCAGGGCTTTGAGCTGGGCGAGCGAGCTGTACCCGGTGCCGAAATCGTCGATGGCGACCTTGACGCCGATCTCCCGTCAGGCCGCGCAGCGTGGTGAGCGGCCTGGTCGGTGTCGCGGAGCAAAGCATGTTCGGTGATCTCAAGTGTGAGGTACTCGCCCGCGAGCGCGCATTCGTCCAGAATCCGGGCCACATTGCGCGGCGAAGTCCATGGTGATCAGTTGCGCCGGAGTGACGTTGACGCTCATTCCGAGCGTGTGCCGCCCATATTTGACGTGCCAGCGCTTCAGCTGGCGGCATGCTGTTTCGGTGACCCAGCGCCCCAGTTCGCCCGCCAGGTTGGTGGCCTCGGCGATGTCGATGAACTCGCCGGGTTGCAGGAGTCCCTGAGTGGGGTGCGGCCACCTCACCAGGGCCTCGAAACCCCGGATACCACCGCTGACCAGGTCGATCTCGGGTTGGTAGTGCAGCACCAGCGAACCGCGCCGGATGGCGGTGCCCAGGTGCAGTTCGATTTCCGTGCGGATCTCGGTCTTCCGGCGCATCTCGGCGGTGAAGACGCTGACGGCGTTGCCGCCGCGTGCCTTCGATCGCAGCATCGCCTGATCCGCGCGGCCCATCAGCCGCGAAACGGTCAACGCTCCCGGCGTGCCGATGGCGACTCCGACACTGACGCCGCGGGTGACCTCTTCACCGCCGAGCAGGACGGGTTCGACCGCGACTCGGCGAAGTTTCTCGGCCATCGCCATGGCCAGGGATTCGTCGGCGCAGTCGTCCAGCACCAGCACGAACTCGTCGCCGCCGAGGCGGGCAAGCAGGTGCTCAGCGCACACGCCGCTCAGCCGATGGGCCAGGGTCTTCAGGTACAGGTCGCCGCTGACATGGCCGAGGACGCTGTTCAGGGCCTTCAGCCGGTCGACGTCGATGAAGATGAGGGCCACCCGTCCTTCGGCGCCAATCTGCATCCGCCGGGTGAGGTGATCGATCAGCGCCCGCCGGTTCGCCAGCCCGGTGAGTTCATCGTGGTAGGCCATGCAGCGCAGCCGCTCTTCCGCGGCGACCCTCGCCTCGACCTGAGTCAGCAGCGCGGCGACGGCCCGCAGCGCGTTGATCTCGGCGTCACCCCATTCCCGGTCGCCGAACTTGATAAATCCAAGGACGCCCATCGTGCCGTCATTGCTCAGCAGCGGCACCGTCGCCGAGGAGACGAAGCCGGGAAGTCCCGAACCCTCCCGGACGGTTTCCTGGTAGTCGTCGTCCGCGCCGTCCGGGTGGGTGATCATCACCCTCGCCAGGTGCTCGGTGGCCGCGAACGTCCGGTCGGCACCGGCGAACGAGACGACGCCCAACGGGTCGGGCTCCGGAACAAACGGCCTTGGCGGCCATTCGGCGATCAGGGTGGTGGTCCCCGCGACATGGTCGTTGCGCCGTAGGAAACTCAGATCGACGTCGAAGTGGCCGACCAGTTCGCGCAGCAGTTCGATGCAGACCTCGCGCAAAGTCGTTGCGGTGACACCCATCAGGTGCGAGGCGGCCGAGATGACGAGCTCGTCCAGGCTCCGGCTGGCGACCATCACGGCGCTGCCGCCATCGATGACCCAGCGACGTCGAGGATCTGCGCCAACGGCAGGCGGGCACTTCGCACAGCGCTTCCGGCGTGGTGACACAGGCGCAGCACCAAGGCCGGAGCCTCTCGCGGTTGCAGGCCGACAACCGCTTCGAACCGGCGCTGCAAGTGCGCCAATTCGACGCTGAACGGGGCGGACAGCCCGCGCCTGTCGGTGTCGTCACGGGCGTACAGGAAAACCGGTGACAGTGGTTGCACACCAAGGTCGTTGCGGTTGGCGCTGATCCAGACACGCTCGGCCGCCGCACCCCCACGCAGATAATCGCGGGGGGTGTCCGAGCCGACGGTGATGACGGCCAACGCCGAACACGTCGCGACCCGGTCACGGGTACCGGCACCCAGGGCGATACCGCCTCCCCACTCGGCGAGCAGGGACATGACATCGCCCCTGCCGGCGACCTCCAACTTGGCCAGATCGGCCGGGTCGAGCCCGAGGGTTCGCACATCGATGCCGGTGTCCAGCCGATCGCGACCCGGCCATTTCAGCTCCGCCATCATTTGTCCGTGCAAGAGCGGCGTCAGGTAGCGGAGCCGGTCCGATTCACCCAATACCTCCCCCAGCTCAGCCAATTGACTGGGCGCGGTGACCAGACGCAGGCTCGCGCCCTCCGCCTCTGCCGCCGCTCGAAGCCGATCGGCGATCCGGCCGGAGAAGGGTTCACGACGCCCGAAGTTTCGGTTCGTGACGCGATAGATCATGGCCGGATATTGTTCTGCCAACTGCTCGTCGGTGCCGTCCCCCAGCACGAGCGACAGCACCACGTCGGATGCGGCGCCTTCCGGAAACACGGTCACCGAACCGGCCGCCGCGCGGCTGGCGGCCGCGACCCGGGCGTTGAACCCGGCCGCACCGATGGCCACATAGCTGCCGCGGAACCCGACGTCCATGGCCGAGGTCCGCGTAGCGGCCAGCCGGATGTCCACTCCCGCGCTGGTGCTGGTGATGGACCAGGGCTGGCTGTTGCCGCCGGACGGCGCCAGCGCAATGGCATGGATGACCGCCTGGAGTGCGTTGGTGGGGGTTGTGCCCGAGGGATGAACCCCCACCGAGTGACGGGCCTGCTGGTCCAGGACCGGAGACGGGACGGCCGTGGGGTTCGCGTCGAGGCCGTCGAAAATCTGATCCAGGTCGATCCGGACCCGACCCGATGCGAGGACGCCGCCGCGCCCGAAACGTCGGACGGCCGCTGCCACGGTGGCCGCGCCAAGGGCAACGTCACCGGCGAGTTGCGGCCAGGTGGAGACGGTGTGATCTATCTCGACCATCGACGCTGCCAGCCGCGCGGACAGGTCGGCGGTCTGCAGGATGCGCATCACATGGGGGACCTTCTGCCGATTCGTCAGCCCGCCGAGCGACTGCGCGTCCAGCTCCCCGAGCAATCCGTGGAACAGCGGGCGGTCAGGCTCGACGTCGAATCTCTCGACGTCGAACAGCCCCCGGTCGCTGGTTTGCATGAACACCGGAATGCCCCTGGACCTGGCCTCCTGGCGCACCCGCAGCTTCATGTCCAGGGAATCGCACTCCTCGATCAGCAGGTCGAGACCGTCCAGGAATGCCGCCATCGTCTGTTCGGTGAGGCCGTCGGCGAAGACTGCCACCGGGAGATACGGGTCCAGTTCGGCGATCCGTCGCGCGGTCACCAGTGCCTTGTTGGTGCCGACGTCGAAGAGCGAGGCAGGCACCCGGTTCAGGTTGGACAGTTCCAGGTGGTCGTGGTCGGCCAACCGCAATTCACCGCACAGCCCCTCCATCGCAAGTGTGTGGGCGATCGCGTGGCCGACGCTGAGCCCCACGATCCCGATCTTCAGCCGCCCGAAACGGGCTTGTTCGGCCGGCGTGATCTTGTTTCGATTCCGATCCAGCCGCAACCGGCGGAACGCTGCTGGACGCAGCACCCAGAGCACGGTCCGGCGCCACGGGAAGTACACCCAAAGGCCAGGGTCGCCGAGTTCGTCCGCCGTCGGGTTCGGTCGAGTCGCCCGCAGTTGGTCGATGATCGACGCCCGATGATCGATGACCTGAACCCGTGGATCGGCGCGCAGTCTGGTCAACACCTCGCGGTCCTCGACGCTGCTGATCTCCAGGACGACGGGCCGATGGGAGGCGACGTCCGGCCCGGCGGCCACCGGGAGCTGCCCGCTCACTGGTGCCCATGATTCGCTCGCCGAGGCTCGCTCACTGCCAGCACTCCGCTCGTTCCTCGCGGATGTGTTGGCCTGTGCCCATGATTCGCTCGCCGAGGCTCGCTCATGCGGCGGGCGCCGGCAGCCCGGGGCGGCCGGTGACGCACAATTGGGCGGATTCATCAATAAGCCGGGGAAGTTGATCGGCCGCCGTCAGATCCGCGTAGGTCTTGCGATCCCACCACATCGGTGCGGTCAGATAACGGTCGTCCGGATAAGCGACGGGAGCAACCGTCGTGCTGACCACCCCACCTGTTGTCTGCCAGCACCTGACCGCGTGGGTGGCCACCGTGCCCAGGGCGCAGCAGACGTCCAGCAGCGTCATGGCATGGACGAAGACCCTGGCCAGTGCGGCCGTCAATTCCGGCCGGCGCGGCGCGTCGCGAGACACCCAACCGGTTTTCATCTCGATGACCCCCGCCGGGATGCGGTCCGAAATCTCGGCACGGAGCGTCGCGGCCCCGTCGCGTCCGGCCCATTCCGCAAGGGCGTGGGCCTGGTCAGGGTGCAGGTACGGCCCCTGCGCCCGCATGCCGCCGGCCACCTGCCCGTCGACGTCAATGGCCACGAAGAACAGCGCCGTGGATTTTCCGTCGCGCGTCTGCTCGTACTCCAGGACGCGCTCCACTCCGAACCGACGATAACTGGTACGGGCGCCCGCGAGATAAGCCGTCCATAGGTCGGGTTGCGCCGCCGGTCGCGCCACCACGAAATGACACCCTGAAGACGGGTCGTAGTAGATCCCCACCCGACTCCCGCAGTGGGCGGCGGACGTCAGCGCAGAGAAGCCCTTTGTGTACACGAGGAGGATGGTAAAGACCGCGAGCCGGCATTTATCCGCCACGCCACCGAAATGGCGAGTACCAGGGCTGGACAGCGCCGATTCCCGGGCGAGGTATCCCATTGCGCCCGGGACAGCGGAATGCCGTCCGTCAGAGACGGTGAACAGTGCGCACACCACAGAGATCAGCCGTCCCGGGGACTGCGCGGTCGATGCGATCGAAACGATCATGGCCATGGGTTCGGAACCCGGGCACGCCGCGTCGCGACGGACCGGGTGTGATGTTGCGCACCAACCGACGTCGATATAGCGCGACCGTCGTCAGCAAACGTCAGTGAGGTATTTTGCGCGCGTTGCAGAGCGGATTGGAGCGGTTCCGGCCACCACGGTGGTCGCGCCATGTGCGACACCCATCCGGTCACGGTGCACAAAATCCTCGGTCGTAGCGAAAGGGTCTCGTCATCGCCACGCACCGGCGGCACAAGCGGTCAATCCACTACGTGGTACCTCACCAGCAGACGCCCACAACTCGCCGGTGTCAAGGAGTCCGGGTCCGGCGCGGTGAATGTGCGCGGCGGCGATAAATTCGCTATTTGCCCGGGGCGATGGCGTGACAAATCTAAAGGGCCGCGGCACACCCATTTGAGCGCCCGCGGGGCGGCGCCAACCGCTCAATGCCAACGCTGCGTGCCGACGGATCGGCTTTTGTCTCGTTCGCCAACGGACGAATCAGGGAAAACAATCTTGAACGGCCCGGCCTGCCCACTTACCGACCCTAAGGCGTGCTATTCGAGCAAGGGCCGACGTCGGCGACCACAGCAATGCGGTGCGAATCGAGAAGGGTAGGTCAAGGTTGCCTGTTTGGGTCAAAAGGGATCCGGATTCCCCGAACGGGCAGATATCGTCACGCACAGTAAACATGCCGCCTGGGTTCGCAGCGGCACAGCCCCGGGACCAGTCAGCTGGCCAGAGCCCGGAGTGGAATGGTGTTCTTCAGTTTTCGCAGGGTGCGCGCTCGGGTGGGCCCAATGCTTCCGGTGGGGATGCCCAGCCGCAGGCTGATTTGCCGCTGGGAAATGGGCGGGTCGGCGAAAATCAGCAGCAACAATTCTCGGTGCGGGACTTGCAGTTCAGCGAGGCCGGCCCCGACGGCTTGCCGCCGCTCGGCGAGCAGCAGGTTGGCGGCAACGTCGTCGTCGTTGATTGCCTCCAGGCGGGCATCCGCCTGCGGATCGACCACCTCGACCCGGTTCCCGGCGGACAGGACGCGCAGCGCCTCGTTCCGGGTGGTGGTCCTGATCCATCCCGGAAGTGCCCGCGGCTCCCGCAGATCCTTCAGGTGTTCCACCAGACGCAACCACACGGTTTGCGCGACATCGTCGGCGTCGCTGGGCGTGAGGTGATATCGGTGGGTCATCGCTACGACCAAAGGCTCGAACCGCGCAACCAGCGCGGTCCATGCTGCCCCGCTGCCGCCGACCGCCGCGGCGACCAGCTCGGGCAGTGCGGTGTCGGACGGAGTATTCCCATTGTCTGTCGAACCCGTCATGTCATTCAATCCTTCGCTCAGTGGTGGCGGAATTTCGTACCGGAGACCAGAATCGAACATTGCAGGGTTTCCGGCGTCACTGAAAAAGGTGAGTGCGGTGCGGAATCACGGAAATTGGTGACTGTCCGTCTTTCCAGCGTGCACGGACGCAGACATCTACTATTGTTCGGCCGGGGTCACCAAAAAAGCCGGTGGGAATCCAGGACGTTCGAGTAATGGGACGCTGCGGCGAAGACCCCGCCGTCGGCTCGACCCGAACAGGGCGGGAGGTGCGCGCTGACTAATTCCAGGGCAACCGCGCGCACAGGTGGGTACCGCCGCCCGGTGGGCTGTGCACCGCCAGCACGCCGCTGATCGCGGTGACCCGGTCGTGCAGGCCACGCAGGCCGGTACCGGCGTCCAGGCGGGCGCCGCCGACACCGTCGTCGATGACGTCCAGCACAAGGGTGTCGCCATCGCGGTGGACCTGGATCGTGACCCCGGTGGCCTTGGCGTGTTTGACGGTGTTCTGCAGGGCCTCGCTGGCCAGATAATAAGCGGCGGTCTCGACGGCGGTGGGTGGCCGGTCGGGCAGGTCGCCCTGCACGCACACCGGCAGCGGGCAGCGGCGGGCAAGCAAGCCAAGGGCAGCAGTCAATCCCTGATCGGTGAGGACAGCCGGATGGAGCCCCTGCGCCACATCCCGCAACTCCCGCAACGCGGACCGGAGTTCCGCGGTGGCCTCCTCGATCAGCTGATCGGTACCGGGATCGTCTCGGCGCAGCCTGCCACGGAGAGTCTGCAGCGTCATGCCCATGCCGAGCAGCCGTTGTTGAGCACCATCGTGCAGATCGCGTTCCAGCCGGCGGCGCTCGGTGTCGGCGACATCGACCAGCCTGGCCCGGGACGCCCGAACCTCGGCCAGCTGGGCCCGAACCTCGGCCTGGAGCCGGGCATTCTCCAACGCGAGCCGGGCCGCGGCGCCTGCCGCATCCAACAATTCCGGATGTTCGAGGAGCGCCCGGTCGTGCAGCAGCAACGCCAGCGGGGCCGGCCCGTCGCCGAGACGGGTCAGCGTCCTGCTGGCGTCCGGTAAGGGGGCATCGACGCGGTTGCCGTCCACATCGACCAAGCCCCCATCAACCGGGAACAGCACCATCAACCCGGGATCGGCCAACACCCGCGCCAATTTCGGCTGGATCTGGTCGGGGCCAACCCGGCCCAGCTCACCGACCAGATCCCCGACGCCGGCGAACGCCAGCCGGTCCTTGAGCAGCCCCCAGAGGAACGCCACCGGCACGGCCGTCACGGCCAGCAGAGTTGCCGCAAAGAGCACCGCTGGCGGGGCGAAGTCTTCATGAACTGCGTTGCCGGCGAAGGCGACCGCGACCAGCAGGACCGCACCGGCCGCGGAACCCAACGGCAACCACAAGGTGCGCCGCTCGCGCGCGGTGGCGCCGCGCAGGCGGCGCACCAACATGACCAACAAGATGAAGCCCAGGACCGCAAAGCAGATGTCGGTCGTCGAGGAAAGAAATTCGGCGACGGGTAGCGCGATCCAGAAGCCGAGCATGTTCAATCCGCACCGGTCGCCGCAATCGATGACATAGGTGTGGTAAACGGCGAGACGCCCGATGCCGCCAACAATCGCGAGCACCCACCCGGCGACGACGAAACGGCGAATAAATGGATCTGTGGGCCGACCCGACGGATACGTCAGGAAGATCTGTGAGCTCAGAGCCAACTGAGAGTTGAAGCCGAAAAACCCGACGGCCGTGATCAGGCCCGGCAATGGGAAATCCGGCGGGAATTCGAACGCCCGCAGCGCGGACATCGCGATCAGGGCCGCCATCAGTACCATCAACGGACCGATCCGACTGACGGGTCGATGCCGCCAGGCCACCAGGCCACAGATTCCCCAGACGACGATCCAGCAAATGCTGAACATCGAAGCCCAGGCCGGTGCGGTGCCGTACCGAAAGGCCAGCACCGCCTCCACGGCCGCGGTCAGCGCGATCACGACGACGCCGGCACCGGTGGCCCGTCGCGATGGCGCTGCGTCGCGGGCACTGTCCCCAGGTGCGCGAGAACGCCGCACTCCGAATAGGTCGAACATCCGGCGCCCCCTCCTTGCGATGACTACCGCAAGCGTGGCTGCCGACGGCGCACTTCGCCTCCCCGAAAACCATGACATCAGTCCCCCGCCGGTAGCGGTCCGAGATTGCCACGCTCGGTCAGCTCACCGGCCGGGTGCGTTGCAGGTACTCCAGCACGGCCAGCACCCGCCGGTTGTCCGCGACGCCGTCGGCCAGCCCCAGCTTGCTGAAGATGTGCCGGATGTGGGTGCCCACCGTGTTGGTACTCACGAACAACGACGTCGCGATCCCCTTGTCGGACATGCCTTCCGCCATTAACCGCAGCACCTCCGCTTCGCGTTCGGTCAGCGTCCCCAGCGGTGTGTCGTCCCGTCTGGCCCGGAGCAACAGCGCCACCAGTTCCGCGTCGACGACCGTGCCGCCCGCCGCGATCCGGGTGAGTGCGGAGGTCAACTGGGCGGGCTCCATGACCCGGTCCTTCAGCAGGTATCCGGTGTAGGAATCCCCGCCGCCGAGCAACCGGGTGGCGTACTCCGGGACGATGTACTGCGAGAGCAGCAGGATCCCCAGCCGTGGGTACCTCGCGCGCAACGTCGCGGCCGAGCGCAGACCCTCGTCGGTATGCGTCGGCGGCATCCGGATGTCCAGGACAACGGCGTCCGGGTCGTGGTGGGCCACGGCCGCCAACAGCGGTTCCGGACGGCTCACGGTGGCGCAGACGTGGTGCCCGCCGTCGGTCAGCAACCGGGTCAGCCCTTCCCGGATGATGACGGAATCGTCCGCCAGGATCAGGTCCACGATGGTCGGCCCGGGTCCGTACGGCGCGGCCAGCAGGCGCGATATTCGCTCGGTGATGGCAAGCGCGATTGCCCCATTCGCTGGCTGGAAGTTGACCGAGGCGCCAAGCTGCGATTCAGGTCGACAGGTACCCGAAACCCCAGTACGTGGACGCAAAGGCCAGCAGCCCGAGCACCACCAGCAGCGCGTACCGCCTGACGGTCGTCGTCATCGGCGGTCCCGATCTGCTCTCTGTTCCACGGCAAGATGATAACGGACGGTGCGCAGTCCGCGCCGAGGCAACCGGAACCCGCGCTGTGGACACCGGGGCCAGTGTTTCAGCCCCCGCCACCGAGGGCGCCCACCGCCCTGGCAATCACCAGCAGCGAGGTGATCAGCGCGGCGGTGGCCTGCAGTGCCATCAGAATCTTCGCGCGGCTGGTCAACGGCATCGTGTCGGTCGGGCTGAATGCACTCGAATTCGTCGTCGATACGTACAGGTAATCGACGAAGGTGGCGATCCAATCGGCCTTCTTGCTGGAGCCAGCGGCGACCTCGATGACGGTGTCCTGCGTCTCGTCCTGGGTGAACCGAAAATCCGCCAGCGGTAACTCTTCTCGCGGCTTCTGGGTGCGGGCGACCGGCCCCCCGCGGTCGAGCTCCCAGTAGATCAGCCCGAACGCGATCACGTTTGTCGCCCACACCTGCAGGGCGGCCACCAGTAGGCTGTTTCCCGGCGTCTCCTGGGCGCCGACCAGGTCGGCCACCAACAACCAGAGGGTGACCAGGTTCGACGTCACCACCAGCGCGGCCAACACCAGCGACGCGACCCGGGACCAGCGGTTCTGCCGGGTCAATCGCCACGGATTCGTCGCGATCAGGACCACCAGCAGCGCCAATTCCAGGCCCGGGATCAGGAACCGCGGCCCGACCAGCAGCGGTTCGGGCAGCACCGCATACAGCGCGATCGCGACCAGCACCGCAACCGCCGGCGGGAGCCTGGCCTCGCCGCGCTTGCCTCGTCGCGCATCGTGAATGGCGTGCGCGGCCCTGGCCGGGGGCGGATCGGCCAGGCCCTGCTCGTCGTGTCCGGACATCTCCGCAGCATCCCGCACCCGCTTCTGGTGAACCGCCGGCGACACGCCCGCTCCGGATCCCGTCACCAAGCTTGGACCCGGTCAACACCCACAGCACCCGAAGCCGAGCAGAGCGTCTTCAATCGTCAGCAGTGCCGCCCGCGACCCAACCGAAACAGCGGCGGGACCGGCGCCGGGGTCATCTCTGATCCCGACGCCGGTCCCGTTCGGCCGCCACCTGGCTTCAGGCGTCAACCCGTCGCAGCCGCCACGCGGCGACCCCGATCAGAACCGCCGCGTAACCACACAACACCGCGAATCCGGTCCATGGCGCCAACGCGCTCGGCCGAACCGGAGGTGCCTCCGAGCAACCCGCCACCGAGGTTGGATGGCAGGTACTGCACGAAGTGGTCCGTCAGCGAGGCCGGGAGCAGCAGCGTCAGCGGCGGGATGACGAAGAACACCGCGACAAAGGTGGTGATCGCGGCCGCGGTGTTCCGCAGCAGCGCACCCAACGCCAGTGCCGTGATACCGGCGACGGTCTCGTACAACGCCGCACCGATCACCGCCTGCAACGCACCCGGGTCGGACAACGACGCGTCCAACCGCTGTCCACTGCAGCAGCGCCTGGCCCACGAAGAAGGCCGCGAAACTGGCGACCAGCATGGTCAGGAACACCACGCCGGCGAACACCGCCAACTTCCCCCAGAGCATCGGCAACCGGCGCGGCACCACCGTCAGCGACGAGCGGATCATCCCGGTGCTGTATTCACCGGTGATCAGCAGGACCCCGAGTGCGCCAATGGCCAATTGGGCGATGAACGTGCCGGTCAGCGATGTGAAGACCGCTGATTGACCGGGCTCCAGTCCGCCGGGCTGGTTGGCGGTGATGGCGGCGACCAGGGCGCCGATTCCGACCATCACCACGACGGCCGTCAGCAGTGTGTAGACGGTGGATCGCAGCGATCGGAACTTCGTCCATTCGGACATCACGACCCGGGTCTGGGTGACCCGCAGGTCCGGTCGGGTGGATCTCGTTGGGGTCAACAGCGTGTCGGTCATGGCGTCACGACCGCGGGGTCGGCGATCTCGGCGGAGCGGTACTCGACGGAATCGTTGGTCAGTGTCATGAACGCTTCTTCCAGGGATGCCTGCCGGACGGTCAATTCGAAAATGGGTATCCGGTTCTGCCAGGCGATGGTGCCGATGTGTTCGGCGGTCAGGCCGTCCACCCCCAGCACGTCGGGTTGGTCGGCGGTGACGGTGATGTCCGGGCCGACCAGCAGTTCGCGCAGCCGGGCCGCCTCCGGCGTCCGCACGCTGACCGAATGATTCGAGGCGCGGGCCACGAAGTCGTCGACCGTGGTGTCGGCGATCAGCCTGCCCCGGCCGATGACGACCAGACGTGTTGCGGTTTGGGCCATCTCGCTCATCAGGTGGGACGAGACGAACACGGTGTGGCCGTCGGCGGCGAGGTCTTTGAGCATGGTGCGCATCCACCGGACGCCTTCCGGGTCCAGGCCGTTGACCGGTTCGTCCAGCACCACGGTCTGCGGGTTGCCCAGCAACGCGGAAGCCACGCCGAGCCGTTGCCCCATGCCGAGCGAGAACCCGCCGACCCGCCGGCCGGCGACGTCCCGCAGACCGACGATGTCGATCACCTCGTCGACCCGGCGGGCGGTGATGCCGTTGGTCTGGGCGAGGGCCAGCAGGTGGTTTCGCGCCGATCGGCCGGTGTGCACCGCCTTGGCCTCCAGCAGCACCCCGAGTTCGGCCATCGGGGCGGCGGCGGACCGGTAGTCGCCCCCGTTGACGGTGACCCGGCCGGCCGTTGGTTTGTCGAGCCCGGCGATCATCCGCATCGTGGTGGACTTTCCCGGAGCCGTTCGGGCCGAGGAATCCGGTGACGATCCCGGGTTGCACCACGAAACTCAATCCGTCGACGGCGAGTTTGTCGCCGTACCGCTTGCTGAGATTCTCGACTGTGATCATTGAGGTATGCCCTTTCGGGTGTCATGCGGCCGCATGGGCAGCGAACTGGGACTGCGAGGTCCGGGCATCGGCCGCCGCTTCGGGTGGTTCTCCTCGGTGATGGCGCAGTCCTTGAAGCCCTTCACGATGCAGGTACACACCGAGCGAGAACTCCCAGACGGCGATCAGCAGGGCGCCGAGCGCCGACCAGATGGACAGCTCGTCGTAGACACCGAAGTACTTGGCGATGACAGAGGCAGATGAGGATGGGGGCGCCGATGAGGCCGATCACGGGCAGGGCGCGCGGCACGAGGCGGGATCGGTACATCAGGTAGCCCAACAGCAGTCCGTTCACGGCCGGAATGAGGGCCTGCCCGACGAGGAACGTCTTGGTGTACTCGGCGGACAAGCAGCTGACCGGTCACCAGCGCATCTGGTCCGACCCCGGCCTGCCGCAGGCTCACCAGGGAGAGCAGGCTCACCACGCCGGCGAAGATGGTGGCGGCCTCCAGGGTCCGGGACGCGACGAAACCGAGGGCGACCGCCTTCGTTCTGCCTCTTGATCACCGGGAACAGCGCGACCGCGCGAGCCGATGCCGGCAAGAGCGACGATCAATTCCAGAAGGCCGCCGACCAGCACGGGGGTATCCGGGCCGGGCCCGACGATGTAGCCCGACTTCTTCGCCGCGCTGTACAGGACCAGCGTCGGGATCGAGACAAAGCTGATCACGTAGAACACGCCGGCGGCCAGCGAGGACTTCCTGTGCGCGGACATCGGGGCTCGTTTCGTTCCGCTGGATTTCATGGTCGGTGCGGTGGTTGCCATCTCGTTCTCCTCGTGGGTGGGGTGGTGGGGTGGTTGGTGGTGTAGCGGGGGTCGCTGGTCGATGGCGCTGGTCGGCGTCGACCTGGGTGACCGAGATCAGCGGCAGGCCAACGTCGCGAACCTTCTGCAGCAGGCCGTGCAGCGCGGATTGATCGGCGACGAGGCCGTGGATGACGGTGGTGCCGTCGCTGGCGTTGGTGAGGTTCAGCCCGTCGAACCAGGCTGCCCATCGCGAATCGAGGTGCCCCTTGATGCGAATTTCGTACCGCCCGGCCTCGTTGGCGGACGATGTTTCGCTCATCTCGCTCCTCACCTGGATCGAACCCGGTCCGGATCTCGGACGCTTGCTGGCAGTGATCGAAAGGTAGAAGCACGATGTGATGAGCGGGCATCACCACATGTGGTGATTGAGGTGGTGACCCGGCCGGAAGGTCACCAGCTGAATCAAGAACCCGGGCTCACCGCAATGAGCCCGTCGAGCACGTCCCGCATATACATCAGCGCGTGCCGCGAGTCGTGATCCGGTTCGGGCATCCGATCGTGGTCGGGGATGAGACCGGCGGCGATCCGGGCCGCGGCGTCGGCGACCAGGGTCCGGGCGGCCAGCACACCGAAATCGCCGGCCTCCCGGAGATAAACCAGCACCCGCGCCGCGGCCGGGAGGCGGTCGATCGTCGCCATCATGGTGATGAATTCGACGGCGGCGTTGGTCGCCAGGTCCGGGTAATCGGTTTCCAGGAGTTGATTGACGTAGTCGCGCAGAATGCGGTAGGCCGCCGGCCGGTTGCCCCGCAGGAAGGCGGCTCGTGCCTCGATCGGCTCGTTCACCGACACGGTCCCGTCCGGCACGTCTACGGTGGCCGCTTCCTCGAAGAAGCGGTCTGCCTGGTCGGGTCTGCGCCGCAGCAGCGCGGAGTAGCCGAGCATGTTCAGCGCCACGTACAGCAGGGTCGGCGGACCTTGGGCGCGGTATCGAGCGGCGAGGGCCGAAAGGACGACATCCAGTTCATCAAACCGTCCGGTATTCATCAAACCAGCTGCAACACCACCGATCTCGGCAAGCTCGGCCACATGGTCAGCACCGCGATCACGGAGCCAGGCCACCGCGGCAGGGGCATACCTCAGCAGCGCGTCGCCGTCGTCATCGAGGAAGGCGCGGCTGTAGTGGAGCAGCGGATGCTGGGGGTCCCCGTACCGGTTGACCAGCCCGTCGAACCGTTCGCCGTCTCCGCTCTGCTTGCACCGGTAGGCGATGCAGAGCAACCAGAAGGCGGCGACATCCGCCCCGGGCCGCGGCGGGAGCGCGAGGATCCGCTGCGCCCAGTCACTGATCTCGCCCTGCTGGCGGAGGTTCACCTCCCCGACCACCGGGCGGACAAGCGCGTCGGCCAGCTCCCGATCACCGGTGCCGCAGGCCCAGTCGACACCGGCACGGAGGTTGGGCCACAGTCGGGCAAGGCGAGCGACCCCCTCGCCCTCGGCCGGGCCAACCAGCAGCTGATGAATGCTTCGCACCTGGTGCAGGCACCACTGCGCGTGCCGCTCGGCGATCAGGGCCGCATCGTTGTCCGCGGCGAGCCGCTCCGCGGCGAATTCGCGGACCGTCTCCAGCAGCCGGAAACGCCGTCCGAACCGACCGGAATCGACGAGCAGCATGGACCGTTCGACCAGCTCCCCCATCAGGTCGTCGATCGCGGCCGGGTCGAGTTCGCCGATCCGGCCATCGCCGGCCACGCTCGCCGCCGCCTCGACGTCGGCCGGCCCGGCGAAGATCGACAGTCGACGAAGGAGGACCTGCTGGGACGGCGTGAGCAGGTCGTAGGACCACCCGATGGTCGCCCGAAGCGTCCGGTGACGTTCTGCGCTGCTGCGCCGGCCATGGGTCAGCAAGCCAAGACGATCGCCGAGCCGGGCCACCAGATCCGGTGGGCCCAGCGTCCGGCTCCGAGCCGCGGCCAGCTCGATGGCCAGCGGAATGCCATCCAGCCGGCGGCAGATCTCCTCGACATCGGCGCGCGCGGCGGCCGCGTCGAACGTCACGCAGACTGCCCGCGCCCGCTCGTTGAACAGCTCGGCCGCCGGCCCGGCCGGGTCCAGCGGGCCCACCGGAAGGAGTTGTTCGTCGTTGATACCCAATGCTTCCCGGGAGGTGACCAACACCTGGACCGTCGGGCAGCCCTGTGCGATGGCATGGGCCAGCGCGGCCGCACCGTCGATGACGTGTTCGCAGTTGTCCAGCACGAGCAGTGCCGATAGTGACTGCAGAGCAACCACTATCGATTGGGTGAGAGTGCGCCCCTGGTGCTCTTTGACGCCCATGGTGTCCGCCACCGCCCGCGGCACGTCGCTCGACGAGGTGATGGTGGTCAGGTCGATGAGCCACGCACCACCCGGGCCGACGACCGATTGTTGCGCGGCGGCCAGCGCGAGCCTGGTCTTGCCGATCCCACCCGCGCCCACCAGCGTGACGACCGGTGACCCCGCCAGCGCGGTGGCGATGACCTCGAGGTCGCGCTCACGACCGATGAGCCGACCGAGCCGAGGCGGAATGTTGCCGTTGTGCTGGTTGTGCAGCGCCGGATGGCGCCCGGTACCGAGCTGGAAGATGTGCCGTTCAACGTCATCGCCGTCGTGCGGGTCACCACCGAGATCGGTCAGCTCACCGCGGTCAAGCAGTGCGGCCGTGACGGCGGACACCAGGGTTTGACCGCCGTGAGCAGCACCCGCGAGCCGCTCAGCCGCGTTCACGGCGGCGCCGAAGTAGCCGTTCGCCGCTTCCTCGGTCTCTCCGGTGTGTAACCCGATCCCCAGCCGCAGCTCGACACCTCCGGCCCAGGGTTCGCTATTCACCGCCAACTGCAGCTGGGTCGCCCACGCGGTTGCATCCTCGGCCCGGTGGAACGCCGCCCCGAACGACTCACCACCGATGACGAACAAGACCCCGCCCTGCCGGTGCACCGCGGCCCGCACCACCACGTCCAGCCTCGCCAGGGCAGCAGCCGTCTTCTTCCGGTTCGTGGCCCAGAGCCGGGCCGCATTCTCGACCGCGCAGAAACCGAAGGTCACCGTCCCCGTCGGACGAGCGCCCGTCGAGTCCGAAGTGGCAACTCCGCGCAACCGCTCGTCATGGTCGAGGATGCGCGACTCCAACTCCCGCAGCTGGGCACCGGGTTCCACCCCGAGCTGTTCCACCAGGTGCCCGCGGGCGTGCTGGAACGCCGCCAGGGCGTCGGCCTGCCTGCCCACCTGGTACAGGGCCGTCATCAGCAGCGCCCACAGCCCCTCCCGGAACGGATAGTCCGCGGTGAGTTCGGTCAACGGACCGATCACCGTGGGCGTCTCGGTCTGCACCCGACGGGCAAGGTCGGTCTCCACCGCGCCCAGCCACTGCTCGACCAGTCCGTCCACGATCGGGGTGAGGCCAGGCGCATCCAATCCGGCCAGCGGTGTTCCCGTCCACTCCGTCAGCGCCGCCGCGACATTGCCCGAATCGAGCTGCCGGCGGAAGCGGGCCACGTCCACCGCGTCGGCCGGCACCGCCAATCGATACGCGGCGCCGGTTCGCACGATCGCGTCGGCGCCCAACGCGGAGCGGAGCCGGACCACGTAGGACTGCAAGGTCTTCTCCGCCGTCCGCGGTGACGCGGCACCCCAGACCAGCTCCACCAGCCGGCCGACCGGAACTGCCGAACCGGCCGACAGGGCCAGCACCGCCAGGACGGTCTGACATTTCGCCGGACCGACGTCCAGCGGCACACCGGCGTCGGTGACGGCGCTGACCCCACCGAGGAGTCCGATCCGCAGCACGGGCCGCTCCCGTCTGTCGGGTGGGAGATTGCGCCCTCCGCGTCGTGGAGTGCGCCTCACGGCAGCCTCCCACAGTCCGATCTCGTCCCGACCACCTTCCTTCGACCGTGACTCCACCGCGCTTCGACCGGGTCCCAACCCGCCCCTGTCACGGTCTGCATGACCAACAATCGCGACCAAGGGAGCAGACCATGACCACCAAGGCAGCAGTCGACCGGGCGACCGGCACAGATCCGAACCGGTCCATCCGCGACGCTGCGCTGACCGCGGGAGTTGCGCTGCTGCTGATCGCGGTGCTCGCCGCGTTCGGGTACTTCGTCGCGGTGAAAGGACTTGTCACACCGGGCGATCCAGCGCAGACGGCAAAAGACATCACCGAGTCCGCGGGCCTGTTCCGACTCGGCATCGCCAGCCTGTACCTGGTGATCCCGCTCGATATCGTCGTGGCGTTGGCCCTCTACCGGGTGTTCAGCCCGGTGAACGAGAGCCTGTCCATGCTCGCGGCCACGCTCAGGGTTGCCTTTGCGGTCGTTTTCATGGTGGCCATCAGCCAACTGGTCGGCGTACTTCGGCTGCTCGACATCGACAACCTCTCGGCCTTGCGCCCAGAACAGTTGCACGCCCAGGTACTTCGGGCCGTCGACGCGTTCAGCGATATCTGGCACGCCGGCCTGCTCCTGTTCGGCCTGCATCTGCTGGTCATCGGCTACCTGGCGTTCAAGTCTGGATACGTCCCGAAGCTCATCGCCGTCCTGGTTGCCATCGACGGTCTGAGCTATGCGGTCGATACCTTCGGCACCGTGCTCTCCCCCGGGCCATGGACCGACACCGCCACGTTCACCTTCGTCGGTGAGCTCCTGCTCGGGCTCTGGCTGGTCGTCCGTGGCCGTCGACTCACCGTCAATTCCTGATGTTGCCGCGCTGACGTGCAACCCAGCGGGATGCCGCCCCAGCACTACCCGCAGTGGGTTGCGCGCCGAATTTCGAGACCAATCGAGCACCGGTCAGGGCATCGCATCACCCATGCGCACGACATTTCTGCGCGCTGCGTGGGTTAAGCTCAATTCGCTGAAACTCACAGCCGGTCTGGGCCGGTGCCTTCGCGACCAGCCGGGCACCGGGGACACGCGTCGCCGCCAGCTGCGCCGCTGCCAGGTTCGATTCCCGCTGAGGGATATTTCGGTTCCACGCGGCGTCACGCGAATGCAGGTTTGCCTTCCGTTATTTCGATCAGTTCCGGGCGGGCCGCGCGATTCAGACACCCGGTACCGGAGGAATCAATGCTCACATGCTGACGGATGATTCACAGGAACGCAAATTATCGGACGTGCTCAGTGAATTCGCTCGCACGATGGCGACCGATTTTCCCATTCAGGCCATCCTCGACCACCTGATCATGCGGATCGTCGAGATGCTGCCCATCACCGCGGCCGGCGTGACGCTGATCACCCCGGGTGAACACCCCCGGTACATCGGCGCGTCGGACGCGTCGGCCTTGCTCTACGAAAAGTTGCAGACCGAGTTGGGTGAGGGTCCGTGCCTGCTGGCCTATACCACCGGTGCGGCCGTTGCGGTGCCCGAACTCCTTGTTGAGCAACGATTTCCGAACTTCACCCCGCGCGCGCTGGCCGAAGGAATGCGGGCGGTGTTCACCTTTCCACTGCGCAATGGCGACCATCAGCTCGGCGCGCTCGACCTCTACCGGGACACGCCCGGCGGCCTGTCGTCCCGCGCGCTGTCGACCTCGCAGACCCTGGCCGATGTCGCCACCGCATACCTGGTCAATGCCAGGGCCCGGGAGGAGTTGAAGGATTCCTCGGAACGATCCCGCGAGCTGGCCCTGCACGACGCGCTCACCGGACTGCCGAACCGGACATTGATGTTGGAGCTCATCGACCACGCCCTGCAGCGCAGTCATCGGACCGAGAAATCGACGGCGGTGCTGTTCCTGGACCTGGACGGCTTCAAGACCATCAACGACACCTACGGACACGGCGTCGGAGACCAACTGCTGGTGGCCGTCGCACGCCGGCTCAGCCGTTTGCTCCGTCCCTCGGACACCGTGGCCCGGCTGCACGGCGACGAGTTCGTCATCCTCTGCGAGGACCTGGACTCGCCCGACCAGGCCGGCGACATCGTCACCCGGTTGATCGCTGCGTTGGCCGCACCCTTCGCGCTGGCCGCGGTGCGGGTCGAGATGACCGTCAGCATGGGCATCGCCTTCGCCGATCATCACCATCGCGACGCGAAACAGGTGCTGCGCGACGCGGACACCGCCATGTACGAGGCCAAACGACGCGGCGGCGCCGGGCAACAGGTCTTCGACCCCAGGGTCCCGCTGTCCGAAGGCCGTGAAGGGCTCCAACGCGACCTGCATCATGCGGTCAGCGGCGGCGAGCTGCACACCGTCTACCAACCGATCGTGACCACCCATGACGGCGCAGTGACCGGCATGGAGGCGCTCCTGCGCTGGGACCATCCCACCCGGGGGCCGGTGCCGCCGATGACCTTCATCCCGCTTGCCGAGCAAACCACGCTGATCAGGGAAATCGGCCAGTGGGTACTCCGGCGGGCCTGCGCCGACCACCGTCGCTGGCAGCAACAACGCCCCGGGCACGAGCTCGGCATCGCGGTGAACATCTCCACCCAGCAACTGATGGCGGCCAGCTTCCCCGACACCGTCGCCGCCGTGCTGCAGGCGGAGAACACCGACCCGAAACTGCTCACCCTGGAGGTCACCGAGAGCGTCTTCGTCCGCGACAGCAAACGGGCGTTGATCGTGCTCAATGATTTGAAGGATCTCGGCGTCATGATCGCGCTGGACGACTTCGGCACCGGTTACTCCTCGCTGAGCTACCTCAACCAGTTCCCCGTCGACATCGTCAAGATCGACCGGACCTTCGTGGCGAACCTCGGCCACGACTCGGTCAGCGAAATCATCGTCACGGCGGTCGTCCAGCTGGCCCACGCCCTGCAGATGACCGTGATCGCCGAAGGCATCGAGACCATCGAACAACACCGCACCGTCGACGGCACTCGGCTGTGATTCCAGCCAGGGCTTCTATTTCGCGCAGCCAATGGCGGCGGCCAACGTCGAAGCCCTGTTGCGCACCAGTACCAACGGCGACAGCCCACGGCTGCCGTCGGCCGGAACGACCCGGGTCGCCCTGGACCGCTGACGACCGACCTGCAGCACCGGACGGAGTCAAGCGGCACGGCTGCAGCGGAACCCCAGGTGGGTGGTGCTGCTGCGGACCGCGTGGCCCTGCCGGGCGGCCGGTCGGTAACGGTGGCAGTAGGACGGCGCGCACAGGTGTGATCCGCCCTTGGTGACATAGCGATCCAGCTCGGACAGGGCGGAAGGTTCGGGTGCGCAGCAACTCACGACCACCGGCTCGGTCGCCAGATGCGTGTCCGACCAGCGGGTACCCGTCCATTCCCAGACGTTCCCGGCGACGTCGTAGAGCCCATAGCCGTTGGGCGGGAAGCGTTTCACCGGTGACGTCCGGGTGAGACCGGCCGGCGCGAGGTTCTCGAAGGGGAACCGTCCGTGCCAGGTGTTCGCCATCACCTTGCCGCCAGGGGTGAAGTCGTCACCCCAGGGATAGGTCGCCTGCTGCAGGCCGCCGCGCGCCGCGTGTTCCCACTCTGCCTCGGTGGGCAGCGACTTGCCCGCCCAGGTGGCATAGGCCAGCGCATCCTCGTAACCGACCTGCACGACGGGATGCAGATCGCGGCCGTGCAGGCTGCTGCCCGGACCCTCGGGGTGTCGCCAGTCGGCACCGGGAACCCAGGCCCACCAACGGGTCCAGTCATCCAACGGGACCGGACCCGGCGTGCCGACGAACACCTGCGAACCCGGCACCAGGTCGGCCGGATCGGCGTCGGGAAAATCCGCCGGATCGGGGGCCCGTTCCGCCACCGTGACATGCCCGGTGTCCTTGACGAATCGCCGGAACTGCGCGTTGGTCACCGGGTGCTCGTCCACCCACAGGTCGGCGACCGTCACCTCCCGAAGGGGTCGCTCCTCCGGGTAGAAGTCGATGCTCCCGATGGTGTCGGTGCCGCCGGGCACCAGCACCATCCCCTTGACCGCCGGCACCGCCCTGTTCACGGTTGCCTATTGTGCACGATTCACTGCCGGGAGATGGCGACCCTGGCGACCTCTTCCGGGTCGATCAGGTGTGACTGGTCGTCGTCGCCGACGTCGATCTGCACCACGTCGATGCGCCCGTTGAATTTGCTGGCCCCGGCGTAGTGCGGCGCTGACCGGCATGCCGTAGTCGTTGCCGATGTCGGTGGTCTCGTCGGCGGAGAAGATCAGCGGCTGGGTGACGGCTGACCCGGCCGGTGCCGACGCTGACCCCGTCGTAGATACAGGGTGACGTTGCCACCCTTGGCGAGACCGCCGCCGTCGTAGGCGAACTCGGCGCGAATCTGGTGGCTGCCGGCGGCGAGCTCCTCCGTCGCCTCGGTGACGAATTCCTGCATGCCGAGCAGGTTGTAGACGAACGCCGCCTTGCTGTCCTTGACGAACAGCGCCCAGCCGCCGAATCGGCCGCCCTGCGCGATGAGCACCCCGTTCGTCGGGCCATGGGCGGCGGTATCGATGGACGCGGTCACGCTGAACGACCGGTTCTTGACGTCGATGCACGCTGCCCTCGCTGAGCCGTTTCATCCCGGGGAACAGCACCTGGCTGGTTCCGGTGATCAGCTGCGGGCGACCGGCGATGGTCGCGTTGAGCCGCTCGAACCGCCGGTCGTCGATCGGCAGCACGTTGTACTTCACCGCCTCGATCAACCACAGCCGTTGCAGCTTCGCCAGCCGGTCCGGCTGTTCGGCGGCCAGATCGCGGGCCTGGGACCAGTCGACGTTGCCGTCGTAGAGCTCCCACACGTCGTCGTCCAGCGCGGGCAGCACCTCGCTGCGGCAGCCACGGAGTGCTGTGCCGGGTGACGGCGCTCCAGCCCTTGAAGTAGACGCCGCGGTTGCCGGCCATCTCGAAGTACTGCAGATCGTGCCGCTCCGGGGCGTCCGCGTTCGTCGAAGGTGTAGATCATGCTGGTGCCCTCGATCGGCGCCTGCTGCACCCCGTTGACGAAGTCCGGCTCCGGCAGCCCGGCGGCCTCGAGAATGGTGGGGGCCACGTCGATCACGTGGCAGAACTGGGACCGAAGGCCGCCCTTGCTGGTGATCCCGGCCGGCCAGTGCACGATGGTGCCGTTCCGGGTGCCGCCCCAGTGCGAGGCGACCTGCTTGGTCCACTGGTACGGGGTGCACATCGCCCACGCCCAGCCCACCGCGTAGTGGTTGTAGGCGTCCACGGTGCCGAGCTTGTCCTTGACCGACGCCATGAACTCCGGGCTCTCGATCGCGGCCATGCCGTTGAAGTTCGCCATCTCGTTGAACGCGCCGTTGACCGTGCCCTCGGCCGATGCACCGTTGTCGCCGATGATGTAGTAGACCAGCGTGTTTTCCAGGGCGCCGATGGTTTCCAGGGTGTCGATGATCCGGCCGACGTGGTAGTCGGTGTGCTCCAGGAATCCGGCGTAGATCTCCATCTGCCGTTCCAGGACCGGCTTGAGCGCGTCGTCCATGTCGTCCCAGGCCGGGATCGCCGGCGGCCGGGCGGTGAGCTCGGCGTCGGCGGGGACCACGCCGAGTTCCTTCTGCTTGGCGATGATGGCTTCCCGTTGCGCATCCCAGCCGCCGGCGAACTGACCGGCGTACTTGTCCGCCCATTCCAGCGGCACCTGGTGCGGGGCGTGGGTGGCGCCGGGCGCGAAGTAGACGAAGAACGGCTTCTCCGGGGCCAGCGCCTTCTGGGTGCGGATCCAGTCGATGGCCTGGTCGGTCAGATCCTCGGTGAGGTGGTAGCCCTCCTCCGGGCGTCTTCTCCGGTTCGATCGGCACGGTGCCGTCGTAGAGCGCCGGGTAGTACTGGTTGTTCTCGCCGCCGATGAAGCCGTAGAAGTGTCTCGAACCCGCCGCCGCCGGTCGGCCAGGCGTCGAACGGGCCGACCGGGGACGTCTGCCACGGCGGCACCTCATGGCACTTGCCGAACTGGGCGGTCGAGTACCCGTTCAGCTTCAACGTGGTGGCCAGCGCCGCCTTGGTGTTCGGCCGGAGCGCGTTGGATCCCGGTGCGGACGTCGCGATCTCGGTGATCCCGCCCATCCCGACCGAGTGATGGTTGCGGCCGCTGAGCAGCGCGGCCCGGGTCGGGGCGCACAACGCCGTGGTGTGGAACCGGTTGTAGGTGAGGCCGCCGGTCTGCAGCCGTTCCGCGGTCGGCATCTTCGCCGGCCCGCCGAACGGGCTGCCGGCCCCGAAGCCGACGTCGTCGAGCAGCACGATCAGCACGTTCGGCGCGCCCTCGGGCGGCAGCAGCGGCTCGATCGGCGGGAACTTGGTGTCCGGGTCCTTCGCGTCGTAGGTCGTCAGCCCGATGTGCTGCCGGTCCGGGACCGGCAAACTCCCCCGATGCGCGCCCAACCGATCCGCCATGATCTCTCCCTCTCTGCCGACGACTCCGGCATGAGGGTGCCCGACCAGCAACGCCGGCTGAATCCTCCTAACGGGGTGATCGGGTCTTGAACCGGCGCAGCCGCAGGCTGTTGGACACCACGAACACCGAGGAGAGCGCCATCGCCGCGCCGGCGATCAGCGGGTTGAGCAGCCCGGCCGCCGCCAGCGGGATCGCGGCCACGTTGTAGGCGAACGCCCAGAACAGGTTGCCCTTGATCGTGCGCAGGGTGCGGCGGGACAGCCGGATCGCGTCGACCGCGGCGCGCAGGTCACCGCGGACCAGGGTCAGGTCGGACGCCTCGATGGCGACGTCGGTGCCGGTGCCCATCGCGATGCCCAGGTCGGCCTGGGCCAGCGCGGCGGCGTCGTTCACCCCGTCGCCGACCATCGCGACGACCCGGCCCTGCCGCTGCAGTCGGCGACCTGTCGCCGACCTTCTCGGCCGGCAGGACCTCGGCGATGACGGTGTCGATGCCGACCTCGGCGGCGATCGGCGTGCGCGGCCGCGGCGTTGTCGCCGGTGAGCAGCACCGGGCGCAGTCCCAGCCCGCGGAGCTCGGAGATCGCCTGCGCGCTGGTCGGTTTCACCGTGTCGGCGACGACCAGCAGGCCACCGCACCGCGCCGTCCCAGCCGACCGCGGTGACCGTCCGGCCCGCCGCTTCGGCGGCCGTCAACGCCGCGGCGAGAACGGCATCGAGCGGCATCGACCACTGCGTCGGCCAGCCACGCCGGCCGACCGGCAGCGACGGCGTGACCGTCGACCACGCCGTGCACGCCGAGGCCCTGGGTGGCGACGAACGACTCGACGCTGGGCAGGTCGCCGACGCCGCTCCCGGGCGCCGCGCGGCGATGGCGGCGGCGACCGGGTGCTCCGAGGCGTCCTCCAGCGCGCCGGCCAGCCGCAGCAGCTCGCGCTCGTCGGCGCCGGCGGCGGGGACGACGTCGACCAGCTGCATCCGGCCGGTGGTGACGGTGCCGGTCTTGTCCAGCACGATGGTGTCGACCCGGCGGGTGGACTCCAGCACCTGCGGGCCCTTGATCAGGATGCCGAGCTGCGCGCCGCGGCCGGTGCCGACCAGCAGCGCCGTCGGCGTGGCCAGCCCGAGCGCGCAGGGGCAGGCGATGATCAGCACGGCGACCGCCGCGGTGAAGGCGGCCTCCGCGCCGGCGCCGACGAGCGAGCCAGACCCCAGGGTCACCAGCGCGAGGCCGATCACGATCGGGCACGAAGACCGCCGACACCCGATCGGCCAGCCGCTGCACCGGGGCCTTGCCGGTCTGCGCCTGCTCCACCAGCGCGGCCATCTGGGCCAGCTGGGTGTCCGCGCCGACCCGGGTGGCGCGCACCAGCAGCCGACCGCCGGCGTTGACCGTCGCGCCGGTGACCACGTCGCCCGGGCCGACCTCGACCGGCACCGACTCGCCGGTGAGCAGGCTGGCGTCGACCGCGGACGATCCCTCCACGACCTCCCCGTCGGTGGCGATCTTCTCGCCCGGCCGGACCACGAACAGGTCGCCGACGACCAGCTGGTCGACCGGGATCCGGACCTCGCGGCCGTCCCGCAGCACCGCGACGTCCTTGGCGCCCAGGTCCAGCAGCGCGCGCAGCGCCGCGCCGGAGCGCCTCTTGGCGCGGGCCTCGAAGTAGCGCCCGGCGAGGATGAACACGGTGACCGCCGCGGCCACCTCGAGGTAGATCTCGTCGGCCCCCGACCCGCGTTGCGGGATCAGGGTGAACGTCATCGTCATGCCGGTGGCGCCGGCGCCGCCGAAGAACAACGCGTACAGCGACCAGCCGAACGCGGCGAGCACGCCGAGGCTGATCAGCGTGTCCATCGTGGCCGCGCCGTGCCGGGCGTTGACCCAGGCGGCCCGGTGGAACGGCCACGCGCCCCACACCACCACCGGCGCGGCCAGGGTCAGCGACAGCCACTGCCAGTTGTCGAACTGCAGCGGCGCGACCATCGCCAGCACGAACACCGGGAGGGTCAGCAGCGCGGAGATCACCAGCCGGCGTCGCAGCGACGCCACCTCGGCGTCGTCGTCGGACGTTTCGCCGGCGCGGCTGGCCGGCTCGGGCCGGCGGCTCGGGCAGCCGGGCCGTGTAGCCGGTGGCCTCGACGGTGGCGATGGTCGCCTCGACGTCGGTGCCTGCCGGCAGCAGGACGTGCGCCTTCTCGGTGGCGTAGTTGACGCTGGCCTGCACGCCCGGCATCCGGTTGAGCTTCTTCTCGATCCGCGCGGCGCACGACGCGCACGTCATCCCACCGATCTGCAGATCGACTGCTTGTTGCGTCATGCCACGAACCTCCTCGAATTGGCTCTCACCGGCCGGGCATCGTCTGCCTGCGGCGGCTCAGGCGCGCAGCGTGTAGCCGGCCTCGTCGATGGCGTCGCGGACGGCTTCGACCGGCAGCGGCTCGGCGCTGGTCACCGTCACCCGGGACGTCCCGCCGACCACCAGGTCGATGGTCGACCGTGCTGACCCCGGCGAGGCTGCCGATCTCCTCGGTGACCGCCGCGACGCAGTGCGCGCAGGTCATGCCGGTGACGGCGTACTGTCGTGCTCACGTGACCTCGCTGAGATGTCTGGCGTGCGTCGCCGGATGCGATCGCCGGCGACTCAGGACCGGACCAGCCGGCCGATGGCCTCGGACGCTTCCCGGATCTTCTCGTCGGCCTCGCGGCCCCCGGTCTGCGCGGCCTGGACCACGCAGTGACTCAGGTGCTCGTCGAGCAGGCCGAGCGCGACCGACTGCAGCGCCTTCGTCATCGCCGAGACCTGGGTGAGGATGTCGATGCAGTACTTCTCGTCCTCGACCATCTTCTGCAGCCCGCGGGCCTGCCCCTCGATCCGCCGCAGGCGTTTGAGGTAGTCCTCCTTGCGGTGGATGTACCCGTGCTGGCCGGGGTGTTCGTCGTGGTCCATCGCTTCGTGCCCTCCGTCAGCCTCGCGACCCCGCTCCTACACCGTACCGAGGAGGGGTATGTATCTGCAGTGAACCTTACCCCCCTGGGGTATCCAATTTCAAGCGTTTCGCAAGGCGGTCTCCGAGGTGGTCGCTGCCGTCCGGAGTTGGCCGATCAGCGCGGAGCGGGGTTCGCGAAAGGGCCCACAGTGACGGGACGTTGGACCCTGTCCAGGCCCTCATCGTCCGGGGCAGCATCAAAGGTGCGGGAGCCATTGCCGGCCGATTCCCCGGCCGGGCGTGATGGCTCCGTGGCCGCACAGACCGAGGTGAGTGGCGATGATGGGCTACGGCAATGACGTCGGTAGCAACTGGATGTGGGGATACGGCGGCCTGATGATGCTGGGCGTGCTCGCGCTGATCGGACTCGCAGCGTGGGCGTTCGTTGCCTTCACTCCAGGCTCCCGGCACGCCGTGGCCGACCGCGGCGATCGATCCAGGCAGATTCTGGACGAGCGCTACGCCCGCGGCGAGCTGACGACGCAGGAGTACACCGAACGCGAGCGCACGCTCGGACTGTGACTCCGGGCACCACCGGGTCGGCAGCTCGACCGAAACACTGCCGATCAGGCTTTGTCTTGTTACTATCTGCTTATGAATGCAGATAGTCAACCAGCGTCCGGCCGGTTGCCGGAGGATCAGGTCGCGCTGGCCGTCGAGGTATTCCGGATGCTCGCCGACGGCACCCGCATCCAGATCCTGTGGGCGTTGATCGACGGCGAGAAGTCCGTGAACGACCTGGCCGACACGATCGGAAAGCCGGGCCCGTCGGTCTCCCAGCATCTGGCGAAGCTGCGGATGGCCAGGTTGGTCCGGACCCGACGGGAAGGCACCCAGATCTTCTACCAATTGGAAAACGACCACGTCCGGCAGTTGATCATCGACGGCATCTACAACGCCGAGCATGCCGGCCCGACCATTCCGGCCCACCACGGCAAACCCCAGGTCCTGGACGCGCGGGAACGCCTGCAGCGCCGAGCCACCGGCCGGCCGTCATGACCCACGATGCGCCGCACAGCCAGCACGAGCGGCACCACGCACGCCGGCACCAGCACGACCGGCGACCACCAGCACGCCGACCACCACGCACCACCGACCACCAGCACGAGCATCCGACCGGCTGGAAAGGCCTGGTCGGATCGGTGCTCCGGCCGCACAGCCACGATTCCGCGGACTCGGTCGATTCGGAACTGGAGGGCTCCGCGCAGGGCATCCGCGCGGTCAAGATCAGCCTGCTCGCGTTGGGCATCACCGCGCTGCTCCAGCTCGGCGTCGTGGCGATCAGCGGATCGGTGGCGCTGCTCGCCGACACCGTGCACAACTTCTCCGACGCCCTCACGGCCGTTCCGCTGTGGATTGCCTTCGCGTTGTCCCGCCGGGCCGCGTCCCGTCGCTACACCTATGGGTTCGGGCGGGCCGAAGACCTCGCCGGGCTGTTCATCGTCGCGATGATCGCGCTATCGGCGATCGTCGCCGGATGGGAAGCGGTCGACCGGCTGATCAATCCGGCACCTGTTCTGCATCTCGGTTGGGTTGCCGCCGCCGGGCTGATCGGATTCGCCGGGAACGAACTCGTGGCGATCTACCGCATCCGGATCGGCAGTCGCATCGGATCCGCCGCCCTGGTCGCCGACGGGCTGCACGCCAGAACCGACGGCCTGACCTCGCTGGCCGTTGTGGTCGGCGCCGCCGGCGTCGCCCTGGGCTGGCCGGCCGCCGACCCCGTCATCGGCCTCGTCATCGTGCTGGCGATCCTGCTCGTCCTGCGCACGGCCACCCGAGACGTGTTCCGCCGACTGATGGATGGTGTCGATCCGGCGATCATGGACGCCGCCGAGCGTTGCCTGCTGGAGACCTCCGGGGTGCAGGCAATCAGAAACCTGCAGCTCAGATGGCTCGGACACACCTTGCACGCCGAGGCAGACCTCGAGGTCGACCCACAGCTCACCCTCGCCCAGGCCCACCAGATCGCGCATCACGCCGAGGCGCATCTGCTCGGAACTGTTCGACGAGTGGCGGGCGCGACCATCCACACCAGCCCGGCCGGGCAGCACACGGCCATCCAGCACACGACGGCGATCCGCACAACGATCTAGCCAAGGTTTGGTAACGGCGGCCCATCCGCGGTGGGCGGCGCCCGGTGCCAAAGGCTGCCAGGAACGACCGCAGGTCGGACCAGGCGCACCACCGACGGGTCCATCGGCGCAGGGAAATCGGACATACACCCCAAACCCCAAACGGCCGTGCAACTCACTAAGGCATTCGGGTGAATGAGATGTTTCTCTGTCACATTGGGTTACATATTTAGCCCCTATAGACAGGACCGGGCCAGTTGTTGCAGACTGTATGGGTCGGGCGGGGGCCGGACGGTAACAGTAGGTAGCTAAGTCGGAATCCGAACCAGGGGGCCTGTCTCTCCATGAGCCAAACGATCGCTTTCGCCGATACGCACCAGCCGCAGCAGGTGGAGGCCACCACGACCACCATCCTGGTGGTGGACGACCACCGGTCGTTCGCCGACATGCTGGCGGCCGCGCTGGACACCATCAGCGGCATGAAGTGCGTGGCGACCGCGGCGACCGCCGCTGAGGGCATCGCGCTCGCCGCGGAGCACAAGCCGACCATCGTGATCATGGACATCCAGATGCCCGGACAGGACGGCCTGATGGCCGCCCGGCGGATCCGCGAGGTCGCGCCCGACTCGCTGATCGCCGTGGTGACCGCTCACCGCGACCAGGAGTGGATCACCCGGGCGGCGCAGGCCGGTGCCTGCGCCTTCATCCCGAAGAACGGCTCGCTGATAGAGATGATCGACGTGCTGCGCCGGGTTCGATTCGGTCAACTGCTGGTCGCTCCCTCGGCGTACCGGAGCGGCCCGGCCGCCGCACCCCGGCCGAAGTCGGAGTCGGCACCGTCCCTGACCGGGCGCGAGCTGGACGTGCTGAACTACCTCGGGCAGGGGATGCCCGCCCGCGGCATCGCCCGGGTGCTGGGCATCAGCGTGCACACCTGCCGCGGCTACCTGAAGTCGGTGCATGCCAAGCTCGGGGTGAGCACCCAGCTGGAAGCCGTGATCAAGGCCAAGAGGCTCGGCCTGATCGATCCTCCCGGCATGAAGTCCGCCGGATAGCGTCACGTCGCACTGGCGTCCGTCGTCACCAGCAGGTGCGCCGCGAACGCCGCGATCCAGGCAAACCCGAGGGTGACGGCGGCGAACAGCCGCCAGCTGAACCCCGGCCCGACCGGAACCGACAACAACAGGCACGCGATGGCCACCACCCGGGTGGCGACGGCGGCGCCGCGGCGGCCCTGTGTGCCGAACCTGCGGGCCACCACGAAGCAGGTCGCGACCAGCGCCAGGAACGACAGCGGCGGCGCGATCGCGTGCAGGAGACCGTGCAGGCTCAGGCTGGACGGGTAGCCGTCGGGCGTCCCGATCGGGTAGCCGAGGGCCGCATCCGGCACGAACGCACCACCGACGATCAGGCCGAGCCCGAACACCGCGAGCAGCCTTGGCGCCCAGCGGCTTCCCGGGCCGCTGACCAGCGCCCGGGCGACACCGACGGCGAAGGCCAGGCTCAGCAGCCCCGCCAGGATGAAGTTGGTGATCTGCACCCAGCCGAGGTCACCGAGCGACAGCAGGCTGAGCGGCTGGTGGGACAGGTCGAAGCCGTCCCTGGTGAGTGCCTGCACGCCCGCGGTGACGACGAACAGCGGTCCGGCGATAACGCCGGCGCCGAGCAGCAGCCTGGTCGCGGAACGGGTCGGGGCGGTGGTGGTGGCAGTCGTCATGATGGAGTCCTCTCGTGAATTGCACCGCTGTCACCTGCCCGTCGACCGAATCGCGCCGTTCTCGACACGCAGCGCCGAAAAACTCACCCGAAAAGTTTGGTGACCGCTGTCCAGAACGCCTGCGGCCGATCGACGTGACGGTGATGGCGGCCGATCGGGCCCACCACGTGCGAGAAGGAGACAGACCATGCGCTTCATGACGATGATCAAGTTCGACGAGTCCATGCCCTGGGGACCGCCGCCGCCGGCGCTGTGGCAGGCAATGGCGGCCTTCGCGCAGGAGGGAGCCCTGAACGGCACGCTGATCGAGCAGGCCGGCCTCGGTTCGAGCGCCCAGGGCGCGATCGTGTCGCTGGCCAACGGGTCGATCAAGGTGATCGACGGCCCGTTCGCCGAGAGCAAGGAACTGATCGGCGGATACGCGGTCACCGAGGTCCGCTCGAAGGAGGAGGCCATCGAGCTGGGCCGCCGGTTGATGCAGATCCACCTGGACAACTGGCCCGGCTGGGAGGGCAGCTGCGAGATCCGCCAGCTTTTTCCGGACAACGGGGATGCGGGCCCGTCCTGAACCCGGTGGCGATTGCGCGCCATCGCAGCTCGGTGCTCTGATCGACGCTTGTGAGTGATCAGAGCACCGGGCCGACGGATCCGTCGGCGGCCATCGAGGCCGTCTGGCGTCTCGAGTCGACCCGGCTGATCGCCGCCCTGGTCCGGGTCGTCCGCGACGTCGGGATGGCCGAGGACCTCGCCCAGGACGCGTTGGTTGCCGCACTCACACAGTGGCCCGAATCGGGTATCCCGCACAACCCCGCTGCCTGGCTGATGACCACCGCCAAGCGACGCGCCATCGATCAGTTCCGCAGCACCCAGCGGCGCGACCGGGGCTACGCGGTGCTCGCCCGCGACCAGGGAGACGACGGAGAAGAGATCGACATCATCGGCGCCATCGATCATGTGCAGGACGACGTGCTGCGGCTGATGTTCATCTGCTGCCACCCGTCGCTGACCCAGGAAGCCCAGACCACGCTGACCCTCAAGCTGGTCGGCGGGTTGACCACGGCGGAGATCGCCCGGGCCTTTCTGACCACCGAGGCGACCATCGCGCAACGGGTGGTCAGGGCCAAGCGCACCCTGACCGGCGCCGGGGCCGCGCTGGAGGAACCGGACCCCGTCGATCGGGCCGGCCGGCTGGTGGCCGTGCGCGGGGTCATCTACCTGCTGTTCAACGAGGGTTATTCGGCGACCGCGGGTGAGGACTGGATGCGTCCCGCGTTGTGCGACGAGGCACTGCGGCTGGGCCGGATTCTGACCACACTGGTCCCGAGAGACGCTGAGGTGCACGGCCTTTCGGCGTTGATGGAGTTGCAGATGTCCCGGTCGGCGGCCCGCAGCGGGCCGGACGGCGAGCCGGTGCTACTCCTCGACCAGGATCGAACTCGTTGGGATGCAACGCATCTACGGCGCGGCCTTGATGCGTTGGCAGCGGGCCGATGCGCTGTCGGCAGAGCGCGGGGTGCACACCCTGCAGGCCGCGATCGCCGCTTGCCATGCGCGAGCCCGCACGGCCGATGCGACGGACTGGGTGCTGATCGCCGAGCTGTACGAGCAGCTGGCGCGAATCACCGGGTCGCCGGTCGTCGAGGTCAACCGGGCGGTGGCCCTGTCCATGGCCTACGGTCCAGCCGCCGGTTTGACCCTGGCCGACCAGTTGGTCGACCTGCCGGCGCTGCGTGGATACCACCTGTTGTCCACCGTGCGCGGCGACCTGCTCGACAAGCTGGGTCGGCACGAGGAGGCCAGGGCGGAGTTCGTGCGGGCCGCCGCCATGACGCAGAACGGCCGTGAACGAACGCTCTTGCTGGCTCGTGCCGGGCGGTTGTCGGCGAACTAGCGGATCTCGGTCGCCATCTGATCCGGTGCGACCTGAACCGACGGCACCTTCGCCCGCGCCTCGTGCAACGACAGCGCGGTGAGCGAGCCAACCACCAGTGCCGCCCCCATCCACTGACTGGCCACGAGCTGAGCATCGAGGAACGCGACCCCGACGACGGCCGCCGTCATCGGGTAGGCCAGCTCTGCCAGCGTTGCTCGCGATGCCGCCGTCCGGCGCAGCCCCACGTAGTACAGCCACATCGCCAGTAGTCCGGGTACCAGGGCGATCCCGATCACCGAGGCCGTGCTGGGCAGATCCGGCACCCAGAACGGCGACCCGGTGGCGATCACGATGATCAATGCCGCGGGCAGGCCGAACCCGAATCGCAGCGTGGTCAGCTCGACCGGCGTCAGCCTGGTCGCGACCAGCCGCCCGAGCACCGTGCCGGCCGCCCAGAGCACCGCCGCACCGAACGCCAGCAGCGCGACCGCGGCCTGGTCGACGCCGATGTCGAGCGGATCCGGGAACGTCAACAGCCAGGCGCCGATCAGCGCCGGGATCGCGAACCACGCGAACGACGGGCGGAGCCGCTCGTGCAGCAGCAGTCCGGCGCCGATGATCGCGATGATGGGCTGGAACTTCTGGATGACGGCGGGCGTGACCGGATCGCCGAACCGGAACGACAGCGTGAACAGCGTGGTGGCCACCGCGGATGCGCCGGCGCCGATGCCGACGACCGCGAGTTTTCCGACCGTGTCGAGGGTGCGGAACGCGCGGATCGCCCGCGGCACAAACGGCAGCAGCACGAGCACCAGCACCACGTGTTCGCCGAAGACGATCGTCGGGGCGGCAACCTGCAGCGCGAGCGGCAGTCGCAGCAGCGCGTCTGTCCCCCACAAGGCGGCGGCCAGCGCCACCAGCCAGGTCAGGTCACGGGCCCGGTTGTTCGATGTCACAAGATCCTTAGCGTGATCAGGGTCCCCGCCATTCCCGGTCCTCGGCCTCCTTTCGCTCCTCCCTGTCCCTGATGGTCTCCAGCGCGTTCGCGGCCTCCTCTGCGGTGGCGAACGGACCCAGCAGGTCCTTGCCCTTGCTCTGGCCCCATTGCTCGACCTGCTTGGAGTTGAGGTTGTAGTAGAAGCCCGTGTGCTCGCCGGTTTCGTCTGCCATGCGTGCAGCGTGCCATCTCGGCCCGACGGGCGCGCCCCGACGTCGGTCGGAGCGACCGGACCGGCCATCGATGCTTTCCTAGCCGATGCCGTCCAGGGCTCCGCGGATCGCGGCGGTCACTCGACCGGGCATCCCGGCCAGGTCTAGCGGCGCTCGACCGGCGACCTGCAGCGGGATGAAGCGCTGCCACTCGAGGTCGAAGCAGAGCAACGCCCGCAGGTCGGCGCGCCGGTCCACCCGGACGCCAGCGGCCCGCTCGTACATCCCCAGATAATCAGCGGCCGCCTCGGGGTCGAACAGCACCGCCAGGTTGAGTCGGCAGTGGCCGACGTCGCTGCCCCGGTCACCGGTGGCCGCGTTCGGCCAATCCACGACGCCGGTGAGCCGGCCGACGCTCCACAGCACATTGAAGTGCTGATAGTCGCCGTGGACCAGCACCTGTTCGTCACCAAGCGGCCCCGAGGCAGCCTCGCGGGCGGCGTGCCGAAGGCCGCGGTCGGCCAGCCACTCCAGTGGGCGGTGCCGAACGCCGTACCGATCCGGCGACTGCGCCGGGTCGCCATCGTCATACCACCCGTCCCACCGAACCGGCGGGCGGTCGGGTACAGCGTGGATCGCCGCCTGCGTGGTCGCGAGTTGACCGAGCCAGGTCCGCATGTCCGCCGGGGTCAGGTCCGGCTCCCCGATGAGTGCGGACGTCAGCGTGCAGCGCACCCCGGTCTCGCCGCCGTCCTCGTCCATCGCGAGGAGCCGCGGTGCTGGCACCCCGTGTCCGCGGATCGCCGTGAGCGCGGCGGCTTCGCGGGCCACCAAGCCCTCGGTCCAGTCCTGGAAGGGCCAGCGGCGAAGCACCACGTCCTCGAGCCCGGTCGGGGATTGCACGGTGATCAGGTCCATGTCTGCGGTGATCCCACCCGGCATGCGCGCGACCGCGGTCACCCGAGCACGTGGATGAATGCGGTGCGCCACCCACTGCAGGATCTCCCGGTTCGGCGGCTCGTACTCGCGGTGCACCCGGCCAGTCTGGCAGCCCTACCCGGACTACTCCATGGTCACTACCCGACCGGCGCCACGACAAAGGTGTGGCTCGCCGGGTCGGCGGAGAGCAACCGGACGGTGATCACCGAACCCTCGACCAGCCCCTCGGGAGCGCAGTGGGCGCGCACGGGCGGCTCGTGCAGGATCACGATCGCCCGTTCGCGCTCCGGCTCGAGCTGCAGCACGGTGGCCTCGAACTCCTCGCCCTCCCGTCCGTGAAGCACGAAAACCGACACGGCGCCCGCGCATGCCTTGGCCAGTTCGGAAGCCCTCCGGTCGGCCGCGCCCATGATCTTCGGCAGCTCCGGGAGCGCCTGCCGGGCCCAGTCCGGCACCGGCCGGCCGGAGTGCAGGGCCAGGCAGACCTCGGTGGCGAATCGGTCGGCCAGCCGCCGCAGCGGGGCCGTCACGTGGGCGTACGGGGCGCCCACTCCGCCGTGTTCGCGGCGCTTCGGCGGCTCCCCGTCGAACGGGGTGTAACCGGCGCCGCGCAGCAGCCGCACCGCGTCCTCCAGAAACGCCGCGGCGCGTGGGTCGGCACCGTCAAGGGCGCTGATCACCTCCCCCGGCGGCACCCCCTCCGGCCACGGAATGCCCAGCACCGCAGTTGTTTTCCGCAAGGCCGCCACCTGCTCGGCGGTCGGCGCCGGCAGCGTTCGCAGCAGCCCGATGCCGCCGCCCAGCATGATCGACGCCGCGCACATCCCGGTGAGCAGGCTGACCTCGGCGTTGTATCGCTCCACCGGCAGGACCGCTCGCAGCTCCAGGGTCCATTTTCCGTCCGAGCCCCGGACGATCTCTGCGTCCGGGATGTCCAGGCTGATCGCGTGCCGCTCGCGGGACCGCTGCAGCCGGAGCAGGCCGATCTCCGGGAGCAGCGCAATGGAAGGATGCAGCGTCCCGGCATCGGCGTCGGCCTGCACGGCCGGGTAGTCCAATCGCGCGACGGAGCCGATCGACGTGCGGCGGACGTCAACGTCGACCGGTTCGCCGCGGGCGTCGAGCCGGATCGTCCAGAGCACCGCCGGATGGGCGCCGCCGGGCAGCAGGCTGGCGGCACCCTCGGAGAGCTCCACCGGGTGCAGCGGGGTGTTGACGTCCGGGCTGTACAGGGTCTCGCCGCGGCGCCACGTCTCCTCGGCCACTGCGCCGCCGGGCGTGACAAAGGTGCTGACATCGGCGATCGCGTAGTGCACCAGATACCCGTCACCGGCGCGCTGCAGATGCACCGCCTGGTCGAGGTCCATCGAACCGACCGGATCCACCGTGACGAACGGGATCGGTTCCGGGTCCAAGCCGATCGAAGCCGTCGCGGCGATCGATGTCGCTTCCCGGACCGCGTCCGCCGGGTATCGCGCCGGAACGTTCAGCTCGTCGCGGATCGCCTGGAAGTCGATCCAGGCAGGTGGCGCGACGATCTTGCGGGCAGGCATCAGCAAAGGCTAAGTCCGTGTGCGACGATCGGCGCCCGGCACGCCTTCACCAACGTTCGGAGGACCCGAGATGGCACTTGTGCACTGCGATTTCTTCTCCGACGTGCTTGGCCTGAGCACGTCGATGACGGTGATCCTGCCGCAGTCGACGTCCGGCCAGATCGGTATGAGCGGCGAGGTGTCGAAGGGCGATACCCCGGTGCTGTACCTGCTGCACGGCCTGAGCGACGACCACACGATCTGGACCCGGCGGACCTCCATCGAGCGGTACGTCGCGCCGTTGGGGCTGGCGGTGGTCATGCCGCGGGTGGATCGCAGCTTCTACCTCGACGAAGCGCACGGCAACCGGTACTGGACGTTTCTGTCCGAGGAACTGCCCGAGGTGGTGCGTGGGTTCTTCCGGGTCTCCCGGCGGCGCGAGGACACGTTCGTCGCGGGTCTGTCGATGGGCGGTTACGGGGCGATGAAATGGGCGCTCACCGCAGCCGCACCGGTTCGCGGCCGCGGCCAGCCTGTCCGGCGCCGTCGACCTGGCCGGGTTGCAGCGTGTCGTCGGGTGGCGGCCGGATGTGATGGACGCGGTGTTCGGTGGCCGGTCCGTCGCAGGCACGCCCAACGACCTGTTCCACCTGCTGTCCGAACTCGATCCCAACGCCGCTCCGGCGCTGTCGGTTTCCTGTGGCACCGAGGACCTGCTCATCGATTCCAACCGGACGTTCGCCGATGCGCTGCGCGCCAAGGGATTACCGGTCGCCGGCGACTTCGGACCGGGTGAGCACGAATGGGGCTACTGGGATGCGCGGATCCAGGACGTGCTGGCCTGGCTGCCCCTCAAGAATCAACCGCTCAGGAGTCAGCCCCTCGAGGAACAAGACTGAGCATTGCCGATGCGCGGCCGACCGATGATCACCCGCAGGTGGCTCATCGCGACGCGCCATGCGCCGAGCGCAATGATCCCGAACCGCTCGCCGCTGTTCTGGGGTGATCGTCAACCCGGATGAGTTGGCTTTCAACCGCCCACGGTATCCAACCCACATGCGTGCGTACAGTGATCGATCAGTTGCTCTGTGTGATCCATTCTAGCAGGAACGCGGGTAGTAATGGCTGACTCAGCCGTATCGCCGGTACGGCCCGAAAGCCCGTCAGACCTCGACGTCCTGACGTCGATGAACCTGGCCTTCGACCTGTCGCCGGCGGCGATGATCATGGTCGACGATGCGCTGCGGATCGTCAAGGCGAACCCGGCGGCCCACCAGATGCTGGCCGCGGACCCGCTGATCGGCCGCAGCGTCACCGAATTCAGCGTGGCCCAGAACGTCGCCCGGGCGGACGGGGAGAATCGGTCCTGGCTCAGCGGGGAGCTGACTCACCTGGAGCGGGAGACCGACCTGGCGGCGGGGACCGGCGAAACATTGCAGGCCGTCGTCCGCGTTGATGCCGTCGTGCTGCCGTCCGGATGCCGCTATTTCCTGGCCCAGCTCAGGGACGTCACCGCGGAACGCCGGCAGGAACGCGAACTCGCCGCCAGCGAGGCGCGGTACCGACAGCTTGCCGAGAACCTCCCCGATACGTCCGTGATGCTGTTCGATCGCGACCTACGGCTGATCATCGCCTCCGGAGAGGCGTTGGTCGCCAACGGTTATACCAACGACCTGGCCGGCACGTTGATGCGAGACGTGTTCCCGGCGTCGGGCATGGACCTGCTGGAAGGTCCCTATCGTGCCGCGCTGGCCGGACGAGCCACCGACTTCCGGTACGACAGCCCCATCGGCGGCCGGCATTTCCGGGCCCGTGCCCGGCCGGTGTTCGATCGGGACGGCCAGGTCGTCGGCGGCTTGTCCGTCATGGAGGACGTGACGGCGGACCAGGCATTGGCAACTCAGTTGAAACAAATTCATCAATTCGGCCATTTCGGCGGCAGCTGGTACGACCGCCGATCCGGGTGGTCCTACAGCGACACGTTGTTGGACCTGTGGGGAATCGACGCGGACCCGGCCGGCGCTGGACTGCCGGTTGGCATGCTGGCTCCCGAAGGACGAGCCGCGGAATCCTACAGCTGGTCGAGGGTTCTCACGGAAAGCGGCCGACACTCCCTGTCCTACAGCGTGGTTCATGGTTCCACCGGGGAGGTGCGGCATCTGCAGTGCACCGCCGCGTCGGTCGTCGACGCGGCCGGGGTCCTGATGCACGTCGTTGCCACCCACGTCGACGTGACCGACGCGGTGCTCGCCAGCAGGCGTGCAGAACTCGAGCAGCTGGCCGCAACGCAGGAGCGGTCGCGACTGTTGCGGCAACTCGGCGACATGCTGGCGACCAGTCGACTCGGACCCGAGGAGCTGTTGCAGGTGATAGTTGACCTCGCCGCCGCCACCATCGGCGAGGGCGCCGCGATCCGGATCCTGTCCCCCGACCTCCGGACGGTCGAGCGGGACGTCGCCGCTCACCCCGACGAGTCGGTCCGGCTTCGGCTCGTCGCGTCACTGCAACGGTCTGCACAGGATCCGGTCCCTGGTGATGGACTCCTCGCCGAACTCCTGACCAAGGGCAAGCTCCTGTCGGACTTTCGGCAGCGGGACTGGCGGCCCGAGTATCAGCGGATCTTCACCGAGCGGGTCTTCGACCAGGCGGCTCATGTGATGGTCGCCCCGGTGCGGCACAACGGCGTCGTGCTGGGCAAACTTGCGGTCTTCAGAACGGACCCGGGCACCCCGTACCGGGCCGGGGACGACGATGTGCTGCAGCTGCTGGCCGATGGTGCGGGCGCCGCGATCGCGGAGAACCGGACCTGGCAGCAGGGTGAGCGCGAACGTGACGGACGGCTCGCGGAGCTCCGCGAACGACACCTGGAACTGCTGGAGAAGCTCGCCGGAATGGAAACCCGCGAACGTTCGCTGCTGGCCGAGGCCATCCATGACGAGCCGATCCAGCGCATCGTGGCCGGCATCCTTCTCCTCGACCACCTCAGCACCCGAATGGATCCGGCGACAAGAAACGAGGTGGACCAGGTCACCGAGCAACTGGTGACGACCGTGGACTGGCTCCGCAACCTGATCGTGGTCGCATTGTCACCACCCGACCTCTCCGCGGGCCTGGGACCAGCCCTTGCCGGACTGGCCCGCGGCATCTTCACAGCCACCCCGACCGTCTTCACCGTGGTCGGCCCGGACCACGTCCCGCTGAGCGTGCCGGCGAAAGAAGCCGTCTACCGCATCTTCCGGGAGGCCCTCGGCAACGTGCGCAAGCACGCCCGGGCGAACAACGCCACCCTCGGCATCGAGCAGCGGGATGGGTTGATCGTGGTCAGCCTGACCGACGACGGGGTGGGGTCCGCCAGCCTGGATGCCGGCGCCGGGCATCTGGGGATGGCCACCATGCGGGCCAGAGCCGAAGCCGAAGGCGGTCAACTTCACATCGAAAGCGTTCCCGGGCTCGGCACCGTGGTGACCTTGACGCTGCCGACGCTGCCGACGCTGCCAAAGCTGCCGACGCAGCCGAAACCGGCGACGAGCGGGGCAGTAGAGCCGGCGCCGGTCGATCTCGACCAGCTGCGCACGATCATCGTCTGCGACGACCATCAATACCTGCGCGACGCGGTGACGTCGGTGCTGGCCACCATGCCCCGGTTTCGCATCGTCGGCACTGCATCCAGCGGACAAACGTGCCTGCAGCGGGTCAGGGATCTTCGCCCGGACGTGCTGATTCTGGATGTCAGCTTGCCCAGCGGCGGCCCGGATCTCGCCAGGGCCGCCAAGGAGCTGAACCCGGCCATGTATATCGTGGTGTTCTCCGGTCGAGAGGACGAGCGAACCAGGACCGCAATGCTGGCCGCCGGTGCCGACCAGTACGTCGTGAAGACCGGTCGGTTGCAGCCGCTCATCACGGCCCTGGACATGGCGAATGCCGCCGTCCAGGAGTCACACAGCAAGCACGCATGACGGCAGAGCCGTCGCTGTCAGACCCGCTCTAACCCGGCGCCAGCGACCGGTAGGCGTCGGCCAGCCGGCTGACACCCTCCTCGATCTCCGCGGTGCTCACCCCGGAGTAGGCCAGCCGCAGCGAATGTCGCCCGCCGTCCAGCAGAAAACCCGTGCCCTTGACGAAGATCAGTCCCCGATCCTGGGCAGCGGTGAACAGTTCATCGACGTCGACGGCCGCCGGCAGGTCCACCCACAGGAAGTAGCCGCCGGTGGGCGGGGTGAACCGTGCGTCGGGCAATTCGCGCGTCAGGGCGGCGACCAGGGCGCCGAGCCGCTCGCGCAACGCTCGGGTCACCGCCTTGATCGAGCTGTCGAACGCACCGGATCGGCAGAACTCGTTGACGATCGATTCCGTCACCATCGACGGCGAGATGTAGGTCTCGGTCCCGATCTTCATCGTCGCCGAGATGATGGCGGCCGGACCGGCCAGGTAGCCGACCCGCACCCCCGGGCAGACGGTCTTGGTGAACGACGACGCATAGACCACCCTGTCGTTCTCGTCCAGCGACAGCATCGTCGGCAGCCGTTCCCCCTCGAACCGCAGTTCGATGTAGGGGTCGTCCTCGAAGATCACGAAGTCGTACTGCTCGGCCAGCTGCACCAACCGCTGTCGCTTCGCCAGCGACAGCGTGCAGCCGGCCGGGTTCTGGAAGGTCGGGATGATGTGCGCGAGCTTCGGCCGGGCACCCGCCAGCAGCGCCGCCTCGAGGGCCGACACGTCGATGCCGTCCACCTCCAGCGGGATCGGCAGGATCCGGGCGCCGCGCCCCCGCAAGGAGAGCAGCGTGCGGTCGTAGGTGGGCGCCTCGACGACGACGACATCCCCGTCCTGCACGAGCAGCTCGAACAGGAACGCGGCGGCCTGCATCGATCCGTTGGTGACCATCACCTGTCCGGCGCGCAAGTCGTGCCGGTCGGCGATCCACTGGCGCAGTGGTGGGTAACCGCCGGACGTGCCGTAGGAGAACGTCCCACCCGGGTCGTTCGCGAACGCCGCCTGGGCGGCGGCCGCCAGGTCGGCGACCGCGATGATGTCCAGGGATGGCGCTCCGCGCGCGAATGAGATCTGATCCGGCATGGCCGGAAGGTTAGCGCTGCGCGGTGGGCCGGTCGTATTTGGCCCATCTGTGCAGGCAATTCACCCTCCGGCGCTGCCATTGGGTAATGGTTGCCGGTGGTGATCGATCGCCGGCCGCACTGCCACACCATCGAGCAGTTGGATTCCTTTGGAGTGGTTGATATCCAGGCTGGCGATTCTTAGCAGGTTCATCGCTATCGGCCGATATGCCACAATTCTCAAGTGATCGAAGGTAATGCCAAACTTGGCAGTTCGACCTGGGAACAGGGCCTTACACCGGTGGGCGAAACCCTCTCCGAACGACGGTTGGGCGAACTGCTGGGCGAGGTGCAGGATCGCATCCAAGCAATCGTCGGCAGCACCCGCGATCGGATGGACTCACTGCTGAAATCCGTGCTGGCCGTCTCATCCGGGCTGGATCTGGACACCACGCTGCGGCAGATCGTCCAGGCTGCGATCGATCTCGTCGACGCCCGCTACGGTGCGCTCGGCGTCTTCGGAGACAACGGAAACCTCAGCCAGTTCGTCTATGTCGGAATCGACGGTGTCGGCGAGCGGGCCGGCGAACTGCGATCCGGGGTCTTGGACGTCACGACGAATTCGGAAATCGGCCTGGTCGACGAACTGGCGGCGATCGAGGAAGCAAAAGTGCTGCTGCTCGACGACTTGTCGATGAATCCGGACTCCGCGGGATTCCTCCCCAACGAATCCCCGACACGAAGATTCCTCGGCGTGCCGGTGTGGGCGCGCGGCGAGGTCTTCGGTCGGCTCTACCTCACCGAAAAACATTCCGGTGCGGGATTCACCGAAGACGACGAGATAGTGGTCAGGGCGCTCGCCGGCGCCGCCGGTATCGCCATCGACAATTCCCGGCTCTACGAAACCGCGCGCAGGCGGCGGCGCTGGCTCGAGGCCACCGCCGAGGTCACCACGAAGTTGCTGGGCGGCAGCGACACCGCCGAGGCGCTGCACCTGATCGCCCGGCACGCCCGGGAGTTGACCGGGGCCGACTACACGCTCATCGCGCTACCGGACGACAGCGAGAAACCCGCCCGCAAGGTGGCGGTGTTGACCGTCGCAGTCTGCGTCGGGATGGGATCCGACACGATCACCGGAACGACGATGCCGATTGCCGGTTCGACCGCCGGGGCCGTCTTCGCCGACCACGTCACGCAGAACGTCGACGGATTGGTGTACGACCTGACCAAGGGGCTCGGCATCGAGTTCGGTCCGGCGCTGGCGTTGCCGCTGGGCGCGGGTGAACCGCCGGCCGGTGTGCTGCTCGCCCTGCGCAGGCCCGGATCGGCGCCGTTCGACGAGCTCGAACAGCAGATGGTGTCACTGTTCGCCAACCAGGCGATGCTGGCCCTGGAACGGGCAGAAATCCAAACGGCCCGACGCGAGTTGGAGTTGCTCGCCGACCGCGACCGGATCGCCCGGGACCTGCACGATCACGTCATCCAGCGTCTTTTCGCGGTGGGTCTGGCCATGGAGAACACCCTCGGGTTGGTCAAGCCGCCGACGGTGACCGAGCGGCTCAGTGACCATGTCGACCAGGTCTACGAGGTCATCCAGGAGATCCGGACCGCGATCTTCGACCTGCAGACCGGGCCCGACGACGGTTCCCAGCTCAGGTCGATCCTGAACCAGGTCATCACGGACCTCACCGCCGATTCGACGATGAAGACCACCGTTCGGATGTCCGGCCCATTGGACGCCATCAGCCCAAGGTTTGCCCAGCACATGGTCGCCGCCCTGCGCGAGTCGGTCAGCAATGCCGTTCGGCATGCCAAGGCATCCACGCTGACGATCACTATTTGCGCCGACTCCGACATCGTCATCGATGTGACGGACGACGGGATCGGGATGCCGGTCACCGTCGGCCGCAGCGGTCTGCACAACCTGCGGGCGCGGGCCCAGACAGTCGGCGGGACCTGCACGGTGGAATCCCTGGACGAAGGCGGGACCCGTTTCATCTGGACCGCCCCGATGCCCTGACTCGATGTGACATCGAGGTGCCAAACGGCGTAGCTGTTGCCGCCGCGAAAGTGTTGCAGCGGCAACTGGACAGACGGCCTATCGGCTCGGCTGTCCGTACCCCAGCTCGGCGGCGGTCTGCCGCGCCCCGTCGTCCAACGGAATCGCGATGACGGCCGTTCCGTAGGCGCAGATCTCCGTCCAGGTGTCGCCGATGTCGGAGGTGTCGAAACGCATCCCGATGATCGCGTTGGCGCCGCGCGCCTTGGCCGAGTCGAACAACCGGGTCATCGCCTCGTTCCGGCTCTCGGTGAGCTGCTTGGTCATCCCGGCCAGCTCCCCGCCGAACATCGATTTGAACCCGGCGCCCATCTGCGCGAAGGCGTTCCGGGAGCGGACGGTCAACCCGAAGACCTCCCCGCAGACCCGCTGTATCTGCCATCCGGAGATCTCGTTCGTCGTGACAACCAGCATTCTTGGACTCCTCGCCGTGGTAACAGTCCGTTGCAGTGTGTCGCACGCGGTGACAACACGCCCGGCGATTGCGAGGATTCCGGTCATTGCATGGTGGAACCGGCCGTAGGATCACCGGCGGATGAGTCGGCCGGGCGGCCGCGTCGGCCGGGCCCGTCAGGGCCAGGTCGCCGAGGAAAGTCCGGGCTTCACAGGGCAGGGTGGTTGTTAACGGCAACCCGGCGCGAGCCGCGGGAAAGTGCCACAGAAAACAGACCGCCGGCCGCCTCCGGGCGCGCCGGTCAGGGTGAAACGGTGGTGTAAGAGACCACCAGCGCCCCGGGTGACCGGGGCGGCTCGGTAAACCCCACCCGAAGCAAGGTCGAGAAGCCGTGATTTCGCAAGGAATGACGGTGCGCAGGCGTTCGAGGGCTGCCCGCCCGAGCCTGCGGGTAGACCGCTGGAGCGTGCCGGCGACGGTACGCCGAGATGGATGGTCGCCGAACGGGTCGCCGCGAGGCGCCCGGGAACAGGACCCGGCTTACAGGCCGGCTCATCCCCCGCCGTCCAGGGCGAGTCGACCTGGGTGGCGATCTACTCCGGGTAGGGCTCGCCCTCCGCCATCCGATACACGTGGCCTACCGGGCAGATGGGCTTGCCCATCGGCACCTCGACGCGCTCGCCCGGCCGGTCCGACGAGGGACGGTCCTGCCGGGTCAGCACCGAGAGTGCCCTACCGCATTGTGGGCACTTCGTCACGAGGAATTTCCGGCCGGTCATCGTCACCGAGTCTTCCCGGCTGCCGTCGCAGTGAACAATGGCGCATCAGGGTGAACGAACCGAACGAACCGCCTGGACCATCGATCCGCTGGCACGGATCCCAGGAGCCCTGATGGCCGGCGCCGCCACACCGGAAGCAAACGCCGGACGGACAGAATGGACACGGCCGATTGCGGGAACCACCCGCGCAACGATGGCTAACCTGTGGATAGCGTGGTGAGGGGGACGATGAGATTCCGGAGTGGATTGATAGTGCTGGCCGCCCTGACGATGACGGCGGGTTGCGGCTCCGTCGAGCCGACGACGCAGACGTCGATGTTGCGGGGGCCGACGCCATCGTCCGGGATGTCCATCCCACAGCTGTTGGCGATTCCCGACGCGACGCCCAGTGACCAGCCACCCGCTGGTGCCGACGGGTCGTTGCCGGCCGCTCCGGCGGAGTCAGCGGCTCCAGCGGCAACGCCGACCGATGAGTCCCTGCCACCCTCGACCGACGACCCGGCGTCCGAGGACCCGTTGACCGACGTCACCGATGAGATCGTCCCCACCGACCAGCCCGATCAGACCGACACCGGCGCCATCGGCGACCCCGGGGCCGTCAACCCGGAGCTCAGCGCGCTCGCGGCCCGCTTCTCCTGCACCGAGCTACGCCGACGAACCGCCCGACCCCTTGGCGACCGGTACTGGCTCGTGCGATCTGGACGACCAGCAGGTGCTGCTCTACTCGTTCTCCACCGATCAGGCGGCTGCGGACTACGCCGCGTCCCTGACCTCGTCCGGCGTGACCAGCGACGAACTGGTGCAGGGCCCGGGGTACGTCATCTGGGCGGATCCGGGGCCCATCGCGAAGATCAAGGCGGCTCTTGGCGCCGGGTGAGTCACCGATCGGCCATGGTGTGCGCAACTGCCCGGCTGGGCATTGAGTCGTCTTGGTACTGACGTACCGTCAGCGACCGTGGTGGCTCGCCCAGGCGTCGAACGACGCCGGCGAGCAACTGCCGCCGGTGCTGCCCTCCTCGCCGACCCACGGATGACGCCAATGACCCCCGGATGACGCCGATTCTCGCAACAACGATCGGCGTCGCTCTGCTCTTGGGTGTGCTGGCCTTCGCGATCGCCCGGCCGCGCGGACTGCCCGAGGCCGTCGCCGCGGTGCCGGCCGCCGTCATTGCCCTGGGCCTGGGGCTGATCTCGCCCGCTGACGCCGCGGACAGCGTGCTGTCCCTGGCCCCGACCATCGGGTTCCTGGCCGCCGTGTTGGTCATCTCTCATCTGGTCGAGGCCGACGGGGTCTTCCGCTGGCTCGGTGCCCTGCTCGCCGATCGCAGCCACGGCAACGCGAAACGGTTGCTCGTCCTGGTCTTCGCGGCGGCCGCGATCACCACCGCGGTGCTGAGCCTGGACGCCACGGTGGTTCTGCTCACCCCGGTGATCCTGACCACGGTGCGCCGGCTCGGCGTCCGCGGCGCCCCGCACGTGTACGCCACGGCGCACCTGTCCAACAGCGCCTCCCTTTTGCTGCCGGTGTCGAACCTGACCAACCTGTTGGCCTTCCATGCATCCGGGCTGACGTTCCTCGGCTTCGCGGCGCTGATGACCGGACCCTGGTTGATCTGCATCGCGGTCGAGTTCGTCGCGTTCCGGGTGTTCTTCGCTGACGATCTCGACTCACCCGCGTCCGAGCCGGCCGCCGGGCGATCCGCCGCTGCCGAGATCAACACCCCCGCGACGTCGCTGATCCTGCTCGCGCTGATCCTGCTAGGGCTGGTGGTGGCGCCGACGTTCGGCCTGGAACCGGCGGTCGTCGCGGGGGTCGGCGCCGTCGTGCTCGCTATCCGGGCGGTCGTTCTGAAGCAGGTGACGCCCGTGCGGGTGCTGCAGGAGACGAACCCGCTGTTCCTGATCTTCGTGGCTGCGCTCGGGGTGGTGGTCGACGCAGCGACCAGCCATGGGCTGCAGGATGACCTCGCCGCGCTGCTGCCAACCGGCGCCTCGCTGCTCGCCCTGCTGGCCCTGGCGGTGATCGCCGCGGTGCTGGCCAACCTGATCAACAATCTGCCGGCCACTCTGGTGTTGCTGGCGGCGCTCGGCGGAACGCCCGCCGCCGGGGCGGTGCTGGCGATCCTGATCGGCGTCAACGTCGGCCCGAACCTGACCTACACCGGCTCGTTGGCCACCCTGCTGTGGCGCCGGGTGCTGCACGCGAAGGGTCATCGGCCGTCGTTGCGGCGGTTCACCGTGCTGGGGTTGCTGACCGTGCCCGGCTGCCTGCTGCTGGGCACCGCGGCGCTCTGGGCTGGGCTGCAGTTCTGAGTGGTGCATGGGGGCTGAGCGGCGTCGCCACTGCTGGTGAGGCGACCGTCCGGGCTCTCTGGGCTCTGCACTCAGTCCCGGCGGGCGGGCGCCGCCGCGAGCAGCGCCAGCACCTGGTCGTCCGGGGTCTGGCTGAAGTCCAGGTAACCCTGATGCACCGCTCGGAACGGTTCGGGATGGCGCGCGCAGACCACCTCGTCGACCTCACGTCGGAGCAGCTCGCAGGTGTCGCTGGCGCCGACCGGCACGGCGACGATCAGCCGGGCCGGCCGCTGCCGGCGAACGGCGGCTACCGCGGCCCGCATGGTGGCTCCGGTGGCCAACCCGTCGTCGACGATGATGACCACCCGCTCCGCAACGGACAGCGCCGGCCGCGCCCCCCGATACGTCCTCACGCGCCGGCGCAGTTCCACCAGTTCGCGGCGGTACACCCCGTCGAAGTCGGCCGGGGAGATGCCCAGTCGCCCGATGACGACGTCATTGGTCACCACCTCGACGCGTCTGCCCGACGGCCGCGATCGCGCCCATCGCCAACTCCGGACGACCCGGCACTCCGAGCTTGCGCACCACCAGCACATCCAGGTCGGCTCGCAGACCGGCGGCGACCTCCGCGGCCACCGGTACACCGCCGCGCGGCAAACCCAGCACCAGCACGTCGTCGCGCCCGGCGTAGCCGGCCAGCAGCGCCGCCAGGCTCCGGCCGGCGTCGGCGCGGTCGGCGAACCGGTTCCGGTCGCTCCGGAGGCTCACCGGTCCAGTCAAGACCTGATGACCCGCCGCGGCCAGCCCAAACGGAGTCAAACCCCCGGGCCGGTCGGCTCAGCCCATCAGGTGCCCGGTCTCGTTGATCGCCCACACCATCACGGCGCCGTCGGCCTCCACGGTGAACCCGGACAGCGACGCGGTGTCGACCCGGATCCGGTACGCCACCGCGGGGTCGACGTTCAGCGCGGTGGTCAGGATCATCTTGCTGGGCGCGGCGTGCGTCACCAGCACCACGGTATGGCCGCGATAGGTGCTCAGGGCATCGGTCATCAGCGGCCGGACCCGTTGCCGGATCTCGGTGAACGATTCACCGCCCGGTGGCGCGGCGTCCGGGTCAGAGCGCCAGGAGGCGAACGTCTGCGGCCAGCGTTCCTCGATCTCGGCCGCCCGCAGGCCGGTCCAGTCGCCGAGCACGCCGTCGATCAGCCGCTCGTCGACGACGACCGGCGCCCCGACCTCGGCCGCGATGGCCTGCGCGGTGTTCCGGCAGCGCTGCAGCGGCGAGGTGAGCACCACCGCGGGCGACATCAGGCGGATCCGGCCGGCCACCGCCGCCGCCTGGCGCCGGCCACGCGGGGTGAGCGAGACGTCCTTCCGGCCGGCGAACCGGGCCTGCGCGCCCCACGTCGTCTCGCCGTGCCGGACGACGACGAACCGGGTCGGCTCGCCGTCCCTGGGGTGCGGCAACGCGGCCGCCGGGTCCTGTTCGGTCGGCTGGGTGTCCACCTCGATTTCCTCGGCGCCCTCTTCCTCGAAGGGCTCTGCATCGTCGGCAGCGGAATCGTCGTCGGCAGCTGCATCGGCGGCCGGCGGCGTGACCTCCGGCAGCGCCGGCGCGACCCAGGTCCGGCCGTCCCGGGCGGCGTCCATCGCCTCGTTCGCCAGCCGGTCCGCGTGCGAGTTCAGGCCCCGGGGCACCCACTCGAAATCGACCCGGTCGAACTGGTCGACCAACTCCGTCGCCCTGGCCGCGAGCGGCTTCATGTCCGGGTGTTTGACCTTCCAGCGCCCGGACATCTGCTCGACCACCAGCTTCGAGTCCATCCGGGCCGTCACCCGGGTGGCGCCGAGCTCGCGGGCAGCCTCGAGCCCGGCGATCAGGCCGGAGTATTCGGCGACGTTGTTGGTCGCGTTCCCCAGTGCCGCTGCGCGTTCCGCGAGCACCGTGCCGTCCGGGGCGAAGACGACCGCGCCGTAGCCGGCCGGCCCCGGGTTGCCGCGGGAACCGCCGTCCGCGTTGACGATGACGGCCGGGTGGCCCGCATCCTCGCGCGCGGCCGCGGGGCTCACGAACGGATCAGGATCGCGCCGCACTCGGTGCAGCGGACCACATCTTCGACGCCGGCGGCCCAGATCTCGCCCAGGGCGCTCCGGTCCAGGTCCATCCGGCAGGCCTCACATCGGGATCCGTTCAGGGCGGCGGCCGCGACCCGGCCGCGGGAACGGATCTGCTCGTACAACGCGGTCAGGTCGGCGGGCATGCCGTCGATCAGGGCCTTCCGTTCCGCGGTTGTCCGACGCAGTTCGTCGTCGATATCGGCGAACGCGGCGTCGCGGCGTTGCTGCGCTGCTTCCAGGTCCGCCCTGGCCGCGGTCAGGTCTCTGTCGAGGGTGGCCATCGTGGCGTCGGCCTGCTCGCGGGCCTCCATCAGCTCCAGCGCCTCGTCCTCCAGCGTCGCCTGCCGCCGGGCCAGCGAGACGATCTCGTGCTGCATGTTTTCCAGATCCTTGGCCGGCGCGGTGCCCGCCGCCAGCCGGTCGGAGTCGCGCTTCGAACGGGCCCGCACGGCGTCGATCTCGTTGTCCAGCTTCCGGGCCGCCCGGTCGAGATCGCCGATCTCGGTCTGGGCGAGCACCGCGGCGTTGCGAAGTTCGTCGACACGGGCGGTACCGGTGGCGATCAGCCCGAGTTCGGGCAGCGACTTGCGGCGATGCTCGGCGGCCGACCTGGCCTGGTCGAGGCGGGCCACGTCGAGCAGTCGGCGCTGCACAAAGGGATCGGCTTTCGGGGGCACGGACCACCATCCTGTCGGGGCGTGTCGACGTGAGCACGCCGGCCAAGGCAAGAAGCTCGGGTGCGTTCCGCTCGCCCCGCTCTGGGCCGGCCGCTCGTCGAGGCGACGCTACCGGACCGGCCCTGAGTTCTGCACCGGCAGTGGTCGACGGCGCATCCCGGTGGGTCAGCTGCGTCGGTCAGGCGCGGCCGCCGGCTCCTCGAGCGCGCGGTACTCGTCCTGCTGCTCCTGCTTTTCCTCGATGTTGCGCTTGACCCGGCCCAGCCCTGGCACCGACGCGATCAGCTCGTTGAGCTCCTTGGAGGCGTCCAGCAGATCCCGCAGATCGGGCGCGACCGTGGCCAAGGTGTCCAGCACGGGCAGGATGTCGGCGTCCAGCTTGTCGACGACGGACGGCAGCGCGTCGATCAGCTTGACGATGGCGTCCACCTCATCCGGGCTGGTGGTTTCGGCGATCCGGCTGAGCATCGGTTCCAGCTTGTCCAGCGTCGGCTGGAACCGGTCCAGCAGCGGCTCGATCCGCCGGGTCAGCTGCGCCGCCCGGCCGACGACGCCCTCGGTGCGGTCCACGACGCCGTCGGTGCGGTCCAGTACCGCCTCCACCCGGGTCTGGATCAGCTCGATCCGGTCGACTGCGGCGGTGGCCCGCTGCTGGGTGTGTTCGATGTGGTCGATCGCCGCGTTCGCCCGCCGCTGGGCGGCCTCGATGTGGTCGATCGCCGCGGTGGCGCGTTGCTGGCTGACCTCGATCTCGGAGACGACCGACTGGACCCGTCCGATCAGGCCCTCCACCTCGGTCACCATGCCGACCAACCGCGGCACCAGCGCGATGACCCGTTCCAGCGGCGGAGTAGCCCTGGCCGGCCACCCGGATCAGGTCGGTCGGACCGGGGATGCCCATGGGTGCTCCTTCATCGCAGGCATTGGTTTGATCGCACGGCACTGGTTGATCGCACGGCGCGGGGACCTACTCGTCCGCGACTGTACCGACGTGAATCGTCCACGGATCGGTCCGCAGCGTGGACACGGTGACCGTCAGGTCCGGCAATTCGGCCGCGAGCCAGCGCGGCCGCCCTCGCCAGCCAGGGCCACTCGCCGGCCCAGTGCGCGACGTCGACGACGGCGGGGTTGCCGGCCACCCCGACGAACTCGCTGACGACGTGATGCCGCAGGTCGGAGGTGAGGTAGACGTCCGCCTCGGCCGCCGCGGCGTCCGGCAGGTACGAATCCCCGGCGCCCCCGCACACCGCCACCGTGCGCACGCATCCGATCCGGGTCGCCGGCGGCCCGGACCCCGGCCACCGTGCCGGGCAAGCGGTCCGCGACCCAGCGCGGCGAAGGCCCGCAGGGTCAGCGCGTCCGGCAGCTCCCCGACCCGGCCGCTGCCGACCCCGGCGCTGCCGTCGAGCGGGACGAGCGGGCGGGTGCCGATCAGCCCCAGCGCGTCGGCGAGCGCGTCGTTCACCCCGTCGACCGCCACGTCGGCGTTGGTGTGCGCGGCGAAATGCGCGACGCCGCCGGTGATCATCAGGTGCAGCAGCGCACCCTTCGCGGTGTCGGCGGCCACCGACTGCACCGGGCGGAACAGCAGCGGGTGGTGGGTGACGAGCAGTCCCGGCGCCGATCGCGATGGCCTCGCCGATCGTGGCCCGGTCCGCGTCGACGGCCAGCAGCACGGAGCCGACGGCCGCGTCCGGGTCGCCGCAGGTCAGGCCGATGCCGGTGTCCCAGTCCGCGGCGGCGGATTCCGGATAGGCACGCCGCATGACGTCGATGACGTCACGCACTCGGGTCACTCCGCTGCTCCATCCGCGTTCGCGCCGTGCCGCTCGCGCCGGCCGCGGCGGTGGCGGCGACCCAGTCTCCCAGCCCGGGGGACAATGGCGCGGTGAGGTCCGCACCCAAGCCACGAGCCGTGTCCGCGCCGTACCCGGCGGACCTGCCGGGCGACGACCCGCGGCTGCACGTCTGCGTCGTCTGCTCCGGCAACATCTGCCGGTCGCCGATCGGCGAGCAGGTGTTGCGGTCGGCGATCGCGGAGGCCGGCCTGGCCGATCAGGTCCGGGTGTCCAGCGCCGGCACCGGCGACTGGCACATCGGTCAGGGCGCGAACCAGCGGGCCGTGCAAGGTGCTGCGGGCCGCCGGATACCCGACCGATCACCGCGCCCGGCAGATCACCCCGCGGGACCTGGCCGGCGTCGACCTGGTGCTCGCCGCCGACCGTGGACACCTGCGGGAACTGCGGCGGATGACGCCCGACCACGCCAAGATCGCGCTGCTGCGGTCGTTCGACCCGGCCGCCGACGACGACGAGGTGCCCGACCCGTACTACGGCCCCGACTCGGGCTTCGACGAGGTGCTGGCGATGACCGAGGCGGCCGCACCGGGCGTCGTCGACGGAGATCCGGCGGCTGCTCCACGAGCGCCGGACGTCCGACCGGACCAGCGGCACCCCGGCAGGCAACGGCCGGTGAGCAGCACCCGCGAGCACCCCGCCGTCACCGACGAGGGCAAGCCCCGTCGCCGGTTGGCGTTCCTGGCCTCCCCCGGCTGGATCGGCATCATCCTTGCGGTCCTTGCGTTCTCGGCTGCCTGTTTCTTCATCCTGGCGCCGTGGCAGTTCGGCCGGAACGCCGAGCGCACCGCGCAGAACAACGCGGTCGACGCCTCGATCACCGCGCCGGCCGTGCCGGTCGCCGAGCTGATGTCGACCACGGCGCAGCCGCCGGGTGACGTCGCCTGGCGGGTGGTCACCGCCACCGGCGAATTCGATCCGACCCGGCAGGTGCAGGTCCGGCTCCGGCAGGACGAGAACGGCAACCCGGTGTCCGAGGTGATCGCGCCGTTCCGGCTGACCAACGGCGCAGACGCTGCTGGTCGACCGCGGCTACGTCTCGTTCACCGACGTCCGCAACGACGTGCCGATCGCGGCGTTGCCGACCGGTCAGGTGACGATCACCGGCCGGGTGCAGGACGAGCAGACCGACCCGTCGAACCGGCAGCCGCTGGTCGTCGGGGATCACATCGAGGCGTACGCGATCAACGTGGCGGCTATCGGGGGGGCGGCTACCGGCGGTGCCGACGCCTCGGAGGTCTTCCTGCAGGGCTACATCCAGCTCACCGACGGCAGCCCGGGCGTGCTGACCCCGATCGAGCTGCCGCAGACCGATTCCGGTCCGTTCCTGTCGTATGCGTTGCAGTGGGAGGCGTTCGGGGTCATCGCGCTGATCGGGTTGGGCGTCTTCATCTACCGGGAGATCGCCGATCCGCGGCCGCCGGACGACCGGGATCAGCCGGGCGATCCCGTGCCGAGCGACTCGCCCGATGCCGACGCGACGGTGACGGCGGCACCGGCGGGCGCGCAGCGGCGCCGGCGGTCCCGGGACGGCTTCGACCGATCCCAGCTCTACGACGACTGACGTGCCGGCCGCCGAGCGGCGCGCGCGCGGCCGAGCGGGCCGTCCTGCATCGTCACGTCACGGCACGTCTGGGCGATCCCCGGCACCGCCCTCGGCGTGAACAGCTGGCCGCCGTCGGGCGCGCACCGGCTGTTCCTCGGGTGGAACTACTGGTGGCAGGCGCACCTGCTGGACTGCCTGGTCGACGCCGAGATCCGGGACCCGCAACCCGACCGGCGGCGAACTGATCCGCCGGCTGATCCGCGGCATCCGGCTGTTCAACGGGGGCCGCTGGACGAACTCCTACTACGACGACATGGCCTGGCTCGCCCTCGCCCTGCAGCGCGCCGACGCTCAACTGGGCACCGATCACGAACGGGCGATCGGCCGGCTGACCGGGGAGCTGCTGGCGGCCTGGTCGGACGACGAGGGCGGCGGCATTCCGTGGCGACGCGGCGACGTCTTCAAGAACACCCCGGCCAACGGTCCGGCGGCGATCCTGCTGGCCCGCACCGGGCACCTGGAGCGGGCGGCAGCCACCGCGGACTGGATCGACGGCCACCTGCGGGACCCGGCGACCGGGCTGATCTGGGACGGACTGCGACCCGGGCCTGCACGGCCGGACCCGCTATGAGACAACGATCTACGGCTACTGCCAGGGCGTGGTGCTGGGTGCGGAGGTCGAACTGGCGCGGCGGCTGCCGGCACGGCAGGCCGGAATCGGTGCGGCGGTCGTCCCGGCTGGTGCGGCCGTCGCCGCGAACCTGACCAAGGACGGGGTGCTCACCGGGCACCAGGGCGGCGACTCCGGACTGTTCAGCGGAATCCTGGCCCGGTACCTGGCCCTGGTCGCCGTCGAATTGCCCGGTGACGACTCACCGGCGACCGCCACCCGCCGCACCGCCGCGGCGCTCATCACCGAGTCCGCGGACGGCCGCCTGGGCCAACGCCGCGTTCGACGACGGCCTGCCGATCTTCGGCCCGGACTGGTCGCGTCCGGCCACCCGACCGGGTCGAAAATCCAACACGGGCGAGCGGGATCTCTCGGTGCAGCTGTCCGGTTGGATGCTGCTGGAGGCAGCGCAGTGCCGTGCTGGCCGGCGGGGTCTAACCTTCTGCCGATGCGCGTCGGTGTCGTCATCCTGCCCCAATTCAGCTGGCCCGAGGCTCGCGCCCGGTGGAAGTCCCTGGAGGACAGGGGTTTCGCCCACGGTTGGACGTACGACCACCTGGCCTGGCGGGACCTGGCCGAGCAGACCCTGGTTCGGCACCATCCCCACCCTGACCGCCGCCGCGACCGCGACGTCGACGCTCCGGCTGGGCACCTGGGTCACCTCCCCCAACTTCCGGCACCCGGTGACGCTGGCCAAGGACCTGATGACGCTGGACGACATCTCCGGCGGCCGCGTCATCGTCGGGGTCGGAGCCGGTGGGACCGGTTGGGACGCCACCGTTCTCGGCCAGCAGACGCCTGACCCCGGGGCAGCGCACCGCGCGGCTCGGCGAGTTCGTCACGCTGCTCGACCTGCTGCTCAGCCAGCCCGAGACCAGCTGGCACGGCGAGTACTTCCAGGCCGAGCGGGCCAGGATGATCCCGGCCGGCAGCCGGGCCCGGATCCCGCTGATCGTCGCCGCCAATGGGCCACGGACGATCCGAATCGCCGCCGGTGCCGACGGCTGGGCCACCACCGGGCCGGAGTCCACCGAAGGCACCGAGCGGTGGTGGGCGAGCATCGCCGGCCTGGTCGAGCGGTTCGAGGAGACCGCCCGCCAGGCCGGTCGCGACCCCGCCGCGATGGGCCGCTACCTGAATCTCGATTCGGCGCCGGTGCTCTCGGTCAGCAGCATCGACGCCTTCACCGACGCCGCCGGACGGGCGGCGGCGCTGGGCTTCACCGACATCCTGGTGCACTGGCCCCGACCCGAGGGCATCTACGCCGCGGACGACGCCGTGCTGGATCAGATCGCGGACCTGCTGGCCGACGGGCACCTGCGGCCGAAGTGATGGGCCTCGAGCAGTAGGGCAACCTCTCGATCGATCGATCGAGCCAGTCGGGTCGGTGATCCCGCCGAACGGTGCCCCAGGTCACCACCGACAGGGTCAACGATCCACCCACCCAGGCGTCTGAGGATGACGCGGAATGTCCCTGCAGGACATTCCGCCGTTCCGTCGAGGTCCTGGAGGGCATCCGCATGCTGCATATGAAACGTCCGATTCGGCTGGCGGCCGCCGTCCTGGTGATCGCCGCGTTGGGCGCGAGCGCCGCGTGCTCGGGCGCGTCCACCGGTGGTCAGGCCGTCCCGACCGGCCAATCGGCCGCCGCCGCTACCACCTCGGCGGCGCCGGCGCCGGTGGCCGTCGTGACTGCGTCCCCCGCACTGGGTGACCAGCAGCTCTCCCCGACCGAGCCGGTCACGATCAAGGTCGCCAAGGGCACCATCTCCACCCTGCAGGTCACCAATCCGGAGGGGGCGCCCGTCGACGGCACCCTCTCGACGGACAAGACGTCCTGGACGCTGGACGAACCGCTGGGCTACGGCCGCACCTACACCGTCGCCGGGTCGGCGACCGGCACCGACGGCCTGACCGTGCCGATCGCCGGCAGCTACACGACGGTCACCCCGACCGACCAAGTTCACCAGCAAGATCTCCCCCGGTGACGACGCCGTGGTCGGCGTCGCCGCACCGGTCATCGTCCGCTTCGGCGCGGCGCCCGCCGACAAGGCGCTGGTCGAGCAGCACGTCACCATCACCACCACGCCCAAGGTCGAGGGCGCCTGGGCCTGGATCACCCACGACGGCGACACCTGGCCATCGCTGGACTGGCGGCCCAAGGAGTACTGGCCGTCCGGCACCGTCGTGCACGTCGAATCCGACCTGTACGGCGTGAAGATCGCCGACGGCGTCTTCGGCGGCGACAAGGTGACCAGCGACTTCACCATCGGCCGGAACCAGGTGGTGCTGGCGGACGCCAACTCGCACAACATGATCGTCCAGCAGGACGGCGTCACCGTCGCCACCTACGACGCCTCCTACGGCAGCGGCGACATCATCGGCGACCCGAACCGGGTCACCCGCTCCGGCACCCACATCGTGATGGACAAGAAGGAAACCACCACGATGAGCAACCCCGCCTACGGCTACACCGACGTCACCGAGCACTGGGCGGTGCGGATCAGCGACAACGGCGAATTCATCCACCAGAACCAGGACACCGTCGCCGATCAGGGTGTGGACAACGTCAGCCACGGCTGCATCAACCTGTCCGCCGAGAACGCCGAGGCCTACTTCCAGACGGCGATCTACGGCGACCCGGTCGTGGTCACCGGCACCAGCGTGCAGCTCTCCCCCGCCGACGGCGACATCTACGACTGGGCCATCCCGTGGAGCGAGTGGACCACCCTGGCCAACAACTGAGAACCTGATTCGCCGCGGGCAGAATGCGGGCCGCCACCCTGCAGGCCGCGTCAGGATATCCTGACACCATGAGCAAGAGTTTCGATCCGTGGCAGGAAGGCCGCCGGGCCTGGAAACGGTTGAGCGGCTGGCAGGATGACAGCGCATCGACGCCGGGACACCCGGACGACGGCGACGCGGCCCTGGCCGCGCTGACCGATGTCGGGGCTGTCCACCGCATCCTCGATCAGTTCGAGCTGATCGCCGTGCGAACCGCACGCCGGCACGGCAAGTCCTGGGCGGAGATCGCGACCCGGCTCGGGGTGACCAGGCAGTCGGCCTGGGAGCGGTGGCGCGACCTGGACAACCCCGAGACCCCGACCGGCGGCGGGTCGGGACGGGACGCCGCCATCCGGGCCGCCACGGCCGGCGCGACCGCCGAACTGGTGTCCGGTACGGCGCTCGCCGGCGATGACTCGCCGTCCGCGGTGACCGCGCGAGCGGCGCGCGAGCTGCGCCGATCATCGTCGATCACGGTGCCGAACGTCATCGGCATGACCTGGGCCGACGCCCGGCGCGTCCTGGCGGAAAAGGGTCTCATCGCCATCGAACCCGGCTCTGCCCGGCCGCCCGCGGCCGCCGAGCTACCGTCCGGAGCGGTGACGGATCAGAGCCCGGAGTCCGGCGCCCGGGTGCCGGCCGGCTCGTCGGTGACGCTCTGGGTCGGGCGCGGCGGCGGATCGGCGGGGGTCCGCGAACCGCGCAGGCCGCTGCCGGTGGTGAGGTCGGCGCACGAGGAACGCGAACGGAGCGACGAGGCCGTCGGCGGGTAATTTGATACAGCGTGGTCAGGCGACCGAGAGCGCCTGCCACTGATCCCAGGACATCGCCCAGTCGTAGAAGTCGCCGTCGTCCGGCCCCAGGGTGATCGAGGTGCCGGTGACCTCGACCGGATCGCCCCAGATCGCCGAGTTGTAGTAGTCATGGGCGTCCGATAGGGAGAGGTTGACGCAGCCGTGCGTCACGTTGGAGTTGCCCTGCGCGCCGGAACTGGCCGGGTTCGCGTGGATGAACTCGCCGTTGTCGCTGATCCGCACGGCCCATTTCTCCGGCACGTTGGTATAGCCGTACGCCGGATTGCTCATCAGCTTGGTCTCAAAGAAGTCGCTGACGATGTGGGTTCCGGACCTGGTGATCAGGTTGGGATCGCCGGTGTTGTCGCCCCGTCCGTAGGACGCCGGGTAGCTGGCCACCACGTTGCCGTCCTGCTTGACCACCAACTCGTGCGAGTTGACATCGGCGATGACGACCTGGTTACGGCCGATGGTGAAGTCGCTGGTGATGTTCGCGGCGCCGTAGGCCCCAGGGGCGAGCTGGACGCCGAACAGGTTGGCCGACACGTGCACCTTGGTCCCGGCGGGCCAGTAGTCCTTGGTCCGGAAGTCCAGCCCCCAGCGGCCGTCGTCGTGCTTGATCCAGGCCCAGGCGCCCTCGACCGCCGGGTCGCTGGTCAGCGTCACATGACTGGCCACCGCGGCCTTGTCGGCCGGCTCGACACCGAAGTACACGATGACCGGGGCCGCGACGCCGACCACCGCGTCGTCGCCCGGGTAGACGGTGTTCCTGATCTGGGTGCCGGCGTCGGCCGTGCCGAACGTTCCGGTGATCGGGACCTGCTGACCGTCGGTGCCGGTTGCCGTGCCGGCAGCGGTGTAGGTGGTGCCGAAGGCCAACGGCTGGCTCACGGTCCAGCTGGTGCGATCGGCGGACAGCGCGCCGGTGACGGCGGTGCCATCCGAGCCGGTGAGCGTCAACGCGTCGATCACGCCCTGCCCGACCGTGACGCTGACCGGCCCGGCCGGTGCCACGTCGGTGCTGCCGAAGGCGGGCGATGCGCTCACCGTCGCCACCGGAGGAGGCGGGGGTGTGACGGAGGACGGGCTGGTCGGGGCGTCGGCCGCCGTTGTGCTCGGCGCGGATGACCCGGTGGTCCCCGGTCCGGCGGTGTTGGCTGTGGAGGTCGGCGCAGTAGATGTCGCCGCCAGCGAACCCGTCGAACATCCACTCAGCAAGGCCAGCGCGCCGAGCAGTGTCACCGCCAACCACCGGAAACCCTGCCGGTTTGCCCGCATCATGACTCCACCGCCGATCATTTCCTCGATCCGCACAAAAGCGCACCACCCCGGCCGCGGATCGCCCCGCGCCCTGGAATCGACCATATCGCCCACGCCAGTGAGAACCGCGTGAGCAAAACGCCTGTCGGACCGGATGGGCCGTTGTGGCGAAGGTGCCCGTGCCCGTGCCCGCGAGCCGTGCCAGGATCGTGCTGTCCGTTGCGGCACTCCGGATCCGGCTGGACATGAGCGAGGAGTTCGATCCCATGACGCAGGTCGACGGTCCCAGCACTGCGCACGCCGTCATCGACGTCGCGGGGACGACGTTCGAACCGAAGATCGTCGCGGCCAGCGAGGGCGTCTCCGGCGTGGAGATTTCCAAGCTGCTGACCACACTGGGCGTCATCACGCTGGATCCGGGTTTCGTCAATACCGGGTCGACCACCTCGTCCATCACCTACATCGACGGAGCGGCCGGGATCCTCCGCTATCGCGGGTACCCGATCGACCAACTCGCCGAATCGTCAAGCTTCATCGAGACCAGCTACCTGCTGATCCGCGGCGAGTTGCCCAGCCCGGCCGAGTTGGACGCGTTCACCAGGCGGATCAGCCGGCACACCATGCTGCACGAGGACCTGAAGCACTTCTTCGACGGTTTTCCGCGCAACGCCCACCCGGTGCCGGTGCTGTCCAGCGCGGTGAGCGCGCTGTCGACCTTCTACCGTGACGCGCTGGACCCGTTCGACCCGGAGCAGGTGGAGCTGTCCACGGTGCGGTTGCTGGCCAAGGTGCCGACTATTGCGGCCTACGCGTACAAGAAGTCGGTGGGGCAGCCGTTGCTGTACCCGGACAACTCCCTCGGCCTGGTGGAGAACTTCCTGCGCATGTCGTTCGGCTTCCCGGCGGAGCCGTACGAGCTGAACCCGAAGCTGGTCAAGGCGCTGGACCGGCTGCTGATCCTGCACGCCGACGACGAGCAGAACTGCTCGACGGCCACCGTGCGGCTCGTCGGATCAGCGCACGCGGACCTGTTCGCCTCGGTCTCGGCAGGCATCAACGCGCTGCTCGGGCCGATGCACGGTGGCGCCGAGAAGGCCGTGCTGGAGATGCTCCAACACATTCGCAGCGAGGGTGGTGACGTCAAGGCGTTCGTCGAGCGGGTGAAGAACGAGGCGCCCGGCGTCAAGCTGATGGGCTTCGGGCACCGGCTCTACAAGAACTACGACCCGCGGGCGGCGCTGGTCAAGGAGAGCGCCCGGGAGGTGCTGGAGGATCTTGGCGCGCAGGACGAGTTGCTGGACCTGGCCCTGCAACTGGAGGCGGTCGCCCTCTCGGACGATTTCTTCCTGTCCCGCAAGCTGTATCCGAACCTGGATTTCTACAGCGGGCTGATCTACCAGGCGATGGGGTTTCCGGCCAACATGTTCACCGTGCTCTTCGCGATGGGCCGGCTGCCCGGCTGGATCGCGCAGTGGCGGGAGATGATCGCCGACCCGGCGACCAAGATCGGTCGCCCGCGGCAGGTCTACACGGGGCCCACCGCGCGCGACTACGTCCCGATGGCCGACCGCTGAACCCGACCACCGACCACGATCAGAGCCCGTTCGTCTTCAACCAGGCCAACACCGCGTCGGCCACTTCCTTCCACCCGCTGTCGATGGTCAACGAATGGCCACGTCCCTGGAATTGCTTGAGTTCGGTGACGGCGGCCGAGTCCCGGTACTGCTTCAGCGTGGATCGGGTCACCACGTCGGGCACCGTGTGATCAGCGGTGCCGGAGATCAGCAGCAACGGTCCCCGAGTGTCGTTGCCGGTGTTGACCTTCGCCTCCGAGTGCAGCGCGAAGTTCGCGGCCGCGGCCTGGAACAGCGGCCTGGCCGGTGAGGGAATCGTCCACTTCTCGTACAACTCGTTCGACTCCTCCTCGGTCAGGGCGTTGCCGAACCCGAACCGAAACTCCTTCTGCGTCAACGAGACCGCTTTGTGCAGATTGGCGGGGTTACCGAGCCCCGGCAGTCCGGCGCGGAGCTGGGCCAGTGGCAACGGCAGCACGCCCTTGATCTGGGCCGGGTCGATGGCAACGCCCGCAGCGCCATGGCCCTGTCCGAGCAGCTTCTCGGTGATCAGCCCTCCGAAGGAGTGGCCGATGATCACCGGTGGTGCGGCCAGAGTGCCGATGATGCCGGCGTAGTGGTTGACGGCGTCGTCGATACCGATGTTGGCCACCAGTTCTGGCTTCTCCCGAGCCTCGGCCACGGTGCTCGGTTCGTGTGGCCAGCCAGGGGCGATCGGCTCGTAGCCGGCCCCGGAGAACAGTTCCTCCCAGGGACCCCAACTGGTGGCGTGCAGCCACAGGCCATGGATGAAGACGACGGGTGTGGTCACGTGAGCTCCCTTAGCCGATTGAACTTCCGCCACCGTAGCGGGTTTCGGCCCGCGCGCACGTCGACCGGAGCAGCCGGCGGCTACCGCCCGGCCGGCGCCGGGCTGGGCGCCAGCCGCACCGGCTCCTGCATGTAGTCGGGCGCGGCCACCCCGAACCTGGCGAGAATTGCCGGCGCCATCTCCAGCACCGAGACATCCTCCCGTTCCGTCGATGTCACCGAACGGTCCGACGGGTCATAGATCGCGAGCACACCGCGTGGGACGTGATACGCGGTGGTGTCCGACCGCTCCTCGATCTCCACGATGCGCAGACCAAGGTCGGCGGGGACGCGGACCAGGCCGGCCGATCCGGACCGCGTCGGGTTGATCGTGCAGGTTCGGCTGACCCCATTCCATCGAGAAGAACCCGTCGTCGGCGCGGCGGAACGGCAAGGGTGCGCCGGCCACGGTGATCTGCGCGCAGGGCAGCCTCGAAGTGGTCGGCAAAGTCGGCGTCGACATGGACGTTCCGCTGCGGCAGCATGGCCGGCCGACCGACTCCAGCCGGCGGTCGGCACCCCGCCGACGACCTGCATGAAGGTCGGCAGGTCGTCGAGATAGAGCTGGGTCTCCAGCGGCTGGGCAAAGGTCGGGCCCTGACCCATGCTCGATGCGATCCACAGCTCGTAGGCCGGGTTGGCCTCGACGAACTCCGCCAGGGCGCCGATCATGTCGTCCGCGCGGCCCATCGCCCAGGGCACCTCGCCGCGGTACTTGTCCATCCACTCCTGGTCCAGCGCGACCTCCTCGTAGTCGCCCGGGTGGCCGGCCGCCCAATAGCGGTGCATCGACGACGCGACATGGTTGGTGAAGAAAGAACTAAATGCCGGACGAGTGGTCGTCAACTGCTTTTCGAACAGGTCGAAGGCAAAGATGGATTGGAACGAGCGCCGTCTGGTGCTGAGCCACGGGCTCCGCCGTTCGGCCAACAATTGCTGGGCCAGCGCAGTAAAGGTCCGCGGCCGGATGCCGATTTTTCGGGTGTGCCGAAGGAATTTAAGCGCCGCGGCACGCGGTATCGCGGTGTCGACGTTGCGGGACGACGCCGCCACCATGGTGAGGTTGAACTCCTGGAACGCCTCGAGTTCGGCGGGGAAAGCGGTCGCGTCCGCCGCGAAGGTGTCCGGCAGATAGAAGCTGTAACTCGAGATGTCTTCGGGGGCCGGGAAACTGTGCAGCGTCCCGCAGATCCCGACCGAAACGCCCGCGTCGTGCAGCAGTTGCCAGACCGGCGGAAAGCAGCGGTCGGCCTGCGCCCGGTCCTGGCCGAAGCTGCCGATCATGTGCTGCTCGTCGTTGACGCCGCGATGCAGGGTGGGCCAGGTGGTCCACGGCGAAAGGTGGCCACGATCGGCGGTGATGGTGGTGTAGCACCTGCTGCTGCGCAGAATTCTGGACAACGCGGCATGAGGGTGATCGGCGACGTACTCGTCGACGATCCGCCATGGAACCTCGTTGAGCTCGAACAGCACTATTCGGCGCGTCATGGGGGCGAATTTACTGCGGCACGCCCCGGCATTCGGGATAACACGGCGGCGCGGCGGGACCGCTCCCAGATCGTCGCGGCGAGCGAGTCCCCGGCTCGCGGACGCCAAGTACCACCATCGATGCGCCCGCCTCGGCACCCGTCGTCGTACAATGAGACGGAGAGTAAACATATTGGACCAATCGGGTGACGTTTACGGGATTTAGGGTGAACACCGAGAGTTTCTGTAACACTAGGGGCGATGAGTTGGCCCAACGCAGAATGCGAGGTGATCTTGCATGGCGACCCGGATCGGGCCTCGTAAGTCACCCACCAGTCCGCGCCCTCCGGTCGGCAAGCCGAGCGTCGAGCCGGCGCTCACCCCCATCGCGCGATTCGCCCGGCGCCTGACCACCGTCCCCACGCAGCGCCGAGCCGGCCTCACCTTCGCGTTTGCCAACCGATCCAATTAGGACGCCCCTGGCCCCGGTCGCGCGCTATGCAGGAGCGTGCGCAATCGGGCCTTTGCCAGATACGACCTAGCCCTCGGCGTTCCGGGCGAGATGCTGGTCGAACAATCGTTGGATGGTGTCGGGCGGCGCGGGCGCGCCGAAGAACGTGCCCTGCGCGGTGTCGCAGCCGATCTCCCGCAGCGCGTCCGCCTGCCCCACCGTTTCGACTCCTTCCGCCGTCACGGTCAGACCCAACGTATGGGCGAGCGAGACGATCGATTCAACGATCTTGGCGGCGGTGTCGCGGCCGGGACCGGTCGAGCGCAATTCGTCGATGAATGACGCGGCAAGCTTCAACTCGGAGACCGGCAGCCGGCGCAGGTAGGTCATGTTCGAGTAGCCGGTGCCGAAGTCGTCGATGGCGATGCGAACCCCCAGGTCGGCCAGCGACGTCAGCGCGGTGAGCGGTTCACGGTCGCTGCCGATCACCGCACGCTCGGTCAGTTCCAGCTGCAATTGGGTTGGGTCAAGGCCGTTCTCATCGAGCACCCTGGTGATCCGGTCGATCAGTTGCGGATCGGCGAGTTGCCGCATGGCGATGTTCACGCTGACGCACAACGGATCGGCGAATCGCTTCGACCAGCTGCGCGCCTGACCACACGCGGTCTGCAGCACCCACCCACCGATCGGCACGATGATGCCGATGTCCTCGGCCGCGCCGATGAACCGGTCCGGCATGATCCGACCCAACCAGGGGTGTTGCCAGCGCAGCAGGGCCTCGACGCCGGTCGGTGCGCCGCTGGCCAGGGAGAACAGCGGTTGGTAGTGCAGCCGGAACTGATCGCCGTCCAGGGCCGCCGGGAGCATCCGGGCCAGCGTGTACTGCGCCACCTCACGGTCACTGCGCTGCGAGTCGAACAGCGCCCAGCGATCCTTGCCGTCGGTCTTCGCCCAGTACAGGGTGATGTCGGCGGCCCGGATCAGGTCGGCCGAGTCGGCCGCGGCCGCGGGCCGCTCGACCAGCCCGGCGCTGGCCGTCAGGGCGTAGGGGTGGCCGGCGATGGTGACGGGACGCGCCACCGCGGCCAGGGCATGTTCGGCGACCAGGATGACGTCCTGGGCGCCGATGGTGTCCTCCAGCAGCACGACGAACTCGTCGCCGCCCAGCCGGGCCACCAGGTGCCCCCTCGGCGAAAGGGCGGCATCCAACCGGCTGGCGATCTCGACGAGGACCTGGTCCCCGACCGCGTGCCCAACGCTGTCATTGATCGCCTTGAAGCCGTCCAGATCGAGCAGGCACAGGCCCAGCCGTTTGCCGGGGGGCGGGTTCGCGACCAGATGGTCCAGGCGCAGCTGGAACAACGCCCGGTTCGCCAGCCCGGTGAGCATGTCGTGGTGGGCCTGGAACTGCAGCTGGTTCTGCAGCCGTCGCAGGTCCGTGACGTCCTCGATGACGGCTATCTGGAACTGCGGTTCATCACGTTCGTTCCGGATCAGGGAAACGGTCAGATGCGTCCAGACACCGCGACCGTCACTGCGCAGGAACTGCTTGGCCGTCCGGAAACTCTCCCGTTCGCCGCGGATCAGCTGCTCGTACAGCCCCCACACCTCTTCGGTGTCCTCCGGGTGCATGAATTCGCCGACGTTCCGCCGACGCATCTCGTTGCACCGTATAGCCGAGCATCTTGGTCAAGGCCGGGTTCGCGTCGAGGATGGTGCCTTCGGTGTCGCCGACGCCGATGCCGATCGCGGCTCCCGCGAACACCGCCTGAAACCGTGCCTCGCTGACCCTGGCGGCCCGTTCGGCCTCACTGCGGGCCGTCAGGGCCGCGACGCGAATCGCCTCCTGCTCCTCCAGCGTTCGCTCCTGCAGCCGGGTGGCGTAGCCGGCGGCCAGCGCACCGAGCACCGCACCGACCCTTGACAACGCGCCCACGCCTGCACGTTCGCCCGACGTCAACGTCTGGGCCAGCAGCGCCAGCGTGCGGGCGATGGTGTCGGAGTGGGTGAAATGGCCGTCGACCAGTGCCGCTCCGACCGGCCGCGCCTGGTCCGGCTCGAACGGCTCGCCCCGCCACACGTCGACGATGCGCTGGGCATGGGTCAGCAGATAGGCCTCGATCTCCGGTAGCTCCATCGGAACGTAACTCGTCCCGGCGATGGTTCGCGCCCAGCGAGCGGCCAGCGCCGCCGCATCCGGCTCGCCCCCCCGTGCCTCTCCGGCCCCTAGCGTGGCCAACCTTTCATCCCCACCCCGGCATATCCGACCATCCGCTTCGAATCGGCCCCATCCTCGGAACGCGCCTCCGGGCGCCACTTCTGCAACGGCACCACCCCCGGCTCGACGAGTTCGAATCCGTCGAAGAACTCTTCAATCTCGGCTTGCGATCGCATCGACATCGGCGTCGCGGTCCGCGCGTACAGCTTCTGATGGCTGTCGGCGAGCACCGGCTGTCCATCCTGACTGGCGTGCGAGATGACCACGAAACTGCCGGGCGCGACAGCGTCCCGGAGCCTCGCGATCAACTCCTGGGGGTGGTCGGCATCCGGCACGAAATGCAGCAGGGCGACCAGCAGGATCGCGACCGGCCGGTCGAGGTCGATCAGCGCGCGCACCGACGCATCGCCCAGGATGCGATCGGGATCACGCAGATCGGCCTGCACCACGGTCGTCGACTCGTCGTCGGCCAGAATCGCCCGGCTGTGCGCCACCGCGACCGGATCGACGTCGACGTACACCACCCGCGACGCGGGATCCGCCTGCCGCGCCACCTCGTGCGAGTTGCCCACCGTCGGAATGCCCGAGCCGATATCCAGGAACTGGGTGACCCCCTCCCGCACCGCGAAACGCACGGCGCGCCGCAGGAATCCCCGGTTGGCCTGCATCATCAGCGGCAGCTCGGGCCACATCCGGATGGCCTCCTTGGCCATCTCCCGGTCCGCCGGGAAATTGTGGAAGCCGCCCAGGTAGTAGTCGTACACCCGCGCGGCGCTCGGTCGATCCAAGTCGACCTCAGCAGGCGCCCAACTCGGTCGAGTCAACCGACACCCCTCCTGCCCGATCCCGATCACGCTTGGTCACACACGCTACGCCCACCGTGGCCTGCTGGCCGATCGTGGCGTGCGACGACGCAAGTGCCGTCGGGATCGGGCTGTGCGTAGGCGTGACGCGGGTCGGGTGACGGCGCCGCCCGCGCGGAGTGGCAAGCGGAACCCGTTACAGGGCCTGCAGGCCGCTCTCCCCGGTGCGCACCCGCACCACCGACTCGACCGGGACCGCCCAGACCTTGCCGTCGCCGATCTTGCCGGTCCGCGCGGCCCGGACGATGACCCGGACGATGTCGTCCACATCGTCGTCGCCGACCAGGATCTCCAGCCGAACCTTGGGAATCAGGTCGACCGTGTACTCCGCACCCCGGTACACCTCGGTATGGCCGCGTTGCCGCCCGTAGCCGGAGGATTCCGTCACGGTCATGCCGTTCACCCCGAATGCCATCAGGGCCGGCCGCACTTCCTCGAGCTTGAACCGCTGGATGATGGCGGTGACGAGCTTCATGACGGTCTCCCCCTTCAGGGCGGTGCCCGCCCGACCCGGCGGACACCGCTCTCTTGTGTTGAAGTGCGCGCGCTCGTCTCGCTAGTCCTTCTTGGCGTGTGCCCCGGTCAGGTGTCCGGACGGGATGCCGCCGCCGCTGGCCTGGGTGTCGAACTCGTACGCCGTCTCCGAGTGCTCGTTGACGTCGACGCCCTCGGTCTCGGCGTCAGTGGTGATCCGGAACCCGATGGTCTTGTTCAGCACCCAGCCGAGGATGAAGGCCACCGCGAAGGAGTACGCGAACACGCTGGCCGCGGCCACCGCCTGCTTACCGAGCAGGGTCGCGCCGCCGCCGTAGAACAGCCCGTTGGTGGCGGCCGAGTTGAGCGCGTCGGTGGAGAAGAAGCCAAGGAACAGGCAGCCCAGGATGCCGCCGACCAGGTGCACGCCGACCACGTCGAGGGCATCGTCATAACCGAGGATGTACTTGAGGCCGACCGCCAGCGCACAGACCGCACCCGCCAGCAGGCCCAGCAGTATCGAGCTGAGCGGGGTGAGGAAGGCGCAGGCCGGGGTGATCGCGACCAGGCCGGCCACCGCACCGGACGCCGCACCGACGCTGGTCGGCCGGCCGTCCCGGATCATCTCCACCACCAGCCACGCCAGCAGTGCTGCCCCAGTGGCCAGTTGGGTGTTCATGAACGCGATGCCGGCCAGGTTGTTCGCGGCCAGCGCGGACCCGGCGTTGAAGCCGAACCAGCCGAACCACAGCAGCCCGGCACCGAGCAGCACGAACGGCACGTTGTGCGGCCGCATCGGGTCCTTGCGGAAGCCAACCCGTTTACCGAGCACCAAACACAGGGCGAGAGCGGCGGCGCCCGCGTTGATGTGCACGGCCGTGCCGCCGGCGAAGTCCTCGACTCCCCAGCTGGCCAGCCACCCCGCTCCACTGCCGTCGGTGCCGAAGTCGAACACCCAGTGCGCCACCGGGAAATAGACGAGCGTGGCCCAGATCGTCACGAAGATCGACCAGGAGATGAACTTCGTCCGGTCGGCGATCGACCCGGAGATCAGCGCCGGGGTGATGATCGCGAACATCAGCTGGAAGGCCGCGAAGACGATCGTCGGGGTGGCATCGCCGGCCGGACCGAACGCCGTTGTCGCGGCGGTCGACAGGCCGTCCCAGCTCAGGTGGCCCCAGAGGCCGTTGGAGGGATCGGGGTTGTCCGCGGTCGCCGTACCCGCGGCGCCGAAGGCCAGATTGAAGCCGTACAGCGCCCACAGGATGCTGATGATGCCGATCGTGACGAACGACATCATCATCATGTTCAGCGTGCTCTTGGCGCGGGTCAGGCCACCGTAGAAGAACGCAAGGCCCGGGGTCATCAGTAGAACGAGAGCGCTGCTGGCCAGCAGCCAAGCGGTATCCCCGGCATTGATGTCCATGAAGCCTCCTAGGCTCGCCGGATCGGAACGAGCAGGCCGGCTGCAGACAGGGTTGCGACAGCACGCGCAGGCTCAAATGACACGGTGAGGTTGATCCGCGCCTGTTTCCGGCGGCACCATCACATGTTTCACGAATGTAAATTCAGCGCGGATTTCGGTTTCCGGAATATTTCACAATTGTTGACGACACGTCACGACTGTTCACTCACGGCGACCTGACCGACGCGTGACCCACAGAACGTCAGCCACCCGCCCATCAGGTGACGCGTGCGTCCAGCACGGGCGTGGCGGCGAAGATCGCGGTCGCGGTCGCCGGCACCGCTTCGGCGGGCAGGGTGTCGGCGACACGACCCGCAAGACTGCCCCGCGGGACGGAAATTTCTTTGTTTGCCGCGCTCATCACCCAGCGTCAGAAAAAGTGCTCTGTTTCGTCATAGTTCACCGAACGGCCAGCCGACACAAATTGCACAGAGTGAACCAGGGCGAATGAGCATCACCCGAACGACAAATATCGCAAGAATGCCTCGCGCCGCTCTTGAGTGCTTCACCTCGGCGCCACTTCGCCGCCCTTGTTCCACTGCCGACGTCGTGAAACAGTCGAGGTATGAAGATTATCGAGCGCGTCGAGAGGAATGGCCCGCAGAAACCAGCCGGCATCGTCACCCCGGTCAGAATGGCGATTCTGGCAGTCATCGTCATTGCCGGTGCTGTGATCGCCAGCTTCTTCATGCCAACCCCGGCATTGCAATTGATGTGTTATGTGATCGCCGGCGTGCTGCTGCTCTGGTTGCTGCTGATCAGCGCTGCCTTCGCGGCCGACAAGCGCCGTCGGCGGCGCTTCCTCACCGGCCAGGAGTGATCGCCGCGGGCGGCACCGCCCGCTGAACCATCACCGGCGGGGCGCCACCCGACCCGTCAACGCGGCTGGATCCCGCGCCGCCCTGGCTTGGCCGGCGGGTCGATGACGCCCGCGAAGATCACGGCCGCAGCGGCCAGCATCAACACCCCGCCCAGCGCCGTCAGCCAGGGTCCGATCGCCACCGACACATCCCCTGGCTCGAACACTCCGGCATCCCCCGGATCCACCCCGCGGAACAGGCCAAAGGCCGGCGCACGCCAACCCGCAGAGGGTCAGCACGGCCGCGGTGATCCGGTGTGGGCGTTGCCCCCGGGACACACTCGCGAGCGCGATCGCGGCGATCAGCGCGATGACCCCGAAGATCAGGCCGAGCAGCGCCGGGGCGGTAGGTGCCGGCGCCGTCCAGCACGTCGTTCAGGTTCGTTCCGGCGATGCCGCTGCTGCCGGTGATGCCGCCCCAGCCGGTGATCGAGGTACTGCCGCCGTCCTCGGTGGCCGTGCTGATCCACGGCAGGAACGACGACCCGATCGTCAGCAGCCCGCCGGCTCCGGCCACCGCGGCCGCGCCGCGGCGTGCCCTGATCGACCGGTCAGCCGTCGTCCGCGTCTGCGCCATCAGCGCACAGAGTCGACCGGCACGGTATCGATCAGCACCTTGCCGACGATCGAAGCCTCGACGGCCGCGTGCGCCGCCGCGGCGTCCTCGAGCGGGTAATGATGCAGCGGCAGGCCGGCTTCCTCGCCCACCCTGATCGCCCCGGCACGCACCGCCGCGGCAACGTCGTCGACCGCGCTGGCCTTGGCCTGCTTGGGGGCGGTGTACACCAGCACGAACTGCCAGCGGGCGTTCGGCGTCATCTGGCTGCGGATCGGCACGGACACCTCGCCGCCGCCGTCGTTCGGCGTACATCGCGACGGAGCCGTGCCGGGCGATCACCGCGGCGTCGATGCCCGCGTTCGCCGCCGGTGACACCTCGACGATCGTGTTCACCCCGTCGGCCGCGAGTTTGCGGATCTCGGCGACGACGTCCTGCCGCCGGTAGTCGATCACGTGGTCGGCACCGGCCGCGACCGCCGCCTGCGCCTTCGCCGGGCCGCTCACCGTGCTGATCACCGTGGCGTCGCTCCACCGGGCCAGCTGAATGGCCGCGTTGCCGACCGCGCCCGCCCCGCCGGCGACCAGCACGACCCGGTCCTGCAAGGTGCCGGGACCGAGTCGGGACGGCCCGTCCTCGGTCACCGTGAGGCAGCGGTGCGCGGTCAGGAACGGGATCCCCAGGCAGGCGCCGAGATCGAAGGACGCCTCGACGGGCAGCCGGACGACGTGGCTGGCCGGCACGATCGCGAACTCCTGGGCGGTGCCCTCGGCCCGCCGGAAGGCCGCCTCCCACATCCACACCCGCTGGCCGACCAGCGCCGCGTCCACCCCGATGCCGACCGCGTCCACGACTCCGGCGCCGTCCTGGCCGGGCACCTGCGGCGGATCGATCACCGAGGCGCCTCCGCCGGCGCCGGCGCCGCGTCGCGACTTCCAGTCCGTCGGGTTCACCCCCGACCGGTGCACCGCAATCCTGGCCTGCCCGGGACCCGGTTCGGGCACCGCCTTGTCGATCAGGGTGAGAACGTCAGGATCCCCGGTTTTGGAGTACACCACGGCGCGCATTCGTCCGACGGTAATCGCCCGGCGGCCCGATAGGCTCCCTCGGGTGTCGACGCTCTCGGAAAGCCGGCCGGCGCCGGTTGGGGTGCTGCTCCGCTTCGACGGCGTCGTGCATTCCAGCGACCTGCCCGTGCAGTCGTTCGCCCGGCACCTGACCGATGCCCTGCCCACCGATCAGGTCCGCGCGATGATCGCCGGCATGCGCGGATTCCTGGAGGGCAAGCCGGAGCTGATCCCCGCCGGGATCGACCTGGCCGGCGCGGAGGACGGCTACCAGGCGGTCGAGACTGCTCGGCCGCGCGGCCGGGCTCTGACCGATGCCGTGATCGACCGCCGCGTACCGGGCGTCCCGGGCGGACCTGGCGGCCAGCGCCTGGGCGGTCGACGAGTCCGACGGCCTCGACGAGCTGCTGGCGGCCCTCGACGGGCACGCGTATCTCGCTGTGTGCACCGAGCCGGACGACCCGGCGGCATCCGCGGTGCTGGATTCGATCGGCATCATGGTCGACGAGCTCGGCGCACGGCCACGCTGACCGCGGCCCTCGCCGGCGTCCGGCGCCGAGTCGAAGAACGCCGACCAGCGAGCGGATTCTCGTGGTCGGAACCCGCTGGGCGGGCGAACTCGTGCGACGCGTCCGAGGCCGGCTACGACACCGCGCTGGTTGATCGCTACCGGCTGGGTCGGGGCACCCCGACGCTGCGCTCGCCGGACGTTGCCGGTCTGGTCGAACCGGTCCGGCGGTGGTGCGCCGAGGCCGGCCACCGGGTCAGCACCGTGGCCCGCATGACGAACACGGCCATGAACGACACACCAGGTATGACGACTGGCAGACCCCCGACGACGCAGCGCCGCGAGCGGCCCAGCCACGTCATCGCGCACCTGTCCGACACCCACCTGACCTCGGCGGGCGTCCGGTACAACGGCGTGCTGGATGCCGACGCCGCGCTCGACCGGGCGGTCGCGGTGCTGGCAGCCGCCGTCGCGGGCGGGCCGGCGGATCGACGCCGTGGTGGTGTCCGGCGACCTGACCGACACCGGCGATCCGGCCGCCTACGCGACGGCTCGCCGTCGCGGTCGGGTCGATCGGCCGGACCGCGGCCCGATCCCCATCTTCGCCACCGGCAACCACGACGTCCGCACCGAGTTCCACGCGACAGCTGTTGGGCGCAGCCGCAACCGAGCCCCATCCTGCAGGTGCATGACGTCAACGGGCTGCGCGATCATCGTGCTGGATTCCACCATTCCGGGCGCCGGGCACGGCCGGTTGACCGCGGCCCATCTGGCCGAACTCCGCGCCGAACTGGCCACCCCGGCGCCCGCCGGCAGCATCGTCGTGCTGCACCACGCCCCGCTGCCGCCGCCGTCTCCGCTGCTGTCCTACTTCGCCCTGGAGGCGTCATCGCGGGCGGCCTTGTCGGCGGCCGATCGGCGGCACCGATGTGCGGCTGATCCTGGCCGGCCATCATCACCTGGCGCAGTCCGCGATGCTCGGCTCCGTGCCGGTCGCGGTCGCTGGTTCGACGGCGATCCGGACCGATCCGCTGGCCCCGGCCGGGCACGAGCGCACCTTCGCCAGCGGCGCGTTCAACCTGGTCGAGGTCTACCCGGACACCATCACGTCTCCGTCATTCCGGTCGACGGCGCGGCCGCAGGTGTTCGACCTGGACGCGGACGGCTGCCGAGCGGTCATCTCCGCCCATCCGATCGAGCCCTGAGCCCCGACACGACGCACCCCGGGCAGGACATCCGGCCGGGCAGAGATCGGCTACCGCGCCGGGTGCACCGTCTGCCGGCCGGTCATCGAGTAGGTCCGGATCCGCACCCAATGCGTCCGCTCGACCAGGTCGGCCCACGGCCAGACACCCAGCAGGTTCAGCCGCTTGACCTCCTCCTGGTCCTCGACGGTCGTCGCGACTCCGCGAACCATCACGCTCCAGCCCGCGCGCCGATCGGGGTCGAACCCGTCGACCTCGAAGGCCACCCGCTGCTCGCTGTCGGCCGCCAGCAGTTTCGACCCGGTGGCCGTCCGGAAGATCACGGACTCGCCGTCCATCCCGTGGTTGACCGGCAGGATGACCGGATCACCCTGGCTGACGAAGGCGACCCGGCCGACCCTTGAACCGCGCAGCCTGAACAGGCATTCGTCTCGGGGCAGGACTCCCAGTCCCGAATGATCCAACGGCAATGACGTGGTCACGTTGTTGTCCTCTCCTCCCGCGGCGACGGTGCCACGGCAAACATGGACCGACGCTGGTCCCTTGGCCCGAATGTGCCGCATCGGCGGCAGCAGCCGACAGGGCCGAAAGGCCTCATCTGCCGGACAGACGCCCCCGGGGGCCGCTCCGCGCACGCCAGTTCGTGGCTTGTGCTCCCGGGCGTCACAGCTACTCCCTGTTGCCGTGGTTGCCGTTGGCGCACTTGACAGCCACCCCGCCGGGGAGTTGCCTGGGGGTTGCTGGACAACAGCCGTCAGGGAACCGGTGTCGCCGCCGATATGGCCGCGATGTCGCGAGAAAGTGTTCTCGCCGCCCTGTGATGTACCACTGGGCAGATACCGGTCGCGCGCCCCCAGTGCCTTGCCGTCATACTCCTGTCCCTGAGCTGTCCCACCGACTGCCCGGCCTCACCCGTCATCGACGCCTGGTACTCGCCCACCCACCAGCACGTGAGGCCATCGATGAGCACCGCAGTCTCCCCGTCCCGTCAGGGACCCTCGGCCAGACCCCCTAGACCGTCCACCGACTATGCGCAGCTGTTGCGCATCGTCCAGGAGTCCGGCCTGATGAAGCGCAGGTACGGCTACTACTCGATCAAGATCGGGCTGATGATGCTGGCGACGGCCGGCATCGCGGTGGGGATCGTCGTGCTGGGCAATTCCTGGTTCCAGCTGCTGCTGGCCGCGCTGCTGGGCCTGGTGTTCGCGCACTTCGGGTTCCTCGGCCACGACGCGGCGCACAAGCAGATCTTCGTGTCCGGGAAGGCCAACCACCGCGCCGGCCTGGTGCTCGGGACGCTGTTCAGCGGGATGAGCCTCACCTGGTGGAACAGCAAGCACAACAAGCATCACGCGGCGCCGAACCAGATCGGCAAGGACCCGGACATCGAACCGTCGGTGCTGCACTTCTACCCGGCCGTCGCCGCCCCCAACAAGTCCCGGTTCCTCAGCTTCCTGCGGGCGCGGCAGGGCTGGTGGTTCTTCCCGCTGCTGACCTTCGAAGGGGTGAACCTGCACGCCCAGTCGTTCGCCACCGGGTTCAGCCGGCGGTCCGGCAAGTGGCAGCCGGTCGAGATGGCGCTGTTGACCCTGCGCTGGGCGGCCTACCTGAGCCTGCTGCTGATCGTGCTCGATCCGGGCATGGCGGCCGCGTTCCTCGGCGTGCAACTGGCGGTGGTCGGCATCTACCTCGGCTGCACCTTCGCGCCGAATCACAAGGGCATGCCGGTATTGCCGCCCGACGTCCGGATCGACTTCCTGCGCCGGCAGGTGCTGATGTCCCGCAACATCATCAGCAACCGGTTGACCACCTTTGCGATGGGCGGGCTGAACTACCAGATCGAGCACCACCTGTTTCCCGAGCATGCCAAGGCCGAACCTGCGCCGGGCTCAGCGGATCATCAAGCCGTTCTGCATCGAGAACTCGGTGACCTACACCGAGACCACCCTGCGCCGGTCCTACGGCATCGTGGTGCGGTACCTCAACGTCGTCGGACTGCGGGCGGGCGACCCGTTCGAGTGCCCGATGGTGGCCGCCCTGCGGCCCCGGGGCTGAGTCTTGCCGGTCCGGCTCCGCATCGTGTCAAGGCCGCCGGCCTAGGGTCACGGCATGCATCTGGAGCTGGCCGCGATCGTCGTCGATGAGTACGACCCGGCGATCGCGTTCTTCGTCGACGTGTTGGGTTTCGAGCTCGTCGAGGATTCGCCGGCGACGACCAACGCCGGTGAGCCCAAACGCTGGGTGGTGGTCCGGCCACCGGGTGCCCAGACCGGGATCCTGCTCGCCCGGGCGGACGGCGAGCGGCAAGCCGCCGTCGTCGGCGAGCAGTTGGCCGGCCGGGTCGGCTTCTTCCTGCGGGTCGATGACTTCGACGCCGCCCACGCCCGGATGACGGCGGCCGGTGTCGAATTCGTCTCTCCGCCGCGCGCCGAGCCGTACGGGCAGGTCGTGGTGTTCCGGGACATCGCCGGGTAACCGGTGGGATCTGCTGGGCCCGCGAGCGCCGGGCTGACCCCTCGCCGGCGTCGCCCGGCATGCGCGTGCCGGCCGCTCGTGACGGTCACTCCCCGCATGCGCCACTCGGCTCAACCGACCACCGCGCGTCACCAGGCCGGGGACCGCCAGGACCAGCCAGCACCCGGCCAGCAGGCACGGTCCGAACGGTATTGCCGACGTCATGGACAGGCGCCGCACCGCGAGACCGACGAGGGCCACCAGCGCACCCAGCACGAAGGCAATCACCACGGCCAGCAGGGCGGTGGCGACCGACAGGTATCCCGTCATCAGGGCCAGGGACGGCAGCAGTTTGACGTCACCCAGGCCCATCGCCCGCGGGGCCAGCGTCGACAGGCCCCAGAACAATCCGGTCCCGACGACGGCAACCACGATGGCGGTCAACGGGCTGCCGGTGCCGGGCCGGGCCAGCTCGACCCCGGCGATGACCACGGCGGTGATCGGGATCGCCGGCAGCGTCAACGCGTCCGGCAGCCGGTGGTGCACCAGGTCGACCGCGCCGAGCGCGACACCCAGCAGCCCGGCCCAGACGACCAGTGCGACCAGCGGGCCGGGCCACGCAGGCCGCGACGCCGATCCCGGTGACGACGGCCGCGGCCAGTTCGAGCACCCCAACGCGGAATTTGGCCCCCCGACGCAGGGCGGCAAGCAGCATCCGGATGCCCGCACCCGGCCAGCGCGCCCGCGAGGGCGCCGACCAGACCGGGCAGCACCCCCGCACCCATCTGCACGACCTGACGCTCTCACGTTCGGTGCATTCCGGGTGGGGGTTATCCCCAACGGGCGTTGCGAGCCCGGGGGTCACTGCGCGACGCCCCGCCGTTGTGGCGACCCCTGGCACCATTCACCCGTCGGGCGGCGCCGGGACGGTCCGACTGGCGACCTGGTCGGTCAGCCCGAGCTGCTCGAGCAGGGCGGCCACCACCGACCTGGCGGCCGCGAGATCGGCCGGGCCGACCGACTCGGCCAGCCGCCGCTCGATGTCGGCCCGGATCAACCTGGCGCTGTCGACGGCGGCCAAGCCGCGGTCGGTCAGGGTGACCGGGCGACGCCGGCTGTCACCCTCGTCGATGGACTGCGCCACGAAGCCGAGCCGGACCAGTTCCTTCACCGTCTTGGACACGGCCTGCTGGGTGACCCCCAGGTCAGCCGCCATGGCGCTGAACTGTTGCGGCCCGGTGAGCAACCGCTGGATGACGTAGCCGAGCCGGGATTACGCGGGCAGCACCCCGGGTGTCGGGGTGAACGCCCGGTCGAGTGCCTCGATCAGCGGCCGCAACCGACCGGTCTTCACGACGTACTGGTTCGCTCCGGCGTCCAACATCGCATCCCGCGTCCGAGCGTCGTGCCGGCCGGAGAACACGATGATGTGCAGCCCGGGATGCAATTCGCGAGCCGCCTTGACCAGCAGCGGGCCGCCGCCGGGCATGCTGAAATCCATGATCAGCGCGTCCGGGTCGGAATTCCCTGACCCGCTGCAGGCACGTCACCCCGTCGGAGGCCTCCCCGACCACATGGAATCGCGGTGCATCGGACATCATCAGGCGCACGGCGTCGCGCAGATCCCGCTGGTCGTCACACAGGACGATGGAATGCGGTCCCCAGTCGTCACTGGGCGGGGAGTCCACGGTCGGCCCGGCGGTCGGCATTCCCTTCAGCAGGGCCGTGGTTGGCCGTTCCTGCTCGGCACGGCTCTTGGGCAGGGTCAACGTGACCTCGGTGCCCAGGCCCTCGATGCTCTCGATGTTCAGGTAGCCGCCGCTGGCCTCCGCCCTGGCCCGCATCGCGGCGACGCCAGGGCGCCCCGGCCCGGCGTCCAGGCTGTTCGAGCCGATCCCGTCGTCGGACAGCGCCAACACGACGACGTCGTCACGCTCCTCGATCCGCAGCGTGACAACCGTTGCCCGGGCGTGTTTCCGGATGTTGACCAGGGCCTCCCGCAGCACCCGGTAGGCGGTTTCCTTGGCCGGCACGCTGAGCGCGGCCTGGTCGGAACCTTCCACCCCCAACACGGTGGGGGTGCCGGCAAAGATGCTCTTGGCCAGGCCGGCCAGCGCGGGCCCAAGGCCGGCGGCGAGATCGGGTGGGTTGAGCGCGACGACGATCAGGTTGCGCAGCCAGTCCGCGGTGGTTTCCAGCTGGCCGGCCACCCGATCCAGCTCGTCGCGCGTCACCGGGTCGACGTGCGCGCTGAGATAGTCCAGGCGCATGATGCCGGCCGCCAGGTGCTGAATAGGTTCGTCGTGGATGCCCTCGGCCAGCTCGGTCCGTTCCCGCGTCTCCAGGTCGGCGAGCTGCTCGAGCAGCTGGTGATGCCGCCGAGCCACCCTGGACTCCGCGATCGCCGCCCCGGCGCCGTCCGCCAACACCTGCAGCAGGTCGTCGTCCCCCGGCTGGTAGGGGGACGAGGGATCCGTCCGGACCACCGCCAGCATCCCCAGCACAGAGCCGTTGTGCCGGACCGGCGCGATCATGAAGTGCGCGGCGTCGGCGAACACCCGCTCGGCAAAGAGTTCCTGGTATTCCGGACGCCACCCCTCCTGGCGGATTCTCGAGACCAACTTTCCCTCCCCGACAACCTGGCCGGGAATCCCCTCGCTGGGTACCGGCCAGGCCGCGGATTTCTGCAGTTCGATCTCGAGCCGACGCCGAACCTCCACATCCGGATGCGCGATCACGTCGCGCTCGATACTGCCCAGGTCCGGGGTCAGGATCCTGATCACCGCCCCCTCGCCGATCGCCGTCGAGGCGAGATTCGCGATGCTGACCATCAGCTCGTCGGGGCCGAGCCGGCTGGTGGCCATCGCGTTGGTCACCTGCAACAACAATTCCAGCCGCTGCCCGGCCGCGGCGGCCCTGTCCAGGTCGGCGCGCGCGGCGGCGGCAACCGTGTCGCTGATGTCGATGTGGGTGGCAACCACCCGGATCAGCACGCCGTCCGGGTCGATCACCGTTTCATGGGTGCTCTGCAGGCTCCGCAGCTCGCCGGTCACACCGTGCCGGATCCGGTACGGCAGCGTGTGCCGACCGCCGACGGTATTGACCTCCTGCCACAACGACAGCACGGCAACTCCGATCGTCCGGCGGCAACAGCGTCACCGGAAATCCCGCGTCGGCCGGGTCGATGGCTTCGGGAGCGGACTCCAGTCCCCACAGCGCCAGCAGTTCGGCGTCGTAGGACCAGCCGGACTGACGGTCGTACGAACTGCTGCCGAGCTGGCCCAGCCGATGGACCTGTTCCATCTGCGATCGACGTGCGCGGTCCTCGGACACGTCCTCGGACAGCACCAGGCCGCCGGTCAACGTCCCGTCCCGGTCGGTGACCGGCCGGACCCGCACCCGGAACTGCCGCCCGACGGTCGGGCTGTCGTACTCGAAGTCAACGCTGTGCCCGGCCAAGAACTCGGCATAGCGCGGTTCGAGCAGTTCCCACGCTCGTGGGGGCAGCAGGTCGGTGATCAATCGACCGGCCAACTCGTGCGGGTGCCGGTAGCCACTGGCGATCAGCGCCTCACCGGCCGCGAGAACCAGACGAAGATCGTTGTCGAACAGCATCACCGAGCTGTCCGGCAGGTTGTCCACCAGTTGCCGGTACCGGCCCTCACTGGCCGCCAAATCGCGGGTCTGCTTGCGTTCAGCGGTGACATCGCGGAATTGACCGAGGACGAACCGCCGCCCCGACGACAGCACCGCGTCCAGCCTGACCTCCACCCGCACTGTGTCGCCGGAGTCCGCCAGCAGATCGGTCTCACGCTCGAGGTGGCTCAGCTCGCCGCACAGGAATGCGTTGAGCTCGCGCGCAATCAACTCGGCTTCGGTGGGTACGGCAATGGCGGTCATCAATCGGCCGATTAGCTCCTGTGCCGCGAGCAGCAGCAGCGCCGCCGGATTCGCGCTGACGATCTGTGAGGCGTCATCAACCAAGATCATCGGCACGGCGGACAGCTCGAAGCCGACACCGAGCAGCGGCAGCACCGACTGATCAGCCAGCGACGCCTCGAGCCTGCCCATCCGTCACCCGCCGCCCACACGTTACCCAAAGTGATAGTCCGGTTACTCTACGCTCAATCCAACGGAACGACGCGGAGTAAACGGCTCCGCCCGGAGAAGGTGATCCGGGTCACGGGCCCAGCGCCGGCTTCAGACCGGCAGCGGCAGCTCGGTCTTGGACCCGGCCAGCAAGCCCGACCGCATCGCCCGGACCGGCGCCGGCACGCCGGTGATCAGTTCGAATTGCCGGAACGCCTGATGCAGCAACATGTCCAGCCCCGTGACGGTGACGCGTCCGGGCACCCCGGCGGCCGCCAGCGGCGTCGGCCACGGGTGGTAGATGACGTCGAACAGGATCGGCACGGCCCGGAGCCGATCGGCCAGCGCGTCGGCGGCACCGGCCGGCACCGTGGAGACCACGATGTCCGCGGCGTCCGCGGCATCGCCGATCTCGCCCAGCTCCCAGCCGATCGCCCTGGTGGGAATGCCGAACGTCCCACCGAGCTCGACCGCGGCGGCGGTGCTCTGCGGCCGGCGGCCGGCGATGACCACGTCGGTCACGCCGAGCTCGGCGAAGGCGGCGATCACCGACGCCGACGTCCCGCCGCCGCCGAGGATCAGCGCGGACCTGACGGCCGGGGCACCGGCCGCCCGCAGCGCGCCGAGCAGGCCGTCCACGTCGGTGTTGTCGGCCAGCCAGCCACCGTCCCGCCGGACCAGGGTGTTCGCCACACCGAGCACCTGCGACCCGGGGACTGCGCTGATCGGCCATCGCGGCGGCCGCCGACTTGCCGGGCATCGTCACCGAGAAACCGGCCCATTCCGGCCCGGAACCGGCGACCAGGCCGGGCAACGACGCGGCGTCGCACTCGATCGGGTCGTACCGCCAGCCGGTCAGCCCGCAGGCGGCGTAGCCGGCCCGGTGCAGGGCCGGCGACATCGAGTGCGCGACGGGCGAGCCGAGCACCGCGGCCCGGTGGATCTCGCTGTGACCGGCAGCCGGCACTCCCCCGCCGTTGCCCTGCTCAGCCGAAGACACCGTTGGCCCTCGCCTGCGCCACACACGCGTCGTGCTGCTCCACGGTGATGCTGAAGCAGGACTCCCCCTGCTGGTTCACGATGACGAAGAACAACCACGACCCCTCCGCCGGGGCAAGAGCGGCGGCAACGGCGTCCGGCCCCGGGGAGGATATCGGGGTCGGCGGCAGGCCCTGCTGCACATAGGTGTTGTACGGGCTCGGGTTGGCCCGGTCGGCGGCAGTGGTGGCGATCGATGCCCGGTCCAGTGCGTAATTGACCGTGGTGTCGAACTCCAGCTTCATCGGGATCGCCAGCCGGTTGTAGATCACCCTGGACACCTTTGACATGTCGTCGGGATGGCCTCGCGCTCGATGAGCGAGGCCATGATGGCCGCCTGGTACGGCGTGACGCCGAGCGCCTGCGAATCCCGGATGATGTCGGTGCCGTTCCACAGCGCCGCCGACGCGCTGATCACCGACTTCAGGGCCTGCTCCGGGGTCGACCCTGGTGGGATGTCGAAGTCACCGGGCAGGATGGTGCCCTCCAGTCGCTTGCGCGGATCGGGCGCGGCCCGGACTGCGTCCGCCGCCCACTCGACGACGCCGAGCGCCGCCGGATCCGCGGTCTGCGCGACCTGCCACAGGTCGTCGGCGCTGAAGCAGTTCTGCTGACCGTTCAGCGGCACGCAGGCCGCCGCGGTGATCTCCGAGATGTAGCCGGGCACCACGGTCGGCGCCACGCTGGGATCGGTGGAGACGGCGGTCACGTCGGCGAGCTGCCGGCCGGGGATGAGCCGGACATGCCCGACCCGATTCTCCTTGGCCACCAAGGCATCCGCGGTCGCCTGGGCGGACGCGTGCTGCCGCACCTTGTAGTACCCGGGACGCAGGGCCTGCACATCGGCGTCCAGCGACGCCTGCTTCTGGAAGGCCTCCGCGCTGGCCACGACACCGGCGTCGGCGAGGGTCTTGGCGATGTCCTCGATCGCGTCGCCGCCCTGCACCCGGATGACGACCTCGGTATCGCCGGCGCCCGCGTAGTCGGGGACGACGTCGGCGGCAGAGCGCCAGATCATGAATCCGGCGACCAGGCCGGCCACGATGACCAACAGGACAACGACCGCGAAGACCAGCCACCTGCGGTGCCGGCGGCGGGCCGCAGCGGCGCGCTCCTCGTCGGAGATCTCGTCGGGCGGCGGCTCGTCGTCGAGCGCCAGATCGCCGGGAGCCGACGCCAACGCGGCGCGGAGTTCGTCGACATCGAGGTCCCCGGTCTCCCCGGGCTCCCGGCCGAAGATGCCGAGGTCGCCGCTCACCTGGCCCCGCCGGCGAGGTTGTCGAGCCGGTTCTGCAGGATCCGGATCGCGGCGACCTGATCGACGATCTTCCGCTTGGCGCGCCCGCGGACCCCGGCGTCGTTCAGTTGGCGGTCCGCGGAGACCGTCGTCAACCGCTCGTCCACATAGACGACCGGGACCGGCGCGATCCGGGCGGCCAGCGCGTCGCCGTACTGCCGGGCGGCGAGCACCGCGGGCCCGTCCGAGCCACGCAGGGTCTTCGGCAGACCCACCACCACCTCCACCACCTCGTGTTCCTCGACCAGCGCGGCCAGCGCCTTGAGATCAGTGCCGCCGACCGCGTCCCGCGCGAGTGTGGTCACCGGAGTGGCCAGTACGCCGTGAGGGTCGCTCATCGCGACCCCCACGCGAACCGTACCGACGTCGACCCCCAGACGCACGCCTTTCCGGGGTGAATCAGCGGGCATGTCGCGGTTCTCCGCAGAATTCATGCTCATGCATGGAGGTTGGTCGATGAGTTGGCCACGGTGAAGGACGCGCCACCGCTGATCGGGTTGCTGCCGAGGTCACCCGGCGCCGGCGGCCAGGGCCGCCCGGAGGCTGTCGATCGCCGCCGGAATGCCGTCCGGCGCGGTACCGGCGCCCTGCGCCATGTCCTTCTTGCCGCCGCCCCGCCCGGCGATCGCCGGCAGGAACGTCTTGGCCAGATCGCCGGCCGCCCAGCCCGCCGCGATGGCCGCCGGGGTGAGCGCGACCGCGAACGCGACCGTGCCCGGTCCAGGGGCGAACACGGCAACGACGCCGGCGCGGCCCTTCAGCTGGTTCTTGACGTCGGTCGCCAGGTTCCGGACGTCACCGGCCGCGGTGCCCTCCGGCGCGGTCGCCGCCACCAGGGCGACGTCGCCGACGGTCGACCGCGCCGTCCGCCAGCGTCGCCGCGGACGCCGACAACGCCGCCGCCCGCAGGCTCCCGAGTTCCTTCTCCGCGACCTTGAGCCGTTCCAGCAGCGCCTCGATCCGGGACGGCAGCTCGCTCGGCTGCACCTTCAGCGAGGCGGCCAGCTGGGAGACCAGGGTCCGCTCGGCGGCCAGCCGGTGGAACGCCTCGATGCCGACCGCGGCCTCCACCCGGCGCAGCCCGGAACCGACCGAGGATTCGCCGGTGATCGCCACCGGACCGATCTGCGACGAGTGTTCGACGTGGGTGCCGCCGCACAGTTCCACCGACCACGGCCCGCCGATCTCCACGATCCGCACGGTCTCGTCGTAGGTCTCGCCGAACAGCGCGATCGCGCCCATGGCCTGCGCCTCGGCCTGCGAGCCGTACAGCACCCGGACCGGCAGGTCCTGCCGGACGGCCCGGTTGGCCACCTCCTCCAGCTCGCTGCGGGTGGCCGCGGACAGCGCCTGGTTCCAGGCGAAGTCCAGCCGCAGGTACCCGGGCTTGTTGTAGGAGCCGGACTGCAGGGCGTCCGGGCCGAGCACCTGCCGCAGCGCCGCGTGCACGACGTGCGTGCCGGAGTGCGCCTGCCGGGCGCCGAGCCGCCATTCCGGGTCCACCTTGGTCAGCACGCTCGCGCCCTCGGTGAGCTCGCCGTCGGTGATCCGGACCCGGTGCACGATCAGCTTCTTGTCGATCCGCTGCACGTCCAGCACCTCGGCCGAGATCCCGTTGCCCAGGATCAGGCCGGCATCGGAATCCTGGCCGCCGGATTCGGCGTAGAACGAGGTCCGGTCCAGCACCAGCTCGACCTCGTCGCCGGCCTCCGCGGTGCTGGTCCGGACGCCGCCGCGAGATCAGCCCGCGGACGGTGGCCTCGGACTCCAGCTCGGAGTACCCGGTGAATTCGGTGCGGCCGGCGTCCAGCAGCGGCCGGTACACGGACAGATCGGCGAACTTTCCCTTGCGCGCCTTGGCATCCGCCCGCGCCCGCTGCCGCTGCTCGTCCATCAGCCGGCGGAACTCGTCGGTGTCGACGGTCAGCCCGGCCTCGGCCGCCATCTCCAGCGTGAGGTCGATCGGGAAGCCCTGGGTGTCGTGCAGCACGAACGCGGTCGAGCCGGGGACGACGGTGCCGCCGGCCTCCTTGGTCTCCTCGGCGGCCGCGTCGAACAGCCGCGAACCGGACGCGATGGTCCGCAGGAACGACTCCTCCTCCTTGACCGCGACCCGGCGGATCCGCTCGAGGTCGGTCTTCAGTTCCGGGTATGACGGGCTCATCAGCTCGCTGACGGTCTCGGTGAGCGCGGGCATCACCGGGTCGAGCACCCCCAGCAGCCGGGCGCTGCGCACGGTCCGGCGGAGCAGCCGGCGCAGCACGTAGCCGCGACCCTCGTTGCCGGGGGTGACGCCGTCGGAGATCAGCATCATCGACGAGCGGCTGTGGTCGGCGATCACCCGCATCCGGACGTCAGCCGTCTGGTCGGCGCCGTAGGTCTGGCCGGACAGCTTCTCCATCAGCGAGATGATCGGCCGGAGCAGGTCGGTCTCGTAGACGTTCTCCACGCCCTGCAGCAGGAACGCGAGCCGCTCCACGCCGAGGCCGGTGTCGATGTTCTGCTTGGGCAGCGGGCCGAGGATCGGGAAGTCACCCTTGCCTGTGCCGTCGCCCCGCATGTCCTGCATGAAGACCAGGTTCCAGACCTCGAGGTAGCGGTCCTCGTCGGCGACCGGGCCGCCCTCGATGCCGTACTCGGGGCCGCGGTCGTAGTAGATCTCCGAGCACGGCCCGCACGGCCCGGGCACCCCCATGGACCAGAAGTTGTCGGCCATCCCCCGCCGCTGGATCCGCTCGGGCGGAACACCGGCCACGGTTTGCCAGAGCCGGAGCGCCTCGTCGTCGGTCTCGTAGACGGTGACCCACAGCCGCTCGGGATCGAGGCCGAAGCCGCCGTCGTCCAGCGACCCGGTGAGCAACTCCCAGGCGTGCTTGATCGCGCCTTCTTTGAAGTAGTCACCGAAGGAGAAGTTGCCGGCCATCTGGAAGAACGTGTTGTGCCGGGTGGTGATGCCGACGTTCTCGATGTCGCCGGTGCGGACGCACTTCTGCACGCTGGTCGCGCGCGGAAACGGCGGGGTGGTCTGCCCGAGGAAGTACGGCTTGAACGGCGCCATCCCGGCGATGGTGAACAGCACGGTGGCGTCCTGGCTGATCAGCGACGCCGACGGCACGACGGTGTGGCCGGTCTTCTCGAAGTGGCCGAGGAAACGGCGCCGGATCTCGTGGGTCTGCATGGGTCCTCGCTGACGTGATGGGTTGGTGCAGGTGGTGCCGGCGGCAGGTGGCCGGTTCTGGATTCGCCGTTCAGGCTGCGAGCCGGCCGGAGCATTGCCCGCCGTCGAGCTTCACCCTTGGACTGGCTGGTCGCGGCCCGGCTACTTCAGGCCGACTGTCGGTCCGCCCGGGCGGGAGCCGGACGTGATGCTGCCGGGCGGGGCGGCGGCGGGGCCCCGGGAGCTCGCTGCTCGATCGGTGCCGGTGGCGGTCCCAGCGCCTCCGGACCGACCAGGATCACCGCTCCGGTCGCGTTGTCCACCAGCGGCCGGTAACTGGCCCGACGGTTGACCGCGCCCTGCCGCACGTCGGCGGCGAAGGCTCCCACGGCGTTGCCGAGCTCGGCGATCGCATCGGCGACGTCGGCCGCGATCGCCGACGGCGTGACCTTGGCCTTCAACGCCTGCCGGGCGGCCTCCTTGGCCCGCCGGGTCCGCCGGGTCGCCGCAACGCCGAGGGCTATGCCCGCGCCGAAGTAGTAAATGCGCTTCACCTGACCGACGTCCCCTTTCTCCAGAGCGCCCCTCATGGAGGCAGGACCGCCAATCGGCTGTGGTCGTCAACTGGTCAATTCTCCGGAAGGTTACCCGCCGACGGCCCGCTCACACCTGCGCCGCCTCGACCCGCCTGTTGCTTCGAGACCGCTTTGAACGGAACGGCCGCGCGCTGCGTGTTCCTGTCAATGATCGGTTCAGTTGTCGGTGCGTTGACCGCGGTCGCTTCACCGAATGGGAGATGATCTTGACATGCCGGGTGAATTCCAGGGTTGCCCCTCCACGTCTTGCTGGTGCACGGCGTCATCGTGCTCATCCCGCTGGCCGCGCTGCTGACGGTGCTGTCCGCCGTCTGGCCCGCCGCCCGCCGCCGACTCGGCATCATCACCCCGCTGGTCGCGCTGGCCGCATTGATCGCGGTGCCGATCACCCAAAATGCAGGAGAGTGGCTGCTGCGCGGGCGTATGCGGCTCAGGGCGCCAGTTCGAGCGCAAGCCTGGTCCAGGAGCACGCCGACCTCGGCCGGACCATGCTCTGGTTCGCCATCGGGCTGTTCGTGGCCTCGCTGCTGGCCTGGGGGGTTCCGCTGCTGCTGGCCCGGCGCTCGAAGGAGGCGCCCGCGCCGTGGATCGGAGTCGTGGTGGCCGTGGTCGCGGTGGTGCTGTCCGGGCTCGCCGTCGTGCAGGTCGTGCGGGTCGGTGAGTCCGGCTCCACGGCCGTGTGGACCGGCGGCTTCTGCTCCGAACCCATCGAGGCCAACGGAACCTGCCCCACCGCCTGAGGTAACGCCGCCCCCCGCGGGGCCACGCGTTCGCGAGTCGGCTGAGGTCGGCTCTACACACGCATCGACGCGCATGGCGGTACCGCAGCACGTGGGTAGCCGACGATCCGGGTGTAGAGCGTCTGCCGCCCTCGTCCCGGCAGCCACTGCAGGTCGGCTGAGGTCGGCTCTACACACACATCGACGCGCATGGCGGTACCGCAGCACGTGGGTAGCCGACGATCCGTGCGTACTCCCAGGTTCGCTACGGTTGCGCCCGGTCGCTCGAATCGATTCGAGTGACCTGCACCACGTCTGACATTCCCGGCCCAACCAGTGCGAGCCCAGGGCGTCAAACCCCCGTCCCACCCGACCGGGAAAACCCCTGGCCGCGCACGTCCCGACCATCTGACCAGACCACACAGGAAGGTGTCTTCGATATGTCCATCGAAGAAACCACGACCATCGACCTCTTCAACGACATCACGGCGCACCTCGCCGACCCGGCGGTGAGTGGCGCCCAAGCGGCCGACGCCGACCCGAGCAACGACTGGCGCCGCACGGCGGTGGTCTACCAGGTCTATCCGCGCTCGTTCGCGGACTCCGACGGCGACGGCGTCGGCGACCTGCCCGGCATCACCGGCCGGCTGGGCGCGCTGGCCGAACTCGGCGTCGACGCCGTCTGGCTGTCCCCGTTCTACAAGTCCCCGCAGGCCGACGCCGGCTACGACGTGGCCGACTACCGCGACGTCGACCCGATCTTCGGGTCGCTGACCGACTTCGACGCACTTGCTGGAACGCGCCCACGACCTGGGCCTGAAGGTGATCGTCGACCTGGTGCCCAACCACTCGTCCGACGAGCACGTCTGGTTCCAGGCCGCGCTGGCCGCCGCCCCCGGCTCCCCCGAGCGGGCCCGCTACATCTTCCGGGACGGCCGCGGCGAGAACGGCGAGCTGCCGCCGAACAACTGGGTCTCCTGCTTCCGCGGCCCGGCCTGGACCCGCACCACCAACCCCGACGGCACCCCCGGCCAGTGGTACCTGCACCTGTTCGACACCAAGCAGCCGGACTGGGACTGGGAAAACCCGGAGGTCCGCGAGGAGTTCCTGGCGATCCTGAAGTTCTGGCTGGACCGCGGCGCCGACGGTTTCCGGGTCGACGTCGCGCATTCGCTGATCAAGGCGCCGGGCCTGCCGGACCTGGATCCGCGGGTGGACGACGGTCCCGAGGTCGACACCGAGGGCAACTTCATGACCGGCCCGATGTGGGACCAGGACCGCGTGCACGAGATCTACCAGACCTGGCGCGCGCTGCTGGACACCTACGAAACCCGACCGGATCCTGGTCGCCGAGGCCTGGGTGCAGCCGCTGTCCCGGCTCGCCCGCTACGTCCGCGAGGACGAGATGCACCAGGCGTTCAACTTCGACTACCTGGAGACCGAGTGGGACGCCGCTGCCCTGCGCAGCACCATCGACGCCTCGATGGCGGCGAACCAGCTGGTCGGCGCGCCGACCACCTGGGTGATGTCGAACCACGACGTGGTGCGCCACGCCTCACGCCTCGGCCTGCAGCCGGGCACGCCCCGGCCGAACGGCATCCGGGCCGGTGACACCCAGCCGGATCACCAACTCGGGCTGCGCCGGGCGCAGGGCGTCGACGCTGCTGATGCTGGGCCTGCCCGGGTCGGCGTACCTGTACCAGGGCGAGGAACTGGGTCTGCCGGACCACACCTCGCTCGACGACGACCTTCGTCAGGACCCGACCTGGTGGCGTTCGGAGTACACCGAGGCCGGCCGCGACGGCTGCCGGGTGCCGCTGCCGTGGGAGTCCGACGCGCCGGGGTTGGGCTTCGGACCGACCGGGAAGACCTGGCTGCCGCAGCCGGATTCGTACGCCGAACTGGCGCGTGACCGGCAGGCCGGGGTCGAGGGTTCGACCCTGGAGATGTACCAGGCGGCGCTTGCCCTGCGCCGGGCGTTCAAGCTCGGCGCCGGCTCGCTGGAGTGGGGCGCCGATCGGGGCGCCGACGTCGTTGCCTACACCAACGGCGAGGTCACGGTCGTCGCGAACATGGGCGGGGCCGCCGGTTCCGTTGCCTGCCGGTGAGGTGCTGATGACCTCCGGTGAGCTCACCGCGGACGGAATGCTGCCGCCGGACGTCACCGCCTGGCTGGTCTGAGCCCGCGCAACACCGTGATGCCCCGGCCGCCGATCTGCGGCGGCCGGGGCATCACCACCAAGGCACTGATCGAGCGGATCTCTACCCCTCGCCGCCCCCGGCGATCTCCCGGAGCGCGGCCAGATGTGCCGCCCAGCTCGATCGGCCGGTCGCGGTCAGGGACAGCCAGGTCCGCGGCCGTTTCCCCACGAAGCCCTTCTTGACCTGCACGATGCCGGCCTGCTCGAGGATCGTGATCTGCTTGCTCAGCACCGAATCGCTGACCTGGACGTGGTCTCGCAGCGTGCCGAAGTCCATCGATTCGGTCGCGGCCAGTGCGGCCGCGATGGAGAACCTGACCGGTTGATGCAATGTTTCCGAGAGCCGGTACCTGGGATGTTGCTCGGTGCTCACGAGCGCGCCTCGATCACCGCTGACGTGACGGTGACGGCCGTGATCAGGCCGGCTCCGATGATGCCGCGTCCGAGACCTTGGCCTTCCGCGCTCGCCACCAGCACGATCGCGATCGCGTAGGCGATGCCCCACGCGACCATGTAGACGGGCCAGCGCTTGCCGAAACCGAGCCTGGTGGACCGCGCCGAAGATCACCATGAACCAGATGGAGATGAGCACCCAGACCAGCATCGCCACCATCACGGTGAGGAACGCGGCACCGGTGGTCACTCCTAGTGCCAGCGTGCCCAGCGCGGTTGCGCTGCCGAGCGTCAGCAGCGTGGCGATGTGCGCCCAACTGGCTCCCGCGCTGGCCGAGGCACCCAGCTGGCCCACTCGATCCAGCATGATCCGCGCCTCGTCAGGGGTGGGCGTTGGTTCAGCGTTCATCGACGGCCTCCTTGATTGTCTGACGCCACTCTAGAAAGTACTTTCCATTTTGGCAAGTACTTTCCGAGCGCCGCGGCGCTCGCGCATGACCGGGTGCGGGGCGGATGATCGAGCCATGAAAGCCGCTGTGCTGCATGGCCCCGGCCAGATTTCCGCCGACGAGGTCCCCGACCCCCGCATCGCCGCGCCCACGGACGCCATCGTCAGGATCACCGCCAGTTGCGTCTGCGGATCCGACCTGTGGCCCTACCGCGGCGTCACCCAGCGACGCGGCCGGATCGGTCACGAGTTCATCGGCGTGGTGCAGGAGGTCGGCACCGACGTCCGGACGGTCCGCGCGGGCGAGGTCGTCATCGCCCCGTTCGTCTATTCCTGCGGTACCTGCGCGAACTGCCGCGCCGGGTGGACAACCTCCTGCCTTGTCGGCGGCGATTGGGGATACCCGGACCGGGACGGTGTGCTGGTGGACGGCGGGCAGGGCGAATACGCGCGGGTCCCGCTGGCGGACGGCACCCTGGTGCCCGCCCGGGTGCCGGCGGACGACGACAGCATTCCGGCCCTGCTGACCCTGTCGGACGTGATGGGCACCGGGCATCACGCGGCGGTGTCGGCCGGCGTGCGAGCCGGGCGGCACTGTCGTCGTCATCGGTGACGGCGCCGTCGGGCTCTGCGCGGTGCTGGCCGCCGCCCGCCTCGGCGCCGACCGGATCATCGTGCTGTCCACCCACCCGGAGCGGGCGCGGGTCGCCGAAACCTTCGGCGCCACCGACGTTGTCGCGGCCCGCGGAGACGAGGCGGTGCAGGCTGTGCGCGAGCTGACCGGTGGGCTCGGCGCCGATGGGGCCTGCGAATGTGTCGGTACCGGGGCCTCGTGGGCCACCGCGGTCGGCTCGGTTCGACCCGGCGGCACCGTGGGCTACGTCGGGGTGCCGAACGCCGTGCAGGACGGGCTGCCGCTGCGAGAGATGTTCGACCGCAACGTGAACGTCCGCGGCGGGGTCGCGCCGACCCGGCGCTACCTGCCCGAACTGCTGGACGACGTGCTGGCGGGTGCGCTCGATCCGTCGCCGGTATTCACCACGACGATGCCGCTGACCGACATCGCCCAGGCTTACGCGGCGATGGACAACCGCAGCCAGATCAAGGTTCTCGTCCGTCCATGATCTCTCACAGGTCGCGCACGAACGCCAGCAACTGGTCGTTGAAGGCGTCCGGCTGGTCGAAGTTGACGCCGTGACCGCAGTCGTCGATCACCACCGACCGGCCAAGCGGGTTGCCTTGAACGGTCGCGGCCGCGTGCTCGCACGCCCACAGTTGACTCTCCCGGCCGGCGACCATCAGCACCGGCACGTCGGACCGGCCGGCGACGTCACGCCAATCCTGGATGGCGTGGTCACGCAGCAGAGCCATGGTTTCCGGCGCGGTCGGTGACCGAAATGCCGGCGGGCCGCCGAGCCGCTCGATCAGCCGCTGCACACCGGCCATCGATCGGTCGGGCGGCAGTCCCCGTCCGGTCGGTGGGATGCCGTCGGCGAAGAAGGTGCCGACGTTCGAGTCGTCCAGCCCGTAGAAACCGAACGGCCATTCCGGGGTATTGACCATCTTCGGTGTCTGGTCGACGCTGACCACGCCGCGGATCAGGTCGGTACCGAACAGATCCAGATACGCCCAGATGACGTTCGCCCCCATCGAGCCGCCGACCAGGACGACATCGCGAAGATCAAGCGCCGCAAGGCTATCCGCCAGATCCTTGCCGTGCCGCGACATTCGCTGACCGAACATCGGGCTGTCCGACGCGCCGTGCGAACGACGGTCGACCGCGACCGCCCGGAAGCCCGCCGACACCAGTGCGTCGCCCTGCAGCACCCAACTGGTGGCCGGCGCGGTGAAGCCGGCGATCAGCACGACGGCCGGGCCGCTGCCCTCGTCGAGATAGTTGAGGCTGACACCGTCGTTCGTCGTCACAGTTGGCATCCGGCGCTCCCGTCATCGGTCAGGCGATTTCCGCGGCCACCAGCATGACGCCCGCCGGCTGGAACCGCCTCATGCCAGGATCCGGGACCATGTTCTCGCCCTTCGACAGCAACCGGCCGGCGCCAGCGGCGGCGCTGCTAGCATCCGGTATGAAATTCGGCGTCGCGACCTTTGTCACCGATGAAAGCATCGGACCCGCCCGGCTCGGCAAGGAACTGGAAGCCAGAGGCTTTGATTCGGTCTTCCTGGCCGAACATTCGCATATCCCCGTCGATCGGGCGACGCCCTACCCCAGCGGCGGCGCCCTGCCGCGCAAGTACTACCGAACGCTCGACCCGTTCGTCACGCTGACCGCGATGGCGTCCGCGACGACAGACCTGTTGCTGGGCACCGGCATCGCGTTGCTCCCGCAACGCGACCTGATCCACACCGCGAAAGAGGTCGCCTCGGTCGACCTGGTCTCCGGCGGTCGAATGCTGTTCGGTGTCGGCGTGGGATGGAACCGCGAAGAGATGCGGAACCATGGCACGGAGCCGCGCACCCGGGGCGCTCAAATGGACGAGATGCTGGCCGCGCTGAAGGAGATCTGGACCAAGGACGAGGCGCAGTTTCACGGCACGTTCGTCGAATTCGACCCGATCTATTCCTGGCCGAAACCCGTCCAACAGCCCCACCCGCCGATTTTCGTCGGCGGCGAGAGCGACGCCGCGCTGGCCCGGCTGGTCGCGTTCGGCGACGCCTGGTTACCCAGATCCAACACCTCGCCGCAGCAACTGCGGGACGTGCGAGCATGGCTGAAGGACCAGGGGCGCGATGACGTCCCGTTCACCATCTTCGCGGCCGGGAAGGACCCGGGCCAAGCTCGAGGGCTATGCCGAGGCCGGTGTCGAGCGGGTGACGCTGCTACTCGAGACCCTGCCGGAATCCGAGACTCTCACCGAGCTGGATGTGCTGGCCCGCTTGGCCTTTGGCTCCTGACTGCCGGATGTTGTGCTGTTCACCGGTCGCCTGCTGATCCGCCCGCTCGAGCCGGCGGACGCCCAGGCGGTGGCCGCCTACCGATCGGACCCGGCCGTCGCCCGGTACCAGTCGTGGTCGACGCCCTACGCGGTGGCCGACGCTCGGGAGCTTGTCGGCGTGGATCCGCTCGCGGCGGGCTGGTTCCAGTACGCGATCGTGCTGCGCGGACGAGCACACGCTGATCGGCGACCTCGGCGTGAATCTGCACGAGAATCTGATGCAGGCGGAGATCGGGTTCACCCTCTGCGCCGAATACCAGGGCCTCGGCTATGGCCGCGAGGCCGTCACCCGGCTGCTCGACCATCTGTTCGCCGATCGCGGCCTGCACAAGGTGTCGGCCGAGTGCGACGCCCGCAACGCCGCCTCCGCGCGGTTGCTGACCCGGGTCGGCTTCCTCCGTGAGGGCCTGCGCCGCTCGCACACCTGGATCAAGGGCGAATGGACCGACGACCTGGAGTTCGGCCTGCTCGCCTCCCGATCGGCTGCTCAGCCGGTGATTTCCGGCGTGCCCTTGGGCGCGACCGGCCGGTTGTTGTTCGGCGCCCCGCCCTGGAACCCCTTCCGGACGGCCTCGAAGATCGCCGAGCCCTGACCGACCAGGGACGCCGCGATGTCGCCCAGCCCGTCCGCCCCGTTCAGCACCGTCACGTTGGCACCGTTCAGCCCGGTCGCGGCGGACCGGACGATCTCCGGCAGTTGCTCGATCAGCATCCGGTCCAGCGCGACGCGGTTGTTCGATGCGGCGGCGGCGGCCAGGATCTGAATCTTCTCGGCCTCGGCCGCGGCCAGGATCTTCACCCGTTCCGCCTCGGCCTGCGCGGGTTTGATCACCTCGGCCACCAGTTGCTCCTCACGGAGTTCGGCGTTGCGCTGGGCGAGTTCCCGTTGCGCCTGCAGCACTTCCAGTTGCGCCTTGGCCTGGGACAGCGGGCCGGCCTGCGCGGCGGACGCCTGCGCCTTGTCGATCTCGGCCTTGTACTGCGCCTGGATGACGGTCGTCTGCCGGGAGAATTCGGCCTGCTTCCGCAGCGAATCCTGCTCGGCCTCCGCCGCGAATTGATTGGCGTTGGATTGCGCGATCGCGGCCGTCTGCTTGATCTGGGCGTTGTGCGGCGCCGACATTGCCAGGATGTAGCCGAGCTGGCCGTCATCGATGGATTGGATCTGCAGGGCGTCGACCGTCAGGCCGATCTTGCTCATCTCCTGTTTGGAGCCGTCCAGCACCTCGGTCGCAAGTTTCTGCCGCTCGGTGACGATTTCCTCCACCGTCATCGACCCGATGATGGAGCGCAGATGCCCGGCGAAGATCCGGCCGGTCAGCACCGACATCTGATCCTGATCGGAGAGGAATCGTTGGCCGGCCGCGACGATCGATTCCACGTCGTTGCCGACCTTGAAGGCGATGACCGCCTTGACGTTCAGGCTGATGCCCTGCTTCGTCACGCAGGTTTCCTGCACCTCGGATTCGGTCATGGCCAGCGACAGCAAATTCGCCCGTCGAACGAACGGCACGACGAAGGCGCCGTGCCCGATAACCACCCGGAACGGTGCCCCGTCGCTCGACTTTCCACCGGAAATGAGTAGTGCCTCGTCCGGATCAGGAACGCGGTAACCGAACATGACTTGCCTTTCTTAACTTATTGTTTAGAGCGCCTGCCAGGGCACGACGGTGACGTGTCGATGCGGGCCCACTTCTATCACCAGCACGGTCTGGCCACGGGGAATCGGCTCGACGCTTTCCGCGATAAAGCTCTCTTTGGTGCCGTGGACCTTCACCAGCACCTCACCGGGGCCGCCCTCGCCGCGAATGGCGACGATCACTTCCCCAATGGCGCCGACCGCGATACCCACCGATCACCTCCTCGCCCTTGCCGCAGTACCCACTGTGCTCCGAATCGAAGCGTCGTGTCGCACAATTTTGCCGTCAGCGATGGGTGATTACGGCAACAGCAGCAATTTCCCGGTGGTGCCACGGCCTGCCAGGTCGTCCTGCGCCCGGGCCGCTTCGGCCAGCGGATAGCTGCCGCCGATCCGCACGGTCAGCGAGCCGTCCGCCACCCAGCCGAAGACGTCCCGGGCCCGCTCGAGCAGCTCGTCCCGGGCCAGCACGAAGTGGTCGACGTTGGGCCGGGTCAGCTTCAGCGAGCCGCCGCGATTGAGCCGCTGGATGTCGAACGGCGGCACCTGCCCGCTGGCTCCGCCGAACAGCACCATGGTGCCGCGCACCCGCAGCGCGTCCAGCGACCCGTCGAAGGTCGCCTTTCCCACCCCGTCGTAGACCGCGTCGACGCCGACGCCGCCGGTGAGATCCCTGACCGCGGAGGGAAACCCGTCGTATCCGATGAGCACCTCGTCGGCCCCGGCGTTTTCGGACAGCGCCGCCTTCTCCGGCGTGGACACGGTGGTGATCACCCGCGCGCCCTTGGCCTTGGCGACCTGGGTGAGCAGCAGGCCCACTCCCCCGGCCCCGGCGTGGATCAGCACGGTATCGCCGGCTTCGATCCGGTAGACGTCGGTGGCCAGGCTCTGCACGGTCAGGCCCTGCAGGGCCAGCGCCGCGGCCTGCTCGTCGGACAGTCCGTCCGGGACCGGGATCAGCTTGTCGGCCGGTCCGACCACCACCTCGGCGTAGGAGCCGGGGACCTGCAGCCAGGCCACCCGGTCGCCGACCGCGACGCCGTCGACGTCGGCACCGATGCGCGATCACCCGGCCGGCGCCCTCCCGGCCGGGGACGAATGGCAGTGGCATCGGGTAGACGCCCTGCCGGTGATAGATGTCGATGAAATTGACCCCGGCGGCGCCGACCTGAATCGCGACCTCACCGGAACCGGGTTCCGGGACGTCGATCTCGAGATACTCGAGCACCTCGGGACCACCGGTCGCTCGCACCGAGATCGCGTGCATCTTGCCCTCGCTCATTGCGCTCCTGCTCCTTTCGATCAGACGTGAATCGGTTGGCCCGTCGGCATGTTCGCCGCGGATGGTCCGGCGCAGCTTCGGCACCCGCTCGGCCATCGCGCGTTCCGCGCCGTAATTGGTCGGGTCGGTAGTAGTCCCGTCCGACCAATTCGTCCGGCGGGTACTGCTGGCGCACCACCGCGCCCGGCCGGTCGTGCGGATAGACGTAGGTCTGCGCGTTGCCGAGCTTCGCGGCACCCGGGTAGTGCCCGTCGCGCAGCGGCGGCGGCACCGACCCGGCCTTGCCCTGCTGGACGTCGGCCATCGCGTCGTTGATCGCGGTGATCACGGAGTTGGATTTCGGCGCGGTCGCCAGGTGAATGGTGGCCTGCGTCAACGCGATTCGCGCCTCCGGCAGGCCGACCAGCTGCACCACCTGGGCGGCGGCGACGGCGATCGGCAGCGCCGTCGGGTCGGCCATCCCGATGTCCTCGGAGGCGTGGATCATCAACCGGCGGGCGATGAACCGCGGATCCTCGCCGGCCTCGAGCATCCGGGCCAGGTAGTGCACGGCGGCGTCGACGTCGCTGCCCCGGATCGATTTGATGAACGCGCTGGTGACGTCGTAGTGCTGGTCGCCGGAGCGGTCGTACCGCACCGCTGCCCGGTTGACGGCCCGCTCGACGGCGGCCAGGTCGATCACCCGGGGTTTCTCGGTTCCTGCTTCGGTGCCGCGGTCGGACGTCGGCGTCGGCGAGCTCTCCGACGGAATCCGCGGCGGCCTCCAGCGCGGTCAGCGCCCGCCGCGCGTCACCGCCGGCCAGCGCCACCAGGTGCGCACGAGCCTCGTCGGTGATGCTGAACGCCCCGGCCAGTCCGCGCTCATCGGTGACTGCGCGGTCGACCAGCACGCCGATATCGGCATCGGTCAGCGGCTGCAGTTGCAGCACCAGCGAGCGGGACAGCAAGGGTGAGACGACGGAGAAGAACGGGTTCTCGGTGGTCGCCGCGATGAGCACGATCGTGCGGTCCTCGACGGCGCCGAGCAGTGAGTCCTGCTGGGTGCGGGAGAAGCGGTGCACCTCGTCGATGAACAGCACGGTCTGCTCGCCGGTGGACCGGAGCCGAGCGGTGGCGTCGGCGATGACGGCGCGGACCTCCTTGACTCCTGCTGAAACGGCCGACAGCTGGGCGAAGTGCCGCCCGGTCGAACCGGCGACCAGCGTGGCCAGCGTGGTCTTGCCTGTGCCGGGCGGCCCGTAGAGCAGCATCGAGGACGGCGAGCCGCCCTGCACCAGCCGCCGCAGCGGCGCGCCGGGCCCGAGCAGGTGGGCCTGGCCGGCGACCTCGTCCAGGTTCCGCGGTCGCATCCTGGCAGCCAGCGGTTCGTGCCGATCCACCGGCCGGTGCGGCGACCAGTCAGCAGCCGGGGCGCTTGCCGTGGTGGGTTGCTGGCGGTCGGACCCGGTTTCCACGGCGAACAGACCCGGCTCACTCGGACTCACCGAGGCGACGCTACCGGGTTTGATCGGGTTTACCGGACAGCAGGGCGTCGTGGACCCAGTCGAGGGGCGGTGCAAGCAAGCACCGGGGTGACGAGACCACTGCCCTTAGCGTGTCGAAACGGGCAGACCTACCCGGATCAGCTCGCGGCATCGTGTTTGTGGATCCCTTCAGCCCGACCGTGCCGGCGCTGCTCGGCGATACATGGCCGATCTACCGGGATCGACTGCTCAATCCACGGGCGGACCAAGCCCCGCTCGCCGCGCTGCGCGGTCCCGATTCTTCAACCGTCAACCTGGACGCCCGCGCAGGTCCAGGCGGCGCCCACCCTCGCCGCAATGCCACGTGTGGTGCTGACCAGGACCGAATCGTTCGCCGGCCTGACGTCGCTTCCCGGGCTGCCGGCCGCGGAGACCAATGCGCTCTACGAACAGGCGCAGGACAGTTTCATCGCACTTGCGCGCGGTACGCCGCAGATCATTGCGACGGGAAGCGATCATTACATTCAATTCTCTCAGCCGGATCCGGCGGCCGCGACGGACCTGGTGCTGGCCCGCGCCGGCCGGTGAACCGACCGGGGGGCGTAAGAAGTGGAGTCGGTCCCACTCGCGCAGGTGGGTGACATCGACCGAGGGCGTCGTCGGGGACTTAGGGTGCTCTCCATGGAAATCCTGCGCTACGCGGCGTTCTCGGGCGACCCGGCCGGCGGGAATCCGGCCGGAATCGTGCTGGACGCCGCCGATCTCGACGACGCGTCGATGCAGCGGATCGCGGCGGACATCGGTTTCTCGGAGACCGCATTTCTGGTCCCGACCGGCCCGGTGACGGCCCGGGTGCGGTACTTCGCGCCGATCGCCGAGGTCCCGTTCTGCGGGCACGCCACCATCGCGTCGGCGGTGGCCCGCGCCGAGCGGGTCGGCGTCGGCGCGCTCACCCTTGATTCGCCGGTCGGTCCGATCGAGGTGACGACGGTCGACGGCCCGAACGGGATCGTCGCGACCCTGGTCAGTGTGCCGCCTGTAGTGACCGACCTGCCGAAACCGACGTCACGGCCGCTTTGCTCGCCGCATTGCGGATCGACGACGACGACCTCGACCCGCGGTTGCCGATCAGGGTGTCCTTCTCCGGCAACCACCACCCGATCGTCGGCGTGCCGCTCGCGGTGTTGGATCGGTTGGATTATGACCAACCAGCGCTGGCCTCGTTGATGGCCGAAAATGGCTGGGGTGCAACGGTTGCCGTCGTCGCGAGGATTGCCGATGCGGAGTTCGAGGCACGGAACCCGTTCCCGCCGGGCGGAGTACGGGAGGACCCGGCAACCGGGTCCGCGGCGGCGGCGCTGGGCGGATACCTCCGGGCGCTCGGCCTGGTCGTGCCGCCCGCTCGGATCACCGTCCGGCAGGGCCGGCACGTCGGTCGGCCCGGCCTGCTCACCGTGGATATTCCCGCGGGCGACGGCGGGATCGCGGTGTCCGGCCGGGCGGTGGCGATGCGGTAAAGCCCCCGAACCGGTCCGTCACGGGTCGAGACGGACCGGCTGGTGTGGCTCAGACGGACGCGTTGATCTCGACCGGCGCGTAGCTCTGGGCGACAAGCTTGTGCACCAGGCGCATCTTGTCCAGCACCGCCGGCGGCAGCACGAACGGGTACAGGTCCTTGTGGCCCATCGACCGGTTGATCATGTTCAGCGACCAGGTGAGCGGCAGCCACAGCTCGATCATCCGGTCGAAGCCGGCGTCGCCGGCGAGCGGATGGGTCGCGGTCGCACCGGCCGGAGCGAGCCCGAAAGCCGCTGCGGTGTCGATGGTGTCGCGGATATGCAGGTAGTGGGCGAATGTCTCGGCCCAGTCCTCGGCAGGGTGCATGGTGGCGTAGGAGGACACGTAGTTCTGCTCCCAGCCCTCAGGCGCGCCCTGCGAGTAGTGCCGGTCCAGAGCCTCCTGGTAGTCCAGGTCGGGGTCGCCGAACAGCGACTCGAACTCCGCGCGGGCCGGTCCGGTCTCCGCCAGGACGAAGAAGAAGTAGTGGCCGGTCTCGTGCCGGAAGTGGCCGAGCAGGGTGCGGTAAGGCTCGTCCATCGAGACCCGCAGCTGCTCGCGGTGGACGTCGTCACCCTCGGCGAGGTCGAGGGTGATGACACCCTCGTCATGTCCGGTGATCACCGGTTCCTGCTCGCTGGACAGCAGGTCGAAGGTCAGGCCGCGCTCGGGGTCGTCGTTCCGGTCGTTGATCGGCAGGCTCAGTTCGATCAGCTCGACGACCAGCCGCCGCTTGGCGGCCTCTGCCTCGGCGAAGGCCGGGAGCGAGGGATCGCCGTCGTTCGGCCGGGTGCGGGTCAGTGAGCAGGACCGGCAGAGCGCGCTCCCGCCGACCGGCACCAGCCAGTTGCAGCCGGCGACGTTGAGGTTGGCGCAGATCTGCCGAGCCGGTCGCCAGCACCGTGACGCCCTGCGGGCCCAGCACCGCGAAGTCCCTGGCGGCAAGGTCGAAGCCGATGGGGCTGCCGCAGCTCAGGCAGACGGAGTTTTCGAAGGCCAACCGTTGGCCGCAGTTCGGACAGGCAAAGTCGCGCATGGTGTCAGGTTCTCCAAATGTGGTGGGGGCATCGATCACCCGTCACCGAAATGGTCGGTCGGCGTCAAGGCGGATCCAACGATACTGGCCAGACGCAGCCCTTCCACCACCACGGATTCTTGGTGATCGTCGCGAGCACGACTGGGTCGCGCGCATTCCCTGCCTCGCTCCGGCCAAACGCGACCAACCTCACTGATGGGGTGGTTCGAATCGGAGCCGCGGCTCGGCGCGGCCCTCCGAGGGTCTCGGGCACCACTCGACCTCGGCCAAAGGCTCAACGTGGATCAGGCCCGGGTGTGCGGTGGGGATGGCCGGAAATCTAGCTGCCGAAGGGGGCAAGGGTTCCTGGTGGGCGTGGTGCCGACGGGGCCCGGTGCCGATGGCGCCAGGTGCCGATGGCGCCAGGTGCCAGGTGAAGCGCCCGATTGCTGGTATCCGGCTTGTTGGCAGACAGGCGCCTCCCGCTGTCGGTGGGGCGTGCCAGGATCCTGGTGCACACAGACACATCCGGACCCAACGAACGAGAAGATTTACGGCGCCCTTCCAAGAAACTTCTTGCTTCGATCCTAGTCAACTGATAGTATTCGAACGTACGATCAGGCGTTGAGACGTAGAGACACACCTTCGGGGGGAGGCACCATGAGCGACCAGCAACCCACCACCAGCGGCGAACCTGCCCCGGTGGGATGGGCGGAGCTCGCCGGTCGGCCGGCCACCCCCGAATCGTTGCTGGCGTTGACCGGTGCCGACCCCACCGCGATGACCGGCGCCGCACTGGTGGACGCGGTCGTGGCGTCGGAGAAGGCACTGTCGCTGCTCGCCGCGACGCAGATGCGGTTGCTGTCGGCGTTGGCGGTGCCGTTCGTCGCCGGTGACCCGATGCGGCTGGCCGCCGTGCTGGCCCGGAAGAACTGCATCACCAAGGACGACGACCCCGAGCAGGTCGCGCACTTCGTCCCGCAGGCCGCGGCGTCGCTGGCGGCCACCGAGGTCGCCGCCGCGTTGCGGATCCCGTGCCGCACCGCGAGCCTGCGGGTCGAGGAAGCCGACACCATGACCGGTGTCCTCACGCCCACCCTGAACGCGTTGGAAGAAGGGATCGTTGGACCGGGTGAAGGCCAGGGTGATCGCCGAGCACTGCGCCCCGCTCGACCCCGAACAAACCCAGGACCTGCAGGACCTGGTGCTCCCCGGGGTGGAAGAGTTGACCACCAGCGAGCTGCGGGACGTCGCCGGGCAGGCGGTGATCATCGTCGACCCGGACGGCGCCGAGAACCGGCACCAGGAAGCCGCCGCCCGCCGCGAACTGCGGATGCAACCCCTGCCGGACGGGATGGCCACGCTGAAGGCGAACCTGCCCGCCGACGGCGCGGTGAAGATCTTCCAGGTCTCCGACCTGCTGGCCACCGGCACCGCCGGCACCCCCGGCGACAACAGAGGTATCGGCGCCCGCCGGGTCGACGCCCTCGTCGACATCGCCGATCACCTCCTCACCCACGGGTTCGTCGACCTCACCGATTACCTCGGGGAGGAACTCCCCGACCACGGCACCCCCACCCCCCGCGCCCGCCGGACGCAGCACCAGCACCAGCACCAACCCCAGCGGGAGCGACTCGACCGGCGAAGGCGCGGCGACCGCGACACCGATGCAGTTCCACCGGCTGCCACCGACGACGGAGCCAGCGACGTCGGCCCGATCGACACCGACGACCGGGACGATGCAGCCGCAGCGCGACGACCGGCACCACCGAGCCACCGACGGCGCCCGTTACGACGCTCGACGATCGCCCAGCGCCGACGAACCACCGACGGCCCGTTGATGACGACCGGGACGATCAGCCCACCGACCGAAGCCACCGCCACCGACGCTGCGGGACCGAGGCCGTCACCCAGCTCCGACGCGGATGCCGCCGCCACGACCGCCACTGCCGCAACGACCACCACCAAGCGGCGCGGCGGGAACCGGGTGTTCACCCGGCAGGGCCGCCGCCCGCACCTGTCCGTCACCCTCGGCCTGGGCACCCTGGCCGGGTTGGACAACCTCCCCGGATCACTCGCCGGGTTCGGTGCCATCCCCGCCGGCCTGGCCCGCAGCATCGCCGCGTCCGCCGCCACCATCAACGCACTCGATCACCGACCCGGACACCGGTAGGGTCACCGCCGCCGGGGCCCTGACCTACCGACCCACCCAGGAACTACGCGACCAGATCGCCGCGATCCTGAATGTCTGCCAGTTCCCGTCCTGCCGGCAACCCGTGTGGCGCTGCGATATGGACCACCGGGAAGAGTTCAACCATCATCATCCCGAGCAGGGCGGCAAAACCGACCCAGAAAATGTCGGTCCGTTCTGCAGACGGCATCACCTGATCAAGCACCATTCCGACTGGCGGATCCGGATCGACCCGAACCGGTATGTTCTCGAATTCACCAGCCCCACCGGACACCATTACCGGAAACCAGGCAGGCAGGCCGCCGCACCCGGATTATGGGTCAGCACCGCCGCCACCGCCATCGCCGAACGCCTCGACGACATCGCCTCCCCACCCAGCACCCTCGTCCGCCGCCCCGACGACGAACCCGCCCTGACCAGCCACATCGACGACCTGCTGGCCACCATCCTGATCCGCCACCACCTGAACACCAAAACCGTCGAGATCGACTACGACCCCGAAACCGCCTGGGAAACAGTCGATCAGGACGACCCGCCGCCGTTCTGACGGACTCGACCTCCGACGAGCTGACCGAACGCCACGATGTCGTCGCGCTCGGCACGGTCAACGCTCGGGACACCGCCCGGTCCGCGCCGAGTCGCCCAACGCACAGTCGCTCGGCACAGTCGCCCCAGCACAGAGCGGCCACCAACCCCGAGGGAACCAGGATCTTGACCGGGCCACTCTCCCAAGAAGCAGGGGATCGAAATCCGGCGATCACGATTGTTGGCGCGATTTATCCGGTGATGAATGACTTTGGATCTCTACCGGCCGGCGAAACCACCGATTCCCATCACCATCACGCCGACCCCACCTACAACGGCGCAACGTCCACCGACACGTCCATCTTGTTCTCGTCGGCGTCGGTGTAGATCACCCCGCGCAGCGGGGGCACGTCGTCGTAATCCCGACCCCACGCCACCGTGGTGTACCGCTCGTCGGCGAGTGTGTCGTTGGTCGGGTCGAAGCTGAGCCAGTTGCTGTCCGAGAGCCGCACGGCCGCCCAGGCATGGCTGGCGTCGACACCGATCATCCTGGGCTTGCCGGGCGGCGGATACGTGGCCAGGTACCCGGAGACGTACCGGCAGGCCAGCCCGATGGACCGCAAACTCGCGATCGCGACGTGCGCGAAGTCCTGGCAGACACCCTTTTTCGCCTCGAGCACATCCGTCACGGTGGAGGACACCGACGTCGCACCGGACTCGTACTTGAACTCTGTATGGATCCGGTGGGTGAGGTCGTTGACCGCGTCGACGATCGGGCGCCCCGGCCAGAACGACACGTCCGCGTACTCCCGGATCGGCACCGGCATCCGAACCAGCGGAGATGCCAGCGTGAACTCCACCGCCCTGGCGTCGGAGGTCGACGACGGCCTCGCCCGCTCCCACGGCTGGCCGAGCACGGCCGGGTCCGGTTCGGGCGAGCTGACCTCGACATCGGACAGCCCCACGACCCGCAGCTCGGTGTGCGAGTTGGTGACGTGGAAATACGTGTTGTAGTTGCCGTACACGTCGACGCCGTGCGAGACGTCCGACGGCGTCGGTTCGATGCTCAGGTTGTGCTGCAGACACCGCTGCCCCGGCAGGTCCCGTGGCTTGAGGTAGCCGCGGCCGAACGACGCCGACACCTCGTCCGAGTAGCGATAGACCGTGCGGTGCTCGATGCGGTAGCGGCGAACCATCTACATCACCCCGTCGTAGGTCACGACACCGAGCGACTGCATCGGGCTCGGGTGCCAGAAGTGTTGTGCGGCAATAGCATCGGCGATTCCGCGGAGTGACTCGTGCAGGCCGTCGAGCAACGCCAGCAACTCCGGACGGCCGCCGCCGGAGTCGACCCGATCGAGGTCCTCTGGCCGGGCGCGGCGCAGCGTGCCCTCAACGTCCTCCAGTCGTCGTTGCGGCCGGGAGGTCCCGGACGAGTCCGGCAGTGCCCGCAGATCCGCTCGGGCCTGGGCCACCTGGTACGCCAGGGACCGGGGATTGCCGGCGTCCAGCATCAACAATTCGAGCATGGTGGCCACCTGGATGCGGGCACGGTAGCGCCGCCGATAGGTGACCCCGGATTCACTGGCCGCGAGCACGGATTCGACCACCAGTGAATCCACCGCGGAACTGTTCGACCTGGTGAGCGTTGCCCGCAACAGCGCGGTGACCTGTTGGGCCCGCTCCATCCTTCGTCCGATGTCCATGAAGTACCAGCCGGGGTCGCGGACCATGTTCTCGCTGCTCAGGCCGGACAGCGCGAGCATTCCGGAGAGCACCGCGGCCTGCGTCGACGCCAACGTCATGCCGCTGTCGCCCGGGTTGTCGGACAGTTCCGCCACCGCCCGATCGGTCGCACCGAGCACCATCCAGGTATCGCCGGACAGCTGATCGCGGACCGAACGGGCGGATTCCCGCAGCCCATCCAAGGACTGCGCGACCGTGCCGACCTCGGTGGTGTCGAGCATCAACTCCCGGATCCGCGGCAGCGGATCGGCACCGCGGAAGAACCCGCGGGTCCCGGAAACCTCGGAGATCGCGTCCAACAGCACCGGCACACAGCCGGCGCCGAGGTGCTCTGGCCGGAACCGGAAGTCGTCGACGCGCTCCCGCGCCACGATCAGCAGCCGGGTCAGGTCCTCGGTGCGTTCGGCGTAGCGGCCGAGCCAGAACATGTCCTCCAACACGCGCGGCGACGAGGTCGAATCAGGCCGATCGGGCTGCACCAGCGGGCCCTCGTAGAGCCAGACTCGGCCTTCCCGACGGTCCGGGGTGTCGGTGCGACCGGACCGCACCCAGACGTCCTTGGCGACGCTGCTGCGGCCGCGCCCCGCGCTGGTGAGTTCCGCGTCCTGCACCCGGCCCAGGGAGCCCGGCATCGCGACGTAGCCGGAGCCGTGCGCGACGGTGAACAACCGCATGCTGACCTGCCCGGCCACCAGCCCGCCGGATGCGGCCATCGGCGCCTCCGAGAACGGGGCGACCTGCTGCCCCACCCACCTGGTGGGTTCCGCCTCCAGCCGCAACCGCCAATGGTCCTTGTCGGCGGCGGACATCATGGACGGGAACACCGACTTGCCGCGACCGGTCGGGCGCACCACCATCTGGTCGAGGTGGCTGAGCACGTGCGAGCGTTCGGTGTCGTCACCGCACCAGAACGTCGGCACCGACGCCATTTTCAGGGTCTCTCCCAGCACGGCGCGGGCCAGCCGGGGCAGGAATGGGGCCAGCCCGGGGCTTTCCAGCACGCCGCTGCCCAGGGTGTTCACCACCGTGACGGTGCCGCGCCGGCAGGCCTCCGCGAGCCCGACGACGCCCAGCCGGGACGCCGGCTTGAGGTCCAACGGGTCGGACCAGTAGGCGTCGACCCGCCGGACCACGACATCCACCGGTTCGAACCGGCCCATCGACAACATCCACAGCCGGCCCCGGCGAATCGTCAGGTCGGCGCTCTCGACCAGCGGCACGCCCAGCAGGGACGCCAGCATGGCCTGGTCGAACGCGGTCTCCGAGTGCGTGCCGGGGGTCAGCACCACCACCCGCGGGTCCTCCGCCTCGTTCGGCGCCACCGACGCCAGCGCGGACCGCATGGTGTGGAAGAAGGCTCCCAGGCCCCGCGGTGCGCTGCGCCGGAACAGGTCCGGCAACACCCGGGAGACAACCCGCCGGTCCGCCATGGCGTAGCCGGCGCCGGACGGCGCCTGCGTGCGATCGCCCAGCGCGAGGAACTCGCCGGTCGCGGCCCGGCAGACGTCCGCGGCGTGGAAGAACAGTTGGTGCGCGCCCGGGATGGTGATCCCGTGCGCCGGCCGCAGGTAGTCGGGGTGCTGATAGATCAGTTCGGGCGGCAACAGCCCGTTTTCGATCAGCTTGTTCCGGCCGTAGAGGTCGGTGAGCACCGCGTCCAGCAGCGTCGACCGCTGGATCAGACCGGCCTCCAGCCGGGCCCATTCCGCGTCCTCCACGACCAACGGCAGCGGGTCCAGCCGCCACCGCTCCGGCGGCGCCGGCGCGGCGTCCGGTTCCCCGGCGAGCCCGCCGACCGGGGTGTAGGTGACGCCGTCGTCCTCCAGCAGCCGATCCACCCGGCCGGTCAGCCCACTGAGTCCGGACCCACCGATGGCGTCCAGCTCGGCCACCAGGTCGGACCAACCGGGCAGCAGGCTGCCGTTGGTGCCGGTCATCTCGTCATAGCGACGCGGGTCGCCGACGCCCGGAGTGAACATGCCGCTGCGGGCCAGGTAGGCCTCGACCAGCGAGGAGCGCCCGGTCGTCGACGGGCCCAGCAGCGCGCCTACCTCGGGCGCGTTCATGGGCTATTCATGCGCAACACCCGAATGGGCCGGGACTGATCGGGCGAAGACTCCATGGTCATAGTTCTACTCGGTGAGTGACTCGAGCCCCGAATCCTCCGCCGGAATCCACTCGACAGGACGATGCGTCACCGGCAGATGGCTCGGGCTCGGCGCAGGTCCAGCATGCCGGGCGCGATGGAATCGACGGCCAGCAGCCCGGCCCGCTCCCGCAGCTGGGTCAGGTCGATGTCGCCCGGGCTGTGCCCGGCCGCGTCGAACCGGCGGGTCCGCCTGGCCTCGGCCTCCATCGCGTTCACCGGCGGGTGGTCGTAGGAGCGGCCACCGGGATGCGACACGTAATAGGTCGCCCCGCCCAGCGACACCCCGCTGCCGGCGTCCACCACGTCGAACACCAGCGGCGAATCCGGCGGGATGGTCGGGTGCAGCGAGCTGGGCGGCGCCCAGGCGCGGTACCGCACACCGGCCACCTGCAATCCCGGAATGTGGGTCGGGCGCAGCGGCACCGGGAAACCGTTGCAGGTCACCCAGACCTGACCGGAACCCGCCGCACCGGTCAGGCTGACCTGCAGGCGTTCCACCGAGGAATCGACGTACCGGGCCGTGCCGCCCGCGGTCGCCTCCTCGCCCAGCACCTGCCACGGCTCGATCGCCCAGCGCAGTTCCAGTTCCATTTCCCCGACGGTGGTGCTGCCCAACCGGGGAAAGCGGAATTCGGTGAACGGGTCCAGCCAGCTGGTCTGGAAATCGATGCCGTGCGCGCGCAGATCAGCTGCCACCTCGGCGATGTCGGCAATGACGTAGTGCGGCAACAGGTATCGGCCGTGCAGATCGTCGCCGTGCCGGATCAGCGGCGCCTGCAGCGGGTCGTCCCAGAATCTGGACACCAACGATCGGACGAGAAGCGTTTGCACCAAAGCCATCTGGGCATGCGGCGGCATCTCGAAGCCGCGCAGCTCGAGCAGCCCCAGCCGGCCCCGAGCCGAATCCGGGCTGTACAGCTTGTCGATGCAGAATTCGGCGCGATGGGTGTTGCCGGTGATATCGGTGAGCAAATGCCGCAGCGCGCGGTCCACCACCCACGGCGCGACGGTGCCGTCCTCCCGGGTTTGCCGGGCGATCTCGGAGAATGCGATCTCCATCTCGTACAGCGTCTCCGAGCGTCCCTCGTCGGCCCGCGGCGCCTGCGACGTCGGCCCGATGAACTGGCCGGAGAACAGATACGACAGCGACGGATGACGCTGCCAGTGGGTCAGCAGCGAGACCAGCAGGTCGGGCCGGCGCAGCAGCGGCGACTCCGCCGGGGTGCGGCCGCCGATGGTGATGTGGTTGCCGCCGCCGGTGCCGCGATGGCTGCCGTCGACGGCGAACGTCTCGGTGCCGAGCCGGCTCTGCCGGGCCTGCTCGTACAGCGTGGTGGTGACCGCGACCTGCTCGTCCCAGCTGGCCAGCGGCTGGATGTTCACCTCGATGACGCCCGGATCCGGGGTCACCGACAACGTCTGCAGCCGCGGGTCGTTCGGCGGGCCGTAGCCCTCCAGCACCACCGGCGACCCGACCGAGGTGGCCGCGTAGTCGACCGCCGCCACCAGCTCGACCCATGGGTCGAGCTCCTCGACCGGCGGCAGGAACACGTACAGCAGACCGTCCCGGACCTCCGCGACCAGCGCGGTGGTCGGCACGCCCTCGGCGGGCACGACGACGGCCCGCGGCTTCGGGCCCTGCTCCACCACCGGCAGCGCCGGCTTGGCGGCCAGCGGATCCGGTTCCGGCTCCAGCTCCGGCGGCACCCAGGAGATCGCGTCCAGCGGCAGCCGCAGGCCGGCCGGCGAATCACCGGTCAGCAGCACGATCCGCCCGCGCCGGAGCCGCCAGTCGGCGCTGCCCCAGCCGATCGTCGGCGGTCGCTTGCTGGGCGCCGGGTCGTCGGTGGCGGCCTCCGGCGCCGGCTCCGGGGCGGCCAACCGGTGGATGGGCAGCACGAATGCGCTCGGCTCGGTGACCGACTCGTCCAGCTCGTGCAGCAGTTCCAGCCGCGCGTCCGGGCTGTCCGCGTCCAGGTCGGTCGGCCACCGGCTCGCCGGCCGGCATCCGGACCTGCTGCGCCAGCTTGCCCAGCGCGTCCTCGTAGGCCGGCCGGACCTGACTGGCCGGCAATTCGAAGAATTCGGCGACGCGGTGACGAACCGGCCGGCCAGCTCTGGATTCGTCGCCTCCGGAAGGCCCGGCCGCTGCGTCGGCCGATGCCTCCGACTCCGTTGCCCACGGGTCGGCCAGCAGCGCCGGATCCGACCACAGCGGCACCCCGTCGGACCGCCAGTGCAGCGCGATCTGCCAGCGCGGCAACGGCTCTCCCGGGTACCACTTGCCCTGGCCGCGGTGCACCACCCCACCGGTCGCGTAGATCCGCCGCAGCCGCTCGGCCAGCACGCCGGCGCGTTCCCGTTTCTTCGGCCCGTCCGCGTCGATGGTCCACTCGGCGGACGTGCCGTCGTCGATCGAGACGAACGTCGGCTCGCCGCCCATCGTCATCCGGACGTCGCCGGCCTCCAGCCGTTTGTCGACCAGCGCCCCCACCGACTGCACCGCCGACCACTGGTTCGGCGTGTAGGGCAGCGTGACCCGCGGATCCTCGTGGATGCGGCGGACGACGTTCGAGTACTCCAGCGTGGTCTGGGCGATGCCGGTGGACCCGGTGATCGCCGCCGCCGTGGACGGGTGCGGGGTCGCCGACAGCGGGATGTGCCCCTCACCGGCGAACAGGCCCGACGTCGGGTCCATCCCGATCCAGCCGGCGCCCGGGATGTAGACCTCCGCCCAGGCGTGCAGGTCGGTGAAGTCGGCGGTCGGGCCCGATGGCCCGTCCAGCGAGGGGATGTCAGAGGTCAGCTGCACCAGGTAGCCGGAGACGAACCGGGCGGCCAGGCCCAGCTCCCGCAGCAGCGAGACCAGCAGCCAGGCCGAGTCGCGGCACGACCCGATCGCGCTGCTCAGCGTGTAGTCCGGGGTCTGCACGCCGGGCTCCATCCGCACGGAATACCCGACGTCATGCTGGATCGCGCCGTTGAGCTGAACCAGGAAGTCGACGATGGCGGTGTCGGGTTGGATGGTGAAGTTCTTCAGCCAGTTCGGTCACCAGCGGGCCAGGGCCACTGCCGGGTTCGCGTTCGTCGACCGGCCGCAGGTACGGCTCGAGATCGCTCTCCAGGTCGGCCGGGTAGACGAATCCGTAGTGCTCGGCGTATTCCTCGATGAAGAAATCGAACGGGTTGACCACCGTCAGGTCGGCGACCAGGCCGACCGTGATGGACAGTTCTTTCGCCCGCTCCGGGAACACCAGCCGGGCCATGAAGTTGCCGAACGGGTCCTGCTGCCAGTTGATGAAATGGTCCGCCGGTTCGACCGTCAGCGAGTACGCCTCGATCTTCGTCCGGGAATGCGGCGCCGGACGCAGTCGCACCACATGCGGATGGATCGTCACAAGACGGTCGAAGTGATACGTCGTGCGGTGCTCCAACGCCACCTTGATTCCCACGCTGATCCCTTTCCCAAGGTCGGAAACCGCACATGACTCGAGGCCAAAGGAGCGCACCGGCAAGGCTGCTCGTGCACACTCTAAACAGGTGCGTGTTACAGGCTTGGAACGGGAGTTGCCGAACCTGCCCGCTCGGATCGCTGATTCCCGGGTCCGCTCCCGTCAGATCCGTTGTCCGATCGTGACCGGCTCATCCGCGGAAGCCCGCACGACGCCAACGCTCCCGATCGGCCGTTGGCCGGGCTGGATGCCGGCGTTGCACCATTCGTCTGGTCGCCAGCATCCCCGCGGCGGCCAGCACGATACCGACCAGATTGATCACCAATTGCACAGCCGAGCCCCACACCTGCGACCACTCGCCGAGCACCCCACCGACGGCCACATACCCGGCCGCCGGGACCGTGGTGACCGAGATGAACACCCCGACCAGCGCAGCCGAGTTCCGGCTGGTCAACGACAACATCCCGGCCGCTCCGGCCAGCAGCGCAACAACCAGCGACAGCACTCCCGGCTGGTAGATGAACTCGGTCTGGGTGTTCAGTTCCACCAGCTCGTCGAATACCAGGCCGGTCTGCACGGCCAGCCAGGTCGCGACCGCTGTGATGATCATGGCCACCGGGAACCCGACGATCAGCGCGATGACCCCACGCCTGGCCAGGCCACCGCGCCGTCGCACGAGGCCGACGGCGATCGCCGCCAGCGGCCCGAACTCGGGCCCGACGACCATGGCCCCGACCACCGTCACCGCGGAATCGGTGACGATCCCGATGCCGGCGAGCAGGGTGGCGATGGTCAGGAAGGTCAGGAAGGTGCCGGTGAGCGCCGCGTCGTCACCGGTCCTGCTCTCGACTTCCTCCCAGACGACGGCGTCGGTGGCGTTCCCCGGGGCGCGCTCCATGGCTTCCCGCGACGACCGGGACACCGCAAGGTCGACCTGTTCGACGGTGATGGCGCCGCGCTCGTCCAGCTTCAGCGCGGCGAGCTCGTCCAACAACGCATCGGCGATCTCCCGGGCGGCGTCGAACTCCACCAGGTCGCCGACCGGCGAGCGGGCGGCGCCGCGGACCACGCTGACATTCGCGACCCCGACCGCCGCGTCGATGAGTGCCAGCACCGCCTCGGACAGATCGACCGGAACCAGTAGTCGAACGTGCAACATCGAGCACCTCGCTCGGGTTTCGCCTGGGTCAGCCGGTCTCGGCCGCGGGCGGCGGCGGGGGCTTGACCGGGACCGTGTCGACGCCGGCCTCCTTGCGCTGCTGCGCGGTGATCGGCGCCGGGGCCTGGGTCAGCGGGTCGTAACCGCCGCCGGACTTCGGGAACGCGATCACCTCACGCAGCGACGAGGTACCGGACAGCAGCATGACGATCCGGTCCCAGCCGAAGGCGATGCCGCCGTGCGGCGGCGCGCCGAAGGAGAACGCGTCCAGCAGGAAGCCGAACTTCTCCCGGGCGTCCTTCTCGGACAGCCCCATCACGGCGAACACCCGCTGCTGGATGTCGGCGCGGTGGATACGGATGGACCCGCCGCCGATCTCGTTGCCGTTGCAGACGATGTCGTAGGCGTAGGCCAGCGCCGAGCCGGGGTCGGTGTCGAAGGTGGCCAGCGATTCGGGCTTGGGCGAGGTGAACGCGTGGTGCACCGCGGTCCAGGTGCTGCCCGCACCGCCGACGGCGACGTCGTCGGTCTCCCCCGCCAGTTCGAACAAGGGAGCGTCGACCACCCAGCAGAACGCCCAGGCGTTCTCGTCGATCAGCCCGCCGCGCCGGCCGATCTCCAGCCGGGCGGCACCCAGCAACTCCTGCGACGGTTTCCGGGCGCCGGCGGCGAAGAACACCGCGTCGCCGGGTTCGGCGCCGACCGCCTTGGCCAGGCCCGGCCCGTTCGTCATCGGAGATGTTCTTGGCGACCGGGCCGCCGAGGGTGCCGTCCGCTCGCGATGGTGACGTACGCCAGGCCGCGGGCGCCGCGCTGCTTGGCCCATTCCTGCCAGGCGTCGAACCCGCGTCGCGGGGTGCTCGCGCCGCCCTGCTGCACCACCGCGCCGACGTAGGGCGCCTGGAACACCCGGAACGGGGTGCCGGAGAAGTAGTCGGTGAGCTCGGTCAGCTCGGTCAGCAGCCGCAGGTCCGGCTTGTCGGACCCGTAGCGGTTCATCGCGTCGGTGTAGGTCATCCGCGGGATCGGGGTGGGGATCTCGTGACCGATCAGCCGCCACAGCGCGACGACGACGTCCTCGCCCAGCTTGATCACGTCGTCCTGGTCGACGAACGACATCTCGATGTCCAGCTGGGTGAACTCCGGCTGCCGGTCGGCGCGGAAGTCCTCGTCCCGGTAGCAGCGGGCGATCTGGTAGTACCGCTCCATCCCGGCGACCATCAGCAGCTGCTTGAACAGCTGCGGCGACTGCGGCAGCGCGTACCAGGTGCCGGGCCGCAGCCGGGCGGGCACCAGGAAGTCCCGGGCACCCTCGGGGGTGGAGCGGGTCAGCGTCGGGGTCTCGATCTCCACGAAGTCCTGCTCGTCCAGCACCGCGCGGGCCGCCCGGCTGACCGCCGAGCGCAACCGCAGCGCGGCCGCCGGACCGGATCGGCGCAGGTCCAGGTAGCGGTACTTCAGCCTGGTCTCCTCGCCGACGGTGATCGTGTCGTCGATCTGGAACGGCAGTGGCGCCGATTCGGACAGCACCTCGAGACGGGTGGCCTCGACCTCGACCGCGCCGGTCGGCAGGTCCGGGTTGGCGTTGCCCTCCGGCCGGATGGCCACGGTTCCGGTGACCAGGATGCAGAACTCGCTGCGCAGGGCTGGTGGGATGCCTCTGCTGCGTCACCAGAGTGGAAGACCACCTGGACCACGCCGGACGCGTCCCGCAGGTCGATGAAGATGACCCCGCCGTGATCACGGCGGCGGGCCACCCAGCCGGCCAGGGTGACGGTGGCGCCGTCGTCGGTGGGGCGCAGGGAGCCGGCGGTTCGATCGCGGAGCAACAGGTATTCCTCTGGCAGTGGTCAAGATCGGGGCGGGGACCCGACGATCCTACGGCGCACCCGGTTGGCGCCCGGCCCAGCGGTACTTGCCAGCGCCGGACCCGATTCAGCCGTAGGTGGGGTGCTGCGGCCAGCCGGGCGGGGAGTCCTCCCAGTCCTCCTGCCGGCCGTAGGGGGTCAGGTCGAGGATGCTGTTGCAGCGAAGACCAGCCGATCCACCCCGCGGGAGGTGGTGTTGTAGGTCCGGTAGACGTCATCGCCGTCACGCAGGAACACGCTGAGCATGAACCCGCCACCGGCGCCGCAGTCGTCGGCGAACGACGTGCCGCGCGACGACACGAACGGCAGCGTCCAGCCCATCCGCGCCTTGTAGGCCTCGATCTGGGCCAGCGGCATGTTCGACACGGTCACCCAGGTGACCCCGCGCTCGGCCAGCAACGCCGGCGCAGCCTGCGGCACGTTGTTGGTGAAGTTGGTGCAGCCCGGGCAGTAGTCGTCCGGGCCGTTGTCCATGAACTGGTAGACGACCAGTTGCGTCGCGGCCGTCGAACAGGTCGAGCAGGGTCTCGCGCGCCGTCCGGGCGTGTCGAACTCGTAGTGCGTTGTCGAACCGGACCATCGGCAGCCGCCGGCGCTGCGCGGCGAGCGCGTCCAGGGCGCGGGTGGCTTCCTTCTCGGCCTTCAGCAGGTCGTCGCGGCGCTGCTGCCACTCCGCGGCGGAAACGATCTCCGGTTTCTCCATCCGGCGATTGTGCCCGCGCCACCGGCATCGGGGCGCGCCTGTCGCCCGATGGGCCGAACGCGCGCCCGGGCATCACGGCCGTTTCGTCGGCGACGCCCTTCGGAGCCGACCTTTGATTCCCGCGATCTCGAGCAGTCGCTCCGCGGTGTCAACGCTGGTCTCGACGAATTCCTGACGCTGGTCCTGCGGTGCGGCGGCCATCGCGCGCCGGGCGAGATCCTTCGCGATGTCGCGGACCCGCTGCACCCAGTCCAGCAGATCGTCCCGGTTCCTGGACTCAGCCCGCATCAACGCCCGTACGCCATCGGCCCAGCCGGTGCCGCGGGCATGTCCACCGGCAAAGAAACCGGCGGCCGGGTCACCGGGAATCGGCGCCGAGGCCATGGTGGCGCGCACGACCCACTCGGCCGCAAGGTCGTCCGCGTCCTGCCCCGCGGAGTCGCCACAGTTCAGGATCGCCTGCACCAAGTCCCTGGCCGCGTCGGGGTACAGCCCGCGCAGCGTGGCGCTCAGCGGTGGCCGGCCGGCCAGCGTCAACCACGTCGGGGCATACAGCGCGGCGGTCTGCACGTCGAAACCCTGGACCCCGCGCAGCAACACCCAGCGGACGAGCCGGGCCTGCCCGGCCGCACGCATCGCCGGCGGCAGTTGACCCAGCGCGACCGACTCCAACAAGTCATTTTCCAACAGTTCCGGCTGCGCCAGATAGCTCCGGGAGCCCCGCAACCGCACGGAAATGGGCAGCGGCCTGACCAACTCGCTATGCCATTCCAGCACCGATCGTCGGGGCGGTCGGCGACCGCGAAGCACCTGGTTGACCACCGCGGCGGCGGCGCGACCGGGTGGGCAGTCGTACAGGATGTCGCTGGCGAAACCGCTCAGATCCTGATCGGGCGAGCGATCGTGGAACTGCTCGATCAGTTCACCGAACACTTCGGCACGGATCGGGACCCCCGAGAACCAGTGCCGCAGCACACCCGCGAGCTGATCGGCGGGCACCGCGCGCCGACGAATCGGACTCAGGATCGTCCGAAGCACCGCCGCGGCCGCGAGCACCTCGGCCTCGTCGACGGTTCGCCGCGTGCCGTTCGGTGGTCCGGCGACCAGCATCGCGGCCGCACGCTCGCCATCCATTTGGTCAAGCGCCCGCAAGGTCTGGCCTGGAACGATGGCGACGGGTAACGGGCCCGCGGCCATCGCAACGGCCCGCAGCACTCCCGGCCCTGCGAGCAGGGCGCCGGGTGCCTGGTTGGGCAGCATCGAGGCCAGCTCGTCAACCAGCACGTCGCGCCAGAGCCATTGCGGGATCGGCGGCCAACCGTTCGGAACCACGAGCTCGCGGCCGGCCACCAGAAGTGGCACCAGGCTGCGTCTCGCCCGTTGGTCGACGGCGGCGATGAGCGCAGGAAACGCCGGGCCATCTGACCACTCGAACGCCTCGGCGATGACGGCCACAACCACAACGACCCGTCCGCGCACGGCTGGATCGGGTTCCTGGTCGACCCATTCGATCAGTCCGTCCAGCTCCGTCAGCAATTGCCCGGCCACCTCAGGTGGCGCCTGGAGCCGGCTCGGCAACCACGGGAGGGTCGCGGACCTGAACTCCGTCGATCGGCTCAGCAGTGACGTCAGATATCCCCGGATGACCTGACCGGCGATCGCCGGGTCCGGCCCTGGGCCGCTGTCGATCGCCCGCAGCAGGCCGCCGAAGACCAGCAGTGGGTCCGGGGAAACGCGCAGCATCGAATCCACTATCTGCTCGCTGGTCGACGGGTCGAGTCGCCCGTCCGCCGGAAAGTGATCGGTGGCGACCCGGCACGCCAGCGGACCCAGCTGGGGCGACCGGTCGATCAGATCTGGGCACAGCAAGACGGCCGCCGCCAGACCCCACAGCGGGTGCCGATCGGTGCCCGATCCAAGACGTTCGCCGAGCTCGTCGATGGACCGGCGCACCCGGTCCTCGCCGCCGCTACTGCAGACCAGTTCGGCCAGCGCGCCCCAGGCACCGATCGGCAACGTGCTGCCGTCATGCAACCGGTAGCCGGCACCGTCTCGTTGTGGCGGGAACGCTGGGTCGAGCAACGAGAATCTCTCGCCGGGGATCCGCACCCACCCGGGCACATCCTCGATCGGCACACCGATCACGGACAGCGCACCGTCGAGCAGGGCCCCCGGCACCGCGGCCCGCTCGAAGGTGGAGAAGGACACCGACCAGGACGTCGTCGGGAGCAGGAAATGAGTGAATGTCGAGACCCACATGGCCGCCTCCACCGGCATCCCGGCAACGACCAACGGCCCACCGCCGGTCAACGCCCGCTCCGCGGCCGCGAAGACAAACCCCCGCTGCCCCGGATGCAGGTCGACGAAGTCCTCGCGTCGCTCCGGGTCCAGCGGTGACGCCGCCGACAGTTGTGGCGGTGGACCAACGATGGCGGCCTCGATCGCGTCCGCCCGGAACGGTGTGAGCCAACCGGTGGCGCCCCAGAGGTCCGCCGGCCGGGGCACTCCCAGGTCGCCTGTGCCGACCACAGACGGATCGAGCGGCGCAGTCCGGTCGGTGAGCTCGATCAGCAGGCCGTGGGCGAAGAAAGCCTCCCGGCCGGTCTGATCGCGCCCGGCCGCGGCAAGGTGCGCGAGGCTACGCCATGGTCCGAGTGGACGATCGAGCCGCAGGCAACGGGCCAACCCGGCGATGTCCGCCGCGGTTGCCAGATCGGGCACGGGTGGGGTCTGGAAGGAGCCGAACGGCCGGACGGCAGCCTGCACTGCTGCTGCCGACAGGATCTGCTCCGGGTCGATGGGGATGGCCTGCTTGACTTTCCAGCCGGGCGTCTTTTCGTAAGGCCCTTCCGCTTGGCAGGCCGTATAGGTGAACTGACCCCGCAACACCGCTCCACACCCCTCCTCTAGCCCTACCTGGTGCGGATGTAGGGCGTGTCTGGCAAATGCGGCCAGACTCGCCCTCCGTATCGAATGGCGCCTGGCGACTTCGTCGCAGGCGACTAGGCCCAGCCGGACTCGGCCAACAGCCACCGGATTGGATCGCCGACCCGTAGCGGACTGGCGCCGGTATCGGACAGTTGCTGACCCCGGGGTCCGTGGCCGAGTGCGGACAGCGCGAAATAGCGGACCTCGGAGAACGCGGACTCGACCGACGAGATCAGCGCGGACTCGCCGACCCGATGCAGCAAGGCCCTGACCTCGTGGTGCACGCGCTGTCCGTCACCCTCGAGGTAGACCTCTGTGGTGATCGCGTACGGATCACGCCAGAGCGCGTTCCCCGGTCCGATCAGATTGGCGAATGCCGAGTGCGGGACCTGCGCCGCCTTCTGCAGTCCGTCGAACTTGGAGAACGCCACGGCCGCCCGCATCGGTAACCGGCCCGACGGGATTGCCCGCTGCCGGCGAATTTGCTGCACCACGTTGTGCACCACGGTTGCCGCGGGCACGCCGACCCCCTGCGCCGGTAGCTGCATGGTGCCCTGCAGCCATTCCCTGATCCCGTCCAGTTGCAGGGGGTCGACCAGGATCAGCAGCAGGTCTGCACCAGCGAGGGCCGGGCTGTACGGCTGCACCCTGGCCGCCTCGGTCATGTCCTCGCCGGCCACGTCGAAGATCGCCAGACTCCGGGTGCGTCCACTCGGCTCGACCGAGATGTTAGCGACCATGGGTTCGAGAACGTCGAGATTCGACCGGGTGCCGACGGTGCTCCGCTCGAGCGTGCCCAGGTCGACACCCCGGCGCATGACGTCGAGTTTGGCCTTCGATGCGGCATCAACAGGGTGCAGATAGCCCTGCATCGAGGGCAGCAGATTCTTCTCCAGATGCCGGGTCAGCACACTGAGGTAGGTGGTCTTTCCCGAGCTCCGGGCGCCAACCACCACCACCCCCTGGACGTCGTGCGCCCACCAGTTCGGCGGCAGATCGGAGTGGCAATGCGGGCACACCTGGCGGCGGCTGATGGCCCGGCACTGCGCGCGCGGACATTGCGCATGATCCGTCGGAGCAGCCATCACCGGCCGGTTCCGGACCAGTTCCACCGGTCTGTTCACGACGAAAATGGGCTTTTCGGAGACGTAAGCCCCTGGGCTACCAGGGCTCATCAGTTGCCCTTTCGCCCAGTCCGGCTCATCGGGGCAGGAGCCCTGGCAGCGGAAGTATTGCGTCTCGAAATCGTCTGAGGTCAGGCAGCGCGGGCACCGGAGCGCCGCCGGCGTCCGAACCGCTACCGGCTGCCTGTCGCCGGGAGTCGGATCGATCACGATCGGCGAGACACCGGGCGCACCGGCGACGAACATCCGCAGAAAACCGTGCTTCGGCACCCGCAGATCCGAGCCGACATTCACCCACTGGCCCGCGAGGAGCGCGCCGCCGGGCAATGACACGTGATACACGGCGGTCAGTTCGGGATCGTGCGGGGTGAGCGGTAGGACCTTCTCGCCGGCCAGCAACGACAGGCCGACACCTTGCCAGTCGGGTCGCTCGACGAAGACGCGCAGCGTCTGCGAGAAGCTGAATCGTCCGGATGCCGTGAGGTCCCAGCGCACCACCCAGCGACCCGGGTAGTGGACCCGACGATCCTTCCCGGTCACCCATTCCTCGCCGTATTTGGTGGCCGCCTGCACGACGACGTCCTGCGGCGGATAACTCAACGCCATCGAAATTCCGCCGAATCGGGCGAACTCGTCTCGGGTGACCCGCCGATGCGGCGGCCCGGAGACCGCCTCGTCGGGAGCAACGTGCCACACCCCCAGAAAGGACGCTCCGGCGGGCCAGGAGGCACGCAGCAACTGCCAGTCGACCCGCTCGTCGATCGCCGCTTCGCCGATGTCGCCGACATAGGTGATGACCTTCTGGGCCCCGATCACGAACTGCTCGGCGAACTCACTGACGGCGGTGAACGTCCATCTGGGTTCCGCTGTCGTCTCCGCTCGCAGATCGAGCGGGATCCAGGCAAGGCGCTGCAACTCGTCCTGCGCGACCGGCGGGTCCATGATCCGGGCGCCCAGCAGCGATTCCTGGGTGGCGAACTGATCAGCGGTCTGCACGGTGTCCACCGATGTCTCGACACTCGGTTCACCGCGCCGTTGATAGATCCGCACATTGCCGCGGGCCGGGGCGGACCAGGTCAGCTCGACGCCGGGATCGGACCGGCGGCGGACGACTTGGCCGTCCAGGGTGCCGACCGCGTCCGGCACGGCCGGAACCTGCACGGTCCGGACGAGTCCCGACGACGTTTCGATGTCTCCCGCTGCGGCACCCAGCCCGGCCGCCTCCGTGTAGACCTTGTACTGATACACCGCCCCGGGTTCGGCGCTCTGGTCCCGGAACCCGTCGCCGTTGAACGTCAGCAGCAGCGACTTGTCCAGGACGTCCGGGAGTTCCTCGTCCGGTAGCGACCGCAGCACCTGCACCCGGTCAACCTTGCGGGGTCGCTTCCAGGTCAGCAGCACGCCGTGCACCTCCCCGGTCACCTCGAGGTCGTCGACCTCCGGCAACCGGCGGCCGACTGCATGACGATGCGCGGTCGCCGCTGCCAGCTGCGCCAGGTGCACGACGGGGTAGGCGAAGACGGCGAAGTACTGGCCCACGTTGGGTACTCGCACGCTGGTGGCGGTAGTCGCGACCAGCCGCTGGCCCTCGTCCGGGGTGCTGGGTACCCCGGACCTTGCACTGCACACCAGGTAGACCACCGGGTGTGACCCGGTCGGTGGCAGCGGCAGCCACCTGGCGAGTACCTCATCGCCGGCCGCCCTGAGTACCAGCCGACCGTCGGTGGAGCCGAAGGCATCGACGGCCGGCGAGAACAGCTGTACGGCCGGCAGGTCATGGTCGTTTGGTGCCGAACCGGGAGGTGCCGAACCCCAGTTGATCGTCGCTCGGCCCCGGTCAAGGTAGGACCGATCATGGTTCGTCAGCGCGGCCGGTTGGGGCACCTCGGCCTTCGAGGACGCCGCCGCTGGGTCGGACACAGGTGCTCGGTCGGACACAGCCGCGCTGGTTGACCCGTCTGCGGCATTGGGTGCCTGGTACCAGGCGGGGGGCGACCATGACCCAGGCGGCGCCGCCGGCGGCGTCGGGCCGGGCGGCGCCTGCCCGTCCGGAGCCTGCCCGGCCGGAGCCTGCCCGGCCGGAGCCTGCCCGGGCGGCCCTTGCCCGGCCGAGGCATCAGTCGGCCGGCTTGGGGTGCGTTGCGTCGGGCCGGATCCGGCTGGCCCGGTCCGGCCCGGCAGCGCACCGTTGCCGACTTCGGACTCCCGTCTCATCGCCTCCGCCCGCAGGTCAACCAGCACCCGCAGGACCGCGGGCGTCTGCGGCAGCCCAGCCATCCGGAAGCGACTGTCCAGCGATTCGAAGGTGCCCCTTGAATCCTTCGCCGCGAGCATGATGATGCCGTCCTCGCCGATCTGCAGTCCGCGCTGATTCCGCAGCGCGATCATGCGCTCAGCCAGATCCTTCATCCGTCGCCTCCCGCCCGCGTAACCGCCCGGACCGTAGGTTCGCCCCGTCTGTCAGTGTTCGCCCCGTCTGTGAGTGCTCGTCCACCTGGGCGCGAGTGGTGTTGCACCGGGTACCAGTGTGCGGCGCGACCCCGACAACACCACGGCTCCGCCGCCGTCGGGCAAGCTGGACCCATCAATTGCCGATCTCGCACGACCCGCTGTTTTCCCCCAGCCAACGACCGCAGAGGAGACCCGTGACGCTCCATCTCACGCTGTTCAAGGCGATGCCGGTCCCCTCGGCCCAGCTGCGGATCGTCTGGCAGGGCATCCGGATCGGCGACGCCGCGGCCGCGTCGTGGACCGAAGCGGCCGGCGAACAGGTCTGGCGCGCAGAGCGGAACCTGCCGTGGCTGCAGCGGGATCGGTTTGCCAGCGGCGAAGAATGGAAAATCAACCTCGCCGGCGTTCCCGTCGGGGTAGACACCATCACGTTCCAGGTGGCGTCGTCGACGCCCCGCACCGTCGGGCTGGCGATTCTCCCCTTGGCCGGCGATCCCGACGACGGCATGGTGCATCCCGGGACCGAGTTGGCCGACGACGGGTACTGCGCGTTGCTGGAACTGCGCAGCGTCGGCGGGCAGTGGAACGTCGTGGCCATCAACTCGGTTCGGCAGGAAGCCATCGACGGAGACGACCGGGCCGATTTATCTCGGGCGCGCGGCACGGCGACGCCGAGACCGCCCAGCTGGTGCCACCGTTCGAGACCGTGCGGCAGATCCCCATCCCGGAGCACCTGCAGCCGGCCGTCGACAAGATCAGAGCCGCCGGCGCGGCGATCCGGCGAACACACATTGACGCGGTGGTCGACATATCGGCGTCGATGCGGCCCTGGCTGTCCTCGGGAATGGTCGCCGACACGCTGAGCGCAGTGCTGGCGGTCACCGGAGCGTCGTCGCGTCCGTCGCTGTCGCTCCGGTTCACCCCCGGGGGCGGTCCCATCGACCTGCCGCTGGACGCCTCCCCCGGCGAGGCGTTGAGCAGGGAGATCGGACAGCGTGGGCTGCAGACCGGGAGTCACCTGCAGCTGCAGGCGGCGGTCGAGCGGGCAGCCGGCCGGGGTGGCGTCGTCTTCGTCATCTCCGACAACCCAGCGGTCGCGCCAACCGGAGCCTCGGTCCTCACCGTGGTGTTGGGCGACCCACCGCCGCGCCCGCACGGCGGCAGTGCCGTCTCCGGCCCGCACGGCAGCCACAGCAGCGTCACCGACCCGCCTCACGGCGGCGTTGTCGCCGTGGGAACCGGCCCGGTCGACGTGGGGGTGTTGGCCAGGGACCTTGCGCTGCGCGTGCGCGAACCCGAGCGGGGCTGACCGCAATAACGGATCATGCGTCGACATCGATGGTGCCCCCGGGATCGATGCCCCACCGCCCATCCGTCATCGGCGTCGACGGCGCGTCACTGAAGTAGCCGAACTCCTCAGCCGGGACTGGCTGCGACAGGTCCCACCTGACCATCATCCGATCAAGCTGCCGCCGCCCGACCGCCGGCCTGGTCGGCACAGCAACCACCTGCGGCGGAATGGTTTTCGGCGCGGGCGTGAGCGCCCAGAAGCTTCGGCCGATCCGACTGGCACCGTTGGTCACCCCGGTTGGACTGAAACCCTCGTCGGCCAGCAACCCTGCCGGCAGGAACAGCGGCGCGGTCAATGCACCCCAGGGATGGGCGCCGGTGATGGCACCGGCGTCGACCCGCACGGTCGGCAGCAGCCGATCCGGGCCGTTGGCGTTCACCACCCGGACCAGCTCGGCCACCGCAGACTCCCGGGCATCCCGCCGCAACCGCTGGTCCCGCAGACCCTGGAGGTAGGAGTTCAGGGGTCCGTCGGGACGCAGTTCAACGTCGGAGTCGATCCTGCTCTCCAGGTCCCGCCCGGTGCGCCGTTTCAGGTCGGCCAGCACGTGGCCGCGTCGTCGATGGATCTGCTCGACAAGCCAACCCTGCCGAAGTATCGCCGCCCTTGCCTGGTACACGGTGGCTTCGTGGTCGGTCGGCGAGAAGTGCGCACTGGCCAGTGTGACCGAGAGCGGCAACTCGCCGGATAGCGATGTTGGCAGACCGTCACCGGGTGGCGCCGCGCCCGCTCCGCCGAACGGATCGTGCACGTTCTCGGCGATCACCGCGGACCAGCAGCGCCCCTGCCGGTACATTCCGGCCAGCCGGATGACCTCCGTGCTCACCCGAACGCCGTTCTCCGCCAGCCATTTTCGCCGCGCCGCCGCAATGTCGAGCTGATGAATGGCATGGAAAAGGGCGCGCTGACCGCCCGCAAAACTGCGCACGGCCGCGACAACGCCGAACAGGACCACCAGCACCACCAGCACCAGGGCCAGCTTCCAGGAAATCACCGCGAACCCGGCCAGCAGCATGAGCACGATCAGCGCCAGCAGAATTCCGGCCAGCCACAGCAGGACGCTCCGCCGAACTCGCTGCTGCTGCGCAACCGGTGCTCGCAGATCGTCATCGGAGAGCTCACCCATCGGACGCAGCATTTCGGCTTGCGCGGTACGCGCCTTGTCCAGTTCGGCTGCCAGGCCCACCCCAAGGGTCCAGGTAAAGCTCCGGCGCTCGGCGATCCAGCTGGCCAGGTCCTGTCGAACGCGTTGCAGCATGAACGCACGGCCACCGTCCGAACCCGCACCGGCGGGACGGCCGGTCAGATCCATCAGCTCGGCGTCCACCTGCCCGTAGACCTGCATTGCCGAATAGGGATCGTCAATGTCGATCGGACCGATCGGTTCCATCGAGCCCCTCACCCGGACCGGGGGAAATGCCACCGTGCCGGGCACCGTCGCGACCCGCCGCGGATCGTCGATGACGAGCCGGGATGATCCCTGCGTCGGGGTGAGGATGCCGTCGGTGGGATGGCCGCCGTCGACCAGCACCGCGGCGGTGCGCACGGCGTCGCTCCAGAGCGCGGGAGCTCCGACCGGCGGGATCTCGCTGCCGGGCGCGAGCCGGCCCAGCATTCGCCGCGCCGCCTGATCGAGCTGGTCGGCGTGATCCGAACCCGGTCCCCCCGTGGCCAGCCCGCCGAGGACGACTTGGTACCGCGAGTCTTCCCCGAACAGAAACCGCGTGCTGGACTCGCCGATCCGGGCCTGCGCGCGCCTGAGCACTTCCTGCACCCAGGCAGCAGGGGATCCCATCAGTGCTTTTCCGACGAAGGAGAAGAACATCCCGAATGATTCGAGGAATCCGAGCTTCGTCGCCGCCGGTGCGACAAAGGGCTGCGGCGCCTGGAACCGGGTCTGGGCCCAGTGCTTGTCCAGCACGCTCTGCGCGGCCGCCTCGGCCGCCTGCAACTGGGCGTCGGCCGGCACGATGCCCAGCGCTTCGCCGACCGCCGATCTGGACACCGGCAACCGGCCGTCACCGCCGAACACCGAACCTGCCAGCTGGTCCAGCAACGCGGTGGCATCCAGCTGACGGACATACCCCCGGGATGCGGCCATCCGAGCACCCGACCAGGGTCGTTCACCGTCGAGCGGCGCGGCTTCCATGCCGGACCACAGCCCAGCGGCGGTGGCTACGGCGGCCGCAACGTGCATGGCGAAGGTCGGCGACGACCCGGTCAGGGGCTCGGACGCGGCCCGCGGGTCAGTGGCGTCAACCGGCTGGATCAACACATTCAGCTGGGAGTCGAAGACAGCCCAGGTGGGCAGTCCGGTCAACCCGTCGCCGGGGGCCAGCAGGTTGATCAGCGGCGTACCGGACGGCAGGCGGAGCCGGTCGATCACTGCATGGATCATGCCAAGGTCCACCGCGCAGGCCGGTTCGCTGAGCACCTGCAGGCTGATAAGCCGGATGTCGCCCTCGTGCCGGGGAATCCAGGAGACCAGATCCACCACTTCCGAACGGCCACCGGACACCAGCAGGCCGGTAGGCCCGTGCTGCTCGTCCGGTTCGACATCGACCCACACCGACGGGTGCAGCAGCCCGACCGCCGACCAGTCCCGCAGGACGGCCCGGACGGCGTCGAATTCGACGTGACCCATTCGACCCAGGACGAAGACGTTCGTCATGCACTCACCCCGTCAGGCGTCCACATCATCGATGCCGACCTCGATGCCGACGCCGCCGTCGGTGCGGTAGTCCGGCCGTTCCAACTCGGCGAGGATCTGGTCGACCCCGATGACCAACTGGTCGGCGATCTCCCACTCGCGGGGCACCTGGTTGAAGTTGTGCCGGGTGATCTCCGAGAACGGCCCGGTTCCGGGGGCACCCCGGGAGCCGTGCGGCAGCATTTTGCTCACCACCGACGTCCGCAGCCTGGTCAGCCAGTCCCTGGCGTGCTCCAGCCGCTCGGCGGCCGTCTCGACGTTCGCATCCGCCCTGGCGATCTGCGGGCGGGCACCGGATCGGGACTTCCCTTCGACGATCCAGGCATGAATGGCTCCGTGCTGCACGTTGCCCGGAAGCGGGAGTTCCTCACCCAGCCTGCGGGTCGCGATGTAGGGGCGCAAGGCGGCGAGGGTAGTATCCGCGTTGCATTGCGCGATGGCCAAGGCGAGCGACTCGACCACGGCGGCCGGGATCCCCCAGCCGACGAGGTCACGATTGACCTGATGCACGCCCAGCAAGGAATCGGGAAAGGCGACCCAGCGACCATCGTCGAAGACCTTGATCCGCTGGTCGAGATCGGTGCCCAGCGGTGTCGTCAGCTCGCCGGTGAACCTGCCGACGAGCCAGCCGGTGATGAACGCCTGGAACCAGGCGGGCGACACCGGGACGAAATCCTGCAGCAGCCGACCACGCCGCCAACGCCAGAACGCCGTCCGTTGCTGCACCGAGATGGCCTGCGCCCACTGCTGTTGGATCGGACCCTGTAATGAGGTGAAGACCAACGGTGAGTAGGACTGCGCGTAGGTACCGATGATGTCGATCCTCGGCAGGTCAACGTTCGCCTCTTCGGAGGCCAGTGCGGTGTCCAGGGCATCGAGGGTCGGCCTGGTGTCGATGGCGGAGTCCGCCTCGATGCCATGGGTGATCTGACGCAACGCCGACGGCGCCGTCTTGATCGGTGCTGCGGAGAACTGGTACGAGACCTTCACCGGCTGCCCGTGCACCGCCGTGACCATTCCGGGATGCACCCCGACCAGCGGCGCAGCCAGCTGCAGCGCGGCCCGGAACCGCCCGGCGAACGCGGTCTCCAGCCGTTCCCGCTCGTGCTGACCGTGCGCGCCGAGGTTCCTCAAGTAGGACTGCAGCCCTTGCCGGGTGAACGCGTAGAGCGGATGACCCGGCCGGGCGACCCAGGCCCGCGCCCCGTCGAGCAGGGTGTCCGCCGACAACAGCGGCTCGTACCAGGCGGTCTGGGCGGGCGCCGAGCCGGCCAGCAGCCGCGGCCACCACGAGCTGCGTCGACCGATCTTCACCGGTGTCCGACCGTCCTCGCCGTAGGCGGCCAGTTGTTCGACGCCGCCCTCCGGCCGTCGTCCTGTTGGATCGATGTCCAGGAAGGTCACAACCTGTTCGACGGCGAGCGCGCGTGCCTCGTCGGCCGACGGCCGCAGTCCGGATGCCATCACCGCGGTGGAGAAGGAGTCGCCGATGTGCGCGCGGAATCGAGCCGGGTAGCTGTCGATGTCCTCGAGCAGCACCTCGTTCGTGGCGGTGGCAAACCGCGTCGGGACCTGATCACCGTCCGGCCAGGCCTGCACCACGTGGGTGCGCACCGACGACACCGCGGCATCCACCGACCGGGAGTCCTCGGCGGCGGTCAGTCCCGAGCTGGTGTCGGCCAGGGCGGACTGCAAGGGCCTTACCACATCGGCTGCCAGACCCTCCAACAGGTCGGCGGCGACCGCGGCCGACCTGCACAACGCCAGCCGGTCCAGCCTGTCCTGTAGATCGCGCTGGGCCGTCAGCATCAGCATGTGCTGCGGGTCGATCTGCCCATCCGTGGTGTAAAACGGCGCGACCACGTCCGAGGCCACGTCCTGGCCGGTGCCGGTCGCGGTCGAACTGTTCCGCAGCAGGCTGGCCCAGCTCTTCAGATCGAGCTCGAAGTGTTCGACGATCTTGCGAGTGACCGGCAGGCCCCAACGGCCGGCCGCCCGAAGGGTGGCGGCTTCGACCCGTGCCTGGATGTCGCCGACCCACATCTGGGCGGCAGCGCGGGTGGCGTCCTCCGATGCCTGGGCAACTCGCTGAAAGTACCGCGGCACCAGCGCGCCGAGCTGCGCGGCGAACCAGCTGGTTCGCTGCTTGGTACCGGGCGGGGCGACCTCGGACAGCAGTTGGCCGACGGCCTGGTCGAGCATCTCGTGCCGCCGATTGCCGGCCCAGATGTCCTCGACCCATGCCTGCAGCGGGGCGCCGTTGACCGGTGGCGACACCGGCACCCGCGCCCACTGCTGAAACCAGGGGTAGCCGTCCGCCGCGTACTGGTCGCGCGCCTCGATGTCGGTGCGTTGCCCTTGGACGACGGACGCGTCCTGATGGCCGCGCAGCAGGCCGGTGACCGCCAGCCGGGCCAATCGTTGCGCGACGTACTCGGCGTACCGATCGCGGCCAAGGCCGATCGACGCGAACCCGACGGCCCCGAAGCCCAGCGGGTCCTGACCTCCGCCCGGTGCCCAGGCCAGGCCGGAGTTGTCCGGCAGCGCCTCGGTATTGCCGAAGTTGGCGACGACGTAGCTGTTGATCTGGGTTTGCTGGGCCTCGGACAGGAAGAGCGCGGTCAGCGCCCTGGCGAAGCCACGGAAGATCGTCACCGACCGGCCGTCGCCGAAGAGCGCGCCGCTGATCCCGTTGGTCGCACCCACCGGGAAGACGGCGCGGGGTCCGCGACCGGGGGTCAGCGGGGCTTGACCCACCCGGTAGACGTTCCACTCCTCCGGGGTCCATTCCTTTTGCGCCGCGGCCCGGGCGGACATCAGCTCGGCAATGGTCCCCAATGCGTTCGCGTTGACCCCGGAACGGGCCGCCTCGTCGAGCTTGCCGAAGACGTCGGGGGTATAGAGGTAGGCGATGGCCTCCCCACCCGGGAAGTCGGGCAGTTCGTGCTGCACACCGCGGAGCAGGTTGCACACATCGAGCGTCATCGACGCTCCGGTACCGCCGGCCAGTGATGAAACAACAACAACCATCGTTCCCTGTGGGTCGCCGGGACGGTGCCCGAGCGTCCGGCGCAGTTCGGTGAACTCCTGGTTCGCCCCGGCCGAATTCAGCTCCTGGGCGCTTGCCCGCAGTCCCTCGAAGATCTGCCGGGCCCTGGCCAGGGTGGCCAGCCGACCGACGGCTCTGTATTGGCCGGCACCGCGAACGATCGGCGTCGTCACCTTCGTCGGATCCGGCCGCCAACCGACCAGTTGCCGCAGCTGGCCGACGGACGGCTGGGACAGCGCCTGCTCAAGACCGGCGTCCAATTGCTGGTACCTGTCGTTCGGCGTCGTGATCGGAATGTAGGTGCCGCCCTGGTCCCGGACCGTCGGCGGCAGCCCCTCGCCGACGCCGTCCGGCTGGGGCGGCACATCCAGGTGCAGGAACTGCCAGCATTTCGGCAGATGGTCGTGTTGCCAACCACGTTCGCGCAACTCGTTGCCGAGCTGATCCATCAGGAACTGCAGCGTTTTACCACCCGAACCGCCGAGTCCGACAATGTAAATCTTGTACACGGGTTCGGGAACCTTTCTCGAAGCTGTCTGATGGACCCTCGCAGGTCTCGCGGTGCTGACCGGGCAGGGTCGTCAGCGGGAGCGACCCCACGGGTCGTCGGTGCCGCCGGTGGACTCGCCGCTGTACGTGTTGTGCGGGCCCTGGAATTGCCCGCCAGCGGGCGGGGAGCCGAAGGGATTCGGTCGCTCGGTGACGGCGGGAGCCCCGGGGCGCCCACTCGGCCAACCATGTTCCACGGCGGACTCGGCGAAGGGGTTTCCGGCACCGGCCGGTGCGCCGACTGGCACCGGAACCCCGACACCCGACTGGGGCCCGCCGCCCGCCGCAGCGGCCGCCGCCCGGCGGGCCCCGGCCATCAACCGGGCGGCGTCTCGGACAGCGGCGCCAAGGATCTGGGCACGCAGTCCGTCGTCGGCCTGGCTGGACACGACGAGCAGCACCCGCGCTGGAATGTCGGCAGCCGCCGACACCGCGCCCGCCCGGTGCGTCAGCACGATCCAACTGCCCTGCACACTCAGTGGCGCCCGCGGCCGACCGGATTTCGGGTCGAAATGCGGTGGACTGCCACCGGCGCCGACGGCGTCTTCGACGACCTCGGCGTATCCGGGCTGCGACAGCCGCCAGCCGGCCCGCGCGCGCAGCGCCACCCCAGCGGGATGCAGCACCCGTCGACCTTCGGTCGGTGCGCCGACTGCCTGCCAGCCGCCGACCGGCAGCACCAGCGCGGAACCCGTCGGATCGAGCAGACCCGAAGGCCCGATCCGCGCATTCAGCGCGATCGCGGACAGCGCTACCTCGGCCGGGAAACGCGCACTCAGCCGGCGGAGCAACCACAGTGTCAGCAGCGGTATCAACAGGCCAAGGAGCATCACCACTAGGAAAACTCCGACCTTGACCCCACCCTGCGCGGTGCGGATCGTCATCGCGGTGTAGTTGACCGAGCTCTGCGAGACTCTGGTGACGTCGTCTGCGGGGGCCAGAAAGACCGTGACGGTGCCGTCCAGTTCGTCGTTGCCCTCGGCGCCCGGAGTCAGCGTGACCGGCACTTCGACCGTCTGACCGGCCGAAATGCGCTGACAGGTGGCGGCCGAGTTCGCGGCGGTGCCGATGACGACGGACTGGATGGACTCCGGGTGCCGCTGCAGTTCGCCGTTGGTGATCCAGACACACCCATCGGCATCGTCCGGCGCGGCCACCACGACCGGCTGGGCGCCACTGGTGGCGGTCCCGGTGATCAGGCCGAAGTCGAGGAGCTGTATTGCCGGGTCTAGGAACGGGGAGCCGGGCGGCGGGACGACGGTGACCGAGGTCTGCCGGGTCACCGGGGCCAGTTGCCGCCCCGCCACGGTCACCACCAACGACGTCTGCACGAGGTAGGCACCGGGCGACAGGTCGGCGGGCAGGGCGAAGGTGAAGCCCGAGTTCGCATCGACGGTTTGCGTCACCGCGGCGGTCGTGGAGTCCGTGGGAATCAGGGCGGCGGTCACCGTGAGCGCCTGACGCAGCTCCGGCGTATCCAGGTTGTCCGGGGTGCCGTCCAGTCGCTCCACCTGGGCAACCACCTGCGGGCTCACCCCGTCCGCCCGCCACGGACCGGACGCGATCTGCGGCACCGTCATCAGGTCGCTGCTGAGCACCAGTTGGATGTTCGACACTGCGTCGGAGTGCTGACCTGTGGTGTCGATGAACTTCAGGGTCCAGTTGCCGGCCCAGCTGGTGCCGGGGGGCCTGGCCAGGTCGATGGTCAGTGGCCCCTGCGGGTACCAGCGGTATTGCACGGTAACCGGACCGACCGCGCCGCTGGTCACGGTCGTGGTCCCTCCCGGTATCTGCAGTGGCGGTGGACCACCGGGCCCGGTCAGCTCGACCAGCAGGTCGTTCGACGGGACAAAGGCCCCGCTGCTGTCGACCACCGCCGCTGCGACGTGGACGGTGCTGAGCACGTCGTCGAGCTGGACCGTGTAGCCGCAGTCCGGCGGTGCCTGCGGCGGACAGATCGGTTTGCTGTCGAGTGGGGTGACGCTGCCGGTGGGATCTCCGATCGCATCGAACGCCAGGAACAGCGACGACAGCGAATCGGCGGCGACGAACAGGCCGCGGGCCGGCTGCGCACCGCAGTCCCCGGACTGGTTTTCCGAGATGCGCTGGAGCAGACCGAAATCCGGCGAGCCGGTCGCGCCGGGATTGCCGCCGAGCCCGATTGCGATGGTGGTGATGCCGGCCAATCGCAGAGCGTCGGCAACTCCACCCTGCCGGCAAAGGTCACCCTTCGCGGCTTCCAGGATGGGCGCGATGGCCGCGTCATCGGACAGCCGGACCCCCTCGTAGCCGGGGATCTGCTTGGAATCGGTGGCCGGCGGCGTCCGTGGGTCGTCGGCGCTGACCCCGTCCCGTGCGCCAAGGGTGAACTCACCGTCGGTGAACCAGATGAAGAACTGGCAGGCGCTGCGATCGGCGGCCCGCTGCGCCATCGTCGCGCTCAACGACGTCAGGGCCGTCCAGAAGTCGGTTTCGAAGCCTTTGTCCAGGTCACGGAACTGGGCGACCGACTCGGAAAGGCTGGGCAGCTGATCCGGGGTCAACGCGGTGAAGTCCTTCACCATGGTGTAGTCGGAGCTGAATCCGACAAGTGCCACGTCAATGCTGGCACCGCTCCGTGCCTGGGAGGCGGCCAACCGGTCCAGCAGGACCTGAGCCGCGTCCACCCGAACGCCGTTGGGGTCGGTCGCCTGGTCGCCGCTGACCTCGGTGCCCAGACTGCCGGAGGTGTCCATCAGCAGGACCAGATCGCCCTGCTTCTTCTCGGCCAGGCACGCGGACAGATTGGCCAGCGCGGGCGAGTTCCCGATATCAGGGGCGACCGCCGGCAATGGGGCCGCTGCGCTCGCCGCCGGTGCCCCCAACGGCAGCAGGCCAACCGCACACAGGAGGACGAACAGGGCAGCACGCCAGCCTGGGCGCCCTGGTCCGCCCGCTGCGTTCTTTGTCGTCATGCCCACACGTCCCAGCGGGCGATTGCGTCGGCGATCAGATACGCGTGACAGCAGGCGATAACCACTCCGACCACGATCACGCTGACCCGCAGCACGGCCAGCAGACCGGGACGGTCGACATACCAGCGGCTCATCCGGCGCCGCAGGTCGACGACGGTGAACGCGGCCAGGAAACCGAGACTGCCGAAGATCGCCACCGCCCAGCCGAGGAAGTTGATCGGCAGGTTCGACACCAGAAGTAACGGCAGGGTCAGTATTGGCACGATCAGCCCGGCCAGCAGCATCCAGGTCAGCGGGGCGATGGTCGTTCCGGCCGCAGGGAGCGACCCAACTGTCGCGTTGCCCACCGGCCCGGGGAAGAACTGGTTGCCGGCGAGGCCTGGCGAACCGACGCCGACAGCGCTGGGGGCAGGGCCCCACGAGCCCGGCGGCGGGGTCGCAGCCCAGGTCGGGGCAGGGGGCGTGCCCCACTGGGGTGCCGAACCGGGAGTCGGGAACGGCGGGGGCGAGCTCGACGGACCCTGCTCAGGTCGAGGATCGGCCCGTGACCACGCCGGCCCAGGCGCAGGAGCAGCCCCCCAATTCGTGGCGTCCGGGCCGTCAACCGGCGTCATCGCCGGCCCCGGTTCGCGCCGCGCGCTGGCGACAATGCACGACCCCCAAGGTGACCCGCTCATTCCAACCCCGACCATCGAGGCGGCATCGCATCCGAGTTCTCGACCCCACTGAACACCACCCCCCGGCAGTTTTGTGTGAAGCGGCCTCACACGGTCGAAAGGATAGGGGCGGGGTCCGACTAGTGCGGCGATATCTCCCCCAGAGTACGACCGTGCCTGGTTGGAGCCCCTCAAGCGATTGCGTGCCAGACGGGCCCTAAGCAGCTACCCGACCGGGCAACGCGAACGCGCCCGCGATCAGCTCCATCGACCGCAGCTTCGCCGGCGTGCCGTGCGCCCTGGTGGAGATCAGCATCTCGTGCACCCCGAACCGATCCACCAGCTCCTCCAGGCCCGCCGCCACCCCGTCGCCGGTGCCGACCACCTCGGTGCTGCGCATGGCGCGCAACAGGTCCCGCTCGGCCGGCGCTGTAGGAATACGCGGCGGCCTGCTCCGGCGTCGGGATCTCCTGCAGCCGGCCCGATCGGAGCAGCAGCATCGACAGCGCACCCGCTCCGGCCTGGAAGTCGGCCTCTGCCTCGGTGTCCGCGGCCAGCGCGGTCACGCCGATCATCGCGTACGGCTCGTCGAGGACGGCCGATGGCCGGAACAGCGAGCGGTACAGGTCAAGGGCCGCGTCGGTGTTGCCGCCCGCGCCGGCGAAGTGGTGCGCGAACGCGAACGGCAGGCCGAGCCGGGCGGCCAGCCGGGCGCCGTAGTCCGACGAGCCGAGGATGTACACGGGCACCGACGACTGCCGGGGTGGTCCGGATCGCGGAGAACGGATGGTCCGCCGGGAAGTCGTGGTTCATGAAGTGCTGCAGCTCGGCCAGCTGTTCGGCGAAGTCGCTGCCGGCGCCCTCCAGCTTGCGGCGCAGCGCATACGCGGTGAGCTGATCGCTGCCCGGCGCGCGGCCCAGGCCCAGGTCGATCCGGCCGGGGTGCAGCGCGGCCAGGGTGCCGAACTGCTCGGCGACGACCATCGGCGCGTGGTTCGGCAGCATCACGCCGCCCGAACCCAGCCGGATGCTGGTCGTCTTCGCGGCGAGGTGCGCCAGCAGCACGGCAGGCGCCGACGACGCGACGGCCGGCATGCCGTGATGCTCGGCCACCCAGAACCGGTGGTACCCCAGCTCCTCGGCGCGGACCGCCGACGCCGTGGTGGAGGCCAGCGCGTCGCCGACCGTGCTGCCGACACCCACCCCAGCGAGATCCAGCACGGATAACGTGACCGGCTTGCCGCCCCCTGCCGACCCCTGGGCGCTTTCCGTCGTCGTCAATTGACTCGTCATTTCGCATGTCCTTTCGTCAGACCCTTGGTCCAACCGGACTGCGACGCGGGCTGTTCCCTACCGCTGGTGGCCGAGACGCACGACTATCAGCGGGCGCTCAGTAGTCGACGAGCGGGTGCGGCGAGCCGTGCTCCTCTGCGGGACGACGCTGGTAGGCGCGCACGTGCTCGCCCAGCCCGGTCAGCCGTTCGGCCCGCTCGTCCTTGCTGTTGGACTTGGTGATCCAGTCGACGTAGACCCGCTGATCGTCCGGCCGCAAGGCCTCGAAGGCCTTCAGGCCCTCGGCGTCGGAGCTCAGCGCTGTCGCCATGTCCTCGGGGACGGCGACGCCGTTCTTGGTGATCATTTTCCAATTCCTCCCAGTGCTCGTTAACACGTACGTAACATTCTCCGCTCCCGCGAGCATAGATGCCAGGAACCCGCTGGCGGACGGAATAGCGGCTCAACGGCCCGGATCTTGGACGGCACGCTCGCTGAGGTCGACCTGCTGGCCGAAGAAGTCGCGTTCGGCGGCCGTCCTGGCCAACCCGGCGGCGCTTGCCCAGTCGCGAGCCGCATCCGCATGACGCCCCAGCTTGGCCAGCATCTGCGCGCGGGCGCCGAACGCGTACGGGTAGCGCTCCAGCCCGCCGAGCCCGATCACCTCGTCCAGATCGGCCAGCCCCTGCTCCGGGCCGAGCAGATGCGACATCGCCACGCAACGGCCGAGCGCAATGGTCGGCGTCGGCTCCAGCCGCAGCAGCGCGCCGTACAGCTCGACGACGCGTCGCCAGTTGGTCCGCTCCAACGACGGGGCGATGGCGTGTTCGGCGGCGATCGCCGCCTGCAGCGTCATGGGCCCCGCAGCACGCCTTGAGCTGATCTGCGGCGGCGGACAGCACTGCCAACCCGTCGGCGATCTTCGCCCGGTCCCAGCGGCCGCGGTCGACGTCCGCCAGCAGCACCTGCGCGCCCTCGTCGTCGAACCGGCCGCCGGCCCTTGCGCTGGTCAGCAGGATCAGCGCCAGCAGCCCACGGAACTCCGGATCCGCCGGCCGCAGCACCGACAGCGTCCTGGCCAGGTATTGCGCGCGGTCGGCCAGGTCGTCGTCGACCAGTTCCGCGCCGGCCCCGGCCGTGTGCCCCAGGGTGAAGGCCAGGTAGACCACTCTGCGGACGGCCGGCAGCCGGGCGTCGACCGTCGCGTCGTCGGGCAGGTCAAGGGCCGGCCCGGCCGCGGCGAGCTTCTTCTTCGCCCGGGTCAGCCGGGCCGCCATCGACGGATCCGGGATCAGGAAGGCCGCGGCGATCGCCGCCGTCGGCACCCCGCAGGCGAGCCGCAGGGTCAGCGCGATCTGATCGGGTTCGGAGATCCGCGGGTCGCAGCACAGCACGACCAGCCGCAGGTCCTCGTCGCCGATGACGCCGACCTCGGTGCTGAGGTCGGCGGCGTCCCCCGCGGACCGCAGCCCGCCGGCCGTGCGGATCAGCGCCCGCCGGGCGGCCTGCGCGGAGCGGATCCGGTCGATGGCCCGGCGCCGGGCGGCCGTCACCAACCAGGCCTCGACCGACGCCGGAACCCCTCGTTCCGGCCAGGTCTGCAGCGCCAGCAGGAAGGCATCCGCGGTCGCCTCTTCGGCGATGTCCAGGTCCCGGACCGATCGCAGGGTGATCGCCAGCACCCGGCCGGCCAACTCCCGCTGGGCCCTGGCCGCGACCTCCGCGACGCCCGGCGGGACCATCAGGCGTTGAACTCCCAGACCGGTCGGATCTCGATGTGGCCGTACGGGGCCGGGCACAGCTTCGCGAGTTCCAGCGCGGCGGCGTCGTCGGCGGCCTCGACCAGGTAGAAGCCGCCGATCACCTCCTTGACCTCGGGCATCGGGTTGTCCACGGTGTGCACGTCCGCGGTGCGGGTGCCGCGCAGGTAGCTGGCGGTCGCGGTGGGCTGCAACGCCTCACCGCCCAGGATGCTGCCGCCGGCCGCCGCGACCTCCGCGGCGAAGGCGTTGTGCTGGGCCATCGACTCGGCGAACCCGGCCTCGCCGGCCTCGGCGTAGGCGGATTCCCGCTCGACGATCAACATGACGTACTTGGGCATGCAGGGCTCCTCGTGATCTGGTGGACAGGCGCGGGTGCCACGCCGTCAGTGATCAAGACGGAGCACCGCGGCGGCAATTCGACAGCCGAGACGATTGTTCTTGGGTCGATCTTGCGCCTGCAGCACAGGGTGGGCGACCTCACTTCCGCAAGATCACCTCCGTCGGTTACCATGAGTTGTTCTTGGAGTGTGTCGCGCCGCTCTCGACGACGGATTTTTCATCATTCGGGACTGCGACAGGAACCCGCCAACCGGGCCGGTTCCCGACGCTCCTGACCACCGAATGATTGGTACTGATGTCTTCCGCTGCTGTCTCCGCCCTGCCCAACCCTGTGTCTGAATCGATCAACCCGGATACCTCCGCCGCACTCGACGCTTTCGACGTCGCCGACGAATCCGACACCCCTGAGATCGACACCACCCCCCGGTTCGCCGATCTCGATCTGCCGGCCGCGCTGCTGCGCGCCGGAGCCGACCTCGGCTTCGAGATCCCCACCGCGATCCAGGCAGCCGCCATCCCGGCGCTGCTGGCCGGCCGCGACATCACCGGTGTCGCGCAGACCGGCACCGGCAAGACGGCTGCCTTCGGCATGCCGCTGCTCGCCTCCATCACCGGCCAGCGCGGCGTGCAGGCCCTCGTCCTCACCCCGACCCGCGAACTCGCCGTGCAGGTCGCCGAGGCGATCGCCTCGTTCGCCCAGCACATGCCCTCGATCAGCGTCGTGCCGATCTACGGCGGCTCCAGCTTCCTGCCGCAGCGCGCGGCACTCAAGGCCGGCGCCCAGGTCGTCGTCGGCACCCCGGGCCGGATCATCGACCACCTCGAACGCCACACCCTCGACCTGACCGGGCTGAAGTTCCTGGTGCTGGACGAGGCCGACGAGATGCTCCGGATGGGCTTCGCCGAGGACGTCGACCGCATCCTCACCGACGCCCCCGGCGAGCGGCAGACGGCGCTGTTCTCCGCCACCATGCCGCCGGCGATCCGCTCGATCGCCCGCAAGCACCTCAACGACCCGATCGACATCGCGGTGTCCCGGCAGTCGTCCACCGTCGACGCCGTCCGGCAGACGTATGCGATCGTCCCGTTCCGGGACAAGGTCGACGCGCTGACCCGGATCCTGCAGGTCGCCGAGGGCGACGCCACCATCGTCTTCGTCCGCACCAAGGACGCCTGCGACCAGGTCGGCGCCGACCTGATCGCGCGCGGGATCTCCGCCGCCGCGATGAACGGCGACGTCCCGCAGAAGGAACGCGAACGGATCATCGAGCGGCTGCGTGACGGCCGTCTGGACGTGCTGGTCGCCACCGACGTCGCCGCCCGTGGGCTGGACGTCGAGCGGGTCGATCTGGTCGTCAACTTCGACGCGCCCGGCGAGCCGGAGGCCTACGTGCACCGCATCGGCCGCACCGGCCGCGCAGGCCGGGCCGGCAACGCGCTGACCTTCTTCACCCCGAGGGAGATCGGCCGGCTGCGGGCGATCGAGCGGGCCACCCGCAACACGCTGGAGCAGATCACCCCGCCGACCGCTGCGGACGTCGCCGCGCACAAGGCCACCCGGGTGCTGGAGAAGGCCGTCGAGCGGCTGGGCGGCGGATCGCTGGCGCACTACCGGCAGGCCGTCGCCACCTTCCTGGCCGAGCAGGACCTGACCGCCGGCGAGCTGGCCGCGACCCTGCTGGCCCTGGCGGCCGGCGACGATGGCACCAAGGTCGAACACGTCCGGACCGCTTCCTTCGCTCCACGAGCGCGAAGAGCGCTCCGGGGGACGTTTCGACAGTGAACGTGGCTCCGCCGAGCGCGGCGGCCGTCGTCGCGACCCGGTCGGGCAGCGGTACCGCGTCGCGGTCGGCCACACGCACGGCGTCCGGCCCGGCGGCATCGTCGGCGCCATCACCGCCGAGGGTGGCCTGAACGGCAAGGATCTGGGCCGGATCGACATCTACGACACCTTCTCCACCGTCGAGATCGCCGGCCAACTGTCCCCCGCGGCCTTCGGCCGGATCTCCGCCGCCAAGGTCAGCGGTCAGTCGCTGCGGATCGAGCTGGATTCCGGCGAGTACGACGGCCGTCGGCCGGGCATGCCGCGGCCGGCCGGTTCGCACGGCCCGCGCCGGTCCGGCCCGGGACGCTCCGACGATCGGCCAGTACGGGAGCGTCGCCCCTTCACGCGGTAGCGCCCAACCACCCCGCCCATGCCCGCCCCCGCTCGCCGGGGCGGGCATGGGCGTCGGCCGTCCGCTGACATGATGGCGGTCCGCGCCGGGCGTCACTTGCGCCCGACGGTCGATCGTCGAGGAGGGTGCCTTGTCGACCCGCGGCAAGTATCAGCGCGACGACCTCGAATTCGGCAGGGCCGTCACCTTCTTCGACGCGATCTTCGCGTTCGCGGTGACGTTGCTGATCACCACGGTCGACGATTTCTCGCCCGAGGCCTGGTCCAGCTTCCAGGCGCTGAAAGAGGCGAACGGGTCGTCCCTGCTGGCGTTCGCGATCAGTTTCGTCGTGGTGGTGTCGTTCTGGCGGGCAAACCATCAGGAGGTCACCGGTTTCACGGCACTCGACGGCCGGGTGATCTTCCTCAACTGCGCGGTGATGTTCGGAATAGTGCTGATCCCGTTCGCCACGGAGGCACTCGGCAAGCTCGACGACCTGCCGCTCCCCGTGGCCGTGTACGCCATCGTCATTTCCGGAACATTTATCCTGCAGCACGTCGTGGTCTTCGTTGCCGACCGGCGCGGCCTGCGGGCCACCAGGATGACCCGCCAGGAGCGCATCTGGTCTTGGATCGACACCGTAATCCTGCCGCTGGTCTTCCTCGGCTCCATTCCACTGGCGTATTTCGTCTCCCCACAGGTCGCCGAGCAGTCCTGGATCAGCCTGGTCGTGATCATGCCGGTGGTCGGCAGGTTGGGAGAGGCCCGTCGAGCGAAGGCGCAGGCCGCCGCGCCGGCGACCGCCGACCAGGAAGCTGAATAAATTCCGCTCAGAACAGCTGCAGTTCTGCCGGGTCGGTCGATTCCCCCGGCGTGACGCGGAGCGGCAGGCTCCCTGCCGGGAACGACGCATCACGATCGCCCGGCACGCCGCGCACCTGGTTGTCCCGCCCCGAGAGTTCCTCCCCCGCAGACGGTCCCAGACCGAACTCGCGACTGATCGCCTTGACCTTCGCGGACAGCTCACGCCGGTACTCCACCGGCAGGTTCGAGCCCCGCGAATACAGTCGCTGGTACGTCGCGACCAGGTCGGGCCGGTGCTGACCCAGCCATTCGAAGAACCATTCCCGGGCACCCGGCCGCAGGTGCAGCCCGATGCCGCTGACCCCGGTGACGCCGGCGTCGGCCAGTTCCGACATCAGCGCGGAGATCTGCTCGGTGGTGTCGGTCAGGTGTGGCAGCAGCGGCGCGATGAACACGCCACACGGCAGGCCGGCGGCGCGGATCCGGCGGACCAGGTCCAGCCGCGCCTTGGGCGTCGGGGTGCCCGGCTCCAGGGTGGCCTGCAGTTCCGGATCCAGCAGGGCCAGCGAGACACCGAGCCCGACCGAGACCGATCGGCCGGCCGCGGCGAGCAGGTCGAGGTCACGGGACAGCACGGTGCCCTTGGTCAGGATCGAGAACGGGGTGCCGCTGTCGGCCAGCGCCGAGATCACCTCCGGCATCAGCTTGTACCGGCCCTCGGCGCGTTGATACGGGTCGGTGTTGGTGCCCATCGCCACATGCTCCCGGCGCCATTTCGGCGCCGAGACCTCCTTGCGCAGCACCGTTCCGATGTTCACCTTGACCACGATCTGGGTGTCGAAATCGTGGCCGGTGTCGAATTCCAGGTAGGAGTGGGTGCCCCTGGCGAAACAGTAGACGCAGCCGTGGGTGCAGCCGCGATACGGATTGATCGTCCAGCCGAACGGCATCGGCGAGCCACCCGGCACCTTGTTCAGGGCGGACTTGCTGTGCACCTCGTGAAACGTCACGCCGGCGAACTCGGGCGTCCGGACGGTCCGCACGAAGCCCGATAGCCGGCCCATCCCGGGCAACGCCGACAGGTCCTCGACACCCAGCGACCGCCCCTCCCATCTCATGGGCTCATTCGAACATATGTCCGGATCGTTGGCAAGCGCGGCGCGCAACCGGGCCCCGCGCGGCGTCTCCGGGTGAGCGCGGCGAAATCTTGACGTTTTCTTGACGCCGATTCGGCGTTATTCGCGCCACCCGCGCCGATTCGCCGCGTGACACTGGGGGCATGTTCGACAGCGTCAAGCGGATGTTCCTCGGCCGGCCGTTGCAGACCGACCGGATGGATGGGACGTTGCTGCCGAAAAGGGTTGCGCTGGCTGTCTTTTGTTCTGATCCGATCTCATCGGTGGCGTATGCGACCGAACAGATCGTGCTGGTGCTGGCGGTGGGCGGGCTCGCGGCACTGAACGCGACTCCGTGGGTCGCACTGGCCGTGATTGCGCTGCTGGTCACCGTGGTGGCGTCCTACCGGCAGACCTGTTACGCGTATCCGAGCGGCGGCGGCGCCTACGTGGTGAGCCGGGAGAACCTCGGCGAAACGGCATCCCTGACGGCCGCGGCCGCGTTGCTGGTCGACTACGTGATGACGGTGGCGGTGTCGATCACGTCCGGGGTGGTCGCCGTGACGTCCGCCCTGCCGGCGCTGTCGCCGCATGCGGTGATCCTGGCGGTCGGCCTGATCATCGTGCTGACCGTGGCCAACCTGCGCGGCACCCGGGAGTCCGGGCGGGTGTTCGCCGTGCCCACCTACGCGTTCGTCGGGCTGACCCTGCTGTTGTTCGGCTGGGCCGCGGTGCAGGCCCTGACCTCCGGATTGCCGCAGGCTTCGACCGCCGACGATCCCATCCCGCAGACCACCGGCCTGGCCGGGCTGGCACTGCTGGTGCTGGTGGTGCGGGCCTTCGCGTCCGGATGCACGGCGTTGACCGGAGTGGAGGCGATCAGCAACGGGGTGCCGTCCTTCGAACGTCCGAAGGCGCGCAATGCGGCGCTGACCCTGTCCATGATGGGCGCCATCGCGGTGGTGCTGTTCGGCGGCATCACCGTGCTCGCCGTCGCGCTGCACGCGCGGGCCCTGCCGGACGGGAATCCATCGGTGATCTCGCAGATCGCTGCCGCGGTGTTCGGCGGCTCGTCGCCGGTGTTCTACCTCTTCCAGGCCGCCACCGCGGCCATCCTGATCCTCGCCGCGAACACCGCGTTCAACGGTTTCCCTGGCCTGGCCTCGATTCTCGCCCGCGACTCCTATCTGCCACGGCAGCTGCACAACCGCGGCGACCGGCTGGTCTTCTCCAACGGCGTCGTGCTGCTGGCCGGCGCGGCCGCCGCGCTGATCATCGGTTTCGACGCCAACATCGATCGGCTCATCCAGCTCTACATCGTCGGGGTGTTCACCAGTTTCACGCTCTCCCAGGTCGGCATGGTCCGGCACTGGCAGCGGCTGCTCCGCGGGCACCGGGATTCGCCCGGAGTGGCCGCCGGGCCGGGCGCTCAGTCGGCACGGACGATGCGCCGCGCGCAGGCCATCAACGGCGTCGGCGCCCTGTTCACCGCGGTCGTCCTGGTCGTGGTCTTCGCGACCAAGGTCGCGCACGGCGCCTGGATCGCGGTGGCCGCGATGATCGCGTTGTTCATCGCCATGCGGGCGATCAATCGCTACTACACGAGAGTCACCGTCGAGGTCGCGGCCGACGACGACGAACTGCGCACCCTGCCCAGCCGGGTGCATGCTCTGGTGCTGGTGTCCAGGCTGCACAAGCCGGCCATGCAGGCACTGGCGCTGGCCAGAGGCATGCGGCCCGACGTGATCTCCGCGGTCACCCTCGCGGTCGACTCCGACGAGACCCGAAAGCTGCGGACCGAGTGGGAGTCCCGAGCGATCCCGGTGCCGTTGACGATGCTGGAGGCGCCGTTCCGGGACCCGATCCGGCCGTTGTTGGAGTACGTCAAGGAACTCCGCAGGGCCAACCCCAGGACCGTGATCATGGTCTTCATCCCGGAGTACGTCGTCACCCACTGGTGGCAGCAGTTGCTGCACAACCAGAGTGCGCTGCGGTTCAAGGCCCGGTTGCTGTTCACCCCGGGTGTCGTCGTGGTCAGCGTTCCGTATCACCTCGGGGTCGGCGAGATGAGCCGGAAGGGTCAGCCGCAGCCGATCCAGTCATCCCGAGACACCGTCGAGACCCCGACCGTCGGCGCCGCCGTCGCGCCAAGTGAGCTGCCGCCGCCGTTGACCACCACCCGCGTGCGCGGTGAGAGCATCAGCCGCGATGGTCGGGCAGCAAACCTGCCAGCGAGGTCAGCGCGCTGAACGCGTCCGGGCCCGCCGGGATCAGCACGGCGTGGCTGGATCCGGCGCGGTCGAGCCGAGCCAATTGCTGCCGGCCATCCGCCGGCGTCCCGGTGACGGCCAGCTGATCGACCCACTCGTCGGGAAGCGCGGCGGCGAAGTCCTCCCGGCGGGAATGCCGTCGGCGTAGGTCCGCGAACTCCCCGGCGAACGGCAACGCCTGGATGTGCGGCGCCCAGTCCGGTTCGCCGATCCAGCTCAACCCGGCGCGAACCAGACGGCGCGCACGGTCTGCGTCGTCGTCGACGGCCGCCACGTTGTACGCATGAATCGGCAGGTTCGGTCCGGTGTGTTCACGGACCGACGCGAGGTATTCGGGGGTGACCGGTTCGGCGAGCACGACGCCATCGCCGAGTTCGGCGGCCAGGTGTAGCGACCGCGGCCCCCGGACACCCACCACGATCGGCGGGAGCACCTCCGGCGGATGAGCCAATCGAGCGTCGGTGAGCGATACATAACGACCCCCGGCGGTGACCGACTCACCGCGGAGCAGCGAGCCAATGGCCTGGAGTGTCTCGCGCAGCATGGTCAGCGGGCTGGAGGGCCAGCCACCCGCCTGTTGCATCCACCCTGGCATGCCGTGCCCGATCCCGATGATCACCCGACCCGGGTACAGGCCGCTGACGGTGGCCAGTTCCATGGCGGCAAAGACCGGGTTGCGCGCGGCGGCGGGCAGGATGCCGATCCCGACGGTGACGGTGGACGTCGCACCGAGCACAGCCATCGTCTGTGCGATCCCGCCGCCGAGGAAACAGTCCTCGACCACCCACACCGTGTCGAACCCGAGGTCCTCGGCCAGCCGGGCGTACTCCGCCATGTCCGCCGGGCGGGTGCCTCCCGGCATGACGACGCCGATCGTGCGGCCCATCGACTGCCCGCCTTTCGGGACGATCGTGCTGCGGAGTCAGCGCGCCTGGATTGTAGGTGTGGCCCGGCCGGGGCACAGCACAACCCGCTGCCCAGGCGCTGTTGCCTCATTCCAGGTCGCTTCGACCCGGGACAGCGGGACACCAACGGCGTCGACGGACAGGGTGCCGTCGGAGATCTTGCTGGCCAGCTGCGGGAGTTCGGCGAGGATGTCTGCCGTGCTGACCGACCCTTGGCCGCTGCCCAGGATCCGCAGATTGGCAGCCCGCAGGGCGGCCGACGGGATCGCGGCGGTAGAGCCCGCGACGGAACCGATCTGGATCCAGGACAGCGCCTTTCCCCGGTCGGCCCGTTCGGTGACCAGTGCGGTCATAGCCGCTGCCGCGGGTGCGCCCCAGAGATAGTCGATGACGACGTCGACGTCCCGCCCGGCCCGTCCGAGGCGCGCCACGACGTCATTCGGTTCGCCGTCGAGGCCGACCACGACATCCGCGCCGAGGCCCGGCAAGGTGCTGAGCAGCAGCTGGTTTCGCCCGGCGGCGACGATCTCGCCGGCACCGAGCTGCCTGGCGACCTGGATGGCCAACTGCCCCGCGCTGCCGGTTGCCCCGAGAATCAGCACCCGCTGCCCGGCTTGGAATTCGATGCGGCGGCGCAGCGCCACCCACGAGGACATGGCGGGATTCATCGCCGCGGCGACCCGCAGCGGATCGGCTCCCTCGGGCAGCGCGATGCTGCGCCGGCGGTCGATCACGGCCTGCTCGGCCATCGATCCCATGACGGTGTCGGGCAGGATGAAATAGACCAGCTGCCCATCCGGCAACCGCCCGACGCCGTCGATGCCGGGGACAAGAGGGAGCTCGTCGGTGCTCGTGTAGTGGGAGCCATCGGCCTGCGATCGCACCCGCGGATGCAGTCCGGCGCCGAGCACCTCGACGAGCACCTCGTGCGGGCCGGATGGGGTCGGTGCGCCGAATTCCTGGTAGCGGGGTGGGCGGCCGAACGCGTCGACGACTGCGGCATACATGAGCGTGCTCCTCGGTGACCGATGTGAGATAGTTTGTGTCACCAACCAATGTAGTTCGCCTCACCAATCATGTAAAGTAGTTCGTGTCACCAATTAACCGGGAGGATGCAGGTGATCGACGATCCCTCGACGGCACGCCCCGAACTCGTGGACGGGCTGGTGCAGCTGTCCTTTGCCGTGCAGTCGGTACTGTCCGATGCCGCGACCGCCAACGGACTTTCGGTCCCGCAACTGCGCCTGCTCGGAGTGCTTCGCGACCGGCGCCCCTCGATGCTGGAGCTGGCCACATTCTTCGGCGTCGACAAATCGAGCATGACCGGACTGGTGGACCGGGCGGAGCAACGGGGATTCGTGCGCCGGCAGCCGGCGGCGCACGACAAGCGCAGCGTTCAGGTGAGCATCACGCCGGCCGGGAGCAGGCTCGCCGCCGACGTGGAGACGGTGGTGTATCGGCAGAATCTCCGGCCTGCTGGCAGGGCTGTCTCGCCGCGATCAGGCTGGGCTGGAGAGGCTGGTGAGACGGCTCGCGGCAGGCGGCGCGGGCTAGGACGCGGTAGCTAGTCTGGCCGCCAGGCCGTCCAGGATGGCTTGCAGGCCGAACTCGAAGCTGCCGTGGGGTGTTGCGGCGTAGTCGGCGGCAGGTGTGCCGAGCCGGGCGCGCAACCGCGGGAACCGGGCCGCGATCTCGCCGGCCTTCGCCATCCGGTCGCGAATCAGCTCCTCGGCATTGTCACCATCGCGGCCGAGCTTGCGGCGCAGCGAGGCCGTTGCTGCCGCGCCGAGAGCATTGCCGAGCACGAAGGTGAAGACGGTGGACATCGCCTGGTCCGCCCGCTCGCCGGTGAATCCGGCCGCCTCGTAGACGGCCAGGCTGTGCTCGTGATGGCGCGCCGTGCCCGGCCCGAAGACCACGAAGGTGCCGAAGGCCTGCACCAGCCAGGTGTGCCGGGTCAGCATCGCGTACAGGTCGGTGGCCATCGCCGCGGCCGCCGTCCGCCAATCGACCGACCCGAGATCGGGCAGCGGGATCTCGTGCCACACCTGGTCGCCGGCGAGCACGATGAGATCATCCTTGCTGCCCACATGCCAGTACATCGCGGTGGCCGCCGAGCCGAGCCGCTGCCCCAGCGCTCGCATGCTCAGTCCTTCCAGGCCATCGGCGTCCAGCAGGTCGATGGCCGCCGTGACGATCTGGTCGCGGGTCAGGGTGTCGCGCGGCATGTGCTCAAGGTAGAGCACTTGCACGAAGTTCAAGAGTACTTGCACAGTGTTCAAGAGCCCGCGTAGCCTGCACTTGAACGCTGTGCAAGTACCGCGGGCAGCGGCGCGGGCGACTCGAGGAGAACGGCATGTCACCTGACCAGCTGTCCGAATTCGTGGCAGCGACGGCGACGAACCTCGGCATTCCCGGAGTTGCCGTCGCGGTGTGGGCGGACGGCGGGGAAACCTTCGCGTGCCACGGCGTGACGAGCATCGACAACCCGTTGCCGATCGACCGGGACACGCTGTTCGTCCTCGGGTCGGTCACCAAGACCTTCACCGCGACCGCGCTGATGCGGCTGGTCGCGGAGGGCAGCGTCGAGCTGGACGCACCGGTGCGCCGGTATGTTCCCGAGCTTGGTCTCGCGGACGAGCGAACCGCGGCGGAAATCACCGTGCTGAACCTGCTCAACCACACCGCCGGGCTCGGTGTCGGTTATATCGCCGACACCGGCGAAGGAGACGACGCGCTGGCCAACTACGTGGCGAAGCTGGCCGAACTGGAGCTGGTCGCGCCGCCCGGCACCCGCGCCTCCTACAGCCAGGCGGGCTACAACCTGATCGGCCGGATCGTCGAGAAGGTCACCGGTCTGACGTACGAGCGGGCCGTCGCCTCGCTGGTGCTCGAACCGCTCGGACTCTCGCACAGCTTCTACTCCCGCGACGACGTGATGACCCGCCGGTTCGCCGTGGGGCACAACCCCGGCGACGACGGCACATTGTCCGTCGCCCGGCTCTGGCGGCGCTGGCGCGGCGACAACCCCGGCGGCGGGCTCGCGTCCTCGGTGGCCGACCAGCTCCGGTGGGCCCGCTTTCATCTGGGTGACGGTCCTCTCGGCGACGGCCGGGCCGCGAACGGTGCCCAGGTCCTGCCTGCCGACCTGCTGCACCGGATGCAGCAGCCGACGGTCGAACTGCGGGGCAGCACGCTGGGCGACGCCCTCGGCCTCGTGCTGGTTCCTGCGCGACGTGGACGGCGTCCGCACCGTCGGGCACGGCGGGTCGGCGAACGGTCAGTTCGCCGAACTGCTCCTGGTGCCCGAACGTGACTTCGCGGTCGTCTCGTTGTCCAACGCGGGCCCGGACGGCATTCCGTTCAACCAGACCGTTGTCCGTTGGGCGCTGCAGCGCTACCTGGGGGTGACCGATCGGGACCCGGAGCCGCTGCCCTACGACGAGGCGCGAGGTCGGGATCTCGCCGGGACCTACCAGACCGACGACCTCACGCTGATCATCCGGAGCGACGGGTCGAGGCTGACCCTCGAGGTGGACATCAAACCCGAAATCCGTGCGGCGGCGGAGACCGAACTGCCTCCGGGCTACCCGCCCGGCGCCATCGGCCTGTTGCCCGGCGACGGGGACGAGTACATCCTCACCGAAGGCGGGATGCGAGGCCAGCGTGGCTTTTTCACCCGGGACGCGCAGCACGCGGTGGTGGGAGTCGACCTCGCCGGCAGGTTGTTCACGCTGGTACCGCTCGGCGAATGAAGATTGATGCCATTGCATCACTGGATATGATGCAGTGATGCGAACCACCATCACCCTCGACCCTGACGTTGATGCACTGGTCAAGAAACTGATGGCGGAGCGAGGCCTGTCGTTCAAACAGGCCATCAACAGCCTCCTGCGCGCGGCCCTGGTGCCCGAATCTGGACGTGTCGATTACTCCTTCCAGACCTACGATCTGGGTGAACCTGCCGTACCCCTCGAACACGCGCTCAGGGTGGCGGCAGAACTCGAAGACGAGGAGATCCGTCGCAAACTCAGTGTTGGTCGCTGACGGTGAAAATCGTGGACGCCAACGTGCTGCTGTACGCGGCCAATGCCAGCAGCGACCAGCACGATCGTTCGTATCGTTGGCTCGCATCGGCCCTGGCCGGAACCGAGTCGATCGGCTTTCCCTGGGTCAGTCTGCTGGCATTTGTTCGCTTGAGCACCAACCCGCGGGTGTTTGCCACGCCTCTGACGATTTCGGCCGCGTTCGACCTCGTTGATTCGTGGCTCCGCCAACCCCCGTCGATCATCGTGGCGCCAACGTCCCGACACGCCGCCGTGCTGCGTGGGCTGCTCGAGCAGGCGGGCTCAGCGGGCAATCTGACGACGGATGCCCACCTTGCTGCCATCGCCATCGAGCATGGTGCCGACATCGTCACCTTCGACCGCGACTTCGCGAGGTTCTCGGTGCGCGTGCACGTGCCGACGTAGTCGGCTCGTCCCTGCGGGCCGGTTGCGGCCGGACCGCAACGGCGGGACCATCGCCGTCATGACGCCTCCCGGACGACTGGTCGCCTTCGCCGCCACCCGTGATCTCGACCGAGCGGAACGTTTCTACGGCGGCATTCTCGGGCTCGACATCCTGACCAAGAACCCGCATGCCATCGCGTTCGACAACGCCGGCACCGAACTGCGGCTGACCCTGGTCGCCACGAAAGCCCAAGCGCCGTATACCGTTCTCGGGTGGTCGGTCGATGACCTCACGGCAAGGGTGGCGGAACTCCGCGATCGCGGCGTCACGTTCACCCGCTACCCGGGTATGGAGCAGGACGCCGACGACGCCTGGACCGCGCCGGACGGCACCAGGGTCGCCTGGTTCACCGACCCGGACGGCAGCGTGCTGTCGCTGCACGAGACCGGCTGACCCCGCGCCGCCATACTCGACCCCATGTCGCCGGCTGATGAAGACGTGGCCCAACTCGACGGCGACTCGGTGGCCGCGTTACGGGCCTGGGCGGACATCGAGCGGTTCCACATGCCCGCAGTGCCCCTCGACAACGACGACGGTTGGTCCGCGGTAGGGGAACTGAGCGCAACCGGCGGACCGGTCGAATGGCCACCGCGGCCGGAGAAATCTCCCGAGAAACAGCGGCAGGTGCTCGACACCCGAGTGATGTTCGGCTGTCTGGAGGTCGCCAGGTTGGAGCGACTCCTGGATGACCTGTTCGCCGACGACGAGCGATTTGTGCAAACCGGAATTCGCTCGCCGGGGGGCCGGGCGGCGACTTCGGGCGGTCAGGCACTGACCTGCCGGGGATCCTTCCGGGTGGACCAGGATGGCGGCCTGATCGCGGATTCCTTCAACTATGCGCCACTCATCGACTTCACCCGCTATGTGCAGCACCAGGTCAGCCGGTCGGTCCCCATGAAGAAGGTGGTGTCGGACGCCCTGACCTGGCTTGATCAGCGGGAGGCCACCCTCCACCGGTCCTGGGAACACATCGCAGGGTCGGGAGTCGTTGGCTATCATGCGGTACTGCGCATGCTGTCGCGGGTCCAGGTGCAGGGCGATCGCTCCCGCTATGTCACCCAATGGATCTGGCCCGACGACCACCCCGCGGGTCAGCTGCCCGCCTGCTATCGCGGGGATCTGCTGGCGGCGGCCACCGCACCGACATCAGCCCTGCTCCGCGACTTCATGGCGGGCCGGCCCGGCGGCCGACCAGCCGCCTTCGAGGACGTCGAGTCCCGTGAAGCCCTTGAGCCGCTGCTCGATCCTGGCCTGGCACCCCGGGCGGCGTGGCCGAGCGGCCATCGGCTGCGGCTGTCGCAGCAGGTGGCACTGACGGCCATCCTCGATCCAACGGCGGACCGGCTGTCCGCCGTGAACGGACCGCCCGGCACGGGCACAACGACGTTGCTGCGCGACCTTTACGCCAATCTGGTCACCCGCCGCGCCGCGGTCATGTCCACGTTCCAGACGCCGTCGTCGGCATTTGGCCCCAGGCAGGACTTGCCATCGATGAACAGAGCGCAGTGGCAGCTCTATGCGCCCGATCAGGGGCTCTGTGGTTTCGAGATGCTCGTCGCCTCGAGCGATAGCGCGGCGGTGGAAAACATCACCAAGGAACTGCCGGCCTGGGGATTCGTTGCGGCCGCCTCGGGCGGCCGGGACCGGATCGGCGCCTTCAAGCAGGTCGTCGGTCGATACCTCAAGGAAGACTCGGAGATCCCGCGCCTGTTGCGGACATTGCGCGAGCCGCCGGCGCCTGGTGACTGGGCTGCGGCGCAGCGCCGCTTTCGTGTGGCGGGGGCCGCGCTCGACCGGGAGATATCAACGCTGCTGTGGATGCGACGAGCCAGGATCGACCTCAGAACCGCACAGCGGGACACCCTGCGGCTGCAGAGCGAGGTCGAGGCGGCCGATCGCGGACTATCCAGCGCGACCGCGAATGTTGCTGAGGCGCGGGACGCCTCCGCACGGTACGAGGCCGCCGCGAAGGCGACCCGGTCCCGTCAGGAGGAGGCGAACCAAGGCCGGCCGGGTTGGTGGGCCCGTTGGCGCAACTCGGAGACGGCGCAGGACTGGCAACGTGAATATGCCGCGCTCGACGCCGACCTGGCCCGGCTCAACAAGGAGCACGCATCCTGGCAAGAACAGCTGGTCGAACGCCGTCAGGCTCAGCAGGCGGCGCAGGCCGGCCTCACCGACGCCCGGCGGGCGGCGGACGGGGCGGTCCTGCGGGTCGAGGCGATCCGGTCCCAACTCCGCAGCCGCGGTGCCGGGGCAGAGGTCGACCCGATCAACGAGGAATGGTGGAGGCGCCGCGGTGATCACAGCGGCCGGGCGGACGTCGAGCTGGCCACGGCGTGGATGAGCCCCCGGCTGCAGCAACTTCGGGAGGAGCTGTTCGCGGCCGCGATCAACGTGCACGAGACGTTCGCCCGCAGCTGTGGCGCGAAGCTGAGGGCAAACCTGCGGACGTGGATGGCGTTGCAGTCCAACGACATTCAGCCGAACTGCGGCACAGCACGCGACCCTGGCGGCGTGGCAGAGCTTCTTCCTGCTGGTCCCCCTGGCGTCGACGACGTTCGCGTCGGTGGCCCGGATGTTGCGCCGCGTTCCGGTGTCGTCATTGGGCTGGCTCATCGTCGACGAGGCCGGCCAGGCGATGCCCGCATCGGCAGTCGGCGGACTGGCCCGGTTTCAACGCGCGGTCGTGGTCGGTGATCCGCTGCAGCTCGAGCCGGTGGTGACCCTGCCAAGGGCACTGGTCGACCAATTGATGACCCACCATCGAGCCCCGCAAGAACTGGCCCCGACCCGGGCGTCGGTGCAGGCCATGGCCGACGCCGTCAGCCGACGCGGAACGCAACGCGGCCGGTGGATCTCGTTGCCGTTGCTGGTGCGGGGCCGATGTCTGGATCCGATGTTCACGATCGCCAACAAGATGGCCTACCTGGACCAGATGGTGCAGGGTCGGCAAGAGCCGCCGGTGGACGCAGCGTCAAGGAAAACCGAGTCAACGGCGATTCCCAGCGGCTGGATCGATGTCCTACGAACGCAGGACGAACATGATCATTACTTGACCCGGGACTGGCAGCAGGTACAGCGGCTCTTACGGCAGTTGGACTGGACGGCGGCCCCTTCGGTGGCCGTGATCAGCCCGTTCAAGCGGGTCACCCGGAGGTTGCTGGCCGAGCTACCACCGTACGTGCGATCGCTGTTGCCCGAGGGCCGGCGCACCGACGATGACCTCGTTCGGGCGATGAGTTCGGTCAGGGTCGGAACGGTGCATACCTTTCAGGGCCGCGAGCACGACGTGGTCATCCTGGTTCTCGGCGGTGGAACGCCTGGGGCTCGCCAATGGGCGGCCAGTACTCCCAACCTGCTGAACGTGGCCGTCACCAGGGCCAGGGACCGGCTCTACGTGATCGGTGACCGCGCCGCGTGGCAGACCGTCGGCTTCGCCAGGTATCTGGACCTGCTCCCCGCCATCGAGGTCTCCAGCAACGAGCACGCGACCAGCACCGGTTGACCTCCCGCCAAATCGGCCCGCGGGTCAGCCGGCGGCCAGCACCGAACGCACCACCTCGACGACATCGCCGAGCGCGCAGGGGTTCTGCTCGCCGGAGCGCAGGTTCCGCACCATCACCGAGTTCTCCTCGATCTCCCGATCGCCCAGCACCAGCGCGATCCGGGCGCCGGAGGCGTCGGCCGCCCGCATCGCGGTCTTCAGCGCCCGCCCGCCGTAGGCCATGTCGGTCCGGACGCCGGCGCGCCGCAGCTCACCCGAGATCGCCGCCAGCCGCAGCGATGCCGCCGCGCCCAGTGGCACACCGTAGACCTCGCAACGGCTTTGACTCCCGACGGTCAGCCCCTCGGCCTGCGCGGCGAGCAGCGTGCGGTCCACCCCGAGGCCAAAACCGATGCCGGACAACGATTGTCCACCCAGCTCGGCCATCAGCCCGTCGTACCGCCCGCCGCCGCCGATCCCCGACTGGGCACCGAGCCCGGGGTGCACGAATTCGAACGTCGTCCTGGTGTAGTAGTCCAGGCCGCGGACCATCCGCGGGTTCAGCTGGTACGGCACGGCCAGCGCGTCCAGCACCACCCGCACCTGCTCGAAGTGCTGACGGCAGTCGTCACACAGGTAGTCGACCATCAACGGGGCGTCCGCCAGCAGCGCCTGCATGGCCGGCCGCTTGTCGTCCAGCACCCGCAGCGGGTTCAGCACGGCGCGTTCGGCCGTCGCCTCGTCCAGCTCCAGGGTGGCCAGGAACGCCGTCAGCCGTTCGCGGTACGCCGGCCGGCACACCGCATCGCCCAGCGACGTGAGGTCCAGCCGGAACCCGGACAGGCCGATGTCCCGGTAGCCCTCGTCGGCCACCGCGATCACCTCGGCGTCCAGCGCCGGATCGTCGCTGCCGATGGCCTCGATGCCGACCTGCTGCAGCTGCCGGTACCGGCCGGCCTGCGGGCGTTCGTACCGGAAGAACGCCCCCGCGTAGACCAGCTTGATCGGCAGCGGACCGCGGTCCAGCCCGTGTTCGATCACCGCGCGCATCACCCCCGCCGTCCCTTCGGGCCGCAGCGTCACCGAGCGGCCGCCGCGGTCGGCGAAGGTGTACATCTCCTTGGCGACCACGTCGGTCGACTCCCCGACGCCCCGCGCGAAGAGCGCGGTGTCCTCGAACAGCGGCAGCTCGATCGGCGAATAGCCGGCCCGGTCGGCGGCGCGGATCAGCGTGTCCCGGACCGCCGCGAAGCTGCGGGAGACCGGCGGGTAGTAGTCGGGAATGCCCTTCGGGGCCTTCAGTGCCGTGAACGCCGGGGTCACCGCTGATGCAGTCATATCGAGGTCAATCCAATCGGGAGCACGCTGGTCGGGCCGTCTGATGCCCCGGGCGGCCGGGGCGGAGCGAGTCGAACGGGCAGGTCGTCAGGCCCGAACATCAGGTAAGCCCGACCTGCCCTCGGCGTGCCGCGCCTGCGCCAATGCTCCGGCAGTCAGGAACGGGTTGCTACTTCTTTCCGCGCCCACCGTGGTCGACGGGCCGTGCCCGGGCAGCACGACGGTGTCGTCGGGCCTGGACAGGATCCGATCGTGGATCGAGCCCAGTTCCTGGGCCAACGAACCGCCGGGCAGGTCGGTTCTGCCGATCGACCCCGCGAACAGGGTGTCGCCGGTGATCAGGATCTCGGGCCGCTCGGCGTCGCCGGCCACTCGGATCACCACCGAACCACCGGTATGGCCGGGCAGATGATCGATCGTCAACGGCAGGCCGGCCAGCCCCGGCTGCACCAGGTCCGACAGGGCGATGACCGAATCGGGACGCAGGTTCCCCGTCGGGAGGCCGGCCAGGGCACCCCGCAGTTCCGGCGACAACGCGGCCAGCGGGTCGTCCAGCATGTACTCGTCGGCGGGATGGATGTAGACGGGCACGTCGTAGGTCCGGCACAGCTCCGCGGCGGACGCGGTGTGGTCCAGGTGCCCGTGCGTCACGATCGCCGCCGCGGGACGCAATCGGTGCTCGGCCAGCAGCGTTTCCAGCCGCGGCATCGCGTCCTCGCCCGGGTCGACCACCACGCAGCGGCCGCCGGGTTCGACGGCCAAGCACGTAGCAATTGGCCTGGAAGGACCCGGCCGGAAACCCTGCAATCAGCACCGGAACACCCTATCCGGCGGTGCTGTGCAGACGTCGCACAGCGCGTTCACACCCATTCCACCCGGTCGGGGTCGGGCCGTCACCTAGACTCCGGCGCGGGTCCGCGTTACCTGCGGCGCCCGATCTGATTCGCAGGAGGACCCGGCGTGCCCACCAACCAGCAGCGACGCGATGCGGCAAAGCGCAAGCTTGCGCGGCAACTTCAGCGACGCGAGGAGCAAGACCGAGCCCGCCGGCAACGCCTGGTCATCATCGGCGTGGTCGCCGCGGTGCTGGTGATTTCCGGCGGCGTCTGGCTGTTCGCGACCCGCGATTCCAGCAGCAACACCGCATCGGACGCGACGTCGTCGACGGACGCCTCGGCGTCCACCGAACCCACCACGCCGGCCACCCCGTGCTCGTACCCGACGTCGGGCACCGCCGCCAAGCAGGTCAGCCCGCCCACGAACCTGGAGCCGTTGAACTCCGGCACGGTCGACTCGACCATCGTGCTGAACGGGCAGGACGTCCCGGTCAGCCTGAATCGGGCAATCGCCCCGTGCGGGGTGAATTCGTTCCTGTCGCTCGCTTCGCAGGGCTTCTACGACAACACCACCTGTCACCGGCTGACCGCCAGCGAGCAGCTCAACATCCTGCAGTGCGGGGACCCGACGGGCAAGGGCAACGGCGGCCCCGGGTACAGCTTCGCCACCGAGGTCGCCACGGACGCCACCTACCCGGTTGGCACCGTTGCGCTGGCCAACGCCGGGGCGGACACCAACGGCTCGCAGTTCTTCATCGTCTACGGCACCACCACCCTGTCGCCCGAGTACACGATCCTCGGCACCGTGACGGGTGACGGGATGAGCGTGGTCAATGGGATCGCGGCACAGGGGGTGCAGCAGAGCCGGCAGGACGGCCTGCCGGTCACCACCGCGACCATCGGCAAGGTGACCGTGCCCGACGGCGCCCTGGACGGCACCGGCACGTACACAACGGCGAGCTCGCCGGCCGCGGAGGCGCCGTCGGACGGGCTGTCCACGGACGGCGCAGTGGACAGCGGTGCGGTGGACAGCGGCGCAGCGGATACCGGGGCGGTCGATACCGCGACTGCCGAGGCGACACCGGCGCCGGACAGCACCGTCGAATCGACCGGTGGAGCTGGCTGAGCCGTGCCAGCCGGCGGTGAGCCTGAGCGGCGCCCAGGTCAGGGCGCACCGCATCCTGGCGTCGGGACTTGCCCGCACAGTTGAGGCGCCTGCGGCCCTGCCGGTGTGGGACCTGGGCGTGCAGGATCGGGACGGATCGGCGCGGCTGGCCTTCGCCGCGCGGCTCGCCGACCCCGGCGCTTTACCGGCCATTGACGATCCGGCAGGATCCGGCGCGAGTGTGCTGGCCTGGTCGTTGCGCGGGTCACCGCACCTGCACCGGCGGGAAGATCTGCCGCGGTTCGCGGCCGCGCTGTGGCCGGCCGACGACGCGGACGCCGCCGCCCGGCTGTCCGGCGACGCCGCACGCCTGCAGACCGACGGTGCGGACCCGCTCGAGGCCTATGCAGCGGTCTCCGATGCGATGCGGGCAGTGATCACTGCGCCGATGGTCAAGGGTGCGGCCAGCGCCGCCGTCACCGCGGCCATCCCCGCCGGATACTCCGGATTCTGCCGCGGCTGCGGCAGTGTCCACGTCCGCGAAATGCTGTTTCGGGTGGCCGCCCTGCCGGCCGCGATCGGCGCGCTGCCGGACACCAAACCGATCGTGCTCGCCCCGCTCGCGGCGCCCTTCCCCCGGCCGGAGCGGCAGCACGGACTGGGCGAGCTGGTGGCCGCCTACTACCGCGTCTACGGCGTCGGTTCACCGTCGGACGTGGCCACCCACCTCGGGACGTCCGCCCCCAACGTCAAGCGGGAGCTGCCCGATGATCTGGTCCCGGTCACCGTCGACGGCACGCGCAACCACGCGCCAGCATCCGTGCTCGACGAGTTGCTGGGCGCCGACCTGGGTGCCGCGGCCGAGGTCACCCGGCTGATCCCACCCTCCGATCCGCTGTTGCAACCGCGGGATCGAGGGGTACTTGCCGGCGAGCGCGACCAGCAGCGGGCGCTGTGGCCGACCCTGGGGTTACCCGGCGCGGTGCTCGCCGGCGGCGGGATCGCCGGCATCTGGCGGACCCGGCTCGCCGGCAGCACCCTCACGCTGACGGTGACCGCCTGGCGGAGGTTGGGCAGCGCCGAACGAGCCGCCCTTGCGCAGGAGGCGCAGCTGGTCGGCGCGGTGCGCGGTGCCGTGCGGACCGGCCTGGTGATCTCCTGAGTGCAGTTACCGCAGCCGCCCGAGGATCTTGACCTCCATCGGCTGCACACTGACCGGCACCGCGCGGATCGGCCCCGCGCTGGTGCTGCCGTCAAGATTGTGGATCGTGACCGCACCCTGTGCCCGGGTCACGCAGGGCCCGGGTTCCGCGGCGCCCGGCATGTTGCTGTACAGGCCGGCGAACTGGAATCCATCCGGATTGAGGGCGAAATCCACCAGGCTGAAACCCTGGAAACTATTACTGCTGGACGTGTTGGCCAACACCAGGATCTCGACGTCGCCCAGGATGCGCGAGAACGAGACGATTCCGGGCGCGAGGGTGGAGATGCCGAAGTCGACACCGTTACCGGAGATCGGCCGGAAGTACTGCCGGCCGTACCGCAGCGCCGGCTGCGCGGCGCGAACCGCGGCGATCCGCGCAATCTCGACGAAGAACGCGTTGTTCTGGTCAAACGGATTCGGCTTGCCGAACAAGGCCTCGCGGACATTCTGGTCGCTGTCGCCGGCACCGTCCAACCCCTGTTCGGTTCCGTAGTAGAGGACGGGGATACCCAGCAGCGAATACAGGCAGGCGACCGCCATCGAAACCTGGGCGTCGAATCGGCTGGGGTTCCCGGGCTCGGAGAATCGGAAGCGGGCGGTCTGGTCGTGATTGTCCAGGAATGTTGCGAAGAATCGGCCGGCCTCGCCGTGGGTACTGATCAGCACGCCTTGGCCGGTGGCTCCGCTCTGCACGTCCTTGCGATGCTGGAACAGTTCGGCGAGCGCCGAAGGGGGCGCGAATCCCTTGAGCACCCCCGGCAGGGTGAAGAACAACGGGAAGTCGAGCGCCGCGTCGACACCGACGAGATCGTCCGGGTCACTGGCGAAACGCCCGGTGTACTGGGCGATCTTCTCCTCGTTGTCCAGGATCTCCCCGAAGGTGAAGAAGTTCTTCTTGCCAATGCTGAGGGCGAACTCTCGAATGGCGTTGCCGAAGGTCAGGGCGAACTCGCGTTCGACGTGTTTGAGCGTATCGATGCGAAAGCCGTCGATGTCGAACTTCGCAATGACGTACTGGTACGCCGTGATGAGCGCGTTGCGGGCGGTGAACTCGAAGCCCCGATCCGCGGTCAGCTGACCGAAGTCGGTGGCGATCTCCTTCAGCGAAAGGAAGTCGCCGACAACGCCGAAGGCTGCCCCTTGCCGTCGAAAGAGTCGGTTGTCGCGGAGCTCGTCGGGAAAAATCGCGGCGTCCTCGGTCAGTTCCGGATCGCCCTGCAGGTCCTGCGGAGCGATCGCCCATTGTTCCTTGGCCGTGCCGTCCGCTCGGCGCCAGCGGATCGGGTAGGGCGTGTCCCGGAAGGGTGCCTGCGATCCGATGCCTTCGTATTCGAACACATCACCGGTGTGATTAATGACGATGTCGAGAATCACATAGATTCCGCTGGCGTGGGCCTCGTCGACGAGATCCTGCAGGTCTTGTTCGGTACCGAACCGCGGGTCGATCTTCAGCAGGTTCTGGAAGCCGTAGCCGTGATAGGTGGAGTCTTGTGATTGCGGGTTCTGGAATACCGGAGTGATCCAGATGGCGCCCGCTCCGAGGGATTTGAGATACGGCAGTTGCTGGCGGATGCCTTGCAGGCTGCCGCCTTGGAAGCCGCCGAACTTCGCGTCGAACGGCACATGTTTCGGTGCGCCACCCGGATTGTTGAAACGATCGATCATCAGGAAATAAATCCATTGATCACGCCAGTCCGCCGGCGACGCGAACGGTGTGGTAATGGTGACGCCGTTCACGGTTTTGCTGCGGGTAGTGCGGGCCTGCAGCAATGCGTCGGTGACGCTCGGATCACGAAGAGACGTTGCCATGAGTGGATCTCCTGGAATTTCGGTCTATCTTTCGGATATTCAAGTGGATCGGGGAATGCGCCGGAATTGCGGCGCGCGGGTGTACGCGCCATAGGTCAGATCATCAACCCTGAGGCCTGATACATCCCACTGAGGGTTATGCACGGGCCGATCCAGGGAGCGCGGGTCGTGCGCCGCAGACCCGCGGGGTATGAATCAGCGAGCCCCAACAACCAGGCCGGCCGCGCACTTGGCACGATGGGCAGCATGACCGTCATCAAGATCAACGCCATCACCGTCTCCCCCGACAGCGGCGACGAGCTCGCCAAGCGATTCGCCGCCAGGGCCGGCGCCATCGACAACCAGGACGGCTTCGAGGGCTTCGAGCTGCTGCGACCCACCGACGAGCGCACCACCTGGCTGGTCGTCACCCGCTGGCGGGACGACGACGTCCTTCAAGGCGTGGGTCTCGTCGCCGGCCTTCGGCCACGGGCACCGGTCGGCGGCCGAGCGGGCGGGTGGACAGGCCCCGCCGCCGGTCGGCGTGAGCAGCGAGCTGTGGTCGTACGAGGTCGCGGACGGCTCCGCGGGAAATGCCAGCTAGATCTGGCCGAACAGCTGGTGCTTGCGGATCTGGAACTCCGCGTCACTGATCGCACCGGCACGATGCAGCGCACGCAGCTGGGCGAGCTCCTCCAGCGGATCGACGGTGCGCGGCCGGTCCATCCGGTGGCGGCGCCATCGCCTGCCGCACGCTGAGTCCGAGCGTCTCGGCCTGATTGCCCAGGATCTGGTCGATGACGAGGCTGCCCGACCCGGTCGGTCAGCTCCAGCACCCCAAGGCCCCGGTGCACGCGCCAGCTGACCGCGACCACGTCGGGCAGGTCCGACGGTGGTCGGCGTCGTCCGGTCGACGGCGTTGGGCGCGAACAGCAGTCGCCGCGAGGTGAGCACCAGCAATCCGGTCGCCCGGGCATGCCGGCCCTCGACCAGCCCGATGACGCCCTCGGACTCGTTCAGCAACGTCGGCCATCGCGGGCAGGCCGCGGTCGGACTGCCGGGCGAACGCCGTCCGCTGCGCGGCCTGCACCACGTCCTCGCGGACACCCTGGGCGCGCAGCCGTTCGGTCAGCGATCGGGATCTTGAACCACTTGCTGAGCGGACCGGTCATCAGTGCCACCTGCCTGTGGATCGGGTGAGTCGGGTACGGCGGATCAGCACCGCCGCCGTCGAGTATTCCACCGGGCCCCCACCGGCCGCGAACTTCGGCCGGGCGGATCAGTCAGTAGGCCTGTACACCCAACCGGATCGCCAAGGCCAGCCCAGCGACCCCGATCACCACTCGCAGCAGGACGACCGGGGCGCGCCGCACCACGATCGGCCCGAGCCTGGACCCGATCAGGCACCCGATGCCCAGCGGCACGACGGCGGTCCAGTCGACCGGCGCGAGGAAGGCGAACGCGATCGCGGCGACCGAGTTGGCGACGAACAGCAGCGCGTTCTTGGTGGCGTTCGCCTTGGCCAGCGACGCGTGCGTGGTGCGCAGCAGCATGGCCAGCAGCAGCACCCCGGCCGCGGCGCCGAAGTAGCCGCCGTAGATGGCGATCAGGAACAGCGCCGGCGCCCTCCAACAGCTGCGGGCCGACACCGGGAGGGACGGCCTCGGTGCCGGCCGGCGGCGGCGGTCGGCGCGGGATCAGGATGGTCAGCGCGGCAAGGCCGAGCAGCCAGGGCACGATCTTCTCGAAGCCGTCGGCCGGGGTGGACAGCAGCAACGCGGCACCCACCAGGCCGCCGATCGCCGCAACCGGGGACAGCTTCTTCAGCCGGGGCGCCTGCCCGACCAGCTCCGGTCGTGAGCCGAGCAGGGACCCGACCCCGGTGAAGACCAGGGCCACCGTGTTCGTCACGTTCGCGCTGACCGGTGCCAGACCGACCGCGAGCAGGGCCGGGTAGGTCGCCAGCGACGCCAGCCCCGCGATGCTGCCGGTCAGCCCGCCGACGATGCCCGCGACGAGCAGCAGGGCGAACTCGGCGGGCGACACCCGTCGATTCTGCACATGCACCGGCAGCTCGGCGGCGGCGGGTTGCGGGTGCCGTGCGGGTGCGGGTCGCGGCTCTACACACGCTTCGTCGACTGTGCCGGCTCTGCGGTGCGTGGGACGCGAATGTTCCGTGTGTAGAGCGACCCGCAGGCCACCGTCACCCACCAGCGGGGCGCCGAGCGCGGACGATTCCGAACACGACGAGCGCGCCGGCCACGACTGTGAGCGCGAGGCCGCCGAGGGTGACTGCGTCCTGGAACTGTGTTGTTTGCTGCGCGCTCCAGTTCGACGAGGCGATGCTTCCGGTGAACAGCGCGGCAAGAAGGGTTCCGGTGATGGCGATGCCGACGCCGTTGGCGACTTCGGTGGTGGTGTCGGTGAGGGCCGCGCCGATCGACGTGCGGTTCTTCGGCAGGCCGGTCAGGACGTTGATGGCCGCGACCACGCCAACGACGCGGAGTCCGGCGGCAACCAGTGCCAGTGAAATTGCGACCCAGACGTACCCAAGGCTGTTGAAGGCGGCGTAGACGGCGAGCCCGACCACGACGGTGGAGGCGCTGAGCCAGGCGGCCCGATTGATACCGACACGTTCCACGAAGGGGTTCACGAATGGCCCGAGGGCAAGCAGAACGACGACTTGGGGCAGCATGCCGATGGCAGCCAGCGCCGGCGGCCATCCCCAATCGAGCTGGAGCTGGAGCGTGACCAGGTAGGTGAGACCGGCCGTCGCCAGTCCGGCGGCGGCTTTGAATGCCAGCCCGCTCGACACGAGGGGGCGGGCGATGAGGTCCAGGTCGAGGAGCGGGAAACGCGTTGACCGCTCGCGGATGACAAACCCGATCCCCGCGAGGACAGCAGCCCCCGCGGCCGTCCACGGCGCCCAGGACCCCGCGCCATCGCTGACGAACAGGGTTGGAGCGATGAGTGCCAGCACGATCGCCGCCGTCGCCAGCACTGCTCCCAGCACATCCACCGGGTCCCGGTGGAGTTCGGACTTCTCGTCCGCGGCGATGCCACCGCGGATGCCGATGAATGCCAGCGCGGCGATCGGGACGTTGACCAACAACAGGACCTGCCACGGAGCGATCGCGAGAACGAGGCCGCCGACCATCGGGCCGATTGCGAGCCCGACCAGGCCCACGGTAGAGATCAGGGTGATGGACCGGACCCGCAAGCTCTCCGTATCGAACAACCGGAAGGCCAGCGCCATCGAGCCCGGCGTCGTCATTGCCGCCGCGACGCCCATGACCACCCGCACCGCGATCAGCTGCTCGGCGGTCGTGACGAACGCGGTGGCCAGGCTCGCGATGGCCAGCAGGACCAGTCCGATGAGCATGACTCGCCGACGGCCGAAGCGATCGGCGACCGCGCCGAACAGCAGCATCAATCCGCCGAACACGACCGAATAGGCGCCGGTCACCCACTGCAGCGATGGTGTCGACGCATGGAGTTCGCGGCCGATGGTCGGCAGCGCAACGTTCAGAATCGAGTTGTCCAGCATCTCGAACAGGAACACCGCGGCCAACCCGGACAGGGCGAGCCACGCCGCCCGCAGGGACGCCGGAGAGCGCCGAGTCCGGCTGTCCTGTCCTTCGTTCTGCTGGGCTGTCATTTTGGGACGCTCCCTTCGAGCGGCTCAAGGCCGACACGAACAGTGTTCGTGATGTACGAACACTGTTCTACCTTTGGAACGTCGTTCGTGTCAAGCTAGGGTCGTCAGCGTGCCCCTCGATCCGAAACAGCGCCGCGCTGCCCGCCACGCCCAGCGCGAAACGCAGGACGGTTCGATCGTCGGCCGCAAGAAGCAGCCCATCACCGTCGAGCGGATCACCGACGCCGCGCTCGAGGTGGTCACGACCCAGGGCTACGACGCCCTGACCATGCGCAGTGTCGCCGCCTTGCTCAACACCGGGCCCGCCTCGCTCTACGCGCATGTGGTCAACAAGGCCGACATCGACGAGCTGATCATCGGCCGGCTGTGCAACCAACTCGTCCTACCCGAGCCGAACCCCGCAACCTGGCGGGAGCAGATTGTCGACGTCTGCACCCAACTGCGCGACCAGTACCTGAAATACCCCGGCATCTCACGGGCCGCGCTGGCGATGGATGTCACGGACCTCGACGTGCTACGGGTCAACGAAGCAATGCTGGCCATCCTGATCGGCGGCGGAATCCCACCGCAAACGGCGGCATGGACGATCGACGCGCTGTTCCTCTACGTCGGCGCGTACACCATGGAGGCATCCGTGGTCGCCCAGACGACAGCGCCCGATGGCGACGACTGGCGGGTCAGTAAAGAGCAACGCGACGAACTGATCCGCCGCTTCACCGCACTGCCCGCCGACCAGTTCCCCCAGATCACCCGCTACGCACCGGAACTGACCTCAGGCGTCCACCATGAACGATTCGACTTCACGCTCGGGCTGATGGTCGGCAACCTCACCTGACACCGTGCCCGGGCCCCGGCCGGAGTCAGGCGCTGGTCACCCGGTAGACGTCATAGACACCCTCGACGCTGCGCACGGTCCGCAGCAGGTGCCCGAGGTGCTTCGGATCGGCCATCTCGAAGGAGAACCGGGAGATCGCCATCCCGTCCTTGGACATCGACAGGTTGGCGGACAGGATGTTGACCTTGACGTCGGCCAGCGTCTTGGTGATGTCGGAGAGCAACCGGGCGCGGTCCAGCGCCTCGACCTGGATCGTCACCAGGAACACCGACGCCGACGTCGGATCCCAGGTCACGTCCACCAGGCGGGCCTGTTCCTGTTGCAGCGCAGCGGCATTGGTGCAGTCGATGCGATGCACCGAGACCGCGCCGCCCTTGGTGATGAAACCGAGGATCAGGTCGCCCGGCACCGGGTGTGCAGCACCTGGCGAGCTTGACCTGGATGTCGCTGATCCCCTTGACCAGGACGCCGGCGTCGCCGGTCGCCCGGGTCCGCCGCCTGGCCACCGACGGGGCGGAGCGCTCGGCGACCTGCTCGTCGGCCTGTTCCTCGCCGCCCAGGTAGGAGACGATCTTGCCGACCAGGGTCTGCGCCGACAGGTGGTTCTCGCCGACCGCCGCGTACAGCGCGGCGATGTCCTTGTAGCCGAGGTCGTGCCCGATGGCGGCCAGCGCCTCGTGCGAGATCAGCCGCTGCACCGGCAGCCCGGCGCGCCGGGCGGCCTTGGCGATGGCCTCCTTGCCGAGCTCGACCGCCTCCTCGCGGCGCGACTTGGCGAAGTACTGCCGGATCTTGGTCTTGGCCCGGGACGACGCGACGAAGCCCAGCCAGTCGCGGCTCGGCCCCTGGTTCTGCGCCTTGGAGGTGAAGATCTCGACGAACTGCCCGTTGGACAGGTGCCGCTCGAGCGGCACCAGCCGGCCGTCGACCTTGGCGCCGATGCACTTGTGCCCGACCTCGGTGTGCACCGCATACGCGAAGTCGACCGGAGTGGAACCCGCTGGCAGCGTGTGGATGTCGCCCTTCGGGGTGAAGACGAAGATCTCGCTGTGCGCCATCTCGTAGCGCAGGTTGTCGAGAAATTCACCGGCATCACCGGCTTCCCGCTGCCAGTCGAGAAGCTGCCGCATCCAAGCCATCTCGTCCACCGAGGTGGCGACACCCGAGTGGGTGCCGCGGCTTTCCTTGTAGCGCCAGTGCGAGGCGATGCCGTACTCGGCGGTGTGGTGCATGTCGTAGGTGCGGATCTGCACCTCGAGCGGTTTGCCCTCGGGTCCGATCACCGTGGTGTGCAACGACTGGTACACACCGTATCTCGGCTGCGCGATGTAGTCCTTGAACCGGCCGGGCATCGGCGCCCACAGGGCGTGCACGACACCCATTGCCGCATAGCACTCGCGGACGTTGCCGACCAGGATGCGGACCGCCACCAGGTCGTGGATCTCGTCGAACTCCCGCCCGCGGGCCTGCATCTTCTGGTAGATCGAGTAGTAGTGCTTGCCCCGGCCGACCACCTGGCAGGAGATCTTGGCCGCGGACAGCTCGGCCTCCAGTTGACCGGTCACCGCGGCCAGGTAGGTGTCCCGGGACGGCGCCCGATCGGCCACCAGCCGGACGATCTCGTCATACCGCTTGGAGTGCAGGATCGAGAACGCGAGATCCTCCAGCTCCCACTTCACGGTGGCCATGCCGAGCCGGTGCGCCAGCGGGGCGAGCACCTCCAGGGTCTCCCTGGCCTTGCGGGCCTGCTTGTCCGGCGGCAGGAAGCGCATCGTTCGCATGTTGTGCAGCCGGTCGGCCAGCTTGATCACCAGCACCCGCGGGTCCTGGGCCATCGCGATGATCATCTTGCGGATCGTCTCGGCCTCGGTGGCGTCACCGAACTTGACCTTGTCCAGCTTGGTGACGCCGTCCACCAGGTGCGCCACCTCGTCGCCGAAGTCGGTGGTGGCGTCCTTCAGCGTGTACTCGGTGTCCTCGACCGTGTCGTGCAGCAACGCGGCCACCAGCGTGGTGGTGTCCATGCCCAGGTCCGCCAGGATGGTCGCGACCGCCAGCGGGTGGGTGATGTACGGGATCGCCGGACTTGCGGAACTGCCCGTCGTGCGCCTTCTCGGCGACCTCGTAGGCGCGCTGGACCAGCTTCAGGTCGGCCTTCGGATGCAGTCCGCGGTGCACCGCGAAGAGCGGCTCCAGCACGGTCCGGTTCGGCGGGGCGCTGGAGCGTTGACCGCTCATCCGCCGGGTCAGCCTGGCCCGCACCCGACGGGTCGCCGACGGGGCCGGCACGTCCTGCGCGGGCTCCGGCTCGGCAACCGCCGGCACCACTGTCATGGCAGGCACCTCGGCCGCTGCCTGGGTCGGTTCGACCGTCGCCAACGACGAAAGATGCTTGGGATTGGGTCCGGAATCCTCGCGTGGCACCACGAGATCCGGCGCCGCCTCGCCCGGCGGCCGGGCATGCGCGAGGCGCCCCTCGAGATCTGAACTCATTCGGGCACCTCCTCGCGCGGTGAAAAACCTAGTCAACTGTCCAATCGAGCATAACGCCGACGGCCGCCCAACCTTCCGGGGCGACTACTCCAGCAAGCCCCCGGCGCATCGCCTCGGCGACGGCGGCGGCCCGGTCGGACACCCCCAGCTTCTCGTACAACCGCTGGGTGTGGGTCTTCACCGTGCTCGCCCCGATGAACAGCTCGGCCGCGGTCTGCGGGATGCTCAGCCCGCGCGCAAAGGCATGCAGCACTTGACTTTCCCGTTCGCTGAGCACCGGAGCCGCCGGTCTCGCCCGGAGTCGGATCTCGCCGGCCAACGCGCCGGCCAGCTCCGGCGGCACCACGGTCTTTCCGGCCGCCACCGACAGCACCGCGTCCACGATCTGCGAACGCCTGGAGTCCTTGCTCAGGTAGCCCGCGGCACCCTCCTCCAGCGCCCGGAACACGATGGCACTGTCGGTGATGGCCGAGAGGATCAACACCCTGGTGGGCAGCCCGTCCCGGACCGCCGCATGCACCACGTCAAGGCCGTCCAGGTCCGGCATCTGGTAGTCGACGAGTGCGACGTCGGGCCGCTCGGCGGCAATCACCTCGAGGGCCTCCCGGCCGGTCCCGGCCTCACCGACGACGGTGATCAACCCGCTGCGTCACCAGGCCCCTGGTCACGCCGTCCCGGAAGAACGGATGGTCGTCAGCGACGACCACGGTCACCTTCTTGTCCGAGGACTGCACGCGCTGAGGATACGGCCGTCATGGCATCGTTCGTGCATGTCGACGCCCCTTCCCGCCAACGGGCAGCTCACCCCGGCCGTGCTGCGCATCGTGGTGGCCTACGCGCAGCGCGGCATGACCCTGCAACTGGTCCTGCGCGGCGTGCTGGCGCTGTTCGTGGTTGGCACCCTGATCCTGCTGCCGCCGAGCGTCGGCGGGCCGGCCTGCGCGGTGATCGCCGCCGGATACGTGCTGGCGGTCGCGGTGCTGACCGAATGGTTGCGCCGCGGCGGTCGGGCCGCCATCGCCTGGGGGTGGCTCGGGCTGTACGTGGATCTGCTCGTGCTGTCGGCCTTGTGCGTGATCACGGGCAGGACGGCCGCCGCCGACTGGACGTCGTATGTGCTGCTCGGCGGCTTCTTCCTGCTGCCGGTGCTGGCCGCGACGCAGCTGCGCTGGGGGGTCTGCGCCAGCGTGGTGGTCCCGACGGTCGCCTTCTACGGGATCGAGGCGATCGCCACCCAGCAGGCCAACTCCGAACCGTGGGCGTCGATCATCCTGCGGATCCTGGTGATCGCCGGCGTCGGGGCCGCGGCGATCGGGCTGACCCGGATCCAGCGAGCCCGGGTGCTGGCGATCGAGGGGCTGGTCTCCGACCGCACCCAACTGCTCACCGAATTGATGACGGTCACCGACTCCGAACGCCGCACCCTGGCCGAGAACCTGCATGACGGGGCGCTGCAGTACATCCTGGCGGCGCGAATGGACCTGGAGGACGCCCGCGACCTCGCCGATCCGACCGCGTTCGACCGGCTGGACCAGGCCCTGACCCAGTCTTCGCGGATGTTGCGCCGGGCGGTCACCGAGCTGCACCCGGCGGTCCTGGAGCAGTCGGGGCTGGCCGCTGCCGTCTCCCAGTTGGCCAACACGGCGGCCGAACGAGCCGGCCTCGAGCTGACGCTGCACACGGACGGGTGGCCATCCAGTGCGCGCACCCCGGTCGACCCGCTGCTCTTCGGCACCGCCCGCGAGCTGCTGGCCAACGTCGTCCGGCACGCGGCAGCCCACCAGCTGAGCCTGGAACTCGGGTTGCGCGAGGGGACCGCAACGCTGGTGATCATCGACGACGGCGTCGGTGCGGACCCCGTGGTGGTCGCCGATCGGGTCGCGCAGGGGCACATCGGGCTCGATTCACACCGGGTGAAGATCGAATCCGCGGGCGGCGAATTCCGGCTGCAAGCCACACCGGGCGGCGGCACAACGGTCCGGGTGAGCATTCCGGCGCGGGACACCTCGACCGGCTGATCACTGTTGCGTTGGCGTCCCGGCGGCGAAGGCCGCACGCTCAGTACGAGGCCAGGTCGGGAACCCGTAGGTGCGGCATCACCAGGTCGAAGTCCCGGACGTCGATGATGTCGTCCCCGAGCTGGCGCCTGCCGTCCGAGCGGGCCGGCCGGCGTTCCATCGCCTCCGGACCGTCGTAGGCGACCGAGACGGCCGCCCGGCCCCACTCCCGGTTCACCAGCAGGCTCGCGCTGCAAAAGCCGCGGATCCCGTTCAGCGCAGGCAAAGTCATCGATACGAAGTCATTGATCATTTCGTCGGCGGCACCGGAATCCACCCGCAACCAGGTCACCCGGGTGCAATCGGCCGTCGCCGACCCGTGTTGGCGGTGCATGACGGCGACCTCCCATTCCTCGGCCTCGACGATGCCGCCCAAGATCTTGGCGGTGCGGTCGCGGATCGGGCGGATCTTGCTGATGCTGGCGTGCATGGCGTCGAGCGACTGCCACGCGGTGGTCGTAATGGTCAATCCCGATCCACGATCGGCGAGCACCGACATGCCGACGCACCGCTGCATCCCGAGAACGGCCGGCACGGCATCGTCGCGAAGGTAGGCGACCCCGGCGTTGACGGTGTCCGCGCGTCCCTGGATCGTGGCAGTGCGTGCGTACACAGTCACTCCGGCACCTCTCTGCCAGGGCGCCACCGCGGCGCCGCGAGACTTCTACTGTGCTCCATCGCCGTCGAACTGGCTACGTGCAGTCGCCAACTGACTACCCCAGCCGCGTTGGCCGTCAGCAATCGGCGAGCCGGGCAGAAATCCCGTGCCCGGCCGAGTCAGACCCGACGGTCTAGCATTCTCCCCTACCCGGCGCGCAACCGATCTGCTCGCCGCCAGCACCGAGGAGAGGGAATGAGCGAGCGTCAGCGAGCGAACCATGGACACAGCAGGGCGACTCATCCGCGAGGGACGAGCGGAGAGCCGGCATGAGCGCAAACGTCTATGGCGTGACCGAGATCGTCGGAACATCCCCGAACGGCATCGATGCCGCGATCGAGGTCGGCATCGCCAGAGCCTCCACCACCCTGCGGGGCCTGGACTGGTTCGAGGTCACCGAGGTGCGCGGGCACATCAACGACGGCAAGGTCGGTCACTACCAGGTCAGCATGAAGGTCGGCTTCCGGATGGACGCCGAGGCTTAGTGGTCGGAACCGGACATTCGTCCGGTTCGCCGGGTGGCGCCCTGGCGGCGGCGTCGGGCACGGGCGGCCGCCCGGTCAGCCGACCAACCGCTGACGGACCCGACGGACCACCTCGTCGTCCACCCCGATCGCGGTCAGGTAGCCGTCGAACGAGCCGAAGTTCTGTTCGACGGAGTCCCAGGCGGCCTGTAGATAGCTCGGATCGACGCCGAGGATCTCGTCGCCCGCGTCGAAGGCGTCGCCGTAGTGCGCCTGCATCCAGGCCCGCAACGAGTCGATCGCCGCGTTGCTGAGCAGGTAGTCGGCCAGCACGGCGTCCCGGTCGGCGCCGGCAGCTGTGAGCAGGGCGGCGATCGCCCACCCGGTGCGGTCCTTCCCCGCTGCGCAATGCACGAGCACGCTGCCGGTGCCGTCGGCAACCGTCCGGAGCAGCTGGGCCACGGCCGCCTGCGCGGGGGCCAGCACCGGAATCGCGGCGTAGTAGGCGGTCACCCGCTGGACCCGGCTGATCGGCGTGCTGGCCTCCCGCATCTCCTGCACGGTCGCCTCGTCCTCCTCGGGATGGAACGGTGCCACCGTCACCAGGACGCTGTCGGGCACCTGGTCCTTGCCGTCCCGGGCGATCTCCAGCTCACCGCGAAGGTCGAAGACGTCGCTGACGCCCAGCTTCTCCAGCGTGGCAACACCGGTCGGGTCGAGCTGGGCGAGGGCGGCCGAGCGATAGACGATGCCGCCGCGCACCGGCCCGGCCGCGGTCGGGGTGCCGCCGATGTCGCGGAAGTTCCAGGTCCCCGGCAGCGCATCGGCGTGGTTCGGCAGACTCATCGGCGCTCCCAGCGACGGCGGATCAGGACTCTCCCCGATCATGCCTGGCCGGTGATCGCCGCGGCACAGCGGCCGCCGGGGCGGTCACCACTGGCACAGCGCCGTCACCTGGACGTCGGGCAGCGCCAACCGCCCGGCCAGCTCGACCAACTCGATCGCGACGGCAACGCCGGCGATCTCGGCGCCGGCCCGGCGGAGCAGCCGGCAGGCAGCGGCCGCGGTACCACCGGTGGCCAGCACGTCGTCGATCACCAGGACCCGGGATCCCGCCGGCACGTCGTCGGGATGCAGTTCCAGCCGCGCCGTGCCGTACTCGAGCTGATAGTCCTCGAACAGGATGTCGCCGGGCAGCTTGCCGGGCTTGCGCACCGCCAGCACCCCGGTGCCCGCGATGGCCGCGGCGGCGGCGCCCAGCAGGAAGCCCCTGGATTCGAGCCCAGCGATCAGCGTCGCGTCCGGCGCCGCGGCCGCCAGCGCAGTGCCGACCTCCCGGAACGCCCGCGCGTCGGCCAGCACCGGAGTCAGATCACGGAACAACACGCCCGGCTGCGGGAAGTCGGGCTGGGTTCGGACCAGACGGTTGATGGCGGCGCCGGCGACGGAAAACAATTCGTCTGCCGAACGGTCCCCCGACACCGTGGCTACCTACTTCGTTTGCCGGACGGCCGGGCACCCTTGCCACTGGGCCGGGCACCACCGCTCCCGGCCGGCTTTCCGGTGGGCCGCACCGGCTTCACGCCCGGTTTCGGCGCCGCGCCCGGCTTCAGGTTCGAGGGAACCGGCGGCGCGACCGCTACCGCCGAGGCGCCGGAGCCAACGGCGACCGCCGATTTGGGCGTCTTGGACGGCACCCCGATCCGCCGGATCGGATCGCCGTCGGCGTCCACGATCAGGCCCTCTGCGGCCCGCTTCGCCGCCACCCGTGCGGTGTGCGCCTTGATCGCCGGGTCGCGGAGCTTCAGGTCGACCGCGATCGGCACGGCGATGAACACCGAGGAGTAGGCACCAACGATCATGCCGATCAGCATGACGAGGGACAGGTCCTTCAGGGTGCCGGAGCCGAGGATGACGACGCCCGCGACCAGCAACCCGGCGACCGGCAGCAGCGCGATCAGCGAGGTGTTGATGGACCGCATCAGGGTCTGGTTGACCGCGAGGTTCGCGGCCTCCGGGTACGTCCGCCGGTTCAGTGACGTGAGGCCCTTGGTGTTCTCCTGCACCTTGTCGTAGACGACGACGGTGTCGTAGAGGGAGAAGCCGAGAATGGTCAGCAGGCCGATCACCGTCGCCGGGGTCACCTCGAAGCCGGACAGCGAATAGATGCCGGCCGTGATGATCAGGTCGTGCAGCACCGACACCACAGCGCCGACCGCGCTGCGTCTCTCGTACCTGATCCACAGGAACGCGGCGACCGCGATGATGAACACCACCACCGCGAGCAGCGCCCGTTGCGAGATCTCCGAACCCCAGGTCTCGGAGACCGCGGAGTCCGAGACCCCGCTGGTCGGCGCGTACTTCTGGTTCAGGGCGCCCTTGGCCGCGATGACCTGGTCGACGGTCAGGGTCGATGAGCTGACCTGGATCTGATTGCCGACCGTCTGCACCGCATCCGGCTCCACCCCGGTCGCCGAGGTGACCACCTGGGCGACCTCGGTGGTGGAGATGGATTGGCCGGGGTTGGGCTGGAACTGCAGCGTGGTGCCGCCGGCGAAATCGATGCCGAAGTGGAAGCCGCGGAAGATGATCAGCAGGATCGAGATGACCACCAACGTGCCGGACACGGCGTAGTAGATCTTCCGGCGGCCCAGGATGTTGAAGGCTCCGGTGCCGGTGGAGAGCTTGGTCAGGAAGCTCGGCCTGACGGCCGTAGTGCTTGTCCAACGACGGTCGCACGGCCGTCGTCCATCGCCGGGTCGGTCACGGTGGTCGCCGGACCCGCGGCGGCCGGGTCGTTGTTCGTCATACCGACACCTCCTTGCTGCCCTTGGTGCCAGTGTCTTTCGTGTCAGCTTCTGGGCTGTCACTGGCGCTGGTGCCCTTGCCCAGTCTCGCGTTGTCGGCGCGTTGCTGGGCGCCGGCCTTGGCGACGCTGCCCAGACCCGACCATCTGGTCGAGGTGAAGATCGGCGACCCGGCCGCGAGGTGCACGAGCGGGTGCGTCACCAGGAACACGACCACCAGGTCGAGCACGGTGGACAGGCCCAGGGTGAAGGCGAAGCCCTTCACCTCGCCGACGGCGAGCAGGTACAGGATCGCCGCAGACAGGAACGAGACGGCGTCCGCGGACAGGATGGTGCGTTGCGCCCGTTGCCAGCCGCGTGGCACGGCCGACCGGAAGGTTCGCCCCTCCCGGACCTCGTCCTTGATGCGTTCGAAGTAGATGACGAACGAGTCGGCGGTGATGCCGATGGCGATGATCAGACCGGCGACGCCGGCCATGTCCAGGCTGTAGCCGATCCATCTGCCGAGCAGCACCAGCACCGCGTACACGATCCCGAACGACAGGATCAGCGACAGGATGGTGATCAGGCCGAGCAGCCGGTAGTACAACAGGCAGTAGATGATCACCAACAGCAGTCCGATGCCGCCGGCGATCAGACCGGCCGTCAGGTACTCCAGGCCGAGCTGGGCGCTGACGTTCACCGACTCGGCGCGGTCGAAGGCCAGCGGCAGCGCACCGAACTTCAGCGAGTTGGCCAGCGCGGCGGCCGATGCCTGGGTGAAGGAGCCGGAGATCTCGGTGCCGGGGGTGGTGATCGGGCCGCTGATCCGGGGCGCGGAGATCACCTGACCGTCGAGCACCATCGCGGTCAGCGTGCCGGTGTGCGTCGCGGTGTAGGACGACCAGGTCGAGTACCCGTCGGACTTGAAGGTCATGTTGACCACCCAGCCGGCGCCCTGGCTGCTCTGACCGGAGGTCGCGGTGTCGATCTGGGTGCCGGCGATCAGGGTCTTGTCCAGCAGGTAGATGGCGGTGCCGTCGTCGCTGCAGGCGATCAGCGGCTTGTTCGGGTCGTCCAGTCCCTGGTACGGCTTCAGGTCCGCGCAGGACAGCGTGGGCAGCGCCGTGATGGCGGCGGTCTCCCAGGCGGTCCAGGCCGTCTCGTCGGTGCCGGCCGGCTGGGTGGGGTTGGCCGGGTCGCTGCCGGCGGGCCAGGCGGGCGGCGGCGGCAGTAGTGGCCGCCGTTCCGGTGGCGGCGGCGCCTGAGGCGTCGGTGGCAGGCGCCGCGCTGGCGGCCGATGCCTCGGGTGTCGCGGCAGCCGATGCTTCGGGTGTTGGGGATGCGTCGGTGGAGTCGCCGGGGGCCGCGGCCGGCGCGACGATCGCCTGTTGCGGGGCGCGGAGCCCGGCCGGCGAGCTCTCGGGCGTTGCGGCAGGCGTCTGGGGCGCTGCGGTTGTCTCGGTGGGCGAGGCCGGCGCGACGGTCTCGGCGCCACCGGGCACGGAGGCGGGTGTGGTGTCACCGATCGCCGGGATGGTGGTGGGCGGTGCCGAGCCGCTGACCGATCCGCTCACCGAGCCGGACGTGGCTCCGGAGGTGGCGGTGCTGGCCGGGGGCACATAGTCCGCCGGGTAACTGATCACCGGGGTGCCGGTGCCGGATGTGTCACCGATCGGGCTGGTCAGCACCGGCCGGATGTTCATCTGGGCGCTGCGGGTCAGGCCGGACAGGTCCTCGTTGCCGGCCACCGTGATGACCAGGTTCTTGGTGCCGTCGATCTGCACCTCGGCGCCGCGGACGCCGGACCCGTTGACCCGGTTCTCCATGATCGTCCGGGCCTGCTGCATCTGGTCGCGGGTCGGGTCGGACCCGTCCTGGGTGCGGGCGGTCAGGGTGATCCGGGTGCCGCCCTGCAGATCAATGCCGAGTTTGGGGGTATTGGGACCCGGCGTGAGGAAGACCAGCCCATACAGCACGACAACGATGCCGATGAAGGTCAGGATCAATCGCCAGGGCCGGAACTGCCCAGCTGGTGTCGCCACGTCGCGCCAATCTCTTCAGCACACAACTCGAGGCCCTCGGCGGTACCGCATTCGGTTCCGCCGCGGGCCGGCCGCTATGTATCAGGGCGATCGTCCCGCCCACATGATGATGCCCCGGCCCATGGCGGGCCGGGGCGATGGTGAAACCTAGTTCAGGTCGGACTTGCGGATGTTGATGCCCTGATCCTTGGGCGGCACCTCGTCGGCGTCGACGACCCGGTCATCCAGGGCGTCGTAGTCGCTGCTCTCGATCGACTCGTAGTCGTTGTCCTCCGTCGGGCCGGGGACGACGATCTCACGGACCGCGGCACGCACCCAGGTGGTGCGCAGTCCCGGAGCGATCTCCAGCTCGATGGTGTCGTCGGCGATGGCGGTGACGGTGCCGTGCAGCCCGGAGGTGGTCATCACCCGCGCACCCGGAACAAGCGACTCGTGCATCTGCTTGGTGGCGGCAGCGACACGCTTCTGCTTCTTCATGCTGAAGTACATCATCGCGCCGAGCCCCGCAAACAACAGGAGCGGCAACAGCATCTGTTCCATGGTTCTCCTCGTTCTCGACGGCACCCCAAGCTCGGATCACGCTCGCCGGGGCGGTGCGGGCGCGTCATCTTCGTCCGCGCGGTTAACGAGGCACGGCTGCCGGTGGTTCCCATGCGAAAGCCTGACGGCCGCATGACCGGTGGATAACGGACAGAATACCGGACCACGACACGAACAGCGGGACCTTCTGTCGGCCGGTGATGGCCCCTCACAGTCCGTCGAACAGGGTCGCCTCCGCCTCCCGCTCGAACTCCCGGCCCATCTCCAGGCCGAGATGCGCCCACGCCGCGGGCGTCGCCACCCGGCCGCGCGGAGTCCGCGCCAGCATCCCGACCCGCACCAGGAACGGCTCACACACCTCCTCGACCGTCGTTGCCTCCTCACCGACCGCGACGGCCAGGGTGGTCAGGCCGACCGGTCCCCCGCCGAACGAACGGCACAGCGCGCTGAGCACCGAACGGTCCAGCCGGTCGAGACCGAGCTCGTCGACGTCGTAGACCGCGAGCGCCGCCCGGGCGATCTCCCTGGTGATGATCCCGTCCGCCCTGACCTGCGCGTAGTCGCGCACCCGGCGGAGCAGCCGGTTCGCGATCCGCGGTGTTCCCCTGGACCGGCGGGCGATCTCGGTGGCCCCGTCGGGGCGCAGCTCGATGCCCAGGATCGTCGCGCTCCTGGTGATCACCGTGGTCAGCTCGGCGGCCGAGTAGAACTCCATGTGCGCGGTGAAGCCGAACCGGTCGCGCAGCGGGCTGGTCAGCTGACCGGACCGGGTGGTCGCGCCGACCAGGGTGAACGGCGCGATCTCCAGCGGGATCGACGTCGCACCCGGGCCCTTGCCCACCATCACGTCGACCCGGAAATCCTCCATGGCCAGGTACAGCATCTCCTCGGCCGGCCGGGCGATCCGGTGGATCTCGTCGATGAACAGCACGTCGCCCTCGACCAGGTTGGACAGGATCGCGGCCAGGTCACCGGCCCGTTCCAGCGCCGGGCCGGAGGTGAGCCGCAGCGCTGCCCCCATTTCGGCCGCGATGATCATCGACAACGACGTCTTGCCGAGCCCCGGCGGCCCGGCCAGCAGCACGTGATCCGGCGGGGTGCCGCGCAGCTTCGCCCCGGAGAGCACCAGTTCGAGCTGTTCCCGGACCCGCACCTGACCGACGAACTCGGTCAGCGACCGCGGCCGCAGCGACGCCTCGACATCGGAATCGCCGGTGACCTCGGTCGGCGTGACGACGCCCTCGAAGGCAGCCTCGCGGAATGCATCCTGCGGTTCGTCGCCCTGCTCGCCCGGCCGTGCCGCTGCGGGACTCACCGGTTCCGTCCCAACAGCGCCAGCGCCCGACGCAGCAGCACGCCGACATCACCGTTCGCCACGGCGGGATCCTCGGTGTCCGAGGCGACCGCGCTGGTCGCCTCGTCGGCCTGCCGGGCGGTGAAGCCGAGGCCGACCAGGGCGTCGGACAGCTTGTCCCGCCACGGCAGGCCGATGCCGACCGCCGTGCCGGTCGTCCCGGCCGGCCCCGGCAGCGCGCCGACCTTGTCCTTCAGTTCCAGCACGAGCCGCTCGGCGCCCTTCTTCCCGATGCCGGGCGCCCTGGTCAGCGTGGTCGTGTCCCCGGCGCCGAGCGCGCGGCGCAACTCGTCGGGGTCGAGAACGGCGAGCAACGCCAAGCGCGATCTTCGGGCCGACCCCGGACACCGACTGCACCAGTTCGAACAACTCCTTGGCCTCGTCCGTGCCGAACCCGAACAGCGTCAGCGAGTCCTCCCGGACCACCAGGCTGGTCGAGAGCCGCGCCTGTTCGCCGCGGCGCAGGCCCGCCAGGGTGGTCGGGGTGGTGCGAACGGCGAGGCCGACACCGCCGACCTCGATGACGGCGTGGTCGAGGTGGACGGAGAGCACCTCGCCGCGGACCGAGCTGATCATGGCGCCATCCTCGCCTTCGTCGCGGCGGCCAGCAGCCGGGCCTGCATGGGTGAGCGCCACAGGTGGCACAGCGCGAGCGCCAGCGCGTCCGCGGCGTCGGCCGGCTTCGGCGATTCGGGCAACTTCAGCAGCCTGGTGATCATGGCGGTGACCTGGGCCTTGTCGGCGGTGCCGCTGCCGGAGACGGCGGCCTTCACCTCGCTCGGGGTGTGCCAGGCCACCGGGATGGATCGGCGGGCGGCGGCCAGCGCGACCACGCCGGACGCCTGCGCGGTACCCATCACGGTGCGCACGTTGTGCTGGCTGAACATCCGCTCGATGGCCACCGTGTCCGGCCGGAGCCGGTCCATCATGGATTCCACCTGTTCGGCGATGGTCAGCAGCCGCTCCGCCAGGTCGGTGCCCGGGGCGGTGCGGACGACGACCACCTCGACCATTCGCGGCGGCAGCCCGGGCCCGCCGTCGATCACGCCGATGCCGCACCGGGTCAGCCCAGGGTCAACGCCGAGCACTCGCACGCCGGCCCTCCTCTGCTGATCCGATTCGTTGGTGCCCGTCGATTCCGAACACCTGTTCGCGGTCACGCTACCGGCAGCCACCGACAACGGCGGTGCTGCCACGCCGCTGCGGTGTGCCTCTCGCTGGAGGGACCGCCGAACCGGCGGCGGGTTGGGCGCGCCCGGCGCGACCCGGTGATCGATGTCACCGCGGAACTGTCACGGTCCCTGCGGCTATCCCGCGGTCTCATTGAAAGCCGTTGCAGGATAGCTGATCTGAGTCACTCGTGTCAGTGACCGGAGAATTCCTGGGCGGCGACGCCGGACGCTGCCTCGCATTGCGCCGCCCGCGCATTGCGGGCAAATCCCGTGAACCCCGGCAGCCGTCACGGACAATTGACTCGGACGGATCGGAACGTCGCGTCGCGACATCCGTCTTCAGGGAAATAGAGCGCAACGGAGCCTCGAGAACCACGACGAGGAGGCAGTTCATGAACAGTCTGACAACCCGCCTGCGCTTGCTACGGCAGGCATTTGCCACCGATCAGGAGGGTCGCGCGACGCGTCGCCGGCTCGAACGCGAATTGGCCGGGTATTCCACCCCGGCCGAGCGCCTGGAGATCGAAACCATCGTCGGGCGGTACAGCGTGGACGATGCCCGTGACGTGCAGCGGATCCTGGACCGGCACGTCGCCTGAGCTGACCCGTCCTCGCCGGTGACCGTTCGGTCGCCGGCGAGGGTCGGAGCCCAGCAAGCTGGCGGGCCTACTCGTTGTCCAGTTGTTCGGCGATCTCGTCGGCGATGTCGGCGTTGGTATAGACGTTCTGCACGTCGTCGAGGTCCTCGATGGCGTCCACCAGCCTGATCACCTTGCGGGCGCCGTCGACGTCCAGCGGAATGTTGACCGATGCGATGAATGTGGGGTCGGCGGAGTCGTACTCGATGCCGGCGTCGGTGACCGCGGTGCGCACCGCGACCAGGTCGGTCGCCTCCGACACGACCTCGAAAACGTCACCCAGGTCGTTGATCTCGTCCGCACCGGCGTCCAGCACGGCCAGCATCAGGTCGTCCTCGGTGACCGCGGAGCCGCCTGATTCGCGGGGCACGATGACAACGCCCTTGCGGCTGAACAGGTACGCCACGCTGCCCGGATCGGCCATCGTGCCGCCGTTGCGGGTGACGGCGACCCTGACCTCGGACGCCGCGCGGTTCCGGTTGTCGGTCAGGCACTCGATCATGATCGCCACCCCGTTCGGGCCGTAGCCCTCGTAGGTGATCGACTGGTAGTCGACGCCGCCGGCCTCGGCGCCCGATCCGCGTTTGGTGGCCCGATCGATGTTCTCGTTCGGCACCGAGGACTTCTTGGCCTTCTGGATCGCGTCGAACAGGGTGGGGTTGCCGTCCGGATCACCGCCGCCGGTGCGCGCCGCCACCTCGATGTTCTTGATCAACTTGGCGAACAGCTTGCCGCGTTTGGCGTCCTTGGCCGCCTTCTGATGCTTGGTCGTCGCCCATTTGGAGTGGCCGCTCATCGTCCCGCCGAACCCCTCACGTTGTCGTCCTGCCTGATCCATCGGCGCACCGAGCCCGCCGACCACCGCCACCATCGGTGATGGAACGCGGCACTTCGACAGGCGATCTTACGTGCCGGCCACGGTCTCCGATTGCGCGACCAGTTCCAGGAACAGGGCGTGCAGCCGGTCGTCGCCGCTCACCTCGGGGTGGAACGAGGTGGCCAGCACGCTGCCCTGCCGCACCGCGACCGGGTGCTCCCCCACCCTGGCCAGCACCGCAACGTCCGGTCCGGCCCGTTCCACCCAGGGTGCCCGGATGAACACCGCCCGCAGCGGGCCGCCGGTCACCCCGTCGATCTCCAGGTCGGTCTCGAAGGAGTCCACCTGCCGGCCGAAGGCGTTGCGCCGCACCACGATGTCGATGGCGCCGAGCGGGCGCTGATCGGCCCGGCCGTCCAGGATCTCGCCGGCCAGCACGATCATCCCGGCGCAGGAACCGAATGCCGGCAGCCCCGCCGCCAGCCGCGCCGCCAGCGGTTCGCGCAGCTCGAAGACGTCCAGCAGCCGGCAGATGGTGGTCGACTCCCCACCGGGGACGACGATGCCGTCGAGATCATCCAGTTCGGCCGCCCGGCGGATCGGCCGGGCCGTCACGCCGAGGCCGGCCAGCGCCACCAGATGCTCGCGGACGTCGCCCTGCAGGGCGAGCACCCCGATCAGCGGATCGGTTCTACTCATCGGCCGACCCCGCTCCGCGGCGTCGGCCGATGACCAGTGACATTGATTCGCTCGCAAGCTCGCTCACTGGTCATCCGCCCGGCTTCCAGGCCATCAACACGACGACCACCACGAGCATCAGCGTGGCCACCCCGGAACCGATCGCGATGCGCCGGTAGTCGGCCGATTTCAGGTCCTGGGCCGCCGGGTCCTGCAGGTGCTCGGCGGCGCTGCGCAGCGAGGGCACGACGGCGATCAGGGTGAGGGCAAGGGCCACCGCGTACAGGATGATCGACACCAGCACCCAGGGGGTGCTGATCGTCGCGTGCTTCTCGTCTTCGCTGGACACCCCGAGGACACCGAACCCGAGGACGGCCACCAGCAACGACAGCAGGCTGAACACGAACGTTGACCTGGCCAGCACCGCGACCTGCGCCCCCTGGCCCGCACGGATCGCCCGCATGGCCGTCATCGGCAGGATGGCCATCGGTCCGACGATGAACACCGCCCCGACGACGTGCAGTGTTGCGAGGAGGGCTTGCATGCCCCTGACCATATCGAGCCGGACATTGTGCTCCGGACCACGTGGTGCGCCCCGGCAGGTAGGCCACGGCAACAGCCTCGTCCGACGACCGCCCGCCGACCGGCACGGATATTCCATGGGAACACGGACGTCGGATCCGCCACACTGCCGTGGACAACGCTGACCTCGAGACGCCGTCCGGGCACGGAAGGCGGACCACATGGAATCAACACCGATCGGCAGCTTCCGACTGCTGCGGACCAACCGGCCGCTCAGTCTGCTGGTGATCTCCAGGGCGATCTCCTTCGTCGGAACATCGATGGGGCTGGTCGCGCTGCTGCTGCAGCTGGCCGGCGGCCAGTTCGCCGTGGCCGCGGTGACGTTGCTGTTGCTGTGCGGCGATCTGCTGCCGGCCCTGCTCGCCCCGCTGCTCGGGGTGCTCGCCGACCGGATCGAGCTGCGCCGGCTGATGCTGATCTGCGAGGTCGGTCAGGCGGTTGCGACCGGCGATCATCGCGGTGTGGCTGCCCGCCGTGCCGATCCTGCTAGTGCCTGTTCGCGGTGCGAGCGGTCCTCGGACAGATCTTCCAGCCGGCGTCGCGGGCGGCTGTCCCGACCATGGTCGACGACGAGCAGTTGCCGGCCGCGAACGCGGCGATGGGGTTCGGCGAGCACGGCATCGCCGTGCTGGGCCCGCTGCTGGCCGCGCTGGCGTTGCCGGCGTTGGGCATCTCGGGCCTGCTGGTGGTCGACGCCGGCAGTTTCCTGCTCTCGGCCGCCTGCTGTGGGGGCTGCCGCGGATGCCGGCGCAGGAGCTCGGGATGGGCGAGGAGGGCTCGTTTCTGCGGCACGCCGGGCGTGGCATGCGGGAGGTGTGGCGCACAGTCGGGCTGCGCGTGGTGATCATCAGCTTCGCGGTGGTGGTCGCCTTCAACGGCATCGACGATGTGGCCCTGGTGTTCCTGGCGACGGGCCCGTTGCAGGCGTCGCCGTCCGGCACCAGCCTGCTCTATGCGGGGGCCGCGCTCGGCCTGTTGTTGGGTTACGCCGTGGTCGGTCGGTGGCCGGCGGTGTTCTCGGCGTCGGTGCTGCTGGTCGCGGGCTACGCGGTGAACAGCCTCGGGAATCTGCTGACCGGCCTGTCCGGGGTACTCCTGGCGGCGTTCGCGCTGCAGACGATTCGCGGGCTGGGCATCGCCGCCCAGGACGTGGCGGCCTCCACGATCATCCAGCGCGCGGTGCCGCGGGCCTTGCAGGGCAGGACGTTCTCGCTGTTCTACGGCGCCGTCGGGGTTGCGGCGGGAGTGTCGTACCTGATGGGCGGTCTGCTGCTGGCCGCCACCGGTCCGCGGGTCACCTTCACGGTCGCGGGATTGGGCGGGTTGCTGGCGGCCGGTGTCACGGCGCTCGTGCTGCGGGCTCACAGTCGACGACCGCCGTCATCCGGTCCGATGCCTGACAGATCAGTCCGGCCCTCGACCGTAAGCCCACAGTGGCAGTCCTACACCGTATCCGCCGTCCGCGGGCAGGCGAGCTGCCCGGCTTCGTCCGCTCAACGACCCTCGTAGTCCTCGAATTCCGGTGCGGCCTCCGACCAGGATTCGGGGTTGTCGATCACCGTGGGTTGGGCGCCCTGCGGCGCGGCGGCCACCAGCGCCCGCGACCGAACCTGGAGCCGCGGCAGCAAGAGGTGCAGCAGCGGCCCGATGGCCAGCGCGTAGAGGACGGTGCCGACCCCGACCACCCCGCCGAGGACCCAGCCGATGCCGAGCACGCTGAGTTCGATGGTGGTGCGCACCAGGCGGACCGAGCCGACGCCGCGGGCCACGAGCCCGGTCATCAGGCCGTCGCGTGGTCCGGGCCCGAGTCCGGCGCCGATGTACAGGGCGCCGGCCAGGGCGTTGCCGACGATGGCCAGGGCCAGCACCACGATCCGGACGGTGAGGTTGCTGAACTCGGGCAGCACTCGCAGGGTGGCGTCGGTGGCGAACCCGATGATGGCGGCGTTGGCCACGGTGCCGATGCCCGGGCGCTGCCGCAGCGGGATCCAGAGCAGCAGCACGAAGACCGACACGATGGTGATCACGGTGCCGTAGGACAGCGGCACCCACCGGTTGACCAGCGCGGTCAGGCCCTGATGGAACACGTCCCACGGGTCGAGCCCGAGAACGGCGCGCACCATCATGCCCATCGTGAAGCCGTACAGCAGCAGGCCGACGATCAACTGCACGAAACGACGCGGACGACGGTCAACTGGTATCGGAGTGAGTAGGCGCATGCGGACCACTCTTGCGGCAATTGGTCTGGACTTCCAGTACCACTTGCGAGAAACTGGCCTCTATGAGTGAGACCACCAGGATTTCCGCGGCCACCCTGGCCCGCCGGATCGGGCCGGATATCAGCGGCGCGGGTCAGCCCACCTACCGCACGCTGGCCGACCGGATCCGGGCCGCGGTGCTCGACGGACGACTGGCGGTCTCGACCGGGCTGCCGAGCGAACGGGACCTGGCGACCGGGCTGTCCCTGTCGCGGACGACGGTCGGCGCCGCCTACGCCCTGCTCCGCGAGCAGGGCTGGCTCGATTCCCGTCGCGGGTCGGGCAGCCGGCTTCGGCTGCCGTCCACCGATCCGGCGCCGGGCGCCGGACGCGCGCCGTCCCGCGCGGCGGTGACGCCGTTCGGTCCCGGCGGCATCTTCGGCTGGCAGGAGGGAGTCGGCTGGCACGACGTCGGTCCCGGACGGCCGCGCCGCACCCGACGGCGTCATCGACCTGACGACGGCCTGCCTGCCGGCCCCGGCCGAACCGCTCGCCGCAGCGGTGGCCGCAGCCGCCGAGATGCTGCCCAGATACATGGGCGGCGACGGATACCTGCCGTTCGGTCTGCCGGTGCTGCGCGAGGCGATCGCCGCCAGGTACGCGGCGGCCGGGGTGCCGACCACCGCGGAGCAGATCCTGGTGACATCCGGCGCCCAACATGCCTTCACGTTGATCCTGGGCGAGCTGTCGTCGGCCGGCGACCGCGTGTTGATCGAATGCCCGACGTATCCGGTGGCCCTTGACGCGCTGCGCGCGCATCGCCGGATCCCGGCGCCGGTCGGCCTGGCCGAACCGTCCGGTCAACCTTCGGAGACCGAAAATGTCTGGGACATAGAACTTTTCGGTGCCACCCTGCGGCAGACGGCACCCCGGCTCGGCTATCTGATTCCCGATTTCCAGAACCCGACCGGGGCGCTGATGGATGTGCAGACCCGGGAGTCGCTGGTGGCGGCCGCCCGCGGCGCGCGCACGCTGCTGCTGGCAGACGAGTCGTTCCGGGACGTGCCGTTCCCCGGGACCGGCCCGTTGCCGCCGCCGATGGCCGCCTTCGATGACGGCACCCGGGTGCTCTCGCTCGGCTCGGTGTCCAAGTCGTTCTGGGGCGGACTGCGGGTCGGCTGGATCAGGGCCGCACCGGCGCTGGTACAGCGCCTGGCCGCGGCCCGAGCGCTGGGCGACATGTCCGGACCCGTGCTTGACCAGTTGGTGGTCGCATCGTTGCTCACCGACGCCGGGTCAGCCTTGGACCTGCAACGACAACGGCTGGCCACCGGCGCCGCCGCCCTGCAATCGGCGTTGGCCGCGCACTTGCCGGAGTGGAAGCCGACCCACCCCCAGGGCGGCACCTCGCTCTGGGTCCGGTTGCCCGGGCCGTTCGCCACCAATCTCGCGCTGCTGGCCCCCGATGCGGGAGTCCGGATTGCCCCGGGGCCGCGTTTCGGGCCCGACGGCACCATGGAGTCCTACCTGCGGCTGCCGTTCGGGGTGGGCGCCGAATTGCTGGTCGAGGCCGTCACTCGGCTCGCCGGGATTGCCGAGCAGGCGGCACTGGGCGAGCGTTCGTCGTTGCCGGGCTGGCTGGCGTGAGCCCTACTGATCGACTCGCCGGCCGCGGTTGGAGTCGGCCCGTTAGGCGTCGTTCCACCCGACATGCGCCCGGTCGTAGTCACCCCGCGCGACGTCGCTGAGGCAGTCATTGCGGGCATCCAGTTCTTGCCGTAGTAGCCGGGAAAGTCCAAGGTTCCTGGGCAATGTCTCGGTGCAGATCTGCGCCTGCGGCAATGAGAACCGCAATTAGTTCGCCTAAGAAATACATCTCGATGCTTAACCCGGACTTCGGACGGTGACCCACCGAATGCACCTGTGGTCAAGTCGGTTGGTCTCCCCGACCCGAGCCACCGATGGTGACCAGCCGGTTGATCGACGCGCTCATTTCCCAGGTCGACCGGGTGAACTTCTCCACCAAAAGGGTGCTCACCCGCAATCTGATCCATTTCTGGGCTTCGCACCGCATGCTATTTTTTCCTTTCAGCATGGATTCCGGGCCCAAATGCAGCAGTGTTTGCCTGGCCGGAACCTGACATGAAGGAGCACCACGTCGTGATCGAAAGACTTGCTGCCACCCGCAAGTGCCGCGTGATCGGAGTCGCAGCGGTCGCGATCTCGCTCGGCCTGACGGCCTGCTCCTCCGGAGATACGACGACGGCAAGTTCCGCGCCTGCGGCAGCCAGTTCGGCGGCGACATCATCTTCGCTGGCCTTCACGGCGCCGGACGGGGTGCCGTGGACATATACCGGCGATACCGGCCCGGAGAATTGGGGCAGTATCGCTCCCGGTTGCGATCCAGGACCGACCGGCAGCCAATCCCCCATCGACATCGAATCGGCCGGTCTCGTCGCGGAAACACCGGCCACCGCGGGTGCGGTCACCATCAACTACCTGCCGACCGTCTTCGAGGTCGAGAACACCGGGCGCACCATTGAGGCCATCCCCGATGATCTGCACGCCGACTTCATCACCATCGACGGCAAGAAATTCTATTTGCAGCAATTCCACCTCCACAATCCCAGCGAACACACGGTCGACAATGCATCGTTCGGGATGGAGCTGCACCTGGTCAACAAGAGCGACGACGGCTCGCTCGCCGTCCTCGGCGTCTTGATGAACACCGGCGACGCGAATTCACCGCTGACCGAACTCTTCAACAAGATGCCGACCACGAAGACCGACGACACGACGATGGTCGCGCTGGACGAGAAGATCGATCCGAACGAGTTGATCCCTGTCGGGTCGAAGGTCGCGCGGTATTCCGGCTCGCTGACGACACCGCCCTGCACAGAGCCGGTGGTCTGGAGCGTATTCCTGACCCCGTCAAGTGTGTCCACCACCCAATTGGCGGCCCTCGGCGCGATATTCCCCGGGAATCATCGCCCGACTCAGCCGCTCAACGGCCGGGTGGTCAACGACGTCGAGGCCAACTGACCGGTCGTTGAATCCATCAGCGACTGCGCAGCGGCCGGATAGGCTCGCCCGATGGACTGGAGCCTGCGGGTGTGTAGCCGTCGTGGGCACGAGACCTTCGCGCCGGACGAAGCGGAGTTGGCGGATCGGCTGCACGCGGCCACACCGGCCGGTGAGGCCTGGCGCTGCCTGCGCTGTGGGAACTTCGTGGTCGGCGAGCCACAACGGTCGGGACCGGCAGCATCCGCACCGGAGGTTCCCCGCGGTCGGCTGCTGCGCGATCGCACCATCATGCGACTGCTGGCCGTCGAGCGGATCGTCCGCGGGTCGGTGCTGTTCTTCGTCGCGTTCCTGATCATCCGGTTCCGCGGCAACGAGCAGGCGCTCAAGGACACCTTCAACAACGACCTGACGCTGTTCCGGCCGGTGGCCGAGCAGCTGGGCTGGAACCTGGACGACTCCAAGATCGTTCGCGGGATCGGCCGCGTCTTCGAGTTCTCCCCAACCACGCTGACTCTCGATCACGATCGGCGTCATCGCCTACGCTTCGCTGCAACTGGTGGAGTCATACGGGTTGTGGAACATGCGCCGCTGGGGCGAATACCTCACCGTCGTCGCGACCAGCGTGTTCCTGCCATGGGAGATCTACGAGGTCACCGAGAAGGTGACCATCATCCGGGTCGGCGCGCTGATCATCAACATCGCCGCGGTGCTGTGGCTGCTGTGGTCGAAGCGGCTGTTCGGCATCCGCGGCGGCGGTGCGGCCTACCACGCCGAGCACAACGCGGAAAGCCTGCTCACCGTCGAGCGCGCTGCGCTTTATAGCGCCCAACCCGCTGCGCGGTCGCCCAGCGTTCCTTAGGACCGCTACCAACCGCGCTCGGCCAGCCGGTGCGGAACGGGGATCTCGTCCACGTTGATCCCGACCATCGCCTCGCCCAAACCGCGCGACACCTTGGCCAGCATGTCGGGGTCGTCATAGAACGTGGTGGCCTTGACGATGGCCTCGGCCCGCGCGGCCGGGTTGCCCGGACTTGAAGATCCCGGACCCGACGAACACGCCCTCGGCGCCCAGCTGCATCATCATCGCCGCGTCGGCCGGGGTGGCGATCCCGCCGGCAGTGAACATCACCACCGGCAGCTTGCCGAGCGCGGCGACCTCGGCGACCAGGTCGTATGGCGCCTGCAGGTCCTTCGCGGCGGCGTACAACTCGTCCGGCGACAGCGAGGTGAGCCGGCGGATTTCGCCGCCGATGGTGCGCATGTGGGTCACCGCGTTGGACACGTCGCCGGTGCCGGCCTCACCCTTGGACCGGATCATCGCCGCACCCTCGGTGATCCTGCGCAGCGCCTCACCCAGGTTCGTCGCGCCGCAGACGAACGGAACCGTGAAGGCCCACTTGTCGATGTGGTGGGAGTAGTCGGCCGGGGTCAGCACCTCGGACTCGTCGACGTAGTCGACGCCCAGGGACTGCAGCACCTGCGCCTCGACGAAGTGCCCGATCCGCGCCTTGGCCATCACCGGGATCGACACCGCGGAGATGATGCCGTCGATCATGTCCGGATCGCTCATCCGGGAGACCCCACCCTGCGCCCGGATGTCGGCCGGCACCCGTTCCAGCGCCATCACGGCGACGGCACCGGCGTCCTCGGCGATCTTGGCCTGCTCGGCGGTGACCACGTCCATGATCACCCCGCCCTTCAGCATCTCGGCCATGCCGCGCTTCACCCGGGCGGTGCCGGTGGTGGTCAGCGAATCGGCGACGACGGAGGGATCGAATTCGGGGCTGGTGCTGTCATGACGGCGAGGGGCGGACACGGCGCTGACTCCTACTCACGGTGGCGTCGCGGGCGAAGCGCTCCGCGATAGGCAGGCCAGCACCGAAGGGCGTGGCCTGATCCGGGCAGAATTCTACGCGGGCGGTGGGAGCCGATATGCCCATGGCACGGGCATATCGGCCAGCCGGCCGGTTACGACACGTCCACCGAGGCGCTCGACGGCACCAGCGCCACCCAGGTCTTGCCCGGCTTGAAGGGCACGGGTTGACCGGCGCCGTCCAGGTACTGGGTGGGTTGATCGGCCGCCGGCCGGTTCCAGGTCCCGGAGATTTCATGCCCGTCGCGGAACATCCGGAAGGTGCCGCTGCCGACTGTGTGCGAGATGAAGGACGGCGATCCGACGGAGTCCACCGTGCCGTCTGGCTCGAAGTCGACGCTCTGGAACAGCACGTTGTCCGCGACGATCGGCCGCGTCCTCGGCGTCGGATTGCGGATCGCCGTTCCGCTCGCAGGCGGTACTGCCCATCGGTGAAGGCGAACTCGACGCGGGCGGCCTGGAACTGCACTGCCAACGACGTCGCGGACGATCCCGCGTCCACCCGGGGATCGGTGGCCGCGAAGACGAACCCGATGTTGTTCGGCTGGCTGATCCCGCCCACCGAACCCGCGATCTCCTGCAGGTCGGCGTGCAGGTTGTACGGCGATCGTGCCGCGCTCGACCGGGAGAATCCCGGGTCACCGTTCTCTTCGGAAACCGGTACGGCCGGCGTCGCCTTGAGCGCGCTGACCGGCCCACCCGCACCGCCGGAGAAGACCAGCGCGGGCGCCCCGAAGACCGGAAGCAGTTCGGCGTCGGTGGAGCGGACGCTGCGAACCGGCCCGACCTCGGTGGGCAGCGTGCTGTGGAAGACGGCGAGCAGCCGGGTGAGGCCTCCCTCGACCTGTTCCACGTAGACGACGTCCGCGTCGGCCAGCCCGTACTGGGGCAGGCCGGCCGAGGTGTTGTCGATCTTCGACCCCGATCACCGGGGCGGCCACCACCGGCGCCGCCGGTGAGCGGATCGACCGGCGGCGGCGCGGGCGGGGGCGGTGGCTCCGGAGTCGGAGTCGGTGTCGGGGTGGGAGCCGGGGGCGGGGTCGGAGTGAGGGAGATCGAGGTCGGCGACGGCGCGACCGATGAACTGGTCGTCAACGCGCTGAGACCGGTACCACTGTCCGACGAGCACCCGGCCAGCAACAACAACGGGACGGTCAGCACGCCCAAGGCGCGCGTCAGTCGCTTCACAGGTCCTCCAGAGCATGCGCAGCGACCCCGTCATTGGGATCGGAGCGGCTCGATCACGCTAGGCCCCGCGATCGATCGGCGGCGGCAGACCCGCCGGGATCAGTCGTGCTGCAGTTGACCTCGCGGATCCGGACTCCGCCGGCGATTCCGGACCGCAGCGCCGCGAGTACCTCGGGTAGCCGCTGGGCGAGCTCGATGGGATACACCGATTCGTTGGTGCCGGCCAGTTCGTCCGCGGCCCACCAGCGGTGACCGGTCAGCGTCTGCCGTTCCAGGTCGGTGTGACCGGACGTGTCCAGCGGCGAGTCGATCGGCGGATCGGCAACCAGGATGCTCCCGGCGGCGTCGGAACCGCTCGCCTCCGCCTGCGGATCGCCCGGATGACCGTCGACGTGGCACGTCCGAACCCGTCGGAACGGGTGCCGACCTCCTGGCCCGAGAAGCGCACCGGCGCCGCGGGTGTGCGCGCCGCGAAATAGAACTCGGTCTGTTCGTATTCGATGCCGGTGAAGACGAACCGGGCGGTGCGCCGCCAGATCGGTCCGACCAGCTCGTCGCCGCCGAGCCGCAGACCCGTCTCCTCGGCGAGTTCCCGGATGGCGGCGGCGGGCAGATCCTCACCGGTTTCGAGGCCGCCACCTGGGGTGATCCACCAATGGGAATCGACCTGCGGGTCCGTGCCGGACAGCAGCAAGACCCGATCCGCGTCGTCGACCAGGACCACCCTGGCCGCGGTCCTGGTCAGGCGGGTTGGTCGGTGCGGGTATTCGGCGATCTCGAAATAGTCCGGCATGGCCGCCCGTCCGGCAAGCCCGAAGATCCTGGTGAACAGCACCGCCCGCAGCGCTCGGGTGTCCCGGACCGCGTCGTTGTAGAACCGGCGGGCCAGCACCACCCGTTCGATGGCGTCGGCCAACTCGGCGGCAAGTTCCGGTTCGGCGGCCGCGCGGCACCGTGGACAGGGCGCGCGACAGGTCGTTCTCCGCGTCGGCGCGGTGCGCCCGGTCGGCGTTGTCGGCTACGTCGGCCAGCCGCCTGAGCTCGTCCGACTGCGGATGATCCAAGCCGCCGGCGGCCGCGACGGCTCTGGTGGCCACGATCCGCCGCGCGAGCGCGCCCTCCAGCGCCGACCACGCGGCCTCGGTGCGCACGTGCAGCCGGTCGAGGCGGTTGGCGGTGATCCACAGCCGCAGCGCGGCAAACAGCAGTAGCAGGATGAGAACAACGACGACGACGGTTGTCACGTCATTCCCCTTTCCGCGCTCTGTTCCTCGGCCCTGCAGTTGGTGTGCGGCGCGGCGTCATCGTGCGGCCTGCGAATATCCAGTTTCCCACGCACCCGGCGGCCTGCAATCAGGGCTTTCACCTGATTGCGGTGATGAGCGGCAACGATGGCGACTCACCGCGACGACATCGGTGACGACGGTGACATGACAGCGCTCGGCCGACCCGAATGGCATCGGAATCGACTGGCCTGACTGTTCCCCCTCGGCTGATTGTCCCATGACGGAGTCAGTCCGAACCACCTCATCGCCCGCGGGATGCCGGTGAGTTGTCCGCTACTGCCCCCGGATGCTCGGCCGGGCACCGCGTTGCCGAGCGGGGTTTGCGCTGATGGCAGTAGCGTGAACCCGCCGGCCGAAAGGGTGTCCGTCATGGAGCTTCGGCAATTGCAGTACTTCGTCACACTGGCCGAGGAGCTGCATTTCGGGCGGGCCGCGGCTCGCGAGCACATCGTGCAGTCGTCACTGAGCCAACAGTTGCAGCGCCTGGAGCGTGACCTGGGCGTCACCCTGGTGGATCGGAACACCCATCAGGTGCGGCTGAGCGCCGCGGGCGCCGCCTTCCTGCTCGAGGCACGGCAGATCCTCGCCCACGTTGAGCGGGCGGTGGTGGTCGCACAACGGGCGGCGCGGTCTACGCCGACCCTGCGGGTCGGCATCGTGGACGCGAGCTACGACTCGATGGCATTGATCCTGCACGACGTGCAGCGGCAGTTTCCGGATCTGGAGATCCATCAGGTCGAGGCAGGTGTACCCGAGCAGTACGGGCGGCTCATCGACGGCAGCCTGGATGTGGGCCTGGGCCGGGCCTCGCTGGCGCCGCCCGCGGTTGCCTCGGAGCTGTTCCGGCTGGATCCGCTCGGGGTGCTGATCTGGAAGGAGCACCGGTTCGCCGGGGAAGACGTGGTTCCGGTGGCCGCGCTGGCAGCCGAGCCGTTGCTGCTCGCCGAGGAGGAACGGGCACCGGAATTCAATCAGTTCGTCACCGAGTTGTGCCGGTCGGTGGGTTTCATCCCGACCCTGCACCGGGGCAGTGTGCAGAGCATCCAGGGCTCCCTCGACCTGGTGACGGAGGGACACTGCGTGCTGTGCGTGCCGGCGTCCTGCGTTTCTCCTTCGACCGGGATCGTGTGGCGGCAACTGGTCGCTCCGCTGTCGCTGTATCCGTGGTCGGTGTTGTGGCGCGCCGGTGACTCCTCGGAGCACGTCCTCGCCCTGGTCCGGGCTGCAAGAGCCCTGTCCGCCCACCGCGGCTGGCTGCGGCCACAGGTTCAGGCTGCTCCGCCGACCCGCTGAACGCGGAGCATATTCGGCTGGTTATCGGCTTTGGCGATAAGTCGTGCACGAATTCCCTGTTTCGGAAAAATACCGCGTGCGGTTACGTGGGGTAACGGCATCGCCCGTTGGGGGTGCCACGGTGGCAGTCCCCACCAGCGACCGGCCGCACTTCCATCATCCGACAGCGAGCCCAGGACCCCGGTTCGCGTCGAACGTCACCCCCGCTCATCGGTTGCGCCCATCAGAGCCCTCCGCTGCGGACCAACGACCCGTACACCCGCCTGCATGTGCTGATCCGCCATGACGGGCCCTGCAGGACACAACGATGTGGAGGATCCATGACCGCGATTATTGCGACGCCAGGCCTACCGAAGCTCAAGGTGATTCACCCCCGACGGCGGCAATTGCTGATCGACGGAAAATGGGTGAACGCGAAATCCGGGCAGACATTCCAGACCCGCAATCCCGCTACCGGTGAACTGCTGGCCGACTGCGCGCAGGGCGACGAGGTCGACATCGACATCGCGGTCAAGGCCGCCCGCCGGGCCTTCGTCAGCGGGCCGTGGTCAAGGCTGACGGCCACCGAACGAGGCCGGCTGATCTGGCGGCTCGGTGACCTGATTCTGGAGAATCTCGAGGAACTGGCCGAGCTGGAGACCCTGGACAACGGCAAGCCGATCAGCATCACCCGCGCGGTCGACGTTCCACTGGCGGCAGAGCTTTTCCACTACATGGCCGGCTGGGCGAACAAGCTGGAGGGCAACACGATCCCGCTGTCCGTGCCGTACACACCGGGCGCGATGTACCACGCCTACACGCTGCGCGAGCCGCTGGGAGTGGTCGGACAGATCGTCCCGTGGAACTTCCCACTGCTGATGTCGGCGTGGAAGCTCGGCCCCGCGCTGGCCGGCGGTAACACCGTCGTGTTCAAGCCCGCCGAGCACACCCCACTGACCGCACTGCGGTTGGGTGAACTGGTGATGGAGGCCGGATTCCCCGACGGCGTGGTCAACGTCGTTCCCGGTCCGGGCGCCGTCGCGGGCGAGGCCCTGGCCGCGCACCCGGACGTCGACAAGATCGCCTTCACCGGCTCCACCGCGGTCGGCAAGCACATCATCGAGGCCGCCAAGGGCAACCTGAAGAAGGTCACCCTGGAACTCGGCGGGAAATCCCCGAACGTGGTGTTCGCCGACGCGGACATGGAACTGGCCATTCCCGGCGCGGCCAGTGCGATCTTCTTCAACCAGGGCCAGGTCTGTTCGGCCGGGTCCCGGCTGTACGTCGAGAACAGCGCCTACGAGGAGGTCACCGAGGGAGTGGCGGCCATCGCGAAGGCGATGAAGGTCGGACCCGGCATTGACCCGACGACGGAGATGGGCCCGCTGGTCGCGGAGGAACAGCTGGACCGGGTCTGGGGATACGTGGAGTCCGGCTACGAGCAAGGCGCCCGCGCCCTGACCGGCGGCCACAAGGTCGACGGCCCCGGGTATTTCATCGAGCCGACCGTGCTGGTGGACACCACACCCGACATGAAGGTGGTCCGCGAGGAGATCTTCGGGCCGGTCGTCACCGTGCATCCGTTCACCCGGGAGGGCGACGTGATGCCGGTCGCCAACGACACCATCTATGGGCTGGGCTCCGGGATCTGGACCAAGGACCTGAGCCGGGCCCACCGGATGGCCGCCGAGATGCACGCGGGCACGGTATGGGTGAACTGCTACAACGTGTTTGACGCCGCGCTGCCGTTCGGCGGGTACAAGCAGTCCGGCTGGGGCCGGGAGATGGGCCACGAGGTGCTCAACCTGTACACCCAGGTCAAGTCCGTCTGCATCCGGCTCTGACGCGTCCCTCGACATTCACTGATCTTGGCTCGGGAACCCCATGCCGGGGTTCCCGAGGCAACCCCCCAATCCAAGGAGAACCCGATGAGGGCAGCAGTCGTCCGCGATTTCACCAAGCCGTTGAGCCTCGAAGACGTGCCCAAGCCCGTACCCGGACCTGGCGAGGTGCTGGTCAAGGTCGAGACCTCGGGCCTGTGCCATACCGATATCCACGCCGCGCACGGCGACTGGCCGGTGAAGCCGACCCCGCCGCTGATCCCCGGCCACGAAGGCGTCGGGATCGTCGAACAGGTCGGCGCCGGCGTCGTCACGCCGAAGGTCGGCGACCGGGTCGCCATGCCGTGGCTCGGGTCGGCCTGCGGGGTCTGCGAGTTCTGCGTGGACGGCTGGGAAACCCTGTGCGAGCAGCAGGTCAACACCGGCTACGGCCGGGACGGCGCCTACGCCGAGTACGCAACGGCCAACGCGGCCTACGTCGCGCACGTGCCGGACGGGATCGACCCGCTGGATGCGGCCGTGCTCACCTGCGCCGGCGTGACCACCTACAAGGCGGTCAAGCTGGCCGGCGCCCGGCCCGGTTCGCTGGTGGCGATCTTCGGCATCGGCGGCCTCGGGCATCTCGCGCTGCAGTACGCGAAGATCAGCGGGGCGAGCGTCGTCGCCGTCGACATCAGCGACGAGAAGCTGGAACTGGCAACCGAACTCGGCGCCGACTACGTGGTGAACGCGCTGACCGAGGATCCGGTCAAGGCGATCAAGGCGCTCGGCGGCGCGCATGCGGCGATCTCCGTGGCGGTGGCTCCCAAGGCCTTCGAGCAGGCGTTCGGCGCGCTGCGCCGCGGCGGCACGCTGATCTTCGTCGCGCTGCCGGCCGACAACCAGGTCAGCCTGCCGATCTTCGAGACCGTGCTGAACGGCATCACCGTCCGCGGGTCCATCGTCGGCACCCGCAAGGACCTCGCCGAGGTGTACGCCATCCACGCGGCCGGTCGCACCAGGGTGATCCGCGAGACCCGACTGCTCGAAGAGGTCAACGAGTGCTTCGAAGAGGTCGAGAAGGGCCACGTCAAGGCCAGGATCGTGTTCGACCTGCGGTAAACAGCCCGCTGCCGGTGCCGGCGGCCGCACCCGGTGCGGCCGCCCGCACGGCCGGTGGGATGGTGAACCCATGGCAGCGGCGGAGATCGACCCCCCCTCTCGTGACGCCGCCGCGGACGCGGTGGGCATGCTGCGGTCGCGGCTCAGCGGCGCGGTCGATGACGGCAGCCGGCGTCGCGCCGAGTATTCCTCCGACGCCTCCAACTACCGGGTGCTACCGGCGGCGGTCGTCTTCCCCGAGACCGTTGATGACGTGGCGATTGTCATCGACGTGGCCAGGCAGACGGGGGTCGGCGTCACGGCCCGCGGGGGCGGCACCTCGATCGCCGGAAACGCCGTCGGCGCCGGACTGGTGGTCGACTTCGGCCGCCATCTTCATCGCATACTGGACATCGACCCGGACGCGCGGACGGCCAGGGTGCAGCCCGGCGTCGTGCTGGCGAACCTGCAGGCCGGCGCCGCCGTTCACGGTCTGCGGTTCGGGCCCGACCCGTCGAGCCAGGCCCGCTGCACCCTGGGCGGGATGATCGGCAACAACGCCTGCGGTCCGCGGGCGGTGGCCTGGGGCCGCACCGCGGAGAACGTCCGCGCACTGGAGATGATCGACGGCACCGGACGACACCTACAGTTGGGCAACGGTTTCGACGCAGTACCCGAACTGGTGGCGTTCACCGACCGGCATCTTGCCGTGCTGCGCACGGAGTTCGGCCGGTTCGGCCGGCAGGTGTCCGGCTACTCGCTGGAACATCTCCTGCCCGAAAAGGGTCGTCAGGTGGCGAAGGCGCTGGTCGGCACCGAGGGCAGCTGTGGCCTGCTGCTGTCGGCCACCCTCGACCTCGTCCCGGTCCCGACGGCAACCGCACTGGCCGTCCTTGGCTACCCCGACATGCCCAGCGCCGCAGACGATCTGCCGCCGATCCTGGCACTGGCACCGCTGGCCGTGGAGAGCATGGACGCGCAGCTGGTCGACGTGGTGCGGTCGCACCGCGGCGCGGCGGCCGTGCCGGAGCTGCCGGCGGGTGGCGGCTGGCTGTTCGTGGAGACCGCCGGCGACACCCCGGCCGATGCTGTTGCCGCGGCAAAGCTGGTCTGCGCGGCGGCGAATGCGCTGGCCAGCAAGGTGTTTCCGGCCGGCCCGGAGGCCCGCGCGCTGTGGCGGATCCGGGAGGACGGCGTCGGACTGGCCGGGCGAACCGCAGCCGGTGAGCCCGCCTGGCCAGGCTGGGAGGACGCCGCCGTACCGCCGGCCCAGCTGGGTGCTTACCTGCGGGACTTCGAGGCGCTCAAGGCCGACCACGGCGTGGCCGGCCTGTCCTACGGCCATTTCGGTGACGGCTGCGTGCACACTCGGCTGGATCTGCCACTGGCGCACGCCCCTTCACGGTTCCGGGCGTTTCTTTCCGATGCCGCCACGCTGGTCGTCCGGTATGGCGGGTCACTGTCCGGAGAACACGGAGATGGCAAGGCGCGCAGCGAGTTTCTGCCCTTGATGTACTCGCCGGCGGCAATGGCGGCGTTCGGCGAGTTCAAGGCGATCTTCGATCCGGCGAATCTGTTGAACCCGGGGATCATCGTGGCGCCGGATCCGATCGACGCGGATCTGCGTCTGGCCGGAGCGAAGCCGTTGCACAGTAGGGGATTCGCCTTCCTCAGCGACGGCGGCGACCTGTCCCGCGCGGTGCACCGGTGCACCGGGATCGGCAAGTGCCGGGCCGACAATTCGGCCGCCGGCGGGTTCATGTGCCCCTCCTATCTGGCCACCAGGGACGAGAAGGACAGCACCCGCGGCCGCTCCAGGGTGCTGCAGGAAATGCTCAACGGCACACTGCTCACCGATGGTTGGAAATCCACCGAGATTGCCGAATCCCTGGATTTGTGCTTGTCCTGCAAGGCCTGTGGCTCGGACTGCCCGGCCGGGGTGGACATGGCGAGTTACAAATCGGAATGGCTGTACGAGAAATACCGGCACCGCCCCCGGCCGATCACGCACTACACGCTCGGCGCGCTGCCCCGGTGGCTACGGCTCGGGTCAAGGGTCCCAAGAATGATCAACGCTGCCGGCCGGATGGGGCCGCCCCGCCGACTGCTGATGCACGCCGTCGGGATTGACCCGCGGCGGGTGGTCCCCGTGCTTGCTCCGCAGACATTCCGGCGGTGGTGGCAGGGCCGACCCGCGACGCCGCCCGACAGCGCGCAGGACCGCCCGCCGGCACGGGAGATCGTGCTCTGGATGGACAGTTTCACCAACGCCTTCGACCCGCAGATCGGGCGGGCCGCGGTGACGGTGCTGGAGCACTTCGGCTACCGGGTGCTGCTCACCGACCGGCCGGTCTGCTGCGGGATCACCTGGATCAGCACCGGCCAACTCGACCGTCGCCCGCCGTAAGCTGCGGCGCACCCTGGACCAGCTGGAACCACACCTGCGGGCGGGAAGGCAGATCGTCGGCCTGGAACCGTCGTGCACGGCGGTGCTGCGCTCCGACCTGGTGGAGTCTGCTGCCGGACGACCCGAGGTCCAGGCAGGTCGCGGCGGCGACTGTCACGCTTGCGGAGCTGCTCGAGCATCCGAGCCGCCCGCCACCGAAGCCCGGGCCACGCGATCGATCTGCACGGGGTGTCGGTGCTGGCCCAGCCGCATTGCCATCAGCACGCCGTCATGGGCTTCGACGCCGACCAACAGTTGTTGCAGGCCGCTGGTGCCACGGTAGAAACCATCGCCGGCTGCTGCGGGTTGGCCGGGAACTTCGGCATGGAGGACGGTCACTACGACGTCTCGGTCGCGGTGGCCGAGAACGGGCTGCTGCCGGCGCTGCGCGCAATGAACGAAGGCACGGTATTCCTGGCCGACGGGTTCTCCTGCCGCACCCAGGCCGATCAGCTGGCCGGCCGGACCGGCCGTCACCTGGCGGAGTTGCTGGCCGAGCGGCTCAGTCCGCCTCGACCACTGCGCGCGGATCCGCTGCCACCACGATCTCGTACACCTTGACCACGGTGGCGGCCACCACCGGCCAGTCGTAGGCGGCGACCACCCGCCTGCCCTGCGCCGACAACACGGCCCGGCGGCCCGGGTCGTCCAGCACGGCGGACAGCGACCGGGCCAGGGCGGGCGCGTCACCGACCGGGGTCAGCACGCCCGCGATCCCCCCGTCCAGCACCCGGCGGAACGCATCCAGGTCGCTGGCGACCACCGGGGTGCCGGCGCTCATCGCCTCGGTCAGGATGATGCCGAAGCTCTCCCCGCCGATGTTCGGCGCGCAGTAGATGTCCAGCGACCGGAGCATCGACGCCTTGTCGGCCTCGGACACCCGGCCAAGGAACCGCAGCGCGCCGGCGAGTTCGGGTCCCGCCGCCTCCCGCAGGTCCTTCTCGTCGCCGCTGCCGGCCACCAGCAACTGCAGGCCCGGCCGGGTGGCGACCATCAGCCGCAGGGCGTCCAGCAACACCGACATGCCCTTGCGAGACTCGTCGAACCGGCCGACGAAGCCGATCGTGCCGCCCGCCCGCGGGTATCCGGGCAGTCGTTTCGCCGACGCGAAGAACTGCACGTCGACCCCGTTCGGGATGATCACCGCGTCGCCGCCGAGGTGCTCCACCTGCACCTGGCGGGCCAGCTCGCTGACCGCGATCCGGCCGGTGATCTTCTCCAGGAACGGCTGCAGCATGGGACCGAGGGCATTGAGCCACCGCGATCGAGGATTCGCGGTATGGAAGGTCGCGACGATCGGGCCGTCGGCGACCGTCAGCGCGATGAAGGACAGGCTCGGCGCCAGCGGTTCGTGCACGTGCAGCACGTCGAACTTGCCTGCCCGGATCCACTTGCGGACCTTGGCGTACGAGACCGGGCCGAAGGAGAGCCGGGCGACCGAGCCGTTGTACTTGATCGGGATGCTGCGGCCGGAGGCCACCACGAACTCCGGGAACTCGGTCGGCCCGTCGCTGTCGTCGCCCGGGGCGAGCACGGACACGTGATGACCGAGGCTGATCAGCGTCCTGGCCAGGTCGGCGACGTGCGCCTGCACGCCGCCGGGGATGTCGAAGGAGTACGGGCAGACCAGGCCGACCCTCATGGCCGTTGCCCCTGACCGACCGGTTCCGGGGTGGCCTGCACCGCGCTGCCGGCCTTGCGCTCGTCCAGGTCCGCCCGCCACAGCGGCTGCAGCATGTGCCAGTCGGCGGGGTGCTCGCCGATGCCCCGCTCGAAGATCTCGGCGACCAGCTGGGTGCCGCCGCGGACCTGCGCGGACAGCCGGGTGCCGGGCAGCGTCATCGGCGGATGGATATGGATCGCCCAGCCCCGATCGGTGAAGCTGAGGTTGGTCGGGCACAGGTAGCTGTCGGTCAACGCGGCCAGCGCGACGGGCCCGGGCGGCATGGTTGCCGTCTCGCCGAAGAACGTCACCGGCACCCCGCTCTTGGACAGGTCCCGGTCGGCGACCAACGGCACGATCGCGCCGCTGCTTGAGCCGTTCCCGCAGCACCGTGGTCGGGTTCTCCCCACCGGTGAGCGGCAGGATCTGCATGCCGAGCGACTCGCGGTAGGCGACGAACTGCTCGTACAGCGATTCGGGTTTCAGCCGTTCGGCGACGGTGGTCAAGGAGCCCCAGCGGCGGGTGACCCAGAGTCCGGCCGCGTCCCAGTTCCCGGAGTGGGTCAGCGGCAGCACGATCCCCCGGCCCTCCGCGACGGCGCGTTCGATGTGTTCCGCGCCGATCACGCTGGCCTCCAACTGCGCGAAGACCTCGTCGTGGTCCATCGCGGGCAGCCGGAAGGTCTCCTTCCAGTACCGGGCGTAGGAGCGCATCCCGGCCTGCACCACGGCCGACAGCGACTCCGGGGTCGACTGCTCCCCCAGCACCCGGTGCAGGTTCTTGGCCAGTTGCACGACGCTGGGCCCGCGACGCCGGAACGCGGTGTCCGCCGCCTGCCGGAAGATCCGGTCGGCCACCGGTTCCGGCAGATTCTTGACCAGCGACCACCCGGCCGCGAAACCGAGGTCGGTGAGCCGGTCGACCGCTGGGTTCACGTCGGTCTCCCCTGTCCGTTCGCCGTCACAAGGCCATCACAGCGCGGGACGGCCGGTACCACGGTTCTGCCCGGTGTCCGCGGCGGCCTTGACGGCGGCCCGGCGCACCTGCACCAACCGCTGCACCACCGTCACCAGACCGGCCACCGCGAGCACCCACAGGCAGACGTCCAGCGCGTACGGCACTCCGATGCCGGCCAGGCCGGCACCCAACAGTCCGAGCACGTTGCGCTCGGCTCGCTCGGCGATCGCGCCGCCGATCTTGAGTTGCACGGAGTCGGCCCGGGCCTTGACGTAGGAGATCACCTGCCCGGTGACCAGGCAGATCAGCGCCGCAACCCCCAGCACCCGCTGGTCGGAGGAGAACGCGTAGAAGGCCAACGCGCCGAACAGTGCCCCGTCGGCGATCCGGTCGCACGACGCGTCCAGCACGACGCCGAAGTCGGTGCCGTAGCCGCGCGCTCGGGCCATCGCGCCGTCGACCAGGTCGGCCAGGACGAAGACGGTGACCACCACGCAGCCCCAGAACAGGTGCCCGGTGCCGATGAGCGCCACCGAACCGACGACCACGCCGATGGTGCCGAGCACGGTGATCAGATCCGGGCTCAGCCCGGCCCGCAGCAGCGCCCGGCCGATCGGGTCGGTGACCTTGGACACCGACGACCGGGCCAGGGAGTTGAGCATCGAGTTCCGTCCGGTCGGGCTGGCAGTGGTCTTTCGGGGCGAGAGCGTGGCCGGGGCCAAGGGGCGGCCCAGGTCAGAGAATCCAACGATAGCGGCGTGAGCGGGACCAAACAGGTCATCCCACGACAGACAGCGCTCACTGCTTCGGCGGATCCGGCGCTGGATCGGGCGCCGACCAGGCCTGCGCGAGCAGCCCGCGGGTGTCGGCAAGCAACTGCGGCAGCACCTTCGTCTGACCGATGACGGGCATGAAGTTCGAGTCGCCGCCCCAGCGCGGCACCACATGCTGGTGCAGGTGCTCGGCGATGCCGGCGCCGGCCGCCGAGCCGGCGTTGATGCCGATGTTGAAGCCATGCGGCGCGCTGACCGACGCGAATCACGTGCCAACGCCCGCCTGGTGAACGCGCTGAACTCGGTGAGCTCGTCGGCGTCCAGATCGGTGTAGTCGGGCACGTGCCGAAACGGCACCACCATCAGGTGGCCCGGGTTGTACGGGAACAGGTTGAGCACCGCGTACACCTTGCTGCCGCGGGCGACGATCAGGCCGTCCTCGTCGGACAGCGTCGGGATCCGGCAGAACGGGCAGGACGACGCATCCGCACTGTCCGCTGCCGAGGCCGCGGTCCGGTCGGCACCCGACCCGCCGGTGACGTACGCCATCCGGTGCGGCGTCCACAGCCGCTGCAGGTGGTCGGGAATCGCCGATCCCGTCCTGCGGGACCAATTCCGGTTCGTCAGGCACCGCTCGGCTCCGGAATCGGCACCGGGTCCGCAACCGGTGGCACCAGGTAGGCGAACGCCTCCGCCGTCGGCGAGGTGTTCGACCGGCTGCGAGATCCAGCCGTCGATCGCGTCCACCGCCTGGCCGACGGGCACCCCGTTGACCTGGGTGCCGTCCCGGAACCGGAAGGACACGGCGTCCGGCGTCGACGTCCTTCTCCCCCGCGAGCAGCAGGAACGGCACCTTGCCGGTGGTGTGGGTGCGGATCTTCTTCTGCATCCGGTCGTCGGAGTGGTCGACCTCGGCCCGGACGCCCCTGCGTCCGCAGTTCCCGGATGACGCCCTCGAGGTGCTCGCCGAACGCGTCGGCGACCGGGATGCCGACCACCTGCACCGGCGACAGCCAGGCCGGGAAGGCGCCCGCGTAGTGCTCGATGAGCACGCCGATGAACCGCTCGATGGAGCCGAACTTCGCCGAGTGGATCATCACCGGCTGCTGCCGGGTGCCGTCGGATGCCTGGTATTCCAGGCCGAACCGGGCCGGGCTGGTTGAAGTCGTACTGGATGGTCGACATCTGCCAGGTGCGGCCGATCGCGTCCCGGGACTGCACGGAGATCTTCGGGCCGTAGTAGGCGGCGCCGCCCGGGTCGGGGACCAGCTCCAGGCCCGACTCGGTCGCGACCCGCTCCAGCACGGCGGTCGCCACCTCCCACTCGTAGTCCGAGCCGATGAACTTGTCGGACAACGGATCCCGGGTGGACAGCTCCAGGTAGAAGTCGTCGAGACCGAAGTCGCGGAGCAACCCGATGACGAACCGCAGCAGTTTCGCGATCTCCTCGGGCGCCTGCTCGGGCGTGCAGTAGGAATGCGAGTCGTCCTGGGTCATGCCCCGGACCCTGGTCAGCCCGTGCACCACGCCGGACAGCTCGTTGCGATACACGCTGCCGAACTCGAACAGCCGCAGCGGCAGTTCCCGGTAGGAGCGTCCGCGGGATCGGTAGATGAGGTTGTGCATCGGGCAGTTCATCGCCTTGAGGAAGTATCTGCTGCCCTCCATCTCCATCGGCGGGAACATGCTGTCCTCGTAGTACGGCAGGTGCCCGGAGGTGTGGAACAGCCCCTCCTTGCTGATGTGCGGGGTGTTGACGAACTCGAATCCCTCGTCGATGTGCCGCTGCCGGACGTAGCCCTCCAGCTCCCGGCGCAGGATGCCGCCCCTGGGGTGGAAGACGGCCAGGCCAGAGCCCAACTCGTCGGGGAAGCTGAACAGGTCCAGCTCGACGCCGAGCTTGCGGTGGTCGCGGCGCTCGGCCTCGTCGAGGCGCTGCAGGTAGGCGTCCTGGGCGTCCGTCGATTCCCAGGCGGTGCCGTAGATCCGCTGCAGCTGCGGGTTGGCCTGGTTGCCGCGCCAGTAGGCCGCGGCGGAGCGGGTGAGCTTGAACGCCGGGATGTAGCGGGTGGTCGGCACGTGCGGCCCGCGGCACAGGTCGCTCCAGATCCGCTCGCCGGTGTGCGCGTGCAGGTTGTCGTAGATGGTCAGCTCGCCGGCGCCGACCTCGACGCCCTCTTCGGCGTCGGTGCCGGTGTTGGTGTTGGCGTCGGACTTGAGGTCGACCAGTTCCAGCTTGTACGGCTCGGTCGCGAGCTCGGCCTTGGCGTCGTCGATCGAGTCGATCACCCGGCGGGAGAACCGCTGACCGGACTTGATGATCTTGCGCATCCGCTTGTCGAGGTCGGTCAGGTCCTCGGGGGTGAACGGCCGGGCGACGTCGAAGTCGTAGTAGAAGCCGTCCTTGATCGGTGGCCCGATGCCGAGCTTGGCGTCCGGGAACGCCTGCTGCACGGCCTGCGCGAGCACATGGGCCGCGGAGTGCCGGATGACCGAACGGCCGTCCTCGGTGTCGGCCGGGACCGCCTCGGCGTCGGTGTCCGCCTCCGGGGTCCAGGCCAGATCACGGAGCCGGCCGTTGCCGTCCCGGACCACGACGATCGCCTGCGGGCCGGTGGTCGGCAGCCCGGCCTCGCGAACGGCTGCTCCCGCGGTCGTGCCCGCCGGGATTTTCACGCTCGGAATGGGCGCGGCGGCGTGGACGGTGGACACGGGGTCTCCTTGATTGCCTGGGTTGATTGCTGGGGACAGGGTCGGGTCGATCGGGACCGCCGACGCGACTGTTGGCGAACGTCCGATGCTAGCCCGAACCGCTTCGCCACCGTCGCGCGGCGAGCTTTGCTACGCGGCCGTCGGCCAGGCGGCCGATCAGCTCGAACCACCAACAGGTCAGCTCGACCCACCGACAATGACGGCAGTGGTGCTGACCATCACCGCGGCCGCCAGAGCGGCCTGGGTCTCCTGGATCACCTTGCGGACGCTGTCACCGGCCCAGTTGCCCTCACCGATCTGTTGGCCGCGCGCCTTCGCAGCCTTGAGGTCGCCCTTGTCCACCACCGTCGTGAGCAGGTCGGCTGCGGTCAGCACCGTGATGATCAGGGCGGCCCGCGCGTCCGGCTCCAGGCCGTCGCGCAGGACGCCGACAACGTGACTTCTGACCTCCGCCTCGTAGCCGGAGTCCTGCGCCGGCCACCGGGTGGTCGGGAAGACGCCCAGCACCTTTGCGGACTCGCGACGGAGCAGCCCGTGCTCCTCCAGTTGGCTGTTCAGCCGGTCACGCAGACCTTTCGTCAGCCGCTGGATCGCCGCGCCGGGCTTCAGTGGGGCCTTGTCGATCAGGCTCTGCAGGGCGGCATCGAGGACCGGATCACCCAGTGGGGTGCGATCGGTGACGACCACCATGGACTGCCGCGCCTCGCCCTCGATGGTGACCCGGCCGGCCACCACCAGCTCCATCACCACGGCCCCGGCCAACGCTGGTTCGAGGTTCATCGAGGAGACCGTGATCTTGCCGGTGGCGTCGTCGGTGGCCAGCAGGAGGAGATCTTCCGCGATCAGCATCAGTCCACCGTAGCCAGCCCCGCGCCGCCTTTTGCGAACTGCGAGGCTTCGAACCTCGGACCCGTCAGGCGAGCTGCTGGTTGGTGTGCGGATCGATGATCGAGGCCTTGGAGCTTGAGCAGATCGCCGACCTTGAAGTTGGGCCCACCGACCGGGGTGAACGGGGTCCCGGCGTTCCAGCACGAGTGGCTGTCGGTGTGGAGCAGCAGGTGCTTCTTGTCCGGCTGGTAGAGCTCTGGGTTGCTCGCCGGGCCCTGCCCAAACACCGAGCCGAGGTCGAACTGCGGAGTGTGGTCGCGAGCGCGGGGTCGCCCAGCGGCCGTCGAATTAACCTCGTGCCGATTTACTCCTGTGCTTCACGCCACGGGATGTGGAAGAAGCTCCGACGCGCGCAGTTGAAGGTCGCTCAAAGCCTCGACGGCGAAATGCGGGAACGGGACGCCGCCCGCCCGGATCCAGCGTTCAAAGGCAACGCTGAAGGCGAGCATGACCACCTCTGACGCGAGCCGCGCAGTCAGTTCGTCTGTGCCTCGTTCGCGCAGGGCATCTGCGATCGCGGTCGCGATCCGGGCATGCTTGAGCTGCCCTCGTTCCTGCAGCTCGCTGTTACTCGCGACGATCAGGATTCGGCGGGTGGCGGCGGCCCGTCTCTTGGGGGTCATCACGTCCCCGACGGCCTTCAGCGCGTCAAGGAGGCACTCACTAAGAGTCGCGTCTGCAGCGGCAGCCCGAATGCCCTGGGCAAACAACTCAGCCAGGACGTCCTCACCCGCGAATAGGACCTCCCGCTTGTCAGTGAAATGCCGGAAGAACGTCGCGCGGTTCAAACCTGCGCGCTCGGCGATCTGCGCGGCGGTCGTCGCCTCGTAGCCGTTCTCCACGAACAGGTCCAAAGCAGCGGTTTCCAAGCGCTCTCGCGCGTCCGGTGCCCATCTGCTCACGGCGTCAGCGTAGGCGACGCGACCAGATCGCATCACCGGACATGCGACTGCGACGCATCAGGTGCTACATTCGATGCGACTCAATCGCATCATCAATCAAGGAGAGCACCATGCGCATCTTCGTCACCGGCGCGTCAGGTTGGATCGGCTCGGCCGTCGTCCCGGAACTCGTCGGCGCGGGTCATCGGGTGCTGGGACTGGCCCGCTCGGCCGGCAGCGCGCAAGCAATCTCCGACATGGGCGCCGACGTGCTGCGCGGCGACATCAACGACACGGGCGTCCTGCGCGCCGGAGCACTCGACAGCGACGGTGTCATCCACCTCGCCTACGAACATGCACTGGGCCAAGCCGGCGGGGCACACGCCGACGCCATCGCTATCGAGACGTTCGCCACGGCACTTGCTGGCTCGGACCGGCCCATGGTCGTTTCCGGGGCGACGCTCACCAAGCCCGGCCGCCCAGCGACGGAACGGGACGAACTCGTCCCGACCGGACCGATCGCCGCCCGCATCGTGAACATGCAAAACGCCCTCACCGCCGCGGAACGTGGCGTCCGATCCTGCCTGATCATGCTGCCGCGGTCGGTCCATGGCCAGGGTGAACGCCACGGCTTCATTCCTCAGCTGATCAACCGGGCCCGTGCCACCGGCGTCTCCGGTTACATCGGCGATGGTGGCAACCGCTGGCCCGCGGTACACGTCAAGGACGTCGCCAACCTGTACCGACTGGCCATCCAACAGGCACCGGCCGGCGCGGTTCTCAACGCCGTCGGCGACCAAGGCGTACCCGTCCACGCGATCGCCGAGGCCATCGGCCGCAACCTCAACCTCCCCGTCAGATCCCTTCCGGCGGAGGACTTCAGCCCCCCACTGAACCCATTGCTCAGCATCGATATGCCCGCCTCGAGCGAGTTCACCCGACATCTCCTCGGCTGGATGCCCACCCATCCCGGCCTCATCGAAGACATCGAACAAGGCCACTACTTCAGGTGAACGGGGACATGAATTCGCGGCTCGTACCAACCGAAGCCGTCGGGCTCACGGACACTGTGCATCGAGTCAGACCCGGCATTTCCCGTGATCACACCGCACCATCTACAGCACACAGCTGCCGCTCTGGCCATCAGCCCCGGGCCCAATCCCCAGTACGTCCGGACCATGCTTGGGCACAGGTCCGCAGCCCCATCACCCTCGACACCTACGTCGGCCTGTTCCCGGACGATCTGAATGCCGTGGCGGCACGTTGGGACGACGCGGGTGCGCGAAGTGTGGGCGGGACGTTGGCGCGCGACGCAGAGAGGCCACCCGGATCATCGTCCGGATGGCCTCTGACCTGCGCTAACGCGGTGGGCGATCGGGGTTTCGAACCCCGGACCTCTTCGGTGTGAACGAAGCGCTCTCCCACTGAGCTAATCGCCCGGAGCACGGTGAAGTTCTCCAAGCAGAGGCCACCATACCCGATGACGGCAGGGCACCCGACACGGTGATCAGCCCGGATCGTTAGACCAAATGGGTGAACCTGCAAAGTCCGCGTGATAGCCGCACGGGGTCAGCCGTCCCCATTGCGAGAGGAACGGCCTGACACCAGCAGCGCGGATATCCACCCTCCACGCATCAGGCCGCCAGACGGCGGAGAAAAAAATGACCCAGCACACTGCGGACCACCACCGAGTGACGACCGCCGCAACCGAAATGATCCTGCTCTCCGAGGCGTCGCTGCCGGCGGTCAACGCCGAGCTGCGGTATTCCACCGAGGACCCGTACGCCGTCCAGATGCTCCTGTCGGTCGACCAGAGCCCGGCGATCAGCTGGGTCTACGGCCGGGAGCTGTTGATGGCGGGCGTTCGCATGCCCACCGGCATCGGCGACGTGCAGGTCTATCCGACGCACGACGGCGTCATCATCGAGCTCCGGTCGGGCGGCGCGGTGGCCAAACTGCTCGCGCACATCCCCGACATCGTTGAGTTCATCGACTCGACCCTGGAGCTTGCTCCGCTCGGCTCCGAGATGGAGCACTACCGCTTGGATCTCGAGCTGAGCTCGATCCCGGTGCCCGATTCGTTCGAGGCCTGAACTTTTTATCGCGCTCCGGTCGATCCGGCCGGAGCGGGGGCAGGCCGTCACCGCCTGCGCCAACCGGCAGGTCTCTCCTGGGGAGGAGAAACCGACCGGGCCCATCGAGGGGTTGGGTAGCCACCAGGCTTGGCGCAGGCGGATCGACGGCGAAACTCGCTGATATGCGGCCCGTTTGGAGCCCGCCTGCTAGTTCGGATACAGTTGCCGGGCCGCGCAGCCCTACCGGGACGTGAGGCAAGCGGACGTAGCGCAGTTGGTAGCGCATCACCTTGCCAAGGTGAGGGTCGCGGGTTCGAATCCCGTCGTCCGCTCGAAGAGGTCCAGGCCGTCACCTGGGTTGCCTCCGCGGTGGGATGGCCGAGAGGCGAGGCAACGGCCTGCAAAGCCGTGTACACGGGTTCGAATCCCGTTCCCACCTCGCAGTAAGGCCGTTCCGATCGTTCGGAATGGTGAAGGGCGATTAGCTCAGCGGGAGAGCGCTTCCCTGACACGGAAGAGGTCACTGGTTCAATCCCAGTATCGCCCACCAGCATTACCGCAGGTCAGAGGCAGTCTCTCGCGCAGTTCCAAGATCACGGGCCCGATGCGCGCACACACTCCGACCGTTCATCGAACGGAAGGGCTGATTCGGCGTGCACGCCCTTGGCGCTGCCGACGTGCCCTGGCCGCGCGATCAATGACCTGCGCGCCATCCTGGACTGCCCGTGCGGCTCGACCCGCGAGGATCATCCGGGGATGGTTGTCCACGAGCATGGGCGGTACCTGGGCCATCTGCACCTGCGGGCATATGACAATCACCGACCCAGACGGCGCGAAACACACGATGCAATACCCACCGACCCCGCATTGACGGAATGTCGGGCCCGGTTTGCGACCACCGAGCCCTTGGCTGTCACACCGCTCGCGGCGACGGAGCGCGGATCAACGAGCACGATTGCGGCGCCAGCACCGCCCCGGCTTGTTCAGCAGATTCACACCGCCCGGGCGTGAACTGCCGCCAAAGTCGTTGGTGTGGCCCATCCACCACCAACTGATGTCGATGTGCGAGTGACGACGACCGAGACGTGCTGCACTCCAGGCAGGCCCCTTCACCGTGATGCTTCGCACGGCGCCCGTCGTACACAGCCGGTCGAGGGCTGCCGGGATCTCCTCGAGGGTGGCGTGACGACGGTCACGCGACATTCTGCGTCATGACTGCCTGAGCGGTTCGTCCCTTTAATGCCGCGATCACCTGATCTCGAACGGAACCGACCCGTCGGCTCACAACACCCCATGTCCACCAGAGAGGGACACCCATGACCACCGAGACCACCTCCGCCCTCACCACCGCACCGGCACCGAAGAAGGGTGGCAAGCGGAAGCTGCTGCTCGGTGGCGGGGCGCTGATCCTCCTCGTCATCGGATTCGCGCTGGGCAGTGGCGGAGGCAACTCGACCGCCGCCGCCCCGGCCGCTGCTCCCGCGCCGGTCACCGTCACGGCAGCCGCTGTCACCGTCACCGCGCCTGCCCCGGACGCCGTCACGATCACCGCCGATGCGCCCGCCCCGGTCACCGTGACCGCGGAGCCCGCCGCGCCGAAAGCTGGCACCGGGCCGGACGACCCCAAGGCCAACGGCAAGTTCTTGCTCGGCTCGCAGATCAACTCCGGCACCTGGCAGTGCAGCGAGGCCAAGAAGATCGGCACCGGCAGCTCGGAGATGGAGATGGCGTACTGGGAGGTCACCGCCCAGGACAATTCGATCGTGCACAACGGCAACGACACGATCGCCGTGATCGGCGGCGAGGGCTACACCGTCACCCTGTCCGGCTGCGCCACGACATGGACGAAGGTCGGCTGACGACTCGGTGCCACATGTGGCACTGAGTCACCGATTTACGGCCCGCCGGACTTGGTCGGCAGCGCCCACTGACCCCGCCAGAACGATCCAAAGCCGTTGCATAACAATATCTCTCGCGGGGTGCTAATCACCCCTGCGCGGCCCGCAAACGGCGATCGATGCCGGCGCCAACGCCACCTGGGTGAGCCTGGTATCTGGATCGACCCGGCCGAGTCTGATTGTCATGGAGAGGTTCCTCGCCCGCTGGCGCCGCCGTCGTGCCCGAGCCCGGGCGATCAACGACATGCTCGCCGCCAGCGACCAACCGTCACGGCTCGACCGGGTGGACCGGTGGCCGGCCAAACAACAGTGAAGGGGCGCCTGGCGGACCACGGGGGGTTTGGCCCGCCAGGCGCGGGCACACCGTCCCGAGGGGGGATGGGGATCGGCCGCCGCTGACAATTGTTCGCCCTCGTTTGGCCGCACCGGAAGCCCCAAATTTGAGCATGTCGGTACCCCCTGATTTCGGGGATGCCCCGCGGCCCTTCGGCCGCCGATCGGTTCTCCACAGGTTTGCGGTTTGCGGAATCGGGAACTCACCGCAGATGAGGAAGAGGTTGAAGGTCGTTTCGAAATGGCTGCGCAGGCGCGCACGCGCTCGGCGAGTGAACGACGCCCTGGCCGCCCTGGACAGTCCATCGCGGCTCGATCAGCTGGACAGACCTGCACTTCCCCGTGATGAAGAGTGGACTGAGCAAAAGCTGGTTCGACTACTCCACCTGATGATGCGCGACGACTCGTCACAGGCCAGCTGACGCTCCGTGGCCCCCAATCTTGGGGGCTGGCCATTACTCCAATCTAGGGGTTCCGGTCCTGTCGGATAAACGCCGACAATCACAGTGCGTCAGATTCCCCCTCGTGCGGGACGGCGCCTGCCTGGCGGGCCGTCCCCCCGCGGCCCGCCAGGCCCCAACCTGCCCGGGGCGCGTCGACTGACGCGGCGGGGCTGACAGGTGAGACCAACCGGCACGTTGGGCCGTTTGAGTCCCCGCCACGTCCACCATCGGGTGACACCGCACAGCTGTAGCCCCGAGGCTCGGCGACCTTCCCGTTGTGCCGACGGTCGATCGCGCCGGCCGCGCCGAAGCCTGACTCTCACCTGCCCGCCGAAGTGTCATGTGACTTGCGCCGACAGGACTTTGTGCCATACCTCGGGTCGGCGGCATCTTGTTGTCGAGTCGCTGGCGCCGACCCTGGGCGGCACCGTTCGGCTCATGGCGGCACCTCAGACACGGCGTACCGGCCGGCAGAAGTTGTCAATACGGTCTTGCGACGTTTTCCGCCGAACAGGCACCCACTTCACCCCGATGCCGGTTGTCGACGGTCCGTCGGACGTGGAGAGTCAGTAGTGCGCCTAGCGGTGGACCCCCGACCCGCCGCTAGGCAACCAATGTGGTTGATCCCCAACGCGAGGACCGGCCGGGTGAAGCTCTCAGTGGTGCGCGCGGCACAATAGCCAGGCATCGGCCGGCGAGACGTCGGGGAAACCGGTGATGCACGCCTGACGGGCCATCCCCCCGTGGTCCGTCAGGCCGTGCGACCCACGGGGTGCCAAGGGCGGACCGACGCGGACCGCTCCCTCGGCAGGACCAGGACCGCCGCGGACCTGTCCCCGCGGGGTTTGGTACTACGACCAGCGCCCGGGTACTACGACCAAAGGCCAATTGCGGGCGCCGCCGATGGCGACGACAGTCGTGTTGCCACACACATCATGGACGCCCGGTCCGTCGGGGGCTGGGCGTTGACTCCCCTACATGTGCAACAACCGGCCAACTTGGCCGGGAAGGCCGGTTGGGCGACGTCGGACAGCGCGGTTCGACGTCCCCAACCATGGTCAACGTCCCCGGAACATGGTCAGAGCCAGCCTTGCGACGCCCCGGGCAATCGCCTCGGCTCACTCTTCGGGGAACACCCGATCGAGCGACTGGCGTCACAGCGACGCCGTGTCGCACACTGTTCCTACGCCCGATGGAACCCTCTCGGGCGTGCCAAACCTCGCCGGACCGGAAGCTGCGGAAAACGAGCGGCCGCTCACATCTTCTGCCGGGACAACACCTTTCGCTGCACCTGACGCTCCGCGACGAACGACACGAACGGGATGGTTCCGGCCACCAGCACCCACAGGGTGCCCAGCGGCGACCACCGGTCCTTGTACGCGAGATCGAAGGCGATGATCACGTAGACGACGAACAGGGCGCCGTGGATCGGTCCCCAAATGGCCACGAGCGCCGGCTGGTCGAAGAGGTACTTCAGGACCACCCCAGCACAGAGAATCAACAGCCCCCAACCGACGACGAACGCGGCGATCCGGTACCGCCGGAACGCAGCCATGATCTTGGGCGGGACAACCGGAGCACCGCCGGGACGCACCACGCGCCGGAGACTTCGACAGGTCGGCGATCTCACCGGTGGGGTCAACGGGCACGTCGGCGGTCCTCCTCGGCCAGGGCTGCCAGCGCCTGGTTGTATGCGGTCAATTCCGGGTCGTCTTCGTCATCTTCGCCGACCATCGCGACGGAGATGGTCACCGCCTGGTTCGGGCGCTGCAGCCCTCGGCTCCATCGGGACCTCGCCGACTTCGCTGCGTCGTCGGTGGCCTCGACACCCTGGTCCGTCGAGCCGGTCTCGTCGTCCGCCGGTGATTCGTCCCGGCCCGGCAACACCGCGCCGGTGCTCGTCGGGCCGGCGTTGACGGGCGCTGCACTGCCGGCGGTGAGCGGACCGGCACCGTCGGCCCGGTCGTGTTCGTCGAGCAGGGCCCTGATGTCGCGATCGGTTTCCTCGTCGTCCTCGGCATCCTTGAGGACCTCGAGGTGCAGGAAACGCACCCACATGTAGATGAAGGCCGCCCCGAACGCGGGCCAGAGCACGGCATAGCCGAAATTCTGTGCGGTGCCGGTGGTTTCCTGGGTGCGCTGCCACTGCCACCAACCGAGCCGGAGGCAGGTCAGGACCGCCGCCAACACCAGCAGGTGCCCGGCGATCCAGCCGGGCCGCAGGAAGCGTCGGTCCACCCCATGACGGTACCGCCGCGCCGCCCCCGCTCACACACCCCCGCCGGGCCGTCTCGGATGAGGAGGCCTGCTCGAATGGCGAGGCCCGCTCGAATGACCAGCGCGAATCAACGCGCAGGCCGCGCCGCGCACAGCGGGGGGATCAGGCCGGCGGTGATGAGTATCTCCAGCGTCCGGGCGCCGGTGACACCTACCAGGTCTTCCGCCCTGTCGACGTCCCTACGCAGGCCCGAATCGACCGGCAGTTCGATCGGCACGGCCCCGGCGGCCACGTGCCGGCGCAGTGAATCCGCCCCATAGTGCGGTTGCAGGTCCGACCTGCCGGCCGCCGTCAACAACGTGGTTCCGGTGCCCTGCTTGTCCGCGACCACCGCCCGGCGGTGCGTGCTCGCGACCGACAGCGCGACGTCCAGTTCGTCGGAGGTCAACGACGGCAGGTCCCCCGGCAACACGCCGATCGGTCCGTCGGCGGACATTCGCAACCCGGCGAGCCCGGCCTCGATCGCCTCGTTCAGACCCATGGTGGTGGTCCTGACGATCCGGACCCGGGCCAGCTCGGCGAGCCGGTCGCCGTCGTCCGGGTTCTCCACGACGACCAGCACGTCGCGCACGCCACCCGCCGCCGAGGCTGCCTCCACGGTGTCCAGGGCCATGGACAGGGCCAGCCGTTGACGTAGCGCCGGGTCCACGTCGATCCGGCTCTTCCCGCGGGCGCTGGACTTCAGCGGCACGATCACGGTCCAGCGGTCGAGCGGAGTTGGCTGCTGCACCAGGCCATTGTCACCGCGCCGGCGCGGCGCCCCGCGCCGACTCCCCGGTTTCCGGGTCGGTCGGCACAGGGTCACCACACGGGCGGTCCGGGAACCGGTGGCCTCGAGCGGACAACCGGCGCCGTCGATCGTTTGCCGGAGGGTCGATGTGCGGACCGCGCCAGCGGCGCCGTCGTAGGCTGGCGGTTTCCGGCGGTGGTGACCCGAGTGAGCACCGTTGGACCATCGTGAAAGGCGCATCGTGACCAGCACCCAGCCGACTGCGGCGGCCCGACAGGATCCGCAGTACTTCCTCGACCTCGACGATCGCTGGTGCGCGCACAACTATCACCCGCTGCCCGTGGTGATCGCGTCGGCGGACGGCGCGTGGGTCACCGACGTCACCGGCAAGCGTTATCTCGACATGCTCGCGGGGTACTCCGCGCTGAACTTCGGCCACCAGCACCCGGACCTGATCGCCGCCGCGATCGAGCAGATGGGCAAGGTCACGCTCACCTCGCGGGCCTTCCATCACAATCAGCTCGGGCCGTTCTGCGCGGAACTGGCCGCGTTGACCGGCACCGAGATGGTGCTGCCGATGAACTCCGGCGCCGAGGCAGTCGAATCGGCGATCAAGGTGGCGCGCAAATGGTCGTACCGGGTGAAACGCGTGCCGGAGAACCGCGCCCAGATCATCACGGCCGGCGGCAACTTCCACGGCCGCACGCTGACCATCGTGTCGTTCTCCGACGATTCGGTCGCCCATGACGACTACGGGCCCTACACGCCCGGGTTCGTCACGGTGAAATACGGCGACCTGCAGGCGATAGAGGCGGCGATCACCCCCGACACCGCGGCGATCCTGCTCGAGCCGATCCAGGGCGAGGCCGGGGTGCTGGTTCCCCCGGCCGGCTACCTGGCGGGGGTCCGGCGGCTGTGCGACGAGAACAACGTGCTGTTCATCGCCGACGAGATCCAGTCCGGGCTCGGCCGGACCGGTAGGACCCTGGCGCTGGACCACGAGGGGGTACGCGCGGACCTGTACACCCTGGGCAAGGCCCTGGGCGGCGGCATCATGCCGGTGTCCGCGGTGGTGGGCCGACGCGATGTGCTCGGCGTGCTGAAGCCCGGCCAGCATGGGTCGACGTTCGGCGGCAACCCGCTGGCCTGCGCGATCGGCCGGGCCGTCATCGCGCTCCTGGAAACCGGTGAGATGCAGGCCAGGTCAACCGATCTCGGTGCGCACCTGCACGAGCGGCTGGGCTCGTTGGTGGGTCATGGGCTGGCCGAGGTCCGTGGCCGCGGGCTTTGGGCAGGCGCCGAGCTTGCCCCGCACCTGGGGTTGGGCAGGCCGATCAGCGAGGAGCTGGCGCGCCGCGGGATCCTGGTCAAGGAGACGCACGAGACGACGCTCCGCTTCGCCCCGCCGATCGTCATCACGCGCGACGAGATCGACCACGCGGTCGACACTCTCGCCGCGGTACTGGCCGAACGCTGAGCTCGCCGGACCGCCGCGGGGATCCGGGCTTCAGCCGGCGTCCCGGGCCAGCGCCAGGATCCGGGACGTGGCGCGCAGGTACTTCTTGCGGTACCCGCCGCGGAGCATCTCCGGGGTGAAGATCGTGTCCAGCGGCGCCCCGGACGCCCGTACCGGGATCGAGCGGTCATAGATCCGGTCGATCAGCACCACCCAGCGCAGCGCGGACGCCTGGTCGCGCAGCGGCTGCACCCCCCGGAGGAACACGGTGCTGACGCCGTCGACCAGCCGGCCGTACTTGGACGGATGCAGCCGGGAGAGCTTTTCCGTCAGGTCCTGGAAGGAGTCCAGGGTCGCCGAGGCGGCGACCGCGGCCTCGGACTCCAGTTCCGCGTCCGACGCCGGCGGCGGCGCTGCGGCCAGCCCGGCGTGCCGGTAATCCGGCCCGTCCACCCGCAAGGTATCGAAACGTGCTGACAGCGCATGGATCTCCCGACGGAAATCCTCGGCGGCGAACCGGCCCTCACCGAGTTTGTCGGGCAGCGTGTTCGACGTGGCGGCCAGGTGCACCCCGGTCTCGGCCAGTTGGCCCAGCAGTCGGGTCATCAGCATGGTGTCGCCGGGATCGTCCAGTTCGAATTCGTCGACGGCCAGCAACCGATGCCCGGTCAGCCGGCGCACCGTCTCGTTGAACCCCAGCGCCCCGACCAGGTGGGTGTATTCGACAAAGGTGCCGTACGCCTTGGGGCCGGGCACGGAGTGCCACAGGGAGGCCAGCAGGTGGGTCTTCCCAACCCCGAAGCCTCCGTCCAGGTAGTAGCCGCCGGCGGCCGGGGTGGTCCTGCGGAACAGGCCCTTGCGCGGCGGGTTGGCGATCCGCTCGGCGAATCCCGTCAGCGCCGCGACCGCGGCCTGCTGGCTGGGTTCGGCCGGGTTGGGCCGGTAGGTCTGGAACCGGGCGGCGTCGAACCGGGGCGGCGGCACCAGACCGGTGATCAATTCGTCGGGGCCGATCACGGGATCCCGGTCAACCAGCGCAGTCGCGGACACGAGTGTTGACAGTAGTTGGACCTCCCACCCGGCCCGTCGTGGTACGGATGGGGTGTGCTTCCGGACACCCCACCCCATCAGGCGAGCGCCCCGGACGGCGTCGCCGCCCTGCCGACCGGGCCGGCCGCCGACGACGCGCTGGCCGCCCTCTACGCCTGGCCAGCACCCGACACCTGGCCCGGCCGGGCCGGCACCCCTATCGTGCGGGCCAACATGATCGCGTCGCTGGACGGCGGCGCGACGGTCGACGGCCGCTCGGCGGGCCTGGGCAACGCCGCCGACACCCGGTTGTTCGCGATACTGCGCGACCTGGCCGACGTGATCCTGGTCGGCTCTGGCACGGTCAGGGCGGAGCGGTACGGCGGCATCCGGCTCGATGCCACCCGACGGGCCCGCCGGGTGCGCTGGGGGCTGTCGGCGGACCCGCCACCGATCGCCGTCGTCAGCAACCGCGGTCTCGACCCGGGACTGCCACTGTTCACCGACACCCAGACGCCGCCGATCGTGATCACCACGGAAGCAGCCGCGCACACCGTTCCAGAGGGTGCGCGCACGATCACCGCCGGCCACGATCGGGTGATTTTGGCGGACGCGATTGGCGGATTGGCTTCGGCCGGATTCCGGCACATTCACTGCGAGGGCGGACCCGGACTGTTGGGCAATCTGATTGCCGCCGACCTGCTGGACGAATGCTGCCTGACCATTGCTCCGATGCTGCTCGGATCCGGCGCGCAGCCGATGGTCCCGGTGGCGATCGACAACCCGGGGCGCTGGGATCTGGTAGCGGCCAGGGTGGACGGGCACCACCTGTTCACCAGGTACCGCAGGGCGAGCAGTTGAGCGCCGCCCGCGGCGCCGGGCCGCTGGGCTGCCTGCTGATCGTTGCGATGGCGCTGCTGACCGGCTGCACGCTCGGGCCGTCCCAGCGTCCTGCCCTGGCCACCTTCGGCACCCAGCAGAGCGCCGGCGAGCCGACGGCGTCATCCACCCTGCCGCTGGGTGCGGGTGGGCCCGGCCAGCATGCCGACCCGATCCAGTGGAAGGCGTGCGCCGACGTCGATTCCGTGGACACCGCCACCGGATTGACCTTCCAGGTGGATTGCGCCGAGGTGCTGGTCGACCGCAAGTCGGTCAGCTCGTCGTTCGGCGATCAGGATATTCAGGTCGCGAGGGCCAGGGCGCCCGGTGTCGGCAGCGACGCCCCCGTGGTGGTCGTGCTGCGCGGCGCACCCGGCGAAAACGGCCGCGACCAGGTCGCCGCGGTCGCGGCGGGCCTTTCCCCGGCGGTCCGCGACCACTTCGCCGTGATCACCGTCGACCTCGCCGGCACCGGTCACTCCGCGTCCATCGACTGCCTGTCCGACCACGACACGAAGGCACTGTTGAGCCTCGGTGTCGACCCGACGGAATCGGCGTCCGCGGCCGCGCTGGCCGAGCTGTCCAAGTCGCTCACCTTCGAATGCGGTGACGTCGCCGGCCCGGAGTTGTCCCAGGTCAACAGCACCGTGGCCAGCGACGACCTGGATGCGTTGCGCGACGCGCTCGGTCAGCAGACCCTGAGCCTGATCGGCCGCGGGTTCGGCGCAACGCTGGCCGCCGTGTACGCGGACCGGTATCCGGGCCGGGTGGGTAGCGCCGTGCTCGACGCCCCGGCGGATCCGCTTGACCAGTTGGACGCCAGGGCGGCGGCTGTGGCGATCGCCGCCGAGCAGGCGCTGGACACCTTCATCGCCAGCTGTCCCGGCTTCGCTGGCGGGTGCCCCATGGGCGGCGATCCCAAGGCCACCGTGCTCAAGGCGATCAGCACGCTGGACGGCCGGCCCGGGGCCGGGCCGGGCGAAGGCCAGGCGAACGGCGGGACGGTGCTGCTCACCCTGCTGCAGCGGCTGGGCGATCCGGCCGGCTGGCCGCAGCTGGCAACCGCGCTGGCCGCCGCGGCGGGCGGCACCAGCACGCCGATCGAGGATCTGCTGACCGCCTCGTTCGGACTGGACAGTGGTGACGGCTGGCTGGGGTCGGCCCTGATCTACGGCTGCAACGACAGCGCGCTGCGGGTGTCGCAGGACCAGATGGCGACCGCGGTGGCGGCGATCCGGCCGCAGGCGCCGATCCTCGGGCCCTTCACGGTCGGTCTGGTCGGCCTGTGCAGCTCCTGGCCGGCACCCGACGCCGCGCTGGGCGCGGTCAAGGCCACCGGCGCCGCACCGATGGTGGTGCTCGGCGCGTCGGCGGACCCCGTCGCTCCGTACGGGGCGGTTCGCTCGCTGGCCGGCCAGCTCGGTTCGGCGACGCTCATCAGCTGGCAGTCCGGCCACCACGGCAGTTACCCGGACAGTGCCTGCGTCAGCGCCGCCGTCGACGCGTACCTGCTGTCCGGGCAACTGCCCGCGGTCGGCACGCTCTGCCCACCCTGACCTGGACGTCACCGGTGCGACGCGATGCCAGCGGATGCGTGCTGCGGCGTGGTGTGCGGTGCTCTGTCGGTACCCGGTCGTAGTGTCGGCACCATGACCGCGTCGCCGACCGCTGTCGGTCCTGCCGAGTTTCGGCGGGCCGTCGCCCGGCTGGATGTCGCCCGGCTGCGCCGCGAGGTCGAGATCGGTCCGCTGCCCGCCCCCGCCCGGCTGGCCCCGTTCAGCCACGCACTGTCCGCGACCCTGTATCCCGCAGGCAGCGACGACGAGTCGGCGTCCGGCCGGATGATCCTGCTGTACGACCCCGATGGGGTCGACGCCTGGGGCGGGTCGCTGCGCATCGTGGTGTTCGCCACCTGCGAACTGGACGCCGAGATCGCCCAGGACCCGTTGTTGCCGGAGGTGGCCTGGAGTTGGCTCACCGAGTCCCTGGAAGCCTGTGGCGCTGGTTACAGCGCCCTCGGTGGCACCGTCACCGCGACGTCGTCGACCCGCTTCGGCGACATCGCCGGCCCGCAGCGGGCTGATGACCTAGAGATGCGCGCATCCTGGACCGCGGACAGCAAGACCGACCTGCACCTGCAGGCTTTTGCGGGCTTTCTTGCGGTCGCGGCGGGCCTGCCGCCGGAGGGCGTCACGCTCCTGCAGAAGTCCTAACCACGCTCCTGCAGAAGTCCTAACCGTCCGTCTCACGATAAGTCCGCTACGGTTGGGCTGGACTGGTCGATTCGGGTGCTTGACCACGGACGGCCGATGGTAAGACACTAACCGTGACAACATAACGACTGATCCGAGCGAGACGGCCTCGAGCAATCCACTCGACGCGCGACCGGAAGATCCGGACAATGGTGACGCCGAGCATTCGGCCGTTAGGGTGGGAGGACGTCGGGTGAGCAATTCCACGATCGGCATCGGCGGGATGGGTTACGGGGCGAGCACGTCACGTCGAGCGGATGACACATTCGCATCGACCATCCTGCCCGCCCAGCGCACCCCACTCAGCCAAACGCCGACCACTCCTTTGCGCATGGCGACGATTCTGGTCGTTGATCCGGACCGGGCCACCCGGGAACCCCTTCGGACCAGTCTCGCCGAGATCGGTGTCGGCCGGATCCTCGAGGCACCGTCGGTCGCCGCCGTCGAGGACCTCGTCGCGCGGCAGATCGGTGGCGACCTTGCGCTGGTCAGCCTGCAACTCGGCCCGGAGGCTGGGCGGCTGGTCCATGCACTGCGGGAAGCGGGCTGGCCCAGGGTCATCGCGCTCGCGCCAACCGCGGACATCGGCCCGGTGATCGACGCCGTCGGCGCCGGGGTGAGCGGTGTGCTGATCGGGCGGCGAGCCAACCCCGCAACGGCCAGCATCCCGAGCACCATCCACGACCTGTCCACCCGGGAAATCGAGGTGATCAGGCTGGTCGCCGACGGCCGCTCCAACAAGTGGATCGGCGAGCAGCTTTCCCTGTCCGCGCTCACCGTCAAGAGCCATCTGGCTCGGATCGGTCGTAAGCTCGGCACCGGTGACCGCGCCCACATGGTGGCGCTCGCGATGCGGGCCGGGGTCATTTCCTGATCGACGCGAAGGTTAGTCCAACAGCGCGCGGCCGCTTCGTGCGTCGGCGCGATAGGTTCCGCACATGCCCGAGTTCCGTAGCACCGACGATGCCGTCGCCGTCAACGGCGCCGATGGCAACGACGGGGTGCTGGTGACGGCTGAGCCGGTGGCGGCTGAGTCGGTGGCGGCGGCAACGCCGCCGCCAATCCCGTTGCTGGTACCCAGCGGCCGGGTTGCCGGTCCGATCACCGAACGGGCCGAGCTTGCCGACTGGGCCGGCCGGCTGGCCGCCGGTGACGGTGGGCCGGTCGCGATCGATGCCGAACGCGCATCCGGATTCCGCTATGGCTCCCGCGCCTATCTGGTGCAGTTGCGCCGCCCGGACCTGGGCACGGTCCTGCTGGACCCGATTCCGCTGGGCGACCTCAGCGTGCTCGATGTTCCGCTGGCCAGGTCGGAATGGGTGCTGCACGCGGCGTCCCAGGACCTGCCGTGCCTCGCCGAGGTCGGCATCCGGCCACGCCGACTGTTCGACACCGAGCTGGCCGGCCGGTTGGCCGGGCTGCCCAGGGTCGGGCTCGGCCCGCTGGTCGAGCAGATGCTGGGACTTCATCTGCGAAAGGGGCACGGCGCGGCCGACTGGTCGACCCGGCCGCTCCCGCACGACTGGCTGGTCTACGCGGCGCTGGACGTCGAGGTGCTGGTCGAGTTGCGCGACGCGATGGAAGCCGAACTCGCCCGGCAGGGCAAACTCGACTGGGCCCATGAGGAGTTCGCGGCGATCGTGGCCGCCCCGCCGGCGCCGCCGAGGATCGATCCGTGGCGGCGGACCTCCGGCATGCATCGGATCAACGACCGCCGGGCACTGGCCGTCATCCGCGAACTCTGGATGACCCGGGATTCGTTGGCCCGGCGCCGAGACGTCGCCCCGCACCGGATCCTGCCCGATTCCGCGATCGTCGCGGCCGCGGCGGCGCGACCCACCACGATCGGCGCCCTCACCGCGCTGCCGATCTTCTCCGGACGGATGCAACGGCGGAACGCGGATCTGTGGCTGTCGTCGATCGGCCGCGCGCTCGGCGTTACCGGCGGACGAGCTGCCGGTGGTCCGGCCGCCCGGTGACGGGCCGCCATTGCCCGCCAAGTGGGCGGCGCGGGACCCGGTGGCCGGGGCCAGGCTGGCCGCCGCCCGGCTGGGGCTGGCCGAACTGTCCGAACGGGTGGGCACCCCGGTGGAGAATCTGGTGTCCCCGGACGCCGTCCGGCGGGTGCTGTGGACTCCACCCGAGGACACCGGCAACGGCGCGATTGCCGCAGCGCTGGCCGAGCGCGGAGCCCGTCCCTGGCAGATCGAGCTGACCACTCCGGTCCTACGGGCCGCGCTCGACGCCGCGATCGTCGGGCAAGTTACCCGCCAGTAACTTTCAGCGCTACGATGGTCGCCGACGGCCCATCGACCCGCCGACGCACTCCTGGCGGCCCGAGCCGATGTCGCCGACCCACCATGAGCGAGATCATTCGTCCTGCCCGGCAGACAAGAGGGAGCACGTCCCGTGGTTTCAGCGGCACCCGCACCGACCCCCGTTTCCATTCCGTCCGGAGCGGCACCGCCGCGGACCCTGCGCGACGTCGTCTTCGTCGAGGGGGTGCGCACCCCGTTCGGCAAGGCCGGTGACAAGGGCCAGTACGCCCAGACCCGCGCCGACGACCTGGTTGTGAAGGTGATCAGGGAACTGCTCCGCCGACAGCCAGGGTTGCCGCCGGAGCGGATCGACGAGGTGGCCATCGCGGCCGCCACCCAGACCGGCGACCAGGGTCTGACGATCGGCCGGACCGCGGCCATCCTGGCCGGGCTCCCCCGCTCCGTGCCCGGGTTCGCCATCGACCGGATGTGCGCCGGTGCGATGACCGCCGTGACCACCGTCGCGTCCGGCATCGCGGTCGGCGCCTATGACGCGGCCATCGCCGGCGGGGTCGAGCACATGGGGCACCATCCGATGGGCGAGGGTGCCGACCCCAACCCGCGATTCGTCGCCGACCGGCTTGTCGATCCGTCGGCGCTGACCATGGGCTCCACCGCGGAGAACCTGCACGACCGCTACCCGCAGCTGACCAAAGCGCGCGCCGACGCGTTCGCGGTGGACAGCCAGGACAAGTACGCCAAGGCACTGGCCAACGGCAAGATCACCCCGACCTGGTGCCGATCGCGACCCGCTCCGAACAGGGCTGGGGGCTCGCCGCCGCGGACGAGATGCCGCGCCCCGGAACCACTGTCGACACCCTGCAGACGCTTGCGCACACCCTTCCGGCCGCACGGCCGGGTCACCGCCGGGAACGCGTCGGGCCTCACCGATGGAGCGACCGGGTGCCTGCTGGTGGCCGCCGACGTCGCCGACGAACTGGGCCTGCCGATCCGGATGCGCATGGTGGCCTACGCTTTCGCCGGTGTCGACCCGGAGACGATGGGCACCGGACCGATCCCGGCGACCGAGAAGGCCTTGGCCAAGGCAGGTCTGACGATCGACGACATCGGCCTGATCGAGATCAACGAGGCGTTCGCGGTGCAGGTGCTCGCCTTCACCGACTACTTCGGACTGGCCGACGACGACCAACGGATCAACCAGTACGGCGGCGCCATCGCGATGGGTCACCCGCTGGCCTCCTCCGGCGTCCGACTGATGACCCAACTGGCCCGGCAGTTCGCCGAACGACCCGACGTCCGGTACGGCCTCACCACCATGTGCGTCGGGCTCGGCATGGGCGGCACGGTGATCTGGGAGAACCCGCACTTCGACCAGGCCGCACCTGTCGGCGCCACCACCGGCACCACCGAAGCCGCCGGGAGCGCCCGATGAGCACCACCGAAAAGCCCAGCACCGCAACTGATCCCGCGGGCGAGAACGCCGAGGTGGTCACGCATGCGCTGACCAGGCTGGTCGAGGTGCCGTCGCGCCGGCGCGCCGGGCGGAGTCGGTCCGGGTCGCCCTGATCACCCTGGACAACGGCCGCGACCACACCCGGCCGAACACCTTCGGCCCGCTCGGGCTGGCCAGCCTGGACGCCGCGATCGGCACCGCGATCGCAGGCTCACCCGGACGCGATCGCCGTCACCGGCAAGCCGTTCATCTTCGCCGCCGGGGCCGACCTGTCCCAGCTCGGGTCCGTCGCCGATCGCGGCACCGCGGAGGATTTCGTCGCGCTCGGGCACCGGGTCTTCGGCCGTCTCCGGGACGCGCCGGTGCCGACGTTCGCGTTCGTCAACGGCCTGGCCCTGGGCGGCGGCATGGAACTGGCCCTGCACTGCGACTACCGCACCCTGGCGTCCAACGCGGCCGGCATGTCGCAGCCCGAGGTGTTCCTCGGCATCCTGCCCGGCTGGGGCGGCACGCAACTGCTGCCGCGGATCGCCGGGCCGGAGAACGCCGTCACCATCATCGTGGAGAACGCGCTCAACCAGAACCGGATGATGAAGCCCAAGGACGCCCTGCGACTCGGCGCGGTGGACGTCGTGCTGGACGCCGCCGACTACCTGGAGCAGTCCCTGGTCTGGCTGACCGGGGTGCTCGACGGGTCGATCACCCTGCCGCGCAAGGACTTCGGCGGGGCGACGGACGAGGAATGGTCCGCCGCGCTGGACCGCGGAAAGATCATCGCCGACATGCGGACACACGGCGCGGCGCCCGCGCCGTACCGGGCGCTGGAGCTGATCGAGCTGTCCCGGACCACCGACCTCGCGCAGGGGCTGGCCGCGGAACGCACGGCGCTGGTCGACCTGATCATGACGCAGGAGTTCCGCGCCGGGGTCTACGCGTTCAACCTGGTGCAGAAGCGCGCCCGGCGGCCGGTCGGCGCGCCCAGCCCCACGCTGGCCCGCAAGGTGACCAAGGTCGGCGTCATCGGCGCCGGGTTGATGGCCAGCCAGTTGGCCCTGCTGTTCGCCCGGCAACTGCACGTTCCGGTGGTGATGACCGACGTCGACCAGACCCGGCTGGACAAGGGCCTGGCCGGGGTCGGCCGGGACATCGCCGGGCTGGCCGGCTAAGAAGCGGATCACCCAGGACGAGGCCAACCGGCTCACCGCGCTGATCACCGGCTCGCTGGACTACGCGGCATTCGCCGACGCGGAGTTCGTGGTGGAGGCCGTCTTCGAGGAGATCGGCGTCAAGAAGCAGGTTTTCGCCGAGCTGGAGAAGTACGTCGGCCCGGAAACCGTGCTGGCCAGCAACACCTCGTCGCTGTCGATCACCGAGATGGCCGCCGACCTGGAGCACCCGGAGCGGGTGGTCGGATTCCATTTCTTCACCCCGGTCGCGGTGCTGCCCGATGCTGGAGATCGTCCGCGCCGAGAAGACCGACGACGCCACGCTGGCTACCGCGTTCGCGGTCGCCAAGACCCTGAAGAAGGGCCCGGTGCTGGTCGCCGACGCCACCGGCTTCCTGGTCAACCGGCTGTTCCTGCGGTGCATGGGCGAGGTGTTCGCGGCGATCGACGAGGGCACCCCGGTCGACGTCGCGGACGGCGCGCTGGCCCCGCTCGGTCTGCCGATGAGCCCGCTGATGCTGATGCAGCTCTCCGGCCCGGCCATCGGGCTGCACGTGCAGGAGACGCTGCACGCGTCGTTCGGCGACCGGTTCGGGGTCTCGGAGAACCTGCGCCGGATCGTCGACGGCGGCTTCCGGACCCTGCTGGCCTGGAACGACAAGGGGCAGCAGACCCTCGATCCGGAGATCGCCGCCGTGCTGGTGCAGGGCGACCGGCCGTCGACCAGCGAGCAGGTGCTGACCCGCGCGCTCGAGGCGCTCGCCCAGGAGGCGCGGTTCATCCTCGACGAGGGCGTGGTCGCCGACGCCGCCGACGTCGACCTCGGGATGATCACCGGGGCCGGCTGGCCGTTCTGGCTGGGCGGGATCACCCCGTACCTGGACCGGGAGGGCATCTCGGAGCGGGTCACCGGCCGCCGGTTCGCTCCGCCGGGAGTGGCGACGCTGCCGGCTTAAGACCGACAGGACGAGACGTAGCGCACAGTCAGCCCGCCCGGGCCGACTGTGCGTTCACTCGTTCAGTGCAACTTTCGGTGAGTCAGCCCACATACGGTCATCCGCCGCTGCCACCCGTGCGTCATCCTTGTACAAGCGACCACTGGCGTTCGCCTTGCCCCATTCCAGCGAGCGAGAAGAGCCAGACCTTGAGTACAGCACCCATCGCGGCCGACGCCGCAGCCACAGTGACATCCCTCCCGGCTGACGCCGCAGCCACCGAATTTGAATCCGCGCCCCTGCTCGGCAACCCGCGCCGCATCCGCGGCCTCGACCGCTCGATGCTCGAGCGGCCGGCTCCCGTTTCAACGATGGTCGGCAACCCCCGCCGGCTGCGCAGGCTCGACGCGGCGGCCTTCCAGGCAGCCTGACACAGCACGATCAATGACCCGGTGCGGCGGATCCACTCACGGATCCGCCGCACCGTTCTGTGTTTCAACGATCGCTTCGGCTCTCAAGGGGTGTCGGCGGCTACCACGTCGACCGGCTCGGCCTCGCAGATCCGCAGCAACTCCGCATATGAGGTCGGGAACACCGTGTGCGGGGTGCCGCCCGCCGCCCAGACGACCGGGTAGGGCTCCAGCGCCACGTCCACGAACGTCCGGACCGGCTGCGGATGCCCGACCGGGGCCACCCCACCGATCGGCTGACCGGTGGCCGCGCGGACCTGCTCCGGGGTGGCCCGGCGCAGCGTACCGACGCTAAGCCGCGCCGCGACGAACGCCGTGTCGACCCGGTGCCCGCCACTGGTCAGGATCAGTACCGGGTTCCCGTCGGCCATGAAGATCAGGCTGTTCGCGATCGCGCCGATCTCGCAGCCCAGCGCGGACGCAGCCTGCCGCCGCGGTGCGGGCGGACTCCGCCAGTTCACGGACCTCACCATGCGCACCGGCGGCGGCCAGCGCGGCCGCGACCGCGGCGCTGTTCGGATGCATCCGGACCCTCCAGTCATCTCGCACTGCCCAACCCGACGATCCTGTCAGTGCTGCGGCGTAGCCTCCCGAGCACGACAAGATCGACGACGGAAATGGGATGAGCAGATGAACAGCGCGGAACTACTGATCGACGGGTTCGGCCGGGTATCGCAGAACGTCCACCGCACGCTGAAGGGCCTGCGGGCCGATGCGCTGACCGTCCGGCTCGACCCGGACGCGAACTCGATCGCCTGGCTGATCTGGCACCTGACCCGCAACCAGGACGACCACCTCGCCGACGCCTTCTCCGGCGAGCAGCTGTGGACCTCGCAGGGCTGGGCGGACCGGTTCGCCCTGCCGTTCGACGTGCGAGCCACCGGGTACGGCCAGCGCAGCGACGAGGTGGCGGCAGTGCGAGTCCTCGGCGGACCTGCTGCTGGAATACCTCGACGCCACCACGGCCCAGTCGCTGGACTACCTGAAGTCCGTCACCGACGCCGACCTCGACCGGATCGTGGACCGCAATTGGGACCCGCCGGTCACCCTCGGCGTGCGGCTGATCAGCGTGCTGTCCGACGGCCTGCAGCACGCGGGGCAGGCCGCCTACGTCCGCGGGGTCGTCGAGCGCCTGGGGTAGTCCACTGGCACGCCTTCACGCCCAGGTCCAGGTACGCCCGACCTCGCGCCGACAATTCGTACCCGACGTCGAGGCTGTGCGTCAGGCCCAGTTCCTTGAGCTTGCGGACGTCGGTCTTGAACCGCAGGGTCTCCCGGCCCAGCGACTGCGCCAGGTCCGGTGCCCGGACGGCCGGGCGAGAGGCGATGAGGGCCAGGATTTCCCGGGTCCACGGACCGGTCCGGCGGCCCCGGTCCAGCCGATCGAGGGCGGCGCTGATCGCGGCGACGTCCTCGGCGGTCGGCAGGGTGTCGCGCAGCGCGACCCGCTCGTCCGGGCGGTCGAAGGCCACGCCGATCCGGTAGAGCTGGGATCCCCGGCCGCGCTCGTTGGCCTTGCGCAGCGCCGCCAATGACGGCATCCCGGCGCCGTGCGCGTCGGCCTCGGTCAGGTCGTCCATCTCGACGGGCTGCGACCGAGACGAAGCGCACGACGCCGGCCGGGGTCCGTTGGGTGCCGCCGGGCTTGACCCGCGGGGCGTCCCAGCGGCGGAACACCGCGGTGATCGAACCGTCCCGGATCCCTTCGGCGACAGCCAGATTCAGCAGCATCCCGAACAGTCCTCCGTAGCTGATCCGACTTCTACGCCGGCTCATTCTGCGTCCGGGCTCATGGTGATGAGCGGAGGGGCTCCCGACCACCCTGACCGAGCCGGACCGTCACCAGCAGTCCCCCGCCGTCGACCGGCACCGCACCGACGGTGCCGCCGTGCGCGGCCACCACCGCCCGCACGATCGAGAGCCCCAGCCCGGTGCCGCGGTGCCCGGTGCGGGCCCGCTGGCCCTGCCGGAAGGGCTCGAACAATTCCGCGAGGGTCCGCGCATCGACCACCGGCCCGGACGACGCCACCTCGAGCACCCCGTCCTCGCCGGCGGTCCCGGTGTGAATCCGGATCCAGCCGCCCGACACGTTGTGCCGCACCGCGTTCTCCACCAGGTTGCCGAGCAACCGCTCCAACAGCGCCGGATCCCCGCGGACCGACCGCCGGCCCGGCGTCCACCGTCACCGCCAGCGCGCGCTCCGAGCCGTTCCACCTCGACGGCCCGCAGCGCCGGGTCGATCAGGTCCGCCAGGTCCACCGGCTGTGACGCGGAGACGCCGCGCGCCTGGGTGCGGGCCAGCACCAGCAGCGAGGTCAGCAGCCGGTTCGCCCGGTCCGTCGCCTCCAGCACCACATCGCCCATCCGGCGCAGATCGGCGACGTCGGCCGCCGGGTCGGCGGTGGTCACCTCGACCTCGGTGCGGATCACCGCCAGCGGGGTGCGCAGCTCGTGCGAGGCGTTGGCGACGAACCGGCGCTCGGCGTCGAACGCGGCCTGCAGCCGGTCCAGCATGTCGTCGAAGGTGTCCGCCAGATCCGCCACCTCGTCCCGCGGCCCGGTCAGCCGGATCCGCTGGTCCAGCGAGGATTCCGAGAGCGCCCGGGCCGTTCTGGTCAGCGTGGACAGCGGGCGCAGGGTGCGGCCGATCAGCACCCAGGACAGGAACGCGCCGGCCAGCACCTGCAGCGGGAACGCGATCAGCCCGACCACCAGCACGGTCTCCCGGCCCTGCGCGGCGATCTCGCCGGCCACCTGGGAGGCGTCCATCACCTGGTCGTCGATCTGCACCTGGGTGCCGGCCGGAAACTGCGGCAGCGCGGCCACCACCCGCCCGACCACCAGGTAGGACAGCGCCAGCAGCAACGCCCCGATCAGCGCCAGCAGCGCGGTGGACAGCAGCGTGAGCCGCATCCGCAGGCCCTGCCGGACGGGCGGGCGCGCCGGCCACCGGGGTCATCCGCCGAGAGACACGAAACCGGAGTGCGCCAGGCTGGAGCGTCACGAAGCCCCGACCCGGTAGCCGGCACCCACCACCGTGTCGATCAGCCCCGGCTCACCGAGCTTGCGGCGCAACGTCATCATGGTCACCCGCACCGTGGTGGTGAACGGGTCGGCGTTCTCGTCCCACACCCGTTCCAGCAGGTCCTCGCTCGACACCACCGAGCCGCGGGCCGCGAGCAGCACCTCCAGCACGCCGAACTCCTTGCGGGTCAACTCGATCGGCCGGCCGGCCCGGGTGACGGTGCGCCGCGCCGGGTCGAGTTCCAGGTCCTGCGCCCGCAGCACCGGCGGCGCCGCGGGGGTCGCCCGGCGGCCGAGCGCGCGCACCCTGGCCACCAGTTCGGGGAAGGCGAACGGCTTGGACAGGTAGTCGTCGGCGCCCAGGGACAGCCCGTCGACCCGGTCGTCGACACCGGCGGACGCGGTCAGCAGCAGCACCCTGGTCAGGTCGCCGGCGGCCACGATCTCGGCCAGCAGGTCGTCACCGTGCATCTCCGGCAGGTCCCGGTCCAGCACCACGACGTCATACCTGGTGAAGGTCGATTTCTGATGACCTTCGAGGCCGTCATAGGCAACGTCGACGGCCATCCCCTCGGCCCGCAGCCCCCGCGCGATCGCGTCGGCCAGCCGTCGCGCGTCCTCCACCACCAGCACTCGCATTGCCGTCGCTCCCGACCCTTTGCTCGAACTCAGCTTGCTCGAACTCAGCCCGCTCGAACTCAGCCCGCGGTACCCGGGTCGCGGTCGCCCGCCACCCGGCTGGCGCTCGGACCTGCGGGTTCGGAGAAGGTGCGGGCGATCTCCTCGGTGATGCCCCGGGCGACGGCCTGCGCGGTCAGGCCGAGGTCGCCGAGCAGCTCAGCCCGCGGGCCGGGCTCGAGGAACCGCTGCGGGATGCGCGAGCACCTGCACCGGGATGCCCGTCCCGGACAGCCGGTCGGTGACGGCCGCGCCGACCCCGCCGGATCGCCCACCGTCCTCGACGGTGACCACCAGCCGGTGGTCGGCCGCTAGCACTGCTACTTCGGCGGGGACCGGCAGGGCCCAACGCGGGTCGACGACGGTGACCCCGATGCCCTGCGCGGCCAGTCGGGACGCCGCCTCGACGGCCAGCCCGCCGAAGGCGCCGACCGCCACCAGCAGCACGTCGCGGTCCTGCCCGGCGGCAGGTTCGGCCAGGATGTCCACCCCGCCGGTGATCTCCGCGCTCGACTCCGAATCACCTGAAAGATGATGCAGGGCAACGGGTGCCACCCGGAATCGGCGCAGGGCCGGGACCGACGGCGGCACCGCTCCCTTCGGGAACCGGAGCATCGTCGGGCCGTCCGCGACCCGCAGCGCCTCGGCCAGTTCCTCGGCCAGGGTGGCCGCGTCCCGCGGCGCCGCCAACCGCAGCCCGGGCACGATCGCGGCCAGCGACATGTCCCACATGCCGTGATGGCTGGGCCCGTCCTCACCGGTGACGCCGGCCCGGTCCAGCACCACGGTGACGCCGAGCCGGTGCAGGGCGCAGTCCATCAGCAACTGGTCGAAGGCCCGGTTCAGGAACGTCGCGTAGACCGCGACGACCGGGTGCATGCCGCCCATCGCCAGGCCGGCGGCGGAGGTCATCGCGTGCTGCTCGGCGATACCGACGTCGAAGGCCCGGTCCGGGAAGGCGGTGGCGAACGGCACCAACCCGGTCGGCCCGCACATCGCGGCGGTGATGGCGACGACATCGGGGCGCTCCGCCCCGGCGACCACCATCTCCCGGCCGAACACGTGCGTCCAGGTGGTGGTGCTGGCCGCGACCGGCTTCCCGGTGGTCGGGTCGAAGGCCGGCGGCGAATGCATCTGCTCGGCGTCGTCGGACTCCGCCGGCAGGTAGCCCCGGCCCTTCTGGGTGACGCAGTGCACCAGCACCGGGCCGCGGAAGTCCCGCGCCCTGATCAACGCGAGCCGCATCGCCTCGACGTCGTGCCCGTCGACCGGGCCGACGTACTTCAGGCCGAGGTCGGCGAACATCGTCTGCGGCAGGAACCAGTCCTTGACGGCCGACTTCGCCGCATGCAGCGCCGAATACAGCGGCCCACCGACCACCGGCGCGCGCGGCAGGGTGTTCTTCACCCGGCCGAGCAGCCGCTCGTAACCGGGACGCAGCCGCATCGCGGCCAGCCGTTCGGCCATCCCACCGGTGGTCGGCGCGTACGACCGCCCGTTGTCGTTCAACACGATCACCAGCGGCCGGTCCTGGGCCGCCGCGATGTTGTTCAGGGCCTCCCAGGCCATGCCGCCGGTCAGCGCACCGTCGCCGATGACGGCGACCACCGTCCGGTCGCGCTCCTTGCGCAGGGCGAACGCCTTGGCCAGGCCGTCGGCGTAGGACAGCGAGGTGGAGGCGTGCGAGTTCTCGATCCAGTCGTGCGCGGATTCGGCGCGGCTCGGGTAGCCGGAGAGCCCGTTCCGGGTGCGCAACCGATCGAAGCGATCGGCCCGGCCGGTGATGATCTTGTGCACGTACGACTGGTGACCGGTGTCGAACAGGATCGGGTCTTCGGGCGAGTCGAACACCAGGTGCAGCGCCATGGTCAGCTCGACGATGCCGAGATTCGGGCCGAGGTGCCCGCCCCGCTTGGACGTCTGCTCGACCAGGAACGACCTGATCTCCGCGGCCAGGTCGGCGAGCTGATCCGGCGACATCGACCGCAGGTCATTCGGCGAGGCGATCCGGGCGAGCGGCGTCGACGGGCCCTGCAGTGTCACAGATCCTCCTGGCAATCGGCGCGCCGTCCACGGTTTCGTCGTGCCGAGTCGATGCGGTCAGCCGCGGGCCCGGGGAACGGGTCGAGCAACGGGATCTCGCCGGCGGCACGGCGGTATCCCACCAGCCGACGTTACCGCCCCGCCGGGCGGCGCGGGCATCGGCGCCACTACTTGACGCACTACTTCCTACAAGGTTGATTTCGCTGACGGTTTGATACCGCGTGATTCGGCCACGTCTCGCCCCCCGGGTAGCCTTGCCGCCAATGACAATCGCTGCGGGCGCGTCGGCATCGCTCCGCCGCCCGGGCCGGGACGCCATCGTCATCGCCCACCGCGGTGCGTCCGCGGACGTGCCGGAGAACACACTGCCGGCCTTCGAGGCGGCCTGGGCGGCCGGCGCCTGCTGGATCGAGGCGGACACCCAACCCACCGCCGACGCGGTCGCGGTGATCCTGCATGACGACGACCTGGACCGGACAACCACCGGGTCGGGCCCGGTCCGCTCGCACACCGCCGCCGACCTGTCCCGGCTGCGGATCCGCGGGCTGCCCCTTGCCCGGGTGCCCGAGCTGGGTGAGCTGCTCGCGTTGCTCGACCCCGATCGGGCCGTCCTGCTGGAGATCAAGGGCGAGCACACGGCCGAGCAGACCGCGCAGATTCTCGCTGTGTGCGCCGCCAGCGGCCACGACGAGCGGGTGCTGCTGCAGTCGTTCGAGGTGTCGGCCCTGCGCCAGGTCAGGGCGCTCGCACCCGCCCGGCCGATCGGGCTGTTGGTGGAGCGACTGGACTCCGATCCGGTCGGCCGTTGCCGAGCGCTGGGCGCGGCCGCCTACAACCCGGATTACCGCGAGGTGCTCGCCAACCCCGGCGTGGTGCGGGCGCTGCGCGCGGCCGGGATCGCCGTCGCGGTCTGGACGGCCGACGATCCGGCCGACTGGGACGCGCTGACCACGGCCGGGGTGGACGCGATCATCACGAACACCCCCGCCGGGCTGCTGGCCTGGCAGCGCGAGCGGTCCCGGCGGTAATCAGTACCGCTCAGGCCACCCGGGCGCGGTGCTGGCGGCTGGCCACGGTGAACGCGCAGGTCAGCGATTCGGCGGCGGTGAGCACGTCGAGAACCTTCTCCAGCGAGCAGCTCTCGGGGACGTCCACGGTCAGCATCGGCGGCACCAGGCCGCTCGCGGTGTCGGCGCCGAGGGCCCGAACCTGCCGCACGATCGGCGCGAGCTCGTCCTCGGAGGTGGCCATCACATGCACGGTGGAATGTCCACCGCGGCTGACGATGGCGCCGCCCACATAGCCGATGCCGTCGTGCCGAACCTGCACGATGTCGCCCCGGCTGATGTTGGTGACGAACCACGGGATGCCGCGGATCTCCGCCAGGTCGTGGGCGAACAGGACGGCGTCGATCATCTCGGCCGGATACGGCGGCCATTCCTCGTCGTCGATCAGCGGGAACATCACGTCGACCAGCCGAACCGGAGCGGCGTTCTCCCGCTCCGATCGCTGCGCCGGCAGCGCTGGATCGACGACGGTCGAGGCCGTCGCTTCGGACTGGGCGATCGCGGACATAGACATACAAAACTCCTCAGCCGGGCCTGCCACAAGAGCGGGAACGGCCATAAGAGCAACCTGCACGAGGGTGAAATACACCCTTTGCTCGACAAATCACGCAGCTCGCCACGACCGTGACCGAGCGTGACGGGGTCAGCCGCGCACGTACCTGGCGACGCATTCGACGTGATGGGTCTGCGGAAACGCGTCAAACGCCCGGAGCCCGTCGAGCCGGTAGCCGGCGCCGGCCAGCGCAGCGGTGTCCCGGCCCAACGCCGCGGGGTCGCACGCCACATAGACGATGACCTCGGGCTCACGGGCCGCGATCGCCGCGCACAGCTGCGGTCCGGCGCCGGTGCGCGGCGGATCCAGCACCACGACGTCCACCGCCGGGCCCAGCTGCTCCAGCACGTATTCCACCTTGCCCACCGCAACGGTGGCCTGCGGGTGCATCGCCAGGTTCGCCGCCGCGAGCTCACCGGCCCGTTGGTCGGATTCCACCGAGATCACCGTGCCGTCCGGCCCGACCGCGCGGCACAGCACCTCGGCGAACAGCCCGACACCGCCGTACAGGTCCCAGGCCGTTCGGCCTTCCAGGTCAAGGCCGGCCAGCGCGTCCTGCACCGCCTGCGCCAGGGTTTGCGCGGCGTGCAGGTGCGGCTGCCAGAAGCCGTCGGCGGCGACCGAGAAGTCCCGGCCAAGTGCAGCCTCGGTGACGACGGCGGACGGCCGCCCCGCCCAGGTCGCCGTCACGGCCCCGTCGGCGGACTGGCAGAGCGTGACCTCCGGCAGCGACGCCTCGGAGCGGTTGGATCCCCGGCCGCCCGCCGGCCGGCGGTCCGCACCGCGGGTCCGGCGGCCACGCACCGGGCCCCGAATGCCGGTCGGCACGTCGACGGCGCCGGCCAACGCGGTCAGCTCCGGCGTCGCGATCAGGCACGGCTGGGTCGGGTTCACGCCCTCGACGCGGTGCGATCGGACCCCGCGCGGACCGATCCGACCCTGTGGGTCGAGCGCCCAGCGGACCCGGCTCCGCCAGCCGAATCCGTTGCCCGGCAACACTTCCACCTCGACGGGCCAGTCGACGCCGGCCAGCCGGGACAGCTGCTCGGCCACCACGGCGGCCTTCAGTTCGCGTTGCAGGTCGGCGTCGGCGTGCTGGAAGTCGCAGCCACCGCAACCGCCCGGATGAAAGTGCGCGCAGGGCGCCGACACCCGGCGGGGGTCGGCGCGGAGCACCTCGATCACCTCGCCGCGGCAGAACGAGCCGCGTTTGGCCTCGGTGATCCGGACGACCGCGCGCTCGCCCGGCAGCCCGAGCCGGACGAAGATCACCCGGCCGTCGTACCTGGCGACGCAGTGCCCGCCGTGGGCGACCGCGCCGATGTCGACCTCGATCTCGACCCCGGGCGCCAGCTCGTCCGCGGACGGCGGTCCGGATACCGCTGGCTCGGTCATTCCTCGTCCGGCCGGCCGCGGGTCCAGCCGGCGCTGTCGCCGGCGCCGTCCGGCGGGATCATCGAGCCCGGCATCCGGCCGCGCACCGACGGCGTCCGGTCGGCACGCAGCCGGATGCGTTCGTCGAGTGCGTCGGAGGAGGACAGCTGCCAGGGCACCGAGGTCACCATGACGCCGGGGGTGAACAGCAACCGGCCCTTGAGCCGCAGCGCGGACTGGTTGTGCAGCAGATGCTCCCACCAGTGCCCGACCACGTACTCCGGGATGAACACGGTCACGATGTCGCGCGGCTTGTCCTTGCGGGTGCGCCGGACGTAGTCGAGCACCGGCTTGGTGATTTCCCGGAACGGGGAGTCGATCACCTTGAGCGCGACCGGGATCTGCCGGTCCTCCCATTCCCGGGCCAGGTCGGCGGTGTCCTCCGGATCGACGTTGACCGTCACCGCCTCCAGGTAGTCCGGCCGGGTCGCCCTGGCGTAGGCCAGGGCCCGCATCGTCGGCAGGTGCAGCTTGGAGACCAGCACGATCGAGTGCACCCGGCTGGGCAGCACCAGGTCGTCCTCGTCGGCCGCGATCTCCCGGGAGACCCGGTCGTAGTGCTTGCGGATCGACTTCATGGTGAAGAAGATGATGGCCATCGCCAGGATCGCGATCCACGCCCCGGCCAGGAACTTGGTGATCAGCACGATCACCAGCACGACGGCGGTGAAGCAGAAGCCGACGGCGTTGATGGTCTGGCTGCGCCGCATCCGGCGCCGGGCGACGGGATCCTTCTCCACCCGCAGCAGCCGGTTCCAGTGCCGGATCATGCCCAGTTGGGAGAAGGTGAACGAGACGAAGACGCCGACGATGTAGAGCTGGATCAGCGCGTTCACCTTCGCCTGGAAGGCGATGACCAGGATGATGCGCCACCACGGCCAGGAACACGATGCCGTTGGAGAACGCCAGCCGGTCGCCGCGGGTGTGCAGCTGCCGCGGCAGGAAGCGGTCCTGGGCCAGGATCGAGCCCAGCACCGGGAACCCGTTGAACGCGGTGTTGCAGGCCAGCACCAGGATCAGGCCGGTGACGAAGGACACAATGTAGAACCCGAGCGGGAAGCCGGAGAACACCGCTTCGGCGATCTGCGCGATCAGCGTCTTCTGGAAGTAGCCCTCCGGCGCACCGAGCAACTGATGCGCCGGATCGTCGGCGTACTGCACCCCGGTGTACAGGGTCAGCGCGACCAGCCCCAGCATCATCGACACCGACAGCGCGGCCATCAACCCGAGCGTGGTCGCCGCGTTCTTCGACTTGGGTTTCTTGAACGCGGGGACACCGTTGGAGATGGCCTCGACGCCGGTCAGCGCGGCCGACCCGGAGGAGAAGCTCTTCAGCAGCAGGAAGACCAGGGCGAAACCGGCCAGCGAGGATTCCGCCTGCAGGTGGAAGCTCGCGCTCTGCGCCTGGACGTCGGCGCCGATCAGGAACTCCACGATCCCGGTGGCGATCATCGCGTAGATCGAGATGATGAACGCGTACACCGGAATCGCGAACGCCGACCCGGATTCCCTGATACCACGCAGGTTTGCCGCGCAGACCAGCACGATGATGCCGACGGAAAACAACACCGGGTGATCACCGACGATCTGGACTGCCGACCCGATGTTGGCCACCCCGGCGGCCGTGGACACCGCCACCGTCAGGATGTAGTCGACCAGCAACGCGCTGGCGACCAGCAGGCCGTAGGTGGGACCGAGGTTCTTGGTGACGACCTCGTAGTCGCCGCCGCCGCTGGGGTAGGCGTGCACGTTCTGCCGGTAGGACAGCACGACGACGACCATCACCAGCGCGACCAGCCCGGCGATCCAGGGCGCGTAGGCGTAGGCGGCCAGGCCGGCGACCGACAGGGTGGCGAAGATCTCCCCGGGGGCGTACGCGACGCTGGACAACGCGTCGGACGCGAAGACCGGCAGGGCGATCCGTTTCGGCAGCAGAGTGTGCGCCAGCCGGTCGCTGCGGAACGGCCGACCGACCAGCAAACGCTTCGTGGCAGTGGTCAGTTTGGACACAGACCGGGAGCCTACGGTCCGTAGATCACAAGAGACACCGCGGCGCTCGTCAACGCGTGTTAGATCCCCCGCCCGCGCGATCGACGGCGTCCTAAGGTTGTAGGTTTCTCCTCACCAGCAACCCACCCACGCGCCGCCCGCTTCGACGGCGGCGACCCAGCAGCGAAGGGGCACCCCACGTGCACATCGTGATCATGGGTTGCGGTCGTGTTGGGTCTTCGCTGGCCCGCCAGCTGGGCCGGGCCGGTCACTCGGTCGCCGTGATCGACCGAGATCCAGCGGCTTTCCGCAGGCTCGGCGCGGATTTCCACGGCCAGCAGGTCACCGGCATGGGCTTCGATCGGGATGTGATGCTGGCGGCCCGGATCATGGAGGCGCACGCCTTCGCCGCGGTGTCCTCCGGCGACAACTCGAACATCATCGCGGCCCGGGTGGCCCGCGAGCAGTTCAACGTGGAAATCGTGGTGGCCCGGATCTACGACGCCAAGCGCGCCCAGGTCTACGAGCGGCTCGGCATCCCGACCGTGGCGACCGTGCCGTGGACCACCGACCGATTGCTGCGGGCGATCATCCCCGAGGGCCTGATCAGCGAGTGGCGCGATCCGTCCGGGACGGTGACCATCGTGAACCTGCCCTACCACCGGCACTGGATCGGCCGCCCGCTGGCCGAACTGGAATCCGGGGTCGGCATCCACACGGCGTTCGTCGTCCGATTCGGCCGCGGCCTGCTGCCGTCGCCGGAGACGGTGGTGCAGGAGGGCGACCTGATCTACGCCTCCGTGCTGTCCAAGGACATCCACGAGGTGGCCGACAAGGCCGCCATCTCACCGGTGGACGGCCTCTGATGCGGATCGCGATTGCGGGAGCCGGGTCGGTCGGTCGTTCGATCGCCGGTGAGTTAACCGGCGCCTCCCAGATGGAGCACCACTGATGCGGATCGCGATTGCGGGAGCCGGGTCGGTCGGTCGTTCGATCGCCGGTGAGCTTGTCGAAAACGGCCACCAGGTGATGCTGATCGACCGGGACCCGGAGGCGATCAAGCCGGGCCGGATCGAGGCCGCGGAGTGGGTGCTGGCGGACGCCTGCGAGGTGGCGCTGCTCGAGGACGCGGGCCTGCAGACCTGCGACGTGGTGATCGCCTGCACCGGCGACGACAAGGTGAATCTGGTGGTCTCGCTGCTGGCCAAGACCGAGTTCGCGGTCGGCCGGGTGGTCGGCCGGGTCAACGACCCGCGCAACGAATGGCTGTTCACCGACGCCTGGGGCGTCGACGTCGCCGTGTCCACCCCGCGCATCCTGGCCGCCCTGGTCGAGGAGGCGGTGACGGTCGGCGACCTGGTGCGGTTGTTCACCCTGCGCCAGGGTCAGGTCAACCTGGTGGAGGTCACCCTGCCGCCGGGCACCAGCATCGCCGGCCGGCCGGTTCGCGACCTGGAGCTGCCGCGGGACGCCGCGTTGGTGACGATCCTGCGCGGCGGCCGGGTGATCGTGCCGCAGCCGGACGAGCCGTTGGAACCCGGGGACGAACTGCTGTTCGTCGCCTCCACCGAGGTCGAGGACCAGGTCAGGGACGCGCTGCGCTGATTGGGTTGCGCCGCGGTCCTCACCTGCGCTGCGGTCCTAACTGGCGCTGCGGCCCCGGCGGGTCCAGCTCTGCGGCAACCGGACGGCACTGCCGCCGGCCACGATCCACACCGAGATGGCGATGGCGATCAGGAACACCGGGTACCCCATCAGCAGCCGGACCGCGGCCAGCCAGCCCACCTGGTCGGTGTCGTAGAGGTAGTTCTGCACCAGGTACCTGGAGGCGAACACCAGCACCCAGACCAGGGTGGCGAAGTCGTAGCGGCGGACCAGCTTCTTGTCCCGGCGCCAAGCCGTGCCGCGCCCGTTGATGCCCTCCCAGATCACGCCGATCGCCGGCCAGCGCACCAGCATGGACAGCAGCAGCGCGCCGCCGTACAGCAGGTAACTCCAGATGCCCAGCAGGAAGTAGCCCTTGGCGGAGTTCGTCCGGTAGGCGATGTACGCGGCGATGCCCACCCCGAAGACGCCGGCGATCGCCTGGGTCACCGGCCGCTTCCGGATGATCCGCATGATCGCGATCACCACCGCGGCGGCGAGGGCGGCGCCGATGCCCCAGCCGAGGCCGCCGATCGCGTTGGCCACGATGAACACCACGACGGGCAGGCCGGAATCGACCATGCCCATCGGACCGCCCATCTGCTCCCAGATGGTCGGGGTCGACCGGGTCGGGTGGGAGGCCGCGGCAGGGGCGGCATCCTCGGTGCCGGGGTAGCGCTTGTCGGCCGCGGACTCCCGCTCCGCGATGTCGGCGACGTTGTTGGGAATCAGCTCCGAAACGTCGATCCGGTCGAACAGTTCGCCGGGATTCGGGTCGCCGGCGGAATCACCGGCCCCGGCAGCCCGGGAATCCGTGCTGTCAGCCGGGGAGCCAGGTCGCGGATCCGTCACGCGTGCGCCGGGAGCAGGTCGTAATCGGGGTTGTAGATCACCTTCTGGCCGTCGCGGATGGCCACCCGGCCACGCACCTTCACGCTGCGGCCGGGCTCGATCCCGGGGATGGAACGCCGGCCCAGCCACACCAGCTGCACGCCCTCGGTGCCGTCGTAGAGCTCGGCGACCAGGGTGGCCAGGGAATCGGTCGGTCGCAGGTCCACGTAACGCAGCCGACCCTGCAACATCACCTTCTCGCCCTGGCAGCAGATCTGCGCCCGGACGGCGCCGGAGGCGTCCACCTCACCGCTGAGGCGATCCGCGTCCACCTCGTCGTCGTCGCGGCTCAGCCGTTTCAGCCAGCCGGAGAATTTTCCGCCCATCACAGACCTACTTCCACCCGACGTTGGCCCGCACTTGCGGCCAATCAGCTCCGCGGCCGCTCACCGGGATGGCGATTCACCGTGGATATCCGCCTCTGAGGGTAACCCTCATGAGCGCGCAAGAACCGCCGCAATGTCCGGCGGGCGATAATCGGGACCCTTCAGAACTTTGCCGTCGGCCCGCCGAATCGGACGGCCATCTGCCCCCAGCTTGGTCATGTTGGACGCATGCACCTCGTCCAGCACGGCGTCGAGGTCTATCCCGTACACATGGGCTGTGCCGTAAGCCACATAAACAATGTCAGCGAGCGCGTCCGCGACCCCGATCAGATCCCCTGCACTGGCCGCTTCGGCCAGTTCGCCGACCTCCTCCTGGATCAGCGCCAGCCGGAGCGCGACCTGCTCCGCGCCCACCTCGGCGGTTGGCACGTCACGCACCGGCAGCCCGTATGCCCGGTGGAAATCGCCCACCTGGACGGCGGACCGGCTGGGGCCCGGCGGCTCCTGGGAGGCGGCCAGCGATGCCGCCCGATCGGGCGTCGGAGCGGTGGCCGCACTGGGCAATGCCTGGTCAGGCACAGTCGACGCAAACCAACTTGCCCCCGGCGTCGGAGGACAGCCGGCTGCGGTGCTGCACCAGGAAACACACCGAACAGGTGAACTCGTCGGCCTGCTTGGGGATGACCTTGACGGTCAGTTCCTCGCCGGACAGGTCCGCACCGGGAAGTTCGAAACTCTCGGCGGTGTCTCCCTCGTCGATGTCGACGACCGCCGACTGAGCCTCGTTCCGGCGTGCCTTCAGCTCCTCGAGGGAATCCTCGGACGCCTCCTCGGACTCATTGCGGCGAGGTGCGTCGTAATCGGTAGCCATTGTTTTTCCTCACTTCGAGTTCTTCAACTCGTCTTTGTCTGCATCGTTGGTTCGTCATCACTGCGGTCGTACTTCTCGGCCCTGCCGTGCTGCCCGGGGTCGTACTCGGGTCGATGCCCCGGACGTAACGCCAACGCGTGCCGTTTTGTGCCCGGGCAGCCGTGCGCCCGGGCGGATTCGATGACGCCGCCCGCGACCCCAGGACCAGCGCACGGTCCGATGCCGCAACCCGGCAAGGCCGTGGCCGGACTGGCTCTGTCATCAGTTCGGCGCGCGCAGAGTAGCCGACCGCGCGCCCGGGATGTCACCGGGGTCGCCCCGCCGACGGTCCCGCGGTGATTGCACACGATCGGCTGTTCGTGCCCCGGCGAACCCCTGCGAACGGATCGGCGGGCGGCCCGACGGCGTGCCTTTACCCTGGTCGCATGTCGCGACGGCCATGATGTCGCGAGTCGGACGCTGCCCGCTGCCCGGTGGCGACCGGCTTTGCCCGGTTCTCACGGTTCTGACGGTGGGATCCAAGGTCTGCGATACCCGTCATCCACTACAGGAGGTTGCTCAGCGGTGAGTCCCGACTCCGCCCCGGATCGCTATCGACGGCGTCGGTACTGGCCCGCCCTGACGGTGATCGCCGTGCTGCTGGTCGGCGCGGCCATCGTGTGGTTTCCGAGCCTGCGCCCGAACCCCGAGAACAGCAGCGCCTGCAACGCCCCCGGACCGGCCCCGGCCACCACGGCACCCACCACCCGCAGCGTGTCCTCCGAGGCCCCATCCCCCGGGGCTACCGACGCGACGGCAGCAGCGTCCGCACCGGAGGCGGCTGCATCCACCGCAGCCTCACCAGCCGATACCGGCGCGCAGATCGTCACCTCGCTGGGCGCCTACGCCGACCACGAGAGCCTGGCCGCCGTGCGGCCGGCGAACCCGTCGACCATCGTGTTGCGCGTCTACAACTCCAGTTCCACCCGGGGACAGGCCAAGGCAGTGACCGACGAACTTCGAGCCGCCGGGCTTCGAGTCCATCCTGGGCGGGGCCAACGACCCGCTCTATCCGGCCGCCGACCTGCGGTGTGTGGCGCAGATCAGGTTCGGCCCGGCCGGCGCAGCGGCGGCCAGGACGGTGCTGCTGGTCGCGCCCTGCGCACAGCTGGTGGTCGACACCCGGGTGGACGATTCGGTCGATCTGTCGCTGGGTGCCAGATACATCTACGACTCGGTCAGCGATGACGTCCGCGGCGAGCTCAGGGCGATCCAGGACGCGGCGACGCCGCCGGCGGTGATCGAGGGACAGACCGCCGCCGCCAAGCCGTTACCGCCGATTCCGCCGTTACCGCAGGCCAACTGCGCCACCTGAGCGACGCGCAAGCGGGACCGCCGCGCCGTCTGAGCTCCGGGTCAGTACGATTTCCGCACCCCTGCCGACATATGACAAGTCCGGGGCGGGGATCTCAACGGCAAGGAGTTCGGCGTGGTAACCATGCAGCCGGAAACGGCCTTCGGAATCGACATCGGCGGCACGGGCATCAAGGGTGGCGTTGTCGACCTGCGCGGCGGTGTGCTGGTCGGCGAACGGTTCCGGCTGGACACCCCTCAGCCGTCGACTCCGCAGGCCGTGGCCGAGACCGCGGGCAAGGTGGCCGCGAACTTCGACTATCAGGGCCCGTTCGGGGTCGCGTTCCCCGGCGTGGTGCTCCACGGGGTGGTCAAGACGGCGGCCAACGTCGACAAGGGCTGGATCGACACCTCTCTGCAGCACGCGATGGAGCCGGAACTGCCCGGCCCGGTGACGGTGCTGAACGACGCGGACGCCGCCGGCCTGGCCGAGGCCCGGTACGGCGCCGGCCGCGGTCGCCGGGGGCTGGTCATCGTCGTCACGTTCGGCACCGGCATCGGCATCGCCCTGATCAACGACGGAAAACTGGTCCCGAACGCCGAGCTCGGCCATATCGAACTGGACGGGTTCGACGCCGAGAGCAGGGCCGCGGCCTCCGCCCGGGAACGGGACGGCCTGAGCTGGGAACAGTGGGCGAAGCGGGCCTCCAAGTACCTGCGGACCATCGAGAACCTGCTGTGGCCGGAGCTGTTCATCCTGGGCGGCGGGATCTCCAAGAAGCCGGAGAAGTGGGTGCCGTTGCTGAAGAACCGGACCCCGCTGGTGGTCGCGCAGCTGATCAACAACGCCGGGATCGTCGGCGCGGCGCTGGCGGCCAGCGAGGCCGGCGAGGACGAGTCCGCGGCGGAGACGACCCAGACACTGGTGTTGGACTGACCGCCGTCCGAGGGCAATTTCGCGGCGTCACACCGGATGATTGGCACGCTTCGGGCGGGTTACGGCCGTCATTCGGTCGTTGCCGGTGAAGCTCGCCGTTACACTGGAGCAGTCGCTTTCCGGCAGGACCACGGTTCTCGAGTTCGGATCCACCGCGCCTGACAGCTACGGCTGCATTTCTGGGCGCGTGGGGTACGAACTGCCAGTCCAGGCGGCTCGTTGACGCGAAAGGGCATCAGTGGCAGGCGCAGCAACCTCCCCCAGCTCGACACGAACCCGGCAGGCTCACCCCGCCCCGGGTCCGGTGACCGAACCAGAGATCGCTCCGGGTGATGCGGTCGAAGACGTCAGTCGTCCCCGACGAGGAACTTCTCGTCGCAGCGGATGAGGTCGAATTGATCGACGTCGACCTGGTCGTCGCCGAGGTGACCGGTGACGCGGCCGTCGGCGACGTCATCGTGGTTGGCGTCGTCGAGGTCGATGACGACGACGACGAGGACGATGAGGAGTCCGAGCCCACCGCGAAGGCGGTCGCCCCGGGCACCAAGGACGCGGCCGCCGCGGCGCCGGACTCCGAGGAATTCACCTGGGACGACGAAGAAGAATCCGAGGCCCTCAAGCAGGCCCGCAAGGACGCCGAGCTCACCGCGTCGGCGGACTCGGTCCGCGCCTACCTCAAGCAGATCGGCAAGGTCGCGCTGCTCAACGCCGAGGAGGAGGTCGACCTCGCCAAGCGGATCGAGGCCGGGCTGTACTCCTCGGAGCGGATCCGGCAGAGCGAGGAAGCCAGCGAGCGGCTGACCAACCAGATGCGCCGCGACCTGCGGTGGATCAAGCGGGACGGCGAGCGGGCCAAGAACCACCTGCTGGAGGCGAACCTCCGGCTGGTCGTGTCCCTGGCCAAGCGCTACACCGGGCGCGGCATGGCGTTCCTCGACCTGATCCAGGAGGGCAACCTCGGCCTGATCCGGGCGGTCGAGAAGTTCGACTACACCAAGGGTTACAAGTTCTCCACCTACGCGACCTGGTGGATCCGGCAGGCGATCACCAGGGCCATGGCCGACCAGGCCCGCACCATCCGCATTCCGGTGCACATGGTCGAGGTGATCAACAAGCTCGGCCGCATCCAGCGTGAGCTGCTGCAGGACCTGGGCCGCGAGCCCACGCCCGAGGAGCTCGCCAAGGAAATGGACATCACCCCGGACAAGGTGCTGGAGATCCAGCAGTACGCCCGGGAGCCGATCTCCCTCGACCAGACCATCGGCGACGAGGGCGACTCGCAGCTCGGCGACTTCATCGAGGACTCCGAGGCAGTCGTCGCGGTCGACGCGGTGTCCTTCACGCTGCTGCAGGACCAGTTGCAGGCCGTGCTGCAGACGCTGTCCGAGCGGGAGGCCGGCGTGGTCCGGCTCCGTTTCGGGCTCACCGACGGGCAGCCGCGCACCCTGGACGAGATCGGCCAGGTGTACGGCGTGACCCGGGAGCGGATCCGGCAGATCGAGTCCAAGACGATGTCCAAGCTTCGGCATCCGTCGCGGTCCCAGGTGCTGCGCGACTACCTGGAGTAGAGCCCGACCGCACGTCGTGGTCACCACCGGTCAGCTCCAGCGCAGCAGCAGGACGCTGGCCGGAATCGCCATCAGCAGGATCGAGACCGCTGACACCGCAGCCGTTTCCCATCGGGACAACGGATGCGGGTGCAGCAGCCGCCGGACCCGATCGGTGACGGCCGTGGCCCGATCGCCGGAGCGTCGGCAAGCCGATCCGCGGCCGCCGGCGCGGGTCCGCTGAGCGCGACCTTGGCCAGCGCGGACGCCAGATCGGATCGCGAGGTGCGGGCCGCGGCGACGTCATCGGCGAGCATCTCGGTCAGCTCGGCCACCGACGCGCCGGCCGGCCGGACCCCCGGCACCCAGCCCAACGCGACCGCCCAGGCCTGGAACGGCAGCACCAGCAGGTCGTGCCGGGCCCGCAGGTGGGCCCGCTCGTGCTCGATGACGGCGGTCAGCTCCGCGCTCGGTCAGCAGCTCGACCAGCCCGGCGGACAGCACCACCCTGGAATGCCAGCCCGGCAACGTGTAGGCGATCGCGGCCCGGTGATCCAGGATCCGCAATTCCTGTCGGGAACCCTGATGCACCACCGGCTCCGCTCCGGACGGTCGGTCTGGTCAGCACGTCGAGCACCTGACGGTGCGCGCGGCGGCGCCGGACGGTGAGGACCGCGGTCCGGGCCGAGCACCGACAACAGCACCACGGTGATGGTCGCCGCAGCGAGCCCGCAGAGCAGCCGCCAGGCCGGCTCGTCGAGAGTTCCGGCTGAACAGCGCCGCGAACCAGGCCACCGCCGCGCCCAGGATGGTTGATCCCACCGGCTCGACGGCCAGCAGCACCAGGCCGGCGACCACCGAGAATCCGGCCGCCAGGCAGACCGCCTGCCAGAGCACGAGTGCCGGCCGGGGCGCCCGACGGGTCCAGCTGCGCCCGAGCCAGCGCCGTAGCTCACCGGCGCCGTCAGCAGCAGGCCGACCACGACCAGACCGACCGCGTAGCACCACACCGGGATGTCGGCGAAGCCGCGGGTGATCACCTGCTACCGGCCGTCAAGCGCCCGCCGGAGCGCGTCGACGTCCTCCGCGGAAACGCCGCCGACGAACCGGGCGAGGGCGGCATCCCGGTCGGCCGCGGTGTCAAGAACCTGCTGCATGAGCGTCGCCGTGTGTTCCTCCCGGCTCGCCACCGCCTCGTACGAGTGGGCGCGGCCGTCCCGCGTGCGGCGGACCAACCCCTTCGCCTCCAGCCGGGAGAGCACGGTGAGCACGGTGGTGACGGCCAGTTCGCGGCCGGGCAGCCCGTCGACGACGGCTCTGGCGGTCAGCGGGCCGTCGGCGTCCCAGAGCACCTCGACGACGGCGCGTTCCAGTTCACCTCGACCGGCCATCACTGCTCCTTCGTGAGGACACCGCGGACTGTAGAAACAATTCTACATCTAGTAGAAGTCTGCGCGCGCGGTGGAATACCGTGACGCTCATGATGATCCCCGACGGTGCGCCGCACACCCCGGGCCTGACGCCGCGGCAGGAACAGATCCTGGCCCTGATCGGCGAAGGCATGACCAACCGCGAGATCGGGGAGCGGCTCGGCGTCGCCGAGAAGACGATCAAGAACTCGGTCACCGGGCTGCTGGCCTGCCTGAACATGCAACGGCGATCGCAGGCCGCGGTGTACGCCGCACTGCGGCGGGTGGCCCCCGAGCAGACCGCCCGGCGCTGAGCATGCGGCTATCCCGCGTCCGGACCCTGACCGGGATCGGGCACCACCCGCCCCGCTCCAGCCGCACGACCACGTCGGCCAGCCGGGCATCGTCGGGGCGGTGGGTGACCAGCACGACGCACCGGTCGGCGGCCGGCCGCAGGATCAGGTTGGTGACCGCGTCCGCGGTCGCCGGATCCAGGTGCGCGGCCGGCTCGTCCGCCAGCAGCACCGGACGGTCGGCGAGCACGGCCCTGGCCAGCGCGATGCGTTGCCGTTCACCGCCGGACACCGCCTGGCCGTGCTCGCCGACCCTGGTGTCGAGTCCGCCGGGCAACCCGGCCAGCCAGTCCCCCGCACCCGCCGCCGCCAGCGCGGTCGTGATCTGCTCGTCGTCGGCGCCCGGCCTGGCCAGCCGGACGTTCTCGGCCAGGCTCGAATCGAACAGGTAGGCCCGTTGGTCGCACCAGGCGAACAGGGTGCGCAGTTCGTCGGGATCCAACTGGGCCGCATCGATCCCGTCGACGGTGATGGTCCCGGCCGTCGGGGTGAGGAAGCCCAGCAGCACCGCGAGCAGGGTTGATTTTCCGGACCCGGATTCGCCGAGCACGACGGTCCGTTGACCGGGTCGCAGGTCGAGGTCGATGCCGGACAGCGCAGTCCCGGTCGGCGCCGGGCCAGCGGGCGCCGACACCGCGCAGCCGGATGTGCGGCCCGCCGGCGTGCTCGCGGCAGCGGCTCGGGGTGCTCGGGCGCCGGCCGGTCACCGGCGGTGCGTCCAGCACCTCGAACAGCCGGCCCACCGCGGCCGACGACCGGCGCAGGGTGGAGGCGGCCAGCCCGACCGCCTGCACGGTGTCGGTCAGCGCCAGCGGGGTCAGCACGATGACCGCCAGCAGCACCGGGTTGAGGTCCGCGTCGACAACCGCCGGGACCCCGAACTTCGCGGCCAGCCACACCGCCGCGCCCATCGACGCGACGGCCAGTCCGGCGGCGATACCGGCGGCCCGGGCCGTGCCGGCGGCGACCCCGCGGTTCGCGGACTCCAGGACGTCCAGTTCCGCGAGCCGGCCGTCCATCGCGCCGAGCACGGTCAGCTCCGCGAGCTCGTCGAGGGTTTCGGTGACCAGCCGGGTCCTGCGGGCCCGCAGGTCGACCACGTCCCGCTCGATCCGGGCGTTGCGCCGGGCCGTGATCAGCGGCGCCAGCGACGCAGGCCAGCAGCAGCGCGACGGCCAGCGCGAGGCCGGCCGCGGGCAGGATCAGGAAGGCCAGCACGACGGTGCCGCCGCCCACCAGCAGGGCGGCGGCCAGCGGCAGCAGACCCCGAATGAAGGCGTCCCCGGCGTCGTCGACGTCGTCGACGGTGCGGGCCAGCAGATCGCCCTTGCGCCACAGCGGCAGCCCGGCCGGGGCGATCAGCGGCCAGGTGCGCGACCAGCTTCTCCCGGATCTGCGCCAGCACCCGGAAGGCGGCGTCGTGCGACGACCAGCCGTTCCAGGTAGCGGAGCACCCCGCGACCGATGCCGAACGCCCGGACCGCGACGACGGCGACCATCAGGTAGAGCACCGGTGGCTGCTGTGCGGCGCGGGCGATCAGCCACGCCGACGTCGCCATCAGCCCCACCGCGCAGCCGGCGGCCATGGCGCCGAGGACGGCGGCGCCGAACAACCGGCCGTGAACCCCGCGGGCCTCACCCCACAGCCGCAGCAGCGGCGACCGACCATGACCGCCGCCGCGCTCACCCGACCGCGCGGCGGTGTCGCCCGGCCCGGCCGGCCCCGAGTCGCGCGCGGCGGCGCCGGCCGGCGGTACCGGCGGCCCGGCCGGGCGCGGCAGCTCCGCCGGCCGGCTGCCAGTCCAGCGGCCCTGGCCCGGGTCACCAGGGACCCACCGACGTCAGCGACTCGGCCTCGCCCGGCTCGGCGGCCATCGGGGCGGCGACCCCCGGCGCGGCGTCAGCGGACCGTGCGTCATCGGCGGACCGCAGCGTGATCACCTGGTCGGCCAGCGCGAGCGGACCCGGCCGGTGGGTGACCAGCACGACCGTGCGTCCGCGGACGGCGCGCGCGATGCCGGCGAGCACCCGTTGCTCGGTCGGCTCGTCGAGTGCGGCGGTCGGCTCGTCCAGCAGCACCAGCGGCGCCGGTCGGGCCAGCGCCCGGGCCAGCGAGAGCCGCTGCCGCTGTCCCTGGCTGATCCCCGCGCCCGCCTCGCCGAGGATCGTGTGCCAGCCGTCCGGCAGGTCGTCGACGAACGCCGCGGCGTCGACCGCTTCGAGCGCCGCGCGCAGGGTCGCGTCGTCGACGCCGGGGTTGCCCAGCGCGAGGTTGTCGCGAATGGACCCGGCCTGCATGGCTGCTCCCTGGCCGGCCCAGGCGAGCTGTTCTCGCCACCGGTGTGGTTCCACCTCGGCCAGGTCGAGACCCGACGGGGCCGGCCGGTCGCATCTGTCGGCTCGGCGTCCACTGATCCAGGGCCCACTGAGCCGCGCCCACCGATCCGGCTCACCGGGTCGTCGACGACCAGGACCTGTCCGCCGTCCGGCCGCTGCACTCCGGCGAGCATCTGCAGCAACGTGGTCTTGCCGACTCCGCTGTCGCCGGTGATCACGGTGATCCGGCCGGCCGGAATGTCCAACGACAGCGGACCGACCGAACCCCGCTGGCCGGCGGTCCCGACGGTCGCGCCGTCCACCCGCAATCCCGGAACGGCCGGCAGGTCGGTCCGGGTGCCGGGGGCCGGCGGGCTGGTGTCCAGGATCGCCAGCACCTTCGCCGTGGCGGCGACCCCGTCGGCGGCGGCATGGAACTGGGTGCCGAGCTGACGCAGCGGCAGGTAGGCCTCCGGCGCGAGGATCAGCACCGCCAGCCCCACCTGCAGCGTCAGATCCCCGTAGACCAGCCGCAGCCCGATCGCGACGGCGACGAGCGCGACCGACAGCGACGCCAGCAACTCCAGCACCATCGACGACAGGAACGCGACCCGCAGGGTCACCATCGACGACTTGCGGTAGTCGTCGGTGACGCTGCGGACGGCCTGCGCCTGCGCCTTGGCCCGGCCGAACACCTTCAGCGTCGGCAGGCCGGCGACCACGTCGGTGAAGTGCCCGGCCAACCGGGACAGACTGGCCCACTTGGCCCGGGTCTGCCGGTCGGTGTACCAGCCGACCAGGGCCATGAACAGCGGGATCAGCGGCAGCGTGCAGGCCACGATCAGCGCGCTGGTGAGGTCAGCGGTGAACAGGTACCCCAGCATGATCAGCGGGACCACCACCGACAGCACCAGCTGCGGCAGGTACCGCGAGATGTAGTCGTGCAGGGACTCCACGCCGGTGGTGGCCAGCACCGCCAGCTCACCGCCGTGCTCACCCGAGCGCCATCGCGGACCGAGCGCCGCGGCCGCGGCGCAACAGGTCGCGGCGGAGCCCCGCCGTCACGGAACTGGCGCTGCGGCGGGCAATCTCCTCGATGGCCCAGGCCAGCCCGGCCCGCACCGCGATCACCAGCGCAAGCCAGGTCAGCCGGCCGCTGACCGCGGCCGGCGTCCTGCCCGTCGATGATCACGTCGGCCAGGATTCCGGCGATCAGCACGGCCTGGACGACAACCACGACGGCAGCGGCGATCCCGAGCAGCACGGAGGCCACCAGCAGGGTGCGCACTCCGGACGCGTAGCGCATCAACCGAGGGTCGAGAGGTCTCACCAGGCCAGTGTCACAGAACAGACCGACAGCCTGTCCGCACGCCGCTGTTCTTCCGACCACCGGGTCCGTCGTCTGTTCCGACCACCGGTCGCGTTCGTCGAGGTTCCGCCTTGACATGTGACTAATTGGTCACCTATCTTTGCGGAGTGACGGACGACGACCTGGTCTTCAAGGCGTTGGCCGATCCGACCCGCAGGTTCCTGCTCGACCTGCTGTTCGAGCGTGACGGCCGCACGCTCACCGAGCTGGAATCCGAGCTGGAGATGACCCGCTTCGGGGTCATGAAGCACCTCAAGGTGCTCGAGGAAGCCGGCCTGGTGATCACCAAGAAGTCGGGCCGGGAGAAGTTGCATTTCCTCAATCCCGTGCCGATCCGATTGATCCACGACCGGTGGATCGACAAGTACACCGAGCGCAGAGTCACCGCGCTCGCCGACCTCAAATCCGAGCTGGAGGGCCAGGCATGACACTCACCGCGACCACCACCGTTCAGATCAACCGCATCTACATCAAGGCGACCCCGCAGGCGATCTGGGACGCGATCACCAGGCCGGAATGGACCGAGAAGTACGGCTACGGCGGCCGAGTCGACTACGACCTGCGACCGGGCGGCCGGTTCCGGTCGATGGCCGACGCGGCGATGCGGCAGGCGGGGATGCCGGAATGCGTCGTGGACGGCGAGGTCATCGAGTCCGACCCGCCCACGAGGCTCGTGCAGACCTGGCGGGCGGCGTGGACCGACGATCCGCCGACCACGCTCACCTACGACATCGCCGAAAAGGCCAACGGAGTCACCTGTCTGACGATCACCCACGACCTCGACGGCGCACCCGCCACCGCGGCGATGGTCGGTGGCTCGGTCGACGGTGCCGGCGGCGGTTGGGCTGAGGTGATCAGCGACCTGAAGACCCTGCTGGAGACCGGCAACTCGCTGTCGTCGTTGGGCGTAGCCGGCTCCTGAAGCGGTCCGCAACGAGTCGGATGGACACGGCCCGACCCTGACCGGCGACCCTGGGATGGCACATCCAGGGTCGCCGCCGGGACCGTTTCTCCCGTTCTGAGCGCCTGATGTGGGTTTGCCCAGAGCCACGCTGGGTACTTCCTTCACCACAGAGCGAATGGGAGAACTCGGTGGTGACAGAAACCATGCATGGTGAGACCGCGCCGCTCGGTACCAAGGCCCGCGGCCGCGCCGACCATGCGGTTGGCGTACCCGGACAGTGGCGGCCACGTTCGACCGCCGGTTCGCCGACTCAGCCGCCGGTTCGCCGACCGCCACGACCGTCCTGGTCGCGGACCCGGATCGGGAGACCAGGCGGATGCTCACCGACGGTCTGCTGGAGGCGGGGGTCGGCCGGGTGATCGAGGCCGATTCGGCGTCGGCCGTCGACGACATCCTGCGGGCAGGCAACGTCGGGCATCTGGCGCTGCTCAGCCTCGCCTTCGGCACCAGCTCGAACCGGCTCATCCAGGGTCTGCGGGACGCTTCCTGGGCCAGGGTCATCGCACTGGCGCCGACCGCGGACATCAAGCCGGTGCTGGGCGCCATCGCAGTCGGGAGCATGTGGGGTGCTGCGCGGCCGGCCAGGCGCCGAGGCGGAGATTCCGGACCTGGCCAAGGAGCTCTCCGCGCGCGAACTGGAGGTGCTCGAACTTGTTGCTGACGGGCAAACGAACAAGCGGATCGCCGAAGAGCTCTCGTTGTCCGCTTTGACGGTGAAGAGCCACCTGGCCCGGATCAGCCGCAAGCTCGGCACCGGGGACAGGTCGCACCTGGTCGCAATCGCCATGCGAGCCGGCATCCTGGCCTGAACCACGGCCAACTGGTTGTCTCGTCCGGAGCGTGTGCAGCTGCCCTTTCTGGTCATTCTTGTCTTCGTTTGCCCCCAGGAATTTAGACTGCTTGGGGTAAGGTTCCCCCGGTAGCGCCAACGTGGCGCGGGGGCTAGCCTTCGCATCGACGCGAATCCACGACGTCGACGGGCCTGCGCTTTTCACGACTGGCCCCGGCGACCCCGGTTGGCCCGGAAGCGGTCGACACATGTCTGCACGCACCATGACCGGCCGCAAGGCACTCGCCATTGCGCTCACCGGCAGCCTCGCCCTGTTGGGCTGTGTGGTCACCGGCACGGGTGCTGCGTCCGCCTCGTCGGCCGACCCCACGGATTCCCGCGCCGCGGTCCCGGTGCCCATTTCGCCCTCGCTCGGTGCCGGTTCGCTCGGCGCCGGCTCGCTCGGCGCCGGTTCTGCCGCGAGCGCGAAGTTCAGTGGGTCGCTGCAGCGGGCGCCTCGCGGGGTGCAGCAGGTGTTCGTCGAACTCAGCGGTCGCAGCGCCCTGCAGGCCTCGACCGAGACGCTGTCCAAGGGCATGCCGGCGGCCGACGCACGTGGCTCAGCGGACTCGCAGAAGTCGGCGATCGCGGCGGTATCGGACTCGGTGGTGACCGCCGCGAAGGCGGTGGATCCGGCCGCTGAGCAACTCTTCCAGGTCGGCAACGTCGTGCCGGGTATCGGCCTTCGGGCAACCACCGACGCGCTGCAGTCACTGGCCGCTCGGCCTGACGTCGTGAAGATCTCGTCACTGATCCCCAAGAAATTCGACAACGCCGGAGCTGCGCAGTTGACCAAGGTGATCGACACCTGGCGCAGCCTCGGAGTCACCGGTGAAGGCGTCAAGGTCGGCATCATCGACACCGGGATCGACTACACGCACGCCGATTTCGGCGGTCCGGGCACCGTCGCCGGGTGGGACGTCGCACACGCCGACCCGGCCGGACCTTTCACGCCGACCGCCAAGGTCGTTGGCGGGTTCGACTTCGTGGGTGACGACTACGACGGGTCGAACACGCCGGTCCCGGACGAGAATCCCCTCGACTGCGAGGGTCATGGGACGCACGTCGCGGGAACGGCCGCCGGGTTCGGGGTGAACGCCGATGGCAGCACGTTCAGCGGGGACTATTCGGGCTTGACCGCGGACGACCTGTTCAAGATGACCGTCGGTCCAGGCATGGCACCGAAGGCATCCCTCTACGCACTCAAGGTGTTCGGTTGCACCGGGGCCACCGACCAGGTGATTCCGGCGCTGGACTGGGCGCTGGACCCGAACGGCGACGGCGACTTCTCCGACCACCTCGACATCGTCAATCTCTCCCTCGGCTCGGATTACGTGCCGGTCGACGATCCGGAGAACCAGTTCATCGACGAACTCGCCCGGCAAGGGGTACTGCCGGTCATCGCCGCCGGCAACAACGGGGATCTGACCGATACCGGCGGGAGTCCGGGAAATGCGGTGCGATCGCTGGCCGTCGCCAGCTCGGTGGATCAGTATCAGTTGCGGGACGGCTTGCAGGTGAACACCCCGGCAGACCTGGGCATCATGGCCGGACAGGTCTCGGCCGCCTATCCGTGGGCGACCGAGCCGGACGTCACCGGCGACGTCGTCGCCATCTCCGACCCCGCCAACCACGACGGCTGTGGGCCGCTGTCGGCGGCGTCGACCGCCGAGATCGCCGGCAAGGTCGCGTGGTTGGAGTGGGATGACAACGACGCCAGCCGACGATGCGGATCGGTCGCGCGCGCCAGCAACGTCCAGGCCGCCGGGGCGATCGGCGCCGTCTTCACGTCCGGCCTTGAGGTATTCGGGGCCGGAATCACCGGCAGCTCCGTCATACCGGTGTTCCAGCTGCCCAAGACCGGGACGGACGCGCTGCGCCCGGCACTGGAAGACGGATCGCTCAACGTCACCTTCTCCGGATCGCTGGTGGCCACCATCAAGGACGTGACACCGGCAATCTCGGACACCCTCTCCAGCTTTACCTCCCGGGGCGTGCACGGCTCGAACGGCGTGCTGAAACCTGATGTGGCGGCGCCCGGCGACACCGTCGCCTCGGCCAAGATCGGTTCTGGCAACGGCGTTGTCGTCGAATCGGGCACGTCGATGGCAACCCCGATGACCGTCGGAATTGCCGCACTGGTCACGCAGGCGCATCCGCGCTGGAGCCCGGTGCAGATCAAGGCCGCGATCATGAACACCGCGGGCCATGACCTGTTCACCGGGCCCGACCACACCGGCGACCGGTACGGGCCGGCCCGCGTCGGCTCTGGCCGGGTGGACGCACTCGCGGCGGTGCAGACCCACCTGCTTGCCTATGTTTCCGATGCCAGCGGCGCGGTGAGTGCGTCCTTCGGCGTGGTCGAGGCACCCATCCAGCGCGCGAAGGTCACCCGGGTGAAGAGGGTGCGGATCCAGAACACTTCGGATTCCGCCGCCGAACTGTCGGCGTCCTACGACGGCATCGTCTCCCAGCCCGGCGTCAGCTACCAGGTCACGCCGTCGAGCCTGACGGTGCGGGCGCACGGTTCGGCGACCGTCCGGGTCGTGATGACCGTTGTTCCTGGCCAACTCAAGAAGACCATCGACCCCACGATGGCCGCATCGCAAACTGATCCGTTCGCCGGCGTCGACCGGGCCCGGCAATTCGTCTCGGACGCGTCGGGCCGATTGCTGATCAGCCAAACCGGCCGCCCGGACCTGCGGGTGCCGGTCTACGGCGCGGCCAAGCCGATCTCCGACACCACCGCCACCGACGTCGGCTCTCGAACCGGCGCGGCAACAATTGCGCTGCGCGGCAACGGGTTCCAACAAGGCCAGCCATTGTCGGACAGTTTCGCTTCGATGGTCTCGGTGCTGAACCTTGGCTATTCCAGCAGGCGGCTGCCAACCTGCACGCCGACCCCGTCGCCGGCGGGGTGCACCAGCGGCCCGTCATCGATCGCCGGCGATATTCAGTATGTCGGCGCTGGCGCCGCTCCGACCCTGACCGGCAGCAAGGCGGACGGTTGGTTGTGGTTCGGCATCTCGATGTACGGCAACTGGGCCACGGTCGGCAACACGACCATTCCCTACGTCGATATCGACACCGATGCAGACGGGGTGCCCGAATTCGAGGTCGTCGTGGAGAACGTGCCGTCGACCGACCTGCTGACGGCGTTCCTCACCGACTACGAATCGGGCGCCCTGATCGGCATGGCTCCGGTGAACTTCGCCAACGGCGATGTGGATACGAACCAGTTCGACACGAACACCCTGCTGATCCCGGTGAGTCCCGCGGCGATCGGCCTGACCGATGCCGATACGACCTTTCCGATCAGCTATTCCACCGGTACGAACAGCGTCTTCGGGTCGCCGAACCTCGACGGGGACATCGATCGGACCCCACCGGTGAGCTTCGACGTTGCGAACCCACGGATCCAGGTCAGCAGCCCGCTGTTCTACGACGGCGGCGGGGTGGGTGTCCCGTATCGGCTCGGCGCCGCGCCCGCCGCGGCTGGGACGCCATCCCCGGCCGCCGACTCGATCGGCATCCCGGCACCGAGTCTCGCGGCGCACGCAGCGGCCCAGGACTCGACCGCAGATTCGGCTGCAGTGGGTCTCGGCGCAACTCAACTCGCCCGCAGGGCGGCGGCGCCGAGCCCGGCCCAGGCGACCGCGCTCATCCTGCATCTACATGGCAAGAGCGGCAAGCGAGCCGAACTGCTGACCCTTCGGGGCTGAGCCCACCGGCACCCGCGGCTTCAGACCAGCCGGACGCTGTGCACCCTGAACGGCGGACCTTGTTGACACTTGGTCAGGAATCCTCGGACATACTCCCCGGTCACCTGGGTGCAGGTCGACGGATTCTCCCTCGCGCCAGGCACGAGCGAGACGGCGTTCTCCTTCCGCAACTATCTGGTCACCACCGATTCCGCTGACGGCGACCTCAGCGTCGAACCGAGCAACCCGACGACGACTCCCGGCCAGCAGATCGCCGTCACCGCAACGGTGTCGGGGCTGGACGAGGAGCAGCAGTACCTGGGTTGGGTGGAATACCCGGGCGGGACCGGCACGCTCGTCGTGGCCAACCCGGACAAGTAACCGCAGGTCAGCAGCACACCGCACTCGCTCGATACGACGGAGCCGGTCCCAGCCAGGGACCGGCTCCGTTGTCGTGAGCGGATGAATTCAGTGCACCGGCACCTGGGTCGGCGACTCCGGGATCTGCCGCACCGAGATGCGCTTGCGGAACACCCAGTAGCTCCAGGCCTGGTAGGCCAGGATCAACGGCGAGAAGATCAGCGCGATCCAGCTCATCAGTTGCAACGTGTACGGGGTGGACGCCGCGTTCTCGATGTTCAGCGAAAAGGCGGGGTTGATCGTCGACGGGAAGACATCGGGATACAGGGACGCGAACCAGCCCATCACCAGCAGCGCCGTCGACAGCGCGGACGCGACGAACGCCCAGCCGTCCCGCTCCGCCCTGGTCAGCCCGATCGCCGCCAGCAGGGAGACCACCGCCAGCACGCCGAGGATCAGCGACCAGGTGGTCCCGCGCAACGCATGTTGCCAGGCGACCGAGACCACCATCAGGATCAGGGCGACCACGCCCACCGACATCGCCACCGACCGAGCCCTCCCGCGCACCTCCTGGGTCGTCTTCAGCGCGAGGTACACACCACCGTGGGTGAGGAACAACGCCAGCGTGCACAGCCCGGTGACCAGGGCGAACGGGTTCAGCAGGTCGAGAAAGCTGCCGACGTACTCGTGCCGGGCATTCAGCGGGACACCGCGCACGATGTTGCCGAACGCCACCCCCCACAGCAGCGCCAGCATCCAGGAGGTGATCAGGATCGCCCAGTCCCATCGCGCCCGCCACACGTCGCTGTGCCCCTTGCCGCGGTACTCGAACGCCACCCCCCGGACGATCAGCGCGACCAGGATCAGCAGCAGGGCCAGGTAGAACGCCGAGAACATCGACGCGTACCACTCCGGGAACGCCGCGAAGGTGAAGGCGCCCGCGCAGACCAGCCAGACCTCGTTGCCGTCCCAGACCGGGCCGATGGTGTTGATCAGTACGCGGCGGCCCTTTTCGTCCTTCCCCACCAAGCGCAGCAGCGCGCCGACGCCGAAGTCGAAGCCCTCCAGGATGAAGTACCCGGTCCAGAACACGCCGATGACAAAGAACCAGAAGTTGTTCAAGAACACGGCGGGTTGCTCCTCCAGCGTCGATGGGGCCGGTCCACGTCACGAAACCTGCAGCTAATAGGCGAAGGCCAGCGGCTTCTCTTCGTGCTCGTCGGTGCCCTGCACGCCCTGACCGTCACCCGAACCCGGACGTCGCGGCGGACCGCGGCGAATCTGGGCCAGTGCCTCGGCCTCGCTCGGCGGGCCGATCTTCACGTACTTGACCACCAGCCCGATCTCGATGACGGCGAGGATCCCGTACAGCAGCGTGAAGACGATCAGCGACGTCAGCACCGCACCGCCGGACACCGACGGCGAGACCGAATCCGCTGTCCGGTACAGGCCGACCACCGTCCAGGGCTGGCGGCCCATCTCGGTGAAGATCCAACCGGCAGAGTGGCCGACGACCGGGCCGGCGATGGCGAACATGGCAAGTTTCCAGACGAGTTTGGACTTTGGTAGTCGGCCCTTGCGGGTCAGCCACAGCCCGACGATCGACACCAGCAGCATGGCCGCACCGGCGCCCATCATGATCCGGAACATCCAGTACGTCACCGGGATGTTCGGCCGGTAGTCACCCGGCCCGAACCTCTCCTCGTACTGCGCCTGGACGTCGTTGATCCCCTCGACGGTGCCGGAGAAGGACTCGGTGGCCATGAAGGACAGCACACCGGGCACCCGGATCGAGAACACCTCGCTCGTCCCGTCCAGGCTGCCGATGGTGAAGATCGAGAACGAGGCCGGCGTGCTGGTGTTGTACAGCGCCTCGGCCGACGCCATCTTCATCGGCTGCACGTCGGTCATCACCTTGGCCAGCAGGTCGCCGGTGACCAGGGTGGCGACCGCGCCGATCAGCATGCCGACCAACCCGAGCCGCACCGACTTGCGGAACAGCGGCACGTCCCGCTGCTTCATCAGGAAGTAGGACGAGATGCCGGCGAACATGGCCGCGCCGCTGAGGATGGCGCCGGCGATCACGTGCGAATAGGCCCAGATGTTCAACGGCTGGGTGAGCACCGCCCAGACGTCGTTCATCTCGGCCCGACTGCGGTCGGCATTGACGGTGATGCCCACCGGGTGCTGCATGAACGAGTTGGCCGCCAGGATGAAGAAGGCGGACAACGTCGTGCCGATCGCCACCAGCCAGATGCAGGCGGCGTGCAGGCCGGGGGCGAGCTTGTCCCAGCCGAAGATCCAGATCCCGATGAACGTCGACTCCAGGAAGAACGCCAGCAGCGACTCCATCGCCAGCGGCGCACCGAAGACGTCGCCGACGAACCGGGAGTAGCTCGACCAGTTCATCCCGAACTGGAACTCCTGCACCAGCCCGGTGACGACGCCCATCGCGAAGTTGATCAGGAAGATCTTGCCCCAGAACTTCGCGGCCCGCAGATAGATCGGGTTGCGGGTGCGGACCCAGGCGGTCTCGGTGATGGCGATGAAGTAGGCCATCCCGATCGTGATCGGGACGAACAGGAAGTGATAGACGGTGGTGATCCCGAATTGCCAGCGGGCTATCCCCAGCGGGTCCATCGTGGCTCCTTCGTGCGGCAGTGCCGGCAGTGAGAAAGGCCCAGCCTGACGCTGGGCCACCGCAGCGTCCAAGGACCAAGGTCCCAAGATCGGTGTGACGGCTCTCACCGTATGGCGCTGCTTCGCGGCGTGTTGTACGCCACGGGCGAATTCCCACTGGTTGGAGCCCCAAGGATGGCACGATGAACAGGTCCCGGCACGGAATCTCCGATCGCGACCCAGCGTTGTACGAGTTGGTATCGAATGAAGTACGGGATGGCTCTTTCGTCTAGTAGTTGTCGGGCGCCGGTGACGGTGGTCGATGGCTCGTTTCGATCGGAAGGACAGCACCAAGGCTCTATCCGTGAACGGGATTGAATGACGTGCACGGTGCGTGACCTAACGCCACCGCGTGCGGTGGCCGACGATGGGAGGACGACAATGACCGGAATTCTGGCCAGTCCAGCTGCACTCACCACCGCCGACCGTTGTGACCGCTGCGGAGCTGCAGCGATGGTCCGCGCCGTCCTGCCAACGGGCGGTGAGCTGTTGTTCTGCAATCACCATGCACAGGAACACAGCGCCCGCCTCGAGCAGCTTGCCGCTGTGCTGCACCACTCGCGCGACGCAGGCTGATCGCTCCCCGGGAGTACCCGCGTTCAGCGCGGTGACCGGATCGATGTTGAGCACCGCCGAACCATGCCGCACAGGGGCGGCCCGCAGACGCGGGCCGCCTTTTTGCGCTCCTGGGGCAGCCCGGCCGGCCCGCCATCAGCGGGGTCGGAAGGGCTGGTCCGCGGAGCCGCCGGAAAATCCTTACCTGCATTGGACCGGTGATGCGAGATGATGCCGGGGTGAGGGGAGGTGGCGGCATGGCACAGCCGAATGACTCGATTGCACCGGCCGGGCAGTTTTCCGGCTCCGCGAATGGTGACCGATCGCCGGGCCCCAAGGGCGGATCCGATCGCCGCGACGATTCTGCTGGTCGCCGGGGCGATCGGCGTCTGGCAATTGCTGCTGCCCTGGCGAACCACAACGGTGGGGTCCGGCGGCTCCGACCCGGGAGGCGTGTCGACGACCGGATGGCAGGTGTACCGGTTCCTCCGGGCGATCCCGGACCCGGACGGCGACCTGCGGGCGGCGATGTTCTCGGTGCTCGGGGTGGCCGTCGGTGGCGGGGCGTTGGTGCTGCTGGGCCTGACGATGATGATGCCGATCAACCATCGTCCGCTGGGTTTGGCGGCCCTGCTGATCTCCAGCCTCTCGGTGCTCGGCGCGTGCTGGATGTTGATCCGCGCCCGGACGATCTTCGACGTCGGACTCTTCGGCCTGTTCGCGCAGGCGCAACTCGGCTGGTACCTGTTCCTGTCCGCCGGATTGCTCGGGCTCATCGGGTCCTGGAAGGCGCTGGCCACCGGCTGAGTGGCCATGCGGCCGGCCGCAAGGTAGCTACAGCAGGCTCAGCAGGTGGTCGCGGCGGGCCTCCAGCACATCAGGGCCGGCCGCCGCGGACGCCGGACCGGGCACGTCGCGGCGCAACTGCGAATGCACCTTGGCGTGCGCGGCGCCCGTCCGCGCCGCCACTCTGGCCACCAGCTGGTTCACCTCCCGGCGAAGCGCCGCCGCCGCCCGCCAGGCCGACACCTCGACGTCGTGATCGTCGGCCAGCGTCCCGCCCGACCTGCTGTCCGACGCCGCCTGCACCCGGCGCCGCAGGTCGGAATCCCGGGTCGCCAGCAGCGCAGCCGTCTGCTCCGGAGTGAGCAGCCCTGGCAGTCCGAGAAAGTCCTGATCCTCCGCCGTCACCACAGCGCCGGACGGCACACCATCGGCCAACACGGCACCCGCATCGAGCGGCGACCCCGTCACCGCCCGGCCCGAATGCAGCACGTGGGCGAATTCAGCCTGCGAGTCCAGGATCTCGATCGGCCCTGACCCGCCGGGCTCGGCGGGTTCCAATGGGAGATCCAGCGCATCGGGATCGTCTTCGGCCGGCGCAGGTGGCGCCATGACGTAGTTACGGTCGTTCTCCAGCTCCGCGGCCAGCGCGAGCAGCGGGACGCACGGCCGGCAGGAACACGGTCGCGGACTCCCGCGGCCCCCTGGCCCTGACCACTCGGCCGACGGCCTGCGCGAAGAACAGCGGAGTCCGGTACGCCGTCATCCAGGCCAGGCACGCGGCCCGCGGGATGTCGACACCTTCGGAGATCATCCGGACGCAGACCGCTATCCGCTGGTCGGACGTGCGGAACTTCTCGATCCGCTTGGACGCGGCCGGATCGTCCGACAGGATCAGCGCAGGCGACTGCCCGGTGAGCTGCTTGACCACCGAGGCGTAGGCCCTGGCGTCGTCCTGGTCGCTGGCCAGCACGATGCCGGCGGCATCCGTCATTCCCGATTCGCGCAGGTGGGTGATCCGCTCGTCCATCGCCGCGATCACATGCGGCACCCAGCCGCCGGCCGGGTCGAGCGCGGTCTTCCACGCCGCCGCCTCCACGCTTCTGGTGCCGGCATCGGTCAACGAGGCCGCGATCACCTCACCGGCGCTGTTGCGCCACCTGGACACCCCGGTGTAGGCGGCGAAGACGACCGGGCGAACCACCTGATCGGCCAGCGCCTGCCGGTAGCCGTAGGTGTAGTCGGCGACGGACCGCAGCAGCTCACCGTCGGTCTCGTAGTCGACGAACGGGATCCGCTCCCCCGGTTTGGTGCGGAACGGCGTCCCGGTCAGGCTCAGCCGCCGGTGCACGTCCGCGAACGCCTCGCCGGTGGCCTCACCCCAGGACAGTCCGTCACCGGCGTGGTGGATCTCGTCCAGCACGACCAGGGTGCGCTGCCGCTGGCAGCGGGCCGCGTGCATGGCCGGCCGGCCGGCGACCTGGGCGTAGGTCGTGACATACCCGTGGGCGCCGGCCGGGATCGGGCCCTGGGCGTTGGTCATCTTCGGGTCGAGCACCACCCCGGCGGCGCCGGCCGCGTCGGCCCACTGGGTGCGCAGGTGGTCGGTCGGGCAGACCACCACCACCCGGTCGATCACCCTGCCGGGCCAGCAGCCGGCGGGCAACCGCCAGCGCGAACGTGGTCTTGCCGGCCCCCGGGGTCGCGGTCAGCAGGAAGTCCCTTCGCGGCCCGGCATCGTCGTAGGTCGCCAGCGCCTGTCGCTGCCACGGCCGCAGCCGCGACTCATCCAGGCCCACCGAGCGCACATCCACCCCATTCACAAGAAATTACCCACGCCCCTGGCCATCGCCGGTCGCGGAAAAACCCCCGACGCCGGCGGCCGTCGCGCGAGGGCGATCGGTGGGTCCCGGCGGCTCGAGGGCCGACCTCGACCCTACCGTCGGCGCCTGCACTCTTGCTCCATCCGCGCCGGATGGCCAGACACCCGGCCGGATGTCGCGCCGCGTTCCAGTCGCCCGCGAGGTACGAGTCGGGAGCCATCCAATACAGAGATGCTGTCTGCCCGCCTTTTGCAGACAGCATCTAAACAGATCACGAATCGCCTGTCGGAGTACCGCGCGCCCCGCCGATCAAGGCATGCTCGTAGGGTGACGAGCGCGCCACCGCCTCCCGCTGGCGATCCCACCCAGCGGCTGCCGACAACGGGATACCGGCAGTCCGTCGTCGGTCCGCCCCCTGGGATCGAAACCCCCGGGCATCCCGACGGTGACGTGCACAGTAGCGACATCAACAGCAATGGCGCGCGCCCCGGCACCGGGCTTGGCCTGCAGCGCGCACAGACGAGCCTGCGCCCGGATACGGCAGATCCGTCAGCGAACCCGGGTTCCCGGGGCGTCGACGGCAGTGCCCAGGACAACGACGACGTCGACTCCAGCGCCCAGCACACGGTCGTGCTGCCGCGTCCGGCGACATCACCTGCCGACTCGTACACGATCCCCTGGCACCGGCACGGCAGCGGCCCGATGCCGCTGCCGCCGCCGAAGGTGCGGCACCGTTGGCGGAAAATCGTCCTTCGCACCTTGAGCAAGGCCTGGGGCGATTCGCTGTTCGGGTTGAGCTCGCAGGCCGCGTTCTGGTGCGCGTTGTCCACCGCACCGCTGCTGCTGGCGCTGCTCGGCATGATCGGCTTCATCGTCCCGTACTACTTCCCGGCGGGCACGATCGACCAGGTCAGGGACCAGGTCCTGCTGTTCCTGAACACCATCTTCAACGAAGAGGTCGCCAACAACCTGGTCGGCAACACGGTCGAGACGATCCTCGGGCAGGGTCAGGCCGACGTGGTCTCCATCGGCCTGGTGATCAGCCTGTGGGCCGGATCGTCCGCGATGTCGGCGTTCGTCGAGTCCATCACCATCGCCTACAACCAGCACGAGGCCAGGCACCCGGTCGCCGAGCGGTTCTTCGCGCTTGGCCTCTACCTGATCGCGCTGATCGCCGGGATCGTGATGCTGCCGTTGCTGGCGATCGGCCCGGACTATCTGCCGAAGCTCTTCCCCGAGGCGTGGCGCGCCGAGGTCTCCAACATCGTCAACTACGCCTACTACCCGGTCCTGGCACTCGGCCTGATCTTCATGCTGACCGTGCTCTACAAGGTCGCGCCCAAGCACAAGCATCCCTGGTACCGGGGCGTCCCGGGGGCGCTGCTGGCCGCCGCGGTCTTCATCGTGGCGAGCTTCGGACTGCGGCTGTACCTGTCGTACGTGTACGCGCACGGCCTGACCTACGGTGCGCTGGCCACCCCGATCACGTTCCTGCTGTTCTACTACTTCGTGTCGATGGCGATCATCATCGGCGCGCAGTTCAACAACGCGATGCTGGAGTTCTACCCGCCCAAGCCGTCCAGGCGAGAACAACGCAAATGGCAGCGGTACGACCCGGATCGCGACCAGCCGACCGGCTGACCGTCGGCCGACTGCTGTCAGCCCTTGAGCCGTCAGCCTTTCTGCCGTCAGCCCTTCTTCATCGATTCGTAGATCTTCTTGCAGTCCGGGCACACCGGTGAGTCCGGCTTCGGCGACTTGGTGACCGGGAAGGTCTCTCCGCACAGCGCCACCACGAAGTTGCCCATCACCGCCGATTCGGCGATCTTCGACTTCCGGACGTAATGGAACATCTTCGGGGTGTCGTCGCCCGTGGTGGTGTCTTCGAGCGGCTTGTCGAGCGTTTCGGTGGACGTCATCGGGTTCTCCTGTTCGGGTCGGTCGGTCACTTCGAAGCTTGGGGGCTCGCGATTTCGCGTTGACGGTCTTTGCACGTCATGATGCCACCGTTGGGAACAGGTCCCACCCGCCGCCAGGAGGCAACCCTGTGTCCTCGCACCTCGCGATCGCCCCCGAGGTCGCCGACGCGCTGGCCGAGGGTCGCGCGGTGGTCGCCCTGGAGTCGACCATCCTGGCCCATGGCCTGCCCCGCGGGGACAACCGCCGGGTCGCCGACCAGATCGAGGATCGGGTCCGGGCCGCCGGCGCGGTGCCGGCCACCATCGCCGTGCTGGACGGCGTCGTCCGGGTCGGGCTGAGCGCCGCCGGAGCTGGACCGGCTCTGCGAGTCGACGGACATCGCCAAGCTGTCGATGCGCGACGTCGGGGTTGCGGTCGCGCTCGGCGGCAGCGGCGCGACGACGGTTGCCTCGACGTCCGCGCTGGCCCACCGGGCCGGCATCGGGGTGTTCGCCACCGGCGGCCTCGGCGGGGTGCACCGCGGCGCCGCCGACAGCTTCGACGTCTCGGCCGACCTCGGCGTGCTGGCCACGACCCCGGTGCTGGTGGTCTGCGCCGGGGTCAAGTCGATCCTGGACGTGCCCGGCACCCTGGAGTACCTGGAAACGCTGTCGGTGCCGGTGATCGGCTACCGCACCAACGCCTTCCCCGGTTTCTACCTGTCCGATTCCGGCGAGCCGGTGACCTGGCGGGTGGACACCCCGGAGCAGGCCGCGGCGGTCGTGCTGGCCCGGCGCGAGTTGGCCACCGACCGGGCCGGGGTGGTGCTGGCCAACCCGCTGCCGCCGGATCGGCAGCTCGATCCCGACCTGCACGACGCCACGCTGGCCGCCGGGTTGGCGCTGTTGCGAGCCGAAGGTGTGACGGGCAAGGACGTCACGCCGCGCCTGCTGGCGTACTTCCACGACGCCACCCACGGCGAGAGCCTGCGGGTGAACGTCGAGTTGGTGCTGGCCAACGCCGCGCTGGCCGGCCAGGTGGCGGTCGCGGTGGCCGCCGCGGTCGACCACCTGCCTGGCTCGATGGCGCAACCCGGATGACCCGGCCGCACGTCACCGTCGTCGGCGACGTCGGGCTGGACGTGGTCGGCAAGCTGGCCGGGCCGGTCGTCTTCGGCCACGACACCAGGGCCCAGGTGACCGTCACGCCCGGCGGCGCCGGCGGGAACACCGCCGCCTGGCTCGCCAGGCACGACCTCGACGTCTCGCTGATCGCCAGGGTCGGCGACGACGAGGCGGGCCGGACGGCGCGGACGGAGCTGACCGCCGCCGGCATCGACTGCCGATTCGCGGTCGACCCGACCCTGAAGACCTGCTGCGTGGTGGTGCTGGTCGCACCCGACGGGGACCGCACCATGCTCGCCGACCGCGGCGCGAACGCGGCGTTCTCGGTGGACGACGTCGAGCTGCCGCAGGTGACCGGCCGCGGGCACCTGCACCTGTCGGGTTATGTGCTGCTCGACGACGGATCCCGGCCGGCCGGGCTCGCCGCGCTCGACCTGGCGCGGCGGGCCGGCTGGACGACATCGGTCGATCCGCAGGCGGCCGTGCACATCGCCACCGCGGGCGCGGCGAACTTCCTGTCCTGGGTGTCCGGCGCCGACCTGCTGCTGCCCAACGACGCCGAACTGGCCGCGCTGGGCAGCCTGGACCCCGTCCTGGAGGCGGTTGGCACGGTGGTGGTGACGCACGGCCGGCACGGCGCGTCCTGGTATTCGGCGACCGACCGGATCAATGTGCCGGCACCCGAATCACACGAGACCGATTCCACCGGGGCCGGTGACGCGTTCAACGCCGGCCTGCTGTCCGCCTGGCTCTACGGGTCGGACCCGGTCACCGCACTGCAGGCCGGCGTCGCGGCGGGCACCGCGGCCACCGCACGGATCGGCGCCCGGCCCCGCGGCTGAACTGCGGCCGAGGAAAACTTCAGCCGCGATCGGCGTCATCCACGACGGTGTCACCCTCGACGATCTCGCGGCTGCCCGGCGGGAGCGCGCGTTCGAAGGAGATGGTGCCCGGGACGATCTTCTTCCGCTTCCGGGCGGGCCGGTCGTTCGCGATCAGCACCGCCATCCAGGGCAGCGGGATCGAGATGGCGATCACCAGGATGGCCAGCCACGGCGTCTGGTAGAGCAGGGTGGCGATGATCAGGCACGGCACCCGCATGCTCATCATGATCATGTAGCGCTTTTTCCGGGAGCGGAGCTGCTCGTCGTACGACGGCTCGGCGTCGGTGATCACCGTGGCCTGCACGCGGCGCGGGGGTGGACCCGAACCGGCCGGACCCGGAGTCACCGGGATCTCCGCTGAATAAGACGTCATGACCATCCCCGCTTCGATGCGCCTGACGTGGTCGATGCGGTTGCGCCGACCACGGGCATTGGGCGAAGCCAGCCACCGACTGCGCCTGCCGCAACGCTACGCCGCGGTCACCTCATCGGCGCCCTACCGGGGGTGACCTTGCCGACGTCGGTCATGCCCGCCAGCAGCCGGGCGTTGTCCAGCGCGCCGACCTCAGGCCTTGGCCGCCCGTGCCGCGGCCTTGGCCGCCTTCTTCGTCGCACGGACCTTCTGCAGCGAGTCCGGATCGACGACGTCGGCGACCGAGCGGAAGCTGTCGGGCTCGCCGTAGGCGCCGGCCGCCTGCCGCCAGCCGTCCGGTGCAACCCCGTACCGCTTGCCCAGCAGCGCGGTGAAGATGGCCGCCTTCTGCGCGCCGAAACCGGGCAGCGCGGCGATCCGATCACGCAACTGCGCGCCGGAGGTGACACCGGCCCACAGGTTGGCCGCGTTGCCGTCGTACTGATCGACCAGCACCCGGCAGGTGGCCTGCACCCGCTTGGCCATCGCCCCGGGAAACCGGTGAATCGCGGGTGGGCGCGTGCACATCGCCCCGAACTGCTCCGGATCGGCGTCGGCGATGGCGGCGACGTCGAGCCGCCCGCCCATCCGCTCGGCGATCACCGCCGGACCGGCGAACGCCTTCTCCATCGTCACCTGCTGATCCAGCACCATCCCGATCAACAGCGCGTTCGGGTCAGTCTGCAGCAGCGCGTCGGCCGCCGGAATCCCCGTCAGATAGAAGTCGGTCGTCTGCTCCACCCGCTCAGGGTGGCATATCTCACCGGTCCTCCGTCAGGGTGCCGGCGGATACCGATCCGGTGAACGCCGTGGTCGAATCCCGCCTGGAGTCCTACGCTCGGGAGATGACCTCCATCACGGAGTTGACCCGTCGCGCTCGCCCCGCAGCCGTCTCGCCGTTGGGCTTTCGCCGCTCCCCGCGGGGCGCCGCGGGGTGGGCGGCCCTGCTGGTCCCGGGTTCGGTGACGGCGGCCGCCGTCGGACTGGCGATCACCCGCGGCCGTCCCGGGCTGGCCCGCGCCGCTGCATTCGCCGCCGGCGGGGTGTTGGTCAGCGTGTTGATCGCCCGCGTCGTCGACGAGGCGAATTGGCGGCGCAGCGCCGTATCGCTCGAGGTCGCCGAGCCGGACGCGGCGCTCGACCTGATGCAGGCCGTCCGGGCCGAAGGGGTGCGCGCCGACATGGTCCGCGCCGAAGACAGCAACCCGCGGTCGCGCGTCAGGTATGCGCTGCGTTACCGCGCCAAGGACGACCGCCGGGTGCGCGCGGTCCTCGCCGCGCAACAGCGCTGACCCCGGGAGGGCCGCAGCTGACACCGGCGGGGTGGGCAGCGGGCACTACCCTTCGCCGGTGACCCAGAACGCAGCCAACCCCGGCAGTCCGCTGTCCGACGCAGGCACCGTCGACCGGCTCGGCGCGGACCTGCGGGCCGCCGGATATGACTCCGACGGTGTACCGGAACTGCTGGGCGCCAGCGCGCACCGGGCACTCGGCCGCGGCGAGCTGGCGCCGGCGCTGCGGGCCACCCGCGACCGGTCGCCGTTGGCGACGCTGACCAGGTTGTTCCTGCTGGGTTCGGTCGAGGACGACGCGGCCGTCGGCCGGGCGCTGCCGCGCACCGGGATCGCCGACGCCATCGACCAGGGGGTGCTGGAACGTTCCGGCGGAGCGATCCGGGCCGCTCTCGACATCCGGCCCTACTCGGCCGATGCGCAGGAGTTCCTGCTGGTCTCCGACCTCGACTCGGACACCAGGCCGGGACCGGTCCGCCGGGACCACGTGCTCGGCATCGGGGCGGCGTCGGTGACGCTGGCCAGGGCCGTGATCCGGGAGCCGGTCGACCGGGCCCTGGACGTCGGCACCGGCTCCGGCGTCCAGGCCCTGCATCTGGCCGGCCATGCCCGGGAGGTGGTCGCCACCGACGTCAACCCGCGGGCGCTGGCGCTGGCGGCTGCGACGGCGCGGCTGAACGGCCAGCAGTGGGACCTGCGCGCCGGGTCGATGTACGAACCGGTGGCCGGCGAGGACTTCGACCTGATCGTCTGCAACCCGCCGTTCGTCATCGGCGACGGCGAGTTGCGGTTCTCCTACCGGGATTCCGGGCTGGCCGGCGACGGCATCTGCCGGGCGCTGGTCGAGGGCGTCCGCACGCACCTGCGGCCCGGCGGCACCGCCCAGCTGCTGGCCAACTGGATCGTCCGGGAGGACACCGACTGGCGTGACCGGGTGGGTAGCTGGGTGCAGGCGACCGGCTGCGACGCCTGGGTGGTGCAGCGCGAACTGGCCGATCCGGCCGAGTACGTCGGGCTCTGGCTGACCGACGCCGGTGAGGACGGCAAGGCCACCGGCGCTGACCCCGCGGCCGCGGCGGCGCTGGCCGAGAACTGGCTCGACTACCTGGCCGCCGAACACGTGCAGGGCATCGGAATGGGACTGATCACGTTGCGGCGCACCGACTCCGCCGCCGCTTCGGTCACCCTGGACGAGATCACCGGGCCGGACGAGGAGGTCACCGGGGAGGAGGCCGCCGGCTTCCTCCGGCGGCGCGGCTGGGTCGAGCGGGCCACCGACGCCGACCTGCTGGCGAGCAGGTTGGTGCTTTCTCCGCAGGTGATCCTGGAGCAGCGGTCACTGGCCGGCGACGAGGGTTGGACCACGGTGCTGCGGATGGTCCGCCGGCCGGGCGGCCCGGGCGCCACCCTGCAGCTGGACGATTGGGGTCAGGCGCTGCTCGCCGGTTGTCGCGGCGAGGCCCCGCTGCGGCTGCTGATCGAACTGCTGGCCGCCGCCAACGGTCTGGACACCGACGCGCTCGCCGGCTGCCGTGCTGCCGTCGGTGCGGGTGGCCGTCATCCGGGGTCTGCTGGAACCGGTCACCGCGTAGGCCCATGGCCGGTCAGCGGCGGGCCGAGATCTTGGCGGCGACGGCGCCCACCAGCGGACCCTTGGCCAGCACCTTCCGGACGCTGAGCGAGGACAGCACGGAGAGCACGGACAACACCGACAACACCGACCCGAACGACAGCGCGGAGGCGATCGACCCGAACGAGCCGACCGAACTGATCGACAGGATCGAGCCGGACGAGCCGATCGACAGGATGGACCCGGTCGAGCCGATCGACAGGATCGAGCCGGACGACCCGATCGACAGGATCGAGCCCGACGAACCGATGGAGCGGATGGAATCGGCCGGTTGATGGGCCTTTATCCCGTTCCGCGAGGTCGTCCCGATCAGTGCGGTCGGGGTGTGCTTGTTCATCGATTCATGGTGGCACGGGCCCGCGCGTCGTGCCGCCCGGGTCGTCGCGCCGGACCCGCGAAGGCTTGCAACGATCACCTGGTGCGAGCCATTGCGACCAGGGTCACCAGTGCGAGGTCACCGTCGACGGACGAGGTGGTCGGCCGGATCGATCGGCCCGGACTGCTGGTGCTGGTCGGCGCCACCCACACCGACACCGCCGGACACCGCGCGGAGCCTGGCCGGCAAGCTGTTCGAGCTGCGCATCCTGCGCGGCGACGAGTCCTGCGCGACCGCGGGCGCGCCGCTGCTGGTGGTCAGCCAGTTCACCCTGTACGCCCGGACCGACAAGGGCCGCCGGCCGTCGTGGAACCTCGCGGCTCCCGGCGACCAGGCCGAGCCGCTGGTCCGGGAGTTGGTCGACGAACTCCGACGGCGCGGCGCGACCGTGCAGACCGGGGTGTTCGGCGCCATGATGCAGGTCGCCAGCGTCAACGACGGGCCGTTCACCGTCATCGTCGACGTGTGATTGCCCCCACCGGGCGGGCATCCGCGGTTCGCGGCGCTTGCGCCAAACGGTGGCGTTGATCACGCCCCTTCGTCGCCTTTCTCATGCACTTCCCATGGTGGGCACACCCCGCGTCACAGCCTCGCGGGTTTTCGTACTCCTATAGCACCGAACCAGCCGGTCGGCGCCACCCAGGTGGTTGATTCTCTTGAGTCTAGGGAACTAAACCGGGGCTAACAGACGTTCGAATAGTTGCCGGGCCGCGAGCAAACGGCCCGCCTGAACGTGACGAAGGGAGCATGACATGGCCGCTTCTTCTCTTGCCTCAACTACTAGGACACCCGCGACCATCAGGGCCACCAGCCGCGACGAGGACCTGGACGCCCAGGGACCATCCGCCGACCTGGTCAGGGTCTATCTCAACGGCATCGGAAAGACCGCGCTGCTCACCGCAGAGCAGGAAGTCGATCTGGCCAAGCGGATCGAAGCCGGCGTTTTCGCCGGTCACATGTTGGAATCCGGAAAGCGTCTGTCACCGCAGCGCCGGATCGATCTGAAGATGATCGTCCGTGACGGCGGACGGGCGCGCAACCATCTGCTGGTCGCCAACCTCCGGCTGGTGGTCTCGCTGGCCAAGCGCTACACCGGACGCGGCATGCCGCTGCTCGACCTGATCCAGGAGGGCAACCTCGGCCTGATCCGTGCGGTCGAGAAGTTCGACTACACCAAGGGTTTCAAGTTCTCCACCTACGCGACCTGGTGGATCCGGCAGGCCATCTCGAGGGGTATGGCTGACCAGGGCCGCACGATCCGGCTGCCCGTGCACCTCGTCGAGCAGGTCAACAAGCTGTCCAGGCTGAAGCGTGAGCTGCACCAGCAGCTCGGGCGGGACGCCACGATGGCCGAACTGGCCAGCGAATCGGGCATCCCGGAGGAGAAGATCGCCGACCTGCTCGACCACGCCCGCGATCCGGTCAGCCTGGACATGCCGGTCGGGTCCGACGAAGAGGCGCCGCTCGGCGACTTCATCGAGGACAGCGAATCGACGTCGGCCGAGGCCGCGGTCGTCGCCGGTTTCATGCACGACGACATCAACCGGGTGCTGCGGACTCTTGACGACCGGGAGCAGACCGTGGTTCGTTTGCGCTACGGGCTGGACGACGGTCGTCCCCGCACACTCGACGAGATCGGGCGGGTGTTCGGCATCTCCCGGGAGCGGGTCCGGCAGATCGAGCGGGATTCGATGGCCAAGCTTCGGGTCGGCGATCGCAGCGAGGTTCTTCGTTCGTACGCAAGCTGAGCGTCTAGCACCACCCTTCGTCACGGCGAACACCCCAGGTCATCGCGACCCCGGGGGTGTGCCGTCGCCAGAGAGACCGGGTCTGCCCACGGGCGGACCCGGCCTTTCGCTTTTGTGGGCCAACCAGCCGTCAGCAGGAATCACCCAGTCCGGATGCCGCGGTGAAATGTCCGGCTCTGTCAGGATCAGCCGCGTGGCAACCCCCGCGACATCAGCGACAACCGCAAAGGCCGGCGCCGGTCTGGTGCTGGCCGTGCTGGCCAGCAGCCAGTTCCTGATGACCCTGGACAGTTCCGTGATGAACGTGTCCATGGCCACGGTCGCGGCCGACCTGGGCACCACGATCACCGGCATCCAGACCGCGATCACGCTGTACACGCTGGTGATGGCCACGCTGATGATCACCGGCGGCAAGCTCGGCACCATCATGGGGCGCCGCAAGGCGATGGGCATCGGCCTGGTGATCTACGCGGCCGGGTCGTTCACCACCGGCATCGCGCAGAACCTCACCCAGCTGCTGATCGGCTGGTCGTTCCTGGAGGGCATCGGCGCGGCGCTGATCATGCCGGCCATCGTGGCTCTGGTCGCGTCCAACTTCCCGGCCGACAAACGCGCCGCCGCCTACGGATTGGTCGCGGCCGCGGGCGCGGTGGCGGTCGCGGCCGGCCCGCTGATCGGCGGCGCCGTCACCACCTACGCGTCCTGGCGGTACGTCTTCTTCGGCGAGGTCGTCATCGTGCTGGCCATCCTGGCCGTGCTGCGCAAGGTCAACGACGTGCCGCCGGAGCCGAGCCGGATCGACCTGATCGGGTCCGCGCTGTCGGTCGTCGGCCTTGGGCCTGTTCGTCTTCGGGGTGCTGCGCTCCAGCGAATGGGGCTGGGTGATCGCCAAGCCGGGCACGCCGACCATCTTCGGCGGCTCGCTGACAATCTGGTTCATCACCGTCGGCCTGCTGGTGGTCTACGGGTTCCTGCGCTGGGAGGGCCGGCTCGAGGCGGCCGCCGTGGGGAACCCCGACGCGCTGCAGCCGCTGGTCCGGCCGAGCATGCTGCGCAACCGGCAGCTCACCGGCGGGCTGAGCATGTTCTTCGCCCAGTTCATGATCCAGGCCGGCGCGTTCTTCGCGGTCCCGCTGTTCCTGTCCGTCGTCCTCGGGCTCACCCCGCTGCAGACCGGCGTCCGGCTGGTGCCGCTGTCGATCGCGTTGCTGTTGTCCGCGATCGGCATCCCGAAGCTGTGGCCAACGGCGAATCCGCGGCGGGTGGTCCGGATCGGCCTGCTGCTGCTGATCGTCGGAGTCGTGTTCCTGGTCGCCGGGATGGACCCGGACGCCGACGCCACGGTGCTGAACATCCCGATGGTGCTGATGGGTCTCGGGCTCGGCGCGCTGGCCTCTCAGCTGGGCGCCGTGACGGTGTCTGCGGTGTCGGACAAGGAGACCGCCGAGGTCGGCGGGCTGCAGAACACCGCCACCAACCTGGGCGCCTCGATGGGCACCGCGCTGATCGGTTCGGTGCTGATCGCCACGCTTGAGCACGGCGGCGCTCACCGGGGTCGCCGAGAGCCCGGCGATCCAGGACTCGGTCAAGACGCAGATCTCCAGCGAGCTGGTCGGCGGGGTGCCGTTCATCTCCGACGCGCAGCTGCAGACCGCGCTGGCCGCGGCCGGGGTCCCGCAGGCCGACGCCGACGCCATCGCCGAGATCAACGCCACCGCCCGGCTGGAGGCCCTGCAGGTGGCGTTCGCGCTGGTCGCGCTGGTCGCGATCGGGGCGTTGTTCATCACGGCCCGGATTCCGACCGTGCCGCCGGGCGCTGTCGCTACCGGCGGCCCGGATCCGAAAGCGGGCGGCGGCGCCGGATCCGGTCTGAGCCTGGGGAGAGCTAGCGCAGCCGCCGGCGGTCGTCCAGCAGCGCCGACGGTGGCCCGATCCGGCCGGTCGCCCCGGTGACGGCTATCCCGGCCGGCCCGGCCAGCACGGTCAACAATTGCAGTTCCATGATCTCCGGCAGGTCGTCGGCCATCGCGGACAACCGCAGCGCCAGATCGATCAGCGGCTCCCTGGGTACCACCCGGGTGCCCCGGTAGCCGTCCAGCAGCGGCGCGGCCCGCGGAGCGCCGATCAGGTCCGCCGCGTCTGCGTCGGTCAACGGCACGGCCCGGTAGGCGCGGTCGTCCAGCAGTTCGGTCGCCACCCCGCCGATGCCGAACGACACCAGCGCCCCGAACGACGGGTCCGAGGTGATCTGGAAGACCGTCGGCACTTCGCTGCGGTCCCGCGGCACCTCGGCCTGCACGTACAGCCACGGCCCGACGACCGCGGAGAGGTCGCGGTAGGCGTCGTGCAAGCAGATCGGGATTGCTCAGACCGAGCCGGATGCCGGACATGGTCGATGCGGTGCCGCATCGACTCGTCGAACGATTTCAGCGCCACCGGGTACCCGATCCTGGCGGCGACCGTCGCCGCCTCCGCCGCGGAGCCGATCGCCTGGAAGTCCACCATCACGATGCCGTAACAGCCGAGCAGGGTGACCAACTCCGCGTCGGTCAGCGCCCGCGGCGGATCCGTCGGCGTCCGCAGGGTGAGCATTGCCTGATTCGCCGCCGCCGCGTCGACCCCGGCGAGGTCCGCAATCTCACCCGGCGGCCGGTCGAGCCAGGCGCCGTAGCGGACGGCGTAGGACAGCGCGGCCACGGCGCGTTCCAGGGTCGGGTAGGACGGCACCGACCCGCGACCGGCCCGTCCGTCGGGCCCGCGCACCGCGAGGTACTCCATCAGGCCGTCGACGGCCAGGAAGGTGGTCAGCACCGGAATCGACGACCCGGCCACCGCATCCCGCAGTGCCGCGGCGTGCTCCGCGCCCGGGATCGCGACCGGCGGCACCCAGGCAACGACGAGCGCATCGATGTCCGAGCGGACGACGGCCTCCCGGACGGCTGCGGCGAGCGCCTCGCCGCTGACGCTGACCCCGAGGTCGATCGGCGCATCGGCGGCGACGGTCATGCCCGCGTCCAGGCAGAAGTCAACGGCCAGCACGCCGAGTGCGCTGGAGTTGCCGACGATGCCCACCCGGTTTCCGGCCGGAACCGGCTGGGTGGACAGCAACTGGGCGACGTCGAACGCCGTGGTCAGGCCGGGGGTGCGGATCACCCCGGATTGCTCGAAGAGCGTCACCACCGCTGCCTCGGACAACGCGGACGAGCTGGCCTCGAGACCGGGTGTGACGCGCGAGTGCCGCCCGGACTTCACCGCGATGACCGGCTTGGTCCTGGCCAGCACCCGGGCCAGCCGGGCGAACTTCCGCGGGTTGCCGAACGATTCCAGGTACAGCAACACCACCTCGGTGCGATCGTCGCCGTGCCAGAACTGCAGCAGGTCGTTGCCGGAGACGTCGGCCCGGTTGCCGGCCGAGACGAAGGTGGAGAGGCCCAAGCCCGCGCTCGGCCGCGTCGGCGAGGATCGCGATGCCAAGCGCCCCGGACTGGCAGAAGAAGCCGATCCGGCCCGGCGGCGGCACCACCGGCGCCAGGGTGGCGTTCATCCTGACCTCGGGATCGGTGTTCACCAGGCCGAGGCAGTTCGGTCCGAGCACCCGCATCCCGGCGGCCCTGGCCACCGACACCATGTGCCGCTGGGCGGCGGCACCGTCCGCCCCGCTCCCGGTGACATCGTGGTCGGCGAATCCGGCCGTCATCACCACCAGGCCGTGCACGCCCTTGATCCGGCAGGATTCGACCACCTCGGCGACCGTCGCGGCCGGCACGGTCACGACGGCGAGATCGACCGGGTCGGGAATGTCGGTGACGGTCGGGTAGGCCCGCACCCCTTGGATCGACACCGGCGTCCGGGTTGACCGGGAAGACCGGTCCGGCGAAATTGCTGCGCAGCAGGTTCATCAGCACGGCATGCCCGAGCTTGGTGGGCTCGTCGGACGCGCCGATCACCGCGATCGACCGCGGTGACAGCAGCCGCGCGATGGACCTCGCCTCGGCGCGGTGCTCGCGGGAAAACACCACCGCCCGTGACTTCTCGGTGGGCTCGATGTCGAAGACGAGATCGACTACCCCGGAGTCGTACTCCCGTTTCACCGAGTATCCGGCGTCGATGAAAACCCTGACCATCTGGGTGTTTTCGCTGAGCACCTCGGCGGTGAAGCGGCGGATGCCGCGTTCCTGCGCGGCGGCGGCGAGGTGTTCGAGCAGGATCGAACCGAGTCCGCGGCGTTGTTGGGCGTCCTCCACCAGGAACGCGACCTCGGCGGCGTCCAGATCGCCCACCAGATTGCGGTGGTAGGTGCCGGCGGCGATGATCGAGCCGCCCAACACGGCGACCAGCCCGACCACCGTGACGTGATCGACGTCGGTGAACAACGCGACCTGCTTGTCGCTGACCTCGTTGACCACGGAGAAGTACCGCAGGTAAAGGGTTCTTGCGCTCATCCGGCCGTGCATGGCACGGATCTCGTCGGCGTCGTCCGGCCCGGACGGGCGCAGGTGCACCACGCCGCCGTCGGCCAGCAGGACATCGGCCTCCCAATGCTGCGGGTACGCGACCGGTGGCGCCGTCCCGGAACTGTGGCCCCGGATCTGAGGCCCCCGGAACGGGGGTGCCCTGGGGTGGCGCAACCGCCTGCCGGTCAGTCACGCGGATCGTGCGGGTCGAGGCCGTGCAACGGATAGAGCTTGTTCCTGGTCTCCTGGATGGCCCGGTCGACCGCCAGCTCCTGGGTCCCGTCCCACCTGTCGAATTCCACCAGACGAGGTGGTGCCCTCGTTCATGTCGACCGGCAGGACGACGTCCGGCCGGGCCTTGGCGGCCGGTCGCGATCCAGTCCTCCGGCAGCATGACCCTGGGGTCGAGATCATGTCCGGCGACGATGGCCAGCAGATGGGTCCAGGCTCGCGGCACCACCCGGACCGGCGAGTAGCCGCCCCCGCCGAGGGCCAGCCAGCGACCGCCGGTGACGGATTCGGCCAGGTCCCGCAGCGCCACGTACGAGGTCCGCTGCCCGTCGATGGTCAGGTTCAGGTCGGCCAGCGGATCCTCCCGGTGCGAGTCGGCGCCGTGCTGGGTGACCAGCACCTCCGGCCGGAACGCCCGGACCAGGCCGGGGACCACCGCATGGAAGGCCCGCAGCCACGCGGCATCCGACGTGCCCGGCCGGCAGTGCGAGGTTCACCGAGGTGCCCTGCGCCGCCCCGCTGCCCAGTTCGGCGGGCCAGCCGGTGCCCGGGAACAGCGTCAGCGGCGATCTCGTGGATCGACACCGTCAGCACCCGCGGGTCGTCGTAGAACGCGGCCTGCACCCCGTCGCCGTGGTGCGCGTCGACGTCGACGTAGGCGACCTTGTCGCACGCCCTCGTCGAGCAGCGCCTTGATGCCCAGCGCCACGTCGTTGTAGATGCAGAAGCCGGAGGCGTGGTCGGCCATGGCGTGGTGCAGGCCGCCGCAGAAGTTGACCGCTCGGTCGACCTGGCCGCGGGCGATCGCCGTCGCCGCGTCGATCGATCCACCGGCGATCAGCGCGGCGTTGTCGTGCATGCCCGGGAAGACGGGGTTGTCCGAGGTGCCGAGGCCGTGCCCGACGGCTCCCGGATAGTCCTCCGACGCCTCCCGCACGGCCTCGATGTAGTCGGGGGTGTGGATTCCGGCCAGCACGCGATCGTCCGCCGGCTCCGGCTCCAGCACCTGATAGTGCTCGAGCACGCCGAGTTCACCGGCCAGCTGCCCAGGTCAGTTCCCAGCGCAGCGGATGCAGCGGGTGATTGCCGCCCAGGTCGTAGCCCAACATGCGTGGGTCCCAGACCACCAACGGCGCCGTCATTGACTCAGGGTAGTGCCGCCCCGTCAGCTTCCGACGGCGACCGGCCTGCCCAGCGCGCACCACTGCGAGTACGACCCCGGGTACAGCGCCAATTCCAGGCCGGCGACCTCCGCCGCGAGGATCAGCTGGCACGCGGTGATGCCCGACCCGCAGGAGGCCGCGACCGCATCTGTGTCCGGTCCGGCGAGCACGCCAAGCGCGGCGAAGGCGGCCCGCAGCTCGGCGGCCGACCGGAAGGTGCCGTCGGCGGTCAGCAGGTCGCCGATCGGCAGGTTCACCGAGCCGGGGATGTGCCCGGCCACCGGGTCGAGCGGCTCGATCTCGCCGCGATAGCGGGCGGCCGCCCGGGCGTCGATCAACGCCGCCCGATTCGGCCAGTTCGGCGGCCCGGTCGACCTCGACGACCGGCATCGAGCCCGGCCGAACGGTCATCGTCCCGGATCATCGGCACGGCTCCGAGCCGGCGACGGTTCGGCCGCCCGGCCACGGCCGACCACGCCGGCCAGGCCGCCGTCCAGCACCCGAACGTCGCGCAGGCCCGACCAGCGCAACAGCCACCAGGCCCTGGCCGAGGCCAGCCCGCTGCCGCCGTCGTACACCACGACGGTCGAATCGTCGTCGATGCCCGCCGCCCGCCAGACCTGCCTGCAGGTCGACCGGGTCCGGCAGCGGGTGCCGGCCGCCGAGGCCCGGCGGCGCCGGCCAGCTCACGGTCGAGGTCGACGAATACCGCGCCCGGGATGTGCGCGGCCAGATAGCCGTCGTGGTCGCTGCCGGCGAGGGTCCAGCGGACGTCGAGCAGCACCGGAGCACCGGCCTGCCGTTCGCGCAGCAGATCGGCGAGTTCTGCGGCGTTGATCAGCGGGGCGATGATCAGCGGGGCGGCCATCGGCGTCCGCGTGTCCGCGGAGGCAGGTACCGCACGCGTGGTCAAGGGTTCGTCGGGCATCGATGACTATTGTGGAGTACCGACCGAACCGGACTGACACCGGGATGGTCGCGACGTCGGGCGTCCACACCGCAGGCGCTCTCGCTCCGACGCCGCCGAGACCCCGACGGTGGCGGGTACCATCACGAGGGCCAAGAAGGGGACCGCCAGCGTGAACGACCTGATCGACACGACCGAGATGTACCTGCGAACCATTTTCGAGCTCGAGGAAGAGGGCATCGTTCCGCTGCGTGCCCGGATCGCGGAGCGGTTGAACCAGAGCGGTCCCACGGTGAGCCAGACGGTTGCCCGGATGCAGCGCGACGGATTGCTGGTGGTCTCCGACGACCGTCATCTGGAGCTCACCGATCTCGGTCGCGATCGAGCGATCTCCGTGATGCGCAAGCACCGGCTGGCCGAGCGGCTGCTGCTGGACGTCATCGGACTCGACTGGCAGGACGTGCACGTCGAGGCCTGCCGGTGGGAGCACGTGATGAGCGAGCAGGTGGAGCAGCGGCTGATCGCACTGCTCGGGCACCCGCAGACCTCGCCGTACGGCAACCCGATCCCCGGCCTCGATCATCTCGGCGAGGCGTCCGGGCCGGTGACCGAGACGCACCGCGACCTGATCGGCGCCGACGTCGCCGCCGGCCGCGGCGGCCGCTACGAGGTGCGCCGGATCATCGAGATCGTGCAGAACCAGCCGAGGGTGATGGACCGGCTGCATCGCGGCGGCGTCATTCCCGGGGCCGTCCTGGAGTTCTCCGTGCAGGGCGAGACGCTGGTCGTGGTCGACGGCGCGACGACCACCGAACTGGCGCCGGACATCGCGCACGGCATCCACGTCGCCCGCCGCCTGAGCGGCCTAGCGACCGATCGGCCCGCGCGTCCGCGCCGCGGACGCCGGGTGCGTCATGATCACTCGGGGTCCGCGGCGGTCGGCGCCGGCCGTCGCGCCGGGAGGTCGCATGGAGTCGTGAGCATCTCCACGCTGATCGCCCTGCCGGCCGCTGCCGTGCTGGCACCGTTGCTGGCCAGCGCACTGGCCAGGTTCATCCGGATTCCGCTGGTCGTGTTCGAGATCGTCCTCGGACTGCTGATCGGGCCGTCGATGCTGGGCTGGGTGCAACCGAACGATTTCACCAGCAAACTGGCCGAGTTCGGCCTGGCCATGCTGTTCTTCCTGGCCGGCAACGAGATCGACTTCGAACGGATCCGCGGCCGGGCGCTGAACAGATCCGATTGTCGGCTGGTTGATCTCGCTGGTGGCCGGGGTCGTCATCGGGGTGCTGATCGCGCCGTCGGCGGCGGCCGGCGTCTTCATCGGCATCGCGCTGACCAGCACGGCGCTCGGCACCTTGATGCCGGTGCTGCGGGACGCCGGCGAGCTGCGCACCAGGTTCGGAACCGCGGTGATCGCGCTCGGTGCGGTCGGCGAATTCGGCCCGCTGATTGCGATCTCGCTGTTCCTGTCCGGCCGGAAGCCGGGCACGGCGACGGTCGTGCTGATCGTGTTTCGTGCTGATCACCGGCGCGGCGATCTACCTGGCCAGCCGCGGGACGCATACCCGCCTGCAGGCGCTGATCACCGCCACCCTGCACACCAGCGGGCAGTTCGCGGTGCGGTTGGTGCTGCTGCTGCTGCTGAGCCTGGTCGCGCTGAGCATCGCGCTGGACATCGACATGCTGCTCGGCGCCTTCGCGGCCGGGGTGATCACCAAGTTGCTGCTGCGGGATGCCAAGCCACCCGACGCCGAGGCCATCGAATCCAAACTCGAGGCCATCGGGTTCGGCTTCCTGGTGCCGGTGTTCTTCATCAACACCGGGGTGACGTTCGACCTGGATGCGCTGCTGTCCAGCACCCAGGCACTGCTGCTGCTGCCGGTGTTCCTGATCCTGCTCGTCCTGGTCCGCGGCCTCCCCGGGCTGCTGAGCGCTCCGATCAACGCCGTGCCGGCGGACAAACGAGCCATCGTGCTGTTCTGCGCCACCGGTCTGCCGATCATCGTGGCGGTCACCAACATCGGCCTGTCCACCGGCGACCTGGCGGCCGGAACCGCATCGGCCCTGGTCGGCGCCGGGATGCTGTCGGTGCTGCTGTTCCCGCTGCTGGCCCTCGGTCAGCACCGGAAGGCGCCCGACGGCGACCGCAAGGCGCCGGACGTCGACGCCGCCATCGACGAAGAGGGTTAGCGCTAGCGGCGGTGCGCACTTGCGGCCGCCGACTTCGTCGCTGGCCACCGCCTCGGTACCGTGGTGAGGTGACCGGTGCCTCCGTCGCCGGACTGACGGTCGCCGCGACGCCCCGGATGGGCACACCGAGCGCACCGTTGGCCGAGGCGACCGAGGCCGCCCAGATCCTGTTCGGACGGCGGGTCGTCGCGCTGACCGGCGCGGGCATGAGCACCGACTCCGGAATCCCGGACTACCGCGGCCCGGACAGCCCGCCCCGCTCCCCCATGACGTATGACGAGTTCGCCTCCGGTCCCGCCGCGCAGCAGCGTTACTGGGCGCGCAGCCACATCGGCTGGCAGCGCCTCGGGCGGGCCCGGCCGAACAGCGGGCATCGGGCGGTGGCGTCGCTGGAGGCCGGCCGGTGTGCTCAGCGAGCTGATCACGCAGAACGTCGACGGCCTGCACCAGCAGGCCGGCAGCCGCGCGGTGATCGACCTGCACGGACGGATCGACGAGGTGATCTGCCTGCGCTGCCGGGTGATCAGCGGCCGGCTCGACCTGCACGAGCGGCTGGACGCGCTCAACCCCGGGTTCGGGGACGCCGCATCGGTCACCACGGCACCGGACGGTGACGTCGACTTCGAGGACACCGCCGGATTCCGGCTGGCGCCGTGCCTGGACTGCGGCGGTCCGCTGAAGCCGCACGTGGTGTTCTTCGGCGAGAACGTGCCGCGCGACCGGGTCGACCGGGCCTACCGGGCCGTCGACCAGGCGGAGGCGCTGCTGGTCGCCGGCTCGTCGCTGACGGTGATGTCCGGGCTGCGCTTCGTCCGTCACGCGGCGCGCGCCGGCACCCCGATCGTCATCGTCAATCGCGGCATCACCCGCGGCGACCCGCTCGCCACCTGCCGGGTCGACGCCGGGTGTTCCGAGACGCTGACCGCGCTGATGGAGCTGTTGAGCTGAGCTCCTGATCAGGGGGCCTTCGCCGTCAACCAGTCGAGGGCTGCATCGGCGATCTGCGGCCAGCCCTGGTCCAGGGTGATGCAATGCCCGCGGTCGGCGAACTCCAGGATGTCGGTGACGGCAGCGGAGCGCCGGTAGCGGCGGTGCGCGGCGCGCACGACGGTGGCCGGCACGGTGTGGTCCCGGCCGCCCGCGATGAACAGCAGCGGCCCGCGGGAGGAGGTCTTCGTGTCCACCCAGGCCGGTGAATGCAGGGTGAGCGCCGCGAAGGCGGACTCGAACAGCGGCCGCCCCGGACCGGGGATGGCCCACCTCGCGAAGAGCTCGTCGGATTCTTCCGCCGGGATCGCGTTGCCGAATCCGTAGCGGAATTCTTCCCGGGTCAGCGACACGGCAAGGTGTCGGTTGGCCGGTTTCCGCAGCACGGGCAACGCGACCTTGAGCGACGAAACCGGAAGGCGCAGCACACCTTTGATCGGGGCCGGGTCGATCGCGACGCCGGCGACCGCGAAATCCTCGGCCAGCAACCGTTGGATGATCAGCCCGCCGATGCTGTGTCCGACCAGGATCGGCCGCTCGTCGAGCGCGCCGATGTACCGCTTGTGGTGCTCGACGATCTCCTCGATGCCGCGGTCGGCGATCGATCGCGGGTCCGCCCTGGCTCCTTCGACGGTCGACGGGTCGCCGGGCCAATCCGCGGCCGTCGCCTCGTATCCGGCGGCGCCGAAGTGCTCGATCCACGGACCCCAGGACGCCGCGTGGATCCACAGTCCGTGGACGAAGACGACGGGTGGATGCTTCATCGGATCCTCCTGGGCCGCGGGCATTGTGGCGCCAGTTGACCACGGGCCGTCCTTCCGCCGACTCGTCGGGCTGCCCGTTGCTGCCGGCCCGAGGTGCGAGATCCGCGTCGCCAGCGCCATCGAGTAAGTCATCAGAAATGATCCAGATGGGGTGCATCTGATGCATGTGGCGGTAGCATCAGATGCATGCGAACCACCATCGACCTCGACCCCGTCGTGTTGGCGACCCTGAAACAGCGTCAGCAGCGGGATGGTAAAACGCTCAGCCTGCTGGTTTCCGAACTTCTCGCGAAAGCACTGGCGGAAGAAGCACCTGGCGCCGCCGTTTCGATCAACTGGCCAACCGCTCCGATGGGCGCTCGCATCGACATCGACGACAAGGACGCTCTCTGGGCCGTGCTGGACGAGCACTGATGTCATCCACCGTTGATGCCAACATCCTGGTATATGCATCCAACGAATCGGCGGCCGAACATGCCCGTGCCAAGCAACTGGTGGACGAGCTTGTTGCAGGACCAGCATTGACGACCCTGTTCTGGCCTGTGTTGCTGTCCTATCTGCGGATCGTCACCCACCCAGGGATCTTCAAACACCCGTTGCCACCCGAGGTGGCGGCATCGGCCATCGATCGACTGATCGGCGCGCCATCCGTGCAGATCGTCGGCGAGGGTCCGACGTTCTGGGCCGCTTACCGCAGCATTGACATCGGGCAGGCGATCAGGGGCAACGACGTTCCCGACGCCGCGATCGTGGCCCTCATGACGGCACACGGGGTCTCGACGATCTACACGCGGGATCGCGGATTCCGCCGGTTCGACGGAATCCGCGTCATCGATCCGTTCAGCGCAATCGGCTAGCCCGCCGCGCGCAGCACGCCCACCCGCACGGGGGTCCCGCGCCCGACCGTCCCGGACACCACGCCGGCCCGATCCGCACCGACGTCACCGCGCACCACGGACAGCGCCAGCGTCTCGGCCTTGACCGTCTCGATCCGCTCCTGCACGGCCGGCCACAGCTCGTCCGGGACGTCCAGGGTGAGGTCGATCCGGTCGGACACCTGCAGACCCGCGTCCTTGCGGGCCTGCTGGACCAGCCGGAGCAGGTCGGCAACCGCGCCGGCGGCGATCAACTCGTCGTCGCAGCACCGTGTCCAGCGCCACGAACCCTCCGGAGCGGAGCAGACCCACCGCGTCCGATGAGGATCCGGCCGCCACCAACTCCAGTGCGTACTCCCCTTCGACCAGCGCAAACCCGCCGCAGACGACGCTGCCATCCGCACCGACGGACCAGTCCCCCGCCTTGGACGCCTTGATCACCTTCTGCACGTCCTTGCCGAGCCGGGGTCCGGCGGCGCGGGCATTGACGGTCAGCTGCCGGGACACCCGCTCGTCGTGGTCGGCCAGCTCGGTCAGCTCCACCGCCCGCACATTGACCTCGTCGGACAGCAGAGACACGAAGGGCCGCAGCCGATCCGCATCGAGGGTCGCGACGGTCAGGGACGCCAGCGGCTGCCGCACCCGCAGTCCGGCGGCCTTGCGCACCGACAACGCGACCGACGCGATCTCCCGGATCTCGTCCATCGCGGCGACCAGATCGGCATCCGGAGACCAGCCCGTCCGACGCGCTCGGCCAGTCGGTCAGGTGCACGGACCGGCCGCCCGTCCAGTCCCCGCCAGATCACCTCCGACGTCAGCGGCAGCAGCGGCGCCACCACCCGGCAGACCACCTCGAGCACGGTGTGCAGGGTGTCGATGGCGTCGGCGTCACCGTCCCAGAACCGCTGCCGGGACCGGCGGATGTACCAGTTGGTCAGGCCCTCCAGGTACAGCCGGACGGACGCGCAGGCGCCGGCCAGGTCGTAGACGTCCATCGCGGCGGTCACGTCATGGACCAGTTCGGCGGTCTTGGACAGCACGTACCGGTCCAGCACGTCGGCGGAATCCGTCCGCCAGGTGCCCACCCGGTCCGACGCGCCGGCGTACAGCGCGAGGAAGTACCAGGCGTTCCACAGCGGCAGCACCGCCTGCCGGACGCTTTCCCGGATGCCCGCCTCGGTGACCACCAGGTCGGCGCCGCGCAGGATCGCCGAGGACATCAGGAACCAGCGCATGGCGTCCGACCCGTCCCGGGAGAACACCTGCCCGACGTCGGGGTAGTTGCGCCGCGACTTGGACATCTTCTGCCCGTCGTCGCCGAGCACGATGCCGTGCGCCATGCACGTCTTGAACGCCGGCCGGTCGAAGATCGCCGTGGCCAGCACGTGCATGGTGTAGAACCAGCCGCGGGTCTGCCCGTTGTACTCGACGATGAAATCGCCCGGGTAGTGATTGTCGAACCAGGCTGCGACATTGGTCGGACCCGCAAGCGGTCCTTCCTGGTTCTCGAACGGGTAGTGCACCTGGGCGTACGGCATCGAGCCCGATTCGAACCAGCAGTCCAGCACCTCCGGCACCCGGCGCATGGTCGAGCGGCCGGTCGGGTCGTCCGGGTTCGGCCTGGTCAGCTCGTCGACGTACGGCCGGTGCAGGTCGTCGGGCCGGACGCCGAAGTCGCGTTCGATCTCGTCCAGCGAGCCGTAGACGTCGGTCCGCGGGTACGCCGGATCGTCGGAGTACCACACCGGGATCGGCGAGCCCCAGAACCGGTTCCGGGAGATCGACCAGTCCCGGGCGCCCTCCAGCCACTTGCCGAACTGGCCGTCCTTGATGTGCGCCGGCACCCAGGTGATGTCCTTGTTCAGCTCGACCATCCGGTCCCGGAAGGTCGTGACGGCGACGAACCAGGACGACACGGCACGCTGGATCAGCGGGGTGTCGCAGCGCCAGCAGTGCGGGTAGGGGTGCTCGTAGGTGTCCCGCCGCACCAGCAGGCCGGCCTCCTTCAGGTCGGCCATGATCGGGATGTTCGCGTCGAACACGTGGTAGCCCTCGTACGGCGGCACCTGGTTCGTGAACTTGCCCTGCGAGTCGACGGGGTTGACCACCTCGATCCCGGCGGCGTCGGTGACGGCCTTGTCCTCCTCGCCGAAGGCCGGCGCGATGTGCACGACGCCGGTGCCGTCCTCGGTGGTCACGTAGTCGGCGGTGAGCACTTGGTGCGCATTCTGCCGACCGGCGAAGAAGTCGAACGGCGGGTAATACCGGACGCCGACCAGCTGCGAGCCGGTGAACGTGGCCAGCACCCTCGGGTCCTCGCCCAGCTCGCGCTGGTACGCGGCGACCCGGGCGGCGGCCAGCAGGTACCGGCCGGCGAACGGGCCGGACGATTCGACCACCACGTAGTCGACGTCCGGGTTCACCGCGGCGGCCAGGTTGGACGGCAGCGTCCACGGGGTGGTGGTCCAGACCAGCGCGTTCACGCCGTCCAGCAGCGGGTTCGCGGACCGGAGCCGGAGCGACACGGTGACGGCCGGGTCCTGCCGGTTCCGGTAGGTGTCGTCCATCTTGGTCTCGGTCGCCGAGAGCGGGGTCTCGCAGCGCGTGCAGTACCACAGCACCCGGTAGCCCTCGTAGATCAAGCCCTTGTCCCACAACGTCTTGAAGGCCCACATCACGGACTCCATGTAGTCCAGATCGAGGGTCTTGTAGTCGTTGTCGAAGTCGACCCAGCGGGCCTGCCGGGTGACGTACTCCTGCCACTCGTGGGTGTAGCGCAGCACCGATTCCCGGCAGGCGTCGTTGAACGCCTCGATGCCCATGCCGACGATCTCGGACTTGTGCTTGATCCCGAGCTGGCGTTCGGCCTCGACCTCGGCGGGCAGGCCGTGGGTGTCCCAGCCGAAGCGGCGTTCCACCCGGTGCCCGCGCATGGTCTGGTAGCGCGGCACGACGTCCTTGACGTAGCCGGTCAGCAGGTGGCCGTAGTGCGGCAGGCCGTTGGCGAACGGCGGGCCGTCGTAGAAGACGTACTCGTTGGCGCCGTTCTCGCCGGCCGGCCGCGCGTCGATCGATGCCTGGAAGGTCTTGTCCTTCGCCCAGTAGGCCAGGACGCCGCGCTCCAGCTCCGGAAAATCGGGGTGCCCGGTGACGCTCGGCGGCGCCGGCGCGCGGGTAACCGGCCTCGTGCGCCACGGTCGCATCGCTGGCCGGCGCGTCATCGTCTCCGGCGGTCAACGTTTCTTGGGGTGATGCCATCACGCGTACTCCTCGTCGCTGCAGTCGTCCTACCTGCAGGGACGAGTCGCGATCGGTGTCGATCGCGTCCCGCGGTACCACCCCGCTTGCCCGGGACGATCCGGTGGATGTCTCCACGGACCGCACCCGAGCCACTCGTCGCACCGGCTGTGTCGGGCCGGACCCGTTCGGTTCTAGTGAGGACCGCCGCCCGTGCGGCTGTCCCGTTCTTCCGAATGGCTCACCGGTGATGGCCGGGTCGTCGCCACGTGCTGGTATCTCTCTTCGCCCCAGGGTAACGCCCGGGGCTACCGATTTCGTCCCGGCAGTGCGCGCCCGGGCCGGAGCACCGGCGAGGGCCGGCGGTGTCCGCCGGCCCGACTGCGCTACTCCCCCGGGCCGGTGACGACGGCGACCGGCTGCGACCGGTTGTCGTCGAGCTGCGAGAGCTGGTCGCTGATCCAGCTCTTCAGCCGGCCGCGGTACTCGCGCTCGTAGCGGCGCAGATCCTCGATCTTCTTCTCCAGCCCGACCTTCTCGTCGGCGAGCTTGCCGATCACCTCGTCGTACCGGGCCTTCGCCTGGGCGTCCAGCGCCTCGGCCTTGATCCTGCTGTCGCGTTCGGCGGCCTCCGCGCGCGTGGTGGCGTCGCCGACCAGGGCGTCGGAGTGATTCTTGGCCTCCGCCAGCATCTTGTCGGATTCGGCCTTGGCCTCCTGGGTGAGCCGGTCGGCCGTCTCCTGGGCCAGGCCGAGCAGCCTGGCCGCCTGGGTGTGCGCCGCGTCCGAGGACGCCGCCACCGGTGCCGGGGCAGCGGCCGGAGCCGGCACGGGCGCGGCGACCGGGGCGGCGACGCCTTCGGTGCCGGCGATCCGCCGGCCTCGAACTCGGACAGTCGAGCGGTCAGCTCGGTGTTTTCCTCGATCAGCCGGCTCAACTCGGCTTCGACGACGTCGAGGAAGGCATCGACCTCGTCCTCGTCGTAGCCTCGCTTCCCGATCGAGGGCTTCTTGAAGGCGACGTTATGGACGTCGGCTGGCGTGAGCGGCATGACAACTCCTCAGGCGATCTTGTGCTCGGCGGAGGCAATCGGGGCGACCGCAACCGTCGAAATCCTAAATCGAGGCCGCAGCAAGCCTGGCCACGACCTCCATCAGAACGTAGACGAGGATCAGTAGCACCACGATGCTGAGGTCGAACCCTACCCCGCCAAGCTTGACGGTCGGAATGATCTTCCGAAAGAGCTTTACCGGCGGATCGGTGCTCGCGTACAGCACCTCCATGGCAACGGCCGGCGGACCGGCGGGTCGCCAGGTCCGCGCGAAGACCCGCACGAACTCGATGACGATCCGTCCGAGCAGCGCCAGCCGGAAAAGCCAGAGCAGCAGGTAGACGACCTGCCAGAGAATATTCACATGTCCACTTTTACCCGATAGCCAGACCGGTAGGAACCATCGGCGCGGCAATCACGGCTCAACCGTTGCAGTCGCAGCCCATTCATCGAGCAGCGAACGAACCGGAGACGCCGCCCGCGCTCAGCGGCCGGCGCGCGCCCCGACGTAGGCCTGACGCTCGCGGCCTGCTGTTTCGGCGCCGAATCCGCCGGAATAGGCCGCCTGGGCCGGCTCGTAGGCGGGGATGTCCGCCGCATCGGTGTCGGGCGGCAGCAGCATGAAGACCTTGGTGGTGACCTTGTCGATCGATCCGCGCAGGGCGAACGCCAACCCGGCGGCGAAGTCGACCAGGCGGCGCGCGCCGGCGTCATCCATCTCGGTCATGTCCAGGATCACCGGCTTGCCCTCGCGGAACTTCTCGCCGATCACCCGGGCCTCACTGAAGCCGGTCAGCTTGACCGTGACCGGCCGAATCGCGCCTGTCGATTCTGGTTCGCGACGTTGGTCGGTACGGGCCTGCATGGCCAGCGCTCCTTGGGTAGCGTGCTCGTCGCCGTACCGCCCGGGACCGGACGGGGCGCGGGATAGGCGGACTCGTGTCCGCGGTCGAAGTCGTCACCGCGGTAGGGAGCCGATGAATAGTCCGGGGCGTGATGGTCGGCGCCGTCGTAGTCGTCGCGGTAGCCGTCGGCATCGGAGTAGTCGTCGCCGAACTCGTCACGGCGCCCCTCGTCCGGGACGAGTCCGAGGAACGCCCCCACCTTGCGCCATGATCCCATTTGCCGTCCCGATCCTTCCGTTGTCACTACAGTCAGCACCGATCCGACTGGCCGGCCGCTCGGCAGGGCGCGCGTCGCCGGCACAGTCAAAAGCACGTCGGGCGAACCGATTTCCTCGCCCTGCGGGTCAGGCTATCGCCGCCGCGAAGGCGATCGCGGCGCGACACACCGCCGTGGCCCAACCCGTCTGACGACATTCTCCGGAGCCGTCGGCAGCGCCGGGTTTCATGATCAACGCGGCATCCAGATCAGCCCGGCGAACCGGCCGGTCGGCGCGTCCCTGCGGTGGCTGAACAGGCTCGGCTCGGTGTAGGTGCAGCGCGGGTCGACGACGACCTCGGCGACTCCGGCGGCGCGCAGTTGCGCGGGCAAGCCCGGCCCGCAGGTCGAGCCCCGGCGTGCCCCGGTCGGTGGTGCTGGCCGAGCCCGGCAGCGCGTCCGCCACCTCGTCCCGCATCGCTGCCGGCACCTCGTAGCACGCGCCGCAGATCGCCGGGCCGAGCACGACGGTGATGCCGCCGGGCGCCGCGCCGAGCGCCGCCATCCGCTCGAGCATCCGCAGCGGCGATGCCGTCCGCCGCCCCGCGCCGGCCGGCATGGACGGCAGCGATCACGCCGGCCGCCGGGTCGCCGGCCAGGATCGGCACGCAGTCGGCGACCAGCACCGCGAGGCCGACGCCGGGCGCCGCGGTGACGACGCCGTCGCACGGCGCCAGCTCAGTCGCCGGCCGGTCCGGCCCGCCTGCCGTCACCGCCGTCACGGTGCTGCCGTGCACCTGCCGCATCCAGACCACATCGCCCGGCGCCAGCCCGGCCGCGGCGGCCACCCTGGCCCGGTTGACGGTCACCGCGGCCGGGTCGTCACCGACGGATCCGCCCAGGTTGAGGCTGTCGTACGGCGCCGTCGAGACGCCGCCGTGCCGGGTGGTGAACCGTCGACGGATACCGCCAGCAGCGCTCGAACCACGAAACGCCTGAACCAGCCGGCCCGGAGGTCACGGCTGGTTCAGGCGTCATCGGCTCTATCGAACACCAGGATTGGTTCAGCGCTTCATGAAGGACGGCACATCGACGTCGTCGTCGTCCAGGTCCGGCTTGCCGGACGCTGCGCTGCGCGGCGGTCTGGTAGGCCGGCTGCGCACCGGGGTGGCCGTACTGCCCGCCCGGGGCGGTCTGCTGGTAGGTCGGCACCGGCGGCCGCGGGGCCGGCGGCGGGGTGGCGGCGTACTGCGGCTGGGCCGGGCGGGCGGCGGGCGGCGGGTAGCCGTTGGCGGCACCGTGCTGCCCCGGTCGGCGGCCGCCCTGGCCCGCTGGTCGATGCTGGGCGGCAGCACCGACGGGGTCGAGTCGAAGCCGGCCGCGATCACCGTCACCCGCACCTCGTCACCGAGCGAATCGTCGATGACGGTGCCGAAGATGATGTTCGCGTCCTCGTGCGCCGCCTCCTGGACCAGCGAGGCGGCCTCGTTGATCTCGAACAGACCGAGGTCGGAGCCACCGGCGATGGACAGCAGCACGCCGTGCGCACCGTCCATCGAGGCCTCGAGCAGCGGCGAGTTGATCGCCTTCTGCGCGGCCTGGATGGCCCGGCCCTCGCCGCGGGCGGAACCGATGCCCATCAACGCGGTGCCGGCGCCGGCCATCACGGACTTGACGTCGGCGAAGTCGACGTTGATCAGGCCCGGGGTGGTGATCAGGTCGGTGATGCCCTGCACACCGTTGAGCAGCACCTCGTCGGCGGACCGGAACGCGTCCATCAGCGACACGCCGCTGTCGCCCGAGCTGCAGCAGCCGGTCGTTGGGGATGACGATCAGGGTGTCGCACTCGTTGCGCAGTTCCTTGATGCCGTTCTCGGCCTGGCCGCCGCGGCGCCGACCCTCGAAGGCGAACGGCCGGGTGACGACGCCGATGGTCAGCGCGCCGAGCTTGCGGGCGATCGAGGCGACGACGGGGGCGCCGCCGGTTCCCGTTCCACCGCCTTCCCCGGCGGTGACGAAGACCATGTCGGCACCCTTGAGCACCTCCTCGATCTCCTCGCGGTGATCCTCGGCCGCCTTGCGGCCGACGTCCGGGTTCGCCCCGGCGCCGAGGCCGCGGGTCATCTCGCGGCCGACGTCGAGCTTGACGTCGGCGTCGCTCATCAGCAGGGCCTGCGCATCGGTGTTGATCGCGATGAACTCGACCCCACGGAGGCCGACCTCGATCATCCGGTTGATGGCGTTCACACCACCGCCGCCGATGCCGACGACCTTGATGACGGCCAGGTAGTTGTGCGGTGGCGTCATTTCGCCTGAGCCTTTCTGCTCGATCCGACTGCTCGGATCTGTACGGAGGGGTCGATCTCGGGTGCTGGTGCAGCGCGGTGCTGACACCGGCACTGCTGTGGACTGTTGCTCTGGACTGCACTGCTGTGGACTGCACTGCTGGGACTGCACTGTCTGCGCTGCCTGCAATCCCGCATCCGCTCGGCGTGTCGAAGTCTCAACCTCAACCAAACGGTTATAGTTATGTCAGGTAGCGCTGGGATTGAAAGTAGGTCGAGGGTTCTGACCCGCCCCGGAGGCGCGCCGGTATGTCGCGGAGTTTTGTTGTCATTTCGTCATTTCGACGCGGCCAGCGGCGCGCGTCGACTCGGGCCGCCGCGCTGCGAGAGCCCGCTCAGGCTGGCGGCGCGCTCTCGCCGTAGCGATTCCACGAGGCCAGCCGCTCCATCGGCGGCCGCGTCGCCGGCTTGAAGTCCTGCCCGATCGTGTACGCGACCGGCAGCAGGGCAACCTGCGTCACGTTGTCCGGTATGCCCAGCAGCTGCGGCGACCTCGCGTTCGTACGCCAGGTGCAGCGTCGTCCACGCCGACCCGAGGCCGCGGGAGCGCAGGGCGAGCGCGAAACTCCAGATCGCCGGCATCACCGACCCGTAGTAGCCGGCCAGATGCCTGATCGCCGGCCGGCGGGCGCCCCTTCATCAGGGCAAGCACATGCACCGGCACCCGGTGAAAGTTGTCCATCAGATAGGTCGAGGAGTCGGACACCCGCCGCTGCGCCGGGGTGCTGGCGCAGCGCCCGGCCGGCGGCCAGGTACTCGCTGGCGCCGCGCCGGTAGTACTCGCCGATCGCCGCTCGCAGGTCGGGGTCGGTCACCACCAGGAACCGCCAACTGTGGATGTTGCTGCCGATGGGTGCCTGCGCGGCCAGCTCGATGCATTCGGTGATCACCGCGGGTCTCCACCGGCCGCTCGAGGTCGAGCCGCTTGCGCACGGCGCGGGTCGTCATCAGGACATGATCGAAATCCCGAACGGACATGCTGACACCCAATCTGCTGGCGTGGTCGACCTCAGCAGTATTCGCCTTGGTGTGCGGCGGGTGCGCCCAGCGATGGATGCGCGTTCAATGACGTTGCCGCCGATCCGTGCCACCATGGCGAGATCGAGAAGGTTCCCCATCGAAAGAAGTGCCCGATGAAGATCGCGATGCTGATCGTCGCCGCAGTGCTGATCCTGCTCGGCGCGCTCTGGGCGCTGCAGGGCCTCGGGGTGGTTGGCGGCAGTGCGATGTCCGGCAACAAGATGTGGGCCGTCATCGGCCCGATCGTGATCATCGTCGGCATCGGCGTCGGGCTCGTCGCGCTGCGCCGCCGAGCGCCCCGCAGCTGACCCGCCGTCGGTGTCGGCCACGCGCGGCCGGACCGCTCGGCCGACCGACGGAATTTGCGGCTGTCTGCGCCGCCGACAACACGATCGACCTCAAGACGTGGACGATGAACTCATGTCGACGCCAGATCTCACCCGCCCCGCCGACCTGTTGCGCGGGCCGGCGAACCGGGTGTCGTCCCGCGCGGTCGTCTACTGGTTCGCCCGCGCACTGATCGGCTGGCTGCTCGTCATCGCGATCCAGGTGGTCGCCTGGGTGTTCGACTGGCCGGTGCCGCCGTGGCACGGACCGATCCTGCTGGCGACGGTGCTGGTCGCCGCGGCGCATCTCGCGGTCATGCCGCGCTGGCGCTACCGGGTGCATCGTTGGGAGCTGGCCGCCGACGCTGTCTACACCCGGTCGGGCTGGTGGACCCAGGAGTGGCGGATCGCGCCGGTCTCGCGCATCCAGACGGTCGACACCGAACAGGGCCCGATCGGCAAACTGTTCCGGCTCACCAAGGTCACGGTGACCACGGCATCCGCCGCCGGACCGCTGGTGATCGACGGGCTCGACGAACCGGTCGCCAGCCGGTTCGCCAGCGAGGTCACGGCCGCCGCCCAGGCGTCCAAGGGCGACGCCACGTGACCGGAGACCCCTCCGCCGGGTCCGAGCCGCCGGCGAGCCACCGTTCCCGACCGGCCGACCTGCCGTGGCGCCGGCTCGCCACCGGGATGCTGCTCGTCGAGCCGGCCCGCGAGCTGATCAAGTTCATCCCGTTGCTGATCGCGCTGATCTTCGCCGGACGCGCCGGGGAGTCCGGGCCGCCGTGGGGACTGATCGGCACCGCGGCGGTGATCGCCCTCGGCATCAGCCGCTGGTTGACCACCCGCTACCGGATCACTCCGACCGTGATCGAGGTGCGCAAGGGGCTGCTGCAGCGCAAGCACCTCACGGTTCCGCGGGATCGGGTGCGCACCGTCGACGTCAGCGCCCACCCGCTGCAGCGGGTGTTGGGGCTGGTCAAGGTCCAGATCGGCACCGGCACGTCGCATCACGGTGCGGAACTGCTCGCGCTCGACGGCCTGCGGGCCTCGTCCGCCACGTCGCTGCGCGCCGAGCTGCTGCACCACGCGAAGGACTCGGCGAGCCCGTCCCGCCGGGACCGAGCTCTCGGACAGCGATGGCCCCGACAACGTCGCCGACCGACCAGTGGACGCCGACCGTCCCCGTGACACAGACGGACCTCGGGACGCCGACGCGGAAACCGAGTTGGCCCGGCTCCATCCGCGGTGGATCTGGTTCGCCCCGGCCACGCTGTCCGGCGTGGTGACCGCCGCGGTGCTGATCGGGTTCGGCTGGCGGATCCTCAACGAGGCCCAGCTGGATCCTGCTCAGTTCAGCCTGATCCATCAGGCGCTGCGCCATCTGCGCGGCACCCCGGTCTGGGTGGACGTCCTGCAGGGCGGCGTCGCGGTGCTGATCGTCGTCACGCTGCTGTCGGTGGCCGGGTACGTGCTGTCGTTCTGGGGCTACCGGCTGACCCGGCACGCCGGCGGCACGCTCGGGGTCAGCCGCGGACTGCTGACCACCCGATCGACCAGCATCGAGGAGCGTCGGCTGCGCGGCCTGGAGCGTTCCGAGCCGCTGCTGCTCAGGGTGGTCGGCGGCGCCCGGCTGCAGGCCATCGCGACCGGCCTGCGTCATCGGGGTGCGGAGCGGGGCGGCGCCCTGCTGGTGCCACCGGCGCCGCTGCGCACGGTCCTCGAGGTGGAGGCCAAGGTGCTGGGTTCCGCGGAGCCCGGCCACGCATCCGCTGATCCAGCACGGCCCCGCCGCCCGCCGGCGCCGCTACACCCGTGCGCTGGGGTTGGCCGGCCTGATCGTCGTCGCGCTGTTCGGGCTCGACCTGGTGGACCGATCGGCCGCCGTTCGCCGCGTCGATCTCCCTGCTGTTGCTGCCGCTGGCCGCGCTGCTGGCCGGGGATCGTTACCGGAATCTCGGGCACGCGGTGGTGGGCAACCGGCTGATCACCAGGGCCGGGTCCTTGGTCCGCCGGCGGGTCGTGCTGGACGTGCCCGGGGTGATCGGGCTGACCATCCGGCAATCGATGTTCCAGCGGCGCAGCGGACTGGTCACCGTGACGGCGACCACCGCGGCCGGCGCGCAGCACTACGAGGTGCCGGACGTGCCCGTCGACCTCGCCCGGACCGCTGGTGGCGGCGCTGCTGCCGGAATGCGGTTCCTTCATGAGCGGCCCGGCGACCAAGCCCGCGGCAACCGCGAGCGTCGTGTTGCGTGACGCGTCGGGCGTCAGCAGACTGCCTGCATAACGGATTGAGGAGCCCACCGGCGAATTGGGACGAGCACCTGCGGACTCCAGCCGACACTGCCGCGGCCTCCGGTCGCGGTGACGCTGCGGACGACCAGAGGTGACGACCATGCAACCTGAAGATCGCCGGCAGCGGTGGCGTCCCTACCGGGCCGGCCTCGGGAGCGGCCAGCGCGCGGCGACGGCGCACCGCGATCTGCCGATCAGGGCCGGCCGGTCGGCATGACGCCTCGGGAAGCGGCGGCCGACGGCCTGGCCGAACAGGTTCGCAATGTCGTGCTGGTCGGCCCCGGCGGCGCCGGCAAGACCCTGCTGACCGAGGCGATGCTGGCGGCGACCGGGGCGATCAGCCGCCCGGGGAGCATCGAGAACGGCACCACGGTCTGCGATTTCGAGGACGTCGAGCGGCGGGTCGGCCGGTCCGTCTCGCTGGCCGTTGCCAGCACCGTGGTGCAGGACGCCTCGTTGCTGCCACCGGACGGCCGACCGGTCCGGATCAACCTGGTCGACACCCCCGGGCACGCGGACTTCGTCGGTGAACTGCGGGCCGGGCTGCGGGCGGCGGATGCCGCGCTGTTCGTCATCTCGGCCGCGGAGAGCACCGCTTCCTCGTCTCCGATCGACGGTGCCACCCGGATCCTGTGGCAGGAATGCGCGGATGTCGGGATGCCGCGGGCGGTGGTGGTCACCCACATCGACCAGCCAAGGGGCGACTTCGCCGCGGCCGTGGAGAATTGCCAGCTGGTGTTCGGCGACGGCGTGCACCCGCTGTACCTGCCGATCGACGCGGACGCCGCGGCCGATGCGCCCACCGCGCTGATCGGCCTGCTGTCCAGGACCGTCTTCGACACCGGCAGCGGCGCCCGGGTGGCCCGACCGGCCGACGACGACGAGGCCGACGCCATCGCCGGTCAGCGGGAATCGCTGATCGAGGCAGTGATCACCGAATCGGAGGACGACGGACTGCTCGACCGCTATCTGGGCGGCGAGGAGGTCGGCTTCGACACGGTCGTCGACGACCTGGAGACCGCGGTCGCCCGCGGCGCGTTCCACCCGGTGCTGGCCGCCGTCCCGACCACCGGCCTCGGCGTCGCCGAGCTGCTCGAGGTCATCTGCCGGTGCTTCCCGATGCCCGTCGAACACGTGCTGCCGGCGGTCTACACCCCGGCCGGCGCGACCCGAGAACCGTTGACCGGCAGCGTGAACGGCCCGCTGGTCGCCGAGGTGGTGAAGACCACCACCGACCCCTACGTCGGCCGGGTGTCGATCGTCCGGGTGTTCTCCGGCGCCCTGCTGCCCGACGTGCCGGTGCACGTCAGCGGGCACTTCGCCCGGTTCTCCGGGCACCCGGAGGACGAGACCTGGCACTCCGAGCACGATCTGGACGAGCGCGGCGGGGCGATCTCCCGGCCGCTGGGCGCCACGCTCAGTCCGATCCCCCGCGCGGTCGCCGGCGACATCGTCGCGGTCGCCCGGCTTGCCCACGCCGAAACCGGCGACACGCTGTCCGATCCGGCCGACCCCGCCGTCCTTTCCCCCTGGACGATGCCCGAACCGCTGCTGCCGGTGGCGATTTCGGCCCGCTCGTCGAGCGAGGAGGACAAGCTGGTGCAGGGCCTGGCCCGGCTGCAGGCCGAGGATCCCACCGTCCGGGTCCAGGTCAACCCGGCAACCGACCAGATGCTGATGTGGACCATGGGCGAGCAACAACTCGAGGTGCTGCTCGACCGGCTGCGCACCCGCGCCGGGATCGAGGTGGTGGTCGAGCCGGTCCGGGTCGCCGTCCGGGAGACGGTCCGGTCCGCCGCGCACGGCCTCGGCCGACACGTCAAGCAGTCCGGCGGGCATGGGCAGTACGCGGTCGCCCAGATCGAGATCGAACCGCTCCCGCAGGGCGGTGGGTTCGAGTTCGTCGACCGGGTCGTCGGCGGCGCGGTCCCCCGGCAGTTCATTCCGAGCGTCGAGAAGGGTGTCCGCGCGCAACTCGAGAAGGGGGTGAACGGCCATCCGATGGTCGATCTGCGGGTGACGCTGGTCGGCGGAAAGGCGCACAGCGTCGATTCCTCGGACGCCGCGTTCCAGATGGCCGGATCGTTGGCGCTGAAGGAGGCGTCGCACGCGGCGGGCGTGCAACTGCTGGAACCGATGGATTCGGTGACGATCACCGTCGACGACGACTTCGTCGGCGCGGTGCTGGCCGACCTCGCCTCCAGGCGCGGCCGGGTCCGCGGCACGGAACCGGTTGGCACCGGCCGGACCTCGGTGTTGGCCGAGGTACCGGAGGTCGAGTTGGCCCGCTACGCGGTCGATCTGCGCTCGCTGGCGCACGGCACCGGGGCGTTCAGCCGGCAGTATCTGCGGCACGTGCCGGCCCCGGAACACGTCCTCGACCGGCTGACCGCCGGCGCCGGGGCCCCCGGCTGAAGCTGACCCGGCTGAATCACAGCCCGCGGACATCGATACCTTCTGAATCGCTACCTTCTGAATCGATGCCTGCCGAGCCGGCGGGGTCGAGTCGACGGTCACCGACCCTGGTCGCGTCCTGTCCAGTCGTGTGACGCCGCTCGTGCCCTCGGATGACGCTGCGTTCGCGGTGTGAGCTGCGTCTCTGTCGCGACCCGTGCTTGTTGGTCGACCCCCGCCACCCGAATGCCGTTTGTCCAGGTCAGCGCGTGTTCGTTAGCAGTGCGCAACACCGCGGGCGGTCATGTCTGAATCGTCCGCTTGGCGCGACACGCTGACCCGCGCTGCCGTTGCCCGCGCGAAAGGTCTAACTTTGGCGTCATGTGGGACCTGCCCACCCGGGCCAGATCATCTGCTGAGCCGCGCTCAGCCGGTTCGCCCGACCCCTCGACGCCCGACTATGCCGCGGCGATCGCTGCCCTGATCGCAAGCTACGACGCCATCGGCCGGGACGGCACCGTCCGGTTGGCCAAGCGCACGTCGAATCTGTTCCGAACCCGACGGAAGATCAGCAGTCCCGGCCTTGACGTCTCCGGGTTGGGGGGCGTGCTGTCGATCGACGTCGATGGCCTCACCGCTGACGTCGGCGGGATGTGCACCTACGAGGACCTGGTCGCTGCCACGTTGCCGCTCGGCCTTGCGCCGCTGGTGGTCCCGCAACTGAAGACGATCACCGTCGGCGGCGCCGCGACCGGCGGCGGCATCGAGTCGTCGTCGTTCCGCAGCGGCCTGGTCTTCGACGACATCGTCGAGATGGACGTCTTCACCGGCGCCGGGCGAGGTCGTCACCGCAACGCCGGACGGCGAACACGCCGACCTGTTCTACGGTTTTCCGAACTCGTACGGGACCCTGGGGTACGCCACCCGACTGCGGGTCAAACTGGAACCCGTCAAGCCTTTCGTCGCGCTGCGGCATCTGCGGTTCAACCGGCTCGATGACGTGCAATCCTCGATCGCCGCGATCGTCGAAACCCGGCAGCACGACGGCGTGCGGGTCGACTATCTCGACGGTGTCGTCTTCTCCGGGACCGAGAGTCTACCTGACATTGGGCACGCTCACCGACGAGCCGGGCCCGACGAGCGACTACACCGGTCAGCAGATCTATTACCGGTCCATTCAGCGGCGGACCACCGACCGACTGACCATCCACGACTATCTGTGGCGTTGGGACACCGATTGGTTCTGGTGCTCCCGGGCATTCGGCGCGCAACAGCCGATCGTTCGGCGGCTGTGGCCGAAGCGATTGCTGCGCAGTTCCTTCTACTGGAAGCTGGTCGCGCTGGATCGCCGGTTCGATATCGCCGATCGGCTCGAACGCCTGCACCACCGGCCGCCACTCGAGCGGGTGGTGCAGGACATCGAGGTGCCCGTTGGACGGACAGCGGAATTCGTCGAGCTGGTTTCTCGATTCCGTTCCGATCGAACCGATCTGGCTGTGCCCGCTGCACCTGCCGGCGAATCCGCGGCAGGACGGCACGCCAACCTGGCCGTTGTATCCGATCCGGCAGGAGCAGACGTACGTCAATGTCGGTTTCTGGTCAGCGGTTCCGCAAAGCGCCGGGCGAACCCGATGGTGCGACCAATCGGCTGCATCGAGCGTCGGGTCAACGAGCTGGGCGGTCACAAGTCGCTGTATTCGGATGCGTTCTACAGCCCGGAGGATTTCGCCGACCTGTACGGCGGCCCGACCTACGCGGTGTTGAAAAAGCAGTACGACCCTGATTCACGGCTGTTGAACCTCTACGACAAGGCGGTGCGACGACAATGACAACGTTCAAGGCCTCGACGTCCTCGGGCACCCGCCGACCCACCGGGTCGGGCCGTCCGATGACGATCGCCGACGTCGCGGCAACGGTGACCGACGGGCCGCTGCCGTTCCGGCTGACCGCGTTCGACGGCAGCAGCGCGGGTCCGGCCGATGGTCCCGGCCTGCACATCAACAACCGACGGGCGCTGACCTACGTGCTGACCGCGCCCGGCGACCTTGGCCTGGTGCGCGCCTACGTCAGCGGCGACATCGATTTCACCAACATGCATTCGGCCGACCCGTACGAACTGCTCAAGCTGATGGACGACAAACTGCGGCTCCGCCGGCCGTCGCCCGGCGAGGTGAAGGACATGGTGGCCGGGGTCGGACTGAAGACCCTGCTGCCGGTCGCGCCGCCGCCGCAGGAGGCAATCCCCCGTTGGCTGCGCCTGGCGCAGGGTCTCGGTCATTCCAAGAAGCGGGACTCGTCGGCGATCAGCAAGCACTACGACGTCTCGAACGCCTTCTACGAGTACGTTCTCGGACCGTCGATGGCATACACCTGCGCGGTGTTCCAGGCAACCGGACTACACGCTCGAGCAGGCGCAGGACGCCAAGCACGCCCTGGTGTTCGACAAGCTGGGCCTGCAGCCAGGGCAACGCCTGCTCGACGTCGGCTGCGGTTGGGGTTCGATGGTGCGGCATGCGGCCCGGCGCGGTGTCCAGGCGCTCGGTGTGACGCTGTCCCGGCAGCAGGCGGAGTGGGGCCAGAAGGCCATCGTCGACGCGGGTCTGCAGCATCTCGCCGAGATTCGGCACCTGGATTACCGGGATGTCGCCGAGACCGGTTTCGACGCGATCTCCTCGATCGGGCTCACCGAACACATCGGGGTGAAGAACTACCCGTCCTACTTCCGTTCGATGCAGGACAAGCTGCGGCCGGGCGGACGCCTGCTGAACCACTCGATCACCCGGCCGGCCAACAACATTCCGGTGAAGTCCGAGGCGTTCATCGACCGGTATGTGTTCCCGGACGGCGAGATCACCGGGTCCGGCCGGATCATCACGGTGATGCAGGACGTCGGTTTCGATGTGCGGCATTCGGAGAACCTGCGGGAGCACTACGCGCTCACCCTGCGGGACTGGTGCGCGAACCTGGAAGCCAACTGGGATGCGTGCGTGAACGAGGTCGGCGAGGGCACCGCGCGGGTGTGGGGCCTCTACATGGCCGGGTCCCGGCTGAGCTTCGAGCGCAACGGTATTCAGCTGCACCAGGTGCTCGCGGTGAAGCCGGGCGCCAAGGGTGACGCCGCGGTTCCGTTGCGGCCCTGGTGGTCCGGCTGAATCCTGCCGTTCGGCCCGCGGCAGGATCAGTCCTCGGCCCGGTACTCGAACCAGGCAAAGCAGGCCGTGGGCGCTGACGCGTGTTGGTCCCCGCTGAACACGTAGGGACCGAGCATCGTCCCGGTGAATCCGCCGGCGGCAGTGGTGCTCAGGGCACGACCGTCGACCGACGCGATCTCGACATCGTTGACGGCGAAGAGGTAGTCGAGATCCCGGCCGACGACGGACAGCACCACCGGACCGTCCGGTGCTACCCGTTCGGCCTCGACACTGTCCACGCCGCCGAACCGGCGGATCACCCGAATGACCCGGCCGCCGCCGTCGCTGGCGGTGAGCAGCAGTTGGAGGGAGTAGTCCTCGTTCTGCCGGAGCACCAGACCCGCGACGTCCCGCGGGCCTCGCGGGGTGTACTCCAGCAACGTTGCGGCGCTGAACGTCCACGAGTCCTGCGGCCGGCAGACGAATCCGGGGCACCCGACGTCGGCGATGCCGGCCGGTTGCGGGCGCAGCGTCAACGCGCCGGGCCGCTCGGTGAGCGAGACGATCTCGTCCTCGCTCGGTGGCGTCCGGACGTAGGACCAGCCGGGACCGAGCTCGGCCCGGTCGAAATCATCGCGTTCCGGCTCGGCCGGCCAGCCGGGCTGCGGCAGCTGCGGAACCGGCTGTCGGTCGCGGAGCATCCCGACTCCGGGGTTGACGACCGGCCAGCCGTCTTCCCAGGTCACCTCGGCGAGAAACGTCTCCCGGCCCAGGGTCAGGTGGCTTTCGCCATCCGCCCATCGTGGCCGAATGGCGAGGGCGACGGCCCACCAGGTGCCGTCCGCGGCCTGCACCAGGTCGGCATGGCCGGCCGCGACAACGGGGTGACGCAGTCCGAGATGGCGGTGGGTGAGGATCGGGTTGCGCGGGTTGTTCCGATAGGGGCCGGTGACCCGGTCGGCGCGCGCGCAGGTGACGGCATGGTCTTGCGCGGTACCTCCCTCCGCGTTGACCAGCACGATCGACTCCCCCACCCGATACAGATGCGGGGCCTCGGCCCACACGGCGTCGACCAACGCGCCGTGCCAGATCACCTGCTGCGGGCCGGTGAGCGTCAGGGTGTCGACATCGAAGGCCTGGACCCAGATCTCGGTTCCACCGGCGACGGCGGCGGCCGGGTTCGGGCGGGTCGCGCAGAACCAGGCCTCGCCTGAGTCGAACAGCAGCGACGGGTCGAAGCTCTCCGGCTCGTCCAGCCAGTGCGGGTTCGACCACGGTCCGGCCGGATCGGTCGCGGTGACCACGAAGTTCCCGGTTCGCGGCCCGGTGTCGTCGTTCGATGACGGGTCGCCGACCAGCGTGCAGACCACGTAGAAGATGCCGTCATGCCAGCGGATGGTCGGTGCGTACAGCCCACCGGAGCTGCGCACCCCCGCCAGGCACAGCTGTTCCCGGCGGTCCAGCACGTAACCGAGCCTGCGCCAATTCACCAGGTCGCGGCTGTGCTGAATCGGCAGCCCGGGGAAATATTCGAACGTCGACGTCACCAGGTAGTAGTCGTCGCCGACCCGGCAGATCGAGGGATCGGGGTGAAAGCCCGGCAGGATCGGGTTGGTCGCTACGCCAGCTTGCTCGGTGCTGCTCGGGCGGCTCATCCGGCGGCGCCGGTGTGCTCGTCCGGACCGGCTGCGGCGGAACGGATTTCGATGGTCGGCTGGAGCACCCGGTCGGCGCCGACACGGCGGCACAGGCCGGTGAGCCGCAGGGCGAGCACATCGCGGATATCCGTGCTCGATGCGCCGACCCGGAGTTCGACGGCACCGGGGTCGACGATCCGCCGGCCGGCGAGTCCGGTGTACGACGTGAGGTCGGCGTGCAGCGTGAAGTTCACGGTGCTGGTCCCACCGACGGGTACGTCGACCCGGGCGGCGGCGATCAGTTGTCGCTCCGGGCGGACCGTCTCGGCCACCACATCGTGCAGGTAGATCTGCACGACCTCGGTGGCCGGCCGGGGGTTGTCGTTGTGGATGGTCACCTCGACCTGGACCGCGCCGTCGGTCGCCCATTCCGATGCGCCGACAACCCTGGCCGGCAGCCAGGTCGCCGGTGCGTACGACAGTCCGTGACCGAAGGGAAATAGCGGTGTCGGGTCGACACTGCTGACCTCGCTGCGCTTTCCCAGTGGCGACGCCAGATAGGTGGTCGGTTGGCTGGCCCCCGCCCGCGGGAAGCTGATCGGCAACCGACCGCTGGGATTCACCGATCCATCGAGCACACCGGCGATCGCAGGTCCGCCCTCCTCGCCCGGGAAGAACCCACAGACCACCGCGGCCAGGCGGTCGATCTGCCGGGACAACTCGTAGGGCCGGCCGACCAGCAGCACCAGCACCACCGGGGTGCCGGTGCGCAGCAGCGCCTCCAGCAGTTCCTCCTGCCGCCCGGGAAGCCGCAGGTCCGCCGCATCGCAGCCCTCGCCGGAGGTGCCCCGGCCGAAGAGGCCCGCCAGGTCGCCGAGCACGGCCACACAGACGTCGCTGTTCCTGGCCGCGGCTACGGCAGCGGTGATGTCCTCGTCCGTGCCGCCCAGCACCGGGCAGCCCAGCTTGTAGGTGCTGGCAAAACCCTTGTCGCGCACTGCCTCCAGCACGGTCGGGAGGTCGAGCCCGATCGGCACCTGCGGGTGCTGGGTGCCGACGTGCATCGGGAACGAGTAGCAGCCCAGCATCGCGGTGCGGTCGTCGGCGCGGGGACCGATCACGGACAGCCTTTTTCCTGCGGGTATGGGCAGGGTGCCGTCGTTGGCCAGCAGCACGACGGACTTCTCGGCCACTTCCCGGGACAGCGCGCGGGAGTAGTGGTCGTCCAGATCGATGGACCCGGTGGAGCTCGCGGGCACGTCCGCGGACCATTCCGCATCCAGCAGACCGAGCTCGACCTTCTGCCGGAGCACCCGCTCCACCGCCCGATCGACGACCCCGATATCGACTCGGCCGGAACGGATCTCGTCGAGCAGTGGCTCGCCGTAGCAGTTGATCGTCGGCAGCTCGACGTCGATCCCCGCGGTCAACGCCAGCCGGGCCGCATCCCCCGGTCCCGCGGCAACGCCGTGCAGGGTCTGCAGGAAGGACACCGAGAAGTAGTCGGAAACGACCGTCCCGGTGAACCCCAGGGTGCCCCGCAGCAACTCGGTGAACAGCCAGGAATCCGCCGCGGACGGCACCCCGTCCAGGTCGTTGTAGGAATTCATCACCGAGCGGGCGCCGGCCCGCAGCGCCATCTCGAACGGGGGCAGCAGGACGTCGGCCAGCTCCCGCCGCCCCACCGACACCGGCGCGAGGTTGCGCCCGGCCTTGGACGCGGAGTACCCGACGAAATGCTTGAGAGTGGCGACTATGCCGGCGGATTCGAGGCCATCGACGTACGCGGCGCCGATCGTCCCGACCAGGTAGGGATCCTCGCCGATGGTCTCCTCCACCCGTCCCCACCGCGGATCGCGGACCACGTCGAGCAGGGGCGCGAGCCCCTGATGGATGCCGAGCGAGCGCATCGACGCGCCGATCCGGGCGCCCACCCGCCGGATCAGCCCGGGGTCGAAGCTCGCGCCCCAGGACAGCGGGGACGGATAGACGGTGGCCTGCCACGCGCTCAGCCCGGTCAGGCACTCCTCGTGAACGAGCGCGGGAATGCCGAACCGACCGGCCGCGACGATCTGCCGTTGGGTGCGCGCCAGCCCGGCGGCGCCGGTCTGTGGGTCGACGGGCCGGGTGCCGAACGGCCTGGTGAGCTGGCCGAGTCCGAGCTTGATCAGGGCGTCCCAGTCGACGGGGTCGCGGGCCAGGTCGTGCTGGAACGGTGCCACTCCATCACCGGAGGAGTCGAGCCCGACCCAGACGCCGTACAGCTGGGCGACCTTCTCCGGCACGGTCAGCTGCTCCATGCAGCGCCGAGACCCGCTGCGGCACCGGGAGAGCTTGATCATTCCAAGCGGCGACCGGTGGCGGCAGGGGTGGCGTGTGGGCGGTGGTGGCGACGTCGGCTGTCATCCGGGATGTCCTTCTTGTCATGTGGTGGTGTGACTTTTGTGTGGTGTGGTGACTGACGCAGGTGCTGTCGGACCGCGGGTTGATGGGTCGTTGATCTGAACTGCCGGAGTGGAGCTCCCCGAGCCCCGGGGTGTGTGGGTGCTCCGCCCTGCCGGATGGGGTGGAACGTCAACGTCGCGACGAGCGTCGTCGCTGCTTCCTCGGCGGTGCGGTGGTCTGCCGCTGCACCAGGCGGGTCTTCAGGGTGATCCGCAGGTCGACGTCCTGGCCGGCGAGCAGGGCGAGCAGGGCTTCGACGGCTCGCTGGCCCATCAGCTGGATGGGTTGTTCGACCGTGGTGAGCTGTGGGATCGACATCACCGACTCGGGGACGTTGTCGAAACCGATCACCGACAGGTCGGCCGGCACGTCGATGCCCAGTTCGCCGGCGAGCGCCAGGACGCCGAGCGCGGAGCTGTCGTTCGCCGCGAAGATCGCGGTCGGCCGGTCCTTGCGGTCAAGCAACGCCCGCGCGGCGTCATGGGCCTTCTCCTCCTGAAAGTCGCCAACGGCAACCAACTCTGGGTCGATCGGGATGCCTGCCTCGACCAGCGCCAGTTCGTAGCCCTGATGCCGCAGCCGGGCGGATTCCAGATCGGGTCGGCCCGCGATGAACCCGATCCGCCGGTGGCCGAGCCCGATCAGATGATCGGTGGCCAACCGCGCACCGCGCAGGTTGTCGGAATCGACGGTGGGGACCCGGGAATCGCCGGTATGCGGGTCGACGGCAACCACCGGAATGCCGACCTCCGCGTCCACCACCGTCGGGGTGACCAGCACCGCGCCGTCGATCAGGGTGCCGCCGAGCCTGGCCAGGTAGCGCCGCTCCCACCCGACGACGTCGACCGAGCGGCGCCCGGCCGAATAGACGACCAATTCGTAACCGGTGCCGCGCACGGCCTTTGCCGCTCCCTTCAGCAGTTCGGTGCTGAACGGCTCGAGGTCGGCGACCAGAATACCGAGCACGTTGGTCTGGTGACTGCGCAGGCTGCTGGCCACGATGCTGGACTCGTAGCCCAGCTCATCGATGACACCTTGCACCCTCGCCAGGGTCGACTTGGCCACTCCGTAACGCTGGTTGATCACCTTCGAAACGGTCGCCACGGACACGCCCGCCTGCTCGGCGACGTCGCGGATCGTGGTCCGGCGGGTGAAGGTCACGGCTGCACAGTAGCGCTGTAAAACGTTATCGACAACGGTTGACACGATGAATTTGTTGAGTCAGTATCTTATTCACTCAGCCCTCCAGTGGCCTTGCTCACATCGAGCGCAGACCCCCATCAAGCACCCAGGAGTCCTCCATGCGAAAACTGCCCATGTGCGGCGTAGCACTGCTCGGCGCCGCGCTCCTGATCAGCGGCTGCGGATCCGGCGGCCAGTCCGCGTCATCGACTGGATCCGGCGACGAGCCGGTCACGCTCACCTGGTGGCACAACGCCACCGACGAACCACTCAAGGGGTACTGGCAGTCGCTTGCCGACTCCTACACCGCCGCCCACCCCAACGTCACGTTCAAGATCGAACCGGTGCAGAACGAGCAGATCGCCACCAAGATCGCGGTCGGGCTGCAGTCGAACGACCCGCCGGACATCTATCAGCAGTGGGGCGGCGGGGATCTCGCCACCCAGGTCGAGGCCGGCAAGGTGCAGGACGTCACGGCCGCGACCTCGGCCGTCGTCCAGAAGCTCGGCGGGTCGGCCGCCGGCTGGCAGGTCGACGGCAAGCAGTACGGGGTGCCGTACAGCCTCGGGATCGTCGGATTCTGGTACAACAAGGACCTCTTCGCGCAGGCCGGCATCACCGCGCCGCCCACCACGATGGACGAGCTGTACGCCGCGATCGACAAGCTCAAGGCCGCCGGAATCACGCCGATCTCGGTGGGCAGCAAGGACAAGTGGCCCGACGCGTTCTACTGGGGCTATTTCGCCACCCGGCAGTGCAGCCAGGAAACGCTGCAGAAGGCCACCAAGGACCTGACCTTCGACGATCCGTGCTTCTTGAAGGCGGGTGAGGACCTGCAAGACCTTCCTGGCCGCCGAACCTTTCCAGGACGGATTCCTCGGCACGCCGGCGCAACAGGGTGCGGCGAGTTCGGCGGGCCTGATCGCGACCGGCAAGGCCGCGATGGAACTGCAGGGTCACTGGAACGGCGGCGTGATCAACGGACTCACGCCCGACAAGGCAGGCCTGGACGTCGACTGGGATGGTTCCCGTTCCCGACGGTGACCGGCGGCGCCGGCGCCCCGGACGCCGCGTTCGGCGGCGGCGACGGATTCTCCTGCTCCGTCGATGCCCCGCCGGCGTGCGCCGACTTCCTCTCCTTCATGCTCAGCGACCAGGAGCAGAAGAAGTTCGCGGCCCTCTCGGTCGGCCCGCCGATTCTGCCGGGTTCGGAAACCGCCGTCAGCCGACACCACTCTCAAGTCGCTGATCGACTTCCGCAACGCATCCTCGTTCGTCCAGTTGTACTTCGACAAGGCATTGCCGACCGCTGTGGGCGAGGCGTTGAACGACGAGATCGCCAACATGTTCGCCGGCCAGTCGTCGCCGGAACAGATCGTCTCGGCGGTCTCGGACGCTGCAGCCCAGAACTAGTCATGACGACCATCGAGCGGACGACCATCGAGCGCAGAACACGAGGGTCGCGCCGACAGCGACTGGAAATCACCCTGCTGGTCACACCGGCCCTCGTGCTCTATGCGTCCTTCGTGCTGGTGCCCATCGGGATGGCCTTCTACTACAGCGGTTTCAAGTGGAACGGTCTCGGGCCGCTGGACGACTTCGTCGGGCTGGGCAACTACGTCCAGGCCTTGACCGACAATGTCTTTCTGCGGGCGATCTGGCACAACCTGGTGATCATCGTGCTGTCCCTGGTCATCCAGTTGCCGCTGGGCATCGGTCTGGCGCTGCTGGTGAATCGCAAGATCCGCGGCCGAACATTGTTGCGCACCATACTGTTTGCCCCGTACGTGTTGTCCGAGGTGGTCACCGGTGTCGCCTGGTTGCTGATTCTGCAGCCGGACGGCCCGGTCGACGAGATCATGCGAGCTCTCGGGTTGGGCGACCAGGTCCAGCTGTGGCTGGCGAACCCGGACATCGTGCTCTACACGTTGTTCGTTGTCATCACCTGGAAGTACATCGGGTTCGCGATCATCCTGTTCCTCGCCGGGCTGCAGGGCATTCCCCGCGAGGTCGTCGAGGCCGCGCAGATCGACGGCGCGACGTCCTGGCGAGTGTTCCGGCACATCACCTTGCCGCTGCTGGGGCCGACCATCCGGACCTGGATCTTCCTGTCGATCATCGGGGCGCTGCAATTGTTCGATCTCATCTGGATCATGACCGGTGGTGGCCCGGCGAACGCGTCGAACACGATGGCCACCTACATCATCGAGCGCGGCTTCGAGCGCTCACAATTCGGCTACGGGAGCGCTGTCGCAGTGATTCTGTTCATCATCTCCTTGACATTCGCGCTGTTCTACCAACGCCTGGTGCTGCGCCGCGACACCCAGGGCGCCACCACCAGGGCCGCGGGATGACCGCCACCGTCTCGGCGCCGGAGCGGGCCGTGCCGCCGCCCATCGAGGATCGACGACGACGCCGATTGTCGGTCGGCACGCCGCTGACCTACCTGGTCGCGATCCTGGTCGCGGGGTTCGCCATCGGACCGCTGATCTACGTCGTGATCGGCGGGTTCCGCACCACCGGTCAGCTGGCGCTGCAGCCGCTCGGCTTGCCGAACCCCTGGGTGACCTCCAACTACACCGACGTCCTGCTGTCCGGGACGTTCTGGCGGCAGGTGTTCAACAGCGTGCTGATCGCCGTCATCGCCACGGTGTTGGTGGTCGGTTGTGGCTCACTGGCAGCATTCGCGTTGTCCCGCTATGAGTTTCGCGGCCGGGAGGGGCTGAACAGCTTCTTCACGCTAGGTCTGCTGTTCCCGGCCGGGGTGGCGATCCTGCCGCTGTATCTGCTGCTGCGGAACCTGCACCTGCTGGACACGCCCTGGGCGGTGGCGATTCCGCAGGCCGCATTCGGCCTGCCGGTCACCATCATCATCCTGCGGCCCTTCATGCGGACGATCCCGATCGAGTTGGAGGATGCCGCCATGATCGACGGCTGCACCCGGTTGGGGTTCTTCTGGCGGATTCTGCTGCCGCTGTCGGCACCGGCGTTGACGACGGTCGGCATTCTGGCATTCGTCGGCAGCTGGAACGGGTACCTGCTGCCGCTGCTGGTGCTCAGCGATCCGTCGCAGTTCACGCTGCCGCTCGGCACCGCCACGTTCTCCTCGCAGTTCAGCTCGGACACCGCGAAGATCCTTGCGTTCACGGCGTTGTCGATGTTGCCGGCGTTGGCGTTCTTCCTGCTCGCGGAGCGGCGGATCGTCGGCGGCCTGACCGGGTCCGTGAAGGGCTGAGCGGCTGCGGCCCCAGCCGGACGGCGGCGGGTCCTTGATGGCCGAGGCCGCCGCTCGGCGACCGTGAAGGCTCAGGGCTCCGCCGCCCGACGCAGATCACGCTGCCCCACGCGGTCGGCCGGCCGCGAGCTTCATACGTCCGGCACGGTCAGCCCGTCCGACGACCCTGATTGCTCGGCGATGCCACCTGTCGCAACATCCGACGGTGCGGGCCTGCGCGGAGGCGGTTCCGGAACCGCCTTCGCCGCAACAACATCGGATAGCGTGACCGTGACCGTCGCTCGCCGGGTCTCGATCACACAGGCGGATCCGTCGCAGGATCGCAGGTACCCCAGGGCGTCGGTGAAGCCGCCGGCGATCCGATACCTCGCGACCACTCGGGTTCCGGGAGTCGTACTGGAAAGAAAGTCGGCGGGACCAGGAGCCATTTCCGCACAGTACTGGGCAGTCACTGCGAGCCTTGCACTTTGCGCTCGCGACCCGGTCGCCGGTGGCCACCACCCGAGCGATCGCAACCCTCCGGGGGCTGAAGGTCTCGGGTCGCTGCACCTGCCCGCTGTCCGACTCCGATGAGACAACCGGAGTGCTGACGACTGACGCAGCGGCCCGGGTCGGATCCGGGTCGCTGCGCCCGCTCGCCGTCATGAGTTCCCCGGTGTGCCAGGGTGACGTTGAGGTGGTGCACGGTGTTGCGTCTGGGCACTTGTCTGGGATCGACCCATTTCGGTGGGATGAATTCGGGGATGCCGTCGGGGGCGAGCCGGACCTGCCAGTGGCCCCGGTGAATTTCGGCATGATGATACGGACATAAGCAGGCAGCCATTTTCGTAGCTGCTGGGCCCGTCGTTCGACCCAGTGTTGGATGTGATGGCAGTCGCACCAGCCGGCTTTGCGGTTGCACCCGGGCCAGGTGCAACCCCGGTCCCGCAGGGTGATGGCCCGGCGGATCGCGGCCGGGTAGGACCGGGACGCGGCCCCGACGTCCAGCACCTGCGACGGGCCGTCCATCACCGCGGGCACGATCCGGGCGTCGCAGGCCAGCATCCGGGCCTGGCCGGCGCTGATCGGGCCGCCGTGTTCCAGGGTGCCCGCACCCACCCCGCTCCTGAGGGCCTGCAGGTCGATGGTGACGGTGACGTGCGGGCGTTCCCCGCCCTGCAGCGGTGCGTCACCCAGGTCCAGGTACCGGCGGAGCATCTCTTTGAGGGCCTGGCCGCGGCGGACGGCGGGGGTTCTGGGGTCGGGGGTGCCGTCCGCGGCGGGCCGGGGTGCGGCGAGGCCGTCGATGGCCTGGGCGAGCAGTTCCACCCCGAGGTCGTCCAGCTTCCCCTTCAGGTTCGTCAGCCCGGTGCTCTCGTTGCGGGCACCGATGGTCAACTCGACCTTCTCCGCTGGGGTGCGGTCGTCGAGTTTGCCGTCGGGGTCGCAGGTGAGGGCGACCATCCGGGCGAAGGCGGCGAAGGGGTGGGGTTCGGTGAGTTGGCCGTGTTCGACGAGCAGGTCCTGCACCAGGTCGCGGGTGTCCTGGTCGACGGCGGGTGGGAGCCCGTTCATGGTCTGCACGATGGTGCGGGCCTGGTCGAGTCCGATGGTGCCGGCGGTGAGCGCGTCGGCCAGTCGGGGCAGCACCGGTGGGGTGGACGCGCCGGACAGTTGTGGTTGCGGGAGGACGGCGCGGGCGGTGGTCACCCGGGTGGTGGCGTCGTGCGGGGAGATGTTCAGGGTGTTGCGGAGCAGCGCGGTGGTGTTCGGGTAGCCGTGCGAGCGGGCGATGCGGCGGGTGTCGATTTCGCCGGTGAGCTGGAGTTGCGCGGCGAAGGTGAGCCGGGTGATGCGTTCCAGGGTGGGCGCGAATTCCAGCAGCGCGAGGTCGTCGAACTTGCTGAATTCGGTGCCGGCCAGCATCGTGAGGGCGTCGCAGACGGAGGCGGCCACGGCGGTGGCCTGCTCCGGATCGGTGATCGTGCCCATACCAAGAAACCTACAACGGACCACCGACAGTGCCTGTTCTGTAACAATTCTCGGGCCCAGTCACGCATTGTGAGTGATTCGGGTGATCATTCACGGTCCCAGTCACGGTTCGTGAATTGCGGTCCCTCGAAGTACGTCGAGCGGCCCAGTCATGTTGCGTGGCCAGCCCAAGAGGGCCATCCCGGGGCGCAATTACCGAACCACAATCACGGCAGCCCCCCAACAGCTCACGCGGTCGGCATCAACGCCAGCGTTCGCACCGATGGCCACACCCAGCCACCCCAACGCGCGGGCTGGTGCCCAGTGGCAACCTGCTCACTTCGCGCCGGGCGCTGCGCGGCCCCTGGACACCTACGATTCGATGCGACAGTGACCACGCCGGCGGCGTGATCACTGCAACCCGAGCGTGTCCTCCAGATGTATCGGCAGGTCGCGAACCCGAACGCCGGTGGCGTGATAGACCGCATTCGCCACCGCCGCGGCTGTTCCGACGATGCCGATCTCACCGATCCCCTTGGTGCCCAACGGGTTGATCCTGGTGTCGCGCTCGTCGAGGCATTCCACCTCGATCGACCCGACATCGGCGCAGGACGCGATGTGATAGCCGGCGAGGTCGTGGTTGGCGTAGTCGCCGAATTCGCCGTCCATCACGCCCTCTTCGTGCAGCGCCATCGACAGCCCCATCGTCATGCCGCCGATCAGCTGCGAGCGCGCCGTGCGCGGATTGACGATCCGGCCGGCGGCGAACACCCCCACCATCCTCGGCACCCGCAACTCGCCGGTGTCCATGTCGACCCATGCCTCGACGAACTGCGCGCCAAAGGCGTGCCGGCTGAGGTTCTCCCGCTGCTTCAGATCGGCCGACGTGTTCGCGGTGACGGACACGCTCTCGGTCAGCGTGTCCGCGCCACCGGACCCGACAAGAGCCTCGGCCAGCTCCCGGCACACCTTGTGCACGGCCCACCCCCAGGACGTGGTGCCGGACGATCCGCCGGCCACTCCCGCGCGCGGCAGCTCCGAGTCACCGATCCGGATGTCGACGAGATCGGGATCCACCCCCAGTGCTTCCGCGGCCAGGATCAGCATCGCGGTCCGCGCACCCGTGCCGATGTCGGTCGCGTTGATGGACACCTCGAAGCGGCCACCCAGCAGCGCGGTCGCGGTGGCCGTCGCGGGCGAGGCGTATCCGGGGTACGTCGAGGAGGCCACCCCGGAGCCGATCAGCCACCGGCCCCGCCGGCGGGCACGCGGCCGCGGGTCGCGGCCGGCCCAGCCGAACAGCTCCGCACCGCGGCGCAGGCACCCGACGAGATTCCTGCTGCTGAAATCGATCCCCTGCTCCGGGTCGTTCTCCGGTTCGTTGCGGATCCGCAGTTCGACCGGGTCCACTCCGGCGGCGATGGCCAGTTCGTCCATCGCGGACTCCAACGCGAACATGCCGGGGCACTCCCCCGGCGCGCGCATCCAGGACGGAATCGGGACGTCAAGGTCGGCGACGCGGTGCCGGGTCCGGCGGTTCTCCGCGGCGTACATCAGGCGGGTGGCCACCACCACCTGCTCGACGAACTCCACGTGCCGCGAGCTCTGCACGATCGCGTCGTGGTCGATCGACGCGCAGCCGGCCGTCGGCGTCGGCCCCGAGCCTGACCCGCTGGATGGTCGGGGTGCGGTAGCCGACCAGCGAGAACTGGTGCTGCCTGGTGAAGACCACCCGCACCGGCCGGCCGAGTTCGCGGGCGGCCATCGCGGCGAGAATGACGTTCGGGCGCGGCAGGCCCTTGGACCCGAACCCGCCGCCGACGTGCGCGCTGATCACCCTGACTCGTTCCACCGGCATGCCCAGCGCGCCGGCGATGGCCTGCCGGACCGGATGGCCGCCCTGGTTGGAGTCATAGAGCGTGAGATCCCCGCCGGAAAAGACGGCGGTCGTGGCGTGCGGCTCCATCGGGTTGTTGTGCAACCCGGGGGTTGTGTAGGTCGCGTCGATCTGCCACACGCTGGCAGCGAAACCCGCTGCCGCGTCACCCTTCTCACTCACCCCCGGATAGCCGGCATTCACCGCGTCCGGCGTCCGCAGGGACGGGTCATCCGCCCTGAGCACGGACCGGTGGTCGCGCTCCACGTACGTCACCTGCAAGCGCGTTGCGGCCTCCCGCGCGACCTCCGGGCTGGTGGCGGCCACCAGGGCGACGACCTCACCCCGGAAATGCACCTCGGCAGATTGCAGCACGGCCAGCATCGGCATTCCGACATCGGCCAACAGTGGGGCGTTGCCATGCCACCAGACCCGCAGCACGCCCGGCACTGCGAGGGCCGTCGCGGCGTCGACGTCGGTGACCCGGCCGGCGGCGATGCTCGACAGCACCGGCCAGGCGTAGACCAGGTCGTCGGCCGGGTACTCGGCGGCGTACGTGGCGCTGCCGCTCACCTTTGCCCGACCTTCGACCCGGTGGATCGGGGTGCGGGTCTCCAGGGTGGTCATGATCCGTCCGACCCGTCGGGCCGCGCAGCAGGGCCGTCGTCGCCAGCAGGTCCGAGCTCGCCAGAGCCGTCGGCATCGTCGGCGACGCCGGCCAGTTCGGAGAGCACGGCGAGCCCCAGGTTCTGCGCCAGTGGGACCTTGAACGCGTTGCCGGGCAGCGGTTGCGCCGCCGAGAACTCGGCGGCCAGCGCCGCCGCAAACGCGTCGTGGGTGACCGGGCCGCCGCGGATCGCGTCCTCGGCGATGCGGGCCCGCCAGGGCCTGGGCGCGACGGCGCCGAACGCCAATCGGACGTCTGCCACCCGGTCGTCGATCAGCGTGATGGCCGCCGCGACGGAGCCGACGGCGAAGGCGAAGGAGGCACGATCGCGCGCCTTGCGGTAGGCACTCCGACGGCTCAACGCCGACGCGGCGGGGAGTTCGACGGCGGTGATCAACTCGCCGCGGTCCAGCGTGGTGTCGCGGGTCGGGTCGTCGCCGGGAAGCCGGTAGAACTCGTCCAACCGCAGCCGCCGATCACCGTCCGGTCCCTGCACCACCACCACGGCGTCAAGCGCAGCGAGCGCCACGGCCATATCCGACGGGTGGGTGGCGATGCAGGCGGCGCTGGTGCCCAGCACGCCGAGATCGCGGTGAATGCCACTCCGGGCCGGGCAACCGGACCCGGCCAGCCGCTTGTTGCACGGCTTGCTGACGTCCTGGAAGTACAGGCATCTGGTGCGTTGCAGCAGGTTGCCGCCGACGGTCGCCATGTTCCGCAGCTGCCCGGACGCTCCGGAGAGCAGCGCCTGGGACAGCACCGGGAAGTCGCGTCGAATGCGCAGATCGGCGGCGAGGTCGCTGTTCCGGACCCCGGCACCGATCCGCAGCCCACCGCCGTCGAGCGGCGAAACCTCGGCCCCAAGCCGCGTGACGTCGATCAGGGTGTCGGGGGTGGCCACGCCGAGGCGCATCAGGTCGACGAGGTTCGTGCCGCCGCCCAGGAAGACCGCGCCGGGGTCGGCCTCGGCCGCGTCGATGGCATCCGCCGCGGAGTCGACCCGGAGGTAGCCGAACGCCCTCATCGGTCGCCCCACCCGGCGGCCGCGTCCAGCACCGCTGGGACGATGTTGGCGTAGGCGCCGCAGCGACAGAGGTTGCCTGCCATCCGTTCTCGAACCTCGGCGGGGTCGAGATCGATCGGACCGGCTTCGCCGGCCCGATCCCGATCGGTGACTGCGCTCGGCCAGCCGTCCGCGGCCTCCTGCAGGACGGCTATCGCGGAGCAGATCTGTCCGGGTGTGCAGTAGCCGCACTGGTAGGCGTCACGATCGAGAAAGGACTGCTGAACCGGATGCAGCGCATCGCCCGGGCCGGATCCGATGCCTTCGATCGTGGTGATCTCCGTGTCCTGGGCGGCCACCGCCAGCACGCAGGCAGCTGTTCACCCGGCGACCGTCCAGTAGCACGGTGCACGCACCGCACTGGCCGTGGTCGCAGCCCTTCTTGGTGCCGGTGAGCCGAAGGTGCTCGCGCAGCGCGTCGAGCAGCGACGTCCGATGATCGAGCTCGACGTCGTGCGGTTCGCCGTTGATCGTCAGCCGGACTGCGCTCGTCGTGGCATGGCTCGGGAGGCGTGTCGACGTCACCCGCGCGACGGTAGGCCGATTGTTCGCGGCTGCCAACCGCTGACGCCGGTGGCCGGAATATCTCCGGTGGCGGAACCGTGGCCGCCGTGTGCGCTCTGGGGCCTCAGGGGTCGGGCCGGACGGCGCGGGGCAAAGGTCGGCAGCACAAAGTTGAGGCCGGGGCGGACCGGCATCCCCGGCGTAGGGATGTTCCCGGTCACGCCTCCGGCAGCACCGTCCCGATGTGGGACGGTGGGTGACGGCCCGGGCACCCCCCGGCGACCCTGGACCATCACTCCTGGTTACCTTATCCCCAGCGGTGCACATTTGCGCCGCCGGAACGCGGACTCATTCGGGTGAATCTCTACCCTTAGCGATCGTTCGATCAGACGCCATCCCCCATTCGTGCGATCTTGTCACCCATCTGGCGAAGATCTCCGGCATGCACCTGAGCCGCCGGTCACCAACCCCACATCAAATCGATTCGACTTTCGGGAATGCAACCACGCGCGAGTGGCGTTGCGCGAAGTAGTGGCAGTGCGGCCCATCACGTCCCGCAGCGGGCAACCGTCGTTTCCCGCTGACGTCCGAAACCCTGACGGCACCTCCGTCGACGAAACTCGAGAGGCTCTTCAATGCTCACTCCAGGCTCCACGGAGACCGCGCCCGCCACCCACGTGGCCGGTGTGCCTCGCGAAGCTGGCGCGGATCGGTGCCGGACTGATCCTGCTGCTCGGCGCGCTGACCGCGATCGGCCCGTTCACCATCGATCTGTACCTGGCCGCCTTCCCGCAGATCACGTCGGACATGGGCACGTCGCCCGGCGGCCGTCCAACTCACCATCACCGCCACCCTGGCCGGGTCTGGCGCTCGGTCAGCTGCTCATCGGGTCCATCTCCGACGCCATGGGCCGGCGCAAACCGCTGCTCGCCGGGCTGGGCCTGTACGTCCTTGCCTCGATCGGCATCGTCTTCGTGACGTCGGTGGAGGCGCTCACCGCGCTCCGGTTCGTCCAGGGACTCGGCGCGGCCGCCGGGATGGTGCTGTCGATGGCGATCGTCCGGGATCGCTTCGAGGGCATTCAGGTCGGCAAGGCGCTGGCCCGGCTGATGCTGGTGGTCGGCGTGGCCCCGAGCATCGCGCCGCTGATCGGCGCCCAGTTCCTGCGTCTCGGGTCCTGGCGCTACATGTTCGTGGCGCTCGCCCTGTTCGGCGTCCTGCTGCTGGTCTTGGCGTTCTTCCTGCTCAAGGAGTCGCTGCCGGTGCAGCTCCGGCGGTCCGGCGGGGTCATGGCCGCCGCACGTTCCTACGGCTCGCTGCTGCGCGACCCGATGTTCATGGGTCTGGCCCTGCTCAGTGGGTTCTCGATGGCCGCGCTGTTCACCTACGTCTCGTCGGCGACGTTCGTCTTCCAGGAGGGCTTCGGCCTGTCCGCGCAGCAGTTCGCGGTGATCTTCGCCTCCGGCGCCGTCGCCATCACGGCCGGCACCCAGATCAACGGCGCGATGATCGGCCGGGTCGCACCCGAACAGATCCTGCGCGGCGGGGTGCTGACCGCACTGGCGATCACCGGATCCATGGTCGTGGTGACGCTGCTCGGGCTCGGTCTCTGGCCACTGATCGTGCTGTTGGTCTCGAACATGCTGGTGACCGGCGTGCTGCTGCCTGCCGTGCCGATGATCGCGCTGGAGGCCAACGCGCACCGGGCCGGCAGCGCGGCCGCGTTGCTCGGCGCCTTCCAGTTCGGTGTCGGCGCGCTGATCGCCCCCGTCACCGGCCTGTTCCAGGAGGGCTCCGCCGTCGCCATGGCGTCGGTGATGTTCGGCGCCAGCCTGGTCACGGTGGCGATCACCCTGGCCATCCGGCCCGCAATGCGGCGCACCCGGCGGCGACCCGGGTGCTGGCCCGATCCGACGCATTGACTGCCGAGGAATTGGTCGCCGAGGAATTGGTCGCGCAGGAACGCGATCGCCTGACTCGCCACCCGGCGCTCGCCGGGATTGCAGATCACACCAACGGCCGGCTCGTCGAACCTCGCGGGCCGGCCGTTGGCTGCTCGGCACCCGGCGAGCTCCTGCGAGAATCCCCCGATGACGCCTCGAGCCGGTCACGACGGCAACGGGATGCTTCGTGATCCAGTTCGGCTCGGTGCTCGATTTCGTATTCGGTGTTGGTCTCCTCGTGATTCCCGCCGTGTCGATACCAGTGATCGCGCGCATCGCCCGGCGCTCCCCCAGCCGTTTGCTCCTGGAGGAGGGCCGCCGCCGGACCGGGGTCCTGCTCTACCGGATCGGTCTGCTGGTCGCAGCGTTGGGTGTCGGCGGGGATTGTCACGTCCATCGCGACGGGCAACCTGGACCCGTCGTCCTGCGACGCGTCCAGCGGCATCCTCGCCGTCGTCGGTGTCGTGCTCACCCTGGTCGGCGGCCTGCTGATCGGTGGCGGCTGGGCACTGGCGACGCGCAGCACCTGGGTGGTGCTGGCCACGATCGCGGTACTGGATGCCTGGATCTTCTACTTCAACCTGATCGTCGGCGCCGACGATCCAGAGGCGGTCCGCGGGCTGTTGCTGCTGGCCTTCGCCATCCATGGGATCTGTACCACCGTCGCCGCGAGATGGTCGTTCGTCGCCAAGGATCTCGGTCCGATCGAACGCGCCAAGGCCGGCGAGGCGGGCCGCACGCTGTCGGCCGTCTGGGCGTTCCTGGCCGCCTACACGGCACTGACCCTAGTCCGTTCCGATAGCGGCGTCTTCGACACGGCGGCCGGTTCGGCCGTGACCGGCGCGCTGAGTCTGGGCGCGCTGGCGGTGACCATGGGCAGCGGTTTCACCAAGTACGCCGAGGCCATCAACGCCAAACCCGCGGGTACCGTCACGCCCGTCCCCGAGGCTGCGCCGGCCCCATCGGTCACGCCGGCAACCACCGAAGGGAATGACTCCGGCCCGGCCCCGCACCCTCCGCTCGCAGCGCCGGATGCACCCGGGCCGGCTAGCGCACCACCGTGATCGGGCACCGAACGCCCGGCGTGCCGGCAGGCCTGGCGTCGGCTGTCACCAGGCCGCAGCCCAGCGCTTCGGCCAGTGCGACGTCACCAGCGTCGTATGCGGACACGTTGTCGTGCAGTTCCCAGATCCGGTCCAGGACACCCACCACTGGGTAGCGGGTGAGGCCGAGCCGACTCCACGTCTGGAGCAGCCGCCAACCGACGTCGGCGACGACCTCAGCCGTGTCGAAACCGAGATCGGGCAGCGCCGCGAGCAGTCGCGGGTTCTCGGCCCGACGCGAGGCCTCCGCCGCTCACGAACCGCGACCGCGTTGACCGACATCGAATCGCGGACCGCTAACCGCTCGAGTCGCTCCACCACCTCGTCCGGGACGTTGCGCAGGTACAAAGTCTTCATGTTGCAATGCTACTCTGCTTGCAGCATGCAACACGATCAGTCCGGCTGCACCCAGGTCCGCGTCTGTGCCAGCACCCGACCGCCGTCCAGGTCGGCCAACGACATACCGGCAAACGCGCCCGCGCCCGGCGAGGTCTGCCAACGGAACCGGGGGGTCGCGGTGGTGGCCGCCTCGATGATCACCGCGGCCGCGTCGGCCGAGCTCTGGGCCGCGGCGAACGCCGTCCGGCTGTGCGCCAGGTACGACTGCAACATCGCGGCGTACGGGTCGTCGCCGCTGGTCTGCGGCACCGCCGGTTCGTCGTGCGGGGTCAGTACCCCCGCGACGTTCGCGACGAAATCGCTGGCCACCGCGCCCGGCTCGACGACGCTGACCCCGATGCCGAAGTTGGCCACCACCGGGGCCAGCGACTGCATCAGCCCCTCGACGGCGAATTTCGCGCCACAGTAGGCATCGGCGAACGGCTGTCCGACCGCCCCGCCCACACTGGTGACGGTGACGATCCGGCCACTGCCGGCCAGCCGCATCGGGGTCAGGGCCAACTTGGTCATCGCGGCAACGCCCAGGTAGTTGACCTCGAGCTGCGCACGCAGGTCGTCCATGCTGAGTTGCTCGAGCGAGCCGACCGATCCGCGGCCGGCGTTGTTGATCAGAATGTCGAGCCGTCCATAGGTGTGCAGCACCTCGTCGACACAACGGGCGGCCCCGTCGTGATCGGTGACATCGAGAGCCCGGATGTCGAGCCTGACTCCGGCCGCGGCGGCCGCCGCGTGCAGCGCATCGGCCGTGGTGGGATCGCGCAGCGTTGCGACGACGGTGATCCCGCGGCCGGCGAGGCCGACCGCGGTGTGCAGTCCCATTCCGCTGGATGTACCGGTGACGAGGGCGATCTGCGGCATGACGCTCCCTTGCGGCGGCTGACCTTGTGGGAGTCCATCATGCCCCGTGGGACCTACGTCAGCCCTTCGATCGGTGCCGAGGCGAGGTGATCACCGTGGTGGTGGCGCCGCAAGGCGCAGGGATCGGCATCGTCGGCGTAGCCGCAACGCGGTGTGTGGCAGGTGGCGCACCTGGCCACCCGCTCGTTGGGGTCGAACAGCCGGCCGATGATGACGATCTCCCACACATGGGCGCACTCGTCTTTGGCGGGACGGTTCTCCCAGTCCCAGGGCCATGCCGGGTCGATCCGAATCGGCTGCGCGGTGCCGCTGGACCTGGGCGCCATTGCCGTGTCCATGCTGTTCCACCTCTTTCGTGCCGGACGTCGGCGAACCGTCTCCCGGACACCGGACCCGAGCGTCTGAGCTCCTCGGTAGCGTGATGACACGCCGACCAAATGGTTACGGCGTGCCACCACCAGCGCACTATATCGCCGGAATGCTCGGTTGACACGGGTGAACCGATCGCCCATTTGGGTGTTATATCACTCTCCGCTATTAAATCTGCCCCGTTTGGCGTACATCGTGGGGAGAGACGCACGAATGCCGACACGCCGGTCGGGCACCCTCCAGTACGGCGAGGCCCCAGCGCAGCGAATGGCCGATGGCGGCGCGGCACCTGCACACGGCACAATTCGGCCATGTCCCGTTATGACGAAGGCCCAGCTCAGCCTGACCCGGACCGACGATTTCGAGCGGGCCATCCCGGACATCGACGGCCAACCGGCGATCGCCGACACGATCTACGCGGCGACGGAGGAGATCGAGCACGCCGCGCCGGAGATGCGCGCCCGCGCCGACTCGATCGCCGACGTCATCGGCCCGCTGGTGCACGTCACCGACCAGGCCACCCTGCTGCTCGGCGACCCCGACCCGGCCGCACTCCTGCCGGACGACCAGGCCGAGCAGCTGGCCGCACTGCTGACCGACACCGCCGAGCAGGCGAACTCACTGGCGTCGGTGCTGATCGAAGCCGCCGAAGAGGCCCAGGGCCTGGCGGCCGTGCTCACCGACGAGCACCGCGGACCCGCGACGGACGAATAGCGCCGGCCTTCAGTTCGGGTTGGCGGTGTACAAGAGCTGGATGGTGGCGCCCTTGCACGCGTCCTGGTTGGTGGACTTGTCGTTGAAGCCGATCGATGCGCCGGCGAATGGGGTCGAGCCGCCGGGGTCAAGGGTCCGGCCGACCGGCATTCGCGCGTCCAGCAGGACATAGTCGCTCGGATCGCACGGCCCGGGCACTGCACCGGGATCGGTGACGACCCCGGTGATCTCGACGTCGACGGCGATGATGTCGGTGCTGTCGGCGCCGTTGTTGATGACCACTCCGGTGATGGCGACCGGCGCCACGCCGGGCGCCAAGCCCTCCATCACTGAGGTCTGCGCCACCGTCAGGGAGTTGGGGTCGACGGCCGACTGGGGTTCGGCGGCCGACTGGGGGTCGCGGCCGACTGGGGGTTCGCGGCCGACTGGGGGTTCGCGGCCGACAAGGGGTCAGCGGCCGGCAGCGAGTTGGCGGCCGGAGGACAGTCGGCGGCCATGGCGCCCGTGGGCGTTCCCCCGGTGATCGACACCGCCGCCCCGCAGACGAGCAGCAGCAACGCCACGGTGACCGCCCGCCCCCGTCGCCGGGTCATCAGTAGGAGCAGCCCACCGGCGGCGAGGCAGGCAATGGCGATGGCGAGCAGCAGGTCGAGTCGCCCACCACCGGTGTACGCGAGGGGATCGCAGGTCATGGTGCGGTCACCTCGCTGGTGATGCTGAGGCCGGTCGTCTGGCTGGGTTCGGCTGCGGCGTCGGGTTCGGTGGATTCCACGACGCTGACTGCTTCCTCCGATGGCGCGCCGGGCGTGCTTGACGCGGACGGTGTTTGCGGCGTTGTCGAGATTCTGGGCGGTGTTTGCGGTGTAGAGGTTCCAGGCGATGTCGCGAGTGCAGTCTCGAGAGCCGTCTCGGTGGATGGGGCGGCCGTCATGCTCGAGTCGGCCGTGGCTGTCCTGGTCTGGATCGTCGTCGTCTCCCGCGCACCGGCGCTGAGGTCGCCGGCGACCATGGGTGCCATGGCCGACCGGCCGGCCGGTGCGGGGACAGGAATGCTGATGGAGTTCGCATCCAGCGTGACAGCGGTCAGCGACAGAGCCCGGCCGTTCAGCACGGTGCCAGCCCCCAGGGTGATGGCGGTGGCCAGGATGGTGCCGGACAGCGACGTGTTGGCGCCCGTTCCGGCCGCATCGCCGACGACCCAGTAGACGTTGGCGGCCTTCGCGCCGCGGATCAGGTTGACCGTGCTGCCGGCCGCGGTGTTGAACGCGGCGTTCGTCTGGAAGATGAAGATCGCGTCCGAGTTGTTCTCGGCGTCCAGGGTGACGGTCCCGGTGAGTTGGATTGCGCCGGTCCGGTGATGCACGCCGAGGTGGAACGTCCGGTCCTTCAGGTCGTGGTGATCTCGGTGTGCGGGGTGCGGGCGGAGAGCTCGTTGATCGTGGTGAGCAGGGCGGCCCTGGCGTCCATCGCCGGAGTGTCGTTGACATGGATGACGCCCGTGACGTCGCCGGCCACGAGTCCGGTGACGGTGGTACCGGGGCTGACCCCGACATCTCCGGTCACCACGGTCGCGCCGGTGTTCGTGATGGCGCTGCCGGCCAGCACGGCGAAGTTTCCCGCCGCGCCGAGGCTGACCGGCGCAGGGTTCACCTCGACGGTCAACACCTGGGAGACGGTGGTGGCGTTACCGGCGGTGTCACGGACTTGGGCCACCACCTGGTAGGCGCCGGCGGGCAGCACGGCGGCCGTCACGCTCCACCTACCACCGCTGACCGTCGTGGTCAGGGTCTGCCCGGCGATACGGACGGTGACCGGGCTTGCATTCGGTGCATTGCTGGTCCCGGTGATCGTCGGCGCGGTTTCCTTGGTGGCCGCGTCGCCCCCGTCGATGGCCATGGTCGGTGGGAGTGCGGTGGTGAACCGGATGGTGCTCGCGTCCACGGTGACGGCCGCCTGGGAGAGCGCCCGGCCGATCAGCAGCGTCCTTGCCCCTACCGTGATCGCGGCCTTGGCGAGAATGGTTCCGAACAGCGAACTGTCGGCACCGGTCCCGGCCGCGCCGAAGACGACCCAATAGACGTTGGCGGCGCGGGCACCGTTGGTCAGGACAACGGTGCTGTTCGCCGCGGTGTCGAAGGCTGCGTCGGTCTGGAAGATGAAAAGCGCGTTCGGGTCGCCATTTCCGTTCAGGGTGAGGGTGCCGGTCAGCGAGAGCGCCGCCGTGCTGTGGTAGACGCCCGGGAAGAACGTTCTATTGCCGATTTCACCGGCGACCTCGAGGTTCGCAGTCCGACCCTTCAGGTCGCCGTAGGCGGCGGCGAGGGCGGCCTGTGCGGCGGCCGCGGCCGGATCGGCCAGGTGGACGTCGCCGCCGACCAGGGCGGGGTCGCCGGTGAGGGACGACCCAGGGCTCACGCCGAGGTCTCCGCTCACCATTGTCCCGCACGTTGTAGGTCACCGCGGTACCGGCCAGGATCGAGAAGCCCTGCGCCGCACCGAGCAGGAGCGGCCCCAACACGGTGAACGACCCACTGGTGGCGGGGGTCAGACCCGGACTGGTGGCCGTCAGGGTGTAACCGACACCCAGAAGGGTCACGGAGAGGCCCGTGAAGGTGGCCACCCCGGCGGCGTCGGTCAGGACCGTCGCGTTCCGGTCAGGACTCCGCCGGACGGGTTCGTGCCGATGGCGATGGTGACCGGCACCCCGGCTGAGCGGAACGGCGTTTCCGGCGGCGGTGCGCAGTTCGACCTTCGGCGCCGGCGTGATCGGCGCGTTCTCGAAGATGTCGGTGGGTTGGACGAGAAATGCTAGAGCGACGGCATTCTCGACCTTGACGGACCCACTGGACAAGCTCCGCGCGGTCCAGCTGCGGTAGATGGCGGTGACGACGTAGGTGAAGGTCCCGTCGGGAACGGCCACGTCGGTGCAGGTCAGTGCGGTGATCAGGGACGCGGCGCTGCTCGCGCAGGCGGGCACGGTCGTCGTCCCGTTGTTGCGGGTGACGATGTACCCCTGGGAGCGACACCGCCAATGCCGGGGGTCCAGCTGACGGAGACGTCCGGGGCCGCGGCCACGGGGACCGTGACGCCGGTCGGCGGGGCGAGGGTTCCGGTCGTCGCGGTGGCGGACCCGGATCCGGTCGATGCTCCAGTACGCCAGTGCGGGCGTGGCCGAGGCGGTCGCGACCATCGCGAAGATCGCCAAGAGCGCGACCAGAATGCGTGTCCTGCGCGCGACCGGGGACCCGAGATGAGCTCGACGTCGCCTGCGGGGCTTACTCATTCGATGATAGCAATCTGTTGGCGAGGTGGCGAAGCCCCAGGATCAGGGGGCGACCGGGCACTCGAGGCAGGACACGCACTCCGGGTGGGTCGCCCAAGGGCGGCCCACCCGGAGTGTTTGTCGGGTCTAGTCGGGGACGATGGAGTTCGCCACGAAGTGCAACGGAACGACCGCGTCCTTGCAGGCGTCCTGGTTCAGGGCGCTATTCGCCGAGACCACTGTTGCGACGCCGGTCCTAGCGGCACCCGCTCCCACAGCCATGGTTCCGGCAGTGGGTTGGGTGGTGACGGTCGCGGTGTAGTCGCCGATGAGACAACCGGTGGGCGGAACCCACGCGACGCCAGCGGCATCCGCGAGGGTCACCGCCACCGTTCCCAGATACAGCTGGCCCGGCCCTGGGTTGGACACGCTGAACACGACCGTTTGACCGGCGAGGTCTCCCGGTGCCAGATTGCCGGCCTTCGCTCCCTCGGTGATCACAAACTGCACAGCCGTACCGGTCGTCGCCGTACCGTCACCCTTGCCGCTGGAGGTCCAGTAGGCGAACGCCGCACCTGCCCCGGCGACGCTCAATGCCGCGATCGACGCGACGATGATGGTCTTTTTGAAACGGAGAATGCGCGGGGCCATGGTGGCCTTTCTTGCCGGTGTATCGGAGGGCATGCAGCCGCGTCGAAAATACCGAGGGGGCCAACCACCCCCGAACGGGGGTTACCGAATCAAAAAGTAGCACGACAACCCACCAAATCGGCCGAATTCGGGCGAATCCGAAACGTCTGCCGAGGTGAGCTTCTGTCACGCAGCGTTAACAATTGCGGGATGGGTCCCCGACTAGGCCGGATAGTGGGTCGAACCGACCAAATTGTTACCGCAGGTATCCATTGCTTGCTATCCGATCCACAACGTGTGAGCACCCGTCGACCCAATGTCACTCGTTCGTGAGTGACGATGACACAGGAGAACCTCTCCCCCACCAGCGATTCACCGTGCCAAGAGCGATACAGGACATCCCGAGGTCCCGGGCCCCCCAGCCTTGCGGGCCACCTTCGCCACTCGAGCCGGAATCCCGATGGTCTATCATTATTGGTCATTGGAATATTCGAGACAACGCTGCACGAACGAGGGCTAAATACACCCGCTGCCGAATAAGGCCGCAGCCGCTCACAGATCGAGGTCGTCGCTCACCTGAAGCGCCATCCGCAGATATGCCGGCCGCAGCAATTCCACCAGCGGAACACCCCGCACCTCCACTGCGACCGGCGGCAATTGGCGCAACACTGCGTCTGGCGGAAGCTCGGCGGGTCGGTAGGTCGGGATGGGCGCCGCCGGCGCGAAGAAGGCGTCGAGCCGGTCGCCCAGTGCGGCGTACCTCGGCTGCGACCCGCCGCTCTTCGCCGTGGACGACCGCAGCGCCCGCAGGTTCGTCAGCAGGTCGTCGCGCTCCCGCCCGCGCCAGGCCAGGATCCGAAACGGGTCGTCGTCGAACGACTCGGCGAGCAGGTAACAGACCGCCGCCACGTGTTTGCAGGGCACGCCCCAATCCGGGCAGCTGCAGTCCATCGACATGTCCTTGCCCGCCGCGGGAAAGAGCGGCAGTCCGGCCCCGGCGAAGACCTCGCTCCAGATCGTCCGGCATCTCGCCGGACAGCAGTTGGGCCGCGTACCAGGCCTTCTCGGCCAGGGCCCGCTCCAATCTGCGCCCACTGCGCCTTGTCGTAGGCCGCGATCGAGATCCGCACCCGGTACGGCTTGACCCGGCTGCCCTGCACCTGCGCGGAGACCAATCCCGCGGCGACCTGCATGTCGATCACCTGCCCGGTCCGGGCATAACGCCGCCCGCGTTCCAGTCGGCCACCGAGCCCCATCTCCTCGAGCACGGCGATGAACCGACCGGACCACCAGGACTGGGCGATCGCGCCGCGTTTGCTGCGCGCCTTGAGCCCGCCATCGACGGCCCTGGGTTTGCTGGCCGGAAAGAAGCGATCATTCATCGTCGGCCTGTGCCGTCAGCGCGAACAGCTCGCGCAGCTGGTCGGTGGAGAATTCGGTCAACCACGTCTCGCCGTCACCGACGACGGAGTCTGCCAGCGCCTGCTTCTTCTCGATCATCGTGTCGATCCGCTCCTCGAGAGTGCCTGTGCAGATGAGCTTGTGCACCTGTACCGAGCGCTTCTGGCCGATCCGAAAGGCCCGGTCGGTGGCCTGGTTCTCAACGGCCGGGTTCCACCAGCGGTCGAGGTGGATGACGTGGTTCGCGGCGGTCAGGTTCAATCCGGTGCCGCCGGCCTTGAGCGAGAGCAGGAAGATCGCCGGATCTCTGGTCTCGGCGGTGGCGACGGACACGGGCGGGTCGTCGCCGGCGGCGGCGGTTGTGCCCTGGAACCGGGCGACCATTTCGTCCCGGCGCTTTTTCGGCGTGCCGCCGTGCAGGTACAGCACCTCGCGCCCGAACGTGTCGGTCAGCAGCGGTTGGAGCATGGCCGCGAATTCCGTGTACTGGGAGAAGCACAGCACCTTTTCGCCGGCGGAATGGATTTCTTCGAGGATTTCCAGCAGCCGGGCAACCTTTCCCGATCGTTGTCCCAGGGCGCTGCCGTCGTGCAGGAACTGCGCCGGGTGGTTGCAGACCTGTTTCAGCTTTGCCATGGCAGCCAACACATTTCCGCGCCGGGAGATACCGTCGGACTCTTCGATCCTGGTCATCATCTCGTCGACGACGGCCTGGTAGAGAGATGCCTGCTCGACGGTGAGCGGGCAGTACTGCTTCATCTCGATCTTGTCCGGCAGGTCGTCGATGATGGTGGGATCGGTCTTCAGCCGGCGCAACAGATACGGCCGGGTGATCGCGCGCAGCGTTTCCGCCGGTTCGGTTTCCCCGTACCGTTCCACCGGAATGGAGTACCGGGTGCGGAAACCCTGCGGCGAGCCCAAGAGCCCCGGATTGACGAAATCCATCACCGACCACAGTTCGGCCAACCGGTTCTCCACCGGTGTGCCGGTCAGCGCGATCCGGTGATCGGCCGGGATCCGGCGGACCGCCGCGGCCTGCCGTGAGGCGCTGTTCTTCACGGTTTGCGCCTCGTCCAGCACCACCCGGCGCCAGCTGTGGCCGGACAGCAGGTCCCCGTCCCGGGTGGCGATGGCGTAGGTGGTGATCACCAGCTCGGTTTCGTCCAGCATGGCGGCGAATTCGTTGTCCCGCAGCCTCTCCGGTCCGTGATGGACGTAGACCCGGAGCGCCGGCGCGAAGGTCGCCGCCTCGTGTTGCCAGTTGCCCACCACCGACATCGGGCAGATCAACAGCGACGGCGCCGCCCGTGGGTCGTCGGCGTGTTCCCTGGTCTGCAGGGCGAGCATCTGGATCGTCTTGCCCAGGCCCATGTCGTCGGCAAGGCAGGCGCCGAGCCCGATGCTGGACATGAACGACAGGTAATCGAGCCCGCGTTGTTGGTAGGGACGCAGGGTCGCCAGGAAGTCGTCGGACGGAGCGACGGCCCGCAACTGTTCGCCGGCCCGCCCGGCCAGCAGGGCACCCAGCCAACCCTGCGCGGATACCTCGTCGACCGGCACCGGCGCGTCAAGTCCGATGTCATGCCGGGCCGCCAGGTCCAACACCTGACCGGCGGTCATCCGGCCGGATCCCTTGGAGCGCAGGAAGTCCAGGCTGCGCCGCAACTGGTCAGGGTCCGCCGAGATCCATTGCCCGCGGACCCTGACCAGCGGACTCTTGGCATCGGCCAGCGCCTCGAGTTCGGCTTGGCTCAGCACCTCGTCACCGATGGCCAGCTGCCAGCGAAAGTCGACGAGCTGGTCACGGCCGAAGCCGGCGCTGCCCTCGACGACACCCTCGACAGGGGTGCCCGCGGAGAGCCGCAGCGCGAGTCGATGTCGACGGCTCCACCACGACGGCAGCTGCAGGCCGATGCCGGCCGCGTCCAGCTGCGGCGCGGCATCGGTCAGAAACCGGTGCGCGCCAACGGCATCGGTGTTCCAGTGCGACGGGCTCGGTTCATCCAGTGCCTGCTTCAGCTCGGGATAGATGCGGCTGGCTCGGCCGAGCTCGGTCAGCAGCAGATCCTCCGGCTGATCGAGCCAGCGATCAAGGCCGGTGCCGCCGCCCCAGACCTGGTCGGCGGGGACCTGCAGGCTCGGGTCGGCCAGCGACTGCAGCAGGAATTCCAGCCGCCAGCTCGACTCCAGGTCCTCTGATCGCCGACCGACGACGGTTGACGCCACGGCGGTCTCGTCGGGCCCGGGGGCCAACAGCCTGATCGTCAACCGGGCGTTGGCCTGCGCGGCCGGCCCGATCTCGTCCCAGGGCGCGAGGGTCGCGGCCAGTTGGTCCAGATCCTTGTCGGCGAATTCGATCTCCGGATTTGCCGCTGTCAGGGCAGTCAGCCAGGCGTCGGCGACGGTCGGCTTCGCCCGCCCGCGCCGCGCCGGTCGCAGGTCCAGTGCGGAATCCCCGTCCGCGAATCGAGGACGGACGATGGCGTCGACGAACACGTCAACGACGGCCGCGACGAGCGTGTGCGGGTCGCGACCCTCCCGGTCGTCGGGATGCCCGGCCTCCGCCCGGCATACCGGCGGCATTGCGGCAGCCAACCGGTGCAACGCCATCAGGTCGGGGCCCTGCACCACCGGCCGCCAGCGCGCCAGGCCACCGGTCTTGGCCAGCTCGACGACCGGCAGCACCCGGCCGCGATCGACCAGATCCGACGCGAAGGCGACGATCGTCGCGAGGTATGGCACCGATTGCCCGTACCGCACACCGGGTCCGGCGTCGCCGGACAGTAGCCGGACCGCTTCGGGCGGCTCGAGCCAGCACACCGGTATCTGCCATGGCAGCAACCCGGGTCCGGTCTTGGACGCCCGGCGCGGGACGTCCCGGAGCAGGTCGGGCGAGTCCAGCGGGGCGCTCAGCAGCGACGGCAGCAACAGGACCGCGTCCGCGGTGGTAACGGTCAGCGCCGTGCCGCTCACCGGGTTGGGCGCGGCGAACGGGTGCCGCCGCGCCGTCCGCAGCGACTGACTGGGGCTCTTGATCGGCAGTGTTGCGTCCTCGGCCCAAAGCCCGACGCCATGCTCGGCGGAGAGCAGACCGTGCACCACCAGCACCGTCGAGACCCTCCGATCGTGCCTGATCAGCCACGGCCGTTTCGGTGGCCAACGCAGACGAACCTATCGCGCGGCGCTGCGGTGATGAGTGGGTGGTGCGGCCTCGACACGCCTCACCGCGGCTGGGGACTGACTGGTAGGCGCCGGCCGGACGGCCAGGATCGTCGAGAGGGACGGAATTCCGGCGGCTGAGTCGGCGACTGCGGTGACCGACGACATCATCTTCGGCCTCATTGACTCCCTCCGTAGGTGACTACGCGCTCGCCCGCTCGCCAATCAGATGGTGCTGCTCACTCGTGACGCCAGAGCGCTATCCACATACGCCGCCATCGGAGTGCGAATCGAGATGGCCGAAAGCTGACTGATGGTGCCTACCTGCCTGCAACCACCGCCGGCGAACCCTGGTGTGCGCACTACGCTCGCGGTATGACGGCGCCGCGCGATTTCGTGGACGGCACGCTCCCGCTGCCCAACCCGGAACAACCGGGCGACCCGTCAGAATCGTTCGGCCTCGAGGCGTTCACCCAGGACGACCGGCTCCGGCTGTTCGCCTTCACCAGCGTGGAGAAGAGCACGCAATACCTGTGGACGCTGCGTGCCATGGAGCACGCCAGGGCGAATTACGTCGTGCTGCTGCACGCCGGGGACGTCGCGGCCGCACTGGCCGAGCTGGCCGGCGACCTTGCCGGTCGGGCCGAGGTTCCGGCACTGGCCGCCGAGACGCTCAGCCCACTGCTCGATCAGCTGCACGACTGGCAGGTGCTGGACCGCAGCTACGACGGCGCCCGGGCGGCCACCCTCGCGGAGTATCGCAACCGGCACTACGTCTATCAGTTCAGCCAGGCCGGATATCGCGCGTACCGGGCGGTGGAGGACGTGCTCGGCGCCCGGCTCGACGACGCCACGCTGTCCCGGCTGGTGCTGCCGGAGCTGCTGGCCGATCTGCACGATCTGGCGGCGGCGAACCGGGAAGCCAACTCCGAGTTGGTGTTCCGCAAGCTCAGCCGGTTGGACTCGGCACTGAACGAGATGGCCGAACGGGCCGCCCGGTTCTACCTGATGCTGTCCGACCTGGCTCGCACCAACGAGACCAGCGCCGAGGTGTTCCTGCTGCACAAGGACGCCTTGCTGGCCCACCTGCGGGAGTTCTCCTCGGAGCTGGCCAGGTACGCACCCAAACTGGCGGCGGCCGTCCGGCAGGTCCAGGCCACCGGCGTCGACGCCCTGCTCGAGCACGCAGCGGAGGCCGACGAACGGATCTTCCGGTCCCCAGCCGAGCGACTGGCCGATTGGCGGCAGCGCTGGGCGGGCCTGGTGAATTGGTTCACCGCCGCGCCGGACGAGGCCAGGCGGAGCGAGGCCGACCGGTTGCAGGACGGCACGGTGAGTGCGGTCGCCGCCGTGCTCGCGCTGCTGCGCCGGGTCACCGAGGCCCGCCGGGGCGGCGTCAGCCGGGAGAGCCAGCTCCGGCATCTGGCCGCGTGGTTCGTCGCCACCCCGGACCTGGACGCCGCGCACGCGCTGTTCACGGTGGCCTTCGACCTGAGCCGCCCCCGGCACGCGAGCCTGGTGCACCCCGACCCCGAGCTCATCCCGACCCGGCGCACCTGGTGGGAGGCACCACCGGTGGAGGTGTCCAGGACGCTGGTGGAGACCGGGCGGCAGATCGGCCCAGGTGCGCCGGCCCGGGTGGATCGCAACGAGGCCGGCCGACGCCGCCTGCACGACGAACAGCTGGCCCGGCAACGGGTGCGAACCAAGGCCGCGATCTCTCTTGCCGAATTCGGGGTGGCCGGCCGAACGCTGTCCGAGGAAGAGACCGCGCTGCTCTTCGGACTCCTCGACATCGCCCTGGGCGCAAGGGTTCCGGTGTCCGGGCAGGCACCATCCACCGGCTCGACCCTCGGCGTGCGGCTGACCCTGACGCCCGCCGCGACGTCGACCTCGGTCAGCACCGTTCGCGGCGTCCTGCACCTCGACCGGCTCGCCCTGACCGTCACCACCGCTGCCGGGGCCACCACAGCCGGGGCCAGCCACCGCCGGGGCCACGACGGCCGAGGGCACCGGTGGGCGCCGGTGACCGGCGCAACGGAGGTCTCCGCGCTGGAACGCGCGGTCTACCAGAAGGCCGCCAGGACGATCCTCAACTGGCCGCTCATCACCGAGATCTATCCCAACGTCGGAGGCACTGCCGCTTGGTCCGGCGCTGGGCGGCGCCGCTGCGCCAGGACCTGGCGGAGCTGTTCGACTACCGACTCGAACTCACCCCCACCACCGCCCGGTTGATCCGCACCCGGGACACTCTCGACGCCAGCCAGCCCGGGATGGCCGGTGTCTCGGCCGACCGGCCGTTCGACCGGCGGCGGTACGCCTACCTGGCTCTGTCCTTGGCCGTGCTGGGTCGGGCCGGCAGCCAGATCTCGCTGTCCGAGCTCGCCGAACGGGTCGCGGCCGAGGCCGAGCGGATCGACGGCCTGGAACTGAACCCGGAGAAGGCCGTTGACCGCGGCGCGTTCGTTGATGCCGCGGCCTGGTTGGAGGCTCGCGGTGCGGTGCGACTCGCCGACGGCAACGCGCGGCGGTGGGTGGACGACCCGTCCGCCGGCGAGGCTCTGTACGACATCAACCGTGACGTGCTCCGCGCGCTCTACCGGCCGAGCCGGGTGCTGCAACACATCTCCAGCGTCGCCGCGTTGCTGGACCGACCGCAGGGCGTCAGCCGGGACACCCAGCGTCGGGAAGCGGCCCAGCGGGTTCGGCGGGCGTTGGTCGAACAACCCGTCGTCTACTACGCGGCGCTGCCGCCCGGCGACCGCACCATGCTCCGTTCGTCGGCGGGGGTCGACCTCGACGTCGCCGAGCTCACCGGGATGGCGATCGAGCGGCGAGCCGAAGGCGTTGCCCTGCTTGATGTCTCGGGAATGTTCTCCGATCGCAGATTCCCCGGCGGCGGCACCGTGGCGCAGGTTGCGCTGTTGCTGGCCAACCGCATCGCCGACCGGGTGCTCGACCCGGACGCGATGCCGTTGTCGCGGCTCGGCCGCGCCGGACCCGGGCTCCACGCCGGCTCGTCGTCGCGCTCGACCGGTCCATGCCACGCACCGACCTGATGGTCGAGATGGACACCGGCGCGGCGGATCCTGGCGCCGTCAACGACCTGGCGGAAGACGAGCAGGACACCGACGCCGAACCCGTGCCGCTACCCGCTCCTCGAGGAAGGCTGGCTGCGCGGGACGGTCACCGAACTGCTGGACAGCTACGGCGCGACGTTCGGCGCGGTGTGGGTCGCCGACCCCGACCGCCTGCTGGCGGCGCGCCGTGCAGGTGCTCGCCGACCTGGGCATGGTGGTCCCGGTCCCCGGCGGGTTGCTCGCCCTGCCGCTGCTCGCCAGGTACCGGAACGCGGTGGTGTCCATCCGGGAACGGCCGACCGCCGCCGGCCTGTTCGACCTGTGACCCCGCGAATGGCACTACCGTCTGCAGCATGACGGGCGGGCAGGACACGGCGGCGGACGCCCGCGGGTCCGCAGCCGCGGAAGGACCGATTCCGGCCGACCCGCTGCGGCGTCATCAACCTGTGGGACTACCGGGACGAGGAGTTCGTCTTCGCGGACGGCCGGATGGTGCTCCGCGGCCCGAACGGATCGGGCAAGACCAAGGCACTGGAGGTGCTGTTCCCGTTCGTGCTGGATGGCCGGATCGAGCCCCGGCGGCTCAATCCGTTCGCCGGCGAGGAACGGACGATGAAGTCCAACCTGCTCTACCGCGGCCAGGATTCGGCACACGCCTACGTCTGGATGGAGTTCCGCCGGGACCCCGGCTCGGATCCCGACGAGCGCCCGGAGGTGGTGACGGTCGGGCGCCGGGCTGCGTGCCCAGCGGCAGAACGACCGGGTGACCCGCTGGTACTTCGTCGTCGATGGTCAGGTGGGCCGGGATTTCTCGCTGCTGGGACCCGACGACCGGCCGTTGACCAAACGCCAACTGGCCGAGCAGATCGGCAACGATGCCGTCAAGGATCGGCCTGTCGAGCACCGGACCGCGGTCGACGCAAGACTGTTCGGCCTCGGCGGTGCCCGGTTCGAACAGTTGCTCACCCTGGTGCTCACCCTGCGCCGCCCCCAACTGGCGAAAAACCTTGACCCGAAAGGGCTTTCCCGGGCGCTCGCGGACGGGCTGCGACCGTTGGACGATTCGCTGATCGACGAGGCGGCGCATTCCTTCGGCGACATGGAGAACGTGCAGCGAACGCTCGCCGGCTTGGTGCAGGCCGACGCCGCCGCTGGCGCCTTCCTGGCCGGGTACACCACGTACCTGCGGACCCACGCCCGCGCGGCCTGCGACGCGGTGGCCGTGCGGCTGGACGTGGTGCAGGATCGCCGCGCAGCGCTGGCCGGGGCGCTGGCCGCCGCGCGACGTGCCGTCGCGACCAGGGACAATGCCCGCGCGCAGCATGCGCAGGCGCTGCAGGACCAGCAGGCGCTGTCGGCCAGGTTGACCTCGCTGAAGGCCTCCCCCGCGTACCGCGACCGGGAGCAACTCGGCCGGCTCGTCGAGATCACCGGGCAGCTCGAGCGGGCCACCCGCCGTGACGTTCAATCCGCGGTGCACGCCGAGGAGGCACTGGCCCGGCGGTCGGCCGAGCTGCGCACCGCCGAGGACGGCCACCGGCTCGCCCTGGCCGCGGCCGCCAGGGTGGCGGGCAACCTGATCGAGGCCGCGCAGGACGCCGGGATCGGGTGGGACACCGCCGACAACGACAACGACGGCCGGCTGGCGGAACGAGCCTCGGCCAGGACCGCGGCCCGGGACGATGACGTCGCCGCGATCCGGGCGGCCCTGGCCGCCACCGCTGCGGCCGGCCGGCAGCGCGACCAGGCGCAGCTGGTCCTGGACCGCGCGCAGGAGCGGCTCGGCCGGGCCCGGGATGATCTGCGCGACGCCGAAGCGGCCGTCGACATTGCCCGCGAACGGCTGACCGCGGCGGTCGACGAATGGCTCGGTCGGCACCGCGAGACCGTTGCCCTGCTTGCCACGACAAAGACCGATCGACCGGAGACGGCCGAACATCCGCACATCGCGGATCGGCTGCGGACGACATTGCACGAGGTGGTCGACCTGCTCGGCGACCCCCGACACGCCGGGGCTGACGGCGACGTTCGACGCCGTCACCGGCGAGCACCGACAGGCCGCCCGGGACGAGCGGGCCCGGCTCCGCACCGAGTTGGCCGGGCGGCTCGAAGAGATCTCCGGATGGCGAACCGAGCGGGCCACCATCGCCGACCAGCGGGACCAGGCCCCGCCACCGTTCGCGGCCCGCACCGCGTCGCGCGCCGATCGGGCCGGAGCGCCGTTCTGGGCGGTAGTCGACTTCGCACCGGGCCTGCCGGAGTCGGAGGCGGCCGCGGTGGAGGCCGCCCTGCAGGCCGCGAACATGTTGGATGCCTGGGTGCCGGCGACCACCGACCGTGGTGCCGGTGCCGGTGGCGAGGACACCAACGACCTCGGCGATTCCGATGCGCTGCTGGTGCCGTTGCCGCCCGAACTGCGACCGCCGGGACCGACACCTCGCCGACGTCCTGGTGCCGGAGCCGGGCGCCGCCGTGCCGGAGTCGGTGATCGCGGCGCTGCTGGCGTCGGTCGCGTTGTCGACAACCGGATCCGCTCCCACCGGCGACCGCGCCTCGACAGTCGGAAGGCCGATACCGATTGCCGCGCCGACCATCTGGACAACCGGCCGGTTCCGTCAGGGCATCCAGCTCGGCGCTCATCACAAGCCGGCGGCGGAGTACATCGGCACCACCGCCAGGGCCCGGCGGCGGGCGGCGCGGCTCGCCGCAGTGGATGCGCAGATCGACGCGGCCGAGCGGGCCGCAACCCAGACCCGTTCCGGGATCGACGCTCTCGACGTGGTACTCGCCGAGATCGACACCGCCAGAACAGCATTGCCGTTGGCGTCACCGCTACTGGAGGCGATCCGGACCATCGACCGGGCGGCCGCCGCCGTGCGGGCGATCAACGGCGAACTCGACAATGCGCGCAGCGATTTCGACCGGGCAGTGGCCGCGGTCGGCGGTACCGAGCGCCTGCTGGCCACCGCCGCGGCGACCAGGTCCATGCCGCACACCGCAGCAGCCGTCGACCAGATCGCTGCCGCCGTCGTGCGTTTCACCCGGGAGGCAAACGCCCTGGATGCGGCGCGGCGCACCGCGAGAGAGCGCGACGAGCAGGTGACCCGCGCGGCGTTCGAGGTCGAATCGGCCCGGGAGCAGCAGCAGGCAGCCGCCGAGCAGGCCGAGATGTCCGCCGCGGACCACCGGGAACGCACCGAGGAGTTGGCCACCCTGCGGGGCGCCGTCGGGGTCGAGGTGCAGCAGCTCGAGCGGGACATCGAACAGGCCGGCAGCCAATTGCTGGTCGCCGAACGGGCCGTACGGCACGCCCAGCGCGCCGTGGAGGCCGCGTTCGAAGACGCCGGCAAGTGGGAGGGGTTGGTGAACGGCGCCACGGCCGGGCTGACCGGGGCCGTGAGCGAGGCCCAGAAGGACTCACATCGGTTGGGCCCCTTCGCTCGCAGCGACGTTCGGGACGCTCTCCGGCTGCCTTCCGGCACCCCGGCGTGGCCGACCGCCGTCGAGCAGTGGGCCGGACCCGACGAGCTCACCGCGGCGGCAATCCAGGCGCTGACCGACGATCCGGATGCGCCCGTCGCGGCCATCCCGGAGGCGGCCCTTGGGTTGCACAAGGCCATCATGACGGCGACGGCGGAGCTACGGCCCACCGAGAGTTCGCTCAAGTCCAGCCGGACCCGGGTGGTGGCCTCGCTGGCGGAGCTACAAAACCAGCTATCCGCGGCCGGGCATGACTATCGCCCGGACTGGGACGTTGACGACGAGATCATCGTGGTGAAAGTCGCCGACGAACAAGGCTTCTCCTCGATCGGCGAGTTCGCCCGGCGGATCTCCGACGCCCGACGCGACCAGGAGCTGCTGCTCACCGAGTCGGAGCAGCGCATCCTCGAGGATGCGCTACTGGGTCGACTCGCCCAGCAGATCCATGAGCGGACCACCGATGCCCGCGACCTGATCTCCGCGATGAATCGGGAGATGCGCAGCCGCAAGATGTCCTCCGGCGCCACCGTTGGCATCGGCTGGGAGCTGGCCGAGGGACCGAGCCCGGAGCAACGCGTGGTGAGCCAGTTGCTGGACCGCGAGGCTGCCCGGCTGTCCACCGATGAGCTGGCCAGGATGCGCGCCCACTTCGCCACCCAGATCAAGGATCTGCGCGCCGCTCGGCCGGATCGTCCGTACTCCGAAATCCTTGCCGACGCCCTGGACTACCGGCAGTGGCGAACGTTCGTACTGACCCTGGTCGCCCCGGACGGTCACGAGGACCGGTTGACCCAGGCCCGGCACAGCACGCTCTCCGGTGGCGAGCAGTCGGTGTCCCTGCACCTGCCGTTGTTCGCCGCTGCGCATGTGATGTTGTCCTCGGCGGCGGCGCATTGCCCGCGACTGCTGGCCCTGGACGAGGCATTCGCCGGCATTGACGATTCCGGGCGCAGCGAATTGCTCGGCCTCACCGCGCAATTCGATCTGGACCTGTTCATGACCGGGTACGACCTGTGGGCCACCTACGCGACCGTGCCCGGCTGCGCGCACCACGATCTGTCCCATTCGGCGGTGGAGCACACCGTCAGTGCCCTGTTGCTGGTGTGGGACGGCGCGAAGATCCTGACCGACGCCCAGATCAGCGGCGGTACCGGCGATCTGGCCGCGGCCCTCGGCTCCCCCGGCACTCGCCGCAGGCCGGGCGGTGCGGTCGGGCTGGAACTGGCCGCGTCGGAGCCGGAGACGGAGACGGCGGACCCGGAGACGGCGGGCCCGGAAACGGCACCGTGAGCGAGGATCGGGGCAGCGTCAATGACGGGATCGCCCGGCTCCGGGCGCCGGCGTGGACCCGGATATTGGCCCTCGCCCGACGGCGATTGGAACGCAACGGTGGCGAACTCGACGGCGTCATCACGCTGACCCTGCCGAGCGAGCAGGAACGCAAGCTGATCATCGGGCTGACCGGTCTGCACCGGCCGCCCGGAGTCAAGTCGGTCAAGATCCCGCTCGCCGCGCTGAACGACGCCGTCATCGCCGAATGCGGGATGCCGTTGATCGCTGCGCTCGCCGAATTGCACGGCCCGATCCGCAACCGGCCGGCCGAACGGTCGAAGGAGGAACGGGCCAGGGTCGGCGCCCTGGCCGATGCCCGCCGCCGGGCCCGCGGACACGCCGACGATCCCTGGTTCGAGGCCTGGCTCGAGCAACTGACCGCGGACGGCACGGTGACCAGACTCATCCGGCGGGGCGACGCCGATCAGCTCGGCTGGGCCTGCGAGGTGTTGGCACTACTGCCGGCGCAGGACATCTCGCTGCCGGTGCTGGCCGAGCGGGCCACCGGGAACACCAAGGCGCTGTCCGGAACCCCCGTCGCCAGTCTCGTCCTGCGTGCGCTGGCCGCACGTGCCGATGTGGCACCGCCCGGCACCGCCGCGCAACGCCGGCAGCAGTGGGAAGCGGCCGGCGTGATCATGGACGATCTGGCCAGCCAGGTGCTGGTCCTCGGGCTGCGCCCGGTACAGGAGCATCCCGTCGCGAGCTGGCTCCGGGCGGCCGCCGATGCCGCCGTGCCGTTCCGGTTGACCCTGCACCAACTGACCATCGCGCCGGTCACGGTGACCGCGCCAGAGGTCTTCGTGTGCGAGAACCCCGCCGTCCTGCGGGCGGCCGTCGCGGACTGGGATTCGGGGTGCGCGCCACTGATCTGCACCGAAGGGGTGCCATCGGGTGCGTGTCACCGGCTGCTGGCCCAGGCAACGGGGTCGATTGCCTGGCGTGGCGATTTCGATTGGACGGGGTTGCGCACCACCGCCGCCGCGGTCGCGCGGTACGGCGCACGACCATGGCGGATGTCGGTGCGGGACTACCTGACGGCCATCGATGCGCCGCTGGCCGAGACCGAACCACTGCGGGGACCGCCCGCGCCGTCGCCGTGGGACCCGGACCTGGCGGCGGTGATGGCAGGGCGGGGCAGGGCGGTGATGGAGGAGCGGATGATCGAGGTGCTGCTGGCGGACGTGCACGGTTGGAGCCCACCGGCATCGCGTCCGGGGTGACTGTCGGACCCTGGTGCCATCATCACCATGCAGTGACGCGGTCGGGCAGAGCCGACCAGCCGGCGCGACGAGGGTGAGGGACATCATTCATGCTGACGACAGTGCTATCCGGCCTGGAAAGGCTCGCCGAACTGGGGCTTTCGGTCGAGGTCATCGCCCGGGCGCTGCGCCGCGGTGACCAGCAGACCGCGACCTGCACGGCGTTCGACCCGCCGATCATGGAGGGTCTGCTGCGCTGGGGCCGCACCACCGCCTTCCTGCGGGAGGAGCTCATTCCGGTCGGCTGGTCGTTCGACAACCCCAGGAACCTGGCCCGGACGATCCATCCATCGGGCGAATTCGCGATTGTCATCGCCACCGGCGACGAAGGGACAGGACTCGCCGGTCACGAGGCGGGCCCGCGCCATGCCAAGGGATACGCGACCGAGCAGGCCATTCATGCCAATGGTCAACTGTCCTTCGAGTTCGGATCGCTGCTGCACGTCAGCCAGCAGGGCCAGGCGGCCGGGCTGGGCGCCCTGCAGACCTGGTTCCTGCTCTATCACGCCGAACCGGACTGCTTCCGGGTCGAACTCTCCCTGCCAGAGGCGTTCGAGGGCGGCCGGATCACCCGGTGGACCGAGCGCATCCTGCTGCCGGCGGTCCCCCGCCATCCGACCGTCGACACCGGTCCGGTTTTCCTTCGCCGAGTCGATGCCCCGGCCACCGCGGCGGTGCTCGTCCGTCCGCCGGCGCTGATCAACGACCCCGTCCGGCGGTAGGCGAACAATGCATCGACACCACGTGCAGTCGTCCAGTCTGGCATCGGTCGGCTTCGATCCCAGGACCAACGAGCTGGAGATCGAGTTCCGAGAGGGTGGGGTGTACCGGTATGCCGTGCCGCGCCGTGTCCATGCCGAATTGATGGCGTCCGACAGCCTCGGCGCCTTCTTCGCCCGGCGGATCAGGCATGCGTATCCGGGGTGGAAGGTGCAGGAGCAGACGAACGGGCCGCGAGGCTAGCGCAGTGGTCACGGATATCAGCATCGCGGACATCCTGACCAACGTGACCGACTCCGACGGTCATTGTTACGGCCTGCGGGACAGTCTCGGGAACACCATGGACACGCTGAAGGTCATCGGCGATCCAACGGAGGGGTACCTCGGCGTCTATCACACCGGTGATGACGTCAAGCTGGCCACCAGCAGCGACCTGTTGACCTGGACGTTCACGTCGCACGCTCGATCCGCACGCCACCCAACCAACGATTCGGGCGCTCCCGACCGGTGGGTTTCTGACGGCGACCGAGTACAACAACCAGGTCGATTCCGGTGGGCGCCTTCGATTTCGGCACTACCCGGACCTATCGGCGCTGTGCGCCGGAGCCTTCGCCCACGACGTAACGATCCAGCGGACCTTGTCCGACTGCAACGAGGGCACGCCGACCATCGGCGCGGTCGCCCTGCAGCCGGACATCGAGCGCTCGGTGATCGACCTGGATTTCCACTATCAACGCCGATGCGACGTCGACCGTCAGGCCAGCGGCCGGCTGACCAATTTCAGCACCTGGACGGCGACCGCGGACCCGGACCTGGACCGCGCCATCACCGCGGCCGCGGCCGCGCAGGGAATCCGCGTCAGGGGCAACATCGGTGACCGGGACACCGTCGTCTTCAACGGGGTCCGCTACAGCGTGCACGAGGTGCAGTACCGCAAGAACGACTTCGGGAGCTGGCGGATCTACTTGCGGGACTGGCAACGCGGCAGCGTCACGCACCTGCCGATTACCACCCATCGCGGCAGTACGGCCTTCGCGAATCCCAGCGTCACCACGATCGTCGCGCCGTCGGGCCGGACGGCGGTCGTCGCCGGTCTGTTCCTGCCATCCGAGGGCGCGGCGCCCGGCGAGGGTGGGCAACTGCTGTACTACCGGGAGTACGCAGACGAACCGGCGCCCGCGACGACCGGCTGAGAACCTGATCCGGCGTGATCACCCGCTCAGTGCACGGATCTGGTACCGCACTACTGCACGCCGACCAAGGGCTCATCAGTCTGCGGACCACGGGCAGTCGTGACCCGGCCGGTCAGCCGGCCTCGACGTCGTATCCGAACCCAAGGGCCCCGTGCTGTCCACGGCGAAGGTGAACGAAACGTTGATCCGGTACCCGCCGAGCCCCTCCGTATCGAGCCCGCATGACTGCCAGCAGCCGACGATCACGAGGCCACGAAACAGTTTCGGCGGATCAGCCGGTCAACGCACGACCTGATGGGTCAGCCGGCTCTTGATCTCGCCCTTGAGTACCTTGCCGACCTTCGACCGCGGCAGGTCCGGCCAGATCTCCACCTGTTTGGGCGCCTTCACGCTGCCCAGCCGACTCCTTGACGAAGGCGGTCAGCTCCCCGGCCGTGACCTGGTGCCCCGGACGCAGTTGGACGATGGCGGTCACCCGCTCGCCCCACTTGTCGTCCGGCAGACCGATCACCCCGCAGTCCTGCACATCCGGGTGCTCCAGCACGGCCTGCTCGACTTCCGCCGAGTACACGTTGAACCCGCCGGTGATGATCATGTCCTTGAGCCGGTCGACGATGTACAGGAAATTGTCCTGGTCCAGATAGCCGATGTCGCCGGTGTGGTGCCAGCCGAATCGGGAAACCTGCCCGCGTCGCTTCGGGATTCTTGTAGTACCCGGCCATCACCAGGGAACTGCGGATGACGATTTCGCCCCGCTCGCCGGCCGGCAGCAGAGCGCCGGATTCGTCCATCACCGCCACCGTGACCAGCGGCGCCGGCCGCCCCGCGGATCCGAGCCGGTGCACGGCGATGCTGCCGTCGGGGTTCAGATGATCCTCCGGCGGCATCATGGAGATCATCATCGGCGCCTCGGTCTGGCCGAAGAGCTGCGCCATGACCGGGCCGAACCTGGTGATCGCCTCGGCCAGCCGAGCGGCCGACATCGGTGCCGCACCGTACCAGAAGCATTGCAGCGACGACAGATTCGTCTGCTCGCAGGTCGGGATGGTCGAGCAGCATGTAGATCAGCGTCGGCGGCAGGAACGTGTGCGTTACCCGGTGCGAGGCGACCAGGGCCAGGAACGCCCCGAGGTCGGGCTTGGGCATGATCACGATCTCGCCACCCATGGCCAGCACCGGAAAGCACAGCACTCCCGCGGCGTGGGTCAGCGGCGCGAGCGCGAGATACACCGGCCGGCCATGAAACGGATAACCCATCAGGGTCAGGGCCGTCATCGTCTCCAGGTTCCGGCCGGTCAGCATCACGCCCTTGGGTCGGCCGGTGGTGCCGCCGGTGCCGACGATCATCGCCAGGTCGCCGGTCGATTCCGCGATCGATCCCACCGGCGACGATGACCCTACCGATGTGGGCTCGGAACCCGAGAACGCCTCGGCCACCGGTGATCCCGAACCCTCAGACGCGGCAGCCGACTGCCGCGCAGTCCCGTCCGTGGCATCGTCGGCGCCGTCGTCGATCCACTCCCGCAGCGACGGCGACCCCGGTCGCGAACCGTCCAGACAGACCACGGTGCGGAGCTTCGGCAGGGCGGGCAGGATCTGATCGACCAGCGGCGCGAACGCCTGCTGGTAGATCAGGCAGGTGCAGTCGAAGGCGTCGAGCAGGTCGCGATTCTCCGCGGCCTCGTTGCGCGGATTGATCGGGCACCACACCGCGCCCGCCAGGGCGATGCCGAAGACGCAGGTGAACGCGATCGGGTCGTTGGCGGAGAGGATCGCGACCTTGCCGCCGGCCTGCACCCCCGACCGGCGCAACGCCCGCGCGATCGACCTCGCCAGCCGTTGCACCTCCCGGTACGACAGCGTGCGATCGCCCATGGTCAGGCAGGGCGACGACGACCCCAACGACGCGCCCTTGTCCAGGTAGTCACTCAGCCGCACCGCTCACCCCTTGCGTCGAGGGAAATGTTCGGCGGTCACATGCCCATGCCGCCGTCGACTGGCAACCCGGCCCCGGTGACGAAGCGGGCGGCGTCCGACGCCAGGAACACCACGGCATCGGCCATGTCGGCGACCTCGCCGAGCCGCCCGAGCGGGGTCAACCCGATGACGTCGCCGACGGCAGCCTCCGGGGTCGGCCACAGACCCAGCGTCGCCATGTCCTGGGCCAGTCGCATCCCCATCTCGGTCGCCACCAGGCCGGGATAGACGCAGTTCACTCGCACCCCGTAGCCGAGCTTGCCCGATTCCATCGCCGCAACCCGGGTCAGCCGGTCGACGGCCGATTTCGTTGCCGAGTACCCGGCGATCCCAGGAAACGCGATGGTGGCGGCGACGGATGACACGTTGACCACTGCCCCGCCCTGACCCGCGGGGCCGTCCGGCCGCATGGCGCGGAACGCGTGCTTGACCCCGAGCGAGGTCCCCAGCACATTGACGTCGAGCATCAACCGGACGTCCTTGGGGTCGAGATCGACGATCAGCGAGGAGATTTCGACGCCCGCGTTGTTCACCAACAGGTCGAACCCGCCGAATTCGGCGATCGTGGCGGCGACGGCGCTCGCCCAGCTGTCGTCATCGGCGACGTCCAGCGGCACGAATCCGGTCCGGGCGCCCGACTCGGCCGCGATCGACGCGGCGGTCCGGCGCCCCTGCTCCTCCAGCAGGTCGCCGATCATCACCGCGGCCCCGGCCCGGGCCAGCGCTTGCGCCATCCCGGCACCGAGGCCGCGGGCACCTCCGGTCACCAGCGCCTTGCGCCCGGTCAGATCGAAAACACCCATCCCGCAACTCCTTTGCGTGTGGACGTAGACCTCGTCCCGGCCGCCCGCAAGGCTCCCCGACGCGGCCTTGCGAGGGTGACCCACAGCACAGTAGTCGCGTCTTGACAGGTGTCAAGCTTACTTTGGACAAGTGTCAAAGCGAATTCTCAGGTGCCCAGGCGATCGGCGGTAGACTCGCTGGAGCCCGGTAGGGGCCGATCGATCGACGGAGACTGACCCATGACGCAGGTGGCGGAAAGCAGCGTCGACCGGATATCGCGCCGCCAGGTCGACAAGTTCGCGGATCGCCGTGCCCAATTGGCCGAGTCCGCATTGCTGACGCTGTCCGAACTCGGCTACGCCCGGACCAGCCTGCGGGAAATCGCGCAGAATTCCGAGTTCTCCCACGGCGTCCTGCACTACTACTTCCGCGACAAGGTCGACCTCATCACGCACTGCGTCCGTGAGTACAAGGCCCGCTGTGTCACCCGGTACGACCAGATCGCCGCCAGCGCCACCACGGCCGACGAGCTTCGGTTGGGCTTCGCCGCGGGTCTCGCGCAGACCATGAGCGAGGACGCCCATCTGCACCGGCTCTGGTACGACCTGCGCGGGCAGAGCATGTTCGAGGCATCGTTCCGGGAGGACGTCGCCGCCATCGACGCGAGCCTCGAGCGGATGATCTGGCGGATCGTCAGCCAGTATTCCGAGCTGGTCGGCTCCCCGGCGGTCGTCACGCCGCCGACGGCCTATGCGATCTTCGACGGGCTGTTTCAGCACGGCCTGATCCGGCACCTGTTCGGCCACCCGGAGGCTCGTGACGAGCTACGGATGACCGTGGAACAGATGCTGCCCACCATGCTCGCCGGCTCCGCGGAGAAGCCGGCAGGCAACGCGTAGCCGCGCCGACCATCGCTCAAGGAGTTCAACGAGCACACCCGGCAAGATGTTCGATCGGACGGACCGGGCATCCTGATGCACATGCAGGACGTCGCCCGCCTGGCACACACGGCGATGATCGCGCACGACTGGGCGGCCCTACGGCCGATGCTGCACCCATACCTGCACTGGACCGGCAGCGACGGAACAGTCGTTCGCGGTCGAAACAAGGTGATCGCCCTGCTGCACAGCGGTCCCGCGCCCCCAGCGCCGACTTCCGTCGAGTTGCGTGACGGCCAGATCTACCGCTGGCACGGCGGCTGAGGACTGGCACGCCGGCTGAGCAAGGGATCACCGGATCGCTGGGCGATACCCTGAGTCGACCGCCAACGCACTGAAGAGGACGTCTGCATGCCGGTGATCGCCGACCACGATCAGTCAGATTCCGACGGCTCCGCCTCCGACAGGCGCGGCGCGGAGGCGGCCGTGCTGACCGCCACCCGCCGAACAGAGATCGCCGGCCGGGTACTGCTGCTCGCGGCACTTCCCGCGGTCATCGTCGGCCTGCTGATCAGGGCCTGGGCGATGCGCACATCGTTGCTCGCGCTCAACTCGGACGAGGCCATCACCGGGCTGCAGGGCCTCGAGGTGCTCGGTGGCCACCTGCGGACCGTGGTGGCCGGCAACGAATACGGCTCCACCACCGAGTCCTACCTGGTGGCGCCGCTGCTGACGTTCTGGACGGGTTCGGCGCCGCTGCGGCTGATGGCGGTGCTGCTCTCCGGTGTTGGCCGCGTATGCCCTGTTCAGGCTGGCCCGTCCGCTGTTCGGGCCGGTGACCGCGACGGTGCTGGCGTTGATCGGATGGACGACGTCCGGCGCGATGGTGCTGCTGTGGTCCCGCGCGTACATGGGCTACCCGACCGGCTTCATCGCCCAGGTGGTCGCCGTCGCGCTGGCCTGTCATGCGATGCGCAGCACGCAGAAACTGGCGCGAACCGCTCTGCTGGCCGGGATGGCGGCGGGGTTCGCGACCTGGAGCCATCCGATCTTCGGTGTGCGTGGCAGTGCTGGCCCTGATCACGCCCACCCTCTATCGATGGCGGGAGTGGCGACGGTGGTGGCTGCCGCTGGCGGCCGGCGGCCTGATCGGCTCTCGCCCTGGCTGCTGTTCATGGCCGATCACGGCTGGCCGACACCGGCGCTGGCGACCGTGCGGACGACCTATTCGGAGCGGCTGCACAACTTCCTGACCGAATTGCTGCCGCGGGCGTTCGGGCTCCGAGCCCCGGACGGCACCTGGCTGGGCCCGTCCGATCTCGCGGTCGTGGTGGCCGCCGTCCTCATCGTCGGCGCACTCGCGGGCCTCGTGGTGCTGGTGTTCCGCAAGGGGTTGCCGGCGGTCCCGATCGCGGTGGCCGGGCTGCTCGCGTTTCCCGTCCTGGCGATGTTCAGCCAGCTGGGATTCGTCGCGGATGCCCGGTACTCGCTGCCGTTCCTGCCGCAGTTGCTGATCGGGCTCGGCGCGTGGTCGCTGTTCCTGCCGGAGCGGATCCGTCACTCGCCCTGGTTGGTGGTCACCGTGCCGACGATCTGGGCGCTCGCGCTGTGTGTCCCGGTTCTGCATCATCAGGTCGGCTGGCAGCTGCAGGACCCCGATCGGGACGCGTGGAGCCGTCGGTCACCGAACTCGAGAACCGGCACATCCAGTACCTGGCCGGCGACTACTGGGGCACCTACCTGGCCGGCTACTTCGCCGACGGGGCGCTGGTCGTCAGGCCGGATGTCTCGATCCGGCTGACCGATCAGGCAGCGCAGGTCGATGCGGCCGACCCGGCCGCCGTGGCCTACATCTACTCGCACGGGATCGATATCTATTCCAATGGCAACCCATCGCTGCCACTTCCTCGTGACCACTATGAGCTCGTCACGACCGGAACCTTCGACCTCTACCTCCCGGTCGCGACCAACCCCGATCCCTTGTGACGCTGCGGACGCACCCGAGTCTTCAGCACGATCGCCAGCATCTGTAGGCCGAGCCGGATCGCCTTGCGGCGATCCCCGGTGACCGAGGAAACCCCTACCCGCGGGTGGTAGTTGACCGGAACCTGGACGATCTTCGCCCGGGCGGCCACCGCCAACATCAGCATTTCCAGCCCGAAGGCCGACCCGTCGACGCTGGCCTTCGCGCAGATGTCGGCGGCCCGTTTGCTGGACACCACCCGGAAGGTGCAGCCGACGTCACTGAGGTAGGAGGTGTTGAACAGCAGCTCGATCACCTTCGCGACCGCCCAATTGCCCCATTGCAGGAACCAGCCCATGTTGGCGCCGTCCCAGATGAAGTTGGACACCGTCCGCGAGCCCACCACGAAGTCGCATTCGGTGGTGAACGGCAACAGTTTTGTCAGGTCCTGGGGGTTGAAGGTGCCGTCCGGCTCGCAGACGCAGATCAGGTCGGTGTCGACCTCGACCAGCCCGCGCCGGATCGCCGCACCGTAACCCTGGCGGGTCTCGACGATCTCCCGCGCGGACGTGGTGGCGACCTCCTCCGACGTCCCCTCGGCGGCGTTGTTGTTGATCACCAGGATGTCGTCGACGACGCCCAGCTTGTCGAACGCCCTGATGGTGTCGGCGATGCTGTCCTTCTCGTTATAGGTCGGCAGCACCACCGAGATCGTCTTACCGTTCCACATGGTCGCTCCCCGGGTGCCGGGATGCCCCGGCGACCGGCGTGGCGATGACCAGCATCTGGCCGGCCAGCGGTTTGACGGGCGAACGGAGGTACCAGGGCACCAGGAACGTCAGCGCCGAGCCCTTGCTCTTCATGGTCATCGGCAGGAATCGCGGGTACTTCCGCACGATCCGCCACCCCTGCGAGACCAGGTAGTCCGGCAGCGATCGGTCGGTGTAGATCGCGACGTGGGTGTAGTCGTCGAAGTAGGCGCCCGGGTTCAACCTGAAGTTCGGTTGCAGCAGGATCAGCCGACCGCCGGGCCCGAGCACCCTCGCGGATTCGGCCAGCAGCGCGGACGCCGCCGGCCGCTCGAGGTGCTCGAGCAGGTTGGAGGCGAAGACCACGTCGAACTCACCTTCGGCGAACCGGGAGAGATCCGTGCAGTCACCCAGCTCGGCCTGCACCCGGGGCGCCGCGGCGCGGCGCACCGTCTCGTCCAGGTCCATCGCGACGACCCGTCGCGCGCGGATGTTGTTGGCGAAGTCGCACCACCCGGCACCCAACTCGAGGACCGCAGAGTCCGCCGGGATCCAGCGCCGCAGGTAGTCGCAGATGTGCCGCCAGATCTCCGAGCGATGCGGGTTGGGCGCCAGGCGGGTCCGGAAGTAGCCGGAGACCTCGTCACCCGGGTCGGCAGGAGCCTCGGGCGAGGCGGCATCCGACACTGGCACATCCCTTCGTGACGTCGTGCTCCGGCGTCAAAAAGCTATCACCGGCGCGGTGTGGTCCAGGTCGGGTGCCGCGCGGGCCGGGGCGACCCTCTTCGATCGCCGGTAGCCTCAGCCAGCATGACCCAACCGACCGACCCGCGCGTTGATGCCTGGATCGACGCGTTACCCGACTGGCAGCAGGCCATCTGCCGGGAGGTTCGTGCGCTGCTCCACGAGGCGGACGGGGACGTGACCGAGACGATCAAACGGACCACCCAGCCCTATTTCGTCTTGCAGGGCAACGTCTGCGCACTGCTCGCGGCCAAGGATCACGTCAACATTTTCCTCTACGACGGCGCCATCGTGCCCGATCCGGAGGGCATCATCACCGGCGGGCACACCAACAAGACAGCGCGCACCGTGGCCGTGCGCAAGGGCGAGACGATCAATGCACCCGCGCTGCTGGCCATGTTTCGGGCCATCATGGCCAACAACCGCGCGGGCGGCTGGCGCGCACTCAAGCAGGGCAGCTAGCACCTGACGTGCGGCCCCGACCCGGTCCGGGGTTCAGCCCAACGGCATCCCGACATAGTTGTCGGCGAGGGTCTTGGCGGCCGACGGCGAGTTGACGACCATCTCGAGTTCGGCGATCTGCCGGCGCAGGTCGAAGTCGGTGGCGTCGGAAAAGCGGTGCAACATCGACGTCATCCACCACGAGAAGTGTTGTGCGCGCCAAACTCTGCGCAGCGCCGTGCTGGTGTAGGAATCCAGCAGCCCGGTGCCGCGGCCGGCGAAGTAGGACCCGAGCGCCCGGTCGAGGACATAGACGTCTGCGACGGCCAGGTTCAGCCCCTTGGCTCCGGTGGGCGGCACCGTGTGCGCGGCGTCACCGGCCAGGAACAGCCGCCCGTACTGCATGGGCTCGCAGACGAAGCTGCGGAACTGCAGGATGTCCTTCTTGAAGATCGGTCCGGTGTTGATCGCAGCACCCGCGCCGCCGACCCTGGCCTGGATCTCCGACCAGATCCGGTCCTCGGACCAGTCGTCGGGGTTCGTTTGCGGATCGCACTGGAAATACAGCCGCTGCACCGTCGGCGATCGGGTGGAGATCAGCGCAAAACCGCGGTCGGAATGGGCGTAGATCAACTCGTCGGACGACGGCGGCGCTTCGGCCAGGATGCCGAACCAGGCGAAGGGGTACTGCCGAAAGAAGTCGGTCCGCACCGAGTCCTTCGGGATCAGATTGCGGGTGGAGGTGCGTGACCCGTCGCAGCCGATCACGAAATCGCAATCGAGTCGCACCGGCACCCCCTGGTGGGTGAACCGGATCGTTGGCCGGTCGGTTTCGATGCCCTCGACGCTGGTGTCGCTGACCTCGAACCGGACGTCGCCACCGTCGGCAAGTCGCTTGGCGATCAGATCCTTGAGCACCTCGTGCTGCGCGTATACGGTGACCGAGCGTCCCCCGGACAGCTCGTGCAGGTTGATTCGGTGCAGCTCGCCGTTGAACGCCAGGTTGATCCCGTCATGCACGAACCCGTCCCGCTTGAGCCGGTCGCCGACACCTGTCTGGGTCATCAGGTCGACGGTGTTCTGCTCCAGGATTCCGGCCTTGATGGTCTGTTCGATGTCCGCCCGCGACCGCAGGTCGATGACGACCGAGTCGATGCCCCGCAGGTGAAGCAGATGCGACAGCATCAATCCGGCCGGGCCGGCGCCGATGATTCCTACCTGTGTGCGCATGAAACTGCTTCCCTTCGTTGGGTTGTGCCGGCTCGGGCGAGGCCCTTGGCGGCTTGCCTGCTGGCACTGACATTCCCGCCTGCGGCCGGTACAGTCAACGATTGGCTTCCGGTGAATGGAAGCCGCGATTCCGGAGGTGGACAGCTCGCGATGACGACAAGCAACGCGGCGCCGGTCCGCAGCGTGACCTCGAAGGCACTGTCGGTGCTCGGCACGTTCGATGCAACGCATTCACGCCGCACGCTCACCGAGATCGCCGTCGCGGCGAACCTGCCGCTGTCGACCGCACATCGCCTGGTGGCGGAGCTGGTCGCATGGCAGGGGCTGTCCCGCGGTGCTGACGGTTGCTACGAGATCGGCCGCAGGATCTGGGATCTCGGTTCCTTGGCCGCGGTGTCGCGGGAACTGCGGGAGGCCGCGCTGCCGTTCATGCAGGATCTGTCGGCCACCACCGGGGAGAATGTGCACATCGCCGTGCTGGACGGGATGGCCGCGCTGTACGTGGACCGGATCTCCGGTCGCGGGTCCGTCCCGGTGGTCAGCCGGCCGGGCGCCCGGCTGCCGTTGCACGCCACCGGGGTCGGCAAGGTTCTGCTGGCGCACGCCGACCCCGACGTCCAACGCGCCTGCCTGCGCAACCTGACCCGACTGACCGCCTACACCGTCGTCGAACCCAGACGCCTACTGCGCCAACTGGCGGACACCAGGCGCCGCGGGTTCGCCACCACATCCGAGGAGATGACGATGGGTGCCAGCTCGATCGGGGCGCCCATCTGCGACGCCGACGGCCGGGTGCGGGCGGCCCTCGGCCTGGTCACCAGCAGCCATCGCCGCGATCTGTCTCGGCTGGCCCCGGCCGTCCAGGTGGCGGCCCGCAGCATCGGTCGGGCGGCGCATTTCCGTCCGGTCGCCCGGGGCGGCCAGCCGGTGCGGGCCGGCTCCGAGGGCTGACCCAACCCTGAGCCGGCCCCGCATCCGATGGTGCGGAGCCATCCGCGGCGGACCCCGCGGCGTTTGGCACCCGAAACCGCGCCGAGAAAGATCTCGGCGTTGGATTACCAGACGTAGTCACTTTCGGGCCGAAAGTTTGATGGGATCGCCAATCTGGCGGCAGAAACACGAGAATCGGCCGGTAGGTTCGATCACCCAACGTTGTTCGACTCGATCCGTTCGGCTGAAATTCGCCGAACCGCGGTCGAAATGGCCTCGTTGGTCTCACGTCTCGGGTCGCCGCCCACATCGGCGTCAGCTATGGTCCGAATGAATGGAAGCGCTCCCATGGCGCACCAACCATCTTGGCCCACCTTTGGCGCTGGACAGACCAAAACGCGGGCGCCGCGATGGGTTTTTTCGTTTCTCGTCGGTTATCCCGAAGGGCAGGTCGCACGGCATGTCGTCGTTTCGTTCTTCAGCGCGCCCAAAAATCACTGGGGTGAATCGCGAGGTCCGGCTGCGAGGTCCCGCTCGCCGATTGCTGATCTTCGCCGTGTCGGTACTGACGGCGCTCTCCGTGCTCGGCACGGCCGGGGTCGCCTACTCCTCCGCGCCGACCGCGGCCCTGGCTGCCGCGCCGGCCTTCGGGCCGAACGTCACGATCTTCGATCCGAGCATGCCGACGAGCCAGATCCAGGCGGCCGTCGACGCGATTTCCGCCAAGCAGATCGACAACGAGATGGGCACCGCACGGTATTCGCTGCTGTTCAAGCCCGGCACCTACGGCACCGCGGCCGCCCCGCTGAAGTTTCAGGTCGGCTACTACACCGAGGTGGCCGGTCTGGGGAAGAATCCGACCGACGTGACGATCAACGGCAGCGTCGACGTCTACAACCGCTGCATCACCGTCGACAAGTGCTTCGCGCTGAACAGTTTCTGGCGTTCGCTGTCGAACCTGACGGTCAACGTCAGCGGCGGCACCACCGATTGCCGCAAGACCGGCATGTTCTGGGCCGCGTCGCAGGCCTCGCCGATGCGCCGGGTCAACATCAACGGCAATCTCACGTTGATGGACTACTGCACCAACGGCCCGCAGTGGGCCAGCGGCGGTTTCATCGCCGACTCGAAGACCGACACCGTCACCAACGGATCGCAGCAGCAGTACCTGGTGCGCAACAGCAGCATCGGCACCTGGTCGAACGGCGTCTGGAACCAGGTCTTCGCCGGCGCGCAGGGCGCGCCCGCGACCAACTTCTCGTTGCCACACACCAACCCCGACGGCAAGGTCGTGCCCGGCACCTACACCACCCTGCCGACCAATCCGGCGAGCCGGGAAAGGCCCTACCTCTACATCGACGCGTCGGGCAACTACAACGTGCTTCGTGCCCAGCGCCGCCGACCAATTCGTCCGGCACCACCTGGGCGAGCGGCACCGACGCCCGGCAGGTCGTTGCCGCTGTCCAGCTTCTTCCTGGCCACGCCGGCCGACTCGGTCGCCACCATCAACAGCCAGCTTGCCGCCGGCAAGAACCTGATCCTCACGCCCGGCGTCTACAACGTCGGCCAGTCGCATCACGATCAACCGTTCCGACACGATCGTGCTCGGGCATGGGCATCGCCACCCTGACCGCGGTGAACGGGGCGGTCCCGCTCGTCATCGGTGACGTCAAGGGCGTTGTGCGTGGCCGGCATCATGGTCGACGCCGGGACGGTCAACTCGCCCGCCTTGCTGACCATCGGCAAGCCGCGCACCGCCGGCAGCCCGCAGACCAACACCTGCACCGACGCGGCCGACCCGACCACGCTGAGCGACGTCTTCATCCGGGTCGGCGGACCGCACGTCGGAAAGGCCACGCTCGGGCTCGTGGTGAACAGCGACAACGTCATCCTCGACGACATCTGGTCGTGGCGCGCCGACCACGGCGTCGACGGCAGCTTCGGCTGGACGGTCAACCCGTCCGACACCGGCCTCGTCGTGCACGGCGACAACGTCACCGCCACCGGTCTTTTCGTCGAGCACTACAAGAAGTACAACGTGATCTGGGACGGCGAGAACGGCAAGACGATCTTCTTCCAGAACGAGTTGCCGTACGACCCGCCGAACCAGACCGCCTGGCGAACGGGCACCGTGCTCGGCTACGCCGGCTACAAGGTGGCCGATTCGGTCAAGACCCACGAGCTGTGGGGCGGCGGCAGCTACATCTTCACCAACGTCGACCCGTCGATCCACGCCACCCGCGCCTTCGAGGCGCCCGTCACCCCAGGGGTGAAGTTCCACGACCTGCTGACCGTGCAACTGCTGGCCGGCCTGATCGACCACGTCATCAACAACACCGGCGCCGTCACCCCGGGCCCGGAGGCAGCGCCGAGTTTCGTGGTCAATTTCCCGGCGAGCGGTGGCACTGCGGCATCCGGCGCGGCAAGCACCGCGGCGGTCGCGGTCTGCACGAACCCGCCGGTGACCACCGCGCCAACCGTTCCCACCCAACCGACGGTGCCAACCCAGCCCACCGTCCCAACGGTGCCGACCCAGCCCACCGTCAACCGACCACCAGTCCGACCACCACCATCCCAACGGTGCCGACCAGCAGCACCCAGCCGACCACACCAACCGGCCCCGGCACCGGCACACCGACCAACCTGCGGGCCACCTCCACCAGCAACAGCGTCACCCTGACCTGGACAGGTCCCGCAAACACCACGTACGACATCCTTCGCGGCGAGGACGGCGTCAAGATCGCCAGCGTGCAGGGCAACACCTTCACCGACGCGGGACTGAACGCCAACACTCCGTACGTGTATTCGGTCCGCGGGCCGGGCGGCACCACACCGCAGCTCACGGTGGTGCCGGGGAGTTCACCGACGACCGCGGTCACCCCACCGCCGGTCAGCAGCACGTCGGCACCGGTGACAGCACCACCGGCCAGCGGCGCACCGACGAACCTTCGCAAGACCGGACAAACAGCCAGCACCATCACGCTGAGCTGGGACGGCCCGGCAGGCGGCAGCTACGACATCCTCCGGGGTGAGGCCGGCGACAGGATCGCCACGGTCACCGGCAACACCTTCACCGATATCGGGCTGCTCGCCAACACCCCGTACGTCTATTCCGTCCGCGGCGGCGGCGTCACTACTGCGCAGATCACCCTGACGATCGGCGGGAGCGCGCTGAGCGGAGCGCAGGTCCGGTAGCAAGCGGGCCGACTCGACCGCAGGCTCGATCGGAGCGGCGTCCCCCGAACCGGGGTGCGTCGCTCCGGTCGTTCGGCCCGGTTCGGCTCAGCACGCGCCGCCGCAGGCTTGGTCGCCCACGCGGCTTCGACAAGAACTCGATGACGTGCATCCCGACGCGCTCTTTCAGCCACCCCACCGGCTCGTCCGCACCGGTGCCGCAGCTCGCCGGCGACCGGGCCGCGGCCGCCACGACGGGAAGCGACGACTGCGCTCCGTGACCAGGACGCGGTGGGCAACGGCGGCTGGTCGGCGCATCGGATCCCTTTCTGTCGGCGGGCGGGGCCACGCGGGCACACGCCAACCCCGCGGACCGCGATGCGGGTCACGGTGCGGGCCGACTCTTCGATCGAAGGGTTCTGCCGTATCAACCACGGACCAGCCGCCCGTTTGGTTCAATCCCGGCTGGGCCGCATGGGCGGTACGCGGGTACTAGTACCTCGCGCCGACGGGGTAATCCCACCCCACCGGCCCACCGCCGTCCTGCACGGTCCACCACGCACCGGTGGTGACATGGGTCGTAGTGCATGCAACCGCATCGATCTGAAGACTCATCGGGCGCGGTTCGAATGGCCGCACGGGGTACTACGACCATCGTCCTATGGCTCTCAGACGGTTACTCACCGAAGCTGACGACTACGCCGGGGTACTTCCGCCTCGACGCCATCCCTACGGAGGCGCGCATGAAATTACGGAGACCACACCTAGCCGGCTGGGGCAGGCGGATGACGGTTGGACTGACAGCCGCGGTCGTCGCTCCGATGGTTCTGGTCGCGTTCGCCGGTACGGCGCAGGCGGCGTCGTCCGCGGGTTGCGAGGGCGGCGGCTTCTCGGTGGTGGGAGCGGGCGGGACCACCGCCGTCAAGGCCACCGCGACGACGGTCACGAAAACATTCACCGCAGCGGCCCTCGGTGACACCTTCGGTATTCGCGGCCGTTACACCCAGTTCGATGTCCGCAGCACGGATTTCGCCGTCCTGAACCAGGCATTCACCGGCGCACCCAACGCGCTGGACATGACCGGCGGCAGGTTCACCCCGGTGTTTGCCAGCAAAGTTGCGCAGAACATGGTGCTGAACAGTGCGATCACGGTCACTCTCGGCGGGGAAAGCCTGGAGATCGGCCGCACCGGCACCGGCGTTTCGATGAAGATCCAGGCCAAGGACTGCGCCCAGGGCGGCGTCTTCCAGATGGAACCGCAGCGCAGCAGTGGTGCCCTGACGACCATCGTGCACACGCTGGCGACCTCCGACCGTCGCAGGCCTGACGCCGTTCTATTTCGACAACCCGTTCTTCCGGGCCAGGATCGGACAGTTCCTCGGCGCGGACTGCACCAGCGTAGTCACCGGCCCACCGAGCAAGTTCTGCGTGCAGGTCACCGCCAGGACGAACATCGCGAATGATCTCTCGCCGAAGTTCGTGCTGCGGGACAGCACCCAGGTCGCCACCCGGATTGCCCAGACCGGGCGCACGGCAACGTTTACCGTCGCCAGCGGAGGCCGATTGGGTTACGTCACCGGCGAAGACTCCGTCGAGGTGGCGAACCCCCCGACAACCTGCACACACCAGTGCCAGGCACAGAACCAGGTGCGGGGCCGGTTGGTCGTCCTCGGATTCCCGTTCCCGGTACCGGCAGGGAGCCGGACCCCATGATCTCGGCCGGAGTTTTGGCCGCGCAGTGACCGCAGCCCCCGCCTTTCTCCGAGCCGGAGAAGGGCGGGGGCACTGCCGCTTCGACGGCACCGAGAATCTCTCGGATGTCGAGTCGAACACTGATAAGTCCACAATCGGGCAGGACGCATTTCGACGGCGTCGATCGGACGGGTTCGTCAATGATGAACAGTTACCTGGAATGCCTCGACGACGTTCCCCATGAGTGGTTGATCGGCCCCGGCAACGGCTGGGTGCCCGCTTCCCCGTCATCGGAAGGCTTTTCGGCGACCTCGAACGGATCGCCCGATCGATGGCCGGCGCTCGAGCGGGCGATCGCCGGTGAACTCGCCGCGTTGCGCCCGCCCGGGAAAGCCGATATCCGGGTCACCGTCCCGGCCGCCGACGAAGAAGCCATGGCGCTGGGGAACATGGAGTTCATCAGACGCATGCGCGCCCTGGTGCAATGGGCCGAGCCCGGGAGGCCGGTGACCCAGACCGGCGCCATGCGCCGGGCTGATACGACGGCCTGGATGCGACATTTCGGCCTCCGCACCCGGGGCGAAATGGAGCCGCCGTCGATGTGGGACATCAGGGGCATCGGCCAGCCGTGGGACCTCGCGATCGAGACCGGGATGCTGTCGCTGACCACCACGAAGGTCCGCCCCGGACCGACCGGCAGCGTGTTCGAGTCCGACGATCCGGTCGCGCAGGTGCATCTCGGCCGCTCGATCGTGAATTTGTTGCTGCTGCATGCACTTTCGCGATCGCCGGCGGTGGAGAACGCGCGGCCGCAGATCAGCGCCATCATGCTGCCGCTGTTCGCGCTGCTCTGCCGGCCCGAAGGCCAGGACCTGGGGTACCTCCGGGAAATCGACGGCAGGCTCGCCAGCGCGCTGCGTGCGGGTGACGCCGCGGAGCGGAGCGCCGCGCTCCTGTGTTCGGCGGTGCTGCGCGAACTTCGGGCGTTGGGTCAGTTCGGCCTGCTGATCGACGTCGACGGGACCGCCCAGGTGCCCGCCGGACTGCGACCGGCCGTCGTCGCGTCGATCAACGGACCCGGAGCGCGGTTGGCCGTCGACCACGACACGATGGCCGTTCCCGTCGTTACCGACGAGTAGGCGGCCCGGCCTCGTCGAACGCCGCGCGAAAGACAGGTAAAGCGCGGTCGATCATCTCGCTGTTTGCGGTTAACGACACCCGGAAATAACCGGGAACCTCGAAGATCGAGCCTGGCAGCACCAGCACCTGACGCTCTGCCAGCAGGCGACAGAACGCCTGGTCGTCCGGGTCCGGTGAACGCACCCAGAGGTAGAACGTGCCCTCCGGCGAACGCAGCTGGTAACCGGCCGCCCCGAGCTCGTCAACCATTCGGTCCCGCTTGCCTTCCAGCTCGCCGAGATCGATCGAGAGCCGCTCCAGATCGGCGATCGCATATTGCAAAGCGGCATTCGGAAACAACCATCCGGCGGCGATCTGGGCCACCTCGATGGCCTTGCGCAGCGCCTGCCGCCCGGGCACGGACGGCGAGATCGCCAGCCAGCCGATGCGTTCCCCGGGCGTGAGCAGCACCTTCCCGTAGCTGTAGGAGATCACCGTGTACGGGTAGAACTCACTCGGGCTGTGGAATTGCGCATCGCTGAAAACCAACCGCGCGTAAGGCTCGTCGGAGATCAGCCAGATCGGCCGGCCCCACCGCCGCGATGCCGCGGTCAGCAGGTCGGCAAGTGCCGAGAGCGTGCCCGGCGGGTAGATGCGGCCGGTCGGGTTGTTGGGGGTATTCACGATCACCGCCCGAGTCCGCGGCCCGATGACGGACTCGATCGCGGCCAGGTCCAGGTCGTGGTCATCGCGGACCGGGACCTTCACCGGGACGGCATCGGCGGCCAACAGCATCGGCTCGTAGAGGAACCAGGGCGGGAGCGAGAAGATGACCTCGTCGCCCGGATCGAGCAACGCACGGAACGCGACCGCGAGGGCGCCGAAGGCACCCGGGGTCAGCGCGATGTCGGCCGGCTCGAACGGCAGTCCGCGCCATTCTCGCAGCACGGTCGCGACCACTTCCTGTGCCGGCGGCTCGGAGAGCTTGTAGGCGAACCAGTCCTTGTTCAGCGGCTCGATCTGGCGTTGTAGCGCACTGACGAAACCCGGCAACGGCATCTCCTGGGGGTTGCCCAGGACGAAGTCGCAGGCGCCCGGCTGCCCGCGCGGCCCGTCCATCAGGCCGAGGTAGTCGAACACCCGATCCACCGCGGCCGTCACGGCGGTCATCCGGGCGGCGATCGGCACGGCATCGGACATTGCCCCTCCATTGCGCATCGACCGCCTGCGAATCAAAAATCGTACGCCGGCCAGTTCTCGGCTGAGCGGCGTTCCGGCCGGTTGACAGCCATGCTGTGCAGGACTTGAGTGTTTCCTGTGCGATCTTCGCCGGTCGCGCCTCGGCACCAGCCACACCCCGGGATGGTCGCAATGAAGCGTCTGGTTCTCCTGTTCTCCGTCGCCGTGCTGGCCATCGGGCTGCTCGCTGCCCCTGCGGCAGCCGCGCCGCCCGCCGCACCCACCGGCGGCCCGGCCGGGCCCTCGGTGTACGTCGGCGCGTTGACGCCCGCGCAACTGGAGACCTTGTTCGCCAGCGGCATCGATCGCTCGGAGGTCATCACCGCTCCCGGAGCCGGCGGAACCGTGCAGGTCGAGATCATCCTCAGCGGGCCGGCCGCCGGCGCGCTGATCGCGGGCGGCATTCCGCTTGCCGAGAAACAGACCCGCCGGGCGACCGCCGGGCAACGATCGGCGAGCGGCAACGCGGTGTTCCGGTCCTACAGCGAGCCGGGCGGGATCCGGGACGAATACGTCGCAACAGCCGCGGCCCACCCGGACCTGGTCAAGCTCGTCGTCATCGGCAAGACCGTCCAGGGCCAGGACATCGTCGCGGTCAAGGTCACCAAGAACGCCCGGCACCAGCGGGACGGTTCCCGGCCCGCGGTCCTTTACGCGTCGGCTCAACATGCCCGGGAATGGATCACCCCGGAAATGAACCGGCGGCTGCTGCACTACTTCCTGGACAATTACGCCAGCGATCCGCAGATTCATCGATTGGTCGACCAGACCGAGCTGTGGTTCGTCCCGGTCGCCAATCCCGATGGCTACGATTTTACCTTCACCGACGGAAATCGCTTGTGGCGCAAAAACCTTCGCGACAACGACGGTGACGGTGTGATCACCGGGAACGACGGTGTCGACCTGAACCGGAATTTCCCGACCAAGTGGGGCTACGACAACGAGGGGTCGTCGCCGTCGATCGCGAACGACACCTTCCGCGGGACCGGACCGGCCTCCGAGCCGGAAACCAAGGCCATGGACGGCCTGCTGCGCCGGATCGGATTCGCGTTCCTGGTCAACTACCACTCCGCCGCGGAATTGCTGTTGTACGGGGTGGGCTGGCAGGTCTCGACCCCGACCCCGGACGACCTGGTCTACCAGGCGCTGGCCGGCGACGACGCCCACCCGGCGATTCCGGGCTACGACCCCGACATCTCCGCCGAGCTGTACGTCACGAACGGGGACACCGACGAGCACGCCCATACCGCCTACCACACGCTGTCCTTCACCCCGGAGATGTCGACCTGTCAGACCGCCAGTGACGCCGACCCGGACGACGCGTTCAACGCGGCCGACTGCGACAGCGTCTTCAACTTCCCCGATTCCGAAGAGCTCGTGCAGGCCGAGTTCACCAAGAACATCCCGTTCGCGCTGGCGGTGGCCAAATCCGCCAAGGACCCGGCACATCCGGTGTCACCCCCGGGCGTGCAGCTCACCGCCCCGGATTTCGCCGTGGACAGCTTCGACGTGTCCTACGGCGACCCGCAAACCGTCGCGGTGACCGCTCGCCGGGACATCCGGGACCTGAACCTGTGGTATGCGGTCAACGGCGGCAAGCCGGAGCGGGCCTCGGTGCGCGAATTCCAGGGCGGTGAGCGCTACGGCGAGAACCACGACGTGTATTACGGAGAATTCCGGGGCACCGTCCGGGGCACCACGCCCGGGGACACCGTCGAGGTGTGGTTCACCGGCAGCAAACGATCGAACGCCGGCCATTCCGACGACGGCGAGGAACTGATGCGCGGCACCGACCACCGCGGCGGCCGGCAACGCGTGGAGAGCGAGCATTTCAGCTACCGGGTACAGCAGGACGGCGGGAGCGTCCTGGTGCTGGCGAACGAGGACTACGAGGGATTCAACCCGGGCGAGCCGGGTTCGGTGACGGCGCCGCAATATGCGGGGCAGTACGTCGACGCACTTGCCGCTTCCGGAATTTCCGCGGCGGTCTGGGACGTGTCGAAACAGGGTGTGCCGCATGATCTGGGCGTGCTCAGCCACTTCAAGGCCGTGGTCTGGTATCTGGGCGACAACCGGCTGACCCAGGACGAAGAGGATGTCATCACCGATTTCTTCCCGGGCGATCCCGAACAGGCGTTCTCGACCGGCGACGCCGCCGTCGCGGAGCGGCAGCAGTTCCTCACGATGGCCGTGCGGGACTATCTCAACGAGGGCGGGAAGCTGGCCTATACCGGCGAAACGACCGGCTACTACGGCGTTCTCGGCACCACGCTGGGTGGCATTTACTACGGGCTGAACGGCGCGCCCGAGCAGGACTGCGTGGTGACCGACGACCCGTTCAGCGATTGCCTGCTGCTGGCCGACGATTTCACCCAGTACTACCTGGGTGTCTACCGCCGCGGCACCCGAAGCGAGCCGGCAGGTGTCACCGGCACCGCGACCCCCTTCGCCGGAACCACTTTCGGCCTCGGTGGCACCGCCAGCAACCCGCTGAACGAGGCCGGCGTCTTCACCGCGACCAGCGACGTGCTGCCCGCGGGCGAGTTCCCGCAGTTCCGCAGCCAGGTATCGAGCCGGTACGCGGGCGCCACGCCCGGGCCGACGGACCCCCTGGTCGGGGATTCCTACGCGGGGGCACCGCACGCCGACGACTCGTACATGCGCCTCGCGCGGACCGTCGACCTGACCGCCGTGCCGGCGGCCGATTCGCCACATCTGGGATTCGCGATTTCCTTCGACACCGAGCCGGGCTTCGACAATGTGATCGTCGAGGCACACACCGTCGGCCAGGACGACTGGACCACGCTGCCGGAGTCCGGCGGCCGTACCGACACCGTCGTTCCGGACCAATGTGAGGCGGGGTTCCTGATCGATGAGCACCCCTTCCTCGCCCACTATTTGACGCCTGGCGATCCGGACCAGGGCGCTGCATGTGGCGCGACGGGCAGCACGGGTGCCTGGAACCGGATGACCGGCGATTCGGGGGGCTGGGTGCAGGTCTCCTTCGATCTGTCGGCCTACGCCGGCAGATCGGTCGAGGTGTCGATCAGCTACGTCACCGATCCGAGCACCGGTGGCATCGGGGTGTTCGTCGATGAGGCTGTGCTGATCACCGGCGGCCAGGTCATCGAGTCGGAGGGCTTCGAAAACGGGCCGGGCGTCTGGTCGATCCCGGGGGCACCCGTCGGGAGCCCGCCGAATACCGGCGATTTCAAGATCGGCCCGCCCACCGTCGGTGCCTCCGTCACTACCCGGGATACCGTGATGCTCGGATTCGGCATCGAACAGATCGCGGACCCGACCGAGCGAGCCACCGTGTTGGGCAATGCCGTCCGGTATCTGGGGGTGCGTGGCCGCCGCTGACAGCGCCGCCGCGACGGGTCACCGGGCGTCGACACCTATCGTGGAGCGCATGCCCGACACCCGTGCCCTGCCGCACCACGAGACTGCCTGGCTCGGCAAACCCCAGCCCGATGACGCGGCGGTGCCCACCCTGGTGCTGCTGCACGGCTATGGGTCGAACGAGAAGCATTTGATCGCGCTGGTGCCGGCCCTGCAGATGTTCCTGCCGGGGGTCAACGCCAGGGTCATTGCGGTCCGTGCCTCATTCCCCGCCCCCGGCCGGCAGCGCGGATTTTCCTGGTTTCCCGGCGCCGTCACGGTGCAACCCAGCATCCAGGCCATCGGCGAGACCGCCGACCGGGTGGCCGCCGTCGTCCGGCAGTACGCGCAACGGGCCATGGTTCTCGGCTTCTCGCAGGGCATGTGCACGGCGATCACGGTGCTCCGCCGGCATCCCGAGCTGGTCACCGCGCTGGTCGGGCTCAGTGGGTTCATGTTCGACGACGATCACCCTGGGGACAGTGCTCTGGCGGTGAGCGCCGCGACCGGCACGGGTGTGCCTGCCTTCGTCGGCTACGACCCGGCCGACCCGCTCATTCCGCCGATCGCGAACCGCTGGGCGATGACCTTCCTGCGGACCCATACCGAGCTGGAGGAGCACACCTATCCGGGCATGGGCCATAGCGTGTCGATGCCCGAGATTGCCGACCTGACAAAGTTTCTGCGTAGGACGCTCCCGGCGACCGGCTGAATGCCTAGTCGGACCCGACGAAGGAGGGGCCGCCATTCAACACAGTGGACGGCGCTGAACGAACCGGTGACGGAGGAATCGGGTTGTTCAGCGCGGTCGCTAACCGGCCCTGGAGTCGACCAGATCGGCGAAGACGATGATGTTGTCCGTGTAGCTACGCGCCTGCCGGTCGAACTCGCCGCCGCAGGTGATCAACCGAAGTCCCGCGTGATCGATGTTTCCGTAGACCGCTGTGCTGGGGAATTCGTCCTTCGGAAATTCCTGGTTGGAGGTCACCTGAAAATCCGCGACGGTGCCGTCGGCGCGGGTGACGGTGATCTCGTCGTGCGCGGTCAGGTCCTTGAGGTCATAGAAGAGCCCCAGCTCGCCGGCCCAGTCGACGTGGCCGACGATCACCGCCGGGCCCAATGCACCCGGGCTTGGGCCGCCGGTGAACCAGCCGACCGACGCTCCGTCGGGCGGCACTTCCAGCGTTCCGTCGTCGCGGAGCCCCAGATCGAGCAGTCCGGTGTCCACACCGAGCGCCGGAATCTGCAGGCGCACCGGCGGTGACCCGGGCATCGGCGGCGCGGTGCCAACCGGCGGCGCGGCGCCAACCGGCGGCGCAGCGACCCGCATCCACTGGCGGCAATGACGCGGCCGGTGTCACCGTGGCCACCATCGACCGGTCGGTCAGGGCCGGGTCTGAGGCCTCGACGCCGGCCGGCGCCTCAGACGTGGTGACGTCCGTCGCTCGATCGATGACGGCCGCCGACGGTTCCGTCGGATGGGAATCAGGTGACCCGCTGATCGTCGACGAGTTCGGGCCGTCGGCCGATTGGCCCGCACACCCAGAGGTTGCGATGCCGAGGATGACCAACACAGCGAGCACCGCTGACCGTGCCCGCGGGCGCCCGATCCGTGCGTCAGCGCCCATCACATCGGACATCCCTGGTCTGACAGCGCCTACTCGTCGTCACCCCTTGGCCGAGCGCGCGAGCAGCGCCGCGAGGGGGTCGCCGCCGGTCCGGGCCATCGTGCTGCCGTCACCGGTGTCGGGCGCACCGATCGGTACGACCAGAACCTGTACGGCCGCTGTCGTGACCAGCAGATCCGCGGCGGCCTGCGCCGAAGCTGCGGCAGCGTCGGCCGCGGCCTGCGCGGCGGCGGCGTCAGCTGCCGTGCCCGACTCGGCCGCCTCCGCTGCGGCCTGGGCCGCGGCCGCCTCACTGGCGGCGGATTCCGCGGCCGACTGCGCGGCCTCGGCCGCCGACTGCGCGGCCTCGACAGCCGACTGCGCCGAAGCAGCCGACGACGCGGAGGATGCGGCCGACGACGCCGCAGAATCGGAAACCTCAGCGTCCTGAGTGGTGGTCAGACATCCAGGCCTGGTGATCGTGTTGCTGTCCAGCGTGACGGCGCCACTACTGGCCAGGAGTCGTCCCTCGATTGTCGCCCCGGTAGTGGCGGTGATGGAGGTGTTGGCCATGATCGTGCCGACGAAAGCGGTGCTGGTGCCCAGGGTTGCCGAGCTGCCGACCTGCCAATAGATGTTGCAGGCTTGCGCGCCGTTGGTGAGTGACGACCGAGCTGGCAGAAGCCGTCACCAGGGTCTTTCCGATTTGAAACACCCAGACCCCGTCTGTGCGTCCCTTGCCGTCCAGGGTGAGCGGCCCCGTCAGTGCGAGCGACGTATCAGAGGCATCGGTGCCGTAGACCCCGGCGACGAGCGTCTGCCCGCCGAGCTCGGTGCCGGAATCGACGTCCCGGGCCTGGCCTGCCGCATTGTTGTATCCGGTGATCAGGTCGGTTTTGGCCTGGATCGCGACGGCGTCGGCCTGGTGGTACGCGCTCGGCGGGTTCAGCGTGATCGTCAGCTTTCCGGTGATGTCGGGAGTTGGCGCGGTTCCGACGTCTCCGTCAATAGTGGTTGGCCCGGTGTTGGTGATGCCGGAGCCGGCCAGCACTGCGAAGGCTTCAGCGGTGCCAAGCGGAACGGCGGTCGCGATCGCTTGCGCGCTGCCGGCCGTACTGACCAGAAATCCAGCGGTCAGTGCTGCGACCGCAGCCGTGCAGGCAGCCACCCTGGTTCGCTTGCGGCTGATGCTGGTCCGGGTGGTGCCGACGCTGGGCGCCATGGTCGCTTGCTCCTGCCTCCGACACACAACGAATGCCGAGACTATTCGTGCGCGGAAAGGACATGAACCTGCGCCAGCCGGCCGGAGGCACAATGTGTCTTATTCAGTAACGAGCCTCCGGCCCGCGCTTGCTGGATCGGCCCGTGAATAACCCTCAATGCTGAGGTTCGCCTCCTGTCAATCTATCGGAAATACCCAGCCTTAAAGAATGAACTTTTTGATTACCCTCCGTGAGTCCGGTGACCGGGACCGCGGATACATTGCGCGAAAACGGTTCTTGGCTGAGTCGGACCAGATAACTCTTGCCCTGCGTCATTGCCCGGATTGAGAATGACGGCGTGCTGGTGACGGTTCGGCCGGGCGGGTAAGACCAATTTTCGGCCCGACCGTCTCGCCCTGGCCCGGAACCCAATCGCGGCATTGGAGGCGCTTCGACCTGACTGCGGCACCTGTTTGGTCATACTCGCTCAGGCACGTCCTGGCTGTAGAGCATTTGAATCACTTCGTGGTGGTCAAAGAGGGCCATGCACCGGTTTCGACGGCAGTTGTATACTCTGCGTAGTTGTTGACTACTAACTGTCGCTCCACGTGACGTCGTTTCGCCGCGGAACGTCACTGGGAGGGGCTGACCTGGATGAATGACAGATCGCCGCACGGGCAGCCACAGCAGCAAGCGAGATGGCCGCACATCGCGGGTTCGGAGCCATGGCCCACCGGTGCGACCGGCCGGGTACTGAGCCGCCGCCCACCCTGGCTGCTGGGGATGGTCATTGTGTGCGTCGCCATCGGCGGTGTCGTCACCGTCCTGGACCTCGCGCAGCCGTGGGTGGCGAGGCCGCTGTACGACTATGCCAACGCGATCGCCGCGGTCGCTGTGACGGTGGCGCTGGGCGCGGTGGTCTACCGGTTCGCCGGTCGTGCTCGTCCGGTCTGGGCGCTCATCTGGCTCGCGCAGTGCCTGAGCGGCCTTGCCGTGGTCGTCGTGGAAATCGTGGACGCGACCAGAGGTTCTGACCCGGTGCCCGGATGGGCGCACACCCAGCACCTGCTGGCCCATCCGGTGCAGATTCTCGCCCTGTTCCTGCTGGTCAAACGTCGTGGGCAAGGTGACCGCGCCGCCTGGCTCGATGCCGCGCTGCTCGCCTTGACGGCGTACGCGGCAGTGTGGGGACTCGTGCTGGATCTCGTACCCAGCGAGAAAGCCGGTCCGCTGGCCGTCTTCATGGGGCCATTTCCGACCGTCGCGGGCATCGTCATCGTCGCGGTCATGCTGCGGGTCGTGCTGGTCACGGGCCGGGACGGCGCCTTGTTGCTGCTGCTCGCCGCCGTGCTGGCCGCGGCCGCCGCGGACATCGGCAACAACATCGCCGCGCGGACCATCCCGTTGCAACTCGATGGATGGGTGAACGCGATGTGGATGGCGGGCTTCACGTTGACCCTGGCCGCCGCCCTGCATCCTCGCGCGTCACGGATTACCAACGAGCAACCACCGGATGCGGGAGGGCTCGGCACACTGCGAATTGTCGCCCTGACAATCGGCGCGTTGCTGATCCCCAGCCTGCTGCGTGCTGGCCATCAGCATGCAGTGGACGAGCAAGTTCACGGCATGGGCGTGGATGAGCGTCGCGGCCATGGCGATCGTGCTCGTTCGGCTCTGGCTGGTGGTGCAGGCACTACAGACGCAGACCCGTTATCTGGCGGTTCAGGCCAGGACCGATGCCCTCACCGGGCTGGCGAACCGGCGGACGTGGGAGTACCAGGTCGCCCGCACAGCCAAGGCGCCGATCGACGGGCCGCACACCACCCGCGTCCTGGCGATGGCGGATCTGGACTACTTCAAGGCCTTCAACGACGCGCATGGTCACCGATCCGGCGACGACATGCTCCGCCGGTGCGCGACGGCCTGGCGGGAGACGCTCCGAACGGGATCGTTCCTGGCGCGCTACGGGGGCGAAGAGTTCGCCCTGACCATGCTGGCCGACTCAACATCCGATGCCGACGAACTGCTCGACGAACTGCGGCGGGCCACGCCCGCGCCGATGACCGTCTCGATCGGCGCGACGGAGTGGCCGGCCGGCGAATCGCCCGAATCCGTCGTCGAGCGGGCCGATCTGGCGTTGTACGCCGCCAAGAATCTCGGTCGTGACCGCGTCGAGTGGTTGCCCACGATGGTGCAGAGCATGCGCAACGGCGGCGAATAGGGATGTCGGTACGTCCACCGGGTGGCCGACCCGCGGACGTCCCACGAGGTGTGAATAATCCTCGGCATGGAACTGAACCTCACCGGCAAGGTCGCGGTCGTCACCGGCGCATCGAAGGGCATCGGACTGGCCGTGGTGAAAGCCCTGGCCGCAGAAGGGGTCAGGGTGGTGGCCGGCGCCCGGACCACGGATGCGCTGACCGGTCTCAGCGGCTCCGTACACGCCGTTCCGGTCGATCTGGCAGGACCGGACGGGCCCGCCCGGTTGATCGATGAGGCGGTGGCCACCTTTGGCGGTCTGGACATCCTGGTCAACAACGTTGGCTACGTGAAGCCGCACCTCGGCGGGTTCACCTCGATCACCGACGACGACTGGCTGGCCGCGCTGACGCTCAACCTGCTCGCCGCGGTCCGCACCACCCGGGCCGCGGTCCCCCACCTCGTCCAGCGTGGGTCCGGGAACATCGTGACGATCAGTTCGGTCAACGCATTCCTGCCCGACGCCCCGATCATGGACTACACGGCGGCCAAGGCCGCGCTGACCAACTTTTCCAAGGCCCTCTCGAAAGAGCTTGGACCCCAGGGCATCCGGGTGAACACGATTAGTCCTGGGCCGGTGAGCACGCCGCTGTGGCTGGGCGCCGGCGGCGTCGCCGAGGCGTTCGCCGCAGCCACCGGGGCCGATCCGACCGCCATCGCCGACGGCGCCGTCGCCGGCTCTGCGACCCGGCGGTTCACCACCCCTGATGAGGTTGCCGACCTGGTGCTGCTGCTGGCCAGCGGGCGGGCCGGGAACGTCACCGGCGCTGATTTCGTCATCGACGGTGGGCTGGTCCAAACGGTGTAGGCCCTCACGAGCGGGTCCTCGCGGCGTTCGACGCCTGGTCACATCATGCGAACGTGTGTTCGAATAGATGAGTGCTGACCCCCGAGGACTTTGGCCTGTCCGAGCAGCACTACCGCATCAAGGACAGCCGACTGGCAGAGACCATGCCGACGCGGTGCCCGGACGGACACCCGCTGGGCGACGACACCGTCCTGATCGGGAATCATCCCTGCGTCAAGTGCACGGGCTCCAGCCATCGCACCTGGCGCTGCCGCAAGTGCGACGCCTGCTGGATCTGGCCGGCCTGCATCGATCGACCGGAGTGGCCCGAATGGCCCGGCGTCAGTTCGCCGGGTGGGCCGTGATGTGTATCTCGACGGAAGGGGACCGAGGTTCAACCGGGCACCCGTTGGCCACGCGGCCACGTGGCCACGTGGGCTTGACCGCCTCGGACTCGTCCCTTCGGCCCGCCCCGTACCGTCACAGACATGACCGCTTCACCGCCGGAGAGCAGCCCGGCGACCACCGCCGTCGTGATCAGAAGGTCACCCCCGATGGCGTTCCTGGCCGGCGCCGGCATCGGCATCCTGGGCGGGATGATCGGTCTGGGTGGCGCCGAGTTCCGGTTGCCGCTGCTGATTGGGGTTTTCGGGTTCCTCGCCCTGCAGGCCGTGATCCTGAACAAGGCCATGAGCCTGATCGTGGTTCTCACCGCCCTACCGGCCCGGCTGATCTCCGTCCCCTACAGCGACCTCGCCCCGTATTGGTACGTCGTGGTCAACCTCCTCGCGGGGAGCCTGATCGGTGCCTGGCTCGGCGCGAGCTGGGCAACCAAGATGCGGTCGGCGACCCTCTACAGAGTCATCGCGATACTCCTGGTGTTCATCGCCGCAGCCCTCGCCACCACCCACCTCGCCCAGGTCGGCACCCTGGACCTGCCACCCGTCCCGCGGACCATCATCGGGTTCGCGGCCGGTGTCGGCATCGGGGTTGTCGCCGCCGTGATGGGCGTCGCCGGCGGCGAACTGCTCATCCCGACGATCGTGCTGCTCTACGGCGTGGACATCAAAATCGCCGGCAGCCTGTCACTCGTCGTGTCGCTGCCGACCATGGTCGTCGCGTTCGCCCGCTACAGCAGGGATAACAGCTTCCAAGCCCTCCGCGACAACAAGCCCTTCGTCGTCGCCATGACCATCGGATCCATCGCGGGCACTCTGCTCGGCGGGCTGCTGCTCGGGGTCGTCCCCACTCTCTTCCTGATCCCTCTACTGGTTCTGCTGCTGTTGCTGTCCGCCGTCAAGGTCTGGCGACACAGCTGAGCTATGAACACCAACTGCAGCCAGCGGCGCCGCCGGGCAAAGTCCGATCCGCGCGCATCTGGTCGCAAGCGGCTCCAGAGACGAGCGGCTTGAGGGCACTGGATCTCCAATAACGTTCGCACTCCGGTGACCACTTCCTGGCAGACGCTGCTGCTGGCCGGCTCGGCGGCCTACCTCCTGGCGGTACTGTCCGGGGTCGCCGGGTTCGGTGGCGGGGTACTGCTGCTACCGGTATTCACCGCTTTGTTCGGGCTCCGGGTCGCAGTCCCGGTTCTCACCCTGACTCAGATCGCCAGCAACGCCGGCAGGGTCTGGTTCAACCGCACCGACCTGGACTGGCGACTGATCCGGCGGTTCTGCCTGGGTGCCGTTCCGTTGGCCATCGCTGGGGCGCTGCTGCTGGCGACCGCCCCATTAGGTGGGCTGCAACGTGTTCTTGGGGTATTCCTGATCGGCGTGGTGATCTGGCGGCACCTGCGGCCGCAGCCGAAACCACCCTCCGACAACGTGTTCATCGCGGTCGGTGCCGCGTCCGGTCTCGGCTCGGCCCTGCTGGGATCGGTCGGCCCGCTCACGGCCCCCTTCTTCCTCGCCCGCGGGCTTCGCCGCGCCGCCTACATCGGCACCGAAGCCGCCTGCGCCCTGGCAATGCATCTGACGAAAACCGCGGCCTACGGTGCAACCGATCTGCTCAGCGGCAACGTCGTGCTCCTCGGCCTGGCGCTAACCCCTGCGACCCTCGCCGGCACATGGACCGGGAAGAAGATCCTGGGCCATATCAACGATCGCGTTTTCGTCGGCCTGGTCGAAGCCGGCCTCATCGTGGCGGGCGTGTTTTTCCTCATCGGCATATGACGAACCCCACTCGTGGGGGAACAGCTCCGAAAATATCGACCGGTCGATCTTTCTGGCGATGATCGCGACGTCGTTATGGACGATGCCGCGGAGCCCGTCGCAGGTCCGGTCACCTACGTCATGGGCACCCTGAACCCGACGAGGGGCTGATCCGGGACTACCCGCGTTGGGTGCTGCTCAACACATCCGCCAACGCGTCCATGGCACGAGGCACCAGGGTGAAGTACGCCCACACACCGCGCTTGTCGCGGGTCAGCAGGCCGGCGTCGACGAGGACCTTCAGGTGGTGGGACACGGTGGGTTGGGACAGGCCGAGGGGTTCGGTGAGGTCGCAGACGCAGGCCTCGCCGCCCTCGTGGGCGGCGATCATCGACAGCAACCGCAGCCTGGCCGGGTCCGCGATCGCCTTCAACGTCCGGGCGAGATCCGTTGCCGCAGCAGCACTGAGCGGCTCCCGCACCAACGGGACGCAGCAGGCGACGTCGACGAGCGGCAGGGTCGCGGAACGGGTCATGCACCCAGTATGCCCGACGTATTGACAGACGTCGATGTCTGGTTCACGATGAACGGGACATTGATGTTCGTCTATGTGAAGGGGTTGGCGATGACCAGTTCGGACCAGGACATCCGGGACCACGTGCGGGACCGGTACGCGGCGGCGGCGCTGTCGGTGGTCGTCGGGGTCGGCGGCGAGTTGTTGCGGGCCGTCGGACGGCCCGCAGACCAGCTGTTGCGGACCGTCTGATGCGCTGTCGGCGATCAGCGACACCGACGAGGGCGACATCTTCGGCGCCGCCCTCTACACCCCGGGGGAGACCGACGGGCTGCCCGAGGAAGCGGTGCTGGCCTCCCTGGGCTGCGGCAACCCCCTCGCGGTCGCCGAGCTCCGGGAGGGCGAACGGGTACTGGACCTGGGCTCCGGCGGCGGGATCGACGTGCTGCTGTCCGCCCGCCGGGTCGGGCCGACCGGGTTCGCCTACGGCCTGGACATGACCGACGAGATGCTGGCCCTGGCCCGGGCCAACGCGGTCAAGGCCGGCGCCAGCAATGTGGAGTTCGTGAAGGGCCAGATCGAGGACATCCCGCTGCCCGACGCCTCGATCGACGTGGTGATCTCCAACTGCGTGATCAACCTGTCCACCGACAAGTCGGCGGTGATCGCGGAGATGTTCCGGGTGCTGACACCCGGTGGGCGGCTGGGGATCTCCGATGTCGTGGCCGAGGACGACCTGTCCCCGGCGGACCGCGCCGAACGCGGCTCCTACGTCGGGCTGCATCGCCGGCGCCCTGTCCCGCAGCGAGTACCTGGACGGGCTGACCGCGGCCGGGTTCATCGACCCGGAGGTGGTGTTCACCCACGAGGCCGCCCCGGGGATGCACGGGGCGATCGTCCGCGCCGTCAAACCGGTCACCGTTGGGTTGTCGCGTTGACCGGGATCCTCGACCGGGTCAAAGGGCTTTTCGCCGATCCGGCCCGGGTGAGCGTGTGTGACTCGTGCGGGTCGGTGTCGGTCTGCGACACGGCCTGCCGGGCCGGCGCCGCCCGGGACCGCGCGGTGACCCGGTATCTCAGCGCCGGATTGCCCCGCTGACTGTCGCGGCGGGCAGCTGGAGTTCCTGCAGGAGGTTCCGGACCCGGCGTTCGATCTCGTCCCTGACGGGTCGGACACCGGGCACGTCCCACCCGGCGGGGTCGTCGAGAACCCATTCCTCGTACCGTTTCCCGGGGAACACCGGGCAGGCATCGCCGCAGCCCATGGTGATCACGACGTCCGCGGCCCGGACGGTCTCGTCGGTCCACGGTTTGGGGAACTCCCCGGAGATGTCGATGCCCCGCTCGGCCATCGCGGCGACCGCGGCGGGGTTGACCTCGATGCCCGGTTCGGAACCACCGGACCAGGCTACGGCCCGGTCACCGGCCAGTGCGGTGAAGAACCCCATCGCCATCTGCGAGCGGCCGGCGTTATGCACGCACAGGAACAACACGGTCGGTTTGCCGTCATCGTGCAGCCCTTCGACCTTCGCCAATGCGCGCAGACGTTGCCGGGCGAACCGTTCGGCCATCAACGGCAGGAACTTCACCACGGTGGCCCGGAGGGCGAACTGGTCGAACGAGGAATGCAGGAACCGCTCGATCGTCTCGGTGCCGAAGACACCCTCGAATTCGGTGGCCAGCCGGGTCGCGGCCGTCCGCAATGCCAGGGATTCGTCCAGGCTCAGCGTGTTCCACGTCGGGGTGCCAGGGATCGGACTGCTGCGGGTGGGGGTGGTCGGTGTCGTGCTCATCGATTCCCTCCAACGGGATCACTGCGCTCGGGAAGTCTCAGGACGGTTCGGTAGCGAGCCGGTGCGGTGACAGCCGTGGCGAGCCGCTCGACCCGGCGGGTGATGTCGGCATACGCGGACTCGAACGCCTCATCGGTGTCGACCCGGACCGGGTCCGGGATCGACCAGTGCAACCGACCCTGGCCAGGGTTCAGTTCTTCGTGGACGTTGTCGCAGACCGCGACCACCAGGTCCCCGTCCCGCACAACATGTTCCATGGCAACGGGTTTCACCCGACCCAACCTGAGCCCGTGCCGTCGGCCGGTCGCGGCCGCCCGCGGGTGCACCCGCACCGCCGGATGGGTGCCGGCCGAGGCGGCCGGGACCGGGCTGATCGCATTCCACCGGGCGGCGGCCAACTGCGATCGCGCCGAGTTCGCGGTGCACACGAACACCACCCGCGGCACCCCACCGGCCGGCAGTCGATCGGTCAGCCCGGCCTGCGCGGTTGCCCAGATGATCGGGTCGTCCAGGCAGAGCTGCACGTAGGACGCGTCGCCGGTCTCCCTCGGACCGGACCCGGCGGATCACCCCGGCCTCTTCCAGGACCTTCAGGTGGTGCGCGAGCAGGTTGCTGGCCAACCCGACGGTCTCGGCCAGCTCACCCGGCGAGGCGTCGCCCGGGCCGAGCCGGTCCACGATCGCCAACCGGACCGGTTCCCCCAACGCCGCATGGACAGCCGCTCGACGCTCAACCGACACCATCAATTTGCCTCCACCAATGTTGAGTCAAGTATGGTTGAGATATGACTGAAGTCAAGGCCGCCCCGATCACCCTGCCGCGGCGGTTGCTCGGTCTCCGGGGCGCATTTCAACCCCGTCGTCACCGCCGCGGACTGGCTGCTGGGCCGCCGCCCCAGCACCGGCATCGCCGGTGCCCACGTCGCCCCCTACACCGGGCGGCATGCCCTGTCCGCGGCCGCGGTCGGCGCCTACATCGGCGCCGCCTACTGGTTCACCTCGTCCACCTCGTTCGCGAACCCCGCCGTCACCATCGGCCGGATCTTCACCGACACCTTCGCCGGGATCGCCCCCGGTTCCGTCCCTCTCTATATCGGCGCCCAGATCATCGGCGCCGCCGTCGGTCTCGGCCTCGTCGTCGCACTCATCCCGCCAGCACCCGGCGCCCGAAAGCGCGGCCGACCAGCCCAGTCCACCGTCCCAGCGATCCAGGAGACCCGATGACCGACAAACCAGCCGTGCTGTTCGTCTGCGTCCACAACGCCGGTCGCTCCCAGATGGCCGCCGGCTACCTCACCGCCCTCGCCCACGGCAAGATCGAGGTCCGCTCCGCCGGGTCCATGCCCGGCGACCAGGTCAACCCCGTCGCCGTCCAGGCGATGGCCGAAGAAGGCATCGACATCTCCACCCAGACCCCGAAGATCCTGACCACCGAATCCGTCCAGGCCTCCGACGTGGTCATCACCATGGGTTGCGGCGACGCCTGCCCGATCTTCCCCGGAAAGCGTTACGAGGACTGGGAACTCGAAGACCCTGCAGGAAAGGGCATCGACACCGTCCGCCGGGTCCGGGACGACATCCGCGGCCGGGTCGAAACTCTGATCGGCGAGCTCCTGCCCGCGGGCGCCTGACAGCCATGACCGAACCCGCGAAACCGTCGGTGCTGTTCGTCTGCGTGAAAAACGGCGGCAAATCCCAAATGGCCGCCGGACTCATGCGGAAAATCGCCAGCGGCACCGTCGCGATCGACTCTGCCGGCACCCACCCCGGAACCACCATCAACGCGCTGTCCGCCGAAGTTCTGCTCGAGGTCGGCGTCGACATCACCGACCAAACCCCGAAACAACTCACCGACGACCTCATCGCGAGCCGCCGACCAGGTCATCGTCCTCGGCCGCGACGCCCAAGTTCAACCCATCGACGGCACCCCAGTCGAGTACTGGGACACCGACGAACCCTCCGAACGCGGCATCGACGGCATCGAACGCATGCGGCTCGTCCGCGACGACATCACCAGTCGGGTCCAGGAACTCGCCGCGCGCATGGGCACCCAGTAGCCAGGAAAGCGAGCCGAGACACCGCGAAGAGAACGAATGCAGTTCCGGTCTCCAGCAGGTCGGCGGCCTGGGCCAGGGTGGACCCCAACCGCTGCGCGGTCTTGATCACCCGCAGCAGGGTCACCGCCTCCTCCGAGTACACCCGATACCCACCGAGGGTGCGGTCGGGCTCCTCCAGCAACCCGCGGCGTTCGTAGTACCGCAGCGTCTGCAGGTTCACCCCCGCCGCGGCCGCGACCTGCCCGGCGCGGAGCCCTCGCTCACCGCGTCACCAACCCGGCCCGGGACCTGGCCCGGTCGACCAAGGCGTCAAGTACCGCGACCTGCCCCGTCGGTGCTGTGATGTCCAGAGTCAACTCGCCACCGGTCGCCGTCACAGTGAACCCGAAGAACGAACAACACTGCGTTTCCCGCACCGTCAGGTCGGCCGCCCGCCCGGCCAACGCTGGATCCGGTCGCAGCACCAGCCTCGCCCGCGTCGCGTCGATGCGGTGCACCGCGGTCACCGCATCCCGGAACAGGTCGTCGAACTCCTTGGCCCGCAACGGTTGTTCGACTGTCGGCAACGTGCAGGCATCGGGCATCCACGAGCGGTCGATCAGCTGCATCTTCTCGGTCATTCCTTGACGATAAACCCGTGCCCCGGTACCGATTGCAAGTCGAATTGCTCGACCGCGTTTGGCCTCGTCCGGGCGCCAATACCGCACGGTTTGAAATATGTCCTACTGCCAGCAAAGTGCGACGCCTGAGCGTGGCGGGTGGTGGTCAGGAGCTGCTCGCAAGTCCACAGCAGCCCGTCAACGGGTAGGTGGCTGGCGGACATACACCGGTCGGCACCGAAAATTTCGACAGCGGTTCTCAGCCATGGGCTGATGGACCCGGCGTTCGGGCCGAAGATCAGGGCCAGCCCCTGGAGTTCCAGCACCACATTGGGGTGTTCGCTGACCATGAGGAGCTGGTCGCGCCAGCGTTTGAAGCCGTCCGGGCTGCGGTCCAATGGCCAGCCGGCCGCCTCCAGGACGATCGGGACTTCGGGGAATGCGTTCAGCAGGTCAACGGCTTGAGGTAGCTGCTCGGCGTAGAGCAGCAGGTCCCAGACCAGTCCGGTGTCGGCGACGTGTTCGAATCCGTGTAGCCAGTCCAGGTCGGTCAGGTAGTCCGACCGGGCACCCAGGCGGGTGAGTGGGTTCTCCGACCAGTACAGGGGTTGCCGGACGGCCCGGACCACCTCCAGCTCCGCGTACTGGGCCAGCAGCTCCGGAACCCGCGAGGAACACAGATCGATTGCTGCGATGAAGGCGTCGGGGGTGCCGGTGGTGTCATGGCAGCGCTGCACCCAACGGCCTCGGCCAACGGCTCGACTGCACCGAACTCGCAGGCGATCGCTCCGGTGATGCCGGTTCCGGCGACCGCTTCCTGGTACTCGGTCGGCGTGAAGTCGCGGGCGATGTCGTAGTAATTCGGCGCGAGAAACGTGAGTTCGGGACTGCGCTGGTGGATCCATCGGTAGCTCAGCTCGGTCGTGTTGAGCAAATGAGCGTGGGCGTCGACAATCCTCATGCTTGGCCGCCCTTTGTCCGGGTTGCTGGCGTCATCGGGCATACCCCATTCTCTCCTTGGCCCGACGAGCCCTGCGAGTTGTCTCATCCGACGGATAGGGTGCGGTGTCAAAACGTGACTGTCAACAACGGGTCTGAATGGGAGCGTCAATGTCGATCGGCACGGGCGGCGCAGCAGGGTTGTCACCGGATCAGCTGCGGGAGGCCATCTCACAGCTGTCGTCACCGAACACCGTGGACTCGCCGTTCGGCCGGCTGGACTTCTTCGATGGCGTCCCCACGCCGGACACGGTGTCCACGGCATATGACGCGTTGGATCTGCTGCGCGGCATCGAGGTGTTCCTGGGTGCGGTCCCGGGAGCTTCACTGGTGGCAATGCGACGCGGGCTCCGGTCGGCGGGCGTCACCTCGGCCCGGGTCATCGGCATCACTGATCCCAGGGCCAACTCGCAGAGCCTCTTTCTCACCCCGAACACCGAAACCACTTACGGCACAACATTTCTTGATCTCAAGGCGTGGGGTCCGACGGTGATCGAAGCACCGCCGCAGTCGTTGTGCGTCGTCGACGATTTCTGGTTCCGCTACGTCGCGGACATGGGGATCGCGGGTCCCGACCGGGGTGCCGGCGGCAAGTATCTCTTCGTGCCGCCCGGATACCACGGCGACCTGCCGGACGGCTACTTCACCTACCGGAGCCCAACGTTGACGAACTGGGTGGTGCTGCGCGCCCTGGGCGGTGTCCCCGCCATGAAACAGACCCGGATCTACCCCCTCTCGGAGGCATCCGCCGCACCGGACAACGAGTTCATCAATCTCGCCGAGAAGGTGATGAACACCGTGCACAGCAACGACTTCTCGTTCTACGAGGAGCTTGCCGAACTCATCGGTGAAGAGCCCCCAGAGGCATTGGATGCCGAGCGGGCCGGACAGCTCGCCGCAATCGGCCTGGTCAGCGGGCAGCCGTTCACGCCCGACGAACGGATGCGCGGCATCCTGTCCCGGGCGGCGCAGATCGGTGCCGGACTGGCCCGCACCGTCGCTTACACCCCCAGAGACCCGGACGCAGTGCTCTATGGGTCATGGAAGAACGGGTTCGTCGGTGGCAGCTATGAGTTCTTGCGGAACGGCGCCCGGTTGCTCGACGCACGCACCCAGTTCCACTACCTGGCCACCGTCGTCACCCCCGCGATGGCGCACGCCCAGGTCGGTGCCGGGTCGGCGTACGCCTACACGGTGCACGACAGCAACGGGGAGCTGCTCGACGGCGGCCGCACCTACCGGCTGCATGTCGACGCGGACCCGCCGGCGAAGAACTTCTGGGCCGTGGACGTCTACGACACGCAGACCCGGTCTTTGCTGCAGGTGCCGTCGACGATCTGGCCGGCGCTGGCCAGCAACTCCGGCACGTTGCAACCCAACGACGACGGCTCCTACGACCTCTATTTCGGCCCCGCCGCCCCCGCAGGGAAGGAGTCGAATTGGGTCGAGACCATCCCGGGCAAGTCGTGGTTTCAGCTGTTCAGAATCTACGGCCCGCTCGAACCGTGGTTCGACCACACCTGGAAGCTCAACGAGTTCGAACGGATTGCCTGAACTTGCGATCCGCAGGCAGCTCGGATCAGTCACTATCACTGTCCTGCTTCAGGATTCGACCCTTCGCCGAACGCTCCGATGGCTGGCTCAGAGCGCAGCGCGGAGCCCTTCGGCCAGTGGTGTGGTCGGCCGCCCGATGAGCGCACGCAGCTCGCCGGTGGTTGCCGCCAGCAGGCCGTCGCGAGTGTTCCCGTCGAGCGCGACCACGAACCCGGCCGTCCCTTCGTCCAGTCCCGCGCTGAGCAGGATCTGCAGGTGCTCCTGCGGGGTGACCGATCGATAGATCACCGGACGGCCAAGGATCTCGGCGAACGTGGCGGCCAGTTCGGTGTAGTCCCAGGCCTTGTCGCCGGACAGTTCGTACACCTTGCCCAGGTGCCCGTCCTCGGTCAGCACGACGGCCGCGGCCTCGGCGAAGTCCCGCCGGCTCGCGCTCGCGGTCCGGCCGGCACCGGCGCTGGCGACGATCTCGCCGGTGCTGCGGGCCTGTTCCAGTGCGGGCAGCTGGTTCTCGTGATACCAGCCGTTGCGCAGGATCGTCGACGGCAGCCCGGACGCGGCGATGATCTCCTCGGTCGCCTTGTGCTCCGGCGCGAGCACCAGGGCGCTCGTGGTGGCCTTCGGCGCGCTGGTGTAGACGATCCGCCCGACGCCGGCCTCCTTCGCCGCGTCCACCGCGTTCCGGTGCTGATCGATGCGCTGACCCACCTCGCTGCCGGACACGAGCAGCAGCGCGTCGGCCCCGGCGAACGCCTCCTTCAGTGTTGTCGGGTCGGTGAAGTCGATGCGGGCGGTGCGCACGCCCTTGTCGGCGAGTTCGGCAAGGCGGTCGGCGTTGCGACCCGCGGCCACGATCTGCTCCGCGGGTACACCCCGGGCCAGGAGGGATTCGACGGTCAGACGGCCGAGTTGGCCGGTGGCTCCGGTCACGACGATCGACATGGGGTTCCTTTCGACGGGTGGCCCTTTCGGGCGAGTGGCGCGGGATTGCGCCTGTCGGCCTGTCCAACCATGCGAGGACTCTTGAACTTCCCTTCCGGAGGTACCCACTTCTAGGTAAGGTACCTACATGACGGTAAGTACCCCCTCGCTGAGCGAGCTGTTGCAGCTGGAGAACGGCGTGCTGCCGGCCGCCTGCCCCAGTCGGATCGTCCTCGACCATGTGACCAGCCGGTGGGGCGTCCTGCTGCTGGTCGCGCTGTCCGAGGAGACGCTGCGCTGGGGCGAGCTTCGCCGCAGGGTCGAAGGCATCAGCGAGAAGATGCTGGCACAGACCCTGCGGATCCTGGAGGCCGATGGCTTCGTCCATCGCGAGGCGCAGCCAACCATTCCGCCGCACGTCGAGTACAGCCTCACCGATCGGGGGCGGGAGATCGCGGCGCTGCTGATCCCGTTGATGCAGTGGATCGTCCGGCACGCCGCGGAGATCGTCGTCGCGGGCGACTGAGCGGCACTTGCCGGCGCAGGACGGGCGACCGGACCGCATGAGCGCTCGCCGGCCGGCTGGCACTCCCCCGGCTGCGCCTGGTCCGAGGAATCGGGCGCAGATGTACTCTCCCCGGATGACGATGGCGGACGAGCGAGCGATCCTCGACGCCCGGACCATCGTGCTGGTCGAAGGGGTCAGCGACGAGCACGCCGTGCAAGCACTCGCCGAGCGCTGCGGTCGCGACCTCGCCGCCGAGGGAGTCAGGGTCCTCCCGATGGGCGGCGCGACCAACATCGGCCACTTCCTGGCGAGGTTCGGTCCGGCCGGATCCGACAACCGGCTGGCCGGGCTGTGCGACGAGGCAGAGGCCGGCGTCTTCCGCCGCGGCCTGCAACGCGCCGGCATCGGCGTCCCGCTGACCAACGACGACCTGGAATCGCACGGCTTCTACATCTGCGCGCCCGACCTGGAGGCCGAACTCATCCGGGCCCTTGGCGTCGCCGCGGTCGAGCAGATCCTCGATGACGAGGGCGATCTCACGTCGTTCCGAACATTTCAACAGCAGCCGGCGCAGCGCGGGAAATCCGACCACGCTCGGCTCCGGCGGTTCATGGGCACCCGCGGCGGCCGCAAGATCCATTACGCGCCGCTGCTCGTCCGCGCACTGGACCCGGTGAACGTTCCCCGGCCGCTGCAGGACCTGCTGCGACACATCTGACCAGCGACGCTGGACCCGATCTCCACCAACCCGACCCGGCACGCCGCTGGGTAGCACGCGCCGTCCTGGACGGGTGGTTAAGGTGCGCGGATGGCCAAATACACCGTCAACCCGCAGGCCGTGGCGCGCGCCCGTGAACTGATCGACGCCCGGCAATACGTCCTGGACAGCGATTGGGGGGAGGTCCAGCCCAAGGCCGACGCCGAGAACGACTTCCTGAAGTCCCATTCCTGGGAGGAGTATGCGGCCTGGCATCTCGGGCTGACCGACGGCGCCAACGACGAAACTAAGGCCCGCTACGCGTTCGTCTACGGCGATCTTCGCCGGGTGCATCGAAGCGGCCTCATCGCCTGCGTCTACCGGGCATCGGAATGGCGACACAAGGATGTGGAACTGGCGGCGCACGACCTGCTGCAACGCCTCGACAGCGCCTCGGGCTGAACGCTAGCCGGAGCCTTCAGCGTTCGCGGCCGCCAGCGATTCCGACGCCCGCAGATGCAGGTCGAAGAATTCCAGGATTCGCCTCTTGGCGTCGGCGGCCGACTCGTGGTCGTGTCCTAGTCCGGACACCCGCATGAGCAGGTTCAGCGGCGACAGCGCCGCCGTCCGGTTGATGAAGCCGTGCCCCGCGTTCGGGTATTCCTTGACATCGGCGGTCACCCCGGCGGCCTGCAGGCTCAGCCGAACCTTGGCGGCGGCCCCTTTGAGGCCGCGGTCCTTCGCGCCGTAGCTGGCCACCATCGGGCACGAACCCGCAAGCACCTCATCAAGGTTCTTCGGCAACAGACCGTAGTTCACCGAGGCGGCGGAATAGCCGGGTCGGGCGGCCAGCAGCAAGGTGAACGCGCCACCGAGGCAATAACCGATGACGCCGACAGTCCCGGTGCAGGTCGGCCTCTCGGCGAGATGCGACCGCGCGACCTCGATCTGCCGGAAAACGTCGCCCTGCTGAGCCATCAGCTGTGTCGCGATGCTCTTGATGCAGCGCACCATCGATTTCCCGTTGAACAGATCCGGAGCCAGCGCGATGTATCCGGACGCTGCCAGCCAATCCGCCTGCTCGCGAATGTCGTCACCCAACCCGAAGGCGTCGTGCACCACGATCACGCCGGGCCATGGACCCGGGCGATCGCTCACCGGTACCGGCTCGGCCAGGTAGGCGGGTCGCTGTCCGACATCGGAAGCGGCGGCCGTATCGCGAATGCTGATCATGGGCATGGCGGTGAGGCTACGCGCACGACCCGGCCAGGCCAGGCGTCGAACTCGTGCGCGAAGAAAAGTCCACCAAAAGTGTCTCAGGGCGCCGGTTCGGCCATCCAACAGATGCAGGGCCGGCGACAGGCATCGGAGGCGCGCGGTGGCGTACACGTTGGGTGTCGATCTCGGCACGACATTTTCGGCGGCCGCAACCATCGACGATGACGGTGTGCCGACGATGGTCGGCCTGGGGAATCGTGCCCTGCAGATTCCATCGGTGGTCTTCGTTCGTGACGACGGATCGATGCTCGTCGGCGAACAGGCCGAACGGGAGGCGACGACCGATCCCACCCGGGTGGTGCGCGAGTTCAAGCGCCGCGTCGGTGACGACATCCCGATCGTGGTTGCGGGCAAGCCTTATTCCCCCGAACTGATGATGGCGCAGGTGCTGCGCTGGGTGGTCGAACAGACCACAGAGCGACGTGGCGAGGCCCCCGCCCGGGTCAGTCTGACCCACCCGGCGGCCTGGACCCGGGACTACAAGGTCGGCAAGCTGCACGAGGCGGCCAGGCTCGCTGGTCTGGACAGCATCTCGACGTGCCCGGAACCGGTCGCCGCCGCGATGAACTACGCCAGCCAGCATCGCGTCGAGGTCGGTGACCGGATCTGCGTGTACGACCTCGGCGGCGGAACGTTCGACGTCTGCGTGCTGGCCAAAACCGCGACGGGGTTCGAGATCCTCGGCAATCCCAGCGGGGACGCCCTGCTCGGCGGAATCGACTTCGACAAGGCGATCACCGGGAAGGTGAGCCGAGACCTGTCGGCGCTGTTCGCGACGGCGGATCTCGACGATCCGGGATTCTTCCGGTTCCAGCGGGATTGCGTCGAGGCCAAGGAGTCGCTGTCCGCCGACGTCGCGACCGTCATCGGCGTCAGCTCGCCGGAACCACCACCTCCGTCAGGCTGACCAGGGCGGAATTCGAGGCAATGATCGACCCGTTGCTGACGGAGACGATCAGCAAGACCGCGCTCGAATTGAGCTCCGCCGGCGTGGACGCCGCCGACCTGCGGAGCATCGTGCTGATTGGCGGCTCATCGCGAATCCCGTTGGTCACCGAGAAGCTGACCAGCGCCTTCCACTGCCCGGTGGCCCGCAACACGCACCCCAAGCACGACGTCGCGTTGGGCGCTGCCCTGGCCGGCTGGCTCGAGAACCCAGGACACACAGTCATTGTCGGCGGCGATCACGTGCCGAGCTGCGGCCCTGCGCCGGCCGGCTCGCCGTCGGCGGTTGATGCGGGCTTCGGCCGCCGGCGTCGGTGCTGTGGTGATCATTGTCGGCGGGTTCGTCGTCGGCGGTCGCTTCTCCGCAGGTGCGGACTCCGCAGGTGCGGACTCGACGGCCCCGATTGGGCCAACGACGACCGCGACAGTGCAGTCCCCCGCCATCGCGTCGCCGAACCTCGGGTCGAGGGGCACCGGGTCAATGGGCCCGAGCGCAACGCTGAGCAGCACCCAGTCGGGCGACAGCTCAACGACACCAACCACACCAAGCACACCGGCCGTCCCGCCGCCACCGTCGCTCGACCAGGACACGGTGGCCTGGCTTCGTCAGCTCTGCGCTGGTGGCAACCAGATGAAGTTGCTGCAACTCTCACCAGACCAAGCGATATCCGAGTGTGGATGCCGCGCAAACCCAGTGGGTAGATTCCTACGCTCAGCGAGCGGCGGTCGCGGACTCCACGGCAACTCGGCTCGAGCAGATCACCCCGGGCCCGGTCGCGGGCGGCAGGGTGGACCCCGGTCCGGTGATCACCCGCCTGCGCGAGTTGGCAGTGATCATGCGAAACGGCGCCAACGTGTTGCAACAGCTGGATCCACCGACTCCTGAGACAATCGCCCAAAGTGTCGGAAACATCGAAGCCCAGATTGACCCCGAGGAAACACTGGCTGACGTCAGGAAGCTTTCCCAGCCGGAATTGGCATTCGTCGGCTCACTGCCTGGCTGCGAGAACATCAGCAATTGAGGGGATCCATCAAACTGATCCGCCCACCGACCGCACTCCCGCGTCGACCGGAGCAGACCAGATAGATCGCGCCGCCAGGGGGCGGGAGCCGTCGACGCCCGCTCCGCAAAGCCCAAGTGCCAGGCACAGCCCGAAAGCTGTGCCTGGCAGTGGGTCCTGCTGGCCTACCCGCGGTGCCGTCCGGCTCGGAACAAGCCGCCGGCCGTTGCCGTGCGACGGCGGGTGGCGATGACCAGCACCAGTCCCGTGCCGATCAACAGGGCCGCGACAGTCCCCGCCGTTGCGGTGTTGACTCCGGTGTAGCTCAATGTCCGCGTTCCGGTAGCCGACCACAGTTTGTCGACCGGATCGGCCGAGTCACTTCCCGAGGTGCCGGGATCGCTCGCCGCGACGACGGTCAACGGTACGACCGTCTCAATGCCGCAGGTAACGCCCACCACGTTGATCGTGTGCTGCCCGATCGCCGTATCGATCGGAATCGTGACCGCGGTTTGGAATTGGCCGTTGGCGTCGGCATTGACCGTCTCCAGCAGCACCGGGTCCGAGTGCAACACAATCTGGATGGACTCCCCGGGGGTGTAGCCGTCACCGGACAGCGTGAGCACCCCACCCGGACTGACCTGCGATGCGGTCGTCGTCACGGCCGGCGTCTGACCGGTTTGGGTATTGACGACGGTGGCGTTCCACCTCGTCACGCTGACGGTGGTGGTGGCGTGTTCCGTCGTCTGCTGGGTCGCAAACACGTTCTCGGTCTCGGTGACCCGATCGGTCACGTTCTCGGTCGAGGTCGCGATTCCACCCGGATCGCCACCGACGGTGACCGTCTCGGTCGTGGGAATCAGTGACGTCACGGTGCTGGTCTCCGTCGCCGGAACAGTCACCGTCGTCGGAACGGTCACCGTGGTGGGGACGAACTCCGTCGCCGTTGTGGTTTCGGTCGCCGTCGTGGTCTCCGTCGCCGTCGTGGTTTCCGTCGCGGTCGTGGTCTCCGTTTCGGTCAGGGTGGTCGGCACATACTCCGTCGTGGTTTCCGTGATGGTCGTTGGAATTTCCTTCGTCACGGTGACCGTCGGGTAGTAGTAGCTGCTATCAGAAGTACCGCCCGGGCACTCGGTATCGCAGGTCGCCTCGGCACTGGGCGTACCGATCACCAGGCTCAGGCCGAGTACCACCAGCGAGGTGAAGGCCAACGCGAGCAGTTTCCGACGCCGGGGTTCACGAGGGTGCCTGACCTTTTCCGGTCCTGTCATGCCCAACTCCATTCCGGGGTGGCCGAAGCCGGCCCGATCGCACAATCGTCTGCATGCATAGATGGGCTCGCCGGGATTCAGATACGTTCATGGCCGGGCAATCGGCCGCATGCCGGCGCGATCCGTGCGGTCCCCCAAACCGGGTGATCACGTCGTCCGGAAAGTGTGAGACGCAGCACCGCCTGCCCGATGTGTTACGCCGTCATCGCCCACGCCGCCGCGTCGCGGAGCCGGTCCGTAACAACAGCGTGACCTCACCGTCATCACGAAACTAATTGGCACTCTTGGGGTCTTGTGTGCTAACACCAGTGTCATTCACCATGAGTGATCCGGCCGCCCCGCGATGGAGGTTGACCATGAGAGAGCCCGACGAATTGTCAGTCGAAGTGGCACCCTTCCACGCCGAAGGTCTGCTGAGCGGGTTCCTCGTGTCGGGCCGGTGGCCCGCCAGCACCGTCGAGTGGGCCCGCTTCCTGCTGCTCGCCGTCCGCGTCGCCAGCGTCCCCGGCATGCTGCACACCAGCACCGTGTTTCGGGTCCGCGAGGAACTGCCCGACGATCCGGCCCCCGGCACCGTGGGCCTGGTGATCGCCGAAGGACCGGTCGTGGGCGAAAACGCCGTCATGCCAGGACAATTCGCCGCGCACCAGCCGCCGGGACTGATCGTCCTGCATCCGCCCACCGAGATCCGCCCCACCCTGCCCGAGTACGACGAGGTCGCATCCGGCTGTGTGTTGCTACCGGGACTGCCGCATCTCGGCCTCGATCATCGGGCGGCGTGGGTGGAGGCGGACCACCGCGGCAACATCACCAGCATGATCAGCCGCGCCGGAATCAACCCGTACGACGACGCCGACACCGCTGTGCTGGCCCTGTTCCTCGCGGCCTGAGTCGACCCGCCGTCAGATCCGGACGAGTTCGGACGGCACGACCGAGACCTCGAAAGGTGCTGACACGGTGACGGTTTGGTCGCCCTGACCCTCACCAGCAGGGTCCCGTCGAGCAATTCGTGCCGCAGACCGTCATCTGGAAGGCGATTCAGCAGCTCGAGCGTCCACGTGTCGACCAGCACCGGCCAACCGTGTGCATCCACCTCCGCCACCATGTGGATCATCGTCTCAGCCCCTCTCCAGTCACACCGGGGATGGTGCCCGATCCGCCGATCGGAGCCGGGAGTTGTCCACATCCGGACCGAGCCCGAACCTCAGAACGGCACCAGGTCGGACGGTCTGACGGAGACAGCGAAAGGTGTTGCCACGGTGACGGTCTCGTCGGCGGTACCGCTCGCGGTCAGCCGATACGCACCGTCCACCAGGTCGTAGACCTCCACCGAGGGGACACGGGGGTCAACGATCCAATACTGGCCGATGCCGCCCTCGGCGTAGCGGGAGAACTTCAGCGTCCGGTCGATCCGAGCAGAGCTAGGAGAAAGGACCTCCACCACGAGCGTCAGCGCCTCGACGATGTTCTTCTCGCCGATCCGGTCGCGGCGCACCACCAGCAGGTCCGGCTCCAGCGAGGTCCGACCGTCCGGTCGCCAATCGGTAGGGGCAAAGAACACGTAGTGATCTGCCGGGCAGGCAGCACGCAACAGCAGGTGAAGCTCGCCGACAGCGGCCTGATGCCGCATCGCGGGAGCGGGGCTCACGAGCAGGGCCCCGTCGAGGAGCTCGTAGCGAAGATTGTCCTCGGGAAGCTGATCGAGCAGCTCCAGGGTCCACTCGTCGACCTGCTGCGGCCATTGACCCGGCTGAACCTCTGCCACCATGCCGACCATCGTCCCAGCCCCTTCCCGGTCACACCAGGAAGGTGCCCGAGTCGCCGATTTTCGCCGACGAGTTGTCCACATCCTCCTGGCCGGCGGCGGGGCCGGAACCGGCTGTCGGAGGCGTCCGACACAATGCACGGGAGCGACGCAGATGATCGGCGGACCCGGATTGGAGAGCAGAGTTGTCCGAGCCAGACCCACCCGCGGTCGACGTTGCCACGTCCACTGGAGTGACGGGTCTGCGCACCCAGACCGTCGACAATCTCGGTACCGCCACGCTCACCGCGCACCGACCGGCGCCGACGCTGCAGCTCACGGTGACTCCGGTGCTCAGCTACGCGTTGGCGCACAACCGGATCGCGGTCGTGCACCGGGTCGAGATCGCGAACCCAGGCGCGGCGGTCGGCGCCGCCACCCTGCGGCTGCAGGTGGAGGACGCCACCGGACCGATCGGCGGCGCAACCGACGCCCTGGTCGACCTGCCAGAGGCGGGGTCAACCGTGTTGACCCAACCGCAGGTCTGGCTCGACCCGACAGCGATGGCCCGGATCGAGGAGCAACGACCGGGTAGCGTCCGGGCAACCCTGCTGATCGGCGGGCAGGTCGTCGCCGAGCGGGTCGAGCCGGTGCGGATTCTCGCGGCGAACCAATGGCTCGCCGCTCCCGAACTGCTGGGCCTGGAGATGCTCGCCGCCTTCGTCATGCCGAATCATCCGGCCATTACCGGATTGCTCGCGGACGCCGCCGAGCTCCTGCAGCGACGAACGGGCAGCCCGTCGATGCCCGGCTATCAATCCGGACCGCACCGGGTGGACGACGTCGTCCGGGCGATCTTCGAGGCCGCGCAGGCCAGGCAGATCCGTTACGTCACCGCGCCGGCCAGCTGGACCGACGTCGGGCAGCAGGTCCGCACCCCGGGCGAGGTGCTGCAGTCGCAGGCTCGGCACCTGCCTGGACACCACGGTGATGCTCGCCGCTGCCCTGGAGCAGGCGGGGCTGCGGCCGTTGCTGTTCGTGGTGCACGGACACGCGTTCCTCGGCTACTGGCGGGACGAACACGCGCTCGCCGGACCCGCGCAGACGGAGGTCGGCGACATCGTCAACCTGATCGACCTGGACCTGATCCGGCTGGTGGAGACGACCACGATCACCGTCGCCGAACCGCCGTGGCCGTTCGAGGCGAGCCACCGCCCGCCCTACACCACATTCCTGACCGGCGATCTCAGCGCGGTGCACGGCGTGGTGGACGTCCGGCAGTGCCGCCTCGACCGGATCGTGCCGCTGCCCGCGCAGGTACGGGCCGACGACGGCAGCGTTCAGGTCTTCAATTACGTCCCGCCGGATCGACGAACCGGGCCAGGGCAGGCCGCCGGCCTGATCGCGGGCCAGCGGATCGGCGATCAGGCCGGCGCGCCGCCGCGGATCGAGCAGTGGAAGAACGCCCTGCTCGACCTGAGCCTGCGCAACAAGCTGATCAACTTCCACCGCCGGGGCAGCATCGGACTGGTCGTGCCCGACGGCCTGCTCGGGGCGGTCGAGGATCGGGTCCACCAGAGCGCCGGGGTCACCCTCCTCGGCAGCGACCAGATCTCGACCATCGCGGCCGAACGGGGCGTCCAGTTCGGTCGGGACCTGCCGGGCGACCAACTGGCCGAGCTGTTCAGCTCCCGCGGCGCGCTGTTCACCGACGTCAGCGCCGCGACCTACGACGCCCGGCTGCGCGCGATGGCCTACAAGGCCAAGACGGTGGTGGAGGAGACCGGCGCGAACAATCTCTACCTCGCGCTCGGCAGCCTGCTGTGGAAACTCGACGACCGGGAACTCCGGTCGCCGCTGGTGCTGGTCCCGATCCGGCTGACGACCAGGGCACGGCAGCAGGCGTACCGGGTCGAAATCGACGAGTCCGGGGCCAGCACGCCGAACTTCTGCCTGCTGGAGAAGCTCCGCCAGGTGCACGGATTGCACGTACCCGGCCTCGCCCAGCCCGCCGAGGACGCGTTCGGCATCGACCTGGACGGCGCGTTGCAGGCGATGCGGGTGGCGCTGGCGCAGGCGCGGCTGCCGTTCCGGGTGGAGCCCAGCGCCGAGATCGCGGTGCTGCAGTTCGCCAAGTACCGGCTGTGGAAGGACCTCGCCGACCACTGGCCGGACCTGATCGCCAACCCGCTGGTCGACCATCTGGTGCGTTCACCGTTCGACCCGTTCGTCGACCCGGTGAGTGCCACCGAGCGGGCGGACCTCGACGAACTGGCGGCGGCCTGCCCGATTCCCGCGGATGCCTCGCAAACCGCGGCGGTCGGCGAGGCGACCGCCGGTCGGACGTTCGTGCTCGAGGGCCCGCCAGGAACCGGGAAGTCGCAGACCATCACCAACCTGCTGGCTCGGGCCATCGCGGACGGCCGGCGGGTGCTGTTCGTCGCGGAGAAGCGGGCCGCGCTGGACGTCGTCACCCGCCGGCTGGATGCGATCGGCCTCGGCCCGTTCTGCCTGGACCTGCACGACAAGTCCAGCAAACCCTCGGTGGTCCGCGCGCAGATTCGAGCCGCCCTTGACCACCACGTGGCCGTGGACGATCAGGGACTCGCCGCAATGGGCGAGGATCTGCGCGCGTCCCGAGGTCGGCTCGCCCGGTATGCGAAGGCACTGCACGAACCGAACGGCGCCGGGCTGTCGTTCTATTCGGCCCGAACGGCCCTGCTGGCCATCGGTGACCAAGCCGTCGCCCTGCCGATTCCTGTTGCACTGCTCGATGTTTCACGATCCGAGACCTTGGCGGGGTTGCGCAGGGCGCTGTCCACCGTTGGTGATGTGGCCGCGCCGGCCGCGCCCCGGCCGGACCATCCGTGGGCGTTCGTCGACTCCGCCGCGGTGGACGTCGCGGTCGTCCGGGCCGCGGCCGTCGAGTTCGACGCTGCGGTCGGCGAGCTGCCCGCGTCGGGGGTGCTGGTGGACACGCTGCGGACTGTGCGTGGTCCCGGTGATCTGGCCGCGCTGCTGGCGCTTGCCGATCGATCCGGCGTCGGCGTCCCGGTGTTGGACGAGACCCGAACGGAGCGTTGGCGGCGCGCCACCGACGCGCTCAGCGCGCAGATCGCCGCGTTCGCCACCGCGGCGCATCCGGGGCTGGAGGTGGCCACCCCGGCCGCCGTCGATCTCCCGCTGGTCGACCTGCATGCGCAGGCGCAGGCGGCCGCGGCGTCCAGCTGGTTCGGTCGGAAGAAGCGGCTCAAGGCCGTGCGTGACCAACTTGTCGGTGTGTTGCGGCCGGGTACGGACGTCGAGCCGGCCGCGGTTCCGGAGCTGGTCGGGGCGCTGTTGCAGGTCCAGGCCGGCGTGCGGAGCCTGACCGCGCAGGCGGCCGCGATCCCGGGCCTTGCCGTCCCCGCGGGCTGGAACCCGTTGACCGATCCGGGTCGCCACGAAGTCGACCGCCAGATCGAGTGGCTCCGCTGGGCCGGCACCGCGGTGGACGTCGGGGCGAACCCGTCCGGATTCGCGGAGGCGCTCCGGCAATGGGTGGCCGCGGGACAGCCGATCACCACCCGGGACCAGCAGGCGGTGCGGCGAGCCCACGCCGCACTGACCGCACTGGCGGCGGCGGGTTCGGTGCCGGCCAACGCGCTCAGCACCTGGTCCGGGGAGCTGGGGCTGCTGCATCGGTGGAGCGCCACATCGACGGCCAGGGCGCTTGCGGACCCGACCCTGGCGTCGTTGCGCCGGTGGTTGGCGCTGGTCGATCAGCTCGAGCCGTTCCGCGCGGCGGGCGCCGACGATGCTCGCCGGGCACTGCTGACCGGTGCCGTCCCGGCGGACGACGCCGTCCGCGCGTTCGATGCCGGGGTGGCGGCGGCGTCGACGGCGGAGCGGCGCGACGTCACCGGGTTGGCGACCTTCGACACCGTCGCGCACGGCCGGCAGATCTCCCGGTTCACCGCATCCGCGAACGGGATCCGCGAGCTGCTGTCGTCGGCGATTCCACGACAGGTGCTGGACCGCAGGACATTCGACGCCGCGTCCGGGTTGGGCCAGGTCGGTGAGCTGCAACGCGAACTTGCCAAGCAGCGGCGCGGACTGCCGGTTCGCGGGCTGCTCGCCCGCTACGGCGAGCTGATCACCGCGATCATGCCGTGCATGCTGGTCAGCCCGGACTCGTTGGCCAGGTTCTTCCCACCGCGACCCGGCCTGTTCGATCTGGTGGTGTTCGACGAGGCGTCGCAGATTCGGGTGGCGGACGCGGTCGGCGCCATGGGCCGCGGCCGGTCCGTCGTCGTGGTCGGCGACAGCAAGCAGATGCCGCCGACGTCGTTCGCCGAGATCAGCATGACCCGCGATTCCGATGACGACGAGAGCGCCTGGGCCGAAGAGGATGTCGCCGAGGCACTGCCCGCAGAGGACGAGGAGAGCATCCTGTCCGAATGCGTGCAGGCCAGGGTTCCGCAGCGCTGGCTGTCCTGGCACTACCGGAGCCAGGACGAATCCCTGATCGCCTTCAGCAACCGGCAGTACTACGGCGGCGGCCTGTCGTCATTCCCGGCGCCGCGGTCCGGGCTGCCCGATCCGGGCGTGCACGGGCACGGCATCAACCTGGTCCGCGTCGACGGCGAGTTCCACCGCAGCGGCGCGGGAAAGTTGTTGCGCACCAACCCTCTTGAGGCGCGCGCGGTGGTCGACGAGATCATCCGCCGGTTCGACGCCGATCCGGCCGGAACACCGTCGATCGGTGTCGTCACCTTCAACGTCCAGCAACGCACGTTGATCGAATCGCTGCTGCGGGACAGCGGTGACGAGCGGCTGATCGGGGCGCTGGACGCCACCGGGGACAGCGCCGCGGCCGGACCGACCGGGCACGCCGGCCCACCCGAGGGATTGTTCGTGAAGAACCTGGAGAACGTGCAGGGGGACGAGCGGGACGTCATCCTGTTTTCCACCGCGTTCTCCGTCAACAGCCGGGGGGTGCTGCCGCTGAACTTCGGGCCGCTGAACCGGGCCGGCGGCGAGCGCCGGCTGAACGTGGCGATCACCCGGGCGCGTCGTCAGGTGATCGTCTTCAGCTCCTTCGAACCCGCTCAACTGCGCGCCGAGGAGACCTCGTCGGTGGGCGTCAAGCACCTGCGCGCGTACCTCGACCTCGCCCAGCAGGGTCCCCGGGCCCTGGGCCCCTTGCCGGCCGGACAGCGGCTGCGAACCACCGACCGGCATCGCCAGGAGATCGCGGAGTCGTTGCGGCAGCGGGGTTTTCACGTGCAGGCGGAGGTCGGGCTGTCAGATTTCACGATCGATCTGGTGGTCGGACCCGCCGAATCCCCCGACCAACCGGTGGTGGCGGTCTTGCTGGACGGCCCGGGCTGGGCGGCCCGCCGGACGGTCGGCGACCGCGACGGTCTACCGGTGGAGGTGCTGTCCAAGCTGATGCACTGGCCGGCCGTGGAGCGGGTCTGGCTGCCGGAGTGGCTCGCCGACGCCGGCGCCGTGCTGGACCGGTTGGCCGCCGTGATCGAGGCGGCGTCTGCGGCACCGGACGCAGCGCAGGACGCGGACCTGGCCGTTCCAGGCCCGGCAGCGGCCGCGGAACTCGATCCCGAACCAGGGACGGCACCACCAGCGACCGGCACAGAAACCGAGAGCGGTGGCGCCGCGGCGGTGACCACCGCTGGAATTCCGGGCGAATCACCCTTCACTCCATGGCATCCCGGCACCCTCGGGGCTCGGGACGTGCTCGACGGGCTGCCCGCTGCCGGGGCTGCTCGCCGGGTCAGCGCGGCCCTGGTCGACGCGGTGGAGGCCGAGGGACCCATTGAACTCGACCGGTTGGTCCGCCTGGTGGCGGCGGGATTCGGCCTGCACCGGGTGCTGGCCGCCCGGCACGCGGCAATCCTTGCCCAACTACCCGATGGCCTGATCGCCGACCCGTCCGCGCCGGACTTCGCCTGGCCGGCCTCGCTGGATCCGTTGACCTGGCACGGTTTTCGGCGCACTCCGGCCGGTGTCGAGCGACCACTGGAGCAGATCAGCCCCCGGGAGATCGGCAACGCCATGGTCGCGCTCTGCGCGGCCGCCGCCGGAATGACGACGGATCAACTCTGGGCCGGAACCCTTGAGGTCTTCGGCTTCACCAGGCGCAGCACCGCGCAGATCACCCGACTCGAGGCCGCGCTCGACCTGGTGCTCGATTCGGGTCGGCTCAGCCGGCGCAGTGACGGCGTGCTGATCGCGTGAGGCCCATCCGACCGGCGAACGGCCCGCAGCAACCGCGCCACAGTCAAAGTCCTGCATCGAACCCCGAAAACCTGCTGCACCACGCAGCGTTCGGTGCCACCATCCGACCATGACCGATGGACTGGTGGTGTACCGGCGGGACCACTGCAGCTACTGCTGGGCCCTCGAGCGAGCACTGCGCGGGGCCGGCGTCGACTACGACCGTCGGGACATCCACGCCGACCCCGACGCAGCCGCGTTCGTCCGCTCGGTGAACGACGGCAACGAGACGGTGCCGACCGTGGTGATGCCCAACGGGGACGTACGGACCAACCCGAAACCGCGGGAACTTCTGCACGATCTCGGCATCGCATCGCCGGGTTGGCGCCAACGACTCGGCCTCGGCGACCGGCACTGACCGTCGGCCGGCACCGCAGGCGTGCTGACAATGCAGAACCCCGACATCCAGCAGCCCGCCGCACCGATGAGTTCTCCGCCCGAGGATGGTCGTTAGTCACATGACAACGACGCTCCTGCTCGATACCCCCGACGTTGATATCACCTACGACGTCGACGGCCCGCTGCCCACCGCCGACGGCCGCCCGCCGCTGTTCATGATCGGCCAGCCGATGGACGCCAGCGGCTTCCGGACGCTGGCGTCATACTTTCCCGACCGGACCGTCGTCACCTACGACCCCCGCGGCCTGGGTCGCAGCACGCGCAAGGACGGCCGGGTCGACACCTCACCGACCTTCCAGGCCGACGACGTGCATGCCGTGATCGAGGCCCTCGGGGTCGGCCCGGTCGAGGTGTTCGCCAGCAGTGGCGGCGCCGTAACGGCGCTGGCGCTGGTTTCGGCCTACCCCGGTGACGTGACCACGCTGGTCGCGCACGAACCGCCGCTGATCAACGTGGTGCCCGACGCCGAGGCCGCCGGTCGAGCCCGCGCCGGCGTGCGCGATGCGTACCAGGCGAAGGGGCGGGGTGCCGGGATGGCGGCCTTCATCGCCATGACGTCATGGCAGGGCGAGTACACCGACGCCTACTTCGCCCAGCCGGCCGCCGACCCGGCCATGTTCGGGATGCCGACCGAGGACGACGGCTCCCGCGACGACCCGCTGCTGTCCGATCGGTCGTGGGCGGTCAGCGACTATCACCCCGACCCCGACGCGCTGGCCGCGGCGCCCACCAGGGTCGTGATCGCCGTCGGCGAGGAGTCCCTGGGGACCTTCACCGGACGCGCAGCGGTCGCCACCGCCGAATTGCTCGGCCAGCAGGCAGCCGTGTTCCCCAGCCACCACGGCGGATTCATGGGCGGCGAATTCGGCTACGCCGGCCAACCCGAGGCGTTCGCACGCCGGCTGCGCGACGTCCTCGACGGGGTTGCCACTGCCCAGAGCGCCGGTCGTAGTCTGGCCCGATGACGGACCAGGCCACGTGGGAACGAGTCGACAAATACCTCGGCGAGAAGCTGCTCGGCACCGATAAGACCCTCGATGCCACCCTGGCGGCCAGCGAGGCCGCGGCGCTGCCGGCGATCGCCGTCTCGCCGCTGCAGGGTCGGTTGCTGGAGCTGATCGCCCGCAGCATCGGGGCCAGGACGGTACTGGAGATCGGCACGCTGGGTGGATACAGCACCATCTGCCTCGGTCGGGCGGTCGCGCCCGACGGCCGGGTGGTCTCTCTCGAGTTCGAACCCCGGCACGCGCAGGTGGCCCGATCCTCGATCGACGCCGCCGGGCTGTCGGATGTCGTCGAGGTTCGGGTCGGGCGCGCGCTGGACCTGCTACCTGGCGTCAGCGCTGACGGGATCGGGCCGTTCGACCTGGTGTTCATCGATGCCGACAAACAGAGCAATGCCGATTACGCCGACTGGGCGATCCGGCTGGCGCATCCTGGCACGGTGATCATCGTTGACAACGTGGTGCGGGACGGCCGGGTCGCCGATCCGGGCCAATCTTCACCCGACGTGCTGGGCACCCGACGGATGTTCGACGCGCTCGAAGCGGACGAGCGGGTGGACGCGACCGCGATCCAGACCGTCGGGTCGAAGGGCTACGACGGGTTCGTGTACGCCGTCGTGCGCTGACCGCGCCATCGGCGCCCGTTCAGGGTCGGAACAACGCGGCGATGGGTGCCACCACCACCAGGTCCCGGACGGCGTGGGCGAGTCGATCGTCAAGGGTGATGAACGCGTCGGCCTGCAGCTGGGTGAGCGCGACGTACTCGGCGTCGAAGGTGTCCGGCCAACCGAGTTGGTCAGCGACCTTCCAGGCCGCGCCCTGCAGCACGCGATCGCCCAGCAGCCGAATCGGTAGACCCCGGAAACGGTTGAGGTGCCGGTCGGCGTCCTTCTTGCTCAACTCCCCGCGGCGCACGGCCTGGTACAGCAGGGAAAGCAGCTGCGAGCGAACAAGAGTCGGGGCAAGCAGCCGATGTTCGTCGGGTATCTCGGCCTCGTTCACGGCCAGCCGCAGGGCGACGTCCGGACCGATCACGTACCTCGTCACGCGGTGCCCTGTTCCGCGACGGGGCCCGGCGGGGCGATGGTCCCCTGATGGAACAGGGCCCGCCACCCGTCGTCCTGGCGACGTTGCCAGACGGTGAGACGACGGCTGATCCGGCCCGCCTGGTCCAGGGTGTAGGTCAGCAGGAACGTCCGCGCCGCGATCTCCCGGAGGTGAATGTCGCTCAGCGTCCATCGCGCGGACTCGAACTCGTCCGGTGCGGGACTGGAGTACCGCTCCGCCAAGACGGCCCACACGAATTCGCGGCTGTACCGGCGGCCGGACGCGCCGACCTCCCAGTAGTCCTCGGCCGTTTCGGCGTCGAAGTCCGCGCGGCTGGCGATGAGCTCCCTGCGGTGGAACAACGGCTCGTGCTCGATCAGCTCCGCCAGCGACCGGCAGCAGTCGGTCCTCGGTGCGCAGCTCAGGATTCGCGGCGTCCATCTGTTCATTGCACCATTACCGCGCGCGGCCGGACCGTATTGTCGGTCGGGTGAGCATCGCCATCGGATCGTCCGTCACCCTTGCAGGCCACTTCGCCGGCGAGCTCCCGGAGCTGGCCCTGCCCTGGCAGGCCGCGGACGTCAGCGAACCACGGCTGCTGGTGCTGAACGAGCCGCTGGCCACCGAACTCGGCCTCGACCCGGCGTGGCTACGCAGCCCCGATGGCCTGCGACTGCTGGTCGGCAACCTGGTCCCTGACGGCGCGACCCCGGTCGCGCAGGCCTACGCCGGGCACCAGTTCGGCTCCTATTCCCCGCGTCTCGGCGATGGGCGGGCACTTCTCCTCGGTGAGCTCGTCGACGCCGACGGTCGCCTGCGCGACCTGCACCTGAAGGGATCCGGGCGGACACCGTTCGCCCGCGGCGGTGACGGCCTGGCCGCGGTTGGTCCGATGCTGCGCGAATACGTGGTCAGCGAGGCGATGCACGCCCTCGGCATCCCCACCACCCGCTCCCTCGCCGTCGTCGCCACGGGACGGGAGATCCGCCGGGAGACCCTGCTGCCCGGGGCCGTGCTGGCCCGCGTCGCGAGCAGCCACCTGCGGGTGGGGAGCTTCCAATACGCCAGGGCCACCGGCGACCTCGATCTCCTGCACCGGCTGGCCGACCACGCGATCGACCGCCACTATCCCGGCGCCGCCGCGGCCGAGCATCCCTACCTCGCGTTCTTCGACGCGGTGGTCGACGCCCAGGCCAGGCTGGTGGCCCAGTGGATGCTCGTCGGATTCGTCCACGGGGTGATGAACACCGACAACATGACGATCTCCGGCGAGACCATCGACTACGGGCCGTGCGCCTTCATGGACGCCTTCGATCCGGCCACCGTGTACAGCTCGATCGACACCGGCGGGCGGTACGCCTACGGCAACCAGCCGATCGTCGCGGAGTGGAACCTGGCCCGGCTCGCCGAGGCGCTGCTCCCCCTGCTGCACGACGACCAGGACCAGGCGGTCGCGCTGGCCGTCGCAGTCACTCGGCGCGTTCGGCCCGCAGTACAGCGCCGCCTGGCAGGCCGGCATGCGGGCCAAGCTCGGCCTGCCCGACGGGCTGGACGACGAGGTGAGCTCGGCGCTGATGGCCGACCTGCTCGCCCTGCTGCAGCGGAACCACGTCGACTACACCCGCTGCTCCGCGGCCTCGGCGCGGCCGCCCGCGGCGACGCCGAGCCGGCCCGCGGCCTGTTCCTGGACCTGGCATCCTTCGATGCCTGGCTCGAGCGGTGGCGCGCGGTGGGTCCGGACGCCGACGCGATGGACCGGGTCAACCCTGTCTACATTCCGCGCAATCACCTGGTCGAGGAGGCGCTTGCCGCGGCCACCGACGGCGACCCCGTTCCGCTTGACCGGCTGCTGGACGCGGTGACCCGGCCCTTCCAGGAGCGTCCTGGCCTGGCGCGCTACGCCGAGCCCGCGCCCATTGATTTCGGCGCGTATCAGACGTTCTGCGGGACCTGACCGCGCGCTCGGAGGAAACCCCAGCCGACGAGAGCCGCGGACCCGACCGTCAGGGCCAGGCCCGCGATCGTCACCGCCGTACCGAACTCGGCGGTTTGCCCTGCGCTCCAGTTCGAGGCTGCGATGTCGCCGGTGAACAGCGCGGCGAGGATGGTGCCGGTCACGGCGATGCCGACGCCGGAGGCGACCTCGGTGGCCGTGTCGACCAGGGCCGCGCCGATCGAGGTTCGGTTCTCCGGCAGGCCACGGAGCACGTTGACCCCGGCGACGACGCCGACGACACGCATGCCGGCGGAGACGAGCACGAGGGCGATCGCCACCCAGACGTATCCGAGGCCGCCGAACAGGCTGTAGACGGCGAGTCCCACGACGACCGCGCCGAACGCCAGCATCAACCCGCCGAACACCACCGAGTAGGCGCCCGTCACCCACTGCAACGCCGTCGTCGAGGCGTGCAGTTCGCGTCCGATCGTGGGCAACGCGACGTTCAGAATCGAGTTGTCGAGCATCTCGAAGAGGAACACGGCGGACAGCCCTGACAAGGCCAGCCACGCCTCCCGCAAGGAACGGGGCGAGCGACCTGTGGTGACGACGGACTGATCGGTGGGCACGGGACTAGATTAACTGACTAAGTTTAGTTACACAAGCACTAGGGTTTACTGACCCAAGGGAATGAGATCGAATGCCACGAACCGGAACCCGAGGCGGGCCGCAGACGCGCGAGCGGATCTTGCAGGTCGCGGCTCGACTGTTCCTCGAGCGCGGGTACGACACGGTCACCGTCGCCGAGGTCGCACGGGAGGCCGGGGTCTCGACCGTGACGGTCTTCAACCACTTCCCGCGCAAGGAGGACCTCTTCCTGGATCGCGCGGTCGACGCCGTCGAGCTACTGCGCTCGGCGGTGCGGGACCGCGCGCCGGGCGTCGACGTGCTGACGTCCCTGACTGACACGACCCTGCTTCTGGTAAACGACCGTCACCCGCTCTCCGGTCTGAATGACCGATCCATCCCCTTCTTCCGGACCGTCGCGGCGTCGCCCGCGCTGCTCGCACGGGCCCGGGAGATCGCCGCGGATCTTCAGCAGACGCTCACCGACGAGCTCGACCGCGACCCGTCCTACGACCGCGACGGGACCCTGCTGGCCGCCTTTTTCATCGCCGGTTACGGCACCGTCCTGGTCGAAACCGCGCGGCGCCGGCTCGCGGATGAGCCGCTGAGCGCGGTGCTGGACGACCACCGCGCGCGCCTCGAGCGGCTGTTCGACGCCCTGCGGCGCGGTGTTGCCCGCCGACCATGAGGCGCCCGTCCGCTACGGTCGCGGGGCCCCTGCGCGGGTGGACCAGCGATGCCAGCAGGACCGGTGCCAATGCCGCCGGCCGTCAACGGCCAGATCCCCCCACGGCGCCGCAAACCCGCCAGGGGCGGGCCAGACCACCAGGTGCGGGGTGCCGGCCGGGATCACCTGCTGGCAACCCGGGCATCGGTAGGGCTTGCGCGCACCCTCGCCCGGCACGGTTCTGACCAGAAACTCACCGTCCCGGGTGTTGTGCGTCTCCTGGCCGCCGAGCGGCGACCCGACCTCGGCAGGTTCCGCCCTGCGTGGTCCGCGCCGGCCGCCGGGAGCGTCCCGGCGCACGGATCCGTGGGAGCGACGCGGCATCCCATGACGGTAACCCTCGGCTGAGACTGCCCCGACGACCGCTTCGCTCAGGTCAGCTGAATCACCGAAAGAATGTTTCCCGCCGGATCGGTGAACCAGGCGATCGGCGGGCCACCCCGGCGATTGATGCCCTTCTCATCAACGAAGTCGTATTTCTCGAACACGACACCGCGAGCGGTGAGGTCATCGACGGCGGTGTCGATGTCATCGACCACGAAATTCAAAATGGTGAACGTCGCGGGAACGTGCCCTTGCTTCGGATAGATGAGCGTGTCCCGATCGCCCGGCGTGTGCAGCTCGAGCATCCCGTTCTGCTTCGGTCAGATTCACCCCGAGCGTCTCGGCGTAGAACTGTCGTGCCTTGGCGATGTCGTCGACCGAGAATCCGCTGAACGCTCGTGCGCTTCCCAACATGGCTGGAACCTTTCTGCCTGCGACGGTGGTGACTGTCAGTGTGGCCGCTCTCCGTGAGGTCAGGTCGACGGCCGCCTTCCTGGCACCACCTGCGGCACTCCCAGCAATGTCGAAACACGTCGGTTGGTCTCGACACAGTGGCAACAAGGAAACTCTGCGCACCAGTGATGACCGTCCTCAGGCGGGAGAACTCATCGGTGCGCGACAATCGGTTTCCGACCAGCGGAGGCGGCCATGAAGTACCTGCTCCTGATCTACCTGAACCCGCGGTCGCGAGCGATCTGGGAGGGCTTCACCGACGATCAGCGTGCCGCCGGCCTGCAGGTGTACGCGGCGCTGAACGAGGAACTGGCCGCGTCCGGTGAGTTGATCATCAGTGAGCAGTTGGGTGATCCATCACTGACCCAGTGGGTGCCACCGCCGGCCGGCGGATCGCCGACGGACGGGCCGTTCGCGGAGGTGAAGGAGTACATCGCCGGGTTCTATCTGGTGCAGTGCGACAGCGCCGAACGGGCGCGGGAGATCGCGGGCCGGATCCCGGAGACGCCGGGCGGCGTGGTCGAGGTGCGACCGGTGATGGACCGCCATGGCATGGAGCTGTGACGGGTCTCCCGGACGGTTCAGGCGGCGAACACCGTGACCGACATCGAGCAGATCCTGCGTGACCTCGCGCCCGGGGTGCTCGCCGCACTGCTCCGCGGCTCCGGGGACTTCGAGACCTCGGAGGACGCGGTGCAGGAGGCCTTGCTGGCCGCGGCCGTGCAATGGCCGGCCGCGGGGATGCCCGGGCAATCCCAAGGGCTGGCTGGTCACCGTCGCCTCCCGACGGCGGATCGAGCTGTGGCGCAGCGACACGGCCCGGCGGCGGCGGGAGGAGCTGGCGGCCAACGTCGCGCCGACACCGGAGCCCGACCCGGGCTCGGCCATCGACGACACGCTGACCCTGCTGCTGCTGTGCTGCCACCCCGCACTGACCCCGACCTCGCAGGTCGCGCTGACCCTGCGGGCGGTCGGCGGGTTGACCACCGCGGAGATCGCCCGCGCCTTTCTGGTGCCGGAGGCGACCGTGGCGCAGCGGATCAGCCGGGCCAAGCAGCGCATCAGGGCGACCGGCGGCAGGTTCCGGATGCCACCGGCCGGCGAACTCGAAGAACGCCTTGCGGTCGTCCTGCAGGTGCTTTACCTGATCTTCAACGAGGGCTACACCGCCTCCTCCGGAGCCGCGTTGAACCGGGTCGAACTCACCGGCGAGGCCATCCGGCTCACCCGGCAACTGCACCGGCGACTGCCGGAGAACGGCGAGGTGACCGGGCTGCTGGCGTTGATGCTGCTGACCGACGCCCGCCGGCCGGCGCGGACCGGACCGGACGGGGCGCTGGTGCCGCTCGCCGAGCAGGACCGGAGCCGGTGGGATGCGGCCGCGATCGCCGAGGGCACCGCGCTGATCACCGGCGCGCTGGCCACGGCGCCGATCGGGCCGTATCAGTTGCAGGCCGCGATCGGCGCCGTGCACGACGAGGCCGGTGCGGCGGCCGAGACCGATTGGCTGCAGATCCTCGGACTGTACGAACTGCTCGAGCGCATCTCCCCCGGCCCGATGGTCACCCTGAACCGGATCGTCGCGGTGGCGATGGTGAGCGGGCCGGAGGCCGGGCTTGCCGAACTTGCCGCCGCCGAACTCGAGGCCGGTCTCACCGGGCATCACCGGGTGCATGCCGTTCGCGCGGATCTGCTGGAGCGCTCGGGTGACCTGGCCGCGGCAGCGAATCGAGTACCAACTCGCCGCCAGGCGAACGCTGAGCATCCCCGAGCAGCGGCACCTCCGGGCTCGCGCGGCCAGGCTGGCGTCCGCCGGGAATCAGCCATCCAGCTGAGAATTCCCTATCGTCGGCGCCGGCTCAGCGGACGGACACCAGGGTCGGGTCGGTGATGTCGTACTCGTTCCCGTCGTGCGCGGCCAGCAGCGCCGGCAGGATCTGCATCTTCTTGGCCGAGTCCGTCGCCTCCCCCCAGATGATCTTCCGGCCGTCGGCCATGGTCACCTCGACGTCGAATGCCGTCCGCGCCGAGATGCTCGCGACCTGCACCCGGAAGTCCGGCGTCAGCGCGGCCGCGACCGTCAGGGCGGCCGTGGTGGACGGATCACCCGCGCCCGGGGCCACGAGCTGGACGTTGATCAACCCGGCCGGCGGCGCGTCGACCGCCAGGTACGGGATCGCCGGAATCATCCAGCAGGTAGAACCGGCCGTTCGCGGAGGTGACCGCGACCGGCACCCGCGGCGTGACGGTGATCGTCAGGGTGTCCGGCCAGCCGCGGGCCACCTCGACGGCCGCGACCTCGGGGATGGCCTCGACCCTGGCGGCGACGTCGTCGAGATCGACGCGGGCCAGCGGTGTGCCGTTCGGCACGTCGACCGCGGCCTGCACCTTGACGGCCACCGCGTCCGGCGCCCCGGTGATCGTCACGGCCTTGACGCCCAGCACCGGGCTGAAGAACACCGCGTACACGGCACCGCAGAGCAGCACGCCCACCAGCACCAGGCCGAGGATCCAGGGCCAGCGGCGCGGGTGGTCACGCTGTGCGCGATCAACCTGCGGGCGATCAACCCGTGGTCGACCGGCCGGTGGTTGGGCGGCCGGCGACCCTGTACGTCGGACGCGCTGCCACCACCGTCGAGGACGGGCGCGGCCGTCGGCCGGCGGCACCGTCGTCCGGCCCGCCCGCCGGGTCAGCCGACCGACCGCCGGCCCTCGTCCTGGTTGGCGAACTCACACTGCCTCCAATAAGCGTCAACAACTCCGGGCCGATGGCGGTCACGTCGCCGGCGCCCATGGTGATCACCACGTCGCCCGGCCGCAGCACGGTCACCACGAACGCTGCCGCCGACGCCCGGTCGGGGTGATACAGCACAGTCGCCCCGCCGGCCGGGACGGCGGCGGCGATCAGGTCGCCGCTCACCCCCGGTTGCGGGCTCTTCCCGTGCCCCGTAGACGTCCAGCACCACCACCAGGTCCGCCTGCCCGAGCGCGGCGCCGAAGGCGTCGGCGAAATCCCTGGTCCGCGAGTACAGGTGCGGTTGGAACACCACCACCAACCGGCCGGCGCTGGGCCCGGAAGGTTCGAGAACCCCACGGGCGGCGGCGATCTGGGCGGCCACCTCGGTCGGGTGGTGCGCGTAGTCGTCATACACGGTGACGCCGCCGGCTGCGCCCTTGAGCTCGAACCGGCGACGCACGCCGGTGTAGGCGGCCAGCCCGTCGGCCATCGCCTGCGGGTCGACGCCCAGCTCGACGCCGGCGGCGAGCGCGGCGACGGCATTGAGCAGCATGTGGTCCCCCGGCACCGACAGCCGCAGCGCCACCTCCCGGCCGTCCGGCAGCGCGACCACTGCGCCGCCACCGGGTAGGTGGTCGACCAGCCGGACGGCCGCGGACTCCGATCGCCCGTACGGAACCAGCCGGCGCAGCCGGGTGCGGCCGACCAGCGCGGCCGTCCCGGCGTCGTCCGCGCAGACCACCAGGAATCCGCCGGGCTCGATCCGCTCGACGAACTGGTCGAACACCGCCGTGTAGGCCTCCGCGGTGCCGTGATGATCGAGGTGATCGGGCTCCAGGTTGGTGATCACCGCGCCGTGCGGGGCGAACGACAGGAACGAGCCGTCGGACTCGTCCGCCTCCGCGACGAAGATGTCCCCGGTGCCGTGGTGCGCGCCCAGGCCGGATCCGACGAGTTCCCCGCCGATCGCGAACGACGGGTCGAGGCCGGCGTGCTGCAGCGCCATGGTCAGCATCGAGGTCGTCGACGTCTTGCCGTGGGTGCCGGCGATGCAGACCCCGCGGTAGCCGATCATCAACGCCGCCAACGCCTCCGCCCGCCGGACCACGGCGATGCCGGCGGCGCGGGCGGCGACCACCTCGGGGTTGTCCGGGCGGACGGCCGTGGACACCACCACCGCGGTCGGTCCGCCCGGCAGCAGCGTCAGGTTGGCCGCGTCGTGCCCGACCGCGGTCAGCACGCCGCGGGCCGAGAGACCGGCCAGCACCGGTGAATCCCGGGCGTCCGACCCGGAGACCGGCAGGCCCCGATCGGCGAGGATGCGGGCGATCCCGCTCATCCCGGCGCCGCCGACCCCGACCAGGTGCGCGCGGCGCAGCGATACCCCGTCCGCCGTCATCGGGCCGTCTGCCGGGCGATCATCCCGGGTGTCCGCGGGTGGCTCCGGCCGCGGCGTCCAGCACCATCCGGGCGACGACGTCGTCGGCCCGCTGGGTCGCGGCCTGGGCCGCGGAGGCGGTCATCCCGTCCCGCATGATGCCGTCGATGACCAGCGGAATGACCTTGGACGCCACCGCTTCCCGGTCCAGGTCGGCGTCGTCGATGATGATCGCGGCGCCGCTGGCGACCTGCGCCGGACGCGTTCAGCCGCTGCTCGCCGTTGCCGTGCGGCAGCGGCACGTAGACCGCCGGCAGGCCGACCGCGGCGATCTCGGCGACGGTCATCGCACCCGACCGGGCCATCACCAGGTCGGCCGCCGCGTAGGCCAGGTCCATCCGGTCCAGGTACGGCACCGCGACATACGGCGGGCGAGCCGGCGGCGGCTTCGGGCACGGTGATCTCGTTGCGCCGGCCGTACGCGTGCAGCACGCCGATGCCGGCCGCCGCGAGGTCCGGGGCGGCCGCCGAGACCGCGGCGTTGATCCGCTGCGCGCCCTGCGAGCCGCCGAAGACCAGCAGGGTCGGGGCGTCCGGGTCGAGCCCGAAGAACTCCCGCGCCTGCGCCCGCAGGCCCGCCCGGTCCAGCTCGGAAAGGCTGCGCCGCACCGGGTTTCCCACCACCCTGGCGCCCTTCAGGCCGGACCCCTCGACGGCCGCCGCGACCGCGACGGCGAACCGGGCGCCGATCTTGTTCGCCAGCCCGGCGGTGGCGTTGGCCTCGTGGATGACGATCGGGACCCGGCCCCGGGCCGCCAGGTAGGCGGGCAGCGCGACGTACCCGCCGAACCCGACGACGACGTCCACCTCCCGCTCGGCCATGATCGCCCGGGTCGCCTTGATCGCCGCGCGCATCCGGCCCGGCAGGGTGAGCAGGTCCTTGGATGGCTTGCGCGGCAACGGGACCGCCGGGATCAGCCGCAGCTCGTAGCCGCGGGCCGGGACCAGCGTGGTCTCCAGCCCGCGTTCGGTGCCGAGCGCGGTGATCCGGATGGTCGGGTCGATGGCGAGCAGCGCGTCGGCCACCGCGAGGGCCGGCTCGATGTGCCCGGCGGTGCCGCCGCCCGCGAGCAGGACACTTCTCACGCGCCGCCCCGGCGGCCCGGCCAGCGCCTGGGTTCGCGCGGATCATCGGTGCCCGGCGCTGCCCCGGCGCGGCTTCGCTGCCGGCGGCCGACCCGAGCGGCGATCGGTCGAACGCGCGGTCGGTCGAACGCGGGTCGGTCGAACGCGGGCGGTCGACGCGCGCGCGGATCGGCGGCGCGGGGAGCGGCGGGCGGCGGCTGGCGGCGGCGGGGATCGTCCGGCCGTGGATCGGTTCTGCGTGGTTGGCCCGGCGCGGGCCGAGCAGCGCTGGGCTGGCCGGGCCGGTCTCGACCGGCCTTCGGCTGCCCGGGGCCACGTCGGCCGGCCCTGGGGTCCGCGGCCCTGGATCCGGGCCGGCGGCGGGGCTTCGCGGCCTTGGCGGCCTTGGCCGCCGGGTCCGGCGGCCGCATGCCGAGGAACTGCGCCAGCCGCCCGCCGCCGCCCGCCTGCAGCGCGGCGGCGGCCTGGGGTTCTCGACGGGCGAAGTTGGCCAGCAGCCCGAAGACCACCATGGTGATCAGCAGCGAGGTGCCGCCGGAGGAGATCATCGGCAGCGGGATGCCGGTGACCGGCAGCAGCCCGACGACGTACCCGATGTTGATCGCCGCCTGGCCGACCAGCCACACCGTGCCGGCGGACGCGACGATCTTGACGAACGGATCCACGTTGCGCCGGGCGATCCGCATCCCGGTGTAGGCGAGCAGCGCGAACAGCAGCAGCACGATGCCGGCACCGATCAACCCGAGTTCCTCGCCGATGATCGCGAAGATGAAGTCGGAGTCGGCGTTCGGCAGGTAGCTCCACTTCGCCCTGGACTGGCCGAGCCCGACGCCGAACCAGCCGCCGTTGCCCAACCCGTAGAGGCTCTGCAGCAACTGATAGGAGACATCGGGGTGCGCCTCCGGGTCGATGAACGACAGCAAACGGGCCAGCCGGTAGTTGGCCGACACCGCGAGGTAGAAGAACCCGGCCATGCCCACCGCGCCGAGGCTGGCGAACATCCACCACGGCGCGCCGGCGAAGAACAACACGGCCATGAACACGATCGTCAGCGCCACCGTGGTGCCGAGATCGGGCTGCAGCATGATCAGCACGACCATCAGCCCGAACACCGGCAACACCGGGATCAGCAGCGCCTTGGGCGAGCCCAGCGTTGACCGGCGGGCCGCCAGCACGTGCGCCATCCACAGCAGCAGGGCCAGCTTGGCGATCTCGCTCGGCTGGAACTGCAGGCCGCCGAACCGGATCCAGCTGCGCGCGCCGTTCACCAACGCGCCGACGCCGGGGATCAGCACCGCCACCAGCATCGCCAGGGCGATGATCACCGCGATGGTGGACAACGACCGCATCAGCCGCACCGGCAGGAATTGCGCCGCGCAGAAGCAGACCAGGCCGACGGCGGCGTAGGTGGCCTGGTTGGCGAACACCGAGAATGACGACCCGGCCGTGCGGAACGCCGCGACCGAGGACGACGACAGCACCATCAGCAGGCCGAAGCCCAGCATCAGCGCGAAGATCCCGAGGATCAGGTGCAGCGAGGTCATCGGGCGGTCGAGCCAGTCCGAGCTCAGCTTCCGGCCGGACGCCCACAGCTTGCCGATTCGCCCGGTAAGGGCCGCTGTGCGGCCGGACCGGTTGGTCTTCCTCGAGCGGGCACCGGCTGATCGACGGGGCTCCTCCGGTTCGTCCGATCTGGCGGACGGCCCGGCCGGTGACGTCACGCTCACCGGTCGGCCCCTGCGGACAGTGTCAGTCGGTGGCAGTCGCACGTCACCTGGCAGCGCACGGGCCGCGGCGCGAAAGCGTCCCCGCGGGCGGCGTAGGACGAGTACATGTCCAGCGACGCGGCGGCCGGCGCCAGCAACACCACATCGCCCGGGACGGCCATTCCGGCGGCCGCGTTGACCACTGTTCGCATCACGTCATCGTCCTTGCCCGGCACAACCAGAACAGGGACATCCGGCGCGTGTCGGGAAAGTGCGGCCTCGATGATCGGGGCGTCGACACCGAGCAGCACCACGCCGGCCAAACGATCATGGACGCGGCGCACCAGGTCGTCCACCGACGCCCCCTTGAGCTGCCCGCCGGCGACCCAGACCACCCGCTGATAGGCCTGCAGCGAGGCGAGCGCGGCGTGCGGATTGGTGGCCTTGGAGTCGTCGTAGAACCGGACGCCGGAACGCTGCGCAACCAGCACGTTGCGGTGCCCGCCCGGGGCGAAGCTGCGCAGACCGGACGCGACCGCGCTGCCCGGCGCCCCGGCGGCCAGCGCCAGCCCGGCGGCGGCCAGCGCGTTGGTGACGTTGTGCTCGCCGGACGGCCGGATGTCGGCGGCGGCCAGCAGTTCGTCGGCGCCGAAAGCGTTGTCCACCAACATCCCGCGGCGCACGCCCAGCGACCCGGGGAACGGCCGGCCGGACAGGATCGGCACCACCAGGTTGGCCTTGGACGCGGTCAGCAAGCCGGCGGCGCCGGGGTCGTCGATCACCGCCAGCGCGACCTTCCCGGTCAACGCCCGCGCCTTGGCGGCGGCGTACGCGGCCATCGATCCGTGCCAGTCGAGGTGATCCTCCGCGACGTTGAGCACCACCCCGGCGGCCGGCCGGATGCCCGGTGCCCAGTGCAGCTGAAAGCTTGACAGCTCGACGGCGATGACGTCCTGCCGGGGCTCGTCGGCCCCGGCGCCGGCCAGCACCGCCTCCAGCACCGGCCAGCCGATGTTGCCGCTGGCCGTCACGTTCCGCCCGGCGGCCCGCAGGATCGATTCGAGCATCCCGGTGGTGGTCGTCTTGCCGTTGGTGCCGGTCACCACCAGCCAGTCGCGCGGGGCGCCGCTCGCCAGGTCCAGCCGCCAGGCCAGCTCGACCTCACCGATCACCTCGATCCCGGCACCGATGGCGGCGGCGAGCAGCGGATTCGTCGGCGGGATGCCGGCGGAGGTGATCACCAGGTCGGTGCCGGCGGGCGGGTTCGTCAGGTCGCCGGCGAAGGTGACGTCACCGGGGATCTGGGCCAGCTCGGCAGGCGGTGGCCGGTTCGAGGTGACGACGACCGTCGCGCCGGTGCCGGCCAGGTACCGCACCACCGGCAGTCCGGTGACGCCGACGCCGGCGGCCAGCACCAGATCGCCCGGACCCGGCAGGCCGGCACCTTCGCCACCGGATACCTCAGGCACTTCTCACCTCAGCCCCCGGTCAGCGACAGCCATTCGGCGTAGAACAGGCCGAGCCCGAGCGCCGCCGACATCGCGGCCAGCAGCCAGAAGCGCACCATCACCGTGGTCTCGGCCCAGCCGGACAGCTCGAAGTGATGGTGGAACGGGGCCATCTTGAACACCCGAACGTGCCGGGTCTTGAACACCGCGATCTGGATCACCACCGACAGCATCTCGACCACGAACAGCCCGGCGATCACCACCAGCAGCAGCTCGGTCTTGGTCAGGATCGACAGCCCGGCGATCAGCCCGCCGAGGGCCAGCGACCCGGTGTCGCCCATCATGATCCGGGCCGGGTGGGCGTTCCACCAGAGGAACCCGATGCACCCGCCGAGCGCCGCGGCGGCGACCACCGCGAGGTCCAGCGGGTCGCGAACCTGGTAGCAGCCGGCCGCCGCGGCCTCGCTGAGCACCGACCAGCAGGCGTTGCGGAACTGGAAGAACCCGATCGCCACGTAGGTGCCGAGCACCATCACCGACGACCCGGCCGCCAGCCCGTCCAGTCCGTCGGTGAAGTTCACCGCGTTGGACCAGGCCGCGACCAGCAGCCAGGCCAGGATGACGAACCCGACGGCGCCGAGCGAGAGGAACGCCAGGTCCCTGGTGTAGGAGAGCGAACTGGAGGCCGGGGTCAGGTTGTCCGAGTTGTTGAAGAACAGCGCACCGACCCCGAAGGTCAACGCGATGAACGTCTGGCCGAGCGAACTTCATCCGCTTGTTCAGGCCGAGGTTGCGCTGCTTGCGGATCTTGATGAAGTCGTCCAGGAACCCGACCAGGCCCATACCGGTGGTCAGGTACAGCAGCAGCAACGCCGAGGCGGTCGGGCCGTCGCCGCCGGTGACCCATTCGATGCCGACCGCGACCAGGTAGCCCACCCACATCGCGATGATGATCGCGGTGCCACCCATGGTCGGGGTGCCGCGCTTCTTCTTGTGATGCTGCGGGCCCGTCCTCCCGGATCTCCTGGCCGAAGCCCTGCTTGGAGAAGACCCGGATCAGGTACGGGGTGAACAGGATGGAAACGCCGAGCGAGACGATCGCCGCGACGAGGATCGTCTTCACCGGGCGCCCTCGGCGGTGGATCTGACCGTCGCCGGATCTGCCGTACCACGATCGGCGATCAGCCGCAGCGCCACCCGCTCCAGACCGGCGGACCGGGATGCCTTGACCAGCACCACGTCTCCCTCCGCCAGTTCCGCTTCGAGGATGGCCAACGGCGTCGTCGACGCCGCGCACCAGTTCCGACTCCCCGCCCCACGACCCTTCCAGATGCGCGCCGAGATGCAGGGCGCGGGCCCCGGTCCGGCCACCCACCGCGGCGCCGGTCGCGCCGCCCGGGCCCTGCACGACGATCAGCCGCTCGATGCCGAGCCGGACCACCAGCCGGCCGATCTCGTCGTGCGCGCTGTTGGTCTCCGGTCCCAGCTCGGCCATCTCGCCGAGCACGGCCCAGCACCGACGGCCCCGGCCGATGATCGACAGCGAGCGCAGCGCGGCCTTCATCGAGTGCGGGTTGGCGTTGTAGGCGTCGTTGATCAGGGTGATCCCGCCGGCCAGTTCGGTGACCTCCATCCGCCACCGGGAGGCCGCGGTCGCCGCGGCGAGCGCGGCGGCGATCTGCTCCGTCGTCATGCCGACGGCGCGACCGACAGCGGCGGCGGTCAGCGCGTTGCCGACCTGATGGGCGCCGACCACGGCCAGCGCGACCGGCGCGCTGCCCTCCGGGGTGACCAGGGTGAACCGGGCGTGGTCGGCGTCGTCCTGGGTGACGTCATCGGCCCTGATCAGCGCACCCGGCGCGCGGCCGACGGTGACCACCTCGGCGCTGGTCACGGCTGCCATCGCGGCGACCAGCGGGTCGTCGGCGTTCAGGATCGCGACGCCGCCGTCCGCCGCGGACGGCAGCGCCTGGACCAGCTCGGATTTCGCCGTGGCGATGGCCTCGACGGAGCCGAACTCGCCGATGTGCGCCGACCCGACGTTGAGCACGGCGCCGATCCGCGGCGGCGCCGTCGCCGCCAACTGCGCGACGTGCCCGATGCCGCGGGCGGACAGTTCCAGCACCAGGAAACGGGTGGTCTCGTCGGCCCGCAGCGCCGTGTACGGGTGGCCGAGTTCGTTGTTGAACGACTCCGGCGGGGCGACCACCTGCTCGGGGGCAGCCGACCGCCGATCGCAGCACGGCGGCGATCAGGTCCTTGGTGGACGTCTTCCCGGACGACCCGGTGACGCCGATCACCTCCAGGCCGTGATCACGGACCAACGCCGTGACCGATGCCCTGGCCAGCGCGGCCAGCGCGGTGAGGACGGCGGAATTGTCGCCCGGGTCGTCGACCCGCAGCAGCGGCAGCCCACCGTCGATGGGTGCCGAGCCGAGCACCGCGACCGCACCCGCCTGTGCTGCGGCGGCGGCGAAGGCATGCCCGTCGGTCCGCTCACCGCGCAGCGCCACGAACAGCGCGCCCGGGGTGATCCGCCTGGTGTCGAACTCCACCGACCGCACCACGATCTCGGACGCGCCGGCCGGCGCGGGGACGCCGATCGCGGCCGCGACCTGCGCCAGGGTCATCGCGATCACGGGCCGGTCCGGGGAGCGTCGCTGGGTGCCGTCACCGGATGCACGGTAGTCGGCCGGGCCGACGCGTCGAATCCGGTCAGCGCCGCGAGCAGTTCCGCCCGGTCGGAGAACGGGATGCACGACGCCGGCGATCTCCTGGCCGAGTTCGTGCCCCTTGCCGGCGATGACGACCGCGTCCCCGGTGCCGCGCCGCCGCGACCGCGGCGCGGATCGCGGCCCGCCGATCACCGATCTCGCGGACCTCGCAGCGCCGTGCTCCTGGTCGACCGTTGCGACGTCCCGGGCGCCGGCCAGCACCTGTGCCCGGATGTCCGCCGGCACCTCGGACCGCGGATTGTCGTCGGTGACGATCAGCAGGTCGGCCCGCGCCGCCGATTCCAGCGCCCATCATCGGCCGCTTCCCGGTGTCCCGGTCGCCGCCGGCGCCGAGCACCACGATCAGCCGGCCGGTCAGGCCGTCCCGGATCGCGTCCAGCACCGCGGCCAGCGCGGCCGGTTTGTGCGCGTAGTCGACCACCGCCATGAAGTCCTGACCGGCGTCGACCCGCTCCATCCGGCCCGGCACCACGACACCGGCCAGGGCGTCGGCGGCCGGCTGCACGTCCCGTCCCAGCGCATCGATGCAGGCGATCGCCAGGGTCGCGTTGGCCACGTTGAACGCGCCCGGTATCGCCAGATCGAAGGTCACCGTCCGCGGCTGCTGCGATCCCGCCGCGGCCGGCCCGCGCAGGGTGACGTGCTGGATCCCGGTGGTGGAGACCTCGACGGCGGTGACCGACCAGCTCGCATCGCCGTTGTCCGACGCGCTGACGGTGAGCGCGTCGGGATGCGCCGTGGCCAGCCGGGCGCCGTACGGGGTGTCGATGTCGATGACGTGCCGGTCCGCGCGGCCGTCGAACAGCAGGCTCTTGGCCCGGAAGTACTCCTCCATGTCGTGGTGGAAGTCGAGGTGGTCCTGGCTGAGGTTGGTGAACGCGCCGACCGCGAAGGCGGTGCCGCTGACCCGGCCCAGGGACAGCGCGTGGGACGACACCTCCATCGCCACCACACTGACCCCGCGCTCGGCCATCACCGCGAACAGCGCCTGCAGGTCAGGGGCCTCCGGGGTGGTCAGCGCGCTGGGCGCGACCTCGCCGTCGATCCGGGTCTGCACGGTGCCGATCAGCCCGGTCCTGGAGCCGTCCGCGGCGAGCGCGGCCTCCAGCAGGTAGCAGGTGGTGGTCTTGCCCGACGTGCCGGTGATGCCGACCACCGCGAGCCGGCGGCTGGGGTCGCCGTAGATCGCCCTGGCGATGTCGCCGAGCAGCGCCCGCGGGTGGTCGGCGACCAGCAGCGGAACCGCCAACGGCGCCGGGCATCGAGGCCGGTCAGCGCGGCGACGCCGGCCGGGTCGGTGAGCACGGCGACCGCGCCGGCCGCGACCGCCTGCGCGGCGTAGCCGGCACCGTGCGCCCTGGCTGCCGGGAAGCGCGGCGAACAGGTCACCCGGCCGGGCGTCCTGCGCGCGCAGGGTGACGCCGGTCAGCGTTGTCTGCGCAGCCGGCACTGCGGCTCGTCGCCGCCGAGCGCCGGCCGGCCGGGCGTCGGTGAGCGCGATGATCTCCCGGACCGTGGCACCGACAGGATGGCTCGGGCGGGGCGAGGCCGGCGATCCGGAGGGAGTCACGGGCGGCAAGACTACCGCTCCTGATCCTGGCTCCTGACGACGTCGTCGCAGCGACCTACGGCACGTAGAGGTCGTAGATGGGTGCCTCGGTCGCCGACGGCGGCACGTCGGCCGCGCGCATCGCGTAGGCCGCGATGTCGTGGAACAGCGGGGCGGCGCTGGTGGTGCCGGCCGGCGAGTTGCCCTTCGGGTCGTCCAGCATGATCGCGATCGCGTACTTCGGATTGTCGGCCGGCACGATGCCGGCGAAGGTCGAGGTGATCGCGGTCTGCGAGTACTCGTTGGTGTCCGGGTCGACCTTCTGCGCGGTGCCGGTCTTGCCCGCCACCTGGTAGCCGGTGATCGCGCCCGGCGCCGCGGTGCCGCGGTGGTTGGTGTCGCCGCCCTGCATCGTCCCGCGGAGCATGTCCAGCAACGTGTGCGCCGTGGCCGGGCTCATCGCCGCAGTGGTCGGCACCGGCTGGGGTGGGCACCTGCTGGCCGTCGACGCTGGTGCTCGCGACGATGGTCGGCGCGACCCGCACCCCGTTGTTGGCGATCGCCTGGTACATCCCGGCCAGTTGCAGCAGGGAGATCGACACGCCCTGACCGATGGGCAGGTTGCCGAAGGTGCTGGCCGACCAGGTCGACGGTGCCGGGAAGCGGCCCGAGGTTTCGGCCGGCAGCTGGATCCCGGTCTTGACGCCCTGGCCCAGCTTCTTGGCCATGTCGACGAACGCGTCCTGGCCGACCTCGTGGGCGATCATCAGGGTCCCGACGTTGGACGACTTGGCCAGGATGCCGGTGGCCGTCATGTTGATCGGTCCGTGCGCCCACGCGTCGTGCACGGTGATGTCGCCGACGTTGATCGAGCCGTCGACGTTCAGCACGGTGGTCGGGGTGATCAGGCCCTTCTCCAGCGCGGCCGCGAAGGTGACGACCTTGTTCACCGATCCGGGTTCGATCGCGTCGGTGACCGCCCGGTTCCCGGTTTCCTTGGGACTCTGGCCCGGCTCGTAGCAGGCCATCGCGTCGACCTGGGCGTCCGCCACCTGCATGACGACGACGCAGCCGGACTTCGCCTGCGAGAGATTCACCCGGTCGGTGAGCATCTTCAGCACGGTGTACTGCAGGTCGGAGTCGATGGTCAGGGTGATGTCGGTGCCGTCGACCGCTGGCACCTCGTCGCGCTGGCTGCCGGGGATGATCAGGTGCCGGGCGTCGACGTCGACCACCCGATCGCCGTTCTTGCCGGCCAGTTTGGTGTCGAACTTGGCCTCGATGCCGGACAGGCCGTTGCCGTCGTAGTCGGTGCCGCCGACCAGCGCTGCGGACGCGGAGCCATCCGGGTACTGCCGCAGGTCCTGCCGTTCGGTGACCACCGCGTCGCGGTGATCGACGTCGAACAGCGGGGTGATCTTCTCCATCAGCGCGTCCGCCTGGGCCGGCATCAGGTTGCGGGCCAGGTAGACGTACGTCTTGCCGGAGGTCAGCTTCGTCATGATCTCGTCGGCGGTGAGCCCGCCGCCGACGTCGGTGACCAGGATGTTCGCGACCGCGTGGCGCTGCGCGTCGTCGGTGAACAGCGCCGGCCGGGCGGCGACGGCCCTGCCCTCGACGGTGAAGGCCAGCGCGGTGCCGTTGCGGTCGGTGATGGTGCCGCGCTGCGCCAGCAGGCTGATGGTTCTGGTGCGCTGCGCCTCGCTCTTGGCGGCGTAGCCGGAGATGTCGATGGCCTGGATCAGGATGAGCTTGCCGCCGGCGATCGACCAGCATGGCCAGCAGCACGATCAGCGCGATCTTGCCGCGCTTGACCGGGTTGCCGACGGCCGCCTTGTTCCGCCGGATCCGGCGGCCGCGGACGGACGCCTGACCGCGCAGGGTCGCGCCGGTCGGACCGGCGGCGGCGCGGGTGGGGCCGGCGGGACCGGCGGCCCGGGTGGGCCGCTGGCCGGCACCCGGTGCGGCCGGACGGGGTGCGCGCGGCGGGCGGCCGGTGCGCGGCGATCCCGGGGTCGGCGCGGAGCGTGGCGCCGCCGGCCGGCTGTCCCCGCGTCGCCGGTCGACCGGGGCGGGTTTGGCGCCGGCCGGGCGGTGCGCGTTGCCTCGTTGCGGTGTGGCGCCGTTCGACGTGCCGCGGCGGCTCGACGGGTTGCGGTCTTGCGATCCGGATCGGCGGTCCTCGGAGTGGCCGAACATCGTCACTGGTGCACTCCTTCGGCCGGCGCGTTGGGATCGGCCGGGGCGGCTTGGATGGTGCCGGCGGCCGCCGCGCCGGCCTGCGCCTGGGCCTGGGCCTGCGCGGCAGCATCGGCGGCTGCCTGGGCCGCGGCGGCGTCGGCCGCGGCCTGAGTTGCCGCCTGCGCCGCGGCGGCGTCGGCCGCTGCCTGCGCCGCGGCCGGATCGACCGGTGGCGCGGGCGCGGTCGAGGCTGCGGCGGCGGCCGCGGCCGCGGCCTGGTCGGCGGCGGCCTGGTCGGCGGCCGGCGGGGTCGCGGCCGGGGTGGCCGTTGCCGCAGCGGCGGCGGCTGCTGCTGCTGCTGCTGCTTGCGCCGCCGGATCGACCGGTGCGGCCGGCGGAACGGGGCCGGGCACCACCGACGGCTGACCGATGACGGAGCCGGTGCCCGCTCCGTCAACGATCAACATCGCCGAATCGCCGGCCGGCACCATGCCGAGTGCGGCCGCCTCGTCCGCGATCTTTCCGGTGGCGTCGAGCAGTGCCACATCCCGCTGCAGTGCCTCGATGGTCAGCCGTAGATCGGTGGCGTTGCTCTTCGCGGTCGAGGTGCGCATGCCGGCCTCGTCGGTGACGGTGTTGAGGTACAGCACCCCGGCGATGCCGCCGGCGAGCAGACCGATCAGCACCACCACGAACGGCGCACGGTCCAGCGCTGTCGCGATCGGCTTGCCCGGTCCGACCAACCGGGCCGCGGTGATCTTCTGATGCCGCCGCTGGCGGCGTTCGTAGGCTCTGCGCGAGGAGGCGGTGGTCGCACCTGTCGGGGTGGCGCCTGCCGCGTTCGCCCCAGTCGGGTTGGCACCCGTCGGGTCGGCACCGGCGTTGACCCCCGCCGGGCTCCGGTTGCCCGCCGTCGTCCCTCCGGTCACGTCGGTGAGCTGTTCGGTCGTCACGATGTTGCCTCCCTGATGCGCTGCGCCGCCCGGAGCCGCGCGGACGCGGCCCTGGGGTTTGCCTGGATCTCGTACTCGTTGGGGATTTCGGCGCCGCCTCTGGTGAGCCACGCGAATTCCGGGTCGTGGCCCGGCAGATCGACCGGCAGGTCAAGCGGCGTGGTGGAGACCGTCAAGGGCGTGATGGCCCGCTTCACGATCCGGTCCTCCAGCGATTGGTAGGACATCACTACGATCCGGCCGGCCACCGAAAGGTGTTTCAGGGCAACCGGAATCGCCCGTTGTAGCGCGCCGAGTTCGTCGTTGACCTCGATCCGCAAGGCCTGGAACGTCCGCTTCGCCGGGATTGCCGCCGGTCCGCCGGGTGGCCGCCGGGATGGCCGCCCTGACCAGTTCGACCAGGCGCGCGCTGGTGGTGAACGGCTGCCGGGCACGCTCGACGACCAGCCGCTGGGAGATCCGGGAGGCGAACCGCTCGTCGCCGTAGTCGCGCAGGATGCGGGTGAGTTCGGCGCCCGGGTAGGTGTTGACCACGTCGGCGGCGGTGATCCCGGCGGTCGGGTCCATCCGCATGTCCAGCGGCGCATCCTGCGCGTAGGCGAAGCCCCGATCGGACTCGTCGAGCTGGACCGAGGAGACACCGAGGTCGAACAGGATGGCCTGCACCCGGCCGGCAGCCGACCCGCTCGGTGATCACCTCGCCGATCCGGTCGTACACCGCGTGCACCAGCTCGACCCGATCGGTCAGTCCCGCCTCGGTGAGCCGGCGTTCGGCGATGCGCAGGGCCTGCGGGTCGCGATCGATGCCGATGACGCGTAGCCCGGGGTGTGCGGTCAGCAGGGCGAGGGTGTGTCCGCCCATGCCGAGGGTGGCGTCGACGAGGACGACATCCCGGGCGCCGGATCGGGTCGCCGCCTCGATCGCGGGGGCGAGCAGTTCGTCGACCCGGCGCACCAGCACCGGAACGTGGCCGTGCGGGGTGGGCTCCGGATCGGCCCCGTGCTCGGGATCGGCCCGATGTTCGGCACCGTCGCCATCCGTCGGGCTGCCCCGCATCGGCGCCCCTTCCTTCCTGGCTGTGCTGCCCGACCGCTGGTCGGTCGGTTGGTGATCGCTGGGCTGAAAGTCGATCGGTCGGGGTGGTTCGCGTCCGGGGGCGCCGCACCGGCGGTGGTTCCTGATTCCTGGTCCCCACCTGCATCGGTCCTGGCACGGGGGAAGTCGTGTCAGGGCCGAGGGTCCTGGCACGGGGGAAGTCGTGTCAGGGCCGTTGCAGGTGCAGGCCGGGCGTCAGGAGCCACGTTGCGGCGCGGCACTTCTCGCCAGCGGGCGGCATCCGGGTCAGGTGTCCAGGAGCCCCCGTTCCGGGGCCGCGTAGGCGGCCTCCTGCCGAGCCTCGTACGCCGTCCACTGCGGCGGCGTCCCAGATCTCCATCCGCAGGCCGATGCCGGTGATCACCAGGTCCTTGGAGAGCCCGGCGTAGTCCCGCATCCGCGGCGTGATCGAGATCCGGCCCTGCGCGTCCGGGCGCTGCTCGTCGGTGTTGGCGAGCATGTAGCGCTGGTAGCCGCGGGCCTGCTCGTCGGTGATCGAGGCGTTGATGGCCGACGCGGCGAACTCTTCGAAGCCGTCCGGGGTGAAGACGTACAGGCAGTGGTCCTGGCCGCGGACGATCATCGCGCCACCTGCGAAGGCATCCCGGTAGCGGGCCGGCAGGGTGACCCTGCCCTTGTCGTCCATCCGAGGCGTGTAGGTGCCGTAGAAGTTCGGCATCTCCACCACCTCCGTCCCGGTGACGCTGTGCGTGCAGGGCCCGCCGGTTCATCCCGCCTCCTACCGATCTGGCCAGCAGTTCGGTAGGTGGTACCTGGGCGGCCTCCCCAAGTCACTCCACTCTAACCCACTTTCTGCCACCACAGGCCACCATGTCCCCCAACCGGTGGGGGTGTCGCGGGCATTCACCCACGTCAGGGTGGTGGGGGGCGGTGGGGCGCCGAGACGCGTGATCAGCGCGGCGGGATTCGAACGCACGCGCGGCCCGGGAGCGTGACCGTCAGACATCGAGGACGCGGAGCGTTGCTGGTACGCACCGGGTCGAGCCGGAGCGAGGCCGTTCTGCGGCGTTGGCGCCGGCGAGCACGTCCGGCGCCGATGCCCGGTTGATAACTAATGCACGGCCACCCCCTCCGTTCCCCTGGCAGACTGTGCGCAGGCGCCTGGCGCGATCCCGGGGAGCCGCACGTCCGTCTGGAGGAACACCGGTGACACAGCGCGTCGACCTGGAGCGAACCGATGGTCCGGGTGCGGGCGGAAATGTCCCGGGCAGTGCCGATGGCGTCGGCGGCCAGGTCAGCCTGGAGATGGTCCAGCAGGTCGGGGCGAAGATCGCCGCCGCCATCTCCACGGTGGTGCTCGGCAAGCCCGAGGTCATCCGGCTGGCCATCATCGCGGTGCTCGCCGAGGGTCACCTGCTGATCGAGGACGTACCCGGGACCGGCAAGACCGTGCTGGCGAAATCGCTGGCCCGGACGGTCGATTCCACCGTCAGCCGGGTGCAGTTCACCCCCGACCTGATGCCCAGCGACGTCACCGGCGTGAGCATCTACGACCGGCAGAGTTCGCAGTTCGAGTTCCGTCCCGGTCCGATCTTCGCCAACATCGTGGTCGCCGACGAGATCAACCGGGCCTCGCCGAAGACCCAGTCCGCGCTGCTGGAGTGCATGGAGGAGCGGCAGGTCACCGTCGACGGCACCAGTTATCAGCTGGCCCGCCCGTTCCTGGTGCTGGCCACCCAGAACCCGGTCGAGATGGAGGGCACCTATCCGCTGCCCGAGGCGCAGCGCGACCGCTTCCTGGCCCGGCTGTCCATCGGCTACCCCGACCGGAACGCCGAGATCGGCATGCTGTCCGACCGCGATCGGACGGACCCGCTCGCGGTGCTCCGCCCGGTCACCGACGCCGCCATGGTGTCGAAGCTGATCGACGCCGTCGCCACCGTGCACCTGGCGCCGCCGCTGCGGCAGTACATCGTGGAGATCGTCGGGGCCACCCGCGCGGTGCCCGAGGTCCGGCTCGGCGCGTCGCCCAGGGCGGTCCTGCATCTGGCCCGCGCGGCCAAGGCGGCGGCCGCGCTCGACGGCCGGCCCTTCGTGGTGCCCGACGACGTCCAGCGGCTCGCGGTACCGGTGCTCGCCCACCGGTTGCTGTTGACCGTCGAGGCGCACGCCTCGCACCGGTCCGCCGAGGAGATCGTCGGGGTGCTGCTGAGCCGGATCCGGGTGCCACGGGGTGGCTGAGCAGGCCGTTCCCGCCACTACGACCGGCCGGGGGTCCGCGCCGGGCCGTGCCGGGGCGAGTCGACGCCCATGGTCTGCCGGGCGGCGCAAGCCCAGCCGTGCGGGCGTCGCGCGGGCTGACCACCAGGGGCCGCTGCCTGCTGGCCGGCGGCATTGCCGCCTCGGTGTGCGCGCTCGTGCTCGACGAGCGCGACCTGCTCCGGATCGGCATCTTCGCCACCGTGTTGCCGCTGATCGCGATGCTCGCCGGATCGTTCCGGCGGGTGCGGCTGACCGCGTCACACCTGGTCTCGCCCTCCCGGATCGGCCCCGGCACGGTCGGCCAGGTCGTGCTGTCGGTGACCAACACCGGTTCGAGCCCGACCGGCGCCGTGGAGATCTCCGAGCGACCGACGGCCGACCTGACCGGCGGCGTGCGCTGCCTGGTGCCGCCGCTGCGCGGCGGCCATCGGGCGCAGACCGACTACCCGCTGATGGCAGCGCGGCGCGGACGTTTCCTGCTCGGCCCGCCGTCGGTGCGGATCGGCGATCCGTTCGGGTTGTGGGAGGACAACCGCACGCTGCCGGTCCGCAGCGAGGTGCTGGTGGTGCCGACCGTGGTCGACCTGGCCGGGATGCCGATCAGCACCGGGAGCCGGTCGGCCGCGTCGGACCGGGCGATGTCCGGGGCGTCCGGCGGCGATCCCGACGTCGGCATCCGCAACTACCGCAGCGGCGACGACATCCGCACCATCCACTGGCGCGCGTCCGCCCGGCACGACGAGCTGATGGTCCGGCTGGAGGAACCCGTTTCGCACGGCGGCGCCGTGGTCATGCTGGACCACCGGGCCACCGCGCACGCGGGCGACGGAGCCGGATCGAGCCTGGAAACGGCGGTCACGCTGGCCGCGTCGATCAGCCTGCACCTGCTGAGCGCCGACCATCAGATGCGGCTGAACACGCACACCGGGGCGGTGCTGGCCATCGGCCGGGACATCGAGGACGACGTGCTGGCCGCGCTGGCCGTGATCGAGGCCGACCGCACCGGATCGCTGACCGCGGCGTCGGTGGCCGGCTCCGGGCTGATCATCGCGATCCTCGGCGCGCTCGACCTGCCGGCCGCCAGGTTGCTGGTCGCGGCCCGGCGGCACGGCACCAGCGGCATCGCGTTCGTGCTGGACGCCCAGGAGTGGGATCCGCGCGGTCGGGCCAGCGATCCGCAGGCCGTCGCGCTGCTGCAGTCGGCCGGCTGGCGGGTCGTCACCGTTCGGGCCGGCGACAGCCTGGCCGTGGCCTGGAACCGGGCCTGCGCCGGGTCGGCCGCCTACCAGCGTTCCGCGCGACCGCCAGGTCGCGCTGCCGGCGCGGAGATAGGACAGCCCATGACGACAGCTCCCCCGCGAACGCGATCGCGCCGCGCCGACCGTGCTGCCGGCCAGGGCGCCGGCCCCACCGCCCGACCCGCAGGCGCCGCCGGTGTACCTGGTGCCGACGCTGATCGGTGCGCTGGCCGTGCTGGCCGCGACCATCGCGATTCCGCCGATGATCAGCGGCGCGCGGCTGGTTCTGGCCCGCCGTCGAGATCGTGCTGGTGATCTGGCTGATCGGGGTCGGCGCCCGGCTGGCCAGGGTGCCGGCGGCCGCCGCGGTGCTGCTGCAGATCGCTCGGGGCGTCGGTCGCGCTGACCGCGCTGTTCACCGTCGGCGGCATCGGCGGGGTGATTCCCAACGGCGCCGTCCTCAGCGAGGCCGGCGATCTGCTGGTCGGGGCGTGGAATCAGATCCGCACCACCGTGTCGCCCGCGCCGGCCTCCACCGAGCTGTCGTTCCTGATCTGCCTGACGGTCGGGGTCACGGCGTTGATCGTGGACATCCTGATCGCGGTGTGCCGGGCGCCGGCGCTGGTCGCCCTGCCGCTGCTCTGCGTGTTCTCGGTGCCGGCCTCGATCGACGTGACGATGCTGCCCTGGGAGGCGTTCGCCGCGCCGGCCATGCTGTACGCGATCCTGCTGATCGCCAGCGGTCTGAACGGCCGCCGGCTCGGCGCCGGCGCCGGGGTCGCGCAGGTGGTCTCCGGGGTCGCGCTCGCCTCGATCGCCACGGTGATCGCCCTGCTGGTCGCCGGCTCGGTGACCGGCGTCGGCACCGCCGGCCGACTGCCGCGGACCGACGTCGGGTCCCAGCACCGGCATCGGGCTGTCCCCGTTCGCCTCCCTGCAGGGCAACCTGAAGCGCGGCGACCCGGTCGAGATGCTGCGGGTCTCCGGGCTGGACCAACCGCAGTACCTGCGCACCGTCGGACTGCAGAAGTGGACCGGCCAGGGCTGGGCGGTCGACGACCTGACCGACGGGCAGCTGCCGGACGCTCCGCAACCCCCCGATCAGCCGCAGATCACCGTGACGTCGGTGGCCTACCAGGACCAGTTCCTGCCGATCTACAACGGCACCACCACCGTCACCGGGGCCGGCCAGGGGTGGTCCTACGACGCGGCGCTCGAGTCGGTGCACCGGGACGACGCCGTCACGCCCGCTCCCTACCAGATCGCGGCCTCGTTCCCCGCACCCTCCGCGGACGACCTGCGCGCGGACACGGTGACGCCCGGCGGGGCGCTGACCGAGACCGGTGACCTCCGGCCCGAGGTGGTGCAGATCGCGCAGCAGGTGACCGCCCAGGCCACGACGGCCTTCGACAAGGCGGACCTGCTGCGCAACTACTTCACCAATCCGGCCAACGGGTTCACCTATTCGCTGAACGTGCCCGCCGGGAACAGCGGCGACCTGCTGGTCGACTTCCTGAACAACAAGCAGGGGTACTGCGAGCAGTACGCCTCCGCGATGGCGATCATGCTCCGCGCCGTCGGGGTGCCCGCCCGGGTGGCCATCGGCTTCACCCAGGGCAGCAAGGACGCCAACGGCGACTACGTGATCAGCAGCAACGACGCCCACGCCTGGGTGGAGGTGCTGTTCGACAAGGCCGGCTGGGTGCAGTTCGATCCCGACCCCGCTCGGCGGCGGCCAGGGCGGCCAGCAGGGTTTCACCGACACCGCGCCGGCCACCCCGACGACCGGAGTCACCGGGCAGCGCACTCGCCTCGACTCAGCCCAACACCGACGACGCGATTCCGCTGGGCGACGGCGGTGCCGCGGCGCCCACCCCGGGATCGACCGCCGCCGGCGCCACCCCGGACGGGTCACCGGACCTGACCGGACTCTGGTGGGCGCTCGGCGCGCTCGTCCTGGTGGCGGCGGCCGCGGCCGGGCCGACCCTGGTCCGGAACCGGCGCCGGCAGGTTCGCCTCGCGCAGGCGGACGCCGGCGGCCGGGCCGGCGCGGCGGCGGCCTGGCGGGAGATCGAGGACCTGGCCGTCGACCACGGCATCGGGCTGAACCCGGCCGATTCGGCCCGGGCGATCGCCAACCGGCTGGCCAAGGCAGCCCACCTGTCCGAGCAGGGTCGCGCCGATCTGCGGGCGGTGGTCACCGCGGCCGAGCAGGGTTGGTACGGCGGCGGGGAGTCGCCCACCGAGCAGGTGCAGGAGCCATCGGTGTCGGTTCCCGGTCGGCCGTACTCGGCCGCTCCCCCGGCTCCGGGCGGCGACGGCGGCGGCGGGCATCGATCGTCACGACTGGAGCAGAGCGCGCCCTCGGTCGGCCGCGGGCCTGCGCTGGGCGCCGCACCCCGCTCGCTGGCGCTGGCCCTGCAGCACAGCGTCCCGTTGTCACCGCTGGACCGACTGGTGCCACGTTCGGTTCGCCCGGCCTGGTGGCGGGACTAGCTCGCACGGCGAGTCGCTCGCGCGGGGAGTCGCTCGACGCGGGGAGTCGACAGCGGGATCCACCCCAGCACGAGCGCACGGCAAAACCCGCGGCGCCCGATGGGGCCGCGGGTGTGAGCGGTGTTCAGCGGATGCGCCTGGGCTCGCGTCAGCAAGCCGGCGGGTGACGAATATCACTGCGTGCCGTCATGACTGAGCGGCCAGGCTGCAGCAACTCGCAGGCTCCAACCAGGGTGGCGCGGTGCTGACTCACTCGGGGCAGCCAGCACTTGCCAACAGCGACGGTGGCCGAGAAAGGGCTACTGGCCCGGTTCGTCGAAGCGCCGACGGAAGCGCTCTTCCATCCGATTACCCAGCGATGGGTTCGACTTCGAGGCGTCCTTGGCGGCACCCTTCGCGGCGCGCGCTCCGGGTTGACCGAATACAAACAGGCCGACAGCGCCGACCATCGTCAGGAAGCCGATCACACTGACCACGACACCCACAGCGAGGAAACTCTGCGTCGCAATCACGCCGACCACCAGCGCGACGAGACCGGCAACGAACAAGCATCCCGCGACGATCGGACGACGACGGCGAATGCGGCTGACGTTGACGCTTGTCGCAAACTTAGGGTCGTCCTCATAGAGCGCGCGCTCGATTTCGTCGAGCATCCGCTGTTCGTGCTCGGAGAGCGGCATGGGTCCCCTCCTCCCGGCACCTGACCACCAGCGTTGGTGGTCACATCTTACGGCTGCCAACCGACAGCCTTGAGACCAGGATACGAGGTGTCCGCGCCGACCACTAGCGCTCAACCGAATCTGGGCCTTTTTCACACTCATTCATCCCGACCGGGTGGTAGTGGCCGCGACGACGTCGTCACGGCCGTTCACCGGGTCCTTCGACGGTCGATTCAGCAGCGCGGCCGGTCGGACCGCGGCCGAGCCGAACCTCGCGACCGCCCGATCGACGGCGCCTTCCGCCTCCCGCCAGCCGGGTGCCGGATCGGCGGACGCCGAGTTCCAGCTGTTCCACCACCTCGCTCGCGGCCAGCAGGCCCTCCAGCCGCACCCCGAGCAGCCGTATCCGCTGCCCGCCGGCGCCCGATGCGCGCACCTTGGCGAGCAGCTCCCCGGCCGCTCGGTACACGGTCCGGGAGCTGTCGGTCGGCGAGCGCAGGGTCGCCGACCGGGTCAGCGTGGAGAAGTCCTCGAAGCGCACCTTGATGCTCACGGTGCGGCCCCGGACGCCGGCCTCCCGGGCCCGGCGGGTGGTCCGCTCGGTCAGCGCCAGCAGCTGTCGGGTCAGGAAGGCCGGATCGGCGGAGTCGACGGCGAAGGTGGTTTCCGAGCCGATCGAGGAGTCCGCGACCTCGGTCTGCACCGTCCGATCGTCACGGCCCCAGGCGAGTTCGTGCAGCTTGCTGCCGCTCGCCGGACCGAGCAGCCGGATCAGCTGCGCGAGCTCCATGCGCGCGATCTCGCCGATGGTGCCGATGCCCAGCGACTCGAGCCGCTCGCGCGGTGCGCGGCCCGACTCCCCACAGCGCGCGGACCGGCAGCGGATGCAGCAGCCCGATGACGTCGCCGGGCGGCACGATCAGCAGCCCGTCGGGTTTGGCCAGCCCCGACGCCAGCTTGGCGACGAACTTGGTCGACGCCGCGCCCACCGTCGCGATCAGGCCGAGCTCGGCGTGGATCCGCGCGCGCAACGCCTGCGCGATGACGCCGGGCCGGCCGAGCCGCCGTCCGGCGCCGGCCACATCCAGGAACGCCTCGTCCACCGACAGCGGCTCGACCAGCGGTGTGACGTCGGCGAACATCGCCATCACCGCTCGGGAGGCCTCGGCATAGGCGCTCATGTCGGGCGGGACGACGACGATGCCGCGGCACAGCGCCAGCGCCCTGGACGTCGGCATCGCCGAGCGCACGCCGTGCTCGCGCGCCTCGTAGCTGGCCGACAGCACGACCCCGCGGCCGCCGGTGCCGGCCACCATCATCGGCCGGCCGCGCAGCTCCGGCCGGCGCCGGACCTCGACCATGGCGAAGAACGCGTCCATGTCGACGTGCAGGATCGTGCAGTCGCTGTCGTCGACGGCAGCCGGATCGACCGTGACGTACCGGTTCTTGTCGGCCCGGTGGGTCACCTAGTCGTCACCGCGGACGGCCGACCACGTGCAGGTCGGTGGCGATCTCCCGGAGCGCCGGGTGCACCGCGGCCATCAGCTCCAGGCCGGCCAGCTCGCCGTCGCCGCCGGGCACCGCCTGCCGCGCGGCGCCGGACACCAGACCGGCCAGCACCCCGACGCCCGTCACGGACGTCACCGTCAGACCCGCGGCGGTCAGCAGATCGCCGATCCCGGACGACGTCATACCGCCGGCGGAGCGGGTCGGCGGCGGCGAACCGGCCGTCCGGGTCGGTCAGCATCGCCCTGGCCTCGCGCGAACCGGCCCACCAGGGTCTGGCCGAGGACGGCCCCGAGCCGGCCGGCGATCAGCACCGACACCTGGCCGCCCGGCCGGACCGCGGCGGACAACGCGGCCACCACGGCGGCCGGGTCGTCCACCTCCTCCAGCAGGTGGTGGCACAGCACCAGATCGGCCGTGCCCGGCGGAATCACCGTCGCCAGCAGGTCGGCGTCGGCCTGCACGCCGGCCACCCGATCGGCCACCCCGGCGTCCTGGGCACGGCGGTGCAGGATGGCCAGGGCGTCGACGGAGGAGTCGACGACCGTCACCCGGCAACCGGCGATGGCCAGCGGGACCGCCCTGGTGCCGCTGCCGCCACCGACGTCGACGACGTGCGGCGCAGCGCCGGCGGACAGCGGAACGACCAGCCCGGCCAGCGCGAGATCCACCGGATCGCCGCCGCACGGCCGACGCTGTTCGATCATCGGACTCCTCCTGACGGACGTGCACGGGCCTGCGGCGCCGGTCGCGGATCGAGGCGGTGCGCGGCGCCCGGCAGGCACCCCGACGCGGACCGGGACGGCGCGATTCCGGCGAACTCACCGCAGCGTATCGGCGCGCACCGACCATCCCGGGAATGACGGCACCCGGCCTGTACGGTGGGCCGGTGCTGGTTGCCAGTGTGTTGAGCCTCAAGGGCGGCGTCGGGAAGACCACGGTCACGCTGGGTCTTGCATCAGCGGCCGTGCATCGGGGGGTCGACACCCTGCTGGTCGATCTCGATCCGCAGATGAACGCCACGACCACGGTCGATCCGGAGTCGGCAGGCGGCTCCAACGGCCATGCCGGCGGCCGCCGCTGGACGGTCGCCGAGGTGCTGGACGATCCGTCCCGCAAGGTGATCGACAAGGCGATCAGGGTCTCGGCGTGGGGCGAGAGCCTGCGGTTGCTGCCCGGCAGCGAGCGCACCGAGAACCACAACCACCCGGACCCGGGCTCGAAGACGCTGTTCCGGCTGGCGAACGCGCTGGCCAAGGTCAGCCCGCTGCCCGAGCTGGTGCTGGTGGACTGCCCGCCGTCGCTCGGTCAGCTGACCCGCAGCGCGCTGACCGCGGCCGATCGGGCCGTGCTGGTCACCGAGCCGTCGTTGTTCGCCGTCACCGGGGTGCAACGGGCGCTGGAGGCGGTGCAGACCGAGCGGCTGGCTCACCGGCCGGCGCTGCAACCGCTCGGCGTGGTGATCAACCGGTTCCGCCCGCGGGTCACCGAACACGAATACCGGCTCGCCGAGCTGCGGGACCTGTTCGGACCGCTCGTCCTCGTCGCCGGTGCTGCCCGACCGTTCGGCGGTCCAGCAGGCGCAGGGCGCAGCGGTCCCGATCCATCAGTGGCCGACCGCGGGTGCCCGCGAGGTCGCGCAGAGCTTCGACGCGCTGCTGGACCGGCTGATGCGGTCGGCGCGTCAGAAGGTTCGTCGCTGACCCTCGCGAGCGGTGTCCGCGGATCGTGTCGCCCAGCGCGCATGTCGACCAGTTCGAGGAAGGCCGCGACCTGCCGCACCATGTCGTCGGCCTCACGCGCGCTGACCAGGCGGTGGATGCCGGCCTCGGCGGCCTGCCGCTTGGCCGAGCCGGCCGCGAAGAACGCCGCCCACTCGGAGAACTCCGGCGCCACCTTGGCCATCAGCTCCCAGGCACTGCCCCGACGTCCGCGGACGGGCCGGGCCCTGGCCGCCAGCACGGCGGCCGCGGCGCGCAACGCCGCGAGGTGCGCCGCGGCGTACCGGTCGGCGGCGTCGGTCGCCCGGATGGCCCGACCCAACCCCGCGAGCGGCGTCGGCCAGCAGGTCCCGCGCCGCCTGCGGAATCGGCGGCAGCGGACGCGCATCGTGCCGACCGCGTTCGCTGTAGGTCTGCATCGTGGTCCCCCTCTTCGCGGTTGCCGGTCGCGCGGCGCCGGCCCGCCGTGCACTGCTGCGGCTCGCCGTGCCGTCGGCCGCCCGGCGGCTCGGACCCAGGATCGCGGCGGGTCGCTCGACCGGCGCAGGGGCGCAGTCGAACAGCCCCGGCGCATCCGTCGGGCGGGAACTGTGGATGACTGTGCTGACCGACACGGGCTGACCTCCTGAGATTTCGAACCTGTGTTCTATCGTACACGTGTTCGCACAGTGGTGCCAGTGGCTGCGCTACCAGCCCGCGCGCGTGCGGCTCGTGCTCGCCGGCGATGAGCAACCCATGGGCGCGCCGACGCTGCTCTCCCAGGCCGGCCTCACCGCCGTGTTCCCCGGTTCCCGGCTGTTGCTGCCAGCGGCGGGATTACCGGGGCGGCCATCGACGCGATGACGGCCGGGCATGATCTGATTACCTCATGGAGCTCCTGCCCGACCAGAGCGTCCAGGACCGTGTCGTGATCACCCACCTCGACCCGGCGACATTCCGTCGGCGGACGCCCGAATTGATCGACGTCTATCTGACCGCGATGCACTACCCCGCCGACCTCGCCGGGGCCAGAGGCATGCTCTGGGAGGAGCACAGCCGGCGGGCCGGCTTCTCCTGCGTCATCGCCAGCGCGGCCGACGACCGGATCCGCGGATTGGCCTACGGCTACCGCGGCGCTCCGGGCCAGTGGTGGTACTCCGAGGTGCGGCGCGGTGTGCCGGCCGGATCCCAGCAGCAGGAGCTCGCCGATTTCTTCGAGCTCACCGAACTGCACGTTCACCCGAACTGGCAGGGCCATGGGCTCGGCGAGGCACTGCTGCGCGAGCTGGCCCGGGACCGGCCGGAGCGACGGATGCTGCTGTCCACTCCCGAAGGGGAGAACCGCGCATGGCGGCTCTACCGCCGGCTCGGCTTCACCGACGTGCTGCGGAACTACCGATTCACCGGCGACCCGCGGCCGTTCGGCGTCCTCGGCCGGGACCTGCCGCTGGCCCCGCCTGCCGGCACGCCGATCCTGTTCAGCAAGGGAACCGGCCTACAGGCGCCGCCAGCCGCAGCGGCGAGCTGGTCCAGGCCCATGCCGCCCATGTTCAGCGCCGCCGTGTGGAACGCCTTGACGTCGAACGCATCACCCTTGGCCTGCCGGGCGGCGTCCCGACCGGCCAGCCAGACCCGCTCGCCGATCTTGTAGGACGGCGCCTGACCTGGCCACCCGAGGTAGCGGTCGATCTCGTCCCGGCAGTGCGCCGGGTCGGTGATCGTCCTGGTCAGCAGGAACTCCAGCCCCAGCGCGCCGGTCCACCGCTCGCCCTCGTGGAACCCGGTGCCGACCGGGATCTCCAGCTCCAGGTGCATCCCGATGTCGACGATCACCCGGGCCGTGCGGAACATCTGCGATTCCAGCAGGCCGAGCAGCTGCCCGTCGCTGCGCAGATACCCCAGTTCACGGACCAGCCGCTCGGCGTACAGCGCCCAGCCCTCCCAGTGCGCCGAGGTGCCGGCCAGCAGCCGTTGGTAGTCGTTGAGGGCGTCCTTGCGGTAGACGGCGGTGGCGATCTGCAGGTGGTGACCGGGGACGCCCTCGTGATAGACGACGCTGGTTTCCCGCCAGGTCGAGAACACCTCGCGACCGGGTTCGACGGCCCACCACATCCGCCCGGGGCGGCTGAAGTCGTCGCTCGGCCCGGTGTAGTAGGCGCCGACCCCGCCGCCGGGCGGGGCAATCCGGCATTCGAGAGTCTTGAGCGGCTCGGGGATCTCGAAATGCGTGCCGGCGAGGTCCGCGATCGCCCGGTCGGACAGGTCCTGCATCCAGGCCTGCAGCGCCGGTCAACCCGTTCAGCTGATAGCGGGGGTCGGCATCGAGGGCGGCCGCGGCCTCCTTGGGCCCGGCACCGGGCGCGATCCGCTCCGCCACCTCCCGCATCTCGGCCTCGATGGCCAGGAATTCCCGCCAGCCCCAGGCGTAGGTCTCCTCGAGATCGATGACGGCGCCGAGGAAGTCGCGGGAGGCAAGGACATAGCGTTCCCGCCCGACCGCGTCGGATTCCGGGGCGCGGCCACGGAGCTCGGTGCGCAGGAATTCGCCGAGCTCGGCGTAGGCGGCATCCGCGGCGGCCGCTGCGCGCGGCCAGCGCGGCGGACAGGCCCGCGCCGCGCGCCCCGTCAGGATTGACCGACTCGGCAAGACCGGTGAAGAATCCGGTGCCGCCCGCACCGGCGTAGGTGTCACATTGTTCCGCGCACTTGTCGATCTGCCGGACCGCGGACACCTTGCCGCGGTCGGCGGCGAACCGCAGGCTCTCCCGGTAGCCGGCGAGCGCGGCCGGCACGGCCGTCATCCGCTCGGCGAGCACGGCGACGTCCTCGTCCGATTCGGTCGGCATCAGGTCGAAGACCATCCGCACGCTCTGCAGCGGCGAGTCGATGACGTTCAGGTTGGCGTGCAACCACCCCGAGTCGTACAGGTCACGTTCGACCTCGAGCCGCTCGCGCAGGACGTCGCTGGCGATCACCTCGTCGGCCGTGGTCGCCTCGGCGTCGTCCAGCGCGCGCAGCGTGCTGCAGCACCAGTTCGTTGACCTCCGTCGATCCCCGCCGGGGACAGGTCGTCCAGCCTGTTCTCCCCACCGGGCAAACCCAGCGAGGTCGCGAGCATCGGGCTGAGCCGGGCGCAGTCGGCGACGTAGGCGTTGGAGATTTCGTTGATCCTGGACACGGGCAGAGGCTACCGCTCGTCGCCGGTCGACCCGCCGGTTTATTCGCGTTCTCGTCGACCAGCGACTGCGCCATCTGCGCCGGGCCGTCGTCGGCCGCGGAATGCGCCGGCTCCTCGGTGGCCCGTTCGTCATCACCCTTGGCGTTGCGGAACGCCACCCGCACGGTCAGATGGGCGGACACCGGCGCGGTCACGAACTGCAGGATGACGATCAGCACCAGCATGCCGATGACGCCCGGCGAGCCGATCCGCAGCCCCACCCCGAGCATCAGCAGCATGATGCCGAGCACCTGCGGCTTGGTCGCGGCATGGATCCGGCTCATGGTGTCCGGGAAGCGCAGCACCGCGATGCCGGCCAGCAGCGACATCAGCGCGCCGAGGATCAGCGCGACGGAGGCGACGATGTCGATGGTGGTCATGGCTCGATTCCCGTGCGGTGCGAGGTGCCGCTGACCCGGCCGCGGCGGGATCACTGCCGGTCCCGCGGCAGCAGCTTGGCCAGCCCGGCCGAGCCGATGAATCCCAGCAGCGACACGACAACCGCGATGACCAGGGTGATCCCGCTTCCGGACACCGCGGCCAACAGCACGATCACGCCGACCACGATCGCCAGCATCACGTCCAGCGCGACGGCACGGTCGATCTGCGTCGGACCCTTGACCAACCGGATCGCGGCGAACACCGCGCCGAGGCCGAACAGGGTGCCGCAGACCAACGCGGTGATCATCATCGGTCGGCCCCCGCTCGGCCGGGCCGGTCGGGTTTGGGCCTCGTGCCGCGCGGCGAGGCTTTCGGTGGGTTTCGCCGGACCGCGGCGACCGTCACGTCGTCGTCGCCCAGCGCCAGCCTGATTCGCCGCTCCTGAGCCCGCACCTGATCGGCGAAGTCGGTCATCGGCCTTCGCTCCGCGTCCAGCACGTGAATCGTCAGGGTGCGGTCGTGCGAGTCGGCGTCCACGATCAGGCTGCCGGGCACCAGCGACACCGCCAGCGCGGTCAACGCCTCCAGCAGGTCCGAATCCGATTCCAGCTGCACCGTGGTGACCTCGGGTTGCGGGAGCCGGGGCCGGATCGCCAGCCAGCCGACCTGCACGCTGGCCACCACCACGTCCCAGAGGAATGTGGCCAGCAGCACCACCATTCGCCACGGGTGCAGACCGAACCGGAAATCCATCGTCGGCAGCGGGAACAGCAGCAGGATCAGGGCGCTGACCGCGACCCCCAACAGGATGACGATCAGCGAATACGACCCCCACAGCGCCATCCAGATCAGCACCAGGCCGACCATCGTCAGCAGATAGGGCCGCCAGCCACCTCCGCCGCGCACCCGGACAGCGCGGTTGTGGAGCCTGCGAACGGCGCTCACTGTCCTTCCCCGGTAGCGCCCGGGGGCGCCGGCACCCCGGCGCCCAGCACCGCGTCCACGTAGATGCTGCGGTCGACGATGCTCGCGGCCGCGTTCTCCGCCAACTGGTAGATGGGTCCGCCGGCGACCGTCAGCAGCAGGCCGACGGCGACGATCGCCGTGGTTGCTCCGACCATCCCGATCGGCAGCTTCGCGGCCTTCTCCCCCGCGATCCGTTTCTGTGCCTGCCGGTGCGCCTCCCGCTGCGCCGCTCGCCGAACCGCCAGCGAGCGGCCGGATTCGGTCTGCAGCGCCTCCGCGTCGGCATCGAGGGCGGTCACCTCCGGGACCGGCCGCCAGAACGCCCGGCCCCACACCCGCACCATCGCGTACAGCGTCAACAGGCTGGTCAGCGTCCCACCGATCACCAGGATCAGGGCCAGCGCCCGGCCGTCCTCGATGCCGGCCTCGAACAGCCCGACCTTGCCCAGGAAGCCGGACAGCGGCGGCACCCCGGCAAGGTTCATCGCCGGGATGAAGAACAGGATCGCCAGCACCGGAGCGGCCGCGGCCAGCCCGCCGATCCGCGCCAGCACGGTGGTGCCGGCCACCCGCTCGATCAGACCCACCCCGAGGAACAGCGCCGTCTGCACCAGGATGTGGTGCGCCACATAGAAGATCGCGGCCCCGAACCCGGCCTGCGAACCGAGCGCGATGCCGAACAACATGTACCCGATGTGCGAGACCAGGGTGAACGACAGCAGCCGTTTGATCCCGGACGCCGAGACCGCGCCCAGGATGCCGACCAGCATGGTCAGCAACGCGGCGATCATCAGCAGGGTGCCGTAGGAGCCGAGTGGGAACAGCAGCGTCTGCACCCGGATGATCGCGTAGATGCCGACCTTGGTGAGCAGGCCGGCGAACACCGCGGTGACCGGAGCAGGCGCGCTCGGATAGGAGTCCGGCAGCCACGCCGACATCGGGAACACCGCGGCCTTGACCCCGAACGCGACCAGCAGCAGCGCCTGCAGCGCGGCCACGATGCCCGGCGGCAGCGCCTGAAGCTTGACCGACAGGTCGGCGAGATTCACCGTGCCGGTCGCCGCGTAGAACATCGCGATCGCGGACAGGAAGATCAGCGAGGACAGCAGCGACACCACGATGTACGGGGCGCCGGCCCGGAGCCGCTCCTTGGTGCCGCCGATGGTCAGCAGCACGTAGCTCGCGGTCAGCAGGATCTCGAAGCTGACGAACAGGTTGAACAGGTCACCCGCGATGAACGCGTTGGACACGCCGGTGACCAGGATCAGGAACGTCGGGTGGAAGATCGAGACCGGGGTCTCCGGGGTTTCGGACTCGTCCGCCATCCCCTGCGAGATCGCGTAGACGAGCACCGCCAGCGACACCGTGGTGGACACGACCAGCATGAACGCCGCCAACTGGTCGGCGACCAGGGTGATCCCGAACGGCGCCGTCCAACCGCCGACATGCATGACGAACGGTCCGGTGTTCGACACCTGCACCAGCATCACGAGTTCGACGACCAGCTGGACGGCCAGCGCACCAACCGAGATGACCCGCTGCACCCGCGGTCGCCGGCTCGCCACCAGGGTGAACCCGGCGGCGGCCAACGGAATGATGATCGCCAACGGCAGCAGCCAGGTCATTCGTCACCACCGCCCAGGTCGGCGGCCGACAACTCGGAATCCTCGGTATCGTCCTCGAGCTCAGGTTCCTGGGTGACCTTGTAGTTGCGGTAGGCCATCGCCAGCAGGAACGTCGAGACCGCGAGGCTGATCACGATCGAGGTGAGGATGAGTGCCTGCGGGATCGGGTCGGCCACGGCCTCGCCGCCCGTCGGCTCACCGACGATCGGCGGGACGCCGTCCTCGCTGGTCGACAGCAACAGCAGGTTGATCGAGTGCCCGGCCAGCAGGAACCCGAGCAGCACCCGGATCAGGTTCCGCGACAGCATCAGGTACACCCCGGCCGCGAACAGCAGGCCGATGGTGAGGGCCAGGACCAGGTTGGTCGTCATTTGCTGACCTGGCCAGCTCCGCGGCGGGCGCGCCGCTGCTCTCGGGCTGACTTCGCGTCCAGCTCGCGGCGTTCCAGGATGCCCTGCCGGTCGAGCTCGGCGCCCAGCGAGCGGAGCACGTCCAGCACCAGGCCGATGACGATCAGGTACACCCCGATGTCGAAGATCGACGAGGTGACGAACTTCAGGTCACCCAGCAGCGGGACGGTGGCCTTCAGAATGGTCGATTGCAGCGCGTCGCCGCCGGCGATCAGCCCGTAGACGGCGGTCACCGAGGCGATCAGCAGGCCGACGCCCATCATCTTGCCGGGATCGACTGGCGCGGCCTCGCCCAGTTCGAACGCGCCGCCGGCGATGTACCGCAGGGTCAGCGCCAGGCCGACGATCAGCCCGGCCGCGAAGCCGCCGCCGGGTGCGTCATGCCCGACGAACAGCACGTAGACGGAGAAGATCACGATCACGTGGAAGATCATCCGGGTGACCACCTCGAGCAGCAGCGAGCGGCGCGGAGTCCAGTTGGTGGCCAGCCACGGTGACGGTTGCCGTGGCTGGACCGGGTTGGAGATCGTGGTCGACGGCCGGCGTGGGGCGGTGCCGGTGCGCCGCACCAGGAAGATCAACGACGCCACCCCGGTGGCGGCCGCGATCAGCACGGTGACCTCGCCGTAGGTGTCCCACGCCCGGACGTCGACCAGGATCACGTTGACGATGTTCTTGCCGCCGCCGAATTCGACCGCGGGACCGGCCAGGTCGGCCGACACCGGGGTCGCGGTCCTGGTGCCGGGGATGATCAGCGCGAGCGCCGTCATCAGCGCGCCGGAGGCCAACGCGACCGCCGCTCGGAACGCGTTGCCCTTGTGCGACGTGTACAGCGCGGTGTCCGGCAGCCGGGTCAGCACCAGCAGCCCGGCGATCAGCGTGACGGTTTCGACCAGGATCTGGGTGAGCGCCAGGTCGGGCGCCCCGCGCAGGATGAACAGCACCGAGACCGCGTAGCCGACACCGCCGACCAGCATCATCGCGGTCAGCCCGCGTTGCACCCTGGTGCACGCGACGGCGAGGCCGAGGATCACCAGCGACAGGATCAGCTCCGCCGGCTCGCCCAGCACTTGGACGTTGGCCGGGCCGGTCGTCGGCCCGGATCAGCATGGTGCCGGGGAAGGCGATCAGCACCAGCAGGATCGCGCCCAGTGACACCGGCAGCGAGCTGCGCTGGGTCGCCGCGGTGACGCCGACGGCCAGCACGTCGACCCCCTTCGCGGTCGCCCGGTAACCGGCGCCGGCCTCCCCGCCCGGCATCGCGATCTCGGTCCGCCGCTCCCGGGCGCGTTGCGCCGCGAAGATGCCGGCGCCGACCAGCCAGCCGGCCGCGGACAGCGCCAGCGGCAGCTCGAGCCCGTGCCAGAGCGCCATCGCGCCCTCGTGCGTCGGGCCCGCGGTTTGCGCGTAGGACTGCAGCAGCGGTTCCAGCAGCGCCGGGAAGACGCCGAGCACCAGGCCGAGCACGACCAGCAGCATGGTCGGGTCCGGTCATCCACGGCGACGACGGCGTCGGCGCGGTTGCCGGAACCCCGGGTTTGTCGGCGAACGCACCCCAGAGGAACCGGGCGCTGTACGCGACGGTGAACGCCGACCCCACGGCCATCACGGCGGTGCCGATGTAGCCGGCGGTGCCCCCGTCCAGCAGTCCCGCGTACCCGGCCTCCTTGGCCGCGAAGCCGAGCATCGGCGGGATCCCGGCCATGCTGATCGCGGCCAGCACGGCCATCGTGGCCACCACCGGCATGCTCCTTCGCAGGCCGGAGAGCTTGGTGAGATCCCTGGTCCCGGTGGAGGTGTCGATGATCCCGACGACGAAGAACAGCGGCGCCTTGAACGTGGCGTGGGCGATCAGCATGGCCAGCCCGCCGAGCAGGGCATCGGGGTTGCCGCAGCCGATCAGCAGCGTCATCAGCCCGAGCTGGGAGACCGTGCCGTAGGCGAGCAGCAGCTTCAGGTCCCGCTGCCGCAGCGCGATGACGGCGCCGAACAGCATGGTGCCGCCGCCGAGGGTCATCAGCAGCGGCTGCCACAGCGGCAGGATCGCGAAGGCGGGGGCGAGCCTGGCGAACAGGTAGATGCCGGCCTTCACCATGGTCGCGGCGTGCAGGTACGCGCTGGCCGGGGTGGGCGCGGCCATCGCACCGGGCAGCCAGAACTGGAACGGGATGATCGCCGACTTGCTGATCCCGCCGACGATCATCAGCACGATCGAGGTGGTGATCAGCGGCCCGGACGGCGGGTTCGCCAGGATGTCGGAGAGGGTGAATGTGCCGGCCGTGACACCCAGCATGACGACGCCGATCAGCATCACCAGGCCACCGGCGGTGGTCACCATCAGCGCCTGCGACGCCGCGGCCCGGGACGAGCGTTTGCCGGTCCGGTGCGCGATCAGCAGGTACGACAGGATGCCGGTGAGCTCCCAGAAGACGACCAGCAGGATCAGGTTGTTCGCCCAGACCAGACCCAGCATGGCCCCGGCGAAGGCGATCAACGAGCCGCTGTACCGGCCGAGACCCTCGTCCTTGTCGGGGAAGTAGCGCGCGGAGTACAGCAGCACCAGGGTGCCGATGCCGGCGATGACGAGCGTCATCACCATGGCCAAGGCGTCCAGCCGCAGGTCGATCGCCAGCGAGATCGACGGCACCCACTGCATCTGGGTCGTCCTTGACCCGCCGTTCAGCACGGCCGGGATCTGCACGGCGGCCCACGCTGTCGTGGCTGCCGGTAGCAATGCCAGCAAGATCATCCCGGCCCGGCCCATCGCCTGGCAGACCGCCGGTGAGATCAGCGCGACGAGCAGGTAGCCGGCGAGGAACAGCGGGGCCAGCCCGAAAATGCCGGCCGGACCGCTCGTCATGAGCAGTCCCGCGCCGCGCCCGGGCGCGGACGCCCGACACGTGGGGCCGAGTCTGACGGACGAGCGCACGAGTCTCCCGGGAAGTGTTGGGCGGCTGAGATGCTCACCCTACCCAGCGGACCCGACAGCCCTGCCGGGGTGCATCCGCTGGGTCAGTGCTGCTGACCTCGCCTCCGTCCGCGGGGTGCTCAGAGCATGGCGCGGGCGGTGGAGGCGTCGGCCTCCAGTTCGGCGAACACCCCACGGATCGCGTCGAGCGAGTCGCTGACCTGCGCGGCCTCGCTGGTTCCGTCGGTGTCGACGCCGACCAGACTCGCCGTGGTGGAGAGCTCGAGCAGCTTGGCGTAGACCTCACCGACCTCGTCCACCGCCTCGGTGAGCTTCTCCAGCAGGCCGCTGCGGCGTTGCAGCATTCGTTGCACCGATGCCCGGACCTCGCCGGAGCGCGGCATCTGCCGGGCGACCCCTTCGGCCCTGGTCACGGCGTCATCGACAGCGTCGACCGCGCGCGCCACCCGGTTGGCGACGTTCTCGGCGTTGTGCGCGGCCTCGACGGCCTGACGCGGCCGAGACCGCGACGGCGGGCGCGAGGTTGCCCTGCTGCAGTTGGTCGAGGTCGGTCCGATACCCGTGCAGCGTGCTGACCAGCTGCGCCTGGACGGTTCCTGGCCGGAGCGGTGGCGGCTCGGGTTGGCTGGGCCGGCCGTCGCCGCGGACGGCCCCACCGACCACGGCGGCCACCCCGAGCATCCCGGCCCCGACCAATCCGACGGCGCCGACCGGCAGGCCGATCGCCCAGGCAGAGCCCGCCCCGACGCCGGCGACGACCAGGCTCCACGGATCCTTCAGCGCGCTGGCCGCGCGGGCGAGGAAGGAGCCGGCCATCTTCTCTGGGCTCCGATCGGTGGGGTGAATGGTCAGAAGTTGGACAGGACGTTGGCGAAGACCTTGTCGATCGTCGCCGGGTTACGGGCATCGTAGGCCGCGGCCCTGGACGCCTCGGAGATCTGCTGCAGCGTCGCGAGGTCGGCGTCCGGACCGTAGGCGATGGAGAAGACCCGCACCCCGTTCTCCTGCGCGCTGGACTGCAATTGGCTGATCAGCCCGTCCAGATCGTTGTCGGTGTATTCGTTGCGGCCGTCGGTCAGCACCACCACGGCGTTGATCGACGCCGGGTCCTGGCTCGCGTTCATGTCGTCGGCGGCGAGCTTGGTGGCCGCGTACAGCGGTGTTCCGTTCAGCGGGGTCAGCCCGGCGATCGCATCGGTGATCGGCTGCCTGGTCTGGCTGAGCGGGCCGACGTCGACCAGATCGGCGGTGATCGTCGTCGGGGTCGGCAGGTCGGTGGTGAACACCCAGAAGCCGACCTGGTCGGTGTCCACCAACTGGCCGAGGGCGGTGGTGGCGGCCGATTTCGCCAGGTCCAGCTTCGACTTGCCGCCGGAGCCGGAGTCACTCTGCATCGACCCGGACACGTCCATCAGGATCAGCACCCGCGCGCTCTTGCGCACCTGCGCCCAGAGCGCCCGAACGTCGCTCAGCACCTCGGGTGCGGGCGGGTTCAGGGTGATGGTGACGCCGTCGGCGATCAGGTACGGGCTGGAGGTGATCGGGTCGCCCGGCTTGCCGTCGGCGGTGCGGAAGAAGCTGTCGGTGAACACCTTCTGCTGCTCCGGCAGCAGCAGGTAGTCCATGAAGTCCTGCGCGCCGGCCTTCTTGTCGGCCGTCGACCACGGCGCGTCGAGAATGACGTACGGGCTGTCGCTGTAGAGCGTGCCCTCCTTCGGATACACCGCGACCAGCGGAACCTTCGGCGCGGCGTGCTGACCCAGGGTCTTCGGGTCGCCGCTCGGGATTCCCGGCGTTGTAGTCCAGGACGCTCTTCTCTTCGACCGCCACCGCCGACAGGTAGCCGAGCGCCGCGCCGGCGTCGTCGGCGCGCTGCAGGTTGGCCAGGTAGGTCAGGGTGGTGTCGCCGTAGTGGATGACGGAGCTCTCGACGTCCTTGAGGTACTTCTGCACCTCGGGCCGCTGCAGCGCCGCCTGGGTGAGGTCGGACGAGGTCCCGGTGGCGGCGACCAGGGTGCCGATGGTGGCGGCCAGCCCGGAGGTGGAGACGTTCGGGTTGGTCTTGCCGAGGGTGAACTTGCCCCATTCGGGGTGACCCTTGGAGGCCCAGCCCTGCGGGTCGGTGGCCAGCGCCAGGACGTCGGACCAGCCGATCGGGGCGTCCGGCCAGCCCAGCGCCTTCGCCATCGGTTCCGGCATGGCGAGCACCAGCGGCGTCGAGGTGACGCCCGACGGAGCGTCGCGGGCACGATGTTCGGCCGGTCCTTGGCGGTCAGGTCGCTGCGCAGCAGGCTGACCCAGGTGGACGCGGCCGGCGTCCACACGTCCGGGGCCGGGCCGTTCAGGGTTTCGTCCCAGCCGGCCGCGAGGTTCGCCTCCGCGGTGCCGGACGCCGCGGAGGTGACCGCGATGTCGAAGCACTTGCCGTCGACCGTGCGCCCGGAATCGCGGTAGGAGTTCGCCATTTCGCCGCAGCAGCGCCGCCTTCTCGCTGGACGCGGCGACGTTGACGGTGGTGCAGCCGTCCCGCGGCGGCTGCGCCGCGGTGTTCTGGCCGGCCGTCGAGCTCGGGTCGGCGCCGGCGCTCGATCCGTCGTCGCGGGTGGTGAAGTACCGGATGCCGACGATCAGCAGCACGCCGACGACGATCGCGGCGATGATCGGCAGCTTGTTGCTGCGTTTGGCGGGCGTGCCCGCGCCGTACTGCCCAGTCATCGGTCAGCCCTCCCTTGCGACGGGCGGGATGCCCTCTCTATCGATCCGGTTCGGCGCATCGGGCGGGCGAACCGAGTGTCGCTCATTGTGCCCGGTTTGCCCGTTGTCGCGGGACCGCTGGGCGGCCGCAGATCAGCGGGAGTTCGAACGTCCCTCGTCCTTGTTGACCTTGCGTTTCGCCAACGACGAGACGATCTTGTCGATCCAACCCATGACGGTCTTCATCGCGGCTGCCCTTCTGTGCCTGTCGGCCCTGTACCGGCTTCTTCAGAGTGCCACGCCGCACCGACAATCCGGCTGATTCACGCGCATCCGCGGTTGCGCGGCACCACGGCGGCCCGTCAGGCCACCCCGACCGGCCGGAACTGGATGCTCACCCGCGGGCCGACCGGGTCGGGCCGTCTTCGGGATCGCGTGCTCCCAGGTCCGCTGGCAGCTGCCACCCATCACGATCAGGTCGCCATGACCGAGGTGGAAGGCCCGACTCGACCCACCTGAGCGCGGGCGCAGCATCAGCGCTCTTGCCGATCCGACCGACAGGATCGCGACCATGGTGTCGGTGTGCGCGCCCTTGCCGATCCGGTCGCCGTGCCAGGCGACGCTGTCGGCGCCGTCGCGGTACAGGCACAGGCCGGCGGTGACGAACGGCTCGCCGAGTTCTGGTTGGTAGTAGTCGTTGAGGGCGCTCCGGGCGCGCGGTCAGGATCGGATGCGGAAGTGCCGTTGTGCCGCTGTACCAGCAGAGCAGCCGAGGCACGTCGACCTCGCGGTCGTACATCTGCCGCCGCTCGGCCCGCCATGGCACGTCGGCCAGCAGACGTGTCGAGCAGCTGTTCCGACCCGGTCAGCCAGCCCGGCAGGTGGTCGATCCAGGCGCCGTCGGTGAGTTCGGTGCGCTGCACCCGACCGGGCAGCGGGGTCAACTCGAGCTCGTCCACGATGTCGAACATCGAAGGCTGGCGCAGCACCGTCATAGCGCCGATCGTACTCAGCGATCGAACACCTGTCCTGTCGGTAGCCCTCGCTACGCTCCTGTCATGATCGAATCCGCACGCTCCGACGGTCACCTCCGACCCGAGACGGTTGCCGTCACCGCCGGGCGACCGCCCGCCGTCCCCGGTCAGCCGATGAATGTGCCGCTGGTGCTGGCATCCAACTTCCGGGCCGGCACGGCGGAAGCACCTGTCACCGAATACTCACGGGACGGCGGCACTGCCAGTTGGCAGGCGCTCGAGGACGCGGTCGGCGCGCTGGAGGGTGGCACCGCGCTGTCCTTCGGCTCCGGCATGGGCGCGGCCGCCGCGATTCTCGACCTGGTGCCGACCGGCGCGCATGTGGTCGTGCCGACCGATTCCTACGCCGGGGTGCGCGCGCTGCTGGCCGACGGCTCGGCGCACGGACGCTGGAAGGTCAGCCAGGTCGACATCACCGACACCGCCGCGACCAAGGAGGCGGCGTGGGCGGCCGATCTGCTGTGGCTGGAGTCGCCGACCAACCCGCTGATCGACGTCGCGGACCTCCCGGAACTCTGCCGGTTCGGCACCGGGACCGGTGCGCTGGTCGTGGTGGACAACACGTTCGCCACCCCGCTCGGGCAACGGCCGCTGGCCTTCGGCGCCGACGTGGTGCTGCACAGCGCGACGAAATTCATCGGCGGGCATTCCGACCTACTGCTCGGGCTGGCCGTGACAGCCGACCCGGAGTTGGCGACCCGGTTGGCGACCCGCCGCCGGCTGGGCGGCGCCTTGCCTGGTGCGCTGGAGGCTTACCTGGCGCTGCGTGGACTGCGGACGATGGCGGTCCGGCTGGCCCGCTCCCAGGAGTCGGCGGGGGTGCTGGCGCAGCGACTGCAGGCGCACCCCGCGGTCACCAGGGTCCGCTATCCGGGCCTGCCGGACGATCCCGGTCACCAACGGGCGGCGGCGCAGATGGACGGGTTCGGCGCGATGCTGGCCTTCGAGGTCCGCGGCGGCGCCGGGCCGGCGGACGCGGTGTGCGCGGCGGTTCGGATCGTGACCAGCGCGACCAGCCTGGGCGGGGTGGAATCCACCATGGAGCGGCGCGGCAAACTGGCCGGACAGGAACACGTTCCGCCGGGCCTGTTGCGGCTGAGCGTGGGGATCGAGCACGTCGAGGATCTGTGGGACGACCTGGATCAGGCGCTGACGGCGGCGGTTCACGACTGAGCTGTCGCTCGGCGGACGAGGTCAAGCGCGGCGGTCACGACTAGCACGTGCTGCTCGCCTCGGCCGGAACGCGACGAGGCCGAGCGGCGCCGGTGATCCGGTGCCGCTCGGCCTTGATGTGCTTGCTCCCGTAGCGAGCCGGGATCGCTGTCAGCTCTTCACGGGCCGCCCTGCACCGATCGCCATCAGGATCCCGCCGACGACGATGAACACCCCGCCGATGCCGATCACCAGGATCCACAGCCCCGAGGAACTCGGCAGGCTGACGCCGACCGACGCCGTCGTGTGCACGTTCGCGGTTCCGTCGGCGTTCATGATCACCAACTGGTAGTGCCCGTCCTGGATCGCCCAGTCCAGGTCGGCACCGGTGGCCGACTGCGCGGACGCTACCCAGAAGTTCTGCTCACGCGGGTGCCCCGACGTCGTTCGCCCCGTTCTGCCCGACGGTGCTGAGGTGGAACGGTGACAGGTCGAAGTCTTTGATCCGGTCGATCGCCGCACCGGACAGGTACCTGGCCACGTCATCGGCCGGCGCGATGCCGACGAAGACCGGTTCGCCACCGAAGCTATCGGCACTCAGGTGCAGCGTGGGAGTGCCGGTGACGAATTCGAACCCGGTGGTGTTGGTGATCGTGCCCATGTCCGCGACCAGGGCCGTGGTTGGCGTGGAGACGACATGACTGCCGGAGCTCAACACGTTGCCGGCACCGAACAGGGCCAGCAAGGCGCCGCCCGAGATCGCGGTCAGCAGACCGGAGACCACGATGACCGCGCCGATGATCAGGGCAGCGGTCGACCGCCTCGTCCGGTACGACACCGGGGGCATCGGCGGTTGATAGGGGCCCGTGGGCGGTTGGTAGTTGCCGGCGGGCGGCCGGTAGGTGCCCGCGGGCGGTGTGTAGAAGCCCGCGGAACGCTGATCCGCGCCGGCGGAAGGCTGGTACGGGGCGCCATACGGCCCGGCGGGGGCCGTCGGAATCTGGCCGGCGCCGGACCCGGGCGGGTTTGCACCGGGCTGCGGGTCACTGGGGCCGGTTGACTGGTAGTCGGTGGTGGTCATCGGGACACTCCAAAGGTGGCGATCGAAGAGTCCGTCGGGGCGGCTCGGGTGCGTCCCTCGCCTGCTCCGTGAACTCCGTCCGACCGAGGCGGCCGAACTGGTGATAACCGTAGGAATTCCCGGAGCCGCAGGTCAGGGCATCAACCGCCCGATCCGCGGGGGCACGGCGCTCCCGTTCGTGGGCCCAGCCACACGCCCGGTAGGTGTCACCCCCCGGGGCTGGTCGATGTGCCGCGCAGCGGCCAATCGAGTCCTGGCCGGCCTCAGCCCGCCGTCGCGCTCTCGATCGGCAGGCCCGGCAGCCCATCGATGCTTTCCGCGTTCTTCTCCCGCCAGTACCGCGGGAAATAGTCCTCATCCCGCCGCGATTGATCCTTGTCCAGCACGTCCCGGTCGGCGCGAAAGTCCATCAGCGGCAACGAGTATCCGCAGCTGTCGGAGATCCGGGTGAGGTCGGCGACGATGATCGAGCGTTGACCGAGGGTCCGGTCCTTGTCGAACGCCGAGCGCAGCTCGTCGAACTCCGGATCGCCCACCAGCACCGCCCGGCCGTGACCGTGCAGGCGGACGATCTTCGGTGGCCCCTCGAAGGCACAGAACATCAGCACGATGCGGCCGTTGTCCCGCAGATGCGAGATCGTCTCGGCGCCCGACCCGGTGTAGTCCAGGTAGGCCACCTGTCGCGGCCCGAGCACGGCGAACGTCCCGGCCATGCCCTTCGGCGAGACGTTGATGCTGCCGCCGTCGCCGGCCGGAGCTGTGCCGACGAAGAACATGTGCTGCCGGGAGATCCAGCCGGCCAGCTTGTCGTCGATCTCTTGGAAGACTTTGCCCATCGGTCGATGGTGCCATCCCGGCAGCGCCGACATCGAACCGGTTTGCGTCGCCCCTCGCGGCGCCCCCGGGCCCGGCCTCGCCCAGGGGGCGTGGCCGGGCCGGAATCGGAGTGTGTCGCTGACCGACGATCAGCTGCAGCCGGACGTCGAGCCGCAGCCCTCGCACAGGTAGCAGGCACCCGACGGGCGCATCTTCGTCCCGCAGGTGAAGCACAGCGGAGCATCGGCCGACTTGCCGATCACCAGTTCCAGCAGCTCGGTGGACGAACCCGCCCGCGTGCCGCCGACCAGGCTGGCCTTCTTTGGCTCGTCCGAGTTCGCCGAACCACCACCGGCGGCGTCAGCGACGCCGGTGCTCCCACCCTCAACGGCCGGCCGGATCACCGGCGTGGCGTCCACCGTCGTGCGCAGGTCCTCGACGACATTCGCCGCGTCCGAACCGCTGTCGCCGCCGTAGTTGGCGGACACCTGAGCGGTCCGCTCCTCGGCGGAGAAGATGCCCAGCTCTGCCCGCGCGTCCACCGGCAGGTAGTCCAGCGCGATGCGGCGGAACAGGTAGTCCATCACCGAGGTGGCGATCCGCACGTCCGGGTCGTCGGTCATCCCGGCCGGCTCGAACCGCAGGTTGGTGAACTTGGCGACGTAGGACTCCAGCGGAATGCCGTACTGCAGGCCGACCGACACCGCGATGGAGAACGCGTCCATCACGCCGGCCAGGGTGGACCCCTGCTTGCCGAGCTTGATGAACACCTCGCCGAGACCGTCGTCCGGGTAGGAACCCGGTGGTCAGGTAACCCTCCGCGCCGCCGACCGTGAACGACACCGTCTGCGACGGGCGCTTCTTCGGCAGCCGCCGGCGCACCGGGCCGGTGACGACAGGCGTCACCGGTGCAACCGGCGCTACCGCCTCGACCACCGAAGCATCGGCCGACTTCTCGCCGTGGTTCTTGTTCGACGCGGACAGCGGCTGCCCGACCTTGCAGTTGTCGCGGTAGATCGCCAGCGCCTTCAGGCCCATCTTCCAGCCCTGCTGGTAGATCTCGGCGACATCGGCGACCGTCGCGTTCTCCGGCATGTTGACCGTCTTGGAGATGGCCCCGGAGATGAACGGCTGGACGGCCGCCATCATCCGCACGTGTCCCATCGGGGCGATCGACCGTGCACCCATCGCGCAGTCGAACACCGAATAGTGCTCCCGCTTGAGCCCGGGCGCGTCGATCACATGACCGTGCTCGGCGATGAACTCGACGATCGCCTCGACCGATTCCTCCTGGTAGCCCAGCGAACGCAGCGCCCGCGGCACCGTCTGGTTGACGATCTGCATGGAACCGCCGCCGACCAGCTTCTTGAACTTGACCAGCGCGAGATCCGGTTCGATGCCGGTGGTGTCGCAATCCATCATCAGCCCGATGGTGCCGGTCGGGGCCAGCACGGAGGCCTGTGCGTTGCGGTACCCGTTCTTCTCCCCGAGGGCGATCGTCTCGGCCCAGACCGACGGTCGCGAGCTTGAGCGTGCTGCTGTCGTTCCCGCCGACCGCGCGGATGTAGTCGTTCGCGGCGGCGTGCTTGCGGATGACCCGCTTGTGCGCATCGGCGTTGCGCGCGTATCCGTCATACGGCCCGACGACGGCGGCCAGTTCTGCTGACCGCTTGTACGCGACACCGTTCATCAGCGAGGTGATCGCCGCGGCCAGGGACCGGCCGCCGTCGGAGTCGTAGGCGTGCCCGGTCGCCATCAGCAGCGCACCCAGGTTCGCGTAGCCGATGCCGAGCTGCCGGAAGGCCCTGGTGGTCTCGGTGATCGGCTGGGTCGGGAAGTCGGCGAAGCAGATGGAGATGTCCATCGCGGTGATGACGAACTCCACCGCCTTGGCGAAGGTGACGGCGTCGAAAACCCCGTCGTCGGACAGGAACTTCATCAGGTTCAGCGACGCCAGGTTGCACGAGGAGTTGTCCAGGTGCATGTACTCGCTGCACGGGTTCGAGGCGTTGATCCGGCCAGACTCCGGGCTGGTGTGCCAGTCGTTGATGGTGTCGTCGTACTGGATCCCCGGGTCGGCGCAGTCCCACGCCGCCTGCGTGATCTTCCCGAACAGCTCACGGGCGTCGACGGTCTCGATGACCTCGCCGGTCTGCCGAGCGCGCAGACCGAAGGCGGCACCGTCGGCGGTCGTCGATTCTGCGGCCCGCATGAACTCGTCGGAGACCCGCACCGAGTTGTTCGCGTTCTGGTACTGCACGGAGATGATGTCCTCGCCGCCCAGGTCCATGTCGAACCCGGCGTCGCGCAGCACCCGGATCTTGTTCTCTTCCTTGGCCTTGGTCTCGACGAACTCGGCGATGTCGGGGTGATCGACATCGAGCACGACCATCTTCGCGGCCCGGCGGGTGGCTCCACCGGACTTGATGGTGCCGGCCGAGGCGTCGGCGCCGCGCATGAAGGACACCGGACCGGAGGCGGTGCCGCCGGAGGACAGCAGCTCCTTGGACGACCGGATCCGGGACAGGTTGAGCCCGGCACCGGAGCCGCCCTTGAAGATCAGCCCCTCCTCCCGGTACCAGTTCAGGATGGCGTCCATCGTGTCGTCGACGGAGAGGATGAAACAGGCCGAGACCTGTTGCGGCGATGAGGTTCCGACGTTGAACCAGACCGGGGAGTTGAAGGCGAACACCTGGTGCAGCAGCATCCAGGTCAGCTCGTGGGCGAAGATCTCCTCGTCCTCGTCGGTGGCGAAGTAGCCGTGCTCGACGCCGGCCGCGGTGTACTTGCCGACCACCCGGTCGATGATCTGCCGCAGGCTCGACTCGCGCACCGGGGTGCCGACGGCGCCGCGGAAGTACTTGCTGGTCACGATGTTCGTGGCGTTGACCGACCAGGACTCGGGGAACTCGACGCCGCGCTGCTCGAAGTTGACCGTGCCGTCACGCCAGTTGGTCATCACCACGTCGCGGCGCTGCCAGGTCACCTCGTCGTAGGGGTGGACGCCCGCGGTGCTGAACAGTCGCTCCAACCGCATGCCCCGCGACCTCCCGTTGTTCGACTGGGCCGGGCGAGCACGGCGGCCCTTGGTGCCCGCCGCCGTCGACCCGTTGGACGATCCCGGCGCACCGATGGTCTCTGTCATGTGGTTCCTTTCCCTGATGGAAAACCTTGCAGTGGTACTCCCCCGACAGCACGGAAAGGAGCGAAGACAAGCGTTGTGAACTGATCGGAAAGGTCGGTCGCCAAGCGAACCGGCGCCGCCGGTCGCTGGGCGGGCGGTTCAGCTGACGCCGACCGGCGGTGGTCGGTCGGGGGCGGGTGGATGGCCGGCGGGTGGACTGGTCTCATCAGCCTGGGCCCGCGACCGCATGTCCCGGATCTCGGCGGCGAAATCTTCGGCCGAGGTGAAGGAGCGGTACACCGAGGCAAACCGCAGGTAGGCAACCTCGTCCAGATCGCGGAGCGGCCCGAGGATGGCAAGCCCGACGTCCTGGCTCTGCACCTCTGCCTGACCGAGGCCACGGACCGTCTCCTCCACCTGCTGGGCGAGTTGGGCGACCGCGTCCGGGTCGACCTGCCGGCCCTGGCACGCCCGGCTGACGCCGGCGATGACCTTGCTCCGGCTGAACGGCTCGGTCACCCCGCTCCGCTTGACGACCGATAACAGCGACTCTTCGAGGGTGGTGAACCTGCGGGAGCATTCCGGGCACGACCGGCGGCGACGGATGGCCTGGCCGTCCTCCACCTCACGGGAGTCGATGACGCGCGAGTCCGGGTAACGACAGAACGGGCACCGCATGTGGACCCTCCCGCCTGTTCGTCACGCCGTGCTGCGCGGCCTGTTGATCGATTGTGGATAGTTCTGTGGATGGTTCATCGGTTCCCGAGGTGAACCGATGAGCTCGAACCGAACTGCCTGCCGATGTGGATCCCGATGTGCACCACCGGTGGGCAAGTCCACTGCGCTGTGGACAACTCCCCGCCTTGCTAGCACAACCTGTTGATATCTTACATCGGTGTAAGTACCAGATGTAGGGGTTGACGGTAGATCGCCAGACACGCGCATGCAAGTCCTGTCCGCGTGTCGGTGAAGGTAAATCTGGCTCCAACCGACACCAGGGGGCCGGGCGGGCCCGTCGGGATCGGCCGAGCCCGCCGACAGGGCGGCGCTACCCGGCAGACGAGGGCACCCTGAGCACAACGCCGACCGGCAGCACGCTGCCCGGCACGTCGTTCAGCGCCTTGATCTCCTCGATCACATCCCGTGGATCCCGATCAGGCGCTGCCTCGGTGGCGATCGACCACAGGGTGTCGCCCGGACCGACAGTGACATCGACCATCGCCCGCGGCGCCGAACCGATCGAGCCGACCACCAGCGACACCGTCACGACGGCGGCGGCCGCCAGCACCGTGAGCGTCAGGGTCAACCGAGCCCACCGGCTCATCCGGTAACCCTCGCTCTGCCCCTGGATGACCACTGTCGACCGGACCGCTCGAGCATCCGGGCGATCGAGCGCGGCACGCTTGCGCGCCCGGTTGACGCCCGCCCGCTCCACCAGCAGAGATCGCTGTGCGTGCGTGCGCACCCGCCGGCGCCGCGCGCTCGCCGACCGTCGAACGGCCCGGGCAGCGGCCCGTTCGGGGGCGGCGGACACCTCGGTCGGCTCGGCGGTGACCCTCGGCAGCGGGCTGGCCGATCCTGCCCCGGCGAGCCAACCCCTGGGGTCGACCGACTCGGCGCGCCAGCCGTCAGGATCACAGGAGTCGTCAAGCGGCGTCGTTATCGCCTGGGTTCTCATCGTTCACCTCGACCAATCTGACCGGCGGGCCGGCCCCTCGTGACTGCCCAGCGCCCGAACCTGGGCGGTGCCGACCGCTCTCGGTGAGCGACGGCGAACCACTGCGGATCGAACGCGCGTTCTATCGAACGCCTGCACGATTTCTACACCGAGGCACCGACAGTGGGAAGATTCGTCGGCGTGTCAATCGAACGCATGTTTGAATTGTGACCTGGACGAACCTAGGCTGCATGCAGGTCACACGCGGCCTGGGCCGCATGGGGTCCTCGTCAGCACGGCCGCACTGAACACCCCCGCACTTGAACACCTGGGAGGGCACGACGTGGTAACCGACCACACACAGCATGGTCAAGCCGAACCGTCGGCAGCGGAAGGCAGCGGCATCGAGACGGCGGATGCCGACCCCGCGGTGATCGAGGCGAACGATGTCGTCGTCGATTTTCCGGAGCCGGAGCAGGAGCCCGCCGTCGGACGAGTCCTGACGATGCGTCAGCACAAGATCCTGCAGGTCATCCGCGATTCCGTGGAACGCCGTGGATACCCGCCGAGTGTCCGCGAGATCGGTCAGGCGGCCGGGTTGAAGTCACCGTCGTCGGTCGCGCATCAGCTCAAGGTCCTGGAGAAGCGAGGGCTGCTCCGGCGGGATCCCAATCGTCCGCGCGCCGTCGACATCCGGCCCCGGGAAGACGTCATGGAGGAGTCCGTCAACGAACCGACGCCGACCTACGTGCCGGTGGTCGGCCGGATCGCTGCCGGCGGGCCGATTCTTGCGGAACAGGCCATCGAGGACGTCTTCCCGCTGCCGAAGGATCTGGTCGGCGAGGGCACGCTGTTCCTGCTCCGGGTGGTCGGCGATTCGATGATCGATGCCGCGATCACCGACGGGGACTGGGTGGTGATCCGCCAGCAACCGGTCGCGGACAACGGCGACATCGTCGCGGCGATGATCGACGGCGAGGCGACGGTCAAGACCTTCCGCCGGAAGGACGGTCACGTCCTGCTGATGCCGCACAACGCCGCTTACGAGCCGATCCCGGGCGACGACGCGGTCATCCTGGGCCGCGTTGTCACGGTGCTGCGCAAGCTCTGACCCTCGAACCCGGGCCTGACGACAACGAGCCCCGGCCGATCGGCCGGGGCTCGTCAAGTCACTTCATCAGGCAGCGGCGAGCGCCCGTTCCGGGGACGCGAACGTCCGACGGCGGAGCCCGCAACTCGGCGTCGTCAGGTGCGAGGCTGCTCCACCGGTACGCCGTTGATGACGGTCTGCTGAGGAACGACAGGCGGAGGCGGCGGCACGGCTGCGATCTGCGCGGCCGGCGTCGCCATCGACGCGGTGGCGTCGGTTTCACCCGGCGCCTTCTTTGCCTTCTCGTCGTCCTCATGCATGGCGCTGACCTCGGACTTGAGGATGCGCAGCGAACGGCCGACGCCGCGGGCCGCTTCTGGCAGTTTCTTGGCACCGAAGAGCAGGATGAACACCGCCAGGATGATCATCCAATGCCACCACGACAATCCACCCGAGAACATGCTGTGCCTCCTGGACGTGACAACGGCTGACCGGAGCGGATTGCGCCGTTGATTCTTCTATCGTCTGTTCGTGGCCACCGGACCTGTTGATGGGTCGAGCAGCCCACCAATCGGTGCGTATCGCCAGGTTACCCGCGGCGGAGCCACTTGACATCGACAATCGCGGGCCGCGGGTCAATCGCTGGGCAAGCACACAGACCGGACACCGGCGCCGCACAGCCGCCCGTCGGGAAGCGACCTAGCCGGCGGCCGCGAACGGGGCCAGCACACCGGCCAGGTCCGGATACACCCTGGCGTGCAGCCGGGTGCCGTCCGCGGTGTGCTCCTCGGTCAGCACGGTGCCCTCGGAGTGCACCCGGGAGACCAGCGCGCCCTCGGTGAACGGCATCAGCACCCGCACCGAAACCGCCGGGTCAGGCAGCGCGCCGGCCACGACCAGCCGCAACTGCTCGATGCCCTCCCCCGTGCGGGCGGACACGAACACCGCACCCGGCAACGCGTGCCGAAGCCTGGTCAGCGTCATCTCGTCGGCGGTGTCGATCTTGTTGACGACCACGATCTCCCGGCACCGCCAACGCGTCGATCTCGCTGAGCACCTCGCGGACCGCCGCCACCTGATCCTCCGGATGCTCGTCGGAGCCGTCGACCACGTGCAGCAACAGGTCGGCGTCGGCGATGTCCTCCAGGGTGGACCGGAAGGACTCCACCAGCTGATGCGGCAGGTGCCGGACGAAGCCGACGGTGTCGGTGAGGGTGTAGACCCGGCCGTCCGCGGTGCGGGAGCGCCGGGTGGTCGGGTCGAGGGTGGCGAACAGCGCGTCCTCGACCAGCACCCCGGCGTCGGTGAGCCGGTTGAGCAGCGAGGACTTCCCGGCGTTGGTGTAGCCGGCGATCGACACGGCCGGCACCGCGTTGGCCCGGCGCTGGGAACGCTTGGTGTCCCGCACCCGGCGCATTCCGGTCAGCTCGCCCTTGAGCTGCGAGATCCGCTTGTGGATCCGCCGGCGGTCGATCTCCAGCTTGGTCTCACCCGGACCGCGCGAACCGATGCCGGCACCGGCGGCGACCCGCCCACCGCGCTGCCGGGACAGCGCGGCACCCCAGCCGCGGAGCCGGGGAACCAGGTAGTTCAGCTGCGCGAGCTCGACCTGCGCCTTGCCCTCCTTGGACCGGGCGTGCTGGGCGAAGATGTCCAGGATCAGCGCGGTGCGGTCGACGACCTTGACCTTGAGCCGTTCCTCCAGGTTGCGGAGCTGGCTGGGGGTCAGTTCGCCGTCACAGATGACGGTGTCGGCGCCGGTCGACTCGACGATCTCGAGCAACTCGATGACCTTGCCGGAGCCGATGTAGGTCGTGCCGTCCGGGTGGCTGCGGCGCTGCACGACGGCGTCCAGGACGATCGAGCCCGCGGTTTCGGCGAGCCTGGCCAGCTCGGCCATGGAGGCTTCCGCTTCCTCGGCCCGGATGCCGCCGGCCCAGACGCCGACCAGGATGACCTGCTCGAGTTGCAGCTTGCGGTATTCGACCTCGGTGATGTCGCGGAGCTCGGTGGACAGCCCGGCGACCCGGCGGAGCGCGGCGCGGTCGGCCAGGTCGTGATCGCCCTGGGTGTTGAATCCGTCGGACTGATCGGTGGCGTCCACAGCGTCATCCAGACCGTCACGGAGGTCGCGACTGGGACCTGTGCGCACGTGGGGGCCCTCGGTTTCTGTTCGGGAAGCGGTTGAGCTGGATTCTGCGGTTCGACCAGCGCTGTCGGCATCGCGGGCGCCGTGATCGGCGCCGGGCCTGGGGGCTGAGTCGGGAAGGTGAACAGTCATATGTGTTCAGGGTGCCACGGATGGCCAATCTTTTTCCGTTTGACAGCACAATCTCACCCGCAGGGAAGGCTAACGGTGCCGCTCCCAGAACTCCCGATCGATCACACCGGACGCCACCACGACCGCCGGCCCGGTCAGCGTGGAGTCGTCATCGGAGATGCTGACCCGCACCGCTCCACCTGGCACACCAACCTGCACCGCTCCGGTGCGCCGACCGGTGGACGCCAGGTAGGCGGCCGCGACCGCCACGGTGCCGGTCCCACAGGATCGGGTCTCGCCGACACCGCGTTCGTGCACCCGCATCGCCACCTGGTCGATTCCGACGACCGTCACGAACTCGATGTTGACGCCCTCGGGAAACACGGCCGGGTCGAACCCCGGCGCCCTGGTCAGGTCGAGTTCGGCCAGCTCCATGTCGGTCAGGCAGACCAGATGGGGATTGCCGACATCGACCGCTACACCGTCGATGTCGATCCCGGACAGGGTGGTCGAGGAACGCCGGCCCAGTCGCGCCGGGCCCATCTCGATCGTGACATCGCCCGCGTCCGGCACCTGCGCGGTCCGGGTGCCGCCGCGGGTGTCGAAGGTCAGCCCGCCGGCCGGCGCCCACCCGGCGTCCACCAGGTACCGGGCGAACAGCCGGGCGCCGTTGCCGCACATCTCCGCCAGTGAGCCGTCCGCGTTGCGGTAGTCCATGACGAAGCGGGCCGCGCCACCGGCCCGGGCCGGGGCCACCCGGATCACGCCGTCCGCGCCGAGGCCGGCGTGCCGGTCGCAGACCGCGCGCACCTGAGACGCGGTCACCTCGAGCGTGCCGTCGGGGTCGGGCAGCAGCACGAAGTCGTTCTCGGTGCCGTGGCCCTTGACGAACGGCACCCCCGCGCCGTCCGGCACGCCGGGCGAGAACCCGAACGTCGGCGCACCGGTCGTCGAAAGATCCACACTCACGCCTTCGAGCCTACGGCGGCCGCGCTGTCCAGCACAGCGAGCGCGCGCCCGACCAGGTCGGGCTCGCCGGCGTCCAGGTCGATCATCCGGTGGTCGCGACGAAACCACGAGCGTTGCCGCCGCACGAAGCGCCGGGTGGTCGCGGTGGTCAGCGCGACCGCCTGTTCGAGACCCAGTGACCCGTCCAGCACGGCCAGCAACTGGGCGTAGCCCAGCGCCCGCGACGCCGTGACGCCCCGACGCAGGCCAGCCGTCGTCCAGGGCCCTGACCTCGTCCAGGAAACCGGCGTCCATCATCGCCGTGACCCGGTCGGCCAGCCGCTGGTCCAGCTCCGCTGTCGGCCGGTCCAGCCGGATCAGCACGGCGCCGTACCGAGGTTGACCGGGCCGCGGCATGGAGGCGGTGAACGGCCGGCCGGTGAGTTCGATGACCTCGAGGGCCCGCACGATCTTGCGCCCGTTGGCCGGCCCGATGCTGGCCGCGGCGGTGGGATCCAGCTCGTCGAGCAGTCCGAACAGGTGGTCGATGCCCAGCCGCTGCAGGTCGCCCTCCAGCCGCGCCCTGACCTGCGGATCGGTCGCCGGGAAAGCGATCTCGTCCACCACGGACTGGATGTACAGGCCGGAGCCGCCGACCAGGATCGGGCGTCAGGCCACGGGCCAGAATCTGCTCGATGGCTTCGCGTGCGTCCCGCTGATAGGACGCGACGGTGGCCGTCTCGGTCACGTCCAGCACGTCCAGCAGATGGTGCGGGATGCCGCGCCGCTCCGCCGGTGGCACCTTTGCCGTGCCGATGTCCATGCCGCGGTAGAGCTGCATGGAGTCGGCGTTGACGATCTCCCCGCCGAGCCGCTCGCGCCAGGTCCAGCGCCAGATCGGACTTGCCGGTGCCGGTCGGCCCGGCGATGACGATCAGCCGGCGCGCCGGGGCGCCGTCCACGACCCAGCCCAGCGCCACGAGGCGACGAGATACCCGACACCCAGGGGCGCCGCCGAGTACAGCAGCTCGGCATCGTCGGGTGGCCGATCGGCGGTGAGCAGGGCCAGTACCGCGAGCGGTTCCACGCTCGCCAAGAGCTCCCCGGCCAGCGCCCGGTCGGTGGTTGCGACCTGCAATGCGGCCGGATCGCCGGACGCGAGCGCGCGGGCCAGCGCCAAATCGAACGGGTCCGCCCGGTCGTCCCGGCGGCCGGGTGCGGCGTCACCGTGGCAGGCCGAGCCGTCCGCGATCGACCAGTACCGCAACGCGCCGGGCGGATGCCAGCCGGACGGCGAGAGCCTGCGCGGCCCCGGCCGGATCCCGGGCAATTTCCAGGGCGATGGATTGCGTGCCACCCGCAGGTGGATCGGCTGGTCGCTGCCGGTGCATTGCCGGATCGGACGGGACCAGTTCGGATCGGCGTCGCACCGCGTCAGCCAGCAGGTAGGCACCGACGATGGTGCCGACCGCCGGATCACTGATCGGAGCCGCCGTCACGTTCGCCGTGCCGGACGCGAGGGTGAGGGCGTGCGGATCCGGAAGGTCGCTGCGCCGCAGCGCCGTTGTCGGGATGTGCGTGCCCGGCGGCAGCACGCGCCACCCGAGGCCGCCCAGGTCTCGGCCGCCAGCGGGGCCGTTCGATCCGGTGAGCAGCAGGGTCAGATCGGCCGGCGGCAGCCGGGCGACGGCGTCGGCAGCGGCCAGCGTGACCGGTTGCAGGCGGGTCGGCGATCGCATCGGCGGTGCCCTCGATCAGAAAGGGTGCCCCCGGGCACACCGCGGCTCCCACGATCACTCCTGCAGGTTAGATGCTGTCTGCCAAAAGGCGGGCAGAGCGCATCTCTGTATTGGATGGCGCCCGACTCGCACCTCGCGGGCGACTAAGCCAGCAACGTCGCCCGATGGCCGCCGCCCAAGTCCGCCCTCGGTACGCGGTGCGCCGACCCGGCCTCGCCGTCGGCTGACCCGGCGGGCACACTGGACGTGATGTCGGCCACGCCGGCCGCGGAAGCACAGGGGGCACCGCAGGGTGCCCGGGAGTTCCAGGGCTCCCTCGAGCAGTAGGAAGGTCCCCGCAAATGTCCGAGGACAACGCCCCTCAGTATTCGCCAGACGCGCCCGATGAGGGCGGCAGCGGCGCCACGATCACCGATCAGGTGCCCGGCATTGATGGTGTGGTGCCAGATCCGACGACTTCTGCGCAGGCCGCACCCGAACAGGTGGGGCACGAAACCTTCGCCGCCGACCAGCCGTCGCCAGCACCGGAGTCGCCCGAGGACGCGCCGGCAGCACCGACGCTGACCATCCCTGAGCCGCCGGACAGCCCTGACATCCCGGTTCCGACGCCGGACGGTCCGCCGCCGGATCCGGAGGTCCCGGACCTCCCGCAGATTCCGGATGGTCCTGAGCTGGCGACGATGCCGACCCCTGGGCCGGTGCATCCGGTGACGCCGATGCCGACGGTCACGCCGGCGCACCCGCCCATCCCGATGCCGACCGTGAGCCCACGGCCCGCGGCGCCGCCCGCGCCCGGGGAGCCCGACGATTCGGAACGGTCCGACGGCGAGGACGCCGGCGATATCGACGCACAACCCACCGGCGACTCCGAAGCCGCGGCGCCCGCCACCGAGACCGCCACCGCGCCGCTGCCGGCCGGGCCGGCAGCCGACCCGACCGAGCCGGCAGTCCCAACCGAGCCGGCACCCGACCCGACCGAGCCGGCAGTCCCGACCGAGCCGGCACCCGAACCGACCGAGCCGGCAGTCCCGACCGAGCCGGCACCCGATCCAACCGAGCCGGCGACAACCACCGAGCCAGCGGCCACCACCGGGCCTGCGGCGCCCCCGACCGAGCCTGCCCAGCAGAACCGCCAGCCGTCGGCTCCCCGCCCCGCCGGTGGGCGACCGCGAGGCGGTCGTCCCGGTGGCAAGCCAGGGGCCCGGCCCGGCGGTCGGCCCAGCCCGGTGCCGTCCGCGCCGCAGCCGGCCGGACTCGTCGAGCCGATCGTGGAAAGCGTCGACCCGCACCTGTGGGGGCGCATCGACGACGACGGCGTGGTCTACGTCAGCACCGCGGCCGGCGAGCGCGCGATCGGCAACTGGCAGGCCGGCGACACCGAGGCGGGCCTGCAGCACTTCGGACGCAAGTTCGACGACTTCTCGACCGAGATCGCCCTGCTGGAGGCCCGACTGGCCTCCGGCACCGGCGACCCGAAGGCCACCAAGGCGCAGGCCATCGCACTGCGCGAACAGGTCGAGACGCTGCGCGGCCATCGGCGATCTGGACACCGCCGCGATCCGGCTGGAGATCGTCATCGGCGCGGCGGACGCGGCCATCGCCGGCGCCTCGCACGCCCGGACCGCCGCCCGCGCGGCCGCCGTCAAGGCGAAGGAGGCGCTCTGCGTCGAGGCCGAGGAGCTGGCCGAATCGACCCAGTGGAAGTCCACCGGCGATCGGCTGAAGGCGATCGTCGAGGAGTGGCGCACCATCCGCGGCATCGACCGGAAGACCGATGACGCGCTGTGGAAGCGGTTCGCGAAGGCCAGGGACACCTTCACCCGGCACCGGGGATCGCATTTCGCCGAACTGGACAAGCAACGCGGCGCCGCGAAGGAGGCGAAGGAGGCGCTGATCGCGAAGGCGGAGGCGCTCTCGGACGCCACCGATTGGGGCGAAACCGCCGGTGCCTACCGCACCCTGATGGAGGAATGGAAGGCCGCCGGGCGTGCCCCGCGGGACGTCGAGGATGCCCTGTGGGCCAGGTTCCGGGCCGCGCAGGAGAAGTTCTTCTCCCGCCGCAACAAGACATTCTCCGATCGGGACGCGGAGTTCGAGGCGAACGCGGCGATCAAGGAGAAACTCCTCGCCGAGGCCGAGACGATCGACCCCGCAACGGGTCTGGACGCGGCGAAGGCGAAGATGCGGTCCATCCAGGAGCGCTGGGAGGCCGCCGGCAAGGTCCCGCGGGAGCGGATCCGCGAGTTCGACACCCGACTCAAGGCGGTCGAGGACAAGCTGAAGTCCGCGGAGGACCGGCACTGGCGGCGCACCGACCCGGAGACCTCCGCGCGGGTGGAGCAGTTCCGGGCCAGGGTCGACTCCTATCGGGCGCAGGCCAGCAAGGCGCGGGCGTCCGGCGACGAGCGAAAGGCCCGGGAGGCCGAGGCGCAGGCCAAGCAATGGGAAGAGTGGCTGAAGACGGCGCAGGGCGCCGTCGACGGGTGAGCCAACCGCCACCACCGCAAATCCGACCCGCGCACCCGGCCCTGCTGGCGGCGATGGTCAAGCGACTGCTGGCGCTGGAGCGCCTGCCGTCGCGCCGACAACCAGGGCGATCGTCGGCATCGCCGGCGCCCCTGGTTCCGGCAAGTCGACCCTGGCGGCCGCGGTGGTGACGGCGCTCGGTCCGACGGCCGCGCTGGTCGGGCTGGACGGATTCCACCTCGCCCAGCGGGTGCTCGACGACCGCGGCCTCGCCGAGGTGAAGGGCGCGCCCGAGACGTTCGACGCGGACGGCTACCTCAACCTGCTGACCCGGCTTCGCAAGCCGCCGGACGGCAGGACCATCTACGCGCCCGAGTTCCGGCGGAGATCTCGAGGAGCCCATCGCGGGCGCGATCGCGGTGCCGCCGTCCGCGGAGGTCATCATCACCGAGGGCAACTACCTGCTGCTGGACACCGCGCCCTGGGCGGGCGTTCGTGCCGTGGCCAGCGAGGTCTGGTTCCTGGACACGCCGGAGGATCTGCGCGTTCGACGGCTGATCGAACGGCACATCCGCTACGGCCGGTCGCCCGAGGCGGCCCGGGAGCGCGCGGAAACCGGGTCGGACGCGCGGAACGCGGCGCTGGTACTGGCGTCCCGCGAGCGTGCGGACGTCCTGCTGCAGCCCTGAAACTTCGAGGGTCGGTGTGTCGAGCAGGCGGGTCAGTGCGCCGAGCAGGCGGACACCGGCACCGCGCTCGGCGCCGGCCGGCCCAGGCTCGGCATGCCGAGCCCGACGCCCGGGGTCTTCAGCGCGGCGCCGGCCTCCGACCGATCGCCGGCGCGGGTCCGGCGATGGGTCAGCACGTCGGTGTCGGCGACCAGGTGGTGCGGTGCCGCATAGGTGATCGTGGTGGTGACCACGTCGCCGGGCCGGATCGCCCGGTCGATGGCGCCGCGCGGCAGGAAGTGCACCAGCCGGCCGTCGCGGGCGCGACCGGTGAGCCGGCCGCTGCCCTCGTCCTTGCGGCCCTCACCGGCGGCGACCAGCAACTCGACCTCGGTGCCGACCAGCGCCTGGTTGCCCGCCAGCGCGGACTCGGCGACCACCGCCGCCAGCCGCTGGAACCGCTCGGTGACGACCTCCCGCGGGACCTGATCGGGCATGGTCGCGGCCGGCGTGCCGGGCCGCGGGGAGTACTGGAAGGTGAAGGCCGCGGAGAACCGGGACGCCGCGACCACGTCCAGGGTGGCCTGGAAGTCGTCCTCGGTCTCGCCCGGGAAGCCGACGATGATGTCGGTGGTGATCGCCGCATCGGGCATCGCGGCGCGCACCTCGGACAGGATCGACAGGTAGCGCTCGCTGCGGTAGGAGCGGCGCATGGCCCGCAGCATCCGGTCCGACCCGGACTGCAGCGGCATGTGCAGCTGGTGGCAGACGTTCGCGCGTCTCGGCCATCGCGTCGATGACGTCATGGGTGAAGTCCTTGGGGTGCGGCGAGGTGAACCGGACCCGCTCCAGGCCGTCGATCGTCCCGCAGGCGCGCAGCAGCTTCGCGAACGCCGCCCGGTCGCCGAACTCGACGCCGTAGGAGTTGACGTTCTGGCCGAGCAGGGTGACCTCGAGAACGCCGTCGGCGGCCAGCATCCCGACCTCGGCGAGGACGTCACCGGGCCGCCGGTCGGCCTCCTTGCCGCGCAGCGACGGCACGATGCAGAACGTGCAGGTGTTGTTGCAGCCCACCGAGATGGACACCCAGCCGGAGTAGTGCGAGTCGCGCTTGGCCGGCAGCGACGACGGGAAGACCTCCAGCGATTCCAGGATCTCCAGCTGCGGCCTCGTCGTTGTGCCTGGCCCGCTCCAGCAGCGCCGGCAGCGACCCGACGTTGTGCGTGCCGAACACCACGTCCACCCACGGCGCCCGGCGCAGGATCTCGCCGCGGTCCTTCTGCGCGAGGCAGCCGCCGACGGCGATCTGCATGCCCGGGTGCTTCGCCTTGACCGACGCCAGGTGGCCGAGGTTGCCGTACAGCTTGTTGTCGGCGTTCTCCCGCACCGCGCAGGTGTTGAACACCACCACGTCGGCCGGCGCGCCGTCCGCCGGCAGGGCGATAGCCGGCCTGCTCCAGCAGCCCGGACAGCCGCTCGGAGTCGTGCACGTTCATCTGGCAGCCGTAGGTGCGCACCTGGTAGGTGCGACCGGCGCCGGAGGTCAGGTCGGCGGGCGCGCTCGGGCGATCCTGCAGGGCGGAACTCACGCGACTCAGGGTACGTGGACGGGCCGCGCCCGACGCGACCGCGCACAACAGACGAGAACCGTTTCGGTGAAGTCTTCGTAAAACCGGTGGTGGCCACCACCCGTGTAAAGGTTCGATTAAGGCCGACCCCCGGTCGGCAGCCGAGAGGAGTCCGTGTGAAAAGGTCGAGACCCGGATACGAACGGTCCGGGAAAGAGCTATGAGCGCTCGAAGTGGGAGGCCCGGATGACCGCAGCCGACGGCGACACCGATGATTTCCATGCACAACGTGGACAAGCATTTCGGGCAGTTGCACGTGCTCAAGAACATCGAGCTCGAGGTGCCGGCCGGGCAGGTGCTGATCGTCCTCGGCCCGTCCGGATCCGGAAAGTCGACCCTGTGCCGGACCATCAACCGACTGGAACCGATCGATTCGGGCGAAATCGAGATCGACGGGACGCCGCTGCCTGCGGAGGGCAAGGCCCTGGCGCGGCCTGCGCTCCGAGGTCGGGATGGTGTTCCAGTCCTTCAACCTCTTCGCGCACAAGACGATCCTGCAGAACGTCACGCTCGGGCCGACCAAGGTCCGCAAGATGAAGCGCGACGAGGCCGAGAAACTGGCCATCTCGCTGCTGGAACGGGTCGGCATCGCCGAGCAGAAGGACAAGCTGCCGGCCCAGCTGTCCGGCGGCCAGCAGCAGCGGGTGGCGATCGCCCGGGCGCTGGCCATGCGGCCGAAGGTCATGCTGTTCGACGAGCCGACCAGCGCACTCGACCCGGAGATGGTCAACGAGGTGCTGGATGTGATGACCTCGCTGGCCCGGGAGGGCATGACGATGGTCGTGGTGACCCACGAGATGGGTTTCGCGCGCAAGGCCGGGGACCGCGTGCTGTTCATGTCCGACGGCGAAATCGTCGAGGACGCACCGCCGGACCAGTTCTTCACCGCTCCGAAGTCCAGCCGCGCCAAGGACTTCCTGAGCAAGATCCTGACGCACTGACCGTGTCGTGGGACTTCCCCACGTGCGACGAATCACGAGAGGACCCGAGTTCATGAGGTTACGCAACGTCGGATTGGCGATCGCGGGGATCGTCACCGTTGCGCTGGCGGTCACCGGCTGTTCGGAGACCGGCAGCACCAGTGCCAGCACCTCCGCCGGCGGTTCCGCGGCCGCGACCAGCTGCACCAAGGCGGCTCCGTCGACGGTCGCCTCGCCGAGTGCGGCGGCCAGCAGCGCGGCCGCGTCCTCCGCGCCGGCGGCCTCGTCGGCCGAATCCAGTGCACCGGCCGCGTCAGGTGCCGCCGCGGGGCTGGTCGAGAAGGGCCAGGGCGGGACGCTCACCATCGGCGTCAAGTTCGATCAACCCGGCCTCGGGCTCAAGGGTGCGGACGGCACGATGTCCGGGTTCGACGTCGAGGTCGCCAAGTACGTGGCGAAGAAGCTCGGCGTCGAGGAATCCGGCATCACCTGGAAGGAAACGCCCTCTGCGCAGCGGGAAACCGCGCTGCAGAACCAGGAGGTCGACTTCGTCGTCGCGACCTACTCGATCACCGACAAGCGCAAGCAGGTCGTCGACTTCGCCGGCCCGTACTTCATCGCGCACCAGGACCTGCTGGTGAAGTCGGACAACACCTCCATCTGCGGGCCGAACGACCTGGACGGCAAGCTGCTCTGCTCGGTCAAGGGGTCGACCTCCGCGCAGCGGATCAAGGACACCTTCTCCACTGACGTGCAGCTCAAGGAGTACGGCGGCTACTCGGACTGCGTCCAGGCGCTGAAGACCGGCGCGGTCGACGCGGTCACCACCGACGACGTGATCCTTGCCGGGTACGCGGCGCAGAGTCCCAACGACTACAAGGTCGTCGGGAACGGGTTCAGCAACGAGAACTACGGCGTCGGCATCCACAAGGGCGACACCGCCGGCACCGCAGCGGTCAGCGCTGCACTGACCGAGATGATTTCCGACGGCAGCTGGGAGAAGGCCCTGAAGGACACCGTCGGGCCATCGGGCTACACCATCCCGGCGCCCCCGACGCCCAGCGCACAAGGGCTGATCACGCCGACCGGGCGATCGCGGGGTTCCCGCGGTCGCCCGGTCGGTCTTTCAGCGCCATCAGCCGTCGCACGCGTTGCCGAGGAGGGACTCGCGGTGGATTTCGATTTTCTCTCCGACCCCCAGTACGACATCCTGGGCGCGTTTCTGGTGACGATCGAGCTGACGATCCTGGCCGCGATCGGCTCGCTGATCTGGGGCACGATCCTGGCCGGCATGCGGGTCAGCCCGGTGCCGATCATGCGGTGGTTCGGCACGGTCTACGTCAACGTGTTCCGCAACGCACCGCTGACGGTGCTGATCGTGGCCACCTCGGTGGTGCTGTCCGACACGCTGGGGCTCCGGCTCGCGGCGCGGGGCTCGTCGACCTTCATCGCCGACAACTCATTCCGGCTCGCCGTCCTCGGCTTCATCGTCTACACCTCCACGTTCGTCTGCGAGGCGATCCGCTCCGGGATCAACACCGTGCCCGCCCGGCCAGGCCGAGGCCGCGCGGGCGATCGGGCTGACCTTCTCGCAGAACCTGCGGCTGATCGTGCTGCCGCAGGCGCTGCGGTCGGTCATCGTGCCGCTGGCGTCGGTGCTGATCGCGCTCACCAAGAACACCACGGTCGCCGCCAGCATCGGCGTCGCCGAGGCCGCCCTGCTGATGTCGACCATGGTCGAGAACGAATCGAACGCGCTGGTCTCGGTGTTCGTCGTCTTCGCGTTCGGCTTCATCGTGCTGACCCTGCCCGTCGGGCTCCTGCTCGGGGCCCTGGCCAAGAAAATGGCGGTGAGGCGATGAGCGGCGCACCCTCGGTTCTCTACGACGTACCCGGTCCCAAGGCCCGGCTGCGGAACGTCATCTACACGGTGCTGTTCGCGCTGGTACTGGCCGCGGTTGCCACCTGGGTGATCATCACGCTGAGCAATCTGGCCGAGCTGGCGCCCAGCAAGTGGAAACCGTTCGTCACCGAGAACGTCTGGACCACCTTCCTGCTGCCCGGCCTCTGGCAGACGCTGAAGGCCGCCGCGCTGAGCCTGGTGATCGCGCTGCCGGTCGGCGCGATCCTGGGCCTCGGGCGGCTGTCCGATCACGTCTGGATCCGCTGGCCGTCCGCGATCGTCGTGGAATTCTTCCGGGCTATCCCGGTGCTGCTGCTGATGGTGTTCGCCAAGGCGATCTTCGTGGCGGCCAACGTCGGCACCGCGGACAACCGGCCGCTGCTGGCCGTGGTGACGGGTCTCGTGCTGTACAACGGCGCCGTGCTGGCGGAGGTCTTCCGGGCCGGCGTGCTGTCCCTGCCCCGCGGCCAGACCGAGGCCTCGCTGGCCATCGGGCTGCGCAAGGGGCAGTACATGACCATGATCCTGCTGCCGCAGGCGCTCACCGTGATGCTGCCGGCGATCGTCAGCCAGCTGGTGGTGATCGTCAAGGACACCGCGCTCGGCAGCCAGCTGACCATCGCGTTCCCGGAACTGCTGGCCTCCGCGCGGACCATCACGGCGAACTACGGGAACACCGTGGCCACCTACACGGTGATCGCGCTGATCTACATCGCCGTCGACCTGGTGTTGATCTTCCTGGCGGGCCGCTCCGAGCGATGGATGCGAACCAGGCGCGGCGGCGGCAAGGGTGCCCAGCGGGGCACGCTGGCGACCACGGGCGTGCTGGCCGAAACGGAGATGGGCGTTCCGCTGATGGACGGCGACGCGCTGCCAGGCGCCCGGAACGCGATCTCCGGCCGGTTCAGCAGGCTGCGGTTCGTGCTCAACAACCCGTAAGTGCGGAACCCGTCGCCGCGCTCGTCTGATGGGAGCGGTGCAGGATGAGCCGATGACCGCGCCATCGGCTGCCTTGCTCGCCGTTCTGACCGACCTGAGGGCCGAGGGCGACTCGCTGGACTCGCTCGTCTCTGCGGATGGCGTCGACCTGACGGTTGCGACCCCGGCTCCGGGTTGGACGATCGCGCACCAACTCGCGCACCTGAGCTGGACCGATGAGTTGACGGTTCTGGCTTGCCGCGATCCCGAGCTGTTTCGGACGTCACTGTCGGGGATCAACACCCCGGAGGGGCTGACCGAGGCGATCGAGACCGGCGCGACCGAAGGCGCCAGCATGACGACCGCGGCGCTCTTGGCGCGCTGGCGGGACGCGCGGGCCGGGGTGCTGCAGACGCTGGCCGACGTGCCGCCGGGCGCCAGGGTGGTCTGGCTCGGGCGGCCGATGGGCGCCGGCACGCTGGCCTCCGCCCGGATCATGGAGACCTGGGCGCACGGCGAGGACATCGCCGACGCACTGGGCGTCCGACGGGCGGCCACGGATCGCATTCGTCATGTCGCCGATCTGGGCGTCCGCACCCGGGATCACTCGTTTTCCACGCGCGGGCTGCCGGTGCCCGATGCGCCGTTCCGGGTGGAGCTGACCGCACCGTCCGGTGCCGAGTGGACCTGGGGGCCGGAGGAAGCCGAGCAGCGGGTCACCGGGCCGGCCCTGGACTTCGCGCTACTGGTCAGCAGGCGTCGGCATCCCGACGATCTGGCCGTACGGGCCGATGGCGTGCAGGCGAGCAAGTGGCTGACGATTGCCCAGGCGTTCGCCGGGTCGCCCGGAGCGGATCCGCCCCGGCGGTCCGGCTGACCAGCGGTCCGGACGCACAGCTCAGCGGGCGATCTCGGTGGCCCTCGACTCCCGGATCACGGTGACCCGCACCTGACCGGGGTAGGTCAGCTCCTCCTCGATCTGCTTGGCCACCTCCCGGGCCAGCACATGCGCCTCGAGATCGTCGACGACGTCGGGCTTCACCATCACCCGGAGCTCACGCCCGGCCTGCATCGCGAAGACCTTCTCCACGCCACGCTTTGACCCGGCGATGGCCTCGATCCGCTCCAGCCGCTGCACGTAGGACTCCAGGGACTCCCGGCGCGCGCCCGGCCGGCCACCCGAGCAGGCGTCCGCGGCCTGGGTCAGCACCGCCTCGACAGTGGCCGGCGGGACCTCGTCGTGGTGCGCCTCGATGCAGTGCACGACGTCGTCCGATTCGCCGTACTTGCGGGCCAACTCGGCACCGACGATCGCGTGCGAGCCCTGCGCCTCGTGGGTGAGCGCCTTGCCGATGTCGTGCAGGAAGGCACCGCGGTTGACCACGGTGGGGTCGATGCCGAGCTCGGAGGCCATCACCCGGGCGATGTGCGCGGTCTCGACCAGGTGCCCCAGCACGTTCTGGCCATAGGACGTGCGGTATTTGAGCCGTCCCACCAGGGTCACCAGTTCGGGGTGCAGGTCGGTGATCCGGACGGCCAGCAGGGCGTCCTCGGCGGCTCGCTGGCAGAGCACATCCACCTCGTCGCGGGCGCGCTCGTAGGCCTCCTCGATGCGGTGCGGGTGGATGCGGCCGTCCTCGATCAGCATCTCCAGGGTGATCCGGCCGATCTCTCGCCGGACCGGGTCGAAACAGGACAGCAGCACGGCTTCCGGGGTGTCGTCGATGATCACGTTGACGCCGGTCACCGTTTCGAACGCCCTGATGTTCCGACCCTCGCGGCCGATGATCCGTCCCTTCACCTCGTCGGCGGGCAGGTGCACGACCGCGACGACCGTCTGGGCGGTCTGGTCGGAGGCCACCCGCTGAATCGCCTCGGCCACGATTGCCCTGGCGCGCTGTTTGGCGGAGTTCTGGGCCTCGGATTCGATGCGCCGGATCATCATCGCCGAGTCGCGCCGGACGGCCTCCTCCTGGCCGGCCAGCAGTTCGGCCCTGGCGGCCTCGACGGTGAGGCCGGACACCCGGACAAGTTCGGCCTGCTGCACGGCCGCGGCCGCGTTGAGCTCCCGTTCGCGGTCGGCGAGCTGTTGGGCGCGCGAGGCCAGCTCCGCGGCCTCCTTCTCCAGCGCTTCCGTCCGGGCCTGCACCGATCGCTTGATCGCGGTCAGCTCACCCTGCTCGGACCCGATCCGACGCCGGTCGGCGACGAGCGCCTGCTGCTCGTCGGCCAACGCCTGGGTCGCGGCCCGAAGCCGCTGCTCCGCGTCTTGCAGCTCCCGACGATCCTCGGCGAGCGCAGCGGTGGCCTCGACAGTGATCCGATTTCGCTCCGACTCGAGCCCGGACCGCAGCTCCGCGGCCTGCGCCCGGGCCGCCGCGACGGTTCGCTCCGCCTCCGCCATGGCGTCGGCCCTGACCCGATCGGCGTCCCGGCGCGACCTGGACTGCAGTTCGTCGGCGGCCTCCGACGCGGTCCTGCGGACGGCGTCAGCAGCCTCCGCGGCCGCAGCGGCCTCGTGGCTGAGCAACGCGAAGCGACCCAGATCCGGCTCGGCTTTGGCGGCCGGCTCGGATCCTGTGGACTCGGCGGCGGGACGATTCACGGCCTGTTCGACCAAGCGGCGGAGGGCGTCCTCGTCCAGGACGGGACCGGTCGGCGGTCGGCGCCGGACAAGGACGAGCATCGCAACAACCGCCACCAGCAGAGCAACGGTCAACACCACCACGACAACAGCCTCGGACATCCCACCCCTCCCCTCGTCGGCACCGCGCAGACGGCAGCCCGGCGGGCAGACCGTCCAAGATTGGGACGGCAGGAGGGTCGCGGACGCGACCAACGCAAGTACCAACGTCAACGACGTAGACGCCGGTGTGACGCCTAGGCGTTCAGCTTCGACTGGGCCGAGGCTCGTGCGGCACGTTCGCCGCTATCCGTCGCGCGCCGTTAGGTGCGCGTGATGTGACTCTCCTGTTACCGACGAGGTTAAGGAGCCGCACACCAAGGGTCAAGCCGACCCGCTGCCGCCGTCTCGTGGACAGCCTCCACGGGGTCGCCGACCAGATGGCCGATGGGGCCTCTTCCGCTTCAGAGGAGAGCCCGCGGCATGTCAATCGGACGATCCCCCGGCGCTCATTTGGGGGGTGTTTGTTGACGAAAGATGAGCTCTTTCCCAGCCGGTTGGTCCCGGTTGTTCTCATTGGTTGTTCGCCCATCTACTTTCCGCGGCGGATACTCGGCGGCCGGCGGGCGTTTGCCGACAGTTCAGTCGAGCCAATCGCCGTCCTGCTCTGCGCCGTACTCCGCGAGCGCTTCGTCGACGACCTGCCGAGCCACGTCCGCGGCGTAGCCGCGACGGGCAAGCAGGCCGATCAACCGGCGCCTGGCGGCCTGCACGCCGTTGCCCATCGCGGCGTCGACCCGACGCGAGATGAGTGCGCGGGCGCGATCGCGTTCGGCGTCCTGGTCAAGGGTCTGTACGGCAGCGTCGACAGTGACCTCATCGACCCCCTTGCGACGCAATTCGGTGCGCAGCGCAGTGACGCCCAGGGCGCGATCACGGTGCTTGGCCGCCACGAAGGCCTCGGCGTAAGCGCGGTCGTCGATCAGGCCAACCTCGACGAAGCGGTCCAGCACCGCGTCGGCGACCTGGTCCGGAATGCCTCGTTGTCGCAGTGCCACCGCCAGCGCGGCCCGCGGTCGGGCCGCCGCGGTGAGCAGCCGCAGGCAGATGTCCTTGGCCACCACCTCCGGATCGCCAAGCGCGTCCTCCGGGTGACCCCCCGGCTCGACCCGCCGCCTGCTCACGGACCCACTGGATCCGATCGGTACCGTGGCGAGCCCGGGCGAGGCGCCGGAAGGGCCACCCCTGCCCGGCGACCCTCCCGGATCTGACCCCGATCGACGATCCCGATCACGGGACTCGATGGCGGCTAGCCGGTCCGCCAACTCGGCGATCCGCTCGGCCCGGGCACGGTCGCCGGAGTCACTGCCATCCGGCTGGTGCCCCGGGCGGTCGGTGGCGTGGGGATAGTCGTGGCCCACCTGATCGTGATCTGTCTGGTCGTTGTCGTCGAACCGATGTGGCCCGACGATGTTCGGTGCCGCCATGACTGATCAGAAGTCGACCGGCGCTGGCACCGGCTCGTCGTCCGCGTCGATGCGAGGACCGACGCCCAACTTCTCCTTGATCCGCTTCTCCACCTCGTTGGCGATGTCCGGGTTCTCGCGCAGGAACGTCCGCACGTTCTCCTTGCCCTGACCGAGCTGCTCGCCGTCGTAGGTGTACCAGGCACCCGCCTTGCGAATGAGCCCCTGCTCGACGCCGACGTCGATCAGCGAGCCCTCACGCGAGATGCCCTGGCCGTAGATGATGTCGAACTCCGCCTGCTTGAACGGCGGCGCCATCTTGTTCTTGACCACCTTGACCCGGGTGCGGTTGCCGACAACGTCGGTGCCGTCCTTGAGAGCCTCGATCCGGCGGATGTCCAACCGCACGGAGGCGTAGAACTTCAACGCCTTGCCCCCGGTGGTGGTCTCCGGCGAGCCGAACATCACGCCGATCTTCTCCCGCAGCTGATTGATGAAGATCATCGTGGTGTTCGTGTTGCTCAGCGCTCCGGCGATCTTGCGCAGGGCCTGGGACATCAACCGGGCCTGCAGGCCGACGTGGCTGTCACCCATCTCGCCCTCGATCTCGGCCCTTGGCACCAACGCGGCGACCGAGTCGACGACAACAAGGTCGATGGCGCCGGAGCGGATCAGCATGTCCGCGATCTCCAGTGCCTGCTCACCGGTGTCGGGCTGGGAAACCAGCAACGAATCGGTGTCGACACCGAGCGCCTTGGCGTACTCCGGGTCCAGTGCGTGCTCGGCGTCGATGAAGGCCGCGATGCCGCCTGCCGCCTGCACGCTCGCCACGGCATGCAGCGTGACCGTCGTCTTGCCGGATGATTCCGGACCGTAGATCTCCACGACCCTGCCGCGCGGCAGCCCACCGATACCCAGCGCGACGTCCAGCGCGATGGAGCCCGTGGGAATCACCTCGACCGGAGCGCGGCCCTCATCTCCCAGCCGCATGATCGAACCCTTGCCGTAATTCTTCTCGATCTGCGCAAGCGCAATGCCGAGTGCCTTCTCACGATCCGGTGCCGCCATGACCCACCCCGTGCCTTTCGTCCGATGTCCGCCGTCACTCCGCAAAGTCAGGCGAAAGTCTGTGTCTTGCTTGTCGATGCCGACGCTAGATCGGACCACCGACAGCCACCTCCATCGCCACGGAATTGTGGATAGATCGGGGCATGGGGACAACTTTAGACGTACACCTGTTCGATATGCCAGACCGTCGTCGGCGTGTCATGTCCCGCTGCGGATCACCCGGCGGGCAGACCCCGCGGAGGCAAAGCGACGCGGAACAGCGCGATCAGTCGGGCAACCCGTATCGCAGCGTGTCGCTGACATCGAAGTCGTCGCACACCGCGAGCCACACGACCTTGGGATCCGCGCCGGCCGCCAGCGCCTCGTTCACGGTTCGTCCCTCCAACGCGGAGAACACGTGATCGCTGGCCACCGACGGGGCACGCAGGGGCCCGAACTGAGCCTGCATCAGGCCACGCAACTCGGTCAACCGCACGCCGACGACCCTACCCAGACTCCCGCACCCGGCCGGCGCGGCCACCCGCCCAGCACGCAGGACACCGCGCTGTCGGACCCCGGGTGCACACTGCAGCCATGGATCCCACCGGGATGTCGAGCACGCTCGGCCAGCTGGTGATCGCGGCGATGCTGGCCACCACCATCGTCGTGCTGATCATCCAGTACCGCCGGAAACGGTAGGCATGGACGACAGGCCGTGACGGCACCGACACGGTCAGCGAGATTCGAAACGAAACGGTGCCGTTTCGGAATAGCTTCGCCCCATGACGGGTTGCCAGTCGTGGGTCACCTGCCCCACCGACTTTCATCGGAGCGCCCAGCCGGCACTCCTGTCTCGACAAGGAACATCAATGTCCGATTCGAACGCCCCAGTCACAGGAAGTGTCGCCGCGCATTCGACCACCGCCGGGATGTATCCGCAGCGCTGGAAGGCGCTGGCGGTCCTGGTGATCGGTCTGCTGGTCGTCATTCTCGACAACACCATTCTCAACGTCGCCCTGAAGACGATCCAGGAGGACCTGGGCGCCACCCAGAACGAGCTCGTCTGGGCCATCAACGCCTATTCGCTGGCATTCGCCGCCCTGCTGTTCACCTGGGGCGTGATGGGTGACCGATTCGGCCGGAAGAGGATCCTGCTGATCGGTCTGGTGCTGTTCGGCTTCGCCTCCGCGCTGTGCGCGTTCGCCACCAGCCCCGGCGAGTTGATCACCTTCCGCGCCCTGATGGGCGTCGGCGGCGCATCGGTGATGCCGATCTCGCTGTCCATCATCACGGTCATCTTCCCGCCGCAGGAGCGCGGCAAGGCGATCGGCGTCTGGGCGGCGGCCGTCGGCGGCGCCGTGGCGCTCGGCCCGGTCCTCGGCGGTGTGCTGCTCGAGCACCCGAACTGGTTCCAGTGGCTGACCGGCAACGACTGGGGCTCGGTGTTCTTCATCAACGTGCCGATCGTCATCATCGGCATCATCGGCATCATGATCCTGGTCCCGGAGACCAAGAACCCGCGCCCAGGAAAGCTGGATCCGATCGGTCTCGTGCTCTCCGTCGCCGGACTCTTCTCGGTCGTCTACGGCATCCAGAACGCATCGTCCAACGGCTGGGCCGCCCCCTCCACTTGGGGCTTCATCGTTCTCGGCGTCATCGTCCTGGTCGGTTTCGGACTGTACGAGCTCAAGAGCACCCACCCGTCGATCGACCTGTCGCTGTTCAAGATCCGGTCGTTCTCCGTACCGCTCACCGGTGTTTCACTGGCCTTCGCCGCCATGCAGGGCACCCTGCTGTTCCTGACCTTCTTCTTCCAGATCGTCCGCGGCTGGTCCCCGCTGCAGGCCGGCCTCCTCGTGCTGCCGTTCGCCGCCGGCCAGCTGCTCGGTGCCCCGCGCAGCGCAAAGATGGTGCAGCGGTTCGGCGCCCGCACGGTGATCACCGGTGGCCTGATCTTCGCCCTGGCCGGGATGATCGGCTTTGCCCTGATCACTCCCGCCACCCCGGTCTGGGTGCTGGTGCTGATCGGCCTGGTCTTCGGTTTCGGCCTCGGCAACACCATCGCCCCGTCCACCACCCGGATGACCCTGGCCACTCCCCCGGAGCGGTCCGGCTCGGGATCCGCCGTGCAGAACACCGTCCGGCAGGTCGCCGCCGTCTTCGGGGTTGCGATCCTGTCTTCCGTGGTCGGCACCGTCTACAGCAACAACATGTCCCCGCTGCTCGAGGGCAAGCCGCTGCCCCCGGAGGCACTGCAGGCCGCTACCGACTCGATCGGCGGCACCAACGAGGTCGCGGACCGGCTTGCCGCCAGCGGCAGCGTGCCGCCCGCCGTTGTCGAGCAGCTTCGTCAGGCGGCGAACGAATCCTTCATGCCTGCGCTGCACACCGCGGCGCTGGTCTCGGCCGGACTGCTGGTCATCGCGATCGCGGTCATCCTGTGGCGCCTGCCGGCGAAGGCCGAGGCCGTCGCGTGGGCCGGGTCCGGTCCGGGTTCTGCGCCAACCGGCAACCAGGACGCAGAAAGCCGCGTGCACAGCGTCGACGAGGCCGGCAACGAACTCGCGGACATCGACAGCACGCCCTTGGAGCATGCACCCGTAGATCAGGCGCCGTTGGAATACGCGCGCGTCGGCCGGCATGCCGCGCCGGACCCGGACGATGACGGCGCTGCCGCGACGGCGATTCCCGTGTCGGTGGGCAGGCACGCTGCCGCCGCGCCGGGTGGTGTCGAGCCGACGCAACGGGCATGACGTCCGCCGAGGTCGCCGGCTGCACTGGCCGGCGGCCCGGCCGTCCCCGAGATGAGCGGGCCGATCGGGCCATCATCGGCGCCACGTTGGAGCTGTTTGCGTCGGAGGGTTACTCCGCCCTCTCCGTCGAGGCCGTCGCGGTCAAGGCAGAGGTGAGCAAGGCGACCATCTACCGGCGCTGGCCCGGCAAACGTGAACTGGTCCTCGATGCCCTGGCGACGCTGAACGACGACTTCCCGCTGTCGGCGGGCGGCAGCACCAGGGAACGACTGCTCACCGCCATGCGGTACATGGCGAACCGGGACGCCGATTCGCTGGCCGGCCGGATCATGCCGCGGATGATGGTCTACAGCCTGACCCAGCCCGACCTTTATGCCGAGTACTTCGACCGGGTCATCATGCCGCGGCGGCAACACCTGCAGACGGTGCTGCGGGACGGCATCCGCAGCGGCGAACTCCGCGCCGATCTCGATGTCGAAACTGCCACCATGTCCATCGTGGGACCCGTCCTGCTGCAGGTGCACAGCCTCGGCCAGCGGCAACCGAACGCCGACCTGCCCGATCGACTGATGGAGATCCTGTGGCCGGGTCTGGTGGCGTTGCCTTCGCGCGGTCGTTGACCGGCACCGGTCCGCCGGCGGGTCAACGGCAAACTTCAGCCCTGAGTCAGTTCACGCATGCCGGCGGCCAACGACCGGAGCTGGTCCACCTGACGCTGCAGTTCGTGCTCTCGCACAGCCCCGGCGATCGCATTCGGGTCGGCCGGCGTGATCGCGGCCCCGGGCCCGACTTCCCGGTTCGCCAGTTGACGGGACGCAGCGACGGCCTCGCCGGCCGCAGAGACCAGGTCGCCGTACCCGGCAACGCCGTGTGCGATCTGCTGGCGGAGCAGCTCAACGGTGGCGTCGAGCTGCTGGGCAGCGCCAGCAGGAGCGGCTCGACGGGCCTTCAGCACGCCACTGAGGTCAACCGCCTGCTGACGCAGCCTGGCTTCGGAAGCGTCTGCGGCGCTGAGGGTCTCGTCCCGCAACGCGCGAACACCGGGGTCGTCGACGATCCCGATCATCGCTACCAGTTGCCGCAAGCCGTCGGAATAGCCGTCCAGCTTCGCCATTTGCGGCCGGATCTCGGGCGCGACCGCGCGCCTGGCCGGCGACGGCGGCGGCAACGCCGCGACAGCGCGACTGCGGACCCGAAGCTCAGCGGCGGAACGCACGGCGCCGACGACGCACCACACCAGCAGCGCGGCCAAGAAGATCACCGCGAGCACTGCCCCCGCCGACAACCCTCCCGGGAGCAGGGTGACGGCCGCGACCGCGGTCGCGCCGCCGGACGCGACCACCCCGACGGACCAGGCCTGCGTTCGACGCTTGGCCGCACGCCGCCTTCTGCGCGCGATCACAGCCGGTTCCCGACGGACGCGCAACATCTCCGCCGCGGTGGCACCGACCTGACCTGCCAGCTCGATGCCGCTGGCGACCGCGGCGTTCGTCGTCAAGCCCCGAACGGCGGTCTTACGCATCAGGTCTGTTGGTTGGGCAGCGCGCTCTTGACCGTGTTGACCGGCGCGCTCGTGCCGGTGGCCGAGTCAATCGAACGAGGCTGTTGCGCGGCCAGCTCGGGGTGCAGTTGCGCGCGCAGCTGATCGAGCCGGGACGCCCCGGCCATGTCCAGCGACGACTTCTGCACCTCCAGCATCCGTCCCTCGATCGAATCCGAGTGCAGCTCGGCCGAACCGAGCGCGTTCGCATAACGCCGCTCGATCTTGTCCCGCACGTCGTCCAGGGACGGGGTGTTCCCCGGGGCCTGCAGCTGCGACATCGATTGCAACGATGCGGAGACCTGTTCCTGCATCTTCGCCTGCTCCAGCTGGGAGAGCAGTTTCGTCCGCTCCGCCAGCTTGGTCTGCAGCTGCATCGCGTTGTTCTCGACGGCCTTCTTCGCCTGCTGAGCGGCCTGCAGGGCCTGGTCGTGCATGACCTTGAGGTCTTCCATCTGCTGTTCCGCAGCGACCAGCTGCGTCGCGAATGCCTGCGCGGTCTGCTCGTACTTGTCGGCCTCCGCGGCGTTGCCCTTCGCCCGCTGCTCGTCGGCCAGCACCAGCGCCTGGCGGGCGGATGACGACAGGCGCTCGACATCACCCATCTGCCGCGTCAACTTCATCTCGAGCTGGCGCTGGTTGCCGATCACGGCCGCGGCCTGCTGGGAGAGCGCGGCGTGCTGGCGCTGAGCCTCTTCGATGGCCTGCTGGATCTGCACTTTCGGATCCGCGTACTCGTCCACCTTCGACGAGAACAACGCCATCAGGTACTTCCAAGCCTTAGAAAATGGATTCGCCATGGTTGTTCCTCTCGCCCTCATGCACGCTACGGCACCCCCGCGCACAGTCGCGGTGTTCCCATCGTTGCAGGTGATCCAATCAGCTTCCACCCCAGCGGTCCGACTTCGGGAGTATTTCCGGAGTCCCCCGGACCCGGACGGGGTGGCGACTACAGGATGACCCTGACGGGGACGGCAGATCGAGTCCGTTCGGCCGGCCGCAGAACCTGAACCCGATCGGCCCAGCGGTCAGCGTTCGCTGGTTACAGTTGCGTGACCGGACCCTCGCGTTCGCGGTGCCGCGGTCACGGCCCGTGACGCTCCGGATCGGTGAGCACGGCCGCGTTTCGTTTCGATCGGGAGGTTTCATGGCATCGCGTCACGCGTCCAGGACCGGGCGCCGCGGCGTTGCCAGCTGGATCATCGTCACGGTCGTCGGTGCGGTGTTGCTGGCGGCCGCTGCGGTGGCGTACTTCCTCATTGTCCGCGGCGATGACGAGGCCAAGGGCACCTGCACCTCCCAGGTGCAACTTCACGTGGTCGCGGCGCCCGAGGCCGCAGCGTCCGTCACCGCGGCGGCCAGCGCCTTCAATCAGACGGCGCCGGTCGCCCGGTCCGCCTGCGTGACAGCGGTCGTCGAGGCAATGCCGGATGCGCAGGCGCAACTCGGACTGGCCGATCAATGGCAGCAGGCGGCGGGACCGCCGCCGGCGATCTGGGTGCCCCAGTCCGACGCGGCTTTGCACGCCCTGGAGTCCACCAATTCGGCGATGACCGCCGGTCGCGACACCAGTCCCATCGCCACGTCTCCGGTGGTGATCGCGGTGCGGGATGCGGATGCCGGCAACGCGGCGTCCGCCGGATTGAGTTGGCAGGATCTGGCCGGGGCGACGGGACCGGACGGCACGGTGGCATTGCCGTCCGGCCGCCATCTGGTGCTCGCCCTGCCCGACCCGAGCACCAACCGGGCAACCAGCTACGCCCTCCAGTCGGTACTCGCGAACCGTTCGGGCGGGACCGTCGACGCGGCGGCGGTGGCCGCGAACGCCTCCGACCTCGCCAGCATCGGCGCGGGCGGCCCGACGGTGCAGCCGACCACCACCGTTCAGGCTCTCAACCAGTTGGGAGACGACACCGGCGGCGAGTTCACCGGTGTTCCGGTGGTGGCCAGCGACCTCGCTGCGTTCACGGCCACGACGCCCGGCCTGACCGCCATCGCCCCGACCGGCACACCGGTCGGCGACACCGTGTACACCGTGCCGCTGTCGGCCAGCTGGGTAAATCCGGCGATGGAGGACGCCGCCGCACTCTTCATGGCATACCTCCGGGGCCCGCAGGGCCAGGCCGCGTTCACCGACCATGGCCTGCAGGTTGCCGGTGCCGGTCCGTCCGGCCCTCAGTCCGGGACGAACTCGCCGGGGACGGACCCGCCAGGGCAAGCCACGTCCGGGGCGGGAACATCGAATTCCGGCGGCGTCATCCCCGACGCCGGCCTTGAGGTCGCGGCGGCGCTGGCAACCGCGATCGGAGCGGGCTCGGCCGGCTGACCGTGGGCGGCGTCCAGCCCCGCCGTCACCCCAGCGGCAACCGTCCCTGGCCAACGCCGATCAGGGTTCCGACGAGCTCCGCATCGCCGACCACCGACAGCCGGCAACTCGCCTCGCCCGTCGGGCCGGCCGTGGCCGGGTTGACCGACCCGTCCGCAGCACCGTCGGGGAACGTCCCACCCGCCGGAGGCACCTCGTCTGCGACGATCAGGCGAAGCGCGCCGCCTGCGGAGATGTCGGCCATGCCGGTCATCCCCGCGATCAGCCCGCGACAGGACGAGCTGTTCGCAGCGGTCGAGACCGCCTGCCCGGTGATCGTTCCGAAAACCTGAGTGCGGTGCGGCGTGACGCACGAAACCCACCGCTCGCCGTGATCGTCGGGCCGGCACAGACCGAACGGCGCGGGCGACGGACCCTGCGCAAAGGAGGCCAGGTAGGAGCCCCGATAGGCCTCGAGCTCCGGTGAGACGACCGCGCAGGCCGCCCAGGGCGACTCCGCCGGATCGCTGCTCGGCGTGCTGAGGATGGCCACGAACCGTTGACCTGTCGACGGCACCCATGATCCGATCGCGTCATCACGGAGCCGGTACATCGAATATGACCGGTAGTCGAGGGCAACCCGCTGGCACCACTCACCGTCCGAGCCGCCCGTTGCCGAGCCGGAACCGGCGGCATCGGCCGGCGTCCGGCGAAATGCGACAACCTCACCGAGGTGCTCGCTGGCGCAATCCGCGAACGTCACCGCGGTCTCGCCGATGACGTCGATCGACACCGCCGCCGACGGTGCGGCGGAACCGGCACTCATCGGTGCCGACACGGAACCCAGGCAATCACCGACCTTGGGCGCGTCCAGCCCGGGTGGCAGGGCGGCGATGCCGGCCACCCGGATGCCGCCCGCCTTGGTGATCAATATGGAGCAGAGCAGTGCGACGCACAGCACGGCAATCCCCAGTGCGCGCCGGGTCATCTGTTCGCAGCGGGTCGGGCGGTCATTGATCGAAGGGGATCGGACGGGCCCCCAGACCGATCACCGTGCCGGTCAGTTGCTGCGGGCCGGCCGATGTCACAAAGCAATTGACCGACAGCGGCGCGTCCGGTCGCTGGGCCCCGTCCATCCTGACCGGATCGACGACGATGCTCAGCGCGCCGGCCCGAGTGGCGTCGACCGTGTGCATGATGCTCGCCGCCAGGGCAAGGCAGGACGCATTCAGTCCCGGCCACGACATCGTCGATCGATCCATGATCCACCCGGTCGCCAGCAGCTCCGTCGGATGCGGCTGATCACAGGGCAGGGTCGACGCGGTCCCGTCCAGATCGTGGCCCGACCAGCACAGCCCAAAGGCGTCGTCCATGCTGCCCGTGGTGTAGGCGTCGCGCAGGGAACCGTGATAAGTCGATTGGGCCGTCGGAACCGCCAGGCACGCCGTCCAGGATCGACCAGCGTTCTGGTCCACCTGATCGGGCACGATCCGGTACGGAACGAAGCCAATGGTGGGCTTCCAGGCCACCTGTGCGTCGACCGGTCCGCCGGGCACGACGGTCGATCGGCCGGAACGGACCAATCCGGCGAAATCTGCTGCCTGCCGGTAACACGGTCCGCCCAACCGAGACCGTGAGCCCTCGTCGGCCTCCGCCTGCGACTTCCACACCGCAACGATCTCCCCGGCGATCGGGCCACTGCAATTTCCGAAGTCGCCTGGCGCGTAGGAAATCTCGCGCGGCCAGCCACCATCAGCCGAAGTCTGGGTGATCGGCGCCAGCAAACAATTGCCCACCTGGGGCGGATCGGGCAAAGCGATCGCGACCGCGGAACCAGCGGTGCGACGACCAGCGAACGAGGGCACCGCCATCACCGCCACCAGGGCCAGCACCAGGACGACAACCCCTGCCAGGCGACGGTCCATGAACGCTACGGTAACCCCGTTCGCGCCTGGCCCTCGCTGCGTCATTTCCTGGCGGGTATGCGAACCGCCCGAGCTACGCGTACGCCTCCGGACTGGGGCAGGAGCAGACCAGGTTCCGGTCCCCGTAGGCCCCGTCGATCCGGCCCACCGGCGGGAAGTACTTGTGTGCCGGCGACACCCCGGGCGGGAACACCGCCTCCGCCCGTGAGTACGAGTGCTCCCACTCACCGACCAGCGACTCCGCGGTGTGCGGCGCCCCGCGCAGCGGGTTGTCCGTCGACGGCCACTCCCCCGCCCCCACCCGATCGATCTCACCCTTGATCGCGATCATCGCGGCGCAGAAGCGGTCGATCTCGCCGACGTCTTCGCTCTCCGTCGGTTCCACCATCAGTGTGCCGGCCACCGGGAAGGACATCGTCGGCGCATGAAAGCCGTAGTCCGCCAACCGCTTTGCCACGTCATCGACTGTGACGCCGGTGGCCGCGGTGATCGGCCGCAGATCCAGGATGCACTCGTGCGCGACAAAGCCTCGCTCCCCGGTGTACAGCACCGGGTAGTGCTCATCCAGCCGGCGGGCGATGTAGTTGGCCGCGGCGATCGCGGTCAGCGTTGCTCGCCGCAAGCCGGAACCGCCCATCATCCGGATGTACGCCCAGCTGATCGGCAGGATCGACGCCGAACCCCACGGCGCCGCGGAGAGCGCACCGACGCCGGTCGGCGGTCCCGCGGTGGGCGCCAGCGGGTGGTTCGGCAGGAACGGCGCCAGGTGTTCGCGCACCGCGACCGGGCCGACCCCCGGACCGCCGCCGCCGTGCGGGATGCAGAACGTCTTGTGCAGGTTCAGATGCGAGACGTCGCCGCCGAAGGCCCCGGGTTTGGCCACCCCTACCAGCGCATTCAGGTTCGCCCCGTCGACGTACACCTGACCGCCGGCGGCGTGGATCAAATCCGCTAGTTCGGTGATGGTGTCCTCGAACACTCCATGGGTCGACGGGTAGGTGACCATGATCGCGGCCAGCTCGACACCATGCTTGTCGATCTTCGCCCGCAGGTCGGCCATGTCGATGTTGCCGCCGGTATCGGTGCCGACGACAACGACCTTCATCCCGGCCATCACCGCCGACGCCGCGTTGGTGCCGTGCGCGCTGGCCGGGATCAGGCACACGGTCCGGCCATCGTCACCGCGGGAGCGGTGGTAGGCGCGGATCGCCAGCAGCCCGGCCAGCTCGCCCTGCGACCCGGCGTTGGGCTGCAGCGACACCGCGGCGTACCCGGTGATCTCGCAGAGCCAATCCGACAGCTGATCGATCAGCTCGAGCAGGCCGGCCGCGTCCTCGACCGGCGCGAACGGATGCAGGGAGGCGAATTCCGGCCAGGTCACCGCCTCCATCTCGGTGGTCGCGTTGAGCTTCATCGTGCAGGAGCCGAGCGGGATCATCGTCCGGTCCAGCGCCAGGTCCATGTCGGAGAGCCGCCGCAGGTACCGGAGCATCGCGGTCTCGCTGCGATGCGCATGGAACACCGGATGCGTCAGGAAATCCGACGTCCTGGTCAGCGCACCCGGCAGCAGCGGCGCGTCTGCGGCGAACCCGGCGCTCAGTCCGAATGCCGAAACCACCGCCGTCAGGTGCGTCGTCGGTGGTCGTCTCGGAGACGCTGATCTGTACCGCGTCATCGCCGTCCGCCCAGAGGTTCACCCCCCGCTCTCGGGCGGCCGCCACCAACTCACGGGCGCGGCCCGGAACCCTAACCCGCACCGTGTCGAAGAACAGTCTGTGCTCGACCTCGAAGCCACCGCGCTCGAGCGTGGCAGCGAGCCACAAGGCATGGCCACGGACCCGCTCGGCGATCCGCTTCAACCCGTCCGGACCGTGGTAGACCGCGTACATCGACGCCATGACGGCCAGCAGCACCTGGGCGGTGCAGATGTTGCTGGTCGCCTTCTCCCGGCGGATGTGCTGCTCCCGGGTCTGCAGGGCGAGCCGGAAGGCGGTGGTGCCGTGCGCGTCGTGGGACACCCCGACCAGCCGGCCCGGCAGCTGCCGCTGGATCTCGCTACGGACCGCGATGAACCCCGCGTGCGGGCCGCCGAAACCGAGCGGCACCCCGAAGCGCTGCGACGACCCGACCGCGACGTCGGCGCCGATCTCGCCCGGCGGCCGGAGCAGCGTCAGGGCCAACAGATCCGTCGCCACGGCGACCTTCGCCTCGCGCTGATGGGCGGCCTCGATCAGTTCGCGATGGTCGCGGATCGCACCGGACGCCCCGGGTAGGAGAGCAGCAGCCCGAAGAAGTCGCCGACCGGCAGCGCCTCGACACCCGTCGACAGATCGGCGATGACGACCTCGATGCCGATCGGTTCGGCCCTGGTCTGGATCGACGGCGATGGTCTGCGGCAGCGTGTCGGCGTCGACGACGAAGCGCTGGGATTTCGACTTGGCCGTGCGTTTGATCAGCGTCATCGCCTCGGCGGCCGCGGTGGCCTCGTCCAGCATCGACGCGTTGGCGATGTCCAGCCCGGTCAGGTCGGAGACGGCGGTCTGGAAGTTCAGCAGCGCCTCCAGCCGACCCTGCGAGATCTCCGGCTGATACGGCGTGTAGGCGGTGTACCAGGCCGGGTTCTCCAGCACGTTCCGCTTGATCACGCCGGGGGTGATGGTGTCGTGGTAACCGAGACCGATCATCTGCACCAGCGGCCGGTTCTTCGCCGCCAGCGCGCGCAGCTCGGCGAGCGTCTCGGTCTCCGAAGCGGGCTCCGGCAGGTTCAGCGGCGCGGGCGTCCGGATGATCGGCGGGCACGGCAGCGGCCTCGAGCGCCTCCAGGTCGGCCTGGTCGAGCAGGTGCAGCATCGTCGCCATGCCGTCGGCGTCGGGGCCGATGTGCCGGTCGGCGAACGTCGCCGACGAGTCCTTGGCCGGGGCTGCTGCGGTGCTGACTGATTCGTCTGCGCGTGTGCTCATGGATGTCCACCTCCGCCCGGCAATCGCCGGGCCTCCCGCGTCGCGTTGCCGGAGCACCGCCGACTGATGACATGTGGCCGAACCGGGCGAGCCCGGTCTCCCCCTCTGTCATCGGAGCCTCCGGGCCCCGTCATTGCCGGGGTCCTTCGGCGAGGCGATGCCGCGCCATCACTGATGCGGTCGCCCTGTTTCCAGAGGTGTCTGTCCCCGGCGGTTCGGTGGCCTGAGAGATTGTGGGGAGGACTTGCTCCTTCGGCGTCCCGGCAGCGCCAGATCGACACGGCGCCGGGACTCTCCCGCCAGGGGTCATTGACGACGCCGACGGTACCAGCCAGAGAGTCGCGGCATCCGGTGTCGTGGTGCGTTGCACAGTGGAGGTCACTCCACGATCTACAGAATGCCGGGGTAGGCCCCGCCGTCGAGCAGGATGCTCTGCCCGGTGATGAATCCTGCGGACGCGGAGCACAGGAAGGCGCAGGCAGCGCCGAACTCGGCGGGATCACCGAACCGGCCGGCCGGGATCTGCGAGAGCGTCCGCTTCGTCACCTCCTCGGCCGGAATGCCGAACTGCCGGGCCGCACCCTCCCCGATCGCGCGGAGTCGGTCGGTGTCGAACGAACCCGGCAGCAGGAAGTTGATCGTGACGTTGGCGTGTGCGACGGACCGGGCGACTCCGGCCAGGAAACCGGTCAACCCGGCACGCGCGCCGCTGGACAGGTCGAGGCCGGTCAGCGGCATCTTCACCGAGCCGGAGGTGATGTTGACGATCCGACCGAATCGGCGGTCGATCATCCCGTCGACCACCGACTGCACCAGCCGGATCGGGACCTCCATGTTCGCGGTCACGCCGGCGATCAGCGCGTCGTGGTCGACGGCGCGGAAGTCCCTGGGCGGCGGTCCACCGTTGTTGTTGACCAGGATGTCGACCTGCGGCACGGCCCCGATCAGCCGGTCCCGACCGTCAGCAGTATTCAGGTCGGCGACCACCGGTATCACCGTGGCGCCGGTCGCCGCCGAGATCTCCTGCGCCGTGTGGGATGTCGCCGCCGCGTCCCGACCGTTGACGACCACGGTGCATCCGGCCCTGGCCAGTTCGAGCGCACAGGCCCTGCCCAATCCCCTGCTCGACGCGCAGACGACGGCCACCCGGCCGTCAATGCCCAAGTCCATCTACCTGTCTCCTCACGCCTCCCATTGCCGACAGTCATCGCTGCTACAGACGGAGATGACCCTGCTCGGCGGGACGAGTGTGCTGCGCTGACGGTCCGGCGGCAAGTCGTGCCGGGTGGCTTGGACCGCAAGTTGGCGATGCGTACCAACATCCATCCGGGACTGAGATTCGCACCATCGTGCGGGGTGGGGTGTTCATTCTGATGCCCCCGATCACATTCGGTGAACGAGCGCTGACGGTCTCGACCGCTGGCGTTTCTTAGGCGGGTCGGACGATCCGCCGCAACGCGTTTCCGCGGCAACGCATTTGACGGCGTGTCGTCGCGTGTCGTCGCGAATTGGTGGCGATCTCGGCGTGTCGACTGCGTGTCTGGACAGTACCCAATACCTACACCCCGAGGGGTCAAGACTCCGAAGCGTCACCACGAAATGACGTCTTGTGTGACACCATTGTGACGCCATACGATGACGTCATGCATGAGCTTGATCTGCGGATCTCCGATGCCGATCGCGACAACGCCGCGCAACTGCTGCACCGATCCGTCGGTGACGGACGAATCAGCTGGGCCGAGCACGAGGAGCGGCTCGCCGGGGTCTACGCGGCGCGGACTGGCGCCGATCTGGTGCGGCTGTTGGCCGACCTGGAGGCCATCGACAGGACAAACTCCGCCCCAGCGAGCTGGGTCCAGCAACCCACCGCTCCCCTGCAGGTGATGCTCAGCAAGGTCGTCAGACGTCCGGAACCCGGCAGCGGTCCGCAGCGGGTCAACGTCACGCTCGGCGCGGTGGTCCTTGATCTGCGGGACCTGCCCCGGGGATGCCAGCTTGACGTCGTCGCCAACACCACCCTGGGCAAGGTCGAGGTCTACGTGTCACCCGGCACCCGGTTGATCGACACGGGCACCGCCTGGCTGGGCAAGCGCTCCACGGTGGACCGATCCCACCGACCTGTGCCGAGTCAGCGGCTCGTCGCCGATGCACCGGTCGTCCGGCTCGGCGGCCATTCCGTGCTGGGGCACGTCCGGGTCACGATCGACTGACCGAGCCGGAGTCAGTGCGGCGCGGAGTCAGTGCGGCGCAGTCAGTGCGACGTGGAGTCCGAAGCCAGGTGCCGGTCCTCACCGCGATGCAGGTTCAGGTGGACGGTGATCCCGGCCGACCTGGCGGCCAGCACCCCGGCCACCAGCGCCGCAACGACGCACACCCCGCCGGAGATCATCAGCGCGATCGGCGCGCCCCACTGCTCGGTGATCCAGCCGACCACCAGCGAGCCCAGCGGCGTGCCGCCCATGAACACCAGCATGTACAGGCTCATCACCCGGCCGCGGAGCTCGGGCGAGCTGGCCAGCTGCACCGACGAGTTGCCGAGCGTGTTGAACGTGACCGAGATGAAGCCGACGGCGATCAGCAGCACGACGAACGGGATGAACCACGGCGTCAGGCCGAGCAGGATCAGACCGAGCCCCACTCCGGCCGCGGCGGCGAACAGCACGGCCAGCGTGGCTGTGGTCCGGCGGGCAGCCACCAGCGCGCCGACGACCGAGCCGGCCGCCATCGCGGTGTTCAGCAGGCCGTAGATCTCGGCGCCGGAGTCGAAGACGTCCTTGGTGTACGCGGACAGGATGATGGCGAAGTTGTACCCGAAGGTGCCGACGAAGAACACCAGCACGATCGGCCAGAGCAGGGCCGGGGTCCGGCGGACGTACCGCAGGCCCTCCCGCAGCTGACCCGGCCCGCGCGGCGCCAGCGGCATCCGCTGCAGCTCCCTGGTGCGCATCAGCAGCAGCGCGGTGATCACGGCGACGAAGCTCAGCGCGTTCAGCGCGAACGCCGAGCCGATGCCGACCAGGCTGATCAGCACGCCGGCCACGGCCGGGCCGAGCATCCTGGCGAGCTGGAAGTTGCCGGAGTTCAGCCCGACCGCGTTGCGCACCAGATTCTTCGGCACCATCTCGTTGACGAACGTCTGCCTGGCCGGATTGTCGACGACGGTCGCGAAGCCGAGGCCGAGCGCGATCAGGTAGACCTGCCAGACCTGAACCGCGCCGGTGATGGTCAGGATGGCCAGCAGCGACGGCGAGCGCGCCCATCACGGACTGGGTGATCAGCAGCAGACGGCGCTTGGGGTACCGGTCGACCAGCAACCCGCCCCACAGCCCGAACAGCAGCATCGGCAGGAACTGCAGCGCGGTGGTGATCCCGACCGCCAGCGGCGAGTTGGTGATCTGCAGCACCAGCCAGTCCTGGGCGATGCGTTGCATCCAGGTGCCGGTGTTCGAGACCACCTGTCCGGCGAAGAAGAGCCGGTAGTTCCGCACCCGGAGCGCGGCGAAGGTGGCGGTCCGCTGCTCAGCGGGCGGTGCCGCCGACTCGGCGCCGGTAGGAACGGTCCGCGGCGTGCTCGAGGCACGATGCATGGTCAACAGGCTCACTGGAGCTCCGCCAATCGCCCGAGCGCGGGCGCCGCCGCGGCAATGGCCTGCTGATCGGCGTCGGTGAGACCGGCCAGGTGGTCGGCCAGCCAGGCCGTCCGCACCTTCCTGGACGCGACCGACGAACTCCTCGGCCGCCGCGGTGCGCGACACCAGGTACTGCCGGCCGTCGGACGGGTGCGGGTCGCGGCGCAACATGCCGCGGGCCTCGAGGCTTTCGATCACCTTGGTCATCGACGGTGGCTGCACGTGCTCGGCCCTGGCCAGCTGGCCCGGCGTCATCGGCCCGCAGCGACCGATCCGACCCAGCACGGCGAGTTCGGTGGCCGACGGGGCGTCGTCACCGGCAACCTGGTACCGCAGCCGCCGGGCGAGGACCAGGACGGCGGCGCGCAGCACAGCCACGGTTTCTTCGTCGACGGAGTGGGTCATACCGTTAGTCTATCTCATTAGTTCACCTCACGACAAGCGAGGTGAACCGTCGAGGCTCAGCCGGCGGTGCGGGCCTGCCTGCGCTGGGCCAGCTCGTCGGGCTCGACCGGGACGACGAGGTCACCCTCGACCCGCTCGACCGGGAACTCGGCGAGCGAGCCGGTGATCTCCCGCATGGTGCCGCCGACGGCGATCCCGAAGACGCCCTGACCGCCCTGCAGCAGGTCGACGATCTCCTCGGGGGAGGTGCATTCGTACACGGTGGTGCCGTCCGAGAACAACGTCACCCCGGCCAGGTCCTCGACCCCGCGGGCGCGCAGGTGGTCGACCGCGACCCGGATGTTCTGCAGCGAGACGCCGGTGTCGAGCAACCGCTTGACCACCCGCAGCACCAGGATGTCCTTGAACGAGTACAGCCGCTGGCTGCCGGAACCCTTCGCGCCACGGACCGTCGGCACCACCAGATCGGTCCGCGCCCAGTAGTCCAGCTGGCGGTAGGTGATGCGGGCCGCCTGACATGCCGTCGGGCCGCGGTATCCGGAGAACTCATCGGGAACGGCGGTGTTGGGAAACAGTGCAGCCTGCTCCTGCTCGGGCATCCCGCCACCTCTCTGACTGCTGTTGTCCGTCGCCGCTGTGCCGTCACTGCATCGAATCACATCCACGTGACTCTCCTGACGGTAAGCCCGCGGCAGCGAAACGGTCAACGTCTGACCCGGCGTGTCCTCAACCTGAGCTTCAGGGTTACGCCGCCCGAGCAAGTCCGCCTGCCGCCCGGTTCAGGGCTTCTGGTCGCCGCCGAAGTCGTCGGGCGACACCGAATCCAGGAACTCGCGGAACCGCTCGACCTCGTCCTCGGCGTCGCCGCTGGGCTCCGCGTCGTCCTCCGCCTCACCCGCGTCGGATTCCTCCGGAACGACGATCCCCGCTTCGGCGAGCACAGCCTCCTCGACGAAGACCGGAATGTCGATGCGGACCGCCAGGGCGATCGCGTCGGAGGGGCGGGCGGACACCGTGGTGCCGTCGTCGAAGGCCAACTCGCCGAAGAAGGTGCCCTCACGGAAGTCGACGACCCTGACCTGCACGACCGACCGACCGAGCGCGGTGATCACGTGGCCGAGCAGGTCGTGGGTCAGCGGGCGGGCCGGCCGGACGCCCTGCTGATGCATGGCGATGGCCGTCGCCTCGGCGGAGCCGATCAAGATAGGAAGGCTGCGCGGGCCATCCACCTCGGTCAGCATCAGAATCGGCTGTTGGGTGGGCATCTCGACCCGGACGCCGACGATGCGCATCTCGATCATCTCGGTGTGCCTTTCTCCGTCACCTCGAAACGCTACACGCCGTGCGGCATCCACGCGGGCAGCCCTCCCGGCATCCACGGCCTGAACTAACGACCGAGATCGCGCCGTAATCCGGCCTTCACCAATTGGGCGTGCAGCTGCAGAATGGTGGCCGCCAACTGCGCGGCCTCGGCGCTCGCCCGCTCCTTGGCGTCGGGGTCCCGCTGATGCGCCTGCGCGGACACCAGCTGGGTGATCAGCGTCGCCTCCCGGTCCGCTGCCGTGCGGAACGAGCGCAGATGGCGGGGCTCCAGGCCGACCGCCAGCAACTCGGCCGCCGTCCCGGCGACACGCACCGCGTCGGCGTCGAAGTACCCGCCGGGCATCGGAGCGAGCAGGCCGAACTGCTCCAGCTCGGCCAGCGAGGTCGCGGTCAGGCCGGACTCGGACAGCAGCTCGGCCCTGGTCATCCGCACCTCGGTGGTAGGCAGCGAAGTCGCGGGGTGACGGGCCGTCGGCGACGGCCAGCGGCCGCGGCAGTCGGGCCTCCGGGGTCCCCGGTTCAAGGCCGCGGTCGATCGCGTCCAGCTGGTCCTTGATCACCCGCAGCGGCAGGTACTGGTCGCGCTGAGCGGCCAGCACGTAGCGCAGCCGCTCGACGTCGGAGGCACTGAACTGCCGGTACCCGGACCGGGTCCGGTACGGCGTCACCAGGCCCTCGGACTCCAGGTACCGGATCTTGGAGATCGAGACGTCCGGAAACTCGGGCTTGAGCCGATTTTCCACCGCACCGATGCTGAGGTATTCGTTTGAGGGCATGTCGTCGGCCAGCGTGGTTGTCATGGTCGGGTTACCCCGTGCTCCTGGGAAAAGACTGGTGATCCCGACGCCGCTGTCGGTCCGCTGGGCAGACCGGCCGATGTCATGACCCCGTGTCACCCTCTGCCTGGTCGCCGGACAGGAAAACCAGCCGGAACTTGCCGATCTGCACCTCGTCGCCGTTGGCCAGCGCGGAGACCTCGATCGGCTCCCGGTTCACGTAGGTCCCGTTCAGCGACCCGATGTCGGCTACCTCGAAGCCCTCCGCGGTCCGCCGGAACTCCGCATGACGGCGTGACACCGTCACGTCGTCGAGGAAGATGTCGCTTTCGGGGTGGCGTCCTGCGGTGACCTTGTCCCGATCGAGCTGGAACCGGGAGCCGGCGTTCGGGCCGCGCTTGACCACGAGCAGAGCGGACCCGGACGACAGACCGTCGACGCCGAGGACCTCTTCGCTGGTCTCGGGGTCAGCAGCACCGAACAGACCGCCGGCGAAGATCGAAGTGGAATCCGACGCCGCCGACCCGCGGTCACTCTCAGTCACCAGACACTCCTTCGTATCACCGTGGCATCACTTGTTCGACCAATAATCCCGACCCGCCGACGAGCGGGGCCGGGTTTCCCCTGTCGGGACGACCGTACCGTGCCGCTCCCCGTCACCGCACCGTGGACGCGGCGGGGAACCACCTAATGCCTCCGGACAATCCTCAGCCCTCGCCGATCACCTCGGCATACCCGGCGGCGTCCAGCAGGTCGTCGACCTGCGCCGGGTCGGCAAGTTCGACCTCGATCATCCAGCCGTCGCCGTACGGGTCGCTGTTCACGAGCTCGGGAGCGCTGTCCAGGACGTCGTTGCGGGACACCACAGTGCCGCTGACCGGCGAGAAGATGTCCGACACCGACTTCGTCGACTCCACCTCACCGATCGAATCGCCGGGCTCGACCGTGGTGCCCGGCTCCGGCATCTGCACGAACACGATGTCGCCCAGCGAGTTCTGCGCATAGTCGGTGATGCCGATCCGGGCGATCGGGGTGCCGCCGGTGTTCTGGGTGTCCGCGTCGCTGTCCAGCGTGCGGATCCACTCGTGGTCCGAGCTGTAACGCAGATCCTGGGGAATCACGATGGCTGACCCTTTCGGTGGGGATGGGCAGCCGCAGATCTTCACTGGGCTGGGCGAGCGTAGAGCGGCGTCTTGGACGGCCGCAAGGCGTCGACCAGCACCGAATCGGACTGCGTGACGTCCATCGTTCCGCCCGCCCGCCGCACGGTGTCGAACACTCCGCCGGGGATGGCCAGCGCGGCGGCCAGCGTCGGTGGATCACCGATCGCGGTGATCGTGTACGGGGCGACCAGGGCGACGCCGTCAACGGTGATCGCCCCACCGGAACCGGTGAACGCCGAGTCCACCCCGATCCGCACCCCGCCGACCTGGAAGGCCTCGGCGCCGGCGTTGCGCAATTCCTGGATGGCGTCGAGCATCACCTCCGGCGGGATGCGGCCGTCCGGGATCCCGGATCACGATGCTGACCCCGGGTCCGGTGGCCGGCACGGTGCCGGTCAGGATGCCGAGCGCCTCGGCCTGCCGCTCCGCCTCGGCGAGCGCCTCCTCCGAGGAGGCGCCGCTTTGCTGCAACCGGCCCAGCGTGCCCTGCAGCTCGGCGATCTCCACGTTCAGGTCGTCCTCGCGGCGCTGCAGGCCGTCCAGGATCTGCACCAGATCGTCCGGTCGGGCGGTCGCCAGGGTGTCGCCGGCCGCCGTCCGCTGCACCTGCAGCACGACGGCGAACCCCAGCAGCGCGCAGAGCAGCGCGACCACCACGCGGTTGGCCAGCGTGGTCCGCCTCCGGCGGGCGGGCGGATCCGGTTCGGCGTCGACGGGGTCGGCGGGATCACTCATCGTCAGGCCTTGAAGATGTGCCGGCGGATCGCGGCGGCGTTGCCGAAGATGCGGATGCCAAGGACGACGACCACTGCGGTGGACAGCTGCGCCCCGACCCCCAACTGGTCGCCGAGGAACACGATGAGCGCCGCGACGATGACATTGGCGACGAAGGAGATGACGAACACCTTGGCGTCGAAGATGTCGTCCAGCTTCGCCCGCAGTCCGCCGAACACCGCGTCCAGGGCCGCGACCACCGCGATCGGCAGGTAGGGCCCCAACCAGTCGGGCACGGTGGGGTGCACGAGCAGGCCAATGGCCACCCCGGCGACCAGCGCCAACAGCGCATACACAGGTGTACTCCTCGATGGTGCGGGACGTGGTCAGAGCTAGCAGGAACGATGCCAGACTCCGCAGCCGCCGGACGCCATCTTCCTTACCGGGTCGGGGGCGAGCTCGACGCTGCCGTCGGCGTCCGGGACGCCTGGGCGGGTGCGCTGGCGAACAGCAGGTCGGCTCCGGAACCGCCGGGCAGGGTCATGCTCTGCTGCGCCGATTCGTCGAACTCGATCCCGTAGAGCTGCGCAAACGTGGAGAATCGGCCGAACCCGGGGGCACCGACGGACTTGACCTGCAGGCCGGCCGGATCACCGATCGCCTCGATGGTGATGGGCCAGAACACCGGCCGGTTGTCGACCAGAATCGCCCCGCCGGCCTGCCGGATCGCGCTCCTGGGTTGCACCCTGACCCCGCCGATGGCCACCGCCTCGGCGCCGGCCGCCCAGAGATCGTTGACCAGCAACTGCACGTCACGGTCCTGGATCACGCCGCCACCGGACGCGGTCGCGGTGCTGCCGGCCGGCGCCTCGTTGATCACCAGCCGCAGCCCCGGCCCGGTGACCGGGGTGATCTGGCCCGCCATCTCCAGGGCCGCGACGGTTTGCAGCGGGCCCGCCCCGCCGAGCTCGGACTGCGTTGCCCGCAGCTGCTCGGCCAGGTCGGCAGCCGAGCTGGCCAGTTGCGACTGCCGTTGTTCGGCCCGGTCGATGTCCTCCAGCAGCCCCGATCGGGCCTTTTCGGTGCGCGGCTCGTTGGTCTCGGTCGTGCTCGCCGAGACACCGAAGAGCAGCCCGACAACGGCGCACGCCGCGGCCACCGCCGCGATGGCCCAGGCCCGACCGGTTCGGCCCGACCCGGTGCCGGCCGCCGCCACCCAGTGCCGCCTTGCGCTTGGCCGCCTCGAGCATAACCGGGGTCGAGCGGATCCCGGCCCATCGATTCGAGCAGCGACGGCACCGGATTCCGGCGGACCTGGGTCGGCGAACCTGTCGATGGTGCGGGCTTGCCGTCAGCCACCGGTGACCCCCGCGGCCGGGTGCCGATAACGCGGGGCGAGCGGGCAGTTCTTGATGATCCAGCCGAGCTGGCGGAAGTAGATGGCGCCGGCCCACAGGTACATCACCAGCCCCCAGATGATGAAGGCGTAGCTGGTCGGCAGGGCGACCGCGGCGATCCAGCCGTCCTGCTGCGCCAGCAGCAGCATCGGCAGGCCGTAGAACAGGCAGAACGTCGCGGCCTTGCCCAGATAGTGCACGGGCAGCGCGGTGTACCCGTAGCGCCGCAGCACCGGCAGGGTGGCGGCCAACAGGACGTCCCGGCCGATGATCAGCGCGGCCACCCACCACGGGATGAAGCCCCGGATGACGAACGCGACCAGGGCGGCCAGGATGTACAGCCGGTCGGCCGCCGGGTCGAGCAGCTCGCCGAGCCGGCTGTACTGGTTCAGCAACCGGGCGAGTTTGCCGTCCGCGTAGTCGGTGATGGCACTGACCACCAGCACGATCAGCGCCCAGCCGTCGTACTGCGGCACCAGCACCAGGTAGAGGAACAGCGGAACACCCAGCAGACGCAGGAAGGACAACGCGTTCGGGATGGTCAGGATCCGGTCCGACGCGACCGGCTTGGGTGTCGGGGGGCCGGCGGTAGTGGACACCGTGCCTCCTCGCGACTGCTTGATCGGTTGAAGTCTAGTTCTCCGACGTCAGCCCAGCAGGCGCAGCACTGCGTACGCGGCAATGGTCGACCGCGTCCACGATCACGCCGTCGCGGATCATCGCGCGGAAGTCCGACTCGCTGACCAGCGCCTGCACCATGTCGGCCTCGCTGTCCTCCCGCTCGTGCTGGCCCTCGGTCAGCTCGGTGGCGTGGAAGAGATCGAAACCCTGCGAGCAGAAGCCACCCGCCTGCTGCACGTGATGGCCGATGCGGCGCCACTTCGCGGCCCGCACCCCGGTCTCCTCCAGCAGTTCCTGCCTGGCGAGCTCCTCCACGGTGCCCGAATGCCCGGCCGGCCAGGTACCCATCGGGAACTCCCAGGACCGTTTGCCGATGGCATACCTGAACTGCTCGACCAGATGGAACCTGCCGTCGGATTCGGCGATGACGATCGCGAAGTCGTCCTTGTCGACAACCCCGTAGGTGTCGATGCTGCCGTCCGGACGGGCAAAGGTGTCCTCCCGCACCCGCATCCAGTTGTTGCGGTACACGGTCTTCGAGCTGAGGGTGCGGTAAGCGGGCCCGTCGGCTGCTGGGTGATCGCTGGAGTCGGCTGCCATCCGCCGAGTATCGGGCACGCCCGGGCACCGCCTGCCGGGCCACCCCTACGCTGAGCCTCGATGTCAACACCCGCCCGCGCGCCGATGGCTCATGTCGACGGCCTGCTGGCCACCGACCTGATCGACGTCGCCGATCTGACCGCCGACCCGGGTGTGCTGGACCGCGGGGGCTGGTGGGCGGTGCTGGCCACCTTCGAAGGGGCGATGACGGGATACCGGTTCGCCTCGGTCCGGCCCGCCGCGCTGCCGGAGCCGGCCGCGGCATGGCACGGACCTGACCAGGCGACCTGGCGCAGCTCGCTGGACGAGGGAGCGTACATCCGAGGGGTGCACCGGATCCGGCGCTACATCGAGGCCGGCGATGTGTACCAGGTCAACCTGTGCCGGGTGCTGTCCGCGCCGCTGAGCCGCCCGTCCGACCCGCTGGCGCTGGCCCGGCTGCTGGCGGCCGGCAACCCGGCTCCCTACCAGGGCGTGCTGCAGCTGGGCGATCGCTGGGTGGTCACCGCCTCGCCGGAGCTCTTCCTGTCCCTGGACGGCGATCTGCTCGCTAGCTCGCCGATCAAGGGCACCACCGAACCCGGGAAACCCTTCGCGGACAAGGACTTTCCGGAAAACATCATGATCACCGATCTGGTCCGCAACGACCTGGGACGACTGGGCCGGCCCGGGTCGGTCACCGTCACCGCCTTGTTGGAACGTCAGGAGCACCCGGGTCTCGCCCATCTGGTCTCGACGATCAGCGCCCGGTTGGCCGAGGGCATTGGCTGGGCGGCGATCCTGGCCGCGACGTTCCCGCCGGGGTCCGTCACCGGAGCCCCGAAAATCCGTGCGCGGCAGGTGATCTCCGAGCTGGAGCCGGTCCCCCGCGGCCCGTATTGCGGTGCCATCGGCTACGTCGATGCCGACGCCCGCCGGGCCAGGCTGGCCGTCGGGATCCGCACCTTCTACACCGCTCCCGACCGCTCTGCGGGCGACATCACCGGCGACCTCCTGCATTTCGGCACCGGCGCGGGCATCACCTATTCCTCCGAGCCCGACGCCGAATGGGCGGAGACCGAACTCAAGGCAGCGCGACTCATCGGGTTGGCCAGCCGCCCGCGGTGATCGGGCCGGACCTGGGCTACTCGCCCAGCACCGCGCCGTCCGGAATGGTGCCCGGCGAGCCCTCTGCGGACACTGCCGCGACCCCGAGCACCCGCACGCCCCGGCCGAAGGTCCAGTCCCCCTTCACGGTCAACCGTTCGCAGTCCACCAGGGAGGGCACACCGCTCGGGAACCGCGCGTCGAAGTCGTTGACCAGCTTGTACGGCTTGTCCAGGTCGACCAGCGGGGCGGCGGTGCGCTGCGGCACCAGCCGGACCTGCGCTCCGTCGGCCAGCTCGTAGGCGTCCGAGCGCAGCACCAGCAGGTCGCTGGTCGCCTTGACCGGCAGGAATCGGGAACGGTCCACCTCGATGGCGCCGGCGCCGTCGAAGACGCCGATCGCGGCGCCCATCGCCGTCTCGATCTGGATCACCTCCGGTGACGAAGGGTCGGCCGGGTCGACGGTCTTCACGTTCCGGATGATCGGCAGCCCGAGGACGCCGTCGTTCGCCTGCAGCACCGCGTCCAGCGCCACCAGATCGAGCCACAGGTTGTTGGTGTTGAAGAACCGGTGACGGTTGATGTCCCCGAAGGCGTCCTCGTCCTCGGGCCGGGTCTGCGCGGATTCCCGCAGCACCAGCTGGCCGTCGGCCGCTCGCCGCGCCAGGTGACCGCCCTTCCGGTCGGCGGCGGTGCGCCGGCAGAATTCCGCCGCGAACGGGCTGCCCGACGCGGCGAACCAGGCGGCGAGCCGCGGGTCGGGCCGGGCGCCCAGGTTGTCCGCGTTGGAGACGAACAGGTAGCGGTAACCCCGGTCCAGCAGGGTGCGCAGCAGCCCGGAGGCGTCCAGTGCCGTGTAGATGTCGCCATGTCCCGGTGGGCACCACTCCAGAGTGGGGTCGGCGGGCCAGCTCACCGGCGTCAGATCGTCGGACCGGAGCTTGGGCTCGCGGTTCTGCAGGAAGTCGAGCGGCAGCCCGTCGATCTCCAGCCCAGGGTGCACGGCGAGCGCCTTGAGGGTGTCGTCGGAGGTCCGGAAGCTGTTCATGAACACCACCGGCAGCGGCACCTCGTACTCGGCACGCAACGCCAGCACCTGCTCGGCGATGATGTCCAGGAAGCTCCGCCCCGGCCTCACCTCCAGCAGCGACTTCGCCTTGTCCATGCCCATCGAGGTGCCGAGCCCGCCATTCAGCTTCACCACGGCGGTGGCCGCGAGCGCCGCCTTGGCTGCCTCCGGGTCGGTGGTCAGGTCGGCAAGCCTGGGCAGCTCGGCGATCGGTTCGATGTCCGATTCGGCCAGCATCCCGGTCTCGCCCGAGGCGAGGATGCCGTACGAATGAGCGAACACCGCAATGGCCCTCGGGTGCACGCCCCCCTGAGCCATCAGGTCCTTGGCTTGCTGCAATCCGTCGCTGGTCATGGGCAAAATCGTAGGGCACCGTCCGGCATCGCCCTACCCCAGACCGAACAATGGGTCACCGGCGATGCGCGCACAGTGAGGAGCCGCTGAAGTCGGTCGATCGGCTGGTCGCGCGATCAGAATTGACCGGCCTGACCACGGACATGCTCGAAGATCAGATTCGTCTCGGTGAGCGCGACCTCCGGATGGTCGGACAGTTGATCGACCACGAAGGCGCGCAGTGCGGCGGAATCGGTGGTCGCCACGTCCAGCAGGAAATCGTCGGCGCCGGCCAGGAAATAGATGTTCCGTACTTCGGGACGGCGCTGCATCCGCTCGGTGAACAGCCGCATCCGGTCGCGAGCGCCGGCCCGCAACCGGACGGCGATCATCGCCTGCAGCGGCACTCCGACGGCGTCCGGGTCGAGGTCGGCGTGGTAGCCGCGGATCACCCCCGCCTCGCGCATGGCCCGCACCCGGCCCAGGCAGGTCGAGGGTGCGATGCCGACCTCCGCGGCCAGCGCGTTGTTGGCGATCCTGGCGTCCCGGACCAGCGCCGCGAGGATCCGGCGGTCGACCGGGTCCAAGACCACCCGTGGTGCCGGACCCGGAACCGCGGCGGCCGTGCCGGACCCGGACGGGGTTCGAACATCCTGCGATCGACGGCCCGCAGTCGGCCTGATTCCTGAACTATTGTCGGGCACAAGGCCAAGATATCGAATGATCAGCGCTTCTGTTCCCTTCTGCAGACCTAAAGTTCATACTGGACGAGATCAGTGGGCCGCACATCGCGCCGCCCCGTCGTCCCAATGGAGCTCACATGCGTATCGGCGTCCCCCGCGAGGTCAAGAACCACGAGTACCGGGTCGCGCTGACCCCGGCGGGCGTCCATCAGCTCGTCACGGCCGGCCACGATGTCGTGATCGAGACCGGTGCGGGCGCCGGGTCGCTGATCACCGACGAAGACTTCGTGGCGGCCGGCGCCCAGATCCTGGGCAGCGCCGACGAGGTGTGGGCCGCCGAGATGGTGCTCAAGGTCAAGGAGCCGGTGTCGTCCGAGTACCACCGGCTGCGCGAGGACCTGGTGCTGTTCACCTATCTGCACCTGGCCGCCGACCGGCCGCTCACCGACCGGCTGCTGGCGGCCGGCACCACCGCCATCGCCTACGAGACGGTGCAGCTGCCCGACCGTTCGTTGCCACTGCTCGCCCCGATGAGCGAGATCGCCGGCCGGCTTGCGCCGCAGGTCGGCGCGTACCACCTGATGCGGAACGAGGGCGGTCGCGGCGTCCTGCTCGGTGGCGTGCCCGGCGTGGTGAACGGCAAGGTCGTCGTGCTCGGCGGCGGCGTGGCCGGCGCGCACGCCGCGACGATTGCGCTGGGCATGCGGGCCGAGGTCACCGTGCTGGATCTGTCGCTGCCGACGCTGCGCCGGCTGGACCTGCAGTTCCACGGCGCGGTGCACACCAGGGCATCCAACGCCTTCAACATCGCCGAGGAGGTGCGCAGCGCCGACCTGGTCATCGGGTCGGTGCTGATCCCGGGCGCCAAGGCACCGAAACTGGTGTCCAACGAACTGGTCTCGCAGATGAAGCCCGGCTCGGTGCTGGTCGACATCGCGGTGGACCAGGGCGGATGTTTCGCCGACTCACGCCCGACCACCCACGACCAGCCGACGTTCATGGTGCACGAGTCGCTGTTCTACTGCGTCGCGAACATGCCGGGCGCGGTCCCCAGGACGTCCACCTACGCCCTCACCAACGCGACGTTGCCCTACGTCTCGGCGGTGGCCGACCTGGGCTGGCAGCGGGCGATCTCGCTCGACCATGCGCTGGCGGCGGGGATGACCACGCACCGCGGCGCGATCACCAACCTCCCCGTCGCCAAGGCGCACGGCCTCGAGTCGGTCGACCCGTATTCGCTGGTCGGCTGACCGCCCGCGCCTACGCCAGCGCCGCGTCCAGGCTGATCTCGACGCCGGTGAGGGCCTTGGACACCGGGCAGGTCTCCTTGGCCGTCTGCGCGGCCTCGGCGAACCCGGCCGCGTCCAGCCCATCGACCTGACCGCGGACGGTCAGGGTGATGCCGGTGATCCGGAAGCCGCCGGCCGGATCCGGTCCGAGGCCCACCTCGGCGTCGGCGACCAGGCTCTTCACGGTGCCGCCCGCGTCGCCGATCACGGCGGAGAGCTGCATGCAGTAGCACGACGAGTGCGCGGCCGCGATCAGTTCCTCAGGGCTGGTGACGCCACCGGCGTTGTCGGCCGCGCGTCGCGGGAAGGACACGTCGAAGGTGCCGACACCCGAACTGACGAGCTCCACCTGGCCGGATCCGTCCTGCAGTCCACCGCTCCACTGCGTCCTTGCAATGCGTGTCGGCATGCCATCTCCTTCTTGATCCCCGCGTGCTCATACCGCCTGGCCACTGTCGCAGACCAAGATAGCGCCGCGGTGATCTTGACTCGACGCCCGGTTACCGCGGTCCGGCGGTCACCGGCGGCAAAGGGCCGCAGACTTCTGGATAGCCCGGTGGCCACACCGGTTCCCCCGCGGCAACCTTGCGCACCGACCTCACCAGCAGCTCCGGGTTGCCGAGCTTCAACAGACAACCCACCGCGCCCGCGCGGGCGATCTGGGTCAACGACTCCCCGCTGACCGACCCGGTCAAGATCATCACCCGGACGCCGGGCTGCACGGCCAGCAGGCTTCTGGTGGCGTCCACCCCGGACATCACGGGCATCCGCAGGTCCATCACCACCACGTCCGGGCGCACGGTGGCGGCCAGTTCGCACACGTCACAGCCGTCGGCGCACTCGCCCACCACCTCGATTCCCGCCGCATCATTGAGCGCACAACAGACGCCCGCCCGAACAAAAGGGTGGTCGTCGGCAACCAGCACCCGGATCATGTGAGCTCCCTCCCCGACGAGCACCCGTATTGATCATGACGACGACGCCCATCGCCGGATGGTTCACCGTGCACATGCCCCGGAGGGCGACCCGCTGGCTACCGCGGGCCGCCCTCTGAAGTGAAACTGAGCAGTGGTGATCTGGAGCAGTGGTGGTGCGAAGCGGTTACGCCCCGGTCCTGAAGTTCCAGGTGGTCACCGCAAGTGGATTGCCCGCGACATCGGTCACTCCGCTGATCCGCACGGTGAACTGGGTGTTCGCCGCCAGGGTCGCGTTCGGATTGATCGTGATCACGCCGCCGGCCACCGAGGTGACCTTCGCAATCGCCACGCCGGTCACCGTGTTGGTCAGCACCACATTCGCGGCGTTGACCGTGCTACCCAGTGGCGCCTCGCTCAGCGTGGTGGTGATGTTCGCGGTCCGGCTGACGCCGGTGGCGCCGACCGCCGGCGTCCTGGCGGTGACCGTCGGTACTGGCCCGGTCAGGAACGTCCACGCCGGTGTCACCAACGGGTTGCCCGCAAGGTCCCGGATCGCCGCCGTACCGCCGGTCAGGACCACCGTGTACCTGGTGTCGGCCAGCAGGTTGCCGGTCGGGTTCAGGATCCACTGGTTCGTGGTCCCGTTCCGGCTGACGACCGACGGGAAGGTCGAACCGTCCGGCCTGCGGAGCACGAACGTGGTACCGCTCACCCCGTTGACTGCCTCGCTGAAGGTCACCGTCAGGTTGGCCGTCAGCGATGCACCGGTGGCGTTGTTCGCCGGTGCCCTGGCCGTGATGACCGGCACCGCGCCGGTCAGGAACGTCCAGCTCGTCGGCACCAGGGCGTTCAACGCGGCGTCCCTGATCCCGCCGGTCAACCGCACCGTGTACCTGGTGTCCGCGGCCAGGTTGGCGTTCGGGTTGATCGTCATCACCCGGGTCGCGGCGTTGTAGGTGACCGCGGAGGGCACCAGGGTGCCCGTGGCCAGGGTGCCGACCCGCACCGTGACGTTCCCGGCGGTGGTCACGCCCGTGACCGCCTCACTGAACGTCGCGGTGATGTTCGACGCCACCGCGACTCCCGTCGCGTTGTCCGCCGGCGACAGTGATCCAGCGGTCGGTGCGGTCGTGTCACCCGCCGCCGCCGTGGTGAACGTCCAGGTCACGTTCGTCAACGGGTTCCCCGCGAGGTCGCGGATGGCCGCCGCGCCGCCGGTCAACGTCACCGTGTACACCGTTGCGGCGGCGAGGTTCGCCGTCGGGTTCAACGTGAACTGGTTCGCACCAGGTCCGGCCGTCACCGTGGCCGCGACGGCCGCGGCCGCACCGGCCCGCACCGTGAAGCTGCCGGTGCTGACGCCCTGCACGGCCTCACTGAAGGTGGCCGACAGATCGGCGCCCACCGCAACACCCGTTGCACCAGCGACTGGTACCCGAGCGGTCACCGTCGGCGCGAGCGTGTCCGGAGCAGCCGCCGTGGTGAACGTCCAGGTGGTGGTCGCCAATGGGTTGTTCACGGCGTCCCGGATACCCGTGGTGGCATTGCCGGTCAACGTCACCGTGTAAACGGTATTGAACGCCAGGTCGGCCGTCGGGTTCAGCGCCCACTCGTTGGTGGTGCCGACCTGAGTGACCGTGCCGGCCAGGACCGGGTTGGCACCCTGCCGAACCGTGAAGTTCGCCGGCGTGACGCCCTGCACCGGCTCACTGAAGGTGGCCGAGATGTTGGCGCCCACCGGGACACCCGTGGCATTCGCCGCGGGCACCCGAGCGGTCACCGTCGGTGCGGTTGTCTCGTTCGGGGTGACGGAGTTCGACAGGGCAGAGGGGGCACCCGGGCCGAACTGGTTGATCGCGACAACCTGGAACTGGTAGGAGACGCCGTTGGTCAGACCCGGAGACGAACGCAGCGACTGTCGGATCGGTAACGGTGACAGAGGGCGCAGCTCCGGTCCCGGCCGGCACGGCCGTGACCACGAAGCTGGTGATGCCGAACGCACCGGTCGGCGCGGTGAAGCTCACCGATGCCGAGCCGTCGCCGGGGTTGCTGGCCACGACGTTGGTCGGAGCCGCCGGCACCGCCAGCGTGACGGTGGCGTCGGTGAACTGCAGCCGCTCGATGTTGCGCAGCGTGTCCGTGCCATCGGTGCCCGTGGTGTCGGTCACCGTCAGCGCGGGCTCGTTGCCATCGGCCGCCGGCACCGAGGTGACGGTGTAGTTGGCCTGCGGTCCCGAGAACACGCGCTGTATCAGTGGCCGTCGCGGCCGGCGCCTCGATGCCGGTCAGGATTTCCCGCACCGCCACGATCTGGCCCGGGTTGATGTTTCCGGCGAAGACCGCCTCCTGCAGGGTGGTTCCGGCGCCGGTGAGAGCTCCATTGGCGTCGCGCAGGTACTTGGTGGTCATCGCGCTCTGTCCGGCTGCGTCGACGCTGGCCCAGCCGAGTTCGGGTCCGGTGCCGTCGGCGTTGGTGCGAACACTGAGCCGGACGTTCATGTACCGATCACCGTCGATCAGGTCGTCGGCGCCGCGGCCCTCGATCAGGTCGCTGCCGGCACCGCCCAGCAGGATGTCGCCCGAACCCCAGACCGTGGTGGTGGCAACGTTCACGTTGCCCGCGGTCAGGAACGGGCACTCTCCGGCGGCCGAGATGTCGATGACACTCTGCAGCGGAACGGTCCGCGGCGGAAGAATCGGATCCAGTCCGGCGATCTGATCGATGCCCGCCTGATCCAGCACGTCACAGCCGATGAAGCCGCCGCCACCGACTCCGGACGGGAACGACGTCCTCGCCACGGAGCTTGTCGTTGAACTTCCAGCCCGGACAGCGCCTCGACCTCGTTGAACTTGTCCCGAACGCTGACCGGCAGGATGTCCAGCCCGGCGATCGGCAGAGCCAGGTCGGCATCCTGCGCGACCGGGTCGCCCAATCCGATTTCGAAGTCGTACCCGGAGGCTCCGGCGACCTTCTCGATGCCCGGACCGGCCACGCCGATGTCGTTGCCACCCTCCATGTCGTAGTCGTCGTCGCCGCCCTGACCGACCAGGATGTCGGAGCCCGGGACCTGCGAGTTGTCCAGGAAGAACAGGTTGCCGCTGTCGCCCTGCATGAGGTCCGGCTGGTCGCCGCCCTCTTCCCAGTCGTCGCCGCTGTCACCGAAGGCGGCGTCCAGGCTCTGACCGAGATAGATGAAGTCGTCGTCGGCGCCACCGAAGGTCTCGTTGGCGTTGGCTCCACCGTTGGTGAAGTCCTTGCCGGTGCCGCCCATCAGGATGTCAAGGCCAGGGCCGGCATCGATGGCGTCGTTGCCGGGACCGCCCTTCGGCACGTCGTCGCCCGCGAGGTCGGTGATGATGTCGTCACCCTCGCCGCCGAGCGCGATGTCCGCACCGGCGCCGCCCTCGATCCGGTCGTTGCCGCCCAGACCCCAGAAGGTGTCGTTGTCGTTGCCGCCGCGGACCCGGTCGACAGCGGGCGTGCCGTTGTAGACCGCCTGGGCGTTGATCCCGGACGGGTCAACGCTGTTGAACTGGCGGTAGTCGATGCGTGCCATCCGGCTGCCGGATGAGCACCAGGTTCTCTTTGCACTCGGTCGCTGGATCGTCCGCCACGGTGTTGCCCTGGGCGGCGAACCCGGCCGGCGTACCGGCCAGATTGGCCAGCTGGAACTTGCAGTCGGCGGTCGCGAAGGCGTCCGCCTTCAGGGTGTTGACCGGGGTGTTGCGACCCATCAACTCGGCGAAGGAGTTGCCTTCGAGCTGGGTGCGCAGGTTCATGCCCGGGGTGCGGGCCAGGTAGTACAGCCGGTCACCGTTCTGCAGATCGGTCAGCTGGTTCTCGAACACGTAGTTGAACGTGGTGCCCAGCAGCCCACCGAACGGGGTGGTGATCTCGGCGAGGCCGCCGACCCACAGGTCGACCTTGTCCAGACCGGTGATCGAGCTGGTGCCGTTGTTGGCCCAGGCATCGACGCTGTTCATGAATGCGGCGGCGTCTGCCGGGACGTGCAGCTCACCGAGGACCGGGTTGACCAACCGCTTGGCGGCTGCCCGCCGGGACGCGAGGGTCGGCGGACCATTGTCGGCGGTTTCATCCGCGCCGTGTCCGGATCGTCGACGAGTTCACCGTCGGGGCCGACATTGGTCAGGATCGTCGGGTGCTGGCCGTAGGCGGCGACGAAGTTCGTCAGCGACTCCGGGTGCTTGATGTTCTCCCCGAAGTCGACCCAGCTGCTGTACGGCGTCAGCTGACCGTCGTTGGTGGCGGCGAAGAGCTGCCGGCGAAGGACGTTGAGCGGCGGGATGCCCTCGGACCGGGCCCGCGTCATGTTGACCGTCGGCAGGTCAAGCGGCAGACCCAGCAGGTTGTTGCGGAGCGTGTCGGTGACGAACTCGTCGAGCTCGTTGCCGATCTGGTCCGACATGCCCATGATGATGCTGCCGGCCGCCTGCGCCGCGCTCAGCGTGCCGGCCGTTCCGCCGTCGAAGTACGACGGCGGGTTGAGGAATCCCTTGAGCAGCGAAATGTCGTTGCTCGGAACCGTTCTCGTTCGTCCGGGCGATCGTCTCGGTCAGCATCGAGTGACCGAAGCGGTAGACGGCATGGGCGAACTCGGCACGAATCGCCGGGCTGAGGTCGGTCTGGGTGAAGGCAAAGGGCTCGAAGGGGTTGATCGCCGGCTGCACCTTGCGGGCGAACTCCTCGAACACCAGGTGCTGGTATTCCATCTCGGTGACGAACCGGGCGGCCTGGAACAACCGCTCGCCGTACTCGAAGGTGGTGGCCGAGGTCGCGTGGTACGACGTGTTCAGGGCCGCGTTGGCCGGCAGTGCCAGCGTGGTCTCGATGTCCGCGACCAGGCGATCATGCTCGGAATGGAACACCTGGTGAATCGCGGTCAGGCCGATGTTCTCGTTGCACCGGCCGTCACCGCAGATGAAGTGCGCATTGAGCATTTCATCGTCGTAGGTCCCGGCCGGCTGGCTGGCGAAATCAGCGGATGCCGTGGTGTTGGCGTCCGGAATCAGGCCCGGAGTTCGGCGCCGCGTTATTCGCGATATCGGTCAGGAACGGCGTCTCGAAATGCAGCACGTTCGCCGGGACAGGAATCCGCCGCCGGCGGTATCGCCTTCGACGAGCCCGGTTGCCGTCACGTACTGCGGCAGCCCGCGGGCGGGCCCGGGGATGAAGTTGCCGTAGGCGTCGACAGCGAGCTGCGGGATGTCCAGGACGTCCTTGTCGGCCAGTTGCAGGCCGAGCACGGTCGCGGCCTGGCGCTTGGTGTCCGCCCAGGTTGCGATGCCAGCATCCTGATCGGCAGGGGCACCGACCGGCAGTGTGCCGCCGAGCAGCTCGCCCGGTGGCGAGCGGTCCGCCGGCCGCGGCCTCGTACTCCCGCAGGAAGACCTGATGCGAGGAGTGCGAGGTGTAGGTCTGGCTCTGGTCGACCCAGGGTGAGTCGGTGTTCAGCGCGTCCTGGATATCGTCGGCCGTGCCGAGGACGCCATCCGGACCCGGCTGATTCTTGCCACGGGTCAGCACCATGAACCGCAGGTTGGGGTTCAGGTCGTCGGCGTTGCCGAAGATGTGATCCTTGCCGGCAATCAGCGGATCGTCACTCTTCAGCGGGACGAAGACGGTGCCGCCGCCCTTGACGGTCTGGTCGATGCCGTGATCGAAGAACTGGCCGAACAACGTGAACAGCGAGTTGTACGGCGGGGAGAGGCCGACGTCGGTCGTGACGTTCGGGATGAACAGCGTCTCGTGCGACGGGGTGCAATCGGTCGGCACCGCCGCCACCGGCGGATCGGCGAGCGGATCGGGATCGGTCGTACAGACCTGGACCCCCGGGTTGCCCTGGGTCCGCACCGGGAAACCGGCTGCGGCAATGGCAGCCGGGTTGGTGGAGGTCTGGTCGACGATCAGGTTGCTGACCACCCGGGGTTCGGTGTCGATGACGTTGCCCGACTTCTGCGCGTACGACGAGGGCGTCGCCGGGCCGAACAGCGGCGCGTTGTTCTCCGGCGGCACCGCCGCGAAGACCGGGGTGGTCAGCCGCGGGAACACCTGATCGGCGGCGCCGTTGTGCTCCTGGCCGGGAACCAGGTTGTTGCAGGAGCCGTCGACCGTGCGCAGCCCGAACGACAGCAGTGGGCTGGCGAGCTGGTTGGGCCCGGAGCCGAGCAGCGCCCCGCAGGGACCGGTGGCCGGAGTGGTGTTCGCGACGTGATTCTCGGCGATCTTGATCTGCTTGAGGATGTAGGAGAGGTCCGATGCGGTGATCGAGAATCCCTGACCGACCGCGGCCGATGCGGTCGCCGGCGCTGATCACGGCGGCGGTTGGTATCGAGATCGCAAGGGCTACCAATGCGGCCAAGAGTCTTCTTGGTCTTGCTCATTGCGACCTCCGTGGGATGACGCTCCAGGCCATCGATCCCATCGGCGGGCAACGGGATGGCGGCGTGCAGCAGGGTCTGGTGTCAGTCCCCCCGGCGGAGTCCTGACCGGTCGGAGTGTGCGATCGCGGCGTGAAAGATTTGTGAAATCAAGCTGAAACGTCGGCCACGCACGGTGGTCGAAGCGGGTCCCAACTGCGCCAAGCGGGTGGCGCCGAACCCCCTTGTTTAGGGGTTCAGGGTCGCGGTGCCGCCCAATACCGTCGATCTGTCACATTCAGATCTGCATCCGAGTCGCAGGGGGACTGACCGATGACCGAGGTGGCACTGCGCCGCTCCGTCGCGACTGGCGACCGCGCGGTCCCGGACTCGATCCAGCCGCGGCGCCTGCCGCACCTGGAGATCCGGATGCTCGGGCCCTTTCAGGTCCGGCGCCGGGAGGGCAGCGTCGTCGACCGCACCGAGTGGCGCACCGGCAAGGCCGCCGACCTGCTGCGCCTGCTCGCCCTGCAGGGCGGGGATCCGGTTGCCACCCAAACCCTGGTGGCCGCCCTGTGGCCGGGCTCGGACCAGCGCCACGGTCAGGCCAGCCTGCGGACGGCCGCGTCGCAGGTCCGGCGGGTGGTGGGACCACAGTTTCTCGAACGCAGCCTGGCCGGCCTGCGGCTGCTCGATGCCTGGGTGGATGTCACCGCGTTTCGGGAGATGTCGACGAAGGCGCACGAGCTGATCGGAATCGGCGAGTTCGCGGCCGGGTACGAGCTGGCCCGGGAGGCCGACCGGCTCGTCCGGGGCGAATTCACCGCCCACGACGACGGTGCCGACTGGGCGCAGAACGAGCGACGCGCGCTGTCCAACCGGCATCAGGTGCTGCTGTGCGATGCCTCCGAGTCGGCGGCCGCACTGGGCCTGGGCCACGAGGCGGTTGACTTCGCCAGTCGGGCCATCGCGCTCGATCCGTTCAGCGAGCGCGCGAGCCGGCTGCTGATGCGCGGGCACGCCGACGTCGGGGAGCTCTCGCTGGCGCTGCGGGAGTACGAGCGGTGCCGGACCCTGTTGTCCGAGGAACTCGGCATCGATCCGTCGGCGCAGACCCGCGACGTTCATCTCGCGCTGCTGCGCAGCCAGCGAATGATGCCGGCCCGGCCGAGCTCGCGGCGTGCGGCCGCAACGTCGAACCCGTCCAGACGGCAAGTGCGGCGATGCCCCGACGCGCCCGACGATCCCTGTGCGCAGGCCGAGTCCCGGCTGCGAATGGCACTGGATGACTGCATTCCTCACCGGCAGTTCGTCCGGGCCCGACGCTATGCCGACGAGGCCGCCGGCCTGACGGTCAGCCCCGCCGTCCGGGCCAGGGCCAGCATGGCCTACTGGCTGCCGGACATCCTGCTGGGCGGCGGGCGGGTGGCTCGTGAACAGCTTGCGCACGCCGCGCGGCTGGCCGAGACCGCGGGTGATCGACAGCTCTGCCGTCGGCTGGACCTGCTCAACTGCCTGATCGCGCACGACGTCGCGGCCGCGGAATTCCCGGCCAGGTGGGCGCAGGTCGCCGCCACCGGCGAGATCGACCCGGACGCGGAATGGTCGTGGCTGATGATGCGGGTCGCCATCGAGCGTGGAGACGGGCGAACCGCGCAGCTGGCCGGCGCGCTGCCGCCGGCGCCGGGGGCCGGACCGCTGGCTCACCACCTGCATCAACTGGCCCGCGCCCAGCTGCTGGCCGCGATCGGCGACGGCGAAGAGGCAACACGGATCCTGACGACGCTGGCCGCCACCTTGGAGCGCACAGATTTCGAGCTGCTGCTCCCGGAGACTCTGGCGCGGCTGATTGCCCTGCAGGCCGACGCCGATCCGAACGAGGCCGAACGAGACCTCGTCCGCCTGGAGACCACCCTGAACGGTCAGCACGGTTTTCCCAGGGAGGCCTATCTCCGACTGATCGCCATCGCCGCGATCCGCTGCGCGCGCGGTCGCACCGCCGGCGCTGCCGCCGCGGCCGCCCAGGCGGCCGAGGTCGCGGACACCCACGGGCTGCCGCACCTGGCGGCCGACGCACATGAACTCTGCGCCCGCTACACCGCCAGCGCACAGTCCGCGGCCGCCCGCCGCGGTGCCCGCGGAACGCTGTCGACTGACCGCTGTCCATGGTTGCGATCTGACGTTTTGCCTGTGGCAAATGGGTGAGATTCTGCGGTCGCCGCCGAATGCCTGCTGAATCCGATCAGCATTGGGTGACACGACGGCGTCGACGGCGTCGCCCGATCGGGGTCCACCCGGCTTCTCTGGCGTCTGCCCGCGCATCCAATCGAACTCTTACTCTCGCTGACGAATTAGCCCATTCGTGTCATTGTGACGCCAGTTAGGCGTAACCTGACTACGCACGACAACCAGTCTGGACAGATATGCCCAGTTTGGGTCACACTCTGGTGGCGACTTCGGGGCGAGTCGGTGACATAGCGTAGTTTCGTGGGAAACCAGGACCAATGGGGGTCTGTACGATGACCAGTCAGTTATCTGACTACACGGATACGGATGCCTTCGAGCTTGGAATAGCGACCGTCTTGGTCGTCGATGATCATCGCTCGTTCGCTGATCTGCTGTCGGCGGCGCTGAACTCGGTGGAGGGCATGAAATGTGTCGGCACCGCGGCAACGGCGTCCGAGGGGATCGCACGCGCCGCGGAACTCCGGCCCAGCATCGTGATCATGGACATCCAGATGCCCCGCCAGGACGGGCTGATGGCCACCAGGAAGATCCGCGAAGTGGCGCCTGACACCGTCATCGCGGTGGTCACCGCCTATCGCGATCCGGCCTGGATCTCCCGCGCCGCACAGGCCGGGGCGTCCGCGTTCATTCCCAAGAACGGGTCGCTGGTCGAGATGATCGACGTGCTGCGCCGGGTTCGGCAGGGCCAGATGCTGGTGGCACCCTCGGCATTCAAGGGCGGCGCCTCGCTGGCGCCGCAGCCCTTCACCGAGGCCAAGCCGATCCTCACCCAGCGCGAGCTCGAGGTGTTGACCTACCTGGGCCAGGGCATGGCCACCCAAAGCATCGCGCGGGTGCTGGGGATCACCCTGCATACCTGTCGCGGTTACATGAAGTCGCTGCATTGCAAGCTCGGGGTGAGCACACAGCTGGAGGTCGTGATCAAGGCCAAGAGCTTGGGTCTCATCGAATCCCCCGTATGAGACTTGGCCGCGGCCGACCCTCGACTCCCCGGGTTGGTGTCCGTCGCGAGCTGGCCATCTTCTACGGCGCCGCGGCGGTGGCGCTGATCGTGGTCTCCATCGGCGCCGTCGTCGCCAGCAAATCGGTCGCCAAGTCCCAGGCACTGGCCGACGCCGAACGGATGGCCGGCCGGCTGGGCTCCCTGGTGGTCAGCCCCATTCTCGGTGACGCCCTGAACGGCGTCGCGGGCAGCGCGGACCAGACCTCAGTCCGGGCGATCAGCAACCGGATGAAGGACGGCTCGCTCAAGCAGGTCACGGTGTGGGACCGCAGCGGGCGGATCGTCTGGGCCGACGATCCGGCGGTGATCGGCACGCAGCAGGACCCTCCGCCGGAGGTTCTCGCGGCGATCGACGACGGGGTGACCAGCTCGGACTTCGACGATCAGCCGGAGGCCACCGGGCCGGACTTCGTCGCCTCGGAGGAGGGCTTCGTCGAGGTCTACACGCCGTTCGACGTCGACGGTCAGACGCTGGCGTTCGAGGCCTACTACGACTACGCGCGGGTCGACGACACCGCGAACGGGTTGCTCTTCCAGCTGATCCCACTTGTCCTGGTGCCGCTGCTGGTGCTGATGCTGATCCAGGTGCCCATCGCGGCATCGCTGGCCCGGCGGATCCGCCGGCAGGACGCCGACCGCTCGGCCCTGCTGGAGCGGAACCTCTCGGTCTCGGAGAAGGAACGGGTCCGGGTCGCGGCCGACCTGCACGACGGGCCGATCCAGGAGCTCGCCGGTGTCGGCTACGCGCTCGGGGCGGTGGCGTCCTCCGTCCCGGAGAACAAGCAGCCGCTGATGCGGGACATCCAGAACACCGTGCTGCACGCCATCGAGTCGTTGCGCGAGCTGATGGTCGACCTGTACCCCCCCGATCTGAGCGTCGGCCAACTGCCGAACACGCTGGAGAACCTGGCGGCGCCGCTGCAGGGCAAGGGCATCGACATCGACATCTCCGTGACCGAGCTGCCCGCCGTTGGACAACGACGTGGTGACCACGATCTACCGGGTCGCGCACGAGGCGCTGGCCAATGTTGCCGAGCATGCGGACGCCTCGCGGGTGAGCATCCGGCTCGGCATGAACGGTTCGACGGGCCCCGCTCGCAGCAAGACCGTCCACCTCGAGGTCATCGACAACGGGGTCGGGCTGGACCCGTCCAGGCTCGATCGACGCTCGGAGGGCCATCTGGGGCTGCGCCTGCTCAAGACCCGGGTGGAGGACCTCGGTGGCACGCTCACCCTGACCGGCGGCGCACAGGGCGGCACGGTTGTCGGGGCCACACTTCCGGTGGGTGGACGCCCAGGTGCCTGACGGCCGGAATGACGCACCGAAATGTGTGACCAATTAGGCGGGAATTTCTTCAGACGCCACCGTCTGACGGTCGGCAATCGGGGTACATGTGGACCTAGACGGTTCGGATGGCCCTGCGCCGTCAGGGTGATCGAACCCCATAGGTCCGAAGGAAGGACGGCATGACTCGCGTGCTGCTGGTCGACGACCATGCTTTCGTCCGTGCCCAGATCGCGGAGATCCTGACCGCGACGCCCGACCTCGAGGTGGCGGGCGAATGCAGTGACGGCGCGGACGTGCTCTCCGCGCTGGCCGACGCCGCGCCCGACGTCGTGCTGATGGACGTGCGGATGCCGATCAAGTCCGGTATCGAGGCAACCCGCGACCTGCTGGCCGTCGCGCCGCACGTGCGGGTGCTGATGCTGACCGGCTCACCGACACCCGGCGCCGTCCTCGAATCGGCGGAGGCCGGCGCGGTCGGATTGCTGCTCAAGGGCGGTGACGCCGACCTGCTGATCGACGCCGTGCGCACGGTCGCGGCCGGTGGCACAGCCTGGACGATCGAGCCGGCGGCAGCCAGCGGCGGCGACGCGGCCGGATCCGGCACTCCTGAGCCGAGTCAGGCCGTGCCGGACAGCACGACCGCGATGCCGATGGTGGTTCCCATCAGCACCAGTTCACCGGTCGCCAGCCATAGCAGCGGCAGCAGCCGGCCGCTCGCGGCCGGGCCCATCGTGCGTCGCCGATGCCAGTACCCGATGCCACCGAGCAACACCAGGGCGAGCACCTTCGCGATGATCAGGTGACCTCGGTTGGTGCCCCACAGGGCGGCCCAGCCGTCCAGCATCACCGCGCTTTCCACCACCCCGGACACGCCGACCGCGATGACGCAGATCAGGGCTGCCGCGCTGAACCGCGGGACGGCCCGGCGCAGCTCTTCGGGGAAGGGACGCAGATGCACCACCAGCGCCAGCAGCCCGCCCACCCAGGCCGCGGCGGCCGCCACGTGCACGCCAAGGGCGACAACGGCCACATCGGAGTAGTTGTGGTGGCCGGCGTGGCCGGACAGCGCACTGGGCAACAAGCGCCGCCGTCGCCACCGCCAGGGCGCCCACGGCCAGGCCGGTGGTGGTCAGCCGTGCACCGAACAGCGCGATCGCCACCGCCACCCACAGGGTGGCGATCTGCGCGAGCACCCGATCGGTGCCCATCACGATGGTCAGCACGTCCGTCCGCTCCGGCAGCCCGCTGACCGGTAGGCCGACCAGGTCGGACATGGTGAGCACGATCCACGCCAGGGTGCCGCCCGCCCACACCCAGCTCCAGCGGGCCGCCATCGTCATCAGGTGCACGTGCGCCGGCCCGACGGTCGGGCCCAGTCCGATGCAGCGCAGGAACAGCAGGCCGACCACCGCGATGCCGGCCATGTCGTGGACGAACTGGGCGATCGGCAGACCGATCGCGGTGAATCCGCCGGCGTCCGGGAGACCGAGCGGCGGCTCCTGATAGCCGGTCCCGGTCAACCATCGGGCGAGGACGATCGCCACGATGCCGGCCAGGAAGACGGCCGCCACCAGCACCCGAACGGTGGGTGGCCGACGCGTCGGCTGCTGCACCGGCGTTGGGTTCGTGAGCTGCACCATCGATGCCTCCGGGCTCGCCGCTGTCCTGGTCAGTGTTGTTCTCTTCAGCGTGGGTCGCACTTGGACCACAGCTTCCACAACAACGTGCCGTCGATGACGGCGGTCGGGATCGGGCCGTACAGCCGGGAATCGATCGACGTCTCGCGGTGGTCACCCATCACGAAAACCGTCCCGTCGGGCACCGTGTAGGTCGGCGTGTACGTCCCGTCGATGCTGGCGTGATCGACGATAGGGCTCGTCCACCCGGAGCCCGTCGACGAACAATTCCGCATCCTTGACCACAACGGTCTGGCCCGCGGTGCCGATCACCCGCTTGATCGTTTGCACACCGTCCTGCGGGCTGGTGAAGGTGACGATGTCGCCGTCCTTGACCGAGTCCCCGTTGCTGTGCCGCGCCACCAGCAGCACGTCGCCCGTGCACAGCGTGGGCGACATGCTGTCGGACGACACGGTCACCGTGTTCAGGAACTCGGTGCGGACGATCACCACGGCGGCCACGACCAGCACCACCGCCGCGACCGAGTACCTCCAGCGCGAGGACCGACGGGTCCCACGCGACTCACTACGGTGCACTGGTGTCGGCGTACGGTGGTGCCGCCTTGATCGGATGGTTGTAATCGGTCGCGATCGGCGGGGTGTTGGTGTCCATGTTCGAGTCCATGTCCGTCTGTTTCAGACCAACGCTGAATTGACTCATCATATCGTGGTCCTCGTGCACCAGGTTGTGGCAATGGATCATGTACCTGCCGGTCTGCACACCGAAATCCTTGTCGCCGACCTTGCCGAACTGCATCAGCAACCGAATCTTCTCGGATTCGCCGACATAGATGACATCCTTCGCGCCGAGTTCCCAGGCGAAGGGCGCCTTGCCGTTTCGGCTCAACACCTTGAAATCGATGAGGTGGATGTGCAGCGGGTGGAACCATCCGCCCGACTTGTTCTCGATCTCCCAGATCTCGGTGTCCCCCAGCGCCGGGTCGGCGATGACCTTCTTGTAGCCGGACGCGACGATGTCCTCCCAGGTCATGTCGTTGAGGTTCCAGACGTTGGTCACATCGTCGTGTTGGACGCGGATGTTCCTGACCTTCTTGGCGTTGCGCTCCAGCAGCGCCATGGTCTCCTGGCCGGCATTGAGCACGGTCGGAAACACTGTCGAGGACGGCGTGCTGGTGTCGAACGGATCTCCGGTGACGTCGAAGGCCATCACCTTTCCGGTGTTGGTGTAATCGCGGTTGTCCGGGTTACTCAGGTTCTTGAGCTCGACCCGGGTGCCGGCCGGAACGGCCGAGAAATCAATCAACACCTCGTAGCGCTCCGCGGTTCCGTGCCGCCACTGGGTAATCGGCTGCGCCTTCGGCATCAGCCCACCGTCGGTGGCGACCATGACCATCGGCAACTGCGGAGAGAGGGTGAACCGATAGGACCGGGAGATGGAGGCGTCGAGCACCCGGAACCGGTAGATCCGCCGCTTCACCTTCATCACGGGCCACGGTTGGCCGTTGACCAGGATGACATCACCCCAGAGGCCGGACCGGTTGCGATCGTCGTACTGCTGAGATCCGTTGGCCTGGAACATCATGTCCGACACGATCAGGCCGACGTCGTACTCGCTGGCCTTGCCGCCGTAGGGCTGGCTCTCGTCATGGGTGGGCAGCAGGCCGCGTTCCATGTCGTCGTGCAGGTGATACTGCGCGGCCAGCCCCGAGTAGACGTTCTGCGCCGTGTAGTGCACGCCGTGATCGTGGTACCACAGGGTTCGCGCCGGCTGGCAGTTCGGATACAGGTACTTCTTGACCTGCCCCGGCAGTGTGATGTCGCTGGCGTACCCGTCGTACTGGGGCAGCGATGCCGACCCATGCAGATGCGTCGAGGTGTGCATCGGTGTGCCGAAGGTCGGGTGGGTGGCCGGCAGCTTGTTGCGCATCAACATTTCAATGCGGGTGCCCTTATTGACGTCGATCCGGTAACCGGGGACGCGGGCCATCTTGTACACCGGGTCGTCATAGCCGATCATCGGGGTGCGCATCGCCGGCGCCCCGGGAATGACGGCGATGCTGCCGGTCCGCTGGCTCTGGTCGTAGTAGTCGATCGGGCCCTTCCCGTCAGCCGGATAGTCCTCGTGGCCGGTCTTTTGCAGCACCTGCAACCGCTGGAACGGGTTGCCGGGCGAGTTGTAGGCCGCCCCGTACGGAACGGGGCTGCGACCCTTGGGAAGTTGACTCGGATCCTTCGCACTGACCACGTTGCCGAGCGGGATCGCGAGGCCGGCGACGCCGAGGGCGCCGAGCCCACCGAGCTTGAAGGCATCCCTACGTGAAAACGGCATGGTGAAACCCCGTTCGTGGATCAGGTCAGGGCGGGAGGGTCGATTCTTGGGACCGATCCGCTCCAGGCCGGCGCACTGCCGGAGCGGGAGCGGATCGACCCGAGGGGTTACTGACTACCTCTGCAGCGTCCCGCTTTCAGACAATGTTCAGCACCCCGATTGAGGGGATGGTCACCACCCCAAAATGGGGGGTCGGACCCGTTCCTGAATGGTCCTACGTGAGTTGGCCCATCATCCGGACCGCCTGCCCGAACGTCATGTTCGGCAGGTACGCGTGCGAGATGCCCAATCCGATCCGCGGCAGCACAGCGGCCTCCGGGTAGCACATGAACATCGGCTGGTAGACGGGCTGGAACTTGGCCTTGAACCGCAGCAGCGAGCGGAAGCCGTAGACCGGCTCCATGGTCTTGCCGACCACCTCCAGCAGCTTCTGGATCCCGGTCTGTTCCTCGCCCGGGTTGGCCTGGGCCAGCGGCGCGCCGGACAGGCTGACGAATTCGGCGCCCTCCTTCTGCAGGTCGAGGGCCGCACTGCCGATCAGGAACTCCATCACGCCTTTGAACCCCTCACCGCGGCGGCGCATGAAGTCCAAGGTCCAGCCCACCGGCACGCCATCGCGATAGCACGGCATCCAGCTGGTGATGCCGTGAATGGTCCGGTCCTGGTCGACGGCGATCAGGCAGCGAACCGCCGGGTCGTCCAGTTCGTCCAGCCCGCCGAGGGTGAAGCCCATCTCGGGCAGGGCCTTGTCCGATACCCATTCCTCGGATATCGCCTGGATCTGATCCCGGATCGACAACGGGGCGCCGTGGTAGGAAATCCACTCGGCGGTGATGCCGTTCTTGCCGGCCCGGCTGATGGACGTCCTGATGTCCTGGAATTTCTTGCCGGTGAAGGCCAGTGCGCCCAGCGGCAGCATGGTTTCCTCCGCGACCTGCAGGCTCGGCCAGCCGAACCCGTCGGTGACCTCCTTCACCGATTCGGTGGTGCTGTACAGGCACGGCGTCCAGTTCTCGGAATTGCAGAACTCCACGAACTCCTCGAGCGTGGTGGTCAGGCGATCCCGCGGCCCGATGGGGTCGCCGGTGGTGATCGCCACACCACCCTCGACCCGGTAGGCGACAAAGGACGAACCGTCCGCGGAGAACCAGTAACTATTGCCGTCCCAGGTGGTCAGGTAGGCCAGCGCGGTCACCCCGTTGCGCTCGAGAATGGCTCGCGCCCTGGCCTTGTCGGCCGCCGCGGACTCCACCCGCGCCGCCACGAAGGTGCGCAGCAGCCCCAGCAGGATCGCCGCCCACACCACCACCGGCACCCAGTCGACCAGGAAGCGGCCGAGGCCTTCGGTCGGCTCGAAGGCGGGTTCGATGATGTAGAGATAACCGTTGGGCAGCAGCCTGGTCGGGAAGTCGGTGATCAACTGCCCGACGGATGCGGTCGGGGTGAAATCGTCGGAGAGCGCGGCACCGACCAGCACGAACACGGCCCACAGTGCCAGCACCAGACCAAGCACCAGCACACCGAATTTCCGGTAGACCCCCACCGGGGCCTGCACGGTGAAGGACCGGCGGGTGAGCAACAGCAAAACGATGATCAAGACCGGCAACAGCATCAGCGGGACCAACCAGGCCACCCAACTGAAGCCCTCGTCCAGCAGATCGTTCTCGACCGCCCAGTTGTAATAGTCGATGGCATAGAAGGAGCCGAGCGCCAGCAGCAGGAGGTGGAAGACCAATGCCGCCCACCACGCGAACCGGCGGCCACGGCGCAATCCGGCGGCCAGCACCAGCACCAGCAGGGCCGGCATCACCGACATGATGATGTCCGCCAGGTTCCGGTTGGGACTGGTGTCGGAGTAGGCGTTGGGTCCGACGTAGAGGTCGGCGAGCGCCGAGAGCGGACCCTGCACCTCGCCGGTGGTGGCCACCAGAATGGGTCCGAGGGCCGTCGCCGCCACGACAACGGCCACCAGTACCCGGGTTTCCCGACGGCTCGCCCTGGCCACCAACTGCCGTTCGCCGGTGTGCAGGAACAGCGCGCCGGCCAGCAACCCGACCAGCGCCGTACTCATCCGCAGGACATCCTGCAGCTGTCCGCCGTACATCAGGGCAACCAGGCAAACGGTCAGCACGCCGGTCCGGATCCGCCGTCGCCACAACGCGGACAGCCCGCCGCTGTAGGCCGTGAGCAGACCCGCGATCAGGCAGGTCGCGCCCACCGCATAGTCCTCGGCGAGATACTCCGCCCACTGCCAATCGAACATCGCATTGGCCAGGGCAACGATGCCGACACCCACTGCCACGCCGACGATCTGCACCCCGAGGGTGAACCACAGCATGCGCACGCTGCCCCAGCGGCGCTCACACAGGCTGCCGACCACCAGCAGCAGGACGGTCACTCCGACGTACGTCAGCAGGTCGGGGGCGAAGAAGGCCGACGTCAGCGGGGTCCACCAGTGGCCGTCCTGGAAGGCGGGGACGCCGGCCGCGACGTTCTCCAGCAGACTCTCCGACGGACCCCCGCGCAGGCTCCCGGTGATCGCGCCGACCACCCAGAGGGTGATGACCATGGCCAGCGTGACCGGCGACCTGCGCGCCTCGCGCAGTTGGGTCGCCGCGAAGGTCAGTAGGCCGCCCCACCACCGCTTCGCCAATGACGCCGCCTCGGCCGGTTCGTTCACCGTCGTCCGGCTCATCGGTAGCACCCCAATCCTGCGCCCACTGTGTGCACGCCCCTGTCCATCCTCCGCCCTGCTCGCCATCGAACCCGCGACCGCGCCGGACATACGAACGGCCCCGAACCCGCTGGTAGCGGGTCCGGGGCCGGACGATGAGGCTCAGGTGGAACTCAAGAACTCCGTCAGATGACGGTGACCGCAGTCGCCTGCGGGCCCTTGTTGCCCTGGGTCACGGTGTAGCTGACCTTCTGGTTCTCCTCGAGCGAGCGGTAGCCGCCCGCCTGGATCTCCGAGTAGTGGACGAAAACGTCCGGCCCGGAGCCCTCGGGGGTGATGAACCCGAAGCCCTTCTCAGCGTTGAACCACTTGACGGTGCCTTGTGCCATGGTGCTCTCCTTGCGGGGTGAATCCGATACGGACAAGCGCACTGTGCGCCGGTCCGGGCTAGTCGACGATTTCGACACCTTCGGATGAAAAACACCCCTGGAGCCAAGCCCGTGGCGACATCTTGCAGTCGCGTGGAACGGACTCAAGAACGGTAACCGGCTACAGCCTCTCACGATTCGACAGGAAAGACCAACAAGACCCACGCAACATTGCTCCGGACTGGCTCAACTCGATGATCGGACCACCAGCTCCGGCGGGAAGATGGTCGGCGGCGCCAGCGGCCCATCCTGGGTGATCCGCTCCAGCAACACCAGCCCGGCGGTCCGCGCCATCTCCGCGACCGGGTTGACGACCGTGGTCAGCGGCGGTTCCATCACGGCCGCGACCGCCCCGTTGTCATAGCCGACCAGCGCAACGTCTCCCGGCACCTGCCGTCCGGCCGCCCGCAGCACGCCGAGCGCACCCACCGCCATCAGGTCGTTCGCCACGAAGATGGCGTCGAGTTCGGGGTACCGGTCGAGCAGTCGACGGGCCGCGCCGGCGCCACCCGGCGTGGTGAAGTCGCCGTGTTCCACGGCGTCCGCGGGCAGCCCATTGCCGATCAACGCCGCGGACCAGCCGGCCAGCCGATCCACCGCGGCCGGCATGTCGGCGGGCCCGGCAACGGTGCCGATCCGGCGACGGCCGCGCTCCACCAGGTGCCGGGTGGCGAGCTCGGCGCCGAGCCGATTGTCGGTGTCCACGTAGCTGAGCTGGTCCGGCAGATACCAGGGACGGCCGACGAAGACGCTGGGCAGCGAAGCGGACAGCAGGGCCCGCTCGATGTGATCGGACTCGTGGTGGGAGACAACAACGGCGCCGTCGACGTGCCCGTGCCGCAGGTACCGGATCGTCCGCTCGGCCGTGCCATCGCGCTTCGCGATCAGCAGGACCATTTGGAAATCGGTGTCCCCCAACGCTTCTCCCATGCCTTGGATCACCTGGGCGAAGAACGGATCACCGGTCACCCGGTCGTCCGGTTCGGCGATGACCAGCGCAACCGCATTCGTGCGTTGGGTCACCAGCGCGCGGGCCGCCCGGTTGGGGGTGAAGCGCAGGCTCAGCACCGCCGCGTCCACGGCGGCCTGCGCATCGGCGCTGACCCGCATGCCGCCGTTGATCGCGCGGGAGGCCGTCGACCGGGAGACTCCCGCCGCGGCGGCGACATCCTCCAGGGTCGGCGAACGGCCCGCTGCACCATGCTCGGGTGACGTCACCGGCTGAGCATCGGGCGGCGGAGCGAAAATGTCCAGGCGGTCACCCGATCCGGTGGTCCGGCGGGCGCACCGGTTGCCCTCCGACGCGGGCACGGGTCGGGCGGCCCTGCAAGACTCGGTCCCGCCGCGACCGCGGCACCGAACCGTTGGGAGTCAATTCATGCGTTTGCTCGTGATCGGCGGTGGACCGGCCGGGGTGTCCGCCGCGCTGCAGGGCGCGGAACTCGGCGCGACCGTGACGCTGGTGGAGAGCAGGCGGGTGGGCGGCACCAGCATCAACGAGGGACCGGCGCCGATCCGCACCCTGGCCAGGGCGGCCCGGTTGGCCAGGGACGCGAAATCCTGGGAGACGTTCGGCCTGCGCGGGCCGGCGCCCACCGTCGACGTCCGGGCAGCCGTCGCCAACGCGACCCGGGTCGCCGACTACTCCCATGACGTCAAACGGATGAGCGACTACATCGCGGCGTGCGGCGTGGAGTTGGTGCAGAACGCCGGGCCCGCTCATTTCGTCGACGAGCACACGATCGAGGTCGCCGACGGGCGGCGGTTCTCCGGCGACGCCATCGTCGTCGCGGTCGGCGGACACGCCGGGCGGCTGCCGATTCCCGGTGCCGAGCTGGCCCTGACCTACGAGGACATCCGCGAACTCACCGAGCTGCCGGTGTCGTCGGTGGTGATCGGCGGGTCGGACACCGGCTGCCAGCTGGCGTCGATCCTGCTGGACTTCGGCTCGAAGGTGACCGTGCTGGAGTTCGCGGACCGGATCAAACCCCGTTCCGATCATGATGTCTCGGCCGGCCTGACCGCTGCGTTCGAGGCGAAGGGCATGCGGGTGCTGACCGGCACCAGGGCGACGTCGATCGAGCGCAGCGACGACGTGTTCGTCGTGCACTACGTGCGGGACGGCGTCGCCGCCAGCGTTCCGGCCGACACGGTGTTCTTCGCCGTCGGGTGGCCGGGCAACGCCGGGACCCTCGACCCGGCGGCGATCGGCCTCGAGGTCGAGCGCGGCTATCTCAAGGTCAGTGACCGGCTGGTCAGCAACATCGGCCATATCTTCGCCGCCGGCGACGTCAACGGGATCAGCATGCTGGTGCCCAGCGCCCGGCAACAGGGATTGGTGGCCGCGGAGAACGCGGTGATGGGTACCCGCCGGCGGAACAGTCACGAGATCGTGCCGACCGGGTCGTTCACCGACCCGGAGTACGGCAGCGTCGGTCTCACCGAGGAGGAGGCCAGGGCCCGCTACGACTGCGAGGTGGCCATCGTGCGGTATGACGACCTGCTCCGGCCGGTGGTCGACGCGCGGTCGGGCGGGTTCTGCAAGCTGATCGTCGAGTCCAACCGGCACTACATCCTGGGCGCGCACGTGCTGGGTGAGTACTCGGCCGAGTTGATCCAGATGGTCGCCGCCTGCATGGCGACGAACATGCGGGTGGAACAGCTCGCCGAGCTGCCGTTCGCGTTCCCCACCTTCACCGAGGCGATCGGGATGGCGGCGCAGAAGTGTGTGCGGCAGTTGGGGATCGCCCGGATCGCGCAGCAGTGGAGCGACCTGCGTCCGCACTCGGAGGATCGGCCGACGCCGATCGTGGATAAGCTCCAATACTGAGCCGAGAGTCTTCAGTCGAGCACGGGAGGGCTGACCATGTGGACGGCCGTGGTAGTGATGGCGGTGTGTGTCGCCGTGATGGGTGCCGTTGGCATGATCGGGACCGGTGGCCTGAAGGGGAATCCGGTGCAGGCCGCCATCATGTTCGTGGTGCTGCCATTGATCGCGTCCTACGGGTTCGTCTCGCTGGGCGTCATCTCCGGCGGCTGACGGTCGATCGCCACTGCCCGACAACGTGGCGAGCCAGTCGACGACCGCCGCGCTGATCGCGCCGATGGCCCGCGGATCGTGGCCCCCGGTGAGCCACACCTGCGTCACCGGACCGGGAATGGCCGCCAGTTGCCGCTCGAACTCGGCCGGTGAACCGAACGGGTCGCTCTTGCCGGAGATCAACAGCACCGGCACGGAGATGTCCGGAAAGTGCTCCACCCGCAGGTTTTCCGGTTTCCCCGGCGGATGCAGCGGATAGCTGAGCAGGATCAGTCCGGCGGCCGGTAGCCCCTGCGCCACCGCCATCGAGCACATCCGGCCCGCCGTAGGAGCGTCCGCCCAGCACCAGCGTTCCAGGCGCGACCCCGGCGTCCTGCGCCAGCGTCGCCGCCTGCTGCATCAGGTGGGCGATCGCCACCGGCGCCTTGTCGGGCACCCGCCTGCCCTGCAGGCGGTAGGGAAAGTCGACCCGGCTGCACGGCAACGGGGACGACCGCGGCCTCCAGCGCCACCAGGGTGCGCTGGTTCCGGTCGGCTCCGGCGCCCGGCGTGAGCAGCAGGGCACCGGGTTTGCGCAACTCCGTCATGCCTCCACCTGCCCTTCCAAAAGGTTCGGCGCTGGCCCGGTCGCCCCGGCCATACTGACATCGAGCGGGCCGCGGGGCTAAGGTCGCAAGATCGCCTGCGTGGTGATAATCACAGTGCCACCGCTCTCTTCGCCACCGCTCTCTTCGCCACCGCTCTCTTCGCCGCCGACCGGGAGGTCTGCATGACCGACTCCGCTCTCCTCGCGTTGCAACGCTCCATCGATGAATTGGCCTCCGCCGTTGCCGTGCTCTCCCACACGCACGGCAAGGTTTCGGTCGTCGCCCGGTTGTGCAACGACCTCGAACGGCTCCGGCTGGACGTCGCCGACGCCGAGACCCTCCGGACCCCTGACGTCCCGGTCAACGCCGCGGCGTCCGCACCGCCCAGCTACCAGATCAGCGACGAGCCGTACGACCCGAAGATGTGGGGCAACGACTACGACCAAGAGGGACTGGGCGGCTACCACGGGCAGAGCCGTTGAGCGGGGTCAACACCCCAGGGCGCGCGCTCCTGGCAGCGAAGACGCTGCGGACCGACAAGTGGTGGCTGTCCCCTGCCGCAACGGGCATCGGGTTGCTGCTGTTCGCCATCTACGCGACATTCCGGGCCTTCCAGTTCGACTACTACTACTCGGCGCCGTACCTGATCGCCCTTCTATTCGCCCTGCCTGAGCACGTCCTGCGTGCCGGAGGCCAGCGACTTCGGCCAGCCGATCAGTTGGTGGCCGCTGTCGCCCGCGTTGATCATCCTGATCTTCCCGCTGGGCTTCCGGCTGACCTGCTACTACTACCGCAAGGCCTACTACCGGGCGTTCTGGTTCTCACCGCCGGCCTGCGCGGTCGCCGAGCCGCACGGGAAGTACACCGGCGAGACCCGGTTCCCGCTGATCTTCCAGAACATCCATCGCTACTTCTGGTACTTCGCGATGATCTTCGGGGTGATCCTGACCTACGACGCCGTGCTCGGGTTCCGCGACGCCGACGGCCAGTGGGGCCACATGGGTCTTGGCACCCTGCTCCTGCTGATCAACGCCGCGCTGATCTGGCTCTACACCCTGTCCTGCCATTCCTGCCGGCACATCATGGGCGGCAAGCTCAAGCACTTCTCCAAACATCCGGCTAGATACTGGGCGTGGCAACAGATCTCGAAGCTGAACGCGCGGCATATGTTGCTGGCATGGGTCTCGCTGATCTGGCTGGTGGTCACCGACTTCTACATCTTCATGCTGGCCACCGGCACCATCAGCGACCTGCGGTTCTTCTAGCGACCCCGACACCGGTCAGGAGAACTACCCCCTTGACTGACCGCTCGAGCGTCCCACCGCACTGTCCCAGCCAGATGACCGACCACGAGGAGCACAGCTACGACGTCCTGATCGTCGGAGCGGGTGGGGCCGGCCTGCGCGCCGCCATCGCGGCCCGCGAGGCGGGCCTGCGCACCGCGATCATCTGCAAGTCGCTGTTCGGCAAGGCCCACACCGTGATGGCCGAGGGCGGCATCGCCGCGTCGATGGGCAACGTCAACTCCAAGGACAACTGGCAGGTGCACTTCCGCGACACCATGCGCGGCGGCAAGTTCCTCAACCACCCGCGGATGGCCGAACTGCACGCCAAGGAAGCGCCGGACCGGGTCTGGGAGCTGGAGACCTACGGCGCGCTGTTCGACCGCACCCCGGACGGGCGGATCAGCCAGCGCAACTTCGGCGGCCACGAATACCCCCGGCTGGCCCACGTCGGCGACCGCACCGGGCTGGAACTGATCCGCACCCTGCAGCAGAAGATCGTCTCGCTGCGCCAGGACGAGCAAGCGGCCAGCCCGGGCAGTCCGCCGTCGGACGCCGACGCCGGGCTGCGGGTCTTCGCCGAGGTGACGATCACCGAACTGCTCACCGATGAGGCCGGCGCCATCGCCGGTGCCTTCGGCTACCGGCGGGAGACCGGCAAGTTCGTCATCTTCCGGGCACCGGCCGTGATCCTGGCAACCGGCGGCATCGGCAAGTCCTTCAAGGTGACCAGCAACTCCTGGGAGTACACCGGCGACGGTCACGCGCTGGCGCTGCGGGCCGGGTCGACGCTGGTGAACATGGAGTTCGTGCAGTTCCACCCGACCGGGATGGTCTGGCCGCCATCGGTGAAGGGCATTCTGGTCACCGAGTCGGTGCGCGGCGACGGTGGCGTGCTGCGCAATTCCGAGGGCACCCGGTTCATGTTCAACTACGTCCCGGACGTGTTCCGCGCGAAGTACGCCGAGACCGAGGAAGAGGCCGACGGCTGGTACCAGGACTCGGAGAAGAACCGCCGACCACCCGATCTGCTGCCCCGGGACGAGGTGGCCCGGGCGATCAACTCGGAGGTCAAGGCCGGCCGCGGCACCGAGCACGGCGGCGTCTTCCTGGACGTGTCGACCCGGCTGCCCGCCGAGGAGATCAAGCGGCGGCTGCCGTCGATGCACCACCAGTTCTCCGAGCTGGCCGACGTCGACATCACCAAGGTGCCGATGGAGGTCGGACCGACCTGCCACTACGTGATGGGCGGCGTCGAGGTGGACCCGGACACCGCGGCCGCGGCCAGGGTGCCGGGCCTGTTCGCGGCCGGCGAGGTGTCCGGCGGCATGCACGGCTCCAATCGGCTCGGCGGCAATTCGCTGTCCGACCTGCTGGTGTTCGGCCGGCGGGCCGGCATCGGCGCGGCCGACTACATCGCCGGGCTCGGCGGCGCCGTCCCGACGGTGCGGGCGGGTTCGATCGAGGCCGCCGCCGAGCGGGCGCTTGCCCCGTTCCAGCCGGCGGCCGACGGCGGGCTCGGCGAGAATCCGTACACCATCCACCGCGAACTGCAGCAGCTGATGAACGACCTGGTCGGCATCATCCGCAAGGAGGCGGAGATCCAGCAGGCGCTGGACGCCATCGACGCGCTCAAGCCGCGGGTGGCCGCGGTCAGCGTCGAGGGGCACCGGCAGTTCAACCCGGGCTGGCACCTGGCGCTTGACCTGGTGAACATGCTGCAGGTCAGCGAATGCGTCGCCCGGGCCGCGCTGACCCGGCAGGAGAGCCGGGGCGGGCACACCCGGGACGACTACCCGGAGATGAGCGCGCAGTGGCGGCGACGGCAGCTGGTCTGCCAGCTCGACGCGAACGGCACGGGCAGCACGGGGATCGCGATCACCGAGCAGCCGATCACCCCGATCCGGCCGGACCTGCTGGCCCTGTTCGAGCGATCGGAGCTGGAGAAGTACCTGACCGAGGAAGAACTGCCCGCATCTGGATCAGCACAGTGACCGACGATGACACCGATGGAGGCCGGCCGTGAGCCGTGACGCGAAGTTCCGGGTGTGGCGCGGCGACGCCGACGGCGGCAGCCTGCAGGACTACACGGTCGAGGTGAACGAGGGCGAGGTCGTGCTCGACATCATCCACCGGCTGCAGGCCACCCAGGCCGGCGATCTTGCGGTGCGCTGGAACTGCAAGGCCGGCAAGTGCGGGTCGTGCAGCGCCGAGATCAACGGCCGCCCCAGGCTGCTGTGCATGACCCGGATGTCGACCTTCACCGACGACGAGGTGATCACCGTGACCCCGCTGCGGGCGTTCCCGGTGATCCGCGACCTGGTCACCGATGTCTCCTTCAACTACGAGAAGGCCCGGCAGATCCCGTCCTTCGCGCCGCCGGTCGGCGTCGGACCCGGCGAGTACCGGATGGCACAGGTGGACGTGCAGCGGTCCCAGGAGTTCCGCAAGTGCATCGAGTGCTTCCTGTGCCAGGACGTCTGCCACGTCACCCGCGACCACGAGGAGAACAAGACGGCGTTCGCCGGCCCGCGGTTCTTCATCCGGGCGGCGGAACTGGACATGCATCCGCTCGACGCCCGCACCGACCGCCGGGAGTTCGCGCAGGCCCAGCAGGGCATCGGCATGTGCAACATCACCAAGTGCTGCACCGAGGTCTGCCCGGAGCACATCAAGATCACCGACAACGCCATCATCCCGATGAAGGAACGGGTCGTCGACCGCAAGTACGACCCGCTGGTGTGGCTCGGCAACAAGCTGTTCCGGCGCGCCAAGGACTGACATCACTCACGTACGACAACTGATGGTGGCGATCTTGGCGCGTCAGCCCGGTCCCGTTGCCGGTCTGACCGAGCACCAGGTTCACGGTGGCACCCGGCGTCACCGCGGCGGTTGTCCCGTCGATGACGGTCAGCTTGGTCTGATCGCGAAAGACGTCCAGCACGACCAGAATCCCGCCGGGGCAGCCGCGTTCGCTGTAGAGGTCGACGCCCCAACAGGAGTCGGACGAGTCCGCGCAGGTGAACGTCGTCTGGTCGGACCATTTCGCCCCGACCCGATCGCCCCAGTCGTCGAAGCCGTCCGGCGGAGCGAAGGCCGGCTCGGAGGAGGGCACCTGCACCGTCGTCGTGGTGATCGTGACTGACCGCCGGGCTGACCGCCAGCGGCGCGGCCTGCGGTTGACCGCCCACCGAACAGGCCGTGGCCAGCAACAGGATCAAGATCGCCGCGCCGACGATTGCCGCGTTCCGCCTGGTCATCGTCCCCCTCAGTGGTCCGCATGCTGCCGCGCTGTGATGGCAAACAGGCTGTTTCCCGGTGGGGCGATCCGTAACGGTGAGAGCAGCCACTCTCACATGCGCGGATACTACTCTCTGTAGTCTGGACGCGCGTCCAATGGGTCAAAAGAGTGTCAGCCACGGCAATCGGGCCGGGCCAACCGGGCCTCGGCCTGGATCTCAACCGGTGAGCCTCGAGCAGGAGCAGGTCCACGCGCCAACCAGGATCCCCCGGTGACGTGTCCGGCGGCGTCGGCAGCACGACGTCGCCGCCGGGTGTCGAGGCACACGTCGTGGTCGCATCGTCGACCTCGTGCTGCCAGGTCTGGCTTTCCCGGTCGGGGCGCGCCACGACGAGGTTCAGCGACCAGCGCGAGAGCCAACACGGCCAGCAGCGCCAGCCAGGCCACTCGCCACCGCGGATATCGCTGCACCATGACGGCCACGGTGACCGGGATGGTCGCGGCCAGCAGCATCGACGCTGCAGTTCCCCAGCGGGCGAGCAACGGCGAGCCCAACTGGACAACGTCCATCTCGCTGTAGAAGAACGCCGGGTTCCGCCCCAGCACGAAAGAGGCCGACCAGCTGACCACCGAGCCATACAGCAGCGCGCCGATCGCCACCTTGGCCATCAGCGAGCCCTTGACGATGCCAACGGCCGCGACGGCGAGAATCGCCGCGACCCCGACGAAACCGATCCACCAGCCGATCCGGACCAGCACCATGCCGAGCAACGGAATGTGTGTGGTGGCCAACGTCATCCCGACGTTCAGGACGTATCCCTCGATCGTGGAGCCGATCGGTGGGATGTCCGAACCGATCGCCCGGGGCGCCTCGATCGCCGTGACGACCTGCGCCGCCACCCCGAGCAGCCAGCAGAGGATCACCGGTCGGGTCCGCGGGGATGCCACGAACCGCCAGAGGGCAAGCGGCAGGAAGATCGCAGCACTGCGGCTCGGTCGCCATCGACAAGAACGCGACCGCGGCCATCAGGCCGGCACCGCGGGTGGAACGAGGGGTGGCGAGCAGCAGCCACGGCGTCAGGTACAGCAGGAACCAGTGCAGGTTCGCGATATTTCCAAGTGCCTCCAACCCCGCCATCGGGGTCATCACGGCGAGCAGACCGAGCACCACCCTGGCCGGCCGGAAGCTGATCACGTCGCGGCTGAAGACGTAAACCAGACCGGCCACCGTGCCCACCACCAGGCACGCGATCGCGTTGATGGCCAGGGCCCAGCCGGCCGGCGGCACCAGCGCGATGACCAGGCCGGACGCCAGTCGCGGGATCAGGTGCTGATAACCGGCGTACGGCATCCACAGCACCTTGATCGGTTGGTCGGCGCGGAGCCAGTCCCCGATGAACGTCCGGCCGTCCTCGGCGTACAGCCAACCGGCGACCGCGGTGGGCATCCGAATCCAGGCATGACCGCGGCAACCGCGGTGACCGCCACGGCGCCGGGCCAGACCCGGTGGTCGGCTGCCGTGGTCGGCGGTGCTCCGCAGCGGGCATTTCCGCCGGGTCTGCGGTCAACGGAACCCGTCGGGATCCCTCGATTTCTGACTCCTCAGGCATTCGGCGCTGACCATCGGCCGCCAACGGGCTCGGCTCGGGGACAGGCACGGCGATCGATGCGCTTATCGCATCGATCGTCACACATATTCCAGACCGCCGAACGCATGCGCGGAACCTACGCCGCTACGTTTGCTGAGTTCAAGTGGATGACATCACCATTTGGCCCAGGTCAGCCGCTCTTTTCTCGCAATTGGTACTGGCCGGAAATGTGGCGGCAATTCCGGACCCGTGAATTACCTGTGAAATGACCGCCGGCCGGGCCGGGACGGCTGCGACGTTCCGGATGGCTATTCCGAGCGCGACAGCCGCTGCCAGAGACCGCGCTTGCGGCTCGGGTCCGCCGAATCTCCCGCGGCGCCGCGGGACATGTCCGCCTCGGTCGGTTCCGGATGTTCCGGCTTGTCCTCCGCGATGACGCCGACCAGCCGACCGTTGTCCACCACCGGGGACCCGGCGGCCGCGGACTTTGCCTCCAGCGTTGACACCGCCGGCCTCGGTTCACGCGCTCCGAGGTCGAGGGTGTCGGTGATCGGCGTCGCGGACAGCTGATTGGTCAGGGCGCCCTGCAAAGTGGCGACGTCCATGACGTAGTACGCCGGACCCCCGTCGGCCTGTGCGACGACCACCACCGGCAGCTTGACGCTGCCGGCCGTCAGCAGCCGCAGCCTGGTCGGGCCCACCGAGTCCGTCGCGGCGACCGAAATCACCGACTCAATTCGCACACGGCGAACCTACAAGAGCGTGGCGACCGCTGCGCGGCGGAGCGGTCGGCGGGCCGGCGTTCGCGCGATTCTTTCGCTAGGCGGAGCATTGGCGGCACCGGCGTCCTGGGCGAAAGACGCAGCGATAGAGTCCAAGATCGGGGGTCATTCCCCCGCGAGGAGCCGGCCGTGTCTTCACGTCGTGCACGACAGCGCCCAACCTGGGCCGTGATCGGGATCCTGTCGCTGTGCGGCACCGTCGTCGCGCTGCAACAGACGATGGTGGTGCCGCTGCTCCCCGAGTTCCCCGGCATTCTCGGCGTCAGTCCCGACGACGCATCCTGGCTGGTCACGGCGACCTTGCTGACCAGTGCCGTGGCCACCCCGATCATGTCGAGGCTGGCCGACATGTTCGGCAAGCGGCTGATGATGATCATGGCCATGCTGGCGATGACGGCCGGATCGGTGCTGGCCGCGCTCGGCGGACACTTTCTCACCGCTGATCGTCGGGCGATCGCTGCAGGGGTTCGCGGCCGCGCTCATTCCCATCGGCATCAGCATCATGCGGGACGAACTGCCCAAGGAGAAGGTCGGTTCCGCGGTCGCCCTGATGAGCGCCACCCTGGGCATCGGCGCCGCTCTCGGTCTGCCGCTGTCCGGCATCATCTTCGAACAGTTCGGCTGGGAGGCCATCTTCTGGATCTCCGCCGCGTCCGGGGTGTTGTTGATCGGCGGCGTGCTGGCCATCGTGTCGGAATCCACCGTTCGCAGCCGCGGACGCTTCGACTTCGTCGGCGCCGCGCTGTTGTCGATCGCGCTGACCGCGCTGCTGCTCGGCATCTCCAAGGGCGGCAGCTGGGGCTGGGGCAGCGAACCGGTGATCTCGTTGTTCGTGGTGACGCTGGCCGCGCTGGTGATCTGGGTGCCCTTCGAACTCAAGGTCAGCCAACCGCTGGTCGATCTGCGCACCTCCGCCAGGCGACCGGTGCTGCTGACCAACATCGCGTCCGTGTTGGTCGGGTTCGCGATGTTCGCGAACCTGCTGTTGACCACGCAACAACTGCAACTCCCGACGGCCACCGGATACGGTTTCGGGTTGCCGATCATCGTCGCCGGTCTGGCGATGGTTCCGTCCGGGCTGGCCATGGTGCTGTTCGCGCCCGTCTCCGGACGGCTGATCAATCGCTACGGCGGGCGGATCACGCTGATCACCGGGGCCGCCGTGATGGGCCTGGCCTACATCGGCCGGGTCTTCTTCTCGGACACGGTCGCCGCGGTCGTCCTCGGCGCCACCGTGGTCAGCATCGGCACCGCGATCTCCTATGCGGCGATGCCGACGCTGATCATGGCGTCGGTGCCGATCACCGAAACCGCGTCGGCGAACGGCCTGAACGCCCTGCTGCGGGCGCTCGGCACCTCGTCGTCGAGCGCGGCGGTCGCGGCCGTCCTCGGCTCGGTGACGATCGTGGTCGGGTCGGTCGCGCTGCCGTCGTTTGCCGCGTTCCAGGATGTCTTCTGGATGGCCGGACTGATGGCCCTGGCATCCTGCGCGATCGCCTGGTACATCCCGGTCAGGCGGCCGATTTCCGTCTCGCTCGAGACCGACCGGCGGTCTCGACACGTCGGGAGGCCAGGAGCGGGCGACCACGGAGGCGGGCGAGAGCCGGGAGATGGTGGTGCACGGGAGCATCCGGCAGGCGGACCGCAAGCCCGGCCGGCCGGCCGTGGTGACGGTCGTCAAGACCGACGGAACGGCCGTGGACTGGAGCCGCGCGGACAACGAGGGGAACTACTCGGTCGTGCTGCCCGGTCCGGGCAAGTATCTCGTGCTGGCCAACGCGCTCGGCTGGGCGCCGCACGCCGAGGTGCTCGAATTCGTCGACGAGAACACCCGCCAGCACATCACACTGACCGAGCAGCTGACCCTGTCCGGGACCGCCCGCCGAGGCGGCCGACCGGTCGCCGGCGCCCTGATCACGCTCAGCGCGGCGACCGGTGAGATGGTCCGCTCGGCGCGGGCGGACGCCGGCGGTCGCTATTGCATGCCGCTGCCGGAGGCCGGCCGGTACATCGTCACCATGCTGGAGCCGGACACGATGCTGGCCCACGCCCGGAAGGTGGTGCTCGATGTCCGGTCGGCGGTCGTCGACGTGGATGCCCCTGCCCTACAGGCGGCCGTTGCCGGCGACCCGGACCGCGCCCGTGGGGTGCTGGGTCATTCTCGGGAGTCTGTCGCGATCCTGAAGGGGCGCGATCAGCCGGACGACAACTGATGCGCGATTGCGATGAAGAAGGCACCAGACGGGACTGAAGTGCACGAATACCGCATCCTCGTCGTCGGGTTGTTTCAGTGCTCTCCGCAGTGTCGATGGCGGCGCTCTTCGTCGGCGACTAGCGTCAGGGCCAGAGGTTCAACGGGGAACGCATTACGGCAGGAGCAACGCCATGCATGTCAAAGAAATCCTGGCCCACAAGGGTCCCGCCGTCATCACCATCGCGCCCGGCGACACCGTTGCCCGGGTCGTCGCGGTTGCTGGCCGAGCACCGGATCGGCGCCCTGGTGGTGTCCAGGGACGGGCTGCGCATCGAGGGCATCGTCAGCGAGCGCGACGTCGTCAAGGCCCTGAACGCCTTCGGCGCGGACGTGCTGAACATTGCCGTTCGCGAGATCATGACCGCCGACGTGCACACCTGCGTGCCGGCCGACGAGGTCCGGTCGCTGGCCAAGACCATGACCGAGAAGCGGTTCCGGCACATGCCGGTCGTGGTGAACGGCGCGCTTTCGGGAATCGTGACGATCGGCGACATCGTCAAGGGACGGGTCGACGAGCTGGAGACCGAGCACGAGCAGTTGATGGACTACATTTCCTCGGCCGGCTGACGGCGGCTGACGGATCCCCGGCCGCCGCGGTGGTGATGGTCCGCTCGGCTGGGTGGGCTCTCGCGGCGCCAATGGACGCGCAACCGGGTATGCGACAAACCCGACATCTCCGTAATTTCGGTCACTTTGCGTCAGGTTCGGGATACGTACAGCAGGGTGATTCCGCCGTGAGCGATTACTTGCTGCTACCACGTCAGGGGCCGTAGATTGTGTCCATGCCGGGGCCGCACGTCATACCGGCACCGACCCGGCGAGACGTCACGACGTGCGGACGGCGGTGATGCATGTCGACACGCCGAGGCGGCGGGCGACGCCCGGCCGCTGAGCCAGTGCCCGGTCCGCGGCCCGATCCGTCCACGAAGCCGCAGTGGGTGCGCGGCGCGGCGCAGGTCGACGCGGTCTTCGCGGAGAATCTGGCCAGCGCGCGGGCGGCCGCTCCGGATGCGCCGGAGCTCCTGGTGCCGGTCACCTCGCACACCCTGTTCACGCCCGTTGAACCCTTCATGACGCAGTCCCAGATGAAGTTGCCCGTCGGACGCCAGCAGATGGACGTTCTGCACATCAGCGACTACGAACGGGCGGAGGAAGCGCTCCGCTGCCAGGTCCGAGTCCGGCCCGCTGACCCAGGCGTTCGAACCGAAGCTGCTGCGCCTGGTGCGACGCAGACTCGGTATCGGCCACGTCAACAAGGGCGGCCCGTGGATGCTCGACGAACCGGCGTTGAGCGACGTCCGGCGGTTGATCTCGGCTCCGTTCAAGCCTTCCGAGGCGCGACTGCTGAGCAATGACATCAGCCGGACCTGCGAAAAGGTTCTGCAAGAAATGTTGGACAGCAATTCTCGCGTGCTTGACGTCGGGACCTATTCCAACGAGGTTCATTTCCGGATGATGGCCCGCATCATGGGCGTCGACGAGAGCCTGGCGCCCACGTTTCGGGAGTGGATGCGAGTCTTCAACGAGTCCGACTCGCTGGCCGCGCTCAAACCGCAGCCCTCGATCAGGCGCCGGCTCGGCGCCCTGATCGCACAGACCGAGTCCGCGCAGCGCGCGGGAGCGGTACCGTCCGGATTGCTCGGGCATCTCGCGCACGAACACCTCAGCGGCGCCCGGATCGGTCCGTCGCGTTTGCGCAAATCCGATGTCGTGAGCCTGTTGTGGGCCGTCATCGCGGCCGGCACGGACACCCCCGGCACCGCCGCGACCGCCGCCGTTTTCTTTACCCTGCAAACCGGTGAGTTTCGGCTCTTGACCGATGACGACGACGCCAGGCGAGCACTGGCCGAGTCGCTGCGTTTCTATCCGCCATTCCCCAAGCCGCTGATGCAGGTCGAGCGGGACTGCACCATTGGTGGAGTCAGCCTCCAGAAGGACCAATGGGTGGAGGTCCACCTGCCGGCCGCGAATCGCGACGGGCACATGTTCAGCCGGCCACATGAATTCGATGTCCATCGACTCGACGCCAAACACGCGCGTCCGTTCGGGGACGTTCCGCATTACTGCATCGGCTCGCATTACGGCCAGATGGTGGGCGCACAGGTGATGGTTGCCCTGGCGACCGCGGTACCGAAGTTGGCGTTGTTGCCCGAGCCCCGTCCCTATCGCCGGCACACCGGGCTGCTGCACCGGTTCGACAGCCTGCTGGTCGACCACCAATCTCTGACTTCGCGGCGCGGCGGCTTTATTGGTAGGTGTCGATCATCTGACGCAGCGCGAACTTGATATCTGCAATCTCCGGGTCCGTCAGCCGGTGCAGCATGTGCCGGCGCAGCCGCTCCCGGCTCACTGACCTCAGCTGGTCGCACAGGGCGAATGTGGGCCTCCGCAGCGAGGGAACGGGCGGCTGGAACGGCAACCCGCGATCACGTGTCGTGCACGGCACCAGGAACACCAGCTCGTTCGGCAACTGGCAGGCGAAGGTCGTGCCGACCACGATTGCCGGACGGAACCGCGCCTGCTCCCTCCCGACCTGCGGATCGAAGTCGACCCACCAGACCTGCCATGGCGAGACGTCGGGACTCAATCCTTCACGTCGACGTCAACCTCGGCCGTGCCCTCGGACAGGTAGTCCTCCCAGGCCTCGGGGTCTGCCGCGAGCCGGGCCAGCGCGACGCGGGAGTCGTGCTCGAACACCAGAACCCGCAGTGCCTCGTCCAGGCTGGCGCCGCCCAGCTCGGCGGTGGCGATCCTCGCCAGGGCATCCCGGTTCTCCTGGGTCACTCGCATGCTGGTCTGCATACGTGCAGTATACGACCCAGTTGGCGGCAAGGTGCGCGTTGGGACGGTGGTGGCCTTTCGGCCCCAAGCGCCCCTCACGCTGCGCTATCAACGCAGGTGAGGGCCTGCATTTCTGTCGGGATGACAGGATTTGAACCTGCGACCCCTTGACCCCCAGTCAAGTGCGCTACCAAGCTGCGCCACATCCCGGCCACCCGGGGCGACCCGGGCGAAGAGAAGACTACCGCAGCGACGAGGCTCAGTTCGCAACTTCATCGTCATTGCACGGCGCGCGGACCCAGGGAGTACAGATGAACACCGTCACTCTGGGCTGGCCGCTGGTCGGCCTGGTCGTCGCCCTCACCGCCGCGGCCGCCGCCGCGACCCAGCTGGCCGGTCTCGGCCGGTCCGGTGCCGTGGTGACCGCCGCGATCCGGGCCGTGGTGCAACTGGCCGCGGTGAGCCTGGTGATCGGCTTCGTGCTGCGATCGCTGGCGCTGACGGCGGGATTCCTGACGTTGATGATCATCGTCGCGGCTGGCACGTCGGCGCACCGCATCACCGGGTCACTGCGCCCGCGCTCCTGGTGGACCGCGGTTCCGATCCTGGCCGGGATCGTCCCGACGATGGGTGCGATCCTGCTCAGCACCGTCATGCCGATCGAGCCGATCGCGATCCTGCCGACCGCCGGAATCCTGATCGGCGGCGCCATGACGGCCACCTCGATCGCCGGACGCCGGGCCACCGAGGAACTCACGGCCGCCCGCGGCAGCTACGAGGCCGCACTGTCGATCGGTCTGTCCCGCCGCGAAGGAGTCATCCTGGTGGCCCGCGAGGCGGCCGGCCTGGCACTGGTGCCCGGGCTGGACCAGACCCGCACCGTCGGGCTGGTGACGCTGCCGGGAGCGTTCGTCGGCGTCCTGCTGGCCGGCGCCTCACCGGTGCAGGCCGGCGCCGTTCAACTCCTGGTGCTCACCGCGCTGCTCCTGGTCCAAGCGCTGTCCGTGACCGTCACCATGGAGCTGATTTCGGCTGGGCTGCTGCCGGTCGGCGCGGGGCCGCTGCCGGAATAGCGCGAACGGCCGGGACTGCGCAGACCGCCGACCGTTCACCGTGTCGACGGACGGTCACTCTCGGCGGCGGCGTGCTGACGGGACAGCAAGCTCGGTCAACTGGTGCGCGGGAATGGGCTCGCTGAAATAATGCCCCTGGCCGTAAAGGCAACCCAGCCGCCGGAGTTGGTCGCGCTGTTCGGCGGTTTCGATCCCCTCCGCGACGGCCCGCAGACCCACCGACTCGATCAGCCGCAGGATCGCCGACACAAAGCCGACCTGCTGACCATCGGTGGCGATGTCCCGGACCAGGGATTGGTCGACCTTGACCGTGTCGATCGGCAGCCGGCGCAGGTAACTGATCGACGAGTACCCGGTGCCGAAGTCGTCGATCTCGACGCCGACACCCAGCCGGCGCAGCGTCATCAGCGCCTCCAGGCCGACGACATCGCCGGTCATCAAACCGGTTTCGGAGATCTCCAGGGCCAGCCGCTGCGGGTCGACCCCATGCTCATCGAGCGCTTCGCTGATGAATTCGGCCATCCCGGGCCACCGGACCTCGACCGGCGACAGGTTGACATGCAACTGGAACGGCACGTCCGGAAATTGGGAGAACCACTGGCGAAGCTGAGCGATGGCGGCCTGAACAACCCAGTGACCCATTTCGATGATGTGCCCGCTGTCTTCGGCGACGGAGATGAAATCCGCCGGCAGCAGCAGCCCACGGTGCGGATGCGCCCACCGCACCAGCGCCTCGGCGCCGATGATCCGACCGGAATCGAGCTCGACGATCGGCTGGTAATACAGCCGCAGTTCGCTCTGGCCGATGGCGGCGCCGAGATCGGAGGCGATGTGCAGCCGCTCCTTCGCGGCATGATGCATCTCCGGCCGGAAGATCTGAATGTTGCCGCGCCCCTTGGCCTTTGCCGCGTACATGGCGGTGTCCGCGTCACGCATCAGATTGTCGGCACTCTGCCCGCGCAGCCCGAAGCACAGTCCGATGCTCGCACCCGCCCACACCGGCCGGTCGACGACGGTGAACGGGCTGTGCAGCTCCTTGAGCGCCCGCTCGGCGACGCGCATCGCGTCCTCCTCCGTCGTGTCGGGCATCAGAATCGCGAACTCGTCACCGCCGAGCCGGGCGACGGTGTCGGTCGACCGCACCACACTGGTCAGCCGATGCGCCACATCGACCAGGATCAGATCCCCCGCGCTGTGACCCAGCCCGTCGTTGACGGTCTTGAATTCGTCGAGGTCGAGCACCAGCACGCAGGGCGGCCTGGCACCCAACTCGGCCCGGGCGCTCGCCTGCCCGATGCGATCACCCAGCAGCGTGCGGTTGGCCAGCCCGGTCAACGCGTCGTACAGCGCCATCCGTTCCAGGGCGATCCGCGCCTGTTCCAGCACCAGGGTGCGTTCGGCGATCCGCTCCTCCATGGTCAGCTCGAGTTCACCCGCGAGCAGGTTGATGCCGGTGATGACAGCGTCGAGCGAATCCCGGGCCGGCGATGGTTCCAGCCGCGCCGACAGGTCACCCGACGCGAGCTGGACGATCAGGTCCACCAGCTGGTCGAGGCGCGTGTCGTCAAACGACTCGCTCATCCAGGCCTTCCCGCAGGAACGCATACGCCTGGTCCCGGTCGGTGAAGAACTTGGTCGGGCACGGCGGGCGGGGCGGGATCCGGCCCAGGGCGAAGTTCGCGATCACCCGATCGACCGGGCTGTGCCCGAGCATCGCGATCCGGGACGCCGCCGACCTCTCGCCGAAGACCGACCCTGGCCTCGCGGGCCACCGACTTGGTCGTTGCCATGTCGACCAGCATCGGTCGTCGGGTGCCGTCGCAGATGCGATTGACGGCGTCGAGCGCATGACGGGCCGACGGGCCGCTGATCGTCACCCCGCGCGGCCAGACCAGAATCAGGAACCCCTCGTCGTCGATGGTCAGCGACTCGTACTCGTCATTCGCGGCAGCCGGGAGGCTCACGCCGGTCTCCCCTCACTAGTCGCCGCGACGAAGTCGTCGGGCCATCGAGCACAGCGCGGTCTGCCCAGGTGGCAGACCGCCTTCCGATCGTGTCCAGAAGTCCGATTACCTGCGATGAGGGTAAAGCCCAATCGCCTCGGCCGAAAGGGGCTACGACGCCAACCAGGAGGGTCGGCCGGAAAGGTAGCCCTCTGGACGGCCCGACCCCGCAGGTTCTTCGCTGCTGACTCACCCGTCGTGGAGGATGACCAGGTTCCCGTTCCGGGCGAATGCTGGCACTGGGCACCGTCCGACGCTCGCCGGCGCCCGCCCGGCTGCTCGCGGATCAGTGAAGGGACCGGCTCATGTGCTTGTTCGTCGTCTTGTTGTTCTTCGGCCCGCGATCCGCGATCGTGCTCTGGTGGATCTTTGATTCGGTCCGCTTCGACGTGACGTTCTCGTCGTTCTGGCTGCCCTTCGTCGGTTTCCTGCTCGCACCGTGGACCACCTTCATGTACGTGATCGTCGCGCCGGGCGGCGTCAACGGGCTGGATTGGCTCTGGCTGGGCCTGGCGGTCGTCCTCGATCTCGCCAGCTACAGCTCGGGCGGCGTGTACGGCCGCCGCCGGCGCAGCGTCGAGGCTGCCTGACCGCTGGCTCGACCGTCACGTCGGGTGGGACGTACGGTTCGACAATGACCAACCCCCGCCCGCAGCACGACGGCGACGCCGGACGAACGGTCTACGCACCGCGCGGCATGGTCTGCTCGGTCGACCACCTCGCGTCATCCGCCGGCGTCGCACTGCTGCGGGCCGGCGGCAGCGCGGCCGATGCGGCGGTCGGCACCAGCGCCGTGCTGGCGGTCACCACCCAGCACATGTGCGGGATGGGCGGCGACCTGTTCGCGCTGGTCCACGACGGCGGCGGCGCGCCGGCCGCGTTGGCGGCGGTCGGGCGGGCCGGCTCGGGCGCCGACGCCGACGCCATGCGCGCCGAGGGCCTGACCGCGATGCCGATGCGCGGAGACGTCCGTTCGGCGACCGTTCCCGGCTGTGTCGACGGCTGGCTGGCCCTGCACCAGCGGTTCGGCCGGCTCCCGCTCGCCGACGTGCTGGCACCCGCCCGGGACTACGCGGCCAACGGCTTTCCGGCATCGCCGTTGCTGGCCAGGGCGACCCGGCGGATCGCCGGTCAGGTGGCCGGCGCCGACGACTTCCTGCCGCCCGGCGGGCTGCACACCGGTGACCGGGTGCGCCGCCCGCTGGTCGCCTCGCGTCCTGGACGACATCATCCGGCGGGGCCGTTTCGGCTTCTACGGCGGACGGTTCGGCGACGGCCTGCTCGCCCTCGGCGCCGGACTGTTCACCCGCGGGGACCTCGAGCATCCGCTCGCGCAATGGGATTGGCCGCTGCGGGCGCTGGCCTGGGACCGGGAGATCTGGACGGTGCCGCCGCCGTCGCAGGGCTACCTGTCGCTGGCCGGCGCGCGGATCGCCGACGGTCTTGAGCTGCCCGACGACCCGGACGACCCGTCCTGGGCGCACCTGCTCGCCGAGGCCGCCCGGTGGGCGGGCCACGACCGGGACGCGGTGCTGTTCGACGGCGCGGACGGAGCCGATCTGCTCACCGACGAGCGGCTCGACGCCCGTCGCGCCGCGATCGACCCGGACCGCCGGACCGGGCCCACCGTCCCGGCGGCCGGCGGCGGCACCATCCACCTGTGCGTGGTCGACCGGGACGGGATGGGCGTCTCGCTGATCCAGTCGAACGCGGCCGGCTGGGGCGCTCACCTGGTCGTGCCCGGCACCGGAATCTTCCTGCAGAACCGGGGAATCGGCTTCAGCCTCGCCCCCGGGCATCCCGGCCGAACTGGCCCCTGGTCGGCGCCCGCCGCACACCCTGGCGCCGGCGCTGGTCACCGACGGTCGCGGATTGGTGGCCGTGCTGGGCACCCAGGGCGGCGACCTGCAGCCGCAGGTGGTGCTGCAATTGCTGGCCAGGATCCTGCGCAACGAGCAGACACCCGGCGAAGCGGTGCACGCCCCGCGGTGGAGCCTGGGTGACGGCGGCTTCTCCACCTGGGCCGGCGACGGCCCGCAGGTGACGATGCTGGAGCGCACCGCCCCGACGTCATGGGAACTGGGTCTGGCGCAGCGGGGGCACCGGGTGGTCCGGGCCGAGCCCGGCGCGAACTTCGGTCACGCGCAGCTCATCGTGGTGCGTGCCGGACGGCCAGTTGGCCGGTGCGTCCGATCCGCGGGCGATCACCGGGGCCGCCATCGGCTGGTGAGGCTCGGCGGACCGGTTAACCCTTCCGCGCGCCGCGCTTCTCCCGCACCCGCACGTTCACCCGCACCGGGGAGCCGGTGAAGTTGAAGTCCTCCCGCAGCCGGCGCTCGATGAACCGGCGGTAGCCGGCCTCCAGGAACCCGCTGGTGAACAGCACGAACGTCGGCGGCCGGTTGGCGGCCTGGGTGGCGAACAGCACCTTGGGTTGCTTGCCGCTGCGCACCGGCGGCGGGGTGGCCGCGATCAGCTCGCCCAGCCAGGAGTTCAGCCGGCCGGTCGGGATCCGCCGATCCCAGGAGTTCAGCGCGGTCTGCATGGCCGGCGCCAGCCGGTGCACGCCGCGCCCGGTGGTCGCGGAGATGTTGATCCGCTCGGCCCAGGTGACCCGGACCAGGTCGCGCGACGAGTTCGCGCTCGATCTCCTCGCGGCGTTCGGCGTCGACCAGGTCGGCCTTGTTCATCGCGATCACCAGCGCCCGGCCGGACTCGATCACCATGGTGATCACCCGCTGGTCCTGCTCGGTCAGCGGCACCGACGAGTCGATCAGCACGATCGCGACCTCGGCCGCCTCCAGCGCGGTCTGGGTGCGCAGCGAGGCGTAGAACTCCATGCCCTTGGCCTGGTTCACCCGGCGGCGCAGCCCGGCGGTGTCCACGAACCGCCACACCTGGCCGTCGAGCTCCACCAGCGAGTCGACCGGGTCGACGGTGGTGCCGGCCACCTCGTTGACCACCGAGCGGGATTCGCCGCTCAGCTTGTTCAGCAGCGACGACTTGCCGACGTTCGGCTTGCCCAGCAGCGCCACCCGGCGCGGACCGACGCCGCGCGGCGGCGAACTCCGACGGCGTCGCCGGCAGCGCGTCCAGCACGGCGTCCAGCAGGTCACCGGAGCCGCGGCCGTGCAGCGCCGACACCGCGTACGGCTCACCGAGACCCAGCGACCACAGCGCGGCGGCGTCGGACACCGCGCGCTCGTCGTCGACCTTGTTCACGGCCAGGATCACCGGGCGGCGGGACCGGCGCAGCACCTTGGCCATGGCCTCCTCGGTGGCGGTGGCACCGACCGAACCGTCGATCACCACCAGCACCGCGTCGGTGGTCATCATGGCCCGTTCCGCCTGCGCGGCGACCGCGGCCTGCAGTCCCTCGGCCGACGGCTCCCAGCCACCGGTGTCCACCACGGTGAACTTGCGGCCGCGCCACAGCGCCTCGTAGGACACCCGGTCCCGGGTGACGCCGGGGATGTCCTGGACGACCGCCTCGCGGCGGCCGATGATCCGGTTCACCAGGGTCGACTTGCCGACGTTCGGCCGGCCGACGACGGCCAGCGTCGGGGTCGGGATGAACTCCTCGGCCACCTCGCCGTCGCCGAGCCCGTCCTCCCAGCCGCGAATTCGCTCTCGTCGGACCAGGTGCCGTCGGCCGCGCCGTCGGCCCGACATCGCCGGTCCGTCAAAGGTCTCGCTCACGTAGTCGTCCTTGATAGAGGACGCCGAGCCCGAAGCGATCTCGGCGTCAAGGGTGGCCACCAGGGCGGCCAGGTGCTCACGGATGGCATCCGTGGCGGCGGTGACGGTCGGTCCGGCCGCCACCCTGCTGCACCGGGAAGGGATCGCCGACCAGCACGTGAACGGCGGGCCGGAACCGGCGGCGCTTGCGCCCGGCGGGTCGGTCGGTGCCGCGGATGGCGACCGGCACCACCGCGGCCCCGGCGCGCGCGGCCAGCCAGCCGGCGCCGGAGAAGACCGTCTCCACGTTGCCGGCGCCGCGGGTGCCCTCCGGGAAGATGCCGATCGCACCGCCGGCCTTCAGCTGCGCGAGCGCCTTCAGCAGCGGCTCCCGGTCCGGCACGCCGCGGACCAGCGCGTACTGGCCGACGTTGATCAGCAGCCAGCCGAGCGGGCCCTTCACCGCCTCGGCCTTGACCAGGAACGACACCCGGCGGGTCAGGGCACCGAACAGCACGGCACCGTCCATGAAGTTCTGATGGTTGGCCACCACCACGACGGGACCGGCGGCCGGCAGCCGGCCCATCCCGCGGGTGTGCATCCGGTACATGATCAGGCCGAGCGCGATGCCGATCCGGCGGCCCCGGTCCATCCCCTTCGGGCCGCTGCTGTCCGGGGTCGGATCGTCGGACCCGCCGAGGCGGAACCACCTCACCGGATCCCCCGCTGCTGGGCCAGGGCCAGCACCCGGCCGACGGTTTCCTCGACCGCCAGCTCGGAGGAGTCGATCACGACGGCGTCGGCGGCGGCCTGCAGCGGCGCATGCGCCCGGCTGCTGTCCTTGCTGTCCCGGCGGTGCAGGTCGAGCGCCACCGCGGCGAGATCGGCGGCCTGGTCGCCGGTTCCGGGCGCAGCCTCGGTCGCGCCCTGCGTCGCGGCGCGAGCGGCGGCTCCGGCGTTCTGCTGATACCGGCGGCGGGCGCGTTCCGCGGCGTCCGCGGTGAGGTAGATCTTCAGGGTGGCGTCCGGGACCACGACGGTGCCGATGTCCCTGCCCTCCACCACCATTCGCCCGGAATTGGCCAGCGTGCGCTGCCGATCGAGCAGGTAGGCCCGCACCGCCGGGTTCGCCGACACCGGGGTCACCGCGAGAGTGACCTCGCTGGCCGCGGATCTCGGTGCTGACATCGCGGTCAGCCGAGCCGGTGCCGCTGCCGGCCGGGGTTCATCGGCGACTCGAACGTCAAGCCCGGCAACAGCTCCGCAACGACCGCGTCGTCGTGCGGGTCGATCCCGGCGTCCAGCACGGCGAGGGTGACGATCCGGTACATCGCACCGGTGTCGAGGTATCCGGCGTGCAGGGTCTGCGCCACCCGGCGGGCGACGGTGGACTTTCCGGTCCCGGCCGGGCCGTCGATGGCGATGACGAAGTTGCCCACCGGCAGCGGGCTCCCGACGGCGGCCTGCGCGGCCCGCCCGCCGGGTTGCGGGCGACACGCTCACAAGCCGACCGCCTTGTACAGCTGCGCGATCTCCACCGGGTTCAGCTTGCGCAGCGTCCCCGGGCGTTGATGACCCAGCTGCACGTCGCCGATCTTGGTGCGCACCAGCCTGGAGACCGGGTGCTCGACGGCGTCCAGCATCCGGCGCACGATGTGCTTGCGGCCCTCGTGCAGCACGATCTCCACCACCGCGCGCCCGTTGTGCACGTCGACCACCTCGAAGGAGTCGACCTTCGCCGGGCCGTCCTCCAGTTCGACGCCGGCCCGCAGCCGCCGGCCCAGATCACGCGGGACCGGGCCCGGGATTTCGGCCATGTAGGTCTTCGGCACCCCGTACGACGGGTGGGTGAGCCGATGCGCGAGGTCGCCGTCGTTGGTCAGCAGCAGCAGGCCCTCGGAGTCCATGTCCAGCCGGCCGACGTGGAACAGCCGCTCGGGCCGGTCCTCCAGCAGTTGCCCGATGTTCGGCCGGCCGAGTTCGTCGGACATGGTGGACAGCATGCCGGGCATCTTGTTCAGCGCCAGGTAGACCTGGTCGGCGCGCAGCACGACCCGGTTGCCGTCGACGTGCACGACGGCCTCGGTCGGGGTCGATCCGGGTGCCCATCTCCTTCACCACGATGCCGTCGACCTTGACCCGGCCGGACCGGATCAGTTCCTCGGCCTTCCGGCGGGACGCCACCCCGGCCGAGGCGAGCACCTTCTGCAGCCGGACACCGTCCGGACCGTCCGGCTCCTCGGCCGGTGCGCTGTCCGGGCGTTTCGGGCGCTGGGCGAGACCTTGGCGGGCCGGGAGCGTGCGGTGTCCCGCCGGTGCGCGTCGTCGCGCTCAGACATCGTCGATCCCGTCGATGTCGGGCAGCAACGGGCCGAGCGACGGCAATTCCGACAGGTCAGACAATCCAAGCCTCTCCAGGAACAGGTCGGTGGTCCGGTACAGCAGGCCACCGGTATCCGGGTCCGTCCCGACATCCTCGATCAGCCCGCGGGACATCAGGGTGCGGACGACGCCGTCGACGTTGACCCCGCGCACCCCGGCGACCCGGGCCCTGGTGACCGGCTGCCGGTAGGCGACCACGGCCAGCGTCTCCAGCGCCGCGCGGGACAACCGGCTCTGCGCGCCGTCGAGCACGAACCGCTCCACCACCGGCGCGAACCGGTCGCGGGTGTAGAACCGCCAGCCGCCGCCGAGTTCGCGCAGTTCGATGCCCGATGACGCCGCCGTGTACCGGGCGGCGAGGTCGATCAGCAGTTCCCGCACCCGGGCCGGGCGGTGACCCGACCGCCGTCGCCAGCGCGGCCTCGGTGACCGGGCGCGTCGACGACCAGCAGCACCGCCTCCAGCGCGCCGACCAGGTCGTGCTCGGGCACCACCTCCGGCTCGGCCGGCTCTGTCAGCTCCCACCTCGACGGGCGGCTCGACATCGAGCGGCAGCACCGCCTGCGTCGACGTCCGTCATGGTGCCCGGGTCGCCGGTCACTCGTACTCCTCGTCCAGCGACGCCGGTCGGCTGCCCGGGTGCACCGGATCGGCCGGCGCCAGGGTCCACCGCACGGTCAGCGTGCCCAGCGGCTCCGGCTGGTCGAAGGCCACCGCGGACTCCCGGTACAGGTTCAGCAGGCCGAGGAACCTGGCCACCACCTCGAGCGTGGCGGTGCAGCCGACGACCAGTTCGCCGAAGGTCGCGGTGCCGCGCTCGGCCAGCAGCGCCCGGAGCACGGCGGTGTGCTCGGCCACCGACACCCGCGAGCGCGTGGATGTGGTCGAGGTTCACCGTCGGCGGCGGTTTCGGGCGGAAGACCCCGGCGGCCATCGCGGCGAACTGCTCCGGCGTCAGCCCGATCCGGATCTCCGGCAGCAGCCCCAGGTAGCGCGCCTCGAGCGTCACCGCCCGCGGGTAGCGGCGCAGCGCACCGGCCTCCAGTTCGGCGAACAACGCCGAGACCTGCTGGTAGGCGCGGTAGGCCAGCAGCCGGGCGAACAGCAGATCGCGCGCCTGGAACATGTCGTCGTCGACCTCGGTGTCGATCGACGGGTCGGCCGGCAGCAGCCGGGCCGCCTTCAGGTCGAGCAGGGTCGCCGCGATCACCAGGAACTCGGTCACCTGATCGAGATCCCAGTTGCTGCCCATCGCCCTGATGTGCCCGATGAAGTCGTCGGTCACCTGGTGCAGCGCTACCTCGGTGACGTCCATCCGGCGCTGGTTGATCAGCTGCAGCAGCAGGTCGAAGGGGCCGTCGAAGTTGTCCAGCCGGACATGGAACGGGCGCCGGCCATCCTGCCGCGGGCTGCTGCTGGCACGAACGCCCCCGCGCCCTGCTGCGGCGGGGCAACGGTCATCGCGCGATCACTTCACGCGCGAGCGCCCGGTAGGCCTGCGCGGCCGGGGAGGTCGGCGCGTAGGAGGTGATCGGTTCGCCGGCGACGGTGGTCTCGGGGAACTTCACCGTCCGGGAAATGATGGTGTCGAAGACGGTGTCGCCGAACCGTTGGTGCAGCATCCCGACCACCTCCCGGGAGTGCACGGTGCGGCCGTCGTACATGGTGATCAGCACGCCCTCGAGGGACAGGTCGGGGTTGACCCGTTCCTGCACCTTGCCGATGGTGTCCACCAGCATCGCCACCCCGCGCAGCGAGAAGTACTCGGCGGCCAGCGGGATGATCACCCCGTTCGCGCAGGCCAGCGCGTTGATGGTGAGCAGGCCCAGCGAGGGCTGGCAGTCGATCAGCACGTAGTCGTAGGCGTGCAGCACCGGGCGCAGCGCCCGGGCCAGGGTCTGCTCGCGGGCGACCTCGTTGATCAGCTGCACCTCACCGGCGGACAGGTCGATGTTCGCCGGGATCAGGTCGACGCCCTCGATCCCGGTCGGCATCAGCACATCGGTGATCTGCGGTCCCCGACGAGAGCATCAGGTTGTAGATGGTGCGCTCGAGCTCGTGCGCGGCGATGCCGAGCCCGGCGGACAGCGCGCCCTGCGGGTCCAGGTCGACCAGCAGCACCCGGCGCCCGTATTCGGCGAGCGCCGCGCCCAGGTTGATGGTCGACGTGGTCTTGCCGACGCCGCCCTTCTGGTTGCACAGCGCCAGCACGATCGCCGGGCCGTGGCTGGCGACGGGGGCGGGTTCGGGGTCTCGGCCGCGCATCGCCCGCAGCGCCGGTGAGGACGAACCGGCGACTCCGGGGCTATTGGCCGGGACGGCCGCCGGGGTCGGCGCCGGCTCGGCCCACAGCCCGCCGGCGCCATCGTCACTGCCGCCCTCGGCACTGCCGCCCTCATTACTGGCACCCTCGCCACTGCCAGCCTCGTCGAGAGTGCCGGCGGACCGGTCCGCTACCTCGGTGCTCTCGGTGCCACCCGGGACGACGGCCAGGGTTGGATGCTCTGCCGGCCCGTCATCGGATCGGGGTGCACCGGCCGCCGCGAGCCACGCCGCGTCATCCGGTTCGCTCATCGACCACGAACTCCCGCCTGAAAGAAACGTCGTCATCCCGACGACCCGGCCCAGCCTAGGCGGGCGGCGGCCCAGGAACCAACGCGACCCGCCCAGGGGGTCGCCGTACGGAGGGTCAGCGGCGGATCCAGTCGCCAGTTTCGTACCCTTCAACTCACATTTTGGGTCCAAACGTGACGACTCGATCGCGCGGACTAGTCGGTGCCTGGGGTCAGTAACCCGGATTCGTAGGCGATCACCACCAGTTGCGACCGATCGCGGGCGCCGAGCTTGGTCATCACCCGGCTGACGTGCGTACGAGCCGTCGCGGCGCTCATCTGCAGCCGCCGCGCGATCTCCTCGTTGGGGCGCCCGGCACCGACCTCGGCGAGCACCTCCCGCTCCCGCTGGGTCAGCCGGCGCAGCCGGTCGGACGCACCGGCCGGCGGTGATCCTCGCACCGCCGCGCGCATCACCCGCTCGGTGACCGCGGGTGAGAGCAACGACTCACCCGCGGCCACCACGCGAACGGCCCGGCGGAGCTCGTCGGGTTCGGTGTCCTTCAGCAGGAAGCCGCGGGCGCCGGCCCGGATGGCGTCGAATACGTGCTCGTCGGCGTCGAAGGTGGTCAACACCAGGACGGCGACGGCGGTCAGCCGGGGGTCGGCCCGGATCCGCCGAGTGGCGGCGACGCCGTCCAGCACCTGGCATCCGGATGTCCATCAGCACCACGTCCGGCCGATGCTCCAGCACGGCGCGCAGCCCGGCCTCGCCGTCGGCGCCCTCCCCCACCACCTGGATGTCCGCCGCCCGTTCCAGCAGGGTGCGGATGCCCGCCCGGACCAGGTGCTGATCGTCGACCACCACCACGGTGATCACGACGGGGCAGGGAACGGCAGCACTGCGCGCACCTCGAAACCGCCGTCGCCGATCGGCCCGGCGCGCAGGGTTCCGCCGAGCAGTTCGGCTCGCTCGCGCATGCCGGCAATGCCGAACCCAGCCCCCGTGTGCACCGCACCGACAGGCTGTCCCGCGGCGGGATTGCTCGATCCGCAGCGCGATCTCCCGCGTCCGGTAATCGATCTGCACGCACGCCCGCGACGATGCCGAATGCCGCAGCACATTGGTGATCGATTCCTGCACGATGCGGTGCGCGGCCGCGTCAACCACCAGCGGCACCGCGACCGCCGCACCGGTCGTTAGACACGGTCACCGTCAACCCGCTGGCGGCGGCGGTGCTCACCACCCGTTCCAGATCGGCCAGCCCGCCAACGGGTCCCGACGGGGCCGCACCTGGATCAGAAATGGCTGGATCACGCAGCACACCCAAGGTGCTCCGCAGATCGGCCAACGCACGGGTGCTGACCCCGCGGATGCTGCGCAGCGCCGCGGCCGCGTTGTCCGGCTCGTCCGGCAGCGCCTCCAGGCCGACCACGCTCTGGATCGAGATGGCCGAGACCGAATGCGCGAGCACGTCGTGCACCTCCCGGGCGATGCGCAGCCGCTCCTGCTCGACCTGCAGGCGGGTGTCCCGTTCGTAGGCCCTGCGGACCTGTTCGGCCTGCACCCGGGACTGCTGACGAACCTCGAATCGGGACCGAACGCTGTCCCCGAGGGCAATCACCGCGACCAGCAGGACGAGGTTTTGCGCTCCCTCGAAGCCGAGCAGCCTGGCGACCGGTTCCTCGGTCAGCCGGTACAACGTCGACACCACCAGCACGGTCCCGGCCGCCAGGATGGCCAGCCGTAGCCGACCCTGTTCGGCGGCGGAGTAGACCGCGCCGGCAATCGGCACCGCGACGCCTACGGCCGGAAAGCCAATCGCGTAGTAGGCGGCCAGCACGAGCATGGTGGTGATCAGCACGCCCGCCGGCCACCGGCGCCTGACCAGCATCAACGCACCGAGAACAACCGCAAAGGAGTAGGCGACAGCGTTTGGTTCCAGGGCCTCGGGCTCGACCTTGGCCGAGATCGCCAGCGACACCGCGACCATCACCAGGATCGCCAGCACGACGTCGAACACGGCCGGCGGCAGCGTGCGGAGGCGCTCCGAGAGGCGCTCCGATTCGGCCACGCCGTCAGCATACGAAGCCGCCGCTAAGGCCACATCCGTTATCGGGCGTATCCCGGCGCGCAGCGGCTACGTCGAACACCGTAGCGAGATCGAGCCGATCGACGGACGACGAAACAACGGGCGTTTTCCTACCGTTCGGGGTCGATGGAGATCGGCTCGGTCGGAGCCGGCCGGCCAGCTTGCGAGGACCCCGTGACAAGTAGTCGGACTTCCCAACCTCCGTTGATGGCAGCGGATCGGGCGCGACGATCGCCCGGCTGGCGCTGGCCGCTCCGCGTCCTCGCGACGGCGATGACGATCCTGCTCTGGACGCAACCGCTGCTGATCGGGCTGTTCCTGGGCGGCGACTACGACAAGCTCGAAGCGCACCTGGCGGTCGGCGGGGTGGTGGCGTCGCTGATGCTGCTGCAGTTCGTGGCGTCGGTGCCCGCCTGGCGCCCGGGCGGGCTGCCCGGCTGGGTGGTGGCGGTGTGCGCGGCCATGGCGGCCGGCGGGGTGGTGCAGATCGTCGCCGGCCTGCAGCGCAACCTGGGCCTGCACGTCCCGCTCGGGGTCACCCTGGCCGCGGCCGGGTTGAGCGTCGCGATTCGGGCGTGGTGGCCGACCCGGCCGGCGGCCGGCGGCGACGGGGTAGCCGCCCGATGAGGCTCAGCCGGCGCGACTTCTTCGGGATGGCCGGCGGCGCCGGACTGGTCGCGGCCACCGCGTCGCTCGGCCTGCTGCAGACTGGGCCCGACGTCCTCCACCGGAACCGAGTTGCGCAGCGAAGCGCCGCTCCCGCAGGCCTTTTCCCGGCCATTGACGGTGCCGCCGATCGCCCGGCCGAGCACCGGCACCGACGACTACCGGCTCGCCGCGCGGGCCGCTGACGTCGAGATTCTGCCCGGGTTGCCGACCCGGATCTGGGGCTACGACGGCCTTTTCCCCGGACCGACCATCATCGCCCGATCGGGCCGTGAGGTCAGCGTGCGGGTGAGCAACGAACTGCAGGTGCCGACCGTCACGCATCTGCACGGCGGCCGCACCCCGGCCGAGCACGACGGGTATCCAACCGACCTGATCCTGCCGGTCGGGACCGACTGGGCCGCCCAGCGACTCGCCGGAGCGACCACCGTTGGCCAGCGGGACTACCGGTATCCGTTGCGGCAGCGGGCATCCACCCTCTGGTACCACGACCACACGATGGATTTCACCGGTCCGAACGTGTACCGCGGCTTGGCCGGGTTCTTCCTGGTCGGTGACGAGCAGGAAGAAGCGCTGCCCCTCCCCCGCGGTGACCGGGATCTGCCGTTGATGATCTGCGACCGGGCGTTCGCCGCCGACGGGTCGTTCCGGTACCCGGCCGTCTCCCCCGACCAGACCACCCCAGGGGTGCAAGCGGACTACATGGGCGGCGTCCTCGGTGACGTCGTGCTGGTCAACGGTGTGCCGTGGCCGCGGCATGAGGTGGACGGGGCCCGGTATCGGCTGCGGCTGCTGAACGCGTCCAACGCGCGCCGGTTCGAATTCGCGCTCGACCCGCCGCCGCCCGGCGGTCCGCCGTTCGTGCAGATCGCCAGTGACGGCGGACTGCTGGCCGCGCCGGTGGCCCGGGACTCGGTGACCCTGGCATCAGCCGAGCGGGCCGAGGTGATCGTGGATTTCGCCGGCTACCCGGTGGGCAGCGAGGTGACCCTGGTCAACCGGCTCGGTTCGGGCGGAGCCGCGTCGGTGATGCGGTTCGTCGTCGCCCGGACCGCCAAGGACGACAGCTCGGTGCCGGGCGTGCTGTCCGTGATCGAGCCGCTCGACCGGTCGCAGGCGGTGACCACCCGCACCTTCGCCTTCCAGCTGAAGCGCGGCCCGATGGGGTCTGCAACGGGTGGACATGCCGGTCATCAGGACGACGCGGATTCGGGACGACCAATCGTTGATGTGGATGGTGAACGGCGAGGCGTTCGACCCCGACCAGGACCTCGCGAACCCGCGGCTCGGCGACGTCGAGATCTGGCGGTTGATGACCGACCTGCACCACCCGGTGCACCTGCACCTGGCGCCGTTCCAGGTGCTGCGCCGAGGCTTCGATCCGCCCGGGCCGGGGGACCTGGGCTGGAAGGACACCATCGACCTGCTCCCAGGGCAGACCGCGGAGATCATCATGCGGTTCGACGGCTACCCGGGGCGGTACGTCTTCCACTGCCACAACCTCGAGCACGAGGACATGGCGATGATGGCCAACTTCAGGGTGGGCTGACCGTCAGCCGACCGGCTCGGGGGTCTGATCGGCGACCGCGGGCGCGGCCGGAACCGGGCCACGCGGCGAGAAGGCCGCGACCACCGCCGCCACCCCGGCCAGCAGCGCGACGAGCACGGCCCAGACGAACGTCAGGCCGGCCGAGACCAGGACGAGCGCCAGGATCAGCGCGATCACCCCGGCCGTGATCCGGACGGCCAGTTGCCAGCGGGAATCCTGCACCCGACCGGACATTCCGCGCAGCGCCGACCGCAGGCCCACCGCGCTCCTCGACCGGCCGAACAACCAGGCGAGCAGCGACACCACGGCGGCCACGATCACGATCGTTCGTATCGTGCTCTGCAGGTTCACCGTGAGCTGTCGGGTGAACGCCTCGGTGACCCCCGGCTGCAGCGGCGCCTGCGAGACCAGCCACTGCCGCCCGGCGAGCAGACCGACGGTCAGCACGACCATCGAGAACGCCAGCCACCCAGCGGCTTTCGAGAGCCCACCGAGCCGGCTCGGCGCGATCAGGATCGAGATGACCAGCAGCAGGATCGCCAGGATCGGCAGCCACGTGCCGAGGGTGTCCAACAGGTCGTAATAACCGGCGATCTGCTGCACGTCGGCATTACCCGCGATGTTGAACACCACCGGAATGTCCGGAATCTGCGACGCCCAGGCCACGCCCGACGATGTCAGCTTCTGCTTGATCTCGGTCACCGCCGAGCTCAGGTCGACGTTCACGGTGTGCAGCTTGCCCGGGCTCGTACCCTGCATGATCTGAACGAAGTCGCTGTGCGCCTTGGCATTCGCGTTGTCCCACAAGGTCGCGAGCTTGGGACTGTGGAACAGCTCGTCGACCATCTTGGTGATGGCCGTTGTGATGTCGGCGCGGAACGTCGCCAGGTATCCGGTGGCCAGCGTCGCAAGCTTCGGCGGCAGGCCAAGCTTCTGCAGTTCGTCGCCGATCTTGTCGGCGATCTGCAGGTTGGTGATCGCATCGTCGATCGCGTCGACCATCCTGGTCTCGGCGGCGCTGATGATCACCGGGTCGGTGATCAACGGCGACACGGCCTCCAGGTAGGCGTCCTGATTCGTCACCAGGTTCTTCGCCCAGCCGGCCGTGACGCCGATCGGCGCCAGCACGCAGCCCAGCACGAGCAGCACGATCGACAGCACCCGCCACGGCTTGGCCTGCGGCCCTCGATCGATCGTCCGCAGACTTTGAGCGCCCCGGACGGCTCGGCAGGCGGAACGGCCGGCTCGGCCACGGTGGCCGGCCCGCCGGGCGAGTCATCCAGCACGATCGGCGTCGTCGGCGCCTGCGGTTCGGAGAATTCCGGTTCGAGCTTGTCCGACATGACTCGAACCTCCGTGTGGTGAATGTGCAGCCGTGAATGTGGTGCCGGGACCGTGACCGTGACCGTGGTGATCGTGATACCGGTGTGACTCATGGTCCCGGCGTGGCGCTGCTGCGCGCTTCACCCGTCCAGGATGATGTCACTGCACCGTGGTCATTGAGAGTGTCCAATCAGCCTCCGGCTGCGGCGATACGACGGACCTGACATCAATGATCGGCGCAGCGCTGACAAGAGGCTGGCGTTTCCGAGCCACTTCCCGAGCGCGGCGCGACCTGAAGAAACGGACAAGGCTCATGACGGAGACACCACCCCCATCGGATGGCGCCGATCCGGAGTACATCACCGAGGTGGCGCAGCTATCACCGCACCCGCGTGACGGCTACGGCCTGCCGCGCGGGCTGATCATCATTCTCGGGTTGGCCGCCACCGTCGTCGTGGCGGCAGGCATCCATTCGATCCCGAACATCCTCGGCCCGGTGTTCATGGCCGTGGTGCTGGTCGTCACCGTTGATCCGATCCGTTCGGGTCTGATCCGCAAGGGCGCACCGAAATGGCTGGCCACGCTGGCCGTCATTCTCGGCATCTACGCCATCGTGATCGGGCTGTTCGCGGCCGCCATCATCGGCATCGCACAGTTGGCGGCGCTGCTGCCGCAGTACGCCGATCAACTCCAGTCCCAGCTGGACGGCCTCAAGTCCTGGCTCTCCGGCATGGGGGTGACCCAGGCCGATATCCAGAAGGCGGTCAGCGGCATCGACAAGAGCTCGATCCTGTCGGCGGCCGGGGCGCTGCTCGACAGCATCAAGGGGATCTTCAGCTCGGTGTTCTTCCTGATCGTCCTGGTCATCTTCATGGGCGTGGACGGGTCGGTCTTCGGTGATCGAATGGTGAGCAGGCGGCCGGGCCGGGAGCCGGTGTTGACGGCGCTGGGCAGCTTCGCCCTTGGCACCCGCAAGTATTTCGCGGTGGCGACCATCTTCGGCGGCATCGTCGCGATCCTGGACGGAGCCGCGCTGGTCATCCTGGGTATCCCGGCCGCCGGGCTCTGGGCATTGCTCGCGTTCGTCACGAATTACGTGCCCAACATCGGTTTCCTGATCGGTCTGGTTCCGCCCGCGTTGCTCGGCCTGCTGGTGGGCGGGCCGACCCTGATGATCACCGTCATCGTCGTGTACTGCGTGCTCAACTTCATCATCCAGTCGGTCCTGCAGCCCAAGTTCGTCGGTGACGCGGTCGGCCTGACGACCACGGTGAGCTTCCTGTCACTGATCGTCTGGGCCTATCTGCTCGGCCCGATCGGGGCGATCCTGGCCATCCCGGCCAGCCTGCTGTTCAAGGCGCTGCTGTTGGACGTCGACCCCGACGCCAGGTGGCTGCAGCTCTTCTTCGGCGACGAACCGGTGTTCAAGGTCAAGGACCCCAACCGGCCCAAGCGGTTCGGCAAGAAGAAGACCACGGAACTACCCGCGGCGGCACCCCCCGCCGCGCCGCCCCCCGCCGCGCCGCCCCCCGGGGCCGCACCTGCGTGACGGGTCAGTTCAGAGTTGCACCGGGTCAACCAGCCAGCCGCGCACTGCCGACATCTCCCGGGCGTACTGGTCCCGGCCGACCATCCGGTACAGCAACCGCGCCGGACCCGGCACCTTGGCCAGCAGCTGCTTGCGTTCGGCGTCGGTGGCGTCCTCCAGCATCGCGCCGAGCATCCAGGCCATCCGGTGCAGCGGGATCCAGCCGGCGACGCGCAGGCCGAGGGCCAGCCATTCCCCCGACGTGAAGTGCTGATCGACCGCCGGCAGCACGAGCCGCTCGAAGGCATCGAGATGGCCGGCCACCTGCTCGGACAGCTCACCGGCGATGTCCACCAGCACGTCCCGCAGGTCCCGCGGCGGCGCAGCCTTCCCACAGCGGCAGCAGCCCGTCCAGCTCGGACAACAGGGCGAAATGTTCCCGGTGCCAATCACCCAGGCGTCGTTGGACCGGCTCGTCGAGCGCATCGCGGTCCCGAAGCCGGCGCCAGAGCAGGTCCTGCTCGGCGTTGTGATGCTGCCGCAGCGCCGTGATGAGCTCGCGGACGTGCCCCGCGAGCACCGCCGCGCGGGTCGTGTCGCCGGGCTCGACCCCCGCGATCAGCGTCGGCAGCATGCCGAACTCGCGGCGGAAGACCTTGTGCACCAGCACCATGTCGGAGGTCAGCCGGCGCGGCGCGGCAATGCTGGCTGGGCTGGACGTACAGGGTGCGGGCACCGAACGAACCTCCGGTCTCTGGCATGGTCAGCCGGCGGGCGACGGGTGCCAGGAGTCGGGTCGGCCGGCTGTGATACCCGGCCCTACCGCGCCCGCGGATGCGAGGTCGCGTAGACCTCGCGCAGCGAATCGACGGTGACCAGCGTGTAGATCTGCGTGGTGGTCACCGAGGCGTGCCCCAGCAGCTCCTGCACCGACCGGACGTCGGCGCCGCCCTCGAGCAGGTGGGTGGCGAACGAATGCCGCAGGGTGTGCGGCGAGATGCCGCCGGAGACGTCGTCCCCCACCCTGATGCCGGCCCGCTCCGCGGTGTCCTGCAGCACCTGCCAGGCGCTCTGCCGGGACAGCCGGCCGCCGCGGTTGTTCAGGAACAGCGCTCCCCCGCTGGATCGGCCGCTCCCGCCGGCGGCGGCCAGGCTCGGCCGGCCGCGGACCAGGTAGGCCTGCACGGCGCGGACCGCGTAGGACCCGACCGGCACCAACCGCTCCTTGGATCCCTTGCCGCGCAACCGCACCACCGACACCACCTGCTCGCCGCCGGGTGCGTCGACGGTGCGGCCGAGATCGTCGACGTCGTCGACATCCAGGCCGACCGCCTCGCTGATCCGGGCGCCGGTCGCGTACAGCAGTTCCAGCAGCGCCCGGTCGCGCAGGCCCCTCGGGTCGGTGCCGGACGCCGCGTCGAGCAGCGCGGTGACGGTGTCCACCGGGAGCGCCTTCGGCAGCCGTCTGGCGGGCGCGGGCGGCCGGACGTCGCGGGAGGGATCGGCGCCGACCGCACCCTCGGCCAGCAGGAACCGGTGCCAGCCCCGGGCCGCGACCACGGCCCTGGCCGCCGACGACGCGGCCAGCGCGGGGTGCCCGTCGGATCCGGTGCGGAGCGTCGCCAGGTAGTCCGAGACGTCGGCGGCGGTGATCTCGTCGACCGCCCGGCGGCCGGATGACGCCAGGAACAGCAGGTACCGCTGCAGGTCTCGGCGGTAGGACAGCAGCGTGTTGCGGGCGACGCCGCGCTCGACGGCCAGGTGGTCGAGGTAGCCGCGCAGCGCCGCGGTGAGCTCGGCCGACGGCGCGACCTCGTCCAGAGCCGCGTCGACCTGCGCCGGCGACGTCACCGCGGGGCGGATCCGTCCAGGGCCGGCGCCGCGGGCGCGCCCGGCCCGGTGTACACCGTCCACGGGCGTTGCTGGTCGAACTGGGAATCGTCGGACCGATCGACGACGACGGCCCGGCCGCGCAGCACCGCATCGGCCGCCAGGATGCCGGCCACCGCCATCACATTGACGATCCGGCCGGCCAGCACCGACTCGACGGCGACCGTCAGCGGCACCCGCACCACCCGCAGGTCCGCCTCCTCGTGCTCGCTGTCCGGCCGCCCGACCTCGGTCAGCCCGGTCGCCAGGAAGATCCGCACGGTTTCCTCGGTGAATCCCGGCGAGGTGGCGACGTCCAGCAGCACCGACCAGTGCTCGGCCGCGTAACCGGTCTCCTCCGTCAGTTCCCGGGCCGCGGCCAGCTGCGCCGGCTCGCCCTCGACGTCCATCAGTCCGGCCGGCAGTTCCCACAGCCGGCGGCCCAGCGGGTGCCGGTACTGCTCGATCAGGATGACCATGTCGGCAGACTCCTCGCTGTCGACCACCTCGAAACCGGCGGCCTGGTCGATCGGGCCGGCCGTGTCCAGCGCGACGATGGCCACCGCGCCGCCGTGCTCGACGACCTCCCGCTTGGCGGTCCCGCCGCCGGGCATCACGACCTCGTCGATCCGCAGCGAGGCGACCACTGCCGTCGAAGACCCGCTCGCTCGACACCACCGAGAACACTTCTGGCGCTTGGTCTTCGGGTGTCGGGACGGTCGGCGATTCGGACGCTGCGTTCACCGGGCGACCGCGCCGGCCACCAGCTCCTCAAAAGGACGCTCCGACCCGTCGGGCGGGTCGTCGGCGATCGGCAGCCGCTCGGACTCCAGGTAGTCCAGCGCCGCCCGGACGAACGCCGCGAACAGCGGGTGCGGCCGGGTCGGCCGCGACTTGAACTCCGGGTGCGCCTGGGTGGCGACCAGGAACGGGTGCAGGTCGCGGTCCAGTTCGACGAACTCCACCAGCGACGAATCCGGCGACGTGCCGGACAGGTGCAGACCCGGCCTGCTCCAGCGCCGGCCGGTAGGCGTTGTTGACCTCGTAGCGGTGCCGGTGCCGCTCGGAAACGCTGGTGCTGCCGTAGATCTCGGCGACCAGCGAGCCCTCGGCCAGCCGCGCCGGGTAGGCACCGAGGCGCATCGTGCCGCCCATGTCCTTGGCCCCGGCGACCACCTCGTGCTGGTCGGCCATGGTCGCGATCACCGGGTCGGCGGCGTTGGCGTCGAACTCGGCGGAGTTCGCCCCGCCCAGGCCGGCCAGGTTCCGGGCCGCCTCGATCACGATGCACTGCAGCCCGAGGCACAGCCCCAGCACCGGGATCTTGTTGATCCGGGCGAAGTTGATCGCGCCGATCTTGCCCTCGATGCCGCGCACCCCGAACCCACCGGGGATCAGCACGCCCTGCACGTCGGCCAGCGCGGCGGTGGCGCCGGCGTAGCTGATGCAGTCGTCGGAGGCCACCCAGACGATCTCCACCCTGGTGTTGTTGCCGAACCCGCCGGCCCGCAGCGCCTCGGTGACCGAGAGGTAGGCGTCCGGCAGGTCGATGTACTTGCCGACCACGGCGATCCGCACGGTCTCCGCCGGGTGGTGCACCCGCTCCAGCAGCTCGCCCCACATCGTCCAGTCGACGTCGTGGAAGCTCAGGTTCAGCCGGCGCACCACGTAGGCGTCCAGGCCCTCCCGGTGCAGCACCCGCGGGATGTCGTAGATCGACGGCGCGTCCGGGGTGGAGATCACCGCCTCGGCGTCGACGTCGCACATCAGCGAGATCTTGCGCTTGAGGGGTTCCGGGATCTCCCGGTCGGACCGGCAGATCAGCGCGTCCGGCTGGATGCCGATGTTGCGCAGCGCCGCCACCGAATGCTGGGTCGGCTTGGTCTTCAGCTCGCCGGACGGGGCGAGATAGGGCACCAGCGAGACGTGCAGGAAGAAGACGTGGTCGCGGCCGACGTCGTGCCGGACCTGCCGGGCGGCCTCCAGGAACGGCAGCGACTCGATGTCGCCGACCGTGCCGCCGATCTCGGTGATCACCACGTCCGGTGAACGTCCGTCCGCATCGGGCTCGGCCATCGCCCGGATCCGGTCCTTGATCTCGTTGGTGATGTGCGGGATCACCTGGACGGTGTCGCCGAGGTACTCCCCGCGCCGCTCCCGGGCGATCACCCGGGAGTACACCTTGCCGGTGGTGACGTTCGCCTCGGCGGACAGGTTCCGGTCCAGGAACCGCTCGTAGTGCCCGATGTCCAGGTCGGTCTCCGCGCCGTCCTCGGTGACGAAGACCTCGCCGTGCTGGAACGGGTTCATCGTGCCGGGGTCGACGTTGATGTAGGGGTCCAGCTTCTGCATGGTGACCCGCAGGCCGCGCGAGGTGAGCAGCCGACCGAGGCTGGAGGCGGTCAGTCCCTTGCCCAGGGACGAGGCGACGCCGCCGGTGACGAAGATGTGCTTGGTGATGCGCGGCGATTGCGCCAAAGCGGCTCCCGTGTCCATCGTCGGAATGTCCGACTGTGGTCCGTCACTGAGAAAGGCTGACGGGCTCTGCGATCGCCACCAGTTCGGGTCGATTTCTACGACCTGCCGACGACCACCCCACGGGATTTCACCCTAACATCACACGCCACCGGCGGGTGCGCGCCGACCCGCCAGCGCGCGCCCGCCGCAGCGGCACAAGTCGGCCGGGTCAACCCACCGCCAGCGTCGGGACCTGCGCCTGCGCGTTGTCGGCGAAGCCGTACCGGCCGACACCGCCGCCGTTCTGCTCGACCAGGCCGAGCACCGCGGCGAGCCGGCCGGTCGCGGTGTCCACGTTGTCGACGGTGGTGACGTTCGCGCTCAGCGCCGTGTCCCCGCGGATGACGCCCACCGTGCCGGTCTCCCCTTCGGAACCGGTTCGGCCGGCGACCACCACCCCGGTGGCCGTCTGCGAGAGCTGGTTCGCCAGGTAGGCGACGGCGGCGGCCCGGTCGGCCTCCGACCCGCCTCCGGTGACCTGCGGCCCGGTCAGGATGACGACCGACTGCCCGGCCGCCGGGGTGCCGGTCACCGTGATGAAGCCGGCGCTGGTCAGCGCGGCCAGCACGGCGGCCGACTGCTCGGCGCTGGCCGGAGCCGCGCCGCCGGCCGGGGCGATCAGCACGGAACTGAGCAGGCCGCCGGCGATGGCGCCGGCCTGCGGCACCTCGGGCAGCGTGACGCCGGTCGGCAGGGTGGTGGTGGCCACCGAGCGCAGCTCGTCGGCCCGGGCCGGATCGCTGAAGTCGTTGGTGACCTGGATCTGCGCGGTGACCGTCGCGCCGGCCCGGCTGAGCAGCGACAGCACGGCGTCCCGGTCGGCGGGGTCAGCGGCCTGCGGTGGTGATCAGCACGACGTTGGTGTTCGGCAGGGTCCCGCGAACCGTCAGCGCGGCAACGGATCCGGCGGTCTTCTCGTCCGCCGACACCCGCCCGGTCAGGTTCTGGTTGTCGGTGGTCAGCTGGTCGTGCTCGCTGCTCAGCGTTTCCTTGTCGGACTGCAGGCTGGTCATCAGCGGGCCGGAGATCTTGGTGGCGCCCAGCACGATGCCCAGCGCGAGCGCCAGGAAGACCGCCGCCAGCGAGACGATGTGATAGCGCATGGAGATCATCCGAAAAGCCCCTTGACCCAGTCGACCAGCTCGTTCCACCACTGCCGCAGCAGGTCGGCGTAGACGCCGCCCACGTCGGAGACCATCAGCGCGACCACCATCGCCAGCGCCGCCGCCAGGATCAGCAGCGTGACCACCCACCAGGAGATCCGGGACCGGTACAGCGCGGCCACCGCCGGGCGCGTCGACCACCTTGTTCGCCACCCGCATCCGGACCAGGAAGGTCGACGCCGTCGAACCACGCCCGCGGTCGAGCAGGTCGATCAGGGTGGTGCGCATCCCGACCGTGACGATCATCGAGGCGTCCCGGCCGTCGGCCAGCAGCAGCGCCAGGTCTTCGGTGCTGCCGCTCGCCGGGAAGGTGACGGCACCGACGCCGAGGTCCTGCAGCCGTTCCAGACCGGGCGCGTGGCCGTCGGTGTGCGCGGGAATGATCACCTCGGCGCCGCAGCGCAGCGTCTCCGAATCGATCGACTCGGGATTGCCGATGATCAACGCGGGCTTGTACCCGGCGGCGCGCAGCGCATCGGCGCCGCCGTCGACGCCGACCAGCACCGGGTGGAAGTCCGAGATGTACTTGCTTCAGCGACTTGAGCTGGGCCTTGGTGTCCGCCGATTGCGCGACCAGCAGCACCTGCCGATCGGCCAGGTCGGTGCTGATCTCCGGGATCCCGACGCCGTCGAGCAGCAGCGTCCGCTCCCGCTTCATGTACTCGATGGCGTTGGCCGCGAACGCCTCCAGCTGCGCGGACATCCCGGTCTTCGCCTCGATCAGCAGATCGGCGACGGACTCCGGGGTCTGCTCGGTGCCCTGCGCGATGACGTCCTCGCCGGCGTAGACCGAGTTACCGTCGACGCGGATCTTGGCGCCGTCCTTCAGCTTGGAGAAGATCTTCTCGCCGACGCCGTCGATCAGGATGACGTCGGACGCGACCAGGATCTCCGGGCCCAGGTTCGGGTACCGGCCGGAGATCGACGGCGACGCGTTCACCACCGCGGTGACGCCCGCCTTGACCAGCGCGTCGGCGGTCGCCCGGTCGATGTCGACGTGGTCGATGACGACGATGTCCTTGTGCCCGACCCGACCCAACAGAGCGTCACTGCGCCGCGAGACACGTGCGACTCCTGTGACACCTGGCAACGCGCGTGACTGACGTGACAGAAGCTTCATGCACCGATCGTGACAGTTGAGGATGTATTAGGGCGTTAAGCGCCGCCCCGTGTCGCGCATTCCTGCGCTGACCGTGCGTGAGCAGGCCGTCCGTTGGAAAAGCCGCTCAGCTCGCGGCGGCCCGCTGCTTCGACCGGCCCGGCCGCGCCGGCCCGACCGCGGTGTCCAGCAGATCCCTGGCATGCGCCCGGGCCGTCGCGCCGTCGGTACCGCCGAGCATCCGGGCCAGTTCGGCCTCCCGGTCGCGCCCGGCGACCACCCGCACGTCCGAGGTACCGACCCGACCGCTGGTCGAGGCGTCCACCACGTAGTGCCGGTCGGCGTAGGCCGCCACCTGCGCAAGATGGGTCACGACGATGACCTGATGGCTGCGGGCCAGCGCGGCCAGCCGGGAGCCGATCTCGCTGGCGGCGCGACCGCCGACGCCGGCGTCGACCTCGTCGAACACCATGGTGGCCACCGGGTCCGCGTCGGCCAGCACCACCTCGAGGGCCAGCATCACCCGGGACAGCTCGCCGCCGGAGGCCCCCTTGGCGATCGGCAGTTCCGGCGCGCCGGGGTGCGCCACCATCACGATCTCGACCTGATCGACACCGTCCGGGCCCGCGCTCACCCAGCTCCCGTGCATCGGCACGGCGTCCGGATCGGCCGGCTTCGCGTCCCGCTGCGCCACCCGAACCCGGACGACGGCCCGCGCCATCGCCAATTGATCGAGCTCCTTGCTGACCAGGGCGCCCAGCCGGGACGGCAGCCTTGGCACGCTTGTCCGACAGCCGCTGCGCCGCGGTCGCCACGCTCGGCCCGCAACGCGTCCAGCCTGGTCTGCAGTTCGGCGAGCCGGTGCTCGGAGGAATCGAGGTCCGCCAGCTCGGCGGTCGCCTCCCGCGCCCAGGCCAGCACCGCGTCAACGTCCTCGCCGTACCGACGGGTCAGCCCGCGGAGCGCGGCCTGCCGGGCCAGCACCTCCTGCAGCCGAGCCGGGTCGGCATCGAGATCGGACAGGAACGCGGAGAGCTCGGCGGCCACGTCGGCGATGGTCAGCGATGCCTGCTGGAGCTGGCCGGCGAGCTGGGCCAGCGCCGGGTCGGCGGATCCGTCGAGGTCGTGCCGCGCCGCCTGCACCAGGCCGACGGCGGTCGGAGTGTCGGCGAGCTCCTCGGATCCGGTCAGTGCGGTCAGGGCCACCGCGGCGGCGGACCGCAGGCCGTCGACGTTCTCCAGCCGGCGGACCTCGGCGATCAGTTCGACGTCCTCGCTGCGGCGTCGGGTTGACCGCAGCGATCTCTGATAACCCCAGTCTGAGCAGCTGTTCTCGCTGCGCCCGCTCACGGGCTCTGGCCCGCCGATCGGCCAGATCGGCGGCCAGCTGCTGCCACTGGGTGCGCAGCCGCCGGTAGTCGCGGAGTTGATCGGTCGAGACCGGCGAACCGGTCCAGCACCGATCGTTGCTGGGCGGGCCGGAGCAGCGAGATCGCCTCGGACTGACCGTGCACGGCGATCAACGGGTCGGTGAGTTCCGACAGCGTGGCCAGCGGGACGGATCGGCCACCGACGTGTGCGCGGGACCGGCCATCGGCGCCGACGGACCGAACGGCGATGACGGTGCCGTCCTCGTCGAATCGCCCGCCGGCGGCGGTGACGGTGGTTGCCGGCGAACTGTCCGGTTCGACCGCCAGCCGCACCTCGACCACGGCGCGCTCGGTACCCGGCGCGGACCCGGGCCGCATCGCCGCGGCCGCCGCTGATCAACCCCAGCGCGGTGACGATCATGGTCTTGCCGGCGCCGGTCTCGCCGGTGACGACGGTGAAACCGGCATGCGGCTCCAGCACGGCGTCGTCGATGACGCCGAGGTCGCTGATCCGCAAGTTCGTGCAGCACGTGCCTCACGGTAGCGGCCGGCGGCGACAGCTCCGGGACGCCTCGCAGACCCCGACCGAGGCATCCGCGAAGACCCCGTGCGGACCAACGCTATATCGCTCTCTGTGATAGCTTTGTTACCTACAGTTACAGCACGGAGGGCATTCGGGGATGCTGCCCGGCCCTGCGACATGGGGGGAACGACATGGCTGGCGATCTGATCATCACCGCGTCCACGATCATCACGATGGACCCGGCAACGCCGCGGGCCACGGCGGTCGCTGCTGGACAGCGGCGCCGGCACGATCGCGGCGGTCGGTTCCGTGGCGCAGTGTCGGGCGGCGGCGCCGGGGGCCACCGAACTCGATCTCGGCGACACCGTGCTGATGCCGGGGTTCATCGAGGCGCACAGCCACCCGTTCCTGTCCGGCGTGGTGACCCAGGCGCCGGCGTACTGGATCGCGCCCTACGTCGGATATCCCGAGTGGGACGACGTGGCAGCGCTGTTCCGCAAGCTGCAGGCCGAACAGCCGGCCGGGGCAACCCTGGTGTTCAACGGGTTGGACCGGATGCTGCAGCAGGTCGCGGAGCCGGACAACACCGTGCTGGACGCATTTTTCCCGGACCGGCCGGTCGCCGTCTTCGACAATTCCGGCCACGAGGTCTATTTCAACAGCGCCGCGATCGCGTTCCTGGGTTGGCAGGATGGGGCGCCACCGGACCCGGAGGGCGCCAGTTTCGGCCGCAACGCGGACGGCACCTCCAACGGCCGGGCCTACGAGACCGCGGCGCTGATGGCCGTCGCGGCGCCGTTGATGGCCTCCGCGATCGGCCATCCGCTGTTCTCCGCGGCCCAGTGGTACGCGTTGATGGCCAGGGGCGGCATCACCGCCACCACCGACATGACCTACAGCACGCCCTATCTCGTCGGCTACGAGGCGCTGGCGTCGGTCCCGGACTGCCCGCTGCGGATCTCGCTGTACCACATGTCGATCGAGGCCGACGCCGAACGAGCCGCTGTCCTGCCCGCTGCCCGACACCATGATCCGCAAGCAAGGCATCAAGCTGTGGGCCGACGGATCGCCGTGGGTCGGCACGGCGGCACTGTCCTATCCGTACCTGGATTCGGCGACCGTCCGGGGCGCCGGGATCCCGCTCGGGCCGTCGGGCGAATCGGCGATGAACTACTCGCGGACCCAACTCGACGCCTCGCTCGACCGGTTCGTGCCGGCGGGCTGGCAGATGGCGTTCCACGTCAACGGCGACGTCGGGCTCGACGTGGTGCTCGATGCGTATCAACGAGCCCTGAACGTGCACGGCCTGACCGGCACCGACCACCGGTGGCGGGTCGAGCACCTGGGCGGCGCCCGGGCCGACCAGTTCCCGCGGGTGGCCTCGCTCGGGGTGTTCGCCTCGCTTGGGCCCGTTCCAGTTCATCTACTGGGGTGACCTGCTCGACGGCGAGCTGTTCCCCACCGAGATCGGCTCGGAGTGGATGCGGTTCGGCGACGCCGTCGACGCCGGTGTGTGCGTGTCGTTCCACAACGACGGGTCGGTGAGCCCGCCGACTCCGCTGCTGAACATCCAGGCGGCGATCACCAGAACAACGCCGTCCGGCAAGCTGCACGGCAAGAACCAGGTGATCAGCCTGGACGCCGCGCTGGCCGCGCAGACCGTCGACGCGGCCCGAACCGTGCACCGGGAGCACGAGATCGGCTCGATCGCCGTCGGCCATCTCGCCGACTTCGTCGAACTCTCGATGGATCCCTACCGCGCCGAACCGGCCCGGTTCTGCGACCAGGTCACGGTCAAGGGCACCTGGCGAGGCGGCCGCCGGATCGACCTGGACGCCTTCCTGGCCGAGGTCAAGGCCATCGACCCGGCCGCCCACGCACACCTCGCCAGGCCGGCTCACCAATGTCACTGACCGAGCCGGCCCGGCCGATCGCCGGCGAACCGCCCCGCCCCAAGGCCGCTTCACGCTGGGCCATCCCGCTGCTCGGCGCGATGGCCGCCATCCAGGGCGCGGACCCCAACATCGCCAGCACCGCGCTGGTCGGGGTGAGCCGCGGCCTGGACATGGCCGGCGGGCTGCTGGCGCTCGCGGCCAGCATCTCCACGCTCGCCCTGTCGGCGTCGGTGATCTCCACCGGCCTGCTGGCCGACCGGCTCGGCCGTCGTCGGGTGTTGATGGCCGCCCTGGCGCTTGCCGCCCTCGGCGATGTGGTGGCCGGCCTGGCCCCGGTCCCGGTGGTCTTCCTGCTGGGACGGGTGCTGGCCGGTGTCGGGCTCGGTGCCGTGTTCGGCGCGTCGTTCGCCTTTATCCGGGTGGTCACACCGCCCGGTGGGATCGCCGGTGCCATCGGGATTTTCGGCGCCGTCTGCGGCACGGTCACGCTGGGGCTGACGTTCCTGGGTGGTTCGTTGTCCTCGATCGACTGGCGGCTGGCGTTTGTCGTCATCCCGGCGGGCGCCGCCCTGTGCATCATCGCCGTGTGGGTGGTGTTGCCGGATCAGCCGCCGGTGCCGGGTGGCCCCGCGGACATCCCGGGGCAGGCGCTGCTGGCGCTGGGCGTGATTGGCGTGCTGTACGGGTTGAGCCACACCGCGTCGGGCCTCACCGACGTGCTCACGCTGGGACCGTTGCTCGGCGGGTTGCTGCTGCTGGCGTTGTTCTTCCGGCGGGAGAGCATCAGCCCGAACCGGTTCTTCCCGGTGGCCCTGTTCAGGAGCCCGATCTTCATCGCCGCCATCTGCGCCGGCTTCGTCTACAACTTCGGCACGGCGGTCGGCTTCCTGCAGCTCACCAACCTGTGGCAGTTCATCAACGGCCTGACGACGCTAGAGGTGTCGATGTGGCAGCTGCCGTTCCTGGTCTCCGGCATTGTCGCGGCCCTGGTCTTCGGCCGGCTGATGGCCAGGGGGATGTCCAACGGCGTGGCAGTGCTGGTCGGTTCGGTCTGCGCCACGATCGGATTCCTGCTGTTGGCGGCCCTGCACGACTCGACCTCGCTGGCCGGGTTCCTACCTGGCTGCATCCTGCTCGGCGCCGGTCTGATCATCACCTCGCTGCCCTACGGGGGCCTGATCATGTCGCAGGCACCGGCGAAGTACTTCGGGCCGGTGACGTCGTCACGCACCACCATCGGGCAGTTCTTCTACGCGGCGGGGCTGGCGGTGTCGACGGTCGTCGTCGACCGGATCACCGTCGGCGGTGTGCTCGACAACCTGAACGACGCCGGCGTGCCGCCGACCCAGGCCGGGCAGGGACTGGACGCGGTGACGGCATTCGCGTCGGCCGGTACCCAGCCGAGCACGTCGCTGGGGAAGCAGGCGCTGGCCGACGCCAGCACCTCCTACGGCATGGGTTTTGCCACCGTCATGATTCTCGCGGCGGTGCTCAGCCTGCTGGTGGGCACCGTTGGCTTCCTGTTGCTGCGGCGACACGAACCCAGCTCCAGGACCGCTAATGCCGCTGATCCCGCCAGCCGTGCACCGGCAGCTTGAACTTGCGTACCAGCCGGTCGGTGAACGTCTGATCGTTGAGCCGGACCAGGGTGACCGGCTTCGCGCCCTTGCACACGTGGATGCGTGACCCGGGCGGGATCTCGTGGATCCGCCGGCCGTCACAGGCCAGCACGGCGCTCGGGCCGGCCGGGTCGATGTGCACGGTGACGGAGGATTCCGGCGACACCACCAGCGCCCTGGCGAACAGCGCGTGCGCGTTCGACGGCATGACCAGCAGCGCGTCCACCCCCGGCCAGAGCACCGGCCCGCCGGCGGAGAACGTGTACGCGGTCGAGCCGGTCGGGGTCGCGCAGAGCACGCCGTCGCAGCCGTAGGCGGACACGCCGTGCCCGTCCACCTCCACGACGACGTCGAGAATCCTTTCCCTGGTGCCTTTTTCGACGCTGATCTCGTTGAGCGCCCAGCCGGCGGCGACGAGCACGCCGTCGTGCTCGACGGTGACCTCGACCGTCATCCGGGAGGACACCCGGTACCGCAGGTCGATCACCGCATCCAGCGCCTCGTCCATCTGGTCCAGGTCGACCTCGGTGAGGAAGCCGACCCGGCCGAGGTTGATGCCCAGGACGGGAGCACTGAGCGGGCGGGCGTGTTCCGCGGCCCGCAGCAGGGTGCCGTCACCGCCGATGGCGAGCACGATCTCGATCGGACCGGCGGCGGTGTCGGCCGGGTCGAACACGGCCAGGTCGAGTTCCCCGCTCTCCCCGGCCAGCGCGAGCAGCTCGATCCCGGCGGCCTTCAGCTTGGCTGCCGCCGCACCGGCGGTGACCGCGATGTCCGTCCGGCCGGTGTGAGCGACCAGCAGCATGCGGCGCTCGGTCATGATGCGCGGCCTTCTCGACCGCGTCGGCGATCAACTGGCGCGCGTTGCCCACGGCAGCTTCGTCGGTCGGTGCGTCTTGCCGCAGGTGCACGAAGAACTCCACATTGCCGCTCGGTCCGGGTAGCGGGGAGGCGACGACACCCGCCAGACCCCACCCCAGTAGAACAGCCGCCCGAACCACGTCGGCCACCGCATCCGCGCGATGCCCAAGATCCCGCACCACACCGCCGGCGCCGAGCCGCTCCCGACCGACCTCGAACTGCGGTTTGACCATCGGCAGCAGGTCGGCACCCGGCTGCCGCGCAGCCGATCAGCGCCGGGAGCACCAGCTTCAACGAGATGAACGACAGGTCCGCGACGATCAACTCCGCCGGCCCGCCGATCATCTCGGGGGTCAGCGTGCGGACGTTCGTCCGGTCGTACAGCCGAACCCGTTCGTCGGTCTGCAGTCGCCAGACCAGTTGCCCGTAGCCGACGTCGACCGCGACCACCTCCCGGGCGCCGCGGCGGAGCAGGACGTCGGTGAACCCGCCCGTCGACGCGCCGGCGTCCAGGCAGCGGCGGTCGGCGACCACGACGTCGGAGAACGCGTCGAGCGCGCCGATCAGCTTGTGCGCGCCGCGGGAGGCCCAGTTCTCGTCGGTGACGTCGTCGCGCACCAGCAGCGGTGCGCCGGGGTCGACCGCGGTCGCGGACTTGGTGGCGACCTGACCCGAGATGGACACCCGGCCGGCGGCGATCAGCTCGGCGGCCTGCTCGCGGGAGCGGGCCAGCCCCCGGCGCACCAGTTCGGCGTCCAGCCGGCTCCTACGCACCTGGCTCCCCGGGCTACGGGTGGCGCTCCGGTGTCCGCGGTCCGGGCCAGGGCCTCGGCGAGGGTGGAGTGCATGCGGTCGTAGACCGGGACCTGATCCGCGGTGACCAGCTGGTCGAGCGTGTCCAGGTCGTCCTCGACGCCGTTGCAGCAGCCGGTCGGTCTCGGCCGGCCGGCCCGCGCCGGGCACACCCATCGGGGCCGTTCGCTGGTTCGCTCATGTCGTCCTCCCTCGCACCACGCCGACTTCGCCGCCTGCTCGGCCCTCGAAAGGGAGTTTGCGCCAACGACGATCGGGCCCAACGGTAGTGCAGGTCGATGTCCGGGTACGGGAGCCCGCCGGGTGGCAGATCGATTCAGGGTGTATCGGCGGCCAGCCCGCAGGCGATCCAGGGCAGCCGCGGCGGACGGGTCCTGCGCATGCACGGTGGTCACCCCGGAGACCCAGGCCCGTGCGGTGAGCATGGCCAGGGCCCGCAGTGCGCTCGCGTCCGAGACCGACCGACCGCTGCCACTCGAGCCCTGACTGGAGGCCAGGATCAGTGAATCGCTGTTCGGGGTCACCGACCATTCGAGGCTGCTGGACGTTGAGGTGGCCGCCGGAATCTTGACGGCGTGATCCTCCTCGACCAGTCCGCGGAGGTCGAACGCCAGGTAGGTCGGTCGCTGTGCGGGGACCGCGGTCAGCAGATCGGCGGCGGTGGAGACGCCGGTGAAGACCAGCAGGCTCGGCGACCCGGCGGCGACCGCACAGGCGATGTCGGTGTCCAGCCGGTCGCCGACCACCAGCGGCCGCTGGGAGTTGACGAGCCGGACGGCGGCATCGAGCATCGGTCGCTCCGGTTTGCCGGCCACCCGGGGGTGCAACCCGGTCGCGGCGACCAGCGCGGCCACCATGGCGCCGTTGCCGGGCAACAGACCGCGGTCGGTCGGCAGGGTGCTGTCGACGTTGCAGGCCACCCAGTCGGCGCCGGCGCGGAGCGCGATGCAGGCCTCGGCCAGTTCACGCCAGCCGGTGTCCGGCGAATGCCCCTGGACGACGGCCGCCGGTTCGTCGGTGGCCAGCCGGACCGGCACCAGGCCGACGTTGGTCACCGATTCGACCAGCCAGGGAGCGCCGACGACGAGCACCTTGGTCCCGGCCGGGTGCCGATCGGAGAGCATGACGGCCGCCGCCTGCGGTGAGGTCAGCACATCGTCCGGTTCTGCCGGGACGCCCATCCCGGACAATGACGCCGCGACCTCGGCCGGCGGTCGGGAGGCGTTGTTGGTGACGAACACCGACCGTGCACCCTGCTGCTTGGCCCGGGCCAGCGCCGGCGCGACGTGGTCGATCGGCTGCCCGCCGAGGTAGACGGTGCCGTCGAGGTCGAGCAGCAGGGCGTCGTAGCTCTCGGCCAGGGTGGTCATCGATCTCCTACCTGTGGGTCGTCGGAGAACAGCAACGACGGCACGTCATTGTCGTCGATGGTGACGGACTGCGCCGGATCGGCGGTCTCGCTGTCATCGGCGGGTGCCGACGCCGGCGACGGCGGCTTGAACTCGAGATCGTCGTCGCCCAGGAAGTCGTCCGGGCCGCCGCGGTCTCTTCGGCTGGGACGTCGGCGTCGTCGTTCGACTCGGGTTCGAGCGTGTCGGATCGTCTCGGGTTCCGGTTCGGCGGAGTCGGTCGACCGGCTGCGGAGTCGGCTCGCTCGACGCGGTCGCCGGCGATCGACCAGCTCCGAATCGGCCAGCGGTCGGCATCGGCCAAGGCCGGGTTCTGCGGCGTCGGAATCCCCCGCTTGGGCGTTCTCCAGGCTCAGCGCCTCGACGCGTTCGAGGGCGTCGGTTTCCTCGTCGGCGTCGGAGTTGGCCGAGCGAATGAACCAGGTCAGCGCCTCGGCCCGGCGACCGGCCTGCAGCAGCAGGTCCGCGTAGGCGTAGGCGAGCCGCGGATGCTCCTCGGCCTTGTCCAGGCCGACCCGTTCCAGATGAGCCAGGGCCGCATCGATCTGGCCGAGATCGGCCCGGGCACCGGCCACCACGATGCTCAGTTCGGCGGCGGCGTCCGGGTCGAGTTCGTCGGCCTCGGCGGACCTGGACAGCTCGATCGCCCGTTCGGGATGTCCGAGGGCTCGCTCGCAGTCGGCCATCACCGCGAGATGCCCTGGGCCACCACCCATCCGACGCGCGGCGCGCAGCTCACCGATGGCTTCGGCCCATTCACCGGCGCGGTAGGCGACGAGACCGACGGTTTCCCGCACGACACCGATCCGGCCACCCCGGGCCCGGGCGGCGCGGGCGTGCCGCCAGGCCTCTTCGGGTTCGTCGTCGGCGAGAGTGCCGGCGGCCACCAGGTGCGCGGCCACCCAATCGGCGCCCTCCTTGCTCAGACCACGCAGGTCACGGCGGACCTCCAGGTCCAGCGCGTCGGCGGTCGCCCATTCGGGCAGGTCCGGCCAGGTCTCGCCGATGTCCTCCTCGCGGCGGCGCGACCCTCGTTCGGGCACGCGTTTGACGTAGGCGGTGTCCCGACTCTCCCGGCTGTCCGGGCGGTGGCCACCGCCGCCGTGTCGGGCCGGTGGGCGGGACCGCCGGTCACCAGATTCCTGGCGTCCACCCTCCTGACGACCACTCTCCTGACGACCATCATCGTGACGGCCAGCGGTCGGGGGCGACCAGCGTTCCCGTGGTTCTGACTGCGGACGATCGCTGTCGTCGGTGGCGGCCCCTGGAGATGGATCACGGAATCCTTCGCTCAGGTCCCCACTGAACGCCGAGGGCCGGTTGGGCCGATCCTCTCGACTGCGACGGGGTGCGCTGTCCCGGTCGCCGATCGCCCGCGGACGATCGGCGGATGGCCGGTCCGGTCGCTCCCGGTGCGGCGGGCGTGGCTCGCGGTCGTCCTTGGTGCGGTGGCGGTCCTGATATGCGCGGTCACGATCGGATCGCGGCGCATCGGCGGTTCGCGGTCGTTCCACCGAGCGCGGCTTGGCACCCCAGGGTTGGTCATTGTCCCGGCGGGGCCGGTCGTTGTACGCCGGGCGGTCGGTGTCCCGGCGCGGCCGGTCGTTGTAGGCCGGACGGTCCCCGTCCCGGCGCGGCCGGTCGTTGTAGGCGGGCCGGTCGCGGTCGGCCGGGCGCTCACTCTCCCGGCGCGGCCGGTCGTTGTACGCGGGCCGGTCGCGGTCGCCGGGCGGTCATCTCCGGCGCGGCCGGTCGTTGTACGCCGGACGGTCGCATCCCGGCGCGGCCGGTCGTTGTACGCCGGACGGTCGCTGTCCCGGCGCGGCCGGTCGTTGTACGCCGGACGCTCACCCTCCCGGCGCGGCCGGTCGTTGTACGCCGGACGGTCACCGTCCCGACGCGGCCGGTCGTTGTACGCCGGACGGTCGCTGTCCCGACGCGGCCGGTCGTTGTACGCCGGACGGTCGCGTCCCGGCGCGGCCGGTCGTTGTACGCCGGACGGTCGCTCGTCCCGGCGCGGCCGGTCGTTGTACGCCGGACGGTCGCTATCCCGACGCGGCCGGTCGTTGTACGCCGGACGGTCAGCATCTCGACGCGGCCGGTCGTCGCTCGACGGGCCGATCACGGTCGCCGGTCGGACGAGCGCCGTCTCGACGCGGCCGATCGTCGGCGCCGCGGTCACCGCGCGGCTTGGAGCCGTGCGGTTGACCGTCATCGCGCCGCGGGCGGCCACCGTAGGGGCTGTCGCTGTCGGGGCGCGGCCGGGTGCTGTACGGGGCATTCGTGTCGTTGCGGGGTCGGTCCGTGCCGCTCCGGCCACCCTCCCGCCGGCCTGCTTCGGACCGTTGACCGTCACGCGGTGCCCAGGTGGATGGGACGGTCGCCGTCGCGACGCGGCCGATCGCCGTGGGAGGGACGGTCGGTTCTGGGTCTTGTCGGGTGCCGCGGTCGTTGGATCCAGCTGTTCGACCCGACGCCTCGCCGGAACGCGCGTCGGCGGGCGGCCGTCACGACCTGGTCTCGCGGCCCTCTCGTCCGGGAATCCGTGGCGACCGTCGTCCGGGCTATTCATCGTGCGCCTTTATCGGAAAGCATATCGCGACTTCCATTTTCTCTTGGGAACGCAAAAAACCCAGGAGAAGTCACTTGCAATTGAAATCGCAAGTGACCTCCCCTGGGGAATGTTTGTCCGGCGGTGTCCTACTCTCCCACACCGTGGCCGGTGCAGTACCATCGGCGCTGAAGGGCTTAGCTTCCGGGTTCGGGATGGGACCGGGCGTTTCCCCTTCGCTATGACCGCCGTAACTCTATGGAATTATCCAACCTGCACCCCGTGGCTAAACGGGTGTGGTTGTTGTTCCAGAACCGCACAGTGGACGCGTAGCACCTTTGTAGTAAGTCCTCGGCCTATTAGTACCGGTCAGCTCAAACACCTTACGATGCTTCCACTTCCGGCCTATCAACCCGGTGGTCTTGCCGGGGGCCTTACCCCACTCAAGGGTGGGAGTCCTCATCTTGGAACAGGCTTCCCGCTTAGATGCTTTCAGCGGTTATCCCTTCCGAACGTAGCCAACCAGCCGTGCTCCTGGTGGAACAACTGGCACACCAGAGGTTCGTCCGTCCCGGTCCTCTCGTACTAGGGACAGCCTTCCTCAAGACTCCTACGCGCGCGGCGGATAGGGACCGAACTGTCTCACGACGTTCTAAACCCAGCTCGCGTGCCGCTTTAATGGGCGAACAGCCCAACCCTTGGGACCTACTCCAGCCCCAGGATGCGACGAGCCGACATCGAGGTGCCAAACCATGCCGTCGATATGGACTCTTGGGCAAGATCAGCCTGTTATCCCCGGGGTACCTTTTATCCGTTGAGCGACACCCATTCCACAATGAGGTGCCGGATCACTAGTCCCGACTTTCGTCCCTGCTCGAGATGTCCCTCTCACAGTCAAGCTCCCTTGTGCACTTACACTCAAAACCTGATTGCCAACCAGGCTGAGGGAACCTTTGGGCGCCTCCGTTACTCTTTAGGAGGCAACCGCCCCAGTTAAACTACCCACCAGGCACTGTCCCTGATCCAGATCATGGACCTAAGTTAGATATCCAGTACGACCAGAGTGGTATTTCAACGTTGACTCCACAACAACTGGCGTTGCCGCTTCACAGTCTCCCACCTATCCTACACAAGTCGAACCGAACACCAATACCAAGCTATAGTAAAGGTCCCGGGGTCTTTCCGTCCTGCCGCGCGTAACGAGCATCTTTACTCGTACTGCAATTTCGCCGAGCCTATGGTTGAGACAGTAGAGAAGTCGTTACGCCATTCGTGCAGGTCGGAACTTACCCGACAAGGAATTTCGCTACCTTAGGATGGTTATAGTTACCACCGCCGTTTACTGGGGCTTAAATTCTCAGCTTCACCACCGAAGTGATTGACCGGTCCTCTTAACCTTCCAGCACCGGGCAGGCGTCAGTCCATATACATCGTCTTGCGACTTCGCATGGACCTGTGTTTTTAGTAAACAGTCGCTTCTCCCTGGTCTCTGCGACCAAAACATGCTAGCCCGCAAGGGGCTTCACACACCTCGGTCCCCCTTCTCCCGAAGTTACGGGGGTATTTTGCCGAGTTCCTTAACCATAGTTCGCTCGATCACCTTGGTATTCTCTACCTGACCACCTGTGTCGGTTTGGGGTACGGGCCGCTCGAAACTCGCTAGAGGCTTTTCTCGACAGCATAGGATCACTCTGCTTCGCCTCAATCGGCTATGCGTCAGGTCTCAGATCAACAGCCCCGCGGATTTGCCTACGGAACCTACCTACACCCTTACACCAGTATTACCACTGACTGGCGGAGCTACCTTCCTGTGTCACCCCATCGCTTGACTACTACCGGCTCGGATCACGCGCTCCCCTCCAAGCCCCCGAAGGGACCCGTCGGCTCGGGCGCTTAGCATCACCGGGTTCGACATGGACGCTTCTACGCGGGTACGGGAATATCAACCCGTTGTCCATCGACTACGCCTGTCGGCCTCGCCTTAGGTCCCGACTCACCCTGGGCGGATTAACCTGGCCCAGGAACCCTTGGTCATTCGGTGGAGGAGTTTCTCACTCCCCATTCGCTACTCATGCCTGCATTCTCACTCGTGTAGCGTCCACGACTGGATCACTCCGCCGCTTCACCCGCCACACGACGCTCCCCTACCCATCCACACACCTGGACCCCAAAGGGCCGAGCTTACACATGTGAATGCCGCGGTTTCGGTGGTGTGCTTGAGCCCCGCTACATTGTCGGCGCGGAACCACTTGACCAGTGAGCTATTACGCACTCTTTAAAGGGTGGCTGCTTCTAAGCCAACCTCCTGGTTGTCTGGGCGACTCCACATCCTTTCCCACTTAGCACACGCTTAGGGACCTTAACCGGCGATCTGGGCTGTTTCCCTCTCGACAATGAAGCTTAGCCCCCACTGTCTCACTGCCACGCTCTCACTGACCGGCATTCGGAGTTTGGTTGATTTCGGTAAGCTTGTGGGCCCCCTAGACCATCCAGTGCTCTACCTCCAGCCAGAAACACGTGACGCTGCACCTAAATGCATTTCGGGGAGAACCAGCTATCACGAAGTTTGATTGGCCTTTCACCCCTACCCACAGCTCATCCCCCAGGTTTTCAACCCTGGTGGGTTCGGACCTCCACGACGTCTTACCGTCGCTTCATCCTGGCCATGGGTAGATCACTTCGCTTCGGGTCTAGAGCATGCGACTCAAACGCCCTATTCGGACTCGCTTTCGCTACGGCTACCCCACACGGGTTAACCTCGCCACACACCACTAACTCGCAGGCTCATTCTTCAAAAGGCACGCCGTCACCTCACCCACAAAGGGCACAGCTCCGACGGATTGTAAGCACACGGTTTCAGGTACTATTTCACTCCCCTCCCGGGGTACTTTTCACCTTTCCCTCACGGTACTAGTCCGCTATCGGTCACCAGGTAGTATTTAGGCTTAGCGGGTGGTCCCGCCAGATTCACAGCGAATTTCACGGGCTCGCTGCTACTTGGGAAACATTGAAAGGAGAACAGAAGTTTTCGTCTACGGGGCTATCACCCGCTACGGCTGGTTTTTCCAATGCCATTCGACTAACCACTGTTTTTCT
>CAVOFW010000005.1:0-588302 GCA_963695045.1 uncultured Actinomycetota bacterium
GGTGGCGCGGTGTCCGTGCTCTCGGAGGTCGCTTCCAAGAGCACCTGAAGTTCCCAGAATGTCCACCACCGCCTGTGATTCAGCCAATTCCCGGGTCAGTCGAGCATTCTCCGAACGGAGCCCCTCGTTTCCGACGAAGTGGTTTTCAGCATCGACGCCGCCGGGTGGCCGATCGTTGCGACCGCCATTGCCCATGCCCGCAGGTCCGCCAGGCAGTCTGGCGGCCGGGGGGTGACCAGCATCACGCGCATCCCGAACCCGGCGCGGTGGAACCGGTCCCAGTTCGCCCATGGATCCAACGGGCAGGCACACGGCCGAACTTTGAACAGTTGGCTCCCGGGGCCAGGTGACGAAGGTGCTGGTGGGTGCCTGCTGTTGCGGGACTGTGCCGGGCGCGGCGCTGCTCGATGTTATCGGCGGCAAATAGCGGATCTTCCGCGCCGCAAACTGACGCCGGGCAAATGAGTCATGGGCGACGCACCACAGCTGGTTCAATCCTGTCCAGTGCGGCGGGTAGCAGCCGCTCCGCCACGCCCTCCGGTCGGCATGTGACTCCGCCGAGCGTTGGCGTTCGGTTGTGCGCGCTGTCCCACCTCATGTAACAGTAAGGTCGCCCCTGTCAACGCCGCCTGATCCGAATTCCCGTTCCCTCCGCACGTCCCTACACGCTCGTTTCCGATCTGGAAGGACCCCGATGAGCCACGCCGACCGTGCTTCAGCCGCCCAGTCCACACCAACTGCGGTCACGGCAGCATCGGCCGAGAAACCGCCGACCCTGCGTGATGTGCCGATCGGTCTGAGCGCCACGGGCACTCGGGAGGAGTTCGACAGCATGGGCCTGGTCGACATTCCTGCCGATCGCTACTGGGGCGCCCAAACCCATCGGTCGCTGATCCACTTCTCCATCGGCGGCGACCATATGCCAAAAGAGGTGTACCGGGCCTACGGGTATGTCAAGAAGGCCGCTGCAATGGTCAACAACGCGGCCGGTCGGCTCCCCGATTGGAAGGCGAAGGCGATCATTCAGGCCGCGGAGGAGACCATCGCCGGAAAGCTCGACGACCACTACCCGTTGTTTTTATGGCAAACGGGATCAGGCACCCAAAGCAACATGAACGTGAACGAGGTGCTGTCCAACCGTGCCATTCAGCTCTTGGGTGGCGAGCTGGGCACCCAACACCCGGTTGGCCCCAACGACGACGTCAACATGGGGCAATCCAGCAATGACACCTTCCCCACCGCCATGCACATCGCCGCGATCACCGAAATCGATGAGAAGCTGCTGCCGCGTGTGACTGCCCTGGCCGACGAGCTGGACCGGAAATCCGTCCAGTGGATGGATGTGGTCAAGATCGGCCGCACTCACCTCGAGGATGCGGTGCCGCTGACCGTCGGGCAGGAGTGGTCCGGTTGGGCGGCGCAGATCCGCGCCTGCATCGACGAGATCGAGCACAGCCGTACTGGCCTGCTTGAACTGGCCGCCGGTGGCACCGCGGTCGGCACCGGGCTCAACGCTCCGGCAGGGTTTAGCCAGGACATCGCTCGGACCATCGCCGACCTGACCGGCAAGAAGTTCGTTACCTCGCCGAACAAGTTCATGGCCCTCGGATCGCTCGATGCGATGGTCCGGGCCAGCGCGGGGCTGCGGGGATTGGCGGTGGCGCTGATGAAGATCGCCAACGACATGCGCTGGCTCGCGTCGGGACCCCGGACCGGGTTCGCCGAGCTGACACTGCCGCAGAACGAGCCCGGCTCATCGATCATGCCGGGCAAGGTCAACCCGACCCAATGCGAAGCCATGGTGATGATCAGCATTCAGGTCCTCGGCGACGACAGTGCCGTGGCGTTCTCCGGCTCGCAAGGCAACTTTCAGCTCAACGCCATGCGGCCCTTGATCATCAACAACTTCCTGCACTCGGCCCGGATCCTCGGTGACGGAATCGAGAAGTTCTTGAGTTACTCAGTGAAGGGCACCGACCTGAACAGGGCGAAGATCGACAGCTATGTCGGCGAGAGCCTGATGCTGGTCACCGCGCTGAGCCCGGTGATCGGCTACCAGAACGCCGCGCACATCGCCGAAAACGCGCTCGCCGACAACCAGACCCTCAAAGAGGCAGCACTGGCGTCCGGCCACGTCACCGAGCAGCAGTTCGACGCGATCGTCAGGCCGGCGGAACTCGTCGGGCACGGCGTCCACGGCGCCTGATGGTCGGACGGCGGGGAACCATCCAGGCCACACCGCCGACCTCAGCCACACCACCGAGCCCCGACGCGCTGAACTGGCGATATCCCTGCGATGTCGCGGTACAAGAAGCCCGACGTCACGACATCCCAATGGCAGGAAAATGTCTCGCTGGGTCACCCCCCATGCGGGACATTGTCAGGATCGGTTGCCGGCCGCCTGCTCATCTCCGTAGCGGGTTCGTCGCGCGGTACGCGCGCTGCCATCCATCGTGAACGGCCTTGCTTTCAGATGCTTCGCCAAGACCCCCCATCTGCTGGTTGCCGGGGCGACCGGTACGGAGTCCAGTTTCGTGAACTCGATGCTGGTGTCGCTGCTGCAGCGAGCGTCGCCGGCCGAGGTCCGAATGATCCTGGTCGACCCGAAGATGGTGGAACTGACGCCCTATGCGGCATCCCGCACCTGATCACGCCGATCATCACCCAGCCGAAGAAGGCCGCAGCGGCGCTGGCCTGGCTCGTCGAGGAGAGGGAAACCCGGAGTCAGGACCTGCTGGCGCACGGTGTCCGGCACGTCGACGACTTCACCAAGGAGGTCATTGCCGCGAGATCGTCACCCCGCCTGGTTCCGAACGGATCTACCGGCCATACGCGTACATTCTTGGCATATCGACGAGCTCGCCGACCTGATGATGACCGCGCGCCGCGACGTCGACGACGCGATCGTCCGGATCACCCAGAAAGGCCCGCGCCGCAGGCATCTATCTGGTGCTCGCCACCCAGCGCCCGTCGGTCAACGAGGTCACCGGCCTGATCAGGACCAACGTGCCGTCCCGGCTGGCCTTCGCCACGTGCTCGCTCACCGACTCCCGGGTCATCCTGGATCAGCCGGGCGCCGAGCAGCTGATCGGGATGGGTGATGGGCTGTACCTGCCGATGGGGCATCCCGGCCGATCCGGATCCAGGCGCGTAGGACGAGCCGCTGGTCCGTGCAGGTCTGCGGGCCATTCTGGAGTCAGAACCGGACATCGAGGTAGTCGGCGAGGCCGCAGATGGAGCGGCTGTTGTTCCACTTGTTCGTCAACTACGTCCCGACGTCATCGCGATGGATGTTCGAATGCCGCTGCTGAATGGAATCGAGGCGACTCGCGCCGTCCTAGGAACGCTGGAGAACCCACCGAAGATCCTGATCATCACCACATTCGAGAACGACGAGTACGTCTATCAAGCGCTGCGTGCCGGTGCAAACGGCCTCCTCCTCAAGCGATCTCGCCCCGCTGAGATCGTTCATGCGGTGCGGCTGGTGATGGCTGGGGACTCCCTGCTCTTTCCCAGCGCGCTGCGTCGACTCGCAGCCGAGTACGGGAACAGGTCCGCGAGACAGAGAGTGGATCGAGCGGCTCTCACCGAACGCGAGACCGCCATCCTGCGACTGATGGCACGCGGACTGTCCAACGCAGACATCGCCGCTCAATTGATCATCGGTAGCGAGACGGTCAAGTCCCATGTCAGCTCGGTGCTGGGCAAATTGAGCGCCCGGGACCGCACGCAGGCGGTGATCGCCGCCTACGAATCGGGGTTCGTCACACCAGCTGACGATTGAAAGACAGCGTCGACCCGACGCCAATAGCGCGGCTGCGCGACGTGTCTTCGACGCTAGCGCCGACCGGCGACTTGACGGTTGTCCGGGGTAAGCCCGCCTCGAGGCACACCGAGGACGCACCTGGTGCTCACACCGGCATACTGCCCATCGGTCCAACAAGCCGATCCTTCAACGGCACGTCGAGGAGTTGTCCTTGGTCGACGTCACAGCAACCCGTCACGGGCTGCGGAGTGGATGGTCGGCACAGTCGGGCGGAAGCCGAGTTCGCGGACCAGTGCTCCGTCCATCCGGCCCGACCAGGGATTGACCAGGGGCTCTGCTGATCCAGGGATCGGAACCCCGGCAATGAGGGTCATCTCGTAGACGCTGACGGGCGCGTCGTCGGTCACGTTCACGATGCGTCCATCCATGTTGCCGGCCAAGGCCAGGCCCATGACCGTTGCGATGTCGCGTTGGTGGACGACCGAGTAGGTGTGGGCGGGGTGCAGCCCGAACCGCTCTGCGAGGCCGGCGAGTGAAGCCAGGTGCCCGTCGCCGTCTCCGTAGACGAACGGCAGCCGCAGGATGGACCAGTTCAGGCCGCTCTCGCGCAGAATCTGCTCGGCGGCCACCTTGCTCGCCGGGTAGGCGGCTGTCGGCGAACAGAGGTCGGTCTCGAGCGCGGGACGTGTCGCGTTGGCGTCGTAGACGTTGCCCGTGCTGGCCATGACGAACCGCGCCGCTGGTGTGTAGAGCTTGACGGCGTCGATCAGGTTGCGGGTGCCGTCGAGGTTGGCGCGCCAGATGGCGTCCTGGTCGTCGGTGCGGAACAGCGCGGCGAGGTGGACGACCGCGTCGATCCCTTCCACCGCTGACCGCAGTGAGGTGGGGTCCTCCAGGAGGTCACCTCGTACGGCGGTGATGCCGGGCGGAAATTCGAGGTCGGCGCGGACGAGGGCGCGGCAGTCGAACCCTGACTGGGCCAGCCGCGGCAGCAACCGTGACCCGACCAGTCCGCTTGCCCCGGTCAGAAGAACCGTTGTCATAATGTGCTCCTTAGCTGATCGTCAGTACTGCTGACTATCAGTCTAGCCGGTAAGCTCGGGCTGTGAAACGAGAAGATGAACTTGGGCCGCAGCTCGCCCAACGGCTGACCTATCTTCTGAAACGCGCTCTCCTCGACCTGGAAGAATTGCACCGCGAAGAGCTCGGGCCTGTCGGCATCAACGGTCGCGAGCTCGCGGTGTTGCTGCTCTTGCAAGCCCGAGAACCCGAGTCCCAGCAGCAGGCGGCGGCCCGGCTGCAGGTCGACCGAACGACCATGGTCGGCATGCTCGATGCGCTGGAAGCAAAGGGTCTGGTGGCGCGACAAGCGGCGGGTGAGGATCGCCGGCGCAACGTCGTGGCGCTGACCGAAGCCGGTCAGCAGACGCTGGTCACAGCATTACGCGCCAGCGATGAGGCCGAGGAAAGACTGCTCGATGGGCTCGAGGAAGTGGAGCAAACTCAGCTGCGCGGGCTACTCGCACGCGTTACCGCCAGACACGCCTGAGATAGGCGGTCAGCCGGTTGATCTCGGCCAGCTCGGCTCCGCCGCCACTTGAGATCACGCTCACATCGAAGCCGACGCCCGGCTAGGAACGCTAGAAATCCAAACAATCCCCGACTTTCGCACCTGGCCATGGCTCGTCTGGTCTCGCAGTAGGTTCGGCATCAGGAACTGCGGGCGCCGTCACATCGGGGACCCGCGCAGCACCGGCAATCCGTGTGAGCCCGGAGCTTCATACACTGTCGCAAAGTAAGACATGTAAGGCATGTCGTGCCAGCCGTCGGTCGTCTTCGGCACCATCCGATCGTTGCACGTCAGAACTCTCCCCGGGCAGTGCGCGCCGTTGCCGGCTGCGCCGCGACTGGTTGAGGCGCTATTCAACGTCGGAACCGCAATCTGCCGAGGCGAGCGGCAGATGGGGACGAAAATCAGTGCGGGTGCGCCCGGCCGACCGTCATCAGGAGGTCCCGGAACTTGGCCGGTTCCTCGAGGTGCGGCATGTGCGCCGATGACTCGAACCACTCCAACTTCTTTGTCGGTGCTTCGAGGGAGTCGTAGAAGCCACGCTGGTCGGCATCGCCAAACCGATTCGACACTGGAGATGCGAACATCTTCACCGTGTCATCAGTGGAGTCGCCGAACTGGACGCAAGACTTGCGGCTGCGCTTGGACGAGTTGCTCGACACTTATCGGGACGCGTTCCGTGCCAGCCTAGAAGGCTTAAGTGAGGAGGAGACGCGTGAGCGGCAGGTGCCGTCGAAGACGACCCTGCTCGGTCTGCTCAAACACGTCACCTATGTCGAGGGAGTGTGGTTCGACCAGGCGGTTACCGGCCGCACCGCGGGCGAAGTCGGCATCGCCACCAGTCCGGACCGCTCGTTCACGCTAACGAAATCGGACACCATCGAATCCGTCCTGGCCGCACACATGAAACGGTGTGACCAATCGAGAAAGACGATGTCCACGTTGAGTCTTGACGACGTCGTCGTCGGGCGAGATCAGCGCACGGTGTGGGCGCTCCATTTGCAGGTGTTGCGCGAACTCGCCCAGCACGCCGGTCACGCCGACATAGGCGCCGGAGGTTGGGCAACCGCCCCCTGAATATGGTCCCAGGCGGCCGGCCAATCCGCCAGCAGCTTGATCAACTCCACGTGCGGCGGCTCGAACTGCGCCAGCGCTCGGACTGTCAGCAGGTCCTCGCGCAAGTCCGCGTTGGGGAGAGCCCGCTCGCCCACGCCCGAGCAAGCGCGTCGACCTTGGCCTCATCGGCCGATCGCCCCGCAGCCTGGAGGACTTCTAGGCAGGCACCGGAAAGGTTACCGCTGCCCGGATTCTTGGGTGTCTCACTTCGCGATCCGCCGTCGAAACGGCGGCATCACCTTGAGTAACAGGCAAGAGATGCCGTGGTTGCGGTGCACAATCCCAGGCATGACTTCGGACCTACCTTGCTGGCCGGCAACGCCACCAACCCGGGGGTCTGTCGTACTACGTCAGTTCACCGCACAGGACGCCCATCTCGCCATCGAGATGGGCACGGACCCCTACATCCCGTTGATCGGCAGCCTGCCCGCGTTCCCGACCAGTGAGCAGGCCGACGAGTGGATCAATCGTCAACGGGGTCGGCTCGCAGAGGGGCTCGGGCTGTCCTTCGCCATCGCCGACTCGCGGTCCGGAAAGGCCGTCGGTTCGATCGGACTGTGGCTCCAGAACCTTTCACTGGGCCGCGCCTCAATCGGATACGCAGTTTCCCCCGCCCATCGTGGCCGCGGCATAGCTGCCGACGCGCTGAAGGCGCTCACAATCTTCGCCTGGACCATCCCAGGGCTGTATCGGATCGAGCTCTACATCGAACCGTGGAACAACCAGTCCATCCATGTCGCTGAAACAGCCGGCTTTCAACGGGAGGGCCTTCTCCGCAGCCATGTCGAGTTCGGCGGGACTCGACGAGACATGCTGCTCTACGCCGCAATCCGGCCCCGATCGGCCTGATAACTGCGTACTTCTGATGGCGACACGCTTGCGGGATTCCCGTAGGTGGATCCCGTACCGGTGCAGCGGGTGGCCGTACATTGCTCTGGTGGAGACACGGGGTGAGGTTCCCTTGACGTGGCGTCCGTTGACCGCGACAGACCTGCCGCTGCTGACCGAGTGGCTGCGGGAGTCGCTGGTCGCCCGCTGGTGGAATCACGACGCGACAGCTGAGGCGGTTCAGCGAGACTTTGGGCCGAGCGTACGGGGCGAGGAGCCGGGTGAAGACCTGGTTATCTTGGTTGACGGCGAACGGATCGGGTTGTTGCAGCGATCGGTTATCCGTGACTATCCGGAGGACTTCACCGAGTTTGCGGCGATCGTCGACGTGCCGGACGGGGCTGTCGAACTTGATTACCTCATCGGGGATGCGGCCCGGCGCGGTCGCGGGCTCGGCGCAAGGATGATCGCCGCCGTGGTCGAGAGCACTTGGTGTGACTACCCCGCCGCGGACGCGGTGCTCGTCGCCGTCGTGGCGGCGAATGTCGCATCCTGGCGGGCGTTGGAGAAGGCGGGATTTCAGCGGATCGCCGAGGGCGCAATGTCGCCCGACAATCCGGCGGACGACCCGTTGCACTTCGTCTACCGCATCGACCGGCCCCAGGTCTGAACGCCTTGCGGAGGCCTCGCCGCCACTTCCCTGACACCGCGCTGACCGTTCCTCTACTGACGTCTGCATCTCCTACGGAATAGCAGCGGCCGGAGCGATTCCGCAACGGTTGCTGATCATCCAGGCGATGAGGCCGTCGAATATCTCGACGGCCCGGACTCGTCCGGCGGCTTCGTGCTGACTGCGCGCACGCCGGAAGCGCGCGGTGAGTTCAACCACGACGATCTCCGGTGTCATGCCGGGGTAGACCTGGCACATCAAGGCCGTGCGACGTGCCTGCTCGGTGACGGGCACGTCGGGATCGGTGAGGTCAGCGCAGCACCAAACGGCGTGCGCGAAGTCCACCGCGCGTCGACCGGGCGCCACGTCCTCGTCCCAATCGATGATCGCGACTGCGGTCTGACCGCGGAACACCATGTTGTGCGGTCCGAGATCACCGTGGCAGACGACCTCCTGACCATCACACAGAGATGATCCTGCCGTGGCGTCGTGATACTTCCGAACCAGCGCAGCCGCGCTGCGCAGCTGCATATCCGACATCCCGTACGGCGGTGTGTGCATCACCTCGCCGGCAACGAAGGTCAGCATCTGACGGCCACGCTCGTCATAGCCCAACCACCATGGCGCGCCGTCGAAACCGACGTCCTGGAGATGCGTCAGCAACGCAGCAACGAATTCCGTGCGTCGATGAGCTGGCCGCCGAACCGTCCCGCCGATTCGAACGACACCGACGCTCTGCGCACCACCGGACAGGTGTTCCTCCGCCTCGTCGGCCATGACTCAATTGTCCAGCGTGCTGTGGACGACCCGCCGGCGGGAGGGATCGAACTGCCATTCGTGGACGTCGGCGCGACCATTCAGTGCGTCACCGCGCACTTGCTGGGGCAAGACACAGCCGACGGTGCCGGCCAGGGGCCATCGGCCTGGTCCGATTCAGTAACAGACCTGCCGAGCCCGAAAGAAGTCAGGTACCAATGGCCGCGATGATCGACCGGGACGTTCGAGGGCGTCACGTCCCGGCGCACGAGTCCCTTTTCGTTGGCCGCAAGGTCTCCATCCGACGCCCGCTGTCCCGGTATGCGATCGGCTTGTGGGTATCCCGAACGAGGCTGGTCCTCCCATAGCCGGTGGCTCCCGTCCGGACGGTGTGGATCTTCGCAGAGGTGCATCCCTTCAGATTTCGTCGACCTCGAAGGTCATGCTGTGGACGGTGCTCATCCTGGTCAGGTTGGGCATGTCATCAGCGGCGTCGCGTCCTTCTGGGGAAGCGAATGCGGCGCGCAGCGCTTCGAGGGTGTCCCACTCGAGTTCGGCGATGAGGTACGGGGGGTCGCCACCTCGGATGGTGGCCACGTTCCGGCTCAGTGAGTATCGGCGCAAACCTGGCAGGCGTTTGGTGAGGGGGATGTGCACGTCGTGGTAGTGGCGGTCGAATGCTTCGGGATCGGTCGGCGTCGCATAGAGCACGAGGAACCGCGCGACGTGGGCTCGCGAGGGCGTGCGCTGGGTCACTGGCCGGCCCTTTCGTAGCGCAGTAGAACGGTGGCGCCGCGCTGCTCGACCGTAACGAGCCGCAGATCGGCGGCGGGGGCGGGACCATCGAACAGACGGCGGCCCGTGCCGAGCACGGTCGGAAAGACTAGCAGGCGATACTCGTCGACGAGGTCATGCTGCCTCAGCGCGTTCACGACGCTGGTGGAACCTATGACAATGACATCGCGCTCACGCCGCAGCCGCCGCACCTCGTCGGGGAGATCGCCCCCGATCAGCTCGGAGTTGTTCCACGCGCTGAGGTCGCTGAGCGTGCGGGACGCCACCCGCTTCTGCGCGGAGTTCATCTTGGTGGAGAATTCGTCGGAGCGACCGGGCCATATCTTCGCGAATTGCTGCCATGTGCCGCGGCCGAACAGCAACGCACCGGTGGCAAGCCGGGAGCCCAGTTTGAATTTGTCCCCAGCCACCGCCTCGGGGCCTTGCCGGAACGCCCAGCCCCCACCGTGCGTCCCAGCGGATCCGTCGGGATCCTCCACGACGCCGTCCAGCGTGATGAACTCGATAACAATGATGTGGTTCATGGCAGTACCTACCGGCCAGCACCGCACAACTCATCGGGGGCATGAGAAAAAAACGAGCGTGACTATCGAAACCGACTCGACGTGGCCACCGCCCCCTTGCCGAGCCAACCCCAAAACATGTGATGCTGCTGCGCCTGGTCCACGCCAGGCCAGCTGCACCGCGGGCGCCGTGCTGGGCGCGATCAGTCTCAATGCGCGGTCCCGCAGCAGGATCCTGTAACGGCACTGACTTCGACCGGCCGCGCGGTTCAGCCGCCGATGGCCTGCAGCGCTGCGGGGGTGAGTTCGAGCAGACCCGGGTAGCCGGGTGTGGTTCCGGCGGGGTTGATGTTGTTGAGGATGGCGATAGCGAGGTCGTGGTCCGGGCAGTACGCGGCGATGCCGTTCGAGCCGGGAATGGAACCCGCGTGGCCGAGGCAGTTGCCGACACCGGGCACCTGCCACGTCGCCAGGCCCGCGCCCTCGCCGAGCTGTACCGGGGTGAGCCCGGCTGTGCCGTATGCGGCGCTGTAGTACTGCGACGACAGCGGCGTGAGGCTGCGCATCAGCTGTTTGTGGGCGTTGTCGATGACGTCGCCGGCCACGAGGGCGCGGAGCCAGATCGCCTGATCCCGTGCCGTGCTGACCATTCCCCCGGCGGACCAGGCGCCCGTCCATTGGCGGGAGGAGTCAACTGCTCGAGGCGTGGACGGCTTGCCGAGGCATTCGCTGTCGGTCGCCGCGGCGCACGACAGGTCGTAACCCTTGACCGCCTCGGGGCCTTGGGCGTAGCCGTCGAGGTAGGTGCTGTTGAGGTCCAACGGCTCGATGAAGCGGGACTGGATGAGGTCGTTGTAGGTCCTTCCCGTCGCCTCCTCAGCGATGCGCCCGAGGACGATGTATCCGGCGTTGAGGTACTGGTATTCGGTACCGGGTTCGGCGATTGGCTGCTGCGCGAAGACGTTGTCGACGAGCTGCTGATTGGTGGCCGTGCCTACCAGATCGAAATCGAGTTCAAATAGACCGCTCTCGTGCTCGAGCAGCATTAGCACGGTGATCTTCGAGCCGTTCGGCGCCGCGCGGAACCAGGTGTCGATGGTGTTCTCGAGTGACAGCACGCCCTCCTGGTCGAGCTGCATGATCAGGGCCGCGGTGAAGAGCTTCGTCATGCTTCCGATGTGAAAGGCGTCGTCGACGGCGATGGGCTCCGACCCGAGGACGGCGTCTCCGCTGGCCACCAGGTCAACGGGCCCGCCACCGACCGATGTGCCCAGCACGGTGCCGGGTACCGCGAACGTCATGGGGCCCGTTTGGAACGAGGTGCGCCAGGTGTCGATCGGGTCCGCCATCGCGGGTGCGAACCCGCTGTCGCCGGTCGCCGGCGCTGGGTGGGTCGGCGAGCCGGTTGTGTCGCGACCTGACCCGCAGCCGGTCGCGCTGATGATCATCGCGACCGCAACAACGCCGAAGGCCCTGCGGCGCTGAATCAATTCGGTCGATCCTGGTGCCGCCGGTGGCCGCTGTGAGGTTTCACCCGGCTCGGTCTCCAGCACCTCGCGGCGGAAGATCAACATCCAACCGAAGAACAGCCCGCCGGCGACAAGCAATCCGACGACGATCAGGACCGGGACGAGTGCTCCGTCCGGCGTCACCAGAACGAAAAGCGCCAGCAGTGACCAAACAAGCGCGCCGATCGCCACCGGCAACTCGAACCGCCCGAGTTCGAACGCACCCTTGCGTCGCTCGAGCCGTCGGCGGACGGCAAGGTAGAGAATGATTGTCGACCCGTAAATCACGGCCGGCAGGATCGACCCCGCCGTGATCAGTTGCAAGAGCGCCGCACCCGGCAACGCGACCATCAACGCCACCCCCAGGACGAAAATCAGCACGGTTGCCGGGATCGGGGTCTGGGTGCGGGGGTTCACCCGACCCATCAGCCGGTGCGCGGGGAACCGTGAATCGCGGGACATCGCATAAACGATCCGGGAGCACGACGTCAGGGTGACCAATCCCGCGCCGAAGAACGCAAAAGCAACGACGACCAGCAATGTCCGTTCCATCACCGGACCGAGCTGATCGTGCATGATCGTCGCCACCGGTGATCCGCTGGAGCTCACCGCGGGGATGTCGTCGATCGCGATGGTCAAGCGTGATCAGAAAGAGCAGACCGAGCAGTCCAGCCGCCACGACCGACCCGACAATCGCGCGGGGGACGCTGCGGAACGGGTCCTTGGCCTCCTCGGCCAGGTTCGCTGCGGCATCGAAGCCGACCAGCGTGGCCAGGCCCATGATCATCGCCAGCATCAGCCCGCCGCCGATGGCGAAGTACCCGGGGGCATCGGTTGCGACGCCCTGGGAGGTCAGATTGTCGATTGACCCGTTCCCGGTGATGGCCACCGCAATGATCAGCGCGATCGCGACCACCACGATCAGCGCCAGCTCGATCCCCACCGCCGCGGTGTTGATCAGGCTGACAATCCTGGTCGAGGCGACCGCAAGTACGCACTGGACCAGCAGCACGACCAAGGTGATCATCCGGGCGGTGCCTTCATCCGGGTCCAACCCGACCAGTGGCATCAGTGCCTGGCTGACCAGGGCAAAGTCAACGGCCACCACGGCCATTACCAGATAGCAGAAGGTCAGCCAGCCGAATCCCCAACCGATTTTCGGGTTCGCCAGCCGCGACGCCCATTGGTAGGACGAGCCACTGAGCGAGATGCGCGCCGCGAACTGAGCGATCACCAAAGCCACCAGGGTCTGCCCGATCGCCGCTGCTATCCACAGCCAGATTCCGACCGGTCCGGCATTCTGCAGCACGTCGTCATAAGTACCGAAAATTCCCACCGCGACGGAGATGAAGGCGAACGAGATGGCGAACACCTGGAAGGAACCAAGAGTCCGTTTCAGCTCCTGGTGATAGCCCCCCCGCTCGACGGAACCAGCTCCGCTCCGGTCAACCGGTGCCACGTCCACCACCACGACCACCTGCGCTTCCATCCGAAATGCGGAACCGGCAACGAGCAGCCGGACGCGGACGTCTCGACAACTCCGGTTCCCGCTCCTGGGCCGGGATGCGCAGCATCCTCCAACAGAGAAATACGGTGCTCAGATATCGATTCAGCCGATCGATGGCTCTCGGTAGCCAGGCAAAGCCCGATTCGGTCCACGCTGCGTCTCGACGGTGGCGATTCCGAATGAGATCCGCTACAAAACGTCAGTATTCAGATACCAGCAGGAGCCCGAAGTCACCCGAAAGAAATTCCTCGGCGCGAAACGTCAAGGGACGTGGGCTTGCAGGCGCCCCACTCGTCCGGTGGCCGACGTGGTGCCACACCGGCGGGATACCGGCCGACGCCGGTTCGTCCCGGTCGCCGAGCTGGCAGCGGCGTTCGCCGCCGAGCCGGTCGACCTGCCGGACCTGGCACCCGGGACAATCGGGTAGGAGCGCCGCGACTCATTTCGGAATGCCGATCGGTGACCGAACGGGATCCCTCGCGACATCGCGACATCGCATCGGTGGTGGTTGACGATCGGTCGATGCGAGCGTGAGCGAGCTGTTGATCCGCGTTGAACTAGAGCTGACGGCCCGTTCCGCCCCTGGTGCTTGGATGTTGGCATGACCGAACGCCATGATGTTCCGCGGGTCGCAAGTGCCAGCCGGGAGATCGCGGCTAGCACCGAGCGGATCTTTGAACTCATCGCCGACCCGGCCCTTCAGCCCCGCTGGGACGGTAACGGCAACCTCGCCGAGGCTGCCGCCGGGCAACGAATCCGGAACCTCGGTGAGGTGTTCACCATGACACTGACCGGTGACGGCGCCGTGCGCGAGAATCACGTGGTCGAGTTCGAAGAAGGCCGGCGCATCGCGTGGCGACCGGCCGAGCCCGGCCGGCGGCCGCCAGGACATCTGTGGCGGTGGGAACTCGAACCGATCGACGAGTCGCGAACCAATGTCACCCACACCTACGACTGGTCACAGCTGACGGACCCGAAGCGCTTCACCCGAGCGCGGGCGACCACCGATGCCAAGCTCCAGGCCTCGCTCAATCGGCTCGCCGAATTGGCCGAGGAATGATCCGCCCACCGGTCCGAGGCCCTGGCAGCGACAGACCGGTGTCGCCGACGAGCTAATCCGAGCCAGCGGGCGACCACAAGATCGTCTGCGCCCGTCTGGGCCGAGCTCCGAGGACAACTCATCTGGAGGAACTGGTCAGGATCGAAGAAGCGGCCGCCGATCCTGGGCACCTATGGTCACGTCACGGGCAAACAAATGCCACAGCTCGGTCGGGCCGCCGTCGAGCGGGGCCCAACCGCCACATCGAGAGGACCACCAATGAAGACAATGACCTGCAAACAACTCGGCGGACCATGCGATCTGCCGCTCACCGGAAATACCAGCAACGACGTCATCAAAGCGCAGGACCGTCACCTGAACGAGATCGTGGCTGCCGGAGACACCGACCACGAAAGCGCTCTGCAGGACATGAAGGGCCGCTGGAAGAACCCCATCGCGGGAATGGGCTGGTACCGGCAGGTCAAGCGGGATTTCAAGGCACTTCCGCAGAACTGACCGGTTGACCCGGGCGCGCCGACAGCCGAGTCAGGTTGGGCGCGGGCGGGTGAGGGCGCCCAGCTTTGTACGTCAACAGTGTGGCCAGCACTTCGGTGCAGGGGCTTTCACCGGCATGACCGTTGCGCAATTTCGTGCGGTATCCGTCCGCTGACGCGCACGGGGCGCCTGCCCGCGGGGTTGTGCTGCGACTAATGGTCTCCCGTCAGGCTAGGCGCCCTTGCAGGCCTATTCGGAGGTGGTCGAGCGCGGCGAGGATGCGGCGGGGTGGATGGCTGACCGACGGGTAGACGGCGTAGATGTCGGCGGCCGGGGTGGGTATGTCGGGGAGGACCAGTTCGAGTGCGCCGTCGCGGATGAACGGGGCGACCTGCCAGAGTGAGCGCATGATCAGCCCGTGCCCTTCGAGGCACCACCGGGTCGCGATATCCCCGTCGTTGCTGATCATGGATCCGTGCACGCGGACCGCTGTTTCGTCGTCGTCTTTCCCGAAACGCCAAATGGCGTAGTCTGTTTCGTTCTCGCGGATCACGATGCAGTGATGGTCGTTGAGGTCGGCAAGTGACGTGGGTCGAGGTCGGTCGGCGAAGTAGCCGGGAGCGGCGCACAGCACTCGTCGGTTCGGGTAGAGCCGCTTGGCCTGCAGTCGGGAGTCCCGCAGCTGGCCGACCCGGATGGCGATGTCGAATGATGTGCCGGCAATGTTCAGCGGCAGGTGGGAGAGGTCGAGTTCGATGTCGACCTCGGGGTGCAGGGTGCTGAACGTGCCCAGGAGCGGTGCGATGTGTGCGCGCCCCAGGCCGATGGTCGAGTGCACCGCGACTCGTCCTCGCAGGGCCTTCTGTTCGGTGCTGATCGACTCCTCCAGATCGGACACCTGGGTGAGGATGCCGGCCACGCCGGCGGCGTAGCGGGCCCCCTCTCCGGTCAGGTTGAGCCGCCGGGTGCTGCGGTTGACCAGCCGCACCCCGAGCCTGTTTTCGAGGCGGGCGAGGCGTTTGCTGACCGCGGACGTGGACACACCCCAGACACGCGCAGCCTCGGTCAATGTGGCGCAGCGGGCGATCTGATCGAAAAACTGGAGATCGTCCAGTTCCGGAAGATCCACAACTGCCTCCTTCTTGCGCCGTGCGCAACAGTGTTCTATACGAACGGGCCTTCCTCCGGCACTTATTTCTCCCTACGCTAGGTCAATCAGCACAGCAGCGCTCACCTCCTGGTACCGAGGCCGAGCCGCTGAACACCAAGAAGGCTCACCTCTACCCGACAAGGACTCACATCATGACGCGCACGTATCGGATCGCGGCCATCCCTGGCGACGGCATCGGCAAGGAAGTTGTCCCGGAAGGTGTGAAGGCACTCCGCGCCGCGGCCGACACCTTCGGTTTCGAGCTGGACATTGTGGAATTCGATTTCGCCAGCGCTGAATACTACGTCGAGCACGGCCAGATGCTCCCCGCTGACTGGTTTGAAACCCTCAGCTCGTTCGACGCGATCCTTTTCGGCGCCGTTGGTTGGCCGGATGTGGTCCCGGACCACGTGTCGCTGTGGGGAAGTCTGCTGCAGTTCCGCCGCGGCTTCGACCAATACGTGTCCCTGAGGCCGGTGAAGCTGCTCCCTGGGGTGAGAAGCCCGCTGGCCGGCCGGGTGCCCGGGGATGTCGACTTCTACGTCGTCCGGGAGAACACCGAGGGCGAGTACTCCAGCATCGGCGGGAAGATCTTCGAGGGCACCGATCGGGAAACCGTGCTGCAGGAAACCGTGATGACCCGCACCGGCGTCGACCGGATCCTCAAATACGCCTTCGAGCTATCCCAGTCCCGGCCGCGCAAGCACCTGACGTCGGCAACCAAGAGCAACGGCATCTCGATCTCGATGCCCTACTGGGACGAACGAGTGCAGGCCATGTCCGCCGGGTACCCGGACGTCGACGTGGACAAGTACCACATCGACATCCTGACGGCGAACTTCGTGCTGCACCCGGACTGGTTCGACGTCGTCGTGGCAAGCAACCTGTTCGGCGACATCCTGTCCGACCTCGGACCGGCCTGCACCGGGACCATCGGCATCGCGCCCAGCGCGAACATCAACCCGGAACGGAACTTCCCCAGCCTGTTCGAACCGGTGCACGGCTCCGCGCCGGACATCGCCGGCAAAGGCATCGCCAATCCGCTGGGCCAGATCTGGAGCGCATCGATGATGCTCGACCACCTCGGTGAGCCGATCGCTGCGGCGGCCATCGTCACCGCCTTTGAAAGTGTCCTGGCAGAGGGTGGCTCCGGCCTGACCCCCGACATGGGTGGCACCGCCACCACCGAGGCCCTCGGAACCGCGATAGCCGACCGCTTGCGCGTCGCTGCCGGACTTACTCTCACCAGATAACCGGTTGCCGGCCCGGACAACTCGCTGGCTCGGCCCAGGCTCGCGTCACCATGCCGCACGAATCGGCTCCACCACCGCACATCGAAGGTCGCGTCGAGCAAATTCCGGCCACACCGGCTCGACCGACATCAGCCACCCATTCAGGATGAGACAGGAAGAAAGTACGATGTCGAAAGGTTCGAACGCGCACGAACAATTATTTCCCGACTTTGAGCTACGATCCCTGCCGACCACCGGTGACGTTGACATCACATTCGCTATCGGTGGTTCCGGTCCACCGCTGCTACTGCTGCACGGGCACCCGCAGACCCACGCCATTTGGCATCGCATTGCGCCTGAGTTGTCCACACATTTCACTCTGGTGCTCGCCGACCTGCGCGGATACGGCGACTCCAGCAAACCGGCCGGCGAATCCGACCACGCAAACTATTCCAAACGCGCGATGGCGGGCGACATGATCGTCCTGATGAGCGCGCTGGGCTACCGGCAATTCGACGTGCTGTCCCACGACCGCGGCGCCCGGGTCGCGCACCGGCTCGCCGCCGACCATCCCGATGCGGTCCGCCGACTGGCGGTACTGGACGTCGCGCCGACACTTGCGATGTACGAGCAGACCACCGACACCTTCGCCCGCGCTTACTGGCACTGGTTCTTCCTGATCCAGCCTGCCCCACTGCCGGAGCGACTCATCGAGGCCGACCCGGCGGCCTATGTCACCGATGTGATGGGACGGCGCAGCGCGGGCCTCGCCCCGTTCGACCCACGTGCGCTGGCCGAATACCAGCGATGCCTGGCCCTACCCGGCGCCGCTCATGGACTCTGCGAGGACTACCGAGCCGCCGCAGGGATTGATCTGCGGCACGATCTGCTCGATCGAGAAGCGGGCCGCAAAATAGAAATGCCGGTCCTCGCCCTGTGGGGCGAAGAAGGCGTGGTGCACCGATGCTTTGAACCGCTTGACGAATGGCGCAGGGTGGCGCAGAACGTCAGCGGCGGACCCTTGCCGTGCGGCCACTACATCGCCGAAGAGGCACCCCAGAGACTCCTGCAAGAGATTCTTCCCTTCTTCGCGAAGTAAAAACCCCGAGATCGCACTTGCGTCTCGCAGGCGCGCCGGTTTCGTTCATCACCCGATCCGCCCTGTGTCTTATTCAGTAATCGGGTTATTCACAAACCGCGGTCCTATCACCAATGCCCTCGCCGATCGCTCGCACGAGCTTCGGCCCGCGCTCGCTGGATCCGCCCGTGAATAACCCTCATTGATGCCTTTAGCGACCCCGTTCGCGCCGCGAACGGCCAGATCACCGTAGATCACCGACCGAAGGAAAGCCGATGACGCGCACCGTCAGGACCCGCACCGCACCCAATCCCGGCGATGCCCCGCCGAGGCGCAAGAAGGTCAGCACCCACTGGCTGTATGTCGCGGTCATCATCGCCGTGGTCGCCGGCACCGCAGTTGGCCTGATCTTCGGCAAGCAAGCGGCCGGCTTAGCGGTGATCGGTACCGCGTTCGTGAACCTGGTCAAGATGATGATTGGACCCATCATCTTCTGCACCATCGTGCTGGGCATCGGATCGGTCCGCAAAGCCTCCAAGGTCGGCAAAGTCGGTGGCATCGCCCTGCTGTACTTCGTCGGCATGTCGACCTTCGCCCTCGGCCTTGGCCTGCTGGTCGGGAACCTGATCCATCCCGGCGCAGGACTGCAGGCCGCGGCCAGCTCGTCCACCTACACGGTCGCCGCGGCCGCCGAGGGTTCGGGCAACTTCCTGCTCGACATCATTCCCATCACCCTGTTCTCCTCGTTGACCGCCGGATCGGTGCTGCAGGCACTGTTCATCGCACTGATCGTCGGATTCGCCGTACAGGCCCTGGGCAGCAAAGGCGAACCGGTTCTGAAATTCGTCACGGTTCTGCAACAGCTTGTCTTCAAGATCCTTTCCGGCATCATGTGGCTCGCCCCCGTCGGCGCCTTCGGGGCCATCGCCGGAGTGGTCGGCAACACCGGCTGGTCCGCCATCGCCTCGCTCGGCATGCTCGTCGGTCTCTTCTATCTCACCTGCGTTGTCTTCGTAGTGGTCATCCTCGGCGGGATGCTGAGGGTCACCACCGGCTTCTCGATCTTCAAGGTCTTGTACTACCTGCGGCAGGAATACCTGCTGATCGTTGCGACATCGTCCTCCGAAACCGCACTGCCCCGGTTGATCGCGAAAATGGAGCACCTGGGAGTGTCCAAACCCGTGGTGGGAATAGTGGTGCCTACCGGGTACTCGTTCAATCTCGACGGGACTGCCATGTACCTCACGATGGCGTCGCTGTTCATCGCGAACGCCATGGGAACCCCGTTGGTCTGGTCCGAGCAACTGTCGCTGCTGCTCTTCATGATCATCGCGTCCAAGGGCTCCGCCGCCGTCACCGGTGCAGGGTTGGCCACCCTCGGTGCGGGGCTCCAAGCACACCGACCGGACCTGGTCCCGGGTGTCGGCTTGATCGTGGCCGTCGACAGGTTCATGTCCGAAGCCCGCGCACTGACGAACTTCTCGGGCAACGCGGTGGCCACTCTGATCATCTCGAACTGGGTCAAGGAGATCGATCGGGAACAAGCCGATCGGGTGTTCGCCGGCGAAGACCCGTTCGACGATACCGACATGCTCGACGAACATTCCGCTGCCGACCACCGCGCAGATGTCAACGCCTACAAGGAAATAGCAGCAGCACACTGAGATCGACTCTGCCCGTCTGCTCGGAGTCGTAGACCAGACAAACCGCTCCCGCAATTGCCGGCGGAACATCACCGCAAACGAGAATGGAAAACGTAGTGAAGGTTCTCATCGCACCCGACAAGTTCAAGGGCAGCCTGACCGCTGCCCAGGTGGTCGATCACCTGGGCAGCGGGCTGGCCCAGCGGGGCATCGACTACCGCGGCCTGCCCCTTGCCGACGGCGGTGACGGTAGCGTCGACGCCGCCATCGCCGCCGGGTTCCAGCGCACCAGGCTCACGGTCGCCGGCGCCACCGGCCACGACCGCCCGACCTCGGCCGCAATTGACGGCACCACTGCCGTCGTCGAGGTCGCGAACACCTGCGGCCTGCACACCCTGCCCGGCGGAAAACTCGACCCACTGCGGTCCTCCAGTCGCGGTCTCGGCCAAGCCATCATCACGGTCCTTCGCAAGGGCGCGACCCGGGTCGTGCTGGCGCTCGGTGGATCCGCGAGCACCGACGGCGGAGCCGGCATGCTCGCCGCGCTCGGCGCGGTCTTCCTCGACGACACCGGGCGCCCGCTGACCATCGACGGCGGGACACTGCACCGGATCGCAACAGTGGACACCAGCGGGTTGCTGAACCTGTCAGGTGTCGAGGTCGTCATCGCCAGCGACGTGCAAAACCCACTCACCGGAGCCAACGGCGCCGCAGCCGTCTACGGCCCCCAAAAGGGCGCCATCCCAGCGGACGTCGCCGGCCTAGATTCCGGCCTACGCCTCCTCGTCGAGCGGATGACGGCAGCCGGTTACCCCGACGCCGACCAATTCGCCAGCACACCCGGCGCCGGCGCCGCGGGCGGTATCGGCTTCGCCGGGCTCCTGCTCGGCGGCCGGATCGTGTCCGGCGCCGATTACTTCCTTGACCTCTTGGACTTCCAGACCCACCTGCAGGGCTGCGATCTCGTCATCACCGGCGAGGGCCGGATGGACGACCAAACCCTGGAAGGCAAACTTCCTGCGATCATCGCCCAACGCGCCGGCAACACCCCGGTCATCGCCGTCGTCGGCCGCAGCGACATCATCCCGGCAGCACTACAACAAATGGGGATCCAAGCTGTACACGCCGTCGCCGACCTCGGGAAAACAGCCAACGACCCCGACCTCACCCGGCGACTCCTCATCAAACTCGGTCGGACCATCCCACTGCCCACCATCCGAACCTTGCGACCTGCGCCACGGCGCCTGCGTTGAGGCCGGGCAGCTCGGGCGTCCAAACTATTTCCCTGCGGGCCTGCCGGTCACCCGTCACCCCGCTGGGAGGAGCCGCCATCTGGCTGTAACAGCGTGAGGTAGACACCGTCCCGTTGGTCGATCCGCTTGTGGGCGTGACGCGGCGCTGACAACTGGGCGGCCGGCCCGTCGCCGCGCCTGAACATCGCGCTCGGTGCATAGTCGGACCATGGAAATCCAGCTCGCAATGGTCGTGCTCGAGGTGCGTGACCTTGATGCCTCGATTGCGTTCTACCGGCGTCTCGGACTCGACGTGCCGGACCCGGTCGGTGGGCGACCGGTCGCTGTGCATCGAATGGGGAGCGGGGTGAGCCTGTTACTCACGACGGCCTTTGCATCGAGATATGACCCGAAATTTGAGCGCCCGGCTGGCGGTTACCAACAGTTACTCGAGTTCTTCGTTGGCGAAGACGTCATGGTGCAGCACGTTTGGTCCATGCTGACGGAGGCTGGCTACCTCGGGCGAATGCCACCCACGAAGACTGCAGGGCCGTTCGCAGCCATGGTTGACGATCCCGACGGGAATGTCATTCTGTTGACGTCGGACGAAGCGGCACGGCCCAGCTCCAGTTAATAAGGCGGTCTCCGTTCTGGGCAACGCGCTGGGCAGCCCCGTCTCGCGACCAGGCCGACGTCGGTTCCGTTCACCGATGGCATCCCTGCGGGCGAGCTCCTGCCAGCCGTGACGCGGTCGAGGCTGCCGGCGGAACGCAGCGACGCCCGCCGACCAGTCCACGTCTCCCGAGCGGCCACCACGAAAAACCTCCGGGCTGGGGGGCGTCTGCTCAACAGAGTCGCTAGGTTTCGCTACACCCGAGGTGGTCGAGGAATCGTGGATGCAGGCATGAACGGCACCCACGGCGGCGGGCCGCCTGACGGTTATGGCATCGCCAGTAGATCGCTGGTGTATCGGAATGCAGGGCTCGATTGCTCGGACTTCAGGTCCGCACACTTCACGTTTGACCCGCTGCGGGGCCGATCCCAGTCACCGGTGACGGCGGATCTCGATCGAACAGGCGAATGTATCGTGCGTGATGATGTGAGGTCTCCTCGTACCCATGGCGTCGGTAGAACTCATGGGCCGCCTCACGCGATCGGGAAGAGGTGAGTTCGAGGCGATTGCAGCCCCATGAGTACGCGTAACCTTCCGCGGCATGCAAAAGAGAGGTACCGACTCCTTGTCTGCGGTGGTTCGTCGCTACGGCGATACCTGAGAGGTGTCCGTAGCGACCAGGCTCGGCCAAGCGCGGGCCTGCGAACACTGCCACCATGCCAGCGACCTCGCCATCGATGTCGGCGACCAAGACTTCGCTGCGGGCGGTCGACCTCCATTCGGCCATGACGGCCCGGACATCCACTGAAGATAGCGGATGACCCCACTCCTCGAATAGCGAGACCAAGTCGGCCACGTCGTCGGTGTCGGCAGGGCGGATCAGCATGCGCCCTAGTCTGGCGTCTGAACCCGCAATTCGCACTCGCCACACCGTCCTGTGGGTGGGACTGTCCATTGTCAGCCTGATCTCGCCGACGAGGTCAGCGTCCACCGCGGAGCTCCTTCATATACCGGCGAAAGAAATCCGAATCGGTTCGCCGGCTCCGCGGCGGAGTCGTTGGCCGTAGGCCAGCCGGATTCGCGCCATCTCGAACGTCCAGTGATCTGTTCCTGGGATCCGTAGCGCTTTCTCGAAGAGGTCGAATCCGTCTTCCCCTCGGTGATCATTGCCTCCGCGCCCTCGACCACGATGGCCATCCGCGGCGAGATCTTCTCGACGCCGGCTCGACGCATTTCGGCGACATGGTCCTTGGCCTCCCTGCGGTGGTCGCTGAGCAGGCCCCCTCGACAAGCGCCAGTGCCACCCGGAGGGACGAGCCCACACGCGGTTGAAGCACGCCCGGCGGGCTAATGCGCGCGGCGCGTTGGAACGCACTTCCCCAGTCAACGTTGGCCAGCGCGTCCATCGCGAGCGCATGCTGCGTGAACCCCACGACCTCGCCCACCCCGCGGGGCACCGCCCAGTTCAGCATCGCGTCGGTGATGGTGCGGACCCGCTCCCGTTCGCCCCGGGCCGTGATGACGGCCAGTGAGCCACCAGCCGACCGGGACCAGGTCGAGCGGATCCCGTTGAACACCTTCGCCATGGCTTTCGGGCTCGGAATTCGTCAAGTCCCGCATGCCGATCCTCACGCGGGAGTGGAGGGCAACTCGGCGTCAGCGTCGATCCACGGGAGACTTCGATCGAGCGCATGGTCATCTGCGGTTCAGCAGGTCCGGCATACCGTGCATCCTGCGGCACTTCTCCTCGATTATGGCGCTCGACTTGCGTCTTGAGTGTGTCTACCCGAGCTGGGACTTCGGCAATCACAGTGCATTGACGCCGACGGAGGAGGGATCGTAGGCGGCATGGTGGGTACCGACCTTGCGCGCCGCCACGAGGTGACCACCCAGGTAAGCGCCGAGACTCGAGACCGCGGCAGCGCCCAGTGCCAACCCAGCACCGGCTCGGTGCCGGCCTCGGCGGCGGGCCACCCACGAGGCAGCGTAAATGCCGATTGTGAGGCCATTGATTCCAGCGTGAACCAGGCCCACTCGCTTTTCGCGCGGCCCCGCGGCCGCCCATTCGGCCCATCCTGTCCAAGCCGTTGGCGCCGCGGCGAGCAATCCGCTGCCGATAAGTCTTTGGGCCGCGGCGGACTCTCCAGGACCTCCGAAAACGTCAAGAAGGCTCGCGGAGGTCCAAGTGCCGAGCGCGACGTCGGTGAGCACCGGGTGAATTGCGTGGCCGAGCCAATCGCCGCGAAGTAGCCAGCCGCGCCGTCCGCTACCGAACACGGACCTGATTTTGGGTTCCAGAGCCTCCACCAGCGGGTCAAGGGAATCTGCGTTCTCAAGCCGCAATGTTCCTCGCACAATGGGATTCCGTTCGGTGTGATTCATCCTGGTTCCCTCCTGCGGACGTTCGGCCCCTTGATTAACCTGCTCCGAGGCATCCAACAGGTCAAGGGGTCATGCGCGCGTGTCCGCGCCGCGCGGCAACGGAACCCGGCAGGTTACCAAGAACTCCTCGGCCATCGCCGTGAATGCGGCTGGTCGAGCGAAACAGGGCGGCCGACCCCACCTGGCATCCCGACCGGCCGCGATGTTTCAGCGCCCAAACGCCCACGCGACCATCAGCGGGAACTCGCTCGACCAGAATGGGTCGCCGTGATTGCCGACCCGCTCCGTCATCACGACCTCGGCTCCGGCATCTCGCAGCGCCTCCGCCCACCGGGTCGCGTTCTCGCGGAAGAACGGCTCGAGCGTGCCGGCGACGAGGTAGGTGCGCGGTAGCCGGACTCGGCATTCTGGCCGGCGGTCGGTAGCCGGCGCCTGGCGATGCGGAGAAGACCGCACCGTAGATGTCTGGATGCCGAAGCCCGATGGCGAGTCGAGAGCTCTCCACTGGCCGATACGCCGCACACCGCGGTGCGGTCGGCGGGCAGGGCGACGCCGAAGCGCGACCGCACCCATCGGCGGACGTCCTCGACGAAGAACCGCTCGTGTGCCGCGAACCGTTCCGGATCGAAGGACGGTGAGTACTCACGGATGCGCACCATCTCGTCCGCATCGTCGGTCCGGTGCGCGCCGACGATCATCGTGGGCGGTACGTCGGCGGCCTCGAGGTACCCGCCCCACTGCGAGATCAGTTGACCGTCACCGGCGAACACGACTGCTTCGGGCGGATCCGGTGGCACGTACACGGTGACCCTCCGTCCGCCGTCGTAGCCGAAGGTCTCGGTGACCAGCTCTCCCGCTATCGGGTCGGCCCGCGCCGGTACGCCCGCCCTGTCGAGACCACCCGCGCCGACATCTCCTCGGTCATCCATGACTCGCACCTCGCTCCTTCATCGGCCATGCTAGGGGCCGCGGGATAGGCAAGTTGGGTAGAAAGCGATAGTCCGCAACCATCACTACGCTCCCGTGTTTGCTGCCGTCCACGCGGTCACACCCCTACGTACCGCGGCCCCGAAGGATAGGGATATCTCGGAGTCGGCTGGACCAGGTTCCGGAGACCGATCCCCTGCGGAAGAACGAATATCAGATTGACGACGGCGTCAGATCGGCAGTCGATGGAGGCGTCGAGGTTCGGGATCCGGGACACGGCCAGGACGGCATGCCCTCCCGATCTGCTTGGTGAGGAGCCGGGCCTCGAAACCAGCAGCCACTCTCTCGACGAGAATCAGCAACTCACAATGGATATCGCTCCGGACGAAGGAGTGTCATTCCCAATTGGCAGACCAAGAGTTCGCCCGACCCACGGCTCTGCGCCGTTGTCATCGTCGACCTGCCAACCTTCGCCGGCCACATCACCCAACCGGCAACACCAGTACCGCGCCACCGCACGGGCACAGTAAGTTCGCCGACTCAGTGACCACGCTCCCGACGGCTAGGCACGAAAGTAGCGTCACACCGCCGGCGCAAGGACTGCCACTGCGCCGCGGCGACGGAGCCCGATCACTTCGAACCGCATTAGTCGGGTGCGAGTGTGGGGGCTCTGGGCAGACTTGATGCGGAAGGAGGAAACCGTGATCGCAGTTCTGAACCGGGTCATCGATCTCATCGAAGAGCAAATGACCGAGGAGATAGACCTCGCCGGCCTGGCGAACGACCTCGGCACGACGGAATATCACGTTCGCAGGATGTTCTCGTCACTGGCTGGCATGCCGTTGTCCGAGTACATCCGGCGACGACGCATGACCGTCGCCGCGGCCGAAGTCCTCGGAGATCGCGACCTGCTGGGCACCGCGGTGCGCTTCGGATATAGCTCCACCGAAGCATTCAACCGCGCCTTCCGCGCGGTGCACGGCGTCAGCCCCGGTGAAGCGCGCCGAAACGGTGGCCCCCTTCGCACACAATCACAGCTCAGGTTCCGCCTGACCGTAGAAGGGAACAAAACGATGGAGACCCGTATCGCCGATCAACCGGCCTTCCGGCTCGTGGGACACGCGGCTCGCGTGCCGCTCATTCATCACGGTCGCAACCCGCACATCGAAGCGCATGTATCCTCACTGCCCGAAGCGGAGCATCCTCGCCTCAAGGCACTGAGCAATACCGAACCGTCAGGACTGCTTCAAGTGAGCGCCGACGTTGACCCCGACTACGCCGAAGGCACCGAGCTGACTTACCTGCACGGCGTCGCCGTCACCGAAGGAACGCCGGTGCCCACGGATCTCGACGTGATCGAGGTCCCACCTGGTGCCTGGGCGGTCTTCCGCACCAGCGGACCCTACCCGGCGGCCCTCCAGTCCACGTGGGCGGCGACGGCCTCTGACTGGTTCCCGTCCAACCCCTGGCGACTGCGGCCCGGCCCGTCGGTCGTGACCATTCTCGATCGCACTGCTGACTTCAGCACCGCAACCACCGAGCTATGGCTGCCGGTCGAACGCGCCTAAAGCCCGTTCTCCAGCCCGAAGGATGTGGTGGTGATCGCGAACGCCAGCCCTGGCAACGTCGGTGACCACGGCGACGTGCGCCTGCGGCGAGCTGCGCAGCACCCTCAAGTTCGCGCACATGGCGTCGGGATCGCACGCGAAGGCGACCTCGTCATAGAACGCGATCGCCAGTGCCAGGAGCTGCCCTTCCTCTGCGACCTCGACCGCGTGCATTTTGAAACCGCGTTTCATCCTTCCCCCGCCGTGGGTAGGCGCCGTCTGAACGCGCGTTGTTTGGCGGCGTTGCCGCAGCTGGCCATGTCGCACCATCGCCTCGAGCCGTTGCGCGAGGCATCGACGTAGGCCCACTGGCAGCCAGGGTTGGCGCAGGTCTTCACCCGTTTCCAGGAACTGGTTACTGCCACGGCCAGGTAGGCAGCCGCAGCATCGGCGAAGACCTGCGCGGCGTCACCGGGGGTCGCGGCCAGCGGACGCAGCGCGCCCGGTTGGAGGGTCATGATAAAAGGGCTCGCCTCGAGTGCCTGGCGGGCTTGGTCCAGGATCTGCTCGTCTGGTTCCCGGCCGTTGTTGGCCCCGGCGAGTTCCCGTAGCCCTTCGCGGAGGTCCCGCAGCATGCGCAGCTGCTGCCCGTCGGTCGACCCACCGGGGTACCCCACGGCCGCGGAAGCCTCGTCATTGTCATTCGCCGGGGCTCGTTGTCGTAGCCAACTCGCGGCCCGAGGGTCGGCGAGAAGGTCGTCGTCGTCGGGACGGTGCAGCGTGTTCACAAGGTCGACGAGCAGGTCCCGCTGGTCCTCGAGCATGAAAATCACGATAACCACCATAACAGCTTGACTGGTTATGCTCCGCCGTGAAGGCTGCAAGGGTCCGCTCCCTGCCGATGCGCACTCCGCTGCCTATCTCAAAGGTTCAGATGACCTCCCCGTGACCATCCCCTACCGGATGGGGCGCTGCCCATGGGGTCCGCGGTGCCCCCACATCAAGACGACAACGAACAGCAGCAACCAGAAATCAAGCCCATTGGCGCCGACATAGGAGGCAACACGATGCGCCCCGTAACACCCGAAGACGGGCCCGCCGTCATCGACCTCGTGGTCGCCGCCGGCATGTTTACCCGCGACGAGGCTGCCTTCCTCGGCGAAGCCCTCACCACCGACGGCACGACCTGTCTCGTCGAGGACGGCGATGACGGAGGCGGCCTGACCTCCGTCCTGCTCTATCGGCCCGAAGAAGCTGCCGACCGCGCATACGACCTCACCATGATCGCCGTTCACCCCGACCGACAAGGCGAAGGACGGGGCACTGCACTGATGCGACACGCAGAGCAAGTTCTCCGCGACCAAGGGCAACGACTGCTGATCGTCCGCACCTCCGGAACCGCCCAGTACGACGGAACCCGGGCTTTCTACCGGCGCCTCGGATACACCGAACAAACCCACGTGCCGGACTACTGGACCGATGGTGACGACCTCGTACTCTTCACCATCCGGCTCTGAATCAATCCGCAGGTGAAAGCCCCACACCTGGGGCCAGCGCCCGCACGTCAAACACGGTGGTCGCGCACGTCACCGACGACCGGTCCGCGACCGCGACGGTGATCTGCTTCTGGACCAGACAGTCCCAACGCGGCCGGCGCCACCCCGGGCATCGGGGTAATCCTGACCCTGGTCAGCCCGGCCCGGAAGGGGCCTACCGTGCCCCGAAGCTGGGCACAAGGCGATCACGCCCCACGGCCAGGACTCACCGAATGCGCAGGCCAGGGTGGATCGCGTCCCGGACCTGCTGGCGACCGCGGACCGGGTCGAGGGTCGACTGGCTCAGACACGCCGTCGCTGACCGGAACCTGATTCCGCTCCTGTATCCGTTTGCTGAGCCTCGGTAGCCGCTGAACGATGCGGTCGACCCGTTCACTGCTGGCGGCCGCGAGCCGGCGAATCGCCCAACACGGCCTCCAACCAGGCAAAAATGTATACGGTCGGCAGCCGGCGGCGTTGCAAACCAGACCGGATCGGGGCGTCCAAGGAACCGTGGCAAGGCAGAAAAGGAGGCGGTGTGATGGGCAAGCAGCGGTTGGAGGCTTTCAGCGACGGCGTGTTGGCGGTCGCGGTCACCCTGCTGGTGCTGGATCTGCACGCTGACGCGTCCAGTCCGGACAGCCTGGCCGACCAACTTCGCCAGGAGTGGCCCTCGTTCGCGGCGTACCTGGTGAGTTTCTTCATCATCGGGGTGATCTGGATCAACCACCACGCGGTGTTCGCGTTGGCGGCCCGGGTCGATCGGGCCCTGATGTTCTACAACCTGGTGCTGTTGTTGTTCGTCACCACGATCCCGTTCAGCACCTCGACGCTGGCCAGCTACCTGCTGGTCGGTGGCCCCGACGCCCGGCTGGCCGTCGTGCTCTACGGACTCTCGATGGAAGGAATGGCGATCAGCTTCACCCTGATCCTTCGACACCTGATCCGATCGGGGCTGCTGCTCCAGCCGGTCTCCGCCGCGGACGGCCGGAAAGCCGTACGCCGGTTCGGCGTCGGCAGCATCCTCTACCCCCTGATCATGATCGTCGGGCTGCTGTCGCCAGTGGCGATGCTGATCCTGTACTCGGCGCTGACCGCGTTTTACATCGCAGAACAAACCCCGATCCTGCCCGAAACCCCAGACCAAGCGCCGATCCGAACGGAATGACCCGACCATAGCCAGAAGCGCAGCCATTGCCGCCCGCGCCGGCACAGGCTCGCGACCTGCAACCTTCTCATCGAATACGCACGATGCTCCACCGACGAACAGGACCTCACCGCCCAACCGGGAAGGGCTGGCCGAGTTGGGTGTCACCCCGACCGGATCTACGTTGACCATGGACTGACCGGCTGCAACCGCGACCGACCCGGGCTGCGGGAAGCACCGGCAGATCGGCGACCTGTTCGGCGCCGCACAGTCCACCGTGTACCGCGCCATCGGCCGTGATGCTGCCAGGCAGCGAGCCCAACGATCAGGCGCGACCCCGAAGCGCTGAACTGGCGGTATCCCTGGCGGGTGGCCCCGTGCACAAGCCCGACGTAACGACATCCTGATGGCGGGCCGGTGTCCCGCTCGGTCACCCCCCATGGGGGAAATCGCCAGCATCGATTGCCGGCCGCCAGCTCATATCGGTAACGGGTTCCTCCATTGGAACCAGGTGAGATCGGCCCGGTAGCGCGCCCCGCGAGTCGGCGATGAATCGCAGTGCAGGTCAGTGCAGAGTGGGCCGGTAGATCAGCTCCCGGATGTGACCGTCCAGCGTCCGGTGTTCGAGCAGTTCGAGGTCGAAGTCGGCCGCACCACCAAAGATCGGCTCCGCCCCGGTCTGACCGGTGATGACCGGGAACACGGTGACCTGCACCCGGTCGACGAGTCCGGCGGCCATCAGCGACCGGTTCAACGACAGGCTGCCGTTTGAGCGCAACGGCACCTCGGACTCCTCCTTGAGCCGGGCCACCAAATCCACGGCGTCGCCGCTCACCAGAGTGACGTCCGGCCAGTCCAGCGGTCCTTTCAGCGTCGTCGACACCACCGTCGTGGGCAGGCTTCGCATCCGGGCGTTCACCGGATCCACTTCCGTCAACTCTCCAGCGCTCGGGCCCATGAGCTGCGCGAATTGCCGAAAGGTGGTGGCACCGAGAACCATCCGCTGCTCCTGCGTGTACAGGGCGAGGCGGCGATCCAGGAACTCTGGGCCGTGTTTGCCCCAGTAGCCGCCCCAGTCGCCGTTGTCGTCGTAGGAGCCGAAACCATCGAGGGTGCAAAAGATGTCGAACGTGTACGTGGTGGCTGTCATTTCGTTCTCCTGGAGTGGATTGATCGGTGTCAGTACAGAACGGGGCCGCCGCGAGGCTGATCGCCGTCGCTGCGTGGCGCTGGCGACTCTAGTTCGGCCATGCATTCGGCCAGCGGATCAGGGCGTTTCAATGCAGGTTTGGCCCGTAGATGAGTTCCTGGGCGCGTCCGTCGAGTGTCCGATGTTCGAGCAACTCCAGGTCGAAGTCGGCCGCACCCCCGATACCGGGGACACACCGGTATGACCGGTGATGACCGGGAACAGGGTCACCGCTCACGACGGAGGCGTTCGGCCGGTCGAGGGGGCTCGTGCAGTGTCGTCGAAACCACCGTCGCCGGCAGGTTCCTCATCCGGGTGACCCATGGGTCACGCACGTCGGACTCATCGGTGCTCGATGCCAGCATCGCCTTGAATTCCCGATAAGTGGTGGCCCGAAGACCATCCGCTGCTCCACCTCATCATGGCAAGGCGGTGGTCGAGCAACTCGGGGCCCTGCTTTCCCCAGTAGCCGGTCCAGCTGGCGCTGGCAGCGCCGAAGCCGTCCAGACTGGTGAAGACGTCGAACGTGTTGGTGGCGGTCATGTTGATCTCCTCCGGTGTTGTTTGATAGATGGAGGTACTGACCGGGACCAGCCGCTGGGCTCATCTCTGCCGCACAGCAAGAGCAGGGTCTGGGCGTCTTAGCCAGTCTTACCTGGTATGACGAGGTCCCACTTGCAGTCGCGTCATCGATGGATGCGGTGCTCCGAGCCGTTGCCGGAGAACCGCACTTCACGACGGTGCGACGACCGTGCTCGTCGATGCGGTGAACCAATGAGGACGCTATGGGTCGGCTACCGGGTCACGAACGTCGAGCGATCACTCGACTTCTACATCACTCTGGGCTAGCGGGAACTCGGCCGGGTCGAATTGGACGACGACACGGCTCGCCGTTCTGAGCTTCCCCGGATGAGCCCGTAGCCACCTTGGAACTGATCCACCGGGGGCTGCAGCCCGGTTCACCCGAGTTCCCCGGCGCCCCCGACGATCCCCGGACAGCGGGGCTTATCGACCCCGACGGATACCGGATTGCCACCGGCTCCAGTCCGCGCGAACAGGCCAAGGCGATCGGCGGGTTTGCGTTCGTGGCCTCGGGCGGCGGTGCTGTCGGGCTGCTGGCCGGTGGCGTCCTGACCGCAGCCAGCAACTGGTAATGGAACTTCTTTGTCAACGTGCCGGTGGGCCCTGAGGACGGCTGGCCGGCCTCACCGACGCTGCGCCTGTGCGCGACCAGCGTGGCCCATGCTTGTTTCCCAAGAATTCGTTTTCCATTCTGCGTTCAGGACTTCTCGCTTGACACCAGTTCTCCATTCAGGTCACCCCATTCGGCTTGGGGCCCCTGTCCGGTATAAATAGTGCACCTCACATCATTGCCAGCCAGCCCATTTCCAGCTCGGCGTTGTCCGCCGTGGCGGTGGAGGCGTACGTCGCTGGCGTCCAACTCCAACGATCTGGTCGCTGCAGCCCCGGATCGACTCGGGCTGAGATCGCGGCACAGTCGGCAAGAGGGCCCCTCCTGGCATCGATGAGTTTGACCGTCGACGGTGGTCTTCAGGGGCCGCGCGGGATGCGCAGTCCCACACCGCAAAGGAAATGATCATGGACATGAAGCTGCTCGAGTCGACCGTCAATCAGACACAGGAGCTGGCCGCGTGGGTCGCGGACGCCGAGCCGGGAGCGCCGATCCCGACCTGCCCAGGGTGGACGCTGACCGACCTGGTCGGCCACGTCGGTGCGACCCAGCGGTGGGTGAGCAGGCTCGTCGGCGAGGGCATCAGCGATCCGGGCGTGGCGTTCTCCATCGGCTGGGAATCGGCGCCGGCCGACCCGTCGGTCTGGGGCTCGTGGCTCCTGGACGGGGCTCGCGATGTGGAAGTGATGTTTGCCGGGGCGACCGACGACCGGGTGGTGTTCGACCCGTCGGGCGGCGGTGATGGCGTGGCTTTCTGGTCGCAGCGGATCTTCGGCGAGATTTCCGTGCACCGCATCGACGCCGCGTTTGCGTTGGACCGTGACTACCAGATCGATCCGACGCTGGCCGTGGCCGCCATCGAAGACTGGTTGACGAACATGGCCTCGAGCGGCTGGGCGGCGAACGTGCCCGGGTTCGCCGACGCCATGCGCGGTGAGGGTCAAACCATCGCCTGGGTGGCGGACGACGCGGATCAGGCGTGGCTGCTGCGGCGTACGGAGGCTCCGCTGGTCCTCACCCACGATCGCGGCGATGCCGACGTCACGATCCACGGGCCCGCCCGTGAGCTGCTGCAGATTGTCAGCCGTCGGCTGCCGCTCGACGCTGCCGAATCCAGCACGGTCGTCGGTGATCGCGACGAGTTGACCCACCTGATCGAGCACATGACCTGGGTTGGTGCGTGAGTTGGGCGATATCTGAGGGTCGACCGCGCGTGACCCTTTTGAACTCGGCCACGCCAGGGTCCTGGTCAGTGACCTGGAATTGTCCGCCAGCAAACGGAATAAACGCCGACTTCGGCGGACCGTCGCGACTGTTAACGAGTTCAGGCTGCGTATACCGGTCCTCAGGGTGCAACCTGCCCACAACCCGGAAGCAGCAAGGTGATGATCCGCCGCACTGAAAGACCCCGACAGGACCGGAATAGCAGTCCCCGAGAGCCCGGGCTCAGGTCTTCAGTCGGCTCGGCAATTGACCCTGTTAGCTTCTGCGACACAGTCCGGCGCCGACCGAAAGCCTTTCATGATCAGGTCACCGCCGCGGGAACGTCCCGGCGGCCACCGTGGACCAACGACAACGATCAAGGCAGCCCGGGCCACGGAGCGGAACTGCGGCGTCCCGTTTGAGGCTCGGACTACGGGACCGAGCGCGGTCCAGACGCCTCTCCCCCGACAGGCTCCCTCTAAGGTGTTGCTCGTGCGCATTGTGTCGCTGAACGCCTGGGGCGGCGCCATGTACGACCAGTTCGCTGCCTGGCTGCCGACGGCCGGCGCCGACGTTCTGTGTTTGCAGGAGGTCACCCGCACGCCCGGGGTGCAGGGGTGGACGGAGTTCCGGGACGCCGACCGCGTCCTGCCTCAACGCGCGGATCTGTTCGCCGACGCGGCGGCGCTCCTCCCGGACCATCTGGGTGTCTTCACCGCCAGCGACGCGGGCCCCGTCATCGACAGGCACGGACGGCGCCATCAACAGCAGTTCGGCGTGGCTGCGTTCGTCACCCCGGCAGCGACCGTCGTTGAGCAGGCGGCCGCCTTCGTTCACGGGCGGTACATCGAGCACGAACAATGGCCCGTCGCCGGTCGTCCGCGCGTCGCACACGCGCTGCGCCTGACCGCACCGGGCCTCGAACGACCCGTCACCGTGGTGCACCTGCACGGTCTGCGCGATCCAGCCGGCAAGGGCGACACCCCGGCTCGGCACGACCAGGCGCATGAGCTGGCCGCACTGGTCACGAAGGTGCGACGTGACGGCGACATCACTGTGGTCTGCGGGGATCTCAACCTCCTGCCGGACAGTGAGACCTTCGATGTGCTGCGGGGCATCGGGCTCGTCGATCTCGTCGGCACGGCGGACACCCGCACGACCAGATACCGCAAGCCGACGCGGCACGCGAGTTACCTGCTGGTGTCGCACCCCGAAGCGGTGCGCGCCCTGGAAGTCGTGAGGGCACCTGAGGTCTCCGACCACCGCGCACTCACGTTGGAGCTGGCCTGAACAACGAACATCACCGCCGGCGCGCTCACGCATCAACGGTTTCCGGCAGAGGTGGGCACGTGAGCGGACGGCGCTCGTTCGCCCGCCGTCAAGCGACCTGGCGTATCGCGAGCCGAACGACTAGCGACGCGGGGCGGGCTGCTTGGTACCTCGTGACCGGCCACGCCCGCGGGATCCTGGCCGTCCCGCTCGAGGGATCCTCGATCGCTAGCGGCGCCGCCGCCCGGACGCGAGGTCCAGCGATTCATTGCCGGGAATCCTTCAACGTTGTTGGCGGCTCGGCTGGCCGACTGCACTGAGCGCGAGTGTGACCAGGCCGGGCAACCCCGGGAGGAACCAACCCACCTTCGTTACATCGCCTGTGTCGCCGGCCGCCGCGGGGCCTTCTGTGTCAGAGTGAGACCGTGCTCGAACCGGAGCAAGTCGCGCGCGCCTACGCTCGTTGGATCGCGGACGGCGAGCCCGACTTTCAGGCGATGATGAGCCCCGATCTACACGATCACGTCAGCGGGCAGCGCGGGCCGGAGACCTGGGACATGGTCTGGGGCTGGATCGAAGCGAGCTTCGAGGGACGGAGAGCAGAGCTGCACGGCTGGGGCACCCTCGATGACGGCCGGCTCGCGGTCTGGGTGACCTTGCACGGCACGCACGTCGGCCGCGGTATGCCCTGGCTCGGAGACCGGGCGCCGAGCGGCGCGCAGATCGCCTGGAACCAGTTGCATGTATTCGCCGTCGAGGGCGATCACTTGACCGAGCACTGGGCGGTCCGCGACGACCTCCGCGTGATTGAGGCTGTCGATGCCGCGAACGGTTGAGCACGCTTGTGCGGCTCCTGGACGGACGGAGCATTCAGGATCCCATCACGCGCCGTCCATGTCGGCGGCCGTCATGCCGGCGGCGTGTCCGGCCGGCCACTGCACGAGCTCGATCCGGTAGCCGTCCGGGTCGGTCAGCCAGGACGTCCGGAGCCCTGGTCCCGGTTCGGCGGGCGGTTCGGCCGGTACACCCCGGTCCGCGAGATCGGCGATCGTCGCGTCGAGGTCGTCGGTCTGGACGACGAGGTGGTTGACGGCACTGTTGTCGGTCACCGGCTTCGCCGGGTCGTGCACGAGTTCGAGGCTGACGAACGGGTCGTCGGGAAGCTGGAGCAGGGTCAGGCTGCCGAACGGGGTGCTTGGGACGCGCCCAATCTCGGCGTAGCCGAGTGCCCTGTAGAAGGCGAGCGAGCGATCCAGGTCGGTCACGCGTAGTCCCAGGTGGAGCATGCGCATGCGCGCTAGCCTACGACCGGACCGATGAGAACCTCAGCCATCGCCGGTCTCCCCCACCGACGAGCGCCACCCGGCGTATCCCACCTGGCAGCGCACGATTCGTCACCGATGTCGAGGATTGCGTGCGCGAGGCCCGGACGGTGGCCAGGGACCGGGCCGTGCTCGTGCACCCTGGTCGTGGTGGCAGCCACCCTGTGGTCCTGCTCGCTGGCGATGACAGCTTAGTTCCCGATCACCCTGAAACCACATCCCGTGCCTGCTGGTACTGCCGGTCCTGATGGCGGTAACCCATGTGGGCCATCGCTTTCAGGTGTTCATCTGGATACCGTCGCGACAACCGTCGTCGTGGTGGTAATCGGCCGGCTTCAGCCATTCGGGTCAGGCATACCCGCCCAGCGCACCGCCGACCTGCAGCTTGCTCGGCGGCGGATGGTAGACAGGATGAACACCGAACGGCGCCGGCTCGAACGCGACCTTCACGACCGCGCCCAACAACGACTGGTCACAGCAGCGGTCCAACTGCGGGTGGCCCAACGCCGGTTACGGACCCATCCAGGAAGCACCCATTCAAAACTGCAGAATGTGATAGCCGGATTGAATGAGGCCGAACAAGAACTGACGGATTTATCAACCGGCGTATACCCACCAAACCTGGCGGAAAATGGGCTTCCCACGGCACTGGAAGCCGCTGCCGCGCGGTCTCTGTTGGCAACAAAAGTGCAGGCATATGGCATTACTCGGTACCCACCAGAAGTAGAAGCGGGAATCTATTTCTCCTGCCTGGAAGCCCTGCAGAACGCAGCCAAGCACGCCGGCGATGACGCCCAGGTGACCATCACTCTGCGTCAGGACGACGGTTTGATACTCGACGTGCGCGACACCGGACGCGGCATCAATCCGGGCAGCACACCGTCCGGTCAGGGACTGAACAATATCCAGGACCGACTGAGCGCAATAGTCGGCACCCTCCGCCTCGAATCCACGGCAGGAACCGGCGTCGACCTACATGCCGATATTCCGTTGCCTCTCCCGCTGTCCATCATGAATTCGCCAGTCCGAGACAGGTAGCGAACTGTTCACTGTGTTCGAGAATAATCACCAGCACGGGTCCCACCCGTCACCGGCAACTAGTGCCGTAGGGCGATCCTGTGTGGAACGGCGACGCTCATGGGAGCGAGGCCGCGCGAACGAGCCGCCGGCGCCCGATCACAGTTTCCGATCGGAACAGGTTGACGGCGAGCGAGGGCGAGCCGACGATGGTGCTTTCCACCCGATCGCCCCTGGGAGGATCCACGGAGTACGGTGCGCATCTGCCGCTGGCCGATCTGGGGTCACCACCCTCGCTGGCCAGCCTGAAGGCTTACGCGCGGGCCGCGGACGAGTTCGGTTATTGCTGCTTGTGCGTCAACGACCACCTTTTGTTCAGCCGACCTTGGCTTGATGGTCCGACCGCTCTGGCCGCGGTGCTCGACGAGTCAGGGTCGATGCGACTGGCTACGACCGTCAGCCTTCCGGTGCTGCGCGGGCCGGTGCCCCTGGCGAAGATGCTGACCGCTCTCGACGTTCTGTCGAACGGCCGGTTACTTGTAGCTGTTGGTCCTGGATCGTCGGCGAAGGACTACGCGGCCGTTGGCGTGCCTTTCGGCGAGCGGTGGCGGCGATTCGATGAGGCGGTGCCTGCCTTGCGCGCGCTGTTGCGGGGCGACCAAAATGGCGTCGACGGCGAGTTCTACCGGACCCGTGGTGTGTTGCTCGAGCCGTCGACGGTGCGCCCCGGTGGACCGCCGGTGTGGATCGCGAGTTGGGGCTCGACGGCCGGCCTGCGACGGGTGGCGGCCGCCGGAGACGGTTGGCTCGCGTCGGCGTACAACACAACCCCGGAACGCTTCCGCGTCTGTTTGGCCGAGCTGTCGACGCTTTCTCGACGGCCCGATGCGGGGTCCGTCGACATCCCCAACGCTTTGGCCACCACATGGCTGTACATCACCGAGGATTCCCGTCGGGCCGAGCAAATGATCACTGATGTGCTGGCCCCGATGCTGAATCGGCGTGCTGACCTGATTCGCGAGCTGGTCCTGCCGATCGGCCCTGCGGAGGTATGCGCAGAGCGGTTGACGCGATACTCCGCGGCGGGTGTGCAGCGAATCTTCCTGTGGCCGCTCGAGGACGAGGTGCGGCAGCTGGAGTTGTTCCAGGAGCGGGTCGCCCCGCTGGTGAACGCTGCCGGATAAGCAGAGATGGTCCGCAGCGCGTGGCACGCTGGGGAACGACCGATCCGGCGATGAACAATCATTCAGCTGGAGAATCGGCGGTCGTGCGCGGATCTGGATCGCTGAACAGCGGCAGACCGACCCATTATCATCTCGCATATGGCGCGTACGGACATCGCTTCTCGGGTGATTGCCGCATCGCCTGAGCGGGTTTATGCAGCCTTCGTCGATCTGGATGCGCTCGTCGCCTGGCTTCCGCCGGCGGGGATGTCCGGCAGGTTTGAGCAATTCGACGCCCGCCCGGGTGGCTCGTACCGGATGGTTCTGACCTATGCGGACGCGTCGACGGCACGCGGAAAGGCGGAAGCGGATTCCGACATCGTCGAGGTTCGCTTCGTCGATCTGATCCCTGGTGTGCGAGTCGTACAGGCAGTGGACTTCGTGTCCGACGACCCGCGGTATGCGGGCACCATGACGATGACCTGGGAAGTCGCCACCGTCGAGGGCGGCAGTCGCGTGGAGTTCCGTGCCGACGATGTGCCCGATGGCATTTCGGCGGAAGATCACGCCGCCGGGCTCACGTCCTCGCTGACGAACCTCGCCACATATCTGGAGCGATGACGCACGACCTAGCAGGGCGACTCAGCGGACACCCCTTGTACCGCAAGCCGATCGGCGCATCGGTGGACGGGTCGTCGCGCGCAGAGGGCGAATCACCGAGTCCGAGGTGCGAGTCGATACGGACTACTCCGATGAGTTCCCGCCCTACCGGGTGTCAGTCGTCATGAACAACAGTCCCGGTCGCACTCCTGACGCCATGGCCGTCGGCAGGCACGCGGGTGTGTGTCTGGTCGCCGACCTCACGGCTCCGCGACACCCACAAAAGGAGGTTCCGGTGTTTCGCATCGTTCATTCGGTCGACCCGTTCGGCGGCCTTACTGCCACGGCAGCTGAGTCATGACCACGGTCAGCGCGAACGGCGTCACGCTCGGCGTGGAACATTTCGGCGAGGAGTTAGCGCCGCTCGTGCTGTGCGCAGGTGGCACGACCATGCTGTCCTGGCCGGATGAGCTCTGCGAGGCGCTCGCCCGCGGCGGGCGCCACGTGGTGCGGTACGACCTGCGTGACTCTGGTGAGTCGAGCACCGTCGATCCCGAGGCCCCCGCCTACACCCTGCGCGATCTTGCCGCCGATGCGGCGGCCCTCGCCCGCGCGCTTGACGACCGGCCGGCGCACCTGGCGGGTATCGGCGTCGGCGGGATGGTCGCCCAGGTTGCCGCGCTTGACCACCCGGACGCGTTCTCGGCGCTCACCCTCGCGGCAACGCGACCCGTCGCCCCTGGCCCGGTGGATGAGGACCTGCCCGATCACGACGCAACTATCATGGGCCAGCTGTTCTCCAGGTCAATGCCTGACTGGTCCGACCGCGGAGCGGTCACGCAGTACGCCGCGCAGGCCGCAGTGATCCTCGGTGACGACCCGGTCGCCGCAAAAGCAACCGCCGGTCGCAAATGGGATCGCACGCCCAGCACGGAGCCCGCGGTGCAAATAGCAAACCAGCTCGGCGCGGTCTTCGCCAAGATCGACTGCACGCCGCGCTGGCGCGACCGACTGGCTGAGCTTGCGCTACCCGCACTGGTGGTGCACGGGCGCCGGGACCCGTTCTTCCCGGTCGGGAACGCCGAAGCGCTCGCCCGTGAGATCCCCGAGGCGCGGCTGCTAATACTCGACAACGCTTCCACGGCAATACCCCCAGCGGCCGCGAACGACGTCGCGGCAGCAATGCTCGCCCTTTGAGGCTCCCGATCCTCACCGGCCACACCGGGCCGGGACACCTCGGAGGAGACCCAATCCGTTGGTAAGCCCGCTATATCCGTCAGCCGCTCACCATCGGGAAGACAAACGATCATGGAAACAGCCCACGGCATTCAGGCCCTTGCGTCCCGATTGTGGTTGGCTCTCATGGTGCTACCGCGCAAGTTCTCCACCAACGGTGCGACCCGGCCACCGCTGACCCGTGCGAAGTCCGATCCGCCACCTAAGACGCTGATCGTGTCGCAACGGGATCCCCTGCGGACCGAGAACGATCATGGAGGTGCGGCTCGGATCGAGCCGCGGGCCGTGCCGTTGCCGTTCCGCCACCGACGGGACAGCAACGAGGGCAAGGACAATCTGTCGCGCCGCAAGGTCCCGCGTTGATCCAGCGACCAAACGCCGACACCCCTCGCCAGTCGGTTGTTTGGTCGAAACGGCTGTCGAGGGCCACCTGGTGGGTCAGCGACCTCGATTTCAGCGCAACGTCACCGGATTCCAGTCCGGCTGCCCGAGAGTAGGTGATTATTCGGGCGGGATCGGGAGCAACCAGGTGGCGGCGACGTGAAAAAGGTTCAGAAACACGTGGACGGCGAGAGACGAGGTTGCGCTCGCTGCCGCTCTGCTGCACCGGGACATGCGACTGACCGGCACCTGGGCGGGGGAAATGGTGACTCATGAGCCGGAATCCGGGCGAGTCCGCCGAACAGTGGAGCGACCGCGCGTCGGCGGAATACCACGCCGCGTGGGATGCGCCGCCGAACCGCCGGACAATCGGGTGCCCCGGCGCGGCGACGGGACGCTGGTAGCCGCCCTGCCGCAGAACAGTGTTGGCTTCCCGGCGATCCCCGGTGTCGCCTACAACGGCCGCACCACCCCCGGTGACCTGTTCGACTTCGGCAGCGAGTTCGGTCAGGGCATCCTGACGACGCTGCCACCCGCGATCACCGCGAGCGCCTACCCGGTCTTCGTGCCGAAGACGGACGCGGACGGCAACGATGCCGCGGGGATCCGGTTGCCCGAGATCGAGGTCCCGGTCGCGACATACTCGGGATGGGACGTTCGTTCGCCGACTTCGCCGCCGACGACATGTGCAACGCCAGCGGCCAGAAGATCCCGTTCCCGGCGACGACGGCCGAGCGGGTCGCCAAGCGCGACCCGCGGCCCTCGGTCCAGGAGCGCTACCGCAGCCACGCCGGGTACGTCGACAGGGTGACGGTGGCGGCCACGAACCTGGCCAACGACCGGCTGCTGCTCCGCGAAGACGTGCTGCGCTACATCGCCAAGGCGGTGGTCAGCCCCGTCGGACGGTAGACGGGCCGGCACGAAGAGCGGCCACCTGACGCTCGGTCGGGGTCAGCGACTCCCAGCCGACCGCGTCGGCACCGCGCCGGTCCAAGCCGCGCGTGGCCACGCTCAACGCGCCCCGCACGCTCAACCGTTCGCCTGCGTCGAACGCCGCCCGGTAGCCCTCCTCCCGTAGCGCCGTCGACACGAGCAGCTCGTCGGCCCGGCGGTGCAGCCTCTCCGCACCCCCAGCCAGCAGTACTCGCGGTCGCGCCTGAGCGTCGCGATCGCACACCCACGACGAGGGGATTGGCGCAGCCGCTCGACGAGTGCGCTCGCCTCGCGAACCTTCCCGCTCAAAAAGATGAGTACAAACTTGGCGTAGGTATTGTCAACAATCTCGTCAACTGTTAGGTTTTCCTCAGCCGCCGAGCCAGGCACCATCCCGAATCTTCCTGAGGAGCAACAGCCTTGATCATCGACTGTCACGGCCACTACACAACGGCACCACCGGCACTGGGTGCCTGGCGCGATCAGCAGATCGCCGGCCTGAACGACCCGGCCACCGCGCCCCGCCCGTCGGACCTGAAGATCAGCGACGACGAGCTACGGGACAGCATCGAGGCCAACCAGCTCGCGCTGATGGACGACCGCGGGATCGACCTGACGATCTTCTCCCCGCGGGCGTCGTTCATGGCCCACCACGTCGGTGACTTCACGCACATCCGCGCAGTGGGCGGCGATCTGCAACGAACTCTGCTACCGGGTCAGCACCCTGTACCCGGGTCGGTTCGCGCCGGCCGCGATGCTCCCGCAGTCCCCGGGGGTCGACCCGGCCACCTGCATTCCGGAACTGACCCGGTGCGTCGAGGAATACGGCGCCGTCGCGTTGAACCTGAACCCGGACCCCTCGGGTGGGCACTGGACCGCGCCGCCGCTGACCGACCGGTCCTGGTACCCGATCTACGAGAAGATGGTCGAGTACGACATCCCGGCGATGGTGCACGTCAGCACCAGCGTCAACCCGGCCTTCCACACCACCGGTGCGCACTACCTCAACGCCGACACCACCGCCTTCATGCAGCTGGTCGAGGGCGATCTGTTCGCCGACTTCCCCACCCTGCGCCTGGTCATCCCGCACGGCGGCGGTGCCGTGCCGTATCACTGGGGCCGGTTCCGGGGCCTCGCGATGGCGATGAAGAAGCCACCGCTGGAGGAACACGTGCTGGGCAACGTCTTCTTCGACACCTGCGTTTATCACCAGCCCGGGATCGACCTGCTGCTCGACGTCATCCCCACCAAGAACATCCTCTTCGCGTCCGAGATGATCGGCGCCGTCAGGGATATCGACCCCTGCACCGGTCACCACTTCGACGACACCCGCCGCTACATCGAGAACGCCGGGCTGTCCGATGCCGACCTGGCCGACATCACCGAGCACAACACCCGCGCCGTGTACCCGCGGATGAACGCCCTGCTGACCCAACAGGTCGGCTGACCCCATCAACCCTGTGAGCCCTGAACCGGGCTCGGACTCGTCCACCGGGTGGGCGTGCGTCACCTCGATCAAAGTTGACCAAGGAGTTTTCAATGAGCGCACTGATCACCAAAACCCCGGGCTGGCTGGACTGGTACGAGAACCCCTCCACCCCCACGGTTCACCCTCCCGGCCGGGGCGGTCGACGCCCACTGCCACGTCTTCGGGCCGATCGCGGAGTTCCCGTTCGCGCCGGAACGCAAATACACCCCGTGCGATGCCAGCAAGGACCAACTGTTCGCCCTGCGGGACCAACTGGGGATCAGCCGGAACGTGATCGTGCAGGCCACCTGCCACGGCGCCGACAACACCGCCATGGTCGACGCCGTCCAAGCCGCCGGCGGCCGGGCACGTGGGATCGCCACCGTCCGACCCGATGTCACCGACACCGAACTGCGGCGGCTCGACGCCGCCGGAGTGCGGGGGGTGCGGTTCAACTTCGTCAAACGCCTCGTCGACGCCTCCCCAACCGAGGACCTGGCCACCATCGCGAAAAAGATCGCCCCGCTCGGCTGGCATGTCGTCATCTACTTCGAGGCCGCCGACCTGGCCGACCTGCAGGACTTCTTCACCGCCCTGCCCGTCCCGCTGGTCGTCGACCACATGGGCCGCCCCGACGTGACCCAACCCGTCGACGGCCCCGAGTTCGGCCGATTCCTGCGGTTCGTCGACCGCGGCGACGTGTGGGTCAAGGTCAGCTGCCCGGAACGGCTCAGCGTCACCGGCCCCAAGGCGTTGAACGGTGAACAACACGCCTACACCGACGTCGTGCCCTACGCCCGACGCATGATCGAGGAATTCCCCGACTCCGTGCTGTGGGGAACGGATTGGCCGCACCCCAACCTCACCGACCACATGCCCGACGACGGCCTACTGGTCGACTACCTCCCGCAGATCGCCGTCACCCCGCAGCAGCAACAACAATTACTCGTGACGAACCCGATGCGACTGTACTGGCCCGGTGACGACACCTGACCTCCTTCTCCCGGCACTAGACGCCTGAAAACTTCCGTCCCGCAATGCCTCTGCTGAAGGGCCCGCCGCCGTGCAAACCTCCAACGCATCACATCGGCTCGACCGATTGCCGATCTCCAAGTTCCACAAGATCGCCCTGGTCGGTGTCGCATTCGCCTACTTCTTCGAATTCGCCGACATCAACACCTTCGCCGTCACCGCCCCCAAACTGGTCAAAATCTGGGGCGTCACGATCAACCAGATCGCCTACGTCACCTCACTGTCGTTCGTCGGCATGTTCTTCGGATCCATCATCGGCGGCGTCATCGCCGACCGCTGGGGCCGCAAGAACGCGCTCACCGGCACCACCCTGTGGTTCGCGGTGTTCTCCTTCGCCACCGTGTTCTCCCAGGACATCGTCTCCCTCGGCATCCTGCGGGTGCTCACCTCCGCCGGGCTGTCCGCGATGACCGTGGTCGCCGTCATCTACGTCAACGAGATGTTCCCCGCCGCGGTCCGCGGCAAGTACCAGGCCTACGCCATCGTCATCGGCATCTGCGGCACCCCGGTCACCAACCTGATCGCCGCCCTGGTCGTCCCGATCAATGACTGGTCCTGGCGGCTGGTCTACCTGTGGGGCAGCCTGGGTGTGTTGTTCCTGCTGTTCGCCCGGCACATGACCGAATCCCCCCGCTGGTATGAGAGCAAGGGCCAGTTCGACAAGGCCGACGCCGTGCTGACCGAGATCGAAGCCCGCGTTTCGGCGGAGAAGGGTCCGCTGCCCGAGCCCGCCCCGCCCGCCGAGTACAAGCCGGAAAGCAAGGCCAAGGCATCGCTGAAGCTGTTGCTGCACAAGAAGTACCTCGTTCCAACGCTGGTGTTGTGCGTGCTGTGGGTGACCCAGACCATCGGCTTCTTCGGGTACTCCAGCTGGGCGCCGACCCTGCTGTCCCAATCGGGACTGAGCGTCGAGAAGTCGATCTTCTACGTGGCCATCAGCACCATCGGCGCACCGCTGGGCTGCTTCCTCGCCGCGATGGTCACCGACCGCTTCGAACGGAAATGGCTGCTGGTCATCTTCGGCGTCATCATCGCGCTCAGCGGCCTGTTCTACGGGCTGACGTTCAACCCGATCATGATCGTCGCCTTCGGGTTCCTGGTGAACTTCTTCGAACGCAGCTACACCGCCGTCGCCTACGCCTACTCCCCCGAGGTGTTCGACACCCGCACCCGGTCGCTGGGCACCTCGTTCTCCTACGGACTCGGCCGGCTGTCCAACGCCATCGGCCCGCTCATCATCGCCGGCCTCTACACCGGCGTCGGCTACCAGGCCGTCTTCTTCTTCATCGCCGGCACCTGGCTGTTCGGGGCGATCGTCCTCGCCCTGTTCGGCGCCAGCACCCGAAAGGCACGACTGGCCGAGTCACCCACCCTGCAGCCGGCAGCACCACTGGAAGGGTAACCACCAAACCGGCCGCGGCGGGGGAACCACCACCCCCGCCGCGGTTTGCCATTCCCACCCGGCTTTCGTCGGCCGACGCTCTCCCACAACAACTTTCGCATCACCACCGAAGCCCGGCATTCGACTATCCACGAGGAGAACAACGATGAACAAGGCGCAGCCGACGACGGTGACCGTGACCGGAGCGGCCGGACAGATCGGATACGCGCTGCTGTTCCGCATCGCATCCGGAGCAATGCTCGGACCGGACACCCCCGTGCGGCTGCGGCTGCTGGAAATCCCACCCGCCCTGAAGGCCGCCGAAGGCACCGCGATGGAACTCGACGACTGCGCGTTCCCGCTCCTCGCCGGCGTCGACATCACCGACGACCCGAAGCAGGCATTCGACGGCAGCTCCGTGTGTCTGCTGGTCGGTGCCCGCCCCCGCGGACCCGGCATGGAACGCGCGGACCTGTTGCAGGCCAACGGCGGAATCTTCAAACCCCAAGGCGAAGCGATCAACGCCGTCGCCGCCGACGACGTCCGCGTGCTGGTGCTGGGAAACCCGGCCAACACCAACGCGTTGATCGCCCGCACCCACGCACCCGACGTCCCGGCGGACCGGTTCACCGCGATGATGCGGCTGGACCACAACCGGGCCCTGACCCAGGTCGCGAAGAAGCTCGACCTGCCGGTCACCGACATCCACCGCATGACGATCTGGGGCAACCACTCCGCCAGCCAGTACCCGGACCTCTACCACGCGCAGGCCGGCGGCCGGTCGGTCGCCGAGCAGGTCGACCAGGCCTGGCTGCGGGACACGTTCATCCCCACCGTGGCCAAACGCGGCGCCGCGATCATCGACGCCCGCGGCGCCTCCTCCGCCGCGTCCGCGGCCAACGCCGCCATCGACCACATGCACTCCTGGATCCACGGCACACCCGCCGACGACTGGGTCAGCGCCGCCGTGGTCTCCGACGGCTCCTACGGAGTACCCGAAGGGCTGCTCTCCGGGTTCCCGGTGACGTCCGTCGGCGGCGCCTTCCACATCGTGCAGGACCTGACCATCGACCCATTCTCCCGGGAACGGATCGACGCCTCCGTCGCCGAACTGACCGACGAACGCGCCGCCGTCACCGAACTCGGCCTCCTCTAACCCCACCCGTCCCCGCTCCCCCACCCAGCGCCTTCACCAGGAGAAGAACGACGATGACCCAGGCCCCTTACGAGCTGCTGCACAGCCCCAGCGGGGTTGTCGCCAGGATCCACGCCCGCGGCGGCGCGGTGCTGGCCTCACCCACCATCAATCGGGGCACCGCCTTCACCCTGGCCGAACGAGAGACGTTGGGGCTGACCGGCCTGTTGCCGACCGGGGTGTCCACCCTGGAGAGCCAGCTGCGCCGCGTGTACGCGCAGTACCTGGAGCAGGCCAACGACCTGCGGAAGTGGGTGTACCTGGCGAACCTGCGGGACCGCAACGAGGTGCTGTTCTACCGACTGCTGAGCGAACACCTCTCCGAGATGCTGCCCGTCGTCTACACCCCCACCGTCGGTGTGGCGATCGAACGGTTCAGCCAGGAATTCCGCCGCACCCGCGGTGTGTACCTGTCCGTCGACCACCCCGAGGACGTCGAAACCGCACTACGGAACACCGGTCTCGGCCCGGACGACCTGGACCTGCTGGTCGCCACCGACTCCGAGGGCATCCTCGGCATCGGCGACCAGGGCGTCGGCGGCATCGAGATCAGCATCGGCAAACTCGCCGTCTACACCGCCGCCGCCGGCATCCACCCCCGCCGGGTCCTCCCGGTGGTGCTGGACATGGGCACCGACAACCTCAAACTCCTCAACGACGACCTGTACCTCGGTGCACGGCACGCCCGGGTCCGCGACCAACGGTACGACGACCTGATCGACGCCTTTGTGAACGCTGTGACCGCGGCCTTCCCCGGCGCGATGCTGCACTGGGAGGACTTCGGCGCCACCAACGCCCGCCGCATCCTGAACAAATACGCCGACCAAGTCTGCACGTTCAACGACGACATGCAGGGCACCGCAGCAACAGTCATGGCCGCAGCGTTCTCCGCCGTCCGCGCCGCCGGCACCCGGATCAGTGACCAACGGGTCATCATCTACGGCGCCGGCACCGCCGGGCTGGGCATCGCCGACATGATGCGCGAGCAGATGATCCGCGAAGGACTCTCCCGGGAAGAAGCGACCCGCCGGTTCTACCCGATGGGCAGCCGTGGCCTGCTGATCGACGACCACCCGCGCCTGCTCGACTTCCAACAGCCCTACGCCCGGCGCCGGGCCGAGGTCACCGGCTGGGCGAGCGGCGACCGGGGCATCGGCCTGGCCGAGGTCGTCAACCGGGTGCACCCCACCATGCTGATCGGCACCTCCACGCACGCCGGCGCCTTCACCGAGGCCATCGTCGAAGGACATGGCCGCGCACACCGCCCGGCCGATCATCATGCCGCTGTCCAACCCGACGTCGAAATGTGAAGCGCTGCCGGCGGATCTCGTGGAGTGGACCGACGGCAGAGTGCTCACCGCCACCGGCAGCCCGTTCGACCCCGTGACCTACCGGGATCGGACCTACCAGATCGCGCAGGCCAACAACGCTTTGGTGTTCCCCGGTCTCGGTTTGGGAGTCACGGTCGCCAAGGCCCGGCGGATCAGCGACGGCATGATCGCCGCCGCCGCCGACGCCGTGGCCCGCATGTCGGACGCCACCGGCCCGGCGCCTCCCTGCTACCGCCCATGGACGACCTCCGCACCGTCTCCGCGGCGGTGGCCATCGCCGTCGCCACCGCAGCGGCCGATGAAGGTCTCGCCCAGGTCGAGCTCCCCGACCTGATCCAACAGGTGCACGACGCCATGTGGCGGCCCGTCTACCCGCACATCGAACGGCACCCCGGCTGACGGCTTCGATCAGTGGGTCCGTCCGCGACCGCGACGATGCTGAAAGGAAGGAACTGACATGACCGACCTGAGGCGGCTGCCCGGAGCAATCGTCGAACACTGGGACTGGCAACTCGGCGCATCATGCCGCGGAATGGACGTCGGGCATTTCTATCACCCACCGGATGAACGCAACGCGGCCCGAGAACAGCGCATCGCGGACGCCAAAGCGATCTGCCGGCAGTGTCCCGTCATCGCCGCGTGCCTCGATCACGCCCTCCGCGTCCGGGAGCCCTACGGTATCTGGGGCGGCCACTCAGAAGACGAACGAGCCGCCCTGCTCGGCGTGCAATCCCTGCGATACCCCGCTCGTCTCCTGGAAATCCACCAGGCCGAGGAACAGGAACCACCGGCGACTCCCCGGGTCAAGGCTGCGCGGTGAGCGCCGGCACCGAGCCTGATCCGTTGCCGCGCACCGTGATCGGCCGAATGCTGACCATCCTCGGTAGCTTCAGCCCCGACCAACCAAGTCTCACCTTGACGCAGATCAGTCAGCTATGCGGCTTACCGGTCACCACGACCCATCGCTTGCTCACGCAAGCACAACAATGGGGTGCCGTCATCCGCGGCGCCGACCGGCAATACTGGATTGGTCCCCGAATCGTCGAGCTCGCCGCCCTCGCGCCGGCGGCGACCACATTTCCGGTGACGACGACGGGGGCGGCGCCGTGAACGGGACGGGCATCTCGAACGGCACCACGGCAGCACACTCCGAGGAGCCCGGTCGGCGGTGACCCACTCCTCGTCGGTGCATGCGCAACCGTCCAGGCGATTCCTCGTGGTGCTGCTGGCCCAGACCGTGCTCACCCAACTCCTGACGTTCACGCTCCGCCCGACCGCCGCCTATCGGGCCCTGGAACTGACCGTGCCGACGGCGTGGCTCGGGGTGCTGGGTGCGTGTTTCGCGGTTGTCCCGCTCCTGCTGGCGGTTCTTTCAGGGCAGGCCACCGACCGTTTCGGGGAACGTCCGGTCAAGGTCGCCGGGGCGGTGCTGATGTTCGGGTCCGCCGGCATCTTTGTGCTGCTGGGCCACAGCATCATCGGCCTGGTTGCCGGCAGTGTCGTCCTGGGGACCGGTCACCTGTTCACGGTGGTCTCCCAGCACGCGGCGGTGGCGAACACCGCCGGCCCCGGCAAATTCGACACCGCCTTCGGTCACTACACTTTCGCCGCGTCCCTCGGCCAGGCCATCGGCCCCTGCGGTGCGCTGCAGGGTCGGTGTTACGAGACGTACGGGGCGTGCGGGAAAACACGTCCGTCGAACAGTTTCCGGGCGGTGCGGAGCGCGGCCGCGTAGTCGACCTGCACGTCGCCCGAATCGTCCTGCCGGACATCGATTTCGACGTCGAAGAACCCGGTGGGATGTTCAATCCGCACCACGTTGCTCTCAGTCGCCCGGCTCAGCCGATGCGCGACCGAACCGTTGATGCGGGCCGCGGTGCCGACGGTGATGGCGCCGAGGACACCGATGGAGGTGTGGCACCGGAACGGGATGAACGTGCGGGTGTTCACCGCGCCGTCACCGCTGGGCGCCGACACCAGCGTCATCTTCGGCACCGTTTTCTTCGAGACATCGCCCAGGCCCATCAGTTTCCCGGCCTGCAACCGGATGTGCTCGAGTCGGTCGGTGAAATCGGTATTCGCTTCAAGTGTTTCGGGGGTCTCGTATCCGGTGATGCCCAGGTCCGCCGCGTCCAGGATGACCACCGGCATGCCGTTGTCGATGCAGGTGACCTGCACACCGTCGACGGTGTCGACGACCTGACCGGTCGGGAGCAGGGCACCGCAGGTGGAGCCGGCGGTGTCGGAGAACGCCAGGCTGATCGGCGCCGCCGTGCCGGGTACCCCGTCGATGGCGACGTCGCCCGCGTACTGGACGTCGCCGCCCGGGGTCCGGAAGGTGGCGGTGGCGATGCTGTCCGAGTTGACCATCCGGATCCGCACCCGGCTGCGCTCGGTGTCGGCGTGGACCAGGCCGCGTTCGACGGCGAACGGGCCGACGCCGGCGAGGAGGTTGCCGCAGTTCTGGCTGTCGGACACCTCGGCCTTGTCGACGGACACCTGCAGGAACAGGTAGTCCACGTCCGCGTTCGGGTTCTCGGATGGGGAGATGACGGCGACCTTGCTGGTGAGCGGGTGTCCACCGCCGATCCCGTCGATCTGCCGTGGATCGGGTGAACCCATGATCCGCAACAACAGGTCGTCCCGTTCCGCCGCATCAGCGGGCAGGTCTTTGGCTTCGAAGTAGGCGCCCTTGGAGGTGCCGCCGCGGATCAACAGACACGGAATGCCTCTCATCGGGCGGTGTCCTCCTCCTGCAGTTCCTTCTGGGAGACGTACCGGACGCCGAGGCTGTCCAGCAGCGGCCGCAGCCCGTACCGGTCGAGGCCGAGTTCGCCCTTGCGGAACGCCTGCCGGGCGGCCTCTTCCTTGTCCTCCCGGGCCCTGGAGGCGGCGATGGTCGCCGCGACGTCGGCGCGGGGTACGCAGACAACCGCGTCGTCGTCGGCGACGATGACGTCACCGGGGTGCACCGTGACGGCACCGAGGGTAATGGGCAGGTTGACCGAGCCGGCGGTGGCCTTCACGGTGCCCTGCGCGGAGACCGAGGTGGACCACGCCGGGAAGCCCATCTTGTTCAGGTCGGCGACGTCGCGGACGCCGGCGTCGATGACCAGGCCGCGCACCCCGCGGGTCTGCAGGGCGGTGGCGAACAGCTCACCGAACAGACCGTCCGTTGAGGGGGAATTGGTGGTGACGACGAGGATGTCGCCCGGGGCGCACTGCTCGACGGCGACGTGGATCATCAGGTTGTCGCCGGGCCAGCAGACCACGGTGACCGCGGTTCCCGCGGTGCGGACGCCCGACTGGATCGGGCGGAACCGCGGGCCGGCCAGGCCGATGCGGCCCATCGCCTCGTGCACAGTCGCGGTGCCGAACCCCGCCAGGGCGTCCACATCGGACAACGCTGCCTTCTCCGGGTCGGTGACCACCAGCGGCCGCCTCATGCCCGCACCCCGGTGTTCGTGTCGGTGGGCAGTCCCTGGTTCGTCCCCTGGGTTGTCATCTGAAATCCCTTCCTCCGATGTCGATGTGGGGCGAAGCATCGCTTGCCCGAGACAAGTACCTCACATCCCCCATAGATTGTCAACAATGTGAGCTACAATTTGTTCAACCAAACTGCGACTTGATTCGTCACGAATCGACAGGGTCGCCCAGTGGTGCGTCATGATCGAGGAGGAGGATTCAACGATGACCGAGACAACCATCGCCGTCCTGGGGCTCGGTGAGGCCGGGTCCGCGTTCGCCTCGGATCTGGTGGCCGCCGGCGCGGTCGTCCGTGGCTACGACCCGGCCGTCGTCGCGCCGGAGGGCGTCATCGACTGCACCGACGAGGCCGACGCCGTGCGGACCGCCGAGCTGATCCTGAGTGTCAACCGCGCGTCCGCGGCCATCACAGCGTTCCGCGCCGCAGCAGACCAGGTCAGCCAGGGCGCGGTCTGGGCCGACCTGAACACCGCCGACCCGGCGCTGGAGCGCACCCTGGGCTCACAGGCATCAGGACGGGGCATCACCTTCGCGGACGTGTCGATCATGGCTCCGGTACCGGGCCGCGGCCTGCGCACCCCGATGCTCGCCAGCGGCACCGGTGCACGAGATGTCGCGAAACTGCTCGGAAGGTACGGGGCCACCGTTGCGGTGCTGGACGGGCCCGCCGGCGCCGCGGCCGAACGGAAGCTGCTGCGCAGTGTCTTCTACAAGGGCATGTCCGCCGCGGTCGTCGAGGCCCTCGCCGCGGCCCGGGTGCTGAGGTTGGAGGACTGGCTGACCGACGTCATCACCGAGGAACTCACCACCAGCGGTGCGCACAGCGTCGAAAGGATCGTCACCGGCACCAACCGGCACGCCGTCCGCCGCGCGGACGAAATGGAAGCCGCCGGGAAAATGCTGGCCGACCTGGGCGTCGACCACGACATTGCCGACGCCTCCGCGGTGCTGCTTCGCAAGATCATCGCCCGCGGCCGGCCGACTGACAGCGGCGACCTCGACGCCTGATGGCCTCACACTGCTACACTTTGCGTAACAAAATTGGTAACGATCCAAGGTGGCGATCACATGTCGATCACTTCGGCAGCAACAAACGAGACGCAGACGACCGATCCGATAACCGTTGCAGAGCGGATCCGCAAGGCCATCCTTGATGGGGAATTCTCACCGAACCAGCGGATGGTCGAGGCAGACCTCTGCGAACAGTTCCATGCCAGCCGCGGCGCCGTGCGGGCCGCGCTGCTGGATCTGACCAACCAGGGCCTCATCGAACGGATCCAGAACCGCGGCGCCCGCGTCCGGTCGGTGTCACTGGCCGAAGCCATCGAAATCACCGAAGTCCGCGTGGTCGTGGAAGGTTTGTGCGCCGCGAAGGCAGCAGAGAACATCAGCGAAGCAGAGATCGTCGAACTCAAACAACTCCGTGAGGGCATGATCAGCGCGGTCGACGCCGCCAATTTGTTCGGCTACGCCGATCTCCACCAACTGTTGCATCGCCGGATCCGGCAGATCAGCGGCCAGCACACCGCCGACGACATCCTCGACAAACTCAACGCCCAGATGGTCCGCCACCGCTTCAAACTGGTGACACACCCGGGCAGGGCCGAGGTCTCCCTCCCCCAACACGTCGCGATCGTCGATACCATCTGCGCCCGGCAGCCCGGCGAGGCCGAAGCCGTCATGCGCGACCACCTCCGCAGCGTCATTACCGGACTGCGTGAGGTCGCTGCTGCTGCTGCGCTCCAGTAGGGGCTCGCAAGTCCCCCGACTCAAGGGCGATCCGGCACTGAGCTCATCGGATCTCCTCGTTCGAGCTGCCTGCGTGCCCGCCGTCAGCTGCGTCTGCGCGCGCAGCCCACCGCTGTGACCACTGCCCGAGTGGACGAAGCAACTCCACGAGCTCGCGGCCGTCGGCGGTGAGGCGATAGCCCCCGTCCCCCCGCTCGACGATCCGGGCCACCGCGAGGTCGCGCAGCCGGTCGCGCAACACGCTCGACGACACATCGTCGCAGCGGTGGGCAAGGTCGCGGAACGTGGCGTCGCCCTCGCGCAGTTCCCAGACGATGCGCAGTGCCCACCGGCGTCCGACGAGGTCGAACAGCGCCATGATCGGACGTCCGGTGGTCGAGCCGCGCACCGGGCGACCGGGAATCGGAGTGCTGGCCATGCGAGAAGTATTGCTTCTGAAAGCAAAGCATGCCACCCTTGAGCTATGCCTCTGATTCCGAAGCATCCGAGGATTGCTCCGACGGCACCGCCTTTCGACGACGACACCCGCGCGGCGCTCAACATCCTCGGGCCGCCGATCGCGCTGTTCGGTGTGTTCGCCCGCCGTCCCGTCCGCGCGCACGCTACCCCCGGCGCCGCCGACGCCGTCCGGCAACTTGCTTGCCAGGCACCCGGCTGCCTCACCCGCCGAGCCCGGCCGCCTGCAGTTCGACGCCCACCAGGGCATCGACAACCCGGACGGATTCGCGCTCGTGGACATGAACCGCCGATCTGCCCCAGTACGCCGTCCCCAACGACCCCGAGAGATTCGACAACCGCTTCAAGGAGGCAACTGCCGATGTACCGACTGACCGTGGTCTATGACGAGCCTGCCGACAGAGAGGCCTTTGACCGCCGCTACACCGACGAGCACGTCCCCCTCGTCAAGGCCTCGCCCGGGCTGGTCAGCTTCCAGCTCAGTCACCCGCAGGGCGGCACGCCGTACCTCGTCGCCGAGCTGTTCTGGCACAGTCAGGACGCCTTCAAGGCCTGGGCCGCGACACCCGAGAGTGCCGCGGTCCGCAACCACGCGGAGGGCTGCGGCACGACCTTCACGACCTACACCGGCGACGTCGCTCAGGTCTGACCGACCGCAATCGTCCGTTCTCGGACCAGGGACACTGCGGCACGCCGACGGCCCGCAACTGCCATCCCGCCGAAGCGCAATCGCTGCAAGCGGTCTCCCCGTGGCGACTGGCGTGTTCCGTTGCCGTTTACTCCTGGCGGGCGAGGCCGAGCCGAACGGCAACTGATGCGAGACGCTGATCGCGCGTCCAGAGCCCGGTGCCGGTCGTCAGGAGGGCGGCGGCCAGGAGATGCGCATCGACGTACCCGATGCCGAGACCGAACAGCTGACGAGCCTCGATCATGGCGAGCACTTCTGAGTCGGTCGCGGTCCGTGTCAGCGGGAGATGACGCAGGAGCCCAAGGATTTCGCTTCGTCGAGTCAGCTGTCCGAGTGCGAGCTCGCCGATCACGAACGGATGTGCCTGCACGTCACCGCTGTTCAACAACGCGGCGAGTCTCGAGTCGCCGCTCCGCAAGTGGTCGATCCAGATCGAGGTGTCGACGAGGATCACTCGGGAGTCTGCCGTCTCGGAATGGCGGTGAGGTCTGGTTCGCTACCCGCGAGTTGAGCCAGACGCCGGGCGCTTTCCCGCTCAATCAAGGCACGAAGAGCTTGGCGAACCAGGGCGCTCTTCTCTGTGGTTCCCGTGAGGCGCTGCGCTTCGACAACCAGATCATCGTCCAAGGCAAGGGTTGTTCTCAAGAGTCCTCCATGCACGCTGAGTGTCATCAGATGATGACAGTATACGTGCCGTCGATCCACGAGCACGCCACAAGAAACCAGACCCGTCGACCGACGTAAGGTGCGATCTCCTCGCTGCCCTTCGGCAATTCAGTGGCAATCTCACCGGCCCGCCGATCCCTGATTCGGCGCCATCGGACACACCGACATCTCGACGACCGGCAGGTCACCGGCCCGTTCGATCGCTTCCGTCGCCGCCGCCACCCACGATCATCGCGTCCCACAAGCCCGATGGTGGATCCCTTGCGGAACGACGATCTCAGATTGACCACCGCGTCAGATCCGGCCGCTGGCGTCGCCGATTGAGATTGGTTTTCCGCATCCGCGGCGCGCGACCTGACCAGGGAGCCGGAGCACCTCCGTTGCCGATGATTACGCTCTCGGCATCGCCTTGCTGATCACGGGCCGAGCCGGCCTCCGGCGATTACTGTCGTTCTGACGGTGTCGTCAACGAAAGGGCGGGGAATATGAGTCCAGCGCTGTATGAGAGCGTCGAGCCCGAGCACGTCGGGGTCTCCAGCAGGTACCTGGCGAATATCGACGATCTGCAGCAGCGGTTCCTCAAGGAGGACGCCTTCCAGGGCGCGGTGGTGCTGGTCGCCCGGCACGGCAAGGTGTGCTACTTCAAGGCGTTCGGCAATGCCGACGACGACGTACCCATGCAGACCGACTCGATCTTCCGTCTCGCGTCGATGTCGAAGGTCGTCGCCGCGGTCGCAGTGATGCAGTTATTCGAACGGGGGCTCATTGCCCTGCACGAACCGATCTCGACCCACCTGCCGGAATTCGGCGACCCCAAGGTCGCCATCGTCAAGGACTGGCAGATCACCCAACTGGTCACCGCCAAGCGGGAGATCACCGCACACGACCTGCTGACCATGACGGCCGGGATGACGAACAGCTGGTGGTACCGGATGTTCGAGCCGTCGGTGTATGGGGTGGTCCCCCAGCTCTACAAGGACGCAGGGCTGACCGACGACCTGAACACCCCGCCGACCACGCTCGAGAAGAACATCAAGATCCTCGCCGGACTGCCGCTGATCGCACATCCCGGCGAGATGTTCGACTACTCGAACAACAGCGTCGACACGCTCTGCCGGCTGGTGGAGGTGGTGTCCGGGCAGTCGTTCGACGACTACCTGACGCGAACACATCTTCACGCCGTTGAACATGAACGAGACGTGGTTCTTCCCACCGCAGGACCAGTGGCACCGGGTGGCGGCGGTGTACTGGGCCGGCCGGAAGGAGAAGCAGACCGAGGGATCCCCGCTCGGCCTGGGGAATTTGGGCCCGCAGTACACCTTCAGCCCCGACCAGACGTACTTCAGTGGCGCCGGCGGCCTGCACGGGACGACGGCCGACTACTTCCGGTTCGCGCAGATGCTGCTCAACAAGGGCGAGCTGGACGGGGTCCGGGTGCTCAGCCCGTCCTCGGTGGAGCTGATGACGACCAACCAGATCGGTGACCTGACGAACTGGCAGCTCACCCAGAACAAATGGGGGTACATGGTCGACATCCAGCAGGGGGTCAACGCCCCGGCCGGATCGCTGCATTACCTGGGCGGTCCCGGCGCCTACAGTTGGCAGGGCTTCTTCAGCACCAAGTTCGTGAACAACCCGGCCAAGGACACCGTCATCATGACGATGAGCACCCCCGGCTTCGACGGCGCACTACCGCACAACCTGCGCGTCGTCGCGGCCGCCAGCGCCGCCGTGATCGATTGACCCGGCGGTCGCTCCTGCGCAATTGAGCTCGGCATAACCCGCGAATGCGAGATCAACGGGCATCGCCGGGTGCTGGGCGGGGCCAGGCGCTCGCCGCGGCACTGGAGGGTGGGATGTTCTGGTTGAGGTGGAACACGTTGTGCGGGTCGTAGGTGTCCTTCACAGTGGTGAGCCGCTCGAGTTTCTCGGCCGAGTAGGCCCGCCGTACGCCGGAGCTCCCCTCGTCGCCCAGCACGTTGACATACACCCCGGACGCGAACGGCTCCAGCGTCGCGGCATAGGCCCGTGCTGCCTCGATGCGCACCTCGTCCTCTGCGGGATCGGTCCAGCCGGTGCTTGCGCCGAGCTCGAAGGCGGTCAGGCGGTGACTGAAGGCGGTGTCGCCCTCCGGCACGTCACGGATGGCGCCGCCGTATGCCTGTAGCCCAACTCCTGGGGCGGACGGGCCGACGTCGGTCACGGCCACGATTGCGTCGATGACCTCATCGGTGAGCGAGCGGAAGTAGTGGCCTTTGGAGTACCTGCGCCGCGCGTGCCCGTCAAGCACGTCGTCGCGCGACTGCAGGTCCAGGTAACTCATCGGTGTGATGCGCTCACCGGATGGTCGACCCAGCGCACGCACCTCGGGGATCAGGGCGTCGCCGTGTTGCGGCTTACCCACCCAGACGTAGCCGAGCGTCACCGCACCGCCGGCGATCCCCGCTGTGAATGTGGCCTCCCGAGGTGCCGACTCGGTGAGTTCGCGCCACCCGCGCAGCGCGGTGACCGCGTGGTCGACCGGGAAGTCGACCTCGACAGACAGCGCGTCGGTGCCGACATCATGCAGCCGGAACTCGAATTCGGTCACCACACCGAAGTTGCCTCCACCGCCCCGCAGCGCCCAGAACAGATCCGGGTGTTCACCCTCGCTCGCCCGGAGCACGTCGCCGGTCGCGGTGACGACTTCGAAGGACGTGACGTTGTCGCATGCCAGGCCGGCCTGCCGGGCAAGCCAACCCATCCCACCCCCAAGGGTCAGCCCGCCGACTCCGGTGTGTGACACGTTGCCGGCGGTCACGGCGAGCCCGTATCGCTGAGTCGCCCGGTCGAGCGCTCCCAGCAGCGCGCCGCCCTGCACGACCGCGGTGCGCCGACCCGGGTCGACCCGAACGGCGCGCATCGGGGTCAGGTCAATCATCAGCCCGCCGTCGGGGACGGCGTGGCCGGCCGCACTGTGTCCGCCGCACCGGATGCCGATCTCGAGGTTGTGCTCCGTGGCCGTCCGGACGGCCGTCACCACATCCCGAACACTCGCGCACCGGACGATCACCCGGGGCCGCCGGTCGACAATGGCATTCCACACCCTTCGGGCCTCGTCGTATCCCGGGTCGCCCGGCAACAGCACCGACCCGTCCACCGAGCCGGAAAGCCCTTGCGCTGCATCGTTCATTCACGTCAGACCCCACCATCACCGACGAGTCATCGGTCCAGCGCCGGGCAGCTAGCAAGTCGGCGTCGAACGAGAACCGGAAATGGTCACCCGCCCCAGATGTCCTCGACGAAGCGGTTCCCGGAGCGCAGCCCGGACAACCACGCCTGCGCGTCGGCGTCTCCGGCACCGGTCTTGTCGGCGAAGATGCGGGTCAGCGAGCGACGGACCCCCGGCGCGATGGTCGACGCGTTGCCGCACACATACACGGCCGCGTCCTTCTGCAACAGCTCCCAGATCCGGTCCGCGCTGTCCAGCATCGCCTCCTGCACATAACGGCAGGGGATGCCGGCTTCCCGGGAGAACGCGTTCTCCACGTGCACCAGGCCACGCTGCTCGTAGTCGCGCAGTTCGTCGCCGTAGAGCAGGTCGACCTCCCGGTTGCGGCAGCCGAAGAACAGCAGCGACGGCCCGACCGGGAACCCCCTGGCCTTGCAGTGCCGCCCGCTCCTGCAGGAAGCCACGGAACGGCGCCAGCCCGGTTCCCGCGCCGATCATGATCATCGGGGTGTGCGGGTTCTCCGGTGGGCGGAAGGCAATGCTCGGCGGTCGCAGGAACGTGAAAACCGTCGCCCGCTCGGGAAGCGATGCCAGGTACCCGGAACCGACGCCGGTGAAGGTTCCGTCACCGGACCGGGCGGCGCCGTGCAGTACGCCGACGGTGATGCTGCAGGCGCCCGGGCTCGCGAGCGGAGAGGAGGAGATCGAGTAGTAGCGGGGTCGCAGCGGGGGCAGCATGTCGAGGTATTCGGCGAACGGGATCGAGCAGGCCGGGTACGCCTCCAGCAGGTCGAGCAGCGACCGGTTGGGGTTGAAGACGACATCGCGGTAACGCTGTTGCGCCGCATCGTCATCACCGGTCAGTGCCTCGAGAGCCGCCTTCTGCTCCGGGTTGTCGGTGTAGCGGGCGAGGGTGGCGATGGCGTCGCGGGGAGCGACGTCCTGCAACTCGACGCAGCTCGCGAGCACCCCGAGGAGCGGCGCGGGCTCGTCGACCGGCAGGTGGGTGTGCGTCCCGCGGTTGGGAATGATGGTGATGTACTGCCCGCCGTCGAGGCCGAAGCGGGTCATCACCCGGCGGATGAGGTCGATGCTGTTGCGGGGTAGCACACCCAGGTGATCGCCGACGCGGTACGTCGCGCCGGCGGGGAGGGCGATCTCGATGTGCCGGGTGGAGCGTTGGCCGGGCCTGTCCTCCAGGTGCGCGATGAGCTCCCGGTTGACCCGTACCTGCGCCGGTTTGGCCTGGTAGGACACGATGACCGGGTTCGTCAGCTGCCGGTTGGTCAGCGTGATCGACAGTCTGGGACCGGTCGGCCGTGCCGCGGCGCCGACTGCGGACGGGAGGTCCAGCGCGGCGGCGAGGTCCGCCCACAGGGTGGAGTGCCAGTCCCGGTAGGCGGCGTCGAAGTCGCCGGCGGCGTTGCCTTCGCCGCGGGGGTGGACCCGGCGCCCACCCTGCGCGGCGAGCTGCGTGTCGAGCAGCGTCGGGACGGCCTGGTACGTCGCGGCCCATTCGGTGTTCCCGCAGCCGAACACCGTGTACACGAGACCATCGGCGGCACCGGCGGACCCGGGGTCCTTGATCCACCGACAGAAGGCCGCCGCGTTGTCCGGTGGGGTGCCGTTGTAGGAGGAACTGATGAGAACGGCTGCGCCGTTGCGCGGCAGGTCGCCCACGTGTTCGTCGAGCGCGCCGAGGGTGACGTCGAACCCGCGTTCGGTGCCCTCGTGCGCCAGCCGGGTGGCAATCGACTCGGCCGTTCCCAGATTCGACCCGAACAGCACCGCCAGCCGGGTTCCGTGCCGGTCGACCTTCGGGGCGGCCTCGGCCATCGCCGCCGGTCGTTCCTTCGCCGGTCGCGTCTCCGGTGCCGCCGCCGGCCCGCGATCTATCCGCACCCCTTCGCGCGGACGGACGAGAATGTGGAAATCGTTCGGCTTGACGGTCAAGGTGCTCTTGGTGACCAGCTGGTAATGCAGGTGATCGATCAGGTCGAAGCGTTGCAGGAGCATGGACAGCACCAGCACGGCCTCCTGCAACGCGAACTGCCGTCCGATGCACGCCCGAATTCCGCTGCCGAACGGCTTGTAGGCGTTCGGCGGAATGGCGGCGAGTCGATCCGGGGCGGTGTGGTCGGGATTGAACTCCTCTGCGTCCGGCCCCCAGATCTCGGGATACCGGTGCAGCGCCTGGATCAGAATGGTGATCGAGGTGTGTGCCGGAATGGCGTACCGGCCACCGATCACCGTGTCCTGGAAGGGTTGTCGGGTGAAGGCAGGCGCCGTCGGCCACAGCCGCAGCGTTTCGTCCAGGATCTGCCGGACGTAGGTCAGCCGGTGCAACTGCTCGTACGACGGGGTGGCGGTGCTGCCCAGCACCTGCTCGACCTCCGCCTGGGCCCGCTCCAGCACTGTCGGGTTCTTCAACAGGAAGTAGATCGCAAAGGACAGCAGGCCCGATGTGGTCTCGTGGCCGGCGACGAGGAAGGTGATGCACTGAGCCCGGATGTTGTCGTCCGGCAGCTTCTCGCCGGACTGCCGGTCGACGCCGGTGAGCATGTGACCGAGCAGATCGGTGTTGTCCGCGGCCACGCCCTGAGCGCGCCGGTCGTTGATCAGCCCGTCGACCAGGTCGTTCATGAATACCTGGTCTTCCTCCATTTGCCGGCGCGCATGGATTCGCAGCTTGGTCTGGATCGGCAGCTGATTGATACGGGTCTGCGCTTCGACGAGTTGTCGAACCATGGCCTGCACGAAGGGATGCGGGGTGTCGCGATAGAAGGAATTGAACCGGTACCCGAACCCGCACAGCGCGATGGTGTCCAGCGTCAGCCGCGTCATGTCGGCCGGGACGTCCACCTCCTCGCCCGGGTTCAGCCGGCTCCACTTGTCGACGAGCTGCTCGGCGATGTCCACCATCTTCGGCAGGTAATCACGCATCGCCTGCTCGCTGAACGGTTCCATCAGAATGTTGTGCGCCCGGTGCCACAGCGGGTCGTCGGTTTCCGAAGTGAACAGCCCGGACCCTCCGGGTCCGCGCCGCAGATTCGACAGGCCGCCGCCGACCTGCTTGTCGAACCGTTCTCCGTCACACAGTTCGTCGACCAGCTCCGGGCCGGAGACGAAGAGCCGCGGCCCACCCGGAGTGATCAGCCGGAAGATCGGCCCGTACTCCCTGGCCATCTGCGCCAGGCCGGCCAACGGATCCGCTCGGTTGATGTCGAACGCGTTGCCCAGCAGCGGTAGCGCATGCGGACCGGGGAAGTCCTCGACGCTGATCGGGTCGGACGACGGCGCGGGCTTCGACACTGACATGGATGCTCCTTCACGAACGGCCAGAATCGCCATGACGGATGAACGGCCGCGACCAGCATCCAATAAGGCCGACGCGAGCACCACCCCAGCGCGCCATCAGGCGCGGTGCGGGTCGAGCGCGACCGGACCGGCCGCTGGACCGTTGGTTGGGGTTGCCTGGTTGCGGTACCTGGGCTCGGCCAGTCGGTTGCCGTGGTGCGACGGGCCGCCCCGAGGGCCGCGGTCGGGTCTGGGTCAGCGGGAGGCCTCGCGGCCGAAGCGCTTCAGCGACCGGCACACTGCACGCAGAGGGTGGCCGTCGGCCGGGCTTCGAGTCGACCGGGCGGGATCAAACCCCCGCAGGCGAGGCACACACCGTATCGTCCGGCTTTGACGTTGGTGAGTGCCGCGTCCACCTCGGTGATGCGGCGTTCAGTGGCCCGCCGCAGACCATCGAGGCGCGAATACTCCCCCGACAGCGGCAAACCCTCGGGATCGTGCTCGTCGTCGTCGAACCGGTCCGCTCGCTGACGCCGGAGGTCGTCCAACGCGACCCGAGTCGCTTCCAGTTCCGCAGTCAGTTCGCCCCGGAGAGCCACCAGCAACGGTTCAGGCACCACTGCGCCGGACGACGCAGGTGATTGCGATTGGCCGGACGTCATCACCACAGGATTCCCCGCCCACCCACAGCATCGCCACCCACCCCGACCCAGAAAGTATCTTGTTGCGCAGCGATCCCTTGGCGATACGCCAGATCATCGAGAGCTCGCGATCCGGTTTGAGACACTGCACGTACCGCGGAGTCACCGCCTCATCGTCGACCACCCACCCCGGCCGCCTTGATGCTGGCCCGGCCTGCGCCGGCCGCGATGTCGTCCAGCGAGTCGACCGGCTTCAGATCGAGTCGGAACCAACTTCGGAAATTTCTTTGCGGCTCTGTCCTGTTTGGCATGGCCGATTCGTGGAATAGGTAGGAACCATCAACACGAGAGGACTTCACCATGGCCACCATCGCAGTGCACGAGTTCATCACCCTCGACGGGGTCTTCGAGCAGCCGAGCTGGACGTTTGAGTATGGCTTCGACCCGAAGATGGGCGAGACCATCGTCGCGATGACCGAAGGGTCGTCGACCATTCTGCTCGGGCGGCGAACGTACGAGATGTTCGCCCCCGCGTGGCGTGTCCGTACGGTCGAGGACGACCCAGGAGCCCCGTTCTTCAACGAGACCGAGAAGTTCGTCGTCGGCGCGCAACCCCTGCGCGAGGAATGGGCGAACACCACCGCTCTTGGCACCTACGATCCCGCCGTGATCCGCCGCCTCAAGAGCGAGCGGGACGGAGTCATCTACATCTCCGGCAGCGGACAGCTGGTGCGGGCGTTGCTGGCTGAAGGTTTGGTGGACAATCTGCACTTGTTTGTCTACCCGGTGGCTCTCGGCAAGGGTGAGAGGTTCTGGGGCGAGGGCGAGGGGCCCACCCGGCTGGTCCTGAAGGCGCATGATGTCTACGACAACGGCGTCGTTCATCACGCCTACGGACCCGCGTAGGAATCAACGGCCAGCCGAACGTCAACGGAAATAGGGTTTTCCCCTGACAAAAGCGGTTATCCACCTGTATCAGGGCCAGATCACGAAACTCCGTACCAGCAGCAAGACCGATCAAGCCGATCGGACAACCGAAATTGGCCGAGCAGATGCCCTGCAGACAGTACCGGCCGGAGAAACCTCCCAACGCCTGGGACGAAGACCAGCCCCACTCCAATCAGGAGCGGGGCTTCTTCACGGGCCTGATCGGGTCCACCTTGAGAACCGCCTGATTGCGCGGCGGCCAGGGCGTTCCTGTTGCAGCAGTTAGATTCTCATGGCGACCAATGACGAACCTACCGATCCTGTGTGGCTGTCAGCCAAGCAACTCGTAGCTGACGGCCCGTCGGCCACGTTCGCCCGTCATCCGCGCGAATCCGCGGAGCATGTCGTCCGGATCCGGTGTGACTCCCCCAATCCCGCCAGGTATCTGCGGTGCGCGCACAGGGAGGCGACCCCCCGGTCGATGGTATCGGTGACATCGACGGCGTGAGTGGGTCGCACCGAGTTGGCGATCGCGTATGCCGCACCTTCCTTGGGGTCAACCCGCCCGTCGCCAAATCGCGAAACACCCAGCGGTTGCCGGCATCCCGCCCAGACCGGCCGGAGATCCGGGCTGCCGGTGACCACCAGGTCCGGTCGGCGCCGGCGGATCACCGCGGCAATCTCCGCAGGTAACTTCAGCTGAAGGAGTCGACGGCCCGATATGCGGTTCGTCGGCTTATCCCACCAGGCATTGGGCATCGGCGTACGGCGCTCCAGTCGCCATTGCAGACCATCGTTCGTCGGTAAAGCTCGATCCGCCGAATGCCGCACGGTGAACGGCAGTCCGCACCCAGGCCCGGTCCGGTCCGGTCATCTCGATCCGCAGCCCGCAGTCCTCTACCGGTTCAACAAGGCTGCGGCGCAGCGGTGTCCACGGTTCGCCGTCGGTCCAACCGTCGTCGTTGAGAAGCAAACCGCGTAAACACTGGCCGAACCGCGCTTCGACCGATGCCGGGCCGGGCGGCAGGACACCCGCTTGCGGCAGCGTCACGTCGGCGACCAGTTCTCGCCCCAGTTCATCGTCGAGGTCGGCCTCGGGCGCAAGCGCCATTCGGAGGAGACCAGGCCGTCCAACAACCCGATAGCCAGGATCTGGCCGTCGCGGCTCCACGTCCGGACGGCCGCAGCCGTTGCGTCCGCACCGAACCGCCAATACCAGCCCAGGTCACCTGGGTGCAGCTGGACGGGCGCCCGGTCGTGCTGCCACCTGCGCAACACGTCGACCGTTTCGCGCAACCCGGCCGCGCCCGGTGTGCCCATCTCGATTGCCACCTACCTATCGAAGCCGCTGGACCGAAGGAACGCATCCGCGTTCCCTCAACGTGCCTCGCCGGCCCCGGCCCGCGCGGGACCTTGCCGCCAGTTCAGGGATCCCCGATCCCAGGTTTCGATGTCCGCGCCCGGTTCGTGCTGAATGCTCGACCTGCCTCCCGAACAGTCGACCCTGCCGCTGCAACTCTCGCGGCGGGCGCGGCAACGCCGGTTCTGCGACCGCGAGCGCGCAGCAGATGACCTTGGCACATGGAATCAGGGTGGAGGCCCGGATCCCGTTGCTCGCTGCGTTTCGGTCCCCGAGACCAGGACGGCGTCCTTCAAGCGACCAGGGGGCTGCCGGACTGCAACGATCTCCCTGTTGTGCAGCGTCATCCGCGTTTCTCTGTGATCGAAAAGCCGCATTTGCCGGGCGACGCGGGCGGGACGGCGGCCATCGAACCCACCTCTTCTGCTCTTGACCACCGAGGTGATTGATCAGGCCGGCCACGCGCCGCGATCGTTCTGCTCGGCTAACATTCTGCCGATGCACAAGCAGGCGCTTCGCACCCTGGCCGCTCTCGGATTCGTGGCGGTGCTGGCCGCCGGCTGCACCGGTCAGTCCGCATCCAGCGACAGCTCGTCAGCGGCACCCAGCACCGCGGCATCCGCGTCGGGTTCCGGATCCGGGTCGGATTCGACCTCGCGGACGAGCTCCAGTTCGTCGGCGACAGTCACCACCACGTCCGGTAGTGCTTCGGCGGCAAAGGCTCCGGCTGAGGTCACCCCCGTGCTGGCCCGGGTCAGCACCGAGCCCGTTCCGGTCACCGGGACCGACGGGAAGGTCTACCTGACCTATGAGCTGTACCTGACCAACATCACCTCGACGCCCGCCACGGTCGATTCCGTCCAGGCAATGGACGCCGATAGCGGAGCGTCGCTGCAGACCTACTCCGGTGCTGATCTGGTCGCCCACGCCAGGGTCGTGGGTAAGGCCCCCGGCGGTTCACCGGCAACCAGCGTGGTGCTGGGTGGCGGTCAGTTGGCCATCATCTGGCTCGACCCGAGCGTCGGCAGCAGGTCGGAGTTGCCGACATCGTTAGTGCATCAGGTGAAGCTCACGTATCCCACCGCGCCGAGCCCGCTGATCCCGGCCGAACTGACCGAGAATGTCGCGGCCACCGTGGTGAGCGGCACACCAGTTCCGACGATCAAGCCTCCGCTCGACGGCACGAACTGGTTGGACGGTGACGGGTGTTGCGACGAGGTCCTCGGCCACCGGGGGGCGTCCAATCCGATCGACGGGCAGTACGACTTCGCCGAACGGTTCGCGATCGATTGGGTGCAGCTGACTCCGGATCTCACGTTGACCACCGGCGACAACACCGAACTGTCCAGCTACCCCTATTACGGAGCGCCCATTCATGCGGTCGCCGACGGCGAGATCGTCGCGGTCTCCGATGAGCTGCAGGACCAGGTCCCCGGTGCCAACCCGCCGGTGGGTTCACTGACCTTGGCTCAGTACTCCGGCAACTATGTCGTGCAGCGGTTCGAACAGAACGGACACACGTTTTACGCGCTGTATGCCCACCTGAAGCCGGGTACCGCGAAGGCGGCGGTCACCGTCGGCCAGAACGTGAGCGCCGGCGATGTGCTGGGCGAGCTCGGCAACTCCGGTAACACCGATTCGCCGCATCTGCACTTCCATGTCATGGACGGCCCCGACCCGTTGGCGAGTGACGGGCTGCCGTTCCAGTTCGACAGCCAGCAGCTGGTGGGCCAGGCGAGCGGGACCGCCGCAATTGCCCCGCTATTAAGCGGTCAGCCGCTCACCCTGGCATCGGGCGGCCCGACCGGCGAGCGCACGAACGAGATGCCGCTGTATCTCGATGTGGTGAATCTGTCAGTAGCGTCGTCAACGACCGGCTCCACGTCGTTGTCAGCGCCGTCATCGGCCGTGCCGGCAACGCAGTCGGGGACGCCATCGTCGTCAGGGGCGCCATCGTCGGCGCCGTCGTCAACGGGCTGACATCACCGGCGTGGTCGGATCGCACCGCTCCCCCAAGACCACGAATCGATGTGCCACCATCGTGCCCTTCACCACGCTCGCAGGGTCCTTGGTGGCGAATCGATCGGGAAGATAACCAGAGCGCATTTCCAATGCTCTACGGCCCGGGTTATGACGAGCATGAAGTGTCAACTGCCGGGTGCTGCCCACGCGGACCGTTGGGTTGAGGTAGCCGCATAGCGAGCACTTGCAGCGGAAGAGTTCGCGAGACCGTCGGGGAACAGGCAGACCGTTGTACGACGGATAAAGCCGAAGAATTCGGTGCCTCGATGCGCTTGAGCACCTTGCAGGCCCGGTCGTCGTCGAGCGAACAGAAGTCGCCGCCGGCCAACCCGTCGAGCGAGTGGAGACCCTGGGTGAGTGCCGACGTCATTGTTTCTGCCGCTATTCGTCTGAGAGGTGCGGTAATGATGAGGTGAATCCGAAGGGTGGCTCGTCGCTGGAATGCTGCGCAATGATGGTCTAGCGCCCAGCGGGAATGAGAATGCCGCGGCCGACTAATTGGCCGTGCTCGAGGTCGTCGATCGCTTCGAGCGCTGCGTCGAGTGGGTATTCCTGGGTGTGCAGGGTCACCTTGCCCTGCGCGGTCAGCGTCATGAGTTCGACCAGATCCTGATACGTACCGACCAGGTTTCCGATGACGTTGATCTCCCGCGAGATGATCTCGATCGTCGACAGGTCCACGTTGCCACCGTAGCCGATGACGTAGTGAGATCCTCGATTAAGCAACAGCTTTGCCGCTAGCTTCTCCGCCCCGGACTCTCCGACGAAGTCGAAGACGATGTGCGCTCCACCGTTGGTGATGTCCTTGACGGCTTTCTCGACGGCCTGATCGGAGGCTGCCTGGACGGTGTGGTTCGCGCCGATCGACCGGGCCAATTCCAGGGCCTTCTCCGAGCGGTCGACAACCGTAATCGTCGCTGAGGTGATCGCGGCCAGCGTCTGCACCCCGATATGCCCGAGCCCGCCCGAACCGATCACCACCGCGTGCGTGCCGGGGAACAATTCCGGGGCGGCCTTCCGCACGGCGTGATATGCGGTCAGCCCGGCATCTGCCAGCGCGGCGACGTCCCGCGGACGCAGACCATCGTCGAGTTTGACAACCGCGCGGGCGTTGGTCTTGAGGATGTCGGCCATCCCGCCGTTTGCATTGATTCCCGGGAAAACCGCGTTGGCGCAATGGGAATCCTGGCCGACCCGGCACGCCGCGCACAGCCCGCAGGTCACCAGCGGGTGCATGATCACCGCGTCGCCGACCTGCACGTTGGACACCGCGCTGCCCACCTCTCGGATCCAACCCGCGTTCTCGTGTCCGATCGTGTATGGCAGGGTCGGATGCTGAATCGGGTCCCACTGACCCTCGATGATGTGTAGGTCGGTCCGACAGAGCCCGGCTGCGCCGATGTCGACCAGCACGTCCCAGGCTCCGTCGAGGGTGGGTTCGTCCACCTCATCGATGCTGGGCGGCTTGCCGTAGTCATGTACACGAACAGCTTTCACGTCGTGAATCCTCCTCAACGTTGAGTCAAACAGGTCCGCGGCGTCACCGCCCGGACAACTGCTTCGCTGTCAGCGTCCCTCCCCGTTGTCCGGAATGGGGTTTTTCGGATGATGAGAGGCCCCGGATGGCCCTGCTGTTCCACCCATCTGCCGACCCTGGTCAACGAGAATGGCCACTTCCGGGCCACCCCGAGCGGCGCTCATGTGGATAACCCCCAGCCCCGTATGACGACCGGGGCCGAAACGGCGCGCCACTGACGACAGCCCGCAAGAATCAGTGGTCGAGTTCGAGGAAGGCCGGCCCCATTGCGTGGCGCCTGCCAGGGGCGTGACGATGCGAATACGGCGGTTCGGCCAGCGCGCGTGAATGACGCGGCCCGCGTAGTGTGTGGCCGCGCCCTGTTCGGCGAGGTTTGGGTTATTTGGGGCGTATGTGCCTGGCACTGGGTTGGGCGGTGCCTGGCGAAATGCTTGCCAATGACCTGCGTTAGCCGTCAGAAGGGCTGCGATGACCACCTACAAGATCGGTTATTTCGTCGGAAGTCTCTCCTCTACATCCATCAATCGGGTGCTGGCCAAGGCGCTGATCCGGCTGGCGCCAGAGGACCTGGAGTTCACCGAGATCCCGATCGGGAATCTTCCGCTGTACAGCCCCGACTACGACACGAACTACCCAGCAGAGGCCACCGCGCTGAAGGAAGCGATTGCCGCGGTCGACGCCGTACTGTTTGTCACCCCGGAGTACAACCGGTCCATCCCTGGCGCGTTGAAGAACGCGATCGACTGGGCGTCCCGACCGTGGGGGCAGAACTCCTTCGACCACATCCCGGCCGGAGTGATCGGGGCATCCATCGGCCACATCGGCACGGCAGTCGGGCAGCAGAGCCTGCGTGCCGTGCTCAGTTTCTGCAACGCCCGGCAGATGACATCCCCCGAGGCCTACATCCACTTCACCCCGGAAGTGTTCACCGATGACGGTGAGGTCACGAACGACTCCACCAAGGAATTCCTACGCAATTACCTCGCCGAGTATCACGACCACATCGTACGGGTCCTGACCGTCCTCCCCCGCCAGTAATCTCCCGTCCAGACATTTCAATGAACGGGGACGACGACGTTCCCCGACGCACTGGGGAACGTCGGCAAACACCTCTAGACGGGCACCGTCGACCCGCGCTGCCCATCGGTCTCGAGCCGCCGTCATTGCCCCGGTCGGCCCAGGACCGATGAGTCCATGCCCCGCGCTCGGTCTCCCCTGCAGCCAGCGAGCGGCCGATCTCTGCGCGCCGAGATCATGAGTTCGGGCGGCCGGCGAGCCCCGATCGGCAACCACGACTGTCAAGCAAACAGGAAAGGACCTGATATGACCGCGATCTACACCTGGGACGTCTTTTCCACCCTCGACGGTTACGGCTCCTACGGCGAGGGCGGCGATTGGGGCGGCTACTGGAGCAAGCAGGGCCCCGAACTGCTCGAACACCGGGCCATGCTCTTCGACACCGAACAACGGATGGTTTTCGGTGCCAACACCTTTCGGGAGACCGCTGCAATCATGTCCGCCGGCATCGATCCCAACACACTCGACGAATGGAACCGCAGGACGATCCGCATGCCAGCGACCGTGATCTCCTCCACCCTGCAGGACACCCTCGGCTGGCCGGACGCGACCATCATCAGCGGTGACGCCGTGGACATCGTCGCCCGGCTCAAGGAGACGTCCGACGTACCGCTGCGCTCGCAAGCCAGCCTGGCGCTGAACTGGTCCCTGATGGCCGCGGGCCTGGTCGACCGCCTGCAGGTAACGATCTTCCCCGCGATCTCCGGAAAGACCGGAACCAGCCCCATCCTCAGGGGCGCCGACGACTTCGACCTTGAGCTGCTCGAGAACCGAACGCTCGACGGCCGCACCCTGGAGCTCGTCTACCGCCCGACCCTCCGGTGAACCGGAGCCCCTCGGACACCGCAGTTGGCGCTGGTGAATGGCGACGGGGCAGTTGGCCCTCAGCTCAGCCGGACACCCGCTCGCGGGTCGATCGCAGCAGGGAGCCCGAGAGCGATTCGGCTGTCGTGATTCTCGCCACGTTCCCTTGGCGCGGCCCGACCCGTCGTCGGCATTTCAACCTCGGACGACACGCATCTCGTCACAGCTAACCCGCCCCGGCCAGTATGTCTGGCCGACAACCGAGTCCCTCTGGAGGTTCCCGGCGGAACGACTGCCACAAGATTGATGACGGCATCAGATCGGCCGCCGACGTCCCCGATTGAGGTAACGCAGCAACGAATTCCGTGCGTCGATGAGCTGGCCGCCGAACCGTCCCGCCGATTCGAACGACACCGACGCTCTGTGCACCTCCGGACAGGTGTTCCTCCGCCTCGTCGGCCATGACTCAATTGTCCAGCGTGCTGTGGACGACCCGCAGGCGGGAGGGATCGAACCGCCATCCGTGGACGTCGGCGCGACCATCCAGTGCGTCACCGCGCACTTGCTGGGGCAAGACACAGTCGACGGTCCCGGCCAGAGAGACATCAGCCCGGCCCAATTCAGTAACAGACCAACAGAGCCCGAAACTGCCGCAATGGCCGCGATGATCGACCGGGACGTTTCGGTGCGCCACGTCCCGGTGCACAAGTGCCTTTTCGTGGGCCGCAAGGTCTCCATCCGAGCCCGCTGGCCCAGTAGGCCGATCGTCGCGCGGGACTCGGACGAAGCGTCGTGTCGGTCCCGGAAGACTTCGAGTACCTCGGAGGGCGATGGGGATGGGTTGGCACCGACGGCTCGCCGATAGGTCGGATGCGGGGGTTGGAGATGGTTGCTGTCAGCTGGTTTTGATCATTCCGCCGTCGATGACGAGATCCGCGCCGATGATGTTGGCAGCAGCCGCGGATGCCAGGAACGTGATGAGTGCCGCTACCTCCTCGGGCTCGGTGATGCGGCCCGAGGCAATGGCGGCCTGCTCGGGAATGGCGGCCAGAAAATCCTCGTGGTCGAGGCCGTAGGCGGCGGCGACCTTGCCACCGAAGCCGTCGGGGTCGCGCCAGAGCGAGGTGCCGACCACTCCCGGGGACACGGTGTTGACGCGCACGCCGCGGGGTGCGAACTCCTCACTGAGTCGCTTGCCGAACGCGGTGAGGGACGCCTTGGCCTCGCTGTAGCCGACCGGTCCCGTCGCCGGCACCCGCGAGTTGACCGACGCGACGTTCACGATCGAGCCACGTCGCTCCAGCAGACTCGGCAATGCGGCGCGGGTCATCCAGACCGCGCTGAACAGGTTGAGATCGAACAGGGCGCGCCATTGATCGTCGCCGACGTCGAGGAACCCGCCGATCCCGAATCGATCCGCGTCGCCGGCTCCGACATTGTTGACCAGGATGTCGATGCCACCCAGTTCAGCAATGGCGCCATCCACCACGGCTGCCGCCCCTTCCGCGGTGGACAGGTCGGCGGCAACCGTCGCCACGGCGACGTCGTCCAGTTCCGGCGTGATCGTCCGCGCGGCGCCGACCACCCGGACGCCCTCGGTGGTGAGCGCTCGGGAGACGGCCAACCCGATGCCGCGACTGGCGCCGGTCACCACTGCGGTCTTGCCGTGCAGTTGCAGATCCATGGCAGATCCTTTCTTGAACTCTAGGACCAAAATGAGGGCGTGGCCAATGGTTGTCGGGGGGCGGGCGGGTTCAGCGGAGGTTGTCGAGCGCCGAGTCGATGACGCGGTACAGGGTCGGGGCTTTGTGGGTCATCACCATGACCCGCAGACCGGCAAGCGTGGTCGCGAGAAACTCCGCGAAGGCACGCGGGTCGACGGCAGGGCCGACGTCACCATCGCGCTGACCCTGCCGGATGCGGGCGGTCAGCGCGTCAACCTGACGATCCTGCATAGCCAGGATCGTCCGAGCGATCTCCGGGTCATGCCCCGCCAACTCCACCGCAGTGTTGCCAACAAGGCAGCCCCGCGGCGATTGTTGCGCCAGATCGAGGTCGACGATGTATCGCAGGGCCAAGCCGATGCACTCCCGGGTCGTTCCCGGCCGGGAAAGAAGATCGCCGGCGAGCTCGGACACCTGACGGTCGTAACGGGCCAGAGCCAGGCCGAACAATTCACGCTTGCTGTTGAACGCGTTGTACAGACTGCCTTTCGCGACGCCGGTCGCCTCGGCCAGCTGCGAGGGTGATGTGTTCGCGTAGCCATGCGTCCAGAACACGTCCATCGCACGATCGATGACGACGTCGTCGTCGAAGCTGCGCGGCCGGCCCATGCACACACTGTAGGAGGTTCTGAACCCCGAGGTCAAGAAGTCCAACTTCGGCACGATCCACGCATCCGCCTTCGGCAGCGGCGGCCTGCACGAGGGTGGCCACCTGCGCCCATCGGCCATCACGCTGTCCCAATAGGGCCACGGCATCGCGCTGGCGCGCGGAAAGGCCCTCCCCGCTCTCGCCGGTCATGCCGATCGCCGGCTTCGTTGTGAAAATGTCGGGATGGATTGATCAGGATCGCTCGCTACCGTCCGGCGTCACTCGTTGACGTCGGCCCAGATCGTTACCGGTCGATCCCCACGCCCAACAGTCACCCGCGACGACCCTTAAGGTCGCGAACCGGTTTCGGTGGGAGCACACTGTCGCAACATCTGCAGTGAGGAGTCAACGATGACCGATCATCAGCTATCCCGCAGGGCCGCCCTGGCTGGGCTCGGCGGAACCGCAGTCGGGGCGCTGTCCGCGTCCCTGCTCGGCGCACCGAACGCGGTCGCGGCAACCGCTGCACCTGCGGCCACAGCTCCAGCGCCGACAGAATCTCCCCGGCAACAGCGCGGTCGAGCGGCGAGTGAGCGCTCTACTGCGCCGGATGACGCTGGAGGAAAAGCTCGGGCAGCTCCAGCTCCTCAGCACTCCGGAGCTGGCGCAGCAGTCCCTGTCGAGTACGCATCCCTGCGGCGGGGTGTTCTCGGTGGTCGGCGCCGCCAAACTCAACGAGCTCCAGCGACTGGCCGTAGAAGGAACCCGTCTGCGTATCCCGCTCATTTTCGGTCTCGATGTCATTCACGGGTACACCACCAACTTCCCGATCCCGTTGGGCCAGGCGTCCAGCTTCGACCCCGAGGTTGCCAGGACAGATGCGGTCGTCTCGGCGGCAGAGGCCAGACGCAGTGGCATCACCTGGACGTATGCGCCGATGATGGACGTCACGCATGAACCGCGCTGGGGACGGATCGCCGAAGGTGCCGGCGAGGACCCGTATCTGGCCACCCAGATCGCCGTCGCCAAGGTAGCGGGTTATCAGGGCAGCGATTATTCAGCGCAGGACAAACTGGCGGCGTGCGCCAAGCACTACGTCGCCTACGGCGGCGCCGAAGGTGGCCGCGATTACAACACGGTGGACGTCTCGATCCAGGAACTGCACAACCATTACCTGCCGCCGTTCAAGGCATCGGTAGCGGCCGGGGTCGCGACGGTGATGGCGTCGTTCAACGCGATCTCCGGGGTTCCGGCGCACGCCAATTCTTACGTTCTGCGCGACATCCTCAAGGGGACATTACGATTTCGACGGGTTCGTGGTCAGCGACTACACCGGCATCCAGGAATTGATCATGCACGGAGTGGCCGGCGACGGCGCGGACGCCGCCGCCGCCGGGATCACCGCCGGGGTCGACATGGAAATGGTGTCCACGAATTACGTCGACTTCGGCAGTGACTTGCTCCGTCAGGGACGGATCACCGTCGGCAAGATCGACGACGCGGTCCGCCGGATTCTCCGGGTGAAATTCGCGCTCGGCCTGTTCGAGCATCCCTACGTCGACGAATCGAACGAGGTCACCGCGGTCTCTGACGCCGCCAGGGTGAGCGCTCGGGCAGCGGCCGGCAGGTCGATGGTGCTGTTGAAGAATGACAACGCCATGCTGCCGCTGTCCCGTGCGGCCCGCATCGCGGTGATCGGCCCGCTGGCCACCGCGACGTACGACCTGAACGGCACGTGGTCGGGCCTTGGAACGGGCGCCGGCACCACACCACCGGTGACGGTTCTCGACGGCATCAAGGCCGCGGCCGCCGATCCGTCGGCGATCAGCTTCGCGCAGGGGTGTGACATCGAGTCCGAGGACACCAGCGGATTCGCCGCCGCAGCCGAGGTGGCCGCCGCCGCGGATGTGGTCGTGCTCGCCCTCGGCGAGAGCGCGGCGATGAGCGGCGAGGCGTCGGCCCGCAGCAACATCGATCTGCCAGGTGTGCAGGAGGGCTTGTTGGCGGCGGTCGTTGCCGCCGGAAAGCCGGTAGCCGTCGTGCTTTTCAACGGACGACCTTTGACGCTGCAGTCCACGCACGACACCGCCACCGCCATCCTGGAGGCGTGGGCTCCCGGCGTCGAGGGCGGAAATGCCGTCGCCGACGTGCTTTTCGGCCGGGTCAATCCGGGCGGGAAACTTCCGGTGTCGTTTCCTCGGGCGGTGGGTCAGGTGCCGATCTACTACAACCACCTGAACACCGGTCGACCTGCCGATCCAGCTAACAAGTTCACGTCGAAATACCTGGACCTGCCGAGCGGTCCGCTGTACAGCTTCGGATTCGGACTCAGCTACACGACTTTCACCATCAGCGTGCCGCGGCTGAGTTCGACAACGATGAGCCGACGAGGCGGCCGGATCGAGGTCAGCGTGGACGTCGCGAACGGCGGCGCGGTGGCCGGTGACGAGGTCGTCCAGCTCTACTTGCATGACCCCGTCGCCAGCATCTCGCAGCCGGTGCGCAGGCTGCGAGGTTTCCGTCGGGTGACGCTGGCGGCGGGGCAGAGCACGACGGTGACGTTCACCCTCGGGACCGACGACGTCGGGTTCTACGACAACCAGGCCAAGTTCGTCGTGGAGACCGGAACGATCGAGGTGTACGTGGGTGACAGTTCCGACACCGACCAGACGGCCAGCTTTACCGTGGTCTGACCACACAGCCCAAGCCTGGCTCACAGATGTCGCCCGGCTGGCGTCCCCGTGACAGCGCCGTCTGGCCGGTGGGCACCACCCGAGCGTCACCCCTCCTGCTATCCGTCGATCACTGCTCGACGCCGGCAGTAACCGGTCCGTTGTCGCCGCGGACCTTGGTGCGCGCGGCCCGGCGCCGGACTTCCGTTCCCGGATCCCCAGCGGGAACGCCACCGATCATGGATCGAGCCAGCTTCCAGGTGCTCGACGCGCTCGCTCGACGGGCTCGGCGAGACCTTCGACTCCATCGTGACAGCGGTGTCCACGTCTTCGACGACGCCGCTCGCACCATACGTCCCGCCCGTTCTGGCCGCTTTCGAAGCAGTGAGCTTCCTCAGCGGGTAACCAAAGGGCCGGGCGGGATCGAATCGAGATGTGGGTCAAGAGTAGTTGGGCGATGAAAACGAGGAGTAAGCCGAGTCATCCTTCAGGAAAGCCAATGCGACCACCGAAAGGAGCTAGTCATGGCAACCGGAATCTTCGCTGGCATTGCTGTCGATGACTATGGAAAGGCGCTCGAGTGGTATCGACGGCTTCTGGGTGCCGAACCTTCGTTCTACCCGAACGATGTCGAGGCGGTGTGGCAGTTGGCCGAGGACCGCTTCGTCTACATCATCGTGGACGGCAGACGGGCCGGTGGCGCGGTCAACATGATCTGGTTCGACGACCCTGCCGCTACCGTGGCCGCCATCGAGGCCCGCGGCTTGAAACCGACCGAGATTGAGAAGCACGATCCGGTTTGGAAATACGTGTTTCACGACCCCGACGGGAATGAGATCGGCATCGGCGGCAACATCTCCGGGACCGACTGACCAGCGCGCCGACCCGCGCCGCCTCGAGTGAAACCCCAGGAGCACGGCGTGCTGGTGGCGCACGTGCCCATTGCCCGGTCCGTCAGTCGCTGACTCGGTAGCGTGCAGCGCATGCCTATCAAGCTAGAGAACGTCGGCATCGCCGTCCGCGACCTGGAAGCGACGATCGCCTTCTTCACGGACCTCGGGCTGACCGTTCTCGGTCGTGACACGGTCAGTGGGGAGTGGACCGACACCGCCGTCGGCCTGGACGGCAATCACGCCAAGATTGCCATGCTGCAGACGCCGGACGGCAACGGTCGGCTCGAGCTCTTCGAGTACATCCACCCCGACGCGATCGAGACCGAACCCACCCGGCCGAACGAGATCGGCATGCACCGCGTGGCCTTCTCGGTCGACGACATCGACGAGGCCCTCGAGGTCGCGGCGAGGCACGGCTGCCACCCACTGCGCGGCGTGGCGACCTACGAGGACGTGTACAAGCTCACCTATGTCCGCGGCCCCAGCGGCATCATCGTGATGCTCGCCCAGGAGATGAAGAACAACTGACCCCGCACGGGTGCAGGATCCCCCTCGGAACGACAGCTTCACATTGATGACTTCGTTGGACCTTGGGGTCCGCGCTTGCGTGTGGCTCCCCTCAGTGAGGCATCGCGAGGGCAGTCACCGCATCCTCAACTCGCGGCCGGCGTCACCGCCGCCGCTGAGAATCACGGCCGATCCAGGTCTGCCCTGTTTGAAAAGACAACAAGGGAGGACGAAATGACGTCGATCAAGCTGGGTGTGCACCTACCGGCCGCGGGGCCGGGCGCCTCGCCGCAGGCCATCGCTCGGGTCGCCGAGGAAGCCGAGCGCTCCGGCCTGGACTCGGTGTGGTGCTGGGAGCGGCTGATGCGACCGACCGCACCCATCGCCATGGGGGGTCCGGGCGGGCCGGTGATGACAGCGCCCGAAGACTTCGCCGTGGTGTACGACCCGATCGAAACCCTCGCCTACGTCGCTGCCCGGACCAGTCGGATCACTCTGGGCACCAGCGTGATCGACGCCCTCTTCCACAGCCCGGTGATCCTCGCGCGCCGACTGGCCACCCTCGACAGGCTCTGCGACGGTCGGCTCATCGCCGGCATCGGGCAAGGCTGGATGGAGCAGGAATTCCAGGCCGCGGGCGTTTCGATGAACCGGCGCGGCGCGGGTTTCGAGGAGCACATCCTGGCCATGCGTGCGGTGTGGGGCCCCGACCCGGTGCGATTCGCGGGCCGCTTCTACCGCATCCCAGACGCCGACATCGGCCCGAAACCGGTCCACCGGGACGGCCCCAGCCTGGTCATCGGCGCCGCGTCACCGCAGGCTCTCGAACGCGCCGGACGGCTCGGCGTCGGCCTGACCATGGTGATCTTCGATTGGCACACAATCCGGGAGGGCATCGAACAATTCCGGTCGGCCGCGGCGGCCGCCGGGCACGACCCCACGACGCTGCCGGTCATCCTCCAAGTGAACGGCGACCTCACCGAAAAGCCGGTCCATGAACATGCGCCGCTGCTCGGATCCCCTGAGCAGGTCTCGGCGGACCTGGACCACGCCGCCCAGCTCGCCGTCACGCACATCTGCTGGCACTCCAATGCCGACCCACTCAGCCAGCTCCCCCTGCTGGCACAGCTGCGCCGAGGCTGACCACCGCGACTCCTCGGCGACAATCGGCCCGTTCAACCCCTTCGCGCCGGCGGCATTTCGGGGATCTGGACGAGCGGATCCAGCAGGTCTGCGGGAATGCGACCACCTCATATTGATCCGGTGCGCACGGCGGGGTCGGCGTGCGCGACCGAGTCCCAGTTCACGAAGTGTTGTTCCCGGGCGGCGATCGCCAGTAGGTCGTTGCGAACACTTTGACTAGGGGCTTGCCGGATCAACGTGGCCAATTCCCGAGTACTTCTCTTGATGGCTCGCCGGCGAAGCAGTTCAGTGATCATGGTGCGTCCTTTCACGGATGGAAGCCGGGCCCTTTGGCCGGTGGCTTGATCTTCAGTCTCAAATGTGTTGCCCGGGCCTTCCCCGGGAACGCCTTTCAGCCTGCCGATTCCAGCGACCGATGGAGATCCACCGTTAGTCCGATCCACCAGCTGATATTCGGGTCCTCCGATCGGTGGACAATCTGGGCACCATGAGAGGGACGTGGCCGCTGCGAAATCAACTGACGTCCCCGCTTCGGACCGGTTTGACTCGAACACCACTGCGCTGCGGCTACTGATCCTGCAGGAGATTCGACCAGGCCTTGGCCGCGTTGCGGAACATCCCGAATCGGCCGGGAGAACTCACCGCGGTGCACACATCCGGGGACGTGATGGAGAGCCTGACGGTTCACGGGAACTGGCCGAGCGCCTCGTCGGCATTGCGGGCTTTCGCGGCAGCATCCGCGAAGTGATCGATGTGCGACGGCTGCCAGCCAGCTTCAATGCGATCTCGCGGCCACGCTTTGCAGGTAGTGGGAGTACAGCGCGAACTGATCGCGGAGATCCATCCGGTCGGGATCCAGGATCTCCGGTGCTTGGTGAACGGCGCAGCGGTTGTATGGCAGTTGCACACCGCGGCGCCGGAGGCTTGATCCGGCCAGCGGGGCGATGTGGCGTGTCGTCACCCACCGCCCGGCGCGGACGGTGATCCATTCCGGTTGCCCTGTCGTGTGGTTCAGGTGGACACGTTGGACCGTGCCGATCCATCGACCCCGCTGGTCCAGCACTGCCTGCCCGACCCAGGTCGCTGTTGCTGCGGCATTCATCGTGCGCGATGTTGGGCGGTAGTTATTGCCGACACTGCTGCGCCTGCGGCCGGCTGCGACCCGGTTGGCGGACAGGTACTCCGGTTGATCCTGCGGCCCGGCCCGTTCATCCGTCCGGCCTCGGTCGGTGGGCGCGAGCGCCTCGGCGCACCGGGTGTGTCTCCCATGAATGTTCCTTCGTGGTGATCTTCGTCCCGGCCCATCGGAACGATCGCCGGAATCGAGTGGAATCGGCAGCACCCCCCTGTGAAATCACGCTTCTCCTTGCCAGCGCCTAGTTAGTCGCACCCTCCACCAAGGGCGCCTGCTCGGAGCGCGATGGTAGCCATGTGGGAACGGTTGTCGGTGCCGATGACATTGCTGATACCGGCCAGATATCGCTTGACGGTGGCGGCGGAGAGTCCGAGCTCGGTGCCGATTTGTCGGTTGCTCAGTCCGCCGGCCACCAGGGCGAGCACATCCTTTTCCCGGTCCGACAGAACCAACGCCAACCGGGGTGGAGCCAACTCGGAGTAGACGGTCGGCCATGACAGCACACCTGTGGCGCCGGCGTGAAAGGCCGAGACGGTTACGGCGACGTCACCAACCGGAGCGAAGACCAGGACCCGATCCCACCCGGCGTGGCGCAGCTTCCGGATGATCGGATCGGTATCTGTCCCGAAGCGGACACTGACGACGGCCAGTTCCGCTGCACCTGGATTGCTGCCCAGTACCTCGTCGACTTGGTCGACGCTGTAAGCGAGGATGATGTCCCGTGCGCCGGAGTGCAGCATTCCCCGGTGCAGGGTGTTGGTGAGCTCTTGTGTCGGGTCGGCGAGGAGCGCGGTCCACGCTCCGGTCGACCCATGCAGTGTGGTGGGCACGCGTTGTCGGTTCGGCGGGTCCGGGACCTCTAGCAGCGGCGGCACGGTTACTCCTGATCAATCGTCATGGGCCAGGTTTTTCGTCGATCCTGGTGCGGCCGGTATCTCCTCGGGACTGGCGATGCTGGTTCCGGACGCCGCGGACGGGCGAGTGTCAGTCGCCGGAGCACCGTTGCCGTGGCTCGCGGCTCAGAAGGCGGACAGCGGCTCGGCCGTAAAGGTCCCGTTGCTGTCTGTGATGAACCAGACTCGGATGTCCCGGTCGTGGAGCGCGGGATCCTTTTGGTAGAACCGAACGCCGTCGACTGCCTCACCGCCGACGCCGATCAATTGGGTGGGCGCGCCGTTGTGGGCGACGGTCAGTTGGACCTCTCCGGTGAAGTCCTGCAGGCAGGCCGGTTGATGTCCGTCGATGTGGGTCACCAGGTAGCTCAGCCCGGACCCGACAGGCTCGTCAATGGTCATATCAAGCACCTTCCGCTCTTAGCCGGTGGGGTCGGATCCGCGGGGCCGACGATAAGGACCGTCGACGAGCTTCTCCGCACCGGGACGTTTGTCGTCTGGGTGTTGTGAGTCCTCACCGGTGCGGTGATGACGCGGAGGGTGTGGCCGCCCGTTCCCGCGGTGCATGGTGTCCGGTGGAGGGCGGTCAACCGTCGTCGGACGAATCATCATCGGCTGCGGCCGACCGGAGGGCCCCGGCCGCGTCATCGCGCGGGGGTGAAGTTCTCTTCCAAGGTGGCGAGCATCCGTCTCCAGGGAGTTCGGGCTCCGTGAGGAGGACGCGATGGGCACCTCAACTGGCTCGGCGATCGCTCGGCCGCGTCGTGTGCGCGGATCGCGGCGCTACTATCGGTGGCCCAGGACTTCGGTGCGCTGCCGGGGTGCTCGACCGCCGGGAAGAGGTGCTTGCGTGCAGGACGCCGATCCTGCTCCGCCTCGGCCGCGGGACGGGACAGCTGCCGACGCGGCCGGCAGCGACGGTTCGGCTGACGACATCGTGTCGATGATCCCGATCCTGCGACGAGTCGTCGGGGCGCAGGGTGCTCGACCACCAACTCGTCGACGATCTCGTGCAGGAGACGGTGACCCGGGTGATGGCCGCCAGTCCCCGGATCGACCACGAGGCCCTGATCCCGTACGCGATCGTGACGGCCCGCAATCTGGTCAGCGCGGTCGGCAAGACCCAGAACATCGCACAACGCAATGCTCACCTGCTGCTGGATACCACCACCGATCCGGGACCGGACGAACCGCTCCTGCAGCGCGAGGAACGCAGCATGGTCGGCGCCGCCCTGGCCCGGCTGTCCCCGGCCGAGCGGGAGGTGCTGCTTGCCCACGAGGTCGCCGGCACGGGCACGGCAGAACTCGCCGCCAGGCGCAACACCAGTCCCGGCGCGATCGCGGCCCAGCTGAACCGCACCCGAGCGAAGCTGCGGGTGGAGTACCTACTGGCCGACGGCGCCGTCACCGTGCCGACCGACCAGTGCCGGCCGGTGCTGTTCGCATTGTCCGCCGGGGACCGGCGCCGGCAACGCGAACTGGACACCGCCGGGCACCTGCTCAGCTGCGACGTCTGCCTGCAACTGAGCATCGAACTGTTCGAACGCCGCCCACCCAGCACACCGGACGAGGAAGCCACCATCATGGTCACCGTCGACGCCGATGTGGTCACCGCCCGCCAACAGGGCCGGACGATCGCGGCCAAGGCAGGATTCAGCGCGACCGAGCTCACGGTCATCGCGACCGCGATTTCCGAGGTCGCCCGAAATATCGTGAAGTTCGCCCGTCGAGGCCAAATAGTGGTGCGGTATCGTCAATGAGTCCGGGCGGCAGGGGGTTTCCGTCGTCGCCCGCGACTCGGGCCCGGGGATCCCGGACCTGTCCGAGGCGCTCCGCGACGGGTACAGCACCTACCAGGGGCTGGGCCTCGGTTTACCCGGCGCCCGCCGACTGATGGACGAATTCGACATCGTCACCGAGGTCGGCAAAGGCACCACAGTGAGCATGACCAAATGGCGATAAGTGAGAGCCCGTTGCTTTCGACGGCCAATAGATCAGGGAGCACGATGATGACCGATACCACCACGAAGATCGAAGCGCGGCGATGACATGCTCCTCCCGGAACTGGTCGCCCACCTCCGGGAGAACCGCACCAACCTCCGGCAGGAATGGGCCAGCCGGATCACCGACGCGCACCTGCTGTCCGCGATGACCCACCAGGAAATCTTTTCCGAGGCCACCTCCGTCTACGACAACTACGTCGAGGTCCTGGAAACCGGCAGCGTCGAAGCCCTTCAGCACTACGCCCGTGACCTGTCCGAACGCATCATCCCCCGGGGTGTGGAAACCGACGAGGTCGTCGGCATCGTGCTGCTGCTCCGGGACGTGCTGGCCAGATCACTGTTCGAGAAGTACCACCAGGATTTTCCGCTGTTGAACCGCATCCTGGACGCCTACGAGCCGGCGGCGAACCGCATCGCCAACACGGTGGCGGTGAGTTTCGTCGAAGAGCGGGAAAGGGTCATCCGTCAGCAACAAGACGCGCTGCGTGAGCTGTCCACACCCGTGCTGCAGGTACGGGAACGCCTCCTGATTCTGCCGATCATCGGGATTCTGGACGCGCAGCGGGCCCGGCAGCTGACCGAGCAACTCCTCCGCGGCATCCGCACGCACCGCGCCAAGGTGGTGGTGGTCGACATCACCGGTGTGCCCGAGATCGATCAGTCCGTGGCCAATCACCTGCTGCGCACCGTGGACGCATCCCGGCTGATGGGTGCCCGGGTCATCGTCACCGGGTTGTCCGCGGAAATCGCCCAAACATTGGTGGAGATCGGCGTCGACCTGAGCAAGATCGTCACCGTGGGCGATCTGCAGGGCGGCATCGAAGAAGCCGAGCGGGTCCTCGGTTTCACAGTGATCAGGCCGGACGATGCCCAACGATAACGGGCCGGCCACCCATCCGGCGCTGGTCTCGATCCTCCGGCAGGGGACGCATCTCATTGCCTCGATCCACACCGCCCTGGACGACAGTCAGCTCATCCGGTTCCAACAGGATCTGATCGACCGGGTGGGCCGCGACCGGGCGCGGGGCATCATCATCGATGTCGCCGCGCTCGACGTGCTCGACTCCTTCGGCACCCGGACCCTGCGGAACATCGCCCAGATGGCCAACCTCCGCGGCGCCCGAACGGTGATCGTCGGGATCAATCCCGACGTCGCGTTCGCCATGGTCGAACTGGGCACCGACCTCGGTGGTGTGCTCACCGCGCTCGACCTGGAAGAAGGCCTTGACCTGCTCAACGCGGCGACCGGTGCAGGCCGACCTCACCGCGGCCGCGGCACGACATTCCACGGACATGAGCACCCCCCTGGGCCGACTGACCCAGAACTACACGCCGGCGTTCCTGGCGTTCCTGAACAACCCCGACGAACAGCGACTGCACCGTGCCTACGAGCTGGGACGGACCGCGCTGGCAGACGGCGTCAGCCTGCTGGACCTCATCCGCACGCACCACACCGCCTTCGGCCAGGTGGTCACCACCATCGACACCGATACCCAGGCCGGCACCGTCGACGCCGCGGCATCCTTCCTGATCGAGGCGCTCGCGCCCTACGAAATGGCACGCCGCGGCTACCTGGAAAAGGCGCGCAACGATCCGCCCCCTCCCCCTAGGTGAATTGGGCTGACCCGATCGGGTTCCCGCGCAGAACCGACGGCGACGGCCTTCCCCGTTCGGGTGACATCCTCACCTCAGTCATCGTTCTCCCCGCAACCGCCCAAATCAGACCGGCGCCCGAAAAACTACACCTTGACATGAACCACTGCGTTAGAGAACACTAACCGTTAGTGGATACTGACCGAGGTGAAGACGCCTGGGCTGCCCTGTCGGACGGCACGCGACGCGCGATCGTCGCCCGCTTGGCGGACCACCCGATGGCCGTCGGGGAGCTGGCCGCCGAGCTGCCGGTCACCAGGTCCGCCGTCTCACAGCACTTGAAGATCCTCAAGGACGCCGGCCTGGTCAGTGAGCGCGCCGCCGGAACACGGCGGATCTACCGGCTCAACCCGCTAGCGGTGGCCGCGCTACGGGATCAGCTCGACACCTTCTGGAGGAGAGCACTCGCCGGATACACCGACATCGTCGACCAACCAGACGGGGAGAAGTCATGACGCGTACCAACATTGAAGTGGTCCGCAAGCAGATCGTCGTGCAGGCGCCGATCGACCGCGCCTTCGATGTGTTCACCCGCCGGTTCGGCGACTTCAAACCACCGGAGCACAACCTGCTCGGCGCGCCGATCGTCGAGACCGTGTTCGAGCCATACGTCGGCGGGAACATCTTCGACCGCGCCATCGACGGCAGCGAATGCCGATGGGCGCGGATTCTGGCCTACGAGCCACCAACTCGGGTTGTGTTCAGTTGGGATATCAGCCCGCGTTGGCAAATCGAGGCCGACCCGAACCAGACGAGCGAGGTCGAGGTCCGCTTCTACGCCGAGACCCCGGGAAGCACCCGGCTGGAACTCGAACACCGGCACATCGAGCGGCATGGACCAGAATGGCAGGCAGTCACCGACGGCGTCGACGGCAGTGAGGGATGGCCCCTCTACTTGGCCCGCTACGCGGCGCTTTTCATCGAAGGCAGCTGACTGGCGCCGATCATCACGCCGAGATGGACTGCCGAGCAGAGAAGTCTGGGGGTGGGTCAGCGATTCATCCGGGTTCAGCGAACGGCAAGAGGGGTTGTCGACGGTCCGATGATGCCGGCACGGAGGGCCACAGCGACCAGCTCTTCCCGGGCGCCATGCCCGAATTTGCGAGCGATCCTGGCGAGGTGATTCTTCACCGTCATCGGCGACATCGACAAACGGGTGCCGATCCACCTGTTAGACCGACCGTCCGCGACCAGGCGGAGGATCTCCGCCTCACGCGCGGTCAGCTTGGGTACCGGGCCCGGGTCCGGGTGGTAAACGGGGGTGCCCGGCGGGCGGCGCAGCACCCCCGTCGCACCGACTCGGGTCGCGTCCAGCAGCGGGCCAGGATCGATGGTCGGGGCAAGCGCGATCACCCGGGGCCAACCCGCCGCCCGAAGCTCGGAGATGAGCCGGAACGCGAAGTTACCAAACCCCTAGGCTGATCAGCGCCAGGGCACCCACAACACCGTCGGTCAGGAGCTGGTCCACACCGTCCACCGCAGCCACGCGGATGACGCGACCTACCCCCCGGTCCAACAATCCCGCGGCCAACGCCTGCAGCAGGATCGGGTCGGGTCGGCCACCAGCAACAGCGGCGACCCAGGTGACGTCACCGACCGGGTGTCGGGCGAGGGCCACCTGCGAGGCAGGTCTACCGCCCGCGCGGCGTCTGCCGCGGCGAGAGACCCGGTATTCACCGTGTCGAGCATCTAGGGACCATTACTTCCCTCTCGGTTTTCTCGGGCAGCCGTGGAACCGTCAGTCACGAACAACGCACCCTCGGCGGGATGGACTCGTCGCCCCCCCATCTGATGAGTCAATGAGGACCGCGGCATGACGCCGGGCCAATTTCTGCCGCCGATCAGGTTGCTCACACCGTTGGCTGCCCCAGCACTCGCCGCCGCAGATCACTAGCCTGGGACCGGCGGCCGGCCCGCGTCATGCCGCCGCCGTCGATGACTCATACCAGGTGAGTGGAAAACACCGCTGGGTGCACACGCCCACACGCCCCCGGCCGCCACCGACAACTGGTGGTGTTGACCACCAGCCTCTACACCCTGCACCGCTTCAGCCCCGGCGAGGTCGTCCTCGAATCCCAGGAACCACTCGGCTCGCCTGACCAGCCCTCCGAGCAGCAAACGGCGGTCAGGAGTGGGTGACGGCAACCCACACGGGGAACAGACCTGCTGACGCCGGTGGGCGTGACGGATCGACGAAAGGCCGCGCTGATGCCCGGACACGACGAGCAGGGAATCGCCGATCCACCACCCGCGGACCACGCCCACGCCGGCCACGACACCCGCCGGGAAAAACGGGGAGAGGCCCGCTTCCCACCCGCCGTCGCCGTGCTCGTCGCGATCGCCCTTTACGCGGTACTGCCCGAACCCTTGCTGATCGGTCCCAGGTTCCTGATCCCGGGCCTGGAACTCGCGCTGCTGGTCGCGTTGATCGCCACCAATCCCTGGCGGATTACCCGCCAAACCCGGTGGTCCCGGCGGGCCTCCCTGGCGTTGGCCATCCTGGTCGTAGTCAGCAACTTGGCCACCCTGACATTGCTGGTCGTGGACCTCGTCGCCAACCAGGACACCCCGGGGTCCAGCCTGCTGATAGCCGCCTTGCAGGTCTGGGCGACGAACGTGATCGCCTTCGCACTGATCTACTGGGAGCTCGACCGCGGCGGCCCCGTTGCCCGCACCCAGACACCACGCGACGAGCTACCGCTCGCCGACCTCCGGTTCACCCAGGACGAGACCCAGGACACCGTCATCGAAGTCGCCGCCGGATCCAGCAAAAAGGCCGACTGGATCCCCACCTTCGTCGACTACCTCTACCTGTCCACCACCAACTCCAGCGCGTTCAGCCCCACCGACACCATGCCCCTGACCAGCCGGGTCAAAATCCTCATGGGCATCCAGGCCACCGCCGCCCTCGTCACCTCGCTGCTGGTCATCGCCCGCGCCGTCGGAGCCCTTGGCGGCGGCTGAACGCTCCTCGGTCGCCGATGCGCACCGGGCCGCGCCCGTGGATGGTCTGGTTCGGAATGTGCGCCGTGATCATGACAAGGTCGGTCGCGGCGGCGTTGAGCGAACGGTCGTCGGCCGGGCCGGCCACCCACATCAGCAGATCAGCGGCCCACCAGATCGTTGAACCGCGGCGGACCCGATCAGTCTGCGCAGATGCACGGGCGGCAGGTCCGGATCACCCAGATCGACGTCGGTGGGCCAGCCGTAGGGGGCGATCGTGACCGCGATGGCCGGCATGGAAATGCGTCCTTCCGATCGGGCGTGGCTGCGGGTCCGGGTTCCATTGGCAACGGAGACCGCCGCCGCGACACCGCGGGGCTACATCGCGAATCGGGATGAGCCCGGCAATCGACCGCGTCAGGTGAAGATGCTGACCCCGCCGGGGCCGACCAGCAGACCAACCACGATCAGCATGACACCCCAGAGCACCTGCCTGCGGATGATCGCGAAGATACCGGCGATCACCAGGATGACCGCCACGATCCATAACACCGTTGCCAGCGTCATGGTGGTTCTCCCTTCTGTTGGCGCGCCGGAAGCCTCGGTGATCGGCGCTGATCAGTCCTTTGCATCCTTGATGGCGTCCTTGGCCTTCTCGCCGGCCTGCTTTACATTTGCGGACGCCTGATCGGCCTTGCCCTCGGCCTCCAGGCTCTGATTGTCGGTCGCCCGGCCGGTGGTCTCCTTGACCTTGCCGGTGGCTTCCTCGCCGGCATTTTGAATCTTGTCGCCCAAGCCCATCACGGTTTCCTATCCTCGAGCCGGGTGGTTGGTTACACGCTGACCAGTAATGCTCACCGCCAACGCATTTCACACGAATTCCCGGAAGAGACCCGCATTTTTCACCCAATTGGGTCCGGAGTCCTTTCTGAGCGGCCGCGTTGCGACAGCTTCCGCGCTGGTCCGGGCCGGGCACCGGGGCACCAACCCGGTTGCCCCGGTATCGACTGTCGGCAAGCAGATGTCGCAGTGCGGCGCGGTGCGTCGTCCCGTTGCGGGTGGACCGGACCGGGAGCGACGACGCGGGCGTCAGTCGGGTGCTCGATACCCCCATTTCCGGCCCTTTGGATAATTTCTGGACCAAGTCTGATCTAAAGCAGTTGTCAATACTCGATCGGAAAAGTCGGGGTTAACAACCTGTCGATCGGGAATTACCCACACACAGGCGCCGCCTGAACCGCCCGGCGCAAACCACCACGTGAAAGGTGCAGTCATGACCGAAGACTTTCGTTCTCCACCACCCGCAGACCCGGGATTCGCGGGCGCGGCCGCCGCCCGCCAGGACGCGGTGGACACCGTGCGACGGGTCATGGGTGAGGACATCGCCCCACCGGAACGCCCGCCTACCCCGGCCACCACACACAAGGATGGACCTTCCGCCAACCGTGCCTACGCCCCCGCGACGGAGGTCGCCAGACATCAGGCCGCCGACGTCGCCGACACCGCGAGGCAGGCCGGCGCCCAGGTCGCCGACACGGTGAAAGAACAGGTCGGGCAAGTCACCGCGGAAGCAAACCGCCAGGCAAAACAGCTCCTCGCCCAGGCCCAGTCCGAGTTGAGCGGGCAGGCCGCGAGCACCCAGCAACGAGTCTCCGAAGGTCTGAACGCGCTGGCCGACGAACTGTCCCAGATGGCCCGGAACTCCGAACAGGACGGGGTGGCGACCGACCTCGCCCAGCAGGCCGCGGACAGGGCCCGGCAGGCCGCCGGATGGCTCGCCGACCGCGATCCGGGCAGCCTACTCGACGAGGTCAGGAGCTTCGCCCGGAACAAGCCCGGCACCTACCTCGCCATCGCCCTCGGGGCGGGGGTCCTCGCCGGCCGGCTGACCCGCGGCCTGACCGCCCCCACCCAGGACGACTCCCTCACGCACACCCCGCCCCCCTTGGACTCACCACCTCGGGTCAGGTCAGCGTGCAAACTGCATTGACCGGCGGCACACCCTTCGGCGCAACGGATTTCGAATCCAACCTCGGCACCCGCCCGGTCCTGCCGGCCCCACCGCCGTTCAACGACCCGACCGTCCCCGCGTCCTCGCCAATCGCCAGTTTTGGCCGCACCGGACCTGAGGCCGGTGGGCCGCGGGGCGTGGTGGCGCCATGAGCAGTCCGGCAGGCCTGGGAACACCCGCCCCCGGTCCGATCAATGACCGGTCGCTCGGTGAACTGATCTCCGAGGTCACCCAGGACCTCTCCACCCTGATGCGGCAGGAACTGGAACTGGCCAAGGCCGAGCTGCAGCAATCCGCGACTCGGGCCGGGAAGGGCGCCGGCATGCTCGGCGGCGCCGCCGTCGCCGGCTACTTCGTGCTGCTGTTCGCCTCCATCGCGCTGTGGTGGGCCATCGGCGCCGCAACCGGCCTGGGCTGGTCTGCGGTCATCGTCGCGGGCATCTGGGGCATCATCGCCGCCGTCCTCGCCGCCATTGGCAGGAACTCCCTGCAATCCGTCCACGGCCTACCGAAGACCGCGGACACCGTGAAGAAGATCCCGGACGCCCTCAAAGGTAACGAATGACCCCGGGCAGCCTGACCAGGCATCACGGTCACCAACGAACCCACCATCAAAGCCGCCACCGAATAGATGAGGACGAACCAATGAGCAACGACCCCGAAGAAATCCGCCGCGACATCGAACGCACCCGCATCGAACTCAGCGATAATGTCAACGCGCTCGGCGACAAGGTCAGCCCCGGCAGCATCGCCAAACGGCAGGCCGGCCGGGTCCGCGGCGCCGCCGTCTCGGTGAAAGATGCCGTGCTGGGCAGCGCCGAAGATGCCGCCACTGCCGGCCGCCGCGCCGGGGAAACGGTCTCCGATGCTCCCACCGCAGTCGCCCGCAAAGCCCAGGGCTCCCCCATCGCCGCAGGCCTGATCGCCTTCGGAGCAGGCCTTCTCGTATCCTCCCTACTGCCCGCCACCAGAGTTGAGAAGGAGGCGGCACAGACGGTGAACGACACCGCGCAACCTCTGGTCGACAACCTCACCGACACCGCCAAACACATCGCCGGGAACCTGCAGGAACCGGCGCAACAGGCCTTGGAAGAAGTCAAGAGCACCGCCACCGACGCTGCCGACACCGTCCGTGACGACGTCACCGCCGCCGCAGCCGACGTCAAGGACCACGCCGCAGACGCCAAAGACACCGTGCAACACGCCGCCCAGTGAGCCGCCGCGGGGACCGGCGACCGCGCGGATCATCCCACCCCAACCCCCGCACCACCTGACCTGGCGCCGCGCTGAAAGACACGAAGCCTCCCGCCCCGAGCAGGACGTCAACAACAAACGTCCAGCTGGACCAACCTGTCGGCCTCGCTCCTCCCTCGTCGCCCGGGCGGCCCGAGCCCCACTGCAAAGGACGGACCGCTCAGGACGGTCCTGATGCCGGAGCCTAGATCAACCCATTGCAGCTGACCTGGTATCTCGGGTCGCGGACGCCTTGATGTCGGTTCTGGATTGATCGATCACCTCAATGCCGAGATTGGTTCAACGCAGGGCAGGAAACCATGACGTCAAGGCGCTACGATCATCGATCCCCGGGGTTTGACGGGCGCCTCAGGTCCGACCGGTTGAGCCAACAGCCGGCCGGGCCGACCCACCCCACGCGGGCAGAGCACTGACGATCCTCGTCCGGGTGTCCGCCTCCAGATCTGCCAGGCCGGGAATGGGGGATGGATCGATGCCGAGGCTGATGTTGATCTCGTCCATCAGAATCTCGATCCGGCCGTACCTCCGTCGTCGCACCGTGATCAGACCCGGCAGGTCGGTCCGGCGGAGCAACTGTTTGCCTGATTGACCCGCACAACGCCGTCCGGCTAGCTTACTGTGATGCGCCCCGATCCCGAAAGTTCCGCGATCGATGATGTCGCGCAGCGTCTCTCGCGTCAGTTCAGCAACCTGGACGTCGCCGTCGTGGCCCGGGTGGTGTGGGACACCTACCGCCGTTTTGATGGCCATCCCACCCGCGACGTGGTGCCCATCCTGGTCCAGGACGCTGCCCGGGACCGCCTTCGGGTGATGCCCACCCCGCCGCGTTCCGCACGGCGCGCGGCGCCGTACCGCAACCCCTGATCAGCCACCCCCGGCCGGTGCACTGGTCGGCCCGGCCGATCGAATGGCGGTGGCAACCCGACGACCGTCGTCCCGGTCAGCGTCATGGGCCCGGCGCCCACTGCCGCTCCTACGACGTCAACTCGCCATCGGACCCTGTCTCGCTCCAGCGTCGTTGATTCGTTGGTGAGCGGTGTCCGGCAGATGTCTCGCACTGCTTGCCAACAGGATGGATGGCCGAGGTCGGTTCAGTTCAGCGGACTGTTCGCGTTCCCTTTCCCATTTGCTCCTGAATAAACGCGAAATCGACCCGGTTTCTAGCTTGTAAAGCCCTTGATGGTGTGCTTTGGTTTACAGGGTAAGACCGGCCTCCAACAGTGTGGGCCGCCCCGCATGGTCTGCGAAACCGTGTGTTCGCAGGGGGTGTCGCCGCAGCGCGACCAATCGCTCGACCTGGCAGTCGCCGCTGATCGCTCGCCACCTGACGCTCGCTGGGCGATGGTGCGGGGCGTCAAGATCGCTGCGTGACGGCTTATCGGGTTCCTGCGCCGGCGGGTGGCAAGCACTGCAGCGCTGCGGTCAACCGATCGCAGGCAGATACCACATGAACCAAGGGAGAAACATGACCACCACAGATCCCTCGACCCGGGCTATCCAGGCTCTGGACGACAGCGTTGTCGTGGATACCGACGGCAGCGAGATCGGCCGGGTCGGTCAGGTCTACACCGACAACGACACCGGTGAGCCCAGCTGGGTCACCGTGAAAACCGGGTGGTTCGGCACCAACGAATCCTTCGTACCCCTGAACGCGGCGACCATCGAGGACGGCACCATTCGGGTCCCGTACGACAAGGACATGATCAAGGGCGCGCCCAACAACGACGCCGGTGCACCGTTGAGCGAAACCGACGAACAGCAGCTGTATTCCTACTACAACCTGGCCGGCGCGGCCGGCGACGCCGCCGGGTACGACCGCTCCCAGGCCCGGCTCGACCGGACCGACACGGACACCCCCGCCCGGGGAACGGTTTCCGGTGACGCCGACTACCTGACCCGGTCGGAGGAGCAGCTGCACGTCGGCACCGAGAAGGTGCAGACCGGTCGGGCGAGGCTTCGGAAGTTCGTGGTCACCGAGCAGCAGACGGTGACCGTCCCGGTGACCCGGGAAGAGGTCCGGGTCGTCCGGGAACCGATCGCACCTGGTGACTCAGTCGATGCCAGCATCGGGGAGGCGGCCGCCGATGTGGTGCTGACCGAGGAACGCGTCGTGGTGAACAAGGAAACCGTGCCGGTGGAGAAGGTCCGGCTGGGCACCGAAACCGTCACCGAGCAGCAGGAAGTGACCGAGGCCGTCCGCAAGGAACAGATCGAATTCGACGACGCCGGCACGGCCGGCGACGACAGGCCGCTGGAAACCGATATCCGGTCCAGCAAGAAGAACTAACGAACCCACAGGCAAACGTGCGTGCCCGGTCGGGTCCGCGGCGGGGACACCAACGGAAGGAACGATCATGACCATGGGCGACAGGATCAAACACGGCGCGGAGGAAGCGAAAGGCAAGGTCAAGGAGGCGGCTGGCAAGGCCACCGACGACAAGAGCATGGAAGCCGAAGGAAAGGGCGACCAGGCCGCCGCGAATGTCCAACGGGCCGGCGACAAGGCCGGCGAAGCCGCCAAGGACATCCTCGGCTCCTGACCACGCACGACTGTTGCGCTGCCGCGCTGGGGTGAAAGGCCCAGTGCGGCAACGCTTAACGGTGTCGGCCGATTGAGATGAGTTTCGTGCCGTCATTCCCCGCGCCGCAGGACGCTACTGACTGGAGCGTGACCCGGTGAGTTCCCGTGACACCGTTGTCCGCAGCATGCACGACGTTGGTTTGGCCGGGTTTCCGGTGGTGTCCTGATGGGTGCGATCGGGCTGAACGGGGCCGCGAACAAGGTCAATGAACCGACCGACCGAACGACCGTGGCTCCCGCGGGGTGGGCCCCGGTGAACACCGCGGCGATCGGTGCGCTCCTGGTCGGGGGGATCGGCTTGATCCTGGGCACCGCACCCGCCTGGCCGTGCACACCGGTGCCCGGACCAACACCATCGTGAAATCCGCGCTGACCGGGGTGGCACTGACCAGTACCGCGTTCAGCGGTGGAAGGGCGCCCAGGTCGCCAAGGCCGGGAAGGTGTCCGCCGAGAGCGGCACCATCGGGTCCGAACAGACCCCACCCGACACGGCGGCGGCGATGCAGCAACTCCGCATCGCCCAATGGGTCACCCCGGTCGTGACCGCGTTGCTGACCGTCCTCGGCGCCCAACAACGTGAACAGCAGCCCAACTGCTGCCCGCACTCGACAACTAACCGGCCAGGCCGCTTCTCGATCACCACAGGCTTTTCGATCACCACACCCCGTAACCAGAAGCTTTGGCCCGCCAACGGCCGGCCGCCACACCCCGATCAGGTTTCGTTCGCAATTCACGGAGGACAGTTCTTCGATGGGCACCCCGATCAGGCCGCTGGACGGCGACGACCGCCCCAACGAGCCGAAAGCCACCCGGACCACACCCCTGCAGGCGCGGGACATCGACCTCCCGGATGCTGAGGCGGAGTCCACCACCTCCGATGAGTCCACGGCGGTGGACGCCGCCGGCCGATGAGCTCACGACAAAGGCAACCTACTGACCCGGACAGCCCGGAGGGTTTGGGTGACAGGGCGTCCGCCGCCGCCCCGACAGTGGAACCCGGAACACCGCGGGGGCCACTGGATCGGCGGACGATTCTGCTGGCCGCGGTCACCCTGATCGACGAGCACGACCTGCGGCACCTGACGATGCGGAACCTCGGGGATGCAACTCGGTGTGGAGGCAATGGCGCTGTACCACTACGTGCACGGCCGGGAAGACCTGCTCGACGGCATCGTGGAACTGGTCATCGACGACCTCTACGGGGACCCGGACGTGCACCTGTCCGCCGACGCCTGGCAGGACTACCTGCAACGCCTCGCCCACGGGGTCCGGCGGATCGCCCTCGCGCACCCGCAGGTGTTCCCGCTCGTCGCGACCCGGCCACCCGCCGCGCCGTGGGTGCGGCCACCGCTGCGCAGCCTGCGGTGGATGGAATCGTTCCTGGACACCCTGCACCACTGCGGCTTCTCCGACGCCGGCTGCGTCGGGGCGTACCGGTCGTTCTCCAGTTTCCTGCTCGGCCACCTGCTGCTGGAGGTGTCCGGGCAGGGCGCCGACATCGGCCCCGATCGAGCAGGCCGACCCGGACGACAAACCCACCACCGACCTCAGCCAGTACCCGCGGCTGAAAAGCCTGGAAACCGAACTGTCCCAGGACCACTCCGCCGACGAATTCGAAGAAGCCCTGGAAACCCTGCTGGACCGCATCGATCTGCTCGAGCACCACCGGACCAGGACGAAAAGTCGATGAAAGCGGACCAGCCACACCTGCGACTGCTCGGCGAATCCTTGGGTTCGGCAGGGCAACTTCCGGGAAGAACCTGACCACCGCCGGTCGACCAGCACCGGACACATCCCACGGAAAGGACCACATCATGACCGAAGCGTTCCGATCCCCACCGCCATCCCCGGACTACCCGGGGCAGGCTGCTACCCGACAGGACGTCACCGACACCGTGCAACGAATCATGGGCGAGGACATCGCCCCACCCGTGTACCCACCGACAGTCCCGACACCCCGCGGCCCCGTCGGACAGGATCAGTCATCGACGACCGAGGTCGCGAAGGACCAGGCCGGGCAGGTCGCCGACACCGCGAAGCAGGCCGGGACCCAGGTCGCCGGCACGGTGAAGGAGCAGGCCGGTCAGGTCACCGCCGAGGCCGGCAAACAAGCCAAACAGCTGCTGTCCCAGGCACAGTCGGAGGTCACCGAGCAGGCCGCGGCCACCCAGCAGCGGGTCGCCGAAGGGCCTGCACGCCCTGGCCGACGAGCTGACCGGGATGGCCAGGAACTCCGACCAGGACGGGCCGGCGACCGACCTGGCCCGGCAGGCCGCGGACAAGGCGCACCAGGCCGCCGGGTGGTTGGCCGACCGGGACCCGGGCAGCCTGCTCGACGAGGTCCGGTCCTTCGCCCGCCGCAAACCGGGCACCTACCTGGCGATCGCGCTCGGCGCCGGCGTCCTCGCCGGCCGGTTGACCCGCGGCCTGACCGCCCCCGCCGACGACACCCCCAGCAGCACCACCGGTTCCGCAACCCCCACGGACATCGTCGGCGGGGCTGCTCAGCACCGGACCGACACAGTTCGACGGCATCGACCCGGTGAGCGGCCCGCTGGGTACCACCCCACCCGCGCTGGGCGCCGCCCTGCCGCAGACCCCCGCGCCGATGGGCGGTCTCGGTGCCGGCGGCGCATGGGCCGACCCGCGAGGTCTGGATGCCGGCGACCTGGGCCGACCCGCGAGGTGAGGTGACGCCATGAGCACCCCCGCAGACATCGGGCCACCGGCCCAGCAGACGGCCGGTGACCGGTCGCTCGGTGACCTGATCTCCGAGGTCACCGCAGGACCTGTCCACCCTGATGCGGCAGGAACTGGAGTTGGCCAAGGCCGAGGTGCAGCAGTCCGCGTCCCGCGCCGGGAAGGGCGCCGGCATGCTCGGCGGCGCCGGCGTCGCCGGGTACTTCGTGTTGCTGTTCCTGTCCGTCGCGCTGTGGTGGGCGATCGGCTCCGCGACGGGTCTGGGCTGGTCCGCGCTCATCGTCGCGGTGATCTGGGGAATCATCGGCGCCGTCCTGTACACGATGGGTCGGAACTCGTTGAAGTCGGTGCGCGGCATCCCGAAAACCGCGGACACCGTGAAGAAGATCCCGGACGCCCTCAAGGGCAACGAATAACCCGCTCGCAGCCCGACCCACGATCGTTCCGCTTCCAGAATTGAGGATGACCGATGAGTAATGATCCAGAACAGATCCGCCGCGAGATCGAACGCACCCGCACCGAGCTCAGCGACAACGTCAACGCCCTGGGTGACAAGGTCAACCCGGGCAGCATCGCCAAACGGCAGGTCGGCCGGGTCCGCGGCGCCGCCACCTCGGTGAAGGACGCCGTCATGGGCAGCGCCTCCGACGCCGCCGACACCGGGCAGCAGGTCGCCACCACGATGGGCGACGCCGTATCCGACGCCCCCAGCGCGGTGGCCCGCAAGGCGCAGGGCTCCCCGATCGCCGCCGGGCTGATCGCGTTCGGCGCCGGCCTGCTGGTGTCCTCCCTGCTGCCCGCCAGCCGGGTGGAGCAGCAGGCCGCGGAAAAGGTCAAGGACACCGCCCAGCCGATGGTCGACGACCTCACCGACACCGCGAAAGAGGTCGCCGGGAACCTGAAAGAACCCGCGCAGCAGGCCCTCGAGGAGGTCAAGTCCACCGCGACCGACGCCGCCGCCACCGTCAAGGACGAGGCCACCTCCGCGGCCGACGACGTCAAGAGCCAGGCCCAGGACTCCAAGGACACCGTCCAGCAGGCCGCCCAGTAGATCTCCGTCAGCCCACCACCCAGCACCGTCCGTCTGGACGGTCAACGCATCACAAGGAGCAGCATGACCAACGCAGCATCCCCCGACGTGTACATCGGCCGGAACGCCGTCGACCCGCAGGGCAACAAGATCGGCTCCGTCGGCCAGGTGTACCTCAACGACGAGACCGGGCAACCGGACTGGATCACCGTGAACACCGGCCTGTTCGGGATGAAGGAGAACTTCGCCCCCCTCGCCGGGTCCAGCTTCAACGGTGACGACCTGGTCCTGCCGTTCGACAAGACCGTGGTCAAGGACTCCCCCGACATCGCCGACGCCAGCCACCTCGACGCCGACGAACAGCAATCCCTGTACGCCTACTACCAGCAGTACCTCGGCACCGGCACCGCCGGAACCAGCGGCTACGAACAGACGGCACCACCACCGGTGGCGATGCCGGGTATCAGCGCGGGCGCGGGGTATGACACGTCCGGCCCGAACACCGACGAGGCGATGACCCGGTCCGAGGAACACCTCCGGGTCGGCACCGAGCAGGTCGAGGCCGGCCGCGCCCGGCTCCGGAAATACGTTGTCACCGAACAACAATCGGTGCAGGTCCCGGTCTCCCGCGAAGAAGTCCGGGTGGAGCGGGAGCCGATCACCGACGCCAACCGCGGCGACGCGCTGTCCGGCGGCGAGATCACCGAGGAGGAACACGAAGTCGTGCTGCACGCCGAACGCCCCGTCGTGGCCACCGAAGCCGTTCCGGTGGAACGGGTCCGGCTCGGCACCGAAACCGTCACCGAACAGCAAACCGTGACCGGTGACGTCCGCAAGGAACAGATCGAGGTCGACGACCCCACCACCACTAGCCGCTGACCAACCCGGTCAGTCACCACTGCAAGTAGGCGATAGGCCCCGCACCGTTGGGGGTTCCGGGCCAGCAATGACGTGAACCCCCAACGCAAAGGACCACACAGATGTCAGATCAGCACAACCCGGCCGGCGGCGGACGGAACGGATCCGTCCCCGCCGGTCACGGCACCGACCGACCACCACCGGTCAGGACAACGCCCCGGTGGACGCCGGGAAACCGGAGTCGCCGACCAAACTGACCAAACCGTCCTGGAAATACATCGCCCGCAAAACCCTGCGGGAATTCAGCGACGACCAGTGCACCGACCTCGCCGCGGCGTTGACCTACTACTCGGTGCTGGCGTTGTTCCCGGCGCTGCTGGCGTTGGTGTCCCTGCTCGGCCTGTTCGGCCAGGCCGGGCAAGACCGATCAACTCGATCGGGGTGCTCTCCGACATGGGCGCCGGGTCGGTCGCCGACACCATCAAAGGACCGCTGCAGCAGCTCACCTCGAACTCCTCCGCCGGACTCGCGCTGATCATCGGGATCGTCGGTGCGTTGTGGTCGGCGTCCGGGTACGTGGGCGCGTTCGGCCGGGCGATGAACCGGATCTACGAAATCCGGGAGGGCCGCCCGTTCTGGAAACTCCGCCCGCTGATGATCATCATCACCCTCGCCGCGGTCATCCTCGCCGGGCTGGTCGCGATCGGCCTGGTGGTGTCCGGGCCCGTCGCCCGGGCCATCGGCGACGCCATCGGCCTGGGCGACACCGCCGTCACCATCTGGGGCATCGTGAAATGGCCGGTGCTGCTCTTCCTGGCCGCGCTGGTGGTGGCGATCCTGTACTACGCCACCCCGAACATCAAACAACCCAAGTTCCGGTGGATCAGCCTCGGCGCCGTGGTCGCGATCATCACCTGGGTCATCGCGTCCGCCCTGTTCGGCCTCTACGTCTCCCAGTTCTCCAACTACAACAAGACCTACGGCTCCCTCGCCGGGGTGATCATCTTCCTGCTCTGGTTGTGGATCACCAACCTGGCGTTGCTGTTCGGCGCCGAACTGAACGCCGAAATGGAACGCGGCCGGCAACTCCAGGCCGGCATCGCCGCCGAGGACGAACTGCAACTCCCGCCCCGCGACACCCGGGTCATCGACAAGAATGACGCCAAGGACGCCCGCGACATCGAACAAGGCAAGCAACTCCGCCGCAGCGGCGGCGACACCACCTCACCCCCCGGACGGTAGTGCAACGGCCTGAAATTGTCCGGTGTCGCCCGACTGTCCAGCGTCGGAGCCAGCGCTAGCGACACTGGACAGTGCCTCAGCCCAGGTCGGCTGCTGCCGATGAGGGCATTCCGCGCAGCGCCCACCACCAGATCCCCGGCGATGGTGATCATCCCGCAGACCTGCACAACCGAACCGGCGCCGAAGTGGCCCCACCAGCACGCAGGGACGCTCGAGCATCGAATGCGAGCGCAAATCACCCGACGCGTGTCACATCAACAAGGGATACGCCATGGTCGGCCATGCCGAGAGGAAACCGCACATCCGCACGGGCGTGACCAAGGATCGCGGCTCCACCCGGGTGGTCATCATCCCGCCAGCGAACACCGTCCAGCGACATCGAAGAACGGACCAACGCCGGCTCACCTGTGAACCCGTTGGTGAACACCAGGAATCGTCGGCAGGTTTGATCTGCGCGCGCGGGGGTACCCCCTTGCAGTCAGAACTCTTCTGGGCGACACCATGTCGCCGAAGTACTGGTGACCTCCGGGCCAGCAAATTCCCCGGACAACCAGCTGGCGCCGATGTGGCAAATGTGTGCCTGAGAGGGCGCGCAATGAAAGGCACCACATGTCCAGCGATAACACCGAACGAGAAGCGACCACCGTGTACGACAAGGAAATTCAGGAACGACTGCACGCTTTCGAGGTGGCTCAGGCCACCAGCCCGTGGATGGCGCCGGGGAAGCCCACGTCCGGATCCACCTCGCCCCCGCCGGCTCGCGCTGATCTCCGAAGGCCAGCCAAAACTGACCTCACCGGCCCGCACCCCGACCGGACCGAGGAACGCCGCGCTCACGACTGATGCCGGGCAGGTCCGACGATGCATCGAGCCCGGTAGCAGCGCAACCCCGACTGATGATGAGGACACCTATGCAGGGCAGAACCACCACCACCGCCGGCCACCGGGTCACCAGCGGACCGGCGCGTCCGGTCAGCGACTACTCACGGCTGCTGCAGTCCGTCCAGGCTGCGGGCCTGTTCCGGCGCCGGTACGGGTACTACGCGGTGAAGCTGGCTGCGCTCGCCGTCGCGCTGGCCGGGGCATGGGTCGGGTTCGCCGTGATCGGTGATACCTGGCTCCAGCTGGCGGTGGCGGCGGTGCTGGGGGTGATCCTCACCCAGATCATGTTCACCAGCCACGACGCAGCGCACCGGCAGATCTTCCGGTCCCACCGGGCAAACGAGATCACCGCCATGCTGATGGGCACCCTGGTCGGCGGGGTCAGCCTGGCCTGGTGGAACAACAAACACAACAAACACCACGCCGCGCCGAACCAGATCGGCAAGGACCCCGACATCGTGCCGTCGGTCGTGCATTTCTATCCGCCCGAGCAACCGTCCCGCTCGGCGGTCGGCAGGTTCCTGCAGGAACGTCAGGGCTGGTGGTTCTTCCCGCTGCTACTGGTTGAGGCGCTGAACCTGCACTGGCAAAGTGCGTGCGCCTTGATCACCACATCGACCCTCAAGCACCGCCGGACGGAGCTGACGCTGCTGGCCGTGCGGTGGACCGGGTACCCCGCCGTGCTGTTCTTGTGCCTCTCCCCCGGGATCGCTGCCGCGTTCCTGCTGGTGCAGCTCGCGATCATGGGGGTGTATCTCGGGTCCTCGTTCGCGGCCAGCCATATCGGGATGCCGGTCACGCCGCCCGGTAGTCGCGTCGATTTCCTCCGCCGACAGGTGCTGATGTCCCGCAACGTCAAGGGCGGCCGGGTCGCTTCCTTCGCGATGGGCGGGTTGAACTATCAGATTGAGCACCACCTGTTCCCGAACATGCCCCGGCCCAGCCTGCGGAAGGTCCGGCCGATGGTCCGGCAATTCTGCCGGGACGCGTCGATCAGCTACCACGAGGTCACCATCACCCGGGCCTGGGTCCTGGTCGCGGCGTACTTGAACAGCGTCGGACTCAGCGGACGGGACCCATTCCAGTGCCCCGTGGTCGCCGCGTACCGGCCGCGGTGATCGCGCCGGGGCCGAAAGGCATTGCACCGGCGGCAGTCCCGTTGACCATCGAAAATCCACAGCCCAGAGGAGGAACGCCGATGCCCGATTCTGATGATCCGACCGAGACTCCGGGGCCGGCGTCGTCGGAGGTCATCTTCGCTGCGGTGCGGGCAACCGGTTGGTCCCATCGGCACCGGGACCTGTCCGGTGGCTGGTTGCGGCCAACAGTGTTTCGGGGCGGTCGAGGGTTGGTCGGCAGTCCTCCTCACAATGATGCCTCCTGCACTTGGTGCGGGGCGTCCGAGGGTGGTCTCGTCACCGGCACCGTGGGTCGTCCGGGGTTGAACTCGTTGACTGCTGTTATCCGGTCCGGCTGCTCAGGACGGTCGAGTTGTCGAGCTTGAGGATGCCGCCGTCCTGGACCAGCGGTAGGCGGTGCGTTCCACCGACACCCTGCCGTCGGCGAAGTAGTAGCTGATGGTGGCTTCGGCGTGGTCGGCGGGTCACCGCTGATGTCGGTGGCGACGACGCGGTCGATGCCGTCCCAGAATGATTCGTAGATATTGCGCGGTTCCGGGCGATACCGTTCTGGAATCGTGGTGGTCAGCCGTGTCCAGCCCTCGTCGGTGTTGGTCGGCATCAGGGCGTAATAGTCGGTCACCGCGGCAGCGAGATCAGCCGCTGTGGGCGATGACGGCGGCGTCGCCTTCTGCTGCTGGGCCGATGTCGGGGCGGCGAGTTCTGCCGTGCTTGTTGTTGCCGGGCCTGGAGCGGGTGCTGTCGTGCGGCGCTGGCGGTTCGGACAGCGAGGTGAGCTGGTTCAACGCCGCGACCGACGACGGGGCTTCGGAGCTGACCGGAGTCAGCTCCGGCGCGGACGTTTCCACCACGGATTAGGGAGGGGCGGTCGCGGTGGGGGCGGGTGGCTGTTGGGTTCCGACGTGCTGACGACCGCAGTCTGCGGAGTGTTGCTATCCCGGAGCACGCACGTATCCGATCCCGATGACAGCCGCTATCACGACCGTCACGACGGCGAGGACCGCGCCTAGTGGTCGGCGACCGCTGGGGTCGGTCGAGACCGGCGGGGGCGGTGTGCTGATCGCCTCGTACCGCCGGCCTGTGGGTGTCCATGCTCATCCGCTGGGGTACCGGCTCACGAATGGTTTGCGCGGAGATCACCGCCGTGGGTGGCACGTCCTGCAAGGTCCGTACCTCGATGGGACGCCCGGCCAGGGTCCGGGCCACCTCGAGCATCACCGGGCGGTCGGCGGGCTCGGCCACCAGCATGCGGAGCAGCAAAGGCGTCAACGGTCCGGAGCGGCGCGGCGGATCAATCCGACCGGTTCCCACCCGGTGCAGGATCGCCATCGGGTTCGGGTCGATCCCGAACGGGGGCGCCCCTTCGAGCGCGGCGTACAGGGTGGAACCGAGGGAAAACACATCGGCGGGGAAACCCGACTCCGCGCCGCGCGCCACCTCCGGAGCCAGGTACGCCGGTGTTCCGGACACCATTCCGGTTGCGGTGAGGGTGATGTCACCGACGGCGTGGGAGATGCCGAAGTCGGTGAGCTTGGCCGAGCCGTCATCGGTGATCAACACGTTGCCGGGTTTGACGTCACGGTGCACGATGCCGACTGCGTGGGCGGCGACCAACGCGGACGCGACGTCGGCCCCGATGCGGGAGACAACCGCGGGCGGCAGGGGGCCGTGCTCGTGGAGCAGACCGCTGAGACTGATGGAGGGGACGAACTGCATGATCAGGCAGGGATACCCGTCCTGGTCGACGACGTCATACAACGTCACGGCGTTCGGGTGGTGCAAACGGGCGGTGATCCGCGCTTCACGGATGACCCGGTTTCGGGCAAGCACCACCTCGTCGTCACCGAGCCCGGGTTGGGTGAGCAGTTGCTTCACCGCAACCCGGCGCAGCAACAGCTCGTCCCACGCCTCCCACACCAGGCCCATCCCGCCGACCGCGATCTTGGTGACCAGGCGGTAGCGATTCGCGATCACATCTCCGACGGTTGTCACCGACACCGCCGGCACCGGCCCAGCCGCCGAGCTTCCGGCGACCCGTCGGCTCTCACTCACCACGGGGAGCCCGTCGTCCGACTTCTGGCACCGTCGTTTCCTTCTCGATCAACAATCACTGACTTCGTATCCCGGGTACTCCAGTACCCAAGAACCGGTGAACTCATCGGGGAACCGGGTCCACGGCGCAAGCCCTTGCGTCCCAGTCGCTGAGCCGCAGAACGCGGTGTCATGGTGCGGCCGCGGGGCGGCGGAGCCGGGGAAGTCGCTCGTCGTCGTTGGCTGCCCGGGGTGGTTGCTGGGCTGGTTGGCCCTGGTCGAGGCGGGGGAACCAGATCTCTTTGGCGATGAGGACCACCGCGGCGGCGGCGGGGATCGCGACGAGGGCACCGACGACGCCGAGCAGCGCGGCACCGATCAACACGGCGACCACGGTGACCAGTGCAGGCACCTCCACCGCCCGGCCGATCAGTTTGGGGACCAGGACGTAGTCCTCGAAGAACCGGTAGACGACGAAGAACCCGACGGTCAGCAGGCACACCGGCAGGGACACGGTCAGGGCGACCAGGGCGACGATGATCCCGGCGACCGTGGAACCCACCACCGGGACCAGGTCCAGCAGCGCCGACCAGGACCGACAGCAGGAACGCGTACGGCACCCCGAAGCTGAGCAGCCAGATGAACGTCAGCACCGCGGCGATCACCGAGATGACCAGGTTCCCCAGCACGTACCCGCCGATCTTGGCCAGGATGTCATCGCCGATCAGGATGGCCCGCGGCCGGCGGGCATGCGGCACGAACCGGTATCCCAGGGCCCGTATCCGCGGCAGGTCCGCCAGGAAGTAGATGGTCAACACCGCGACGACCAGGGTGTCGGCGAGGATCCCGAACACCATCTCACCGGCGCCGAGCACCCCGGTGGCCAGGTCGGTGCTGGAGCTGTCCAGGAATGTTTGCACCTTCTCCTGGAGCTGGAATTTGTCGTTGAGCTGCCCGATGAACGATTCGTGGTCCTGCGCCTGCTGCAGGTAGGTGGGAAGCTGGTTCGCGAGCTGTTCGCCCTGGGTGACCAGTGCGGCCCCGGCCGCCACCATGAACGCGGCCATGCCGACGGCGATGATCACCAGCACGGTGATGACCGCGGCCCACCGGGGGAACCGGTGACGCACCAGCCAGGAGACGGCCGGTTCCATGCCGATGGCCAGGAACAATGCCACCCCGATCAGGACCAGCACCGACCCGGCCTGCAGGAGCACCACGATGACCGCAACGGTGACCGCGGCTCCCCCGGTGGCGGTCATCCCGATCGTGAACGGTGAGCGCCAGTTGAACCGCGGACCCAACCCGCCCATCGGTGCGTCCTCGGTGCTGATCCGGGCCGCGACCGCCTCCGCTTCCGCGACCTTCCCCTCCGCCGCGGAATGGGGCTGTCCCACCAGGTCGTTGTGCCCGGTCGCCGGCACCGCCGGGCTGCCGGCTGATTCATCGACGGACATCATGTTCTCCTTCACAGCCGACATCGAGGGTTCCGGCGCCGGTGCAGCCGTGGAGGTTGCACGGGCGCGGATTTCCGGCCAACCCTGGTCACCCGCGTCTTTGGCGAATCCGGGCAGGTGGACCGACCTCACGGGAGGTGCCGGGTCTGCCCGGCCACCGCAGTCGCCGACGGCACCGCTCAGTTCGCAATCGGCGGCTGGGCGGTCAACCCGCCGTTCCCGCGGTCTGTCATCGTCCACACCGGACCGGTGTCCAGTGCCGAACTGGTTTCCTTTTGGTGGAACAGCACAGTCTGATCGTGTTTCTCGCCGGCACCAATCAGGCGGTATTCGTGCCCTTCGTGTTCCACGGTGACCGTCGTCGCGCCGATCAAGTCATCCAGTCCCACGGGTGGATGACCGGCCACCTCTATCACGCGGTAAAGCGGGCTATTACCGTGCAACTTCCCATTGTCATCGGTCATGAAGTCCCTGCCTTTTATTGGTGGTCAACGGTCGGCCTGCGGGTGAGGTCCTCGGCCCCGGTCATAACGCCGCATGCGCGTTTCGCAAGGAAAAGGTGAGTGGTCTCGTTCGGTGATGGTCCATACCAGGATGTCTCGGTCCTGCAGTGCAAGGTCCTTCCAGTAGAACCGCACCGAGCCTGCTGTTCGGGTACCCGCGCCCGTGACGTGGAGCTGCTGTTCGTTCCTGACTAATGTCAGATGCACCGGACAATCCGGGAAGGGCGGGTTTCTCGATTTCCGGATTGTCCGGCGATGATTTCTGTGCCGGTCGCTATGAAGGCAAGATCCGGCAGACAGGAGCAATTGCTGCGCCGATTGCAGCTGGTCACACCCACGGCCCGAGCGCGAAAGAGGCGCGGCGTAACTCGGGTTTTACTCCTCTTCTGGGTGGCGGTACCTGCTGATGCGACCGCGCAGGGCGCGGTTGGTCGGGTACCCGCAAGGCCGCCGGGGGCGCAGTGATCCACTGCATGGGGTGCGACGATCCGCTACCGGGCCAGGGGTCAGCCACGCAACGCGGGTGCGGCACAGTGCAACGCGGGGGTTGCAGTGGCATCCCGGTCGATCGGTCATCGGCGGACGGAGCGCCGCTTGCCGACGTTGATCCAGATCAGCAGCACGATGACCGCCCCGATGAAGGCGCCGATGATGCCGGACGGCTGGAGGAAGCCGTCCTGGGCGTCCTTGTGGAAGATCAGGTAGCCCAGGAACCCGCCGACGAACGACCCGACGATGCCCAGCACGATGGTCATCACGATCGAGAGGTCCTGTCGGCCCGGGATGACCAGACGGGCGAGGGCGCCGGCGATCAGGCCGATGACGATGATGCTGACGATGAGACCCAACATGAGGTTGCCTTCCTGTTTGCACGCCTCGAGACGTACAGCCGGGGTCATCAACCACCGGGGTAGTGGTTAACCGTTATTCACCAACCAGGACGACTAAAGCACCCCTAGGGAGGACGCGGCACACCCCAAAGGGGGTTTACGGTCGGTGGTGTGCCCCCATCAACCCGTCACCCACCGATCACCATCGCGGTGGTCGACGATTACGACGTCGTTCTGCTCGGCGTGGCCCAGATGCTCGACCCCTATCGGGACCGCGTCCTGATCGCCGAACTGGACACCAACGAACCCGTCGCGGACACCGTCGATATCGTCCTGTACGACTCTTTCGCCCAACCCGAGTCCGACCACAACGAGATCAGCGTCCTCGATCCACAATCCCCGCGCCCGCCGAGTAGTGGTGTACACCTGGAACTTCCACCCCGACCTGATCCGCAACGCCATCCGGCAGGGGGTGCACGGTTACCTGTCGAAAACCCTCGCCGCCCGCGACCTGGTCGCCGCCCTGGAGGCCGTCCACGCCGGCGAGGTAGTGGTCAGCGACCCACCACCCCGGCCCCGCAGCGCCAACGGCCTGAACTGGCCCGGACGTGGGGAAGGCCTTACCGACCGGGAATCGGAAATCCTCGCCTTCATCACCCAGGGCAAAAGCAACATTGAAGTGGCCACCCTGAGCTACCTCAGCCCGAATACCGTGAAGTCCTACATCCGCACCATCTACCGAAAGATCAACGCCGGCAGCCGCACCCAAGCCGTGCTCTGGGGCGTCCGGAACGGCTTCATTCCCGACCACCACCGCATCGACCACTGGCGCGGCGGCCCTTGAACGCGAGGCTCCACGGAAGACGATGACACTGAGCAGGCGCAAGCCGGAGCGGCGCCCCAGCGCAAAGATCGACACGGACCTGCAAGACAGGTCGACCCGGCCCCGGGCAGTAGGCATCAGACCCAAATGCCACGACGGATTCGTTAGAGCAGAATCAGGCTCCGAATCAACGGAGACGGTTGCGCTCGACGGACGCGGCCAGGCTCGACGGGTCCCCATCTCCGGGTCGACGTCGGGCGCCGCCTGCTCCAACACGAACGGCGGGGCGGCGGACGCCAGCCGGCAATGACCGCGGCGTCCGCGTAGCCCTCGGAGGTCAGCACCGGATGCCCACCGGCGATCGCCGCCTCGGCGGCGTCCCGCAGGATCGAGGTCAACTCCTCCCGAGCGCCCACGACACCCCCCAACGCCCTCTTGCCGCTCTGGCGGGCGGCAACTCACGGTCGTCGCGGGCCACCGACACCGTGGTTGCTCCGACGAAGTCGGCTAGGACGACGGGGACGTGCCCGGCAACGTCGCCACGGTGCAGGGCTCCCCCGGTGCGACAGGTACTGCGGCTGACTCAGTCATGTTGATCTCCCTAGGTTTCCGGCGACCGGCATACGCCTCGATTGGCGAAACCCCTTGGGCTGAAGAACTACCCGGTGACTACCGCGGGTGCGATCTTAGGTCGACGTCGGTGAGCAGCCGTTCGGGGTGATCGTGAACCGCGTTGTCCGGCATGGGATGCGTACGGATCGGGGTGGCTACGGGTGTCGGGTTCGTTCCGAGTCTCGGTGATCGGTCGTGGGTCAGTCCGGGGCGTCCTGGACGGCGTCCGTGGCCTTTTCGCCGGCCTGCTTGATGTTCGCGGACGCCTGATCGGCCTTGCCCCCGGCCTCGAGGCGCTGATTGCCGGTCGCCCGGCCGGTGGCCTCCCGGACCTTGCCGGCGGCTTCCTGACCGGCATTTTGAATCTTGTCTCCGACGCCCATCGCGGTTTCCTTTCATCGAGCAGGGTGATTTGATGCGGAACAAGTAATGCCCGAACGGGAATGAATTGACACCGATTCCTGAGAGAAACCTGCGGTTTTCACCCGGCCGGGTGCCGGGGCCGTCCAGCGTGATCGCGTTGCGACGGCTACCGCCCCGGCCCGGACAAGACAACCGAGGCACCAACCCGGTTGGCTCCCAGTATCTGCTGTCGGCAAGCAGATGTCGCCACGCAACGCGGGATCAACGTCCCTCTGTGATCAACAGGATCGGTCTTGCGGCCGCCCCGGGCGACGGGTGCTCGCCGGCCAATTCTGCCCTGGTCGGAATTCCTGGGACTGGGTCTGATCCAAGGCGGTCGTCAAGACCTGGTCGAACAAATAGGGGCAACCGAAATCAGCAATGGATCCAGGTGGACCGGCGGCTCATCGAGCTGGGGGCGCCTCGCCGTGCGGTCCGTCTTCATGATCAGTCAGGCGATTGCCCATGCAGGTCGCGCGGTAACCGGGTGGTGGTTCATCTGGTCCTCCCTTGGTGGGCGGTGCCCTGTGGGCCGTTCACGGTGATGAGGCCCACAGCGGGGTGAGATGACGCGGCGGCGACCGGCGGAACGCTTTGCTCCGCCCCGTGGCCGCACCATGCTCCCGACGATCGATGGGGTCAGGGTCACGTCATGACCCGGCACCCACGCACTCTCACCAGTAGCGGAATGCGTCGGCCCCGTAGGCCGCAATGACCGATCCCGGGACAACGCGTTCCTTGACAGGACCGGGCGCTCCGGCGTTCCACGACCAGGTAGGAGGACCCATGCTCGACGACACCGGCCGGCACCCCTGCCCGCCTTGCTCCAGCAGCCCCCCGATCACGGCCCTGATGCAGCATCACCGGGTGCCGGGGCTGAACACGATCCGTCAGGCGCAGCAGTTGCTGGTCGACGGCCGCCTGGTCGAAATCCCGCAGGGCATGGGCTTTTTCGCGTTCCCTGCGGAGCCGCCGTCATGGCGGGTCGATCGTCCTCGCCGGGCTGCGGGAGGCGCACGGCGCGAGCAACCCAGAGGCCTGCACCGATGACACCGACACCGCAGCAGCTGCCGTCGCCCGCGGCCGATCGCACCAACGCACTCGGCGGTGATGACCCGGCCGGCGTTTCCCAGGCCGACCGTCTCTGGATCGCTCTCACCCTCGCCAGGGCCGGGGACGCCCCCAGCACCCGCGCGCACACCGAGGACGCGGTGTACCGCTTCTACCTGCCCATGGCCCACGCTCTCGCCCGGTCCTCCGCCCGGTACCCGGACGACGCTGAGGGCACTGAACAGGCCGCCCAACTCGGGCTCGCCCAGGCCGTGCTCGCGTGGCGGCACCCCAGCGGTCAGGGATTCGAACGGGCCGCCACCGCCGCGATCAACAACCACCTACGGCAGGGCCGCACCCGAACCACCACGCATCCCGCCCGAACGACCGCCGCGCCCGGCGGTGGACCGGCGCCCATCGCCCCAACGACGGATGAACAGACCTGAAGGGCAGCAAGAGGTTCCACCCGCCGAACGGCCCCGGCGCGCACGCGCGGGGCCGGCCGGCGACCGTCACCATGTGTGGGAACGGTTGTCGGTGCCGATGACCGGGCTGATGCGGTCCAGATTCCGGCTGATCGTCGCGGTGGACAGGCCAAGCTCGATGCGATCAGTGGGTTGGTCAGACCGGCGGTCACCAGCGAAAGCACGTCCTTTCCGCTGTCCGTAGGAAGAAGATCTTGCTCGCTCGGAGGCACAGCAGGCGATGCGCCCTGACCAAGGGACCGCTCGATAGATTGTTTGGTCATCAAATGAGCCGCACCGCCATGGGCCTGCTTGGCCAATGGCGGTGCCGTATGGGCTCTCACTCGGAGGGACCGCCCGATCTCAGCGGTCGAGGTCGGTCCCTATCACGCTGAGGTCTGGACCTTTTTTAGAGGCCCAGCCCGGTGAGCAGGCGGTTCAGGAGCGCCGCGATGCCCTGGAGTGGACCGCCGTTGTCCAATAGATGCGTAACTGCGCACAGCAGGTTGCCCAGCAGGTTGCCGGCTCCGGGTACGGCGGTGATGTCGAGGTTCACCGGGGCCAAGTTGACCACGAGACCCAGCAGGTCGAGGTGGATCGCTCCAATGTTGAGCGTCAGGATGGTGCACGACGGGTCCGCGAGGGCGGTCAGCGGCGCGCTGAACGGTACCCCGCCGGCCAGCGGGTCGGTTCCGGTGAGGGTGCCGGTGAACGTCAGCACACCGTTGACCACCGATGTGGTCAGGTTGCTGATCGTCCCGGTGAACGGGGACGTTACGGCGACACCGTCGACAATTTGGGTAACGGTGCCGGCCACCGACGCGGACGTCTGCGCCGGGTTCGGAGCGGCGGCCAATTGCTGCGCGGTGATCGACGAGGCAGTCGAGGTCGGCGCGGCTGAGGCAATTCCCGGCACGGCGACGAGGCCGAGCGCGGCGGTCGTCGTTAAGGCGATGCTGGCGATGAAGCGGTTCGTGCGGTTGGTGCGTTGCATGGGGTTCTCCTTCAAACGCTCCACGAGGCACCGGGATTCTCCCGGCGCGTTACTCACTGTGAGCCCGGTACCACCAGAGGGGAGGGTGGTACCGGGCCGTCCATCAGGGTTGCTCAGCGTGCCGGGCAACCCGGGTGATCCCGGTGCTGGGATCCCCCGTCGTAATCCCAGGACCCGCGCAGTCCTCCTTGACCGATGCGTTCCCCCTTTCGGGCTGGCATTGATGAGGAGGTCTTCGGACCGGCTGCATGACGCGGCCAGAAGGGCACTTGGATCAGCTCACGCCACGCAGCGGAGGCGGACATAGCGCCAGACGGGCTGGGCCCTCGTCATATCGACGACCATAACGGCTTATATTGAAGGGGACCTGGCTATCACGCCGGGGTGGAGCCCGCCGACGCCACGGTCCGGCCATTGCGGGCGTTGCTGACGGCTGGCGCCGCACTGATCGCCGTGGCCGTGGCGGCCAGCCGGGCACTGTTCGGGATCCATTGGTGGACCAGACATCGTCGCCGGCGTGGCGATCGGGTGCAGGGATCAGACGGAGAGCTTCCCCGCCGCACATCCGGCAACTCAACGACTCTGCGGGACCGGCCGTCAGATAGCGAGATGACAGGTCCGCAAACACAAGTGGCTGCACCGGGGACGCCGATGAGCAGGATCCAGGCCGCCACAAATCACCAGAAACATTCTCTGAGTCCGTATGAAATCTACCGCCGAGAAGGTGGATTTGACGCTGTTTAGGTGGCAGGCTATGTGTCGACGATGGGTCATCCACAGGAGGTGTGATCGGCATGAGCGAGCCAGATCCCTCCGCCGGTGTGTACACCATCTCGGTGGCCGCGGAGCTGGGCGGTGTCACGATCCGCTCGTTGCGGCTGTACGAGCGGCACGGGCTGTTGGCGCCGGCGCGCACCACCGGCGGCACCCGCCGGTTCAGCCCATACGACCTGAGCCGGTTACGCCGGATCGCCGAACTGGTCGCCGATGGGGTCAACCTCACCGGCATCGGCAAGATCCTCGACCTGGAACAGGACACCCGTGAACTCCGCGGCGACAACACCGCACTGCGGGCCGACAACACCCGGCTCCGGGCCGAACCGGATCACCCTGCCCACCCGGAGCACTTGGCGCAGGACAAGGAACCTGCCCGACGCCGGCCGTCGTCGCGGCATTCGCCTGCCGACGGGCACCGCGATCAACCGTCCAGACCGGGTTGACCACCCATCACCCGGCCGATCAACCGCGGCAAGCACACCCAGGGAACGGCCCCCACGATCATGCCAACACCCCAGCTGGACCAGTGAAAGGACCCGGGTCATGCCCGATCCAGCGCAGGCAGCGGTCACCGCGTTAACCGGTTGCACCACCGAGCCCGTCGGCCGGTTCAGCTACGACGTGCCCACCGACACCTGGTGGTGGTCAACCAGCCTCTACACCGTGCACGGCTTCACCCCCGGCGAGATCGTCCCCACGACCGCGCTCATGTGCGCTCATCAACACCCCGACGACAGGGCCCGCGCGGTCCAACAGATCATCGCCGCGGTCACCGCAGGGAGCCCGTTCAGCTCCCGGCACCGCATCCTGGACGCGGAGCGACGAGTCCACACCGTCGTCACCATCGGTGAAGCCATCCGCGACGAGCACGGTGAGATCACCCAGGTCCGCGGTTATCTCATCGATGTCACCGCTGCCCTGCACCGAGACGTTCAGGCCGCCACCCGGCAGGCGGTCGAGCTGTCCGCCGCAACCCGGGCCGCGATCGAACAGGCCAAGGGCGCCCTGATGATCACCTACGGACTCGACGAGGACGAAGCATTCGCGTTGCTGCGCTCGCAGTCCCAACACAGCAACATCAAACTCCGGGACATCGCCACGGCCATCACCGAGCACACTAACGACCGCGACATCGCCGACCTCACCGCCGACGGCAAAATCACCGAAATCCTCACCAACCTCACCCACTCGGCCACCCCGGCACCACCCATCGACATCGAGAACGCGGAGACCACCGCGGTCGAATCCGGGGAACGACTCAGCGTCTGACCGCACCGACGCCGGGGTGTGCGCGGCGAACCGCCGCGGCCCGGGCACCAGGGCGCGATGAACTCAGCGCATCGGTAGTGCCGCGCAGTGGTTCGGCGAACCGGTCAGTATGTCTGACCAAAGGCCACGCGCAGGGTCCTGACGGAGGCTGACCCATTCGAAGCAGTCAAGCGTGCGGGACAGGGAATCACCGACCATCACCATACCCACGTTGGGTCAGATCACTTTCAGGCCAGGGGTTTCCAAACCATCCCACCAGCTCAGAGTCTCAGTCCCGCACCCGCCAGATCATTCCCGGGCCGGAGTGACCTAGGCAACGGGGGTTCTGCCCAGAAGGTTTCATTTCCGTCCTCGGCGATGGCCCACGCTGCGCCATAGCGGCGTTGGGCGTCGGTGGCATACTGCCGGAACTCCAGGCCGCGATCGGTCAGGTCGCCCAAACCATCGAGTCGGCGGGGTTCGCCGGCAACCGCAACGGTGATCGTGCTGGCCCCGATGAAGTCGGTCGGGATCGCGGGAAGATGCCCGTCAACCTCGATAACCGGGTAAAGCCCGGCCCCGGCCGGAACATTGGGAAAACGCTTCATCACCATTTTCGGCCTCCATGAACGCGGCGTTCGGGCGACGCGGATCGTCCTCGTCCGCCCGAGAGACACTGTCGGTCACCCGGACAGTGTGCCCCGGCAGGAAACTGTTAAACCGGTGCCGTCGCTCCGGGGACAGAATGTACCGAGATGGCCTGCCCGGACGCCGGACGACCACCTTGCCCGCGACGCGGCAGTCGCTTCGTCGACGGACGCGGGCGCAGGATCTGCGTCGCCGGCCTGACGGGAAGAAAACAGGCCTGAGGCATCGCCGCGACCGGTCGTTCGACCAGAGTAGTTGACCCGTCGGCACGACAAACCGGGCAACCAGCAGGGTCGCGACAGCAGGTCGTCGCGGACCTGCCGCTAGGAGAGCCTCGTCACCGTCGGCGTGGAGTGCCGACCACCGGAGGCGCTCCCTCGTCCAGGTTCACCGTTCGGCATGGGTCGAAACCTCCCGTGACGGTTGATTCCCTCGTATCCCCTATAGCCACTGAAGGGGTGATGTCGACAATTTCCAGCCTGTTTTCGGCGTCTCCTCCAAGTGGGCCCGGATCAGGCCGCGATCAGTGGACCTGGCGGTCCGCGCACGATTGCGGCTCTCTCGTCGGCGGGGCGCCACGACGGCAGTCACCACGTCCACAAAGGCAGTCAGCACCACCGCCGCCGCTGAGAATCACGGTCGATCCAGGTCTGCCCTATTCGAAGCGACAACAGCACATCCTGGCCGTGCGCGCCGTATAGGGCCCCGACCCCGTGCGTTTCGCGGGCCGCTTCTACCGCATCCCAGACGCCGACATCGGCCTGAACCCGGTCCGCCAGGATGGCCCATGTTTGGTCACCGGCGCCGTGTCACCGAAGGCTCTCGAAAGGGCCGGACGGCTCGGCGTCGGCCTGAGCATGGTGATCTTCGATTGGCACACCATCCGGGAAAGCACCGGGCAATTCCGGCGGCGGCCGCCGGGCACGACCCCGAGACGCTGCCTGTCGTCCGCCAGGTCAACGGCGACATCACCGAAAGCCGGTCGATGAACCCGCGCCGCTGCTTGGTTCCCCCGAGCAGGTCTCGGCGGACCTGGACCAGGCTGCCCAGCTCGCCGTCGCGCACATCTGCACCTTGCGCGATGGAGTGCAATTCGTCCCCGGTGACCACGTGGGAGTACGAACTGCCACCAGTCGCGTACCCCCTGTTTTACGCCGACCAAGCCGTTGGCGCGGGCGGCGTTCCCGGGATCTGGACGAGCAGATCGCCGACGTCTTGCATCAACACTGGCCGGACTCTCCACCGCCCTCGCGCACTCCCGCGGCTACCCCTACATCCGACAGGTCGACGAACGCGTGCTCTCTCGGCTGCGGTGGCACTTCAATCCGTCGCGACATCGTTCAGAATCCGCCGCGCCGGCTCGAGGCGGCGCGGCGGCGATCCAGCAGGCCAAGACATGCCCGCAATCGTCAGACGCGACGGGTTGCTCCCACGTCATGCCGCAGCGGTGAATGACTTATACACAAGTGAGCAAACCAGCCGCTAGCTGCTGGGAGGTGCGCAGGCTTGCACCGACCAGGGCCGGTGGTCCGTTGACCGGTCGCCGTGGGCGACTGGTTCTTTACGGGAGGCCGGCGACGCTCCAGGCCGTGAAACGATTGGAGATCAACATGACTGAACCAGCTGCAGCACCGAACGTACCGGCGGAGCCGTACACGGTCACTGACGTTGGCGGGCACGTCCCCGTACTCCTGGACGACTTTGTCGGAGCAACCACGGTGTCAGTGAAAGGCGATGACCGGGAATACCGACTGCGCGGGGCCGGCAGAAAGGTCGGGCGGGCGGTGGAATTCCATGAGAAGGAGCCCGCATCCGCAGCCGCGGAGACACCGGTGTGGATGATCATCGAGCAGCGTGACGGCAACATCGTCGCCGAACCGCCGGCGAGCTGAGCCCGACGGACCGCGACACCGCCGGTCAGCCTGTCCGGTGACGGAAGATGCGCGACCTGGGACAGGAGGCATCCGAACTCCCGCGGCGATCACGCCGCCTGACGAGTCAACCCCCCCGGCTACGCGAACGCAAGCCCGGGCCTGCCGGTGCCGGCCCTCGTCTCGGGGCGGGCCCGCCGACGGGCACCGCACCCATCCGGACCAGTGAAAGGACCTGGGCCATGCCCGATCCAGCGCAGGCAGCCGTGACCGGGCTAACCAGTTCCACCACCGAGCCCGACGGTCGCTTGAGCCACGACGTGCCTACCGACACCTGGTGGAGGTCCACCAGTGGTTATCTCATCGATGTCACCGATGCCATACTCCGCGACCTGGCGGCCGCGACCCGGATCGCGGTCGAGCAGTCCGCCGCAACCAGGGCCTCGATCGACCAGGCCAAGGGCGCCTTGATGATCACCTACGGGCTCAACGAGGACGAGGCGTTCGCCATGCTCCGCTGGCACTCCCAACACAGCAACATCAAGCTCCGGGACATCGCCGCAGCCATCACCGACCGCACCAGCGACCCCGATCTCGCCGGCCTCACCGCCGCCGGCAGGATCACCGAAATCCTCGCGGGTCTCACCCACCGGCCGCCCCCGCCGACGCCGAAACCGATCAGACGACAGGGTTAACTCCATCGAATCCGGGGAACCACGCAGCGCCTGACCCGACCGACCGGGCAACCACCCACGGAAGCGCGGGTGTCGGCAACCCGCAGCAACCTGGGCAGCCTCACGCTCCTGGTCGTGGACCTCGTTACTGACCAGGACAGCGCCGGGGACCAGCCTGCTGATCGCCGCGTTTGCAGGGGTGGGCGACGAACGTGCCTTTGCGTTGATCTACTGGGAACTGACCGCGGCGGCCCCGTCGCCCGCATCCAGCAACCAAGGGGAGCAGCTGCCGCTCGCCGATCTCTCCTCCACCCAGGACATCGTCATCGAAGTCGCCGCCGGGTCCAGCTGGAAGGCCGACTGGATCCCCATTCGTTCATCGACGTGACCTGGTTGTGTGTCGAGGGTGGCGGTTGCGCAGACAGGTGACGGTCCCCGCCACGATCAGAACGACCCCGTAGCAGGCCACAAACGCACCGATGGACACCTGGCCGCGGGCCATTCCGCCGCCGATCACCAGCACCAACCACCCGATCCAGATCGCGCACTGGGCGATCACCACCACCCGGCTGCTGCGTTCTTGCGCGGCGGCCATGTCCATCCGGTCCGCGAAACCCGGATCCTGTGTCCGGCAACTGGTTTCGATCTTGTCGATGATGCGGCGCTCATACTCGGAAAGGGTCATCACGACCTGCCTCACTCCGTCATCGCACACCGTCGACAGGGTTGACGGTGGGCGATCATTCTCCACTGCTGATGCTTGCCAGTACCCCTGCGGCGCACTGCGGAAACAACCGTAGATGTCATCGATGTCCACACCTCAACCAAGCGACGTCGGTGAGCAAGCCGTCCGGGGCAATGGACGCTCCTGTGGGCTCAAGCCCGATCCAATGCCGGTGGAGTGCTTGAGTCCTGGTTGCCAGCGCGATGAGGTTCTCGGCGATGATGCCATCGTCGATCGTCCGGGTCTGGTCGGGGCGGCTGCTTCGATCGTGGGACGCCAAGCTCAAATCGGTCAGCAGACGCGGGCTGGCTGACCGCTGCACCCCGGACCGCTCCAGGACATGGCGACCGGCGAGTTCTTCACCGATCGTTGGTGACACCGGCCGAGAACGGCTCACTCGTGGATGGGGCTCGTCGACAGCGTATGTTCGCCGGAGGTCACCATGACCTCTGACCAGCCACGCCAGGTCGCCCGAGCCGGCGGCGAACGGGCATCACTGAGGCTAGTTGGGTCCGGGCAGCACGTTGCCGCCCAGCGTCCGCTCTCGATGCAGCGGACGCCAGCGGACAATGGGGATGCGAAAGTCGGTTGCCGGAAGCCGGAGCGGTGGGATTGAGTCCAGGAGTGGATCGAGCTCTGCATGGCAACGAGATTCCGATCGACATCGAGTTGGTCCGCACGTTGGTGGGCCGGGTGATGCCGGATTACGCTGACGCGCCGGTGCGCCGCTTGGCATCAAGCGGCTCGACGAACGCGCTGTTCCGCCTCGGGGACGAGTTCCTCGTGCGAATGCCGCGCCAACCTGGAGGATCGGCGGCCATCTCGAAGGAGGCGACCTGGCTTCCGATACTGGCACCAACGTCTGCCGGTTTCCGTGCCTGAGGTGGTTGCCGTGTTCGAGCCCGATCTGGACTATTCCGAACGCTGGTCGGTGGTCCGCTGGATCGATGGTGAACACCCTGAGGTGATCGAGGCTGAGACCTCCGTCCACCCGCCGCGCGAGAATCTGGCCATGGACCTTGCCGCGGTCCTGGCAGCCCTGAGCCGGGCGGATGTGCCCGCAGAGGCGGTCAACAACCCGGACCTGCGGTCGTATCGCGGCGAGCCGATCGCGACCATGGACCGGGCGACCCGAGAGAACATCGAGCGTTGCCGATCGCTGGCAGGACTTCGGTTTCGACCTGGACGCCGCGGAGCGTTTATGGGACGAAGCCATGAGGCTGCCCGGAGCGGCTGACCGTGTGTCGCCCCGGTGGTATCACGGAGATCTCGCGGCGGAGAACCTGTTACTGCGGAACGGGAAGTTGGCCGCGGTGCTGGATTTCGGGGGCTTATCGGTCGGGGACCCGACGGTCGACCTGGTGGTGGCTTGGGAAATACTTGATCCTCCCGCCAGGGAATTGTTCCGACGGCAGCTCGGCGTCGATGACGCCACCTGGCTGCGAGGCCGGGCTTGGGCGCTGTCCATCACGCTGATGATCTGGTACTACTGGACGACCATGCCGGAGCGGCGGGCCAGCCGCATGACAGTGGGTCGCAACGTCCTGGCCGACGCCGGATATTCGGTGTGAAGGGAGCGCAAACAGCAGGATCTCGCACAGACGGTCTTCACGGGGCATCAGATCCACGATCGCAACCCATCCGGCGACCACCTTCAGCAGCGGATTGCCCTGCGGACAGAAAGTGATCATGGCATCGAACGAACCTGGAGCTCACGGCTCATCGAGTCGGTCCGACACCAGATGTCCGGCGGGCCAGCAATGCCGAGCCGCCTGACCACCTGCCCCGGTGGGCGGCTTGCAGTCGGTACGGCACGGATCATTTGACGACGAGTACGGTTTTGCCCGGTCCGCCTTGGCGACCGCGATTGGCATAGGCCGTCGGGGTGTCCGCAAGTGCGAAGGTCTCGCCGACCAGCGGTTTGAGCGTTCCATCATCGACGAGCGTCGCGATCTGCTCAAGCTGCCCGCGGTTCGGACGGACCACGAAGAACTCGTCCCGGATGTCTCGCCCGGCACGGAGTTCAGGGCCGGGCGGTGCACTGAGCGTGACCAGCCTCCCGCCGTCACGCACACAGGAGTAGGCCGCGGGTAGCGCTCCGCCGCCCACCGTTTCGATGACGATGTCGAACTGCCCGGTTGCGGTTCAGGAGCACTTCGCTCGCGCCCAGGTCCGTGACGTAGTCGACCTGATCGACCGTCCTTACTGTGGCGGCCACGTGCGCACCGAAGTGACGCGCGAGTTGGACGACATAGGCCCCAACGCCGCCCGCGCCGCCGGTGACGAGCACCGACTCCCCGGCTCGTAGTTGCGCGTGGTCCAGGAGTGCCTGCCAGGCAGTGAGGGCAGCCAACGGCAGCGCAGCTGCATGGATGTGGTCGACGCTCCGCGGTTTCACGGCCACATCCGCGGCTGGGACCGTGACATATTGGGCTGCGGCGCCGTCACGGTCGAACTCGATCAGGCCGTAGACGTCCTGACCAATCTTCAGGTCGCTCACCCTGTCGCCGAGCATGGACGACCGTGCCGGAGACCTCGTGGGACGGGATGATCGGGGTCCGATCGATGCCTTCGCGGGTCCACGACTCGTCCCAGAGCAATTCGTCGTAGGTGATCGCCGCAGCATGCACCTCGATCAGGACCTCGTCGGCCTCCGGGACCGGTACCGGGGCCTGCTCCAGGCGGAGTCTGTCGGGACCTCCTCGACTGTGCGCCCTGATCGCCTGCATGGTGCCCATCTCATGTCCTCTCATTTCGCGGTCAGGACGAAGTCGAACTCGGCGTCGAGGGCGCCGCGCTGGTGGCCCGCAGCCTCGAAGGTCGTGACCAGCGACTCCTCCACCCCGAAAACCGCGTCAGAGTCCAGGTAGTCGCTGTCCCGGTCGAAGACATGCGTGGTCAGCGGGTCGTAACCCGGTGCGGTGACCAGGAAATGGATATGGGCAGGGCGCCAGGGGTGCCGGCCCACCAGGTCCAAGAGGCGACCGACGGGGCCGTCATCGGGGATCGCGTACGCCACCGGACGCACCGTCTCAAAACTGAACGATCCACGTTCGGAGGTCCGAAACCGTCCTCGCAGGTTGTTCGGGTGCTGCTGTGGGTCCTGGACCGCATAGAGCTTGTTGGAGGCGTTCTGCCAGACGTCGACCGTTGCCCCGGCGATCGGTCGTCCGGCCGTGTCGCGGACGCACCCGCGCATGGTGACTCGCGGGCCGGGGTCGCCGGACTCGAGGATGGAGGCGCCCTCGTCCCGCCACGGAGAGCCCGGGACGTAGAAGGGCCCCAGCACGGTGTTGGCGGTTGCCTCGTCGTGACTCGGGGCCGAGGTGAGCTCCATCTGGCTCGAGACCCCCAGCACGTCGGAGAGAAGCACCATCTCCTGACGTTCCGGCGTGCACGTCTGCCCGACCGCGGTCAGGAAGCTGATGCCGGCATCCCACTCGGAGTGGGTGAGTCCCACCTCCCTGACGAAAGCGTGCAGGTGCCGCGTTGCGGCTTCCACGATTGTCTGCAACCGCTCGTCCGTGGCATCGAAGGAAGCCAAGACGTCTTCGAGGAGCTGTTTCTCGCGCTGGACGGTCATGGTGATCTCCGTTCAGGCCCAGCGAGTCTGCCGGGCACGTAGCTGGAACTGGACTCGGGTAGCACCGCGAAACGCCAGGCGTTCGGAGCACCACACGGTGATCCGCCCCGTTGTCCGGTCGAGGTCCACCTCTGCCTGGGTCCCCCCGGTCTGGGCCCGGTACCGGCCGCTGGGCGGTACGAGCGTCGAGTGGTCCCGCACCAGCGAAAGGTGCGGCGACGAAAAATGCTGCGACGAACAATGCTGCGACGAAAATGCTGCGACGAAGCGGATGTCAGCCCCTCGATCTCGATCGGCCGACCCAGCAGGGCATTTGCGGAAACCACATCACCCTGGTCGACCAGGGCACGGATGCGAGTCGAGGATGCCGCGTCCTGCAGGGGGATCTGGTCGACCTCCAGGCCGTGCTCTCGCAGGGTCTGCACCGTGCCGGAGGCGCGGTGACCGAAGCGGAAGTTGGCCCCGACGACCACCTTCGCGGTGCCGATGGGCCGCAACACCGAGTCGATCCACTCCTGTGGACTTTGCCGGGCCACGGTGGGAGTGAAGGGTACGACCAGGATGTCCTGAACGCCCAGCTCCTCGAGGAGTTCCAGCCGTCGGGAGAGCGTGCTGATCATCTGGACGGCCCGACCGAGCACCAGGCGTGGGTGCGGATCGAAGGTGACCACCGTCGGCACCAGGCCGCTGGCCACGATCCGGCTGACCAGGTGGCGATGGCCGACATGGACACCGTCGAAGGTGCCGATGGCCACCGCTCGCGGTACCTCGGGCAGCCCAACGCTGCTGGTTGTTCTGACCATGCTCTTTCCTTTCTGCTTGTCCGGGAGGGGGCCGGCCGGGGCATGCGCCCCGGCCGGCATGGGTCGCTGGATCAGGAACTGACGACCAGGGCCTCCGGATCGTCGACGCGGTCGCCGATGTAGCCGGCGTGCACGTCCTGTTCGCGGGCGTAGTCAGGCTGGAAGCGGACGCTGGCGTAGTTCGACGCCTGCTCGGCCTCTTCGGCGCGACGGCCCAGCTCGGTGGTGTCGCCGAGGTCGAGCACCTCGCGGGCCAGCTCGGTGAGCGGACCGTCGACGTGGTACTCGGTGCGCTGCATCGTCAGCATGTTGATCAGGTAGATGGGCGTTCCGTTGAACTTCTCGAACATCTCGTGCCGAGCACCCCACTCGGTGAGGTAGCGCTCGCTGATCTGCCGGAAGATCTTGATCCGGTCCCGGGCGCTGATCTCGGCGCCCTTGAGGGCCTGCTCGAGCTTGGGCCCGATGTAGGGGTGGTCGAGCTCGCGCTTGGTCGGCTGGATCACGATGCCGCGCCCGCAGAAGTCGATGAGCTGGTTGACCATCTCGTGCTGGTGCTCGAGATAGTGAGCGCGGCCGAAGTCGATGAAGATGTTGTTCGGCTTGAAAAGCCCACCCGGCGTGGTGAAGCCGGTCTCCTCGGCGGCGATCATGAAGGCCCGGCAGGTCTCTCGGTAGCGGATGAGCTCGGCGAGCTGTGACTGCACGACGGGATTGCGGTTCGTGCCCAGCGACTGGGTGATCAGCAGTGCGAGGCCGACCATCAGCTCGGCGTGCGTGGTCTGCCGGATCTGGGTCTCGAGGTGGACCCAGTCGAACTGGCGCTGCGGGTACCACTTGGCGTGGTCGGGGTTGCCGATGTGCTGAACCTGGCTCCACGGGATCAGGACGTCGTCGAAGTAGACCATTCCGTCGAGCTCGTCACCGATGACCGCCAGCGGCCGGTCGTAGGGGTCCGCATCCGGGACCGCGCGCGGACTCCCGGGCGACCACCGAGACCCCTGGCGTGGCAACGGGAACCATCGCGTAGATGGTCTGCTCGGCGGTCTGTCCGGGACGCCACAGGTTGCCGATCAGCAGATGGTTCACGAACGGCAGCGAGGTACCGATCGCCTTCCAGCCACGCACCAGAATGCCTTCGTCGTTCTCCTCGACGATGCTGAGCATGGGCGTATCGCCCAGCGCGTCCTCGCGGCCGCGGTCGTACTGGACGTCGACGAACATCGGCGAGATGGCGAGGTCCTTCGTGCGTGACCTCTTCCCACTGGCGCTGGATGTTGCCGCTGAGGTCGCGATGGCCGTTCTTGAACCGGGAGTTCTCGGCCCAGGGGGCCTGGTCGTCGACCTGGGTGAACATCACCACGTTCATGCCCATCGGCGGGCGAGTGAAGATGCCGCCCTTGAAGTGCCGGAAGATGAACTCGTTGTACTTGCGCCGCCGGACGGCGTCCTCCTTGTTCCTCGGCAGGAACCAGTGCATGGACTGGCGGTTGCCGTTCTCGTCGATGAACGTCACCTCGTCCTGGTGGGCCGGGTCGAGATGGAGGTCGTAGTAGTCGGCGATGGCATGGGCATAGCCGCTCGTCTTGGGATGGGTGGTGACGTCCTCGATGAGCTCACCCCCCACGTAGACCGTGCGGCCGTCGCGCAGCGACTCGAGGTATTCCTTGCCTGTTCTCATGCCTGAGCTCCTTGCTGGTTGTGTGTCAGTTGGTGGTGTGTCATCTGGTTGTCTGTCATTTGGCGCCGGAAGGTTCCGGCGTCCCAGTAGTCCTCGGACCGCCCGATCAGTCCGTTCACGCAGTGCAGGACGAGCACTCCGGCCAGCTCGAGTTGCTGACCAAACGCGTTGAACGACCACAGGTCCCGTTGCAGCGTTCCGGTCACGACGTACTGACCGAAGGCGCGTCCGCCCCCGGTCGCCGACGCCGACGCAGCCCAACGCGCGTCGGGGAACCCCGAGAAGAACGAAGCCAGTCCCTCGACGATGCGGTCGCGACCCTGCTTGGGTCGTCCGGCCGCGATGTCGACGTGCGTGGCGTCAGCCGCGTACAGCGACGCCACCCGCTCCAGGTCATGGGCGTCATAAGCCTGGAACAGGGCTTCGAGGATCTCGAACTCGGTGTGCATGGGTGAAACGATGGCAGCGCGCCGTTAACCATGGAGAAACGCGGATCGGCGACGAAGCCCGGCCGCCGGGCCGGCTATCTGCGCAGCTGGTCCAGCAACCGACGGGTGGAGTCGGACGGTGTCGCGTCGAGTTCCGCCAGGGCACTCTGGCATTGGCGGAATGCCGTGATGACGCGGTCCTCGTCACCGACGGCGCTGCCGACCCGCATCAGCAGACGCCAGGCGCTTTCCTGATAAGGGTCCTGTACCAGGGCTTCTCGGGCGAGCCGTTCCGCGTCCAGGAACTGTTCTCGCTCGTACTGGGTCTGCGCCGCCTGCAGGCGAGCCTTGCCGGTCAGCGAGGTCAGCTGCGTTCGTCGCTCCTGGGCCCAGACCGAGTCGACACCCGGGAGGTATTCGCCGCGGTCCGCGATCGCGAGCGCTGCGGCAATGGCGCTCACCTGCTCCGCACCGCGCAGCCGACCCGCCCGGGAGAGGTGTCGCTGCAGCGCGACGGACTCACTCATCAAGGCAACCGGGGCGGTGAAGCGCAGCGTGCGCCCGCTGAACGCAGGACCGGTACCAACGGGCAGCACCTCGCGCAGCCGATGCACGACCTGGCGGAGGTACGACCGGGCGGAGTCGTCGTCGCGTCCCTCGAACAGGATCGTCATCAGGTCGTCCCGGGTCGCCTCTGGTGCCGGTGCGCTGGCCAGATAGGCCAGCAGTTCCACGCTCTTGGCAATCCGGGGTTTCACGGGGAGGCCGTCAACCGTCATCGTGAGCTCACCGAACTCGCGCACCCGAATGGTGAGCTCGGAGGTCATGTCGACCGGCACACCCGAGTCCATCAGCGCCCGCCCGAGCCGGTGCCAGGGTGAGTCGCTGTCGGCCTCGGCATCGAGTCGGCGACTCACGACGGCCGGGAAGTCGCTCAGGGCGAGCATCAGTTGGTGGTTGGAGCCCTGTTTGGCGGCAGCTCGCAGGGCGCGATCGGCAGCCTCGTCGGCCGCCGCTGCGGAGTCGAGGCGCCAGTGCGCTTCGGCCAGATACGCAGCCGCCGCAGGGAGTTCCAGGATCCTGTCGGCCTTCTCCATGCTGGCCACGGCGCGACGCAGGCAGGTCCGTGCTTCGCGCGGCTGGTCGGCGAGAAGGAATGCGAATCCGCGCCAGGTGTCGATCAGCTCGGCGAGAAATGCGTAGCGTCTGGCCCCGGCCCCCTCCGCGCGATCGAGAATGGCGATGGCAGCGGCGATGTTCTGGTGCATTCGCAGCTCGAGCTTGGCCTCGATCATCCAGCTGAGCCACAAGAAGACCAATGACCCGCTGGTCCGGATCTGCTGCCTGCCCCGGGCGAGCGCGGCGCGAGCCTCGTCCGCGCGCCCCAGGTCGATCATCAGCTCCGGAACCACCATGCCCTGCATCCACGCGGCCGACCAGTTGCTGGGCTCGGCCTCGTAGAGCTCCAGGGCTTCCTGGAGGCGACCGGTGGCGCGAAGCGCGCCGACGAGCCAGGGCGCCGATACCGATATCGACCACGGCGACGTGGGCGTGTCCAGGACCTCGCTGAGTCGGCCCTGCGTGTAGTCCACGCGCCGGACCAGGGCATCCATCGGTCCACCCGTCAGCGGTGGGCTCGCGGATCGGCCCCTGCGGGCCGACCTCGACCAGGTCCATCAGATAGCGAACGGCTCGAACCGGGGCCGTGTCGTGGGCCAGACCGAGCACCTGCTGCGCGTCGTCGACGCGACCCAGGTGCCAGTAGACCCACACCATCATGCTCGCGGCCGTGTCGCTGGACCTGGCCAAGGCATCGCGGGTGCCATCGGCCAGCAGCCGGTCGGCGACATCGACTGCCGTGCCGAAGTTCTCCCGCGCCACCGCGACCGCCACCTCGGCCTCGGCCAGCCGCAGGGATCCTCCCGCGCCGTCGTGCGCGAGGGCAGTCAGCCAGCGGTCGGCCACCGCGAGGTCGAGTCGCTCGATGACTCCGCCGATGGCCAGCTCAGCGGCATCGATCGCCTCCTCGCGGGCCTGCACCGCGAGGAATTCCTCGACGGCCTCCTGATGGTGCCCCTCGGTCATCAGCAGGCGGCCGTGGGCGATGCGGACGCGGGCGAGCTCGTCAGCGTTCCTGCGCAGGAGCAGGGTGGACAGGTACTCGCGGAAACGCGGGTGACAGCGCATGGCGTAGGTCGGGCCGCCGCTCCAGGTGACCGGAAGGTGCTTGGCCCGAAGGGATACCAGCAGATTGCCGGCGTCCGCGATGCCGAGCGCCTGGGCTCGGGATGCGGTGATCTCCGCGAGCAGGGATCCCACGACGAGCAGCGTTCGTTCGTCATCGGTGAGCTTGTCGAGGATTTGTGATGCCAGATAGCCGTGCAGGGGATCGACCTCACCCCCGGTCCCGGCAACGTGGGCCTCGGAGCGCCACGCCTCGAAGAGCACGCCCGCTACCCAGCCGCCCGTGGCCGCAATGACGTCGTCGGCGTCGATGTCCCGAGACCCGGAGGCGAGCAGGGCTTCTCGTGCTTCGGCCGCGGTGAAGGCCAGGTCGCTCTCGCCGACGGTCGCAAAGCCTTCGAGGCCGGTGAACCCGGCGACGTCGAGCGGTACGCCGACCCGGCTGACCAGCACGAACCGGACCGATGACGAGGCATAGCGGATGAACGTGCCCAGCGTGGCCAGCGAGTGCGCACCGGCCTCGTCACACAGGTTCTCCAACCCGTCCATCACGACGACGAGCTCGGTGTCGCCCACTGCCTCGGCGAGCAGCCCGGCCGCATCGGCGTGCGGCAAACGAGCGGCCAGCGCACTCGTGGCCACCCCCTTGGCGTCCGGTGCATGCTCACCGACGGCGGCCTCGAGGTAGGTCAGGAACCGACCGGTCGCGGTGTCGATGCCGTCCAGGGTCACCCAGGCGACCGGCTGGGTGAATTCCGCCAGCGCCTGCACGACCGCGGTCGTCTTACCCGATCCGGCGGTGGCGACGACCAGCGTGACCCGGCTATGCACCACCAGGCCACTGATCTGCGCGGTCAGCCGAGAGCGCGTCACGACCCGTTCCTGGATCGGGGGGACGCTCAGCTTCCCCCGGATGATCCTCGGCGGACTTGTCACGTCCCGGACTGTACCCACGGTCCGTTTCTCGTTCGTTAACGGCCCGCGGGGCACAGTCAGCGCCATGCACTTCATCCATGAGAGCGGGGCGCCCAGGGTCGTGTTCGGCCGGGGCTCGGTGGCGCAGGTGTCCGAGGAGGTCGACCGCATCGGTGCACAGCGCGTCCTGCTCATCGGGAATCCTGGCCGTGCCGGAATCCAGCGGGTGCTGGCCAGCACCCCAGAACCGCACGTGGTCGGGATCGTCGACCGGGCGCACGAGCACGTACCTGTCCACCTGGCCGAGCAGGCAGCCCAGCAGGCGGCCGCGCTCAACGCGGACTTGTTGCTTCCCGTTGGTGGTGGATCGGCCATTGGAACCGCCAAGGCCGTGGCACGTCGTACCGGACTGCGGATCCTTGCCGTCCCCACCACGTACAGCGGCAGTGAGATGACGCCCATCTGGGGCGAGACCGAGGATCAGGTCAAGGTCACCGGCCGCGACTGCGCCGTGGTGCCTCGCACCGTGGTCTACGACCCCGATCTGAGCGAGTCGATGCCGGCCGATCTCCGAGCAACGAGCGGCCTGAATGCGCTGGCGCATTGCGCGGAGGCCATGTACGACCCCGACTGTTCACCGCTGATCAAGTTGGCCGCCGTTGAGGGTGCGGGCGCGCTGGCGCGTGGGCTCCGCGGCCGCCGCGACGCGCCCGCGGATGCGAACGCTGCCGAGGACATCCTTTACGGCGCGTGGCTGGCGGGGGTTGCGCTGGCCGGCGCTTCAATGGGGCTGCACCACAAGCTGTGTCATGTCCTCGGCGGCCAGCAGCGACTTCCGCACGGGGGCCTGCACTCGGTCCTGCTCCCGTACGTCCTGGCCTACCAGGAGCCGGCGGCGGCGGGGGCGCTCGACAGGTTCACGGCGGCCATCGGGCACGGCAGCGCCGCCGGTGCGGTCTGGGACCTGGGTCGACACCTCGGGACGCCCGCGAGCCTGTCAGCGATCGGGTTCCAGCGCTCCGGCATCCAGGACGTGATCGACGCGGTGATGGCTGCTCCACCCAGGGGACCGCGGTCAGTCGAGCCAGGTGCGTTACGCGAGCTCCTGGAATGTGCAGCCCTTGGCCTTGCGCCTCACGGTTCCACCGACCACTGATTTCACTCACCACCGTTCCGCTCACCCACTGATTCACTCACAAGGAGGAGACATCATGACCACAGCGCACACCGAAATCCGGACCATCGACCAAGCAGTTTTCCGACAGGTGGTCAGCCACTTCACCAGCGGGGTGGTGGTGGTGACGGCCGTCGAGGGCGCACGCTACGGCGTCACCGCCAGCGCTGTCTCCTCACTCTCGATGGACCCGCCCATGTTGTTGGTCTGCTTGAACAACAAACTGGCCACCACCGAGGTCATCGGGCGGACAAGGCGGTTCGCGATCAACATCCTGGGCGCGGACCACGCCGACGTCGCGATGCAGTTCGCCAAGCCCCACGCCGACAAGTTCCGTGGCGTCGATACGGTCGAGGGATTGCACGACCTGCCATTGCTGACCGATGCCCTGGCGCAGATCGAGTGCGAAACCGAGGCGACGGTGGCCGCCGCGACACACACCATCTTCATCGGCCGGGTGCTCGGTGCGCGCGCCCGTTCGGGAAACCCACTTGCCTACTTCCGTGGGAAGTTCGGGACAGTCGCCCTACCCGCCAGCGCCTGACGACATGACTCCCCGCAGTAATTTCCGGGACGAGTGGAGTGATGATGGCCAAAGGACGCCGCGACACCGCGACATCGCGGTGACGATCGGTCGATCGAACGCGTACGAGCTGTTTATTCGCGTTGACCTCCAGCTGGCGGCCCGTGCCGCTCCTGCTTGGATGTTGGCATGACCGAACGCCATGATGTTCCGCGGGTCGTAAGTGCCAGCCGGGAGATCGCGGCTAGCACCGAGCGGATCTTTGAACTCATCGCCGACCCGGCCCTTCAGCCCCGCTGGGACGGTAACGGCAACCTCGCCGAGGCTGCCGCCGGGCAACGAATCCGGAACCTCGGTGAGGTGTTCACCATGACACTGACCGGTGACGGCGCCGTGCGCGAGAATCACGTGGTCGAGTTCGAAGAAGGCCGGCGCATCGCGTGGCGACCGGCCGAGCCCGGCCGGCGGCCGCCAGGACATCTGTGGCGGTGGGAACTCGAACCGATCGACGAGTCGCGAACCAATGTCACCCACACCTACGACTGGTCACAGCTGACGGACGCGAAGCGCTTAGCCCGTGCGCGGGCGACCACCGATGCCAAGCTCCAGGCGTCACTCAATCGGCTGGCCGCATTGGCCGAGGAATGAGCCACCCACCAGTCCGGGGCAGAGACTGATCGGGTCTCCATCTCCGACGCTGAATCCACTCTGGGACGGAAACCGATGGACGCCCCAGATCATCGGATCAAGCCGCCGACGTCGCGGTTGCGGTTCCTTGGGTTCTTGTGGTGATCGCGGGTCGGGGTGTGTGCCGCCCGCGGCGTCGGGATGCACCTGCTGGCCGAGATCGGTGTCGAAGAATTCGTGAGGTTTATTGGCCATTTGATACGAAACCGACCAGAGATTGACTGCTACGGCGCCGCCCATGCCCTGGTCGAGGTATCTCGTTCAGTCAGCCGACGGTGATCGGGGTCAGGTTGTTCGGCGATGTGCCGGCGGCGCCTGGGCAGTAGTCGTCGATCGAGTCAGCGCCGCCGACCATCGCGAACCAGATCCATCGGGGTCCGAGCGCTGTGATCGAATCGGCGGGGAAGGCTGCGTGGACGTCACGGTCGATAACGTGGACGTTGTCGAATTGACGTGTGGGTTCGCTGGTGGGTGAGGTGGCAACAAACGAGGCGACGGGTCGGCCGTTCACCACCTGGACGCCGAGTTGACGCTGGCCGGTGCCGTCCTGGCTGTGGGCCTCGACGGTCAGGATGAGCGTGCCGAGTGTGGACACGGGGGCATTGAAGGTGTAGGCGACGATCAGCTGATCGTCCTGGCTGACAAGGGCGACGTCGGTGACATCGACTCCGGGTGTGTCGCCCGTCGAGTCCGCGCACCGGGTGTCCAGATCACCGGTGACCGGGAGCGCGGTGGGCGCGGAGCCGACGCGTCCCGCACTGGACGCGCCGGCGGAGCCGCATCCCGCCGGCGTCGTGCTGATCAGGCACAAGGCGATGCACATCATGGCGTGCCGGTGACGCACCCGCATCGTTTGTCTCGAATCTGCTGGTCGGAGGAGCGGAATGGTCGGTGTTGGATCAGGCAATTGACCGTTGTCCCACCGGGAGGGGAAACAACCGGTGGGACAACTGATCGTGCCGGTGGGACGACGGTTACGCCCGGACGGTCACCACCGTGCGCATCCACGGATGGACAAGGCATTGGAACTTGTGCACCCCGACGCTCAGTGTCTGCGGAACGGATGTTTGTCCCGGTGGCACCAGGGTCGTCAGGAATTTGCCGAAGTCGCAGTTGTCCACGGTTTCGGTGATGGCCTGGTTCCATTCCGGGATACAGCCCTTGCCGTATTGGGCTACCTCGGTGTAGGTGTGCACGATGCCGCCCGCGTTGGTCGCGGCGACGGTGTCGCCCTTGTCCAACGTGATTTCGTGCTGGCGGATCCACCAATGACCGCTGCCGCCCTGCGGGAGCGCGGCACGGAACTTGGCCAGAGTGACGGTGCCGAACGTTCCGTCCAGCTTCCTGTTGCAGATTCCCGGGAACTCGGCGTTCCAACTAACGGGTTCGCACTCATCGCGAAGTTCCTGGACCTGGTTGTGCACCGAGGCCGCCTGCGCCCCAGTCGACTGAAGGAATGGAATACACAACGCAGTGAGAACGATGACCGTGAAGATTCGCCTCCAAGTTGTCAATGCAGGACCCCTAACTTGACCGGAATGGCGATATGAATAGCTCTGCAGACCGCCGTGACCCGGCGGTCGGTCCACCTCCGCTCCCCGACTTCGGCGCGCACCCGGGCATGCAACGGGTTCACCCCTCTGCCGCAAACCTGGACAACCGTTCTGTGGCATCAACTGCCTGTTGTCCAACGAACTTGTCCGGGCACCCGATGGACTAGTACCTCGCCTGCCCGCGACAAGCTTGAGCGCTCAATAACCGGGGTAATACCGCCGATCGAGGGGTGTCTCGCCCCCAAATCTGGGGATCGACACGGCCGGGCCGCATGTGCCGGTCCACGGTCGTCACCCGTGTGGCCGATAAAACGAAAAATCGGTGGTCCGGAGCGAATCTCGCCAATACAGATCAACCCACCCGCGCCACAGGAGGGTACGTAGCCGTCGATCAGCCAGGCCTTATCAGACGGCCGGGGATAGACGAAATCGGGTCTACGGTTGCGCGACAAATCAGGCATACGGTTTCGGCTCCCTGCTATGACGGACTGGATTCCACATAGGTGAACAAATGGGAGGTCGGCGTACGACGAGGGTGTCGCCCTGGCAGTCGAGCTACGGCCCGGCCTTGTGATCATGGACCTCCGAATGCCCGGGCAAAGCGGATTGGCCACGGCCGGACGCGTCCATGAGGAGATGGTCGGCGAGCTGCGGCCGGTCGAGCATGGTCACGTGGTCGTCGCGTCCTCGGCGTATGGGGCGGAAAAGTCTCGACGCCGCAACCGTCCGTTGAGGACCACCCGCCTTGACCCGGCGCCAGTGGGCTATGCCCCGCCACAGCCGCGCCTGCAACCGGTTCACGACCGGCGAGGCGCCGAACGTTACAAAGCATCAAGCGGCACCAGTGCTCAAACCTGGCCCAACGTCGTGGAAGTTGTCGGGGGTCAGTATTTTTGGTGCTTCGATGGAGAAGACCATTCTTGATTGATCAGTTCAGCGACCCCATTACCCCGTAGTGAACAAAGACTCCGCCGGCGGTCGCGCGGCCGGCAGGCCTCGGTGGGTCGCCAATTGAGCCGTACCCGGCCCGGGGCACATCCGGTCGCTACGCCGAGATTGGCTACGCCACGACGGTTATGGCGACGCCACTACCTCCGCGGACGTTGCGCAGTCGCAGCCGCGGTTATGGCGACGCCACTACCTCCGCGGACGTTGCGCAGTCGCAGCCGCGGTTGTGGCGACGCTCGGGCCCGTTGTGGTGACACCCACAACCGTTGTGGCGACGCTCGGGCACCACAGGGTCGATGTCGGAACTGGCCGGGTGAGTTCGGCATCGGTGACCGATTCGGTAGGAGGTCACGCCAGCAACGACGAGACCATCTCGGTCAACGCCTTTCGGGTCTGGGCGCGGCTGAGCCCCAGGTCCTCGCGCAGAATCCGCCACGTTGTCGCATCGCAAATCGCGGTGAGCTGCGCGCGCCTGCGCGCCCGCGTCGTCTGGTCGAGACCGGGCTCGAGGTGCTCGGCGAACGCGTCCCGGCACCAGTTCAGGTGATGCCTGCGCCCCGCGCCGACCAACTCGACGAGCCCGTCAATGAACGGAGCCTCGCTGTATGCCTTGAGAATCAGCGCGCCGTAGCGCTCGTAGTGCGCGACCAGCTCGGCAATGGTGCGCTCCGGGTCGCTGGTGTCCGCCGCCGCCCGGGCCGCAGCGATCGTGCCCAGCTCGCGCTGAACCACGGCGCGCATCACGCCGGACTTGCTGCCGAAGCGCCGCAGCACCGTCTGCACGGTCACGGCCGCGTCCTCGGCGACGTCCTCAAGCCGGATCTGGTCGTACGGCGCCGACGAGAACCGCTCCAACATCGCGTCGACGATGCGGTGACCAGTCTGCTCAGCCGCCTGCGCTCGCGCGGACATCTGATACCGTCTAGTATTCATGTTAGTCAAATTAACACGAAATACCTGGACGATTGAGCGAGGCACACCATGAGCAGCAGCCGCCGCCCGACCACCACCGCAGACCGGGTCAACACCCGGCTGGGTGCCCTGCACGTCCGGATCGTCGGCGACGGACCGACCACCGTGCTGTGGCCGTCCATGTTCGTCGACAGCCACACCTGGGACTCGGTCCAGCCGCTGCTCCCGGCGAAGCGTCGCTACGTCCTGGTCGACGGACCCGGCCTCGGCCTGAGCGACCCGCTCACCCGGACCACGGACATCAACGGGGCCGCCGACGCCGCGCTGGACCTGCTCGCGGGACTCGACATCGAGGGACCCGTCGACTGGGTCGGCAACGCCTTCGGCGGCCACGTCGGCTACAAGCTCGGCGCGATGCCTGCGGTGCTGCGCAGTCTGGTCGCGATCAGCGCCCCGTCCGAACCCCTCCCCGGCGATCTTCGCAAGCAGATCGGGCTGCTCAAGCCGGTGCTGCGGCTCGCCGGACCGATCGGGCCGGTGCGCTCGGCGATCATCAAGGCGATGCTGACCGACCGCTCGGCCGCCGACCCGGACATCCGCGCGACCGTGGTCGACAGCATTCGCCGACCGCATCGCGTCAGCATGAGCAGGGCGGTCGAGTCCTTCATCCTCAACCGGGTCGACGTCACCGCAGAGCTCGCCGACATCACCGTGCCGTGCCTGTACATCGCCTCCGACGACCGCGGTGACTGGAGTCCCGAGGATGCCCAGAACGCAGCCCGGCTCACCCCCAACGCGACAGCCGTGACGGTCACCGGTGCCCGCACGCTGATCCCCCTCGAACAACCGGCCGAGGTCGCACGATTGGTGACAGACTTCTGGGCCCGGCTGGAGTGATCGTCGACGCCCGACTGGCGGTCCGCGGGGGTGACCGAGTAGGTCGTCCTCCTGCATTCCGACCTCTCCGGTCACGTGGATTGCTCGGCCGGCTTCCGGCCCCATGCGGTAATCATCGGTGCGAGCATGAGATCCAGATCGCCGCGGGCGAGGTTCCTGAGGTGCCTGTCAATCTCGTCCGGCGTCGCCAATTCCGCGGCAAGCAACTGATCGCGGACGTGTCGAACCGTCGCCGCCTCCAGGATCGAGCACGCGGGTGACACGATCGGGAAAAAGGCCTCCGCGCTCACGTCCCTCAGATCTGACTCCCGCAGCAGCCGAGGCAGGGTGCGTCCGTATGCGAGGTCCGCACCGCGCTCCACCATCAGCGCGCGAATCCGGGTGCGTAGTCGATTCGCCAACTCCTCGGCGGGCCCCCGCTCGTCCGGGCAGGCCAGCGGTTGCAACGCCGGATCCGCATCCTCGAGCACCAGCCACCCACCCGGACGCAGCGCATCGATCATGACTTGCAGCGCGGCCGCGCGATGCTCAAGGTGTACGAGCACCAGCCGCGCGTGGATCAAGTCGAACGTCTCGGCCGGCGGCGGGTCGCGAATCACGTCATGACGGCGTACCTCGAGTGCGACGAGTGCCTCGTTCTCGATCCACGACACGTCGATGTCCGTGGCCAATACCCGCCCGCTCGTCCCCACCCGCTCTGCCAGACCGCGCGGCACCGAGACGCCGCCGGCGCCCACTTCCCAACATCGCCACCCTTCGCCCAGCCCCAGGTCATCGAGGTGGCGGAACGTCCACGGATCGAACAGCTCGGCGAGCGCCGCGAACCGTTCGCCAGCCTCCGAGCGGCGGTTGTCGAGCAGGTAGTGGTTCACGGCAACCAGCATGGCCCCCATCAACCTGATGCGGGCGCAAACGTTGACGAATGGACGTCGGCCACCGCGCAATCGGACGCGCAGCCGCCAGGCAACGAGCCCAACGACCGGGCGGCGCCCATGACTGATCAACCTCCCCCGGCCGTTTGCCTACATCTCAGCTTCACGTCGGTTTACCATCGGGGAAATGGTGGTTTCGGTCGACGGGCAAACTGTCCATCCACGCATGTTGGCCGCGGTGCGGCGCGAGGTCGCGCCGGACGCGGTTGGGTCAGCCTGGGGGCCGGCGTTGGACAGGGTCTGGGACGTCATTCGGAGTCAGTCGGGACTATGGACTGACGGCCACAACGTTTTCCTCTACCACCACCCACAACAGCCTGGCGCCCGCCTTTTGTGCGACTTCGGTGTTGAGATCACTCGCACCTTTGAGCCCGTGGGCGAGGTATACGCGACCGAGACGCCAGGAGGTGAAGCCGCCGTGGCCGTCTACCGCGGGCCGTACACGGGTTTGGGCGAGGCGTACGACGCGATCGACAAGTGGATGGCGGCGAACCGGAGAGAGTCCGCCGGGCACTCGTGGGAGATCTACGGAGATCCGACGCCGGACCCAGCCGATACCGAGACGACGGTCGTTCACCTGCTGAAGTAGCGCGCGGAGCTGGATCGTGACCAGCGGGCAACGTGCGCCGCTGCGAAGTGTCGCAATCGGGGACGCCGCCAGCTCCCCTCAGGTGGGTCAGCCGATGTTCCGGCCAAGGCCCCATTCGCGGGCGCGTTCGATCAGGAGCCTGGCGATGGCGAGGTCTTGGATGGCGACGCCGACGGAGTTGTACAGGGTGATCTGATCGGCACTGGTGCGTCCGGCCGCGGCGCCGGTGATCACCTGGCCGAGTTCGGTGCGCAGGTCAGCGTTCTCGATCGCGCCGTCGGCGAGGGCGAGGACGCTGTCGCCGGATTTCTGGATCGAGATCTCGTAGTCGTCGACCACGATCGTGGCCCTGGCCATGCCGTGGGAGTCGATTTCCCGGTGGTCCGGGCGGGGCGGGGCACCGACCGCGTTGATGTGCTGACCTGGCCGGAACCAGCGGCCGTCGATGATCGGGGTGCGGGACGGGGTGAGGGTGCAGACGACGTCCGCTTCGTCGAACACCTCTTTGGGGGAACTCGCGACCGACACCGGGAGGCCCTCGGTGGCGATGTCGTCCCGGAACTGCTGGACGGTCGCCGCGGACCTGGACCAGACGACGACCCGCTCGATGGGCAACACACTGGACAGGTACGCGACGTGTTCGCGGGCCAGTTGCCCGGCCCCGACGAGTCCGAGGACGGAACTGTCGGGCCGGGCCAGGTGCCGGGAGGCGACCGCGCTGGCGGCGGCGGTGCGGTCCCGGGTGGGGATCTTCCCGTCGATCACCGCCAGGCATTCCCCGGTCGACGCGGAGTTCACCATGATCATCGACCGTTGCGCCGGCAGCCCCCGGTCCCGGTTGGACGGGATGTCGGCCATGAACTTGACGACGGCCAGGTCGTGCCGGGCCGAGATGGCCGTCATGGGCAGGAACCTGGCGTCCGAACCGGGTGCGTCCAGGGTGCTGATCGGTGGTTGGACGGACACCCCGGTGGCCAGGTCGGCGTGCGCCTGCTCGACCGCGTCGATGACCTCCTTGGTGTTGAGCAGGTCGTCGACGTCGGACGCGGACAAGAACAGCGTCATCGGGGGTCCCTCCAGGGAATCGTCGAGCGGGCGATCGGGCGGTCGGGTCAGCCGACCGGTACCGGGCTGGCGGCGGTGAACCTGGTGCTGATCAGCTCGTCGAACGAGGGTGCGGTGGTGACCAGGCCGGCGTCGGCCAGGATCCCGGTCCACCGGTCACACGCGGCGGGGTCGACGCTGGTGGTGTCCCAGGTGCGGCTGGCCAGCAGCCGCACGGTCGCCGACTTCAACGCGGTCGAGCGGGACGTCGGGCCACATGTCGGTGAGGATGTCGGTGACCGAGTCCACGGTGGCGTCGGTGAGCGCGTCCATCGCCTCCCCGATCGCGGCGACGAACCCGGTCAGGGCGGGGGCGAGTTCGTCGAGCCGTTCGGTGCGGCAGTAGTACACGCTGTTCGGCATGATCCCGCCGGCCTTGGCGTGTTCGAACGAGATGTGCCCGTATCCGTTGTCCTGCAACACGGTTGCGGTGACCAGGTCGGCGATGATGGCGTCGCCCAGGCCGGCCTGGAACAGTTCGACGAGCATCGCGGTGGACAGGTCACGGACGAACCGGGTGCCGGCCGGGTCCACCCCGGCCTCCCGCATCAGGCCGGCGGTGAACTCGTACGGGGCGCTGCCGCCGGCGCCGGGGGCCAGGACGGTCTTCCCGGTGAGCCAGGCCAGGGTGAAGTCCGGGGCCGGCGCCCGGGTGACGATGGCCATCGGGAACTGGTGGTTCAGCTGGCCGATCACCGTGTAGTGCCGGTCGGATCCGGCGAACATCGCCGGCACCCACAGCCCGCCGAGGGCCAGGTCCGCGGCACCGCTTTCCAGGTCGTCCAGCACCCCGGTCCACGGGTCCCGGGCCACGTTGCGTCACCTCGAGGCCGTGGTCCGCGAACAGTCCCCTGGCCTGGGCGTAGTACTCGGGCAGGTAGTTCAGGCCGCGGGCGGTGGCGGAGATCTTCAACTGCTGCATGGCATGTCCTTTCGGCGGGCGCTCCGGCGATGGGCGCGCAGTGATAACCAGGTTCTTCGGGTGTGGTGGGGGTTTGGCTAGAGGCGTTCCTCGTTCACTTCTTCCAGGGAGCGGCCCTTGGTTTCGGGGCTGAACCGGGCGGCGACGATCAGCAGGGCGTACATGACGGCGACCATCATGAAGACACCGGCCAGGCTGAACTTGTCGAAGAGGAACAGCGCGACGAACGGCATGATCGCGCCGGCGATGTTGCCGATGCCGTTGACGATCGAGGTGCCCTGGGCGCGGATCGACGTCGGGAACACCTCGGGTGACCAGGCCGCCAGGGTGGTGTTCAGCAGCATGGTGAAGAACTGGAAGATGGCGCCCAGGATCAGGATCAGCAGGGTGGTCTCCGCGAACAGGGCGAACGCGACGGCCGTGATGCAGCCCAGGATCGCGGCGCCGGTCACCGCCGCCCGGCGGGGTGCCCGGCTGGCCAGGAACGCTGCGGCGCAGGCACCGAGCAGGCTGCCGATGTTCATGATCATGGTGAACAGCAGGCTCTCGGAAATGGAGTAGCCCTTGGATACCAGCAGGGTCGGCATCAGGAAGTTCAGCGTCACCTGGGCGCCGAAGGCCATCCAGGATGCCGCGCCGAGGGCGAGGGTGCGGGGCAGGGCCTTGCCCTGGAATACCGCCGCCGGGTTCACGCTGGGCTGCTTGACCGGGACGTCCGCCGTGGTCAGGTACGGGGTGACCGGTGCATCCGCGGGTTGCTTGCGCAGCGTGTTGGAGGCCAGCCGGGTCAGTTCCCGGTTCGCTGCGTCGACCTTGCCGTTGGAGATCAGGAAGCGGGGGGATTCGGGCAGCCGGCGGCGGAACGCGACGACCAGCAGGGCCGGCAGGGCCAGGATCACGTAGGTCCACCGCCACACCGTGGCGTCGCCGCCGAAGAACCCGGCGAACGGGCCGAGGATGAGGAAGAAGATGCCGTAGGACAGGAAGTTCCCGACGCCGCCGGAGCCGATGTTCAGGAACGACACCAGGGTGCCGCGGTACCGGGTGGCGACCATCTCGGACAGCATCGCGATGCCGACGGTGAACTCACCGCCCAACCCGATCCCCACGATGAGCCGGCTCGCCAGCAGCATCTCGTAGTTGACCGCGACGGCGCTGATCAACCCGCCCAGTGTGTAGAGCAGCAGGTTGAACCCCAGGGAGATCCGGCGACCGTACTTGTCGGCCAGGTAACCGCCGACCAGCCGGCCGATCAACCCGCCGATCACGGTGGCCGTGTTGATCAGGGCGAGCTGGTCGTTGTCGATCCCGAGTGCGTCCTTCAGGTTGGTGCCCATGGCGCCGGTGGAGTTCTGCTCCAGGGTGTCGAAGAACATCCCGGCCATGATCAACATCAGCACCCAGAACTGCGCCCGGGTGAAACCGATCTTGTCGAGTACCGCCGGCAGAGCCGAATGATTGTTGTGGACACCCGCATCGGGTGCCGCCGTCGAGGACGTGGTGCTGGGTTCAGTGGACATCGGTGACGCCTCCAGGCGAGGGGAAGGGAGCGCGTTGTCGGTGGAAATACATTCCGACCCTGTCGACCGGGTCACCCATTTTGTATACGACCAGCGTAACATCGATGTTGCGAATCCCACAAGGAGTGTTTCCGCACGGAGTGTCGTCGGCGTGTCGCATACGAGGAGCGAATCCGAGGCATCAGTCGTATACGACCGTCGCTACGAGATGTCCTTTTTGTGCCGGTAGATGTCCTCGTCCTTACGGATGTGTTCGTCCATCAGGTAGCCCGCCTGGACGGGTGACCCGCTCAGGATCGCCAGCGCCACCGCGGAGTGGTCGGCCCAGGATGAGTCGATGCGGTCCTCGATGTCCATCTCGAACCCCCAGGCGATCCGCTGCAGGACCCGGTGCAACATCTGCTGCAGCTGCTGGTTCCCCGACGCCTTCGCGACCACCTCGTGGAACTCCATGATCAGCGGCGGCAACCGATCAACCTGATGTTGCCGCCCGGCCTCTTGGCCCCGCGCCACTACCGAGCGCAGTGCGTCGCCGAACGGCTCTCCGTGATGCTCTGCCGCCTGCCGCGCAGCCAGCACCTCCAGCCCTCGGCGGACCTGCATCAGTTCCAGCGTGTCCCGGGTCGACGTCGACGACACCGTCGCCCCCCGGTACCTCTCCGAACTGACGAAACCTTCGCTCTCCAGTTGCCGAAGCGCCTCCCGGATCGGCACCCTGGACACCCCGAACTGCTCGGCGAGGACGTCCTCGATCAACCGGGTTCCGGCCGCCAACTCCCCTGTGATGATGGCGTTCCGCAGCGAATCCACCACCGAGCGATGCGACGCACCATCAGCAACGGCAGACTCTTTCCCGACCGACTGAATCACCGCCCCATCTTGACCCGAACCCGCCACGGGCAACACCCCGGTCACGAGCGCGGGGCTGTGGCGAAATTTTGGTCACCCCTACCAACCCGCCGGCTGCCCCCAGGCCACGCCGACCGACCACGCAAGTGGCAACCTCTCGATCTCCCGATCATCACCGCAACGGCGTTACTTCGGTGTCTGCGGCGTGCAGCGATTCGCCGCAGTGCGAACAGCGGATTTCCGCGATTGTCCGGTGACCGCAGATGCGGTGGCGGATCAGGGCGGGCGGTCCAGTCTCCGTTGTCGTCCACTCGTCTCCCCAAGCGCTGATAGCGAGCAGGATGTCGCAGAGCTGCCAACCCCTCCCCGTCAGGAGGTAGTCGAACCGCTCCGGCCGCTGGACGTAGGGGCGTTTGACCACGATCTCGGCGCCGCTCAGCCGGTTCAGGCGCAGCGTGAGGACCTTGCGAGACACGCCGAGATGGGCATGCAGCGCGTCGAACCGGGTGATTCCGATGAACAGATCGCGCAGGATCAGCGCCGTCCACGGCTCCCCCAGGATGGCCATGGTTCTGGCGATCGAACAATCGATGGTCTCGAACGACGTTCTCGGCGGCATCGTCGAAGGATAGTTGCTCGAAGAAACTCACCAAACTATGATGAGTCTCTCCAAGGGACTGAGGAGGAGTCATGCCAGCCGTGCCGTCTGACGAGCAGTTCCGGACCTATAACAAGGGCGTCATCAGCGAATTCCGCGCCAACCACGGCGTTGTCACCCAGCCGCCATTCCCGATCCTGCTGCTGACCACGACCGGCGCGCGGACAGGGCGACCGGCGACAGTGCCGCTCGGCTTCGGGGTCGACGACAAAAGTCGCGTATTCGTGGTCGCCTCCAAGGCCGGCGCTCCCAGGCATCCGGCCTGGTTCCACAACCTACGGGCCCACCCGGCGGTGACCGTGGAACTCGGAGCCGGATCCTTTTCGGCCCGGGCTGTCGTGTCGGCGGGTGCGGAGCGCGACAAGCTCTACGGCATGGTTGCCGGAGCAGGCTCCGAATACGAAAAGAACACCGACCGGATTTTCCCGGTCATCATCCTCGAAGGCGTTCCCGCACCCACTGCCCACTCTGATCCGGCGTGAGAGCGATATCGGCCAAAAACCCTTAGCGGACCGGGCAGCACAGATCAGGGCCGCCCTAGGTCCCGAGAGCGGTTGGGCTTGCGGATCGACATCCGGTGATCATCGTTTCGGGCGGCGGCGAAGCTGCGCCACCGTCCTAGTGACCTGCCCTTCGGCAAGTAGGCACCAGGGCCAGGAGGGTCTGGTTCTGATGGTGCCGGGTGAGTTCTCCACCAGCGGTGCGACGCGAGTGCGGCCAGCCCAGCGCCGGCCGTGTTGAGCAGTACGTCGTCAACGGAAGACACCCGATCCAGTGGCAGGACGTACTGCGCGGTCTCGATCAGGACCGACCCGGCCGCCGCCAACGCCAGGATCCGGCGTAACGACGCCATCCCGGCGAACCGCACGGGCACAAGAAAACCCACCGCTGCGAAGATCAGCAAATTGCCCACGATCTGGTACGTCGGCATCGTCAACAGGTCCCGCAGCGGAACCAGGCTCACCTCGCTGGTCACGGCGCCGGCCCGGCTGCCCGGCACCATCGTCATCGCTACCCACGGCACCGTCCCGAACACAATGCCGACCTCGGCCAGGGACATCCGCCAGGCCCACGACGGCGCGACGCCGCTGCGACAGCGACGACGTCCGATCGCCCACGCCGTCACCACGGCGAACGGCAATGCGGCCAGCGTGATGAACACGATGCCGGTGTACGTACCGAACCAGCTGTGCGAATCGTCGATGGTCAAGTGTCCTCCGGGAGGACCCAAGTCACGTGTCGAAACATCGGCGAGAAATGCGCGTGCCCTGCTCATCCGTGCATCCTTGGGTCCTGCTGTGGGATCGGCATACACAGCAGGGCAACCGTCATCAACGGCGACCGGGCGCAACTCGAAATGCCACGGTTCGTTCCGGTAGATCAGGCACAGCCCGTATTCGGAGCCATGCTCGGACAGCCACGTCGCCGCACCGGGGTGCCCAATGTCGACGGCGTCTCCAGAAACGTGCGCAGATGTGGCGGGGGTGGCGACCCACCGGGCAGCTTCGGTTCGTGAGCCGTATTTCGAGACCGCCTGAGCAAGTAGCTGCTCCTGGTAGGCCGGGGACCGCCAGCCGCTGTTGACGTAGAACTTGACACCCTCTACGCCCGCGGTCGTCGCGGCCTGACGAAGGGCGTCGAGGAGACTCGGGTCAAGGTTGGTCACCGCCGGATATCGATTGTCGAACACCGTCACGCCGTCCGGGACCTCACCATCAGCAACGCCAATTGCACCCGGACCCACGGTCCGGGGTTGGTTGGGAATGTCTCCGGTGACGGCACCGCCAAGTGGTCCATGTGACGGTAGCGCCGTCGCCTGCTCGACATTGATTGATTGTGCCTGGGGGCCGCTGGGTGACGCGGGCAATGACCGGCCCGCCAGCGAACAGCCACCGAGGACGCCCATGAGCGTCGCGACGACGACCAGGAGAGCAAGGAAGGTCGATCGAGTGCCCCGGCGTGCTGGTCGGCAATCTGACATACCCCCAGTCAAGGTAGCTCCGTGTTGCCAGAACGTCTGCCGATTTCGATATGCGGACGATAGGTGCCCGCTCTCTAGCATCGAGTCATGCGTGTGTTGATCGTCGAGGACGAGCCCCTCCTGGCAGAAGCCATCCGTGTTGGCCTACGACTGGAGGCGATCGCGGCCGACCTGGCCGGTGACGGTGACACCGCTCTCGAGCTGCTGAGCATCAACGCCTACGACATCGCCGTCCTCGACCGCGATATTCCAGGACCTTCCGGGGATGAGATCGCCCAACACATCGTCGCCTCCGAAACCGGAATGCCGATCCTGATGCTCACCGCCGCCGACCGTCTCGACGACAAGGCGACCGGGTTTGAACTCGGTGCCGACGATTACCTGACCAAACCCTTTGCGCTGCAAGAACTCGTGCTGCGCCTGCGCGCGCTGGACCGTCGACGCGCGCACCACCGGCCGCCGCTGCGCGAGATCGCCGGCCTGCGTCTTGATCCGTTCCGCCGCGAGGTCTATCGCGACGGCCGGTACGTCGCGCTGACTCGTAAGCAGTTCGCCGTGCTCGAGGTACTCGTCGCGGCCGAAGGCGGTGTGATCAGCGCCGAGGAATTGCTGGAACGGGCCTGGGACGAGAACGCCGACCCCTTCACCAACGCCGTGCGCATCACTGTCTCCGCCCTGCGCAAACGACTCGGCGAACCCCGGCTGATCGCCACGGTGCCGGGCGTCGGATACCGCATCGACACCGGACCCGAGACCCAGAACGAAGCCGGCCACCGTGGATAGGGCACCGGCGTTGAGCGTCCGCCTTAAACTCACGCTCAGCTATGCCGGGTTCCTTGTGGCCGCGGGGGTCCTGCTCATCGCGGTCGTCTGGGTATTCCTGCTGCGATACGTCCCCGGCCAAGCAATCTCGATTCCCGGGAATCGCGCATCCAACCAAGCGATCGGGCCCCTTCCAGATCTCTTCATTCCCGGCCGGTCCGACCTCTGGCGCGCTTTCGCTCCCAAGGCGGCGATCACTCTGGCGTTGCTGCTGGTGCTCGGATTGCTGGGCGGGTGGATTCTTGCCGGGCGGATGCTCGCGCCACTGAACCGCATCACCGATGCCACCCGGGCCGCCGGGAGTGCATCACTCTCCCACCGGATTGCGCTACCGGGCGGCAGAGATGAGTTTCGTGAGCTCGCCGACGCGTTCGACGGCATGCTGGCCCGCCTCGAAGCACACGTCGCAGAACAGCAGAGGTTCGCGGCAAACGCCTCTCACGAACTGCGCACGCCGCTGGCGATCACGCAGACGCTCCTCGACGTGGCCAGCAAGGATCCACAGCGTGACATCGATGAACTCCTCGACCGCCTCCGGGTCGTCAATACCCGAGCCATCGACCTCACAGAAGCACTACTCCTGCTCAGCCGCACGGGCCAGCGATCCTTCACCCCGGAGCACGTCGACCTGTCCCTGGCAGCGGAAGAAGCGACCGAGACGCTGCTCCCACTTGCCGAAGACCGTGGCGTCGCGATCGAGACCTCCGGCGACCTGGCCCCCGTCGCAGGCTCACCGGCCCTGTTGTTGCAGTTGACGACGAACCTCGTGCACAACGCCGTCATCCACAACCTCCCTGAGCACGGCACCGTCTGGGTCACCACCGCCGCTCATCCAACGTTCGTGGTGCTCACCGTGGAAAACACCGGCGAGAAACTCAGCTCGCAACTCGTGGCGACACTGACCGAGCCGTTTCAGCACGGCACCGAACGCAGATCCGCGTCCCACGCAGGTGTCGGCCTCGGCCTGGCAATCGTCAAGCGCATCGCTCAAGCCCACGACGGAACCCTCACCCTCACCCCCCGACCCGCGGGAGGAATCCGCGTCATGGTGCAACTACCCACCGCCGCCCACCTGCGCGACGGCAGAAGCCGACCGACCGGGGTGATGCCGCCTATGACATCAGGCTAAATTCGCGAGTCCAAACAGCAGAGGCGTCGCCAGGGGCCCAACATTCCCGTCAGTACGTTGTGCGCACGGAAGTCGCGATCACCACGACGAGAAGGACCCAGACCAGCACCCAGAGCAGGATGCCGGCCGCCAAGGTCCAGCCGAAGGCCGCCCAATAGGTGTTGGTCGGCCGCCCCGCGTCCCGCGCCCTGGAAGTATGAATCGAGGCGGGGATGAGACCAAAAATCCCGAAGAAGAATGTCACCAGGACGGTCGTCCAGACCGATGGCAGCGGACCGCGGTAGACAGTCGCTGCGGTCCGGTAGGAAACACCGGGTGGCGGTTGATAGGCCGGGGCCGACTCACACCGCTGCGGCGATCGATTGGGCCTGTTCGTGACAGGTTCCCCGCAGACGCGGCAGGTCGTCACATACCCGTTACAGGGGTGACCGTTGGCGCACGTGAGCATCGCCGAGCTTTGGATGTCATTCTGGGTCATGCGATCCTCCTGGTTGTGGTAGAGATCGCGCAGTCGGGAACTGAAACCCGAATGGGCCGTTCTTTGGACGTGCCCGTACACGCCGTCCTGGGAACGACCAGGATGACGATCACAGATACCCGAATTGGACGCGTGCGCGCACCTGGATCATGATCGCAGTACGACGCGACCACTATCGCGACCGGGTATCGACCCGGGAATCTTCGGAGGTCCCGGCGCGATCCAGTGGATCGTCATCAGATGAGGGGAAAGGGTCATGGGATGACCGATTCCGCGGGCTCCGGCCATTTTGATCAATCCGCGTCCGGGGTCATCCCGACCATTCCCGAGGCATTCGACCGCCTCGACATATCGCTTCTCGAGGCGATGATGACCCAGCGGGCAGTGCGGCGCCTGCTCCCAGATCCCGTCGACGACGCCATCGTGTTGAAGTGCATCGAGTTGGGCCTTCGCGCCCCGACCGGTTCGAATAGCCAGAACTGGGAGTTCGTCGTCGTCAAGGACCAGAAGGTCAAAGAGCAGCTGGCAGCGCGTTATCGCGAGTCTTGGTCGGTGTACGGCAGCCTCGGGCGGCGGACGGCGGGCGGCGACGAGTCGATGTCGAAGATCATGCGAGCGGTGCAATGGCAGGTCGACCACTTCGCCGAGATTCCCGTGTTGGTCGTGCCTTGCCTGCGTGGCGGCGCACGCGCAGGACACGTGCCGTACCTGCCCTTGCCACACGCGGCCGCGTCGTCATTCTTCGGCTCCATCTACCCGAGTGTGCAGAACATCTTGCTGGCGGCGCGGGCTATGGGTTTGGGCGCGTCGCTCATCACCTTGCCGTTGTGGAGCGTGACCTGGGCCCGGATGATCCTCGGCCTGCCGCTGTCGGTCACGCCGTGCTGCGTGGTGCCGTTGGGTTGGCCGCGGGGCCGCTACGGGCCGACGACCCGCAAACCGGTCGAGCAGGTGGTGCATCTCGACACGTACGGCAACCGCGCATGGCTGGACACCTGACGCTGTCGCCACCGGTCTCAATGCTCGGCAGGTCCATCCGCCTTTCCGGAGTGGCCGGCGGCCCGGCTACCGATGGGCAGCAGCTGGATCACCGTGACCACCAGGGCGCCCACCACAAGCCCGAGCACGGCCGAGAAGAACGTGTTGGTGAGCCAGCCGAGCGCGGGACCGACGCCGCCGGTGGCGTCATGGACGGCCACCTCGAGGTGGTGGACCCAGTCGTAGGGCGCGTGCAGGCCGAGTTCGTCGGCACCGACCAGCAGGATGTGCCCGCCCACCCACAGCATCGCCACCACCCCGACCCAGGACAGGGTCGACAGCACAATGGGCATGGCCTTCACCAGGCCACGCCCGACGGCGGAGACGGCCTTGCCCGAGCGCCCGGCGAGCGCAAGACCGGCATCGTCCATCTTCACGATGAGCCCCACGACGCCGTAGACCAGCGCGGTGATCAGCACCGCGACCACCAGCAGGATGATGGCCCTGGCCAGCAACCCCTCATCCGCCACCTCGTTGAGGGCGATCACCATGATCTCGGCGGACAGGATGAAGTCGGTGCGGGTGGCGGCCGACACGACCTGCTTCTCATGGGCGCCCGGATCGGCGGCGGCCGCCTCGTCCGGGTCCTGCGCCTTCGCCTCGTGCCCGGAGAATTTCTCCCACAGCTTCTCCGCACCCTCATAACAAAGGTAGGTGCCGCCCGCCATGAGGATCGGGGTGAGCAGGACCGGGGCGAACTGGCTCAGCAGCAGTGCGACCGGCAGGATGATCAGTATCTTGTTGCGCAGCGATCCCTTGGCGATACGCCAGATGATCGAGAGTTCGCGCTCCGGTTTGAGCCCCTGCACGTACCGCGGAGTCACCGCCGCATCGTCGACCACCACCCCGGCCGCCTTGATGCTGGCCCGGCCGGCGCCGGCCGCGATGTCGTCCAGCGACGAGGCCGTCAACTTGACCAGGGCCGCAACATCGTCGAGAAGGGCAAACAGACCGCTCATGGTGCCCATCGTGACATCCCGATCGCCCTGATCGCGGCGGTACCCGCGCAAGTTCTGAGCCAGACCGCCTGCGCTGCGGTGTTCGCCATCGCAGACAGCAACCTTCCGGCGAGCGCGTCAGCGCCTGCGCGGCAACAATCGCGGGCTGCTCATCCTAGGAGTTCCCGAGACGCGCGCCAGGTCGCGCTGTCAGCCAAGCAACTCGTAGCTGACGGCCGGTCGGCCGCCGAATCGTTCGCCCGTCATCCGCGCGAATCCGCGGAGCATGTCGTCCGGATCCGGTGCTGACTCCCCCAATCCCTCCAGGTATCTGCGGTGCGCGCGCAGAGAGGCGATCCCCCGGTCGATGGTGTCGGTGACATCGACGGCGTGGGTGGGTCGCACCGAGTTGGCGATCGCGATATGCCGCACCTTCCATGGGCTCAACCCGTCCGTCGCCAGATCGCGAAACACCCAGCGGTTGCCGGCATCCCGCGCGGCGTCGACACCGGCCAGACCAACCGCCCGGTGGTCGGCGTAATCCACCCCGCCCCAGACCGGCCGGGGATCCGGGCTGCCGGTGACCACCAGGTCCGGTTGGCGACGGCGGATCACGGCAGCGATGTCCCGTCTCAGCGGCAGGCCGTATTCGACGACGCCATCGGGATAGCGCAGGAATTCGACGTCGTCGACCCCGACCTCGGCAGCGCCGGCACGCTCCTCCGCTTCGCGAATCGGGCCGCATTCCGCAGGATCGAGCGCATCGATGCCGGCTTCGCCGGAGGTGACCAGCAGGTAACTAACGGATTTGCCCGCGGCGGTCCACGCCGCCACCGCACTCGCGGTGCCGTACTCCAGGTCATCAGGGTGCGCAGCAATGCACAGCGCGGTTGACCAGCCCAGCGGGAAGGTTTGCAGATCGTCGGGCATGTCAGCAGTATTGCGGCCCCGGACCTGCGGCGCCCGCCGGTTCCGAGGGTGCCCATGTGGCTGCCGAATGGCAGACCGCTTGACCCACTTAGCGTCCGGCGCGAGATTCACCCGTGATTGTTGATCTTGTCGGCCGCGAATCGTTGATCAAGTAGTTCATTTGGCACGCGGTGCACGCCCCCGAACTGCGCGAGCTCCGCTCAAAAACTTCTCTGACAGGGGTTGACACATACTCGCTGTATGAACACACTTACTGAACAACGAGAGACATTCTCATAGTGTGATACTGCAAGGAGGCAGACAATGCGGGTAGCTGTTATCGGATTGGGCGAGGCCGGGTCGCTCTACGCGACCGGGTTCGCCGCACAGGGCTGGACGGTGACGGGCTTCGACCCGGCCGACACTCTGACTCCGGCGGATGTCATCAGGTTCGCCGAGGTGGCGGACGCCGTGACAGACGCGGACTTGGTCCTCAGCCTGACCGGGGGCAAGGCCGCCCTACGGGCCGCGACCGGGTTGGCCCCCCACCTGCCGGCGACCGCGTTGTACGCGGACCTGAACGCCGGGTCGGCCGCGTTGAAGAAGCAGATCGCTGCGGTGATCACCAGCGAGTCCGGGGCTCAGTTCGCCGACGTCTCTGTCGTCGGTTCGGTTCCCACCCACGGGGCGCAGACCCCGCTGGTGGTCAGTGGCGACGGCGCGCGCCGGGCCGCAGAGCTGTTCGGCACCATCGGTGCTCCCGTGGAGGACATCGCGGGCGAGCCCGGCGACGCCTCCCGCCGCAAACTGCTCCGCAGCAGCTTCATGAAGGGCCTCGGTGCCTTGATCGTCGAATCCGTTGCCATCGGCCGGGCCGCCGGCGCCGAGGAATGGGTTCGCGAGCAGATCGCAGGCGAACTGTCCACCGGCCGGTCCGCGGTCGAACGCCTTCATGACGGCACCGTCAAGCACGCCGACCGGCGGGGCATCGAGGCCGATGCTGCGGTGTGCCTCGCCGACGAGCTGGGTGTCCGGCCGGTGTCCGCGAGGGCAACCGCGGAGATTCATCATGCCCTCGCCGACCAGGCCAAGGCGGACGTCGGCGACGATCTGCTCGAGGCCTACCGCGGTCTTGCGGTGGCCAACATCGGTGACGCCCGCAACCGGATGGGCATGGTCGACTCCGGCATCCATTCCCTGTGGAAGGGCGCCAAGGCCGTCGGCCGCGCCCGCACCGTCTGGGTCAGGGAGGGCGACAATAAGGCCATCCACGAAGTCGTGAACCACGTCCAACCAGGGGACATCCTCGTCATCAACGGCCAGGGTGCTACCAACCGTGCCCTGATCGGTGAACTGATCACCGAACGACTCCGGGTTCGCGGAGCCGTCGGCATGATCATCGACGGCGCAGCCCGTGACGTCGACGTGCTGGAAGAAATGGGCTTCGGTGTCTGGGCGCGCGCAGTTAACCCGGCCGGCCCCTACAAGAACGGTCCCGGCCAGATCAACATCCCGGTCGCCATCGGCGGTGTCGTGGTCAACCCCGGCGACGTGATCTGCGCCGACAGCGACGGCGTCATCGTCATCCCTGCCGCCGAAGCGGTCAGCAGCCTGCTCGCCGGCCGCGCCGTCGAGACCGACGAGGCCCAGCGCCGCGCCGCGATCCTGGCGTCGGTGACGGCATGATCGCCGTTTGGGCGCTCGTGGCATTCGTCGCCACCATCGTCGCGTGGAACGCCGTCCTGAAACGGAACATCGGCGAATCGATGATCGTCGGGTTCCTGGTCGTCGGTGTGTTCGCCGTCATCGCCGACGGCTTCTCCGAGGCCTGGACCTCCGTCTCCGAGGGTGTGCTGGACGCCATGCAGGAAGAGGTCACCTTCGCCGGTCTTGCGTTCGTGTTCATGAGTTTCCTGCTGGTCAAGACCCCCGTGCTGGACAAGCTCATCGACGTGCTCAACTCGATGCTCGGTCGCCTGCGGGGCGGCCCGATCTACACCTCGACCGTCGCGGCCGGGATCTTCGGATCCATCGCCCACGTCGGCGCCGCGGTGACCGCCGCCGTCGGGACCGTCACCGTCCCGTGGATGAAACGCACTGGGGTCAAACCAGAACTCGCTGCTACCGTCGTCGCCGGCTGCGCCGGCATGGGCGTCACCTTCCCGTTCAGCGCAACCATGTTCATCCTCGTCGGCGGTCTCACCGCAATCGGCGCCATGACTGCCGACGAGATCGTCGTGCCCCTGCTGCTGGCCGGGCTCTGGTGCCTCGGTTACCGGATCGCCCTCTGCTTCTATCTGGTCCGAAAGAACAACATCCAGGCCGTCGACGCCGAGCATCGGATGCCGCTGAAGACCAGCCTGTCCCGCGGTTGGCAGGCACTGCTGCTGTTCGTGCCCATCGCGATCCCGCTGCTGCTCACCACCGGATTCATCGCCACCCAGGTCGGCAACTACTCCGGTGTCGGTGACGTCCTCAAGCCCGCCGTCAAACTCGCCGACGGCACCAAACTCGACCAAGTGCCCTACGCCATGCCCGACGTGATCAGCCTGATCACCTGGATCCCGGTGCTGATGATCGGCCTCGTGCTGTTCCTGGGCCGCAAGAACCTGCCCCGTACCCGCAAGAGTTGGTGGTCGACGTTGGGCAAGGTCGCCCCAGCGTTCGGTGTCATCGGCATCACCATCGTCGCGGCGTTCTCCGCCTCCAACGTGCTGGCCGACCTCGGCCTGGCCAAGCAGTTGTCCACCGTGCTGGACAACCTGCAGGCCCCGGCCTGGATCATGGCAATCGCCATTGGCCTCATCGTCGTCGCGATCGCCATCCCGCTCACGGCCAGCGCAACCATGGCCGCCGTCGGCCCCGTCGCGGTTCTCGCTCTCGCCGGTGTCGGCGTCCCGATCCCGGTCGCCGCAGCCGCGGTCTTGATCTTCGCTTCCACCGAAGGTGCCTCCCCACCGTCGGGAGCACCGATCTACGTGGCCAGCGGCATCGCCCAGGTCGACCCGGTCAAGACCTTCATCCCGCTGCTGAAGTACTACTGCATCCCCATCCTCGGCGTTGGCGTCCTCATCGCCCTCGGACTGCTCCCCGTCTAACCCACCCCCCGAACCCTTGAGCCCTCCCTGCCGAGAACGGAAATCGCCGCAATGACAAAGTCAATCGAAAGCCACAGCCTCACCGAGCGTGACACCCACGGGCCCGCTTCCCGGCTCGCCCTGTTCCTGTTCAAGATCAGCCTGATCTTCTTCCTGCTCGCCGGCCTGTGCATCGTGCTCGGGCAGGCCGGTGCCCTGATCGCCGCCGACGCCACTCTGGCCCGGACCATCAAATCGGTGCTCGCCCCGTATGCCTTCGGCGGAGCCTCCGTCGCCGGCATCCTCGCCTACCTGCTGTCCTACCGGCAGGACGTCGAGGCACTCGGCGCGGAACACCACGAGCACGACTGACCAGCCCCGCCAACTCGGCCGGCCGGCGTCGTCCACCACGACGCCGGCCGGTCCTTCCTCTGCATCCCCCGGACGGTGAAAGGAAACGACGTGATCGTCCCCTCCTACGCGGAACTGACCCCAAGGTCGGATGGCCCGCCCGGGTCGAGCTGGAATGTCTTCCACAGCGACCCGGAACGGGGAATGGCCAACTTCGCCGGCGCCGAACAGGTCCGCGACGCCGCCGGCATCGTCAGCACCGGAGAGGTGTTCTCTCTCGACTACGCGCTCGACGCCTTCGATCCGCCGATGGCCCGGGCCCGCGGCGTGCCCCGCCACGAAATCCTCAGCAGCCACCCGGAAGCCCGCGACGACGTGCTCCGCGAATTCTTCCTCCAGGCCACCAGCCAGGTCGACGGGCTCAGACACCGGCGGGCGTCCGGGTACGGGTTCTACAACGGCATCCCCGATGAGGACATCGAGGTCGGCTCCCCGGCCCTGGGCATCCAGCGGTGGGCCGAGAAACCCATCGTCGGACGCGGTGTGCTGATCGACATCGAGGGCTGGGCCGCCCGGCGCCGGCGCCCCCTGGATCATTTCTGCCGGCCCGGCCCTACCGGCCAGCAGCCTGGACGACGCGCTACGGGCCCAGGGCACCGAACTCCGTCCCGGCGACCTGGTCCTGGTGCACACCGGGTGGGCGAACTGGTTCCTCGGCGCCGACGCCACGCACCCGCGGCGAGGTCCGGGACGCCCGTCGCAGCACCGGGTTCCGGCAGCAGCCTCGACCTACCGGAATGGTTATGGGACAACCAGATCGCCCTGTTCGCCACCGACACCTTCGCCGTCGAGGTGCTCCCTGTGGTCGCCGACAGCCCGTTCACGACGACCGCGCCGGAGGACCGCGGCATGATGCACCAGGAGCTGATCGCCAAACTCGGGGTGCCCTGGGTGAGCTCTGGAACCTCACCGACCTCGCCAGGCACAGCCGCAGCACCGGGCGATGGGACGCCCTCGTCACCGTGAAACCACTCCACCTCACCGGCGGCGTCGGCTCACCGGCCAACGCAACCGCCATCCGCTGAGACAAGAGCTCTCATTTCGTGATAGACATAGATCACCAGCTGATACCTGCGGGGAGGATCGGACGTGACGGCACCAGCGAACACCATGCGCTCGGTGCAGCGCGCCCTGGACCTGCTCAACGTCCTGCAGACCTACCAGCATCCGGTGCGGCTCAGCGACCTGGCGCGGCATGCCGGGCCTGCACGTCGCCACCGTCCAGCGGATGCTCACCGTGCTGATCGACAACGGTTTCGCGGTTCGCTACGCCAGCGGCTATACCGCCGGACCGGCGGCCCTGTCCATCGCCCACGCCTATCTGGTGGCGAGCCCGCTGAACATGATCGCCCAACCGATCATGCAGGAGCTGTCCGCCGAATGCGGCCTCACCTCGTCGCTCTACGTGCGGGTCGCCGGCTCGCGTGTCCTGGTCGCGAGGGTCGAGGGGACCAACCCGCTCCGCTACACCCTGCCGGTCGGCGAACGCTTCCCGCTGTACTTGGGTGCTGCCGGCAAGACCATCCTGGCGTTCACCGACGACGCCGCCGGCCAAGACCTTCTTGCCGAGATCACCACGATCGAGCACGCCGACGGCACCACCAAGAAACTGACGGAATTTCGCGCCGAGCTCGCCGAAATCCGCGGCCAGGGATACGCCAGATCCGCCGGCGAACGCCTTCTCGGTATCACCGCGGTCGCCGCGCCCATCCTGGACGGCTCAGGCGCAGTGCAGGGTGCGCTCGGGCTCACCGGCCCGTCCGACGAACTGACGAGTGACCAGGCGCAACGCATCGTCCCCGAACTCCGCAGGGCCGCAACAGCAATCGGCACCCGCTACCCCGTGGCCTGACCCGATTTGTGCCGGTGACCCGCCGACGAGACCTAGGGGGTCGCCGTCCTTCATGCCGATCGGGGTGGCGTGACTTGGCCAGCTCGGCGTAGAACGGGTTGGTGATGTCGGGCACGATCAGCGGGGTGCTACTGGAAGCCTTGACCTTCGATGTGGCGGACGCACTCGCCGAAGCGGCCTTCTGGGCCGCGCTGCTCGAAAGGGAAGTCCTCACGGAGTCCGACGGCGCGTTCCTTCCCGGTGACAACGCGCAGATCGGGCTTCGCTTCGTCAATTCCCCGACCAGGCAGGTGGGCCGGCCAAGGCTGCATCTCCATCTCACGAGCAGCAGCCTCGAGCACCAGCGGCGAACGGTCGAGATGGCGCTCCGTCTGGGCGGTCGGCACCTTGACGTGGGGCAAGCGCCCGACGACACCCATGTCGTGCTGGCCGACCCTGGCGGCATCGAGCTATGTGTTATCGAGCCGGGCAATAACTACCTGGTCGGCACCGGCCGGCTCGGTGAGGTCACCTGTGACGGAACCCGGGACGTCGGCCTGTTCTGGCGCGATGTGCTGGGCTGGCCGCTGGTGTGGGACGAGAACGAGCAGACCGCAGTCCAGTCGCCGCTCGGCGGTACCAAGATCTCCTGGGACGCATGGGGCAGACCGGAGGTGCAATCCGAGAAGGGAAGGAATCGGCAGCGCTTCGACCTCGTCACGGCCGACCCCGCCAGCGAGGCGGAACGATTGATCTCCTTGGGAGCGATCCGTCTTTCCGACCTGCCTGACGGTATTGAGCTTGCCGACCCCGACGGCAACGAGTTCGGCCTGCACGAAGCCTGAGCGTCGACGTCCAGTCGAGTCAGCATGCCGTTGATCGATCCTGCAGCGCGCGTCCCCCCGCGCACGCGGGCTCGGTTCGGCAGGGCCGCACTGGCGTCGTCGGCAGGGCAGAACCGCTCGGCCGTAGTCCGATCATTTTCCGGTCCTCCCGTAGTCAGCCCTCGGTGCGCCTTCCGGGGTGCTGATTGCGCGGGCCACCGACATGTCCCTCGGGGCTGCCCTGTCCGAGCGGATCTGCGGTCCACTCGGAATGAAGGACACCGCCTTCAGCGTGCCGCGCGAGAGCATCGCCCGGTTGGCGACGGCGTACGAGCGCGACAATTCCGCCACCGGCGAGCCGGTCATCGAAGACACCCCCGATGGGCGGTGGAGCCGGCCACCGGCCTTCGAATCGGGTGGCGGCGGGCTCGTCTCGACAGCCGACGACTACCTTGCCTTCGCCTCCGCTCTGCTCGCAGGTGGCATTCACCGGGGCGATCGAGTGCTGTCGCGGCCGTCGGTGACGCTGATGACGAGCGACCACCTGACCACGGCACAGAAGGCGGTCTCCGGGTTCTGGCCGGGGTACTTCGACACCATTGGCTGGGGTTTCGGAATGTCGGTCCGCACCCGCCGCACGCACCTCGGCCCATCGGTCGGGAGCTACGGATGGCCCGGCTTCTACGGCACCGCCTGGTACAACGACCCCGCCGACGACCTGACGGCGATCTTCGTGATGCAGCGCGCGCACGCGGGCGACCAGACTCTGCCGATATGGCTCGATGCGTGGACCGCTGTCTACCAGGCGATCGACGACTAACCGTTGTACAGACTGGCTCTTGCGACGCCGGTCGCCTCCGCCCGCTGCGAGGGTGATGTGTTCGCGTATCCATGCGTGCGCGACTTCGCCGACCTGGTTCAGGCAGTCGACGGCGATGATCGAACGGTCAAGTCGGCGAGGAGACCGTGGACATCTGACTCACGGAACCTGCGGTGCCCTCCGGGGGTGCGGATTGATCGGATGCGGCCCGCAGACGCCCATCGGGTCACGGTCTTGGGATCCACCCTGAACATCAGGGCGACCTCTCCTGGGGTGAGCAGCCGCTCAGGTTTCTCTATCGTCACGGTTTACCTCTGGTTCGGGTCGAAAGGCTCAGACTGCCTTGCTCAACGGGGTTCGCGGGCCTTCCGGACGGTTTGCATAGTTTGCGTTTCGACGTCGTGGCGACCCAACGACGCCGGGCCGGTGATCCAGGTCGAGACGACCGGTCAGTCAGGAATGGGCAGGGAGCCGTGTTTCAGGAGGTTCGTGTACACGCTTTCCATAGCCGCGGCGAGCGGTTCGAGCAGTTCATCGGGCATCCCCGCAAAGAAGAGCCTCTTGATGAGTTCGACGTGGCCGGGCGCCACCTCCTCGAGGGCAGCGCGACCGGCGGGAGTCAGCACCAACTCGGTGGCCCGGCGATCGGTTGCCGAGGTTCGCAGCTTGAGTAGTCCGCGGCCGGCCATACGCTTCGCGTGGTGGGACAGTCGACTACGCTCCCAGCCGATCTGGGTGGCCAAGGTGGTGGTGGCCAGAGCTCCTGAGGTGCTGGCGCCGAGTGCGGTCAGCACGTCCCAGTCGCCCAACGACAGGTCACTGGTGGTCTGTAGCTGCCGGTTCATTTCGTACGTCAGGCGCAGTTGAACCCTGATGTACGCCAACCATGCGCGTTGTTGGCGGGCATCAAGCCAACCACTGAACGCGTGATCATCCGCGGTGTCATGAGCTGGCATCCCCGTTGGACCCTCCTTGTGGTGAAGCCACGTTCGATTGTTCCGCCCTCCGCCCCAGGGAATATCTGGGCGCCCCGGCTAGTCTATACGTGACATGTCACGTAATCTGCGGTTGGTCCGTGGGACTGAAAGCACCGCTGCCACGTCGTCGCCATCTCAAGGAGAGAACATGTCCAGAGCTGTCCTTCTCACCGGTTTCGGGGGACCCGAGGTGCTTGCGCTCGGCGACGTCGCCGTCCCCGGCCCCGCCCCGGCCCAGATCCGGATCGCCGTCCATTTCGCCGGCGTTGGACCCACCGATCTGGCCATCAGATCTGGGCGACTGCGCGGCGTCTTCCCGGCGTTCCCCGGATCGGTGCTTGGCTTCGAGGCGGCCGGCGTCGTCGACGCCGTCGGCGCCGATGTCTCCGACGTGAGCCCGGGCGACGACGTCGCGGTGTTCCTACCGGGCCTCGGCGGTTACGCCGAGCACGTGCTCGCCGACTTCTGGGTGGCCAAACCGGCCGAGGTCGACTGGCAAACCGCGGCGGCGTCACCCGCCGCCGGAGAAGCCGCGGTTCGCGTCCTCAACCAACTGGGCGTCCAGCCCGGGGAGAAGCTGCTTGTCCTGGGCGGCGCCGGATCGGTCGGCACAGTGGCCGTGCAGTTGGCCGTGGCGCGTGATGTCACCGTCATCGCCGCAGTGCGCCGCGACGACTTCGGCGCGGCCGAATCCCTGGGCGCAATCCCGGTGGACTACGGCGACCGCCTCGCTGAACAGGTCCGGTCCGCCGTTGGCAGCGTCGACGCCGTCCTGGACGCAGCAACGGCCAGCGACCTGCGCACGGCGGCCGAACTGGCCGGCGGACCGGCCCGCGTCATCACTCTCACCAACCCCTCCGCGGAACAGATCGGCGCCAGCCTGTCCGGGCCCATCCCCGCGCAGATCCCCGCTGCACTTTCCGAAGTCATGAACGCCCTCGCCGGCGGGCGGCTCGTCCTCCGCCCCCACACCGTGGTGCCGCTCGCCGACGCCGGCCGCGTGCACGCCGGAATGGAAGCCGGAACTATCCGCAGCAAAACACTTCTCGCCATCTAAACCCCCTGAACGACTCGACGCCGGCCGGTCCTCGCGCATCTACTGGAAACCCGGCGGCTCGCGGCCGGACCCAGGTCGATCTGGGTCACCAACCGGTTCGGTTTGTCCCGGGCCAGGTGTACCCGCGTCGAGTCCCGCAAGCCGGCTCCCCCCACGACACAGCTCGGAGCCCTGGAAAACCTGACAATCACGACGTCAGGCCGGCCACCACCAACCCGCGGGCGGTGTTGTAAAGTGCACCGATGGGTGCACTATCGCCAACGCTCGACGCGACGTTCTTCGCGCTTTCCGACCCGAAGCGGCGAGGCATTCTCGAGCGCCTGGGCCGCGGCACGGCAACACTGAGCCAGCTCGCGGGGTCATCGGGCCTGACCCTCAACGGGATCAAGAAGCACGTCGGGATCCTGGTGTCCGCCGGCCTCGTCGAGACCGAGAAGGTGGGTCGCGTGCGCGAGTGCCGGCTCGGCCCGGTCACGACGCTGGGCGAGGCTGGCGAATGGATCGAGACCCATCGCCGCACCTGGGAGGGGCGGCTGGACCGCTTCGAGCGCTTCGTGGAGCGTGAGGGGTGAGCCGCGAACTCCGCTTCGAGCGCCTGATCCAGGCGTCGCCCGCGCGCGTTTTCGACCTGTTCACGAGCCCGGCGGGCCAGCGCGAGTTCTACGGCAACGACTCGCCGGGTTGGGTCGTCGACTCGCGCTGCGAGCTGCGCGTCGGCGGGACCTGGGAGATCGCCTTCGGCTCGTCACCGGGCGTGCGCTACCGGCATGTGCACACATTCGAGGCGATCGAGCGCCCCCGCCGCTTGCTGCTGGCCACGACCGAGACGCGCCTGGATGGGTCGACGCTCGCCTTCAGCACCGAGTTCACCTTCGCGCCCCGAGACGGGGCAACCCTGATGACGATGCTCCAGTGGGGCTTCCCGTCCCAAGAGCTGCGCGAGGAGCACGGCCGCGGTCTGCCGCACGCGTTCGACCGGTTGGCACGGGTGTTGTCGACCCTGAAGGAGGAGACCCCGATGGCGAAGTCCGTCCTGTACATGTCGATGTCGCTGGACGGGTTCATCACCGGCCCGGACGACGGACCCGGCAACGGGCTCGGCGACGGAGGCACCCGGTTACACGAGTGGCTCGGCGAGCCCGTCACCGACTATCCGCACTTCGACCCGCCGGGGCCCAGTGGGCAAGTGTTCGCCGAGCTGATGGCGACTGGTGCGGTCGTCGTGGGCCGCAAGACGTTCGACTACGCCGGTCAGTGGGGCGGCGACCACCACGGCGTGCCGATCTTCGTACCCACGCGGGGCGTCCCACCGGAGCCGCGCAGTGGCTGGGTTCACTACGTGCCTGACGCCTCGACCGCGATGCGCGACGCCAAGGCCGCCGCCGGCGATGCGGACGTCATGGTGCACGGCGCCGACCTGGCGCAGTCGCTGTTGCGCGAGGGCCTCCTCGATGAGCTCGAGATCCACTTGATACCGGTCGTTCTGGGCGACGGGCGGCGGCTGTTCGGCGCAGAACGCGTCGAGCTCGAGTTGACCCGCGTGCTCGACGCGCCCGGCGTCACTCACCTGCGCTATCGGGTGGCGTCGTCGGCGACCGTCGGCTGATCGTGCTGATGGCGGTCTTGATGTCCGTCGCCCTACCGCGGTGGACGGCGGAAACGTCGTTTGGAAGGAGTGTCGATGTCAAGGGTGTGGTTGGTGACGGGGAGTTCGCGCGGCCTGGGTCGCGCGTTCGTCGAGGTCGCGCTCGAAGCGGGTGATCGGGTGGCCGCGACGGCGCGTCACCCCGAGCGGCTGCAGGACCTCGTCGACAAATTCGGCGACGCGGTCCTACCCCTGCGACTCGACGTGACCGACTACGACGAGGCCGCGCGGGTGGTCGCTCAGGCCGTGGCGAGGTTCGGTCGCATCGATATCGACGTCAACAGCGCCGGCTACAGCGACCTGGGCTCGTTCGAGGACACGACGATCGACTCGTTCCGGACGCAGGTCGATACCAACTTCTACGGTGTCGTGAACGTCACCAAGGCGGTCGTGCCGGTCCTGCGGGAGCAGGGCAGTGGCCACATCTTCCAGGTCGGTTCGCTCAGTGTCCGCTGGTCCGCGCCGGGTCTGACCGCCTATCAGGCCGCGAAGTGGGCCGTCGCCGGATTCTCCCTCGGTCTCGCCCAGGAGATCGCACCGTTCGGCGTGCAGGTCACCGTGCTGGAGCCGGGCGGCATGCGCACCGACTGGGCCGGCTCGTCGATGACGATCCCGCTGCCCAGCGCGGCGTACGAACCCACGATCGGACCGTTCGCCGAACTGGTGCGCGCCGCGTCCGGTCACGAGGCCACGAACCCGCGTCGGGTCGCCGAGGTGGTGCGCGACCTCGCCGGCCGAGCGCGATGCACCCACCCGAATTCTGCTCGGCACCGACGCAGTGCCGTTGGCACGGCAGGCGGCACTGGAACTCGCGGCCAACGACGAGGCCTGGCGAGGGGTCAGCCTCAGCGTCTCCGACCCGACGCACTAACGGATCGACCAGGAGAATCCGATCGTGACCACCGATCTGATCAGCCATGCGCAGGCGCTGATCGACGAGAACCGCTACCTGACGCTGGGCACAACAAGCGCCGACGGCCGGCCCTGGACCAGCCCGGTCTGCTTCGCAGCCGCCGGGGTGCGGGAGTTCTTCTGGGTCTCTGATTCGGACGCCCAGCACTCACGCAACCTCAGCGAACGACCGCAGGTCAGTCTCGTCGTCTTCGACTCCTCCGTTGCGCCTTACTTCGGCCGCGCCGTGTACGCGACCGGACTTGCCCGCGAGCTGTCCGGTGACGAGGTGGACGCCGGGCTCGCCGTGTATCCCGGACCGAACCGGCCAGGAGTGTCGCCCTTGACCCGCGCCGACGTGACCGGATCCTCCGCATATCGCCTCTATCAGGCAACCGCCACCGACCTTTGGGTCCTGTGTCCGCGCGACCCCCGGCAGCCATGCCCGCTGCACGGCATCGCGCGCGATCATCGAGCCCGCATCGACTAGCGACCTTTCGGCTGGCGACCTTTCGGTTGGCGACCTTTCGGTTGGCGACGCACGGCCGTTCCGGATAGCGGCACTACCAGCGGGCGGGCCGAACTTGGTTGCGGCCGTTCATCTTTGCCTCGTAAAGGGCGATGTCGGCGACGGCGACGAGATCGGATGCGGTGATCGAATCCTTCGGGATGTGTGCGGCCAGTCCGATGCTGACGGTCACAACGCCGCCCTCGTTCCCGGTGTGCGGTCGGCGCAGCGCGGACACGGCGGCCCGGAGACGCTCAGCGATCCGCATGCTCACTTCTCGATTGGCTCCGGGAAGTATCGCGGCGAATTCCTCGCCGCCGTACCGGCAGATCACGTCCGGATCGCCACGCAAGGTACCGCGCATCGCGGCAGCGATGGCACGCAGACAGTCGTCACCCTCGACGTGACCGTAAGCGTCGTTGTAGCGCTTGAACCGGTCGACATCGATCATCGCCAGACCGAGGGGACTGCCCTGACGAACGGCGCGACGCCATTCGGTGCTCAGCGTCTCGTCGAACCGACGCCGGTTGGGCAATCCGGTCAGCGCGTCGGTATGGCTCATTGCCTCGAGCTTGCCGTTCGCCTGCTCCAGGGCCGCCGTTCGCTGTGCCACCTTCCGCTCCAACGATGCGTACAGCTGGACGTTGTCCAGCGACACCGTCAGTTGCCCGATGATCAGCTTCACCGCGTCCAGCCCGCTCGCGGCGAAGGCACCCAGTCGCTGCCGGTTCTCCAGCACCAGGACCGCTCGCAACGCGCGCCGGTTGGAGATCGGCACCACGAGGAACGAACAGTTCTCCAGCCCGCTCAGGTAGGGATCGCGGGCGAAGCGGTCGTCGAGCGCCGGGTCGGATATCAGCACTGGTTCACCGGTGCGCTGGGCGTACCGCAGCGCGGTCACCGGCAGCATCGCCGCCGCCTCGGACAGCGGGACGGCGTACCCGGTCGAGCTCTCGGTGTCGAAGACCAGCCAGTCATCCGTGCCGTCGACCCGTTCGGCCATCAACACGGCGGTTGCGCCCGTCATCGCTCGGAGCACCTCCCCGAGCCGGGCCCGCAGCCGGCCGGGGCTGGTCTCGGAGCTCAGCGCCTGGGACGCGCGCAGGATCGCCAGCAGGTCGATGTCGTCGGTGGACATACTGGGACCGGGGAGCGTCGGGCCGCGCCCGGACGACTGAGGTCCGGGCCGGCGGACGGTGGATGCCAGGAACGGGTAGCGCTCGTCGAGTTGGCGAACCTTCCCGGTCGCACACCAGGCCGCGTACTGACGCCTGGTTTCGGCGAGCAGGTCACTGGCACTTTGCTCGAGCCCGAGCGCGAGGTTGAACTCCGCGGCACGTTCGGTGATCAGCGCCTGATGCCACGGCCGCCGCCGATTGCGGACGTCGCGGCGGGCCGCGTCAAAGGATTGCGCCGCCAGAGCGAGGTCCCCGTTGACCCAGGCCCGCTCGGCGGTCAGCAATGTTGCCAGGTGTCCGAAGTTGCCGGGCGCATCGGCAGCCCGGGCGTCGAGCCACATCAGGCAAACATCGAGCTCGGCGAGCAGCCCGGGACGTTCGACAGGGTCAGCACCTCGGATCCGTTCGGCGAGCGCCAGTCCCTGCAGCAGGTGCGCCAACGCGGTTGGGTAAAACCCGACGATGTGCCCCAGCACCCCCTTGGCCGCTGTCGCATGCCGGATCAGGTCGGGCGTGTTTCCGAACAGGGCCGCGGACAGCGCTCGATAGACATGGAAGAAGGCGACCGGCTGATTGTTGCCGCCAAGGCTGGCGAGGTGGGCGTCCTCGTCGAACTCCTCGTCGCCGAAGGAGCCCCACGCCCTGGTGTTTCCGCGCAGCGCCCGCAGGATTTGCCGGATCGGGAGGTATTGCGTGCTGGCATGGTCGTTGCCGGTTCGGGTAGCGAAGGCAAGTGCTGCGTCGACGTCGACGGCGCAGCTGTCCAAGGTTGGTGCGGAGTCCAGTAACGCTGGGGGCGAGGTCTGGTAGGTGAAGCAGGCCATCTGCAGGTCGCCGCCGCGGATCAGCCCCTCGCGGGCAAGTTGCGACTGGTGGACGCTGTCCTCCAGTGGTTCGAACCACGGCGCGGCGAGCAACGAAAAGCAATGCCGCGCAAACGACGTCCCCGGCTCGTAGCCACGCGCCGCGCCGACCGACAGCGCGTGTTTGCTGATCTCATACCCCGTGCGGTAGCCATTGTTCATCAGGATCGTCGACGGTGGGGCCGAGCCGAGGGTGGCAACCAGCGCCGAGTTGGGCCCGTGGTCGGTCCACAGACGCAGACTCTCGAGCAACAACCAGGCCATGATTGCGGGCTCGAGGAAGTACGCAGTCGCGCACAGCCCGTTGAGCAGCACGGCGGTCAGCCGGGTCGCGGGATCGCTTGATTCCGGCTGGGTGAGGTCGGCATCCCGCGCCGTCGCCGCGGCCCACCGGGTGACCTCGCCGTATCGCTGAACAACGTCGGCGGTGATGTCTTCTGGCACGTCCACCCCGAGCCGCCGCAAGAGCGTGAGACCGAGATCAAGCGCCGCGCGGGGTTGGGCCCGGTTGCTCAGGCTGGCGACCTGGATGCAGGCCGGCTCGACAAGTTCGGTGGGGTCGTCGCAGTGCTGCGCAATCAGCTCGTACACCGCGTCCGCCTCGGTCAACCGACCCATCCGATAGAGCACCGAATGTTGCTGCCGCTGCGCCGCGATCAGCAGCGGATCGCCCACCGCGACCCCGGGCCGTCGGGCGTCACTCAACAAGGCCATCGCGGCGGTCAGGTACCGATCCGCGGACGGCGGGTTGAGCACGGTCAGCATCGATGCGGCGCTGACGAACAGCTCGGCGGCAGCTCGGCGCTCACCCGGATCGGCGACGCCGGGGGCGGCCAGTGCGTCCGACACCTGCAGATACTGCTCGGCAGCGATCATGCCGAGACCGGCCGATGCGGCAAGTCGCCGCGCCACGGTCAGGTGCAGTTCACGTTGGAGGTCTGTTGCCAACCGGCTATGAGCCGCCTCCTGCACCCGGTCGTGGCGAAATCGCACCGCAGGAGGACCGTCCTGCTCATAGACCAGCAGCCCATCCTCCAGGGGGGCGACCAGGTCCTCGTCCAGGGTTGCGGCGCTCCGGCCGCCGGCGACCCGCAGCACGTCGACGTCCACCTGACCCCCCAGGCAGGCCATGACCTCGAGCAGTTCGCGGGAGGGCGTGGGCAGCCGGTGAATGCGGGCCGCCAGCAGGTCAACGATCTCGCCCTGCCCGACGAACCGGCGAATCGTGGCGGCATCCCAGCGCCAGCCACTTCGGCCCGGCACCAGCGCACCGTCACGGCGGAGCGCGTTGACCAATTCCACCGTGTCGAAGGGATTGCCACCGCTCCTGGCACCCACCGCGTCGGCCAGCTCGGCAGCCTCACCCGGCGGCAGGCGCAGCATCTCCGACAAGAGCCGGCCCAGATCCGCGGGCGGCAGGTTCGTGAGCCGGAGTGTCGCAGGTGCGGCGTCCAGCCGCTGCCAGCGGGCCAGGGCGGCGGTCAGCGGATGAGTGGGACCCACTTCGCCGTCCCGGTACACCGCCACCAGCAGTACCCCGGCCAGCCGATCGTCGGTGAGCACCGCGTCGATCAATCCGATGGCGACCGCGTGGCCCCATTGCAGGTCGTCGATGATGATCACCACCGGGCGCTCGGTGGATGCGACCGCGCTGAGCAGGTCGATCATGCCTTGTTCCTGGCGGTACGCGACGGGGTTCGCGGCGTCTCCGGCGCCGGCTTCCGGCCGAACCGGCGGAAGGTCGAGCAGCGCGGCGAGCTCTGGCACGGTCGCCAAAGTGCCGATGTTGGGGCCCAACGCACTGAGGATCCTGGCCCGAACGTCGGCGATCTCGGCCTCGCCCTCGGCCAGCAACAGCCGGCCGAGCGCACCCAGTCGCCTGCCTCACGGCGCCCGTCCCGGCGTCGTGCCGGTATTGGTCGTATTTGCCGCTGACGAACCAGCCGTCGTGGGCGGTCACCACCGATCGCAGCCCGTTGACCAGGGCGGTCTTGCCCACCCCGGACGCACCAGCCACCAGCACGCCCCGGCTGCCACCGGCCAGCGCCTGATCGAACGCCGTCCGCAGCGCCGCGGTTTCGGCGGTCCTGCCGACCAGCCGTGACGGCGCCGCCAGCCGCCGCGGAAAGTCCCGCTCGCCCAACACAAATGGTTCGTCCCGGCCGAGCCTGATGTCCTCACGCAACCGGGCAAGATCGACGGCAAGACCGTCGGCGCTCTGATAGCGACGATGCGGGTCTTTCTCCAGCAGCCGCATGACGATCTTGGACAGCTGGGTCGGCAACCGGGCATTTCGCTCCGCCGGTGCCAGCGGCACCTGGGCCAGGGTGTCGTGCACCATCTGCAGCGGATCGCCCACCGGGAACGGCGGCACCCCGGTTGCGAGCTCGTAGAGCGTCGCGCCCAGCCCGTACAGGTCGGCCCGGTCGTCCACCGACATCCCGGTCCGCCCGGTCTGCTCGGGCGCAAGGTAGGGCAAGGTCCCGACGATCTTGCGGGCATGGGCGAACCCCGGGAACTCCTCCGCCAGGGTGCTCGCCAGATCGAAGTCGATCAGCAAGGGTCGACGCTGCGAGCCGCAGACCAGGACGTTCGACGGGTTGATGTCCCTGTGCAGCACCCCGACCCGATGCGCCGCCGCGACAATCGCGGTCAACTCCTGAGCAAACTTCACCCACGCCGGCACGTCGGGTCCCGCATCGTCGAGCGCGTCCTCGGCGATCGTCGCGGCCAGCGTCACACCATGCTGATCGTCGAACAGCAAGGCGTCCGCGGCGCGGCCGACCACCAGCCGGGGCACCCCCGACACGCCGCTCAACCGGCTCAGAATCCGCAGCTCATGCCTGGCCCGCTCGACGGCGCCGGGGCCCAGCATCTCCTTGCGGATCAGGCTCCGGTCCTCGCCGGTCCGCCACAATCGAGAGACCTGGGTGCGCTCGCTGACATACAGCAGCTCACCCGACTCCCGCCCGGAGCGCACCGGGAGGTCGTTCCCGACAATGTCCGCGGTCATGCTGCCCCCTTGGCGCCGCCCCACACAGCACCGGACCTGCGATCAACCGCACGACTCAAGCCCGGGTCTCTTGCGTAGCGTAGTCGATGACGTACTCTGCGTAATCGCCTTGGGATGCAGGATCACGGGTCGGGCCAGGACCGTCGAACGCAGCTAAAACTCGGACGCCCCGCGGACGGCGGAATCGCGTTAGCGCTTCTTGCCACCGACACCCGGCACGGATGCGACTTGGATCATCCACGCCGCGATCTGGCGTTCGTCGAGGTCGTCTACCGACTGGAGCTCAACACCTCGTGTCGATTTGCCCATCCCCACCGGCGTCACCGGCGGTACCGGCTCGAGCGCCGCGCCATTGATGAACATGACCTTGACATGGCCGGCGAAACCGCCGCAGCAAAAGCACCACCCGTCGCCCACGCCGTAGTACGACATGCCCCACTTCACCGAACGACAGAGGCCGGGCAGCGTCGTAGCCGCCAGCGCATCCACCGCTTCGGCGATGCCGCGCTGCGGTTGCGGCAGGCTGGCGATATAGGCGAAGACCGGCCGGTCGCCAACGGCCGCTTTCGCGGGGCTTGCCCTGCCGGTCATGGCTTCGGGCAGCGTGGTGACGACATCGACCTTGTGCCGACGTGCGCGCGGCCGGTTCTTGAACCTCTTTCTTGCCTTGGGGTTTGGAACTCATGATGACTCCTGTGGCGACGTGGTAGGGCTCGTTCACCTGTAGACCGGGGAGGCAACTCATACTTATCGGTTCCAGGCCTGACCATCAAGGAGCAATCGTGACCGAACACCGCGTGATGCTGGGAGATGTTCGGTTGCAGGTGGTCGAGCAGGGCGAGGGCCCGGTGGTGCTGCTGATCCACGGGTTCCCGGAGACGTCCTACGCATGGCGACATCAGCTGCCCGCGTTGGCGGCCGCTGGGTATCGCGCGGTGGCCTTCGACGTGCGTGGGTACGGCCGTTCGTCGAAGCCGGCCAGTGTCGAGGACTACCGGATGGTGGAACTTGTCGGCGATACCGCGGGCCTTGTCCATGCGCTGGGCGCGACGACCGCAGCGGTCATCGGCCATGATTGGGGGTCACTGATCGCGGCCAACGCCGCGCTGCTGGAGCCGGATACGTTCACCGCGGTGGCCACCCTGAGCGCCCCCTATGTCCCCCGGGGCGGACCCCGGCCGAGCGAGATCTTCGCCCGAGCCGGCAGGGACGCCGAGTTCTACATCAGCTACTTCCAGCTGCCGGGTCGCGCCGAGGCGGAGATCGAGCCCGACGTCCGGGGTTGGCTGCAAGGCTGCTACGCAAGCCTGTCCGGTGACACCATGGCGTCCGAGGGCGCCAGCCACGTTTTCTACATTCCATCCGGCACCCGGATGCGGGACCGGTTCGTCTCCGGCGAGCAACCCGGGTGGCTCAGCGATGACGACCTGGACGTTTACGTCGAGGAGTTCGAGCGCACCGGTTTCACCGGAGCACTGAACCGTTACCGCAACGTCGACCGCGACTGGGAGGAGCTTGCCGCCTACGACGGCGCGGCCATCATGCAGCCATCGCTGTTCATCGGCGGTGCCCTCGACGCCTCTGGCGGGCGGATCCGGAACGTCATCGACTCGTTTTCCACGACCATGCCCGGACTCGTCGGCAGCCACCTCCTGCCGGGCTGCGGACATTGGGTACCGGAAGAACGGCCGGCTCAGGTCAACGACATCCTGGTCGACTGGTTGCATCAGGTGCACCCGGTGACCGGCTGAGCCACCCGGCGTCCCGCGGTCGCTAGCGCTGCGCCGCGAAAAGCACTTGAGGGTACGGCAATCCGGAGGCGGGTAGTCGCATCTCGGCGATGACCTCCAGACCGGCAGCCTCGATCAGCCGCGATAATTGTTCGGGACGCCACAGATAGGTGGTCCAAGCGACGGGCACACCTCCGTATGCCTCGTTCCGGACGACGTCGCCGTCCCCGACGTGAGTGCCGATGAGGATCTGGCCCCGCGGTACGAGCGCCTCAGCAAAGCTTTCCAGGACCCCGGGCAGCAGGTGGCGAGGCAGGTTGAACAGCGACCACCACCCGAGCACACCGCCGAGCGAGGCGGGACCCATGTCGAAGGCTGTTGCTGAGCCGACAGCAAAGTCAAGGTGCGGATAGCGTCGCCGTGCGTGATGAATCATCCGAGGAGATAGGTCAACTCCTGAGACACTGACTCCACGCTCAGCCAGGTAGGCGGTGACGATGCCGGGACCACAACCGACATCCAGCACGGGCCCGAGGCCGCGGACCGCCTCGGCGAAGGCATCCAGCGCGGCCCTGAGCCAGGGATATGGTCCCAAATCGCCCGCGCTCATGTCGACGTACCGGTCAGCAACGGCGTCGTAGGACTGGCGGACAACATCGAGGTCGGCTGGTTGCTCGCGACGACGGGTGGTGCCGACGTGGTCGAGCCGTCGCTCGAGATTCATCGCTGCGTCGCGCCCTGCTTGGCCTGGACGAGGCGCTCCACCGCCCGGGGGGCCGTGCGTTGAAAGTCGTTGAGCCGCACCCAGGTCGGGCTGACCTCGATGCGCACCATGGAGTCGTAGAGCGCGCGCACCTGCTGCTCGAATCCGGCGTGCTGGTCTGCGGGCATCGTCCGGAACGACGCCTCGAGATATTCGTCGGGGACGCCGTCCTCCTCGCGAAGTTCGGCGGTTCCGCGGACGAGCAGGCAGCACGGCGGCGGGTAGACGTCGATGGTGAGGGCGATCCGCGGGTCGCGGCGCAGCGCGGTGACCTTGTCCGAGGTGGGGATGGTGAAGAACAGGAACTTGCCGCCGCGCAGCAGATAGCCGAGCGGGACGGCTCGCGGGCTTCCGTCGGTCGCGGTGTAGGCGATCTGCGTGATCGGTTGCTTCTCGATGAGGTCGAGGGTGACCGGGTCGGTCAGGATCTCAGTGATGCGTGTGGTGTCCATGTCTCGCTTTCGGTCGCTGGCCGGTGCTTTCGGTTGGCGGTGAGCTGGGCCGGCGACTCTGGTTCGCCGATCGATGCGGTCATTCGTCCGGGCAGGTTCGAAGAGTAGGCCGGTAGACCAGCTCCTGGGTGCGGCCGTCGAGGGTGCGGGTTTCCAGCAGGTCGAGGTCGAAGTCACCGGGCCTCGGTGTGGCCTGACCGGTGATTTTTCCGCGCCGTGTTGGTCTGTACGCCGAAGACCGACTCACGGGAGGCTGACGCCATGCGGAAACTGACCTATGCCATGAACCTGAGCCTGGACGGCTACGTCGCCGCGCCCGGCGACGATCTCGGCTGGAGCGTGCCGAGCGACGAGGTGTTCCAGTGGTGGTCCGACCGGGTGGGGGCGACCGGCCTGGCGCTGTACGGGCGCAAACTGTGGGACACGATGAGCTCCCACTGGCCGACCGCCGACCAGCAACCCGGCGCCACACCGGCGCATATCCAGTACGCCCACCGCTGGCGGGACATGCCCAAGGTGGTGTTCTCCTCGACGACCGGTCCGGTCGACTGGAACGCCCGCCTGGTCACCGGCGACGCCGTCACCGAGATCACCCGGCTCAAGACCGAGGACGGCGGTCCCATGGACATCGGCGGCGCCACCCTCGCCGCGGCGGCCATGCGGGCCGGGCTGATCGACGAGTACGCGATCGTCACCCACCCGGTCCTGGTGGGCGGAGGTAGGCCCTTCTTCACGGCCCTGGACAACTGGGTGAACCTGAACCTGGTGGAGACCCGGACGTTTCCCGGCAGCCTGCTGCTGACCAGGTACGAGACCAGGCGCTGAATTCCCGACTCGATCGGCGGGGGTGCGGGGCCCCAAAGATCTCCTGACCGTTATCGGAATGGCGGGAGCCGGCGTCAATCGGCGCGAGTACCGCCTGATTGGTCGTCCGAGGTCGGGACGGACAGGTGTTGGTGGGTCATCTGCCAGTGGCCGTCACGGCGCTGAAAGATGCGGGTGGCGCGGGATCGGAATTCGACATCGTCAGCAGTGATGCGGTCGAGTCCCCACGCGACGGCGAGGTCACCGTACGCGCGGACGGTGAGGTCCGGGATGTCGAACTCGATGCGCCCAGGTGAGGCTTCCAGGCCGCGGCGACATACCTCGCGGACATCCTCAATGCCAACGTACTGAAGCGGGCCGGCGTGCTCGTAGGACACGATGTCCGGCGCGATGTGCTCCATCAGCCCGTCGAGATCCTTCGCCGCGGTGCGCTCGAACCAGTGCTCGTGCACCGCCCTGACCGCAGCCGCGGAGTGATCCGGTGTCCCGGTCGTGTCGGCGAACGAGTGGTGCTCGTGCGTGACTGTCCAGCGGTCGTCGATCTTGCGCAGGCCGATGGTGAGGCGCAACCGATAGTCGGGGTCACGATCGAAGTCGGCCGGTGTGCCGCAGCGCAGCAGGGCGAACGCGAATGCGACGTCCGCGCCGGTGGTGACCTCCAGCGATTCGATCTCGAACATCGCGCCGGCGGCCTGCCACTGGAAAAAGCCGGGCCAGGTATCGCGGTAGGCGTCGATGCCGCGGACGCCCTGCTGGGGTGGCGGGACGTCGAACATGACGATGTCGGATGCGTGGTCGGCCAGTACCGCGGGCAGGTCGCCGGTGTGGACGGCCGTGGCCCACCGCTGGATCAGGTTCCGGATCTGCTGTTCGTCGCTCATGGTTCCTCCCGATGGCTTGCTTTTCGAGTAGAACCCCGGCCGCGCCGTGAATTCATCGCAGCACACGCCATGATGAGCCGATGAGCGCACCCGCCGAGTTGCTCGACGCCGCCCGATCCGGTGACTCCGCGGCGTTCGAGCAGTTGGTCGCGCCCTACCGCGGCGAGTTGCAGGCGCACTGTTACCGGATGCTCGGCTCGCTGCACGACGCCGAAGACGCGGTACAGGACAGCCTGCTCCGCGCGTGGCGCAGTGTCGCCAGCCTCGACGAGCGGGGTTTCGTCCGCGCCTGGCTGTACAAGATCGCCACCAACCGCTGCCTCACCGCCCTCGAGCGGCGAAGTCGGCGGGAGCTGCCCGTCGACCTCCCGCCCGGCACGCCCGCGGCCGAGATCAGCTGGCTCGAGCCCTACCCCGACACCTCACCCGAAGCGCGGTACCTCGCTCGCGAGAGCGTCGAGCTGGCGTTCGTCGCTGCGCTGCAACACCTGTCCGCCATCCAGCGCGCCGCACTGATCCTGCGCGACGTGCTCGGGTTCACGGCAGCGGAGGTGGCCGAACAGCTCGACACATCCACCGCCTCGGTCAACAGCGCCCTGCAACGAGCCCGCAGGATGATCGACTCGAGCACGCCAGACCAGCAGACGGTGCTACGCGAACTCGGACATGACGCGGTCGCCGCGATCGTCACCCGCTGGACCGACGCCTGGCAGGCCGGCGACGTCGATGCGATCGTCGCGATGCTCGCCGATGACGTGCGCTACTCGATGCCGCCGCTGCCCGAGTGGTATCGCGGCCTCGACGAGGTCCGCGCCTTCCTGCTCCGCGGCCCGCTGCAATCACGCTGGCGATTCCTGCCCACCACCGCCAACGGCCAACTCGCCTTCGGCACCTACCTGTGGGACGAGACCGCACGGGAATACGTCCCCGGCGGCCTCGACATCCTCACCATCCGCAATGCGCGCGTCGCCGAGGTCACGGCCTTCCTCACCGCCGACCTCACCCGGTTCGGACTACCGGCCCGAATCGGTCCGTAGACGGCCCGTTGAGGGCACGAGCTTGATCCCGACGTTTGAGGCGTGTGCTGCCCAGCAGTGAACTGGGCCAAAATGCGTCCGGAATCGTTGTAAAGGAGGGACAGGCGGATCCCGAACGAATCGCGAAGGTTGTCCTCAACAGGAGGGGGCCAGATGGAAGGCTTGAATGCCCCCTACACGTTCATCCCGACGCCACCGGAGCGTCGTTGGATCGGGACCCCGGACACCATCTCGGGCTGGAAGGCGTTGGCCGACGGTTTCCTGACGACCAGGTGCTGCGCGTTCCACCGCAATATGGAGATCTCGTCACGCTACGCATGGATGTACGAACTCTTGCCCGGCTGCTTCAAATGGGCCGCGATGGCAGCCATCGCGTCCCATCACGTCCGGTTCGCGCTCTACCCACTCCGACTGGACACCGATCGAACCGGCAACGCGGTCATCCCCAACAGCCTCGTCCGCCGCAGGGCGACGCTGATCGATGACCTCAACACGATCCGGTCGACGAACACCGCCATCTTCGACGACATCTTCTGGGTTCACCTCGCCTATCTCTCCGCCGACGACGGGATCGACCGGCTACGCACCCTGCTGCGCAGCGAACACCACTACGCTCCCGTCCTGGCGGGCTTCGAGACCATCGACCAAGGACGCCGTATTCTGCAGGACCGGACCGCGTCCGAGGGTGCTCGAACAATGGCCGACGATCTCATCTGGGAAGGCAACGTCCAACTCCTCGAGCACGAGCAGCGCGCACTGGTGCAACCGAACTTCGATCATCTCTCCGGTACGTTCGCCAGGCTCATCTCGATCGGCTCGGCCACCACCTTTGAGGTGCACGGAGTACGGCAGGACGCCGCATACTTCACCTCGTTCTATCTTTCGTCGCTCCGTCGGGCAGTTCGGCACGGTCGGCGGGGCCAATCATGGCCAAGGATCACCCGCTTCGAAGACCGGTGGCGATGGCTCTCTACGAGTATCGTTCCGCGATTCCGGAGATTCGACGCGGACTCGGGCTTGATCCACGCCAGCCTGCGACGAATCGTCGATGAAGCCCGCGTTCACGCATCGACTCCCTGCGTGCTCTCCCGGGTCCGCCGATCGCCGGACGACGACCCGCGAACCCTGGGCCGGGTCCCGCGGCTGGCATTCAGCTGATCCGAATGACGACTGGCCGGGAACAGCATTACCGGCCGGTGACCGCCGACAGCACCTGCGACGAGGCAACCGCGAACGGCTCAGCCCGCGAATCTGGCACCGACGAGGCCTGCGGAGACGTCCCAGATCCGGCGTGCGTCGTCCATGCTTCGCAGCGGGGACCACAGCTTCTGCAGGGCAGGTCCGCCACCGACCAGTCGTTTCGGACCGTAGAACTGATCCCCTCGCGAGGCAGGATCGGTCGCTGCCATCAACGCCGGCAGTGCCGCGCTGGCAACGGTTCCCGTGATGCCCACCCTCGACAGCAGGGTGATCACCCGGCGCGCGCCGGTCTGCCTTGCTGCGACCCATCGCCGGCTGCGCGGCCAGCAGATTGGTGGGCGAGACCCCCGGATGCGACAGATTGCTGGTCACTCCCCAGCCGGCCTCCCGGCTGCGCGCATCGAGTTCGCGGGCGAACAGTCCGACGGCGATCTTCGACTGGGTGTACGCCCTCATGCCGTCGTAGCCGTTGTCCCAGTTGAGGTCGTCCCAGTTGATCTCGCCGCTCCGGGCGGCGATGCTGGTCTGGTGGGTCACCCGGGCCCGGCCTTCCCGCAGCAGCGGGAGCAGGCCCAGGGTCAGCGCGAAGTGGCCGAGATGATTGGTGCCCCATTGCAACTCGAATCCGTCCTTCGTGCTCTGTCGGTCGGGCGGGGTCATCACGCCGGCGTTGTTGATCAGGAGGTTGATCGGCCGTCCCTCTGCCGTGAGGGTGTTCACCAACTCCGCGACCGAATGCCAACGACGACAGGTCCAGGGCGCGGGTGGATACCTGTGCGCCGGGAGCCTGAGCGCGCATGTCCGCGGCGGCGCGTCTCGCCTTTGTCCTGGTTGCGCACGGGCATCACCACGTCGGCCCCGGCACGTGCGAGACGCGCGGCGATCACCCGGCCGATGCCGTCGCTCGCGCCGGTGACGACGGCGAGCTGTCCGCTGAGGTCGGGGATCTGGATGTCGTGCTTGTTGGTCATGAGGAAAGCCCTTCAGGTGTGGGTACCGCGACTGCGGTGGGTGCACAACCCATGCTCGCGTCGATCCGTCGACGGATTCAGTGCTCAGTCATCCACTGACCGGCAATCCACCCCTGAGGCCGGGTCCACGCTTCGGCCAGGAACTGCAGAGCGAATCGTGATCAGGACAGGGTTTGTGCGCCGATGACCGCCAACAGCTGAAGTTTTGCGTAGCTGTCACTGCCCGGCACGGCGGTGTACACGAGGAGCCGGTGGGACTGGTCGGGGTCCAGCAGGGTCTGACACTGCAGTTCCAGCAGCGCCGACCTCGGGGTGGTCGAATCTCTTGACGTCGGGGGGACGCACTCCCACCTCGTGCGCGTTCCACAGCGCGCGGAACTCCGCACTTCGGGCGAGGAGAAGGTCGGCAAGGTGCGCTGCCCGTGAGTCGTTGCCGCGCAGGGTGACCAGCGCGCGCAGACCCGAGGCGTAGACCCGCGACAGCACCTCCTGTTCCGGCGGCGGGTACGGTGCCCGCGCGGCCGGATCGGTGAACCACCGATACCCCAGGATCCGAGCAAGGCCCTGACGCTGTGACGCGTCACCCGTCAACGCGATGCCCATCTGGGTCTGCCGGAGGGTCTCGCCGATCTCGGTGACGATCTCGGCGGGGGTGTCCTCCAGGCGGTCGAGGATGCGCAACAGGCCAGGATTGATGTGCTCGCTGGACGGACCTCTGCTCGGCGGATTGTGACCGGCCAGCCGGAAGACATGATCACGCTCGTCGAGGGACAGGTGCAGACCCTGCGCGATCGACGCGATCATCTGTTCCGACGGCTGCGGACCCGTCGCGCGCTCCAACCGTGAGTAGTAGTCCGTCGACATGTGACACAGCACGGCCACTTCCTCGCGCCGCAACCCCTCGGTCCGGCGGCGCGGCCCCCGTCGCAGCCCGACGTCCTCCGGCTGCAGCAGACTCTCGTCTGCGGCGCAGGAACGCCGCCAGCCCGTCACGATCGATCATCGCGCTCTCCCCTCGCGCGACCAGCGCGTCACTGTCAGCTTCGTTCCTACTGCCGGCGAGCGTGCGTGTGCCACGGCCTGTGAATCCACGGCAAGAGTCACTGGGGCGTCGCCTTACGTTCGCGCCAGCGCACCATCATCGCGCTGGTCTCCTCCCGCAGGAATGCAATGAGTTCGAGCGTCTCGGTCAACCGGTCGGCGGCCGGTGAGTCGCCCAGGATGGCGATGCCGGCTCGGAGGTCGACCTCGCCTCTCTCCAGGAACGGATTCGCGGTGACCGTGGCCTCGTACCAGGAGCCGTCGACGACGTAGGCATGGCGGCGAGTCCCCGGGTCGCGTTCGGTACGGATGAGGCGAACGCGCTCGAGATAGCGAACGGCCCCAGAGACGCCGCCTGTGCTGGCGTGCAATCGTTCCGCGAGTTCAGCGGCGGTCATCCGGCCGCTCTCGCTGACCAGGAGTGCCGCGAACACGCGGGCGGCGAGGCGTGGGAAGCCGGCGTCAACGAGGGTGGAAGCGAATCGCTCGATGAAGCTGCCGATCTCGTCCATCTCGCCTTCCCGCGCCCCAACACCCATGGCAATGCAGCCAACCTACCCCTGGATCACTAACTTTCAGCAATTACTGAAAGCTAGTACTACAGTGAAGGTGATAGGAGGCACCGATGGCCGAGTACGTGCTGGGTTTCGAGCAACTCGACAGGACGATGGTCGCGGTGGCCGGCGGCAAGGGCGCCAATCTCGGGGAGCTGTCCCGATTGCGCGGAATCAGGGTTCCGGAGGGCTTCTGTGTCACGACCGACGCGTATGCGCAGGCCCTCGCGTGCAGCGTCGAAGTCGTCCCGTTGCTGGAAAAGTTGTCCCACATCAACACTTCTGACACCAAGGGCATCCGGACGGTCGGTGCGCGGATCCGGAACGCCATCGAGATGACGCCCATCCCAGCCGGTGTCGCCGACGCGATCGGCCGCCATCTCGCCCGCCTCGGCGAACAGGGCGCCTACGCGGTGCGTTCCAGCGCGACAGCCGAGGACCTGCCAACGGCGTCCTTCGCAGGACAGCAGGACACCTACCTGAACGTCTCCGGACGGGAGGCGGTGGTTCAGCACATCCGCCGATGTTGGGCGTCGCTGTTCACCGACCGGGCGATCACCTATCGCTTTCAGAACCGCACCGATCAGGCCGGCGTGCAGATCGCCGTGGTTGTCCAACGGATGGTCTTCGCCGAGGTCGCCGGCATCATGTTCACCGCCGACCCGATCACCTCCGACCGGATGACCTTGTCCATCGATGCGGGCTCCGGGTTGGGCGAGGCCATGGTCTCCGGGTTGGCGAACGCGGACAACTACACGGTGCGCGACGGCACCGTCGTCGGCAAAAAAGTCGCCACCCAGGCGATCACCGTCCGGGCAGCACCGGGCGGGGGAACCGAGCAGGTGGAGGTCGACGCCGAACGGCAAGGCGTGCAAAAGCTGCGGGACGCCGAGGTACTGCGACTGGCGGGCATCGGCAGGGCCATCGAAACGCATTTCGGCTGCCCCCAGGACATCGAATGGTCGTTCGCGGACGACACGTTCTCCATCCTGCAGAGCCGGCCGATCACCACCCTGTTCCCAATCCCCGGCCCTCGGGACGGCAGGAACCACCTGTACATGTCCTTCGGCCATCAGCAGATGATGACCGACTCGATGAAGCCACTCGGACTGTCATTCTTCCAGGCGCAGTTCGACCAGACGCCGCTGATCGAAGCCGGTGGGCGGTTCTACATCGACATGGCGCCCGACCTGGCCTCGCCCGTAGGTCGACGGATCGTCCTTGCCTCGATGGGCAGAATCGACCCGCTCATCGACAGTGCGGTCCGGCGCCTCACCCGGCGAAAGGACTTCATGAAGGGCCTGGGCCGGGGCGGCCAGCGGTATTTGAAGCTGAACTCGGGCTACTTCACGTGGCGGCTGCCGGTCGAGATGGTAAAGCTCTACTTCCGGGGCGGCCCGGGCACCGTGCCTGCCCTCACCGCGGGACACGACGCAGCTATCGAAGATCTCCAGCGCATGCTCGAGAATCGTTCCGGGGACGCGCTTTTCGAGTCCATCCTGGACGACCTCAGAGGTGAATTGAAGAACGCCGTGACCGACCCGCGCAGCATGGCCGTGGTCTTCGTCGGGCTCTATGCGCTGTCCTGGCTGAACAAGCACATGGATACCTGGTTGGGCGTCAAGCGCGCAGGGGACACTCTCGCGCAGTTCGTGACGAACAACGTCACGTCGCAGATGGGGCTGGAACTGCTGGACGTCGCCGACTCCGTCCGAGCCCACCCCGCCGTCCTGGCCGTGCTCCCGAGCCTCGCCAACGCGACCTTTTTCGCCGATCTGTCATCGATTCACGGTGGCGACGCGGTCGCCCGTTCCATCCGGGGATTCCTCGAGAAGTACGGCATGCGCTGCACCGGCGAGATCGACATCACCAGACCCCGCTGGAGCGAGGAACCGGCAACGCTCGCGGCCGTGATCATCAACACGGTCAGAAACCTCGAGCCGAACGCCCGCGCGACCCGCCTTCAGCGGAACCGGCAGGAGGCGCAGGAGCTGGAGCGGGACCTGCTCGATCGTCTCGGACGACTGCCGGGCGACCGCCGCAGAGCGAAGAGGACGAGGAAAATGATCAGTCGCGTGCAAAGCTTCGCCGGCTATCGCGAGTACCCGAAATACCTGATGATGCGCCACTATTGGGTGCTCAAGCAGGCCATGCTCACCGAGGCGGCCACTCTCGTCGACCGAGGCGTGATCCGGTCCGCTGACGACGTGTATTACCTGACCTTCGCGGAGTTCCGCGAGGCCGTCCGCACCGGCCACGTCGACCAGGACCTGATCGCCCTGCGTCGCGAGGAGTTCGAGGCCTGGACGCGGCTGACGCCACCACGGGTGATCACCTCCGACGGTGAGGTCCCCGCCGGCGGTTACGACCTTCACCGTGTTCCGGCAGGCGCCCTGGCCGGAATCGCCGCGTCCGCCGGCACGGTCGAGGGTCGCGCGCGGATCGTCCGGGACCTGACGGACGCCGACCTTCGCGCGGGCGACATTCTGGTCACGACGTTCACCGACCCGAGCTGGACGCCGATCTTCCTGTCCGTCGACGGCGTGGTCACCGAGGTCGGCGGCGCCATGACGCACGGCGCCGTCGTCGCGCGGGAGTACGGACTGCCGGCCGTGGTCGGCGTCGACGGCGCCACCAGGCTGATCCGAGACGGTCAACGAATCCGAGTCGACGGCACCGTCGGATACGTCGAGATCCTTGATCCCCACGACGGACGATCGCCGGTCGGCGGACGTCGTACGGTGTGCTGATGCCTGCCCTGCGCACCCACCGTCGGCCGGTCCTGCTCGAGCTGGATCTCACCGAGATGCCGTTGGAGCAGGAGCCGGACGATCCGATTTCGCGGCTGCGCAGCCGCGGCCGGCACCGGCTGCGGCCCACCTTGCGCGCATTGCACGAGGCGGCCGACGACCCTCGGGTGGTCGGACTGATCGCGAAGGTGGGTGGTTCCCTGCCATGGGCGGGCATGCAGGAGCTGCGCCTCGGCGTGCGGGCCTTCGCGGCCGGCGGCAAGCCGACGCTGGCGTGGGCCGAAACGTTCGGCGAGGAAACGGGTGGGATGGCCGGCTACGTGCTGGCGACGGCGTTCGATGAGGTGTGGATCCAGCCCGGCGGGGACCTTGGCCTGCTCGGCGTTGGCGTGGAGACCACGTTTCTGCGGGGCGCGCTCGACCGGCTGGGCATCGAGCCCCAGCTCGAGCAGCGGTACGAGTTCAAGAATGCCGCCGATCAGGTCATGCGGACGGAATTCACCCAGGCCCACCGCACCGCGCTGGAACGGCTGGCGGAATCCGTCTTCACCGACGCGGTGGAGGCGATCGCGCAAGGGCGAGGCCTGGACCCGGCCGTCGTCCGCGGCCTCGTCGACGGTGGGCCGCACCTGGCGGACCAGGCCCGGAACGCCAAACTGGTCGACGCGCTCGGCTACCGCGACCAGGCGCACGCAGCGATGCGGGCCCGGGTGGGCGGGGACGTCGAGCTGCTGTTTGCGGATCGGTGGCGACCCCGCCGTCGGCCGCGCCTACCGCGGCGTCATCGGGGTCATGTCGCGCTCGTCGAGGTGCGCGGCGCGATCGCATCGGGCCGCTCGCGGCGCGGTCCGATGGGTAGGACCGCCGGGAGCGATTCGGTGGGTGCGGCGCTGCGCGCGGCCGCCGCCGACGACAGCGTTCGCGCCGTTGTGCTGCACGTGGACTCCCCCGGCGGGTCCGCGGTGGCATCGGAGACGATCTGGCGTGAGGTCGTTCTGCTCCGGGCGGCGAAGCCGGTCGTCGTCGCGATGGGTGGGGTCGCCGCGTCGGGCGGCTACTACGTCGCCTGCCCGGCCAACGTCATCTTCGCTCTGCCCTCGACGCTGACCGGGTCGATCGGCGTCTTCGGGGGCAAGGTGGTCGTGCGGCGGCTGCTCGACCGCGTTGGCCTCACCACCGGCAGCGTTTCGCGTGGGGAACACGCCCTGATGTTCTCGACCCGCCGGGGCTTCGACGACGCCGAACGCGAGCGGCTTGCCGCGAGCCATCGACGCGATTTACGACGACTTCGTGGCCAAGGTGGCGCAGGGACGGGGCCGGTCGGTCGCCGACATCGAGGCCGTGGCCCGGGGCAGGGTGTGGACGGGCACCGACGCCGTCGATGCCGGCCTGGTTGACCGGCTGGGCGGGCTCCGCGACGCGGTGCAGGTCGCGCGGGCGCAGGCGGGTCTGCCAGACAACGCACCGGTGTACCCGGCGATCCAGCTCGGCCTACTCGCGCGGCTCCGTCGCCCGAAGAACTCCTCGGACCCGCGGGTGAGTGTCAGCGCCACCATGCCGAGGCTGGCTGACGTCACGACCGCACTTGGGTTGCCGGCCGCCGCGGCCCTGCGGATGCCCGAGCTGCGGCTTCGCTGACACCGCGCCGGGAGCCGGAGAATGGTGCATCCCGGGGCGGGAGTAAGTGCACCTTGCAGGTCCGCGCGTGAAACCCGGCGGCGCCTGTCGGACTGTCGGCTCGACCTGCAATGCTCTGCCCAATGAACACCCCCGCGGCCATCACCATCACACCGGTCTTCGTCGCCGACCTGTCCGTCGAGGGCGGACGGATGCCGGTCTACGTCCACCTCATCGACCACCCCGATGCGCGGGTGCTGGTCGACACCGGCATCAAGGAGCTGCACCCGGCGGTGGCCGACATGGATCCCCGCCTGCGCCCACTCACGGAGTGGAATTTCGATCCCGCCGGAATCGACATCGTCGTCAACACCCACCTGCATTTCGACCACTGCGGCGGCAACCACCTCTTCGCCGGCAAGCCGATCTACGTCCAGCGTCGCGAACTCGACGATGCGCACACCAAGGACGACTACACCATCCGCGACTGGGTCGACGCGCCCGGCGTGCAATACGTGCCGGTCGACGGCGAGTTCGAGCTGCTTCCCGGGCTCCGACTAGTCCCGGCACCGGGCCACACCAGCGGCACCCAGGTGGTCGTGGTGGAGACCGGCGGGCGCCCGGTCGTCATCGCCGGGGACGTAGCAGTGTGGTTCGGCGAACTCGACGAGCCAACAACCGAAGGCCAGCTGTTGGTTCGTGCGCTCGACCCCGAGCTGGTCTGGCTCAGCCACGAGCACAAGCCTTGGCGACCCGGCACCGACTGAGGCATCACGTCGGCGCTCTCCGAGCTGTCGGCCCGATCGCTAGGCGACAGGGACGCCCATCCTGCCGAAGAACTCGACCATGCCCCGGGGGGCGTCGTCGGCGAAACAACAGGTCGAGCCCGCGGGCGGACTTCCGGGCCGCGTCGGCGGAGCGCGGGAACATCGCCGTCTCGTACTCGCGCAGCGCGGCCTCGACGTCGTCTCCGTGCTCGATCAGCGCCAGCGCCAGCTCACAGCCGTCGAGCATCGCGGCATTCGCACCCTCGCCGGCGAACGGCGACATCAGGTGGGCGGCGTCGCCGACCAGGGTCACGCCCGGGGTGCGCGGCCACGAGTGACCGGTGGGCAGCGCGTAGATCCGACGGGCCACGATCTCGTCGTCGCAGTGGCGGATCAGGTCGGTCAGCGCCGGCGTCCAGTCGGCGAACTCCGCCAGCAGGGCGGCGCGGGTGGCGACCGGGTCCGACCAGTCGACGCCGCGGGTGTCGAGCCAGTCTTCGGCCGTCCGCAGCATGGCTCCCAGATGCAGGTCGCGGCCGCCGTGCCCGCCGAGGTTCTTGTTGTCCGACAAGGCGAACAGACTCCCGGTGCCGACGAGCGCGGCCGAGGCGGGCACCGTGGTCGGCGCGTCGGTGACGTGGAGTTCGAAGTAGCTGATCCCGGCATACTCCGGGGAAGCGCTCGAGAGCAGGGGACGAACTCGCGACCAAGCGCCGTCGGCCCCGATCAGCAGATCGGTGGTCCGGCGTGACCCGTCGGCGAACATGAGCTCGTACCGGCCGTCGCTCAGCCGGTTGGCCCGGCTGAGCTTGTGGCCCCAGACGACCCGTCCCGGGTGCAGCGAATCCAGCAGGAGGGCGCGCAGTTCCGTGCGGTCGATCTCGGGTCGCCCGCTGGTGTCCGAACTGTCGGGGGACTGCCTGGTCGATGAAGACGGTGCCGGCCTTGTCCATCACCCGGATGGCCTCTGCCTGCGGCCGGGTGAGCCGGCGGAATTGCTCGTACAGTCCCGCTTCGCGCAGGGCCAACTGGCCGGACTCGACGTGCAGGTCGAGCAGGCCGCCCTGCCGGCGAGCGTCGGCGGTGGCGTCGAGTTCATAGACGGTGCAGGCGATGTCGTGCTGCTGCAGGATGCGGGCCAGCACCAGCCCGCCGAGACCACCGCCGACGACGGCGATGGACGAGGAAGAGAAGATCGGCATGTCGACACCTCAATGTGCGATCGAAGTGGTAGACGTATACGGCGTATGCGTCCAGACATGTACACCGTATTCTTCTCGAACGACGTCCGCAACCGACCCAAGGAGCGCTGCCGTGGTCGACGAACCGCCACCCGTCATCTGGGCACGCCTTTCCGGCCAGGGGCGCGGACCGGTACGCACTCTCGACTACGCGACCATCACGGCGGCCGCGATCGCCCTGGCCGACGAGGACGGGGTGGACGCGGTCTCGATGCGCAAGGTCGCCGGGCGGATGGACCACAGCCCGATGGCGCTCTACCGGCACGTCGGCAACAAGGACGACCTGACCGAGCTGATGTACGACGCGGTGCTGGGCGAGCTCGACCTGACCGGGCTGCCGTCCGGAAACTGGCGAGCCGACGTCGCCCGGCTGGCCCAGGAGATCCGCCGGCTCCACCACGCCCACCCCTGGATCGCCCGGTTCGGGCACCGGCCGACCCTCGGACCCAACGCCGGGCGCTTCCGTCGAAGCCGGTCTGGCCTGCGTGGACGGGCTCGGTCTCGACATCGACGCGATGTTGGACCTGCTGTCCACCGCCCTGCAGTTCACCCGGGGGTTCGTCGAACAGGAACTGGGCGAGGTCGAAGCGCAGCGGCGCACCGGCCTGGACTTCGCGGGCTATCAGCGCCAGACCGGGCCGTTCCTCACCCAGCTGCTGCAGGAGGGCGATCTCCCGTACCTGAAGCGGCTGATCATCGAGGCCGAGGACCTCCCCGATCCGGACGTGGTGTTCGAGCGTCGCCTGGCGATGGTGCTGGACGGGTTGACGGCCAGGATCGGCCGGTCGAGCTGATCTATTCCTCGTCGAGGAAGGACAGCACTTCCCGCCGGAACACCTGCCAGGCCGGTTCGTCCGCCAGCAGCAGATGATTGCTGGTGTCCAGGGCGACGAATCGGGCATCCGGAACTCTGGCGGCCATGGCCCGGCCCAAGTGGTAGCCGATGACCTGATCGTGCGGGCCGTGCAGGATCAGGGTCGGCGCCCTGACCCGCACGGCGTCCGCGGTCACGTCGATCCGGCCGCACAGACGGTGAGAGCGCTCTGGCCGCCAGTGGATGAACGCCTCGGCGGCGTTCGCCGTGTTCGGCATTGGGATTGCCCGGTCAGGCCGCGGCGACTCGATCAAGCCGAATCCGGGCGTGATGGTTCGCTGGGGCCGAGCGGCTGAACAACGCGGCAACGAATGCTCGCCAGCGCGACGGCTTGTTCGTGACGGGCCCGTCGAGCCTGACGCCATCGATGTGCCTGCGTTGCGCCTCCGAGGCCATGATCTGGGCCGTGTACAGATACAACATGACGCTCTCCCTTCGCGGCTCTGTACCGCTACAGAGCCTCTGTACCGCTACAGTAGGACGAAATGCTGTACCGGTCAAGTCCATTCTTGGGTTCACCGTCGGTCACTGCGTCATGCTCGCCGCCCAGGATCGGGGCCTGGACATCCCGCGTGACCTTTCCGTCGTGGGCCCTGCATACAGTGCTGCCCACCGAGCTGATCGTCCCCGCAGCACCGGTCGCCCCCGCCCAGCGGCAGGACGACCCTGACGCCGGCCCTCATCGTCACCGTGCTTCCGCATTCATGCCCGCCGACGCTGCGATCAGGGCAGCGACCGCGGTGGGGTCGTCGAACATCGGGACGTGCCCACATCCGGGCAGTGTCAGCGGGAGTGTTCCGGCCGGGAGTTGATCGAGGCAACGGGATTGGTGCGGCAGTAACACCAGATCACGGGAGCCGAAGGCGAGGGTGACCGGCGCGTCGATCTTCGGCCCGGCCAGGTAACGGCGATCGAGGGTCGCCGCGAGCGTGGCGTCGAAACCGGGGCTGCTGCCCATCGCCCGGATGGTGGTGCGCGCCTGCTCGGCGCTCATTTTCCAGGGTCGGCCGTGCGTTTGCCCCAGGACCAGGGTGCGGCCCGCCCTGGAATCAAGCAGTGGCGATAGCGAGCGGCCATGCCGGGCAAGCCATCTCGAGGCGCGCAGCGTGGCCCGGTTGTAGCGAGGCGTGCTGTCGCCCCACAGCCCGGCCGGGGAGAGCAGCGTCAGGGAAGCCACCAGCCTTCGGTGCGCAAGTTCGAGCGCCACCCAGCCACCCAAAGAGTTACCGACGATATGCGGGGCGTCGATGTCGAGGTCCTCGAGCAGGCCGTCAACGGCTGCTGCCAGTGCCGACGGTTGTGGTTCCAGTTGCGGTGGAACGGGTTTCGACTCGCCGAAGCCGGGCAGGTCGACGGCGACCACATCGAAACCCTGCGCCAGCGCCGGTATGACGGGGTCCCAGGCCTGCCGGGACGAACCGAGGCCGTGCAGCAGTACCAGCGGCGCCCCGGCGCCGCGCCGGGTGAAGGCCAATCGAGTCATCAAATCCTCCGCGTGAGGTCGGGGTCTGTCACGTTTCAGACGAGATGGCCACGGCATGTGTGAGTTTCTGCCGACACCTCCGGCTCGGGTGGGCGCTGCCGGCCGAGCGCGAGTTCCACCAGGGTTGGCTGAAAGTGCGGTATTTCCACTGCTGACTTCGATACCGGCCCTCCGGCACGCTCGATGGCATGACGACCTCGATGCGCCGCATCTCGACGACGACCGTACGCAGCCTTGCGCCGGAAGGATTTGCGGCGAACCCGGTTCGCGGCCGGTTCAACTCGGCGTTCTTCTCGGTGATGGGCGGCTACATCAATTGGCACATGCACAAGCGCAAGACAAAGGCGTTTGCCGACCTGCCCCGCAGGGTGGTCGAAATCGGCCCGGGTGTGGGTGCGAACCTGCGGTACCTGCCGGCCGGCGCTCAACTGATCGCGGTCGAACCCAACCCGTACATGCACGCCCGGCTACGGCGCGCCGCCCGCCGATACGGCGTTGAGCTGGAGATCCGCAGTGTCGTCGGCGAACGCGTCGACCTGCCCGACGCCGGGGCCGAAGCCGTCATCTCCAGCCTGGTGCTCTGCACCGTCAGCGACCCGGCCGCCGTCCTCGCCGAGGTCCGCCGGATCTTGCGACCGGGCGGACGGTTCAGCTTCGCCGAACACGTTGCCGCCGGGGCGCACACCCCGACCCGTTGGTCCCAACGGATCCTGCGGCGCCCCTGGGCATGGGTGTTCGAGGGCTGCTCCTGCGAACGAGACCTGACCGGCCTGATCGCATCCGCGGGCTTCGCCGGCGTCGAGATCGAGCCCTACCGGATTCACACCGCGTTGCTGCCGTTCAACACCCAGATCGCCGGCACCGCCATCCTGTGACGCGCGTGCGCGGCCGTCGGTCCACGTCGAGATGCTAACGAGCCAGATGCGCGTTCAGCAGAGCGCCGGGCCAGGACGATGGCGGCGCCTTTTCCTGGCGTTCCGCCTCCGGTCGCTGCAATGCCTGCGCGACAACGGCGTCGGCCAGCACCGTTTCGATATCCAAGCGCGGGTACAACAGCTCGATCTCGTGCCGCAATTCGGGGGCAAGACCGGAATGTCCGAAGTCCGTCCGCACCCCCAACCGGATCAACCGGGTGAGCGGCCCACGTCGCTCGGCGATGCCCGGTGACGTGTGCAGGGCAATCGCCTCCCACACCAGATCGATGTCGCGTCGATCAAGACCCTGCGACTTCAGGTAGCTCGCAGCGGCGTCCGCACCCTCAACCTCGAACCGCTGCGCACCGTTGAAGCGATCGGCCGTTCCGATGTCGTGCAGGACCGCGGCCACGAACAGCAAGTCGTCGTCGGGTGCGTCCACAACGTTGGGACCGGCGGCGATGATGGCGTAGAGAAAGGTCCTGATGCTGTGGTTGAGGATGGCCGGCTGCTCCGACTCTTGAGCCAATGCCAATGCCCCGTGCGCCACAGCAGTGGTGGGTGGTGACGGCAATGGGGTCACCGCAGGCTCCGATCGTAGAATGGCGGTCGGCTTGGCCGAGAATACCGCAACTGGCTCAATGGGATTGCGCACCCGGCCCCTGCTCGCACACCGCGCCGCACTTCGAAAGCAATCCCGACGGCTCTCGCCGAGCGGCACCCGCGTCCGCGGTGATTGGCTGTCGCTCATCGATTCTCGTTGGCGCGCACGGTAAACGGCGCGGTGATCAGGTCGCCGTCGGCGAGGCGGAACTGCGCCCACAGTTGGTAGATTCCGGCGGTGGGGAATTCGGCGTGCACATCGAGTTCGGGGCCGAATGTGGTGCCGGGCAGGGCGAATACCGGACGGCCGTCGGCGTCGGTGACCTCGGCGTGCTCGTGGGCGAAGGTCTGCCCGTCGGCGCGCATGACCACGATGTGACCGGCCGCGGCGAGGTAGGGCTGCAGGTCGTCGACCGGCCGGCCGGTGGCGGCGTCGGTGAGGGTGAAGTGCAGGTCGCTCACGCCGCCGGTCTCGGCGTTGCCGTCGAGCTGGACCCGGACGCCGTCGACGATCGACGCTGCGCGGGCCTTCGGTGAGGGTGACCGGGGCCGGGGCGGGGCCGGCGACGGTGATGACCTGCCGGTCGTGCACGTCGGCCATCTCGCCCTGCCGGCGGAACTCGGTGTTGATGATGTAGCGACCCGCCGTCGGGAAGGTGATGTCCACCGCGAGCTGACCCGGCTGCCCGGTGGGCTGCGGGTGGATGTGGGTGAAGGTGCCGAGGTCGGCGCGGGTGGCGATGAGGTGCATCCAGGCTTCGTGGCTGCGGGTGAGGTCCTCGACCGGGCCGCCGGTGCTGGTGTCGACGAGGGTGGCGACCAGCCGGGTCGGCTGACCGGGGCGCACGTCGGCGGGCAGGTCGAGGTGGACGTCGAGCCCGGCGTCGGCGGCGTCGGTGGCCGGCACGTCGGCGGTCATCATCACGCTCATCGCGGGCCGCATCGGCATGCCGGTGCCCTGGGCCCAGGCCAGCTGCCCGTTCATGCCGTGCCCGGCGAAGTCCATCCGGGACACCGCGGTCAGGCCGCTGCCCAGCGACGAGCGCGATGACGGCGACGCCGGCGAGGTAGGCGTACTGGCCGACGCGGGCGCGCAGCGGCGGGTGCAGGATCTCCGCGGCAGTGTCCGGGCGGCGAAAGCGCCGCAGCCGCAACGCGTTGGTCAGCACGCTGACCGAGCTCATCGCCATCGCGGCGCTCGCCAGCACCGGGTCCAGCAGCAGGCCGTTCCACCAGTACAGGGCTCCGGCGGCGACCGGGATGAGCAGCAGGTTGTAGCCGAACGCCCAGCCCAGGCCCTGCTTCATGGTGGTGACGGTGCGCCGGGACAGCGCGATCGCGGACACGATGCCGCGCAGGTCTCCGCCGACGAGGGTGATGTCGGAGGCGGCGATCGCCACGTCGGCGCCGGTGCCGATGGCGATGCCGACGTCGGCCGCGGAGAGGGCGGCGGCGTCGTTGATGCCGTCGCCGACCATCGCGACGACCTGTCCTTCCTCTTGCAGCCGGCGGACTTTCGCCGCCTTGTCGGCGGGCAGCACCTCGGCGAGCACGTGGGCGATGCCGACCTGGGCGGCGATGGCGTGCGCGGTCGCCGGGTGGTCGCCGGTGAGCATCCACACCTGCACGCCCAGTGCCTTCAGCTGGGCGACGGCCTCCGCGGATTCGGGTTTGACGGTGTCGGCGACCGACAGCACCGCGGCCGCGGCCCCGTCGACCGCGACGAACATCGGGGTACGCCCGGCCGCGGCCTGGGCCGCGGCAACGGGCTGCAGCGCGGCGATGTCCACGCCACGGGCCGTCATCAGCGCGGCGTTGCCGACCAGCACGCGCCGGTCGTCGACGGTGGCGTCGACGCCGTGACCGGGGACGGCGTCAAAGGACCTGGAGCGCCGGCAACGTGAGCTGGCGCGCGGCCGCGGCGGCGACGATCGCCTCACCGACCGGGTGCTCGCTGCCGGTCTCGGCGGCCGCGACCAGGGCCAGCACGTCGTCCGGTGTCCAGCCGCGGGTGGTGGTGATGCCGGTCAGGGCGGGCCGGCCGCGGGTGATGGTGCCGGTCTTGTCCAGCACGACGGCGGTGACCCGGCGGGCGGTCTCCAGGGCGTCGCCGTTGCCGACCAGGATGCCCAGCTCGGCGGCGCGGCCGGTGCCGACCATGACCGCGGCCGGGGTGGCCAGCCCCAACGCGCACGGGCAGGCGATGATCAGCACGGCGATGGTCGTGGTGATCGCCATGGTCAGGCCGCCGGTGTCCGGGCCGAGCAGCGCCCAGGCGACGAAGGTGCCCGCGGCCAGCAGCAGCACGATCGGCACGAACCAGGCGGAGACCCGGTCGGCGAGGCGTTGCAGCGGCACCTTGGCGCCCTGCGCGTCCTGCACCAGGCGCACGATCTGGGCCAGCGCGGTGTCCGCGCCGACCGCGGTCGCCCGCAGCACGATGCTGCCGGTGCGGTTGATCGTCGCGCCGATGACGGTGTCGCCGGTCGTCTTGTCCACCGGCAGGCTCTCGCCGGTCAGCATGCTCTCGTCCACGGCGGTCGCGCCGTCGGTGACCACGCCGTCGACCGGGACCTTCTCACCGGGGCGGACGCGGACCAGGTCGCCGACGACGACCTGCTCGACCGGGATGTCGACCTCGGCGCCGCCGCGGAGCACGCGGGCGGTCTTCGGGGCCAGGCCGACCAGGGCGGTGATCGCCGCGGCGGTCTGCTTCTTCGCCTTCGCCTCCATCCACCGGCCGGCCAGGACGAGCGCGAGGATCACCAGCGAGGTCTCGAAATACACGTGCAACGGCAGCCCCCACCGTTCGGCGGTCGCCGGCCAGAGGGTGACGAAGGCGCTGTAGGCGTACGCGACGCCGGTGCCGAGGGCGACGAGCGTGTTCATGTTCGTCGAGCGGTGCCGCGCGGCGGCCCAGGCGGCGCGGTAGATGTCCGCGCCGGCCCAGACCTGCACGACGGTGGCGATGACCAGGATCGCCGGCATCAACCAGTCCATCGTGTCCAGGTAGAGCGGCACGTACATCAGCACCATCAGGCCGAGACCAACGGCGAGGGTGACCTGCCATTTGCGCTTGAGCGCGTTCAGCCGGGCCGCACCTTCGTGATCCTGGGTGTCGGCGTCCGCGTTCTTGTCGGCCGGTTCGGCGGGCTGGGTTTCGCGGCGCACCGTTGCGGTGTAGCCGGCGCGGGTGACCGCTTCGGTCGAGTTCGTCGACGCCGACCTGGCCGGGTTGGAAGTGCACGGTCGCGGCCTCGGTCGCCAGGTTGACCTCGGCGGTGGCCACGCCGGGGATCCGGCGCAGCGCCTTCTCGACCCGGCCGACGCACGAGGCGCAGGTCATGCCGCCGATGTCGAGGGTGCAGCTTTCGGCCTGATCGGGCACCTCCAGTGGTGCACGAGACGGGGCGGTGATTGTCATGGCGGTTCTCCTGCTCGAGTCGTGACGGGGTGTGAATGCTGATCGTTCTGGTCGCAGGCACGGCTCGGACCGGTGATTTCGCCAGGTTCCCGGCCGGCCTGCCCAGCGGATGAATTGCTGCTAGCTCGACGCAGGCGACGGTGTCAGCGGCGCAGACGGTGCATCAGGTCCAGTAGTCGGCGCCGGAAGCGGCTTCTCGCCGGGACCGGGGATCATCTTTCCCTTCGGCCCCCAGCGCCTCGTCCTGCGATTCATGTCGTCTCCTCCGACGCCTGGCAACGTCACGCTTGACAGACGTGCGTGTACCAAGGGCCCGCCGTCCTCAGCCGGGCGCGGGCTCGGCGTCGGCGGCGCGGCTGACCTCGGCCAGGCGCTGCTCCAGGAAGGCGCGCTCCGCGGCGTTCGCCGTGAGCTCTCTCGCGCGCCGGTACGACTGAGCCGCACCGGCGGCGTCGCCGAGGCGGCGCAGCAGGTCGGCGCGGGTGGCGGGAAGGTAGGGGTAGTCGGCGAGCCGGGGATCGGTCGCCAGCTCGTCGAGGAGCGGCAGGGCGGCGGCCGGACCGTCGGCGAACGCCACGGCGGCGGCCCGGTTGAGCGCGACCACCGGGGTGTTCCACACCGCCAGCAGCCGGTCGTAGAGGTGCACGACGCGCGGCCAGTCGGTCTGCTCCAGGGACGGCGCCATCGCGTGCACGCCGGCGATCGCCGCCTGCAGGGTGAACCGCCCCGGTGGGCCGGACGCCAGCGCCCCGGCCGTCACCGTGAGCCCCTCCAGAATCGCGCGCTGGTCCCAGCGCGTCCGGTCCTGGTCGGCGAGCAGGAGCAGCCGGCCCTGCTCGTCGGTCCGGGTGGCCCGGCGCGCGTCGGTGAGGAGCAGCAGGCCCAGCAGGCCGCGGGTCTCGGCCTGCTCGGGGAGCAGCGTGGCGAGGGTGCGCGCGAGGTGCAGGGCCCGGTCGCAGAGCTCCTCACGGACGAGCGCGTCCCCCGCGCCGGCCGTGTGGCCGGTGCTGAAGAGCAGGTGGACGGCGGTGAGCACGCTGTCCAGGCGCTCGGGCAGCTCCGCCCGGCCCGGAACCCGGTAGGGGATCCGCGCTTCGGAGATCTTCTTCTTGGCCCGGGTGATCCGTGCCGCCATCGTCGGCTCGGACACCAGGAAGGCCCGGGCGACGTCGGGCGTGGGAACGCCGCAGACCAGGCGCAGGGTGAGGGCGACGCGGGCCTCGGGGGCGAGGGTCGGGTGGCAGCAGGTGAACACCAGCCGGAGCCGGTCGTCCGGCACCGCGGCGTCGGGCCAGTCCAGGTCGGCCGGGTCGTGCGGATCGACGGTCGCCGGCTCCACGAGCAGCGGGAGCTTGCGCCGGAGGGTGACCTCGCGACGCAACCGGTCCAGCGCCTTGTTCCGCGCCGCCGTGGTCAGCCACGCGCCGGGCCGCTCCGGGACGCCGTCCCGGGTCCAGGCCTGCAGCGCGCTGACGTACGCCTCCTGCGCGCACTCCTCCGCGACGTCCAGGTCGCCCGCGACCCGCACCGTGGCGGACAGCACGAAGGCCCACTCGGAGCGGTGGGCCTGCGCCAGCGCGGCAGCGACCGCGTCCGCCTGCATGGCGGACGCGGTCGGCTCGTCGCTGGGAGCGATCAGAACGGATTCGTCGTCGGATCCACGACCGGGCGAACCTCGACGCCGCCGAAGGGGGCCGGGCACAGCTTGGCGATCTCGACGGCGTGGTCGAGGTCGCGCGCCTCGACGACGTAGAAGCCGCCCAAGGCCTCCTTGGTCTCGACGAACGGGCCGTCCGTCACCGTGCCGGCACCCTTGATCGTGGTGGCCGTCGTCGCGGACGCGAGCGCCTCCCCGCCCGCCAGGGACCCACCGAGCTCGAAGACCTGCTTGACGAACGTGCTGTGCGCGTCGACCAGCGCGGCCCACGCCTCGGGCGACATGGTCGCGTAGCGAGCCTGGTCTTCGTAGATGAGGATTGCGTACTTGGCCATGGGGCTGTCTCCTGTATTGGGTTGCGGGCCGGCCTGTCCGGCTCCGTCATCAGCGACGACGAACACCCTGCCGCCAGATCGACAGCCAGGCCTGGATCTTCTTCAAGATTTTTCCGCCGCCGCCGCCGCCGTGCGTGCCGGAGTGCGCTTTGCGTACTGAAGTGCACTCTAACGGGCGGTGTTCAGGGGATGACCGCGTAGCCGGCCTCGTCGACGGCCGCGGCGATCTCTGACCGGTCGACCGGTCGCCGTGCCGTGACGATGACCGTGCCGGCGGCCAGGGCAACGACAACCGACTCGACACCGTCGACGCCGAGAATCTCCTGTGTGACGGCGCGCTGGCAGTGCGCGCAGGTCATGCCGGTGACGGTGAACGTGGTCGAGCCGATGAAGGTGCGGGGCGTGCTGGACAACATGGGAACTCCTTTGTGAATGGTGTCGGTTGTGATGAAGAGTCGTTGGGAGGATGGGTGTCTCGCACCGGGCACATCGCGGGGCTCGTCCGGCTCGGTGGGGTGAATGGGCCGGCGGCTCAGTGCGTCCGGCCCTCGGCGGTAGGCCGCCACCAGCAGCCAGTTTCAGTCGGACCCGACGAAGGAGGGGCCGCCAATCGATACAGCAGGAGGGCACTGAAACAACCAGCGACGAAGGAGTCTGGTTATTCAGTGCACTCGCTAGGCCAGCACGGTGTAGCCGACCCTGATGATGGCTGCGGCCAGGTCCGTGCGATTCACTGGGCGATCGGCGGTCACTGTGACCAGTCCGGCGGACTGATGCGCATTCACCACCGCGACCCCGGGAAGGCAGTCGATCGCTGCGGTCACCGTCTGCAGGTCGATGCGAGACGTCATGCCCGCAACCAGGAATGTGGTGGTGCCGACGAACACTCGGGGGGTGTTGGACATCATGACCGCTCCTTTGGGTGTCGCCGGACGGCGCCGGTAGACGTTCGCCGACCGACCGGAGCGGCCTTCTCGGGGACCGCACACGGTTCTCGTTCCGCCATCGGCGGCCGGGCGTCGGCTGCCGTCGTGATGGCGGGGCTGCTGCCCCTGCCCTCCCCTGCGGTGGCCGGGCGTCGGCCGCCGTACTGATGGTCGGAGAGGGTGAAGGTCGAATCGCTGGAGTTCTGTGCTGCGGTGTGTCACATCAGTGTTCGGCCCGGCGGGTTGCCCTCGCACCGGCGAAACCACCGGTATTCACCGTTCGGGCGTCAACCGATGTTGATCCTCGCCAGCTCGCCGCGTGAGGTGATTCCCGTCTTGGCGAACACGTTGCGGAGGTGGAAGTCGATGGTTCTGGGGCTGAGAAACAATCTGGCGGCGACCTCCCGGTTGGAAAGCCCCTGTGCGACAAAGGAAGCGATCTGGGTCTCCTGGGGGGTGAGCGTCACGCTCGTGGAGACATCCCGCTTCCGGGCGGTCTCACCGGAGGCCCGGAGTTCCTGCTCCGCCCGGTGCACCCACGGGGTGGCGTCGAGGTCTTGAAAGGCCTGCAGGGCCGTCCGCAACTGTTCCCGGGCGTCGACGCGGCGGCGGGACCGGCGCAGGAACTCCCCGTAGGCGAGATGGGTGCGGGCTCGTTCAAAGGGCCGGTCAACCGCGCCCTGGTCCGATCCGAGGGCCGCTGCGAAGAACTCTTCCGCCACCGCCGGCGAATCTTCCCGGGTGGCAAGCAACGCCCTGCCGTAGGCGACAACCCCTCGAGCGTGCGCGGTCTCGGTGACGTCCGCGAATTGCTCGAGGTCGCACAGCCATCGCGCGGCGACATCGAAACGACCGGTCCGGACGGCAACATCCAACCGGTCGTAGGCGGCCAACCGGGTCAGCGTGGGTTGGCTCATCTGCTCGAAGTGGTGCAGCGCCGTCGGGGCGTCGCCAGAGAGCGCGGAGCGACAGCCCTGCGCCCATCGCTTGGTGTCCTGCATCAATACACCAAGGATGCCGGCCGGCTCCCCGACGGTGACGCGATCCAATTCGGCCAACAGGCCGTCATAGGCGTCGTCACCGCGCCACGCGGCAAGCAAAGCCAGTTGCGCCAGCGGCATCGCGGTCAGCGCATGTTGCCCGGTGCTGCGGGACAAATCGACCGCCTCCGTTGCATGGGTCACCGCACCGGTCCAGTTACCTGCCGAAACATCGGCAAGCGCCAGTCGCGGCAACGCGAACAGCACGAGGCCGACCGCCCCGTCGTTACGTGCCTGGGTCAGCATGCGGCTGAACAACCGTCGGAAGCTGTCGTCATCACCGAGGTGGAAGGTCGCGATCCCGAGGTTGGTCAACAGGTCCGTCTCCGACCGATCACGCCCGAGGGTGACGGCCTGCCGCAGGAAGACCGCGGCGGCGGCCAGACCGTGGTGATTCAGCTGGTGGAACCCGGTGAGGAGGAGGGCGAAACATTGGGCCCGGGTTGAGCTGTCCTCCGCAGCGACGGCAAGCAGTTCGGCGGGATCGAGATCGGTGCGGTCCTGCTCGGCCAGGAACGTGGACCCGGCGGTGGCGATCATGGCGATCTCCCGCGCCCGCTGCGGGTCGGTGGCCACCACGTCCCGGGCGGCCTGGGTCCAGATGCTGACCCCGGCAGGGACGGAACCGGCGACGAATTCGATCCGGCCGCGGAGTCGGTCCAGGTCGGACCGCACCAGCGGCTCGGTGACACCGGCCCGCGCAGTGGTGGCCAGTCGCCATGCGCGCTGCGGTTGCGCCGCCAGCCACGCATTGTTGGCTGCTGCGAGAATCCTTGCGGCGCGGGCTTGCTCGTCTGCGGTCAGCTCGGCGGCTCGCTCGAACGCAGCACTGGCGGCCTCGTAACCACCCTGGGTGACCGCGCGTCGGGCAGCGTCGTCCAGCGCGTCAACGACCTCGTCGTCGGGTTCGTCGATTGCGGCGGCCAGGTGCCAGGCGCGGCGGTCCGCGTCCTGCGCGGCGGTCAGCACCCGGGCGAGCGCCCGGTGCGCCTGCTGGCGTACGTGCGTCGCCGCCGCCTGATAGACAGCGGAACGGACAAGCGGGTGACGGAAACCGATCTCGGTCCCGCTGATGGTCAGCAGCCCGGATTGCTCGGCCTCCGTCAACGCGTCCGGGCCGACGCCCAGCAGCTCCGCGGCCCGCCGGACGACACCCACCCTGGTCGAATCGTCCGCGGCGGCGACACACAACAGGGTCTGAGCGGGCGCGGACAGCCGCCGGCTGCGGTCCAGGAAGACCCGCTGCACACCCTGGGTCAGCGGCAGGTCCACCGGCAATGGCTGTTGCCCGCCGAGCTGTGCCGCGGAGAGCGACCCGGGCAGCTCGACCAGGGCCAGCGGATTACCGCCGGTTTGCCGCATCAACCGGTCCCGGACGTCGTCGGCGACCGGCACACCGCCCTGGTCGGTCAGCAACAGGGCCGCGGCGGCCGCGTCGATGCCGCCCAGCACCAACTCGGGCAACTCGCCGCTGTCGAAGCGCCGGACGTCACCATCGCGGGCGGCGAACACCATGGCCACCCGTTCCTGCCCGAGTCGGCGGGCCACGAAAAGCAAAGCGGCCGTGGAGGCTTCATCCAGCCAATGAGCGTCGTCGACGATGCACAGCACCGGCGACTCCTCGGCCGCCTCGGCCAGCAGGCTCAGCGTGGCCAGGAAAACCAGGAACCGGTCGCCCGCAGCAGGCGTCTCGGCTTCACCGAACGCGCCCCGCAGCGCACTGGCCTGTGGCCCCGGGAGGTGCTCGAGGAGCGGCATCACCGGGCGCAGCAGCCGCTGCAACGCGGCAAACGGCAATGGCGACTCCGATTCGATGCCCTGCGTCCGCAGCACCCGCATGCCCGGCCCGAAATCAGACGCGGCGCGACCTGCCAGGTCGGCCAGCAACGCCGTCTTGCCGACGCCGGGCTGCCCGCGGATCACCAGCGCGCCGCCGATGGATCGGCGGGCCTCGCCCAGCAGGACCGCCAGGCGTTCCCGTTCCCGTTCCCGACCATGCAGCACCCCGGCAGCGTAGGCGCAGCCAGCCCCGTGACTCCACCCACCAATCCCGGCGATCACACCGGCGCGACCAGGAGGGCTCCACGCCCAGCCTGGGAACCGCGAGCCCAACGCTCAGGACACACACCCCACCCCGCTCCGAGGAGCCCACCGTGATGACCACCAGCCGGATACGTTCGACCAGCCAAGTGACTGCGTCCTTTGATGTGCTGGTGATCGGTGCCGGCCAGTCCGGGCTGGCGATCGGACGGCAGCTGCAGCAACGCGGCCGGTCGTTCCTGATCGTGGACGCAGGCCCGGAGACCGGGCATGTCTGGCGGTCACGGTGGGACTCCCTCACCCTGTTCACGGCGGCCCGCTACTCCGGTCTTCCGGGCCTACCCTTCCCCGGCGACCCGGACCGTTACCCCACGAAAGACGCTGTTGCGCAGTACCTCCGCCGCTATGCCACGACGTTCGGATTGCCGATCCGGCACAACACCAGGGTCACCGGGGTGACCCGGGACGGCACCGGGTTCACCGTGCAGACCGACGGTGCGACCCTCCATGCCGGCCAGGTGGTAGTCGCCACCGGGCCGTTCCAGCTCCCGGTGATCCCGGCGGTCGCGGCAGGAATCGGCCCGGACATCATGCAGCTGCACAGCTCCGCCTATCGCAACCCTGAGCAGCTCCCCCAGGGGCCGGTCCTGGTCGTCGGCGCGGCCAATTCGGGCGTGCAGATCGCGGCGGAGCTGCACCGGTCCCGCCCGGTGGTGCTGTCCACCGGGTCGGCCACTCGCGAACTGCCGCAACGGATTCTGGGCCGCGACCTGTTCTGGTGGCTCACCACGACGGGTCTGTTCAGCGCACCGGCGCAGTCCCGGTTGGGCCGGCGCTTCCGGAATAGCGGTGAGCTGGTCATCGGAACCAGCAGCCGGCGACTGGCCACGGCCGGTGTCACCGTGCACCCACGGGTCAGCGCCGCCGACGCCAGCACGGTGACCTTCGAGGACGGCACCACGACCACCCCGACGGCGATCGTATGGGCGACCGGGTACCGCTCCGACTACTCGTTCATCGACATCACCGGCGCCATCGACATCGCCGGCGCACCGGTCCACCAGCGCGGCGTCAGCCCCGTCCCGGGCCTGTACTTCCTCGGCCTCCCGTGGCAGCACACCCGCGGATCGGCGCTGCTCGGCTTCGTCGGTGCCGACGCCTCGCATGTCGCCGACCACATCGCGGCCGCGCCCGCCGCGGTGCCGGCGATCTGACGCGGCCGCCGCCGCCGAACCCGGTGATTTCACCGGCGCGATCACGATCCGTGCCGACCAAGACTCGAGCCATCCACCTTTCAGGTCAGGAGACCCGTGATGTCACTGCAGCACAAGTCCGTTCCAGACACGGCCGTCCGTCCGCCGGAGTCGACCACCCGCCACAACGGGTCCGACCCGGAGGCACCCACCACTCCCCCGATGACGACCGACCCGCCGGGCGCCACGCAGCGACCGCGCACCCGGTGGCCGCTGCGGGTGGTCGTGGCCGTGAGCCTGGTCGTCGGGCTCGCCGCGGCCGCCGCGGGTGTGGCGGTGTCCGCCGGTGGGACCGAGCCGGTGGTCGACGCCCTGGTGCTCCTCGGTTTCGCTGCGGGATGGGCCATGTTGCTGGGGCTCTCGGTGTTCTGCACCGATCATCCGCAACGATGGGCCGCCGTTCCCGCCGCCGTGATGGGTGCCGGCGGTGCGGCGTTACTTGTCTTCACTCCGAGCAGTGCCGTCATGGACGCCCTTGGCTGGGTGTGGCCGCCCGCCCTGCTCGGCCTGCTGGTCTGGATCACCACCCGAATCCGCCGGCAGTTGCCTCGCCGCGGTGGCCGGTGGCTGCTGTACCCGGTCATCGCGGTCACCGCTCTCGCCGCGGTCGGCGGCAGTTTCCACACGGTTTCCCAGTCCGTCGACCAGGCAACGGCCGAGGCGCCACCGGGTCGGCTCATCGATGTGGGTGACCACCGGCTGTACTTGTCCTGCAGCGGTTCCGGCGAACCGACGGTGATTCTCGAGCCGGGGCTCGGCGAAACCTCCGCAGCCTGGGGATGGATCGCCCCCACCGTCGCGTCGCACACCCGGGTCTGCGTATACGACCGGGCCGGCCGCGGCCGCAGCGAACCCTCCCCGGATCCGCAGGACGGCGACCAGATCGCCACCGACCTGCACAGCCTGTTGGAACGAGCTGACGTCACCGGCCCGCTGGTGATGGTCGGGCACTCCCTGGGCGGCCTCTATGTGCTCGACTACGCCGCGCGGTATCCCCGGCAGGTGGCCGGGATGGTGCTGCTGGACGCCACCCCACCCACCGCGTTCAGCTCACTTCCGCAGTACCCGGCCTTTTACGACATGTTGACCCTCGCAACAGGTTTGTTCCCCGGATTGGCTCGCCTCGGCGGCACCCAGTTGGTCAACTCCGCAGGCCACGCCGAGTTGCCCGACCTGGCCAGGGAACAGGCTCGCGCCGACCTGTCGACCGCCGGCCAGGCCCGCAGCGAACGCGACGAGCTCGCGATGGTCCCGACGATGATGGCCCAGGCGGGCGCCGTCACCGACTTGGGCGACCTGCCGTTGTATGTGCTCACCGCACCGGTGGATGCACAGACCGGTTGGCTCACCCCACACATGGAACTGGCCGCGTTGTCCCACAACAGCATTCATCTGGTCGTCGCCGGCGCGAGCCACCAATCACTACTCGACAGCCAACCCGACGCCGCCGTCGCGAGCCAGGCAATCGCCCAGGTCGTCGACGCGGCTCGCACCGGCAGCCCGCTGAAATGACCGAGGCTCAGCACGTTTCGACCCTGCAAAGACTCTTCGCCAACGTCCGGGCACCCCTGCTCTGGGGCGTCGTCTGGGGCCTGATCCAGGCCGCCGCACCACTCGGCTTCTGGTGGCTCGACGCAGCGACCGTCTACGCCATGTCAATTGCCCTGATCGCAGCCGTGTACATCGGATTCGCGGTTGCCGACGGCCGGCCGGCCGTCATCGCTGTCGAGTGCACCGTGGCCGCCGCATTCGTGGTGCTGGCCGCGGCAGGGGTCACCGGGCCGGCGTGGCTGATCGTTGTCGGCTTCGTCGGCCACGGGTTGAAGGACCTGTGGCAGCACCGCAGCCGCTACGTTGCCAACACCAGGTGGTGGCCCCCGTTCTGCATGACCATCGACTTCGTCGCCGCCGCCATCATCGCCGTGGCGATCGTCGGCGGAGCCACCCTCCATCAATGACTCGGTCGCCCCTGGTGGGCATTACGAGTCATGCCGCTGAAGGCACCGGCTGCGGAATCCGGGCGGGTGCTGGACCGCCGGTCGGCGGGGCGGGCAGGTCGAGCCGTTTGAGCAGCAGCGCGTTCACCGCGACGATCAGGCTGGACCCGGACATCGTCAGCGCAGCGATCTCCGGGCGCAGCACCAGGCCGAACGCCGGCTCGAACACCCCGGCGGCGATGGGTAGCGCGATGGCGTTGTACCCGATCGCCCAGCCCAGGTTCTGCCGCATCTTGCGCAGCGGTGCCCCGGCCGATCCGCAACGCGACCGGCACATCCAGCGGGTCCGAACGCATCAGCACGATGTCCGCGGTCTCGATCGCGACATCGGTGCCGGCGCCGATCGCGATCCCCACGTCGGCCTGCGCCAGCGCCGGGGCGTCGTTCACCCCGTCCCCGACCATCGCCACCCGCCGGCCCGCCGCCTGCAACTCCTTGACCCGAGCCGCTTTGTCGCCCGGGAGCACCTCGGCGATGACCTCGTCGATGCCCAACTGGTCGGCGATCCGCCGGGCGGTGGCCTCGTTGTCGCCGGTCAGCATGACGACCCGGACCCCGGTGTGGTGCAGCGCGGCCACCGCGGCGGCGGCGGTGTCCCGGGGTGCGTCGGCCATCGCGATCACCCCGACGGCCCGGCCGTCGACGGCAACGAACACCGCGGTGCGGCCGGATGCGGCCAGCTCATCCCGCCGTGCGGCGAGAGAACCGAGGCCAACGTTTTCCTCGGCCATCAGGCTGCGATTGCCGACGATCACCCGGTGCCCGTCGACCGTGGCGACCGCGCCGTGCCCGGCGACGGTGCGGAATCCGTTTGCCGTCAACCGATTCGCATGGCGTTCGTCCGCGTACCGGACGACAGCGGCGGCGAGTGGATGCTCGGATTCGCGTTCCACCGCGGCCGTCAGCGCCAGCAGTTCCTGTTCGTCGATGCCGTCGGTGACCAGGTCGGTGACCGCCGGTTCGCCCTTGGTGAGGGTGCCGGTCTTGTCCATCACCACGGTGTCGATCCGGGCGGCGGTCTCCAACGCGGTGGCGTTCTTGAACAACACCCCGCGCTTGGCGCCGAGGCCGGTGCCGACCATGATCGCCGTCGGGGTGGCCAGCCCCAGCGCGTCCGGGCAGGTGATCACCACAACGGTGATCGCGAACAGCAGCGCGGTCTGCACGCCGGCGCCGACGGCCAGCCAGACCGCGAACGTCAGGGCGCCGCCGATCAGCGCGACGAGCACCAGCCAGAACGCGGCCCGATCGGCCAGTCGCTGACCGGGGGCCTTGGAGTTCTGCGCCTCCTGCACCAGGGCGACGATCTGCGCCAGGGCCGTGTCCGCGCCGACCTTGGTGGCCCGCACCCGCAGTGAGCCCGACATGTTCACCGACGCCCCGATCACCTGCGCGCCAGTCGTTTTCGGCACGGGCAGGCTTTCCCCGGTGACCATCGACTCGTCGACCTCGGATTCCCCGGATTCCACGACGCCGTCGACCGGGATCTTCGACCCCGGGCGGACCAGCAGCAGGTCACCCACCTGAACGTCCGCGGTAGAGACCTCGACCTCTTGTTCGCCACCGCCCTGATCACAGCGGAGGACCACGGCCTTCGGCGGTGCAAGCTCCAGCAGGGACCGGATCGCGTCGTTCGCGCCACCCCGGGCGCGCATCTCGAACCAGTGGCCGAGCAGCACGAACGCGGTGAGAACCGTTGCGGCCTCGTAGAAAACGTCGCCGCCCCCGGTCAGGGTGACCCCGACGCTGTACAACCAGCCGGCACCGACGCCGACGGCGACCAGCACCATCATGTCCAGCGTGCGGGCCTTCAGTGCCCGGTAGGCGCCGTCGAAGAAGATCCACGCCGAGTAGAAGATCACCGGCAGCGACAGCAGCAGCGAGAACACGTCATCGCGCAGGCCGAACGGAGCCGGCACGGTGAACCCGAACACCTCCCGGCCGATCGGCGACCACAACAGCACGGGCACCGACAGCCCCGCGGCCACGAAGAACCGGTTGCGCATGTCCCGGACCATGTCGTCCATCGACATCCCGCCATGATGGCCGCCGTGGCCCATCGCGTCCTGCGACGAGCGCGCCTCCTGCGACGGGCGCTGCTGCTTCACACCGTCGTGCCCAACGTGCGCGTCGTGCGGTGCTGAACGGGAGTGTTCATCAGGATGACCGACGGTCATTGCTTGGCCGTGGCTGTGTTGAGCCTGACCTGTCGGTTCCGCGAGTGGGTCGCAAACATGTTCCGGGACGGACTGTCCCGCGCAGTGGTACCCGCAATCACGCACCCACCCGGTGAGTGCGGCGATGTTGGTGCGCGCCGGGTCGTAGGTGACGGTCGCCGTCTGCGACACCGGGTTCGCGTCCACGGCGATCACCCCTGGCCGGCGGCCGAGGACGGCCTCGGTGACGGCCTTGGACGACGCCCAGTGCACGCCGGACACCTCGATCACGGCAGTTGTCCTCAAGTTGGTCATGGCCGATCCCCTTCCGCCGCGCGGCGGTCTTTGCTCATCGGTCAGCTGATGACGACCCATTTGATCATACCCCCTGGGGGTATCTGGGCCAAGGAGCCACGGTCTCGGTCGCGACGATGCTCGCCCGTGTACAGGAGCGAACGGCAGCCCTTCAGTGGTCACCGAGCGACGCAGTGGAAGACTCGAGCCATGACCACCACCCTTGTCACCGGAGCCACGAGAGGCGTCGGCCTCGAGCTCTCCCGGCGCCTCGCTGAGGCCGGCCACACCGTCTACCTCGGAGCGCGAGACCTTCAACGTGGACGTGCAGTGGCCGAACCGATCGGCGCGCGCGCCATCGCGATCGACGTGACCGATGACGGCTCGGTCGGCGCGGCTGCCGACCGCCTCCGACAGGAGGTCGGCGCGCTTGACGTCCTGGTGAACAATGCCGGGATCTCCGGCAAGCAGCGACCGCCGGCCGAGGCTGACGTCAACGACTTGGAAAACGTGCTAGCAACGAACGTTGTTGGCGCAACCAGGGTCCTGGTCGCGTGCACGCCTCTGCTGGAACAGAGTCCGACACCGGTTGTTGTCAACGTCAGCAGCGCCGTTGGGTCGCTGACCCTCAACGCGAAGCCGGACGCCATCTGGTCGATCGTGGCCTACCCGATGTCGAAAGCGGCACTGAACATGCTGACCATCCAGTACGCGCGGGCCTTCCCTCGCTGGCGTGTCAACTCGGTGACACCGGGCTTGACGCTGACCGAATTCACCGGCCGCCCCATCGACGCGGTGGACCTGGAGGCGTTCCGTCGAGCCGGCGGCAGGACGGTGGACGAGGCTGTCGCGATTCTGGTCGCGATGGCCACCGTCGGCGCGGACGGCCCCACTGGGACATTCATCGGGAACGACGGGCCGCTGCCCTGGTAACAGCGGGTTCCAGTGCCGGCTGCCTCGGATTGCGAGGCGCAGCCATGGTCCTTCCTGACGGGGGACCTGCAGGCAGTCTCGGACGCGCCGCACGCCCACCCGCAGTGCAAGCAGCTCGAAGGCGATGACGCGCTGCTCGAGCGGCGCACCCGCGAGTCGGCACTGGAATGGGCTGCGAAGATGGCGGTTGCTTGCCGATGCGCGCAGGAGGTGCGCGTTCGGGTCCGACCCGGCCCCGCTGACGGCCCTCGCGCACGACCTGCACGGACGGCTTGACCCCCTAAGTAGAATACAACTTGTGGACACTGACGCCCAACGGATGAACCTGGCCACGCACGCGGTGCTGTTGCGGCCGCTGGGAGAAACATCATGAACGCACGGCCGCCGGGCTTCATCCGTACCCCGACACCGTTGGCCGCTGCGCTCATCGCGATGAGCGTGCTCCCCCTGCCCTCGGGCTCCCGTGATCGTTGGAGTGATGAATACCGGGCCGAAATCTTTGACCTCTCCCGCACTCGTCAGATCCTGGCGGCCGCCAGTGCGATGTCCGGATCCTTCGCGTTGCGATCAGCCTTGATTGCGGATCCGGAAGGTATTCCCGCCCGAATGATGAGCCGGTCCTGCCGAATTGGGCGCCACCGGTACCAGACCATCAATCAGGACAACCCGGAGAACCGAAAGTACCGATACCGCGAATGCGTGAACTGCGGGAAGTTCAAAGAGGGCCCAACCGCGGACTTCCCCCGGACGGAGCGGTCCTTCCTGGGCGGAGGCGGCATTGTCAACTAGCCGCCCGCATGACTGGCCTGTGGTGTGGTCTCAACCTCGGCCCTGCATCAGGCGAGTGGCTGGCCAGCTGTCCTCGAAATAACACGTTCGTCGGTGGCTCGGTCTGCCCGGGTCGGCCGCACCCAAGCTTCTTGGAGTTGCCGTGTCCCACATTCTCATCGTTGCCAACCAGACGCTGGGCGGCCATCAGCTGAGCGAAACGATCCGGAAGCGGCACGGCAAGGGTGCCTGCGTCTTCACCATCGTCGTCCCCGCGGTTCCACCGGGATCCAGGCGGCCGACGGCGAACATCCTGGACGGATGCTCCGGAAGACCCGCTCACAGACCGAACGCCGCGGGAAACGATGCCGCCGTCGCCGCCTCCCCGAGCGGGGCGACTCCGCCCAAATCGGCGAGGTAACGGCTCAGCGAGTAGTGGGTCAGCGGCGCTCCGGCCACGATCTGCGAAATCGTGGGCGCGATGACGGTGGTCAGTACCACGTTGTCCGCGGTGCGATCGTCCTCGTCGAAGGTCACCACAACGGCCAGATCGACCGGCGCGATAATCCGGTCCGTCCATGATCACCGGCAGCCACTGGCGGAGCCATTCGTCGGCCGTCGACAACGGGCAATCATGTGCGTCGTTGCACAGGTCGGGAATGAGCAGGCCGACGGTGGGCAACGCGCCGGCGTCGACATCGTCGCGCAGCGCGCCGCTTGCGGGGTCTCCCGCCGGGACGTCGAAGCGCCCGCAGTTGTCCCGGGATGTGCTGGACGAGAAGTACGCCCAGGGGTTGTGCTTGACGGCATAACGGCCGACGGGCTCGAGGGCGCACGGTTCGGGCATGGCTTCGGCGTAGGTCTTGGCTGTGCCCCCGGCGGCGATCACCGCGTCGAACACGCTGACCTGCTGCGATCGGATGGCTCGATGGTGGCTCGTCGTCGCTGACACCGAACGTTGATCCGCCGGCCACCGCGAGGTAGTTGGGCAGCGAGGGATGGGTAACGGCCCGATAGGCCGTCGTCCGACCGAACTCATTCGCCAACCCCGCCAGATACGGCATCTGCTCCAGTGCCGCGCGACTCCGAATGATTCTCCTCGATGATGACGAGTGCCTTGGTCGGGTTGCTGCCGTTCGCGCGGGCGGCTGACGATGCGTCCGGCACCGCATGCGGGATGGTCGCCGGGACCGGCGCCGTGCCAGGTGATGCCGGATTCGAGGCTGTGCCTGGATCTGCCGAACCCCGGTCTTCACCGCTGCTCGGCACCAGCGTGCTGCTGGCGGCGGCCGACGACGGTATCGGCCCAGGATCTGCCGGCTGCGCAGAGCTGCAACCGGACACCACGGCCAGAGCGGCGGCGGCAGCACACAGGATTCGCCGCGCGGCCCGACGCCGGTGGCGTGGTGACCGCACGCTGCCGTTCGTCATCGTTGCCGGTGCTCGCAGCACTGTGCCATCGTGACACGGCCGGCCGCGGCGGCGAATCTGCGAAGTGTCGTTCCGGCTGCCGGATGGCACGCGGGCGCCGTGGCGATGATGATCTGGCCATGACGAACCGGCGCAACCACGCGTTGTGGTCGGCGGTCGTTGCCCTACTGGTGGTAGTGCTCGCCGGGTGCAGCGGTACGGCGATCCCTGCCCCGACCGCCGAGCCGAATACCGTTGGGCTCCCGTCTGGGACGCCCACACCGGCCAGTGATCTGTCGCCGGCGGCGACCCCGTCGAACGCTGCCCAGCCGAGCGCGAGTCTCCTCCCTCCTGCTACTTCGACGGCGACCGACGCCGTTCCGGTCGCCCCGGTGCGGGTGCTGCAAATGAACCTGTGCAACAGCGGCTTCGCCCCTTGCTTCACTGGGCGGGCGGTGGCGCAGGCAGCGACGGTGATTCAGGCGGAGATCCCCGACCTGGTCACTGTCAATGAGATCTGCGAGGGCGACCTGCCGACCCTGCAACAGGCACTCGCCGAGGCCGTGCCGGACGGTGATGTCGTATCCGCGTTCCAGGGGGCGCGCAACAGGTACACCGGGGACGTGTACCGCTGCCGCAACGGCCAGGCATATGGCATCGGCCTGGTTTCACGCTGGCCGTCGGTACCCGGAACCGCCGCCGGTGGCGGGATTTACCCGAGCCAGGACACCGACGATGACGAGGAGCGGGCGTGGCTGTGCCTGGGCGTCGCCGCCTCCCCGGCAATGACCGTCTGCACCACGCACCTGGCTGACACCAAGCTGGAGGTGGCGGCCGCCCAATGCGCCTACGTGTTCGGCACGGTCATCGCTGACCTGCGTGAGTCGGACCCGGTGATGCCGGTGGTGCTCGGCGGTGATCTGAACCTCGGATCCGGCGACAGCGCGCCGGTGCGGTCATGTCTGCCTGCTGCTTCCGCAGTCGCCGATGACGGTGGCGTGCAGCTCGTCGTGGCGACACCCGAATACGTCGTCACCGGCTCCCAACGGATCGACATGGGCGGTGCCACCGACCATCCGGGCCTGCTCGTCACGCTCGCTCCCCCAACGCCCCGTTGACCGCCGTGGCTGAGCACCACGACCCTCGTCCTGACGACGACCGGTACCGCGGACAACACGTCACATACGCCGTCCTCGACGGCGGAGCCCACTTCGCGTGGATCGAGAACCCTTCCGCCGTCAGGCAAGCCCTCCACGAGTTCGCCCATGCTCTTGCGTTCGGCATCAGCGGCGACCCACGGTAAGCACCACTCCGGCGACCCCGGATCAGCTGGAGACCGAGGCCGGGGATCGGTGCTTCTGGCCCCGCGCCAGGGACGCGAAGAACACGCCCGCGTACGTTCCGCCGAACGCGACGAAGCTGAGACTGAGGCCGTACAGGATGATCTCGGCCACGTCATTCGGCGCCATGACCAGGCCGACGATCTGGGTGATGGCCATGCAGATGGCCGCGGCGAGTGTTGCGGATGCGATGGCATCGCGGTGCATCGAGGTGCGGACAGTGGACATATCGGACCTCCTGAATCGTGGGTGTCGGTGCTGATCACCGACCCGAAACCGAAGTTATGCTTCGCCCACTGACGCCGCCAAAATCGTCCCGAAACGTTCGCGGAATGTGGTGCTTTCCATGGAGCTCAAGCGGTACCGGTGGACCCCGGCTTCCGTCGATGTCCCGTTCCTGCTCGGCGCGATCGGTGCACACGCGCTCACCGGACCCGCGCTCGTCACGCTGCTCGGCGGCCTCGGGCGGGGCGAATCCGCGGCCCGGAACCTGCTCACCCGGATGCGTGACCTCGAAGGTGCTCGAGGTCCACACTCAGGGACGAACGAACGTCTACCGCCTCGCCGGTTCGTCGTTGTCGCGCTATCGCGAGGTGGAGGGGACCAGCGCACCGTCAGTGTGGACCGGATCGTTCGCCGCCCTGGTGCATCAGGTGCCGGAAAGCCAACGCACATTGCGCGACCGGCTGTTGCATCAAGCGCAGAATGCCGGCTACGGGCAACTTCGGGCCGGCGTGCTGATCGCCCCGAACGATCGCTGGGATCGCCTGCGGATGGACGAATCGGAGTTCTCCGGCGAGGCGTGGATCCACCGCACCGTCATGACGCCGCGTTCCCTGGATCAGGCGGTCGCGATGTCTCGAACGGCCTGGAATCTTCCCGAGCTGGAGCGCGCCTATGCGCGAGCCCTCGCCCGATGTGCGGACGTGCCCGCCGTGGTCGAGCCGAGGTGGGAGTCGCTGGTGTTCTGGCGCGAACTGTATGACGTCTTTTTTGCGGCGCAGCTGCATGATCCGCATCTTCCGGCCGCGCTGCTGCCAGCGGATTGGCCCGCCGACCGCTTCACGGCGGCCCAGGCCGAGGTCAATGCCAGGATCGGCAATGCCCTCCAGCCGTGGTTGCGGGAACGGGCCGACGCGGCGGATCCCATAGGAGCGAACGACTATTACGCATCGCCATGGGCAGCATGATGTAGTTCATCCTCGAATGTAACAGCGGCTACAATCTGAACCGTGACTGTCTCCAACCGCCCGGTGCTGTACCCGTTGTACGCGGCCGGGTTCGTCACCGCCTTCGGTGCGCACAGCATCGCCGCCAGCCTCGGCGTCTATGCCGGGCAGCAGCAGGCGTCGTTGTGGACGCTTGGAGTCCTGCTCGCGGTGTATGACGGCGCGGAGGTGCTGCTCAAACCCGTTTTCGGGACGCTGGCCGACCGGATCGGACCGCGTCCGGTCTTGCTCGGCGGGCTTCTCGCCTTCGCTGTCGCCTCGGCCGTGTTCGTGCTGGTCGGGAACCCGGCTCTGCTGGGCGTTGTCCGACTCGGTCAAGGCGCGGCGGCGGCGGCGTTCTCCCCCGCCGCCGGCGCCATGGTCGCGCGGCTGTCCCCCGGCAACCGGCACGGGCGGGTGTTCGGCGGGTACGGGGCGTTCAAAAGCCTTGGCTATGCCACCGGCCCGATCGTCGGCGGGCTCCTCATCACCGCCGACGGCTACACCCTGCTGTTCTCGACTCTCGCCGGCCTGGCCTTGGCGGTCACCGGGTGGGCTGCCGTTGCCGTCCCCACGGTTCCGCCGCTGCCCCGCGCCCGGCAAACGGTCCTGGACCTGGCCCGGCGGCTCGGTTCCGCCAACTTCCTGCAGCCCACCGCCGCCCTGGCCGGTGCGACCGCCGCGCTGGCCGTCGGCGTGGGGTTCCTCCCGGTCATCGGAGGCCTTGCCGGGGAGACACCGTTGGTCACCGGCGCCGCCGTTTCGCTGCTCGCCGTTACCGGGGTGTTCGTGCAACCGTGGGCCGGGCGGGCCCGGGACACCGGCCGACTGCGCGACCGGCCGGGCATGTCCGTCGGACTCGGTGTGGCCGCCCTCGGACTGCTGGCCGGCGCCGTCATTCCTGGTGTCGCCGGCATCCTCGTCGCTGCTGTGCTGATCGGCGGCGGGACCGGGCTCGTCACCCCGGTCGCGTTCGCGCACCTCGCCGGGACGACACCGGCAGCGCGACTCGGACAGACCATGGGCGCGGCCGAGGTCGGCCGGGAACTCGGAGACGCCGGTGGCCCACTGCTGGTCGGCGCGGTCGCCGCTGCCCTGACCCTGAACTGGGGACTCGCCGCTCTGGCGCTTGTCCTCACGGTCATCGTCGCCGCGACCCTGGCCACCCGACCAAACTAGGAACCGGAACCCTTCTGCAGGACGGTGACGGGCGTGTTCCGGGCGCGGGGACAGCACGCGCGACAGCACCACGACCGTGAGTTCCGCCCGGGATTATCAGCAGCGCCACCCGCAATGAGGTGGCGTCGACGATCAACCGTGGTCCTCACAGTTGGTTGAGCCGCTCGCCTGGTTGAGCCGCTCGCCGCGGCGAGTCCTTGCGGGTCGATCAATGCGGCGGCTCAGGCTGCTCACGGGTCTTGTCGGGGGTGGCGACCCAGACGGTCCGGGTGGCGCGGGGTTCGAGCTCCTCGCGGTCGAACCGGCCGAGCAGGTCTTCCACGGCGTCGCGGTCGTCCGCGGTCAGGGCCTCCAGGTGCGAGAAACGCGCGAACCACTGCCGGGCGTACTCCCGTGCGTCCGGGGTCACGGGCGCGACGGTCGTTAGTTCAGACCTGGTGACAGCGAACCCGGCGGACTCGATGACCGGCGTCCAGTCGGGGTAGTGGTTCCACCCCTCGGCCGCCGCGGCGTCGTGGCAGCGTTGCTCCAGCAGCGAAGCTCCCGGACGGCGCAGAAAGCTGGGCAGACCGGCGAGCTCGACGACGACCAGGACCCCGTTCGGCGACAGCGCCCGGCGGACCCCCGACAGCAGCCGGGCGGGGTGCGCGACGTGGTGCAACGAGGACGACGCCCAGACCAGGTCAACTCCGGCCACTCCATCCGCCCTGATCACGGAGCAGGCCAGTGCGGGGAATCCGTCGTCGAGGTCGGCCTCAACCGCGGCGAAGCCCTGCTGGCGCAGCAACTCGAGCATCTGCGGGTCCTTGTCGATGCAGGTCACCGTGGCCCCGGGGTACCGCTCGCGCAGCAGCCGGCCACCAGCGCCGGAGCCGGCGCCGAGGTCGACGACGCCGCGCGCAGCGGGCACCCCGGTCAGGTCCAGGACCGCTGCCAACTGGTCGCCGAACACCTCGGCATCCAGGTCGAGAAAGCTGCTCTGGTCGCCGGCTCCCTGGTGGGCCAGGTGGTCGTGGTCTCGAGTTCGATGTGGGTGGTGATCCATCAGGTCACGGTAGACGAGCTATGCGCGATTGGCATAGTGTCTTGCGTATGAAGCAAGACCTTGACACGCTCATCCGGCAGCGCATCCGCGCCCTCCGGCTGGCCCGCGGGTGGTCGCTGGACGTCCTGGCCCGATCCTGCTTCTTGAGCCCGTCCACCCTGAGCCGCATCGAGACCGGGGACCGGCGCATCGCTCTCGACCAACTGGTGCCGATCGCGCGCGCCCTGGAAACCACCCTCGACGAGCTCGTCAGCTCCGACGAGGACGACGACGTCGTGATCCGGCCCCAGCCCGCGCACCGCGCGGACGTGACCACCTGGCTACTCTCCCGCGACCGCGCCGCCGCAGGAGTCGCCGTGGTCAAGACCCGGGTGGCCGCCGGGGCGGCGTTGGCGGCGGAGAGCCAGGTGCACCCGGGGTGGGAGTGGTTCACCGTGCTGACCGGCCGGGCCCGCCTGGAGCTCGGCGACCGGGTGCTCGTCGTCGAGGCCGGCGAGGCCGCAGAGTTCTCCACGATGGTGCCGCACCGGATCGGCGCCGTCCCGGAATCCGGAGATCTGGAGATCTTGTCGATTTTCAACCGCGACGGGGAACGAGCCCACCTGCACGACGCGTGACCGAGCATTTGGGCTTCTGGCGCTGACCCTAGAGTCGTGACAAGCATGGGCTCTTGGTTGGTCGCTCTTTTGTGGCTGAAACGTCTGTCGGAAAGGTGGATGTGCTGTCCGCACCGCAGGAAGGCGATCAGCAGGCGTTCGACCGGTTGGTCGAAGGTCATCGCCGGGAGCTGACGGCTCACTGCTATCGCATGCTCGGCTCCATCCACGACGCGGAGGACGTGGTCCAGGAGACCTATCTGCGGGCCTGGCGGTCCTACGACGGGTTCGAGGGACGCTCCTCGGTGCGCACCTGGCTGTATCAGATCGCCACCAATCGGTGCCTGACCGAGTTGGCGAGAAGTGACCGACGGAGGGTGCTGCCCTCCGGCCTGGGCGATCCCGAACCAGATCCGGGAGTCCGGCTGGAAGTGGCTGGGACAGGGATCAACTGGTTGGAGCCGGTGCCGGATGCAAGGGTGATTTCCGACTCGGCCGATCCCGCGGCCATTGTCACGGCCCGTGAAGGCCTTCGACTGGCGCTCGTCGCAAGCTTGCAGCATCTTCCGCCGCGGCAGCGGGCGGTGCTTGTCCTTCGAGATGTCTTGGCGTATCCCGCCACCGATGTGGCGATCATGCTCGACACCACGACGGCGTCGGTCAAGAGCGCGCTGCAGCGGGCCCGGGCGCGTCTGGGGGAACTGGCGCTGGCCGAGGACAGGATCATCGAGCCGACCGCGCCGCGAGCCCGCGAACTACTCGACAAGTACATGGCGGCGTTCGAGGCGGCCGACGCAGCCGCACTGGAGCGGCTTTTGACGCAGGACGTCACCTTGGAGGCAACGCCGTTGCGCACCTGGTTCGCCGGCCGCACGACCTGCATTCCGTTCCTCCGCGACCATCTTCTCGGATCACCAGGTGACTGGCGCATGCTGGCGACCAGCGCCAACGGGCAGCCCGCCGCGGCGGCTTATCGGCGTGACGAGCACGGGATCTACCAGCCGTACGGGATGTGCGTGCTGACCGTCACCGCCGCCGGCATCCGCCGGATCTCGTCCTTCGGCGACCCAGGACTGCTCGCCGTATTCGGGTTCAGCCGCAACTGGCCGGCAGCATCGGACATCGAATCGGCTGACTGATTTCTGATCTGCGCAGATTCGTCGGGCCGAGCGATTCCTTTCCCGTCCGGCCCGGGTCTTCCTCGTCATGACGATCATCCCGAAGACCATGCGCGCCTTGCTGCAGACGACCCCGAACGGCCCGAAGGACCTCCGACTGGTCACCGACGCGTCGGTACCGAGCCCGGGCCCCGGTGAGGTTCTGATCCGCGTCGGTGCTGCCGGCGTCAACTTCGTCGACATCTCGCAGGCTCGCGGCACGTTCGCCGGCGGCCCGCAGCCGCCATATCTGGCGGGCATCGAAGCTGCCGGTGAAGTGATCGACGTCGGCGCAGAGGTGACCGGCATCGAGCCCGGCGCCCACGTCATCGGCATCGCGATCAAGGGCGGCGCCTTCGCCGAGTACGTGGTGCTGCCTGCGGCCGCTGCGGTCCCGGTGCCGCAGGGCTGGGTCGATGAACAGGCGCTCGGTCTGGTCGTGAACTGGCCTACGGCCATCGCTGCACTCCGCCCGCTGGGCGGAGTTTCCGCCGGGCAGACCGTTCTCATCCACGCCGCTGCGGGCGGGACCGGCCAAGCGGCGGTGAAGATCGCCAAGCACTACGGCGCAACGGTGATCGCCGCGGCGTCGCCAGGCAAGCACGACGTGGTGCGGGCGCTCGGCGCCGACCACGTCGTCGACTCCCGCAGCCCCACCATCGCCGCCGATGTCCTGCGACTGACCGAGGGCGCGGGCGCCGACGTGGTGCTGGAATCGGTCGGCGGCGCAACGTTCGAGGCAAGCCTGGCCGCGACCAAACGCGTCACCGGCCGCGTCGTCGTCTACGGCCTGGCCGGCGGCGAAGCCGCGGTCAGCAACTGGGACCTGGTCTACCGGCACCAGGTACACGTCATCGGCCTGAACATCGGGATGCTGATCCAGGCCGCACCGCACATCTTCGGAGCAGGTGATGCACGAGTTGTTCGGACTGCTCGCGGCCGGCGTGCTCGGCCCCGGCCAACCGACGACATATGCACTCGCTGCCGGCCCCGCGGCGCTCGCCGAACTGGAAAATCGGGCGACTGTGGGGAAATTGGCCCTCTTGCCCTGACCGGCCAAATTTGGCACATCTCAATGACGGCTGATCAGGCGACGGCCAGCGCCTTGCCCGCCTCGCGGGCGGAGGCGAGCGCGCCGACATGAAGCGATGCGGCCGCGTCGGTGAATGCGTCGAGAGCGGGGTTGACGCCGACGAGGGTGAATTCCCGCTCCACCACGGTCAGGTCGGCACCCCAGACATCACCGATGATGCGCCTGAGGTAACTGGTCGAATGATCCCAACCCTCCCGCGGCGTGCCGGCCCCGTAGGCACCGCCCCGCACGGTGCACAGCACCACCTTCTTGCCCGCGAGCAGCCCAGGACCGCCGGCCGCGGCACGTGGATCGGTGATGATCAGGTCGACCCAGGTCTTGAAATGCTGGGAGACGCCGAAGTTGTAGAGCGGCACGGCGAGCAGGATCGCGTCCGCGGCCAGCAACTCGTCGACCAGGGTTGCCGCCAGCGCGACGGCCGACTCCTGCTCGGGCGTCCGATCGGCGTGCGGCACCCACGCAGCGCCGACCGCATGCGACCAGCTGTCGGACGGCAGGACGTCAACGCCGATGTGCCGGCGCTCCACGGTGTCCCCGGGATGTACGGAAAGCCATTCGGCCTCAACGATGTCGGCGATCTCTCGACTGGCCGAACCCTCCACGCGAATGGAGGCGTCCAAACGGAACAAAGTCATGTCTTCTCCTCGATCACACCCGGGTTGCCCTCGTACTTCAAGGCTGAAGTCAGCTTGCAACACTTCAGTCTTGAAGTCAAACTGCGGTGGCCGATAGGCTGCGACGATGACCGAAGCACTGCTACCGGTGGTTCCGGCACCTGTAGATCCCGAGCCGAGGTGGTTGACCGAGCAGGAGCACAACGCTTGGCTCGGTGTTGCCACCATCGCGATGCAACTGCCCGCGGTTTTGGATGCCCAACTTCAACGAGATGCCGGCATCGGGTTCTACGAGTACTCGGTGCTGTCCTGGCTGTCCATGTCGCCGGAGCGCACCGTTCGAATGAGCCAGCTGGCGGAACTGACCGGAGGATCGTTGTCGCGGCTGTCCAATGTCGTCAAACGGTTGGAACAACGAGAATTCGTCCGCCGGGCACCTGACCCGACGAATGGCCGCTACACCAACGCCTTGCTCACCGACGCCGGCTGGGAGTGCGTCGTGCGCGCGGCGCCCGGGCATGTGAACGCCGTTCGTCACTTCATCTTCGACCCGCTGTCCGCCGAGCAGGTCGAAGCCTTACGCGTCACCAGCGGCCTCATTGCGGACCGCATCCGCTGCGGAACGGGACCCTGTCGGCCAGACGGAGCCAGGAGGATCCGATCTGATGCCTGCAATCTGGTCTGCCGAGGAGATCGCGCGCATTGGCGGCGCCGATGAGCTCCGGATCGCTGTCCAACGTCCCGACGGGACACTGCGGAACTGGGTGCCGATCTGGGTCGTCAGCGTCGCCGATCAGGTCTTATGTGCGGACCTGGTACCGACGCGACAACGGTTGGTTCGGCCACGTCGTCGACTCGGCACGAGCGCGGATCCGAGTCCCCGGACTGGATGTCACTGTCACCGTCGACGACGTCGGCAACGACATGGCACCGGAGGCTCGCCTGGGCATCGACGCCGCCTATCGCGCCAAGTACGGTCGCTACGGGGTCGCGACCGTCGATCGCATGGTGACCGACGAGGCCGCGGCGACGACGCTCCGGCTCACCCCTGAACCGGGTCCATCGGGGCAATGAGGCGCGGCATGACGGCGGCCGGTCGATGGCAAACCATCGGACACGACTACGACGCGGCGGTGTGCCGACTCCATCTCGCCGGGGCGCGCGCCGGACGCGGCGAACGCGCGGTTGCTCGCACCCACGCCCAAACGGCGCTGGACACCGCTCGTCTGCTGGGTGCGGCGCCGCTGGGACGACAGGCCGAGTCACTCCTGGAACGGCTCGGTTCGACCCAGCGCGCCGAGGGCCTGCTCACCCGGCGTGAACGGGAGGTTCTTAGCCTGATCGCGCAGGGACACACGAACGAACAGATCGCTGCCACGTTGTTCATGTCACCCAAGACCGCAAGCGTGCACGTCTCCCGCATCATCACCAAGCTGGGCGCAACAAACCGAACCCAGGCGTCAGCCATCGCCCGGCAGACGGGACTCGTCACCGCATGAACGACATCGAGATCCCGTCCGCTCGGTGGGGTGGGCCTCGGTCTCGACCTTTCGCTCTTTTTCCCGACCAGTTTCTGGTGTCGGCGGAGTCTGTACCGGTGAACCCCCGCTGAGGAAGGTGCACCGATGTCGGATCTGCAGGAACAGGCGAACAAACTACGTGAGTTGCACGGTGGCGAAATGCTGGTGTTACCCAACGTGTGGGACGCGGCCAGCGCGCGGATTGTGGTCGAGGCGGGGTTTCCCGCGGTCGCCACCGCCAGCGCGGCGATCACCGCAATGCTGGGCTATCCCGATGGGGAGGGCGCCCCGTGGGCGGAGATGTTCGCCGCCGCCGGCCGGATCGCCAGGGCCGTCCCAGTGCCGGTGACGGTCGACGCCGAGGCCGGCTATCAACTGTCGCCGAGAGAATTGGTCGACCGGCTGCTCGAGATCGGAGCGGTCGGCTGCAATCTGGAAGACACCGACCACCGAACGGGCGGCCTGGTCGAGGTCGGGGCGCAGGCCGACTGGCTGGCGGCGGTCCGTTCAGCGGCCGCCGAAGCCGGGGTCCCGATCGTCATCAATGCCCGGGTGGACGTGTTCCTCCCGACGAGCGGCATTCCGGAGGCGGATCGGGTGGGCGAGGCGGTCCGTCGGGGTCAGCGCTATCGGGCGGCCGGCGCGGACTGCATATACCCGATCGGTGTACGACGCAAGGCAGATCTTGCCACCCTGGTCACCGAGTTACCTGGTCCGATCAACGGCAACACCGGCGACGAACTGGACCTGGCCACACTCCGCGAATTGGGTGTCGCCAGGGTCTCCTACGGGCCCCGCTTCTACCGCGCTGCGATGGCTGACTTCAGCACAGCAGTCCGGGACCTGTTGGCCTGACACACCTAGCGTCGCCGTGCTGGCCGAGGGAAGAAGAAGGCAACTCGACGCTGGTAGTCCCGATAGCCCGGGCGTTGCTGCATCCGACGCTCCGTGCGTTTCGCGCCGGTGGCAAAAATCAAGAGGTAGCTCATCACGGCCGGTGCCGGGAACGTCAAGGCACCCGGTGCTGATGCGGTCGCGGCGAGCCAGGCCCCGTCCCAGACCACCGAATCACCGAAGTAGTTGGGGTGTCGGGACAATGCCCAGAGTCCGGTGTCAAGTACGTCCGGCTTGTCGTCGTCGCGCTGCTGATAAACGGTCTTCTGGCGATCGGCGATGGCCTCGATGACTGTCCCGGCGAGCATGACCGCGATCCCCGCCGGGAACAGCCAACGGCGTGGTGTCCTTGGCAGCACACTCGCGGCGGCGAGTTGAATCGGCGCCGACACCAGCAATTGCGCGAGACCCTGGGTGAGGAAGACCTTGCGGAGAACTGCTGCGGTGGAGTCGCCCTCGAGAAATTCCGTGTATCGGGGGTCCTCCTTCGCGGTGGTCCGCAGTCGGCCCAGCATCTGTCGCTCAAGACGGCCGGCCCAGAGTGTGGTCGCGGCCGCCGTCGACCAACGACGCCCGCTGTCTCCATTGCCGACGGCCGCGCTGATCATCGCGATGCCGGCGAGCCCGGGGCCCCAGACTCCGTCGGCGTAGTCACGCCGACCCCGCCGCACCGCGACTACGGCCGTTGTCGCCTGCAGGATCGCGATCACCGCGGCGCTGGCACCGGCCACGCGGCGGAGGTTCGTGACGTCGACGCTCATCAGGTCTTCCCCTTCGCCGCTTTCGGTGGTGCCGCCACATCCGCCGGGTGGAGCAACTCGACCTTGCCCTCCGGCGGGCGTTCTTCGTGAATTCGCGGTGCATCTCGATGCGTCACGAAATCCTGGCAGCGGCACGGACCTTTGAGGGGACGCCACTCCCGCCGGCTGATCGCGCAGGACAATATCACTCGTGGAGCAGCGGCTTGGCCTGGCCAATCTCGAGGACGGTACGGCGGTGCGGTTCGCCGTCGTCGGTACGGGTCCGATCGCGATCTACGTGCCGGGGTGGGTGTCCCACCTCGAGCTCGGGTGGGCGCTGCCGGCCGAGCGTGAGTTCTACGAGGGGCTGGCGGCGGGTCGCACGCTCGTGCGATACGACCGACCGGGGTGCGGGATGTCCGGTCCCACCGACCGCGCCGATCTCGTCGAACTCGAGCTGGAGGTGCTGCAGCTGGTCGGGGAAGCGGTTGGTGCGAAACGCTTCGACCTGATCGGCGCCTCCTTCGGCGCGCCGCTGGCCGTGCGGTGGGCCGCTCGTCACCCGGAGTCCATCTCGCGCCTGATCCTGTACGGCGGTTGGGTTGACGGCGACGCCGTGGCCGCGCCCGCAGTTCGTGAGCATGTGCTCGGCCTGGTCGACCAGCACTGGGGATTCGCGTCCGACGTGCTGACCGAGATCTTCGCCCCCGATGCGGACGCCGGGTTCCGCGCGGTGTTCTCGCGGTACCAACGGGAGTCGTCATCAGCGGCCTTCGCGCGTCGGCTGTTGGCGGCGTGTTACGACATCGACGTCGCCGACGATCTGGGCCGGATCACCGCGCCGACCACCGTCATCCACCGCAGGGACGACCGCGCGGTGCCGATCGCCGAGGGTGCGCGGTTGGCCGGTGGCATCGCCGGCGCGAAGCTGATTGGGCTGGCCGGTCGGACGCACATCCCTTTCGCCGGCGACGCGCACTCCGTGCTGAACGCGATGCGCCGTGGTCTGGGGCTGCCGCCGCTCGACCGCGGCACACCACCCTCGGTGACGACGCGCCAACTCCAGGTGGCAGCACTGGTTGCCCAGGGATGGTCGAATCGGCAGATCGCCGACGAACTGGTCATCACCGAGCGCTCGGCCGAGTCCCACGTCGAACGAATCCGGGCGCGGCTGGGCTTCCGCTCCCGGGCCCAGATCGCTGCCTGGTACGTCGCGACGAACCCGTCGCAGGACAGCGTTGATCCCGGCGGCACCTGATGGTTCGGGTGAAGCGGGCGCGACCTACAGTCCGGGAATCAATTCCACGCTCCCTGGAGGATCGATGGCCGATGTCGTCGTTTTTCACCACGCTCTTGGCCTGACCCCGGGCATCGTCGCATTCGCCGACGAGTTGCGCCGCGCCGGCCACACCGTCCATACCCCCGACCTGTTCGAGGGACGCACCTTCCCCACCCTCGACGACGGGGTGCGGCACGCCGAGCAGATCGGCTTCGGCGAAGTGATCGAACGCGGCGTGCGCGCCGTCGAGCAGCTACCGACAAGCCTTGTCTATGCAGGCTTCTCACTCGGCGTGCTGCCGGCGCAGAAGCTGGCGCAGACCCGTCCCGGGGCCGGCGGCGCCCTGCTGTACTACTCCTGCGTTCCGGTCTCCGAATTCGGTGGCTGGCCGGACGGTGTACCGGTGCAGGTGCACGGCATGGACGCTGACCCGATCTTCGTCGGCGAGGGTGACGTCGAAGCCGCCCGCGAACTCGTCGCGTCAACCGCGCTCGCTGAACTCTTTCTCTACCCGGGCGACCAGCACTACTTTCTCGATCCGACACTGCCGTCGTACGACGCCGACGCGGCGGCGCTGGCGATGCAGCGCACCCTCACGTTGCTGCGGTCGGTCCAGTGAGTCTCGGCGGCGGCAGTGCAGTCCCGCCAGGTGGATTGGCCCTGGTTCGTATCGTTGTGGCGGAGGAAGTTCTTGGGAGTCCCCCGCCGTGCGTCGCACCCGGAATTGCGACCCAGCCAGTTGATGGACACCCTCGGGCTCACCAGCGGCGGTGTGACCTATCTCGTCGATCAGCTTGCCGCGGCCGGCTTCGTGCGACGCCGGTACGGCGACCTCGACAGTGACCGGCGCGCCGTGACGATCACCATCACCCCCGCCGGACTGACGGCCGTCTCCGGGGTCTACCAGGGCATCGCTCTGAGCCGCGAGCCGCTGTGCGCCGTCTTCCAGGAGATCCGAGACGGCGTTAGCACCACCGCGAATGCACCTGTGGCCCTCGCCTGACCAACTTATCCATTGGGGTGACCTACCCGGTGACCTGGTGATCGCCGAAACGTTCACTCCCCTGCGGATTGGACCGCCGGTGGCGGGGTGGCGCGTGCCGCGGCCATTTGCTTGAGGGCCGAATCGTGTTCGATGTCCAGGATCGGTCGTGCCTCGGCGCAGACCATGGCGTCGCGAATGATCGTCAATTCGTTGTCCTGCAGGGTTTCTCCAGAAGTTGACCAGTTCGTTGAGCCGGAGATACGCCAGAGGCCGTCGACGATCACCATCTTTCTGTGCATGATGGCGCCTTTTTCCGAGCGGCCGATGGCCACCGAGTTCCCGGTCATGTCGTTGGCGTATTTCGCGAGAATGTCCTTCTCGTGGACGCCGGCCGCCTGGCTTTGATCGAGGGTGATCTGGACGTAGATTGCGGGGTTCCGTAATGCACCATCAAGCATCCCGGCCAGCACATCGTCGTCGAACCCGTACATCGCGACGACGATCGATTGCGACACGCTGGACACGACCGACTGCAGCACCTGCGGGACGTGGTCCTCGGGGCTGTAAAAGGTTCTCATGTTGCTCGGGTAGCCGGTGGGTGGGCTGCTCACCTTGAAGATGTCCAGGTCGGTGACCGCCAGGTCGCGCCGGCCGATGATGGCGGCTGGCCCCGCGGCCGGCACCGACGGCCGTTCCCGAGGTGAGGATGCGGCAGTCATGGCGACGACGGCAGCATTCCAGCTTTGGTGACCGCGGCCCCGGCGGTGACCCGCAGGAAGTCGAGCTTCTCCGCGGCCTCGGAACCCTCGGCGGCGGTGTAGACGACGATGTGCAGGTCGGTGCCGGCCACGTTGAACACATCGCAGTCGAGCTCGAGGTCGCCTACGACATCGGTCCGGATTGTTTTGCTCTCGGACTGGTGCTCACCGACGGCTCCGCTGTCCCAGAGTTCCCGGAACCTTTCGCTGGCCGCCAGCAACTCCTCGACCAGCGCACGCCACCCCACGGTCGTGCGGATACCGGCCACGCACCCGGCGGAGGTCGGCGACGAGTGAGGCACCAAAGGCGTCCGCCCCGCCGGACCGGCTGATGATCCGGTAGTCAGCGGCGCCCATCGAGCTGCCGGCGAAGTGCGCCCGCAGCAGGTTGGGGCGACCCGAACCAGGGCTGACGGGGTCGCCGAGCAGGGCGACCCACAGCGGGCTCGCGCTCAGCAGGTCCCACGAGGCGGTGAACACGGCGATGGGGATCTCACCGAGACGGGCCACCAACCGTTGCACACTCGGCGGGATGTGCGCGGGCACCTCACTCGGAGACGGTGGCAGCAGGCCGGCGACGACGAAGAGGTGGTCCCGTTCGTCGTCGGTCAATTGCAGGGCCCGCGCCAAGGACGCCGCGACCTGCGCGGACGGCCGCCGGGCGCGTCCCTGCTCCAGCCGCACCACGTAGTCGACGCTCAGTCCCGGCGAGAGCCGCAAGCTCCTCACGGCGCAGTCCGGCGGCCCGGCGCGTGTTGCCCGTCCGCAAACCCACATCGACGGGCGACAGTCGGTCGCGCCAGGAACGGATCAGTGCGCCGAGGTCACCATGCGGGTCCGACATGGCTCCAGTTTGGCAGCCTCCGGCTGATCCTGGGTGGTACTGCCGGTCCACATGCTCGGCCGGGCCTGGTTGTCGAGGCTGGGCCGACGCAGACTCGGGCCATGACAACAACATTGATCACCGGGGCCAACAAGAGCCTCGGCTACGAAACCGCCCGCCGTCTCATCGAGGCAGGGCACACCGTCTGGATGGCCGCCCGCGACCCGGAGCGCGGCCGGCAGGCGGCGGACGCACTGGGTGGCCGGTTCGTGCAGCTCGACGTGACCAGCGACGACTCCATCGCTGCGGCGGCCGAAACCGTCGCAGCCGCAGGCGGTCTCGACGTGTTGATCAACAACGCCGGCATCCCCGGCCCGCAGACCCCCGCCGCAGAACTCACCGCGCAGGACGCCCTGGCCGTGTACGACACCAACGTATTCGGCATCATCCGGGTGACCAACGCCTTCGTCCCACTGCTCCGCTCGTCCAGCGCGCCGACCGTCGTCAATGTGACCAGTGGCCTTGGCTCCTTCGCTCGCGTGCACGATGCGCAGCGGATCGAGTCCAAGGTCAACGCGCCGCTCTACACGTCGTCGAAGTCGGCCGTCACGATGCTGACGGTGCAGTACGCCCGGGCACTGCCGCAGATGCGCATCAACGCCGCCGACCCGGGCTACACCGCCACCGACTTCAACTGACACAGCGGCCCGCAGACGGTGACGGAGGGGACGGACGCCATCGTCGAACTGGCCACCCGCGGCGGCACCGGACCGACCGGCACGTTCATCGACCGGTCCGGCGTCGCCCCGTACTGAGAATGTCACCGCGCGCTGACCGGAGAATACTGAGACCACCAGTGATCCAGCGGTTCCGGTCGAAGAGGCGTTGAACATGTCCATGCCGAGCCACGCCGACGTCATCGTGCTGAACCGCCGGCCGGGACCCACCTTGCGTCCCGGCGACCTGGTCCCCGAGCGGCGGCCGCTGCGCGCTCCTGACGCCGGCGAGGTAGTCGTGCGCAACCTCGTCACGAGAGTTGATCCGTACCAACTGCGGATGCTCAGGGGCTCCTCCGAAGTCACCCCGATCGCCCTCGGCGAACCCGTCCCAGCCAACAGCGTCGGGGTGGTCGTGCGGTCCGAGGACCCGGGCGTGCCGGTGGGCACCCAGGTCGCCACCTACACCGGCTGGCAGTCCTACGCGACCACCAGGATCGACCCGACCGAGATCGCCGACCCATCGCTCGGCGGGCCGGTCGAGTGGCTCAGCGTGCTGGGCACGACCGGAGTCACTGCCTATGTCGGCATCCACGACATCGGCCAGGTGCAGGCGGGCACCAGCGTGCTGATCAGCGCCGCGACCGGTGCGGTGGGCGGCGTGGCCGTCCAGCTGGCGAAGGCCGCCGGTGCGCGGGTGGTTGCCATCGCGGGTGGCGGGGATCGCACCGACCATGCCGTCCGGGTGCTGGGCGCAGACGTCGCGGTCGACTACCGCGATCCAGCGTTCCCCGAGCGCCTCGCCCAGGCGGCGGGTGACGGCATCGACGTGTTCTACGACAATGTCGGCGGCCGTCAGCTCACCCTCGCGCTGTCCGTGCTCAACAACTACGGCCGCGTCGTGCTGTGCGGGTCGGTGAGTAGCTACGCCAGCCCGGATGACCCCGACGCGCGCGCCGATCTCCGGGACGCGGTGTTCAAACGGATCACCCTGCGGGGATTCATCGTCAGCGATTTCTATCCGGAGCGGCTGCTGCCGATCCGCGAGCAGATCGGGGAATTGTTGCGCGCGAAGCGGTTACGGGTGGTGGTCAGCGAATTCGAGGGCCTGGAAAAGGCACCCGAGGCACTGGCCACGGTCTTCGACCGCGGGTCGCCCTACATCGGCAGCCGCGTCGTCCGGATCTCGAACGGGTAGGCGGAGCGCACCGTTGTGCATACCGCTGCCCGGTGTCAGGAGTTGACGGTGGCCAAGGTCGGCAAGGCGGCATCGTCGGGTGCGTAGGCCTGCGGGACGAGGTCGAGGGCAGCGAGCATTCGTGCGGTCTCGACGAAGTCCTTGACCGGCTGCGCGTCCATGTCGTTGCGCCAGGCAATGGCGAGCGTCGAGGGCGGGAGGCCGGTGACCGGGATGAAGGCCAGTCCCGGCCGGTCGAAGTAGCGCTGGGTCGAGGCCTGGGTGAACGCCACCCCACGTCCGGCCAGGATCGCCTCGAAGCACTCGTCGACTCCGGCCACCTCGGCTCCCAGCTTCGGGGCGTGTGAGCCTCGGCTGGACGACCGCGAGCCAGAAATCTCGCCAGTAATCCGGGGCGCGGCGGGCCACGAAGGCCTCGTCGAGGACGTCTTCGACCGCGACCTGCTCGCGGACGGCCAGCGGTGAGCTGCTGGAGGTCACCAACACACGTGGTTCGACGAACAGCGTCTCGACGCTCAACCAGTCCTGCATGAGCAGCGGCGGCCTGACGAACGCCACGTCCACGCTGCCGTTGGACAGCCCGAAGCAAGGATCGGCGAAGTTGTGGGATCGCATCTCGACCTGGACCCGGGGGTGCCTGGTCTGGAAGGCCGTCAGGATCCTCGGGGTCAGCTCGGCGGCCGCGTTGCCCTGAAACCCGACCACCAGCGTTCCGTGCACGCCGCGCGACGCCTCCCGGGTTGCTGCCACCAGCCGGTCCGCGCCGACGAGCAGCCGGCGCGATTCCTCCAGCAGCACGGCCCCGCACGTCGGTCAGTTCGACCTGCCGGCTGGTGCGATCGAACAGCCGCGCACCCAGTGAGTGCTCCAGCTTGCGGATCTGCACGCTCAGCGACGGCTGCGAGACGTGCAGACGGTCGGCCGCCCGACCGAAGTGCAGCTCCTCGGCGACCGCCACGAAGTAGCGCAGGACTCGCAACTCCGGGGTCTCGGGCATCTCCCGACGCGTAGACCGCGGTCACCGGCTGCACCAGAGCTCACCGATAGCCCTCGACTATCGATCAATGGCGACTCGGTATTGGACCTCGATCGGGCCACCGCTGTCTGATGAGACCTGTCCGGCCCGCTCCACCCGAGAGCCCCCGGGCACGTCCCTGTTCCCTTCAGAGAGGAACCACCATGAGTGCAGCCACAATCGCCCCGGCGGGTGAAGCCTGGGCCGCGGCGTTCACCGAGGCCAGCAATGGCGACGCCGAGATCCAGGCCCACGGCAGGTATTTCACCTGCTCCTACCTGCTGGACAGCACCGAACGCAGCTACGTCATCGAGGTCGAGTCCGGACGGGTCACCAGGGTGACGGTGGATCCCGGTCCGCTGGACGTGCCCGTACCAGTTCGCGATCCGGGCCAGCGTGCGAGACGTGGCGCGGATTCGGCGAGAAGGTGCCGGCACCCATGTACCACGGTATCTGGGCGGCCAGCTTCCAGCGCGACATGAAGCTCGAGGGCGACATTCTCGTGCTCATGCAGAACCTGCGTTGCATCACGCGGCAGATCGAGCTGCTGCGCACCGTCGGCGCCCCCGTCTGAGACGAAGGCAACACTCACCATGAGCAACCAGAGCAAGATCTCCCCCGTCACCGGGCACTACGTCGACAGTCGACGTCGACGGCCTGCGAATACAAGGTCTTCTACCTGGAGAACGGACCAGGGCCAGCCGCTGGTCTGCCAGCACACCGCCGGCTGCCACAACCACCAGTGGCGCGGCCTGCTCGAGGACGAGGAGATCACCTCGAACTACCGGGTCATCGCCTACGACCTGCCCCGGCACGGCAAGTCCGATCCACCGGAGAACACCCAGTGGTGGACGCGAGGAGTACCAGCTGTCCGCCGACCACTACGCCAACTTCATCGTGGCGTTCTGCGACGCGCTCGAGCTGGAGAACCCGATCTTCATGGGCTCGTCGTTCGGCGGCAACGTCGCACTGCAGCTGGCGCTGCGCCGCCCCGACCGGTTCGCTGGTGTGCATCTCCGTCGAGGGTGCCGACTACTCGCCCGGGTTCTACCTCGACTGGTGGCAGCACCCGCACGCCAACGCGGCGCAGGTGTGCGCCAGCGGGCGTGTGGGACCTGATGGCCCCGCAGTCGCCCGAGGCCGACCGGTGGAAGACCTGGTTCTACTACACCCAGGGTTCGGAGGCGTTCAAGGGCGATCTGTACTTCTACTCCGTCGACCACGACCTGCGCGGCAAGCTCGGCGACATCGATGGCGATCAGTGTCCCGGTGGTGATGATGACCGGTGAGTACGACTACCTCACCACCCCGGAAGATAGCGCCCGAACCGCCAATGCAGATCAAGGACGGCGAGTTCATCGAGATGAGGACGATCGGGCACTTCCCGATGAGCGAGAACCACGCCGTATTCCGCCGCTACCTGATCCAGGCCCTGGAGATCCTGCAGGACAAGGCCGCTCTCGTCCGTGGCTGACCGGCATCCAACCAAATGAGATGACCACCGTGCCAAGCCGGATCAAACCCATCTGGGTCGCGGGTGCCGAACATCGCGAACTCGACGTCGGCGGCATCATTGTCGGCGACGTCCCCAGCTACCGCGCGGACCAGATGCCGTAAGGCGGGACCAAGGGCTCCGGCGTGGGACGCGAAGGTGTCCGGTTCGCCATGGACGACCTCACCGACGACCGCACCCTGGTAGCGACCGGGGTCGGCCTCTGACCGACGAGCCATCTGAAAGGGGTGGATGGACATGGCCGGGTCAGTCGTTCGCCAGCACTATGCGCGACCTCTACGCGGGTCGTCGTTGCAGGACGTCCGCGATCGCGGCAGTAACGAATTTCTCGACCGCCGCCGTGGTCGGTGGTCCGTTATCGAGGTCGGCGAAGAGCAGGTGCCCCCCGCCGACGAGGGACAGCGTCAGCGAGTCGACGTCCGCATCGCCGGAGATCCGGCCGAGATCGCGCTCGGCGGCGAGGTAGGCGGCGATCGCGGTGCTGGCCTGCGCGAGGATCGCGATGCCGCCGCCCGGTGTCGCGAGCCGAAGCCGGGCCCGCAACTCGTCACGCGAGATGATCAGCGGGATGATCGCCGTCGGGACAGGGCCGAACAGGGTGGTCAGCGCGGTGGTGAGGTTGTCGGCGACCGTACCGGTACCGGCGGATTCGCGCAGCACGGCCGTCTGCATCTGAAGCGCAGCAGCCCGGTCCAGGACGAGGTCGACGAGAAACGTGTCGAAATCTGCGAAATGGCGGTGCAACACGCCTTTGGCGCAGCCGGCCTCGTCGGTCACGGCGCGGCTGGTCAACCCGCCGGGCCCGTCCCGCAGCAGCACGCGTTCGGCGGCGGCGAACAACTGCTGTCGTGCGTCCACCAGGTGAACCCCGATCGGCACTGAAGGTCCTTTCGCTCGCTGACGTTTCTGTGCTGAGTGGGCATACGCCCACTATGGTGGGCATATGCCCATCTTACCGGCAGGACAGCCGCAATCATCCCCGGCAGGCCTGCACCAAGCCCGCGGAATGGCGGAGTCGTTCGGCGTGGACGCGCAACGCTACGACCGGGCCCGGCCCGCCTACCCCCATGCCCTGATAGCCCAAATCGTCGCCGGCAGTCCCGGTTTCGATGTGCTGGACGTGGGCTGCGGTACCGGCATTGCGGCCCGCCAGTTCGAGGCTGCTGGCTGCACGGTGCTCGGCGTTGAGCCGGACGCGCGGATGGCCGATTTCGCGCGGTCCCGCGGACTGCCGGTCGAGGTGTCGACGTTCGAGTCCTGGCAGCCGGCCGGACGGACGTTCGACGCGGTGATCGCGGCCCAGTCCTGGCACTGGGTGGACCCGGCGGCCGGACCGGCGAAAGCAGCCCAAGTGCTCCGTCGGAACGGGCGACTGGCGATCTTCGGGCATGTGTTCGAACCGCCCACGGAGGTGGCCGAGCCGTTCGCCGCCGCGTACCGGCGGGTGGCGCCCGACTCACCACTGAGTAGTCAACCCGCCCGTCGACCGCTTGAGGTCTATCAGGCGGGTTACGCGCAGGTCGCCAACCAGATCCGGGAATCCGGACGTTTCGATGAGCCCGAGCAGTGGCGATTCGACTGGGCCCAGGCCTACACCCGGGACCAATGGCTGGAACTGCTGCCCACCACCGGTGGCCTCACGTCGCTGCACGCCGACCAGATCGGCGAGATCCTGGACGTGGTCGGGGGCGCCATCGACTCGATCGGAGGGCACTTCATGATGGCGTACACCACCCTCACCGCAACTGCCAGGCGGACCGGCGCCCGGTGATTGGTGGGCTGTGGCAGGCTGGGTGAGACACTCCCCCGACCACTTGCAAGCCATGTGAAACCGACTCGCCGACCTGGGACGCCGCGGCCCCGCGGTCATCCACGACTGGTCGCCGGCGCCGCGATCACCGGCTGACCACGCGAAGGAGCGCCCAATGGCCCAGACCGTTGCAGATGTCGTGGTTGCCACGCTGAAGATGTCCGGGGTGCAACGGGTTTACGGTGTGCCCGGCGACTCGCTCAACGGTTTCACCGACGCCCTGCGCCGCGACGATGATGTCGTCTGGGAACACGTTCGTCACGAGGAAGCCGCAGCCTTCGCCGCCGCGGGCGAGGCCGCGGTGACCGGCGAACTGGCGGTGTGCGCCGGCAGTTGCGGGCCGGGCAATCTCCACCTGATCAACGGCCTCTACGACGCCAATCGCAGCGGCGTGCCGGTGCTGGCGATCGCGGCTCACATTCCCCGGGCCGAGATCGGCGGCGGCTACTTCCAGGAAACCCATCCCGAGGCCCTGTTCCGCGAATGCAGTGTCTACTGCGAACTGGTCAGCATTGCGGAGCAGCTTCCGCGCGTCCTGGAAATCGCGATGCGCAACGCGCTGCAGCAACGCGGCGTCGCGGTGGTCGTCGTTCCCGGCGAGGTCTTCCTGGCCCAGGCGCCGACGGGTTCACGACCCGCCGAGATCCGTGCCGCCAGGTCGATCGTCCGGCCCGACGACCAGTCACTTGCCGCGGCGGCGACGGTCCTGAACACCGCCTCCGCAGTGACGATCCTCGCCGGCGCCGGATGCGCCGGCGCCCACGATCAGCTGATCGCGATCGCCGGGGCACTCCAGGCGCCGGTCGTGCATGCGTTGCGCGGTAAGGAGTTCGTCGAGTACGACAATCCCTACGACGTCGGGATGACCGGCCTGATCGGGTGGAGCTCCGGCTACCGCGCGCTGGAACACTGCGACGCACTGCTGATGCTCGGCACCGACTTCCCGTACCGACCGTTCTACCCGGACGGGGTCCCGGTGGTGCAGGTCGACCTCAGAGGCGAACACATCGGCCGCCGGGTACCGGTCGACGTGGCACTGGTCGGCACCGTCGCGGACACCATCGACGCGCTGCTGCCGCTCATCGAGCCAAAGACCACGACCCAACACTTGGACCGGATGCTCGCGCATCAGCGACGCGCTCGCGCCCGCCTCGACGCGCTCGCCGATCAGGGACGCCGCGAGTCGCCGCTGCATCCGCAGTACATCGCCGCAACGATCGACCGGCTCGCCGCCCCGGACGCCATTTTCACCGCCGACGTCGGGACGCCATGCATCTGGGCGGCTCGCTACCTGAAAATGAACGGGTCACGGCGGCTGGTCGGATCGTTCAACCACGGCAGCATGGCCAATGCCTTGCCGCACGCCATCGGGGCGCAGGCGAGCCATCCCGGCCGTCAGGTGATCAGCCTGTCCGGCGACGGCGGGCTGGCGATGCTGCTGGGCGAGCTGCTCACCCTGCGCCAGCGACATCTCCCGGTCAAGGTTGTCGTCTTCAACAATGGCGCACTCTCGTTCGTCGAGTTGGAAATGAAAGCGGCCGGCATCGTCACCTTCGCCACCGACCTGGACAACCCCGACTTCGCCGGGATCGCCCGCGCGACCGGGTTGTTCAGCGCGCGAGTCGAGAAGGCCGACGAGCTCGAAGGCGCTCTTGCGGCCGCCTTCGCCTACGACGGACCGGCCCTGGTCGACGTGATCACCAACCGCCAGGAGCTTTCTCTTCCACCCAAACTGACCCTCGGCCAGATCAAGGGTTTCACCCTCTTCGCGACCCGAACCATCCTCACCGGGCAAGGCAACGAACTGGTCGAACTCGCGAAGACCAACCTCCGCCAACTCGACCTCGAATAGTCCGCAGCGCGTTCGAAATCCAGAGTGTCAACCGGGGCGCGTACGGCCAAGATGGTGGCGTGACGGACGCACCCGCCTATCGGATATGGCCACCCATCGCGCTCGGTGTCCCCCTGCTCATCGGAGTGACATTGACCGCCACCGCTGGTGATCCGTTCACGCTGCCTCCCGACGGCGCACGGATCGTCGGCGCGGTCCTCCTCGTCGTGTTCGGCATCTGGAACGGCTGGACGCTCACCGTGATGGCGGCCAACCGCACTGCTGTGCTGCCCGGCGGCGCCACGCGCGTCGTGCTCGAACGTGGACCGTTCCGCCTCAGCCGCAATCCCCTCTACCTCGGGCTGATCGTGCTCGACGTTGCCCTCGCATTGCTCTGGCCTTCGGCATGGGCACTGATCGGAGTCCCCATCGGCATGGCATTGCTGTACTGGGGCGCGATCGGCCCCGAGGAGCGGTATCTCAGCATCAAATTCGGCGCCGAGTACGACGAATATCGGCGACGGGTCCGACGCTGGCTATGACACGGCGGCCACGCAGATGGTGACGCCGCTGGCATGTCCAGGCAAGGAGGGTGGCGGGTCCGGATCTGGTGCTGACCGATGAGAAGTGCAGCTCGGTGTCGTCTGAATGAGCGGAACCTGGTTGGTTCCCCGGCCCGGCCGCACAGGGAGGAGACACTCAATGGAGCAGGCCAAGGAGGTCGACGAGATCCGGGTGCACGTGAACCCGGTCCTGCTGGGTGGCGGCACGGCCCTGTTCGACGGGCTCGACTCGGCGATCATCCTCGAACGCACCCACGTACGAGTGACCCCTGCCGCGACGCATCTTGACGTTTCGGGTGCTGCGGTAAACCAGCAAGGAAAGACGAGAAAGGGAAATCCGATGGCAGAACTGTTGGTGGACTTCATCACCTCGCTCGACGGCTACGCCTCGGCGGTGGGCTGGCCCGGCTACTGGGGTCTCGAGGGACCCGAGTACCTGGCGTGGCTCGACGAATCGCCGGACCGCGATCACACCATCCTGATGGGAGCAACCACGTACCGATTGATGTCGGACTTCGCGACCAGCTCCGAGGACCCCAGTTTCGCGGAGCTGACCAAGGCGTCCAAGGTGGTGTTCTCCTCGACCCTGGAAAACCCGTTGGCCTGGGCCAATACTCGCTTGCTCGACGGGGACGCCGTGCAGGCCGTGCGAACGATGAAGGAGAATGACACCAGTCCGATGCGGACGATCGGCAGCCTCACCCTGTGCCGGTCGTTGCTCGCGGCGGGTCTCGTCGATCGCTTCCGGGTGGTGGTCTTCCCGGTCATGACCGGCAGCACCGGGCGAGAACGGATCTACGACGGGTATCCCGACGTTCGCCTCGAGATGGTGGCCAGCCGCACGTTCGACGGCCGGCTGCAACTCCTCGAATACGTGCCCACGGTCCTCACCGGTCCGCCGAGCGCCGGCTAGGGTCCCCTCCACGTCCTTATCCGCAACGTGGAACCACCGACCCGGCTCAGGCGTTGTCGAGCGTGACGGTGGTGATGCCGAATCCGGCGATGTATTCCTTGATGGGCCGGTAGTAGCTGAACTGCACGGTGTAGTCGCCGATGGCGCCGAGGGCGGCGTACCCGGCGATCCAGGTGCGGACCTCGTGAGCGGAGTGCCCGGCGACCTGCTCCATCCAGTCCGGGTCCCACCCGTCCAGGGGTGAGAGATCGCCGGAGGCAAGGATTTCCATCAGTTCCCGGTCCCATTCGGGGGCGATGTCCATGATGTCGGCCTCGCCCTTGACGAAGGCGTGGGCGGTGTCGATGACCCGCTGTTGCCGGGCCGCGCGGGCCTCCGGGGTGGGGTTCCGGCCGCCGCCGGTGAGCATGTCCCGCTGCGCGGCGGTCGCTTCGGCGAGGCGCGGCACGGGCGGGTCGTGGGACAGTCCACCGGAGGAGATGAACAGCACCTTCTTGTCCAGGTCCGGCGGCCCAGGTGCCGATCGCCTGCCCGAGGGCGCGGATCCGGGCGATCGGGGTGAACGGCGGGGCCACCGAGTTGATGAACACCGGGATGACGGGTTTGGCGGTGATGTCGCCGTAGATGATCTCCATGGGCTGGACGGCGCCGTGGTCGATTTCCATCCGCAGCGAGATCGCCGTGTCCACCCCGCTTTCGATGACGGACCGGGCCATCGACTGGGCCAGGTCGTAGGGCACGTCCAGCGGCCCGGCCTGGCTGTCGTAGTCGCCGATCGCGACGGCCTCGTAGCCGATGCAGAACGGGGGCATCAGGTTGTAGAAGAACCCGTTGTAGTGGTCGGGCGCGAAGTTGATGATCAGGTCCGGATCGAAATCCTTGACGAAGGCCCGGGTGGCTTCGAACCCGGCGTCGACCTCGGCCTTGACCTCGGGGCTGGGTTGCACGTGGTGCAGCAGCGGGCTGTGCGACATGGCCACAAGAGCGTGGGGCACTGTCTTCTCCCTTGAACGTGATTGGTGGGCTGAGCCTCGCTGGTTAGCGGTTGAGGAGGAAGTCGAGGTGGATCTTGTTGAAGGTTTCGGTGTCCTCGTACTGCGGCCAGTGACCGCACTCCTCCATCACCGCGAGGCTGCCCGCCGGGGATCAGCTCGGCGATCCGCCGGCCCTCGTCGACCGGGCCGGACGGGTCCTTCGTCGTCCACAGCACCAACGCCGGCACCGTCATCGACCGCAGGTCGTCGTCGGTGATCATGTTCCGTTTCCGGATCTCCGGGTTCTGCAAGCGCCATGTTCGCCTCGCACGCCTGCAGCCAGTCGGGCTGCTGGAAGATCGCCTGCCGGGTCTTGATCAGGTCGTCGGTGACCATCGTCGGGTCGGCCATCAACCATTCCAGGCGGGCCCGGACCCGTTCCCAGGACGGGTCTTTCGCCGCCTCCATGGACAGGGTGTAGAGCCGTTCCATCACCTTCGGGTTGGCCATGGTGCCGCCCATGGTGTTCAGCACCACCCGGTCGACCTTCTCCGGGTGGTCGATCGCCAGCCGGGCGGCGGTCCACCCGCCCAGGGATTCCCCGGAGAAGTAGGCGTGCTCGCACGCCGATGGCGTCCATGAACTTGAGGACCTGGTCGACGTAGTGCTTGACCTCGAGCGGGTGGTTGGGTTTGGAGCTGTAGCCGTGGCCGATGAAGTCGATCGCCCAGACCGAGAAGTGCTCCGCGTGGGACTTCAGGTTCCGGACGTAGGCCTCGGCGTGTCCGGTGATGCCGTGCAACAGGATCAGCGTGGGCTTGCTGGGGTCGCCGGCGTGCAGGTACCGGGTGCGGTAGCCGCCGGCGTCGATGAAGCCCTGGGAGAACTCGGTCTGGGCCAGGTCGGACCAGACACTGGTGTAGGGGCGGGTTTCCGTCATGGGAGTGAATCCTTTTGTCGTTTGGTGATGGGCGAATGAGCGGGGTCAGACCAGCGCGGGTTCGTGGATCTGGTTGGGTGCCGGTTCGGGCTGGGTGCGGGTGGCCAGCACGCTGTCGAGGGCGTCCCGGAGCAGCGCGGTGGCCTGCTCGGTGTCCCAGACGGCGGTGCTGACCCGCCACGCGACGTACCCGTCCGGGCGGACCAGCAGCACGCCGGCCTCGTCGATCTCGCTGATCCGCCGCCAGTAGCAGTACGGGTCGGCGGACCCGGGTTCACCGATCACGACGGTGCGCAGGAACGGCAGGTCGAGTTCCTTCGCCGCCTGCACCCAGGCCTGCCCGGACAGCCCGGTCAGCAGGGTGAACTTCCCCTGCCCGGTGACGTCCAGGGTGGACACCCGACGGCCGTCCGCGCCGACCAGCCAGGCGTGCGGGAGTTTCGCGCCGGGCCGGGTGGTGGCCTGCAGGTACAGCTGCTCGTCCCGGGCCCACTGCTCTTCACCGGCGGTCGGGTCGGGGATGACGGCGGCCGAGTCGTACCGCTGGTTCAGCTCCACGCCGTGCGCGTTGAACTCGTAGCTCTTGAGCTGCAACGCCTCCTGGATGGCGTCCCGGATCTTGGCGCCCTCGGCGGTGGGGGCGTTGATCTTCGCCAAACCGGCGGCGACCGGGTCCGTCGGTGTCGGTGGTGGCGAACGCGGCCCGCAGCGGGGCGTAGTCCACCCGGGACTGGTTGGCCCGCTGCACGATCTGCTGCCCGACCGGGGCCCGCTCCAGCGAGTACGAGTCCAGCAGGTCCTGGCCGGCGTGGCCGTTGATCACGAACGCGAGTTTCCAGGCCAGGTTGAACCCGTCCTGCACGCAGGTGTTGGACCCGAGGCCGCTGCTCGGTGGGTGCCGGTGCACGGCGTCCCCGCCGCAGAGCACCCGGCCGACCGAGTAGGTCGGGGCGTAGGCCTGGTTCACGTACCAGGGGGCGACGGACACGATGTCCACGGTCAGGTTCGGGTCGCCGACCAGGGCCCGGATCTTCTCCAGCGCCCGGCCGTGGTCCAGGTCGGGTTCGCCGTTCTTCAGGTCGAAGCCCCAGCCGGCGATCCACTGGTCCCACGGCCGGACCGCGCGGAGCAGGCCCATGCCGATCTCCCCGAAACCGGCGGCCGGGTTCATGATCCAGTGCAGGATGCTCGGCCGGTGCGCGACGTACTGCGCTCAGGTCGGCGTCGAACCGGGCGTACACGGTGCCGGCCCGGGCCAGTTCGCCGGAGATCTCCAGGCCGATGTCCTCGGCGATCTTGGAGCGGGCGCCGTCGGCGCCGACCAGGAACCGGGCCCGTTGGGTGAAGACGGTGTCCGAGATCCGGTTGTGCAGGGTGACGGTGACCCCGTCGGCGTCCTGGGTGTGGCTGAGGTACTCGGTGTTGAAGGACACCTTCGCGCCGCGCTTGGCGGCGTTGGTGATCAGCACCGGCTCCATCAGCGGTTGCGGCACGTCGAGCATGGTGCAGGGGCTGCCCTGCAGGTAGTCACCGCGCCGGTCGTCGCCGGTGCCCCAGGTCTGCAGCCGGGCGACCTCGGGGCCGCCGAGGCTGGTGGTGAACAGGGTGTCCCCCATCTGCTCCCACGGGGTGGCCTCCAGTTTGGTGGCCTCCTCGACGCCGAGGTCGCGGAGCACCTCGACGGCCCGTTGGTTGATGATGTGCGCCCGGGGGGTGTTCGCCACCCAGTTCCACTTGGACACCACGTGCACCCGCACCCCGTAGGTGGCCAGCGCCAGCGCGGTGGTGCCGCCCATGGGACCGGATCCCACGACAACGACGTCGGTGTCGAATTCGCTTGATGTGTTCATGATTCCTTCTTGCCTTTTTATGGCTGTCGGTTTCGGAAGTAGCGCATGGGCTGGATGATTCAGAGCGGGATGCCGGAAAGTCAGTGGTGGGCTGAAATCTCGGTGCTGGTGGCGGCCTTCTCCTGCGCGTATTCGAGCTGCTTTGCGGCTTCCTTCCGGCCCCACGGACCGGGCAGCAGCAGCAGCGAGACGATGGAGATCACCGAGGCGACCAGCAGGTAGATCACCAGGCCGTTGGTGGAACCGGTTGCGCCGTACAGGGCGACGGCGATCAGCGGGGCGAACGCGGAACCGCAGATCTGCGAGAGGGTGTAGCCGACGGAGACACCGGTGTAGCGGACCTCGGCGCCGAACATCAGGGCGAACAGCGAACCGGTGGCGCCGCCGGCCGGGGCCATGGCGACACCGAAGACCAGCACCAGGGCGACGGCGAACAGCCACGGGTTGCCGGTGTTGATCAGCGCGATCGCCGGGATCACCGAGACGGCCATGGCGACGGCGCCGATCATGTAGGTGGTCTTGCGGCCGATCCGGTCGGACAGCGACCCGAACACCCCGTACAGCACGACCGCGACGATGCCGGCGGCGAACACGCCGAGCAGCGCGGCGGTGCGGTTCAGGTGGATGACGGCGGTGCCGTAGGAGACGAAGTAGGAGATGCAGACGTAGGCGAAGATGCCCTGGCTCAGGTAGATGCCGGCGACCAGCAGGATCTCCTTCCAGTACTTCTGAAAGGCGACCTTGATCGGCAGCTTGACCTCGTCCTTGTGCTCGCGGACGGCGACGAATTCCGGGCTCTCCCCGATGGTCAACCGGATGAACAGGCCGACAGCGACGAGGGCGGCGCTGAGCAGGAACGGGATCCGCCAGCCCCAGGACAGGAACTGCTCGTCCGGGAGCTGCGCGACGGCGAGGAACGCCAGGGTGGCCAGTGCGGTGCCGGCGGGGGCGCCCATCTGCGGGAACGCCCCGTACAGGCCGCGCTTGCCGACCGGTGCGTGCTCGACGGCCATCAGTGTGGCGCCGCCCCACTCGCCGCCGACGCAGAATCCCTGAAGCATCCGGAGCAGGGTCAGCAGGATCGGCGCCAGGATCCCGATCGTGGCGTAGGTGGGCAGCAGCCCGATCAGGCAGGTCGCCGATCCCATGCCCGACCAGGGAGATGACCAGCATCTTCTTGCGGCCGATCTTGTCCCCGAAGTGGCCGAACACGACGCCGCCGACGGGGCGGGCGAAGAACCCGACGCCGAACGTCGCGAAGGACAGCAGCGTTGCCATCAAAGGGCTCTGCTCGGGGAAGAACAACTTCGGGAACACCAGCGCGGCGGCGGTGCCGTAGATGAAGAAGTCGTAGTACTCGATGCCGGTGCCGATGAAGCTGGCCATGGCGACCTTCAGCGGTTTGGTGCGTGGGGCAACCGTCGTCGTTGACACATGAACTCCTGGGGTTCGTGGGGTGGGGGCGGGTCGGGCGTGCGAATCCGGCCAGCGCAGCCACCCAGAGATATGGGCGGAAGGGGGTCGACGGATCGTCTGAAGGTAGGAATGCCGGTTCAGCGAGTAACTGTCCTGCTAGCATGCTAGTTAGAGATTAGGGGATGAGCACCGGCCGCGCAAGAGTGAGCGGAGGTGAATTTCGCGAAGGGGGACGGTCAGGCAGCCGGAGCTAGGAGATCGCCTTGGACTCGGCGTGGATGATCTCGACGGTGCTGATGATGTGTTCTTCCATCTCGACCCGAGCCGCGTCCGGGTCGCCCGCGCGAAGGGCGTCGATGATCCGGTCGTGATCGTCGTGGCGTTCGCCGGTGACGGTGGCCAGCGGCCGAGGGACACCCGAGGTGTTGATCAGCAGATCGGACAGGTCCCACATCCGTTGGCTGATGTCGGCGATGATGTCGGAGTGCGCCATGGTGTGCACGGTGGCGTGGAACTCCCGGTTGAGGATTCGGTAGCCGTGTGAGCGGGCCGCCGGGTCCGGGTTGTTCGCGAGATCGCCGATCTCCCGATTGACCTGTTCCAGGTCGGCCAATTGATCCTCAGTGCGTCGCAGAGCGGCCACCCCGGCAACGGCGCCCTCCATAGCACCGAAGATCGCATAGAAGTCCGTGACTTCCTGCGGTTGATAGCGGACCACCCGGCAGCCGACCTGCGGGACGATCTCCACCAGCCCATCGGCCGCTAGTCGGTGCAGCGCCTCCATCACCGGCTGCTTGGACACCTCGAACTCGGTTTTCAATGTCTCCACCGAGAGTCGCTCTCCGGCCTGGTAGGTGCCCTCCAGCAGGCGTTCCTTGAGCATCTCGTACACCACCGGAGCCAGGCGTTTTCCTGATGCCGCGGCGACCGGTCGCGCGCCCACCCGGGTGCGGCCGCCCGTCGCCCGCCGGCCTGATGTGGTCATGACCGAAGAGTATCCAGCCAACCGCAATGGATCCTTCATCCCACTCGCTCCCCTGCCCCAACGCGGCACCCGACGGTCGGATCCGCCACCAGTCCGAGAAGTTCTGACCGGGGTATTGCCAAACGGCCGTTCCTCTCCTACTGTCCTTCTATCACGCTAGCATGCCAGTCAGAGCCGCGGATCCCGCCATGGTTTCGCCGTCTGCCAACGAACCGCGCCAGCCGCATCGTCAATCGGTCGTCTCGAAGGAGAGCACCATGGATTTCTGTGTCGGTACCTGCGCCAAGATCGACCAGGTCGGCCTGATCAAGCAGGCCGAGGACCTCGGGGTCACCCACTTCGGTGTCGGGGAGGGACCGCTGCTGTTCTCCGACCCGTACCAGCAGATGGCGCTGGCCTCGCAGCAGACGTCGACCATCAAATTGGGCACCTATGTCACCAACCCGCTGACCAGAATCGCCCCGGTCACGGCGAACTCGGTGGCCACCCTCAACGTGCTCGCCCCCGGCCGCACGTTCGTCGGCATCGGCACCGCGAACAACGCGCTCCGATCCATGGGTAACCGGCCCGCCACCATCTCCGAACTCGTCGACGCCGTCAACGTCACCCGCGGCCTGCTCCGCGGCGAGCGGGTCACCCATAAATGGCGCGGCGAGGAAACCGAAATCGAATTCCTGGACAAGACCGGAACCTGGTACGACATCGTCGACGTCCCCATCTGGATGGCCGCCGGCGGCCCCAAAGGCCTGAAGGCGGCCGCCGCCATCGCCGACGCGGTCATCTACTGCCTCGGCCCCAACCCGGACATGATCAAGTTGGTCCGCCGCGAACTGGACACCGCCGTCGCAGCCGCCGGCCGGGAAAGGGGATCCGTGAAGCTCGTCTCCTTGAGCTGGTTCTACCAGCTGGAGAACGGCGAAACCTGGGAAGACGGCATCGACAAGGGTTTCGGCTCCGGACCGATCTCCTCCTGCATCACGAACGCCGGATTCATGAACGAACACATCGACGAACTGGGTGCACCGATCGTCCAGGCCTCCACCCAGGCCGCGAAGGCATACCTCGGCGACCCGACCGCACCGGACCAGCCGCACTACCTGGAGACCTGGTCGAAATATCTCCGCGGCCTCGACCCCGCCCACCGGCCGTTGATCACCAAGGAACTCGTCGACTACTGGTGCCTGTACGGCAGCCCGGAAGACCTCCGCGAGCAGGCCGCGCTGATGACCGAATCCGGCGTCGACACCGTCGGCGTGTTCCTGTCCAACCCGTTCACCGCCGAACGCGACGTCGAGAACATCGGCAAATCCATCCTCGCCCGGGCCTGATCACCTAGATCGTCTGGCCATGTTTGCCCAGACAGCCTCTACCCCGCAACGCATCTCACCCGCCAGAAACTCAAAGGAGAGACCCCACATGGAACTCGACCCGGCCCGCACCGCCGTGATCGCGGTGCACCTGCAGAAAGACGTGGTCAACGCCGACGGCGCCTTCGGTGGCTTCTTCGCCGCCCAGGCCGTCGAACGCGACGTCGTCGGCGTGAACTCCGCGCTGCTGGACGCGGCCCGCCGTGCAGGTGCGACCGTCGTCTACACCCGAGTCGCGTGGCAACCAGGCCTCGCGGATCTGATCGTCAATTCCCCCATCCTGCAGATCGTGCAGCAGTCCGGGTGCCTGGTGGAGGGTAGTGACAAGGCGCAGATCCTCGACGCGCTCACCCCGCAGGACCGCGACCTGGTCGTCACCCACCAACGGGTCGGCGGGTTCTCCGCCAGCCAATTGGACCACCTGCTGCGCAGCCGAGGCGTCGATACCGTCCTGTTCACTGGAGTCGCCACCAACTTCTCCGTGGAAGGCACCGCCCGGCAGGCCTCCGACCTGGGCTACCGCACCATCGTCGTCGCCGACGCCTGCAGCGCCGCGGACCCGGCCACCCATGAGGCCTCCATCGCGTCCCTCGGCCTGCTCGCCGAGATCACCACCAGCGCCGACGTTCTCGAAGCACTGTCGGCGACGGCGCGACCGGAGACCGTCAACGCGTGACCACCGCTGCCGGTCCCGCCGGCATGACATCCCAACGCACTCATCGGACCACACCTAGGAGCCAACAGATGAACACCATGCTCGCAGCCCGCCTGCACGACATCGGCAAGCCGATGGTGCTCGAGGAGCTTGCCGTTCCGGAGCCACGACCGACGGACGTCGTCGTCAACGTCAAGGCCTGCAACGTCGTCCCCAACCTGAAGAACGTGCTCGCCACGTATGCCGAATGGTTCCCCTACCTTCCGCTCCCCCAGTTGCCGGCGATCTTCGGTCTGGATGCCGCCGGCGTGGTCAGCGCCGTGGGCAGCCACGTGACCGACGTCAAGGTCGGTGACCGGGTCTACGTCAACCCGGGGTTGTCCTGCGGATCATGCAGGGCCTGCCGGCGCGGTGAGGACCAAAACTGCGACAGCTACACGTTCATGGGGTACTTCGCCTTCGGTCCGGACGGGCAACGCCAGTTCGACGCCTACCCCTACGGCGGCCTCGCGGAGTACCTGACCGCTCCGCAGCGGAATCTGGTCACGCTGCCGGACACCGTCACCTTCGAACAGGGGGCCAGATTCGGTTACCTCGGCACCGCGTACTCGGCACTCCGCAAAGCCGGCGCCGGCCCTGGACGCACCGTCCTGATCGACGGCATCTCCGGAACCCTCGGCCTCGGTGCCTGCCTGATCGCGCTGGGACTGGGCGTGAGCCGCATCCTGGGCACCGGCCGTAACGCCGCCCTCCTCGACGACGTCAAGGCGCTGGCGCCCGACCGCATCGACGTGCACGCATCGGGCAAGGGCAACCTCGCCGCATGGGTCAGGGAACACAACAACGGTGAAGGCGCGGACATCGTCATCGACGCGGTCGGACCCGGCGCACCCGCGGAATCCTTCACCGATGCCCTCGCCACCCTCCGCCGCGGGGGGATCGTCGTCGACATCGGCGGAATGATGGAACGTCCTGCCCTGGACCTGTTCTCGATGATGTGCGCGCAGATCAGCCTCGTCGGCAGCCTCTGGTTCTCCACCAGCGAAGCACAGGACATGGCAGAGATGGCCGGATCGGGTGCGCTGGACCTCTCGGTACTCGAACACCACATCTTCCCGCTCGAGAAGATCAACGAGGCTCTCGACAGCATCCCCGCGCGGCACGGCGGTTTCACCAACTTCATCTGCCGACCATCGTGATCACTGCCTGGCCGGTAGACCCGATCAATGCAGGGTGGGTCGATAAACGAGCTCCTGGATGTTGCCGTCGAGCGTTCGGTTCTCGATCAGTTCCAGGTCGAAGTCGGCCGCACCCTGGAAGATCGGGTCCAGCCCGGTCTGACCGGTGATGACCGGAAACAGCGTCACCTGTACGCGGTCGACGAGACCGGCGGCCATCAGCGCCCGGTTCATCGAAAGGCTGCCGTGCGACCGCAACGGCACCCCGGACTCCTGCTTGAGCCGGGCGACGACATCGACGGCGTCACCGCTCGCGACGGTCGCGTTCGGCCAGTCGAGGGGTCCCACCAGCGTTGTCGATACGACCGTCGCCGGCAGGTTCCACATCCGGGTCACCCATGGGTCGCGGACGTCGGAGTCCTCGGTGCTCGCGGCCAACATCTCTGCGAATGCGCGATACGTGTTGGCCCCGAAGACCATCCGCTGCTCCCCGCCGTACAGGTCAAACCGGTGGTCGAGCAACTCGGGGCCTTGCTTGCCCCAGTAGCCGGTCCAGTTGGCGCTGGCGGCGCCGTAGCCGTCGAGACTGGAAAAGACGTCAAAGGTGTAGGTCGCTGGCATGTCGTTCTCCTTCGCTGTGATTGATCGGTCTGAAATTAGACTGGGAACCACCGCGAAGCTCATCGCCGTCGAAGGCCGTGGCGGCTCCGGACGACCCGGGGTGGGCCGCGAATTTCCTCCGCCGGGGCATGTCCGATGGCAGAATCTCTCGGTGATTGTCCGAAAGCCCGGTATTGACCGACCATCGTCCGACGTCGTCGGCCGGACGGATCGACGTGGGGAGCCGCAGCAATGTACCGACAACTGGTGAACCGGTTCTCGGCCACCACAGCAGGGACCTGGGTCGTCAAGCACGTCGCATCGAAGGTCGACCCCGTGATCTTCAAGGCCACCAACGGTCGCTATACGTCGACTGTCATTCCGACCCTGCCGATGCTCACCTTGACCACCCCGGGACGAAAGACGGGCCGGCCCCGCACCGTGCAACTGGCCCATCACCGGGACGGCGACGACTACCTGGTGGTGGCCAGTTCGATGGGCTCGAAGACCCACCCCGCGTGGCGTTACAACCTGGAGGCGGCCGGCACGGCGGAGGTGCGGGTGCGGAACGGCGTTTTCACCGCGACCGCCACCGTCCTGGATGCACAGGAGAAGCAGCGTCTGTGGCCGGCCATCCAGGCGACCATCCCGCAGATGGCCACCTACGTCCGGCGCACCGACCGTGACATCCGCGTCTTTCGCCTCACCCGTACCAGCGACGCCCGCTGAGGTCGCGCCGCCGGCGCCGCTTTCCGCGAGGTAGCGTCCCGAGGCGTGCAAGCACCATCGAACGCGGGATCGACCGCGCGACGGGCCGTCTTCCTCGATTTCGACGGGACCTACGCGGATCACGGAGTCGTACCGGATGGCCACATCCTGGCCGTGCGTGCGGCCCGCGCGGCCGGACACTGGGTGTTCCTGTGTACCGGCCGGCCCCGTTCGATGATCCTTCCGTCGGTGCTCGCCGGGTTGGACGGTTTTGTCGCGGCCGCGGGCGGGTACGTCGAGGTGGGTGGGCGGCTGTTGGCCGATCACCGGTTTCCGGCGGATCTGGCCGCGCTGGCCGTCGTCACTTCTCGACGAGCACGACGTCGCGTACCTGCTGGAGGCGCCGGAGGCGGTGTACGGCCCACCTGGGGTCGATCGCCGGCTGGCCGCACTGCTCCGTGGGCAGCTTCGTTCCTCCGACCAACCGGATCGAGAGGGACCGCGGGACATCCTCGATGCGTTGCGGATGTCGGACGACCTCACCGGCGCGTCCTTCGCCAAGATCACCTGCTTCGACTCCCCGGTACCGGTTGCCTCCATCGCTCACCAGCTCGGACCCGAGATCGGCGTGCTGCCCAGCTCGATTCCCGACATGGGCGATTCCGCCGGGGAGCTCTACCTCGCCTGGATCCACAAAGCCCTCGGCATCCAGACGGTCATCGACCACCTCGGGATCGACCGTTTGCAGGTGGTCGCGGTCGGGGACGGCCTCAACGACATCGAAATGCTCGAGTTCGCCGGGACGGCCGTCGCGATCGAGGGCAGCGATCCTCGCGTACTGAAGGTCGCCGACCTCGTCGCTCCGGGACCGCACCAGGACGGCCTGGTGTCCCTGTTTGTCGAACTCGGACTGGTCGGCGCGGCAGACGCGCCGTATCTCACTTGATGTGACGCCTCTCCACCTTCGAAAGGGACTCCGGACATGCACGATCAACAGCGCCCTCCTGCGGGAGCCTTCACCGCGAGCTCGACACCGAAACCGGACCATACAACCGCCGACGACCGAGAGTTCGGCTCTGCACCGCCGACCAAACTCGCCATCTCGTTCCATGGAGGGGGCTCCGGTCCGAAAGGCTCGACAGCGGTCAATAACATCCGGTGCCGTCGGCATCCGGCTCCACGACGCGCCTGCTCGGGCCGAACCAGGACGGGTTCATGCCCGCTCTCTGGGAGCTGCGCGGTTGCTTCGCTGACCCGACTTCGGGTGACATGTTCGTGGTCAACGCCTACAAGGACTGCAGCGCAATCTTCCGCTTCACGAGCGGCGGTGGTGCCGCCACGCCATACGGCTATGCAGGCATCTTCGCGGCCGGCCCTGGCGCACATTTGACTCACCCGTTCTGCGCCGCACGGTCGCGACGGCGACGTCTACGTGTCCAACCAGGATCCGAAAGCGGCCGGACGAGCGGCGCGTCAGCCGTGTACCAAGGGCCGACGACGGCCGTCGGGCACGTTCTGCGGGCATTCGCCGATGGCTCACGCGCTGCGGGCGATCGCAACGGACGGCATCTACTGGTATGCCGCGGACGCGGGATCGACGAGCACTCCCGGCGGTGTCCAGGTCTTCGATCAGCACGGCGTCCCGCAACTACAGGGCCCTTGAACGTTCCCCAGCCGGTGCACCTGCTGTACGACGGGGCCCGTTACCTGTACATCGGCAGCGAGGCAAAGAACTCCGTCTACCGATACGACACAACCAGGCCCGGTATGCCTGCCCTGTTCGTCACGTGTAGGTCAGCTCGCTCACTCCTCGGCGGCCGATCAACTTGCGGCGAACACTCGTCCGTCGCGGCCGCCGTCCGTCAACGGGTTCGGCAACCTCAAACGAACACCCGCTGCGCAGGACGTCGATGACCGGATGCGTCTTTCCGGATCGGTGGCACTACGCGTCCATCAGCGGAAGTGCCGAGAACGTGTGCTGCTGCCACAACAGCCGGGAGGCCTCCTCCGGATACGCGGCCACGGTCGGTGGGGTATCCAGAAGCTGGGCGAGCCGCCGCTCGGCGTCGAACGGGGGCCAGCCGGGGTCGCCGTCGGCGGCGAACGCCGTCCACGCGGCGCGGATCCATCCGGACAGCGCCTCCGCCTCCGCGGACGGCTCGCCGATCAGCATGGCGGGCTGACCGGCGCTCAGGTTGCCGAACACCAGCGGCACGTCCAGGCCGTGGCACGCACCGAGGCCGCCGCCCATCCCCGGGGCAGCCCAGGTCAGCTCGTACAGGTGGGTCCGGCCACCGGCGTCGGCGTGCGCCTGCGCGAGATGCAGCGTCGGCATGCGGAACAGCCAGTCCGCGTTGACGAGTTCGTACAGCTCCTCCGGGCCGGCCGCCGGGAAGGCTTCGCGGTAGCGGCGGGCGCCGTCCGGGCCGGGCGCCAGGACGCGCAGGGCGGTCTCGGCCTGCTCCTCGGTCACCTGGCCCAGCACGCCGTCGATCAGGCTGAACAGCCGGTGCTCGTCGCGGGTATGGCCGACGAGCAGGTCGACGTCCCGGGCGGCGCCGTTGGCCAACGCCTCCCAGGGGGTGGCCGGCAGGACGTCGCCGTCGACGACCGGTGCGAACGGCATCTGCCGCTGGGTGATCGGGCCCCAGCGGTCGTGCCAGCTGTCGATCTTCCCGGAGACCGCCATGGCCGCGCCGGGTAGCCGCCCGGGGTCAACGGCGGACAGGCCCGCGGCCGTGGGCCGCACGCCCAGTTCGGCGGCGCAGGCAGTGGTGATGTCCGCGGCCAGTTCCGACGAGAAGAACGGGCCCGGCACGCTTTGTGCGACGGCTCGACGGAACAGCCCGGCCGCCCGCGGCATCGCCAACAGTGCGGCGACCGATCCGCCACCCGCCGACTCGCCGAAGACCGTCACCCGGTCCGGATCGCCGCCGAAGGCCCGGATGTTCTCGCGCACCCAGTGCAGCGCGGCGACCTGGTCCAGCAGGCCCCGGTTGGCCGGGGCACCGTCGATCTGCGCGAAACCCTCTATCCCCAAACGGTAGTTGAGCGTGACCACGACGACGCCGGCGGCGGCCAGCCGGCCGCCGTCGAACTCCGGAAGGCTGGACGCGCCGATCACATAGGCGCCGCCGGGGATCCACACCAGCACGGGAAGCCCGGCCCCCGGACCTGGGTCTGGTGACCAGACGTTCGCGGTGAGCCAGTCGTCGCTGCCCGTCGCCCGCGCGAGTTCGTCCCCGAAAAAGCCGGGCTGCGGGGGCGGCGGGCCATACGAGATGGCCGCCCGCACCCCCGTCCAGCCGCGCGCCGGCTGCGGTGCGGCGAATCGCAGCGCACCGGTCGGCGGCTCGGCGTACGGGACGCCGCGGAAGACCGCCAGCCCAGCCTCCCGGCTGCCGCGCAGCACCCCGGCCGTTGTCCGGACCTCGGGACCGAACGCGGACTCGGACTCGGAAGATGTGGCTTGGTTGACGGTCACGATGGATTCTCTCCGGCGGGTCAGGCGAGTTCGAGTCGGGCGACGGGCGGGCAGGGGTCGGTCCGTGGCAGGACGCCGGGCAGGTGACCGGCCCCGCGGATCATCCCCCTGCGCCGGGTGACCGGCCAGTGATTTAAGGCGCTTCCGGCAAATGGGCTGTGCAGAGTGAACCAACGGCAGAATCACCCACCTGCGGCTGCGGGTGGGTGATTCCTCGACTCCGTACGAATTTGTTACAGCACCTGCGCCGCGTTGAACAGGGAGAGCGCTTCGCTTCCGTAGTACGGGCCGTACATGACGCTCGTAGTGGCCAGCGAAGTGCCGGCGTATTTGTAGCTGTTGTGGCTGTTGACGAATCCCAGTCCGGTGCGTGGGAGGTTGATCAGCCAACCTCCGCCGCTGGATCCGGCGGTCATGTTGCAGGAGATGCGGACCGTGAGCGGGCCCGGTCGGGTTGAGGGATTGTCGTCGGCCAGTCGGCCGGAAACACACAACTGCTGGTCGAACCCGTTGTACGGCGCTGCCTGCGGGTAACCGAAGTCGTTCCAGGTTTGGGTGCGGGACTGGTTGAACTGGGTGCCTTGGCCGCCCAGCACGTTCGCGATGTGTTTCCCGTCGAGCGTGTTCAGCACGGCGTAGCCCAGGTCCTGCTTGAGGTTGGCGAAGGTGTGCCATTCCGCTTTGGTGATCAACTGGCGGGCGGTCCACTTTCCGTACGGGAAGCAACCGGCCGTCGTGGTGCATCCGGTCGCACTGGAGGAGTAACCCGGGACGAAGATCCAATTCGTATAGAACCGGCCTGCGCCATTGCTCACGCAATGACCGGCGGTGTCGACCATGTCCTTGTTCAGGCTGTTGACGACGGTGCCGGAGCAGACGAAGTTCTTACTGCCGTCGCTGAAGAAGACCTTGCCGTTCAGTCGGTCCGGCAAGTTGTTGAACGGTCGGGCGACGATGCCAGTGGTCAGCGTCGCGGTGCTGGCCGGGGCGGCGATGGTTCCGGCGGTCGGGTTGACCGTGACCGGCTTGGTCACGGGAGCCGGTTCCGCTGCACTGGCGGTGGCGACCTTGCTGGACTTCAGCGCGGTCGGGTTCGGTGCATCGGCGGATTTGGCCGCAGCCATCTTGGCCGCCGTCCAGTAGGTTCCGCTGACCTGCGCAGCCTGCATTTGGATCGGTGCGGATGACGTCACGTTGGCCGGTGGGGCGGCGGCAGCTTGCGCCTGGGCCGGGACGGCCACGAGCGCGAGGGCAACTGCTCCGGCGATGACGGTTGCCAGCGACCGCACGATGTGTGACGTCTTGCGCAGGTCCATGAGTGTTCTCCTTGTGGGGACCACCGAAGGAGGCTGGTCGTGATGTTGGTCTCCGAGCGATGCGCGGAGGAAGCTGTGGAGCAATTTCGTCACCCCGAGTAACTCGCTCCCCTCAACTAGAGGCTGAACGGGTTAATCTGCGTCAAATGGGTGTACGAAGAAGCTAACATGCTCCGTACCGTTATCGTCGCAATCTTTCGAGTGAACCGAATGCTGAATCGCAACCCGAATGGGGGTAGTTCACTCGCCCGACCTCGTGACATGCGGATGCGGGCCGATGACGGCGTCTCGATGCACCGCCGGGCTCGAGCGGATCGCGGCTGCCTCGCCACCGATTCAGCTCAGAGTGGTCACCCTGAAATAATTCTCTTGAAATTAAGATTCGGGACCAAAGTCCCTTCCGCGCAGAGCATTCGGCCCGTACCGCAGTGCATGGCCCTGCGCGGATAGTGCTCCTCAACGGCCGGACACAGGGCCCGTTGCCGGCAAGGAGGTCGTCATGGACCAGACATATTTGCTGGCTAGCGCCAGTGACCCTGCCACCTATCTGAGTTGGGGTTGGTTGTCGATCTCCGTCCCCAATCTCGTGGTGATCCTGGTGATGATCGTGATCTTCCTGCTGGCCATCCTGGTGCCCTTCCCGAAGGACCGGGATCGGTCATGACGGCCACCAAGCCGGTGCCCGACATCGATGGTGAAACCGGCACAGCGGACACCGGAACCATTGCCGAGTCGACGATGTGGACGTCCCGGCTGCGCCGCGCATGGATGTCGAAGCTCCCGCCGGACAAACTCCTGCCGGACCGGCAACCGGCATACGTGGCGTCCTGGATCTACGTCTTCGGGGTGCTCACCCTCGCAGCATTCCTGGTGATCATCGTCAGCGGCCTGGCACTGGCCTTCGCCGGTCCGGCCTGGTACCACACGTCGTCGCTCGGTCACTTCACCAACAGCCTGCACTTCTGGAGCGTGCAATTGTTCTTCGTCTTCATGGTGATCCACCTGTGGGGCAAATTCTGGATGGCGGCCTGGCGCGGCCGGCGGGCGATGACCTGGATCACCGGCGTGGTGGCGTTTCTCGCCTCGATCGGCACGGCCTTCACCGGCTATCTGGTGCAGACGAACTTCGATTCCCAATGGATTTCCTTCGAGGCCAAGGACGGCCTGAACGCCGTCGGCATCGGTGCCTTCTTCAACGTGGCCAACCTCGGGCAGATGTTGCTGCTGCACGCCTGCCTGCTGCCGCTGGTCGTCGGGGTCATCGTGGTCTGGCACGTGCTGCTCGTCCGCCGGCGCGGTGTCGTCCCACCCATCGACGCGATCGACCGCATCGATCCCGCGGACGCCCTGCCGGCGCCCGTCATCCCGGCGGCCCGCCCGCACGACACAAGTCCCGAGGAGGCCCGACCATGACCGATCTGAAGGCGAACCGCCACACCACCGATATCGCCGCCCGCGAGTGGACCGGTCCGTGGCGCCGCTATGACATCGTCAAAGAGGGCGTCATCGCCGTCGTCGTGGTCAGCATTCTCACGGTCCTCCTCGCCGGACTGTTCAGCTCGCCCGACGAGCCGCAGCTGACCTTCCAGGGATGGGCGAGCAGCGCACCGGACAACTTCTACGCCACCGCGGTGCAGGAACTGGCCGGAACCAGCGAATCCGCCGGGTACGGGCCGCCGTACAACACCGCCGCCGACGGCGTCGCGATCGGACCGATCGCCCCGCAACAGTGGTTCGGCGTGACGCACCCGGTCGACGCCACGAACGACTTCGTGCTGACCCCGCTGCGGAGCGCGCCGCAGTCGGCCGACGTCACGGGCGCGCTGGCCTCCTGGGACGCGGCCACTGCCGACCAGCAGACCAGCTGGGCGACCGACTACGACACGGCGCTGACCGATGCCGGGGGCGACCAGACGCAGGTGGCATCGGGCGACTTCGGACCCGTTCCGGTGCTCGCCCAGGGGCTGACTGCCATGGCGACCACCGGTGCGCTCGACGGGATCCTGATCTCGCAGGGCGGCTTCTACCAGACCGATTTCACCAAGCAGGTGCTGTTCCTCGGTGACGGCTCCTACCTCGATGACGCGGCAACTGCGGCGCATCTGCAGGGCAACACCTGGGGGATGATGAATGAGACCGGCAGCTATCCGGGCCAGGCCTGGTTGTGGCTGTACTCGTTCTGGTATCAGATCCCGGCTTTCAACTCCGATAATCCCGACGATTACCTGACCAGCAACGCCGACGCGCTCATCTTCTACATCATGGGTGCGCTGTCGCTCGTCCTGCTGCTGCTCCCCTTCATCCCCGGCCTGCGGTCGATTCCGCGGTGGATCCCGATCCACCGGCTGATCTGGCGGGACTACTACCGCGACCAGTCGCACCGGACCCGAGCGACATGACAAACCCGCGGGTGCCGGTCGTGAGCTGGTTCACGGCTCACCAGGAGCGGGCGCTGTTCGTCGTGTCCACGGCGCTGCTGCTCGCCGGCGCAGTGGCATGGTTGGCGTCCGGATACGGCACGGCGGCAGCGCTCTGGATCGCCGGCACGGTGCTCGGTCTGGTGTTCTCCGTTGGCTGGACCGTCACCGCGATCCGCCGCGGCCAGTTGAGTGTCGACGTGATCGCCGTCCTCGCCTTGGCCGGCGCACTGGTGGTCAACGAGCCGTTCGCCGGGGCGATGATCACCGTGATGCTCGCCAGCGGTCAGTTGTTGGAGGCCAGGGCCGGGGCACGAGCACGCCGGGAGTTGAGCCTGCTGGTCCAGCGCGCCCCGCAGACGGCTCGCCGCCGGGTCGACGGCGGGATCGTCGAGGTCCCGGTGGATGACGTCGTGATCGGTGACCGGCTGCTGATCGGAACCGGAGAGGTTGTCCCGGTGGACGGCCGACTGCTGTCGCCAGCCGTGGTGGACGAGTCGGCACTCACCGGTGAGCCGCTGCCGGTCGAGCGGATCACCGGCGACGATGTGCGCAGCGGCGTGCTCAACGCGGGTCGGCCGATCGACCTGCTGGCGACCGCGGTCGCTGCGCAATCCACCTACGCCGGCGTGGTCCGGCTGGTGCAGCAGGCCCAGGCGTCTTCCGCGCCGTTCGTGCGCGCCGCCGACCGATTCGCCATCTACTTCGTCCCGTTGACGCTCATCCTGGCCGGGGTGTCCTGGGCGGTCGGCGGTGACCCGGTGCTGGCCGTGGCGGTGCTGGTCGTCGCAACTCCGTGCCCGCTGCTCCTCGCCGCCCCGATCGCCATCATGTCCGGGCTTTCCCGGGCCGCGCACGTCGGCGTCGTGATCAAGGGCGGCGGCGCGCTGGAGGCCCTGGCCGGTGGGCAGGTCATGCTGTTCGACAAGACCGGCACCCTGACCCAGGGACGGCCGGTCCTCGCCGATGTGATCACCGCCGGCGGGCTCGACGCCGACGAGGTGCTCCGACTCGCCGCATCGCTGGACCAGGTGTCTCCGCACGTGTTGGCCAGCGCGATCGTCACCGGCGGCACGAGGCGTGGGCTGGCCCTGCAGCTGCCCGAGAACGTGCAGGAGGTTCTCGGCTACGGCCTGGAGGGAACCGTCGGCGAGCACCGGGTCAGAATCGGCAAGGCATCCTGGATCGTTGGTGACAGTGCGCCGCCGTGGGTCCGTCAGGTGCGACGCCGCGCCGATCTGGACGGCTCGCTCACGGTCTTCGTCGCCGTCGACGGCCAACCCGCCGGCGCATTTCTGCTGCAGGACGCGATCCGGCCGGACGCCCCCAGGATGGTCCGGGCGCTGCGCACTGCCGGCATCACCCGCGTCGTGCTGGTCACCGGCGACCGGGCCGACACCGCTGACACGATCGGGCGGATCGTCGGTGTGGACACCGTGCTCGCCGACTGCGACCCAGCGGACAAGCTCGCCGTGATCGAACGGGAATCCGCGAACGGCGCGACGATCATGGTCGGCGACGGGGTCAACGACGCCCCCGCCCTCGCCGCCGCCGGGGTCGGGGTGGCGCTCGCCGCGCGCGGCGCGACGGCGTCCTCACAGGCCGCTGACGTGGTGCTCACCGTTGACCGGATCGACGCCCTCGGTGACGCGATTCTGATCGCGCGTCGGTCGAAAACGATTGCGCTGCAGGCTGTCCTGGTCGGCATGGGGTTGTCGCTGGTGGCCATGGTGGTCGCCGCCGTCGGCTTGCTGCCGCCCGCGGTCGGCGCCGTCGTGCAGGAGATCATCGACGTGCTGGCGATCGGCATCGCGCTGCGGGCAGTGCTGCCCGGTGCGGTGCACACCATCGCCATGCCCGCCGACGACATCGCCACCGCGGTCCGGCTGCGGGCCGAACACGACGCGACACTGCCGCTGATCGAGCAGATCCGCTCGGTGGCCGACGAATTGTCCTCCCACGACTGCGACCTCGAACCGGTGCGGGCCTTGCTGGGACGGCTGGAAGGTGAGTTGCTGCCACACGAGCGCGCCGATCAGGCATTGCTTGTTCCGCTGGTCGACCGGGCCCTGGGCGGCATCGAGGCGACCGTCGCGCTGAGCCGCACCCACGCGGAGATCGAGCACCAGGTCTCCCGGCTGAGGCGGCTGCTGCAGGCGCTCGACACCGATCCCACCGAACCCGAGGACGTGATCGAGCTCCGCCGCCTGCTGTACGGGCTGTACGCCGTGCTCCGGCTACACAACGCGCAGGAAGAAGAGGGCGCGTTCAGTCTGGTGCCCGACGGAGCCGCGAATCACACGGGCTAGGTTTGCGCATGGCCTCGACGGACCACGCCGGTTCGGACGCGCGCCTGCGAGCAGCCCTGCAGGCCGAGTCGTCATCCGCGCGACTGCACGGCGCACTGGTCGCCGGGACGAACCCCGATCCGCGGTTCGTCGAGATCCTGGTGGAACGCTGTGCGGTCGAACCGGACTTCTTCGTGCGAGACATGCTCACCTGGGCGCTCACCAGGCATTCGTCGTCGAAGACGGTTCCGCGCCTGCTCGATGAGGTGCGGGTCGGTGCGCCGCAGGCGCGAAGTCAGGCCCTGCACACGCTGTCGAAGATCGGTGATCCCCGGGGATGGTCCGCGATCAGCACCGCCATCCTGCGCGACCCGAACGACGAAGTGGCCCGAAGTGCTTGGCGCGCGGCCGTCAGCCTCGTCCCCGCCGGGCGGCGGGCCGAACTTGCCGAGGAGCTGTGCACCCAGTTGGGGCGCGGCGATCGCGACCTGCAGCGCAGCCTCAGCCGGGCGATCGCCGCGCTCGGCGACGTCGCCGGCCCGCCGCTGAGACAGGGTGCGGCGCACGGCGACGCCGGCATCCGCACGCACGCCATCGCCACCGAACGACTGCTGCAGGACCCCGAAGAGGACTTCGAGTTCGCCATTGCCCAAGCGAGACGAGTCGCCGCTCTCACCGACGCGCCGACGCTCGGCGGCGAGGGACTGACCTGAATTGAGGTGCGGGTCGCGGCCGACCGCCCGGCCGTGATACAGGTCCGGTCATGATTCTCCCGACGGTCCGAGACCCTCGTTTGGTGACGATTCGCCGCGGCGGGACGCTCACCGACTCCGATCACCATCTCCTGGCCCTGTGGGCGGCATCGTGCGCCGAGCACGTTCTCGACCTGTTCGAGTCGGCTCGGCCGCAGGATCCGCGACCGCGTCAGGCGATCGAGCATGCCCGGGCCTGGGTGCGCGGCGAGGTCACCATGATGCAGGCGCGCGCGGCGGGCGGCCATGCCATGGGCGCGGCGAGGGACCTGCGGGGGGCGCCGCGGCATGCCGCCTACGCCGCCGGCCAGGCCGGGGCCGTCGCGCACGTCGCGGCGCACGATCTTGGCGCCGCTGCCTATGCGATCAAGGCCGTACGTGCGGCCGCGCCGGAGGGAGCGGCCGAAGCCGCCGGGCGACGCGAGTGCCGGTGGCAGCGTGACCAACTGCCGGAGTCAATCGGGGAGCTCGTGCTCGATGACCAGCGCATACGGAACGAGATCTGTTGGTCGGTGTTCGACTGCTGACGTCCGTCGCACGCGGCAGGTGGGTCGTCACCCATGCTGGTGCCGAGCGATCCGGTCGTACCTGGACACACGGCCGCAGCCTGGTCACGGTCGGGGAGGCGTGATGGTCGCGACCGTCCTGGTTCAGCCCTGGGATTTGTCAACAACACCTCATGGACGCACCCGCTGGCCACGAGTTTCGCCAGGCCGCCGTCGTGGTCGGCCACCTGGTTGCTCCGGTGAACACTCTGCGATCCGGACGATTGCACAGCGGTAGCGACACGACGGTCCATCTCGGACGGGATCGACCCAGCCAGCATCAACCGGGCGGCTGATGCTGAACATGCCTGCCACCCTCGAGGACTTGCTCGGCACGCGAGCCACTACTACCATAGTTAATTAGTGACAGCAAGAGTCAAGAATAAATTGTAGAAAGGCCACGCCGAAGTCAAGTCGGCAGCAAACTCCAGTGCCTGAAAAGGAAGAGATGGTTTTTTAAATGGTGGCTGATATGCAACGCAGATCTGCGACCATCATCAGTGCACTCTCGTTGCTAGTGCTGGCCGCCTGCGCTACGCCGGCCCCACCGGTCAACTCGCAAGTCTCGGTCATGAGCTCAGTCGCTACATTGTCGTCGGCGCTCAGCTGGCCTGACGGATACAACCAACCGACCCGGCTTGTTGCCGACCCAGACTCCGCTGGCGTCTGGTGGTGGTCGACGAGCCAAAGCGGTTCGGCCTTGTTCCACTATAATCCGGATAACGGCATAAGTATTGTCTCCATCGACGCGGTTGCCGGGCCGTTGCCATTCACCGTCGACTATGGTTTAGCTGTCTCCGCGACCCAAGTCGTTTTCGGCATTGATCGAGAGATCGTCAGCCTGAATCGGGCCGACGACATGCTGTCACGTTGGGACCTGCCGGAACCCGCTGTCGCTCGCTCTTCACCTGAGTCCGATCTTCCATCGCAGATCGTCTCGCTAGCGGCCACCGACGCCACAGTGGCCGTGTCAGTGCGCGATGAACGCGCTATTCGCGTTCTAGATGAGAAAACGGGTCAGTTCACTGAACTACCGCTTCCTGATAACGCAGAGGCCGGTGAGCTTGCCTTCGACAGTGGGGGTCGCCTCGGGGCGAGTCTGCTCATACTCGGACCGACGCCTGGATCGGATCGTTTGAGTTTTTCGGCGAGTTCCGTCTTGCTCAGTGCCGATTTGGCAACCGGTGAACAACTGGCCGCAAACTCTGAATGGCTCGCGAGCGCGGGAGACGATATCTTGATCGGTGGCAGGTCAGTGATGGCTGTTACCCCGGATGGAACCGTAGCTCATTGGGGGGATCCGCAGGTCGAAGTACCCACGGGTGTCCGGGGCACCTACCTTTCCACCGCAAAATCCGCGCTGACTGCTGGTGGAGATTCGGTCATGGTGGTCGGCAGCGGCGGCGAAACTCAGCAATGGAATCTGCCCCGTATTCCATGCCCGGCCCTCGTCGCCGTTCCGCCGTTCGCGGAAACTCGGTCATTCAGCGAGCCACCCGCCACTGATTGCAGTGACGCGGTGGTGGCGTTGGCCGCAGACGGCGCCGGCAATATCTGGGCTTCGACGGCCGGGGAACAAGGCCTGCAGTTGTTGAATCTTGGCTAGTGCTGACCGTGGTCGGGTCCCTCCCACCTGAAACCCTCCGCCAGGGCAACCGACTGTTTGCGCAACCCATCATGAATCCATCAGACTGCGGGCATGGCCCACCCCTACCCGATCCGTGAGATCGCCCGCCAGTCCGGGCTGAGCGAGGCGACCGTCGATCGGGTCCTGAACAAGCGCCCCGGTGTGCGGGCCAGCACGGCGGCCAACGTTGCCCAGGCGATCATCGATCTCGACCGGCAGCGCAGCCAGGTTCGGCTGGGCGGCCGTACGTTCATCGTCGACGTCGTCATGCAGACCCCGGACCGGTTCTCCGCGGCCGTGAAATCCGCACTCGAACTCGAACTGCCCATGCTCCGGCCGGCGGTCGTGCGATCGAGATTCGATTTCCGGGAAACCGCGCGACCCGGTGAGCTGGTGAAAATACTCGACGACATCCGCCGCCGCGGGTCGATGGGAGTCATCCTCAAGGCTCCTGACGAACCGGAGATCGGTGACGCCATCCGGCGGCTGCATGATGCCGGGATTCCGGTGGTCACGCTGGTCACCGACATCCCGTTGAGCGGGCGCGTCGCCTATGTCGGCATCGACAACCGGGCGGCCGGCGCGACCGCGGCCTACCTCATGGACCAATGGCTCACCGGCGACGACGGGGCGATCCTGATGGCATTGAGCCGCAGCGCGTTTCGCGGGGAGGAGGAACGGGAAATGGGGTTCCGCACCACGATGCGGGAACGCGCGGGTGGCCGGGCGCTGATCGAAGCCACCGACACCGACGGCATCGACACGGCCGTGCGCGACCAGACCGTCTCCATTCTCCGTGAGCATCCGGAGATCACCGCCGTGTACTCGATCGGTGGCGGTAACAAGGCCATCCTGGATGCGTTCGATTTTCTGGGCCGGAAATGCCGGGTATTCATCGCTCATGACCTCGACCGGGACAACCTGCCGCTGATCCAGAATCGGCAGATCAGCGCGGTGCTCCACCACGATCTGCGCCATGACATGCGCCGCGCCTGTCAGGTGATCATGCAGGCCAACGGCGCCATCGACGGACCCATCGAATCAATCGCGTCACAGATCAATGTCATCACGCCCTACAGCATTCCGACTCAGCTCGCGCAGTGAGGACGCGGCGGACGGTTCAGCATGCCGAGAACTGATAGGCCCTGCCATTGAGGATGACCTGATGCCGCTGGCGGACAGTGGGTTTCGTTCCGTCGTTGATCGCTATGTCGGTTGTATAGATACGTCCCTGCGGATGCAGATTCTTCACGCGGTCCGATGTCACGGTGTATTCGGGGTCGGGGCTCATGGTGGTGATGTTCGGGTCGAAATGCAGCTTCTTCGTCGGCGGGAGGGTGGTCGCGCCGGGTTCGATGGCGGCCACGCAGCGGGCGAAGTCGACATCGGCGAGGTCGTCGGGATATTGAGAGGCGATGATGGCGCGCACCCCGTCGTCCGGGTTGGCCTGAAATGCGGTGTTGATGTCGTCGTACATCGTCAGGATCAGGTCCGCGTCCGCCCGAGTCGGGTCCGCCGAGGTGGCCACCGCGGAGGGTGGGCCCGCGGTCGTCGATGCGGTCTGCCCGTCGGTCGCACCGCTGCAGCCGGCCGTCACGACCAGGCATATCGCGAGCGCTGCTGTGTTGTTGCGCCGCTTCATTGCATCCCCTGATGAGTTGTCGTGGTTGGGCCTGACTATGGCACGGCGAGCCGGATTTGTGCCGCGTTGCACCGCTCGTCCCGTGCGGGCTCACCCACGCAGCGCGTGATTGATCCGCGCCGCCTGCCGGGTGAGGTGGTCCCGTTCGGCGAGGTTGGGGGCGGACCTGGCGGCGTCGGCGTACAACCGTGCCGCGGTCGACAGGTCGCCGGCCTTCTCGTGCAGGTACGCCGACGCGGCGGTGTGCCGCGGCAGGCCTGGGTCAACGCCGGCCAGGGCCGCCAGTCCCGCCCTTGCGCCATCGGCCTCACCGATCGCGACGGCCCGGTTGAGCCGCACGACCGGGTTGCCGGTGCGCCGTAGCAGCTCGTCGTACCAGCCGACGATCTGCACCCAGTCGGTCTCTTCTGCGTGCTGTGCGTCGGCGTGCAGGGCGGCGATGGCGGCCTGGGCCTGGAACTCACCGAGCCGATCACGGCCGAGCGCCGCCTGTAGGAGGTCCACGCCCTCGGCAATGAGCGCGGTGTCCCAGCAGGTCCGGTCCTGGTCCGCCAGCGGAACCAGGCTGCCGTCGCGACTGGTCCGCGCCGGGCGCCGCGCGTGGTGCAGCAGCATCAACGCCAGCAGCCCGGCCACCTCCTCGTCATCGGTCATCGACGCCAACTGCCGGGCCAGCCGGATCGCCTCTGCCGCCAGGTCCACGTCGCCGGTGTAGCCCTCGTTGAAGACCAGGTAGAGCACCCGCAGCACCGTCGACAGGTCGCCGGGCTCGGTGAACCGCACGCCGCGAACCGTTCGTTTGGCGCGGCTGATCCGCTGCGCCATCGTCGCCTCCGGCACCAGGTAGGCCTGGGCGATCTGCCGGGTGGTCAGGCCGGCCACGGCACGCAGCGTGAGGGCCACCGCCGAGGCCGGGGTCAGCGAAGGGTGGGCGCAGAGGAAGAACACCCGCAAGGTGTCGTCCGCGGACCCGACCGGTCCGGGGGGCGGCTGCACCTCGATCCGTTCCTCCCGCTCGCGGCGGGCGGCCTCTGACCGGTGGGCGTCCACGAACTTGCGCCAGGCCACCGTGACCAGCCAGCCCTTCGGATCGGCCGGCGGCCGGTCCGGCCAGGTCAACGCAGCCTGGATGAGTGCGTCCTGCACGGCGTCCTCGGCCATGGCGAAGTCGACTCCGCGATGCACGAGGACGCCGATCACCGCGGGTGTCAGCTCCCGCAGCAGCGGATCGTCCATCAGTTGACCAGCCCGGCCGGTCACTCGGTGACCGTCGGGGGGTCGCCGAGGAACGGGCGCAGCTCGAGCCATTCGTGGATCGGCTTGCCGCCCGCTCCAGGGGCGGCGGACAGCTCGCCGGCCAGCGCGAGCGCGCGCTCGTAGGTGTCGACGTCGATCACCATCCAGCCGGCGATCAGGTCCTTGGTCTCCGCGAACGGCCCGTCAGTGACCGGCGGTCGGCCCTCCCCGTCGTACCGGACGAAGGTGCCCTCGGGCGAGAGGGCCTGGCCGTCGACGTACTCGCCGGTGCCCTCGAGCCGGGCCGCGAATTCTTCCATGTACCGCATGTGGTCGTCGATCTCGTCCGGGGTCCACTGATCCATCGGGACTTCGTTGATGGCCAGGGGGGCGCCGCGGTAGTGCTTGAGAAGCAGGTACTTCATGCCGGTCTCCTAGATCTGGGGCGGCCTGGTTGCCGCGTGTGCCCCTGGGACGGAGCCACCAGGCGGTTCTCGACATCGTCGGCCACGTTTTCTTGCTTACGCCGCGAGGGTCACTGTCGAACCAGCAGCCGTGGGTCGTCCAAGAGCGGCTGCAGCGCAAGTTCGGCGGCCCCGACGAGCCCGGACGAGGCGAGCTCGGCGGCGCGCAACTCGACCCCGGCGGCCTGGTCGAGGAATGAATGCCTGTTGATACCGGATCGGAGCAGTCTCCCCTTCCGCGGCGAGCAATTCCGCGTGCATGCCCCCGAGCACAACCCTGTCGGGATTGAGAATGTTGATCAGGGAAGCGATTCCGGCGGCCAGCCGCCGGGTGACGAGATCAACGGCCGCCCGCGCCGCCGGGTCGACGCCCCGCCGCTCGATCACCGCCCGCGCCGCGTCGAGCGTCGCTTCGGTGGTGGACTGTCCCGCCGCGTCCAGCAGCGCGGTGGGATCGGCTTCGACCTCGAGGCAGCCGCGGTTGCCGCACCGGCAAGGTCTTTTCCCTGGCGGAACCGGGGTGTGCCCGATCTCGAGCGCATAGCCGGCGCTCCCCAGATGCAACCGGCCATCGATGACCAGGCCGCCGCCGACCCCGACCTGACCCGTCATGACGTAGAGCATGTGCGCCGCGCCCCGGCCGGCGCCGTGCCGGGATTCCGCCAGCGCGGCCAGGTTGGCGTCGTTGCCGACATGCACCCGAATCTCGCCAAGATCGGCGCCGGCGAGGAGGCCGGTCAGCAGGCTGCGGACGGGGAGCGCGTGCGGCCAGGGGAGGTGATGCGCGGCGAGCGCCGTTCCGTCGGAGCCGACGGCCGAGGGCAGGGCCAACCCGACACCGACCGGCCGACGATCCGAGGCCCGCAGCCGCATCGACAGCAGATCGGCGATCAGGCCGAGCACGGACTCCGGCGTGGCGGGATCGGGCAGCGGAACCTCGTCGACCTGGCCGAGCGCACCGCCCAAACGCGCCTGCGCGATCAATACCGTGCGTGGCCTGCACCTGAACGGCGAGAACGGTGGGCGCATCGGGATGGATCTCGACGGCGTGCGACGGCCGGCCGGTCGTCGGAACAGCGGGATCGGCGCGGATCACCGACACGGTGCGAAGCAGGGACAGGGTCTCCAGCTCGCGCAGGACCAACCCGGTGGCGGTGCGGGTCAGACCCAGCCGTTCGGTCAGGTCGCTACGCAGCGCCACCCGATGCGTGTGCGCGAGGGTCAGCGCCCTGGACAACGAGGTGCGGGACCGGTCCGGGGACGTCATCGGCACGGTCGTCACGGGACTAGTATGCCTTTGTGAAGCGACTGGACAAAGCCACTCCGGTCGGCGCGCCGCCCGGCGCGCTGGTCCGCGACCGGCTGACCCTGGTGCTGTACGCGGCGCTGGGCATGCTGGGATTCCTGCTCAACGGCATCGGCGCGGTACTCGCCCCGCTGCAGGAGCAACTCGGGGTCAGCCGCGCCGAGGTCGCCTTCTACCCGAGCCTGTTCGCGGTCGCGCTGGTCCTCACCGGGCCTGCTGGGTGGCCCCTTCGTGCGCCGGGTCGGCCACCGGGTCGGGCTCGTCGCGGCCATCACCGGGCAGATCGCCGGCGCGCTGCTGCTCGCGTCCTCGGTGCGGGTGCTCACGCTGATCGGCGCGGCGTTGCTCGGGCTCGGCTCGGCGCTGATCATCCAACTGGTGCCCGCGGCACTGGGCGCCCGCCATCCGCGGTTCACCACCGCCGTCCTGGGCGAGGCCAACGCGGTCAGCAGTTTCGCCAGCCTGCTGGCGCCGGCCGCGGTCGCCGGGGCCATCGGTCTCGGCGTCGGGTGGGCCGCCGGATACCTGCTGCCCGTGCTTCCGGTGGCCGTCGCCCTGCTCGTCGTGTTGCTGATGCAGCGCCGGGATTGGGAGCAGACGTCCGACGCCGCGGCCCAGCGGTCCGAGCCGACCCCCGGACCCGGACTGGAGCCCGGCCGGCTGCTCCCCCGCTGGATCGCGCTGCTGCTCGCGGTCAGCGTGGAGTTCTGCCTGGTCTTCTGGGCCGCCGACGCCTTCACCGAATGGCACGGCGCCGGCCCCGCGGCCGCCCCGGTGCTCGCCGCGATGTTCCTGCTGGGCATGGCCGTGGTTCGGGCGGCATCGGCCAAGCTCACGGCGGGGCGGCATCCGCTGGTCGTCATCCTGGCCGCCTGCGGGGTGGCGCTGATCGGATTCGCCGCGTTCTGGGCCTGGCCGAACACCATCGGCGCGGCGGTCGGCCTGCTGATCGCCGGAGGTGGCGTCGCCCTGCTCTACCCGGCATCGCTCGCCCGGCTGGTCGCCGCCTGGCCGCAGGACCGGGACCGCGCCGCGGCCCGGGGCGCTCTCGCGTCCGGCGTCGCGATCGGCGGAGCCCCGTTCCTGCTGGCCGCGTTGGCCGATGCCTACGGTCTGCGTACCGCTTACCTGATCGTCCCCGGCTTGCTGGTCGCGCTGGCGCTGCTCACCGTTGTCACCATGAGAACCACTACACGGCAACCCGTCTGAATCAGGACCGGGGTTGGTAGGTCAGCAGGACCAGGCCATCACCCACGGTGCGGGCATCGACGAGGCGCAGCGGCTTCCGATCGGTGGTCTCCCCGAAAAGGCGCTCCCCAGCCCCGACCACGACCGGGAAGACGAACAGCCGCAGCTCATCGACCAGGTCGTTTTCGATCAGCATGCGCCCGAGCTGATAGCTTCCGTAGACGAGAATGTCACCATCCAGTTCCTGCCTGAGCCTCGAGACCTCCTCCAGCACATCACCCCTCACGACGGTCGCGTTGCTCCAGTGGGGCTGGTCGATGGTCGAGGACACGACGTACTTGGGCAGCCCGCGCAACCGCTCCGCCCACTCCCCGGGCCGGGATGCCCCCCAGCGGGCCGCGAACCACTCGTCGCTCCGCCGGCCCAGTAGCAGGGCCTCCGCGCGGAACGCCTCCTCGAACTCGATCTTGGCCCACTGTTCGAGGTCCCTACCCCCGGACCGGGTGAACCAGCCGCCCAGGGTGGAACCCTCCTTGCCATCAGGGTCCTGGACCACTCCGTCCAGCGAGACGTTCGTGCTGATCACGATCTTTCCCATGGCGGTTTCTCCTTCATCGTTTGCGGTTGACACAGTGGTAGGCACCACGAGATGGGGAAACTGGGCGGCCGACCACCGCCCAGTTCGACCCGCCGCCGGTGTCCATAGGGGGTGACGGACAACAAGTCGAGGGAAGGTGAGACGGTCATGCTGATGACGGCCGACGTGATCTCAAGAGCGCGCTCCGGCGACGGCGAGGCGTTCCGCCAGCTCACCGAGCCGCACGTGCGGGAGCTGCATGTGCATTGCTATCGGATGCTCGGCTCGTTGCAGGACGCCGAGGATGCCCTCCAGGAGACGCTACTGGCCGCCTGGCAGGGCATCGGTGGGTTCGAGGGGCGCGCCTCGCTCCGCACCTGGCTGTACCAGATCGCCACCAACCGCTGCCTCAACGCCCGCCGCACGGCCAGCCGCCGACCCGCCAAGGACTGGGATGTACCTGCGGTGCAGCGGCTTGAACCGACCAGGCTCGGCGAAGTCCTCTGGCGCGAGCCATATCCGGACTCGCTCCTGCAGGGCGCGATCGACACGCCACTCGGCCCGGAGGCCCGCTACGAGCTGTCCGAATCCATCTCTCTGGCCTTTGTGACCGCCCTTCAGGTTCTCCCGCCGCGACAGGTGGCCGTGCTCGTCCTGCGTGATGTCCTCGGATTCCACGCCACTGAGGTCGCCGAGATGTTGGACTCGACCGTCGAATCGGTCAACAGCGCCCTGAAACGCGTGCGCGCCACCCTGCGGAAACGGATGCCGCCGGTCGCCGACCCCGGGCGGCCGCCCGCGGCCGGCTCCTCCGCCGAGGACGCTATCGCGGGCAAATTCGTCAGCGCGTGGGAGTCGGCCGACGTCGACGCGCTGATCGCCCTGCTGACCGACGATGTGTTCATGTCGATGCCGCCGATGCCGTTCGAATACGAGGGCCCGGAGGCCGTTGGGCGGTTCTCCGCCAACATCTTCGGCGCCGGCCGCAGGTTCGACCTGGTGCCGACGCGAGCCAACGGGCAGCCGGCGTTCGGCGCCTACCTGCGCACATCCGACGGCGCCCGGCACGGCACTGGCCTCTATGTCCTCACCCTCGCCGGCGACCGGATCTGCGCCATGACCCGCTTCGAGAACACAGTGCTCCGATGGTTCGGGCTACCACGATCGCTCCCGGGCCGATAGCGATACGCGATCCGCCCCCCGCACATTAGGGGTGTCCGACCGACGGCGAAGAGCGCACCGTTGGGCCGGGAGTCGGGCAACTCCTCCTTGGCTCCATCAGGCCAGCGTCGGTCGGGGGACGAACAATGCGGGGCGATCTGACCCATCACACGGGGGCACGCATGGCTGAGCAGGGGACCTCCCGAAGGAAGTTCCTCGGCGGCGCCGCCGCGGGGGTGGGTCTGGTCGGGGTCGGCGTTGCCGCCGGTTATGGCATCCGCGCCATCACCGACCCGGCCATCGACCCCCAGCAGGTGTCGCAGGTCGCCGTCGAATCAGCCACCAGCAGTGCGCTGGACGTGGTGCCGTTCTACGGCGACCGGCAGGCCGGGATCACCACCCCCCAGCAGCAGCGGCTGATGTTCGCGGCGCTCGACCTGACCACGACCGACACCGGTGAGTTGCAGCTGATGCTCGGACGATGGGCGTCGGTGGCCGCCAAGCTCACCGCCGGACAACCGGTCAGCCGCCACGCGGCGGAAGGCGACCAGCCCCCGATCGACACCGGCGAGGCGATGGACCTCGGCGCCCAGTCACTGACCATCACCGTCGGATTCGGGTCGAGCCTGTTCGACCAGCGGTTCGGGCTGGCCGGACGGATGCCCGCCGCATTGAGACCGCTCGGCGCAATTCCCGGTGAAGAGACGATGAATCCGGCCGTCTCCGACGGCGACGTGTGCATCCAGGCATGTGCCGACGACCCTCTGGTCGTGGAGCATGCGATCCGTACCATGATCCGAGCGGCCCGCGGGTCGGCCGTGCTGAGGTGGTCGCAACTCGGCTTCGCGCAGAAGTCGTCGACCGACGCGGGACCACGAACGCCGCGCAACATGATGGGCTTCAAGGACGGCACGAACAACATCACCGCCGACGACCACGCGACCCAGGACGAGCACGTCTGGGTGCCGCGTGACGCGGGCAACGCCGCGACGTCCTGGATGACGAACGGCAGCTATCTGGTGGCGCGGAAGATCAAGATGGAGATCGAGCACTGGGACGCCGAGTCGCTGGCCGACCAGGAGCGGGTCTTCGGCCGGAAAAAGCTCTCCGGCGCGCCGCTGTCCGGCGGCGGGGAATTCACTCCCATCGACTTTGCCAAGACCGATGCGTCCGGTGCGCCGGTCGTGGACGTCAATGCACACGTCAGGTTGGCCTCGCCGGAGCAGAACGGCGGGATCAAGCTGCTGCGCCGCGGCTACAACTACTTCGATGGTCAGGTCCAGGCCACCGGCAAACTGGCTGGCGGGCTGTTTTTCGTCGGCTTCCAGCGAGATCCGCATGCGCAGTTCAAGGCGCTGCAGACCAAGCTCGGCACGTCGGACCTGCTGCGTGAGTACATCGCCACCATCGGCGGCGGCCTGTGGGCCTGCCCGCCCGGCGTCCGCGGGCCCGGCGAATTGTTCGGCCGCGCGCTGTTCGAATGACCGCCCTGCCCCGATCAGGTCGGCGGCACGTTGAACTGCACCGCGGTCAGCGCCAGACTCCACGGCAGTTCCCGTTGCAGGGCCGGCTCCCCTTGGACCCGGCTCCCACAGGACTGCTGCGAGAGCGGCAGCAGCGGGCAGCTCAGTCCGAGGACCGTGCCGCCGGACACGACGACCAGCACCGGGAGGTCGTCGTCCACGCCGCCGGTCAACGGACCGATCGCCGCCAGCGCACGTCCGTCCGTCGACGGAGTGCTGTGGACGGTGACGTCATCGAGCCGGTAACGCAGCTCGAACCGATCGGCCTGCGCGACGGGTAGCTCCACCTGGGTGCCGACCGTCGCGCCCGGCACGAGGACCGGCTGGTCGGCGGCGCTGGCCTCGACCTGGGTCGCGGCCGCCGAGGCGGACGCGAACTGCCGTCCGGCCCGATCTACCGGCGCCGGGCGCAGCGTCAGCACGCTGACGGGACCGGCCAACCGCACCCGCTCGAGGACGTCGAAGGAGCCGTCCGAGGCCGGCGACGCGATCAATAGGATGCCCGGCTCCGTGATTCCCGGTCCGGTGGCCGGCAGCGCGGCCAGGGCCGGGTCGGTCACCGTCGTCAGCGAGGCCGATGACGTTGTGGAGCCGTCAGGTTTCTCGGTGGAAGGCTCCTCAAGGGAGGTCGATGTAGTGGAGGTCGATGGCGTGGCGGGCGCTGACCGGTCGCTGGTCGAGGAGTTCATCCGGCTGACGATGACGACGGCAGTTGCGACGACCAGGACCACCGCGACCAGGCCGACGATTCGGCGTCTCCCGACCCGAGCGGGCACGGCGTGTTTGGCCATCTCCTGCCCCCCGGGACGATCGAACTCCGTCAGACAAGCCTGACTTACTCACCGTAGCGAGTAATAGGCTGCATGGACTACGTTATCCACTCAAAGGGTGAACGAATCCCGCGAGGGGGACTGTTGTGAACACGTCGAGACGCGCGTTGATCGTTGCCTCCACCATGCTGGTCGGCAGCGTGCTGATCGGCGCTGTCACCGGCGGCGCGGCCGCGGCCGGCCAGCCGGCGGCCATCCAAGACCTGCGGGCACCGGATGGGGCGACGCTGTACGTCGTCCAGGGCCTGCCGGGCGCGGCGATCACCGTCGCGGTGGACGGCCAGACCGTCGCGCAGAACGTGCAGACCACCAACGTCGTCGGGCCCTTCGAGGTCAGCGCCGGAACCCGAACCCTGACGTTCACCGACGCCAACGGCACCGTCGTGGCGCAGAACACCGTGAACGCCGGTGCCGGCTCGAGTTCCGACCTGGTGCTGCACCTGACGACGGCGGCCGGCGACCCGCCCGTCGTCACCCAGTTCCCGAACGACCTGACCGGCGTCCCGAGCGACAAGGCCTCGTTGACCGTCGCGCACACTGCCGCCGTTCCCCCGGCGGACATCCGGGTGGACGGCAAGGTGTTGTTCGCGAACATCGCCAACGGCGAGTCGCTCAACCTGGTGGTCCCGGTGGGCAGCTACCAGGTCGACATCGTGCCGGCAGGCGAGAGTTCGCCGGTCGTCTTCGGGCCGGTGGATCTCGCCGTGCAGGGCGGCTCGCTGAACCGTGTGTACGCCGTCGGCGACCCCGCGGCGGCGACGATGAACGTGGCCGTTCATGTCCTCAAGGTTCCCGAGAGCGGCTCACCGGCGCCCACCATGGTCGACACCGGTACGGGCGGCGCGGCTGTGCTGGTCCAGCTGTTCGCGCGCATCCTGCAACTGTTCCGCGGTTGAGCCGATCGGTCCTGGCGGCCGCCGGACGCCTGCCGATCGCACTGGTCATCCTGCTGTCGCTGGCGGCGGGGTGTGCAACGACCCCTCTTCCGGACCCGGCAGTCTCGCCGCCAGTGTCGACGGGTGATGGAACCCTGCTGAGCAGTGCCGCCCCGGCGGAGCCCGATCCGGGCGTCGTGGCCAGCACGTCGTCGAGCGCACCGCAGCCTGCGCGGCAGGGGTCTGTCGCGAAGAGTGCACGGGTCCGCTTCGTTCCCGTGCAGATCGAACTGCCCAGCGGCCGGAGCGCCGTGGTGGAGCCGGAACAGACCGTGGACGGCGTCCTGCAGATACCAGCCGACATCCAGCACGTCGGCTGGTGGGACGGCAGCGCCGATGCCGGTGACCCGTTCGGTGCGACGGTGATCGCCGGGCACGTCGACTCACGGACGCAGGGGCTCGGCTTCTTCGCCGAACTGCTCATCATGCAGGCCGGCGACTTGATCACGCTCCGATCGGACGCTGCCGGCCTGACCTACCGGGTGATCTCCACGGCGCTGGTCAACAAGGACGCGCTGGCATCGGCCAGCCGGGCGCTCGACCAGCACGGCCCACACCGCCTCGTGCTGATCACCTGCTCCGGGCAATGGCATCCCGAGGTGCGCTCGTACGACAGCAACCTGATCCTGCTGGCCGACCCTGTCGCCGGCTGATCACTGACCCCGCGCACGGCTGTCAGGCTCGCTCCAGGAATCGGGTTCTGTCGACGATCACCCGGTCGATCTGGCCTGCCGCGACAACCTGCCCCGAGCCGTCGATCGCCAGCACATCGAAGGTCAGCAGGCGGCCGGCCGCGTCTTTCGGCGGTGTCGCAGTGGTCTCCACGCTGCCGCCCACCGCCGTCGCACGCCGGTGTTCGATGCGTATGGCCGTTCCGACCGTCGTCTGACCCGGATTCAGCAAGCCGGCGGCGGCCCGCACGGTTGCCGCCTCCAACCAGGCGACCAACCGCGGCGTCCCCAGGACCGGGACGTCACCGCTGCCCAGCGCCACGGCGGTGTCGGCATCGGTGACTTCATGACGCATCCCGCAACCCTACGGCCGTCACTGCGACGCCGTTATCCTCAGCATCGTGGCCACGGAACCGAGCAGCAATCCAGACTGGCGCACTCAGGGCGTTGTGGTTGTCCCGGCCGATGGGTTGGATACGAACACGCCGCAGACCCCGGGGATGAATCGCGCCGCCGCAATCACGCACCAGCGGGTCGGGTCACGGGGGCTCTGGGCGGGCACGGTCACCATCCATCCCGGCGCGCGGACCGGTGCACACCACCACGGTGAGCTGGAAAGCGTCATCTACGTCATCCGGGGCCGGGCCCGGATGCGCTGGGGAGAGCGGCTCGAGTACACCGACGAGGCGGGCCCCGGCGGATTCATCTACGTCCCGCCGTTCGTGCCGCACCAGGAGATCAACGCCCTCGACGACCAGCCGCTGGAGTGCGTGCTGACCCGGAGCGGGCAGGACCCGATCGTCATCAACCTGGACATCGAGGGCGTCGCCGACCCCGAACATGTGCCGTGGACCGATCCCGGCCACCCACCCCGCTGACTGACACCAAGCGTCAGTGGTGCTGTCCGTGCCGGCCCAGGGTCTGCACGGGCGCTGCGCCCGGGCGCGTCCACTGCGGCACGGGCCGGCTGGCCGGGCCCCAATTGGCGTTCCCGTCGGCGTCCGAGCGCCAGTAGCAGGAAATCGGCGATCCGTGCCCACCGACCGGCGCGCCGGTCTGCCGGGCCGCTGGCCAGCCCTCCGGGTTGTCCTCCCACCCTTCGCCGCGGCCGTAGGGCGTCATGTCGAGCAGGGTCAAGGAACCGTTGACCGGCTCGTTGCCGCGGCCCGTCGTGGAGTAGGTGAGGAAGACCCGGTCGCCGTCGCGCAGGAAGGACACGATGTGCCCCATTTCTCCGCCGATCGGCGCGGCCACGCCGCGCACCGAGTACCAGGGCTGGGTGTAGCCCATGAACTCGACGTAGGCGGCCACCTCGTCCCACCGGCCGGTGGTCAGAATGGCGAACGAGACGCCGCGGGCGTTCAGGTAGACGGCGTCCTTGAGGTGCCAGGCCGTGGTCGTGCACCCCTCGCACTGCCCCTGATGCGGCGCGCCGTCATACCACATGTGCTGGTACACAACGAGTTCGTCACGGCCCTGGAACAAGTCAAGGAACGGCGCCGGGCCATCCGGTCCGACGACCTCGACCGTCCCGTCGATCTGCACCATCGGCAATCTGCGGCGGGCCGCCGCGATGGCGTCACCCTCCCGGGTGTGAGCCTTCTCCCGGACCAGCAGCTCGTCGCGGGCAGCCTGCCAGGTGGCCAGGTCGACCACGGGCGGCCGGCCGGTCAGCGTGACGGCTGGGTCATTCGGCGTGGTCGTCATCCCGTCCTCCGAAGTTTCTCGAGTGTCCGTGCTGGGCGGGGTCCCCATGATCTCCGTGTACCCCGGTTCCACCCCGGACAGACCCGCGACCCGGCGGGAACTCATCGCACGGTGAACGGCTACGACGCGAGAGTGCGGCGCATGATGAGTCGCGGCAGTCCCGAAGCGACCGCGTGCGTCGTGCCGATCACCTCGAAACCCGCGTTCTCGAACATCGACCGGGTGCCGACAAAAGCCATTGTTGTGTCCATCCGGCCCTCGGGTTCGACGGGGTAGGCCTCGACCGCCGGCGCCCCGCGGGACGCGGCGTAGGCGGCCGCGCCGTCGATGAGCTGGACGGTGACTCCCTGCCGACGATGGCCGCTCCGGACCACGACGCAGACGATGCTCCAGACGCGCACCGCGTCGACCGGGCGGATGAGCTTCGACTGGTCAAGCCGTGGGATCTCGGCGCGTGGTCCGATGTTGCACCAGCCAACGGGAGTGCCGTCGAGGTAGGTCACCACCCCTGGCGGGTTCTCCCGCTCGCAGAGCCGCCGCATCGCCTGCTCCCGGTCGCCCTGACCGAGCTCCTCGATGTCCTTGGCCCGCAGGCGGTGCGAGAGGCACCAGCAGTGATTGATCCGGCGGTTGGGGTTGATGACGTCGGCGAAGTCCTCGAAACGATCAGGCGTCAGGGGGTGGGTCTGCCAACTCATGGGCCCCTCCACTTTCAACTTATAGCGCACCGGGGGGCTTGCGGCAAGACCCGGGTCGTGCCGCAGAATCGCTGCCCGAGGCCACATCCAGCGGATATGGGAGTCGCGAAATGCCTGTGTTGTTGCCGACGAATGACCACCCTCAGATCGGATCCGATGACGTGAACCCCATGGCTACCAGCGTGTTCGACCTTCCCGACCGGCTCGCCGGCAAGGCCGACCCGACGCTGATCGCCGGCGACGAGCGGCACTTCGCGGCCATCGCAGAAAGCCTCGATCAGTCGATAGCCGAGCTGTCCGACCGCCTCGATGCCGCACGGAAAGCGCCCGGCCGGATCGGCCATGAGGCGATGGAGCGGGACATGGAGGTCCGCCGGTTGACCGCTCGGCTGCGCACCCTGCGTCGGTTCGGTGTTGATCTGTGCCTCGGGCGCATGGTCAGGGCCGACACCGCCGAGCCCGTCTACATCGGTCGGCTCGGCCTCAAGGATTCCGCGGGGCGTCAATTGGTGATCGACTGGCGTGCTCCCGCGGCCGAACCGTTCTTCGGAGCGACCCACGCCAACCCGATGGGCCTGACCAGCCGCCGTCGGTATCGCTGGACCCGCGGCCGGATCGGCGACTATTGGGACGAGGTGTTCAGCGCGGAAGGCATGGACGGGCTTGAATCTCGGGTCGCGCTCGACGACCAGTCGGCCTTCATCGCCAGCCTGGGCAGCGACCGGTCGCCCCGCATGCGAGACGTCCTGGGCACCATCGCGGCCGACCAGGACGCCATCATCCGCGCGGGATCCGGCGGTGCGCTGGTCGTCGACGGCGGTCCGGGCACCGGGAAAACCGTTGTGGCGCTGCACCGCACCGCCTACCTGCTGTACTCCGACCCGCGCCTCGGTCACCGTCGGGGCGGCGTGCTGTTCGTCGGTCCGCACCGGCCCTACCTGGCCTACGTTTCCGACGTGCTGCCGAGCCTTGGCGAGGAGGGCGTGCAGACCTGTACCTTGCGGGACCTCGTCGCCGAGGGCGCAACGGCCACGGTCGAGGTCGACCCGGATGTCGCTCGACTCAAGTCATCCGCTGACATGGTGCGAGCGATCGAGGAGGCAGTGAGGTTCTACGAGAAGCCGCCCAGCAAGCCCATGACGGTCGAGACCCCCTGGTCCGAAATCACTCTCGGCACCGACGATTGGGCCGAGGCATTCCAAGCGGCAGAACCCGGCATTGCGCACAACGAGGCGCGCGACGCGATCTGGGACGAGTTGCTCACCATCCTGGCGGACAAGGACAACGGCGACGCACCGGCCGGGACGCTACGACAGTCGTTGCGGCGCAACCGGGAACTGAACGCCGCAGTCAACAGGGCATGGCCACTGATCGAAGCGGCCGACCTCGTCGGCGACCTGTGGACGGTGCCCGCCTACCTGCGGCTGTGCGCTCCTTGGCTCAGCCGCGAGGACGTCGCGCGGCTGCAGCGCAGCGACGCTCAGGCCTGGACGATGTCTGACCTGCCGCTGCTGGACGCGGCCCGGCAGCGGCTCGGCGACCCCGAGGCCGCGCGACGCAAGCGCCGGCAGGAGGCGGCCATCGCGGCGGACCGGGAGCAGATGGACCGAGTGGTCGATGATCTGATCGCGACCGACGAATCCGAGATGCTGGTGATGTCGATGCTGCGCGGGCAGGACCTGCAGGTCGCGCTGATCGACGACGCGGCCGTGCCCGACACCGACCCGGATCTGCTGTCCGGCCCGTTCGCGCACATCGTGGTTGACGAGGCCCAGGAACTGACCGACGCACAGTGGCAGATGTTGTTGCTGCGCTGCCCGTCCCGGAGCTTCACCATCGTCGGGGACCGCGCTCAGGCCAGGCACGGGTTCACCGAGTCGTGGCAGGAGCGGCTGGAGCGGATCGGACTCGATCGGATCAACCTCGCCTCCCTGAGCATCAACTACCGGACGCCGGCCGAGATCATGGCGGAGGCCGAGCCGGTCATCCGGGCCGCACTGCCGAACGCCAACGTGCCAACCTCCATCCGCACCACCGGCGTCCCCGTCGCGCACGGCACCGTCGCCGAGCTGGGCTCGGTCCTTGACGCCTGGCTCGCCGAGCACGACGACGGAATAGCCTGCGTCATCGCCGCTGGTGCCGTCGAGGCTGGAGCCTTCCGGGCGACGTCCCGGGTCCGGTCGCTGACCCCGGAGCTGGCGAAGGGGCTCGAGTTCGATCTGGTCGTGCTCATCGACCCGGGAGCGTTCGGCGAGGGCATCGAAGGAACGGTGGACCGCTATGTCGCGATGACCCGAGCGACCCAGCAACTCGTGATCCTGGTGAGCTAACGGTGGTTTCTTCGCCGACCGGAGAATAATAGGATCCCCGCGATCACCAACGATGGTACCAGGATGAAAACCACTGAGATTACGAAGACCTCGTTCAACACCTGGTCAAACATGAGCCGTCACTTCCATTCATCCGGGTTGTCGAGGTCATGGCAGGTCGGGCACGATGGTCCTGATCCATTCGGTGATGTTGTCGACTCGGGCGGTGGTCTCCGCGTCGGAGTGCGGGCATTCCGGGCCCGTGCTTTCGGTGGCGACGAGCAGCGAGGGCGCACCTGGGGGCGTGCTGAAGTAGGGCGCGCCGGAGTCGTACAGGCACGCGCTGGTGTCGGGGGCGGGATAGGAGCCCAGCACGGCGATCGTGTTGAGGTGCACCGCGTGGACGGTGACCTGGCCGATGGACAGTTGGCTGCTCGGTGTCGGGATGAAGCCGGAGGTGGCTCCCCAGCCGGCGATGGTGAGCACGGCGCCGGTCACGGGTTCGGTGTCGCTCAGACCCAGCGGGCTGACGTTCGTGACCGATCTGGACAGCCGCGCCAGTGCGATGTCGGTCGTGGTCGATTGCCGCACGTCGGTGACGAACCTCGGTTCGCCCGGCGGCACGGACAGTTGGCCGAGGAGGTCGGGCCAGTGGCCTGGGGGGGCCCGCAGGTCTCCACCGTCGGTGGTCAGTGTCGCGATGGTGGCGTACAGCGGCGGCCCGTTGACCGGGACCCGGTTCACGTCGTGGAAGCAGTGTCCGGCGGTGATGATCCAGGTCGGCGAGATCAGCGCGGCGGAGCAGGCGCTGTTGTAGTAGGTACCGTCGGGCCGGGGGATGTGGGTCATGGTCAACCTCACGGCGAAGGGGTACTGGCCGGGCGCGGCCGGTGTGCCGTCGGCGACCGCGGCCGCCGGGCCTGCCCAGACGACCGCCGCAGTGAGCACGGCCGCGATGGCGATCGCCGCGCGCGCCTGCGAGGAGGTGAGGCGGAGGATTAGTTGGTGCGGATTCATCGGGGCCTCTCGCAACATTCCTGCGATTTCCCAACACGGGGCCGTCGAGGACCCATGAATTTTACGCGACAAGGCCCCGATAACGCGGCCCGCACCCCCAAGCTGAAAGAGCGAACATACACCCGCAATCTCCGCGACAGCTAGCTGATTCACTCTTTCGGATAGCGACCGCACAACATTCGTTGGTTACCCGAGATTGACGCCGGGCCCAGAAAGTCTATTGGCGCCGGCCAGTGAAATGAATGAATGCCGGACGATGTCCGCGGTAATGCTCCTTCAGTGGCCAGCAGCGGGACCAACTCGGCTCGGGGAGGGCAGATGTCTCTCGGTGACCGACGGGTCGCCCCGCCGCTCGCCCTCCGACGATTGGCTGCGATGATGACGCCGTCAAGATCGGTACCGTTCCGCCGCACCTGCCCACCCTGAGCAGGCCGGCCATCAGCGAGGAGCGCCTTGAAGGCAGTCACCACAGCGAGTTTTCTGACTGCCCTCGCGGCAACCTCCCGCGGCGTGATCTGGGTGCTGCTTCGAGTGCTTCCAGCTCGCCCGCACGCGGTGCTGCACGGCTGGCCGGACAATGAGGGCAATGCCATCGAGGTCCTGCGCGGATTACGCCGTCGCTACCGGGGTCGCATCTATTGGCTCCTGGCGGACACCGGCTATCACGGTCCGGCCTTTGCCGCGGCGGAGCTGGCGGATTCAACCCGGATCGTCCGGCTGCGCAAGAATTCGCTCAAAGCGATTTGGCGCAGCCTCACCGCCGAAGTCACATTCTTTACCCACGGGTTATACACGGCGGTCGACGCCCCGGGTAATCGCCTGGTGGTGAATCTGTGGCACGGTGACGGCCCGAAGAGCGCCCGCGACCTGAATTTGGTCCGCTGCACCGTCGTCGTGTCCGCAACGCGGCTGTGGGGCGCCGACAAGGCTCGAATCTTCGGGATACCGGAAGATTCCCTGGCGGTGGTGGGAAATCCGCGCTCGGATCAATTCGCGGAGCCGCTGGACGATGGTGTCTGCCGGGCGCTGGGTCTGGATCCCACGCGCAGGCGGGTGTTGTGGCTGCCGACCTTCCGACAGGCCAGCGGACCGCGCGCACGGTCCTGGAGCGACGGCGACAAGCTCTCCGGGAGTGATGACGTCGCGCTCATCGTCCGGGCGCTTGCGCAGGAGGCCGAGCGTTTGTCGCTGGAACTCGTCATCAAACCCCACCCCTTGGACACCGATACCTACTCCTATCCCGGCTTGCGCGTGTTGTATGGCCGTGACCTGGATGCGGCCGGTGTCAGTCTCTATCAGCTGATCGGCAATTCCGACGCGCTGATCAGCGACATCTCCAGCGTCTGGGTCGACTATCTGGCGTTGAACAGGCCGATCGGTTTCTACATCCCGGATCTGGACGATCTCAAGTCCCAGCGTGGACTCAATGTTGACAACCTCGAAGAGATCTTGCCCGGCCCGCGGATAGACACCCCGGAAAGTGCGGCCGACTTTGTCCGGCGGGTCGGTGCCGGCTCACCCGACGTTGCGCCGTCGGCGTTCCCGGGCGCTTCCGAGATCGGCGTTGTCACCGGACTCGGTTGCACGGATCGGCTGCTGGATTGGCTGACAGAATTCCAGCGTCGACGTGGACGCCCGTCGCTATTCGCCCCCAGCCGGCCCGACAGAGGTCAGACGACCGACGCCGCAACGGAAACCCACTAGAGCGGGTCTGAATTGAATGGCGCCCGACGACTTCGTCGCGGGCGACTAGCCATTCTCCAGGTGATGCTGGACCGTGCGCGCCACACCGGCGTCGATCGAGACTCGCGGGGTCCAGCCGATGCTCAGCAGCCGGCTGCAGTCCAGGAATGTCCCCCCGGGCCCGCGGCTCCACAACCCGGTGTCCGTCCGGGGCTTGGTGAGCACCGACCCGCCCGGGACGGGGCTGTTGCGCAGGAATGCCTCCGCCAATTCGCGGATGGAGACCCTGGCGTCGTCGTTCGCGATGTTGAACGTATCGCTGTCCGCCGCGACCAGCAGGCACAGCACGGCGGCCGCGGCGTCCGAGATGTAGGTGTAGGTCCGGCGCATCGTCCCGTCGGATTGCAGCACGATGTCGTCACCCGAGAGCGCCTGACGCAGAAAGTAGGCCTGCACCCGCGCGTCGTCCAGGGCCATGCCGGGGCCGTAGGTGTGCGAGAGTCGGGCGATCCGGTACGGCGTCCCGAACTGCTGATGGTGGGCGACGCAGAGGGTCTCCGCCAGTCGTTTGCTCTCCGGGTATGCGCTCCGGGGGTCGAGGCTGTCCAGGACGCCCGGCGTGTGCTCGTCGACAAGTCCGGTTCCGTGCTCGCCGCGACCGGTAGCGCTGCCGTAGACCTCCATGGTCGAGATCAGGCAGACGCCGGCCCGACTCGACCGAGCCAGCTCGAGGCCGTGCATCGTGCCGAGCACGTTGGCCCGGATCACCCCGACCGGGTCATCCCGGAAGGACCCGGGATTCGCCGGGCTGGCGGCGTGCACGACCCAGTCAACATCGCACTCCGCCGGAAACGGCTCGGCGACGTCCTGAACGACCAGCCGCAGCGAACCACGGTCGAGGTCGTCGGCGAACAACCGCGTCGCCTTCGCCTCGTTCTGGACGAGCGCCGTGACGTCCGGCGCCGCATCGAGCCGCGCACCCAGTCCGAGCAGTGCGCGAGTCACGTACTGGCCGACCATTCCGGTCGCCCCGGTGACCAGGACGCGGGCACCGGAGAGCCGCTCCCAGGCCACCGGCAGATCGAGGATCGCGCGGATGTCTTCCTGGATGACGGACGAGGTCACGGCGCTTCCCCGATGACGGCGTCGAGGTGACCGGAGGCCGCCAGGATCTGGTACTGCAGGAAGTCGAGGTCAGTGGTGATCTTCACGTTTCCCCGGAACCCCGGCACCACATGCAATTCCTCGCCGTAGTGCCGCATGAGCTCGGCCTGGTCGACGAAGGTACCCACCAACCCGTCCCGCGCCGAGCGCGCATTCGTCCGGGCCAGCGGCCCGAGCGCGAATGTCTGCGGCGCCTGCAGGATGTGCATCTCGTCGCGCTTGGTCACGGACTCGATCGTGCTGGCCCCGTCCGTCGACCGGGCGATGGTCTCGAAGCAGGGAATCGCGGTGATCCCGTTGCCGTGCTTGCGCGCGGTCTCGATGTTCGCCGTGATGAGCTCACGGTTGATCAGCGGACGCACGCCGTCATGGATCAGCGCGATCGCGTCGTCCGGGACGCCGTCATCCAGGGCGCTCTGCAGGCCGTTGGCGATGGACTCCTGCGCACTCCGGCCACCCTCGACGATCCGTCGCACCTTGCTGACCCCGAAGTCCCGCACCATCGCCCACGCGACGTCGATGTACTCGACCAGCGTTGCGATGTAGACGGCACCGATGTCCGGGTGCCGCTGGAAGTGTTCGAGGGTGTGCACGAGGATCGGCTTGCCCTGGACCGGGAGGAACTGCTTGGGCTGCTCCGCGTTCTTCATCCGGGAGCCGATGCCGCCGGCGAACACGATGGCGATGGCATCCGGTGCAGTCATGTCCTCTTGTTCCTGATCGTCGGTGAGTCCGCACGTTGGGTTCGGCCGACGCTGCAACCGATCTTGCAGCAACATATCGCAGCAGGGCACGAAGCCGGGCACTTGACGGGTCGACGCGGCAAAGAACCGTAAGGTTCCGCGCCCGTTATATCGCTTTCGTTCCATTGGATTCTGCGCGATCATGGGCATGTCGTGGGCCGTGCCCGTCGCACGTCCATCAAGTCAGAACGCCCCGAAAAGTCCGCTTCAATGGAGGAGTTCCGTGTCGAAACGCCTGATCATCTGCTGCGATGGAACGTGGAATACGCCGGACCAGGCCCATTCCGGCCGGCCCGAGCTGACGAACGTCGCCAAGGTCGCGCTATCGATTGCTCCGTCGGATAAATTTGGCGTCGAACAGCGCGTGCATTACCAGCAGGGCGTCGGCGTCAGCCGCTCGGAACACATCCTGGGCGGCGTTTTCGGCTATGGCCTCTCGCGCAATGTCCGCGACGCGTATCGCTTCGTCGTCGAGAACTATGAGGAGGGCGATGAGCTCTTCTTCTTCGGCTTCAGTCGGGGTGCGTTTACGGCCCGCAGCGCCGTTGGGCTGATCCGCAACGCCGGGATTCTCCGACGGGAGAACGCGGCGAGAATCGATGAAGCCTACGCGCTGTACCGGAACCGAGTCGTCCGCCCGAGCGACGTGGAATCCCAGCTTTTCCGGCGGTCGTACTCCACCGAGTCACGCATCGCATTCATCGGGGTCTGGGACACGGTCGGCGCGCTGGGTGTACCGCTGGGCGAGGTCCCCCTTTTGAAGAGAATCAGCAGGAAGTGGACGTTTCACGATACCAAGCTGAGTTCCACCGTCGACGCCGCCTATCAGGCGCTGGCCATCGACGAACAGCGCGGGCCGTTCAAGCCCGCCATTTGGGAACCACAACCCGATTCGCAAAAACAACAAAAACAAACCGTCGAACAGGTGTGGTTCAGCGGCGTGCACAGCGACGTCGGCGGTGGCTACCCGGAGACCGATCTATCCGATATTGCACTGACGTGGATGGTGCACCGCGCGACATCACATGGCCTCGAATTCACCCCGCGCACCATCACTCCGGCTCCCGGTTCGATCGTTCTCTCGTCGAGCGTGACGGCCAGCGTCCAACCTGAGGCAACGGGGCTGATCCACGAGTCCCGCACGAAGTTCTACCGGATGTTGCGTCGTTATGTCCGACCCATCGGCCGGCCGGACAAGGCCAACGAATACGCCGGCTCCACGGCCGTCGAGCGACACGATGCCAAGGAATGCAACTACGCACCGGACAGCCTCGTTCGCTACCTGGAGATTCCGAAGGCCCCGATCATCGATGTCCTGTCGCCCGCGCCGCTCGAAGATGGGCGAGAGGCGGCATAGTGCCCGGGCAATTACAGGCTGACGGCCCCCGAACGGAGCGCGGCGGCCAGCTGACCCCTGGAGCTGACCCCCAGGGAGCGGTAGATCCTGGTGAGGTGGGCCTCGACGGTCTTGTCGCTGAGGAACAGGTTTGCGGCCACTTCCCGGTTGGACAAGCCGCGTCCGACCTGCAGCGCGATCTGCAGTTCCTGCGGGGTCAGGTGTTGCGCTGGTACGGGTCCCGGCGGACGCCGCTTGCCTCCGGCGATGGCCAATTCGGCGCGCGCCCGCTGCGCCCACGGCCTGGCCCCCATTCTGGCGAACGTGTCGGCGGCCGAGTCGAGCCAGGGCAGGGCAGCGGCGCGCCGGCGAGCGCGGCGCAGCCTTTCGCCGAAGCAGAGCTCGGTCCGGGCGCGCTCGAATGGCAACGAAGACCCGTGGTGCTCCAGCGCGGCGGAGAATTCGTTCTCATAGGTGTCGTCGGTGGCGAGCAGCCCACGGCAGCGCGCCGCGACCGCAAGAGTCCACGACGTAGGGTCGGCGGCCGTGTCGAAACGCGGCAGCAGCGCGGCTGCCGCATCGGGTTGGCCGGTCTTGACGTACGCCTCCACCAGGTCGGGCAGCCAGCCGAAGACGGCCGGTTCGCGGAGGCCCAGCCGGTCCTCGGCGTGCACCAATCGGGTGAGGGGTTCGATAGCCTGCTCCGCTCGGCCCATCGTCAGGTGCCAGAGCCCGCGGGCCGCGTCCCTGGGAAACCGGACGAGCCCGTCTTCGGTGCGGGAGGCGTAGTCGTCAGCCTCCGCCAGGTGTTGACGGCAGAGGTCCTCATCCCCGCGGCAGGCCTCCAACCTGGCCATCACCCCGAGGCCGTGGGTCACCGCGCTGTGCTGGCCGGTTTCCTTCGCCAGCGTGACGGCGTCAACCGCTTCCGCGTAGGCCTCATACCACCGCCCATCCCGGACATGGAGTTCGGCCAGCTGGGTGAGGTAGATCGGAAGCCGCCCGAGCTCGTTGCCCGCCCGGCATTCGGCGACCAGTTGGTCCAGCACTCGACGGGCGACATCGTCGTGCCCGCGTACCGAGGCCAGCTCGATCGCGAATGGAAGCACGCTGGGCCAACGCGGCAGTCGCTGCCTGTGCTTGTCGTCCAGGGCCGTGAGCACATCACCCATGCCGCCGGAGGGACCGGCCGCGTAGCAGGTGACGACGGCGCGCGTTGTGGCGGTGAGCAGCGCAGCGGATGAGCCCGGATCCAGCGTGAACGACGATGCCTGTTCGGCCGAAGCCGCGGCCCGCAGGATCTGCCCGGCTTGGATGGCGGCCAACGCGGCCCCGGCCAGGAGGACGGCGCCGCGGGACCGGTCGACGGCGCCGACCCGGGCGCCGAGCTCGCTCAGCAAGGCATGGGCGACCTCCGCCGAACCGCAGGCCTGCTCGACGGCCGCCCGCAAGACGACCAACTCGGCTCGCACATCGGGCGCTGTGGCCTGATCGGCTGCTTGGTGCACCAGATCAAGGGACCAGTCGTAGCCGCCCGCGGTGAGAGCCTCCCGCGCGGCCCCGACGAGTAGTTCCACGCGCCGATCGGGGCGGTTGGTGATCTGTGCTGCCCGCTCCAGCGCGCGAGCCGCCGCGTCCGGCCCGGCGCGGGCACGGGCGTGAGTGGCGGTGCGAGCCAACGCCTCCGCCGCTTCGGCATCCGGCTTGACCAGCGCCGCGGCTCGATGCCAGGCTTCCCGCTCCGGCTCGTCGCGGCGCGCAGCGACGGCCGCGAGCGCCGCATGCGCTGTTCGCCGCGACGCCCCCGCCGACTGCCGGTAGACCAGGCTCCGCATCAGCGGGTGCCGGAAACCGATCGTTGCCACGTCGGTTCTGAGCAGGCCGGCGGACTCGGCGACGTCGAGCGTCCCGGGATCCAGGCCGAGTTCCGCCATCGCGTCGAGCAAGGGTTCGGCGGTGCTGACGTCGCTGGCCGCTATGACCAGCAACGCTGTCCGGGTGGCAGCCGGGAGGGCGGCAAGACTGCGGCTCAGGGCGTTGTCGATGGCACCCCCCGCCGTGAGGTCGTCCAGTGGTTGTCGACCCGAAAGCTGTTCCGGGCTCAGCCTTCTGGTGAGTTCCACCAGTGCGAGCGGATTGCCACCGGTGGCCATGGACAACTGCCGCGCGACCCTGGGGCTGACGGCGGAGTCGGCGGACAGCCGGACGAGCTCCTCGCCGTCCGGCCCCGGCAGGCCGGTGACCGACAGCACGTCAAGCCCGGTCAGGTCCAGCGCCGGGCCGCTCTCTGCGGTGCCGTGCTCGTCCCTGGACGCGAAGAGCACGACGACACCTTCGGCCTGAAGGCGACGTGCGGCGAACAGCACCGCCTCCGCCGACGACCGGTCGACCCACTGCAGGTCGTCGACAGTCACCAGGACCGGTGCGTCATCGGAGGCACGACTGAGCATGCCCAGGGTCGCCAGGTAGACGGCGAATCGATTCCCCCCGACCGGCGGGCCGATCGCCAGCGCCCCGGCGAGTTCCGCTGCGAGAGTGGACGGCAACTGCTGGATCAGCCTTCCGATCGGCCGCAGCAGATCCGCCAGTCCCGCGTACGGCAATTGTGATTCCGATTCAAGGCCGCGGCATCGCAACACTGACATGCCCAGTTCCGTCGCCCGCGTGGCGGCGTCCTGCAACAGCGCCGATTTGCCAACACCGATCTCGCCCCGGATCACCAGCACGCCGCTCGTCCCAACGACAGCGGCAGTGAGCAATCCGTCGATCAGACCGCACTCCGTGGCGCGTCCCAGCAGGGTGGATCGACGATCGCCGGTCCCGTCCTGCCGTGTGCGGTCGAGCACGAATTCCACCACCCGGTCGGATCGAGGGGTTTCCCCGATTCAACGTTCGATCGGCGCGCCTAGATTTACTCACAGGTACATACTTCCGACAAAGCACCATAGTCGGATCGTTCCCAGACGTCATCCGGGGGGATGCCATGACAACCGGCAACACGCGCAGCGACCGTGCCGTGAGTGACGAGATACGTTCGGCCGTTGGAGAACTCGGCTTTGCCGAGGCGTTTCGGCAGCACATATCCGCCATTGCGCTGGCGCACATCGGCACCGAAATCGGCACGCGACTGAAGGACCTGCACGAATGGATGTCGGCGGACCCGGGGCTGGCGGGCATCCTGCCGGCCCTCGACGTCGCCGGGCCGAACCAGCCGGCCGCCGGTGCGAACGTCGTCGCGGAGGCGGATCCCGAACCGACGGCACCTTCCCGGCCGGACGGCCAGCTCCCCGACATCCGGGAGAGCAACGGTTCAGCCATGTGGTTGCGCTGGCAGGAACCGTTCGCGAACTGGGGTGGCACGGTCCGGAACACCCCGGCGCTGACCGCCGTTCCGAGGACCGTCGGAGGCGTTCAGGCGCTCACCCGGTGGGCCATCCAATCGGGGCGGACCGTCCGAGGCGCCGGGTACCGGCACAGCTGGACTGGCCTGTTCTCCGCTGACAATCAGGTGCTCGTGTCGATGCTGCCGCCGCCCACCGTGGTCGACGTGCCCGCCGTCGATCCGCCCATCGACCCCGCCGACCAACTGCAGGGCATCTCCATCGTCGGCACCGTCGTCGAAGGCGGCGTCACCAAGGCGCTGTGCAGGATCGGGGCGGCCACGACCAACGACCAGTTCCGGAGGTGGTGCCTGTCCGAGGCCGGCGGCGACTGGGAATGGACCATACCGGTCAACACGATCATCGTGGAGATCACCTTCGGCGGCAGTAACGCCACCATCTGCCACGGCGCCGGCAGCGCGCATCGCACCCTCAATGATCTCGTTGTCGCGATCGAGTTCGTCAATGCCCGCGGCGAGGTGCAGCTGGTGGACGACCCGACGCAACTGGCGGCGGCAGCCGGGTGCTTCGGCCTGCTGGGCATCGTCACCGCCGTGACGTTCAAACTCGAGCCCATGACGTACGCGGTGATGCAGCCGGTACGTGCCCGGCTGCCGCTGACCATCCCGCCACCTCCCGGCTTCGCGATTCCCGCCGAGGTCGACATGACCGGCATCGACCAGTCCGCCATGGACGCCGCCTGGGATGCGTTCGTCCAGGCCTGCGAGAACGATTACTACGCCGAATGGTTCTGGTTCCCGTATCAACGTGACTGCTGGATCAACACCTGGATCAACGACGGAACTCGCTCCGACGCAACGGTTTACCCTGACGAGCTCGAGACAATCGCGCAGGAGATCGGCGAGTATGTCGGCGAATTGGTCACGTCATCGGTGTTCCGCTCTGATCTGGTTCCGGGCAAGTGGCAGGCGATTCTTCTCGGGGGCGCCGCCATGGCCAGCCTGCCGACCGGACGGACCATCGTCACCCCGGTCATCGAGGCGATCCATTTTCGGCGCGGAGTGCACAACATGCCGGTGCTGGACATGGAGCTGGAAATCCCGATCCCGGGCCGGGCGGACAATCCATCGGCACCCGACTGGACCGTGTGCCGGGACGCCTGGTGGGCGGCGGTCGCCGCTACCTATGCCGACGACAACGCCCCCTTCCGCATCACCTTGGAAATGCGGATCACCGCAGATTCCGCGATCACCATGGCACCTCAGTACGGCAACAGCCACGGCACCTGCTCGATCGAGGTGATCACCACCGACAGCGTCGATCCGCAGGCGTGGGCCCGCTTCCTGCAGATCCTGATCGATTCCTGGTGCGCGCTGCGGGATTCCTCTGGCCAACCACTGAACGTCCGGCCGCACTGGGCAAAGCAGTGGCAAGGATTGCTGTTCGACGGCAGGCCGGCGATCGAGTACCTCCGCGATGTCGCCTATCGGGACCGGCTGCCCGAGTTCCGCGAAGGCCTCGCCGCGGTCGCCCGCGCCGGTGGCTATTCTCCTTCAGAGCTGGCTGTCTTCAGCAATCCACTGCTGGGCGAACTGTTCGGCACCATCCCGGACTGACCGCGGTCCGACTGCTCGCCGAGCGACTGCCGCGCAAGCGGTCCAATCACGCCTTCTTCACGACAGGAACACATTCATGGGTACCGCTATGCCCGAATACGTCTGGGCACTTCCTCGTGCGCCGCCGTGGACCATCAGCCCGCGAGATATTCTGCCGCCACTGATCACCAACCTCACTATCGAAAGGGATTCAACCGTGACTTCCGCACAATTCATCGCCTGCCGCGATCATGCGGCCTTCCTCATGAGTTTCACTGTGCTCTGGGACGACCCCAACTCTGGCCGCGGGGAGTCGAAGAGCAGTGGTGAATTCGCTTCCGGCACGAAGGCAATCGACATGAGCGAATACAACCTCACCGAAGGAGCTGCCCTTGAGCCCAGGGTCGAAGCCTTTCCGGGTGGCATCCACATCGGCGACGCCGCCGTTGTGTATGCGGCGAACGGCCAGACCGCAACGTACAACGTGACCGGGTCTCTCTTTTCCTTCTCGGTCAAACTACTCCCACCCGAGTAGGGGCGATCGCATGTTCACGACCCACATCGCGTGGACCGCTCCCGGCATGGCGTCCCGCTCCACGCTGATGACGAATCTTCAAGTGGTGTCTCCCCAATCCTTCGTGGCAGCCCTGGGCGATCTCATTCGCGGATGGGCCACGATGAGATACAGCCAACAGGATCCTGACACCTCGCCGTTCCGAAATAACGGATTCGGCGAGTTGAGGTGGCAGGACGGGCACATATCCCAGATTTTGCAATATCCAAATGAGCTTCCGGCCGAGCCGATGGACCTACGGCAAGGAAGTGACGCTGACCATGTTGGCGGTCACCTGAGCATTCCCTGTCTTTTCAATGCACAGCCCATCACCAATCCAGAAATCCGAGAAAGGATTATGTCATGCCCTACACCACTGAACAGGTGCCCTTCGTCCAGGGAATGAAGCCCGGAATGGGCCTCAACCTGGTCACCGGCCAGGTGACGACCCTCGTCTTCCCGACCCTGCCCACCGTCGTCAATTCCAGCCCGTCCTTCACCGAGCAGGAGGACTGCATCCAGACCTCGCAGGACTATGCCTCGCTGATCGAGGTCACCGGCGATGCCGAAGGTCAGGCCTGGACCGAGGGCGGCGAGGTGACCGTCAACGCCAGCACAGCGTTCCTCCGCCAGCTGAACTACACAGCGCAGGCCCTCGGCTTCGTCTGCTACAGGTCCAGCACAACGGTTTCGGACCTGCCGACCACTGCGACGATCAATGGTCTGCAACTCCCGGCGACGGTCAGTGACCGCATCCTGAACGATCCGGAGGGTTTCCTGGCGAACTACGGAACCCACTTCATCGCCGGCTTCGTCAACGGCGGATCGTTCATCGGCTCCGTGCAGGTGCAGGCGACGTCGGAAAGCGAGCTTCAATCGATCCAGGCGACGCTCGGGGTTCAGATCAAGGAGTTCGATGCCGGCAGCGGGAGGATCGATTCCTCGTTCGTGCAGAACCTTCAGGAAGCCGCCCAGACGCACAAGGTTTCGATCAAGACCGGCGGCAACGGCGTCAACCCGCCGCAGTACGACCCGTCCACGGTCGAGAACATGCAGGACTACATGGACAACCAGTTCGTCACCGACCTGGGGACCGGGGTGCCACTGGTCGCCGTGTGCTTTCCCTGGGAGGCCCTGCCCTGCGTGATGAACCTGCCCGGGTACGTCCCCGGCACGCTGTCACCCGCCATCGATCAGGGTGTGCTCAGCACGCTCCGCAACGAGTACCGGCGCCTGGACTACGCCGCGAGCACGGCGGAGAACATGCAGGAGAACAACATCTTCGTGAGCAACGCCTCCGCTCAGACACTGCAGAGTGACCTGGTCGCGGTCAACGAGGCGCAGTCGCGGATCGAGAATCTGACATTCGCGGAACTGCAGGCACTGAACCAGGCCGACATCACGCCCTACCTGGCGTCGACCCAGTACCTCGCGGACCTGGCGGCCATCGCCGCCGGGCGGGCCGAGATCGCGTGGAGCCTGGGCCTGGATGGCGCGTTCACCCCGAACACCCAGTCCGACCCGGGCGCCATCGCGACCGGCTCGGTGCTCGCCAGTCCCGGTATCGACGCGATGACGACCGTGCTGCAGGCGCAACACGGTGACGGCGCCCTGACCTGCGGTTTCGTGTACAGCTTCGTGCCGGTGCCGGTCGGATCACAGCCTCCGTCCGGATTGCAGAACCAGGTGCAACTCGTCGCGCAGATGACCTGGGACAAGCACAAGTACGCCGGCACTCCGGTGATCGGCAATCAACCCGGTCAGGCCAGTCAGACCCATTGGGAGAAGTACGAGTACGACCAGATCGGGGTGTGGTTCGGACCCTGACCCGAGTTCCAGCGCCCGCTCGTGATGACCTTTCGTCACGAGCGGGCCGTCAACTGCCGTTGGAGGCACCACCTCGAGGTGCTGGGCATCGTGGCGGGAAAATTCCCATCGTCAGGCCAGATACCCGTGGATGACGGTCCTGCGGCCGGCCTCCGCGTACTGATCCCGTTCCGTCGGTGCCCATGTCGCCAGGCCGTCGACATACCGGTTGTACATACAGAACGCCGCGGCGATCAACACCACGTCATGAAGCTCGGTATCCGTCGCGCCCGCGGTCTTCGCCGCGTCAACCAGCTCCGGGGTGACATTCCTTCCATCGGACGACACCGCGTCGGCGATCCTCAGCAGCGCCCCCAGCCTGGCCGGCAGTCGTGCGCCATCGGCATTGGCGATGATGGCGTCCACTGTGGCCCACCCCCCGTCAAGTAGCAGCGCGGCCTGCGTGCCGTGCGCGTTGAAACAAAAATCACAACCATTTAGCTTCGACACCTGGGCGGCGATCAATTCTCGCTCGCCATAGGTTAGGGTCGATTCCCCGCGCAACAAAACCTCCGCGAGTTCCATCAACGGTTTGGCGGTCTGCGGCCGGAACTGCAGCAAACCCAATATCCCCGGCATGCCATTGAGTAGATCGATGTGAGCCACAGAACCAACGGTAGACCCCAGGACCATCTTAATTTCATCCGCCGCCAGCCGTCCGCCAACCAGCGGAACGCCGTCTCTACCCGGCCCAGCGAGTCGTGCTGCCACCGCCAACGGCGCGCCGCATACATGTACGAGCCGACGACCAGAACGGCTGGTTTCGCTGGAGCGGCCCAGCAGCGCCGGGATAATCTTCCTTGCTCATCGCAACAAATGTCATGCACGCAGGCGACGCCGCGCCGGCTAATCGACGGCGTCGAAAAGCAAGCAGTTGACGCCAACGTGGCGCTCACCATTATTGTCCTGGGTGATTCTTGGTCAGCCGCGGGTGAGATCGACCGGAAGTGCGCCGGATACCGCACGGCTCCCGACGCGCGCGCCAGCAGCACCGCACCCGACTCCATCGGCTGCCGCAGCGCTTCCAGCACACTGGGTTTGAATTCGGGAGCCTCGATACGCAGAACAAAGTGCACCGCGCACGTAGGCGTAGACCGAGAGGCGAGCGCCCGTGACCGAGAACCCTGTCCCAACCAGCACCCACCGCCGCCCTGGCAAGGCGACGCGGTCCAGAATCTATGAGCCGATGGCCTACGCCGGAGTCACCGTCGCGGCCGGTTCGAAGCCGATCTGGCTGTATCTGCGCAGTTCGAGCTTCCATGACGACGGCGGGGATGCCATCGAGCGGCACCGCCTGGACCTGACCCGCAAGCTCGCCGCGGACGGCTGCTGGACGGTCATGGGCGAGTTCGTGGACAACGACTCGGCGAGCAAGACCGCGGTCAGGACCCGGAAGGGCTGGCATCAGCTGCAGACGGCGATCGACGACGGTTCGGTGAAGGCGGTCGCGATCTGGAAGCTGGACCGGGCCAATCGGGTGGCCTGGAAGAACCTGGAGTGGCTGGCGCGTTGCGCCGATCTCGGGGTGAAGGTGGTTAGCTTCTCGGATCCGGAGATGGCCACCCAGGATTCCAGCGCGAAGATCCTGGTGGCGCTGAAATCCGCACTCGCCGAGTTCGAGACCGACCTGATGTCCGCGCGCCTGCTGAGCGCCAAGGCCCACGCCGCAGAAGGCGGGTTCAACCACGGCGGAATGCGACCTTTCGGCTGATGACCTCCGGGGAACGCGAAACCGACGAGCACGGCCGGAGCGGCTTCCGCCTGGTGCCACACCCGGTCGAGTTCCCGGCGGTGCAGGACGCCGTCACCATGGCCCTCGCCGGCCACAGCCTGAAGACCATTGCCACGCATTGGGCGGACGTGCACTGCATCACCACGGCCGCCGGCAACCCGGTGTACCAATCCAGCGTCTGGCGAGTGCTTCGGAGCCCGCATCTGCTCCGGTACCGCCGTTACGCCATGGAGAAAAGGGAAAGACATCCACCAAGACCTTGACCGACGACCGTATCATAACGGACCAGTTGCTCATTGGCGGCGGACCTTAACAGGGTTTTCCCAGGTGAAGTGAAGTAACTGATCGACGTAGTATAGCCTTCGGATCCGCTCGGTTCCGGTGTAGGTGGCGAGGAAAGCGGCACTGTAGGGGGCGGCTGATTGCGGAGGCAGCGTCACGGTTGTTGTCGGAAGAGTCATCGAATGTCCAGACCATCAAGCATGGGTGGCGTATCGTTGGCCGGCGTGCATTGCATCTTCGCTTAGTTCCCTTCAATTACGCCTTAGAGCGCTGTGGGCGGCCCAGCGTCATGTGAAAGCGGAAAGCTGCCGGACTGACAGGTACAACTGGGTGCTACACGGCGGGGGTGGGAGCGGAATATGTGCTGCCCGCACTGGGGACCTCCGACCACCCGGTCCAAGTCCCAGCGGTGTCGACGCGCGGGCGGCGGCTATGTCGACGCAGCCGCGGGCGTCAACGAGCGCGTTGCCCGGGGTCACTCCGCTCCAGCGACATAACTCCGTTGTTCCCATGTGACACCCCATTCTGGTAAGTCCAACAGCCACGAGGTCGCTGAGTCAGCTAATGCGGGCCGCCCCGGCTATGCCCGGCAACTGCGCTGCGGTCGCCGCCGCAGGTGAAACGCCGCTTGACAAGCATCGCTTGGCGGTCAGCACGCCGAGCAAGGCCCTCTCGAAGGACCGGACAACTCGTCCACCGCGGCCACCTGCCCACAAGGCCACATCCACGCGCCATCACGGAAAGTGCGCCAGAACCACTCAATGTGAAACACGACACGTCGACGGGTCGCCCGACCGCATGGCCGTCATTAATATGGGCCACAGGGAATTCGACAGCAAGTTCCAGACCCTCAGCCGGGAACGCACCACCGGAACCTCGAAAGGCCCGACGTGCTTAGCTGTGCTTAGCAATAGCTGAGCACAACATCGTCCGGTTTTCGGATACATGATCGGCGATTCACACAGGGGCCTCAGGGCCATGGCCTCCCGACAGAACCCCTCGCTGTGACTTGCCCGTCGTGGCTGACCCTCGCCGAAACACCCCTGCTTCCGCATCACATCCCAAGCCCTGCCGACCACAACTGTCACTTGAGGTGGATTAGCCAGATGCGATCGACATACAGGTGGGTACGTGCCGGGATCAATGGCTGATGATTTTGTCGATGACCGCCGCCCCCGCGGGTCCTGCGTCAACGATGACCAGGGTCAGCAGTGCGGCGGTCAGCACGGCGATACGCCGAGCAAGAAGTCTCATCACTTTCTCCTATCTCCAGGATGGGGTGTGTTCTTGGGCTGTTTGCCGTACTCAAGGATGGTGCCAAGTGCTGCCACTTGGCTATGCGCGCTTGCGCGTAGCCCATTTGGGTGAACGTTGGCAAATCATGACTGGCAAGTTCATTGACCCTGTTGGACTTTGAGTCTTCTGGCGACAGTCTCCTAGGACGTGGTCGACCATCACCCGTTCGGTACGGCCACACCCCGCTCCGAAAGCAATGCCGCCGTCGTCCGCTTGGTGGTGGCAACTTGTTCGCTGGTGACCATTTGGGGTAGGTGGCGTGGACCGCGTGCTGCAGTGGGCCATGCGGCTGAGCTATGAGATCATTGCTCTCCGACCGCAATCGGGTTCACCGTGATCGGTGAAGTGATCGACCGACTCCTGCCGGGTGACACGGGCGGCTTGTGCATACGGAACCCTGGGGCGAGGTGTCCGCACTGGTAAGCCTCATTCCGACATCGGAGCCGAACTGACGGCGATTCTCGCGCGGACGATTTGTTGAACGTCCCTCACGATGACAACCACCAAGGCGTGCACCTTCATCGGGGCTGCGCTTGGTCCGGGTGGGCTGTGATCGGGATTTGATCTCGGTGATCGGCGTCATCCGGGACTCGAGAAGTCATGCTGGGAGGGTGGAGTCGCGGCTGCCCTGGTTGTTCCACCAATGATCGATATCGTCGGCGGCCGCATAGGTCCTCGCGGAGAGCACCTTGCGCATGGCCCACGACGGGTGGTCCGTTGCCACGCCCAACCCTGGTCCTGGTCCTGGTCCCTTAACGCTGTTGGGCGACACCGGCCGCCGTCGACACCCACGCTGGCCAGAAGACCACGACCACCCACCCAGGCGGGTCCGGCGCCCGGCTCAAGCTGTACCGTAGTCCAATCAGCTCGTTGAGCTTGTCGGGGTGCTCGGCGGCCAGATCGCGCAGCTCGGCCCGGAACGTCTCGGTGTGGTAGAGCTCGCTAGGCACACCAGATGAACACCCGCCACCACCGCGTGATCCGCGCGAACCGTGTCCTTCGCTCAGACCGGGCAGCGACGGCGTCAGCCGAGGTGACCGGTGGCCGCGGACTGCCTGGCCCCGGGACGGCGGGCCGGCATCGGGGCCATACCCGCGCTGGCTGTACTGCACCATGTTGGCTCTGTCAGTCTGATCTGGCCAGGAATGACGGGGCGGATTCCAGAGGTCTCGGGCGTCGGTCCTTACCGGTTTGTGCTGCATACCAGGTGGCGAGTCGTAGGGCGGGGTGGGGGTGGACAGATTCGCGTGGATCCCGGCTCGTGACGCCCGCTTCAAAGCGGGCCTTGGACGCCGGACCACCGTTCCAAACCTGGCTCGATTCCTCAGACCCATCCTCTATTCAACGCCTTTGATCGTACAACTCATCTATCTTTCGACGTTCGAGTCAACTTGCAGGTTCAAATGACACCGATTCGATGCGCCTCTCTAACGGCTAATAGGCGATCGTGGCAATTGAGTTTGGCATAGATGTTTTGCAAATGCTTACGTACCGTTTTTTCACTCACTCCTTGAGTTCGTGCGATACTGCTAGCCGTAGATCCCACGGCTAGCAGCCTCAAGACCGACACTTCGCGTTGAGTAAGAACGGTCGTTGACGACGCTTCGGACCGCTCTACGGCTGGCCGGCTGCCAACGATTTCTGGGATACCTTTCAGTCGAGCCACCATTCCGATAGGAGTTGACACCGTGCGCACAGCATAGCGACGCCCATCGTTGGTACGCAGTTCAGAACGGCTAGGAGGAGATTGCGCAAGCAGCATTCGTATCTGTTCCCTGAGTTCTGGGGCACGGCCGAGAAGGTCCCGAGCCGCGCCGCTCAGGTAAACCTCTCTCAAGGATGAATGGCTCAATAGCACCACAATTTCTACAACTTCATTGCGAAAATCGTCATCGATATCGCGAATAATTGCCGCCATCAAAGTTATGTCATCTAAACGACGCCACTCCGAGCGAATCAACATGGAGAACTGCGTTAGCAGGCTCCGCTCCTTCGTGGTGAAGTCGCGACCACTGCGATTGAGTGATAAGGAGTTCATCACGGATCCATTATCTCTCAATGCAGTGGCAATATGGGATCGTAACCGGAGTGGTCGGTAGACCTCCTTATATAGAGGATGTTCCGTCCAGGCGCGGCCAGGCAGCAAATCCTCTATACTGATCCAGTCGGTATGACGCGTTTGATGATAATGGGCTATAAGGGGGTTCTGCAGGGGTGAGTTAACCATGCTTGGTGACAAGTCCGGGCCTGTCGCGTCTTGCCTGAGCACCCTAAAGCTCACATAGGGGGTCATCGTGAACTCTCCGAACCGGACGCCATCGGTGCCGACCGTTCGCGCGATGCCGTTGCTCGCAACCGTAAAAAGGTCTTCGCGAGTCTCACACGAGATCATTTGATCGAATTGCGCGTCTAACGACACGGCCACCCTCCAGTTGGCGGACTAACGGAAGCCACCAATCGTAGACCAACCGTGCTTAGATGTATGGGGAGGCCCAGCGTCTGGCGCGAAAATAACGTAACCACCGCTGGCTGGCGACGGCGCCTGTAGGTGACAGGGTGGTACGGCACGGCAGGTGGGCTTCGCCGCGCAAGTTGTGGCGAGGGGTTAGCTGCCGCTTCACACCGAATTAAGTCGACTCGTCCGCGCCGCAAGGTCTGTGATCGATTTCTATTTCTATAATGTGGGGACAGGGATCGCGCTTGCATCTTCTGGGGCTGCCACAGTCATGGCCGCGGCGAACGAGTTGATTATTGCCGCGATACTTTCAGCGGTGGCCACATTCTTTGTTGCCATCACGAAGATCCTGCAGTTCGGCAGTCGGTGGGCATGGAGCATCGAACGTGAAAGCAGGTATTCCGCCTTGATCTACGAACTGAATGGTGCAGCCCTTGAACCTTCCGAGGAGGATCAGCTGAAGATCGTCGCCGACATTTACGCTAAGATGAAGGAAGAACGACTTCGCGACAAGCTGCTGCCGGGAATAAGTGACTCAGTCGCTTAACTGGTGCTGCCCAATAGAGGGATTTCGACGTGCTGGAATCCTGCCTAGCATTCTGGCATGCCTTCAATGCGCGCGATGCAGTCGGGGGGTCTGTGGCTAGCTCGGCCGCAAGCCAGCCATCGCGATCGTCCATTGGTCGTTGAACCGGCGAGCATCGGCGATCGATTGTTCGGCGAGCGCCCTGGCGTTTCGAGGTCACCCATGCTGACACCTAAACTAATTGATATCACCGACGGTGTCGAGGTCCATGAGGCGACCGCGAATGTCCGTGTTTACAAGAGTTGCGCGCTCCGGCAGGGCCTGCACGGGACATGAAGTCCGGTCGACAGGTCAATACCCCGATCTCGCCATCCAGGTGACTCACCCGGCGGCGTACTGCGGAAATTTCACTTCATATTGTGCGAGGTCGCCTAGGTGGCGGTCCCACTCCTCACGAGTGAGGTTTCGTCCCGCCAGTTCGCATGCAGCTGTCTCCCAATGCGCGGGGTCGAGGTCCCAGGTGACAATCCCATCTCCGGTCGCGCCGGCAACATGCATACCGTCGGCTCGCATGGCCGCGTTCTCAGGGTCGGTGGCGGATCGATGGGATCGCCGAGCGGTGTGCGGTCGGGATGTCACAGAACCGCACTGATTGATCCAACGGCTGGTTTCGCTGGAGCGGCCCAGCAGCGCCGGGATAATCTTCCTTGCTCATCGCAACAAATGTCATCCACGTAGGCGACGCCGCGCCGGCTAATCGACGGCGTCGAAAAGCAAGCAGTTGACGCCAACGTGGCGCTCACCATTATTGTCCTGGGTGATTCTTGGTCAGCCGCGGGTGAGGTCGACGCGTTGCCACAGCGGTCCGTGCTTGCTGATCAGGCCGTGCGCCTCGAGGGTGCCCAGCGCACCGACGATGTCCCTGGCATGCAGCCCCGATTCGATGGCCAGCTCCTCCACCGAACAGGCCGCGTAGGTCGGGAACGCGTCGTACACCCGGGCGCTCTCCAGGTCCAACCCATCGGTCGGATGCCGCGGATCCCGACCCGGGACCGGCATCCTCCGCCGACGCGCGAGCCGTCCCGTTGCCCGTGCCGACCCAACGCCGCCAGCACGTCGTCCGCGCCGGTGACCAACTGCGCGAACCGATCCGACAGCAACAGGTGACACCCCACCGACATCGCCGACGTCACCGGCCCCGGCACCGCCATCACCAACCGGCCCAACTGCTCCGCCGCCGCGGCCGTGCTCAACGTGCCCGACCGGCGACCGGCCTCCACCACCACCGTCCCCGCACCGAACGCCGCGATCAGCCGGTTCCGCACCAGGAACCGGTGCCGCGCCGGCGTCGTCCCCGGCGGATACTCGCTGACCACGCTGCCCGCCGCCGCCGATCGCGTCCAACAACGGCCGGTTCGCCTCCGGATACGCCCGGTCGATCCCACAGGCCAACACCGCGACCGTCGCGGGGCCCGCGAGTCGACGTCCCGCGCCCCCACCAGCGCCGCCCGGTGCGCCGCCGTGTCAATCCCGAACGCCGCCCCGGAGATCACCGTCAAACCCCGAAACGCCAACTCGTGGGCCATCTCTCCGGCCACCCGCTGCCCGTAGGCGCTGCTCGCCCGCGACCCGACGATGGTCACCCCGTCGCCCGGCAGCGCGGCCAACGACCTGCCCCGGACGTACAACGCGAACGGCGGACCGGCACCGCGAACACCCCGGGCCAGCGCACCCTGAAACGACTCCACCGCATCCACCGGCCAGCCGTCATCCGCCGGACCGATCACCCGGGCACCCGAACGCGCCGCCACCGCCAGGTCCTCCTCCGCCCGCCGGATCAGCACCTCCGCCGCGACGTCCTGAGTCCTGGCCGCCGTCGCCGCCAACACCGCCCGCGGCGCCCGGCGGGCCAGCACGCCTCGCCACGCCGCCACCGGCCCGACCTTCCCGACGAACAACGCCAACGCCGCGCTCGGCGGCTCACACACCCGCAGCAGACCGGCCAACGCCACCGCCGACTCCGACACCTCGGTGTTCACAACCTCATTCACGCTCACAACGCCTCCCCGCATCGCAACGCCAACGCCGTCGCCACATCGGCGGTCGACGGCCGATCCCGCCCGGCCAAATCCGCGGCGGTCAACGCCAACCGCAGCACCCGGTCGTACCCACGACCGGTCAACCTCCCGGTCCGCACCGCCCGGTTCAGCAACTCCGCCTCCAACCGATCCGGCCGCCACGACCGCCGCACCGTCGCGCCCGGCACCTCCGCCGCGCACCGCCACGGCGTGCCCCGCCACCGCGCCGCCGCCCGATCCCGTGCCGCCACCACCCGTTCGCCCACCACCGCGGACGACTCCCCCGCCCCACCCGGCTCGGTCAACGTCGCCGGATCCAGCGCCGCCAGATCCACCCGAATATCGATCCGGTCCATCAACGGGCCCGACAACCGGCCCAGATACCGCCGCCGCACCTGCGCCGCACACGTGCAATCGACATCCTTCGCCGCCGCGCACGGACACGGATTCGCCGCCAGGATCAACTGAAAACGCGCCGGATACCGCACCGCCCCCGACGCCCGCGCCAACAACACCGCACCCGACTCCATCGGCTGCCGCAGCGCATCCAACACACTGGGTTTGAATTCCGGGGCCTCATCGAGGAAGAGCACCCCGCGATGGGCGAGGCTGACGCTGCCGGGCCGGATGTGCGCCGACCCACCGCCGACCACCGCGGCCAGCGACGCCGAATGATGCGGATCGACGAACGGCGGCCGGGTGACCAGCGGCGTGCCCTCGTCCAGCACCCCGGCCACCGAATGCACCGCGGTCACCTCCAGCGCCTGCTCGTCGTCCAGCGGCGGCAACACGCCCGGCAACCTGGTGGCCAGCATCGTCTTTCCCGCGCCCGGGCGGACCGATCATCGCCAGGTGATGCCCACCGGCCGCGGCGAACTCCAGCGCCAACCGCGCCTCCGGCTGACCCAACACGTCCGCCAGATCCGGGCCCGCCCGATCCCGCACCGGCCGCGACGCCACCCCCGGGATCAACGCCTGCACCTCCCCCTTGAAACTGGCCACCAGATCACTCAGGCTCGCCACCCCCCACACCGCCATCCCGGTCGCCAACGCCGCCTCGGCGAGATTCCCGGCCGGCACGATCGCCCGCTCCCGACCCGCCGCCCTGGCCGCCAGCAACGCCGGCAACACCCCCCGCACCGGCCGCACCTGCCCGTCCAACCCCAGCTCGCCGATCAACACCGCATCCCCGGCCGCGGCCGCCGGCACCGCCCCCGCGGCCGCGAGAACCGCGACCGCCAAGGCGATGTCATACCCGGCACCACGTTTGGGCAATGCCGCCGGCGACAACGCCAGGGTGATCCGCCGATCCGGCCAGCGCTGCCCGGAGTTCAGCACCGCAGCCCGGATCCGGTCCCGCGCCTGGGTCACCGCCGCGTCACCCATGCCGATCACCGTGGTTCCCGGCAGGCCGGCGGCCAGGTCCGCCTCCACCGCGATCAGATGCCCGGCGATGCCGGTCAACGCCACCGCCCAGGTCCGCGCCAACGTCATCGAAGGGCCGCCGTCATCAGAAGGCCTCGGCGCGGTGCTCGATGGTCGGCTCCTGACCCGGCCGCCACAGCACCCCGATCACGTCGAACCGCACCGGCGGGAACCCCTTGACCTTGCGGTCGATCACCCACAGCGTCGCCAGCCGCCGCAGCTTCCGCCGTTTGCCCTGGGTGACCGCCTCGAACGGCGAACCGAACCGATCACCACTGCGGGTCTTCACCTCACAGATCACCACCACCTCACGATCGGTGGCCACGATGTCCAACTCCCCCTCCGGACACCGCCAGTTCCGCGCCAGCACCACCAAACCCTGCCCCTCCAACCACGCGGCGGCCAGCTCCTCACCCCGCCGACCGAGCTCGTCCTTGGCTGCCATCGGCACACTCTGCGGCCCGCTTACGCCCAGGAACCGAGACGGCAAGCAATGTGGATAAGAAAAAGGGCATGGGAACAAACCCGCGGGGTCAGTGCCGCTTGATGGCGTCCAAGCCGAGTGCATCACCCGAAAGGCCCACTACCAGGCAGGACGCTCCTTCGATACACTCTCCGTCACCGCCTGATCCCAAGGAGTGATCTCCATGAGCCTTCAGACACTCGCACCAGTTCACGCGACGCACGACATCAAGCGCGGCGAAGAGATCGTCCGGCACGGCTGGCACGGTCGAGTGGTCAACTCTTTCCCGAACTGGTCCAGCACGACCTACAGCGTGGAGTTCGCACCGGAGGATGACCCGGCGGCCACGCTGACGCTCTGCGGTTTGACGGAGCACGACGTTCAGCCCGACTGACAGCACGCCCTACGGCACGGCCTCCCGACGTCGGTCGTCCCTCCAGCCGCCAAATTGAGGATGTCCAAGATCCAAACGTGAGTGAAGTCAGTTACCCAGGCTGTGATGCGCAGATCATTCGTCCGTGCGTGGTGTTCAGAACTGATTCGAGAAGTCCGGCTCGGCGCCTGCGCCATGTTCCCTGATGGCGTTGCGGACCTTGGCTATCGCGATGCGGATTTGGTCCCGAACCGACATCAGCATTCTGGAACCCGTTTCGTTGGGCGGGATGTCGAGAGGTATGGCCCGACCGTGAGGATCGGTGACGACGCGGCCAGGGCTGATTTGCTCGAAGACCTCGTAGGCGATCTCGGCGTACGGTGAGGCTTCGTCGACCCGCAGCCACGCCCAAGGTTGTTGGTCGACCCCGGATGGCCGGATCTTCCGGCCGACGGCAGTGCACACATGGGTGTCGAACGGAGCAACTTGTACATACCGAATGGCCGAGTAGTCAGCGCCGGCAATCTGCGGGTTGATCCGTCGGTCGCTGATGCTGCGAACTGCTTCTTTCAGGATCAACTCAATGTCCCCCCTTCGCGCAGCCGATCCATCTAGGAGGTCTTCGCTGGGGATCGGCAGGACACCCAACACAGCCATGACCGACTTCTTGACGTCAGGTGCCGCCGGTTCGAGTTCGGTCGCAACGACCCGATCGATCTCTTCTCGAATTGCCGATCCGATCGTCTCGATCTCTTCTCGGACGGTTCGGATCATCTCAGAACCCGACACGCCCGTCGGTAGGTGAAGGGGAAGCCAATACCCGTCCTCGTCGTGCGTGAAGGACCCTGGCCGCAGGCCCTCGAGTGCGGACTGCACTGCGCTCGAAAATGACGAGGACTGGTTGACTCGGAGCCACGCCCAGTTTCGAGGTTCGCCGCCTTCGGCTCGCCTCGTCCGTCCCACGCCCGCCGCCACACCGATCGGGTACGGATCCAGGACCACATATCTCCGCTGTTCCAGACCCCAGTCTTTGCCCGACGGCATCCTTTTCCCGAACAGTCCGAAAGATGCCGAGTCCACGACTCGCCAGATGTCCTCGCGTCGGGCAGGGTTGTCGTCAGTCAGCTCCGCCTGGTTCAGCGGAAAGATGTCCAGCGCACGCAAAGCACCAACCAGTCCCTTGAATTGCGCGACGTCCGAACTGGCGGGCAGATGCGATTCAAGCGCAGCGGTCACGTCGTCGTAGGTCCAGACGTCGAGAGGAACCCCTTCGATCGAACGGGGTTCCTTACCCCCCTCCGCGGCTCGCCGCGCGCCTAACCTTCGAGCTACTTCCACAACTCCGATGGCCTCAAGCTTTCGGGCCGCCGGCACCAGCACCACGAGCAGTCCTTCGCCATCGAAACGGCTCCGATAGTGCATGACCTGTTCGGCCGTCAACGAGTGGCCGATCTTGGCCTCCACGACGACCCGGGTGCGGGGTGGGTCACCCCACGAGTACTCCATGTCGGTCCGGGTGCGATCTTCGGCGACCACCTCAGCCCGCCAAAAGCCATTGCTCTCAGGCACAACGCCATTGCGTCGCACAAGTACGTCTAAGGCCCCGGAAGCATCCGGCAAACCGAGCAACCAGCAGATCCCACGGGTGAGCGCCACCTCGGGCTGCGCGAGCACGCCGAAATGAACAAACGCGGCGAGCAGCCCGTGGGGTGTATTCGGCTCGGGCCGCACGAGTGAATCCATGCGTCAACGCTAGTCGCCGACTACCCCGCAAGTCTGACATCGTCAAACCCCCACGTCAGATCCGCGACTGACATCAGGGCGTCAGACCGTATCGCGAGATGATATCTGGCAGCCATGCCGGCTGGCCGAATTGCAGGCCATATTTCACGCCAAGCCCGGGGATTTCTGCGAGATCTGGTGTATCGGACTCCAGTAGTTCAGCGAGCTCGCGGAAGAAGTGCTCGAAGCCCGCCGGGCTGATGACCTCGATCATCCGTGCCGGGACAGAGCCGGCGTTCCACATCGCGTGCATCTCTCCCCGCGGCTTGGTGATGTACCCGCCCGAACCCAGTACGACCTCGCGTTCGCCGGATCGGAACCCGATCTCGCCCTCGGTGACAATGGAGTACTCGTCTTCGCGGGTGTGCAGGTGCGCCGGTACCAAAGCGCCGACTGGAAACGGGTGCTCGACGATCGAGACCGAACCGTTGGTCTGACTACCCCACAGCTTGAAGACGACCCCGATCGACCCAAGTGGGCGTTCTTTACCATCGCCAGGTTGCAACACGGTGAGTGGCGGCGGATCGGAGAGCGTCACGGTTGCCTCCCAGGGGTCACCTCAAGGATCTCGGATGACTCTTCGCCTCTGCTCGGTCACTGTCAATCCCGCGCATTGGGTCACCCGTCCGCTCAATCAGGTTGACGACCTGCATGAACAGTCGTGACGAATTCCGGAGATGTGTGTCGTTGAGGGCGGACGCTGCGGATCACCACCGCGGGGGCTGCGACCACAGCCTGGCTACTCGTCGATCACCCCGGCCAGCGTGTCAATCCCCGCAGCCAGCTGGCCCGGGCTGGCGCAGCTGTAAGAAATGCGAACAAATCGATTGTCGGATTCGCACACAGAAAACGCTGATCCGGGCAGAACGCGGACGCCGCGCCGGAGGGCTGCCTCGTACACCCGATTGCCGGAAGTGTTCTCCGGCAAGCCGAATCCACAGGAAGAAGCCGGCCTTCGGCACCTGAAAGGACAATGCCGGGTACCTCGACAGCCGGCCCACCGCGGCGTCCCGGCGGACGCGGTAGACCCCCCGCAGAGCGGCCAGATAATCGTCGTAGTCGGTCCGGTCGAGAAAACTCGCCAACAACTCACTCGCCAGGGGTGACGTGCCGCCGACGGCTCGAAGCGCCGTCATCTGGTCCAGCAGCTTTCTCGGACCGTACACGACGGCGAGTCGGATGCCCGGGCACACGACCTTGCTCAAACTCCGGATGTGGATGACCTGCTCGGCGGCGAGGTTGATCAGCGGCTCCGGCGCGACGCCGTCGAAATACACGTCGCGGTAGGCGTCGTCCTCGATCACCGTGATGTCGTACGTCCTCACGAGGTCCGCGATCGCTCGGCGCCGCGCAGCGGATAGGCACGCGCCGGTCGGATTCGCGGCCGTCGGCATGAGGTACAGACCCGAAATCGACCGGCCGACGGCCCGCAGCGCCGTGATCCGGGCCCGCAGGTCGTCAAGATCGATGCCGCCCCGACCCGTTCTCAGCGGGACGATATCGAGACCGATGTCGCGGGCCGCCGTGATCAGGCCGGGGAAGGTCGACTGCTCGGCCAGCAAGACCGAACCCGGACGATGCAGCGCTCGGAGCGCCAGCATCACCGCCTCCATGGCGCCGTTGGTGATCAAGGCGTGCTCGATGTGCCGGACGTCCCCGGTGACCGTCCGCCGCAATGCCTCGACGAGCGCGCAGTTGCCCATCGGCGGTCCGTAGGCGAGCGCCGCCGCACGCTGCGCGGCGGTGAGCATTTCCACGGCCAAGGCGTCGACCGGCAGGGTGGTGGTATCGGGATTGCCGAGTCCCAGGTCGATGCAATTTCCCGGGATGGCGTTGCCCGGCTGGAACAAACGGGCAGCGCCGCCGTCGGCAAGCAGAGGTATCACGCCGGCTCCGTCGAGGCCAGGATCTCGACGGTCCCCGCATCACCATTCACCAATAGCCGTTGACCGCTCAGCAGTCTCGTTGTCGCATTCTGCGCACCGAGGACCGCGGGGATCCCGTACTCGCGGGCGACGATTGCCGCGTGCGACAACGGCCCGCCGGCATCGGCGACCACCCCGGCAGCCAACGCGAACAAGGGTGTCCAGGTCGGATCGGTGAACCGGCACACCAGGACCTCACCGGTCTGCAGGTCGCCGAAGGAGGCGGGGCCATCGATCACCCTGGCCACACCGATCGCCCGACCGGGACTCGCGGCGAGGCCGCGGACTCCGGCCGCGGAATCGACCTGCACCCCCCGATCCCACCAACTTGCCTCCGCGCGGCCGCGCAACCGCTTGCGCCGGGCCACGGTCCGCTTCAGGGCGACCGGCTCGAGCAACGCAGCCTGGACTTCCTCGAACGTTGCGAATCGGATGTCGTCGGCATGGTCCAGAACCCCGCGATCGACGAGTCGTCCCGCGATCTCATCCATCCCGCAGCGCGCGAGGACGAACGCCTCCTCGATGAGATACAGGGTCCCCTCTCGGCCAATGTGCAGTCCCCGCAAGGCCTTCACGGTCCGATCCCACCGCCCGCGCAGCCACCCCGGCAGCCGCCGCCGGACCAGACTCCGGACGTCCCTGCCGACCGGGCGTGGTGCGTGGTCCGTATCGAGTCCGACAGCGATCAGGTCCAGCAGCTGACGCGGGCGCTCTCGCCACGAACGATTTGAGAACGGCAGATACATCCGGCTGGTGCTGGCCCCGATCCTGCTCAGACTGGCATCGAATTCATGGAGAAACTCTTGGCCGCAGGCGGATTCGCGCAGCGCGCGGCGGGGATCGTCCTCGTCCCGTAACGCCGCGCCGAGCCCATCTCGCTCGGCCCGGGAACGCAAGGTGGCTATTTCCCGACCGACGACGGCGGTGACGTAATCCAGATCCGCGAAAAGATCCTCGGCGGTGACGCTCTTCGACATCCGGGCAGCCCGGATCAACCCGGTCGCCATACTGCGCCGCAACATCATTGGCATGAGGTAATGCAGGAAACGCAGTCGAGTGAGGTCGGCCGCGAGATCCACGCCGTCCTGCACCAAGTCGATCAACTCACCATCGGAACACCCCGATGCGCGGTCGCACCGTTCTCGGAGCGCCGCAACGTCGGCGCGGAACCGGGGCTCATCGGTTGACCATTCCTCGGGATCCCGCGCCATTGCCCTCCGTACGGTCACCGGCATGCGCCACAGCACGGCGAGCGTGGGATGCGGCCACGAAGCGTGAATCCCCACGATGCCGTCGTCATCGATGCGGATGACGGCGTCGACGGGTGGTGTTCGCACGCCGAGAGACTCCAGCACAGCCTGGATCTCAGACTGGACACGGCGAACTGCCATGACGTCCAACGGGTATGGAGCCGGGTAGTGCTCGATCAGGTCATCCCGCATCACCCGGAGCACGCGACTGCGAGCGGGCCCATGACCAGCCGTCGAAAGGGCATGCGTGGTGATGGGGCGCGACTGCAGCAGGTAGAGATCGTCGCCGACGAACGCCCATTCGATGTCCTGCGGGCCTTTGAAGTGAGCTTCGAGGCGACGACCGAGCTCGGCAAGGCGTTTCAGAGAGCCTTCCGACAGACACAGCCTGGCTTGATCCGCAGCATCAACCGCGGAGGTGACGGTGCCGCCACCGTCGACAAGGTCGATGCGGGTTTCCTTCGAGCCTGTCGTGCATTCCACGAGCGTGCCGTGCGAATCGATCGTGTAGGTGTCCGGGGTCACCAATGCCGCCGCCACCGACTCACCCAACCCGTACGACGCGCTGATCAACATCCGGTCGGGGTCCGCGGAGACCGGGTCAGCGGTGAACAACACTCCCGCGGTCTCCGCGGCAACCATTTCCTGCACCACCACGGACAACTCCACATTGTCGTGGTCGTAGCCGAGTTCGTTGCGGTAGGCCACCGCACGGTCGGTCCACAACGAGGCCCAACAGGTCCGGATGGCGGCCAGCAAACGGTCTTCGCCGATCACCCCCAAGATCGTGTCCTGCTGGCCGGCAAAGCTGGCGTCGTCGAGATCTTCGGCCGTCGCCGACGAGCGAACGGCGACCAGCGGTGCCCCCATGAGCCGATAGGCATCCACGATCTCCCGAGACACCACGTCGGGAATGTCGGCCTCCGCGACCAGTTTTCGGGCCGATCCGGCGTCGCCGCTGTTGGCGTGCGCAACCAGTTTCTCGGTGCGGGCGGCGGTCGTGGTGCGGTAGGCAAGCGCGGTCAGACAGAAGCCGGGAGGCACCGGTAGGCCAGCGCGGAAGGACTCGATGAGTTTGGCGCCCTTGCCACCGACATCCGCGGCAGCAGGGGCTCGAGTCGGCTGGCCGGCGACGAACCACGCGATCAGGGGCGAGCTCACCGCTGCCACACCGCCTTCACCGTGCTCAGCGCCGACCGGGCACCGGTTCGTCCCTGCCGGACCCACGCGTAGGCCATCGACGCCGTCTTGGCGGCGTTGGGCAATCCGGCCGGCACCGGGGCCTCGTCAGGCGTGCACAGCACATGCAGGACGGTCGGCGCCCGGTCGGTGAGAAAGGCGTCGATGGCGATCTCGAGCGATGGGGTATCCGCGATGGTGACGCCGTGCCACCCCGACGCCCGCGCGTAACCGGCGAGATCGCCGTTCGTCAAACCCGACTCGAACTCCGGCCAACCGGACAGCTCCTGCTCGTAGCGGATGGCGCCCAGCCGCCCGTTGTCCAGGACGACCGCCAACACCGGTGGTGCGCCCTCGCCAAGGGCTGCGAGGCCGCTCATCGCCATGCCCATGCCGCCGTCACCCATCACCGCGATGGTCGGCACCCCATCGGCGGACGCGGCCGCGACCGCCGCCGGCAGCGCGAAACCCATCGTGGCGAAGTTGCGCGTCCACAACGTGTCTCGATGAGAACGCCGATAGCGCAGCAGGAACAACGTATTGAGACCCACGTCGGCGGTGAAGCGGACCCTATCCAGTTGGCGGGCCGCGTGGTCGAGGCGACCGACGACATAGGACGGACGCAGGGCGCCACAGACTCCCGGACGACCGTTCAAAGCCCGTTTCCACCATGCCGTTTGAGCACTCGACGGGTCCAGTTGCCCGGGTCTGCGACGGGCGACAGACGTTGCCCCCCAACCCTCGTCGACCCTCACGTGTCCGGCCGCAGCACCGAGGTGACCCAAGAGAGATTCCATCATCGCCCCGATCGAGGCAATCACACTGAGCCGGCCACCTGGTCGGTGGGCCAGCGTGGATCGATCGACGTTGATGTCGATGATCTGGCCTAGCCCCACCGTGTCGAAGGCCGCTCCGCGGTTCGACACGCCAAGAATGACGATGACGTCGGCGGCCGCGACCGCCCGCCCCGCGGCACGATGCCCCGAACTGCCCAGATAGCCGACGAACCGGGGGTCCTCGTCCAGCCCAACACCGCCGCCCATGGTGGCGACCAGCAGCGCCCCGCACCGGGCGGCCAACGCCCGGACGCCGTCGACGGAATCCGCCGCACCCGCGCCCACCACGAACAGCGGACGCCTGGCCGCTTCGAGCATCTCGGCGATGTCCAGCACGGCGGCGCGGGCCGGCTCGGCCACCACGGAACGTCGTAGACCGAGCCGATGCCGGCTGGCGTGGGCGCGCCCTGGACCGGCGATGCGGAGATGGACGACGCATTCGTGATCATCGGCGAGCTTTCCTGCCTGTCCCAACGTCTCGGCCGTGATGGCATCGGCGGACAGGGACAGATGGGGAAGGGCGGCGAGCAGCTGGAATGATTGCCCCATGGGCCACCGGGTCGGCGCCGTGGGAGTCCCGTCCAGCGTGACCAGGACGATTCCGGCCCGATCATGGGAGCAATCGAACAGGCCGTTGAATTGACGAAGCAACTCCACCTCGTCGGCTGCGGCCAGGATCGGCGCCTTGCCCGTTGCCTTGGACAGACCCGCGGCATAGAGGCTGGCCGTCTCGGCCGATCGCGGCACGATCATCGTTCTCCCTGCGTGCGCCGCGGCGACACGCACACCGGCGATGCCGTCCGGCTCGCCCTGCTCGACGACGGGTCCCGGCAGCACCAGAATGCCGTTGGGTGTGACGGGGACGTGAACCTCATCGACGATGGCCATCCCCATCGCAGACGCCTGAGCGTGGATCACCCGGGACTGATCGGCGGAGGCAAGCACAATAACGCTGATGCCGAGCTGGTGCTTCAGGCTGGTGAGGAGTTCCACATGCCCCTCGTCCCAGCCCCCGGCATCAACGATGGCAACAGCCGGCCGATCGGGCAGCGCCACGGCGGCGCCGATGGCGGCGGGAATGCCGTACCCCACGGTCCTGGCCCGAAAGGATCCGGTGAACCGCCGCTGGCGTTCCGGCAGGCCGGCGAACACCGCGTCGGTGACCCATCCGGGTTCCACGCTGACAAGCGCGTTGGCAGGCAACACCTCGTCCAGGACGTCGAGTGTCCGGCGTTCGGCCAGCTGCCCCGATGTCGAATCCATCGGCCGGCGTCGCCGGTTCGGATCGCGGCTCCTGTTCCGGAAGCAATTCCCGCCAGGACGCGCCCAGCAGGATCTCGGACGGCGGTGTCCCCGCGATGTGGAATGGCCGGGTGCTGAGCAAAATGGTCGGAGCTGACAATTCGGCGAGCACGTCTCCGGGCCATCCACCCACGGCGATGATCAGGTCGGCGGAGCGCAACGCGTCCCAAGCCGCTTGGTTGCCCGCGTACAGCCGACCAGCCGCCGGCAGAGCGCTCCAGCCGGGCCCGTGCATCGACGAGGGTGCCGACAGCACCGGCAACGGCGCCGCACCGAATCGCAACCACGGCAGCAGGCCGTCCGGAACAAGTCTGACGTCGCCGACGACGATCACGGGCCGCTTGGCGTCGCGAAACATGGCGGCTGCCCGGTCGATCGACTCCCGCCGACTCGTCCATCCGTCGGGCGCCGCGATGACCACGGGCCGCGGCGCCGCTGCCGACTCCATGAGGACGTCCTGGGCCAGGCTCGCTGAAACCGGCGCCGACAGGTCCCTGCAGTGCGAGACCAGGCTCGAGAGCCGGGTCAGCCCCGCTTCGCTCCACACGCCGATCGAGGACACCGTGAACGGCGCCAACAGCACGGGGCTGTCGACCTCCTGAAAGGCCTGGGTCTGGGCTTGCCGGTGCGGCAGCGCACCGGGCAGAGCGATGAGGGGTGCACCGTCCAATAGCGCGTCCCGGCAGCCCACCGGAAGGTGGGTCACGCCGGGGCCGTTGGTCGCGGTCACGGCTGCGGGTAGGCCCGCAACCTTGCCGAAGGCACTCGCCATCAAGGACGCGCCACCCTCATGCCGACAGGTGATAACCCGCAACTGGGATTGTTTGCGGGCGGCGTCGAACAACGCGTTGATCGAGTCGGCGGGCAGTCCGAAGAACGCACTGACCCCGTTGTCCACCAACACCCGGGTCACCACGTCGCTCCCCCGCGTCCCGCCGCGAACCTCGTTGGCCAGCCGTCGCCATTCAGTCATGACGCGCCTGCGTCTTACGCGCCAGGTACGACGTCATCAGGCCGCCTCCATGCGCTGTTCGTCCGACCCGGTCGACGCCCGCGGCGTCCACCAGTCGTTCCAGGTGGTCATGTGGTGGGGTGCGGAGAACCTCGTCGATGACGTGACCGGCCTGGCCCAGCCCGACCAGGTCACGAAATCGGGCGGCGATGCTCAGCGCCCCGACGTAGAGCGCCCGGCGAGCTGCCTGCTCTGGCAGCGTGAGCTCGAGCAGCAACAACCCCCCGCCCGGACGGAGGACGCGTTCTATTTCGGCCAAGGCAGCGCCCGGATCGGCCAGATCGTGGAACCCGAGCGAGATCACCACCGCATCGACGCTGTCCGTGCCAAGCGGTATCTGCTCCGCCCGAGCCTTGACGATCATGTCGTACACCTTTGCTTGCCGGGATCGGGCAACCCGGAGCATTGCCTCGTTCACGTCCATGCCGATCAGCCGGCTTCCAGGTAGCTGCCGGCGCAGGATGTTCCCCATGGCACCTGTGCCGCAACACAGGTCCAGCACGGTCCGCATCGGGAATCCGGACAACTGCCGAGCCGCCTGTGCGCGCCATTTTCGATCCTTCCCCAGGCTGGCGATCGTGTTCATCCGGTCGTAGCGGGAAGCAAAATGGGTGAAAACGTCCTGGGGCGTCGCCGGTCGTTGGCTGCCGATCATCTGTTCCGTCTCAGCGAACTCCGCAGCAGCTCGCAGATCATGTCGACTCCCTCGCTGGCGTCCAGTTGGGAGAGCGCGCCGATCGCCTCGGCAACGTGCCGTTCAAGAATGGCCTCACAAGCGGCGAGGTTCGCCGGGCGGCCAACCACTTCGCGAATTGCCTCGACCGGAATGTCCGGAGCGCCCTGCATCGCCATGCGCTGCCCGCGGGTCAGCAATATGCGCTCGCTGTCCGAACCAGAGGTCGCGGCGATCAGCCACGGCAGGGTGATGCGTCCGTTGCGGATATCACTGTTGGGGTCTTTCCCGGATTCGGCACCATTGTTCCGGTACGGGATCAGATCATCTTCCATTTGGAATGCGATGCCGAACTCCATGCCAATCTTTGCCCAGGCTTGTTCGACCGCCGGGGTTGCGCCACCGAGAATGGCGCCCATCCGTGCGCTCGCCGAGAACAACGACGCAGTCTTTCCCACCACCATCGAGAGATAGCAGTCGAACTGCATGATCAGTGCGCGGGCCATCTCCTCTTCGAGGACCTGACCGCGACACAACTCGTGGCCCGTGCGCGAGAGCACGGTCATGGCGGACAGGACCCGCTTGCTGGAGATGCCCGCCCGACTGCAGTCCTCGGCCCAGTTGAACGAATTGAACATCAACCAATCACCCGCGACCAGGGCGATGCCCTGCCCGAACGCACCGAACACGGACGGGCGACCGCGGCGGGTGAGGTCGTCGTCGATGATGTCGTCGTGAACCAGCGACCCGACGTGCAAGGCCTCGACCGCAAACGCCGCCGGTACGCACGTTTGGACATCGGCACCCACCGATTGCGCGGCGGCCAGCAGGAGTCTCGGACGGGCCATCTTGCCCGTGGGCAGCAGGGCATGACGTATCGCCCTGTGCAGCAATCCAGCATCGTCCGGCGGGACCCGCTCGATCACTGAGACCAGCGCCTGGTCCAGGCCATTTCGTACCGGTAACAACTGAGTCATTTCCGCCCCCTATTTTTGAATGCTATTGGGCAGTGCTGAGATGCTGCGGCGCCCGGGAATCCTTACCGATGAGGTCGGCGACGGCGAGGACCACCAGCGATCCGCACACCACCACGATCGCCGGCACCGACGCGCGCGGCGATACGGCCAAGGCGGCCAGCGTGACCACCGATACGACCATGTCCCACTTCAGGACCTGATTCAGCCGCGCAACGTCCCGATCGGCCAGCAGGCGTGAAACATGCCAACACGCAACAACTATCCACGGTGTCAGGAGGAAGATCGACGACGGCGAACCGGTGCTGAGCACTGTCACGGGGAGCAGCAGGTAGACGAGCCAGGTACCTGCCACCGCCACTCGCGCCGCCCGTTCCGGGCTGCCCAGCACGGTGGCGGAGGTCCGCAACCCGGCCGCAAGATCGCCGTGGAAATCCGGCACATTCTTCACCAGACCCTTGGCCATGAAGAAGAGCACCATGAAAAGCAGCCAGCCGAGCGTCAGCAGCGTCCACGGGGAGCGCCATTCCAGCCAGCCGTTCGAGACCGTCGCGCCGGCGAAGAACGGCACGGCGACCACCAGGGAGAACACAAACAGCCCCAGTACCGGGCGGGCCTTCGCCCGAATCGGCGGCGCCGAGTACGCCAACAAGAGCAGTGAACCGACCAGCGCGATGATCAACTGAGGCAGGCCGCTGTATCCGGCGATCGCGACGACGGCGAACAAGCCGCCGAACACGGCCCAGCGCAGCCGGCGTACCTGCGCCACATCCACCAGGGTCGCCCTGCCGGGCAGATTGGCCCGGTCTTCTTCGACATCGGTGTACGTGTTGTGCAGGTTGGCGATCGCAGGCACCATCAACGCCACCAGGATTCCGAGCGCCGGCCGCAAGGCCCAGTCGCCGGCAGTGATCTCGAACCCGAAAACATATGCCAGCACACCGACCAGACACGTCCGCGGTCGCGCCAATTGCCAGAAGGCACCTACAGGCCCAGGTGATGTGCGCTCATTCATTCTCACGAGCTTCCGTCCATCTTGTCGGCAATGACGACACAGAATGCACGATGGTGTCGTCCCGGACCACGACGCTGTGGCTGTCGTCCAACCGCAGGCCGGGCAGCCGCCGTGCGATCTGTGCAAGCGCGACACGGACTTCCAGCCGCGCCAGATTCTGGCCGAGACATTGATGGCCGCCCCACCCGAACGCCAGACTCTTAGAGTCGTCGCGGTCGAGTCGTAATACATCGGGATCGGGGAAGACGCGTGGGTCGCGATTCGCCGTGTCGAGCACAACCGCTACGAGTTGGCCGGCAAGTATGCGCGCGCCGCCAATCTCGACGTCCTCGGTCGCCACGCGTATCCGCGGCTGGGACTCGAAACTCAGGAAGCGGAAGACCTCCTCGGTGGCCAGCATGGCGTCCTCGGGCGAGGACAGGAACGGTGCCAGACCGGCAGGCCGATCCAGGAGCAGGTGGAGGGCGAGTCCCAGCATGCTCGCGGGCACCATGGTGCCCGCGACGAGCACCTGGGCGGCAATCCCCGCTGCCTCGTCGGCATCGGTCTCCGTCCTGGCAGCCAATCGTCCCAGGAAGCCGTCCGCCTCATCGAGACCCGACATCGTCTCCTTGAGGAACCCGGCGATCAGGGCAAGTGATTCTGCACGGTCATCGCCGGAGTTGTTGCGCGTGACCACTTTTCGAGCCGCATACAGCAGGAGGCCGCGGGCGCCGGCGGGGTTCTCCTTGAGGAATCCAGTGAGTGCGGCCAGGGCGTGTGAGCCATTCTCGGCCGAACCGCCGGTCACCGCCCGACGCGCGCCGTGCAGAAAAAGATCTCGAATCCCGGGCGGCAGGCCGAGAACCTCGGCCATGACCAGCGCGGGAAAGGGAACCGCGAACCCGGCTACCAGGTCGGCGGTGCCATCGGGATTGTCGCGCAGCAGTGCGTCGATGCAGTCATCGGCGATGGTCCGCACCGTGGACTCCCACGACTGCATCCGCGCTGGGGTGAACTCGGAGGTGACGGTTCCACGCAAGCGGGTGTGCTCCGGTGGGTCGGACAGATGAAAGAGGCCCGGCCCGTGGAAGCCGCGGAGCTGCGCTGCTCGGTGTCCGTGAGCCAGTTCGGGGCGGGCCGAGAATCGCCGATCCGCCAGCACCTGCTTTGCCAGGGCGTACCCGGTGACGACCCAACCATTGTGGCCCGCATGAAATTGAAATGGGGCGGGATCTACCTGATCCCGGAGCTGCGAAAAGATTTCTGCCGGGCCGTATATGTTTTCCCTGGAGGTTGGCACGTCCAGATAAGGTGGGTCGAGCTGCCGCGTCGACCGTGCCCGTTCCCCTGATGTTTTCCGCCCCATCCGGCTACGGTAGCGCCCGGTGGCCGAGTCGAGAAAGTGATTTTTCCGGTGGTGCAAACTTACTCTTGCTAATTCGATCTTTCGGCGGCATTGGATGCTGCCTGACCAGAACCGGGGTGATGCGGCCCGCCTCTTCGGAAGATCCGGAAGGGCGTCCACACCCACCGTCACCTGATCGCGTCGCAGGAACAACCCGTTGGAGGGGTAACACCCGTTCGATATGGTGCGACAATCGTGATGTCACCGACTGTCACTGCTCTGGGGGGTCTTCACATGATGACGCGCATACCGTTTCCGGTCACTGCCAGGCACGACATCCGGCAGAGCACCGTCTTCATCCGCAGCGGGACGCCCGGCGAGATCACCGGCGTCAGCGGGGCGCAGCCGTCCTACTACACCGTGACATTCTGGCCGCGCGGCGCGGACAGCGCCAGCGTGACCCTCAGCTATCTCACGACAAACGACCTGCGCGAGGCCTGATTTTGGGCGGCCCGGCCGCGGGCCGTGCCACCGGCTTCGTCGTCCCCTCGTCGACGAAGCCGGTAGCCCGGGTACCCGTTACGGCAAGCAGGACGGAACCGAGGCACTGGGCTCAATGGCCGTCCGCGGGGCAAAGTCCAGCCCACCGCCCAACATGAACCAGATGTCGCTGCCGTGGACCGTCTGCCCCTCGACCCAGCATCGCACTTCGACCTCGCTGCCGGGATAGAGCGTGCTGAGCTTGTCCGCCGCAAGGAACGGGTCGGTGTGGGTCGTCGTCTTTGCGACGACCTTCCCCATCACCGCGGTCGACGAGCCGGCCGTTTCCGACGCTGACGCGGCACCCATCGCGGCCAACGACATGGCCGCGATCCCGCCTCCGGTCACGAGCATCTTGGTGATCTTTCGCATTGTTCTTACCTCCTGGTGTTTCGGTGTGGAGCACGTCGCTCCCTGACAACCGAAATCATGCCGAAGACGAGCGACACCCAAGATCCACCGATCGGCCGGTGAGACGGTTGATCACGGTGTCCACCGATCGGGGGATCAGCCGAGAGATAGTCCGGCTGCTAGGTTCCGAGAATGCCCGCGAAGGACCATCAGAAATCGCCGCAGCGCGCCGGAGCCGTCGGCTTCGCCGCCGTCATCGGCGGTGTCGCCGGGGCCGCGCTGACCGGGCACCGCGGCACCCGCGCCGCCGTCGGTGGCGCCCTCGCCGGAGCGGCAGGGTTGGCCGCCGCCGAGTGGGTCGCCCGGTCCCGGCAACGGCCAGGGGAGATTCCGGCGATCTGGCAGCGCATCGCGACCAGCGCCGCGTTGGTCGCCCCGCTCGGCTGGGCGGCGGAACGGACCCTGCATGCCGGGCCGGTCGCGATCGGCGCCGGCATCGGAACGGTCGGCGGTCTGCTGGGCGTCCGGCCGCAGAAGGTGCTGCTCGGCCCGCTGTTGGGCGCCGCGGTCGGTCGCGCCCTTTCGCTCGGCGGCCGCCGGGTGCCGGGCGCGATCGTGGCGGGCGCCGCCATGCTCGCGTACCGGACCGCCTCGGCACTGATCTTCCGTGACGCGCAGGTCAGCCTACTGGCGGAACGCGTTGCGGCGCAGGAACTCCCGTTCGTCGTGCCACGGGAGGCGCAGTCCGGCTACGTCGGCACCGGGTACGTGCGGCAGTTGGCCGACCAGTTGGGCGGCAGCTACCTGGCCGACGCGCCGGATGCCGGCATCGTCGCCTCGCTCGATGAATTGGCCGGCCCCGACTTCGACCCGGCCGCGGTCGATCCAGCGGTCCGGGAATTCTACGAGCACACCACCCGCTTCCGGCTCGACATCGTGCCGGAATGGCGGCTCTGGGTGCGGCCCGGATACCTGCTGTACCGGAACCTGGTGGCCCGGCCGCTCGGGCAGGCGAATGTCCCGATGAACCAGCGGGAGACGCAGCGCGGCATCCGCAGCCGGATCGACACGATCACCCTGCCGGAACAGGACGACATTGCCGTCCGCGGCTGGATCCGTTCCTTCACCGACACCGACGAACCTATCTACGTCGGCATCTACACCACCTATCGGGACGCCGAACGCGGCTACGTCAGCGTCGGTTTTCCAGTCCCGCACGGCAGTTTCACCGCGACCCTGCTGCCGCAGGCCCGTGGCGCGGGCGGCCTGGTGTTGACCAGCCGCAGCGATCTGGCGGACCCCGGCCACTACCTGGCCTACATCGATCCCACCAGCCGGGAACTCACCGCGCTGGCCGTGCACGGCTTCGCCGAGCAACTGGACGTGTACGTCGACGGCGATCAACTCAAGGCCGAGCACGCCTTTTGGGTGTTCGGCTTTCCGTTCCTGGTGTTGCACTACCGGATGTTCCGAAAGAGCCAGGCCCTCACAGGTCCAGCACCAGATCCTGCCGCGGAGTCGCACAACAGATGAGCACATTGCCGTCCGCCGGCAGATCGATGGGCGGCGGGTCATAGGTCACCGACCCGGCGAGCAGCCCCGTCTCGCAGGTATGACAGATCCCGGTGCGGCAGGACCAGCGGGTCGGCACATCGCAAGCCTCCGCGAATTCCAGCAGGCTGCCGGCACCGTCCTGCCAGTTCGCGGTGAGACCGCTGCGGGCGAAGGAGATCTCCGGTCCGCTTCCTGGGTCGCCCGGCGGCTGGTGCGGCGGGACAACCGGTCCCGCGGCGATGCCCGGGGTGATCGCGGCTCCGGCACCGAACACCTCGGTGGCGATCTGACCGGTGGCCAGCCCGAGATCGGTCAAGGACGAACGGATGTCGTCCATGAAGCGCTGCGGCCCGCAGACGTACGCCTGCCCGTCCGTCGGAATGCCGATGCGCTGCAGTACGTCGGCCGCCAGATGGCCGCGCCGGGTGTAGTCATGATCGATCTGGTCGGTCGGTAGCGGTGCGCTGTAACAGATCTCGGCCCTGGCGTGCGGCAGCCGGGCGAGCAGGTCACGCACCTCGGCGGCGAAGGGATGCTCGGCAGAGTTGCGGGCGCCGTGCAGCCACCAGATCTCGCGGTGGGACCCGCCGTCGGCCAGCGCGTGCAGCATGGCCAGCACCGGGGTCGCCCCGATGCCCGCGGAAATCAGCAGCACGGGACTGCCGCCGTCCCGCAGCACGAAGCCGCCCCTCGGTGCGGCGACATCGACGATCGCCTCGGCTCTCAGCCTGCCGTACACGAAACCGCTGACCAACCCGTGGGTTTCACGTTTCACACTGACCCGGTACTCGGGCGCGCCGATCGGCCCGGACAGCGAATAGCTGCGGGTCGCCACCGTTCCGGCGGCGTCCACGGCGATCCGGACTGCGATGAACTGACCGGCCAACGCCGCCGGCAACGCCGTACCGTCGATCGACGCCAGCCGGAGCGAGCGGACCGAGTCACTCTCCGGTTCGACATCGACGACGCGCAACGGTCGGAAGCCGGGCCAGGCGACCGGCGCCGCCGCGGCGGCGTCGGTGAGCCCGACATTCCCGGTCGCGTCGCCGGCGTCCAGCATGGCCTCGAAGGAACCCTGCCACCCGGGACTCAGCGCCGGCAGCCGGCGTGCCCTGGCCAGCGCGGCCCGGTCGTGGCCCGGGAGGTAGAGCAGCGCGTCGACCTCGGCGACCGTCATCCGCTCCGGCCCGGTCTGTTCCCACGCGATCTCGTCGCCCGCCTGGACGACGCCCTCGCGGAGCACCCGCAGGTAGAACCCGGGCCGATGATGACTGACCAGCAGCGCCGGCAGCCGAGGCTCATTCATCCGCATGCCGACGCGATAGCAGGTGACCCTCGGCTGGCTCACCTCGAACAGCGCATCGCCGATCTGCAGGCGGTCGCCGATGCAGACCTCGTCGTCGGGAAGTCCGTCGACGGTGAAGTTCTCACCGAACTGCCCGTACCCGAGATCGTCCCGGCCCAGCTCGGCCCGCCAGTGCTCGTAGGAATCGAGCTGGTACACCATGACGGCGCGGTGCGGGCCGCCGTGGCCGCCGAGATCGCCCTGCCCGTCGCCGTCGATGTTCAGCGTCCGGACCATCTGCGGGCCGTCGACCGGATGCTTGAAGACGCCCGTGTGCACGGTCCGGCCGCGCCACGGCACATCCTGGGGCAGCCCGACGTTCACGGCGATCAGGCGAGGAATGCTCATTCTGCTCAGCTCCCATCCGGAAATCCGCCACGGTGCAGCACCATCGGGTAATGCGGCAACAGGGCCGGGGCTCCGATCGCCGCCCGCCAGCCGTCGCTATACGGCGGCAACCCGTCGAACAGCGGGCCGACGAGCGCGCCAAGTGAATCGCGCAGGGATCCGACGACATCGGGTCCGAATCGATTGTCCCAGCGGTCTTCGATGATGCCCAGCAGCTTGCGGTACAGGCGTTGCGCCGCAAGGCCGTTGCTCGTCAACCTGACCTGGCGGCCGCGGCCGGCCGGGGGGATCGGCTCGAGAGTGATCAGCCAATTCTTCTCCAGATATCCCGTCGCCATGCTGATTGCCTCCTTCGAAACCCCGGAGAGCACCGGCAGGTCCCGCACCCGAACCGGATCATCGTCCAGCACTCGCAGCACGTTGGCGCTGATCGCCATGGACACGACCGATTCACGCTCGTAGTCGATCGCGAAGGCCAACAGCACCCGGGCGAGCAGCGCCGGGAGCGCGGTCCATGACCCGGTGCCGCTCGGGGTCGCGACCGCGAGATCGACCTTGGGGCCGCGGTCGATGCTGAACAGCCCGTATCCCAGGATCGGCAGGAAGTCGGGCAGCGCCGCACTGAGCTGGCGATCAACAGCGGACAGGCTCTCCCGCAGTCGCGTGACCTCGGCGGCACCGAACCGTTCCCGCCAGCGGCGTTCGACGACGCCCGCCAATGGCCGCCAGACCTCCTGCGCTCGCAGCCCAGCGGCGGTGGGCCGGAGCACCGATGCCGAGTCGATGGTGACATACCCCCACCTGCGCATCCCATCCAGATTGGTGTCGGCCCGGGCCAGTACCCGTAGTTCGCCGACGGTCAGTCCCTCCGCAGGCAGCAGCCGCATGCAGTTCGCCCACATCGCCAACGACACCAGCCACGGACCACCGGTGGCGGTCGCGCCGTGCCGCGACGTCCGGTGCGGCATCCGTTGCTCGAACTCGTTGTCGAACTCGATGGTGAAGGCGACCAGTGCCTGGGACAGCATCGTCGGCAGCGGCGGGACCTCGACCATGCCTGCCATTCTGGCCCCGGTTCGGACCCAGCACCTGCCCAGGTTCCGCTGATACCTTGGCCGCATGGCCCGCGTCCGCCAGGGTGATGTGTGCCCCAAGTGCCGCACCGGCACCGTCGTCCGGCGCGGGAAGCGCGACCGGACCTACCTCGCGTGCTCCCGGGCACAGTGCCCAGGCATCTGGAGCGTCACCGGCGGTCGCCGGAGCAACCCGACCGGCCGCGCCCGGCCGCTACCGCGACCGCCGGCACGACGGCCGGGTGCACGCCGATCCGGCGGATCGACCGTCGGATTCCTGCTGGTCGCAGCGTTTCTGGTGGTGTTCGTCATCTATCTGGCCGCGCAACACTGAGAACCAGACCCTTTTGGACTCCTAGATAGCCCGTTCGTGTCTTGCTACCCATTCGCTACGCTCGATTAGACTGTGGGTCACAATTTCCGACCCGCGGAGCGCAACGATGACCGATCAGCCCCCCATCCAGGTCCGGGCCACTCACGATCTGCGAAGCCCATCCGTGCCGATCAAGTGCGACACCCTCGGCGAGATCACCGGAACCAGCGGAACCGACCCGGTCTACTTCACGGTGACCTTCTGGCCGCTCGGGGCCGACGGCGAGACCGTCACCGTCAGCCATCTGAGCCGCACCGATCTGCGGGAGGCCTGACCAGGGCATCGATACGCTACGGCGATGTCGCGCCCCCCTCTACGACGGTCCGTCGCAGCCCTCGGGTTCGCCGTCGCACTGTTGATGGGCGCCGCGAGCTGCGCCTCGAACTCCTCCAGCGAACAATCGGACGTGACCGGGCCGACTGTCTCGGGCGACGACCAGGCCCTGCAACTCACGCTGTCCACGGAGGCAGAACCCGCGGAACCAACCGAATCAGCCGAATCCACCGAATCGGCCGATGACGCTGCCGACCAGTCGCCGGGAGTTGACGTGTCCGACGGCGACCAGGTTGATCAGGTCGGGCAGGTGACCAGCCTCGACTGCGGTGTCCCCATCGATGTCCTGCAGAGCACCGCGACCGGACTGACCATGACCGGACAGTTCCCGCCCGGTGCCGATCGGGGCGGTGACGGCACCATCACCGGTTCGGTCACGGTGACCGGAGCGGGCGTCGCCGGCGTCGCGTCCCCGGACGCCGACGTCTACGTCGTTCAGGCCGGCATGGTGGTCAGCACCCCGGGGCCGAAGGATTCGGTCGGTCAGCAGGTCGATCTCGGGTCGGCGGCCGGCGCCACGTTCACGGCGCTGGGCAGCATCACATCGTGCGAGTCCGGGGAGCCACTGCCGGCCGGGTCCTACGACATCTACGCGGCCGTCGTGGTGAATCAGGCGGACGGCTCCGTGGTGATCGCCACCGGAGGGCCGTGGCCGCTGGCGATCAACTAGGTCGTCGCATTTGACCCATGTGTTGTAGGTTGTGTTCTTTGTTGCCGATTGCGGCATTTCGGCGAAAGGCATCCCAGCGATGACGCACGGACCGACAGCGGCCAGGGCCGGCACGACGATCCCGTTGCGGTTCTCCGACGGCTCCGGGACGTGGCGGAAAAAGGCGGCGGAAATCGCCGGCAGCATTTCCGGGCTGGTCCAGTCCGGGCAGTGTCTGTGGGTGGCCAGCGACCAGACCGCGAGCGTCGAACGGCTCACCGCCGACGACGCCGACCGGCCGACAGCCTACGCGGACCACCGCTCGTACCGGCTGGGCGATTTCGTCACGCTCCCGCAGACCGGCGAAAAGGCCGACACCGAGGTCGATCTGGAGGGGATCGATCTGCAGTGGCTCAGCCAGGACACCGGATTTCTCTATCTGGTGGGTTCGCACAGCAAGGCGCGCAAGAGGGTCGACGAGGATGACGGCCAGCACAAGGCGTTCGATAAACTGCGCACCGTCACGCTCGACGAGAACCGCTGCGTGCTCCTGCGAATCCCGGTGATCGTCGGCGCCGAGGGGCTACCGAATTTGGTGCCATCGTGCCCGGACCCGACCGACAAGGCCACCACGATCACGGCCGGACGGCTGACCGATCTCGCATCCGCCATCGCGGAGGATGAGCACCTCGGTCCCTTCACCGGGCTCCCCGGCAAGGACAACGGGCTGGACATCGAGGGACTCGCCGTCGCCGGCGATCGGATCTACCTGGGACTGCGCGGTCCGGTGCTGCGCGGTTGGGCCTGTGTGCTGCAGGTCGGCGTCGAATCCGCCGGCGGATTGACCACCGGCCGAGCACTGCAATTGCGCAGAAATCCCGACCCACTGCGCAAACATTTCCTGGACCTCGGTGGACTCGGCGTGCGGGACCTCATGGTCGACGGCGACGACCTCGTGGTGCTGGCCGGCCCGACCATGCTGCTGGACGGCCCGGAGCGGCTGCTGCGCTGGCCGGGCGGAGCGAAAGCCGATGCGCCGGGCCTGGTCCGGGCCGGACGAACTCGAGCTCATCTACGAAGTTGCCTCCGGCACCGGCAATGACCACGCCGAAGGAATCGCCGGCATCAGCGGCGCGGACGGTATTCGGCTGATCGTCGCGTACGACAGCCCCGCCGAAGGGCGATTGCGACGCGGCGGTGACGAGGTGCTCGCGGATATTTTTCCCTGGCCGTAAATCAGCACTGGCCGCATTTCAGAACTGGCGCAGCCACCGCTCGAAGGACGGATTCGACAGGCACACCGGCGAGCGCTTCTCCCGGATCAGCGCAATGGCGGCCGCACTCGGCATGCCGGACAGGATCAGCGCCCTGGCGATCACCAGGCTGGAGCGGTTCAGACCCGCCTGGCAGTGCACCAGGGTCGGCCCGGCGGCGCGACACGCGTTGACCCACATGGCAACCGCGTCCACCTGATGAAAAGCCTGATCGATGCTGTCGTACATCCGCACGGCCAGCGAGCTTTCCAGCTCGTGGTTGACCGTGTACGCCTCCCACGGATACACCGAAATCAGATTCTCGATGAATTCGGGCAGGATCAGCCCGTCCTCGCAACCACCCACCCACAGGTCCGGGACGATTTCGCTGATGAACGGCACATCGAAAGGCTTCAGCCCGTGCGCGGAAATCCCCACCATTCGCTGCCGCAGTGGGTCGAACTCGATATCGATCTTGGTGGGATCGACGCTCACGGTGCACCTCCGATCGGCGTGGTCAGCGCAGGAAATCTGCCAGCCCGGCCAGCAGCCGGTCGACATCGTCCTGCTCCGAGTATGGGGCCAACCCGACCCGCAGGCCCCCGGTGTCGCCCAAGCCGAGGAACCGGGATGCCTCCAGCGCGTAGAACGACCCGGCGGGCACGTTGACGTCCAGCTTGGCGAGGAACTCGTAGGCGTCGACCGGCATCCCGGCCGTCGAACGTCAACAGCAGCGTCGGCGTCCGAACGGCCGCCCGCGACCACACGGTCACCCCGGGCAGCGTGGCCAGACCCGCCTCGATCCCCTGCCGGAGCCGATCCTCGTGCACCTCGACCAGCGTCATCGCGGCCAGCAACCGGGCCCGGCGATCACCATCCGAGTCCGGCGCCAGCGCGGCCAGGAAGTCGACGGCCGCCGCGGTGCCGGCCAGCAACTCGTACGGCAGCGTGCCCAGCTCGAACCGCTCCGGCACGACGTCGGTCGACGGCAGCAGCTTGTCCGGCCGCAACTCCTGCCAGCGCGTCGACCCGGCCGGCGAGCACACCGCAGTGCGGGCCGAGGAACTTGTACGGCGAGCAGGCGAAGAAATCCGCGCCCAGCGCGGCCACGTCGACCGGCGCGTGCGCGGTGAAGTGCACCCCGTCCACGTACACCAGCGCCCCGGCGTCATGCGCCAGCGCGGCGATCGACGGCACCGCCGGCCGGGTGCCGATCAGGTTGGACGCGGCGGTCACGGCCACCAGCCTGGTCCGCTCCGACAGCGCGGCGGCCACGTTCTCCATCGGCAGCTCGCCGGTCGTCGGGTCGAAGTCCACCCACCGGACGACCGCGCCCACCGCCTGCGCGGCCAGCACCCAGGGCCGGATGTTCGCGTCGTGATCGAGCCGGGTCACCACGACCTCGTCACCCGGGCGCCAGGTCTTGGCCAGCGCCCGGGAGAAGTCGAACGTCAGCTGGGTCATGCTGCGGCCGAAGACGATCCCGCCGGGATCGGCGCCGAGCAGGTCGGCCATCGCCTGCCGCGCCGAGATCACGACGTCGTCGGCGAACCGTTCGGCCGCCGTCACCCGGCCGCGGTTGGACATCCCGGCGAGCAGGGTGCCGCGGATGGCGTCGGCGACCACATCGGGCACCTGCGAGCCACCGGGACCGTCGAAATGCGCCACTCCGGCGGCCAGCGCGGGGAAATGCGACCGGAGCGCGGTGACGTCATACATCGTCGGGCAGCCGCAGTTCCGGTTTGTCCAGTTCCTCGACGTTGACGTCCTTGAACGTCACCACCCGGACGTTCTTCACGAACCGCGCCGGCCGGTACATGTCCCACACCCAGGCGTCCGACATCCGCAGCTCGAAGTACATGTCGCCGTCGGGATTGCGGACCTGCAGATCGACCGCGTTGCACAGATAGAACCGGCGCTCGGTCTCCACCACATAGGAGAACTGGCTGACGATGTCCCGGTACTCCCGATACAGCTGGAGTTCCATCTCGGTCTCGTACTGCTCGAGGTCTTCTGCGCTCACGGCTCCATCATCCCCCCGGCCCCAGCAGCAGCTCAGCCGACTCGCAGAACAGGTCCGGTTCCTCGCCGGGCAGCCGCCAGCTGCGGCGATGCACCGGCGACGGGCCGTGCTCGCGCAGCGCCGCGACGTGCTCCGGGGTGCCGTAGCCCTTGTTCTCGGGGAAGCTGTACCGCGGGTGCAGCGGCGACAGCTCGACCAGCAGCCGATCCCGCTCGGTCTTGGCCAGCACGCTGGCACCGGCCACCGCGGCGCAGGTCAGGTCGGCCTTGATCCGGACGTGCACGCGCGGCTCGACCGGCCCGGCCGGCACCGGGTCGACGTCGAACAGCGGCGGATCGTCGCACTGGGCGGCGATCACCGCTGGGGTGGTCAGGTAGTTGTGGTTGCCGTCCAGCAGCACGGCGTCCACCGGCCCGGACAGCGCTCGCAGGGCCCGCTGGCCGGCCAGTCCGCAGCGCGGCGATGATGCCGATCGTGTCGATCTCCGCCGGGCTGGCGTGGCCGACCGCGTACTCGGTGACCCAGCGCCGGATGGGCGGCACCAGCGCCTCCCGGGCGGCGGGGGTGAGCAGTTTCGAATCCCGCAGACCCGGCGGCACCCGGCCGATGGTGGCGGTGACGACGACCACCCCGACGGTGACCGGACCGGCCAGCGCGCCGCGGCCGACCTCGTCCATCGCGGCCAGCCGGAGCACGCCGGTCCCGGTGCGCAGCAGTTCCTTCTCGACCCGCAGGTTCGGCCGTCGCCGAGCTGCACCATCGATGCACCGTGCTCGTCATCGGGTTGCCGGGGTCGATGTCGGGGTTGCCGATGGTGCCCCACCGGGACGGCGGCATGACGATGACGATCGCCTTGCCGATGACGTTGTCCACCGGGATCGGCCCCTGGCAGATCGCGCCGCTGCTGGCCGGCAGGCCCTGACACTGGTACGAGGAGTCCGCCGAGTCCGACCGATGGTCGCCCATCACCCAGAGCTGCCCGTCCGGCACGGTGACCGGACCGAAGCAGCGCCGGGACATCTGGGTCGTGGTGCAGTCCAGCTGGCCCGGGGATGAACTCGATCGGCTCGTAGATGTAGGGCTCGACCAGCGAACGACCGTCGACCGTCACGGCGCCCTGCGCGTCGCAGCACATCACGGTCTGGCCGCCGACCGCGATCACCCGCTTGACGTAGTCCTTCTCGTTCGGCGGCGCGATCCCGACCACCGACCCGACGGACTGCATCAGCGAACCGAACCAGCTGGTCGGGCCGGCGATCCTGGCCTCCGGCGCCCAGGTCTCCGGACCGGCGAACACCACGACGTCACCCTGCTCGGCTCGCGGAAGTCGTAGACGATCTTGTTCGCCAGGATCCGGTCGCCGCCGCTGGGCGCGCCGTGCAGCGTGGTCTCCATCGAACCGGACGGCACGTAGTAGACCTTCGCGACGAAGGTCTGGATCAGGAAGGTCAGCCCGAACGCGATGACGATCAGGATCGGCAGTTCGATCCAGAACGGTCGCTTCTTCGCGGGCTTGCGCCGCGACGGACGCGCCGGCTTCTCGGCCGCTCCCGGACCGTCAGACCCGGCGATGTCGTAGTCGTCACTCATCACGGACAGGCTACGGCGCGCATGTCAGCTCGCCGTGATGCCGCCGCTCCGATTCACTCAGCGGCCCTGACGCTTTTCCTTGATCTTGGCGGCCTTGCCGCGCAGATCGCGCAGGTAGTAGAGCTTCGCGCGGCGGACGTCGCCGCGGGTGACCAGCTCGATGTGGTCGAGGTTCGGGGAGTGCACCGGGAAGGTGCGCTCGACGCCGACGCCGAAGCTGATCTTGCGGACGGTGAAGGTCTCGCGGATGCCGCCACCCTGCCGGCGGATGACGTGACCGGCGAAGACCTGGATCCGGGAGCGGGTGCCCTCGATGACCTTCACGTGCACCTTGACCGTGTCGCCGGGCCGGAAGTCCGGGATGTCGGACCGCAGCGAGGCGGCATCCAGTGCGTCAAGGGTGTTCATGTGTGTCCTCGTCATTTCAGGCGAGACAGCGCGCGGGGCGCGCACGTATGGAGGCCGCAAACGGCAACCGGTCCATTGTGCCAGACCGGGGCTGAATCAGAAACGCTCGGATCACGAAAACAGGTCGGGCCGGTTCGCCTCGGTGCGGCGCAGCGACTCCGCCCGCCGGTAGGCGGCGACGGCCGCGTGATCGCCGCTGGTCAGCACGGCCGGCACCGGAATCCCCCGGTACACCGGCGGCCGGGTGTAGCTGGGCGCCTCCAGCAGATCGGTCAGCTCGCCGGAGAAGGAGTCCTCGCCGGCGGAGTCCGGGTTGCCCAGCACGCCCGGGATCAGCCGGGTGATCGCCTCGATCATCACCATGCGCGGCCACCTCGCCGCCGGCCAGCACGTAGTCGCCGATGGACAGCTCCAGCACCGGCATCCGCTGCGGCCGCGTCGGTGATCACCCGCTGGTCGATGCCCTCGTACCGGCCGCAGGCGAACACCAGGTGCTGGCGCGGTCGCCAGGTCGGCGGCGACGGCCTGGGTGAACGGCTTCCCGGCCGGCGTCGGCACGATCAGCGTCGGCGCTCGTCAGTGCGACCGCGACGTCGTCCAGCGCCCGCCCCCAGACGTCCGGTTTCATCACCATCCCGGGGCCGCCGCCGTACGGCGAGTCGTCGACGGTGCGGTGCCGGTCGGTGGTCCAGTCCCGCAGGTCGTGCACGGCCAGTTCGATCACGCCGTCGGCGATCGCCTTGCCCAGCAGCGATTCCCGGAGCGGGTCGAGGTAGCCGGGGAAGATCGTGATGACGCTGATCCGCATGGTCAGGCGAACATTCCGTCCGGCGGGTCGACGACCAGCCGGCCGCCGGCCAGGTCGACGGTCGGCACGATCGCCGAGACGAACGGCACCAGTTCCTGGCGTGCCGTCCGGCCGGTCCACGGCGAGCACCGGTGCGGCCGGCGGGTGCATGACCTCGGCCACCGTGCCCAGCACGGTGCCGGCCTGGTCGACGACGGTCAGCCCGACCAGCTGGTGGTCGTAGAACTCGTCGGGGTCGTCCGGCACCGGCAGCAGCGCGGCGTCCAGGGTCAGCGCGGTGCCGCGCAGGGTCTCGGCGGCGTCCCGGTCGGCGATGCCCTCGAAGCCCAGCACCAGCACCGGCCCGGACCGGCGCATGCCGCTGACCGTCAGCGGCCCCCGGCTCGCCGGGTCGGTGCCGAGCACGGCACCGGCCGCGAACCGGGCGTCCGGATCGTCGGTGCTGACCTGCACGGTGACCTCACCGCGCAGCCCGTGGGGTCGACCGATCCGGCCGACCACGACCTCCGCCATCGGGCTGCGGATTCAGCGGTCGGTGTCGACCACGTCGACCCGGATGCCCCGGCCGCCGACCGCGGACATCACGGTGCGCAGCGCGGTGGCGGTCCGGCCGCCGCGGCCGATCACCTTGCCCAGGTCGTCGGGGTGCACCCGGATCTGCAGGGTGCGGCCCCGACGGCCGGTGGTCAGCTCGACGCTGACCTCGTCCTCGTTGTCGACGATGCCCCGGACCAGGTGCTCCAGGGCGTCCTCGAGCACGCTCACGACGCGTCGGCGCTCTCGGGCGCGGTGGCCTCCGGCGGACGGTCTCGACCTGGGTGCGCTTCTTCCGCGGGGTGGTCGCGGTGTTGGCGTCGTCGCTGCCGACGGAGGCCATCGCGGCCTCGTACAGCGCGCGCTTGTCGGCCTTCACCGGCTGCGGGCGCAGGGTGCCCTCGGTGCCCGGCAGGCCCTTGAACTTCTGCCAGTCGCCGGTCACCTTGAGCAGCGCCTGCACCGACTCGGTCGGCTGCGCGCCGACGGAGAGCCAGTACTGCGCCCGGTCGGAATCGACCTCGATGACGCTCGGATCGGCCTTCGGGTGGTACAGCCCGATGTTCTCGATGGCCCGGCCGCTGCGGCGGGTGCGGGCGTCGGCGACGACGATGCGGTAGAACGGCTCGCGGATCTTGCCGAAACGGGCGAGCTTGATCTTGACAGCCACGGTGGTGGAGTACTCCTTGCAGGTCTGAATGGGCGGGCGCCTCTGGCTCCGCGTGGGGCAGCGGTTCCGGACGCACCAATGGCGGCCGCGCCCGGTGAGAGGGGCCGGACGGCAGCCGTAACCGGACTATTCTGTCACACCAGCCGGCCGGCCCGGACAACCGTCGCCGGATGCCGCAGCACGCCGATGTCGGCGGCCGGGTCGTCGGAGTAGACCGTGAGGTCGGCCGGGCGCCCCGACGTCGTAGCTCGGCAGGCCCAACCACTCCCGGGCGCGTGCGACGCGGCGAACATCGCCTGCCTGCGCGCCGATCAGCTCGGCCAGCGCGACCACCTCGTCCGCGACCCGGCCGTGCTCGACGAAGCCGCCGGCGTCGGTGCCGGCGTGCACCCGGATCCCGGCCGCCACCGCCTGCCGGATCATCTCGCCGTTGCGGGCGTGCAGGTCGCGCATGTGCTTGGCGTAGGTCGGGAACCTGCCGGCGGCGTCGGCGAACGACGGGAAGTTCGCGATGTTGATCACCGTCGGGACCAGGTGCACGTCGTTCGCGGCGGCGGTCGCGATGGTGTCGTCGGTCAGCCCGGTGCCGTGCTCGATGCAGTCCACCCCGGCGGCCAGCAGCCCGGGCAGCGCGTCCTCGCCGAACACGTGGGTGGTCACCCTGGCGCCGCCGGCATGCGCGACGGCGACCGCCTCGGCCAGGATGTCGTCGGGCCAGAGCGGCGCCAGATCGCCGATGGACCGGTCGATCCAGTCGCCGACGATCTTGATCCAGCCGTCGCCGTACTCCAGCTGGCTGGCCACCTCGCCGGGCAGCTCGGCCGGGTCGTCCAGATCGACGCCGAGCTCGCGGATGTACCGCCGCGAGCGGGCGATGTGCCGGCCGGCCCGGATCAGCACCGGCAGGTCGTCCCGGCCGACCAGCGACCGGGTGTCCAGCGGCGAACCGCAGTCCCGCAGCGCCAGCGCTCCGGCGTGCAGGTTGGTCCTGGCCTGCTGCTCGGCCTCGTCCAGGTCGGACATGCCGGTGGTGGAGTAGCCGACGTGGCAGTGCGCGTCGACGAAACCGGGCAGCACGTAGCCGGACAGTTCGATCGGATCGGCGACCGGGCCGTCGACGAAACGGCCGTCGACGGCCCAGAGGTCGACGCGCTCGCCGGTGGCCGGGTCGACCCCGGCGACGTGCAGGCCGGTCACTTACTTCTTCGGGAACTTCAGCTGGGACGGGTCGAACCCGGGCGGCAGCTGGTCCAGCCCGAAGCCGCCGGGCAGCTGCGGCTGCGGCGCCCGGCGCGCCCAGCCCCGGCGGCAGCGTCCCGGGGAACCCGCCGGGCATCCCCTTCACCTTGGGCTGGGTCGGGCCGCGACCGGTCGACCGCTTGCCCTTGCGGCCCTTCGCCGCCTTCCGGTTCGACGGCCGGGTGCCGGGCAGGCCGAACCGGCCGGCCATCGAGGACATCATCTTGCGGGCCTCGAAGAACCGGTCGACCAGCGCGTTCACCTGCGAGACGGTGGACCCGGAGCCCTTGGCGATGCGCAGCCGGCGGGAGGCGTTGATGATCTTCGGTTCGGCCCGTTCGGCCGGCGTCATGGACTGGATGATCGCGGCGGTCCGGTCGATGTCCCGGTCGTCGACGTTCGCCAGGGCCTCCTTCATCTGACCGGCGCCGGGCAGCATGCCCAGCAGCCCGCCGATCGGGCCCATCTTGCGGATCATCATCATCTGCTGCAGGAAGTCTTCGAGGGTGAAGTCGTTGCCCGCCATCTTGGCGGCCATCTCCTCGGCCTGGTCGGCCTCGAAGTGCTGTTCGGCCTGCTCGATCAGGGTGAGCATGTCGCCCATGCCGAGGATCCGGGAGGCCATCCGGTCCGGGTGGAAGGTGTCGAAGTCGGCCAGCTTCTCGCCGGTGGAGGCGAACATGATCGGCTTGCCGGTGACGTGCCGGACGGACAGCGCGGCGCCACCGCGGGCGTCACCGTCGAGCTTGGTCAGCACCACGCCGCTGAAGCCGACGCCGTCCCGGAACGCCTCCGCGGTGGCCACCGCGTCCTGGCCGATCATCGCGTCGACCACGAACAGCACTCTCGTTGGGGTTGACGGCGTCGCGGATGTCGACGGCCTGCTGCATCATCTCGGCGTCGACGCCGAGCCGGCCGGCGGTGTCGACGATGACGATGTCGTGCAGCCGGACCTGGGCCTGCGCGATGCCGCTCTTGGCGACCGCGACCGGGTCGCCGATCCCGTTGCCCGGTTCCGGCGCCCAGACCGGGACCCCGGCCTGCTCGCCGACGATCTGCAGCTGCTGCACGGCGTTGGGCCGCTGCAGGTCGGAGGCGATCAGCAGCGGGGTGTGGCCCTGGCCCTTGAGCCAGAGCGCCAGCTTGCCGGCCAGCGTGGTCTTACCGGCGCCCTGCAGGCCGGCCAGCATGATCACCGTCGGCGGGTTCTTGGCGAAGGTCAGCCGCCGGGTCTCGCCGCCGAGGATCGTCGATCAGTTCCTCGTTGACGATCTTGATGACCTGCTGCGCCGGGTTCAGCGCGGCCGAGACGTCGGCGCCGGTGGCCCGCTGCTTGATCTTCGCGATGAACGCCCGGACGACCGGCAGCGCGACGTCCGCCTCGAGCAGGGCGATGCGGATCTCGCGACAGGTCGCGTCGATGTCGGCCGGGGTCAGCCGGCCCTTGCCGCGCAGGTTGGAGAAGACCGTGGCGAGCCGGTCGGAGAGAGTTTCGAACACGTGGGTGCCTCACAGGTCAGCGGAGAGTCGGTTCGAGGCTAGCTCAGCGCAGCGCCGCCGCGACCGCGGCGGCGACCTCGCGCGCCCTCGCCGGCGACAGCGCCGAGCCGTCCGCGGCCTGCAGGTAGAAGACGTCGACCGCGTCGGCGCCCAGGGTGTGCACCCGGGCCGAGGTGACGCTGATGCCCAGGGTGGTCAGCGCCGAGGACACCGCGTACAGCAGGCCCGGCGTGTCGTGCGCGCGGACCTCGATCACGGCGGACGACTCCGACGCCCCGTCGATCACCCGAACCTCCGGCGGCGGCGGCCGGACCGCGGCGGACGGGCGCGTTGCGGCGGGCGAGCCGGGCCGCGACATCCAGGCTGCCGTCCAGCGCCCGGATCAGGTCGGCCCGCAGGGTGGCCGCGGCGGGCGCGTCGCCGAACTGCGGGGCCACCGTCCAGGTCTGCAGCCCGGTGCCCTCGACCGTCCGCACGGCCGCGGTCCGCACCGTCAGCCGGTGCATGGTCAGCACGGCCGCGGACGCGGCCAGCAGGCCGGGGCGGTCGGGGGCGGCGATGGTCACCCGGAGCGAGCCGGGGATCTGTTCGATGACGATCCCGACGCCGCCGCGGTCGATGAGCTCCCGTTCCACCCCGGTGATGGCCGGGGGTTCCGCGGGTGTCTCGCCCGCCAACGCGCCGCCGGACCCGGGAGACCAGGTGGTTGATCTGGCCGGCCTTCCAGGTCGACCAGGCCGCCGGGCTGGCGGCCCGAGCGTCGGCTTCGGAGAGCGCGTGCAGCAGTTCCAGCGTGGCGACGTCACCGACGGCGGTCACCACCGCGGCGATCGTCGCCGGGTCGTCCGGGTCACGCTTCGCGGCGGTGTCGCCCAGCAGCAGGTGGTGCCGGATCAGGGTCACGATGACGGCGATGTCCGCGGCGGGCACGCCCATCCGCTCCAGCCAGGGCACCACGAGTCAGGCGCCGACAACTGAATGACCGCGTGGTCGGCCGAGCCCTTGCCGATGTCGTGGAAGATCGCGGCCAGCAGCAGCAGGTCGGGCCGGCGACACCCGGCGGACCAGACCCGACGCGTTGACCGCGGTCTCCATCAGGTGCCGGTCGACGGTGTACAGGTGGATCGGGTCGCGCTGCGGCATCGACCGCAGCCGCTCCCAGCCGGGCAGCAGGGTCGAGATCAGCCCGGCCTGGTCGAGGTCCTCCCAGGCGGCGATCATCGGCTCGCCGGCGCCGAGCAGCGCCAGGAACGCGTCCAGCGCCGGCGCCGGCCATGGCTCGCGGCAGCGGCGGGCAGGTCTTGGCCAGCCGCAGCACGGTGGCCGGGGACACCGGCAGGCCGGCCTGCGCGGCGGCGGCCGCGGCCCGCACCACCAGGGTCGGATCGGTGGCCGGGTTGACCGCCCTGGCCAGCACGGCCTCGCCCTCCTGCTCGACGATGCCGTCGGCCAGCGGGGTTCGTTCGATGCGGCGGACGATCCGTCCGCCGAGGTCGGTGATCGCGCCCTGCGGGCGGCTCAGCGCCCGGTCGACCCGGTGCCAGGTCAGATCGCTGGCGTGGTCGACGGTCCGGGCGATGCCGGCCACGTGCCGGAGCAGCACGTCCCGGTCGTCCAGGCTCATCAGCTCGGCGACCGCGTCCTGGTCCTGCACCTGCAGCCGGTCGGTGGACCGGCCGGCCAGGGTCTGCACCACGTCGCGCACGTCCAGCAGCGCCGACCTGGCCTCTTCCAGGCCCTGGTGCGGGCAGTCGGCCACCCAGGAGGCGGCCACGGCCCGCATCACCACCAGGTCGCGCAGCCCGCCGCGGGATTCCTTCAGGTCGGGAGTGGTGGCGAAGGCCAGTTCGCCGGACCGCTTGGCCCGCTCCTCGCAGGACGCCCGCAGCGCCTCGAGCCGGTTCTTGGCGTCCGACCGCCAGTCGGCCAGCACCCTGCGGTGCAGGGTGACGGCGAGGTCGGGATCCCCGGCGATGTGCCGCAGGTCCAGCATGCCGAGCATGGCCGGCAGGTCGATGCGGGCGATCTGCCGCGCCCCGCCGACCGATCGGACGGAGTGATCGAGCCGGATCTTGGAGTCCCAGATCGGGTACCACAGCCGCTCGGCGAGCATTCCGGCGTACGACGCCGGTGTCTCGGTCGAGTGCAGCAGCACCAGATCCAGGTCGGAGAACGGGGAGAGCTCCCCGCGGCCGTACCCGCCGACGGCGACCAGCGCCACCCCGCCGACGTTGACCCCGGCGTCCTGGGCCAGCTCGCCCAGCCAACCGTCGGTCAACCGAGCCAGTGCCCGGCGCCGAGCCGGACCGGGAACACCGGTCCGGCTCAGCAACTGGGCTCGCAGTTCAGCGAACCCGCCCGCCATCCCCACAGGCGAATTCGGCATATCCCTACAGGGCTTCCTGACCGCGCTCGCCGGTGCGGACCCGCACCACGGTCTCGACCGGGACGGACCAGACCTTGCCGTCACCGATCTTGCCGGTGCGGGCAGCTCGGACGATGACGTCGACGACGTCGTCGCCGTCCTCGTCGTCGACCAGGATCTCCAGCCGGACCTTCGGCAGCAGCTCGACCGTGTACTCCGCGCCGCGGTAGACCTCGGTGTGGCCGCGCTGGCGGCCGTAGCCCGACGACTCCGAGACGGTCATGCCTTGCACACCGAATGCCAGCAACGCTGCTCGCACCTCGTCGAGTTTGAACGGCTTGATGACGGCGGTGACAAGCTTCATGCTTTGACCTCCTGGGCCTTCTGTGGGCTGGTCAGGACACCGGACATACCGCCGGAGCCGGACGCGGTTCGATGTCGTAGGCGGATTCACCGTGGGTGGTGACGTCGATGCCCTCGACCTCGTCCTCGTCGGAGATGCGCCATCCCATGGTGTACTTCAGCGCGTAGACCGATGATGAGGGTCATCACGCCGGAGATCACGACGGCGATCAGCGCGACGACGGTCTGGGTGGCCAGCTGGGTGAGGCCGCCGCCGTAGAACAGACCGTTCAGCGCACCGTCGGGCGCCCAGGTGTACGAGGTGACAACGCCGTCGGCGTCCCGGGTGACGTTGGCGAAGAAGCCGATCAGGATCGTGCCGACGATGCCGCCGACCAGGTGCACGCCGACCACGTCGAGCGAGTCGTCGTAGCCGAACTTGTACTTGAGCCCGACGGCCAGGGCACACAGCGCGCCGGCGATCAGGCCGATGAACATCGCGCCGACGATGTCGACCGCACCCGCGGCCGGGGTGATCGCGACCAGGCCGGCGACGACGCCGGAGGCAGCGCCGAGGCTGGTGGCGTGATGATCGCGGATCCGCTCCACGATCAGCCAGCCGAGCGCCGCGACGCAGGTGGCGGTCAGGGTGTTGATCCACGCCTGGCCGGCGGTGCCGTCGGCGGCGAACTCCGAACCGGCGTTGAAGCCGAACCAGCCGAACCACAGCAGGGCGGCACCCAGCATCACGAACGGCAGGTTGTGCGGCTTCATCGGGTCGCGGGCGAAGCCCTTCCGCTTGCCGATGATCAGGCAGAGCATGAAGCCGGCCATACCGGCGTTGATGTGCACGACCGTGCCACCGGCGAAGTCGATCGGGGTGGACAGCCATTCGGCGATCAAGCCGCCGCCGCTCAGCGCGCCGCCGCCCCACACCATGTGGGCGATCGGCGAGTAGACCAGGGTGACCCAGATGCCGCTGAAGACCAGCCAGGTGCCGAACTTCGCCCGGTCCGCGATCGCGCCGCTGATCAGCGCGACGGTGATGATCGCGAAGGTCGCCTGGTAGCCGACGGCGACCGTGGCGGGCACGCCGGTGGCGGCCATCAGGCTGCCGTCGTCGGTCAGGTTGTGCAGGGCGAAGAACTCGAACGGATCGCCGATGATGCCGGCGATGTTCGTGCCGAACGTCTCGGAGTATCCCCAGAGCATCCAGATCGGGCCGACGACGGCGAGCGCTCCGAAGCTCATCATCATCATGTTCAGCACGGTCTTGGACCGCGTCATGCCGCCGTAGAAGAAGGCCAGCGCCGGGGTCATCAGGAGCACCAGGGACGCGGCGGCCAGCATCCAGGCAGTGTTGCCGGGGTCCAGTTCGAATGGAGCGGTATCCATTCGAAGGATCGCAGTCGGTTCCATCAAGCCTCCAGGCTCAAGGAGAGGGGGTGATCAGGCCAGCCGCAATTGCGCAGCCGGGCCTGACCCAGTGACCCACAGACCTTCGCGCGGAAGTATTTCGTTCGGCACTCAGGAACGTTTCGCCGATGTGAACTCGGACCGGAATGTGTTTCCGGGACGTTTCGTTTTTGTCGACAACACGTGACGAGCGCTTACTAAGAGCCACATTCGGCCTAATCGATGGGCCAAAAGAGCCTGTTCAGTCGCCCAAAAGCGCGTCCACAAAGGCCGCCGGCTCGAATGGCGCCAGGTCGTCGGCACCCTCCCCCAGGCCGACCAGCTTGACCGGGACGTTCAGGGTGCGCTGCACGGCCACCACGATGCCGCCCTTGGCGGTGCCGTCGAGCTTGGTCAGCACGATGCCGGTGATGTCCACGACGTCGGCGAACACGGTCGCCTGGACCAGCCCGTTCTGCCCGGTGGTGGCGTCCAGCACGAGCAGGATTTCGTCGACTTTCGCTTGTTTTTCGATGACCCGCTTCACCTTGCCCAGCTCGTCCATCAGCCCGGTCTTGGTGTGCAGCCGGCCGGCGGTGTCGATCAGCACGGCGTCCGCGCCGTCCTCGATGCCCCGCTTGACCGCGTCGAACGCGACGGACGCCGGGTCGGTGCCGGCGGCGGCCCGCACCACGACGGCGCCGGCCCGCTCGCCCCAGGTGGTCAGCTGCTCGGCCGCGGCGGCCCGGAAGGTGTCGGCCGCGCCCAGCACCACGTGCCGGCCGTCGGCGACCAGCACCCGGGCCAGCTTGCCGGTGGTGGTGGTCTTGCCGGTGCCGTTCACCCCGACGATCAGCAGCACCGACGGCCGGCCGTCGTGCGGCAGCGCCCGCACCGACCGGTCCATGCCGGGCCCGACGGCGTCGATCAGCACCCGGCGCAGCAGCGCCCTCGCGCTGGCCGCGTCGGTGACGCCGTGCGCGGCCACCTCGGCCTGCAGCTTCTCGGTGATCTCGGCGGCCGCGCCGGCACCGAGGTCGGCCATCAGCAGGGTGTCCTCGACGTCGGTCCAGGAGTCCTCGTCGAGGGTGCCGGCGCCCAGCAGCCCGAGCAGCGACCGGCCGAACGCGTTCTGGCTGCGGGACAGCCGCCCGCGGAGCCGGTTCAGCCGGCCGGCGGTCGGCTCGATGTGGTCCAGCGGCGGTTCGATCGCTGCGTCCTCGGGGACTACTTCTTCCTCGGGGGTGACTGTCTCGGGGCTGGCGGTCTCTGTGCTGACTGCCTTTGGGACCACATCTTCGATGACGACTTCATCGACGATCACCTCATCGACCACCGTGATGGCGCCGTCGTCGGTGAGGACGACGTCCGCGACCACGATCTCTTCGACCACGATCTCTTCCGGGGCCTCCGGGGCCTCCGGCGCGGCGGCGGGCGCCGCTGGTGCGTCCGGCAGGGCGACGTCAACGATGTTCCGGGACGGCGAGTCCCGCGGAATCGCGGCGTCGTCACCGACCGCGGGTTGGCCGTCGACCTCGGTGCGCTCGGTTGTCCGCCGGGACGGCGGGGAATGGCTTGGTGACCGGCGGCGGCGGGGCTGTCGCGGTCGCCCGATCCCCCGCCGCCCGATCCGGCGGAGAACGAGATCGAGCCGCCCGCCTTGTACCCACCCTTCGGCGGCGGCCCATCGGTCACCGGTTTCGGCGGCGGCGCAGCCTCTTGCAGCGAGATGCGGCGCCGGCGGGCGAGCACGGTCCCGGTGCCCAGCGCGATGGCGAGCACGACGACAACAGCGATGACTATCCAGATCCAGGTCGGCACCGGCCAATCCTGACAGACTCAGCCGCCGTCGAAGATCCGGTCCACCACCTTGCGGGCCCGCCGGGTGGCGCGCCGGTAGTCGTCGACGAACTCGCCGGGGTCGCCGCCGGCCGGGTACCCCATCGCGCGCGCGACGGCCGCCAGCTCCCGGCCCTGACGGGGGATCTGATCTTCCGGCTTGCCGCGGACCAGCATCAGCGCGTTCCGGGTGTGCGACGCCTTGAGCCACCCGTTGGTCAGCGCGTCGGCGTCGCCCTCGGTGATCAGTCCGGCCTTCCGGCGCGGCGGTGATCGCGGGCAGGGTGGACGCCGTCCGCAGGCCCGGCACCTCGAACGCGTGCTGCAGTTGCAGCAGCTGGATCGTCCATTCGACGTCGGACAGCCCGCCACGGCCCAGCTTGGTGTGGGTGGTCGGATCGGCGCCGCGGGGCAGCCGTTCGGCGTCGACCCGGGCCTTGATCCGGCGGATCTCCACCACGTCGCGCATCGACAGCCCGCCCTCCGGGTAGCGGAACTCGTCCGCCGCCGCGATGAACTCGGCCCCGAGTTCCGGGTCACCGACCACCGGCCGGGCCCGCAGCAGCGCCTGCCGCTCCCAGGCCACCGCGGTTTTCGCCCAGTACCCGCGGTAGGACGCCACCGAGCGGACCATCGGGCCGTTCTTGCCCTCCGGCCGCAGGTTGGCGTCGATCTCCAGCGGCGGGTCCGGGGTCGGCCGGCCCGAGCAGCCGGGTCATCAGGTCGACGGCGGCCGTCGCGTCCGCCCGGGCGACGATGTCGTCCTCCCCCGGCAGCGGCTCCATGACGAACATCACGTCGGCGTCCGAGGAATACCCCAGCTCCGCGCCGCCGAGCCGGCCCATCCCGATCACCGCCAGCCGCGCACGGAAGCCGCCCCGGTCCGCGCTCACCTGCTTGACCGCGGCGTCGTAGGCCGCCCGCATCGTCGTCTCCGCGACGCTGGTCAGCCCACGGGCGATGTTCGTCACCGAGATCAGGCCCAGCATGTCGCCGCAGGCCAGCCGGAGCATCTCCTGCCGCCTGGCCGACCGGGCCGCGTCGACCGCTTCCCTGGCCGATCCGGCGCGGCGGGCCCGGGCCAGCAGCGCGGTGGCAACGGTTTCCGGCTCGGGCGCCAGCAGCGCATCGTCGTCGACCAGCAGCCGCAGCACCTCGGGTGCCCGGGTCAGCAGGCTCGCGACCAGCCGGGAACCACCGAGCAGGGTGGCCAGCCGTTGCGCGACCGACCCCTCGTCGCGCAGCAGGCGCAGGTACCAGGGCGTGTCGGCCAGCGCCTCGGACACCTGCCGGTAGGACAGCAGCCCGCCGTCCGGGTCCGGGCTGGAGGAGAAGTAGTCGAGCAGGACGGGCAGCAGCGTGCGCTGGATCGCGGCGCGCCGGCTGACCCCGACGGTCAGCGCCGCCAGATGACGCAGCGCCGCGTCCGGCGCCATGAACCCGAGTGCGGCCAGCCGGGCACGGGCCGCCTCCGGGGACAGCCGCATCTCGTCGGTGCCGACGGCGGCCACCGCGTGCAGCAGCGGACGGTAGAACAACTTCTCGTGCAGCCGTCGGACGGTCCCCGAATGCCGGACCCGTTCGGCGATGAAGACCTCGGCGGCGCTCGCCGAACCGGACGCGGAGTAGCCGTCGGTCCGGGCGAGCCACTCCATGTCGGAGCTGTCCTCGGGCAGCAGGTGGGTGCGGCGCAGCCGTTGCAGCTGCAGCCGGTGCTCCGCCCGGCGCAGGAAGGTGTACGCGGCGGCCATTTCCGCGCCGTCCGAGCGGCCGACGTAGCCGCCGCGGATCAGCGACCGCAGACCCATCAGCGTGCCGGGCAGCCGCAGGTCGGGGTCGGTCCGGCCGTGCACCAGCTGCAGCAGCTGCACCGCGAACTCGACGTCCCGCAGCCCGCCGGCACCGAGTTTGAGCTCCCGGTCGCGCTGCCGCTCCGGGATGTTGTCCTCGACCCGGCGGCGCATGGCCTGCACGTCGTCGACGAACGACTCCCGACCGGCCGCCGACCACACCCCGGGACCGGTGATGTCCAGGAACTGCTGACCCAGGTCCGGGTCGCCGGCCGCCGGCCGGGCCTTCAGCAGGGCCTGGAATTCCCAGGTGTGCGCCCACCGCTGGTAGTAGCTCGCCAGGCCGGTCGGGGTCCGGACCAGCGCGCCGGCCTTGCCCTCCGGGCGGAGCGCGGCGTCGACCTCCCAGGCGGCCGAGCCGCAGATCCGCATCAGCGACGAGGCCAGCTGGGTGGCGGTGGCCAGCATCCTGGCCTCGTCCCTGGTCTCGGGTTGCCCGCCGGGCGGGTCCAACGGGTGGTCGGCCACGAAGATCACGTCGACATCGGAGAGGTAGTTGAGCTCCTTCGCGCCGGTCTTGCCCATCGCGATCACCGCCAACCTCGCCGGCACGCACGCGGCCGGCAGCTCGGCCGCCGCGACGGCCAGCCCGGCCTGCAACGTCGTGTCGGCCAGATCGGTCAGCGCCTGGCACACCGCGGGCAGCGCGGTGGTCGGCAGCGACGGCTCGACGGCCGGGGCCAGGTCGTGCGCGGCGATGATCAACAGCTGCGAGCGGTAGGCGCGGCGCAGCGCGAGGATCGCCTTGCCGCCGGTGACGCTCGCCCTCGCACCCTCGGTGCCGGTGCAGGGCGGCAGGTCCGGGTCGATCCCGACGGCGCTCGAACAGCACGTGCCGCATCGCCTTCGGCAGCAGCAGCATCTCGGCCGGGGCCTCCGGCAGCAGCGACCGCCAGTCCTCCGGGCAGGCGGCGAGGTGCTCGGACAGCACCGTCGACGCGCCCAGCAGGGCGATCAGCCGACCGCGGAATCGAGGCTGCATCCGCAGGGCCTCGAGCAGCTCTGCCGGGTTGGTGCACGCCTCGTACAGCCTGGTCAGCCCGTTGACGGCGAGCTCGGGCCGCCCGGAGCGGGAGATCGCGACCAGGATGTCCTCGGAGCCGTGGGTGACCCCGGACGCGGAGAACAGCCCGATCGTGGCCAGGTCGGCGCGGACCCGGTCGGTGTCCGGGAGACCGTAGATGGCCGGGGTGCGGACGGCCGGCCTGGTCATCGCTGCACCACGGGCAACAAGTTCTTCGGTGTTGTTGGCTCGGCCGGCGACCGCCGGGCGAAGGCCACGAACCGGTGCGCGAACTCCCGCCAGACCTCGCCCATCGCGTCCTGCGCGTCGTCCAGCGCCGGCCCGAGCCGCCCGGTCAGCGGCCGCCCCTCGGTGCGCGCCCACTCCCGGACGTCCGCCGCGCTGGTCTCGAGGTGGAACTGCACCCCCCAGGCCGCGGGGCCCTGCCGCCACGCCTGATGCGGGTAGCCCATCGAGGACAGCAGCAGCACCGCGCCCGGCGGCAGGCTGCTGACCACGTCGTAGTGGTACTGCATGACGTCCGGGGTCATCGGCAGGTCGGCGAACAGCGGGTCGGACATCGCGGCGTCGCGTTTGGCGGTGAGGTAGGCGCCGATCTCCGGCCCGTCCTCGCCCTTCCGGACGGTGCCGCCGGTCGCCGCGGCGAGCAGTTGCCCGCCGAGGCACACACCGAGCGTCGGGGTCTGCGCGGTGACGGCGGCGGACAGCAGCCGGCGGGTCGCGGGCAGCCACGGGGCGATCTCGTCGTCGCGGGCGCCCATCTCGCCGCCCATGCTGATCAGCGCGTCGAACCCGGTCAGGTCCTGCGGGATGGCGTCGCCGGCGTGCGGTCGGCAGACGGTGAGCACGGCGCCGGCCTCGGCCAGCCAGTCGCCGAGTCGCAGCAGCGGGTCCGATGGATCGTGTTCGAGCACCAGGATCCGGACTGTGTTGTCGGTCATGTCGGGCCTGAGTCTGTCAGCTCGACGATGACCGGGGCGTGGTCGGAGGGCAGTTTCCCCTTGCGTTCCTCGCGGTCGATCGACGCGCCGGTCACCCGGGCGGCCAGCGCGGGGCTGGCCAGGGCGAAGTCGATCCGCATGCCGCGGCGCTTCTGGAAGCTCAGCTGGGTGTAGTCCCAGTAGGTGTAGACGCCCGGGCCGGGCGTGTGTGGGCGGACCACGTCCGTGAAACCGGCGTCGACCACATCCTGGAACGCCTGCCGCTCCGGCGCGGTGACGTGCGTCGAGTTCCGGTAGTACTCCACGCTCCAGATGTCGTCGTCGGTGGGCGCGATGTTGAAGTCGCCGCAGAACGCGATCTGCGCGTTCGGGTCGGCGGCCAGTTGTTTCGCCCCGTAGTCGCGCAGCGCCGCCAGCCACTCGAGTTTGTAGTCGTAGTGCGGGTCGTCGACGGCCCGGCCGTTCGGGATGTACAGGCTCCACATCCGGATGCCGCCGCAGACGACACCGATCGACCTGGCCTCGGCGACGGCCGGTTCGCCCCAGGTCGGCAGCCCGGGTACGCCGATCTGGACGTCGCTGATCCCGACCCGGGAGAGCACGGCGACGCCGTTCCACTGGTTGGTGCCGTGGTGCGCGACCTGGTAGCCGAGGTCGGTGAATCGCTGCGCCGGGAACTTGTCGTCACCGATCTTGGTCTCCTGGATCGCCAGCACGTCGATGTCGCTGCGGGCGATCCAGGCGGTGAGCCGGTCGATCCGGGCTCGGATGGAGTTGACGTTCCAGGTGGCAATGCGCATCAGATCAACCCAAGACGGGAGCGGGCGGCGGTGCGGGGACGAAGAACGGGACGGTCCATTCCGGACGGGACTCCCCGTCGATTCTGGCCCGCCAGACCAGCACCTGCCCGGGCGGCAGCGGCAGGCCGGTGTTGAAGTACAGCACCACGTGGGACCGGGTGGGCAGCGCGCGCCGGGGCACCCCGCTGCCGCGGAAGTTGGGTTCCTCGATCTGCAGGGTCTGACCGAAGCGCATCACCCGGGACCCCGGGACCGCGGAGGACTCGGCCAGTTCGATCGGGGTGCCGCTCGGCCCCTCCAGGACCACCTCGAAGGCGTACTGCTCGTTGAACAGCCCCGGCGGGAAGGTCAGGCTCGACCACCAGCGCGAACGCCGCGGACACCCCGGTGTTGTGGTCGCGGCCGATCAGCTGCAGTCCACCGCCGACCATCTGCAGTTTGCCCAGCTGATCGGCGACGGCGAAGTCGGCGAGGATCAGCGACACCGACGCATGTTCGAACACCTCGCTCATGGCACCGATCGTGCCAGACCGGCGTCATCGGAAATCCCGCGAGGGCGTGGCGGCAATGAGATTCACCGCGGCGATCCGGTCGGCCACGATCGAGATCGCCCCGCCCGCACGTTCGACGACGCCGCGGATCAACAACGACGGCGACCCCCTGGCGATCCGCCGGTAGCGGGACCACAGGCCGATCGAGCAGATGACGTTGACCATCCCCGTCTCGTCCTCCAGGTTGATGAAGATGACCCCGGACGCGGTGGCCGGTCGCTGCCGGTGGGTGACCACCCCGGCGACCAGCACCCGGCTGCCGTGCTCGATCCGGTGCAGGTCGAGGGCGGTCCGCACCCCCCACTCGTCCAGTTGCCGCCGGGAGAATTCGGTGGGGTAGGACTCCGGGGAGATCCCGGTCGCCCAGATGTCGGCGACGGTCAGCTCGATGTCGCTCATCCCGGGCAGCGGTGGCGCGTCCAGCCCGACGGCGGCGCCCGGCAGCGTGCCGGCCCGCGGCCCGGCCGCGGCGCCGGCGGCCCACAGCGCCCGCCGCCGGTCCGTGCCGGCCCTGGCCTCCATCCCGCTCAACGCGTCCAGCGCTCCGGCGGTGGCCAGCGCCTCGGCCTGGGCGGTGGTCAGGGTGACCGCCCTGGTGAGCTCGTCCAGCGTTCGGTATCCGCGATCCGGTCGGCGCGCGACGATCTGCTCGGCGAGCTCGGTGCCGATGGTGCGGATCTCGGCCAGTCCCAGCCGGACGGCCGGTTTGCCGTGCGGTCCGGGTTCCAGGTCGGCCTGCGCCCTGGACGCGTTGATGTCGGGTCGTCTGATGGTGACGCCGTGCCGGCGGGCGTCGGCGACCAGCGACTGCGGCGAGTAGAAGCCCATCGGCTGGGCCTTGAGCAGCGCCGCGCAGAACGCGGCCGGGTGGTACAGCTTCAGCCAGGACGAGTAGAAGACCAGCGCGGCGAACGACAGCGCGTGCGACTCGGCGAACCCGAAGTTGGCGAAGGCGAGCAGCCGCTCGTAGATCCGGTCGGCGGCGTCACCGGTGATGCCGTGCAGCTGCGCCATGCCGTCGTACAGCCGGCTTTTCAGCTTCTCCATCTTCGCGCTGGATCGTTTGGCGCCCATCGCCCTGCGCAGCTGATCGGCCTCGCCGGCGTCGAAGCCGGCAACGTCCACCGCCAGTTGCATCAGCTGCTCCTGGAACAGCGGGATGCCCAGGGTCTTGGCCAGCGACCGCTGCATCACCGGGTGGTCGTAGGTGACCGGTTCCAGGCCGTTGCGGCGCCGGATGTAGGGGTGCACGGAGCCGCCCTGGATCGGACCGGGCCGGATCAGCGCCACCTCCACCACCAGGTCGTAGAACGTGCGCGGCTTGAGCCGGGGCAGGGTCGCCATCTGCGCCCGCGACTCGACCTGGAACACGCCCACCGAATCGGCGCGTTGCAGCATCTCGTACACCGCCGGCTCCTCCAGGTCCAGCTTGGCGAAGTCGACCTCGATCCCCTCGTGTTCTGCCACCAGGTCGACCGCGTAGTGCAGGGCGGAGAGCATGCCAAGGCCCAGCAGGTCGAATTTCACCAGTCCCATGGCCGCGCAGTCGTCCTTGTCCCATTGCAGGACGGAACGATTCTCCATTCGTCCCCATTCCACCGGGCAGACCTGTGCCACCGGCCGGTCACAGATCACCATTCCACCGGAATGGATGCCAAGGTGCCGAGGGAAATCCTGGATCTGCCCGGCGAGGTCGAGGACGTCGGCGGGAATGGGGTGTTCGATGCCGCCGCCACCGTTTTTGGCGTTCTCGGCCTGGGCGGCCAGCGGTGCCCAGCCGTCGAGCTGTTTGGAGTAGGCGTCCTGCTGACCCGGTGAGTGGCCGAGCGCCTTGGCCATGTCCCTGACCGCCATCCGCGGGCGAAAGGTGTTGACATTGGCCACTTGCGCGGCGTAGTCGCGTCCGTACTGCCGATAGACGTATTGGATGACCTCCTCCCGCCGGTCGGATTCGATGTCCACGTCGATGTCCGGTGGGCCGTCCCGTTCCGGCGCCAGGAAACGCTCGAACAACAAGTGGTAGCGCACCGCGTCCACCGCTGTGATGCCCAGTGCGTAGCACACCGCCGAGTTAGCAGCCGAGCCTCTCCCTTGGCAGAGAATCTTCTCCCGTCGGCAGAAATCGACGATGTCGTGGACGATCAGGAAATAGCCGGGGAAGTTGAGACCGGCGATGATCTTCAGTTCTTTCTCGATTTGCTCATAGGCATCCGGACGATTCTCCGGTGGACCGTATCTGCGCGCGGCGCCGGTCATGGTGAGCTGCCGCAGATGCGAATTCTCGTCATGCCCGGGCGGGACGTCGTACGGCGGCAGGTTCGGCGCCACCAGGTGCAGGTCGAACGAGCACTCCTCGCCGATCCGCGCCGCGGTCGGCACCGCCGTCGGGTAGCGGGCGAACAACGCCGCCATCTCCGCCCCCGACCGCAGGTGCGCCCCCGGGCCGGGCGGCAGGAACGGGTCCGCCTCGTCCAGGCTCCGCCGGCCGCGGACCGCCGCCATCGCCGCCGCCACCCTGCTCGACTCCGGGGCGGCGTAGTGCGCACCGGTGGTGGCGACCACCGGCAGGCCGAGGTCGTGCGCGAGGTCGGCCAGGGCGTCGTTGTCCTCGTCGTCGGTGGGCAGCAGCTGGGTGCTGAGCTCGACGACGATGTTGTGCCGGCCGAAACGATCCATCAGGCGGCGGATCTCGGTGGCGGCGGCGTCCGTGCCGTGTTTCGCCAGCGCCCGGCGGACCCGCCCCTTGCGGCACCCGGTGAGGATCAGCCATTGATCCTGCGACGCTGCGGCCAGCGCGTCCAGGTCGTAGCTCGGGCGGCCCTTCTCCCCGCCGTCCAGCTGGGCCCGGCTGATCTGCACGGACAGCCGGTTGTATCCCTCCTGGCCGCGGGCCAGCACCAGCAGGTGGTCACCGACCGGGTCGGCGATGCCCATCTGCGGCTCGGGCAGACCAAGGGACAGTTCGGCGCCGTACAGGGTGCGCAGTCCCGTGCCCTCCGCTGCCTCGGCGAACCGGACGATGCCGTAGAGGCCGTCGTGATCGGTGATGGCCAGCGCGTCGAGCCCGAGCCGCAGCGCCTCCGCCACCAGATGTTCCGGGGTGGATGCGCCGTCGAGGAAGCTGAACGCGGAGTGGCAGTGCAGCTCGGCGTAGGGCACCCGGGTCGCCGCGGCGTCCGCTGACCGATGCTCGATCTGCGGCCGTTCCCGCCGCTGCGAGCTGGGGTATTCCAGCGGTGCTATCGGACGAAGCGGGCCACGGCCCGGCAGCGGCGGCCGCCCGGAGAGGGCGCGTTCCAGTTCGCTCCACGGAACGTTGGGGTTGTTCCAGCCCATCAGTCGTACACCCCCTCGATCGTCCAACCCGCTTGATCGGCCGTTGTCAACCGGACCAGCAGGGCGACCCCGCTCTCGGTGATGACCTGCACCCTGGCGCCGGTCGGGCGACGGTCCGCGGCCCACCATCGTTCGTCCAACAGCCAGGGCCCGGCCCAGGCGTCGATGCGCTGCTGCTGCCTTCATGACCGTTGCCGCTGCCCTGCATCAGCCAGGCCGGCGATCCGGTCAGCAGGCCGCGGCCGGTGAGCAGCACGGGTTGCCCGGCCTCGTCGAGAACCGTGACCGTCCCGGTGCCGGCTTCGAGGTCCGGTACGCCCACCCTGCTGGGCGACGGCGCCGGAATCGACCCCGGCCACGGGTCGGCGGGATTGCGCGAGCTGACCTTCTCATCACCCCACGGCACGAGGGTGACCCGATCGACCGCGCTCCGCCCGCCCGCACGCACCGGCGCGAGCACCGATTCGGGCCCGAGCAGTCCCTGCACCCGGGCGAACGCCCAGCCGGCTCGTTGATCGTCCTGACCGTCGGACCCCCACAGGCCGTACTGGATGTGCCCGGCCCCGATCGCCTCGATGGGTTCGAGCACCAGCCGGGTGATCGCTCCTGGGCCGCCGCCCCGACCAGCGGTGCGACCGGCGGTGAGCCAGCCATCGAGCTGCCAGCGCAACCGATCCGCGGTGGCGGCGGCGGTCAGCGGCGCCGCGCAGCGCCAGATCCGGGACAGCGTGGCGTCCCGTTCGGTGACGGCGGTGATGGCCAGCCGGGTGCAGGCCAGGCCGGCGTCGGCGAGCCGGGAATGGAACCGCTCGGCCAGTGCCCTGGCCGCGAAGGCGGCCGTGTCGACCCGGTCCAACGGCGGATCGCAGACCTGCTCCACCTTGAGCTCCTCGGGGATCTGCCGTCGGGACACCCCCCGCTCGGCCAGTCCCCTGGCCAGCCGATGCGCCTGCACACCGTCGGCGCCGAACCTGGTCGCCACCTTGCCCTCGGGCAGGGCGGCGAAGGCGCCGGCGGTGGTGATGCCGAGCCGGATGAGCAGGTCGGTCAGCGCCGCCCGCTCCGGCGGCGAGATCGCCGGATCACGGGCCAGTTCGGTGATCGGCAGCGGAGCGCAGAACTCGGCGGACCCACCGGGCGGGACGATCGTCCCGCGGTGCGCGGCCAGCACCGCGACCGCCAGCACGTCGGCGATACCAACGGAGCATTCGATGTCGAGGGCTTCGACGACATCGACGATCCTTTCCGCTGCGGCGGTGTCGGATCCGAAGTAGCGGCGCGGCCCCCTGGCCGGGCAGGCGACGACCCCGGACCGCAGGATCTCCACCCCGGGTGCGATGGATTCCACCGCGGCCGCCACCGGCTCGAAGAGCCGTCCGTCGCGATCGAGATCGACCTGCGCGATCAGCAGGTCCGGGCATCGGGACTGCGCGTCGCGGCGGCGTTGACCGACATGCACCCCCTCCGCCCGGGCGGCGGTGGTGCAGGCCTGCACCCTGTTCGCGTGAAAGACCGCGACCGGGTTGCTGGCCGGTTGGCCTGCCTGCCGGGCCGCCGCGACGGCCGGCCAGTCGGGGCACCAGACCACCAGGGTGCGCGAGCTGTTCGGGGGGTGTCATGTCGGATCGGTGACGCGGGCGAACGATGCGCGGCACAGGACGCCGACGGAGTCGGCGAGACCGAATGGTTCGCCGCGCCAGCCCGGCCGGATGAGTTCGGGATCGAATGGGTCGATGCCCTCGAGCGCATCCGGGCTGGGGGTGAGCGTCGGGTTGGCCGGCACCGGTTCGCCGTCGGGGCGGTGGAACTCCCAGCCAGGCGTGCACGTGGTGCTGGTGGGGGCGGCCCAGCTGACGGTGAAGCCTTCCTCGTGGATGGCCATGTGATGCCGGCGGCACAGCAGCACCAGGTTGTCCAGGTCGGTGAGACCTCCGCGCAACCAATGGATGACGTGATGCGCCTCCAGGTGCCGCTGCCGGTGGCAGCCGGGGAACCGGCAACCACCGTCCCGGATCCGCAGCGCCCGCCGCAACGCCGGGGAGATCTTCCGGGTCTTGCGGCCCAACCGCATCTGCTCGCCGGGGGTCGCCGAGTTGATGAGGGCGACCAGCGCCGCGTCGCAGGCGATCCGCTGCGCGGTCGACCGGTCAACGCCGGGACCGTTCTCGATCCGGCACACCGCGGTGGGATCGCCGTGGTGGTGGGTGTCGCTGCTGTGGTGGGTGAGGATCTCCGCGTCTACGTGCAGCACCAGCAGGTGCCGGTCGTCCCCGGAGCTGTCCACCGGTCCGGCCGCCAACGCGTTCTGCGCCACCGCGACCAGCGCGTCCGCCTCGCTCAATTCGTGGTCGTCGGCGCTGCTTGGTTCGGCGCTGCTTGGTTCGGCGCTGCTTGTTCGGCGCTGCCGTCGTCCACCGGGACGAGAACCGACTGCCGTGCCTGCTCCAACGCGGCAACGACGATGGCGCCCTCGTCGGCGGGCAACCGCGCGGTGAGGATCAGCATCCCGTCGTCGTCGAAGAACCATCTCGCTCGTCGTCGTTGCTGCTGGTCAAGACCGGCGCGATCGGCCTTGCGGTACCCGCGGATGACGCGTTCCAGCTGCGCCGCGGTATGCACCAGTGCCTGCTCGAGCAGGGTCTGCTCGTCGACCCGGTCGGCGACCCTGGTGACCGCCCGCACCTTCGAGTACGACAACCGACCCGACCCGAACGCCGCGTCCAGCAACGGCAATCCGGTCAGCGCCGACGCCACCCGCACGTACTCCCTGGCCGCACCTGGGGTCACCGAACAGGCCCAGGCCAGCCAGTGAGAGCAGGATTTCATCCCCCACTGCACCCACCCCTTGCGCCTGTCGAACTCGGCGATCAACACCAACCAGTCGTGGGTGAACGTCGCCAATCGACCGGCCAGTGAACAGATCCGTGCCTCCAAGCCCTCCAGCGACTCTTCAGGTTCAGGAATCGGCGCAGGTCCAGGCATCACATCAGCATCAAGCTCAAGTAAAGGTTGAGGCTCTAGAGATAATTGATAGGGAGGGGGTTCCGGCACGGGACCTCGCGCTTGCGCCTCATCGTCGAACCATTCAGCACGATCGTCGAACCCCACACCGGGTCCCCGACGCACCGGCGCGCTCTGCCACATCAGCGTCAGACTCGTCCACCGCACCCACCCCTTTCCTGCGACCGCAATCCTTCGGTCGAACCTGTGTTCGACACTAGAACAAGGGTCCGACAGTCCTCTTTTGTCGGCGTTCGTCCCTGAGATCCGAAATATCACCAACCTGCGACAGCGAGCACTGTGTCCGAATTGTCGCTACCGCGGAAACGCCTCAGCTCGACAAGCCGTCAGGCGCCTTCGCCGCGCTCCAGACCCAGGGTGGAGAGCAGGTCCTCGTGCAGTTCGAACCAGACGGTGTGACACGAGTCGATACGAGATCCGTCGACCCAGTTCCGCTGGCCATGGTCAACCCGCTCAAGGGCGGCTTCGAACCTGTCCGGATAGCCGGCGAAGCGGGTCAGAACGTCGGCCAGTTGATCACCAATCGGACGCAGGCTCCGCGACAGACCGGCCAGGCTCCCCAGCACGTTCTCATCCCATCGCCAATCGCTGTGATCGTTGACGGCCAGCGGATCCCCCGGAATCGGCCGGATCTGCCAGTTGGTGATTGTCCGGAGAAAACGCGAGTTGAGTTCGACGAAGGCGGCGTGTGACCGCGCCACCGAGTCGCGAGCACCCGCACTTGTCAGTTCAACAGCGAGCAACCGGGTGTCCTGCTCCCGACCGATCTCGGTGAGGGCCCACCCGCTGACGTCGCCGAAGCCGACGCGCCGCACCCAGCCGATCGACTCGTGGTCCAGGAGCAACTCCTCGACGGTGTCTTCATCCAGGGAGAATCGCCGGGAAACCGCGTTCGTATCCGCCATACCCATGATGCGGACACCGTGCAGGACAAGAAGGTCCGCCGAGGAGACGAACGCCATCAGTGTTGCCGGTCGTACAGATCACGCAGCAGGCAGATCTCCGCTCCGTGATGGATCACCTCGCGATGGATGTGCAGGATCAACCCGGCCATCGGATCCTGCTCGAACCCGTGCTCCCCGCACGGCTGGCGCAAACCGTCGTCATCCAGCGATCGGACGCCGGCGATCCACTGCGCGTACATGTCGTCCAGCCGGGCTAAGGGCATCGGCCGCCGTCGATGGATAGACGTAGGTGGCGTGGCTGATCGCTGGGCCGCCGAAATGACGGGCGATCCGCTCCCCGAACACCCCGACCAACAGGTGGCCGATCCGCCAGGCGATCGTCGTCACCGGCGCGGGAGTGGGCGGCGGGTACGTGAAGTCGATCCGACCGGATCGCACACTCCACATCCCTGGAACGGGCTCCCAGAAATACTCCTCATCGGTCAGGCCGACCAGCCGCGGGCGGAGTTGGTTCTCCCAATGCCAGCTCAGCTGCTTGTCCAGTTCGTTGGTCCAATCCATGATCAGCCCACTTCCGCCACCGGCTCTGTCATCCGGACCGGGAGGCCCGGAGCCGCCACAATTTCAACCGCCGTCCGGCCGGCCCGCAACAACAACGATGCCCGGGATCCCCGACCCGCCGCGGCTCCCCGGCCGCCCACCTCGACCGACGAGTTCCCGATCCCGCAACCGGCCATGACCACGCCCGAGCCCGCTGAAGCCCGTCCAGGAAGCGGTCAGCACCAGGTCGGCACCCGGCCACGGACCCATCACCAGCAGCACAGAGCCGCGCTGCCGAAGCCGGCCGGTGAGCACCCGCTGCCGGGAGGGACTCGGCATCACCTGGGTCGGCAACGTGACGGCGATCATGTCCACACCGTCCACCAGGATCGACAACACCTGCAGCACATCGGGTCCCGGTTCGGGGATGACGACAACCCGGTCCAGGTCGATGCCGAACTCGGCGGCCGCCAGCAACCCGACCCCCGGCATCCCGACCAACGCGGTCCACGGCGCCTCCGGTCCGGCGAGCAGGGTGAAGAGCAGGCTGGTGGCACCCTGACCGAGGACGCTGACCACCGATCCGCGGGCCAGACCACCGCGAGGCAACGCCGCCGCGAGCGGGGCGGCGACCGGCAGCACTGGTCCGGTTTCCTCGTCTTCGGCGGCTCCGACCATCGCCATGCGATGACGGAGTTCCCCCACCACCTGCGCTCGATCGAACATGCGTTCGAGAGTAGGTCAGGTTTCAGATTGAGGCAACCCAGCGCCGGAGCACCTCGGCGCCGGCGTCGCCGGACTTCTCCGGGTGGAACTGGGTCGCCGACAGCGGGCCATTCTCCACGGCCGCGACGAACCGGTCACCGCCGTGTTCGGCCCAGGTCACCACCGGTGCGGTGAATCGGCCGGACACCTCCAGTTCCCACCGACGCACCGCATAGGAGTGCACGAAATAGAACCGGGTCCGCGGGTCCAACCCGTCGAACAACACCGATCCGGCCCCTGGCGAGACGGTGTTCCAGCCCATGTGCGGGACGATCGGGGCCTGCAGCCGCTCCACGGTGCCCGGCCACTCACCGACGCCGTCGGTCTGCACGCCGTGCTCGACCCCACGCTCGAACAGGATCTGCATCCCGACGCAGATGCCCAGCACCGGCCGGCCACCGGCGACCCGGCGGTCGATGATCCGCTGACCCCGCACCGCCGACAGCCCCGTCATGCACGCCTCGTACGCACCCACCCCGGGGACCACCAGACCCTCCGCGTTCAACGCGACATCGAAATCCGACGTCACCACGACGTCGGCCCCGGTGCGGCGCAGCGCCCGCTCGGCCGACGCCAGGTTGCCGGACCCGTAGTCCAGCACCACGACACGCGGTCATCTCACGCCTCGATCAGCCACAGCACCCCACCCAGCGACGCACATCGCCGCGAAGACCCCGATCAGCACCGCTGCCGGCACCGATTTCTTCCACAGCGAGATCACACCACCGATCAGAAACCGCCGAACCCGATCAACACGATCGGCAACAATTCGGTCAGATTCACAGCACACCCTTGGTCGAGGGAATGCCCCGCACCCGCGGGTCCGGCTCGACCGCCTCCCGCAGCGCCCTGGCGATCGCCTTGTACTGGGCCTCGCAGATGTGGTGCGGATCGCGGCCGTAGATCACCCGGACGTGCAGCGCGATCCGGGCATGGAAGGCCAGCGAGTCGAAGACATGCCGATTGAGCACCACCGGGTAGTTGTTGCCGACGGTGAACCCGAGGATCGACTCCGGCTCGCCGGTGTGCACCGAGAACGGCCGTCCGGAGACGTCGACGGCGGCGTGCGCCAGCGTCTCGTCCATCGGGATGAAGCAGTCGCCGAACCGGCGGATGCCGGCCTTGTCGCCCAAGCGCCTGACCGATCGCCTGGCCGAGCACGATCGCGGTGTCCTCCACCGTGTGGTGCGCGTCGATGTCGACGTCGCCCACCGAACGCACCGTCAGATCGAAACTGCCGTGCACGCCGAACGCGGTCAGCATGTGGTCGTAAAACCTGACCCCGGTGGAGATCTCGACCTGACCGGTGCCGTCCAGGTCGATGTCCACCAGCACCGACGACTCGCTGGTGGTGCGTTCGATCCGCGCCCGGCGCGTCCCCGACTCCCCGCTCACTGTGTCTCCTTCACGGGTTGGAACAACCGCGCGCTGACGTCCAGCAGCACGTCGTTCTCGGCGTCGGTGCCGATCGTGGCCCGCAGATATCCGGCAATGCCCATGTCCCGCAGCAACACCCCGGCGTCCAGATATCGCCGCCAGGCGGCGGCGGCGTCGTCGAACCTGCCGAACAGCAGGAAGTTCGCATCCGAATCGATGACGTCGAACCCGTTGTCCACCAACGCCTGCCGGACCCGGCGACGCTCGGCAACCAGGTGCGCCACCGAGGCCAGGGTGTCGTCGGCGTGCCGCAGCGCCGCCGACGCCGCCGCCTGGGTCAGCATCGAGAGGTGATAGGGCAGGCGCACCAACAACAATGCGTCGATCACCGCCGGCGCGGCGGCCAGGTACCCGAGCCGGCCGCCGGCGAAGGCGAACGCCTTCGACATGGTGCGGACCACCACCAGCCGGGCCGGGAACTGGTCGATCAGCCCGATGGCGCTGGGCCGGTCGGAGAATTCGGCGTACGCCTCGTCGACCACGACCATTCCGGGGGCGGCCTTGATCAGCGTCCGGATGTCCTGCAGCGGCAGCGATCCGCCGGTCGGATTGTTCGGGCTGGTGATGAACAGCACGTCCGGGGCTGCTCGGCGACCAGCGCGGCGGCGGCCATCGACGTCGATGCTGAAGTCGGCCCGCCGCGGGGCCGAGATCCATTCGGTCCTGGTCCCGGAGGCGATGATCGGGTGCATCGAGTACGACGGCTCGAAGCCCAGCGCCGAACGCCCCGGACCGGCGAACGCCTGCAGCAACTGCAGCAGGATCTCGTTGGACCCGTTGGCGGCCCAGACGTTGGCGCTGCGACAGGTCCAGCCCGGTGGATCGGGACAGGTAGTCCGCCAACTGTTCGCGCAGCGCGCACCGCGTCCCGGTCCGGGTAGCGGTTCAGCTCGACAGCCGCCGCGGCCACCGATGCGGCCAGGTCCGCCACCAGCGCAGCCGAAGGCGGGTAAGGGTTCTCGTTGGTGTTGATCTTCACCGGGACGTCCAGCTGCGGCGCACCGTAGGGTGAGCGACCGACCAGATCCTCCCGCAGCGGCAGATCCGCCAGCGTCACCTCGAAGCCGATCACGCGAGCTCCCCCGGTCCGAACCGCGCCGACACGGCCTCGCCGTGCGCGGGCAGATCCTCCGCCTCGGACAGCGCCAGCACGTGCGGCGCCACCTGCGGACAGCGCGGCCCGGGAGTAGTCGATCACCTGCATCTGCCGCAGGAACGTCATCGCGGACAACCCGGCGGAGAACCGGGCCGACCCGCCGGTGGGCAGCACGTGGTTCGACCCGGCGCAGTAGTCGCCGAGCGACACCGGCGAGAACGGCACCGACGAAGACCGCACCGGCGTTGCTGATCCGGCCGGCAACCACGGCGGCGTCGACGGTCTGGATCTCCAGGTGCTCGGCGGCGTAGGCGTCGGCCACCTCGATCGCGTCGTCCAGCGAGGCGACCAGCACCGTCGCCGGACTGCTTGCCGGTCAACGCCTGCCGCACCCGCTCGCTGGTGCTTGGTCAGCGACACCCGTTGCGCCAGCAGCGCATCCACCGCGTCGGCCAGCGCCGCCGAGGTGGTGATCAGCACCGAGGCGGCCAGCGGGTCGTGCTCGGCCTGCGAGATCAGGTCCGCCGCAACGTGCACCGGGTCGGCGGAATCGTCGGCGATGATCGCGATCTCGGTCGGGCCGGCCTCGGAGTCGATGGCGACGGTGCCGCGCAGCAGCCGCTTGGCGGCGGTGACGTAGACGTTGCCCGGTCCGGTGATCACGTCGACCGGCTCGATGACCGTGCCGTCGACGTCGACCGCGCCGAGCGCCAGCAGCGCGATGCCCTGCGCACCGCCGGCCGCGTAGACCTCGTCGACGCCGAGCAGCGCGCAGGCGGCCAGCACGTTCGGGTCCGGCCAGCCGTCGTTGTCCCGCTGCGGCGGGGAGGTGACGGCGATCGCCCGCACCCCGGCCACCTGCGCCGGCACCACGTTCATCACCACGCTGGACGGGTACAGCGCCAGGCCACCCGGCACGTACAGCCCGACCCGCCGGACCGGGACCCAGCGCTGCCGAACGGTGCCGCCGGCGGCGATCTCGGTGACCTTCTCGATCGGCAGCTGCGCGGTGTGGCCCGACCCGGGCCCGGGCGATCGATTCGGTCAGCGCCGCCCGCACCGGCCCGGTCACCGCCGTCCAGCGACTGCCTCGATAACCGCGGCCGGCACCCGCAGCGACGCCGGCCGGACCCCGTCGAAACGCTCGGACGGCGTCCAGCACGGCCGCGGCGCCGCGCTGCCGGACGTCCTCGATCAACGGTCCGACGCTGGCGGCGGCGGCCCCGACGTTGACGGCCGCCCGCGGCAGCACCCCGCGCAGGGTGCCGAGTCCGGAACGCAGGTCGATCCTCTGCAGCATGGGGTTAGCGTAAGGGCTCAGCGGATCGAGGTCGAGCCCAAGGTCGAGCGCCGGCGCCGAATGGGTGAGCGCACCGACCGCCAGAAAGTCGACGCCGGTGGCCGCGACCTCGTGCGCCCGGTCCAGGGTGAGCCCGCCGGACGCCTCCAGCAGCACCCGGCGCGGCGCAGACCTGGCCCGGCGCACCGCCTCCACCGTCTCGGCGGTCGAGAAGTTGTCCAGCAGGATCAGTTCGGCGCCGGCGTCGACGGCCTCGTCGAACTGATCGAGGGTGTCGACCTCGACCTCGAGCGGGATCTGCCGGATCGCGCAGCCCGGACCGCATCGATCGCCGCCCGGACCGATCCGGCCGCCGCGACGTGGTTGTCCTTGATCAGCGCGGCGTCACCCAGGCTCATCCGGTGGTTGACCCCGCCGCCGCAGCGCACCGCGTACTTCTCCAGCGCCCGCAGGCCCGGCAGCGTCTTGCGGGTGTCCCGGATCCGCGCCCCGGTGCCGGCGACCGCGTCCACCCAGGCCCTGGTCGCGGTCGCGATGCCGGACAGATGGGTGAGCAGGTTCAGCGCGGTCCGCTCCGCGGTGAGGATCGCAGCGGTGTGCGCGGCGATCACCAGCGCCGGCTCACCGGCGACCAGCGCGCCGCCGTCGGCCACCAACTGGTCGAAACTCCGCGGTGAACGAACACCGTCTCGAACACCGCCATGGCGACCGGGCCGCCGGCCAGCACCCCGGCCTGCCGGGGGGTGATGTTCGCCCGGCTCAGCTGGTCGGCGCGGCACCGTCGACGACGTGGTGACGTCCGGGCCGTCCCGCAGGTCCTCGGCCAGCGCCCGCTCGACGACGGCTCGACCACCTCGGCGGACACCAGCCCGGCGTCGACGATCGCCGCCTGGGTCTCCGCGGTCAGGCCCATGCCACGGCCGATCGCAGCTCGGCAACCTCGACATCGATCGCACCACCGGACTGGCGGACCAGCACCGACCGCTCCCAGGACGGCAGCCGATCCGGGTGGTCGGTGCGGACGTGGCAGCCCCGGGACTCGGCGCGCGCCTCGGCGGCCGCCAGCAGCGCCGACGCCGGCCAGCGGCCAGGTTCGCCGTCTCCACCGACCAGCGGTCGACGACCGGCGCGGCGACGGACGCCGAGCCGGGCGGCGCTCGACTGGGCCGCCAGCAAGCGTGACCAGGTCCCGGCCGATGCCGGCGGACCTGCTCATCGTCGCCTGCAGCTCGAGCCGGCCGGCCGGGTCGGCGCCGGGCGGCGCGGTCAGGATCAGTTCCGCCGGATGCACCCGGCGACAGCGCGACCTCGGCGCCGATCGCGGCGGCGGCCCGCTCCCCCATCACCAGGCCCTCGAGCAGCGAGTTCGACGCCAGCCGGTTGGCGCCGTGCAGCCCGGTCCGGGCGACCTCGCCGACCGCGAACAGGCCCGGCACGGTGGTCCGGCCGTCCAGGTCGGTCAGCACGCCGCCGCAGTGGTAGTGCGCGGCCGGCGCGACCGGGATCGGGTCGGTGGTCGGGTTGACGCCGGCGAGCGCGCAGGCCGCGGACACCGTCGGGAACCGGCGGGCGAAGACGGCCGGGGCGATCCCGGTGGCGTCCAGGAAGACGTGGTCGCCGATGCCGCCCGGGGCCAGCGCCATCCGCCGGGAGACGGCCAGCGACACCACATCTCGCGGCGCCAGGTCGGCCAGCGGATGCACGCCCGGCATGATCCGGGCGCCGGCGCCGTCGATCAGCACCGCACCCTCGCCGCGGACCGCCTCGGTGACCAGCGGCCGATGGCCGAGGTCGCCGGGCCCGGTCCACAGCACGGTCGGGTGGAACTGCATGAACTCGACATCGGCCAGCGCGGCACCGGCCCGCAGCGCCATCGCCAGGCCGTCGCCGGTGGCCACGCCCGGATTGGTGGTGGCCGCGTACAGGTGACCGGCGCCGCCGGTGGCCAGCACGACGGCGGCGGCGCGGATCAGCCCGACGGCGCCGTCCGGGCGCCAGCACGGACACCCCGCGGGCCCGGCCGGCTGCCGTCCAGCACGACGTCGAGCGCCTGGTGCCCGGCCAGCACGGCCGGCAGCCCGGGGACGGCGAGCAGCGCGCGTTCGATCTCGGCGCCGGTGGCGTCGCCGCCGGCGTGGATCACCCGGTTGGCGGAGTGACCGCCCTCCCGGGTGCGCAGCAGCCCGTCCGGGCCGGCGTCGAACAGCGCACCGCGGTCGATCAGCCGCTGCACGGCGGCCGGGCCCTCGGTGAGGATCATCGTCGACGGCCACCGGATCGGCCAGCCCGGCCCCGGCGACCAGGGTGTCCTCGATGTGGTTGTCGATCGGAGTCGCCGGGGTCGCGCTCGTCGCGGACCACCGCGACGCCGCCCTGCGCCCACTGGGTGCTGGCCTCCTCGGGCCGGCCCTTGGTGATCAGCAGCACCGACAGCCCGGCGGACGCGGTGGTCAGCGCGGCGGTCAGCCCGGCCACACCGGTGCCGACGACGACGACGTCGGCGCTGGCCTCCCAGCTGGGCAGCAGGTTGCCCGGCAGCTGCGGAGAAGTGCTCATTCGCCGCTGCCGCTCTGTCCGATGGAGATCATCCGTTCGACGGCGCCGCGCGCCCTGGCGGCGATCTCGGGGTCGACGACGACCTCGTCGCGCAGTTCCCGCAGCGAGGTCAGCAGCTTCTCCGGGGTGATCATCTTCATGTACTTGCAGGACGCCCGCTCGTTGACCGCCCGGAAGTCGACCCCGGGGGCGGCCTTGCGCAGCTGGTGGATCATGCCGATCTCGGTGGCCACCAGCACCTTTCGGGACGTGCTGAGCCTGGCGGCGTCGACCATCTCGCCGGTGGACAGGATCTTCACCCGGTCGGCCGGCACCGCGCCGGCGCTGGCCAGGTACAGCGCGCTGGTGGCGCAGCCGCACTCGGGATGGATGTACAGGTCGGCGTCCGGGTTGGCCTCGGCCTGCGCGGTGAGCTGGCCGCCGTTGATCCCGGCGTGCACGTGGCACTCGCCGCCCCAGACCGAGATGTTGTCCCGGCCCAGGATGCGCCGGACGTGCGCGCCGAGGAACTGGTCGGGACCGAACAGCACCGGGGTGTCGGCGGGAATCGACCGGACCACCTCGACGGCGTTGGACGAGGTGCAGCAGATGTCGGTCTCGGCCTTCACCTCGGCGGTGGTGTTGACGTAGGAGACGACGACCGCGCCGGGGTTCTGCGCCTTCCAGGCCCGCAGCTGGTCGGCGGTCAGCGAATCGGCCAGCGAGCAGCCGGCCCGCGCGTCCGGGATCAGCACGGTCTTCTCCGGGGAGAGGATCTTCGCGGTCTCGGCCATGAAGTGCACGCCGCAGAACACGATGGTCGACTGCGGCGCGGTGGCGGCGATCCGGGACAGCGCCAGCGAGTCGCCGACGTGGTGGGCGACGTCCTGGATCTCGGGCACCTGGTAGTTGTGCGCCAGGATGACCGCGTCCCGCTGCTCGGCGAGCGCATGCACTTCACTCGCCCATGCGCGAAGTCGAGGGCTGGATCCAGCGTTGGTGCAGTCATGGCGCGCCCTTCTGGCCTGGCCCCCGGTTTTCACTGCTGGGTCATCAACTGCGAGGTTTTCGACTTACAATCGATAACATGCCCAATGGTATCAGGTCGCCATCTCCCGGTCATCTTCAGGACACCCAGGTCGAGGTGCTGGCGGCCGTTTTCACCGTCCGGCCGGATCGCAAGGGACGGGTGTGCCTGCAGGTGCTGCTGTGGCAGCGGGCCCAGGAACCGGACGCCGGCCGGTGGGCGCTACCCGGCGGGCTGGTGCTCACCGCCGAGGACGTCGACGCCTCCGCGTCCCGGCAACTGGCCCAGAAGGTCGACCTCGCCCGGGTCGCCCACCTGGAGCAGATCGGGGTGTTCTCCGACCCGCGAGCGGGTGCCCGGATCGCGGGTGGTGGCCACCGGATTCCTCGGGCTGGTGCCGCTGGACGCCGACCCCCGGCTGCCCGAGGACACCGCCTGGCACCCGGTCGACGACCTGCCGCCGACCGCCCTGGACCACGGCGTCATCGTCGAGCGGGCCTACCGGCGACTGCAGGCCAAGCTCTCGTACACCAACATCGGCTTCGCGCTGGCGCCGGCCGAATTCACCATCGCCGAGCTGCGCCGGGTCTACGCGACGGCGCTCGAGCATGACGTCGACCCGACCAACCTGCAGCGCATCCTGACCCGCCGCGGGATGCTCGAGCCGACCGGGACCACCGCCGCCTCCGGGCCGACCGGCGGCCGGCCGGCCGCGATGTACCGGTTCACCATTCACGAACTGCGGGTGACGGATCCGTTCGCGGCGTTCCGGCCCCCACCGGAGGGTTGAGCGCCGGGCGGCCCAGGTCGGGCCGGCCGTTCCAGGCGACCAGGAACGTGTACACGGCGGCGGCCAGCGCCGGCTGGGCGAGCACGACCAGGATGGTGCCGGTGGTCGGCGGCGCGATGACGATCGAATCCGCCGCGGTGGCGCCGACCGACGCCGGGTCGACCCCGGGCGCGAGCCACGCCCCGACCGCCCAGGCGATCAACGCGCCGAGCAGCGAGCCGCCGACCAGCGTGAGCACCATCGGCCAACCCCGGGCCGACCGGAGCTGCCACGCACCGACCGCCAGCACGACGCCGATCGCCATCCCGGACAACGCGAAGATCGCCACGTCGACGAAGTGGTACGTCGAGGTGGTCGGCAGCGCGCCGAACCGGCCGTCGGCCAGCACCTTGTAGGGCACACCGGGCGCGACGAACGCCCAGATCACCCCCTGCACGACGCCGACGACGAGGCAGACGCCGAGCGACCAGCATCGCTTCACGCCAGGCAGTCCGCGCCGAGCAACGCCTTGAGGTCGCCCATCAGCGCCGACGTCGGGGTCACCCGCAGACCGTCGTCCAGTTTCAGCGTGGTGGCCCGGCCGGCGTTGAGCAGCTTGAGGTGCACCACGGTGGTGCCGGGGTGCGCCTGCAGCACGTCACGCAGCCGGTCGACCACCGGCGGGGTGCAGCGGGACGCGGCGATGCTGACCTGCACCGGCCCCTTGTCCGCCGACACCGACAGGTCCGGCACCACCACCTGCTGGGCGTGCAGGGACAGCCGGTCCTCGGAGCGGGCCACCCGGCCCTTGACCAGCACGATCGCGTCCTCGGCCAGCAGCAGCGAGCAGTCCAGGTACACCTTCGGGAAGAACGCGACCTCGACGCCGCCGGCCAGGTCCTCCAGGGTCGCCGACGCCCAGGGGTCGCCCTTCTTGGTCAGCCGGCGCTGCAGCCCGGTCAGGATGCCGCCGACCGTGACCATCCCGCGGTCCGGGATGGTGCCGTCCAGGATGTCCGGGATGGACGCGTCCGACTGCGCCGACAGGATGTGCTCGACCCCGGCCAGCGGATGCCCGGAGACGTACAGCCCCAGCATTTCCCGCTCGAATCCCAGGCGCAGCTTGGTGTCCCACTCGGTGTCCGGGACGCTGCCGCGGAACGAGTCGCCCTTCTCCTCCTGGCTCATCTCGCCGAACAGGTCGAACTGCCCGATCGCCTCGGCCTTCTTCAGCCCCAGCACCTCGTCGATGGCCCTGGCGTGCTCCATCAGCAGGCCCTTGCGGGGATGGTCCGAGCGAGTCGAAGGCACCGGCCTTGATCAGCGACTCGACGACCTTCTTGTTGCAGGCGACCTGGTCGACCTTCTCCAGGAAGTCGTAGAAGTCGGTGTAGTCGCCCTTGTCCTTGCGGCTGGCGACGATCGAGGCGACCACGCCGGTGCCGACGTTGCGCACCGCGGACAGCCCGAACCGGATGTCGGTGCCGACCGGCGCGAAGTCGCGGACCGAGGTGTTCACGTCCGGCGGCAGCACCTTGATCCCCATCGACCGGCATTCGGCCAGGTAGATGGCCATCTTGTCCTTGTCGTCACCGACCGAGGTGAGCAGCGCGGCCATGTACTCGGCCGGGTAGTTGGCCTTGAGGTAGGCGGTCCAGTAGGAGACCAGGCCGTAGGCGGCGGAGTGCGCCTTGTTGAAGGCGTAGTCGGAGAACGGCAGCAGGATGTCCCACAGCGTCTTGATCGCGGCCGGCGAATATCCGCGGTCCGCCATGCCGCCGGAGAACTTCTCGAACTGGGCGTCCAGCTCGGACTTCTTCTTCTTGCCCATCGCCCGGCGCAGCAGGTCGGCGGCGCCGAGCGAATAGCCGGCGACGTGCTGCGCGATCGCCATGACCTGCTCTTGGTAGACGATGAGACCGTAGGTGTCGCCAAGGATCTCGGCCAGCGGCTCGGCCAGCTCGGGATGGATCGGGACGACCGGCTTGCGGCCGTTCTTCCGGTCGGCGTATTCGTTGTGCGAGTTGGCGCCCATCGGGCCCGGCCGGTACAGCGCGCCGACGGCGGAGATGTCCTCGAAGTTGTCCGGCCGCATCGACCGCAGCAGCGCGCGCATCGGCCCGCCGTCCAGCTGGAACACCCCGAGGGTGTCGCCGCGGGCCAGCAGGTCGAAGGTCTTCTGGTCGTCCAGCGCCAGGTCCTCCAGCACGATCGTCTCGCCGCGGTTGGCCTTGATGTTGATCAGCGCGTCGTCCAGGACGGTGAGGTTGCGCAGCCCCAGGAAGTCCATCTTGATCAACCCGAGCTTTTCGCAGGTCGGGTAGTCGAACTGGGTGATGATCGCGCCGTCCAGCTCCCGCTTCATGATCGGGATCAGGTCGAGCAGCGGGTCCGACGACATGATGACGCCGGCCGCGTGCACCCCCCACTGCCGCTTGAGGCCCTCCAGGCCCCTGGCCATCTCGACGACCCGCTTGACGTCCGGGTCGGTCTCCACCAGGGTGCGGAACTCGCCGCCCTCGCTGTACCGCGGGTCGGACGGCTCGAACATCTTGGCCAGCGAGACGTCCTTGCCCATCACCGGCGGCGGCATCACCTTGGTGATCCGGTCGCCGACCGAGAACGGCATGCCGAGCACCCTGGCCGAGTCCTTGACCGCCTGCTTGGCCTTGATGGTGCCGTAGGTGACGATCTGCGCGACCCGGTCGTCGCCGTACTTCTCGGTGACGTACCGAATCACGTCGCCGCGTCGGCGTTCGTCGAAGTCCACGTCGAAGTCGGGCATCGAGACGCGGTCGGGGTTGAGGAACCGCTCGAAGATCAGCCCGTGCTGCAGCGGGTTCAGGTCGGTGATCCGCATGGCGTAGGCGACCATCGAACCGGCGCCCGACCCACGGCCCGGGCCCGACCCGGATGCCGTTGTCCTTGGCCCAGTTGATGAAGTCGGCGACCACCAGGAAGTAGCCGGGGAAGTTCATCTGGGTGATGACGCCGACCTCGAAGTCGGCCTGCTTCTGCACCTCCGGCGGGATGCCGTCCGGGAACCGGGCCAGCAGCCCGCGGCCGACCTCCTTGACGAACCAGGTCTGCTCGGTCTCCCCCGCCGGCACCGGGAAGCGCGGCATGTAGGAGGCGTTCTCGTCGAACGCGACCGCGCACCGCTCGGCGATCAGCAGGGTGTTGTCGCACGCCTCGCGCAGCTGGTACTTGCCGTCCCACAGCGCGCGCATCTCGGCCGGCGACTTGAGGTAGAAGTCGCGGGCGTCGAACTTGAACCGGTTCGGGTCGTCCATCGTCTTGCCGGACTGCACGCACAGCAGCGCCTCGTGCGCGTCGGCGTCGGCGGCGTCGGTGTAGTGCAGGTCGTTGGTGGCGACCATCGGCAGCTGCAGGTCCTTGGCCAGCCGGAGCAGCCCGTCGCGGACCTTGGTCTCGATGGACAGGCCGTGGTCCATCAGCTCCAGGAAGTAGTTCTCCCGGCCGAAGATGTCCCGGAATTCGGCGGCGCTGGCCCGCGCCTTCTCGTAGTTGCCGATCCGCAGCCAGGTCTGGATCTCGCCGGACGGGCAGCCGGTGGTGGCGATCAGGCCCTTGGCGTACTCGTGCAGCAGCTCCCGGTCGGCCCGCGGCTTGTAGAAGAAGCCCTCCAGCGAGGCCCGGGACGCCAGCCGGAACAGGTTGTGCATGCCCTCGGTGTTCTCCGAGAGCAGGGTGATGTGGGTGTACGAACCGGAGCCGGATACATCGTCCTCACCGCCGTTGGCCCAGCGCACCCTGGTCCGCTCGAACCGGGAGGTGTTCGGGGTGAGGTAGGCCTCCATGCCGATGATCGGGTTGACCCCGGCCGCCCTGGCCTGCCGGTAGAAGTCGTGGGCGCCGAAGACGTTGCCGTGATCGGTCATCGCCAGCGCGGGCATGCCCATCTCGGCGGTGCGTTCGAACAGTTTGCCCAGCTTGGCGGCGCCGTCGAGCATGGAGTACTCGGTGTGCACGTGCAGGTGAACGAACGAGTCTGTACTGTGACACCGAGCCCCTTCCAGATGGCAGCTCGTTTGTATCACTGAACCCCGACAGTCCCGGGCGTGGCGCCGCCCGCGAGTCACCGACCGGCGGCGCCGTGGCAGTAGGTCTCGACGTACCTCGGCACGTCATGGCGCTCGGGGGCGACCTTGGCGATCAGCTGCTGGATGCGCTGCTTGGGGCCCTGCAACTCCGGGGAGGTGTCCCCCACCAGGTGCTCGGCCAGCCGGTCCAGCTCGTGCATGACGGCGAGGTGGCTCGCGGCGGCGTGCTGGGCGGCGGCCTCGACCGCGGCGATCCTGTTGTTCAGTGCGACCAGATCCACGGCACCCCTCCTCGATCGAGGGGGAGTTTACGTCGCCAGCCAGTCGGTGATGAAGCTCGAGTCCTGGGTATCACAGCGGACCCGCAGGGGTCCGTTGGGAATTCGATCGACGACGAAACAACCGAGCTCGTCGGTCCGGGTCTCGATCGACGGACCGGCGGCGCCGACGATGGTGATCAGTGCTGCGCTCATCGGAAATACCTGGCCGACGACTACTCGGTCGGTGATCTCGATCTCCAGGCCGATCCCGGACCCCTCGAAACTCAAGACCCTCGACGTGTCGTCCCCGGCGCCGCGCACCAACGCCAGGTCGTCGAACAGGGAGTCCGATTCCAGTGTCAGCCGTTCCAGTTCCTGATCCACCGTTCGCCAGGCGAACGCCGCCTTGGCGTCCCGGAGCAGTCGCTCCGGCACGGCGTCCCGCTCCGCGACCGCAGCCTTCAGTTCCGCAAGCATCGCGTCGTCATCGTCCATCCATTCGAAAGAAGTCACCGCTGGCCCCCATCCATACGGTCCTGCATCCCGTCTGGACGCAAGAAAGCCTGGACCGACGACGTCGCCTTCAGCTTCTTCAGGCACCGTGCCCTGGTGGGGCCGATGCTACCGACCGGCATCCCCGTGATGCGGCTGATGTCGCCGTAGCTGACCGGCGGATCCTTCACCAACAGCAACAACAGCGTCCGTTGTTCGGGTTCCAGCTCGGCCAGGCCGTTGCGGAGTGCGGTGGCGGCTTCTGCGCGCAAGAGTTCATCGTCCAAATCTACAAAGTTGCCCTGCAGGTCGAGGATCCAGTTGCTGGCGGGATCGACCGGGTCGGTCCGCCGCTTGGCGCCCAGCACGGCCAACACCTCATGACGGGTGGTCGTCGCGATCCAGCCCGGCAGCGCCTTCGGTTCCCGGATCGCGTCGAGGTGCTCGACCAGTCGCAGCCACACCGTCTGGCTGACGTCCTCGGCGTCCTTGTCCGACATCCGGTACCGCCGGACGATCGAGTACACCAGCGGCAGATAGCGTTCGACCAGCGCGTTCCACGCCGTCTGTTCGCCGCGCGCCGCCGCGGCGACGAGTTCGCCAACTCCCACGGTCTGCATCATGCGGTACCTCCGCCTGTCGGCACAGTCACGTCAATGACCTACTGGACCGAGTGAACTGGGACATGAGAAATACCTGGGAATCGAACTAATCTGGGAACTTTTTTCGCGCGTTCCACAACCAGGCCAGGCTGTTGGCGATCGGCCGGATGACGGACTTGTCGTTCCAGTACGCGACGTGCGACACCGGTGACATGCCCAGGATCAGGGCGCCCACCGAGACCGACCGGTCCTCGTCGACCGCGGCGTCGTAGTCCGCCGAGAGCCCCTTCAGCGGGAAGGCCAGCACGTCGTCGGCGTCGTAGAAGTTGATCCACTCGGCGGCCGCCACGATCACCGGGTCCTCGCTGACCTTGCCCGGGATCTGCACGGGCCGGCTGAAGTCGCCGTACCGCTCCATCCACAGCGCGATCGGACTGCCCAGTGTGTAGAACGAGGTGAAGGTCTCGCCGCGCTCCAGCGGGCTGTCCCCGACGTCGACCCGGCGGCCCTTGTGCAGGTCGTAGAAGTGGTCGGAGGCGATCACGCTGCCCAGGCTGTGCGCGATGACGATCAGCGGCGCGTCCGGCGCCTTGACCGCGAGCCGGTGCAGCGCCTCGTCGACGCAGCGCGTGCACGGCGTCGTACACCACCCTGGTGTTCGGGGTGACCTGGTAGGCGACGATGTCACCGACGAAATTGCTGACCGCCCAGCGCAGCGTCGGCCAGTGGATCCGCGGCATCCCCGGGACGTGCCGGACCAGCCCGGACAGGGCCAGCGGCAGCAGGGACAGGTTCGAGCCGTTGGAGATCCGGTGGGTCAGGTTGTTCAGCCCGGAGAACCAGCCGCCGGCCCGATCCGGGAACGCGCCCTTGAGCAGCCGGTCCTCCCGCTCCATCACCGCGGGCGCCCAGTACACCGATTCGATCAGCAGATCATCGACGGCGGCCGCGCCGTTGGTGGACCGGGCGAACTCCTTGCGCAGCTCCCTGATCGCCGAACCGGCGTAGTCCGGTTCCCGGATGCCGACGCCGTGCACGAACAGCACGGCCAGCTTGCCCCCCGATCGCGCCGCTCACAGGACCGGGTACATCCGCCCGGTGTGCTCACCGGCCTCGTACACGCTGGACGCGGGCCCGACGATCAACGGATCGGTGTCACCGACCCGGCCGACGTTCTTGCCGGTGTAGTCCAGCGAGTGCAGCACGTGCCGCAGGGCGTTGATCCTGGCGCGTTTCTTGTCGTTGCTCTTCACCACCGTCCACGGCGCGTGTTCGGTGTCGGTGTAGAAGAACATCGCCTCCTTGGCCTCGGTGTAGGCGCCCCACCGGTCCAGCGAGGCCAGGTCGGTCGGGCTGAGCTTCCACCGCCGGACCGGGTCGATCTGCCTGATCATGAACCGGGTCCGCTGCTCGGACTGGGTGACGGAGAACCACAGCTTGATCAGATGGGTGTTGCTGCGCACCAGCATTCGTTCGAATTCCGGCGCCTGCCGCATGAACTCCAGGTACTGCTCCTGGTTGCAGAATCCCATCACCCGCTCCACGCCGGCCCGGTTGTACCAGGACCGGTCGAACAGCACGATCTCCCCGGCCGATGGCAGTTGCGAGACGTACCGCTGGAAATACCACTGACCGCTCTCCCGATCGGTCGGCTTGTCCAGGGCGACCACCCTGGCGCCGCGCGGGTTGAGGTGCTCGGTGAACCGTTTGATGGTGCCGCCCTTACCGGCCGCATCCCGGCCCTCGAAGACCAGCACCACCTTCTGCCCGGTCTCCTTCACCCAGGCCTGCAGCTTGAGCAACTCGATCTGCACGGCCCGCTTGAGCACCTCGTACTCGCGGCGGGTCATCTTCTCGTCGTACGGGTAGTCCTCCAGCCAGGTGGTGACCGGCTGACCGTCCGGGCCGACCAGCACCGGGTCGTCATGCACGTCGTCGTCGACGTCGTAGCCCTCGGTGGAGTCGATCAGGCTCCAGCCGGTCAGCGCGCCCGGGGTGTCAGGATTGGTGGTCATCGGCGGAATCCTAGGCCGTCGAGGTTTCGACCCGAACCTCAACGATGGGGCCTGGACTGCCAGAGCGCCCAGTCGGCGCTGACGTCGCCCGCGGTGCGCAGCAGCTTGGGCAGGTGGTCGTCGAGCAGGACCGCCGTGCTGGTCTCGGCGGCGTGCACGGTGACGTTCATCGCCGCCCGGACGGTACCGGCGCCGTCCCGCACCGGGACCGCGACCGAACGCACCCCCGGCGCCAGTTCCTCGTCGGCCAGCGCCCAGCCGCGGGCGCGGATCACCACGAGTTCGTCCCGGAGTTGGTCGTGGCTCCGGCCGATGTATGCCGGCAGCCCGGAGCGGCTCGGCTCGGCCAGCACCCGGTCGGCCTCGGCCGCCGGCAGCGCGGCCAGTAGCACCTTGCCTTGCGAGGTTTGCGGCGCGGGAAACCTGGTCCCGACGTCGACCCGCAAGGAGATGATCTTCGGCACGGAAACCCTTGCGACATAAACGATGTCGGAGCCGTCAAGCTGGGCCATCGAGGACGACTCGCCGGTCCGGCGGACCAGCGCCTCCAGGTGCGGGCGGGCGACCTCCCACAGCCCCAGGGAGCTGACGTAGGCCGTGCCGAGGCCGATCACCTTCGGGGTGAGCTCGAAACCGCCGCCGATCGCCCGGACGTACCCGATCTCCTGCAGCGTCAACAGCAGCCGGCGCGCGGTCGGCCGGGCCAACCCGGTGGCGGTCGCGACGTCGGTCAGCGACATTCGCCGGTGACCGGCGTCGAAGCTGGACAGGATGTCCAGCCCGCGCGCCAGCGCCTCGACGAAGTCGGGTCCTTCCCCGCGCCCTGCCACGTCGGAAGCCTACGATCCCGAGCCGGGTTCGCCGAACACCGTGCCCCTGGCCCCGTGCGTGGCCGATGACTTGTAATCGGTGTACTGGTAAGGATTGTCGAGCACCTCACCGCCGTCCTCCGGCAGCTGCGGGTGCATCCCCTGCAGCCAGACGTCCTCGCCCATGCTGGCCCGCAGGTAGTCGACGGTGGCATCGATCTTGGACCGGATCGACGTCGCGTCGTACCCGACGAGTTGATTCTCGGACTTCACCACCTTGCCGTCGACCAGCACGGTGTGCACGTCGCCGCGCTGGGCCTGGAAGGCGACGTGCCCGTAGGGGTTGAGCACCGGCAGCGCGAACGGCGAGCGGTCGTTCTTGATCAGCACGACGTCGGCCTTCTTGCCCTGCTGCAGCGAGCCGATGTCGTCGCGGCCGAGCGCGCGGGCGCCGCCGCGGGTCGCCCAGTCGACCACCTGCTCGGCCCGCAGATGCACATTGGTGACGGTCTCGCCCTTGGCGTGCGCCTCCAGATGCTCGCGGGAGCGGTCGGCGCCCAGGGTCGTCCGCATCGCGGTGAACAGGTCGCTGCTCCACCAGACGCTGGTGTCATGCGACAGCGAGACGTCGATGCCGTGCCGGCGCAGCTGCCAGGTGGGCGGGTAGCCCTGGCCCGCGCTCTGCTCGGACTCGGTGGATACCGAGCAGGACCCGCCGGACGCGGCGATCCGGTGGTACGAGTCGGTGCTCAGGGTGGCCGCGTGCACGTAGATGTTGTCCGGGGTCATGAACCCGTTCTCGAACATCAGCCGGATGCCGTCGTCGTTGGTGGCGCCCCAGACCCCGGCGTGCGTGGTCACCGGCAGACCGAGCTCGCGGGCCACCTCGAAGGCCGCCTTCTCCGGGAAGGACGGGTCACCGGTGACGTCGAACGCCAGCTGCAGCCCCAGCATGTCGCCGGCTCCCTGGTGTTTGCGCAGGAACGCCTGCACGGCGTGGTCGGCGGTCCACTCCCAGGGTCCGGCCTGGATGTTGCCGTAGGCCAGGACGAACCGACCCGGCACCGCCTGCAGCGCCTCGACGGCGGCCTCGGCGTGGTCGACGCGTCTGCAACCCGTGCGACCAGTCGACGGTGGTGGTCACCCCGGCCTCCAGCGCGTCCCAGGCGGAGAGCAGGTTGCCGGCCAGGATGTCGTCGGGCCGGAACGTCTTGCCGTGCTCGAGGTAGTACCAGACGAAGTATTGGGTGAGCGTCCAGTCCGCGCCGTACCCACGCATCGCGGTCTGCCACATGTGCCGGTGGGTGTCGATCATCCCGGGCATGACGATGCCGCCGCTGGCGTCGATCTCGCGGGTGCCGTCCGGCACCTGCAGCGCGACACCGACCTCGGCGATCCGGTCGCCGACCACGAGCACGTCGGCACCGGGCAGCACGGTGTGCGCATCGTCCATGGTCAGCACGGTGCCGCCGCGCAGGACGACGGGATTGGTGACGTTGTCTGTCATGACGCTCCTGAAATCTCCGGACGGTGGTCCGCTAGACGGACCTCGGGGTGATGGCGCTACTCTGCTCGTGATGACGGTCACACGTCAACAGCCCGACGATGATTCCGGACCACTGTCCGTCTGACGGAGGAGTCACGATGAGCCAGCCACAGCGCAGCGGCCCACTGGCCGGGCTGCTGGTCGCCGACTTCTCCCGGGTACTGGCCGGCCCCTACGCAACGATGCTGATGGCCGACCTCGGCGCCGAGGTGATCAAGGTCGAGGGACCGGCCGGGGACGACACCCGCAGCTGGTCACCACCCGTGCGGGACGGGGTCGCCACCTACTTCCTCGGCGTCAACCGCAACAAGCGATCGATCGTCCTCGACCTGGCCGACCGACGACGACGCCGCGGTGGCGCAGGAGCTGGCCAGGCGCGCCGACATCGTGATCGAGAACTTCAAACCGGGCGGATTGGCCCGGTTCGGATTGGACTACGACACCGTCGCCGCCACCAACCCGCGGGTCGTCTACGCCTCGATCAGCGGCTTCGGCAGCGGACCGGGCGGCCGCAAACTGCCCGGCTACGACCTGATCGTGCAGGCGATCTCCGGCCTGATGAGCCTGACCGGCGACCCGGACGGCCCGCCGTACCGGGCCGGCATCTCGGTGTTCGACGTGATGGCCGGGCTGCACGCCACCATCGGGGTGCTGGCCGCGATCAACCACCGGCACGAGACCGGCCTCGGCCAGCACGTCGAGGTCAACCTGCTGTCCTCGGCGCTGTCCGGGCTGGTCAACCAGTCCAGCGCCTACGTGGCGGGCGGCGTCATCCCGCACCGGATGGGCAACAGCCACCCGAGCCTGTTCCCGTACGAGCCGCTGCCGTGCGCCGATCGCGACCTGATCGTCACCGCCGGCAACAACGGCCAGTTCCGCAAACTCGTTGCCGTGCTCGGTGTCCCAGAGCTGGCCGACGACCCCCGGTTCGCCCGCAACGAGGACCGCACCGCGAACCGCGACGAGCTGCGGCCACTGCTGGTGCAGCGCCTGGGGACCCGCACCGCGATGGCGTGGTTCGACGAGCTCATCGCCGCCGGGGTGCCCTGCGGCCCGATCAACAGCATCGACGGCGGTGTCGCGTTCGCCGACGGCGTCGGACTGGATCCGGTGGTGCTGGTCGGTTCCGGCGCCGACGCGGTGCCGTCGGTGCGCAATCCGATCAGGATGTCGCAGACCCCACCGGACTACCTGCGCCCGCCACCGACATTGAACGAGCACGGCGACGAGATCCGCGCCTGGCTGCAGAGGATGGCATCGCATGACGGATCACGAGATCGACGGCCTGGACTTCCCGACCTCGCTCGGCACCTCGACCCCCGACCGAGATCGGTTTGCTGGGCAAGGATCTCACCGCCGACCTGATGGGCAAGGTGGGGTTCGGCGAGCTGGCCTTCTGGCTGGTGGCGATGCGCCGGCCGACGCCCGGCGAGGTGCGGGTCTTCGAGGCGGTGCTGGTGGCGCTGGCCGACCACGGGTTCACCCCGACCGCCATCGCGGCACGGCTGACCTACCTGTCGGCGCCCGACTCGCTGCAGGGCGCGCTGGCCGCCGGGCTGCTCGGCGGCGGCTCCCGGTTCCTCGGCGTCACCGAGGACTGCGGCGGCTACCTGCATGACGTCATCGAACGGCAGGACGGCGAACTGCCCACCGACGACGCCGGCTGGGACGCGCTGGCCCTGGCCGCCGTCCAGCAGACCAGGGCGGAGCGCAAGTTCGTGCCCGGGCTCGGCCACCCGGTGCACAAGAACGGCGACCCGCGGACCCCGGTGCTGATCGGCATCGCCGAGCAGGAGGGCCTGCGCGGGCCGCACCTGCGGCTGTTCGAGGCGATCGGCCGCACCCACGAGCAGGTGCTCGGACGCCGGCTCCCGCTGAACGGCGCCGGGGTCTGCGGCGCCGCGCTGGCCGACCTCGGGCTGCCGGTGGAGATGCTCCGCGGGTTCGCGCTGCTGGCCCGGGCGGCCGGGCTGCTCGGCCAGCTGGCCGAGGAGCGACGCCGGCCGATCGCGAACGACATCTACCTGACCGTCGACCGCAACGCGACCTACGTCGACCCCGAGTCCGACTGAGCCCCTGGAGCTGCCGCATGGCCACCGTCTGCGCCGTCATCGCGTCGACGCACCATCCCTTCTACTACCGCGCCAGCACGTCCACCGGCGCCGACCGGCCACCGTTCGCCGACGAGTGGGTGGCCAAGATCGAGCGGTTCCGCGAGACGCTGACCCGGGCCCGGCCGGATGTGCTGGTGATGATCGGCAGCGACCACTTCCACCAGTTGTGGCTGGACAACATGCCGCAGTTCCTGGTCGGCAAGGCGCCGTTCTACGACGCCAATTGGTACAACGAGGAGCGCGAGTTCGGCCTCCCCCGGATGAGATTGGCCGGACAGGAGGATCTTTCGGCGCACATCCTGCGGCACGGACTGGACGCCGACTTCGACCTGGCGTTCAGCAACGAGCTGCGGATCGACCACAGCATCACCTGCCCGATCATCACCCTGCGACCGCAGGCCGACCTGCCGATCGTGCCGATCTACACCAACATCTTCGCCCCGCCGCTGCCGCGGCCGAAGCGGTTCGTGCAGCTCGGCCGGACGATCCGCGAGCTGGTCGAATCGTGGCCGGAGGACAAGCGGGTGGCGATCATCGGCACCGGCCATCTCTCGCTGGAACTCGGCGGCCCGCGCCAGTTCGGCGAGCACGGCCCGGACCCGGAGTTCGACCGCAAGGCCGTCGACTGGATCGCCTCCGGCGACATCGAGGGCTGCCTGGCCGAGGTGACCCTGGACAGCCTGCACAGTCCGGGCAACGCCACCCACGGCTTCATGGACTTCATGCTGATGATGGGCGTCGCCGGCGACGGGGTGAAGGCCGACCACGTCGACTATCTCGACCTGTTCCACACCATGGAGGCGTATTTCACCTGGTATCCGAAAGGAGCACTGAGCGTGAGTCAAGTACCTGCTGGACAAGTTCCTGTTCACCATCGACCGCGACCCCGAACTGGTGGAGCGGTACCGCGAGGACCCGGCGGGCACCGTGACCTGGTGGGAGGCCGAGATGGCCAACCAGCTGCTGAACTGCACGACCGCCGAACGCAGTACCTGGCAGGAGTTCTCGGCCGACGAGCGGCGCGCGCTGATCGAGCAGGACCACGTGACGCTGTTCGGAATGGGCGCCCACCCGTTCCTGACCCTGACGCTGTTCATCGCGCTGTTCGAGCGCGACCACGGACCGCTGGAGTACCAGCGGGCGTACGGCGCCGCGATGGCCCACCTGTCGCTGCCCTATCCCGACATTTCCACCTGACATGCGCGCGGCAATCCTGACCGAGCCCGGCTCGGCGCCGTCGGTCGGCGAGTATCCGGATCCGGCTGACCTGCCCGGGCCGGTCGCTGGTGCGGGTGACGGCCGCCCCGGTCGTGCCGCTGGACGTGTTGTGCGGATCGGGTACGTCCTATTTCGGGCGGCCGGCGACGCCATACGTCCCCGGCGTGCCAGGGGGTGGGCGCTGCTGCCTGACGGGCAGCGGGTGTGGTTCGCGACCTCGGCGGGGATGGCCGCCGGTGACGGCTCGTTGGCGCAATTGTGCTCGGTCGCCGACGCCGACCTGGTGCCGGTGGACGCCGACGTCAATGACGAATCCCTTGCCGCACTCGGGCTTTCGGCGGTTGCGGGCTGGATGTGCCTGACCTGGCGGGCGGGTTTGCGACCCGACGAACGGGTCGTCGTGCTCGGTGGCGGCGGCGCGGTCGGCCAATCGGCGATCGGCGCCGCACTGGCGCTCGGCGCCGGCCAGGTCATCGCGGTCTGCCGCAGCGAGGCGGCCGCCGGGCGGGCCAGGGACGCCGGCGCGTCGGTGGTGGTGCCATTCCACGACGACGTCGACGCCCTGGCCGCGGCGTTGCGGGAGGCCATCGCCGGCCCGGTCGATGTCGTCATCGATCCGGTGTTCGGTGCCGCGGCCACCGCCGCGGCTGCAGGTGCTCGGCGAGGGCGGCCGGTTGGTCAACCTCGGCGGCGCCGCCGGCGACGCGGCGAGCTTCTCCTCGGCGGCCCTGCGCAGCCGCTCGATCAGCGTGCTCGGCTACACCAACAACTCGCTGTCGGCGACCCAACGGGCGCAGGCGCTCACCTCGGTCGCCGCGCTGGCCGCCGACGGCAAGCTGCGCGTCGCGCACACCGCCGAGCCGCTGGAGCGGGTGGCCGATGCCTGGCTGGCAACGGCCGCGGGACGGGCCGCGCCCCGCTGGATTCTGCTGCCCTGACCGGTCAGGAGCCCGGCTTGTACCGCTTCCGGCCGATCAGGAACCCGGCGATCAGCCCGCCGATCGCCGCGATCGTCAGCGCCACCCAGAGCGCGAGCTCGGCGCTGAAGAACAGGAACGACACCGTGGTCTGGTCACGGTTGATCGCGATGAAGATGATCACCGCGACCGCGACCACGATGCCGCCGATGGCGCGTCCGCTCAGCCCCTTCTTCTTGGCCGGGGCCGGCTGGTTCGGATACTGGGACACGATTTAGTACCGCCCTACCTGAACGATGTGGACCGGCTCGTTCTCGGGACCGAGCCAACTCCAATTGTGCTGCGACCAGTGCCAGGTTGCACCCGTCACCAGATCGTGTGCCGGGAAGGAATCGTCCCAGCCCAGCCCCAGTTCGGGCATGTTCAGATGGAACCAGGTGGCCTGATTGTGATGCGGGTCGAGATTGGCCACCACGATGATGGTGTCGTCATGCCCATCCACCTTTCGGGACTTGGAGAAGACCATCACGTTGGAATTCTCCGCGTTGTGGAACCGCAGGTTTCGCAGCCAGTGCAGCGCCGGGTGGTGCCGGCGGATCCGGTTGATCATCGCCAGGTAGGGCGCGATCGACTGGCCGGCCTTGGGACCGTATTCCTCGTAGTCCTCCCAGTGCCGGTTCTTGAACTGGTATTTCTCGTTGTCGTTCTGTTCCTGCGCGCCGGGCCGCGGCTCGCTTTCCATCAGTTCGTAGCCGGCGTAGATCCCGTACGTCGGGACCAGGGTGGCGGCCAGCGCGGCCCTGACCTTCCAGGCTGCCGGACCGCCGTTCGTCATGTACGGCGTGAGGATGTCGTGCGTGGTCGGCCAGAAATTCGGTCGCATGTAGTGCGCGGAATCCCGCGCCAACTCCTGGCAGTAGCTCTCCAGGTCCCATTTCTCGTTGCGCCACGCGTAATAGGTGTACGACTGCTGGAAACCGACCTTGCCGAGGCCGTGCATCATCGCCGGCCGGGTGAATGCCTCGGCCAGCCAGATGACCTCGGGATTGGTCATCGCGACGTCACCGATGATCCATTCCCAGAATTCCACCGGTTTGGTGTGCGGGTTGTCGACGCGGAAGATCTTCACGCCGTGGTCGATCCACACCTGCACGACCCGCCGGACCTCCGCGTAGATGCCCTTCGGGTCGTTGTCGAAATTCAGCGGGTAGATGTCCTGGTATTTCTTCGGCGGGTTCTCGGCGAACGCGATGGTGCCGTCGTTGCGGGTGGTGAACCATTCCGGGTTGGTCTTGACCCAGGGGTGGTCCGGCGCACACTGCAGCGCGAGGTCAAGCGCCACCTCGAGGCCGAGTTCGGCCGCCCGCGCGACGAAGGCGTCGAAGTCGTCGAACGTGCCGAGCTCGGGATGGATGGCGTCGTGCCCGCCGTCCACCGAGCCGATCGCGTAGGGCGAGCCGGGGTCGTGCTCGTCGGTGATCAGCGTGTTGTTCGGGCCCTTGCGGTTGATGCTGCCGATCGGGTGGATCGGGGTCAGATAGATGACGTCGAACCCCATGGCCGCGACGGCCGGCAACCGCTCGGCGGCGGTGGCGAAGGTGCCGCTTTTCCACAGCCCGGTCGCCTCGTCCAGCTGGCAACCCTCCGAGCGCGGGAAGAACTCGTACCAGGCGCCGTAGAGCGCCCGCTCGCGTTCCACCAGCCACGGGTAGTCCGGGCTGGCCGTCACGTAGTCACGCAGCGGCCGGGCCGCGAGTTCGGCCTCGACGGCATGCGAAACGCCCGCGCCCAGCCGGTTTCCGGGCGAATGAACGACGTCCCGGAGCTTGTAGATGGCGTCGGTCAGCACGGCCTGCTGCTCCGGGGTGCGCTCGACGCTGGATACTGCCCGCTCGAGGACTCGGGCGCCCTCCTCGAGCATCATCTCGGTGTCCACGTCGGCCGCGATCTTGATGGCCGCGTCGTGGTGCCAGGTGCCGTACGGGTCCGACCAGCCCTCCACCCGGTACGACCAGCGGCCGGTGGTCGGCGCGCTGACCGTCACGGTCCAGAAGTCCAGGCCCGGGTTGGTGCAGGTCATCGGCAGCGTCGTGGTGACGCCGGAAGGGTCGGTCAGCACCACGTTCGCGTTGACCGCGTCGTGGCCCTCCCGGTAGACGGTGGCCGTGATGTCGAATTCCTCGCCCACCACCGACTTGGCCGGCCGGTTGCCGCCGTCCACGATCGGGAAGACGTCGGCAACCGGAATCCGGCCGAGCTGACGGGCGCCGGCAGTCGGCGGAATGGTCTTCGGCGGGTCCGCGACCTTCTTGGTCGCCGGCTTTCGGGCCGCTGCCCGCTTGGCCGGGGCCTTGGCCGCTGATGGCTTCGTATTCGCCGCTGTTGTGGTGGCCGTGGGGGCGGTCGTTTCAGTCACCCGGGGAACGCTACCCAAGAGAGGCGAAACCGCATCTCGGCGGGTCAGCCGTTGCGCGCCGCCCGGTACCTGCGGATCAACTCGTTGGTCGAGCTGTCGTGCTGCAGGTCCGGGTCGTCGTCGGCCTGCAGCTCGGGGATGACCTTCGAGGCCAGCTGCTTGCCCAGCTCGACACCCCACTGGTCGAACGAGCCGATGGACCAGAGCGCACCCTGGGTGAACACGCTGTGCTCGTAGAGCGCGACCAGCTGGCCGAGCACGTACGGGGTCAGCTTGTCGATCAGGAACGTCGACGACGGGTGGTTGCCTTCGAACACCTTGAACGGCACCAGGTTTTCCGCCGTACCTTCGGCGCGGACCTGGTCGGCGGTCTTGCCGAACGCCAGCGCCTCGCCCTGCGCGAACACGTTCGAGGTCAGGTAGTCGTGGTGATCGCCCAGTGGGTTCAGCGACTGCGCGAAGGCGATGAAGTCGACCGGGATGGTCAGGGTGCCCTGGTGGATCAGCTGGTAGAACGAGTGCTGCCCGTTGGTGCCCGGCTCGCCCCAGTAGACCGGTGACGTGTCGTAGTCGACCCGCTTGCCGTCCAGCGACACCGACTTGCCGTTGGATTCCATGGTCAGCTGCTGCAGGTACGCCGGGAACCGGTTCAGGTACTGGTCGTAGGGCAGCACGGCCTGGGTCTGCGAGCCGAAGAAGCCGGTGTACCAGAACGTCAGCAGCCCCATCAGCACCGGCAGATTCTGCTCCAGCGGCGTGTTCTTGAAGTGCTCGTCAATGGAATGCGAGCCGGCCAGCAGCTGGTCGAAGCCGTCCGGCCCGATGGCCAGCATGGTGGACAGGCCGATCGCGGACTCCATCGAGTACCGGCCGCCGACCCAGTTCCAGAAGCCGAACATGTTGGCGGTGTCGATGCCGAATTTGCTCACCGCGTCGGCGTTGGTGGAGACCGCGACGAAATGCTTGGCGACCGCTGCGTCGTCGCCGAGGGTGGCCAGCGACCAGTCCCGGGCGGTGGTCGCGTTCGTCATGGTTTCCAGGGTGGTGAAGGTCTTCGAGGAGACGATGAACAGGGTCTCCGCAGGGTCGAGATCGTGGGTCTTCTCGGCGAAGTCGGTGCCGTCCACGTTGGAGACGAACCGGAACGTCAGGTCCCGCTGGCTGTAGTGCTTGAGCGCCTCGTAGGCCATGACGGGGCCGAGGTCGCTGCCGCCGATGCCGATGTTCACGATGCTGCGGATCGGCTTGCCGGTGTGGCCCGTCCACTCCCCCGACCGGATCCGGTCGGCGAAGGCTCGCATCCGGCCCAGCACCTCGTGCACGTCGGGCACCACGTTCGCGCCATCGGTCTCGATCACGGCGCCGGCCGGCGCCCGCAGCGCGACGTGCAGCACCGCGCGGTCCTCGGTGATGTTGATGTGCTCGCCGCCGAACATCTCGGCGCGGAGCTCGGCCAGACCGGATTCCCGGGCCAGATCGACCAGCAGGCCGATGGTCTCGGCCGTCACCCGTTGCTTGGAGTAGTCCAGGTAGATGCCCTCCGCCTCCAGCGTCAGCGCCGTCCCGCGGGTCGGGTCGCCGGCGAACAGGTCCTTGAGGTGCTCGCCGGAGATGCTCTCGTAGTGCTGCTGCAGCGCCTTGTAGGCGGTGCGCTGACGGAGGGGGGTGGACGCGGTGAAAGTCATGCGGAAAACCTAGCGCCGTGCCGCCGCCAGCACATCACGGGCCCACGGCTTGCTGCTGCAGTCTTTCGAACCCGTCGAGCAGCAGGTCGAGCGCGAACTCGAACTCGAACTGGTCGTCGCAGCCGACACCGACGACCGACGCGTCGTCGTGGGCCACCGCCATGGCCAGCTCCGCGGCGTAGGGATACTTCCCGGCCATCTCGCGCAACATCACTGCCGCGGTCTCTGGGTCGACGCTGGGCGGGCTCGCGAACAGCTCCTGGGTGAAGCCCCAGATGCGGCTGCCCAGTGCGTGCATGACGTGATGGGTGAGGTCGACGGAGAAGCCGCCGGTGCGGAACATGCCGATCACCGAGTCCATGTACGCCAGCACGGCCGGTGTCGGGGTGGCTCGTGACTCGATCACCGCGGAGGCCCAGGGGTGACGCAGCAGCGCGCGCCGCGCCGCGAGAATCCGCTGCCTGACGTTCCGCTTCCAGTCCGATCCGTGGACGGGCGGGTCGATTTCGCCGACGACGACATCGACCATGCCGTCCAGGAGCTGCTCCTTGTTCGCGACGTGCTTGTACAGCGCCATCGGCACGACGCCGAGTTCCTGAGCGAGTTTGCGCATGTTCAGTGAGTCGATGCCGGTGGTGTCGGCGAGCGCCACCGCGGAGCGCAGCACGCGGTCTCGGCTGAGCGGGGCACGGCGAACCGCGGGTGCCTGCTGGACCATTTCGGACGCCTCCCCTTCAACGGTGCCTTGACAGGTGTACTACGTACACCTACGCTTCCATGTCAGGTGTACGTAGTACACCAGCCCGATCCGCTTCGCGCACCTGGGAAAGGACTTCAACGTGAACTCCCCTCGAAGCACGTCGATCACAACGGGAGCATTGTTCATCATTGCGACCATCGCGGCGGTCGCCGCAGCCGCGCTCGATCCTTCTCTCGTCGGCGCTGACCACCTCGCGGCCGTCGCCGACCAGCCCACCCGGCTGGCCGCCGCGGCACTTCTCTATCTGATCGCCGCCGGCAGCAGCGTCGGCATCGCCATCGCGCTGTACCCGCTGCTGAGGCCGATCAACGCCACCCTGGCGTTGGGCTCGGTGGTTTTCCGGACCATCGAGGCGGTCTTCTACACGGTCGCAGTCGTGTGCCTGCTGAGCGTCGTGGCCCCTCTGCAGGAGATTGCAGAGACTCTCCGCAGCCTGGGTCAGCACTCCACGCTGGTGGCGGTGTTCGCCTTCACCGTGGGCGCCCTGATGTACTACGTCGTCTTCTACCGAGCGCGGCTGGTGCCCCGCTGGCTGTCGGCGTGGGGCCTGGCCGCGACCCTGCTGATGATGACCGCCTGCCTGCTGGCCCTGTTCAGCGACAGCCCGGTGACCGGCTATACGTTCCTGTTCCTGCCGATCGCCGTCCAGGAAATGGTTCTGGCCGGCTGGCTGCTGGTCAAAGGCTTCAGCCCGTCGTCGAGTAACCGCAACCTGGTCACCGTCGTTTGATTTCAGCGTGGTCGTTCAGCAGCCATTGGTCTTCGGCCAGGCAGCCCACCCGGCGTGTACGCCTCGCGGTAGTTGCCGGCCGCCACGGCCAGTACGAGCCATTCCATCAGGTCCGCCTGACCGGCGGCGGTCTCATCGCAGGCATCACAACCGCACTCTGGGTAACTGAAATCGTGCAGCAGACCTGCATGAATGGCGACGCCCGGATAGCCAGTGAAGCCGAAGGTCAACGGTGCGGCGGCGGGATCTGAGGTGGTCAACCGGGTGACCCGCAGGAAGTCAGTGCGCCGGACAAAACCCGCGGCGTTGGCCCGATCGTGGTCGACCCGTACGTCACAGGTTGCGATCAGGCGGTTGATCAGTGCGTCGGCCTGGAGAAAATCTACGACCAGGACCTACATGTCCGATAATGCGCCTGACGTGACTGGCGCTCGGCGAGCTCGGTTCAGGTGCCGACGACGTCCGCGGCGGGCACTGCGTGCAGGCGGCGGTCGGTGGTGACCAGCGCAATTTTGCGTGAGATTGCCAACTGGATGTAGAGGGCATCGACGAGCCGAAGCTGATGGCGTCGCGACCATGAGCCGATGAGCAGGTCACTGACATTGTGGCGTTCGATCGGAGCAGCAACGAGCGTCTGCAAACGTGACTCGACATCCTCGGCCTCGAGATCGCCGGCGCGGTGCAGACGTCCCAGCGCTGAGAGCACCTCGGCGTCGAGGTGCGCCGGCGCGTGCAGCGCGTGCCCGGCCAGCCGCCGACGAACGGCGCCGCCCAGTTCGTTGTCGAGCAGGAGGTCAACCATTGCGGAGGCATCTACGACCACCTCAGCCATGTCGCGTTGGCGCCTCCTCCCGCGCGGCGTCGAGAGCACTGAGGGCGCGGTCGTGATGAACTTTCCCGGCCGACGACGTCGCGGTCGTCGAGGCCAGCCAGGCGTCGGTTGATCGCTCGGCAAGAGTGCGTCTCACGGCCTCCTGCGTCACCGCGGACAGGTTCAAGCCTGCCTTTTTCGCCTCCGCCGCAAGCTCGTCCGGGAGGTAGACATTCAAGCGAGTCACAACACACAATATACACACCTCAGGGCCTAGTGGTTCTCTGATCAGACTGGCCAGCGGCCGCGTTGGTAATCGTGAGCGTCTTGGCCGGACAGCTCCTGACGCCGGCCTCGCCCCAGTCACCCGCCGATCCGGGACCTCCGTCCGGGCGAACCCCTCCGACCACGCTTCGGGAGTGTTGCAGTTGATTCAGGGGTGAAGCAGTCATGCCTGAGCAACCGCAACGCCCCACAAGCCCCCACCCGGCCTCGATCAACCGGCCAGGCCCGGTCACACCCCGCCCAGCACCTCAAGCGCGTGCGCGAGGTCGGCGGGGTACGGGCTGGTGAACTCCACCCACCGCCCGTCGGCGGGGTGCGCGAAGGCCAGCGACCTGGCGTGCAGCCACTGCCGGGTCAGTCCCAGCCGGGCGGCCAGGGTCGGGTCGGCGCCGTAGGTCCGGTCACCGACACAGGGGTGCCGGGTGGCCGCGAAATGCACCCGGATCTGGTGCGTGCGACCGGTTTCCAGGTGCACCCGGAGCAGGCTGGCGGACGGGAACGCCTCGATCGTCTCGTAGTGGGTGATGCTGTCCCGGCCACCGGCGACGACGGCGAACTTCCAGTCCGACGACGGGTGCCGGCCGATCGGCGCGTCGATGGTCCCGGCGCTCGGATCGGGATGGCCCTGCACGACGGCGTGGTAGATCTTCTCCACGGTGCGGTCGCGGAACGCGTCCTTGAGCACCGAGTAGGCCCGTTCGGACAGCGCCACCACCATCACGCCGGTGGTGCCGACGTCCAGCCGGTGCACGATGCCCCGCCGCTCCTCCGCCCCCGAGGTGCTGACCGCGATGCCGAGACCGGCCAGCGCGCCCAGCACGGTCGGACCGGTCCAACCCGGGCTCGGGTGCGCCGCGACCCCGACCGGCTTGTCCACCACCACGATGTCCGCGTCCCGGTACAGGATCGACAGGCCCTCGACGGTCTCCGCGACCACCACCGACGGCCGGTCCGGTTCGGGCAGGGTGATCTCCAGCCAGCTGTCCTCGACCAGCTTCGCCGACCGCACCGCATGTGCGCCGTCCACCAGCACGGCGCCGGAGTCGATCATGGTGGCGACTGTGGTGCGGCTCATCCCCAGCAGCTTGGCCAGCCCGGCGTCCACCCGCATGCCGGAGAGCCCGCCCGGCACCGGGAGACGCCTGACGTCAGGCACGCTCGTCCTTACTTCCATGGGCCTTACGGGTCGACGTGCCGTCGAAGTCGATGCCCAGCAGCGCGGTGATCACCAGGCTGATCCCGCCGATGGTGATCGCCGAGTCCGCGACGTTGAACACCGGGAAGTATTCGGCGTTCGGCCCGAACACCGACACGAAGTCCACCACGTGGCCCTGCAGGATCCCGGGCGCGCGGAAGATCCGGTCGATCAGGTTCCCGATGGCCCCGCCCAGCACCAGGCCGAGCGAGATCGCCCACGGCGTCGAGCGCAGCCGCGGCGCCATCCGGATGATCACGATGACGACCACGATCGCCACCAGCGCCAGCAACCAGGTCATCCCGGTGGCCATCGAGAACGCGGCCCCGGGGTTGCGGATCAGCGAGATATAGACCAGACCGCCGAGCACCTTGACGGGCTGGTTCGGATCGATGGTGGCCACCACGATGATCTTCGTCAGCAGGTCGAGGATGACCACGGTGCCGGCGATCGCGGCCAGCAGCCCGACCCTCCGGGGCTTGCGCACAACCGGGTCCTCCTCCGGCGTTGCGACCGCCTCGGTGGACGGTTCGACGACCTCGGGCGGCGTCACTGCGGGGTCATCGGGGCGTTCGGTCACGAGGACATTGTCCCAGTTGTGCCTCGTTCACCGAACCAGTTGGCCAGTGCGCCGCCCCGGCCGACGGCACGCAGCCGCTTCTCGGTGGCCGCCCGGACCCGTTCCGGGGCGACGATCAGCAGTTGGTCACCGGACTGCAGCCGGACGTTCGGCGTGACCGTCACGGGCTCGCCGCCCCGCAGCAGCAGCCCGATCGTCGACGGCGCCGGCAGCCGCAGTTGGGAGACGTACACCCCGTGCATCTTCGACCCTTCGGGGATCGTCACCTGCAGCACGTGGGCGTTCATTTCCTCCAGAGGCGCGGCCTCGACCTGTACCTCGAGGGCCTGGCCGGACTGGATGACCTTCAGCTTTCGGGCCACCCAGGGCAGGCTGGTGCCCTGCAGCAGGGTGTAGATGACCACCACCACCACGATCACGTCGAGCAGCTGGTCGGAGTGCGCCACCCCCTTCATCAGCGGAATGGTGACCAGCACGATCGGCACGGCGCCACGCAGCCCCGACCAGGACAGGAACGCCTGCTCTCGCCAGGACAGCCGGAACGGCAGGGCGGCGGCCAGCACCGAGATCGGCCTGGCCAGCAGCAGCGCTATCAACCCGATCAGGACGCCGTAGACCAGCGCCGCGGGCAGCCGGCTGGGTTCCACGTACAGCCCGAGCATGACGAACAGGCCGATCTGCGCGAGCCAGCCCAGCCCCTCGGCGAAGGACAGGGTGGACGCCCGGTGCGGCAGCCGGGTGTTTCCCAGGATGACCGCCGCGACGTACACGGCCAGGAATCCGGACGAGTGCGCGAACGTGCCGACCGCGTAGGCGCCGCCGATCAGCGCGATGGTGGCCAGCGGGTACAGCCCGGCGGCGGGCAGCGCCTCTCGGCGCAGCAGCCAGGCACCGGCGAAGCCGATGGCGGCGCCGACCAGCGCGCCGACGATGAGCTCGTAGACCACCAGCAGCGGGTCGACCCAGGTGATCGGTTCGGTGCCGGCCAGCAGGATCACCGCGATCACCACCGGCGCGTCGTTCAGCCCGGACTCCAGCTCAAGGGCCGCCGACAGCTTCGGCTTCACCCCGACGCCGCGCAGCACGGAGAACACGGCGGCCGCATCGGTGCTGGACAGCACGGCGCCCCAGAGCAGCGACGTCCGCCAGTCGAACCCCATCAGCAGGTGCACGCCGAGGCCCGCGACCGCGATGGAGAAGACCACGGAGACGGTGGCCAGCGAGATGCCGAGCCCGAGCGCGGGCCGGACGTTGTCCCACCGGGTGGTCAGCCCGCCCTCGGCCAGGATGAAGACCAGGGCCACGAAGCCCAGCTGTTCGGTGAGCAGCGGGTTGGTCAGGTCGATGATGCCGAAGCTGTCGATGCCGAGCACCATCCCGATGCCCAGGTACAGCAGCAACGACGGCATGCCGAGCCGGCGGGACAGCCGGACCGCGATCAGGGCGAGCAGCAACACCAGGGAGGCGATGCCGAAGGCACCCTCCGGGGTGGACACGTCGAGGTCCAGTCCCATTACCGGTGAGTGGCGGGTGCCATACCCAGTGCGGTGAGAACCTCGATCGTCGCCTTGGACCGGTTGAACGTGTAGAAGTGCAGGCACGGCGCGCCCTGCGCCAGCAACTCCTCGCTCATCGCGATGGCGTGCGCCATGCCGACGGCCCGGCCGGCCTCCGGGTCGTCCTGCACCGACCGCAACTCGTTCGGCCAGGTCGGTCGGGATGCGCTGGCCGGACAGCTCGTGGATCCGCATCAGCCGGCTGTAGGAGGTGATCGGCATGATGCCCGGCAGCACCGGCACGTGCACGCCGGCCGCGACGAGCCGGTCGCGCAGCCGCAGGTAGTCGTCGGCCGAGAACAGCATCTGGGTGATCGCGTAGTCCGCGCCGGCCTCGATCTTGTCCACCAGGAACTTGGTGTCGGTGTCCAGGTCGGGCGACCGCGGGTGCTTGTCCGGGTAGGCCGCCACGCCCACCGAGAAGCTGCCGAGCGACTTGGTCAGCGCGACCAGTTCGCTGGTGTATTCCAGGCCCTGCGGGTGCGCGACCCACTCGGCGTTGGGATCGCCGGGCGGGTCACCGCGCAGCGCCAGGATGTTGCGGACCCCGACCGCGGCGTACGACCCGATCACCTGCCGCAGCTCGGCGACCGAATGCCCGACGGCGGTCAGGTGCGCCACCGGCACCAGCGTGGTCTCCTCGGCGATCCGCTGGGTGACCCTGATGGTCCGTTGCCGGTGCGAGCCACCGGCGCCGTAGGTGACCGAGACGAACGCCGGACGCAACGGTTCGAGCCGCCGGACGGCACGCCACAGGACGTCCTCGTCCGCGTCGGTGCGGGGCGGCATGAACTCGACAGAAAAATGTGGTCCGGGCGCGGCAAGTCGGTCGCGGACGGTCGGCATGACCGGAGCCTATCGGGGGGCAGACTGTGCGGGTGGAACTGGATCGGCTGCAGGTCGTGATCGCCGACGAACTCGGGCGTCGGCGCGCCGAGGTGGTGGCCATCGATCCCCGGCTGGCCACGCTTGCCGACCTGCTCGTCGACTTCGTGGCGGGCGGCGGCAAGCGGCTGCGACCGGAGTTCCTCTGGTGCGGCTGGCGCGCCGCGGGCGGCGCGGTGGACTCGGCGCCGGTGCTGACGGTGGGGGCCGCGCTGGAGCTGATCCAGGCCTGCGCGTTGATCCATGACGACGTCATCGATCGCTCCGAGCGCCGCCGCGGCCGGCCGGCCACCCACCGGGCGGTGGCCAAGCAGCACGCGGACGCGGGCCTGCGCGGCGACTCGGAGCATTTCGGGGTGTCCGCCGCGGTGCTGCTCGGCGACCTGGCGCTGGCCTGGGCCGACGACCTGTTCACCGCCGGTGCCGCCGAGCTGGGCGCGGTCGGGCGGTCGTTGCCGGTCTGGCGGGCGATGCGCACCGAGGTGCTCTCCGGGCAGCTGCTGGACCTGGTCGCGACCGCCGCGGTGACCACCGACCCGGCGTCCCAGGCCGCCGACGCGATGCGGGTGAACCGGTTCAAGACGGCCGCCTACACGGTGGAACGGCCGCTGCAGCTGGGCGCGGAACTGGCCGGCGCGAGCGCGGAAACCGTTGCGGCGCTTCGGCACTACGGCGCCGACGTCGGGGTGGCGTTCCAGCTGCGGGACGACCTGCTCGGGGTGTACGGCGACCCGGCCGTCACCGGTAAGCCCGCGGGTGACGACCTGCTGGAGGGCAAGCGCACCCTGCTGCTGGCGACGGCCCGGGGGGCACTGGCGGGCGATCCGAGCCTGCTCGGCGAGCTCGACGCCGGTGTCGGTTCGGCGGATGCGGACTCGGCTCGGCTGGCCGCGATCATCGCCGGCACCGGTGCGCCGGACGTGCTGGAGGCCAGGATCGACGACCTGGTGAGCTCCGGGCTGGCCGCGCTGGACCGACGCGATGCCGCGGGCCGACCGGTGATCGAGGCCGCCGCCCGGGATCGGCTCACCGAACTCGCGCACGCGGCGACCGCCCGCCGCTGGTGACCTGGTGCTCCGGATGAGTTGGTGGCCGCGCGAGCGACCGGTCCGGACGATCATCGGGTTCCTGGGCATCGCGATCGGTGCGACGGTGGCGCACAGCGTGCGCTTCGACCGCACCGCGCACATCCCGGCCGGCGGCCCGGCGCTGGTCGTGGCCAACCACCTGTCGACCACCGAGACGCTGGCGCTGGCCCGGCTGATCACCGGGCATCACCGGTTCCCGCATTTCCTGGCCAAGGCGGAGGTCTTCGACTGGCCGGTCGTCGGGCGGGTGCTGCGGACCGCCAGGCAGATCCCCGTGCTGCGTGGAACCGCCGACGCCGCCACATCACTGGACGGGGCAACCGCCGAATTCGAGCGTGGTCACCTGGTGGTGATCTACCCGGAGGGCCGGCTGACCCGGACTGCCGGACCTCCGGCCGGGGCCCGGTCGGTCCGGCGCGGCGCGGTTGGCGCTGGCGAACCCGGAGGTACCGCTCATCCCGGTCGGGATGTGGGGACCGCGACCCGGTCGACGGCACCTGTTCCACCGGCACCGGGTGACGCTGGTGGTCGGCGAGCCACTTGACCTGGCTCGGTGGGATGCCGCCGATCCGGAGTCGGTCACCGCACTGACCGCCGCGATCATGGCCGCGATCCGCGCCCTGGTCGAGCAGGCCCGCGGCGCGCCGTTCGTCCACTGACTAGAACCCGGCCACCTGGGCGCGCCGGTGCACCTCGCGGCCGCGGTTCTCCCGCAGCGCCTGGATGGGCGAGCCGGGCAGGGAGTCGTCCGAGGTGTACAGCCAGTCGAGGATCTCGTCATCGGAGAACTTGGCGTCCTTGAGCAGGGTGATGGTGGCCGGCAGTCCCTTGACCACCTCACCGTGGTCGATGAATTCGGCCGGCACCCGGAGCACGCCCTGCACCCGGACCGCCAGCAGCTGCCGTTCCCGGATCAGTTGGTGCACCTTGGTGACCACCAGGCCCAGCTGGGCGGCGATCTCGGGGACGGGCACGAAGGTTGGTGATGTCGACACGGTGGACAGCGTGCCATCAAAACTTGGTGTGCGCGGCCTTCGCCACGGTGAACCCATGGCCGTCGGAATTGGTGCACCGGACACCCTGCTCGCAGACCGCACAGGTGCCGAGGCCAAAGTCCACCGTCGTCCCGTAGTCGACCGCGTTGGCGTGCCCGTTCGACTGCCACCACACCAGGGAAACCGGGCCGGGAATCGCCGAAACTCCCTGATCCGGTGGCAGTCGTGCGGCGTCGAGATCGGCCCCGTCAAGCCAGCCCTGCCCGGCTGCCCGCGGCATCCGCTGGGTTCAGCGGACCACGTCGCCGCGGAGGACGACCGCTCGCACCTGACCGAGGGCGTTGATGTCTGACCGCAGATCGCCGGCCACCACGATCACGTCGGCGTCAAAACCCTTGCGCAGGAAGCCCTTCCGATCCCCGACGGCGCACGCCTGAGCGGCCACCGAGGTGCTGGCCGCGAGCGCCTCCGCGGTGGACGCGCCGAACTCGACCATGGTTTCGGCCGACCCGCGCACAAGGCCGTGCGCGATGAACGGGGCGATTCCGGCGTCGCTCCCGGTCACCAAGCGGACGCCGGCGCGGTGCATCCGGCCCATCGACGCGATCCGCCGCTCAACGATCATTTCCGGGGTCATTCCGGTCTGCTCCATCATGATCCGCACGTTGGGCGGCGCACTTTCCCGCACGAACGCCGCCGGCGGCATGGCAAGTGCGGCACCGATGAACGTCCCGCCGGCCGCCAGCCGATCGAGCAGTTCGTCGGTCAGCAGCTGCCCCTTTTCCGTCAGGCAGCTGCAGTGCTCGATACAGTCCGCACCCACCTCCAGCGCCTGTTCGACAGCGGCCAGGGCATGCGCGTGCATGCTGACCGGGATACCCGCATCATGCGCGAGATCGGTGGCAGTCGTGAGTTCCTCGAGCGAGAACTGGGGGCGCAGGACGTCGCTGCCAGTGGTGTTCATCCCGCCGCTGGCCATGATCTTGACGACGTCGACCCGGCGGTCGATCCGCTGGCGAACCGCGTCGGCCATTGCCGGCACCCCACGCACCTCGCCGCCCATGTAGGCGCAGTGCCCGCCCGGGCTGGTCAGCGGCGGGCCAGCGGCGAGGATCGTCGGTTCCGGCTCGGTGGCGGCCCCGGCGCGTTGCCGGTCCCGCCGTTCCAGCACACCGAACCGCCGATCGCCGAGGTCGCGGACGGTCGTCACCCCGTTCGCAAGGTGTCGCCGCAGCCCATCGGTGATCACCGCGTCCATCTCGTCATCGGTGAAGCCGGCGATCCGGTCCAGCGCGCCGACACCGCTGTCCGCGGCCAGATGCACGTGGGTGTCGATCAGCCCGGGCAGCCGCGGTGGCGTCGTCGAACTCGACGACCTGCCATTCCGTCCCGAGCTCCGGGAAACCGGTTTCGACGGCCAGTATCCGGCCCCCGTCGGTGAGCACCGTCGCGCCGCCCGAGCTGAACCGCTCGCCGTCGAACAGTCGTGGTGCCCGTATCGCCAGCATGGTTGGTGTCGTACTCCGGACAAAACGACTGGTCAACCCGTGGCCACCTAGAATCTGCGGTTGTGGACACCTATTCCGGCCTGACGAGCGGCACGGTGCTCGAGGGTCGGTACCGGGTGGGGGCGCTGATCGCCCGCGGCGGGATGTCGATGGTGTACCGCGGCGTCGACCTGCGGCTGGACCGTCCGGTCGCGATCAAGGTGATGAGCCCGCAGTACGTCTCCGACCCGGCCTTTCTGAGCCGGTTCGAACGCGAGGCGCGGCTCGCCGCGTCGCTGGGTCATTCCGGTGTCGTCGCCGTTTACGACCAGGGCCGGGACGGCGACCTGGTCTTCCTGGTGATGGAACTGGTCGACGGCGGGACGCTGCGGGACCTGCTGCGGGAGCAGGGGTCGCTGTCCGTCCCGGTCACCATGTCGATCATGGAACCACTGCTCGCGGCGCTCGGTGCGGCGCACGCGGCCGGCCTGGTGCACCGGGATGTGAAGCCGGAGAACGTGCTGATCTCCGCGCGGGGTGCGGTCAAGATCGCCGACTTCGGCCTGGTCAGGGCGGTCAGTTCGCAGACCATGGCAACCGGTGACGTCATCCTCGGCACCGTGGCCTACCTGTCGCCGGAACAGGTGGCCACCGGCGCCGCGGACGCCAGGTCGGACGTCTACGCCGCCGGGGTGATGGCCTACGAGATGCTCACCGGGCACCCACCGTTCAACGGCGACAACCCGATGTCGGTGGCCTATCAACACGTGCACTCCGACGTGCCTCGATGCTCGGGCAACGCGCCTGGGACGCCGGAGGCGCTGGACGATCTGATCGTCGCGGCGACCAGGCGCGACCCCGCGGCTCGACCGCGGGACGCCAACGCGTTCCTGACCGCGCTAGCCGGGATCCGGTCCCAATTGGGGCTGCGCCGGGTTGCGGTGCCCGTTCCGCAGCGTCGTCCGGCCCCGGCAGCGCCGGTGGCCCTGCCCGCGTTTGCCGGACCGGCGTTCCCCGGGCCGGTCGACGGGCCCGGCCCCGGTGGCACCCGGGTACTGGCCGGCGGTCCGGTCACCACCGTGCCACCGGCCGTCAGCCAGCAGCCACCGCCCAGCACACCGCAGCCCAGCGCACCGGTGCGCTCCCCCACGGTCGCGCTCCGCCGGTTGCGGCGCCGGCGCTGGATCATCGCGATCCTGGTGGTGCTGCTGCTCGGCCTGGCCGCCGCCGCCGGCGGCTGGTGGATCGGCGGACGCTGGGCCGCGACGCCGGCTGCGGTCGGACTTGCCCAGGCGGACGCGGAAAACCTGATCCGGAACGCGGGCCTGGTGCCGCGGGTGATCACCGAGCACCACAACGACGTCCCGTCCGGCCTGGTCGCCGTCACCGACCCGGCGGCCGGGACCGAGCAGCTTCGCGGCTCCGAAGTTGACCTGCTGGTGTCCACCGGCCGGCCGCGGGTGCCGTCGATCCCGGCCGGGATCGACACCCGGGCAGCGATGGCCGCGCTGACCGCCGCGGACCTGACCGCCGTCGTCGCGGCCAAGCCCATCTTCGACGACACCGTCGCCGTCGGTGCCGTGCTGCGCACCGACCCAGCCGCTGGCACCGCGATGACCATCGGCGCTCAGGTCACCCTGGTGCTGTCCGGGGGACCGGGCGTGCACGCCGTCCCGGACGTGCGCGGTCAGCCGACGAAGGACGCCGTCAAGTCGCTGGAAAAGGCCGGGTTCACCGTCACGGTCGGTGACCCGGCGTTCGACGCGGACATCGATGCCGGCGACATCCTGCGCACCGACCCCGGTCCCGGCGCGACGGTCGACCCGAACGACGCCAAGATCTTCCTGGTCCCGTCCAACGCCGTGCAGGTGCCCGACCTGACCGATTCGACGGTGCGCAGGCGCGAGAAGAAGCTGGACAAGCTGGGGTTGAAGCTCAGCGTCACCGCCCTGTTCGGCGGCGGCGACGCCAACATCTGGACGCAGTCCCCCGGTGCCGGTGGCCGGGTCGAGCCGGGCGGCACCGTCAGCGCCAGCGCGTTCCCGTAACGGTTAGCGTTTTCCCTGCTGGTGGATGTATTCGTGACGATCCCGCGGGTCCTTCCCACCCGCGAGCCGCAGGTGCGCCCGGACCCGGACGGCGCCCAGGGTCAACAGCACAGCGGAGATCAGGAAGTCGGACACGGCGGTACTCGTCATCATTCTGCTCACTTCGTCAGGTTTGCCCGGTCACTTGTCGGAGCGCCGGAAACCCAGCGTGATGCGTGTGATGACTACTGTTTTCTGGATGAACCCGTCGAAGAGCCGAAAAATCGCGATGGCGATGCTGACCGTCCTGACCTGCTTGCTCGCCGGCTGCTCGGGAGCCGGGTCGACCGCACCGTCGACTCCGAGCACCACGCAGGCCCCGGTCCAGGTCGCCGGCAGCGTGGTCAGCACCGCCGGCTCGTCGAACGAAATGAATGTCGTGCTGCCGGCGCCGATCGTGGCCAGCCTGACCGAGCTGGGCGGTTCGGGGTCCGGTGTGGAGTGGGTATCGGTGGCCGGTGACGGCACCGCCAGCACGGAGCCCGTCGGTCTGACCGGGGACGCCGGCGCGGCCGTCACCGGGTTGACCGAGAAGATCAACGCCGATCAGGCGACGGCGCCCGGCCGGTCGGCGCTGGCCGGGCTCGCGGCCATCACCTCCCCCGCCGGTTCGCCCGTTTGGGTGTTCTCCCCGATGCTGGACACCGAGGGCGCGCTCGACTTCAACCAACTGGCCTTCGACCAGTCACCGCCGGACGTGGTCAACGCGGTGACCGCGGCCGGCAAACTGCCGAACCTGCAGGGCCGCGACGTGACCTTCGTCGTCACTCCGGTCGCGGGAGGGCAGCAACCGCTCTCGCAGCTTCAGGTGGGCTACCAGCGGGCCATCTGGGAGGGGGTTGCGACGGCCGCCGGGGCCTCGAAGGTCACCTTCTTCGACGGCACCGGAAGCACGCCGGGCACCGGGACGATCCCGCCCATCGCGATTCCGGACCCGAACGCCAAGATCAACTCCGAGCAGCAGGGACCGACCAGGACCTGCACGCTGCCGTCGCCCGCTCTCTTCCAGCCCAACACGCCGGACCTGATCGACAAGACGGCGACGCTGGCCGCCCTCAAGGACTGCGTCGGGACCCTCGACCCGACCACCAAGATCTCCGTGGAGGGCCACACGGCCGCGGTCGCCGGCGGGGACGAAGCGGCGGCAACGGACCTCTCCACCCAGCGCGCCACCGAGGTCGCGGCGCTACTGAAGGAGCTCGGCGTGCCGGCCGAGAACATCGCATCGGTCGTCGGGTTCGGCGACACCAAGCCGCTGGTCGAGCCGGCCTCGGATCCGGCGAACCGGGCCGTCGTTGTCACCTTCACCTCGGCAGGCTGAGCACGCCCGGGGTCCCATCCCGGAATGGGTTGACAGTGGCGGACGGCAGCTGACCTGATCTCCGCCTACCTTCGACGCAGCTTTCAACTATCGAGGGAGAGTCGACATGATTGCCGAGGCCCAAGTGTTTCTGCTGGCCGACGAGGCCGCGGTGCGGGTTTTTACCTCGATTCGCGACGAGCAGTGGGACGCCATGCTGCCGCCGGTGTTCGACATGCCGGGGGCCGACCAGCCGGTCCGGCTCCGCGAAGCGATCAACCATTACGCCTACGACAACGCCTGGGTGCCGGACATGCTGGCCGGCTGGACCATGGACGAGGCCGGCCGGGACCGGTTCGACGGCGATCTGCTCGGCGACGATCCGGATGGCGCGATTCGCCGCATTTCCGCTGCCGCGGCCGCGGCAGCCGGCCTGGTGGGCGATCCCTCGCTCGTGGTGCACTGCTCCTACGGCGATTGCCCGGTCCCGGACTATTTCTGGCAGCTGAACATCGCGCGCAGCCTCACCGCCCATGACGTCGCGGCCTCGATCGGCCTGGATTACCGGCTGTCGGAGGACCTCTGCAAGGCAATGTACGAGGGGACCCAGCCGACGGTCTTTATCTGGCGATCCTTCGGTGCCTACCGTGAGCCGGTCCCGGTCGCCGACGACGCGACGTGGCGCGAGCGATTCCTGGCCCTCACTGGGCGGCGCGTCTGAGCCCGGAGCGTCAGGCGACGGACGGCGCCCCAAAGTCCACCGAGTGCCCACCAACTTTTAACGTCAAGGTGACATCCAGTGCCTTGCCGAGCCTGTCGAGAAGATCAAGCGTCGGCGTGCTACCCCCTGCCTCGATCCGCGCAATCGACGATTGTGCTGACCGCATCCGGCGCGCGAGCTCGGTCTGGGTGATGCCGGCTTCTGACCGGAGCCGATAGACCAGTTCGGCCAATGTGCCGGCGAGGTCGGCCTCGCTGTGGGCCTTGGCATAGTCCCCTCGTTCTGCGGCAGTAAGCTCGGCCTGCCTGGACCGACGCAACTGCTCGAAATCAGTAGTTATCCTCCTCGCTCCTTCCTGTCTTCCATTCGAAGTCGCGCCCTCCGGACTTCCCGCCGTTCGTTGTCGCGCTGCTTTGCGAACGCCGTCAGTGTGATGATTCCCGCCGAGCTGTCGACGTAATACGTGATGCGTTGGGATTGATCCTGATGTGCCATCGTCACCGCACCCATATATCAAGCTTGCGATATTTTTCGATTGACTTGTCCACATCGGTAGGCGTCGACCGGACTTATCCTGCTCCAGGCGCTGCGGTTGTACGGTCGAGCCATGGCGACGTTCAACGTACGAACAGACGTCGGGGAACTGGGCACGGTCATCGAGACCGCCCGTACAGAACCGGTGTTCCTTGAAAGCGCGGGACGCCGAGTCGGCGTCGTAGTCAGCCCCGAGCGCTACGCGCAGCTGATGGATGCCCTGGACGATCTGGCTGACGTCGCCGCCTTCGACGACGCAATGGCCGAGCCGGGTCCAAACATCGCATGGACATCGGTCCAGGTCGACCCCGGCCGGCTCTGACGACGCTCCACCCACCCCCGCGATGATCACAGTTTTTGGCCCCTTCAGGTTGTCCCACAACCTCAGAAGGCCAGAATCGTTGATCATCACGCCCCCGGGCAGGGAACACCGCAAATCAGCCGCGCAGCATCTCCGCCACCAGGAACGCCAGCTCCAGCGACTGCTGGGTGTTCAGCCGCGGGTCGCAGGCGGTCTCGTAGCGGCCGGCCAGGTCGGCGTCGGAGATCTCCTGCGCGCCGCCGAGGCACTCGGTGACGTCCTCGCCGGTCAGCTCGACGTGGATGCCGCCCGGATGGGTGCCCAGCTCGTGGTGCACCTCGAAGAAGCCCTGCACCTCGTCGACGATCCGGTCGAAGTGCCGGGTCTTGTAGCCGGTCGACGACTCGTGGGTGTTGCCGTGCATCGGGTCGCACTGCCAGATCACCTGGTGGCCGGACGCCTCCACCTTCTCGATGATCGGCGGCAGCACGTCGCGCACGTTGCCGTTGCCCATCCGGGAGATCAGCGTGAGCCGGCCGGGCTGGTTGCGCGGGTCGAGCCGCTCGACGTACTCGACGGCCTGCTCCGGGGTGGTGCCGGGGCCGATCTTCAGGCCGATCGGGTTGGACAGCAGCTCGGCGAACGCGATGTGCGCGCCGTCCAGCTGCCGGGTGCGCTCGCCGACCCAGAGGAAGTGCCCGGACAGGTCGTAGAGCCGGGGCTCGTCATGCCGGGTGTCCAGCCGCAGCATGGCCCGCTCGTAGTCCAGCAGCAGCGCCTCGTGCGAGGCGAAGATGTCCACCTGAGTGCAGGCTGTGACTATCGACCCCGCACGCCGACATGAACCGCATCGCGCGGTCGATCTCGCCGGCCACCCGCTCGTACCGCTCGCCGGCCCGGGAGGTGAGCACGAACTCCTGGTTCCACTCGTGCACCCGCGCCAGGTCGCCCATCCCGGTGCTGGTCACCGCGCGGACCAGGTTCATCGCCGCCGACGAGTTCGCGTAGGCGCGGACCATCCGGGACGGGTCGGCGACCCTGGCCTCCGGAGTGGTGGCCAGCGAGTTGATGATGTCGCCGCGGTAGGACGGCAGGCCGAGCGAATCCAGCGCCGACGACCGCGGCTTGGCGTACTGGCCGGCGATCCTGGCCGACCTTGACCACCGGCATCGACGCGCCGTAGGTGAGCACGACGGCCATCTGCAGCAGCGTGCGGATGTTGCCCCTGATGTGCGGTTCGGTGTTGTCGACGTAGGTCTCGGCGCAGTCGCCGCCCTGCAGCAGGAACGCCTCGCCGCGGGCCACCGCCGCCAGCTGGTCGGCCAGCTTGTCCACCTCGCCGGGCACCGTCACCGGCGGCACCGCCTCGAGCACCGCGCGAACGGCGAGCACCTGGTCGGGGTCCGGCCATTCGGGCTGCTGCGCCGCGGGCCGGGCCAGCGCGTCGTCCAGCCGCGACCGCAGGTCGGGCGGCAGCGGCGGCAGGCTCGGCAGAATGTCCGCTGGGATGTCGATGGTCCAGTTCACGACGAACAGCCTAGGCGGAAACTCGCAGGCTCAGTCCCGGCTACCCGGCCGCGCCGCTCGTGCGTCGAACACGGCCTGCGCGACCTGCCAGCGGGCGAAGGCCAGCCGGGCGTCGGCCAGCGCGTCGTGCCGGTCCGCTCCCGGCTCCGGGATCGGCGGCGATCCGGCGGCCTCCCAGTGCTGCCGGATCTCACGGGTCAACCGCGGAACGTCGCGCGGCAGGTCGGGCATCGCCCCCCAGAGCTGCGCCAGCACCACGTGGTCGTAGGCGGCGAACCAGGCCCAGAGCTCGATCGGCAGTCGCGGTGCGGTGAGGAACGAGTACAGCTCGTCGCGGATCGACGCCTGGGAACGCCAGGCCCGGTCGGCCGGCGACGGCAGCTTGTCCAGCACGTGCCGGCGCACCCACTGGTTGGCCTTGCCCGGATCGAATTCGGTGGACACCGCGTAGAACTCGCGGCCGTCCTGCGCGACCACGCCGATCGAGACCAGCTCGATGGTCCGGCCGTCCTCGATGAACTCGCAGTCGTAGAAGTACCTGGCAACGGGGCCGGTCGTCGCGGCTCGAACCAACGCGGACTCAGCCGGCCTTGGTGCCCGGCAGCCGGGTGACGGTGCCCGGGCCGCGGCCCTCGCGCGGTGGTCGGACGCGGTCGCGGCCGCCTCGGCGTCCGCCTTCACCTTCGCGGCGTACACGTCGACGTACTCCTGGTCGCCCAGTTCCATCAGCCGGTACATGATCTCGTCGGTCATCGACCGCTCGACGAACCGGTCGCCGGCCATGCCCTCGTACCGGGAGAAGTCCAGCGGCCGGCCGATCACCATGGTGATGCGATGCGGACGCCACATCTTGGAGCCGATCGGGTTGACCTTCTCGGTACCGAGCATGACGAGCGGGACGACCGGAACGCCGGCCTCCAGCGCCATCCGGGCGACGCCGGTCTTGCCCTTGTACAGCCGGCCGTCCGGCGACCGGGTGCCCTCCGGGTAGATGCCGAGCAGCTGGCCCTCCTTCAGCAGCCGGATGCCGGTGTCCAGCGCCGCGCGGGCCGCGGAGGCACCGCTGCGGTCGACCGGCACCTGGCCCATCCCGCTGAAGAACCACTTCTTGAAGGCGCCCTTGATGCCCTTCTCGGTGAAGTACTCGCTCTTGGCCAGGTACGTCACCCGGCGACTGATGTGCAGCGGGGTGAAGAACGAGTCGGCCACCGAGACATGGTTGCCGGCCAGGATCGCGCCGCCGTCGGCCGGAATGAACTCCGCGCCGATGACCTTGCAGGGAAAGAACAATCGAAGCAGCGGCCCCAGCAGGACGTACTTCATCAGGGTGTAGAGCACGCGGGAAAGCCCCTTAGCTCGCGGATAACGATTGGGACAACCGTACGCCGCTCAGCGGGTCCGCGCCCCCGCCGCCACGCGTGCGACCATGGGGAACGACGCGTCCGCGGCAGGTGCCGCGTCGTCGCGTGATCATTTCAGGAGTGCAGATGACGAACTCGACCCTGATCCCGGGGAGCGCGGCGTTCAGCCATGACGGCGGCGACGTCGGGGTGCTGCTTGATCCACGGATTCACCGGCGCGCCGGGCTCCCTGCGGGCGTGGGCCGAGCACCTTGCCGCGAGCCGGTTACACGGTGCGATTGCCGCTGCTGCCCGGACACGGCACCCGCTGGCAGGACATGAACCGCACCACGTTCGCCGACTGGCTCGGCGCGGTGACCGCGTCGCTGCAGGAGCTGACCTCGAGCTGCCGCGCCGTTGTGGTCGGCGGGCTGTCCATGGGCGGCACGCTGACGCTGCGGCTGGCCGAGATCTTCCCGGACGCGATGGCCGGCATCATCCTGGTCAACCCGTCGGTGCTGACGCTGCGCAAGGAGGCGAAGCTCTCTCCCGGTGCTGCACCACCTGTTGCCGATGTTCCCGCCGATCGCCGGCGACATCGCCAAACCGGGCGTGGTCGAACCCGGATACAACCGGCTCCCGGTCAAGGCCATGTACTCGCTGTGGAAGGCCTGGCCGGTGGTCAGGGCCGAGTTGCCCCGGGTGACGGCGCCGATGCTGCTGCTGCACTCCACCGTCGACCACACCGTCGAGCCGGTCAACGCCCAGATCGTTCGCGACGAGGTGTCGTCCGCGCAGATCACCGACATCCCGCTGGAGCGCAGTTATCACGTCGCCACCATGGATTACGACGCCGAGTTGATCTTCACCTCGTCCGTCGAGTTCATCGAGAAGGTCACCGCGAGCCGGGTCGACCTGCCGTAGCCGCAAGCGGCAGGTAGGTGTGGACGCAAGCGCTCGCCGGGGTCAGTACAGTTGGGCGCGGGTCGGTGTGCGCAATGCGGACCGTGATATGGAGTGATTTCCGGTGAGATGGACTGCAGGCCGCGGGCGTCGGTCCGGGCGCGACGGCCAGCGGCTCATCGCAAAGGTCACCGCGGGCCGGCCGTGACGGTGTCGCCGGGCGACGACGATGCAGCGTCGCAACAGGACAACGAGCGGGTGCCGGCGCCGGACGGATCGACGGCCGCGACCAGCGGCGGATGGCCAGGCGAGCCATCGGACGAGGACGTCGACACCGCCTTCGCGGCCATCGTGGCCCGGTTCTCGGTCGATCCGCGATGGAACTCCGCGACCGATTCGGTCGCCCCGCCGGAGGCCGAACATCATCCGTCCGCCGGTCCATCGGCACCGGAGACCGGTGAGGAGCGGGCCAGGCGACGCGAACTCCGGCGCTTGGAGCGAGCCGCGGAGGTCGCCGCCTTCGCCGCCCACGAGGCCGAGGTACAGGCCGAAAGAGACGCCGACGAGGCACATTTCACGCCCCCGGAGCCGCCGCCGCTGCCGCGACCGAAGGGGCGCACGATCGCGGCGATCCTGCTGATCGTCGGTGGGCTATGCCTGCTGGCCAAGCCGTCCGTCTTCGCGGTCGGTGTCGAACTCACGCTGATCATCGCGGTGGCGATGATCCTCGGCGGCGCGTATCTGCTGCTCGCCGGCATCTGGCGGCGGCGGGCCGCCGGGGACGCCGACGGGTCGGACGACGGGGCGGTCGTCTAGCAGGTGACGCCGCGCGGCTACCGCGCGGCGGCCAACAACGCCGCGCCGATGATTCCCGCCCGGTCACCGAACCGGGCCAGCTCCACCCGCGGCACCGGCCGGTGACCGGCCCCGGTGATCAGCCCGGCGAACTCCGAAACGGCGAGCGGCAGGAACATCCCGGCGGCGCTGGCCACTCCCCCGCCGACCACGATCACCTCCGGATCGAGCACGTCGGTGACCAGCGCCAGTCCCTGCGCCAGCCAGCGGCCGAGCTCGTCCATCGCGGCCAGCGCCACCGGATCGCCCTCGGTGGCCGCGATGGCCACCATCGTGCCGGTCAGCGCCGCCGGGTCGGCGCCGCTGAGCTGCCGGAGTATCGGCGCGTCCCCGTCCGCCATCAGCTCGCGCGCCGTCTCGGCCAGCGCCGTGCCGGAGCAGTAGCGCTCCCAGCATCCGCGCTTGCCGCACGGGCACGGCCGGCCGCCGGGTACCACCGTCAGATGACCGAGCTCGGGCGCGACACCGTGTGCGCCGCGGTAGATCTCGCCGTCGATGATGAGGCCGGCGCCGATCCCGGTGCCCAGCGCGATCAGCAGCGAGATCTGCGAGCCGGCCGATGCGCCGCGGGCGAACTCGGCCCAGGCCGCCGAGTTCACGTCGTGATCCATCACCACCGGCAATTGCACCCGGGCCGAGATCCGTTCCGGCACGTCGGCGTCCCGCCACGCCAGGTGCGGGGCGAACATCACCCTGCGCCGGTCCTGGCTGACGAACCCGGCGACGGCCAGGCCGACCGCCGACACCGGCTGCGTACCGGCCAGTTTGGTGATCAGGTTGACCAGGATGTCCTCGGTCTCCCGTTCGGTGTGCGGGGTGGCGTCGCGGAGCGAGGCGTGGATCTCGCCCTCGCTGTCGATCACCGCGGCGCGCACCGAGGTGCCGCCGATGTCGATGCCGATGGTCACCGCGGACGCGCTGCCGCTCGGCCGGGACGTGCTCACAGGATGTCGATGTGCTCGAGGCCACCCCGGCGAGCCGGGGGTGGCGGCGGATGCGGTGTCCGACGTCGATGCGCCGGCCGGCGCCGGCGTCGGCTGTTCGGGCACCAGGGAGCGCAGCGTCCGGATGATCATCAGGGCGCCATCGACCAGTTTGGCGGTGGCCTCCGGCCGCTCGCCGCGCAGCAGGGCGAGAAATCGGCAGAGCGGGCAGGCGGTGCACGATGCCCCGGGGATCGACCCACATTCCGGGCAGCGGCCGTCGCTGCCCACCGTCGGTGACGGCCCGGCGGCGGTACCGGTGGCCGGGTCGCCTTCGGTGCCTTCTGCTGCCCCCTCCGCCGGGCGCCGTTCGTTGTTTCATCGACTCCAGGCGATCCGCGACGACGTCCAGCAGCAGCGCCGCCTCCAGCGCGAGCGGGCCGACCTGTGGTCCTGGTGGAGGGCCGGGCGGCTCGGGTGGCGTGCTCGGTCACCCGGTACCGACCAGCGGCGCTGGGGCGAGACTGGCCGGCCAGAGGGCCGGATCGGCGGCGAAGTCGATCATCAGCCGGCCGTGCTCGAAGCTCGCACCTTCGGTGCTGCAGCGCTGCAGCACCGACGGCAGCGCGATCCGCCGCCGCACGTCGCCGACCGTCACCACCAGGTCGGCGCCGGACCGGGACAACGCGATGCCGCCGCGCTCGGCCAGCGGCAGCGGCAGCGCCAGCCGGTACCACCCGTCGGAACCGCTGACCTCCATGCCGATCGGCGTGCCGGTGGTCGCCATCGGGTCGACGTCGGTGAACATGTCCGCGGCCATTTCCGAGAGCCGCTGCAGCCCAATGGGTTCGACGGGCTTCTGCAGGACCCGGCGGATCGTCAGGCCCTGGAACGACTCCTCGACGAGCGTCATGGCCTCGCGTTGGCCCTCCCGCTGCAGGCGCAGGAACTCGCCGCCGACGCCGCGCGGCAGCACCCGGTTGACCGTCACGGCCTCGACGCGGAAGCCGTGCAGGGACAGCGCCGTGAACAGCCGCCTGGCCTCTGCGATGACCATTCGCTCCGGGGTCAGCACCAGCCGCACGCCGGTGATGGCCGGATCGGCCAGCAGCTCGCGGGCGGCCATCAGTTCGGCCAGCAGATCGCCCAAGCGCGTCCCGGACGGTGGCGTTCGGCGCGCCGCCGGGCAGCCCGCTGAGCGAGGCGGCGATGCTGCGCAGCACCCGCTGCGGTGCGCCGAGCAGCCGCTGCGCGTAGAAGCCGACGGTTTCCGGCAGCGCCAGCAGCCGGAGCGTCTCCCCGGTCGGCGCGCAGTCGACGACGATGACGTCGAAGTTCCCCGATTCGGCCAGCCGCCGCAACTCCAGCAGCGCCACGATCTCCTCGGCGCCGGGCAGCACGGTCAGCTCCTCGGCCTGCACCTCGGCCATCCCGCGGGCGGCGAGCACCCCGACCAGGTAGCCGCGGATGTGCGACCAGCTCTGCTCGAAGCGGCCGCGGGTGTCGACCTGCGCGACCCACAGGTTCGGCACTCCGGCGACGGGAACGGGGTCACCGGGGACGACCACGCCCAGCACATCGGCGATCGAGTGGGCCGGATCGGTGGACACCAGCAGGGTGCGCGCGCCACCTGTCGCACAGGCGATCGCGGTCGCGGCCGAGATGGTCGTCTTGCCGACCCCGCCCTTGCCGGTGTGCAGGGCGATCCTCACTTGGCCTCGACCCTTTTGCGCAGCTCCTTCAGGGCGGTGTCCAGGATGACCTTCTCGGCCTTGCGGCGCAGCACGCCGATCATCGGCATGGTCAGGTCGACGGCCAGGGTGTAGGTCACCTCGGTGCCCTTGGGGGTGGACTTGAGCACGTAGGAGCCCTGCTGCGCCTTCTGCAGTTGACCGTGCACCAGGGTCCAGGACACCGACATGCCGTCCTCGGCCCACTTGTACGCCAGCTCGTAGTTGTCCTTGAGCAGCCCGGCGTCCATGCTGAACGCCACCTGCTGGGCGCGCGCGCCGTTCTCCCCGGGCACGGTGACTTTCGCGCTCTTGAGCGAACCCGTCCAGTCCGGGTATGCCTCGAAATCGGCGATCACTTCCATGATCGCGGCGGGGTCGGCAGCCATGGTCAGCGACTGCGATGAAGGAGTGGCCATGGATGGAAGGCTACCCAGGTAGATGGCCAATGGCTGGCCACCCTCCGGACATCACAATGTCTCATTCAGGTAGGCCTGCGGCTGGCGCCGTGTGGCCCCAGCTCTACACCTGCTCCGTTGGCCGTGCGGGCGCTGCAGCGCGTCGAAGGCCGACAATCAATGTGTACAGCAACGGTGTTAGCGCAGGTCGACCTCGAACGGCTGCGGAAACCGCTGAAAGTGACCGACATTGACGCATTCGGTGCGTCCCCGGCGGGTGCGCCGGCTGATCGGCTGGTGCACGTGACCGAACACCGCCAAACCCGGGCTGTGCTCGTCGATCGATTCGAGCAGGCCCGGCCCGTACATCTCCAGCCGTCCCGGGACCACGTCATAGCGCAGCTGAGCGAATGTTCGGCGGGACGTGCGAGCACAGCACGTCGACCGGGCCGACCGCCTTCACGGCCGTGACGAAGTCGTCCGCGGACCGGATCAGCGGCTGCCAGACGTGGTCGGGCGGCCGGAACGGCGCCCCAGGTCGGGAACTGCCACCGGCGATGAAACCCAGCCGCCGGCCGGCGATCTCGACCGTCTCGGCGTCCAGGTAGGGCAACTCGGAGCCGACCGTCTCGTTCCAGACCGACGCCGACGTCGACATTGCCCAGGGTCAGCAGGGCGTCCGGACCGACCGCGTCGACGACCTCCCGGTACCGGGCGGCGACCACCTCGGTCAGGGTGCCGACCGGATCGGGGGTGCTGTCCCACAGGCTCCGGTTGAATTCGCGCAGCGCCGGGAAGTCGCCGGCCAGCCGCAGCGCGATGAACGTCCTGACCTGGTGTTCACTGAAGATGCGGCCGAGGATCCCACCGGCAGGATCGTAGTAGTCGACGTAGTCCAGCAGGTCGCCGAGCACCACCAGTTGCTGCGCCTGGCGGGCGGCGTCGGCCAGGCCGGCAATGTTGCCGTGGATGTCGGAGACGAAGGAGAGCCGCACCCGGCCCACGGTAGCCGTTGCTGCGCATTGACTTACCTGTTCACCCGGTGCCCGGTCGGGTTCGGACCGGCGGCGGCCAGCGGCACGACCTTGATCGGCACGCCGGGCATCGAGGCGTGCAGCACCCGGCCGTCGCCGACATACATCCCGACGTGGCTGACCGGCGAGTAGAAGGTGACCAGGTCGCCGATCTGCAACTGGTCGAGCGGGATCTCGGGCAGCGCGTCGGCCTGCGCCGCGCTGTTCCGCGGGATCTCGACCCCCGCCTGCCGCCAGGACCACTGCATCAGGCTGGAGCAGTCGAAGCTGTCCGGCCCCTCGGCGGCCCAGACGTAGGGCAGACCCTGCCGGCTCAGCGCGGCCTCGACGGCGATGCCGGCCTGCACGTTGGGCGCGTGCTGCGCGGCCCAGGTGGAGAACTCGGCGCCGGTGTCCAGCGGCGCGGCGTCGCTGGCCAGCCCGGCGCGGTCACGCTGCGCCGCCTGTTCGGCCTGCCGGGCCTGCGACGCGGCGTCCATGTTCGCCGCCTCGGCGCCGGCCACGGCCGAGGAGATGTCGGCGGTCGACAGCTGGGCGAAGGCGAGTTGGTAGGTCGCGATCTCGGCGTCGAGCTGCGCCTTGCCGGTGTCCAGGGCCGCTCGGGCCGCCTCCGCGGCGGCGCTGGCCTGGTCGGCGGCCTGCTTGGCCTGCTGCGCCTGGTTCTCGCTGGTCTGGGCGGCCGCCCTGGCGTCGTCGGCGACCTTGCGGGCCGCGAGCGCGCCGCTGAGGGTGTGCTGCTGATCGGTGGCGACCTGGCTCAGCGAGCTCGCCTGGTCCAGGTAGTCCTCCGGGGATCCGGCGGTGAGCAGCACCGTGAGGTCGTCCAACCGGGCGCCGCGGAAACTCGCGTTGGCGAAGGCGTCGACCTTGCGCTGGAATTCGGCGACGACGGCGTCGGCGGCCGCCACCTTCTGCTGCTCGGCGGCGGTTTGCTGCGGCGGCGGCGGTGACCGCGGCGGCGGCCGCCGCGGCCGCGTCGTGGGCGGTGGCCACGGTGGCCTCGGCGGCCAGCACCTGCTCGTTGTAGGTCTCGGCCCGGCGGGCCGCGTCCAGCCAGGCCTGCTTGGCCTCGTCGGCGGTGGCGGGTGTCGGTGCCGCGGGCGCCGGTGCGGCGGCCGCGGGAGCGTCGGCCGGCTGTGCTATCGGGGCGTCGGCGGCGGCCGGCAGCGCGGCGGCGAAGCTGAGAATCAGCGCCGAGACGGCGATCGCGCCTGCCGTCCGGAAGACTCTTGCCCGGGCCGGGCGGCGCGCGAAGCGCAGGGGGTACCCACTGTCGTGCGTCGTCACGGAAGTCGGGCCTTTCTTCCTTGCCGCCTACCGAGTTAGCTGACGGATTCGGGCCAGGAAGTAGCCCTACCCCTTCGCGCGGCGGCGCGGACGCCAGTCGCAACAAAGGGGATTCACCCCAACAAACTTGGTTCCCCGGTTCTCGGCGCGTTCGTGGAGCGCTTCGATTCGGCGGTGACCCAGGGGGCGCCCGTTTGGCGATCCACGATCCAAGGTCACGATCAGATTACGAGAACAACACAGACCGTCGCAATCCTCGTGGCCATGACGCACCTCTCAAATCGGGCAGGACAACGTTGTCTACGCACAAAACCGCTACCGCGTGTGAGTGAGGTCACTCTTCTGGGGGCCCTGAGTATCACCCAGCGGAACGCTATTCGGAGAGCAACGCGGCAAGTCGCTGCGCCGAACTGTCCCAGTTCCACGTTTGGCTCACCCACGCCCGGCCATTCGCCCCCCAGGTCGCTGGCCCGGTCGCGGTCGGTCAGCAGATCGGTGGTCGCCCGCGCCACCTGCGCCACGTCACGACCGTCGACCACCACCCCCGTTCGCCCCGGCTGGACCGTCTCCGGGGCACCGCCGGACCGGCCGGCGATCACCGGCAGGCCGCTGGCGGACGCCTCCAGGAAGACGATGCCGAGTCCCTCGACGTCCAGCCCGGACCCCCGGGTCCGGCACGGCATCGCGAAGACGTCGGCCGCCGCGTAGTGCGCCGGCAGGTCGACCCAGGGGACGCTGCCCGCGAAGTGCACCTGGCGGTCGACCCCGAGCGCGCTGACCAGACCACGCAGTCGAGGTCCGTCCGGGCCGTCTCCGACGATCAGCACCACCGCCTCCGGCACCCGGCGCAGGATCGCCGGCAGGGCGCGGATCAGGTTGTCCTGGCCCTTGCGGGCCACCAGCCGGCCCACCGACAGCAGCAGCGGCACGTCGCCGAGCCCGTACCGGGCCCGCATCGCCAGCCTGGCCACCGGGTCGGGTCGGAAGGTATCCACCCGCACGCCCGGGCGGCAGGTACTCCAGCGCGGCCGTCGGTCCGAGGGCGGCCGAGATGCGGCGCCGGGCGTAGCGGCTGACGAAGGTGATGACGTCGTTGGTGCGGCCGATCCGGCGCAGCAACCGACGCGCGCCGGGAATCATCGACCAACCCACCTCATGCCCGTGCGTGCTGGCGACGGTGCGCGTCACCCCGTCGGTCCGCAGCGCCGGGGTGAGCAGGCTGAGCGGCGCTGCCGCGCCGTACCAGACGGCACGAATCCGGTGGTCACGGATCAACTCGGCCGCCCGCTGCCGGACGGCGGCGTTCGGCACCATCAGCGTCCCGGGGTGCCGGAAGATCGGAAAGGGTTGCCGCGCATCGTATTCCGCGGCACCGGCCCAGGACGGCGCGTAGACCACCAGCTCGCCCGACGGCAGCCGCTCGGCGAGAGACTGCACGTAGGACTGGATGCCACCGGCGCGGGGCGGAAAGTCGTTGGTGATCAGCAGCGTTCGCCGCACGAGTGGAGCACCGAACCCTTCCGTGCGCAGGTCGCCGCGAATGACAGATCGCCGGTGCGGATCCGACCCTGACACGGATCTTCACGCACCGGCGATCAGTTCGGCTCATCGAGAGCGTAGTCGGACCCGACGAAGGAGGGGCCGGGATTCGAGCAGCAGGACCCGACGAGGAGGGGCCGCCCCATGAGCAGCAGGACCGCGCTGACGCAAACCGGCGACGCAGGAGCCGGGTTGCGTCAGCGTGGGCCCTCGCTGTGGTCAGCCGGAGACGCGGTGACCGGTCGGGTTGGGTCCGGCCCCGGTGACGCTGGTGATCAGGATCGGGCGGGACTCGGTGGAGGCGTGGATGACCTGGCCGTTGCCGATGTACATCGCGACGTGGCTGACCGGCGAGTAGTAGGTGACCAGGTCACCGGGCTGCAGCTGGCTCAGCGGCACCGACGGCAGGCCCGCCTGACCGCTGGAGGTCCGCGGAATGCTGACCCCGGCCTGCGCCCAGGCCCACGACGTCAGGCCGGAGCAGTCGAAGGCGTCCGGACCGGCGGCGCCGTAGACGTACCGGCCACCCTCCTTGGACAGGGCCGCGGCCACCGCGATCGCGGCCGCCGAACTGCCGGCCGGTGCGCTGGCGGGTTCTTCGGACGGGGCCGGATCCGCCGACGACGAGTCGGCCGCGGGCGCCGGGTCGTTGCTGATCGGGGTGCGGACCTCGGAACGGTTGGCGGCCGCCGGCGCGGCGGCGACCGGGTCGGCAGCGGCGGCTGCGGCGTTCGCCGCGGCGTTCGCGGCCTCGGCGGCTGCTTCGGCGGCCTGCCGTTCCTGCGCGGAGAGCGATTCGTACAGCGCCTTGTACCGGGCCGCCTCGGCGTCCAGGTCGGCCTTGCGGGTGGTGACGTCGGCGGTCGCCTGCTGCGCGCTGGCCTGCGCGGCGTCGGCGTCGGTCTTGGCCTTCTCGGCCGCGGCCTGGGTCGCTGCCGCCTCGGTCTGCGCCTGAGCGGCGGCTGCCTTGGCCGCCACCGCCGCGTCCAGCGTCTGCTGGGTGTCCGCGGCGACCCGGTCCAGGGAGCTGACCTGGTCCAGGAAGTCCTCGGCGGAGTCGGCGGTCAACAGCACCGACATCTGGCTCAGGTTGGCACCGCGGAAGCTGGCGTTGGCGAACGCGTTGACCTTGGCCTGGTAACCGGCGGCGGTCTGATCGGCGGCCGCCGATTGCGCAGCTGCGGCCGCGGCGGCGGCGGTGGCGGTGCTCACCTGGTCGGCGGCGGCGGCGACGGCTGCGTTGGCGGCCTGCTCGTTCTGCTGCGCGACGAGGACCTCCTCGTTCAGCGCGCCGGCCCGCTGCGAGCTGTCGAGATAGGCCTGCTGGGCCTGGTCCGATGTCGCGGGGTTATCGGGCTCGGCCATCGCCGATCCGGTCCACAACAGGCTCAGGCTGAGCGCCGCGACGACGCCGATGACCGATGCGCGCCGTCTCACGGATCGCAGCGCGGTCGGACGGTCACCAAGTTCTGTGGTCGCCAAGGCAGGCGTACCTTCCTCCTCGCCGCCTACCGAGTTAGCTGACGGATTCGGGCCAGGAAGTAGCCCTACCCATGGCAATGCTGCGGGCAGCATCGACCAGGGGATTCACCCCACAAACGAACCTGGTTCCCCGGTTCGACCCGCGGTGTTGCCACCACGCATCGATTCGGCGGTGACCTGGCGGACCACCCGAATGGTGGACACGATCCAAGGTCTCGGTCAGGTTACGAGAAGGACACGCTCTCGTCCAGCCGACATGTGAAAGTTCTTGGAAGTTGCTTGCCTGTGACCTGACTCACGCTCGCACGAGGCATCGCTGACCAGGCAAAACGCCTATCGCGGCAACCGTCCACGGTACGTGACGAATAAAGAGACGGCCGTCACACCGGGTCAACCTCGTCTCGATCGTCACCCAACCGCGCGACCCCGTTGGCGGTGGTAGGGCACCAACCGCAACGGTGGGACTAGGCCAGAATCGGCCAGCACCCCCAACGCCGCACGCTCGGTCTCGTCCCATTCCACTCCGTCCGGTGTCGAACCCAGCAGCACGGTCACCACACAGCCGCTGCAGGCGAGCCCCTTGACGGCGCAGGTATCACAATCGATGTGCATGATCGTCGGTTCCTTCCGGTCGAGCGCTGATGTGGAGGTCCACGTCACGCACGCTAGATCCGAGCACCGACAGCCGTCTTTTAGAGCGTGTCTGGCAAAGGGCGGCCAGACACGCTCTGTGTTCGATGGCGGCCCCCTCGTACCTCGAGGGCGACCGGCGGGTTCGACCGACCGTGCCTCAGACGCCGATGATGCCCAGCAGCACCGCCGAGCCCGCCGTGCGGGCGCCGTGACGTCCTGCCGTGTCCGCGACCTGCCGGTCCGAACTGACCACCACCAGCACCCGGCCGACCGGCTCGGCCCGCACGAGATCGGCGATCACGTCGTCGGCCGTCACTCCCGGCGGCGAGAACAACACCCGGATGCCACGGGCCGGCGGCCGCGCGGTTGCCACCGCCGCGCCGTCGAACACCACGGTGACCTCAGCTGAGGTCCGGGCGGCCAGCGCGCCCAGCGACCTGACCAGCCGGTCCCGTTGGTCGGACAGCGAAAGACCGGGGAAACCGGTCTTGGTGACGTTGTAGCCGTCGACGATGAGATGGGCGCCGGGCAACCCCAGCCAGGCGCTGAGCCGGGTTGGATCGGCGGTGCGTTCGCTGTCGGAGAGCTGCGGCGGCAATCTGGCCGCCACCACGTCGGCCGGGGCCGCGCCGCCGCCGATCAGATCCCACTCGCGGCGCAGTCCCGACGCGGCACCCTCCAGCGCGCTCAAGCAGCAGTTCGAGCCGCCGATCGGAAGCGGCCCGGCGGTCGCCGGCGGACTCGCGCATCCGCTGCAGGTTCTGCGCCGCGACCTCCGCCCTGGCGGTCGATGCCTCCGCCCGTTGCCGCCACATCTCCGCCTCCGCACGCGACTTGTCCCGCTCGGCGGCGAGGTTGGCCAGCGTCTGGGTGGTGCCGGCCGCCGCGCTGTCCACCGCCTGCTGCAGCTCACGGATCCGGCTGCCCTGCTCGCGCAGCCGGAGTCGGAGCCGCTCCAGGGCGGCATCGGAGTCGGCTTCGCGGCTGTTCGGCAGATGCGCGAGAACGGCTGCAGTTCCGCCTCGGCTGCCGCCAGCTCGGACCGCAGGGTCCGCACGTCACGCTCGAGTTCGACGATCCTGGCCCGGTCGTCCCGGCGGCGATCGACGTCGGCCGCGGCCCGGAGCAGCTCTTCCTCGTCGGGGAGCCGCAGCAGGTAGGCCCGGGCCGCCGCCTGCACCGGATCCGCCGACTCACCGTCGGCGGGCAGCTTCTCACCGCCCGGCGCCTCGTCGCCGACCGCGCGCTGCGCCACCAGCGCCCGGAACGCGGTGTCGTTCTGCACCGCCTGGCCGAGCGCGGCCGCCGCCACCCGCGCCCGTTTGTGCGGCGCGAACCTGGCCACCCTGGCCAGCGCGACCGGGATCTCGGTGGGACCGGCCGTGCTGAGCGCCTCGGCAGCCCACTCCACCACCCGCTGCCGGACCGCGTCCGGGAGTTCGCTGATCGGCCGCGGCGCGGCCGGCTCGTCCGGGGTGTCGGGTTCGTCCCCGGTCGTGGTCACGCCGCCATCCTGACACCCGGACGGCGAGCGCCGTCGGCGCGTCGTTGACCGGGGCTGTCGTACCTACGTTCTAACGTCACGACCATGGCACTGATCACCACGCATCGCCCGCTCACCGGGCCGCCCTCCGGCGCACCCTGGACGGGCGGCTTCAACCGCCGATCGGTGCCCGACCCGGTCGTCAGCCCGGCGACATCGACCCAGACGTCGACCCAGCGCAGCTTCGACGAACTGGGCGAGCCGCTGCGCGAGATCACCTTCGTGGTCGTCGATCTGGAGACCACCGGCGGTTCATCGCTGACCGAGGCGATCACCGAGATCGGCGCGGTCAAGGTGCGCGGCGGCGAGGTGCTCGGCGAGTTCGCGACCCTGGTCGATCCCGGCCGGTCGATCCCGCCGCAGATCACCATCCTGACCGGCATCACCGACACGATGGTCTACGACGCCCCGACCATCGGCGCCGTCCTGCCGTCGTTCCTGGAATTCATCAGGGGGACGGTGCTGGTCGCCCACAACGCGCCGTTCGACATCGGCTTCCTGAAGGCGGCCTGCGCCCGGCTCGCGCTGCCCTGGCCCGGTCCGGCCGTCGTCGACACCGTCCGGCTGGCCCGCACGGTGCTCAGCAGGGAGGAGGCGCCCAGCGTGCGGCTGTCCGCGCTGGCCCCGCTGCTGGGTGCGACCGTCGCGCCGGACCACCGGGCGCTGACCGACGCCAAGGCCACCGTCGACGTCCTGCACGCGCTGTTCGAACGGCTGGGTTCGCTGGGTGTGCACAGCCTCTCGGAGCTCCGGGACGCCACCCGCGACGTCGCACCGGAGCGCCGGCGCAAACGCCGGCTGGCCGATCACCTGCCGGCGGCGCCCGGGGTCTACCTGTTCCGCGGGCCCCGGGACGAGGTGCTCTACGTGGGCACGTCGGGCAATCTGCACCAGCGGGTCCGGTCGTACTTCTCGGCGGCCGAGACCAGGGAACGGATCAAGCGGATGGTCACGCTGGCCGAACGGGTCGACCACGTCGAATGCGCGCACGCGCTGGAGGCGCACGTCCGGGAACAGCGACTGATCGCCATCCATCAACCGCCGTACAACCGGCGGTCCCGCAAGCCCGGCAAGGTCAGCTGGGTGACGCTCACCGACGAGCCGTTCCCGCGGCTGAGCATCGTCCGCACCGCACCGGCTCGGGCCACCACCTGCCTCGGCCCGTTCAGCTCCCGGCTGGCCGCGCAGACGGCGGTGGAGGCCCTGCAGGACGCGGTGCCGATCCGTCGCTGCACGGCCCGCATCCGCCGCATCGACCCCGACGGCAGCCCCTGCGCGCTCGCCGAACTCGGGCGCTGCGGCGCGCCATGCTCCGGCGCGGAGAGCGAACAGTCCTACGCCGCCCACGTCGACCGGATCCGAGAGCTGATCGACGGCCGGTCGGACGAGATCCTGCGGGTGCTGCGGGAACGGCTGACCGAACTCTCCCGGTCCGGCCGCTTCGACCAGGCCGCGCTGACCCGCGACCGGCTGTCCGCGCTGGCCATGGCGGTGGATCTCCGGCAGCGGCTGGGCGCCCTGGCCGGCATCGCCGAGATCGTCGCGGCCCGGCCCGACGAGCACGGCGGGTGGGACCTGACGGTGATCCGCTTCGGCCGGTTCGCGGCCGCCGGCCGGGCCAGGCGCGGCATCGACCCGATGCCGGTGGTCGAACTGATGGTGGCCTCCGCCGAGACCGTGCTTCCGGGACCGGGACCGCTGCCGGGAGCGTCGGCCGAGGAGACGACCACCCTGCTGCGCTGGGTCGAGCGGCCGGGCTCGCGCCTGGTCCGCACCACGGCCGCCTGGTTCAGCCCGGCGGCCGGGGCCGGTCGGTGGCGACCGTTCATGAAGGCGGCAGACATGGCGCGCGGCACCCGGTCCGCGCTGTCCATCGGTGGGGGGCGGCGCGGCATGGCATAGCATCGGCAGGCCCTGCTGGTGAAGGCCCGGACGTTATAGAGGTGGCGCCATGGTGACGGCAATCGTGCTCATCGACGTGGAGGCCGACCGCATCCCGGAGGCCGCTCAGCAGATCGCGGACCTGCCCGGCGTCGACCAGGTCTATTCGTGTGCGGGCGACGTCGACCTCGTCGCCATCACCCGGGTCGCCGATCACGAGGCGATCGCCGAGCTGGTGCCCGGCCAGATCTCCAAGGTGCCCGGCGTGCTGCGCACCGTCACCCACATCGCGTTCCGCGAGTACTCCCAGCGCGACGAGGACGACGCGTTCTCCATCGGCATGGAGGCCTGACCACGGTCGAACGGCGTCAGCGAGCGGTCGACAACCGCTCCCCCGCCGCCACCCAGCGATCCAGCACATCAGCCGCCGCGCCGGAATCCAGCGCGGCCACCGCCCGGGCGACGCCCGACCGCAGATCGGCCAGCAGGTCGCCGGTCAGACCGGCGTGCGCGGCCAGCCCGGCTCCGGCGTTGAGCACTACGGCGTCGCGCACGGCGCCGGTCTTGCCGGCGAACAGGTCACGCGCGGCGGCCACGTTGTCGCTGACCTCGCCGCCGCGCAGCTGCGCCGGTTCCGACCGCGCGATGCCCAGCTGTTCGGGGTCGACGGAGAGCTGCCGCACCGCGCCGTCCCGGACCTCCCAGACGCGTCGAGGTGGTCGTCGTGGTCAGTTCGTCCAGGCCGTCGTCGCCGCGGAACAGCAGCACGTCGGCGCCGCCGCCGCGCGAACACCTCGGCCATCACCGGGGCCATCAGCGGACTGCCGCAGCCGATCGCGCCCGCGGCGGGTTGCGCCGGGTTCGTCAGCGGACCGAGGAAGTTGAAGACCGTCGGGATACCCAGCTCCCGCCGGGTCGCCCCGGCGTGCCGGAAGGAGGGGTGATAGACGGGTGCGAAGCAGAACCCGATGCCGACCTCGTCGACGGTCGCCGCCACCGCATCGGCCGGGAGCGAGATGGCCACCCCGAGACCCTCCAGCAGGTCGGCGGCACCGCATTTGCTCGATGCCGCCCGGTTGCCGTGCTTGACCACCGGCGCCCCGGCCCCGGCGATCACCACCGCCGCCATGGTGGAGATGTTGACCGTGTTCGCCCGGTCGCCGCCGGTGCCGACGATGTCCACCGCGCGCACCGGGACGGACACCCGGACGGCGTGCGCGAGCATGCTGTCCGCCAGACCCGCCACCTCGACGGCGGTCTCACCCTTGGCCCGCAGCGCGACCGCGAAGCCGGCCAACTGGGCGGAGGTCGCCTCGCCGGCCATCAGCCGATCCATCACCCAGCCGGTGTCGCCGCTGTTCAGGTGCTCGCCCGCGAGCAGCCTGGTCAGCAGCGCCGGCCAGGACCTCGCGTCGCTCACCGCGGAGGTGCGTCGGTGACCGACGGAACCAGCCCGGCGGCGCGGCGGCGCAGCAGCCTGGCGATGCTGTCGGCGGCCGTCACCGGGTCCAGCGGATGGACCAGAATCTCGTCGGCACCCGCCCAGGTGGCCAGCCAGCGGTCGTCCTCCCGGCGCACCACGATCACCACCGGCGGAACGACCGCCGCCTCCTGGTGGATCTGCCGGCTGATCCCGATGCCGCCGGTCGGTTGCGCCTCGCCGTCGAGGATGAGCACGTCGGCTGCCCGCGCCTGGGTGGCCATCATCACCTCGTAGACGGCGGAGCATTCGAGGTAGTCGACGCGCCCGACGTCCGGCGCCGGACGACGACCGATCGCCGTCATGATCCGCTCGCGGACCTCCGGGCGGTGGCTGTAGACCAGCAGCACGGGATTAGTCACGCCAGTGATGCTAGTGCCCGCCGCCGCGCCAACCTGCCGCAGCACCGCCCGCCGGCCGTCGAGCGTTCGGCAGGTCCGCGGTGGCCAGCACGGCCGGCGCTGCCCGCCCCAACCGCGGCCCCAGGTCAGCGCCGGACGACACGCTCGCAATCAGCGAATTTCGACAACCTGTCGAAGCCTTTTCGGGTCTCTGACCTGGGCAGACATGCCCCCGCCGGGCCCGCCGGCCGACACGGGTGAACCCGCAGGCGCATGATCGTGAGCCACAGTCCATAATCCATCTGTGACGACAGCGACCAGCTCTTCCGGGCCCCCCGCGATCAGCTCCAGGATCCACACGCTGAACCGACCGAACATGGTCAGCGTCGGCGTGATCGTGTGGCTGGCCAGCGAGTTGATGTTCTTCGCCGGGCTCTTCGGCGTCTACTTCACGGTGCGGGCGCAGACCGAGGGCGAGTGGCCGCCGGCGCCCACCGAACTGGACGTCACCTACGCCCTGTTCTTCACGATCATCCTGGTGGCGTCTTCGGTCACCTGCCAGTTCGGCGTGTTCGCCGCCGAGAAGGGTGACGTCTTCGCGCTGCGGCGCTGGTACATCCTGACCTTCTTCATGGGACTGGTCTTCGTCCTCGGGCCAGGCGAACGAGTACCGCAACCTCGTCGAGAATCACGGGACCACGCTGGCCTCGTCCCAGTACGGCACGGTCTTCTACCTGACCACCGGCTTCCACGGCCTGCACGTGATCGGCGGCCTGATCGCCTTCATTCTGTTGATCGGCAAGACGAAGATCTCCAAGTTCACCCCGTCGCAGGCCACCGGCGCCATCGTCGTGTCGTACTACTGGCACTTCGTCGACGTGGTCTGGATCGGACTGTTCCTCACGATTTACATCATCCGATGACGGGTCTTCGCATCCGAGCAGACAACTTCTACAGTAGTTAGAAGTACGGCATCACCGGCAGTTCCTGCGGATCACGTCGGAGGACGACCCGCACCGCCAAAGCCGCCGCTACCGAAGCACGAGGTGTCCACAGAATGTCGGTCAACGACACACCGCCAACCGGCGGATCGGCGCGACCGCGTCGACGCAGTAGAACCATGCGTCGAGGCAACAAGACGATGCGCCGGGTCACCGGCGATGCTCGCCTTGCTGTTCGGGCTCAGCGCCATCGCCCTGGTGTTCAGCGCCTTCACGGCCGGCAACGACAACCAGGTGCAGGCTGCGAGCTTCGACGCCGAGCAGATCGCCCACGGCAAGCAGCTGTACCAGACCGCGTGCATCACCTGCCACGGTGCGAACCTGCAGGGCGTGCTCGACCGCGGACCGTCGCTGGTGGGTGTCGGCCAGGCCGCCACCTACTTCCAGGTCTCCACCGGCCGGATGCCGGCGGCCGAGAACGGCGCGCAGATCCAGCGCAAGCAGCCGATCTTCAATCCCGAGGAGACGGACGCGCTGGCCGCGTACATCCAGGCCAACGGCGGCGGCCCGGTCATTCCGGACGGCGACCTGCGCAACAACGCCGAGATCTCCCGCGGCGGCGAGCTCTTCCGGTTGAACTGCGCGTCCTGCCACAACTTCACCGGCCAGGGCGGCGCGCTCTCGCAGGGCAAGTACGCGCCGAACCTCGACCCGGCCACCGACCGGCAGATCTACGGCGCCATGCTCAGCGGCCCGCAGAACATGCCGAAGTTCGGTGACGGCCAGCTGACCCCGGACGAGAAGACGGCGATCATCGCCTTCATTCAGGACAACAAGCAGACCATCGATCCGGGCGGCTACGCCGCCGGCGGGTTCGGGCCGGCACCGGAGGGCCTGATCGCCTTCCTGGTCGGCATGGGTGCGATCGTCGCGGCGACGTTGTGGATGGGGTCCAGGGCATGAGCAGGCTTGCCGAGCGAATCATCGGGCCTGATCATGCGGCTCGTCCGCGAGGAACGAGCGGAGAGCGAGCATGAGCGGGAATCCGAATCTGCAGGTCCCGGACGAGGCGGAACGCGCCAAGATGTCCCGGGAGGAGCTGGGCGCGCTCGGCATGGCGCTGGACGGCGTCGAGCTGGCCGAGTACGGCGAGCGCTACATCCCGGGCTCCCCCGCCGACAAGCGGGCCGAACGTCAGGTCGCGAAGTGGTTCCTGCTGGCCGGGCTGATGGCGGTGCTGTTCATCGTCGCGTTCATCTGGTGGCCGAACGCGTACGCGCCGGCCTCCTCGGACGGCCAGCTGGCCTACGCGCTCTACACGCCGATCATCGGCGCGACCCTGGGCGCCACCATCCTGTTCTTCGGCATCGGCGTGGTCGCGATGGCGAAGAAGATCATGCCGCACGAGATCGCGATCCAGCAGCGGCACATCGGCATGTCCGATCCGGTCGATCGGCAGACCCTGGCCGCCCAGGTGCTCGACGTCGGCGACAAGGCCGGCATCAAGCGCCGCGGCATGCTCAAGGGCTCGCTGCTGCTGGCCGGCGGCGGCCTGGGCATCGCGGCGATCGTGCCGGTGCTCGGCGGGTTCATCAAGAACCCGTGGGCGGAGCGCGCCGACTCGCCGCTGTGGGTGACGCCGTGGGCGCCGGCCTCCGACGGCACCAAGGTCCGGCTGGTGCAGATCGACGGCACCCCGGTCCGCCCGAACGACATGGAAGCCGGCTCGATGGCCACCGTGTTCCCCGGCGTGCCGGGTGGCGCAAAGGCCTCGGACGCCGCGGTGATGCTCTTCCGGCTCCGGTCCGACGCGGTGGTCCGGATCCGGGACGGGCAGCAGGGCTTCCAGTTCGGCGACTACTACGCCTACTCGAAGATCTGCACGCACGTCGGCTGCCCGGTGTCGCTGTACGAGCAGCAGACCGGCCGGGTGCTGTGCCCGTGCCACCAGTCGCAGTTCAACGTGTACGAGGGCGCGTTCCCGGTCTTCGGCCCGGCCACCCGGCCGCTCCCGCAGTTGCCCATCGAACTCGACGACGAGGGGTACTTCGTCGCCGCCAAGGATTTCGTCGAAGCTGTCGGTCCCGGTTTCTGGGAAAATGGCAAGTTCCCCGCATGGTTTTCCGAGCCCAAGGAGGCAACCGGATGAGCCGACTCACTACCCCCACCAAGGCGTCCGCGGGTCCGTCGGTGGTGCAGAAGGCACTGGACAACGCCGACATCCGGTATCACGGCGCCCGCCCGCTGCGGACGTCGCTGAACAAGGTCTTCCCGAGCCACTGGTCGTTCATGCTCGGCGAGGCCGCGCTGTACTCGTTCATCGTGCTGCTGCTGTCCGGTGTGTACCTGACGCTGTTCTTCGACCCGTCGATGGCCGAGACCGTCTACACCGGGGTCTACGAGAAGCTCCGCGGCGTGCCGATGTCGATGGCGTACAACTCCACCCTGAACATCTCGTTCGAGGTCCGCGGCGGCCTGCTGATCCGGCAGATCCACCACTGGGCGGCGCTGCTGTTCGTCTTCTCGATGATGCTGCACATGATGCGGGTCTTCTTCACCGGCGCGTTCCGCAAGCCGCGTGAGGTGAACTGGATCCTCGGTGTGCTGCTGCTGATCCTGGGCATGGCCGAGGGCTTCCTCGGCTACTCGCTGCCCGACGACCTGCTGTCCGGCACCGGTCTGCGCGCGGTCAGCGCGTTCATCCTGTCCATCCCGGTGATCGGGACCTGGACGCACTGGGCGGTGTTCGGCGGCGACTACCCGGGCGAGATCATCATCCCGCGCTTCTACTCGATCCACATCCTGCTGATCCCGGGCATCATCCTGGCGCTGATCGGTGTGCACGTCGCGCTGGTCTGGTTCCAGAAGCACACCCAGTTCGCGGCGCCGAAGGCGACCGAGAACAACGTCATCGGCCTGCGGGTGCTGCCGTCGTTCGCGGCCAAGGGCGGCGGCTTCTTCGCCGTCGTCTTCGGCATCATCGCGATGATGGCCGGCCTGTTCCAGATCAACCCGATCTGGAACCTGGGGCCGTACAACCCGTCTCAGGTGTCGGCCGGTGTGCAGCCCGACTTCTACATGGGCTTCCTGGACGGCATGGTGCGAATATGGCCGGCCTGGGAGATCCGGAACCTGTTCGGGCACTACATGGTTCCGGCGGTGTTCTTCCCGTCGATCCTGGGCGCAACGATCCTGATGATCATCGTGATCGCCTACCCGTGGATCGAGAAGGCCTTCACCAAGGACGACGTCATCCACAACATCCTGCAGCGGCCGCGGGACGTCCCGGTGCGCACCGCGCTCGGCGTCGCGTTCATCACCTTCTACCTGGTGAACCTGATCAACGGCGCGAACGACCTGTTCGCGTTCAAGCTGGACATCTCGCTGAACGTGATGACCTGGGCCGGACGCATCCTGTCGATCATCGGGCCGGTCATCGCCTACGTGGTGACGTACCGGCTCTGCCTCGGTCTGCAGCACGCCGACCGGGCGGTCCTCGAGCACGGCATCGAGACCGGCATCCTCAAGCGGCTGCCCAGCGGTGAGTTCATCGAGGTCCACCAGCCGCTCGGCCCGGTCGACGATCACGGTCACCCGATTCCGCTGGCCTACCAGGGTGCTCCGGTGCCCAAGCGGATGAACCAGCTCGGCTCGGCCGGCATCGCCGTGCCAGGCCTGCTCACGCCGGCCAAGGACGACGGCCACATCGCCTATGACGACGATGAGGTCCACGCCATGGAAGAGATCGAGTCGGGCGTCAAACACTGACTCCGGTTCACCCCACACCGCTTCACGCATTCGACAAAGGCCCCGCCCCGGAACGCTCCGGGGCGGGGCCTTTGTCGTGTTCCGGGCTGGCGAGGCGGGCCGTCAGCGCACCGTCAGGGGTTCGTCAGCTCTCCTCGCGATAGTTGTCCCAAGCCCAGAACGACAGCCCCGCGAGCAAAGGACCCCGCCATGAACATGCAGACCACCCGCAGAATCGCCGCCGTGTCGATGGCGTCGGCGGCCACCCTGGCCATCGCCGGGTTCACCGCCCTCGGGTCGATCTTCGACTACCCGAAGATCCTCAAGGCCCCGACCGACGAGATCCTCGCCGCGTTCCGGGAGAACCAGGCCGCGATCTCCGGCTGGTTCCTGGTGCTGGCGATCGGCGCGGCGCTGCTGGCGCCGGTCGGGATCCTGCTCGGCCGGATCGCCGGCGGCACCCTCGGCCGGTGGATCGCCGGCGTCGGCATCGCCGGGGCCACCGTCCAGGTGATCGGCCTGTCCCGGTGGGTGCTGCTGATTCCCGGCGTCAGCGACGACGCCACGGTGCCGGCCCTCGCGGCCGACGCCCGGCACACGTTCGAACTGCTGCACTTCTGGCTCGGCACCATCGTCGGCGAAACCATCGGCTACGCCCTCACCGCTACCTTTACCGTGCTCGTCGTCATCGCGCTGAGCGGCTCCGTCACCCCTGCGTGGATCGGCTACCTGGGCTACGCCGCCGCGGCCCTGATCGCGACCGGTGTGCTGATCCCGCTCGGCGTGGGTGCCGCCAGCCTCAGCAACTTCGCCGGTTACGTCGCCTGGTGCCTCTGGCTGGTCGTGATGGCGGTCGCCCTGTGGCGCCGGCCGACCGTGGCTGCCACCGCCATCGGTCGCCGCCCAGCACGCCGCCCGTTAGGTCCGCCCATCGCCGAGCCTGGCAGCACAAGCACGGAACATCCGGTTGCTCCCAGCAACCGGATGTTCCGCTTTGCCCCGCGGGACCCGGTCCGCGCCGGAGGACTCAGCTGCTGGTGACGACCGCACCCGAACTCGACACAGCCGCCCCACCAAGCGTTTCCGCCAGCGCCGGCACGATGGCGTCAATGGCCACGGGGAGGCTCAGCACCGAACCGTAGGACAACGCCCCGATGACGTTCGGATCCGTCACCCAGACCACCTTTCCATTCTTGACGGCGTCCAGGGAGTTGAACACCGGATTGGCCTCGACGGTCGACCTGACCCCGTTGACGTCCAGCACCACGATCACGTCGGCGTCGATCTGCGCGGTGTTCTCCGCGGAGATGTTGTGGAAGAAGGCGTCAGTGCCCAGCGCCGCGATGTCCGGGGACTGCACCAGCCCGAGGGACTCCATCAGCTGCACCCTGGGGTCGGTGGTGCTCCAGGCGAACCAGTCCCCGCCCGGCTGCGGCCACACCACCGACACGGTCTGACCATCGAACGACGGGTTGGCGGCGGCGGCCTGCGCGACCTGGTCCGCGACGCCCGCGCCCTGCTCCGCGATCTCGGCCGACTTTCCCAGCGCCTGGCCGATCATCTCGGCCTGCACCTGCGGCGGCACCCCGTAATCGGTGTATTCGGCGGGCCTGGCCAGGGTGGGCGCGATCTTGCTGAGCTGGTCGTACTGCTGCTGGGTCAGCGCCTGGTTGATGCCGATGATCAGGTCGGGCTGCAGCGCGGCGATCTGTTCCACGTTCAGCTCACCCTTCAGCAACGCCGGTGTCTGGCCGTCCAGCAGCTCGGTCGCCCACGGCCCGCCGATCTCGCCCGGAAACGCGAACTCGACGAACGAGACCGGCACCGTGCCCAGCGCCAGGACCGTGTCGCCCTCGGTGTACCCGATGACGGCGACCTTCTCCGGCGGGGCCTGGATGGTGGTGCTGCCGAACGCGGTGGCGATCTCCACCGGGAACGCGACTGCGGCCGGCGAGCCGCTGGCCGACACCGCCGCCGACGTGCTCGGTTCCGCCGACGAGCTCGATGAACCGGACGAGTTCGACGAGCCGCAGGCGCTGACCAGCAGGACGCCGGCCAGCGACGTCGTCAGCACCATCGTCCGTGCGAGGCGGGACCGCGGAGATTTCCTCATGTTGCTCCTTGCAGGGTTGGCACCGCGGGCGGTGCGTCGGGGTGATGCAGCTCCGGGGACCGCAGCGCAGCCCTGGCCAGCGGGATGATCAGCGGGGTGCCGGTCTCCGGGTCGTCGATCACCCGGCAGGCGAGGCCGAAGACGTCCTCGACGAGCTCGGCGGTGACGATCTCCGACGGCCTGCCGGCCGCGACGACCGTGCCGGACCGCATCGCGATCAGGTGCGTCGCGTACCGGCAGGCATGGTTGAGGTCGTGCAGCACGGCGACCAGGGTGCGACCCTGGCGCGCGTGCAGGTCGGCGCACAGGTCGAGCATCTCGATCTGATGAGCGATGTCCAGGAACGTGGTCGGCTCGTCCAGCAGCAGGATCGGCGTCTGTTGGGCCAGCGCCATCGCCAGCCACACCCGCTGCCGTTGCCCGCCGGACAGCTCGTCGACCGACCGATCCGCCAGGTCGTCCACCCCGGTCGCGGCCAGCGCCTCGGCAACCACCTGCTCGTCGGTGCGGCTCCACTGCCGCAGCAGCCGCTGATGCGGATACCGGCCCCGGGCGACGAGATCGGCGACGGTGATGCCGTCCGGCGCGGTCGACGACTGCGGGAGCAGCCCGAGCCGCCTGGCCACCTCCTTGGACGGGTAGCCGGAGATCTCCCGGCCGTCCAGCAGCACCGCGCCGGACGTCGGGGTGAGCATCCTGGCCAGCGCGCGGAGCAGGGTGGACTTGCCGCAGGCGTTGGGCCCGACGATGACGGTGAACTCGCTGTCCGGGATGTCCACCGACAGCCCGATGGAGATCACCCTGGCCTCGTAGCCGAGCGTCACGGCGTCGGCCCGGAGCCGGCTAGGGCCAGGCTGCGGATCAGACTTGGCGCGGGTCATCCTCGGCCCTTCTTCCATTCGGTGAGCAGCAGCCAGATCAGATAGAGACCGCCGACGGCGCCGGTGGCGATGCCGACCGGGAACTGGGTGGGCGCGAACAGCCGCATCGCGACCAGGTCGCTGACCGCGAGCAGCAGCCCACCCATCAGGGCGGCCGGCAGCAGGGCGACGGCGACCGAACCGGTCACCCGCTTGGCCAGTTGCGGCGCGGCCAACGCGACGAACGCGATCGGACCGGCGGTCGCGGTCGCGGCCGCGCACAACGCCACCGCCAGCACCACTATGACGATCCGGGTGCGGTCGGCCCGGACCCCGAGCGCGCGGGCCGCGTCGTCGCCCATCTCGAGCAGTCCGAGCGGCCGGCCCGCCGCCATCAGCAGCGGCAGGCAGATCACCAGCACCACCAGCACCGGCCAGAGTTGGGCCCAGCTGCGGCCGTTCAACGAGCCGACCAGCCAGATCTGCGCGGACATCGCGTCCTCGAGCTTCGCGGTGACCAGCAGGTAGGAGTTGACCGCGTAGAGCATCGCGTTCACCCCGATGCCGACCAGGATCAGCCGGTAACCGACCGCGCCCCGGCCGGACGCCAGCAGGTACACCACCAGGGCCGACGCCAGGCCGCCGAACAGCGCGCCGCCGGCGATGGCCAGCGAGGTGCCGCCGATCACCAGGATCTGCAGCAGCGCGCCGGTGGCAGCGCCGCTGGTGAAACCGATGATGTCCGGGCTGCCCAACGGGTTGCGGGTCAGCGCCTGGAACGCGGCGCCGGAGGCGCCCAGCGCGGCGCCGATGGCCACCGCGCACAGCGCCCGGGCCAGCCGCAGGTCCAGCACCACGAAGTCGGTGGCGGGCGATCCGCTGCCGGTCAACGCGGCCAGCACGTCGGCCGCGGGCAGCGGGAAATCCCCGACGAAGCACGAAACACCAACGGCGGCAAGGACTGCCACGCCGAGCACGATCGTCATGACGAGCGGGCGGCGGGCGACCCGCAGGCTCACCGGGCCCACCCGCAGCGCTGCCAGCGGAACGGCAGGGCGACCCGTGTCGAGCGCGGTCACAGCTGGGCCACCCGGCGGCGGCGGACCAGCGCGATGAACACCGGGGCGCCGATGATCGCGGTGACGATGCCGACGCTGAGCTCGGCCGGCCGGACCACCACCCGGCCGATGATGTCCGCGCCGACCAGCAGGATCGGCGCGAGCACCGCGGTGTAGGCGAGCAGCCAGCGGTTGTCCGGGCCGGTGATCGCCCGCGCGGCGTGCGGCACCGCCAGCCCGATGAAGGCGATCGGGCCGACCGCCGCGGTGGCCGCCCCGGCCAGCAGCATGATCACCACGCCGGACAGCACCCGAGTGCGGGTGACGCTGGCGCCCAGCGCCCGCCCGACGTCATCGCCCATGGCCAGCGCATTCAGCGAGTGGCCGATCGACAACGCGAGCACCAGGCCGACCACGATGAACGGCAGCACCGGCCAGAACACGTCAAGGCCGCGGCCGTTCAGCGATCCGACGGCCCAGAATCGGTACCGGTCGAAGGTGGCCGGGTCGAGCAACGTCAGCCCGTCGATGACGGCGGTCAGCGCGGCCGTGACGGCGACCCCGGCCAGCGCCAGTCGGACCGGGCGTGGCGCCGCTGCGCCCCGCGGACCCCAGCAGGTAGACCACGACCGAGGCGATCGCGGCCCCGGCGAAGGCGAACGGCAGGTAGCCCAGCGCGCTGCCGATCCCGAACGTGCCGATGCCGATGACGACGGCCACCGCGGCCCCGGCGTTCACCCCGAGCAATCCCGGGTCGGCCAACGGATTGCGGGTCAGGGCCTGCATGACGGCGCCGGCGACGCCCAGCGCCATCCCGACCGCGATGCCCAACGCGGTTCTGGGCACCCGCAGGCTGTGCACGATGGTCGACGCCTGCGAGTCGTCGGGGTGCAGCAGGACCTGCAGCACCTCGCCCGGCGGGATGTACCGGCTGCCCACCGCGATCGAGAACAGCGCGATCACCCCGAGCGCGACCAGCGCCAGCAGCAGCCCGATCACCTTTTTGCGGCCGGTGGTCGCTACCCAGCGCGGCACGTCCGAGTGGCCGCCCACCCGCGGGCCCGCCGGCGCGGTCGGCGCCGTCATACGACTCTCCTTGCGACGGTCATCAGGAAAACTCCACGGTTAGGTCAGCCTAGGTTTAGTTACTGTAGCCTGCCCTAAATGCCAGTCGAACATCCCGTTCGAGAACATCGGAGCCGCAGATGACGCAGTCGACGAGCACCCGCATCCGAGCGGTGATGGCCCACGTGCGTCGGGTGAACGAGCTCAGCCCGCACCTGACCCGGGTGACGCTGCACTCCCCCGCGTTCGCCGAACTGTCCTACCTGGGCAGCGATCAGTACCTCCGACTGCTGCTGCCGACGCAGGGCCAGCCCGAGCCGCGACTGCCGCTCACCGACCGCTGGTGGCCGGACATGCTGGCGATGCCGGCGGCCGAGCGACCGATCCTGCGCAACTACACGGTGGCGGATCTGCGGCCGGTGCCCGCGGAGATGGACATCGATTTCGTCCGGCACGGCGATGCCGGGCCGGCGACCAGGTGGGTGAACCGGGCGACCACCGGCGATGCGGTGGGCGTCATCGAACAGGGCGTGCTGCACGAGGTGCGGACGGACGCCGACGAGTACCTGATCGTCGGCGACGAGACCGCGCTGCCGGCCGCGGCCGGCGTGCTGCTCGCGCTACCGCGGCCGGTCACCGCGACCGCGCTGCTCGAGGTGCCGGCACCCGCGGACCGGCGGGACCTGCCGTCGCTCGCGACTACCACGGTGCGCTACCTGAGCCGTCATGACCCGCACGCCCAACCTGGGCTGCTGCTGGCCGATGCGGTGCGCGACTGGCGCCCGTCCCATGATCGGGTGGTCGCGTGGGTTGCCGGCGAGCAGTCGATGGTGAAAACCGTGCGACGAATCCTGGTCCGCGCCGGGTTACCGAAGGCGGACATCTGCTTCCACGGGTACTTCAAGTTCGGCAGTGCTCAATACTGATCGGCCCACTACTGACGGCTCAGTGGTGCGCCGGCCGCCGGTGGTACTCGTAGACGAACCCGCAGACGACGAACAGCAGGAAGCCGACGCCGATCACCATCAGCCAGACCAGCAGATACGCGGTCGCGACGGCGACCAGCGCAACGCAGGCGGCCAGGAAGAACGGAAAGTACGAACCGGGCGAGAAGAACCCGATATCGCCGGCGCCGTCGGACACCTCGGCGTCGTCGTTGTCCTCCGGGCGGGGCTCCTCGAGCCGCCGGGAGACGAACAGCAGGAAGGTGCCGATGATCAGCGTCAGACCGGTGGTCAGCGACAGCCCGACGATCCCGACCGGCTCGGTGGGCGCCAGGAACGCGTAGATGATGGCCGCGATCGCGAAGAAGCCGGTGAGCCCAAGGAACATCTAGGTCTCGATGTGCAGACCGTTCTTGGCCTTCTTCGTTCTCCTGCGTGACTGCGGGGAGTGCGACGCCATCAGTTACCCCCGGTCGGCGGTTCGGTCGCGGACTTCGCGGTCCGGTCCGTGTTCAGCGGGTAGGTCGTCGTCGCCAGTGGTGCGCACAACTCGCCGCAGGACGGGATGTCCTTGCCGACCTTGCGCAGCGCGTCCGCCGACGAGTACGCCTGACCCGTCACCGGATCGATCGTCTGTCGCAGCTTCAGGTAGGAGTCGTAGACGTCCTGCGGAACGGCCCGCACCTCGAAGTTCATCGCGCTGTGATACGTGCCGCAGAGTTCCGCGCAGCGGCCGACGAAGGCGCCGGTGGTGTCGATGGTGTTCTGGAAGATGTTCTGCGTCTGGTTCTGCTCCGGGTACGGGAAGACGTCCCGCTTGAACAGGAAGTCGATCGTCCAGAACGAGTGGATGACGTCCTTGCTGCGGAGCTGGTACTGGACCAGCTTGTTCACCGGCAGCACCAGGATCGGCACCTCTTCGCTGTTGCCGATGGTGTGCACCTCGCCGCCGTACCCGGGACGGTCGTGCCCGGGTAGCCGAAGTCCCAGTTCCACTTGAACGCGGTGACGTCGATCGTCACGTCCGGGTTGGGCTTGTTGTCCAGGACGAAATTCTCGGTGGTGACGGTGAAGAAGAACAGCACGCCGACCATGATGAACGGCACGATCGTGTAGACGAGCTCGAGCGGGAGGTTCTCTTTGGTCTGCTTCGGGTAGGTCGGGCCGTTCTTGCGTTTGCGGTACACGATGAACGCCCAGAACATCAGACCCCACACGATGGCGCCGATGAACAGCGCGAAGGTGAAGGCGGCCGACCAGAAGTACTGCATCCGCTCCGCTTGCGGGGTGATGCCGACGGGCCAGCCGTAGCGGGGCAGATCCGACCATGAGCAGCCGCTGACCAGCACCGAAAACAGGCCGAGCAATCCGGCGATGAGGATCCGCCGTACCGCGCGAGACCGTGTCACGTGCGCCCTTCCTCTCGCCCTGAACAGATCTTGTGACGCGTCGGGTCATGCGCGGATGAGGGCTCCACCCGTCCCGACACGTGGAGATTACCTCCCCGGGTTCCGATCCACCCGGCCGGGGACCCCGCGAGTTCTACAGAACGTCGATCATCGTCCGAACACGCCGACGGGTCCCGCGAAATGCTGGGCCTAATGAACGGTTCGCCGGGCGGCACCGGCGATACTGGCATCGTCTTTTCTGGCCAGCGACAGTGGCAGATCGTTCCCGAACCCGAAATCGACGGAGGCACTGCTGGTGTGCGGACTGATGGGCTTCGTGTCCGGAACGGGGCAGGCGCAGGGACGGGTGGACGCGATCGCCGCCGGCATGCAGTGCGCGCGGCACCGCGGGCCGGACGAGGCCGGGACCTGGCACGACGACGACGTCGTCTTCGGCTTCAACCGGCTGTCGATCATCGACATCGAGCACTCGCACCAGCCGCTGCGCTGGGGGCCGCCCGGAATCGCCGGAGCGGTACGCGCTGGTGTTCAACGGCGAGATCTACAACTATCTGGAGCTGCGCGAGGAACTCGGCCGAAGAGCACGGCGCCCAGTTCCACACCGAGGGCGACGGCGAGGCCATCGTCGCCGCGTTACCACCACTGGGGGCCCGACGCGGTCGCCCGGCTCCGCGGGATGTTCGCGTTCCTGATCTGGGACACGCAGGACCGGGTGCTGTTCGGCGCGCGGGACCCGTTCGGCATCAAGCCGTTGTTCGTGGCGCAGACCCCGGACGGAGTGGCGTTCTCCTCCGAGGCGAAGGGGCTGCGCGAGCTGACCGGCCAGGCCAGCGTGAATGTGCCTGCGCTGCAGCACTATCTGGTGCTGCAGTACGTGCCGGAACCGGCCACCATGGACCCGGCGATCCGGAAGATCGAGTCCGGCACGCACGTCACGGTGCGGCCCGGGCGGCCGATCAAGACCAAGCGCTACTTCCATCCGGTGTTCGCCAGCCGGCCGGCCATCTCCGACGCCGAACGCTCGGCGCTGTACCAGCGGATCGCGGCCGTGATGGACGATTCGGTGGCCAAGCACATGCGGGCCGACGTGACGGTCGGCGCGTTCCTGTCCGGCGGCATCGACTCCACCGCCATCGCGGCGCTGGCCAAGCGCTACAACCCCGACCTGATGACGTTCACCACCGGCTTCGAGCGGGAGGGCTTTTCCGAGGTCGACGTCGCCGCCGAGTCCGCCGCCGCGATCGGGGTCCGGCACGTGATCAGGACGGTGTCCGAGCAGGAGCTCACCGAGACCCTGCCGCTGATCATCTGGTACCTGGACGACCCGGTCGCCGACCCGGCCCTGGTGCCGCTGTACTTCGTGGCCAACGAGGCCCGCAAGCACGTCAAGGTGGTGCTGTCCGGCGAGGGCGCCGACGAGCTGTTCGGTGGCTACAACATCTACCGGGAGCCGTCCAGCCTGCGCAGCATCACCGGGCTGCCGGACGGCATGCGCAAGGGCCTGGCCGCGGTGGGACGCGCGCTGCCGCAGGGGTTCCGCGGGCAGGACATGCTGCGCCGCGGCTCGCTGGACCTGGAGGACCGGTACTACGGCAACGCCCGGATCTTCCGCGAGGAGCAGCTGGCCGGGCTGCTGCGCACCTACGACCCGGCCCGCTCGTTCCGGGACATCACCGACCCGATCTACGCGCAGACGCACGAGACCGACCCGATCGCCCGCATGCAGCACGTCGACCTGTTCACCTGGATGCGCGGCGACATCCTGGTCAAGGCCGACAAGATGACGATGGCGAACTCGCTGGAGCTGCGGGTGCCGTTCCTGGACACCGAGGTGTTCGAGGTCGCCAGGACCATTCCCGCGGACCAGAAGGTCACCAAGCAGACCACCAAGCTGGCGCTGCGCCGGGCGATGGAGCTGATCGTGCCGCCGCACGTGCTGCACCGGCGCAAGCTCGGCTTCCCGGTGCCGATCCGGCATTTCCTGGCCGAGGGGTCCTACGAGTGGGCGCGGTCGATCATCACGTCCGCGCACACCGAGGAGTACCTGGACCCGGCGGCGGTGCTGGCCCTGCTGGACGCGCACCGGGCCGGCGAGGCCGATCATTCCCGGCGGATCTGGACCATCCTGGTCTTCCAGCTCTGGCACGAGATCTTCGTGACCGGCGCCATCACCCCGACCATCCCGGAGCCGGTGTACCCCGTCCGGCTCTGACCGGTCGTCGACTGCTACCAGCGCAGGGCGTGCGCGATGTCCGCGGCGGCGTCCTCGCCGTAGGCGTCGGCGAGCCTGACCCGCGCGACGTCGTGGTCCAGCTGGTACTCCTGGGTGCCGACGGTCTCCAGCGTCAGGGTGGCCATCAGCGAACCCGAGCTGGGACGAACGCTCCAGGTCCAGGCCGAGCGCCTGACCGGACAGGAACCCGGCCCGGAACGCGTCACCGACGCCGGTCGGGTCGGTCTTCGACTTCTCCGGCAGCGCGCCGACCGTCGAGCCGGCTGCCGTCGCCGGCGACGATCTCCACACCCTTGGAGCCGAGCGTGGTCACCCGGTAGCCGACGGTGGCCAGGATCTTCTCCTCGGTCCAGCCGGTCTTCGACTGCAGCAGGCCGAGCTCGTAGTCGTTGGTGAACAGCACGCTCGCGCCGGTGACCAGCGAGGCGACGTCCGGGCCGTCCATCCGGGCGAGTTGCTGCGACGGGTCGGCCGCGAACTTGTACCCACGCTCCCGGCATTCCTCCGAGTGCCGGACCATGCCCTCCGGGTCGTCCGCGGCGATCACCACCAGGTCGAGGCCGCCGTACGCGCGGGCGATCGGCTCGAGCTCGATCTCCCTGGCCCTGGCCATCGCGCCGGCGTAGAAGGACGCGATCTGGTTCATCTCGTCGTCGGTGGTGCAGACGAAGCGGGCGGTCTGCACGTCGGAGCACAGATGCACCTTGGTGCAGTCGACGCCGTTGCGGGTCAGCCAGCTCTCGTAGTCGCCGAAGTCGGCGCCCGCCGCGCCGACCAGGATCGGCTTCAGGCCGAGCTTGGCCATCCCGAAGCAGATGTTCGGCGCGACCCCGCCGCGGCGCACCACCAGGTCGTCCACCAGGAACGACAGCGACACCCGGTGCAGCTGGTCGGGAAGCAGCGAGTCGGCGAACTTGCCCGGGAAATGCATCAGGTGGTCGGTCGCGATTGATCCGGAGACGGCGATCGGCATGCTGAGCTCCTCAAGAGGCAAAGTCGCCAAGGGGACAGGACGGTGTGCGGTGCTGACCGTGGGTGTCCGGGCCGGGTTCGACCCTACCCGGCGGGCCGCCCCGGACAGCACAGAAACCCCCGGTGCGTGCACCGGGGGTTTCTTGCGAGTCGAGCGTCAGTGGAACGAGTCGCCGCACGCGCACGAGTTCTGCGCGTTGGGGTTGTCGATGGTGAAGCCCTGCTTCTCGATGGTGTCGACGAAGTCGATGACGGCCCCGTCCAGGTACGGCTTGGACATCCGGTCGACGGCCAGCCCGATGCCGTCGAACACCACCAGCGCGTCGCCGTCGAGGGTGCGGTCGTCGAAGAACAGTTCGTAGCGCAGACCCGAGCAGCCGCCCGGCTGCACGGCGATGCGCAGCACCATGTCGCTGCTGCCGTCCCGCTCGAGCAGACCCTTGGCCTTGGCTGCCGCCGATTCGGACAGCGTCACACCGTGCGCGGGCGCCTGGACCTCGACGTCGGTGACGCTTGCGGTGTCAGCAACGGTCATCTGTCACTCCCCTATGTCGCGAGCGGCCGGTCGATCGCCGGGCCGCGTATGAGTTGACGCTTGGTCGGTCAGTCGGCGCTGCGCGTACTGAATCGTGCTGATCAGGGCGCAACACCTCGATGATGCCACGCCGGACCCCGCGAACGGGAGAGCCGACGCCCCGACGTGATGAACAACCCTTCGATCGCGAGCACTATTCCCGTCCCGATCGGGTCATCAACCGGATGGGAAGGCCGCGAAGTCCTCTAGGCTGACGCTGTGAGTTTCCTGCGACGCAAACCCGCCGACGACGGTACTGAGCAATCCGGCGCGAGCGTCGCCCCGCCCATCGAGGAGAGCCCGACCGTCGGGAAGGGCCGCCCGACCCCCAAACGGCGCGAGGCGGAGGGCAAGCGCGGCCCGGTCGCGCCGCCGCCGAAGACCCAGCGGGAAGCGATCAAGCGTTCCAAGGTCGCCGGCAAGTCGCTGACCAAGGACGAGAAGCGCGCGATGGCGCGGACCAACCGCGAGAAGATGATGAGCGGGGACGAGCGGTACATCCTGCCGCGCGACCGGGGGAAGGTCCGGGCCTACGTCCGGGACCTGGTGGACACCCGCCGCAACGTCGCCGGGATCCTGCTGCCGATCGCGCTGCTCTCCTTCATCATCCTGCTGATCCCGTTCCCGGTGGTGCAGGCCTACGGGCCGCTGGTGCTGCTGGTCGCGATCGTCGCCGCCATCCTCGACTCGGTCATCTTCGCCCGGCAGATCTCCAAGAAGGTGCAGGCGAAGTTCCCGAACGGCGACAACTCGGGCCTGTCGAGCAAGGGGTCATCGCTCGGCTTCTACGCCTTCAACCGGGCCTGCCTGATCCGCAGATGGCGAGTCCCGCGGCCCAGGGTCGACGCTGGCGCCAAGATCGACTGACCCGGTGAGAACGTGAACGACGACCTGCAGCGGGCCGCCGCGGCGAACGCCGACGCGGTGCTGCGCCGCTTCTTCGACGCCGACGGGCGGTTGAAGACGTTGCCCGCCAAGCAGTCCCGGCAGCTCGCCGTGTACGACCTGATCGCCCAACGGTTCATCCCCGGGGTCCGGTACACCGAGCTCGAGGTCAACCGTCAGCTGATGAGCCTGTACGACGACTACGTGACGCTGCGCCGCGGGTTGATCGACTTCGGCCTGATGGACCGGGCCGCCGGCGAGTACTGGCGCAGCGGCGGCACGGTCGCCATCGGCACGCCGCCGCTGCCGCCACCCGTCGCGGTGCCGCGGATGGGTTCGGCGCCATCACCCCGCGGCGCGGCCCGGCGGGAGGCGATCCTCACGGCCGCCGCGCAGCTGTTCGCCGAGCGCGGCTACGCGGCCGTCGGGATGGACGACATCGGCGCCGCGGCCGGGGTGACCGGACCGGCGATCTACCGCCACTTCGGCGCCAAGGCGTCGGTGCTGACCGCGGTGTTCGACAGGGTGATCGACGCCGTGATGGTCGATCCCGAGGTGATCGGCGAGGTGCACGCCGCAACCGACGAGGACCCGGCCACCCGGTTGCGCCACCTGGTGACCGGCTACGCCGCCGCGGTGTCCGGTCGCCGGGGGCTGATGGCGGTCTTCATCCGTGAGGTGCACAGCCTGCCCGCGGAGGATCGCGCCCTGCTGGACGAACGGCAGCGCGCGCTGATCGGGCTGTGGCGCGCCCTGCTGGCCAGGGTGCATCCGGAGTGGGACCGGGAGCGGGTGCGGACCGCCGTGCACGGCGCCTTCGGCATGCTCAACGCGGTCGGCACCTTCGAGTCCCCGCTCACCGACCGGGAGCTGGCCGGGCAGCTCGGCGAGCTGGCCGTCACCGCACTGCAGCTGGGTGTTGAGAGCTAGGACGCCGGGCGCCGAGGGATCGCCGTTGCCGTGCCGAGCGATCACCAGAACCGTTGTGGCGCTGAGGGCGGCTGAGCACAACGCGGTCGGCTACTGCGGATCGGCGGGCTGGAGCCACACATCCAGCTCGAGCAGCCCCGGTGGGGTCGCCTCGTACAGCTCCAGCAATTCGGGTTCCAACCACGCAACGGACATGGTGAAGACCAACGGCAGGTTGGCGGTGCCCTTTCGTTGCCCGCTCGCGAAGACATGCCACTCCTCGGTGCGACCGGAAATCGCGGCGCGGGTGGCCTCGACGGTGGCGGCTGTCCACGGCGAGGGTTCGACCGACACGTGCTGATCGGGCCGCAGGTCCAGCGCGTCCCGAACCGCCGTCGGGTCGGAGGTGAAGATCGAGTAGACCACGTGGCCGTCCGGGTTCTTGCTCGGGTAACTGGTCACCACCAGGCCCTCGGCGCGCTTCTGCTCAGAGCGTGCCTGCTGGGTGCTGTCCAGCGGCGAGGTCCAGGTGTTCGGGCGTCCGGCCGTCGGACTCGGACCCCGGCGGTAGTGCTTGGCCCGCGGGTGTTCGGTCAGGGTTCTGCTGCCGAACTCGACGGTCCCGGACCGCCACGTCCCCTCGATCCGCCACACCTGGCCAGGAACGGTGTCGCCCTCGGCAACAACGTCGTCCACGACGACCGGCCCGGGCGGCCACCCTTGCACCGGGACCGCGAACGGCCCGACGTCGTGCTCGGCGACGCGATGCGCCGGTAGCTCCGCCGGGCCCCACGGTTCGATGTAGACGTTTCCGTCGGCGCCATCCTGAAGCGAGCGGGCCAACACGACGACCCGATCCCCGTCCTGCAGTAGTCGCATGGCGCCGCTCCCCCATCGCTCCTGTTGCGTCGGCTCCACCCCGGACAGCCGCCGACCCTACCGCGACACAGCAGCGCGCACGAGGACCTTGCGGCGGGCGCGGGACAGCACCAGGGCTGCGGAAAGGCCGGCGGCGCCACCGCCGATGATTGCTACGTCGTAGTTATTCATGTCGTCAAGGCTGGCGACGTGCGGCCGGATCTCCTATCAACGTTGCCGTTTCCGGGAAGACCGAGTCAGATGAGCCTCGTGGACGACATTTCGGCGGCCAGAATTTCCGCCGCGCTCGAGCAGGTCGGGCCCCGGTTGAAGGGACTCCGCACCCAACGCGGGATGACCCTGACCGGAGTCTCCGCGTCGACCGGGATTTCGAAGAGCACCCTGTCGCGGCTCGAAACCGGTCAACGGCGACCCACCCTGGAACTGCTGCTCGCGCTCTCGCACGTCTATCGGGTGCCGTTGGATGACCTCGTCGGAGCCCCCGAACAAGGCGACCCGCGACTGCGGCTCAAACCCGGTCGGGTCAAGGGCAGGACGGTGATCCCGTTGACCCGGCAACCGGAAGGGGTGCAGGCCTGGAAGATCATCATCCCGATCAGCAACGCCACCCCGGAACCGCGAGCTCACGACGGCGACGAATGGATCTACGTCCTGTCCGGGCAGATGCGTTTCATCCTCGGCGATCAGGACCTGGTGCTCGGACCAGGCGAGGTCGCAGCCTTCGACACCACGGTGCCGCACTGGTTCGGCAGCACCGGTGAGGCATCGGCCGAAATTCTCAGCATCTTCGGGCGACCGGGTGAACACATGAAGGTCAGAGCAACCAACCCCAGGGTGAGCCTGAGCCGGTGCGAACACCGCACGGTTTGATCAGCTAGCCGACTCCAGCGCCTTGGGTGCTGAGCACGTCGGCCAGCGAGTCCAACGCACCGGGGACGAGGGTGAAATACGCCCAGACCCCACGCTTGTCGCGGGTCAGCAGACCGGCGTCGACAAGCACCTTCAGGTGATGCGAGACGGTGGGCTGGGTCAGCCCGAGAGGTTCGGTGAGGTCGCACACGCAGGCCTCGCCGCCTTCGTGAGCGGCGATCATCGACAGCAGCCGCAGCCGGGCCGGGTCGGCGATGGCCTTCAGCGTCCGAGCGAGATCCGTTGCCGCCTCGGCGGTCAGCGGCTGACGGACCAGCGGAACGCAGCAGGCGACGTCGAGAAGAGGTAGCGCTGCAGGACTCATGAAAGCCAGTATGCCCGACGTATTGACAGGCGTCGATGTCTGGTTCACGATGAGCGAGACATTGATGTTCATCTATGTGAAGGAGCACGGCCACATGACCACGTCAGATCAAGAGATCCGCGCGCACGTCCGGGACCGCTACGCGGCGGCGGCACTGTCGGTGGCATCCGGGTCCGCGGCGAAGTGCTGCGGACCGTCGGATGGGCCGCAGACGTCCTGCTGCGGCCCATCCGATGCGCTATCGGCCATCAGCGACACCGACGAGGGTGACATCTTCGGCGCGGCGCTCTACACCCCCGGGGAGACCGACGGGTTGCCCGAGGAAGCGGTGCTGGCCTCTCTTGGTTGCGGCAACCCCCTCGCGGTTGCGGACCTCCGGGAAGGCGAACGGGTGCTGGATCTCGGCTCCGGCGGCGGGATCGACGTGCTGCTCTCCGCCCGCCGGGTCGGCCCGTCCGGGTTCGCCTACGGCCTGGACATGACCGACGAGATGCTGACCCTGGCCAGGGCCAACGCGGCGAGGGCGGGTGCGAGCAACGTCGAGTTCATCAAGGGCCAGATCGAGGACGTCCCGCTGCCCGATTCCTCGATCGATGTGGTGATCTCCAACTGCGTGATCAACCTGTCCACCGACAAGGCCGCGGTGCTCGTTGAGATGTTCCGGGTGCTGACCCCGGGCGGCCGGCTGGGTATCTCAGATGTTGTGGCCGAGGACGACCTTTCCCCTGCGGACCGGGCCGAGCGAGGGTCCTATGTGGGCTGCATCGCCGGTGCGCTGTCCCGGACCGAATACCTCGACGGCCTCATCGCGGCAGGGTTCACCGATCCGGAGGTGGTGTTCACCCACCAGGCCGCCCCCGGAATGCACGGGGCGATCGTCCGTGCGGTCAAACCCGTTTCGTAGTCTGCTGGCCACTGCCTCGGCTTCCCTATAGGTCAGCCGAACCGGCCGGAGATGTAGTCCTCGGTGGCCTTCTCGTTGGGGTTGGAGAAGATCTTGCTGGTGTCGTCGTACTCGACCAGCTTGCCGGGCTGGCCGACGCCGGCCAGGTTGAAGAACGCGGTCCGGTCCGACACCCGGGCGGCCTGCTGCATGTTGTGCGTGACGATGACGATGGTGTAGCTGCCCTTCAGCTCGCTGATCAGGTCCTCGATGGCCAGCGTGGAGATCGGGTCCAGCGCCGAGCACGGCTCGTCCATCAGCAGCACCGACGGTTCGACGGCGATCGCCCGGGCGATGCAGAGCCGCTGCTGCTGCCCGCCGGACAGGCCGGCGCCGGGCCGGGCCAGCCGCTGCTTGACCTCTTCCCAGAGGTTGGCGCCGCGCAGCGACCGCTCGACGATGTCGTCCATCTCGCTCTTGGACTTCCTGGTGCCGGCGATCTTGTACCCGGCGATCACGTTGTCGTAGATCGACATGGTCGGGAACGGGTTCGCCTTCTGGAACACCATGCCGACGGTGCGGCGCACGTTCACCGGGTCGACTCCCGGACCGTAGAGGTCCTCCCCGTCCAGCAGCACCGACCCGCTCACCCGGCCGCCCGGGATCACCTCGTGCATCCGGTTCAGGATCCGCAGGAACGTCGACTTTCCGCAGCCGGACGGCCCGATGAACGCCGTCACCGACAGCGGCGCGATGTTGATCGACGCGCCCTCCACCGCCAGGAAGTCGCTGTAGTAGACGTTGACGTCCTCGACGTCGATGCGCTTGGCCATCTCAGGTTTGCTCTTTCGCTTCGGAACGTGCTCGGCTCGGACATGTGGTCACCGGAGGGTCACCGGGCCTTGGGCTGGAACAGCTTCGCCAGCAGCCGGGCGCCGACGTTGAGGATCAGCACCAGCAGCACCAGGGTCAGCGCGGCGCCCCAGGCCCTGGCCTCGGTGAGGTCGTTGGAGGTGGTACCGGCCCGCTTGCCGAGCTGGTCCCAGACCATCATCGGCAGGGTGGCCATGTCGCCGGAGAACGGGTCGTAGTTGATCCGCGCGGTGTAGCCCGACCAGCAGGATCAGCGGCGCGGTCTCCCCGGTGATCCGGGCGATCGCCAGCAGCGACGACGTGATCAGCCCCGACATCGCGGTGGGCAGCACCACCTTCAGGATGGTCCGCCACTTGGGCACACCGAGCGCGTAGGACGCCTCCCGCAGGTCGCGGGGCACCAGCTTGAGCATCTCCTCGGAGGACCGCACCGCGACCGGGATCATCAGGATGGCCAACGCGAGCGCGCCGGCGATGCCGAACGGGCGCAGCCCGAAGCCGAGCAGCAGGAAGGTGTAGACGAACAGGCCGGCCACGATCGACGGCACACCGGTCATCACGTCGACGAAGAAGGTGACGGCCCTGGCGAACTTGCCGCGGCCGTACTCGACCAGGTAGATCGCGGTGAAGATGCCGATCGGCAGGGCGATGACCGACGCGATGGCGACCAGTTCCAGGGTGCCGATCAGCGCGTGGTACAGCCCGCCACCCTCCTGCCGGCTGGTCACCCCGTTCATCGACTTGAGGAAGAAGTCCGCACTGAACACGCTGAAACCCTTGACCCCGATGTAGAACAGGATCAGCACCAGCGGCACCACGGCGGCGACGAACGAGGCGTAGATCAGGGTGGACGCGAACCGGTCCTTCGCCCGCCGGCGGCCCTCGACCGTGAACGACCACGCGGTGAACCCGACGACGAACAGCAGCGCGGCCATCCAGAACGAGGTGCCCCAGCCGGTCCAGGACAACAACCAGCGCAAGCCCAGCGCGACCGCGACGGCCGCCACGCCCGCCGCGTAGGGCGCCCAGCGCGGCAGCCGGGCACCGATCAGGCTAGACACCGCGTTGTCGCTTGCGATCGGCCGCCCGCGGGTACCGGCGCCTTGATCGTTGGGGTCTGTGAACCCGCGTGCTCGCTCATGCCGTGAACTCCTTCTTGCGGGCGATGACGATCCGCGCCGCGGTGTTGACCACCAGGGTGATCACGAACAGGAACAGGCCCGCCGCGATCAGCGCCGCGATGGCCACCGGCGACCCGCCCGCCTCGCCGAACTTCAGCGCGATGGTCGACGCGAAGGTGTCACCGCCCGGTTCGGTGAGATGCCAGTTGATCGTGTAACCCGAGTTGAGCACCAACGCCACCGCGATGGTCTCGCCGAGCGCCCGGCCCAGGCCCAGCATCGACGCGGAGATGATCCCGGCCCGGCCGAACGGCAGCACGGCGGTCCGGATCATCTCCCACTTGGTCGCGCCCAGCGCCCAGGCGGCGTCGATGGTCTCCCTCGGCACCTGCAGGAACACCTCGCGGGTCACCGCCGAGACGATCGGGATGATCATGATCGCCAGGATGATCCCGGCGATCAGCAGGTCCTTGCCGTACTGGCCGGCCGTGGTGGCGGTCTGGTTCTTGAACAGCGGGATCCAGCCCAGATACGTGGACAACCACATCTGGAAGCCCTGGGTGTTCGGGATCAGGAAGTACAGGCCCCACATGCCGAACACCAGCGACGGCACCGCGGCCAGCAGGTCGATCAGCCCGCCCAGCACGGTCGAGGCCCGGCGGGTGGCGTAGTGCGAGATGAACATCGCGACACCGACGGCGATCGGCACGCCCGATCGATCATCGCGATGACCGAGGAAATGACGGTGCCGAAGAACACCGCCGCCATCCCGAATACCGGCGGGTTGCCCTGCGGGTTCCAGGTCTGGGTGGTGAAGATGTTGCCGGTGTTCTCGGTGAACGCCGGGATCGCCTTCCAGATCAGGAAGATCGCGATCGCGGCCATGATCACCAGCAGCAGCCCGCCGGAGCCGGCGGCCAGGGCCTTGAAGACCCGGTCCCCCATCCGGACCGAACTGCCGGAGATCCCACCCTCGGCCTTCCGGCCGTCCGGGGTGAGCCCACCGGCGAGCGGACGTCTTCGGCGTCGGGCTCCACGTCTCCGATCGGCATCGCTCCGGGCACGCCCAGCGCGGCAACCTCGAAGCGCTCGTCTCGTGGTCGGGTCGTGTTCAGTGATGTTGGCCATGTGTCGTCCAGATCTGCAGATGTCCGGGGTACTGGCTGCGGCTTGTACGGTCGTGCGGTGCCTCGATCCGGTCGGGGCGCCCGACCGGATCGAGGCGGGCATCAACTGATGGTCTGCACCGAGGCGATGACCTTGGTCTGGATCTCCGCCGGCAGCGGTGCCGCACCCAGCTCGTCCAGGGTGGCCTGACCGTCGGTCGAGGTGTAGCCGAGGAACGACTTGAGCAGCGGGCCGATGTCGGCGGCGTTGCCGGCCGAGCAGACGATCTCGTAGGTGACCAGGATGACCGGGTAGGCACCCGGCGTCTTGGTCGCGTAGTCGAGCTTCAGCGCCAGGTCCTTGCCGGTGCCGGTGACGGTCGCGGCGGCGACCGCCTTGCCGGCCGATTCCGACGGTCAGCTCGACCGCGCCGCCGCCGTTGTCGATCTGCGCGACGGACAGTCCGTCGTCCTGCGCGAAGCCCCACTCGACGTAGCCGATGGAGCCGTCGGTGCTCTTGATCTGCTTGGACACCCCGTCACTGCCCTGCGCGGCGACGCCGCCCGGAGCGGTCCAGGACTTGCCGGGGGCGACGGTCCACGTGCCGCCGGAGCGCGGCGGCCAGGTACTTGGTGAAGTTGTCCGTGGTGCCGGAGTCCTCTGCGCGGTGCACCGACTGGATGGCCAGCGATCGGCAGCGTCACGCCGGGGTTGATCGCGGCGATCGCCGGGTCGTTCCAGTTCGCGATCGTGCCGTCGAAGATCCCGGCCAGCACCGCCGGCGTCAGGATCAGCTTGTCGACGCCGGACAGGTTGTAGGCCAGCGCGATCGGCCCGGTCACCATCGGCAGGTTGATCGCCGGGTTGTTGGCGCACCGGGTGCTCTGCGCCTGCGATGCCTGATCGGCGTTCAGCGCCGAGTCCGACCCGGCGAAGTCGACCTGGTTGCGCGATGAAGTCCGCGATGCCCTTGCCGGAGCCGCCGCCGCCGTAGGCGTTGAGGTTCGCGTCGCACTTGGCGTTGAAGTCCGAGATCCACTGCTCCATGACCTTGCCCTGCGCGGTGGAACCGGACGACCGCAGGCTCCCGGTCGCGCAGGTGAAACCGGACCCCTCGAAGGTGGCGCCGGCACCACCGGCCGCCGAGGACGCAGCCGCGCTCGCTCCCGACTTGGCCGACGACGCCGCGGACCCCGCCGCGGAGGTCGCGCGCGGCCGCCGACGACGTGGTAGTGGTGTTGTTGTCACTCCCGCAGGCACTGAGCGTCAAGGCTCCAACTGCCAGCAGGGCGATCAGCCCGCTCATTCGCGTGATCTTCACGCTTTTCCTCCATCGAGTGTCACGACTGCTGACGAGTGCATCCCCTGTTTGCGGGGCAGGACGGCCACTGGCCGACAATGTGCGACCGTAGGGGGCGCGGATGGACAGAATCCCCCTTGCGGGTGAACGGCGGGTGAACCACTTCCCGGCCCCGGCGTGCACGAGCACCGATAGAGATCTGAACAGGATGTTTCGCCCGTCATGAACCCGCACCGACATGCTCGGCGCAACTCCCGGCTGGAACGAGGAATAGGTAGCCGATGCCGCGGATCGGCCGGATCCAGTGCTCGCCGGAATCCGGCGAGAAGCGTCGCCGCAGCCGTGCGAGATGCACGTTCAGGCTGTTGCTCGGCACCACCGCCCCTTCGCCCCACCCGGCGGTGACGAGTTCCTCACGGGTGACGACCTCGCCGTGCCGTTCGGCGAGATAGCGCAGCAGCAGGAATTCCATCGCCGGGATCAGGCTTTCCATTCCGTCCACCCAGATCCGGGTGGCGGCGCCATCCACCCGCAGCCGACCCGAGATCGATCGGCAGCGGGCGGACCTGGAACGATCCCGTCTTCGGGACCGCTGGTGTCCAGCAGCCGTAGCACCACCTCCGGCGAGAACGGCCGTCTCACAACGGCTGTCGCACCCGCGGCCAAGCGCGTCCGAGCGCCAGCTGCGGATCCTCACCCAGACCGACGATCACCGGCGTGACGGCGTCGAGGCGGCGCAACACGCGCAGGAACTCGACCGGCTCAAGCACACCGACCGGGCTCACCGACGACGACCATCGACGGGCCGAGTTGACCGATGCGCAGCAGTGCGGTGGCCAGATCCGGGGTGGACTCGACGTCGATGGCCTGACCGGCCCAAGCCCGTTGCAGTTGTGCGGATTCGGGCGGATCGCAGGCCAGCAGCACCAGCAGCCGATGGGGTGCCCGCAGTCGACCACCTCGCCACGCGCTATTGGGAACGACGCTGCGACTTCCGTCGCCGTGTTGAGAATTCATCGGCGCTGACCCGCCACCGACGGACCGAGCGCCTGGCGTGGGATCGATAGAGAATCACCCATCATCCGACGCCCCCACCGTTTGGACCCAGCACCCCATCAAGCGCCGCTGCCACCACGATGGAACCAGCCGATGGTGAACGGAAGGTGGACGGCGGCGTGACACCGCGTGAACGGGGCGCCACCGACCGCGATCGACCTGCGAACGTCCGAGAAAACGTCGTCAGAGCCGTGATCCGTCCTCGACGGAGCGATGCTACTGGGTCAGACGTGGGTGATTGGACTGATCCAAGTGCCAACCCGTGCCGGGAGCGCCGCCGGGCGGTTGCCGGTGACGAGGAAAGACACCCGGCGGGTGACAAAAACCGCGTGATCGGCAAATCGTTCATAGAAGCGAGCGAGCAGCGAGACGTCGATAGCGGCCTCGACCCCGTGCGACCACGTGGGCGCAAGTACTGCGGCGAAGATGGCCCGCTCCTCGTCGTCCATCTGCGCGTCCTGGGCCTCCAACCTGCGGGCAAGGTGGATGTCCCGTTCGCTCAGCACCACTGAAGTTTGATCCGCCACGTGCGCCGCAAACCGGCCCATCCGCTCGATGATGGGCCGGACGGTCTGCGGGACAACCGCCGTCGGGTGTCGCCGGCGCGCGGTCTTGGCAATGTGCCCGGCCAACACGCCCATCCGGGACAGATCGCCGACATTCCACAGGGCTGTCACCACCTTCCGCAGGTCCGCGGCAACCGGGGCCTGCAGCGTCAGTAATTGCACGGCTCGGGTTTCTGCGGTCTCACGGAGCTGCATCAGCCGTGACTGCGAGCCGATGACCTGCTCGGCAAGGGCAAGATCCGCGGTGAGTAGTGCCTGGGTCGCGTCGCGGAGGTAGCCGCCGGCGACCGTACACATGGCTTCGGTTTCGCGGTCCAGTTCGGCCAGGCCGAGGAGATACGCCTGCCGCATACCACCACCCTGCGCCCCGCCGGAGGCCGGACCGCGACCGCGAGGTGGTCGCGCGATGAACAACGGCCGTCGGAAGTCCGGCGAAGTCGCGGCGCTCAACCACTGTGCATGCTGCAGCAGGGCGTGGGGTTTGCAGTCTCGAAGGGGACCAGCGTCCCGGCGGCCGCAGGTTGGACGTCGAGCACAAGCTCGCCGCCGGTCCACCTTGGCCGCAGGAAATCCCGGGTGACCAGCTGTGCGGCGCCATCGGCCGACCCGCCTGCGAGGACCCGGACCCGGTCGATCGCCGACCGGTCCAACACTTCGCCGACGCTGACCGTGCCCGTGATCAACGACGATCCCGGAAAGACGACCGCGCGACCGCTGGCACGGTTCGCGTGCGCGATCACGGCCGCCGTCAGCGTGTCGCGGAGCTCTGGCTCGCCGCGGTAGCGGTCGGCCAGCAGCACTCCGGTGCCGAGGCTTTCCGCGGCCGCGGCGTTGTCCGCTAACACCTCCCACAGGACGGCCGAGTCGCCGACAGCCCCGACGGTGAGGGCGACATGCCGCAAGTGACCCACCTGCGCCCCGTGCGTGGCGACCGTGATGTCGCCCAGTCCTCGATCCGCCAAAATGGCGGCGATCTGCCGGGCCTGGTGGTCGGCGTCCCGCTCGCGGCTGGTGAGCAGGTCCAACCCGGCGACCAGCGCCGTCATTGCGCTGGTCGCCGGCTGCGCAGCGGTGACGGTCATCTCCTGGGCAGCACCCACATCGGGTTGGTGTAGAACCACAGGTCGTTCCACGGGTCGGCGTCGCCGACGACGTCCATCACCGGGCCGGCCGGGTCGACCGCGGCGCCGTTCAATCCGGGGCCGAGCCGGTTGCCGTCGGAGCCACGCAGCCGGACGTAGAACCCGTCGTCGAGCGGGCCGAGCGGGTAGCTGAGCGAGATGACGCCGTGCTGACCGGAGACGTCGTAGCTCTGCACGACCTTGGTTCCGGGTGCCGTGAAGGTGTCGCGGTCGCCGGCGGCGCCGGTCACCGCGCCGCGGATGACGTCGACATGAGCGAGCGCGGGCAGGAACTGCGACCAGTTCGGCAGCAGCGCGGCCTGGATCCGGATGTTCAGCGTGACCGGTGTGCCGCGCCTGGCGTTCAGCACGCCGCCGAGGGTGACCTCGTCGCCGCCGGCGCGGAGCCGGACGTCGAGCGAGTCCAGCAGCGCGCCGTGGTCGACCCAGACCCGGCCGGCGCGCAGCCCGTTCATCACGGCGGCGTAGGAGAATCCTTGCGCACCGACGTGAGTGCGGCTGTAGAAGCCGGGCCAGAAGTCGCCCGTGGGTCGAGTTGCGGTGCGGTGATGTGCACCGGGTCGTTGAAGAAGCCGTTGGTGGTGAAGTCGCTGTCCGGGCCGCGCTGCGAGGTGTCGGCCCAGATCTGGTGGCTGTCGGAGTTCGCGGTGATCCACCACGGCTTGCCCTCGGCCAGCAGGCTGTCCCACAGCCCGCCGACGGTCGCGGTCATCCAGTCGAAGCCGCCGAAGGTGCGGTAGCTCTCCAGCGGGTAGCCGGCGAAGCTGGCCGCCGGGTCGGGGCTGTTGTCGTAGAAGCCGCGGCCCGGAGCCCGGTCCGAACGGGACCGCGATGCCGGCGGCCTGGTGGCCGGGCGCGCCCTCCATGCCGATCGCGATGCGACGGTTCGGCGTCGCGCCAGCCGCGGATCTCGTGCGGGGAGTCGATGCCCTTGCGTGCCGGGTGGTTGGCCAGCATCAGCGCGTCCTGCACGTCCCGCTTGTGCACGGCGGCGGCCAGGAAGTGCAGGCCGGTCGATGGCCAGGGCCTCGTTGGCCGGGGTGTTCGCGGTGGCGCCCGCGACCACCCCGTCGTAGCTGTTCTCGAACTGCTTGAGGACGGACACCTCGTTCGTGCCGGGGTGCACGAAGACGGTGCCGTGCTCGGCCGCCGGGATGTTCCACTCCAGGCCCTGGAAGATCAGCGTGTCCTTGATGTCCCCGCGGGCGGCGACGATGTCCGGGTTGACCTTCTCGACGCCGATCTTGGCGTGCTGCACGCTGCCGTGGTCGGTGATGACCATCCAGTCCAGGCCGTAGGCGTTGGCGTGCCGGACGTGGTCGATGACCCGGTACTGGCCGTCCGGGGAGTACTGCGTGTGGATGTGGTGGTCGCCGGCGAGCCAGTTGAAGCCGCCCCGCGGAACCCGCCCCGACCCGCTGGCGGTGACCGGCGCCGCAGCGGCCTGACCGGCGTTCGCGGCGGACAGCACGCTGACCGTCGCGCCGGCGCCCAGCAGGCCGGCCGCCCGCAGGAAGCTGCGGCGGCCCAGCTGGGTGGGGCTGAGATCGCCGTCGTCGATAGAGGCGTCGAGCTCCGGAGCCAGCGGTCCCTCGTCGTGCTCGTGCTGGTGGGCGTGGGGATGCGGGTGCTCGTGCGGGCCGTGACCATGGTCGTGCGTCATACGCGTGCCTCTTTCCCGGATTTCGACCTCGAAATGGCCGCGCGGCACAGGTTTCTCCTTCGCTCCGCACAGCGACCGGGGCAAAGTTCCTCCCCGCAGATGAACCTCGGCCGACCGGACCGGGTCGATCGAGTGAACTGTGGGATACCGGCAGGATCCGCACTGCGGATGACGACCGCCGACCCGGATCGGCATCCACTGTTCATCCCGTCGCCACCTTCATGGGCACTTATCCGCCGCACTCTTGGGTTGTGCACAAACTCAGCAACTGACGAGGGGCGGTGGCGGGGTGTTGGAGACTGGCGTGATCGCCGCCGGCATCGACGGATCGCAGTCGGCCCTCGAGGCCGCCCGTTGGGCGGCCTTTGATGCGGAGCGGCGTGGGGTGACCCTACGACTCATTCATGCGGTCGCCGCGCCGGCAGTCGGCGGATATCCGGAGCCGTCGCTGCTCGCGCCGACGGTCACCGACAAGATGCGGGAGCGGGCCGCACGACTGCTGCACACCACCACCGACCGCCTGCGGGCCGATCATCCCGGGCTGCGCATCGAGACGGTGCAGCAGGACGGCCCACCCGTGCCGGTGTTGATGGACCAGTCCCGCAAGGCGTTCGCCACGGTCGTGGGTGCCGATGGCGTCGGCCGACTGTCCGGCGTCTTCTTCGGCTCGGTCTCTGCCCGGCTCGCCGAGCATGGGCACGGCTGCATCATCATCGCGCGCCCAGATTCCGCCGGCACCGCTGACGGTGACCCTGGCGACGTCGTGGTCGGCGTCGATGGATCTTCCCAGTCCCAGGCCGCTATCGGTTTCGCGTACGACGAGGCCGCGCTCCGCGGCGCGACCCTGGTCGCGATCCATACCTGGAACGACAAGCCACTTCGCCGCGGGCTCGGCAGCTACCCGCTGGAGATCGATGCCAGCGGAATTGACCAGGCGCAGCATCGGCTGCTGGAGACCGAATTGGCCGGATGGGAACAGAAGTACCCCGACGTACCGGTACAGATGCGCATCCTGCGTGGTCGTCCCGCGCCGAACCTGCTCAGGTACGCGACCACGACCGATGAGCACACGAATGACGAGCGGCGGACCCAACTCATCGTGGTCGGCAGCCGGGGGCGCGGCGGATTCACCGGCCTGCTATTGGGATCCACCAGTCAGGCCGTGATGATCCACGCCGACTGCTCGGTGGCCGTCGTCCACACCTGACCGCACGGGCGTGAGATCCGCCCGACGCATTGGGACTCGGTCGTCACTGCCCGTTCGACTTGCTGACCAGGCTGGTCCTGGCCATCCGTTCGACCAGGACGGGGACGAAGTCCCGGATCGGGCTGCCCGCGAATTTCTCGTAGGACGTGTGCACGGTGAACTGCACGACGTCCGGGGGTACGTGGGGGAACGATGCGGCCAGACGCTGCACCACCTCAGTGACCGCTCGGTTTTCATCTTCTGGAGACAGCATCCTCGGATGCTGCCACCTTCGGGTGGCGGCTGCCAATACTGCGAAGCGGATGAGAAATCTACGCCGTTTCATCCAGTGAATCGCGGCGCCGACGGGTGGACTGTCGTCGGCCGTTAGTGGTCAGGCGCCAGGGTTGGCGACCTCGGTGAACAGGACGCCCTGCGCCGCCGCGGAGCCGGACCGTCCGCCGCCGCGGCCGCGGAGCACGAACGCCGCGCCGACGGCGATGACCGCGCCGGCGATCGGCCCGGCGACGTAGACCCAGTAGGAGTCGAAGTCGAGGCTGACCAGGGTGGGGCCGAACGTCCTGGCGGGGTTCATCGAGGCGCCGGAGATCGGGCTGCCCCACAGACCGGCCAGCGCGATGTAGCCGCCGACGCCGAGCGCGCCGACGATCCCGACGTTCTGCGCGCCGGATGCGGTGCCGAGGATGACGCTGACCAGACCGAAGGTCAGCACCGTTTCCATCACGAAGGCCAGGAACGAGGAGTAGCCGGCGGCCGGGTAGTTGGACCCGTACTGGGCCGAGACGCCGATGACGGCCTGCAGGAACCACGCGGCCAGGGTGGCGCCGATCAGTTGCATCACGATGTAGCCGGGTACCCGCACCCAGGGGAAGTCGCCGCGGAGTGCGAAGGCGATGCTGACCGCCGGGTTCAGATGCGCGCCGGAAATCTTGCCCATGAACAGGATGACGCCCAACACCATCAGCGCGGGTGCGGTCACCGCCGCGGTGCGGCTGATGGTGTCCGGGAACGCCTGCCCCATCATCCCGCCGCCGGCGGCCACCAGGACGAGGAAGAACGTGCCCAGCACTTCGGAGAACAGCCGTCGCCATTCCTGGGATCGGTCGTCGAAGTTCTCGACCATCGCGATGAACTGGGCCTGTAGCGATGCCCCCGGGAGCGGCAGGCTGCCGGCCCGCGCCGTCGGGGCAGTTGCCGGGGTACGCGTCTTCTTCTTCGGTGCGGTCATTGCATCCTCCTCGGGCCGGACCGGCAGGGTCAGCCGGGTCAAAAGCCGTCAAAAGGTGATCTTGCACTTCGGTGCGAGCTGGAGCGTCACCCGCGACGGGTGAAGCGTGGAGATGCGAAATAGGGGTCGCCCGTGCCGTCAACCGTGGTCCCCGCACCCGAGCGGGTGTCGGCAGGAGGGTTTCTTCGGCAAAATCTGACTACTCGACACCAGTTCACCCTCCGTTCACCCGATCAGGTTAGTTTTCCTGCTGCGACGCCGTCGCCGCGATCGATCCGGGTACGCCCGGCCCGACCGTTCTGCCTGTCCCGCAACGGAAAGCGGCCTGCCATGTCGACGACCCTGTTCCTGGTTTCGTTGGTGATCATCACCGCGTTGTTCTTCGACTTCACCAACGGCTTCCACGATTCAGCGCCAACGCGATGGCCACCTCGGTCGCCACCGGGGCGCTGAAGCCGAAGGTCGCGGTGCTGATCGCCGCGGTGCTGAACGTGGCCGGCGCGTTCCTGTCCACCGAGGTCGCGAAGACCATCTCCGGCGGCATCGTCAACGACGCGCTGGTCACCCCGACGATGATCTTCGCCGGACTGGTCGGCGCCATCCTGTGGAACCTGATGACCTGGCTGTTCGGGTTACCGTCCAGTTCCTCGCACGCCCTGTTCGGCGGCCTGATCGGGGCCGTGCTGATCGGCGCCGGCACCTCCGGGGTGAACTTCTCGGTGATCATGTCCAAGATCATGCTGCCGGCCGTGGTGGCCCCGCTGGTCGCCGGCCTGGCCGCCGGCCTGGCCACCTTCATCCTGTACGTGATGATCAAACGGGCCGACAAGGAACCCCAGGCCGGCTGGTTCCGGCACGCCCAGTCGGTGTCCGCGTCGATGGTCGCCCTGGCGCACGGCACCTCCGACGGGCAGAAGACGATGGGCGTGATCACCCTGGTGCTGATCACCGCCGGCTACCAGGACTCCGGCACCGGCCCGCAGATCTGGGTGATCGCCAGCGCCGGGTTGGCCATCGGCCTCGGCACCTACTCCGGCGGCTGGCGGATCATGCGGACCATGGGCAAGGGCATCGTCGACGTGCACGCCCCGCAGGGCTTCGCCGCCGAGACCACCTCCGCCGCCGCGATCCTCGCGTCCTCGCACATGGGCTTCGGGCTGTCCACCACCCAGGTCTGCTCCGGCTCGATCATCGGCTCCGGGGTCGGCAAGAAACTCGCCCACGTCCGCTGGAGCACCGCCCGCAAGATCCTCTACGGCTGGCTGCTCACCCTGCCCGCCGCCGCCCTGGTCGGCGGCGATCGCCGCCGCGGTCGCGCTGACCGGCACCATCGGGCTGATCATCGTGTTCGCCGCGCTGATCGCCGGCGCCGCCGTCGATCTACGCGATCTCCAAGCGGTCCCCGGTGGACAGCAACAACGTCAACGACTCCGCCGACGTCACCATCAACCCGGAGAAGACCGAGGTCACGGTATGAACCGCGGCGCGCGCACCAGCCACCACACCACGCTCACGAAAGGCAGCGACACGATGAACATCGACTGGGCCTCACTGGTACTGGTGGCGATCACCACCGTCATCGCCGCCGTCGCGATCGTCGGGATCTTCTCCCTCGGCGTCACCGCGCTCACCTCCGGCGGGGAACACGAATCCGGCGGCGCCCTGGTGCAGAACCCGCCCAGCGCCGTCGCGAAGCTCGCCGGCTACGTCTGCGTCGGGATCTCCGGACTGCTGGTCCTGTACGGGCTGTACCTGATCATCCCGCAGTTCCACTGACCCATTCGCCTGTCCCACAGTCCATCGGGCCTCACCGACGCGGCCGCGCGATAAGGAGAACCGGCATGACAACCGTGGACGGCGTCGACACCCGGCAGGTGCTGACCGGGTGGAGCCTGATCGACGAGACCGACGGGTTCGAGGTCGACAACGACATGCACGACGACCCGATCCTGGTCGGGCCGGACGGCCAACCGGTCACCACCTGGATGGAGGGCTACCCGTACCAGGAGCGGATGACCCGCCGCGACTACGAGATCACCAAGCGGGCCGTGCAGATCGAGCTGCTGAAGCTGCAGTCCTGGGTGAAGGAAACCGGGCAGAAGGTGGTGATCGTCTTCGAGGGCCGGGACGCGGCCGGCAAGGGCGGCACCATCAAACGGTTCACCGAGCACCTCAACCCGCGCGGCGCCCGCGTGGTCGCGCTGGAGAAGCCGACCGAACGGGAGGCCGGCCAGTGGTACTTCCAGCGCTACGTGTCGCAGCTGCCGACGGCCGGGGAGATCGTGCTGTTCGACCGGTCCTGGTACAACCGGGCCGTCGTGGAACGGGTGATGGGCTTCTGCACCAACGAGCAGTACGAGGAGTTCATGCGGCAGGCCCCGGAGTTCGAGCGGATGCTCACCCGCAGCGGGATCCTGCTGATCAAGCTGTGGTTCTCCGTCGGCCAGGCCGAGCAGCGGACCCGGTTCATGATCCGGCAGATCGACCCGGTCCGGCGGTGGAAGCTCAGCCCCACCGACCTCGCGTCGCTGGACAAATGGGACGCCGTACACCGACGCCAAGGAGGCGATGTTCGCCTACACCGACACCGAGCACGCCCCGTGGACCGTGGTGAAGAGCAACGACAAGAAACGCGCCCGGGTCAACGCGCTGCGGCACGTCCTGCACACCCTGGACTACGCCGACAAGGACACCACCCGGATCGGCGACACCGACCCGCTGATCGTCGGGCCGGCCAGGACCGTCTACGAGACCGGGGAAAACCCGGACCGGATCTTTCCGACCCTCTGACCGGCCCCCATTCGCGAGCACGGCGGGAGTTCGGAATGGACGTCTACCTGGTGTCGGAATTCGGGGCCAAACCGGTTCCCGTCGAGGACCTGCCGGTGCTGCTCCTGGATCCGACAGCCCTGGTGTGGGTGGACATCCCTCGCTGCGATGCAAACGCGGCGCTGACCCTGGCGGAAACCTTCGGGTTCCACGACATCGCCATCCGGGACTGCGTCGAGCGCAACCACCTCAGCAAGCTGCACGTGTACGACGACCACGTCTTCACCGTGTTGCACGCGCCGGAAACCGGCCCGCAGGGGCATGTGCACTATGTCGAAATCGACCAGTTCCTCGGACCGAATTACCTGGTCACGGTGCACGGACCGCTCAACGAGATCGTCGACCCCGCGATCGCCGAACTCGATACCGCGTTGGTGCTGCGCCGAATCGAGAACGGTCATCTGCACCCCCATTCCCCCTTCGAATTGTCATCCGCGATCGTGTCTTCGCTGACCCGCCGGGAGGTCGACCTGGTCGCCGGACTGGCCAAGCAGTCCGGTGACCTGGAACGACAATTGATGCTCGGAAAGGTCGGTGCCGACCCGGAGCCATTTCTCGACGAGTTGTTCAAGGCCTGGTACGCGCTGCTGGCGATCCGCACCATCGCCGTGCATTCCGCCGCCACCTACGACCGGATGGCCAAACTGGTCCGACATCTCCCGGAGACCGAACGCCCGCTGGTCGCGGACATCGCCGACCGGTTTCATCAGGTCGCCAGCATGGCCGACGGGCAACGCGAGTTCCTGCACGGCGTCATCGAATTCTTCCAAACCCGGACCAGCACCCACATGACGATCGCCGCGGAAAGCCTGAACACCACCACCGTGCAGCAGAACGACGACATGCGTCGGATCACCGCCTGGGTGGCCATCGTCGCGGTGCCGACGGCCGTCACCGGGTTTTTCGGGCAGAACATCCCCTACCCCGGATTCGGCGAAAACTCCGGGTTTGTTGCATCCTTGGTGATCATGAGCGGCATCGCCGCCGGGCTGTTTATCGCCTTCAAGCGCAAGAATTGGCTCTGACCCCTCAGCTGGGACGGACGAATGTGTCGCGGGCGAAGACTCCGATGTCGGCCTGGTCGGTGAAGAACCCGTCGATGCCGGTGCTCAGATAGGCGGTGATTTCGTCGAGGATGCGCCCGTAGTCGGCCGGATTGGGGCCGCGGCGGTAGTCGGTGGGCAGGAACTGGTTCTCCGCGCGGAACGTGTAGGGGTGAACCAGCAGCCCAGCGGCGTGCGCGTCGGCGACCGGGGTGGTCAGGTCGGCGTAGCTGCGGGGGTCGCCGGTGCTGGCCAGGTCGAACGGGGCCCCGCTGGCGCCGGTGAGGAAGACCAGCTTCGTTTTCACCCTGAACGTGGTGCGCAGGTCCATCAGGTTGGTCAGTTCGAACGACTGGATGAACACCGGTGAGGAGGCCTTGTCCAGGTCGGCCCGGTGTAGGGCCCGGACCAGCGGGGTTTCCAGGGAAAGACCGATCGACCGGAAGTAGGTGGGGTGCTTGGTTTCCGGGTAGATACCGATGTCCCGATGCAGCTCCCGGCTGAGCCGTGCCCGCAGGTCCAGTACCGGGCGGCCAGCTCATAGCTGACACCGCCGGATGCTCCCCGCCCGGGTGGCAGGTCCTCTACAGACGGACCGGCCCACCGGAACGGGGAGGCGCAGCATCGGGACCGTCAGTCGTGATTGCCGACATTGGTCGGGTTGGGGATGATTTCGAAGGTCACATTGTCGCCGTGTTGGCGGGTGTAGAAGATCCGCCATCCGTTCTGGAAGGGCCGTGGGGTGGCGGCGCCGAGGATCCCGTTCTTGCCGGGGTCGCCATCGGAGGTGTGGATGCCGGTGATCTCGTTGTCCCCGTCGTTGCCGCACGCCGCGCCGCAGGCGGAGTCGATGGTGGCGGAGGCGTCCCGGCCCTGGGCCAGTACCCGGGTGGGTTGGTCACCGGCGGCGTAGTTCACGGTGGTGTCGAACAGGTACCCGGAGTCCAGGGCGTTGCGTTGGGTGTGCAGCAGGTCACCCGCGTCCTCGACCGCGACCAATTGGGTGCGACCGACGAAGCTGATGTTGTCCAGCCCGGTGTGGGTGACGTCGCCGCGGTAGAGCATGGTCAGGGTGCCGGTGTCGGACCTGGGGTTCTGCGTGAGATGCAGGATGGCCCCGAACCCGCCGTGTTCGGCGCCGGCCTCGGTCAAGGCATTGGTGTCACCGGTTTCGGTGAAGTAGAAGTCCCGGAATTTCCCGTCCGGGGCAAAGACTCCGTTCTCCGGTCGTTTGAACGCCGTGCCCTTGGAGGTCTTGGCGAGGGCGTTCGCGTCGAACGGGACGGCCCCGTCGGTTGCGGTGTTGTGAATGGTGACCCACGTGGTGGTGAAGGTCTTGCCGTAGGTGTGCAGATCGGCGATGGCCTGGCCGAGGATGTCGGCGTCGTTGGCGGTCGGCGAGAATGTGATGGGCACACCGGAGCTTTGCACCTGCAGCACCTGGAGCTTGCCGCCCCTGGTCAGATCCATCGGGTCGACTGGCACCACCCGGTAGACGAAGGAGTTGGGCTGCTTGCTGTTCGGGGTGGTCGGGCCGGCTTTTCCGCCGGAATCCTCGACCAGGTACACGTTGCCGCGGTTGTCGTTCTGCACGCCCTCGTACGAGCCACGGCCGGTCACCCCGGAGATGTCCTCGGCCTTCGCGGGGACGCTGAGGTCGGACTGCCAAACCCCGCCGCTGGCGCCCAGCTCGGCGGTGAACAGCAGGCGCTGCGCGAAGGGGTCCCAGGTGGAGCCGTCGAAATCGGGCAGATCGGCGGGGCTGCCGTCGAGGGTGGCTGTGGTGGCGAGCAGGGTGACCCGGTGCGCGGCGTCTGCGTCCAGGTTGATCCGGGTGATATAGCCGGGGGCGCCCGATTCGTGGCCCTGGAACAGGAAATGGGTGCCGTAGTCGTAGTGGGGGTCCGCTCCCGAGAGGCTGTTCTTGAGGACCAGGTAGGTGTTCTTGTCCGGTTCGGTCTTGTGCGCCTCGACGGTCGGGGCAGTGGGCAGTGGCACCAGGTTGGGCTTATCGCCGTTGTACCCGTAGTACGGCACCGCAGGGGTGCCGTTCTCCAGCTTCGTGGCTCCTTGCGCTACCGCGATCTGAGCCAATTCCGGGGACAACACGTCTGGCGAGACCACCCCCTCCACCTTCTGGTTCGCGGCGGGCACTCCGGTGAGGGACATGCCGCCCATCGACCGGCCGTCGTCACCGCCCGATCGGTCGAACTGGGTCGCGGCAGCGGCCGGCATTGAGCTGAGCGCGGCCGCCGCGACGGCGGCGGTGGCGAACACCGCGACCCGGCGCCGGACCTGGGATGAGTGCATCGGCCCTCCAAAGGTGGATTGAGTGACCGGGGAACCATCACCCCATCGGGTTACGAGCGGTTGGGTTTTGTCCGACGCCCAGATGACCGCCAGGTAAATCCACGGGTGCAGCGGGAGTCGACATCGAACAACTCACGGCTCGCTCGTGGGTGACCTTGCCGTGGTCTCCGTGACGATGGCCGAACGCTCGACCGGGTGGACCGGCGCTGCGAACGCCACGGTGCCCGCCGGGCGGGCTTTCCCTACCTCGCTCACGGCTGTCACGACGCGTTCATCCAAACGTCGGCATTCGAAGGTGTGGTGTTCATCCGGGGGGTGGACCTTTGGCCGGTTCCTGTGTCGAGCAAAGGAGATCGCTGTGCGGATTCGGTGGACGGCGATCCTCGCCGTGGTCATGGCGGGTGTCCTATTGTCGGGCGGCAGCGCCGCGGCCGGTGACGGTTCCGACAACTCCGGGGACGGCGGCGACCGCGGCAGGGACAAGTCGTTCACTTTCGCGGTGATCGGCGACATCCCTTACGGCGACGCGCAGATCGCGGCGTTCCCGGGCCGGATCGACCAGATCAACGCCGACCGGCAGGTGCAACTGGTGGACCACCTCGGCGACATCAAAAGCGGTTCGTCACTGTGCACCGATGATTACTTCGGGATGATCAGAACCCAATTCGACCGGTTCACCGACCCGCTGGTCTACACCCCGGGCGACAACGAATGGACCGACTGCCACCGGCCGAACAACGGCTCGTACAACCCGCTGGAGCGACTGGCGAAGGTTCGGCAGCTGTTCTTCCCACACCCGGGTCGCACCCTCGGTCAGCATGCGGTCGACGTGACCGCGCAGACCGCGCAGGGATACCCCGAGAACGTGACCTACGAGCGGGCGCAGGTGGCGTTCGCCGCCGTGCACATCGTGGGCAGCAACAACAGCCTCGCCCCGTGGACCGGGAACACCACGGCCACCCCCGAACAGACCGTTGAGGTGCTCGGCCGGACCGCCGCCGACATCGGCCTCATCAGGGACACCTTCCAACTGGCAAGATCGCACCGGGACCGGGCGGTGGTGTTGCTGACCCAGGCCGACATGTTCGACCCAACGGTCGCCAACCCGGCCTTCGCGGACTACTACGCGTTCCAGCCGATCGTGCAGGCCATCGCGCGGGAGTCCGCCGCGTTCAACGGAAAGGTGTACTTGTTCAACGGGGACAGCCACGTCTTCAACCAGGACAATCCGCTGGGCGCCGGTTCGCCGTGGCTGTCGTTCTACGGCGTCGCCGGCCCCGCTGCGAACCTGACCCGGGTCACCGTTGAAGGCTCCACCGACGTCGACGAATGGCTCAAGGTCAGCATCGATCGCCGCAACCCCGATGTGCTGTCGTTCCAACGGGTTCCCTTCAGCGGATGAGCACCGTTGCCGCAAGGATCAACCCCTCGTCGCCCCAGGCAACATAATGTTGACACGACGGGGGCAAGTTAGTCTCTGAGCGTGGCTGATCCGGTGCACGTGAGGCGATTCGACCGGGCGTTGGCCGCGTTGCGGGAGATTCCGGATCCGCTGCGCCGGCTTGATGCGGTCCGCCGATCCCGGGAAGCGTTGGAGGACCTGGAGGCGACGACAGTGGCCGAGGCCCGGGCCGCCGAGGTGACCTGGATCGATATCGGCGCCCTTTACGGGCTCAGCAAACAAGGCGCCCAACAACGCTTTCGGCGCCGTAAGAAGACCTGAACTCCCGCCGCACGTAGTCGGGTTTCTGGTGCAGACAGGCTGGAAGCCGCCGTTACCCACATGCTCCCCGTTTGCAGGCAGGAGACTTCACGATGACGATGAACGGCCGCTCCCCGCTCTACACCGCACTGGCTTACCACCGGGCGTGGACCAGCCGCGATGTCGCATTGGCCATGACCTACTTCGACCCGGACATCGTGAGCGACACCCCTTGCGGCCGAATCGTCGGCATCGACAGCCTCCGCGGCTTCATCGAATCAATCTCGGAGAACCTGACCCGGTCCGAACTCATCGCGGCCCACGGCGGCAGCCACACCGTGGTCCTGATCTACGACACCGACACCATGAGCGGCCACGACGCACCCACTGTCGAGCACCTCACCGTCCGCGCCGGGCGCATCAGCAGAATGCGGATGATCTTCGACCGGTCCCCGGTCGATGCAGCCCGCCCGTCCGGCGACACGGCCGGGCGAGCCGACCACCGCCCGACCACTTGCGGACCCGGTCCTCAGCGAGGTTGGCGTAACACAGGTCGCCGTTGAACAGATGCAGCAGCGGCCGCACCCGTTCGACGCCGGCCGGGAGATCACCCGCGGCCGGTGATCCGAGGTTGTCGTTGACGAACGGCGGGTTCGGCAGGTCCACGCCGACCGGTGGGGTGAAACGCTTGCCCAGGGTCGGGGTGCCCTGATCGCCGAAGCTGGTGAAGGTGAAGGTCGCCCGACCGTGCGGCGCCGTCGAGAACGAGCCCACCTCGGGCTCGGCGCCACGGTGGACGGCGGCGTAGATGTACCGGTGTCCGGGCCGCAAACCGGTGAGCCGAGCGTGCTGGGCCACGACTACATGGCCCGACTTCGCGTCGGTGTACGTCCTGGTCGTGGCGGCGACCGAGCGTTCGTACCGGCCGTCCTCCGCGCCGACCATGACCCGCGCGCCCGTGACCGGCGACAACGCATGCCAGGACACCACGACCTCGCGGGAAGCGTCAGCGCCGAACTGGACGTGCAACCCGTTCACCCGGGCAGCGGCCGGTGATCCGGCCCGCAGGGCGACATCAGGTGCCGCCAGCGCGGGCTCCTGCGCCACCAACAGGCTCAATGCTGCGCCGGCACCGGTGACGCCGGCGGTGGTGAGCAACCCGCGCCGGGACAATGCCGAGCGGAACAGCGACTCGTCCTCAGTCATGGATGAACGTTCCCGCCCGGAGGACACCAACAGGTTGCCGCCGGTGGAACGGGCGGTGAAGACCACCACTCGGCCTCAACGGCACCGGTGAGATGCATCGTCAGCCGAACTGCGGGCGATCTCGTCGACCGCCCGCCGGGCGCGAGGTCACCGGCCGCTGACGGCGGCGCACCCGTCGTTCACGCCGCGGCTCGGTTGCCGAGTCCGGCGGATCGGGTTCAGCCGCCCCCGGGCGGTCGAGCCGGGGTGGTGTTCGGTGGCGGCATGAACGTCGAGACTGTTCTGCTCGTCCTCGGACAGCGTCATCAAGACATAGTTACCCCTGGGCAAACAAGCAGTGAACATTGTCGGCATCCCCGCTCCGGCAACGCAGCGCGCAGTCAGCACCTGGCACGGCCCCGAGGGGTCGGCTATGTAGCCAGGTTGCTTTTCGCGATGCGCTCGACCAGGACGGGCACGAAGTCCCTGATCGGGCTGTTGGCGAATTGTTCATGTGAGGTGTGCACCGTGTGTTCGACCACCTCCGGGGCGACCTCGGGGAACGACGCCACCAATCTCTGGGTCACATCGGTGACGGCTCTGGTTTCATCCTCGGGTGACAACATCCCGCTGATGCTGCCACCGTCGGGTGATCGTTGCCAACACTGGGGCGACCTTGTTAACGCGGTGTTCTCACGGCGAGAACCATTGGGGCAACGAATCATTGACGGCCATCGCTCACCATGATCCCACGGCAGGCGCCGGAGCGGAAGCGGCGCCAACTCTGACATCGTGACCTGAGCTACAGCTTATTGCTTGCTGTCGCCGTCTTCGAGGCGATCGATGTGTTCCTCGACGTTGGGTCTACGCGGCTTGCAGGACGCGCTATGTTCATCGTCAATTCACCTTGTCAGAGTTGCGGTATTGATCGCATCAACTTGAGGAATGGCCAAGGGCATTTGCAGACCAGAGATTTCCCTTTTCGAACCGCCGTCAACCTTGGCGTTGTGGGACAATGTGACGCGAACGCCGGGGGCCAGAGCATCTGGAGTGCACGTGCCCGGTTTTGCCTCGGCCTCGGACCCGACAGGTGATCTGACAGCCCCGACACCGCTCACCGCGGCCGGTGTTGCGCAGTGCCGATCGTTCACCAAACGTCCCCGTCGCGCACAAGCCCACGCAACGGATGATGGTGCGTCGCAGCCCACTCCGCGTGGGGCGTCTTGCCCGCTGGGAGTTCCCGGATCCCGGCGGCAGCGATGACGAAACGCACCGACGAGGCATTGCAGCACGACGCCCGGGACACCGCCAAGCGGCTGCTGCGAAAGCAGCGACCAGAGCGGTGGCTACACACTCAGGGCGTCGGCGGCCGAGCGGCCGAATTGGCCGGAACGGTACGGAAACCGGACCGGGCCGTGCTGATCGCGGCGGCCTGGCTGCACGACATCGGATACTCCCCGGACATCCGCGACACCGGGTTCCACCCGCTGGACGGTGCACTTTACCTGCGTGATCAAAAATGGGACGAACGAATCGCAGCGCTCGTCGCACATCACTCCGGGGCCAGATTCGTGCCGGCGGGCCGGGGCTTCGGGCCGCTGATGGCCGAGTTCGAATTCGAGGACAACGAGGTCTCTGACGCTCTCACCTATGCCGACCAGACGGTCGGCCCGCACGGCAAACGGATGACGGTACACAAACGCATTGCCGAGGCCATCAGCCGGCACGGACCGGACTCACCGAACGCTCAGGCACGAATAGATCGGGAGCCCTACCTGCTGGCGGTCGCCGACCGGGTGGAACGACGGTTAGCCGCACTCACCCCTAGGTGACCGACATCGCCCAGGCTGAACCGATCAGAGCCAGTCAACGTGGCGCACAGGTGGTTGCGAGCCATCCCCAGATCCGCAATTCCGGGCGAGAGTTCACCATCCGGCTGCCCGCTGTTGGCTTCCAGGTCCATCTCCGCCTGCTTGATGGCCTTATAGTGCATGGCATCCGTTTCTGCCTTCGCGCGTTTGGCGGGTTGATCGGTGAGTTATTCCCTGTCGAACGGCGACGCTCGGTCGACGCTTTCTTGACGGTCGGTGCTGACCTTCGCGGACGATCACCTGCGTTGGGGCGTGTGCACCCCTGACCGAAAGGACTCTCCATGGACGCTGACTCGCCCAGACATAGAACGATAAGCACGACCGGTCGGCTCAGCCAAGCGGTCGCTGCGTGAGCGCGCACACTGCAACCGCGGCGCGGGCCGTTTTGTTGCCGTTGGCGTTGGCTCAGTTCCTGTGCAGCTACGCCGGTTCCAGCATGAACGTGATGATCAACGACATCAGCACCGACCTGAACACGACGGTGCAGGGCGTTCAGGTGGCCATCACGATCTTCCTGCTGGTCATGGCTGCGTTGATGATCCCTGGCGGGAAACTCACGGACAAATACGGCAGGACCCGCTGCCTCACCGTCGGATTGGTCCTGTTCGGGGTCGGCGCGGTGGTCAGTGCGTTGTCGCCGAACCTGACCGTGTTGATCATCGGGAACTCGATCTTGGAAGGGGTGGGCACCGCCCTTCTCATTCCGCCGGTGTACATCCTGACAACCCTGCTGTTCACCGAGATGACCAGCCGGGCACGGGCGTTCGGCGCGATCAGCGCGATGGGCGGGATAGGCGCCGCAGCTGGCCCACTGCTCGGCGGACTGATCACCGCGACCATGGGATGGCGCGCGGCCTTCCTGATCCAGGCCCTCATCATCATCGTGATCGTGCTGCTCGCCCGCCGGATCAAGGATCCACTCCCAGCCGATCCCAGCCGCCCTTTCGACATCCGCGGTGCGGTTCTGTCGGCCGTCGGTCTGGTCCTTTTGGTCACCGGCATCCTGGCCGCCGACACCAATGGATGGGTCGCGCTAGCCCTGATGACCATCGGTGTCCTGGTCCTGGGCTGGTTCTACATCAGCATTCGGGCAGCGGAACGCACCGGAGGAGAACCGCTGCTGTCCAGCGCCCTGTTCCACAATCGCGCCTCCAATCTGGGCATGGTCACCCAGAACACCCAATGGCTGCTGCTCAGCGGGGTGTCGTTCGTGGTCGCCGCCTACCTGCAGGTGGTGCGCGGATACGACGCGATCCAGACCGGGGTCCTGTTCACCGCGGAAACCGGCGGTCTGCTCGTCGCGTCCCTCGGCGCGGGGATGCTCGCCCGCCGGTTCGCCCAACGAGGCCTGATCATCACCGGATTCCCGCTCACCATCGGCGGGATCGTCTTGCTGGTCACCCTGGCCGGCGGCACGGCCTCCGTGTGGGCGTTCACCCCCGGACTGCTGCTCATCGGACTCGGGCTCGGACTGATGCTGACCCCGTCGGTGAACGTAGTGCAGTCCAGCTTCGGTGACACCCTGCAGGGCGAGATCTCCGGCCTGTCCCGCAGCGTGTCCAACCTCGGCTCCAGCATGGGCACCGCGATCGCCGGCACCATCCTGGTCGCCGGGATCACCTCCACCCCCGAACGCGGATACGGCGTGGCTCTGCTCGTGCTCGCCGGCATAGGCGCCGTCGGGCTGATCGCTGCCATCCTCATCCCAGTCGCCATTACCCCCAGAGCAGCCACCGCGATGAACTAGCTCTCCTGCTGCCGCACTGCTGCGACTGGACGCGTCGGGTAGTCCTCGGCCATGGTCGCCAGTGCGGGGGTGGGGTCGACGAAAGCGCGAACTGTATCACCGACCGATAGAGCTGCCGCCTTCGCTGCGGTCGCTTGGGCCAGCAGCAGGGTGCCGTTAGCAAGGCGCGCTTGGATCCGGCCGTGCGCTCCGAGAAAGCTGGTCGCGACCACGCTCGCGGTGTTTGGATCGGTCGCGTCGGCGTCCGCGGCGGTCATACGGATTGCCTCTGGGCGGATCAGCACGGTGACCGGCCCAGAGGTGACCGAGCCGGCCAACAGTGGAACCGGACACCCGATGACGATGGCCGTGTCGCCGGATGCGATGCCCGGCAACCGATTCGTCAGGCCGACGAATTCCGCGACGAATGCGGTGGCCGGTTGGTTGTACAGGGTCGACGGGCGGTCGATCTGCTCCAGCCGGCCGGCCCGCATCACCCCCACCCGATCAGCGACCGCAAGAGCCTCCTCCTGGTCGTGCGTGACGAACAACGTCGTGATGCCCAGCTCCAGCTGAATCCGGCGGATCTCGTCGCGGAGCTGCACGCGTACCTTTGCGTCCAAGGCCGACAGCGGTTCGTCCAGCAGCAGAACCTTCGGCGAGATCGCCAGCGCACGGGCCAGCGCGACCCGCTGCTGTTGCCCGCCGGACAACTGGTGCGGGTACTGCCCGGCCTTGTCGCCCAGGCCCACCAGTTCCAGATACTCCGCGCTCGTTCGGTTGCGCTCGGCGGATGACCTGCCGCGCAACCGCAATCCGAACGCCACGTTGTCCCGGGCGGTGAGATGCGGGAACAGGGAGTACGCCTGGAACACCATGCCCATGTCGCGTTTGCTGGTGGCCACACCGGAGATGTCGCGGCCACCCACCAGCACGGCGCCCGCGTCGACGTCCTCCAGCCCGGCCAGGACCCGCAGCGCGGTTGTCTTTCCGCAGCCCGACGGGCCCAACAGGACCACCAGCTCACCGGGAGCGATGTCCAGGCTCATTCCGTCCAGAGCATGCACGCCGCCGAACGACCGGTGCAGGTCCAGCAGGGTGACCGCGACGCCGCCCGATCCTGGTGCCGCTGCCGTCGCCGAATGCTCTTTGCGGTTTCCGGTCTCGACATCCGCGTTGGTCATTCAATTCCCCACTTCGGATCGACGGTGCCGGCGACCGACGAATGACAGTGCCAGCAACAGGATGAAGGCGAACACCAAGGCGACCAGGGCAATCGCAACGGCCAACCGCGGATCCGTCGCGGAAATGCTGAGCAGCCCGGTCTGCAGATTGTTCCGGCTCAGCAACGACGCAATGGTGAACTCCCCCAGCACGAGCGCGACGGACAGGAAGCAGGCCGACAGGATCGCGGCCCGGATATTGGGCATGACGATCCGCCACATCACGGTCGGCCAGCCGGCGCCGAGACTGCGCGCCGCCTCGGACAGGGTGCGGACGTCGATGGCGCCGAGCCCGGCGTCCAGGGCGCGGTAGGCGAACGGCAGCACCAGCACCACGTACGCGAAACAGAGCCAGATCGCCGACGTGGAGAACACCGTTGCGAGCCCGCGATAGATCGGGGCCAGCCCGACCACCAGCACGATCGCCGGAATGGTCAGCGGCAGCAAACAGATGAATTCCATCGGTCGCCGCAAACCCGGTACCCGCAGCCGGATCCACGTCATCGTCGGAACCAGCAACACCACCATGATCACCACGGTGAGCACCACCAGCACGAGCGACGTCTGCAGGCCGTCCCAGAGCGGCTGGTAGCTCGTCGACAGGGTTCCCACGTTCAGCAGGGTCGACCAGGCCTTGCCGGTCCGGGTCCCGGCCAGGGTGCGGGTGGAGAAGTCCAGCATGGCGATCAGTGGAACGACGAAGAACAGCAGGCAGACGCCGACCACCACCCAGCGCAGTGCGGTGCCCCGCCGCCGCGCCGCCCGGGCCCGCCGGACGACGGGCGCCGTGACGGTGAAACCGCGGGCCGGCATCACCCCAACCATCGTGCCGTCCTTCGACCCAGCACCGCGTACAGGGTCATCACGGCCGCCACCACGACGATCATTCCCAGCGCCATCGCCTTGGCCAGATTCGCCTCGCCGAGATTGACCTCACTGATCAGCGCACCCCGGATCTGCAACGGCACCAACGTGTTGTATTGGGTGATCAGCGCGGCGGCGGTGGCGTAGGCCGAGAATGCGTTGGCGAACAACAACAACGCCGATCCGAGGAAGGCCGGCAGCAGCAACGGCCCGACGACGCGGCGCCAGAACACCCAGGTGGATCCGCCGAGGGTCTCCGTCGCCTCCCGCCACTGCGGGCGGATGCCGTCGACCGCCGGCAGGAAAATCAGCACCATCAGCGGGATCTGGAAATAGCTGTAAACCAGCACCAGGCCGGGAAAGTCATACAGCCAGCCGCCATTCGACGTGACGCCGAGCAGTTCCCGCAACAGGTTCGTCACCATACCGGTCGCGCCGACGGTCGCGATGAAGGCGAACGCCAACATAATCCCACCGAATTGCGCCAGCACCGCGCAGGCCGAGGTGACCATCCTGCGGAGCACCGAGTCCGGGTGCCCGCTGGCAAGAACGTATGCCAGCACCCCACCGACAACCGCGCCGATAATCGCGGTGATCGCCGACAGCGCCAGCGACTGCCCGAACGCGGCCAGCACCGTCGGGCGGCCGAGCGCCTTCAGGTTGTCCAGGGTGAAGGCGCCGTCGGCGGTCTGGAACGCACCGACGACCACCACTACGGTCGGGACCAGCAGAAAGACCGCGACGTAGGCGAAGAAGGGCACGACCGGCAGCAGCGGAAGCATCCATCGGCGCGCGGGAGACGCCGCCCGGGTTGGCGGCCCCGCGGCCGGCCCCGTCGGAATCGGTGTGGCGAGCGCGGTCATTCGGGCCGGCCGGCTGTCAACTGCCCACCGCAGCGGCCCAATTGGCCTTGAGGTAGTCGTTTGCGGCGGTTGTCTGGGCGTCGGTGAGGGTGACCAGCGTGCCCTCCACCTTCGGTAGGTTGCCGGACACGGATGCGTCGATCTGGCCGGCCTTGTCCATCTCGTCGTACAGCACCGGCTTGGCCCCACCCTTGATCCAGAGGTTCTGCACCGTTGGCGTGTAAAGGAACTCCTGCCATAGCCGGGCGGCCGCGGGATGCGGAGCGTCGGTGTTGATCGCCTGCACGTAGTACGAACCCACGGCCGCACCGGCCGGGACGAAGGACTTCCAGTCGGTGTCCTCGGCCGCCAGCTTGGCGGTGAGCGCGGCCTGGTTGTACGACCAGTCGAAGACCACTCCGGTCTGCCCTGATTGGACGGTTGCCTCCGTGGGATCCAGCGGCAGGAACGTCCCTGCGTCCTTGAGCGACTTGAAGTAGGCGACCCCGGCGGAAATGTCGTCGGGTGAGCCGCCGTTGGCCAGCGCGGCCATCACCACGCCATTGAATGCGGCCCCGGCTTCGGTGGGATTGCCGTTCAGCGCCACCGTTGAGGCGAACTTCGGGTCCGTCAGCTGGCTCAGTGAGGTGAGCTCGCCGAACTTCGAGGCGTTGTAGCCGACCGTCATGAGGCCGGTGTAGTCATTGACCCAGGCGCCGTTCGGATCCTTGTTCTCGGCCGGGATCTTGTCGAAGTCGACCACCTGGTAGGGCGCAAAGATGGCCGTGTTCTGCAGCGCGACCGCCGGACCGAGGTCGAACACATCCGGTGCCTTGTCGGTTCCCTTGTTGGTCTGGGCGGCGGTGATCTCTTGCGCGGACGACGCGTCCGGCTGCTGCGAATCGATCGTGATGCCCGGGTACTTCGCCTGGAATGCGGAAAGGATCTCCCCGTAGTTCGCCCAGTCCGGAGGCAGCGCGATGACGTTCAGCTTGCCCTCGGCCGTGGCGGCCGCCACCAGTTGCTCCATCCCGCCGAACGTGGCGGCCGAGGTGGCGGTCGCTGCCGCAACCCCGCTGCTGGCGCCTGCGGTTGACCCCGTCGTGGCGCTCGCGGTGGCTGCCGAGGTCGTGGAACCCGAGTCGCCGCTGGACCCGCAGCCGGCCAACACAGCCAACAGCCCGATGGTGCCGATCGCGACGATGTTCCGGGTCCGAGTCCGCCGGGCCCCTCGCAGGCCTGGAGTGGTGCGCCTGACGTCCTCAATGTGCACTGAAGTCCTCCTTGAGATTTGAACGAGCCAGGGGCGCGGACGGTGCTGGTCGGTACCAAAAACGGCGGCCACGGTCCGCGGTTCACCCGGACCATCGACCCGACAGGTGTTGGCCGGATGGCGCCGGGTGGAACGGCAGGTAGCCGAGCGACGAATGTCTGGCGGCAGCGTGTTGAGGACCACCCATGACACCCATCTGTGTTGATCAATGTTGAGTCTGCTGATGCCACGTTCGGCGGGGCCGGGCATGCTGGTTGCATGGATGTGCTCCGCACCCCGGAGGACCGCTTCGCGGGTCTGCCCGACTGGACGTACTCACCGTCTTATGTCCAGGTCGACGGCGTCCGGATCGCTTATTACGACGTCGGACATCGACAGTCCCCTGTTGTCCTTCTCCTGCACGGAGAGCCGACCTGGTCGTACCTCTATCGATCCGTCATTCCCCCGTTGATCGCCGCTGACCTTCGGGTCATCGCCGTTGATCTGGTCGGCTTCGGTCGATCGGACAAACCGGTGTCGCGTGGCGACTATTCCTACCAACGACACGTCGAGTGGCTGGAATCGGTCGTGATCGATCACCTCGATCTGTCCGACATCACGATGTTCTGCCACGACTGGGGTGGCCTGCTCGGATTGCGTTTGGTGGCCCGCCACGGCCAGCAATTCGCCCGTGTCGCTGCTGCCAATACGTTCCTGCCCACCGGTGACCGGCCACCGGGCGGGGACTTCCTGAGCTGGCGTGAATACAGTCAGACGGTCCCCGTCCTGTCGATCGGGAACATCGTGAACAGCGCTTCCCTCACGGACCTTGCACCCGAGACCATCGCCGCCTACGACGCGCCGTTCCCTGACGAGCGATTCAAGGCCGGCGCTCGGCAATTCCCGGTGCTCGTTCCGATCACCCCGGACGACCCGGCGAGCCGGCCCAATGTCGAAGCCTGGGAGCAGCTCCGTCGCTATGACAATCCCTTCCTCACCGTCTTCAGTGATTCGGACCCGGTCACCGCGGGCCAGGACAAGCTCCTGCAACAACTCATCCCCGGGTCCGCCGGCCAGCCACACCAGACGGTGCGAGGTGGGCACTTCCTGCTGGAGGATGCCGGACCCGAAATCGCCTCGATATTGATCGACTTCATTCGCACCACCTGATGGCTTGTGCTGACGGCTCTGGGCACCGCGGCTTCCGTCGATGACGGACGCTCAGCCTTGGCCGGCCTGAATTTCGGGGGTGTAGTCGGCGCTGGTGTCGGCCAGCGGGGCCGCTCGAACCCGGTGCCGCGCCCAAGTCCAGTCCCGGACAGACGGAATGTCGTCACCATGTTCTCGGGTGTAGCGGCGTGCTTCGGAGCGGGCGTCGACCATTTGTTGCCGCAGTAGTGCCGCACGTGAGCCGAGCGCCGGGACGTTGTCGATGACATCGACGACCAGGTGGAAGCGGTCCAGGTTGTTCATCATGACCATGTCGAACGGGGTGGAGGTGGTGCCTTCCTCCTGGTAGCCCCGGACGTGCAGATTGGCGTGGTTGGTCCGCCGGTAGGTGAGCCGGTGCACCAGCCACGGGTAGCCATGAAAGGCGAAGATCACCGGCTTGTCCGTGGTGAACAGGGTGTCGAAGTCCCGGTGGGACAGGCCGTGCGGGTGCTCGGTTTCGTCCTGCAGGCGCATCAGGTCGACCACATTGACGAACCGGATCCGCACAGCGGGGAGCCGGTCGCGCAGGATACTGACCGCGGCGAGTGCCTCGAGGGTGGGCACGTCACCGGCACAGGCGATCACCACATCCGGGTCGCCGTTGTCATTGGATGCCCAGTCCCAGATTCCCAGGCCGCGGGCGCAATGGTCACCGGCCTGGTCGGGGGTCAGCCAGTCGAAACACGGTTGCTTGCCGGCGACGATCACATTGACATAGTTGGTGGATGCCAGGTTGTGCTCGATCGTGGACAGCAACGTGTTGGTGTCCGGTGGCAGGTACACCCGGACCACCTCGGGCTTCTTATTGATCACGTGATCGATGAAACCCGGGTCCTGGTGGGAGAAGCCGTTGTGGTCCTGTCGCCAGACATGAGAGGTCAGCAGGTAATTCAAGGAGGCGATCGGTCGGCGCCAGCCGATTCCGTTGGTCACCTTGAGCCACTTGGCGTGCTGGTTGACCATGGAATCCACCAGGTGGATGAAGGCCTCATAGCAGGAGAAGAGCCCGTGCCGCCCGGTGAGCAGGTACCCCTCCAGCAACCCCTGGCAGGTGTGCTCGGACAGGATCTCCACCACCCGCCCCGATCGGGCGAGATGCTCGTCGACCGGCAGCAGATCGCCCTGCCACACCTTGTCGGTGACCGCGTAGACCGCGTCCAGCCGGTTGGAGGCGGTTTCGTCGGGCCCGACAAGCCGGAAGTTGTCCGGATTGTCGATCATGACGTCCAGCAGGTACTGGCCCATCACCCTGGTCGGCTCGTGCACCGATGCTCCTGGTGCGCTGACCTGCACCCCGCGTTTCCGGAAGTCCCGCAGCACCAGGGGCTTCAGCAGCAGGCCGCCGTTGGCGTGCGGGTTGGCGCTCATCCGCCGGTCGCCGGACGGGGCAAGGGCGCTGATCCGGGGGTTGACGCTCCCATTGCCGTCGAACAGTTCTTCGGGCCGGTAGGAGTCCATCCATTCCTGCAGCATCCGGCGGTGGTCATCGTTGTCCCTGGTGCCGGTCAACGGCACCTGATGGGAGCGCCAGGTTCCCTCGTACTGCAGACCGTCGATCATCCGCGGTCCGGTCCAACCCTTCGGGGTGACCAGCAGGATCAGCGGCCATGCCCGGCGCTCAGTGGCGCCGCGTTCCCGGACCCCGGCCTGGATGTCCCGGATTCGTTCCAGCACAACGTCCATCGTGGCGGCCATGGTCTGATGCAGGACCAGAGGGTCGTCGCCCTCCACCGTGAAGACCTCGTGTCCGTAGCCGGTGAGCAGGGCCTCGAGCTCCTCCCGGTGAATGCGGGCCGGGATCGTGGGGTTCGCGATCTTCCAGCCGTTCAGATGCAGGATCGGCAGTACCGCCCCGTCGTGCAGTGGGTCGATGAACTTGTTGGCGTGCCAGGACGCGGCCAGCGGGCCCGTTTCGAATTCGCCGTCACCGATCACGGCCGCGACCACGAGGTCAGGGTTGTCGAACGCGGCGCCATAGGCATGGGACAGCACATAGCCCAGTTCGCCGCCCTCGTGGATCGACCCCGGGGTCTCCGGTGCCACGTGGCTGGGAATGCCCCCCGGAAAGGAGAATTGCCGGAAAAGTTTCCGCAGCCCCTCGGCGTCCCGGGTGATCCGCGGGTACACCTCGCTGTACGTCCCGTCCAGGTAGGCGCTGGCCACGGCCGCCGGGCCGCCGTGACCGGGACCCGCCAGGAAGATAGCGTTGACGTCTTGTTCGCGGATGATCCGGTTCAGGTGGGCGTAGATGAAATTCAATCCCGGCGTTGTCCCCCAGTGTCCCAGCAGCCGCGGCTTGACGTCATCGGGAATCAAATCCCTGTGCAGCAGTGGATTGTCGAGCAGGTAAATCTGCCCGACGGACAGGTAATTCGCGGCCCGCCACCACGCGTGGATGTCGCCGAGCTCTTTTGCGCTCAGTGCGGGCCTCGAACCCGCAACACGCTGATGGTTCACAGTGTCGGTCATCAGGCCCCTCACGTGGAGTTTTCGACAGCAGCCCGGCCATGGTGGCCGGGATCGGCGGCGGTGGCTCGGAAGCCGTCTTCGACCCGGACCGCTCCGTCGACTGAACGCCCCCGGCGTGACCCGCAGGGCAACACCCGGCCAATGCAAGGTGAACGCAACCGCACCTGCAGGCGCGCGCAGCTGGGTGCATTCCCGGCTACCGGCGACCAGCCGGGGCGATCAGGACATTTTCGCCCGCACTCGCCGACATCCGTTGCCGCTGCGGCCATACTTACCCGCGTGATCGACAAAGTGCCCGGACGCCGGGAGTTCAGCACCGTTCGGGGATTGCGGCCGCGCGGCCACGCGGCAGCATGCGCCGGGCGGCATCGATGCTGCACCGCCGGTGTGGGATCTGCCCGGTGAAGGCGGTCACAGTGGTGCCGCGGGTAGCCGGATCGGTTCGCTACCAGGAGGTCCCCGAACCGGACGAGAAAACCGGGTCGATCCTGGTCGAAGCGGTGGCCGTCGGGATCTGCGGAACCGACGTCGAAATCGCCTCCGGCGCCTACGGGTGGGCGCCACCCGGACGGGAACGGCTGATCCTCGGCCACGAATCGCTCGGCCGGGTCCTCGACCCCGGTGGGAACAATGGGCTGCACCCCGGCGATCTGATCGTCGGGATCGTCCGCCGGCCCGACCCCGTCCCCTGCCCCAACTGCGCCGTCGGCGAGTGGGACATGTGTCGCAACGGGCGATACACCGAACGGGGGATCAAAGAAATCGACGGCTTCATGTCCGAGCGATGGCGGATCGAACCCGGCTTTTACACCAAGATCGACCCCGCCCTCGGTATCCTCGGGGTCCTGCTGGAGCCGACCACCGTGGTCACCAAGGCATGGGAGCAGGTCGGGGCCATGCGGGCCCGGGCGTTCTGGGAACCCCGCACCGCCCTGGTGACCGGCGCCGGCCCGATCGGGCTGCTGGCCGCCATGCTCGGCGTGCAACTCGGCCTCGATGTCCACGTCCTGGACCGCGCCACCGCGGGTAGCAAGCCACGACTGGTGCGCGATCTGGGCGCCACCTACCACCCCGGGTCCGTCACCGACATCGGCTTCGAACCCGACGTGATCATCGAATGCACCGGCGTTGGCCAGGTCGTCGTGGATTCGATCCGCCAGGTCGGCGCCGGCGGCGTCGTCTGCCTGACCGGAGTCGGCACCGGCGGACGGACCACCGGCCTGCCGGCCGCCGACGTGGCCACCGAACTGGTCCTGCAGAACAACGTGATCGTCGGTTCGGTCAACGCCAACCGGCGGCACTTCTATCGGGCGGCGCAGGCGCTGTCCGCTGCCGATCCGTGAGTGGCTGGGGCGACTGATCTCTCGCCGGATTCCGCCGGAGAACATCACCGATGCCCTGCACCGAGGCCCGGACGACATCAAGGTCATTGTCGAATTCGGTGGGTGAGCACGGAAGCTGCCGGCAGTGGGCCCAGATCGCTCAACTGCTTGTCGACCCGGACGCCCCGCCACCGCGGATGCCGTAGCGCACCATGCCGGGTGATCTCGCTGTACACCACCTCACCGACCATCTCCGGCCGCACCCAGCGAGCGGACCGGACGGCAGCACCGGGTGGCAACGGTTCGGTGACCGGTGATTGGTCGGTGTGCAATGGGGACAGTCTGTCGGCCAGGTCGACGAGCATCGCGTCGGTGAATCCGGTACCGACCTTGCCGACGTACCGCCACCCGGACGCGGCCGGCACCGCCAGCAGTAGCGACCCGATCAGACCCGCCCGTCGACCCTGGCCCGGCTCCCATCCGATGACGGCAACCTCGATGTCTTTTTCGTTCTTGACCTTGATCCAGGCGCTCGACCGCTGCCCCGGCAGGTACCTGCTGTCCGACTTCTTCGCGATCATCCCCTCCCAGCCGTCGGCCTTCGTCGTGGCCAGCACGTCCGCCGGGTTGCCGTGCAGCTGCTGCGGCATCCGGCAGTGCTCGCCGGCGATCCCCAACCCGTCCAGCACCTCCCGCCGCTCGTCATACGGCCTGTCCAGCAACGGTTCTCCGTCCAGGGTCAGCACATCGAAGATCAAATAGGTGACCGGCACGACCTGCCGGATACGCTCCACCGACGGCCCACTGAGGCCCAGACGTTGCTGCAGCAGCCCGAAATCCGTCCGGTCCTCCGCGTCAAATGCCACGATCTCCCCGTCAAGCGTGACCGGGCGGTGAGCCAAGAGGCCCGGCAGCTCTGCCAGCTCCGGGTACGTCGCGGTCATCTCCCGGTCGGTGCGGCTGCGCAGCACCAGATCGCCGCCATCGACGGTCGCGACGGCCCGGACGCCGTCCCACTTACCCTCCAGCCGCCACGTCGCGCCGGGCGACAGCGACGCCAAACTGCCCAGCGTGGCGAGCATCGGCGACAGCGAAACGATCATGCGTCTGACCCTGCCACAACCGCATTCCTGCCGAGTGGAACTCGCCTCGGGAAAAGTGCAGTGGGACCGGCCGACCCAGGAACATGGCCGGTGATGCGAAAGGAAATGCGAGTGAACACCGTCGTGAACTGGGGAGTGCTGGGGGCGGCAGCCATCGCCGTCGAACGGACCATGCCCGGAATCCAGCAGGCACCCAGCGCCAACCTGGTCGCCATCGCCTCCCGCGACCTGGCCAAGGCACAGTCGGTGGCCCGCGACTTCGGCATCCCCCGGGCCTACGGCAGTTACGAGGACCTGCTGGCCGACCCGGAGATCGACGCTGTTTACATTCCGCTGCCCAACCAGTTGCACGTGCCGTGGGCCACCCGGGCCATGGAGGCGGGCAAACACGTGCTCTGCGAGAAACCGCTCAGCACCACGATCGACGGCGTCAACGAACTCATCGAAGTCCGCGACCGCACGGGCCGGCACATCGAAGAGGCCCTGTCCTACCGCAACCACCCGCAGTGGCAGACCGTGGCCGACCTGCTGGCGGCGGGCGCCATCGGCGAGATCAGGTCCGTGCACGCCACTATGGCCAAGGCCTTCCACGATCCGGCGGACATTCGCAACAACCCGGACGTCGGCGGCGGGTCGCTGTACGACATGGGCCCGTACGTGATCAGCGCCTGCAACCTGCTCTATCGCCGGCCACCGGCCAGGGTCGTCGGCGCGCTCGAGACGCACCCCGAGTTCGGCGTCGACGGCCTGTCCAGCGCCCTGCTCGACTACGGCGGCCGGCACGCGTGCATCACCGTCAGCATCCACAACGGCCCCACGGGCTGGGGCTCCCACCAGCAACTCACCGCGCTCGGCAGCAACGGGTGGATGCGGCTGACCTTCCCCTTCGCCCATGGCCGGCCGACGCCCTGCAGAGTCGAGGTCGGCGACACCACCAGCGCCGGCGCGTATCCCACCAGCACCCACGAATTTCCGCCGTTGAATCAATACCAATTGCAGGCCGACCGATTCTCCCGCTATGTCCTCGGCCAACAGGTCCCCAGTTGGCCGCTCGAGGACGCCCGGGACACCGCGCGCACCATCAACGCCCTGTTCGCCTCCGCCCGCAACGGGAGCTGGCAGTCCCTGGCCGAATGACAAGCATCCCAACCGTTCTGAGCTCTACCGACCAGCCTGCGAATGCGACGTCCGGACGGCGATCGCTCGACGCCCTTGCGCCTGCGCTCGGATCAGGCGGCCAGGTGGAACGTGCTGGCGAACCGGTCGAGCAGGTCGCCGCGCCGCGCAGCACCTCGACCACGCCGGTCGCGATCGCGCGATCCGGGGCGAGTTCGCCGGAGATCAGCCGGTGGATGCCCGGACCCGCGGCGAAGGCGAGGTCGACCGGTCCGTCCCCGCGCGTCACGTCCAGGGTGGAGCCGTCCACCCGGATGAGCAGCTCGGCGGCACTGATCCGGGCGGCGTAGGCGGTCGCCGGCAGATGCATCGCCACCTGCGGCCGGAAAGCGGTGCGCAGGTCCATCGTCATGGAGTCGGGGGTGATGATCTGCTCCTCCCGCGGTTCGCCCATCGCCTTGAAGCCCCACGCACCGAACGCCAGCACGACCGGCTCGAGTTCGCGGCCGTAAGGCGTCAGCTCGTAGACGATGACGCGCGAGTGCGGCACCCGACGAAGGACACCGGCCGCCTGCAGCTCCTTGAGCCGCGCCGCCAGGATGTTGCTCGGGATCCGTGGAAGCCCCGCGGCGAGCTCTCCGTAGCGGCGCGGCCCGACGAGCAGGTCCCGGACGATGAGCAGCGCCCAGCGCTCACCCACGAGTTCCAGCGCCCTCGTGATGCCGCCGTACTGCCCGTAGTCGCGTGCGGCCACTGTCGCTACTGTGCTCAGACCGTCTGGCTCATCGAGGCCTCGGGCGCCTGGGCGGCGGCCGGGTCCATCCAGCCGAACTCGAGGATGTTGCCGTCGGGGTCGTTGAGCTGGCGCTGATACATGAAGCCGTAGTCCGTGGCGGGATGCGGCTCCACCCCTCCCGCGGCAATGCCGTCGGTGACCGCCCCGTCGACCGCCTGACGGCTGTCCAGGAAGATGGCGGTCGAGACCGATGGGCTCACCGCCGGGTCGCCGAGCGGAAGATCGGTGAACGTCTGGAAGTACTCGCGCGTCAAGATCATGAAGTAGCTGTGACCCTCCTCGACCATCACGCAAACGCCGTTGTGATCCGACATCGCCGGGTTGATGGTGAATCCGATCGCCGTGTAGAACGCCTTGGCGCGCTCCAGGTCTGTCGCCGGCAGGCTGACGAACATCGCTGTCATCGTGGTCTCCTCGCGTGGGTCCGGTACGTCGACGGGATCCACACTTGCAAAAAACAAGTGCCGCGTCAAGACCCCGAATCCGGCCCCATCCTTGGCCCCTCACATGTGGCCGAGCCCACGTCCGAAATCCTTGCTAGTCAGTGTTGCCAAGTACCAGTACCTAGTGTTACCGTCTACTAGTAGTCAGCGACACAGAGTAGATGAAGGAGATCGGCCGTGGGCAATCAGATGACGGAGATGCTCAAGGGCACCCTGGAGGGCATCGTCCTCGCGGTCCTGGCGACGCAGCCGGCGTACGGCTACGAGATCACGGCGCGATTGAGAGAGCAGGGCTTCGCCGATCTCGTCGAGGGAACCGTGTACGCACTGCTCATCCGGATCGAGCAACGGGGCTTCGTGGACGTGCAGAAGGTGCCGTCCGAAAAGGGGCCGCCGCGCAAGGTCTATTCGCTCAACACGCAAGGGCGACAACAGCTCGAAGAGTTCTTCAGGACGTGGAGCTTCCTCTCGGAACGGATCGGAAGGCTCCAGACCGACATCTCAGAAAACAACGCAGCAAGAGGCAACGCAGAAGGAGAGAACTGACATGGCCGCGAAGTGGATCGAGACCCTGACCGGGTCGCTCGAGCAGAAGAAGCAGTACAAGCAGGACAAGGCCCGCATCGACGCCCTCCCCGAACCGTACGGAACCTCGGCGAAGGCGATGCACCGGTACCTCACGTACTACGGCGGCGTCACCGACGGCGACACCCTGATCATGATGTTCGGCGACCTTGCCGACCTCTGGGAGCGCGCCGCCACCGACGGGACACCCCTGCGTCAGATCGTCGGCGACGACCCGGTCGAATTCGCCGAGGCATTCGCGCAGGCCTACTCCGGCCGGCAATGGATCGACAAGGAACGCGCCCGCCTGACCAAGGCGATCGAGGACGCGGAACGAGAGGAACGGAAATGACTCTCCCCGACTTTCAACAACAACCGCAGCTATCCGGGTGCAGGGCATCGAGAAGTCCTTCAAGGACGTGCATGTGCTGCGCGGCGTCGACTTCGACGTGAAGGCGGGCAGCATCTTCGCGCTGCTCGGCTCGAACGGCGCAGGCAAGACCACGCTCGTGCGCATCCTGTCGACGCTGCTCAAGGCGGACGCGGGCAGCGCCACCGTGCACGGCTTCGACGTCGCCACGACACCCGGCGACGTGCGCGAATCGATCAGCCTGACCGGCCAGTTCGCCGCGGTCGACGAAGTGCTCAGCGGCCGCGAAAACCTGGTGCTGATCGCCAAGCTGCGTCACCTGCGCAACCCCGGGGCGATCGCCGACGACCTGCTGGCCCGCTTCGCACTCACCGACGCGGGCGGCCGGAAAGCGGCGACCTACTCGGGCGGCATGCGACGCCGGCTCGACATCGCGATGAGCCTGATCGGCGACCCGCCGGTCATCTTCCTCGACGAACCCACCACGGGCCTGGACCCGCAGGCGCGCGTCGAGGTCTGGCAGACCATCAAGGATCTCGCCAAGGGCGGCACGACGGTGCTGCTCACCACCCAGTACCTCGACGAGGCCGAGCAACTCGCCGACCGCATCGCGATCCTGCACAAGGGCACCATCATCCAGAACGGCACCCTCGCCGAACTCAAGCAACTACTCCCGTCCGCCACCGTCGAATACGTCGAGAAGCAGCCCTCCCTCGAGGACGTCTTCCTCGCCCTCGTCGGCGACACCGGCCAGACCGACAGCGACAAGACCGACCGCGACCAGACCGACCGCGACAGACCGGCGGCACGGCCACCACCCGACAAGGAGTCTCGATGACCACGCACGTCCTCAGCGACACCGGCGTCCTGACCGGCCGATCGCTGCGCCACATCGCCCGCAGTCCCGACACCATCATCACCACCGCGGTCACCCCGATCGCGCTGATGTTGCTGTTCGTCTACGTGCTCGGCGGCGCGATCAACATCGGATCCGACGAGTCGTACATCGACTACATGCTCCCCGGAATCCTGCTCATCACCATCGCATCCGGCATCGCCTACACCGCCTACCGTCTGTTCCTCGACCTGCAGGGCGGCATTTTCGAACGCTTTCAGTCCATGCCGATCGCCCGGCCCAGCGTGCTCTGGGCACACGTGCTCACATCCCTGGCAGCCAACGCGGTCTCGGTCACGATCGTCATCGGCGTCGCTCTGCTCATGGGATTCCGCACCGGCGCCTCCCCGGCAGCCTGGATCGCGGTCGCCGGCATCCTGATCCTGTTCACCCTCGCGCTCACCTGGATCGCCGTGATCGCCGGGCTCTCCGCCAAAACCGTCGACGGCGCCAGCGCATTCAGCTACCCGCTGATCTTCCTGCCGTTCATCAGCTCCGCCTTCGTGCCCACCACCACGATGAGCGGCCCGGTCGCCTGGTTCGCCGAACACCAACCGGTCACCGCCGTCGTGAACAGCATCCGGGCCCTCTTCGCCGGGCAACCCGTCGGAAATGACATCTGGATCGCACTCGCCTGCCTCGCCGGCATCCTCGTCATCGCCTACGGCTTCGCCATCTCCATCTACCGTCGCAAGTTCAATTAATCGGGCCCGACGAAGGAGGGGCCAAACAATGAGCCGGTGGGCGGCGGATCGCACTGATCCGCCGCCCATCCGCATTCCCGCTCGTCATCCCACCGACGAAGCGGGCCTTTCCGGTCCCTACCGGGTGAAGGACGCCATGCGGATCGCCGCCAGGCCCGGCGTTCCGGATTGTCCGCCGAATTACGAAGCGTCGGACAACGGGTGAACACGAGCCGGCGACGTGCCCGAGGCGACGGTACGGATCGCCATCCAACCCAGGACGACCGCGAGGATCGCCAGCACGGGGGTGGCGATGCTCCACCACGTCGAGATGGCCAGCGGTAGCGCGCCGATCAGGAGCAGAGTAATTGCCGCGCTGAACGATCGATACGCAACGGGGACCGCGGCCAGGATGATCAGCCCACCGGCCAGGCCCCAGACCCGGTCCCAGCCGTGGGCGGCGAACCCGACCCACAGGTAGAGCAGCGCGACGACGCAAACCCCCGCGATGGGCCAGGACCGGCGGACAGTCTCATTCATCTTTTCGTCCTTTCTCGAATCAGGTGAGAACGACGTCGGCGGCGGGGCGGCGCGGGCTGGGTGGTCCGGCGGCGGTGGGATACCCGATCCGAAATGTCATGACCGCATGTGATTTCGCGGGGAGCATCGCCGCGAAGCCGCTACCGAACTCGGTCGGCAATCCGGCCGAGACCTCCCGGTCGATGCGTTCGGGGATCTGGCACAGGGGCTGCATGACCAGCCCGTCAATCGTTGCCGCCAGCTGCATTCGCTGCCAGGTCCGTCCGGCCTGCAGCCGCTGCACCGGGTCGTGCGGGTCGATGACGGTCAGCGCTCCGAACGCGGCGGCCGTCGGGAGTTGGGTGTCGCGGGTGCCGGCGAGCCACCCGCTGTTGTTCTGCTCCTGGGAAACCGGCAGCAGCTTGGCCACCGCTCTGATGAGATCGGTCTGGCCGGAAGAGTCAATGGTGATTCCGTCCTTGTCCTGCTGAATGTCCGACCAGTGCGTGCGATACCAGTGGTAGTCGTCGGCGGCCTGCTCGGGGTCGGCGATGATGGCCTCGGTGGCCCGCACGGTGAGCTCGCCGAACGCGTGCTTCTCGTTGTCGGTGGTGAACCAGACCACCCGGGTGTCCCGCGGGTCAGCCAGGTCGGCAAGCGCGGCGAGTTGCGCGCCGGTGACGACGCGGTTGGTGTCGTACGCGCCGCGATTGGTATGCCGGTCGGCGATGGCGTCGAACAGCGGCGAGCGCGACGGAGCGGTCGGACTCAGGGTCACCGTCGCCACGTGGGTGACATCGGCGGGGTCCGGTAGTAGCGCCACCTGCGCGGACAGGCCGCTGGCTGGGCCGGCCACCACCAGATTCTCCAAGGCGCATCCCAGGGAGATGTGCAGCTCCCGGAGCAGCGGGTCCATCGCCCCGATGGTGCGGGTCATGTCCGCGAACAGCTCGATGCGGTCCCTGGTGACGACGAACAGCCATGGCTGGGTGTTGTGGGCGTTGGCGGCCAGGATCGCGGCCCGAACGAGATTCATCGGGTCCACCCCGGCCGCGGCCGCGTCATCCCAGGCGGCGTACGCGGGTCCGGTCCCGGACGCGAATACCCCGCCGTCGATGGCGCGCCAGGTCAAGCCGGTAGCCCCGGCCAACGCGGCGACGCCGGCGCCGAGTCCGAAGAACCGCAGAACTGTGCGCCGGCTCACCGACGCAGGCGCGATCGGTTGCTCGGTCGGCTGGCCCAGATCAATCTGCATGTCGAGGTGCGCCTTTCACGGAAAACCCACGTGGCTAGGTTTCGGAACAGCTGGACTGGAATCACCAGGGGCTGCCGTGAACGATGCGCAACCGGCGCCGCGTCACTGCGCCATTTCACCGATCCGCCGTTGGCGAGCCGAATACGCGGAAATATATCCCGGTTGTCAGCGGGTTGCTGTCCACGGCCGAATGAGGAAAACCGGGCCGGTGGTTTCGGGCTGGCTGTTGTATCAGTCACCGGCGACGCTACAGCGTGACGTCGACGCTGTCGACCACCCAGGCGCGTCCGGTCACCGCCGCCGACCGGACCGCGTGCATTGCCTCGTCGTGAGCTGCGCGTCAAACCTGAAGGTCGTGTGGCGGCCACATTCTGTTCACCTGCCCGCGGTAGCTTCGAAGGCGACCCGCCCGTGGGTGGACTCAACAGCGACAGTCGATCAAGAATTCGGGAGTTTGGCCGAAAAAGGCAGGCTCGCCGCCGCACCAAGCAAGATTCTGTGTTTCTCGCAACGCCTCACCTGCCATGGGAGGTTTTTCCTGCGGAAGGTGGCTCGCGCTGAGATGACAAAGCGGATTGATGTCGAAGATCTCAATGTCTACTACGGTGATTTCCTGGCGGTCGAAGGGGCGGCGATCACCATGTCGCCGCAAACTGTGACGGCGTTTATCGGGCCTTCCGGCTGCGGAAAATCCACAGTGCTACGGACCCTGAACCGGATGCATGAGGTCATTCTCGGTGGCTGGCTGACCGGCAGCGTGCGCCTGGACGGAGAGGACCTGTACGGGCCCGGGGTTGACCCGGTCAACGTCCGCCGCACCATCGGCATGGTGTTCCAACAGCCCAACCCATTCCCCACCATGAGCGTCTACGACAACGTCGCAGCGGGCTACAGGCTGGCCGGGATCAGAAAATCCAAGGACGAACTGGACGGCATCGTTGAGGACTCCCTGAAACGGGCCAACCTGTGGGAGGAGGTCAAGCAGCGCCTGGACCGGCCCGGTGCGGGACTATCCGGCGGGCAGCAGCAGCGGCTGTGCATCGCCAGGGCGATCGCGGTCGAGCCCACCGTGCTGCTGATGGACGAACCCTGCTCCGCGCTGGACCCCATCTCCACCCTCGCCATCGAAGACCTGATCGGCGAACTGAAAGCCAGCTACACCATCGTCATCGTCACGCACAACATGCAGCAGGCCGCCCGGATCTCCGACCGCACCGCGTTCTTCAACCTCGCCGGCGTCGGCCAACCCGGCAAACTGGTCGAGTACGACGACACCAGAACGATCTTCTCCGCCCCCCGACAGCAGGCCACGGAGGACTACATCTCCGGACGCTTCGGGTAGCGGGAGGATCGTCAGCTTCAGACCCTGACCAAGCCGGCCGCTCCGGTCGAGCGCGAACGGGCCGCACAGTAGCGTGGTGTCGTGGACCGCAAAGCCGCCGGGATCGCTGTCTTCGCGGTTGTGCTGCTCGTGATCTCAGCGATGAGTTCACTCATCGCCGCACCCCACCGCGGTATTGCCGTCCGCGCAGGCGCACCCGATCCGCCGGCCGTCGGTTCCTGCGGTGAGCTCAGCGGCGCGCAGCTGATGGTGACGGATTGCTCGCGGCCACACTCCGTCGAAGTGGTGTTCGTCTGGTCGGCCGGAGATCCCGCCGCCGGGCCACCGCCGACCTTCGCCGACTGCGCGGACAAGGTCCGGGACTACGTAGGTTCCTTTCCAGCGCAGGACACCCAGGCGCACCCGGCGGGGCGCTGGTCACTCCCCCTTCGTTACCGCCACGTCCTGGCGGCCGGTCCGGACGGGCTCAACCTTCATGGCTGGTCATGGCAGGCATGCCTGGTGGCGCCGATGGGCCCCGCACCATGGACGGGGTATCAAGGTCAGGTGCGCAACCTGCCGATCAGCGGGCCGGCGTCCTCGGCTCTGCGAGTTTGCTATGCACACCCGGGGTTGGTGAACACGGTCATTCCGTGCACGGCGCCGCACTCCGGCGAGATGCTGGCCACCCAACCGTTTCCCGAGAGCGCGCCAGCTGTGGCGACATCGTTGGCGGCCCAACAACCCCAAGCCTCCTGCGAGGCAACCGCACGATTGATCTCCGGCGCCGGCGACCCGACCTTCCAAGGACAATTACGGGTAGCCGTCTACTCCGACGGGCCCGCGCAACCCAATCAACTCTTCAGCGCGGATATCGGCGTGTACTACACATCTGCGGGAGTGAACTGGTCGGTCTGTGTGGTGGAAAGCGTCAGCGGCCGCATGCTGACGGACTCCATAGCCGGGATCGGAAGCGCGGCTCTTCCTTTCGGATAACCAGGAGCGTTGATCAGAGCCGGGCCGATCCTCACGGTGATTGGTACTCGGCGTGCCGTGGTGACGGGTCAACAGGCGAAGCGGCCTGCGCCAACTGCCAGGAATGCAGTGGCCGCAACAACGCATTCTTCTTGTCCTGGTGGCCGGTCATCCTTTGCAGGATGTCGTCGAGGCTGGCGACCGCGTCCAGGATGTACGGGCCCTTGTTCAACATCACACATTCGGCGCGCACACCCATTGCGGCGTCGGTGATCTCCGCCCGCGACGGCTGGCCGGTGCGGGCCAACTGGTCCAGCACCTGCGTTGCCCAGATCACGGGGAGGTGCGCGGCCTCCGCCAGCCACATGATTTCTTCCTGCAGCTCGGCGAGCCGCTCGTAGCCGCATTCGCCGGCCAGGTCGCCGCGGGCGATCATCACGCCCGTATGCGGTCGGCGGAGCGCCGCGAACAGGATTGCGGGCAGATTCCGGAATCCCTGTGCGGTCTCGATCTTCAGGACGATGCCCAGCCGACGGTCACCCAATGCCTCCAATGCCGATATCAGGTCCTGCACGTCCTGCGGGGTGCGCACGAACGACAGCTCAACCAGGTCGGCTTGTGCGGCGATGAAAGGCAGGTTCGCCCGGTCCGCGGCCGTGAGAGCCGGTACCGGAAGGACGGTGTCCGGCAGATTGATGCCTTTCGCCGCGCGCAGCCGCGAACCCTTGATCGCGGCGTGGGTGATCCGCACGGTGAACTGCTGATCATCGGTGTTGATCACCTCGCCGATCAGCTTGCCGTCGTCGAGGTGAACCGCGTGCCCGATCTGCACCTGTCCGAACGCCTCCGGCAGCGTGCACCCGATCCGCGCGAGCCCGCCCTCGATCACCGGCGCCGGCGTGCAGTCGCGGGTCAACATCAGGCTGTCACCGCGATGCAACGTCAGGAACTGCTCCGTGGGCGGGAGAATAGCGACCGTTGCCCGGTCGCCGGCGCGGGTCCGTAGCACGGTAGTGGTGGCGATGTAGGCGGTCTGCCTGGCCGAAACCAGCACTGCTCCGCGATCGGTTGACTCAACTGTGAGGTGCCGCCTCGAGCCCCGGGTGTCGGCGAACTCGATGCGCTCGCCGACCGACAGGCCCGCCAACCACGCTGCCGGCAACGGGAGCAGGGGAATACCCGGCTCCGGTGGTGGGACCGGGTTTTCGGATGCACCGAGCCAGCACAGCGCCGGTGCCGTGACCCGGCCCAGGACGTCCCGCCGGGGACGTAGTTTGATCACCCGGGGGCCGACTTCCAGTTGCCCGGTACGCACCTTCGGCCCCGGCAGGTCCATGGCCACCCGGCACCCACGGCCGGTGGCCGCGCTGGCCCTCCTGACATTGGCGATCATCGCCGCCCACGCCTGCGCATCGTCATGGGCGCAGTTCACTCTGGCGAGGTTCATGCCGTGTTCGATGAGGCTCTTGACCAGCGTTCCGTTGGTCGCAGCCTCCGATGGCAACGTGACCATGATCCGGGTCTGCCGATCAGCCGGCTCCGGGCCGAGCAATTCCGTCGCACGACGACGAAGTAGCCGCGGCCCGTCACCGAACTCGACGACGGCAGCGCGGCGCCGGCCGGGGTGCCCCATCAACGTCTCGAGGGTGGCCGTGATCGCCTCGAGCGTGGCCTGCACATGCGGCTCACACCGGCCCAGCGAGGACAACCCGAACGCGGCGAGCTGCTGCTGTAGCTCCCGCAGATCGGATTGGCGGATCGCCCAGTAATGCGCCAGATTCACCGCGCTGGCCAGGTTCGGTTCATCGACCGCAGTGATCTGAGTCGCCCATTGCGCCTCCGCGTCCACCAATCTCTGCCGCAACCGGCGAATCTGCTCGGCCACCACGGCCAACTCACCATCGCCCGATGGCCTGGCGCCCCACTCATCCTGTGTCAAGTACCTGGTCAGCGTCCGAGGAGCTGCCGCATGATCGCGGATCGAGCGGACCGGCGAAACCCGCCACTCGTCCGCCCTGGCCATTCCAGGATGGCGCGCGCAAGACCGAGTTCCGCGGCCTGTTCGGCCGGCACCCGATCTGCCGCCGACTCGCCGACGACGGTGTGGGCCAAGCCACGCGCCATCGGCAGGTAGAACCTGAAAACGGCGTCCTCCAGGTCCGCCACTTGGCGGGGCAAGCCGTCGGCCCGAGCGTTGGACAGCGCGTTCCACAGCCGCTCCCCCACCATGGAATCGGCGGGGTGCTGCTGCACCTGAGACTCTTGCAATTGCGTCATCGTCATCCCTGCATGGTCGGGGGGGAAAGCAAACGGAAGTTGAACCGCGGGTGGCAGCAGGGGGCTTTTCGCACAAAACCGCGGTTCTTGGCAACCACCGACGGTCGATCGGCGGCCTTGAATCGACCGCACAGGGAATCGAGTTGGACTCTGTCCGTTCGCCTGCTGTTCAGAATTATCAGCCATTTTCGCAGACCCGCTTAGCATAATGTCGAAGGGTGGGGAAACAGCGAAAGACCAGTGCGCCTGTCGTGAACTCCGAGAATGACGGCAGGGTGAACGTGCTCAGTGTCTTATTCAGTAACCGGGTTATTCACGAGATGCAGTCGTCTCACCACTGGCCTCACCTGCGCCGATCACTCGCACGAGCCTCCGGCCTGCGCTCGCTGGATCGGCCCGTGAATAACCCTCTCAGTAGAAACCGGAAGCTCGCATTCGTCATCGCGGTGGTCCTGTTGCTTGGCTTTGGCGCCGCGACGGACACCGCGAACGCAGTTGCGCCGCAGTTGTTCACCACCGCAAAACAGGCGACACCATCGGCTGATGCGCACGTCGCGCAGAACTTCCCGTCGAAGAACTACGGATCGAGTTGGTCGCTGGCGGCCTACGGCACGCCGAACATCGTGTCTTATCTGAAATTCACGCTCCCGACCCCGGAGGCGGGTCAGACGCTGCTCGGTGCGACGCTCAAGATCAAGACGACGACGGCGGCTTCGGACGGATCCCGCGACACACTCTCGGTGTACCGGGCCGGCAACTCCTGGCAGGAGTCGACGCTCACGTACCCGAACAGACCGTCGACAATCGGAAGTGCGTTGGGCACCATCGCATCCGGCACGGTCCCCAACACCGTTTATGTGATCCCGCTGGCCGCCGGACCACTGACCGGGTTGACCGGAGCACTGAGCCTGGCGATGCTGTCGTCGGGACCTGACAGTGTGCGGTTCTATTCCCGCGAATCGCCGTTCCATCCGGTACTCGAACTGACCTATCGAGGCGCGCTGCCGCCGTTGAACGCGCCGACCCCCGGCGCATCCGCGGTTGTGATGGCCGCCGGCGATCTGGTCTGTCCGCCAGGCTCCGCCGTGACTTCGGTGACCTGCAAACATCAGGCGGTGCACGACCTGATCGTCAGCGCCAGACCAGATCGTTTCATCGCTCTGGGAGACCTTGCCCAGGGGCACGGCAGTTTCGCCGAATTCATGGCGCCGGGTCGGTACAACGACACGTTCGGAGACCTGCGGGGCATCACCCTGCCGGTGGTCGGCAATCACGAGGGATACACCAAGGATGCACAGGGCTATTTCGACTACTGGTACGGCGCCGGGGTCAACGGCGGCGTTTTCGGTGATCGGCCAGGCGGGTACTACACCACCACCATCGGGAGTTGGCGGTTCATCGGGCTGAGCAGCGAATGCGCTCCCTACGGGATTTCCGGTGGGTGTGGGGTGGGCAGCCCGCAGTACCGCTGGCTGCAATCGGTGCTGGCCCGCAATACCGCCCTCTGCACGGTCGCGGCGTACCACATACCGAGGTGGACCACCGGCTTCGGCACTGACCCCTATGTCGAGATGGCAAGCCTGTGGGACCTGATGGCCGCGAATGGCGTTGACGTCACATTGTCCGGGCACCACCACCTCGTGGAGATCTTCAAGCCGATCCAAGCGTCGGGAGCCGCCGCCCAGCCGACATTGTCGCCAACCGGCATCCGCTCGTTCACCGTCGGCACCGGAGGTGCCAGCCAATCCGTCTTCAACCCGGTGGGCGCGGGCCAGTTCGCGGCCTTGGACGCCCGCGCCCGCGGCGCCTTCGGTGCGTTGCGGCTCGAACTGCGACCGACCGGTTACTCGTGGAAAATGACGCCGATCCCGGGTTCCACCTTCACCAACTCGGGGACCAACGGAACCTTCAGCGGGTCAGCCGACTGCCACTGATGGTCAGCCGGCCTTGCGACCCCAGGCTGAGATCAGCGGTGCGGTGGCAAGATCAAGACGCCCACCGGCAACGTTGGCAAGGTGCTGTTCGATCTCCGCGTCGGTGGCCAGACCCGCGGCCGTCAGCCGGCTCCGGATCTGCTGCACGGTCGCGATCTCCAGTGCGGTACAGGCGGGTGACGTGATCGGAAAGAAAGCGTCGGCGCGCACCGCGTCCAGCCCCGCCTCGCGCAGCAGGCGCGGCAGCGTTCGTCCGAACGCGAGGTCCGCACCTCGGTCGGCCATCAACGTCCGGAACCCCTGCCGCAGCCGGTTCGCCAGCTGCTGGGCTGGCCCTGACTCGTCCGGGCAGATCAGGGGTTGCAGGGCCGGGTCGGCGTCCTCGATCACCAGCCAGCCACCCGGCCGCAGTGCTCGCGCCATCGAGGCGATCGCCGCGATCCGCCCGGGCACGTGGGTCAGCAACAACCGGGCATGGACCAGGTCGAAGTTGCCGGCAGGCGGCGGCTCGACCCCGACGTCATGCCGCAGCACCTCAAATGCTTTGCCCTGCAGCGGCATCCAGTTGGTGTCGAGGTCGCTGGCCAGCACCCGACCGGAGGGTCCAACCTGCTCGGCCAACCACGCAGGCACGCTGGCTCCACCGGCCCCGACCTCCCAGCACTCCCACCCCGCGGCTACGCCGACGGCTGCGAGGTGGCGGAAGGTCCAGTGGTCGAACAGCTCGGACAGGGCGTCGAATCGCCGGCCGGCCGCTGCCTGCTGATTGTCCAGCAGATATCCCTCGTCACGCGTCACGTCTCCATACTGCTCGACGGGTTCCGAGGTCCGGCGCGATCGAAGACAGCAGTTTGTGCGGCGCAGAGCTCCGCGCGGGCTTCCGGTCGCTCCGTTAGGCTGGCGCGTGTCTCCCTCACACATGCCCTCGCTCGGCGGGGCGACCGGGTGGATCAACTCAGAGCAGCTCGGCCCGGCCGAGCTCCGGGGAAGCGTCGTCGTGGTGAACTTCTGGACGCTGACCTGCATCAATTGGCTGCGGCAGGAGCCGTACGTTCGTGCGTGGTCGGAGGCCTACCGGGACGATGGGCTGATCGTCGTCGGAGTCCACACGCCGGAGTTCTCTTTCGAGCATCAGCTCGGCCGGGTGCGGCGGGCGGTGGAGGTGCGAAATATCGGCTATCCCGTCGCGCTGGACAACGGTTACGCGATCTGGAACGCATTCGACAACCATTACTGGCCGGCGCTCTATTTCGTCGACGTTGACGGCATCATCCGCGACGAGCACTTCGGCGAAGGGCGCTACGAGGAGTCGGAGCAAATGATTCAACGCCTGCTCGGAATCGAGCGCGCGCTCGTCGCCGTCGAAGGGCTCGGCGTGGAGGCGGCGGCCGATTGGGCGCATTTGCGCACTCCTGAGACCTATCTCGGCTACCGGCGCACCGCGCCCTCCGAGTTCCCGGTCGGTGCCGTCTACGACAGGAGCTATGCCTACCAGCTTCCCGAGTGGCTGCCACTGAACCAGTGGGCGCTCTCCGGTGAGTGGACGATCGGGCCGGAGAAAGTCGTGCTCGACCGGGCGGGTGGAACGATCGCCTTTCGCTTCCATGCCCGGGATGCACACCTCGTGCTGTCCTCTTCAGGACCAGAGCCGATCGGATTCCGCGTCCTGCTGGACGGCAGGGCACCGGGCGCCAGCCACGGCGTGGATGTCGACGAAGAAGGGAACGGCCAGTTGCGCGACGGCCGCATGTACCAACTCGTCCGCGAGCACGACCCGGTCCGCGAGCAGACCCTTGAGATCACGTTCCTCGAGCCGGGCGCCGAAGCGTACGCGTTCACGTTCGGATAGCGGATCGATGGAGACGTTCGATGACCCGACCGCCCCGACGTTCCCGGGAGCCCACATCGCCGAGATAGGGCGCCCGCAGACCCTTTCGCGCGGGAGCGGTGCAGGCCGACGGCCGTTGTTGCGACGCTCGGGCAATGGCCCGCTGCGCGGCCGCGGCCGCTCGCGCCCGGTCGGCGGCCGGATGGCCGCCGTCGACGATCGCCGGGATCACCGGCAGCCAGCTGACGTCCGCGGTGTCATGGCGGGCCAGGATCCGGATCAGCGAGGTGACCAGCGTGGCCCGGTCACCGGGCGTACCCATCGTCACCGGGCGGCCAGCCGAGCCGCGGTAGGTGACCGCCACCGGAGAAACCACCACCGCGGCATCCACGGCAGCCTGGAAGGCAGCGTGCCGGAACGGGCTGGCGGCCGACTCGCGTGAACCGCCGGCCGCCGGAAACACCAGTACACGATGGCCGCGGCGCATCGCAGCGGTGATCCGCTCGACCTCATCGGGCAGGCCCATGGACCGTCTGCGATCAATGAAGATCGTGCCCGATCGGCGGGCCAGGGAACCGATGAGTGGCCACCGGGCGACATCGGCGTCCGCGACCGGCAGCACAGGCCCCGCCGCGAGAAGCACGAGAACGTCGAGCCAGGACACGTCATTAGCCACGACCAGCGACGCTCCGGACCGAGGACCAGCCCCCTGCAACAGGTCAACCCCCAACGCCCGCAGCAGCAGTCGCGACGCTCGATGCAGCGCCCACACGACCGGCCGCCCTTGGTGGTGTCCGGGCGCAAGACCGGCCAGCACGATCCACAGCGCGCCAACCACGATCGCGCCGACGACCAATAGCGCCCTGGCGACCAGCTGGGCATTGAGTTGGTGTGAACCACGACTTTCGTGTTTCCCGCCGGTTCCGGAAGGGACGGTTTGGCGTCGGTGGTGATCCTGACCGGCGGCCAGCGAGACGGGACTCATGGGGACAACTCGATGAACATCTGAGTGATCATCACGTACCGATATTCTTCGGGCCGGACATGAGGGCCTGTCAAACGTCACATGGACCCGGCCCGACCGACAGGTGAATGTCACGCGAAAGTGGATTTTGCGAGCATCGATCCGAGCCCAGGTCGGCACAGATCGGGCCTGCAATGGAAACTACGTGGGACCGCGGACGTTCATCGGATGTTCACTGGTCACCCGGCTTGGCACCCCGCATGCTGACTGCCATGACGATGACCGATCAGTCCACCGACATCTGGGCGAAGAGCACAAGGGCCCTCACCGACCCATTTGGCGTGCTAACCGACGCGCGCCACTTGGACCTGACTCAGGGAGTCGAGCTATTCTTTCAGGTCATTGCGCGAACCATCGATGCCAATCGGGAATTCGCCGACATCTGGGCCGGCCTGGTCGGATCGCTGACCGCCGTGGTCCGCGAGCAGGCAGAAACGGACGCCGGGGACTCGACGGAAGAAGTAGTCGCCGCCGCCGACGCCCCGGTGTCCGGGTAGGCGTGCCCATCGACGAAGCTGCGAAATATGCCTACCGGCGCGCGGATTCCGCGACCCTGCTCGGCCTGTTACCCGAGCTGCGCCGGCTGGGCAAGGCCGCGCAGAAAGAGCATGAGCGGATCGAGCGAGAACTATCCGAGGATATCGGCGCACATGAAAAGTTCGCCGCCGACTTGGCCGCCTACGTGACCATGACGACCGAACGTGATTTGTGGATCCGGAACGAACTCAAACGCCGGGGCCTCCTGCCGTTGTGGCCGGGCGGGGAAGAGCACCTGCTGGACGACGCCTGATCCCGACGCCGACGCGCCCCTTGCTTGCCATCCTCGAGCCACAACCCGGCAGGCGTCGACCCCCACATCAAAATCATCGCCCATGTGATAGGTAGTGACGCTACACTTAAGCGATGATGGTACCGCTGGGTTCGATCGCTGCGGGCGTCGTCGAGATCGATGGGTTCTCGATCCCTGATTCCAGTGGTGTGTTCCTGGTGGCGCTGGCGGTTCATGTGCTCGCCGGGGTGACGTGCGTGGTGTCGGGGGCCGTGGCGGCGTCGGCGAGGAAGCGCCCTGGGCGGCATCCGCGGGCGGGATCGGTCTATCTCTGCGGCCTGCTGGTCCTGGTGATCACGGCCGGCGTGTTGGCGGTCGTGCGGTGGCCGCACGATGTCTACCTGCTGCTGATCGCCTGTCTGACAGCAGGTTTCGGCGGTGCCGGGTGGTGGGTTCGGAGACGCCGCGCCGATGGCTGGATGCGCTGGCACGGAATGGCGATGGCCGCATCGTATGTGGCGTTGTTGACCGGGTTCTATGTGGACAACGGTCCGCAGCTGCCGGTGTGGGATCGGTTGCCGACCGTCGCGTACTGGGTGTTGCCGACGCTGGTCGGTGTTCCGCTGACCTGGCGGGCGTTGGTCCGGAACGGTGCGATCAGCCGGCGGCCCGGAGCTGGGCGCAACGTCGGGCCGCCGCCGCGGCCAGGCTGAGCCGGGCGGTGCTGATCACGACGGCCGCGATCAACAGCGGCGACCAGGCTTGAGCCGCCGTCAGTGCGTGCGCGATCAGGACGACATCGGCGATGACGCAACCGCGGCTGGCGACCAGTGCGGCGAAACCGGCCGTGCGACTGGTGACGGGCAGGATCCGAGAGGCCCTGCCGGCCCCGGCGACGGCGACCAGCGCGGCCGGAATGATGATCAGCAGCAGCACCGGGATGAGCGGTAGCGCGCTGAGCATGCCGGCGATTCGCTGCGGCAGAGTCACCGTGATGGCCGGCGGTTGGCCGCTGGTGAGGGCCAGCAGCCAGCAGGTCGCCGATCAGCGGTCCGCTGCCGACCAACGCGAAACCGGTGCGGTGAGCGGTCTTTCCGGTCAGCTCGTGGGCGAACTGGGGTGCCAGGTTGCGAGGGTCGCCGAAGGTGTCGGATTGCGGTCTCGACGGCGGTGGCCGGGTCGGGCCCGGTGGTGTTGGTGATCTGTTCGATCAGGCCGTCGGCGATCTCGGTGAGGATGGCCTCCCGGGTGCGGCGGGATCCGGGCAGGGCGGCCGCGAGTTCCCGCAGATATCCGGTGACCACCGGACGGGCCATCGGATCGAGGTCGGCGACGAGGTCGTCGGTCAGCTGGCGGGTGTCCATGCCGGGGCGCCTCCTCCGCCCATCACGGTGGAGACCGCCCCGGCGAATTGCCACCAGGACACCCGTTGCTCGGTCAAGGCCGCGCGGCCGGCCGCGGTCAGTTCGTAGACGCGTCGCCGCCGCCCCGGACCATCGGACCAGGATCCGCGGACCAGGCCGGCGCGTTCGAGGCGGTGCAGCGCGGGATAGACGGTGCCGGTGGGCAGGTCGAACGCGCCGTTGCTGCGGGCCCGCAGCGACTCGATGACCGCATACCCGTGGATCGGGCCGGGTTCGAGCATCGACAGCAACAACCCGTCGAGATGACCCTTCAGCACCTCTGCCCGCATAGCTAGCGACCCTACCCCTATCTGGGCTTCACGGGGCGAGCGAGGGCGGCGGGCAGAAGTTCACCGATCAGGGTCTGCACCCTGCCGCGAATGTCGTCGCGGACCCGGCGAACTGTTTCGATCCCTTTCCCCGCGGGGTCTTCCAGTTCCCAGTCCTCGTAACGCTTGCCGGGGAAGATCGGGCACGCGTCACCGCAGCCCATGGTGATCACCACATCGGACGCCTGGACGGATTCGGTGGTCAGGATCTTCGGGGTCTGGGTAGAGATGTCGATGCCTTCCTCGGCCATCGCCTGGATCGCGACAGGGTTGACCTGATCGCCGGGGATGGAGCCGGCGGACCGGACCTCGATCGCGCCATGGCCCGAGTTCGGCGAGGTAGCCGGCGGCCATCTGGGAGCGGCCGGCGTTGTGGACGCAGACGAACAGGACTACTGGTCTGTCGGTCATGAGTTTCTCCTGGCTTGCTGGGCGTGGTGCACCTTGGTGGGCTTGGTGCGTGCTCCAGGCGCGCGCGACGGCAAGGCCGCTGCCGACTGGTGACATAGCTCAACTATACTTGCCTCAATAGCAGTGGAGGCAAATTGATGGTGACTGTTGAGCGTCGAGCGGCTGTCCATGCGGCATTGGGAGAACCGGTGCGGTTGGCGATCGTGGACCGGCTCGGCCCGGGTGACGCATCACCGGGTGAGCTGGCCGAGGCGCTCGGGCTTGCCAGCAACCTGCTCGCGCACCACCTGAAGGTCCTGGAAGACGCCGGGGTGATCCTCCGCGTCCGATCCGAGGGCGACCGCCGGCGCAGCTACGTGCAACTGCGCCTGGAAGACCCGATCGTCTGGGCCGCGGCCCAGACCGGACTGAACGATCAGCCGCCGGGGACTGGTCCCGTGCCTCGGGTGGTGTTCGTATGCACCGCCAATTCAGCCCGCTCGCAGTTGGCGGTCGCCCGATGGAATGCGATCAGCCAGGTCCCGGCAGCCTCGGCCGGAACCCACCCCGCCGGACGGGTGCACCCGCGGGCGGCCGCGACCGGACGCCGTCACGGGTTACGACTCGGTCGGGTGAAACCTGTTGGCATCGCACAGGTGCTGCGAGACGACGACCTGCTCGTTGCGGTCTGCGACAACGTCCACGAGGAACTCGACCCTGCCCAGGACCGGTTGCATTGGTCGATTCCGGATCCGGTCCAGGTCGACACCGATGAGGCCTTCGAGACCGCCTTTGCCGACATCTCCCGCCGGGTCGACCGACTCGCCGCCACCGTCAACGTTTGGGTTGCCGGATCCGAACGGTCCTGAACCGCTACCAGATCCTTGCCGCACTCAACGTCACGACCAGGGCGGGGCTCCGGGATGCGCTCTCCGCTCCGGCCGATAGCGGCTGATCCGGTAACGGCAGCCGATTGCCGCCCCGATCCCACCGATCGAGCCGGGACAGCCCGTCGACCTCGGCCAATCGCGCATTGATCCTCGCGTGTCGATCACGGGACTCGCGAATCCAGGTTGTGACGACCCTGGTCGGCGAGCCCAACATTGTGCGCATCCGTACTCCTCGGCGTCGATTTCCACGCGCCTCGCTGCACTGGACCATGCCAACGTCGCATCCCAGAGTGAACAAACGGCATCGGCAGGGAAGACACAAGGTGAGCGTCACGTGGCCGATCGCGGCTTTGCCGGGTGGTCGGAATCACGTTCCGAATTTGGCTGCCAAATAGTCGGAAACTGTTGCTGCCCAGCGACAATGGAACCATGTCGCAGGAGACCGGACAGCAAACACGGGATCGACAGACGGCGCTCGAGGCACGCACCATTTTCCCTGACGCTAGACCGGCCGAGATCGGCAGGGTCATTGCCGATCGCTACCGGCTGGACGGGGTGATCGGTGAAGGCTCCATGGGCACCGTGTGGGCCGCCACCGACGAGGTGCTGCTCCGGCGGGTCGCGATCAAGGACATCAAATACCCACCCGGCGTTGCCGCGCCGGAGGTGGCCCGGCTGCACCAACGGCTGCTCCGCGAGGCCAGGGCAGTCGCGGGCCTCTCGCACCCGAATGTCGTCACCGTGTACGACGTGCTGACCACGGCCACCGGTCCGGTCATCGTGATGGAGCTGTTGCAGGCTCGCTCGGTGGCCGACATCGTTGCCCGGCATGGCCGTCTGACCCCGGCGCAGGCCGCATCCATCGGGGTGGCGGTCGGGTCCGCACTGACGGCTGCGCACGCGGCCGGCATTATCCATCGCGACGTCAAGCCGGCAAACGTGCTGATCGGCAGCCACGACTCCAGGGTCACCCTGACCGACTTCGGGCTGGCCCGCAGCTCCGACGAACAGACCATGACTGGTGCCGGCTTCATCATGGGCTCGCCCGCCTACATCGCGCCCGAGATCGCCCGGGGCGAGCCCGTCGACCCGGCTTCGGATGCCTGGAGCCTCGGTGCGCTGCTGTTCTACTGCGTGGAAGGCCGACCCCCGTTCGATCAGGGCACGGCCTTCGCGACCTTGAAGGCGGTCGTGACCGAGCCGGTCCCACCGCACCCGCACTCGGGCGATCTCGGCCCCACGATCTCTGGCCTGCTGGTCAAGTCTGCGAGCCGGCGCATGTCGATCCGCCAGGCCATGACGAACCTGGCCACGACCCTCAACGGCGCGCCGGCGACGTCGAGCTCCCGGCTCGCTCGGCCGGGGGCGGTCCGATCACTGTTCCCGCGTCGATCCTGGCGGACCGGCTGATCACCCGCCCCGCACCCCGGCGGGCGATTCGGGCAGCCGCCATCGCACGGCAAGCCCGCCGCCCTCCCGCGCGGTGATCTCCAGCTCGCCCGTGATGGGCCTGGTTGATCGATGAAACAATGGAAAGACCAAGCCCCACACCGGTTCCTGCTCCGGTGCGGGAGCGGGCGGTCCGGCTGGCTCCGGCCCGATAGAACGGTTCGCAGAGCAGCGCCACCGTGTCGGGATCGATCACCTCCCCGGTGTTCTCCACCCGCAGCGTCGCATCGCCGCCCTCGGCGCGGACACTGACCCAGATCCGGCCACCGTCGACGTTGTGCCGGATCGCGTTGTCCAGCAGGTTGCTGACCGCCTGGGTGATCATCGTGGGATCCCCCAGAACCAGGCTGGGCTGCAGGTCTTGTTGTACGACGACACCGGCAGCGCCGGCCCGCTCGGCGAGCGAACCGCCCACCTCGTCGACGATCGCGGCGAGATCGACGTCCTCGGCTGACTCGATGCCCTGGCCCCGGGCCAGCGTCAACAGCGAGGAGATCAGCCGATCGGAATGCGCGCCGGCCTTCAGCGCGGTCCGCACCGCGGGTTGCAGATCGGTCGGTACCCGGCCCTGCGCCAGCGGGATCTCCAGTGCCGTCCTCGATGTGGTCAACGGGGTGCGCAATTCGTGAGAGGCGTTCGCCACGAACCGATCCTGTGCCGCGAAGGCCGACTCCAAGCGGTCGAGCATGGCGTCGATGGTGTCGGCGAGTTCCTTGATCTCGTCCCGCGGCCCGGGCAGTTCCAGCCGCCGGTGCAGATCGGTGGTGGACACCTCCTGCGCCATCGCGGTGACCTCTCCGATGCGCTTCAAGGAGCGCCGCGCCAGCCACCAGGCGATGCCCGCCGCGGCCACCGCAAAGACGATGAACACCACTCCGGAGTACACCAGGAGCCTGGTCAGTACGTCGTTGACCAATTCCGAGGACTGGGCCTCGAACCACACCCCCACCGTGCCGGCGGCGCCGGCCGCGACGGCCGGTGCCGCGACGGCCGGATCCGCCTGGGGAATCTGGATGTCCGCCGTCCCGGCCGGTGTTGACCCGTCGATGGTCACGGTGGTGAAGCCCGCGGGATCCTGCAGGGTGCAGGACGTCACGATGCCCTGCGCTGCCCCGATGTCGGATGCCGGTTCGGGAGCACTGCAGGCGACTCCCTGCACGACTCTGGTTGCACTGGTCGCCAGCTGCCTGGTCGAAGAGCTGGGAGACGAGAACGTATTGCACCGTGAGCAGGCAGATTCCCGCCGCGACAAAGGACGCGGCGATGATCATCGCCAGCCGGGCCCGAAAGCTCCAGCGTGGTGTCCGGTCCCCCGCGGCCCGCGAGCGCGTGACGGCGCCGCTCATCGCTGGCCTCCGATGCGGTAGCCGAAGCCGGCGTCGGTGTGGATCACCGGGGGCAGACCGAGCTTGCGGCGCAGGGCGAAGATCACCACCTTGACGATGCTGCGGGAGCGATCGAAGGGGTCCTCCCAGACCTCGTCGAGCAGTTCCGACGTCGTCACCACCCCACCGTCGGCCTGCAGCAGCACCTCGAGCACGCCCATCTCCTTGGGGGTCAACCGGATCGGGCGGCCGTCGCGTTCGGCGATCCGCCGGTCGGGATCCAGCCGAACCCCGTCACACTCGAGAATCTGCCCCCGGCCGCCGGTTCCGCCGCGCCGGCCGAGCGCCCGGATGCGGGCCACCAGTTCCACGTACGCGAACGGCTTGGCCAGGTAGTCGTCCGCGCCCAGGTCAAGGCCGGCAACCCGGTCCGACAACGTGCCGGACGCGGTGAGCATCAGGATCCGCGCGGGATGACCGGCCGCGACGAGAGCACGACACACGGCGTCACCGTGCAGGACGGGGAGGTCCCGGTCCAGCACCACCACATCAACGTCCGTGGTGCCGAGCAGGGCCAGGGCACTGGCTCCGTCACCCGCGACGTCGACCCCGAAACCCTCATGGCGCAGCCCGTCGGCCAACATCTGCGCGAGATCGGCCTCGTCCTCCACGATCAGCAACCGCACGTCGGTCCCCTCTCGTCAGCAATTGCGCACATCTCGCGTCTCGGCTGCACAGCGTGCTCGCTGCCAGGTTAGGGCCGGGTTAGGACGTTCGGAACCCGAACCGAAACCGGCCGGGTCCTACAACTGCTTCTCGTGGGTGAGACGCACCCACCGCGCGGCCATCCGGCCGCCGGGCCAGGTCCGAAGGGGACACGATGAAGCGAGCGTTGGCCGGCACCGTCTGCGGCGTCATGCTGATCACCACGGCCGCCTGTGGCGGCAGCCCAGAACGCGGCGACCACCGGGTCGAGCGGCAGCCCGCTGGCCGAGTATCTCGGCGACGGCGGGGGTCTCAGCAGCAACGGACGGGCGGTCAGCGTGCAGGGCGATGACCCCGACAAGCAGCAACAGGTGCAGGAACTGATCGCCGCCTGCATGAAGGAGGCCGGCTTCGAGTACCTGCCGTATGTGCCGACCGCTCCCGAACCGCAACCGGTGCTGGAGGGGGACCTCGACTGGGCGCGCACCTACGGGTACGGCATCAGCACCATCGACGCGGCCACCCCCGACCCATCGGACGACCCGAACACCGCGATCACCGCGGCGATGAGCGAGTCGGAACGGGCCGCCTACCAGCGGGCACTGTTCGGGACGTCGTTCCAGTCGACGACATCGGGCGGCGGGGCCGTGGCCGCCGCGCCCCCGGCCGGGATCGCGCCGCCCAGCGGCGGCGCCGACGGCAGTACCGTGCCATCGACGGGTGACCCCGAGAGCTCACCCGGGTGCGTGCCGGAGGCCTCCGCGCAGGTCTACGGCGAACCCGACGTCGTCGACATGCAGGAGTTCAGCACGCTGTTCGATGCGCTGAGCAAACTGCAGGCCTCCGTCATGGCGGACCCGAGGGTGATCCCGCTGATCGCCGCGTGGTCGGACTGCATGGCCGACGCCGGCCACCCCGGTTTCACGGCGGTCGACGACGCCCGGAACTCGATCATGTCCCGCTGGGCCGACCTGAACGGCTGGCAGTTCACGCCGGGTCGAGGGGGGCGGCGGGTCGGTCTCGGTCTCCTCGGCAGACCAGGTCACCGAACCCGACCCGGCGAAGGTCGCGGAACTCCGCACCGACGAAATCGCTCTGGCCGTGGCCGATCTGGGCTGCCGGAAGGACCACCAGGCGGTGTACGACACAGGTCCGGACCGAGCTCGAGCAGAAGTTCGTCGACGAGCACCGCAGCGAACTGGAGCGCTACCGGGACGCGACGAGCGGCGGGAACTGATGCCGTCCCCGCGCCGGCTGATCGCCATCATGTCGGGCTGCGCGTTGCTCGCCGGGGTGGGCGGATTCATCGCGGCGTCGTTTGTGCTCTCCCCCGCCGAGTCGGCCGCCCGCACCACGCCGCCGGCTGCCGGTCCGATCTCCGTTCCGGTGACCAGGACCGTGCTGCAGTCGAAGGTGGTCACTCGCGGTGACGTCAACTTCTCCGATCCGGTGCAGATCACCATCCCGGCCGGCTCGGGCACCCAGGTGCTGACCGGACGGGTGCCGGATGCCGGCGCCGAGGTCACCGATGGCATGGTGCTCGCCGAGGTCAGCGGGCGGCCGGTGATCGCGCTCGGCGGTGCGCTGCCCAGCTACCGGACGCTGGTTCCCGGCAGTACCGGGCCCGACGTGCGGCAGTTGCAGGAGGCCCTCACCCGTCTCGGGTACAGCCCGGGCGAGGTTGACGGGGTGTACGACGGCGAGGTGGCAGCCGCGGTCGCCGCGCTGTACGCCGCGGTTGGCTACGCGGCGCCCAGCCCGTCGGCGGAGGCCAGCGCGGCGCTCGACGCCGCCAGGCAACGGGAGTCGGCCGCCACCAAGCAGGTCGGCGACGCGGAGGCGGCGCTGACCGCGGCCGGCAAGGGCCCGACCAGGTCGGCGAAACTCGCCGCCGACGCCGCGGTGAACGCCGCGGACGCCGCCCTGGCCCAGGCAAAGGCGCAGAACCCGGCGAACCCGGCCGCGGTGCAGGCGGCGCAGGATCAACTCGACATCGCCAAGGCGCAGCGGGCCGAGACCCTGGCCGATCCCGATACCAGCCAACAGGAATCGGCCCTGGAGGCCGCGCAATCCGAACTCGACGCCGCGCAGAAGGCCTTGACCGAGGCGGAGGCCGCCGTCGCGACGCCGCTGCCGAACAGCGAGGCGGTCTACCTGACCAGCCTGCCCCGGCGGGTGGATGAGGTCCTGATCGACACCGGCGCGGTGTTGAACGGCCCGCTGCTGCAGGTCTCCGGCGCCGCCCTGCAGGTCAAGGTCACGGTGTCCGAGGACGAGGCGGCGTTGCTGACGGCCGGGATGACGGCGCAGCTCACCGTCCCGGGGACCGGCGCCGTCGCGGCCACCATCAGCAGCGTGGCCACCTCCCCGCCCACCACGGACGCGGCCGACGCGACCAGGCGCGAGGTCATCCTGGCCCCGGCGGAGCTGACGACCGAGCAGTCCACCGCCCTGCGCGGCGCGAACATCAAGGTCATCATCGACGTCGCCAGCACCCAGGGCGAGGTGCTCGCGGTGCCGCTGGCGGCGCTGTTCTCCGACGCCGACGCGAACACCCAGGTCGAGGTGCTCGGCGCGGACGGCGCCACCCGGTTCCAGCGGGTGACCACCGGTTTGACCGCGGGCGGTCAGGTCGAGGTGCACCCGGTCGACGCCGCCGGTGCGCCGGTGGCCGAGTCGGCGGACACCCTGGATCAGACGTCGCTGGTGGTGGTGGGCCGATGACGGCGGTGGTCGAACTGCTCGGAATCAGCCGAGTCTTCCCGGGAAGCCCTCCGGTGCAGGCGATCTCGAACGTCGACCTGCGGATCGACGCCGGTGAGTACCTGTCCATCATCGGACCGTCCGGGTCGGGCAAATCCACCCTGCTGCACCTGTTGGGGCTCCTGGACCGGCCGACCGCGGGAACGTACCGGCTGGACGGCGTCGACGTCGACGGCCTGACCGAGTCCCGGCGGTGCGCGCTTCGCGGCGGCCGGATCGGGTTCGTGTTCCAGGCCTTCCATCTGATGCCCCGGCGTTCGGTGCTGGACAACGTCACGTTGTCGATGCTGTACCAGGGCGTCCCGCGCCGGATCGCCGGACGCGGGCGGCGGCGACCCTGGAGCAGGTGGGGTTGGCCGCCCGGATGGACTTCCTGCCGCCGCTGCTGTCCGGCGGTGAGCGGCAGCGGGTGGCGATCGCCCGCGCGCTGGCCGGGTCGCCGTCGCTGCTGCTGGCCGACGAGCCGACCGGAAACCTGGATCAGGCCAACGCGAATGGGGTGATGGAGCTCTTCGACGAGCTGCACGCTGGAGGCCTGACGCTGGCCGTGATCACTCACGACGACACGATCAGCCGCCGCGCGCAGCGCCGGGTCCGGATCACCGACGGAACGCTGTGTGCGACATGAGGGCGCGGCTCGTCGCCGGCGTCCGACCGCCCGGCACCCGAGGATCCTCCTCGACCTGGTGGACGAGGCCGTCCTCGGGATCGGCTCCCGGCCGGCCAGGCTGCTGCTCACGATGATCGGGACCGTGGTCGGGATCGGCGCCCTGGTGGCGACCCTGGGGCTCGGCCAGACAGCGGCCGGGCAGATCACGGACCGGTTCGACGCGGTGAGCGCGACCCGGGTGCTGGTGACCGCGGTGCCGGAGGCGACGAGCGCCGCCCAGGATGACGGGTCCGCTGCCGCACTGCCGTTCGACGCCGCCGACCGGGTGCTGCGATTGGCCGGCGTCGAGGCCGCCGGCACCTACACCGAACTCGACCTCGGGGACGGCGCCGTCACCGGAGTGCCGCTCGTCGATCCGACGGCCACGCCGAGCGGAGACATTCCGGTGATCGCGGCCTCGCCGGGCCTGCTGGACACCGAACTCGGCGGCATCGGCGCCGGCCGGTTCTTCGACGCCGGGCACGACGAGCGCGGGGATCCGGTCGTGGTGCTCGGATCCGGCGCCGCCGAGGCGCTCTCGATCAACCGGGTGGACGCCCGGCCGACGATCTTCATCGCCGGCCAGCCGTTCACCGTGATCGGCATCATCGACCACGTCGAGCGCCGATCCGACCTGCTCGATGCGGTCGTCATCCCCAATGGCGCCGCGCGGGAGTTGTTCGCGCTGTCCGCACCGGACGAGCTGGACATCCGGACCGCACTGGGCGCGGCGCAGCAGGTCGGTGGCCAGGCGGCGATCGCCGTTGAACCCAACAACCCCGATTCGATGAAGGTCGAGACCCCACCACCACCAGGGCATCTCGGCGCCGCGGTGCGCTCTGACGTGAGCGCGCTGTTTCTCGCCTTCGCAATTCTGGCGTTGGTGGTGGGCGGGCTGGGAATCGCCAACGTCACCCTGCTATCGGTACTGGAACGAACCGGCGAAATCGGGCTGCGCCGCGCCCTGGGTGCCCGGAAACGGCAGATCGCCGGGCAATTCCTGACCGAAAGCGGGATCACCGGCCTGATCGGCGGCCTCGTCGGTGCTGCCGGCGGAATCCTGGCGGTACTGGTGGTGTCGCTGATCCGGTCGTGGACGCCGGTGCTGGACGGGACGCTCGCGCTGCTCGCCCCGCTACTGGGGGCGGCGATCGGACTGCTGGCCGGCGCCTACCCCGCACTCAAGGCCGCCGGCATCGAGCCGATCACCGCCCTGCGGCAGGGCGCCTAGCCGTTGTCCTGTGCAGAGCCGCACAGCGGCCTGGTCGATTCCCGGCGTGGTGAGACATTGGCCCATGAGGGTTCACGGGTCTACCGTGGTGGTGCTGATCGCGATCTGCGAGATCGCGCGGCCCGTCAGGAGGCCCTTCGATGGAGCACGATCCGACTGACGGCAATAGCGATCAAAGTCGGGAACAAGCCGCAAGGGCGGCTGAGGACGACGATTTAGCGGAAAGTATGGCGGCGTTGTCCCGGTTGTCGTCGGGGCGGTGGGATTTGGAAGATCTGCTGGCCGAGGTGGCGTCGTTCGCGGTGAAGGCGATCCCTGGAGCGGAAGGGGCGGGTTTGACACTGCTCGAGGCGGGCCGAGCGGACACCATCGTGAAGAGCGCACCGTTCGTCAAGGCGATCGACGACATCCAATATGGCTTGGGCGAGGGCCCCTGTATCAGTGCCGCTGAGAACCGTCGAATAATGCGGTCGGGGTCGTTGGGCAATGATCCTCGATGGCCGCGGTTCGGGCCGAAAGCGGACCGGTTGGGGGTGCATAGCGTGTTGTCGTTGCCGCTGGTCGCCGGCGACATGGTTGTCGGCGCCATGAATGTGTACGCGCACGCGCCGGACTCGTTCGACGAACGTTCCGAAAAGCTGGGTCAGTTGTTCGCTGTGCCGGCGGCGATTGCCGTACAGAATGCGCAAATCCTCGCTCAGACGCGGCGTCTTGCGGTGAGCCTTCAGGCGGCATTGACCAGCCAGGAGGTGATTGATCAGGCCATCGGGATTGTGCGGGGCCGCGACGGGATCTCCGCCGACGAAGCCTACGAGCGGCTCCGGCAGCGCAGTCGGCGAGAGCACATCAAGGTCAGCGCGGTCGCGGCGAACGTTGTCCAGGAAGCGGTGCAACAGGCCCGCGACCGCCGCGACAGAAACTGACCGGTCAAACCCGTACAGGACGTTTACTCACCCGCACTGCGGGCGTAATGTCCACGGTGCGTCATGAGTTGAACCCCGGTCCCGACCGGGCGTCGTCGTGGCGTATCTGGTTCGCGCCGCTGGGGCGCGACCGGACTCCGGGTAGCGTCGATCAGCGGTCGGGACGTGCTTCTGGGGTTCCGCTGCATGCCTTTTTCGCACCGTTTGAGCGCGCAACTCGGTGCCCTGACCAGCGCCTTGGACGAACCAGGGATCGACCTGCAGGCCGTCATCGCCGCGCTGACCGCCGACGTGACTGCGGCGGTGCCGTCGTTCCTCGGTCTGACCATGACACTGGTCCTGGAGGGTCGTTCGGTCACCGTGATGGCCACCGACGCGGATCTGGCAGCCGCCGCGGGCGCGTCACTGCGGCTGCCACTTGAGCCGCTGGCCGGGGCTGCTCCTGGGAGTTCCGTGGTGTTTTACGCCGCCCGTCCCGGTGCCTTCGTCGACCTGGCCGCCGACACCTGCTACGCCTACGGCCTCACCGAGGACGTGGTGCTGGACGGTCACCTGACCCCGCAATCCCGGGCCGTGCAGGCTCACCCGGGGGTGTACGGATCCGACGAGATGAGAGTGATCAACCAGGCCATCGGGGTGCTCATCGAGCATGGCCGACTTCCGGATGAGGCACACGAGGAGTTGCTGGGCCGCGCTGCACGGCACGGGCGTTGCTTGCCCAGCGTCGCAAAGGACCTACTCACCGAGAACACCTGAACCGACACGCTGTCGGTCGGGTCCGGCAGCCGCTGGAAGCGTCAGGCAATGCGGAGGAGGGCAGTTCAGGCCGGGTGCCGCGGATCGACCGGCACCCCGCTCGTCTGGCGGATCAGCTCGGCGAACTCACCGGCCAATGCCTCCCGTAGGGCCGTTGTTTCCGGGCAGAGCTCGGGGTCCGCGACGATGGTGACGACCAGCGTGCCCGCATAGGACAGCGCGGTGAACGCGACCGTGACGTTCCCGGTGATCATCGAGACCGGCACCATGTCCACCACCGTGGCGCCGAGGAACCGCAGCCGCTGCTGCGGCCCGCGCAGGTTGCTGACGAACGTGTTGATCAGACGCTGGTGGGCGATGAACCAGCCGAAGACGCCGATCGCGGCCAGGGCCCGGAAGGCCGGCGCGATCAACGAGGCGGAGGCGCCCGGTGTCACGGTCTTGGCGGACCTGGTGATCGCGGCCACGGCGGCGAGCCGCTGCAACGGGTCACCAACGGTCGGGACCTCGACCGGGATCACCCCGACCTGGTTGCCGAGCTCACCGACGCTGGCCTGACGACGCGCCGAGACGGGCATCGACACCACCAGCCGGTCGACGTCCTCCCCGCGTACGGCCAGCACGGCCCGCAGGGCGCCGGTCGACCGCCGTGATGATGACGTCGTTGACGGTGCCGCCGCGGGCATGGGCAATCACCCGGACCGCCTCGAGGTCGGTGTGGACCACGGCGAGTGCCCGGCGCCGGCCGATCGGACGGTTCAGCGAACATCGCGGCGCCGATGTCGGGCCGCGTCGGGTGCCGAGTTCGGTTGCGGCGGAACGGAAACGACCCAGTGCCGCCGGAAGTCGGCCGATCGCGCGGGCCCGGTAGCCGATGGCGTCCAGGAGCAGTTCCCGGCGGCTGGGCGGGCGACGCGGGAAGCCGGGGTCGGCGCCGCCGATGGCGCCGTCGGCCAACCGACCGAGGATGGCCAGCCCACCGATGCCGTCCGCCAGCACGTGATGGAAGACGACCACCACCGCGGTGCGCTCCCCGGAAAGCCCGGTGATCACAGTTGCCGCCCAGAGCGGTTTTGCCGGCGGCAACCGGTGAGTGACGACGTCCGCGACGACGTCGAGCAGCGCCCGCTCGTCGCCGGGCGCCGGGCACGGAACGGACCGGACGTGGGAGGCGATGTCGAAGGCGGGATCGTCCACCCAGACCTGCCGGCCGCAGCCGAAGGGCGTCTGCACCAACCGCTGTCGCAGCCGGGGCACGGCCCGGATCCGGTCGTCGAAGCCCTGCCGCGCCGCATCGAGGTCGACCCGACCCTGCAGCACCAGGACGACGGCGACCTGCATCGAGGTGCCGGAGACGTCACAGACCAGTTCCATCACGTCGGCGGCGCTGGCGCGATCCACACCCGCCCGCCCCCGCCGGCGGGCCGGTCTCGTGGGGTCGGTGGGGTCCTGGTGGAAGGGAAGGTCGCCACCGGGGTCCACCGGCAATCGGGCATCGACTGCCATCTGGTGGCCTCCCGGCGCAACCTACCGCGTGCCGACCTCCGTCCGACGAGCGTCGGCGGTGATGACGGTCTGCTGCGCGGCTCCTTCTGTTCTTCAGTTCAGTCAAGCCGGTGGGGTGTGCGTCAGCTCAGTGCCGGAGGCCTCCACCCGGGGGGCCGAAGGTCCCGCGCTCGGAGCCATTGGCCGGGGTCTCCGGTGGCCGGACCGGCGGCGGTGAGGTACTGAAGACCCATGAATTCAGGACGCGGAACCGCAATCATCACCGGTGCCAGCAGCGGTATCGGCCTGGCCACGGCGGCGGCCCTCGCCGACGACGGCTGGCATGTGGTGGCCACCGCCCGCAATCCGTCCGCCGCCGACGCGCTCGGGGAATTGGCCGCGGAACGACCCAACGTCCAGATCCGCGAACTCGACGTCACCCGCACGGCGTCGGTGTCCGGCTGCGTCGATGCCGTGCTGGCCGAGCGCGGCGCCATCGATCTGCTGGTCAACAACGCGGGCGCCGGGCATCGGGGCACCCTGGAGCAGCTCGGCGACGACGAATTCGAGAAGTGCTTCGCGGTCAACTTTTACGGCGTCGCCAGGGTGACCCGGGCGATCATCCCCGGCATGCGGGCCCGCTCCTCCGGGCGGATCGTCACGGTGACCAGCATGAACGGCGTGGTGGCCATGCCGTTCAGCGACGCCTACAACGCCGCGAAGTTCGCCGTCGAAGGCCTGATGGAGGGTTTGGCGCCGGTGCTGCGGAACTTCGGTATCCACGTCAGCGTCATCGAACCCGGCCCGGTCCGGACGTCGTTCCTGCGCAATGCCGGCGGGCGGATCGCCGAGGTCGCCGCGGACGACCCCTACGCCGAGCTGCTCAACCGCTACAACGGCACCATGGCGGGCCTGCTGAATTCCGGGGAATCGGCCGGCGACGTCGCCGCGGTGATCGCCGGGATCGCCCGAGATCCCAGACCCCACTTGCGATATCAGTCATCGGCGAACGCGACGGCGATCGCTTCCCGGAAGGTCATCGACCCGACCGGCGACTCCATCGTGGCCGCGACCTCCGCATTCCTGCTCGGTGGTCCTCGGGGCCGCTGCGAGCGCTTGACGACCTCGGTCGGTGGCCGTTACTGACGCTGGCTGCCAGATGGTGCTTCACCGGCACTCATCATGAACAGCCACGCCCCGAGAACGCCACCGACCAAGGCGGCGATGACCGCGGGCACCACCAGGTAGAGGCCCCACTCCTGGCCGATCGAGGTCAGCAGCCCGCCGATGCCGATCAGCGTCATGGTGAGCGCGTTCGGACTGGCGCGTTCGAGTACCCGGGCGACGGTCTGTTGACTTGGCTGTCGCCCCGCCCGGCGATCGAGCAGGACCAACGTGATCCCGGCGACGACGGCGAGTGCGATCAATTCCGCGCCGAAGAGCCATTCCGGCTGGCCCGGGATGGCGAACAGGATCGCGACCAGGGTGATGCTGAGGAAGAGGGTCAATGTCTGCGCCGCGCGGCTCCGCAGGTCCGTTGACGCCGCGATCACATCCAGCCGGATCGATACCGCAACGAAGAGCAGCCCGGTGAGCGCCGCCGCGGCACCGCCGGTGACGACGGCGAACTCTTCCCAGGTGTCCATCTCGACCTTCCCTTCGCTTGCGGATCAGCACGATCAGAGCGTCAACGAGGCACGGACGTTCGGACCGAACCGTCACCGCATTCTCGCCGACGTCCCGCGGCGTCCTGCGCCGGCGGTCACCGGTCGAATTCGGCCGCATGCGTTCACCTAAGCCTCGGACTTTCAACGCGGACGTCCCGCAACATGTGGTGAATCAACTGATGGCCCACACTCGGACCTGATGACGGCGAACACCGACGAATGAGGCGCGCGCAGCAATCGACAGCGTCCTGGTCTTGACGCGACCTGGTCCGTTAGAGAACACTAACCGTTAGTGGACACTGACCGAGATGGTGACGGCTGGGGCGCGTTGGCCGATGGCACGCAGGCGCACGATCGTCGCGCGCCTGGCCGATCACCCGATGGCGGTCGGCGAGCTCGCCGCCGAGTTGCCGGTCACCCGGTCCGCGGTGTCCCAGCATTTGAAGATCCTCAAGGACGCCGGCCTGGTCAGCGAGCGAGCGGCCGGAACCCGGCGGATCTACCGGCTGAACCCGGTGGCCGTGGCCGCGTTGCGGGACCAACTGGACACCTTTTGGCAGCGGGCACTTGTCGGGTACGGCGACATCGCCGCCGAGACAACGGAAGAAACAACCGAGGAGAGGTCATGACGCAGACCGATGCGGGTGTGGTGCGCAAGCAGATCATCGTGGACGCGGCGATCGACCGGGCGTTCACGGTGTTCACCGAACGGTTCGGTGACTTCAAACCACCGGAACACAACCTGCTCCGGGCGCCGATCGCGGAGACGGTGTTCGAACCCCACGTCGGCGGGAACATCGTCGACCGCGCCGTTGACGGCAGTGAATGCCGGTGGGCAAGGATCCTGGCCTACGAACCGCCGCATCGGGTCGTGTTCAGTTGGGACATCAGCCCGCGGTGGGAGATCGTGACCGACCCCGACCTGGCCAGCGAGGTCGAGGTGCGGTTCTTCACCGACACCCCCGGCCGGACCCGGGTGGAACTGGAGCACCGGCACATCGACCGGCACGGACCCGAATGGCAGGCCGTCACCGACGGTGTCGACGGCGACGAGGGCTGGCCGCTCTACCTGGCCCGCTACGCCGCCCTGTTCACCGACGGCGGCGAGGACTGATGGCACCGATCACGACCAGCACCGAGATCGACCGCCCCGCAGCGGAAGTCTTCGACTACGCGACCGACCCGACCCGGTTCAACCAGTGGCAGAACGGGGTCGTCGACGGCCACATGGACCAGGCCGGCACCCCGCAGGTCGGAGCCCAGCTGCAGGACCACCCGGCGCATCGGCGGGTCGAACCGGTCGTCGACCTCCACGGTCACCCACATCGATCCACCCAGAACGTGGGGCGTCCACGGCATCGACGGGCCGATCCGGGCGACCGTCGACCTCACCGTGGAACCAGCTGACCGAGAACCGATCGAGGTTGACCATCGCCGTCGACTTCGAGGGCCACGGAATCGGGAAGATCCTCGTTCCGCTCCTGGTCCGCCGCGAAGCGCAGAAGGAGATGCCGACCAACCTCGCCAAGCTCAAACAACGGCTCGAAACGGCCGGTCAGCAACCCGCCATGGACCCGACTGTTTAGCCGGCCCGAAGGCATTGGTGCACGGCGCCGAAGCACCGCCGACTCCGTCCTACAAGGCGGTGTCGGGCGACATCCGTTGCGTTTCATCAGGTATCGACCAGACTACGATCCAGGGAACCTTCTCGATCAATCGTCCGGGCCGACCTCGACCGGGTCGCCGACCGTGATCTCGCCCGGCGTGATGACCTCGGCGCCGACACCGAAGACGATCCCGGACCCGGTGGTCCGGTCGGCGGCCAGCAGGCGCAACAGGTCAGCACCGGAGGCCTGACCGGTGCCGGGTTCGAAGCGGATGACGGCGCACCGGGCGAGCTGCCGCCGCACCAGCAGTTCGACCCCGCCCACCCGGAGTGGCCGGCCGACCCAGGTCTGCTCGACGAAGGCCGGCAGGCCGGCGGTCTGCACCACGAGGGTGGAACGGAACCGCTCGTCGTTCACCGACGTGACGCCCGCCCGTCGGGCGACCTCCAGCAATGACGACGTCGTCACCAGGCTGACGGGCTCGGCGTACACCACACCCCCGGCGCGTTCGACGGCGACGAGCTGGACGTGCCGGCCCAGCAGGTCCGACAGGGTCGCGTCCCACGGCCCAGGGGCCGGGCGCACCCGCGTTTCCCGCCCCCAGTAATCGGCGACCAGCGCGGGCCCGTCCGGCGGGGTGACCCAGTGCGTCCGGCCGTCGGGCAGGTCCAACCGCAGCACGTCATCGGCATCAACGCTGGCGCGCACGGTCATGATGGCCGGGACCTCGACGGTTCGCATCACCCGCAGGCCACCGGGACCCGGCTCGACCAGCGCCCACCGGCGGTCACCGAGCACCTCGTGCCGGCGAACGACGATGCGCTCGGGGTGGGCGTGTGCGGCGCCTTTGAGCGGGGACAAACCACAGCCGATGACGGTGCCGACCCCGACCCGTCCACCGGCGTCGGCGCTCACTGTGACATTGATTCGCTCGCAAGCTCGCTGATGGCTCCACCTTCCTGCGTGCGTCGTCGGGCCACCGGCTCAGCCAAGGCCGCGCAAACGGCGGTCTGCGCTGAAAACTACGTCATCCACGTAGCCGCACTACGCAGTTCTACCGATGTGTGGGGGTGCCTTACCGCAGCAGACTTCTCCTCGTGTACGACGGCACGGCCGGCCGTTGTCCACGACCACCGTCGCTCGTCACCACCGACTCGTCTTTCGAATGCCCTTTTGAGAGGCCTTTGCCGTCCGCCCCGGCATTGATCAGCGCAATCACCGTGGAGTAATCGTGTCCCAGAACTTGGCAGCACCGGCGCCCGGCCCATTGACCCCGGCCGCATCGAGCAGCAGGTTCGCCGATCCCAGCGACCTCGTCATGGCAGCGAACGACGGGGATCGACTGGCGTGGGACGCCCTGGTTGCCCGCTACACCCCGCTGGTCGTCCAGATCACCCGTCGATACAGGTTGAGCAGCAGCGACTCGGACGATGTGTGCCAGGTGGTCTGGCTGCGAGTGCTGCAGTATCTCAACAGGATCCGCGAGCCCCGTGCACTGCCCGGATGGATTGCCACCACCGCCAAGAACGAGTCACTTCGCGTCGTGACCACCGATCAGCGAACCCAACCGCTCGATTCGATCACTGGCTCTCGCCTTGATTGTGCCGACGGTGGAGCCGAACTGGACGAGGCGTTGCTGGCCGGCGAGCGTCGCGATGCACTTCGCCGCGGGCTGGCCGAACTCGAGCCACGACACCGGGAATTGTTGCTGATGGTCTGCGCGGAACCACCGGTCTCCTACGCCGAGATCAGCACGCGGCTCGGCATTCCGATCGGCAGTATCGGCCCGACCCGCGCGCGGTGCCTCGCCAAACTTCGGGCGACCGCGTCCGTGGCAGCGCTCGTCTGTAGCAATGAGATCCGACGCTCATCAAGAGTCTCCTGAATTCACCCGCGACCTTTGGGTCGTTGGCAGGCTCGCTATCTATGCGGTCCGGCGCTTGCGCCCACTGAGCAGATAGATCGCGGCGCGCAGTTCCAGCAGCGGGTCGTCGGACGGCTCGATTCCGGCGAGCCGCGGGATGGGGTCGAAGATGATGTGCTTTTGTTCGGCGGCGTCGTCGGCGACCGGTGCGGTCAGCTCGAGCATGCCGAGCTCCACGACGGCGCGGTCCGCCGGCCATGAAATGGTCGCGTCGTCGACCACGTCCCCGTCCTGGGCGACCTGCACCGCAAGGGTGTAGCGCACCGGGCCGGCCGCGATCCGCGCCGCCAATTCGGTGAAGAGATAGTCGCCGTCCTTGGTCGCCAGCGCTGCGTCATCCAGATATTCGTTTCCCGCCTCTGGGAGGATCCGATAACGGCCGAACTTGCTGACGCCGGCCGCGTTGGTGAACTTCATCGCTGTGACCCCGAAATAGGTTTCCTGCGCGAAGCTGGCCGGTGATGGCTTCGGAGTCTGCACAAAGCGCAGCGTCGCCGGGTGGGACCCGAGGAACGCCTCCAGCGGTGAGCCCGAAAGGTTCGCCGGATCACTCGTTGCCAGCGCCTGCAGGAAGCCGAGAAACTCCTCGCCGGTCCGCGCCGGAAAGCCGTCCGTGGAATGGCTGACGATATCGGTGTGCACCCGATCGCCGAGCATGAAACGCACGGCCATGCCCTTGGGATTCGCATTCGGATCGGTATCCGGGATCGTCGGCAATCCCGTCGAGTCCGAGAGCCGCACGAACACCGGCGTGGACGCCTGCTGGAAGTGCTGCGCCACCGAGAATTCGCCGGCGGCGCCCGTCGGCGTGAAGGTCCCGCTCAGCAGAGTGCCCTTGGCGTGGGCCGGCCGAAAACCGGGATGCTCGCCGAAGATCTGGGCAAACTGCGCCAGCAGCTTGTCGCTGACGTCCAGCAGTTTCTCGTCGGTGGGCAAGGGCATGGCGGTCTCCTCTGGGCGCGAGCGGCGGCGGCTTCGGGTCACTGTAAACGCCGAGCCAGGCGGCACGCGCGGTGCCTCGGGAGGCCACCGATCGTCGTCAGACTCACCGCAGGAGACAGTGGACAAATCACCCGGAACCGTTGCCTGGAGCCGCCTACCTAACTAGAATACGACCATGAGCAAGGACGCCTCCCACGTCACCGCCCCGGCCCGCGCCGTGCTGCGAGCGCTGTTGCACAACCGGGCTTGCGGCGCGACCGGATTGACCCTGAGCCTGGAAACCACGCTCGCGCCGGGCACCCTGCATCCCGCGCTGGCCTACCTGGAGAACCTGGGCTGGGTCGAAAGCTATTGGCAGGAAACGAGTCCCGCGCAGCCAGGCAGGGCGCGGTGCCGTTGCTACCGGCTCACCCACGGCGGAACCGAGGGGGCGCAGCAGGCGCTGCGGGCCGCCGAGGAATCCCGCGCGCAGTGGGCGGCGCGCCTTCGACCCGCGGTGGGCATGGCATGAGCCAGCGGCGAGCGACCCCACTATCCCGCGCGCTGATCGGGCTGAGCGTGCGCGGCCTGTCCCTGGATCACCAGATCCGCTACCGGGAAGAGCTCACCGCAGAACTCGACAGCCTGGCCAGATCCCGGCAACTCCGGTACGCCATCAGCGTGTTGTCCGGGTCGATCGCCCTGCGCCGGGCCCTCGCCCGGACCGATCCCGAGGCGGGTATCGCGACCGCCCGCGACTGGCGCTGCCGCATCCGCTGGCACCATTTCCAGGCGAGATCCGATCCGCTCGTCCGGCCCGACGGCGCCGCGCACCCGGTCGAACTCCTGGAGTGCGACCGCTGCGGCCGGTACACCACGGCCACGATCCGCCGCCGCATCTTCATCGGGGCCGTCGTGCTGGCCCTGCTGCTCGCCTGGTTGCTGACGCCGACCGTCCTCGCCGTCCTGCTCACGGCGGGCGCGGCCGTCGGGTTGCCCATGATGTTCATCGGTGGCGAGCAACAAATATTCATCCACGGGCCCGGTTACCAATACCGCGACTCCACCGGTCGACGGCGCACCTGACGCGGGTCGATCGCGGTCAGGAACGGGACAGCCGGGTACCGGCGCGGGCGGGCTGCCCCGGTTCGTCAGCTCGGCGCCGACGGCCCTGCCGGGTTGCTGACACCGGGACTCTCGGCAGTCACATCGGAACTCACGACGGTCAATTCGGTGGCCGCGTTCCAGGTCTGGATGTGCCGGCTCAGTGTTCCCCGGTCGCCGTCCTTGACGATCCAGTGGATTTCGTAATACCCGGGCTGCCATTCGACTCGGCCCCGGTGGTCGCGGTAGGCGAGGATGTCGCCCTCGTAGATCTCCGCGCCGGTGCTGTCGCTCAGTCCGATCCACTGGGCCAGCGTCGCCGGGTCGACGTCGGCCCAGAACGACACCCAGTCGGCGTCTCCGGCAGCGCTGGTGGTCCAGCCGCTTCCCGTCCTACCTCTGAACTTGATGGGCCGCATGGACTTCGCTCCCTTCCGATCCGCTACGCGGTGACGATCTTCGGCGCGCTGGCGATCTGCTGCTCCTCGGTCTCGATGGCGTCGTGGACGGCGTCGGGGCTCATCGCCAGCCCGACGGCGTAGTAGAAGATGACCAGGCTGAAGATGATGACCACACCGAGGTCGACCCAGTCGGGCAGCAGGATCTCGGCGCCGGTGCCGTACCGGCCGATGAGTCCGATCAGGGTGAGCCCGATCAGCCAGGGCCAGATCCAGGACGCCGCGCGCCAGTCGATGTCCTCACGCCGGACATCACCGGACCGGTGCAGCGCGATCTCGAACACCACCCGACCCAGGAAGATCGCCGCCAGGATCTTCCAGGTGGCCTCGAATCCGCTCCAGTAGATGATCAGATTGGCCGAGACGAACCCGATCGGCGACAACACCTTTGGGTACGGCAACCGGTAGGGCCGCGGGCGATCGGGATCCCGGTTGGCCAGCGCGGTCAGCGAGACCGGGCGCGAACGCGTACATCACCGCCGTCGCAGAGGTGACCAGACCGACCAGCGACTGCCAACTCGGGAATGGCAGGAACGCGAGTTCACCGACGATGAAGGCCAACAGGATCGAGTAGACCGGCACGCCCTTCTTGTTCAGCGTGGTCAGCTTGTCGGGCAGCACCTCCTCCTCGCCGAGGGCGTAGGACAACCGGGCGGAGGTGCCCAGGTAGATCAGCCCCGTGCCGGCCGGCGAGATGAACGCGTCGATGTACAGCACGGTGGCCAGCCAGCCGGCGCCGGCCGCGATCGCGATCGTCGCGTACGGACCGAAATCCCCTGCCGGGACCGGGGTTCCCCAGCCGTTCACCAGGTTGGCCGGATCGATTCCGGCGATGAACGCCACCTCCAGCAGGATGTAGATGGCGGTGCCGATCATCATGGCGGTGATCACCGCCCGGGAGATGTCCCGCTGCGGGTTCCGCGCCTCCCCGCCCATCTGGATCGCCTGCTCGAAACCCTGCAACGCGAAGACCACTCCCGCCGGCAGTGCCGCGAAGATCCCGTCGATGCCGAAGGGCGCGAAACCCTGCGGAGGTGAAGTTCGACGGGTGAAAACTGATCGACAGCAACACGATCACGGTGATCACCGGCACCGCGGTCTTCCAGATCACCATCACCGAGTTGCTCTCCGACAACAGCTTTGCGCCGGCCAGATTCACCGCGGTGAAGGCCAGCATCAACACGGTGGCGACCGCGAGCCCGGTGGCGTTGAGGGTGCCGTTCTCGTTGAGCATCACCAGGTGCTCTTTGGACCAGTCGGTGTTGCTCAGGTACTGGATGCTGGCCTCGACCTCGATCGGGGCGATTGTCACCGCCTGCAACCACGCCGACCAGCCCGCGGTGAATCCCGCCAGTGTGCCGAAGGCGAAGTACGGGAACCGGGCCGTCCCGCCGGCGACCGGATAGGCGCCGCCGAGTTCGGCATAGATCAACGCCAGCACGGCGAGCATGGCCGCGGCCAGCACCCAGGAGATCAACGACGCCGGACCGGCCGTCTGCGCGGCGCCGAGCGCCCCGAGCAGCCACCCGGACCCGATGATCGAACCCAGGGAAACGAACATCAGACCCCAGAAGCCAATTGTTCGGTGTAAATGGCTCCCGCCGCCCGCCGGTGCTGTGGATGATTCGGAGACGGCCATGATGGCTTCCCTTCCGGCCCGAGACGGGGCCCACCGGAGGACCGATCCGCTCATCAGGGCGGGTCACTGGCAACGATGATGGACCCGTCGGGCGTCACCCGCCAGAGGCAAACGATAAACGCTCGGAAATGGTCATTCCGTGTGGCCGGAATCCGCGTGAACGCCGTCGTGAATAATCTCCAGCATTTCTCAAAATGCTGTGCAAGCCAGAAATTGTGAGGTCGATCGGGCAATGCCCGGTACCTCTGAGGCGACCACCGCCTGGCGCCGGGGCAAGATCAGGATTCCGATCAATCCCGAAGGGGTCACCGGGTGCGGTGTAGTTGATTTGATCGGTCCTGGCCGCCGGGTTTCAGCGCTGTTCGTCATGCGCAAGCGCGCCCTCGGTCAGCGCCGGGAAGTAGTGCAGGCAGATGTCCCGGAATGCCTGGCCGGTGCGGCCGGGTTGGGCGGCGGCACCGGGCCCGGCGGCACGTGGTCGTAGGTTCCCCCGGGTTCGTCCCACCCGTTCAGCAGCGCGGTGTTCCACACGTTCGCGCCGGTCTGCGACGTCGCGGACCGGTAGGCGTCGTAGACCCGCTGAAGGAAAGGGAACCACTTGGCCGCAGGGCTGTTCACCAGTAACCCGGAGGACGTCGCGGCGGTCCAGAACGAACGGTTCATGAAGGTCTGCGACGGCACCTCGCAGAACCAGTGGTCGAGGGCCCCGAACTCGCGCGCGATGCCGCTGAGCACCGGCACCTGATCCGGGAGGAAGCCGGTCATGATGTGGGCGTACTCGTCGTAGGTCGACTGCCGGCCCAACAGCGGACCGCCGTGCGCCCGGCACAGAACTGGTCGCTGCCAAGGTCTTCGACGCGATCCGGCAACTTCGATTTCTTTGTTGTGACATGCGGGCGGGTAGGTTACGATGTTAACGATAACATTGCTCGGCGACACCGGTCCGCGATGCCTAAGTTCACTGTGACGTCCTGACCCCGCAACCCGACTGCTGGGGCCGGCCTCACCGACCCAGAAAGGCCTGGCCATGCAAACGCCTGCCGCCGACCCCGTGACCAGGGATGGCCATCGGAACAGGAACAAGAAATGATCGCTCACGATCCCGCAGCGCAGCCGGCAATCGCCGCGGGCCGGACGGCGCTGGGCATCGAGCTGGGCTCCACCAGAATCAAGGCCGTGCTCATCGGTGCGGACCACGAACCGCTCGCGGTGGGCGCTCACAGCTGGGAGAACCAGTTCGTGGACCGCCGGTGGACGTATTCCCTCGACTCGGTCTGGGCCGGTGTGCAGGATTGCTTCGCGTCCCTGGTCGCCGACGTCCGGCAGCGGTACGGGGTGGAACTGACAACGGTCGGCGCCGTCGGGGTGTCCGCGATGATGCACGGCTACCTCGCCTTCGACGCCACCGGCGAGCTGCTCACCCCGTTCCGGACCTGGCGCAACACCACCACCGGGCCCGCCGTCCTGCAACTGAGCGCACTGTTCGACTACAACATCCCGCAGCGCTGGAGCATCGCGCATCTGTACCAGGCAGTCCTGGACAACGAGGACCACGTCGGGCGGATCGCGCACCTGACCACCCTGGCCGGTTACGTGCACTGGCAGCTGACCGGCGAACGGGTACTCGGCGTCGGCGACGCCAGCGGCATGTTCCCGATCGATACCCGCACCGGCGGCTACGACGCCGGCATGGTCGCCAAGTTCGACGACCTCGTCGCCGACCATGGGCTGCCACCGTTGACCGACCTGCTGCCGACGATCCGCTGGGCGGGCGACTCCGCCGGCACGCTGACCGACACCGGGGCCCGGTTGCTGGACCCGACCGGCACGCTCCGGCCGGGGGCTCCGGTGTGCCCGCCCGAGGGGGACGCCGGTACCGGGATGGTGGCCACCAACTCGGTCGCGCCGCGCACGGGCAACGTCAGCGCCGGCACCAGCATCTTCGCGATGGTGGTGCTCGAGCGCGAGCTCAGCCGGGTGCACCACCAGCTGGACCTGGTCACCACCCCGGCCGGTGACCTGGTGGCGATGGTGCACTGCAACAACGGCGCCAGCGAACTGGACGCGTGGGTAGGCCTGTTCGCCGAGTTCGCGGCCGCGGCGGGTGCCAACCTCGACACCTCGACCGTGTTCGAGACCCTGTTCCGGTCCGCGCTGGACGGCGCTCCGGACGGCGGCGGGTTGATGGCGTTCAACTACCTGGCCGGTGAGCCGATCACGGGCCTGGACGAGGGGCGGCCGCTGTTCCTGCGGACCCCGGACAGCACCTTCGAACCTGGCCACCTTCATCCGGACCCAGCTGTACGCCGTGCTCGGCCACCCTGCGGATCGGGATGGACGTCCTGACCAAGGAGGAGAACGTGCGGCTGGACACCATGTTCGCGCACGGTGGCCTGTTCACCACCAAGGGCGTCGCCCAACGGTTCCTGGCCGCCGCGATCGACACCCCGGTCGCGGTCGGCGAAACCGCCGCCGAGGGCGGGGCCTGGGGCATCGCGGTGCTCGCCGCCTTCCTCACCCACCGGACACCCGGGCAGAGCCTGGCCGACTACCTGACCAGCCGGGTGTTCGCCGACGCCGAACTCGACGAGATCAAGCCCGACCCGGTCGACGTGGCCGGCTTCGATGCCTTTATGCAGCGCTACGTCCAGGCGCTGCCGGTGCAGCAGGCCGCCGTCGAACACACCCGAGGGGTCACCTTCCAATGACCATCACCACCGAGATCCGTTCCACCATGACCGATCTGCGTGCGACGGTGGCCGCCCTGCACGCCGAGCTGCCGCGCAACGAACTGGTGATCTGGACGGCCGGGAACGTCTCCGCCCGGGTGCCGGGGCACGAACTGCTGGTGATCAAACCCTCCGGCGTGTCCTACGACGACCTGACCGCCGACTCCATGGTGGTCACCGACTTCGACGGCACCCTCGTCGAGGGCGACCGGGCGCCGTCGTCGGACACCGCCGCGCACGCCTACGTGTACCGGCACATGCCGGACGTCGGCGGGGTGGTGCACACCCACTCCCGGTACGCCACCGCCTGGGCGGCGATCGGCGAGCCGATCCCCTGCGTGCTGACCATGATCGCCGACGAGTTCGGCGGCGAGATCCCGATCGGCCCGTTCGCACTCATCGGCGACGACTCCATCGGCCGCGGCATCGTCGACACCCTGCGCGGACACCGCTCCCGGGCGGTGCTGATGCGCAGCCACGGGCCATTCACCATCGGCCGCGACGCCCGGGACGCCGTGAAGGCGGCCGTGATGGTCGAGGACGTCGCCCGCGCGGTGTTCATCGCCCGGCAACTGGGCACCCCCACTCCCCTGGCCCAGGCCGACATCGATGCTCTGTTCGATCGCTACCAGAACGTCTACGGTCAGCAACCCGACGCAATCAGCACCTGACCGCCCCCGCCCGCATCTCCGTCGACCTTTTCAAACCCCTTGGGACACAGAACATGAGCCGCATCATTCCCGACTTGGCCCGCCGCCAGGTGTGGTTCCTGACCGGCAGCCAGCACCTGTACGGCCCGGAGACGCTGCAGCAGGTCGCGCTGCAGTCGCAACAGATCGCCAAGACCCTGGAGGAGTCCGGGGACATCCCGGTCACCGTGGTGTGGAAACCGGTCCTCAACGACACCGAGTCCATCCGCCGCGCCGCACTGGACGCCAACGCCGACGACTCCGTCGTCGGCGTGATCGCCTGGATGCACACCTTCAGCCCGGCCAAGATGTGGATCACCGGGCTGCGCGCCCTGGACAAGCCGCTGCTGCATCTGCACACCCAGCACAACGTCGAGTTGCCCTGGGGATCAATCGATTTCGACTTCATGAACCTGAACCAGGCCGCGCACGGTGACCGGGAGTTCGGCTACATCGCCACCCGGCTGGGGGTCTCCCGCAAGACCGTCGTCGGGCACGCCAGCAACCCCGCCGTCACCTCATCGATCGGTTCCTGGAGCCGCGCCGCCGCCGGCTGGGCCGCCGTGCGCAACCTGAAACTGGCCCGGTTCGGTGACAACATGCGCTTCGTCGCGGTCACCGAGGGCGACAAGACCGAGGCCGAGATCAGCCTCGGCGTGCAGGTGAACACCTGGGGCGTCAACGAACTCGCCGCCGCGGTAGCGGCAGCAACCGACGCCGACATCGACGCCCTGGTCGCCGAATACCAGGACCTGTATGACGTGGTGCCCGACCTTCGCACCGGGGGCGCCCGTCATGAATCACTGCGGTACGGGGCGGCGATCGAACTGGGCCTGCGCTCGTTCCTTCAGGACGGCGGGTTCGGCGCGTTCACCACCTCCTTCGAAGACCTCGGAGACTTGCGACAACTTCCCGGCCTCGCGGTGCAACGACTGATGGCCGACGGCTACGGCTTCGGCGCCGAGGGTGACTGGAAGACAGCGATTCTGGTGTACGCCGCGAACGTGATGGGCGCCGGCCTGCCCGGCGGGGCCTCGCTGATGGAGGACTACACCTACCACCTGGTGCCCGGTGAGGAACTGATCCTCGGCGCGCACATGCTCGAGGTCAGCCCGTCGCTCACCACCACCCGTCCCACCCTGGAAATCCACCCGCTGGGCATCGGCGGTCGGGAAGACCCCGTTCGGCTGGTCTTCACCGCCGACCCCGGCCCGGCGGTGGTCGCCGCGCTGTCGGACATGCGGGACCGGTTCCGGCTCACCGTCAACGCCGTCCAGGTGGTCCCCCCGACCGAAGCCCTGCCCTATCTGCCCGTCGGTCGCGCCGTCTGGCAACCCGAACCCGACTTCACCACCAGCGCGACCGCCTGGCTGACCGCCGGCGCCGCGCACCACACCGTGATGAGCACCGCCATCGGCGTCGACGTGCTCAAGGATTTCGCCACCATCGCCGGCCTGGAAATCCTCGTCATCGACAATGCCACCACGATCACCGAATTCGAAAAGGAAGTCCGCTGGAACCAGGCCTACCACCGGCTCGCCCAAGGCCTCTGAGCGCACAGCGTCATCGCTGCCGCACGGGATCCACGACGTCGAACTCCGCGAACTCGCCGATCACCTCGAAGCCCAGTCCGCGATAAACGGCGTTGGAGGCCGGGTAGTCGGCGTCGGTGAACAGCGTGATCTCGGTGGCGCCGAGGCGGCGTGCCGACTCGATGGCCGCGACGGTCGCCGCCGAACCGAAACCGCGACGACGCTGGTCGGGCGGCGTGTAGACCGGGGCGATCCTGCTGCTGCCAGCGCGCACCGCGGAATGACCGGCCGCCGCCACCGGCCGACCGTCGTGCGCACCAGAGGGTGAACACCTCGCCCCGTTCGGCGTTGTCGATCAGGGCCTGCGGGTCGGGCACGGGCGGCGTCCGGCCGACTCCGGTCTCCTTGCGGAATGCGCAGAACCACTCGGCCAGCAGGGACACATCCGCGGCGTCGTCCATGGATGCCGGCCGGGACTCACCGGGAACGCCGACCGGCGGGACCAGCTCTCCGAGCCGGTACATCAGCGACCACATCCGGGGCTTGGACGCCGCGCCGGTCCGCTCCGCCCAGGTGTCGGTCAGCAGTCGCACCGTCCGTCGCCGCCCGCTGAAGCCCGACGATCGGTTCCCGCCGCGCCAGCATGTCGTCCGCGAGCCGGCCCAGCACGGCGGCCGGATCCTCGATCGCCGGGTCGATCACCGTGACCAACGGAAACCCCGGGCACCCGCAGCGCCGCCACCTCGACGGTTCCGTCGTCGGTGACGACCGCCATCAGCGGCGAATGCGGGAACGGGCTCGCGATGTGGTTGGCCAGCACCTGGGACACCATGGTGGCGCCGACCGGGTCGCGCCGGACCAACGGCCCGGCGACGGCGCCGAACCGTTCGGGATCGGTGAAGAACTCGGTGCGCGTCATCGCTCAACGGTAGTTTCGACGACCCGCACGTGCATCCGATTTGTCGCAATCAGCGCGTGCGTCAGCGCGAGAATCCACCCGCTCTACACACGCCTCATCTCCGATCCGGGCACTGCAGCACGTGCCTGGCAGAAGTTCTGTGTGTAGAGCACGATCGGAGCCGGGCAACGCCGGACGGCAGCCCGTCCCCAGCGCCGGTTGCGCCTCAGAGCGACAGGTACCGCTTCAACTCCTGCGGGGTGACCTGCCGGCGGTAGGCCTCCCACTCGGCCCGCTTGTTCCGCAGGAAGAAGTCGAAGACGTGCTCGCCCAACGCCTCCGCGACCAGCTCGGAGCCCTCCATCACGGCCAGCGCCGACTCCAGCGACGTCGGCAGCTTCTGGTAGCCCATCGCCCGGCGTTCGACCTCGGACAGCGTCCACACGTTGTCCTCGGCGGGCGCCGGCAGCTCGTACTCCTCGCGGATGCCCTTGAGCCCGGCGGCGATCACCACCGTGTACATCAGGTACGGGTTGCAGGCCGAATCGGGCAACCGGAACTCCAGCCGCTGGCTGGACGACTTGCCGGGTGAGTAGTTCGGCACCCGAACCAGGGCGGAGCGGTTCGCGGTCCCCCAGGACGCGGTGGTCGGGGCCTCGTCACCGACCACCAGGCGCTTGTAGGAGTTCACCCACTGGCAGGACACCGCGGTGATCTCCGGGGCGTGTTTGATCACCCCGGCCAGGAAATGCTTCCCGGTGGCGGACAGCTGGTACTCGTCCTCCGGGTTGTGGAAGGCGTTGGTCTCCCCGTCGAACAGCGAGAAGTGGGTGTGCATCGCCGAGCCGGGCTGCTCCACGAACGGCTTGGGCATGAAGGACGCCCGCACGCCCTGGGTGAGCGCGACCTCCTTGACCACGTAGCGGAACGACATGATGTTGTCGGCCATGGTCAGCGCGTCGGCGTACCGCAGGTCGATCTCCTGCTGCCCGGGCGCACCCTCGTGGTGGGAGAACTCGACGGAGATGCCCATCGCCTCCAGCGTCTCGATGGCCCGGCGGCGGAAGTGCGGGGCGGCGTCGTGCGAGGCCTGGTCGAAGAAGCCGCCCTGATCGGCCGGCTCGGGCACGCTGCCGTCGTCGGGCAGGTCCTTGAGCAGGAAGAACTCGATCTCCGGGTGCACGTAGCAGGTGAAGCCCATCGACGCGGCGTCGCCCATGGCCCGGCGCAGCACGTGCCGCGGGTCGGCCCAGGACGGCGACCCGTCGGGCATGGTGATGTCGCAGAACATCCGCGCCGAGTACACCCGGCCGCCGTCGGCCTCCCAGGGCAGCACCTGGAACGTGGACGGATCCGGGCGGGCCACCATGTCCGACTCGAACACCCTGGCGAAGCCCTCGATGGCCGAGCCGTCGAACCCGATGCCCTCACTGAACGCGCCCTCGAGCTCGGCCGGCGCGACCGCGACCGACTTCAGGAACCCGAGGACGTCGGTGAACCACAGCCGGACGAACCGGATGTCACGTTCCTCGAGGGTGCGCAGGACAAACTGCTGCTGACGGTCCATGAGCACACCTTATGTAGGAGCTGTTTCGCGGTCGTTGCCGCACCCGTCATACACCTGGACGCAGTGCGCGATGACGTACGGTGACCAGGTGCCGACCCCCGAGGCCGCACCGGCCGCCGCGCCGACCGGCAGGCACCGTGCCGCGGACCCGGATTCGCCCATGGACGGCCTCCTGCAGGAGACCGTACGACCCGGGCGGCCCGATCGTCACCGCCGATGACGTGGTGTTCCGGCTGCCCGACCCGGACCATCAGCTGGACGGCGTGCGGCTGGAGGTGGACTGGATCCTGGGCGACATCGACCCCGAGTTCACCTGGGACGACGGCCTGTGGTCACTGTGGATCGCGCGCCCGGACGCCTGGCGGCTGGAATACCAGCTCACCCTGCGCCGCCAGGGTGACACGACCTGGACCAGCGACCCGGGCAATCCGCGCCGGGTGCCCAACCCCTTCGGCGACAAATCCGAGATCCGGTTCCCGGACTACCGGGAGCCGAACTGGCTGCTGACGGCCCCGGCCGGATCGTTGCGGACGGTCACCACCTCCGCCGGTCGGCTCGACCAGCCGGTCCCGGTGCAGTTGTGGTGCCCGACCGGGCTGCATTCCGACACGCACTGCGCCCCTGCTGCTGGTGCACGACGGATCGGACATGGCCGAGCGCGGATCGCTGCTGTCCTGGGCCACATCGATGTCCCGTGATCGGCCGATCCGGGTGGCGCTGCTCGACCCGCCGCACGGCCTGCGCGACAAGTGGTACTCGGCCGATCCCGACTACTCCGACCACCTCGCCGACATCGTGCTGCCGGCGCTGACGTCGCTGGTGTTGACCGGCCCGGTGATCGGTCTCGGCGCGAGCCTGGGCGCGCTGAGCATGCTTGCCCTGCAACGCCGGCACCCGGGCTCCATCTCCGCGCTGGCGCTGCAGTCCGGATCCTTCTTCACCGCGGAGCTCGATTCTCAGGAAAGCGGCTATTCGTATTTCCAGCAGATCTGTGCCGCGGTCCGGCTGATCAGCGCCGGCCCTGACCTGTCGACCGACAGCACGCCGCGACCGGTGCCGGTAGCGATCACCGCCGGGTCGATCGAGGAGAACCGGTTCAACAACGAGGCCATGGCGGCCGCGTTGAAGCGCCAGCACCACCCGGTCACCGTCCGCATCGTCCCCGACGCGCACACCATGATCGGCTGGCGGGACGCCTGGTTCCCGGCGTTGGACGAGCTGATCCGCCCGCTGCGCTAACTGGATTTCGGATCCTGACGGTCTTGCTCAGCGGCCTGAGCCGTGCTGCGAGGAGTTACTCTAGGTAGAACGTCGACTGCGGATAGTAGCGGGGACGACGGACTCCCGTTCTCGACGGCTGACCATAGGACACGCTCATGCGACACGTCGGCGGCCCTTTCCCGATGCTCGACGCCCCGGACATCCCCGACGGCATCGACGACGTCCTCGCTGGTGAGCGGGTGCTACAGCGAGTTCCAGCCCATCTTCGACCTGGACAGCGGCGCCGTTGTCGCCTACGAGGCCCTGGCCAGGGGCCCGGTAGGCCCCCTCCGACGGCCCGACCATCTGTTCGCGGCCGCCCGCGCCGCGAACCGGCTCTGCGAACTGGACGTGCTGTGCCGGCGGAGCGCGCTCCGCGGCGCCATCACGGCCGGCATTCACGCGCCGCTGACCCTTTTCGTCAACGTCGAACCGGAAATCGTCGACGTCGCCCAGCTCGAAGAACTGCTCAGCATTGCCGACGCCGTGCCTGATCCCGAACGGGCGTCGCGGATGAATCTGGTGCTGGAAATCACCGAGCGGGCGATCGCCAGCCGGCCGGCCGAACTGCTCGAGACCGTTCGCCGGCTGCGGCAGGCCGGCTGGCGCATCGCGCTCGACGACGTCGGCGCGGACGACATCTCGATCGCCTTCATGCCGCTGCTGCGTCCGGACATCGTCAAGCTGGATCTCCAACTGGTGCAGCTTCGGCCGAGCCCGAAGATCGCCGACATCATGAATGCGGTCAACGCCTACGCCGAAAGGACCGGCAGCGTGATCCTGGCGGAGGGGATCGAGGACGACAAGCACCTGGCAACCGCGCGCGCACTGGGCGCGCGACTCGGGCAGGGCTACCTGTTCGGCCGTCCGCTGCCGGCCGCGACACCCGGAGTGCTCGTCGCCGAGCTGACCCTGCCTTCAGCGAAAGCAGCTCCTGCCCAACGCTTGTCACCCTTCAACTGCTTGCCTTCCGCGGTACCGACCCGGCGTTCGACGAAGCCTTTGCTGATCGAGGTCAGCAAACATCTGGAGCGTCAGGCGCTGCGGATGGGCAAAACGTGCATCGTGCTGTCGACGTTCCAGCAGGCCCGCCATTTCGGCGAACCGACGGCGCGCCGTTACCGCCAGCTCGCCCGCGAAACGGGGTTCGTCGCCGCGATCGGGTCCGGGCTGCCCAGCGAACCAACGCCGGGAGTCCGTGGCGCCGATCTTGATCCCGGCGATCCCGTTCGCGACGAGTGGGACATCATCGTGCTCGCCCCGCATTTCGCCGCCGGGCTGATCGCCAGGGAAATCGACCCCGCGGCGCCGGACATGGAGCGCACGTTCGAGTTCGTGCTCACCTACGACCGGGCGACCATCGAGGCCGCCGCACAATGCCTGATGTCCCGGATCAGCCCGCGCGGAATGTCGGCAGTCATGTGAGTTGGAGTTTTCGACATCGGACTCGAACGAGCGTTGATGATTCGCACCCTCGAATCCGCGTCACCGACCCGCGGCATCAGGTGGGGAACCGCTATAGACCAAAAATCGTCTCGGCCCCCGTTTGCGGAGAAATTTCCAGCCGACAACGTGGCAGTGGTCCTCGGATCCAGAACTGCGAGATGCAGATGTCGATGTCAAGCAGGTCTGGTTCGAGGGCGTGCAGGCTGAATCGGGGGCGGGTACGAAACAGACGGGGCTCTCTGATATCGCCCTGACCTGGATGCTCGGTGAGGCAAGGGCGGCTGGGTTGGCCTTCGACGAGGACCTGGTTCGACGCCATTTTGATGAGCTGTCCCCCGCTCTACGTCATGATTCCATGACCATTTGACACCGGATGATCGATCTTCCTTGCAGATTCAAGCGCACGGACCGCTTTCTTGACGTCCAACGAGTATTGGAGGTAATGGAAGGCGGCCCCGAATCAGGTCCACCGTCCCCCGACGACGCGAACGTATCAATTGCTTCCACTGCGCTTGAACACGGGCAGGAGGACTGCAACTATCATTCGAGTGCGCTCAACATCGGTCGGTGGGTCAGCCCATTGGCAGCTGTCCAGGAGCGAACGGAGTTCGTTGCCGATCGCTTCTCACCATGAATCAAGTGAAATGACGGAACGGATCTCGGTGCCTGCTATGTGCAGCAGCGCACGAGTGCCCAGTGGGCGCAGAGCTGGCTGACCCGCGCGGCCGCAGGGCCATCGTTCGCCGCCCGCGGCACGCCAGGATACTGACGGGGTGATCCTCTCCCGCAACTGGTCCGTGTTCCTGGTGCTCGCCGGCGCCTTCAACTGGGTCATCTGGCCCCGCTTCGCGATGGCGATCTGGAACGACCAACGGGCCTGGTCCGGCGAGATCGGCCAGTCAAGCCCGACATCCTTCCTGCTGGTGCACGCCGTCCTGATCGTCACCGCGGTCGCGATCGGCACGGTCATCGTGGTCCTCGGTGTGCGGGCGTTCCTGGCGGACCGGCGGGCGCGCGCCGCCAGGCGACCGGCGCTCGCCGACCGGTAGCCGGGGTGGCGTCCCGCGCCTGACGGCCCGGGTCGCCGCTGCGCCGACGGCTCGGCCTTGCGACGATGTGGATCCACGCCGCCACCACACCGCACGAGGGAGCCGCATGACGCGCACCGAGTACCACCGCCTTGACGCCCCGTCCCTCGGCGGCTCCGCGGAGGTCGCGGTGCACGGGCACTGGGGCCGGCCGGTGATCTGGTTCCCGTCCGAGGGCGGCGCGCCGTGGGACTTCGAGGCCAACGGGATGCTGGACGCGGTCCGCCCGGCCATCGACGACGGCCGGATCACCGTGTTCTGCGTGTCCGTCGTTCGACCAGTCGTCCTGGTCGGCGTCCTGGATGCCGCTGACCGACCGCGCCCGCAACCACCGCCGCTACGAGGACTGGATCATCTGGCAGGTGGTGCCCTTCATCCGCGACAAGTGCGGCGGCCGAGACGATATCGCGCTGGCCGGACCGTCGATGGGCGCGTTCCACGCCGTGCTGTTCGCGCTGCGTCATCCGCACGTGTTCGCCCGGGCGGTCGCGCTGTCCGGCAGCTACGACCCCTGGACCTGGCGCGCCTGGGGCCCGGCCGACGACGAGACCTACTTCGCCAACCCGATGCAGTTCCTGCCGGGCACGCACGGCGGGCACCTGGACTACCTGCGTTCCCGGCTGGCGATCACCCTGGTGGTCGGCAGCGGGATGTGGGAGGACACCACCGGCGCGAACGCCTCGACCAGGGCGCTGGCCGGGGTGCTGGCGGAGAAGCAGATTCCGCACGAGCTGTTCATCTGGGGCCACGAGTGGCCGCACGACTGGCCGAGTTGGCGCGCCCAGGCGGCGATCTACCTGCCCGCGCTGGGCTGAATCGGACCCGAAGGGGCGTCCGCCGCTGCCTGTCGCATGTCCGAATCGGACAGCAACGCCCCGCGTTGCCGCCGCACCGGGTCCGCGACGAAGATCACTGCCATGACCGCCGCACGACGTGACTCCGCGACCCATCTGATCGGCCTGCTGCTCGGCACCGAGAAGGATTGGCCCATCGCCTTCGAGACCCTGACCCGCAAGCTCGACCCGATCAGCCACAACGGCGTGCCGCACCACGTCGACACCGAGCGGATGACGATCGAGCCGTTCGACCTGCGCGCCCCGGTCCGGCACGACGTCGTCATCGACCGGTTGGCCTGGTGGTACTACCACCCGCGGGAGTGGCTGAAGAAGGCCGCGCTGGTCAACGACACCTACCTGATCAACAACCCGTTCACCTTCCAGGCGATGGAGAAGCACTCCGCGTACTGCGCGATGATCCGGCTGGGCTTCGACATCCCGGAGACCGTGCTGGTGCCCTACAAGAACCCCGTCGACCACGAGAAATGGGCGTACACCGCGGAGACCTACAACCTGGCCTTCGATCTGGACGAGGTCGCGTCCCGGGTCGGGTACCCGATGTTCATGAAGCCGTTCGACGGCGGCGCCTGGCGCGGGGTGTCCAGGGTGGACGATCGGGCCGCGCTGCACCGGGCGTACGACGAGTCCGGGCAGATGCTGATGCACCTGCAGGCGGCGGCCGACTACGACTCGTTCGCCCGATCGCTGACCATCGGACCGGAAACCAAGATCATGCGGTTCCGGCCGGAACTGCCGATGCACGACCGGTACGAGGTGTCGCACGACTTCCTGCCGGCCGAGGCGGGCATGGAGATCCTCACCCTGTCCCGGACGATCAACGCCTTCTTCCGCTGGGAGTTCAACTCCTGCGAGTCGCTGGTCACCGGCACCAGCGTCCGGCCGATCGACTACGCCAACGCCTGCCCGGACATCGCGATCACCTCGCTGCACTACTACTTCCCGTGGGCGATCACCCAACTGGTGTCCTGGTCGGTGTTCTGCGCGGTCACCGGCCGCAAACCCCAGGTGGACACCAACACCCGGGCCTGGTTCGACGTCGCCGACGACCCGGACCTGAGTTGGTCGGACAAGCTGGGTCGCTACGCGCTGATGTCCGACCAGTACTTCGAGGCGGAGAACTACCGGGAGTTCTGCGCGACGGCGCTGGCCTCGCTGCCGGAGATCGTCTACGACTGGATCAGCTCGGCGGATTTCGACGCCCTGCTGGTGGACACCGTGCGGGCGACCTATCCGCCGCACGAGCACGACCGGTTCCTCGCGCACTTCCGCGGGCTGATCGGGCTGTGGGTCGCCGATCAGCGCTGACGGTTGCGAACGCAAGCGTGCGACCGTCGCCGGCCTGCCGGGCTAGAGCCGGCCTGCTGGGTCGAGCCGGCCGGCGGCGGTCACCGGCAGGTGGTGTCCGACGCCGGCAACTCCAGGGTGGTCAGGTAGTCCGTGCCGATCCGGTCGACGCACTTGCTGCCGATGTTCGAGGTAGGCGGTGTGGTTGGTGCCGTTGACCGTCAGCAGCGACGCACCGAGCGCCTTGGCCAGGTTCACCCCGGCCTGGTACGGCGTCGCCGGATCGTTGGTGGTGGAGATCACCAGGACCCGCGGCAAGCCTTCGACCTGCGGCACGTGTGCGGTTGAGGTGGGCTGCACCGGCCAGTACTCGCAGGGATCCTTGACCCCCTTCGGCGGGTCGCCGGTGGTCTGATACGGTGCCGCCTGCGCGTATCTTCGTCGCGTACTCGTCGATCCTTGGCCGTCATCGACCAACCGGACGCCGTCGATGCAGCCGATCGCCAGGAATGCGTCCAGGGAGTTGCTGTAGTGGCCCTTGGCAGTCCCGGCCGTCGTAGAGTGTCGGCCAGGCGTCATCATGGCCGCGCCGTCACCCTTGGACAGGTCCAGCAACGCGGCCGACAGCGGCTCCCACAGGCTTTCCGAATACAGCGCCTGGTTGGTTCCGGTGGTCGCGTCGGTGAAGCTCAGGCTGCGGCCGCCGACCACCGGCAGCGGGTTGTCCAGCAGCGGGCGGACCAGCGCCTGGTAGGCGGCCGTCGCCTTGCTGGGGTCGGCACCGAGCACGCAGGCGGACTGCTGCGCACACCAGGCGGCGTAGTCCTCGAAGGCCTGCTGGAAGCCGCGCCCTGGGCGACGTCCCGCGTCATCGGGTCGGTCTCGCGGATCGAGCGCGCCGTCCAGGATCATCGCCCGGACGTTCTGCGGGAACTGCTCGGCGTACTGCGGTGCCGATGCTGGTGCCGTAGGACCAGCCGATGTAGGTCAACTGCTGGTCGCCCAGCGCCGCCCGCAGCACGTCCAGATCCTTTGCCACGTCACGGGTTCCGACGTTGGCGAGGAAGGTGGCGCCGTCGATCCCCTGGTCGGCGCCGGTCAGCGCGGCGCAGCCCTTGGCGATCTGCTCGGAGGCGGCGTTCGCGGCGTCCACCTCCTCCTGGGTGCGGGTGCGGATGTTGATCGCCCTGGTGGCCTCGCGTTCGGCGTCGGTCTGGCAGCGCACGGCGGGCACCGAGGCGCCGACCCCGCGCGGGTCGAACCCGACGATGTCGAATTCGCCGTTCAGCTCCTTGCCGATGCCAGCGGCGCCCATGTAGCCGGCGTATTCCACGCCCGACCCGCCCGGACCGCCCGGGTTGATCACCACGGACCCGATCCGGCCGGTGGTGTTGGTCGCCGGCTTGCGCAGCACCTTGAGGGTGATCTGCTGGCCGTCCGGTTCGGCATAGACCAGCGGAACCGTCAGGTCGGCGCACTGCAGCGACGGCGGAGCGGTAGAACTTGTTCTCCTCCGAGGTGGCCAGCGGCGCGCACGACCCCCAATCGAGTTCCTGCTCGTAGAACTGCTCCAGACCCGCCGGGACCGGCGCCGGGCTGCCCTGCGCCGTCGAGCGGGGCGATCGTGGTGATCCTCGCCGCTCGCGCTCGGTCCGGACGTCGTTGACCGCGGGCAGCGCGGCGCCGGGCACCGTGCTGGTGCAGGCGACCAGCGCCGCGGCCAGCGCGAGGACCAGGCCGATGGCGGCAGCACGGGCGCCGAAGCGGGTGCGCCGGGCACGGCGAGCGGGAGGACGAGGCACCGCTCGATCATGCCATCGGACACCGACAATCCCGGTGCACGCGCCGACGTTCATCTGCTGGGCACGGACCTCTCACCTGCGCAGCGCCGCCGAGACTGTGACCGCCGAATTGGTCGGCTATTGCCATCGCGCGGTCTGCGCCATAATTCGCGATGGAGTTGTCGTTCCTGTTCCCCGGGGTTGGACGGGGACTCCAGGCCTGGCGGTTGAGAAAACAGCCGCTCAGGCCGCCAGTTCGCGGCGATCCGCCGGCCGGGGGCTATCGCGGCGCCATGACCCCGACCAGCAGTTCGTCGGTCAGCGTCGGCCGGAACGGCAGTTGGCCGGTGCTGATCACGTCGGCGGCGAGGTCGCGCAGTTTGCGGTTGCTGTGCTGACTGGCCGCGACCAGCAACGCGAAGCCCTGCTCGGCGCTGAGCCGATGGGTGGTCATCAGAATGCCGATGGCGGTGCCGATGACCCGGTTGGATTGCAGCCCACCGCGAACCTGCGCCGTTCGCTCGTCGGCGGCGTCGACGGCCCGCTCGCGCGTTGATGCAGTTCGTGATTGGCCCGGAGCCGTGCCAGCAGCTCCTGCGAGGCAAAGGGTTTCGTGATGTAGTCGTCCGCACCCGCGACCATGCCCTGGGCGATGGCCTCGGCACCGCCGCGAGCGGTGAGCACGATCAGCGGCAGCCGCGCGGTGGGGTCGAGCCGTCGCAACTCGGTGACCAGGTGCAGCCCGTCGTGGCCGGGCAACATCAGGTCCGTCAGCACCAGATCCACGGCCGGCCCGGATGTTCCGGACAGCACCGACAGCGCCGTCTCGGCATCGGCGACGCGCGTCGACCTCCCAGCCGTCCCTGGTCATCAATCGGGTGATGAAGGTCCGCAGGTCGGTGTCGTCCTCCACCAGCAGGGCGCGCGGCCGGGCAGACCGGACGGGCGCGGAATCGCCGAGCGGCGCTGCCGACCCGTTCTGCGGTGACGCCGGCGCCGCCACGTCCCGGTCGGGCTCCAGGGGCAGGGTCACGGTGAAGGCGCTGCCCCGCCCCGGGGTGCTGACCAGGTCGATGTTCCCCAGGTGTGCATGAACGAGGTCCGCGACCAGGGCAAGCCCGATTCCTGCACCACCCTGCGCGGCGTCGGTGCTGACCCGATGGAAGCGGTCGAACACCCGAGGCTGCTCGTCGGGGGTGATCCCGGTGCCGGTGTCGGCAACGGTGAGCACAGCGCGATCGTCAGCGGCGGTCAGCCGGATCGTCAGACCACCCTTGTCCGTGTACTTCACCGCGTTGGACAGCAGGTTGGTCACGATGGTCGACGAACATGGCGCGATCCACCATCGCGGTGACCGGTGCGGACGGCACGTCGACGTCGAATCGCAGACCCGCCCGCTCTGCGGTGGATCGGAACATGCTGGCGACATCGGCCGTCAGCCCGGCCAGATCGGTCGGTCGCCGATCCGGCGCGAGGGTGCGTGCCTCCGCACCGGAAAAGTCCAGCAACGCGTCGACCATCAGCCGCAGCCGTTCCGCGGCCCGGACCGCGGCCAGCAGGGTGTCCCGGTCCTCAGGCGGCGGCCCCATCCGCCGCTCCCGATTCCGCCCGCTCGAGCAGGTCCTGCAGTGGTGCCAACAGCAACGTCAACGGGGTCCGCAGCTCGTGGCTGACGTTCTGGAAGAACTCCATCTTCGCCTGGTCGAGTTCGGCCAGCATCTGCGCCCGGTGCCGTTCCGTCTCGTAGGCGACGGCGTCGGTCAGGGTGGTCCTGATCTGCCGGGCGAGCAGCGAGAAGAACGATCGGAGGTCCTCGTCGAATTGACGGTAGGGGTTCACGCCCAGCACCACCGCGCCGACCGGATCGGCGCCCCCGATGACGGTCAGCGGCAGCACAACTGCCTGGTCCGGGGTCAGTGGACCGAGCGGACCGGGTTCGATGAGGCCGGGGAAGCGGTCCCGCAGCTCCTGCACCACCTCGACGCTGCCGGTGCGGGTCACCCGGCCGGCGACCTGTGCCCAGAAGGTGTCAAGGTCACCGGCCGTCGGCGGGTCAGTCCGTAGGTGGCGACCCGGTCCGCGGCACCGCCCTGCCCGGTGAGGAACGCGACGGCGAACGGGACGCTCTCCCGGGTCCTGGCCAACACGTCCAGCACCGCCTGGCAGGTCTGCGCCATGGTCGTCGTTCCGACGGTGGAGATCGCTCCCAGCTCCAGCACGGCGCGCATCCGGCGTTCGTTCAGTATCTCCCGGGTGGTTTCCGACGACGCCGTGAACAGCCCGACGATCGTGCCGTCGTCGTCCCGGATCGGACTGTTGGAGAACGTGAAATAGCACTCCTCCGGGTATCCGTTTCGCTCCAGGAACTGCCGTTCATTGACGAACCGGAGCGTCTGCCCGCGGACCAGGACGTCGTCCAGCCGGGTGCCGACGGCGTCCCACGCCTCGGGCCAGGTGTCCTTCGCGGACCGACCCAGCGCCACCGGGTGCTTGCCGCCGAGCATGGGGGTGAAGGCGTCGTTGTAGAGGGCGACCATTTCGGGACCCCAGTTGATCAGGATCGGGAACCCGGAATCGAGACAGAGCCGAAAGGTCGAACGCAGCACAGGCGACCAGGTCGGCGACCGGTCCCAGCGGCGACGCGGACCAGTCCAGCTCCCGGCACAACCGGCGCAGCTCCCCTGGTCCGGCGAAGAGTTCGGCGCTGGCGGACGTCACAGTTCGGGCACTTTCGACCGACGCAGGCTCATCACGACGCGTCCTCGACGAGTTGGACCGTCCGGGTGTATCGAGCCTGCCGCACGAGCGCCGATGGTACCTGGTAGGGGTCGTTCCGGGGCGTCGTCCATGGATCGGCATAGTGCATCCAGGCGGCGCGATCGCGAATGCTAGCGGAGAGTCAGCCCCAGAACGCCTCAACCTGACCGGCAATAGCTCTTCCGAGGGTGCGACCCGCCAAAGCCGCCGGCCGCCTCGTCGACGGTGACAACGGATTGGCGCCGAAGGCTTGCAGCGCCGCGTCATCGGCACTGACCGTGAAGACCGTCGCCGGCTTCAGCGCCAAAACCTCCTGCGCGAATTGACTGGCGAAGGGTTCCACATCGGTCAGAGCCGGGACGATGACCAGTACCCTATCCACCGGGCCGGCGAGGTCGGCGTTGGTGCTGGAGCGAGTGCCGCCGTCGATGTAGCGGCGGCCGTTGATGGTGACCGGCGGCCACACCCCCGGCACCGCGCAGCTCGCCGTCACGGCGTCCACCAACGGCACGCCGGAGTCGCGGGTGAACACCACCAATTCACCGGTTTCCGCGTCGACCGCTGGGATGAGCACGGCCCGGTCCGACCACTGTTGGACGGGTAACCGGCCCGCGACGGCCCGTCGGCGGACGTCCTCGGGCACGGTGTCGGCCGCCAGCGCGAGCGCGCCGATCCGGCGGCGCATATCCTCGGGTGACGTCGACTCCGCGTACGCCGACCCGAACATCGCGATCATGGCGTCGATGTCGAAGTCGATCTCGATCTCGCTGCTGGTCTCCGTGAGCTGGCGGTCGAAGAGCTCCTGGAGATCCGTTCCGGTGGATATCTGGGCGGCCACCGTTGATCCGGCCGAGGTTCCGATGATCAGCTCCGCGTCCTCGATGCGCGGGAGCAGATCCGGCGCGCCGTCGCGGATGCCCAGCAGGACCCCGAGCTCCCAGGCGACGCCGGCGACCCCGCCGCCGGCCAGGACAAGTGCACGCTGAACCATGCGGAGCATTGTCTACCCAGGTGTCGGCCGCCTTCTTCGCGGTCGTGCGGCGGCGCGTCTGATCGTGACTCAACCCGTCGGGCAGGTATCCCGGTAAGGCTCGTCGCCGAAGACGGCCTGCCACTCCACGGTGGTGAGGTTGCGGCCGGCGACGGCGCAGGCGAAGGCGGTCCACTGGTCGAACCCCGTCGGCAACCGGTAGACCGCGCCGTCCCCGGTGGCGACGATGGCGGCCTGGCCGTCCGGCGGCAGGGCAGCGACGGCCGGGGACTGTTTTTCGCCGACCTGCACGCCCGCGATCGGAGCACCGGTGTTTCCGTCCCAGAGCCGCACGCCACCGTCGAAGGATGCGGTGACAAAGGTGGCGCCGTCGGCGGCGAACGAGATGCTGTCGACGAATTGCCGGTGGGCCATCGCGGGTGCCGTGATCCATTCCTGCGAATCCAGGTCGAGCAGGCCGACCTCGCCGGTCGAGCCGCCGACCGCGAGCCGATGGCCGTCCGGGGAGACGCCGCGGCCGCGGGTTTGATGCCGAGATTCGCCCCGCTGCAGCACGGTGCCGTCGGCGAGATCGACAACGGCATAGGACTTGTCGTCGAGCAGGGCGACCGCGGTGACGCCCGCGCCCGGTGCCACCGCGGTCACCGCATGATCGAGCCGCACTCGCGGACCTGCACCGGCGAGGGCTCGAGTCTCGACGCGTTCCACACTGCCGTCGCGTTCGCCGACGACGGCGAACGCACCGTCCGGGGTGGCCGCGAGCGCGGTGATGCCGCTGGCCGCGACCGTTCCGTCGGCAATGATCTGGCTGGTCCGGCTGTCCCAGAGGCGCAGATCCCGGCCCGCGACGGTCACCACATGTGACGTCATCGGGGGCAGCCAGGCCGCCAGCGGAGCCGCTCCGCGATCGGTGACCGCGGTGCCCGGCTGCCCGGTGCTGACGTCGAGGAATCGAAGTTTCGCCGGCTGGCGGACGACCCGGCGTCGACGACGGTCCGCCCGTCGGGCGAAGGCACGGCGCACACCGATGTGGGTGTCCTGGCGGCGCGTCGTCGACGATGCGGGTGACGAATTGCCGACGGCCGGTGAGATCCCAGACCAGCACGTGGCGGTCGAGTCCCCCGGTGTAGAGGGTGCCGTCGTCCGGCGAGAAGGCCACCGCCAGCACGGCGTCCGAGTGCCCGGTCAGCTGGTAGATCTCGGCGCCCGCTGGCCACGTCCCACACCCTTGCCGTGTGGTCGGCGGAGCCGGACGCCAGCATCGCGCCGTCCGGGGAGAACTGCAGCGACCGGACGAGATCGCTGTGACCGCGCAGTCGCCGGAGTTCGGTCAACGTCGCGGCGTCGTACAGCACGACGTCGTTGCCCTCGGCGACGGCCAGGGTCTTCCCGTCGGGGCTGATCTCGAGGTCGTCGGAGAGTGCGTCCCAGATGTCGAGTCCACGTCCGGCGGGCGTCGGGTAGCAAGGCGATGCCGCCGGGCAGCGGGATCGAATTCAGGACCCGCCCGGTCGCCACGTCGATCGCCGTGAGCGCCGGTTCCTGGGTGCCGACGTAGAGCAGTCCGACCGTCCGGGCTGAGGGCGACGGCGAACGACGGCATCGGCTGGACGGTCAGGATCGGGCGGTCGAGAGCGGTCGACGTCCCAGACCACGACGGCGGAGTCGACCACGTTGCTGCCGGTACTGATCGTCGTCGCCCATCCCCGTAGACCGCGACGAACCGGCCATCACGCGCTGTAGGCGGCATCGCCCGCGTACACCCAGTCGCCGCTGCAGGCCGATCGATCTGCAGGTGATGCAGCGGCGGACAGCGCGGATCGGTCACCGCCGCCGACAGCGCGTTCGCGGTCTCGCCCAGCCCGCCGTGTCCCCTGCCGGCGAGCAGCAGTTGCTGTCCGTCGGCTCGGTACTCCATCGTCCATCCGGGCAACGCCGGGAAGGACGAAGGTCGTGCCGAGCGTGGCGGTGCTGTAGGTGGTCGTGCCGCTGTCGCCCTCCCCGACCAGCAGGGTCGTGCCGTCCGGGCTGACGGCCAGCGCCTGCACCGCGTCCGGCACGGACAGCGAGCGGATCAGGGCGGGGTGCTCGGACAGCAGGTCCGCGATGACGGCCCGGGTGTCCGGGGAGTCGTGCAGCCGGTTCGCCTCCACGGCGAGCAGCAGTGCCTGATCGACGTCGGGCGCGTTGCGGGACGCGTCGTCCACCCGGCTGGCCTCCGCGACGACGGCGGCGAGGTCGGCGGCCTCCCGTTGCTGCTGTTGACGCACGGCCAGCAGGCCGGCCACCAGGGCAGCGACCAGCAGCGCAGCCACCCCGGTGACCAGGAGCCGGGTCCGCCGACGGGTGCGCACCTGATGCGCGCCTGCTGCTCGGCAGCGCCGCTCGCTCCGCGTCGCGGACCGCGACGCTGGCGTCGAGGAAGGCGGATTCGGTGGCGGTGAGGTCCGGGTCCGGCCGTGCGCTGCCATTCCAGCGCCTTGGTCAGCCGAGCCCCCCGGTAGAGCTCGCTGTCCGGCCGGCCCATGCCGTCCCAGGCGTCGGCCGACGCGCTCAGGTGACGCAGGATCCGCTGGCCCTCGACGTCCTCCTCGAGCCAGTTCGACAGCCGCGGCCAGGCCCGGGCCAGCGACTCGTGGGCGATCTGGACCGTCTCCCCGTCCGCGGTGACCAGCCGGGCAGCCACCAGCCGCTCCACGACGTGCTCCCGCTCCGGGTCGGTGAGCAGCAGCCGGCGCGGCACCCGGGTGCGCACCGGGTCGCCCTCGTCACCGGCGGACACCAGGCGCAGCAACACCTGTCGGAGCAGCTCCCGCTGCCGGGGCGTCAACGATTCGTACAGCTGCTCGGCCGACTGCGCGACGCTGCCGCGGATGCCGCCGGTCGCCTGGTAGCCGGCGACCGTCAGGGTGCGGCCCTCCCGGCGCTCCCAGGTCCGGCGCAGTGCATGCGAGAGCAACGGCAACGCACCCGGCTGGCCCTCCACCTCCCGAACCAGCAGATCCACCAGGCCCGGCTCGAGCAGCAGGCCGGCCGATTCCGCCGGCCCGGTGATCGCGGCGCGCAGCCCGGCCTCGTCCATCGGTCCCAGCAGGTACAGGCCGCGCTCGACCAACCGGGCGATCTCCGGGTACTGCGGCCAGCCGCGCCGAGATGGTCGGCCCGCATGCGAGATCACCACCGGGCAACTGCTCGGCCTCGGCCGCGAGCCCGGCGAAGAACCGGTTCCGTTCTTCGGGGTCGGTGCAGAGCGTGAAGACCTCCTCGAACTGATCGACGATCAGCACGGTGTCCGCCGACGGCGTATCGGTCAGCACCATGCGTCGGGCGGGACCCGGCCGTCACCACGAACGGGACGACGACCCGCCGCGCACGAGCGCCGCGGCGACGCCGGCCCGGACCAGCGACGACTTCCCGGATCCCGACGGCCCGACGACCGCCAGCATCCCGCGCGCTCTCCAGCCGGCGCAGGCACTCGGCGATCTCCGACGTCACGCCCGAAGAAGGTCTCGGCGTCGTCGATGTCGTAGCAGAACAACCCGAGGTAGGGGCAGACCGCCGCGGCATCCGGCGCGGCCGGCGGCACGGCCAGCGCCGGGTCCTGCCGCAGGATCGCCTGCTCCAAGGCGACCAGGTCCGGACCGGGGTCGAGCCCGAGCTCGGTGACCAGCACGGTGCGGGCGCGGTGCAGCGTGCGCAGCGCCTCCCCCTGGCGACCGGACTGATACTGGGCCAGCGCCAGCAGTGCCCAGCGCCGCTCCCGCAGCGGCGCCTCGGCCACCGCGGCCTGCGCCTGCGCCAGCACCTCATGCGTGCCGACCGGCGCGCAGCGCGGCATCCAGCCGGCACTCCTGCGGTCTGCAGCCGCAACTCGGTCAGCCGTTCGGACTCGATCCGGCCCGGCTCCCACCCGTCGAGGTCGATCAGCGGCTGCCCGCGCCACAGGCCGAGCGCCTCGTCCAGGGTGTGCTGCGGCCCGCTCGGGTTCGCCCAGGCTGAGCAGTTCCCGGCCACGCTCGCAGCAGCCGCTCGAACCGCTGGACGTCGACCTGATCGGCCGCCACCGCGAGCCGGTAGCCGTAGGGGGTCGTCTCGATGGCGTCGGTCCCCAGCGCCCGGCGCAGCCGCAGGATGCAGCCCGGCACCACCTTGTGCCAGGAGGCCGGCGGATGCTCACCCCACAGAGCGTCCGCCAGGCGTTCGGCGCTGACCACCTCACCCGGCCGGATCGCCAGCGCGGCCAGCACCACCCGATCCCGCGGTGACAGCGCCGCGGAATCGCCGTTGACCGCCAACGGGCCCGAGAACGGCGATGTCCGTGACGCCCATCGCAGCAGTCTGCGCCGGGCGTTGAAACCGGTCAACAGGGCTGATAACGCCCTGATACCGCGTGGAGAACCGGCTGATACCGGGGCATCAGCAGGGCTGTCGCCCTGCCTTCGCAACATCAGAAATCCCGTCCGGTCGAGCGTTCCGACCGAACGGGAAGTGCAGCACGCTCACCCGGCCTCGGCCGGGTCCCGCGGCGAGCCGGCGGAGCTGGGTACGGCCGCGCGGCCGGGGTGCGCTGCTCGCGCCACAGCGAATATCCGAGGCCGATCAGGGCGACGCCGGTGGGAATGGCGAACAGCCGCTGGTTGACCTGCGGCAGCAGCGGGATCGCGACGATCGCAACAGAGCCGGCAGCGAGGACCACCGCGGCCCACCGGGCAAGGATGTTGGCGCGGAACAGGGCGATGCCGAACAGCAGCCCACCGCCGATGAGAGTGAAGCCGGCCGCCAGACTGAACGGCGTGAACAGCCCGATGTCGCCGGCCGCATGGCCGCCATTCGCCACGGCCAGGACGTCGCTGACGTAAGCGGGGGCGCTCTGTGCGATAGACGGGAACAACAACCAGACCAATGACTTCGGTGCTCAGCATGAACAGGTAGCCGGCCGCGAACGTGATGTACCCGAGCAGGCCGAGCACGTCCGGTCTGCTTCACCTGGCGCAGGTACATGCCGGTGATGCCGGCCAGCGCCAGGGCGGCCAGCAGGACCTTCGCGGTCTGCCGGACCTTCCACTCGGTCGTGCTGACGAGGGCGAGGTCCACGATGGGATGCTTGATCTGGACGGCGATGAACAGCAGGCCCGCCGCGACGGCGCTCAGGCCGGCCGCCCGGGTGAGCGTGGTGGTGGTGATGGTTGCTGCGGGTTGACTCGAAACCTAGGGAGCGGTGGGGTGACCCGGCGTCACCCTACGATGTGACGGAGTGGGTGATATCGGGCCATCCTTCGTGCGGTCCGGCTAGATCAGCCCCCGCTCGTGGGCGCGGCCGACGGCGGCCCGCCTGCTGGTGACGTCCAGCTTGGTGAAGATGTGCTTGGTGTGGGTGCGCAGTGTGTTGTTGGAGACGAACAGTTGGCGGGCGATCTGCGGCCCGGTCAGCTCACTGGCGAGCAGCCTGAGCACCTGCAGCTCTCGGTCGCTCAGCACCTCGGCCGGCGACATCGCTGAGGACGTCGCCGAGGACGTCGCCGGGCCCTGCCCCGTCTGGCCGACCTCGCCGTCGCGAGCCGACCCGCAGTCCGAGCAGCCGGCGCGCATGGCCACCGGGGTCGCCCTGCTGCCCGGCGGCCCGCAGGAGCTCGACCATGGGAGCGCCTTCGTCCAGGAAGAGCCGCGCGTAGCCGTCCGGCTCCGGCGCCTCGGCCCAGGCTCGGGCCAGCAGTTCGACGGCGAGCGGCCGATGTCCCCCCGCGTCGTGGGCGAGCGCCCGCAGCATCCGAATCTCCAGCAGATCTCCCGCGCGGCCGGAGGACTCGGCGGCGTCGGACAGCGGGTCCAGGAGAACGACCGCCTGGTCGAGCAAAGCGGTGTCCCGAGTTGCCCGGTACTGCGCGATGAGCAGCCGTGCAACGGTCAGCTGGTCGAACTCCCGCAGATAGCCGGTGACGTCCGCCGCCGAGACACGATCACGCGGCCCAGTCGGCGGCCTCGGAGAGGTTGCCCTGCCCGATCCAGACTCGGGCCTTCATGGCCGCGATCGGACGCAGGTCCGGGAAGAAGCCGGGCCGGAAGAGCTGCTCGGCCTTGTCCAGCAGGGCGATGGCCTGGTGCGGGTCGCCCTCGGCATCGACGAGCCGACCCATGGCGACGAACCATCGGTATCGGCTCTCGGTGATCGCCGCCCGCTCGTCGAGCGCCGCGGCCCGCCGTCGAGGTGTCGGTGAGCGCTCGCGAAGTCGCCCACCTCGCGGTCGATCTCGCTGATTCCCACGTGCAGGGCGGCGGTGGCGCGCGCCACCGGATCACCGTGTGCCTCGGCCGTCTGCAGGGCGTCCCGGTAGAGCCGGCGTGCCGTGCCGGGGCGTCCTGCGGCGAGCCACATGTCGGCCAGCACGACGGTGCCGCTCAGCTCGTCGACGAGGGCGCCGGCCGCGTGCATGCTCGCCATGGCTTGGGTGAACGTCTCCAGTGCGCTCGACACGTCACCCCGCGCCCACGCAGCCAGAGCCGAGGAACCCGGCGGCGCCGCTCGCGCGAGAGGTGATCGGTGGGGCCGGCCAGCTCGAAGGCACGCCGAGCGTGTTCGGCCGTGCCCGCGACATCGCCCCTGGCCTGCGCCAGCGAAGCGCGGAAGACGGCGATGGTCGCGGGCAGGGTTCGCAGCTCGTCGGTGGCGGCCCAGCCCGCCGCCGTCCCGTCCCGGACGGCAGCCAGCGCTCGTTCCGCGTCGTCGAGTCGGGGCTCGACCGCGTCGAGATCGCCCGCGGCCATCAGCAGGTTGCCGTAGAAGACGCTGAGCACCGGGCTGCGCCGAACCGCGTCGTCGGGCAATTCCTTCAACCAGCCCAGCAGCATCCAGTCCTGCCGGCCCAGCCGCAGCGCCGGCAGGGCCAGCTCGATCAGCCGCACCGCCCGGCCGAAATCCCTGGCGGCCAACGCATGTCGCACGGCCTCCGCGGCCAGCTCGTGGGTCTCGAACCAACGACTCGCGCGCTGATGCAACAACGGGACCTGTTCCGGCTGTTCGTCGGCCAGGCGCGCCCGCAGCACGTCGGCGAACAGGTGGTGATAGCGGTACCACTCACGACTGTCGTCCAGCGGGACGAGGAACAGGTTGGCCCGATCCAGGGCGATGAGCATGGTGCCACCGTCGTCCCGGCCGGTGACCGCGTCACACAGCGGCCCGCTGAGCCGGTCGAGAACCGCCGTGTGCAGCAGGAATTCGCGGACCGGGTCGGGTTGATGCGCCAGCACCTCCTCGACGAGGTAGTCGACGATGTAGCGGTCGTTGCCGGCGAACCGGGCGATGAATCCGCTGGCGTCCGCACGACCCTGGATCGACAGCGCGGCAAGCTGGAGCGCGGCGATCCAGCCCTCGGTTCGCTCCTCCAGGGCCGTGACGTCCTCGGCGGCGAGGTCGAGCCCCGCCACCTCGTTCAGGTAGCTGGCGGCCTCGTCGGAGGTGAAGCGCAGGTCGGCGGCTCGGATCTCGACCAGCTCGCCGCGCGCCCGCCAGCGCGGCAGTGGCAGGTCGGGGTCGGCGCGGGTGCTGATCACCACGTGCACGTGGGGCGGGAGGTGCTCCAGCAGGAAGACCATCCCGTCGCGGAGATCGTGGTTGTCGACCAGGTGGTAGTCGTCCAGCACCAGCCAGACGTCGGCCGGCGCCGCCGCCAGCTCGTTCACCACCGTGGTCAGCACCAGCTCGGTCGGCAACGGGGATGACGCGATGAGCTCGAGGGCGCTCGCGCCGACGCCCGGGCACCGCGGTGTGCAGCGCGGTCAGCACGTACGTCCAGAACGACGCGGGCTCGCGGTCGGCCGCCTCGAGCGAGAGCCAGGCCACCCGGCGGTCGTCGCCGGACTGGTCGCTCAGCCACTCGGCGAGCAGCGTGGTCTTGCCGAACCCGGCCGGCGCGGACACCAGCGTCAGCCTGGACTCGGTTCCGCGACGCAGACGCTCCCGCAGTCTGGGCCGCGCCACCAGACCGCCACGTAGTCGCGGGACGAACAGCTTGGTGGCAATCATCGGACGCGCCATGGGATCCCGTTCCACGGTGCACCACCGTCTGGCGAAGTGTGTGCCGCTGCCAACGGTAGTGCACCCACGGCACTCGTGGTGGCGGTAGTCGGGCCCGCCGGGTAGGGCCGGAATTCCGATTCTGGCGCTCGGTCTGCTGTGGTTGGGCCTCACCCCGTTGATGTCCGGCTCCTCGGGGGTCCAGGTCTTGCGCTGGGTGGTCGGAATCGTCTGGGTGGTGTCCGGCATTGTGCTGACCCTGCAATTTCGGCGCACTCGCCGCCGTCAGCAGAACAATGTAGTTGTCACGATTGAGGCCCGTCCGTGGCGAACAGAACGGTCGCCAACCTGTGGCCGGTCGTGCACGTCACGTATCAGGCGGATGTCGTTCGCCTCCCTCACTTGGTGGGGCTCCAGCGGACGGTGATGGCTTGTTCCGATATCGAGGGACAGAGGAAGCCCCAACGACGATGATCAGCATTGACGGAATACTCATCATTTTCGAAGGTATCCATCGACTGCGATGGAAACCGCAGCACGCGTGGTCTGCGCCGATGGCTTCGATCGTGCCGGAGCGCGTCCCACCCCGCGGGTCATCGGACATGTGTGGCCCGACCAGGACAGTCGTCGCAGAATTCAGCGCCAGATAGAACACGGTCAGCGGGTAGTCGTGGTTTTCGACGAGAAACCGCCGATCGTCACGCTGCCCAGCGAGAATGTACCAAGAGTCCCAGCGGGTTCCGTCCTGAGCGAGGAGCCCCAGCACGGTGTCTGTTCGCTGTTCATCCCGCCGCTCACCTGGCTGCGGCCCGCCGAGCGTGGCCGTGGCGAAGCATTTGTCGGGCAGGCATCGATGATCGCGAGTGGCACGTCCCCAGAGTCGCTGCCCCGACTGCTCGTCGAGGATTCGCTGGTCGGCACCGCGGAGCCGTTGCGGTTTGTTTATCAGACCAGGCCATTGACCATCGACGTGCTGCGAAATGTGATGTCTGGGTTGTATGCGCCGGCCGAACCGGACCAATCTGCCATTCCGCGGGAAAGACTCGTCGCATAGAGCCAGACCTGCGATGCCGTGAGGTCACCGAACGGTTGATGGTGCGGCACCGAGTTGGGTCGGTGGTTGAGTACGAAATCAACCAGTTGCGGGGCAGAAGATCACAGTGTGACGCCGGCGAAACCAGCTCACCGATTTTCGGTCTGGCCGGTAACATTGATCCCGTCGTCGGTGAATTCACGATGACTCATGCCCGGACCGACCGTGAAGGTACGCGAAATGAACACATGGCCTGTCGCCGTCCACCCTCCCGAGCAATCGAGTCCCGTGGGCAAGGCACTTCAACTCGGACCGGCAACGTCATGAAAATCCCGGTGTCCGAGCACACCTCCCGTCCCTGGCGGATCCATGAGATCGCCCCCGACTTCACCGTCCTGGACGTCTGGGCGCTGCCAACACCGGGTGGTCCCGACGACTTCCCACGACTGATAACACTTTTCGCGTCGACAGACCCGTCACAAGGCTCCGGCCGGGCCAGTTCGCTGGTGTGGTCTGCCCGGGAGAAGCTCGGTCAGGTGCTCGGGTTGGACGGGCCGGGTTCGGGAATCGGCGAGCGGACGCCAGCACTTCGCGACCGACTGCCGCCCGACCTGCAGGACAGCACCGGTCCGGACATCCCCAATCTCCCGTTCGTCCCGGTCTATCTGACCGACGATGAATGGGTAGCCGAGCTCGCCAACAAGACCGTGCACGGCGTGATGCATCTGAGCTGGGTACCGGACGAATCCGGTGGGTACCGCGGTCAGATGGCGGTCCTGGTCAAGCCGAACGGGCTGATGGGGTCGGCCTACATGGCGGGCATCCGGCCCTTCCGGCACGTCATCGTCTACCCGGCCCTGATGCGCCGATTCGAGCGGGGCTGGAAGGCCTCCGCCGGCGGACCCACGCCGACGCCATAGCGTCGTGACCGGCGGACCCTCGATCCGGGCCGGACGCAAAGGCCGGTCAGAGTTGACTGTCGATGAACGCGAACATCTCGTCATCCGAGACGAGGTCGATGTCGCGCACCGTGTCGCCCCGCCGCTCCCCGGCGAGCCGGAGCACCGCGGCCTCCAGCAGGGCCAGCACCTGATCCCGCTCCTCCGGCAGCCCGGCCACGCCATCGAGGTGGGCGGCCACCTGATCGAGCGCCCGCCGCAGTACCTCGTCCGGCGCGGGCGCGGGAGGCAGCAGTTCACTCAGCAGGTAGTCGGCCAGCTCGATCACCGATGGCCGGCTGAACACAACGGTGGCCGGCAAAGGCAGCCCGGTGACGGAGCCGAGCCGGTTGCGCAGCTCGACCGCGGTCAGCGAGTCGAGCCCGAGTGCGATGAACGGCGACTCGATGTCCACCTCCGCGGCCGTGCCGTGCCCGAGCGCGGTGGCGACCTGCGCCCGGACCAGGTCAAGGACGGCCGACTTGGCGGCGGCCCGGTCCAGCCCGGCCAGCCGGCCGGCGAGGCCACCGGCCGGCACAGCCGCAGGCGCGGCAACATCCACCGCCGGAACCGCGGCCCGCCGCCGCTGGACCCGGCCGCGCAGCACCGCCGGGATGTCGCCGCCCGCCTCCGCCCGAGCCCGCACGGCGGCGAGGTCCCAATCGGAGGCCAGCAGCGGCCCGGTCGCGCCGAGCGCCGCGTCGAGCAGCGCCAGCCCGTCCTCGACCGACAGATCGGCCAGACCGGCGCCGGCGAGCCGGGCCCGGTCCGCCGTTGACAATCCGGTGGTCATCCCCGTCGGCAGTGACCACAGGCCCCAGCCGATCGACACTCCGGGCAGGCCGAGCCCGGCCCGGTGCCGGGCCAGAGCGTCCAGGAACACGTTCGCCGCGGCGTATCCGGCCTGACCGAGCGTGCCGAGCACGCCGGTGACCGAGGAGAACAGCACGAAGGTGGACAGCGGGAGGTCGGCGGTGAGCTCGTGCAGCAGCCAGCCGGCGTCCACCTTCGGCCGCAGCACCGCGTCCAGGCGATCCCGGGACAGGCCCGCGACGGCGCCGTCCTCGATGACCCCGGCCGCGTGCAGGACGCCGACCAGCGGCCGGTCAACCGGCACCGACGCGAGCAGCTCGGTGAGCGCGCCGCGGTCCGCGACGTCGCAGGCGGCGACGCGGACCCTCGCGCCGCGGCGCTCCAGGTCTCGCACGACTTCGGCCACCCCGGCGGTGTCCAGACCGCTGCGCGAGGTGAGCAGCAGGTCGCGGACGCCGTGCCGGTCAACCAGGTGCGCGGCCACCAGCGCGCCCAGGCCGCGGGTGCCACCGGTGACGAGCACCGTCCCCGCGCTCAGGTCGGGCGCGCTGCCCGCCGGCTCGGCCGCGGCGACCCGCGGGACCAGCACCGCACCTTCCCGCACCACCAATTGCGGCTCGCCGGCGTCCAGCGCGGCGGCCAGCAGCCGCCACCCGCCCGGGTCGTCGACGTGCGCCAGCGCGAACCTGCCCGGGTGCTCGGCCGCGGCCGACCGCAGCAAACCCCACGCCGGGGCGGTGGCGAGTGCGTCCGGGTCGGCGAGCACCACCAGCCGGGCTCCGCCGCGATCGTCGGCCACCCACCGCTGCACCGTTTCGAGAAGCGCACCCAGGCCCTCGTGCACCGCGTGCGGCAGATCCCCGGCATTCGCCCCGAAGGCAACGGCATGCGGCACGGCAGCAACATCCGGATGGAACGGCAGCATGACCACCCCGGGCGCCTCGTCGAGCGCGTCGACGGCGTCCATGTCGAGGCACAACGATGCGGCGATGCCGCCCGCGCGAACGGCGGCGGCCACCTGCTCGGCGAGCGGGCCGGCGCCGAGGACGGCCCAAATCCGGCGGGCGCCAGCTCCCTCATGCATCGGCGACGGGCTCGAACGGCGTCCGCACCCAGTCCACCCGCTGCAACCCGGTGCCGGCCGGGGCGGCCTGACCGGCGCGCAGGCTCAGCGCGGCCACCCCGCCGAGCGCGCGGCCGTGACCATCGGACAGTGCGATGGTGAACTCGCCGTCGACCGATCGGCTGAGCCGCACCCGCAACGTGTCCGGACCGGTCCGCGCGATCCGGACCCCGGACCAGGCGAACGGCAGCAGCATTCCTTCGCCGTCCTCGGCGCCCTGCAGCACCAGCACGTGCAGGACGGCGTCGAGCAGCGCCGGGTGCAGGGCGTAGCCGTCGGCCGGCACACCCGATGGCAGTCGCACCTCGACGTACCGGTCGGAGCCGGCGGACCAGGCCGCGACCAGCCCGCGGAACGCGGGGCCGTAGTCGTAGCCGGCGTCGGCCAGCCGCTGATACGCCGTGCCGAGGTCGAGCGGTTCGGCCCCCGCGGGTGGCCAGCTGTCCCCGGCATCGGGCGACAGGACATCGGACAACTCGGCGACCGGACCGAGCAGCCCGGTGGCATGCCGGGTCCAGTCGGCGCCCGGCTCGCCCGCCGGACGGGCATGGATGGCGATTGTCCGCTGGCCGCGTTCGTCCTCGTCGCCGACCGCAAGCTGCAGCTGCGTGACGCCCGACGCCGGCAGCACCAGCGGCGCCAGCAGGGTCAGCTGGTCGATGCCCTCGGCACCGGCCGCCGCCGCGGCCTGCGACGCCAGCTCCACGAACGCGGTGCCGGGCAGCAGCACCCGGCCGCCGACGGCGTGGTCGGCCAACCAGGGAGTGCGGGTCCGGGACAGCCGCCCGCTGAGCAGCAGCCCGCCGGACTCGGCGACCTCGACCGTGGTGTCCAGCATCGGGTGCGCCGAGCCGCCGGTGTCGTCGAGCCAGAACCGGCGGCGGTCGAAGGCGTAGGTCGGCAGGTCGACCCGGCTTGCTGCGGAACCCGCGTAGAACGCGGCCCAGTCCACGGCCACGCCGACGACATGGGCCCGGCCGAGGAAACCGGCGAACGTGTCGGCCTCGGGCTTACCCGCCCGCAACGCCGGCACGAACGCCACATCGCCCGCCTCGTCCAGGCACTGACCGGCCATCGCGGTCAGCACCGCGTCCGGACCCAACTCCAGGAACCGGGTCACCCCCTGCCCGGCCAGCGCCCGGATCCCGTCCAGGAACCGCACCGGCCGCCGGACGTGCTCCACCCAATACCCCGGATCGGTCAACTCACCGTGACCAACTGCCCGGTGACGTTGGAGACCACCGGGATCCGCGGCTCCGCGTAGCGTCAACGACTCCGCGACCCGCGCGGAACTCCGCCAGCATCGGGTCCATCCGCTGCGAATGGAACGCATGACTCACCCGCAACCGCGTCGTCTTCCGATCCGCGAACAACGGCAACCACTCGTCCACCGCATCCAGATCACCCGACACCACCACCGCCTGCGGCCCGTTCACCGCCGCAACCGCCAACCGATCCGCGAACGTCACCAACGACGCCGCGACCTCGTCCTCCGTCGCCTGCACCGCGACCATCCCGCCACCGGCCGGCAACCCACCCATCAACCGGCCCCGCGCCACCACCAACGCGCACGCATCCGCCAGCGACAACACCCCCGCCACCTGCGCCGCGGCCAACTCCCCCACCGAATGCCCGATCAGGTAATCCGGGCGCATCCCGAACGACTCGACCAGCCGGAACAACGCCACCTCCACGGCGAACAACGCCGGCTGGGTGAACTCCGTCCGATCCAGCTCCGCCCCACCAGCGCGAGATCAGCTCCCGCAAGACGAGCCCAAGCAGCGGGTCAAGCTCCGCGCACACCTCGTCCAACGCCACCGCGAACCGCGGATACGCCGCCGCCAACTCAGCACCCATCCCGACCCGCTGCGCGCCCTGACCGGTGAACAGGAACGCCGTCCGACCGGTCAGCACCCGACCCGACACCACCCCGGCACCGGACCCACCGGCCGCCAACGCCGCCAACCCGTCCAGCAGCCCGGCCCGATCGCCGGCGACGACCGCGGCCCGATGATCGAACTGCGCCCGACCCGTCGCCAGCGAGAACGCCGACGTCCCCGACTCCCAACTCGGGATTGGCCAGCAGGTGCGACCGCAGCCGCTCCGCCTGCGTCCGCAGCGCGGCCTCGCCCCGGCCCGATATCAGCACCGGAACCACCTGCGGCGCAACACTTCCCGGTGTTGCGACCGACCCTCGGCGGCGGTGCCGGAGCCTCCTCGATGATCACGTGCGCGTTGGTCCCGCTGATCCCGAACGACGACACCCCCGCCCGCCGCGGCCGGCCGGCGACCGCCGGCCAGGCTCGGCCTCGGTCAGCAACGACACCTGCCCGGACGCCCAGTCCACGTGCGGCGACGGCGCGTCGACGTGCAGCGTCGCCGGCAACGTCCCGTGCCGCATCGCCATCACCATCTTGATCACCCCGGCCACCCCGGCGGCGGCCTGGGTGTGGCCGATGTTGGACTTGATCGACCCCAGCCGCAGCGGCGTCCGCCCGGTCCTGCCCGTAGGTGGCCAGGATCGCCTCGGCCTCGATCGGGTCGCCCAGCGTGGTGCCGGTGCCGTGCGCCTCGACCGCGTCGACATCTCGGCGCGCTGAGCCCGGCGTCGGCCAGCGCCTGCCGGATGACCTGCTGCTGGGCCTGCCCGTTCGGAGCGGTCAGGCCGTTCGACGCGCCGTCGGGTTGACCGCGCTGCCGCGGATCACGGCGAGGACGGGGTGGCCGTGCCCGGCGCGCGTCCGAGAGCCGCTCCAGCAGCAGCATCCCGGCGCCCTCGGCGAACGACGGTGCCGTCGGCGGCCGCGGAGAACGCCTTGGACCGTCCGTCGGCGGCCAGCCCGTTCTGCCGGCTGAACTCGGTGAACATGCCCGGGTTCGACATGACGGTCACGCCGCCGGCCAGGGCGAGCGCGCACTCCCCGCGGCGCAGCGCGTGCACGGCGAGCTGCAGCGCCACCAGCGATGACGAGCAGGCGGTGTCCACGGTCACCGCCGGCCCCTGCAGCCCGAAGGTGTAGGCCAGCCGTCCGGACGCCAGGCTGGCCGACGTGCCGGTGAGCAGGTGGCCGTCGGCCGTCCCGCTGCTCTGGTGCAGCCGGGGGCCGTAGTCGGAGCCATCGCGCCGACGAACACCCCGGTCCGGGTGCCGGCCAGCGTCGACGGGTCGATCCCGGCCCGCTCGAGCGCCTCCCAGGAGGTCTCGAGCAGCAGCCGCTGCTGCGGGTCCATCGCCAGCGCCTCGCGCGGGCTGATCCCGAAGAACGCCGCGTCGAACCGGTCCGCGTCGTGCAGGAAGCCCGCCGGACGGCGCTGGTCAGCCGGTCCGGGCCGCGTCGACCAGCGCGTCCAGGTCCCAGCCGCGGTTGGTCGGGAAGCGTCGAGATGACGTCGCTGCCGGCGGCGACCAGCTGCCACAGTTCCTCCGGCGAGTCGACGCCGCCCGGGAACCGGCAGCCCATCGCGACGATCGCGATCGGGTCGGCTCGTGGCTGACGTCGCGGCCGGCACCGCAGCGGCCGGCACCGGGCGAGCGCCCCGTCGCCCGAGCCGAGCCCGAGCCGACGCCGCCGGCGAGCTCACGCAGGTGCTCGGCCAGCCTGGCCGGGGTCGGGAAGTCGAAGGTCACCGTGGTCGGCAGCGGCAGCCCGGTGGCCTGCTCAGCCGGTTGCGCAGGTCGACCGCGCCGAGCGAGCTCGAGCCCGAGGTCCTTGAAGATCGGGTCGGGTCGACCGGCTCGTCGGTCGGCGTAGCCCAGCACGGCGCCGGCCGTGAGCACGACGAGTTCCCGGAGCGCACGCGAGTCGACGGCGGCCGGCTCGATGGTCTGGGCGCCGGCCGGGACGAGCGTGCCCGTCCCAGCCGGCCGGGAGACCGGCGTGCCGGTGAGCCAGTAGCGCTTGCGCTGGAAGGGGTAGGTCGGCAGGTCGGTCGGCCGTGCTCCGTCCAGCGTCCCGAGCACGACGTCGGCGCCGCCGCACCCAGGCCTCCGCGAGGCTGCGCCGGAATCCGTCCGGCCCGCTGCCGCCGCGGCGCAGCGTGCCCAGCACCGCGACCTCGACGCCGGCCTCCTCCGCCGTCTCGCTCGATGCGCTCGACCAGGACCGGGTGCGGGCTGCACTCGACGAACAGCTCGCAGCCCAGCGGTCAGGGCGCGGCGGATCGCGGCGGCGAACCGGACCGGCTGGCGCAGGTTGCGGAACCAGTAGTCCGCGTCCAGCCCGGCGGTGTCGATCGGCTCGCCGGTCACCGTGGAGACGAAACGGCGTCGGCACCGAGACCGGCCGGACCGGTGCGAGCTCGGCGAGCAGCCTCGTCCGCGCAGCTGCTCGACCTCGGCGGAGTGCGAGGCGTAGTCGACCGGGATCAGTCTTGGTGCGGATAGCCCTCGGCGGTCAGCTGCCGCCTGCAGCGCGGCCAGCTCGGCCACCGGGCCGGACACGACGACCGACCGGGGACCGTTCACCGCGGCGAGCTCGAGCCGCGCCGCAGCCGTGCACCGCGCCAGCACCTGCTCGGCGGAGCGCGGCGACCGACAGCATCCCGCCGGCCGGCCGATCCGCGCGATCGCCCGGCTGCGCAGCGCGACGACGCGGGCCGCGTCCTCCAGCGACAGCGCGCCGATCGACGGTGGCGGCCGCGATCTCGCCCTGCGAGTGGCCGATCACGACGTCCGGCCGCACGCCCCGGTCCCGCCAGAGCGCGGCCAGCGACGTCATGACCGCCCACAGCGCCGGCTGCACCACGTCCACCCGGTCGAGGTCGGCCGCGCCGGGCCCCGCGCAGCACGTCGAGCAGCGACGTAGTCCACGAACGGCGTCCAGCGCGGCGGCGCAGGCCGTCATCCGGCGCGGCGAACGCCGGCGCTGTGCGCCAGCAGCTCGCGGGCCATCGCCGGCCACTGCGAGCCCTGGCCCGGGAAAGACCAGCACGCAGCTCGTCCGGCACGGCCGCGGCCGGTGACCACGGTCTCGTCCGGGCGGCCGGTCGGCCAGCGCGTCGCAGGCCGGCGAGCCGGGCGGACGGTCGGCGCCGAGCAGCACCGCCCGGTGGTCGAACACGGTCCGGGTGGTCAGCAGGGACAGCGCCGACGTCGGCGTCGTCGACGTCGGCGACGCGCGGTCGAGGTGCCGGGCAAGCCGGCCGGCCTGCGCCCGCAGCGCGCCGGCGTACCGGGCCGACAGCACCCAGGCGCACCGGCGCCGCCGTCGGCGGCAGTCGCCGGCGCTCGGGCGCGTCGGCTCGGCCAGCGCGGGCGGCTCGGCGAGCACCAGGTGGCAGTTGGTGCCGCCCATGCCGAACGAGCTGACCCCGGCCGACCAGCCGGCCGCTCGGTCCGGCCAGGGCCGGTGCCGGTCGCACCACGTCGCAGGTCGCAGCTCGTCGAGCGGGATCGCCGGGTTCGGCCGGTCTGGAAGTTGCAGGCTGGCCGGCAGCTCGCGGTGCGCGAGGCTGAGCGCGACCTTGAGCAGCCCGGCGATGCCGGCCGCGCCCTCCAGGTGGCCGATGTTGGTCTTCACCGAGCCGACCAGCAGCGGCTGGTCGGCCGGCCGGCCCGCGCCGAGCGCGGCGCCCGAGCGCGGCCGCCTCGATCGGGTCGCCGACCGGGGTGCCGGTGCCGTGCAGCTCGACGTACTGGACCTCGGCCGGGTCGACCCCGGCCTGGCCGCAGGCCGGCGCGGATCACCTCGCGCTGGGCGTGCTCGCTCGGCGACGGTCAGGCCCGTCGCCGCCGCCGTCGTTGTTGACCGCGCCGCCGAGGATCGACGCAGTGCACCGCGTCGCCGTCGGCGAGCGCGGCGGCCAGCGGCTTGAGCACGACGAGCGCGCCGCCCTCGCCGCGCACGTAGCCGTTGGCGCGCTCGTCGAAGGTGTAGCAGCGGCCGTCCGGGGACAGCGCGCCGAAGCGGCCGATCGCCGCGGTGGTCTCCGGCAGCAGGTTCAGGTTGACGCCGCCGGCCAGCGCGAGCGTCGACTCTCGCCGCGGCGCAGGCTCTCGCAGGCGAGCTGCACGGCGACCAGCGACGAGGACTGCCCGCTGTCCACGGTCAGGCTCGGCCCGCGCAGGCCGAGCAGGTAGGAGACCCGGTTGGCGATGATGGCTGCGGTGGCACGCCCGGTGAGCGTGTGCGGGCCCGGCCCGCGCCGGCCGGTCAGCGTGCGGCGTAGTCGTCGGCGATCGCGCCGACGAACGACGCCGGTGTCGGCTGCCGCGCAGCGAGTCCGGCACGATCCGGGCCCGCTCCAGCGCCTCCCAGGCCAGCTCCAGCACGAGCCGCTGCTGCGGGTCCATCGCGGCCGCCTCGTTCGGCGAGATGCCGAAGAAGCCGGCGTCGAAGCTGGTCGACCTGGTCGAGGAAGCCGCCGCGGCGGTACTCGGCGCCGGCGGCGTCCGGCCAGCGCGTCCGCCGGCACTCGGTGACCGCGTCCCGACCGTCGCGCAGCAGCTCCCAGAACTCGTCCGGGTCCGCGGCCCGGGGCAGCCGGCAGGACAGCCCGATGACGGCGATCGGCTCGTGGGCCCCGTTCTCGTACCGCACTGCAGACATCGTTTGCCGCCGCCAAAGGGTCGATAGGGGCACGGCGGAGCGGCCGGAGCATGGCCCGGCCGGGCACCGCGCGAAGGACAGGTACGAAATTGAGAGGCGGTCAGCCGCCGGCCGTGCTGGGCACCGGGGTCCGCGGGCGCAGCTCCACCCGCCCGCCGTTACCGGGCACGGTGATCACGATGCGGGAGCGGACCGGCTCCTGCTGCGGATCGCCCAGGTGCAGGTCGAACCGGGCCAGCACCTCACGGATCACGGCCCGCATCTCGACCAGCGCGACCTCGGCGCCCAGGCACCGAATCCGCCCCCCGCCGAACGGGATCCAGGTGTAGGCAGTGGGTTTCGTGCCGAGCCAGCGTTCCGGCCGGAAGGCGTGCGGCTCCGGGTAGAGCGTCGGGTCGTGGTGCAGCAGGTGGGCGCTCGGCCAGATGATGTCCCCCGGCTCGTACCGCACCCCGCCGATCTCTACCGGTTTGACCACCTCGCGGAGGATGATCTGGGCGATCGGCGGCCGCAGCCGCAGCACCTCCTGCACCACCGCAGTGAGGTATTCCTCGCTCTCGCCCTTGTCGATCTCGGCGACCAGCCGGGCCCGGACCTCGGGCTCGCGGCTCAGGTACTCGAACGCGTAGGCCAGGGCGGACGCGGTCGTCTCGGTGCCGGCCAGGAAGATGGTCATCATCTCGTCCCGCAGTTCGACGTCGTCCAGCGCGGATCCGTCCTCATGGGTGGCGGCCAGCAGCACGCCGAGCAGGTCGTCACCGAACACACCTGACGCCCGACGCTCGGCGACCGCCTCGGCCAGCAGTTCGTACACCCGGGTGCGGAGCTGGATGAAGCGGTGCAGCCCGCTGGGCCGGAAGGCCGTGATCAGCCGGACCACCGCCGCCGGCATCTCATGCAGCCGCAGCAGCGATGTCACCTTGTGGTTGAAATTCATCATCATCTGGCTGACCAGCTCGACCAGCTCGTGCCAGCAGCTCGGCATGGCCGTTCCGAAGATCACCTCGCCGATCACCTCGAGGGTGAGCCGGTGGGTGAACGGGTGCAGCGCGGTGATCTCCCGCTGCGGCCAGGCGGCCACGTCCTTGACCACCCGGCCGTTGATCGTCGCCTCGATGCGCTTGAGCGCGTTGCCGTGGGTGGGCGGCATCAGCACCTTGCGCCGGGCGTTGTGCTGGTCCTCGTCGAGCCAGGCGAGCCCGGTGTGGCCGATGTACTTCGCGATCGCCGCGGAGCCGGTCCCGGTATGGATGACGTCGGCCGGCGCCAGGAAGACCTGCTTGATGTCCACCGGGTCCGACACGACGTAGTACGGCTTCGGGGGGAGCCGAATGGTCAGCGCGAACCGGCTGCCGTAGCTGTCCCGGCAGTCCTCCATGAAACCGACCGGGCGTTTCCAGTAGCTGCGGATCTGGTTCAGCGCGTGCATCGGCAACCGGGGCAGCGCGGTCGCCGGAATGGCCGGCGGGGCGGCGGCCGGTGCCTGCTCCGGAGCGACCGGCGAGGCGTGGTCGACCGGGCATCCGCCGGTTGCCGCAGATGCCTGAGCCTGCACAGGGGTGGTCTGGGGAACGTTCATTTTCGGTGAATCCTCTCGTCGGAATACAGATCGTTACCGGCGGTGCGCGCCACGACGGGCCGGCGCGGGGGCATGTTCGAGTGCTGGTGTTGGTGCTGCTGCGGCCGGAGAACGGCCCGCGCCGACGGCGGCCAGGGCGCGTCCGACTTCGACGCGCCGGTGCGCGCCGCCGCGGCGGACGGGCGGCTGGGCCGAAATCCGGGCGGCGGACGCATGCGCCCCGACCCGGTTGGCGCCGATCGCGGCCAGGGTGAAGCCGCCGGCGAGGCCGCAGGCGGCCATGAACCACCAGGCCTGGTGAAACGCGTCGACATCCGGTTGGACGTCGAGCACGGCCGCGACGACCGCGACGCCGAGCGCGAGACCGACCTGCCGGCACATCGACATCAGGGCGGTGCCGGTGGAGAACCGCTCGGGTGGCAGCGGCAGCGTGGCCGCCGCGGAGAGGCTGGGCAGCACGAGACCGGCCCCCATCCCGGCGATCAGCGCGCCCGGCAGGATCTCGGTGGCGTAATGCGGGACCGCGCCCGGCGCGATCGCCCACCAGGCGCCGCCGAGCGCGAACAGGACACACCCCACGAAACCGACCACCCGCGGGCCGTGTTTGGTCGCGAGCAGACCGCCGGGGACGGCGAACGCCGCGGCCATCAGCGGGCCGGGCGCGATCTCCATCCCGGTGCGCAGGATCGAATGCCCCCACACCTGGGACAGGAACAGCGTCGAGCCGAGGATCATCGCGCCGAACCCGGCGAAGAACATCATCGTCGCGATGTCGGCGAGCGCGACCGCCCTGATCCGCACGATGGCCGGCTCGATCACCGGGGACGGGTGCAGGAGCGCCCGCCGGACGGTCACCGCGGAACCCAGCACGCCGATGATGACCAGGCCGATGATCTGCGGGCTGTCCCAGCCCCATTCCTGGACCTGGACGATCGCCGCCACCACCGCCGCGACGGTCGCCGCGAGGACCAGGGCACCCAGCACGTCGGGGGCCGTTCGCGACTCGTCCCGGATCTCCCGCAGGTTCCGGGCGCCGACCAGCACCCCGACGACGCCGACCGGAATGTTGACCAGGAACACCCAGCGCCAGTCGGCCTGCACCAGCAGCCCGCCGATCGGTGGCCCGAGGGCGGCGGCCGCGCCGCCCATCGCCGCCCACAACCCCAGCGCGGCTCCCCGTTTCTCCGGCGGGAAGAGTGGCAGCAGCAGGCCGAGCGAGCTGGGCAGCATCAATGCCCCGCCGGCGGCCTGCAGCACCCGCGCCGCCACCAGCACCTCGAGCGACGGCGCGGCGGCGCAGATCGCCGACGCCAGCGTGAACAGGGCAAGGCCGATCAGGAATGCCCGTTTGCGGCCCGACCGGTCCGCCCACCCCCCTGCCGGCATCAGCAGGGCGGCGAACGCGATCGCGTAGGCACTGAGCACCCAGGACAGGCTGGTCAGGCTGGATCCCGGGAACGACAGCGCCAGATCCGGGAACGCGATGTTGACGATGAACAGGTCCAGCGACGACACGAACACGCCGGTCAGCAGGACGGCGACGGACAACCCCCGTCGGGGCCCGGCAGTGTTCACTGGTCGACTCCCGGTTCGCTCCGCTCCTCGGCGCCAGAGGCGCCTGCGATGCTCACTCACCTTCGTCTCCGTACTCACCGGTGGATCCACCCTTCGATCAGGTCAGCGGTGTCGGATGCCGCGGCCTCGATCAACGCGAAGTGATTGGCCGCGACCTCGGCCTCGTCCCCACCGACATCCCAGGCCGGCCAGTCGGCGATATCGCCGAACGGCACACCTGCACGGACGAGCAAGGTGGGCGCGGTGATACCGGCCGAGCCGTGCTCTCTGAGCAGACGCATGTACGTGCCCATCGCCAGCCAGCTGTCGTCGTCGATCGGGACGCCCTGCGGCTCGCGCTCGAGGATCTCCGTCATCACCTGGGTGAAGACGCGGTCGGTGATCTCGTCACCGTCCGGGTCGGGTGTGTCGAGCATGACGACGCCCACCGGGCCGGCACCCGCCGCCTCGAAGCGGGCGGCCAGCGAGCGGGCGATGACGCCCCCGATGGAGTAACCGACCAGGACGAACGGCCGGTCACCGACCGCCCGGCGGATCGACGACTCCAGGACATCAAGGGCAAGGTCCCAGGAGCCGGGCACCGGCTCGGCACCCCGGAACCCGGGGAGCGAGCAGGCCAGCACGTCCCGCACCCCGGCCAAGCGATCCGCGATCCGCATGAACTGGTGCGGACCGGAGCCGACCACGAAGGACGGCACGCAGACCACCACCGGGTCATCGCCGCCCGACGCGAGTTGGACGACGAACCCATCGCCGCCGGCCAGCTCCGCCGCGGAGGCGAAGCTCGGCCGGAACCTCGATGCCTGAACCAGCAGCGGCATCGCGTCGACGATCGCCCCCTGCGCGTGCGCGTTCCGGAGCAGCGCGCCGAGTGTCCCGCTGGCGTCCTGTTGCCGGGGCTTCGGGGCCTCCACCCCTGACGACAGAGAAAGACTGACGCGGGAGGCGGATACCTCGTTGCCCAGTTCGGTCACCAGCAACCGGGCGACGTCCCCGGCGGTCGGGTGGTCGAAGATCAGCGTGGTGGGCAGCTTCAGCCCGCTGACCCCGATGAGCCGGTTCCGCAGCTCAACGGCACCCAACGAGTCGAACCCGAGATCGGAGAACGAGCCGTCGGGATCGACGGCGTCCCCGGAGGCGTGTCCCAGGACCGCGGCGACCTCACCGCGGACCAGGTCGAGGGCGATCTGCTGCCACTGCGCCTGCGGCGCGGCGGCCAGCCGCTGGGCCAACGAACCGGTGTGGTTCGGGTCGGCGGTCCGGGCCGGTGCCTTGACCAGCCCGCGGAGCAGCGGTGGCAGCAACCCGGCCCGGGCTTGCGCCCGCAGCGCGCCGGGTTCGAGCCGCACCGGCACCAGGAGGGCGTCATCGAGTCCCATGGCCTGGTCGAAGAGTTGCAGACCCAGTTCGGCCGACAGGGCGCCGACACCCAGCCGAGCCAGCCGGGCGATCTGCCCGTCACCCAGCTCACCGGTCATCCCGGTGGCGTCCGCCCACAACCCCCACGCCAACGAACTGGCGGGCAGTCCGTCGGCGTGCCTGCCGGCGGCGAGTGCGTCCAGGAACGCGTTGGCCGCCGCGTAGTTGCCCTGACCGGGGCTGCCGATCAGGGCCGCCACCGAGGAGAACACCACGAACGACGACAGCTCCGTGTCCCTGGTCAGCTCGTCCAGGTGCACCGCGGCGTCCAGCTTGGGCCGCAGCACCCGATCCAGCTGGTCGGCGGTCATCGATTCGATGACGCCGTCGTCCAGCACCCCGGCCGCGTGGATCACGGCGGTCAACGGCCTTGTCAACGACCCGAGCAGCCTGACCACCTGCGCCCGGTCGGCCACGTCGCAGGCCACCACCTCCGCGTCGGCACCCAGGGCCGCCAACTCGGCCACCAATTCCGCGGCACCGCCGGCGGCCGGGCCGCTGCGGCTGACCAGCAGCAGGTGCCGGGCGCCGTAGCGCTCGACCAGGTGCCTGGCGAACAGCGCCGCCAGGCCGCCCGTGCCACCGGTGATCAGCACCGTGCCGTTCGGGTCCAGCGGAGCCGGCACGGTGAGCACGACCTTGCCGACGTTGCGCCCCTCGCGCAGTTGCCGGAACGCGTCTGCGGCTCGGCGGACATCCCAGGTCCGGATCGGTTCGTGTTGCAGCGCGCCGCATTCGAACAACGCGACGACCTCGCGCAGCATCTGCTGGATCCGCTCGGGCCCCGCCTCGAAGAGGTCGAAGGCGCGGTAGCGGACGTCCGGGTGGGCGACCGCGACCTCGTGGGCGTCGCGGATGTCCGCCTTGCCCATTTCCATGAACCGGCCACCGCGGGGCAGCAGGTCCAGCGATGCGTCGACGAACTCACCGGCCAGCGCGTCCAGCACCACATCCATGCCTGCGCCGCCGGTGGCCGTCAGGAACCGGTCCCTGAAGCCCAGGTCCCGGGACGACGCGATCCGGTCGTCCGGAATCCCGAGGGCCCGGACGGCGTCCCACTTCGGGGCGCTCGCCGTCGCGTACACCTCGGCGCCGAGGTGGCGGGCGATCTGCACCGCAGCCATCCCGACCCCGCCGGCGGCGGCGTGCACGAGAACTCTTTCACCGCAGCGGATCCCGGCCAGGTCCACCAGCCCGTGGTAGGCGGTGAGGAACGCCACCGGGACCGACGCCGCCTGCGCGAACGTCCAACCCGCCGGCATCGGCACCAGCATCTGCCGGTCAGCGACCGCCATCGACCCGAATGCGTCCGTGGCGAAACCCATCACCCGGTCACCGGGTTCGAGGTCGTCGACGTCGGGACCGACTTCGAGCACCACACCCGCAGCCTCGCTGCCCAGCGGCGCGGCACCGGGGTAGATGCCCAACGCGATCAGCACGTCCCGGAAGTTCAGGCCCGCGGCCCGCACCCCGATCCGCACCTCACCGGCGGCCAACGGCCGGTCGGCGTCCGAGGCGACGATCGTCAGGCCGTCCAGGGAGCCCTTCCGTTCGACCGACAGCCGCCATGGACCGGCCGGCACTCCCTGCCCGGCCGGGGTGAGCCGCGGCGCCAGCACGGCGCCGTCCCGGACGGCGAGCTGTGGCTCGTCAAGGGTCAGCATCCCGGCCCAGTCCGGATCCGCGTCCGACCCGGCCATTTCCGCTGCCCCGTCGAGGTCGACGGTGCCGTCCATGTCGATCAGGACGAACCGGCCGGGGTGCTCGGACTGCGCGCTCCGCACCAGGCCCCACACCGGGGCCTGGGTCAGGTCGACCGCCTCGTCACCCACCGCGACCCCGTGACGGGTCACCACGACCAGCCGCGCGTCCGCCAACCGCTCGCTGACCAGCCACCGCTGCAACAGCTGCAGCGTCCGGGCGGTGCTGGCGTGCGCCACCGCCGGATCGGCGCCGACCGTCGTGGTGCGGTCCACCGCGACCAGCACGGCGTCCGGCGCCGGTGCGCCCGCGGCCAGCGCCCGCTGCAGCGCATCGAGATCCGCGAACCGGTCTCCGGCCGCGGCCAGGTCGCCGAGCACGGCAAGCCGCGCTTTCGATTCGCCCTGCGTTCATCGGCACCGGGGCCCAGTCGAGCTGGAACAGCGAGTTCTGCCCGGCACTTCGCGCCGCCCCCAGCTGCGCCGGGTCGACCGGCCGCACCGCGAGCTCGGCGACCGACACCACCAGTGCACCGGCCTCGTCCAGCACATCGACCCGCACCGCGGAGCCCTGCGTCGGGGTGATCCGGACCCGGACCCGGGAGCCCGTCGCGGACCCGAGCCGAACACCCGACCAGGAGAACGGCAGCTCCGTCGCCGACCCCGGTTCCTTGCCGAGCAACCCGCCGTGCAGGGCGGCGTCCAGCAACGCCGGATGCACGCCGAACGCCGGGTCGGCGCCGTCGGGCAGCACGACCTCGGTGTAGACGATCTCGCCGTCCCGCCAGGCCGCGCGCACCCCCTGGAACAGTGGGCCGTAGTCGTAGCCGACGTCCGCCAGCCCCTGGTAGAGGGCGTCCACCGCGACCGGTTCGGCACCGGCCGGCGGCCACTGCGCCGGGAACGCCACCGGTTCCGTCGCCGCGGCCACCAGCACGCCGCGGGCGTGGCAGGTCGCGGCAGTGTCGGCGTCGTTGCCGGCATCGGGGCGGGAGTAGATGGCCACCTCGCGGCGTCCGTCGTCGTCCGCCGCGGCGACGGTGACCTGGAGCTGCACGGATGCGTCGTCCGTCAGGAGCAGCGGGGTCTGCAGGACGAGTTCGTCGACCACCGGGACGCCCGCCCTGGCGCCGGCGGCCAGTGCCAGCTCGACCAACGCCGCACCGGGCAGGATCACGTTCCCGAAGATCGCGTGATCGCGGGTCCACGGGGCGCTCTGCCGCGACAGGCGCCCGGTGAACACCCATTCGTCCCGGTCGCCGACCTGCACCGCCGCCGACAGCAGCGGGTGCTCCAGCCGCTGCAAACCTGCCGCCGGCAGGTCGCCAACCCCGGCGGCCGGCATCATCCAGTACCGCTCACGCTGGAAGGCGTAGGTCGGCAATTCGACCCGACGGGCAGCGCTGTCGGCGTAGAACGCCGGCCAGTCCACGGCCACGCCGGCGACGTGCGCCCGGCCGAGGAACCCGGCGAACGTGTCGGCCTCCGGCTTGCCCGCCCGGAGTGCCGGTATGACGACGACGTCCTGCCCGTCCAGGCACTGACCGGTCATTGCGGTCAGCACCGCGTCCGGACCCAGCTCCAGGAACCGGGTCACTCCCTGTTCGGCCAGTGCCCGGGTCCCGTCCAGGAACCGGACCGGCCGCCGGACGTTCTCGACCCAGTAGCCGGGGTCGGTCAGGTCGGCCGTGACCAGTTGCGCAGTGACGGTGGAGACCACGGGGATCCGCGGCTGGTGGTAGGTCAGCCCCTGCGCGATCGCCAGGAACTCGGCGAGCATCGGGTCCATCCGGTGCGAATGGAAGGCATGGCTCACCCGCAGCCGCGTGGTCTTCCGGTCCGCCCACGTCGGCAGCCATTCCTCCAGCGCGTCCAGGTCACCGGACACGACGACCGCCTGCGGCCCGTTCACCGCCGCGATCGAAAGCCGATCCGCGAACTCGACCAGCGACGGCAGGACCTCGTCCTCGGTGGCCTGCACGGCGACCATCCCGCCGCCGTCCGGCAGCCCGCCCATCAACCGGCCCCGAGCCACCACCAAGGCGCACGCGTCGGCCAGGGACAGCACCCCGGCGACGTGCGCGGCGGCCAGCTCCCCCACCGAATGCCCGATCAGGTAATCCGGCTTGATGCCGAGGGACTCGACCAGCCGGAACAACGCCACCTCGACGGCGAACAACGCCGGCTGAGTGATCTCGGTCCGATCCAGCTCCTCCCCACCAGCGGATATCAAGTCAAGCAAGGACCGACCCAGCAGTGACGTTCCAAGCAGAGAATCAAGCTCTGCGCACACCTCGTCCAGCGCCGCCGCGAACCGCGGATACACCGCCGCCAGCGACACACCCATCCCGACCCGTTGCGCGCCCTGACCGGTGAACAGGAACGCGGTCCGGCCGGTCAGCACCCGGCCTTGCAGCGCCGTTCCGCCGGGTGCACCGGCCGCCAATGCCGTGCCAGCCCGTCCAGCAAGGCCTGACGGTCCGCCGCGAGGACCGTCGCCCGGCGGTCGAACTGCGACCGGGTCGTCGCGAGCGACATCCCCACGTCGACCGGACTCAATTCGGGGTGCGCCAGCAGATGCGACCGCAGCCGCTCCGCCTGACCGCGCAGCGCGACGTCGCTCTTCGCCGTCACGACAGACCGGAACCACCGCCGCCGGGGCAACTCCCTGCGCCAGGGCGACATCGACGACGACCGGCGCGACGGCCGGGGCCTCCTCGATGATGACGTGCGCGTTGGTGCCGCTGACCCCGAACGAGGACACACCCGCCCGCCGCGGCCGGCCATCGGTCGGCTGCCACGGCTCGGCCTCGGTGAGCAGCCGAACCTGCGCCGGACTCCCAGTCGATCTGCGGTGACGGCGCGTCGACGTGCAGGGTCCGCGGCAGCGTGTCGTGCCGGATCGCCTGCACCATCTTGATCACCCCGGCCATCCCGGCCGCGGCCGAGGTGTGCCCGATGTTGGACTTGATCGACCCGAGCCGCAGTGGTTCCCCGGCCGGGCGGTCCTGCCCGTAGGTGGCCAGCAAGGCCTGGGCCTCGATCGGGTCGCCCAGCTTGGTGCCGGTGCCGTGGCCCTCGACCGCGTCCACGTCGGCGGCGGTCAGTCCGGCGTTGGCCAGCGCCTGCCGGATCACCCGTTCCTGCGCCGGGCCGTTCGGCGCGGTCAGCCCGTTGCTGGCGCCGTCCTGATTCACCGCGCTGCCGCGGACGACGGCCAGGATCGGTGTGGCCGTTGCGGGTGGCGTCGGACAGCCGCTCCACCACGATCAGCCCGAGCCCGTCGGAGAACCCGGTGCCGTCCGCGCCGGCCGCGTACGACTTGCACCGGCCGTCCTCGGCCAACCCGCGCTGCCGGCTGAACTCCACCAGCAGGGACGGTCCGGCCATCACGGTCACGCCGCCCGACCAGGGCCATCGAGCACTCACCCGACCGCAGCGCCTGCGCCGCAAGGTGCAGGGCGACCAGCGACGACGAGCACGCGGTGTCCACCGACAGCGCCGGACCTTGCAGCCCGAGGCTGTAGGCGATCCGACCGGACACGACGCTGGCGATGCCGCCGGTGAGGCGCAGGCCTTCGACCTCGGACTGCGCCGCCCGTCCCGTAGTCGGACGTGGCCACACCGCAGAACACCCCGGTGTCCGAGCCGCGGAGCGACGCGGGGTCGATCCCGGCGTCTTCAAGGGCCTCCCAGGCGCCCTCCAGCATCAGTCGCTGCTGCGGGTCGATGGCCAGCGCTTCGCGCGGCGAGATCCCGAAGAACCCGGCGTCGAAATCACCGGCGCCGTCGAGGAAACCGCCGCCGCGGGTGTAGACGGTGCCGAGATGATCCGGGTCCGGGTCGTACAACTTGTCCAGGTCCCAGCCGCGGTCCGTCGGCAATCCGCCGACCGCGTCCCGGCCCTGCGCGACCAGCGTCCACAGCTCCGCCGGGCGTGGTCACCCCACCGGGGTACCGGCAGCTCATCCCGACGATCGCCAACGGCTCGTCCGCCGGTGTCCGCACCGCGCGGGCGGCCGGCTTCGCGACCTCGACGGCACCGCCGACCTCGGCCAGCAGCAACCGGACCACCGCCATCGGTGACGGGTGGTCGAACACCAGCGTCGACGGCAACCGCAGGCCGCTGGCCTGGGTCAACCGGTTCCGCAGCTCCACCGCGCCCAGCGAGTCGAACCCGAGGTCCTTGAACGCCCGGTCCGGATCGATCGCGTCACCGGAGGCGTGCCCCAGCACCGCGGCGACCTGCGCCCGGACCAGCTCCAGCACGACCCGCTCGCGGTCGCTGTCCGGCACCCCGGCCAACCGCTGCGCCAGCGAACCGCCCGCCGCACCCGGCTGACGGGCCGGCTGCCTTCACCAGTCCGCGCAGCAGCGGCGGCAGCAACCCGGCGCGGGCCTGCGCCCGCAGCGCCGCCGGCTCGAGCCGCACCGGCACCAGCATCGCGTCGTCCAGCCGGCGCGACTCGTCGAACAACTGCAGGCCCAGCTCGGCGGTCAGCGCGCCGACCCCGTTGCGTTCCAGCCGCGCGATCTCCGCCGCGTCGAGGCCACCGGCCATGCCCGCCGAGTCCGCCCACAGCCCCCAGGCCAGCGAACTCGCCGGCAGACCATCGGCCCGCCGCCGGCTCGCCAACGCGTCGAGGAACGCGTTGGCCGCCGCGTAGTTGCCCTGCCCGGGGCTGCCGATCAGCGCGGCCACGGAGGAGAACAGCACGAACTCGGACAGCTCGGCGTCCCTGGTCAGCTCGTCCAGGTGCACGGCGGCGTCCAGCTTCGGCCGCAGCACCCGGTCCAGCTGATCGGCCGTCATCGACTCGATGACGCCGTCGTCCAGCACCCCGGCCGCGTGGATCACGGCGGTCAACGGCCGGGTCAACGACCCGAGCAGTCCGGCGACCTGGTCACGATCGGCGACGTCACAGGCCTGGGCCCGCACGTCGGCGCCGAGGCAGGTCAGCTCGGCCACCAGCTCCGCCGCGCCGTCGGCGGCCGGGCCGCGGCGGCTGACCAGCAGCAGGTGCCGGGCGCCGTACCTCTCGACCAGGTGCCTGGCGAACAACGCGCCCAGGCCGCCGGTGCCACCGGTGATCAGCACGGTGCCGTCCGGGTCCAGCGGCGCCGGCACGGTGAGCACCACCTTGCCGACGTTCCGGCCCTCGCGCAGGAAGCGGAACGCGTCCGCCCCGCGCCGGACGTCCCAGGTCCGGATCGGTGAATGCCGCAGCACGCCGGTGGAGAACAGGCCGGCAATCTCGCGCAGCATTTCCTGGATCCGGTCGGGGCCGGCCTCGAGCAGGTCGAAGGCGCCGTAGCGGACGCCGGGGTGGGCGGCCGCGACCTCGGTGGCGTCGCGGATGTCGGCCTTGCCCATCTCCACGAACCGGCCGCCGCGGGGCAGCAGGTCCAGCGACGCGTCCACGAACTCACCGGCCAGCGCGTCCAGCACCACGTCCATCCCGGCGCCGCCGGTGGCCGCCAGGAACTGATCCCGGAAGCCCGAGGTCCCGGGACGACGCGATCCGCTCCGCGTCGACACCCAGCCCTCGCACGGCGTCCCACTTGGGAGTGCTCGCCGTCGCGTACACCTCCGCACCCAGGTGCTTCGCGATCTGCACCGCGGCCATCCCGACCCCGCCGGCGGCGGCGTGCACCAGCACCCGCTCACCCGGCCGGACCCCGGCCAGGTCGACCAGCCCGTAGTAGGCGGTCAGGAACACGAGCGGTGCCGACGCCGCCTGCGGGAACGTCCAACCCGCCGGCATCGGCACCAGCAGGCGCCGGTCCGTCACCGCCATCGACCCGAACGAGTCCACCGCCAGGCCCATCACCCGATCACCAGGGGCAAGGTCCTCGACGCCCGATCCGACCTCCAGCACCACGCCGGCGGCCTCGCTGCCCAGCGGGGCCTCGCCGGGGTAGATGCCCAACGCGATCAGCACGTCCCGGAAGTTCAGGCCCGCGGCACGTACCCCGATCCGCACCTCACCGGCGGCCAATGGCCGGTCGGCGTCCGAACCCACGATGGTGAGGCCCTCCAACGAACCCTTCCGCTGCGCCGACAGCCGCCACGGACCGGCGGGCACGCCCGATCCGGCCGGGGTGAGCCTCGGCGCCAGCACCTGTCCGGCCCGGACCGCGAGCTGCGGTTCCGCCAGCCCGATCAGCGATTCCCACGCCGGGTGGTCGCCGTCGGCCTCGTCATCGACGAGTAGGAATCGGTCCGGATGCTCGGACTGCGCGCTCCGCACCAGGCCCCAGGCCGTTGCCTGGGTGGGATCGGGAGATTCGTCGCCGACCGCAACCCCCCGCTGGGTGACGACGACGAGCCGGGCGGCCGTGAGCCGCTCACTGACCAGCCACCGCTGCAGTAGTCCCAACGTTTGCGCCGCGACAAGCCCGGCCGCGGCCGCGACGTCCGCGGAATCCACCGTGGGCACCCGGACCACCACCAGATCGGGGGCGGCCGCACCGTCCGCCAGCGTCTGTTCCAGCGCGTGCAGGTCCGGGAACCGGTCGCCCTCGCCCGCGATGTCGCCCAGCACGGCGACCCGCGCCGTCAACTCTGCTGCAACCGGAACCGGCACCCAATCGAGCCGGAACAGGGAACTCTGCCCGCCGCGCTGCGCGCTCTCCAGCTGCGCCGGGTCGACCGGGCGCACCGCAAGCTCGGCCACCGACACCACCAGCGCACCGGCCTCGTCCAGCACATCAACCCGCACCGCGGAACCCTGCCGCCGGGGTGATCCTGACCTGGACCCTGGAGCCCGTTCCGGTCCCGAGCCGGACACCCGACCAGGAGAACGGCAACTCCGTCGCCGACCCCGGCTCCTTGCCGAGCAACCCGCCGTGCAGGGCCGCGTCCAGCAACGCCGGATGCACGCCGAACGCCGGGTCGGCCGCACCGTCGGGCAGCACGACCTCGCTGTAGACGATCTCGCCGTCCCGCCAGGCCGCGCGCAGCCCCTGGAACACCGGCCCGTAGTCGTAACCGACGTCCGCCAGCCCCAGGTACAGGGCATCCACCCCGACCGGTTCGGCACCGGCCGGCGGCCACTGCGCCGGGAACTGGGCAACCGGCTCCGTCGTCCGCGGCCACCAACGACGCCGCGGGCATGGCAGGTCGCCGACCGTTCACCGTCCTCGTCCGCGGTCTCGGCGCGGGAGTAGATCGCCACCTCGCGGCGGCCATCCTCGTCCGCGGCGCCGACCGTGACCTGCAACTGGACCGCGGCATCGTCCGGCACCACCAACGGCGCCTCCAGCACCAACTCGTCCACCAGAGGAGCACCCGCCTGGGCGCCGGCGGCCAACGCCAGCTCGACCAGCGCCGCGCCCGGCAGCAACACCAACCCGAGCACCACGTGATCGCGCACCCACGGCTGCGCCTCCTGCGACAACCGACCGGTGAACACCCATTCGTCCCGGTCGCCCACCTGCACGGCGGCGGTCAGCATGGGGTGGTCCAACCCGGCCTGCCCGGAGGCGGCCGGACTGTTCCCGGTCGCCGGCATCAGCCAGTACCGCTCGTGCTGGAACGCGTAGGTCGGCAGCTCGATGCGCCGCGCGCCGCTGCCGGCGTAGAACGCGGACCAGTCGACTGGCACGCCCGCGACGTGCGCGCGTCCCAGGAAGGCAGCGAACGTCTCGGCCTCCGGCCTCCCGGAACGCAGTGCCGGCACGACGACGACATCGTCATCGACGCATTGACCGGTCATCGCGGTCAGCACCGCGTCCGGACCCAGCTCGAGGAACCGGGTCACCCCCTGGTCTGCCAGTGCCCGGATCCCGTCCAGGAACCGCACCGGCCGCCGGACGTGCTCCACCCAGTACTCCGGGTCGGTCAGATCGGCCTCGACCAGCTGCCCGGTGACGTTCGAGACCACGGGAATCCGTGGCTCTGTGTAGGTCAGCGATGCCGCGACCCGGCGGAACTCCGCGAGCATCGGGTCCATCCGATGCGAATGGAACGCATGGCTCACCCGCAGCCGCGTCGTCTTCCGGTCTGCCCATCGCGGCAGCCACTCGTCCAGCGCGTCCAGGTCACCCGACACGACGACCGCGTGCGGCCCGTTGACCGCCGCGATGGCCAGCCGATCCGCGAACCCCAGCAGCGACGGCAGCACCTCCTCCTCGGTCGCCTGCACGGCGACCATCCCGCCGCCGGCGGGCAGGGCACCCATCAAAGCGCCGCGGGCGACCACCAATGCGCAGGCGTCGGCCAGGGACAGCACCCCCGCGACGTGCGCGGCGGCCAGCTCCCCCACCGAATGCCCGATCAGGTAATCCGGCTTCATCCCGAACGACTCGACCAGCCGGAACAGGGCCACCTCGATCGCGAACAACGCCGGCTGGGTGAACTCCGTCCGATCCAGCTCCGCACCACCAGCGGAGATCAGCTCCCGCAACGAGCGGCCCAGCAGCGGGTCGATGTCAGCGCACACTTCGTCCAACGCCGCCGCGAACCGCGGGTACCCCGCCGCCAGCTCCGCACCCATCCCGGCGCGCTGCGCGCCCTGACCGGTGAACAGGAACGCCGTCCGACCGGTCAGGACCCTGGCCTGCAGCACCCCGGCGCCGGAGCCACCGGAGGCCAACGTCGCCAACCCATCCAGCAACCCGGCCCGATCGCCGGCGACGACCGCGGCGCGGTCCTCGAACTGCGCCCGCGTCTTCACGCAGGAGAACCCGACGTCGAGCAGGTCCAACTCCGGGTGCGCCAGCAGATGCGACCGCAACCGGTCAGCCTGCCCCCGCAGGGCGGTCGTGCCCTTCCCGGAGAGCAGCACCGGAACCAGCGGCGACGGGGCAACCGCCTGCGCCGCAACAATTTCCACTGCATCGACGACCCGCGCTGCATCGACGACCGCCGGCGGGTCGGCCGGGGCCTCCTCGATGATCACGTGCGCGTTGGTCCCGCTGACCCCGAACGAGGAGACACCCGCCCGCCGCGGCCGGCCCGCGGTCGCGTGCCACGGCTCCGCCTCGGTCAGCAACCGGACCTGACCGGACTCCCAATCGATCTGCGGCGATGGCGCATCCACATGCAGCGTTTTCGGCAAGACCTCGTGCCGCATGGCCTGCACCATCTTGATCACGCCGGCCATCCCGGCCGCGGCGGAGGTGTGCCCGATGTTGGACTTGATCGACCCCAACCGGACCGGACCGTCGACGCGGTCCTGCCCGTAGGTCGCCAGCAATGCCTGCGCCTCGATCGGGTCACCCAGTTTGGTACCGGTGCCGTGGCCCTCGACCGCGTCCACATCGGCGGCCGTCAACCCGGCGTTGGCCAGCGCCTGCCGGATCACCCGCTCCTGCGCCGGACCGTTCGGCGCGGTCAGCCCGTTGCTGGCGCCGTCCTGATTCACCGCGCTACCGCGGATGACCCCCAGCACCCGGTGGCCGGCGCGTTGCGCCTCCGACAGCCGCTCGACGACCAGCACGCCCAGCCCGTCGGAGAACCCGGTGCCGTCCGCGCCCGCGGCGTAGGACTTGCATCGGCCGTCCTCCGCCAGCCCCCGTTGCCGGCTGAACTCCACCAGCAGCGACGGCCCGGCCAGCACCGTCACCCCGCCGACGATCGCCATCGAGCACTCGCCCGACCGCAACGCCTGCGACGCCAGGTGCAGTGCGACCAGCGACGACGAGCACGCGGTGTCCACCGACAGCGCCGGGCCCTGCAGCCCGAGGCTGTAGGCGATCCGGCCGGACACCACGCTCGCGGTGCCGCCGGTCAACCGCAGGCCCTCCACCGCCGACTGCCCGGCCAGGGCATAGTCCGAGGTCACGACGCCGCAGAACACCCCGGTGTCGGTGCCGCGCAAGGAGGTCGGGTCGATCCCGGCGTCTTCCAGGGCCTCCCAGGCGCCCTCCAGCATCAGCCGTTGCTGCGGGTCGATGGCCAGCGCCTCGCGCGGGGAGATCCCGAAGAACCCGGCGTCGAAATCACCGGCGCCGTCGAGGAAGCCGCCTGCCCTTGCGTAGACCTTGCCGAGGTGGTCGGGGTCCGGGTCGTACAGGTTCTCCAGGTCCCAGCCCCGATCGGTGGGCAACGGCGACATCGCGTCCCGGCCCTGCGCCACCAACTCCCACAGCTCCGCCGGGGTGCTCACCCCACCCGGGTACCGGCAGCTCATCCCGACGATCGCCAACGGCTCGTCGGCCGTAACGCTCACCGGCCGGGCGACCGCACGCGCGGTTTCCGCCGCGGCACCGCCGACCTCGGCCAGCAGGAACCGGACGACCGCGGCGGCGCTCGGGTGGTCGAAGACCAGGGTGGACGGCAACCGCAGACCGCTGGCCTGGGTCAGCCGGTTCCGCAGCTCCACCGCGCCCAGCGAGTCGAACCCGAGGTCCTTGAACGCCCGATCCGGATCAATCGCGTCACCGGTGGCATGCCCCAGCACTGCGGCGACCTGCGTCCGCACCAGCTCCAGCACCACCCGCTCGCGATCGCTGTTCGGCACTGCGGCCAACCGCTGCGCCAGCGATCCCGCTGCTGCCGCGCCCGTCTGTCGGGCGGGTGCCTTGACCAGTCCGCGGAGCAGCGGCGGCAGCAACCCGGCGCGGGCCTGAGCCCGCAACGCCGCCGGCTCGAGCCGCACCGGCACCAGCATCGCGTCGTCCAACCGGCGCGACTCGTCGAACAGCTGCAGGCCGAACCCGGCCGACAACGCGCCGACGCCCATCCGCTCCAACCGGGCCAGTTCGGCCTCGCCCAGCCCGCCGGTCATCCCGGTGGCGTCGGCCCACAGACCCCACGCCAGCGAACTCGCCGGCAGGCCGTCGGCCCGCCGCACGCTCGCCAGCGCGTCCAGGAACGCGTTGGCCGCCGCGTAGTTGCCCTGCCCGGGGCTGCCGATCAGGGCCGCCACCGAGGAGAACAGCACGAACGCGGACAGTTCCGCGTCCCCGGTCAGCTCGTCCAGGTGCATCGCGGCGTCCAGCTTCGGCCGCAGCACCCGGTCCAGCTGATCGGTCGTCATCGACTCGATGACGCCGTCGTCCAGCACCCCGGCCGTATGGATCACGGCGGTCAACGGCCTGGTCAACGACCCGAGCAACGCAGCCACCTGGCCCGATCGGCCATGTCGCACGCCACCACCTCGGCGGCGGCACCCAGGGCGGCCAACTCCGCCACCAACTCCGCCGCGCCGTCGGCGGCCGGGCCGCGGCGGCTGACCAGCAGCAGGTGCCGGGCGCCGTACTTCTCGACCAGGTGCCTGGCGAACAGCGCGCCCAGGCCGCCGGTGCCACCGGTGATCAGCACGGTGCCGTGCGGATCCAGCGGCGCCGGCACGGTCAGCACGACCTTGCCGACGTTGCGGCCCTCGCGCAGGAAGCGGAACGCGTCGACTCCGCGCCGGACGTCCCAGGTCCGGATCGGCGGTGTGCGTGAACGCGCCCCGTTCGAACAGCGCAAGGACTTCCAGCAGCATCTGCTGAATGCGCTGCGGTCCGGCCTCGAAGGTGTCGAACGACCGGTACCGCACTCCGTCGTGGGCTGCCGCGACCTCGGTGGCGTCACGGATGTCGGCCTTGCCCATCTCCACGAACCGGCCACCGCGAGGCAGCAGGTCCAGCGATGCGTCCACGAACTCACCGGCCAGTGCGTCCAGCACCACGTCCATCCCGGCGCCACCCGTCATCGCCAGGAACTGGTCCCGGAAGGCCAGATCCCGGGACGACGCGATCCGGTCGTCCGAGACGCCGAGCGCCCGGACGGCGTCCCACTTGGGGGCGCTCGCCGTGGCGAAGACCTCTGCGCCCAGGTGCCGGGCGAGCTGCACCGCGGCCATCCCCACCCCGCCGGCGGCGGCGTGCACCAGCACCCGCTCCCCGCCGCGGACCGCGGCCAGGTCGACCAGCGCGTAGTACGCGGTGACGAACACCACCGGCACCGACGCCGCCTGCGCGAACGACCAACCGTCCGGCATCGGCACCACCATCGGCCGGTCCGCGACCACCACCGACCCGAACGAGTCCATGGCACAGGCCCATCACCCGGTCACCCGGGGCCAGGTCGTCGACCCCGGGACCGACCTCCAGGACCACGCCGGCGGCCTCGCTGCCCAGCGGGGCGTCACCCGGATACATCCCCAGCGCGATCAGCACGTCCCGGAAGTTCAGGCCCGCTGCCCGCACCGCGATCCGCACCTCGCCGGCGGCCAACGGCCGGCCGGCGTCCGATGCGACGATCGCCAGGCCCTCCAGCGAACCCTTCCGCTCGGCCGACAGCCGCCACGGACCTTCCGGCGCGCCCGCCCCGGCCCGGCCCAGCCGCGGCACCAACAGCGGCACCGTCCCGGACCGCGAACTGCGGCTCCTCCGAGGCCGCCAAGCGACCCAGTCCGGCTCGCTTCCGTCTGGTCACCATCGACTGTGCCGTCCACGTCGACCAGGACGAACCGGCCCGGGTGCTCCGACTGCGCGCTGCGCACCAGACCCCACACCGGGGCCACCGCCAGATCCGGCGCCTCGACACCCACCGCCAACCCCGCGACGGGTCACCACCACCAGCCGCGCACCGGCCAACGACTCACTGACCAACCATCGCTGCAGCAGCGCCAGCGTCCCGGCGGCGGCCGCGCGTGCCCCCGCCACCACATCGTGCGACGAGACCGTTCGCGCCCCAACAACAACCACGTCCGGAGCCGCGGCACCCGCGGCGACCGCCTGCTCCAATGCAGCCAGGTCCGCGAACCGATCGCCGGCCGCGGCCAGGTCACCGAGCACCGCGACGCGCGCCGCTGCCGCTCCTGGAACTTCGGGGGCGGTCGGTACCGGCACCCACTCCAGGTGGAACAGCGAGCTCTGGCCGCCGCGCTGCGCGCTTTCCAGCTGCGCCTGGTCGACCGGGCGCACCGCGAGTTCGGCGACCGACACCACCGGCGCACCGGCTTCGTCGACCACATCAACACGCACCGCGGACCCGTCCGCGGGCGCGATCCGGACCCGCACCCGCGAGCCGTCACCATTGCCGAGCCGCACCCCGGACCAGGAGAACGGCAGCTCCGCCTGGGAGCCAGCCCCCAGATCCAGCATGCCGCCATGCAGCGCCGCGTCCAGCAACGCCGGATGCACACCGAAACCCTCGCTCACCGGCGCCCTCCGGCAGCGCCACCTCGGCGAACACCGTGGCGCCGTCCCGCCACGCCGCCCGCAGGCCCTGGAAGACCGGGCCGTACTCGTACCCCGCGTCCGCCAGCCGGTCGTACAACCCGGCGACCTCGACCTGCTCCGCACCGACCGGCGGCCACTCGGCCGGGAAGGGCGCAGCGGTGCCGCCCGCCTCGGCGAACACGCCGCTGGCATGGCAGGTCGCGGCCCGTTCGCCGTCCTCATCCGCGGTCTCCGCGCGGGAGTAGATCGCCACCTCGCGCCGGCCCTCGGCGTCCGCGGCGCCCACCGTGACCTGCAGCTGCAGCGCGGCGTCGTCCGGCAGCACCAGCGGCGCCTCCAGCACCAGCTCGTCCAGCACCGGAGCACCCGACCTGGGCGCCGGCGGCCAACGCCAGCTCGACCATCGCCGCGCCCGGGAGCAACACCAACCCGAGCACCACGTGATCGCGCAGCCACGGCTGCGACCTCCTGCGACAACCGGCCGGTGAGCACCCACTCGTCCCGATCGCCGACCTGCACGGCCGCCGCCAGCAGCGGATGGTCCAGCTGCAGCTGCCCGGCCGCCGCCGCGTCACCCGCTCCGGCCCGCCGCGGAGATCCAGTACCGCTCGCGCTGGAACGCGTACGTCGGCAGATCCACCCGGCGGGCGCCGGTGCCGGCGTAGAACGCCGCCCAGTCCAGCGTGCACGCCCGCGACGTGCGCCCGGCCGAGGAAACCGGCGAACGTGTCGGCCTCCGGCTTACCCGCCCGCAAGCGCCGCCGCGACGACCGACGTCGCTCGTCGACGCACTGCCGGTCATCGCGGTCAGCACCGCGTCCGGACCCAACTCCAGGAACCGGGTCACCCCCTGCCCGGCCAGCGCCCGGATCCCGTCCAGGAACCGCACCGGCCGCCGGACGTGCTCCACCCAGTACCCCGGATCGGTCAGCTCACTCGTGACCAACTGCCCGGTGACGTTCGACACCACCGGGATCCGCGGCTCCGCGTAGCTCAGCGACTCCGCGACCCGGCGGAACTCCGCCAGCATCGGGTCCATCCGCTGCGAATGGAACGCATGACTCACCCGCAACCGCGTCGTCTTCCGGTCCGCGCACACCGGCAACCACTCGTCCACCGCGTCCAGATCACCCGACACCACCACCGCCTGCGGCCCGTTCACCGCCGCGACCGCCAACCGATCCGCGAACGCCAGCCAGCGACGCGGCGACCTCCTCCTCCGTCGCCTGCACCGCGACCATCCCGCCACCGGCCGGCAACGCGCCCATCAACCGGCCCCGCGCCACCACCAACGCGCACGCATCCGCCAGCGACAACACCCCCGCCACATGCGCCGCCGCCATCTCCCCCACCGAATGCCCGATCAGGTAATCCGGGCGCACCCCGAACGACTCGACCAGCCGGAACAACGCCACCTCGACCGCGAACAACGCCGGCTGGGTGAACTCCGTCCGATCCAGCTCCGCCCCACCGGCGGCAGCAGCAGCTCCCGCAACGACCGACCCAGCAGCGGATCCAAGCTCCGCGCACACCTCGTCCAACGCCGCCGCGAACACCGGATACGCCGCCGCCAACTCCGCGCCCATCCCGACCCGCTGCGCCCCCTGACCGGTGAACAGGAACGCCGTCCGGCCGGCCAGCACCCGACCCGACACCACCCCGGCGCCGGACCCACCGGCCGCCAACGCCGCCAGCCCGTCCAGCAACCCGTCCCGATCCGACGCCACCACCGCCGCGCGGTGCTCGAACTGCGCCCGGGTGCGTCACCGCGGAGAACCCGACGTCGAGCAGATCCAGCTCCGGGTGCGCCAGCAGATGCAACCGCAACCGCTCCGCCTGCGCCCGCAGCGCCGGTCGTGCCCTTCCCGGAGAGCAATACCGGCACCGGCGCATCCGGTCGGTCGACCGGCGCCGGGCCGGTGGCCGGCCGCCGCGTCGGCCGCCGGGGCCTCCTCGAGGATCACGTGCGCGTTGGTGCCGCTGACCCCGAACGAGGAGACACCGGCCCGGCGCGGCCGGCCCGCGGTCGGCCGCCACGGCTCGGCCTCGGTCAGCAACCGGACCTGCCCGGACTCCCAGTCGACGTGCGGCGACGGCTCATCCACATGCAACGTCTGCGGCAAGCACCTCGTGCCGCATCGCCAGCACCATCTTGATCACGCCGGCCACCCCGGCCGCCGCCGAGGCGTGGCCGATGTTCGACTTGATCGACCCCAGCCACAGCGGCTCGACCGCCGGCCGGTCCTGCCCGTAGGTGGCCAGCAGCGCCTGCGCCTCGATCGGGTCGCCCAGCGTGGTGCCGGTGCCGTGCGCCCTCGACCGCGTCCACGTCGGCGGCGTTCAGGCCCGGCGTTGGCCAGCGCCTGCCGGATCACCCGCTGCTGCGACGGGCCGTTCGGCGCGGTCAGCCCGTTCGACGCGCCGTCCTGGTTCACCGCGCTGCCGCGCACCACGCGCCAGCACCTGATGACCGTTGCGCCGCGCGTCCGACAGCCGCTCCACCACCAGCACGCCCAGCCCGTCGGAGAACCCGGTGCCGTCCGCGCCGGCGGCGAACGACTTGCACCGGCCGTCCGCGGCCAGCCCGCGCTGCCGGCTGAACTCCACGAACAGCAGCGGCGCCGGCCATCACCGTCACCCCGCCGGCCAGCGCCATCGAGCACTCGCCCGACCGCAGCGCCTGCGACGCCAGGTGCAGCGCCACCAGCGACGACGAGCACGCCGTGTCCACCGACACCGCCGGGCCCTCCAGCCCCAGGCTGTAGGCGACCCGGCCGGACACCACGCTGGTGGTCGCGCCGGTCAGCCGGAAACCCTCGATCTCGGGCAGGCTGCCCGCTGGCGTCGCCGCGTAGTCCGACGGCCCGACTCCGCAGAACACCCCGGTGTCGGTGCCGCGCAGGGAGTTCGGGTCGATCCCGGCGTCCTCCAGCGCCTCCCAGGCGCCCTCCAGCAGCAACCGCTGCTGCGGGTCCATGGCCAGCGCCTCCCGCGGGGAGATCCCGAAGAACCCGGCGTCGAAATCGCCCACGCCGTCGACGAAACCGCCGCCGCGGGTATAGACCTTGCCCAGGTGGTCAGGGTTCGGGTCGTACAACTTCTCCAGATCCCAGCCGCGGTCCGACGGCAACCCGCCGATCGCGTCCCTGCCCTCGGCCAGCAATGTCCACAGCTCCGCGGGCGAGGTCACCCCACCCGGGTACCGGCAGCTCATCCCGACGATCGCCAGCGGCTCGTCCAGCGCGGACCGCGCCCGGCGCGGCCGGGCAGCCGGTCGCTCCGTCTCGGCGCGTCGCCCACCTCGACCAGCAGGAACCGCACGACCGCCGCCGGGTTGGGGTGGTCGAAGACCAGCGTCGACGGCAACCGCAGACCGGTGGCCTGGGTCAGCCGGTTCCGCAGCTCGACCGCGGTCAGCGAGTCGAAGCCCAGTTCCTTGAACGCCCGGTCCGGGTCGATCGCATCCGTGGAGGCATGCCCCAACACCGCGGCGACCTGCGCTCGCACCAGCTCCAGCACCACCCGCTCGCGGTCCGTCTCCGGCACCCCGGCGAGCCGCTGCGCCAACGACCCGGTGCGCCGGGCCGGGGACTTGACCAGCCCCCGCAGCAGCGGCGGCAGCAACCCGGCCCTGGCCTGCGCCCGCAGCGCCGCCAGGTCGAGCCGTACCGGCACCAGCAGCGCGTCGTCGCGTCGCCGGGCCCGGTCGAACAGCTCGAGGCCGAGCTCGGTGGACAGCGGTTCGCCGCCCATCCGCTCCAGCCTGGCCAGCTCCGCGGCGCCCAGTCCGTCGGTGATCCCGGTCGCGTCCGCCCACAGGCCCCAGGCCAGTGACGTCGCCGGCAGGCCGGCCGCGCGCCGCCGGGCCGCCAGCGCGTCCAGGAACGCGTTCGCGGCCGCGTAGTTCCCCTGCCCGGGGCTGCCGATCAGCGCCGCGACGGAGGAGAACAGCACGAACGCCGACAGCTCCATCCCGGTGGTCAGCTCGTCCAGGTGCCGCGCCGCGTCGACCTTCGGCCGCAGCACCCTGGCCAGCTGGTCCGGCGGTCAGCGAGTCGACCAGGGCGTCGTCCAGGACGCCGGCGGCGTGCAGCACCGCCGTCAGCGGGCGTTCGAGGGTGCCGATCAGGTCGGCGAGCTGCGCCCGGTCGGCGACGTCGCAGGCCGCGACCCGCACCTGCGCGCCCAGGCCTTCCAGCTCGGCGACCAGGTCCGGCACTCCTTCGGCGGCGGCGCCGCGGCGGCTGATCAGCAGCACGTGCCGGGCGCCGTGCCGCTGGATCAGGTGCCTGGCGAACAGCGCGCCGAGCCCACCGGTGCCGCCGGTGATCAGCACGGTGCCGTCCGGGTCCAGCGCCGTGATGGCTGCGTCGTCGGCCTGCCCGGCGTCGACTGCCCGGGTCAGCCGTGGGGCCAGCAGCCGTCCGTCGCGGATCGCCAGTTGCGGCTCGTCCAGCGCGGCGATGGCGCCCCAGGGGGCGGATTCCGCGTCAATCGGGCCGTCGATCGACCGGGCGACGTCGACGAGCAGGAAGCGACCCGGGTGCTCCGACTGCGCGCTGCGCACCAGCCCCCACACGGGGGCAATGGCCAGGTCGGGCGACTCGTCGTCCACCGCGATCCCGCCGCGGGTCACCAGGGCCAGTCGTGCGTTCGCCAGGTTCTCGGCCACGAGCCAGCGCTGCAGCAGACCGAGCGTCCGCTCGGTGACCTCGTACGGGTCGGCGGCAGCCGGGTCGATCGGGGAGGCGATCTCCGCGACCATCAGATCCGGGATCTCCGCACCCGACAGTAGGAACGCGTCCAGGTCCGCCGCGGCGGCGCCGCAGAGGAACGCGACCCGCGCCGACCCACCGCCGGCCTCGACCGGCGTCCAGTCGACGGTGAACAGCGATTCCCGTCCAGCCCGCCGGCCGACGTCCAGCTGGGCGCGGTCGACGGGGCGGAAGGTGAGCCGCTGCACGCTCGCCACCGGTTCGCCCTGCTCACCGGCGATGTCGACGCGCAGCGCCGACTCGCCGGCCGGCGCGATCCGGACCCGGACCCGCGCGGCACCGCCCTGCCCGAACCGGACCCCGGCCCAGGAGAACGGCAGGCTGGCCGACGTTCCGTCGCCCCGGTCGAGCCAGTCCAGCCCGCCGTGCAGCGACGCGTCGAACAGCGCTGGGTGCAGGCCGAAACGCCTTGCCTCGTCGACGTTCTCGTCGGGCAGCGCGACCTCGGCGAACACCTCGTCGCCGTCCCGCCAGCCCGCCTGCAGGCCCTGGAATGCGGGGCCGTAGTCGAAGCCGATCTCGGCCAGCCGGGCGTACACCGCGTCGACGGCAATCGGCTCGGCGCCGGGCGGCGGCCACTCGACCGGCAGCCAGGACGGCGCGAGCGGTGCCGCGTCCGGCCCGGCGTCCGGCATCAGCGTGCCGCGACCGTGGCAGGTCGATGCCCGCACACCGTCGTGGGCATCAAGTGCGTCGGAGGTTTCCGGGTGCGAGTAGATCGCCACCTCGCGGCGGCCGTCCTCGTCCGCGGCACCGACCGTGACCTGAAGCCGGACGGTCTCGCCGTCGTGCACGATCAGCGGCGCCTCCAGCACCAGCTCGTCCAGCACCGCGGTGCCGGCGTGACGGCCGGCGGCGACCGCCAGTTCGACCATCCCGGTGCCGGGCATGATCACCATGCCGAGCACGTTGTGGTCCTCCACCCATGGCGCGTCCCCTGGCGTCATCTGCCCGGTGAACACCCATTCGTCCCGGTCACCGACCCGGACGGCGGCGGACAGCAGGGGGTGGTCGAGTCCGTCGAGGCCGGCGACGGACAGGTCGCCGGCGGCCGCCGGCGGCAGGGCCCAGTACCGCTCGTGCTGGAACGCATAGGTCGGCAACTCGACCCGGCCGGCGCCGCTGCCCGCGTAAAAGCCGGGCCAGTCCACCGCCACCCCGGCAACGTGCGCCTCGGCCAGCGAGGCGACGAACCGGTCCAGGCCGCCGTCGCCCCGCCGCAGCGAGCCGAAGGTCCGGACGCTGTCCGCGACGTTCAGCGCCTCGATCGTCTGCTCCACGGCCATGGTCAACACCGGGTGTGACGACACCTCGACGAAGCAGTGCGTTCCGTTCACGATCAACGCCCGCACGGCCGGCTCGAAACCGACCGTGCCGCGGAGGTTCCGGTACCAGTACGCGGCGTCGAGGGTCGCCGTGTCGATGAACCCGCCGTCGACTGTGGAGTAGAACGGCACGTCACCGGAGCGCGGTGCCACCGGCGCCAGCAGCTCCACCAACTCGTCCTCGATCGCCTCGACGTAGGCCGAGTGCGACGCATAATCCACCGGCACCCGCCGGGCCCGGACCCCGTCCCGCTCACACGTGATCAGCAGGTCGTCCAGGTCGGCCGGCTCGCCGGCCACCACCACCGACATCGGGCCGTTCACCACGGCGACCGACACCCGTCCCCCGTACGCCGCCAGCCGCTCCTGTGCCTGCTCCACCGGCAGCGCGATGGACAGCATCCCGCCCCGGCCGGCCAACCGGTCCCGCACCAGCCGGCTGCGCAGCGCCACCACGCGGGTGGCGTCGTCCAGCGACAAACCACCCGCCACGTACGCGGCCGCGATCTCCCCCTGCGAATGCCCCAGCACCGCCGACGGCTGCACCCCGGAGGAGCGCCACAACGCCGCCAGCGACACCATCACCGCGAACAGCGCGGGCTGCACCACGTCCACCCGCTCCAGCGACGGCGCCCCGGGGACCCCGCGCAGCACGTCCTCCAGGTTCCAGTCGACGTACGCGGACAGCGCCTCGCCGCACGCCGCGATCTCGGCCGCGAACACCGGCGATGACGCCATCAGCGCCATCCCCATCTGCTCCCACTGCGCACCCTGACCCGGGAAGACGAACACCGCCGAGCTCGCCGGCGACCTGCCCGTCCAGCACCTGCGTGGTCGGCTCACCCAACGACAGCGCGCGGAGCCCAGCCAGCAACCCGTCCCGGTCGGACGCCACCACGGCGGCCCGGCGCGGCAACTGCGCCCGGGTCGTCGCCTGCGAGAACCCGACATCCAGCAACGACAGCTCCGGCCGGGCAATCAGGTGCGCCCGCAACCGGTCGGCCTGCGCCCGCAAGCCCTGCTCGCCCCTCGCCGAGACGAGCACCGGCACCACCGGCGGCGACACAGGCGCGACGAGCTCGGGGAGCGCCTCGGCCGGGGCCTCCTCGATGATCACGTGTGCGTTCGTCCCGCTGACCCCGAACGAGGACACCGCCGCCCGACGCGGCCGGCCCGCGACCACCGGCCACGGCTCCGCCTGGGTCAGCAACCGGACCTGCCCGGACTCCCAATCCACGTAGCGGCGACGGCGCGTCCACGTGCAACGTCCGCGGCAACTCCCCGTGCCGCAGCGCCAGCACCATCTTGATCACCCCGGCGACCCCCGCCGCCGCCGACGTGTGCCCGATGTTCGACTTGATCGACCCGAGCAACAGCGGCCCGTCGGTGCGGTCCTGCCCGTACGTCGCCAGCACGGCGCCGGCCTCGATCGGGTCACCCAGCCGGGTACCGGTCCCGTGGCCCTCGACGGCGTCCACGTCCGCCGCCGTCACCCCGGCGTTGGCCAGCGCCTGCCGGATCACCCGCTCCTGCGACGGGCCGTTCGGCGCCGTCAGACCGTTGCTCGCGCCGTCCTGGTTCACCGCGCTGCCGCGCACCACCGCCAGCACCCGATGCCCGTTGCGACGCGCATCGGACAGCCGCTCGACCACGATCACCCCGAGCCCGTCGGAGAAACCGGTGCCGTCGGCCGCGGCCGCGATACGGCTTGCACCGGCCGTCCGCGGCCAGCCCGCGCTGCCGGCTGAACTCCTTGTGCAGGAACGGCCCGGCCAGCACCGTCACCCCGCCGACCAGCGCCATCGAGCACTCCCCCGAGCGCAGCGACTGCGACGCGAGGTGCAGCGCCACCAGCGAGGAGGAGCAGGCCGTGTCCACCGACACCGCCGGGCCCTCCAGGCCGAGGCTGTACGCGACCCGCCCGGAGACGACGCTCGTCGTCGACCCGGTCAGCCGGAAGCCCTCGAGGTCAGCCGCGCCGCCGGTGTCGTAGTCGGAGGTGACCACGCCGCAGAAGACACCGGTGTCGGTGCCGCGCAGCGAGGTCGGGTCGATCCCGGCGTCCTCGAACGCCTCCCAGGCCGCCTCCAGCATCAGCCGCTGCTGCGGGTCGGTGGCCAGCGCCTCCCGCGGGCTGATCCCGAAGAACCCGGCGTCGAAGTCGCCGGCGCCGTCCAGGAAGCCGCCGCCGCGGGCGTAGACCTTCCCCGCGTGTTCGGGGTCGGGGTCGTACAGGTTCTCCAGGTCCCAGCCCCGGTCGGCCGGCAGCCCGGACATCGCGTCCCGGCCCTCGGAGAGCAGCGTCCAGAGGTCGTCCGGTGACGCCACGCCACCGGGGTAGCGGCAGCTCATCCCGACGATCGCCAGCGGCTCGTCCGCGGCCGGTCCCGACCGGTTCGGGCGCGGCCACCGGACGGTCGGCGGCCGGCACGTCGCTGACCTGGGCCAGCAGCAGCCGGGCGACGGCCATGGGGTTCGGATGGTCGAAGATCAGCGTCGCGGGCAGCCGCACGTCGCTGGCCTGGCTGAGCCGGTTGCGCAGTTCGACCGCGCTCAGCGAGTCGAAACCGAGGTCCTTGAACGCCCGTTCCGGGTCGACCGCGGCGGCCGAGGCGTGCCCGAGCACGGCCGCGACCTGCGCCGTGACCAGTTCCAGCACGACCCGCTCACGCTCGGCGTCGGCGACGCCGGCCAGCCGCTGCGCCAGCGACCCGGCCGCGCCGGCCCGGCGGGCGGGCATCCGGACCAGCCCGCGCAGCAACGCCGGCAGCAGCCCGGCCCGGGCCTGCGTCCGCAACGCCGCCCAGGTCGAGCGCGACCGGCACCTGCAGGGCGTCGCCGCGTTGCTGCGATTCGTCGAACAGTTCCAGGCCGAGCTCGGCCGGCAGCGCCTCGATGCCGAGCCGCTCCAGCCGGGCCAGTTCGGTCTCTGTCAGCTCGCCGGTCATCCCGGTCGAGCCCGACCACAGACCCCAGGCCAGCGCGGTGGCCGGCAGTCCCGCGGCCCGCCGCCGCGCGGCGAGAGCGTCGAGCGCGGCGTTCGCGGCGGCGTAGTTCGCCTGACCGGCGCTGCCGATCAGCGCGGCGACGGAGGAGAACAGCACGAACGCGGACAGCTCCATGCCAGCCGTCAGCTCGTCCAGGTGCACGGCGGCGTCCAGCTTCGGGCGCAGCACCGTGGCCAGGCGCTGCGGGGTCAGCGAGTCCAGCAGTCCGTCGTCGAGCACGCCGGCGGCGTGCACCACCGCGGTCAACGGGTGGTCCAGGGCGCCGATCAGCGCGGCGAGCTGGGCCCGGTCGGTGACGTCGCAGGCCGCGACCCGCACCTGTGCGCCCAGGCCTTCCAGCTCGGCGACCAGCGCCGGCACCCCGTCGGCGGCGGCGCCGCGGCGGCTGACCAGCAGCAACCGGCGGGCGCCGTGCGCGCGGACCAGGTGCGCTGCGAAGATCGCGCCGAGTCCGCTGGTGCCGCCCGTGACCAGCACGGTGCCGGCCGGGTCGATCCGTAGCGGCTGCAGCTCCCCGGCGCCGGCCCGGACGAGCCGCGGCGCCAGCAGCCGTCCGTCGCGCACCGCGAGCTGCGGTTCGTCCAGCGCGGCCAGCGAAGCCCAATCGACCCCGACTTCGGAGTCCAGGCGGATCGACAGCTGTATCATATCGACGAGCAGGAACCGGCCGGGGTGCTCGGACTGCGCGCTGCGCACCAGGCCCCAGACCGGCGACACCGCCAGGTCCGGCGCCTCGGCGCCCACCGCGATCCCGCCCCGGGTCACGCACGACCAGCCGGGCCGCGGCCAACGGCTCACTGGCCAACCACCGTTGCAGCAGGCCCAGCGTCCGCTCGGCCACCTCCTGCGCGCGTTGCCCCGGTCCCGATCGTCGGCGACCACGACCTCCGGCAGTTCGGCGCCGTCGCGCGACGGCCAGCTCGAGCGCGTCCACGTCGAGCCCGTCGAGCATGCGCGACCCGGGCCGACCCGGTGACGCGCCTGGACCGGGGTCCAGTCGACGGTGAACAGCGAGTTCCGCGCGGACCGCCGGCCGCCCTCCAGCTGCGCCTGGTCCACCGGCCGGAAGGTGATGGCGGCGACCGACACGACCTCGGCGCCGCTCTCGTCGACCGCGTCGAGCCGCACCGAGTCACCGGTGAGCACGGCCCGCACCCGCAACCGGGACGCGCCCTGCCGCTCGATCCGCGCGTCGGACCAGCTGAACGGCATCCGCCGCTGGCTGTTCGCGCCGGCGCCGATGCCGACCCCGGCCAGGATGGTGCCGCTCTGCAGCGCCGCGTCGAACAGCGCCGGGTGGATCCCGTAGGCCGCCGCCGCGTCCGCCGACTCGGCGGGCAGCGCGACCTCGGCGTAGACCTGATCGCCGTCCCGCCAGACCGCCTGCAGGCCCTGGAAGACGGGGCCGTAGTCGTAGCCGATGTCGCTCAGGCCCGTGTACAGGGCGTCGACGGCGACCGGCTCGGCGCCGGCCGGCGGCCACTGTGCGCTCCAGGCCGGGGAGGCCGGGGCGGGCGCCGCGGCCGGGTGCCAGCACGCCGCGGGCGTGCCGGGTCGCCTCGCCGCCGTCACCGTCGGCCCCGGACTCGGGACGGGTGTAGATCGCCACCTCGCGGCGGCCGTCCGCGTCGGCCTCGCCGACGCTGACCTGCAGCGCGACGGTGACGCCGTCCGGGAGGATCAGCGGTGCCTCGATGACCAGTTCTTGCACGACGGCGGCGCCGGCCCGACGGCCGGCGGCGATGGCCAGCTCGACGTACGCGGTGCCGGGCACGACGGCGTTCCCGAGCAGCACGTGCTCGGCCACCCACGGCTGGGTCTCGGTGGACAAGCGTCCGGTGAAGAGCCACTCGTCCCGGTCCCCGAGCCGCACGGCGGCCGCCAGCAAGGGGTGGTCGAGCCGTTCGAGACCGGCGGCGGCCGGGTCGCCCGCGCCCGCGCCGGCGGAGAGCCAGTACCGCTCCCGCTGGAACGCGTAGGTCGGCAGATGCCACCTGGTGGGCGCCGCTGCCGGCGTAGAACGCCGGCCAGTCCACGGCCACGCCGGCGACGTGCGCCCGGCCGAGGAACCCGGCGAACGCCTGCCGGCTCCGGCGTTGCCCGCCCGCAGCGCCGCCGCGACGACGACGTCGGACTGCCCGTCCAGGCACTGACCGGCCATCGCGGTCAGCACCGCGTCCGGACCCAACTCCAGGAACCGGGTCACCCCCTGCCCGGCCAGCGCCCGGATCCCGTCCACGAACCGCACCGGCCGCCGGACGTGCTCCACCCAGTACCCCGGATCGGTCAACTCAGCTCGGTGACCAACTGCCCGGTCACGTTCGAGACCACCGGGATCCGCGGCTCCGCGTAGCGTCAGCCCCTCCGCGACCCGGCCGGAACTCCGCCAGCATCGGGTCCATCCGCGGCGAATGGAACGCATGACTCACCCGCAACCGCGTCGTCTTCCGGTCCGCGAACAACGGCAACCACTCGTCCACCGCGTCCAGATCACCCGACACCACCACCGCCTGCGGCCCGTTCACCGCCGCGATCGCCAACCGATCCGCGAACGTCACCAGCGACGCCGCGACCTCCTCCTCCGTCGCCTGCACCGCGACCATCCCGCCACCGGCCGGCAACCCGCCCATCAACCGGCCCCGGGCCACCACCAACGCGCACGCATCCGCCAGCGACAGCACCCCCGCCACGTGCGCCGCGGCCATCTCCCCCACCGAATGCCCGATCAGGTAATCCGGGCGCACCCCGAACGACTCGACCAGCCGGAACAGCGCCACCTCGACCGCGAACAACGCCGGCTGGGTGAACTCCGTCCGATCCAGCTCCGCCCCACCGGTCGGCCATCAGCTCCCGCAGCGACCGGCCCAGCAGCGGATCAAGCTCCGCGCACACCTCGTCCAACGCCACCGCGAACCGCGGATACGCCGCCGCCAGCTCCAGCACCCATCCCGACCCGCTGCGCGCCCTGACCGGTGAACAGGAACGCCGTCCGACCGGTCAGCACCCGACCCGACACCACCCCGGCACCCGACCCACCGGCCGCCAACGCCGCCAGCCCGTCCAGCAACCCGGCCCGATCCGACGCCACCACCGCGGCGCGGTCCTCGAACTGGGCGCGGGTGGTCACCGCGGAGAACCCGACGTCCAGCGGGTCCAGCTCCGGGTGCGCGAGCAGATGCGCCCGCAGCGCTCGGCCTGCGCCCGCAGCGCGACCTCACCCTTGGCGGACACCAACACCGGCACCGGCCGGCGGGCCGGCGCCTCGCCTCGAGCCGATACCGCGGCATTCGCGCGCGCGTCGTCACCCGCCGGCGTCCCGGCGGGCGCCTCCTCGATGATCACGTGCGCGTTCGTGCCGCTGATCCCGAACGACGACACCCCCGCCCGGCGCGGCCGGCCGGCCACCGCCGGCCAGGCTCCGCCTCGGTCAGCAGCGACACCCGCCCGGACGCCCAGTCCACGTGCGGCGACGGCTCGTCGACGTGCAGGGTCGGCGGCAGCACGTCGTGCCGCATCGCCATGCACCATCTTGATCACCCCGGCCACCCCGGCCGCGGCCTGGGTGTGCCCGATGTTCGACTTGACCGACCCCAGCCGCACCGGGCCGTTCATCCGGTCCTGCCCGTAGGTGGCCAGCAGCGCCTGCGCCTCGATCGGGTCGCCCAGCGACGTGCCGGTGCCGTGCCCCTCGACCGCGTCGACGTCGCCGGCGGTCAGCCCGGCGTTGGCCAGCGCCTGCCGGATCACCCGCTGCTGCGACGGGCCGTTCGGCGCGGTCAGGCCGTTCGACGCGCCGTCCTGGTTCACCGCGCTGCCCCGCACCACCGCCAGCACCCGGTGCCCGTTGCGGCGGGCGTCGGACAGCCGCTCCAGCACCAGCATGCCGAGCCCTCGGAGAACCCGGTGCCGTCCGCGCCGGCCGCGAACGCCTTGCAGCGGCCGTCCGGGGCCAGCCCGCGCTGCCGGCTGAACTCCACCAGCAGGAACGGCTCGGCCATCACGGTCACGCCGCCGACCAGCGCCATCGAGCACTCGCCCGACCGCAGCGCCTGGCCGGCCAGGTGCAGCGCCACCAGCGACGACGAGCACGCCGTGTCGACCGTCACCGCCGGGCCCTCCAGCCCGAGGGTGTAGGCCACCCGGCCGGAGGCGACGCTGGTGGTCGTGCCGGTCAGCCGGAAACCCTCCAGCTCGGGCGGTCATCTCGGCCGCCGTAGTGCGGAGTCGACGGCGCCGCCGAACACGCCCGTGTCCGAGCCGCGCAGCGAGGTCGGGTCGATCCCGGCGTGCTCCAACGCCTCCCAGGCGCCCTCCAGCAGCAGCCGCTGCTGCGGGTCCATGGCCAGCGCCTCGCGCGGGCTGATCCCGAAGAAGCCGGCGTCGAAGTCCGCCGACGCCATCAACGCAGCCGCCACCGCTGGCGTACACGTGCCCGGCATGGTCCGGGTCCGGGTCGTACAGGTTGTCCAGGTCCCAGCCGCGGTCGGTCGGGAAGGCCCGAGATCGCGTCCCGGCCGTCGGCGACCAGCTGCCACAGCGCGCTCGGGCGTGGTCACGCCGCCGGGGTACCGGCAGCTCATCCCGACGATCGCCAGCGGCTCGGTGGCCTGGGCCAGCAACCGCCGGTTCTGCTGCCGGAGCCGATCGGTCTCCTTGAGCGACTTGCGGAGGGCATCGACGATGCTCTGGTCCGAAACGGCGGTCACGCGGTTACCTCCGGGTGAGATGCGACTACGAGTTCGACAGTCATCACGCAACGTCCTTCTGGGTCATCCGAATGAGGGCCTCGAGGTCCATGTCGTCGATCGATTCGTCGACCCCGGCCTCCGGGTTCTGGCCGTCGTGAGCGGCGCCGTCCTGCTCTCCGCGGGCCAGCTCGATGAGCGCATCGAGCAGCCCGGCCTGACGCATCCGGCCGATCGGGATCGTCGCCAGCACGCCCCTGATCTCGTCCTCCTCGGACTGCCGGGGGTCGCTCGACGCGGCACCGGGCATCGCCATCGGCACCAGGTACGCGGCGACGGCCGCCGCGGTGGGGTGGTCGAAGACCAGCGTGGCGGGCAGCCGCAGCCCGGTGGCCCTGGTCAGCCGGTTGCGCAGCTCGACCGCGGTCAGCGAGTCGAAGCCGAGTTCCTTGAACGCGCGCTCCGGCTCGACCGCGTCCGCCGGAGGCGTGCCCGAGCACCGCCGCCACCTGCCCGCGGACCAGCTCGAGGGCGACCTGCTGCCAGTCGCGTTCCGGCACCCCGGCCAGCCGCTCGGCCAGCGAGCCGCCGGCGGCGTCCGTCCGCCGGGCCGGCGCCCGGACCAGCCCGCGCAGCAGCGCGGGCAGCAACCCGGCCCTGGCCTGCGCCCGCAGCGCCGCGGGTTCCAGCCGCACCGGCACCAGCAGCGCCTCGTCCCGGCCCAGCGCCTGGTCGAACAGCTCCAGGCCCAGGTCGGCCGGCAGCGCTCCGACACCCATCCGGGCCATCCGGGCCAGGTCGGCCTCGCCCAGCTCGCCGGTCATCCCGGTGGCCTCCGCCCACAGCCCCCAGGCCAGCGACGTCGCCGGCAGGCCGTCGGCCCGGCGCCGCGCGGCCAGCGCGTCCAGGAACGCGTTCGCCGCGGCGTAGTTGCCCTGCCCCGGGCTGCCGATCAGCGCGGCCACCGAGGAGAACAGCACGAACGCCGACAGCTCCGTGCCCGCGGTCAGCTCGTGCAGGTGCAGCGCCGCGTCCACCTTGGGCCGCAGCACCCGCTCCAGCCGCTCGGCGGTCAGCGACTCGACCATGCCGTCGTCCAGCACCCCGGCCGCGTGGACCACCGCGGTCAGCGGGTGCGGTCAGCGACCCGAGCAGCCCGGCGACCTGCGCCCGGTCGGCGACGTCGCAGGCCTCGACCCGCACCTCGGCGCCGAGCCCGGCCAGCTCGGCGACCAGCTCCGCGGCCCCGGCGGCGGCCGGGCCGCGGCGGCTGACCAGCAGCAGCCGGCGCACCCCGTGCTCGGTGACCAGGTGCCGGGCGACCAGCGCGCCGAGGCCACCGGTGCCACCGGTGATCAGCACCGTGCCGTCCGGGTCCAGCGGCGCCGGCATGGTGAGCACCACCTTGCCGACGTTGCGGCCCTGGCGCAGGAACCGGAACGCCTCGGCGCCGCGCCGCACGTCCCAGCTCCGGACCGGCGCGTGCGCCAGCACCCCGCGGCCGAACAGCTCGACGATCTCCCGCAGCATCTGCCGGATCCGCTCCGGGCCCGCCTCGAACAGGTCGAACGCCCGGTACCGCACCCCGGGGTGCTGCCCGGCCACGACCTCCGGGTCGCGGATGTCGGTCTTGCCCATCTCGATGAACCGGCCACCGCGGGGCAGCAGCCGCAGCGAGGCGTCGACGAACTCGCCGGCCAGCGCGTCCAGCACCACGTCCACCCCGGCGCCGCCGGTGGCGGCCAGGAACTTGTCCCGGAACCCGAGGTCCCGCGACGACGCGATCCGCTCGTCCGGGACGCCGAGCGCGCGCACGGCGTCCCACTTGGCCGGGCTCGCGGTGGCGAACACCTCGGCGCCCAGGTGCCGGGCGAGCTGCACCGCGGCCATCCCGACCCCGCCGGCGGCGGCGTGCACCAGCACCCGCTCGCCGGCTGCGAACGGCCGGCCAGGTCGACCAGCCCGTAGTAGGCGGTCAGGAACACCACCGGCACCGACGCCGCCTGCGCGAACGACCAGCCGTCCGGCATCGGCACCACCAGCTGCCGGTCCGCGACCGCCACCGGGCCGAACGCGTCCAGCACCAGGCCGAAGACCCGGTCGCCCGGGGCCAGGTCGGTCACCCCGGAGCCGACCTCCAGCACCACGCCGGCGGCCTCGCTGCCCAGCGGCGCGTCACCCGGGTACATGCCCAGCGCGATCAGCACGTCCCGGAAGTTCAGGCCGGCGGCCCGCACGCCGATCCGGACCTCGTGCACGCCCAGCGGCCGCTGCGCGTCGGAGCCGACGATCCCAAGCCCTCCAGCGAGCCCTTCCGCTCGATGGCCAGCCGCCACGGCCTTCCGTCGCACCCGACGGCACGCGACCCAGCCGCGGCGCCACCATCGCGCCACCGCGGACCGCGACCTGCGGTTCGTCCAGCGTCAGCAGCGCTGCCCAGTCCGGCTCGCCGTCCGCACCGTCCAGGTCGACCAGCGACGAACCGGCCCGGGTGCTCCGACTGCGCGCTGCGCACCAGGCCCCACACCGGCGCGAGCGCCAGGTCCGGCGCCTCGGCGCCGACCGCCACCCCGTTCCGGGTCACCACCACCAGCCGCGCCTCCGCCAGCGCCTCGCTGGCCAGCCACCGCTGCAGCAGCTCCAGGGTCGTCCCGGCGACCGCCCGCGCGGCCGCCGCTGCCGCCCCGGCCACGGCCGGGACGGCCAGCAGCACGGCGTCCGGCGCCGGGGCGCCGTCGGCCAGCGCCAGCTCCAGCGCGTCCAGGTCCGCGAACCGGTCCCCGGCCGCGGCGAGGTCGCCCAGCACGGCAACCCGCCCGGTCACCACGGGCGCGTCGGCCGCCGGCACCGGCACCCAGTCGAGCTGGAACAGCGAACTCTGCCCGCCCTGCGCGGTGTCCAGCTGCGCGGGATCGATCGGCCGCAGCGCCAGCGCGGCGACCGACACCACCGGCGCGCCCGCCTCGTCGACCACGTCGATCCGCAACCCGGAGCCGGCCGCCGGGGTCATCCGCACTCGCACCCGCGACCCACCCGCGGACCCGCCGCCGGTACCCAGCCGCACCCCCGAGAAGGAGAACGGCAGCTCCACCGCGGAGCCGGCGTCCTTGTCCAGCAGCCCGCCGTGCAGCGCCGCGTCGAGCAGGGCCGGGTGGAGGGCGAAACCGTTCTCCCCCAGGACTTCCGCACCCGCATCCGCCGGCAGCGCGACCTCGGTGTAGATCGTGTCGCCGTCCCGCCAGGCCGCGCGCAGCCCCTGGAACAGCGGGCCGTACTCGTACCCCGCGTCCGCCAGCCGCGCGTACAACCCGTCGACCGAGACCTGCCGGCACCCGCCGGCGGCCAGGCTCGCCGGGAACGGCACCGGCAGCTCACCGGCGGCGGCCAGCACGCCCCGGGCATGGCAGGTGGTGGACCGCTCGCCGTCCTCGTCGGCCGACTCCGGACGCGAGTAGATCGCCACCTCCCGCCGGCCGTCCGCGTCGGCGGCCGCCACCGTGACCTGCAGCTGCACCGACACGTCGTCGGGCAGCACCAGCGGCGCCGCCAGCACCAGCTCGTCCAGCACCGGAGCGTCCACCTGGCCGCCGGCGGTCAGCGCCAGCTCGACCAGCGCGGTGCCCGGCACCAGCACCGAGCCGAACATCGCGTGGTCCGTCACCCACGGCGCGGTGTCCTGCGACAACCGGCCGGTGAACACCCACTCGTCCCGGTCGGCCACTTGCACCGCCGCCGACAGCACCGGGTGCGACAAGCGCAGCAACCCCGCGGCCGGCAGATCCCCGACACCCGCCGCCGGCAGCATCCAGTACCGCTCCCGCTGGAACGCGTACGTCGGCAGCTCCACCCGGCGCGCGCCGGTGCCCGCGTAGAACGCCGGCCAGTCGACGGGCACCCCCGCGACGTGCGCCTCGGCCAGCGAGGCGGCGAACCGGTCGAGGCCGCCGTCGCCCCGCCGCAGCGAGCCGAAGGTCCGGACGGTCTCCGCGGCGTCCAGCGCCTCGATCGTCTGCTCGACCGCCATCGTCAACACCGGGTGCGACGACACCTCGATGAAGCTGTGCGCTCCGTCGTCGATCAGCGCCCGGACCGCCGGCTCGAAACCGACCGTGCCGCGCAGGTTCCGGTACCAGTACTCGGCGTCGAGGCTCGCCGTGTCGACGAAGCCCGCCGTCGACCGTGGAGTAGAACGGCACGTCGCCGGAGCGCGGCGCGACCGGCGCCAGCAGCTCCAGCAGCTCATCCTCGATCGCCTCGACCTGCGCCGAGTGCGACGCGTAGTCCACCGGCACCCGCCGGGCCCGGACCCCGTCCCGCTCGCACGCCGCTCAGCAGGTCGTCCAGGTCGGCCGGCTCGCCGGAGACCACCACCGACACCGGGCCGTTCACCGCCGCCACCGACACCCGGCCGCCGTACGGCGCCAGCCGCTCCCGCACCTGCTCGAGCCCGGCAGCGCGACCGACACCATCCCGCCCCGGCCGGCCAGCCGGTCCCGCACCAGCCGGCTGCGCAGCGCCACCACCCGGGCCGCGTCCTCCAGCGACAACCCACCCGCCACGTACGCGGCCGCGATCTCCCCCTGCGAGTGCCCGACCACCGCGGCGGGCTGCACCCCGGAGGAGCGCCACAACGCGGCCAGCGACACCATCACCGCGAACAGCGCCGGCTGCACCACGTCCACCCGCTCCAGCGACGGCGCCCCGGGCACCCCGCGCAGCACGTCCTCCAGGTACCAGTCGACGTACGCGGCCAGCGCCTCGCCGCACGCCGCGATCTCGGCCGCGAACACCGGCGATGACGCCATCAGCGCCATCCCCATCCGCTCCCACTGCGCACCCTGACCGGGGAAGACGAACACCGCCGAGCTGCCGGCGACCTGCCCGTCGAGCACCTCCGGGGTCGGCTCGCCCGGCGGACAGCGCCCGCAGCCCGGTCAGCAGGGTGCCGCGGTCGGTCGCGACCACGGCGGCCCGGCGCGGGCAGGTGCGCCCGGGTGGTGGCCAGCGAGAAGCCCACGTCGAGCAGGGTCAGCTCGGGCCGGGCGATCAGGTGCGCGCGCAGCCGGTCGGCCTGCGCCCGGAGCGCCGCGTCGCTGCGGGCCGAGACCAGCACCGGCACGGCGGGCGGCGGCACCGCGGCGACCGGCTCGGCCGGCTCGGCCGGCGCTTCCTCGAGGATGACGTGCGCGTTCGTGCCGCTGACCCCGAACGAGGACACCGCCGCCCGGCGCGGCCGACCCGGGACCACCGGCCACGGCCGGGCCTCGGTCAGCAGCGTGACCTGCCCGGACTCCCAGTCGACGTGCGGCGACGGCGCGTCCACGTGCAGCGTCTGCGGCAGCGTGCCGTGCCGCATCGCCATCACCATCTTGATCACGCCGGCCATCCCGGCCGCGGCCTGGGTGTGCCCGATGTTCGACTTGATCGACCCAAGGGCCAGCGGGCCGTTCGTCCGGTCCTGCCCGTACGTGGCCAGCAGCGCGCCGGCCTCGATCGGGTCGCCCAGCGTCGTGCCGGTGCCGTGCCCCTCGACCGCGTCGACGTCGCCGGCGTTCAGGCCGGCGTTGGCCAGCGCCTGCCGGATCACCCGCTCCTGCGACGGGCCGTTCGGCGCGGTCAGCCCGTTGCTGGCGCCGTCCTGGTTCACCGCGCTGCCCCGGACCACCGCCAGCACCCGATGCCCGTTGCGGCGCGCGTCGGACAGCCGTTCCAGCAGCACCAGTCCGGCGCCCTCGGCCCAGCCGACGCCGTCGGCGGCGGCCGCGTACGCCTTGCAGCGGCCGTCCGGCGAGACGCCGCGCTGCCGGCTGAACTCGACGAAGACGCTCGGCCGGGCGAGCACCGTCACCCCGCCGACCAGGGCCAGCGAGCAGTCCCGGCCCCGCAGCGACTTGGCGGCGATGTGCAGCGCGACCAGCGAGGAGGAGCAGGCCGTGTCCACCGACACCGCGGGGCCCTCGAAGCCGAAGGTGTAGCTGATCCGGCCGGACGCGACGCTGCCGGCGGACGCGATCGTCAGGTAGCCCTCGACCTCGGAGCGCCGGTCGCTCTGGCCGGCGACGAACCCGTAGTCCTGGTACATGACGCCGCAGAAGACGCCGGTGTCGCTGCCGCGCAGCGATGTCGGGTCGATGCCGGCGTCCTCGAACGCCTCCCAGGCGCCCTCCAGCAGCAGCCGCTGCTGCGGGTCCATCACCAGCGCCTCGCGCGGGCTGATCCCGAAGAACTCGGCGTCGAACTCGCTCACCCGCTGCACGAATCCGCCGCTGCGGGTGTAGGCGGTGCCGGCATGGTCCGGGTCCTGGTCGTACAGCGCCTCGACGTCCCAGCCGCGGTCGCGGGGGAAGTCCGAGGTCGCCGGGCGGCCGTCGGCGACCAGCTGCCACAGCTCGTCCGGGGAGGTGACGTCGCCGGGGTAGCGGCAGCTCATCCCGACGATGGCGAGCGGCTCTGCCGCGCGGTCCTCGTGCTCGCGCAACCGCGCCCGGGCGTCGTTGAGGTCCACCGCGACCCGCTTGAGGGCCTGGACCAGCTTGTCCTGTTGGGGATCGGTGCCGTTGAAGCTCATTGCCTTATCTCCTGCATGTCCTGGCTCGCGGTTGTTGTTGGCATGGCAGCGTTGTCGGCATGACGGCAGTCGACGTCATGATCGTTTCGGGCAGGGCGGTGGTGCCTGAGGCCGCTTCGCGCTGGCGCGTCGTCAGCCGAGATCGATCAGCCGGAGCACCTCGTCCGCGGTCGTGGCCGCCTCGATCAGCTCGCTGGTCCGCTGCTCGTCGTCGCCGCCGAGGGTGGCGAGCAGCGCGCGCAGCCGGCCGGCCACCCGTTGTTTCTGGCCCGGTGCGACCGCGGCGAGCAGGTCCTCGAGCCGCGTCAGCTGGACGTCGATCGGCGGCTGCTCGGCCGCGCCGCCCAGCTCGGCCAGCAGCACCCCGGTCACGGCGGCCGACGTCGGGTGGTCGAAGACGAGAGTGGCCGGCAGCCGCACGCCGCTGGCGGCGGTGAGCCGGTTGCGGAGCTCCACCGCGCCGAGCGAGTCGAACCCGAGATCGCGGAACGCCCGGTCGGGGTCGATCGCGCCGTGTGACGAGTGCCCGAGCACCGCCGCGACCTGGGCCTGGACGAACTGCAGCACGATCCGCTCCCGGTCACCCGGGCTTACCCCGGCCAGTCGCTGCGCCAGGGACGCGTCCGCCTCGGCGGTGCGTGCCGCGGCCGGCACCAGGCCGCGGAGCAACGCGGGCAGCGTGCCGGCCCTGGCCTGGGCCCGCAGCGCACCGAGGTCGAGCCGGACCGGGGCGAGCACCGCCGAGCCGAGCCGGCCGGCCAGGTCGAACAGCTCCAGCCCCAGCTCGGTGGACAACGGCTGCACGCCCATCCGGTCGAGCCGGGCCAGGTCGGCCTGGCTCAACTCACCGGCCATGCCTCCGGCCTCGGCCCAGAGGCCCCAGGCCAGCGAAGTGGCGGGCAGCCCGGCCGCGTGCCGGCGCTGCGCCAGCGCGTCGAGCACGGCGTTGGCCGCCGCGTAGTTGGCCTGTCCCGCGGTGCCCAGCAGCGCCGAGACGGAGGAGAACAGCACGAACGCGGAAAGGTCCAGGCTGGCCGTCAGCTCGTGCAGGTGCAGCGCGGCGTCGACCTTGGGCCGCAGCACCCGCTCGACCTGCTCGGGCGTCATCGATGTCAGCACCCGGTCGTCCAGCACACCGGCGGCGTGCACGACCGCCGTCAGCGGGTGCGTCAGGCCGCCGATCAGGGCGGCGAGCTGGTCGCGGTCGGCGACGTCGCACGCGGCGGCCCGCGCCGGGCAGCCGAGGGCGGCCAGTTCCGCCACAAGCTCCGCGGCGCCGGGTGCGTCCGGGCCGCGCCGGCTGACCAGCAGCAGCCGGGTGGCGCCGCCGCTGCGGGCGAGGTGCCGGGCGACGACCGCGCCGAGACCGCCGGTGCCGCCGGTGATCAGCACCGTCCCATCTCTCTCAGACGCCGCGGCGGGCAGCTCGACGGGCGCCGATGTTGCTGGCGTTTTGGTCAGCCGGGGCGCGAGCAGCGCCCCCTGCCGGACCGCGAGCTGCGGCTCGTCGACGTCGAGCAGGCGCGCCCAGTCCGGTTCGGCGCCGTCGTCGGCCTGGAGGTCGACCAGTACGAACCGGCCGGGGTACTCGGATTGCGCGGTGCGCACCATGCCCCAGACCGGCACCTGCGCGAGATCCGGGGATTCGCCGTTTGTGGCCCCGCCGACCCCGACGCCGCCGCGGGTCACCACGACCAGCCGGGTGCCGGCCAGTGCCTCGTTCGCCAGCCACCGCTGCAAGAGTGCCAGCGTCTCGACTGCCACCGCGTGCACCGCCGACGCCAGGCCGGCGGACCGATCCGGGTCCGGGACGGCCACCAGCACCACATCCGGCACCGAAGCGCCCTCGGCGATGGCCAGCTCCAGCGCGTCCAGGTCGGCCAAGCGCTCGGGTCCCAGCGCGCCGAGGCCGACGATCCGCCGTGTGCCGGTGGCCGCGCCCGGCGTCACCGGGATCCAGTCGACGGAGAACAGATCGGTGGGATGGCTGCGCCGGGCGCTGTCCAGCTGCGCCGGGTCCACCGGCCGCACGGCCAGCGCGGCGACGGTCAGGACCGGCGCACCGGCCTCGTCGGTGACGTCGATCCGGATCGCCGAGCCGTCCGCCGGGGCGATCCGGACCCGTACCCGCGACCCGCCGCCGTGCCCGAGCTGCACGCCGGCGAAGGAGAACGGCAGGTCCGCCGGGGAGCCGGCCTCCTTGTTCAGCAGGACGCCGTGCAGGGCCGCGTCGAACAGCGCCGGATGAATGCCAAAACCCTTGCCACCGGACCCTTCCGGCAGCGCAACCTCGGTGTAGACGGTGTCCCCGTCCCGCCACGCCGCGCGCAGCCCCTGGAACAGCGGGCCGAAGTCGTAGCCGGCGTCGGCCAACCGGGCATACAGCCCGTCGACCGGGATCTGTTGTGCGCCAACGGGTGGCCAGGCCGCAGCAAACCCCACCACCGGCTCACCTGCCGCGGTCAGTGAGCCTGCCGCGGCCAGCGCGCCGCGGGCGTGGCACGTCGCCGGCCGGTCGTCGGGCCCGCCCTCGGGGCGGGAGTAGATCGCCACCTCGCGGCGGCCGTCCTGCTCGACGCCGGAGACGGTGACCTGGACCTGCACGCAGGCGTCGTCCGGCACCACCAGCGGCGCCGCCAGCACCAACTCGTCCAGCACCGGGGCGCCCGCCTGGGCGCCGGCGGCCAATGCCAGCTCGACCAGCGCGGCCCCCGGCATCAGCACCGTCCCGAGGATCGCGTGGTCCCGCAGCCAGGGCGCGGTGTCCTGGGAGAGCCGGCCGGTGAACACCCAATCGCCGCGGTCACCGACGCTGACGGCAGCGGCGAGCACCGGGTGCTCCAGCCGCTGCTGGCCGACCGCGACGGGGTCGACGGCGCCCGTTCCGGGGCTGACCCAGTAGCGCTGCCGCTGGAAGGCGTAGGTCGGCAGGTCCACCCGGCGCGCACCGGAGCCGTCGTAGCAGGCCGCCCAGTCCACCGGCATGCCCGCGTTCTGCGCCTGGCCGAGGAATCCGGCGAACGTCTCGGTCTCCGGTTGCCGGGCGCGCAGGGCGGCCGAGATCAGCACCGCGTCGTCGTCGATGCACTGCCTGGTCAACGGGCTGAGCACGGCGTCCGGTCCGAGCTCGAGGAACCGCCGCACGCCCTCGCCGCGCAGGAACCGCACGCCGTCGACGAACCGAACGGGCTGGCGGACGTGGTCCACCCAGTAGTCCGGTTCGGTCAGCTGCGCGGCCACCACCTTGCCGGTCACGTTCGACACCACCGGGATCCGGGGCTCCCGGAACGTCAATCCCTCGGCCACCGCCCTGAACTGTGCCAGCATCGGATCCATTCGGTGCGAATGGAACGCGTGGCTCACCCGAAGCCTGGAAACCTTGCGGCCCAGCGCCTCCCACTGTGGCAACCATTCGCCCAACGCGTCCAGGTCGCCGGACACCACCACCGATCGCGGCCCGTTCAGCGCCGCGATCGAGAGCCGGGCCTCATGCGTCAGCAACGCCGCGGCGACCTCCCCCTCGGTTGCCTGCACCGCGGCCATCCCGCCACCGGCCGGCAGCGCGCCCATCAAAGCGCCCCGCGCGACCACCAGCGCACACGCGTCAGGCAGCGACAGCACCCCCGCCACGTACGCCGCGGCCAGCTCCCCCACCGAATGCCCGATCAGGTAATCCGGCCGCACTCCCAGCGACTCCACCAACCGGTAGAGCGCCACCTCGACGGCGAACAGCGCCGGCTGGGTGAGCTCCGTCCGGTCCAGCTCCGCGCCGCCGGCGGCCAGCAACTCCCGCATGGACCGGCCCGGCAGTGACATTCCAAGCCGGGGTTCCAACTCCGCGCAGACCTCGTCCAGCGCGGCCGCGAACCGCGGATACCCGGCGGCCAGCCCCGTGCCCATCCCCGGTCGCTGCGCACCCTGACCGGTGAACAGGAACGCCGTCTTGCCGTCGATCGGCCGGCCGGTGCTCAGCCCGGTCGCCGGCTCACCGGCGGCGAGCGCGGCAAGGCCGGCGAGCACCCGGTCCCGGTCCGTCGCCACCAGCGATGCCCGGTGGTCCAAAGCCGCCCGGCTGGTAGCCAGGGAGAACCCGACGTCCCGAGGGTTCAGCTCCGGGCGGGCCAGCAGGTGCGCCCGCAGCCGCTCGGCCTGCGCCCGCAGCGCGGCACCGGTGCGGGCCGAGACCAGCAATGGGAGCACTGGTGACGCGCCGGTCGAGGTGGATGTGCGCGTCATGTCGATGGTCGTCTCCGCTGCTGCCTGTGCCGCGGATGACTGCACACCGGCCGGCGGCTCCTCGACGATGACGTGCGCGTTCGTGCCGCTCATCCCGAACGCCGAGACACCGGCCCGGCGGAGCCGCCCTGGCGTGGCCGGCCAGGGCGCGGCCGCGGTGAGCAGCGCGATCTTTCCGGCGTCCCATTCCACGTGCGGCGTCGGCGCTTTCACGTGCAGGGTCGGCGGAAGCACGTTGTGCCGCATGGCCATCACCATCTTGATGACGCCGGCGATGCCCGCGGCCGCTGAGGTATGGCCGATGTTCGACTTGATCGAACCGAGCCGCAGTGGCCCGTTGGTCCGTTCTCGCCCGTAGGTGGCCAGCAGCGCCTGCGCCTCGATCGGGTCGCCCAGCCGGGTCCCGGTCCCGTGCCCCTCGACGGCGTCGATGTCCCCGGGCTGCAGGCTCGCGCTGGCCAGCGCGCGGCGGATGACCCGTTCCTGTGACGTGCCGTTCGGCGCGGTCAGCCCGTTGCTGGCCCCGTCCTGGTTGACAGCGCTGCCGCGGAGCACTCCCAGCACCCGGTGGCCAAGTCGCTGCGCGTCCGACAACCGTTCCACCACGAGCAATCCGAGGCCGTCGGAGAAGCCGGTCCCGTCCGCCGCCGCGGCGTAGGACTTGCATCGCCCGTCGGGCGACAGCCCGCCCTTACGGCTGAATTCCACGAGCACGAACGGTCCGGTCATCATGGTCACGCCGCCGACCAGCGCCATCGAGCACTCCCCGGAGCGCAGCGACTTCGCGGCCAGGTGCAACGCCACCAGTGAGGACGAGCAGGCGGTGTCGACCGTGATGGCCGGGCCCTCGAGCCCGAAGTGGTACGCGACCCGCCCGGAGACCACGCTGGTGGCGGTGCCGGTCAGCTGGAATCCCTCCAGATCGGGCTGCCGCGCCCAGCCGTACTCGTCGGTGGACATCACCCCGCAGAACACCCCGGTGTCGGTGCCGCGCAACGACGTCGGATCCATCCCGGCGTCTTCCAATGCCTCCCAGGCCGCCTCCAGCATCAACCGCTGCTGCGGGTCGGTCGCCGTCGCCTCCCGTGGGCTGATGCCGAAGAACTCGGCGTCGAAGTTGCCCATGCCATCGACGAAACCGCCGCCGTGACTGGATAACGTCCCCGGCTTGGCGGGATCAGGATCATGCAGGCGGTCGATGTCCCAGCCCCGGTCGGTGGGTAGCGCGGTGACCGCGTCGCGGCCCGCGGCGACCAGTTCCCACAGCTCGGCCGGGGTGGTCACGCCGCCGGGGTAGCGGCAGCTCATGCCCACGATGGCGATGGGTTCGGAGTCGCGTTCCTCGATCTCGCGGACCTGCCGCTTCGCGGTGACCAGTTCGCCGGTCACCTTCCGGAGATAGCTTCGAAGTTTCTGCTCGTCGGTCGGCGAACCGTTCTGCCGGGCATCGATACCTTGGGACATAAAAGTTCTCCGGCTCCCTGTCACTGGCGTCAACACATGTTTTTCCGCGGCCGGGCGCATTTCGCGATAGGCGCGGCGATGCCAACACGGCGTCGTTGTCGAAAAGGGTGATATTTGAGGTTTGTCGTCCAGGAAATGCCGAATCATTGATTCAGCCCGGGAATGGCCCGTTTCCCCCGGAGCCATTTATTCGAGCAACCGCACTGCCGATCGGAAGCGGCCGGCGGCCGGCGCTTCCCCCTTAGTTGGAAACGCAGCCGGGCCGGTTAATACATCCCGCTGGAAGAAGATTCAGCGCGACTCGCGCGCCGTCGCCGGGGCGCGCCGGCGTCAGGCGACGGCGTCCTGCTCCATGCCCCGGTGATCGGCCCAGCGGTCGTCGGGCCTGCCCTGGGTCACCCGTCGCCAGTACCGGAGGCTAGCCAGGAGCGCCGAACTCGGATCGGGCAGTGGCTCGGCGCCGAACGCGCCGAGTTCACCGAGCGAGGTGGCGAACTGGTCCCCCAGTGAGCTTTCCAGTGGTTCGTCATGCACCAACTGGTCGGCGAACAGATCCATCAGGCTGGTGACGACGCGGCTCTGGGCGGACGGGATCGCCTGCAGGAACGACTCGTCGTGCGGTCCTGCCTCTGCGGCAAAGGTCTGCAGCAGGCGGTGCACCTGTTCGATCGTCAGTGCCCGCTCGCCCATCGTCAGCCAGACCTCGCGATTGGTCACCCCGTGCTGGACCAGCCGGGCGATCACATCGGCGACCACGTCACAGGGCATCAGATCCAGCCGCCAGCCGAGGTCAACCGGAATGAATGGAGGCGATCCCTGTGCCAGCATCGCCGTCAACACTCGGTAGATGCCCGGGAACGCTGCGATCGCGCCGGATCGGCTGTCCCCGATCATGATCGACGGCCGGAGCATGACGTGGTCGACACCGGAGGTCTGCAACAGCGATTCGACCATCAGTCGGGAATCCTCGGACAGCCACCCAGTTCGGCGGTGACGCCTGCGCCGGCCTCCGTTAGCGACGAAGGCGCTGCCAACCCAATACAGCGGCGCGCCGGCCTGTTCGACGAGATCAAGTACCCGGCGGGTCCGTGCCACGTCGTCGGCGGGCGAGGCGATGAATGTCGATGACGAACTCAGGTGCACCACGGCGTCGACCTGGCCGATCAGGTCCCGGTAATCCTTCTGCGGCAGCCCGAATCGCGGCGAGGTGAGGCTGCCGCCGATCGAGATGGTGCCCCGACCTTCCGATCTGTTCGGCGGCCCGACGGTGATGATGGTGGTGTTGCCCGCCGAATTCTGCCGTCCGAGTCTGGCGGCTATCGACCGTCCCAAGATGTGATGATTTCCGGTGAGCAGAATCGTTCGCGCAGGTTTTGCCATTCCAGATGTGCCGGGCTGATCCGTCATGAGTGTTTTACCAACGACCCCTCTGTGATGTGTCGGTCAGAGGTGTTGACGGGTCGAGAGTGCCGATTAATACATCTCAACGCTGTTTTGCACCCGATCGGGTCAGATCTCCCGTGACGGGCGGACGATCACCGCGGTGACCACCAGACCATCTCGGACCAGCCAGCGGCCGTGGAAGTCCGTGAGCTCGCTGCCCCCGACGTCCGGCCCGGCGACCAGCAGGTGCGCGGTGAAGGTGGCCAGCACCGGATCGATGGTGACCACTGCGTCCTCGAAGCCGAGCCAGCGGCCGGTCATCGGATACCACGCCTTGTAGACGCTTTCCTTGCCGCTGAACAACAATCGATCCCAGCACACCCCACCCACCGTTCGGCGCAGCTCGGTGAGCTGTGCCTGCTCGCTGGGCAGGGCCACGTTGTCCAGCACCCCGCCGGGCAGCGCCGCGTGCGGCTCGGCGTCGATCCCCAGGCTCAGCACGTCGACGGCTCGGGCGACCGCGGCCGCCCGGTAGCCGGCGCAGTGCGTCATCGAACCGACGATGCCGTCCGGCCAACTGGCGGCGCCCGAAGTGCCGGGGACCAGCACCGGGCGGACCACGTCCAGCTGGGCCAGCGCCATCCTGGCGCAGCCACGCACAGTACGGAACTCGCGCTGTCGCTTGTCCACCGCCTTGGCCACCGCCGCCTCCTCCTGCGGGAACAGCGGTTCGTCCGGCAGTTCGTCGAAGGTGTCGGCGGCGGCCACGTCCGCCGGCAGGATCGCCTCGATCATCCCGCCTCCGGCGGCGCGGGAAGCACCTGCCGCGGGCCGAGCGGGCCGCCGAAGAACTTCCACTCCCGGGGATACCCGACGGAGGATTCGATGAACGGGACCCCGTCGTAGGACACCCGGCGCGGGATGTGCAGATGCCCGTAGACGACCGCCCGAGCGCGATACCGGCGGTGCCAATCGGCGGTCTGCACGGTGCCGCACCACTGCGCGAACTCGGGGTAGCGCAACACCCGGGTCGGCTCGCGGATCAGCGGGAAGTGGTTGACCAGGATGGTTGGCAGGGAGGCGTCGATGGCGTCCAGCCGCCCGCGGGTGGTCTCCAGCCGGGCCGCGCACCACGCCTCCCGGCTCGGGTACGGATCCGGATGCAGCAGGTGTTCGTCGGCGCAGACGACACCCGTCTCATAGGCGTAGGCCAGACCGTCGGCCTTGCTGGCGGTGCCGGGGGGATGAAAGCTGTAGTCGTAGAGCAGGAACAGCGGCGCAATGACGACCGGACCCTGCTCGTCCTGCCAGACCGGGTACGGGTCCTCCGGAGTCACCACTCCGAGGTCGCGCGCGATGCCGAGCAGATGCTGATACCGCTGCACCCCGCGCAGCATCACCGGATCGGACGGGTGCGTCCACAGCTCGTGGTTCCCCGGTGTCCACACGACCTTCGCGAACCGTCCCGCCAGCAGGCCGAGCGCCCATTCGACGTCCGCGGTCAGCTCGGCGACGTCCCCGGCGACGATCAGCCAGTCGTCGTCCGACCGGGGCCGGACGGCCTCCACGAGGTCTCGGCACTGCGCGTAGCCCACGTGCAGATCGCTCCACGCGAGCAGGCTGCCGGCCACCGCTACTCGTCCAGGTGCAGCAACGGCGTCAGCAACTGCTGGCTGGTCATGCCCACCGCGCTGGCGGAGACGTTCACGATCTGATCGAAGAGCAGCGCAATGTCGCGCAGGTGCCACAACACCTTGGCCCGCACCCACGCGGCCTCTCGGGCGCTGCTGATGCTCCAACTGCTGATCAGGTGTTGCAGCGGCTCCAGCGGGTGCCCGAGCTGCTGTTCCAGATCCTGCAGCAGCGACTCCCGGACCTGCGACTCGATGGATTCCAGCACGACGTTGACCTTCTGGTAATCGGCGAATATCGAGCCGGCATCAGGTTCGGTGTGCGCGGCCTCGCAGGTGCTCACCACCGCCAGCGGCAGATCGAAGTTGATGTGCGCGTTCATCCCGGCCACCACGAATTGCACGGCGTGCACTCGCTTGTCGGCGCGCAACGCGAACAGCGGGCGCCACGCGCGGCCGACCTGCTGGCCGGCCGCGTCGGCGTCGACGGCGGCGAAGAAGCGGCCGGCGAAGATGACGTCGAGCTGCTCGACGAGCTGGTCGTCGCCGAAGAAGTTGGTACCGAGCTTGTTCTTGAGTGCCACGGTGACCTGGTGATAGACCGTGGTGAAGGCCCGCACTCCGTCGCCATCCGCGAGCGAATCCTGGATCGCCTGCATGCGGGCGATGACGTCGTCGATGGTTGCCACCGCGCCTCCCTCGGTGTTTTCTCCAGCCTCGTTTGCCGGCCCTCGGTTTCGCCGGCCTCGTTTTGCCGGCCTCGTTTTCCCGGCCTGGAGAACCATAGCGACGTTGACCGGTTTATTGACTGCCATTTTGTTCGGTGCCCGACCGCTCGGGCGGACTCGGTAGCCTGCGCGGGTGGGGACAGCCGAGGATCCGAGCAGACGGGTGGTCGAGCAGCGGCTTCGCAATCGAGCCATGGAAGCGTTGGACTGGTTGGCCGACGGGGACGACGGCGTCCGCCTCGGCGGAGCGAGTGAGTACTTCGAGCAGTTCTTCGACATCATCGATGACGCCGGGAAGTGGCGTTCGTCGAATTGCTTGAGCCCGGAGGAGATGGCAGGGCTCGATGCCGTGGTGGACATCGTGACCGCAGCGTGTGACGACACCCCGACCCGCCTTTCCGATGATGATCTCGTCGGTTCGGGGTGGCCGTCGCGGATCACTCCCATTGCCAGTAAGGCGCTTTCGCTGATGAGACGCCGGGGGCGCTTCCGGGAGGACGCCGAAGAGGACGAGCCGTCCTTGCCCGGTTGAAGAACACCAGCGCTGGGAGCGCAAGCTGCGATCCGAATCTGGCCGGTGCCCGGTTGCCCTACTACCGTTGACGCGATGGACTCGACATGGGCGGCACTCGAAGAGCACTGGTCGGCATCGGAACGTGGGGATACCGAAGCCGAGCACGCCATCTACGCCAACGACGCAATCCTCGACTACCCGCAATCGGGTGAACGATTCCGCGGCCGAGCGACGATTGCGGCGCAACGCGGCGGCCACCCCGCCGATCGGCACTTCACGGTCCGACGGATCGTCGGCGGTGGGGGTCTGTGGGTCAGCGAGGTCGTGATCACCTACGACGGCGTGCCCAGCTACTCGGTCTCGGTCATGGAGTTTGGCGACGAGAAGGTGGTTCACGAGACGCAATACTTCGCAGACGCCTTCGACGCGCCTGAGTGGCGGACGGCTCTGGCGGAGCCGATGCCGGGCCGTCACATCGAAACGGCTTGATCGCTGGTCAGCACCGGACCCCGCTATGCCGTCCCCTTTGCGGCGATACCCACCCGGATCGTCTGCAGCACGGCGGAAAGCTGCCCGGTGTCGGCCCGGGTGAGGCCGGCGAAGGCGATCACGGCGAGCAGCAGATCTGCGATGACCTCGAGGTTCGCGGTGCCGGCGACCTGACCGTCGATCACGGCAACAGAAAGCCGATCGATGATGTCCGATCGAGCGGGGATGGTGTACTGCTCGTTCAAGGTGGCGGCCAGTGACTGATCCGTCGCGCTGATGGCCACGGACGTGCGGAGCACCTCGCCGTAGGGTCCCTGCATGGCGGCCGCGGCCCGTTCGAGCCAGGCGTCGAGGTCCGTCCAGACGTCGGGCGTTCGAGGAATGTCGTTCCGTGGAACGTCCAGGAATCCGCCCACAAGAGCGTCACCGATGACGGCCGACTTCGTGGGCCACCACCGGTACAGGGTCCGCTTCGCGATGCCGCTGGCTTCCACCAGTCCTTCCATCGTCATTGCATCGAACCCGATCGTCGCCAACTGCGCCGCCGCCACGGTCAAGACCCGCACCCGCAGGTCGGGGTCGCGGGGCCGGCCGCGCTTGCGCGGTGCCGCGTCATCCAGGCCGTCCACTGACACGAGGCTAACCCAGCCGGGCGGGATCGCTTGCAATTAGTAGACACGGCGTATTCAATATATGAGGTACCCGTCAAAGGAGATGTGCGATGACCGACCTAGCGCCGCCCACCCACCCCGCCGTGATTCCGTTACCGGCACCACGATTCCTGAGCGACGCGGCCCGCGCCGTGCTGGAGGTGCCGATCGTGCCCGCCCAATACCCAGCGCTCGACGACCGGGTCGCATGGGAGCAGTGGGTGGAGCAGACGGACGCGATGGTCGCCGAGATGCTCAGCGGGATGCCATCGCTCGCGGACTCCGAACTGCGTGAAGTCGCCGGAGTGCCGACCTACGTGATCACCCCGGCGAACGCCCCGGGAGGTGACGACGCACCCGTCTACCTGAGCATTCACGGCGGTGCGCTCGTGATGGGCGGCGGCGACCTGACTCGCGTGATGACCGAGATGAACGCCGCGGTCACGGGAATCGTCAACTGGGCCCCCGACTACCGGATGCCACCCGCGCACCCCTACCCGGCCGGGTTGGACGACGTGATCGCGGTGTATCGGGCACTGCTGCAGGTACGCGAGCCGTCACGGATCATCGTGGGCGGCGGGTCCGCCGGCGGCAATCTCGCCGCTGCCCTGCTGCTGCGCGCGAAGGACGAAGGCCTGCCGATGCCGGCCGCTCTTGTGCTGCTCACCCCGGAGATCGATCTCACCGAATCCGGGGACAGCTTCACCACACTCGCGGGCGTCAGCGTCGGACTGCAGCCACTGCACGACGTAAACCTGTTGTACGCAGGTGGGCATGACCTGCGTGACCCGTATCTTTCGCCGCTGTTCGGGGATCTCGCCGGCTTCCCGCCCACCCTGGTCATCTGCGGCACGAGGGACCTGTTCCTTTCCAATGCGGTGCGGATGCACCGCAAGCTGCGCGAGGCCGGCGTCGAGGCGGATCTGCACATCTTCGACGGGCGACCGCACGCCGGCTACGGGAACGCACCCGAAGAGGCAGCAGTGGGCGCGGAACAGGCCGCGTTCGTGCGACGCCATCTCGCGCTCTGACGAGTTCGTCCGACAGGACCGACCGCGTTCCGGCAGTGTGCTGGAAACGCTCGGTCACCACCATCAGTCAAGGCAGCTGCGAGGCCCTGGTCTCGCGAGAGGAGCAACCATGTCCGACCCCAGCCCCCTCACCGCCGGCAGCTCTATCGGCCAATGGCTCGACCATCCGGTGGGCGGCGAGCTCGTTCGCGGATTGCTCAGTCAGGCCGGCGCCGGCGAGGAGATGCTGGACCCCATCAAGGGCTTGCCTCTGCAACAGCTCATCGCGCTGAGCCAAGGGCAGCTGCCGCAGTCCGTGATCGACGACCTCGTGCGGCAGGTCAATGGCGGCGTCATTCCCGCAGCAACGGATGTCGACACCGGATGGAAGGAACGGGTGACCGACGGCAGGTTCACCGGCCAGACGGTGATCGTCACGGGCGCGGCCTCCGGGATTGGCCTGGCCACCGCGTCGCGCATCGCGCGGGAAGGGGGTCGGGTCGTCGCGGTCGACGTGTCCGAGCCGCGCCTGTCGGAGCTGAAAGCCTCCCTCCCGAGCAGCGACATCATCACGGTGGCCGCGGACATCACCGACCAGGACGCCGTCGACGCCATCGTCGCCGCGGCCGGGGACAAGATCGACGCGCTCGCGAACATCGCCGGCATCAATGATGATTTCTCACCGCTACATGAAACGAGCGACGCCATCTGGGAGCGCGTGATCGGGGTCAACCTCACCGGCGCTTTCAAACTCAGCCGTGCGGTGCTGCCGGTGATGCTCGCCACCGGCAAGGGCTCGATCGTCAATGTCGCCTCCGAGGCAGGGCTGCGGGGCAACGCCTCCGGGAACGCATACACCGTCTCCAAGCACGGCGTCGTCGGGCTGACCAAGTCCGCCGCGTTCATGTACGGGCAGCGGGGAATCCGGGTGAATGCCGTTGCCCCAGGGGGTGTCGCCACCGGGATACCGATGCCCCCCACCATCTCGGAGGCCGGCCTGGCCCGGCTCCGACCCTTCCAGTCGCAGATCCCGGCGATCGCCACCGCAGAACAACTGGCCGCCTCCATTTCGTTCCTGCTGTCCGATGACGGCGTCAACATCAACGGCGCGGTGCTCGCCTCGGACGGCGGTTGGTCCGTGCAGTAACGCATCCGGCGACAAGTGCCGCCGTTCAACGCACGACGTCGTACCGCAACCACAGCATCCCGTCGCTCTCGACGTGCGCAGACGACAGCCGCAGCCGCGTAGGCGATTCCCCATCGGAGAGCTCCGGGCCGTCGAAGATCGATGGCGTGTCCCGCCCGCCGATCACCGCGGGAACAACCAGCAGCTGGATCTCGTCGACGAGCCCGGCCCGCAGCAGCGCGCCGTTCAGCCCGCCGCCCGCCTCCGACACCACGCAGGTGACGCCGAGCACGCCGTGGATCCGGCGCAGTGCAAGGTCGAGGTCGACCCGCTGCTGACCCGCCATCAGGTACGGAATCTGTTCGGCGCGGAGGTAGGCCAGGTACTCGACCGGCGTGCCGCGCGCGACGAGCACCAGCAGGTCGGTGCCACCGTCGTGCTTCATCTCCCACCGCACCCGGCCCCGTCCGTCCACCACGATGAACCATCGTTCATGTCCGGGCCGCTCGGCGACCTCGGCCGGCAGAAAGTCGGTCCAAAGGGTTTCCCGCTGGGCGGTGGTGGCCGGCAGCTCGGACGGTGGCCGCTCGGTCTCGGTGACGAACGTGCCGCTGCCTTCGAGGATCGCCTGGGGGTGATACAGCCGGTCCAGCTCCGCCGTGCGGATCGCCGCCAGGGCCTGCGCGCTCGGTGGCTGCAGCGACCGCCACATCCGCGAGGCGTCCTCGTCCATCAAGAGCCGATCCCGCCGCAGCGTGACCCGCCCATCGGCCGAGGACATGACCGAGACGATCACTCGCGGCCGCCCGACCGGAATCGAATCGCCCATCGCCGTGGCCTACCCGACGCCCGGCCGGAACGACACCGCGACGGGCGTCGTCGGGCGGGGCTTGTCCGCGGGGCGAGTGAGGTCGCGGTCGAAGACGCGGGCCACCGAATTCCCGGCCAGATCCTCCAGGCCCGGGTCGATCAACAACCGGTGGATTCCGGGCAGCCAGTTCCGCCGCGGAATCAGCCGCCACGACCGCTCTTCTCGGCCGATCTCCGCGCTGCCCTCGACCGGCAGATCGTCGGGGCCAACCACCCGCAGGCAACGGGCCAGCAGTCCGTGGTCGAGGGGCCCGTCGAAGCCAACCTCCAGCGGGTCGGCCGTGTTCGCCGGCGGCGCGGTCAACGCCCAGGCCAACGGGTCGACGTGCCGGCGCTCGTCGTCACCGACTCGGTACTCCCGCTCGCCGGGCCTGCACAGTCGGATCCCCCGCGCGTCGCGAAACGCCTCGGCGACGACCACCCGCACCGCAGCGCCGGACCGCAGCGGGTAGCCGATCGCCCGGTGCGACGCGAGCCCCCGCTTGATCCTGGCCGGGTCGAGCAGCACGGTCAGCCGCCTATGCTCGACATCCCACAGCTCATTTTCATTGGGCAGCAGTGCATTTCGGATCGTCGCACCCGAGTCGTCGGTCAGCCGAAGATGTTCGGCGGCCGACCCCTCGCTCATGGGTGCGCTGAACCAGACGTACAGCCGGAGCAGGTTGCGCGGCACGCTCGCTGCGCTCGGGTAGATGCCGAGCACCTCGGTGCTGGCGGCGCGTTCCGGCCCTCGGCGGTGCAGCCGCACCGGCACGGCCGTCGCGTCGGTGGTCGGGCTGTCGATCGTCACGACATAGGTGGTGTCGTCAACGAACCCGAACCGCGGCACGAAACACAGGTCGGCGCCGTCGGCGACCAGCCGGCCGCCCATCGCCGGAACCGCACCGAACTCTGCAGCCGTCGCGGGTCGCACCTGCAGGACGGCACCGACCGGCAGGCCCTGGCCGCGAATGCAATCCTCGTCGCCGCAGCGCGACCACGTCACGTCCATCACGGCGACCCGACAGTGCTGACCGTGACCCTTCCTACAGGGACGATGTTTTCAGTGACCGCAGGTGCTGCCGTCCGCGCTCGTCGGTCTGCAGCGCCAGCACGTAGGAATCGCCCAGGTTCGCGAGCCGGGTGATCCCCTGCAGGTCCTCGACCTCCCGGGGCACCCCGACCGGTTCGGTCGGCTCGGTCAGCGCGGGTTGGGCGTCGATGTCCCGGCAGGCGATCTTCAGCAGGCCGTGTGAGGTATTGGCGACCAGCAGGTACTCTTCGCCGCCCTGCCGGAACGAGATCATGTCCAGCGGCTGGTTCATCGCGCCGAGGTCGGCGACCGTGCGACCAATGGTCTTGACGCCCGGGACCAGGTCGGCGAGCTGGAAATGCACGACCGGCGTGCAGGTGTAGCTGGCCAGGATGCCGCGGCCGCCGTCATAGGGGACGAACGTCCGGATCGGGGCGGCAGTCTCCCATCGCCCGTGCGAAACGTGGAAGATCTCCAGGCTAGTGCTCGTCGCGTCCTCGGTGAAGGGAAACGGGATCCGGCGCAGCTTCGACGAGAATTCCTCGTTCGACAGGCCCGCGACCAGCAAAGATCCGTCGACGTAGGCCATGTCGGTGACCGTCGCGGTCCGGATCGGGCTGCGTAGGATCCGGATCTTGTGGCCGCGGACCTCCATTTCCTCGCCCTCGTCGCCGACCGGGAGGGTGATCTCGAGCCGCTCGTCGTCTTCGGCCGGGGCGTCGGCGATCTCGGTGCGGGCCACCGGGAGGTCGACCAGTGGCACGTCGACAATGCCGCCGTCGAGGTGATCGATCCGCAGCAGCACGGCCCGGCCCGCGTCGCCCCGGCCGCGCTGCACCGACAGATAGACCTGGTGCGACACCGGATGAACGGCGAGGTCGCGGATCAGGACGTCCGACGGCTCACAGCCCAGGTAGGAGGCGACCCGGACGTCGACGTCGGCCAGATCGAACGGCCCCCCGGCAGGATCGGAGGTCCCCGGATCGGCCGCGGTATCGGCAATGTCGACGGCGAATACCGTCGCGGTCGGGTTGTCGGCTAGGAAGAGGATTCCCTCGGGCCCGAAGGTGATCGGTCCCGCCGTGCGGACTTCTGCAGTACCGACCCGCAGTCCGTAGTCGCTCATGATGGTCCTCTCCCGTCGTCGTCCCCTCGTTGGCACCGTCGACACTATGCCTGCCGTGACCGTCAATGGGTGGGTGTCTCGCGAGCCACCGCGGGCTGGGTGGGGCGACGAAGACGGGTCGCAATCAACGGGAAGATGGCGATGGACAGGACACCCGCACCCACCAGCGCCGCCGCGTTCTCCGGCAGCATCACCCCGGACGCCAACCCGATCTCCGACAGGGCGACGAGCAGCGGCAGCGCGGTCGCGGTCAGGAACATCAACTCGAACCGCTCCCGTAGCGAAAGGCTTGTCCGGTAGACCAGCAGCGCGGGGCGTTCCTCGGACAACGAGCAGCAGCACGAAGAAAACCAGCAGCCGCAGCGGGTTCTCGATGATGGACTGCACGTCGAGCGCCATCCCGGAACTGACGAAGAAGACGGGAATGAAGAAGCCGTAGCCGACGGCGTCCAGCTTCTCCTCGAATTCGTTGTTGTCCCCCGGGGTCGACGTGCGGCGCAGCACCATGCCGGCGAAGAAGGCGCCCAGCGCGGCCTCGATGCCGAACTTCTGGGTGATCAGCAGCAGGCCGACCAGCAGCACGACGGTGATGCGCAGCGTTGACTGTGAGGTGGCGTGCTTGTTCTCGCCGATGATCGCCGCCACCCTGGTTCCGGAGAGCAGACCGGCCAGCCAGGAGAGCAGGAACGCCAGGCCGGCGATGGAGGCGATGATCAGCGCCTCCCACCACGTCTTGTAGGCGCCGAGCAGCAGGGAGATCGCGAGGATCGGCAGGAGTTCCCCGACCGCACCGGCGGCGAAGATGAAGCGCCCGAACGACCCGGACAGCATGTTCTGCTCGCGCAGGATCGGCAGCAGGGTGCCGAGTGCCGTGGTGGTCAGCGCGATGCACACCGGCAGGAAGGCTTGCACGAAGCCGATCGCCGCGAGGCCACCGACGATCAGCACCGCAACGACCGCGCTGATCACCCAGGCGAACAGCGCCTGCCGACCGGCCTTCTCGCGCAGCAACTGTGGATCCAACTCGTGTCCGGCGAGCAGGAACAGGAAGCCCAGCCCCAGTCCGGCGAGGAGTTCGATGTCGGCGGTGTCCGCGAAACCCAGCACGTGCGGGCCCGATCAGCACGCCACCGACGATCAGGAACAACACCTGCGGTGGCCGGCCCGGCAGCAGGCGGGAAATGATCGGGGCCAGCGGCGGCGATGATCATGACCAGCAGCAGCGAGCCCAGGGAACTCGGGCTCACCGGTCGGCCCGGCCGTCGTGGGGACCGGTGAGGTCTGCTGCCGCAGCGATCGCGGGCGGGCGGCCGGGATGGCCCGGTCGACATGTCGATGCGCCGACGACGAGCGCCGTCACGAGAGATCCGTCTCTGCATGGCTTCCGACCCTTCTTGCCTGATGCCCACCAGGATTCCCCATGCGGGTGGCGCAATGGAAATTGCTTGACGTCTTCAACCCTCGGCCGTACCGTCAGTCATTCATCCGAAAGTCGTTCGGATAAATCTCAGCCAGGAGTTGACGGCATGATCCGTATCCAGAAGAGGCATCACAGAACCCGCCGGCCGGCCTTGCTGGTGCTGACCGCGGTTGGCCTGCTGACAGTCGGCTCTGGGCTGCTCGCCGGCTGCAGCAACCCGGCCGCGCCTGGCGCAGCGGCGGTCCCGTCGGTGATCGCCTCGGCAGCGGCGGCCGGCACCAGCATTGACCCGGCCGCCAACTCCCTGGCGGGCACCACACCTGCCACCGTCCCTGCGACGGCGGCGAGCGCTGCGGCACCGACAAGCACTGCAGCACCGGCGAATCCGGTGGCCCCGGCAGGTCATGGGGCCACCTCGGCATGCGCGCTGGTGACCGAGCAGGAAGCCACCGCCGCGCTGGGCGCCGACCCGGGACCAGGGCAAGAAACCCCACTCGGCGACACCGCCTCGGCCTGCAGCTATCTCGCCGGGCAGTCATCCCTGCAGCTCTCCCTGACGCCCTCGGGAGGCAAGGCCGTCTACGAGCGAGAGCACGCCGGAATACCCAGTGGCACCCCGGGCATCACCGAAGTTAGCGGCGTCGGAGACGGCGCGTTCAGCCAGTTCAAAGGTGCCCGCGGGGCGATCAACTTCGACAAGGGCGACGCGATGGTCGTCATCGGCCTCAGCACCGCGGGCACTCCACCCACCCAGGACCAACTCACCCAACTGGCCATGGCCGCGGCCGGCCGAATCTGAGGCTACCGTCGTCAGCGCGGCCACTCCTCGACGGGGAGTTGTGGGTCTTCGGCGGTGTAGACGTGCCCGGTCGGGGTGACCCACTGGGTGGTGTGCGGCCCGGTCCGGGCGGCCTGATGCCCGGCGTGCGTCTTCGCCCGATGCTCGCCACGGCATTCCGGACCCAGATTGACAGCCGCGGTGGGTCCTTCCGGAACGGGCACCAGATGATCAAGGTCGCAGCGGGTCGCGGCGACGTGACAGGTCGGGCCTTGGCAGACCCCGGCCCGGTACTTCACGGACATCCCCAGCCTT
>CAVOFW010000006.1:0-1532367 GCA_963695045.1 uncultured Actinomycetota bacterium
ACACCGTGGACGCGACGCCGTACACGCAGGACCTGGCGTACTACGCGGTCAGCAGCCGCCGGGTCAACCCGTGATGGGAGGGAGCCGCTGAGCGAAGAGCAGAAAACGCAGTACCCATGAGACCAGGCAGGGCCGGTGGATTCCCCCCCACCGGCCCTGTCTTTCCGTCTGCGCCTGACCGTCTGGGTCCGGGCGCTCGAACTGCCGGTGGCGGGCCTGCACTACGATCAGATCCGTGCCCGCCGCAGCCGCGACGGACCCACGGTCATCACTGAAATGTTGACGATCCCGCCAGAACCCCGCAACGCCTTCTCGCAGGAGGGATGAGCTGTGCTCATCACGTCATCCGACAACCGGACGCAACCGACAGACACCGGTCCGACGGCAATTTCGGCGGTGATCGTGCTGGCCGCCGGTGCGGGCACCAGAATGCGGTCCAGCACCCCGAAGGTGCTGCACGAGTTGGCCGGGAAGCCCATGCTCTGGCACGCGCTCACCTCCGCGGCGGGTCTGTCGCCGCAGCGCCTGGTGGCCGTCCTCGGCCACGGTCGCGACCAGGTCGGGGATTTCCTCTCGGCGTCGGATGATCTCCCGCCGGTGGTCACGGCCGTGCAGGACGAGCAATTGGGCACCGGGCACGCCGCGGCCTGCGCGTTGGCCGTCACCGGGAATCTCACCGGAACTGTGCTGGTCACCTACGGGGATGTGCCGCTGTTGCAGACCGCCACCCTGACCGCGTTGGCCAACGAGCATGCGGCCAGCGACAACGCCGTGACGGTGCTCACCGCCGTGGTCGCTGACCCAACCGGCTATGGCCGGATCATTCGCGGTGACGGCGGCGTTCTGGTCGGGATCGTCGAGCAGAAGGACGCCGACGCCGACCAGCGGGCCATCTGCGAGATCAACTCCGGCGTCTACGCCTTCGATGGCGCAGTGCTCACCGACGCGCTCGGCCGGCTGTCGGACGCCAACGCCGCCGGTGAGCGTTACCTGACCGACGTCGTCGGCATTGCCCGCGGCGACGGCCGGCGGGTGGGCTCGATCCAGGCCGTCGACGCGGTCGAGACCGAGGGGATCAATGACCGGGTTCAGCTCGCCGAACTGGCCAGGGTGCTCAATGCCCGGTTGGTGCGCAAGGCCCAGCTCGGGGGCGTCACCGTGCATGATCCGGCCACCACGTGGATCCATGCCGACGTCACGATCGGCCCGGACACCGAGATCCTCCCCGGCACCCAACTCCAGGCCGGCACCACCATCGGCCGTGGTTGCTCGATCGGGCCGGACACCACGCTGATTGCCTGCACCGTGGCGGACGACGCGAGCGTCGTACGATCGCATTGTCACGGCGCGACGATCGGAGCACACGCCTCCGTCGGGCCGTTCAGCTACCTGCGACCGGACGCCGTCCTGCAAGAGGGCAGCAAGGCAGGAGCCTTCGTGGAGATCAAGAAGTCAACGGTAGGACGCGGCTCCAAGGTGCCGCACCTGTCCTACGTCGGTGACACCACCATCGGGATCGGCGCGAACATCGGGGCCGGCACCATCACGGCGAACTACGACGGTGACCACAAGTTCCCCACGGTCATCGGGGATTATGCATTCATTGGCAGCGATTCGACCTTGGTCGCCCCCGTCACCGTCGCCGTCGGCGCCTATGTCGCGGCCGGGTCCACCATCACCGAGGACCTGGGGCCGGGTGACCTGGGCATCGCCCGGGGACGGCAGCATTCGGCGCCCGGCTGGGTCCTGCGGAGGCGGATCGGCTCCAAGTCCGCCGCCGCGGCGCAGCAGGCCCTTGCCGCCGCGGATGTTTCGCTGCCGGCCGTGCCGTCGCCGACCACCGCTGCACCGACCCAAGGAGATCGCCCGGCGTGAGTTCCCTCTCGATCACCACTCGCAAGAGCTTGATGGTGTTTTCCGGGCGCGCCTATCCGGAACTCGCCGACGAGGTCGGCAAGTACCTCGACGTCTCCGTCACCCCGCAATCGGCCTACGACTTCGCCAACGGGGAGATCTTCGTCCGGTTCGAGGAATCGGTGCGGGGCTCCGATGCGTTCCTGATCCAGTCCTGCGGCGTGCCGATCAACACCTGGGTGATGGAGACCCTGATCATGATCGACGCGCTGAAAAGGGCGTCGGCCAAACGGATCACCGTCGTGCTGCCGTTCTATCCCTACGCCAGGCAGGACAAGAAGCACCGCGGCCGCGAACCGATCTCCGCGCGGCTGATCGCCGACCTGCTGAAGACCGCGGGTGCCCAGCGGCTGATGACGGTCGACCTGCACACCGATCAGATCCAGGGCTTCTTCGATGGACCGGTCGACCACCTGTTCGCCCAGCCGTTGCTCTCCGGATACATCGGTCAGCGGTACATCGACGACGACCTGACGGTCGTTTCCCCGGATTCCGGCCGGGTACGGACCGCAGAACGCTGGGCGGACCGCCTCGGCGGCGCGCCCATCGCCTTCATCCACAAGACCAGGGACCCCACCAGGCCGAATCAGGTGGTGGCCAACCGGGTGGTCGGTGATGTCCACGGCCGCACCTGCATCGTGGTCGACGACATGATCGACACCGGTGGCACCATCGCCAAGGCGGTCAAGCAGGTACTTGCGGCCGGCGCCAAGAAGGTCGTGGTGGCCGCGACCCACGGCGTGCTGTCGGATCCTGCGGCGGAACGGCTCGCGGCCAGTGGCGCCTGCGAGGTCGTCATGACGAACACGCTGGCGATTCCGCCCGGCCCACCAGTTCGAGCAACTCACGGTGCTGTCCATCGCGCCGCTGATCGCCAAGGCGATTCACGAGGTTTTCGAGGACGGATCGGTCACCTCGCTGTTCGACAACTGACCGGAGGATTCCCCTGCCGGCGATCGCGCAGCGTTTGGCGCGCCACCTCGCGGCCGACGGTCACGCCTGTGGTCACCGCCCGTCGAGCCACCCGCACGGTCGAGCAACATGTCCCCGAAAGAGAAAAAACTCCGCCCGAATGATTCGGCTGCGGATACTGGCTGGGCGCCCCGTCCTCCACTAGGGTGAGCGTGTTCGGGGGAACGGAATCGGTATCAGGGCGGGCGGTTCGCACTCAGACGGCGGTGTGACGGCGGTTGACCGACGCGACCGACAGTCTGCCGATCATGGGCTGGCGTCGCACGGGTGAACGACAGGGGAACTTGAGTGATCAAGGCATCGAGGCCTGTATTCGGCGACCTCCCGCGCGGCAGCAGCGGCTGGTGAGCACGATCCGGACGGAGTGGCCTCGACGACCACTGATCGCGACGCTGGTCGCGGCCATGGTGGCCACCTTGAGCCTGCTGGTCGTCGCTCCGGCGTCGGCGGCCGCCCCGGCCGCCCCCGGTACGCCGATCGCGGCACTGCCGTTCGTCCGCCGAGGCCGGATTCGACATCGGCAGCGGGACCAGGGGGTCCCGGCTCGGCCACGGCGAATGCGGCCGTGCAACAGCAGTGCAACGGGGCGTCGATCTGTACAACCCGCAGTGGTTCACCGTGCCGGTCGGCAATCTCGGAAAGATCTACGCACACGGCACCGCATGGGGCATCGGCGCCCGCTCGCCCGAGGACTTTCCCTTCGGCGTCGCCGTCGTCGACACCACCACCGGTGCGGTCGTGACCTGCGGCGAGGACCCGATCACCGCCACCACGGCGAACGACCGTTGTCCGTGGTCATCTACTTCGCGACGTCCTACGCCAATTGTGACCCGGACGAATATCCCGGTTGCGACGGCCAACTGCACCTGCAGGTGAACACCACAACCGGGGTCGCGCCCGAGCAATGACAAGATGGCCACCGCGAAAACAATCACCACACTGCCGTATACCGACAAGGTCGACACCCTTCTCGCCGACAACGACGGACCGGAATTGATTGACTACGATCACTGCATGCTGTCCAGCATCAACCGTGACCAGTCCCACACGGTGTGGTGGAAATTCACTCCCACCACGACGATCTCGGCGCCCGTGGTGTCGGTTGTCCCGTCGCAGAGCCCCGGGCCCGAGGACTTCCGGCCGTGGGCCAGCATCATGGTTTCGACCCCGACGGGATTGGTGTTCCCACCAAAAGCCGATGAATGGAATTGCGATCCGCCCACCGAATTGACCGCCGGCACGACGTATTACGTCGCCGTTTTCACCCCGTGGGACAGTTACTACGATCGACCGCTGACGATCGGCGGACCGGTGACCTTCACCGTCACCGGAACGGCAGCGCCGAAGACCGCACCCGCCGCCCCGACCGGGTTGACCGCGACCAAGAATGACGCCGCCGCGACCGCCACCATGAATTGGACGCCGCCGCCCTCGAACGGTGGCTCTCCGATCACCGGATACCGGGTGAGCCGCAACGGCACCGACACCGGAAACACCGGGCCATGGTCCGCGATCGTGCCGGCCACGGCCCGCTCGCAGACGTTCAAGTACCTGCTGCCGTGGGACACGTACACCTTGCAGGTGCAGGCGATCAACGCCGTCGGCACCGGCCCGGCCGCCGGCACGCAGGTGACGCTGACCGCGCCCACCCCGAGTTCACCGCAGACCATCGTGGCCACCGCCGGGCGCCGGCCGGGCAACCGTGACCTGGGCGGCACCCGCGCACAGCGGCAGTTCGGCGATCACCGGCTACCGGGTCCGACGCTTCCTCGGTTCCGCTACGACAGCGCAGTCCACCACCACCCTGCCCGCGTCCGCTCGGAGCTTCATCGCGACCGGACTCACCGCCGGGACCGGCTACTCCTTTGACGTGCAGGCGGTCAACGCCGCCGGCGCGGGACGCTTCTCGGCGCGATCGAGCCTGGTCACGGTGCTCGCGCTACCCGGCGTTCCGACCGCCGTGACGGCATCGGCGAACGGCCCGGCGAAGACCGTCACGCTGACCTGGGCTCCGCCGACCTCGACCGGCGGTTCGCCGATCACCGGCTACCGCGTCGCCCGGAACGGCACCGATTCCGGCGGCACGGGTCCCTGGTCGACGGTGCTGCCGGCCACCGCGCGCACCATCACGTTCAAGTACCTGCTGCCGGCAGTAGTTATTCGGTCAACGTGCGGGCAGTCACCGCGGCCGGCACCGGGGCGGCCGCCAGCAGGACGGTCACCCTGCCTGCCGCGGCTCTCGGGGCAACACCGAACTGAGTGATAGCTGAACTCCTACCGGACCAGCGGATGCCGGGCGGAGCGGCGGCATTGCCTGCCGCCCGGTCGCCCCTGCCACTCTCAGGGCTGCTATTTGACCGTGATGACGGTGTCGTACCGGTTGTTGCCCTCGTTGGCCTCGCCGGGGATCCGGTTGACGTCGTCCACGACTGCCTGCAGGTTCTTGGTGCCGAGGACGGCCTTCCAGGTTCCGCCCACCCCGCCGCCATTGGCGGACACCGTCACCGACTGACCTGGATGCAGGGGCTGGTTCATCGTGTCGGAGAAGGTCACCGCGACCCCGTTGATTCGGAACGACACTCCATGGACGACCCCTGCCGGACTGGTGGCTACGCCCTGGTTCTTGATCGTCGCGGAGAACCGCACGGCATTGCCCGCGACGGCGCTGGCCGGCGACCAGGTCACCGAGGTCACCACCAGGTCGGGTCGGCCGGTCACCGGACCAACGGTGAGCTGCTTGTCGAGAGTGTTGTTGGCATCGTTGGATTCGCCGATCCGGTTGATGTCGTCGACGAACGCCTGCACGGTGTGCGGTCCCGCCGTCGCGGGCCACGATCCGGCGGATCCGCCGCCGTTCGCGGCGAGCGTCACCGACGCCCCGGCCGCCAGCGATGTGGTCCGGGTGTCGGAGAAGGTCTTGTTGACGCCGTCCACCTTGAACAACACGCCGTGAATCACGCCGGCGGGGGTTGCGGCGCCGCCCTGGTTCTTCACCGTCGCGCTGAACCGGACCGGTGCTCCGACGGCGGGGTTGGCCGGGGTCCAGGACACCGCGGTGACAACGAGATCAGGTTTGGCCGCGGCAGCGGCAACGGTGAAGGCCCTGGACAAGGTGTTGTTGGCTTCGTTGGATTCGCCCTTGATCCGGTTGATGTCGTCGACGGTCGCCAGGACGGTGTGTGCGCCGGTCTTGGCCGCCCAGATCCCGGCGGCCGGACCGCCGTTGGCGGTGAGGGTGACCGATCCGCCGGGCGGCAGCGATGCCGTCCAACTGTCGGAGAAGCTTGCGGTGACCCCGTCCACCTTGAACGACACCCCGTGCACGATGCCACCCGGTGTCGGTGCGGTGCCCTGGTTCTTGATCGTCGCCCGGTATCGAACCGGATTCCCGGTGACCGGACTCGCCGGCGTCTGCGACACGTCGGTGATCACAAGGTCTGGCTTGGCCATGGCGATCGCACCGGATATCGAGAGCGTCACCGGTCCACCGGAATCGATCTCGTCGACGTGATAAATGCTGGTCGCATCGCCAACCTCGATCAGATATTGCTTGCCAGCCTGGAACACCGGCGGATACGGGGCCGCACAGGGATCAACGAACTGCGGCCCGGCCGGCGTGATCACGGCCACCGACGCCAGCTTGCTTCCCGTCAGACCGCCCTCACCATCTTTGATCGACCTACCGTTGACCGAGATGGCCAGGGAGCCGGTGACCGCTGGCGTGAAGGTCCACCAAGCTGTGCGGGTGACCTTGCTGTTGCCGGTCGCCTGGGGCGAACAGTCCGCCGGACTGGAATAGCTGTCCACGGCCTGGTTCGTCGCCAATTGGGTATTCACAGTCTGAGTGAATGGCAGGGTGACCACCTGGCTGGCGTTCGCCCAATCATCGTTCGGCAAATAACCCGCCGATGGCGCGACATACACCGAGCTCTCGCGATCGTAGATGCACGTATCGTCGAAACAGACCATCGGCTCCGCGAGGAATACGACGACCAAGATACCGGCCGATGGAGTGACGGCGACCGGCCCGGCCTGCGGATAGTCAGCGGAAACCGAGCAATCCAGTATTTGCCGGGTTGTTGCATTGAGAATTGCGACGCCTTGCCGGGCCGCCGGGAACGTATCTCGCCCCAATGGCCTGTTGACCTGTCCCCTGGCGACGATCGAGGTTGCGGTGAACCCGGTGGCCTTGTACCACCTGGGCACGTAAATCGGCGCACCGCCGTTGCACCTGGTCGAAACCGCAACATTTGCCGCATCGGTCGCGGGCGGCACCGGAGCCCAGGGCCCTGAGTCGAAACTGGTGGTCGGTAACGCCGTGAGAAGTTGAGCCGTGTCTGGTGTGTCGTTCCCGGCTGCGTTGGCCATCGGCGCAAGCACGAGGCCGACCGCCATCAACACTGCGACCAGAACCCCCAGGCTGGTCACCCGCCGACGGCCGATTGTGCTCCGTGGCGAGAACACCGCGGTCGAATGGTCGACGCTACTACCCATAGCTTCCGCCCCCGGAATTTAGGTTGCGCTCAGTTACCTGTGCGCGCGCTGTGTACGCCCGTTCCTCGGTCGGCAGCACCCAACTGTTACAGCGCCGAGCATAAGTTCATCACTCGGTCGCCAGGTTCACCCAAATGCTCTCCGCAGCCCACCGGATTCGAGGAAAACGGAGTTCAGCGGATTCGTAAAAATGGGCCGATCAGGACAGGTGGTGCGGTTCGGGGTCGGACTTGTGCGACCAGTCCGCGCCCGTTTCCTGCTGACTACCGCGCTCCGATAGTGATCTTTTCCGGAGCCGGCGATGGCAGCAACTTGACGATGATCGACTTCGACGTCGGGCAGTTACTGGATTCCGCGGTGGAATCCAGCGGAACCAGCGGATTGGTCTCGGGATAATAGGCCGCGGCAGAGCCGCGCGGGGTGTCGTATTCGACGATCCGGAATTCCCGGACGCAGCGTTCCCGATCGTCGTCCTCCCAGTGGGTGACGATGTCGACCAGATCACCATTGCGGAATCCCAGATGAGCGATGTCGTCGGGGTGCAGAAAGATGACCTTTCGACCGCCTTCGATGCCCCGGTACCGATCGCTCAGCCCATAAATGGTGGTGTTGAACTGGTCGTGGCTGCGCAGGGTCTGCAGGATCAGGTGCCCATCGGGCACCTGCAGCACGTCGATCGGCGAGGTGACGAATTCGGCACGTCCGGACTTGGTCTCGAAGGTGCGGGAGTCCCGGGCGGATGTGGCAGCACGAAACCGCCGGGCCGGTGCACGTTCACCTCATAGGATTCGCAGCCCGGAACCACCCGGGAGATATGCGTGCGGATGACGCTGTAGTTGTCCCGCATCGCCTGCCAGGCGATGCCGTAGCGGTCACCGATGGTGGCCTGCGCGATCCGGGTGACGATGTCGACCTCGGATTTGAGCAGCGGACCGGCCGGCTCCAACGGGCCGCGAGAGGAGTGCACCGAGCACGTCGAGTCCTCCACCGAGATCCACTGCGGGCCGCTGGCCTGGACGTCCTTCTCGGTGCGGCCCTTGGTGGGCAGGATCAGCGCCGTGTCGCCGCAGACCAGGTGCGAGCGGTTGACCTTGGTCGAGATGTGCACGGTCATCCTGGCCCGGCGCATGGCTTCGACTGCGACGTCGGTGTCGGAGACCGCCTGGACGAAGTTGCCGCCCAGCCCGAGGAAGAAGTGGGCCTTGCCGTCGCGCAGGGCCCTGACCGAATCGACGGTGTCCAGCCCGTTCTCCCGGGGCGGGTCGAAACCGAACTCCTTCTGCAGGGCGTCCAGGAAGTGCGCCGGGCGGCCGCTCCCAGACACCCATCGTGCGGTCGCCCTGCACGTTCGAGTGGCCGCGGACCGGGAAGAGCCCGGCGCCCGGCTTGCCGATGTTGCCCTGCGCGAGCGCCAGGTTGGTCACCTCCTTGATGGTGGCGACCGCGTTCCGGTGCTGCGTCAGACCCATGGCCCAGCAGAACACCGTGGCGTCGGAGTCCCGCAACAGCTGTGCGACCTCGGTGATCTGCTCGCGGCGGAGTCCGGTGGTCTGCGTCACGACCTGCCAGTCGACGGCGCTGACGTGCGTCCGCCACTGCTCGAAGCCGGTGGTGTGCCGGTCGATGAAGTCGTGGTCGAGGGCATCCCATTGCACGAGCAGCGAGCCGATCGCCTGGAACAGCGCCAGGTCGCCGTTCAGCTTGATCGGCAGGTGCAGGTCGGCGAGCACGGTGCCCTTGCCGGCGATCCCCTTCACCTCCTGCGGGTTCTTGAACCGGACCAGGCCGGCCTCCCGCAACGGGTTGATCGAGACGATCTTGGCGCCGTTCTGCTTGGCGATCTCCAGGGCCGAGAGCATCCGCGGATGATTGGTGCCCGGGTTCTGACCGGCCAGGATGATCAGCTTCGCGTGGTACACGTCCTCGATGCTGACGCTGGCCTTGCCGATCCCGATGGACTCCTGCAGCGCGATGCTGGTCGATTCGTGGCACATGTTCGAGCAGTCGGGCATGTTGTTGGTGCCGAAGGCCCGGGCGAAGAGCTGGTAGGCGAACGCCGACTCGTTGGACGCCCGTCCCGAGGTGTAGAAGATCGCCTCGTCCGGACTGGCCAGGCCGCGCAGCTCGGCGCCGATCAGCGCGAAGGCGTCGTCCCAGTCGATCGGCTCGTAGTGGCGTGGCGCCCGGCCGCTTGACCATCGGATGGGTGATCCGGCCCTGCTGGCCGAGCCAGTGCTCTGACCTGCTGTCCAGGTCGGCGATGCTGTGCGCGGCGAAGAACTCCGGGGTGGCGCGCTCCCGGGTGGCCTCCTCGGCGACCGCCTTGGCGCCGTTCTCGCAGAACTCGGCGACGTGCCGGTGGCCGACCTCCGGGTCGGGCCAGGCGCAGCTCATGCAGTCGAAACCCTCGGCCTGGTTCAGCTTCAGCAGGGTCTGCGCGGTCCGCTTGACGCCCATCTGGGACAGCGCCCGCTTCATCGACACCGCGACCGCCGTCGGGCCGGCGGCGTGGTCCTTGGGGTGTTCAACCTCGAGGTCGGCCTCGGTGTCGTCACGGGCCGCGGAAGCTTGCTGCGCATGCCGTCCGAATTCCCCGACGGATCGCCCACCAAACACGCTGTGGTGTCCATTCACGTTGACCGCAAGAGTTTCGGCCGATATCCTTGTTTACAGGAGATTCTCTATGCAAGAGGGGTTGATCATGACAGTCTTTCCACGGGTAGCCATCTGGGATGGCACGCCGAACGCCGACTATCTGCGCGCCCTGACCACCTCTCGCGGTTACCTGGTCGCCGCGACGGCGCAGACGCTCGGACGTGCTGGTCGTCGACCCCGCGGCGGACATCTCCGGCGACGTCGGCACGGCGCTGCGGGGCGGCGTCGGGTTGGTGGTGCTGCTCGATCCCGCCAACGACCCGCATCTCGGCCGATCTGTCCGGCGCTGCTCGCCGAGGCCGGCATCGAACCGGGCCGTCGACGCGGCCACCGGGCCCGCCGTTGCCACCACCGAGGAGACCGCCGCGGTCACCGATCTCGACCTGCTCGCCAGGGTCGACCCGGCGGCGCTGAGCGTGCTGGGCACCGTCCGCACCGCGGCCGCCGGCCGCCGCCCTGCTCCGCTCGGCAGGCCCGCCCGTCGAACGCGCGGTCGCCGCGGTGTCCCACCTCGGCGCCGGCCGGGTGGTCGTGCTGGCCGTCCGGACCGGCGAGCAGCCGCATCCGACGAACTGCTGTTCAACGCGATCACCTACGCGGCCGGGCATCTGCGGCATCGCCGGGCCGCCATCCGCTCCGACAGCACCAGCGATCCGGCCTGGCTCCGGCTGAAGTAGTCCGTCACCGACCTGCAGGCCCTGCAGGCGCGCGACGGCTCGGTGCCCGAAACCGCCGACCACGCGGCCGCATCGAACCTGACCGGCGCGATCATCGGCCGCCGTCGTCGACCTCTCCCCCCGATTCCCGCACGACGCCGACTACCTGGCCGCCCTGGTCAAGGACTTCACCCGTTGGAGCGACGGCGGTTTCGGCGGTCCCGGACTTCCTGGATTCGTTGACCGCGTTCCACCCGGAGACCGGCCGGGTCGACGGCCGCGAACACCTGGTGCTCTTCCCGATGTACACCCAGAACGGCAGCCCCGATCGTCATGTGGAAGCGGTTCTGGTGCAGGTGATCTGGCCGGAGTTCGTCGCCGACCTGGAGGCCGGCGCCTACTCGAACAAGCTGTTCGTGCCGATCCGCTTCCTGGATTTCACCGCCGGCTACGACACCAACTCGGCCGTGCTGTTCCCGGAAACCGTTGCCATGCGGGAGGTTCCGAAGTTCACCTGGGGCGCGATCTTCGCCGACCGGGAGGCAGCTCGATTCCGCACGGTGGTCAGCCGCCGCCGCCGAGACCACCAAGCTGGCGCTGCCGCCGGACGCGGCCCGGCTGCTGGAGGATCAGCAGCTGACCGAAGAGACCTTCGTCATGTGGGATCTCATCCACGATCGCACCCACATGCACGGCGACCTGCCGTTCGACCCGTTCATGATCAAGCAGCGGATGCCGTACTTCCTGTACTCGCTGGAGGAATTGCGCTGCGATCTCACGGCGTTCCGCGAGTCCGTTGCGCTGGAACAGCAGGGCGTCCCGCACGCCCGGCTGGTGCAGTACGCGGTGATCTTCGACCGGATCTTCCGGTTCGCCATCACCGGCACCCGGGTGCGCAACTACGACGGCCTCGGCGGGCAGTTGCTGTTCGCCTGGCTGCATCAGCACCACGTGCTGCACTGGACCGACAACCGGCTGTCGATCGAATGGGACAAGGTCACCGACGCCGTGCTGGAGCTGGGCGAGCAGATCGAGGCGCTGTACTGGCGCTCGATCGACCGGCCCAAGATCAGCCACTGGCTCGCCGCCTACCAGCTGGTCGCCGGCACGCTCGAACCGCACCCGGCATCGGTCTGGGCGAAGGGCGCGGAGGCGCTGCCGGTGTCCGGTCCGCCGAAGGGACTGACCGACGCCGTGCTGCCGGACGAGTTCCCGCTGTCGATGTTCTACGAGGCGCTCAGCCGTAAGCTCTCCCCCGTGGTGACATCGACGGCCGGAATCACCGGATGAGCGAGCGCCAGCGGGCCGGGTGGTCGTGCGTCACCGGGGCCGCGGGTTCGGCCGGCGCCGCGACCACCACGGGCCCTGCAGGCCGCCGGGGCAACGGTGGTCGCCGTCGGACACTCGCCGGAGCGGCTCGCCGCGCTGGCCGATGCCGATTCCCGGCATCACCACCGAGGTGGCCGACCTGAGCGACGCGACAGCGGTTCGACGAGCTGGCGAGCACGGGTGCGGCATCGGCACGGCGCGGTCGACGGGCTGGTGCACCTGGTCGGCGGCTACCGGGGCGGCGCCGGCTTCACCGTCCAACAGCGATGCGGACTGGCGGTTCCTGTCCGCCGCGCTGATCGACACCCTGCGGCACGTCACGCTGGCCTTCCACGACGACCTGGTCCGGTCGACGGCCGGACGCGCCGTCATCGTCTCGGCGACCGCTGCGGCCGCAGCCCACGGCCGGCTCGGCGAACTACGCGAGCGGCCAAGGCGGCCGCCGAGGCCTGGATGCTGGCGCTGGCCGACTCGTTGCGCGTCGCAGCCGGGGCGGACAGCCGGACCGCCGACCTCGGCGACCGCATCCTGGTGATCAAGGCGCTGGTCGACGACCGGATGCGGGCGCAGGCCCCGGAGCGGAAGTTCCCGGGATTCACCGACGTCGACGATCTGGCCGCCCGGATCGTCGGGTTATGGTCGATGGACGCCCAGGCGTGCAACGGCGCCCGGATCGCGCTCGACACCTGACCCCGATCACCCGACCGACCTCACGACACGAAAGACTCGACACCGTGAGCACTTTGCACGACCCCGACAGCCGCGGCTTCGCCTCGGACAACTACGCCGGCGCGCACCCGGAGATCCTCGCCGGCACTGGCGCAGGCCAATGGCGGGCATCAGATCTCCTACGGCGAGGACGTCTACACCGCGCGCCTGCAGGACGTGATGGCCGAGCATCTCGGGCCCGACGTCGAGGTCTTCCCGGTGTTCAACGGCACCGGCGCCAACGTGCTGTCGCTGCAGTCGATGCTGCCCCGCTGGGGTGCGGTGATCTGCGCCGAGACCGCGCACATCAACACCGACGAGAACGGCGCGCCGGAACGGGTCGGCGGCGATCAAGCTGCTGACCGTGCCGACCCCGGACGGCAAGCTCACGCCCGAGCTGATCGACCGGCAGGCCTACGGCTGGGGCGACGAGCACCGCGCGCAGCCGCTGGCCGTCTCCATCACCCAGACCACCGAACTCGGCACCGCCTACACCGCCGGACGAGATCCGGGCGATCGCCGACCACATCCACCCGCTCGGCATGCATCTGCACCTGGACGGCGCCCGGATCGCCAATGCCGCAGCCAGTCTCGACCTGCCGCTGCGGGCGTTCACCACCGACGCCGGGGTCGACATGCTGTCGTTCGGCGGCACCAAGAACGGCCTGCTGTTCGGTGAGGCCATCGTGGTGCTGCGGCCCGACGTCTCCGACGGGCTGATGTACCTGCGCAAGATGAACATGCAACTGGCGTCGAAGATGCGGTTCGTCTCGGCGCAGCTCATCGCGCTGCTCGAGGGCGACCTGTGGATCAGATCGGCCCGGCACGCCAACGCGATGGCCGCCCGGCTCGCGGCGGCGGTCCGCGACCTGCCGGGAGTCACGATCACCCAGCCGGTGCAGGCCAACGCGGTCTTCGCGATCATCGACCCGGCGGTCGCCGACCGGCTGCGGCAGAAGTTCCGGTTCTACGACTGGAACCCGGCCACCGGCGAGGTGCGCTGGATGTGCGCCTTCGACACCACCGCGGCCGACGTCGACGCGTTCACCAGCGCGTTGGCCGAGGAGCTGCGTCGTTGAAATCCAGACGGTCAGTGGACCGAACCTAGTCTGGTGGGCGCTGTCGCATGGTCGGCGTGGCCGGATGGCGTGGCTCTCGGTGGCGACGTGGAGCCGCGGACGATCAGCGTTGGTTCGACCACGGCGTCGACGGCCTCTCGGCGTCCGTTGATTCTGCCGAGCGCTGCGTCCACCGCCGCCTGCTGCCATCTGCCGTCCGTCCTGACGCACGGTGGTCAGGTCGATGTAGGACAGTTGGGCGATCCGGCTGTCGTCGAAACCGGTCACCGAAACGTCCTCGGGCACCTGAACACCGGCACGCAGGAAGGTGTCGATGAGGCCGACGGCGCATGGTCGTTCGCGGTCACCACCGCGGTGGGCAACACATCTTCCTGAGCAGTAGCCGAGCCGCCCTGGCGCCGGCCTCTTCGAGGTAGTCCTTCGCGGATCCGATGGTGCGCCGATGCAGCTTGAGTCGCCGCATCGCTCGGTGTAGCCGCGGTACGCAGCGTCGCACTGGACATCGTCTTACCGTGCACATACGCGATGTCGCGGTGACCGAGGAGGACAGATGCGCAACCGCCATCCCGATTCCGACGTCACCTGCGGAACGCACGTAGTCGCAGCCGGTGTCCTGGCCTCGTTACCGCCGATGATCACGACCGGAATCCGGCCCGCGAGGCGCCGAAGAAACCCAGGTCCGAGTGTCAACCCGATGATGAGCATCGGCCGCGCAACGGTAGCCGAGAACCTCGTCGATGGCCGTCGATGCGTTCCTGGTCGAGGTCAATGCGCTGAGCACGACGCCGTAGCCACTGGCCTTGGCGGCCGGATAGAGGGCGTCGAGAATGTCGACCTCGCCGTAGTGGGTCGGCGTGAAGACGACACCCAGGTGCTTACTGGTTCGCTGACGCAGGGACTGCGCCGCAACATCGGGTTGGTAGCCCAGTTCGTCGGCGGCCTGCAGGATCCGCTCGCGGGTTTCGGCGCTGATGCCTCGGTCGTTGCGGAAGACCAGCCCAACGGCCTGTCGGGAAACGCCGACCCGGTCGGCGACATCGCCCATGGTCGGCCGTCGCGGCAGCGGCCTGGGATCTCGATGGCCCGTCCCTGTCCACCATCGGCGCCCCCACAAGGTCGGACAGCACTGCGGTCGCCACTTCCGGCGGCATACCCAGGGTCGAGGATACGGCCGTAACACCGGCGCGGGTATCGGCGCACCGCGTTCGGCGAAGGCACTCGCCCGCGCACCGTCCAAGAATGTCCGGATAACGATCAGGTCAAGGGCTATGCGAAACCGGAGTGACATGGCACACTGGCACGTGCTAGTCCGATATGTCGGCAGCAGTCCGAGTCAGATCCACCTCCTGACGTTCGACGCTCGCCAGTGAGCCCATCCGAACAACGTCGCGAGCAGCAACACATGGGTCTGGGTAGGCTCCACCACCCCCCTCGACGGCGGACACCGTCCGCTGGGCCAGTGAGCTGTCCGGGCCCGTCCCGGCGCCAACGGAAGGAACAACGTTGTTCGGTCTGACCAAGAAACGAGCGCTGATCGGCGTGGCCGCCGGCCTGGTGCTGGTGACCACGGCCGCATGCAGCAGCAGCGGCGGCGCGCAGAAGGAGTCGTCAACCGCGGCCGCGAGCGGCAGCGAGGCGCCACCGGTGGCGGCGCCGTTGCGGACACCCCGCGCTACACCTTCGCGATGATCAGCCACGCGCCGGCCGGCGACACCTTCTTCGACGTGATCCAGAAGGGCGCGACCGACGCCGCCGCCAAGGACAACGTGGAGTTCAAGTACAGCGGCTCGGGCAGTATCCCGGAGCAGGCCAACCTGATCCAGAACGCCATCGACAGCAAGGTCGACGGCATCGCGGTCAGCATGCCCGACCCGGCAGCGCTGACCGAGCCGATCAAGAAGGCCGTCGACGCCGGTATTCCGGTCGTCATCTACAACGCCGGCGATCGGGACTGGCAGAAGACCGGTGCGCTGTCCTTCTTCGGTGAGCCGGAGGTGCTCGCCGGTGAGTTCGCCGGGACCAAGCTGAACGAGATCGGTTCCAAGCACACTCTGTGCGTCACCCAGGCGCAGGGACAGATCCAGCTGGAGGACCGCTGCGACGGCATCACCTCCAAGTTCTCCGGTACCACCGACCGGTTGTTCTCCGATGGCACCGACCCGGCTGGGTATGTCTCGACCATCCAGGCCAAGCTGGCGCAGGACCCGAGCATCGATTCGGTCGTGACCCTCGGGCCGCAACTGGGTGTCGCCCTGTCGAACGCACTGAAGGACGCGGGTAGCACGGTCAAGGTCGCGACCTACGCGTTCAACGCCGACGCAGTCCCGCTGCTGCAGAGCGGTCAGCTGGCCTTCACCATCGACCAGCAGCCGTGGCTGCAGGGTTACATGGCGATCGATTCGCTGTGGCAGTACAAGAAGAACAACAGCGTGCTCGGTGCCCAGCTGTCCACCCCGACCGGACCGGTCGTCTACGACAAGGACAACATCGGCGCCATCGTCCCGTTCATCAACGCCGGACTTCGCTAAGCAGTGAGTGGGGGCGCCCGCTGCAGCATGCGACGGGCGCCCCGGTTGCGGCCCGACCAATCAACCCGCAACCGCCGACAAACCGTGATCGCTTCCGCGGCGGCCCGTTGAAGGAGACAAACCCATGCAGTACCGCACCTTTGGCCGCACCGGCTGGCAGGTCAGCGAGATCGCCTTCGGCGGCTGGCAGCTGGGTGGTGATTGGGGCGCGGTCGACGACGAGGCATCGATCCGCACCCTGCACCACGCGTTCGACCGCGGCATCAACTTCGTCGACACCGCCGAGCTCTACGGCGCCGGGCACAGCGAAGAGGTCATCGGCCGGGCACTGCAGCAGTGGAGCGGCGACCGGATCTACGTGGCCACCAAGGTGCAACCCACCGTCTGGCCGGACCCGGACGAGGACGACCCGCAGATGCGCGGCCGGTACCCGCGGTGGCACCTGCGGAACGCGGTCGACCAGGCGCTGCGCCGGCTGCAGGTCGAGCGCCTGGACGTCCTGCAGCTGCACGGCTGGCTGGCCAGCGGCATCCGTGAGCTGGACTGGCTGGAGACCCTGAACGAGCTGATCATCGAGGGCAAGATCGAATACGCCGGGGTGTCGATCCGCGACTACCGCCCCGACGAGGGCGTCGACATCGCCAGGCTCGGCCTGGTGGCCTCGATCCAGGTGGTGTTCAACCTGTTCGAGCAACGCCCGGCAGACGAGCTGTTCCCCGCCGGCGACGCCACCGGCACCGCGATGATCGCCCGGGTCCCGTTCGATTCCGGGTCGCTGGTCGGGCACTGGACCGAGGACACCTACGACTCCTGGGAGCCGGGCTCGGTCCCCCATACCCTGTTCCGGGGGGACCGGTTCGCCGAAACCCTGCGTCGGACCAACGAACTCAAGGCGATCTGCGCGCCCTACTATCCGACGCTGGCCGAGGCCGCGATGCGCTACACGCTGAGTTCCCCCGAGGTGAAGACCGTGATCCCCGGGATGCGCACCACCGCGAATGTCGACAAGAACGTCGCCTACTCCGACGGCCAGGAGTTCCCGAAGGAACTGCTGGAGAAGATCGCGCCGCACAACTGGCCGCGGAACTACTACAAATGAGCACCAACCCTGCAGCCGCCGAACCTGCGGTCCGTGCAGGCGGAGTTCCTGCTCCCGCATGAGGTCGACACCGCGCTGGCCGCTCGTTCGGTGGTCTACCTTCCGCTGGGCAGCATCGAGTTCCACGCCGCGCACCTGCCGATCGGGTTGGACGGGCTCACCGCGCACGGCGTCTGCACCAGAGCGGCCGCCGCCGGCGGCGGAATCGTCCTGCCAACACTGTACTACGGCATCGGTGGCGGGCACACGTCCTATCCGTGGACGATCATGGCTACCTCGCCGATCCACAATCGCTGAGCTGCTTCCGGCAATCATTACACCGGCTGTCAGGATTTCGGCGTGCAGCTGGCGGTGCTGTTCACCGGTCATTTCGCCGACGAGCAGCTCGCCATGATCGACCGGATCGCCAACGACTGGAACGCGGCCGGGACCACGAGCCTGCGGGTGCTCTCCCTGTCGGTGAACGGTTCCGACGCCGCGGTCGCCCCCGACCATGCCGGAATCTTCGAAACCTCTGCTGCTGTCAGCGATGTGGCCCGACCGGGTGCAGATGGACCGGCTGCCCTCACTGGCCGACGCACCGTCGGTCGACCCCGGCGGCGACGTGATGGGGAACCACCGGCACGACCCCGACCCATCCGCTGCACGGGGTGTTCGGCCCCGATCCCCGACGGCTTCGACCCGGCCCGGGCCACCGACCTGCTCGGCGAGCTCGTCACCTGGACGGTCGTTCAGGTCGACCGGCCAGTCACCGCCGGCTGACCGGCTGACACCGCCAACACCTTCCGCTAGCTCCCTGAAAGGCACTGATCATGGTCAGACGGAGCCGGCACCGTCGAACCGACGATCGCGATCGTCGGCAGCGGCCCGTCCGGCTGCTACACCGCCCAGTTCCTCCGCAAGCGCTGGCCCGCCGCCGAGATCGTCATCTTCGACCGACTCGACCACCCCTACGGCCTGGTGAACTACGGCGTCGCCCTCGACCACCCGGGAACGAAAGCCGTTGCCAGGCAATTCGACCGGCTCTTCGAACGGGACAACGTGCAGTTCGCCGGCAAGGTCGAGATCGGCACCGACATCACCCTGGATGAACTCCGCGCGGCGTTCGACATCGTGGTCCTCGCAACCGGTCTACACGGCGACCGCACCCTCGAGGTGCCCGGCTCCGACCTGCCCGGTGTGCTCGGGTCCGGCCGGCTCACCCGGCTGATCAACGGCCACCCCGACGAGAAGGCCGACGAGCTGCGCATCGGGTCCCGGGTCACCATCGTCGGACACGGCAACGTCGCCATCGACCTGGTCCGGCTGCTGCTGAAGTCCACCGATGAACTCCGCGGCCTCGGGGTCGCCGACGACGTCATAGCCGCGATCACCGCCGGCCCGGTCCAGCACATCGACGTCGTCGGGCGCTCGCAGCCCGCGCTGGCGAAATTCGACCCGGCCATGGTCCGCGAACTGGCCAAGACACCCGACGTCCGATTCCTCGCCGACCTCGCCCGAGTGACACCATGGCGGCGGACGCCGCGGCCAGCGAAGCAGGACGCGCTAGCCACGCTGCTCGACGGCCCCGGCGCAGCCGCACCGGACGCACGGTGCACGTTCCACTTCGGTTGGACGCCCAGTCGCCGTCACCGGTGACGCGCCGTCGAAGGAACACCTTCCGGTCGACGCGACGGCGGTGAGCGCACCACTGGACCTGACGACCGATACGGTCTGCACCGCGATCGGCTTCACCGAGACAGGAGACCGCCGTCCTGCGCCGCGCCGATCACGAATCCGGCGAGGCCGACCTGGCCACCGGACTGCTGGGACGGGGCCTGTACTGCGTCGGCTGGCTGCGCCGCGGACCGCGCGGCACCATCCCGGAGAACCGGGCCGACTCGAAGATGGTCGCCGACACCATCGCCGACGCAGTCGATTCCGGTGAGTATGCTGCTCGGCAAGCCCGGCGTGGAATCACTGCTCCAGCAGGATCACCATCGATACACCGGCCACCGCGATCACCACCGAAGCCGAATCGGCACTCGCGTCCGCCGAGCACACCACGGCCGGCACCGTATCCAGGCCGCCCAACCGGGAAGATCGTCATCCTGTTCGGGACCGAGTCGGGCAACGCGGAAATGGTGGCAGAGGAACTCGCGGCCGACGTCGAGAGCCAGCGGGCGGCCGTCGTACACGACATGACCGACTTCCACGGTCACCGACATGACCGCCGATGAGTTCTACGTCATCGTCTGCTCCACCCACGGCGACGGCGAACTGCCCGCTGGTGCCCGTCCCTTCCTTGCCGGCCTGGAGACGTTGCGGCCCAACCTTTCCGGTGTCCGCTACGCGATGTTCGGCCTCGGCGACAGCAGCTACGACACCTACAGTCAGGGCAGCGAGCACATCGACAACGAGCTGACCGAGCTCGGCGCGCGCCGGGTCGGGGTCTACGGTCGGCACGACGCCAGCGACGGCACACTGCCCAATGAGGATGCCTTCGCGTGGGTGCGGCAGCCTGTACGAACACTTCCACTACCCGTATCCCCCACTGGACACCGGCCGGTGAGACTCGCCCGCGGGACAGCAGATCTGCCGGTCGGGATCCGCCCAACGGATTCCGGAGCCCGAGCTGCAGCAGGCACCGGCCGAAGCCAACGGCGCCGCCGGGGTGTGCCCGTTCCCGGCCGCCGCCGGTGCTGTCCCGATCGGCGACGATGCTCACAGCACCGGCGCTGTCGCCCGCCGCCGCGGCCGCCGTCGCTGCCCGAGCTGCGGCCGATGCCGCTGCCGCTTTCGCCAGGGGTGGCCGCCAGCAGTACGCGACGGCTTCCAGCGTCAGCCCTGCAACGTCCGAGTCCATGACGTGCCAGCAGCTTCGGACCCGGCACGGGCGATCGCGCACCGCAGCTCAGTGCGCTGCGGACCTCACGGTGTACTACGACCCACTGTCCTACGCGGCATATGACCATCCCTACGACCTGTACCGCCAGCTCCGCGACTACGCACCGGTGTACTACAACGAACGACGGAACCTCTATGTGGTGTCCCGGCACGCCGACGTCCAGGCCGGCCTGAAGAACCATGCGCAGATGATCAACGGGCTCGGCAACGACATGGACGGCACTCACAACTCCTACGGCAAAGGCAATCTCGTCGCCCAGGACCCGCCACGGCACACCGCGCTGCGGCAGGCGGTGCGGCGGACCTTTGCGGCGCAGGAGATCCTCGCCAAGGAAGACGGCCTCCGAGAGTTCGCCCGCGGCCTGCTCGCTGACCTGCGGGCCAAGGGCGGCGGCGACTTCGCCAGCGAATTCGCGCTCCCGCTGGCGATCGGTGCGGCGACCAACCTGATCGGCGCCCCGTCATCGGACAACCAGATGTTCCAAGAACATCTGCTGCGATCCATGGAACGCACCATCGGCCAGTTCGGCTTGCCGGCGGACGCGGAACTGTCCAATGGCGAATCAGAGGAGCACCTGGCCGAACTCGTCCACCACCGAGTTGCCGATATCGAAGCCGGTGCCCCCACGGGCGGCTCCGATGCGATCACCCAGATCATCCTGAATGCGCAGAAGGGCAAGGTCGAACAGGACGAGCAGGTCGGTCTCGCCCATCTGGTCATCTCTGCCGCGATCGACGCGCCCGCGGCGCTGCTGACCAACTGCGTCGCGGTCCTGGACAAATACCCCGCCCTGCAGGGATATCTCGCACAGGAACGCTCGATGATCAAGCCGTTCGTCGAGGAGGTCCTGCGGTACGACACGCCGGGCCAGAACCTGTGCCGGCAGACCATCTCCGAGGTGACCATCGCGGGTGTGACCATCCCGAACGACTCTCGGGTCATGCTGCTGCAGGCTTCGGCGAACCGCGATGAGCGGGTCTTCGAGAACCCGGACACCTTCGACATCTCCAGGGTGATCACCGCGAAGAACAAGATCATGTCCTTCGGCGAGGGCATTCATGCCTGCATGGGAGCGCCCCTCGCCCGGCTGGCGACCAAGGTGGCCATGGAGACCCTGATCGACGGCACCGAGTTGCGGATCGTCGGGATGCCGGAACGATGGGTGAAACAAATGGTGCGCGGGTTCTCCAAGCTACCGATCCAATTCGTTCCACGCAACCAACGATAAGCACCCACCCACTGAACCCATCCCGGTGACATCACTGACCCCGCCACCGAGCCACGCAATTGATCATCGGCGGCGGCGGTGGAACGTCGCCTGATCGTCGACCTGGAGGTAGGGATCACCCAGGGGCCCCCGGTGCGGGCATCGGTCACCGGGAGGGAAGGGCTCTGCTCGGTCGGGAAGGGCTCGCGGGCACGGCGTACTCCCGCATCGAACTCGGGCCACGCGCGCCATAGCTGAGTCGACCGCCGGGTAGCAGAGCCCATTCGCTGTCACGGGGACCGCAATACGCGCACGACGACCATCGGTTGCGATGTCGTGGAGCTCGTTCCGCGGTCGGGGTCGCGATTCGGCGGCCCCTATCCAGGTTCGAGCTCGGATGCCTGTGCGATGAGTGCGGCGTCGACGTCGTTGGCGGCAGGCCAGCATTCGGTCGAGAACGCGGTGGTCGGGGCCGCCGCTTGGCGGCGGCCTGGTCGATCAGCGGGTCGACGTCCACGGACGACGGCGACGGGGTTCCCCGACAAACCCTCGTCCAGCGACACCCGGTGATCCGGACCACACCGGCCAGCCATCATCGATGACTAAGGCCCGGCAGACGGCGCGTTCTGGGACCCATCGACCACCCGCCCGGATGGCATGCCATCACGGCGACTCGGCGACCGGGATATTGTCGGAATCAGTAGGACTCGCCCTCCACCGGCACGCCGTCGGCTGTTCGCGCAATCACGTCGTGGTCGCGAAAACGAGACCGGGAGGGATGTGGTGAACCAATCCGCCCTGACACTCGTCTCGACCTGAAAATGCAGGTGCGGTACACACTGGGTAAAGCCGGTCTTGCCGCTGAGGCCCAGCACCTCGCCCTGCTCGACCCGCGCACCCGTCGCGGCCTTGCGCTCGATGCTCGGCGAAACCTCGCTCAAGTGCAGATACAGCGCCGAAGTTCCGTCGCCATGGTCGATCTCGACGAAATTGGTCTCGTTGCCGACCGTCGGATACCGCCATTTTCCGCCGTCGCCGGCCGAAACGCCACCGCAATGATCACGGGCTCCAGTTGCCATTGGCCAGGACGACCGTGCCGGCCCGAGCCGCAAGTACCTGGCGTGCCTTCCGGCAGGTCGAAATCGAAGGCGAATCGCATGGAGTCATCGTTGTGGGTCGAACAACCGCTGATGCACTGGTGCGCATCATCGAATCGGGAGTTCCCTTGCATCACCGAGTGCTGTGCACCCGCCGCCCAGGGCAGCAGGTAGGGACTTGGTTCGGCGCGGCCGCGGCCGACCGCAACGGCGACGGCCAGCACCACCGTGACCAGCGCGGCCGCCGCGACGACCCGGTTCCACCTCATGCTGGCATTCGATCTCCGATGTGGTCAGTCTCGCCGACGTCTTTCCGGCCGACCAGGTCAGACGGTGCCCCGGACCTAGAGAGACTGGGTGGGGAAGGGGCCATGAGTAACCCCTCCCCCACCGGTCGTTCCCCCGGTGACCTGACCGCCGGCTAGGCGTACAGGGCGGGCTTCTCGCCCAGCGTCACGGCAACCAGTTCGCCGGAGTGCAGCGCCTCGACAGCGGCGTCGGAGACCACCGCGGCGGCGTAACCGTCCCAGCTGCTGGGACCGTAGGTGCCGCCGTCCCGGACGCCGTCGACCCATTCCTGAAACTCGACGTCGTAGGCGGAGATGAACCGCTCCCGCCAGTCCTCGGGCACCCGGCCGGAGAACTGATTGTTCTTGCGGACGGTGACCGGGCTGAACTCGCCCAGTGCGGCCGTGCCGTACTCGCCGACCACTTCGCCGCGGATGTCGTAGCCGTACCGGATGTTGACGCTGGTCTCGACGTCGATCAGGGCGCCGCTGCTGGTCTGAAGATCAGCAGCAACGGATCCTCGAGTTCGCCGCCGAGGGAGTTCTTCCGCGGCTTGAGGACCTGGGCGGCGACGATCTCCTCGCCGAACATCCAGCGCACCATGTCGATCTCGTGCACCGCGGTGTCGGTGATCGCCATTTCCCGGGTGTAGTGCCCGGGAACGCTGGGGTTGCGGTGCGTGCAGTGCATCATCAGCGGCGCGCCGATGTCGCCGCTGTCGACGACGGCCTTCAGCGCCCGGTAGGTCCGGTCGTACCGGCGCATGTAGCCGACCTGGACCAGCCGGCGACCGAAGGCGACCTCGGCGTCGATGATCCGCCGACACGCCTCCTTGCGTGGTGGCCAGCGGCTTCTCGCAAAAGACCGGCTTGCCGGCCTCGATGGCGGCCAGCACGTACTCCTCGTGGGTCGGACCCCAGGAACAGACGACGATCGCGTCGACGTCGTCGGCCTTGATCAGTTCCTGGCCGGTCGAGTACACGGCCGCCCCGGGAACCCCGTCAGCCACCTTCTTGGCCTCGTCGAGGTTGACATCGGTGACCGCGACGACCGCTGACTCCGGCCAGCACTGTGGTCAGCCGCCGGATGTGGTCCTTCCCGATCATGCCTACGCCGATGACACCGACGTTGACTGTCACGTGTTGTTCCTCCTGTAAGAATTGGTCGAGGAGATTCGCGATGCGTCATCCGCTGGTGGCACGGGCGACGCGAACCCTGGTCGCGCCGCCATCGTCGAGTCAGCGTCAGTTGCCCTGGGTTGGGCTTGCAGTTCGTGGGACAGTTCGGCGAGTTCGCGGCCGCCGGCCATCTCGGCGGTGAGTTCCTCGAGGGTGACCTCGGACCGCTTCTTGTCCAGCACCCGCCGGCCGAGCTTGAGGATGATGAAGTGGTTCCCGACCAGGTACGCGTGGTGCGGGTTGTGGGTGATGAACACCACGCCGAGACCGGCGTCCCGGGCGGCGGCGGTGTACTTCAGCACCACACCGGACTGCTTCACGCCGAGCGCGGCGGTCGGCTCGTCCAGGATCAGCACCCGGGCCCCGAAGTACACCGCCCGGGCGATCGCCACACACTGCCGCTGACCACCGGACAGGGTGCCGATCGGCTGGTTGATGTCCTTGACCGTGATGCCCATCTTCTTCAGCTCGGTGTCGGCGATCTCCCGCATTTCCTTGATCTTCATCGGCGCCAGCGGCCAGTTACCGGCCCGCAGCTCCGAGCCGAGGAAGAAGTTCCGCCACACCTCCATCAACCCGACGACCGCCAGGTCCTGGTACACGGTCGCGATGCCGTGGTCCAACGACTCGCGGGGAGAGCCGAAATGGACCTCCTTGCCGTCGACCTTCAGGCGTGCCCTCGGTATGCCCGTGCAACCCGGACATGATCTTGATCAGGGTCGACTTCCCGGCGCCGTTGTCACCCAGCACACAGGTCACCTCACCGGCCCCGACCGACAGGTTGATCCCGGACAACGCCCGGATCGCGCCGTACGTCTTGCCGACATCGGTCATCTCGATCAGCGGCTCACCCTTGTGCAGGGTCGGGTCCGCGTGTTCGCTCAACGTGTCAGTCATGCTGGTGCCTCCATGCCTTCCGGGTGGTGGCGAGCTTCTTCACGTACAGGTTCACCGCGACCGCGAGCAGCAACATCACGCCCAGGAACGCCTTGAACCAGTTCGGGTCCCAACCGGCGTACACGATGCCCTGCACCGTCATACCGAAGATGAACGCACCGATCGCGGTGCCGATCGCCGACCCGAAACCACCGGTCAACAGCGTGCCACCGACCACCGCGGCGATGATGTAGATGAACTCCTGACCGACACCCTGCACCGGCCTGGATGGTGTTGAACGCGAACAACAGGTGCATGCCGTAGAACCAGGCCAGGAACCCGACACCCATGAACAGGCCGATCTTGACCTTGTTCACCGGCACACCCACCGCCCGGGCGGACGGCGGCGTTCCCGCCGACCGCGAAGATCCAGTTACCGATCCGGGTCCGGGTCAGAATCCAGGACGCGATCACCACGAACAGGATCCACCACACCACGGTGATCTTGACCGTGACCCCGCCGATGTCGAACGACGACGCGAAGATCGCCTTCGCGCTGTCGAAACCCGTCGATGTCGGAGACGTTCTTGCGTGGCCACCGAACCGGTGATCAGCTTCGTCACACCCAGGTTCGCGCCCTGCAGGATGAAGAACGTGCCCAACGTGATCAGGAAGCTCGGGATCCCCGTTCGCACCACCAGATACCCGTTGATGCCAACCGATGAACAACGCCAGGATCAGCGACACGAACGCGCCGACCCACATGTTGAAGTTCAACTGGTAGCACAGCATCGCCGCGGTCAACCCGTACGGTCATCGACGCAACACCGGCGGACAGGTCGAACTCCCCACCGATCATCAACAACCCGACCCCGACCGCGACGATGCCGATCAGCGAGACTGCGTACAACATCGTGGAGAACGACTCCGGCGACCGGAACGCCGGCGCCACGATGAAGAAGAAGATGTAGATCACGACCGCCGCGATGAACGCGCCGATCTCCGGCCGCGCCAAGCACCCGGGTCATCAACGACGGACGCCGCCGCCGGCGGCGGAGCCGCGGCGCACCCGACGACGTCGGCGGCGGCGGGGTCTTGCTGAGAGATTGACTCATGACGTTCTCCCTAGCTGGGGTGGCGCCCCGGGGAGCGAGCTCCGCTCGCTCCCCGGGGCAGTTAGATCAACGGGTGTTGTTGGCCGCGTACTCGAGGATGTCGTCGATGTTCGTGCTGATCGACGAAGGACGGCCCGGTCAGCACCGGCCGCACCACCACCGAGGTCGTTCTTGTTGGTCAGGTACAACCACAGCGAGTCGACCGCCATGTAGCCCTGCAGGTACGGCTGCTGATCGACCGAGAACAGGATCTTGCCGTCCTTGATCTGCTTGGCCACGTCGGCGTTCAGGTCGAAGGTGACGAACTTGGCCGAGCTGTTGGCCTGTCCGATCGACTGCTGACGGCGGCCAGCGCGATCGGCGCACCCAGGGTCACGACGTAGTCGATCGACGGGTCCTGCTGCAGCTTGGCGCTGATGGTCGAGGTCACCGACGCGATATCCGCGCCGTTGACCTGCAGGTTCTCGGTCCCCGGCGCCTTCGCCAGCACACCGGCGCAGCGGGCCTCCAGGGCGACCGAGCCCTCGCGCCTGGATGACGCACAGCGGGTGCTTGGCACCGGCGGCGGTGATCCGCTCACCGACCGCCTTGCCGGCGACGTTCTCGTCCGAGCCGAAGTACATCAGCGCGCCGAGGTCCTTGTACTGCGTCGATGCCGGAGTTGAAGCCGACCACCGGGATGCCGGCGTCTGTGCGCGGCTTCACCGCAGCCGTCATCGCGTCCGGCGTCACCAGGGTGATCGCGATGCCGTCCACCTTGCTGTCGACCGCGTTCTGGATCAGGGTGGCCTGCCCGGCCGCCGATCGGATCGTTCGAGTACTTCAGGTCGATGTTGTCCTTCGCGGCAGCGACCTGGGCACCGGCCCGGATCTTGTCCCAGAACGTGTCACCCGGCGTCTCGTGGGTGATCATCGCGATCGTGAAGTTCGGGGTGTCGGCGACCGCGCCGCCGCCGCTGGCGGTGCTCCGGTGCCGGCCGCCGCCGCGGCCGCTCGACTCGGCTGCTGCGCGCCGCCGGTGACGCTGCAGGCGGTCAGCGCAAGCGCCGCGGCCACCGCGACCGCGGTCAGCCCGAGGGCTCTTCTTGCGAATCGTCATCGATTCGGGTCCTTTCGTTGCGGGACAACGTGTCCCAGTGGAGGTGAGGAACAGGGTGGAGCGATATCGACAGTGGCCACGATGAGCCTGCAGACGATCAATGTGGAGGTGTTGCAGTCGCTGGCGACCGGCAGTCGCCGGTGTCGCAGTGCGAGTACGGCGAGCCCGACCGGGCAACGGCGGCCGGGCCGGCACACGTCGGGACTCGGCGGGAGGTGCCAGTCGCCCGAGCATGCGAGGCTGGAGTCGGCCGATCAGAAGACCGGCGTCGCCATTGGCGCCCATTCAATCCTCCGTTCGCAGCCGGTCGACCCGGCTCGCCTAAGAGTGGCCTGCGCCACATGTGATGTCAATACTTTGTACTGACATTCTGACGTCTTTACCGATTCGTGATCGGATGCTCGACGGTCATCCGCGTGCACGCCGTGGGCCGTTGCGGTCCCTGCTACTCGTTCTGCGGGAAGCCCAGGTTGAGGCCGCCGTGGCTGGGGTCGAGCCACCGGGTGGTGATGACCTTGTTGCGGGTGTAGAAGCTGAACCCCTCGGTGCCGTGGGCGTGGGTGTCGCCGAACAGCGAGGCCTTCCAGCCGCCGAAGGAGTAGTAGCCGACCGGGACCGGGACCGGGACGTTGATCCCGACCATGCCCACCTCGACCTCGTTCTGGTACCGGCGGGCCGCCCCACCGTCGTTGGTGAAGATCGCGGTGCCGTTGCCGTACGGGTTGCTGTTCACCAGCTTCAGCGCGTCGTCGTAGGAATCGACCCTGATGACCGACAGCACCGGCCCGAAGATCTCGTCGGTGTAGATCGACATGTCGGTGGTGACCTTGTCGAAAAGCGTTGGGCCGAGCCAGAACCCGCCCGGCTCACCGTCAACGACCGGGTTCCGGCCGTCGACCACCAACTCGGCGCCGGCTTCGACGCCGGCGTCGACGTAGCCCTGCACCTTGTCCCGGTGCACCCCGGTGACCAGCGGTCCCATGTCGCAGCCGCGGCGCCCGTCACCGGTGCGCAGGGTGGCGATCCGGTCGGAGATCTTGCCGATCAGCTCGTCGGCGATGACGTCGACCGCGACCAGCGCGCTGATCGCCATGCACCGCTCACCGGCGGAGCCGAACCCGGCGTTGACCGCGGCGTCGGCCGCCAGGTCGAGGTCCGCGTCCGGCAGCACGACCATGTGGTTCTTGGCGCCGCCGAGGGCCTGCACGCGCTTGCCGTTGCGGGTGCCGGTCTCGTAGACGTACCGGGCGATCGGGGTGGACCCGACGAACGAGATCGCCTTCACCCGTGGATCTTCCAGCAGCGCGTCGACCGCGACCTTGTCGCCGTGCAGGACGTTGAACACCCCGTCCGGCAGCCCGGCCTCCTTCCACAACGCGCCGAGCCAGTTCGCCGTCGACGGGTCCTTCTCGCTGGGCTTGAGGATCACGCAGTTGCCGGCGGCGATCGCGATCGGGAAGAACCACATCGGCACCATGGCCGGGAAGTTGAACGGGGAGATCACCCCGACCACGCCGAGCGGCTGCCGGAGCGAGGACACGTCGACCTTGGTGGAGGCGTTCTCGGTCAGGCTGCCCTTGAGCAGATGCGCCAGGCCGCAGGCGAACTCGACGACCTCCTGGCCGCGGGTCACCTCGCCGAGCGCGTCGGAGAGCACCTTGCCGTGCTCGCTGGTGATGATCTCGGCGGCCTCGTGCTTGCGCTCGTTGAGCAACTCGCGGAACCGGAACAGCACCTGCGTCCGGCGGGCCAGCGACATGTCCCGCCACGCCGGCCACGCCGCCGCGGCCGCGGCGATCACCGCGTCGGCGTCCTCCGGTGAGGCCAGCGCCAGCTGCTTGGTGACCCGGCCGGTGGCCGGGTCGTACACGTCGGAGGTGCGGGTGCTGGCGCCGGCGAACGGAGCACCCGCCTTCCAGTGCGGCACCGTCAGCAGTTCGCCGGGAGTCGCGGCCGAATCCGCGCTGGGCAGCGCCTCGGGATCGGTGATCGTTGTCATATTCGGATGTCCTTCCGGATGGCATCTTCGTCAGAGCAGCGGACGTTGGGTGGCCTTGAACCCGTCGTAGGTTTCGCGGGCCTGCTGGGTGAAATCGAGCTCGGAGATCTCGGCGACCGGGACGTCCCACCAGCCGTCGCCACCAGGCGACTGGTACTCCAGGTCGGTGTCCACGTGCACCAGCACCGCGGTCTCGGAGGCCTTGGCCTTGGCCAGCGCGTCCTTCAGCTCCACCAGGGTGGACGCCTTCAGCACCTTGACGCCGAGACTGGCCGCGTTGGCCGCCAGGTCGACCGGCAGGATCCCACCGTCGAGCCGGCCCGATTCGGTGTTGCGGTACCGGTACTTGGTGCCGAACCGTTGCACCCCAAGGGATTCGGCGAGCGATCCGATCGAGGCGTAGCCGTGGTTCTGCAGCAGCACCACGATGATCTTGATGCCCTCCTGGACGGCGGTGACCAACTCGGTCGGCATCATCAGGTAGGAGCCGTCGCCGATCGTGACGAACACGTCCCGATCCGGCGCGGCCATCCGGATCCCGATACCGCCGGGGATCTCATATCCCATGCAGGAGAAGCCGTACTCGACGTGGTAGCCCTTGCGGTCCCGGGTCCGCCACATGCCGTGCAGGTCGCCGGGCAGCGACCCGGCCGCACAGACGACGACGTCGCGGGCCTCCATCACCTCGTCGACGGCGCCGAGCACCTCGGCCTGGGCCAGCACGCCGTGCTGCTCGCCGTACCCGGAGTGGAAGGACGCGACCACCTCGTCGTCCCAGGCCTTGGCCGTTGCCTGCGCCTCCTGCTGGTAGCCGGCAGCGGTGGAGTACCCGGCCAGCAGCGGCGTCAGGGCCTCCAAGGTGCGTTTGGCGTCGGCCTGCACCGGCAGACCCGCGTGCTTGACGGCGTCGATGGCCGCCACGTTGATGTTGATGAATTTCACGCCGGGGTTCTGGAAGATGGTCCGGGACGCGGTGGTGAAATCCGAGTACCTGGTGCCGATCCCGATGACGACATCGGCCCGCCGGGTGAACAGGTTCGCCGCCGGGTTGCCGGTGGCACCCACCGCACCCAGGTTCAGCGGGTGGTCGAACGGCAACGATCCCTTGCCGGCCTGGGTTTCGGTGATCGGGATGCCGGTGGCCTCGACGAACACCTTCAGCGCGTCGTTGGCCTCGGCGTAGGTGACCCCGCCGCCGGCGATGATCACCGGTTTGCTCGCGCCACGGATCACCTCGGCGACAGCGTCCAGCACCTCGGGTTCGGGCACCGGGCGGACGATCCGCCACACCCGCTCCTTGAACAGGTCGACGTGCCAGTCATGCGCCTCGGCCTGGACGTCCTCCGGCAGCGCGATGGTCGCCGCACCGGTTTCGGCGGGGTCGGTCAGCACCCGCATCGCACCGAGCAACGCCGCCGGCAACTGCTCGGCCCGCCAGACCCGGTCGAAGAACCGGGACACCGGACGGAACGCGTCGTTGACCGAGATGTCGTACCCGTACGGCTGTTCCAGCTCCTGCAGCACCGGCGAGGACACCCTGGTGGCGAAGATGTCGCTGGGCAGGAGCAGCACCGGCAACCGGTTGATCGTCGCCAACGCCGCCCCGGTCAGCATGTTGCTGGCGCCGGGACCGACCGACGCCGTCACCGCGAACGCCTGCAACCGGTCGAGCTGCCGGGCATACCCCACGGCGATGTGCACCATCGCCTGCTCGTTGCGGCCCTGGTGATAGGGCAACTCGCCGGGGGTCAGCAGTTCCGACTGCAGCAACGCCTGGCCGAGCCCGGCGACGTTGCCGTGTCCGAAGATGCCGAAGCAGCCGGCAAAGAACTTCCGCCGCACGCCGTCTCGCTCGGAGTACTGCTGGCCGAGAAATTTCACCACGGCCTGGGCGACGGTCAGGCGGATGGTTTCGCCTGACCCTTGGCTCTCTGCGGTGGTCACCGTTGCTCTCCTGTTGCGCTGAGTTGATCGGTCAAATGGTTGGGTGCCGAGTAGAACGGCAATCGCGGATCGGTGGGCTGACCTTCCCAGGTCTGCCGCACCCAGCCGTGATTCGGGTCGTCGCTGATCCCCCAGGCGCGTTCCGCGCCGGGACCGGCCATCACATTGAGGTAGTACATGTGATGCGACGGCGAGGCGATCGATGGGCCGTGCCAACCGTGCGGGATGAGTACGGTGTCGCCGTCGGTGACCTCCTCGAGGAGTTCGATGGGGCGTTCGGCCGTGCCGTAGACTCGTTGATAGCCAACAGCTTTGGCCTGTCGGGCGGCGGTCTTGCCGGCCGGGGCGGCGGAGGCGAACCGGTAGTAGTAGACCTCTTCCAGTTCGGTCTCGGCCCCCTGGTTCTCGTCGTGCTTGTGCGGTGGGTACGACGACCAGTTGGACGCCGGGGTCAGCACCTCGGTGGCCAGCAGTTTGACGCACTCCATCCCGGCGCCCATGCCGAAGTTGTTCACCTGTCGGGTGTGTGAACCAGTGCCCCGCAGCGAGACGTCGACCTGCGAGGCCGGCTGGAACCGGAACGGGAGGGCCCGGTCGGCCCGGGCGCCGGGCAGCGCGATGGTGCCGCCGTGCGGGCTGCCTAGCCGCACCCGGGAGTTGATCGGCAGGTAGGCGGTGTCCGTCACCGCGGTGAAGACGCTTTCCCGGCCGGCCAACGCGAATGTCGTCTCACCGATGGTGACCTCGGCATCGCCGGTCAGCGGCAGCACGATCATTTCGTCGGACTCGGTGCCGAATTCGATTGATTCGCCCGCGGCGAGGGTGACCACCCGGAGGCTGGAGTACCCCCAGCCGGCCGACTCCGGCGTGATCACCAGGTCGAACGGAGGCGCAGCCGTGGCGCCGTCCGGGACGTACAACCTTTCAGAGCGCGTTGTCGGTGCTGTGGTGGACGCCGTCACGCCGGTCACCGCACCATCGAGGCTGCGGTGTCGACGGCGGCGGCGACGTCGTCGTCGGCCGGGTAGAGCAGGGTCCGGCCGACGACCAGGCCACGGACGGAGGGCAACGCCAGGGCGGCCCGCCAGGACGGCGAAGGTTTCCTCCGGGCTGGTGTCCGGGTCACCGCCGAGCAGCAGGGTGGGCAGGGTGGTGGAATCCATCACCCGTTCCATCTCCGGCACCACCGGCAGCTTCATCCAGGTGTACGCCGACGTCCGGCCCAACGCCGCGCAGATCCCGACCGACTTGATCACCGCGTCAGCGGTCAGATCGTTGCGGACCTTCCCGTCCACCCGGGACGACCAGAACGGCTCCACCATCGCCATCAACTTGCGGTCCGCGAGCTCGTTGATCGCCTTCGCGGTCGCGGTCATCGTGTTCAACGTGCCGGGGTCGTCCAACGCGATCCTGGTCAGCGTCTTGCCGCCGTTGAGGCCCATGTCCGCGCAGGCCTGCGCGTCGTACCCGGTGAACTGGTCGTCCAGCTCGAACACCGCGCCCTGCAACCCACCCCGGTTCATCGACCCGATCGCGACCTTGTTCTCCAACGCGCCCAGCAGCAACAGGTCCTCCAGGATGTCCGGGCTGGCCAACAGGCCGTCGACACCCGGTCTGGCCAAAGCGGTCTCGAGCCGTTCCAGCAGGCTGATCCGGTTGCCCATGGCCAGCGGCCGGTCACCGACGCCGTTGGCGCCGCGCGCCGGATGATCGGCCGCAATGATCATCAGCCGGCCGTCGTCACCGGACAGGCTGCGTTTGGTCCTGGCATCGGCGGCCCGCCGGATGGCCTCCGGGTCCTGCACCCGGATATCGGTCAACGCCCGGTACCGGTCCCGATTCGTCGCTCCCGACACTCCAGACAACGGCGACCGCGCCGTTCGCCAGCTCAGACATGTTCGACCTTTCGGATGAGTGCCTCGACCTCGTCGGTCGTCGGCATCGCGGTGGAACACTCCCGGCGGGTGGCGACGATCGCACCCGCGGCGTTGCCGAACCGGAGAATGGTTTCCAGGTCCCACCCGGACAACAACCCGTGGCACACCGCGCCACCGAAACTGTCCCCGGCACCGAGCCCGTTGATCACCGACACCGGCGTCGGCGGCACCTCGACGACGGAGTCCTTCGTCATCCCGAGCACGCCCTTCGGGCCCTGCTTCACGATCGCCAGCTCCACACCCGCGTCGAGCAGCGCCTTCCCGGCGCGCATGGGTTCCGTCTCACCGACCGCGATCTGGCATTCCTCCTTGTTGCCGATCGCGATCGTCACATGCGGCAGCGCCTTGCGCACCTTCGCGGGACGCCTCCGCGGGGTCGGACCAGAACACCTCCCGGTAATCCAGGTCCAGGATCGTCAACGGCCGCTTGCGCCCTGGCTTCCCAGGCCGCGTGATGCGCGGACCGGCTCGGTTCCGCAGACAACCCGGTCACCGTCGTCCAGAAGATGTCGGCGTCGGCGATTGCCGTCAGGTCCAACTCTTCCGGACGGATCACCAGGTCCGGCGCGATCGGCAAGCGATAGAACAACAACGGGAAATGATCGGGCGGGTACATCTCGCAGAACGTCACCGGCGTCAACAACTCCGGCACGTCCGTGATGAAACGGTCGTCGACGTTCATCGCCCGCAGCGCCTGATGCACGAACCGGCCGAAGGCGTCCGGCCCGGTGCGGGAGATCAACGCCGCCCGCCGACCGTGCTTGGCCGCGGCGATCGCCACATTCCCGGCGCTGCCACCCACCGACTTGCTGAAGGTATCGACGTCCTCCAAACCCACGTTCTCCTGCAGCGGATAGAGGTCGACACCGACCCTTCCCATGGTCAACACCTCGAAATGTTCGGCCACTGAGCGTCCTTCCGTTCTCTTCACCGGGCGAGCTGCGGGCGCGGCTGCTGTTCCTGCGGCGCTGTCCGGATCAAGTGCGGACGGCCGCGGCGCCGTAACGAGATGTGACTCTGGCCTGTCGCCGCTGATCTGTCAAGACTTTGATAGGACATAGCGTCATATTGACGTCGACTGATAGGCTCCTGCCGAACGCTGATCCTGGGAGGATCGATGACCGAGATCATCGTCGACCTCGGTCGTTCCAGCGCGACAAGAGCCGGGAGGACTCGATGACACGGCTCTTTGTCGATGTGGATCGATCAAGTCCGGTCCCGCTGTACTTCCAGGTCGCCCAACAGATCGAACACGCGATCAACGAGGGCGACCTGGCACCCGGCGATCGACTGGACAACGAAATCAGCCTCGCCGAGCAAATCGGGCTGTCCCGGCCCACCATGCGCCGAGCCATTCAGGAGCTGGTGGACAAGGGCCTGCTGGTCCGCAAGCGCGGCGTCGGAACCCAGGTCGTGCATGGCCAGGTCACCCGCCCGGTCGAACTGACGAGCCTGTTCGACGACTTGACCACGCACCATCAGACCCCGACAACGGTGGTGCTGACCAACGAGGTCATGCAGGCCTCGGACGAGGTCGGCGTCATGCTCGCGATACCGCCAGGAAGCCCGATTCTGCACCTGCGTCGTTTGCGGTACGCACATGGCGAGCCACTGGCCATCATGGAGAACTTTCTGCCGGAGGACCTGATCAGTCTCGGCGAGATGGACCTGGCGAGTCGGGGGATGTACCAACTGATGCGCACGAAGGGGGTCAACATCCGGGTGGCCAAGCAGCGCATCGGCGCCAGAACTGGCACGCCGGACGAGTGTTCGTTGCTGGGCGAGAAGCGTGGCAGCCCCGTGTTGACCATGGAGCGGGCGGCGCACGACGACTCCGGGCGGCCGGTCGAATGGGGTCGTCATTGCTATCGGGCGAGCCAGTACTCGTTCGAGGTGACACTTGTCGACCACTGAGCCGCCGGCGCACCAGGGTCTTGCGCACGTCGGTAACGTCGTCATCACCGGCAACGCCGACGCCATCGACCCCATGGCCGCTCGCGCCCATCCTGATCCAAAGATCTGATTCCAAGACCCCCCTTTTCCCTGGAGGATTCCGTGGCAACGACGCTGACCCCCCCGCAGGCGAGCAAGACCACCGTCCGCGATCAACCGATGCTGATCGGTGGTGAATGGGTCGCCGCCCTCGACGGCAGTTGGAGCGACGTGCTGTCGCCCGGCCACCGCGGCACCGTGCTGGCCCGAGTGCCCGTCGGCGGCGTGGCGGACGCCGACCGCGCGGTCAAGGCCGCGCGCGCCGCCTTCCCGGCCTGGCGGGCACTGCATTTCAAGGATCGACAGAAGGCGCTGTTGCGGATCGCCGACGCCCTGGAGGACCACGCCGAGGAATTGGCCTTGTTGACGGCCGCCGATACCGGCAATGCGCTGCGCACCCAGGCCAGGCCGGAATCCCAGACCCTGGTCAACCTGTTCCGGTATTTCGGCGGGGTCGCCGGGGAATTCAAGGGCACCGTCCTGCCCGCCGGTGACGATCAGCTCCAGTACACCCGCCGCGAACCGCTCGGGGTGGTGGCCGGGATCCTGCCCTGGAACTCACCACTCATGATTGCCGGCATGAAGACACCGGCGTCCTTGGCCGCCGGCAATACGCTGATCCTGAAAACCGCTCAGGAAGCGCCGCTGACCATCCTGAAGATGGCGGAGATCGCCTCCGAGTTCCTGCCGCCGGGCGTGCTCAATGTCGTCACCGGAAAGGGGTCCGTGCTCGGCGAGGCCCTGCTGGTCCACCCGGATGTCGACAAGGTCTCGTTCACCGGGTCCACCGACGTCGGCCGGCATGTCGCGGAGGCCGCCGGGCAGCGACTCGCGCATGTCTCCCTGGAATTGGGCGGCAAGAGCCCGAACATCGTCTTCCCGGACGCGGCGACCCCGGAGAACATCGAGGCCACCGCGGCCGGAGTGCTGACCGCCATGCGGTTCACCCGGCAGGGCCAATCGTGCACCGCCGGGTCGCGGCTCTTCGTGCACGCGGATGTGTATGACGCATTTCTTGCCGTGCTGGTCGAAAAGGTGAAGGCGCTGAAGGTCGGTGATCCCCTCGACGAGGAAACCGACATGGGATCGATCATCAACGAGAAGCAATACGAGTCGGTGCTCGGCTACATCGCGGACGGCAAAGCCCAACCGGGAGTGACCGTTCCGCTTGATGGCACGGAGTTCGCCGGGGACGGTCTCGATGGCTTCTATACCGGGCCGACCATTTTCGCCGGCGTCGACAACACCTGGCGTATCGCCCGCGAGGAAATCTTCGGGCCGGTGCTGGTCGCCATTCCGTGGCGGGATCGCGACGAGGTGATCGCCATGGCCAACGATTCGCATTACGGTCTGGGCGCCTACATCTGGTCGAACAATCTGACCGATGCGCTGGACACCGCACATCGCATCGAATCCGGCTGGATTCAGGTCAACCAGGGCGGCGGCCAGGTGATCGGCCAGTCCTATGGCGGATACAAGACCAGCGGCATCGGCCGGGAGTTCTCCATCGAGGGTGCGCTCGAGTCGTTCACCCAGATCAAGCAGATCAACGTCAAGATCAAGTAAGCGCTTGATGTCACGCCAATGAGCGCTTTGAGCAAAGGAGCACCGTGAACGGCGGACCGTTGGCCGATATCACCGTTGTCGATCTCACCCGCGCATTGGCCGGCCCGCACGCCGCGATGATGCTGGGCGACCTCGGCGCCCGGGTGATCAAGGTGGAGACTCCCGGTAACGGGGACGACACCCGCGGCTGGGGGCCACCTTTCGTCGGCCCGCCGACCGACGACGCGGAGACCATCTCCACGTATTTCCTGTCCTGCAACCGCAACAAGCAATCCTTGGTGCTCGACCTGAAAAGCGATGACGGCCGGGCCGCGCTGACCGAACTGGTGCGACGCAGTGACGTGCTGCTGGAGAATTTCCGTCCCGGTGTTCTCGACCGGCTGGGTTTCAGCATGCAGCGGTTGACCGAGTTGAACCCCGGCCTGGTGGTGTTGTCGATCTCCGGGTTCGGCCACGACGGGCCGGAGGGCGGCCGGGCCGGCTACGACCAGATCGCCCAGGGCGAGGCCGGGCTGATGTCCATGACGGGTCCGGATCCGGAAACTCCGACCAAGGTCGGCGTGCCGATCTCCGACCTGCTGGCCGGGATGTACGGCGCCTACGGGGTTGTCGCGAAGCTGCACGAACGGAGCCGGACCGGGCTGGGCGGCCTGGTCCGGACGTCGCTGCTGGCCAGCGTGGTCGGCGTGCATGCCTATCAGGGCACCCGATGGACGGTGGCCGGCGAGGTGCCCAAGGCCGAGGGCCCGCATCACCCGTCGATCTGTCCCTATGGGCTGTTCCACAGCTCGGACGGAATCGTGCAGATCGCGGTGGGATCGGAGGGACTGTGGGCGAAGTTCGCGCCCGCGTTCGACATCCCGGTGGACGGGCCGGAGTTCTCCACCAATCCCGAACCGGGTGCGGAACGGGCCGGTGGTTCGAGCCGCGGTGGAGAAGGCCTTCGCCGAGTACAAGACGGCCGAGTTGCTCGCGAAGTTGGCCCAGATCGGTGTGCCCAGCGGCGAGGTGAAGAATCTGCAGCAGGTCTACGACTGGGATCAGACCCGCTCGCAGGGCCTGCTCATCGACGTCGAGCATCCCGTGCTCGGCGAGATCCAGTTGCCCGGCCCGCCGTTGCGGTTCTTCGAGCCGTCGGGCGCGGAGTGGCACCGCCAGCACACCGCTCCCCCGCTGCTCGGGCAGCACACCGACGAGGTGCTGGCCTGGCTGGCCGAACCGTCGGCGGACCAAGGGGTCTAGCGGCTGATCGGCCGCACGACCTCGACGAATGGCGCCTGAGACCGTGCGCGTCGCGCGAGAGCGCTCGCCGTCGGTGCGGGACCGCGATGGCCGCGGCCGGCACGCGGTTTGGGCGGCACCGCCCCGGCGCGTAAGATGGCGTGGTTGCCTCGGCGAGGGCGACCCGCGCTGACTCCGGTCGGCAGGGTCTGCCGTGATCGGCGCGGTGGGTGCGTTTGTGCCTCCGTGTCGTGAGCCGGGTCCACACCATCCACCGCCCAGTTGTGAACACCGCGATCGATGAACAGTTCATCGATCGCCGCTTTCGAGGAGTCCGCAGTGTCTGAGGTTCGATTGCTTGCCGAGATCCGCACCGAGTTCGGCAAGGGTGGTGCCCGGCGAACCCGCCGCGCCGGCAAGATTCCCGCCGTCCTGTACGGCCACGGCACGGACCCACGGCACCTGTCGCTGCCGGCCCGCGACTTCTCGCACGCGCTCAAGGGCGGCGCCAACACGGTGCTGACCCTGCAGTTCCCCGACGGGGACGAGCTGGCGCTGCCCAAGTCGGTCGTCCGTCATCCGCTGCGCGACTACGTCGAGCACGTCGACCTGCTGCTGATCCGGCGCGGCGAGAAGGTCACCGTCGACATCCCGGTCGTCATCACCGGCGAGGCCGCCTCCGGCACCCTGGTCCTCACCGACGCCAACACCCTGTCCGTCGAGGTCGAGGCGATGAGCATCCCGGAGAGCCTGACCGTCGACATCGAGGGCGCCGAGGCCGGCACCCAGTTCCTCGCCGGCGACGTCACGCTGCCCGATGGGCGCCACCCTGGTCACCGATCCGGAGGCGCTGGTCGTCGCCGTGCAGCTCGCGCCGACGGCCGAAGAGGTCGAGGCGGAGACCGAAGAGGCCGAGGCCGAGGCCGGCGTCGTCCGCGACGAGAAGTCTGACACCGAAGGCTGATCGTGACGGCCGAGACGTTCCTCGTCGTCGGTCTGGGCAACCCCGGCAAGCAGTACGCCGGCAATCGGCACAACGCCGGCGCCATGGTGGTCGATGTGCTGGCGCGGCCGGGTGAACGGCTCCTTCAAGAGCCACAAGGCCGGTGCCGACATCGTCGAATCCCGCTACGCCGATGCACGGGTGGTGCTGGCGAAACCGCGCTCCTACATGAACCTGTCGGGCGCGGCGACGGCGGCGCTGGCCCGGTTCTTCAGCATCGACCCGGACCACATCATCGCCGTGCACGACGAACTCGACCTGCCGCCGGCCACCATCCGGGTGAAGTCCGGCGGCGGCGAGGGCGGCCACAACGGTCTGCGGTCGATCTCGGCGGCCCTCGGCACCAAGGACTACCTGCGGGTTCGGTTCGGAATCGGCCGGCCGCCGGGGCGGATGGATGCCGCCGACTTCGTGTTGCGCGATTTCTCCGCGGCCGAGCGCAAGGAACTCGAGGTCGACCTGGAGCACGCCGCGGACGCCGTCGAGCTGCTGATCGAGTACGGCCTCGAGGCCACCCAGAACCGGCTGCACGGCGCCTGACTCCCGGCCTCGCGGGCAGGCGACGCCCGGGGTCAGCCGATCAGCGCCGCGGCAGCCGATCGCTTCAGCTTGCCCGACGGGGTCTTGGGCAGGCTGCCGACCGGAAGCACCTTGACCACCGCGGGTCGCACCCCGATCGGCGGCGGTCACCGCGGACCGCACCTCGGTGGCGATCCGCTCGACCTCGGCGTCGTCGCCGGCCTGCCGCGACTCGACGGCCAGCGCGAACGATTCGCGCCCGCCGGACGTCGCTCCAGCGGACCGCAACGGCGTTGCCGGCCCGAACGCCGTCGACGCTCTCCGCGATTCGTTCCACGATCGGTCGGGTAGATGTTGCGGCCGCCCATGATGATCACGTCCTTCACCCGGCCGCAGACCACCACCTCGCCGTCGACCAGGTAGCCGAGGTCGCCGGTGTCCAGCCAGCCGTCGGCGCCCTTGGTCGGCCGCGGACCGTCCACCGTCAGGTACCGGTCGGTCACGCATTCGCCGCGCAGGTGCAGCACGCCGACCGCTCGATCCGGCAGATGCTCGCCGCCCTCGCCGACCGCGACGACCTCGATGCCGTGCAGCGGCGGGCCCAGCACCGGAAATTCCCGGACCGGCGGCAGCCAGAACTTCCCGCGGCCGGCACCGCCCGCTGCTCGTGCTCGAGTTCGACGGCCAGCACGGTGTCCACCTTCAGCGGGGTGCCCCACCGATGGAAGGACACCGCCAGGGTCGCCTCCGCCATCCCGTAGGCGCAGACCACCGCGGTCGCCGGCAGCCCGAACCGGGCGCCCGGCGTCGAGGAAGGCCCGGACCGCGCCCACGTCGATGGGTTCGGCGCCGTTCAGCGCGAACCGCATGCTCGACAGGTCGAGGTCCAGATCACGATTCCCCGCCCGGGCCAGCACCTTGGCGGTCAGCGCGTAGGCGAAGTTCGGTGCGGCCGTGATGGTCCCGGAGTACTTGCTGATCAGCGTCGGCCACAGCAGCGGCGAGGACAGAAAGTCCGACGGGGTCACCGTCACCAGTTCGATGCCCTGGCACATCGGCTGGGTCAGGAAACCGACCATGCCCATGTCGTGGAACAGCGGCAGCCAGGAGACCATCACCTCGCCGGGATGGATGCTGGCGCTGTCGCACATCGACTCGATGTTGGCCCAGAGGTTGCGGTGGGTGATCTGCACCGCCTTCGGGGTCGCGGTCGATCCCGAGGTGAGCTGCAGCAACGCGGGCCCGTCCTCGTCGATCTGCACCTCCGGCGCCTCCCCACCCGGCTCGCCGACCAGCTGCTCGACCGTGAAGGCCCGGACGCCGGAGCCGTCGAGCATCTCGATGAACTCGGTGAACGGATCGCCGAGCACGACCGCCCTGGCGCCGATCAGCGACAGCACCGCGGCCGTCTCCGCGCCGTAGGTGGCCAGATTCGTCCGGGCGGTCGGCTGATGCAGCATGGTCACCGACGCCCCGGCGAGCCAGGCGGCCTGCGCCACCGGCGCGACCTCGAACGGCTTGGCGGCCAGCACGGCCACCGCGTCACCCGGCCGCACTCCGTTCGCGGCCAGCACCCGCGCACCGGCGCACGCCGCGGCGTGCACCTGCGCCCAGCTCGTCCGGACCGGTTCGTGCGGCTCGCCGGTCGTCATCCCGGCGTCGCCCTTCGCGGCGCTGCGCAGGGCATCGGTGAACGTGCTCACTGGTCGACTCCCGGCTCCGTGCTCATCACCGACACGGTATTGCACAGCTATGGTCGGCCGGTGCAACCCCGACCGCGACTCACGGTGCTCGGCAGCATCAACATGGACCTGGCGGTGCGCACCGCTCGCCTGCCGGCGCCGGGTGAGACGGTGCTCGGCACCAGTTTCGCCACCGCACAGGGTGGCAAGGGCGCGAATCAGGCCATCGCCGCGGCCCGTGCCGGGGCCGACGTCACGATGATCGGCGCGGTCGGCACCGACGCCTTCGGCACCGAGCTCCAGGCCGCCCTGCGAGACCAGGACGTCACCATCGAACTGCTGCGCACCGTCGACGGACCGAGCGGCATCGCCGTCATCACCGTCGACGAGGACGCCGAGAACACCATCGTGGTGGCTCCGGGCGCGGGCGATCTGCTCACCGAGTTGACCGACGCCGAGGTCAGGGCCATTCAGGCGTCGGCGATGCTGATTCTGCAGTTGGAGATCCCGATCCAGGCCGTCATTGCCGGCGCGCAGGCAGCCGCAACTGCCGGCGTACCGGTGTTGCTGAACCCCTCACCTGCCAGGCCGTTGCCCGCCGCGTTGCTGTCCGCCGTCACGATCCTGGTGCTGAACGACGGTGAGGCGCAGGCCATCGGACCAGCGACGTTGGCTGCCGTCCCACACGTGGTCACCACGCTCGGATCCGCCGGCGCCAGCTACCGCGGACCGGCGGGAGAGCTCGCCACCGCCCGCCCACCGCGGGTAGATCCGATCGATACCACCGGCGCCGGCGATGCCTTCACCGGAGCCTTCGCCGTGGCCTGGGCCGAGGGGGTCGCCCCCGCCACGGCGCTGATCCGGGCGTGCACCGCCGGAGCGCTCGCCACCACCAGGGCGGGAGCGGGCGGGTCCGCCCCGAGCCGGCTGGACATCGACCGGTCCGCCGCCCGGCCGGACGACGCCCAACAGGTGGACCAGTGAGACGATGCCCGGATGGCCTTCAGCGCGATCTATGACCTCGTCATCGACGACCGCGACGTGCGGATCTACTCCAACGGCACCGGAGACCCGGTGCTCATGCTGCCCGACCTGGGATCGTCGGCGGCCAGCTGGGAATGCCTGACCGGCGACGTCTGTGAGCACGGACGGCAGATCGTCGCGGTCGACCTGCCCGGCACCGGCCACTGCGATCCTGTTCGCGGGTCGGACCTGTCGGCCTTCGTCGACCATCTGCAACGGTTGGTCGAGCACCTCGGCAGCGAGCCGATCGACCTGGTCGGCTGTGGATTCGGCGGCTATCTGGCTGCCAGCCTGGCCGCCAAGGACCCACAGCTGATCCGCCGGCTGGTGCTGGAGAATCCGTCGCTGCCGCCCCGATCGGGGCCTCCGGTCAGCAGCCGGATGGCGCCCGGCATGGCCATCGGCGGGGCGGTGACGACGCTGCGGCGCGGCCGGATCAAGCAGAACATGCTCGGTTTTGCGCGCGCGAAGGCGGTGCTCGAGCAGCTCGCCCAGGCCGACCCGATGTGGTGGGAGTCCCTGTCGCAGATCTCCGCGCCGACGCTCGTCATCGGCAGCGGCGCCACCGAGGCGGGCGATCGGGCAATTCTCGACCTGCTGGCGGCCGCCATCCCCGACGCGCGCCGTGTCGACCTCGCCGGTTCCAAGCGCGGGCACGCCAGCGATCCGCGCGGATTCTCGGCCGAAATGATGCCGTTTCTGGTTCGTTGACGCCGGCGCCTTGCTCACGGAGCCGTCCAGCGCGAACGCCCAAAAGAGCCCCTGGATTAATCAGATAGTTGAACAAAGCACTGACGGTCAGATTTGCATAGTTTTCGGGCAGACTGGACGTGCCGTCCGTGGTAGCTGCGTCGCGGAGCCATGAAAACGGGATTGGCAACGGCAGACAGGGGGAGCTGTGAAGAGGTTTGTCTGTCGCGACATCATCCCCGGGTGCGACCACGTCGTCACCGGAGCCAGTGATCAGAGCGTGCTCGACCAGGTCATCACCCACGTCGCGGTCGACCATGGATTGGTCAAGCCGCCCCTGGCACTTGTCGAACTCGTGGTGGCCACCACCCGCACGCTGGCCGATGTACGGCCCCGTGGGCATCTGCGGTTGGTGGGGGCGGGCGGCGACCCACCGACCCGCCAACGGGAGCAACCTCAGGCCGGCCGGTGTCGGACGGCGGCGGTGCACGAGCATCCCGGAAGTGATCAGCGTGATGCCGGAGGGTGTCCGCCGGCCGGGGTGTTGACCATTCCGGTTGGTCGCAGCAGCGGCTCGAAGGTTCGCCATTGGCGGGATTCGAGCGTCCACAGCGCACCGGAGGCGCACGACAGCTATCGGCACGAGTGCCAGCTGTATCGGGGCATCGACGAGTTCCTGGTTGCCATCGTGCCGTTCATCCAGGACGGCCTGGAGCGCGGCCAGCAGGTCATGGTGGCCGTGGCCGAGCCCCGTTTGCAGGCCGTGCGGGACGCGCTGGGCGATGACGCCCACCTGGTCGTGTTCGCCGACATGGCCGAGCTCGGCCGAAATCCGGCGCTGATCATCCCGGCCTGGCGTGAGTTCGCCGCGGCCGCGAACGGGCGGCCCATTCGAGGAGTCGGCGAACCGATCTGGGCCGGCCGCAGCGATGCCGAGATCGTCGAATGCCAATTGCACGAAGCGCTGCTGAACCTGGCGGTGAGTGAGCAGACCCGGCTGTGGCTGCTGTGCCCGTACGACATCGAGAGCCTGCGACGACGCACTGATCGTGGAGGCGTTGCGCAGCCACCCGTTCGTCGTCGAGGCCGAGGCCGACGCCGACAACCGCCATTACGGGGGCGCCGCGCATGCCAGGTCATTGTTCGCGGCTGTCCTGCCGGAGCCGGCCGTGCCGACTACCGCGGTGCCCTTCGACGACGATCGGCACGGCGAAGCGGCCGCCCGGATACAACGGTTCGCGGCCGGTGCCGGAATTCCTGCGCAGCGGTCCGCGAAGCTCGTGTCCGCCATCGACGAGCTCGCGACGGCGGGATGGCGGGACACGGGCGGCGTGCAGATCCGGCTGTGGCGAGACAACGACGCCATGGTCTGCGAGGTCGACGACCGGGGCCTGGTCGACGATCCGCTGATCGGGCGGGCGTCGTCGCTGCGGCCACAGAGCCGGGAGCGGGGGATCCGGCTGGCGAACGAACTCTGCGACCTCGTTCAGGTGCGGTCGAACGCGTCCGGTACCACCGTCCGGGTGCACAGCCTGCTCTGAACCGTCCGCGCCCTGCTGGTCGGGCTCGGGCTCAGGTCAGCCGTTCTCCAGATCCTCGGCGGCGCTGAGCCATTCCGCCTCGACATCGGCCACCTCGGCGTGCAAGGCCCGCAGCGTCGGCGGACATCTCGGCTGCCGCCGCGTAGTCGGCGCCCGCACCGGTCAGCTGCTCGTGCATCACGAGTTCCTTGCGCTGCAACGATTCCAGCCGTCGTTCCAGCCGCTGCAGATCCTTGCGCAGCGCCCGCTGCTGGGTCGGGTCCAGCCCGGCCGGAGGGCCGGACGGCGCCGCGATGGTCGGACGAGCCGGGACCGCGGCCGCGGCCTGCTCGTCGACGCGGCGACGGAGGTACTCGTCGACCCCACCCGGCAGGTGGGTGATCTTGCCGTCACCCAGCAGCGCGACCACGCTGTCGGCCACCCGCTCGATCAGGTAGCGGTCGTGGCTGACCACCAGCAACGTGCCCGGCCAGGAATCCAGCAGATCCTCCAGCGCGGCCAGCGTGTCGGTGTCCAGGTCGTTGGTCGGTTCGTCCAGCACCAGCACGTTGGGTTCGGCCATCAGGATCCGCAGCAGCTGCAGCCGGCGGCGCTCACCGCCGGACAGCTCGGCCACCCTGGTCCACTGGTGGGTCTTGGTGAAGCCGAACCGCTCGGCCAGCTGACCCGCGGTCAGCTGCTTGCCGCCGAGTTCGACGACCCCGGCGATCTGCGTCACCGCCTCCAGCAGCCGCAGCTCGCCGGGCAGTTCGGCGACCTCCTGCGAGAGGTAGCCGAGCCGAACGGTGGAGCCGATCTTCACCCGCCCGCCGGCCGGTGGCCGGTCGCCCACCAGGATGCGCAGCAGGGTCGACTTACCGGAGCCGTTGATGCCCACCACGCCGATCCGGTCGCCGGGACCGACCAGCCAGGTGACGTGGTCCAGCAGGGTCCGCTCGCGTGCCGTCGACGGCCGTCACCGCGGCGGTCACATCCTTCAGTTCCAGCACGTCCTTGCCGAGCCGGCGACGGGCGAAGGCGTGCAGCTCCACCGAGTTTCGCGGCTCCGGCTCACCGGCGATGATCGCCTCGGCCGCCTCGATCCGGTAGCGCGGCTTCGACGTGCGGGCCGGCGGGCCGCGCCGCAGCCAGGCCAACTCCTTGCGGGCCAGGTTCTTTCGCCGTTCCTCGGCCGCCTGGTCCAGGCGCAGCCGTTCCGCGCGGGCGAAAACCCAGTCCGAGTAACCACCCTCACGGCCGAGCACCGCGGCGTCGACCACCTCCCAGGTGGAGGTGGCCATCGCGTCGAGGAACCAGCGATCGTGCGTGACGGCGACCACGGCGCCGGGCCGGGCGCGCAGGTAGTCGGCCAGCCAGGCCACCGCCTCGATGTCGAGGTGGTTGGTCGGCTCGTCGAGCAGCAGCAGATCGGCGTCGGTGACCAGCGCGGCGCCGAGCGACACCCGGCGCTGTTCGCCACCGGACAGGCTGCCGACGAGGGAGTCCAGCCCGATGTTGCGCAGCCCCAGCCCGGCCAGCACGCCCCGGACGGCGCTGTCCCCGGCCCAGGCGTGCTCGGCGTCGCCGAAGGAGTGCAGGACCGCCTGCCGGACGGTCTCCTCCGGCGGCAGGTCGGAATTCTGCGAGACGAACGCCACCGAGGTGCCCCGCTGGCTGGACACCCGGCCGGTGTCGGGCGCGTCCAGCCCGGCCAGCAGGCGGAGCAGCGTCGTCTTGCCGGAGCCGTTCAGGCCGAGGACGCCGATCCGGTCGCCGGTCTGCACGCCGAGGGACACCCGATCCAGGATCGTCCGGACGCCGTGCGTGACGCTCGCGGCCTCGATGTTGACGAGGTTCGCCATCAGCTGCGCCCCGGCAGTGGCGCTGCGTGCGGAGCTCCTCGGGTGGTGCCGACCACCCGGGCGCCGGGCGCCGGACCGGACGCGATCCGCACCGTCCGGCAGGTCCCCGAGCCGGCCAGTTCGGCGGCGACGGCGCCGGCGGACTCGGCATCGGCACAGAGCAGCGCGACGGTCGGCCCCGATCCGGAGACGACGCCGGCCAGCGCACCGGCCGCGAGTCCCGCCCGCAGCGTCCGGCGCAGCCCCGGCTGCAGCGAGATGGCGGCCGCCTGCAGGTCGTTGCCGAGCGCGGCGCCGACCGCGGCCGGGTCACCGCTGGCCAGCGCGGCCAGGATGTCGTGCACCGCACCGACCCGCGGCGGGTTGGAATCGGCCCGCAACCGGTCCAGCTCGGCGAACACCGCCGGGGTCGACAGGCCCTGTCTCGGCCAGCGCCAACACCCAGTGCAGCGGGGTGCGCGCCAGTACCGGCGACAGCCGGTCGCCGCGGCCGGTCCCGACGGCGGTGCCGCCGGTCATCGCGAACGGCACGTCGGCACCGATCTCCGCGCCGATCTGCGCCAACTCGGCCCGGCCGATGTCCAGCCCCCACAGCGCGGCGCACCCGACCAGCGCGGCCGCGGCGTCCGCGCTGCCGCCGGCCATGCCGCCGGCCACCGGGATCTGTTTGCTGATCTCGATGGCCACCGGTCCGCCGGCCGCCGCTGCGCTTGGCCAGCAACCGGGCGGCAACCCCGGCCAGGTTCTTGGCACCGACGGGCACGCCGTCCGCGGGCGACGGTGCGCACCGAATGGCGCTCCGCGGACGTGATGACCAACTCGTCGGCGAGGTCGACCGCGTGGAAGACGGTCACCAGGTCGTGGTAGCCGTCGGCCCGGACGTCGCCGACCGCGAGATGCAGGTTGATCTTCGCCGGCGCCCTGACCCGGACGGCGGCGCTCGGCGCGGGCAGCGGTGACTGCGCCGTCATTCCGGCTCGACCGCGTCGATCGCCTCGAGGCAGGCCGCAATCCGGGCGAACTCGTCAACGCCCAGCACCTCACCGCGGGCCGACGGATCCACCCGCGCCCTGGTCAGCACCGTCTCGGCGTAGCCGGCCGAGCCGGCCCACCCGGCCAGCGCGGAGCGCAGGGTCTTGCGGCGCTGCGCGAAGGCAGCGTCGATCACCGCGAAGACCGCCGCCCGGTCGTCGGTCCGCGGATGCTCGCGCCGGGTGAAGGCCACCAGGGCGGAATCGACGCCCGGGACGGGCCAGAACACCGACCTGCTGATCGACCCGGCGCGATGAGCCGCGCCGTACCAGGCCGTCTTGACGCTCGGCGAGCCGTAGGTCTTCGAACCGGGACCGGCGACCAACCGATCCGCGACCTCGGACTGCACCATCACCAGCACCTGCCGCAGCGTCGGCACCTCGGCGAGCAGGTGCAGCAGCACGGGCACGGCCACGTTGTAGGGCAGGTTCGCGACCAGCGCGGTCGGGTCCGGTGGCGCGGCGAGTTCCGGGTTGCCCAGCACGAGCCGGTCGCCGGTGATGTCCAGCGCGTCGGCGGTGATGACCTGTAGGGCCGCCGACCGGTGCGGGGCGTGCGCGGCCACCGTCCTGGGGAGCAGCCCGGCGAGCCGCGGATCGATCTCCACCGCGGTCACCGCGGCGGCCGCGTCCAGCAGGCCGAGGGTGAGCGATCCGAGGCCGGGCCCGATCTCCAGCACGTGATCGGTGGAGCGCAGATCCGCCGACGCCACGATCCGCCGCACCGTGTTGCCGTCGTGCACGAAGTTCTGACCCAGCGACTTGGTCGGGCGTAGGTCGAGTTCGTCGGCGAGCCGACGGATCTCGGCGGCACCGAGCAGGCTCACCGGCTGACGATCGGTCACACCGACCATCCTCACATGTTCGGGCGGCGCCCGACGACGCGCCGAACGGCCGCGGAACGCAGAAAGGCCCCGACCGGGTGGTCGGGGCCTTTCGATGGTCATGGTCGGGTGTATCAGCCAGCCGGCGGACCGGAGGCCGCGTAGCCACACAGCCACGGCTCCAGGCCGCGGACTGGTACAGCAGCTTGGCGCGCATCAGCTGCTCTTCGGGCGAGGCATCCAGCGGGTTGCCGCTGCCGCCGACGGTCGCCCAGGTCGGCAGGTCGAACTGGAAGAGCCCGTAGGTGGACAGGTAGCCGGAGGGGTTGTTCACCGCGTGCGGGTTGTTGGTGGACTCGCAGTAGGCCAGGCCGTCCCAGTTGACGCCGAACTCGGTGTCGTGGAAGAAGACCCGGCTGCCCTGCACGTCCAGGGTGGACTTGGAACCGACGTGCACCTGGTTCGGCGTCGCCTCGGTGACGGTCGTCCTGGACACCTCTTGACGCCCGGTTTCGACGCCGTTGGTGGTGGTGACCTGGGTGACGACGTCCTGCTTGCCGGGGGTTCCGGCGACCGCGACGACGGTGGTGCCCTTGTCGAGGGCGGGATCGTCGATCTGCTGGTCGGTCGGCGGCACGTCCACCGTTTCGGTGGTCGTGGTCACCGCGATCCGGGTGACGGTGACCTGCAGGCCGTCGGTGACCGCGGTGCTGACGTCCGGGGTGACGGTGTCGGTCGCGGCCAGGGTGATGTTCTGTGCGGCCAGCAGGTCGCGCGACGGTCAGCGCACCGGTCTGCACGGAGGCAGCCGCGGCGCCGTCGTCGGACAGCGACACGGTGTGCAGGTCGTTGGCGGTGACGGTCAGGCCGGTCAGCGGGATCTCCCGGGAGCGGTCGGCCGACAGCTGCAGCGTGTTCGGGTCCTGGCCGAGCTGCCGCAGGGCCTCGTCGACGGTGTCGGCGGTGGTCCAGACGTCCCGCTGCTGGCCGTTGATCGTCAGGGTGAGCAGCCGGGCCCGCTCGAGCGCGATCTGCGCGCCGTCGGCGATCTGAGTGTCGGCGGCCGGGGCCAGCACGTCGTGCGCGCCGGTCTGCAGCCCGGCGGAGGACAGCGCGCCCTGCACGGATCCGGCGAGGGTGGTGACCTGCCGCTGCTCACCGTCGACGGTGATGGTCACGTGCTTGGCCATCGCGGCGGCGGTGCCACCGCCGATGGCGAGCAGGCCGATGGTGCCGGCGGCGGCGACCAGCATGACCTTGCGGCGCAGGCCCCGCCTGGGGGCCGTCGCGGCGGCACTGCTGGAAACGGTGCTGCTGGAAACGGTGCTGCTGGAGGGGGCAGTGCGATCTGTCTCGGGGCTATCAGTCTCGGGCGGGGTAGGCCCGCCAACGTTGTCGGCGCTCTCGTTCACGTCACATCCGAATGGGCTAGTTGCTCCCGGGCAGGGGGAAGGGTGGCCGCACGATGCGTGAGTGGCTGCTGCCGTTTCACATCGGGAAGGCCACTTTCGAGACGCGAATCCGAATCAGCGGATTGCGATCTTCTGCTCGATTGCCTGCCCTGCGTCAACCCGGGGGCGTCGTTCCCATCCCGGCTTCTATCACAGAACAGTAACGGCGCGGCTAACGTTTGGCAACCACCATGCGTGGTACTATCAAGCATGTTCTGGCTCACATTTCGCGGGCCAGCTGCGTCACATTCGGACATAACGCCGCACAAACACCGAGAACCCCGATCCGTGAATACGGATCGGGGCTTCCGGCGGTATGTAACTGTCTCATTTCACCTGCTGGTACACGGCTGGATCAGCCGGCGCCGCCACAGGCCCACGGCGAGGTGCCACGAGAAGCGGCGGTGTTTTCGGCGACGGCAATCTGCTGTTCCCGGGTGGCCAGATCGGCGCGCGGCGCGTACTGCCCGCCACCATTGGACAACCAGGTTCCGATATCGAATTGCAGGCCGCCGTAGTAACCATTGCCGGTGTTGATCGACCAGTTGTTGGTCGACTCGCAATTGGCGATGCCGTCCCAGTTGATCCCGCTGGAACCGGAGGAGGCCGGCGCGGAACTGGAGCCGGACGAACTGGAGTCCGAGTTGCTCGACGAGGACGACGAGCCACTGCTGCTGGAGCTGCTCGAGCGGGCGACCACTGCCTTCTTGGTGCCGACGGTGATGATGGTCGGCTGGGCGGCGGTGATCGGCGTCCGGCTGACCTCGTTCTTGGCGGTCTGCTGACCGTTGGTGGTGACGACCTGGTAGGTGACCGAGTCCTTGCCGGGCGCGCCCTGCTGGGTCACGGTGCTGGTTCCGGCGTCCATCGAGTCGTCCTCGACCTGCTGGTCGGCCGGCTGCGGGACCTCGACCTCTTCGGTCACCGATGTGGTGGCGATGCGGGTGACCTGGATGGCCAGGCCGTCGCTCAGCGCGGTGTCGACCGCGGGGGTCACGGTGTCCTCGGCGCCGAGCACAACGCCCTGCTCGGTGAGCAGCGCGCCGACCGTCTTGGCGGTCGTCTGCACCGCGGACGCGGCGGCGCCGCCGTCGGAAACACTTGCGTTGTAGAGCGTGTCGGCGGAGACGGCGAGGCCCGTCGACCGGGATCTCGCGGGACCGGTCGGCCGACAGCTTGTAGGCCGCCGGGTTCTGGCCGAGCTCGGCCAGCGCCTCCTCGACGGTGGTCGCGGTGGTCCAGACCTGCTTGGTCTGGCCGTCGATGGTCAGCGTCAGCAGCCGGCCGCGCTCGACCACGATCTGCGAACCATCGGAGATGGCGGTGTCGACCGCGGGGGCAACGGTGTCGTGCTCGTTGATGGTCAGCCCGGCGGAATCGAGCGCGCCCTCGACGGAACCGGCGAGCGTGCCCACGTCCTGCTGCTGTCCGTCAACGGTCAGGGTCACGTTCTTGTGCGCCGCGACGACGATGCCGCCGCCGGCCACCAGGGCGATGACCAGGGCCGCGACGCCGACCAGCACCGGCTTGCGCAGGTTGCGGCCGGTCTTCGCCGAACGGGTCGTTGGTTCAAGGGCGTCATTGCTGTCGAGGTCGTCGCCGGCGGCGTCGATCGGCTCCAGGATGTCGGTGGAGCCGTGCAGGTCGTCGTTGGAAGCCAAGGTTTTTATCCAAATTTTCGGTGTGTCCGGGCAGGGCTCAAGCGCGCCGTTGTGCATCAGGTCTTTGCCTGGATACAACGCAGGTAGTGTGATGGGGCCAATGCGGACTGTCATTCATTGGTAAAGGTTCCGCAAAACTTTTGCCCTACGACCTGATGCGACGCGCTGGAGGAGTTCCCATCCCAGCTGCTATCACGAAACGATAAAGGATGTGCAACGTTTTGACACCCCCTGTGCGGAAATTGTGGCGTAGCTGACAACGCACTGCGTTTCCGAAACGTGGCGCGTGCCACACCGGAGCGTCATTATTGCTCGGCTAAATGTGGCGCCATCACACACATATCGCTATTGCCAGCGATCGAATGTGTGGCCTGGCGCACACTGCCCGTCCTTGGTGAACCGGGCATCGACCGTCACCGGATCGTTATCGGACGGCTGGCGCCGAACGGGCTCCGGCAATGGTGCCGGCAGCACATGCAAAGGCCCCGACCCGGCAATCCGGATCGGGGCCTTTCCTTGCAGTGCTGACGGCCGACGCGAGCCAGCCGTTACTCGAGCCGGCTCAGCCGGCCGCGTAACCGCAGGCCCAGGGCTGACAGCCCGCGGGCCGCGTAGACCTTCTCGGCAATGGCGATCTGCTGGTCCTTGGTGGCCAGGTCGGCGCGCGGCGCGTACGCGCCGCCGCCGTTGCTCAGCCAGGTCCCGATGTCGAACTGCAGGCCGCCGTAGTAGCCGTTGCCGGTGTTGATCGACCAGTTGTTGCTCGACTCGCACTTGGCGATGGCGTCCCAGTTGACGCTCCACCCGCTGGAGTTGCTGGCGGCGGGCGCCGCCGGTGCGGGTGCCGGAGCCGGATCGGGCTGCGGCGGACTGCTGCGCGGCCGGGGCCGCCGCGGCCGCCGCGGGCGCAGGCTGGGCCGCCGCAGCCGCCTTCTTGGTGCCGACCTTGGTGATCGTCGGGGTGGCTTCGGTGATCGTCTTGCGGGAGACCTCCTGGCGCTCGCCGTTCTGGCCGTTCGTCACGGTCGTCCGGTAGGTCACCTCGACGACGCCCGGCTGGCCCTGCTGCACGACGGTCGTGGTGCCGGCCGCCATCGAACTGTCGTTCTGGGTCTGATCGGCCGGCTGCGTCGATCGGCTGGTTCTCGGTCGTGGTCACGTAGGAGATCCGGGTGACGGCGATCTGCAGCCCGTCGGTCACCGCGGTGTCCACGGGCGGGCTGACGGTGTCGTCCGCGCCCAGGGTGACCCCGGCCGCCGCCAGCACGTCGCCGACCGTCGCCGCCTCGGTGACCGATGACTGGTCGCCGGATCGGCACCGTCCGTCAGGGTGACCGTCGGCAGGGTGACGATCGTGACCGTCGCACCCTCGGTCAGCGCGGTGGTCAGCGCCGGCGAGACCCGCTGGTCGGCGCCGACGACGATGCCGGCCTCGGTCAGCAGATCGCCGACCGTCTTGGCGGCGCTGGTCAGCGGCGTGGCCGTACCGTCATCGGTCACGGTGACGGCATGCAGGGTGTCCGCGGTCACCGTGATCCCGTCGAGCGGGATATCCCGGGTCCGGTTGGCGGACAGCTTGAACGCCGCCGGATCCTGACCGAGCTCGGCCAGCGCCTCTTCGACGGTCGTCGCCGTGGTCCAGACCTGCCTGGTCTGGCCGTCGATCGTCAGGGTGAGCAGCCGGCCGCGCTCCAGCACGATCTGCGAGCCGTCGGTGATCTCCGAATCAGCCGCCGGGGCGAGCGTGTCGTGCTCGGCCGACCGTGAGGCCGGCGGCGTCCAGCGCGCCGTCCACCGACCCGGACAGCGTGCTGACCTGCTGGCTGACGCCGTCGACCGAGATGGTGACGGTCTTGTTCATGGCCGCGACGGTGCCGCCGGCCGCGGCCAGGACGCAGACCAGGGCGGCCGCCCCGATCAGGACCGGCTTGCGCCAGCCGTGCCAGACCGGCTTCGGCGGGGCGGGCGGGCCGTCGTTCACGTCGTCGGTGGCCGCTTCGGGATCGCGGACCGGCGCGTGAGTCGCCGGCCGATGGCGTCATCTGCAGCCAGGAGGACCCGAGCCGTTTCGTGCGTGTAGAGCGCTGCTATCGGTGCCCGATTCCAGCCGACCGAGGATGTCGGCCGGGATGCGCGTCGTCGAGTCCGTCAAGGGAACCGCCGGCCCCGCGCTGATCGTTTGTTGTGGTCACGTCACGTCCGAACGTCGTCGTGCCCGGGCAGGGGTGCTGGATGCGCGCCGGGCTCGTGGCGACCGGACATCGTTGTCAGGGCACAAAAAAGCAGGGCCTGTCCCCGACGTCGAAGATCGAAAACCCTTCGATCTCACCGGCGCCGCCGACAAGTCCTGCCCCAGGTCGCATCCGGGACTTCCCCATCCCGGCTGTTATCACGGGAGGGTAACGGTGCGAGCACGAACTGGCAACCAAAGAGACGGTCAAGGACGTGCGGCCGTTCGGGTGGCGATCCTCGGACGCCCAGCGCGTACGCCTACAAATCGGGCAAATCGTACACACTGCGTGTGGTCAAGGTCACGCTCTCGCACAACTGCAGCAGGTCCTGTGACCGAATGACCGACCAGCGCCCGCACGGTGTAGGGCAGCGCGTACGGCTCGTTGCGCTTCCCGCGGTGCGGATGCGGCGTCAGGAACGGCGCGTCGGTCTCCACCATCAGCAGACTCGTCCGGCACGAATCGGGCGGCCTCGGCGAGGTCGCGGGCGTTGCGGAAACTCACCGGCCCGGCGAACGAGAGGTGGTAGCCGGCGTCGACGCAGGTGCGGGCCATCGCCAGATCGCCGGAGAAGCAGTGGAAGATCACCTTCTCGGGCGCGCCCTCGCTGGCGCAGGATGGCCAGCACGTCGTCGTGGGCGTCCCGGTCGTGGATCATCAGCGGCTTGCCCACCCGCTTGGCCAGGTCGATGTGCCAGGCGAACGCCTCGGCCTGGACGGCGTGCGGCGCGGCGTCCCAGTAGTGGTCCAGCCCGGTCTCGCCGATCGCCACCACCCTGGGCTGCGCGGCCAGCTGCTCGAGCTCGGCGCGGGCGTCCTCGTCGAGCTTGTCGGCCCGGGTCGGGTGCAGCGCGACCGCCGCGTACAGGTCGGGGTGCCAGGTCGCGGCGGCGGCCGCCCAGCGGGCCGAGGCCAGGTCGTCGGCGACCGTCACCACCTGACGGACGCCGACCGCCGCCGCCCTGGCCATCGCCGCCGCGACATCGTCGGCGTCGGCGCAGCCGCAGGCGTCCAGGTGGGTGTGCGCGTCGACGACCGGCGCCGGCAGCGGCTCCGGGGCGGGCACCAGCGGGCGCTCGGCGACGGCGGGGTGCGGCTGGCCGGTCATCGTGCGGTCGTCTCGGGCCGCTCAGGCGATCGGGGCCCAGGACGGGCCGGTCTCGCCGAGCTCCGGGTCCAGCTTGGTGAACAACGGGGTCGGCTTGATCAGCGGCCGGCCGACCTCGATGTCGGTGCGCTGCCAGGACGCCTGCTCGGCGGCGTAGTCGCCGGTGATCACCGGGTAGTCGACCACCCCGGGCACCCCGACGCCCTCGACGTCGTCGTCGAAGTCGGTGACCTCGCGAATCTCCGGCTGCGCCGCCCAGATCCCCTGCGCCGCCGAGCGCCTCGAACACCTTTTGCGAGGAATGCGGCAGGAATGGCGTCAGCAGGGTCTTGGCGTCGTCGACCACCTGCAGCGCGGTGTGCAGCACGGTCGCCTGCCGCTCCGGATCGCCGCCGAGCTTCCACGGCTCGGATTCCGAGATGTACTTGTTGGCCAGCCCCGCCACCCGCATCGCCTCGCCCGACGGCTGCCTTGAACCGGCTGCGGGCCAACAGGTCTCCGACCGTGGCGAAGGCCTGCTCGGACGCCCTGAGCAGCTCGGCGTCCAGGTCGGTGCGCGGGCCGGGCTGCGGGATCTGGCCGAAGTTCTTGTGCGCCATGGAGATCGACCGGTTGACCAGGTTGCCCCACTCGTTGGCCAGCTCGAAGTTGGTGCGCCGCACGAACTCCTCCCAGGTGAAGTCGGCATCCTGGTTCTCCGGGCCGGCCGCCGCGATGAAATACCGCAGCGAGTCGGGCCCGAATTCGCGGAGGAAATCACCGACGTAGATCACCGTTTTCCGGGACGTGGAGAATTTCGATCCGCTCATCGTCAGGAATTCGCTGGAGACCACCTCGGTCGGCAGGTTCAGCGCGCCCAGCGTCCCCGGCGCGCCGCCGCGCTCGCCCTGCCCGTCGTAGGCCAGCAGCTCGGCCGGCCAGATCTGCGAATGGAAGGTGATGTTGTCCTTGCCCATGAAGTAGTACTGCCGCGCCTCGTCGCCCTGCCACCAGCGCTGCCACGCCTCCGGGTCGGGCTTGCCGTTCGCGCTCCCGTACCGGCGGGCCCACTCGATCGACGCCGACAGATACCCGATGACGGCGTCGAACCAGACGTAGAGCTTCTTGTCCGGCCGGTCCCGCCAGCCGTCCAGCGGCACCGGGATGCCCCAGTCGATGTCCCTGGTCATCGCCCGCGGCCGCAGGTCGTCCAGCAGGTTCAGCGAGAACCGCAGCACGTTCGGCCGCCAGTCGGTCCTGGTCTGCAGCCAGGCGCCCGAGCGCGCCGGCCAGCGCCGGCAGGTCGAGGAAGTAGTGCTCGGACTCGGTGAAGATCGGCGTCTCGCCGTTGATCCGGGAGCGCGGGTTGATCAGGTCGATCGGGTCGAGCTGGTTGCCGCAGTTGTCGCACTGGTCGCCGCGGGCGCCGTCATACCCGCAGATCGGGCAGGTGCCCTCGATGTACCGGTCGGGCAGGGTCCGGCCGGTGGACGGCGAGATCGCCGACATCGTGGTCTTCGGCACGAAGTAGCCGTTGCGGTGCACGGTGCGGAACAGCTCCTGGACCACCGCGTAGTGGTTGCGGGTCGACGTCCTGGTGAACAGGTCGTAGGACAGGCCCAGCCCCTGCAGGTCGTCGACGATCACCCGGTTGTAGCGGTCGGCCAGCTCGCGGGCCGAGACCCCCTCCGCGTCGGCCTGCACCAGGATCGGGGTGCCGTGCTCGTCGGTCCCGGAGACCATCAGCACGTCGTTGCCGGCCATCCGCTGGTAGCGGGAGAAGACGTCGGCCGGAACCCCGAAACCGGAGACGTGGCCGATGTGCCGGGGGCCGTTGGCGTAGGGCCAGGCGACTGCTGTCAGGACGGGCAAGCTCATTCCGATCAGGTTAGTGGCGCGGACAGCCCGCGCGTCCGACCCGGAACCGCTAACGCTCGAGCGCCGGCGCGCCGTAGCGGAGTCCGTCGAAGACCAGGTCGACCAGGGCGATCGCGGTCTCTTCCGAGCCCGGCCGGTCGGTGGCCATGCAGATCCCGCCGATGGCCCTGATCACCTCGGTCGGGCCGACGTCCGGCCGGATCTCGCCGGCCTCCGCGGCGGCCGTCATCAGCGAACCGGCGGCTGCGTGCAGGGTTGCCCTGGCGTCGTCGAACAGGTGTGAGTCGGTCTCCATCATCGACTTCAGCAGGGCCACCATCCCGCGCTTGACGGCGGCGTAGTCCACGAACGCGTGCATCCATTCCCGCAGGGCGTCGGCCGGCGGGTGGACCAGCGGAAGCTCGCGAGCAGCGGCGGCCAGGTCATCGATCTGCTGGCGGTAGACCGCGACGACCAGCGCCTCCCGGGTGGGGAAGTGCCGGTAGAAGGTGCCGATGCCCACCCCGGCGCGCCGGGCGATCTCCTCCAGCGGGACGTCGACGCCGACGTCGGTGAAGGCCTCCGCGGCGACCCGGAGCAGCTTGTCCCGGTTGCGCTGCGCGTCGGCGCGCAACGGACGCGCGGCCGGGTCGACGCTGCGCCGTCATTCGACGCGGCGCTGTCGGTCGACACCTCGTCGTGTCGGGCCACTGCACTCAGCTCCTTCACCAGAAAGATCCGACGGCTCACTTGCATAACCGGAGGCATCCTCCGTATTGTTCTAAGCGGAGGAACCCTCCGAATCACTTACCGGAGGCACCATCCGTTTCGATGCTACGCCCCGCCGGGCGTGAAAGGAATGTCCCGTGACCTCGTCAACGTCACCACCCAGCAGCACCACGCCGAGCCCCGGCCGCGGCGCCCGCCGAACCGACAGCACGGCGCCGACTGGTCGTCCTCGGCCTCGTGCTGACCGCCCAACTGATGGTGGTGCTGGACACCACGATCGTGAACATCGCCCTGCCGGACATCGCCACCGCGCTGGACTTCTCCCCCACCGGCCTCGCCTGGGTGATCACCGCCTACACCCTGGTCTTCGGCGGCCTGCTGCTGCTCGGCGCCAGAGCCGGCGACATCCTCGGCCGCAGAAGGGTTTTCATCACCGGGATCGCCGTGTTCAGCATCGCCTCGCTGGCCGGCGGGTTCGCCACCTCGGCCGGCATGCTGATCGCCGCGCGAGCGGTGCAGGGCGCCGGCGCCGCGCTGGCCGCGCCGTCGGCGCTGGCCGTGCTGATGAACATGTTCCCGGGCACCGCGGAACGGGCCAGGGCGATCGGCTACTACACCGCCGTCTCGATCGGCGGCAGCGCGCGTCGGCCTGATCGCCGGCGGCATGCTGACCCAGTGGGCGTCCTGGCGCTGGGTGATGTTCGTCAACGTGCCGATCGGCGTGGCCGTGATCGCCGTCGCCGTCGTCGCACTGACCGAAACCGCCCGCCGCACAGGGCATTTCGACCTCGCCGGGGCGATCACGTCAACCGTCGGGATGACCGGACTGGTCTACGGCTTCATCAGCGCGGCGTCCGACGGCTGGTCCGACCCGGTCACCATCGCGGCGTTCGCGATCGGCGCCCTGCTGATCGGCGTGTTCGTCCTCGTCGAACGCCGGGCCAGGGCACCGATCACCCCGCTGCGGCTCTTCGCCGATCGCGACCGGGCCGCGTCCTACCTGGCCAGGCTGCTGCTGGTCGCCGGGATGATGGGCATGTTCTTCTTCCTGACCCAGTTCCTGCAGAACGTCCTCGGCTACTCGGCACTGGTCACCGGCCTGGCGTTCCTGCCGCTGACCGTGATGCTGTTCGCCTCCTCGCAGCTCTCCGCCCGGGTGCTCACCGGCCGGCTGCCGGCGAAGACCGTGATGGTCGGCGGGCTGACGATCTCGACGCTCGGCCTGCTCTGGCTCACCCAGCTGCACGCCGGCAGCGGCTACCCGGCGCTGCTGGGTCCGTTGCTGCTGTTCGGCCTCGGCAACGGCCTGGCGTTCGTGCCGCTGACCGGCGCGTCGCTGCGCGGCGTGGCACCGGCCGACGCCGGAGCCGCATCCGGCCTGGTCAACGTCACCCAGCAGCTCGGCGGCGCGCTCGGGCTCGCCGTGCTGGTGACGGTGTTCGGCACGGCCAGCCGGTCCGCCGACATCCTGCCCGGCGCCAGCGCCGCGGAGCAGGCCCAGCACGCGTTCGTGGTGGGCGCGGATCGCGGCTTCGCCGTGGCCGCAGGCTTCCTGGCGGCGACGGCGATCCTGCTGCTGGTGGCGATCCGCCCGCAACGCCGGCCGCGGCGCCGCGGCGACCGAAGCAGTTGCCGAACCGGTCAGCGCCTGACCGACCCGCCGCGCGGCGCACGTCAGCCGCGCGGCGGGGTCGTCGACGCAGTCTGCGCGTCAGGCGGTCTGCACCTCGGTGCGGTCGCCGGACCACAGCGTGTGGAAGACGCCGTCCTTGTCGACCCGCTTGTAGGTGTGCGCGCCGAAGAAGTCCCGCTGGCCCTGGATCAGCGCGGCCGGCAGCCGCTCGGAGCGCAGCCCGTCGTAGTAGGACAGCGCCGCCGCGAAGCCGGGGGTCGGGATGCCGGACTGGGCCGCGCCGGCCACCACCCGCCGCCAGGAATCCTGCGCCGTGGTGATGGCGTCGGTGAAGTACGGCGCCAGCAGCAGCGACGCCGGGATCTCGACCCCGGCGGCGACGTCATAGGCCTCGGTGATCCGGTTCAGGAACTTCGCCCGGATGATGCAGCCGCCGCGCCAGATCCGGGCCACCGCACCGACATTGATGTCCCAGCCGTACTCGGCCGCGCCGGCGAAGATCTCGTCCAGGCCCTGCGCGTAGGCGACGATCTTCGACGCGTACAGCGCGATCCGGACGTCCTCGATGAACGCCGTCCTGATCCTTGACCTCCCACGCGTTGTTCGGCCCGGGCAGCTTGCCGGCGGCCGCGGCCCGCTGCGTCGAGCGACGAGGACAGCCCGCGGGCGAACACCGCCTCGGCGATGCCGGACACCGGGATGCCGAGGTCGAGCGCGGTCTGCACGGTCCAGGTGCCGGTGCCCTTCATCCCGGCCGCGTCCAGGATGACGTCGACCAGCGGCTTGCCGGTCGACGCGTCGACCTGGGCCAGCACCTCGGCGGTGATCTCGATCAGGAACGAATCCAGGTCGCCCTTGTTCCACTCGCCGAAGGTCTCGGCCGATCTCGGCCGGGCGTCAGCCCGGCGCCGCGGCGCAGCAGGTCGTAGGCCTCGGCGATCAGCTGCATGTCGGCGTACTCGATGCCGTTGTGCACCATCTTGACGAAGTGCCCGGCGCCGTCGGTGCCGATGTGCGTGCAGCACGGCGCGCCGTCGACGTGCGCGGAGATCTTCTCCAGGATCGGGCCCGAGCGACTCGTACGACTTGGCCGACCCGCCCGGCATGATCGACGGGCCGTTCAGCGCGCCCTCCTCGCCGCCGGAGACGCCGCAGCCGACGAAGTGAATGCCCTTCTCCTGCAACGCGGCCTGCCGGCGGCGGGTGTCCTCGAACTTGGCGTTGCCGCCGTCGATGATGATGTCGTCCGGCTCGACCAGCTCGGCCAGCTCGTCGATGACGGCGTCGGTCGGGCCGCCGGCCTTGACCATGATCAGGATCTTCCGCGGCACCGCCAGCGAGGCAACGAAGTCGGCCGACGATTCGGACGGCACGAACGTGCCGTCGCCGCCGATGCTCGTCGATCAGCGCCTTGGTCTTGGCGTACGACCGGTTGTGCACCGCGGTGACGAAGCCGTTGCGGGCGAAGTTGCGGGCAAGATTGGAACCCATCACCGCCAAGACCGGTGACGCCGATCTCGGCCTTCGGGGTGGTTTCGCTCATTTCCAAGCCTCCGGGAAGCGGGAAGACGGTGCGGACGAGATCAACAGCCTTCCGCACCCCCGCCCGCCGCGCACGGCGGGGTCCGTCCCGGCACCCGGGCGCCTGCGTCAGGCCGAGCGCGGCCTTGACCGCGGCGGAGATTCGCGATCCGTCGGCCCGGCCGGCGGCGGCGGCCTGCACCGCTTGATCACCAGGCCCATCTGCCGCATGGTGACCGGGCCGCCGGTGCTGGCGGCGACGTCGTCGACCGCCGTGCTGACCAGGCCGGCGATCTCGTCGTCGGTCAGCGGCGTCGGCAGGTAGCCGTTCAGCACGGCGGCCTCCGCCTCCTCCTTGGCGGCCTGCTCGGCCCGCCCGGCGCCGGCGAACGCCTCGGCCGCCTCGGCCCGCTTGCGGACCTCCTTGGCCAGCACCGCCATCACTTCGGCGTCGGTGAGTTCCTTGGCGGTGCTGCCGGAGACCTCCGCGGTGGTGATGGCGGCCAGCGCCAACCGCAGGGTTGCCGGTGGTCAGGGTGTCCCTGGCCTTCATCGCGGTGGTCAGGTCCGCTCGGAGGCGGGCCTTCAGGGTGGCCGGCGCGGCGCTGGTTTCGGTCATGACGGACCGACAGTTCCAGGAAGACTGCTTGACAGTCAAAGCTAATGGTATTAGCTTTATGGCTATGACAATCAAGCCAAGCCGGACGGAGCCTCCACCATGACCACCACCACGACCCAGTACCTCGACCGCGGCGAGGGCAGGATCGCCTACGACGTCACCGGCAACGGCCCGCTCGTCGTCGCCGTCCCCGGCATGGGCGACCTGCGCAGCACGCTACCGGCACCTGGCGCCGGCGCTGGTCGCCGCCGGCTTCCGGGTCGCGACCATGGACCTGCGCGGACACGGCGACAGCGACACGACCTTCACCGCGTACGACGATCCGGCCGCCGCATCCGACGTCATCGCGCTGATCGAGCATCTGGGCGGCCCGGCCCTGGTCATCGGAAACTCGATGGGAGCCGCCGCGGCGGTCATCGCGGCGGCCGAGAATCCATCGCTGGTCAGCGGTCTGGTGCTGATCGGCCCGTTCGTCCGGAACGTGCCCGCGCCGGCCTGGCAGCGGTTGCTGTTCCGGGCCATGATGGGCGGACCGTGGACCAGGCTGGCCTGGCTGTCCTACTACCCCACCTTCTTTCCCACCCGCAAGGATGCGGACTACGCCGAACACCGCACCGCGATCGGCGCCGCACTGGCCCGTCCCGGGTACAGCCGGGCCTTCCGGGCGACCACCCACGTCTCGCACGCGCCGGCCGAGGCCGTCCTCGACCAGGTGCGACACCAATGTGCTGGTGGTGATGGGCAGCAAGGATCCCGACTTCCCCGACCAGCAGGCCGAGGCGGATCTGATCGCCGCACCGGCTGAGCGGCCGGGTCGCGATGATCCCGGACGCCGGTCACTACCCGCAGGCCGAGTTCCCCGAACTGACCACACCGGTGGTCGTGGAGTTCGCCCAGGCGGTCACGGCCGGACGCACCGATGCCTAGGGCCGGCCTGACGCGGGCCGTGATCGCCGCCGACGCCGCCGAGCTCGCCGACGACAATGGTTGGGATCAGCTCACTCTCGCGGCCGTCGCGGCCAGGTTCGGGGTCCGCCAGCCGAGTCTGTACAAGCACGTGGCCGGCCTCGACCGAGCTGCGCCGGGACGTCTCGGTGCTGGCCGGCCGCGAATTGCATCAGGAACTGACCGCGGCAGCCGTCGGCAAGTCGGGCGCGGACGCCCTCCAGGCCATGGCGGACGGCCTACCGGACTTTCGCCAAGAAGCACCCCGGTCGCTACGACGCGTGCGTCGTCGCGCCGCCGCCGGGGGACACCGAGTACCAGCAGGTCGCCGATGCGGTCGTGCAGACCATCACGGCCGTGCTGGGCAGCTACGGACTCACCGGCGATGACGCCATCCACGCGATCCGCGGCCTGCGGGCCCTGATCCACGGATTCGTCTCGCTGGAGGCGGCCGGCGGCTTCGCGTACCCGCAGGACCTGGACGAGAGCTACCGCCGGCTGATCGACGGCTTCGCGCGGTCGCTGACGACGCGTGACCCGAGGATGCGGACCGAGCGACTCGGCCAGCGGCATCGCTCGCTTCCTGGTCGCCGCCGCGTAGACCACCCGCCGGGCGATCCCGTACCGGGCGGCGACCGCATCGACGGCGTCCCGGCGGGACCCGCCGGCCGCGACCAGCTCGGCGACGGCGGCGGCCAGCGCCTCGTCGGTTGCGGCCTCCACCGGCTCGGTCGCGCCGCCGACCACCAGGGTGACCTCGCCCCGCACCCCGGCGTCGGCCATCTCCACCAGCTCGGCCAGCGTGCCGCGCCGGACCTCCTCGTACGTCTTGGTCAGCTCCCGGCACAGGGCGGCCGGCCGATCGGGCCCGAACGCGGTGGCCATCGCGGTCAGCGCCTCGGTCAGCCGGTGCACGGACTCGAAGAAGACCATCGTCCTGGCCTCCCCGGCCAGCACGGCCAGTGCCCTGGCCCGCTCGCCGGACTTGCGCGGCAGGAATCCCTCGAAGCAGAACCGGTCCGACGGCAGGCCGGACAGCGCCAGCGCCGTGATGGCGGCCGACGGTCCGGGCACCGCGGTGACCAGCAGCCCCGCAGCGGCCGCCGCGGCGACCAGCCGGTACCCGGGGTCGGACACCGACGGCATCCCGGCGTCGGTCACCAGCACCACCGTCTGCCCGCCGTGCATCCGTTCCAGCAACGCCGGGATCCGGGACTGCTCGACGGATTCGTAGTAGGAGATCACCGGACCGGACAGCGTCACACCCAGATCGGCGGCCAGCCGGTGCAGTCGCCGGGTGTCCTCGGCGGCGATGACGTCGGCGCTCGCCAGGGCTTCCCGTAGTCCATCGGATGCGTCCGACACCCGCCCCAACGGCGTACCGGCGAGCACGAGCCGACCCGCCTTCACACCCGCTGTCACTCGGTCACCATACGATCGTCCCCATGCCTGCCCCACCATCCCTGGTCAGCCGCGTCGACGAGGCGACGACGGAGCCGGAGGGCGCTGCGCTGCTCGACAGGCCGGCAGGCGCGGACACCGACGTCGGAGCGGGACAGCCGACCCGACCCGGCCAGCACGGTGGTCGCGATCGGCGAGGTGCCGCCACTGCACCCGCCCGTCCACGTGCAACGCCGGCTGCTGCCGCCGATGCCCACCGACCGGGCCAGGGGCTGGATCGTCACGGCGTTCATCACCACCGATCGGCGCGATCGTCCGGCTGGTCGGTCTGGGTAACCGGACCGACATCGGGACACCGCTGTTCGACGAGAAGTACTACGCGATCCAGGCGCAGGAAATGCTGCGCAACGGCGGCGTCGAGGACAACCAGGGCTTCGGGGTTGTCGTGCATCCGCCGCTGGGCAAACAGCTGATCGCGATCGGCGAGTGGCTGCTCGGTTACACCCCGACCGGATGGCGGTTGGCGTCCGCGGTGGCCGGCATCGTCTGCATCCTGTTGATCATCCGGGTGGTCCGCCGGATGACCAGGTCCACCCTGTTGGGCGGCATCGCCGGGGTGCTGCTGATCTGCGACGGCGTCAGCCACGTGCAGTCCCGCTCGGCGCTGCTGGACATCTTCCAGGCGGTCTTCGTGCTCGGCGCCTTCGCCTGCCTGGTCGCGGACCGGGATCAGGTCCGGGCCAGGCTGGCGGATTCGGTCGGCGCTGTCGTTGCCGGCTCGGCGCACTGGGCCGGGCATCGCGCTGGGCGCGCGGTGGTGGCGGTTCGGGGCCGGCGTCCTGCTCGGCCTGACCACCGCGGTGAAGTGGTCGGGGGCCTACTGGATCGTCGCCTTCGGCGTGCTGTCGGTGATCTGGGACATCACGGCCCGGCGGCAGGCCGGCATCCGGCGGCCGGTCCGGGCGGTGGTCAGGCGCGATCTGCTGCCCAGCCTGTGGGCGCTCGGGGTCGTTCCGACGCTGACCTACATCGCCAGCTGGTGGGCATGGTTCGCCTCCGAGACGGCGTGGCCACGGCACACCCTGGTGGCCGTCGCCGAGCAACCGCGGCGACTGGAAGAGCGGGGCGCTCTACGACCTCGCGTCGCTGTGGTCGAACGAACTATGGCAGTGGACCTGGAAGATGCTGGACTTCCATTCCCACCTGCTGACCCCGACCGATCCGGCGCAACGTCATCCGTGGGAATCAAAGCCGTGGAGCTGGCCGATCGGCACCCGGCCGGTGCTGTACTTCTCGCCGGCCAACGGCACCGGCTGCGGCGACGGCCAGCACCGACTGCGTGCAGCGGATCTTCCTGATCGGCACCCCGGCGATGTGGTGGATATCCCTGTTCGTGCTGGTCTGGGCGCTGTGGAAGGCCATCGGCCGGCTGGACTGGAGGTACGCGGCGGTGCTGGTCGGCTACGGCGCCGGCTACCTGCCGTGGTTCACCAACCTGGACCGGCAGATGTACTTCTTCTACGCGACCCCCCTGGCGCCGTTCCTGGTCATCGGCATCACGCTGGTGCTCGGCGACATCCTTGGCCGAAAAAACGTGGGGGTGGAACGACGCCTGACGTCGATCGCGATCGTGGCCATCTACGTGGGGTTGGTGGTGGCCAACTTCATCTGGCTCTGGCCCATCCTGAACGGCGATCCGATCACCCAACTTCGGCTGACCATGGAGACCTGGCTGCCGTCCTGGGGGTAGATCGTGTCTGCTCAGTACGGCAGGGGCGCCTCCAACGCGGTGGCGACGCCGAGCCGCTCGGCCAGCCGACGGGCGTCATACGGGGCGTGCGCGTGCCCATCGTTGTCGAAGTAGACATGGACCTGCGAAACGCCGGACGTCTCGGCCCAGCCGGCCACCCGTCCTGCCCACCAGTCGATGCCCTGATCGGTGTACCCGCTGACGTACAGCTCCTGGTCGCCGTGCAGCCGGACATAGACGAGTTCCGCGGTGACTTCGTCCACCCAGGTGAAGCGCCCTGCGGTGTCCGCGACCACCAGGGCGATCCCGAACTCGCGGCACAGCTGGGCGAACGCGCCGGTCGCGAAGGAGTCGTGACGCACCTCGACGGCATGTCGGATCGCGGCGTTGCCGTCGATCGGGCGCGGTGACCGGATCCTCGCCGAACCGCCCCTTCATCCGGTCGTCGCAGCGCTCGGCGATCTGCCCGGCCTGCTCCGCGGTGGCCGGCAGCGAGGCGAAGAAGTCCCGCATCCGGTCTTCCCGGTAGGCCAGATTCGGCGGCAGCTGCCACAGCAGCGGGCCAAGCTTCGGGCCGAGCGCGAGCACCCCGGAGGCGAGGAAGTTGGCCAGCGCCTGATCGACGCCGCCGAGCTTTTTCATGTGGGTGATGTAGCGGCTGCCCTTGACGGCAAAGACGAAACCGTCGGGGGTGGTGTCCCGCCAGCGCCGGTAGCTGCTCGGCCGTTGCAACGAGTAGAACGAACCGTTGATCTCCAGCGCATCGAACGCCCGTGACGCGAACTCCAGCTCGCGCCGCTGCGCCAAACCCTTGGGGTAGAAGACGGACCGCCAGTGCGGGTAGGTCCAGCCGGAAACACCGATCCGGATCCGGGCGGTCACGCCGTTGGTGGGTCGGTCCCGGCGTTCCCGGGCTGGGGTTCGCCCGCGGCGAGCCCGGCCTCGACCCTGGCCAGCTTCCCGGTGATCTCGCCGGTATGTCCCGGTCTGATGTCCGCCTTGAGGACGAGCGAGACCCGGCTGCCGTACCGGCCGACCGCCTCACAGGCCCGTTTGACGACGTCCAGGCATTCGTCCCAATCGCCCTCGATGGTGGTGAACATCGAGTCGGTGCGGTTGGGCAGACCCGATTCCCGGACGATCCGGACGGCCTCGGTGACGGCGGCGGACACCGAATCGGTCGGCCCGGCGCCGGACAGTTCGCCGGTGCCGGACGGGGCGACCGAGAAAGCGATCAACATGGGTCCCACCGTATCGGTGCGGTCCGACACGCGGCGCGGGCCGAGCGTCGGGCGATTTCCGGCGGCATGGCGAGCAGCTGTCGGTGGTGCTCGGCATACTGCTGCTCATGGGGAAGAACAATCAGCAGCGGCGGGCGGCACGGCGGCGGCAGCGGTCCGCGGACCTGGCTGCCGCCAGGGCGGGGAGCGGGCAGGAACCACCACCGACCAGCACCGCAGGCGACCGGCCGCGCGCCTCACCAATAGACCCGCCGACGGTGGCCGGCCGCACCGAGCCGAAGCCGCCGCCCACGAGTGCAGGCCAGGCGGCTCGCCGCACCGAGCCGAAGCCGCCGCCCACGAGTGCGCGCCAGGTCGATCACGAACTCGAGATCGCTCGACTGTTTGCGACCGGCGCGCTGCACGCGTTCGGACCCGACGCCGACGAGCACGAACTCGACCACATCGTGCAGACCCTGATCATGCTGCAGGTACCCGGCCGCGAGCTGCTGCCCCAGCAACTGGCCAGCACAGGGCTGCTTCGCCTGGTCGGCCTGGCGTGGGAAAGCGGTTGGCAGCCACTTGATCTCGTGCACATCGTGCGGCGGCACCAAGGGGCCGGGGCAGCCGCCCTGGTGACGGCGGTGATCTTCGAACAGGCCCAGCGGGAACGGGCCGTCGACCGGGCTCCCGGGGATTGGGTCGCGCAACTGCGGTCGCTGGGGATCGACAAGCAGCGAGCCGGATCACCGCCAGGTGGGAACCCGAAGTGGCTGGTCGGCGGCTGGCAGTTCGCGCACGGCATCGGAATGTGGGACGGCTGGCGGGATGTCCTGCGGTTGTTCGGTCAACTCCAACTACTGCGCCGGCTGACGCCGCTGGGCCCGCCGCCCTCGCGATGGGATCGGGCTCGCGCCTCGGCGACCGCACGAGAAGCTCGTCTGGCCGCCAGCGTCTCGGCGGCGCGGCCGGCGACGCCGGCGGCGGCGAACCCGTCGAGCACGACCCGCGGATGCTCGGCAAGATTCGGGCATTGCTGTCCAAGGCCGAGGCCACCACCTTCGCCGAGGAAGCTGACGCCTATACCGCCAAGGCGCAGGACCTGATGACCAGGTACGCGATAGACGAGGCCCTGCTCGAGGAATCCGCCGGAAACGGTGAGGTGATCATCCGGCGCATTCACATCGACAATCCTTACGCACAGGCCAAGGTCCAGCTGTTGAGCATCGTCGGTGACATCAACCGCGTTCGGGTGATCTGGGACGACCATCACGCAATGGCCACCGTGGTCGGCATGGCGGTCGATCTGCAGCTGGTCGAGATGTTGTTCACCTCGCTGCTCGTGCAGGCCACTCGAGCGTTGACCGAAGCGGGGAACGTGCGGACGACACAGGCGGGCTACCGGTCGGGCCGGATGAATCGGGCGCCCGCATTCCGGCGGGCGTTCCTGCTCTCCTACGCCCATCGCATCGGCGAGCGGCTCGAGGCAGCCGGTGACCAGGCCACCGCCGAGTCCAGCGCGAGCCACGGCACCGAGCTGGTTCCGGTCCTGCAGCGGCGCGCCGAGGAGGTGGACCAGACGTTTGCCCGGCTGTTCCCGCAGACCGGCGAGATTCGCGCCAAACGGGTCGACGCGCGCGGCTGGGACGCCGGACGAACAGCGGCCGACCGGGCGGTCTTCCTCGCGGGCCAGGTGGAAAGCGCCTGATCAGTACCTGTTGACGACCCGACCGACTGCCAACGAGGTGCTCGGATCCGCCCACCGCACCGCAGGTGCACTCCGTGCCGGCGGTGCGGGTCAGCGTCGCGGGTCGGCGTCGATCTGCGCGATGTCGAGCCAGCCCTTTCTCCGGCATCACCCGCCGGCGGCTCGCACGGCCGCGGCGAGTTCGTCCCTGGTCATCTTCGACCGGCCTGGGATGTCCAGTTGTTGGGCGGACTTGTAGAGCTCGGCGCGGGTCGGCTCGGCCACCGCCGAACTCCCGGGCCCGGGCGCAGCTGACCCGGCTGCTCCCGCGGACGAGCCGGGAGAGGCGTCCGGAAGTACCTTTCTGACCGCCGCCTGAGCCGCCGCTGCAATGGTCTGCACGGCCTCGATCGGGCCGGCCAGGGCGGCCTCGGCCGCCGCGACTACCGGACCGGCGGGCTCCCCAGGGGCGGTCTGAGCTGTCGGCGCGGGAGCCGGCGGGGGCACGGCGGGCGGGGCCGGCGGCTCGGCCCGGCGCGGGGCCGGCCTGGGACGCGGGGTGCGGCGCGGCGTGTCGGCCGTCGCCGCCGATCCCGGCACGGCTACGAGACGCGATGGCGCGGCCTGCGCCTTCTTGGCCGGGGACTTCTCCGCGGCTACCGGCTTGGTCGATGCTTTCTTGGCGTCGGCCTTCTTGGCATCAGCCTTCTTGGCGTCGGCCTTCTTGGCGTCGGCCTTCTTGGCTGGAGGCTTCTTGGCCGCGGCCCGCTTGGCGTCTGCCTTCTTCTTGTCCCGAGCCTTCACCTTCGCCGCAGCCTTGCGCGCGGCCTCCCGCTGCGCCTTTTCCTTGTCCTTTGCCTTCTTCTTGTCGTCCTGTTTCCGCACAGTCTTCTTCGACTTACTGGTCTTCTTCGTTGAACCGGCCACCGGGCATCTCCTGCTGTGCTGGGTCGAGGCGGGCAAACACCGGCGTCACCGCCGTGACCACGACCTCATCACAGGTCCGCCCGCTGCGCGCGCAGGCTCCCCGGAGCGCACGGTCAGTGGCCGGTCTCCGGAGCCTTCCTCGCAGCTGCACTGGCCGCGGCCGCACTCGCCGCCGCGGCGGCGCGGCCGGGGTCGAAGATGTCCGGTTCGATGTACAGCGACCTGGCGATCGGCACGGCCTCGCGCACCCGCTTTTCGACGGCGTTGATCGCGGCGGCGACCTCGGTCGCCGACTGGGTCCCGCTGACGGCGACCTTCATCGCGACCAGGAGCTCGTCCGGACCGAGGTACAGCGTCTTCATGTGGATGATCCGCTCGACGTCATGACCGGCGACCGCGGCCGCCTTGATCGCATCGACGTCCGACATCGACGCGCCCTCACCGATCAGCAGGCTCTTGGTCTCCACCCCGAGGATGGCCGCGACCACGATCAGCAGCAGACCGATGAACACGCTGCCGATGCCGTCGAAGACGCCGTTGTCGGTGACCACCGCGATCGACACGCCGATGAACGCGAACACCAGACCGACCAGCGCGGCGATGTCCTCCAGCACCACGACCGGCAGCTCGGGCGCCTTCGCCCGGCGGACGAACTGCAGGATGGAGATGCCCTGCCGATCGGGCGCCGACTCCTTCAGCGCCGTGCGCAACGAGAACGACTCCAGCCCGATGGCGATCAGCAGCACCGCGATCGGGATCCACGGCCGCTCGATCGGCTCCGGGTGCTGGATCTTGTGCACGCCCTCGTAGATGGAGAACACGCCGCCGACGCTGAACAGGATGATCGACACCAGGAACGCGTAGACGTATCGCTCCCGGCCGTAGCCGAACGGGTGTTCGGCGGTCGCGGCCCGGCTGGCCCGCTTGCCGCCGATCAGCAGCAGCACCTGGTTGCCGGAGTCGGCCAGCGAGTGCACCGATTCGGCCAGCATCGAGGACGAACCGGACAGCAGGAACGCAATGAACTTCGTCACCGCGATGCCGAGGTTGGCCGCCAGCGCGGCGATGATCGCCCTGGTACCTCCGGATGTGCTCATGCCTCAAGATTCTGGCTGATCAACGGCCCGTCAGCGTGACATCGGGCTCCGGTCGGCGGGGACGCCGACCGGGTGCCGGCGCCGAGGCGGCCCCGCGCAATCCGGCCGCGACATCCCGGCACCGCGGCGGCCCAGGACACGACACCCGACCCAGATGCAGCCAGCACTGTGTCCGTCCGCCACAATCGTGTTCATGCCCTCGCAACATGGCGGTCCTACGGTCGCACCCATGGCGGATTTGTTCGAGGAATACCCGTTCGCCCGAGCGTGGGACGAGATGTTCTCCGCTCCCGGCGAGATCAGACCGGCCTACGAGTCGGTGTTCGCCGCGCTGCAGACACTGGACGCGGCCGACCTCAAGGCCCGCGCCGACATCATGGGCCGCACCTTCCTGGATCAGGGCATCACCTTCGCCCTCGGCGGGGTGGAGCGGCCGTTCCCGCTCGACCTGATCCCGCGGATCGTCACGGCGCTCGAGTGGCGGACCGTCGAGAAGGGTGTGCCGCAGCGGGTCAGGGCGCTCGAGGCGTTCCTGGCCGACGTCTACGGGCCGGGCAAGATCTTCGCCGACGGGGTGGTGCCCCGCCGGCTGATCACCACGTCACCGCACTTCCACCGGCAGGTGATGGGCATGAGCGCGCAGGACGGCGCCCGGGTGGTGATCTCCGGCGTCGACCTGATCCGCGACGAGAACGGCGAGTTCCGGGTGCTGGAGGACAACGTCCGGATCCCGTCCGGCGTGTCCTACGTGCTGGAGAACCGGCAGGCCGTCACCCAGGTGCTGTCCGAGGCCGGCGCCGACCAGCGGGTCCGGCCGGTCTCCGAGTACCCCGGCCAGCTGCTGCGCGCCCTGCGCGCGGTCGCGCCGTGGAACGTCACCGACCCGAACGTCGTGGTGCTGACCCCGGGTGTCTACAACTCGGCGTACTTCGAGCACACCCTGCTGGCCAGGGAGATGGGCGTCGAACTGGTCGAGGGCCGCGACCTGATCTGCCGCAACAACCGGGTGTTCCTGCGCACCACGTCCAGCGAGATGCCGGTCAACGTCATCTACCGCCGGGTCGACGACGAGTTCCTCGACCCGATGCAGTTCCGGGCCGACTCGCTGCTCGGCTCCCCCGGGCTGATCAACGCGGCCCGCGCCGGCAACCTGACGATCGCCAACGCGGTCGGCAACGGCATCGCCGACGACAAGCTGGTCTACACCTACGTGCCGGACATCATCAGGTACTACCTGAACGAGGAACCGATCCTGCTGAACGTCGACACCTACCGGATGGAGGTGCCCGACCATCAGGAGTACGCCCTGGAGCACCTGAACGAACTGGTGCTCAAGCCGGTCGACGGCTCCGGCGGCAAGGGCATCGTCATCGGCTCGCAGGCCGACTCGATCACGCTGGCCAAGGCCCGGGCGACCATCATCGACAACCCGCGCGGCTGGATCGCGCAGCGGGAGATCGCGCTGTCCACGGTGCCGACGCTGATCGGCGACAAGATGCGCCCGCGGCACGTCGACCTGCGGCCGTTCGCGGTGAACAACGGCAACTCGGTCTGGGTGCTGCCCGGCGGGCTGACCCGGGTCGCGCTGCCCGAGGGCGAGCTGGTGGTCAACTCCTCGCAGGGCGGCGGCTCGAAGGACACCTGGGTGCTGTTCGGCAACAGCGACCCGGCCCCCGAGGTGGAACCGGCCGCCGACGCCACCCAGGTGATGACGATGATCCCGCCCGGCGAGCTGGCGTTCGACCAGCCGCTCAGCCCGCAGGAGAGCACGCAGGGCTTCCGCTCCCAGCAGGGTCAGCAACAGCAGCTCACCGGCATGAGCCAGTACCAGAGCTACAACCAGCTGCAGGACAGAGCAACCCAGGGCGAGCCGCCGCAGACCCAGGTCGACGGCCCGGGCAGCCGAGGGCGAAGGCAGGGACCCCGTCATGCTGAGCCGGATCGCCGAGTCGCTGTACTGGCTCGGCCGGCACGTCGAGCGGGCCGACTGCACCGCCCGGATCCTGGACACCTACCTGCACCTGCTGCCCGCCGGCTCCTGGCAGGCCGACCACCAGGTGATCCGCTCGCTGCTGGATTCGATGGGCCTGTCCGATGACGACACCGTCGGCGCCGGCAGCCAGGCCGACTCCGGTCAGCTGGTGCGCGCCCTGGTGTTCGACGGCGAACGCGCCTCGTCGGTGGCCGGCGCGCTGACCGCGGCCAGGGAGAACGCCCGCGGCGTGCGCGACGCCATCCCGCTGGACGTCTGGGAATGCCTGAACGTCACCTGGCACGGGCTGCGCACCCGGGAGGCGCACGGCGCCGGCCCGCACGTCTTCCTGCGCTGGGTCGGTGAACGCTGCGCGATCGCGAACGGCCTGGTCAACGAGGTGATGAGCCACGACGAGGGCTAGCACTTCCTGGCCGTCGGCCGGTCGCTGGAACGCGCCGACATGACCATCCGGCTGCTCGCCGCCGCGGAGTCCGAGACCGGGTCGCGTACCGCCGTGGCGCGCCCTGGTCAGCGCCTGCGGCGGCTGGGAGCCCTACGTCCGGGCCTACGGCGGGTCCATCGGGCAACGCAGCGCCACCGAGTTCGTGCTGCTGGACCGGCAGTTCCCGCGGTCGGTGCTGCGTTCGCTGACCGTCGCCGAGTCGTGCCTGGCCGAGCTGGAGGCCGTCGGCGCCACCCAGTACATGGACCCGCGCCGGGACCCGTCATCGGCCAGGCGGATCGTCGGCCGCACCCGCACCAGCCTGGACTACCGGACCGGCACCGAACTGGCCGCCGACCGGGAGCACCTGCTGACCACCCTGCAGCGGACGGTGTCCAGCGCGCACACCGCCGTGACCAGCTCCTTCTTCCGCCGGGAGGACGCTGTGACCTGGGCAAACATCGGCGCTGACGGGGGCGCGGCATGACGCAATCACAGCAACAATCGTCACAACAGCAACAGCAGTACCCGGCGCAGATGCCGGAGATCTGGCGGCTGCTGATCGTGCACCGCACGGTGCTCAGCTACCCGGACACCGTGACGACCTCCTACAACGAGGTCCGGATGCAGCCCTCCGACGAGCCGGGCCAGGCGGTGCTCTCCGCGCGGCTGGAGATCGACCCGTTCGAGGGCGTGCTGTCCTACATCGACTACTTCGGCACCCGGGTGTCGGCGTTCGACATCCACCGGCCGCACCGGCACCTCGCGGTCACCGCCACCACCACCGTGGAGACGTTCCCGCCGACCGAGAGCTGGCCGGGAGCGATCCCGCAGGGTTCGTTCGGAGTGCCGACCTCGACGACGCCGATGACCTGGGAAGAGCTGGAGACATCCGGCGCCGACGACCGGTTCGAGGAATTCCTCACCCCGACCCCGCTGACCGCCCTTGACGACGAGCTGAACGGCATCTCCCTGGAGATCAAGGAGGCGTCCAGCAGCCCGTCGGACGCCGCCGGCACGGTGTGCGACTGGGTGCACCGCACGCTGACCTACGAGGCCGGCGCCACCGGCGTCAGCACCTCGGCGGTGGAGGCCTACCTCGCCCGCCGCGGCGTCTGCCAGGACCTGTCGCACCTGGCCATCGGCATGCTCCGGTCGATGGGCGTGCCCACCCGGTACGTGTCCGGGTACCTGCACCCGGGCGGCAACATCGAGATCGGCAAGTCCGTCACCGGCGAGTCGCACGCCTGGATCGAGTGGTTCGACGGGTCCTGGAACCGGTTCGACCCGACCAACCTGACGGCGCCGGGACAGGCCCACGTGGTGGTCGGCCGGGGCCGCGACTACGGCGACGTGCCGCCGGTCAAGGGCGTCTACGCCGGCCCGGACGCCACCGGCAACGAGGTCACGGTCCGGGTCACCCGGCTGCGCTGACCGGCGTCGTTGATTCCGCGGTTGGCCGCCGTCCACGTAAAGTCGGGGCCAACCGGACAGGTACCCAGGCCGACCAGGTGGACGTCGGCGGCGCTCTCCGGCCCGTCAAGGAGGACGCAATGACCACGACGCTGACCGAGCGAGCCCAGTCGTTCGGGCACCTGTTTGTGGATCGGGTCGCCAAGACACCGAACGGCGAGGCCTTCCGGTACCGGGTCGGCGAGGACTGGACGTCACTGAGTTGGGCGCAGACCAAGGATCGGGTGTTCGACCTGGCCGCCGGCCTGGTCGATCTGGGCGTGCAGCCGCAGCAGCGGGTGGCCATCGCGGCCACCACCCGGATCGAGTGGATCCTGTCCGACCTGGCGATCCTGTGCGCCGGCGCCGCGACCACGACGGTGTACCCGTCGACGACCGCGCCGGATGTCGCCTACATCCTCGGCGACTCCGATTCGGTCGTGCTGTTCGCGGAGAACGCGGAGCAGGCCGAGAAGGCCCTTGACCAGGACCTGCCGGCACTCAAGGCGGTCGTGCTGTTCGACGGCACGCATGCCCCGTCCGGCGACGTCCAGGCGCTGACCCTCGACGAACTCGCCGCCCGCGGAAAGGCCCGGCTCGCCGTCCGAGCCCGACGTCATCGACAACCGGATCGCCGGGTGCGGCCCGGAGGACCTGGCCACGCTGATCTACACCTCCGGCACCACCGGCCGGCCCAAGGGCGTCCGGCTGGTCCACGACAACTGGACCTACGAGGGCAAAGCCGTTGCCGCGCTCGGCATTCTCGGACCCGACGACGTGCAGTACCTGTGGCTGCCGATGTCCCACGTGCTCGGCAAGGTGCTCTCGCGCGCTGCAGCTGGAGTTCGGGTTCGCACCGCCGTCGACGGCGACCTGACCAAGATCGTGGAGAACCTCGGCGTCATCAAGCCGACCTTCATGGGCGGCGCACCGCGGATCTTCGAGAAGGTCAGGGCGAAGGTCACGCTCACCGCGCAGGGCGCGGGCGGCCCGAAGGCCAAGATCTTCGACTGGGCGATCGGGGTGGGCATCGCCGGGTCCAGGGTGCGGCAGCAGACGCAAGCAACCGGGCCGGCTGCTGGCCCTGAAGCTCGCCATCGCCGACAAGCTGGTGTTCGGCACCATCCGGGAACGGCTCGGCGGCCGGATCAGGTTCTTCGTCTCCGGTTCGGCCGCGCTGTCCCGCGAGGTCGCGGAATGGTTCGACGCGGTCGGGATGCCGATCCTGGAGGGTTACGGGCTGACCGAGTCCAGCGCCGCGGCGGCGGTCAACCTGCCGGGCGACATCCGGATCGGGACGGTCGGTCCTGCGCTGCCCGGCTCGGAGTTCCGGATCGCCGAGGACGGCGAGATCATGCTGCGCGGCGGCGGCGTCATGCGCGGCTACCACAACAATCCCGGAGGCCACCGCCGAGGTGCTGACCGACGACGGCTGGTTCCACACCGGCGACATCGGCGAGCTGACCGACGGCTACTTGACGGTCACCGACCGCAAGAAGGATCTGATCAAGACCTCCGGCGGCAAGTACGTCGCCCCGCAGAAGGTCGAGGTCATCTTCAAGGCCGAGACCCCGTGGGCCAGCCAGATCGTGTGCACGGCGAGGGCCGCAAGTTCGTCTCGGCACTGATCACCCTCGACCCGGAGATGATCGTCGAGTGGGCGCGGTGAGCACGACCTTGCCGGCCGGACACCGGAGCAGCTGGCGAAGGAGCCGGCCGTCTACGAGCTGATCAAGGAGCACGTCGACACCCTCAACGAGCAGCTCGAGCGCTGGGAGACGGTGAAGAAGTTCGTCATCCTGCCCCACGACCTGACCATCGAGAACGGGGAGATGACGCCGTCGATGAAGGTTCGTCGCAAGGTCGTGGAGAAGAAGTACATGGCCGAGCTGGACACGCTCTACAAGGACTGAACGAGACTCCCGGGTCACAGCGGACCCACAGCACGGCTCGGTAACGTGGTCAGTGAGATCACCACTGTCACCCGAGAAGGATTGCCGCTGATGCCTGCCACCCCGGGTGCTGCCCTCGACACCCGGAAGCGGGAGCTCGGCCAGGTCGCCGACCCGCTCGCCCGGCTGCTCGCCGCCGCTGGGCCTGGCCGGCGCGGCCGTTGTCGTCATCCTGATCGGCGTCCTGCATTTCCTGCCCGAGACGGCCGGCATCTCCCCGATCTCCCGGACGATCAGCGAATACGCCCTCACCGATGTTGGCTGGATGTTCAACCTGGGCGTGCTGTCACTGGCCGCGGGGTCGCTCGCGATTTTCGCCGCTGTCGTCCGCGCGGGACTGGCGCGGCCGGGTTCCGTCGGTATCTGGCTGGGCGGCTGCTGGTCCGCGGCACTCACCGTCATCGTGCTGTTCCCCAAGCACAACTGGGCCGTCGGGCCGAGCGCCAACGGGCAGATTCACCGGGCGGCGAGCATCGTCGCCTTCCTCTGCCTGCCGGTCGCCGTCCTGTTGCTGACCCGCCGCCGCGGCGTGCCGCGCCGCGACCACCCGATCGCGGCCCGCTTTGCCTGGTGGCTGGCCGTGGCCTCGCTGGCCTGGTTCGTGCCGATCGTCGGCGCGCTGGCGCTGTCGCTCGGCGATCCGCACGCCGTGGTGGCAGGCGATCCCGTTGGGCCTGGTGGAACGCGGACTGGTGATGTGTGAGGTGCTGGCCATCATCGCGCTGGGGGTGTGGGTGCTCACCGCGACGAGACGGACCCGGAGTCCCCGACCGGCCAGCCCGGCGCTGACCGGGCCAGCTGCCTGATCGCCCCGGGACCGACCCGGCAGCAGCCGCCGACCAGCCGCGCGCCGGACGCCACCCAGACCGCGGCGTGCTCCGGTCCGAAGGTCGCCGTGCCGGCCCAGGAACGTGCGACGGCGTCCCAGCTCTCGCCGCTGTTCGGGTACACCACCGCGGGTTTGCGGGAGGATTCCACCGCCATCGTGACCAGGTCGGCGGCCTCCACCGAGTCGATGCAGTTGACCCCGACCGCGATGATCTCGTCCAGCCCGGCCGTCATGCCGAAGGCCTCCTCGGCCCGCTCACCGGCCCGGGTCCGGCCGCCCGAGCAGGTCATCGACAGCCACGCCGGCACGCCGAGCGCCTGCACCTCGGCGAGCAGCGCCTCCGCCTCGGCCAACGCCGGGATCGTCTCCAGCGCCAGCACATCGGCGCCCGAATCGGCCAGGATCTCCAGCCGCGGCCGGTGCCATTCCCGCAGCTGCGCGACCGTCAGGCCGTAGTCGCCGCGGTACTCCGAGCCGTCGGCCAGTGCCGCGCCGTAGGGACCGACCGACGCCGCGACCCAGCGCTGCCCGGACCCGGTGGCTGCGTCCGCCGCCTCCCTGAGCCAGCCGCACGGATCTGCGCAACAGGACCTCGGCCTCCGCGCGGTCCAGACCCAGCTGCTCGAAGCCCTGGAACGACGCCTGATACGACGAGGTGATCGCGACCTGGGCACCCGCCCGGAAGAACTCGGCGTGCGCGGCGGTGATCGCCGCCGGGTTGTCCGCGAGCAACCGGGCCGACCACAGCGCCGAGCTCAGATCGTGCCCATGTGCCTCCAGCAGGGTGGCGAGCCCGCCGTCGAGCACGACCGGTCCCTGCGCCAGCCGATCGGCCAGGCCGACCTGTTGGGTCGTCATCGAGGCACCCGCGGGCGCCGCTTCGACGGTCTGCACGTCGTCCCGGCGCCGACCGAAGTCCTGGCGCGAGGTCCAGCACAGCAGCCAGACCAGCAGCAGGGCGACCACGGCGACGAACAGGCTCATGATCGCGACGAAGCCGTACCCGTTGGTCCGTGGGTCGAGGAACGGGTACGGGTACCAGTCGGCGATCGGGCCGCGGATCAGCGTGTACGCCAGGTAGGCGATCGGGTAGGCCAGAAAGATCAGGCCCTGCCGGAGGGTCAGCGGACGCACCGAACGGTCGAGGAGCCAATCCACCACGATGAACAGCGGAAAGATGTAGTGCAGCACGGAGTTGACCCAGGGAATCGGCGTCTGCACGTCGGCACCACTGAGCAGCAGGCTGAAGATCATCCCGGTGACGCCCATGTACAGGGTCGCGGCCCCGCGGAGCTGACTGAGCCACAGGCTGCCGGCGGGCGGCCGGCCCGGCCAGCGCCGCACTTGTCACGGCGACGACGCCGATGATGTTGGACTGGATGGTGAAGAAGCTGAAGAAGTTCACCAGGCTGGCACCCACGTCGAGCTGATTGACCAGCTGCGTGACGATGGCGGCCACCACCGCGGCCGCCATCAGCAGGCGCAGCACAGTGCCAACGGAACGACCGGTCATGGGCGACCTCTTTCGCGCGAACGGCCATGAGGTGAATCGTAAGAGCATCGCTGCCGCCCCGGGCTCGCGCCGGGCGGGCGTGCCGCCCCCGCGCTGCGGGCGTCCTCGCGGCTACGCGTGCGCGCCCTCGTGGTTGCGGTCGGCGTGGCCGTGCGAACGCATGCGAAACTGAGCCGTGAACCTCCTCCGGCCCCCCCGATGACCGCCTTGATTGCCGTGACCGGCGCCACCGGGGTGGTGGGCGGCGGGGTCGCCAGGCGGCTGGCGACCGCCGGGATCGAGCAGCGGCTCATCGTCCGGTCTCCCAACCGGACACCGGCACTGCCGGGCGCCCAGATCGCGGTGGCGTCCTACGACGACGGCCCGGCCGCCCTGGCCGCGCTCGCCGGGATCGAGACACTGTTCATGGTGTCCGGCGCCGAAGAGCCGAACCGGCTGGCCGGCCACCGGACGTTCATCGACGCCGCAGCGGCCGCCGGCGTTCGCCGGATCGTCTACACCTCGTTCTTCGGCGCAAGCGCGACCTGCACATTCCTGCTCGGCCGGGACCACTGGCACACCGAGCAACACATCCGGTCAACGGGCATGGAGTTCACCTTCCTGCGGGACAACCTCTACGCCGACGTGTTCCTCGACTTCGCCGGGCCGGAGGGTGTGCTCCGCGGGCCCGCCGGGAACGGCCGGATCAGCGCGGTGGCGCGCGCCGACGTCATCGACGCTGCGGTGGCCGTGCTGCAGGCCAGCACGTCGGGTGACAGGTCACCGCATGACGGGGTCAGCTACGGGCTGACCGGGCCGACGGCGCTGTCGCTGACCGAAATCGCCGACGTCATCACCCGGGTCACCGGGCGGCAGGTGCGGTACCAGGCCGAGACCGTCGACGAGGCCTACGCGTCCAGGGAGATCTACGGTGCCGCGAAGCTGGCAGGTCGACGCCTGGGTCAGCACCTACACGGCCATCGCGGCCGGAGAACTCGACGAGGTCACCGACGACGTACACCTGGTTACCGGGCACCCGCCGCTGAGCCTGGCGGAACTGCTCGGGGGCTAGCGCACTTCGAGGAGGCTTCGAGCCGGGCCATCGTCCGGCTTACCTGGTGCCGGCGACGGCCGCCAGGATCAGTGCGGTCACGGCTCTGGGGTGGCTGACCATCGCCGCGTGCGAGCTGCGGATCTCGACGGTCTTGGCGTGGGCCCTTGCCGCCATGAACCGTTCCGCCGCCGGCGGGATTGCCTTGTCCTGTCCGGCGACCAGGTACCACGACGGAATGGTCTTCCAGGCCGGAACTCCCGACGGCTCACCGAGCGAGGTGAGGGCGGCGGGTCGCTGGGTGGCGGCCATCACCGCGGCCGTGGCCGCGGGCACGTCGGCGGCAAAGACGGCGTGGAACGATTCCACCTTGATGTAGGCGTCCAGGTTGCCCAGAGGTGGCGGTACGGGTTCGAACCCGGGGATGGGCCGGAGATAGATGTTGTCCAGCAAAGTGGACTGGCCGCCGCCGAGACTGTTGGCGTCGCTGACGCTTTCGCCCTGGTCCAGGGCGTAGGCCGCGATGTAGACCAGCGCCTTCACATTGGGATTACCGGTTGCCGCGTTGGTGATCACGGCGCCGCCGTAGGAATGCCCGACCAGGATCAGAGGGCCGGTCAGCGTACTCAGGAACGTTCGGAGGCTGTCGGCGTCGCTGGACAGACCACGGAGCGGGTTGGCCGGAGCGAGGACCGGGTATCCGGCCCGGCCCAGGGCGGAGATGCTGTCGGCGAACCCGGAGGCGTCGGCAAATGCGCCGTGCACGAAGACAATCGTCGGTTTGACCGGTGCACCCTGCCGCTCGGCGCCGGTGGTCAATGAGGTTGCTGATGGTGCAGCGGCGCCGGATGCACCGGGCAGCAGCATGGACAGGGCAAGCGCGAGCACGAGGGTCAGGACCGCAACAATGCCCCGGCGGTGCGGGCGCGCGCTCGGGTGGGCTGGAACGGATCGTCTCATGTCAACCTCAGGATGGGTGAGATGCGCTGCGGGAAAAGGGTATTTCGCGATTGAGTGGGCCTACTATTTGCTGATCCTCGGGGATCGAGTGTTCCGGTCAGCTGTACCGCTTGACGAAGCCGAGCGCGATCTCGGCGACCTCCGGCCAGCCGTGGTCGATGGTCAACGAGTGCCCGCGGCCGGGGACGTCGACGACTTCGGTGACGGCGTTGATGTGCTTGCCGAGGTACTTGGCGGTGGCGTGCGTGATGGCGGTGGGAGCGGTGTTGTCGTTGTCGCCGGCGATGATGAGAATCGGCCCGCGGTCGGGATTCTCGGTGTTCACCTTGGTTTCTCCGCCGAACGGGTTGAAGTTGGCGACGGCCGCCTGGAACAGCGGCGCGCCGGACGCAGGCACGTGGTAGGTCTCGTACAGGTGCCTGGCTTCGTCGTCATCGAGGTTGTTCGTCCAGCCGAACTTGAACTGCTCGAAGGTCAACGAGATCGCCTTGCCGTGGTTCGTGGGGTTTCCGAGCACCGGCGCGGCGGACTTGAGCGCGCTGATCGGCAGTGGCAGAACCCCTTTGAACGGGGCGTTGTCGATCGAGACGGTGGCGAATGACGCTCCTTCACCGGCGATCTTCAGGGAGATGAGCCCGCCGAAGGAGTGGCCGATGACGGCGGGTTTCTTCGTCAATCGGGAGATGGCGTCCAGGTAGTGATCGGTGACCTGCTGAACCATCTTGTGCGCGAAGACATCCGGCTTCTGGTAGGCCTCCGCCAACGTTGCCGGGTCGTCCGGCCAACCGGGCGCGATGGTGGTGTAGCCGTTGGCCTCGAAGAAGTCGCGCCAGTTCTGCCAGCTGCTGGACAGCAGCCACAGCCCGTGCACGAAGGTCACCGGGGTCAGACCGGACTCGTTGGCCCGGTCGATCTCGGCGACCTCCCAATCGGTGAGGCTGGATGCGGGGTTTTCGGTCATGGTCGGATCTCCTGGTGAGTCGTTGTCGTCGGCCGGGGACGGGGTGAGTGGGGTTGCGCTGACGGTAAAGCCGTTGTCGCCCGGCACAATCTCCGCTGCGTGCACCGTTCTGTCCTGAGCACGCACGCTCGCTCGTCCGCGCGGCCTGGCCCTACGTGCCCGGTCACGATCAGGAGTGACGGTCGCGGCCCAGCGTGCAATCAGAGCTGTTGCCGGGCGATCGACCGCCACTCGCGGGGCGACATTCCGTAGGCCTGGCGGAACTTTCTGGCGAAATGCGCGGTGTCGATGAAACCGCAGCGCCGGGCGATCGCCGAAATGGTGCGGGCGGCGGCGTCCGGCCTGGCCAGTTCACCGCGGGCCGCGTCGAGCCGCTGCGCGATGATCCACTGCCCGAGGGACTGCTCATTGGTCGCCGACCACACGTTGTACAGCTGCCGAAGCGAGATGTGATGGAAAGCAGCAATTTTCGCCGGCGTCAGATCCGGTTCCCGAAAGTGATCGCCCAGGTACAGCGAGACCCGTAGCGGCAGGCTGTCGGAGATGGCGAGGTGTTGCCGATCGGCGTCCTCGCTGGCGCTGACAATGAGTGCGCGCGCCAGTTCGGTCGCGGCATTGCCGACCATGGCGAGCGCGGGCCCGGCCGGGATGAGATCGAGATCGCCGCTGAGCCGGAGGATGTGGTCCCGAACAAGCGGGTACACCGGGCTCGATTCGATCCGCTCGGCGGCCGCGCGGACCTGATCGACCGGGAGGCCCAGCACGGCGTGCTGAATGCCCAGCGCAAAGGTTTCGCCGCCGCCGATGCGGTTGAACTGATAAGGGGCGGCCTGATCGGTCAGCAGGATCCTGGGCTGCGCGGAATCGACCTGCCGGTCCTGCCGGCCGGCCGTGTAGGTCCAGCGGCCGGCGCCGAGGACCGTCACCGAGAACCGCTCCGGAGTGACGGCGCGGACCTGACGCGGAGTCCTGGTCAAGCAGATTCCGGAGCCGCCCCGGTGCATCAGCGTCGTGCCGCCGCCGAGTTGCCACAATTCGATCCGCGCGTAGATCTGCTCCGGTGTGGGCTCGTGGGTGATCCTGGCCGGGATTCCCGACTGCTGCATCGCCTGTTCCACGGCGTCGGCCCGGTCCCGTGGGGCGATGAGATCGGTGTCCAGGATGACCGCCATGTTGTCGCCGCACTCCGTCCTGGCATTCCCCGTGTGGCTTGGTCGGACCCGACGAAGGAGGGGCCGCAATCCAGTACAGCGATCGGGTCTGCCCGCTGTTTGGCAGACCCGATCCAGTCTCGGCCCGGGATCACGATAGGGCAAGCCTCGCCCGCGCAGCCGTCTGGCCCGCACACTGCCGGGCCACCGATCGTTGACACGGTTGCCTGCACGCCCGGAACACCGGCGTGCCTGCTCAGCACACCAGGCGCCGGTCGTCGGTCGTACGGTCGAGGCTTCCCCAACGTGCGGACGACGGGGGCTTCGTGACCTGGCAGCGACCCGGATGGAACGACGGCGGCCGGGGTCTGGTCGCCTTCATCCCCGGCACCTGGATACACCCGAGCGCCTGGGCGCCATGGCAATCCGTCTTCGACCGCAACGGATATGACAGTGCGGTCGTCGGCGGTCCCGGCCACGGCGAGATCTCCGGGCGGGCAGATCGGCGGAACGATATTGCCGCGGGAGTCACCCTCAGCTCCCTGCTGGCCGCGTACATCGACGCGGTGTCGGGATTGGCTCAGCCACCGATCCTGATCGGGCACGGCCTGGGTGCTGTGCTTGCCCAGGTGCTGCTCGATCACCGGGGCATCGCCAGTGCGGCGATCGCGCTGTGCCCGGCCCGCGCCGGGTGGGTGTCCAGGCCCGCCGTGCCGTGGGCCGGCCGCACGGCGGTCACCCTCGCCGTCACGGCCTGGCCTCCCGGCAGCCGAATCAGCCAGGCGGCGTTCGCCCGTTCCTACGCCAACACCAGGCCGCCGACCGAGGCGGCCGACCTCTACCGGCGGTACATCGTGCCTGGTTCGTTCCGGCCACTACTGCAGGCCGCCCATTCCCTGCGCGAACCCGGACGATCCCAGGTCATGGCCGACCGGCCGCCCCTGCTGCTGGTGGGCGGTGGCAGGGACCGGCTCAGCCCGGAAACCACGGCCTGGTCGTGGGAACGGTACGGCCGGCGTCGTCATCCCGACGGCGTCACCGATCATCATGTTTTCCCCGATCGCGGTCATTCCCTTGCGATCGACGGCGGCGCCGAGGAGGTCGCGAACTTCTGCCTGGATTGGTTGAGCAGTCAGAATCTCTGACCACGCAGTACCCAATGCCGGCGCCGGGCCTGTTGACCCGGGGATCGAGCCGATCAGCGGCCGATGGCCCGGTCGACGTCGGACATCTCAAGATGCCCGTCACGAACGAGCTTCGTACCGAACCGGCGGGCAGCATCGGCGCCGCGCCACTGCGCATGGCGGGCAATCATGATGGAGAAGTACTCGCGCATCCAGCCGTCCGGATCAGCGTCGAACTCGGTCAATTGCGCCCGCCACCGTGCCCGACTGTCGATCAACTCGCCGGAGTTCCGCTCGGACACAGACGCTCGCAGATCGTGCAGGGTGTGCAAACCCCAGTTCACAATGGGGTTCTCGGCGTTCACCCGATCCAGCAGCAGCTCGGCCCGCATCGAGGTCACCTGCCGGGAACAACAACCGGAGATGGCATCGGACCAGAGTCGCTCGACATCAGCTCGGGTGACATCGGATGGAGTAGTTCGAGGCATCATGATGCGTCGTGACGAGACGCCGGCGGTGAGATTGGAACCAGCGGAGCCGTATCAGTATGGCTGAGGGTCGGGCTGGTCGTCGCCCCGGCTCCCGGATCCCCGCACCCGGGAGGGGCGGCGTAGGCACCCTCCTCATGGCCGGTCTCAGGGCTAAGTGGTCCCGCCGCCTGACCGCCCGGACCACAGCGGTCCGATCCGGTCCCACTCGTCGTCCCAGCCCGCCATCCGGCGGCGGTCGAGCCGCCGGCGGAGCCCGAACTGGGCAGCGGCCAGTAGTGCGCCCCAGGCCAGTGCGGCGCCCGTGGCCAGTGTGATGATCAGCACTGCGGATGCGGCCGCGCTCACCGGCGGGCTGGTGACCTGCCCGGTCCGGTCGACCCAGATCCTGATCCGGTCGCCGGTATGGCCACCCGCCGCCGTCGTCACCGAGCCGGTTCGCTCGGATCCGTCCGGGGCAACCCACCGGCCGGTCGCGCGCTGCTGTTGATCGACGAACATTCCCTGATCGTCGAGTGCGATGTCCGGGGCATCGGCCAGCAACTGTGCGGTGGTCGTGCTGCGACTGTGCTGCTGATCCGCCGCCGTCGCCGAGGCATGTTGCCACGCAGCGGATCCCAGCACTGCGACGAACGGCAGAGTGCACAACCACAAGGTCGTCAGCAATGCTCTTGCGGTGGCCTCCATGCGGTCTGCCGCGCGGGCCAGCGGGTTCCGCCATGCCTGCCGAACCGACGCCATCAGAAAAACCCCGTCCCCGATAACCCCCACTGGACCATCCAGGGGGTGAGCGGTCGCGGACATCGATGGCGGACCTACCACAATCTTGCCCTGTCTGATTCAGTAACCGGGCCCTTCACGGCTTCAGTCCTGTCGCCAACGCCCTCACCTGCGCCGACCACTCGCACCAGCCTCTCCGGCCCGTGCTCCCGGATCGGCCCTTGAGTAACCTGCCCGCCGCGGCGCGCAGCAGCAGTCCGAGCCGGGGTCCGCCCCACGAACCCCGATGAACCTGCAATGCCGTTCGGTCCTGATCGAGTGACAGTACTCACCCATTCGTTGTGTCGCCCACCGAAAGTAATAGTCGCCCTTCGAGCCCTGCAGACAATTAGCCGGACCAATTCACTGGCATTCGACATCGGGTCCGCGTCAATGAGACAATTATCCGCATGCCAGACTCCCAGCTGCCTATCGAGGTCGCCCCCGAATTGCCAGGTGGGGATCCGGACAACCGGCGCCGGATAGACCGCAGGACTGCGCTGCGGGCAATCGGCGGCGCCGGTGCGTTGCTGGCGGTCGGGGTCGCGCTGCCGGGCAGCTCGGCAGCGCTGGTGCCCAAGCCGCTGATCGATCAGGCGACCTGGGGTGCGTATGCCTCCCGGGAACCCTGGCCCGACTGCCAGGCACATTTCGACCTCGAGCACAAGCTGGGCACCCGGTTGCCGGTGATGTCCTGGTTCCTGACCTGGAGCATCTCGTGGCCGAAGGCCGGCGGTCAGCAGGCCGCGGCAGGTCGGTACGACCTGCATATCGCCTGGCAACCCGAGCTCGACGACGACACCCCGATCCTGTTCGCGGACATCGTGGCGGGCCGGCACGACGACTACCTGACCCGGTTCTTCACGGCCGCGAAAAATCATCCCGGGCAGGTGGTGATTCGATTCGCGCACGAAATGAATGGCGACGGTTACCCGTGGTCGGCCGCCTATCGAGGACCCGGGGGTAAATGCTTGCAGACTCCGGCGGAATACGTCCGGGGCTGGCGATATGTGGTGAACTTCCAGCGCCGAATCGGCGGATCGAACGTGAAATTTGCCTGGTGCATCATGACGAACGACAAGGGCGGCATCGCCGCCGAGGAGTACTTCCCGGGCTACGAGTACGTCGATATTCTTTCGATGGACGTGTACAACGGCTACGGCGGTGGTTGGCAGGAGCCGGGCGCCGCGATCAGCAAGACCTACAACCGGCTCACCGCGCTGTCCCGGTCGCGGCCGGTCTGGATCAGCGAACTCGGTTGCCGGGAACCGTCCAAGACCGAACCGTCGGGAGCGCCGCCCGACCCGGACCACAGCAAGGCCGATTGGCTGACCAAGCTGTTCGCGCTCACCAGGTTCCCCCGGCTGGACACCGTGGTCTTCTTCAACGCCGAGCGAGCATTCGACTGGCGGCTGGATTCGACGCCGGAGGCGCTCGCCGTCTGTCGCAAGGCGTTCGCCGGTTAGCGCTGGCGCTGACCCGGAGGGGTTGCCGGCGAGCCACTGGCAGCTGGGTCACGCGGCCGCCACTCCCAGCCCTCGGTAGTCCCAGCCGGCCGCTCGCCAATCGGCGCGATCGAGGCAACCGCGGCCGTCGATGACGGTTGGTCGATTGACCAGCTTCGCGAGCTCGCGCGGGTCGGCGGTCCGGAATTCATCCCACTCGGTCAGCACCAGCAGCACATCGGCCCCATCTGCGGCGTCCTGCCGGGAGGTCGCATAGGACAACGTCGGGAACGTCCTGCGGGCCGCGTCACCGGCCTGCGGGTCGTACACGATCACCTGCGCACCGCGCAGGTGCAGCGCCGCCGCGACATTGAGCGCGGGCGAATCGCGGACGTCATCGGTCAGCGGTTTGAAGGACGCGCCCCAGACCCCGATCCGGCGATTGAGTACGGACCCACCGCTGAGCTCGACGGCCAGGTCGATCACTCGTTGCCGCTGGTTGACGTTGATCTCGTCGACATCCTGGAGTAGCGAAACGATCATGTCGGCGTCCAGTTCGCCCGCCCGGTGCATCAGCGCCCTGATGTCCTTGGGCAGGCAGCCGCCGCCGAACCCCAGGCCGGCGTTCAGGAATTGCCGGCCGATGCGGGCGTCGAAACCGATGGCGTCGGCCAGCACGTTCACGTCGGCGTCGGCCTGGTCGCAGACCTGGGAAATGGCGTTGATGAACGAGATCTTGGTGGCCAGGAAGGCGTTGGCGCTGACCTTCACCAACTCCGCGGTCGGCAGGTCGCATTCGATGAGGGGCGTTCCATCGGCGAGTGGCTGGGCATACACGGTCCGCATCAGCGCAGCGGCGCGCGGGCTGGCGCCGCCGATCACGATGCGATCGGGGTGCAGGGTGTCCTGCACGGCCTTGCCCTCCCGGAGAAACTCCGGGTTCCAGATCAACTCCACCGAGACACCGTCCGGCGCCGCCGCGGCGGCCAGCACCCGGAGCCGGGCAGCGGTCCCCACCGGCACGGTGGACTTGCCGACGATCAACCCGTCCCGGGTGAGATTGCGGGCAACCGCCTCGACGGCGGACTCCACATAACTCAGATCGGCTGCGTTGCTGGCCTTTCGTTGCGGTGTCCCGACGCAGATGAAGTGCACGTCGGCACTGCCGACCGCGTCGGCGAAGTCGGTCGTGAACCGCAACATCCCAGAATCGACGTGCTTGCGGAGCAGTTCGGGGAGCCCAGGTTCGAAGAAGGGCACCTTCCCCGCGGCCAGGTTGTTGACCTTGGTGACGTCGGTGTCAAGGCCGATCACCGGCATTCCCAGCGCCGCCATCGCGGCAGCGTGGGTCGCACCAAGATAGCCGGTGCCGATCACGCTGATCGCGGGCTGGGCGGCCGTGGTGACCGTCTCGGAGCCGGGTGAAACTGCTGCGTTCTGTCGGTCACTCATGATCTATTGCTCCCTATAACGTGCGTCAGATGGGCGAGTCCAATGCGTAGCTGCTCAGGTAGCCGGCAGTTGTTGACCCAGGAGCGGCGCCAGCTGCGCGGCGTAACTGGCCGTGATGTGGCTGTTGTCCCGGTAGACCAGGGTGTTGCCCACGATCACCGGGCAGTCCTTCGGTCCGCAGAACCAAGGGAACGGATCAACCGTCGTCGCCCCGGCCTGCTGGGCCAGGGTGGTAGTGCTGTCCCGGCGGGCCGGGTCACCCTTCGACTGCCCGCGATCCAGGTCGCAGGCCTCGGCCGCGTCCAGGTTTTTGGCCAGGCATTTCGGGATGTCACGGCGGGGGAAGGGGGTGTCATCCAGTTCGACGACCTGAGCCCCGGTCTGCCGCAACTCACCGATGGTCTTGCTGACGCCATCGGCCCAGTTCTCGGCGAAGTCGCCGTCCCGTTCGGAGAAGATAGCCGCCGAGGTGACGATCATCGCCGGCTGCTCGGCGGAAATCCGGTCCATCGCCTTGGTTCGCCATTCGTAGCACTCGGTGTAGTCCCGCTTGAGTTGCCCGCTCACCAGGGTGAAGTCATAGATGGGGCAGGCCGCCTTGGTCAGGTTGACCAACCGCCAATTCCGCTGCATGGCGATCAATTGCAGGGCCGGGAGCCACTGGAAGGCATGGGAGTCACCGGTCAGAATGACGGTCTTCGTGCCGTTCTCCGTGCCGCCGGCCACGCAGGTCCCGGTGCCGTCGCTGCTGAGCTCGGTATCTTCCAGGCCGGCGTGGCAGGACTGGCCATCGGCCGCGTTCAGGTTCGGGAGATCCTTGGCCGCGTCGTCCAGCGACGGGTCGAGATTGACCGGGACGGCACCGGCAGCGGCCGAGGTTCTGACCAGCGTCGGGATCTCGCTGGCGTCGGTGACGCTGTCGGCGGCGGCTCCACTGGAGCGAACCGCCGATGTGGCCACCAGCGCGCTGCAGGAGACGGTCAGGCTCAGCGCGATGCAGATGCCGCCGAGCAACAGGCCGCGTCCGGCGCTGCGCGTGAACGCCGGCACGCTCCGGAGCGGGTTTTCGATGGCGATGTACGAGCAGATGGCCAGCCACAGTCCGACCGTCACCAAGAAAAGACCCTGCCGCACGGTCAGGTCCTTGCCGACCACCAGGGCACCGAGCACCAGCAACGGCCAGTGCCACAGGTACCAGCCGTAGGAGATCCGGCCGAGCCCCTGCATCGGCCACGCCGACAACCATCGGCGTTCGACGAAGTTCGGACCTGCCGTTCCGCTGGCGATGACCAGCGCGCAGCCGCCGGCGGGGATCATCGCCCAGGCGCCGGGGAAGTGGGTGCTCTCGGTGAACACGAAGGCCGAATACCCGATCATGGCGACCCCGACCAGGGCGACCACGCCGTTGGCGACGAAACGTCGGCGGCCGAGCCACCCGGCAGCGATGGCCACCAGGCCGCCAAGTGCCAGCTCCCAGGCGCGTGAGGTCGGCAGGAAATAGGCCGACGTCGCGGCGGATCGCATCTCCACGATCGAGTAGGTCAGCGACGCACAGAGCAACGCGGTGACGCCGATTCCGGTGACGATGCTCGCCACTCGCCGGGACGCGCCGGAGCGCAGCGCGACCAGCAACAACAGGGCCAGGAAGGCGGGCCACACGAAGTAGAACTGTTCCTCGACCGAGAGCGACCAGTAGTGATTGAGCGGCGAGGGATCCTGGTTCGCCTGGTAGTCGACACCGGTATTGGCCAGGTAGAAATTGATCGCGAAGAACGACGTCCACAGCGCATCGATGGCGACCTGGTGGGTTTCCAGCGCGGAGGTCAGGATCCAGGTGGCGGCAACGGTGAGGATGACCACCAGCGATCCCAGCGGCAGCAACCTGCGGGCGCGGGCCGCGTAGAAACGGGCGAACCTGATCCGGCCGTATGTGGTGGCCTCCGCAAGTAGGTGCTGGGTGATCAGGAAGCCGCTGATCACGAAGAACACGTCGACGCCCACGTACCCGCCGGTGACCTGCGGGACGCCGGCGTGGAAGAGCACGACCAGGACAACCGCGATGGCCCGCAGGCCCTCGATGTCCCGGCGGAAGCGCCGGGCCGTGCGATCGTCGGGCATGGCCGGTGCGGCCCGGCCGGATGCCGCGGCCGCGCCGGACGGCGCTCGATGCTTGGCCAGCAGGGTCGCGGTCATGCCGCGTCCTTGACGGCATGCAGGTGCCTCGGGCCGGGCGTCACGGCCGGACCCGCCGCGTCGGCCGGTTCCACGTACAGGCCGACCTCCACCTGCTTGCGGGTTCCCCAGCCCTGCTGCGGGCGCGGCCGCAGCATCGCCACGTAATACAGGGGCAGGAAGAGACCCAGGTACAGGGCGCTGGTCAGCGGGCTGACCAGCCACGTCAGCACTCGCCGATGCAACGGCTCGTCCAACCGCGCGCCGACGACGTACCGCAAATGTGACAGCATCGCGATCAGGACCGCGGTAAGCAGGGTCTGCAACAACAGGTCGACCGAAATGGCGCCGGTCACCGCGCCGAGCACGGCAATGAAGATCGACACTCCGTAGACCGCTATGCCAAGTGCCTGGGTGATGGTGAAAAGGAAGTCTGCCGAGAAGACCGGCCGACGCAGCAACCACAACGTGCCCCAGCACCAGGAGCGTGACCAGCGCAGGCGCTGCCTGGTCAGGTGCCCGAGATTCTCCGGCAACGCGGAATAGGCAATGGCCAACGGCTGGAACTCGGTGCGGCCATTCTCCTTGGCGAAGAAGGTCAGTGCGCGGTCGTCACCGGCTCGGACGTGGTAGCCGAGGAAATTCTGGTCCAGGAACCGGTGCAGGTTTTTCCGCACCACATCGCCGCGGTAGGCGGCAAGAATTCCGCAATTGACCCGCACGGAGCCGAAGAATCCTTCGGCGACCCGGCCCTGCATGAAGGACATCACGAACCCGACATCGATCGCTCTGGTCAAAAGGCTCTTGGTGTAATTCTGGCCGTAGGCCATGCCACCGACACTCATCGTCTCCGGCTTGGAGAAAGGAATGATCAAGGTCGCCAGGGTGTCGGGCCGGAGATAGGTGTCGGAATCCACGGTGACCAGGATGTCGGCGGTGGATCGCTCAAAGGCCCGGGCCTGCGCTTCGCGCTTGCCGGCGTTATCCTGACGAATGCATTCGACCGAGATGCCGGCCGCCTCGGCCTTGGCGATGGCGGCCAGCACCACGGCATCCTGCAGTACCCGGAACGGTTCGCCATCCTTCTTCGAGCCGTCGTCGACCAGCCAGATGGTCTGCGGCCGACGATCCTGATCGGCAAACGAATTGATCCCGGCGGCAAGCAGTTTCGGGTCCTCGTTGTAGATCGGGACCACGATGTCGACGGTCAGCGAATCCAGATCGAACCCAGGTGCCGCGACATGCGGTTTCGCCGCCAGGCTGGCCAGCGTCTTGACCGCCAGGTGGATGAACATGATCGTATAGAGGACGGCCAGGTTCGTGAACTTGGTGACATATTGCAGATGATTGAGCATGACATAGGTGAGCGCGACCAAGGTGAAGGTCGAAACTAGTATGAAAGCCGGAGTTCTGTTCATCAATCCCCCGAAGTTTGGGGTGGCAACAACAGGTCGGGAATGGCGGGGCCGCACGAGACCAATGATTCTCATCCGCCGACTTGGTCAGTCGCCGCCGACGACATCGTCAGGCGAATACCATTGCGGCGAGGTTGCCCGGGCGTATTTCCAGGCGCGCTAGTCGCGTGCGGCAAGGTCGTGAGCGTGCCTGGGCAACTGTACCTGACGACCACGAGCCTCAAAGGCTGCCTGCTTTGGTCAATCGGGAGACGACCACGATGATGGCGATCAGCACGAGGACCGCAAGCGCGATGTACCCATTGCCGAAGACGACATCCTGGATGAACTCCTGTATTGAATCGACAAACTGCATGGCTTCAATCCTCACTACTGATGATTCCTGCGGAGGCAGAAGTTACCAACGGATTACGGGAGGATGATCGGCGCTGTACCCTCGATGGACTTCGTCATTGAAATGGCAGATGACGGGATCGTTCGCGCCTCGCCTACCCTTATTCAACGTTATTCGTATGTTATTCACAAGTTTGCTTCCTATGTGTCAGGTCACACCTTCGTGCGGTCGGGTCGCTACGGCGCGTGACGTACTGTCACCAAGCCGTGGATCCAGTCCGCACTCGCCGCCTGGTTGACCCATCCCTCGTCACTCTGCGGGCTCCCTCCCTCGCCTCCCCCGGCTCCCTCTCTGCGCCTCCCCCCGGACTCCCTCCCTGCGTCTCCCCTGGGCTTGGGCTCCCTCTCCCCGCATCCCCGGGCACCCGCCCCGGGCTCCCTCCCCCGGGGACGAGGGGACATCCCTCCGCGGGCCACGACGACGGCGTTCTCGTTCAGCGGTAGCGGCCAACAAGGACCCTTATCCGCTCGCCAGGCGACGCCGTCTTGCCGCCAGGTCCATGTCCCGAACACTCGCTACTACTGGTTGACCACGGTCGAGGTGACCCCTTGGTCGGACTGGTTTCCGCCCGGCGTCCCGGTCGTCCTGCGTCTCGGCCGCCCTGCTTCCGCGCCACTTCGTCTCCCGGCCGCCGGGCGTCCCGACCGCTCAGTGTCCCGGCCGCTCAGTGTCCCGGCCGCTCAGTGTCCCGGCCGGCCTTCGCCCCGTTTCTCGCCGGTCTCCGTGGACGCCCACCTCCGATCGCACACTGGTTCAGGGCACCCGGCTCGATGCCAACGCAAATCTCCATGGGTCGCCAGCGCCCAGGTAGCCGATCTCTCACCGTCGACGACAGGCCGACAGGCCCCACCATCGATCCGCACCTTCGGTCAAGATTGCCCTTGCTTCGATGCTGCTCATACGATACTATACGAACACACGTCCAGCGGTGTCAACCTCGGGGGAGGGATCAGATGACCGAACACCCGCCCATCATGAACCCCACCCCCGACAACCCCGACTGGGCCGGCCTGGCCCACGCACCCGCCGATGCGGTGTCCCTCGCGGCGTTGGCCGAGGCGGTGCCCGACGCGATGACCGGGTCGGCGTTGGTGGACGCCATCGTGGCCAGCGAGAAGGCCCTGTCCTTCCTCGCCGCCAAACAGATGCGGTTACTGACCGCGTTCGCGCAACCGTTCAAGGCCGGCGACCCGATGCGGCTGGCCCGGCGGTTGGCCAGGAAGAACTGCATCACCGGGGACGACGACCCCGACCACGTCGCACTGTTCGTCGACGAGGCCGCGCGGTCACTGGCCGCAGGCGGAGGTCGCGGCCGCGTTACGGATCCCCAGCAAAACCGCCGGTGGCCGCGTCCAGGAGGCCACCACCATGACCGGGGTGCTCGCCCCCACACTGGCCGCGTTGCAGACCGGGGTGCTGGACCGCGGGAAGGCCAGAGTCATCGCCGAACACTGCGCACCCCTGTCCCCCGACAACACCACGAAGGTGCAGGACCTGGTGCTCCCCACCGCCGGTGACCTGACCACCAGCGAACTGCGGGAAGTCACCGGGCAGGCGGTGATCACCGTCGACCCCGACGGCGCCCAGGAACGGCACCAGGCCGCCGCCACCCGCCGCGAACTGGCGTTGCAAGCCCTACCCGATGCCATGGCCTCGCTCAAGGCGTACCTGCCCGCGGACGGCGCGGTGAAGATCTTCCAAATCTCCGACCTGCTGGCCACCGGCACCGCCGGCACCCCCGATGACACCCGCGGGATCGGCGCCCGCCGGGTCGACGCCCTCGTCGACATCGCCGACCAACTACTCACCAACGGGTACCTCGATCTGACCGGGTACCTCGGCGCCGAACTCCCCGACCACGGCACCCCCCGCCCACGAGGCGGCTGCCCCGACCCCGACCTCACCCGCGACACCGAACCCGATGACACCGCGACCGGTGACATCGCGACCGGCGCCGTTGATGAGGAACCAGGTCTCGCCCACCACCCGACCACCGAGACGGAGAGCGAGGAGATACCCGACACCAACACCGCCGAGGATCACCTGGCAGCCGATGACACCGCCGACGCCGAGAACCAGGCGTCCGACGACACCGCCGAGGAGCAGGTCGCCGACGACATTGTGGACGTTGCGGCCACCGCTTCCACCGAGCACGCGGCGGAAGGCCCCGCCCCCAGCGGCGCCGAGGTCGACGATCAGCCTGCAGCCACAGCCATCGCCGCCACCAAGACCACCAAACCGGGCAAGGCAACCAAACCGGGCAAGGCAGCCAAGGCGGGTAATCCGGCGCGGGTGTTCACCCGGCAGGGCCGCCGCCCCCACCTATCAGTCACCCTGGGCCTTGGCACCCTCGCCGGACTGGACGACCTGCCCGGCACCCTCGCCGGGTTCGGTGCCATCCCCGCCGGCCTGGCCCGCAGCATCGCCGCCTCCGCCGCCACCATCAACGCCCTACTGACCAACCCCGCCACCGGGACCATCACCGCCGCCGGGGCCCTCACCTACCGACCCACCCAGGAACTCCGCGACCAGATCGCCGCGATCCTCAACGTCTGCCAATTCCCGTCCTGCCGGCAACCCGTCTGGCGCTGCGACAACGACCACCTGGAAACGTTCAACCATGAACACCCAGAGCGCGGCGGAGAAACCAGCCTGTCCAATAACGGTCCGTTCTGCCGCCGTCACCATCTCATCAAACACCATTCCGACTGGAAAGTCCGGCCCGACCCGGACCGCACGGTTCTGCATTTCACCAGCCCCACCGGACATGAATACACCAAACGCGGCCGGCAGGCCGCGCCACCCGCGATGTGGGTCACCACCGCCGGCACCGCGATCGCCGAACGCCTCGACACCATCACCGCCACCGCCGAGGTCAACCGACCACCCACCCAACGCAGCGGCGTCGAAGAACTGCTCAAGACGATCCTCATCCGGCACGCACTGAACACAAAGCCAATCGATTACCAGCACGACGACACCGTCTGGGACCGAGCCGCCGAGCAATGGAACGACCCACCACCCTTCTAAGCAGAGGGCGGCGGTGACCCGTCCGACCTGCGGCCGGCGGTACGGTCGTCAGATCTGCAGGATTGACGAGAGTAGGGATCGGCGTGGCAGCCCCAGGGAATCAGGCGCGAAGAACTCAATCACTCTGGCACGGCTTCGCGGACATGGGCTTGGTCCAAGCCGGCGGCGAGTTCGTCATCACCCGCGGCGACGGCGCCTACGTCTGGGACGCCGACGGCCGCCGCTATGTCGACGCCACCGCGGGATTGTGGTTCACCAATGTCGGCCACGGCCGCACCGAGATCGCCGATGCGGTCGCGCGGCAAATCGGTCGTGTGGCGGCGTACTCCACCTTCGGCGACTACGCGGTCGACACCACCGTGGCGCTCGCCGACCGGCTCGCCACGATCGCCCCGGTCGTCGACAGCAAGATCTTCTTCACATCCGGCGGCTCCGATTCCGTCGATACCGCGGTCAAATTGGCACGGCGGTACTGGCGGGAGAACGGCCGCGGGTCGAAGACCATCGTCATTGGTCGGGAGAAGGCCTATCACGGAATGCATGTCGCCGGGACCGCGCTGGCCGGAATACCCGGCAACCACGACGGATACGGCGAATTGATGCCCGACGTGCGCACCATCGCCTGGGATACCGGAAAGGCTTTGTTGGAGGCGATCGAGCAGCTCGGCGCCGACCGCATCGCGGCCTTCTTCTGCGAGCCGGTGATCGGTGCCGGTGGCATCTACCCGCCACCGGAGGGCTATCTCGACGAGGTCCGGCGGATCTGCCGGGAGAACGACATCCTGTTCGTCGCTGACGAGGTCATCACCGGATTCGGTCGGATCGGCGGCGACTGGTTCGCATCGACCAGGTACCAGCTCGAGCCCGACATCATGACCACCGCCAAGGGGCTCACGTCCGGATATGTGCCGATGGGGGCGGTGTTTGTCGCCCCACGGGTGGCTGCGCCGTTCTTCGACCCGACCGCCGGCGTGTGGTGGCGACACGGATACACCTACGGCGGGCATGCCGCCGCCGCCGCGGCCGCGATGGCCAATCTCGACATCATCGAGCGAGAGGACCTGCTCGCGGCCTCCGCCCGGCTGGAGAAGACCCTGCACGACAAACTCGCTCCCCTGGCCGGGCACCCGGCGGTCGCGGAGGTGCGCAGCGGCACGGGCGCCGTGGCCGCTGTGCAGCTTGCTCGACCCGTCAGCAGCCCTGGGCCTCGCGAAAGCGCTGCGCGCACACGGGGTTGCGACCCGGGCGGTCGGCGCCGGCGGCATCCAGATCTCGCCCGCATTCGTGATCACCGACGAGCAGATCGACGAAATGGTAGCGGGCTTCACGGCGGCACTCGGCTGACCCAAACGCCGCAGCAATCCACTGGCCGACCGTGTCGGCCGGGCGCCGTCAGCCGCGGAAAGGCCGGAGCCGGTCCCCACAACGGCCCCGTCGCGCAGTTGACGATGCAGCTCGCTCAGCGACGGCCGAGCAATTGGTCGAACGGGACGAACGAGTCGAACGGATCCGGCTCGCGCTCCGGCCGTCCCGGCCGCGTTGGGCCCGGTCCGATGTCGGCCGCGGTCAGCCTGCTCTCGCTCGAACGCGATGCCGGCTCCAGCAGCCCGACCAGCTCTCCGGCCGCCCGGTGCACCCGGTCGGCCAGCGACCGGCCGGCGTCGTCCGACCCGAAATCCGCGGTCGCGGCGAACACCCCGGTGCCGCACGATGGTCGCCTTCAGGTACGAGAACAGCGGCCGCATCGCGTAGTCCAGCACCAGCGAATGCCGAGCGGACCCGCCGGTGGCGGCGATCAGCACCGGGGTGCCGATCAGCGCCTTCGGATCGAGCACGTCGAAGAACGACTTGAACAGTCCGCTGTAGGAGGCACTGAACACCGGCGTCACCGCGATCACCGCGTCGGCCCGGGTGACCGTGTCGATCGCCTCCTGCAGCGCTGCGCTGGGGAATCCGGTCAGCAGGTTGTTGGTGATGTCCTGCGCCAGCTGACGCAGTTCGATGGTCACCATCTCCACGTGCTGCCCCTGATGCGCGGCCTCCCGACGGGTCGCCTCGGCCAGTTGATCGGCCAGCAACCTGGTCGACGACGGCTGGCTCAGCCCGGCCGAGATCACCGCGATGGTGAACGTCGTCATCGCTGATCACCGGCGGTCGACAGCTGCGCTGTTGACAACTCGGCGGCGGACATCGGCGCAGCCAACTCAGCGGCTGCCGACTCGGCGGCGGCCTTCTGCGCCATCAGGCCGGCGTGCGTCGGGCCGTCCGGCACGTGCGCCGGCCGGAGCGCGTCGAACTCCTTGCGCAGCACCGGAACCACCTCTTCGCCGAGCAGGTCGAGCTGCTCCAGCACGGTCTTCAGCGGCAGGCCGGCGTGGTCCATCAGGAACAGCTGGCGCTGGTAGTCGCCGAAGTAGTCGCGGAACTTCAGCGTCTTCTCGATCACCTCGGCGGGGCTGCCGACGGTCAGCGGCGTCATCTCGGTGAAGTCCTCGAGCGACGGGCCGTACCCGTACACCGGCGCGTGATCGAAGTACGGGCGGAACTCCTTGACGGCGTCCTGCGAGTTCTTCCGCATGAACACCTGCCCGCCGAGACCGACGATCGCCTGGTCGGCGCTGCCGTGCCCGTAGTGCTCGAACCGGGTCCGGTACAGCTCGATCAACCGCTGGTAGTGCGACTTCGGCCAGAAGATGTGGTTGGCGAAGAAGCCGTCGCCGTAGTACGCGGCCTGCTCGGCGATCTCCGGGCTGCGGATCGATCCGTGCCAGACGAACGGCGGCACGTCATCCAGCGGGCGCGGGGTCGAGGTGAAGCCGCGCAGCGGCGTGCGGAACTTGCCCTGCCAGTCGACGACGTCCTCGCGCCACAACCGGCGCAGCAGGTCGTAGTTCTCCACGGCCAGTTCGATGCCCTTGGTGATGTCCTTGCCGAACCAGGGGTAGACCGGGCCGGTGTTGCCGCGGCCCATCATCAGGTCGACCCGGCCGTCGGCCAGGTGCTGCAGCATCGCGAAGTCCTCGGCGATCTTCACCGGGTCGTTGGTGGTGATCAGCGTGGTCGACGTGGACAGGAGCAGCTTGTCGGTCTTGGCGGCGATGTAGCCGAGCATCGTGGTCGGCGACGACGGCACGAACGGCGGGTTGTGGTGCTCGCCGGTGGCGAACACGTCCAACCCGACCTCTTCGGCCTTCTGCGCGATGGCAACCATCGCCTTGATCCGCTCGGCTTCGGTGGGGGTCCGACCGGTGGTCGGATCGGTGGTCACGTCGCCGACGGTGAAGATTCCGAACTGCATGGCGCACTCCTCGATCTAGATTCTCAAGCCGGTAGTTGATACTTCAACCGGTTCTGATCGCGTCAACGTCGAGCCGTCAGGTTTCCATTCCCGCGCATGGACTTGGTTCAAGTGTCCTGGTCAGCGCCGTGGCGTGACGCAGGTAGGCGCCGTCGAGCGCTCCCCGGGCGCCGACCCTGTGGACAACCCCCGTGCGTGACGGCGCCGATCGGGCATCCTGCACCGCATGACACCTACCCGGACCACTATCGAGGAGGAACAATGGCAGCCATGGCGCTTTCAGCTCAGATGGGCGTATGGCCCGACCACATCGACGGCGAATGGACGGTGGACGACCTCGAAACACTGCCGGACGACGGCCTGCGGTACGAGCTGCTCGACGGGACGTTGATCGTGAGCCCGGCGCCGGTGCCGCGCCACCAGCGGGCAATCGTGCGACTGGTGTTGTTGCTGTCCGCGGCCTGCCCCGCCGACCACGAGGTGTTCGTCGCTCCGCTGGATTGGCAGCCCGATCGCCGGACGTCGCTGGAGCCCGACCTGCTGGTGGTGCGCAAGGACCGCATCGGCGAGAAGAACATCACGCAAACGCCGGCGATCGTCATCGAGGTCCTCTCACCGGGAACCGCAAGGATCGACAAGATGCTGAAATTCTCCCGATACCAGGAGGGCGGCATCGAGCAGTACTGGATCGTCGACCCCCGGGTGCCATCGATCGAGGTCTACCAGCTCGCAGACGGTGCCTACCAGCTACTGACGCAGGGATCGGGAACCGAGGAAGTACCCGTGGCCGGACCGCTGACGGTCACCGTCGTGCCGCAGGAACTCGTCGAGCCCTGAGCGACCCCAACGCCTGTCCGCGCATACTGTTTGCCACCGCCGCGTCGACCCCCGGAGACCCTCGATGGCCAGCCCGACACCTGCTGCAGCAGCGCCGCCCACCCAGCCCACCCCCGACGCCGCCTGGCAGGCCCTGGCGCAGGGAAACGCCCGATTCGTCACCGGCGAACCGGCGCATCCCGGCCAGGATTCCACCCGCCGCGCTCAGATCCGTGACGGGCAAACGCCTTTCGCGCTGATCTTCGGGTGCAGCGACTCCAGGGTGGCGGCCGAGATCGTGTTCGACCAGGGTCTGGGCGATCTGTTCGTGGTGCGCACGGCCGGGCACGTCATCGACGCCGGCGTCCTCGGGTCGGCGGAGTACGGCGTGCACGTGCTGCGGATCCCGCTGATCGTGGTGCTGGGTCACGACAAATGCGGCGCGGTCGCGGCGGCGGCCGAGACGGTCCGCACCGGCACCGCGCCGCCCGGCTACATCCGCGACGTTGTGGAGCGGATCACGCCCAGCGTCCTGGCCGTGCAGCGGTCGCATCAACCCTCGAACCAGGACGACGGTGAAGCGTCGATCTACGAGATCGAGGCCGAGCACGTCCGGGGCACCGCGCGGCTGCTCGTCGACAAGTCGCGGATCATCAGCGACGCCGTCCGCAGCGGTGAGTGCCGGGTGGTCGGCGCGACCTACCAACTGCACGACGGACACGTGCGACTCGTCGAGAGCTGAACAATCCGGCGTCACCCCTCCCGCGACCAGGGCGTGCACCGCGGCCACCGCCGCATTGGCCGACGGCGCGCGGATGACGGCGATCACCCCCACCCCGCGGAGCCGCCGGAGCAGATCGGATTCGTTGCGCACGAGCGGCCGGCGGACTTCCAGATGCTGCTGAGCAGCCAGGACCCCGGCGGAAAGTTCCGGAACGAGTTCGTCAACCGGCTGGTCATGGGCTGAGCATCCGCAGGCGCGTCCGTGCCAGCCTCACCCCGGCCCGGCCGGATCAGCCCGCAGAATAGCTCAGCCGTAGCGCCTCGAAACCCTCGTCGAGGCTGACCCGCGGTGTCCACCCCAGCGCCGCCCTGGTCCGGCGCTGGTCGAACCAGTGCGCGGTACCGAGTTGCTCGGCCAGGAACCGGGTGAGCGGCGGAACGCCCGGCCGGCGACCGATCCGCCAGGCGGCCTCCACCGCCGCGCCCGCCGTGGTCGCCACCCGCAGCGGCACCCGGCCGCGCGGGCCGGGCACCCCGGCCGCGCGGCACACCCTGGCCAGGATCTCGCCGACCGGCCGCGGCTCGCCGTTCGACACCACCAGTGCCTCACCGTGCACCGGGCCGCAGGCGTCGACGGCCGCGACCAGCGCGTCGACCGCGTTGTCGACCACGGTGGTGTCGATCAGGGCGGTGCCGTGCCCGATCAGCGGGAGCCGGCCGGCTCTGGCCCGCTGCACCACCGGCTCGACCAGCTGGACGTCGCCGGGACCCCAGATCAGGTGCGGCCGAAGGCATAACACGGCCAGCTCCGGCACCGTCGGCGGCCAGCGCGATCCGCTCGGCCATCGCCTTGGACCGAGAGTAGTTGCTGCGCGCGGACTCCGGGTCCGCGCGGCCCGCCGCCGCGCCGATCAGGGCGGACCCGGCGTGGGCGACCGACGGCGACGAGACGTGCACCAGCCGAGCGACACCCGGCCGCCCGGCAGGCCGCGACAACCGAGCCGGTGCCGTCGACGTTGACCCGCTGGAAATCGGCCCACGGACCGACCACGTCGACCTTGGCCGCGAGGTGCAGCGACCGCCTCATGCCCGGTGGCCGCCCGGCGCACAACGTCGGTGTCGGCGATGTCGCCGAGCACCTCGGCGGCGTCCAGTCCGGCCGGGCGGCGTTGCAGCACCGTCACCACGTCGCCGCGGGCGATCAACGCAGTGACCAGTGCCCGGCCCGTCATCCCGCTGGCGCCGGTGACCAGGATCTTCACCGGCCGGCCTCTCCGACGACAACGATCGGCCCGACAGCACCCTGGCCGCCCACTGCCCGACCGCGACCCGGTCGACCTTGGAGTTGTGCCGGATGTCGACCGGCAGCGCCTTGGTCACCAGCACCGCGGCCACGTCCCGGCCCGGCCGCCGCCCGCGCCGTGTCGGTCAACGCCAGCGGCGCCAGCGGACCACCGGTTCCGGTCAGCACCACCACCACCTGCTGGGTGCCGGCCGGCCCGACACCGACGACGGCGACCCCGGGCTTGCCGCCGGTCGCGCCGGTCCGATTGCCCAGGTTGCGCTGCACCGACTGTTCGATGCCGACCGGGGTCACCGGCCCGTCGGCCGTGCTGATCACGTGCACCATGCCGGCCCTGCACCCACAACCGACCGCTGCTCGTCGAGGGCACCGACGTCGCCGGTGCGGTGCCAGCCGGGGTGCGCGGCGGCCGCCTGGTCGGTGACCCACAGCGCGTCGTACCGGTCCCGCAGGTGCTCGGCCCGGACCCAGATCTCGCCGGTCTCGCCGACCCGATCGGTCGAGCGCTTCGGCGGGCCGGCCGGCGGAGTCCAGCGTGGCGATCAGCAGCTCGACGCCCGGCAGCGGCCGGCCAACGCAGACCCCGTCACCGGCGCCGGCCGCCTCGATCTCCGGCAGCGAGATGTCGGTCAGCGGCAGGCCTTCGGTCATCCCGTAGGGGGTGTGCAGCTGCGCGTTCGGCAGCAGCACCGACAGCCGGCGCAGCAGTTCCACCGGCACCGGGGCACCGGCGCTCATCAGCAGCCGACCCGGCCCAGCGCCGCTCGGTGCTCGGCTGTCAGGTCGCCGGCGGTGGCCAGCACGTTCGCCAGCGCCGCCGGGGACGCGAAGACGACGGTGGCATCGATCGCCACCGCCGCATCGGCCAGCGCCGCCGCGGTCAGCGTGCCTGGCCTGGTGACGTCGGTGGCGGGCACCGCGGAGGGCACGCCCAGCGCGGGTCCGTACAGCGCGAACGGCGCGAAGGCGGCGACGATCCGGTCGTCGGGCGTGATCGCGTAGCTGGTCCGGATCAGTTCCAGCTGGGCGCGCACCTGACGGTGCCGGTACAGCACGCCCTTGGCCGGGCCGGTCGCGCCCGAGGTGAAGATCACCGCGGCCTCGGCGGCCGCACCGGACTCCAGCGGGCTCGGTAGGTCCCGGCCCAGCAGAGCCAGCCCGGTCATGGTGTGCCTGACCGCGGCCAGCCGACCCACGACCGACCGCCACGTCCCGAACAGCGATCCGGGTGCCCGGCACGCGCATCGGCCGTGACGCCAGCAGCCCGGCGGTGTCCGCGACCAGATGGTCGATCTTGGCGCTGCGCAGCGCCCGGCCCATGCCGCGCAGTCCGAGGCCGCGGTCGACCACGACGATGACGCCGCCCGCCTGCCAGACCGCGTACAGCGCCACCGTGAGCTCGATCGACGGCGGGACCAGCAACGCGACCCGGTCGCCGGGCCTGACCCCGGCGGCCGCCAGACCCGCGGCGGTGTCCCTGACCCGCGCGTGCAGCTCCGCCCAGCTGATGCTGCGGCCGCTCACCTCGACGACGGCCGGACTGCGCTCACCAGCGCGTGCGGCGAGCTCGGTCAGCTCGGTCGGCACGGGCTGCTGGGACGGCCGCGCGGGCTGCTCGGACGGCTGCGGCGCGGCCACGGACTGCAGCTGGGAAAGCCACAGATTCACCGCGTCCGCGTACTCCGGAGCGTCCTCGGGCAGCAGGTGGCTGGCCTTCTCGTACCGGTGCAGGACCGCCTGCGGCAGTCGTTGCTGCAGGTCCCGCAGGTGCTCCTCCAGAAACACCGGGTCCCGCGGCCCCCAGAGCAGCAGCGCAGGAACGTCCAGATCCGCGATGCCGGCGGCGATCCGGTCCAGCTCCGGACGGCTCGGATGGTCCGCCGCGAACGGGATGTCGGCGACGAACTCACTGACCCCCAGCCGCCCGGCGACGGTGGCGTACGGCGCGGCGAACGCGTCCCGGACGTCGCGCGGCAGCCGCGGCCAGGTCAGCGACGTGGTGGTCCGGACGAACAGCGGCGTCCATCGGCAGGCGAACCGGTTGATCAACGGCACGTGCACCAGCCGGATCAGGATCGGGCCCGCCGAGCCGTCCGGCTGGTGCACCGCGGTGTTGGTCAGCACGACGCCGCGCAGCTGCTCGCGGTGCGCGGCCGCCCAGCCCAGCGAGATGATCCCGCCCCAGTCGTGCGCGACGGTCACCACCGGGCCGGTGATGCCCAGCGCGTCGGTCAGCCGGCCGAGGTCATCCACCCGTTGCCGCAGGACCCGGGGCTGTTCGAGGCGCTCGGAGTAGCCCATGCCCAGGTGATCGGGCGCGACGACCCGCCAGCCAGGCGGCGGCGCGGCCAGCAGCCGGCGCCACAGATAGCTCCAGGTCGGGTTGCCGTGCACGCACAGCAGGGTGCCGATGGGCTCGCCGGTCCGGTCCAGGAGTCGAGGACGTGGAAGGTGCGGGTGCGCCCGTCGGCGTCGACCATGTCGACCAGCCGGGACCAGGCCGGGTCGAGCCCGGGCAGACCCGCCGGCGGCAACGCGGCCCGCTGGGTGTCGGGACCGCCGAGTCACCAGACGATCTCGGAAACCGATGCGTTCAGGCCGGATCCGATGCCCATCAGCAGCACCCGGTCGCCCTGGGACAGTTCGGCGGAGATGCCGGCGAGGGTGAACGGGATGGCCGCCGGGCCGAGGTTTCCGCGATGCGGGAAGGTCAGCGGCACCCGGTCGAGGTCGATGTCCAGGGCCGATGAGATCGCGCTGGTGTGCACCGAGCTCACCTGGTGCATGACGTACCGGTCGATCCCGGCGTCCCAGCCGAAGTCGGCGGCGGACTCCGCCCACAGATCCTTCGACAGGATCGAGCCCGGCGTTCATCAGACCGGTGCTGTCGGTGTGCATGTAGTCCATGTCGCCGACGCACAGCAGGTGGTGCTCGCTGGCCGACCTGGTCGCGCCACCCAGGAACGGATGCCCCTCGGGGTGGGCGTCGGTGCGACCCAGCACCATGGCGGCGGCGCCCGAGCCCAGGGTCAACGACGCGAACTGCGCGAACACCTGTTTCGCGTCGCCGTCGCCGTTCTGCAGCCGGCTGATCGTCGCGTTGTGGATTCCCCTGGCGTCCTCGCCGTTGACCACCAGCGCGTAGTCGATCTGGCCGCTCTCCAGCATCGCGCCGGCGAGCTGCATGGCGTTGACGAAGCCGAGGCAGGCGTTGGCGATGTCGAAGTTCTGGCAGGAACTGGGCAGGCCGAGCGCATGGTGCACGGCAACCGCCGTCGACGGCTCCAGATGCGCCCGGCTCACCGAGGTGTTGACCATCAGCCCGATGTCGCCGGGATTGACCCCGGCCTCGGCCATCGCCTTCGCGCCGGCCATCGCCGCGCCGTCGGCGAACGTCGTACCCCGGTTCCACCACCGTCGTTCGTGGATGCCGGCCAGCCGCTGCATCATCCCCGGACGCAGCCCGACCCTGGTGTAGACGTCGGCGAGCCGGTCGTCCATCTCGGCGGAGGTGACGACCAACGGGGCATCGATGGCGCAGACGGCCAGCACCGAGGTGTTGCCGAATCGATGGATGGAATTACCGCGCATCGGGAACCCTTCCTGCAGTCTCGCGTGGGCGTGATCAGCACACGGCGAGATCACTCGGGCGTCTCCCACGCTGTCGCGGGTCTGGACTACAGGGGATACCCGGGCTCAACCGTAACGGACACCCGGTCCGCGCCGGAAATAACGTCAGATCGAAGACTCCGCACGGCCGCCACCGCTGACTCACTCCGCCTGTCGCCAAGCCCCGCCCACTACCACTGGGCCGGCCGGTAGTCCTTGAGGAAGCAGCCGTACAGGTCGACCCCGGCCTCGCCCTGCACGATCGGGTCGTAGACCCGGGCGGCGCCGTCGACCAGGTCGAGCGGGGCGTGGAAGCCCTCCTCCGCGAGCCGGGTCTTGGTGTAGTGCGGTCGCTCGTCGGTGATCCACCCGGTGTCGACGGCCGTCATCAGGATTCCGTCGGTGAGCATCTCGGTGGCACTGGTCCGGGTCAGCATGTTCAGCGCGGCCTTGGCCATGTTGGTGTGCGGATGGCCGGGTCCCTTGTAGCCGCGACCGAACACGCCCTCCATCGCCGAGACGTTGACGATGTACTTCCGCCGCGCCGGGCTCGCCGCCATCGCCGCCCGCAGCCGGCTGACCAGGATGAACGGCGCCGTCATGTTGCACAGCTGCACCTCGAGCAGCTCCAGCGGGTCCACCTCGTTCACCCGCTGGGTCCAGCTGTTCACCCGATGCCGGTCCGGCACCAGCCCGCCGGCGTCGATCGCCCGGCCCGCCTCGACCAGCTCCGCGGACGCCGAGCCGGCCAGCAGCGCGAGCCGGGACAGTTCGGCGCCGCGCAGCTCGTCCGGGAGGTGCGGCAGCGGGTGCTCGGACAGCGACCCGGCCAGCGCCAGCGGGTGCGCGTCGGAGATGTGGTCGAACGTCAAGCAGCTCGGGCAGCGGGCCGTCCGGCAGCGGGTCGGACTCCGCGGCCACCAGCGGCGCGTACGCACCGGGCGATCGGCGGACGGTCTGCGCGGCGTTGTTGATCAGGATGTCCAGCGGGCCGGCCTCGGCCACCGAGTCGGCCAGCGCGACGACCTGCGCCGGGTCCCGCAGGTCGATGCCGACCACCCGCAGCCGGTGCAGCCAGTCGGCGCTGTCGTGCATCGCGGTGAACCGGCGCACCGCGTCGGCCGGGAACCGGGTGGTGATGGTGGTGTGCGCGCCGTCGCGCAGCAGGCGCAGCGCGATGTACATGCCGATCTTCGCGCGGCCACCGGTGAGCAGCGCGCGCCGACCGGTGAGGTCGGTGCGGGCGTCCCGGTGGGCGCGGTTGATCGCCGCGCAGCTCGGGCACAGCTGGTGGTAGAACGCGTCGACCTCGACGTAGTCGTTCTTGCAGATGTAGCAGGGACGCGGCCGGATGAAGACGCCGGCCAGCGCTCCCGACGCGTTCGACACCAGCGGGATGCCCTCGGTCTCGTCGTCGATGCGCTGCGGCGAGCCGGTGGCGGTGGCGTGCAGGACGGCCTTGTCGGCGGCGCTGATCGCGTCCCGCCGCTCCGCCCGGCGGGCGTTCTTCACGCTCTTGAAGATCTTCGCGGTGGCCCGCCGAACCGCGACGGCGTCCGGGTGTTCCGGTGGCAGCGTCTCGGCCTCCGCGAGCACCCGCAGGCACAGCGCGAGCTCGTCGGGATCGATGCCGCTGTGCTGTCCACCGTCTGTGTCACCCGACAACGATAGGTGCCGGTGACGCTCTCCTCCGGCCGCGGGCGCGCGGGCGCCTGGGTCAGCAACGTAAAAGGCCCGGCACCCTGACGTGGGCACCGGACCTGCACAGCACTTTCTGGTGGAGACGAGAGGATTTGAACCTCTGACTTCTCGCAAGCGAGACGCGTTCCCAGCTACGCCACATCCCCCTGCCTTGGGGACCTGAAAGCTAGCACGGACATGGGTGCAACGCACGGCGAGAGCCGGCAACTGTCCCGAAGGTCGCAGATGTCCGAGAATGCCCGCTCACCCGTCCGGCAGCAGGTGCCGGTCGGCCCGCGACCTCGGCGAGTTCGAGCACGTCAACGGGTAGCTCGGCCGGCCGCAGCGCACCCAGGCTCGCGTAGGCGGCGCGGACCGCCGCGTGCACGTCGTCGACCGTGACGCCGGGAGCGGTGGTCTGCACGGCACCGACGGTGCCGGGATCCCACGACAGCCCGAGCTGCTCGTACACCGCAGTGAGCACCTCGCGGATCGGCTCCGGGTCGGCCACCAGGATGACGGTGCCGAACAGAGCGCCACCGCGGACCAGGCGCTGCGCCGTGCCGACCAGCTTGTGACCGTGGCCGTCGTTGATGCTGAATTCGCCCGGGCAGTACTCCCCCGGCACCGGTCCGAGCGCGGCGTCGACGCCCAGCGTCCGCAGCGCCCCGACCAGCAACTCGCCGTACTCGATGAACCTCGGTCTGATCTCCTGCGGGCCGACCCCGCGGCGGCGCCGACGTGGTCGATGCACAGCGCGCCGGAGTGATAGGCGGCGGCCCGCCCGCCCGGCCCACGACGAAGCGGGGCGAAACCGGCTCGCCTGGCCGCCGCGGCGGCCGCCGCGATTCCTGGGGTTGCCGCGTCCCGTCCGCTGAAGGCCAGGGTCGGTCGCGGCCGGTAGAGCCTGAGCGTCTCGGGGCCGCCGTCGACCGCGGCGCGCTGCAGCAGCGCCGGACCGAGCGCGATGTCCAGCAGGGGCTCCCGGCCGACGGCGTTGGCCGTCTCGTCGAACAGCACGATGGCTCGCCCGGCTGCCGTGTCGACCACGATGCCGATGCTGGCACACTCACCGGCGAACGCGCGTCATCCCCGCTCCGACGATCCGATCCCATCGGGAGGCCCACCATGGATCTGCGCGCCGAACTCGCCGACTGGCCGGTCGGGTCGGCGTCCGCCGCCGTCATCGGCCCGGACGGCGTCCTGGACATGGTCGACGACGGTCAGATCTATCGCTGGGCATCGGCGACCAAGATGGTCACGGCGATCGCCGTGCTGGACGGCAGCATCGAGGGCGTCGTCGGGCTCGACGACGAGGTCGGCCCTCCGGGGTCGACTCTGCGGCATCTGCTGTCGCATGCGTCCGGGCTGGCCGTCGACTCCGATCGGATCCTGGCCAAACCCGGCACCCGACGGGTGTACTCGAACCGCGGCATCGACCTGGCCGCCGAACACCTGGCGGCCCGTACCGGTCGACCGTTCGACGACGAAGTACGCGAACGGGTGCTGGACCTGCTGGACATGAAGGGAACCGAGCTGATCGGCGCCCCCGCGCACGGCGCGCACGGCCCGATCGCCGACCTCGCGGCGCTGGCCGCCGACCTGCTGACACCCACACTGTTGCTGCCCAAGGTGGTCGAACTGGCGTCGACGGTGGCGTTCCCCGATCTCGGCCGGCGTGCTGCCCGGGTTCGGCCGGCAGCAGCCCAACGACTGGGGGCTGGGCTGCGAGATCCGCGACCACAAGCAGCCGCACTGGACCGCCCCGGGCAACTCGCCGGCCACCTTCGGCCATTTCGGCCAGTCCGGCAGCTTCCTCTGGGTCGATCCGGTGGCGCAGCTGGCGTGTGTGTCGTTGTCCGACACCGACTTCGGCCCCTGGGCAGCGGATCGGTGGCCAAGGCTGTCCGCCGCGGTGCTGCGGGAATACGCGCACTGACCCAGCCTCACGCCCAGGGCACCGGCGCGTCCCCCAGACCGGTCAATGTTCCGTCCAGCAGCCTCGACCCGGTCCGCGACACCGTGCAGGCGGCGCGGTTCAGCTCGCTGTGCGGCCCCGGGCCGAATCCGGACTGCAGCACGCCGTTCACGTCGTAGTGGGTGACGATGGCCGCGACCCGCAGTTCACCCCCGGCGCTCGGATCGGTCATGCCGGTCATCCGGCGCGCGAGTTCCCGGCAGGATTCGTCGAGCGGCCTTTGCCCACCGACGCTTTCGTCGGCCACCCGCCAGCCCAGGAGCTCCATGGCGTGCGGTCGCAGGCAGGAGATCGCAATGTCCAGCAGCACATCGGCGCCTGGGTGGCACAGCGCCAGCGGATTGCTGCGGGCCGACGCGGCGAAGACCCCGGCGGACGAGCCGGTCACCAGCCCCTGCGGGCTGACCAGCAGGCAGGCCAGCCAGTGCTGGCCCACCCGGTGCTGCAACGGGTCCGGGCTCAGGAACAGGAACGAGCCCATCGACGCCGGCATCCACGGGCCGAGCAACTCCGATCGGTCCCCGGCTTCATTCGGCTCACGCACGCCGAGGAACGGGTAGGCCGCGTCCCCGCACGCGTTCAGGTTCGGGTAGCGCGCGCCGCCGTTGCGCTGCACCATCGGGAACTTGTCCGGGTCCTGGGTCAGTGAGATGACCTGCGCGTCGTGCGGGAGGGTGCACTGCACCGTCAGCAGCGGCGTCACCGGATCGGTGCCCGCGACCGCCGCGTCGGTCGCTGGGTCCGATTCCAGCCTCCGCAGGCAGTCACCGACCGTCGGGGCGGGCGAGATGACGATGGCGATGGGGTTCCCGGCGATCCGGATCCCGTCCAGTGCCGGCACCGTCAGGGCGATGACGAGCACCACCATGACGAGTGCGAAGCCCCCTGCCCGGCGACCCATACGTCACGATATGCCGCTTGGGCAGGGCCGGTAAATCGGATAAAGCACGTGTCTTTTCAGTAACCGGGTTATTCACGGAATGCTGTCGTGTCACCAATGCACTCACCGGTGCCGATCACTCGCGCGAGACTCCGGCCCGTGCTCGTTGGATCGGCCCGTGAATAACCCTCCGACGTTGCCGGACTTTTCTCCCCCACGACGGGCCGATCGTGGTTGGTCAGGCCCAGGGCAGTGCCCCATCGGCGATCCCGGTCAGGCTCCGGGTCAGCCGGCGATCGGCGACGACACTGATCGTGCAGGACGCCTGCCCGGCCGAATCCGATTGCGATGACGCACCGTTCAAGGCGCCGACCTGCGCCGCGATGGTGATCACTCCGCCGCGCGCCGGGTCTGACATCCCGGTGGCCGATCTGACCAGCTCAGCACAGGACGCATCGAGGGCAGCAGGGTCGATGTCGCCCAGCCCGGTCACCCCGAACGTCTCGCCGCTGTGCGGCTGGCTGCACGGGATGGGCTCCCGACGGACGAAACCCCCACGGTTCCAACAGGACGCGAAGGCGCTGGAGGCGGAGCCGGCCGGGCTGCCGCGCACCGAACCCGCGTACGGGACGTCTCTGGGCAGCATCACGCAGGCCAGCCAGTGCTGCCCGGCCAGGTACTGCCACAGGTTCGGCCCGTACAACGCAATCGACGTGGTCGACACCGGGCGCCACGGACCGAGCGGCTTGCCGGTGCCGGTGCCGGTGCCGTCCGGCAGCCCCGAGCCCGGGTAGATGTTGCCCGTCTCGCCGATCGTCGGGTCGTCGGCAACGCTCCAGCCGACGTACCGACGGGCCGCCGGCTGGCAGGCGAGCGGCTCGGGGTGATCGGTCCGGCTCGTCACTGTGGACGGGAACGTGTGCACGTCGCTGGCCACCGCGACCACCTCGCCGTAGTTCTGGTCGCCGCAGGTTCCGACTCCGGCGGCAGACACGGTGACCTGGTTGAACTCCAGTGCGGACCGGCCACCGTCGCCCGCCGCGTGCAGGCACTGCCCGACCCGCGGCGGATCGGGTACCGGAATGGGGGCCGCGGACCCGGCGACCCGGCGGCCGGCCAGGTTGGGCACGACGAGCGCGGCCACCAGGGCAGCCGCGACCACCGCCGTCCCCCACACTCGCCGGTCCATACCGGCTGATTGTGCGCTTGTTCGGGTTCCTGAGCGGGCCGCCGGACCCAACTTTGCCCGTTCAGCTCACCGCGGCGCGGCCGGCCTCCAACCGGGCGACCGGCACCCGGAACGGCGAGCAGGAGACGTAGTCCAACCCGACCGTGTGGAAGAAGTGGATCGACTCCGGGTCGCCGCCGTGCTCGCCGCAGACCCCCATCTTGAGCGACGGCTTCGTCCGCCGGCCCTCCTCGACGGCGATCTTGACCAGCCGGCCGACGCCGTCGGCGTCGATCGTCTCGAACGGCGACACGGTGAAGACGCCCTTGTCCAGGTAGGCGGCGAACACCGACGACTCGACGTCATCGCGGGAGAATCCCCAGGTGGTCTGGGTCAGGTCGTTGGTGCCGAAGGAGAAGAAGTCGGCGGCCTCGGCGATCCGGTGCGCGGTGAGCGCCGCCCGTGGCAACTCGATCATCGTGCCGATCGGCACGTCCAGCTCCACCCCGGCCTCGGCGCAGAGGCTCTTCACGAGCTGGTCCGACTCGTCCCGCACCAGGTAGAGCTCCATCACCGAACCCACCAACGGAACCATGATCTCGACCTTCGGATGCCGGCCGGCCCGTACCTGGGCGATCGCGGCCTCGGTGATCGCCCGCACCTGCAGCAGGAACAGACCCGGCGTGGTCAGGCCGAGCCGCACGCCGCGCAGGCCGAGCATCGGATTGGATTCGTGCAACCGTTCCACCGCGGCCAGCAGCTTGCGATCGGCGTCCACCTGTTCGCCGGTCTCGCCGCTGGCATCGGCCACTGCCACCTTCACCGACAGTTCGGTGCGGTCCGGGAGGAACTCGTGCAGCGGCGGGTCCAGCAGCCTGATGTTCACCGGCAGCCCGTCCATCGCTTCCAGCAGCTCGGTGAAGTCCTTGCGCTGCAACGGCAACAGCGCGTCCAGTGCGGCGGTCCGCTCGTCCGGGGTGCCGGCCAGGATGACCCGTTCGATCAACGACCGCCGGTCGCCGAGGAACATGTGCTCGGTGCGGCACAGGCCGATGCCCTCGGCCCCGAGGTTGCGAGCCCGGGCCGCGTCCTCGGCGGTGTCGGCGTTCGAGCGGATCGCCAGCCGGCGCCGGACGTCGGCGTGCGAGAGCAGCCGGTCGACGGAGCGCACCAGCGCGGCGGTCTCGTCGTTGGCGCCGTCCAGCGCGGCCGTCAGACCCGACTCGATGTAGGTCTCCACCGGGGAGGGCACCACCGGCATGGCGCCGAGGAAGACCTCACCGGTCGATCCGTCGATGCTGATCTCGTCGCCCTCGTTGATCACCGTGGAGCCGACCCTGGCGGTCTTGGCCGTCGCATCCACGTCCAGCCCCTCCGCCCCGCAGACGCAGGTCTTGCCCATCCCGCGGGCGACAACCGCGGCGTGGCTGGTCTTTCCGCCGCGCGCGGTGAGGATGCCGTTGGCCGCGATCATGCCCTCGAGATCGTCCGGGTTGGTCTCCTTGCGGACCAGCACGACCTGTTCGCCGCGGGCGGCCCACGCCTTCGCGGTGGGCGAATCGAAGACCACCCGGCCGACGGCCGCGCCGGGTGAGGCCGCCATGCCCTTGATCAGCAGCTCGCGGGCCACCGAGCGGTCGAATTGCGGGAACATCAGCTGCGCCAACTGCGAGCCCGGACACCCGGGAGAGCGCCTCGTCCATGGTGATCAGTTGCTCGTCGACCAGTTGCGCGGCGATCCGGAACGCCGCGGCCGCGGTCCGCTTGCCCACCCTGGTCTGCAGCATCCAGAGCTTGCCGCGTTCGATGGTGAATTCGATGTCGCACAGATCCCGGTAATGCGTTTCCAGCCGCCGCATGACCTGGGTCAACTGCTTGTGCGATTTCGCGTCGAGGTTGCGCAGGTCGTCCAGCGACAGGGTGTTGCGGATGCCGGCGACCACGTCCTCGCCCTGCGCGTTGGCCAGGTAGTCGCCGTACGCGCCGACCTGGCCGGACGCCGGGTCGCGGGTGAAAGCGACTCCGGTACCGCTGGTGTCGCCGAGGTTGCCGAACACCATGGTGCAGACGTTGACGGCCGTGCCGAGGTTCTGCGGGATGCGCTCGCGGCGCCGGTACAGCCGCGCCCGGTCGGTATTCCACGAGTCGAACACCGCGTGGATCGCCAGGTCCAGTTGTTCCCTCGGATGCTGCGGGAATTCGTGGCCGGAATGCTCGCGGACCGCTTCCTTGAACGTGTCGACCAGACCCTTCAGGTCGTCGACGTCGAGTTCGAGGTCACTGGACACGCCCTTTGCCGATTTTGCCTTGTCCAGGGCGTCGGAGAACACCTCCCCCGGCATTTCCAGCACCGTCTTGCCGAACATCTGCAGCAGTCGCCGGTAGGAATCCCAGGCGAACCGCTCGTCGCCGCTGATCTCCGCGAGGCCCTTGACGCTGGCGTCGTTGAGCCCGATGTTCAGCACCGTCTCCATCATCCCGGGCATCGAGAACTTCGCCCCGGAGCGGACGCTCACCAGCAGCGGATCGTGCCGGTCGCCCAGCTGGCGGCCGATGTTGTCCTCCAGCTGGCGCAGCGCCATGGTGACCTGCACCCGGAGTTCGCCCGGCTCGTCGCCCAGCGTCAGATACTCGCGACACGCCTCGGTGGTGATGGTGAAGCCGGGCGGAACGGGCAAACCCAGCTTCGTCATCTCCGCCAGATTGGCGCCCTTGCCGCCGAGCAGATCCTTCTGGTCCTTGTCTCCCTGCGTGAAGTCGTAGACGTACTGAGTCATCGAAAAGGCTCCTTTGCCAGCGGACCCGCCGTTGGGCCACTACTGGGAGCTTGGCAGAGAACGAGGGTCCTCACACGGGCATCGGTGGAGAAACCTTGGCAGACGTCAGGGTCGGTTCGTCGGCAATGGACATCGACACCCAATTCACCCCCGTTGAAGGCTCGGCTACCCGACCGGCGTCGGCACCCGGGGAATCTTCCTGATCCCCAACGACATCAGCGCCGCCACCGCGCAGAGCGCCGCCGCGCCGAGCCAGGCCATCGTGTAGTCGCTGGTCAGATCCCGGATGAAGCCCGCGCCGACGGAGGCCAACGCGGCGCCGACCTGATGCGCGGCGAACACCCAGCCGAACACGATGGTCCCGGAGGCGCCGAACACCTCGGCGCAGAGCGCGGCGGTCGGTGGCACCGTGGCCACCCAGTCAAGGCCGTAGACGATGACGAAGGCCAGGATGCTGGGGTGCACGGAGTCGGAGAGCAGTGACGGCAGCATCAACAGACCGACGCCGCGGAACGCGTAGTAGATGGCCAGCAGGATGCGCGGGTTGATCCGGTCGGTCAGTGCCCCGGAGGCGATCGTGCCGACGACGTCGAAGACCCCGACCAGTGCCAGCAGCCCGGCGGCGGTGGTGGTTGGCATGCCGTGGTCGTGCGCGGCCGGCACGAAATGCGTGCCGATCAACCCGTTGGTCGTCGCCCCGCAGATCGCGAATCCGCCGGCCAGCGCCCAGAACGTGCGGGTGCGGGCCGCCTCGCGCAGGGTCCGGAACGTTCGCCGGACGGCGCCCGGCGCGATCTCGGCGACGGCCGCTAGCTCGAAGTCGTCACCGCCGGCGAGGTGACCGCGGGACGGTGACTCGGCGTCGTTGCTGGTGGTTGCCGGCGAAGGTGTCGGCACCACCTGCTGGGTCGCGGTGTCGGGCGTTTCGTCGTCCGCGCCGTAGGGCAGCACCCCGAGATCCGCCGGGTAGTTGCGGACGAAGATCAACACCAGGGGCACGACGGCCAGCGCCGCGAGCGACACCAGCAGGGACGCGGCTCGCCAGCCGTACTGCTCGGAGAGCCACGCCATCAGCGGCAGGAACACCAGCTGACCGGCCGCCCCGCCCGCGGTGAGCACGCCCATCACCAGCCCTCGCCGGCGAACGAACCAGCGGTTCGCGATGGTCGCGGCGAACACCAGCGCCATCGATCCGGTGCCGAGACCGATCAGCACACCCCAGCAGAGCACCAGTTGCCAGCCGGTGGTGACGAACACCGTCAGACCGCTGCCGAGCGCGACCAGCACCAGGGCCGAGCAGGTGATCCGGCGGATGCCGAAGCGGTCCATCAGCGCGGCGGCGAACGGCGCCGTCAGGCCGTACAGGATCAGGTTGACCCCGACCGCGACCGACAGCAGCCCGCGCGACCAGCCGAACTCGTCCTGCAACGGGATCATCAGCACGCCCGGCGCGGACCGGAAGCCGGCCGCGCCGATCAGGGCGACAAGAGCGACCCCGGCGACGATCCAGGCGGGGTGCAAGCGGCGGCGTCGCGCACCACTGCCGGGGGCGGCCACAACGGGTGAGCTCATAGATCTCCCGTGCTCTCTTCGACTGGACTCACGGAAGGCTAGCCGAGTAGGCTTGCTTCAAGCAAGTGAGCTGCGGGAAGGAGTCCAAAGTGCCGCTCCGGTCGGATTGGTCCGCCGATTCCTGCCCCATCGCGCGGTCGCTGGACGTGATCGGCGACCCCTGGATGCTGCTGATCCTGCGCAACGCCCTGCTGGGAGCCAGGCGGTACGAAGAGTTCCGCACCGCGCTCGGCGTCGCCGACAATGTGCTGAGCCGGCGACTGCCCGCGATGGTCGACGCCGGTCTCCTCCGCAAGGTGCCCTACCGGGCCGGGCAGCGGACGCACCAGGAGTACGTGCTGACGGAGGCCGGCTCCGACCTGCTGCCGGTGCTCAACGCCCTGCTGCTCTGGGGGGAAAAGCACACAACGAGCCCGCATCCGGGCGAGCACATGGGCATCATCCACTCGTGCGGCGCCGAATCCACATCCTCAGACGTCTGTTCGGCCTGCGGTGCCGAGCTGCACACGGCGGACGTGTCATGGCATCGCCCCTGGCGCGCCAGCGACCCACAGCCGTTGACCGGAGCCGTGATCTGACAGCCTGGTGGGGTGCAACCCTTGCTGGCCGGTGAGGCGTGAGTGCGATCGGCGCCGAGGCGACCGGTAATGCCACGCCGACAGGGCGACCGGACGCGACCACCGTCGCCGCCATGGTGTCGCTCTGCACCTACACCTGGTTTCTCTACGGCATCGGGCCGTCGCTGCCGTTGTTCCGGGACGAACTGGGCACCACCAGCGCGGTCGCCGGCCTGCACAGCCTGATGCTGGCGGCCGGCGTCGTCATCGCCGGGTTCGTCGGTGTCGCCCTCGGCCGCCGCTGGCGACGCTACGGCGTGGCCCGGCGAGGCGTTGTCGTGTTGACAGCCGCCGTCCTGGTCTTCACCGGCGGTTCGCTGCTGCCCGGTGTCGAACTGTTCGTCACGTTGCCGGCGATGCTCGTCATCGGGTTCGCCGGTGCGTTGTTGGTCAACGTCTCGAACACCATCCTGCAGGAGCACAACGGCACCTACGGACCGGCGATGCTCAGCCTGGGTAATGCCGCGGCGGCCGGGGTAGGGCTCGTCACCCCGCTCGTGGTGGGCGTCGCGACCGATCTGGGCTGGACGTGGCGGGCCGCGATGATCCTGGTGGTGCCGTTCGCGGTCGCCTCGCTGATCTTGATCACCCCCCGCCGGCAGGTTCCGGCGTACGCCGCTCGACCCGTCGGGTCGGCCGGGTTCAGCTTCCGCGGCCTGCCGCAGGCCTATTGGTTCGCGGCCGCGGCCGTCGTCTGCGCCGTCGCCATCGAGTTCTGCATGATCACCTGGACACCCGATCTGCTGACCAGCAGGACGGGGATGGCCCCGGGCACGGCCAGCGGCGCGGTGTCCGCGGTCGTCGGCGGGATGGCGGTCGGCAGGCTGGTGGTGGGCGCTCTCGCGCGCACCCGGTCGCCGCTCGGGCTGTTCCTGATCGGTGTCGCGGTGACGGCCGCCGGCTGGCTGCTGGTGTGGCTGTCGACGTCTCCGGTGGCCGCCGTCGGCCGGTTTGCTGATCGTCGGGTTGGGTGTCGCGGGGCAGTATCCACTGGGGGCGGCCATGGTGATGGCACTCTCCGGCGGTCAGCCGGACCGGGCGATCGCGGTGATGGGGATCGGCGTCGGGACTGGCGTCCGGCATCGGGCCGTTCGCCGTCGGCGCGCTCGCCGACCAGCTCGGGGTGCAAGCGGCATTCCTGGTGGTTCCGGCCCTGTGCGTGGCCGCCGCCGGGTTCGTCACGGCCGGCCAACGCTGGGGCCGCCGGGCAGTCGAGCCCGCGGCGCGCCCTACTCTTGGTTCGTGAATCAGGGGCCGTCGACTCCCCGTCGTTCCGTGTTGTCCCGCGAAGGAGTCTTATGAGCGCGCCCGATCCACGTCCCCGTGTCGCCATCGCCTGCCAGGGTGGCGGCAGCCATACTGCCTTCACTGCAGGTGTTCTCGGCCGGCTCTTCCGCGATGACGTGCTGTCCAAGTACCGGGTGGTCGGGCTGAGCGGAACCTCGGGCGGCGCGATCTGCGCCATGCTCGCCTGGTCGGAGCTGATCGGCGACGATCCCACCAGGGCCGGGAAATTGCTCCGGCAGTTCTGGTCGGACAACTCGGCGTCGACCCTGCCCGAACAGATGATGAACACGTTCGCGATGTGGGCGAGTTCGGTGGCCCACTTTGTGCTGACCCCGGAATTCAGCCCCTACGACATCCCGACGTCGGAGATGGCGCTCGACCATCTGCGCGGCCTGCTGACCAAGTCCGTCGACTTCGCCACCTTCGGCGCGGTTGCCGGACAGCCGCAGTCGCCGCGGTTGTTCCTCGGCGCCGTCGACGTGGTCTCCGGCGAGTTCAAGGCGTTCGACAGTGCCGAAGGGGAGATCACCGCCGACGCGGTGCTGGCTTCGGCGGCCATCCCGACGCTGTTCCGGTCCGTGCACGAGGCCGGCGGGGTGTACTGGGACGGACTGTTCTCGCAGAACCCTCCGGTCCGGGATCTGCTGGCCACCGATCCGGACGAGATCTGGGTGATCCAGATCAATGCCAAGGAACGGGGCACCGAGCCGCGGACCATCCTGGAAATCGCCGATCGCCGCAACGAACTGTCCGGCAATCTGTCGCTGTATCAGGAACTGCATTTCATCGAGAAGATCGACACGATGATCGAGGATGGCGTGCTGATCGGCGGTGGCTACAAGCCGATCACCATCCGGATCATCGAAATGGCCCGGACTCGCGGAGTCCCAGAAACTCGGTGCGGCGTCCAAGATGAACCGCGACCCCGCGTTCCTGGAACGAACTCATCGAGCAGGGCGAGGGCCGCGCCGAGGACTTCGTCTCGGCATTGGGCTTCGAACAGGCCTGGCGGTCCGGCGACGCGGACGCGGTGGTCGCGTTCTTCGCCGACGACTGCGATATCAGTTCGGAACCGCCGTTCGCGGTGCTGAAGTCGCAGCGCGGCAAGGCCGGCGTGCGGAACTTCGTCACCGCCGCGCTCGGCAGGAAGATTCGCCTGGACCTGACCCGCAAGCAGATCTCGGGCGACCGGGTCAGCTGGCGGGTGCGGCTGCCTGCCGGCGAGGACGGCACCGCGGTACGGGGCTTGGCGGAGGCTCGGTTCGCGGACGGGAAGATCACCAGTTTCCGGCTGGGCCCGCTGCGCTGAGCCGGTAAGCCGGGGGGAGCAGGCACGAATCGGCGCTGTCGGTGCGGCAGGTCATGATGACCGGGTGTTGTTCGCCGCCCTCGCCGCCACATCCGCCGACGTCGCCGCCACCCGCTCCCGGCTCGTCAAGCGGGCGCTGATCGCCGCCGCCATCCGCAGCGCGGAGCCACTCGGCGGACCTGGTACTCAGCCACCCGGCGACGACGCGCCCGAGCGGGGCGCGGCCCCACCAGAGTCATCAACCGAACCTGCCGAGATCGCGCTGGTGGTCACCTACCTGTCCGGGACCCTCCGGCAGCGCCGCACCGGCGTCGGCTGGGCATCGCTGACCTCGATCCCACCACCGGCCGCGGAATCCACGCTGACGGTCCGCGACGTCGACGCCGCGTTCGAGGAGATCGCCGCGTTGGGCGGCCAGGGATCCGCGGTGCTGCGAACGGCGGCCGTCGAGGTGCTGTTCGGCGCGGCGACCGAGGCCGAGCAACACCTGCTGCGTGGCCTGGTCTTCGACGAGATCCGCCAGGGCGCGTTGGATTCACTCGTGCAGGACGGCCTGGCGGAGGCGTTCGGGGTGCCCGCAAAGGCGGTGCAGCGGGCGTCGATGCTGCTCGGTTCGACAGCCGCCGGCCGCGGTGGTGCTGGCCGGGGAAGGGTTGGCCGGGCTGGAGGCGGTCTCCCTCGCGGTCGGGGTGCCGGTCCGTCCGATGCTGGCGGCGAGCGCGCCCGACGTCGCCGGCGCCGTCGCCAAGACCGGGTTGCCGGCCGTGGTCGACACCAAACTCGACGGCATCCGGGTCCAGGTACACCGCGATGGTGACGCGATCACCGTCTACTCCCGCAGTCTGGACGACATCACTGCGCGGGTACCGGAGATCGTCGCCGCGGTCGCCGCCCTGCCGTCCCGGCGGCTGGTGCTGGACGGCGAGGTGCTGGCCGTCGGCGACGATGGCCGGCCGCTGACCTTCCAGGTGATCGCCTCCCGGACCATGACCAGGCTGGACACCGACGCCGGCCAGGTGCGCACTCCCCTGTCGCTGTTCTGCTTCGACCTGTTGCACGTCGACGGCCGCGACCTGCTGGACGAGCCGCTCGAAGAGCGCATGGCCGTCATGACGGCGGTCTTGCCCGACAGTCTCGTGGTGCGGCGAACCGTCGTGGACACCGCCGAGATCGCCGATGACGTCTTCGCCGCCGCGGTGGCGGCCGGCTTCGAGGGCGTTGTGGTCAAGAAGCTCGCGGCGCCCTACGCCGCCGGCCGCCGGGATTCGGGATGGGTGAAACTCAAGCCCCGGCACACCTTCGATCTCGCGGTGATCGCCGCCGAATGGGGATACGGCCGCCGCGTGGGCTGGCTCTCGAACCTGCACCTGGCCGCCCGCGACCCACGCACCGGCGAGCTGGTCATGCTCGGGAAGACCTTCAAGGGACTGACGGACAAGGTGCTGACCTGGCAGACGGAGCAGTTCCTGGCGCGGGAGAGCCGGCGCACCAAGACCACGGTCTATGTCGATCCGCCGCTGGTCGTGGAGATCGCGATCGACGGCGTGCAGGCGTCCACCCGCTACCCGGGCGGGATCGCGTTGCGCTTCGCCAGGGTGCTCGGCTACCGGCCGGACAAATCCGTCGATGAGGTGGACACGTTGGACGCCGTCATCGCCCTGGGGGCTTCGGCACCCGCAGACGAGGACCCAGCATGATCACCCACCTGTCACCGGTCGCGTCGCGACCTCGGCGGCGCGACGACATCATGGGCTGCGTCGATGATCTCGGCGATATCGTCCCAGTCCTGCTCGACGTCGAGGTACACCCCGATCCACCCCCGCCCACCCACGTACGGCGGCCGGAAGAATCGTCCGGGATCGAGCCCGATCCAGTGCTCCTGCGCACCCTCCGGCGCGGCCGCCCAGAACGCCACCCGGTCGTCGTGGTGCCGGTCGGCGAACGTGACGAACTGCTTCCCGACAAACCAGGACGGCTCGCCGTGGCTGAGCCGCTCGGTCACTCCCGGCCGGGCGAGACACAGGTCCCGAAGCCGCTGCATGCTTTTCGTCGGTGGTCGGGATGGGCATCGGAGACACGGTACGTGGATGAACTCGTCCCCGCACCGACCGAGCGCGACCCGTGCAGCGGCCATCGGAACAGCCCAACGACCGAGGCTACGACAGCCCTGGAGGCGCCCCGCTGTTCGCGGTCGGTGAACTGACCTGGCGCGGGCCCGCCAAACGGGTGAGGCTGGAGAAACGTGCGCGTCGGCCGGGCTGCCGTGGGCCGACGGCACGCGGTTACGATGCGGCGTGAAGGAAGTGTGATGACGGCAGACTCAGAAACCCAGCCCCAAGCCAAGCCGGCGATCCTCACCGTCGACGACGACCCCGGCGTGTCCCGGGCGGTGGCCCGCGACCTGCGCCGTCGCTACGGCAAGGACCACCGGATCGTCCGCGCCGAGTCCGGCACCGACGCGCTCGACGCGCTCAAGGAGATGAAGCTCCGCGGCGACGACGTCGCGGTGCTGCTCGCCGATCACCGGATGCCGGAGATGGACGGGATCCAGTTCCTGGAAAAGGCGATGGACATCTACCCGACCGCCCGTCGGGTGCTGCTCACCGCCTACGCCGACACCGACGCGGCGATCACCGCGATCAACGTCGTCGATCTGGACTACTACCTGCTCAAGCCGTGGGATCCGCCGGAGGAGAAGTTCTACCCCGTCATCGACGTGCAGCTGGAGGAATGGGCCAACGCCGACCACCGGGAGGTGTCGCAGGCCAAGATGATCGGGCACCGCTGGTCGGCCCGCTCCAGCGAGGTGCGCGACTTCCTGGCCCGCAATCAGGTGCCCTACGTGTCGTACCTGTCCGACGAGGTGGAGGGCGACCGGCTGCTCGCCGCGGCGGGCGTTGACGACACCAGGCTGCCGGTGGTGATCACCGCCGACGGTGAGGTGCTGGTCGAGCCGACGGATTCCGAACTCGCCGAGAAGGTCGGGCTGAGCACCGCGCCGGCCGAGGATTTCTACGACATCGTGGTGATCGGCGCCGGTCCGGCCGGCCTCGGCGCCGCGGTGTACGGCGCCTCGGAGGGCCTGCGGACCGTGCTTGATCGAGCGCACCGCCACCGGCGGCCAGGCCGGGCAGAGCTCCCGGATCGAGAACTACCTCGGATTCCCGGACGGGGTATCCGGGGCCCAGCTGACCGAGCGGGCGAGGCGGCAGGCGGTCAAGTTCGGCGCCGAGATGATCACCACCCGGGACGTGGTCGGTGTCGAGGTCAACGGGTCGGCCCGCACGGTTCGATTCGCCGACGGCGGCACCGTCGATGCGCACACGGTGATCCTGGCGACCGGCGTTTCCTACCGGCAGCTGGCCGCGCCTGGGCTGGACGAGCTGGCCGGACGGGGCGTGTTCTACGGGTCCGCGCTGTCCGAGGCCCCTGGCTGTGCCGGTCAGGATGTCTACATCGTCGGCGGCGCCAACTCCGCGGGGCAGGCTGCGGTGTACTTCTCGCGCTACGCGCGGACGGTGAACATGCTGGTGCGCGGGCCGTCCTTGGAACTGTCGATGTCCTACTACCTGATCCAGCAACTGGCGGGCATCGCAAACATCAAGGTCCGCACCAACACCGAGATCGTCTGCGGCCACGGAGACGAGCACCTCGAGGGATTGACGTTGCGCGACAACGTCACCGGCGACGAGGACAAGGTGGAGACCGGGCTGCTGTTCTGCTTCATCGGTGCCGCGCCGCGCACCGAATGGCTGGACGGCGCCGCGGTGCGGGACAAGCGCGGGTTCGTCGTCGCCGGTCCCGACCTGGTGGTCGACGGCAAACGGCCGCCGGGTTGGCCGCTGGACCGTGACCCTTACCACCTGGAAACCAGTATTCCGGGCGTCTTCGTCGCGGGCGACGTCCGCGCCGACTCAGTCAAGCGGGTGGCCTCCGCCGTCGGTGAGGGCGCAATGGCCGTCACCCTGGTGCACAGGTATTTGGAGAAGCGATGAGCGAAACGGCGACAACCACCGGCTTGACACCGATCCCGCCACCCCCGCTGCGGTGCAGCATCGACGAGCTCCGAACCTTGTTCCTGTTCGAGAAGCTCACCGACGAACAGCTGAACTGGCTGTGCGACAAGGGCCACGTGGAGTACTTCGAACCCGGCCCGGTGTACTCCGAGGGAGACCAGGCCACCTGCTTCTACGTGCTGCTCAACGGCACGGTCGTGCTCTCCCGCCGGGTCGGCGTCGACGACGTGGACACCACCCGCATCGTCGCAACGCGGCGTGTACGCCGGCGCCATGCGGGCCTACCTCGGCGGCAACGCACCGGACACCTACAACGGCAGCATGCGGGTGACGGAGCCGTCCCGGTTCTTCGTGCTGGACGCACCGCTGTTCTCCCAGGCGATGGGCGAGTGGTTCCCGATGGCCGTGCACCTGCTGGACGGTTTGTTCTACGGGATCAAGAACTCCAACGAGGTAATCGGGCAACGAGAACGGTTGCTGGCCTTGGGTTCCCTGTCGGCCGGTCTCACCCACGAGTTGAACAATCCGGCGTCCGCAGCCGTCAGCGCGACCGCCGCGCTGCGGAACCGGGTCGCCGGGATGCGGCACAAGCTGGCCCTGATCGCGGCCGGGAAGATGTCGGTGATGGCGCTCGAGCCGTTGATCGCGCTGCAGGAGGCGGCGGTCGAGCGGGTCGCGAAGGCGCCGACACTGACCCCGATGGAGGCCAGCGACCGCGAGGACATCATCGGCGAGTGGCTGGAGGACCACAACATCCGCGACGGCTGGGACCTCGCGCCCACGTTCGTGCAGGCCGGGCTGGACGTGGAATGGCTGGATCAGGTCACCGAGGCGGTACCGGACGACACCCTGGAAGGCGCCATTCGCTGGCTGAATTACACCGTCGAGGCCGAGCTGCTGCTCAACGAGATCCACGACTCGACCACCCGGATCTCCACCCTGGTCGGCGCGGCCAAGCAGTACTCGCAGCTGGACCGGGCGCCGTTCGTCAGCGTCGACATCCATGAATTGCTGGACAGCACGCTGACCATGCTGACCGGCAAGATCGGCCGGATCAAGATCGTCAGGGACTACGACCGATCGTTGCCGCAGATCGTCGCGTTCGCCGCCGAGCTGAACCAGGTGTGGACCAACCTGATCGACAACGCCGTCGGCGCCATGCACGGCGAGGGCACGTTGACCATCCGCACCTCGATGGACGACGACAACTGCCTGGTCGTCGAGATCTGCGACACCGGTACCGGGATCCCGAGGGACATCCAATCCCGGATCTTCGAGCCGTTCTTCACCACCAAGCCGGTCGGCGAGGGCACCGGGCTGGGGTTGGACATCTCCTACCGCATCGTGGTCAACAAGCACCACGGCGACCTGTCGGTGACGTCGGTGCCGGGTGACACCCGGTTCCGGGTGAGCCTGCCGTTGACCCCACCCGAGCGGGACGACATCCCCACGATCGGCGAGGACAGCGAAGTGGAGCACCTGCATGCCTGAGACCGCCGGAATCAACCCCTCGGTGCCGCCGAGCGGCGACGGCTGCGTGGAATGCGACGCCACCGGCGGCTGGTGGTTCCACCTCCGCCGCTGCGCCGAGTGCGGCCACATCGGCTGCTGTGACACCTCTCCCTCGCAGCACGCCACCGCGCACGCGAAGGCCTCCGACCACTCGTTCATCCAGAGCTACGAGCCCGGTGAATCCTGGTTCTGGAGCTACGCCGACGACGGGTTCTACGAGGGCCCCGAACTCGCCCCGCCGGTTCATCACCCGCTGAATCAGCCGGCCCCGGGCCCCGCGGGCCGGGTGCCCAAGGACTGGCAGCGGCACCTGCACTGAGCTTGCCCCCCAAGACCTCTCGCCCCTCGCGTCGCACGGGGTGTGGCTCCTATTTGCCGTCGTTTCGGCGGCGGCCTACGCTCGCGTCCGGCGCAGAGTGCGCCGCAGGTGGGCGTTCGCTGCCCCACTCAACGGAGGGAATCACATGGGTTTCGACGATCTCGTCAACCAGGCGAAGGACCTGCTCGGCTCGGCATCGGACAAGGCCGACGACGCCAAGGCCAACGCGGCCGCCGGCAACCCGGACGCGGCCGCCGCGGATGCGGCGCAGTCGTCCAGCCTGATCGACAAGGCCAAGGAACTGCTCACCGACGAGCGGATCGATCAGGTCGCCGGGCTGATCAAGGACAAGACGCCGGACAACATCGACAAGTACGTCGATCAGGCCGCCGAGAAGGGCAAGCAGTTCAACTGATTCGAGAAATCGCCGCGCCGGTGGCGGACCGGCCCGTCGACAGCGGTCGATCCGCCGCCCGGCGTCACCGCAAGCCGCCGGCACACCGCAAGCCGCCGGCATGACCGCAAGCCGCCCGGCATCACCAACCGGGCAGATCGGCCTCCAGGGTCAGCAGTTCGTGCTCGACCAGGCCGGTCCCCGAGATCCCCGCCAGCGCGCCGGTACCCGAACCGGCCACGATGCTGGCACGCATCACCGTCTCCTGCCCCTCCCCCATCGACGCGCCGTGCTCCAGGACGAAGCTGCCGTAACGGCCGCGCAGCGTGCCCACGATGCGCTCCTGCGCGACGTACGAGGCACCCTTTTCACCCTTGGTCATCAGCGCATGGCCGGTCGCGACGCCGTTGAGGTCCTCGCCGGCATAGGTCTTGGCCAGCACGACGCGACCGGTGTCCGGCGCGTCCTCGGTCGGTGCTTCGTCGGGGACGACGTCCCAGGTGGTGATGGTGAACGGGAGCTCGAGACGAACAGTCATGCGAGCAGTCTGACCGATTCCGCTCGGAGGCCGCCGCCAGGACGCGCTGATAGCGTCGAGTGGTGAGTGGACTCGATGACGTTGGAGCGCGGGACGGCTGGCGTTGCTGGATCTGTGACGAGCCGGTCGATCCCGACAAGTCGGTGAACGATGCCCGCGGACCCAGTGTCGACAGCTACTTCACCGCTTCCAAGGCGGCGAAGGGTCGCCCCGGCGTGGAGCGGCTGGCCCATCGCGCCTGCAATACCAAGAAGGGCGCGACCACACCGGTCATTCGTTGGCCGGACCGCTTCTTCGTCTCCGATCCGGCGGTGTTGTTGACCACGGTCGACCGGCTCACCCGCAAGGGCGGACGCGAGGTGGTCGGCCGCTGCCCGAACGCGACCGACGCCGGCCAGGCCTCCGATTGGTTGGTGGACAGGCTTTCCCGGCTCGCGCCGGGGCTGCCGGTCAGGGCGTCGGTGGAAGCCGGTGGCGGGCAGCAGTTGCTGGTGCTCACCGTGCCCAGGCGGTGACCGAGCCGCATCGACGGGACTAGTCCAACCCGGGCGCGCTGGCCGCGGCGTTCACGGCTGCCGGCAGCCTGCGCCGCCTTCGCGGCCTTGTAGTCGATCATCTCCCGGAGCAGCGCCCGCCGGACCCTGGGTTGGTCGGCCAGACCGACGGCCAGCACGGTGAGCAGCAGGTAGGCCGACAGCGCGCTCACGATCAGCATCAGCGTCGGCACCCACGGACCGCCGAGGTCCTCGATCATCGACTGCTTGGCCCACACCCGCCAGGTCAGCATCAGGTTGACGCCCAGTCCGACGACGTACGAGATCGCGAACGACAGCAGGAACGGCTTCCATGTGCCGTCCTTGAATCGCTCCTTCAGCGGTTCGACGCGCAGCGGCGACAGCACCGAGAGCACGTTCCCGATGCCCAGCCAGAGCAGCATCATGGTGACCAGTTCACCCAAGGCCTTGACCAGCGCGCCATAGTCGTCCGCCTGCCAGGCCAGCAGCAGGCAGAGCACCAGGCCGACCGCGCCGACCAGCAGGAACATGGTGACGTTCTTGCTGATCAACACGTGCCACAGCCGCCGCCCACCGGTCAGTTCCGCGCGCACCCGGCCGGCGTCCCAGCTCAGCGCATTGGTGCAGACCACGCCGCCGATGACGCCGGACAACGCGTACGGCGCCAGGTACGGCAGGATCTCGGACTTGTCCTCCCACTGCATCAGCAGGATGAACACGAGGTAGGCCAGCCCGAGCCCGAGACCGATGGCGAGCTTGACCAGGATGGACCGCGGACGCCGGCGCAGGACCGTCGACACCTCCTCGGTGACGCCGCCGCCGACGGCCAGCCCGTGCCGCAGCACCGGGTTGCCCGGCGACAGCGGCCGAAATCCGCGGACGGCGGCCGCAACCGCCTCCGAGTCGCCGGCCCGCAGGGCGGCACCGCGGGCGACCAGCGCGGCGCGGTGTGCCTCGATCAACGCCAGCCGGGCCACCGCGACCGCCGCTTCGGCGTCCGCCGCCGCCTGGGCCGCGGCCAGCCACCGGATCGTCGGGCGGTGCATCCGACGACGTCCCGCTCCGGATCGACCAACTCGGCCAACCGGTTTCGCCAGGTCAGCGAGGGCTCGACGGCCGAGATCCGCGGCCGGGCAAGGGCGATGCGGTCCTGCACCAGGGACCGCTGCACCTTGGCCGTCGCCGCGTCGATGGCCGTGCAGGTCCTGCCAGACGACCGATCGGGCCATCCCCTCGGCCTGCGCGGCCCGCCCCGCCACCTCCGACAGACCGTCGACGGCCGCCATGTTTCCTCCTTCAGCAACAAGGACATTCTCCGGCACAGACCTCCGCGCGCTTTGTCCCCGTTGGGCATGTCAACTTCGCGGGCGGCAACGCAGCGAGACCTGTACACGGGTACCGTGATGTACATGTTGATCTACAACGTCACCGACGCACGGGCGAACCTGCCCGAGATACTCGATCGGGTAGCGGCCGGCGACGAGGTCACGGTGACCCGCCACGGCCTTGCTGTGGCGGTCATCGTGCGGCCCGACGCGCTTCGCACCCGACGGTCGGCGCAAACCTTGGCGGAGGGCGAACAGCTCAGCCAGGTGCTGGTGGGCATGAAAGATCAACCACGGCCCGACGGCTCGCTCAGCAACGACCGCGTCGAAGAACTCGTTGCCGCGGTCCGGGCCGAGCGCGATCGGCCCTGAGTGGACGCCTTCGACGCCGATTGCCTGATCTACGCAGCGGCCGACCGCCATCCGTTGGGGGTTCGGGTCGCGGCGTTGCTCGACGCCCAACCGCCTCGGGCCGGGGTCAACGTCGGTTCCACCGTTCTGATCCCGGAGTTGCTGAGCAAGCCGATCCGGGAGGAACGAGCCGACGAAATCCGTCAGCTGACGTTCGTCCTTTCTCGCTTGGAATTGCGCCCCGTCGACCGTTCCGTCGCGTCGTTGGCGGCCGTCCTCGGCGCGCGCTACCGACTGCGGGCGGCGGATGCGATCCACCTGTCAACGGCTGTGGCCATGGGCGCGGACAGATTCATCACCAACAACCGCCGGGACTTCGACCGGGAACTGGTCGTCGAGATCGATATCACCTACCCGGACATGCTCTGACTGCGTTTCCCGAAGATGCAGCGGGGTCGGCCCGCAGGTTCACCCAGGCGGCCAGCGCCATCCAGGCGTCCGTCGGCTGCGCCGGAAGAGGTGCGGGAGACCCGGGCGCGAAAGGCGCCGCATGACGCTGACCGATCGAGCGCGCCCGCCCAGACGCATGCCGCCGCCGCGAAGACATCTCACGGCGGCGGCATGGCGTCGGACAGGTCAGAGAATGTACAGCATCTCCTGGTAGGTGGGCAGCGGCCACAGGTCGTCGGCCACGACGCCCTCGAGGACGTCCGCCGCGGCGCGGACCGCGGCCATGGCCGGCAGCAGCGAGTCCTTGGCGTACTCGGCCTCCGCCAGCGGGGACGAGCCGTGGTCGGCGGCCAGGGCCTTGCCCAGCACATCGAGCGCGGCCCGCAGTTCGCCGAGCGGAATGGACACCGAGTCCAGCGACGAGGTGTCGACCTCGACGCCGGCCGCCCGCAGTGCCTGCAGGTTGAGCGCGAGTTCGGTCTGGTACCGGATCGCGGCCGGCAGCACCTTGGTGCTGCCGATCTCCAGGGTCAGCTTGGCCTCGACGTTGACGCGTGAGCACGTACTGCTCGAGGCCGATCTCGTAGCGGGAATGCATCTCGCGGTGGTTGAAGACCTTGTACTTCTCGAACAGCTCCATGGCGTCGGTGGAGATCAGCTCCGGCAACGCGTCGAGCGTGGTCTTCAGGTTCGGCAGTCCGCGCTCGGCGGCCTCGATCTGCCAGTTGTCGGAGTACCCGTCGCCGTTGAAGACGACCGCACCGTGGTTGGTGATGATCTCGGTGAGCAGCTCCTGCACCGCGGTGTCGAAGTCGATGCCGTCGCCGACCGCCGTCTCCAACTCGGTGGCGATGTAGTCGAGCGCCTCGGCCATGATCGTGTTGATGGCGACCATCGGGCCACCGACGGACTGCAGCGAGCCCGGCGCGCGGAACTCGAAGCGGTTGCCGGTGAAGGCGAACGGGCTGGTCCGGTTCCGGTCACCCGGGTCGGTCGGCAGGATCGGCAGGGTGTCGACGCCGATCATCATGGTGCCCTTGCCCTTTGACGAGGTCGCCGCGCCCTTGGCGATCTGCTCGAAGACGCCGGCCAGCTGGTCGCCGAGGAAGATCGAGATGATCGCCGGCGGGGCCTCGTTGGCGCCGAGCCGGTGGTCGTTGGTGGCCGAGGCGACCGAGGCCCGCAGCAGGCCACCGTACTTGTGCACGGCGCGGATGACCGCGGCGCAGAACACCAGGAACTGGGCGTTCTCGTGCGGGGTGTCACCCGGCAGCAGCAGGTTGCCCTCGGTGGCGTTACCCAGCGAGAAGTTGACGTGCTTGCCGGAGCCGTTGACGCCCTCGAACGGCTTCTCGTGGAACAGGCACTCCATGCCGTGCTTCTTGGCGATGGTCTTGAAGGTCGTCATCAGCAACTGCTGGTGGTCGGCCGCGACGTTCGCCGCGCTCGAACATCGGCGCGATCTCGAACTGGCCGGGCGCGACCTCGTTGTGCCGGGTCTTGGCCGGGATGCCGAGCTTGAACAGCTCCCGCTCGGTGTCCATCATGAAGCCGAGGACCCGCTCCGGGATCGCACCGAAGTAGTGGTCGTCGAACTCCTGGCCCTTGGGCGGCTTGATGCCGAACAGGGTGCGGCCGGAGTTCAGCAGGTCGGGCCGGGCGAGGAAGAAGTGCCGGTCGACCAGGAAGTACTCCTGCTCGGCGCCGCAGAACGACACCACCCGGGCCGGCTTGTGGCCGAACAGCTTCAGCACTCGTTCGGCGTTGTCGGCCATCGCCTGCTGCGAGCGCAGCAACGGGGTCTTGTGGTCCAGCGCCTCCCCGGTCATCGAGACGAAGACCGTTGGGATGCAAAGGGTATTGCCGTTCGGGTTCTCCAGCACGTACGCCGGGCTGGTGACGTCCCAGCCGGTGTACCCGCGGGCCTCGAACGTGTTGCGCAGACCCGCCGCTGGGGAAGCTGGAGGCATCGGGCTCACCCTGGACGAGCGTCTTGCCGGCGAATTCCGCCAGCGCGGAACCGTCGCCGACGGGCTCGAGGAAGCTGTCGTGCTTCTCTGCGGTGAGCCCGGTCAACGGGTAGAAGACGTGGGCGTAGTGGGTGGCGCCCTTCTCCAGCGCCCAGTCCTTCATGGCCGACGCGACGGCGTCGGCGACGGCGGGATCAAGGGGCGCAGCGTTCTCGATGGTGGCGATGACCGACTTGAAGACCGACTTGGGCAGTCGCTTCTGCATGACGGACTTACTGAAGACGTTCGCACCGAAAACTTCTCCGGGGGCCTCGCCGACGTCAAAGCTGGCGGCGGGCGGCACATACGCTTCGACATCTCTGATCGCCTGCAGGCGAACGTTGCTTCCTGTCACTGATGCATCCCTAGAACGACGCTGCGTTTCATGCAGCTGGCGGCAGACCGGACTTCGGCAACGTAGCGCCGCCGCTGTTTCGGGCGTATCGGTCGTGTTTCGATACCGTGAACAGTGGCAGTGAACGCCGGCGGGCAGTCCGGCCGGCAATGCAGTGGACCTCGCGGGTGAGTAGATGCAACGCTGCGTGCGGACAGCAGCGGGTGCAGCGAGGGGACCACCGATGCCTTCAGCGATTCTGTGCAGCATGCCGGCCCAGGGGCATGTCCGTCCGATGCTCGCCGTGGCGACCGGACTGCTCGCTCGCGGCTGGCGGGTGCGTTTCCTGACCGGTTGCGCGTTCGAGGACAAGGTCCGGGCCGCGGGTGTGGAGTTCCTGGAACTGCCACCCGAAGCCGACAGTCTGCAGCGGCGCGATGGCGACGAACGTCACTCGGGCATCGCCTCACTGAACCACGGCATCAAGAAGGCGTTTTTCGACCCGGCCCCGGCGGAGTTCAACGCAGTCCGGGCCGCGCTCCGGGCCGAACCCGCCGACGCCGTCCTGCACGACACGACATTCCTCGGCACGGCAGGACTTCTCGGCTGGCCCGCGACGCAGCGCCCGCTGCTGGTGACGTGCGGAATCCTTCCGCTCGGGCTGTCCAGCCGGGACTGCGCACCCTTCGGCCTGGGCATCACTCCCATGACGGGGCCGGTCGGACACGTCCGCAACCGCCTGCTGACCTGGTTGGCCACCAAGGTGATCCTTGCGCCGGCTCACCGGCAGGCCGACGCGATGCTGCGCGAGATCGGCGCCCCGACGCTGAACGGGCAGTTCTTCGTTGATCTGCTCCTGCGCGACGATTTGCTCGCGCAATTCACCGTCCAGGAATTCGAATACCCGCGCAGCGACGCACCGGCGAACCTGATGTTCTTCGGTCCGACCGCGCAGCTCGTGCCGTCGAATGAGCCGCTGCCGCCCTGGTGGTCCCAGCTCGACGGCGGCCGCCCGGTGGTGCATGTCAGCCAGGGCACGGTCGCGAACACCGACTTCGACGAGCTGATCAGGCCCACCCTCACGGCGCTGGCCGGCGAGGACGTGACGGTGGTCGTCACGACGGGCGGACCTCCGGTCGCCGAGCTCGGCCCGCTGCCGGCCAACGCGCTTGCCGCCGAGTTCATCCCGCACGACAAGCTGCTGCCCAAGACCGATGTGTTCGTGACGAACGGCGGGTACGGCGCGCTGCACTACGCGATGGCGACCGGCACACCGGTTGTCGTCGCCGGCGACACGGAGGACAAACCGGAGACCTCCGCCCGCGTTGCCTGGTCCGGCATCGGCATCAACCTCAAGACCGGTAAGCCGAAGTCCGAGGCCATCCTGACGGCGGTCCGAAAGGTGCTGGCGGACAACCGATACGCGCAGAGCCAGCGCCCGGATCGGGGCAGCGATCGAGCGCTCGCCTGGGGTCAATGGCCTGGCCGATGTGCTGGAGACGATGATTGCGGATCGGCGGCCGGCGTCGCTGGAATAATCGGTGACTCGACCGGCTCGCGGTCTGTCAGCGACCGGCCACCACCTGGCCTGAGGGGTCACAGCGAGGCGGCCAGGCTGGTTGAGTAGCATCCGAGGTAGCATAAAGCGCATGAGCGAGCCCACCCAGAAATACTCGATCACGCTCCCTCGTGACATCGCCGAACAGGCCCGGCTACGTGGCGGGACGCACGGCCTGTCCTCCTACGTCACGGCCGCGGTCGCCCGTCAGCTGGAACGCGACAACCTGCGCGAGCTGATCACCGTCGGCGAGGCCGAGCACGGAGCGATCGGCGACGACGAGATCCGAGCGAAGCGCGACCTCGGTCATCCGGTCGCGCGAACGGCAGCACCGCCCCGGCGCCCGATGACCCGTCGGATCGCGACACCGGCAGGGACGCTCGTGCTGGATAGCGGGGGCCTGGCAAAGGCCGTACGACGCGACCGATCGCTGACGAGCTGGCTGGCGCTGGCGCTCGCCGACGATCTGCGTGTCATCGCCAGCGCGGTGACGCTCGTCGAGGTCATCCATCCCGGGATCAACCGGGCCGCGCTGGAGTGGACAGTCTCCCGGCTCGTGATCGAGCCGGTCACCGAGGTCCTTGTCCGGCACGCGGCAGTGTTACTGGCCGAGACGGGACGCCACGGTCACCAGCACGCCATCGATGCCATGGTCTGTGCCACCGCACTCGCGGCGCCCGGCCCGGTCACCGTTCTGACCTCAGACCCCGACGACATCACGGCACTGTGCGGCCAACGAGCAACGGTGATCAAGATCTGAGCGGCTGCCTCAGCGGACAGCGGGACCGACCGTCAGGGTGCCGGCCTGCACATCGACTTCCGCGTTCGCCCCGAGCGCGACGCAGAACTGGTCCGGACCGCCGTCGGCGCCGACCCCTCCGTGGCCGATCTTCAGCCCGCCCAGCACGGGCACGCCCAGGTTCCCGAGCCGATCACCCAGGACGTCCAGGATCGTCCAGTCGCGGTCGATCAGATCGTCAAACCCGGTGAACAGACCAAGCGCGATACCGGCCACACCGTCCAGAGTGCCGGAGTTGATCAGTTGGGTGAGCTGACGATCGACCCGACCCAGCCCCATGCCGCGAAAGTCTTCGAGGAGCAGAATCGCGCCGCGAAGACTGGGCATCCCGGTACCGACGGCGTGGCAGACGGCGGAGAGACTGCCGCCGATCAACGGGCCGGCGGCCCGGCCCGGCACGCTGATCCGGGCCGACAGCGCTCGTGGTTCGCTGCGCACGGTGACCGGCTCCGTCGTCATCAGCAGTTGCCTGGCCGTGCGGACGGCGTCGGCGCCGGCCAGGCAGCCGTGAATGGTGGCGAGTCGACAGTTGCGCCACAGGGCGACATGCAGGCTCGTGATGTCACTGAACCCGATGAGCGGCTTGGGATCTGCCCGGACGGCGGCGAAGTCGATGTGCGGAGCGATTCGATAGGCGCCGGCACCACCGATAATGGCTATGACCGCCCGCACGCCGGGGTCTCGGAACGCGTCGTTGATGTCGTCGAGCCGGTCCTGGTCGCTGCCCGCCATGAATCCCCATTGATCCATGGCGTGCCGGCCAATGTCGACGACAAGTCCCCAATCCTCGAGGATGTGCCGTGTTTCCTCGACCCACCCGGCAGTGGGAAAGCTCGCGGGGGAAACCAAACGCACCCGGTCGCCGATACCGAGCCGGGGCGACAGCAGGGCAGCAGCGTCGGCGGGTGAGTCACTCTCTGCGGCAGAACTGGTCATCGAGCGATTCTCCCGGCAAGCCCGTCCGGTGGCCTGTGGCGTGGGTCACGCTGCGGGCGCACCATGGGAGCAAGCGCTGCCGTCGGGTTCAAAGGAGAACAGGGATGAGTTTCGACTACGTGATCGTCGGGGCCGGCTCCGCCGGTTGTGTGCTGGCCAACCGGCTGTCCGAGGACCCCGACATCACGGTGGCGCTGGTCGAGGCCGGCGGCCCGGACTCGGCCCAGGAGATCCACATTCCGGTCGCCTTCGCCCAGCTGTTCAAGACCCCGCTGGACTGGGACCTGGACAGCGAACCGGAGCCAGGACTGGACGGCCGCCGGGCGTACCTGCCCCGCGGCAAGATGTTCGGCGGCTGCAGCTCGATGAACGCGATGATCTACATGCGCGGCAACCGGGAGGATTACGCCTCCTGGGGCGATGGCTGGAGCTGGGACGAGGTACTCCCCTATTTCCTCAAGGCCGAGGACCATGAGGCCGGCGCGAATGAATTTCATGGCGTCGGTGGACCGCTGGCGGTCAGCGCCACGCGATCGTCCCACGACTTGGCGTCGGCCTTCGTCGAGGCGGCGGTGCAGGCCGGGCACCCCCGCAACGACGATTTCAACGCCGATCGGCAGGAGGGCGTGGGCTTCTTCGAGTTGACGCAGCGAAATGGCATGCGCTGCAGCACCTCCGTCGCCTATCTGCATCCCGCGCTTGGCCGGGAGAATCTGACCGTCTTCCCCGCATCCACCGCCCACAAGGTGCTCTTCGACGGCACCCGCGCCACCGGCGTGCAGATCAGCCGGGGCGGCGAGATCGAAACGATCCAGGCGAAGCGGGAGGTGATCCTGTCCGCGGGCTCGTACGAATCACCGAAACTGCTGATGCTCTCCGGTGTCGGACCGGCGGCGGCGCTGCCGCTGTTCGGCATCGAGGTCGTCGCCGACCTGCCCGTCGGCCAAGGACTGCAGGACCACTACATGTCGATGCTCAACTACACGACGGACGTCGAATCGCTGATGACGGCGTTGACGCCCGCGAACGTCGAACTCCTGCAGACCCAGGGCACCGGGCCGCTGACCTCGAACATCGGCGAGGCCGGCGGCTTCGCCCGATCCGGCGACGGCATGACGGCGCCCGACATCCAGTTCCACGTCGCCCCCGTGCTCTTCCACCAGCAGGGCCTGGGCGCCGTCACCGAACATGGCCTGGCGATCGGCCCGTGCGTGCTCGCGCCCACCAGTCGCGGCGCGGTCGTGCTGCGGTCGGCGAACCCGGAGGCCGCGCCGCGGATCACGCACAACTACCTGACCACCGAGGCCGACCAGTCGTGCATGGTCGCCGGGATCCGGATGGCGGTGCAGATCGCCGGTCAAACGGCGCTCAAGGACGTCATCACGGGCGCGTTCGACGTGCCCGGCTCGGACACCGACGCCGACCTGCTGGCATTCGCCAAACGCTCCGGGATGACGCTCTATCACCCGACATCAACCTGCGCGATCGGCTCCGTTGTCGACAGCGAACTGAAAGTGCTTGGTGTGCAGGGACTCCGGGTGGTCGACGCGTCGGTGATGCCATCGGTGCCGCGGGCCAACACCAACGCGCCCACCATCATGATCGCGGAGAAGGCCGCCGACCTGATTCGGGGCGCGGCATGAGTGAAGTGGCGGTGGACGCGCCGGTGGAGCTCGATGCCGCGCTCGCCGGTCTGCACCAGGCCGAGAAGGTCTGGGCGGCAACATCCCTGGGGAAGCGGCGGGAGCTGCTGCAGCGCGTGCACGGCCTGGTCGGCCGGCACGCCCGGGCCTGGGTGGAGACCGCGGCGGGGATCAAGGGCCTGCCGGCGGCATCGCCGCTGGTCGGCGAGGAGTGGATCTCCGGTCCGTACGCCATGCTCAACGCGCTCGAGCACGCTGGCGAGAAGTGTTGCGGCACTGGAGGAGGGCGGCAGCCCGATCGATGGCTACCGGCTGGGCAGCGCGCCCGGCGGCCGGGTCACGGTCGAGGTGTTGCCGCACAACATCTACGACCAACTGCTGCTCAGCGGCTTCTCGGCGCAGGTCTGGATGAAGCCGGGTGTCTCCGCCGAGACCGTCCGCCGCGAGGCCGGCCTCGCCGAGCGAAACCCGGCCGCCACCAACGGTGTCGGCGTCGTGCTGGGCGCCGGGAACATCACCTCGATTGCGCCGCTTGATGTGCTGTACGAGCTGTACGCCAACAACCGGGTGGTGGCGCTGAAGCTCAACCCGATCATGGACGCGCTGCTGCCCGTCTATCGGGACGTCTTCGCGCCGCTGATCGACCTGGGCGTGCTGGTGATCGTCACCGGGGCGGCCGATGTCGGCGGCTACCTGGTGCACCACGACCTGGTCGACCACGTGCACATCACCGGCAGCGCGGCCAGCCACGACGCGATCGTGTGGGGGACGGGCGCAGGACGCGATCAGCCGGCGGGCGAACGGCAATCCGCTCCTGACCAAGCCGATCAGCAGCGAGCTGGGCGGGGTGTCGCCGATCATCGTGCTGCCCGGCATCTGGTCGAAGGCCGACCTGAAGTTCCAGGCCGAGCACGTCGCCACGATGCGGCTGCACAACGGCGGCTACAACTGCATCGCCGGCCAGGTCGTCGTGCTGTCCGCGGGTTGGCCGCAGAAGGACGCGTTCGTCGCCGAGATCCGGGCCGCGCTGCGGCGGGCGCCGGTCCGAAGGGCGTACTACCCGGGCAGTGACCGCCGGGTCGCCGACGCCTGCGCCGCGTACCCGGACGCCGAAACGGTCGGCGGTCGGGTGCTGGTATCCGGCGCCGACGACCGGACCTACCTGCTGCAGAACGAGTCTTTCGCCCCGGTGCTGGGTGTCATCGAGCTGCCCGGCAAGGACTTCCTGGGCGCCGCCGTGCGGACGGCCAACGACGACTTCGCCGGCACCCTCGGGGTCAACCTGATCGCCCATCCCCGCACGATCAAGCACCTGGGCTCGACCTTCGAGGCCGCGCTGGCCGACCTGCGCTACGGCTGCATCGCCGTCAACGCCTGGACGGCGGTGGGGTTCCTGACCGCGGCCGCCAGCTGGGGCGCCTTCCCGGGTCACACGCTGGACGACGTGCAGAGCGGCATCGGCGTCGTGCACAACGCCCTGCTGCTGTCCGAGCCGGAACGGACCGTCGTCCGCGGGCCGTTCCGGCCGCTGTCGCGCTCGCTGGTCAACGGCGAGTTGGCGATCTCGCCCAAGCCGCCGTGGTTCGTCACCAACCGCACGGCGGCGAGCACCGGGCCGGGCACTGACGGCCTTCGCCGCGCAGCCGAGTCCACGCAGGCTCCCCCGGATCTTCGCGTCGGCACTGCGAGGGTAGGGGACCAAGCGCAGAGATGATCGGGTGTCCCCGCGCTAACGTGGCCATGGCCGCTCGCGCATCGGCTGTGGCGGCACCTCGAGCGAGTCGACGGGACTTCTAGACCCGGACGGGTGCGGTCGACCACGGCGACCTGGCTCCCAGAGCCCAGCAAAGGTGTGCCCAACGCACGACGCCACGAGCGTGGCCAGCAGCCACGGCCCGGTGAAGGGGGTGCCGCAGATCATGTAGTGCGTCCAGATGATGAGCCCGCCGAGCGGGCAGATCACGATGATCGCGGCAAGCGCGGGTGCGAATGGCTGCGGCACCGACGATGAGGAAGGCCAGGCCGGTGAACCAGGTGCGGGGGCCACGGCGTGGGCGACTGCAACGTCCCGCAACCCGTGCTCCACTCGAGCCCGTCACTGCGATCCGGGATTGATCGGTGACGGGCAGTATTGGAGGCCATTGCCGGTTCCCTGATCACCGTTACCTCGCTGACGTTCTCCCTGACCGTCGTGACCCTGCAACTGGCCAGCAGCCAGTTCTCCCCCCGACTGCTCCGCACCTTCAGCAGCGACCGGTTCGTCCAGGGCACCCTGGCGCTGCTCCTTGGCACCTTCACCTACGCGCTGACCGTGCTCCGCACCGTTCGCACGCCCGCCGACGACCAGGACCTGTTCGTCCCCCAGATCTCCGTCACCCTGGCGTTCCTGCTGGTCAGCACAGGGCTTCACATCTGTGACACAGCGCGACTGATGTCCCGCTTCCAGCGTCCCGAGCGGTGTGCTGCTCGTGAAACTCAGGACGTCTCGGCAATCCGCTTGATCGCCGCGAGTGTCTTGGGGATCCCGTCGAGAGCCTGCTGGGTTCGCGCATCGATCTCAGCCGCCGCCCGAGCCGCATACTTCTCGTGGAACATGGCGATCCCGGCTGGCAGGAATTGCCAGCTTTCGGTCAGCTTTGTCGCCGTGCCGTCGGGGTCGATGGTGAAGCCCCACCGGACATAGCCGTTGCCCACGATCCAGGCGAATTCCCGGCCTCGGTCGGCCGCAGCGACCCGCGACCTGGTTTCCCAGATTCGGTCGGGCAGCTCGTTATGGCCGGTGAACCAGGCGCCGACTCTGCCCGCCTCGCCCGGGTCGTCCCACCAGCACGCTGTACAGATCGGGCTCCACTCGCCGGTGCGGGTGATGTCGCTGACCATGTCGTAGAGCGCCACCGGGGTCGCCTCGACGAGGATCGACTGCTCGTGGGTGCGCACAGGGGTCTGGGTCATCGGGCGCTCATTTCTTCTGTCGCCGGCTGCCGGCGTGCCAGTCCTCCTGCTTGCCGGTGCTGCCGGTCGGCACTCCGAACCCGACCAGTTGCGGCCGCTCGCGCAGGCTGCGCTTCAGCTCGGCGAAACCGGGGAAACGGGCCAATCCCACCACGTGGTCCCACAGCTCGCCGGCCGACTCCTTCTCCGGGAAGCCGACTGATCACCGGGCCGAAGAAGGCGACCCCGTCCGGGGGCTCGAAGTGGATGATCGGGGTGCCGACATCCTTGCCGGTCAACAGGAGCGCCTCCTCGCCGTCCGCGCGGATCTCGCCGTCCCAGGACTCCTCGTCCAGCGCGTCGGCCAGCTCGATGGGCAGCCCCGCATCGCGCAGGATCGGCTCGACGAACTCCCGGGTACCGCGCCGCTCACGACGATCGCGCTCGTCGGTGACGTCGGCGGGTGGCGGCGTGTCGAAGATGTGTGCCCCGAAGGCGGCCTGCAGCGGGTCCAATGCCTGCTGTCCGTGCTCGGCGCGTGCCCGAGCGGCCACCCGCAGGAGCCGGAGGCCCGCCGTGTGTCCGGCTTCGTACTCCGGCGGGAAGTGCGCGTCATAGTCGATGTGGGAGTTGATCAGCCGCAGCGAAATGAACCGCCAGTCCACGCTGAACCCCCGCTCGGCCTGCACCATCCGGATCCATTTGCTGGTCAACCAGCAGAACGGGCAGACCGGGTCGAAGTAGAAGCGGATGTCACCTGAGGTCATAGGCAACCGTAGGCCCATTGACAATACTTAACCTCCGAGTTAACCTTTGCGCAGGAGGTGCACCTTGGAGTCAGGCGGTCAGAACGACCTGCTGGACCAGCTGCTGGAAGCACTGGCCAATCCGCACCGACGCGACATCGTGTATTTGTTGGGACTTCAGCCGTACGCGGTTCACCAGCTCGCTGACCTGCGTGGGCTCTCACTGCCCGCGATTCACAAACACATCAAGGTGCTCGAGAGCGCTGGTCTGATCAGCCGACGCAAACACGGGCGCACCAATTACCTGACACTCGATCCGCTACCGCTGCGGCTACTGCAGAGCTGGGTCAACCAGTTCCATACGCATTGGGCCAGCGACACGGCCAGCTACGACAACTACGCGAGCCACCTCGGGTTCGATCGAAACGACGACCGGCCCACACCACCAACACCGACAGGAGCACGGGAATGAAGAAGTTTGTTGTGCTGACCTACGGGTTCACATCACCCACTCAAGACGTCCAAAAGGCCTGGGGCGCATGGTTCGCCGCCGCCGGGTCGAGGCTCGTCGACCCGGGCAGCCCGTTCGGGCGCGGCGTCGAACTCACCCGCACCGGACGGGCAGAGCTCACGCTCGAATCACCCACGCCGCTGGTGGGTTATTGCATTCTCAATGCCGAATCACTCGACGAGGCCGAACAACTGGTCAGCACCATGCCCATCATCGACAGCGTGCGAATATACGAGGCCAACTCCATGTGACAGGGCGAGATTTCCCCGGTTGCGACGACGTCGCTGACCACCCGGGAGTCACCGGACGCATGAAGCGAAAGGAGACCACCGCGGTGTCGCTCCAGCAACGATTGCCTCCGCGAGGCCAGGTCCAGAACGGCTTGGCCAACGGCGGATCGGCGGACCGGCACCAGCAGGCCGGGGCAGCGACATGACCGGCCGGGCGTTGCGGGTCCTGATCTCCGGGGCAAGTGCCGCGGGGCCGACGGCGGCATACTGGCTCGCCCAGCGGGGGTTCGCGGTGACGGTCTCGAGCGGATGCCACTGGCCCGGGTGCGGACCAGCGGGCACGCGGTCGATCTGTTCGGGCCGGCGTTGGATATCGCCGACTGGGCAGGTGTACTACCCGCGGTGACCGATGCCCGCACCCGGACCGAGATCGTCTCGTTCCAACGCGACCCAGACCATCAATCTGGGCAGCGGGGTTTGGTGTCGCTGTCCCGTTCGCCCAGATTGATCGTGGGGAGTGTGGCTCGTTGATCCTGGGCCGTCGAACGGGTGAGGTGGATGGTGTCGAGGGCGCGGGCGGGTGTTGCCTGCATCTGGAAGAGGCTCTGCTGCAGCCGCGGTGGCAGTTTGGTGATCAGGCGAGACCCTGACGGTGGAATGCAGGCCGTCGGCCCCGATGACGAGGTCGAACCGGTCGGCGGGGGCATGTTCGAACGTCACGGTCACACCGTCGGGCTCTTCGACCAAGGTGGTGATCGAGTCCTCGAACAGGTACTGGGCGTCGCCCCGGGTCGCCTCGTAGAGGATGGCACGCCAGCTCGCCCCGCATGATCTCCACAGGTCGGCTTGAGGCACCCGCGACCAGGCCCGCATCTCGATCTCGACGCCTCGGCCGGGCGATGGCGGTCGTTCAGGCGGCCGGCTCCCCGGTCGGAGTAACCACGAGCCACAACCCGCCGAACTCACTGACGTTGTGGCAGGTCACCACGTTCTTGCCCTCGTGTGCGTAGTAATACAGCGGATGCCCGGCGTAGGTGACCTGGATGGACCCGTCGGTGCGTGGCGCGGTCCCAAGCAGATCCGCCATCGTGCCGGTCCCGGCGACCGGTGACCCCTCGGCCAACACCGGCGGCCACGCCACCGCGCAATCGCCGTAACAATCCGGCACCGGGGTGGTTTCCTTGCCGAACAGGTAGATCGCCTGCCCCGTACCGTCGAACAGCACCTGGCCGAAATCGCTGCCGGCAGTCGCGATCGTGATACCCGGGGCGCCTCCGGCCGGGGACATTTCCGCAGTCATCGCCTCCGACGCCGGGTGCATGGAGTCCTCGGTCATCATGGCCGACCCCGAATCATCCATCATCGATCCCGACGGCTCCGCCATCGCACCTGAGGCCATCGCACCGGGGGAGTCCGCGGCGGACGACATCGCCTCCGTCATGGCTTCGGTGTCCGACGCGACACCGGACGACACCGGCGCCGACGCGCTCGTCGACTGCGCCGCCGGTGTCGTCGTGCCGGTCCCGCACGCTGTCAGCGGGATCGCGATCAGGGCAAACAAGGCGAGCGATTTTCTCATTCATCGACCGTAGAACGACCACACCGGTTCATACCGCCTCCGGCACGGGATGTCACCCGACCGTAAGGACTCGCTGTGATGAACGAGTGGTGATGAGGGTCCGCAGGTCCGCGGTTCTCGCCGCACTCGGCGGAGTTTTTGAAAGCTGTTTCCCTACGAGGCTTCCAGGATGCGCTTGAGCAGCTTCAGGTCCTTCTGGTTTGCCCGGCGCATCGCCGACGCCATCATCGGGGCAGCCAGTTTACCGAATCCGCTCGGCTCGCCGGCATTTCGCAGAGTCATCAATGTGCCGCCGGATGGGGTCTTCTGCCAGGTGTAGGTGGTTTGCATCGGAAACGGCCCCTGCGCGGTGGACATGACAAATCTCTCGTGCTCGACGATCTCGCGAACCTCGTAGGTGTAGGCGATGCGCCGACCGAGGAACTGGGCCACGAACGCGATCCGTGAACCAACAACAGCCGGAGGAGGCGTCTGCCAGTCGATCGATGTGATGTTGACATACCACTTCGTCGCGTTGCCCGGGTCCGAGACAAAAGCTGCCACGACGGCACGAGGGCGCTCGATCTCGATCGAGCTCACGACGTCGACCGCCATCCATCGATCGTAGGCCGCTTGCCCGGTCCATCGAGCGGAATCTTCGATGGGGGTTCGGGGAATCCGCCGGAGACGCCTGCCCGCGCCCAGCATTGAGTCAGTGATTGATCCCACCGCCGGAGCGGTGTGCTCTTCGTTCCCTGTGATGGCCCTTCACCGTCGCCGGGTTCGGGATTCACGGCAGTCAAACAGGACCCCCGACGACGTGGTCGGATGCTCGGTTGAGCTGATGGCAAATGGCTCAGTTGGCGGTCGTATCGACGACCTCGGCGACCATGGAAACCACTTCGGCGAGGTCTGCTGGCGTGGTCAGGTGGCCGACGCCGGAGAAGACCCGAACGTCGAGGTTCATGGTTCGACGCACTGCCGGTGCCAGTCGGTGGGGTGGCAGGAACCGGTCATGTTCGCCGACTCCGACGACACACGGCCGCTCGGCACGGCGGGCCAGAATCTCGGCTGACAGCGGCGGCGGCGCAAGCGTCGTGCGGCAACAGGTGGCCATGAGGGACATCCATTCCACCTCGGTCTCGGGCGGGTCCACTCCTGGTGCGACGAACAACCGCAGCATCCGGCGGGTCTGGTCGGCTGTCGGACGCAGCAGCCACACGGCCGACGCCACAGCCAGTTGCGGGTCGACTCCCAGCCGGATGAAGCCGGCGGGTGAGACCAGCGCACGCGCCGCGATGCGGGGCGAGTCGGCGGCCAGGGCCACCGCGGCACCCAGCGAATTGCCCACCACCACGACCCCGTCGGCATCCATCGCCGCCAGTATCTCGTCCAGCGCCCGGCCGTACCACGCCAGCCGGGCCCGGCGGGGCCGACGCGGATCGCTGAGACCGGGCTGACCCGGCAGATCTACCACCGTTGTCGCCCAGTGAACGGACAACGCTCGCAGCCACGGCAGGGCAGCGGCAGCGTTGAATGCAGTACCCGGCACCATGACAAGCCGCGTCCGTCCGGTTCCGGCGGACGTCAGTTGCACTCGACCGACACTGGTGTCCACGGTCGCGCCGGCCAATGGAAAGTCCGCACGCGCCAAAGCCTGCGAACACCATTGCCGTACCGCGCGTTGGCCACGTGGGCTCTTGTAGACGGTCGGCATTGCGCCAGTGTGTCCAGCTGCTGATGGTTCGTCCAGCCCGGCTCGACCGCGCCCGGTCACCCCTTCACCAGCTCGACGGTCGGCTGGGCGACGCCCGTCACGACGGCTATTGCTGTTTGGTAGATGACGGGGATGCCATCGTTGTCGGCGTCGCGGGCCTCCTCGGCGCAAATGATCTTGTAGTGCTGGTTCCGGACGCGCAGCAGGACGGCCGCGAGCACTGCAGCGACGACGGATCCGGTGAGTACGGATCTTGACGTGGTCTTCGGCGGCGCTGTTTCCTGCGAAGGCCAGTTCCCCGATCAGCGGGGACACGGTGAACCCGATCCCGCCGAGCCTGGCGACTCCGGTCAGGTCGGGCCAGGTCAGGCCCTTCTGCAACGGACGGCGGGTCAGTTGTGCGGTGAAGAACGTCGCCGCAAGGATGCCGATCGGCTTTCCCACGACCAGCGCTGCGACGACGCCGACCGCGATCGGGTCGGTCAGCGCCGACCGCAACCCGGACAGGCCGCCGATCGCCACTCCGGCGGAGCACAACGCGAACAACGGGACGGCGACCCCCGCAGAGATCGGCCGCCAGAGGTGCTCGAAGTGTTCTGCCAACCCGGGCCGATTATCGTCACGACCGTCGATACGCCGGGCGCGGACGGGGACGGCGAACCCGAGGAGGATCCCGGCCACGGTGGCGTGAACCCCGGACGCATGGAGCAAGGACCAGGTGAGAAATGCCAACGGCAACAACGCCCACCACGCCCGCACCCGGCGTTGCATCAACACCATGAACACACCCAGCGGAAGCACTGCGGCCAGCGGCCAGACAGGTTGCAGGTCGTCGGAGTAGAACAAGGCGATCGCGGTGATCGCCAGCAGGTCGTCCACCACGGCCAGGGTGAGCGACCTACACGGTCAGCGAGAACCCCGGTCAGGGCGAAACCATTTCCAGGCAACGGTATTCACAAATCACACTGTGGACGCCGACGGCATCACGGGACCATTGACCTGGCCCATACGCAGAGGACAGAAGCATCGGCAGGGCCGTGGTACCAACACGTTCGCCGTCGCCAGTGTGCAGCACACCAAAGCTCGTCGTCGCCAACTGGTTCGACCCGGGCCGGTTTCTAGCATCGGAGTGCCAGGCAGCGAGCATCGGCCACGCAGTCATTTCCGTCAAACAGGCATTTCGCAACTTCGGACCAAACCCGGACAGCATCGGGCATCGTCGGCGGTGTCATGACCGTCGCCTTCGCGGTGTCCTTCACCACCCGCCCTGCAACGCACCTACCTTCTGGGCATGGCGGCTCAGACGCATTCGGTGGCGGATCCCGAGAGTCCGGGGCAGTCGTAGTGGGCACCAAGGCGCGGACGTTCCAGCCCTTGCAGCCCTACGCCCGCCACCAGGAACCGGCCGGCACACGACCCACCCCTGATCGATGCGGCGTGCCCACTCGCCTCGGAGGCAGTACCGTTCACGTTCCCGGTCGTGGCTCGTCACCTCACCCGTTACAGCACCATCGTCACCGCCGTCACCGTGGTCATCGCCTGGCCTACCTGTGGCTGCGCTACTTCGTCCTGGCGTGACCCGACCGGCGCCCATCCGGCTGCCGCGGGCCGGCGCATCTCGTGGATGGACCTCAACTCGTAAGGATCTGTGGCCCAGATCCGGTGGCCGCGCGGGCTAGGAATGAGGTCATGGACAACCGGCGGTGTGGTGGATCGTGCTGACCCTCGTGCTGATCGGTCTGCTGGCCGGCGCCGTGACGGCGGTGTCGCCGTGCGTGCTGCCGGTACTGCCAGTCGTCTTCTTCGGCGCCGGCAGCATCCTCCGGAATGACCCGGGATCCCCGGGCCTCGACCGGCCGGCTCAGCCGGCCCGCGGTGCCGTCGCGGTTGTTCGTCGCGGCGGTGCGGTCCGGATCGTCGGTGGTTTGGTGCTGTCCTTTGCGGTGCTGACGCTGGCCGGATCACTGCTGGTCACCGCGCTGCACCTACCGGCTGGTGTGCTGCGCTGGGCCGGGCTGATCGTGCTGTTCCTCGCCGGGCTGGGCTTGGTGGTGCCCGCGGTGCAGCGCGTTCTGCAGCATCCGTTCACCCGGTTGCCGCAGCCGGATGCGGCCAGGGCGGGCGGCCCGTTCGTCCTCGGTCTCGCGCTGGGAGCGTTGTACGTGCCGTGCGCCGGACCGGTGATCGCGGCCATCGCGATCGCTGGGGCCACCGGCCAGGTGGACCAGGGGGTCCTGGTGCTGACTGCGGCGTTCTCGGTCGGCACCGCCATCCCGCTGCTGCTGTTCGCCTACGCCGGGCAACACGTCGGCGGCCGGGTATCCGGGATGCGGGCCGGGGCGCGCCGGTTCCGGGTTGCGGGCGGCGTGGTGATGATGGCGCTCGCGGCGGCTTTGACGTTCAACCTGACCGATGGCCTGCTGCGGTGGACTCCCGCCTATACCGCGGCCATCCAGGACACCGTAGAGGGCAACGAAACCGCTCAACTGGCCCTGCAACAACTGGCGCCGCTGGTACCCGCGGCCGGCAGCGCTGCGGCGGAATCCCCTGCGCCGGGAGCGTCCGGGCCCGTCGAGACCTGCGTATCGGCGGCCCAGACACTGGCCAATTGCGGGCCTGCGCCCGACCTGGTCGGCATCGATACCTGGATCAACACGCCGGACGAGGCCCCGGTCAGCGTTTCCGGGTTGACGGGCAAGGTGGTGCTGGTCGACTTCTGGACCTTCGCCTGCATCAACTGCCAGCACGTCCTGCCATCCGTCACTGCCTGGTACGACACCTACCATGCCGCCGGCCTTGAGGTGATCGGCGTGCACACCCCGGAATTCACCTTCGAACACGACCCCGACAACGTCCGGCAAGCCGTCACCAAGGAATCCATTCACTACCCCGTCGGGCTGGACAACTCGTCGGCGACCTGGCGGAATTACCGCAATAGCTACTGGCCCGCCGCGTACCTGATCGACGGCACCGGCACCCTGCGGTACGTCAAATACGGTGAGGGGGACTACCAGCACACCGAAACACTGATCCGGCAACTGCTGTTAGCGGCAGACCCAGCGGTGGTCCTTCCCTCACCCATTGATCCGCCGGCGTCCTGACCGAGAGCTACTGAGCTACCGCTGCCGGTGCGTGCGGGGCGTCCCAACGTGATACGACTGCGCGCCGGGTACCTCCGAGCCGTCGGCGCACCCGGCGACCACATCGATACCGGCGGTGTCCGGAACGCCCATTCTCTGAACTCCCGCCCCCGGGGCGGTTGGCCGAGAACCAGACTGCATCGATTCGCCCTTGACCAAGTGGGGTCCGCCCGTTGGGTGGATGGATGGGCTTGCCTACGGTGGGAGTTCCAGGCGGAGGAGTGGACGACGTGGGCGACACCTTCACTTTCGCGGTCGTCATCCTGATCACCGCGGTGATCGGACTGTTGGCGGTGTTGTCGAATCGGCTCGCTGACCGCATTCACCTTCCGGCGCCTGCGTTGTTCCTGGTCGGCGCCGCCGTGGCCGGTGCGCTCGTGCCTTTGGTACCCGACCCGCCGGAGCGGTTGGTGGAACGGGTCGTCACGGTGGCGTTGCTGTGCATCCTGTTCGACGGTGGATTGCATCTGGGCTGGTCGAGATTCCGGTCATCGGCCGGGCCGATCGCTGCGGCGGGGATCCTCGGCACGTTTCTGACCGCAGCCGGTGCGGCGGCCTTTTGCCACTACGCCTTCGGGTTGGACTGGTACCTGGCCGTGCTGCTGGGAACGGCGGTGTCACCGACCGACCCGGCCGTGGTGTTCTCCGTCCTCGGCCGGCGGGAGATCGCCGGCCGCAGCGGGGCGATCCTGGAGGGTGAATCCGGCGCCAACGACCCGGTGGGCATCGCCCTGATGGCCGCGTTGATCACCGCCGGCGGGATCACCGCGGCGGGACTGGTTCAGGTGGCCGGCCAGTTCATCCTGCAGATGGGGGTCGGGCTCGCTGTCGGAGTGCTGGGCGGGCGAGCATTGCTCTGGTTCATCCGGCGGGTCCCGCTCCCCGCCGAGGGCCTGTATCCGCTGCGCACCCTGGCCAGCGCGTTCATCCTCTACGGCATCGCGACCCTGGCGCACGGGTCCGGGTTCCTCGCGGTGTTCGTGGCCGGCATCGTGCTGGGCGATGCGCGTGCCCCCTACAAGCTCGAGATAGAACGATTCCACTCCGCGCTGGCCAGCCTGGCCGAAATCGTTGCGTTCCTGGTGCTCGGCCTGACCGTGGACGTCGAGGAACTGACCCACCCGGACGTGTGGATCCCCGGGTTGATCCTCGGAATTGTGGTGGCCTTCGTGATCCGCCCCGTGCTGGTCGGGCTGTGCCTGATCCCGGCCCGATTGCGCCGCAACGAACGGGGATTCATCCTGTTCGCCGGGCTGAAGGGGGCGGTGCCGATCCTGCTCGCCAGCTACCTGCTCGCCGCGAACGTGCGAGCAGAGCGCCCGGCTGTACGGAATCGTGCTGATCGTGGTGGCATTCTCGGTGATCGTGCAGGCCGGGCTGGTCCCCACGGTCGCCCGGCTGCTGCACCTGCCGATGCGGACCGTGAACACCGAACCATGGGCGCTGGGCGTGCGCCTACGGGATGAGCCGCAGGGAGTCGACCGGTTCACCGTCAGCGCCGGCTCACCGGCAGATGGCCGCACCATCGAAGAACTCGCCGATCTACCCGGCGATCTCTGGGTCAGCTTCGTGATCCGTGACCAACAACTCTTGACCGTCCGCCCGGACACCACCCTGCTCGCCGGCGACGACGTCCTGATCATCGCCGAACCCAGCGAGCACCCCCAACTGACCACAATATTCGCTGCACCATCAACATCGCCCCAGCAGGAACCGCCGAACGAGCCAGGATGAACAGCCACGGGGTGTCGGCGCCGAGCTCACCGTGTTGTCCGGGTTCGACGACGACCTCGCCGGGCAGATCACCGCGACGAGCAACCGGATCCGTGGGCTGCTCACCCAGATCCACCCCGCGCTGGAGCGCGTCCTTGGACCGCGATTGGATCACCCGGCCGTGCTTGATCTGCTCGAAACCTGGCCCACCCCAGCCGCTCTCACGACTGCGGGGAAGACCAGGGTGGGACCCGGTTGCTGAAGAAGGCCCCACGGCTCGGCGGCCGGCTCACCGAAGCGATCTTCGCGGCACTCGCGGCGCAGACCGTCGTCGTCACGGGTACGAACGCCGCCGGCCGGTCGCTGTGGCCCTGGAACCCCCGGGGGAAACCCGCCGACCAAGATCAACACCACAACCCGCCCAACCAGCGGAGTCACCCAAACGCGCCCTACCGGCCTCTTGACAGGACCTACAGCCAGCTAGTCGGCGGTCGCGTGGGCGAGCACGTCCCGCACGGTCCGCGGTTCGCGGCCGAGGAGTTCGCCGAGCAGCGGGTCGACTCCGGCGAAGAAGCCCTGCTCGGCGGCCTGGTACATGCCGAGCAGGAAACGCACCCTGAATTCCTGTTGCCCCGCGGCGACCTGAGCAGCGACCCACTCGTCGGGATCCATCACCACCCGCTCGATCGTTCGCCCCGCCAACTCGGACGCGACCTGGGCCACGTCCTCGAAGGTGGGTGCCGCATTCGCGGTGAGCGTCGTCGGCCCGTCATACGCACCGTTGGATGCCAGGATGACGGCTGCTGCCTCGGCGGCGTCCTCGCGTGCGGTCCATGACACCGGTCCGTCGGCGGGGACTGCGATGACACCGGTGTCGCGCCACGGACCGGCGAGCCAGTGCAGGCTGTGCGCGTAAAAGCCATTGCGGAGCGAGGTCCAGGCGACGCCGGACTCGGCGAGGAGCTGCTCGGTGGCGAAGTGGTCGCGCCCCGGCACGAATGGCGAGTCGGGTGCAGCGCCTTGGTGGCTGGTGTACAGGATGCGCCCGACCCCGGTCGTGACGGCCGCGTCGATCGCGGCGCGATGCAGGGTCAGCACGTCGGCACCCGGGTCGTTCGAGGAGACCAGCAGCAATTGGTCGGCGCCCTCGAACGCCCCCGGCAGCGAGCCGGGGTCGGCGTAATCTCCACGCCGCACTCCGATGCCGCGGTCGGCGAAATGTTGGGCCCGGTCCGTATCGCGGGTGACGACAACGATCTCGCTCGCTGGCACGCGCTCCAGCAGGTGATCGACGGTCGCGCCGTTGAGCGCGCCGGTAGCTCCGGTGACGATGATCATGATCGGTCCTTCGGCTGGTATCGGTGGTATCAGTATGACGATACCAGCGGAAACACCGTGATAGCAACCATGCGTTATCGTTGGAACGTGATGGACTCGTCCGGCAGCCGGGCCGACACCCGTACGAGAATCGTCGACGTCGCCGCACGGCTGCTGCGCGAGGAGGGGCCTGTCGCAGTCACGACGCGTGGGGTGGCCGACGCGGCCGGCGTGCAACCACCGACGATCTACCGCCTGTTCGGCGACAAGGACGGTCTGCTGGAAGCCGTCGCCGAACACGTGCTGGCCACCTACGTTTCCGCCAAGGCCGACATGGTGGATGTCGCAACGGAGGCGGATGTCGATCCGATCGACGAACTGCGTTCCGGCTGGGAGATGCAGATCGAATTCGGCGTCGCCAATCCCGCTGTGTTCCGCCTCTTGAGCGATCCGGACAGAGTGCTGCGGTCGCCCGCGGCGCAAGCGGGCCAGCAGATTTTGCAATCGCGGATTCATCGGGTCGCGACGACGGGTCGGCTCCGCGTCAGTGAGCAGCACGCCGTCCAGCTGATCCAGGCGGCCGGCACCGGCGCCATTCAGATTCTGTTGTCAACGCCGCCCGATCACCGCGATCCAGAACTCGCCCCGGGCATGTTCGAGGCCGTGCTCGGACAGATCCTCACCGACGCACCCGATCGAGCTCAAGGCGGCTCGATAGCGACGGCAGTCGCCTTCCGGGCCATGGCGCCGCAACTGGGCATGCTGAGCGACGCCGAGCGACTCCTGCTCACCGAGTGGCTCGACCGGGCAATCAAGAGCCTGTCGACGGACGCCCAGCGTGGGTCGATCCCAGCAAACCGCGCCTGACTTCGGGTGACCGATCGGCGATGCGGCGAGTTTGGCCACCGGAACGGCGTGCTGGCCGCGGTCCCCGGGCAGCCCCGACCGGCCGCCCTATGCGGTGATGCTGGTCGAGGTCAGCTGGTTGATCTCGACCAGCTCCTCGTTGGTCGGCTGCCATTGACCGGCCTTGACGTTGGCCGCGACCTGGGCCGGCGAGGTTGCCCCGGCGATCACCGAACCGACGGCGGGTTGGGCGGCGAGACCGCCGATCGCGACGTCGAGCAGGGTGATCGACCGCTCGGCGGCGAAGGCCTCGAGTTTCTCCAGCACGTCGAAGGTCTCGTCGGTCAGCGCCGATTCCAGGCCCCAGGCCTGGATCCGGCTACCGGCCGGAGCCTGCTCACCGCGCCGGTACTTGCCGGTGAGCAGCCCGCTGGCCAACGGGAAGAAGGGCAGCAGGCCGATCCCGAAGTGCTGCAGCGCGGGCACCACATCGGTCTCGATGCTCCGGTTGAGCAGGCTGTACTCGTTCTGCGCGCTGATGAACCGCTCGAGGTTCCGGGTGCGAGCGATCCACTCCGCGTCGGCGACCTGCCAGCCATGGAAGTTCGAATGGCCCAGATACCGGACCTTCCCCTCGTGCACGAGATCGTCCAGCGCGGAGAGGGTTTCCTCCAGGGTGTGGCCGGGTCCGGCCGGTGCAGTTGATACAGGTCGATCCAGTCGGTGCGCAGGCGACGCAGCGAGTTCTCGACCGCGCGGCGAATGTAGCGGCGGGATCCGCGCGCGCCCCAATCGGCGCCGTTGTCCTGGCCGCGACGGCGCACGTCGCTACCGAACTTCGTGGCGATCAGCACGTCGTCCCTGGTGCCCTGCAGGATCTCGCCGAGTCGCTGCTCGGAATCACCGTAGGAGTCCGAGGTGTCGAACAGCGTGATCCCGTGGTCGAGGGCGGCATGCACCACTGCTCGGCTCTGGTCGAGGTCCAGCTTCATGCCGAAGTTGTTGGTGCCGAGGCCCACGGTCGAAACGACCAGCCCCGAGGCGCCCAGATGCCGCAGGGCCGGCGCGGTTGCTGTCATGGCTGTGCACGGTAGCCACCATCGACATGACCTCACCAACAGGTGTCCGTGCGGCAGCCAACTGCCTCGGCGGGTCCAGCCACACCGGTGGCCCACGATGGTGCTCAGCTGAGAACCGGCAATGACCCCGCCTGCTGTCCCATGTGAGCGAGATGGAAGTAGGTTGATCCAGGCGTTCTTCTCGCAAGCTTCAGCCACGCGCCGCCCAGGCCCAGGAGGACTCATGGCAAAGATCTACGACGACGTCACGAAGCTGATCGGCAACACCCCTCTCGTCCGGCTGAACAAACTGACCGAGGGACTGAATGCGACCATCGTGGCCAAGCTGGAGTTCTACAACCCGGCCAGTTCGGTCAAGGACCGGATCGGCGTCGCCATCGTCGACGCCGCCGAACGGTCCGGCGAGCTGCCACCGGGCGGGACCATCGTCGAGGCGACGAGTGGTAACACCGGGATCGCGCTCGCGTTCGTCGGCGCCGCCCGCGGCTACAACGTGGTGCTGACGATGCCCGAAACCATGTCAAAGGAGCGAAGGGCCCTGCTCCGCGCCTACGGTGCCGAGCTGATCCTGACGCCGGGCGCACTGGGCATGAAGGGCGCCGTGGACAAGGCACAGGACATCGCGAAGGAGCGGCCCGGCTCGATCCTGGCCCGGCAGTTCGCCAACGAGGCCAACCCCGAGATCCACCGCCGCACCACGGCGGTGGAGATCTGGGACGACACCGACGGCGCCGTCGACATCCTGGTCGCCGGCATCGGCACCGGTGGGACGATCACCGGCGTCGGGCAGGTCCTGAAGCAGCGCAAGCCGGGCGTGCAGATCATCGGGGTGGAGCCGGCCGAATCGCCGATCCTGAACGGCGGAGCGGCCGGCCCGCACAAGATCCAGGGCATCGGCGCCAACTTCGTCCCGGAGATCCTCGACCGGACCGTCTACGACGAGATCATCGACGTCGACGCCGAGACCTCCGTGGCGGTGGCCCGCGACGCGGCCAAGCGCGAGGGCCTGCTGGTCGGCATCTCCTCCGGCGCCGCGATCCACGCGGCGATCCAGGTCGCGGGGCGCCCGGAGAACAACGGAAAGCTGATCGTGGTGATCGTGCCGTCGTTCGGCGAGCGCTACCTCACCTCGGTCCTGTACTCAGATCTCATGGACTGATGGCTCGCCTCCGGTCCGCGCTGACGGTGCTCCGCGAGGATCTCCAGGCCGCTCGCGACCGCGACCCTTCGGCGCGGTCATTCGTCGAGATCGCGCTGGGTTACCCGGGTCTGCACGCGGTCTGGGGCCATCGGATCGCGCATCGGATGTGGCGGGAGCCCTGGCTCCGGTTACCCGCCCGGCTGTTCTCGCAGGCGGTGCGGGCCGTCACCGGGGTGGAGATCCATCCCGGCGCGCAACTCGGCCGGCGGCTCTTCATCGACCACGGCATGGGCGTGGTGATCGGTGAGACGGCGGTGGTCGGCGACGACGTGCTGCTCTTCCACGGTGTCACGCTCGGCGGCAGATCGATGCGGCACGGCAAACGACACCCCACGCTGGGCGACGGCGTCACCGTCGGTGCCGGCGCGAAAATCCTCGGACCGGTCTCCATCGGTTCCGGCGTCCAGATCGGCGCGAACGCCGTCGTGATCACCGATGTGCCGACGGACCATGTCGCTGTCGGTATCCCGGCCAAGATCCGTCCACGTCCTGGGTCCGCGGTGAATGTCGAGTCTTTCGACGACCCGGCGATCTACATCTGAAGTCGCGATCCGTCGCAGACCACCAGGCGAAGACAGCCGCGGCTCAATGCCCGACGAGCTCAACCCGCCAATGCAGCTTCGATGGCAGCGAGAACCTCCGGCGCATCCGGAGCCGTCTTGGGACGGAACCTCCGGATCACCCGGCCATCGGCGGTGACCACGAACTTCTCGAAGTTCCATTGCACATCACCGGCGGCACCCGAAGAATCCGGGACTGCGGTCAGCTCCGCGTAGATCGGGTCCCGGCTCTCGCCATTCACGTTGATCTTGTCCGACATCGGAAAGGTGACTCCGTAGGTGGCGGAGCAGAATTCGGCGATTTCCTCGGCGGATCCGGGCTCCTGTCCGCCGAACTGGTTGGTCGGGAAGCCCAGCACCGTGAAGCCGCGACTGCCGTACTGCTCGTGCAGGGCCTCCAATTGGCGGTACTGCGGTGTCAGACCGCAGCGGCTGGCGACATTGACCACCAGGGTGGCCTTGCCGCCGGCAAGCTCACCGAAGGTGGTCTTTCGACCGTCGAGGGTCGTCACGGGAAATTCGGACAAGCTGTTCAACGCGGGCTCCTTGCAAGTCTGGAAACGACAGTGCCGTGTGATGACAACGCCAGACAGGAGGTTTCGTTACCGACAACAAGAAAACAACGCCACACGGTTTGGAAGGGTCAGGAATTGGCCGCGGATCGAGCGACCGGCGTTGTCCGGGAACCATCTGCTGGATGGGACCAACATCGACGATGTGGACCTTGGCTGAGCGACTGGCGAAGTGGCGACTGCTGTGCGCGCCCGCCACTTCCGCTTCCTCGAGCAGGTCAGTCGGCCGAACTGCGACCGCATCGATCGATGTCGACTTCGATAGCGTCGGCACTGCCGACCCCGTCGGCCGTTGACCCCCGCCCGCCGCACCGCAGACAAATTGCTGAACACCGTTGCTCATCCGGCAGCGAGGGGCTCCGGCCGGCGACATCGCAGGCCGGTGGGGAGGCGAGGAGTTCCTCGTCATCCTTCCGCGCACGAGACTGGCCAGCGCCATCGATGTCGCCGAAAGAATCCGATCCGAAACCGCCGCGGCCACGATCAATGCGGCAGGGCAGAACATCACCGTCACCGTCAGCGGCGGCTGCGCCCTGGGAGCCACCGCGGACCCCGGCGCCCTCATCAAGTCGCCGACACGCATCTCTATGAGGCAAAGGCGGCAGGACGGAACCGGATCCTTGCTGCAACCCCTTCGGACAGCAAAGTTCTCGATCTGGGCTAAGAAGTCGAGGCCCCTCGCTACACCAGCGGCCCTCGGCGGGTGTGGCCCGGCTCCGGATCGGTGTGCCCCGGGGCAGCGCTCGGTGCGACGGCTGGCGATGCGCGGCGCAATTCAGCTAGGGCAAATTTCAGCTGGTCAGCCGCCGCCGTTCCCAGCCCACTTCGATGTGTTGACGCATGGCGTGTTCGGCTTGTTTCTCGTCGCCGGCACTGATCGCGGCGTAGATGGCGTCGAGTTCGGCCAGGGTCCGGTGCATGGCGTCGTTCGGGTTGTGGCCGAGGTACCGCGGGCTCTCCAGCGCACGTTGGTACAGCGCCCGCGTGATGTTGTGCGCCAGCCGGTTGCCCGACGCCTGCATCAGGGCGAAGTGGAAACCGACATCTGCCTGATAGAAGACGGTCTCGTCGCTCATCAGGTCAGGCATCGACGCGAGGATGTCCCCCAGCCCGGCCAGCTGGGCGTCGGTGTGTCTGCGGGCGACCGCGCCCGCCATCATCGCCTCCAGGCTCGCCCGGACCGCGGTGAGATCGCTCAGGATGCCGCTGGAGACGTCGTCATCGACCAGCGCGGAGAGGACCTGGGCGTCGAGCATGCGCCACGACGTCTGGTCGAGCACCCGGGTGCCCCGGCCCTGGCCGACAACGACCAGGCCCTTCTCCTGCAGCCGCTTGACCGACTCCCGGATCACGGTCCGGCTGACGCCGTAGCGTTCGGCCAGGGGCCCCTCGGGGGGCAGCAGATCACCGGGCTGGACCTCCCCCGTCACGATCAGCTCGACCAACTGCTGCACGACCGCCGTCCCTAGCCGGGACGAAAGCTGCGGTCGGCTCGGCGTCACTGCAGCTGGGTCGGAACCGGAGGCGGTCATCCGGACCATCATTCCATCGGGGCTGCCGCTCACTCTTCCTCGGACCCCACTCGCCGGCCGGCCCGACCGACCGGTTCCGGCGGGTCCATCGGGTCGGAGCCGGGGACGGTGTCCGGCACGTCGTCCTCGGGCAGCAGGCGCAGTCCCGCCCGGCGAGGGCGCAGGTGCGGGCCCGAGTTGGCGGTCCACCCGGCGGAGTCCGTGGCCTGTTCGAACCGGTCCACGTCCAGGGTGATGCCGTTGCCGGGGGTGTCCCCGAGCACCCGGCCCCCGTCGATGATCTCCTGGTCGACGTCGACCCCGAGCGGCCAGCTGAGGTCCTGCACCTCGGTGCTCGAGCAGGTTGGGCAACGCGGCGGACGCCGCGGCGACCGCGTAGGTCAGCCCGATCGGACTGACCGGGAGGTCGAACGCGTGGGCCAGGGCTCCGACCCGGAGCAGGTTGGTGATGCCCCAGGCGGCGTTGGGTTGCACCACGTCGACCGCGTCCCCCTCGATGAGGGCGCGGATCTGCTCCAGACCGGTCAGGTTCTCGCCGCTGGCCACTCCGGCGGCCACCTGCTGACGCACGGCAGCCATCCCCCGGATGTCCCACCGGCGGACCGGTTCCTCGATCCAGGCCAGGTCGAACTCGGACTCCAACGCCCGGACGTGGCGGATGGCCTGGGACCGGTGCCAGGACTCATTGGCGTCGAGCATCAGGCCGGGATGAGAGGTGCGGGAACCCATCACGTCTCGAAGAATGCCCAGCCGTCGCCGGTCGCGTTCCAGATGTCGTCCGCCCTTGAGCTTGGCCGCGCCGAACCCCCGGTCGGCAAAACGCTGGTAGAGGTCGGCGACGGCGTCGTCGTCCAGACCTGCCTCCAGCCCCGAGGCGTATCCGGGGACGAAGCGGTCGCGGGCGCCGAGCAGTCGCCAGAGCGGTTCGTCGGCGAGCTTGGCCTTGAGGTCCCAGAGCGCCATGTCGACGGTTCCGATGGTCGCGAAAACCGAACCGTGGTGGCCGAGCTTGAACGCCGCGTCCAGCATCCGGTCGTACAGGCCGGTGACGCTGCGTGGGTCCTCGCCCTCGAGTACCGGCAGAAACATGTCGATGTCGGGGTGGGCGCCGAGACCGATGCCCTCGACTCCGTCGCTGCTGGTGATGACCAGCACGTCCTGCCGGGTGCTCGTCCCCGAGGCTGATGCCATTGACATCACCGACGGGGCGACCCCATTCGTGACGGGTGTGGTGCGAGCGGTATCCGGTGATCTTCATCCCTTGGTTCCGCCTGCGGTCATCCCGGTGACGAGGAACCGCTGTGAGAAAAGGAAGACCACAAGGACCGGCAGCACGCTGACCATGGTCGCGAGTGCCAGCGTGGGCAGTTGGACCGACTGGGAACCCGCCGCACTCGGATTGAACGCGGGGGTGGACGCGAGCAGGGTCGACAGACCCACCTGCATCGGATAGTCGTCGCTGCTGGGCAGCATGACGAAAGGCAGGAAGTAATTGTTCCAGTTCTGCACGAAGGAGAAGAACGCCACCAGCGCCACCACCGGGGTGGCCAGCGGAAGCGCCACCCGGCGGAACACCTGGAACTCGTTGCAGCCGTCCAGTCGCGCTGCCTCCAGCAGGTTGGCCGGAATGCTCGTCGAGAAGTAGATGAAAGTCAGGTAGACGCCGAACGGAAAGAACGAGAACGGCAGGATCACGGCCAGCGGGTGCCCGACGAGGCCGACCGCATTCATCTCCAGGAAAACCGGCAGCACCAGCGCAGTGTTCGGCATCAGCATGACGACCAGCGTCAGAATCAGCAGCAGCTTGCGCCCGGGAAACTTGACCAGCGCCAAGGCATATCCGGCCGGAATGGAGATCAGCAGCGTCAGCACGAGCGCGGCGACGGCGTAATACACGGAGTTGGTGAACCAGCCGGCCACCGCGCCGTCCTGGAAATTGGTCAGCTGGTCCCAGTTGTCCGCCAGAGAAGACAACGAGCCCGGAGCGAAGGGTGCCGTGCGCTGCAACTCCCCGCCCGACTTCGTCATCGCGATCAGCACCCAGATCAGGGGCACCACGAAGAACAGGACAAAGACCGTCAGCACCGCCGTGGCGATACCCCGGCGGCTCCAGCCCGCGAGGTCGGTCGACCGCTCGCCGCGAACCGGCCGATCCGGACGGCGTCGGACGATGCCGAAGAGCGAGAGTGTTCACACTTCCTCCGTGTCGAACAGGCCGCCGCGCCAGACGAAGACCGCGGACAGCGCCAGGGCCACGACCAGCAGCATGACGGCGATGGCCGCGGACCCGTTGAAGTCCCGCTGGTTGAAGGCGTAGAGGTACGCGAGCTGGTTGATCGAATAGTCGTTGGGCACCTGGCCGTTGCTGGCCTGGGAGAGCATCGTCGGCTCGACGAAGATCTGCGTCCCCGCGGCCAACGACAGCACCGCCATGTAGGCGATCCACTTGCGCAGCATCGGCAGTTGGATCTTCAGCGCCATCTGCACGGGGCCGGCGCCGTCCATCCGCGCGGCCTCCATCACCTCGACGGGAATGTTGTTCAGAGCCCCGAACATGACCACGATCCAGCCGCCGGCGCCGGCCCAGAAGGCGATCAGGGTGAAGACGACCGGCAGCCCGTCAGGCGCAATGGTGGCCGAAAAGCTGTCGTAGCCGAGCAGCTGCAGCAACGGGGCGAACGGACTCGCGGCCGGATTGAGCATGAACAGCCACAGCAGCACGCTGGACGCGCCGGCCAGTGCCCCCGGCAGGTAGTAGACCAGCCGCAGTGTGCCGTTCAGCCAGCGCACCGAGACGGCATGCACCATCAGCGCCAGCAGCACGACGAACACCAGCAGCGAGACCAACCACAGGGCGCACGAACAACGCCACGTGGACGACCGCGGGCAGGAACCGGAAGTCGTCCAGGACCCGGGCGAAGTTGGCGATGCCCGCGAAGCCGCCTGCCGGGGTCGAGACCGACAGGATCACGGCGTAGACCGCCGGGCCGACCCCGAAGACGACGACGAACAGGATGTAGGGCGCGGTGAACAGGTACCCGACGGACCGCGAGAGTCGCGGTCGCCGGGCGGGCCGCAGCCCTGCCCCCGACGGCAGGACGACGGCTCGCGAATCCGGCGGCGAGGTCACTGGCTGACGGTGTAGCCGTTGACCTTGGCCTCGTTCTCGATGGCGGTCTGCCAGGCCGGCAGGGTGTCGAGAACGGAGCCGCCGGAGGTGATCACCGGGGTGACGGTCTTGGCCCAGATCGCCTCCTGGCTGAAGGACGGCGCTCCCCAGCCGTCCCAGATCTGGGTCGCCGCAGTGGTCAACGCGTCCAACGACGTCGCGAAGTACCCCTCGCTCGTCTGCTTCGCCAGCCACTTCGTGGCGGCCGGGGCGTACGCCGGATAACCCGGCGCCTGATCGACCTGGTACTCGTCCGAGGTCGTCACGAACTGAACGAACTCCGACGCGGCCTTGGTGTTCGTCGAATGGCTGGAGACGAACCAGGTGCCGCCACCCACGTTGCCGGTCACCGCGGCGTCCGATCCCCAGGCCATCGGGGCGGCGATGCCGATCTGTCCCTTGGGCGCGTTCAGCGACTCGGGGTTGTTGAACAGCGCGCCTCCGTACCATGCGGGGCCGGGGAGCATGAGCACCTTGCCGGTGCTCTGCTGCAGGAACTCGGGGGCGAAGACACTCAGGGTGGACAGGTACTTGTTCTTCACGCCGTCGTCGATGAGGCTGGCGACCTTCTTGCACTGCTCGGACGTGGTGTTGACGGTGATCGCGGTCGGGCCGGTGACCCCACCGGCCTGGCACTTGCCGGGCCACATGTAGATCTCGCGGAGAACGCGTCACCGACGGTGCCGATGATGTAACCGGGGTGCTCCGGGGCGACCTTCTGCGCCCAGTGCCTGGTACTCCTCCCAGGTGGTGGGCACGGTGTAGCCGAACTGATCCATCAGCGACTTGTCGTACCAGAGCACCTCCTGGGCCAGGTCGTTGCGCAGGCAGTAGACCTTGTCGGCGACGGTGCACGGGTTGAGGGCGCCCTCGGTGAAGTTGTTCAGCACGTCGTCCGGCACGACGCCCTCGTCGAGGACGGCGGCGAACGGCTGCTGACCACCGGCGGACTGGCTGGCCCAGGCGGCGTCGTTGTTCTGGGTCGAGAAGACGACGTCCGGCCAGCCCTTCCCGGCCTGGTCGAACAGCGCCATCTTGGTCTTGAAGGAGTTCGAGCCGTTGGCCGAGCCGTCGTAGGTCTCGACCTTCACCGGGATCTCCGGGTGGGCCTTCTGGAAGGCCTCCACGGCCGGGGCCCGGGAGGCGTCGACCCAGACGGTGATCGGGCTGTCGGCGGACTGCTCGGCGGTGGTGGACGGGGCGGCGGTTCCCGAGCCCGAGGCGCATCCGCTGGCGAGCAGCACCAGCAGACCGCCGGCGGCCGCGGCGGCCAACCGGTAACGGGCACGCCACACCGGCGTGGTGGCAGTGGTGGAGGGTGACATCGCTGGCTCTCCTTGGTTCGGCATCGTGGACAACGACCATTCGGCGTCGAGAACTAGAACATCATACGTAGTACCTTTAAGCAAGCCTTCGGAACCGATCGATGCTGGACCGATCGACTCATGGCTGTTGCGAACGGGTATCGGCGACATCCGGCCGCAGCAGGCCGCGCGCTGTGAGGGCGTCCCACAGGTCCGACCAGCCGCCCGCGGGCGGGGCCGCCGCCAGCAGATCGGCGTTGCGATGGACCTGCTCGGGGGTGCGCATGCCGAGGGTCACGTCGACGACGTTGGGATGCGACAGCGGAAACGCCACGGCGGCGGCAGGCAGCGTCACACCGTGCTCGGCACAGACGGCGGCGATGCCTCGCGCCCGTTCCAGCAGTTCCACCGGCGCCTGCTGATACTCGAAATGGGCGTCGTCCGGGACGATCTCGCGGGCCAGGATGCCCGAGTTGAAAACCCCAACGGCCACGACGGCCTTGCCGGTGGACCGTGCGGCCGGCAGGAGGTCGTCCATCGCCCCCTGGTCCAGCAGGGTGAACCGGCCCGCCAGCATGACCAGGTCGACGTCGGTCTCCCGCAGGAAGCGGGCCAGCATGGCCGCGTCGTTCATCCCCACGCCGACCGCGCCGACCACGCCCTGCTCCCGCAGGTCGACCAGCGCGGGAACCGCCTCGTGGGCGGCCTGCTCCCAGTGATCGTGCGGGTCGTGCACGTACAGCACGTCGACGCGGTCCAACCCGGTGCGCCGCAGCGAGTCCTCGACGCTGCGCAGCACCCCGTCCCGGCTGTAGTCCAGTCGTCGCCGCAGGTCGCCGGGCACGTCGAAGCCGTCGTCGTCCCGGTCCAGCGGCGTCTCCCGCGGCTCCAGCAGCCGGCCCACCTTGGTGGAGACGACGAACTCGTCCCGGGGACGCCCGCGCAGGGCCGCGCCGAGCCGGCGTTCGGACAGACCCAGCCCGTAGTGCGGTGCCGTGTCGAAGTACCGCACCCCGCGATCCCAGGCGGCATCGACGGTGGCGCGGGCCGTCTCGTCGTCGACGGCCCGGTAGAGATTGCCGATCACCGAGCCCCCGAAGCCCAGTTCGGTGAGCGTCACCGCGGTGCCGGGTACGCGCCGTCGGGCCAGGCTCATCGGTCGCGCCCGTCGGTGGAGGTGCGGGAAACCGGGTTCTCCAGGGAGTGCACGAGCCGAAGCGGTTGCGGCCCAGGGGTTCCACTCCCCTGGTCGACGAAGTGGTCGACATAGCCGTCGATCACCTGCTGCCAGCGGTGGTTCGCCGGATCGTCGCCCAGGGCGGCGATCGCAGCCTGGTAGTCGTCGCAGTCGACGAGGTGGAACAGGGTCAGTCCACTGCGCCAGATCGACCAGTCGCGGATGCCGACGCGGGTGAAGGCGGCGCGCAGATCGTCGGGGATGCGGGCGTGGTCCCGGTCGTAGTCGTCCTCGCAGCCGGGCTTGAGGACGGAATGCAGGGCGACGATCACGAGGTGCTCCTTCGGGCTTCGGCGGCGGCCAACCGGCCGGGATCCAGTCGGTAGACGCGGGCGGCGGTGCCGCCGAGCAGGGCGGCCCGCTCGGCGGCCGTCGTGGGGGCGAGGAGCTGCTCGGTCATCGCCCAGGTCTTCGGGTAACCGCCGAACAGCACGCTGATCGGCCAGTCGCCGCCGTACATCAGCCGGTCCGGCCCGAAACAGTCCATCGCGTGCTCGAAAGCGGGTCTGACATCGTCGACCCCCCAATCCTTTTCACCGGCCGCGGCCGGGTACAGACCCGACACCTTTGCGGTCACCAACGGGTTCTCCGCCGCCGCGGCCAGCAGCCGCTCCCAGGTCCGCCAGGCCGCGTCGCCCTGACCGAACGGGGGCTTACCCAGGTGGTCCAGCACGATCCGCAGGTCCGGGAGTTCCTCGGACAACCGGGGCAGGTGGGCCAGGTGCTCCAGCCGTGACGTCACCAGATCGAAGCACGCGCCGGCCTTTTCGAGCACGCGGAGCCCGCCGAGCACATCGGGTCGGAGGATGTAGTCGGGGTCCGGGTGGTCGTGGATCAGATTGCGGACGCCCACGACGACCGGGTTCTTGCTCAGCTCCGCCCACTGCTGGGCCGCTGCTTCGGCGTCCTGCAGGGGCACCCAGGCGACCACGCCGACGATCGCGGGGAACTCCGCGGCGATCGCCAGCATCGCGTCGGTGTCGGCGCGGTGGTCGGCGGATTGCACGAGCACCGTGCCCTGCACGCCCGTGGCCTGCAGGAGCGGCGTCAGGTGCTCGGGACCGAAGCGGCGGTTGATCGGGGCGATCTCATCGGTGAGCCACGGGTAGGACACCTGGTCGGGGGACCAGAAGTGTTGGTGCGCATCGATGATCACGGTCGTCTCCGGTCAACGCTGGGCATGGGCGGTGCCGCCGTCAGCCAGTGCGCGGACCTCCACGAGGCTGGCTGCGCAGGTGTCGCCGAGGGTGGTCGAACAGCTTGGGCGGTCGAAGGAGCTGACGGGCGTCATCGGCCGAGCCAGCCGCCGTCGACCGGCAGCACGACGCCGTGCACGTACTCCGCCGCCGGGCTGCACAGGAACACCACGGCTCCGGCGATGTCGTCGGCGCGGCCCCACCGCCCGGCGGGGATGCGTTCCAGGATCGCCCGCGACCGGACCGGGTCCTCCCGCAGGGCGACGGTGTTGTCGGTGGCGATGTAGCCCGGGGCGACGGCGTTGACGCCCACTCCGGAGGCGCTCCACTCGTTGGCCAGCGCCTTGGTCAGCCCGGCCACGCCGTGCTTGGCCGCCGTGTAGGCGGGCACGTTGACGCCGCCCTGGAAGCTCAGCAGGGACGCCGTGAAGACGATGCGCCCGAACCCGCGGTCGAGCATGGCCGCCCCCACCGCCTGGGCCAGCACGAACTGGCTGGTCAGGTCGACCTCGACGACGTGGTCCCAGTCCGCCAGCGGGTGCTCGGCGGCCGGGGCCCGGCGGATGGTGCCGCCATTGGCGACCAGCAGGTCGACCCCGCGGCCGGCGAGGTCGGCGCCCAACTCCTGCACGGCCGACCGGTCGGCCAGATCGCAGGCCAGCGAGGTGAACTGCCGACCGGTGGCTGTCACCGCCGCGGCGACGTCGGAACCCGGCCCCAGCGTCGAGATGCCGATGACGTCGGCGCCGGCCCGGGCCAGGGCCACGGCCACGGCCGCTCCGATTCCCCGGCTGGCGCCCGTCACCGCGGCGAGCCGGCCGGTGAGGTCGAACAGCCGCTTCGACCCCGCTCCGCGGTGTCGAACCGACGAGGGTGACATGATTCGCTCGCACGCTCACTCATCGCTCGACCCCGGCCTGGCAGTCGACCAGCACCTTCATCGCGCCGCCGGCCGACAGCAGGTCGAACGCCTCGGCCACCCGGTCCAGCGGCACCACGTCGCTGATCAGCCGCTGCACTGGTACGGCCCCGGAGGCGACCAGCTGCACCGCCTCGGCGAAGTCCTCCCGCTGATAGAGCCGGGCGCCCAGTAGTTCCAGCTCGCGCCAGAAGAAGCGGTGCAGGTCGACCGAGCGCCGCTCGGCGTGGATACCGACCTGACAGATCCGGCCACGCACGGCCAGCACGGAGACTGCGGTGTCCAGACCGCCCTGCGAACCGGACACCTCGAACGCCACGTGCGCGCCGGCCCCGCCGGTGAGATCCCGTGCGACTGCGGCGATGTCGTCCTCCCGAGGGTCGAGCACCGACAGACCCAATTCGGCGGCCAGCGCCCGTCGGGTGGCGTCCAGCTCCACCAGCACCACCTGCGCGCCGCGGCGGGCGGCGACCAGGCCGATCAGCAGACCAACCGGTCCGCCCCCGACGACCACAGCACACTCCCCCGCGGCCAACCGAGACCGGTGGACGTCGTGGACCGCGACCGCAGTCGGCTCCAGCAGCGCCGCGGTTCGCAGGTCCAGGTCGTCCGGCAGGGCGATCAGGGTGCTGGCCGGCACGATCCATCGCTGGGCCAGCGCACCCGCCGAGTCGATCCCCAGGAAGTCGAGGTGCTCACAGACGTGCTGGTGCCCGGCCCGGCAGGCCGGGCAGGTCCCGTCGGAGCGCAACGGCATCACCGTCACCGCATCGCCCTACGGACCATCCGGTCACGCCGTCGCCGACCGCGGTGACGCGTCCGGCGGTCTCATGTCCGATCACCGCAGGAGTGGTGACGCGCGCGTCCATGTGGCCGGCGGCGATATGCAGATCGGTGCCGCAGATGCCGGTGAAGGCCGGGGCGATCTCGACCTCGCCGCTGGCGGGTGGCCGGTGGGGCATCCGGGCGACCTCGAAGCGGTGATCGCCCACGTACCGCGCCGCGGCGTATCCAAGTGTGGTCATGTCGTCTTCTCCTCGTCGAGGTGTCACGTCCTCGCACACCATACATATGACGTATGACGTTTGAGAAGAGGTCTTGCGCGCCGTCGCCACGGCGTACCGCACCTGGGCCCTAGATCAACCGAATCGCGACCGCTTAGTCGAAGGAAAGGCCGCTCAATAGGCGCCGCCGAATCCGCAGGTGATCTGATGTATGCGCCCTGTAGTGACAGTAGACGACCTTCATCGGCGCGGAGTTCGCGGTAGACATCCGATGTTTGAGGTACTACGGTCTGGCCATCGACTGAGGAGGCGGCACGACGTGCAAGACGCGCAGGCTGACAAACGCCGCGAATCCTCGGTCCACGCCGGAAGACTTGTCCACAGTCGGATCGTCCCCGAGGTCATCCGACACATGCTCCGGTCAGCACGACCGCCGAGTGCGGCGCGGCTGCGCATTGTGCGGTCCTTGCTGACCGTGCTCCGACTGGGTCCGCTGCTGATCCTGCTGATCCTCGTCGGCGTGCTGTCGGTGCTGTCCCCGGTGTTTGCGTCCACCCAGAATCTCGGGAACGTCTTGTCGCAGACCGCGGTGATCGCCATTCTGGCGATGGGCCAGCTCTTGGTGATCCTCACCCGCGGAATCGACCTGTCGGTCGGGTCGACGCTCGCGTCTGTCCGCGGTCGTCGGCGCGCTGGTTTTCAGACTCGACGGCGGTGGCGCGCTCACCGTCCTGGCCATGCTGGCTGCCGGTGTCGCGGTTGGCGCGGTCAACGGCTTGGTCTACGTCTTCGGCCGACTGCCCCATCCGTTCATCATCACGCTGGCCACCCTGAGCATCGCCAGGGGTCTTGCCCTTGGGCTTGTCCGGTGGACAGCCGATCCGCGGGCATGCCCGACATTCGTGCAGACCATCGGCGGCGGGTCCATCGGCTGGTTGCCGTACTCCACGTTTCTCGTCGCCGCAGTCGCGATTGCCGTCGACGTTGTTTCTCAGCCGCGTGGTCTGGGGTCGCTGGATCTACGTGGTCGGGGGCAACCCGGAGGGTGCCCGACGGCTGGGAGTTCCGCGTTCCTGGGTGCTGGTTTCGGTGTACGTCTGCAGCGGCCTGCTCGCGGGCGTCGCGGCGATCGTCACCGCGGGCCGGCTCAACGCCGGGTCGCCGACGTTCGGTCGAGCTGGCCGAGCTGGACGCCATCGCCGCGGTCGTCATCGGCGGCGCGAGCTTCCTCGGCGGACGAGGCCACGTCGGCCACGCCCTCGTCGGCGCCCTGATGATCGGCGTCATCCGCAATGGGATGAACCTGCTCAACATCCAGGCCTACATCCAGCTGATCGTCATCGGCGTGGTCATCGTCCTCGCGGTCGAGTCGGACGTCGTGCGCAGTGCGCTGGAGAGACGCTTCAAGGTGCTGAAGGCGGCCAGCCAATGAGCACCGCCGGGCCACCCGCACTGGCTGTCCGCGGCGGAACCAAGCGATTCGGTGCGGTGCTGGCGCTCGACGACGTCAACCTCGACGTGTGGCACGGGGAGGTACTGGCCGTGCTCGGCGACAACGGCGCCGGGAAGTCGACCCTCATCAAGTGCATCAGCGGCGTCCACCGACTCGACACCGGCACGGTGACGATCGACGGCACGGAAGTGTCGATGACGAGCCCGGCGGTCGCCCGAGCGGCGGGCATCGAGACCGTCTACCAGGACCTTGCGCTGTTCGACAACCTCGACGCCGGCAGCGAATTTCTATGCCGGGCGCGAACTGGCCGGGCCCAGCTGGCTGCCCACCGGACTGCGCGTGGATGCGCCGAGCGGACATGACACGGGCCGCCACCGACCTGCTGGAAAAACTCCGGGTTCGCCTGCCCGGAAGCGGACGCCGCGGTCGGCATGATGTCCGGTGGCCAGCGCCAGGCCATCGCCGTCGCCAGGTCGAGCGCCTTCGCCTCCAAACTCGTCATCCTCGATGAACCGACCGCGGCCTTGGGGCTGCGCGAGTCCCGACAGGTCCTCGATCTCATCCTGCGGCTGCGCGACGACGGCCGCGCCGTCATCGTCATCTCCCACGCGATGGACCACGTCATGGAGATCGCCGACCGTGCAGTCGTCATGCGCCGGGGACGCACGGTCGGCGAGGAGATTCCCCGGCCGGAGAACCGAGCCCGCATCGTCTCGCTCATCGTCGGGGGTGACGCCTGACGCTGATCGACCGCACACCCAACGATCGTCAGCGTCGCGCTCGGACGCGGCTTCCTGACGCCCTCAGCCGATCAACTCAGACCGAAAGGACCACCATGAAGGGACAACGACGACTCTTCGCCATCGCGGCAGTGTCGGCGGCCATGCTCGTCGCAGGCTGCTCGAGCGGCGCCTCCACCGCGTCGAGCAGCGTCACATCGAAGCGCTCGGGTCGCGCGCCGGCGAGTCAGCGGCGAACAGCTCGGCCAGTCGGTGCGCAGCCTCGGCTGCCGGCGACGTCGTCAAGATCGGGTTCATCACCAAGTTCCCGGTCGACTTCTACGACACGATGGTCGACGCGGCCAAGACCTGGGACGAGTCGGAACCCGACGCCGAGGTCGATCTTCGCGCAGGGCAAGAGCGGCACCGACGACGAAGGCGAGATCGCGGCGATCCAGTCGATGGTCACCCAGGGCGTGCAAGGCCATCGCGATCACGCCCACCAGCCCCAACGTCCAGGATGCGCTGCAGAAGGCGGTCGACGCGGGAATCAAGGTCGTCCTGATCGACAACGACATCCCGGACTGGCACGGGCAAGACTGCCGTGGTCGCCACCGACAACCTCGCACGGCGGCAAGCTGGCCGGTGAGTGGCTGGCCGCCAATCTCCCGGCCGGCGCCACGATCGGCGTTCTGCAGGGAGTGCTGGGCAACCCGTCCCTGGACGACCGGGTGACCGGGATGACTCGAGACCCTCGGATGACAAGGCGACCGTCGTCACCAAGACACCAACCGACTGCGACCAGACCAAGGGACTGAACGCGGCCCAGGACATCCTGACCGCGCAACCCCGACATCACCGGCTATCTACGGCGCCTGCGGGCCGCCGATCACCGGCGCGCTGCAGGCGATCAAGGCGGCCGGCAAGGAGGGCAAGCTGATCGTGGTCGGATTCGACGCCTCACCCGGCTGAGGTCGCTGCGATCAAGGCCGGCAACGCAGTCGGCGTCGGTCGCCCAGTTCCCGGCCAAGATGGGCTCGCTGGGCGCGCAGACGGCCTTCGACGCCGCGCAGGGCAAGACGGTGCCGGCCAACGTCGACACCGGCACCGAGATGGTGACCAAAGCGAATGCCGATCAGTTCGGCTGATGCCCGCGCTGGCGGAAGGCTCGAATCCCGACCTTCCCCCAGACCGTGGAATCCCCCGCCCAGTCCCGTTCAGCCGATCCCCGCAGCCGATTCCTGCCCGCCCGATTCCTTTATTGACAGCCACGTCCATTTCTGGGACCCAGGGCGGTTGGACTATCCATGGCTCGCAGACAATCCCGTCCTGCACCGCCAGTTTCTGCCCGGCAACCTGGATGTCACGACTCCGCCGGTGAAAGGAATCGTCTTCGTCCAAGCGGACTGCCTCGACACGCAGGCCGCTGCCGAGGTGGCCTGGGTGCACGACCTCGCGCGCCGGGGCGCACCAATAGTCGGGATCGTCGCGCACGCAGCCCTGGAGAGGGGGACCGACTGCGCCGAGGAACTTGCCGTCCGTGCCGCCGACAACCTCGTCGTCGGTATCCGTCGGCTGCTCCAGGACAGCCCGGTCGGATTCGCCCTGCGGCCCGAGTTCGTCGCCGGCGTCCGACTCCTGGCCGCGCACGGCCTCGTTCTCGACCTCTGCGTGCGTCATCACCAACTGCCTGAAGTGGCCGACCTGGTCGAGCGATGCCCGGAGGTGACCTTCGTCCTCGACCACCTCGGCAAGCCCGACGTCGCCGGACGACAGCATGAACCGTGGGCATCGAATATCGCGCGACTCGCCGCGTCCGGCAATGTCAGCTGCAAACTGTCGGGTTTGGGCAGCGAGGCCGATGCTGATACCCGTGATGCGAACAGCATCCGGCCATACCTGCAGCACGCGGTAGATGTCTTCGGCCCTGGACGGTGCATGTTCGGCAGCGACTGGCCCGTCGTGACAATGAGCATGGACCTACCGGCGTTGGCTCGACCTCGTCGTCGACGCCTGCAGCGACCTCACCGCGGTGGAAAAGCACCAGATCATGAGCCGGACAACAGATGCCGTTTACGGTCGAATGACCCGACCAAGGAGGGCGATGTGTGTGACGACAACAATATCTCGGCGACGGCATTCGAGCTCTCGGCTCGGCACCGGAGAGCGTGGACAGTCACCAGTCGGCCCCGAGAACCCCTGGGAGAGTCGGACGTGGCGCTAACCGACGAGGCGATCCTACGGATCAAGGAGATGATCATCAGCGGCAAGTTGAAGCCCGGCGATCGGCTGCCGCGTGAGGCGGATCTCGCAGATGACCTTGGGCTGTCGCGCAGCTCGCTGCGCGAGGCCGTCCGGGCACTGTCCCTGATCAACATCCTCGACGTTCGTCAGGGCGACGGCACCTACGTGACGAGCCTGGATCCGAACCTCCTTCTCGATGCGCTGAGCTTCGTCGTCGATTTCCATCGCGACGACAGCGTGCTGGAATTCCTTCGGGTCCGTCGCATCCTGGAACCCGCCGCTGCCGCGATGGCCGCAGCGCGCGTCGAGCCACACGGAGCTGGCCGAGATGCAGCGCGTCGTCGACAGATCGACTCCCGATTCGGCGGCTGAGGAGCTTTTGGCACTCGACATCGAGTTCCACCGGTTGGTCAGTGTCGCGTCGGGGAATTCGTTGCTCGCGTCGCTGATCGAGAGTCTTTCCGGTCCGACCAACCGGGCCCGGATCTGGCGGGGCCGGACCGAGACGGGCGCCCAGGAGCGGACCGTGCGGGAGCATCAGGCAATTCTGGACGCTCTCGGCTCCCATGAGCCCGGCCTGGCCGAGGCCGCCATGGTGGTGCATGTTGCCGGCGTCGAGAGCTGGCTGAGGCGGGCCCGCTGACCCTCCCGAACGAAATATCCCTGTACCCGGTTTGATCCGTTCCAGGCACGGCATTGGAGAAAAGATGACCAAGATCATCGGCGTCGATGCCGTCGACGTGCGATTCCCGACGTCGTTGAGCATGGATGGCTCGGACGCGATGAATAAGGACGGCGATTACTCGGCCGCGTACGTGATGATCAAGACTGACGATCCGTCCTTGTCGGGGTTTGGGTTCACGTTCACCATAGGTCGCGGCAACGATGTTTGTAGGCTTGCCGCTCAGCGGCGTGGTGAGCCATTGATCGGAATGGACCTCAATGAGGTAACCGGCGATCTCGGTGGGGTTTATCGGTATCTCAAGTCCGACTCGCAGATGCGTTGGCTGGGTCCGGAAAAGGGGGTCGAACACCTTGCGATGGCCGCCGTCATGAATGCCGTTTGGGATTTGGCGGCCCGCGAGGCGGATAAACCGCTGTGGCGGCTATTGGTGGACATGACCCCCCAGCAGCTGGTCGATGTGGCTGACCTGCAATACCTCTCGGATGTACTGACCCGTGACGAAGCTGAGGCGATGCTCGTCGAATTGGAGCCGACTCGGGAGGACCGGGTAGCCGCGCTGGGTGAGTCCGGCTATCCGTGTTATACGACCAGTGCCGGCTGGCTGGGATATTCGGACGATAAGTTGCGCCGCTTGTGCCAGCAGGCGATCAATGCCGGATACAAGCACATCAAGCTCAAGGTCGGCGGCAACCGGGAGGACGACATCCGCCGGCTGGGAATTGCCCGGGACGTGATCGGGTACGACGTGAATCTGATGATCGACGCCAATCAGGTGTGGGACGTGCCCGAAGCCATCGACTGGATCGGTGCCCTGGCGAAATTTCGACCACTGTGGATCGAGGAACCGACCAGCCCGGACGATGTACTGGGGCATGCTGCCGTCCGAAAGGCGGTCGCACCGATCGGCGTCGCCACCGGTGAGCACGGCATGAATCGCGTCCTCTTCAAGCAGATGTTCCAGGCCGAGGCCATCGATTACTGTCAGCTGGATGCGGCCAGGCTGGCCAGCATCAACGAAATCCTCGCCGTCTACCTGATGGCCAAGAAGTTCAACATCCCGGTCTGCCCGCACGCCGGTGGGGTCGGCCTGTGCGAACTGGTGCAACACCTCTCGATCTTCGACTACGTGGCGGTATCCGGGTCGCTGCAGGGCCGCGTCACCGAGTTCGTCGACCACCTGCACGAACACTTCGTCGAACCATGCGTCGTTCGAGGCGGTGCGTACGTGCTGCCCACGGCCGCCGGTTACAGTGCGGAGATTCTGAGCAGCACTCTTGACGAATTCACCTATCCGACCGGCAACTACTGGGCGCGGTTGATCGGGCCTGTGGCACAAGCTGTCTGACGATTCAACGGAGGGGAAACACAATTGTGCTGACCGCAAATTACCTGGGAACCCGGACGTCGAAATCGTCGAGCGGGACCCACACCGCCGCTGCCGGAGCAGGTGCAAATCGAGGTCGCATACACCGGCATCGGTGGCACCGACCTGCACATCCTTCACGGACACATGGACGGCAGGGTCAAGGTCCCCGCCATCGTGGGACATGAGATGAGCGGGGTCGTGGCGTCCGTCGGTAGGTGGTGTGACCGTTGATGATCGAGTCATCGTCATCGGCGGCGGTCCGATAGGTGTGCTCATCGCCACCGTCGCGCGGCACGCCGGCGCCGAAGTTGTCATCACCGAGATCGATGCCGCCCGCCGAATGGTCAGCTCCAACCTGGGATTCGAGGTTCTCGACCCGACAACCACTGACGTGGTCCAGTGGGTGAATGACTGGACAGGAAACGCGGGAGCCGACGTGGCCTTCGAGGTCTCCGGTGCCGCTGCTGCGGTGCTCGGCTCGACCGGCCTGGTCAAGGTCCGCGGAACCGTTGTGGTCGTCGCGATCCACCCCCAGCCGCGGCCGGTCGACCTGCAGCGGGTGTTCTGGCGTGAACTGCGCCTGTTGGGCGCCCGGGTCTACGAACGCGGCGACTTCCAACGCGCCATCGAACTCCTCGACAGTGGTGTCATCCCGGCCGAGGCGCTGATCACCGGCATCCGGCCGATCAGCGAGACCGTCGCCGCTTTCGCGGATTTGGAAAGCGGCCGGGCGATGAAGGTGCTCATCGATCTGGGCGCGGGCGGCCGTCGAAGAGAGCGATTCGCGGTAAGCCGATCCCGTACGTGAGGCAGAGAATCTGCAAGGACTCCGGGTTTGACCGGGCCGGGTTGTTCGGCCGGGGTACCTCCGGCGAGGGCTGCGACGCGGAAGACCTATCGCTGCCGGGGGTGCAGAACGAGCTGGTGGAGGCGTTGATCGAAACCGGAACCCCGGTGGTGCTGGTGATCGTGTCCGGGCGGCCCTATGCGCTCGGTCGCTTCAAGGGTCGAGTGGCCGCGATCGTGCAGGCCTTCATGCCCGAGGAAAAGGTTGCCGGGCCATAGCCGGGGTGCTGCGGTCGGGTGAATCGGTCCGGCAAGCTGCCCGTCCAAGTCCCCGCACTGGCTGGTGGTCAGCCACCTACCTGCAGGCGCCGCTCGGGTTGAACACCGAAGGTATCTCCAACCGGACGCTGGTCTGGTTCGCGATGAAGTCGATGCACACCAACTCACTCGCCGCGTCCACGCCGCGACCCGTCAAGAAAGCAGCGAACCGATCCGGCACGACCTGATAGCGCCGGACTGTGTCACTCATCCCGCCCCGCATCGCGCAACGCCGCCACCACCCGGTCCGCGGCATCCCTGACCCCTACCCCGCCCATGGCGAATCATCCTTCATCCAGAAAGGAATGAACAGGCGATTCTTCGCCGAGCAGGTGTAGCGCTCAGCACGCCGGGAAGCTGACCCCGGCACCCAGGATCATGCGGACAACGACACCTCAAACCGTTGGTCACAAGGCGGCACGGTCCGGCAGGGCACATAATGCGGCCGTCCGCGCAATGACGCTTATGCGGAATTCCTCATAAGTGTCATACCGCCGCTTCTCTCGCCATCAGCGCTGGCGCCAACGTCAAGGCGGTTCAGACGATGCTCGGCGCACAAGTCTGCGGCGATGACCCTGGACACGTATTCAGACCTGTTCCCGGACGACCTGGACGCGGTCGCAGCGAGACTTGACGAGGCTGTTCGCGCGCAGGGTGTGGGTATTTTGTGGGTACGCGACTCTCCGGCGGGTGGTTAGCTACCCTACACAAGCCTCTGACCTGCGGAAACGTGGTGGAGCTGCAGGGAATCGAACCCTGGACCTCTTCGATGCGAACGAAGCGCGCTACCAACTGCGCTACAGCCCCTGGTCGCGGTCTGCACCGCGAGCCGTCGACAACAATAGCAGCGGGTCAGCGGCCCGCGCGGACACCGGCCGACCCGATCGCGACGGCCGAAAACGATCACCCGACCCGGAACGAATCACCCGACAGCACCGGCACGTTGCGGGACACGTCGATCTCCGCGGCGACCGCGATCTCCTCGCCGTAGCCGGCCTCGGTGAGTTCCCGGCCGGACGCGCAGGCGGCCAGCGCCATCGCCGGGGTGCGGCCCAGCGCCCGGTAGGCGGCCCGGGCGGACGCGGCCTCTGGCGAGACCGGGCCGGCCCCGAAGTTGGCCAGCGCGTCGATCACCAGGCCGGCGCCCCACAGGTCCTCGACCGCCGGCCGCAGCGTGTCGCCCGGCCAGCGCTCCCCCGACGCGATCACCGCGACGGGCCCGCGGACCGCCTTGACCACCCATTCCGCGCAGGCGGTGGCGTTGCGCAGCGACGCACCGACGACCAACGCCTTGGCCTCGCCGAGCTGCCGGCAGATGGCCGCGCCGTTCGGGGACGGCAGCACCAGCTTCGAGGTGCCGTCAGCGGCCCACCCGGCGCGGTCGCCCGGCGGACCGAGACCGGCGACAGGCTGACGCCCATCGGACCGGCCTCGCTGCGACCCACGGCCAGCACGGCGCCGCGGGAGGCGGCGAACGCGGCCGCCGACGAGTCCCGGAGCCGGTACGGGAACACCTGGATCCCGGCGTCCATCGCCACCGACAGGGTGGTGGTGAAGGACAGCACGTCGACGACGACGAAGGCCGCGGCGCCGGTCGCGATCGCCGTGGCGCCCTGCAGCCCCCAGTCGAAGCGGACACCGAAGCCGGACTGGCTGTAAGGGTCGATGGATCCCTTGGCGGGTGCGGCCACCGTCATGCCCCACGCTTGCGATTTCTGAGAACGAGCATGCCGGTTCTTACCAGGCCGCAGTGATCAGGGCAACGGTGGTCAGGGCAACGCTGCTCCGCCAAGGTCACTGGCCCGCGGCTCGCCGGTAGGTCACCGGCTGACGGTATTCCTCGAGGTCGTCGAACCCGGGATCGTCGTCGTCGAGGTCGACCACCGTGCGGCCGGGCGCGACGGCCGACATGCCCGCCCGGCTGGCCCGGCGCCGGCGGGCGGGCGTACTCGGGCCGGATCTGCCGGGCCCGCTGCAGCCGCTCCATCCGCTTCTGCCGGATCGCGGCCTCGATCCGCACCTGACGACGCAGGTAGCTCAGGTAGCCGACCAGCAGCGCCAGGCTGACGGCCGCGCCGATCCACAACCAGCTGACGAACAGGAACGCCGTCACCGAGAACGCGATCGTGGCGATCAGCAGGATCAGCGTGATCCGGCGACGCTGCTGGTACCGGTACGCGCGGGTGGCCTCGGCCGCCTCCGGGTCGAAGCCGCCGCGCCCCGGCCGGCGCGGGACCGGGCGGAGCTGCTCGTCCTGGACGTCGGCGAACGCCGGCCCGGCGGGCGCGGCCGCCGCGTGCTCGGCCCATTCCTGCTCGGAGAGCTCGTCCGGGATGCTGGGCCGGCTCCGGGTCGGTGCGTCCTGCATCGGCGCGGTCGTCCGGCGCGATGCTGACCGGCGGCTCTTGCTCCGTCGACGGCTCGCCGCGTCTCGATCGTCGGCGCTCTCGCCGATCGTCGACGACGGTGATCACGTCGGTGTGCCGGTCGTCGACGTCGCGCTCGGCGACGGTGTCCTCGAGTCGCTCGTGCTCGGCCAGGGTGTCCTGCGCCGATGCCGGACCGCTGCGGCGTGACCCGACCGCGCTGCGCCGCCGCCCACTCCTCGGCGGCATCGGTCGGCTCGGGCTCCGGACCTGGCGGCCCCGACGCTGACCAGCGCCTGATCGGCGTCCGACGACTCGCCCGGCTGCGTCATGGCTGTCACGGTCTGGCCCTTGGCGCCGCGGCCGCGGTCGCCGACGCAGCGACGCCGACGCCCGCCGGAGCACCCGGAAACCGGAGCCGGTTGCCTCGGTCTGCGGGACCTTCTCCCGGCGCCTGGCGACCATCGGCACCAGCACGACAAGCCAGGCGACCACCAACAGGACCACGATGAGTGACGTGGGGATACTCATTTCGGGGTGCTCCCCTCGCTCAGGTCGCAGGTGCGCGCGACGACGGACCGATTGGTCAAGATCACGCTAACGACTGCAAGGGGCTGGACCCGGTAGGGACACACCCCGGGTTTTCCCTGGTCGTCGACCCCTTGCCCCGCACGGGTATCAGCCGGCGCGGCTCGTGCCCGGCGCCGCCGCGTCTGCCAGCGCTGCAACAGCTGCGGCAGCCCGCGCGGCACCTCCTCGACGGTCAGCGCGTACAGCAGGTGATCGCGCCAGGCGCCGTCGATGTCCAGGTACCGGACCAGATGCCCCTCCTGCCGAAACCCCAGGTGCGCCACCACCGCCCGGGACGCCAGGTTCTCCGGCGCGATGGTCGCCTCGATCCGGTGCAGGCCGACCGGTCCGAAGCCGTGCGCGACGATCAACGCGACCGCGGCGGTGGCGACCCCGCGCCCGTGGAACCGCGAAGTCGACCCAGTAGCCCACCCACCCGGAGCGCAGCGCACCGCGCTGGATGCCGCCCAGCGTCACCTGGCCGGCGAACGCGCCCTCGACGGTGATCGCGAACGGCACCACCTCGCCGCGGCGCGCCCCCGAGCGCAGCAGTGACCGATGCGAATGCCACATGGCGCGGGAATGCCGCTGCGCCCAGGTCAGGTCGCTGGTCGCGTCCCAGGGGGCGATCAGCGCCTCGTCCTGCGACCCGGGCCCGCTGCCAATCGGCCCAGTCGGAGCGGCGCAGCGGGCGGCCCGCGACCCGCCCGATCCGGGTTTCCAACGGCCCGAGGCGGGTGGGCCAGCCGGGATGCGCACCGGTGACCACACCGGCCGGGAATCCAGCCGGATTCATCGCGCGCTACGCCCGCTGCGCCAGGAAGGACACCGGGACCTCGCTGCCCACCGGCACTTCCGTGGTGTCCTCGTCGATCAGCACCAGGCAGTTCGCCTCGGCCAGCGACGCCAGCAGGTGGGTCCCGCTGCCGCCCAGGATGTGCACCAGGTAGTCGTCGTCGTCATCGCGCATCAGCTGCCCGCGCAGGAACTGCCGGCGGCCGGCCGGCGAGCTGATCGGCTCCAGCGTTCGGGCCATCACGGTGCGCCGGTACGGGTTTCGCCGGCCGAGCATGATCCGCAGCACCGGCCGGACGATCACCTCGAACACCACCAGCGCGGACACCGGGTTCGCCGGCAGCAGGAAGGTCGGCACCCGGTCGGGGCCGAGCAGGCCGAAACCCTGCGCCGAACCGGGCTGCATGGCCACCCGGGACAGGTCCAGTTCGCCGAGCTCGGACAGCGCCTCGACGACCAGCTCGGCGCTGTGCCCACCGGCCGCGCCGGCGATCAGCACCACCTCGGAGACCAGCAGCCGGGCCTCGACCAGCTCGCGGAAGCGCCGCGGATCGCTGGGCGCGATGCCGACCCGGTTCGCCTCGGCGCCGGCGTCCCGGGCGGCCGCGGCCAGCGAGAACGAGTTGACGTCGTACACCTGGCCGGGACCCGGGGTGCGGGACACGTCGACCAGTTCGTCGCCGACCGAGATGATCGACAGCCGCGGCCGCGGGTGCACCAGCACCTTGTCCCGGCCGACCGCGGCGAGCAGACCCGACCTGCGCGGACCCGATGAAGGCGCCGAGCCGCACGGCGACGTCACCGGGCTGCACGTCCTCCCCGGTCCGGCGCACGTACTGACCCGACTCCACCGGCTTGATCACCGACACCCGCGCGCCGCCGCCCTGGGTGTGCGAGCGCGGGACGACGGCGTCGGCGACGGTCGGCAGCGCGGCGCCGGTCGCGACGTAGACGGTCTGCGCGGGCTGCAGCCGATGCGGCGCCCGGGCGCCCGCCTCGATCTCGCCGACCACCGGCAGCACCACCGGGTGGCCCTCGGCGGCGATGGCGACGTCGACCGAGCGCACCGCGTAGCCGTCGACGGCGGCCTGGTCGAAGGCCGGCAGCGCCGCCGAGGCGACCACCTCCTCGGCGCACAGCAGGCCCTGGGCCTCGGAGATGGCCACCCGCACCGGCTGCGGGGTCGATGCGATGGAGAGCACCCGTTCGAGTTGCTCGGCGACCGACCTCATGCGAACGCCCCCATTCGTTGCTCCAGCCGGGCTCCGAGCACACCCCGGTGCCGGGACCTGCCGCCGTCCGGGCACGGCGACGCCGGCTCGGCCGCGGCATGGTGGTTCATGGTCGCTAACCGTAGTGCCTGATCGCCCGGTAACCCGTCCGATACCGATGTCGACACCGCGGCAACCCGCGCGGGCCCGGACCTGGCGGCCGTCGATCGCGGATGGTCACCGCCGGGATGTCGAACACCGCCGACCGTGGCCTACGGTGTGCCGGTGCATCCGGACGAGCGAGCCGATCGGGGCCGCCAAGACCCGCCTGCGGACGACGCTGCTGGCCGCCCGCCGCGCTCGCGCCGAGTCCGATCGGCGGGTGGCCCGGGAGGCGATCTCCGCACACCTGCTGCGGGCCCTGTCCGGCATGACGTGCATCGCGGCCTACCTGCCGCTGCCCACCGAACCGCTGGACCCGCGGACGCTGGACCGGCTGGCCGTGCGGCGCCCGGGTGCTGGTGCCGGTGGTCACCGGCGCGGCGCCGCTGGACTGGTGCGAGTACGTCACCCGGCAGCCGCCGCAGCCGACCAGGCGCGGCGCGCTCGGCATCGACGAGCCGACCGGGCCGCGGCTCGGACCGGCCGCGATCGCCGACGCCGACGTCGTGCTGGTCCCGGCGCTGGCCGTCGACCGCCGCGGGCACCGGCTCGGCCGAGGCGGCGGCCACTACGACCGCACCCTCGCGCTGCTGTCCGAGCTGCGCGCGGAACCGCTGCCGCGCGATCGCGCGTGGTCTACGACGACGAATTGCTGGAGGCAGTCCCGTTCGACGAGTTGGACCAGCCCGTGACGGCCGTCGTCACCCCCGGATCGGGTTTGTCTCATGCTGGGTCGGCTGAGCCGCCACCGCCGACTCTGTCAAACACGCGATATTTGCGCCGCCAGCAGGTTCGGGAGCATCATCGATCTGGCAGTCTGCGCGTTCGAGTGCCAGAACAGCTGATCTGCACTACTCACCACCCGGCCGGCAGCGCTCCTTCGCTGGCGGATCGCCATCCGGAGGACCCCGTGCCCACCTACCAGTACGCCTGCACCGAATGCGGCCACCGCTTCGAGGCCGTGCAGGCATTCACCGACGATTCGCTGACCATCTGCCCGGTGTGCGGCGGGTCGCTGCGCAAGGTTTACGGCTCGGTCGGCGTGGTCTTCAAGGGCAGCGGCTTCTACCGGACGGACTCCAGGGCCGCCGCGACCAGCACCGCACCGTCGAACGGCTCGGGCGACAAGCCGGCGGCCGACAAGAAGTCGGGAGACAAGGGCGGCGATAAGAAGGTGGCCGCAACGACCGGCTCCGGCGGATCGTCCGATTCGTCCGGCGGGTCGAAGCCGTCCAGCTCGAGCAGCTCGTCGTCGAGCGGTGGCTCATCGTCGAGTTCCGGCTCCACCGGCGGCAGCAAGGCCGCCGCGAGCTGAGCGCCCGTGCGGCAATACTGGATCCGATGACGGCCCCTTCGGTGACGATCGGATCCGGGTCTTGCTGGCGTCCGGCGCGGATGGCGCCGAATCCGCGCAGCGTTGCTGCATCGGTGTCCCGCTGGCCGCGTTCGCCGTCGCCTGCTCCTCGATCGGCCCCGAGCCCGGCCCATCCAGCACCACGATTTCGCAGGCCTGGGCCCGACCACTACGGCCATCCCGCTTGTCCTCGACCCAAGCCTCCACCCAGCAAGTCCCGGCCAGCTCCGCGGCAGTGCCCACACCGCGACCTGGCTCTGCGCTCGGGTCGACACCCTGATCACCGGCCTGAACGTCCCGTGGGGGCTGGGTTTCCTGCCGGACGGAACCGCGCTGGTCACCGGGCGCGACGACGGCACGATCAGCTCCATCGCTCCCGGACGCTACCGGCACGACCGGTGTCGGCACGATCGACGGGGTGGCGCACGGCGGCGAGGGCGGGCTGCTCGGGGTTGGCGGTGTCGCCCACCTTCGCCGAGGACGGGTTGCTGTACGTGTACTACACCGCCGCCGAGGACAACCGGATCGCGACCGTCGTGCTGCGGGACGGGGCGTTGTCCGACCAGACGGTGATCCTGGACGGCATTCCCAAGGGCGGCATCCACAACGGCGGGCGGATGACGTTCGGCCCGGACGGCCTGCTCTACGTGGGAACCGGCGAATCCGGGGACCGGCCGATCGCGCAGGACCTGAGCTCGCTCGGCGGCAAGATCCTGCGGCTATCACCCGACGGCTCGCCCGCCCCCGGCAATCCGTTCCCCGACGCGCCGTACGTCTACACCTACGGGCATCGCAACGTCCAGGGTCTGGCGTTCGACGATCGGGGGCGGCTCTGGGCCTCGGAGTTCGGGCAGAACACCTGGGACGAGCTCAACCTGATCACCGCCGGCGGCAATTACGGCTGGCCGGAGGTCGAGGGCCAGGTCGCGCGGGACGGGTTCGTCGAACCCGAGCGGGTGTGGCCGACCGCCGAGGCCTCGCCCAGCGGTATCGCGTTCTGGCAGGGCTCGATCTGGATGGCGGGTCTGCGCGGCGAACGGCTGTGGCAGATCCCGCTGACCGACTCGGCGACGGACCCGACGGGTGAGCCGGTCGCCCAACTGACCGACGTCTACGGCCGGCTGCGGACGCCGCAGGTCGCGCCGGACGGCAGCCTGTGGGTGAGCACGTCCAACACCGACGGGCGCGGGGACGTCCGGGACGGCGACGACCGGATCCTGCGACTGGAGTTCACTGGGTAGTTCAGGACTGTTGTCCACATGCCCGGCTGGCGGCTCCGGGGGTTGTCCACAATGTCGGCGGATCACACCTACGCGAGCCAATGCCGCCCTAGCCTCCGGGGAATGAAGCAGCGCACGGGGCGGGGTGGGGCCGACCTGCAACCGCGCTGGTACGACCGGATCCGGCAATCGTTGGCCGATCGGCGCCGGGGTGGCCGACTGCCCCGCACGCTGCGCCGCGCGGCGGCCGGTTGCCTGATCGTGCTGGCCGGGGTCATCGCGCTGTCCCCGCCGGATCCACCGGCCGGTGAGGCGCTGGTGGCGGTCACCAGGGACCTGCCGGTCGGGACCCGGATCGCGGCGGAGGACCTGCAGATCGTGCATGACGCCGCCGCTCCGGACGGCGCGATCCGCGATCCCGGCGACGGTGGTGGGCCGCATCCTGGCAGGCCCGGCACGTCGCGGCGAGATCATCACCGACGTCCGACTGGCGGATCCCGTCGGGCCCGATCCCGGGCCGGGCCGGGTTGCGGTGCCGGTCCGGCCCGCCGATCCGGCGATCGTCGACCTGCTCGGGCCCGGCATGCATGTCGCGGTCGTGGTGGTCACCGAGGCCGGCGATGCCTCCGTGCTGGCCGGCGACGCCGTGGTGCTGGTGGTGCCCGCGAAGTCCGACCGGGGCAGCACCGATCGTCCGGTGGTGCTCGCCGTCCCGGCGGAGGCCGCGGACCAGATCGTCGCCGCCGCCGTCGCCGGGACGATCGCCCTGCGGTTCACATAGTCGGCCGCGAATGTGACGAAGTCCCCAGCCGCCGTGACCGACACCATCTGCGTCAGCAGGTAGCGTCGGCGCCGTTCCGTCGTCCGGGGGTCGGCAACGCCGCCTCGGCGACACCAAGAGACGTCATCAGGGGAGACGCCATCATGATCAAGGGTTTTCGGGACTTCATCCTGCGCGGCAACGTCATCGATCTCGCGGTCGCTGTCGTGGTCGGCGCGGCATTCACGGCGCTGGTCGCCGCCGTCACCGCCAACCTCATCCAACCGGTGCTCAACGCCTTCGGCGGCGTGGACACCGGCAGCATCGGCTTCTACATCAACCCGAGCAAGCCCGAGTCCTACGTCAACATCAGCGCGATCATCGGCGCGATCATCACCTTCCTGATCACCGCGCTGGTCGTCTATTTCGTCTTCGTCGCACCGATGAAGAAGATCCTGGACATCGCCGCGCGACGCAAGCAGCCGGTCAAGGCCGACCCGAGAGAGGTCGACCTGCTCATCGAGATTCGGGATCTGCTCAAGGGCGGCACCGCCGCTGAGCTGGTCGGACGGACGTCCGCTGGATCGGACGGGTCGACGAGGCCAGGGCCGACCGTCGAGAGCTGAGGTCGCGGCACTTCCATTGCTCAGCCGTGGTGCGGCGGCCGGTTGTCCCGGTACCAACTGTCCCGGTCGTCTGCCGGCCCGATCCCGCTCGTCGTCAAGCTCGTCGCGGGTGACGGTCGGCAGCACGTCGCCGAAAATGTCGTCCAGTTGCTTGCGGGTGACCGGCGGTCGGGCTCGATCGCGTTCGCTGGCCAGTGGGGCGTCGTCATCAGGACCGATACCTGCCGACTCGTCACCTGATACCGGTAGGTTCATCCCCGAAGCTTCCCATTCGCAGGCGGCGTCCGGGTCGGTCCGTTGAGCCGAAGTGCTGGCAGGAGAAAACCGTGGGATTGATCGACAAGGCCAAGGGCGTCGCCGACGGCCTGACCGACAAGGCGAAGGACGCGGCCGGAGACGCCGTCATCAAGGCCGCACAGACCGCCGGACCGGTCTGGGACAAGACCAAGGACGTCGCCGGAGACGCCGTGGTCAAGGCCACACAGACCGCCGGACCGGTCTGGGACAAGACCAAGGACGTCGCCGGAGACGCCGTCGTCAAGGCCACACAGACCGCCGGACCCGTCTGGGACAAGACCAAAGACGTCGCCGGAGACGCCGTCCTGAAGGCCGCGCAGACGGCCGGTCCGGCAATGGAGAAGACAAAGGCCGTGGCCGGATCGGTGACCTTCGTGGTGGCCGGCACCGTCGGCGAACTCAAGGACAAGCTGTTCGGCGCGCCGAACCCGCCCGCATCGACCAGCGACACCGACGGCTGAACGGCCCGGCAGCGCGGGTGGATCCGGTCTCAGGCCTCTGGGTCGGACAGCATTCCGATGACGTGAATGGCCAGCGGGTTGAGCGTCGCCATGCCGTCCCGGATCGCCTGCCGCGAACCCGCGAGGTTGGCCACCAGCGTCGAACCCGACACACCCACCATGCCGCGGGACACGATGGCATCCATCACCCCGGCCGCCATGCCCGACCAGCGCAACGCCTGCGCGATGCCGGGCAACTCACGGTCGATGACTTCGGCGGTCACGTCGGGAGTGACGTCACGCGGCGAGACTCCGGTGCCGCCGACGGTCACCACCAGGTCGACACCGCCGATGACGGCCGTGTTCAGCGCGGTTCTGATCGCGACCTCGTCGGAGGGCACCGCGACCGAACCGTCCACCACGAACCCGGCCTCGGCCAGCAGTTCGGTCACCAACGCTCCGGCGCCGCCGTCGTCCTCGCCGTGCAGGGTGTGATCGGTGATCGAGACGATCAAGGCCCGACCGGCATGCAAGCTCGTGGACACGCGAGAGTCCTCCTGGTGCATCGGTGAAACTGGCGCATTGGTCAAAACTGGTTCATCGGTCAAACTGGTTCATTGGTCAAACTGGTTCATTGGTCAAACGGGAGCGTCGGTCGAACTGGAGCGTCGGGACTGACATTCGCTCCGTCGGCAGCAACAGACGACCGTTCCCTCGGAGCCGAGTCAGCCTATCTACTCCCGCGGATGCGGGTGCACCAGGGCGAGGATCGCGGACGGATCGCCGACCACGTCAGCAGCCCGGCTCCGGCCAAGTCACGGGTCAGGCCCGGCGTCAACTGACAGGCCAGGCCACGTCACCAGCCACCTCACGATCCAGGCCCGCCCACGTCAGGAGCCACCTCACGATCCAGGCCCGCCCACGTCCAGGTGCCGAGCGGTGTCGGCCCGGACGTACGGACTCCCGCGGGCGGCTATAGGCGGCGCGGGGGTGATGGCCGTTCATGATCAACGTTTTTGGCCTTTCGATGTTGCTGCACGACATCAAGGGGCCTGAAACGTTGATCATGTCGGCTCGCACCGGGCGCGAGGGTGGCGCCGCTGCGCGAGGCCCGCCGCACGAGGCGCCGCTGCGCGAGGCCCGCCGCACGAGGCGCCGCCGACTCGGACCGGGGCGGGTCGGTGGCGCCGCTGCGCGAGGCCCACCGCACAAGGCCCACCGCAGCAAGCGCCCACCACCGCACGATGCCCACCGCGCGAGGCCCGCCGTGCGCGTCCCCCGTCCTCGGTTTGTCCTGTTTGTCGCATGGGGCCCGATCCGCGTGCAGGCGGTCGGCCCCCTATGCTCATCCCCGCTGGCGCCTGCACACACCAGAGAAGAACCCCGCCGTCACAGCCGGTCCGCGAACACAGCAGGACCGTGAAGGAGCACCCACCATGGCAAACCGCCGGAGCACCGCAAGGGACCTGGCCCAGATAGCGATCTTTGCGGCGCTGATCGCCGCACTTGGCCTGCCCGGCACCATCACCGTCGGCTCCACGGGCGTGCCGATCACCCTGCAGAGCCTTGGCATCATGTTGACCGGCGGAATCCTGGGCGCCCGCAAGGGTTTCCTGGCCGTCGCGGTCTTCCTGCTGCTGACCACGGCGGGTCTGCCGTTGCTGGCCGGCGGTCGCGGCGGAGTCGGCATCTGGACGGGCGCCTCCGCGGGGTACCTGGTCGGCTGGCTGGTCGGCGGTGGTGGTGATCGGACTGCTGACCGCCCGGATCCTGCCGCGCTACCCGCTGTGGCAGGGCATCTTGATCAACTTCGTGGGCGGCATTCTGGTGGTCTACCTGTTCGGGGTGGCCTGGGGCGGCGTCCGCACCGGGTTCGCTGCCGCTCTCACCGGATCGTTCGTCTTCCTGCCCGGCGACATTCTCAAGTGCGTCGTCGCCGCGCTGGTGATCAAGCAGGTGCACCGGTCGATCCCGGGACTGATCGACGGCGTTTCCTCGGCCAACCCGCCGGCGCCGCCCGCGCAGAAGGTGTCGAACTGACCGACCGCGACGCCCCTGCACTGCGGCTCGGCGGAACCGGCGCGCGGCCGGCACTGACGATCGACGGCCGGACGTGGAGTTACGGGAATTCGCCGAGCTGGTTCGGGACTGCACGGGCCTACCCGGCCTGCTCCGACTTCGCCGCTGACCGCGACCGGGCTGCCCGTCGTCGAGGCGCTGGCCACCGTGTTCGCCGCCGCGGCCGCCGGTGTCCCGGTGATCGTCGCCAACCCGAGTACACCCGGACCGAGCCGTGTCCCGGCCGACCTGCCCTCCGGCACCTTCCTGGTTGCCGTGACCTCCGGCACATCCGGCCACCCCCGGCCGGTCCTGCGCACCGCGGCATCGTGGACGGCGTCGTTCGCGCCGCTGGCCGAGCTGGCCGGGATCGGACCCGACGACCGGGTGCTGCTGACCGGCCCGTTGCACGCCACCCTGCACCTGTTCGCCGCGGTGCACACCCTGGCCGTGGGCGCGGAGCTCACCGATCAACCGGCGAACGCGACGGCCGTGCACGCGGTGCCCGCGGTGTTGGCCGATCTGCTCGACGCCCTGCCGACCGACGCGCCGCTGCGCACCGCGGTCGTTGCCGGAACCCGGTTGCCCGCCGACATCGCGACGCGGGCGGCCGCGCGCGGCATCGCCGTCACCGAGTACTACGGCGCGGCCGAGCTGTCGTTCGTCGCCGCCGGTCGGTACCCGGAGCCGCTCCGGCCGTTCCCCGGTGCCGAGGTGCAGATCCGCGGCGGCGAGCTGTGGGTGCGCTCGCCCTACCTGGCGATCGGCTACCCAGCCGGCGTCACCGGGCCCCTCCGCCGGGACGCCGATGGTTTCGCCACCGTCGGGGATCTCGCCGACCGGACCGCCGACGGCGCGCTGCTGATCCGCGGCCGCGGGGACGCGGCGATCACCACCGGCGGCGCCACGGTGGTCGCGGAGGACGTCGAGGACGCGCTGATCGGTCTGCCGGGTGTCGCGGCGGTTGCGGTGGTCGGGAGTGCCGCATCCCAGGCTCGGGCAGGTCGTCACCGCCGTGATCGAACCGGTTCCCGGAGCCGACCTGCGGGGCCTGCGGACCGCGGCCCGGCAGGTGCTGCGCGCGGAATCCTTGCCGCGCCGGTGGTTCGTCACCGATCGGCTGCCCAGAACCCCGGGCGGGAAGGTCGCCCGGCATCTCGTCGCCAAGGCCGCCCGCTTGGCCGCCGGCCCCGTCGAGCCCGAGCCGCCCGGTGAGCCCCTGCTGCTCCGCCCACTACCGTAGGCGTCCGTGACCAGACATCCGTCCGATCCCGGCGCCCCGGTGCTGGTCGGCGGACGCCGGACGGCGGTCGGCACCGCCGGTCACGCCCTGGCCGGTTTCGACGTCATCGAGTTGACCGCGCCGGTGCTCGCCGCCGTCGCCGGGCAGGTCGCCCCGCTCGGACTGCCGGTGGACGACGTCGTCATCGGCAACTGCCTGGGCCCGGGCGGGAACATCGCCAGGGTCGCGGCGCTGGCCGCCGGGCTGGGCGACGCGGTTCCCGGAGTGACCGTCGATCGGCAGTGCGGTTCCGGGCTGGACGCGGTGCTGCAGGCCGCCGCCCGGGTCCGCGCCGGCGACGCCGAGCTGGTGCTGGCCGGCGGCGCCGAATCGGCCAGCACCGCGCCGTGGCGATTCTGGCCGCCGGTCGGCGGCGCCGCACCGGTCCGCTACACCCGCGCGCCGTTCGCGCCGGCCGGCTACCCCGACCCCGGCATGGGCGAGGCCGCCGACGCCCTGGCCGACATGCTCGACATCAGCCGTGAGCGGCAGGACGAGTACGCCGCGCGGTCCCACGCGCTGACCTTCGCGGCCCAGCAAGCCGGCACGTACGTCCCGGAAATCGTTGCCGTGCAGGGGGTGTGCACGGACGAACGGCCTCGCGCCGGGCTCGACGCCGCCCGGCTGGCCAGGCTTCGGCCCTCCTTCGGCCCCGACGGCACCGCCACCGCCGGGAATTCCTGCGGCATCTCCGACGGCGCGGCCGTGGTCGCGGTGACCACCGAAGGCGGCCGCGAGCGCGGCCGGACTGCCGTACCTGCGGATCCTCGGCGCCGCGGTCGCCGCGGGTCCACCGGACCTGCCCGGGCTCGGCCCGGCGCCCGCGGTGCGCCGGTTGCTGTCCCGGCCGGCCATCGCGACCGCAAGATCGGCCTGCAGGACATCGGCGCGGTCGAGATCACCGAGGCGTTCGCGTCCGTCGTGCTCGCGGTGATCGACGACCTCGGCATCGACCAGGAGCTGGTCTGCGCGGACGGCGGGGCGATCGGGCTCGGCCACCCGTGGGGCGCGTCGGGCGCGATCCTGCTGATCCGGCTGGCCTCCCGGATGCTGCGTGCCGACGGACCGGAGCTCGGGCTGGCGGCCTGCGCGATCGGCGGCGGCCAGGGCCTTGCCATGCTGCTCGAACGTCCCGGGGCCTGACGGGATGGCCGAGATCCGTTCACCGCAGTGCATCACCGGTTCGGCGAGCGGGTGGTGCTGGACGGCATCGACCTGACGCTGACCGAACATCGGATCGGCATCGTCGGCGCGAACGGCTCCGGCAAGTCGACCTGGCCCGGATGATCAACGGGCTGGTCACGCCCACCAGCGGCACCGTCACCCTGGACGGGCTGGACACCACCGCGAAGGGCCGGGAGGTCCGGCGCCGGGTCGGGTTCGTGTTCACCGACCCGGACAATCAGATCGTGATGCCAACGGTCGCCGAGGACGTCGCGTTCTCGCTGCGGCGATCGGGACTGAGCAAGCCGGAGATCGCCGCCCGGGTCGCCGGCTCGCTGGCCCGGTTCGGCCTGGCCGGTCACGCCGACCACCCGACGCATCATGCTCTCCGGCGGGCAGAAGCAACTGCTGGCGCTGGCCGCGGTGCTGATCACCGGTCCCGCGGTGATCGTCGCGGACGAGCCGACCACCCTGCTGGATCTGCGCAATGCCCGGATGGTCAACGACCTGCTGGCCGGATTGGACGAGCAGGTGGTGCTCGTCACCCACCATCTGCACCTGCTGGACGGCTTCGACCGGGTGGTCGTGCTGGACGCCGGCCGGGTCGTCGCGGACGGTCCGCCGGCCGCTGCCGTCGAGACCTACACCGGGTTGCTGACATGACCGTGATCGGCCTCTATCACGCCGGAGGCTCGGTGCTGCACCGGATTCCGGCCGGCTGGAAGCTGCTGGGCATGCTGCTGGCGGTGATCGGGGTGCTGCTGCTGACCACGCCCTGGCAGCTCGGGGTGGCCGCCGTCGTGCTGGCCGCCGGGTTCGCCCTCGCCCGGCTGCCGGTCAGGGTGGTCTGGGCGCAACTCTGGCCGATGCGCTGGTTCCTGCTGTTCATCGCGATCTTCCAGGTCATCTTCGTGAGCTGGGAACGCGCGGTGATGGTCTGCGGCAGCCTGCTGCTGACCGTGGCGATCGCCTCGCTGGTGACGCTGACGACCAGGGTGACCGAGATGCTCGACTTCTGCCAGCGGCTGCTCCGGCCGCTGCGCCGGGTCGGGGTCGACCCGGACCGGGTCGGTCTGGTGCTGGCCCTGACGATCCGCTGCATCCCGCTGCTGGTGGATATCGTTCGTGCGGTCAGCGAGGCGAGAAAGGCTCGCGGCGCTGGCTTCTCGCTGCGCGCCATCGCCGCGCCGGCCGTCGTACGGGCGTTGCGGAGTGCGGACGCGATGGGTGACGCGCTGATCGCGCGCGGCGTCGACGACTGAGCACGCGTCGCTCGGCGGCCCGCCACCGTACGATTTGCGAGCCAGCCCGTCGATCCCGGACACCAGGGAGCACCAGTGAGACGCCGCCAGTTCCTGACCATTGCCTCGGTCGGCCCGGTTGCGGCGCTCGCCGCGTGCACCGGAGTCAACGCCGGCCCTGGCACGTCAACGACGCAGGATGCGCAGACCGTGGAGAGCGTGGAGACCGTGGAGACAACGCCATCGTCCAGTTCACCGGCACCCGCCACACCGCAGAATCCCGGCCAGATCCCGGGCGTCCCGACCAACGACGTCTACATCGCGACCGCGATCAACAAGATCGACAGCCTGGCCAAGGCCATCATGGATCAGACCGGCATTCCGGGCATGGCCGTTGCCGTCGTGCACGGCGGAGAGATCGTCTTCGCCCAGGGTTACGGGGTGCGGGACATCGGCAAGCCCGACAAGGTTGACGCCGACACCGTTTTCCAGCTGGCATCGTTGTCCAAGCCCGTTGGCGCCACGGTCGTCGCCACGCAGGTCGGCGCCGGCACGGTTGCCTGGGACACTCCGATCGTCACCCACCTGCCGACGTTCGCGCTGGCCGATCCGTACGTCACGCAGAACGTGACGATCGCCGACATGTACTCCCACCGTTCGGGTTTGCCTTCTCACGCGGCCGATCTGTTGGAGGACATCGGTTTCGAGCAGCAGGAGATCTTCGACCGGCTGAAATTCCTGCCGCTGAACCCGTTCCGGGCGATCTACAACTACACCAACCTGGGGCTGACCGCGGGAGCGGCGGCGGTCGCGGCGGCGGCCGGCATCGATTGGGCCACGCTCTCGGAGCGGGATGTCTATGCGCCCCTTGGCATGACAGCGACCAGCTCCCGGTTCGGCGACTACCAGGCCAACGCCGATCGCGCCGTCGGACACGTGAAGACGGACGCCGGCTATGCCGGCCAAGTACGTTCGGGACGCCGACGCGGAGTCGCCGGCGGGTGGAGTCAGCTCGTCGGTGAACGACGTCGCCACCTGGTTGGCGATGGTGCTGCGCGGCGGCACGTCGGCCGATGGCACCGCGGTGGTGGATCCGGCGGCGCTGCGGGCCGCCCTGACGCCCGTCATGCGGTCGGCCGACGGCAGCCCGGTCCCCCAGCAGATCGACGCGCGGACGAGCTTCTACGGGTACGGGTTCGGCGTCGCCACCGACAGCACCGGGCGGGTAGAGCTCAGCCATTCCGGCGCGTTCGCGCTCGGCTTCGGGACGAGTTTCCTGGCTTTTCCCAATCTGGATCTGGGCATTGTGGTGCTGACCAATGCCGCCGCCAACGGCACAGCGGAGACGCTGACCCATCAGTTCGCGGACATCGCGAAATTCGGTTCCGTGCAATTCGATTGGCTGCCCGCCTACCAGGGGGCCCTCGCCGGCGGGACCGCCCCGGTCGGCTCGCTGGTCGGCGAGACCGCACCGGCCAGTCCGGCACCGGCGTCGCCGAACGCCGCCTATGTCGGCAGTTATGCCAACGACTACTACGGGCCGCTGACGATCAGCGAGATCGGCCGGCGGTCTGGTGTTGGCCGTCGGGCCGAAGAACATGCAGTTCCCGCTCACCCATTGGGACGGGCAGATCTTCACGATGGTGCCAACCGGCGAGAATGCGCCGGACGGCAGCATCTCCAAGGTGACCTTCACACTGACCGGCGACACGGCGTCGGCGGTCACCGTGGAGTTCTTCGACGCGGATCAACTGGGCACGTTCCGCCGCTAGGTTCCTCCGCCACCGCGAAAAACCAACGCCAGGAACGTGCATCCAATACCCGTACGGCGCAGGTAACTCTCCTCGACAGCACTCCCCACTGGTTCGAGGAGGATCCATGAGGCGTTTCATCGCCGCAACGGCCGCCGGCTCACTCGCCGTCGCCGCAGCATTGTTCGGTGCGCTCCCGGCTTCGGCGGCCGACACCGCCGAAGTCTTTGTCGTGCACGGCATTCCCGGCTTGCCCGTTGACGTCTACGTCAACGGCGCACTCACGCTCGACAACTTCCAGCCGGAAACCGTTGCGGGCCCGCTAGATCTGCCGGCCGGTAGCTACGACGTCGCGATCACGGCCGCCGACGCGGCCGACGATTCGTCACCGCTACTGACCGCGACGGCGGATCTGGCCGGTGGCAACAGCTATTCGCTGGTCGCCCATCTGGACGCCAATGGCACGCCGACCATCACCCCGTACTCGAACGACATTTCCACCATTTCCGCGGGTCAGACCCGGCTGGTGGTGCGGCACGACGCCGCCGCTCCGGCGGTCGATGTGCGGGCCGGCGGCGCCGTCGTGCTCGCCGGTGTCACCAACCCGGCTGAGGGCGTGCTGAACATCCCGGCCGGCACCGTCGACGCCGACGTGGTGCTCGCCGGCACCGACACCGTGGTGCTCGGCCCGGCAAGTCTGGACCTGGCCGAGGGCAGCGCGACGTTCGTGCACGCCGTCGGCAGCGCCAAGGACGGCACGCTCGCGCTGGTGTCGTTCGTCATTCCCGGTCTGGATTCCGCGCCCGGCGGCGTTCCCGCTGGCACCGGACCTGCCGATTCCGCGGTTCCCACCATCGCGCTCGTGGTGCTGCTGACCCTCGGCCTGGCCGTCGCCACCGTCGGTGGACGGCGCCTGTACCTGAGCCGCTCGCTCTGACCGAGCCGCCCCGGCACCGCGCTTCGGCGCGGACCAAGATGTCCCGTCGCCAGGCCGCCACCGGCCTGGCGACGGGGCTTGTCCTGATGGCGTCCGCGCCGATCGTCTGGTGGGTCACCCAGCCGGCAGCCGGCCGGTCAGTCCGTGTCAGCACGGTCAACGCCGCGGCCGCCGCGGAATTGGTCAGCACGTTCTCGACGGGGCAACCACCAGTTCAGCCGTCAACGGCACCCGCGACGCGCAGTACAGCTCCGACCAGCACACTGCCCACGATCAGTGAGCCCACCATCAGTGAGCCCACCATCAGTGAGCCCAGCAGCACCGAGCCCACCGCCGCCGAACCGCCTGCACCATCCAGCCCGCCGCCGGCTCCCGCCCCGCCCAGCCCGCCGGCACCGCCCGCCCGCATCGAACTCCCGTCGCTGGGCGTCGACACCACCGTCGTCCCGGTGGGTGTCGACTCCGACGGTCTGATGGACATACCGCCGGACGTCAGCACGGTGGGCTGGTACCGCTTCGGCCCGGCACCTGGCGCCGCTGCCGGTTCCGCAGTGCTCTCCGGCCACGTCGACGACCACATCCAGGGGGTCGGGCGTTTTCGGCCGGATCGGCGATCTGGCCCCGGGGGACACCGTCCGGATCGTCGACGAGGCGGGCGTCACCCGGGATTTCTCGGTGCTGTCCCGCGAGGAGTGGTCCAAGGGCGAGGTTCCGCTGGACCGGATCTTCGATCGGGGCGGCAGTTCGCGTCTGGTGTTGATCACCTGCGGTGGTTCCTTCGACAGCTCGACCCTCGGTTACGACGACAACGTCGCCATCACCGCGGTGCCCGTTGGTCAATGACCTACGCTCAGACCGTGTCCAGTCCCCCAACACCCCCGCCGGCGGGTGCCGCGCCGGGGACGACACCTGAGCCGCTGATGGACGGCGAATGGATGCAGCGGTTCCGCGCCGGTGACGAGCTTGCGCTGCGTCAGGCGTTCGACCGCTACGGCGGCATGGTCCAACGGGTCGGCATGCTCCGGCTGGGCAACCATCACGACGCCGAGGAACTGGTGCAGCAGGTCTTCGTCCGCGCCTGGAAGGGTCGGGACGGATTCAATCCGGAGCGCGGGTCGCTCGGTGCCTGGCTGTTGGGCATCGCGCGCCGGCTGATCGCCGATCGGTACGCCTCCCTCGATCGGGATCGCAAGGTGATCTCGGCCGCGGAGAGCATCGCCCCGCCGGCCACCGACGTGAAATCGGCCGACCGGGTCGTCGATCGGGTGGTGGTGGGAAATGAACTCAATCGTTTGCCTCCCGAGCAACGAATGGTCCTACGACTGGCCTTCTACGGCGACCTGAGCCACTCCGAGATCGCCGCCACCACCGGTTTGCCGGTCGGAACCGTGAAGAGCCACATCCGGCGGGCGCTCATCCAACTACGCAAGCGCTGGGAGGTGGACGGTGCAACATCTTGACCCCGACGACCTCGCGCTGCTGGCGCTGGGCGAGAACCTCGGTGACGCCGTCGACGCCCATGTCGCCACCTGTGCGACCTGCCGAGACGAGGTCGAGTCCTTCAGATTGACGGTCGGGCTCGCGGAACTGAGCAACTACGGCGAGGACGCCCCGCAGCCCGGCGAGCACGTCTGGGCAGCGATCGCCACCGAGCTTGGCTTGCGCGGAACGCGGTCCGGGACCGCGACGCTCACCAGCCAAACCGGCGAGTCCGACGGCATTTCGGATCTGCCACCGCCGGTGCTGTCCGCCGAGTCCGGGCCGGGTTCGGCGGCCGGCGGCTCGAGCCCCGGGCTGAACGGCGCTGCGCGGCCCGACCTGCGGTCCGTCACAGGCACCGGAACCGATCTCCCGCCCGCTGACACTCCAGCGGCCAAGCCACGCCGGTGGTCCCGCTGGGTAGCTCCGCTGGCCGCGGCGGTGATCGGCATCGCCGTCGGCGCGGGCGCCGTCATCATCACCCAGGATCGGTCGAACGGCGTGACGGTCGAGGCGACGGCACCGCTCACCCCGGTACCCAGCGGACCGCTCGGCGGTCAAACGGGAACGCTCGGCAAGGCGCAACTCGTTGCCGCGTCGACCGGTCAGGAGGTCACCGTCAACGCGGCCGACCTGCCGCCGGCCAGCAACTCCTCTTACGAGGTGTGGCTGTTCGGCGACAACGGGAAGATGGTCTCGCTCGGCACGTTGGACGACGGCAACGGCACGTTCACCGTGCCGCCGGACATCAGCACCCGGGAGTACCGCACGGTCGACGTCTCCGACGAGCCGCCTGACGGCAATCCGGCACATTCCGGGATCAGCCTGATTCGCGGGGCGTTCAGCTGACCGTGGCACATGCGGTCGGGTCGCCGTCCCCTGATGCTCCGTCGTCAGCACCTGAGTCGAAGTCATCGGGAATGGGCACTAAATACCGGAGGCCGCTCTCCCCTCTGGGCAGCGGCCTCCAGTAGTCGTTGGCTGTTCCACAGCGTAGGTCGCTTCGTCAGTTTCCTACTCAGTAACCAGGTTATTCACGAACTGCAGTCCTGTCACCAACGCCCTGACCTTGGCCGATCACTCGCACCAGCCTGCGGCCCGCTGGCTCGGTCGGCCCGTGAATAACCCTCATTGGATGCTGCTGTCGTGGGCCGCCCATTCGGCCTTGCGGAGCAGATCTTTGCGGATCTTGCCCGTTGAGGTTCTTGGCAGTTCGAGGACGAAATCGACCGTCTTCGGAGCCTTGAACTTCGCGATGTACAGCTTGACGTGGCTGATCAGTTCCGCCTGACCCGCGCTGATCCCGACATTCAGCACCACAAAGGCCTTCGGCCGCTCGCCCCATCGATCATCGGGTACCCCGATCACCGCAACGTCGGCCACCGCAGGATGGGAGGCGAGGGCGTGCTCCACCTCGACGGTGGAAATGTTCTCCCCGCCGGAGATCACGATGTCCTTGGCCCGGTCCAGCAGCTTGATGTAGCCGTCGGGGTAGCGCACACCTAGATCACCGGAGTGGAACCAGCCGCCCTTGAAGGCCATCGCTGTCGCGTCCGGGTCGCGGAAGTACTCCTTCATCACCGTATTGCCGGACATGACGATCTCACCCATCGTCACCCCGTCCGCCGGAACATCGATCAACGTATCCGAATGCCCATAGCTGGCAACGACTCTCGCCTCGTTAGCGGTGATCATTCCGACACCCTGAAGGGACATCAACCGGGAACGGTCCGCCGCCGGCAGGTCGTCCCAGGAGTCCTGCGGTTCGCACACCGTGTAGGGCCCATAGGTCTCGGTCAGGCCATAGACGTGCACCACCCGCACGTTCAGGTCGGCGAAGGCCTCGATGATCGCCGGACTGGGCGGCGCACCGGCGGTGGTCACGGTCAACGACTGCCGCGGTGGGTGCGCCAGCGGAGACTCCCGCATCATCGACAGCACCGTCGGCGCCCCGGCCATGTGGGTGATTCCGGCCTGGTCGATCAACCGCCAGATGTCGTCGGCCCTGGTGACCCGCAGGCACACGTGGGTGCCGGCCACCGCGGTCAGCGCCCAGGTCGTGCACCAACCGTTGCAGTGGAACATCGGCAGTGTCCACAGGTAGCTGGAGCCGTCGACCAGGCCTTGATGGATCACCTCGCCCAGTGAGTTCAGGTAGGCGCCGCGATGCGTGTAGACCACGCCTTTCGGCGTGCCGGTGGTACCGGAGGTGTAGTTGACGCTGATCGCGTCGCCCTCGTCGGGCACCGCGTAGGCCAGGTCTTCGTCGCTGCCGGCGGCCAGCAGGTCGTCGTACCCCGTGGTGAAGGCCACCTCGACCGGCTCGCCGGTTTCCGACGGCAGGGTGACGATCTCCCGCAGTGTGGTGATGGCCGCGAGGTTGCCAAGGGCCGGCTCCACCAGGGGGGCATCCGCCACCAGGAAGACCGCGCCGGAATGCTCGACGAGGGCGGCGATCTCCTCCGCCGACAGCCGCGTGTTGATCGTGACCAGCACACCTCCGGCAAGCGGAACCGCGAAATGAGCCACCAGCGCCTCGGCGCAGTTCGGGGCGAGGTAGGCGATCCGGTCGCCCGGCTGCAACCCCCGGGCCTGGAAGGCCCGGGCGAGCCGGGTGACCTGGGCGGCCATCGCCGCATAGGTAAAGGTTCGGACGCCGTCGATGATGGCGGTGCGGTCCGGATGAACCGATGACGCACGCTCGAGAAAGCGCAGCGGAGTGAGGGGATTTTGCATGGTGTAATGCCACCGATCTATTCTGACGTCGTTGTCGCGAATTGGGCGTGCCGAAGAATATGGACGGCAACGCGGAATACCGTGCGGTTCACATGACATCCTCGTCCGCTGATTCTGCGGGGCGGCAGGGCCAAACGTCCCTACCTGGGATGTCGATGACATTGGCGTGCGGCGCATCTCGGACAGGTCGAGATAGGTTGCGGGACAATGCGAGACAAGGCCGGCGAGGCAACATCATTGCCCGGCACTGGCGCACGCCAGATGGACGGAGCAGGACCAGGAGCGGTGGTCACCCACGCGGCGAACCGAACGAGGCCCGACCGCCGGCATCGGCGACGAACGCCGGCCGCGGGTGCGGCGGGCCCGGACCGAGGATCATCATCTGCACCACCCGAGATATCAGGGCAGGAGCGAGTCATGAACACGCCCACCGTCACAGCGCCGAAAATTGTTGCGGATTTCAATTCCGAACTCGGCGATAACGAGTTTCCCACTGGTGACGATCTTGCGTTATCCCGCGGGACCGACTTCTACCGGCTGGACGAATTGCTGACCGACCGGGAGCGGGAAATCCGGGATCGGGTGCGCGTCTGGTGCGATGCGGAGGTCGTGCCGGCCGCCGCCGGGTACTGGGAGCGCGCCGAGTTCCCCGTCGAACCGGCGAAGGGGTACGGCCGGCTCGGCATCGGCAACGAGTGGGTGCTGGACGGGCAGAAGCGCTGGATCGGCAACGGCACCGTCGCCGACGTGGTGATCGTCTGGGCGAGGGATGACGACGGCCAGGTCGGCGCGTTCGTGGTCGAACACCCCGACGGCGCGGAACACCCGGTCCCCGGCTATCACGCCCGGAAGATCGTCGGCAAGGCCGCGAACCGCGGAGTATGGCAGGCGCAGATCCGGCTTGACGGGGTGCGGGTGCCCGCCGACGCGCGACTGGCCAAGTCCCGCACCTGGGACGACACCAACTTCGTGCTGGCGAAGTCCCGGCAGACGGTCGCCTGGGAGGCGCTTGGCCACGCGGTGGCTGCGTACGAGGCGGCCCTGACGTATTCGTTGCGGCGGGAGCAGTTCGGCCGGCCGCTGGCCCGGTTCCAACTGGTGCAGGACAAGCTCTCGCACATGCTCAGCGACATCACCGGCATGCAGCTGATGTGCACCCGGATGTCCCAGCTGCAGGCGGAGGGGCGGGTGTCGATCGAACACGCCGCGCTGGCCAAACTGAACACCGGTGACGCGGCCCGCCGGGTCTGCGCCATGGCCCGGGACATCCTGGGCGGCAACGGCATTCTGCTCGATCACCACGTCGCCCGGCACCACGCCGACATCGAGGCCGTCTACACCTACGAGGGCACCGACTCGATCCAGTCGCTGATCGTCGGCCGCGCCATCACCGGGTTGAGCGCCTTCCGGTGAGTTGGGAGTTGACGGGTCCCGGCGGCGAGTCGCGAATTCGGCTCCAACACGGACCAACCTGACTTGCTCCACACATCCGGCCCTAAAACGGCGGCGGGTCGTCCTGATCGACTTTTTCCCAGGCGGTTTCGGGGTCGTAGTCGATCTCGACGGTTTTGGTGTTCAGGTGGTGGCGGATCAGGATGGTGGCCAGCAGGTCGTCGATGTGGCTGGTCGGGGCGGGTTCGTCGTCGGGGCGGCGGACGAGGGTGCTGGGTGGGTTGGCGATGTCGTCGAGGCGTTCGGCAATGGCGGTGGCGGCGGTGCTGACCCATAATCCGGGTGCGGCGGCCTGCCTGCCTGGTTTCCGGTAATGGTGTCCGGTGGGGCTGGTGAATTCGAGAACATACCGGTTCGGGTCGATCCGGATTCGCCAGTCGGAATGGTGCTTGATCAGGTGATGCCGTTTACAGAACGGACCGACATTTTCTGGGTCGGTTTTGCCGCCCTGTTCGGGATGATGATGGTTGAACTCTTCCCGGTGGTCCATATCGCAGCGCCACACGGGTTGCCGGCAGGACGGGAACTGGCAGACATTCAAGATCGCGGCGATCTGGTCGCGTAATTCCTGGGTGGGCCGGTAGGTCAGGGCCCCGGCGGCGGTGACCCGGCCGGTGTCCGGGTCGGTGACGAGTGCGTTGATGGTGGCGGCGGACGCGGCGATGCTGCGGGCCAGGCCGGCGGGGATGGCACCGAACCCGGCGAGGGATCCGGGGAGGTTGTCCAACCCGGCCAGCGTGTTCAGCCCGAGGGTGACGGACAGGTGCGGGCGGCGGCCCTGCCGGGTGAACACCCGGTTCCCGCCGCGCCGCTTGGTAGCCGGACCCGGTGCGGCAGTACCGGTGGCGGCCTCGGTGCCCGCTGCTCCGGGGCCGGGTGACGCCGCGGTCCCGCACACGGTGTCGGTGTGGCTGTTGGTGGTTTCGGTGGTCGCGCTGGGCTGATCGTCCGAGTTGTTGTCGACGGGGCGGACGGTGGTTTCGGTCGTTGCGCTGGGCCGATCGTCCGGTCGGTCGACGGACGTCGGTCGGCGCTGCACGTCATCGGGCCGACGGTGGTGTCGTCCGTGGCAGCCGGGGAATCATTGTCGGTCGCGGCGCTCTCGGTGGCCGGTGCTTCGGTGTGGTCCGGGACCTCAGCGGCGGCGTCATCGCCTGTGGCACCGCCGTTCTCGGGTTGAGCGGTGTCGGTACCGGTCGCGTCGGTGTCGACGGCCGGCTCGGCGCCTTCGCCGGTCGAGTCGTTCCCGCTGGGGTTGGTGCTGGCTGCTGGTGCTGGTGCTGGTGGTCGCCGGGGGGTGGGGGTGCCGTGGTCGGGGAGTTCCTCCCCGAGGTAATCGGTGAGGTCGACGAACCCGTGGGTGAGGAGGTGATCGGCAATATCGACGAGGGCGTCGACCCGGCGGGCACCGATGCCTCTGTTGTCGCCGGGGGTGCCGGCGGTGCCGGTGGCCAGCAGGTCGGAGACCTGGAAGATCTTCACCGCACCGTCGGCGGGGAGGTGCGCCTTCAGCGTGGCCATCCCGTCCGGCCCTGGTTGCATCCGCAGTTCCCGGCGGGCGGCGGCTTCCTGGTGCCGGTTCTCGGCGCCGTCCGGGTCGACGATGATCACCGCCTGCCCCGCGACGTCCCGCAGCTCACTGGTGGTCAACTCTTCCACCCCGGGGAGCACCAGGTCCTGCAGGTCCTGGGTTTGCTCGGGGTCGAGCGGGGCGCAGTGCTCGGCGATCACCCTGGCCTTCACCCGGTCCAACGAACCCTGTCCTCCAACGCGTTCAGGGTGGGCGTGAGGGCACCGGTCATGGTGTCGGCTTCCTCGACCCGCAGGCTCGCGGTGCGGCACGGGATCCGCAACGCGGCGGCGACCTCGGTGGCCGCCAGCGACGCGGCGGCCTGCGGGACGAAGTGCGCGACCTGCTCGGGGTCGTCGTCCTTGGTGATGCAGTTCTTCCGGGCCAGCACGGCGGCCAGCCGCATCGGGTCACCGGCGACGAACGGCACCGCCAACGCCGACAGCAACCGCATCTGCGTCGCGGCGAGCAGCGACAGTGCCTTCTCCGACGCCACGACCGCGTCCACCAGTGCGGCGCCGGTCATCGCGGTGGGGTCGGCACCGGTCAACGCCAGCAGGGATTCGGGGGTGGCCGGCCGGCCGGCGAGCTCCGCCCATCCCACCGGGGCAGGTTCGCCGCTGGTGGTGGGTTGCTGGTCGTTCATGGTGCCTCCCCCCGAAGGTGTTCCTACTGTGCGATCGCTGATCGTATGTTCGAATAGTATCACTCCAACACTGCCTGAGCAAGATGCCGACAGAGGTCGTCGGAGAATATTTTGACTTGACCGAGAGGCCGGACGGCTCGCTTGACGGGGGCCCGATCCGGGCAATCGGCGACACGAACCTGACGCGGATGCGGTCAACTGACGACACGAACCTCTAAGGGTCCACATCAGGGTCCAGGCCAGCGCCCGCGCCAGGGCACGACCACCGAGCCCGTCAGATCCGCGCCAACGCCGGCCGCATCGTCCCCTCTTCCAGGTAACGGGTGTGCCAGGCGAAAGCCTCATCGAGCAGATGCGGGGTGTGCCGACCACCGTCACCGGCCGACGCCCGATCGAGGTAGTCCTGCAGCGCGGGCCGGTAGTCCGGATGCGCGCAGTGGTCGATGATCTGCTGCGCCCGGCGCCGCGGTGGCAGTCCACGCAGATCCGCCAACCCCTGCTCGGTGACGATCACATGCACGTCGTGCTCGGTGTGGTCGACGTGGCTGGCCATCGGGACGATGCTGGAGATGGCCCCACCCTTGGCCGTCGACGGCGTCAGGAAGAACGAGACGAACGCGTTCCGGGCGAAGTCGCCCGATCCGCCGATGCCGTTCATGATGCTGGATCCCATGATGTGTGTGGAGTTGACGTTGCCGAAGATGTCGGCCTCGATCATCCCGTTCATGGCCAGGCAGCCCAGCCGGCGGATCACCTCGGGATGGTTCGAGATCTCCTGCGGACGCAGGATGATCCGGTCGCGGTAATGGTCGATGTTGTCGGCGAATTCGCGGGCTCCTGCCTCGCTCAACGAGAACGCGGTCGCCGAGGCGAGGCTGAGCGTGCCGGAGCGCAGCATCTGCAGCATGCCGTCCTGGATCACCTCGGTGTAGGCGGTCAGCGGCCGGAACGGGCCGTCGTCGAGGCCGGCCAGCACGGCGTTGGCGATGTTTCCGACCCCGGACTGCAGTGGCAGCAAGGTGGCGGGCAGCCGCCCGTGCTTGACCTCCCCCGCCAGGAAGTCCAGCACGTGCCCGGCGATCGTCCGTGAGTTGGCGTCGGGCGCCGCGAACGCCGTGTTCCGGTCCGGGCTGTGCGTCTCCACGATCGCGACGATCTTCTCCGCCGGACAGTTCAGGTATTTCGACCCGATCCGGTCCCCCGGCCGGAGGATCTGAATCGGCTTGCGGTCCGGGGGAAGAGCTGTGCCGTAATAGATGTCGTGCATGCCCTCCAATTCCATCGGTTGCCAGGAGTTCACCTCGAGGATGACGTGGTCGGCCTGGTCGATCCAGGTTTTGTTGTTACCGACCGATGAGGACGGGATCAACTCGCCGTCGGCGGTGATTCCGGCAATCTCCACGACCGCAATGTCCAGGTGCCCGAAGAATCCCTCCCACACCATTTGCGCGACGTGCGACAGATGCACGTCGAGGTAGTCCATTTCGCCGGCGTTGATCTTGGCGCGGCTCACCGGGTCGGACTGGTAGGGCATGCGGAGTTCAACAGCGTCGGCCGCCGCCAGCGCACCGTCCAGCTCCGGCGCGGTGGAGGCGCCGGTCCAGACACCCACCTTGAACCGATCGCCACGTGCGGTCGCCGCGGTGATCCGCCGGACGAGCGCGGCCGGCACCTCTTTCGGGTAGCCGGCGCCGGTGAACCCGCTCATCCCGATATTGGCTCCCGGCTGGATCAGCGCGGCGGCAGCGTCGGCCGACATCACCTTCCCCAGCAGGGATGTGGCCCTCATTCGCGTTCGATCTGTCATGCCATCACCCTCATTTCTCGTCGGACATCTGCGCTGCCCACAGGTCGGGACCGAAGACCTCGTACCGGATGCGCGAATCCGGCACGTTCCTGGCCAGCAAGGTCGATCGCACGTGCCGCATGAACGGCAACGGCCCGCAGGTGAACACCTGGATGTCCGGCGGCAGCGGCACTTCGGTCAGGTCCATGAATCCCAGCCGCGAGCGATGATCCCCCGGGTCGACCGTCTCGTACCAGGTATAGGCGGTGAAATCGTCGATTTGCCGGCCAACGTGCAGGACGGTTTCCCGCAACGCGTGATCGCGTGCTGTTCGATCGGCGTGCGCGACGATCACGGTGCGGCCCGGCTGCGTGCGCGCGATGAGCTCAACGATGGGCAGCACCGTGGTGATTCCGGCGCCGGCGGTCGCCAGCAATAACGGGCCGTCAGACGGCTGAACGACGAAGTCGCCGGCCGGCGCACTGAGCTCGAGCACGTCACCGGGCCGCGCCCGATCGTGCAGGTACGAGGAGACCTGCCCGTCCGGGGCACCGTTCACCCCGACCACTCGTCGCACCGTGATCTGCAATCGAGCCGACGAGGTCGATGACACCGTGTACTGCCGCGGTTGACGTTGCCCGTTCGGCAGGTCCACGAAGACCGACACGTACTGGCCCGGGCTGATCGCCGGTAGTTCGCCGCGGTCGGCCGGTTCGAGGACGAGGGAGACGACGTCGTCGGTCTCCTCGATCCGCCGGATCAGGCGATAGGGCCGCAGCGGCCGTGCCGGGTCAATACCCGCCTGCTGATACAGCCTCGCCTCCTCCGCGATCAGTTGCGTGGCAAACAACCAATAGACCTCGTCCCAGGCGTCGGCGATCTCCGGGGTCACCGCGTCGCCGAGGACGTCGGCAACGGCGCCGAGCAGATGGTGCCCGACGATGGTGTACTGCTCAGGTCGGATTCCCAGCGAGATGTGTTTGTAGGCAATCCTTTCCATCACATGGTGAAAGGACGGCGCGTCCGGGTCGATCAGCTGCACGGCGTAGGCGACAACCGAGGCTGCCAGTGCCCGACTCTGTTCTCCGGTGGCCTGGTTGCCTCGGTTGAAAATTCTGAGCAGTTCCGGATGTTCATCAAACATCCGCGGGTAGAACCGCGCGGTGATCTGTTCTGCGTGCGCGGCGACGACGCCAGCCGTCACGCGGACCACCGCCGCCGATCTCTCGGACAACAGGGACGCACGGTCGGTTGACACGCTGGTCGACATGGGAAGGCTCCAAGCAGATGCGCGGCAGGAATCGGCGACCGCGATGGGGTGCCCGGTTGCGAGCGGGTTGCTTCCCCAGGGGCCAGCGGAGCGGGCCTCGGTGCCGGGCTGGCTGTCGAATCAACCAGCAAGGACGCTACTCCCGCCCCGCTGCGGCGTCCATCTCGGTGTACAGGCGACCTTTCCTGGCACGTCACCGATCCAGCATCGCGGAGAACACAGGGTCAGCCCGGAATGCTGACCTCGATCCCGCCGTCCACCGGAGTGAACGTGACCTGGTCGAGCGAGGTCACGCTGGGTGCATCGAGGGCGGCGTGGGTGGTCAGCACCCCGATCACCGGGCAGCCGGCGGCCTTCGCGGAGATCACCCCGGCGGGTGCGTCCTCGACCACCAGGCAGCGCTCCGGTGGGAAGCCGAGCCGGGCAGCGCCCATCAGATAGGGCGCCGGATCGGGCTTTCCGACGCTCACGTCGTCGGCCGTCACCACCACCGCGGGGGTGGGTAGGCCCGCCGCGGCGATCCTGGACGACGCCAGTCGCACTCCCCCACTGGTCACGATGGCGACCCGGTCCGCCGGGAGCACCGCGAGCACGTCGAGGGCGCCGGGCTGCGCGACGACCCCGACGGTGTCGGTGGATTCGGACTCCACCATGAACACCCGCATTTCCTCCACCCGCTCGGCGGGCATGTCCGGCTCGAGCAGCGCCATCACCTGAGCAACCGGGACGCCGTGGATGTGCGGCTGCACCTCCGGCCACGGTCGGCCGATCTTGTCGGCGAGTTGCTTCCAGGAGCGCTCGACGCTGCCGGCCGAATCCACCAGGGTGCCGTCCAGGTCGAACAGGATCGCGTCCACCAGCCAGGTCGTCATGGGTGTCACCCTGACACACCCGTCATCGCCATCGCGACCCAGCCGTCACCGGTGATCAGGCATGCGCCGTCATGGCCTCGAAGGCCAGTTGCCGGCCCGGCTTGTCCCGCAGCGCCGCACCCAGATCGGCTGCCCGCCGGGCGGTCTCGCCCTTGCAGCAGCGCCTGCGCCGGCGAGCCGGAGCTCGTCCGCGGTCGCGGCGTTGGGATCCAGCACCCGGCCGAGGCCGGCCTTTTCGATGGCGGCGGCGCCGGCGAACTGGTCGGTGGAGAACGGCAGCACCAGCATCGGCACACCGAACAGCAAGGATTCGGTGACGCTGTTGTTGCCGCCGTGGGTGACCGCCAGCGCGGCCCGCTCGAGCAGCGCCACCTGCGGCAGGAACTCCCGGACCAACCAGTTCTCGGGCAGCTCCCCCAGCACCGCACGGTCCGCGGAACCGACGGCCAGCGCCACCCGCACCGGCAGGTCCCGCAGGGCGGCGACCACCCGGGCGAGCACGTCGGCCCGCACCGAGAGGAAGCTGCCGAAGCTGACGTACACGATGGGCAGGGCCGGGTCGGCGTCCAACCAGCGCTCGATGTCCGGCGGCACGTCCTGCCGGCGCACCGCGGAACCCAGGAAGGCATGCGGCGGAAGCAATGCGGTGCGCTCCGGGGAATGCAGCTGCGCGGGATAGTTCAGCAGCACCACATCCGAGTGCTCGGCAAAGGCGTCCCGCAGTCGGATTCACCTGCGGCGCAAGGGTTTCCAGTGCCGCGTTCCATTCGCTGGTAAACGCGTCGCGGACCTGCTCGCAGCGCAGCAGCAGGGCGGCCAGCGCGGACGGGTCCGGCTCGAACGCGGCCGGCCACTCCGCCGGGTAGCCGTAGACCTCGTCGCCGACCGGCAGCGCGCTCGGATGTCCGAGCACGACGTCGCCGTGCGGGACGTCACCGGCCAGCAACGCCAGCCGCGCGCTGAACGCCAGATGGTCGACGATGACCTGGTCCGGACGGACCTCGTCCACCACCGCCAGCACCCGGCGGGCGGTGGACACCGGGTCCCAGAGCAGGTCCGCGCTGCGGGCATTCGCCTGGTAGAGCAACGTCTCGACCATGCCCCGGTCGGTGGCCGCGAAGAACCCGCGCAGCGCGTCGTCCTCGCCCCGCACCTGATCGTCGGCCCTGATCACTCCGGGGTTCGAGCCACGGCCGAGCTGCAGATCGGTGCGTTCGAACCCGAATTCCGCGGTGATGCCGGCCGTCGCCGGGCCGCTGGCCACCACCACCCGCTCCCCGGCGTCCCGCCAGGCGGTGGCCAGGGTGGCCAGCGGCAACAGGTGCGAGGCGTAGTCCGGGCTGATCACCAGCAGGGTCACGACGCGGCCAATCCGGCCACCGGGGCGGTGACGCCCGCGTAGACATCGGCCAGGGTGCCGGCCATCGCCTCGATGGTGAACCTGTCGGCCACCAGGTCCCGCGCCAGCGCGACCCGATCGGCGTCCCCTGGCGCTCCGAGCAGCTCGAACGCCGCCGTCATGCCCGCCCCGACCGCCAGCGGCGAGCGGGTGTCCACCAGGAATCCGGTGACCCCCTCGTCGATGTAGGTCGCCGGGCCGCCGCCATCGGGTGCGACGACGACCAGCCCGGCGGCCAGTGCCTCGATCAGGGCCAGCCCGAATTCCTCCTTCAGGCTGCCGCAGACATAGACGCCGCCCGGGGCGACCAGGTCGCCCAGCCCGAGGTGGGCGGCGGCCATCCAGCGGGCCACCACGTCGTTCGGCCGATGCCCGGGGAGCATCAGACCCGCTGCAGCAGCAGGATTCTCGGCGACGACGGCGGCGATGGCGGCCAGCTGACCCTGTTCGTCGACCGACGGCGCTGCCAGGTCGCCGCCGACGATCAGCAGGTTGCAGCGGTCGCGCAGCGCCGGGCTCGTCGCCCACGCCTCGACGACGGTGGCCATGCCCTTCACCCGGTGCAGCCGGCCAACGCTCAGCGCGATGGGCAGACCCTGCCGCGCCGGGGGCAGCGCCGCGACCAGTGCCTCCAGGTCGGCCAGCGCCGGATGCGCACGCGCAACGGGAGCACCGCCGTTCCCGGTCCCGCGCACGGCCAGTACCTCGCGGCGAGCGGCGGTCGTCACCGACACGTCGATGCCCTCCGGGACGACCGTGTAGCGGGACCGGTCCGCGCCGATGTCCACGCCCAGCAGGTCGCGGAGCTGATCGCGCAGCTTCGGCCGCGGGAACAACACGTTGTGATGGGCGCCGTCGGCGAGCCGGCGGACCAGCCCCGTCCGGAACCAGTAGTGCTCGCGCTCGTCGGCGGCCCCGAAGGTGCCGCGGGTCAGCGCACCGGTCATGTCCAGCGCGTGGATGACCGCGTGCGGATCCGGCGCCAGGGTGAACACGGTCGGAATGCCCAACTGGGTGGCCACCGCCGCGGCGGCCATGCTGCCGACGTCGGCCATCCGCAGATGCAGGACGTCGACCCGGTGCGCGGTCAGCGCGCGGCGGATCCCCCGCTCGGCGGCCACCATCGTCGGCCAGGCGCTCGCCGCGTCCGTCGGCTCCGACATCAACGGGATGGGCGCCAGCACATGACCGGCGGGCGGGTCGGTCAACGCGTCGACCGCGGCCTGGACGGAGCCGCGGGACATCGTCACCACCCTGGACGACGCCCGGCTGCGTCGCCAGCGCGTCGCCGAGCCGGACCAGCATGGTCGCGATGCCGCCGTTGTCACCGGCGCCGGCGCGGCTGAGTTCGCGGTCCAGGTCGGCATGCAGGAAGAGTTGGGCGACAACGAGTCCGGACTCTCGATCGACGTCCTCGGCGGGCGAACGGGCGATGTCGAAGGCCGCCAACCGGGCGACCGCGCCCAGGTCACCCGTCGACGTCGCCAGCCGGCGGATCAGTGCGGCGCCGTCTCGGTGGGGACTCCGGTCGCCGAGCGCGGCGATGGCTGCCATCCGTGACCTGATCGGTTCGGTGGAGTCGGCGGCGACGCGGTGCAGGGTCCGGTCGGCGACCGCACCGGGGACCAGACCCATGGTCTCCACCAGCCTGGCCCGGCCGTCGGCGTCGTCCCGGGAGAGCAGCGCACCCTCGATCGCCAGCGCGATGTGATCGGGCGCGGTCTGCGCCCAGCGCCGGAGCGCGCGCTGATTGATGACGGTGGAGAACCCGCCGGCCGCAACGCCCGAGACCAGCCGGCCGATCGCGTCCAGTCGGGGCGTGCGCGATCCCAACGCCCACGCGGCATGTTCGCGCAGAAAGGGGCGGGCATCGGACAACAGGTCCGACAGCGCCGCCGCGGCGCCGTCGTCGAACACCGCGCCCAGCGCGTGCACGGCCGCGATGGCGATCAGCTGGTCGTCGTCGCGACCCTCGACGAGGTCGTCAACGACCCGGGTGAGGACCTTGACGGCGTGCGGGCCGCCGTCCTGCCCGGCCGCCGCGGTCAGCCCGTCAGCGGCGCGGATCGCATCGAGCAGGAAGGGAGCGTCTCGCACCTTCGCGAGCGCGGCAAGCAAAGCCATGTGATGTCTCGTTTCGGTTCGACTGCAGTCACGTTCCGCCATCCGGACTGGACACTCTCAGTACCCATCGAAGGGAACGTCCAGACAGCTGGCCCTGCCTTTGGTACTGCCGTGCCGGGCAAGATGGATGCAGGGCCTTCGTCACACCGCAAGTCCGCGTAGCGCGAACCGTACACCTCGACAGGTCGAGCTGCATTCACTCGTTTGGTCTATCGTGACGCACCGATGGATGCAGATCGAGCGCGCGCGCCGCAACCCGGCCATCATGGGCATCCGAGACAAGGGCGGCCTGAGATGAGTTCGTGGTCCGATTCGGTGATCTGGTGGCAGGTCTACCCGTTGGGGTTCGTGGGCGCGGAAAAGCAAGCGCTCCCCGCCGGTTCCCCGGTGCAGCATCGACTGCCGCAGATGCTGGGCTGGCTCGACTACCTGATCGAGCTGGGCTGCAACGGGTTGGCGCTGAACCCGGTGTTCGCGTCGGAAAGCCACGGGTACGACATCGTCGACCATTTCTCCGTCGACGCCCGGCTCGGCGACGACGCCGATGTCGACCAGCTGATCGCCGCGTGTCACGACCGGGGCATCAGGGTGCTGTTCGACGGCGTGTTCAACCACGTCGGGCGCGCCTTCCCCGGCTTCGCCGACGTGATCGCGCGGGGCCGGGATTCGGAATGGGCCGACTGGTTCCACATCGACTGGGAGGACGCGGACGCGCACGACGGGTTCGGCTACCGGACGTTCGAGGGGCACGGCGAGCTGGTCGCGCTCAACCACGACTCGCCGGCCGTCGCGGATTACGTCGTGTCGGTGATGACGCACTGGCTGGACCGCGGAATCGACGGCTGGCGACTCGACGCCGCGTACGCAGTGCCGCTGCCCTTCTGGCGGACGGTGACCGATCGGGTCCGCGACGAGTTTCCCGGACGCGTGGTTCGTCGGCGAGGTGATCCACGGCGATTTCCCGGAGTGGATCACCGAGGGCGGCCTCGATTCGGTCACCCAGTACGAGCTGTGGAAATCGATCTGGAGCTCGCTGAACGACGGCAACTTCTTCGAGCTGTCCTGGACCGTCGAGCGGCACCTGACGTTCTGCGCGTCATTCGCACCGCTGACGTTTCTCGGCAACCACGACGTCACCCGGATCGCCAGCAAACTCAACGACATCGGGCACCTCGGGCACGCCCTGGTGGTGCTGTTCACCCTGCCCGGGGTGCCGGCCGTGTATTACGGCGACGAGCAGGGCTTCCGCGGCGTCAAGGAGGACCGGGAGGGCGGAGACGACGCCGTCCGGCCGGCGTTTCCGGCGGGTCCGGAGTCGCTGGCCCAGGAGGGCTGGCCCATCTACCGCTTGCACCAGGACCTGATCGGGCTGCGCCGGCGCCATGCCTGGTTGACGGTCGCTCGGGTGGAAGTGCTGACGCTGGCCAACGAGCAGTTCGGCTACCGCGCGTTCGGGCCCGGCGGCGAGTCGTTGCTCGTGCTGTTGAATATCGGCGATCAGCCGTTCGGGTTCCCGGTGGAGGATCTCGGACCGACGAAGCTGATGCTGGGTAGCTCCGAGGACGGGGTCGGCGCCGGGTTCAGTGGGGTGGTTGATGGACTTGGTTGGGCCGTTGTCGCGGTCGGCTAGAGGCCAGTTCGGCACTTCATGAGTCGCACTGGGTCAGGGCAGATGCCGGTTTAGCCAGCGCAGGAACGAACCGAACAGACCCTTCCTGTGCCATCCCTGCGCAATCACCCAGTCCCGGCATGCCTGGATCCCGGACCGGGCTCGTCCGGCCAATGAGGGACGCAACTCATCCCGGTGTTGCGTCGCCCGCCGATTGAGGAATATCGCGCAATCCAGGCACACCGCCGCCTCGGGATGCTGCCCCAACCGCACCACATACTCGTCCGGGAAGGACGACCCGCAACACCAACATTCGACGGGACTCTGCATTCACCGATTCTGGACCGCTGACGACTGCACAGAACACAACTGTCAATGGCGCCAGCTATGTGTTCGCGGTCGCGGAACCGCCGAAGTTGCTCCTGACCTGGATCCTCAGCGGGTTTCCCCGGATGACCCGCTGGTCGGAGAATTTGCCGCCGCCGTTGTTCGTCAGGTCGAACAGGAAGCTATTCGTCGAGACCAGGAAGACCGACAGGATGGCGTTCGGGTTGGTGCTGGTGGCCTCGATGGTCAGGATGTCGGCCCTCCATTGGGCCTTTTTGATGGCCACTTTGTCCGCGGCCGGCGGGGCTCCCGGCGCAACCGTCACCACTGTGGTGGCCGTCTTGCCGAACCACGTTGCGGTCAGGGTGACTGTTGTTCGCTGGCTCACCGCCGCGGTGGTCACCTTGAACGTTCCGCTCGTCGCGCCCAGATTGACGACCGTTTGCTGTGGCACTTGAACGACCGCCGGGTTGCTGCTGGTCAGGTTGACCACGGCGCCGTCGTTCGCCGCGCCGGTGAAGCTGACCGTGCCGGTGCCGTTGCTGCCCGCGGTGATGCTGGCCGGCGTCACCGAGATCGCCTTCAGGGTGGGTCCGGCGGGTGCCGCGAAGTTGACCGACAGGTTGGCCACCCGCGGGACGTTGTCGACGGAGGCGGTGATCTGCACCCCGGTCGGCGGCGCGGACGCCGTCGTGGTGATGGTGAAGAAGACCTCCGTGACCAGCGGCGGCACCACGATGCTGGCGGGTACCTGCGCCGCCGACGGGGCGCTGGAGAACAAGAGCACCGTGGTCGGATTCGGGTCGGCAAAGGCCATCTGCAGATCACCGGTGGCGCTCTGCCCGTTGTTCACCACCCCGGGACTGATGGTCAGGCCGTTCAACGCGCTCGCCGAGGCGGCGGTCGGAATGGCGATCATCGCAGCCAGCAGAGTGAGCACAATCAGCAGTGCACGGCGCATGGAGTCCTCCTTGACTCATGGCTGGTCGCACCCTGTCAAGAGACGGGTACCTAGGGTGACACGAGCCCGGCTGGAGAAGGGTTCAGTTCCCCGGAGTGCGAGGCGCCAACCGTGCTCAACTGTGTGATCGTCGCCGACCCGGGCAACATCGAGGCGCGGGCGCTGCAGGCGGACATCTGGAACAGCTCGGCCACGGCGCGGAGAACGGGACTTGGCGCAACTTCTTGCCGATGGGCGGCTGGAGCTGCGGGACGGCGCGGTGGGTACCCCCACGACTGTCAATGCTCCGGACATCGGGGCGGCGCTCACGGTCGACCAGCTCTTCGGCAGCGTGGCACTCAGCATCGACGGTCCCCGCGCTTGGGACACGCGCTGACCATCGACTGGAACTTCGGCGATGGCCAGACCCACCGCTGCGCCCTGAGCCATGGCGTCCTTGTTCACCATCCCATTGACCCGGGCGCCGACGGCGCAAACGCCGTCGCCACCATGACCAAGCTGCAGTTGCTGCAAATTGCTCGGCGGAACCGTCGATCTGACCTAACAACTGACTTCCGGTGTAACCGTGCGGTCAGGGCGGTCGGCCACCCGCCGCTCGACGAAGATCGAAGGCAATTGTCTCCGTTTTCGGCACTGACTCGAGGGTGCGAACCCGGCAGGTGGTCAGCACCTGCTGAGGCCCGGACAATAATGACTTTTACCCGTCCCAATGGTGCTGCTACGGTCGGGAACCGATGGCATTGCCGCATTCCGAGGCTCCGGACCGCTGGTTCGGAGGCTGGACACTGCCATATTCGTGTTGATTCTGCATTTCGGCAGAATTCTGAGGGGAATCACGATGAGGCGTGCGGTCGGCATTGGTCGCTGGGATTTCGGGTTCGGGCTTCGCCGATCAGCAACGATCGTCGGCGCAGTGCTGATCATCGGGGGATTGGGCAGCGTGGCGCACGCCGGGCCGGCTCCCGCCGCGGTCACGCTCTCATCGTCCTTCGGGGTCGAATTCACCGACTGCTCCGAACTGGCGAGCATCACCACCATCACCGTGGCGAAGGCGCGGACCGTCGTCCCGGCGTCGTTCACGCTCGCCGTCGACACCGGCGGCGGTACGCCCTTCGTGGTCCGCGTCGCCCACTGCCGCGCCGTCAGTGTCGACGGCAACGCGCCCGAGGCCGGGACCGTCGCGCAATTGGGAGTGTCGATCGTCTCTCCCGACGGCACCGGCGATATCAACAACTACACGGCCTGGTACTACACCACCAGCCTGCGATTCGCCGTCAAACTGCAACTCCTGGGCGTCCCGCACAGTGGACGCCGGGACTCGGCTACGACGTCGTGCCGAACTCCGCGACGACCGGCACCTTGCGCATCGACCTGGCCGGCGGGGCATCCGGCGTTCCGCGTCACCGCTCCCGTCGTCGAGCCGGTTGCCGCTGCCGTGCCGTTCCAGGCGAACTGGTGGATCCAGTCGGGCACCCAGCGCACCAGGATGAGCACCCCCATCCCGGCCCTGCGCTTCGGCACCGCCGCGGCCACTCTGACAACTCCGCGGGTCAGCCAGCTCGGTCAGGCTTCTCGATCGGTCCACCGCCACGTTCGCCTTGCTCGACTCGTACAACCGATTCGCCCAGGCGCACATGACGGTGAACCGCTGATCGTCCCGCAGGCATCCAGAACGGAACGCAACGCCGACCGGCAGTCGCCAGGTCAGCTCACCTGCGAGATCACCGCCGCCCGACCGGCCTCCAGCCGCGCTACCGGAACCCGGAAGGGCGAGCAGGACACGTAGTCCAGCCCGGAGTCGTGGAAGAAGTGGATCGACTCCGGGTCACCGCCGTGTTCACCGCAGACACCCAGCTTGATCGCCGGTTTCGTGGCCCGGCCCTCGGCGACGGCGATCTGCACCAGCCGGCCGACGCCATGCGCGTCGATCGTCTCGAACGGCGACACGGCGAAGATGCCCTTGTCCATGTACTCCACGAACATCTCGGCCTCGACGTCGTCACGGGAGAATCCCCACGTCGTCTGAGTGAGATCGTTGGTGCCGAAGGAGAAGAAGTCGGCGCTCTCGGCGATCCGGCCGGCGGTCAGTGCCGCCCGCGGCAGTTCGATCATCGTGCCGATCGGGATGGTCAGCGTGACACCCGCTTCGGTGGCGAGCTTCTCGATCAGCGCCTCGGCCTCGGCCCGGACGATGTCCAGCTCCCGGACCGACCCGACCAGCGGCACCATGATCTCCACCCGCGGGTCCTTGCCGGCCTTGATCTGCACGATCGCGGCCTCGGTGATGGCCCTGATCTGCAGGGCGGTCAGCCCCGGGGTCAGCAGACCGAGCCGTACGCCGCGCAGGCCCAGCATCGGGTTCTGCTCGTGCAACCGCTCCACCGCGATCAGCAGCCGGTGGTCGATGTCGACGTCCGGACCCACGTCGCCGTGATCGTTCTCCAGCGCCACCTTCACCGACAGCTCGGTCAGGTTCGGCAGGAACTCGTGCAGCGGCGGGTCGAGCAGCCTGATGGTCACCGGCAGCCCGTCCATGGTGTCCAGCATTTCGATGAAGTCCTTGCGCTGCAACGGCAACAGCGCGCCCAGTGCCTCGTCGCGCTCGCTGCGGGAGTTCGCCAGGATCAAGTCGTTCGATCAGCGTCCGGCGGGTACCGAGGAACATGTGCTCGGTGCGGCACAGACCGATTCCCTGCGCGCCGAGCTTGCGGGCCCTGGTGGCGTCCTCCGGTGTGTCGGCGTTCGCCCGCACCCCGAGCCGGCGGCGCTGATCGGCGTGCGTCAGCACCCGGTCGACAGCCTTGACCAGCGCGGCCGTGGCGTCATCCGCGCCGACCAGCGCGCTCATGCCGTCCTGGATGTAGGTCTCCACCGGGGACGCAACGACGGGCATCGAGCCCAGATAGATCTCGCCGGTCGACCCGTCGATGCTCATCTGGTCGCCCTCGTTGATGGTGATCGGGCCAACCTTGATGGTCTTGGCCAGCACATCGATGTCCAACTCCTCGGCGCCGCACACGCAGGTCTTGCCCATGCCGCGGGCGACCACCGCCGCGTGCGAGGTCTTCCCGCCACGCGCGGTGAGAATGCCGTTGGCGGCGATCATCCCGCCGAGATCGTCGGGATTGGTTTCCTTGCGCACCAGCAGCACCTGCTCGCCGCGGGCCGCCCACTCGACGGCGGCGGCGGAGTCGAAGACCACCCGGCCGACAGCCGCGCCCGGGGATGCGGCCATGCCCTGGGTCAGCAGCGTGCGAACGGCGGACCGATCGAACTGCGGGAACATCAGCAGCGCCAATTGCGCGCCGGTCACCCGTTGCAGCGCCTCGTCCATGCTGATCAGATGCTCGTCCACCAACTGGCTGGCGATCCGGAAGGCGGCGGCCGGGGTGCGCTTGCCGACCCGGGTCTGCAGCATCCACAACTTGCCGCGTTCGACGGTGAATTCCACGTCACACAGGTCGCGGTAGTGGGTTTCCAGCTGACGCATGGCCTTCATCAGGCCGCGGTGGGAATCCGGGTCGAGCCGGGCCAGATCGTCCAGGCTCAGCGTGTTCCGGATGCCGGCGACCACGTCCTCGCCCTGGGCGTTCTCCAGGTAGTCACCGTAGGAACCGGGCGCGCCGGTGGCCGGGTCACGGGTGAAAGCCACACCGGTACCGCTGGTCTCGCCCAGATTGCCGAAAACCATGGTGCAGATGTTCACCGCGGTGCCAAGATTCTGCGGAATTCGCTCCCGGCGCCGGTACAGCCGGGCCCGGTCGGTGTTCCAGGAATCGAAGACCGCCAGCACCGACTTGTCCAATTGCTCACGCGGGTCCTGCGGGAAATCCGCTCCGGAATGCTCCCTGATCTCTGCCTTGAACACGTCGACCAGTGCCTTCAACCCGTCCACGTTCAGGTCGACGTCGCTGATCACGCCCTGCGCGGCCTTGGCCTTGTCCAGGGCGTCGGCGAACGCATCACCGGGAATGTCCAGCACGGTCTTGCCGTACATCTGCAGGAGCCGCCGGTAGGAATCCCAGGCGAATCGCTCGTCACCGCTCTCCTCGGCCAGGCCAACCACGCTGGCGTCGTTGAGGCCGATGTTCAGCACCGTCTCCATCATGCCGGGCATCGAGAACTTCGCCCCGGAGCGCACACTCACCAGCAGCGGGTCGCGCCGGCCGCCGAGTTGGCGGCCGACGGTGTCCTCGAGGTGGCGCAGCGCCATGGTCACCTGAACATGCAATTCGCCGGGCTCGTTGCCCAGGGCCAGGTATTCACGGCAGGCCTCGGTGCTGATGGTGAATCCAGGGGGCACCGGCAGGCCCAGTCGGGTCATTTCCGCGAGGTTTGCGCCTTTGCCGCCCAGGAGTTCTTTTTGGTCCTTGTTGCCCTCGGTGAAGTCAAAAACATACTGCGTCATTTCCTGAGCTCCTCTGCCCTGGTGAACCCGGTTCGGGCTCGCACATTCCCGCGGCAGCGCACAGTCGAGAAGGCCCACAGTCGGGCCAAGATCAACCGCCGCACCGCGGACTCACCGCCAAAGATGGCCCGGTCCCGGCCTGCACGGTCAGGGCCATAGGTCCCGATCACCGCAGAAAAACGGGCGCCGACCTGCAGCAGGGAGGTGACGATGCGGCGGTCTTCGGCGCTGCGGCCGCGTCGGCGCTTCAGACGGGACCAATGGCCCTGGTTCCAGCTCGATGGATCGGCCAGTCTTGGCCATAGGGCGCTCATGAGAAAAGCGCATCGGCAACGCGGGACGTCCTCCGCGTTGTGCGCACCAGTCGTTTCCATCTTCGCCTGAAGAGAACCCGTCCAATGGAGGACCGTCATGAAGGCAGTCGAGATCATGAGCACGCCGGCAGTCTCGGTGACCGCCCGAACATCGGTGCACCGGGCAGCGAATATCCTGTCCGAACGTGGGTTCAGCGCGCTGCCGGTGATCGATCACGTCGGGACTCTGGTTGGCGTGGTCAGCGAGGCCGACCTGATCAAAGACCGCTTCGCGACTCCCGGGGCTGCCCCGGGTGGCGACGCGGACGCGGCCCGGGATCTCCCCGCGGAGACGGTTGGCGAGGTCATGACCAGTCCCCCGGCCTTCGTCGATCAAACCGCCAGCCTGGAGACAATCGCCGACACGATGACCGTCAGGTCACCGGCGGAGCATTCCCGTTGTCGACGGGACCAGGCTCGTCGGGGTCATCTCCCGCAGCGACATCTTGCGCTTCCTGGCGCGCGGCGATGCCCAACTCGCACTCGACGTCCGCCGCAGCCTGCGGGGTTTCGGTAATCCAGACCGCTGGTCGGTCACCGTCACCGACGGCGATGCCACCATTCTCGACGACGCCATCGATCGTTCCGATCACGAGGCGGTGCAGGCGGCCGTCGAGGCCGTACCGGGTGTCCGGCACGTCACCGTCTCCAGGTGAGCTGATCGCATCGGAGTGACCTGTCGGCGGTGGTTGCCAGGTTCACTCGAAGACGCGGCAGCCGTCACCACCAGCCCCGTCGTTTCGCCCAGACCAGCAGGACCGCCGACATGACGACCATGGCGAGCACGGCGATCGCGAGTTCGACGGGCTGGGTTTGGTCGTTGACGATGACGTTCATGCCGAGAATGGACGACACTGCGGTGACGGGCAGGGTGATGGCGGCGATCACCGCGAGTCGTTCCGCCGCGACCGTGACCTTCGTGTTGGTGCGCGCCTGGTAGAACTCGATGGTTCCCTGCAGGTTCTCCTTCTCGCCGTCGGCCATGGCACGAAGGTGGTCGAATTGGTCGACGGCGTCGCCGATCCGTTTCTGCCCGCGACCCCGGCCGAATGCCTTGATCTTGTACATGCGGGCGAACACTTCACGTGACATCGCCGCCTGCGTCCGGGCCACCATGAAGCCGTGGCGGGCGGCGAACAGCTCGTCCAGGAAGAGTTCGGGCTCCCGGAGATGGCCGGCGGGTCCTGCCTTCACGACCGCCTGGAAGCGGTATTCGAGATTCCACATTTCGGCGGTGAGCCGGGCGATGAACCCGCGGAGTCGCCCGGCCACGGCCGAGACCAGCGCGTAGGAGATTTCGTAGGCCTGTCGAGGACGCAGCTTGCCGGAGGCGAGCCGTTTGGCCACCGCGTCGACCTCGAGCCGTGCGGCGGCCGGGTCGGCCGCAGCGCTCAGCGGGCCGTGCACCGTGACCAGGAACCGCTCACCGACGAACTGGTCCAGCTCGACGGAGTGAACGTGACCTGCCGCGCCGGCGTGCGGTGCGTGCAGCACCAGGAAAACGTGATCGGGATAGACATGGACCTTCGGCACCTGGTTGCGCTGCGCGCAGTCCCTGATCGCCATCGGATGGAAGCCGAAAACTTCGCGCAGCAGGTGTTCTGCCTGCTCGTCCCAGGTGGGAATGTCCAGCCACACCAGGCCTTCCGGCCTGGCCAGCAATTCCGCGGCCGCCTCGGCCGGATAGCTGTTGCGACCCCGGCCGGACCGATGAATCTCAGCTCCATTGGTCTATGGCGTCTACGAGCCCGGCCATTTGCGGCATGCGATGTATTACGTCAACGCCGGCATGTCCACCCCCGGTTCGATGTGGGACTTCTACTTGATCGGCGACTACGGCCTGACCGCCATGAAACCCATTGGCACCAATGGGATGAAGCCGAGTCTGGAGAGCCTGTACTACTACCTGTGGATGATCGAGGAGGCGAAGGTCAAGCACCCCTGGTACATCTCGATCTGGGGGCAGGGCGCGCTCGACGACACCGGGATCCTGCGCCGGGCCATCGAACTGGGCGGCCACATCAAGACGGGGCTGGAGCTGTTCTACGACCCGGCCCGCAACCCAACCAACCTCGAACTGCTGCAGCAGGCCCAGGAGATCGCCCGGGAGGTGGGCAGGCCGATCGCCACTCATGCGGAGGCCCGTGCGCTGTATCAGCTGACCTGACCGTTTGCTTGCCGCCCACCGGCGACTTCGTTCGCGAGGCTAAGGTGGGCGGGTGAGCATCCGACTTGGTTATCAGATCCCCAACTACTCCTACGGCACCCCGACCGCCCAGCTGTTCCCCACCGTCGTGGCGCAGGCCAAGGAGGCGGAGGCCGCCGGATTCGATGCGGTCTTCGTGATGGACCACTTCTATCAGCTGCCCGGCATCGGCACACCGGATCAGCCGATGTTGGAGTGCTACACGGCGCTCTCGGCGCTGTCCGGCGTCACCGACCGCATCCAGCTGTCGGCGATGGTCACCGGCAACACCTATCGCAACCCGACCCTGCTGGCCAAGACGGTGACCACGCTGGACGTGGTCAGCGGCGGCCGGGCGGTGCTCGGGATCGGCGCCGGTTGGTACGAGATCGAGCACCGTCAACTGGGTTTCGAGTTCGGCACGGTCGGCGACCGGCTGGCCAGGCTGGCCGAGTCGCTGTCGATCGTGGTGCCGATGCTGCGCGGTGAGCGGCCCAGCGTCGACGGCCGGTGGTACCACACCGAGACCGCCATGAACGAGCCCCGGCTGCGCGACGACGTGCCGGTCTTGCTGGGTGGCGGCGGCGAACGCAAGACCTTCGCGCTGGCCGCCCGGTATGCGCAGCACCTGAACATCATTTGCGAGCCCGCCGACCTGCCGCGCAAGTTGGACGCCTTGGCCGAGCGCTGCGCCGAGGTCGGCCGGGACCGGACTGAGATCGAAACCACCTTCCTGGCAACCGTTGTCGTCGACGAAGACGGCGACAAGGCGCGCGCGGCCCGGCGCGAGCACCTCCGGCGCAACGGAGTCGACCTGGACGCGCTGGACCCCGACCGGCGCAGATCGGTGGAATCCAGGACGTTCGTCGGCACCCCGGACGACGTCGCGGCCGGCCTGCAGGAGCGCGTTCTGGACAGCGGGGTCGACGGCCTGATCGTCAACATGATCGCCAACGGGCACGAGCCCGGGATCGTGGAACTGGCCGGGAGGACGCTGCGCACACTGGTAGGCCCGACGAGCTGACCCACCCGCCCGGCTCCGCGGCAGTCGGGACTGCCTGCATCACGCGTGATGCACCGTATGATGCAGTCATGCGCACCACCGTGGATCTCCCGCCGGCACTTCACCGTCGGGTGTCGGCGCTCGCCCGGGCGCGGGGACAATCCCTGTCCGCGACGCTCGCCGAGCTGACCGCACGAGGGCTGAATCAGCTGAACGAACCCGTTGACCGTGAGCGTCGACGAACGATCCGGGTTCCCCGTCGTGCAGGTGGGACGGCGCATCACCTCCGAGGACGTGGCCGCAGCCCTCGACGACGAATGAGGACGTACCTGCTCGACGCGAACGTCCTCATCGCGCTCACCGTCGCGGACCACGAGCATCACGAGGTCGTCTCGGTGTGGGCGAGCCGCGGGCAGCGTTTCGCCCTGTGCCCGATCGTCGAGGGCTCGCTTGTCCGATTCCTGGTCCGGCTCGGCGAGACGGCGCGGGCGGCCACCGAGCTACTTCGTCTCGTGCACGCACACCTCGATGCACGTTCTGGACCGACTCGCTGTCCTACCGTGATGCCGACCTCGACGATGTGACCGGGCACCGCCAGGTGACCGATTCGTACCTCGCAAGCCTGGCCGGGTCGAACGACGGCATCCTGGCCACCCTCGACCGCGCGCTGGCCGCACGGTTTCCGGCGCTGGTGGAGCTGGTGACGGACTCGTAGGCAGCGAGCCCCCACTGCGCCCGTGAAGTAACGGTTGACCGCCTGCTCCGGCCGTTTCGGCTGCGTTACAGTCGATCCTCGAATCGTCGACGAAACCTGTGAGGATCTGGGAAATGATCGACTACGAGCTCGACGGCAAGGTCGCCGTCGTCACCGGCGCGGCCTCGGGGATCGGCAAGGCCTGTGCGCATGCGCTGGCGAGATCAGGTGCCGCGGTTGCGCTGTGGGACCTGGACGCGCAGAGTCTGCAGGCCGCCGAATCGGAATTGCGGGACTACGGGGGCAGCACGTCGGTCGCAATCGTCGATGTGAGCGACCCCGATGCGGTCGACGCGGCCATGGCGGCGGTCGTCCAGACACACGGGCGGCTGGACATCGCGGTCGCCAACGCCGGAATCGGCGGTGAGCTGAAGCCGTCCGGGGACTACAGCACGCAGGGCTGGCGTCAGGTGATCAACGTCAACCTCGACGGCGTCTTCTACACGCAGCGGGCGGCGATCAGGGCGATGCGCGAGTCGGGCGGTGGCTCGGTGATCAACATGGCGTCAATCCTGGGGCAGGTGGGCTTCCCGAATTCGAGCGCCTACGCGGCGGCCAAGCACGGGGTTGTCGGTCTGACCCAGAGCGCCGCGTGGGAGCACGCAGCCGAGAACATCCGGGTCAACGCGGTCGCGCCCGGATTCATCCTCACGCCACTGGTGGAGCGAAGCCTGGACCCGGCCGCCCTGCAGTTCCTTTCCTCGCAGCATGCGCTTGGCCGCCTCGGACGCGCGGAAGAGGTCGCAGATCTGGTCGCCTGGTTGGCCAGCGACGCCGCATCGTTCGTGACCGGCGCGTACTACCCCGTCGACGGCGGCTACCTCGCGCGCTGACCCGAAACGGCGCCCCGACTTGATCTCTCGACTGAGCCCGGGTCGTCACCAGAGTCAGACGGGTGGCGGCGGTCCGGTGGCTACTTCCATCGGAAATGCACGAAAATGCGACCGAAGTTCTTCGAGTCCTTCTCCACCCGGTGGTACAGGGGCTTGATCTCCTTCTGATCCAGAAACCGCAGCACATGCTTCTTGAGAGCGCCGGAGCCCTTCCCTGGGATGATCTCGACGAGCGGCGCCCGCTTGGTGACCGCCTCCTGGATGACCGCGTTCAAGGCTCGATCGATGTCACCGCCGCGGTTGTAGATGTCGTGCAGGTCGAGCGTCAGCTTCATGGCTGCGGCCGTCCCTTCCGGGGCTCGGGTCGAGGATGCGCCCGCCACCGCTGGACCATGGGCGGTCGATGGGCGGAGGAGAGGCCCCGTCGACAATCATGGCCGAAAAAAACTTCAGCGAGTTGTCGCCGTCATGTCGATCCACCCCATCGTCGTTCGGCATACCGGGTGACAGCAACCGCGACGGGCACCCGCCCGACCAACCAAGGAGTTTCGTCATGGGATTCATCTCCTCCGGCCTCTTCATCTCGCTCGACGGCGTCATCGAATCGCCGGAGACCTGGCACTTTCCCTACTTCAACGACCAGATGGGCGCCGCGGTCGGCGAGCTGATGAGCGGCAGCGACGCCACCCTGTTCGGCCGGCAGACCTACGACGAGTTCGCCGGCTACTGGCCGAACGCCGACCCGAGCGACCCGATGACCGGGTGTCATCAACGGCGGCCGCAAGTACGTCGTGTCGACCACGCTGACCACGGCGTCCTGGGAGAACTCGTCGGTGATCAACGGCGACGTGGTCGCCGAGTTGACCAAGCTGAAGGCCGACACCCGCCTCGGCACGACGGGCAGCGCCACGCTGGTGCGCTGGCTGCTGGAGCAGGGATTGGTCGACGAGTTGCACCTTTTCGTGCACCCGATCGTCGTCGGACACGGCAAGAAGCTGTTCGCCGACGGTGCGACCGTGCCGCTGAAGCTGGTGTCGTCGACCACCTTCACCACCGGCGTGCTGCACCTGGTCTACGCCGGCGCGGACAGTCTCGACGCCAACCAGAGCGCGGGCAACTGACCGCACCGCCAGAATGGCCCCAGCACCCCTGACGAGGAGACGAACAATGCGCTACATGGTGATGCACTACGAAACGCAGGACATGGAGGACGGAGTGCTGCCCTCGCCCGAGGAGCAGGCCGCCATCGGGAAGTACATGCAGGAGGCGGCGATGTCCGGAGTCCTGCTGACCGGCGAGGGTGTCGCGCCGAGTTCGGCCGGCGCCCGGGTCGAGGTCGACAACGGCACCGTGCGGGTGATCGACGGCCCGTTCGCCGAGGCCAAGGAGCTGATCGCCGGCTTCGCGATCCTCGAGGTGGACTCGCTCGCCGAGGCCGTCGAGCACGCGCGCAGGTTCGCGCTGCTGGTCGGTAGCGAGCGGGTGGACGTGCGACGGGTCATGGAGTTCGAGGACCTCCAGCAGGACCCCAGGCAGTAACCCGACCGCCACAGTGCCTGATAAACCCGCCGTGCCGGAAAAAGCACTGCCTCCGAACAGAACACGGCCGTGACCGACCACCCCGAGCCCTTCCCCCGCCAGGGTCGCAGGACGGGCTCGACCAACGGCTGGCGGCGCTGTGGCGCGTCGAGTCCCCCCGGGTGATCGCCCGGCTGATGCGTCAGGTCGGCGACCTTGACACCGCCGAGGAGCTCGCCCAGGACGTCTTCGTCGCGGCCATCGAGAAGTGGCGGCAGGACGGGGTTCCCGACAACCCGGCGGCCTGGCTGACCACCACGGCGCGGTTCCTGGCCGTCGACCGGATCCGTCGCCGGGACACGGGGCGCGGCAAGTACCACCTGGTCGCCGCCGCGCAGCCGCGAGCGCGGGAGCACGACATCGACGAGATCGTCGACGGTGAGCTGGCGGACGACCTGCTCGGGTTGATCTTCATGGCCTGCCACCCGATCCTGTCGCCCGACGCCCGCTCCGCCCTCACTCTCAAGCTCGTCTGCGGCCTGAGCACCGACGACGTCGCCCGGGCGTTCCTCACCCCGGCGCCGACGATCGCCCAGCGCGTCGTGCGGGCCAAGCGCACCCTCGCCGCGGCGAAGGTGCGGTTCGAGCTGCCCGCGGCGGCGGAGCGGTCGGCGCGCCTCGACGCCGTCCGCGAGGTCATCTACCTGGTCTTCAACGAGGGTCACTCGGCCACCAGCGGCGACCAGTGGTTCCGCGCCGACCTGTGCGCCGAGGCGCTCCGGCTGGGCCGGATGCTGGCCGCGCTGACGCCCGCCGACACCGAAACCCTTGGCCTGCTTGCGCTGATGGAGCTGCAGGCCTCGCGGTTGCGGGCGCGCACGCGGACCGGACGGCACGCCAATACTGCTGCTCGACCAGGACCGCACCCGCTGGGACCGGCTGCTGATTCAGCGCGGCCTGGCGATCATCGACGTGATCGAGCGGCTCGGCGGCACCGTCGGTCCGTATGCCCTGCAAGCGGAGATCGCCGCGTGCCACGCCAGGGCGGCGGCGGCCGAGGACACCGACTGGGAACGGATCACCGCGCTCTACGACGGGCTGGCCCGGATCAGCCCGTCGCCGGTGGTGGAGCTGAACCGCGGGGTCGCCACCGCGCAGGCCTTCGGCCCGCGGGCCGGCCTGGAGATCGTGCTGCCGCTGTTCGACGTCCCCGGCATGCGCGATTACCACTTGTTGTCGGCCGTCACCGGTGACCTGCTGTGCCGCTCCGGCGAGCACGAGCGGGCCCGCGAGCACTTCCTGCGCGCGGCCGCGCAGACCCGCAACGGGGTGGAGCGCACGACGATGCAAAACCGGGCGGCGGACTGCGCGGCACACCACCCGACGTCGTCGTGACTCGATCGAGCATGCTGACAGCACCCACCCCGGCCAGCTGGCGTCATCGGTGATGTCGAGTTCAGGCCGGTTGCTGTGCAGCGGACACTGGTTGCGCTGCGGCGGGTCCCGTGGATTCGCGCACCACCAGCTGGGTGGGCAGGCGGACCGCCCGTGGGGTTTGCCGGTCGCCGGCCAGTCGTCGTTCGAGTAGCTCCAGGCTCAGCGCACCGGCGCGGGCCATCGGGACCGCAACGGTGGTCAGGGTCGGGTGGGTGATGGCCGCGAGCGGAATGTCGTCAATCCCGACAACACTGAGATCGTCCGGGACTCGGACACCCAGTCCTCGCGCGCCGGCGACCACCCCCAGCGCCATGAGGTCGTTATGGGTGATCACCGCGGACGCTCCGGTCGCGACCACACTGGCCGCAGCTGCTGTGCCACCGGCGACGGTCTCTGCCTGCCAGCCCAGGACCTGCAGATCCAACCCGGCTTCGGTGGTCAGGCTGCGAACCAGCCCGACCCTGTGCTGATTGGACCAGGAAAGGTTCGAACCCTGCACATAGGCGATCCGTCGATGTCCGAGTGCTGCCAGATAGTCGATCGTCTGGCGCAGGCCGTCGTTGGCGTCGGCGACAACGCAATCCGTGCCGCTGGCCTCCCGGTTGACCAGAACCACGGGGATCCGGGAGCACAACGCCAGAATTTGATCCGCTGCCAACCGGGGTGAACAGACCACCATGCCGTCGACGCGTTCCCGAAGGTGGGTGATGACCTCCCGTTCGCGCTCCGGATTCAGGTCGGTGTCCGCGAGGACGACGGTCTGCCGCCGGTACCAGCCCTGACCCTGCGCGGCCTTCACAAATGCGGCGAACACCGGGTTCGCGATGTCCGGCACGATCACGGCGACGGTGGTGGTTCCATCGTCCGCGAGCGACTCCGTCACGCGCGCCACCGGGGGTTGATAACCCAGCTCCTGCGCCACCGCGAGCACCTTGCGCAAGGTTTCCGGACCAACCCGCTCCGGGTCGCTGTAGGCCCGGGAAGCAGTCGACAGGGCAACACCTGCCCGTTTGGCAACGTCGGTCAGCGTCGCAGCCATGCAAGACCTCCCAATGCGGTCGAGGCGTCATCACGCCGCCCCGCACGCACCGATTCTGGCTGGATTGCGCAAGGTTGTCAATTCTTGCAGTGCGCACGCCCGAACCCGCCAAACCCCCAGCTCAGGTGCCGTTCGATCAGTCGCACGTTGTGCCTGGAGGTGGTCGGCATCGATCCGCAGCAATTCGATCGCTGACAACTCTTGACAAGGTTGCGCAAGGTTGTCATAGTTCCATCAACGCCGCAAAGGTGCGACGCGCTCGGGCTTGGAGGTTCGGTGGCTAGCAGGCTTCCTGACATCGGTAAACACGCTAGGGATGCGCTGTTCGCGTCCGTCTGGACACCCTGTCGCCCTCATCGGCGAATTCCCTCGTCTTGCGCAAGGGACCCGCATTTGCGCAAGCATCTCGCTCCAACCCTCCCTGCGGCGGGTGGACCCTAGTCCCCATCGCCCGGGCCCACAGGGTCACCGTGCGTGCGCTCTCGGGCCGACCGGCCCTGCTCACCGCCCATTCGCATCGACACCAGCAGGAGCTGTCATGAAGATCGTCGTCACAGATGCCAACCTCTCCTCCTGGCGAGACGATCTGGAGACTGCCCTGCCCGTCGGCAGCATCGTCGCCTGGCCCGACCCCACCGATGACGCCGCCATTGCTGCCGCGCTGATCGACGCCGATGTCCTCGTCGGACCTCGGTTCACCACCGACATGGCAAGTGCCGGAAAGACATTGCGGCTGGTCCAGGTCGCCGGCGCCGGTACCGACAAGATCGACGTCGACGCGCTGCCGCCGGGCACGCAGGTGGCCAACACCTTTCACCACGAGGATTCCATCGCCGAGTACGTGGTGGCCGCGACGGTGTTGCTGCGCCGCGGGATCCTCCGGCAGGACGCCGCGCTCCGCCGCGGCGAGTGGGCATCACCCGCCCACAACCGTGCCGAACCCTGGGTGAGCGGCCTGGCCGGCGCCACGATCGGATTCGTCGGGTTCGGTCACATCGGGGCCCGCACCTGGGAGCTGTTCAAGGCGTTCCGGGCTCGCGGGGTGAGCGTGACCCGCAGCGGGAACGTCGACGCCGCCGCAAAGGGACTGGACTGGGCCGGGACCGTCGACGACATCGGGAAATTGCTGGAGATCGCCGACGTGGTCGTGGTCTGCGCGCCGCTGACCCCGGAGACCACCGGCCTGATCGGAGCGTCCGAATTCGCCAGGATGCGCCGATCAGCGGTGCTGGTGAACGTCGGCCGCGGACCCCTGGTCGACGAGCAGGCGCTGTACACGGCCTTGGTCAACAAGACGATCGGCGGCGCCGTCATCGACGTCTGGTACGACTACCCGGCCTCGGGGAACATCGGCGCCCCATCCGCCCTTCCCTTCCACGAATTGGACAACATCCTGATGACCCCACATTCCTCGGGCCTGACCCGGCAGACGTTCGACGGTCGCACCGCCGATGTCGTCGCGAACATCAACCGGCTCGCCGCCGGCGAGCCGCTCCAGAGCGTCGTGGCGGTGGCCCGATGACGAACGACAAGATCATCGCCGCCGACGTCATCGTCACCAGCCCCGGCCGCAACTTCGTCACCCTGAAGATCACCACCGCGGACGGCGTGATCGGCTGGGGCGACGCCACTCTCAACGGCCGTGAACTGTCCGTCGCCAGTTACCTCAAGGATCACGTCGCGCCGCTGCTGATCGGCCGGGACCCGGCCCGGATCGAGGACACCTGGCAGTACCTGTACCGCGGGGTGTACTGGCGCCGCGGCCCGTCACCATGGCCGCGATCGGCGCGGTCGACGTCGCCCTGTGGGACATCAAGGGCAAGGTCACCGGACAACCCGTCTATCAGTTGCTCGGCGGCGCGGTCCGGGACCGCATCCTCAGCTACACCCACGCCACCGGCTGGGACATCCCGGAACTGCTCGACTCTCTCGACGAGAAAAGGGCCTTGGGCTTTCAGGCCCTCCGCGCGCAGACCGGGGTCCCCGGGTTGGACACCGTGTACGGCGTCACCAAGGGTGGCGGCAAGGGCTACGAGCCGGCCGGCCGGGGCGCGGCGCCGATCGAGGAGGTCTGGGACACCGACGCCTACCTGCGGTACGCACCGAAAGCATTGGCCGCCGCCCGGGAACACGTCGGACCGGAGTTGAAACTTCTGCACGACGCCCATCACCGGCTCAACCCCAATCAGGCGGCCCGGCTGGGCAAGTCTCTGGAACCGGTTGACCTCTTCTGGCTCGAGGACGTCACCCCGGCCGAGAATCAGGAAGTGTTGCGCTACATCAGGTCTCACACCACCGTGCCGCTGGCCATCGGTGAGGTCTTCAACACGGTGTGGGAATTCCAGACCCTGATCACCGAACAACTCATCGACTTCGTCCGCGCCGCCGTCTCGCACGCCGGCGGGATCAGCCCGCTGCGCCGGATCGCCGCGCTGGCCGAACCGTGGCAGATCCGGCTGGCACCACACGGACCGTCCGACGTCTCGCCCGTCGCGCTGGGCGCATCCACGCACGTCGGGCTGGCCACCACGAACTTCGCCATCCAGGAATACATGGGCTACCCGGACCTGGTCCACGAGGTCTTCCAGCATTCCTGGAACTTCGCCGACGGGTACCTGCACCCCGGCGACGCACCGGGGATCGGCGTCGAGGTCGACGAGGCCCTCGCCGCCAAGTACCCGTACGAACCCGCGTACCTGCCGGTCGCCCGGCGGCTCGACGGCTCGATGACGGATTGGTGAGCACCATGACCCTGCCACCGCTGACCACCGCCACCACCCCGCCGACAGCGTTGATGCACCAACGGGGTTCGCTGACCACCGGGATCGTGCACCTCGGCCTGGGCAACTTCCACCGCGCCCACCAGGCCGTGTACACCGCCGCCGCGCTCGCCGTCGAGGACGGGCCGTGGGGCATCCTCGGCGTCGCCAGCCGATCCGGCGCCATCGCCGCAGCGATGCGCGCAGCAGGACCTGCGGTACGGGGTGCTGGAAATCTCGCCGCACAGCTCCACGGTCACCATCCCCGCCGTGCACACCGGCGCCATCGTCGCCGCCGACGACCCGAACGTCGTGGTCGACGCCATCGGCAACCCCGGCGACGGCGATCGTCACCCTGACCGTCACCGAACACGGCTACACCTACTCCCCCCGCACCCACCGGCTCGACCTGGACTCCCCGGCCGTGCAGGCCGACCTCACCGCCGGCAACCCACCGGTCACCAGCATCGGGCAGATCGTCCGCGGCCTGCAGCGCCGGGCCGGCACGCACGGCCGGCCCGATCACCATCCTCAGTTGCGACAACCTGTCCGACAACGGATCCCACACCGCACGGCTGGTCCGCGAATTCGTCGAATCACTGCCGGCCGCGGAGCAGGGCGACCTGCTGCCGTTCCTGGATCTCGCGGTGACCTTCCCCAACACCATGGTCGACCGGATCGTGCCCACCACCACCGACGCCGACCGGCAGGCCGTCGCCCGGCAGCTCGGGGTCCACGACCAGATCCCGGTCCCGGCCGAACCTTTCACCATGTGGGTGCTGCAGGACCGGTTCGCCGCCGGCCGGCCCGGCTGGGAACACGGCGGTGCCGTCTTCACCGACGACGTGCACCCCTACGAGCTGCTCAAACTCCGACTGCTCAACGGAACCCATTCCCTGATCGCCTATCTCGGGGCCCTGGACGGGCAGCCCACCATCCCGGACGCCACCGCCCAACCCTTCATCAGCCGACGCCGCCGGCCGGTCCTGTTCGACGACTACCTGCCCTCGATCACCGTGCCCGCCGACGTCGACCTGGACGACTACGTCGCTCAGCTGTTCACCCGCTGGTCGAACTCCGCCCTGGGGCACGGCACCCACCAGGTCGGCTCCGACGGCTCGGTCAAACTCGCCCAACGCATCCCGGAACCGGCCCTGCTGCACCTGGACCACGGCCGGATGCCCCACCATCTCGCCCTGACCCTCGCCGCCTACCTGACCTGCCTGGCCCCGCCGGCCGGCTTTGACCCCGGACCGCACGCCGCCGCGATGAGCGACCCGGCCCGCGCCGGCCTCGTCGCGCTGGAATGCGAAAACCCAGGCAGCACAGCATTTGTGCAGGCCGTGCTGGACGGCGGCCTGCTCGGCCAGGACCTCGCCGGCACGCCGGAGTTCACCGCCCGGGTCGCCGAATTCCGCGACATCCTCACCCGGCGCGGCCCGGCGGCCGCCGCCGCCGAAGCCGCCCAGGCCGCCCAGCAGGACGCCCTGCCCGCTCCCGCCTGACCGCATTGCTCACCCCCATCAACGCTTTGAGACAACGGAGTTTCGTCATGACCCTGACCGCCGCACCGCCCAGTCCAGCATCGACGACCCTGCCAACGCATACCCGGGCCGCGATGCTGCACGGCGCCCGCGACCTCCGCACCACCGAATTGGAAATCCCGACTCTGCGCGATGATGACGTCCTGGTTCAGGTCGCCGCGGTCGGGGTCTGCGGCTCGGACATGCACTACTACGACGCCGGCCGGAACGGGCAGAACATCCTGCGCCAGCCCACCGTGCTCGGCCACGAGGCCGCCGGCGTCGTCGTCGCCGCCGGACCGGCCAGCACCGTCGCCGTCGGTACCAGGGTGGCCGTGGAACCCGCCATCGGCTGCGGGAACTGCGACACCTGCCGGAACGGTGATTACAACATCTGTCCCACCGGCACGTGTTTCGGGTCCCCACCCACGCACGGCACGATGACCGAGTACCTGGTCGCGCCGAGCCGGGCCGTTCACCCGTTGCCGGACTCCATCGACACGGTCACCGGATCGATGATCGAGCCGCTCGCCGTCGCGGTCTGGGCCGTGCAACGCGCGCAGATCCGCCTCGGCCACAGCGTTCTGGTGACCGGCGCCGGCCCGATCGGGCTGTTGGTCAGCCAGGTCGCCCGGGCCGCGGGTGCCACCGAGGTCACCGTCACCGACATCAACGACGACCGACTCGCCGTCGCCGCCGAACTCGGCGCCACCCACACCATCAACACGGCGTCCACCGGGTTGGGCGAGACACCCCGATACGACAGGGTTATCGAATGCACCGGCATCCCGGCGGTGCTGTGGTCGACCATCCGGACCGTGAAACCACACGGCCGGGTCACCGTGGTCGGGCAGGCCGCGCCCAGCGTCGACGGTCTGCCGCTGGCGTTCCTGCAGCGCTACGAGATCGACCTGGTCACCGCGTTCCGCTACGCCCACGCCTTTCCGAAGGCCATCGCGCTGGTCAGCTCCGGAGCCGTCAACATCGACCGCATCATCACCGGACGCTTCGGCCTGGACCAGGCCGCCGACGCCGTGCAGGCCCCCGGTCAAGGATCCCCGCCACCTCAAGGTCGTCGTCACCCCGCAGTCCTGACGTCCCGCTCCAGCCCACCACGAGGTCGGCAATCCCGTCGTCCCCGATCCCCTCGGCCCGCACCCCGCGGCAGCCCTGCCCAAAGGAACCCGTCATGACCGAGACAGCACCCCGGATCGGTAAATCCGATGAAGTCGCGCACGCCGACCCGACCAACGTCCGGCGCGCCGCCATGGCCGGCCTCGTCGGCACCGCGCTCGAGCAGTACGACTTCGTCATCTACGGCACCGCGTCGGCGCTGGTGTTCAGCAAGGTCTTCTTCCCGAACATCTCCCCCGTGGCCGGCCTGATCGCTAGCTTCGCCACCTACGCCATCGGGTTCCTCGCCCGCCCCCTCGGTGGCCTGTTCTTCTCCCACTTCGGCGAGAAGTACGGCCGCAAATGGGTTCTCGTCACCACCCTGTTCCTGATGGGCGCGGCCACCTTCCTGATCGGCTGCCTGCCCACCTACGATTCCATCGGCATCTGGGCACCGCTACTGCTCGTCGCGCTGCGGTTCCTGCAAGGCTTCGGCGCCGGCGCCGAGCAGGCCGGCGGCGCCACCCTGCTCACCGAGACCGCACAGATCGGCCGGCGCGGCCGGCTCGCGTCCTTCGTGATGATCGGCGCCGCCCTCGGCACCGTGCTCGGCGCCCTCGCCTGGGTGCTGGTGCAACTGCTGCCGCCCGAGGCGGTGCAGACCTGGGGGTGGCGAGCGATCTTCTGGGCCAGCATCTTCGTCACCATCGGCGCCTGGATCATCCGGATGAAGATGGCCGAAAGCCCCATTTTCGAGGAACTCAAGAAGACCGTCGACGTCGAGAACGCCGCCCCGCTCAAGGATGTCGCCAAGTACGGCACCAAGAACGTGCTCAAGGTCATCTTCATGAACTGGGGCATCAGCACGCAGTCCTACACCTACCAGGTCTTCATGGCCTCCTACCTGATCACCTTCGTCGGCGTGGACAAGACGTTCGTGCCCAACGTGCTGCTCTACGGCGCGCTGTTCGGTGCGGTCGCCGCCTATGTCATGGGCCTGCTGTCCGACCGGATCGGCCGCCGCCGGATGTTCCTCGATCCTCGCCGGTTGCGCCATCGTGATCCCGTTCCCGGCGTTCATGGCGCTGAACACCGGCTCCCACTTCTGGATCATCGTGGTGATGGCGCTCGGCTTCATCACCGCCGCGCAGGGCATCACCGCGGTGACGATGAGCTTCTTCCCGGAAATGTTCGGCGCCCGCTACCGCTACGCCGGCGTCACCCTGGGCCGCGAGTTCTCCTCCATCATCGGCGGCGGCATCGCACCACTCGTCGCGACCGGCCTGATGGCCTGGTTCTTCAACTCCTGGATCCCGGTCGCCGCCTACATGGTGCTCACCATGGTCGTCAGCTTCCTGGTCGCCCGCACCGTCCCCGAGACCGTCAACCGCGACCTGCAGATCCTCACCGACGCCGTCAAGGGCGAAGCCCGACCCGGTCTCACCGACGCCGAGGAACTCCGCACCCACAAGATTGCGGAATCCTCCCTCGAGATCGCGGCCGACCCGCAGTCCCTGGAACTCGCGGCCGACCAGCACTCGACGAAGTAGCGCTGACGCCTCCCGGCTGAGGACTCAGCCGGGAGCCGGGCGGCTCCCCCGACTCATTCGTGCCCACAACCGAGAAACCGCGGTGATCACCATGACCAGCACCTTCACCACCCGGAGCCGAACGGCTGGATCAGTGGTGACCGTCGGGGAAACCATGGCCCTGCTGACCGCACCCAGCGGCCGTCAACTCCGCAGCGGGACGTGCCTACCGGTCGGGATCGGCGGCGCGGAATCCAACGTCGCCATCGGGTTGGCGCGGCTCGGTGTCCCAGCGACCTGGATCAGCCGGGTCGGTGACGACGCCTTCGGCGCCCTGGTCACCCGGGAAATCCGCGGCGAGGGTGTCCGGGTCATCGCCGGGCAGGACAGCGCGGCACCGACCGGCATGATGGTCAAGGAACACCGCGGCGGGCGGCCCTGGCGGGTTCGCTACTACCGCGCCGGCAGCGCGGCGTCCAGGCTCTCGCCCGCCGACATCGACGACACCGCCATCGCGGACGCCGACGTGCTGCACCTCACCGGCATCACCCCGGCGCTCGGACCAGGACCACTGAGAGCGGTCGAGCATGCCATCGAGATCGCCCACCGGTCAGACACTCTCGTGTCCTTCGACGTCAACTACCGGGCTACCCTCTGGTCACCCGAGCAGGCCGCAACCGTGCTGTCCCGGCTCGCCGCGACGGTTGACCTGATCTTCGCCGGACCCGAGGAGGCCGCCCTGATCCTCGGTTGGGAACCACAGACCGGCGTGGCAACTGTCGAGGACGGCGAAAACTTCGCCCGGGGCCTGGCCAAGCTCGGCCCGGACACCGTTGTCGTCAAACTCGGCGCCCTTGGCGCGCTCGGCCTGGCCGCGGACCGACGTGCACCATGCCCCCGCCGCAAGAATCACCGTCGTCGACGCCGTCGGAGCCGGCGACGCCTTCGTCGCCGGCTACCTCAGCGAACTGGTGACCGGCGCACCGATCATCGACTGCCTGCGGATGGGCAACACCCTGGGCGGCGCCGTCTGCCAGGCACCCGGCGACTGGGAAGGGTTGCCCACCAGGGACGAACTGAGCAACCCGATCCTCGCCGGCGATGTCCTCCGGTGAGCGCACATTCCACCACTTGGGCGAGCCCGGCACCAGCCTGAGCGCCCGCGGAACTCGACCGATACTCGCTGAAAAGAGACCTGATGAGCGAACAATCGCTACTGCACAGATGTCCCATCGTGCCCGTCGTCGTCATCCACGACGTCGCCCACGCGGTACCCCTCGGTGAGGCGCTGCTGGCCGGCGGCATCACCGTCGCCGAGATCACCCTGCGGACCGATGCCGGTATCCACGCCATCGAGGCCCTGGCCAAGAAGCTTCCCGAGCTTCATGTCGGCGCCGGATCGGTGCTCATCGCCGACCACGTCGACCAGGTCGTCGACGCCGGCGCGCAATTCGTGGTCAGCCCCGGCCTGTCGCTGGACGTCCTCACCCGCTCCAAGAATCGAGGGGTCCCCGCCCTACCCGGTGTCGCGACATCCTCCGAACTGATGACGGCCGTCGGCCTCGGACTGACCGAAGTGAAGTTCTTCCCGGCCGGTCTGCTCGGCGGCCCGGCCGCGATCCGGGCCCTCACCGCGCCCTTCACCACCATGTCCTTCATGCCCTCCGGCGGAGTGAACGCCGTCAACATGGCCGACTACCTGGCCATCCCCGCCGTCCCTGCCGTCAGCGGCAGTTGGATGGTCGACCCCGCGCTCCTCGTCCAGGGGAGGTGGGAGGAGGTCACCGCCAGATCCGCGGCCGCCATCACCATTGCCAACGGATCCCGGCCGGTCGCGACGTCGCAGGCAACCTCGTCATGATCACCGATCTGACCTCGCAAGGCGACCGCTACACAGGTATCCATCCGGCCTTCACCGACGCCTTCGCCTTTCTGAGTTCCGCCGAGCCGGCTCAGCTTCCCATCGGCACCCACGATCGGGGCTCGTTTACGGCGGTGGTCATCGAAACAGCCGGAAAAGACGTCCACGGTGCTCGCCTCGAATATCACGAACGCGACATCGATATTCATGCGACGTTACAGGGACACGACATCATCGGTTGGCGCCCCCGCGCCCTGTGCACAACACCGGACGGTGGATTCGACAGCGCCAACGACATCGGTTTCGTCAGAGATCAACCCACTCTGTGGATCCCAGTTCCTCCTGGTAGTTTCGCGGTCTTCTTCCCGGAAGACGGACACGCCCCGCTCGCCGGCGACGGCCCCATTCGCAAGATCGTGCTCAAGATCGCCGATGGCCTTTGAGGGCCAGGTGCTGCAGCCGACGCGCGCGAGCGTCGGCGGTTGGTCGGGCCGAGCAGAGACGCCGGGTCACGATTCACGACAGCGGCGCACCGCGGTCGGCAACCCGGCCGACTCCGACCGGCTCACCCACGCTGTGCGCAAGCACAAACTCCCTGCGTCAGATCAACCGCAAGGCCTGCGGCCGCGCCGGCCCGCGCGAGGTAGGAAACGGTCGCCGGGTCGGAGGCTGCGTGGGTCATGAGATCGCAATAGGTGACGATCACTCCCAGCATGTTGATCAGTTCATGCGCGAAGTCCTCGATAGCAGAGTCCGAAGCATCGTCGGGACCGCCGTCCGTTGTCATGACGTCGACGGCGATCACCGGGTTCGGCACCGGAAGAACAACCTCTCCCACGGTCGGCGTCTCTGAGGAGCCCCCGAGTTCGTCGATGAGTTGCAGGAGAATGGCGATATCGAAAGGCTTGCTGAGAAAGGCGGTCGCACCCCCCGGGTAGTGATCGCTGGATTGACCGGATGTGGCATCGGCACTGAGAATGACAACCGGTGTTGCCGCGGTTCTCTCGTCGGCGCGTAGGCTCCGCAGGACCTCGTTGCCCGACATGTCAGGCAAATGAAGATCCAGCAAAACGATGCCGGGCCGGTGGTCCAGCGCCATCTGCAGACCTATACGACCCTGCATGGCGACCATGAGGTCAACATTCGGCCGCAGCCGCATCACCTGTTCGAGCAGGCGGACGTTGGTGAGGTTGTCCTCGATGTACAGCACGGTGACGGACGGACCCGACACAGGAGCGAGCGACGCCTGATCAGCGGTCGGGTTGGTGCGGCCACCGTCGACCGGGGGCTCCGCCACCGGCAGTTCGACCCAGAACGTGCTTCCCTCGCCGACCCGACTGCTCACCCCGACCTCACCGTCCATGGCGATCATGAGTTTCTTGCTCAGAGCCAGCCCCAGTCCGGTCCCCTCAACTCCGGTCCCGTCCGCGGACAGCCGCTCGAACGGTTGGAAGAGACGACCCAGGTCTTCGCCGGCAACGCCGATCCCGGTGTCGATGACCGACACTCGCCAGAGTTCCGACTCGTTCCGAGGTCAGGGTCACGCGAATCTCGCCGCCGTCGCGGTTGTACTTCACGGCGTTCGCCAAGAGGTTCACCAGAACCTGCTTGAAACGCTGACGATCTGCGCGGATGTACCGCTGATCCGGGGGGGATTCGTCGAAGATTCGGATGCCACGTCGGTCGGCCAGCGGGCGGCACATCCCGATAGCCCCTTCGATGACGTCGTGGGCGGAGACCGACTCCATGGAGAGCCGCATTTGACCGCGCTCCATCCGGGAGATGTCAAGTACCTCGTCGATGAGCCCGAGGAGATGCTCGCCGGATTGAACCATGTAGGAAACACTGACCCGCTGTTGCGTGGTCAGCTTGTCCAGTTCGAGCAGGCGGCCGAATCCGAGGATGGAGTTCAGTGGCGTCCGCAATTCATGGCTCATGTTGGCCAAGAAGTAAGACTTACGGCGGTTCGCCTCCCGCGCTTCGTCGCGAGCGCCCGACAGGTGCACCCCGGCAGCCCACTGTCGTCGCTGCATCATCAACAACACAGTGATACCAGCGCAGACCACCAGCGCGAGGGGAATCCCGATAGCCAAGACGGCCACCCGGATACGGTCTGCACCGGCATAGGCCTCGTCGCGGCCGATGGTCGCGAACAACGCCCAACCCGGCGGACCCGCGACCTCTCGAACGACGAGGGCTTCGTTCGCGTCGAGCCCGATGACCCCAAGCTCCCCGGAAGGCAGTGTCGCTGCGGCACCGATCTGCTCGTCGGCAACAGGTTCCAGGTTTGAGGGCAAACCACCCGGCTTGGCGACCACAATGCCATTCTGATCGGTGACCCACAGGTTCACCCCCTGCGCTCGCGCGAGGTCATCAACGACGGACTGGATATCGTCGAGCCCGATACTGGCCACGAGCACCGCCAGCGGTCGGCCCGCCGGCCCGCCGTCGACGCTCTCCGCGCGCACGTACGCCGCGATCGACACCACATACCGGGTTGCCCCGGTCGAGGCGCTCGCGAACACCCCGGACACAAACGGCTCGCCCGTTGCGACGACTCCCTGGAAGTAGCCACGGTCACTGAAGTCACGGCCGATCAACTGCGGTGATGTGGCCGATGCCCGCAGCACGCCGTGCACGTCCATGAGAGCAACTCCGGTCAAATCCGACCGGGATCCGAACAATTCCTGCAACTGCCGATTGATCTCCACATCGTCGAAATTCTCCGAATTTCCATCTGCCGTCGCCCGAACCAGGCCCTCAGATTTCGCTCGGTCATCGACCACCGCGACCATCGCCCTAAAGTGCTCACTGACGAGGGATCCTGACAGTGCCGTCGTCAATGTCAGCTTGGATTCAACCTCGTCCCGAACTGCGTGCTGGGACAACCACATGGTCAACAGTCCCAAGATGACCAGCGGCACAAGGGTTACGAGGACGGAGAACAGTCCGACTCGAACAGTTCGCATGAGGCGGGCGTGCTTGCTCCCCGACACGACCCCCCGAACCTGCACATCTACCCCGCCCGCTGATCAACGACAACCAAAGTCCCCCGTGGTCAGACTATCCGGTCTGAGGATCCGGTCACGCCCAGGATCAACCCGATACGACGTTACCCGCGGAAGGCGCGAAATACCTACCGCGACAGTTAGATGTGACCGATCGAGCACGGCGTCGTCAGTGCGACCGCGGAAATCGTCAAAATGGCCATCCGAGCTGTGACGTTGAGTGACGAGCAGCTGTCACGGTCTTACCGCGCCATTGATACTCAGCCGCGCCGGAAATCACACTCACGATTGGGGCGCAAGCGTGTACCGCTCGATCAGCCGGTGCTTCTGCAGCTTGCCGGTGGCCGTTCGTGGCAAATCGGTCACGAAATCGACGCTGGTCGGCACCTTGAAGTGGGCGATGCGCGCCCGCAAAATTTCCAGCAGCTCCCACTCCAGCTTCGGACCAGGGTCGACCCCGGCCGCCGGCTGGACCACGGCTTTGACCTGCTGGCCCATCTCGTCGACCGGGATACCGATCACCGCCAGATCATTCACCTTCGGGTGCAGGGTCAGCGCGTTCTCGATCTCCTGCGGGTAGATGTTCACCCCACCGGAGATGATCATGAAGGACTGCCGATCGGCGAGGAGGAGAAAACCGTCCTCGTGCAGATAACCGATATCCCTGGTTGTGCCCCAATTATCATGGTCGGGATGCTGCGCCTGACGCGTCCGATCCGGATCGTTGTGGTACGCGAAGGGCAGCACGTCGCGTTCGAAATAGACCAGACCCGGCTCCCCCATGTAATTCGCCACCACCTTCGTCACACACATGCACGATTCCGAGCATTGATCTGCCGACGGATCCTGGTTTGATGAGCGTGCGGCTGACTGCGATCTCCGGCCTCGCAGGCTCGCGATCCGCGGCCTGGCAGCGACGAACTCCTCGATCACGCCCACGGATTCGGGCGGTCCCGAACCTCGGGATCGGCTCGCGAGATAGGTTCCCGGCCATGACCGACGCGTTCTTCGAAGTCCAGGCCCGCGGCGACCATGAGGTGCTGCGGCCGACGCCCGCGAGCGCCGGCGGTTGGTCGACCGAGCAGATACGCGGCCCGGCAGTCAGTGCCGCGTTGGCCAGGGCGACGGAACGGGTCGCGGACGACACGCTGCCGGACATGCGTCCGGTGCGCTGGACCGTCGACCTGTTCCGTCCGCCGATGATGCTGCTCACCACCGTCACCGCGAGCATTGTGCGGCGAGGCCGACGGATCGGGCTGATCGACGCCGAGTTGGCGCAGAACGGCAGGCCGGTGGCACGATCGCGGGCATTGTTCGCAAAGCCGAGCCCAACGCCGGACGGGCAGGTGTGGACGCCCTCGTCAACCTTCTCGCCGCCGCCCGCGGATCTCCGGCCGGTGCCCGGCGAACCAAGGCTCTATAACAGCGACCATCGCGGTTGGACGCCGAACGCGGCGGACCACCTCGGCGGCGGGCACAAGCAGACCTGGCATTTCCCGGAACGCGGTCGTCGAGGGCGAAGAACCCACCCGCTTCCAGATGGCGGCCGGTGTCGCCGATGTCGCGAATCTGGTGATGAGTTGGGGTAGCGCCGGCGTCGAGTTCATCAACGCCGACATCACCCTGGCGATCACCCGGCTGCCGGTCGCCATGGAACTCGGGCTCTGCGCCCTCGATCGAACGGTCAACGACGGCATCGCGGTCGGCACGGCGGCCATGTTCGACCGGCATGGACAACTCGGCACCGCCACCGTCGTCACCCTGGCCAATGCCGCCAACCGGGTCGACATCGGCAGTTCCGGCGGTGCCGTGCCGTTGCCGGACTGACCGGGGTCTGCTCCCGAAATCCAGCTCTGCTGTGCTGCGGGCAGGGAGAGCCGGCTGGTCTTGAGCGGGTCGGTTGGGCTGGGCCGGGCACCGGCTAGCCTCGGCGCCATGACCGATGCGACATTCTGGGCCGCCGCCGATCGCCACCTCATCCGGTACGGGACCACCTTCAGCCCGCGGATCATCGCCAGGGCACAGGGTTCCTACGTCTACGACGAGCAGGGCCGAGCCATTCTCGACTTCACCTCCGGGCAGATGAGCGCGGTCCTCGGTCACGGCCACCCCGACATCGTCGCGACCGTCAGCGAATCGGTCCGAATCGCTGGACCACCTGTACAGCGGCATGCTGAGCCGACCCGTGGTCGACACGGCGACGGCGCTGGCCGCCACCCTCCCGGAGACGCTGGACAAGGTGCTGCTGCTCTCCACCGGAGCCGAGTCGAACGAGGCCGCCCTCAAACTGGCCAAGCTCTACACCGGGAACTTCGAGGTGGTGTCCTTCGACCGGTCCTGGCACGGCATGACATCGGGTGCGTCGGGGGCCACCTACAGCTCCGGCCGGCGCGGCTACGGGCCGGCCATCCCCGGCAACCTGAGCCTGCCAACGCCCAACGCCTACCGGTCACCCTTCCGTCATCCGGACGGCGGCTACGACTGGCGGGCCGAACTCGACTACGGATTCGCGATGGTGGACGCCCAGTCCGTCGGGTCGCTGGCCGCCTGCATCGTCGAACCCATCCTGTCCAGCGGCGGCATCATCGACCCGCCGCTCGGTTACCTCGCGGCATTGCGGGACAAGTGCGCAGAACGCGGCATGCTGCTGATCCTGGACGAGGCGCAAACCGGCCTGGGCCGGACCGGCACCATGTACGCGTTCGAGCGGGACGGCGTCACCCCGGACATCCTGACGCTGTCGAAAACCCTCGGCGCCGGCCTGCCCGTCGCCGCCGTGGTGACCAGCAGCGAGATCGAAGAGCGTTGTCACGCAGGAGGTTATCTGTTCTTCACCACCCACGTCTCCGATCCGCTGCCGGCCGCGGTCGCCGGCACCGTGCTTGCGGGTGATCGAGCGGGACGGCCTGGTGGAGCGCGCCGAACTGCTGGGCCGGCGACTGCGGAAAGGGTTGCTGGACCTGCAGTCCCGGTTCGACGTCATCGGTGACGTCCGCGGCCGCGGCCTGATGCAGGGCATCGAACTGGTCACCGACCGGGCCAGCAAGGAGCCCGCCGACAAGCTCGGTCAGGCGGTCACCGGATCCTGCCTGGCGCACGGCCTGCACATGAACATCGTCCAGTTGCCGGGAATGGGCGGGATCTTCCGCATCGCACCGCCGTTGACCGTCAGCGAGAGCGAACTGGACTCCGGGTTGGAGATCCTCGAAACCGCGCTGTCCGAGAATGCTGGCTAGCTCTCATTCAGATGCGGCCAGGCGCGGGTCTATCGCTGCCGACTCGGCGGAGCTGGTGGCTGCCCAGGTGGCGAGAATCTTGAGCCCGTCCGCGGTGGGGGTGTCGCGGGTCGGCGGTGTAGATGTTGAGCTGCAGGGCAGGATCGGAGGGTAATTCCATTGCCTTCGAAATTGAGGTCGAGTTCGCCGACTACCGGGTGCCGGAGCCGTTTGCGACCGCTGCGATGGAACTTGACGTTCTGCGACGCCCAGTGCTGCCGGAACAGCTCTGATTGGGTGGATAGTTCGCCGACCAGGGTGATGAGGTCCTTGTCGTGCGGGTGACGCCCGGCTTCCAGGCGAAGCATGGCGGCGGCGTCCATGGCCATCCGGTCGAAGTCGATGAAGAACTCGCGGGCGGCGGGATCGAGGTAGAGAAATCGAGTGGTGTTGGCGGGTCGTCTGCTGGTCGCACCGGCCGCAGTGGAGGTCAGGACCGGGGAATACAGGGCTCGGGCCATCAGGTTCATGGCGATGATGTCGTGGCGGGCGTTGCGCACCCAGGCAGGGGCGTCGGTGATGGCGTCCAGCACCTGCTGGATGACGGGACGCACCGCGACGGGAGTCTGCCGTGGACGGCGGGAAGTGGCGGGTCCTGCGGCCTGGGCGAGGGAACGCAGGTGCTCGCGTTCGGCGTCGTCGAGCTGCAGCGCGTTCGCGACGCCATCGAGCACCTGATCGGACACGCCGGCGAGGTTGCCGCGTTCCATCCGGACGTAGTAGTCGATGCTCACACCGGCGAGCAGTGCGACTTCTTCGCGACGAAGCCCCTTGACGCGCCGGTTGCCGCCGTAGGCGGGCAGCCCGGCCTGATGCGGGGGTGATCCGGGCGCGGCGGGAGGCGAGGAAGTCACGGATTTCGACATGGTTGTCCACGTGTTCAACGGTAGGCCCGGTCGTGCGGTCGAAGGAGGCACTGGCATTACCTGTAAGGGCAGACACTCCCCCGCGCGGACAACCACGGCTTGACTGATTGAGGTAGCCAATCATCCGGTGGTTCGCCACAGGCCACTCATTCAAGGAGAGACATGAACAAGAACTCCACCACGACGACGGTGAAGACACCGGCGGCGAACTTCACCGGTGACGTGTGGATGAACCCGGTCTTCGGCGGCGACGGCACGTCCCGGTTGACCGTCGGGCTGGTCCGTTTCACCCCGGGCGCCCGCACCAACTGGCATCGTCATGCCAACGGGCAGTTGCTGGTGTGCACCGACGGCGTCGGCCTGGTCGGCACCCGCGACGGGCACACCGTCGCGCTGCGCGCGGGGGAAAGTGTGTGGACCCCGGCCGGTGAGGAACACTTCCACGGCGGCACCGCCGACAACATGATGTGCCACTACGCGATCCTGGACGCCTCCGGCGACACCGAGGCGACCACCTGGCTGGAACCGGTCACCGACGCAGCAGTACACCGCAGCCCACACCGCGGCGCAGGTCTGACTCATGACGATCAGCGACGCCGCGAAGGCCCACCACGACCAACTGTTCGGCGACCGGGTCTCCACCCTGGCCCGCACCGATCCCGAGTTCGTCGCCTACTTCGACAACTTCGCCTTCGACGAGATCGTCGGCGACGCCGCGGAACTGGACGACATCGGTCGACCTGCACACCCGCCTGCTGGTTCAGCTGGCCGCCACCCTGGCGGCCGGCGGCCTCGCCGAGTTCCGGGTGCTGGCCACCGCCGCCCTGGCGAACGCAGGTGTCAGCCCGGTGGAGCTCAAGGAGCTCGTCTACCACGCCGTGCCCTACGTCGGCCTGGCCCGGGTGTTCGACTACCTGCACGCCGTGAACGACATCCTCACCGCCGCCGGCGTCGAGCTGCCGCTGCCAGGGCAGGCCACCAGCGATCCCGAAACCCGGCACGACCGCGGCCGGCAGGTGCAGGAGCACATCGTCGGCGCCGGCCGCGTCACCCAGATGCACGCCGACGCCCCGGCGGACTGCAAGCACTTCCAGCGGTACCTGACCGGCAACTGCTTCGGCGACACCGTCGCCCGCGACGGCATCGACCTGCCCACCCGGGAACTGCTCACCTTCGCGATGCTCGCCGCCCTCGGCGGAGCCGACGCCCAGGTCCGCGGACACGTCACCGGCAACATCAACGTCGGCAACACCCGCGCCCGGCTGCTCGCCGTGCTGACCCTGCTGGTGCCATTCATCGGCTACCCACGCACCCTCAATGCCCTGGCCGCCATCAACGACATCACCAACTGAACCAACTGACCCAACTGACTGAACGAAACGAAAGCAGGAATCCGTCATGCGCGCCACCTTCATCTACGCCGCCGGCGACATCCGGGTCACCGACGCACCCGACCCGAAGATCGTCGAACCCACCGACGCCCTGGTGCAGGTCACCCGCGCCTGCGTCTGCGGCAGCGACCTGCACCCCTACCACTCCGCCCCCGCAACCACCGGCGGCAAGAGCATCGGCCACGAACTCATCGGCGTCGTCACCGAGATCGGCTCCGCAGTAAGAACTTTGACGATGGGCGATTTCGTCATCGCCCCGTTCGCCATCTCCTGCGGCGTGTGCGAGTTCTGCCAGGCCGGGCTGCAGACCTCGTGTCGTCAACGGCGGGTTCTGGAATGACGCCAACCTCGGCACCGCCGGCGGCCAGGCCGAAGCCGTCCGCGTGCCGCTGGCCGACGGCACCCTGGTCAAGGTCCCCGGCGTCGACCCGGCGACGGCCGACGAAGGCCTGCTCGCCTCGCTGCTGACCCTGTCCGATGTCTACGGCACCGGCTGGCACGCCGCCCACCGGGCCGGCGTCACCGCCGGCGACACGGTCGCGGTGATCGGCGACGGCGCGGTGGGACTGCTCGCCGTGTTGTCGGCCAAGCAACTCGGCGCCGAGCGCATCATCCTGATGGGCCGGCACACGACCCGCACCGACCTCGGCCGCGAATTCGGGGCGACCGATGTCGTCGCCGAACGCGGCGATGACGGCATCAACACCGTCCTGGAACTCACCAAGGGCGGCACCGGCAAGGTCCTGGAGGCCGTCGGTCACCTGCCCGCCTACGAGCAGGCCGTCGGCATCGTCCGCCCCGGCGGGGTCATCTCCCGGGTCGGCGTCCCGCAGTACGTTGACGGCCCGATCGGCTGGTCGTTCTTCGGCAAGAACGCCACCCTCACCGGCGGACCGGCACCCGTGCGGGCCTACATCGAGCAACTGCTCCCCGCCGTGCTCGACGGCACCGTCAACCCCGGCAAGGTCTTCGACCGCACCGTCTCCCTCGAGGACACCCCGCAGGGCTACGCCGCCATGGACGCCCGCGAGGCGCTCAAGGTGATGATCAAGCCGTAGCCCACGCTGAAAACCCGTTGTCCCAGAGACCATCTCGAAAGGTGCGATTGACCATGCAGAACAGAATGCTCGGCCGGACCGGCGTTTCGGTCAGCCCCCTGTGCTTGGGCACGATGATGTTCGGCCCGTGGGGAAACGCCGACGAAACCGACTCGATCCGCATCATCCACCGGGCGCTGGACGCCGGCATCAACTTCGTCGACACCGCCGACGTCTACTCCGCCGGCGAATCCGAACGCATCGTCGGCAAGGCGCTGGCCGGTCGCCGCGACGACGTCGTCCTGGCCACCAAGTTCTTCATGCCGATGGACGACGAACCCAACCACCGTGGCGGTTCGCGCCGCTGGATCATGCGGTCGGTCGAGGACTCCCTGCGCCGACTGGGCACCGACTACATCGACCTCTACCAGGTGCACCGACCCAGCCAGGACACCGACGTCGAGGAAACCCTCGGCGCCCTGACCGATCTCGTCCGCCAGGGCAAGGTCCGCTACATCGGTTCCTCGTCCTACGCCGCCAGCCAGATCGTCGAGGCCCAATGGGCCGCCCGCGACCGCCGGCTGGAACGCTTCGTCACCGAGCAGCCGCCGTATTCGATCATGGTGCGCGGCATCGAGGCCGACGTGCTGCCCACCGCCCGACGACACGGCATGGGCATCCTCACCTACAGCCCACTCGGTGGTGGCTGGCTGTCCGGCCGCTGGCGCAAGGACAACGCCGCGACCCCCACCTCGGCGGCCCGGCCGAAGGCGCGGTTCGACATGACCACCGAGGCCAACCAACGCAAGCTCGAGATCGTCGAGAACCTGGCCCAGCTCGCCGAACAGGAGGGACATGACCCTCATCGACCTGGCCATCGCCTTCGTCATCAACCACCCGGCCGTCACCGCGGCGATCATCGGGCCCCGCACCATGGAACAACTCGAATCACAACTGACCGGCGCCGACCTCACCCTGAGCACCGACATCCTCGACCGCATCGACGAACTCGTCGCGCCGGGCGTCACCGTCAACCCCGACGACAACAGCTACGGGGAAGCGGAGCTCACGCCGACTGCCCGACGTCGAAACCCCTGACCGAGCCGGCGACCGAGGGCCCAGCGCCCGACCAGCTCCGGCAGACCTCGAGTCAGATGTCGCCCAAGACCCCGACCGGAGCCTCGACGCAATCGGCCACGAACCGTAGATAACCACCGGCAACTCCGCCGTCACAGACCCGGTGATCGAACACCAGGGAAAGTTGGGTGACTTTACGGGCAACAACGAGGCCATCGACCACCCAAGGCCGGTCGATGATCCTGCCCATGCCCAGGATCGCCACCTCAGGGTGGTTGATGATCGCCGCAGACCCGTCAACACCGAAAATGCCGTAATTGTTCACGGTGAACGTGCTACCCGAAAGGTGTTGCGGGGCCAGATTCCCGGCTTTGGCGTCAGCCGCTTTACGGTCGATGGCCTCGGACAGGTCCCGGCTTGACATCTTCTCGGCGTCCCGGACAACCGGGACCACCAGTCCCCGGTCTGTTTGCGCGGCCACCCCCAGGTGAATGTAGCCGGGCAGCACGATCTCGTTGCCGTCGATGCGTCCGTTCAGTTCGGGATAACGGCTCAACCCTAGTATTGCGAACTTGGCCAACAGCGCCAGAATGCTGACCTTGCGCTGCGGATTGCGCTCATTGATGACCGCACGCGCCGCGAGCATGTCTGTGGCATCGACGTCCACCCACACGGTGGCCTCCGGAATCTCCCGCCGCGACCGGGACATTTTCTCGGCCACCTGCCGACGGATTCCGGTCATCGGGATGCGCCGCACCTCGGCGTCGGCATCCCCACTGCGTTGATGGTTACCTGGCGAACCTGGAGACTGCGCATCGGCCCGCCGGCCGATCTCCCGCTCCACGTCGTGACGTCGGACCGTGCCACCCGCGCCCGTGCCGACGATGGTGTCAACGTTCACGCCCGAGTGGCGGGCGAGCATTCGGACGACAGGGGAAATGACGCCGGCACCTCCGGCCGGGGCATTCGGCAGCGGCGCAGCCGGCTCCGGCCGCCTCGTCGTCGCTTCTGGGGTCGTCGTCTCTGGGATCGTCGTCGGCCCCACGCCGGGGGTTCTGCCGCGGACCCGCCTTCGCGTTGTCGCCGCCGAGGTGCCGTAGCCGATCAGGACATTCCCGCTGCCCTCCTCGGCGCGGTCCGTTGTCCGGCCGAGAATGATGCCGACCTCGTTGAACCCCGCACTGGCGGCGTTGGTCGAGTCGCCAATTGTGTGGGCCGTTGAGGTCGCTCCGCCGACGGTGATCAGCGGAGAACCGACGGCCATGCACTCCCCCGGCCTTCCGTGCACCGCCGTCACGACGCCGGCATAGGGCACCGGCACCTCGACGACGGCCTTTGCGGTTTCCACCTCGACGACGGGTTGATCCACGGCGACCTCGTCGCCCACGTTCACCAGCCAGTTGACGATTTCCGCTTCGGTCAGGCCTTCACCCAGGTCGGGCAGCAGGAAATCGGGCATCAGGCCACGCTCCGGGGCATGACCACGGCGTCGTCCCACTGCAGGCGTTCGATGGCGTCCAGGATCCGGTCCACAGTGGGGAGATGGTGTTGTTCGAGTTTCGGTGGAGCGTAGGGAATGTCGAAACCGGTGACCCGAAGGATCGGTGCATGAAGGTGATGGAAGCACTGCTCGGTCAGCCGGGCGGCGACCTCGGCGCCATAGCCGCCGAACCCGGATGCTTCATGCACCACGATCGCGCGGCCCGTTCGGCGCACCGACGCGCTGACCGTTTCGTCATCAAAGGGCGCAAGGCTACGAAGGTCGACGACCTCCACGTCCCACCCCAGTCCGCCGGCGGCGTCCGCCGTGTCCAGCGCGGTCGCGACAGTGCCGCCGTAGGCGATCAGTGTGACGTCCTTGCCCGGTCGGCGTATGAGCGCCCGGTCGATGGCCGGGCCGAACGCGCTCAACCGCACCTTCTCCTTCGACCAGTACCGTCGCTTCGGTTCCAGGAAGATGACCGGGTCGGGGCAGGCGATGGCTTGCCTGAGCAGCGTGTACGCATCACCAGGGGTGGCCGGGCTGACTACCCGCAGACCCGGCGTATGCGTGTAATACGCCTCCGATGAATCACAGTGATGCTCAACGCCGCCGATGCCGCCGCCATACGGAATTCGCACGACGATCGGCAGGGTGATGGCACCACGGGTGCGGTTGTGCAGTTTCGCCAGATGGCTGGTTATTTGCTCAAATGCGGGATAGGCGAACGCGTCGAATTGCATCTCCACCACCGGTCGTAGGCCGTTCATGGCCATTCCGATGGCAGTACCAACGATTCCCGCCTCGGCCAGCGGAGTGTCGAAGACCCGGTCCTCACCGAATTTAACGGTCAGACCATCGGTGACCCGGAAGACCCCGCCCAACGGTCCGACGTCTTCGCCCATCACCAGCACGGTCGGGTCTTCGGCGAGGCTATCGGACAGGGCCTGATTCAATGCTTGCGCCATGGTGATCGGCGGCACGGGCAGCGGCCCGTCGGTGATCTCAGGCATCGACGCTCCCAGCCAACTCGGCGGCCAATTGGGCACTCTGGGCCCGCAGGGCAGCGGTCGGTTGGCTGTAGACAAACCGGAAAAGATCTTCAGGATCGGGGTGCACATCTGCATGCATACGTTCCCGGAATGCGGACGCAAATACCTCCGCCTCATCGCGGATCGCAGCGAGATCGTCGGCGGTCAGCAGATTGCGGGCCAGCAAATACCGCGCCAGTCGGTCGATCGGGTCGCGAGCCAGCCAGGACGCGACCTCTTCCGCGGTGCGGTACCGGGTGGCGTCATCGGCGTTGGTGTGGGCATCCATCCGGTAGGTCACGGCCTCGATCAGGGTCGGGCCGGCGCCCGATCGGGCCGTCCGCACCCCCGCCTTCACGGCGGAATAGACCGCAGCGGCGTCGTTGCCATCGACCAACACCGATCCGATGCCGTATCCGATGCCCTTGTGAGCCAGTGACGGGGCAGCGGACTGCTTGGCGAACGGCACACTGATCGCAAACCCATTGTTCTGCACCAGGAAGACCACCGGCGCCTTCCACACCGCAGCAAAGTTCAGTGCTTCGTGGGTGTCGCCTTCACTGGTGGCCCCGTCGCCGATCAGCACCAGCGCGACCGTGTCCTCGTGCTTCAACCGGGCAGCGTGCGCGAGTCCGACGGCATGCAAGGTGTTGGTGGCCAACGGTGTGCATTGCGGCGCCACCCGATGTTCGTACGGGTCGTACCCGCAATGCCAGTCCCCGCGCAGCAAGGTCAGCACTTCGACCGGATCTACCCCGCGGGTGATCACCGCGACCGAATCCCGATAGGTCGGGAACAGCCAATCCTGCTCGTCGAGGGCAAGAACAGCACCGACCTGGCAGGCGTCCTGGCCGCGGGATGACGGATAAACCGCCAGTCGGCCCTGTTTCACCAGCGAACCCGCCTGGGCATCGAACCGGCGGCCGATCACCATTGCACGATGAAGTGCAATGAGCTCATCAGCTGACGGCGGTTCCAGCCCGTCACACTCGGACCAAACGCTATCTGCGTCGAGGAATCTCAGTGGCTCCTCCGTGGGCAGCAGAGCACGACCGCCCGCAGAATGGGTGTTCGGAGCCGCCATATGTCCTCCAGGTGGTCGCCGGTCGGTATCAACAGATGGTTCAAGCATGACCCGGCATGCCGCAAATGTCTCGCAGTTCGAGCTAATTCTGGACAGTTGGTCGCCTAGCGTGAGAGCGTGAGACGTATGGCCTTCAAGTTGCCGCCCAACCCCAGTCCCGAGAGACAAGTGACACTCGATGACGTCGATCGGGCGATCATCACCAGACTCTGCGAGGATGGTCGCCAATCGATGCGTTCCCTTGCCGAGCGGCTGCACATCTCCAGGGCAGGTGTTTACGCTCGCGTTTCCCGTCTTGAGGACGCCGGCATCATCAGCGGGTATACCGCCGTGATTGACCCCAATCGTCTCGGCTACGGCGTCGCCGCGTATATCTATCTACGGATCGCTCAGCATTCCTGGAAAGATGTGCGGCAGAGCATCGGGCAGATCGAGGAAGTTGATCACGCAGCGCTGATCTCCGGCGACGATGATTTGGTTCTCCTGGTGCGGACTTCGGACGCCGCCGCACTGCGGGATCTGGTCCTGAACAGAATGCAGACCCTGCCTGGAGTGCTGTCGACCAAAACAGTCCTCATCCTCGACGAACTGCGCCAACCGCCGCGCGAGCGTTCGAAGGTTGGCGGTGCGCCGTGAGGTCGGCCGAGGCGGGCCCGATCCCGACTCCCTAGGGCAACTGGGCACCGTCACCGTCGGCACCCTGGCCAACGCCGCAAACCGGGTCGACATCGGCAACTCCGGTAGCTTGCCGTTGCCGGACTGACCGACGTCCGCTGCGCCAGCGGCACACCATGGGACGCGGTGTCCCCGTGAGCAATGGCCGTACCTCCGATGTGTTGCAGCAGCGCAGCGTAGAAGACGTCGGACTCGGTACAGCCATCCCCGGGGCAGGCTCGGGGCAACGATGGCCGTGCGCGCTGCCGCACCGATTTGGCGGGCCCATCCCAAGGTCGGCGACCGCGGAGGACCCACCCAGCAATCCGCAAGTGGACGAGCGGCCGGTCGCCGATACACCGACGCTGACCGCACCGCCGTCGGCAGATATATCTGCGGCGACTTCAACAAACTGTTGACGCACGTCTCACCAGCATCTAGTTTCGTATCACGACAGGGCCCTTCCGCAATACGAAATGCTGGACACATTGGCACTGGGCTCATTGGCGTTGTTGCCGCAGGCGTATTCCACCTATCAAGGGAGCTAGGAAGAAATGAGCGTCACGCTCGGACACCATCAGTACGGAAAGGCGGAAACCCGGCTAGTCCGAGTTCACCGCGAGACCGATTTCCCGGCCCCGGGGTTGGCGTTCGATCCGAGTCAGGGCTGGTCATCGAGATGACACACAATTCAGAACCGGTCGGCGCAGACCGTGGACCATCTCGCTGTCTTCGATGACAGGACCCACCCGGTCGACGAAGTCGGAAAACCCGGATCCATGCTCGTCTACGGGCTGCAACACGTGATGAGCATGTACGCGGGTGTGGTTGCGGTCCCGCTCATTGTCGGCAGCGCGCTGAAGCTGCCCTTCTCGGATCTGTCCTATCTGCTGGCCGCGACGCTGCTGATCTCCGGCCTGGCGACCCTGCTGCAGACATTGGGCGTCCCATGGATCGGTGCCAAACTGCCGATCGTGCAGGGCACCTCGTTTGCCGCGGTCGGTTCGATGATCGCCATCGGCACCGGTGCCGGCGGTGGCACGGCCGGGCTGAGCGCGATCTTCGGCGCGATTGTGGTCGCGGGTGCCGTCGGGTTCGCGCTCAGTGGAGTGTTCAGCCGCCTCCTGCATTTCTTCCCTCCGGTGGTGACCGGTTCGGTCATCACGGTGATCGGCATCTCGCTGCTCCCGGTGGCCATCCGCTGGGCCGGCGGTGGTGCCGGAACCCCCGATTTCGGCTCGCCGTCCAACATCGCGCTCGCCGCGGCGACCCTGGCCATCATTCTGCTGGTGTACCGATTCCTGCCCGGGTTCTTCTCGCGGATCGCGATCCTGATCGGCCTGGTGGCCGGCGGCCTGATCGCCGCGCTTTTCGGCAAGATCGATTTCTCGAAGGTCTCCGAGGCCCAGGGCTTCGCGATCTCCACCCCGTTCCATTTCGGCGCACCGACCTTCGAGGTTGCCGCCATCGTCTCGATGGTGATCGTGATGCTGGTGATCATGACCGAGACCACGGCCGACCTGCTGGCCATCGGAGTGGTCGTCGGGCGTCCGGCCGACCGGAAGACCGTTGCCAACGGACTGCGGGCAGACACCCTGTCAACCGCCGTTTCGGGCGGCCTGCTCAATGGCTTCCCGGTCAGCGCCTTCGCGCAGAACGTCGGCCTGGTCGCGCTCACCGGCATCAAGAGCCGGTTCGTGGTCGCGGTCAGCGGCGGGATCCTGCTGGTACTGGGGTTCTTCCCGCAGGTCGGAGCGGTCGTTGCCGCGCTTCCGCTGCCGGTACTCGGCGGCGCCGGCCTGGCGTTGTTCGGCAGCGTCGCGGCCAGCGGTATTCGCAGCCTGTCCGCTGTGCACTACGAGGGCAACCAGAACCTGGTGATCGTCGCACTGTCGATCGGCATGGGCGTCATTCCGATCGCTGTGCCCGACTTCTACGACGAGTTCCCGTCGTGGTTCCAGACAATCTTCGATTCCGGGATCAGTGCGGCCGCGGTGACCGCTGTGCTGTTGAACATGCTGTTCAACGTGCTGGGCCGGAAAGACAACGTGGCACCCATCTTCGCCGACGGTCCAGCCCCCGGCGTGACACCGGAGTACCAACCGGGCCGACACCCCGCGCACGGCCCCGGCACATCCTGAGCCGACCGCCTGCGTGGCTCGTTGGTCCGCAGATATATCCGTGCGTCTCTTGACGCGCCCGGCACCGCTGACTAGTTTTCTACATTACGACAGTAGTATTCCACTATGCGGAACTCGCGCGGATGGACAACGGATCGGACAAGGGAGTCTGACGATCAGCGCAACGAACCCGCTGGCCGGCACGATCGACGGCATCGCATCCGATCATTGCGCCGACAACGGGCCAGGCGGTGACACCCGTTGGGGCACTGCGATGTCGAGTCGAGAACGGTTGACCAATTCCCGCCGAAAGGGAGAGCAATGAGTGACACCATCACCGCACCCGCGGGCGTTGAAGTCCGCGGGCCCGTAGTCCCGCGGTCGGGCGACATTCTGACCGACGATGCGCTGGCCTTCGTGGCCGAGCTGCAACGGCGATTCGGTCACCGGCGTGACGAGCTGTTGGCAGCCCGCACGCATCGCCGCGCCGAGGCCGCCCGCACCGGGAGGCTGGACTTCCTGCCCGACACGGAACAGATACGCCGCGCGGACTGGGCGGTCGCGGCGGCGCCCGCAGATCTCGTTGATCGGCGCGTCGAAATCACCGGGCCACCGGAGCCGAAGATGGCGATCAACGCGCTGAACTCCGGCGCGAAGGTGTGGCTGGCCGACCTGGAGGACGCGAACACCCCACACTGGTCGAACGTCGTCGGTGGGCAGGTGACTCTGTTCGACGCCATTCGTCGCCGGCTGGAGTTCACCTCGCCGGAGGGCAAGGCCTACCGGCTGGTCACCGACCGGCCGTTGGCGGTGATCATCGCTCGGCCTCGTGGGTGGCATTTCGACGAACGTCATCTCGTCGTCGACGGTGCACCGACGGTGGGGGCACTCGTCGATTTCGGGTTGTATTTCTTCCACAACGCCACCGAGCTGATCCACCGGGGCAGCGGCCCGTATTTCTACCTGCCGAAAATGGAAAGTCACCTGGAAGCCCGATTGTGGAACGACGTCTTCACATTCGCCGAGGAGCGCCTGCACATCAATCACGGCACGATCCGAGCCACGGTGCTGATCGAGACGATCCCCGCGGCCTTCGAGATGGACGAGATTCTCTACGAGCTCAGGGATTACGCCTCCGGGCTGAACGCCGGGCGATGGGACTACCTGTTCAGCGTGATCAAGTACTTCCGGGACGCCGGCCCCGCCTTCGTCCTCCCGGACCGGGCCGCGGTCAGCATGACGGCACCGATGATGCGTGCCTACACCGATCTGCTGGTGTCCACCTGTCACCGCCGCGGTGCGTTCGCGATGGGCGGGATGGCGGCGTTCATTCCCAGCCGCCGGGACCCTGAGGTCAATCGGCTGGCGATCGCCAAGGTCACGCAGGACAAGGAACGGGAGGCGAATGACGGGTTCGACGGGTCCTGGGTCGCCCACCCCGACTTGGTCCCGGTGTGCCGGGAGGTGTTCGACCGGGCACTGGGCGATCGGCCGAACCAGCTGGATCGGCGCCGCGATGACATCCGAATCGCCGCGGACCAACTGCTGGACGTGGCATCGGTGCCCGGCAAGGTCACCGCGGATGGTCTGCGCAACAACGTCGACGTGGGGTTGCGGTACCTGGCGGCCTGGCTCGGCGGCAACGGTGCGGTCGGCATCCACAACCTGATGGAGGATGCGGCCACGGCCGAGATCTCCCGGTCCCAGGTGTGGCAATGGGTGCACAACAAGACTGCGCTGGACACCGGTGAGCCGGTGACAGCTGATCTGGTCCGGTCCGTCGCCACGGCGCAATTGGCGGATATTGCCGACGAGGTCGGCGAAACCGCCTACGCCGCTGGCCACTTCGAGCTGGCCAGGCAGGTGTTCGAACAGGTGGCGCTGGACGACGACTTCGCGGACTTCCTCACCCTGCCCGCGTACGCGGCAGCAATCAACGACGACCACTGAACCGGCAGAACGAGCGAGTGTTGGCGCCGGCCCATTTGTCACCGTTGGGCTGCCGTTGACGCGGCATCGACTATTCGAAAGAGAAAAAATGGTCTCCACCAGTGTTCCATTGTTCGTGAACGGTGAAGGTATGCGCGGTGGGTCCGTGCACCACACCATCTCCGCGCACCCTTTCCTCGGCCATGTGCGCACCGCCCCGAAATACCGATTCTTCTCCGTCGGTGACCGGTTCCCCGCATTGTGGCCGGTCGACCAGGGGGGAGTTTCCGTGCCCGGGGAGCTCTATGACGTCCCGCTGACCACCATTCGAGACCAGTTCATCCCCGCGGAACCAGCCGAATTGGAGCTCGGCGTCGTCGAACTGGCCGACGGTGAATCGGCGCTGGCTGTCGTGCTGCGCGGGACAGTACTGAACGCCCCTGAGCTGGTTGATATCTCCGATCGGGGCGGCTGGCGTGCCTACCGATCCGGAGGTAACCACGGACGGTAATTCATGAGAAGTTGGCGGTCACACTGGATTGGTCATGTCCGGCGGTGCAGCCGCGCCGGGTAACTACATGAACGTCGTTGACAATACCAGCCGCAATAGATGGCCCCCGCCAGCACTAAGGATGTGACCCCGACGGCAACCGCTACGCGGGCATGTTCCGCCGAAAATTGTTCAGTCGCAACCTGGCGCGAACGTGGCCCCGCCAACGGTTTGTTGGACTGCGGGTGACAGAAGGAGCCGGGCCTTGCGGCCTTGTGAGTGCGGATGCGTTACACCGTCATTCCGATGTAACGCAAACCCGTGTACGAATGAATCGAGTAACTATGAGACGTTGTAACGCTTAACCGAGTTGCTTGACAGTTTCACTCCTGCACCATCTTTCACGTCTCGTCAGGTAGTTGTCTTGTGCACCTGTTGAGGTTGTTGAAGCTGCCGATTGGCTCCGTGGGAGCCACGGAGCACAATCCATCGACACCACCAAGTGGATGGGTGCGGCGTGGGTTCATTGTCGGGAGACGGCGACCATGGCGACGAGTTCGGGGTCGATGAGGTGGGTGTGGTCGTCGTCGCCGAGGTCGATCTGGACGACGTCGATGCGGCCGGTGAATTTGCTGGCGCCGGCGTAGTCGGTGCTGACCGGCATGCCGTAGTCGGCGCCGATGTCGGTGGTTTCGTCGGCGGAGAAGATCAAGGGTTGGGTGACCTCGACCCGGCCGGTGCCGACCTGCCGGCCGTCGTAATACAGGGTGACGGTGCCGCCCTTGGCCAGACCGCCGCCGTCGTAGGCGAACTCGGCCCGCACCTGGTGGGCGCCGGGGGTGAGGTCCTCGGTGGCGTCGATGCGGAATTCCTGCAGGCCGAGGAGGTTGTAGACGAATCTTGCCCGGTCCTGTTTGAGGTAGAGCGCCCACCCGCCGAACCGGCCGCCCTGCGCGATGATCACCCCGTTCGCCGGCCCGTCGTCGGGGGTGGTCAGGACGGCGGTCACGGTGAACGACCGGTTCTTGATGTCGATGACGCTGTTCTCGCTGAGCCGTTTCATCCCGGGGAACAACACCTGACTGGTCCCGGTGATCAACTGCGGGCGACCGGCGAGGGTCGGGTTGAGCCGCTGCAACCCGCGGTCGTCGATGGGCAGCACGTTGTATTTCACGGCCTCGATCAGCCACAGGCGTTGCAGTTTCGCGAGCCGCTCGGGTTGTTCCGCGGCCAGGTCGCGGGACTGGGACCAGTCGGTGTTGCCGTCGTAGAGTTCCCACACGTCGTCGTCCAACGCGGGTAGTTCCGCGTTCACCCACGGGGTGCTGTGCCGGGTGACTGCGCTCCACCCCTTGAAGTAGATGCCGCGGTTGCCGATCATCTCGAAGTACTGCAGGTCGTGCCGTTCCGCCGCGTCCGGGTCGTTGAAGGTGTAGGCCATGCTGGTGCCCTCGATCGGGGCCTGCCCGACCCCGTTCACGAAGTCCGGTTCCGGGAGCCCGGCGACCTCCAGCACCGTGGGTGCGACGTCGATGACGTGGCAGAACTGGGACCGCAACCCGGCCTGGCCGGTGATCCCGGCGGGCCAGTGCACGATGGTGCCGTTCCGGGTGCCGCCCCAGTGCGAGGCGACCTGTTTCGTCCACTGGTACGGGGTGCACATCGCCCACGCCCACCCGACCGAGTAGTGGTTGTAGGCATCGACGGTGCCGAACTGGTCCTTCACCGAGGCCAGGAACTCCGGGGTCTCCATCACGGACATGCCGTTGAAGTTGACCATCTCGTTGAACGCCCCGTTGATGGTGCCCTCGGCCGACGCCCCGTTGTCGCCGATGATGTAGTAGATCAGCGTGTTCTCAAGGGCCCCAATGGTTTCCAGGGTGTCGAAGATCCGGCCGACGTGGTAGTCGGTGTGTTCCAGGAACCCGGCGTAGACCTCCATCTGCCGTTCCAGCACCGGTTTGAGCTGCTCGTCCATCTCGTCCCAGCCGGGGATGGCATCCGGGCGGGGAGTGAGATCCGCGTCCTGCGGGATCACCCCGAGCTGCTTCTGCCGGGCGATGATCGACTCCCGTTGGGCGTCCCATCCACCGGCGAACTGGCCGGCGTACTTGTCGGCCCATTCCACCGGCACATGATGCGGGGCGTGCGTCGCGCCGGGCGCGAAATACACGAAGAACGGTTTGTCCGGGGCCAACGCCTTCTGGGTGCGGATCCAGTCGATCGCATGGTCGGCCAGGTCCTCGGTGAGGTGATACCCCTGCTCCGGGGTTTTCTCCGGTTCGATCGGGGCGGTCCCGTCATACAGGGCCGGGTAGTACTGGTTGTTCTCCCCGCCGATGAACCCGTAGAAATGTTCGAACCCGCCACCACCGGTCGGCCACGCGTCGAACGGCCCGATCGGCGAGGTCTGCCACGGCGGCACCTCATGACACTTACCGAACTGGGCGGTGGAATACCCGTTCAGCTTCAACGTCATCGGCAACGTCGCCTTCGTGTTCGCCCGCACACCGCTGGACCCCGGCGCGGATGTCGCCGCCTCGGTGACCATGCCCATCCCGACCGAGTGGTGGTTCCGGCCGCTGAGCAGCGCCGCCCGGGTCGGCGCGCACAACGCCGTCGTGTGGAACCGGTTGTAGGTCAACCCGTTACCCTGCAACCGTTCCGCGGCCGGCATCCGCACCGGCCCACCGAACGGGCTGCCCGCCCCGTAACCGACGTCGTCCAGGAGCACGACCAGCACATTCGGTGCACCCGCCGGCGGCAGCAACGGCTCGATCGGCGGGAACGCCGTGTCCGGGTCCTTCGCGTCATACGTCACCAAACCCAGATGCTGCCGATCCGGGATCGGCAAACTCCCCCGACGCGCGCCCGACCCAACCGCCATGTGCCTGCTCCCTCGTTGGACAACGATGCTGAAAAGCGACTCTTCCAGATCCGCTGAGCCCCGCGTATCGCCCCACCCGGATGAGCGTGAGGCGGCGGTCGTCCCCGTCGGGCAGCAGCAACGGTCAGTGGCGCCGATCGGGATTTCGCCGGTCGGTAGCTCGCGCGGGTGGCAGAGGCGAACACATCAAAGATGTATCGCACCTGATCGATCGCGTAACTTGAGCCACAGAATGCAAAGCAACCGGTGTACGAATGGAAACTGAGGTTGGTTTACAAAGTAATGCCACCCCGTTGCGAGCCTGAACCCCGAACAAGTTGTCCTGGTCCGCGGTTCGCGCGGTCCGGGCGATCAACACCAACAGGTCCCACGCCTTCGGGCAATTGAGTTCGATCCCGGCCAGGTAGAACGGCCTCGCCGGTGTCATCGCGTCCCGCACGTCCTGGCTGGCCAGATCAACAGCCCCGAGGTCGCGCACACCGTGCGCGTAGCTCCGAGGCGCCGGCGAGATATTCGTTGCGCCACAACCTGTTCTCGGCCTGGTACCCCAATTGTTCGAAGGTGTCGGCCTGCAGGAGCCTGGCTTCGGTGTTGCCCGGGTCGGCGAACACCACATGGTCAGCAGCTTAGCGACGCACCGGTATTCCCCCGTGCGAAGACCTTCCGCCCGGTTCTGCAGGACCGCGGCCGGACCGCCCATTGCGGACACGTAGCGAGGCCCGACGTCGATGGGCGGCAGTTGGATCTCCTCAGAGATCACCTCGGGCTTCATCCCCGAGTTCGCCATCCGCAGCACCTCGTGGTGGATGTACTTGTACACATCACGAAGATTGGCCGGCATCTCGCGGACCGCTTCAGTGCCCCAACACGGCCAAGTGTGCCGGTCGCCGCCATCAGGTCGGCGGCGGCTTCGAACACGTCCGCGATCAGTGCTCGTTCTTCGACAAGACGACGCGGTCTGGGAATCGGGAGGGTAGGGATACCGACAATCACGCTGCCGGTGCAGTACCAACCGATCTGTTCAATTCCTTCCAGATCAATGCCAGAAAATTGAGCGAAAGCGACCCCGATCACCAGCATCGTCGCGAACGCAGCCGACTGAGGACCAATACGCCCGACCGCGCCGGAGCAGAACGCGGCCGCAGCCGCGGCGCCAATCATCGCGGCCGCGGTCGGCGTCGAGAAGGTCCGATCAACAGCCCGACAGCAGCTCCGCTTGCCTGACTCGCGACACCAATCAGTCGGATCCGTGAGGTCACACCGATGGCGAACGCGACCGAACACGCGGCACCGAAATACATCAACCCCACAGCGGTCATCTGATCGGTGATGACCCCGAACCCGGCGATCAAGCCGGCGGCTACTGCTCCACGGACCCCGGCTGCGATTGCCCACGGTTGATCCGACGGACGCAACGCGAGCGGCCACCGGTCATGCACCTTCAAACCCCTCCTCCTGCCTGATGCGCCGACCAGCCCATCATCCCGCCGGCCTAGCCGTGAACGGCCCCCCGTTGCTCCTGCCGGGATTCCCGTCAGTCGCGCAACCGGTGATGAGCTTGAATAGCGAGATGCCCAAACGTGTCGTCCCGATCATCGGCGGTCTCCGTTGGGAGCCGAACAGTCCGGATGAAAGCTTCGGTGTGGACGACGGATTCGCTGCGCTGGTGCTGAGGCCTCATCCGGACGACCCCGACGCCAGCTCTGTCGTAATCCGACTGGAGCGGTGTCGATCACGCAATATTTGGTCCGCCCAACGACGAGGGACGACACCAACACCCGCTCTACGACGCCGACCCGTTCCAGCGGGTCGACGTCACCACCGCCGGTGTTCCCTGCTCGTCCAGCACGCAGTCGCCGATCCGCACATCCGCCGCCGGGATCAATTCGGTTCTCCTAGAGCGGTGCACCGCACTGGTCGCCGACAGTCCGCAAAATGGACAGCACACCACGGACATCGAATCACTGGCCAGGACCGACAAGCAATCGCCGGTCGTGGATCTCGACGAGGCCGACACCGGGAAAGCCTGGAACTACCCGGCGCGGACCTGTCCGGTGAGGACCTGACCATGCCGGTCGTGCCGCAAGGGGCTGACAAGTTCACCTGCACCTGCTGCTTTCTTCTCCAGCACCGCAGCCGGCTCGCCAGCCGCCCCGGCACCCCGTGCTCCTGATCATCAGCCTGCGAGGCGGCTGGCACGATAGCGTCCATGACTGAACCCGATGCGAGTGTTGCGCTGGCCGCGAAGGCCTACATCTACGGTTTCCCGATCGTGTTCAACCTCGACCAGGTGCGTCGATATGTCACCACCGGGGTTGGGTCGAACCCGGCGGCGCCGTTCAACTCGTTCAGCCATGCCCGGAACCTCGCCGGTCCGGCCGACACCTTCGTCACGATCAACAACGACACCGTGTACTCGATGGCGCAGATCGATCTGAGCGTGGGCCCTGTGCGACTGGATGTGCCCGACACCGCCGGCCGCTACTACGTTCTGCAGTTCGTAGATGCCTGGACCAACAACTTCGCCTACGTCGGGCACCGGGCCACCGGCACCGCAGCCGGTTCCTTCTTGCTCGTCCCGCCCGGCTGGACCGGTAACAGCACCGCTGGGGCAACGTTGATCAAGTTTCCGACCACGGTCGCTTCCATCGTCGGCCGGTGGGCCTGCAGCGGCCCGCAGGACCTGGCTGCCGTCCGGGCGTTGCAGGATGCCAGCCGCCTCACCCCACTGCACCCGGCCACGGCGGCGACCGGCTTGCCCGAAGTGCCGACGGGCCTGCCGGAGGACGTGGCGTTCTATGAGAAGTTGCGGCTCTTCTCGCAGGCGTTCCCGCCTGCCGAGCGGGACCAACCTCTGCAGGCCTCGTTCGCGGGCATAGGCCTAGCCTGTGATTCGCCGCACTTGAATCCCGAACCCGACCTCGCCCGCGCTCTGGCCGCCGGCTATGCGCAGGGTCAGCAGGATCTGCGGGTCGCGCTCACCACCGGCGGATCGAGTCCCGTGGTCAACGGGTGGAAGCTGACGTACCACGTCTTCGACTACAACCTCGACTTTTTCCAGGTCGGCGCCCTGGACGACCCGGCCTTCAAGATCGAGAACCCGACGGTTCGACTGGTCGAACGGGCCGGCGCCGCGCTCGGTGGCCTTTGGGGCAACCATGCCTACGAAGCTGCCTACGTGATGACCTACCTCGACGATCACGGCGAACAACTCACCGGCACCCGCAGCTACCAATTACATCTGAGCCCCACCCCGCCGGTTGGGGCGTTCTGGTCACTGACCATGTACGACGTGCCCAACTTCTATCTCGTCGACAACCCCATCAACCGGTACTCCGTCGGTGATCGCACACCCGGCCTGGTCTACGAAGACGACGGGTCGCTGATCATCAGCATCAGCCACACCGAACCAACCGGTGACAAAGAACGAGCGAACTGGCTCCCAGCGCCGGCCGGCGACTTCCGACCGGTCCTACGGATGTACGAACCCGGACCTGACGTCCTCAGCAACCACTACCGGATCCCGGCAATCACACGGCACTGACTTATCCGGCGTCGAAACGCCGGAAGTTCCTCGTTGGGCTCGCGGTTGCTGCTTGCCATGCCCGCGGGTGAAGTGAGTCCGGTGGGTCCTCGGCATGCCGGGACTTGGGGCTGCCGATCCCGGATCGTCAGCACGTTGGCCTGACGACGTTCGACGACGAAGGACCCCGAGCCGTCGTACCCGCCGATCACCCCGCTGCGCCACCGGCGGGCGCCCCCAACGTGCTGGTGGTGTTGCTCGACGACGCCGGGTTCGGGTCCTCCAGTGCTTTCGGCGGCCCTTGCCAGACCCCGACATTCGAACGCCTCGCGAGACAGGGCCTGCGGTTCAACCGGTTTCACACCACCGCGTTGTGCTCGCCGACCCGACAGGCCCTGTTGACCGGGCGGAACCACCATTCGGTGGGGATGGGCGGAATCACCGAGATCGCCACCTCTGCGCCCGGGCACAACTCGATCCGACCGGCCAACGCAGCACCGCTCGCGGAGACGTTGAAACTCAACGGATACAGCACCGCCCAACTCGGCAAACGCCACGAGGTCCCGGTCTGGGAAACCAGCCCGATGGGCCCGTTGAACCAATGGCCGCTCGGCAGCGGATTCGAGTACTTCTACGGTTTCGTCGGCGCCGAAACCAACCAGTGGTACCCCGCCCTGTACGACAGAGCCCTTCATCGCGAAGAAACCCTGCGGCGCATGCGTGGCCGCGGCGACCGCCATCGTGCTGGTCACCGCCGCCCCGGTCGACGGGGTGGCCAGTCCGGCCGCCATCAGCACCCCACCCGCGGTTTCGGTGACGCCGGCGACAATGGCGTTCAGCCGGCCGGGGCGAAAGCCGGCGGACTCGAGATGGCCGGCCGTGCCCGCCAGTCCGCCACCGCCGAACCAGCCGAAGAGTTTCTGCGTTCCGTGGGCGGCCATCACCCCACCCACCCCGACGCGCAGGACCAGGCGGGCGATGTCGCTGCGTGTAACCGACGCCATGTCGTCACCTTCCTTGGGGAATTAGTGCGGTCGCTACACCGCTTGCCGCCCGCGGATGGGCCGTAGCGGTCCGAAGATCCGATGTCAGAGTCCGGCGTCGGGATCCGCGATCGTCCTTTCCGATTCGATCAGGAGCTTGAGCCGGCGCTAGCGGGTGATCGCTGCCGACGGCGAGCTCCTCCGGCAGTAGTTCCGCCCGAGTGGGAACGTCCTCCTGCGATGGCTGTGTCGCGACTGAGGAGTCAGCGGGATCCTGCTCGACCACCAACGGCTCCTCTGATGGCAGCGGTACCGCCGGGCATTGGACGGCTGCCACAGCGCGGTTCGGTCATTGGTAGTCAGGGACGCAGGTGCCGTCGTGCGGTCCTAGTTCCCCGTCCCCCTTTCAATCCGTACGTGCAGATTTTCCGCATACGTCTTACCGACGGTCTTCAGGCGCCGAGACTCCACGTCCACCGCCGCCCCGGCCGCCCCGTACCGCCACGTCGCCCGGGCGGCCCATTCCCGGGCGGTCTCGCCCGGATACCGGCTCATGCCGCCAACCATGCACCACGAACCACGTCATTACTCCGTCCTTGCCAGCCAGCGAACCGGCTGGGTCCGCACCCGGGTGTGGACCCAGCCGCATGGCCGTTCGGATGTAGCAGGCCGCTGGTCGGAACGCTTACCGGGCAACGGCTTCCACCAAGGGTGGGCCCACGGTCGGGGTTGGACCACCTGGTCGGGGAAACCGAAGCCCGGAAGACCGAGCCGGAAGACCCACATGGCGCCCGGGCGGGACGAGGCAACCCTGCTGTACCCCACCCGCTCGACCCCTCAAAGGGGTCGAGACCTATCCGGCGATCGGTCACTCATAGCGCGTGAAAGTTCCGGGCGTCGAGGGAAACCTCACCCGATCCCGCGACCCCTCAGGCGGCGGCACCGGTCCCAGATGGCTGCGCTTCCAGCCCACCCAGCGAACCCCACACAGGACACCCTGTCAAGCACACCGCGATCACCCGGGTCAGCCGACAGCAGCCCGTGCCTGAACCCGTACCCGTTCGGGCACCGGGCGGTCCGGCGGACCACTTCGCCGCGACCCGTCCTGATGATCGCCGGAATGTCCTGCAGGTCCCGGGGTTGGCAGCATCAACGCCGAGGGGGATGCTGCACGACCGTTGCCACTCGAGGCCGCCGTGGTTGACGCTGGTCATCGGGTCGCCGACCAGGGTTCGTGGGTTGACCATGTTGGGCGCCGTCAACCAAGCTTCTCGGCGTCCTGGCCTGGACGGGTTCACCGCCGCGCCGCCGCGCCGGGCAGACCATCGCCGAAAGCCGCGCACCACCTGCCGCACCGACATCCGCCCGCCGAGGACCGGCCTTCAACCTGACCCGACCCCCGCGCGATGTCCTGTGCCGGGCTAGATGAGGTCCACGGCATTCCGAAGGAAACCGGACGGCTACTGGTCGCCGACCATGCGTGAATCGTTTGCTGCCGCTCATCGCCCGCACAGAAGCGAGCCGACAGGCCAGGATCGGCAGAGCGGCGGTTGACCCCACGTCATGCCGCTGCGGTGAATGACTCATACCCAACGGCACCCGTGCGCATCGTCAGGCACATCCCCCGACGCTGTCCGGTATGTCGGTTATCCTGCCGGTGGTGGGTTGGCAGCAGCCTCACCGCCTGCGGGCGCGCCCGCCCGGACCTCGGGGGAACGCCGGTCACGGCCGCCGGTCGATCATCGATACCCGGTCAGGTGGGTCGGCAGATGCCTGGACCGATGACACCGACACCACAGCAACTGCCGCGGCCCGCAGCCGATCGCACCAACCCACTCGGCGGTGCTGACCCGGATGGTGTTTCCGACGCCGACCGGCTCTGGATCGCGCTCACCCTCGCCAGGGCCGGGGGCACACCCAGCACCCGGGCGCATGCCGAAGACGCGGTGTTCCGGTACTACCTGCCGATGGCCCGCGGCCTGGCCCGGTCCTCGGCCCAACACCCGGACGACCCTGAGGGTGCTGAGCAGGCCGCCGAACTGGGGGTCGCCCAGGCTGTGCTCGCGTGGCGGTACCCCAGCGGTCAGGGATTCGACCGGGCCGTCACCGCCGCGATCAACAACCAACTGCTGCAGGGCCGCACTCGAACCACCCCGCATCCCGCAGGAACGACCATCACGCGAGGCGGTGGACCCGGTGCCGACCACCTCATCGACGAATGACAGACCTGAACGGCGACGGGCGGTTCCAACCGCCGAACGGCCCTGGCTCGCGCCGGCCTGCCCGGTTCAGAAGGTCAGGTCGTCCCGCCCGTAGGTCTGTTGACCGTCGTCCTGCGACAACAGCAGGAAACCGGCCTCCGTCGCCGCGCGCATCCGGTCGTCAATATTCATGGAACTCGTGTCCGCGGTCGGCGGTACTTGTCCGGTGAGTCTGGAGCGGTTCATGATGTCGATACCGAGGTAGCGGCGTCCTTCGGTCCATTCGTCGTGTTGTTCGGCCAGCACGGCGCCGACGAGTCGGATCAGCGAGTCCCGGTCGGGGAAGATCCCGACGACGTCGGTCCGGCGGCGGATCTCTTTGTTCAGGCGTTCCTGGGGGTTGTTGGACCAGATCTGACGCCAGATTTCCTTCGGGAAGGCGATGAACGCGGTCAGATCGGTCCGGGCGTTCTCAAGGTGTTCGGCCACCTTGGGGAGCTTCTCGTCGAGTGTCTCCGGGACCCGGTCGTACTGCGCGTCAACAGCTTTCGCGTCTGGCTGGTCGTACACCGAGTGCAACAACGCCAGGACGCCCGGCCAGGACGCCTTCGGGGTCGCTGACATCAGGTTGACCGCGTAGTGCGTTCTGCATCGTTGCCAGGATGCCCCCGGCATGGTCGCCCCGATCGCCGCGACGAGGCCTTGGTGGGCGTCGCTGGTGACCAGTTTGACCCCGTTCAGACCGCGGGCGGTCAGGTCGCGGAAGAACTGCAACCAGCCGGCGCCGTCCTCGGCGGTGGTGACGTTGATGCCGAGGACCTCGCGGTATCCATCGACGTTGACGCCGGTGGCGATCAGTGCGTGCACCCTGGCAACCCGGCCACCTTCCCGGACCTTGAGGACCAGGGCGTCAGCGGCGACGAACGTGTACGGGCCCTGGTCGAACCGGCGGTGCCGGAACGCCTCGACCTGGGTGTCGAGTTCCTTGGCCACGACCGAGACCTGAGACTTCGACAGTCCTGAGATCCCCAGGGACTGAACGAGTTTGTCCATCCGCCGGGTCGATACACCCAGCAGGTAGCAGGTCGCTACGACCGAGGTCAGAGCCTTCTCGGCGCGTTTGCGTGGCTCGAGCAACCAGTCCCGGCGCCGGCGCCCGGGACGACGAGTCCTTCACAGAGCACGCCGCAGCGGCCAAATGACGCGTGAGTCAGTCCCAGACACCAACACCGATCCTGGCAGCGATCCACACCACCCAGAACCGCCGGAACCAACGCTCCAGATCACGCGGTGGCCGTTCTCGACTCGGCTACGACACGTCGGGCCTCGGCTCGACGTCCTGGTCGTACGCCACTCTGCAGGACTCAACCCTTCGTCGGCCGGCAGGAGCGTTCGGGGCCATCGCAGCGTCCGTCTCGTTTGTCCGATCCGATGCCGTGTCCAAGATTGCGCACATCGCCCGCGCGCTCCCCTCCGTTGATCTACCCGCGCTGCCAGTGCACGACCCATCGACGGCCGCCGCCGAACTCGGTTCCGGTTGTCCACTTTTCTGCCCGCCCGTGCGCTTGGTGGGGATAGATATTGCAACCCGAGGAGGCACTGGCATGCTGCACCCGCGCATCAACGCGACAGACATAAGCCAGGTCATTCAGCAGCACCGCGACGGCTCGTTGGCCATGCGACTATCGCTGTTGTGCGCGACACCATTGCAGGCCATCCTCCAGCACGTCGACATCGCTGTCGCGTGGTTGGTGGCCCGGATACCCCGGCCCACCCGAGCCACGTATCCTCATGGCGTCCTGCTTGCCAGCCGTACGTCCTTGCATCTAGCATCCGAGACGGCATGGAGGATCTTGATATACAGTGTTTGTGCAGGTCAGCCCTCATAGCTCAGGGGATAGAGCATCGGTTTCCTAAACCGTGTGTCGCAGGTTCGAATCCTGCTGGGGGCACTGTCCACGAGTGGCCAATACTGCCTCTACCTGCGAAACCGTCACCAGGCCAGCTACTCGCTCCTCACCACGAATGCCCGCTGCACACCCATCTTTACTGTTCGTTAATGCACGCGAACTGCACGACACTTGATCAGCATCTCGAACTCGACAGCGGATCCGAGCCGCGTCGCTTTGGCGGGCGCCGGACTGACCTGCAGCAGTTCCGACCCGTCGACGAAAGCGACGTGCACACGCAATAGACCCGGAGCCGTCGAGGCACCGCGTCGCGGCCGACCCTCCCCAGGCGATCGCCGTCGTCCTACCTGGCTCGCAAAGTGCTGCGAAGGTCCTCGTTTGTACCCGTTAATCCGCGGGTTGTGGGTTCGAGTCCCACGAGGCCCACATAAGTGCTGTTCAGAGGGTATGCGTCCTCTTGATCATGGCACTGGCTCACGGAAAACTCACGCTTTACGATTTTGAGGGGGCATGAAGCGGCGGTCGGGTTGATGGTTCGCGGGGTGATGCGTCAGCACTCAATCGGCTCCCCCAGCACCTTGCCTGGTTCGTCCCCGCGTAGACCACAACCCGGGGCGTAGGCAGCAAGTGTGGACCAAGGCGCAAGCCATCTTGGGACCCGTGTCCTGTTTCTTCGGCATGGCCGCGCCGTCGACGCCCCGATTGCATTCGCCACGAATCGTCCAACGAGGCCGCCAGTCGCCACCTTTGGCGTCGGGTCTCCTGTGGCCGCGCACTCGCGTTCCATCGGTGATGGTCGTCACCAGATACAGCCGATTGCTACCGCCCGGGGCAGCATCCGTAGCTCTGCGGGGATCCAAGAACGGCATGTGGGGGCCGGAGTCTTGCCGATCGTCCGGCACGTGCACTGGGCCACAAGAACACACACTGGCGCATCCTGATGGACTCCGCAACATTCGTTCTACGACGAGTCATGTCGTCCACAGTCGTTGCTTGCCGCGGCTGTGATGGTCCCGCGACCATACCCAACCGGTCTCGTACCGGCGACACCACTGCTTCAGGGGAACTGCCGGCCAGCGGGCGACCTACCGGGACGTCCACTCGGTTAACGGTCTTGGCGCCGCTGCTGGGGGCATCGAAACTATGAGGTCTGCTGAACGCACACACCCGCTGTTCGGGGAAGCCCCCGCGGCGGACGGGCCACTCAGGGTGATCACCGCAGCGAAGTCGTCAGCGGCGGCCCGCACCTTAATGGGCACCGGGGCATGACAAAGGAATGTGCGGTCCACGGTACTACGACTGGGACACGAAAGAAGCCCCTGCCCGGCGAGAGATCAACTTCACGATCCTGCCCAACGCTCCAGCTGGAACAGAAGTCGCATTATTCTAATCGACGCTAACGAGAATGAGAGCGGCCCGGGCACACCCTCACGGATCGCCGTCCGCAAACTCGTGGTCACCGACGGCATTTACCGGTTGGCTCCCCGGACGGCACTCGAACAAGTAATTGTCCGATAAACTGAACCGGCCATTAAACTGATACTCATAGTGACCTCAATGTACCCTGTGACCTGCGGTTATCGTGTTTGTCGAGCTACTTTCAAGCCGTTAAATCCACGATGATCCACGTCGTTTCATATGGGTAAAGTGTGGGCTCGGGCAAACTTCCAACCGTGGTACGACCTCAACTCAGCGTGGGCACAGCCGGCAAGGTCCGCATCTACCCCGAAGGCGCCCGGTTCCGCGCAACCACCATCTACCGAGATTTCGACGGACGCAACCGCCGCATCGAACGGCACGCGAAGACCAAAGGCGCCGCAGAGTGAGCACTGGCCGAAGCGGTCAGAGACCGAAGCCAGCCGATGGAGAACTCCGTCCTGACCCCGGGCACCAAGGTTGGCGCACTGGCCGAGGCCAGGTACAGCGAGATCGAACAAAGTCACCGCTCCCCCGGCACACTGCGCCTCTACCGAGATCGCCTCGACCGCCAGGTCATCCCATCGCTCGGAAACCTCCGCATCCGCGAGCTCACCGTCGGCACCGTGGACCGCCACGTCCGCGCGGTCACGGCCAGCAATGGCCCGGCGGTCGCCAAGGCGGTCCGATCAGTGCTGTCCGGAATGTGCCGCCTCGCCTGCACGCACGACGCCATGAAACGCAATCCCGTCCGCGAAGCCCCACCAATCGCCACCAAGGCGAAGCGCCAGCGTGGTGATGGCGTGTAACGCGTTGCCCGAACCTCAGACCGTAGTGAGGTCAGTGACCTGCCACGCCGAGTTTGATTGCGAAGCCGGGCGGGATGACCAAATCGTCGGGTGTCAGATCATGGATGGTGGAGTGCGCGAGCCCGAGGACGGCGGAGTCGATGCCGCCGCGCAGGATGTCCAGGACGTTCTCCACGCCGGCCTGACCGTTCGCGGCAAGGCCCCACAGGTAGGCCCGGCCGATCATCACCGCACGGGCTCCGAGGGCGACGGCCTTGACCACGTCGCTGCCCCGCCGGACACCGCCGTCGAGGACGATCTCGACCTGTGCGCCGACGGCATCGACGATGGCTGGCAGCGCCCGGATGCTCGCCGGGGTGCTGTCCAGGTTGTTGCCGCCGTGGTTGGACACCGAGATGGCGGTCAGGCCTGCGTCGACGGCGTGTAGGGCGTCATCGACGCGGGTGATGCCCTTGAGCATCACCGCGCCGTCCCATTCCTTGACCACCCAGGCGACGTCCTCCCAGGTGGGTGGCGGGGTTTGCATCCATTCGCCGTAGACCCCGAAGAATGTCGGCGCCGGTTGTCCGGGGTCGGCCAGGTTCGGCACGGTCAGGTCCGGGATTTTGCCGGTCCTGGCGAACGCCGCCAACCACTTCGGGTGGGTGAGCGCCTCCGGTGCGTACTTGACCATCGCCTTGAGGTTGATCCGCTCCGGGATGGCCGGGCTTCCCCAGTCCCGGCCCTGGGAGAACGACCAGTCCAGGGTGACGATCAGCCCGACCGCACCGGCGGCCTTGGCCCGCGCGATGCGCTGCTTGATCTGGTCGCGGGTGCCCGACCAGTACAGCTGGAAGAAGGTCTGCGGGTTGGCCTCGACGACCTCCTCGACCGGCTTGCTGGCGTATGAACTCAGACCCATCGCGGTCCCGCGGGCGGCGGCCGCCCTCGCCACCGCCACCTCACCGTCCGGGTGCACCGCCTGCACCCCGGTGGGCGAGATGATCACCGGCAGCGAAATCGCCTGCCCCATAACGGTTGTCGACAGGTCGCGCTTGGCGGACAGGCCCGCGACATGGGGCGCGAACCCCAATTCGCCGAAGGCCGCCTGGTTATCCGCCAGCGTCAGACCCTTTTCCGATCCGGCGATCAAGGCGCCGTACACGGACTTCGGCAAGCGCTTCTTTGCGCGTCGTTGCGCTTCGGCGACGGTCTCGAACCATGCGTTGCTCATAGGGAGGCTCTCTCCCGGGCGCCCGATCTACCGGCCAGCATGTCGGAAACTGGGTTCTCATCGCAGGACCGGCTCGGTGGTTTCCGGTTCAGGGTCAGCATGACGGGCCCGTTCTTCAGGGCCTTGCTGTGCGAATGGTCCAAGGACGATTTCGGTGACGTCCGGCCGGGCTCGATCTTGGACAGCGCGATCTCGCCATAACCCTTGACGCACTCCGGGTCCGGCCCGTCCAGCGGCAGGCCGGTGAAGAACTTCGCGGCCATGCAGCCGCCGCGGCAGGAATCGAACGCCGAGCACGACGCGCAGGCACCGCCGCTCTGCGGTTTCCGCAGTTCGAGGAACAGATCGGATTCCCGCCACACCGTGGCGAATCCCCCGGGCGAGCGGACATTGCCCGCCAGAAACGACTCGTGAATGGCGAACGGGCAGGCGTAGACGTCGCCGACCGGGTCGATCAGGCACACCACCCGGCCGGCGCCGCACAGGTTCAGCCCGGGCAAGGATTCGCCGAATGCCGCCAGGTGGAAAAAGGAATCCCCGGTCAGGACATTCTCACCGTTCAGCACCAGCCAGTCGTACAACTGACGCTGCTGCGCGGCGGTGGGATGCAGTTCGTCCCAGACATCCGCGCCCCGACCGGACGGCCGGAGCCGGGTCAGCCGGAGTTGCGCCTGGTAGCGGTCGGCGATCGCCTTGAATGCGTCTAACTGGTCGATGTTCTGCCGGGTGCAGACCACGGAGATCTTGAACCCGGTGAAGCCCGCTTCGGCGAGGTTCTCCATCGCCGTGATCGCGGTGGCGAAGGACCCCTTACCGCGGACGTAGTCGTTGACCTCGGCGGTTGCGCCGTCCAGCGAGATCTGCACGTCCACGTAGTCGCTGGCCGCCAGCCGGCGGGCGGCAGCCTTGTCGATCTTGATGCCGTTGGTGGAGAACTTCACCCCCACCTTGTGCGCGGTGGCGTAGTCGACCAGTTCCCAGAAGTCCGGGCGCACGGTCGGTTCGCCGCCGCCGATGTTCACGTAGAACACCTGCATGCGCTCGAGTTCGTCGATGACGGCCTTCGCCTCGGCCGTGCTGAGCTCCCGCGGATCCCGCCGCCCCGAACTCGAAAGGCAGTGCGCGCAAGCAAGATTGCAGGCGTAGGTCAATTCCCAGGTCAGACAGATCGGGGCGTCCAGGCCCTGGGCGAAGTGCTCGACCAGCGGCAGCACTGCGGTACTCATGAGGGTTCCAGCTGACGTCACGTTGCGCTCCCTGATGGTTTCGGTCGAGGCCAGCGTGGCCAGTGCTCGAAGGAACATGGTGCGGCGATCGGGTTCGGTGATGCCGACGGCGGTGCAGGCGTCCCCGGCCGTCGGATGCTCGGCCAGTGCCCGGACCAGCGTGACCAGCAACGGGTCCTTCAGGAACGACAATCGCCTGGTCTTGAAGGAATACAGCAGGGCACCGAACGGCTCCGGCCGGACCTCGACCGCGGGATGCAATTCGTACGGCAGGTCGGCGTCAAACAGTGCATGGGAGCCGACGGGGTGGTTGTCGAGACGGTCATGGCCGATCTCCCGGTTTTAGTAGACGCCGCACATTCCGTCGATGGAGACGTCCTCGACCAGCAGATCCGCGATTTCCAACGGTGCCTCTGGCGCGGCTCTCGGGAGTGGGGACAGCGGTGGCAACCTGCTCGTTCACGGCGGTTTCCGGCATGATTGATCCTCCTGGGTCTGCGATGACGCGGGGATGACAAGCGCTGTGCGGCGTGCCACAATGGACAGTATTGGCACCGAGTGCCGAATGTCAAGGATCAGTGATCCGGCACGCTCGACGCGGCCGAGTCTGCTTGACTGCTCTGGATTTTGACGTGTCGACCCACGGTGCAAGTGACGGGAGCGACGGTGACCGAGTCAGCCACCGACCGCCCAGTCGCCCTCGGCCGCCCGGCCGTCACCAGCCGCGCCGAGTTGGAGCAGATCTCGCTGGCGATGTTCTCCGAGCAGGGCTTCGACGTGACCTCGGTCGACGAGATCGCCGCCGCCGCCGGCATCGGTCGCCGAACGTTCTTCCGGTATTTCAAGTCCAAGAACGACGCCGTCTGGGGTGACTTCGACACCCAACTGGCAGCCTTTGCCGCCTGGTTCGAGCAATGCCCGGCAGATGTGCCGGTGGTGGACGCGATCTGCGCGGCCGTCATCGACTTCAATTCCTTCGACGCCGCGGCAACGGCCTCGCTCCGGAACCGAATGAAGGTGATTCTCAGCTCGCCGGCGCTGCAGGCCTACTCCACCCTGCGATACGCCGCATGGCGGCAGGTGGTGGCCCGGTTCGCCGCCCACCGGCTCGGCGTCGACGAACATGCGCTGATCCCGCGGACCCTGGGGCACCTGGCTCTGGGCGCCGCCCTGGCCGCCTACGAGCAATGGCTCGCCGACGAGGACAGCGACCTGCTGGTCGTGCTCACCGAAGCGCTCGCCGTGCTGACCACACCGATCGTGGAGATACCTGCAGTGCGGACCGGGCCATGACAAAACCGTTCGCGGTCGTCACCGGCGCGGCGCGCGGCATTGGTGCGGCCATCGCCGAACGTCTTGCCGCCGACGGCTTCGATCTGGTGCTGGTCGACGCTCCAGCCGCCGACCTCGCCTCGGCGGTTGGCTACCCGCTGGGCACCGCGGAGCAGCTCGCCGTCGTCGCCCAACGGTGCCGTTCCCACTGCAGGCAGGTGCTGGTCTCCCCAGGCGACGTGCGCGACGAAGACTGCCTTGCAGGCCGCGGTGGACCTGGTTCCCGTCGGCCGCCTACAGGTGGCGGTGGCCGTCGCGGGCATCATCGGCGCGGACAAATTGGCCTGGGAATTCACCCATGACGAGCTGGCCATCGACCTGGCCGTCAATTTCCACGGAGTGGCGAACCTGGCCCGCGCCGCCGTTCCGGGGCTGCTCACCGCCCGGGCCGGAACCGGCCGGTTCGTGGCCGTCGTCTCCACCGCCGGCGAGGCCGGACTACCCCGGCTTGCCGGTTACGTCTCGTCCAAACACGCCACCCTGGGCTACGTCCGGTCGTTGGCGGCCGACCTCGGACCATTCGGCGTGACCGCGAACGCCATCCTCCCCGGCAGCACCAGGACCGCACTGCTGGAACGCAGTGCCACGGTCTACGGCCTGCCCAGCGCCGAGGACTTCGCGCCCCACCAACGGCTGGGCCGGCTCGTCGAACCCGCGGAGATCGCCGCCGCGGTGAGTTGGCTCTGCGGACCCGGCTCCACCGCCGTCACCGGCGCCACCATCAGGGTGGACGGCGGGTTCGTCGGATGAGTGCCGTGCACAAACGACCTCAGGAAACAGCCTGGCGTCTCTGCCCAGGCGTCAAGTGGCTCGATGGCACGACCCTGGCCGGCGGCGCGCCCTACCGGGTGATCACGCTGACCGACCGGGGTGCTGCGGTCCTCCGGGACCTACTGGCCGGAGCGACAGGGCAGGAGACTGCACCGGCGGTGGCCGAACTGCTCGACCGACTGGAGGCGGCCGGACTGCTGCGCGCGCCGACCCCGCCGGCCGCCGACCACACCGGCATCACCCTGGTGATTCCCGCCCGGTCCGCACTCGAACCGCTCCGCGAATTGCTGCACCTGCTGCCCGCCGACCTGCCGGTGATCATCGTCGACGATGGGTCATCGGAACCACTCTCCGGCCTCGCCGCCCAGCGCGCCGACCTACAAGTCCTGCGGCACAACCATTCCCGAGGACCGGCCGCGGCCAGGAACGCCGGCGCCGCCCTGGCCCGGACACCCTGGATCGCCTTCCTGGACGCCGACACGCTGCCCGACGAGGACTGGCTCGCCGCCATGATGGGACACCTGCGACATCCTGCCGCGCAGGCCCAGCGGGTCGTGCTGGCCGCGCCGAGGATCTACCCGCTGCCCGGTACCGGTCCCGCAGCCTGGTTCGAGGAGCGGGTCTGCGCGCTCGATCTGGGCGGCGCACCCGCCGATGTCGGGGTCGGCAAGGCGGTCTCGTACGTGCCCAGCGCAGCGCTGCTGGTCGACGCCGACGCCTTCCGGCGGGTCGGAGGTTTCAACGAGTCGATGGAGGTCGGCGAGGACGTCGACCTGGTCTGGCGGATCGCCGAGTTCGGCCGGGTCCGTTACCTGCCCGATGTGCGGGTCGGTCATCGTCCGCGGGGCAGCCTGCTGGCCGCGCTCAACCGTCGGCGGGTGTACGGGACGAGCGCGGCCGACCTCGGTCGCCGGCATCCGGGCGCGCTTCGTCATGTGGACGTCTCGGTCTGGTCGTTCGGGCCGTGGTTGCTGGGAGTGCTGCTGCACCCGCTGCTCGGCGTCGCCGCCGCCGCGGTCACGACCGCCATCGCGCCGTGGGGAATGCCCGGCCCTGTCGGCCACCCACGCCCGCACCCTGGCCGCCCAGGGCCACCTGCGGGCCGGCGGGGCGCTCGGCCGGTGGTTGATCAGGCCGATGCTGCCGGCAACCGTTCTCGCCGGGTTGCTGTCGCCTCGGGTCGGCCGCCGGCTGCTGGTCACCGCCGCCGCGGGCCTCGGCTACCTCGTCACCATGGACGTCCGGTCGGCGCGGCTGACCACCGATTCGCCGTTGACCGCCGTCCGGCTGGCGGCCGAATCGCTGGTCGCCAGGACGCTGGACGATGCCGCCTACAGCCTCGGGGTCTGGCAGGGCGTGCTCACACAGCGGACCCTGGAACCGGTGCTGCCCAAGGTCCGGGACCTGCCCGGTTGGCTCCACCGAAGGCGGCGACATGCCTGACCAGCCGGTTCTGGCCCCGTTGGCCGGCGCGACCTGGCCGGAGGTCGACCGATCGGCCCGACAACTGCTGGTCCTGCCGCTGGGCTCCACCGAACAACACGGCCCGCACCTGCCGCTGGACACGGACACCGTCATCGCGAGCCAGCTGGCCGCAGCGCTGCACGCACATTTGCCGCAACTCGGGTTGGCGCCGCCCATGCCCTACGGCGCCAGCGGAGAGCACCGGGACTTCCCGGGCACGCTGTCCATCGGGACCGAAGCGCTGACCGCGGTGCTGGTCGAGTTCGTCCGGCACGCGTCGCTGACCTGGCGGCACGTATTGATCATCAATGGCCACGGCGGGAACGCGGCAGCGCTGGCCAAGGCGGCAGAGCTGACCAAGTTGGAGGGCGGATCGTTGACGGTGCATCACGCGGCAAGCGGTGGTGACCGGGCGGATCCGCATGCCGGGTACCGCGAGACGTCCCTGATGCTGTACCTGGAACCGGCGGCGGTGCGGACCGACCTGCTGGCCGCAGGCGACACCCGCGCGCTTGTTGACCTGCTCCCGCAGTTGCAGTCCGGCGGGATCCGGCAGATCAGCGAGAACGGCGTGCTCGGCGATCCGACCGGCGCCACCGGCGAGGAGGGCCGGCGGATCTTCGCCGAAATGCTCGCCGCGGTGACTGCCAGGGCAGGCCAACTACTGGACAGCTGACTTCGGCCGGGGTGCAAGCCAGACCTAACCGGACCTATCCGATCGGGTTGGTGGGGACCCCTCTGAACTGGCGTTTCGCAGCAACGGGTTCTGCGCCGTATGGTGCCTCGCACAATCGGTGCGGTTCCAGCGCATCACCGGTCCACGCTCATTCGGCGCGTCGGACTCGAACCGGCCGAACTTCTGCGGCGGCAACCCGTTCGGCCGGGTGTTCAGTTCCAGGCGCACGAAGTGGCGTTGCAACGTCCACTCGTCCGGTGACCAGCCGCAGTGGGCCCGTTTGATCGCCGCGGCCTGCGCGACGCCCTAAACCAACGATCGGATCCCGCCCATTGAACCTGCAAACCCAGCGAGGTCCTGTACTTTCACTCGCCACCAACGGGGACAAGAACTGGCCGTTGACAGCCGTCTCGGGTTGCAACGCAACCCCGTGATGCACGCCCACGACGCACATGCCCACGCCCGGTCGCGTTCAGCTGACCCCGGCGACCCACAGGGCTCCTATTTCGTCTGCAACGTGGTCGAGACTCGCTGCGGCGACTGGGGTTTCGATAACGAATGCAAGGAAGGCGTAATGCTCGGTCATGCCGCCGAGCAGTATCGCGACGGCAACAGGATCGAGGTCCGGCCGAATATCGCCCATTTCCTGTCCGCGGCGGAGACTCCGCTCGATTCGCCGGTAGAACATCTGACGGGCGTCGTCCCAGATGCGGTTGACATCCGGTTCAGTCAGGAAGGTCTCATAGGCTACGCGGTAGAGATCTGCGTTGTCGGCATAAGCCTGTAGGTAGCGCAGAGTGGTTTCTCGCACCGAGTGCTTCGGATCGTCGGGCACCCATGGGGATCGGGAAGCTTCATAGAGTTCGTCGAAGAATCCGGCCAGGATCGCCAGCAGCACTTCGCGTCGGCCGTCAAAATAGCGATAGAACGCACCGAGCGACAGTCCCGCTCCATCGACAATGTCTTGCACCCGGGTCGCCGAGTAACCGACCTTGCCGAAACTGGCACGAGCGGTGGTGAGGATCGCGTGCCTCGAACGTTTTCCCTTCGCAGTCTTCGGCAGGTCACGCACGTGGATCGACGCCGCCGCGCTGCGGTCGGTGGCCGGACTTTGTTCCACAGTTGCTCCCTCGTCACCGCGGCAACGAACTGACCGCATGTTGCAAACATGATCTCACATTCACTTTGCGATTGCCCGAACCTGGCGATCGTTGGATCAACGGTGGTTGCGCCGGGTGGTGGTTGTATGGTACACCTATACCAGCGATTCACGAACCTGACGTCGCTTTCACTTATTCTTGCCAGAGGAGCAGCCTTGACGACAGTCGGACCCCGCGACGCGGTGATCGTCGCGACAGCCCGCTCGCCGATCGGTCGAGCCAACAAGGGCTCGCTCGTGCAGATGCGCCCAGACGACCTGGCTGCCCTGATGGTGACGGCGGCACTGAACAAACTTCCCGAACTCGACCCCACGCAAATCGATGATCTGATTTTGGGTAACACACAGCCCGCTGGGGAGGCCGGTTACAACCTGGCACGAGTGGTGGGCGTGCTCCTTGGGCTGGACTCCGTGCCCGGGACCACCGTGAATCGCTACTGCTCCTCCAGCCTGCAGACCACCCGGATGGCCATGCACGCGATCAGAGCCGGCGAGGGAGAGGTCTTCGTCTCCGCTGGCGTTGAGACCGTCAGCCGGTACGGTTACGGCAGCTCTGACTGGTTTCCCGGCACCCAAAACGAGCGCTTCGCTGACGCCGGCGCACGCACAGTTGAGCTTGTGGAGAGCGGCGCCGCCTGGACCGATCCCCGCGAAGCGGGCGGATTGCCTGATATCTACATCGCGATGGGTCAGACCGCCGAAAACGTCGCCGCTCGTGAGGGCGTGACGCGGCAGGATCAAGACGCATTCGGCGCGCGGAGTCAAAATCTCGCGGAGAAAGCAATCGCCAATGGCTTCTGGGCGCGAGAGATCGTCCCAGTCACCCTCCCCGACGGCTCGGTTGTGGCAACTGATGACGGGCCCCGGCCGGGGGTGACCGTCGAAGGGCTCGCCGGTCTCAGGACTGTCTTTCGGTCCGCCGGCACGGTCACTGCAGGCAACTGCTGCCCTCTCAACGACGGCGCGGCCGCGGTCATCGTCATGAGCGGTGCGAAGGCAAAAGAACTTGGCGTCACCCCGCTTGCCCGGATCATCTCCACCGGCGTCAGCGGCATCTCCCCGGAAATTATGGGTCTCGGGCCGGTGGAGGCGACGCGGCGTGCGCTGAAACTCGCCGGAATGTCCATCTCCGACATCGACCTGTTCGAGATCAATGAGGCCTTCGCGGCTCAGGTCCTGCCATCTGCGCGAACGCTGGGGATCGACATCGACAAGCTCAATGTCAACGGCGGCGCCATCGCCGTCGGTCACCCGTTCGGAATGACGGGAGCCCGTATTACCACGACCCTCATCAACTCGCTTCAGTTCCACGACAAGCAATTCGGCGTGGAGACGATGTGCGTCGGCGGCGGGCAGGGCATGGCGATGGTATTGGAGCGGCTGGCATGAGCGGAAACATCACCTTTGACTACACCGGACAGACGGTCGTCATCACCGGCGCTGCACGCGGCATCGGCCTCGAACTCTCCCGTCATTTCGCCAAGGCCGGCGCCGACGTCGCCCTCATGGACTTCGACCCAGAGGCGGTCGAGGCGGCCGCAGCCGAGGTGGGTGGGCGCGGATTCCGGGTCGATGTCAGCGACACGGCGGCGGTTGAATCGGCCATCGCACAGGTTGTTGACGGTTCGGGTCGGATCGACGTGCTCGTCAACAACGCAGGGATCCTCCGTGACGGAATGCTGTGGAAGCTCACTGACGACGACTGGAGCGCTGTGCTCGGCGTTCACTCCGGGGGGACCTTCCGTTTGACCCGTGCCTGTGTGCCGCACTTCCGCGCCAGCAGAGTATGGGCGGATCATCAATGTGACCTCCTACACCGGTCTCCGTGGAAACATCGGCCAATCCAACTATGCGATGGCCAAGGCCGGCATCATCGGATTCACGAAGACTGCGGCCAAGGAACTCGCACGCTTCGGCGTGACGGTCAACGCGATCTCGCCGAACGCCGAAACGCGGATGATCGCGTCGATTCCGCCGGACAAACGGGCCGAACTCGTGGCGGCGATCCCGCTCGGACGCTTCGGCGAACCGGCGGAAATGTGCGACGCCGTCGCCTTTCTCGCCTCGAAGGAAGCGGGATACATCACCGGGGTCGTTCTCCCCGTCGACGGCGGGATCTCGATGTGACCTCGACAACGAAATTCGAGCGCTCCGCCGCGAGCGTCACCGGGCCAGCTGCAGAAGGTGCGCATTCGTCTGCCGAGCAGACAATCGACGGTCGACGCAACCACGGTCGGAGAGTCTGATGCCTGCACTCAGTTACGCCGAGCTCCCCACGACTATCGGCACGACCCTCGGTCCCAGTCGGTGGATCCCAATCTCGCAGGCCAGGATAAATGCGTTTGCCGATGCCACCGAGGACCATCAGTGGATCCACATCGATCCTGCGCGCGCCGTCGACGGTCCGTTCGGCATCACGATCGGTCATGGCTATCTCACCCTGTCCCTGATCTCCGCCTACCTCGAGGAGATCCTTGAGGTGGAGGGTGCCGACAGTGTGATCAATTACGGCGCTGATCGGGTGCGATTCCCCTCGCCGGTGCCAGTCGACTCGCAACTTCGTGCGACAGGCGAGATCGTCAATGTCACCACCGGCCCCGGCTGGTCCCAGCTCACAGTGCGGGTGACCATCGAACGCAACGATGGTGCGCGACCGGCGTGCGTTGCCGACGTGCTGATCCGTTATCTTGCTCCGAAGGGAAACTAACCGTGACCTCGCTCATCCTGTCTGCGCGTGATCTCGAGTTCCTCCTTTACGAATGGCTGGACGTGGAGTCGCTGGCACAAAGACCGCGGTTCGTCGAGCATTCGCGGGAGACGTTCGACGCGATGCTGTCTCTTTCGGAGGAATTGGCGGAACGCACCTTTGCTCCGCACAGCGCGCTGAGCGACGCGCACGAACCGCATTTCGACGGCACGCGGGTGGAGATGATCCCTGAAGTTGGCGAAGCTCTTCGTGTCTTCGGCCAATCCGGCCTGCTTTCGGGTGCTATGGACGAAGAAGTTGGGGGCCTGCAGCTTCCACACGTTGTCGACCGAGCCTGTTTCGCGTGGTTCCAGGCGGCAAACATCGGCACGGCGGCATATCCCATGCTCACCATGGCTGCTGCGCGCCTGCTTTTCGCGTATGGGACGGAAGAAGATGTTGCGCGATACGCGATCCCCATGAGCGAGGGCCGCTACTTCGGCACGATGTGTCTCTCGGAACCCGATGCTGGCTCATCACTTGGCGATATCGCAGTGCGAGCCGAACGCCAGTCCGACGGGACCTTTCGGCTGACCGGGGGCAAGATGTGGATTTCCGGTGGGGATCACGAGCTGAGCGAGAATATCGTGCATCTCGTGCTCGCCCGAATCGTCGGCGCTCCCAAGGGTGTCAAAGGCCTGTCGCTCTTCGCTGTACCAAAGCACCTCTTGCAGGCAGACGGCTCAAATGGGGCGCGCAACGACGTGGCGCTGGCCGGCCTCAACCACAAGATGGGCTATCGGGGAACAACCAATACGGTGCTGGACTTCGGCGGTGGCTCATTCACACCAATGGGCGCGGCAGGTGCGGTTGGAACACTGGTGGGCGAGGAGGGCAGGGGACTCGCGTATATGTTCCACATGATGAATGAGGCCAGGATCGGCGTCGGTGCCGGTGCTGTGGCGCTTGGTTATACGGGGCATCTGCACGCCGTTGAATACGCTCGCATGCGTAAGCAGGGTCGGCCCGTGGATTCCAAGAACCCAGACTCTTCGCCAGTGGAGATCATCCGCCACCCCGATGTCAGGCGCATGCTCCTGAGCTCCAAGGCCTATGTGGAGGGAGGCCTGGCACTCGTGCTGTACGCCGCCCGACTACTCGACGAGCAGGAGACGGGAGACACTGACGAGGATCGCCGCAAGGCGGCTCTGCTGCTCGAAGTGCTGACCCCAATTGTTAAGAGTTGGCCCTCACAGTGGTGCCTGGCCGCCAACGACATCGCCATCCAGGTGCATGGCGGTTACGGCTATACGCGTGACTATCCCGTCGAGCAGTTCTACCGGGACAATCGGCTCAACGCGATCCACGAAGGCACCCACGGAATTCAGGCGCTCGACCTGCTCGGCCGTAAGGTGCGGATGCAGCAGGGCGAAGGCCTTCAACTCCTGGTCGACGCCGTGCGGACCACCGTGGTCAACGCACCTGAATCGCTCGCGGAACAGGCTCAGACGCTCGCGGCCGCCATCGTTAGGGTCGCCGAGGTGACAGCCTCGCTGTGGCGAGGGGGCGATCCGGCGATCGCCCTCGCAAATGCAAGCTCCTACCTTGAGGCCCTCGGCGACATCGTCGTGGCCTGGATGTGGCTCGAGCAGGCAATAGCCGCCGACGAAGACAACGCCTTCCACCAAGGCAAACGGGTCACGGCTCGCTACTACTTCAGCGACATATTGCCGCGCTCCGGTCCGGCGCTCGATCTGTTGGAGCGAAACGACCAGCTACTCGTGGAGCTCGATGATTCGCTCCTGTGAACCGAGATCGATATCAGGGCTGGTGGTCCGTCGACAAATTAATCTGGTGAAGGGTTTCGCGTCCTCGGTGGCCTTCTTGATGATGTCGTCGGCGCTTTCCAGACGAACGGTCGGTGCCGGAGGTCTTCGCCTCGAGGTATGCGGAGGCGGCGCTGGGAACGGGCTCGTTGCTGCGCCGGCTTGCGGGCGATGGAGATGTCATTTTCTTTGAACGCCGCGTCGGGTGCTGCTCGACGGTGACTTAGGGCGAGCTGGGTCGACTTTCTTAATCGGTTCCTCTCGATCGCCGGCCCTCTGAAGACTGGGCAACTGCCCGGAGACGCTGCGTTCCTTACTGGAGCATGGATTGTGATGTATCACCGGTCACTGATTACGTTTAAACCGTTGTGGATTAGCATCCATGCAAATATGGTTTCGTATCCAGAGTGTGTCGCCGATGCGGCGGGCGACTGTCGGAAGGGTCGGGACCGTCACGCTCGGAGCGTTTTATCGAAACGCTGGTTGTGTCGTGGTGTTTGTGGTTCGGGTGGTGCCGGCGGCGGTGGGTCCTGGCGTTGACAGGGTTTGTCCCGGGTGGCCGGGCGATGGGTGACGGGGCGATGAGAAGCGATGTGCGGCAGGGCGATGGGTGTCGGGGTACTGGGATGAGTGGAGGTTTTCGGTGAGTTCGGATGGTGTGGGTGTGTCGGTGGAGGTGGAGCGGGAGCGGCTGCGGGAGCGGTATCGGCGGGAGCGGGATAAGCGGATTCGTCCGGAGGGCACGGCGCAGTATGTGAAGTTGGACCCGTTTTCGGAGTTCTTGCGGGATCCGTTCACTCCTCATGTCGAGCGTGGTGCGGTCTCTCGTGAGGTGGATGTGCTGATCGTGGGGGGCGGGTTCGGTGGTTTGACTGCTGGTTCGCTGCTGCGCAAGGCGGGGCAGATGGATTTGGCGATCGTCGAGGACGCGGGTGATTTCGGTGGTGTGTGGTATTGGAACCGTTATCCGGGCGCGCGGTGTGACATCGAGTCCTACATTTATTTGCCGTTGTTGGAGGACCTCGGTTACATGCCGACGGAGCGGTATGTCCGCACGGATGAGATCTGGGCCTACGCCCGCCGGATGGGGCATCACTTCGATTTGTATAAGGACGCGTTGTTCCAGACCCGGGTCACCGAGTTGCGGTGGGACGAGGAGTGTGAGCGGTGGGCGGTGACGACCGATCGCGGCGACGAGTTCAGTGCACGGTTCGTGGTGCTGGCGTCGGGGTTGATGTTCAGCCGCCCGAAGCTTCCTGGGATTCCTGGGATTGAGAGCTTCGGGGGTCATTCGTTCCACACGAGTCGTTGGGATTATGACTACACCGGTGGTGACAACACCGGTGGCCTGGACGGGCTTGCCGACAAGCGGGTCGCTCTGGTCGGCACGGGGGCCACTGCGATTCAGGTGGTGCCGCGCGTCGCCGAGTCGGCGAAGGAGCTGTTCGTTTTCCAGCGGACCCCGTCGATCGTCGACTCCCGGGACAACGGGCCCACGGACGCGGCGTGGTGGGAGAGTTTGACCCAGGGCTGGCAGGCCGACCGGCAGCGGAACTTCGACCTGGTGTTGGAGGGTAAGAGCCACGACCGGGTCCTGGTGCAGGATCAGTGGAAGCTGGTGTGGGGTCGCCCGGACGCACGGTCCCTGTCGCCGGAGGCTACTGCGCAGGCGATGGACGACATGGATTTCGAGCAGATGGAGCGGATTCGCCGGCGGATCGCCGATATCGTCGTCGATGAGAAGACCGCCGCCGGTCTGATGCCGTTCTACGGGCGGTTCTGCAAGCGGCCCTGTTTCAGCGACGAATATCTGCAGACGTTCAACCGGCCGAACGTGACGCTGATCGACACCGACGGTCATGGACCGGAGCACCTGTCCGAGTTCGCGGTGCACTTCGGTGGCACCGCTTATGAGGTGGACTGCATCATCTACGCGACCGGTTTTGAGTCGTTCGCCAAATCGCCGTCGCAGTCGGGCCGGTACAACGTGATCGGGCGTGGTGGTGTGACGCTGGACGACAAGTGGGGTGGTGAGACGTTCGCCTCGCTGCATGGCCTTTACACCAACGGGTTTCCCAACATGTTCGTCATCGGCAGCAGCCGGCAGTCGGCTACGACGTTCAACATCCCGTACCGCATGTTCATCCAGGCCAATCATGTGGTCGAGCTGATCACCGAGCTGTCCAAGTCGGGGGTGACCTCGATGGAGGTGACCCGGGAGGCGGAGCTGGCGTGGGGTGAACTTCAGGACTCGCTGCGTGGTGACGCGGACATCAGCAAGATGGTGCTCGATTGCACCCCCGGCTACTACAACAACGAGGGACGCGCTGACGGTGGTGTTCCGGTCGTCGCCGCCGGGTACCCGGGCGGCACGATCGGGTTCAACGAGCAGATCGACTCCTGGCGGCGGCGCGGCGGGTTCCGCGAAGACTTCACCCTGCGCGGCACGCCGGCGTGAACAGCTCACCCGATCACCATGGACAGCCCCTTCGATTCCAGCGAGGTTTTTGATGCGGTATTACCCCGAGAACGCCGACCCGGCCACCCGGCCCGAGCTGGAGCACTGCCTGGAACGGGCCCTGCCGAACGTTGAGGGCTCGGTGATGTTGGGCATCTTCCAACCGAACCAGGCGTTCGGGGAATGGCCGACGCGGGCGCCCAACCCGTCGGAATGGACGTTCGAGTACAACCTGGCCACCGTGCGCGCCGCCGAGGCGGTCGGGATGAGTTTCGCGTTCCCCGCCGCGCGGTGGGCCGGCCTGCAGGGAGACGAGATCGTTTGGCGGGGCGCCAGTCTCGACACGATCACGTTGACGGCCGCGTTGCTGGCAGCCACCAGCCGCATCACCCTGTTGACCACGGTGAACACCAACCTGTTGAACCCGGTGGTCGCCGCGAAGTACGGCGTCGGTCTCGATCACATCGGCAGGGGCCGGTGGGGACTGAACGTGGTCAGCGGATGGGGCGCGCACGAGTTCGCGGCGATGGGTGTGGAACTGCTCGATCACAAGGAACGCTACCGGTACACCCGTGAGTGGCTCGACATCGTGCAGATGCTGTGGCGCGACGGGGAGGCGACCCTGGACGGCGAGTACTTCACGATCAACAAGGCCTCCGGGCGTCCACGGCCCATGCAGGTCTCACCGCTGGTGGTGAACGCCGGTCAGTCCTACACCGGCATGCGGTTCTCGGCCGAGCGGGCGGACTACATCTTCTGCTACGGCGAACGCGCCGAGAAGTTCCGGCAGGTCCGGGCCGAGGTGGGCAGCGAATGCGGCTTCATCGGCACCAAATCGGTGATCATCGCCCCGACGACCGCACAAGCGCAGGACCGCGCCGCGCAGATCGTCGACCAAGCCGACCAAGGGGCAATGAGCAACATGTGGGTGACCAGCGGCGCCGAATCCCCCGAATCGGCGAAGGAACGCCTGAACACCCCCGGAGCGGTCCACGACTCCCTCCTCGGGGACGCGATCATCGGAAACGCCGAGGACGTCGGCACCCAACTCGCCCACTGGGCAATCAAACAAGGCGTCGACGGCATCTGCCTCAACCTCTACGACTACCTCGGCGACCTCGACCTGATCGGCACCCGCGCAATCCCCGCCTTCGAAGCCGAACTCGCCGCGCACGGCAAAACCTTCCGCCGCCCAACCGTCCCCGAGAAAGTCACCTGACCCGAGACTGCGCGATGACGCTTCTGCAGGCCCGAGTGGATACCTGGGTGATCGCCCTCTGGCTCGGTCACTTTTCTGGCGGCGTTCGATCGACCGATGCCCACCTACATACCGACATCAGCATCAAGGAGAAGGCCGCTACCGATCGCCTCGGCAGTGTCGGAATAGTACCAATTCTCTTGATCCTTCGGTCGATATCTGTTGTGGAGGAACATCTTTCTTGTCGTATACATGTCTTCGACGGTGGTTATGAGGTCGTGCGGCGGGTGCCGAGGTGCCGAGCGAGTTGTTCGCGCAGTTCTGGTTCTCGGTCTGTAGCCGGGTGATCTCCTCGCGGTCGGTGTGGAGTTGCTGGCAGAGCGAGTCGATAGAGGCTCGCTCGTCGGACGGCAGGTCGGGCAAGCTGGCTGAGGCGTCGCGCAGGCGGTCGATCTCTTGGCGGAGCAGCGGCCCTGGCTACGGCCCCCTCACCATCCGGATGCACAGCCTGGGCACCGGTCGGCGGGATAATCACCGGAATGGAAATCGACTGATCCGTCACCGTTGTCGACAGATCCTGTTTCGCGGACAGGCCGGTGATGTGCGGCGGGAAGCCCAGTTCGCCGAAGGCGGCCCGGTTGTCGGCGAGCGTCAGACCCTTCTCCGAGCCGGCGACAAAGCGCGCCGTACACCGATTCGGCAGTCTTTTTCTTCGCCCACCGCTGGGCCTCGGCGACGGTTTCGAACCAAGGGTTGCTCATCGGGAGGCTCTTACTCGGGCGCCGGTCTTACCGGCGAGTATGTCGGACACGGAGCATGGATTGCCGGTAGAGCCAGGAACGTGACAATCCGGCCATCTCGGCCATCCAGTTGAAAGTGATCGGGTCGCCGCGTCGAACCATCCGTTGCAAGACGCTCTCCGCGCGCCGCAGGGTCACCTCGTGTCGGGCCTGCGCGGCCTCGCGGAGCCGTTCGACGCGGTCAGCCATCCTCGCAACGCTCGGTGCGCAGCGACTGCAGGGACGTGATGATCTTGTCGAGGTTGATTAGCACCGTCCGGTGGTTGGCGGCCTGCCATTGACGGCCGGAGCTCTCGGCGGCACCCAAGAGCTCCCGAGTGAGTTCGGCCTGCTGCTGGAGCACGGGCAGGAACTCGGCGGTCGTTTGGAAATCCGGGCATGCCAAACAGGGCATTGGGATGCGGGCGGTCCTGCTGGGCGGCCGACCGCAATACCCGTTGGGCACAGTGTTGGAGGCGCGAGACAGTCGGTGTGCGACCCACTGGCGTCCGCGGTCACCGCCTCCGGATCGAAGCCGAGGAGGCGGTACTGCACGTCGACCCGGGTCTGGCAGTAACGTTCGAACTCGGTACGGATCGTGGTGTCGTGCGGCCGGGCGTAGACGGCACGGCGGCGAACCGTGCGTCGCCTTGCAGAACCGCACCTGACATACGCCCAGCCCGCCCGGCTCCGGTGTTCCGGGTTGCCGCTGAAATCGCGACCTCCCACCGACGCAGGCGAACGCGCAGCAGACCTTGAACAGGGCGGCGTCCCGGAACGCCGCCAGCCGGCCCTTCCGGCCGGATTCGATCACCGTCTCCACCCGCTCGTCGGCGGCGTCGAAGCAGGCTTGCAACTCGGCGCGGGTCAACGGCCGGCGGGCGGGACAGCACGAGTAGTCGGACACTGTGCCGGGCGGTGTTCCATTCGTGGCAGACCTGCACCGGGTGGGCGCCGACCCGTTGCTCGCACTCGGTGACTCAGCCGTATCGGGCGTCGCACACGTATTCCAGGACCGCGACGGCGCCCTGGTTAGCGGCGAATCGTCGAATGCACCCACACACCGGAGGCGATCCAGGCCTTTCCACGTGCGCCGGGGTCCAGGACCACGGCCACGCGCCGGTGAACTCAGCGAACCGGCGGATGATCCGATCCCGGGACGCAACGATAGATTCATCCAGCCGGCGGCCCTGCTGCTGCGTCCGCCAACCGGTCAGCAACGACTCGAACAGCGCCGGCTCCACCCGCAACGGCGTCGCTCCGGCCACCATCGTCAACGCGGCCGACCCTGCCACCCGATAATCCGTCACGCCGTCCACTCCCCGACCCCCATCGCTGGCATCGGGCGCCACAATGAAGCAGCAGACGAACAAACCCAGATGCCTCACCGTGTCAGCAGATACAACCCCACGCGATCACACCGCAGGTCAGCCAGCGTGTCGGCCCAACACTCAGCCGGCAGCGCGCAACCCCGAAAAACCAGATCCCTTACCAGGTCCGATCACCCAACCTGTCGAATGATGCATCAGATGCAATTCCGCGCACTTATAGTCTGGTGCCGAATGTGTGCCGGAATTGATGCATGGCAACTGCAGTGGGGCAGCCTGTTACATCGTGCAGGCTGATGCACTGCTGCTAGGACAAGAAGGCCTTGCGCAGCGTTTCGCAGGGTACCGGCTGCTGCGGGTCGGACCGCGACGGGAACAGCCATGCCGACCCGTCGGGACAGAGCTGGCGTCTTGCTGGGCGCGAATCGCCCCGATCGCCTGGGCCGACAAGGGTATTTGGAGTTCGGCGCGCATCTTCGGGCTGGTGAACCGCAGGCATGGCCAGCCGGCGCTGTCGGACAGCAGCGGATCGAACGGCAGCGCGCAGGCGTCCCGGCCCGGAGAAATAGTCGATACCTGGGGACCAAGATCTTTTAAGCGACCATGACTTCATCCGTCTCGGTCGTGCTGACGGTCGGTCGTTCGACGAGTTTGCCGTGGTGGTGATGACGCTCACCGAAGTTCCCCAGAGTTGCTCATCGAAAGTCCGACTCGGTGGCAGTGTCACACCTCCGGTGGGATGGGCTGGCGTACCCGCAGGCTCCAGCGCGCCAGGCTGACACCGATGCCTGAGCTGAGTTGGCTAGGGAGGGCACTCGGCCGACTCGAGCATTTGCATACCCGACAGGCGTTCAATGTCGCACTCGTGCCGCACGTGCCCAGCGTTTCCCGTCAAGACCGGAGTGGTGTGCATCGCTGACCAAGCTGGCTGCGCTGGGGGATCCGAGCCGAGCACGTTGGTCCATCCGTCAGCTATCCGCCGCAGCCTGCGTCGCCTTGACTTCGCGGCGCCCGCGGCTGCGCTTCACGATCAGGGATGTCGAGAGAGCCAGGATCAACGCGGCGCCAAAGAAAATGTTCGTGATCCAGATATCCGCCCCCGCCAATTGCAGGCCTTGGATACCGGTGCCCAGCAAAATGATCGCAAGAATAGTACCCCACACGTTAAAGCGACCGGGCTTAATCTGCGTCGTGCCGAGAAAAGCCGCGGAGAACGCCGGCAGCAGGTACTCCGGACCGACCGTCTGGCTAACGCTGTTCAGCGAGGATGCGAGCAAGACACCGGCAAGCGCAGCAATCGTGCTGCAGCTAACCAGGCTCCAGAACCTGAACCTCCGGATACGGACCCCGGAGAGGCGTGCCGCCTCTGGATTAGCTCCCGTCGCATATGCACGTCTACCGATTGGCGTGTGCTCCAACGCATACCACACGATCACCGCGAGAATCAGCATGTACACCGCGATAATGGGGATACCCAGGAAAGATCCGGAGGTGAGTCCGGTCATCGAGGGCGAGAAGGGGCCTATGAACACCCCATTGGCAACGACGGCCGCGAGCCCGGTCAATAAGGAAGTTGTGCCGAGGGTGGTTATCAGGCTGTCCAGGCCGAGAATGCCGCAAAGGAATCCGTTGAAAGCGCCGATGCAGGCGCCGACGACCAGAGTAATGACGATCGCAGGGACGAGCCCGAAGTTCCCGCGCGTCAGCAGCATCCCGCACACCACCGAACAGAATCCCATTGTCTGAGCCACCGACAGGTCAAACATGCCGGTAGCAAGAGGGGTCAGGACAGCCAGTGCAAGGATCCCGGTGAATGCCTGACTAATGAGGATCGTCTTCCAGGTGACCGCCGTCAGAAAGGTGTCAGGCACCCAGATGGAGAAGATGACGAAAATAACTGCTAAGGCGTACACTCCAGAGAATCGGCCAAGCTGCAGGTGCTCCAAAAGCCGCGAGCCCGTGTGTGGTTCCGGCGCGCGCCGCGGTGTGGCATTGGTCGTAGCATCATCAGTTCCCGTGCTCATGCTGGTTCTCCCTCGGCGTCAATACCGTCGCCTCGTGACGAGCCGGGGGGCCGCAGCGCCTCACCCAGCAGCCTGTCCGGCGTCAACTGTGCCCCGCTGAGCATGGCGCCCACACGACCTCCACGAATGACGTATACGCGATCGCACACAGCGGAGGCCTCTTCCAAGTCAGACGTTGCTATCAACACTGCTGTCCCTCCGCGTGCTGCTTCATTGAGCTGCTTGTAAATTGCACTTCTGCTACCCACGTCGACGCCGGCGGTCGGCTCCTCCAATAGCAACGCCTTGGGGCCGGTTCGAAGCCACCGTGCGATCATGATCTTCTGCTGGTTTCCTCCGCTGAGCGAAGAGATCGTCGCCTCGGGGTCGTTCGGCTTCACCTCACACCGCGTCAGGTATGGGGTGACGTCTTGTGCCTCCTGACGTCGCCCCAGCCAACGCAGGGGCCCGCGGCCGCGGACGCTCGGCAGGGTCACGTTCTCGCGCAGAGTCCAGTTGCCAATCACGCCAAGACGCTTGCGATCGCCGGGCACGAACGCCAGCCCACTTCGGATGCCTTCCCATGGTGAACGTGGGGCGATCGCTTCGCCCATCAGATGGATCTCGCCGGCATCTCGGTGCTGAGAACCAAAGATCACATGAGGAATCTCCTCACTGCCGGAGCCCGCGAGACCTACGATGCCCACGATTTCGCCCGCCTTCACCGTTCCAGTGAAGTCCTTGAGGGCGCCGCCGCGGAGTCCCTTCAGTTCCAACACATTGTCGGCACCGGCAGTCGGTGGATCCGGGTAAAACGCGTCCAATGGACGCCCGAGGATCAACTCGATAAGGCTGTCGTTGTTCAACTCGGCAACGTCCCGGGTCGCCACCTTGAAACCGTCGCGCAGCACGGTGACTCGGTCGGCCAGTTCGAACACCTCGTGCAGACGGTGGGTTACGTAAAGCATGGTCCCTCCACGCGCTTTAATCGCTCGTAGCAGGCTGAACAGGTGATCTTTATCCCGCTCGGACAGTGACGCCGTCGGCTCGTCGAGGACCAGAATCCCGCGCGCCGCATCACCAAAATGCAGAGCACGCACGATCGCAGTCATCGTTTGACTCGCCGCGTTGAGCCCCGCCAAGTCCTTGCGGACGTCGATGTCGATGTCGTACTCGGCGAAGATCTTCCTCGCACGCTGTCGTTCTTTGCGCTCAGAAAGCCAGAACCGTCCGCCGTACGACTCCCCGAGCGCGAGGTTGTCGACGACTGATATCGAATCAATGAGCGCGAGGTCTTGATGGATGAACCGCAGCCCGTGCTGGTGTGCATCATGAGCGGAGCCCAACACAATCGGCTTCCCGTCAATCAACGCAGATCCAGCCTCGGGCGAGTGATACCCCGCCAAGACCTTGATCAATGTCGATTTTCCTGATCCGTTCTGGCCCAGCAGGCAGTGAATTTCGCCTGCACGCAAGTCCAAGGACACCCCGTCGAGCGCGCGTTGCCCTTGGAAGGTCTTCGTCAGACCTTCCACGACCATCTTCGAGTTGGCAGTCACCGTCGACGTCATGGTGTCGACCTGACGATCAGATGATTTGGGGCTTTGGTCATCTACTTGTGCCAGGCCGTCTTGTAGATGTCCTGGTAATTCGCGGGATCCAACAGACTGACATCAGCATTGCTCTGATCCATCACCCGCAGGCTCTGAATGGGTTCCTGTTCCATAGCGGCACCCTCCGTCGCTCGCGCCGCGGCGTCCACGGCCCGCCAGTAGAGTGACTGGAACTCGCCAGCGGCCCACGCAAGGACCTGTCCGTCCTTGACCGCGGCCACATCGGCGTCGTTCAGCGGGTACATCCCGACCACCTTCACTTGCGATCCGAGACCGGCGTTGCTCAGCGCCGTAGCAGGCTGAAGCCCGGAGGTCGCAATGACGTATTTGACGTTCGGGTTGCGCTGCAAGAAGCTCACAACCCTCGCGTTGTTATTCGCCGGCGTATCACTCACCTTTTGTTCGATATCCAGCACCTGAGACCCGTCACCGTTCTTCGCAACCTCCGCCTTGACACCGTCCGCTTCGGCCTGCAGGGCCGCAATGTTCGGATCGAATGCCACGGCAATGTCGGTTGTGCCGCCCGCGTCCGCTAAAGCGATATTCGCCGCCAAACCGCCGAGCGCCTGTAGAGACGCCGCGCACTGGATGCACGCGCTGTAGCCAGGCTGGGCCGTGCCACCGATGTCCACGAACTTGATCCCTTGTGCGATCCCGCTCTCGATCTGCGATTGAAAGCTTGCCTCGGGAAAGACCGGAGTGATCACGATGACGTCCGGTTTGGCTGCGATCGCCGCGGTGAGCGCTCGCTGTACATCCGCAGGACCCTTGGCAACGTCAAAGGGGATCTCTTCGAACTGCCAGCCGAGGACGTCCATGACCGGCTTCATCGCCCCGGGTGCGCACGATGGGATGCTGCAATTCACCTGAATCGCGTGCGTCGACGTCTTCGGCGCGCTCGGAAGCGGGCTCACGGTCAACGGCGGATTCGCAGCGAACTTCTTGACCTGCGCCTGGGCGTCAGCGATACCGCCACCGGATGACGTTCCGGACCCCGAGCTACTCCCAGCGGAGCTACTACCGCCACTGCCACTGGATGACGTTCCAGACGCCGAGCTACTCCCAGCGGAACCACTACTCCCGCAACCCGCAGTGACAGTTGCCACCGCGACCATTGCCATCGCGACCACTGCCACGCGCTTCCAGCTGTTTCTCATGTGCACCGTTCTGTCTCCTTTGATCCGAACGATCGACTTTGTGTGTGCAGCAGACGCTCACCCCGACGGGCGGGGGTCCGCGGGCGTGCTGAGGCTGAGCCAAATGGACTGCACTGCAGCACTCTGAAACCGAATCCAATGAACCTGGGCGTGGGCCGCAACTTGAAGCACCTGATGTGGCCGTCGTCACGCGTGAAAGGACCGTACCGGACTTTTGGATACGATGTCAACAGATCTTTGGGTCCGAATCCAGGAGCTTCCGAACCTTGTCGCATGGGCTGATGCGGGCTCATTCGAGAGCCGTCCGCGAGCCGCTGAGAGACGCTCTCAATCAGGAGGATGTGAGTCACTGCAGCACGCAGGAACCACCCGGCGAGCCGTGTGAGCGAGCTCTCCAGGGGCGGAGCCTGTCCGCCAGGGTCGACGGCCATCGACGCGGCGCGTCATCGCACAAAAGGCCGTCAGGTTGGCATACATCGCCCAAGAACTTGCGCAACTGGACCGCGCAGGCCGGATCGACGCGATGACCAGCGCGTATCTCCGCGCTTGCGGCGCGCCAGCGGCCACTCAGGGATTTAGGTCGCTGCGGCAACCTGGACGCCCAACTGCTGCAACGCCTCCGCGCCTCGGGCATGAGCTCCGAGAACAACGGCCAGACATGCACCTGGTCCTCGTACTCGCGATACTCGACCTGCAGCCCGTCACCCTCGAGCTTGACGGGCAGATTCCGCGAGTGATCACGGTAGGCCTACCGGCCTCCCAGCAGCAGCAGGCAAGGCGGAAGCCACCCGAAATCCGACCGCAATCTGAAACGCAGCCGGCGCTTCATCCCGCCCTCGATCGGCCGGATAGAACGCCACATTGCGTTGAGTCCCGTTGCGCGAGATGATCGGGTAGAGGTGGGGCGCGCTCGTCGAAGCTGGCGTTCGTCACCGTCAAGTCGACCAGACCCGAGCACGACGCACGCCGGCAACGGCCCACCCTCGCGGTGCAACTCCCACAGCGCGCTGAGCACCAGCCCCCGCCCGCGGAGTCGCCGATCGCAAAGCAAGACTGCGGACCCACCTCCTCCATCGCGGCAGCGAGCACGCCGCGTGTGTTCTCGACGGCCGCCCGAAACGGGTGCCGCCTTCCCAGCTCAGGAGCGGGTGTCGTCCCCCTCGAGGACGTCCAAGTAGTCGTTCATGGCGCGGTCGGCGCGGTGGGGCGGTCAGCTCCCTCGCGATGCCCTACCCAACGCCGAGGGTCACCCAGCCTGGAAGCATCGAGCGATGGAAGGAGCCGGCCACGATTCTTCGTCACACCATTCGATTCCGTCCGCGGCTTCTCTCGCACCCGTTTGCGCCAAAACGCGCCGACCGCGGCCGGCAACTCCATTTATCCGCAACCAGTTACGATCCCGTCTTAGCGGGTCGGGTCGTATGCGGAAGCAAGTGCCTGACCAGGCTTCCGGACTTGCGACATTCCGATTCCGCGTTCGGCCAGATCCTGCAGTACTTCGTCGGGAGTGCTTCGATAAGGGCTCACCACAGCCTCCGACTTGGCAATTCCCACGCTTCGCCGGAGATCAACCAAGGTTTCGGCAAGCTTGATCATGGCCGGCAACGGCGTCACGACGGGCACACCGGTGTTTGCCACCTCGTTGTATCCGACTTTGGAAAGCGCCGTCCCATAGGGCATGCAACCGCAGATGACAACGTCAGCCCCGTCACGCACGCAATCCAAGGCATACTTCTCGAATACATCGATCAACCTTTCGGGTCGGCCGTCATAAGCCTCGATCAAGAGTGAGGCTAAGGGCGGTGCGAACGGGCGCACGGGCCTATTCTTGATTGCCCGGCTCTCCCAGCCCAGAACTCGGATGTTCTGCTCTACTACACTGTGGCCGTACACCGGCCCTCGGGTATAAATATCTTCCGTTGCATAGGTCACGACGGCGAACTTCGCCCCTATGAGTTGCGCCACCATCATTGCTGATTCTGCCGGGCCGACAACAGGGATGCCCACCGCTTGTCGTGCTTCTTGCAGAAAAAACTCGCCGTAGCAGACCCCCGGAAACGCGGCGTCGAAACCATCTATCTCGGCTTGCTTGACCCTTTCCAGCATTTCCACGGCCAGCAGCGCCCGGTTATAACGCATATACGGCGGGAAGTGCTTTCCAGCCGCCTCAGTCGGGAAATCCATGACGATCTCCGTCGTCGGCCTCGCAACGCTCTGCGCAAACTCAACCATGTTCTTCAATATTTGCTTTTTGTCCTCGCCCGAGCTGGCGCCGCCCGTCTGCTCGAAGGTCGAGTCATATTGCCAAAGAATTTTCGTTTCCATATCGTGAATCTCCGTTTCCCGAACCGAACAGCAAAATGGGGGTATCGAGCGCTCACTGAGCACCATTGCTATGGAAGTGCTGGGATATCAGATCCGCCAGAACATCCTTATTGGGTTTGGTCGATGCACATCGGTCCGTCGCGGGTTCCCGCCCCAATCCGGGTGACTGCGTACGAGCTGTTCCCTCACCGCGGTTCCGGGCCGGAGACCGCAATCAGGCCGCCGCCCCCACAGATGCCCAGAGCTTCCGCAAGGTCTCGATATGCCTCGACGGAAGGCTGCTCTGTACCTGCCAGTAGTTGGATGGCGACGTGGTCGGCGCCGGCCGAGAGATGTCCGCCCAGCAGTTCGGCCACCTGGACCGGTGTGCCCTGCAACACGAGATCGTCGATGAGGCGGTCACTACCCCCGTCACCCAGATCTTGTTCTGCGTACCCGAGCGCCATGAGGTTCTTCCGGTAGTTCAGCCGTTGCAGGTAGGGATCGTCGACGGCCGGCCGTGCGACCGATCGGGTGGTATCCGGGTCAGATCCTAGGACGACCTTCTGTTCAGGAGCGAGAAGGGGGGTTGGCCCTAGTAGGTCCCGGGCAGTCTTCGTGTGGGACGGCGTGGTGAGGTACGGGTGAGCTCCCAGCGACCGACGGCCGGACAGTCGCACCATGTCGTTGCCCAGGGCGGCGAGGACGCGTCGCCCCTGAGGGACGCCTGCGGCGTCAAGGCGGTCCAGGTAGTGCTTCACCGCGTCGTAGGGCTTCTCGTAGACGGTCTGGTTCGACTCTCGATGGCCGGCACCAACCCCTAGTAGGAACCTGCCGGGATAGCGTTCATCGAGCCGGTGGAAGGCCTGACCCACAACGTCGGGATCGGTGGACCATACGTTGACAATTCCTGTCGCCACGACAACCGTACTTGTCGCTTCGAGCAGTTCCTCTGCGACGAGCAGCTCGCTGTCCTTCGAGCCGCCGATCCACAGCGCCCCGTAGCCTAGTGACTCCAGTTCTTTCGCCAAGGTCGGAGACCAGGTGTTCTCGACCTTCCACACCCCGAAGCGCTTGACTTGATCCTTCACGATGCTCCTCCGACTCCTCTGATAAACGGGGTGGAATGCCAAGCGTGGTTCAGGACACATTTGCTGAGCCATCAATTTGCCATCCCGGCAGCAAATGGGGTGCAATCTTCGCCGCCTGTTGAGGGCCTACCAAGAGATGATTGAGCGCGATGCGCGAATTTGCATTGAGGCGGGCAAAGATGCCGTCCTTTGGGATCACGTCAGAACCAGCCCACAGCGAGGCTGTCGATACGATGTCAGCAAGCGATCGATGAAGATGCAGGCTCGCCTGCTCGATGCGCACGGCGTGCAGCTCGGTCAGACGCCCCTCGGAAGTGGCATGCCACAACTCCTGGTACACGTCGAGAACGAAGGCGCGGGCCGCTTGATATTCCGACTCGATGCGGACGAAGTCGGCCTGAAACATCGGGTACTGGTCCACGGCGGGCACGTCTCCCCGGCGCCGGCCCCGGGTAGATTTCGCAAGTTCCTCTATCGTTCGCTTCGCCAGGCCGAGTCCCACGCTGGCGTGGAGCAGAGTTGCAACGGGCCCGAAACCCTGCGCGAAGGCCGGCTCGTCCAGGAACGAGATCTGCGATTTTGCGCCCATCCACTTCTCGTCAAGTACATGTTCTTTGACCCGGTAGGAACCCGAACCGGTGCCCGCCAGACCGGATGGGTTCCAATCGTGGAGCCACTCGACGTTGGACCGATCTACCCAGACAAATCCGACGACCGGGCCGCCGTCGTCACCGATCATCCTCTCGTCGTTGTCATCGACCAGGGCCACCCGAGCCACCACTCGGGTTGCGTGCTGCGAACCGGAGCCGAAGGGTATCGGGCCAGATCGCACGAGGTATCCACCGTCGACCCGCTTTGCCGTGGCGACGGGCACACCAGGCGCACCGAAGCCACACGCGATGCCGTCACCGTTCGGCCCGAGTAGCTCCCTGAAGGTCTCTTCTTTCAGAAGCATCCCGGGGAACAACGTGCCAGTCTGGTGGTTGCAGTACACCCAACCCGCCGCGGCGTCCTGGCGGGCGATCTCCTCCGCGATCGCGATGTAGGTGACATCGTCCACACCCCCGCCCCCAAGATGCTTTGGCAGCAACACCCCGTATAGGCCGGCGTCTTTCCAGGCCTGAACAACCTTCGGGGTAATGATGGAGTCCTTGTTTGCCTGCAGCACCTCGGACTCAACCAGCGGTGCGAGGGATCGCGCGACGTCGACCCACTTGCGTGTTGCGTCGGATCGTGAGCGATGGGCCTCGCCGGTGGGTACTTCAGTTTTCGTCGCCATGTGCGGACCTCCGTAGGGCGGGATCTGTATTGCGTGAGCGGATCCGTGAGGGAGACTGAGTTGCGACCCGAACGGAGCGTCGATGCAGGTGGTTGTGGGTTAGTTCAGTATGGGATCAAGTGGCCCGAGGCGGCGGCGACAGCATCGAAGCCTCGAAGTCGTACTGGAGTTCATCCCTGCCGCGCCGGGCACTGGCCGGGTCGTGTTCAAGTTCCTCACCCTTGGTAACGGGTGGCTAGATCGCCCCATTCGGGGTAACGGATCGTTTCTTGTACGAACTTCACCGTGTCGGAATGGTCCACAGCGACGCCACCTGTGCTCTTGAGTTCGGCTAGTGTCTTGATCACCGCGGCGTAGATCGCGTAGGAGACTGGGACCGGCTCGAGCAGCAACTTGACCCCGCTGCGACGGGCATGTTCGCGCTCCTGGGGCGTTGAGCTGCCCAGGCGGATGGGAACCATCATTACCGGTCGGCCACTTGCCTTCACCGCCTCTGCGGCGTCCTCGAAGGGGAAGTGCGCAGGCTTAATCACATCTGCGCCGGCCTCTGCCAACAACCGCATCCGGACCAGCGCCTCATCCTTGGAAATCAAGGCGCTATCAGTGCGTGCAATGATGACCGTGTCCGGATTGCGTCGTGCGTCCACGGCCGCCCGAATTCGCTGCACCGCCGCCTCTCGCGACAGATGATGGTTGTCCTTGAACTGCATGATCTTCCCCAGCTGCTTCGGCGGTGTGTGCTTGGGGTAGGTGAAATCGGTGTCCTCGATCATGACACCTGCGATTCCCGCCGCTTCCGCCAACTGGACCGCATGTCGGACTTGGAGCGGATTGCCGCCGCCGTCGTCGAAATCCACGACCAATGGAATATCAATAGCTCGGGTAATCCCGCGTGCCACATCGATGACATCCCGCGTCGAGATCATGGTCATATCGGGAACGACATGATATCCGACCGACACCGTGACCCCGCCGCCCAGGGCCACCGCATCAAAACCCAGTTCTTGCGCGGCCCGAGCCGAGAAGGGGTCATAAATGCCGGGAATCTGCACTAACCCCTCTCCTGCGAGTACTTCCCGCAACCGTTGCGCTGCAGACCTACTCCTTGGGGTTGTGTCACTCACCGACATTCCACATTCCCTTTTCTTTCTCAGGCGCGGGTTCACGTCGCTGCCACCGTGACCGGCTGCGACTGGGGGTGTCATTTCCGTGGTGGGTGTCATCGGGCGCGGAGTCCGGCCTGGACCATCAGCGGCAGGATGTCGTCCTCCATCTGCTGCAGCCCCTCGTCGTAATTCACCCACGACAAGGCCAGACCATCCAGGCCGGCGTCGGCCAGCTCGAGCATCGTGGAGACAATCTGCTCAGGGGTTCCGACCAAGGTGAGCGCACCACGCCCAGCGGCCAACCGCTCGATCTTCTGCCAGTGCTCCTCCTGCCCGACCTCCATACTGTTCGAGTTCGCCGTGCTCGTCGTGAACAACTTCTCGATCGCCGCCACATCGGCCTGGTCCCGATGCACCCACCGGAAATACTCCCGAGCCTCCCGCTCCGTCGGACGGCACACCACATGCGCCCGACCGAACACCCGCACCTCCCGACCATGAGACACCCGGGCCTGCTGCTTGATCTCCGCGATCTGCCGATGCGCCAACTCCAAGTTCTGCAACGACGCAAAAATCAAATCACTATGCGTGGCCGCGAACTCCCGCCCAGGCCCACTCGTACCCGCGTTCATCAACACCGGATACGGATCCTGCAACGGATGCGGATCAGAAAACGCATCAACAGCATTGATGTACTCACCGCGGAAATCGATCGGCCCATCGCTGGTCCACAACTGCTTCAACAACGTCGTCCACTCATCGGCATACACATACCGCGCCGCATGCTCCTTCTGGGTCAGCCCGAACATCGCGAACTCCTCCGGGAACCACCCAGCCACCACATTCACCCCGAACCGGCCACCCGAAACATGATCAGCCGTGACCGCCATCTTCGCCGCCAACATCGGATGCAGGATCGGCACATGCACCGTCGCGAACACCATCACCCGCTCCGTCCGCGCCAACAACGCCGTCGCCCACGTGAACGGCTCGAAACTACGGTTCGACAGATTGGCCGCACCACCGAACCCACGCCACCGCGCCACCGGGATCACCGCATCAAAACCGATCCGATCCGCATGCAGCGCCAACCGCAAACTCTCCTGCCAACTACCCACCACCTTCCCCTCCACATTGGCCAAGAGTCACACTCCCCCGCATATTCGTGGCAAACGTGGCCAGCTTCAACCGGTTCACATCATTCAGCACCGGCGTCGACCACTTATCAACACGAACATCCACCGCCTCAGACGGCACACCCACCGACACCCTCAACGACTCACTCCGTCTCCACCGACACGCTCTCCCACCTTCACTCGCACGACCACGCACCACGGACCCGACCACACCAACAACCGCCCGCAGCACGACTGACAGCACCCTGGATACGAAACCATAGCGCCGTGGATGCGAATCCACAACGGCTTGACGGGACCCAGCGGCGGGTGATACGCGGGCGGCCACCGCGATCATGGCTCTGATCCGCGACGGAGAGGTCCGCCATTGACCTGTCTACGGAGTGGGCGCAGTGCGTGTAGAAGTCGGTCAGGTGCCGCCAGATCAGGGCTCCGGTCCGGGTCGGTACCGGCCAGTCCGAGGAGTTGGCGGAGCATTTCCTCTCCCTGTCAGCATTTCTCGAGCCCACCGGAAGGGTCCGCGGCGCGCATGGCGTCGTGCATCTTCGCCGACTCTTCCTCGGTGAGCGACTCGGCGGCGCGGAGCAACCGGTTCGGCTGCACCCACTCCGGGTCGACCTTCCGGCCCGGCCGGCCACGGCGCACCCAGGCCAGTTCCCGCCGGTACTCGGTGACCGCCCGGTTCGCCAGTTGGACCAGGTGGAACCTGTCGACGATGACCGTGGCGTGCGGCAGCGCGAGCCGGGCGGCGCGTAGGTCGCCGAGGTGTCCATCGAGACGTGCGTGATTCCCGCCCGCCAGTCCGGGTCCTGCTGCCCCAGCCAGGCGATCACGGCGGCCGAGTTGCGGCCGTTGACCTGCGCGAACAAACCGCCCGTGCCGTCCAGATCGACCAGGCCGGTGCCGAACCGGTCCACCCACACCTTCACCCCGGGGGACGATTCGACCTCGTAGCGGCCCTTCCCGCGGCGGGTCTCGTCGATGCCGAGCACCCGCACCGGCGACGGCCGCTCGGGCAGCACCTCGTCGGCGTAGGCGACGAACGCGTCGTGCGCGATCCGCCAGCCCATAGTCCATGCCCATTTCGGCGGCCACTCCGGACACCGGTCGCAGGTGATCACCGATCGATTCGGCCGCCGCCCGGCGGGCTCTAGAACAACCAGTTTCGAAGGCCACGGGCCCTCACCCGAACCGGACACGCCGTCACCCGGATCTGGCCCGATCCCTACCAACTCCGAAGACCCGGAATACCGCTCCCGGTACCGCGCCCGAGGACAACGGATTGATCGCGAACATCTGATAACCGGCCGCCCGCAGCGCCGTCACCGACGGGCCGCGGTCGGTTTCGATGCCAACGACCACCCGGCCTGGGACCTCCTCCGACGGCAGATCCGCCCAGCCCGCCGAGGCATGCTGCGCGACCAACGCATGCAACCGGGAGATTCCCTCCAACCCCTCTGGCAACCGGGCTTTGGCCAGTCGCCGGCCGGTCTCGTCCGCAAGCCCCAGGTCGTGGATCCTCGGCCCAGTCGTCTCCGATGAACAGCAACACTCTTGCAGCAACTCTTTCAACACCTCGCCGGACATATGACACAGCACCCGGCGACACCTGCAACCTAATGATCAGGTGCTCACGCCGAAGCGGGCGCCACATCCCATCGGTCCAGTCACCGGCGAACCGGTGGGCGCACGATCTGTCTGAAGACATCCCCCGAAAGGGACCAGGCTCTCAGAGTGCTGACCCACCGGCTGCTGCTGGGCCAAAGCCTCTCAGAGAGTGGAAGTCCCGGCTGGTCTCATTAGTCTCCGTCCGAGTCCAGAATGGTTCGAGAGGTACCGGTACAGCATCTGGCGGCGCGCGAAGAGCCACCGCCCCTCAACGCAGCGATACTCATCGTCGCATCGGTAAGCGGGCGACAAGCGGGAATGCGGTGCACCGCACGAGACCGCGCCGCACCCGTGCCATTCCCTGGTCTGCGGTCATGACCGGGCCGAAGCTCAACGTCCTCTGGCAGTTCGGGTCAGCTCCCGTATCTGCAGTACTCGCCCTCCTCGAAATCGGGTCATATCGCCTGGCGGGTTCGCTTGACCTCTTTGCGAGTTGACCAGCCGGAGCACGCGGCACGCGTTCGAGCAGTGCACGTTGGCTGAGGTGACCACGGGTCGGGTCGAGTGGTTGCTCGCGAACCAGGCGAAGGTGTCGCCGCCCAGGGCAAGCAGAGCCGGACGATGTTCAACATGCTCTTGGCTACGCGCTGCGCGGTGACGCCATCGCTCGCGACCGGGTCGAGGGTACGTCTCTACCCGGCCCGAGCCCAGTTGGCCGGGTCATCATCGAGGTCCTTCTCAGCACGGCTATGCAGCGGCCGACCGCGCATGGCCCTTGGTTGCCGGGGCCCGCGCCGGAACCGCGCCGTGAAGTACTTGCGGGAAGGATGTGATCATGGTTACGATTCCATGCATTCGATTCCAATTCCTAGGCCATACATGTCAGCGCGAGCGCCGCGGTGCTGGGCTCCCCTGTGAGCCGGGCACGCTGTCGCGGCCAGCAATCGGGAGGCAGAGTGGCAGAACGCAGACCTATCCACCCGCCGCCCTGTCCGTCCCCAGCGAATACTTCACAGATCAGACCAATTCCGCCTCAGCAGGCCAATCGAAAGGGCCACCCGTGGCAATCATCTTGAAATCAGCAAACCTGAGCGTCTCCCCAGATGCCGCCTGGGACATCGTCGATCGCTTCATGCGGGCCGACATCCGTGTGTTCAGCTTCATCAAAGAGAATCGCATCGACGGTCCCGTGCGAACCGTGATCTCCGAGGGCCTTGAGCAGCCGGAACTGAACATCACGATCGACCCCGAGCACATGTACGCCTCCTACTCACTGCTCGAATCGCCCTACTGGACAGGCACCTTTCACCACGGGTGCATGCGAGTCTTCGACACCGGCGACGGCCGCTGCCGGTTCGAATGGATCACCGACGTCGCTCCGGATTCCTGGGCAACGAAACTAAAAGGTGAATACTTGGACGTGCTGTGGTCTGAGCTGGTCAAGGTCCTGGAGACCGGCGAGGAAGCACCGCCGCCGCCCGCGCTTCCCGCCGACTGAATCCACCCGTCAGCCGGCTGAATACCATGCAGGTGGACGCCGGCAACACCGGTAGGAAGCTCGCCCGCGAGGAGGCATCGGCCCGGTCGCTGTCCTCATCCGACACGACGTCGAGGAGGACGCCATCCGCATCCCGAACGAGAGCCGTACGCTCGCTGGGTCTGTGTTCACGGCCGATGATGCTCACGGCGTCGACGTGGCGCGCTTATCCGAACAGGGACGCTCACGGTCAACACCGTCGCCGCTAATCCGGGTTCGCCTTTCGGTGGTATGGCAAGTCCGGGATCGGACGCGACGGCGGTGGACGCGTACCTGCACAGCTGGAACTGACCTCCGACTGCCCCGTGAAGGCCACAGTGCGTGGTTCAGGCGGCTGCGAGTTGGGGGTCGGATGCACCTGCTTCCAGCACCCAGACCTGCCCGTTTGAGGGCGAATGCTGCACAGCCTGTCCGGGCAGGGGTCTCGGAGACGCAGACCAGACCAGACCAGATTAGATGAGACCAGTGCCGCTTCAGCCGGCCGATTCGTGAAGGGCCACCGGTGCCAATCATCTTCAAGTCAGCAAACCTGAAAGTCTCTGCAGCGGCCGCCTGGGAGGTCGTCGAGCGCTACATGCGGAACGATGTGCATGTGTTCAGTACGGCCGAGCGGCAGCGCATGGAAGGCCCCTGGCGGATCGTGACCTCGGCGGGCGTCGAATACCGGGAACTGAACCTCACAATCGACCCCGAGCACATGTTCGCCTCGTATACGGTGCCCGACGTGTTCGACAGCACCTTTCACCACGCGTCCATGCGGGTCTTCGACAGGGGGATGGTGGTTGTCGGTTTGAGTGGGTCACAGATGTCGATTCTGATGTCTACGTGGTCGATCAAGCCGACTTGTATGACGTGCTGTGGGCCGACCTTGTCAAGGTTGTGGAGACCTGCCAGGAAGCGCCTTGGCCCGCGACTGCCGCCGACTGAGTTTTCTGGTGGATGGCTGAACGCCCCGCCGACCTGCCTTCGGCCCGTACCCGGCACCATGTAAAGGGCGAAACAAGCACGGCGCCAGACCGGCCCTGGGGCGGCAGTGCTGCCGGATCTCAGCTCAGTTCAGTCGCTCGTTGGGGTTGTTCGATCTTGGGATAAAGCGGCCCTATTCTGAGCGGAACCTCGCCATCAACGGATACTGGGCGGAGGGCGTGCTGCAGCGCGACGTTGTCGGGTCCGATGATGTAATGTATTGCCATTCATTGTCTCGTCCCTCATACGGTTCCCAACGCATCTTGACAGATACCCCACCCAGGTCGCGGTGGCGAGCCTCGTGACTCAGGGAGCCCCTGGGAGCAGCGCCTGGCAAGTCCATGATGCTTGCCACGGTGGAGTAGTGCATGTCAGTGGTGCTTTCGCCGATCAGGCATCCGATGGCGTCACGCAGGTAGATCTCGATCCCTACTGAACGCTGGTAGCCACGCCCCCCGTGAAGCGTGACGCACTCCTTCGCGACGTCGACCGCCATCTCGGTGACGAAGGGCTTCACGAGGTGGTCCAGGACACTGTCGCCTTGGCCGGCATCGACCAGCTGCGCCGCGTCATAGAGCATCGATCGACCTGCCTCGATGTTCTGCTTCATGCGTACGAGCTTGTGCTGAAGGGCCTGCATCGAGGCAAGTGGCTTGCTGCCAGCCGTGCGCTCGCGCAGGAATGCCTCAGTCTTCTCCCACACTCCTTCGGCGATCCCCAAGGACATCGCCGTGATGTAGTGGGTGGATGCCTTGGCTGCTCCGGTGACGTTGACAAGCTCGCGGTTCTTGACCAGGAAACTCAGGTCGTTGACGTATTCAGCAGGCACCCGCACGTCGGTCAGTTCGAAGCAGCCCCACGGTGCTCCCATGCCCATCTTCGGCATCGGGGTGACCTTGACCCCGCTCTGCTTGGTGTCGATCCAGAACATGTGCATGTCGTTCTCGAACAGGCCCGCGACGCCGACCATGTCAGCAAAGATGCCCTGCGTTGAGAAGTAGCGAACGGCGTTGACCACGTAGTCGTCCCCGTCGCGCTTGGCGATCTCCGGCTGCTCAGTGTAGTTCGCGAGCCCGACCGGATCGCTGGATGCGACGGCTACGTTGATCTCCCCCGAGACCGCACCTTCGAACCAACGCTCAGTGACCGCCGGGTTCATGAGCATATTCAACGGAAATAGCATCTGCATCATCGCGCCTATGGCGACCGCTGGGCACTCCCGGGCGAGTTCCTCGATTACCAGGACTCCTCCCATCGTGCCCATCTCCGCCCCACCTACGGCCTTGGGCGCGACCGTGCGGAAGATGCCTTCCTTGCCCATTAGCCGGTTCATCTCCATGAGGAACGGCGGATTCTCATAGGCCTCGAGCCGACGGGGCCCGACTACATCGCGGGCGAACGCCCTCACCTTCTCGCGAAGCTCGATCTGATCGGGTGTCAGAATCCGGGACAAGAGTTCCTCATTTCCACGTAGGGATGCAGGACGATCCCGCGATGTCGGTCCGGCGGTGGACACAAACGTGACCTATCCAACCGTCCACTTTGACGATGACTTGTGCGACCCAGTGAGTGAAGAACATAGAGAAGTTTCATTCGCTCAACGGGTAACGACGTTCAAAGCAAATTTGATATACATATCGTCGACTTCGCGGCGCGTGAGGCGCCCTCCGTCGCGAAACCAGTGCGCTGTGGAATAAATCGCGTCGCACATAAACTGTTGCGCCATGCGGGGGTCAATATTTGTATCAAATTGTCCAGCGATAACTCCTTGTTCAATTACAGTTGCCCAGCGTTGGCGATAATCCGCTTCGAGGTCCCTAATTCGCGACGAACTACCAAGTGTGAGGCCGGAGCGCTCACTCTGGAACAAGATAGCCGCAGCGGCGTGTTCACGCATAGAGTTCAGCGTAACCATGAGCAGCGTCTCGAGCTGCTGTTGCGGAGGCATCTCGACATCAAGGGCTTCGTCGAATCGGCCCAAGAAGGCTTCGAGATATCCAATAATTAGACGCGTTACGACTTGTTCACGAGTCTCGATCCACGCCTTGGATTCGAAAGCGTCGAGCCCTAGGAGTTCGGCTACCTCCTGGGCGAGCTTAGCCTGCGCCATATCCGCCCCGCCAGGCTTCGCTTCAGGCGTTGCCGACAACTCCGGCAGCTGAAGCTGCGCATAACCCCCGCGAAGAAACGTCATCGGCAACTCGTCCGACTCCACCCGAAGATCAACCACACGTCCCACCACGATCTGATGATCACCGGTATCAAACACCTGCTCAATCCGGCAATCCACCCACGCCACCGACCCACTGAGGATCGGCGATCCAGTCGCCCCGGGCCGCCACTCCACACCCTCGAACTTCCGGCCCCCCCGCATCGAGAACTGCCGACACACCTCCGCCTGGTCCACACCCAAGACGTTGACACAAAAAGCACCCGACGACTGGATCTTCGGCCAACTCGAGGACGACTTCGCCGGCATGAAAGACACCAACGCCGGCTCCAGGCTCAGCGAAGTGAACGTACCCACCACCAACCCCACCGGACCGTCACCGGCGACATTACCCGTCACCACCGAAACCCCCGTCGGGTAATAACCCAACACCTTCCTGAACGTATCAGCGCCGATATCAGACTCTGTCGTGCTCACGTACCTACTCCACTTCGTCGTGTCGATTGTTGGCTGGCGTGTCGGGCAGTCGGTTAACCGCTCGCGCCGGCTACCTGGACGCCCACGAAGGCGCCGATCTGCTGCAACGCCTCCTGCGCCTCGGGCAGGAACTCCGAGAACAACGGCCACACATGCACCATGTCCTCGTACTCGCGAAATTCGACCTGCACCCCTTCACCCTCGAGCTTGACGGCCAGATTCCGCGAGTCATCACGCAGAACCTCCCGACCCCCCACCAGCAGCAGACAAGGCGGAAGCCACCCGAGATCCGACCGCATCGGAAACGCAGCCGGCGCATCATCCGGCCCACGCCCGGCCAGGTAGAACGCCACATTGCGTTGAGTCCCGTTGCGCGAGACGATCGGGTCGACCTGGGCGCGCTCGTCGTAGCTGGCGTTCGTGACCGTCAAGTCGACCAGCGGCGAGACGAGCACGACACAGGCCGGCAACGGCTCACCCTCGCGGTGCAACTCCCACAGCGCGCTGAGCACCAACCCCCCGCCCGCGGAGTCGCCGATCGCAAAAGACGACTCCGGCCCCACCTCATCCATCGCGGCGGCGAGCACGCCGCGCGCGTCCTCGATGGCCGCCGGGAACGGATGCTCCGGAGCCAGCCGGTACTCCGCGACGAAGACCCGCGCATTCGTCACCCGGGACACCTCCGCGGCATACGCCGCGATAACCCTTCGCCGAACCCATGATGAAGCCGCCGCCATGGAACATCACGCCCACACGTCCGCTCGCCGCGCCGGCGGCCTGAACCCAAAACCCCTCCACACCACCGTATGTGCCGGCCGTGATCACCGCATCATCAGGGATCGGCAGCCGCGCCAACAACGCCTCGAAACCCGCACGCCGCGCTGTCATGGTCTCAGCTCCGGCCAGGACGTCATGAAACATCGCCACTACCCGGTCAATGGGACGGACAACTCCGATGTCGGTCTCTTCCACGACTACACCCTCTCCCCGCGTGCCGCCCGTGCGTCCCGATAACTCGGCAGCTCCTCTGGGATCTCGGCATCCCGCGGTTCGGCACCAGGCAGCCGAACACGTTGCCGACCGGACAGGCTCTGTCCGAGCCCATCATGGGTCGAGAAGTACTGGTACCGCATCTGGCGGCGCGCGAAGAGCCACCGTCCCTCAACGCAGCGATACTCATCGTCATAGCGGTAGGCGGCCACCACCCGTTGGCCCGCCAGCTCGAGCTCGCCGTGTCCTATCTGTACGCCGACGGCGACCGTCGCGCCCAGCGCCAGGTCCACCACGTGCTGGTGCCCTGTGTGGACCATCATCGAATACGTGTCCATGATCTGAGCGAAGAACCGGTGTAGTTCCTCTCGACCTGCGTGGACATGCCCAGCCCGGTGGAAAGTTGCGTCCTCGGCGAACAGCGCCACGACATGTTCCAGGTCGTGGCTGTCAACCAAGATCGGGTAGATCGAGGCCAGCTGACGGATGGCGTCCAAGTCGACCAACCGTTGCAGGTGTTCGCGCTCTGATCCCGCCTCAACGCGCGGGCTGGCGTTGACCCTGCCGATATCCAGCGTCATGGCGTGCCTCCTGAGGGCGTTCTGCGTTCTTCATCGCTCAGCTGGGGCGAGTACCAGTAAACGACTTCGGCGACAATGACGGGCTTTTCGACGCCGTTGGCTTCGACGACGACGTTGAGCGTCACCTGGGTGCCTCCCGCCTTCGGGGCTGCGGCGATCATCGAGGCCTGCACCCGCAGCCTCGAATCGACCGGAATCGGGCTGGTGAACCGCACCCGGTTGCTGCCATAGATGAGTCCGACCGCGACGCCTTCGACCCGGTAGATCCGATCCATCAACCGCGGGATCATCGACAACACGAGATCCGCTTGTGCGATCGTGCCGCCGAACTGGCTCTCCCGGGCCCGGATCGGATCACTATGGATCCAATCGTCGCTGCCGGTGAGGGTCCCGAACTGGTCGATCATCGCCTGCGTGATAACCGGGCCATCGGCACTGCCGAGGTCAGCACCGACCTGCGCAGCGAACTCGTCGATACTCGCGAATGTGCGCGGCATCAGACCTGTGCCTTTATCGGCGAGTAGATGACGTCTCGCTTCTGGAGATCGTCCACCTCACCCTGGGTGAAACCGAGTTCGTTCAGCAGCTCGAACGTGTCCTCTCCGAGAGCAGGAGGTCGATACGACGCACCGCGCGTCCACGTGCTCGATCGATACGGGGTCGCCGGCAGCCAGTGCGGCTCGGTCATGTCGTTGTCGACCTCGGCAAAGTCGCCAAGGCTGCGGAGTACCGGATCGGTGACGACCTCCAGATGGGAGCGGACCGGCGCAGCTATGATCCCGGCCTCGCCGAGCTTGCTTGTCCACTCGTCTCGTCCTCGCGGAGCGAAGATCGGCGCGAGGACCTGCTTGAGTTCCTCCTTGTGGGCGATCCGATCCGCGTTGGTGATGAACCGGGGATCGTCGCGGAGCTCCGGCACACCGAGCAGGTTGCAGAGCTTGATCCACTGATCGGGGAAGTAGGCGACCACCATCACGAAGCCGTCGGCGACGCGGAACAGGTCGGTCGGCGCGCCTAGCCCGCCGGCAGTGTTCCCCGGACGCTCTAGCTCGTTGCCAAACCGGGAGGCAATCGCGAAGGCCGGGCTCTGGAGATACGTCCCCACCTCGAAGAGCGACAGCCGCACGTGCGCTCCCACACCGGTCGTCGTGCGCTGCAGCAGCGCCGCAAGGATCGCCTGACCGATCGCGAGGCCGGTCGCGGCGTCGACGATCTGGACGCCCACCTTGGCCGGGTCGCCGTCTTCTGGACCGGTGACCGCCATCAGACCGCTCTCCGCTTGTAGCACCGCGTCCGTGCCCGGCCGATCTCGACCCGGCCCATCCGGGTTGTACGCCGACAACGACGCATAGACCAAACCAGGATGTGCCGCGTGCAACGCCTCGTAGCCGAAGCCGAGACGCTCCATGACTCCAGGACGAAAGTTCTCGATCAGGACATCGCTGGTCGCGACCAGCCTTGAAATGATCTCCCGTCCCTCAGGCGTGGCCATGTTCACGGCAAGCGCCCGCTTGCCGCGGTTGTAGGCGGCGAACGTGGCCGGCACACCGATCTCCGGTCCCACCGTACGTCCGAGCTCGCCTGTGGGCCGCTCAACCTTGATGACCTCGGCACCGAGATCAGCAAGCATCACCCCGGCCGATGGCCCCGCGATCAACTGGGAGAAATCCAGAACGCGGTGTCCAGCAAGGGGCGCTGTGTCAGATGATGCAGTAACCAATTTCTTATCCACCCTCGTCATCGGCCTTCAAAGGACGGCGCGCCGCTTCGCTGGAGGAACGCCTCACGCGCGACCTCGTGATCACGAGTCGCAACCGCCGCAGACTGGCTCGTCGCCTCGAGCTCCAGCGCCTCGCGGACGCCGAGCGCGGGACTCCGGTCAAGCATCCGCTTGGTGAGCCCCAGGGCGACGGTGGGACCAGCAGCGAGCCGCGCAGCCAGCTCCATAGCGCGGTCGAGCACAACGTCCGGCGCGCACAACTCGGTCACAAGGCCCCAACGCTGAGCTTCCTCGAGCCGTCAGCCGCTCTTTGAGAAGCGCAAGCTCCTTGGCTCGTGCAACACCGACGAGGCGCGGCAAGGTGAACGACTGGGCGAAGTCGGGGACGAGCCCCAGACGGCTGAACGCGAACACGAAGTCCGCCTCGTCGGACACCACGCGGAAGTCACAGGCGAGCGCGATGCCGACTCCGGCACCTGCCGCCACCCCGTTGACCGCAGCAATGGTCGGCTTGGACAACTCGAATAGGGGAAGAACCATTGTCTCGTTCATGCGACGCATCGTCGCCTCAACATCCTCGCGAGACCGCGGTTCCTGCATTGCCTTGACATCGCCGCCGGCACAGAACGCCTTGCCAGATCCCGTGATCACCACGCTTCGGACTTCGGGCCGCGAGGCCTCGGCGAACGCCCCACCCAATGCGGCCTTCATGTCCGCCGTCATTGCGTTGCGGTTCCGCTCCTGAACCATCTCGATCAGGAGCACCGCATCGTGCCGCGAGATCCGAACGTGTTGCGTCATGCCCTCATCCCGCTCCTCAAAGTTGTGACCAACCCGCGGCAACGCAGTCGTTGGGGTTGTGTCACTCATCGACATTCCATGTCCCCTTTTCGGAGTCGCGGGTTCGCAGCATGGCCGGCAATGTGGCTGAGTTGGCCGGCGGTGTGGCTGGCGGTGTGGGTGTCATCGGGCGCGGAGTCCGGCTTGGACCATCAGCGGCAGGATGTCGTCCTCCATCTGCTGCAGCCCCTCGTCGTAGTTCACCCAGGACAAGGCCAAACCATCCAGGCCGGCGTCGGCCAGCTCGAGCATCGTGGAGACAATCTGCTCAGGGGTTCCGACCAAGGTGAGCGCACCACGCCCAGCGGCCAACCGCTCGATCTTCTGCCAGTGCTCCTCCTGCCCGACCTCCATACTGTTCGAGTTCGCCGTGCTCGTCGTGAACAACTTCTCGATCGCCGCCACATCGGCCTGGTCCCGATGCACCCACCGGAAATACTCCCGAGCCTCCCGCTCCGTCGGACGGCACACCACATGCGCCCGACCGAACACCCGCACCTCCCGACCATGAGACACCCGGGCCTGCTGCTTGATCTCCGCGATCTGCCGATGCGCCAACTCCAAGTTCTGCAACGACGCAAAAATCAGATCACTATGCGTGGCCGCGAACTCCCGCCCAGGCCCACTCGTACCCGCGTTCATCAACACCGGATACGGATCCTGCAACGGATGCGGATCAGAAAACGCATCAACAGCATTGATGTACTCACCGCGGAAATCGATCGGCCCATCGCTGGTCCACAACTGCTTCAACAACGTCGTCCACTCATCGGCATACACATACCGCGCCGCATGCTCCTTCTGGGTCAGCCCGAACATCGCGAACTCCTCCGGGAACCACCCAGCCACCACATTCACCCCGAACCGGCCACCCGAAACATGATCAGCCGTGACCGCCATCTTCGCCGCCAACATCGGATGCAGGATCGGCACATGCACCGTCGCGAACACCATCACCCGCTCCGTCCGCGCCAACAACGCCGTCGCCCACGTGAACGGCTCGAAACTACGGTTCGACAGATTGGCCGCACCACCGAACCCACGCCACCGCGCCACCGGGATCACCGCATCAAAACCGATCCGATCCGCATGCAGCGCCAACCGCAAACTCTCCTGCCAACTACCCACCACCTTCCCCTCCACATTGGCAAGAGTCACACTCCCCCGCATATTCGTGGCAAACGTGGCCAGCTTCAACCGGTTCACATCATTCAGCACCGGCGTCGACCACTTATCAACACGAACATCCACCGCCTCAGACGGCACACCCACCGACACCCTCAACGACTCATCCGTCTCCACCGACACGCTCTCCCACCTTCACTCGCACGAACACCACCACGCACCCGACCACACCAACAACCACACACCACGCCCAACCACCACACGCCCTGAATACGAAACCATAGCGTCGTGGATGCGAATCCACAATCCCTTGACGCAGCAATTCCAACATGCGTCCCAGCGCGCGGCGGTCATCGTCCGCGCGTCAGTGTCATGGTGATGCCGGCCACCTCCAGAACGCGTAGGCCCGCTACGGTGGCCTCCGCGTTCGGAGGCACGTTGCGTACTGACCGATGCCCTCGAACTGGCCGAGATGCACCAGCTCCTTGGCAACTGGCTCGTCGTCGAACATGCCGCTCGCGGAGTCCCTGACCCGATTCGTCGGCGGCCCGCGGCTGTCACCTCGCTCCGCCACACAGCGGCCGCAACCGGTTCACGTTCCTGTTCCGCGGCAACGACAACGAACCCCTCGTCCGCCACGCGGCCCAGTCGCCAGATTGCGCCAAGTTCCGCCGACCCGTTGGGGCCCAGGATCTTCACCACGCTGAATCGATGCTATCCACTCATCTGCGGCGGTGTTCGATCACGCGGCTGTGCCCTATCGCCGCCACTCGATCCAGCTCCGGCTGAACTGACTCGTCGCGATGTACCAACGTGCATCCTCGAGGCGCTCGTACGTCTCCCGGTAGTAGCCGAATCCATGCATACGGCGCTGGGGTGAGCCCTCCGGCCACCATGCGTAGTCCTCCATCGGCCAGATCGCGCGGGCCTTACTTTCCGACTCGAACTCGATCTGAGGTACGAAGAGGTGATGCACCGTGACGTTGTTCGCGGCGGTATCCGATCCCACCTCGCGAAGCGCCTCTCGACCCATTGCTGGCCAGCCGGCCCCCTCAGCCAGTGGCCTCGAGCTCCTCGAAAGAAAAGCCTGGCACTGGAATGCGCTCATTCGTGACCGGGTGCCGAGCCACGGGCCAAGCGCCCAGGTCTACTCTGCAATCGGGCGTGAAGAGTGATATCCACTGTTCCCATTCCTTGTGATCAATGCAGTAGCAGTATTGCGCCTTGAGTTGCTTGATCTCCTCGATCGCCGCTAGAGCCTGGGGGTTACTGAAGTCGAGTGCCATCGTGGTTCCTTTGCTGTCGACCGGTTGTTGTCGTTGATGATCTACAGGGGAGGATCAAGGGTGGCGTCGATGGCGATTCGGCTCGCCTCCACGCAGTTCACGTTGGTGGTGGCGCATGCATCGCTGCAAAGTACGCCGATGCTCGTATCATGAACACGACATCTCCAAGCCAGAGACTGACATCGAATCGATCAGCGCGGGTCCTGATGAATGAACCGCAGCACATGCTGGTGTGCATCAGGAGCCTAGCCAAACTCGATCGGCTCCTGATCGATCAACGCAGATCCAGTATCCGGCGAGTCCCAGCCGGGACCTTGATCAGCGTGACCTTCCCGAAACCGTTCTGGCCCAGCAGCCATTGAATTTCGCCGGCACGCAGGTCCAAGGACACTCCGTCGAGAGTACGCTGAGCCCGACTGAATTTACTTGTGCCAAGCCGCCCTGAAGGCATCCTGGTAGTCCGCGGGATCCAACAAACTGATATCGGCGTTATTATTGTCCATCACCCGCAGACTCTGAGTGGGCTCTTGATCCATCTTGGTACCCTCAACCGCTCGCGCCGCGGCATCCGCAGCCCGCCACCAGACGGTCTGATTCTCGCCAGCTGCGTACGCAAGAACCTGGCCGTCCTTGACCGAGGCCACGTCAGACTCGGTCTTCGGGTACATCCCGACGATCTTCACTTGCGATCCAAGACCGGCGTTATTGAGCGCCGTGGCAGGCTGAAACGTCGCGGCCGTGATGAGGTATTTCACGTCCGGGTTGCGCTGCAAGAAGCTCACAACCCTGGCGGCGTTATCCGCCGGCGTTGCACTTACGCTCTGTTCGACCTCCAGAACCTGAGACCCGTCGCCGTTCGCCGCGACCTCCGCCTTAACACCGTCCGCTTCGGCCTGCAGGGCCGCAATGTTTGGATCGAACAACACGGCGATGTCGGTTTTGCCGCCTGCGTCCGCCAGCGCGATGTCTGCCGCCAAGCCGCTGCCCGCCTCGAGGGACGCCGCACACTGGATGCACGCGCTGTATCCTGACGTGAGCGTGCCACCCACGTCCACGAACTTGATCCCTGCGCTGACGCCGCTATCAATCTGCGATTGAAAAGTCGCCTCCGGAAAGTTCGGGGTGAGGATGATGACGTCCGGTTTAGCGGCGATCGCTTGAGCCAGCTCCTGCTGGACGGCCGACGGCCCCTTGGAGACGTCGTAGTTCATCTCGTCGAACCGCCAGCCGAGATCGGCCATCGCGGGCTGCATCGCCCCAGGATTGCACGAGGGGATCGTGCAACTCACCTGGATCGCGTACGTCGACGAACTCGGCGCGCTCGGAAGCGGGCTCACAGTCAACGGCGGATTCGCAGCGAACTTCTTGACCTGCGCCTGGGCGTCAGCGATACCGCCACCGGATGGCGTTTCGGACCCCGAACTACTCCCGGCGGAGCTACTACTGCCGCTAGATGACGTTCCAGACGCCGAGCTACTCCCAGCGGAACCACTACTCCCGCAACCCGCCGTGACAGTTGCCACCGCGACCACTGTCATCGCGACCACTGCAACGCGCTTCCAGCTGGTTCTCATGTGCACCGTTCCGTCTCCTTTGATCCGAACGATCGACCTTGTGCGTGCAGCAGACGCTCACCCCGCCGGGCGGGGGTCCGCGGGTTTGGTTGAGGCTCAGCCAAATCGACTGCAACGTCGACATTTGAAACTGAATCCAATGAACAGGGCGTGGGCCCGCAGCTTGAAGCACCAGATGTGGCCGGCGTCACGCGTGGAACGACGGTACCTGAGCGTTGGATACGATGTCAATCCATTTTTGGATACGATGTCAGCGACGTTGCATGACCACCACGAGGCCGATCGTGGCCGCGCAACGTGCCGACGCCGCCGTCCTGGCCCCGGACGCCGAACACCGCGGCTCCAACGAGGAAGCCAGCCATCACCACGCGCTGATCGCCCGCCTTGACATGCTGCTCGGCGCCGACGGCACCGCCCAGACCTGACTGAACAACAACCCGCCCAACACATCGCGACCGGCCGACGACGTAGCCGCGTCGAACGTGCCCGCGCCAAACTCGCCGCCGACGGCAAACCCATCACGGCCGAAACCGTCGCCGCACTCGCCGGCATCGGCCGCGCCACCCGCTGCCAACGTCCCGAACTCCGCGCCCTGGTCGAGGAACACTGCCAACTGCCCCGCGAATCGCTCACCTTACCGGGCTGGGCGTCCGATGCCGCGTCGCCGATCCTGGCCGTCATCGCGTTCAACCTGATAAGGGCTTCGGCAGCACTTTCCGGACCGGCGCTGGCGATGATGACCACCGGCTCGATCCGCGCACCCTGATCGGAGTCCCCGCCCGGATCGCCGGCTCAGCACGAACGCTGACACTGCACCACCGACCGCCAGGACAGACACGCCAACATCCCTGTGTTCCGCGGGCTCCCGCTGCTGGCGTGAGGCCTCGGCTGTGGTGAGAGCTCGGAACCGAAGCGATGGGGTTGCAGACATACAGGCCTTGGGAATCAGGCCAGGTACCCACCGTCCACGCAGAGCGTCGCGCCCGTGATCATCCGCGCCTGGTCCGAGCACAGCCAGACGGCCGCGTTGGCCTGGTCCTCCGGCTCCAGGAGGTCGCGCATCGGGAGGGACGCGTACATGGCTCCTATCACCTCCGGCGGTTGACGGTCAAGCGCGCCGGTCAACATGGAGGTCGCCGTAGGTCCCGGGGCCAGGGCATTCGCGCGGATGCCCCTCGACCCGTAGTCGATCGCGACGTTCTTGGTGATGCCAATGACGGCGAACTTCGAGGCGTTGTACGAGGGATTGCGGGGAATACCGACTATCCCGTTACTTGAGGATGTGTTGACGATAGCGCCGCCACCGCTGGCCTCCATCGCGACGACCTCATGCTTCATGCAATAGAAAACGCCGTAGAGGTTGATCTTCATGACCCGGTCGAAGACTGCGCTGTCCATCTCGCCAATAGGGGCGAATTCGCCATCGGTACCGGCGTTATTGAAGGCGAAATCCAGCGATCCGTACGTATCCACGGTGAAATCAACGAGCGCCTTCACCTGCTCCTCGTCGCTAACGTCACACCGGAAGAACTCGGCCCGCCCCCCGGCGTTCTTGATCAGGGCAACGGTCTCCTGGCCCGACGCCTCGTTGTAATCCGAAACGACCACCGATCCACCGTGATTCGCGAAGGCGATCGCACCTGCGCGCCCGATACCAGAACCCGCACCCGTCACCAGACCGGCCTTACCGTCCATCAACAGCGCCATAGGTTTGTTCCCATTCCTCGTCGACATCTCACCCGCTACGCCATTGGGTGGATGGTCGCCGCCCGCGAATCCAAGGAGATGTCAGTTGGCCGTTGGCTACCTCCCGGGTCACCCACAGATTCATCACGGCATTTCAGCTATGACACCGAGCTCTCCGAGAGTCAGAGACTGCCCGGACCTCCACCGCGGCGGGCTCCGCGAGCGACCTCTACCGGCATCGCCGTCCCCGGATCCATAGATATGGTGCGGCTGTGGAGGTACTCGTCCACGGCCGTCGGACCGTGCTCGCGCCCAATCCCAGACTTGCCGATACCCACCGAAAGGTGAACCGAGGTCGGCGACGACGCTGTTGACCGAGAAGGTCCCCGTCCGAACGCGCCGCGCTACCTCAAAGCCGTGGGCAACGTCGGCCGTGAACACCGAACCGGCGAGGCCGTAGGCGCTGTCGTTCGCGATGCGGATCGCGTCCTCCTCACCCTCGTGCGGAATAAGGACAGCGACTGGGCCGAAGACCTCCTCGCGGGAGACCTTCATGTCATTGTTCGCATTGGTGATCAGCGTGGGCTCGTAGTACCACCCCACCGGTAAGTCTTCGGGCCGACGTCCGCCCGCAGCGACGGTGGCGCCCTCAGCGCGGGCTGATTCGACGAACGACTCGACGCGATCACGCTGCTTCGCGTTGACGAGCGGGCTGATCACCGTGTCCGGCTCCATCGGGTCGCCGACCTTCAGGGAGGAGAACGCCTGCGCGAGCGCCTCGGCGTACGCGTCGTACTGCTGGGCCGGCACAATGAACCGGGTCTGCGCGACACAGACTTGGCCGGCATTGGCGCCGACACTGCTGCCCACAAGCACGGGTACGACATCTTCCAGCCGTGCATCCTCGAGCACGATCGCCGCGGATTTGCCGCCCAGTTCCAGAACGCACGGTCGTACGAGCGCGCCACATGCGGCAGCCACCTTGGCGCCGACGGCATCCGACCCGGTGAAGCTCACCATGTCAACACCTGGATGTTCGACGAGGTAGGCCGACTCGTCGGCCCCCGCCGCCACGATGTTGACGACGCCCGGCGGGAGACCCGCTTCCTCGAAGATCTCGCCGTAGACGAACGTAGCCAGCGGGTTGGGTTCCGCGACCTTGATCACCACGGTGCACCCCGCGATCAACGCTGGAGCCAACTTCTGTCCGACCGCTGCGAACGCGAAGTTGTAGGCGGGAAACGACGCCACCACACCAACGGGCTCACGCACGACAATGCTGTTGCCTCGCATTGGGGCTGTGCTCGACCCCTCTGAGCTGGCTAGTGGCGTCAGATCACTCACCCGTACCTCTTCCAGTTCGAGCGTGCGACCGATCTCAGCGAAGTAGTTGAAGCTCAATACCGGCGCTACCACCATGTAGAACTGGGACAGGAGAAGCGTGCAGCCGAGCTCCTCGGAGATGAGCTGCGCCAGTTCGTCCTTGCGCTTCTCTATTCCGGTAGCGATGCGGGTAAGATACTCCGCCCGCTCGCCTCGGGCTCATCTGCGGCCAAGGCCCCTCGTCGAAGGCTCGGCGGGCCGCCGCGACCGCGTCGTCGATGTCGGCCCGCGACGCGGCGGGAACACGTCCGATCCGCTCTTCCGACCGCGGGGAGATGACATCGAACGATCGGTCGGACTGGGCGGCGCGCCAAGCACCGTCGATGAAAAAGGAGGTGTGCTCAATCATCTGAATCAGTAGCCCTTCTTGACGGTGTTGCCGGCATCGACCGGAAGGGCGACGCCCGTGATGAACTTGGCGTGGTCGGAACACAACCACAGGACCGCCTCCGACACGTCGCTGGATTCGATCCAGGGCAGGTCCGGCAGGGCGTTGAGAGAGGCGAACGCGCCACGCACGTCGTCGACTCCGGGGTTCTCGATGTGCGGCGCGAACATGTCGAAAAGCGCCTGGTTCATGATGAGGGGCGTATTGACATTGGTGGGACACACGGCGTTCACTCGGATGTTGTGCGGGCCAAGGTCCTGCGCGAGCACCTTCATGAGCCCGATCACGCCGTGTTTCGACGCCGAGTAAGCGGCGGTGTTCGTGTAGGCGATGATGCCAGCCGTCGAGCTGGTCATAATGATGGATCCGCCCTGACCGCGCTCGATCATGGAGGGCATTGCTGCGCGTGTGGTGTTGAAGACACCCGTGAGGTTGATGTCGATCACCTCGCGCCAGTTCTCCTCAGTCACCTCCCAGGAGACCGCTCCCGAGCCGACTCCAGCGTTGGCGCAGACGATGTCGATGTGGCCGAAAGCGTCGAGCCCCTCATCCACGACCTTCTGCACCTGGCTGAGCTCACGCACGTCACCTACCCCGGCAACGATCCGGCGGCCGAGGCCTTCCACGAGCCGCACCGTCTCGTCGAGGTCGGCCCGGGTCGCCAAGTCGTACTTGATAGTTGCGACATCCTGCGAGCAGATGTCCAGAGCGATGATGTCGGCCCCCTCCTCCGCGAGTCGGACAGCGTGCGAGCGGCCCTGGCTGCGGGCGGCCCCCGTTATAAACGCAACCTTGTTCTCCAGCAATCCCATTCCTCTTCCTTTCAGACTTTTCGTTGTCGGCGACGCGCCCATCACCGCTCAAGATGTCCGCCAGCACGGCGGGTAGGGCATCGATCATTGCCAAAGGGACTGCAATGTAGAACTTTGGAACCGAATCCAATGGCCTGAGCGAGGGGCGCAACTTGAAGCGCCGATGTGACCCTCATCATGGCTGATAGGGAACGGTAGCCGACCGTTGGATACGATGTCAACGGGTTCTGCCAGCGTCATTCTTGGCCCAATTCCGACAGCGGTCTGGCTATCCCCGTTGCGCGGGTCTGATCCCGGAGCGCGCCAGGTATCAGGCTTTTCGAGATCGTCACCCGCTCCGGTCTGGTCGCCATGACGGTCCATTTGATGGCGCCGACGGGCCATGATGCGGGGTGGCCACGCAACCTGACGTCAGCAACGCGAAGCCCGCGTCGACATGCTGCCTTCCACCGCGTGCCCGGACGGCTCGGCCTCGGGTCAGGGTCGCGCCATCGAGCCGGGCGCCGGTGAGACACATCCTTGCGCCCCCTCTAGCTGGACCCGCCCTCCGGGCCGGTCGCACTGCTCGTGCCCAGCCGGGGTCTCGCGAACCTCTGTGCGCGTTCAGTACCTCCCGATCACGCCGGCGCCGGGGACGCGTCCGCGACCTGCTGAGCGATTCTCCCCAGGTCCCTCGTGAACCGTCGCGTTTCAGTTTCGGTCGACATGGCAGGCAGCAGGTAGACGACCCGGTCCAGACCGATGTCGGCGTATCGGTCAATGAAGTCCAGCCGACCTAGGTTGAGGGTGACGTCCATGGTCTTGCCGAGGGCCGCCGCGCGTTCGCGCAGTTCAGTGATCCGGTCTTCGAGGCTGTCGAAGGTGTCGTCGGTGTGCCCAGGGATCCAGCCGTCGGCGTGACTCAGTGTTCGGTCGAGCACGGTAGGTCCTGTGCCACCCATCAGGATGGGAGGGTGCGGCTGGGAGATCGGCTTCGGCCACTGGAAGATGGGATCAAAGTCGACATACTTCCCGTGATACTCGGCTTGTTCTTGACCCCAGATCTGCTTCATCGCCTCAATGCGTTCCAGCATGAGCGTGGTTCGGGTCTTGGGGTTCACCCCGTGGTTCCGGAGCTCCCCGGCGTTCCACGGTGCTCCGGCTCCGACACCGAGGAGGAAGCGTCCACCAGTCAAACGGTCGATCGTTGTCACCTCCTTGGCCAGGTAGATCGGATCACGCTGAACAACCAGACAGATGCCTGTGCCGAATAGAACGGTCGAGGTCACCGCGCCCATCATCGCGATCGCGGTCAACTGGTCGTAGTTGCGGTAGTACTCGCGCGGCAGGCCCCCGGGCGAGTGCGACCCGGCGAAATTGCGGTCGCCCTCAGCGCCGCCATACTGGGCCTTGTCCTCGACGGGCACAAGCGAATCCACTGGCACGTGAGAATGGTCCGGTAGCCAGATCGACTCGATGCCCTCGTCCTCGACCATGCGTGCGAAGTCCAGAGGCGGAAAATCTTCGTCTGTGCAGTAGAACTTTATGCCAGTCTTCATTGACCTACTCCTCACGCGGCGATATCAGCGTTGTTCCGGACGATCCCACGGTTGCGGTCCGCCGTGGATTCACGGGCCATCTGACCCGGAACTATTTAACAATTGGTGTGCCCCCGGCTGATTGAAGCACGCACGGAAGAATCGTGGGATCAGCGGCTGACGGCGTTCACAGCAAATTTGGTGTACATGTCCTCGACGTCACGGCGCGTGAGGCGCCCTCCGTCGTGGAACCAGCGGGCCAGGGAGAAAATCGCATCACTGATGAACTGCTGCGCCATACGCGGGTCGATATCAGGATCGAAATCACCGGAACCCGCGCCCCGCTCAATGACATCCTTCCAATGTCGACGAAACTCCTGCTCAAGATCCCTGACCCGCGACGACGTACCAGGAGTCAGGCCCGAGCGTTCACTCTGGAACAAGATCGCCGCAGCCGCATAGTCCCGCAACGACTCCATCGACACCCTGATCAACGACTCGAGCTGCTCCGGCGGAGTCCCCTGCACCTCAAGGGCGCCACGGAATCGAGCCAGCAGGACTTCGAGGAACCCAATGAGCAAACGCTCCACGATCTGCTCACGGCTCTCCACCCACGCCTTAGATTCGAACGCATCGAGCCCCAGGAGTGCGGCCACCTCCCCGGCCAACTGAGCCGGCATGTCCGGTCCTGCAGCCTTCGCCTCCGGCATTGCAGACAGCTCCGGCAGCTGAAGCTGCGCATAACCACCGCGAAGAAACGTCATCGGCAACTCGTCCGACTCCACACGAAGATCAACCACACGTCCCACCACGATCTGATGATCACCGGTATCAAACACCTGCTCAATCCGGCAATCCACCCACGCCACCGAACCACTGAGGATCGGCGATCCAGTCGCCCCGGGCCGCCACTCCACACCCTCGAACTTCCGGCCCCCCCGCATCGAAAACTGCCGACACACCTCCGCCTGGTCAACACCCAAGACGTTGACACAAAAAGCACCCGACGACTGGATCTTCGGCCAACTCGAGGACGACTTCGCCGGCATGAAAGACACCAACGCCGGCTCCAGGCTCAGCGAAGTGAACGTACCCACCACCAACCCCACCGGACCGTCACCGGCGACATTACCCGTCACCACCGAAACCCCCGTCGGGTAATAACCCAACACCTTCCTGAACGTATCAGCGCCGATATCAGACTCTGCAGTACTCATGAACCCTCACCTTTCGTCGTGTCGATTGTTGGCGTCTCGGGCGGTCGGTTAACCGCTCGCGCCGGCTACCTGGACGCCCACGAAGGCGCCGATCTGCTGCAACGCCTCCTGCGCCTCGGGCAGGAACTCCGAGAACAACGGCCACACATGCACCATGTCCTCGTACTCGCGAAACTCGACCCGCACCCCTTCACCCTCGAGCTTGACGGCCAGATTCCGCGAGTCATCACGCAGGACCTCCCGACCCCCCACCAGCAGCAGGCAAGGCGGCAGCCACCCCAGATCCGACCGCATCGGAAACGCAGCCGGCGCATCATCCGGCCCCCGCCCGGCCAGGTAGAACTGCGCAGCACGTTGAATCCCGTTGCGCGAGACGATCGGGTCGACCTGCGCGCGCTCGTCGTAGCTGGCGTTCGTCACCGTCAAGTCGACCAACGGGGAGACGAGCACGACGCACCCCGGCAACGGCTCACCCTCGCGGTGCAACTCCCACAGCGCGCTGAGCACCAACCCCCCGCCCGCGGAATCACCGATCGCAAAACACGACTGCGGACCCACCTCATCCATCGCGGCGGCGAGCACACCACGTGCGTCATGGATGGCTGCCGGGAACGGATGCTCCGGAGCCAGCCGGTACTCCGCGACGAACACCCGCGCATTCGTCACCCGGGACACCTCCGCGGCATATGCACGATAACCCTTCGCCGAACCGATGATGTAGCCGCCGCCATGGAACATCACGCCCACACGTCCGCTCGCCGCGCCGGCGGCCTGGACCCAAAACCCCTCCACGCCACCGTATGTGCCGGCCGTGATCACCGCACCATCAGGGATCGGCAGCCGCGCGAGCATTCCCTCGTAACCCGCACGCCGCTCCAGCAGGGTCCCGCCACCCCCAGCGGGCAGCGCATCGCGGTACATGTCTGCGGCTCGCTCGACCGGCACCGGGAACTCGGTCTGTCCGACGACTACACCCTGTCCCGGCAAGCCGTTGCTCATTCCGTCCCTGCCGGTGGAGCGCCGGTGTAGGTGACTTGGCTGTTGGGGACGTGGCGCCACTTATTGTTCTGGTCCTGCTCTTCGAGGAAGTGTGCGGCCAGCGAGAGGGACCTGGGCGCCATCAGAATGGGCCGGGCCAGGCGTGGGTCGAGGTGAAGGTCCGACAAGAGTGCGGCAGATGCGCCGTCGATGTTCGCTGCGATCCGTCGGCCGACCGCGACCGCAAGCTCGTCCTCGATACACTGGAGTAGCAGGCAGTGATCGCCATACACACCGTGACTCCTGCTGATGTCCATCAGCAACGGCACCCGCGGATCCACGTCGTGGTGCGGATGACCGAAGCCCTCGATAGGTTCGCGCGCAGCGCGTTTGTCCGCGACGAAACGCCTTGCCCTTTCGCGGATCGCGTGCGGCCGATCAGGCCCCGTCGTCTCGACGCTGGCGACACCCTCGCGAAGCCATCTGGCGATCTGTTCGCCGGCACCGCCGTGGTAGTCGCCGACCGTGAGCAGTCCGGCAGCGACGCCGACCTGGATGGGGTTCCCGTATGACGCCATCATTCGCGTGACGGTTGTGGTCGGCGAGATGCCGTGTTCCATGACCGAGACCATGATGGCCTCCAGCACATGGGCCTGGCCCGGGGACGGCCAGCGGCCGCCGATGACGAGGTAGGCGAGCTCACCGAAGCTGCGTTTTCCGATGATCTCTGTCAGCAGGTTGCCGCGGATCAGGACGTCATCGTCTCGTACCTCGGCGATGGCAGTGGACCATGCGTCGGTTGTTGAGGCCATCAGGCTGTCCTCTCGGTGAGATGTTGCTGGGCCGGCCGTCGGGTCAGGAGACTTTCTCGGCGGACGGTTGGGCGGCGGAAGGTTTTGCCGTGCGCGGCGAGTTCGGCTTCGAAGACGGGGATCGCGCGGGAGCCCATCAGGTCGAGGTCGCCGAGGTAGTCGTAGAGGTTGAGGCAGATCCCGTCGACGCCTTGTTTGATGGCCCATTGTGCGAGTTGGGCGCCGACGTCTTCGGCGTTTCCGACGATCGCGTCACCGAGCAGGTAGTCGTGGACCGCACCGGGGGCGTTCAGGCGTTCCTCGGCGGATTCGGGGGACTCGGCGCCGCTGGTCACCCACATGTTGCGCATTGCCCCTCGGTCGGCGGCGTCGACGATCTGCGCGGCGCGGTCCTCTGCTTCGGCGGTCGTCGGGGCGATGATCACCGATTTGGTGCCGATGAAGCCACACTCGCTGCCCACCTCTGCCCGGACCTGCCGGAACTTCTCGGCGCGTTCGCCGTAGCAGAAGATGTAGTCCGCCCGCTCGGCCGAGAAACGCATGCCGGTGTAGGACTGACCGGCGTTCACGATCAGCGGTGAGACCTGCATGGGCCGGGGACGCCCCGAGGCCTTGTTGATCTTGAAGTAGTCGCCGTCGAGGGTCGCTTCGCCGTCGCGCCAGAGCATCTCGACGATGTCGAGCCACTCACGGGTGTACCGGTAGCGTTCCTTGTGATCGAGCAGTTCCACACCCATCGCCGCGAACTCGTGCGCGCCCCATCCGCTGACCACGTTGAGTCCCCAACGGCCCCGGCCGATGTGATCGAGGCCGACACCGTACTTCGCGGCGACCACCGGGTTCAACAGGTTGGTGTTCACCGTGGTCAGCAGGGTGATGTGGCTGGTGGATGCCAGCAACGCGGCCGTCAACGTGATCGTGTCCAGGCTGGCGCCCCGCCACACGATCTCGTCTCCGGGCAGGCCGGCCCACCGCGCGGCAGGGAACGCGAAACTCATCCCGACCGCCTCGGCGGCGCGCACCGTGGCGAGGTTGTACTCGAACGTCCACTCCGACGGGTTGGGCGCCCGCGTCGGCCACTCCCCGAACGCCTGGTTCGGCTGGAAGATGCCCAACATCACCGAGCCCTCAACGTTCGGCAGGGCCCGTTCCAGGCAGTGCTCCAGCTCGGGCCGGGTGGCCGGGTCAGCGTTCTCGGGGTAGTACCGCATCAAGAAACCTCGCTGGAATCGAAGGGGCTGTCCATCTGATCGGGTCCCGGGGAGTCTGCCTTCACGCCGGCGTGCTGCGCAGGGTGAAGTCCTCGCGGAATCCGCCGCGCTGCCGCCAGGAGTCGATCTGCTCGTTGAACCCGATCGTGCCGCCCGGGTAACCGGCGGCGACGACAGGGACACCGCCGTCAGCTCGTCCCTCGTTGTTGTAGTAGCCGGGGGTGCAATCGAGCACCACCTTGCTGATGTCCGCGTCACCACGGAGCGTGTCTTGGAGTTCGCCCCAGGCCAGCTCCGCCTCGCGCGTCACGTCCATCGAGGTCACGCCCGACTTGGACAGCTCGGTGATCAGCTCGACCACATGATTGGCCTGGATGAACATCCGGTACGGGATGTTGAACGTCGTGGCCGACTGCCGGCTGCTACCGATGACGAACATGTTGGGAAACCCGTTGGTGTAGAGGCCGTGCAGCGAGGCGAACGTCTCACCGCCCCACTTGTGGTCCAGCGTCACACCATCACGTCCGATCACGTTGTACCGGCCCGACTGCGACGGTGATTTGGCGAACGACTCAAAACCGGTCGCGTAGATGATGCAGTCCACCTCGTAAGCGGTGCCGCCGAAGTGGACGGCGAACTCGGAGAGGTGCTCGGGTCCATGACCGTCGGTGTCGATCAGCGTCACGTTCGGCCGGTTGAACGCCTGCAGATATTCGTCGCTGAAACAGGGCCGCTTGCAGAACCGCCCGTAGAACGGCATCAGACCGGCGGCGGTCTTCTCATCGAGGACGATATCGGCGATCCGCCGGCGAATCCGTTCCATCTGCTCGAAGTCGAGGTCTTCCATCGCCTGCGCAACAGCCTCCGGCGACATGGACCGGGTGTCCGGGCGACCCCACACGGTCTTCCACTGATCCTGGACCAGGACCCGATCGAGGCTCTTGCCCTCCAACACCAGGTCGAAGTTCCGCTGCCGGTCCGCCTGCCAGCCCTCGGGCAAACTCGCCCACCACGCCGCGTCGGTGGGCCCGTTGTCCCGGGAGTCGATGATCGACGGGGTCCGCTGGAAGACGTAAAGCTCCTTCGCCGACTCGGCGACGCGCGGCACCACCTGAACGGCAGTGGCCCCCGTGCCGACCAGGGCGACCCGCTTGTCAGCAAGCCCGTCCAGGCCACCGGTGTTGTCACCGCCGGTGTAGTTGTAATCCCAACGGCTCGTGTGGAACGAATGGCCCCGGAAGCTCTCAATCCCAGGGATCCCAGGAAGCTTCGGGCGGCTGAACATCAGCCCCGACGCGAGAATGACGAACCGCGCACTGATCTCGTCACCGCGATCGGTCGTCACCGCCCACCGCTCACGCTCCTCCTCCCACCGCAGCTCGGTGACCCGGGTCTGGAACAACGCGTCCTTGTACAAATCGAAGTGATGCCCCATCCGGCGGGCATACGCCCAGATCTCATCCGTGCGGGTATACCGCTCCGTCGGCATGTAACCGAGGTCTTCCAGCAACGGCAAATAAATGTAGGACTCAATGTCACACCGCGCACCCGGATAACGGTTCCAATACCACACACCACCGAAATCACCCGCGTCCTCGATGATCGCCAGATCCATCTGCCCTGCTTTGCGCAGCAACGAAGCAGCAGTCAGACCACCGAACCCGCCCCCGACGATCAGCACGTCGACCTCACGGGTGACCGCACCACGCTCGACATGAGCAGTGAACGGATCCCGCAAGTACTCCGAGAACGGATCCAACTTCACATACTGCTCCGTGCCCTCCGGACGAAGCCGCTTATCCCGCTCCTTCAAATACCGCTCCCGCAGGCGCTCCCGCTCCACCTCCGGCGGCACACCCACACCCTCTTCACCCATCAAATCCTCCACTCTCAGCTTCAACACCCTGCCGGTCAATGCATCTCATCGTCGCGCCACCCACAACACCTACGCACCAACACGATTCAACCTCGACACGCGCTCGACTCCGGTGTCGATCGGTGGACGCGGTGCAACACCTGCTGGTGGGTGTCATCGGGCGCGGAGCCCGGCCTGGACCATCAGCGGCAGGATGTCGTCCTCCATCTGCTGGAGTCCCTCGTCGTAATTCACCCACGACAAGGCCAGACCATCCAGGCCGGCGTCGGCCAACTCGAGCATCGTGGACACGATCTGCTCCGGGGTACCCACCAGGGTGAGCGCACCACGCCCGGCAGCCAACCGCTCGATCTTCTGCCAGTGTTCCTCCTGGCCCGACTTCCATACTGTTCGAGTTCGCCGTGCTCGTCGCGAACAACTTCTCGATCGCCGCCACATCAGCCTGCTCACGATGCACCCACCGGAAATACTGCCGGGCCTCCGCCTCCGTCGGCCGGCACACGATATGCGCCCGACCGAACACCCGCACCTCCCGACCATGAGACTCCCGGGCCTGCTGCTTGATCTCCGCGATCTGCCGATGCGCCAACTCCAGGTTCTGCAACGACGCGAAAATCAGATCACTATGCGTGGCCGCGAACTCCCGCCCCGGCCCACTCGTCCCCGCGTTCATCAACACCGGATACGGATCCTGCAACGGATGCGGATCAGAAAACGCATCAACAGCCTTGATGTACTCACCGCGGAAATCGATCGGCCCATCACTGGTCCACAACTGCTTCAACAACGTCGTCCACTCATCGGCATACACATACCGCGCCGCGTGCTCCTTCTGGGTCGAGCCCGAACATCGCGAACTCCTCCGGGAACCACCCCGCCACCACATTCACCCCGAACCGGCCACCAGAAACATGATCAGCCGTGACCGCCATCTTCGCCGCCAACATCGGATGCAGAATCGGCACATGCACCGTCGCGAACACCTGCACCCGCTCGGTCCGCGCCAACAACGCCGTCGCCCACGTGAACGGCTCGAAACTACGATTCGACAGATTCGCCTCCCCACCGAACCCACGCCACCGCGCCACCGGGATCACCGCATCAAAACCGATCCGATCCGCATGCTGCGCCAACCGCAAACTCTCCGGCCAACTACCCAACACCTTGCCCTCAACATTGGCCAGCGTCACACTCCCCCGCATATTCGTGGCAAACGTCGCCAACTTCAACCGGTTCACATCATTCAGCACCGGCGTCGACCACTTATCAACCCGAACATCCACCGCCTCAGACGGCACACCCACCGACACCACCAACCCGACCGACTCCACCTTCACCGACACGCTCTCCCACCTTCACTCACACCACCACGACCGCGGACCCGACCACTACCCAACAGCCACACACCACACCAACGACACACCTCTGAATACGAAACCATAGCCGTCGTGGATGCGAATCCACAATGGCTTGACGACGCCAACCTGCGGGTGATAGACCACAACCCACACGTGCAGCCGAAAGACGCAGCGTCCCCGGGCCCTTGCGCGCCCGGTCAGAGGGGCGGCGATCGAGAGGAACCGAATGGAAATGTCCCCCAGCCCGCCCTGAGCACGGTCGAGCAACTCCTGGCCATCGAGGAGATCAAGCGGGTCAAGTACAAGTACGCATACAGCGCCGACCACCACAACTGGGACGACTTCGCCTCGACCTTCGCTCCCGACGCGGTGTTCGACGAACATGACTTCCCCATCGCCCGCAAACCGGGCACCAACGAGCCCGTCCCCAGCGCCACGGCCGCATATCTCGAGGCGAAGGCCTCCGGCACCGAGTGGCCGGTCATCGGCCGCGACGCCATTCGCGCCCAGGTCGCGAACACCAGGATCGACCACACGATGGTTCACCACCTGTTCAATCCCGAGGTCGACCTGACCTCGGATACGACCGCCACAGCGGTATTCCGGTTCGAGAGCCACCACTGGCTCCCGGAGGGCGAGCCCGTGCACTACATGCACAACTTCGGTAGCTACCACGAGACGTTCGTCCGTCTCGAGGATGGCCACTGGTACATCAAGACGCTCGAGCTCAACCGCCTCCGTGTGGAGTGCAGCTAGGGAGGCCTCTCGGATTCGCGACTGTCCCGTGCGACGCGTCCGCGGACTGTGGCTGAATCCCCAGCGCCGCAGTAAAACCATTGCACGGCAGACGCTTTCGGTCTGCTAGGTCGACGCTGGGGGCACTCGCCATGCCGGCAGCACTGGTGACCGCCCAACCACGTCAATGCAAACAACGTCGCGGTCTCGTGGACCTCGGCATCGTGTGCGCACGCTGCGCAACAGGCTCTGACGACAAGTCGTCGCGACAGCAGCACTCCGGTCGTCGTGGATACGATTCCCAAGACGTTTGACACACCGCCGCGGCCGGTGTTACAGATGTCCTCATGTCGACAAGCATCGCTTCAGCTCAGGGCTTCACTGCGCGGATCGCTCATGAGGTCAACGCGCTGCGCTATGAAGATCTGTCACCTCAGACGTTGGCACGCGCGAGACACGTGTTGCTCGATTGGCTCGGAGCCACGATCGCTGGATCGGTCGAGCCAGCTGGGCGGATTGCGCAGGCCATCGCACTTGAGGCCGATTGCCGGCCCGTGGCTAGGCTCGTGGGCACCAGCCTTCGCAGTTCGCCTCGCGAGGCCGCGTTCGCAAATGCTATCGCCGCTCACGCTCTGGACTTCGATGACGGGAGCATGTGGGCCGACGGTCACCCCTCGGCAGTGATCGTGTCGGCCGCGGTCGCGCTAGGTGAGGGGATGCGAGCAACCACCGCACAAGTCGTTGAATCGATTGTTGCCGGTCTGCAAGGACAAGTGCGCATCGCGCTCGCAACCGGTCCATCAGCGTATGAGAAGGGCTTCCATGGCACGGGTACATTCGGGACGTTCGGTGCCGCAGGCGCCTGCGCACGTCTCCTTGGTCTCGATGTCGACGGAGCTCGAGCGGGCCTACGGTCTGGCAGCCACCCAGGCGGCCGGACTCAAGCTCAGCTTCGGGACCATGGGCAAGCATCTCAACGCAGGGAAAGCGGCAGTCAACGGCATGCTCGCCGCTCAGCTGGCGGCGAAGGGCTTTACGGCACCGTCGGACGCCATCGAGGGGCGCCAGGGCTTCGCGTGGACCCAAAGCACCTCCTTCGACCCGGCGCGGCCGCAGGAGGTCATGGGCGACCGATTGGCAATCGAGTCGATCCTCTTCAAGCGACACGCCTGCTGCCATGGGACCCATTCGACGATCGATGGCATCGCCCAGATCCGCGCCCGACGCTCCTTCTCCGACGATGACATCGCCGACGTCCGCTTGATCGTGTCCGACAAGATGCTTGACATTTGCTGCATAGCCGATCCCGCCACGGGCCTCGAAGGCAAGTTCAGCGTGCGCCATGCCGCAAGTCTGGCGCTGGCCGGTCTCGTCGCCGGCTCCAGATGCGTTCACGGATGAGCGCGTCCGCGATCCGCGGCTCGTCGCCTTGCGCCAGCGAATCGAGGTGGACCCGAGGTCTGACAGGCCCTTGGTAGGGCCGACTCGAGGTCGTCGTCAATCTCACGAGTGGCGAGCGCCTCGAGGCCGAGGTCGATGTCTTCGAACCGGCCACCGATGCTGAGCTTCCGGCTGAGTGGGACGCGCTGGTGACCAAGTTCGAGGCGCTGGCGGCCCCGGTCGTCGGCGGATCAGTGGCGCGGGAGCTGGTGCGACGCATCGCCGGATTGGACCCGGACTGCCCCATCGATCAGCTGCTTGGATTGCGAGTCAGCTGACCCTGATCGGTCTGATCACCGGCCCGGTCCTACAAAAGGTGCGTTCGGACGATCGAGCTGCACGGGTCGACCCCTCAGAGGACGAGATCTCGCGTGCGGAGGCCCGGCTGGCCGCTCTCACATCCCGCCGTCACCATTGGGCGCGTGTCCCGTGGATCCCCGAACGATGAGCTTTGTCTCCAGCCGCCGTCGCTGAGGAGGCGCCGTCGGCCCGTCGTCGATTCTCTTCATGAGCAGTCGAACGCTCAGTTCGGCCATCTGCCCCATCGGCTGCCGCACAGTGGTCAGGTCGTATGCAGCCCACGTGGACATCTGAATGTCGTTGTATCCGATCACCCAGAGATCCTCGGGGACCCGAATCCCCTTGACGCGAGCGGCATCTAGTACGCCGTAGGCGATAAGATCATTGACGCAGAAGATCGCATCCGGCTTGTCGTTTTCCTGCCATAACTTGTCGAGCGCCTCCTCGCCGGAGGCATAGAAGAGGTCGCCGTAGATCACCCGCTCACCGTCTAGGGGCACACCGAGGCCCTTCAAGCGTCGCCGAAACCCGTCCTCGATTTCGCGCCCCGGACTGAAGGCTCGTCCCCCGACCAGAGCGATCTTTCGTCGGCCGTTCAGCACTAGATACTCTGCGACACGGGCACCACCTTGGCTGTTAGCCCCCGCTACCGTGTCCGTTCCCACACCGCGCATGGTGCGTCCCATGAGCACGATAGCCGCGCCGGCGTCGATCGCAGCTTCGAGTTCGGGCATCCGGTCCGCCGCCGTCGTGTAGATCAACCCGTCGACCGACCGCTCGCGCAGTGCTTGCAAAGCATCAAGTGCATTGCCATCCTCGTCAGCCAACCACACACTCAGATGTAGGCCATAAGGGGCTATGTGCTCATGCACGTGGCCCATCACCTCCAACCCATACTGGTTGACGGGGGTGCTCACGACGACGCCGATCGACTTCGCACGATGAGTACGCATGGCCCGCGCCGCCGCATTCGGCACGAACCCGGTCTCGTTGAGCACCAGGGTGACCGCCTCGCGGGTCTTCGCCGAAACGTTGGGATGACTGCTGAGCACTCGAGACACGGTGCTCTGCGACACGCCACAGATCCTTGCAATATCTTTGCTGGTGAGCACTGAATTTCCGTTGACCGCCGCCATGGTTTCGTATTCTACAGTGCGGGGCGCAGGGTGACGTTCAGGGGGGTGGTGGCGACGCCGGCCTTTTCTGACCGAGGACAGCTGATCTGGAAGGCCTCGGCCGGTGTCTTCCATCAGAGGGATCTACGTGGCCCGGGTGCTGATCGTTCTTGCGATGGAGCGGGCCGGCGGCCGTGTGTCTGGAAAGGTCGGTGCCTTTGGGTTGGTCCCTTAGCCACACCATGGCCTGCGGAATCTTGACCAGCGCCACACCACGGTGACGTTCTCGTGGGTCTAGGTCTCAACCAGCCATGGTCTGCCACCGCTGGGCCCGATCACCGGACCGATCGACGCCAGCTGTCCGGCTCTGACCACCTCCAGCGTCGACCGGACCGCTTTGACCACCCACGCGACCGCGACGGCCGTGGCCCACTGAAATCACGACGGCAACAATGGAAACGGTGCTCATCTCTCGGCCCAACTACTTCAGTCGAAGAGATGCAGTGCCGGCGCTCCTGGTGGCCGGGCCAAGAGCGCCGACACGTTGACAGGCGGGTGCGGTCAGGCCTTACGAGCGGTCACCGCCGCGGAAGCCTGCGGCAGCACGCCCTTCAGATCCCCGACCACGCCGAAGTCGGCGAGATCAAAGATCGGCGCATCCGGGTCCTTGTTGATCGCCACGATCGTCTTGGACGTCTGCATCCCGGCCCGGTGCTGGATCGCCCCCGAGATGCCGGCCGCGATGTACAGCTGCGCGGACACCGTTTTGCCGGTCTGTCCGACCTGGAACCGGTGCGGGTACCAGCCCGCGTCCACCGCCGCCCGGGACGCGCCGACCGCGCCGCCGAGCGCGTCGGCGAACTCTTCGACCTGTGAGAAGTCCCCGCCCGTGCCACGGCCACCGGAGACGACGATCGCCGCCTCCCCCAACTCCGGGCGGCTGGAACCGGATGTCTTCACCTCGACCGCAGTGACTCGCGCACCCTTGGCCACCTCCGACACCGTGTGAGCCACGGTCTGCACGGTTGCCGCCGCCGGGGCTGGAGCCTCGGTGGGCGTCGTGGCGTTGGGCTTGACCGCGATGACCGCCGTCGCACCCTGCGTGACGACCGAGGTGACCGTGTAATTCCCAGCGAACACCGACTGCACCGTGTGCGTCCCCTGCTCGCCCGGCAGCACGTCGACCGCGTCGTAGACAAACCCCGCACCAGACCGCAGTGCGACCAGGGCGGCGATCTCCTTGCCCTCGGTGGTCGAGGTGACCAGCAGCCCCGCCGGTTGCCGGTCGGCGACCAGGGCGGCCAGCGCCTCCGCCTTCGGCGCCACCAGAAAGTCCGCGTATTCGGGACCTTCGAACGAATACACCGCCGAGGCGCCGTACCTGGAAAGGACGTCGGTGTCCACATCGGAACCGAAGACCACCGCGGCCGGCTCACCGATCCGACGGGCCAGGGTCAACAACTCCAGCGCGGGCTTGCTGACCCGTCCGTCGTCGAGCGTGATCAGAACCAAAACCTCAGCCATGACGATCGTTTCCCTTCTCAGACGAACTTGCCGGTAGCCAGGAAGTCGACGAGCTTGACCCCGCCGTCGCCCTCGTCGATCAAGACCTGTCCGGCGGTCCGCGGTGGACGGCGCACCGCCGACACCACCGTTGACCGGGCCAGCTTCAGTCCCACCGCGTCGGCGTCCAGACTCAGGTCCTCCAGGGACCAGACCGCAACCTTCTTCTTCTTCGCGGCCATGATTCCCTTGAAGGTCGGGTACCGGGCCTCGTCGGTCTGGTCGGTCACGCTCACCACGACCGGAGTCGACGCCTCGACCTGCTGGATCGCCGTGTCACTGTCCCGCCTGATCCGCACCGTTGAACCGTCCACCTCCACCTTCGAGGCGTAGGTCAACGCTGGCAAACCCAACCGGTCCGCGACCAAGCGCCGCCATCACCCCACCGCCGCCGTCGGTCGACGCCATCCCGAACAGCACGATGTCCGCCTCGAGTTTGCCGATCGCCGCGGCCAGCACCGCCGACGTGGCGAACACGTCCGACCCAGCGATCGCGTCGTCCTCCACATGCACCGCCGCGCCGACACCGAGCTGCAGCGCTTTGCGCAACGCCTCCACCGCCTCCGCGGGGCCGACGGTCAACGCGGTGATCTCCGCGTCGCCGGCCTCAGCGATCTGCAGGGCTTGCTCAACGGCGTACTCATCCAGCTCGGACAGCAGACCATCCACCGCCTCCCGGTCCACCGTGCCGTCCACCTCGAACGAGCGGTCGGCCGTCGCGTCCGGTACGTACTTCACTGCAACAACGATCTTCTTCACGACTTCTCCCGCCGTAGTGATAAGAACTGTTGAACTGGCTGCGTGCATTCGACTGGTGATGTCTCGTCCCGTCCTCGCCTGTCGGAAACTGTCTGACGTGGTGATAACCGCGGCGGCTGGACCTGGGCGGCCCCATGGTCATCGCGACCTGGATCGGTTTTTGAAGTTCCACATCGCCCACGGATGTGGGCACAGCGGCAGCAGCCACGCACGCCGCCGCCGCCGCCGCCGAAGAGAGCAGCTCATCGGTTTGCTCGGTGGTCAACGCCAGACTGCTGGTCAGAACCTGCCGGGTGTGATCGCCCAACGAGGGTGGGTTGCACCCGGCGCATGCGGGATCCGCCATGCCGGCCGACCGTCAGCGCTCATGTGGGCGTGAGTTCTTCTAAGATACTGGCTGCGTTGCCGGTCAACGCCTTTAGACCAGATCGACTACATGGCCCATTCCGTTCCGGCGTCGAGGCCCTCGAACTCATGGCCCATCCGATCGCGCTTGGTGGCCAGGTACCGAAGGTTCTCCGGATTCGCCGCCACCGGCAACGCGACCCGCCCCACGACACGCAGCCCGTAACCTTCCAGACCGGCCCGCTTCGCTGGGTTGTTCGTGAGTAGGCGCATGGACTTGATGCCCGAGATCGGCCAGCACCTGCGATCCGGTGCCATATTCCCTGGCATCGGCGGGGAACCCAAGCCGAATGTTGGCATCAACGGTGTCGGCGCCCTCATCCTGCAACTCGTAGGCACGCAACTTGGCAAGCAGGCCGATCCCGCGACCCTCATGTCCGCGGATGTACAGCACCACACCGCGTCCCTCGGTCGCGACTGCGTCCAAAGCAGCACGCAGCTGGGGGCCGCAGTCGCAGCGCAGGGAGCCGAAAACGTCGCCGGTGAGGCATTCGGAATGGACCCGGACCAGGACATCCTTACCGTCGGCAATGTCGCCGTAGACCAGTGCGATCAGCTCGCGATTCGTCATTGTGTCCAGGTAACCGATTGCCTGGAATTCACCCTGCGGCAAGCGGCAGTCGGGCTTTGGCGACCTGGCGGATTTGCACCTCGCGTTGCCGGCGATAGGCGATCAGATCGGCAATCGAGATCAGCGCCAGACGATGCCGGCGAGCGAAAACCCGCAATTCCGGCAGCCGCGCCATGGTTCCGTCGTCGTTCACTATCTCGCACAAAACCCCTGCCGGGCGGAGCCCGGCGAGCGTGGTCAGATCGGCCGCGGCTTCGGTATGCCCCTGCCGGACCAGCACCCCACCCTCACGGGCCCGCAGCGGAAAGACGTGGCCAGGGCGGGTCAAGTCATCTGATGAGGTCGTCGGATCGGCCAGCAGCTTGATCGTGTGAGTCCGATCAGCGGCCGAGATCCCGCTGGTGACGCCTTCCTTCGCATCAACGGCGACGGTGAACGCGGTGCCCTTGCGGTCCTGGTTGACCTGGTGCATCGGCGGCAGGTCGAGCCGCTCACAATCGGAACCGGACAGCGCCACACAGATCACCCCGGAGGAATACCGGACCGTGAAGGCCACCAGCTCCGTTGTCGCCATTTCGGCGGCAAAGATCAGGTCACCCTCGTTCTCCCGATCCTCGTCGTCGACAACAACGACGGCCCGACCGGCGGCGATCTCCGAAACGGCGAACTCGATCGTATCGAACCCGGACGGGGTCTTCTCGCGGGAATGGTTCCAGTGCGGGCGAAGATCTTCACTATTCTCGTAACCCATCGGAATGCCCGCGCGACCGCGGTAACAGCGAATGTGCGACCTGTCCGATCGGGCAGCCTCGATTGCAGCTATGTGACCCACGGTGATGCTAGTCATGCCGACTCCCGGCTACGCGCCAAGGACTTTCTCAGGGCGAGTCCCCAATTGTCCGCGGTTGTAATTTGCACTTCGAGATCCTTCCTCGCGATCTCCGAACAAGAACCGGTCACTTCGCCATACGTAGCGATTGCAGATCTGTTCAGGGTCCATGGCCTGGCGTCCAAGGCGCGTCGCGTTCGTATGAGTGTATCATACACCTAGTGCGAGGGGTGTCAACGTTCGGCGCGCATCTGAGCAAGTTCTGCCAGCGACCGCGTATGGAAACCGAGGAACACACCGTGAACATGGCCGTCACATCTGCGATGGACACCACGCCAAATTCCGCAGACTCCGCCTGAAGCGGGCGATCTCGATACCGAGCAGGTCCTGTCGTGGTGATGACTTGCTCGGCACGCAGGCTGCCCGGCGTCCAGGTCGGGGTTGGCGTAGGCCTGCATGACCTTCTGCGCGACGAGCCACGCAGCGCTGATCTCCTCATCGGTGTTCACGTCGGACAGCTCGGCCCGCCGCCGGGCAGTTGCGGGGGCGCTTCGGCGCGTGTCCTCAAGCAAGCCGCGTCGAGGCGGAGGGTGCGAAAGCCTCGGAGTATCCTGGGGGGAATCAAGTTGGAGGCCAAGTGACGACCGTGAATTCAAAGCGTAAGATCATCAATCTTGACGAGACCCAGCACGCCATCGAAATTTCGTTCGCATCTGTCGTACGTTGGGCCCTCTATCAATTCCACTCGCGGCTCATGGAGGACGCGGAAGTTTCGATCGACAGGTCAATCATCTCGATTCTCACTCGACTAATGGCGGTTGGTCCGCTGAGGATCTCCGAGTTGGCAGAATATCTAGGTCTAGACAGATCCACGCTGAGTCGTCAGGTTGCAGCGACGGTAGAAGCTGGGTACGTGGTGCGAGTCCCCGATGAGACGGACTCTCGCGCATACACCCTGGTCATGACGCAGTCGGGGCGGCAGACGATTCTCGCTGTCCGGCGGTCGCGAAATCGCCTTATCGCCGACATTACCTCGTTAATGACCGACGCAGAAAAGGAACTCGTAGCGGAAGCACTTCCGGTGTTGGTCAAGGCTCTGGACAGGCTGCCCGAAGTCCGCGGCGACTCGGAATTTGTCAAGCCGGATAAGGCCGGAGGACAGTGGGAATGATTTCGACTCCATTGGAGTGAATGTGGAGTGGCCCCCTTGTGGTGCAGGTGCTGGAGTTTAACCGGTCCACAGGCGGGATGATCATCGAGTGTGGCATGTGCGGAGCGGAATCCGTAGGCGCGGTTGATCATGGTGCGGATCTTATTTTTGGTTGCCTTGGTTGCCGCCGTTGCTGAGGTTCCGATGGACGGCGGTGGTGATACCCTCGCGGTTTCTGCCGATCGTGAGGGCGGTTTTGAACAGGTCCGGATCCCGCACCGCCGCGCGTGGGAACACCAGCCGATCAAGTAGTTCCAGGATTTCCATCGCGTCCGAGGCATCCCACCGCGGTATCTACTAGCCTGCGATCGCTTCCGCACCAAACACTCTTCCGACTCCATTTTCGCGAAGTCCGATGCGAGAAGCCCGCCTCCAGCAGCACCTCAGTGGCGTGTTCGCCGAGCTCCGGTGCCTAGGTCGGCAGCGGCCTTGGCAAGTGCACACAAAAAGTGGCTTCGAAACCCGTCGATTCGAAGATCGCGCTAACTCTTCGGGACCGTCGAAGCCGGGCTGGCCAATGAGCTCGGTTGAGTGTATCGTACACGCAAAGGCCCGTGGGAAGTAGCCGGACGCCGCGGAGGACGTGGATGACGGAGGCCGGGCCTAACGGTCGGATCACTCCACAGCAACATGCTGGGATGAAGGGATGAGGAATGGCGAATCACACGTACCGGGTAACAGAGATCGTTGGAACTTCACCTGAAGGGACTGATGCTGCAATCCGTGCCGGGCTTGAGCGCGCATCGAGGACTCTGCGCAAGATCGACTGGTTCGAGGTCGTATCCACCCGGGGACATGTCGAGGATGGCGACGTGCATCACTTTCAGGTCACGCTGAAAGTTGGATTCCGGCTGGAGGAAACAGACTAGCCAAATCTCCTTTTGGGGTCGCGTAGCCGTTCTCGCTGCACGCCTGGCGGCCAATGCCAAATGGTTCCGCACATTGGGCAGTTTCGTGTAGTTCGACCTGCACCCCTAGGTCGGCCTGGGTTTCCCACCGGTCTGCATAGGTAGTGCCGACCATGCGCGCGCGGCGGCGTGCTGGTGGGCGCGGACCACGGTCGATCGACCGACAGGATGCGGTCCAGGTCGTCGTTGGCGCCTCCGCCGAGCAGTACAGCGGACCGGGCGGGGCGAAGATCATTTGGGAGTCCCGTCGGGGGACCGGCGGTAATGGCGTGCCGGGCACGCTACCAACCGCAGCCCGAGGTCGTCTGGAGGTGCCGCCATGGTGACGCGGTCCGGTACCGCCAGGCGATGCGTTCCAGAGTCGTCCGGCGGCAAGTCCGGGGGGCCCGGCGGCCATTCTAGGCCGGCAGCACCGGCTCACCGATCGCCCGGAAGTCGTCGGTGAAGACACCGAAGACATCATCGCGCACAATTGCAGGACTATCTCTGTGCGGCGCGCTCGGGCTAAAGAAGACAGTTCTAGACCGATCGGGGGTCGCGAACTCGCCATCCCGCGCAACCGCATGCCCGACGCTCGCGCGCACGCAACCGCACACACGACCTCATTCCGACGAACCAGAAGGGGCGAGACCTCTGCGAATGCCGAATCGGCACCCTCTCACACGGACACGGCCAGAAACCAGAACAGGCCTGGACTCGTTCGAGGTGCCGGACTTGGAACAGGACATTCGAGAGGCTCTGAAACGTAAACGAAGTCGCCGCATTAAGCGCCTGATAGCGATCCGAACCAAGATAGGTTCACACGGCCCATCGACCTGACCCAATGACGGCGTGACGGCCAACTCGAGCCTGTACTGGCCGCGCCAGACCGGCTGAACTGAAGGGATCAAGCTATGTCCACACCCATCACCTCACTGTCCGTCGGACTGAAGGTGTCCGCCGAGCAGTTCGGTCCCCGCGAGCTGGTCGACTACACCGTGCTGGCCGACGACATGGGGCTGGACAGCGTGTGGATTTCCGACCACTTCCTGCCGTGGCGGGACAACGGTGGCCACGCCCCGTTCTCGCTTGCCTGGATGGCCGCGGCCGGGGAGCGCACCCGGCGGGTCGCCCTGGGCACCAGCGTGCTCACACCCACCTTCCGGTACAACCCGGCAGTGTTGGCCCAGGCGTTCGCCACGATGGGGCTGCTGTTCCCCGGGCGGGTCATCCTCGGCGTCGGCACCGGCGAGGCGCTCAACGAAAAGGCGGTGTCCGGGCGGGATTGGCCTGAGTTCAAGGAACGTTTCGCCCGCTTGCGCGAGGCGGTGGCAATGATGCGGGCCCTGTGGACCGAGGATGAGGTGACGCGCAAAGGCGACTTCTACGAGTTTGTCGGCGCCAAGGTCTACGACCGACCGGCCGATCCGGTGCCGGTGTACGTCGCCGCCGGCGGCCCGGTCGTGGCCAGGTACGCCGGCCGGGCCGGTGACGGCTTCATCTGCACCTCGGGCAAGGGCATGTCGCTCTACACCGACGATCTCATCCCGGCGGTCACCGCCGGCGCAGAGGCGGCCGGGCGCGACGTCGCCGCCATCGACCGCATGATCGAGATCAAAATGTCCTACGACCGCGATCCCGATGCGGCGCTGGAGAACTGCCGGTTCTGGGCGCCGCTGTCATTGACCGCCGAACAGAAGCACTCAGTCAGCTCGTCCACCGAGATGGAACGGCTGGCCGACGAGCTGCCGATCGAGCAGGTCGCCAAGCGGTGGATCGTGGCCTCGACGACCGAGGAGGCGATTGCCCAGATCCAGCCCTACGTCCGTGCCGGCTTCACCCACCTGGTGTTCCACGGGCCCGGCGCCGACCAGCGGCGGTTCCTGAACCAGTTCAGTCAGGACGTGCTGCCGGCGTTGCGCGCACTGCCCGCAGGCGATTGAGGTGTCCGGCAGTGCGCGGCGCGGGCGGCCCTGCTGGTTCCGTTACCAATCGCGTCTTCAATGCACTCCAACGACGTGCCGACGATATCGATAGTTCGTTAGACGTGGTCGCTCATTTCATTGCCTTTTCATGTTGAAGATGCTTGGGGCAACATTGAAAATTGAACCAACGGTCGCGGCAAAGCCAGCCACGACGATTTCACGGCCTTCCTGGTGGATTTTCACGACGACGACTGGGACCGGCACTGGTTGTTTCGCGCCGATGCCGTCGCGGCGACCAGCGCCGGTATGGAGCAAGCCGATCAGTAACATGCGGGGTGTCCTGGTAGCAGAACGACCAGCCGCACTCGGTCTGCAACGAACGAATCCGGATAGGGGACATCGATGACATGGTGGTCGCTGATACTGGGCTCGGTCGCGACGGTGTTCATCCTGGTCGGATTCTTCATGCTGGGCCGCGCTTCCGTGCAGATGTTCCGTCATGTCCGGTTGGGTGCTGCTGATCCGTTCCGGGCTGGCCCGGTGGTTCCGCGGTTGGGGACGTTGCTGAGGGAGTTCCTCGGGCATACCCGGATGTTGAAGTGGGGGTGGCAGGGCGCGGCGCATTGGTTTGTGATGGTCGGTTTCGGTGCGTTGGTGTTGACGTTGGTGCAGGCGGTGGGGCAGACCTTCGACCCGGCGTTCGAGATCCCGTGGCTGGGGCATCAGGCCTGGTACGGGTTGTTCGTCGAGTTGATCGCGCTGACCACGGTGCTGGGAATCGGGTATCTGATCGTGCTGCGGCAGTTGTCGTCGCCGCGCCGTTCTGGGCGGAAGTCGCGGTTCACCGGGTCGAACTCGGGTCAGGCGTATTTCGTCGAGGCGGTGATCCTGTCGATCGGGATCTGCATCGTCCTGATCCGGGGGTTCGAGTCGTCGACCGGGTTGTTGCCGTACCCGACGTGGGCGGCGCCGATCTCGACGTGGTTGGGGTCGTGGTTGCCGGCGTGGTTGTGGGCGATCTCGGTGATCGCGCTGGTGAAGGTGATCATCTCGATGGTGTGGGCGATCGTGATCTCCCGGAACCTGTCGATGGGCGTCGCGTGGCACCGGTTCCTGGCGTTCTTCAACATCTACTTCAAACGGGAGGATTCCGGCCGAACGGCGCTGGGTGCGCTTGCGGCCGATGATGTCCGGCGGTGAGGTGCTGGACCTGGAGGAGGCCGACCCGGAGAAGGACACCTTCGGGGTCGGGAAGGTGGAGGACTTCTCCTGGAAGGGCTGGCTGGACTTCGCGACCTGCACCGAGTGCGGGCGGTGTCAGTCGCAGTGCCCGGCGTGGAACACGGCGAAGCCGTTGTCCCCGAAGCTGGTGATGCTCGCGTTGCGGGACCACAGCTTCGCGAAGGCGCCCTATATCCGGGCCGGTGGCGGGATCGATCTGGCCACCGGTGACGAACGCATGTCAGAGGCCGACCTGGCCGCGTTCGCGCATCTGGACCCGATCGGGATGCTGGAAGCACAACGTCCCCTGATCGGCCCGTCGGAAATCGATGATCAAGGCCGAGAGATTGGCGGGATCATCGACCCGGAGGTGCTGTGGGACTGCACGACCTGCGGGGCGTGCGTGGAGCAGTGCCCAGTGGACATCGAGCACGTTGATCACATCGTGGATATGCGCCGCTACCAGGTGATGATCGAATCCGAGTTTCCGTCCGAACTCGGGGGTCTGTTCCGGAACCTGGAGAACAAGGGCAACCCGTGGGGGCAGAACCAGAAGGACCGGCTGGCCTGGGCGAAGGACCTCGACTTCGAGGTCCCGGTCATCACCGACACCATCGACCCCGACCACGAGTACCTGTTCTGGGTGGGCTGCGCGGGCGCGTTCGACGACCGGGCCAAGAAGACCACCCAGGCCGTCGCCGAGCTGATGCACATGGCCGCGGTCGGGTTCGCGGTCCTCGGCACCGGGGAGACCTGCACCGGTGACCCGGCCCGCCGGGCGGGGAATGAGTTCCTGTTCCAGATGCTGGCGCAGGCCACGGTGGAGACGCTGAACGAGGCGTTCGGGGAGCGGACCACCCGGAAGATCGTGGTGACCTGCCCGCATTGCTTCAACACGCTGTCCAACGAGTACGGCGACCTGGGCGGGAAGTACGAGGTCATCCACCACACCCAGCTGCTGAACCGGCTGGTCCGGGACCGCCGGCTGATCGTGAAGAAGGACCCGGCCGAGAAGCAGCAAGGACGTCACGTATCACGACCCGTGCTACCTGGGCCGGCACAACAAGGTGTACGCGCCGCCGCGGGAGTTGATCGAGGCGTCCGGGGTGACGTTGAAGGAGATGCCGCGGAACTCGGCCCGGTCATTGTGTTGTGGTGCGGGTGGGGCGCGGATGTGGATGGAGGAGAAGATCGGCAAGCGGATCAACCTGGAACGCACCGACGAGGCCCTCTCTGTGTTACCAGTGACCGGTGGCGGCCATATTGCGACCGGCTGCCCGTTCTGCAAGGTGATGCTCACCGACGGGCTCACCGCAAGGCAGGGCGAAACCGACCCGAGCCGCGATATTTCCAACGTGGAGGTCGTCGACGTCGCGCAGATGCTGCTGGCCGGCGTTAAACGCAGCCGCTAACCCCGCGGATCCGGTCGCGCTGCGAGCGGTCGTTTAACGTCATGGTACTTATGGGACACGTCGATCACTCGTCCGCGCCAATCCATAGAGACTTCAGATACTGACCGGGTGAAATGACGAGCACTCCTAGCACCGGTCGGGACCCCGAGTGCACCATGCGGTCTGGTCGACGACGGGTTGGGATTGAACCCCAGAAGCTGGAGGTGCTCCGCCGGCACTGCGACAATCTGGGGCGGGACTACGACGCTATCGAGAAGACCGTCCATGGACCGCCGGGCAAACCCGGTGGAAGATCCCGACGGTTTCGTGCGACTGGCCCAGCAGTACGCCGACGTCGGGATCGGGCACATCCATACCCGGCCTATCACGCCCGATCCGGTGGGCAGCGTGCGGGCATTCGGAGATGTGCTGGCGCGGCGGCTCGCCGAGATCGACTGAAGTCGGCCGCAGCCGCAGCCGCAGTCGACCGTTGACCGTTGACCGTTGACACACCTGAACCCTCCGCGTCAGGTCCGCTGGCCCGTCTCACCCGGATTCAGACCGCCCATGTTTCAACAGGTGAGACACCGCCGCCCAACACCGAGAACCCGATGAACTCGTCACGGTTACATGCCGATGCCCGACGAATGCTCGAGGCGCTCGGAGACCGGGTGCGACCGCCCGGCCGGGTGGGAGATGGCGAAGCGCGCTCAGTATTTACTGATCAGCCGCGGTTGTAGGCGGACTTCCGGCCCGGGGTGCGGGTGACCAACCGATCGCGCCCGCGAGGTATAGATCATGCAGTTCGTTACGGTTGACAACATGATCCGGGATGAAGGGGTGGAAACAATTCGCGGTCATCACCGGGAGGCTGTGTTCGACGCCGTCGGGAGGAAGGCCAACTGGCCGGCGGTCGCAGGGGTTCGAATCGGTCCTGAAGACGACTTGTTGGTCGCCGGCGGTCGGATCCGGGCGGAGTTGCACCTGCTTGGGTTGCGGCTCTCAGTCGCGGGGACGGTCACCGGATTCGAGCCGAGCGCCCTCATAGAAGCGGCCGGCAGCGAGGGCGGCATATCCGCGTCCATGGTGGTGCGGTTCGCCGACAACGCTGACGACTTGGACCGTCACGACCCAGTAGTGACAACAGTGACCTGGCGGTTCGAGGCGCGATTGCCGAGGAGGCGGGCCATGCTGGAATTGCCGGCCGCGGCCGCCATCAAAGCTGCGATCCCACTAATCAGGGCCAGGTTCATCACCAACATCATCCAGGACCTGGACGGTCCATGGCCCGAGGAAATCGGACCGTCCGTCGCTGGGACGCTAGACGAGCGCGTCACGGATGGTGAGCCGACGCAGGACGACCCCGCTTGATGGACCACGCGGCCATTTTGACCGCCGGCTGAGAAGGACCGTCGTGGTGCAATTTGCGGCAAGTTCTTTGAACATTGCTCGTACCCGGTAATCAGCGGGTTCGGGGTTCGAGTCCCTGATGGCGCACTGTTTCCGCAGGTCAGAGCATACAGGGAGTCGGTTTCCTCAACCGTGTGTCGCAGGTTCGAATCCTGCTGGGGGCACCATCCACGGGTGCCAAGTACTCGGGTGCCCAACGGCACCGGGATCTGCAGCCCCTGGTAGCTAATTGAGCCGTGATCGGTTCCAAAGGCGATTCAGCGATGATGGCCGGTGACCGCACCTCGGCCGCGCGGGCCCTGGCTACGACGGCCCGCGCCGCCCTCCGCCGAGGCGAACAGCCCCGACGAGGCGCCCACGGCCCGTCGTTCCCGTGTTCGGAGCAAATCCTGCTGGTCGTGATCATTGTCGCCGGAATCTTCGTCGGCCTGCATCTGCGCAAGAATCGGCCAGAGGCCTATCGGCGGATCGGCAATCACGCGGGAGACCACCACGACGTTCGTCGAGCGACGGGTCAGCTGCCTACCGTCACGAAGCAGCAGTAGGGCACCACAACCCTTTCCGCCCCGACCGCCAGGCGATACTCAAGGGCCACCGCACCTGGCATGGGGATCTCGACCACCACTATCTGCGAGGGTGCTGGCCTTCGGCTTTCACAACGGGAAGGGTGAAGTGATGACAACGACGCCTGGACGCAGTGGTCACCTACCGATCAACGGCCTGGACCTGTTCTACGAAGTGCACGGTGAGATCGGCACGTCGGGGATGCCGCCGTTACTGCTCATTCCCGGCGCGTTCATGGCCACCACCTCGATGACGTCGTGGGTGAGCGCCTTCGCGGACACTCGCGCCGTCATCGTCTTCGATCAACAAGGGCACGGCCGCACCCCGGACACCGATCGCGGAGATGTCCTACGAGCAGTTCGCCGACGACGCCGCGGCACTGCTGCGCGCCTTGACGGTCGAACGCGCGGCGGTGATGGGCTACTCACAGGGCGGCGGGGTCGCGCTGCAACTCGCCATCCGTCACCCATCGCTTGGTTGACAAGCTGGTCTGCATGTCCGCCAGCTACCGCAAGGACGGTTGGTACCCGTCGGTGTTCGAGGCCATCGGAGGTCTTGCGCGCCGAGGCGTTTGCCGGCACGCCGGTCGAGGCGGCGTTCTACGAGCACACCCCGGACGCCACGGCGTTCGAGGCCTACCTCGAAAAGATGAAGGTGCTGAACATCAATGACCAGAACATCAGCGATGAACAGCTGCGTTCGATCTCGGCGAAGACGATGGTCATCGTCGGTGACGCGGACGGTGTGAAGCCCGAGCATGCGCTGGCGATGTTCAAGCTGCGCGGTGGCGGCGATGAGGAAGCCGCTGCGTCGGGGGTGCTTTCGCAGGCGCCGTCCGCCCGGTTGGTGATTCTCCCGGCGACGTCGCACGTTGGCATGGCCGGGGAGGCAGCCGTGCTGGTGCCAATGGTGAGTGCATTTCTCGATGACGTGCCGCCGACGACGCCCGATCTCTTCTAGGTTCGGGCCGTCCCGTGATGACGGACGTTGGTGCACCCGCTCGCCGCTACCTCCACAGAAGGGCGAGCGGGCGCACCAAATGAAGCGCGTTCGCCCAGGCTGAGGACGAACGAAACAGCAAGCGGGCCAACAACCTTTCCACGAGATCCGGCGTGGATCCCAAGATCCGGCGTGGATCTCGAATGGCTGCTGCAACAATCCGCTCTGATGTAGTGAGTATTGGGCCCGTCATGGGTGGGACGCCATCGGTTGCCACCTATTGCCGTCAGGTCGGTTGAGACTCCCGCTGGCGGCATCAGAGATCGGCGACCTGCGGCGCCACCTCGGTGCCGAGCAGCTCGATGCCGCGCAGCAGGTCTGCGTGGGACAGCCGCGGGTTGGTCATCTGCAACGAGACGCGGTCGACGCCCCCCAACTGATCCGAGACCCGGCGCAGCTTGGTGGCGATGGTGTCGGGGTCGCCCAGGAAGAAGGCGCCGTCCGGGCCGCTGGTGGCGTCGAACTGGGCCCGCGTCGGAGTCGGGAAGCCGCGCTCCCTGGAGACCTGGGTGAACATCTGATGCCAGCCGGGGTAGATGGTGTCGGCGGCGGACCGGACGCTGTCGCCGACGTAGCCGAACACGTGCAGGCCAACCTGAAGGGCCTCCGGAGCGTGCCCGGCCTCGGCCCCCGCCCGGCGGTAGAGGTCGACCAGCGGGGCGAACTGGCGCGGTTGGCCGCCGATGATGGCGACCATCAGCGGCAACCCGAGCAGTCCGGCCCGCACGAAGGACTCAGGGGTGCCGCCGACCCCGACCCAGATCGGCAGCGGGTTCTGCGCCGGCCGTGGGTAGACGCCCTGCCCGGTCAGCGCCGGTCGGTGCTGACCTGACCAGTGAACGTGGACGGAGTCGCGGATCTTCAGCAGCAGATCGAGTTTCTCGGCGAAAAGCGTGTCGTAGTCGGCGAGGTCCAGTCCGAACAACGGGAACGCCTCGGTGAACGAGCCGCGTCCGACGACCAGGTCGATCCGGCCCTTGGAGATCAGGTCGAGCGTGGCGAACTGCTGGAACACCCGCACCGGGTCGGCCGCACTGAGCACGGTCACCGCGCTGCCGAGCCGGATCCGCGAGGTCCGCGCGGCGGCGGCCCCGAGAATCACCGGCGGTGCGGAGTCGTAGTACTCCTTGCGGTGGTGCTCACCAATCCCGAACGAATACAGGCCAGAGGCGTCCGCCAGGGCGATCTCCTCCAGCAGGTGTTCGATCCGCTCCTCGGGGCCCACGACGAGTCCGGTCGCGGGGTCGGTGACCGTTGAGACGAAACTGTCGACTCCGACGTGCATGGTGTCCTCCTGTTGAAGCAGAGGCGCGGGATTGGCACCATCTGGTTGAAGCATCAACCATATAGCCAGCCCAGTGTATTCCGAGACGTTCGCGAGCCGATCGGTTACGCGGCGATCTGTGCCGACGTGCGCAGCACTGGCTCCGTCTTTGCGACGACCTCGCCGACGCTCACCCCGGGCGCCAGTTCAACGAGCTCCAGACCGGACGGGGTGACGTCCAGGACACACAGATCGGTGATGATCCGCTGCACCACGCCCCGGCCGGTATACGGCAGGGAGCACTCGTCGACGATCTTGTACGACCCGTCGCGGGCCAGGTGCTCCATCAGCACGATGACCCGCTTGGCACCGTGCACCAGGTCCATGGCCCCGCCCATGCCCTTGACCATCTTTCCGGGGATCATCCAGTTGGCGATGTCACCGGCGGCCGAGACCTGCATGGCACCAAGGATTGCGGCGTCGATCTTGCCGCCGCGGATCATCCCGAACGATGTCGCGGAATCGAAGAACGACGCCCCGCGCCGGACCGTCACCGTTTCCTTGCCGGCATTGATCAGGTCCGGGTTGACGTCTTCGTCGGCCCGGATAGGCACCCACCCCGAGGATGCCGTTCTCGCTCTGCAACACCAGTTCGACGTCATCGGGGACATAGTTCGGCACCAGGGTCGGCAGCCCGATCCCGAGGTTCACGTACGACCCGTCCGTCAGCTCGGATGCCGCTCGCGCGGCCATCTGTTCACGTGTCCACGACATCAGCGCACCGTCCTTTTCTCGATCCGCTTGTCCGCGGCCTGTTCCGCGGTCAATGCGACCACCCGTTGCACGTAGGCGCCCGGCGTGTGGATCTGGCCCGGGTCCAGCTCACCGGGCTCGACCAGCACCTCGACCTCGGCGATGGTGGTCCGGCCGCACATCGCGGCCAGCGGATTGAAGTTCTGCGCGGAATCCCGGTAGACCAGGTTGCCGTGCCGGTCACCCTTCCAGGCCCGGACCAATCCGAAGTCGCAGCTGATCGCCTCGTCCAGGACGAATTCGCGGGCCACCCCGCCGACCACGAACGAGCGCACCTCCTTCGGCGGTGAGGCCAGCAGCACGTTCCCGACGCTGTCGTATCGCCACGGCAGGCCGCCGTCGGCCACCTGGGTACCGACACCGGTCGCGGTGAAGAAGGCCGCGATCCCGGATCCGCCGGCCCGCATCCGTTCGGCCAGCGTGCCCTGTGGGGTCAGCTCCACCTCCAGTTCGCCGGAGAGGAACTGGCGGGCGAACTCCTTGTTCTCCCCCACGTACGACGACACCATGCGGCGGATCCGGCGCGCGTTCAGCAGCCGGCCCAGCCCCCAGTCGTCCACCCCGCAGTTGTTCGACACCGCCTCCAGGTCGGTCGCCCCGGAGGACAGCACCGCCTCGATCAGCACCGAGGGGATCCCGCACACCCCGAAACCACCGACCGCCAGTGACGACCCACTTGCGATGTCCGCCACGGCTTCCCGTGCAGACCCGACGACCTTGTCCATTCCGCCTCCGACCCCTCTGTTGTGACCTTCAGTGAAGCCGGACTCGTCTGTGTCGGTCAATGAATGACCGCTGAATGAACGCGTTTCTCCCATCGGATGGGCCCGATTCGAGCATTCGCGTTCACTGAGTGGACACTCTAGGATGAACCCGATGGATGCCGCGAACGACGTCGTCGGCCGGGTTGCCGCGCTGCTGAAGGCGGTGAGCGCGCATGAGCCAGGCGGCGCGAGCACCACCGTTCTGGGTCGCGATGTCGGCCTGGCGCAGGGCGACCTGTCACCGGCTGCTGTCCTCCCTTGCCGACCACGGGTTGCTCGACCGGGAACCGGCATCGGGCCGCTGGCGGCTGGGCCCGGAGACCTACCTGTTCGGTCTGGCGGTGGCCGCCCGCTACGACGTCACCGAGACCGCCCGGCCCACCGTCCAACGGCTGGCCCGGCTGACCGGCGAGAGCGCCTTCTTCTCGGTCCGGCGCGGCGACGAGACCGTTTGCCTGATCCGTGAGGACGGCAGCTTCCCCATCCGCTCGCACGTCCTGTACGAGGGCATCAGGTTTCCGCTGGGCGTTGCCTCGGCCGGTCTGGCGGTGCTGGCATTCCTCACCGAGCGGGACCGGGAGGAATTCCTCGAGCCGCACCGACCTGACTGAGCAGTACGGCCCGAACCACACGGCAGGCGACCTCCGAGTCCGGGTGAGCAGCACCCACACCACCGGCTACGCCGTCAATCCCGGGCTGATCGTGCAGGACAGCTGGGGTCTCGCGGCGGCGGTCTTCGACGTGGCCGGCCGCCCGCAGTGGGCGCTGAGCCTGACCGGGATCGCGTCACGGTTCGCTCCCCCACGTCAGCAGGAGCTCGGCCAACTCCTGCTGCGCGAGGCGCATGAACTCACTCGACGGCTGGGTGCGGGTCAGTCCAGTCGATAGACCTATCACGCTGTGTTGCCGGCGCTCAGCCGGCAAGCCACCTTGAGGTCCGTTACCGGCAGCTCGGCCGCACCATTGACCACGGTCACCAGCTGATCGCGGTGCTGGCCTGCGCCCAGCGTCCCCTTCCGGGGTCGAGGCAGGCCCTCCGACCGGCCAGGTCCGATCCTGGTGGGACAGCGAAAACGAGGACCATGCGGTGCCTGCTGACTGAGCACCTCGGCACCAACTGAGCGCGTCCGGCGGTGTCGGCTGGAGTCTGGCAGGCTGTCATCGTGGGTCAGATCGTCGTCGACGAACCCGATCTCGTCCTGGCACAAACCTACCCGAACGGTTCTTGGGCGGACCCGGCGGCGTGCGGGGTGACCGTTGTGCTGGTGGCCACCCCCGGCGGTGGTCTGCGCGTCCAGGTGGGTGCCGGCAGCGTGCTGAGCCGGGTGATGCTGCGCTGGCGGCGAGCGATCCCGCGCGGTGTGCTGATTCTCGGTGATGCCTGGGAGCGGTCGTACGGCGAGCTGCAATGGCGCGGGATGCAGCCGGAACGGGTGCTGCCCTGGTCGGTGCTGTGGCACGACCAGGCCAGTGGGACGACATCCGGCTGGGGAGTGGAGGTCCGCGGCGGTGCCTTCGCGGCATGGACCCTCGACCCAGCGGGCGTCTCGCTGTGGCTGGACCTGCGGTCGGGCGGGTCGCCGGTCCGCCCCGGCGACCGGCTCATCATCGCGGCGGTGGTCCGCTCGGTGGCGGGTGACCGATCGCCGTTCGCCGTGCAGGGCGAACTGATGGCGTTGCTGTGCTCCGACCCGCTGCCGGTGGGACCGCTGGTGGGGGCGAACAACTGGTATTACGCCTACGGGCGGGATTTCGACGCGGCCGCGGTCGTCCGGGACGCCAGGACGGTTGCGGATCTGGTCGGGGACCATCCGGTGCGGCCGTTCGGCGTGGTCGACGACGGCTGGACCATGCAGGGCACCGCGGACGGCCGACTGGCGTCCGGGGGCCCCTGGGATGCGGGCCGGCCCGTCGAGTTCCCCGACATGCCCGGTGTTGCCGCGGCGATCGCCGCGCAGGGGGTGCGGCCCGGGATCTGGTTCCGCCCGCTGCTCTACCGCACCGAGCCACCGGCCGGTTCGCTCGGCCCGCGTGACGGAGCCTTCGCCCTGGATCCGAGCGCTCCGGCAACCTTGGAAACTGTGTTCGCCGACGTCTCGCGGATCCGCGAATGGGGCTTCGAGCTGATCAAGCACGACTTCTCCACCTACGATGTGTTCGGCGAGTGGGGCCTGACGATGGGTGCCGGGCCGGGGCAGGACGGCTGGTCGCTGGCCGATCCGACCGTCACCTCCGCGGAGGCATTCGTCGGGCTGTACCGAACCATCCGGGCGGCCGCCGGTTCGTCGATTGTGTTGGGCTGCAACGTGATCGGCCACCTCGCTGCGGGACTCGTCGAGGCCCAACGCACCGGCGACGACACCTCAGGAAAGCACTGGGGACGCACCCGCCGGGTGGGGGTGAACACCCTGGCGTTCCGGCTGGCGCAGCATCGCCGGTTCTTCACCCTCGACGCGGACTGCGTGCCGAGCACCCATCTGACACCGTGGAACCGCAATCGGCAGTTCCTGGATCTGATCGCCAGATCCGGTACGGCCCTGTTCGTGTCGGTAGATCCGACGACCCGGACCGACGCCGTGGACGCCGATCTGTCGGCCGCACTCCGCCTGGCCCTGGACGGCGGCGACCCGTCGGGAATCGAGCCTGTCGACTGGCTGATCACCACCTGCCCGGAACTCTGGCGGTCCGGTGCGGACGAGATCCGTTACTCCTGGCTCGAGGATTGGGGCGCTGACCCGTTCGAGCAGTTCGCCTCCGGCTAGGAGGCTCTGAACAACCCGCCTCCTTCGTCGGGTCCGACTAGAACGTTACACATTTGCTGATGATTGTCTTGACAAAGTGACGAACACCCGACAGGATCACCAGGTCAAATAGAACGTTCTAGTTGAACTTCGACGGGAGAAGCAGTGGCCGACGTACAGCAGGGTCCGGTCCGGGTGGCATTGATCGGTTCGGGACGGATGGGCACGTTCCACGGCGAGACGCTCGCCCGGCGGCTGCCCGGCGCACAGCTCGCCGCCGTGGCCGACCCGGCCCCCGGTGCGGCGGAACGATTGGCCGCGTCGCTCGGCGCAGCCAAGTTCGCCACCGACCCGGCGGAGGTGTTCGCCGACCCGGACATCGACGCGGTCGTCATCGCTGCCCCGGCCAGGTTCCACGCCGACCTGGTGGTGGCCGCCGCCGCCGCCGGGAAGGGCGTGTTCTGCGAGAAGCCGATGGCCTTCACCCTGGCCGACGCCGATCGCGCCATCGACGCGGCCCGCGCCGCGGGTGTGGTGCTGCAGGTCGGCTTCAACCGCCGCTACGCCCCGGACTGGGCCGCGGCCCGGGCGCTGCTGGACGACGGCCGGCTGGGCACCCCGCGACTGCTGCGGTCGGTCACCCGGGACCCGGGCGGTTTCGACCCGGCACGGGTGGCGCCGAACACGATCTTCAACGAGACCCTGATCCACGATTTCGACGCCCTGCGGTTCCTGAACCCGGGCGCGACCGCGGTCGAGGTGTTCGCCACCGCGACCGCGCTGGTGGAACCGGAATGGAAGGACCGCGGCCTGCTCGACACCGCCGTCGTGGTGGTGCGATTCGACAACGGTGCGGTCGGCACGGCCGAGGCGTGCTTCGAGGCGTCCTACGGGTACGACGTCCGCGGCGAGGTGTTCGGATCCGGCGGGATGGCCACCATGGGCGGCGGCCGGCGCACCGGGATGGTGTTCTCCGGCGCGGCCGGGGAGCTGGCCGAGACGGTCCGCAGCGACCAGGAACTGTTGTCCGGCGCGTACACCGCTGAGCTGGCCGCCTTCGTCGACGCCGTCCGTTCCGGCGGATCCGCCGCGGTGACGGGCGAGGACGCCCGCGCCTCGCTGGAGATCGCCTTGGCGGCCGCGGCCGTCGGTGGAATCGGGCCGGCCGGTGCTGATCTCGGAGCTGGCGAAATGAGTTTCCGGTTGGCGGTGTCCGCCGAAATGGTCTTCACGGACCTGCCTTTCGAAGAGCGGGTGCGCCGCATCGACGAGCTCGGATTCGAGGTGGAGATCTGGGACTGGACCAAGAAGGACATCACCGCGCTGGTCGGCACCGGAGCCACGTTCTCGTCGATGACCGGGTACATCACCGGCACGCTGGCCGACGCCGACGGCGCCGAGGAATTGCTCCGCACCGCCGAGCAGTCGCTGAAGGTCGCCGAGCAGCTGAACTGCCCGCGGCTGAACGTGCACGGCACCGGGCTGGACGACAAGGGCCTCCCGGTGATTCCCACCGATGTGGTGTCCCCGGCCATGTGGCTGACCGCCGCCCGCACCCTGACCCGGCTCGCCGAACTCGGCGAACAGGCCGGACGGGTGTTCACGCTGGAGAACCTGAACACCGCCGTCGATCACCCGCACACCCCGTTCGCCAAGGCAGCGGACACCCTGGCCCTGGTCGAAGCGGTCGACAACCCACACCTGCGGATGAATCTCGACCTCTACCACGCCCAGATCGGCGAAGGGAACCTGATCGAACTGGTGGAGCGGGCACTGCCGGTCGTCGGCGAGATCCAGGTCGCCGACGTCCCCGGCCGCTGCGAACCGGGCACCGGTGAGATCAACTACCCGGCCGTCGCCGCCGCGCTGAACCGGTTGGGCTACGACGGTGTCGTTGCCCTCGAGGCCTTCGCCTCCGGCGATTCCCTGGTTGCCCTCGACCGATTCCGATCCGCCTTCACGGGATAGGTTGAGCCAAAAGACCTCCGTGCCACTCACCGAACAAAGGACGTTCGACATGAGCACCGCAGCCATCGACCGCATCGCCGGCGCCCCGATCTCCTGGGGAGTCTGTGAGGTGCCCGGTTGGGGGTACCAGCTGGAACCGTCAATGGTCCTGGCCCAGATGCGCCAGATCGGTCTCTCTGCCACCGAATTCGGGCCCGACGGGTTCCTCCCGCAGACACCGGAAGGCAAGGCGAAGACGCTGGCCGACCACGGGCTGCACGGCCTTGGCGGCTTCACCCCCGTGGTGTTGTACCGGCCGGATGTCGACCCGGCTCCGGTTGTCAACCAGGTACTGGACGGCTTCGAAGCCGTCGGCGCCAAGGTGCTGGTGCTGTCCGCGGACAGCGGGATGGTCGGCTACGACGCCCGACCTGACCTCGACAACGTCGGCTGGGCCACCCTGCTGGCCAACCTGGACCGGCTGGCGGAACTGGCCGCGACCCGCGGCGTCAAGGCCGTGCTGCACCCGCATGTCGGCACCATGATCGAGAAACCGGACGAGGTGCAACGGGTCCTGGAGAACTCGTCGATCTCGTTGTGCCTGGACACCGGGCACCTGCTGATCGGCGGCACCGACCCGGCCGCGCTGACCCGGCAGGCCCCCGACCGGATCGCGCACACCCACCTGAAGGACGTCGACGCGTCACTCGCGAAACGCGTGCAGGCCGGGGAGCTGACCTACACCGAGGCGGTGCGGGAGGGCATGTACCGGATCCTCGGCCAGGGCGACGTCGACATCGCCGGCGTCATCCGGGAACTGGAAAGCCACGGGTATGACGGGTGGTACGTCCTCGAGCAGGACACCATCCTGCAGGCCGAACCGACCGGCGCTGGTCCGGTCGCCGCGGTCGAGGCCAGCGCGGACTACGTCCGTTCGGTGCTGGCCGGCAACTGACCCCGTTAGCGGTTTCCGAGACAGGACTCGATGTCGCCGTGGTATCCCTGCATGAACCAGTCGTCTCGCTGCTCCGGGGTGCCGTGGATGTCACCTGAATAGTCGCCCAACGCGTGGGAGAGATTGGTCATCTCCGCTACGTCACCGTCATTGAGGGTCAGGTAGCCGTCCTGCTCGGCCTTGGCCATCGTGGCCCCGCCGATGCAGTCCGCCTGCAGTTCGTACTGATCGAGCACGGCCGGCGCCTCGCCGTCGTGTTCGAACCGGACCTGCGCTGCGTGCGCGGTCTCGTGCGCGACAACCATGTAGAACACGACATCGCCGAACTCGCTGTGGTCGCGGAAGAATTGCATGTCCCAGGCCATGAAACCGGTTCCCGCAGCGACGGTCCCACAGAAGAAGGCATTCCCCGCATTGTCGAAGTCCGTGCCACAGGGCGGCACCGGACCGGATACCGAATCGTAGAAGCCATCCCCGTTCAGCAGCTCGGGAGCCCACCAGGACACCGGCTTCCCGTCATCGTCCACCCAGGTGTTGAACAGGTCTGTCCAATAGGTCTCGACCACACCCACCGCGCTCGCGACGCCCGTGCGGATCTCGCCGTCCGACATGCCGGACGGCGGCGCCGGGACCGACGGCGGTGGGGTACTGGGCTGGGCAGTGGTCGTTTCGGTCTGTGTCGCCGTACGGGTGACCGTGCTCTGCTCGGTCACCGTGGCGGTGGCCGTTGCCGGCGCGGTGGCCGTTGGTGTCGTGGTGGCCGTTGGTGCAGGAGTGCGCACCGCGCCTGCACCCACGGTGATGCCGCGTCCGGCCGTGGAAGTGGCACATCCGGCGACCAGCGCCAGCACCGTGATCATGGCGCCGACGGCGGCAAGGGTGCGTGTTTTCCTCACATGTCCTTGCGTCATCGCCCAGCCCTACCCATCGTGTGCTCGACCATGTCGAGAAGCCCGGGCGCAAGGAGTTGCGCTGACCTAGGGACGGGGAAAGGCACGATCCGTCACGCGAATGGCGTTGGTCCGCGCTCGGTCTCACCCATTGGGAGCGGTCGTCACCCGACCGGGCGGTCAGGTTCGGCGGTGGGCAACCCTGGGCGTACCCGAGATGCGGGCCTCAGCCGCGCCGAACGGGCCAGACCTGGCCACCTGCGGCCACCGCCCTGACAGCGGCAATCAGGTGCCCCGAGTTTCCGTTCTTGATCACACAGCCGACCGCGCCGGCCGAGACGGCCTCCCGGACGACCTTCTCGGTCCCGGCCACCGACATCATCAGCACCCTGGCGGTCGGGTGGACGGCCAGCAGGGCGCGGGTCGCTTCCGCACCGCTGGTCACCGGCATCTGCCGGTCCATCAGCACGACATCAGGAATGACCGCGCCAACCGCGGCCAGCACCTGCTCGCCGTCGGTGCATTCGCCGGCAACCACGATCCCATCGGCCTGGCTCAGGATGGAATGCACCCCGGCGCGGACGAGGTCGTGATCATCGACGATCAGCACTCGGATCACTCGCGTTCCCCGATGGACTGCGACGGGCGCGTCATCATCGCACTGCTCTCTTGCCGGAGGCCCGACCTGGGGCATCAGCACGTTGCCGCCACCCCCATCGCTCGTCCCCACGCTGCACTTGGCCGCGTCTGTCGGGCTCGATCAGCCTGCGGTGCTGGGGACGGGTCGGCTATCGGGTGCAACACCCATCTTTCAGCGTGGTTCCGCGCGACGCCGGAGCGCCACTGTGATCGCGCCGGTCGAGGCTGCGTCGTTCTCCGTCAGTCAGTGGCATCGGTCCTCCGTTCTCCATGGTGACGGCACGTTCATGCCCGGTCAGGGTTGCGCCAGACCGGCACGGATGGCGTATCTGGTCAGGTCGAGTCGGTCGTGCATGCCGAGCTTTTGCATGATGTTGGCGCGGTGCCGGTCGACGGTCTTGGCGCTGATCACCAATGTCTCGGCGATGTCCCTGGCGGAATGTCCCTCGGCGATCAGCTTGATGATCTCCTCCTCCCGAGGCGTGAGAATGCTGTCCGGGATGCGTTGACCGTTCCGGTTTCGTTGGAGGTAGTCCTTGATCAGAGTGGTGACGACGCCGGCGTAGACGAACGGTTCGCCGCGCCGCACCGCCCGGCAGGCCTCCACCAGGTCGCGGTCGGCGACTGATTTGAGGACGTACCCGGCGGCGCCCGCCTTGAGGGCTTCGAAGAAGTACTGCTCGTTGTCGTACATCGACAGCATCAGAATTCGCACCGCGGGTGTCCGCCGGGACATCTCCCGCGCGGCTTGCAGCCCGGTCATCCGCGGCATCGCGATGTCCAGGATGGCCAGGTCGATGTCACCGCGGGCGGCGAGTTCCACGGCCTGATTGCCGTCGGCGGCCTCGGCGACCACCTGCAGGTCGGGTTCGCCGTCCAGGATCAGCCGCAGTCCGCGCCGGACCAGGTTGTGGTCGTCGGCGAGCAGGATCCGGGTCATTTCCAGTCCCATTCTCTAACCCACCTCCGTGGTGGTCGGGACGACGAGGCGCAGCTCGGTGCCGCCCGTGTGGCTCGGACTCAGGGTGAGCTCCGCGTCGATGAGGATGGCCCGTTCCCGCATGCCGCGGATTCCGGCGCCCTCGGCCGCCCCGTTCATGCCGCGCCCGTTGTCGGTGATGAGCAGCGTGACATTCCCTGGGCCACGGGTGAGTTCGAGGTCGACGTGGGTGGCGGCGGCGTGCCTGGTGATGTTCGTCAGACCCTCTTGGGTGATCCGGTACAACACCAGTTCGGTGTCCTTGCTCAAGGGGGGCAAAGCGTGCTCCAGCCGGGAGGTGACCGGAATGGTGCTGACTCCGGTGAAGTCGGCCGCCAACGCGTGCATGGCGCTGAGCAGCCCGAGATCTTCCAGCACACCGGGGCGGAGCCGGCGGGCGACCATCCTGACCTCGTCCAGGCAGTCCCGGATCATCTCCTGCACGACCTGCAGCTCGTCCCGCAGATCGGCCGGGACGCGGTCGATGGTGCGTTTCAGCCCGAGCAGCACGGCCGTCAGGCTCTGTCCGATTTCGTCGTGCAATTCCCGGGCGATGCGTTGCCGTTCGGATTCCTGAGCGGCCAGCGCGTGCGCGCTGCTGGCGCCGCGCTCGTGCTCCAGCCGGTCGAGCATCTCGTTGAACGTGCGGATCAGATGAGCGACGTCCCGGTCGCCCTGGACGGACATGCGAGCTCCGGGGCGGAGCAGGTCCACCCGTTCCATCAGTGCGGTGAGCCCGTCCAGCGGCCGCAGGGTGGTCCGCAGCAGCAGCGCGTTGACCGCCAGCATCAGGGCCGATCCCACGGTTACCACACCGATCTCGGCCAGCGACGCGTGCGTGGACACGGTCGCCGGCGAGAGCAGCAGCACTGCGGCGGCGGCCAGGAAGACCAGCGCGTTGAAACCGAACAACCGCCAGAACAGCGCCGACTTCGGCGTCCGGGCGGTCCGGCGACGACCGCGCACCGGACTCGCAGGTTTTTCGGCAATGACTGACATGACGTCAGCCTCACGCCCAGCCCGGTATCTGTCCATGGTGCCTGGGCACCACTTCATGCGATGCACGCCACGCGACCGCGCCCAGCGGGACTACCGCCCGACAGATGGGTGTTGCACCCGATGGGCGGACGGGCCGTTTCAGGTCAGGATTCCTGTACGCCACTCACCACGCAGAGACGGGACTCAATGATCATCTCGACGACGCCCGACTCGGCGACGGCCCACCCATCCGCCCGCGATGACTATGGGATCGACAAGGTGGCCGAGGATCTGGCCGTGGCCTTTCGCGGCAGCGTCCGGCGTGACGTGATCGAGCGGGTGGTGTCGGCGGCACGCCGTGATCTGGACGGCGAAGTGCCGCCGGCAGCACTGGCGGAGTTCACCCACCGAGCGGCTCGGCAACGTCTGGCCGACCTGCGAAGCCACTCGCCGACGTCAACCGACTCGGTAGCAGCAGCATGAGGAGAGGAATCCGATGCACAAACCCGTGGTCGCCGAGCAGGTCCTCGAGGTGGCCGGCGCAGCGTTGGCCCACGGATCCGCAACTCGGACCGACCTGCTCACCGCGGCCGTGACCGCCCGTGCGTCGACCCCGGTAATCGAAGTCCTGCTGGGTCTGCCGGAGCGCAGCTATCACGACCTCGACCAGATCGAGTACGAGATCGCAGGGCCTCGGGTGAGCGTCACGCGCGGGCGTGCGAGCTAGCGCACCGGCGTTCGCTGCGCCGCCTTGACAAACGCGGCCAGTTGGACGGCGAACGGACCGGGCTGCCAGGAGTGCTCCGCACCCGGCATCCGCTTCCACGTGGCGCCCGGGATCGCGGCCGCGATCGACTCGGCCGCCGGAACCATGACGTCATACGTCCGCTCACCGACCATCGCGAGCACCGGTATCCGGAGGCCGCCGAAGAGTTCCGCGTGCGGTGTGGACTCGGCCCAGGCCAAAGAGTCCGCGTCGGGCCGCAAGCTGCCGGCCTGATCGACCATTGCGGGGATGCTCCTGACCACCTCGAGAATTTCCGACGGCATATCCCTCATGTATTCGGTCAGGGCACCGTCGAGGTCACCCGCGTCGATCCGGCGGTTCACCTCGGCAGCCCACTCTTCACCCCCGCTGCCCGGCTGCCCGAGCGGCGCCTCCCACAGCGCCAGACCATCTACGGCGAGACCTGATACGGCTGCGAACAACGAGATCGAACATCCTGAGGAGTGCCCGCACAGCACCGCGCTGCCGCCGGCAACCTCGATCAGCGCCTTGATCGCGGCGATCTCCCGGCCGAGCTCGACCGGCCCTGGCACGAAGCTCTCACCTCTCCCGACCCGGTCGTACTCGATCGTCGTCACACCACTGTCTGCCACGAGCGTGGCCGTTTCGGTGGTCACCGGGTCGATGTGCAGACGGCTTGCACCAGGCAGACTGTTGGGTACGCGGAAGTTCATCGAACCCGTCGCAGATTGTCCACAGGGCTTCGCGAACCGTCCTCTCAGTAGCCTCTGGTCACTGATCAAGGGCAGCAGCAATCTGCGTGAGGACCTGTGAGGACGTGGGAGAGATGGCTTACACCGCGCTGCATTCCGGCTGGACCGTCCGGGCCGTATCCGGTCCGGCACCGGAGGCCATCTCCGGCATCGCTTTTCCGGCGTCCGTACCCGGATGCATGCACACCGACCTGCTCGCCGCCGGCCTGATCGCCGACCCGTTCGATGGGTCGAACGAGGCCGATCAGCAGTGGATCGGCGACACCACTTGGTGCTTCGAGACAGCCTTCGACTGGGCCGATGACGGTGCGGCGCGCCACGACCTGGTGGCGGCGGGCCTGGACACCATTGCCACCGTCGAGGTGAACGGGGTGGTGGTGGGCCGCACCCAGAACCAGCACCGCGGCTACCGTTTCGACATCGGCGGCGTGCTTCATGCGGGCCGGAACACCATCGCCGTCGAATTCGCCGCACCGGTGCCGACCGCGCTGGCGCGATCCATCGAACACGGCCCCCGCCCGCACGCGAACCACCACCCGTACAACGCGATCCGCAAGATGGCCTGCAACTTCGGCTGGGATTGGGGCATCGACGTCGCCACCAGCGGCATCTGGAAGCAGATCGGCATCGAGAGTTGGTCGGGCGTGCGAATCGCGTCGGTCCGGCCGCTGGTCGGTATCGACGGCGAAACCGGAATTCTCACCGCACATGTCGAGCTCGAATGGGCGGCAACCGATGGCGCCAGCGAGATCACCGTGACGGTCGCCGGGCAGCAGGAAACGGTCGTCACCGATACCACCACCGCAACCGTGGTGCTGCGGGTGCCGGACGTCGAACGCTGGTGGCCGATCGGGCACGGCGCGCAGCCGCTGTACGAGGTCGCGGTCAGCGCCAGTGGCCTAGCGCCCGAGCAGACAGGCCCGTCGATCTGGACCGGCCGAGTCGGGTTTCGCACAGTTGAACTCCATGTCGATCCCGACGACGGCGGAACCCCCTTCGAGATTCGGGTGAACGGGGAGACCATCCAGGTCCGCGGCGCCAACTGGATTCCCGATCACGCCTTCCTGACCGACATCGACGCCGACCGCTACCGACGGCGGATCGCCGACGCGGTCGAGGCCAACATGAACCTGCTGCGGGTCTGGGGCGGCGGCATTTACGAATCCGAGGAGTTCTACTCCCGCTGCGACGAACTGGGCGTGCTGGTCTGGCAGGACTTCCTGTTCGCCTGCGCCGCCTACGCCGAGGAGGACTGGCTGGCCACCGAGGTCGAGGCCGAGGCAAGGGAGGTCATCACCCGGCTCAGCGGGCATCCGTCGCTGGTGATCTGGAACGGCAACAACGAGAACCTCTGGGGCTACGTGCAGTGGGGCTGGCGGCCCCTGCTGGCGGGGCGCAGTTGGGGGAACGGCTACTACCGCGAGCTGCTCCCGAAGCTGCTCGCCGAGCTCGATCCCACCCGCCCGTATTCCCCCGGCAGCCCGTTCTCCTTCACCGACTGACCTGCACCCGAACGACGAGAACAACGGCACCATGCACATCTGGGACGTCTGGAACGATGTCGATTACACCGGGTATCGCGACTACACCCCGCGTTTCGTCTCGGAGTTCGGTTTTCAGGGCCCGCCCGCGTGGTCCACCCTCACTCGCGTCGTGCATGACGAGCCGCTCGATCCCTACGGCACCCAGATGCTCGTGCACCAGAAGGCGGAGGACGGCAATCTGAAACTGGAAAAGGGCATGCGGGGCCACCTGCCGGAGCCGACAACCATCGAGGACTGGCACTTCGCCACCCAGTTGAACCAGGCCGCCGCGGTTCGCTTCGGCATCGAGCATTTCCGTTCGCTGGCGCCGCACAACACCGGCTCGATCGTCTGGCAGCTCAACGACAACTGGCCGGTGATCTCCTGGGCCGCAGTGGATTTCGACGAGCACCGAAAGCCGCTCTGGTACGCGCTGCGAAACGCGTTTCGGCCGCGACTGGCGACGATCCAGCCGCGTGACGACGGTCTCGCGCTGATCCTGCTGAACGACAGCCCGGAGCGCTGGTCCGGCCGGATCACCCTGAGCAGACTGGCCTTCGACGGAACGGTGCTGGCCACCTCGGAACTCACCGGCGCTGTGGTCGAGCGCGGGGCCGTCACGCTCCCGCTGTCCGCCGCCCTGTCGACGCCCGATCGGGCGTCGGGCGAGGTCCTCACAGCCAACTTCGTCGATGCCGCGTTTGCCCGGACGATCTGGAACTTCGCCGAGGTCGTCGACCAGGACCTGGACACCGACCCGATCACCGCCTCCGCCACCCGCACCGAAACCGGGTACCAGGTGAGCGTGACCGCACGGTCCTACGTCCGGGACGTCACGCTGCAGATCGATCGGGTCGACCCGCTGGCGACCGTCGACGACGCCCTGGTCACGCTGCTGCCCGGCGAGACCGCGCAGTTCCAGATCACCAGCTCGGTGCGGGTTGACCCGACGGCGTTTCTGCAGCCGCTGGTCCTCCGGCACGCGAACGGCCTGCTGAGCCCCGCGGCCCGGCCGGCCGCCCCCGACGACGTTGGCTGACTACGCGTCATCAAGCAATCGCAGGGCCTCGCGCAGCACCAGCGTCGCGGTCTGCGGAGCCGCCTGCAGCGCCGACCAGCCGTGCGCGATGCGGAGCAGGGCAACCGCCCGGTAGAACGCCGACGCCGACTGATTTCGTAGATCCGGGCCGGAACGTGTTGTACGCCAACGCCAGATCGTCGGCGACCTGCCAGCTGGGTTGCGCTCCGGTGGTCAGCAACGTGACCCAGGTCCAGGCGCCCCAATACGAGATGTCCCGCTCCGGCGCAGCCATCTGCAGCCGGTCGAAGTCGATCAGCGCCAACCCATCCGGGGTGAGCAGCACATTCCGCGGCGAGAAGTCGCCGTGGCTGATCACGAGCTCGGTGGACGTCGGGATCGCATCGGCAAGGCGGTCGACAACCTGCCGAGCCAGCCCCGCCACCAGCGGCGAGCGAACCACGTCCCCCGCAGTCAGGCCGAGCTCATCGACCTTGCGCCGGCTCGAGCGGAGCAGCGCGGCAGGGTTCCGCCGCCGATCCACCTGAACACCGCTGCCGTGCAGATCGGCGAGCAGCCGTGCCACCTCGGGCAGCAGTTGCACGGACAGCCCAAGATCACCCCGGCTGCCGATCGGATCGCCCGGCAGGAATTGCATGTCGACCTCTTCGCGATCGGCGTGCACTGCGATGGGACGCGGCATGCCGGGCGGTCGGCGATCGGCGCCGAACGGCGACGACCACAGCGCCGACATCTGCCGATACACGGTGTCCGCGCCGCCGGCGACGTACTGCTTCACGACAACCCGTTCGGCGCCGCGGGTTTCGATGTGCACGGGACGGTCGGCGTGCAGGCCGAGAAGCGGCGTCATCGCGCCACCAACCCGGTGGACGCGCGCAGCAAAGCGTCGTGCAGTGGCCAATCCCGGTGCCGGGCAACGGCGAGCGCCGCGAGCCTGAGCATCGCCACGTCGATCCAGCGATCGAGGTCGGTCAGCGCGACGGCCGATACCGCCTGGTAGCCATCGAGGAAGTGCCGCTCGGCGGCCGTTGCCACCTCGACATCCCGTGCACCGCGGAGGTTTTCGCGCCGCAGGTGGGCCACCATGTTCCCGACGTCCAACGACCGCGGCGCCATCGCGCTGTCGTCCAGGTCGATCCACCGCACGTCGCCGGTTGGCTCGACGATGACCTGTCCCGGGTGGCAGTCCCGATGCGCACAGACCCAGTCGTCGCCGTCCACATCCGGTGCGGCGTCCAGCAATTGGTCAACCGCGCCGCGGGTGCTCGGCACTGCCTGCCGGGCGAGCTGAGCCGACTCCTGCGGCCACCCCCAACTCCGGTCCAGCACCGCGCCGCAGTCGTGCAGCCGCCGGAGCGCGACGCCGACCTGACGGCAGGCGCCGACGAAGTCGCCGTCAGGGAGCTCGACAAGTTCGCGTCCGGGGTGGTAGCTGACCAGGTGGGCGTGACCCTGCCGATCGACGCCCAGGCTGGTGGGCACGATCGAGGCGGCGGAACTCGCGGCCAGTACCCGCAGCCGACGGTCGTTTCCCCGCGCTCGCGGTGATGCGAAGACCTTGAGAACGGCCATCCTGCCGTCGCTCTCGCGCTCGATGAGGGTCGCGACCCGGCGCCGCTCCAGGTGCCGGAGCACCCGGACGACCCGGGAGCCGCCGGCCAACCCGGCCGCCGCCGGCTCGAACGGGCGCAGCGCGTCGTCGGTCAGCAGTGGGTGATCAGCCGGCCAGTGCATTGATTCCTCGATTCGGCGTTGCGTTCTCGGGTGCCGCGGCGCGCAGGATTCGCGTCGCCCGTTCGGTCCAGCCATGACTGGACATCGCGTACTCCCGGGCCGCCTCGGCGCGAACCTTTGCGGCCGGCAGATCCGCCAGCTCCGATGTCACGGCCGCCGCCAGCGCGGATGCGTCGCCCGGCGGAACGAGGCGTCCCCAGCGGCCGCCCGAGAGGGCAAGCCGGATCTGGCCGATGTCGCTGGCGACGACGGGCACGCCGGCCGCGAGGTATTCGTACAGCTTCAACGGCGAGAACCCGAAATTCGGCAGCTCCGGGTATGGGGCGAGGGCCAGATCGCAGGCCGCCAGCATCTGCGGAACCCGTTCGTGCGCAAGAGCTCCCAGCCAGCGGACGCGCCGCCCGACGCCGAGCGCCAGCGCTTGCTGTTCGAGCTGCACCCGCACCGGTCCGTCACCGGCGACGACCAACTCGACGTGCTCGGGCAGCTCGGCGAGGGCCGCGATCGCGGTGTCCAGCCCGTGCCAGGGCCGGATCGAACCGGTGAAGCCGAGCAGCGCGCCGCCGGTCGGCAGGCCGAACGCGGCCCTGGCCCGCTGCCGGTCCGGTCGACTCTCGAACAGGTCGGTATCCACCCCGTTGGGGACGGTGATGCTGGCCCCTCCCGCCGCGAAGGGCGAGGCGGCCCGCCGCACCTCGTCGCTGACCGCCACCCGCAGGTCGGCCGCGCGCAGCACCGCCGCTTCCCGCTCACCCGCGAGGGCCACGAGATGCAGACCGCGCCAGGCACTTTCCTCGGCCGTCAGCAGGGCATTGATTTCCAGCACATGCCGCGCGCCGGTCTGCGCGGCCACCTGCAGGCCGGCGGTGCCGAACAGCGAGAGCCGCTCATAGATCAGCTCGGGCCGTAGGCGGGCGGCCACGTCCAGGGCGAGCCGCGCGACCGCGTCCGTCGCGGACAGCTTGCGCCGCTCCCGTTCCAGGCCCTGCGAACGTCCCGGGTGTGGCACCAGGTGCACCGGCACGGTCCAGCCATGTGCGTCGTCGGGGTTCGACGGCGCGATGCCGACCACCTCGACCCGGTGACCCAGCGCGGCGAAGGCATGCGCGATCGCCCGGAGATGCAATGACGCACCCTTCCCGTCACCGATCCGGACCCCGGTGTCGGAACAGAGCACCAGGATTCTCATCGCCCGCCCACCCCAGCGAGCACGCCAGGTTCCCCGGCACTCTGCAGTCCGGCGGCATCGACCGCCGGACGGCCGGCCCCGCCGAAGACCTCCAGCAGCCGACGTGTCGCGTCGGCCGGACCGAAGTCCGAACCGACCAGCTCCCGTCCGGCGCGGCCGAGACTGCGGGCCAACTCCGGGCTCGCCAGCAACTCGCTCATCGCCTGCGCCAACGCCGCGTCGTCATCGGCCGGCGCCAGCAGCCCGGTCAGCTGATCGCGGACCAGCTCACCGATGCCGGGGACGTCGGTGGAAATCACCGGGACCGCCCGGGCCAGCGCCTCGACCAGCACGGTGGGCATCCCGTCGCGGTCGCCTGATTCGTCCACCCGGCAGGCCAGCACCACGGCCCTGGCCCCGTCCATCGCCCGCTTCACCTCGGAAGAGGTTGCCGCGCCGGTGAACTCAACCGTGTCGTCCAGGCCGAGTTCGTGGCGCAGGTCCACCAGCTCGGCCAGCAGCGGCCCGGTGCCGATCACCGTGACCCGCAGCTGCGGGAAGCGCGGGGCGATCCGCGCGGTCGCCCTGAGCAGGACGTCGACGCCCTTCTTCGGCACCAACCGGGCCACGCAGAGCAGCGTCGTGGATTCGCCGGGATCGACGGGCGCAGCGAGTGCCACCCCGTTGTGAATCAACCGCACCCGCCGCCCGGGCAGCACGGCTCGAAGGTGCCGGGCGTTGGCGTCGGACACGGTGACAACCGTGTCCGCCGTCGCCAGCCGTCTCGCGACGTGCGGTGCGTTGTCCTGATGGTGGATGTCCTTGGCGTGCGCTGTCACCGAGCAGCTGACGCCGGCCAGCTGCGCGGCCATGGTCGCCACCTCGGCGGCCGCGGTGGCGAAGTGCGCATGGACGTGCCGGACGTGCTGCCGGCTGATCCGGTCGGCGACCATGCCGGCCTGCAGGAACCGGCGCCACGTGTGGTCCCGCCGGGCGGCGATCGCCAGACGGAGCCAGCGGACCGGACGCCGAGCGGCGACCCGGAGATGCGCGCCGCGCACCTGTCGCTGCTTCGCCTTTGGATGCGCCGGCACGTAGCGCACCTGCGCCCTCAGGTCGTCCAGTTCGGCATGTCGAAGGCCCGTGCTCGGGCGTCATCAGCGAATCGACAAGGACCCGGACGCCGGCCGCTTCCAGGCCGAGAAGCTCGCGCAGCACGAACGTCTCGGAGAGCCGCGGGAACCGCTTGAGCACGTACAGCACGGGCCGGTCGTCAGAGCCGGCCGGTCGCTCGCCAGAGTGGCCGTCGGTCATGTCGCTACTCCCTGCATGGCCGGACCGCTGGTCGGCCAGATGGTTGCGTGTTGGGCGCCGACGAACTCGGCGTACTTTCCGTTGTCCCGCAGCAGTTGGGCCGGCGGTCCGACCTCGACGATCCGGCCGTTCTCGATCACCGCGACCCGATCGGCCTTGCGCACCGTCGACAACCGGTGCGCGATCACCAGCGTGGTCCGGCCGGCCGGGAGTTGTTCCAGGGCACGGACGATCAGCTGCTCGGAGAGCGCGTCCAGCGCACTGGTGGGTTCGTCGAGCACCAGGATCGGCGCGTCCCGCAGGATTGCCCTGGCGATGGCCACCCGTTGCCGCTGACCGCCGGACAGCGATGCGCCGCGCTCGCCGACCAGGGTGTCCAGGCCGTCCGGCAGCCGGTCGGCGAACTCGTCGACCAGGGCCAATTGCGCGGCCCGGCGGATGTCGGCGTCGGAGGCGCCGGGCCGTCCGCACTCGATGTTGTCGCGCAGCGAGCCGTGCAGCAGCACGCAGTCCTGCAGGACCAGCGAAATCTGCGGTCGCAGCGAGTCCAGGGTCAGGCCCGTCGCATCCAGCCCGTCCAGCCGGACGGCGCCGCTCTGCGGGTCCATCAGCCGGGAGACCAGCGCGGCCACCGTGCTTTTCCCGGCCCCGGTCGGACCGACCAGTGCCACCGTCTCGCCGGGGTGGACGGTCAGACTGAAGTCCTGCAGGGCCGGTTCGCCGCCGTAGCTGTACAGCACATCCTGGAAGTCGATCCGGCCGGTCAGCGCGGGCGCCGGCCGCGCGTCGGGCCGGTCGCGCACCTCGGGTTCCCGGTCCAGCACGTCCAGCACCCGGTCGGCGGCGGCGACCCCCTTCGACAGCGCGGTGGACAACTTCGCCAGCGCCTTGAGCGGCTTGTAGAGGCTCGCGATGTAGCCGATGAAGACCAGCAGCACGGACACGTTCAGCGAGCCGTCGAGCACCCTGGTCGCGCCGAACCACAGCACCAACGCGCTGGAGTAGGCGCTGGCGACGTCCACCACGGGACTGAATCGGGCCTGCAGCCGGACGGCGTCCAGGTTGCTGCTGGTGCTCTCGCCGATCAGGCCCTGCACCTTCCCGCGCATCCGCCCCTCGAGCGAGAACGCCTGGACGAGGTGCACCGCACTGAGTCCTTCGGAGGCCGCCGACGCGACCTGACCGTCCGCCTTGCGGGCACGCCGCGCGGCCGCGGTCAGCGCCCTGGTGGAGCGGAACACCACGACGGCCATCAGCGGGGTCGCGGCCAGCGCGACGAGGGCGAATTGGACGTCCAGGGCGAACATCACCGTGACCATCCCGGCCACCAGCAGCGCGTTCGGAATCAGCACGGCCAGCGCCTGCACCAGCAGGTCCTGCATCCGGTCGACGTCGCCGGTGATCCGTGTGGTCAGGTCACCAACGCGCTGACCGCTGTGGTAGCGCAACGACATTCGCTGCAGGTGGGTGAAGATGTCCACCCGGATCTGCGCGGCCATCCGCAGTCCGGCCGAGGACAGCAGCCGCGTCGACCAGTAGTCGACCAGTCCTCCGGCGAGCGCGATGGCAACCGTGGCAAGGGCGGCCAACAGCACCGCGGCCGAGGTCGAGATGGGCAGGTCGGCGCCGGGGATGAGCACGTGGCCGACGAGCAGCGCGACCGGCCACGGCTGGGCCAGGCTGATCAGCACCTCGACAACGGCCAGCGCGGCACCCAGGATCAGCTGCCAGCGTTGGCGGCTCGCGTACGGCCGCAGGCCTCTTGCGATGGCCCTCATGCGGCCCGCACCGCCACGTCGGCGGTCAGCCTGGCGGCCGCGTTCGCGGCGCCGTCGAAGCTGATCCCGGCGCGTTCGCAGGCTCCGGGTGCGAGCCGACGGGGCTGGTCGAGCAACCACGCCACCTCGGCCGGCGAGGCCGATTCGTCGACCATGTCGGCGAGCCCGAGGCAGGCGAGCCGGGCGGCCCTGATGGCCTGTTCCCGGCGGGGGGTGCGACGCGGCACCAGCACCGGGCGCAGGCCGGCGGCCAGCGATTCCACCGTCGAGTTGTAGCCGGCCATCTGCACCGTCGCGCCGGCCCTGACCAGCAGTTCGCCGGTCGCGCCGCCGTCCGTCGCGAGCCGGACCCTGCTGGCCAGCTCGGGATCCGCCGCCAGCGCCGCGCTCCCCCAGTCACCGGCGAACGGGCCGGCCGCGATCACGGCCCGCAGGTGCGGGCGCAGTTGCACAACCCCGAGGCCGAGCTGGAAGACGGCCGCGCCGTCCGCGCCGCCACCGGCGCTGACCACCACGAGGTTCTCCTCGGTGCCGGCCGCCGGGAGTGACTCGACCACCCAACCGCAGTACTCCGGACGCATCGGCAGGCCGTACTCCGCCTGCTGGTCGCAGAGCGCCGGGTCGCCGTACACCAGGATCTCGTCGAAGATGCCCGATACTCCCTGCCAGCCCGTGGACGCGAGTTCCTGCCGGACGACGGCCTGCTCGTCGATGATGTCCCGCAGCCCGAGGACGATCAGCGCGCCCGACCGGCGGGCGACCTGCAACCCGGTGCGCAACTCACCCGCGGTGCCGTAGGGATGACGGTCCACCACGACCACGTCCGGTTCGACCCGTCGAACGGTGTCGCTGAAGACCCTGGCGCGCTCGGCAATGGCGTGGTGGATGGACATTTGCGCGTTGCGGTACGAACCGTCGCTGCCCTTGAGCAGCGGGGGCACCGCGACGATTTCCAGGCCGGGCTGGTCCAGCCAGCTGGGGCGACGGGGCACCCCGGTGACCAGCGTGACCTCGGCCGACGGATCACGGCGCAGGATCTCCCGCGCCACCAGCACGTTCCGGCGCACGTGGCCCAGGCCATACCCGTCATGCGAAGAAAACAAATATCTAGCCACGTGAATACCCCGCATACTTGGATTGAATCAACGGTTAACGGTCGGTGAACGGACCGGCAACACAAGATTGACCGAGCGACAGGGAAAAGACCATCGAACCAAGGTACTAGTACCGCTGGGGCATTAGTGCCCGATATGACGCAATGATGGCCGGCGTATTACGGAGACAAGTCATGCCTGCGCCGCAGGCACCTTCGTTTCCGGATGCCGTTGCCACACAGCGGATCTCGAATCTGACGAGGCGACAAAGACGACAAACCCGCCGATCTACCTCTGGCGATCGGCGGGCCTTGATTGGGATTTACGGCCGGCCGAGCGCCCGATATGTCCAGCCGGCGCGGCGCCACGCCGCCGGATCCAGGGCATTTCTTCCGTCCAGGATGCGTCGCGCACCGACCAGGGCGCCGAATTTCGTCGGGATCAAGACGCAGGTATTGATCCCATTCGGTGAGCAATAGCACAAGATCAGCGCCGGTGGCCGCCTCCTCCGGGCTGCCCACGTAGCACAGATCGGGCCAGCGCCGTTGGGCGTTCTCCACCGCCTTCGGGTCGGTCACCACGACCGAGGCGCCCTGCAGCTGCATCTGTGCGGCCACGTTGAGCGCCGGCGAGTCACGGACGTCATCGCTGTCCGGTTTGAAGGCAAGTCCGAGGACGGCGATGCGTTTGCCGGCGATCGAGCCGCCGCAGACTTCGCGGGCCAGATCCACCATCCGGACGCGCCTGCGCATGTTGATGGAGTCGATCTCGCGCAGGAAGGCGAGCGCCTGATCGGCGCCCAGTTCGCCCGCCCGGGCCATGAACGCGCGGATGTCCTTCGGGAGGCAACCTCCGCCGAAGCCGAGCCCGGCGTTCAGGAACCGGCGTCCGATCCGGGCGTCGTGCCCGATCGCGTCGGCGAGTTGGACAACGTCGGCCCCGCTGGCCTCACAGACCTCGGCCATGGCGTTGATGAAGGAGATCTTGGTGGCCAGGAAGGAGTTGGCCGCGGCCTTGACCAGCTCGGCGGTGGCGTAATCGGTGATCACGCACGGCACGTCGTCGGCCAGCGGGGCCGCGTAGACGTCCTCGAGCATCGCACGCGCCTGGTCGCCGGTCGGGCCTGTGGGTAGGCCGAAGACGAGGCGGTCGGGATGCAGGGTGTCCTGGACGGCAAACCCCTCCCGGAGGAATTCCGGGTTCCAGGCCAGCAGCGCAGCAGGCTGCGTCGCGGCAATCACGTCGGCGAGCCGGCGTGCGGTGCCCACCGGCACGGTGGATTTCCCCACCACCAGGTCGCCCGCTGACAGGTGCGGCGCCAGTGCGCCGACCGCGGCATTGACGTGCGACATGTCCGCGGCGTTCTCGCCGCGGCGCTGCGGGGTTCCGACGCAGACGAAGTGCACGGACCGGCCGTGCGCCGCGGAGATGTCAGAGGTGAAGCTCAGCCGCCCGGTCGCCAGCGCGTCCTCCAGCAACTCCTGGAATCCCGGTTCGTAGAAGGGTGCCTTGCCGGCGCGCGAGCAATTCGACGACCGATGATTGGTGTCGATCCCGACCACGTCGTGACCGAGATGTGCCATGCAGGCGGCGTGCACGGCACCGAGGTAGCCGCAGCCGATCACAGTCAGGTTGGTCATTAGCGCAGGACTCCCATGAAGTGGACAGGTCGGCAGTGGATGGGTCGGCAGGCCGATGGGTGGGCAGGCCGATGGGTCGGCAGGCCCTATGGATCGGCTGGGTCGCCGGAACCCGCGGACGCCTACTCCTGCTCGGGCGAGCCCGCCGCGGCAGGCATAGCGCAGCGGGAAACTCGGGCCGGCCGAACGCTGGTGAGGATCGCAGCGGCATCTGGTGACCCTCACCAGGTACCACTGTCCGGCGCGGCGGGACGTAAGAACAATCGGACCTTGGCACTAGTGCTCGGGGCGGCGCCCGACGCACCGCCACTCGAGCCGGGTTCGCGACGCCGGAGCGGGAGCGCGCGCCGGCGGTGATCCGGTCGGTCGACCTGCTGGCACGATGGGTCCGGCAGGCAACCACTGCGTCGCCGGCCCACGGCGCTCGGTGGCCGCGAAACCCGGGCGCCGGAGGGACGTGGTCGTGACGAGCCCACTGCTCGAGACCAAGGTCCAAGTCCCGAGGCGCCGACGCACCGTCGTTACCCGCCCGCGGCTGACGGAGCGGCTCAGCCGCGGCGCGGAATCGGCGCTGACCCTCGTATCGGCCCCGGCCGGGTTCGGCAAATCGACGCTGCTGGCGGACTGGTTGGCGACCGCCCCGGCCGAGGGGCGGTCCGCGGCGTGGCTCTCGCTCGATCAGCGCGACAACGATCCATCAGTGTTCTGGACGTACTTGATCACCGCGCTCAGGACGGCCGCGCCAGGGGCCGGGGCGAGTGCGCTCGCGCTGCTGCGCTCACCCGGGCCACCGATCGACGTCGTGCTCGGTTCCCTGATCAACGACCTCGACGACGTCCCGGGAGACATCATTCTCGTGCTCGACGACTATCACCTGATCGAGTCGCGCGACGTGCAGGACGGCATGGCATTCCTGTTGGAGCACCTCCCGCCGCAGCTCCACCTGATCATCGCCGGCCGCGCAGACCCTGGCATACCGCTGGCACGACTGCGGAGCCGCGGCGAACTGCTCGAGGTCCGCGCCGCCGACCTGCGCTTCACGCCCGAGGAGGCCGCGGCGTACCTCAACGGGGCGATGGGGTTGGCGCTGACCGCGGCGGATGTCGCGGCGTTGGAGGGGCGTACCGAGGGATGGATCGCCGCGCTCCAGTTGGCCGCACTCTCGATGCAGGGGCGCGAGGACACCGCCGCGTTCATCGCCGGGTTCGCCGGTGACGACCGTTTCATCGTCGACTATCTGGCGGAGGAGGTCCTGGCGCGCCAACCCGAGGATGTCCAACGGTTCCTGCTGCAGACGTCGCTGCTCGATCGGCTGAGCGGCCCGCTGTGCGACGCCGTCACCGGGCAGGACGGCGGCCGGGCCAGGCTGGCGGCGCTGGAGCGCGGGAATCTGTTCCTCATCCCGCTCGACGACCGCCGCCACTGGTACCGCTATCACCAGCTCTTCGCGGACGTGCTGCAGGCGCGCCTGCGTGACGAGCAGCCCGACGACATCGCCGCGTTGCACGGGCGGGCGAGCGCCTGGTACGAGCGCAATGACGAGCCGGCGGCCGCCATCCGGCACGCGCTGGCTGCAGGGGATTTCGACCGGGCCGCCGATTTGGTCGAGCTGGCGATTCCGGCCACCCGCAGCAACCGGGAGGAGGCCGCGTTGCGCGGCTGGTTGACCCAGCTGCCCGACGACCTGATCCGGGTCAGACCCGTGTTGGGGGTCGGGTTTGCCGGGGCATTGCTGGCCGTCGGCGAACTCGATGGCGTCGAGACCCGGCTCCGGGACGCCGAGCGCTGGCTCGGATCTGCACCGCTCACCGCGCGGGATTCCACGGCCACCACCGAGCGGATGGTGGTCGTCGACGACGACGGATTTCGCCGCCTCCCGGAGATGATCGAGCTGTATCGCGCGGCCATCGGCCTGGCCCGCGGGGACCTGCTCGGCACCGTGCGGCACGCAGGGCGGGCCCGCGACCTCGCTCCCCCGGACGACCAGCTCAGCCGTGCCGCGGCAGCCGGCCTGCTGGGGCTCGCGTACTGGACGAACGGGGACCTGGCGGCGGGCCACGCTGCATACGCCGACTGCATGGCGGGGCTCTACCGGGCCGGGCATGTCGCCGACACCTTCGGCTGCGCGGTCGCCCTGGCCGATATCGAGCTCACCCAAGGGCGCCCGACGCAGGCGATGCACACCTATCAGGAGGCGCTCCGGAACGGCGCAAAGGGCGATGGGCCGGCGTTGCGGGGATCGGCGGACATGTTCGTCGGGATCAGCAATGTCCTCCGCGAGCAGGGCGACCTGCCAGGCGCCACAGCGCATTTGCAGCGGAGCCGGGAGCTCGGTGAGCACAATGGGCTGCCGCAGACCCCGTATCGCTGGCGGGTCACGATGGCCCGGATCCGGCAGGCGCAGGGAGATCCGGCCGCCGCACTCGACCTGCTGGCCGAGGCGGAACGGCTCTACGTGAGTGACTTCTTTCCCAACGTGCGCCCGGTCCCGGCGGTGCGGGCACGGGTCTGGGCGGCGCAGGGACGGTGGCGCGAGGCGCTCGGCTGGGCCGCCGAGCAGGGTGTCTCGGACGAGGACGACCTGACCTATCTGCGCGAGTTCGAGCACGTCACCCTGGCCAGGGTGCTGCTGGTCCAGTCCTCGGCGGAGCGGGCGCAGCCCACCGCCGACCGTGCGGACCGCCTGCTGGGGCGTCTACTGGTCGCCGCGGAACTGGGGTCGCGCACCGGCTCGGTCATCGAAATTCTTGTCCTGCAGGCGCTTTCCGCCCAGACCCGGGGTGATGACGAGGCCGCACTGGCTGCGCTGGGCCGCGCGCTCGCGCTGGCGGAGCCGGAAGGCTACGTGCGGATCTTCGCGGACGAGGGGACGCCCATGGCCGCCCTGCTGCGGGCCGCCACGAAGCGGGGCATCGCCCCCGGCGAGGTCCGACGCCTCCTGGAGGCCACTGCCCAGAACGAGCACCGCAGCGATCATCCCGATCAAGGCCTGATCGCGCCGCTCAGCGAACGCGAACTGGACGTCCTGCGGCTGCTGGGAACAGACCTGGACGGCCCGGACATCGCTCGGCGGCTGATCGTGTCACTGAACACCGTGCGCACGCACACCAAGAGCATCTACGCCAAGCTCGGGGTGAACAACCGCAGGGCCGCCGTCCGCCGGGCAACCGAGCTCGACCTGTTGTAGGACGCCGCTGAACTACCCGGTTCCTAGCGCCGCCCGGGTCAGCGAACCCTTCGCACCGGCAGGATCGCGACGCCGCCGACGACGGCACAGATCCCGGCGAACGCGTACAGCACGCCGTAGCTGCCGCCGCCGATCGCCAGGATGGCCGGCGCCAGCGCGGGCGCGATGGAGTACGGCAGAGCCCCGGCGATGTTGAACACCCCGAGGTCCTTGGCCGCGTCGTCCTTGTTCGGCAGCACATCGGCGACCAGCGCGAGATCGACGGCCACGTACACGCCGAAGCCGAGTCCGCCGATGGCCATGCCGACCAGAAAACCGTTGAAACCGCTGGCCATGGCGATCACGAACATCGCCAGGCCGTAGACGATCGACGCGGTCAGCACGAAGATCTTCCGCCTGCCGGTCCGGTCCGAGAGCCGGCCGCCGATCAGGGCGGCGGCCACGATGACGACGGACTGGACCAGGGTGCCGAGGAAGATCTGCTGCGGCACATCGGCCTCGGCGCTGCCGATCTTGTCCAGCAGGTAGTAGGCCTGGTAGGTGGTCAGGAAGGCGTAGGCCAGCACAAACAGGAAGCGGCTGACGAAGGCCCAGCTGAAGTCCCGGTTCTTGCGCGGGTTGACGTAGAAGGTGCCGGCGAATTCCCGGAGCGACCACGGGGGCCGGTCCGCCCTGGCCAGCCGGCGATCCTTCAGGGTGCCGGCGAACAGCAGCACGAACAGGCCGCCGATCGCGCACGGGGCCAGGAACATGGCGAGCTGGTGACCGCTGAACAGTTGGACGAGGTAGGTACCGCTGATCGAGGCGATCGGCAGGCAAACCCCCAAAATGCCGGAGACCTGGCCACGCTGGGCGACCGGGACCTGATCCGGCAGCACCGCCACCATGGCGGCGAGCAGGGCGTTGAAGAACAGTTGGGCGATGCACCACCCGACGAGGACGACCGCGACGGCGGGCGCCACCGCGACGATGAGAATGCCCAGCGAGCCGCCCAGCAGGCCGATGACCATCCAGGGGCGCCGCATGCCGAGGCGGGACGAGGTCCGGTCGCTCATCCGGCCGAAGAACGGATTGGCGAACAGGCTCAGCAACGCGCCGATCCCGGTGACCAGCGCCAGGCTGGTCGGCGCCTGCTCGATCCCGACCAGCGAGTTGATCTTCAGGGCCAGCGTGACCAGCACGGGCGCCAGGAACAGCAGGCAGGTACCCATGTACGCAGCCGTGTACAGCGAGATGAATCCCGGCCCGACCCGGCGCGCCGGGGTGGCCTCGAACACCACGGCGTCGTCCACATGGCCGAGCGCCGATCCCTCCGGCCCGCCGGGTGCGGGCAGGGCCGGTTCGGCTCCGGGGATGTTGTCGGCGGGAAGGGAAACGTCGGTCATTGCGCACTCCTCAGCACTGCTGGTCGCCTGCGACGAAAGTCGTCAGCCGCAGTCCCCTGCAGAGGGCGTCTGAAACGAGTGGCACGAACGCGCGAAGTTGCGGGTCTGTTGAGGATAGGCGCCCCAACGCGGGACGCCGCCCCCCGGCCTTGCCGGCCCGCGAAGGTGGTCAGCCCTGGTTCGAGAACGCCGCGTCGAACGCGGCGGACGGCGGATCGAAGGCCAGCGACCGCACGAAGGCCAGTGCCTCCGGGGCGCCGACCAGCCGGTCCATGCCGGCGTCCTCCCACTCGACGGACAACGGCCCGGAATAGCCGATCGTGTTGAGCATCCGGAAGCAGTCCTCCCACGGCACGTCGCCGTGCCCGGTCGACACGAAGTCCCAGCCGCGGCGCGGGTCCGCCCATGGCAGGTGCGACCCGAGGATCCCTCGCCGGCCGTTGCCGGTGCGGAGCTTCGCGTCCTTGCAATCCACGTGGTAGATCCGGTCGCGGAAGTCCCAGATGAACATCACCGGGTCGAGGCCCTGCCAGACGAAATGGCTCGGATCCCAATTCAGCCCGAACGCCGGCCGGTGGCCGATCGCCTCCATCGTCCGCTCGGTGGTGTAGTAGTCGTAGGCGATCTCGCTGGGGTGCACCTCGTGCGCGAACCGGACCCCCACCTCGTCGAACACGTCGAGGATCGGGTTCCAGCGATCGGCGAAATCGGCGTAGCCGGCGTCGATCAGTTCCTGCGAGGCGGGCGGGAACATCGCGACGTACTTCCACACCGACGACCCGGTGAAGCCGACGACGGTGTCGACCCCGAGCCGGGCCGCCGTCCGGGCGGTCATCTTCATTTCCTCGGCCGCGCGCTGCCGCACGCCCTCGGGGTCGCCGTCGCCCCAGATCCGGTCCGGCAGGATGTCGCGGTGCCGGGCGTCGATCGGATCGTCGCAGACCGCCTGACCCTTCAGGTGATTGGAGATCGCGTACACCGACAGACCGTACTTTTCCAGGATGTCCCGCCGGCCGGCGATGTAGGCGTCGTCCTCCGCGCCTCGCCAGACATCGAGATGATCGCCCCAGCAGGCGATCTCGAGTCCCTGGTAGCCCCAGTCCGCGGCCAGCCGGGCGACCTCCTCGAACGGCAGGTCGGCCCACTGGCCGGTGAACAGGGTGATCGGTCGCGCCATCTCAGTTCTCCTCTCGGATCAGGCTGTCGAGCGGAATCTGTTGCCAGCGGCTCTCTGCCGCGGAGCTGGCCTCGACCGCGGCCAGCACCCGCTGCACGTGCAGCCCGTCGGCGAACGACGGCCGGGCCACGGTGCCGGCGTCGATCGCCCGCACCAGATCGATCACCTGATGGGTGAAGCCGTGCTCGTAGCCCAGGCCGTGACCGGGTGGCCACCACGACGACAGGTACGGATGCGACGGTTCGGTGACCAGGATCCGGGTGAACCCGGCGACCTCGTCCGGCCGCCGCCCGTCATAGTGCTCCAGCACGTTCATGTTCTCGAAGTCGAAGGCGAGACTGCCGTCGGTGCCGTTGATCTCGAAACGCAGGGCGTTCTTCCGGCCCAACGCGAACCGGCTCGCCTCGAACGCGGCGAGCGCGCCGGATTCCAGCCGGCCGAAGAACACCGCGGCGTCGTCGACGGTGACCGGTCCGTACCCGGTACCGGCGGCACCCCCGACAATGGCCCCGCCGGCCGCTTCGGCCGCGATCGGCCGCTGCTTGACGAAGGTTTCCGTCAGGCCCGCCACCCCGGTCAGCCGTTGCCCGGTGACGAACTCGACGGCATCGATGATGTGCGCACCGATGTCGCCGAGCGCGCCGGAGCCCGCCTTCTCCTTGTCCATCCGCCAGGTGAGCGGGGCCTGCTCGTCGGCCAGCCAGTCCTGCAGGTACTGGGCGCGGACCTGCCGGACCCGGCCGATCGTGCCGTCCGCCACCAGGTCCCTGGCCAACGCCACCGCCGGTGTCCGGCGGTAGGTGAAGCCGACCATCGCCTGCAGCGACGGCGCCTGCCGGGCCGCGGCCACCATCGACTCCGCCTCGGCGACCGTGTTGGCCAGCGGTTTCTCACACAGCACGTGTTTGCCGGCGGCCAGCGCGGCCACGGCGATCTCGGCGTGGGTGTCGCCCGGGCGTGCAGATGTCCACCAGATCGATGTCGTCCCGTTCGATCACCCGGCGCCAGTCGGTCGTCGCTCTCCTGCCAGCCCAGCCGGTCGCGCCGCGTCCGCAACCGGCGCTCGCGCGGACGGCCCACCACCACTGCCAGCTCTGGCCGCAGCGGCAGGTCCGCGACGTGCCCGGCGGTGCGCCACGCCTGCGAGTGCGCGGCGCCCATGAAGGCGTACCCGATCATCGCGACCCGCAGGGCCGGGGCGGTGGCGGCACTGGTCATCTGGAGCTCCTTGCTTTCGGCTGGCGACGTGTTCGGCCGGTGACGGTCAGGACTCGAACGCGCTCGGCAGGTACTCGGCGACATTCTCCTTGGTGACGACCGGCGCGTAGAGCTTGACCTCGACGCGGCACCTCGACCTCGACCAGGTCACCCAGCGCCTCGCCCTGCACCAGCAGCCGGGCCAACCGGATGCCGTCGGCGGCCTGGGTGGACGGGTAGATGACGGTCGCCTTCAGCACGGTGTTGTCCGCCTGGATGTCGCGCATCACGTTCGCCGAGCCGGCGCCGCCGACCATGATGAACTCGCTGCGTCCGGCGTTCTTGATCGCGGCCATCACGCCGACACCCTGGTCGTCGTCGTGGTTCCACAGCGCGTCGATCTTCGGCGCCGCCTGCAGCAGGTTGGACGCCGCCGCCTCACCGGACTCGACGGTGAACTCGGCCGACACCCGGTTGGACACCTTCAGCCCGCAATCGGCCAACGCGTCGGCGAAGCCCTTCGAGCGGTCCTGGGTCAGCGGCAGCGAGTCGATGCCGGCGATCTCGGCGATCACCGCGTCGGGCTTGTCGCCCAGTTGCTCGCAGATGTAGGTGCCGGCGGACACGCCCATGCCGTAGTTGTCACCCAGGATCGTGGAGCGGGCCGCGAACGGGCTGGCGAACTCCCGGTCGACGTTGATCACCGGGATCCCGGCGTTCATCGCCTTCAGCGCGACGTCGGTCATCGCGGCACCGTCGAAGGGCAGCAGCACGATGGCGTCCACCTTGTCGTTGATGAAGGTCTCCACCTGGCTGATCTGCAGGTTGACGTCGTTGGTGCCCTCGGCGACGACCAGGTCGACGTCGCCCAGCGCCTCCGCCTCGGCCACCGCGGACTTGGTGATCGACCCCATCCAGCCGTGGTCGGCGGCCGGAGCGGAGAACCCGATCTTGATCTTCTCGCCGGACGGCGCACGCGGCCGAGCCGGACGCAGCTGCCGTGTCGGCGGCACTGGCCGCCGCGGTCGGGGTGCTGCTCGAGGCCGTCGACGACGAGTTGGTGCAGGCGGTCAGCGCCAGCGCGGTCACCGCGACGCCGGCCAGCACGCGGGCGGCGGTCAGGGTGCGCCGGGGATGTCGGCGGCTGCCGGCCGGCGGGGTACCTGCTGCAGAAGCGGTGCGGGAATGACGGGACATGGTGAAGCTCCTTCACTTCGTTGTGACGGTGAGCGGGCAGCGGGGACCGAATCAACGGGCTTACGGCCGGCGACGAGAATCGTTGTGGCACAGCAAATTCGGAGAAGTCCCGGGAGCTCAGCCGCCCCGGGAGCGGGCCGCCACCCGCTGCTGCAGCAGCACGGCGGCGACGATGATCAGGCCCTTGGCGATGGCCTGGGCGGAGATCGACAGGTTGTTCAGGGTGAAGACGTTGGTCAGCGTGGTGAAGATCAGCACGCCGAACACGGTGCCGACGATGGTGCCGCGACCGCCGGAGAGCAGCGTGCCGCCGATCACCACGGCGGCGATCGCGTCCAGTTCGTACAGCGTGCCGTGCGTCGACGAACCGGCCGTGGTCCGCGCCATGATCATCACCGCGGCGATGCCGGCGGACAGCCCGACCAGGCCGTACAGCAGCATGGTCTGCCGCTTGACCCGGATGCCGGCCAGCCGGGCCGCCTCCGGGTTGCCGCCGACCGCGAAGGTACGGCGACCGAAGGTGGTGCGGTTCAACAGGATCCAGCCGGCGACCGCGACCAGCGCGAACACCCAGACCAGCACCGGGATACCGAGCAGAGCACTTTCGAAGAAGTCCAGGAACCCGTTCACCCTGATGATCTGGGTCTGCCGGTTGGCCAGGATCTCCGCGAGCCCGCGGGCGGCCGCCATCATCGCCAGCGTCGCGATGAACGGCACGATCCGGCCGTAGGCGACCATCAGGCCGTTCAGCAGGCCGGCCGCGGTGCCGACCAGCAACGCCGTGGTGACCATGATCAGCCAGTGCACATTGTTGGCCAGCAACTGGGTTCCGGACGTCGTCGCCCAGACCGACGCCAGCCCGACCACCGCCCCGACCGACAGATCGATCCCACCGGCGGTGATCACGAACGTCATGCCGATCGACACCACCCCGATCACCGACGCGAGTCGCAGGATGGTCAGCACGTTGTCGGTGCTGGCGAACCGATCCCCCGCGGTGATCACTCCGACGATGCACAGCAGCACCAGGGCGATGACCAGGCCGAGGTTGCGCATCAGCCCGGGCGGCAGCGACCGCCGCGAGGATTCACCCGTGACGGTGGGCGCGATCTCGGCCGGCACGGCGCGGGCCGGTTGATGCACGTCCTGCGCGGCGTCGGTCAACCGGGCGCCGTCGGCGCTCTTCTCGGTCATGCCGCGGTTCCTCCCATGATCAGGTCGAGGACCTGGTTCTCGTCGATCTCGGCGGCCGGGCCGTCGTGCAGCACCCGGCCGGCGGCCACCACCAGCACCCGGTCGGACAGCCCCAGCACCTCCTCGACCTCGCTGGACACCACCACCACCGCGACCCCGGAATCGGCGAGATCCCTGATCAGCAGATAGATCTCGCTGCGGGCGCCGACGTCGACGCCGCGGGTCGGTTCGTCCAGCAGCAGCACCCGGCACTGCCGGAGCAGCCAGCGGGCGAGCACGACCTTCTGCTGATTGCCGCCGGACAGCGTGCGCACCACCCGATCGGGATCGGCCGGTCGGAGATCGACGGTGGCCGCGACCTTCATCGCGGCCGAGCGCTCGGCGGCGTCCCGGGTGAACCCGGCCGAGGCGAACCGGCCGATGGTCGCCATCGAGATGTTCCGGTAGACCGCCTCGTCCAGGATCAGGCCCTGCGACTTGCGCTCCTCCGGGCACAACCCGACGCCGGCCCGGACGGCCGCGCGCACCGACCCGCCGCGCAGCGGAACACCATCGACCGCAACGGTTCCGCTGTCCGCAGCGGCGGGCACCGAAGATCGTCTCGACGATCTCGCTGCGGCCGGCGCCGACCAGTCCGGCCAGCCCGACGATCTCGCCCGGCCGCACCTCGAAGCTGACCCCGTCGAACTCCAGTCGCCGGGAAAGCCCGTCGACCGTCAGCAACGGCGGCACCTCGGGGCCGGGCGGGGTGACCGACCGCGGCGGGAAGACGTACTCGATGGACCGGCCGGTCATCAGCCGGATCAACTCCGACGTCTTGGTGGTCCTGGCGTCGAGGCCGGTGGCCACCGTCCGGCCGTCCTTGAGCACGGTGATCCGGTCGCCGATCCGCCGGATCTCCTCCAGCCGGTGCGAGATGTAGACCACGGCGACCCCGGCGGCGGCCAGATCGCTGACGATGTGGAAGAGGTTCTCCACCTCCTCGCCGTCGAGCACGGCGGACGGTTCGTCCATCACGATCAGCCTGGCGTCCCGGGACAGCGCCCGGGCCACCGAGACGATCTGCTTGCCGGCCGCGGACAGCGTGCCGACCTCCCTGGTCGGCGAGATCTCCGGATGCCCCAACCGCACCAACAGCTCTCGGGCTCGGCGCCGGGTGCTGGCGCGCTGCGAGAAACCCGCCCTGGCCAGTTCGTGACCGAGGAAGATGTTCTCCCCGACCGACAGCCAGTCCACCAGGTCGAGTTCCTGATAGATGGTGGCGATGCCCTGCTTCAGGGCGGCGACCGGTGACGCCAGCGATGCCGGCTCGCCCAGCCACAGCACCTCGCCGGCGTCGACCGTGTGCGCCCCGGCCAGCACCTTGATCAGCGTCGACTTGCCGGCGCCGTTCTGTCCCAGCAGGCAGTGCACCTCGCCGGCCCGGACCTGCAGGTCGACCCCGTCGAGCGCGCGCACACCGGGGAAAACCTTGACGATGCCGCGCATTTCCAGCAGCGGCGCGGAGGCTTGGTCTTCGTCGACCTGGGACATGCGGTGACCGTAGCCACACTTTCGTATGTTGGTCAAGCAAAACCCGTTAACCGTGACTGACAAGTTGCCAACGGCCGATTGCCAGAAGTCTGTGGTTCACTGTCGAAATGCCGGTTTCGCTTGCCGCTGGGAGATCTTTTTCAGCTCCTGCGCGACGGCGGCGGACGGACCAGATCGGAGCTGGCCGACCTCACCGGGCTGGCCCGCTCCACCATCGCCGCCAGGGTCGACGAGCTGATCGCCTCCGGTCTGGTCGGCCGCGGCCGGCGAGGCCCGCTCGTCCGGTGGCCGGCCGCCCACCCGATTCGCCTTCGACCCGCACTCGCGGGTGGTGCTGGCGGCCGACCTCGGCGCCACCCACGCCACCCTCGCGGTCACCGATCTCGGCGCCGAGGTGATCGGCGAGCTGACCGAGCCGATCGAGATCGCCGACGGCCCGGACGACGTGCTCAGCCGGCTGTGGACGATCTGGTCGACCATCCTCAGCGAGGCGGGCCGGACCGCCGACGACGTCGCCGGCGTCGGCATCGGCGTACCCGGTCCGGTCGAGTTCGCCACCGGCCGGCCGACCAATCCGCCGATCATGCCGGGCTGGGACGGATTCGACATTCCGGCGTTCATGCGTCGCTACGTCCGACGCCCCGGTGCTGGTGGACAACGACGTCAACCTGATGGCGCTGGGCGAGTTCGACGAGGGCTGGCGGGACGAGCGGCATCTGCTCTTCGTCAAGGTCGCCACCGGGATCGGCGCCGGGATCGTCTCCGACGGCCGGCTCAACCGCGGTGCGCAGGGCTCGGCCGGCGACCTCGGTCACGTGCAGGCGCCCGGCGAGCACGACGTCGAATGCACCTGCGGCAACATCGGCTGCCTGGAGGCGGTGGCCGCCGGCCCGGCCATCGCCGCCGCGGCTGCGCGCCCGGGGGCTCGACGTCGACTCGACCGCCGGCGTCGTCGACCTGATCCGCTCCGGCAACGCCGCTGCGCTGCAGGAGGTCCGGCAGGCCGGCCGGGTGATCGGCGCCGTGCTGGCGACCTGCGTCAACCTGCTCAACCCGTCGGTCATCGTGATCGGCGGTCCGCTGGCCGAGGCCGGCGAGCATCTGCTGGCCGGCGTTCGCGAGGTCGTCTACCACCGCTCCCCGCCGCTGGCGACCCAGCACCTGCGGATCTCGCCGAGCCACACCGGTCGCCGGGCGGGGGTCCGGGGCGCCAGCGCGATGGTCATCCAGGCCGTGCTGGCTCCGGACGCGGTCGATGCCGCTGTTGCTCAGTCGCGTGGCCCGTGGATGAGCGCCTCCGCCTCCGGGGCTATCTCGTGGGTCGGATCGGCCGGGTCGAGCTCCAGCACGCCGACGTCCTCACCGTTCAGCACCCGGCGCATCCGGTCCTTGTCGAGCTGGCCCTCCCAGTTCGCCACCACGAAGGTGGCCACGCAGTTGCCGAGCAGGTTCACCGACACCCGCATCGAGTCCATGATCCGGTCGGCACCCAGCAGCAGCGCGACCGCGGCGACCGGAATCGCACCGTGCCCGATCGCGGCCACGGTCGCCGACAGCGCCAGGAATGACGACCCCGGCACGCCGGCCATGCCCTTGCGAGGTCAGCATCAGCACCAGCACGGCGGTGATCTGCTCGCCGAGGCTGACAGGTCGACGCCGAGCGCCTGCGCCAGGAACAGCAGGCAGATCGACAGGTACAGGGTGGCGCCGTCGAGGTTGAACGAGTAGCCGGTCGGCACCACCAACCCGGTGGTGGTCCGCGAGCATCCGGCGTTCTTCAGCTTGACCATGATCCGCGGCAGGACCACCTCGGTGGAGGCGGTGCCGAGCGCGAGGAACAGTTCGTCCTTGATGTAGACCAGGAACTTCCACAGGTTGACCCCGGCGAAGATACCTCACGATCGCCGGCGAGCACCAGGATGAACAGCACGGCCGCCGAGATAGCAGGCGGCGATCAGCTTGCCGTAGCTGGCCAGCGACGACGATCCCGTACTGGCCGATGATGTAGGCCATCGCGCCGAACGCGCGCCAGCGGCGCCAGTTTCATCATCCAGCCGATGATGGTGAAGAACAGGCTGACTGACGTGCTCGATGACGGTCGAACACGACCGGCGGGCCGTGCTCGCCGAACTTGGCCAGCGCCAGGCCGAACAGCACCGCGAAGAACAGCACCTGGAGCAGCACGTTGTCGGCGAAGGCGCCGATCACCGACGTCGGAATGATGTCCAGCAGGAACTCCACGGTGTGCGGCAGTTCCCCGTTGCCGGTCTTCGTCGCGACGGCCTCGGCGCCGGTGGCCAGCGTCTGCGGGTCGATGTAGAAGCCGGCGCCCGGGTTGCACGACGTTGCCGACCAGCAGACCGAACAGCAGCGCGAAGGTGGTGACCACCTCGAAGTAGATCAGCGCCTTCACGCCGATCCGGCCCACCGCCTTGAGATCGCCGACGTGGGCGATGCCCGATGCACGACGGTGCAGAAGATGATCGGCGCGATCAGCATCTTGATCAGCTTGATGAAACCGTCGGCCAGCGGGCTTGAGGTTCGACGCCGAAATCCGGCCATATCCAGCCGACCAGGATCCCGCCGACGATGGCGACGATGAGCTGGAAGAACAGCGAGGTGTAAAGGGGTTTCCTTTTCGCCCTCGGTGGTGCGTCGCTGACAATTGACCCAGACATCAACAACCTCGCAGACCGGGCGAGCCGCCCTTGGAAGGAGCCGGACGCACTCAGCCTTGACGCACGCGGGCACCGGCCGGTGACACCTTTGTCAACTCCCTGTAAACGACTGATCGCACTGAGATATCACTCGGGTACCGAGCGCTGGGCGCGGTGACCCGGCCACTTGGGCGCAGTACTAGTACGAAGGTCCGATGGCGGGAATGTCCCCCTGACGAGGTGCAATAGGAGGCACAACCAAGTAAAAGGGAAAGAACCATGAAGCGTCTCGTACTGACCGCCGCGATCGCCGTGCTGGCCGCCTTCCCGGCCGCCGTACGGTCTCATCGGCAACGCCTCGTTCGGCGAGAGCGTGCCGGTCCGAATTCCGGCCCGGGCGACCCTGATCGACGATCGCAACGGATTCGACGACAACGCCGGGCCGCAGTCCACCGCGGGCTCCCCCACCTCCGCCTCGAGCCCAGCAACCAGCACCGGCCCCGACGTCGTCGGGACCGGCGACGACGAGCGCGCCCTCGACCGAGGACAACAGCGGACCCGGCGGACCCGGTCCCGACAACAGCGGCCCGGGCAACCAGAACGGCGACGACCAGAACGGCAACCAGGGCACCGGCAATCAGGGGCGGGGCGGCGGGGAGGCCGAGCCGGGCGACGATCGCGGTGGGCAGGGTGCCGACGACGTCGGCGACAACTGCCGCTGACGACCACGGCGGGTTAACCTCCGACGAGGCGACCACGCCGGGCGCCGACAACAGCGGACCCGGCGCGGACGCTGCCGCGCCCGAGCGCGGACAACAACGGCTCCGGATCGGGCGGCTCCGGATCGGGTGGCTCGGGTGGCTCCGGCTCGGGAAGCGACGACAATGGATCCGGCAACAGCGGAGGCCATGGAGGGAATGACGGTGCCGATCATTCATGAGCACGACTGAATCTCGGGTCCGCCCGCCGTGGATCCTGGTCGCGGCGGGCACTTCCGTGCGCCCGGACGCGCCCGTCCGCCGGCAGCGGGTGTTCGTCCAGATCATCGCCGGCGCGATTCTGGTCATCGTGGCGGTCGCGCTGGTCGGGGTGGTGGCCGCGCGCCGCCTCGCCGAGGCCGAGGCGGTCAACGACGCCGCCAAGACCGCAGACCTGCTCGCCGACTCGGTGGTGCAGCCCGCACTCGCCGACGGCCTGCTGACCGGGGACGCCGCCGCCTTCGCGTCCATGGACAGCGTCATCCGGCGAGCACGTGCTCGGGCATCTCCATCGTCCGGGTGAAGATCTGGGATTCGAACGGCCGCATCGTCTACTCCGACGAGCCGGCCCTGATCGGCCAGACCTTCCCGCTCGGCGACGAAGAGCTGGACGTCTTCAGCCACCCCATCACCCGCGCCGACATCTCCGACCTGACCGCTCCGGAGAACCAGTACGAGCAGGGCAACGGCAAACTGCTGGAGGCCTACCGGCCGGTCTGGACGCCCGACGGGTTCGCCGAGCTGCTGTTCGAGACCTACTTCAAGTACGACGACGTCACCGAGCGCAGCGCCCAGCTCTGGCGCGGCTTTGCCGGGGTGACCCTGAGCAGCATTCTGCTGCTGGTCGTGCTGATGATGCCGATGCTCTGGCGGCTGCTCGACCGGCTCAACCGGTCGCAGGCGCAACGCGAGGCCCTGCTGCAACGGGCGTTGGACGCCTCGACCGAGGAGCGCCGCCGGATCGCCGGCGCCCTGCACGACGGGGTGGTACAGGATCTCGCGGCGACGTCGTTCACCGTCGCCGGCGCGGCCGAACGGGCCGCATCGCTGGGTCAGCCGGCGCTGGCCAGCGACCTGCGCGGCGCCGCGGGCACCGTCCGGACCAGCATCGGCGGCCTGCGCTCGCTGCTGGTCGACATCTACCCGGCCAGCCTCGCCGCGGCCGGCCTGGCCGCGGCCCTGGACGATCTCGCGGCCAGTGTCCGTTCCAGGGGGATCGATCGTGACCGTCGATGTGCAGACCGCAGACCGGGCTGGACCAGGCCGGCGAACGCCTGGTCTTCCGGGTCGCGCAGGAATGCCTGAACAACGTCGCACGGCACGCCGCGGCCACCACGGTCTCCCTGCGGCTGCGTCGGACCGATGAGTACGTCCAGCTGGAGATCGACGACGACGGGGTCGGCTTCGACGCGGCCAACGAGATCGCCCATCCCGAGGAGGGTCATTTCGGCCTGCGCATCCTCGGCGACGTCGTCGCCGTGGCCGGCGCCGAGTTGTGGCTGGCCAGCGCACCCGGTGCCGGCACCCAATGGCAGCTTCGGGTCCCGCTGTCATGACGGCCGCTGGACCACAGGATCGGAAAGACCGTCACCGTGCTGCTGGTCGACGACCACCCGCTGGTCCGCGCCGGGCTGACCGCGCTGATCGCCTCGACCGACGGACCTGCGTCGTCGTCGGCGAGGCGTCCGGCGGTGAGCAGGCCATCACCCTGGCCGTCGAATGCAAGCCCGACGTGGTGCTGATGGACCTGTCGATGCCCGGGATGAACGGGGTCGAGGCCACCCGCGGCGTGCTGGCGTTGCAGCCGGATACCCATGTGGTGGTGCTGACCTCGTTCCACGACCAGGCCCAGGTCGCCGGTGCGCTGGAGGCGGGTGCCGTCGGCTACCTGCTCAAGGACTCCGACCCACGGGACGTGTTGTCGGCGATCAGGTCGGCCGCCTCCGGCCACGCCCCGCTCGACCCTCGGGTGGCGCGGGTGCTGCTGCCGTCGACGGCGCCCGAAGGTCAGCGACTCGCTCAGCGCCCGCGAACTCGAGGTGCTGCAACTGGTCGCGAAGGGACTGCCCAACAAGCTGATCGGGCGGAACCTGGGCATCACGCGAACGAACGGTGAAGGTGCACGTCGGGCACCTTTTCCGGCGGATCGGCGTCGCGGACCGGACCAGCGCCGCGATCTGGGCGCGGGACAACCTGCCACCGGATCCGGCCGAGTAGCTCGCCCGGGACGGCCTCACGGCGCGGGCTCGATCCGACGATCCGCCGGCAGGTCGATGGTCGCGCGCACCCCGGCACCAGGGGCGCCGGCCAGCGTCAGGGTGCCGCCGTGGGCCGTGGCCACCTCCCGGACCAGGGACAATCCCAGCCCGAACCGCCGCGCGCCACCCACCCCGCCGCCGGACCCCAGCCCGCGGGCGAACCGTTCGGTGAGCCGGTCGGCGTCATCGCCGGCCAGGCCCTCCCCGTCGTCGGTCACGGAGATCAGCACCCGTCGACCCCTGGCCACCGTCTCGATCACCACGTGCCCACCCGCCGGGGTGTGCGCCAGGGCGTTGTCCGCCAGTGCGGTCAACGCCCGCCGCAGGGCGCTGCGGGATCCCCGGACCTGCACGGTGCCCACCGATTCGCCGGTCAACGACACCCCGGCCGCGGTGGCCAGCACGCCCATGCTGGCCACCACCTCGGCGGACAGCGCGGCCGGGTCGAGCGGCTCACCCCGGCTCGGGTCGGCGGCCAGCGCCGCGCTTTCCAGCATCTCGTCCACGATCTCGCCGAGCACCCTGGAGTCCGCCAACAATTGTTCGACCGTCGCTCGGGCAGGGTCGTCCGGGCCCATCCGGCGGGCCAGCAGCTGCGCCCGGGTGTGCAGCACGGTCAACGGGGTGCGCAGCTCGTGGCCGGCGTCCGCGACGAACCGACGCTGCAGCGCCAGCGCCTCACCCAGCGGGGCGACGGCGCGGCGGGCCGAGAAGAAACCGACCAGCCCGGCGATCACGATTCCCACGATGCCGGCGATCAACAGCGCGTCCCTGATCAACGCGTCGTTATCGCCATCGCCCCCGTCGCCCCCGCCGTAGCCGTCCAGGTGCGGGGGCCGGCTGGGATGCAGCAGCGGGCCCAGCACGAACGCGAGAACCGCGACTACGACAACAACCAGCGCGCAGGCAATGGAGATCTGCCAACCGACGCGGCGGGCGGCGTCACGCACCAGGTCGGAATCGGGCGAACTCGCCGGCGGCGGCGTGGCCAGCCGCCGCCCCGTTCCGGCCGCTCGTTCGGCGCTCATCCGACACCGAGCCGGTAGCCAAGGCCGTGCACGGTGCGGACGATGTCCCGACCGAGTTTGCGGCGAAGGTAGTACACGTAGGTGTCGACGGTGCCCTGCCCATCCTCCGGGTCGAAGACCGCGGCCAGCAGCTCGGGCCGGGTGAAGACCCGGCTCGGGCGCCTGGCCAGCGTCTCCAGCAGCGCGGCCTCCTTGCCGGACAGCTCGACCACCGCCTCCCCACCGCCGACGACCCGGCGCCCGGCGACGTCGAGCCGGCGCCGGCCAAGGGCAACGACCGCAGCGGTGTCGGAATGCCTGCGCAGCAGGGCGCGTAGCCGGGCCAGCAGCTCGTCGATCTCGAACGGTTTGACCAGATAGTCCTCGGCGCCGGCGTCCAGCCCCTCGACCCGATCGGCCAGCGTGCCGCGTGCGGTCAGGATCAGGATCGGCGTACTGATGCCCCGCGCCCGCAGCCGGCCGATCAGGTCGATGCCGTCGATCGCCGGCAACCCCCGGTCGATCACCATCAGCTCGTAGCTGCGGGTCAGGGCCAGGTGCAGCCCGGCCTGCCCGTCGGGTGCGTGGTCAACCTCGTGGTTCTCGGCAAGCACCTCGAGCAGCAGCGGCGCCAGCACGCGGTCGTCCTCGACCAGCAGCAGCCGTGGAGCCTGCGGCTGACCGGCAGCGTCCGCGGCGGCCTGCTGCGTCGCGGCGGTGGGTCCCGTGGTTTCGGTCACGTCTGATGGTGGCACGGCCGACTCTGAGATCCCTCTGAAGACGGTCGGCAATCATCGGTGGAGCGGGATCGTCCCGCGGAGGATCGGAGGTGGATGAGCCGTGGCGCTGACCGAATCCGCGACCCGCGGCACACCGCGGCCGACCCGGGGTTCGCGGCAGCCGGTGTTCCCCGACCTCGCCGGACGCCGCCGCCGGCGCTGGATCGCGCGGCTGGTCGGCGCGGCCGCGGTGGCGGGTCTGCTCGTGGTCGTGGCGCTCTGGCTCAGCGGCGGCGCGCTTGCGGGCTTCGGCGGCGTCGGCGGCCCGATGACGGAGCTCGGCCGGCTCTCCGGCCTGGTCGCCTCCTACCTGTTGCTCATCCAGGTGCTGTTGATGGCGAGAATTCCGTGGCTGGAAGGCATCTGGGGGCAGGACGTGCTGGCCCGGCAACACCGAGTGGTCGGCTTCACCTCGTTCCACCTGATGCTCGTGCACATCGTCACGATCACCCTGGGCTATGCCGCGGCGGCCCAAACCGGTGTGCTGCGGGAGATCTGGCTGCTGGTGACGGTCTACCCGGGGATGTTGCTGGCCACCGCCGGCACCGCCGCGTTGGTGGCGGTGGTGGTCACCTCGATCCGGGCGGCCCGCCGCCGGATGCGGTACGAATCCTGGCACCTGATTCACCTGTACGCCTACGTCGGCGTTGCCTTGGCGCTGCCCCATCAGCTGTGGACGGGCGCCGACTTCACCGCGTCCCCGGTGGCCACCGTCTTCTGGTGGGGGCTCTGGGGCGCCGCCGCACTGGCGCTGCTGGCATGGCGGTTCGTCACGCCGCTGGTCCGCAGTCTTCGGCACCGGATCCGGGTGCTCGCGGTCGTGCCCGAATCCAAGGACGTCGTATCGATCATCATGTCCGGCACCGACCTGGACCGGCTGGGTCTGCAGGCCGGGCAGTTCTGTCAGTGGCGGTTCCTCGGTCGGCCGGGCTGGACAAGGGCCCATCCCTTCACGGTGTCCGCGGTGCCGACCGCCGACCGGTTGCGGATCACCATCCGCGCCACCGGTGACGGCACCAGGGCGTTGACCGCGCTGCGGCCGGGCGCCCACGTGGTGGTCGAAGGGCCCTACGGGATCATGAATGCGGCCCGCCGGGACCGTCGGGACGTGCTGCTGATCGCCGCCGGTGTCGGGGTGACCACCATGCGAGGTCTGGCCGAATCGGTGCTGCGGGAGCCCAAATCGATGGGACCCGGCGGGTTCCGCCGGCCGTCGGCGGTGCTGCTGCACCGGGTGCACGGCAGTTCGGACGCGCTGTTCGATCGGGAGTTCGCGCAACTGGCGGGCGGCGCGGACCTGCGGGTGAAGTACCTGTCGGGGCGAAGGTCGACGGTCAGCGGCTGGTGGGGCGGATCGCGGACGGTCGACCCCGCCGCCGAGCTCCGCCGGCTGGTGCCGGACCTTGGCCAACGCGAGGTGTACCTGTGCGGCAACCCGGCCTGGATGACGCAGGTCCAGGAGTCACTGCAGTCGCTTGGCGTATCCCGGTCGGCGATCCACGCCGAGGAGTTCTCGTGGTGACGCCGTGCCCGACAGACACGCCGGAGGTCCGACGATGAAGCGCATCGCGCTGACCGCGTTCAGCACACTGGCCGTGCTGGTGCTGCTGTTCCTGTACCCCACCAGCACCGGAAACTCCGGCACCACCGCAGCCGAGGCGGTGTCCGCGGCCAGGGTGGTGACCTCCGGTGGGACGACCGCAACGACCACCGGGCAGGGGCCCGATCCGGCCACCGCCGGTTCGGGCGGTACCGGTTCAACGACCGGTTCGAACACGACCACCAGCCCGAGCACGCCGGCGGCGGCATCGAGCCAGCCGGCGATCACGGTGGACGGCGCCTCGGAGATGACCAGGTACGGCGTCGTGCAGGTGCAGGTGGTGATCGCGAACGGGGCGATCACCGATGTCACGGCCCTGCAGTACCCGCAGTCGGAGCGGGAGGACATCAAGATCAACTCAAGGGCGGTTCCGATGTTGCGGGCGCAGGTCCTGGCCGCCCAGAGCGCCAAGATCGACGGTGTCTCCGGCGCCACCTTCACCACCGACGGGTACGTCACCTCACTGCAGTCGGCCCTGGACGCGGCGGGATTCACCAAATGACCGGCACCATGAAGGCCGCCCCACTGCCGCCGACCGTGCGCACGGCGATGATCATGGGCCTGCCGTTCTCCCTGCACGTGCGCGGCGAGTCGGGCTCGAGCCGGCGGGAGCCGGGAAACCCGGATGTCGACGAGGCCGTCGAGGCGGTATGGGCGGAGCTGCGCTGGGCGGATCGGGTGTTCAGCACGTACCTCCCCGACAGTGAGATCAGCCGCATCCGGCGCCGGGAGCTCAGGGTCCGCGATGCCGACCCCGCGGTCGCCGAGGTGCTGCACTTCGCCGAGATCGCCCGCCGGTTGACCGAGGGGACCTTCGACGTCCGCGCGACCGGCGCCCTCGACCCGTCGGGCATCGTGAAGGGCTGGGCGGCCGCCAGGGCGGCCCGCGCACTCGACGGGCTCGGTCTGGATTACTACCTGAACGCCGGTGGCGACGTGCTGCTGCGCTCGAAGCGGCCGGACACGCCATGGCGGATCGGCATCGAGCATCCCGACGACCCCAGCGGCCTGCTGGCCGTCGTCGAGTTACCGGTCGGCGGCGTCGCCACCTCGGGACAGGCCCACCGCGGCAGTCACATCTGCAATCCGGCAACCGGACGCCCGGCCCGCGGCGTCACGCAGGCCACCGTGGTCGGCCCGTCGCTCGTCTGGGCGGACGTGCTGGCGACCGCGGTGGTGGCCGGCGAGCTGGAGAATCTGAATCGCAGCGGGTGGCCGCCGGGGCACGAGGTCCTGCTGGTCACCGACGAGGGGGCCGTGCTGGCGTCGCCCGGGTTCCGGTCCTTCCTTGCTCCCGACGTGCCAGCACCGCCGATGCGGATCTGCGCTGACTACACAAAGGCGATCATCGTCCGGCCCGCCGCGACACCGTTCGGGTGACCCCGGGCCAAATGGGCAGATGGTCATTACCGCACACGCGAAGCGGCTACCCCGCCGAGTGTTGCGCCGGCACCCGTCCCGGCTCCGGAGAAGCTGAGCCGATGCATCTCGTCGAGATCATGGAGAACGTCGGCCGCGGGTTCGAGGTGGTCGGCGCTCGGGCAGCCGATCGATACGGTCGGATCGTCTCCGGCCGTACTGGCGACGTAGCGCGTCTGTGCAGCGCGGCCCGCACCGGCAATGCCGCGTGCCAGGCCACTCGGCGTGCCATCGGAGGGACCTGTCATGGACCACGCGGAAGGTTCTTCGTCAGCGGAGCTGCGGGGCTACGTCCCGCATTGGAGTGTGACGGTCGAACCACACTCGATGGTCGGTGACGAGAAGAGAATGCTCGCCACCAATCGAACCACGACCTCAGTCAAGAGATTCACCGATAGCAGCGGCCATGTCTCGCAGCGACGGCATGTCCGGCACATCATGTCGACCATTGTCACCAATGGCACCATCGGCTCTCCTATGCCCCATCTCTGGATGCCGCCCGGCGGCCGGGCCATGCTGGTTGAATTGTCCGACGACCCCGCCATTCCGGTGACGCGTGATCTTTCGCGGTCGACGGCCGAGCAGCACGACGTGGCTCCCGAGGATTCCTTCGAGGCGGTCATTCATATCGGCGATCGCAATTATCCGGTCACCGTGGTCACGCCTGCGTCAGACGTCTTTGGTCACTGGCAGTGGGGATTCGTCATCGACGAGTGGTTTCCTGAAGGGTTTGACGGTGAGTTCGCCGTTCGCTCGTTGTCGGTCCGCGGCAGCGGATGGAACCACGATGCGGAACTCGACATCGTGCCGATCGCCGCTTACGTCGAGGGAAGATCACAGTTGATCGAAGCGATGCGCGGCGATTGGACCGACCCCGTTTGACGTCCGCAATGACAACTCCCCGTCAGCCGCCGAGCAACACCCGTAGGTCGTTGCTGTCCAGGATCCGCTTGGCCGGTCGCTGCCGAGCGACCTCGATCATGCCCCTGGCCAGTTCGTCGGATCTGATCACCTGCCGCGGCGCGACCCTGCGGAGCACCGGGTAGAGCCAGCCGATCAGCCGGTAGGCGACCGCGTACAGCCGGGTCCGGGACTGCATCCCGCCGACCGCCTGGATGAACCCCGGGCGCACCGCATAGGCGTGAAAAGGCATGGCCAGCAGCGCGTTCTCGGTCTCACCCTTGACCCTGGCCCACATCAGCCGGCCGCGTTCGGTGCTGTCGGTGCCCATACCGGAGATGTAGATGAACACCATCTCGGGCGCGACCCTGGCCATCACGTCGGCAGCGGCCAGCGTGATGTCCTTGGTCACCCGCCGGTAGTCGGCCTCGTTCTTGCGGACCGACGAGACGCCCAGGCAGAAGAAGCAGGCATCTGCACCGGCGAAATCGTCGGCGCAGTCGGCGAAGTCGAAGAAGTCGTCACGCAGGATTTCGCGGAGCTTGTCGTCCTGGCGGCCCACCGAGGTGCGTCCGACGACGAGGACGGAATCGATCCGCTGGTCGCCCAGGCACTGCGCCAGCACGGCTTGGCCGATCATTCCCGTCGCACCGAACACGATGATCTTCACGTCGCGCATCATCCTCCTGCGGGTCGCGCGGGCGTGGTGGGGTGCAGCAGGCCAATATGGACAAGTGGAACTGCATTTCACCGAGGTGATGGAACAGCTCGCCCGCGGCGTCGAGATACTCAGCGTGGCGGTGCTGGTGGTCGGGTTGTTCTGGGCCGCCGTGTTGTCGCATCCGGGTGTGGCGATCCAGCGGCGGCAAGGAGGCGTACGGCACGCTGCGCCGGTCGATCGGCGGCGTGTTGCTGCTGGGCATCGAGGTGCTGGTCGCGGCCGACCTGATCCGCACGGTCGCGGTCGAGCCGACCGTGGAGAACATTCTGGTGCTCGGGTCTGATCGTGGTGATCAGGACCGTGCTGAGCTTCTCGCTGGAAATCGAGATCGAGGGGATGGCGCCGTGGCGGCGGGCCGCGATGACCGGGGCGACCCACATCGCTGCCGCGGCCAGGGCGGTCCCGCCGCGCGGACGGCGGACCTGACCGGATCGCGGCCGGCTCCTACGTCGGATCCACGGTAGCTCAGTCCTCGCGCATCCCCCACGGCGAGCCGTAGGCGTTGACCAGATCAAGGAACGGCTTGGGCGGCAACGCCTCCGGTCCCAGCACGCCGACCCCGGACCAGGCGCCGGTGGCCAGCAGCTCCAGCGCGACGACCGGATTCAGCGCGGTCTGCCAGACCACCGCCTGGGCGCCGTACTCGCGCATCGACCATTCGTTGTCGACCACGTGGTACAGGTACACCTGACGGGGCTTGCCGTCCTTCCCGGTGCCCTTGACCCACAGTCCGGCGCAGGTCTTGCCGCTCATCCGGTCGCCGAGCTGCGCGGGGTTGGGCAGCACCGCCGCCACCACGTCCCGCGGTGACACCTCGACGCCGCCGACCTGCACCGGCGTGGTGCTGTCCAGGCCGAGCTTGTGCAGCACCCGCAGCACGGTGATGAATTCCTCGCCGAGCCCGTACTTGAAGGTCACCCGGCCGGCGTCGATCCAGCGCGGCATCAGCAGCACCTCTTCGTGTTCGACGTTCACGCATTCGACCGGGCCGATCCCGTCCGGGAATTCGAACACCTCGGGCTCGCTGAACGGCGCCGTGGTGAACCAGCCGCGCTCCTTCTCGTAGATCACCGGCGGGTTCAGGCACTCCTCGATGGTGGTCCAGATGGAGAAGCTCGGGGCGAAGTCGTACCCGGCGACGACCAGGTTGGCCCCGTCCCGGACGCCGAGCTCCTCGATCTCGGAGAACAACTCGTCGGCCGCGTACCGGGCGAAGACGTCGGCCATCCCCGGTTCGATGCCCATCCCGACCAGCGCCAGCTGGCCGGCGCCGACCCAGTCGTCGGCCAGTTGCGAACTGCTCGTCACCGAGCTTCACCCCGGTCTGCGCGTACGGGTCGGTGGGATGCGGCTTCGACAGCGACATCGCCATGTCCAGATAGTTGGCGCCGCCGGCCAGCGCGGCCCGGAACAGCGGCATGACGAACCGCGGGTCGGTGGCATTCATCAGCACGTCGCAGCGATGCTCGGTCAGCAGTGCCGACACGGCGGCCGAATCCGAGGCGTCGACCCTGGCCGGCAACGAACCGGCCGTCACCGGTGGAGGCGGCGACCTCGGCGGCCCGGGCCGCGTCGTAGTCGGCCACCACCATCAGTTCGAAGAAATCGCGGCGGGCGGCGATCAGCGCGATCGAGCCGCCCACTCCGCCGGCTCCGACAAGCAACACTCGCATGGAACAACCCTTCGGCCGAAATTCTTACTCTGAGAGACACCCGCTGGCGCAAATGGGGCGGTTTGGTGACAGTATGAACCCCGACCGGAGAACCAGCCCGGGGAATCGGTACAGCTGCGGTCGAACCGGCGTCGCATCAGCGCCGATGGTGAGCCGCTCGACAAAGCCACGGCCCCGACGGGGCCCGACCCGGAGGGCACCATGGCAGACGCAATCTCCCGTCGAAAACCCAGCGGCCGCAGCAACACTGAAGCCCGGGGCCATCGGCTTTGTCAGCTCGATGGTGATCGGCCTGGCGTCGACATCGCCGGCGTATTCGCTGGCCGCGATCATCGGACCAATGGTGGCATTGGTCGGAGTATTCGCTCCGGGCGCCCTATTGGCGTCATTTGTCCCCATGTTGTTGATTGCCTCGGCCTTCTATTACCTCAATCGGGTCGATTCTGATTGCGGAACGACATTTTCCTGGGTGACCAGGGCGATGGGCCCCTGGTTCGGCTGGCTCGGCGGCTGGGCGATCGGCATGACCGGGGTGCTGGTCGTCGGTTCGCTGGCCAACGTCGGTGTGACCTACGGGCTGCTGGCGTTCGGCCTCGACGATCTGGCCGAGAACGACTGGGTGGTCAAGGGGCTCACCGTCGCGCTGATCATCGTGATGACCGCGATCTGCGTGATCGGCACCGAGTTGTCGGCGCACTTCCAGGACGTGTTGATCATCGCGCAGGTGCTGGCGCTGATCGCCTTCGCCGGCACCGCGCTCTACGCAGGCCTACGCCGGCACCAGCGACCTCGGGCTCGATCACCCCGGAACTGTCCTGGCTCAACCCCTTCGGCGCGGGTGGCGCGGCCCTGACCGGGGCCCTGCTGCTGGGTGTGTTCGCGTACTGGGGCTGGGAATCCGCGGTCAACCTGAACGAGGAAACCGAGGGCGCATCGTCCACCCCCGGCCGGGCGGCGATCGCGTCCACCGTGGTCCTGCTGGTCACCTACGTGTCGGTGGCCGTCGCGGTGGTCGCCTATGCCGGTGTCGACTTCCTCACCGAGAACGCCGACGACGAGGAGGCGATCTTCGCCACGCTGGCCGACCAGGTGATGGGCGGCTGGTCGTGGGTGGTGCTGCTGGCGGTGTCCACGTCGGCGATCGCGTCGACCCAGACGACGATCATCCCGGCGTCGCGGACCGGGCCTGTCGATGGCCCGCCGGCATGGCGATGCCCAAGGCCCTGGCGCACATCCATCCCACGGTTCCGCACGCCGGACGTCTCCACCTGGACCGTCGCGGTCATCGCGATCGTCTGGTACCTGGTCGTCGACGCGTTGAGCGAGAACGCCCTGTTCGACTCGCTGACGGCGTTGTCGCTGCTGATCGCGTTCTACTACGGACTGACCGGTATCGCGTGCGCCATCTACTACCGGCGCGAACTCACCAAGAGCGTGAAGAACTTCCTGCTGATCGGGGTCGGACCCGGTGGTCGGCGCCATCCTGCTGTTCTGGCTGCTGGTCGAGTCGATCATCGACATGTCGGACCCGGAGAATTCCTACACCGGCGTCGCCTGGTTCGGCGTCGGGCCGCCGCTGGTGATCGGCGTCGGGGTGTTCGTCGATCGGCGTGCTGTTCATGATCTTCTGGCGGATCCATGACGGCCGGTACTGGCAGGAGAAGCCGGGTGTCGCCGATCCGGTGCTGGCCGCCGGCGGCAGCAGGGACGCCGACGGCAACGAGGTGGTCCGGTGAATGACAGGCAGAGCATCGTGCTGGGCTACGACGAGACCCCCGGCGCCAAGCGGGCGCTGGGTTACGCGATCGATCTGGCCCGGCTGCTGGGCGACACCCTGGTGTTGGTCTACGGGGCGGAGCCGCCGGGCCGGATGGGCGAGGAGTTCACGGCCCACCTCGCCGCGCTGGCCGAGCGCGGTCAGGCGGCGCTGGATCACGCCGTGGCGCAGGCGTCCGAGGCCGGGGTTTCCACCATCGTCGAACTGGTCGACGAGAAGCCCGCGCAGGCGCTGCTGGATTCCGCGGACAAGCACGACGCGAGGTTGATCGTGGTCGGCACCTACGGTGAAAGCCCATTGCGCGGGGCCATCCTCGGCTCGACCCCGCACAAGCTGCTGCATTGGTCGAGCCGCCCGGTGCTGTGCGTGCCGCCGCCGGCGGACGACGAGTAGGCGGCCCATCGCTTCGGCTCCGCGTCCGGTGCGGTCGCACGCCCGGGCGGCGCGTGCTCAGCCGATGGCGAACCGGCCGATGGCCACGAAGAGCGCCAGCAACAGGAGCACGATGTTGACCGGCAGGACCTTCGCCTCATTCCGACGCAGGTGCACCACGATCGCGCCGGCCTGCACGATCACCAGGCCAACGGCGGCGAGCGGCGTCAGGATCGGGGCGATGCCGGTGGCCTGAGGCACGATCAGCCCGATCGCGCCGAGCACCTCCGCGGTTCCGATGCCTCGAATGGCGGGCTGCGAGAAGTCCTGCGTCCACCCCATGTTGGCGTTCGCCCCGAGGGCAGCTTTCGACTTGATCAACTTGGTCAGGCCGGCGGCGAGATAGGCGACGGCAAGGAGAATGGCGGCGATCCACAGGGCGATGTTCACGGGCGGGCTCCTACCGGGCATGAGGGGGCGGTGCGACAGGATTCCTCTCGCATGCCCGATCGGGATTGTGCGCCAGCACATCATCTGTCATCTTTTGTTGAACGTGCAAGTAGGTTTCGGAGCAGTGCGGCGCTCAGCCGGCCGGTGCCGCACTGGTCGCTCGAATCTGCAGGTGGGTTCGGAGCAATCGACGTCGGTCGGTGGCGAATGATCCCGCCGTCACGAGTAGTTCGCCGGCCGTCCGGCCCTTCTCGCCATGTTGCTGGGCCACCGTGGTCAAGCCGGCGGGCTCCGCCTCGGAAACGTCGTCGTACCCGGTGACGGTCAGGTCCGTCGGCACCACGATGCCGCGCTGGCGCGCGCCGCCCAGCGCGCCGAGGGCCAGCACGTCCGTCAGCGCGCACACCGCCGTCAGGTCGGGACGGCGGTCGAGCAGGGCGTTCAGCGCCTCCGCACCGGAGGCGACCGACGGCTCGAAGCGCTCCTCGATCGGCAGCGCATCGGCATCCAGCCCCAAGCCCTCGGCCAGCCCCTGGATCCGCTCACGCATCAGGGCATACCCACCGCGTCGCCAGCGGAGGGATTCGGCGGCACCGTTGTGTCGCATTTCGTTCAACTGCGGCGAGATGATGCCCACCGCCCGGTGCCCGAGCTGACGGAGATAGTCGCCGAGCCCGCGCATGGCGCTGCGGTCATCGCTGCCCACCCAGTCGGCGCCCACCACGGTGCGCGGCGCGTCCACCACCACGGTCGCGACCCCGCGGTCGAGCACCCTGGCCAACAGCGGATCACCGTCACGCAGCGAGTAGACGACGAAACCGTCGACCACCGCGTCGTTCACCGCTGCCCACCTGGCACCCGGTTGGTTGGCCATGTCCGGAACCAGCATCATGCTCAGCCCGGCCCCCTCACACACAGCGGACAGCCCATGCAGGAAGACCACCGCCGCCGGGTCCTGCAGTGCCGCCGGCAGGTCGGCGGTGAACAGCACCGCTATCGCGTCCGCGCGACCCTTGGGCAACATTCGGGTGGCCGCAGCCGGACCGGAATAGCCAACCCGCGCGGCCACCGCCAGTACCCGCGCCCGCAGGTCCGCAGAGACCAGTTCCGGCCGCTTCAGCGCGTTGGATACCGATGCGGTCGACACCCCCAACTCGGCCGCGATAGCGGCCAGCGTCGGTTTGCGTTGCCTTTTGTTCACCCAGCGACGATAACACCGAGCTAAATTCTTTTACTTTGCATGAACCTTCATTTACCTTCCTGGAGGACTGCAAGTCGTTGCCGCAGAGGCAGTTCCGCCGGCACGGAGCAAACTATTGACACTGCGCATGGATCTTCTTACGGTCGTCCGAGTCGCTGAGCAGAGCGGCGGGTTCTCCCCCGGAGCGACGAAAGGCTTCGAGTTGACCATGCCAATCCGCCTGCCAGGGACGGTGACCCCCGGCTCGGTCCGTCGCGGCAGGAGGTCGGCTGAACCGACCCAGCAGGCGAACGGTACGGCGCCCGGCCCCGCAATCGCGTCATCCGGCGGGCGCGCCGCTTCGGTACTGACCAGCATGGGGATGACGACACACAGCCGGCGCCGGGTCGATGCCTGGGATGACCTGGACGCGGTCGAGCAAAGCCTGCTGGTCGTGGCGGCCCGGGAGCACACGCTGGGCCACGCCTGCGCGTCCTGGTCCGCGCAACCCCTACGCCGCAGCGATGTGGAGATGACCATGCAGGCCGCCGGCCGGCTCCTGGACTTCGGCCTGATCGGCTTCTACCGCGTCGAGAACGGTTACCCGGACCTCTGCGACGGTGACCTGAAGTTCGTCCTGGGCGATCAGTCGCATTGGGAGTGCGGACATGACCAGGCCCGTGGGGTCGGGCTGTACCTCACGAACGCCGGCGAGGATCTCGTCCTTGGTCCTTAGTCGGATCCGACGAAGGAGGGCCGCCCATCGACAGTCGGACCCGACGAAGGAGGGCCGCCCATCGACCGTCGGATCCGACGAAGGAGGGCCGCCCATCGACAGTCGGACCCGACGAAGGAAGCGGGTTGGTTTCAGTGCGCTTCTGGTGGTGTCGGCCCGCCCGGTGGCTCGGCTAGATTTGAGCCTGCGCACTTGATCAGATTGTGACCTGCTGGCACAGGTGAGATCATGTCGATCTTGAATCCAACGGCCGCCGGCGGAGGGTGACATGACGAGGCTCATCGGGTGACCACGCCCAGAGTCACGTTGATGGACGTCGCCCAACGGGCCGGGGTATCACGAACGACGGCGTCGTTTGTGATGACCGGACGCCGGGACATGCGGATCTCCAGCGACGCCGAGCAACGGGTACGCAAGGCCGCACGGGAGTTGAACTACCGACCGAGCCTGCTGGCCAGGAGCCTGCGAACCAACCTCTCCCAGACGATCGGCCTGGTGTCCGACGTCATCGCCACCGAGGTGTTCGCCGGCGAGCTCGTCCGGGGCAGCATGTCGACCGCGCTGCTGCACGATCACCTGATGTTCATCGGGGAGACCGAGGGCGACCCCGAGGTCGAAAAGCGACTCGTGCAGAGCATGCTCGATCGCGGCGTCGGCGGCTTCGTGTACGCCGCGATGTACACCCAGCAGGTCAGAGTCTCCAAGACTCTGCGCGAACAACCGCTGGTGTTGCTGAACTGCCTGGCCCGCGGCAAGGCGATCCCCTCGGTGATCCCCGACGAGCGGGAGGCGGGCAAGACCGCGGTCCGCGAATTGCTCGACCACGGACATCGCGATCAGATCGTCATCGTCGGCGAGAAGGCGCCGCACGTGCTGGCCGGAGCCGAGCGGTTGGCCGGGGTGCAGGAGGCACTGCAAGCGGAGGGCATCGAACTGGCGGGTTCGATCGACACGCTGTGGTGGCCCGAATACGCCTTCGCTGCGGTCCGCGAGTATCTGCTGGCCGGGCACCGCCCCAGCGCGTTCATCTGTCTGAACGACCGCATCGCGATGGGCGTCTACCAGGCCGGACGTGAGCTCGGATTGTCTGTGCCGCAGGACTTCTCGGTGGTGTCATTCGACGATTCCGATCTGGCCAGCTGGCTGCAGCCGCAACTGACCAGCGTGGCGATCCCGCATTTCGAATTGGGCCGGCGCGCGGTCGAACTGTTGCTCACCCCGGACCGGCCGGCCGGCATCATCCGGATTCCGATGCCACTGCGGACCCGGGCGTCCGTTGCCTCACCGCCGGTCCGCCGGCGGCGGCGGGCCGCTATCGGCACCTGACCGGTGGGGTTGGGGTCAGCCGGATCCGACCAGCTCGTCGGCGACCACCCCGGACGGCGTCGTCGAAGTGCCGTCGCGGCTGCGCGCCTGCGCGCAGTAGTGACCGCCATCGGCTCGGGTCGTACGACGGAAGCGGGAGTGTTGCGGACAAAATCGGTGAGCACGGCGGCACAACGGTCCGGGAATTCCTCGTGCGGGAAATGTCCCCCACCCTTGACGATCTCGATCCGAACCCCGGGAATGGTGCGCCGGGCGGTCTCCGCCTGGCCGACCGGCAGCACGGTGTCCCGATCACCCCAGATCACGCACGTCGGCATGTGCCGCGCGAGGTAGGCGCGATCGGTCATCGTCACGACCTGGCCGCGCCAGTCGACGACCGCGCGCAGCACGTGCAGGAAGGCATCCCGTTCCCGCGCATCATGTTTGCCGGCCAGCACGGACAGCGCCCCCGGAATATCGGCCGTCCACGGCAGCCGGGCGGCCCGCGCGCAGCCGCCGAGGAACCGGGCCGCCGCGAACACCGGCGGCGCGGCCGACGACCGCGAGCACCGGCCCGGCGCCGGGCAGGGTGAGCGCCCGCAGGATCGGATTCACCTCGCGGCCGATCCCGCCGGGCGCGATCGAGCATCAGCCGCTCGGTGTGCTGCGGGAACTGGTACGCGAACTGCATCGCCACCCCGCCACCGAAGCTGTGCCCGACCACGGTCACCCGATCGATGCCCAACACCGCGAGCAGGTCGCGCATCCCGTTGGCGTAGCCGCCGAGCGTGTAGTCCGCGCGCGGCTTGTCCGACGCGCCGTGTCCCAGCAGGTCCGGTGCGATGACCGTGAACCGGCGGGACAGCCGCTGCGATCACCGGCGACCAGGTGGTGTGGTCGCAGCCGAGTCCGTGCAGCAGCAGCACCGCCGGACCCTTTCCGACCAGCACAAACGCCCTGCGATGGCCGTGCACGATCCGCGTCTGAACCCGCAGCTCACCTTCTCGAGGCACGGGCGTCTCCTGGTCGACAGTGCGGTCATGACCGTCCCGATCAAGACTGTCAGACCGTTGTTACCGCACGATAACCCCGGATCGCACCGCCTGGCACCCGGGGTCAGTTGTCCTCGAACGGGTGCAATTGTCTTGCCTGGTTGCCCGCTGGCGCACGCTACCGACCGCCGAGTCGTGCGGTGATCGCCGCCACCGGATTGCGCCGCGCGATCGCGACCGTCAGCGCGGTGGCGAACGCACACCACGCCGGATACGGGGTGAGCGCGAGCCCGGCCCGTCGGTCGGCCGCGCCGACCCGCCGCGCCAGGTCGGCCGAGCTGAGCGTGAGCACCGCGCACTCCGCGGCGGCGAGCCATGGCCGATGGCCGCGGAAGAACAACCACGACCAGCCGGTGTTGAGCGCCAGGTTGACGACCAGCGCCCCGATCAGATTTCGCCGCTCGCGGGCCCGACCCTGCTGCGACGAGCGTGGAGATGCCGTGCCCGGCGGACAGCGCGATGTCGGCGTACAGCGGCGTCCAGACGATTCCGTAGACCGGTGGCGGCGGTTGCCAACTCGGCTTGACCAGAGTGCGGTAGTACGTCGAATCGGGGTCGGTGGCCAACGCGCCGGTGACCGCGCTCGCGGTGACGCCGGCAACGCAACCGGCGAGAATCAGCAGTTTGTTCATGGGCACACTGTGACTCATCCAGCAGCGAGTCAACCAGCGGCGACTCAATCAGCAGCGCAGGGCGGTTGGTCACTGAGGGTTGCCATGACGGCGGTGACTCGCCGGCGACTGCAGGTTCTGAGCGCCCCGCGCTCCGGGTAGCACACCGCGGCGCCATATTTACCCGGCCCGACCAATCGGATATCGTCCGAAAACACGCATATTGTCGTAATTCGCTCCCGTCGCAAATGATTCTTACGGCTACCTAAAGGTTTTCGCACAGGAACTTCTCAGAAGTCGTGCCAGATGACGAATACGTAAAATCAATCCCCCGCACCGAACCTCTTGCACCCCGGCAACGAACTTCAGGTAAGAGTGATGAGAAACGGACGGGCTGCCGCGCCCGCCGAACCAACCTGGAGGACACCCGCCGTGACCCCTGCGCCTCGCAATCTGCCCCGCCGCACCGTCCTGGCCGCCTCTGGCACCGCGGTACTCGCCGCAGCCGCCGCCTGCAGTTCACCCAGCACCACGGCCTCCAGCACGTCGGCCGCCGCGACGTCCGCCGCCGCCTCATCGAAGGCCGCATCTTCGGCTGCTGCGGCGACGCCCGCCGCCAGCTCGGCCGCGGCGGCCGCCTCGGCCGATCCGACCGCCTCGGCCGCGGCGCCGTCAGCGGCCGCCCCCAGCGGCACGGTCATCGGCGTCCGTTGCGGACGTGACGGCCGCCGGATCGATGAGCGTCAATGCGCCTTCCGGACCGGTTATCCTGGCCGCATCGAACGGCACGGTCGTCTGCCACACCGCGATCTGCACGCATATGCAGTGCACCGTGCCGGCCAGCGGATCCTGCCCGTGCCACGGATCGAAGTTCAACGTGGAGACCGGCGCCGTGATCAACGGTCCCGCACAGCAACCACTGGCCGCGGTTCCGGTGACCGTCTCCGGCGGCCAGGTGTACGCCACCTGAGCGGCGGATCCCCGGTGCACAGCAACCGCACAGCTTCAACCTAGACGCGACACACAGGTGGCGCCCAGGATCAGTGGCTATGAGCATCAGCCCGCTGTCCAGCGCCGGAGCACCTGTCGATCGCGCCGCCCTGCGCGGGCCCGGATGGCCGTCCCATCCGGGTGCTGGTCGTCGACGACGAGCAGACCCTGTCCGAGTTGGTCGGGCTTGCCCTGCGGTACGAGGGGTGGGAGGTGCGCACCGCGCCCGATGGGATGTCCGCGATCGCGGCCGCCCGCGATTTCCGGCCCGACCTCGTCGTGCTCGACGTGATGCTGCCCGACATCGACGGCCTCGAGGTGCTGCGCCGGCTGCGCGCTGACATCGAACGGATGCCGGTGCTGTTCCTCACCGCCCGTGACGACGTCAGCGACCGGATCGCCGGTCTCACCGCCGGCGGCGACGACTACGTGACCAAGCCCTTCTCCATCGAGGAACTGGTACTCCGGCTGCGCGCGCTGCTGCGCCGGTCGCACCTGGCGTTGACCACCGACTCGGCGACCATCGTCGTCGGCGACCTGGTGCTGGACGAGGACTCCAGGGAGGTGCGGCGGGGCGACGACCTGATCAGCCTGACGGCCACCGAATTCGAACTGCTGCGGTTCCTGATGCGCAACCCCAAGCGGGTGATGTCGAAGGCGCAGATCCTCGACCGGGTGTGGAATTACGATTTCGGCGGACAGGCCAACATCGTCGAGCTGTACATTTCCTATCTCCGGAAAAAGATCGACGCCGGCCGGGAACCGATGATCCATACCATGAGGGGCTTCGGCTATGTCCTCAAGCCCGCCGCCTGAGCGGCAGCCGGCGTGGAACCGACCCCTCTCAGTGGGTGACCTTGGTCAGGCCCAACCGGCGACGCGGGCCAAGCGCCCGCTGACCCTGCGCGCCAAGCTGATCATCGGGATCGTCGCGTTGATCATCGCGGTCTGTGCCGTCGTCGCGGTGACGACCGAGATCTACCTCAACCGGTACCTGGTCGGACAGGTCGACAAAGAGGTGACCCAGCAGCAGGGCTTCGCCAAGGGCGGCGGACCCGAGCGACTGCGCGAAGAGGTCCCCACCAACGGGCTGAGTGCCGCGACACGTACGGTCCGTTCGGTCCTGGGCCGAACCTCAACAGCCTGTTGGCGATCGGTCGTCGATGGCGAGGTCATCGCTTCGGGGATCCCAACGGCCGCCGGCAGCGGCTCGTATCACCTGCGCAGCCGTACCGGAGTCATCGCGAAGCACAGCTGGTGGCGCTGCCGACCGACGGGCGGCCGCGCACGGTCACGATCGACGGCGTCGGCGACTACCGCGCGGCGGCCACAGAGCTCGGTAATGGAGCCGTGCTGATCAACGGCATGTCGCTGGGGCCGGCCCGCGCGGTACTCGTGCAGCTCGGCGTCATCATGGGCGATCGTCACCGGAATCGCCCTGCTGGCAGGGGGTTTCGCAGTTTTCTGGATTGTTCGCCGCTCTCTGCGCCCGCTGGACCGGGTGGTCGCAACGGCACGTCAGGTCAGCACGCTGCCGCTGGACCGGGGCGAGGTCGACCTCGGCGTCCGGGTCCCGGAACGCGACACCGACACCCGCACCGAGATCGGTCAGGTCGGCGCGGCGATGAACCAGATGCTCGGTCACGTCTCCAAGGCGCTGGTTGCCCGGCAGGCTTCCGAGATGCGGGTGCGGCAGTTCGTCGCCGACGCCTCGCACGAGCTGCGCACGCCGCTGGCCGCGATCCGCGGGTACGCCGAACTCGCTCGCCGCGAGGAGGACGACACCGAGGGCGTTGCGCATGCCCTGCGCCGGGTGGAATCGGAGTCGGCGCGAATGACCACGCTCGTCGACGATCTGCTGTTGCTGGCCAGGCTGGACTCGGGCCGGCCGCTGTCGGCCGAGGATGTCGATCTCACCCTGGTGGTGGTCGACGCGGTGTCCGACGCCCAAGTCGCCGGGCCCAGCCACCGCTGGCAACTGGATCTGCCGGAGGAGCCGGTGACCACCATCGGCGATCCGGCCAGGTTGCACCAGGTGCTGGCCAACCTGCTCGCCAACGCCAGGACGCACACACCGGCCGGGACGACCGTGTGGTGCGGGCTCCGGACCGAGTCCGGACGGTCGGTGGTCACGGTGACGGACAACGGCCCCGGCATCCCGGCAGGCACTGCAGCCGGAGATCTTCAACAGGTTCGTACGCGGCGACTCCTCCCGGTCGCGGGCGGCCGGCTCCACCGGTCTCGGGCTCGCCATCGTGGCCGCCGTCGTCGCCGCGCACCATGGTTCCGTCTCGGTCGAGAGCCGGCCAGGAAAGACCACATTCACCGTGCAGCTGCCGCATTCCGCGGTCGCGGCACGCCGGCCGGCCACCCCCGCCGCCGCGTATCGCGGGTAGCGCCGGCCAACGTACGTCAGGCACGATAAGCGTCACCCACCCACGGTCACCTGCGCCTGGTGATCGAACGGCCCGGGCTCGCCCCACCACCCGCTGACCGGGAGGAACAGATGACGGCTCGCCCGAAGATCGTCGTGACCAGGGCGCTACCCGCGGCGGCGCTCGCGCCGCTGCACCGGGTGGGTGACGTGTGGATCTCACCGCACGACCGGGCGCTGACGACCGCGGAACTGATTACCTCGATCAACGGCGCCGCCGCTGTGGTCAGCATGTTGACCGACCCCATCGGTGACGAAGTGCTCAACGCTGCCGGTCCCGGCCTCCAAGTGGTGGCCAACACCGCCGTTGGCTACGACAACCTGGACCTCGCTGCCTTCGCCCGCCACGCTGTGATCGCCACGAACACGCCAGGAGTCCTGGTCGACGCCACCGCCGACCTGACCATGGCGCTGCTGCTCGCCGTCACCCGGCGCGTCGCCGAGGGCGACCGGTTGATCAGGTCCGGGGCCGCCTGGTCCTGGGACGTGTCGTTCATGCTCGGAGACGGGTTGCAGGGCAAGCGGTTGGGCATCATCGGCATGGGTCATATCGGCCAGGCCGTCGCCCGCCGGGCGATCGCCTTCGGGATGAGCGTTGTGCACACCGGCCGTCGCTCGGCGGATGCCGACCCGGCTGCCATCCCGCTCGGCGAGCTGCTGGCGACCTCGGATGTCGTCTCGCTGCATTGCCCGTTGACCGCGCAGACGCACCACCTGATCGACAGCGCGGCCCTGTCAGCGATGAAACCAGGCGCCTACCTGATCAACACCGCTCGTGGACCGGTCGTCGATGAAGCGGCGCTGATCGATGCGCTCCGTGCCCGGCGGCTGGCCGGTGCCGGACTTGACGTGTACGAATACGAACCCGAGGTCCCGCTCCCGCTGCGGGAATGCGAGAACGTCGTCCTGGCACCGCATCTGGGCTCGGCAACCGTCGAGACTCGGCTCCGGATGGCCGAGTTGGCGGTGCGGAACGTCCTCGCCGTACTGTCTGGCGAGCCCGCCCCCACCCCGCTCCAGCTCCCCTGAGATTGCACGAGCCGTGCGGGGTCTGGTGACGGCTCCGGCACATGGCAAGGCCCCCGGCCGGCTGACCGGGGGCCCATCGTCGTCAGAACCCCTTCGGGTCAGGAGGTTTGCGGTGCCGCGGTCGGCGCGGCGCCCCCCGGCAGTGCGCCACCGCCCGGCACCTGCCCCGCCATGTCGCCGGTCGCCGACTGCACGGAGGTCGCGGTCACGGTGTCGCCGTCGACCGTGGCGATCACCCGCACGGTGTCACCGGCCGCGATCCCGGACACGTCGACGTCGGACCCGACGGTGTAGGTGACGGCGAACCCATCGGTGCTGGTGACCGACAGCGACCCGGCGGCGACCGCCGTGACGGCCCCGGTCTGCAACCGCTCGGTCTGGGTTCCGCCGTCTTGTGTTTCGACGACGAACTCGCCGTGCAACGCCTCGGCCAGGGCCATCGCGCCGCCGCGTCCGCCGAACCCGCCGGGCATGCCGGTACCGGATCCGCCGGCCGCGGTCCCATCGCCCGCCTGACCGCCCGGTCCGAATCCGGGGTAGCCACTGGCCCCACCCGTCGCGGTCTGGGTCGAGCCGCTGTCGCTGGCATTCGCGGCCGTCACGGCGGCAACCCCGCCGACGGCGACCACGGCCGCCAGCGCCACCCCGCCGGCGACCTTCTTCCACGGCGCCATCTTGGCCTTGGGCGCGGGTCCCGCGGCCCCCGGCCCGGGAGCAGGCCCCTGCCCGGGAGGCCACGGTGCGGTGGGTGCCGCGCCCCACGCCGGCTCGCCGCGGCCCGTGCCCTGCGGAGGCTCGTCACCACCCGGTGGTTGATATCCCTGCGGTGCCGAATATCCCTGCGGTACCTGATAACCCGCCGGTGGTTGATAACCCTGCGGTGGTTGATAGCCCTGCTGTGCTTGGTAACCCTCCGCGGAACTCGCTGGGTTGGGCTGCCCATGCAGATTACCGGAATCCTGATTCACGCCGTCCGGTGATTCAGATGGGATGTACTCAGCCATTTCTTCTCCTTGATATTCCGTGACTTCCACGGCTCAGCGTGCCCGGCGGTGCTGTCCACCTGCTGTGCGCACGGGCGGCGGAAGCTGTGCCGTTTCACCGCCGCTGGAGCATTCGCGCGGGCAAGAAAATCGCATTGCGCTCGTCGCGCCTCGGGCGTATCACGGATCAACATCGACTGCCCGTCGCTGGACCGCCCAGCCGGAGCTGGTCGCAACCGCATGCTCGAGCGGGGGAGAATCGGTGGTGATGTGGGAATCACGCGCAGGCGGCCCGCGCGATAGACGGACATTCCAACGGCTGCTCAATGGGTTTGACGGTCCGGTGGCGGCGCTTGCGCACGGCCCGGTGAACTCGTCGCCGTCGGTGAGTGGCGGGGGAATCGACGGAGCCCTGTCCTATATCGATGTTTCCTACCGCACTGAGGGCCTCTCTGTTGCCCTGGTGCGCACCATGCCGCAGACCAGCAGCCCGCCACGGATCCGGATGACCTATCATCTCGCCAGCACCCTCATTGAGTTTCTCGCCAATCGACCGTCTCTGGTCGCGACCACCTCTCGAAAGGGACTCGTCGCGCAAACCGAGGCGGACGTCAGGGCCGCCGAACCGCGGCACTGCGAAGTGCTGATTGAAGATTCTCGCCGGGAAACAATGGGAATCGAAACCAACGGTTGCATTGCGTTCATTTCCACGGTGGGCGCCGACCAGTTCGTGTGTGTCTACGACGCGAGCATCTTGGTGGAGCCCAGCATCGCGGCGGAGAGGATCTCCGACCTTCGTCGGTGACCCTGCTGTCCGGTGGTCCCAGCCCGTCCCTGCCGACCCTCAGGCTGGACCGGATGGCACAGTGGTCCGGTGACCGACGTCGACCAGTGGGACGCAACGGTGGGTCCGGTCAGCAGCAACTGGACCCCCGGGCACACGGTGAACCCGCAGCGCACGCTGATGCCATTGCGTCGGGGCGGTCAGGATCCCACCCTGCGGATCGACGACAGCGGAATCTGGCGGACATCGTTGACGCCTGCCGGGCCGGCGACCCTGCACCTGGCCGTCGAACCCGGTGGCAGGATCCGGTCGACGGCCTGGGGCAGCGGCGCCGAATGGGCCGTCGGGCAGGTGCCCGAACTGCTGGGCGCCGACGACGACTGGTCCGACCTGGACAGCTCCCTGCACCCGCTGTTGGAGCGCACCCGACGGGCCGTGCCGGGGCTTCGCATTCCCCGAACCACCTTGGTTTTCGAGTCGCTGGCACCGGCCGTGCTGGAGCAGCGGGTGGTCGGCCTGGACGCCTGGCGGTCGTGGCGGGAACTGGTCACCCGATTCGGGTTGCCGGCACCTGGCCCCGCCCCGACCGGAATGCGGGTCTGCCCGTCCGCCCGCGACTGGGGCCGCATCCCGTCCTGGGAATGGCACCGCGCCGGCGTCGACCCGGGACGGGCGGCCACCGTCGGCGCGGCCGCTCGGGTGGCCGCCGGTCTGCAACGCACCGTGGACACCGGACGCGGCGGACCTGCGGTCACCTCAGCACTTCGGACGGTGCCCGGTATCGGGGTCTGGACCGCGGCCGAAACCGTGCAACGCGCGCACGGCGACCCGGACACCGTCAGCGTCGGTGACTTCCACCTCGCCGCCGTCGTCGGCTGGGCGCTGATCGGAAAGCCCGTCGACGACGACGGCATGCTGGAACTGCTCGAGCCGTGGCGCGGGCACCGGCACCGGGTGGTCCGGCTGATCGAATGCAGCGGTTTCCGCAAGCCCCGGTTCGGCCCGCGGTCGCCGCGCCTGAACCATCGCGGGCATTGACTGCGTCCGGGTCGTCGGTAAACCTGTTGCCGCACAACCCGATGTCGGCTGGAATGGGGTGGCCCGCCCGTGTCCTGCGTCCGATCAGGAGTCATTCCCGTGTTGGCAAACACGCTGCTCATCGAGGAACTTCCGATCCCCGCGACCCTGGACGGCCCCGCCGCCGCTGATTTCATCGAGATGGTCGGCGTGCGCAACGCCATCGAGACCAGATTGCTCGGCAGCGACGCGTTGGCCCACACACCGGCCGAATTGCTCCCCGTCTACCAGGCTCAGGAGTTCGAGCCCGGCAGGATTTTCGTGGCTCGGGTGGACGGACGCCAGGTCGGTCGGGCCATCCTGCAGTGGTCGATCGCGGAGGGGACCATGTCGTCCTGGGTCATCGCGGAGGTGCTCGAGGAGTTCCGCCACCAGGGCATCGGCACCGCCCTCTTCGACCGGGTCGAGGGGCTGGCGATGGAATCGGGTCGACCCGTGCTGCAGGCGGAGGCGACCCACCCGCCGGCGGCCGGCGGTGATCGTGTGCAGTCCCCGACGGGATACGGCGACCTACCGGCGCAGGACCCCGGCGTGCGTTTCCTGACCCACCGCGGCTATCGGCTGGAGCAGATCGAGCGGATCAGCCTCCTCGACCTGCCGGTGCCCACGACGGTGCTGACCGAGAATCACGATCAACTGCTCGAGGCAGTTCGTGGGCAGTACTCCCTGGTGACGTGGACCGGTGGCACGCCGGCGGAGTGGATTCCCGACGTGATCGTGCTGCGCACCCGGATGAGCACCGACGCACCGTTCGCCGGGCTGGACATCGACGAGGAGCCCTGGTCCGAGGCCAGGATCGCCACCCGCGACGCCGCGATGGCGACCGACGGCCGGACCGTCCTGACGGTCGCCGCCCGGCACGAACCGACCGGCAGGTTGGCCGGATTCAGCGAACTGAGCGTGCGCAGCGACAGGAGTCGGCCGGCGCAACAGCTGGACACCCTGGTGCTCGCCGAGCATCGGGGGCACCGGCTGGGCATGTTGCTCAAGGTCGCGAATCTGCGCGCCCTGCAGGCCGGCGGGTCGGCTCCGTCGCTGGTCTCCACGGTCAACGCCGAGGAGAACCGGCACATGCTGAACGTCAACGAGGCGATCGGGTTCCGCCCGGTCGGTCATGCCGGCTGCTGGCGCAAGGACTGCTGACGAGGCCGCAACCCCGGGGATGGTCGGCCGCGCCGGCGTGGCGGGTCAGCACAGGCAGAACATAGGAAGGGCCGTGTCCGGGCACAGGCCGGTGCCGCAACGTGATCATCATGAGCGCGCACACCCTCCCCGGTGACACCCATGACGCCTTCCCGGCCGGCGCACGTCCGGCCCATACGCACCACCGCACTCGCGCTGGACGTCGTCATTCCCGTCTACAACGAGGAAAACGACCTGCGCCCGGCGGTCACCCGGCTGCACGAGTATCTGCGCCGCAGTGTGCCGCTGAGCTTCCGGATCACCATCGCGGACAACGCATCCACCGATGACACGGCGGCGATCGCCGACAAGCTGGCCTTCGACTTCCCCGACGTCCGCGCCGTCCATCTGCCGGAGAAGGGCCGTGGCCGGGCGCTCAAGTCCGTCTGGTCGGCATCCGACGCCGCCGTGCTGGCGTACATGGACGTGGACCTTTCCACGGACCTGGACGCGCTGTTGCCGCTGGTCGCGCCGTTGATCTCCGGTCATTCCGACATCGCGATCGGAACCCGGCTGCACCGCGGGATCTCGGGTGATCCGGGGACCGAAGCGGGAGTTCATCTCCCGCAGCTACAACCTGATCCTGCGTGGCGCGCTCGCGGCGCATTTCTCGGACGCGCAATGCGGGTTCAAGGCAATCCGGGCCGACGTGGCGCAGCAACTGTTGCCGCTCGTGCAGGACAACGGGTGGTTCTTCGACACCGAACTGCTGATCCTCGCCGAGCGCTCCGGGCTGCGCATTCACGAGGTCCCGGTGGACTGGGTCGACGACCCCGATTCCAGGGTCGACATCATCAGCACCGCCAAGGACGACCTACAAGGCGTCGCACGGGTCGGTCGGGCGCTGGCCAGCGGGGCGCTGCCGCTCGCCGAGGTGCGCCGGCAACTGGGCCGTGCGCCGCTCGAACCGGCGACACCCGGCGTGCCGGCCGGGATGACCCGGCAGCTGGTCCGGTTCGCCGCGATCGGCATCGTGAGCACCCTGGTCTACCTGCTGCTGTTCGTGGTGCTGCACACCGTGGCGGGCGCCCAGCTGGCGAATTTCCTGGCGCTGGCGTTGACCGCGGTGGGCAACACCGCGGCGAATCGCCGGTTGACGTTCGGTATCCGCGGCCGAACCGGCGCCGCGCGGCACCAGTTCCAGGGCTTCGGGATTTTCCTGCTGGGGCTGGCGATCACCAGCGGATCCCTTGCGCTGCTTCATCTGTCGAATCCGGAGCCGAGCAACCTGGTGGAGATCACGGTGTTGGTCGGGGCGAACCTGGTGGCCACCGCGGTCCGGTTCCTGCTGCTCCGCGGCTGGGTCTTCCGAGACCGGCCGGCCGCCGCATGACCGCGGCCGGCTGGCCGATCCGGGCCAGTTCGTTGCCGACCAACTCACCGCCCACATCCGACAAACCATCGCACCCGCGATCGAAGGAAACGTCACCATGACCGAACTGCTGACCAATCAGTCGTCCACCGCGCCGCACCCAACGCTGCACCCGGTGACGGCCGACGCGCCACCCGCGTCGCCGCCGCCCAGGACCGGACCGGGTGACGGTTCCACCCCGCGGGGCCGGTGGGGCCGGCTGGTCCTCGGGCCGGAGGGCGATCCACGCTGGGCCCGGCCGGCGCTGTGGGCGCTGCTCGCCGCGACCGCCGTCCTGTACCTGTGGAACCTCTCCGCGTCCGGCTACGCCAACGACTACTACGCGGCCGCGGTGAAGGCCGGGACCGAGTCCTGGAAGGCCTGGCTGTTCGGGTCGCTGGATTCCGGCAACTCCATCACGGTCGACAAGCCGCCCGCATCGATGTGGGTGATGGTGGCATCCACCCGGATCTTCGGGTTCTCCTCGTTCGCCATGCTGGCCCCGCAGGCGCTGATGGGTGTCGGCACCGTCGCCACCCTGTATGCCGCGGTGAAGCGCTGGTCCGGCCCGGCGGCCGGCCTCGTCGCCGGCGGTCTGCTGGCGATCACCCCCGTCGCCGCGCTGATGTTCCGGTTCAACAACCCGGACGCGTTGCTGGTGCTGCTGCTCACCCTGGCCAGCTATTTCGTGGTGCGGGCCATAGAAACCCCGGTCGGCCGGACGGCGCTTGCGCTGGCTGCTGTTCGCGGGCATCGCGGTCGGTTTCGCCTTCCTGACCAAGATGATGCAGGGCCTGCTGCTGCTGCCGGCCTTCGCGCTGGCCTATCTGGTGGCCGGTCGGTCGGGTTTGTGGACCAGGATCTGGCATCTGCTCGCCGCCGGCGCCGCGGTGGTGGTGTCCGGCGGCTGGTACGTGCTGCTGGTCGCGCTCTGGCCGGCGGACTCCCGGCCGTACATCGGCGGCAGCCAGACCAACTCGTTGTGGGAGTTGGCCATCGGCTACAACGGCCTGAGCCGGATCTTCGGCGGCTCCGGCAACGGCGGTGGTGGTGCACCGGGCGGCGCCGGCCCTGCGGCGGCGGCGGCGGCGGCTTCGGCGGCTCCACCGGGATCGGACGGATGTTCGGCTCCTCGTTCGGCACGGAGATCTCCTGGTTGATCCCGGCCGCGCTGATCGGTCTGGTGGCCGGCCTGTGGTTCACCCGCAGGCTCCCCCGGACCGACAAGATCCGGGCCGCCCTGCTGCTGTGGGGCGGGTCGATGCTCGTCACGGGCCTGGTCTTCTCCTTCATGGAGGGCACCATCCACCCGTACTACGCGATCGCACTGGCCCCGTCGATCGCCGCCCTGGTGGCGATCAGCGGGCGCGAGCTGTGGCGGGGCCGGCAGAACATCGTGGTGCGCACGGTGCTGGCGCTGATGATCGCGGCGACCGGAGTCTGGTCGTTCGTGCTGCTCGGCCGCGACGCGACCTGGCTGCCGTGGCTCCGCTGGGTGGTGCTGATCGGGTCCCTCGTCGGCGCCGTGCTGCTGGTGATGTCGGTCGCCCGGTTGCGCCGGCTCGCGATCATCGGGCTGTTGGTCGGCAGCCTGACCGCGCTGTCCGGGACGGCCGCCTTCACGGTCGCCACCGCGGCCACCCCGCACACCGGGTCCATCCCGACGTCCGGCCCCTCCGGTTCTGCGATCGGCGGGGCCGGCGGGTTCGGCGGCGCCGGCGGGTTCGGCGGCGCGGGCGGGTTCGGCGGTCGTCGGGACGGCTCCCGCGCGGCAACCGGCGGCACCACAGCGCAGGGCGCCCTGCCGGACGACCTCGCCGAAGCGATCGAGAGCGGGCAGATCCCGGCCGACATCGCCGAGGCGTTGGAGAGCGGCGAGTTACCGACCGGCGCGGCGGCGGGCGGGTTCGGCGGCGGCGCACCCGGCGGCGCAACCACGGTGAACAGCGAACTGGTGGCCCTGCTGAACGCGACCACCACCAGGTGGTCGGCGGCGGTCACCAGCGCGCAGAGCGCGGCAGGCTACATCCTGGCCACGGACACCGCCGTGATGGGCATCGGCGGCTTCACCGGGAGCGACCCGTCGCCGACCCTCGCGCAGTTCCAGGCCTACGTGGCTGCCGGCGACATCAGCTACTTCATCGCCGGCGGCACGGGTGGCGGCGGCTTCGGTGGATTCGGGGGTGGTGGCCGCGGCGGGTCGACCGGCTCCGGATCGGAGATCCAGGCATGGGTGGAGGCCAACTTCACCGCCACCACCGTCGGCGGCACGACGGTCTACGACCTGACGTCATCGACCGGCTCCTGACCCTGCGCCCTGCGAACCGGCCGGCTCACCCTTCGGGGTGGGCCGGCCGGCGTCGTGTGGATGGCTGCCGGGCAAAATTTCTCGGGAATACCGGTTGACCCTGACGTAACGTCAGGCTGCATTCTCGATGTGTCCGGCCAACCGGCCAGGGCATCCAGCCAGGGAGCAGAGCATGAGTTACTCGGTCGGCCAGGTCGCCGACCTGGCAGGTGTGACGGTCCGGACGTTGCACCACTACGGCCAGATCGGGCTGTTGGAGCCGCAGGATCGCAGCGGGGCCGGTTACCGCCGGTACTCCGATGACGACCTGCAACGGCTGCAGCACATCCTGTTCTACCGCGAACTCGGCTTTTCCCTGGACGACATCGCGACCATTCTGAGCGATCCGGGCGCCAATACCGGCGCCCACCTCCGCCGGCAGCGGGAGCTGCTGCGGAACCGGATCTCCCGGCTGACCGCGATGATCACATCCGTCGAGAAGGAATTGGAGGCGTACACCATGGGGATTGCAACTGACCCCCGAGGAGAAGTTCGAGATCTTCGGACCGAACTACAGCGAGGACTACGAGACCGAGGCCGAAGCAGCGGTGGGGCAACACGGATGCCTGGGCACAGTCGCAGGCCCGCACGGCGAAGTTCAGCAAGGAGCAATGGATCGAGATCAAGCAGGCCGGCGACGACCTGAACCGCCGGTTGGCGGCCGCGATGACCGGGGGTGCCGCCCCGGACAGCGTCGAGGCGATGGACCTGGCCGAGGAGCATCACCAGGCGATCCAGACGTTCTACGACTGCCCCTACCCGATGCACCGTGGGCTGGCCGAGATGTACGTCGCGGACGAGCGTTTCGCCAAGACGTACAACGACGTCGCGCCCGGCCTCGCCGTCTGGCTGCGGGACGCGATCAACGCCAACGCCGACCGGGCCGAGGCCGCGAGCTGAGTTGCAACCGCGCGGAACGGCCCCCGAGGCACCTTTCGGGGGCCGTTCCGGCTGCGGCTACGGGGCCTTCGCGGCCACCGGCGCCTGCGCCTGCAGGGCCGCGAGAACGTCGGGATCCTGCAATTCCATCCACGCGATGACGTCCTGGTAGGTCGCGCAGTAGGTATCGGGCTGGCCGCACTTCTCCTTCATGAAATCCATGGCCACCGGGTTGAACGAATCGCCGTTCCATTTGTTGAAGTGGTTGGCGATCAGGATCGGCGCCCGGTTGCCGTTGTAGGCCTGGTCCCACATGAAGTCGTAGGTCTTCTTCACGATGTCACGCAGCTCGGGCGCGGTGTCCGGCTCCTCCTTGGCATTGTTGAACTTCGCCCAGAAGTTGTAGTCCATCGCCGTCGTCATGCTGTCGAAGCCCGGCGAGTAGACCTGGGGCATGTAGAACTCCCAGATCCCGTCGACCTTCTCCGGCCAGAAGATACCGTTCCGCGGCGCCGGCATCGACGAGTCGTAGGTCATGTTGTGCGCCTTCCACGCCGGCGTCAGCACCGGCAGCGAGCCGGTCAGGCACGGCGTGCGCCCACCCTTGATGGAGTCGACCGGCACCTTGAGATCGGGGGCGTCGGTGTAGCCGTTCAGCGTCTTCCAGTCGGTGACGAACTTGAAGAACTGATCCAGCTCGTTGTTCCAGTCGTCGGTGTTCCACTGGTTGCCACCGGGCAGGTTGTCGTCGCAGAAGTGCCCGTTGTAGTGGGTGCCGATCTCATGGCCCTTGGAGTAGGCCAGGTTCAGGTCGTTGACCTCGGTGACGATCTCCGACTCGGGACCGCCGTAACCGATCGACGACTTCCCGGTTGCATGGCCCGGACCGGTGTAGGCGCCGGCGTCCTTGGCCGCATCGCCGAGCAGGTAGATGCCGGACAGGAAGCCGGTGAAACGCGAGTTGGTCTGGTCCGCTGCCGCCATGAACTCGTTCCAGCGCTCGTGCGAGCCGGCGCCGTCGAACGAGAAGATGATGAATTGCGGCGCCTTGTCGCCGGGCGCGAGCTTGGTCATCGGAACGTTCGTCGGCGGGCGGTCGCCGGTCGCGACCGCGGTGGTTTCGGTCGCGCCCGCGTTGTCCCGGCCGTAGGGATCCGATGTCGTGGTGTCCGCGCCCGTGACCGTCTGGGTCACCACCACCGATGCGGAACCCGTCGTCTGCGTCTGATTGCCCTGGTAGATCAGCACGCCGGTGACCGCGGCCAGGACAACGACCAGCCCAATGACGAGGTAGCGGCCTCGCATGCATTCCTCGATTCGCTGTGATCGTCGGAGTAGGTCCGACTGTGATCGTCGGAGTGGGTCCGACGGGTGCTTACCGCTGCTCAGTGGTGACGCCCGGCCTCAGGGTGCCACGGGGGTGCACCCGGCCCCGGCAGATCCGGCTGGTGTCACGGGTGATTCACCCCAAAGGTCGAATGGGCGCCGGCGGTGCGGCGACCCACTCGGAGAGAGCCGTCGCCACACCCGCCGTGGGGACGCCACAACCGCCCCAACGTTGTGACGTCGCACCCGCGGTGGTGGCGACCTGGGGGCTGTTGTGGCCACGCGCGGGGCCGTTGTGGCCACGCGGGTCAGCGTTGTGGCGATGCGCCTACAACTCCAAGGTCTACAGATCCTTGACGATCTCCCGCTTGAGGATCTTGCCGCTCGGCCCGAGCGGGAGTGCCTCGAAGAACTCGACCCGGCGCGGGTACTTGTGCCGGCCCAGCCGCTCCTGCGACCAGCCGATCAGCGTCGCCTCGTCGAGGTCACCACCCTCGGGCGAGCGAACCACGACCGCGCAGATCTCCTCGCCGTGTTCCGCGTCGGCCATGCCGACCACCGCGACCTGGGCAACACCGGGATGGCCGGCCAGCACCTCCTCGACCTCGCGGGGGTAGACGTTGAAGCCGCCGCGGATGATCAGGTCCTTCTTCCGGTCGACGATCGACAGGAACCCGTCCTCGTCCTTGGACCCGAGGTCGCCGCTGCGGAACCAGCCGTCCACCAGGGCGGCGGCGGTGGCTTCGGGGTTGTTCAGGTAGCCGGCGAAGATGTTGTGCCCTCGCAGCACCACCTCGCCGATCTCACCCTGCGGCAGCAGTTCGATCCGGTCCTCGATCTCGGGGGCCGCGATCTCCGCGTCGGTGCCCCAGATCGCCCGGCCCACCGTCCCGGGTTTGCGGCCGAAGACCGGCTGATTGAACGTCGCGACCGGCGAGGTCTCGCTCAGGCCGTATCCCTCGTAGATGTCCGCGCCGAAGACCTCCGCGAACTTGTCGATGACGGCGACCGGCAGGCTCGCGCCGCCGGACACCGCGATCCGCAGCACCGGCCGGCGCTCGTCCGTGCGGGCGGCGGCCAGCAGCCCGATGTACATGGTCGGCACCCCCATGAAGACGTTGACGTTCTCGCTGATGATCAGCTCCAGCGCGGCGGCGCCGTCGAACCTGGGCAGCAGCACCAGGGTCGATCCGGCGAAGAAGCCGGCGTTCATCGCACAGGTCTGGCCGAAGGAATGGAACAGCGGCAGGCAACCCAGGATGACGTCATCGCTGGTCAGGAAGATCACCGAGTTGGCCGAGATGATCGCGTTCATCGTCATGTTCAGCTGGGTCAGCACGGCACCCTTGGGGCTGCCGGTGGTGCCCGAGGTGTAGAGGATGACGGCCTCGTCGTCGGGTTGGCGTTCGACGTAGGTGACGATCGGCTCGGCGTCGGCGGCCAGCAGGTCCAGCCGGTCAACGCCCTCGCCGCCCATCACGGCCAGCAGGGCGACCCCCGCCTGCTGCGCGGCCGGCGCACCCTGGGCCAGCAGCGGCCCGCCCGCGACCAGCACCTTCGCCCTGGAGTCGGTCAGCACGAAGCCGATCTCGCGCGCCACCAACAGGGCGTGCACCGGCACCACGACGGCGCCCAGCGACAGGATGGCGTAGTAGACCCGCGGGAAGTCCGGCACGTTCGGCATCAGCAGCGCGACCCGGTCGCCCGGGCCGACCCCGGCCTCGCGCAGCACGGTCGCGTAGCGGCGCGTCTGCTCCCACAGGGTGGCGTAGGAGGTGCGCTGCGGCCCGATCACCACCGCATCCCGATCGGGGTAACGGGTCGCGGATTCGGCCAGGATTGCTGCCAGGGTCAGGCTCATGTCGGTGCCGTCCAGGTTGCTCTGTCAGCGGTCTGACGCCCGCATCCCGGAGTGCGGAGCGTCACATTGGACCGGCGGAAGCGCACCTGATGGGCCGGAAGTGTTCCGCGTGTCACACCGAGGTTACTGCGCGGTTACCCCTCTCCGCTTGGCTCGAGCGACACGTGGGCCCCGGGCTTTCGAGCGTGGTCATCGACCATCCCGCGGATCGGAGAGGCCCCCTTCGGGCCAGTAACCTCGTGACTGGAGAAGGCGTCAACTGGCAGCGCGCTCGCGCGGACCCCTCGCCGGGCGAGGTCGAAGTCAGTCACGACACGAACGAGAGGCGAGAACCCGTATGCCCGAGGTCACCCAAACCGCCGATGCGGCCGATAGCTGCCAACTGTGCCCCAGTAGCGTCGCCGAGCAGACCGCTGCGGTCACGTTCACACCGCCGGTCGAGGCGACGGTCGACGCCCCGGCGACGGCGTCGCTGGAGTACGGCGACAAGCAGCTGGAACTGAAGGTCATCCCGGCCACCGAGGGTTCGTCGGGGATCGAGATCTCCAAGCTGCTGACCACGATCGGCGTCATCACCCTCGACCCCGGGTTCACCAACACCGGGTCGACCACGTCGGCGATCACCTACATCGACGGCGACGTCGGGATCCTGCGGTACCGCGGCTACCCGATCGAGCAGCTGGCGCAGAACTCCACGTTCCTGGAGACGAGCTACCTGCTGATCCACGGCGAACTGCCGAGCGCGTCCGAACTCGACGCGTTCACCAGCCGAATCAGCCGGCACACCATGCTGCACGAGGACCTGAAGCGGTTCTTCGACGGCTTCCCGCGCGACGCGCACCCGATGCCGGTGCTGTCCAGCGCCGTCAGCGCACTGTCGACCTTCTATCAGGACGCGCTCGACCCGTTCAATCCGCAGCAGGTGGAGCTGTCCACCATCCGGCTGCTGGCCAAGCTGCCGACCATCGCCGCCTACGCCTACAAGAAGTCCGTCGGGCAGCCGCTGCTCTACCCGGACAACTCGCTCGGTCTGGTGGAGAACTTCCTGCGGATGTCGTTCGGCTTCCCGGCCGAGCCCTACGAGGTCAACCCGAAGCTCGCCAAGGCCCTCGACCAGTTGCTGATCCTGCACGCCGATCACGAGCAGAACTGCTCGACGTCGACGGTCCGGCTGGTCGGATCCTCCAACGCCAACCTGTTCGCGTCCGTCTCGGCCGGCATCAACGCCCTGTTCGGGCCGCTGCACGGCGGCGCCAACCAGGCCGTGCTGGAGATGCTGGAGAAGATGCGCAAGGACGGCGACGGGGTGGACAACTTCGTCAAGCGGGTCAAGAACAAGGAGCCCGGCGTCAAGCTGATGGGCTTCGGGCACCGGGTCTACAAGAACTACGACCCGCGCGCCGCGCTGGTCAAGGCCACCGCGGACGAGGTGCTCGCCGACCTCGGCGCGAACGACGAACTGCTGGACCTGGCCAAGCAACTGGAGGCGGTCGCGCTGTCCGACGACTACTTCATCTCCCGCAAGCTGTACCCGAACGTGGACTTCTACACCGGGCTGATCTACAAGGCGATGGGCTTCCCGACCCGGATGTTCACCGTGCTGTTCGCGCTCGGCCGGCTGCCCGGCTGGATCGCCCAGTGGCGGGAAATGATCAACGACCCGGCGACCAAGATCGGCCGGCCGCGGCAGGTCTACACCGGCTACACCGAGCGGGACTACCTGCAGCTCGAGCAGCGCTGACCCAACGCCGAGCGGTTCAAGCATCTGCCGCGGTGGGCATGATCGGGGCATGACGACCCGCACCCTGTTGTGGTTCCGCCGCGATCTCCGGCTCGACGACCACCCGGCGCTGCTCGCCGCCGCGGCCGACCATGCGGACGTGCTCGGGGTGTTCGTCGCCGACGACGCCGTGCTGGACGTTTCGGGTGCACCGCGGCGGGCGTTCCTGGCCGGCACGCCTGGCGGCCCTGTCGGAGTCGATGGACGGCCGGCTGCTGGTGCTGCATGGCCGGCCGGCCGGCGTCATCCCCCGGCTGGCGCAGGAGATCGGCGCGAGGGCCGTGCACGCGTCGGCGGACTACGGGCCCTACGGCCGGCGACGCGACGAACGCGTCGCGAAGGCGCTCCGGGACAAGTCGATCGAGTGGGTGACGACCGGGTCGCCGTACGCGGTGGCGCCCGGCCGGGTGCGCAAGCCCGACGGCACCGGCTACGCGGTCTTCACGCCCTACTTCCGCGGCTGGTCCGAGCATGGCTGGCGCGCAGCCGGCCGGATCCGGTGGCGGCGTCAGCTGGATCGACCCGCGGGACGTCGAGACCGCGAAGCGGCACGACCCGGCTGAACTGGGTCGAGCAGTCCCCGAGGGCATGCGGCTCCCCGAACCGGGCGAGGCGGCGGCCCTGCGGCGGTGGCGGGAGTTCGTGACCGGCACCGTCAACGGGTATGACGATGATCGCGACCGGCCCGATCACGCCGGCACCAGCCGGATGTCGCCGTACCTGAAGTGGGGGTCGGTGCACCCGCGGACGCTGCTGGCCGATCTGGCCGAAGCACCGCTCCGCCGGTGCCGCCTCCTATCGGCGCGAGCTGGCCTGGCGGGAGTTCTACGCCGACCTGGTCTTCCACCGGCCGGATTCGATCTGGACGTCGGTCGACCCGGTGATCGAACGCATGCCCTGGGACGACGGACGGCAGGCCGACGAACGGCTGGCCGCCTGGAAGGCCGGGAAGACGGGCTACCCCTACATCGACGCCGGGATGCGGCAGCTGCTGGCCGAGGGCTGGATGCACAACCGGGTCCGGATGGGCGTGGCGTCATTCCTGATCAAGGATCTGCACCTGACGTGGCAGCAGGGCGCCGCGCATTTCCTGGAGCATCTGGTCGACGGCGACTACGCGTCCAACAATCACGGCTGGCAGTGGGTGGCCGGGTCCGGGGCGCAGGCGTCACCGTTCTTCCGGGTGTTCAACCCGATCACCCAGGGCGAGAAGTTCGACCCCGCACGGCGACTACGTCCGGCGCTACGTTCCTGAGCTGCGCGGCGTCCCGGGCAAGAAGGTGCACCGGCCCTGGGAGTTGGCGCGACATGCCCGAGGGCTATCCCGGGCCGATCGTCGACCACGCCGCTGAACGGTCAGAGACGTTGCGGCGCTGGGAATCTCGCCCGCGCGGCTAGTTGAATCAGAACCCCACCGGCCGCAAACCCCAGGAGCCGCTCCAGGTTTCGCCCGGCTCGAGCCAGCGCAGGCCCACCCCGGTGTTGAAGGCATTGACCGCGCAGGTCATCGGCTCGATGGCAATGGCCTTGCGCTGGTCCGGTTTTCCGGGTCCGGGGAAGTTCGGCGGGCTGTACACCTGCGCCCAGCCGAAGGCCTCGTCGGCCCACACCCGCAGACCGGTGCCGTCCGGCGCGTCCAGCCGATGTTCGACCCGCCCGTCGACGACGTCGAACCCGGTCAGCGCAACGTCCGCGGCCAATCCGCTCAACACCACCCCGCCGCGCAGGTCGACCGGCGTGCCGTCCACCGGATCGATGGACTCGGGGATCAGCCGCGCGTCGGTCCGGGCATACTCCCGGCCGGACAGGGTGATCACCAGGTCGCCGACCGGGTGCTCGCCGACTCGCAGGTACGGATGTGCGCCGACCCCGAACGGAGCCGCGTCGGTGCCGACGTTGGTCAGCCGGTGGGTCACCGTCAGGCCGTCGTCGGTGAGTTCGAAGGTGACGGTGGTGTCCACGGTGAACGGATAGCCGTGCTGCGGATAGATGGTGGCCGCCAGGGTCACCGCCGCGTCCTGCTCGTCCACCGGGTCGTAGGCGGTGTTCCGCAGCAACCCGTGAATCGCGTGGCCGTGGCCGACGTCGGTGATGTCCAACTGCTGCTTCTTGCCGTCCAGCAGCCACACCCCGTCGGCGATCCGATTCGGCCACGGAGCCAAGATCATGCCGCAGCCCATCGGCGGAACCCAGGCGTCGTCCCAGGTTTCGGTGAAGTGCGCGCCGGCCACGCTGAACTCCCGGAGCACGGCCGCGACCTGGCCGACCCTGGCAACCGCGGCGCCGCGGCGGATCTCGAACTGCCGGCCGGAGGCGGGGCGGGGACTGGTCATCGGGACATACTGCACCGTGCGGGTGCCGGCGGCGACACCCGGCGTCGGTCGGTCAGGTCCCGGGTCCGGACCCGGCCGGGTCCCGGACGCGGGAGTCGTATCTCCACAGGGAACGGCCCAGCAGCGCGGCGACGACGGTCAGCACCATCGTGGCGATCCCGCCCGCGGTCACCGCGAAGGCCGTCGACGTGGCGTCCGCGACCACCCCGTGCACCAGGTCGGCCACCCGGGGTCCGCCGGCGACCACCACGGTGAACACGCCCTGGATCCGGCCGCGCATCTCGTCGGTCGCCCTGACCTGCAGGATCGTCGACCGGTAGACCGCGCTCACCAGGTCCGACCAGCCACCGATGGCCAGGTACAACACCGCGAGCCAGAGCACCGACGTCGTCCCGAACAACGCCATCGACAGGCCCCACACCAGGATCGCCGCGACGATCGCCACGCCCTGCCGGTAGATCCGGTGGATCCAGCCACCGGTGAGCCCGCCGAGCAGCGACCCGATCGCCAGCCCGGCGTTCAGCATGCCCAGCGCGAGCCCGCCACCCGGCGGTCCGCCGAAGGTCTGCTCCGCCATCTGCGGGAACAGCGCCCGCGGCATCCCGAAGACCATCGCGATGATGTCCACCACGAACGTCATCAGCAGCAGCGGCTGCACCCGCAGGTAGTTGATCCCGTCCAGCACCTTGGCCCGGCCGCGGCGCTCGCCGAGCGGCGGGATCGGCGGCAACTTGACCACCGCGTACAGGATCGCGACCAGCGTCAGGGCGTCGATGAAGTACAGCCACGGCAGCCCGACCAGCGGGATCAGCACCCCCACCAGCAACGGCCCGACGATGACCCCGAGGCTGAACACCGTCATGCTCAGCGCGTTCGCGGCCGGCACCATGTCGGCCGGCACGATCCTCGGGACGATCGCGCTGCGGGTCGGCTGGTTGACGGCGAAGAAGCCCTGCTGAACGGCCAGCAGGGCCAGCACCACCCACACCGATTCCGAGCCGATCAACGCGGCGATCCACAGTCCGATGCTGGTCAGCGCGATGCCGACCGAGGTCACCATCAGCAGCTTGCGCCGGTCGTAGGTGTCCGCGATGGCGCCGCCCAGCAGGCCGAACACCACCAGCGGGACGAGCGCCACCAGCGAGGCGATCCCCACCCAGGCCGAGCTGCCGGTGATGTCGAAGATCTGCTGCTGCACCGCGACCGTGGTCAGCATCGCGCCGATCACCGTGGTGACCTGGCCGAAGAACAGCCGGCGATAGGCGGGCACGCTCAGCGGGCGAGTGTCGGGGCCGAGCCTGCGCAGCCTGGACCGCCCGTCCGGGGTGGTCGCGGCGGGGACTGGTTCTTCCGGAGCGGATTCTTGGGGGCCGGGTTCTTCCGGAGGGGCGGGACCCTCCGGCCCGCGCGGGGTCTCGGTGCTCACGTCCCGCTCAGGGGGCCAGTCGTTCGATGATCCACCCGCCGGAACCATTGGCCCGGAAGCGAAGTCGGTCGTGCAGCCGGGCGTAACGACCCTGCCAGAACTCCACCGTCTCCGGTTTGATCCGCCAGCCGCCCCAGAACGGCGGCAACGGGATCGGTTCGGCGTCGTCCGCGTCGCCGAACCGCTGCGCGGCGCTCGCCTGCAAGGCCTCCAGCGCGGCCCGGTCCGGCAGCACGGTGGATTGCGGGCTGGCCCAGGCCCCGATCCGGGAGCCCCGCGGCCGGGTCGCCCAGTACTGCTCGGCCTCCGCGTCGGACACGCGCTCGACCGGACCGCGGACGTGCACCTGCCGTTGCAACGCGATCCACGGGAAGGTGGCCGCGGCCCGGGGGTTGGCCTGCAGGTCGCGGCTCTTGTCCGAGTTCAGGTTCGTGTAGAAAACGACTCCCCGCTCGTCCAGGCCCTTGCAGAGCACGCTCCGGCTGGCCACCACACCATCGAGCGAGGCGGTCGCGACCACCATCGCGTTGGGTTCCGGTATCCCGGCCGCCACCGCATCGGCCAGCCACGTCCGGTACTGGGTCACCCAGTCGGGCGCGAGGTCCGCCTCGGCCAGACCCGCCATCGAGTAGCTCTCCCGCATGGCCGCCAGGTCGGCGCCGCCTACCGCCGCATCGTCTGCTCTCGTCACGCTTGCCTCCCCGTCCGATCCGCTTCCGCACGCTACGCCCGGGTAACGACAGACCCGCAATGCCCGGTCCGATGGAGCGGCAGACGATCACCGAAGGGGACGAATCCCCTGCTCAGGGCCCGATCATCGACCGTCCGAGTGACCTACAACACCTTCTTGGCTCTGGCACGCGGCGGCAGATCCAGGCATTGTGATGAGAGAGCGCACGTTACGAGTCAGTAAAAACTCGTCGTGCGCTGTAACGCTGGTGCCGACCTGGATTCGCAATCGTCCGGTCCATTCCCGCAGTCGTCGACGTCCGGCTCTTCAGCGCTACCTTCGCCACCCGCCCCTCAACGTGGAGGTCTTCCATGACGACCAACGGATCAAGCTTCGTACCCGGCCTGGAAGGCGTGGTGGCGTTCCACACCGCCATCGCCGAGCCCGACCGGGACGGCGGCTCGCTGCGCTACCGCGGCGTCGACATCGACGACCTGGTCGGCAAGGTCGGCTTCGACGACGTCTGGGCACTGCTGGTCGACGACGAGTTCGGTGCCGAGCTTCCGGTCGACACCTCCCCGCCGGCGTTCCGGTCCGGCGACGTGCGGGTCGACGTGCAGGCCTCGCTGCCGCTGCTGGCACCCGCGCGCGGGTTCGGCCCGCTGCTCGACATCACCGACGAGCAGGCCCGCGACCACCTGGCGCAGACCACCTCCGCCGTGCTCTCGTACGCGGCGCATTCCGCCCGCGGCGATCGCCCGGCCGTCTCCGCCAAGCGGGTGGCGGCCTGTTCGAGCGCTGTCGAGCGGTTCATGACCATCTGGCTGGGCGAGCCCAGCCCCGAACAGGTGCAGGCCATCGACGCTTACTGGGTGTCGGCCGCCGAGCACGGGATGAACGCTTCTACCTTCACCGCAAGGGTTGTCGCGTCCACCGGTGCCGACGTGCCGGCCGCCGTCACCGGGGCGATCGGTTCGATGTCCGGCCCGCTGCACGGCGGCGCGCCCGCCCGGGTGCTGCCGATGGTGCAGGAGGTCGAGGCGACCGGCGACCCGTTCGGCCTGGTCTCCGGCATCCTGGACCGCAAGGAACGGCTGATGGGCTTCGGTCACCGGGTCTACCGCGCGGAGGATCCGCGGGCCCGCGTGTTGCGCCGCGTGTGCCAGGAGCTGAACGCACCTCGTTACGAGGCCGCCGCCGCACTCGAGCAGGCAGCACTGGCCACCCTGCGGGAGCGCCGGGCCGACCGTGCCATCGAAACGAACGTCGAGTTCTGGGCCGCGGTCATCCTGGACTTCGCCGGCGTGCCCGCGGCGATGATGCCGGCCATGTTCACCTGCGCCCGCACCGCGGGCTGGAGCGCCCACATCCTCGAGCAGAAGCGGCTCGGCCGCCTGGTCCGACCGTCCGCGGTCTACGACGGCCACCGGCCGCGCAAGCCCGAACTGGTGGCCGGTTTCGACGAGCTGGCGATCGCCGTCTGACGCATCGGTGAGCGCCATCCGGTCGGCGCGGACGGGCGTCGGGGGGTCTGACGGATCGCCATGCGGCGCTGGAGGCCCCGCGGCGATGGCAAGATTGGGGCCGACCTGACCCGGCAGCCGTGCTCTGGTGTGCCTGCCGGCGCCTGATGCCCCACCCAGCACTGTCAAGGAGAACGCGCCGTCATGGCCGATGTGTCCAGCCTGGTCCTGCCCCCCGAATTGCTGCCCGGCGACGGCCGGTTCGGCTGCGGACCGTCCAAGGTCCGTCCGGAGGCGCTGGCCGCGCTGGCCGGGTCGGGTGCGTCGGTGCTCGGCACCTCGCATCGGCAGGCCCCGGTGAAGACGCTGGTCCGCCGGGTACGCGAGGGTTTGAGCACGCTGTTCGCACTGCCGGACGGCTACCAGGTGATCATGGGCAACGGCGGCACCACCGCGTTCTGGGACGCCGCCGCGCTCGGCCTGGTGCGGCAACGGGCCCAGCACCTGACGTTCGGCGAGTTCTCCGCGAAGTTCGCCACCGTCACCCGCAAGGCCCCGTTCCTGGCCGACCCGCAGATCATCGCCACCGACCCGGGTGACGCGCCCGACCCGGTCGCCGCCGCGGACGTCGACGTGTACGCCTGGGCGCACAACGAGACCTCCACCGGGGTGGCCGTGCCGGTGCGCCGGCCGGCCGGCGCGACCGACGATCAGCTGGTGCTGATCGACGCCACCTCCGGCGCCGGCGGCCTGCCGGTGGACATCGGCCAGGCCGACGTCTACTACTTCGCCCCGCAGAAGGTCTTCGGCTCCGACGGCGGGCTGTGGATCGCGCTGGCCTCCCCCGCGGCGCTGGCCCGGATCGCCGAGATCGACGCGACGGACCGGTGGATCCCGGAGTTCCTGTCGATCGCGACCGCGCTGGACAACACCGGCAAGGACCAGACGCTGAACACCCCGTCGGTGGCGACCCTGTTCCTGATGGCAGACCAGATCGACTGGATCCTCGGCAACGGCGGGCTGGACTGGGCCACCAAGCGCACCGCGGACTCGTCGGGCCGGTTGTACGACTGGGCCGCGACCAGCGAGTTCGCCACCCCGTTCGTCCGCCGCCCTGAGCTGCGCTCGCAGGTCGTCGGGACCATCGACTTCGCCGACTCGGTCGATGCGGCGGCGGTGGCAAAGACGTTGCGCGCCAATGGGATCGTCGACACCGAGCCCTACCGCAAGCTCGGCCGCAATCAGCTGCGGATCGGCATGTTCCCGGCCGTCGAGCCGGACGACGTCAGCGCCCTGACGGCGTGCATCGACTACGTGGTGGAGCGGCTGTAGTTTTTGGCCGATGTTTCTTGGCCGAGCAGCGTGTCGACGAGCTCCGGCGCCCAGCCCGGATCGGCGGGCGTCCCGGTGAAGATCGCCCGGTAGTACAGCGGCCCGAGCACGGCGTCGGCCACCCGTTCGACGTCGATCACACGTCCGCCGCGCTCCCGTTCCCGGTCGAGCATTGCCTCGAGCTGCGCGTGCCGGTCGGCCACGCAGGCGCAGCCGCCGTCCGGGCCGGCGCCGACCGTGGCGCGCATCAGCGCCAGCACGTCGGGATCGTGCAGGTCGGTGGCCACCGCTGTCGCCCAGCGCGCGAGATCACCGCGCAGCGAACCGGTGTCGGGCACCACGATGTCGCCGCTGAAGCGGCTGGTCGCCACCTCGCCGAGCAGGTCACCCAGCGATGGCCACCGGCGGTACACGGTGGTGGGGTGCACGCCCGCCCGGTTCGCGATGATCGGCATGGTCAGTGACTCCGCCGGACTTTCCGCGAGCAGTTCTTCGACGGCGCGGTGGACGGCGGCGCGGACGCGGGCGGAGCGTCCGCCTGGACGGCTGGGTGCGGTGACGGTGGACACCGGATCATTATCGCACTGATCGTTGCGTTCTGGGCTATGCTCTCGCTAACGCATTGATCACTGCAACTTCAGGAGCATGATGACCGAGCCCGCCACCGCACCAGCCACGGCGACGTCCCCGCGTTCCGGTCGCCGGCAGCAGGGTCGGCTGTCCCGTCCGTTCACGTTCGCCGCGATCGGCGTCATCTTCGTGGTCTTCATGGCCGCATCGGCCGCACCCACCCCGCTGTACGTGGTCTATCAGCAGGAGTGGGGTTTCTCGGCGACCGTCCTCACCGTCGTCTTCGCCGTCTACGTGTTCGCGTTGATCTGCTCCCTGTTGCTGTTCGGCGCGCTCTCCGATTTCATCGGCCGCCGGCCGGTGCTCGCCAGCGCGATCGCCCTGGAGGCCACCTCGCTGCTGCTGTTCGCCGCCGCCGGAAACGTCGACGTGCTGCTCGTCGCTCGGGTACTGCAGGGCATCGCCACCGGCGCCGCCATGACGACGCTCGGCGCGACGCTGGTGGACCTGAACCCGCCGCACGCGCCCGGTCGGGCGGGCGTGGTCAATGGCGTCGCACCCGTCGGCGGTCTTGCGCTGGGCGCGATCGGTTGCGGTGCGCTCGTCCAGTTCGCGCCCGCACCAACGCATCTCGTCTTTCTGCTGCTGTTCACGGGGATGATCGGGGCAGCAGTGGTGGTGGCGCTGATGCCGGAAACCGCGGCCCGGCGGCCCGGCGGACTGGGTTCGCTGGCACCCCGGCTCGGCATCCCGGCCCGACTCCGGGGAGACGTGTACGCGTTGCTGCCGATCCTGGTGGCCAGCTGGGCGCTCGGCGGGCTGTACCTCTCGCTCGGACCGTCGGTCGCGGCCGGCCTGTTCGGTATGACCAATCACCTGGTCGGCGGCCTGGTCGTCACCCTGCTGTGCGGCACCGGCGCGATCACCGCCTTCAGCCTCCGGTCCTGGCCCGCGGGGCGGCTGCTGGGCATCAGCTCGGTCCTGCTCGGCGGCGGGACCGTGCTGACCCTGATCGGCATCGAGACCGGTTCGGCGGTGCTCGCCGCCGTTGGCACCGTGGTCGCCGGGGTCGGCTTCGGCGCCTCCGCGCTCGCCTGCTTCGGCACCTTCGCCCGGCTGGCCGCGCCGGCCGAACGCGGCGAACTGTTCTCCGTTGCCTACGTCATCTCCTACCTGGCGTTCAGCATCCCGGCGGTGATCGCCGGGCTGGCCAGCACCAGCTTCGGCCTGCGCGCCACCACGCTGGTCTACGGGATCGTCGTGGTCGCGCTGTGCGTGGCCGCGGGCGTGGCGCAGCGGCTGCGCTCCCCCGAGCGGCAGAAGTAGCGCGTACCACCCGCCCGGCTGCGTCGAGTCAATGCGGGACGGCGCGCCTGGAGGGGCACCATCGGCGCCCGCGATAGCGTCACCAGCGGAAGTCTTATGCGGGAGGAGAACGCCCATGCGCGCGCTGCGGGTCCTAGGCCTTGCCGAGGACGGCGAAAACCTGGTGTGCGAGGACGGCACGTCGGGTGAGCTGTTCACCCTGCCATCGGACGAGCGATTGCGGGCGGCCACCAGAGGCGACCTGAGCCGCCTCGGCCAGCTGCAGATCGAACTGGAACCCCAGCTGCGGCCGCGGGAGATCCAGGCCCGGATCCGCTCCGGCAGCTCCATCGCCGAGGTCGCGATCGCCGCCAGCACCAGCGTGTCCAGGATCGAGCGCTACGCCTACCCGGTGCTGCTGGAACGGACGACGATGGCCGAGAAGGCCCGGCTCGCGCACCCGACGATCGATGGCAACCCGACCCGCAAGACGCTCGAGGAACTCGTGATGACCACCCTGGCCGAACGCGGCCAGGACACCGGCGTCCGCTGGGACGCCTACCGGGACGACGACGGCTGGGTGGTTTCGCTCCGCTGGCAGGCCGGGCGCAGTGAAAACCAGGCCTGCTGGGAGATCCACTCGGCGCAGCGGACCACCACGCTGCACCCCAAGGACGACGTTGCCAGGGATCTGATCGACCCGTCGCCGCGCTCGCTGCGCACCCTGGGCGGCGCGAGGTCGACCGACGCCGCCATGGCGGATGTCGCGCGCCGGATCAACGACGCCGCGCGGGCCGCCGCACAGCCCGGATTCCCAGAACGAGGGCCGATCGCGGATGCCACCGCTCGCCCGGAACACGGCGCGGACGACCGGGCCATCCCGGCGGCCGGGTCACGGCATCCGGCCGGGACCCGCAGGGCCCTGTCCGACCGGCTCAACCAGGAACAGATAGTGGAGCAGACGGTGCTCGACGAGCGCGCCGGGACGCAGCCGCCGGCACCGAAACCTGAGCCGGCCCGCACCGGCACCGACAGCGCCCCTAGTCGCGGCCATCGCAAGGGCCGCCCGGTCATGCCGGGATGGGAAGATGTGCTGCTCGGCGGCGGTCAGACCCCGAACCTGTAGGGCTGTCAACCGCGGGGTGATCTTTCCCAGCTTGCCAAGATCGCTTCGGCAGCCTTGACTTTACCCATGATCCAGGCAGGCGCAGCGCCCTCCAGCATTGGCGTTCTCACCAGCGGCGGCGACGCCTCCGGGATGAACCCGGCCGTCCGGGCGGTGGTCCGGACCGCATTGCATCACGGCATCGATGTGTACGCGATCTATGAGGGCTACCTGGGGCTCGTCGAGGGCGGCGAGTTGATCAAGCGGATGGAATCGGTCGACGTCGCCGGCATCCTGCAACGCGGCGGAACCTCCATCGGCACCGCGAGGTCCAAGGCCTTTCGGACCAGAGAAGGCCGGCGCACGGCCGCCAGGAACATGGTCGAACGGGGCATCGACTCGCTGGTGGTGATCGGCGGCGACGGCAGCCTGACCGGGGCCAACCTGTTCCGGCAGGAATGGCAGGAACTGCTCGCCGAACTGGTCGATGCCGGCGAGCTGACATCGGAGGCCGCGGCCCTGCATCCGTTCCTGCGACTGGTGGGGCTCGTTGGTTCGATCGACAACGACATGTCCGGCACCGACATGACCATCGGCGCGGACACCGCCCTGCACCGCATCGTCGAGGCCTTGGACGCACTGCGCAGCACCGCATCGAGCCATCAGCGGACCTTCGTGGTCGAGGTGATGGGCCGGCACTGCGGCTACCTGGCCCTGATGTCGTCGCTGGCGAGCGCCGCGAACTGGCTGATGATTCCCGAGCAGCCGCCGACGGACGACTGGGCCGAACAAATGTGCCAGGCCGTCAAGGCCGGCCGGGACAGCGGCCGCCGGCAGAGCGTGATCATCGTCGCCGAGGGCGCGAAGGATCGCAGCGATCAACCGATCACCGCTCACCAGATCAAGACGGTGCTGGAGGACGAACTGGGCGAGGACGCCCGGATCACCATCCTCGGGCACGTCCAACGTGGTGGCGCGCCCAGTGCGTTCGACCGGTATCTGAGCACCCTGCTCGGGCACGCGGCGGTCGAGCGACTGCTGGCCGACGACGAGACCGCCCCCGCGCAGCTGATCGGCCTGCGCGGGAACCGGGTGGTGAGCTCTCCGCTGATGGACTGCGTCGCGCAGACCCAGGCGGTCGCCGAGCGGATCAAGGCGCAGGATTTCGACGGGGCAATGCTGTTGCGCGGCGGCAGCTTCCGCGATTCCTACGAGATCCTGCAGACCATGCAGCAGGCCGCGCCGCGGCCGACACCGGCCGGCCGCCGACGTTTTCGGCTGGCAGTCGTGCACGGCGGCGGACCGGCGCCCGGGATGAACAACTCGGTGCGGACCGCGGTCCGGCTGGGCCTGGACCGCGGCTATACGACGTTGGCCATCAAAAACGGATTCCTCGGTCTGCACGACGGGGACATCCAGGAGATGGGCTGGATGGACGTGAGCGGCTGGGTGTCCGACGGCGGCGCGGAAATCGGCACCAACCGTTTCGTCCCCACCGGTGCCGCCATCGCGCAGATCGCCAAACAGGTTGCCGCGCATCGCATCGACGGGCTGCTGATGGCGGGTGGCTGGGCCGGCTACCAGGCCGCCTACGAATTGCACCGGAGTCGCAGTCAATATGCGGCGCTGGACATTCCGATCGTCTGCATGCCGATGACGATCAACAACGACCTGCCGGGCACGGAACTGTGCATCGGCAGCGACACCGCGCTGAACAGCATCGTCTCGGACGTGGACAAGATCCGGCAGTCGGCGGTCGCCTCCCGCCGGGTCTTCGTGGTCGAGGTGATGGGCCGGGACTGCGGCTATCTGGCGCTGCTCAGCGGGCTGTCCACCGGCGCCGAGCGGGTGTACCTGCCGGAGGAGGGCATCACGCTGGACGACCTCACCGCGGACGTGCATTCCCTCGCGGCCGGGTTCCGGTCCGGCAAGCGGCTCGGGTTGATCATCCGCAGCGAGAACAGCGACCCCGTCTACACCACCGGGTTCATCACCTCGCTGTTCGAGAAGGAGGGCGGCGAACTGTTCGACGCCCGGCAGGCCATCCTCGGGCACGTCCAGGAGGGCGGCGACCCGTCGCCGTTCGACCGGATCCAGGCCACCCGGCTCACCGCCCGCTGCGTGCAGTTTCTTTCCGAGCAACTCGAATCCGGGGCCAGGGCCAGCGCGATGATCGGCTTCCAGTCCGGCCGGCTGCAATTCACCGACCTGACGTCGTACCCGACGCTGGTCGAGCAGGACGCCCAACGGCCGCTGGAGCAGCGCTGGATGGAGCGCCGGGGGCTGGCCGACATCATGCGGGGCTGATCAAGAGGTTGATCTGCGGGGCCGCCGCGATTGCCGCTCATCGAGCGTTCCAGCTGAACACGACCGAACAAATTCGCCGTTCGAATGTGTTGAAGGTTGTTGACTTGACGCTCGGCCGCCGACATAATCGACTGAGTCAATGGCGGCCCCGGACCCCGGCCGTCCTGATCCCAGCCCGCTCACCCAGCACCCCGCCAGGAGAACAGTGACGTCCACCGCAACCCGGTCCAGCGAAGGCCCGGTCACCCGCACATCGGCCCGCATGGCCGACGGCCGCGAGATCATCTACTTCGACGAAACTCCGAACGCAGAGCGCGTCCTGATCGATCCTCGCGACCTGCCCGCCGTCATCCCCGGGTCGCAGGTGCGCTACGACGCACTGCTCGACGAATGGGTGGGCATCGCCGGTCACCGGCAGACCCGCATCTATCACCCGCCGGCCAACGCCTGCCCGCTGTGCCCCTCCACCGCGACGAATCAGAGCGAGATCCCGTCGCCCGACTATGACGTGGTGGTCTTCGAGAACCGCTTCCCGTCGTTCGCCGGCGCCGGTGAGACCGCCTCGAACGGAACGCTTTTCGACACCAGAGTCGGCAATGGGCGATGCGAGGTGGTCTGCTTCACCTCCGATCACAACGCGACACTGTCATCGCTGCCCACCTCGCGGATGCGCACCGTCGTCGACGCGTGGGCGGACCGCACCGCCGCCCTGTCCGCACTGCCCGGCGTCGAGCAGGTGTTCTGCTTCGAGAACCGCGGGGTGGAGATCGGCGTCACGTTGGCCCATCCGCACGGTCAGATCTATGGCTACCCGTTCGTCACCCCGAAGACGTCGACCGCGATCAAGTCGGTGCGGGCGCATCGCGCGGCGACCGGCGGCAACCTTTTCGGTGAGCTGCTGGCCGGGGAATTGGCCGACGGGTCCCGCATCGTCAGCCAGAACGAGCACTGGGTCGCCTTCGTGCCGTTCGCGGCCCGCTGGCCCGTCGAGGTGCATCTGTATCCGCGACGGCAGGTGCGGGACCTGGTGGCACTGGAGGATGTGGAACGTGCCGCGCTCGCGGAGCTGTATCTCGACGTGATCAAGCGAATGGAAGGCGTCTTCGACGACACCCTGCCGGCGATCAGCGGTGTCCATCAGGCACCGGTGCACGCCGATGCCGACGACTTCTGGCTGCACCTGGAGGTGTTCTCCATTCGCCGGGCGGTGGGCAAACTGAAGTTTCTGGCCGGTTCGGAATCAGCAATGGGAGCCTTTGTGAACGACATCACCCCGGAAATCGCGGCCACGCGGCTGCGCGAGGTCGACACTGCGCGTCTGGGCCAGGTGACCCGATGAAGGCACTTGTCGTCGGCGGCGCCGGTTACATCGGCTCGGTGGTCACCCGGCTCCTGGTCTCCGAGGGGCACGACGTCGTGGTGCTCGACGACTGCTCCACCGGGCATGCGGACTCCGTCCCGGCCGGGGTGGAATTGGTCGAGGCGGACATCACCACCGCCGCGCACGTGCTGCGCGGCAACAACTTCGACGCGGTACTGCATTTCGCCGCGAAATCATTGGTCGGCGAATCCGTGGTCAAGCCCTCGCTCTACTGGCGTACCAATGTCTATGGCACGCGGGTGCTGCTGGATGCCATCACCGAAACCGGCGTTCCCAGGCTGGTTTTCTCCTCCACTGCGGCGACCTACGGTGAGCCGGAGGCGATTCCGATCACCGAGGACGCGCCGACCAGGCCCACCAACACCTACGGCGCCACCAAGCTCGCGGTCGACATGATGATCACCGGCGAATGCGCGGCGACCGATCTCGCCGCGGTGTCGTTGCGGTATTTCAACGTCGCCGGGGCGGCGTACGGCGCGGGCGAGCGGCACGGCGTCGAAACCCATCTGATTCCGATCGCGCTGGACGCGGTGGCCGGCCGCCGGGACGCGCTGACCATCTACGGAGACGACTGGCCGACGCCGGACGGCACCCCGATCCGGGACTACGTGCACGTGGCGGATCTCGCCCGCGCGCACGTGCTGGCCCTGACCGCCGCCGAACCGGGTGAGCACCTGATCTGCAACCTGGGCAACGGCAGCGGGTTCAGCGTTCGCGAGGTGCTGGCGACCATCGAGGAGGTCACCGGGCTGCCGGTTCCGGTGCAGATCGGCCCACGCCGGGCAGGCGATCCCACCCGCCTGGTGGCCTCCGCGGACCGCGCCGCCGCGCGGCTCGGTTGGACCCCAGAGCGCACCCTGGCCGAGATGGTCGCCGACGCCTGGGAGTTTTCCGGAGGCGTGTCTGGTGGCGCCCAGACACGCGATCAGGCGGCAACGGGCTGATGAGCGCCGCTGACCTCTTCCGGCAGAGCTATGCGCGGGATCCGGAGGGCATCTTCTCCGCGCCCGGCCGGGTCAATCTGATCGGCGAGCACACCGACTACACCGGCGGACTGGTGCTGCCGTTCGCGATCGACGCCCGGGCCAACCTGGCGGCGGCGGCGAACGCCGAATCCGTCGTGCGGGTCATCTCCGCGCAGCGCCCCGGCGCGGTGATATCCGTTGATCTGGCCGACATCCGGCCCGATTCGCCGGTGGCGAAGAGCTGGGCGGGCTATCTCGTGGGCGCGATCTGGGCGCTGCGCAGGGCCGGCCATCCCGTCGGGGGTTTCGACCTGGCGCTGGACTCCCAGGTGCCGTCCGGGGCGGGTCTGTCCTCGTCGGCCGCGGTGGAATGTGTGACAACGTTGGCGACGTCGGTGCTGTCCGGGGTGAAACTCGATGCCCTGGAGATCGCCCGGCTCGCCCAGCAGGCGGAGAACGACTTCGTCGGCGTTCCGTGCGGGCCGATGGACCAGACCGCATCGGCGGCGTCGCAGCGCGGATCGGTGCTGCTGTTCGACACCAGGGCGGGCACGGTGGAGAACATTCCCTTCGACCCCGCCGCGGCCGGCCTTGCCGTGCTGGTGGTCGACACCAGGGTCGCGCACTCGTTGGCGGACGGTGAATACGGCCGCCGCCGCGCCGCCTGCGAGCAGGCGACGGCGATTCTCGGGCTGCGCTGGCTTCGGGATCTGAGCGTCGAACAGCTCCCCGATGCGTTGGCGCACCTCGACAGCGAGGAACTGCGGCGCCGGGTCCGGCATGTGGTCACCGAGAACGACCGGGTGGAGCAGACGGTCCGTCTGCTCCGGGCTGGGGCGGTTGCCGACATCGGCGACCTGCTGACCCAATCCCATCGCTCGCTCCGCGACGACTACGAGGTGTCCTGCCCCGAGCTGGATCTTGCCGTGGAGTCGACGTTGGCGGCCGGCGCGCTCGGCGCCCGGATGACCGGCGGCGGATTCGGCGGCTCGGTGATCGCGCTGCTGCCGGTCGCGGATGTTGATGCCGCGATTGCCAGGGTCACCGCGGACTTTTCCGCCAGCGGTTTCACCGAGCCGGTGGCGCGGATTGTCGGCCCGGCGCAGGGTGCCCGTCGCGAGTCCTGAGAGGTGTCCGCCCGGTTGGGGCGGATATACTTCCGCGTATGCAGAAACTCGGCACGCCGTTTCCGGCGTTGTCCGAGGCGTCCCGGTCCGTGCTGGTCGATCTGCTCGTGCACGGGCCGGCCTCCAGGGCCGATCTGGCGCGCCGGGCGGGACTCTCGCCGGCGAGTCTCACCCGGATCACCCGGTCGTTCGTCGACGCGGGCGTGATCAGCGAATCGGACGCCACGTCGACGCAGCGCACCGGCCGTCCATCACAACCGATGGACGTCAACGTCAACCTCGCGCACCTGGTCGGGATCAAACTGTCGGGCGGGCAGTTGAATCTGGTCACCACGGACCTGCGAGGCAAACTGCTGACCGAACGGTGGGTGCCGTTGGCCGACACCGACCCTGAGTCGGTCGTGGCGACCATCGCGGATGCTGTCGGGCAGCAGCAGCTCAGCGACCCGTCGATCTGCGCGGTGGGCGTCAGCCTGGCCGGACCGGTCTCGCCGCGGTCCGAGATCGTCCACACATCACCATTTCTCGGCTGGACCGAGGTTCCGCTGGTGTCGATGATCCGTGAGCGCACCGGGCTTGCCGCGGTGGTCGAAAATGACGTCCGGGCACTGACCGCCGCCGAGCACTGGTTCGGCGCGGCCGCCGGTTGCCGCGATTTCGTGCTGGTCACGATCGGGGTCGGCGTCGCCTGCGGCATCGTTGTGGACGACCGGTTGGTCGATGGCGCGAACGGCGGCAGTGGCCAGGTGGGTCACCTGCCGGTCACCGAGTGGGGCCCACTGTGCGAACGCGGGCATCGCGGGTGTGTGCGCTCCTACCTGTCCTCGACTGCCATCGCCGCTCAGGTGTCCGCGGCGCTGGCTCGCAAGGTTGAGTATGACGAAGTGCTGACCCTGGCCGCTGACCGAAATCCGATCGCCCGCAAGGTTGTCGACGAGGCCGGCCGCGCATTGGGCATCCTGATCGGCACCATTGCCGCGGTCACCGCGCCGACCAAGGTGATCGTGTCCGGCGAGGGGGTGGCCTTGGCATCGATGACACTGGACGTCACCAGGGAGCACGCCCGATCCGTGCAGCACTGGACCCTGCCGGATGTGCCGGTCCAGGTCGCGCCGTTCACCTTCACCGAATGGGCCAAAGGGGCCGCCGTCATAGCGTTGCGGCATCAATTGGACGCAGCCGTTCGGCCGGATGCGTAGGGCGCAACAATCGCTCGCCGCCGCGCCCCACGATGGCCACGAAGAACAATCCGGTGGCAATGACCGCGAGGAATTCGCCGAACGCGACCAGCGGAAGCGCGACGATCGTCCTGTTCCACAGGAAAGGCGCATAGCTCAGCAGCGAGCAGGCCGACACCAGCAGTGCGACGGGCCAGTACCGGCGAACGTAGAACGCCATGACGATGGTCAACACGTCGGCCAGATAGAAATACCGTTCATGCATCTCGGGCAGGAAGAATGGCACGGCGAGCACCACCATCGTGGCCAGCACGACTATTTCCGGCGTGCTGAGCGGGCGCTTGCGCAGCCACGCCGTCATGGCAACTCCCGCAACCACGAGCGCGGAGGCGGCCAGACCGACGTATTTCCACACCGCCCCGGCGCTGCTGCCTAGCCATTGATAGAAGGTCGGCGCATTCTGCGTCAAAGCATTGCCGGAACCGCCGGCCCGGCCGAATCCACCTCCCCCGCCGGCGGCGAAACCCGACGCGCGCGCCGCCGCCGCGCTGCGCGAATTGGTCGCCGCCGAATCCGGCGCCCTGTCCTGCCGCGAGACCCGCCCCACCGGTCGCCGTGCCGCCGCTGCTCACCTGGTTGGGATAGATCATCAGCAGGCTGCTCAGGTCCCGGCCGGCGAGGACGGCCGGCAACAGCATCACCGCGAACGCGGCCGGCGCTGCCAGCAACGCCAGCAGTCGCTGCCGATTGACGACGAGCACGATGAGCAGCACCGGCAGGAAAAAGATGGCCTGGAGTTTGAACGACAGCGCCACGCCGAAGAACGTCGCTGCCCACCACGGTTTGTTTCTCAGCAAGAAGTACAGGCTGCCCAGACAGAATGCGGCGTAAATGGAATCGCACTGTCCCCAGGCGGCGCTGTTGACCACGACGGTGGGCGCGAACAGCACGACCGCGAAGCAGACCAGCGGCAATGCCGGGCGCGGGAAGCGCTGCCGGACGATCAGTGCCGCGAACGCCGCGAGCAGCACGTCGAAGATCATCGAGATCAGCTTGATGGCCACGATCTTGGACAAAGGCAGGTAGGTGGCCGCGGCCAGCAGGTACAGGTACGGCGGGTTGTAGTTCGAGATGTCGGCGCCGACGGCGGCGAACCCGCCGTTGGCGTCAAGGTAGTCGAACCAGGGGCTGACAAAGGCGCGGTAGTCACCGCTCACCTGGTCGATGAACAGGAACCGGACCACGAAGGCGGCCAGCACGATGGCCACGATCGCCGACCCGATCAACAGGCGCCGCGGTGTCGGGTTGGTCGTGGAGTTGGTCGTGCGATCGATCTTCAGCACGGCGGGCGCCCTCACATCTTCATCGTCCGGCCGGCCGGGATTATTGCGGCCGAATTCGAGGATCGACGGCCGAGCTGTGAGTGGGCCAAGAAGACGCCATGAGGGTTATTCACAAAGACACGTGCCGCACGGCAGCAAACCCTTTGTCCGCAGCGGGACACTGTGCGCACCCTGCCGTGCCGGTTCCGCCGGATCGCATCCCCAGCGGGGGGAGCGATCCGGCGGCCCGGATGCCGGTGCCTTACTCGGCGCGAGTTGGCACACGGCTCATTCGATCACCGTCAGCTGGACGGTCATCGTCTGGTGTCACGCCGAAACCACTGGCGTGAGCTGCATCACAACGCTACTACGTCGTCGGGGTATCGCTACTCGGGAGCCTGGTCAGCGGCCCAGTCGCTGCATGTCAGGAGAATGGCAACGGTTCGGGCCCCCAGCCGAGCAGGCTCTCATGAAGCAGTCGGTCGCCCACTACCCGCACTTCGCAGTTGCGCCGGCCGAGCAGTCGATCCGGGACGATCAGTACCTCGAGTTGGCCGCCGACTGTCGGATCGGGCATCAAAGTCACGGCGGTCAGCAGGCTGGCACATGATCCGGCGCGCGCGCCCGCATCGGCATCGTCGCCGAGTGCGGTGCCGAAGATCTCGATCTCATGGGGCTGCGCGCAGGGAACTCGCTTCGGCCCGGGCGCGCTGAGCGATCGGCATTGACCAAAGGCGTTGGCGGCGGAACGATTCCCCTCGTCCCGGAGCGAGCCGCGATAGGCGTCATCGGCCGTCGCGATCGCGCAGGCGAGCCATCGTTGACCGGACAGGTACTGGGAGATGTCGGGACCCAGCAGAAACACCTTGCGGGTGGTGACCGGGGACCACGTCGGGTCTGGCCAGTCGACGTAGCCGGCGGCCGCCGGCTGACAGCTCCGGGGGTCCGGGATGGATGTCCGTCCGCCGCCACTGCGCGGGAAGGATTGTTGATCGGCGGTGACCGAGACGATTTCGCCGAAATTTCCGGGGCCCGCCACGTCCACACCGGCCGAGCACGCGCCGACGGACGCCGACGCTATGCTGCCGGCAATGTATTGCTGCACGGATCCATCTGGGTCTACCGCGGACAGCAGGCAATCGCCGACGGCGGGCGGTGGTGGAATCGGCTGGCGAACGCCCTGACCACCGATTCGATTGGCCGGGCCAAATGCCGGCGAGATGGCGACCGCGAGAATCACCGCAATCGCTAGCACGACCGCGCCCCAGCCGCGCCGCTTCATGCTGCACCATAGCTCGAAGGGGTCGCTGACCAGTGCTCACGTGCTCAGGCCAGCGGCAATGTGCCGGTCCCGATGCCGATCAATGTCCCGATCAATCGGTTCGGTCCGACGGCGATCAATTGGCACCGACCGCGCTCCCCGTCACCGGCCGCCGCACCCCCGCCGACCACCTGGATGCGCAGGACCCCGCCGGCGCTGACGTCCGGCAGACCGGTCATTGCCTGGACCAGCGCCGTGCAGTCGGCAGCTGCCCTCGGGGGTGAAAGACCGGCCTGGACGGCGATTCCGAACTCCTGGACGCGATGCGGCGAGGTGCAGGACACCCGCCGATCGGGGTTGCCACCGGATCGGCACTGACCAAACGGGGCAGGGGCCGGATGGCCGGCCAGCGACTGCGACCAACGAGCCCGAATACGGCTCCAAGCCGGGTGACAGCACCGCGCACGCCGCCCAGGAGTGGGGGGACGCGCCCAAGATGGCAACGAACCGTTGGTTCGTTGCCGGCTCCCAGAGGCCACCCGCCGCGCCCCGAAAACGCGAGATTGTGCGCAGCTTGTAGCGGTTGGCGACGTCACCGCACCATTGCGTGTCGGAGTCGTCGGTGACCACTCCGCCGTTCCGCTGCGGTGTCAGGCGGAAGGCCACCACCTCACCCAGATGCTGATCGGAGCAGTCGGAAAATGACACCGACGAATCGCCCACACTGACGACCGACAAGGGCAAGGGTGGAAATCCACTCCGCGACGCGACGGCCAGCGACCCCGTCACTGTCCCGCAGACAATCCCCCACCCGCGGCGCCCCGGCACGAGGCGCCGCCACTGCGCTTCCCGTCACCCGAACCCCGCCGACCCTCGAGACCAGCACCGATCCCAGCAGCACGGCGATCAGCAGCAGCACTCCACCGAGCCGACGCGAGCCCATCTCCGGCGTCACCACCTCGCCGCGCAACGACGGTCCATATCGCCAACGTAACCCCGCGGTCGGCCACCAGGTCGGCAAATCCCGTTCGTCTTGACATCACAACACGTTGGGTGTTGTGTTGATGACGCTGGGTTCAACAGCCGGTTGGGAAATCGTGTCGCCACCACCCAAAGGTCGCGTCATGGTGAGCGTCGCTCGTCGCCCAGATTGCTTTCGCCATCGTGGGTGCCGTTATTTCGCGGTTGAATCCTGCGTACCGATATTCATTGCGGGCACTGCATGGTGACTTCACGCAACCTCGGGCCGATCGACTGGGGCACCCCGGCCTTGTCGTGCCTTCAGCATGGGCAAGCTTCACCACGTCCTGCGAGTTCGTGGTCACGCCCCGCCTCGGTTGATGGTCCTTGATCGGCCGTATTGTCGGCAATTATTTTGACAGTGAACTAAAGAGCGCGCAACGCGCACCCCTCAGACCACCCGAAGGGGTCCGAGGTCAACGCGAGGTGCGCGGCTCCGCTGGTGCGGTTTGAGGGCCCCGATGGCCGGCCCCGACCGGTCGCCGTGACTCGCGAGCGAACGGTCGAAACTACCCGCCCAACGCGATTCTCTCACTGCGCCGACGCTCAAGTGGCGACATGCACCGAGAGCTGTCGTTGGAGCGCGGGTCCGCGACAGACCGACTCGAGCAGCATTAGCCCGTCGGTCGACGAATCGTGATCGAAGCGTGATGTTCTTGACGTCGATCACCCGATATGGTTCTATCCAGTTACTAACCACGCGGAACTATGAGCCACCTCACCGAGGAGTTGATGCACATGCCCGCAGCCGAGGGTCTCGTGCATCTGTCGTCCGGCGGAGTCAGCGTCGTGCTGGATACCCTGGGCGCCGGCCTTCCGGCGGTCCTGTATTGGGGCGCCGACCTCGGTGAGCTCTCGACGGACGAGCTGGATCACTTTCGGCGCGCATTGCAGGCACCGCTCGGTGACAACCGCATCGATGTGCCGGAACGGGTCAGCGTGCTGCCGACGCCGGCCGAGGGTTGGGTCGGTCGCCCTGGTATCACCGGAAGCTCCGCGGGACAAGCGTTCTCGCCGCTGTTTCAGATTGTCGCCGAGGACATCATCGAACCGGGTCCGACCGTCGCCACCGGGCGGCGTTACCGGGCCACCGACCCCACCGCCGAACTGGGCCTCACCCTCGAGATCCAGCTGACCCACTCCGGGCTCGTCCAGCTGCGGGCGGCACTGACCAACGACGGGGCGTCCAGCTACCAGCTCGACGGCCTGGTCCTGGCGTTGCCGGTACCCAGCCGGGCGGATGAGTTGTTCGATCTCACCGGCCGACACGCGCGGGAGCGGGTGCCCCAGCGGTCGGCGTTCAACGTCGGAGTGCATTCCCGGGAATCGCGCCAGGGCCGGCCCGGCCTCGACTCCCCGGTCCTGCTGGTCGCCGGCGCGTCCGGGTTCGGCTGGGAGCGCGGCCAGCTGTGGGGGCTGCACGTCGGCTGGTCCGGCAACCAGGTCAGCTACGCGGAGCGGATGTACAACGGGCTGCGGGTGATCGGCGGCGGCGAGCTCATGCTGCCGGGCGAGATCCTGCTCGCCCCGGGTGAGAGGTATGAATCACCCTGGCTGCACGCAGCTTTCGGCGAGGGTCTCAACGAGGTCAGCCAGCGCTTCCACCGCTATCTGCGGTCCCGGCCACAGCATCCTCGAACATCACGGCCGGTGTTGATCAACACCTGGGAGGCTGCCTATTTCGACCACGACCTGCCGAGGTTGCTCGAACTGGCCGAGCTTGCCGCTGCTGCTGGGGCGGAGCGGTTCGTGCTCGACGACGGCTGGTTCCTCGGCCGCCGTCACGACTCTGCCGGCCTGGGCGACTGGGTCGTCGATCCCACGGTGTGGCCGAACGGGTTGCAGCCGCTGATCGACCACGTCGAAAAGCTCGACATGCAGTTCGGCCTGTGGGTCGAACCGGAAATGATCAACCTGGACTCGGATCTCGCCCGCGCGCACCCGGAGTGGATCTTCCGTGCGGGCGGCCGTGACGGCATCGCCACCCGTCAGCAGCACGTGCTGGACCTGGGCAATCCGGAGGCCTACGCGCACATCGCGGGCTGCCTGCACGCGCTGCTGGACCAGTACGCCATCGGCTATCTGAAATGGGATCACAACCGGATGGTGGTCGAGGCGGGCCATTCGCCGACCGGCACGCCGGGCGTGCACCGGCACACGCTGGCCGTCTACCGGCTGATGGACGAGCTGCGGGCGGGGCACCCCGGCCTGGAGATCGAAACGTGCGCCGGCGGTGGTGGCCGGATCGATCTGGAGATCCTCAACCGGACCGATCGGGTGTGGCCCAGCGATTGCATCGACGCGCTCGAGCGACAGCAGATCCAGCGCTACACCCAGCTGCTGCTCCCGCCGGAACTGGTCGGCACACATCTGGGCGGCCCGGAGGCGCACACCACCCGGCGCCGTCACCACCTCGGCTTCCGGGGGGCGACCGCGGTCTGGGGTCACATGGGCATCGAGTGGGACCTCACCTCGACCACCCCGGACGAGCGGGAGCAGGTGCGCCGTTGGGTCGAGCTGCACAAGTCGCTGCGGCCGTTGCTGCACTCCGGCGATGTCGTCGTCGCAGACCACCCCGATCCGGCGATCTGGGTGAACGGCGTTGTCGCGCAGGACAAGTCGGAGGCGGTCTTCGGCATCACCACGGTCGGCCGACCGGTCACCTTCCCGCCCGGCCGGGTCTGCCTGCCCGGCCTGCACCCGCACATCCGGTACGCGCTGGAACCCCTACCACCCGCCGACTACTACCCCGGGACAAACCAATACCCGGGGTGGTGGAAGGACGGGGTCACGCTGTCCGGCCGCACGTTGGCCCAGGTCGGGGTGCAGATCCCGGCGATGTTCCCCGAGTACACCCACATCGTTCGCGCCCGCGCAATTCGGCCGTAAGGCCCCCGCAATCCGGCCATGAAGGCCGCCGCGCAACCGGCCACTGGGCCATCCCGCAGCGCGAACGACGACACCCCGCCCGGCCACGAAGGAGTGAGCGCAATGACACCGATCCCACGCCATTCGAGTGGAGGCACGACATGAGCGTTGCAGAGCGCGCCGAGCGCCGCCGACAAGTCCACCAAGGTCGCGCCGCAGAAGCGGAAGCGGGACATTGGCGACCTCAAGACCGCCATCTGGTTCATCCTCCCGTCGCTTGATCGGCTTCGGCGTGTTCTTCGTCTGGCCGACGATCCGGGGTATCTACCTCAGCTTCACCAACTACGACGGCAGCAATCGCGCGCCGAAATGGATCGGCTTCGCCAACTACCAGCAGATGCTCAGCGACCCGGTGCTGGCCAAGTCGCTGCTGGGTGACGTTGGAGTACGTGCTGATCAACATCGTCGTGCAGACCATCCTCGCGTTGGCGATCGCCTTGCTGATGCAGAAGATCGCCACCTCGACCCTCTCCCGCGGGATCCTGCTGCTGCCCTATTTCATCGCCAACGTCATCGTGGCGCTGGTCTGGTTCTGGATGCTCGACCCGAACCTGGGCATCGTCAACCAGTTCCTCGAATTCATCGGCATCGGCAGCGTTTCCTTCTTCGGCAGCAGCGCCCTGGTCATCCCGACCATCGCGCTGGTCAACGTCTGGCGGTACATGGGTTACACCGCGCTGTTGATCTTCGCCGGTCTGCAGACCATCCCGAGCAGCGTCTACGAGGCCGCCTCGCTGGACGGCGCCGGCGAGGTGAAGCAGTTCTTCAAGATCACCGTGCCGTTGCTGCGACCCGTGCTGGTGCTGGTGCTGATCACCTCGGTCACCGGGTCGTTCCAGGTCTTCGACACGGTGGCCGTGACCAGCAAGGGCGGTCCGGCCAACGCCTCCAACGTCATCCAGTACTACATCGTCGACCAGGCGTTCAACCGCAGCCACTTCGGCTACGGCGCCGCCATATCCGTGCTGCTGTTCGTGATCCTGATCGTCGTTGCGCTGGTGCAGTTCCGGGTGCTCCGCGGTCGCGAGTCGGACCTGGCGTAGGGGAGGAAAACCAATGAGCACAATGGAACCCGCAGTCCCGCTCGAACGGATCGTCAATCCTGGCGACACCCTGCACGGCGAACAGCCGGTGACGCCGAAGCCGAAGCGGAAGTTCTCCTTCGGCCTGGCGGTGGCCTGGGTCGTCACCATCTTGTTCCTGCTGGTGACCCTGTTCCCGTTCTACTGGATGGTGCGCACGGCGTTCTCCAACGGCGCGGTGCTGGCCACCAAACCGTCGAGCCTGCTGCCCGTCGACTTCACGTTCGGCGCCTTCAAGCGGGTGCTGGGACTGTCCACCGTCGAGGAGGCGCAGGCCCAGGGCGGGTCCGGCGCGTCGGTGAACTTCTGGCTGGCGCTGCGGAACTCGATCATCATCGCGGTGGCCATCACGATCGGTCAGACGCTGTTCAGCGCGATGGCCGCCTACGCGTTCTCCCGGCTCCGCTGGCCGGGTCGCGACTTCATGTTCGGCCTGTTCCTGGCCGCGCTGATGGTGCCGCCGATCTTCACCAGCCTGCCGAACTTCCTGCTGATCAACAACCTGGGACTGCTGAACACCCTGCCCGGCATCATCCTGCCGTTCCTGTTCATGACACCGTTCGCCGTGTTCTTCCTCCGGCAGTTCTTCCTGGGCATCAGCCGGGAGGTCGAGGAGGCCGCACGCATCGACGGCGCCAGCAATGCCCGGATCTTCTTCAAGCTGATCGTGCCGATGAGCACCGCCCCGATCACCACGCTGGCGATCCTGACCTTCATCGCGTCCTGGAACGAATACCTGTGGCCGTTGCTGGTCGCCAGGGACGCCTCCGCGCAGCCACTGACGTTGGCGCTGGGCATCTTCCGGTCGCAGACCCCGGGTGGCTCACCGGACTGGCCGGGCCTGATGGCGATGACGCTGCTGGCCGCGCTGCCCATCATCATCCTGTTCTGCATCTTCGGCCGGCGGGTGGTCAACTCCATCCAATTCTCCGGCATCAAGTAATTGCCGAGCCTGGCGGCACCTTCCGCCCGATCGCTTCTTCATTCACTCGCGGTCCCCGCGACCGCATTTCACCACCGGCCGACAAGGCCGTCAACCCCAAGGGCCAGCTGGCCCGTCCCGGCCGCAAGGCCCCAAGAAAGGAATGCACCTCAATGACGAGAACCCGCGCGGTTCGATCGGCGTGGATCGCCGGTACGGCCGCCTTGGCGCTGATCCTGACCGCCTGCGGCGGCGGCAGCGACTCCAGCAGCTCGGCCTCTCTGACCGTCGGCGGCGCCGCCACCGCCACCGCCGGAGGCGATGCCACCGGCACCATCGAGTACTGGCTGTGGGACGCCAACCAGCTCCCCGCCTATCAGGACTGCGCCACCGCGTTCAGCAAGAAGTACCCGAACGCCAAGGTCAACATCACCCAGTACGGCTGGGACGACTACTGGGCCAAGATCAACAACGGGTTCACCTCCGGCACCGGCCCGGACGTGTTCACCGACCACCTGTCCAAGTACCCGGAGTTCGTGAACAAGCAGTTCATCCTCAACCTGTCCGACGCGCTCAAGGCCGACGAAGCGGACAAGGACATCTACCAGCCCGGTCTGCTGAGCCTGTGGACCGCCCAGGACGGCGGCGTCTACGGCCTGCCCAAGGACTTCGACACGGTCGGCCTGTTCTACAACGAGGACATGATCACCGCGGCCGGCTACACCGACGCGGACCTGCAGGACCTGACCTGGAACCCCACCGACGGCGGCACGTTCGAGAAGTTCATCGCGCACATGACCATCGACAAGAACGGGGTCCGCGGTGACGAGGCCGGGTTCGACAAGAGCAACGTCAAGACCTACGGCTTCGGCCAGGAGAACCTGACCGACGGCAACGGCCAGACCCAGTGGAGCCCGTTCACCGGCAGCAACGGCTGGACCTACACGGACACGAACCCGTGGGGCACCAAGTTCAACTACGGCGACGACAAGTTCAACGAGACGATGACGTTCTACAAGTCGCTGTCCGACAAGGGCTACTCCCCGACCATCGACAAGACCGTTGGTGTCGACACCGGTGCCCAGCTCGGCGCGGGCACGTACGCCACCGTCATCGAGGGTGACTGGAACACCAGCAGCTACATGAAGAAGGGCGTCAACCTGAAGATCGCGCCGACCCCGATCGGGCCGAGCGGCCAGCGCGCGTCGATGTTCAACGGCCTGGCCGACTCGGTGAACGCCGCCACCAAGAACCAGGCCACCGCCGTGAAGTGGGTGGAGTTCACCGGTTCGCAGGAGTGCCAGGACCTGGTCGCCGCGAAAGCCGTTGTCTTCCCGGCCATTCCGGCATCGACCGAGAAGGCCGAGGCGGCCTTCAAGGCGGCCGGTACCGACATGTCCGGCTTCACCGTCCAGGTGAAGGACAAGACGACGTTCCTGTTCCCGATCACCGACCACGCCGCGGACGTCACCGCTCTGATGGCACCGGCCCTGCAGGCGTTCATGGGCGGGCAGGCCGACGTCACCTCGTTCAAGGACGTGAACGACCAGGTGAACGCCCTGTTCCAGTAACACCAGCACCTCGCAGCTGCACCAGCACCACGCGGGGCGCGGAACAGGAGCACGCCTGTTCCGCGCCCCGCACCGCACCGTCACATCCACCAGATGAATGACCTGATCAAACGGGGGTCTCGGCGTGCCAAACGACGCGAACACACCCGTTACAGTGCTCGACATGATGGGGCGGGCACCAACCTTTCCCGCACTGACCGAGGCATCCCGGGCCGCGCTGGTCCGGTTGCTGGTGCACGGTCCCGCCTCGCGCGCCGATCTGGCCCGCCAACTGCGAATGTCGGCCGCGAGCCTGACCCGGATCGGGAGGTCACTGGAAGACAGCGGCCTCATGGTCGAGGCCGAGTCGACCGCGCCGCAGCGGATGGGCCGTCCATCGCAGGCGATGGACGTCAACGTCGACGCCGCTCACCTCATCGGCATCAAACTCCTGGCCGGTGAGATCAACCTGGTCCGCACCGACATGCGCAGCACCGTGCTCGCCCACCGCACCATCGGGCTGCCGGCCGGTTCGGTCCAGGCCGCGATCGACCAGATTGCCGACGCCGTGCTCACCGAAGAGGCGGCCGATCCGTTGGTGGCGACCGTCGGGATCAGCCTGGCCGGGCCGGTCGACCCGCAGTCCCAGGTCGTCACCCGGTCCCCGTTCCTGGGCTGGGAGAACGTTCCGGTCGGCCGGCTGATCCAGGAACGGACCGGGCTGCCAACCGTCATCGAGAACGACGTGCGTGCGCTCACCGCGGCCGAACACTGGTTCGGCGCGGCCGCCGGGGCAACGAACTTCGCCCTGGTCACCATCGGTACCGGCATCGGGTGCGGTGTCGTGATCGACGATCGTCTGGTCGACGGCCACATCGGCGCCGCCGGACATATCGGCCACCTACCGGTCACCGCGTCCGGACCACTGTGCGAACGCGGGCACCGCGGCTGCGCCCGCTCGTACCTGTCGTCGTCGGCGATGGTCACCCAGGCGGCAATGGCCCTGCAGCGACCCGACCTGACCTACGACGAACTGCTGTCCCTGGCCGAGCAGGGAAACAAGGTCGCCTCCCGGGTGGTCCGCGACGCCGGCTACGCACTCGGCACCCTCGTCGGCCTGATCACCGCGATCACCGGACCCAGCAAGGTGATCATCTCCGGCGAGGGCGTCACGATGGTGCCGCTGGTCATGGACGTGGTGCAGGAACGGGCCCGCGACATCGAACACTGGGCGGTACCCGAAGTACCCATCGAGATCGCCCCGTTCGGCTTCATGGAATGGGCTCGCGGTGCCGCGGTCATCGCCCTGCAACACCTGCTGGAGTCATCGATCGGACCCGCCTGATCCACGGCGAGACCCTTCCTCGACGTATCGCGCACGGCCAGTCAGATCGCCGGAAGGGCACCCCGTCGCCGTTCCCGACCTCTGTTTCAGCCACCCAGCAGCCTCAACGGATGTGAGATCACCCATGACCCCGCCACCCACCGCCAGCACGTCCACCCTGGACGACACCGCCGCCCGGTCGGCCACCCGCCTCGCGCACCCCCGCTCCGCCGTCCACCACCTGCGCGCCGCCGGCGTCAGCGTTGTCATCGACTGCCAGGGCCCCCGGCTGCCCCGCATCGCGCACTGGGGCGCCGACCTGGGCGATCTGGACGACGGCCTGCTGGCCGACCTGGTGCTGGCCGACGTCCAGGCCGTGGTGAGCAACGTTCCGGACGAGCCGATCCGGCCGAGCATCCTGACCGAGCACGCGGCCGGTTGGTCGGGGCTGCCCGGACTGCTCGGCCATCGCGGCGGACGGTCCTGGTCGACTCTGTTCACCGCCTCGGAGGTTCGGGTCGACACCGATTCCGACGGCACCCAACGGCTGGTCAGCAGCGCCCGCGACGACGACGCGGGTCTTGGCCCTGTCCATCACGCTGGAGCTCTCCCCGCAGGGGGTGCTGCGCACCAGGGCGCGGCTCACCGATCTGTTCACCGGTCGGGGGGTCACCGAGATGCCCTACACCCTCGACGGTCTCACGCTGTCGCTGCCGGTGCCGAGGCGGGCGTCCGAATTGCTCGACTTCGCCGGGCGGCACCTGCGCGAGCGGGCGCCGCAGCGCCGGCCGTTCGACATCGGCGCCAGGGTGCGGGACAACCGGCGTGGCCGGACCGGCGCGGACGCCACGACACTGCTGGTCGCCGGCACCGAAGGCTTCGACTTCGGTTCGGGTGAGGTCTGGGCGCTGCACACCGCCTGGAGCGGAAACCACCGATCGATTGCCGAGCGGACGCCGAACGGGCACGCGGTGCTGACCGGCGGCGAGCTGCTGTTGCCGGGCGAGATCGTCCTGGCCGCAGGCGGTTCCTACGTCACGCCGTGGATCTACGGCAGCTACGCGGTCGGCCTGGACGCCATGTCCGCGCCGGTTCCACGAACAGCTCCGCGCCCGTCCCGGGCACCCCGCCACGCCCCGCCCGGTCATCCTGAACACCTGGGAATCGGTGTATTTCGACATGAATCTGGATCGGCTCGTCGCACTGGCCGAGCGCGCGGCCGACGTCGGTGCGGAACGCTACGTGCTGGACGACGGATGGTTCGTCGGCCGGCGCGCGGACAACGCCGGCCTCGGCGATTGGCAGGTCGACCCGGACATCTGGCCGCAGGGCCTGCATCCCCTGGTCGACAAGGTCACCGCGTTGGGCATGCAGTTCGGGCTCTGGGTCGAACCCGAGATGGTCAACCCCGACTCGAATCTCGCCCGCGAGCATCCCGACTGGATCATGGCAACCGGCGGCCGGATGCCGATCCTGTCCCGCCGGCAGCAGGTGCTCGACCTGGGCAAGCCGGCGGCCTTCGCCTACATCCTGGACAGCCTCGACGCGCTGCTGAGCGAATACGACATCGGCTACCTGAAGTGGGACCACAACCGGGATCTCATCGACGCCGGGCACGCACCGGCCGGGCACGCGGGCGGTGCACGACCAGACCGTCGCCGTCTACGAACTGCTGGACGAACTCCGGCGCCGGCATCCGACGGTGGAGATCGAGTCCTGCTCCTCGGGTGGCGGCCAGGGTGGACCTGGAGGTGCTGCAGCACACCGACCGGATCTGGACCAGCGACTGCATCGACGCGCTGGAACGCCAATCCATCCAGCGGTACACCGGATTGCTGGTGCCGCCGGAATTGTTGGGCGCCCACGTCGGATCCGATCACTCGCACAGCACCGGCCGCCGGCATGATCTTTCCTTCCGGGCCGGCACCGCCTTCTTCGGGCACCTGGGGATCGAGGTCGACCTCACCGCCGTGTCGGCGGCAGAACTCGCGGAGTTGCGGGAATGGGTTGCGCTGCACAAGCGTTTCCGCCCACTGCTGCACGGCGGTGACGTGGTCCGCATCGACGACGTGGATCCGTCGCTGTTCGTCCACGGCGTCGTCGCCGCGGACCGGACCGAGGCGATCTTCAGCATCGCCGCCCTCCGAACCTCGGACAGCGCCCCGACCGGCCGCATCGTGTTGCGTGGACTGGATCCCGCTGCCACCTATACGGTCTCGCTGCTACCGCCGGGAGACATCGTCCGCGGCAACAACCATCGGCTGCCGGCATGGATCCCCGGGCCCGTCCGGATGACCGGCGCCACCCTGCAGCACGCGGGGCTCCAGTTGCCCGACCTCTTTCCCGAGCAATTGATTCTGCTGCACCTTTCAGTGGCCGGAAAATGACGGAAGTTCTTGACCTGCAGCGGGTTCGGCTGCGCTTGCTGGCCGAGGAGAAATGGTGGGGCGGAGCCGTCGCGGACGGGCAGGCCCAGCCCTTCGGCGAGGATGCCGAGCATCACCGCGACCTGGCCGTGTCGGCCGGTTTCCTGGGGCCGGGCGTCGAATATGGGGGCGGCAACCAATCCGCGCCGCTGCTGCTGTCCAACCGAGGGCGCTTCATCTACTCCGAGCTGCCCTTCGACTTCCGTTTCGACCGGGGCACCGTCGAGGCGATCGGGACCGATCTGGTGCACGGCCGGGCCGGCGACAGCCTGGCGGATGCGTTCCGGACCGCCTCCGCCGCCTTCTTTCCGGCGTCCGGAACGATCCCGGCGGAGCAGCTGTTCCGCGCTCCGCAGTACAACACCTGGATCGAGATGCCCTACCGGCCAACCCAGGCCGGTGTGCTGGAGTACGTGCGGGGCGTGCTGGACGCCGGGCTGCCGCCGGGGGTTTTGATGATCGACGACCGTTGGTCACCCGCCTACGGGACCTGGACATTTGACCCGGTGACCTTCCCCGACCCGGCCGGCCTGGTCAGCGAGCTGCACCGGCTGGGCTTTTCGGTGATGCTGTGGCTGGTCCCGTTCGTCAGCCCGGACACCGCGACGTTCCGGTCGCTGCAGGATGCGGAGCTGCTCGTCCGAACCCACGACGGTGCTCCGGCCATCCGGCACTGGTGGAACGGTTACAGCGCCGTGCTGGACGCGACCAACCCAAAGGCGGTGGGGTGGCTGCACGCCGCGTTGGATTCTCTGGTCGACGACTTCGGCATCGACGGGTTCAAGTTCGACGGCGGCGACCTCTGGAGCTACCGGGACGATGATCTCGTGGCGGGGTCGGCCGCGCCGACCGGTCAGTGCGAGGCCTGGGCCAGGGCCGGGCGCAAGTACCCGTTCAACGAGTACCGCGCCTGCTGGAAGATGGGCGGCCAACCGCTGGCGCAACGGCTGCACGACAAGCCGCCCACCTGGGGCGCCGGCGGATTGGCCTCGCTGATCCCGGATTCCATCGCGCAGGGCCTGATCGGCCACGCCTTCGTCTGTCCCGACATGGTCGGCGGCGGCGAATTGGGTGCCTTCTCCTCCACCAACCTGGACGCGGAACTCTTCGTCCGGTATGCGCAATGCGCGGCGCTGTTCCCGATGATCCAGTTCTCTGCGTCACCGGGCAGGGTGCTGGACCCACGCCATCTGGCCGCGGTGCTCGGCGCCGTCGCGGTCCATCAGGCGTTGGTTCCCGACATCATCCGGTTGGCCAAGAAGGCCGGCCGGACCGGCGAACCGATCCTGCGCCCGCTGGCCTTCGCGCACGCCGGCTACGAGGACGTCACCGACGAGTTCCTGCTCGGGGAGGACATTCTCGCCGCGCCGGTGCTCGAGCGGGGCGCGACGTCACGGAGGGTGCTGCTGCCGCCCGGACGGTGGATCGCGGCCGACGGGACCGAATACCACGGCCCGCAGGCCATCGATCTGCCCGTCACGCTGACCTCGATTCCCTGGTTCCGGCGCGGACGCTGAGTTCGGCCCGGCGCCGGGTCGGGCACAAACCGGTGGAGCCAAGGCCGCTACCGGGGAAGAATGCGCGTCCGTGACCGACGAGCTGAGCCTGATCGATGCGTACTGCGACACCGTGCCGCGGGACGCCGCGGACATCGAGGAGATCGGCGGCTTCACCCTCTTCGTCGGTCGGCCCGGCCGGGCGTACTACGCCCGGCCGGCCATCGGTTCGCCCGCCCAGACCTCGGGCGACATCAACGCAGTGCTGGCCCGGCAACGCTCCCTCGGCGTTCCGCAGGAGTTCGAGTGGATCCATGAGCTGGCACCGGACCTGCGCGCGACCGCGCGAGCCGCGGGTCTGCAGGTCCGCGAGCTGCCGTTGATGGCGCTGCGCCGGCTGTCAGCGACCAGCGTCCCTGACGGCTACCGCGTCCGAATCCTGGACGCCGACGATCCTTGCGTCCCGTCCGCCCTCGCCGCGATCGGTGTCGCCTTCGGCACGCCGGGAACCGACCGGGGCGCGGCCGGCACGACCGAACGGGACACCGCAACCGCCGACCGCAACGACCCGGGCGTGCGGGCGACCATCGATCAGCTGCGCCGCCGGCTATTCGTGCTTGCCACGGCCGAGTCATTGGGTTCGAGAGGGTCCGGCGCCGGGCCGGTGGCCGGCGGGAGCCACTCGCCGCGCGGCCCGGTGGCCGAGATCACCGGTGTGGCAACCCTTCCGGCCCACCGTCGACGTGGGCTCGGGGCCGCGCTGACCGGTCTGCTGTGCGCCGACGCGGCGGCCGGCGGGACCGAACTGTGTTTCCTCACCGCCGGGTCCGACGATGTGGCCCGGGTGTACGCCGGTGTCGGGTTCGTGCGGGTCGGTACCGGTTGCCTTGCCGAGCCCGGCCCACCGGCCGTCCGGGCATGAAAGAACCGCCCGGTCCGTCTCGCGGTGGCGAGTCGGGCCGGGCGGTTGGGCGGGGTGGCTGGTCGGGGCAGGTTCAGGCTTTCAGCCGATCGGGGCGTTGGCGGGGGCCTGGAAGGTCGGGGTGGTGTAGGCGAGCGGCTGGCTCAGCGGCATCAGGCCGGTCCAGATGCTGTCGTCGTGGGCCCAGTAGATGCTCTGGAAGCCGCAGGACTGGGCCTGGCCGATGGTGATGGCCATCATGCCCTGGGCCGACGGGTCCAGGTAGAACGCCCGGCGGGTGGGGTCGGTGACCGCCGGCAGACCCGGGTTCTCCCCGGACTTGCCGAAGCCGTACTCGTCGGCGATCCGGGCGATCCAGGCGGCGGCGGAGAAGTTGGTGGTGCCGGCCGCGTCCAGGGCGATGGCGTCGTCGGTCGGGGTGCAGCCGGTGTTGTTCTTGGAGCCGTCGGCCATCGAGGAGTCGTAGGCGACGACGTTCGGGATGCCGACCATCTTGCTTGTACAGGACGCCCCAGGCCGCGCCGACGCCGAGGGTGCCGTTCGGCAGGTTAGCTGGCGACCAGGCTGGGGATCTTGCTGTTCAGCACGCCGATGCCGGGGGTGACGACCTGCACGTAGCCGGTGAAACCCAGGTTACGAACGGCGGTTGCCTGCCAGCGGGCGGTGTCGGCCAGGGCACCGATGTACCAGTCCACCCAGGTGGTCATCTGCGGAGCGGTGAGGCCGGTGGTGCCGGGCTTCCAGCCGGGGAACGGGTTGCGGGTCATGCTGGCCGGCAGGCTGGTCCCGTTCTGGGCGTTCACGTCGAACGCCCAGTACTTGCCGCCCTGCGGGTAGAGGGTCTCGCTCTTGGCGCCGGAGGTGACCCGGACGGCCCAGAAGTCGGAGAAGTGCAGCGCGGCGTTGGCCCTGGCGAAGTACTCCTGGGCCATGATCCGCAGGTTGTTGTTGAACACCAGGTTGGCCTCGGTGGACACCGTGCCGTCCTGGGCGACGAACCGGCCGTTGGGCTGGCTCGACACCCACGCCGGGGTGAAGTGCAGGCCCAGGCCCAGGGTGACCTTCATCCCGGCCGCCTTCAGCTTCGCCAGCCGGGTCTTCATCTGGTTCTCGTAGGTGACGTTGAAGACGCCGCGGGAGGTCTCGTAGGAGCTCCAGTTCAGTTCCATCATCGCGACCTTGATGCCACCCGCGGATTCCTCTGCGGCGTGGTCCGGGTTGGTGCCCAGGGTGCCGATGGCCAGCGGCGCGGTGGCCGCGCCGGCCGCCGGAGCCACGATCAGCGACAGCATGCCGAAGATGATCGCCAACGCGGTGACGAGCACGACGCCGACCCGGGTACCGGCGCGGCCCGCGGAGACCGCTGCGGTGTCGCTGACGGTGGCGCTGGTGTCGGTGTTGATGTCATGTGTGACGGTCATGGCGGCACTTCCTTCGGTGATCGCAACCTGTGGTTCGGCTGTTGTCACTAAAAGTAATTCCGCGGCTACCGCTTGACATCTGGCGAATGGTCCGACCTGGGCTGAGGTAAATAGGTCAACCGGCCGGGTTCACCTATCGACCGGGTAGTGCATGTTGCCCATCGCGACTGAGCCGAACCGCGCGGCACCTGGCGGGACAACCCACCCAGCCGGACCCGGTCACGGCACCTATCGCCCCGTAGAGCGAACCCGATGTGACCAGTGGATCGGTTGCGGCGCAGGATCTTTCGATGGGCGCACCCGCCGCGGGCCAAGCACCGCCAGGCGGGCCGCACGGCCGGCGCCGGAGAGCTGGCGGCCGCAGCCGAGTTGCCTATCCGGATCATCGCCCGAGGTGCCGATCGACGCCCGCACCCCCGCACCGGCAGCTTCGGGGCGCCGGTCTGCGGCAGCCGCGCCCCTCCGGGCGGCCCGACCGCCGTCACGTGCGGCCCAGCGGCCGGATCACCCAGGGGTCACCGATGACGGTGAGTTCACCGATCGTGGGCTGCCGTGACCCATTCGGCGGCACTGCCGCAGGGGCGGCGCGGCCCGCCGTGGCCGCTGCGGTTCTCAGAGCGCATCGAGGATGAGTTCGCAGACCGGCCCTGGTGTGCGGCCGCTGCACGAACTCGGCAAATCGTTCGGCGCTGTGCTCCCGGTCGGTCGACCGGGCCGCCGGGTCGAGCCAGTCCCGGCAGGCGATCTCGCAGATGTGACCGAGCTGGGCGATCAGCATCGAGAAGTCGCCGCGGCGAGTCACCCGGCCGGGACCGCCGCAGTCCCGATAGGAGTCGTAGATGCGCGCGCAGGCGCTCCGGTTCACCGCCACCGAACTCCACCAGCATGCAGGCCAGCTCGTAGTTCGGGATCGGCCGGCCCGCAGTCCTCCCAATCGATGACGCACACCCCGCCGGCCGCCGTCGGCAGCAGGTTGTCGGCCCACAGATCGCGGTGGCAGGTCTGCACGACCCCGGGCGGCCGCACCCATTCGTCCAGCGCGGCGAACTCGACGCTCAGCTCGGCGAACTGCTCGGCGAACGGCGCGCCGGCCGCCCGCAGCTCGCGACCGAGCTGGTTCCAGCGATCGCGCCCGACCGGCTCGGTGAACCACGGATCGAGCGGCGCAGTTCACCGGCGAACGCGGACCCGGTGAATGCCGGCGACGATCCGGCCAACCGTCGCCGGATCAAGGTGAATGTCGGGCGGCAGCAGATCGACCCACTCGCTCACCCGCACCTGGGCGGCGCCGAGGTGCGCGATCAGATTCCCGGTCCGGTCGGGCACCGCGCGGGGCGTCGGCACTCCCGCCTCGCGGGCAGCGGCCTGAAAGCCGGCGGCGTAACCGGATGTCCGGCTCGGTGATCGGCCGGAATGCCTCCTTGACCGCCCAGCGCCCATCGGATGTCAGCAGACGACCAGACCTGGCCCTGCTCGCCGCGGGCAACCGGCGCATCGGACAGCACCGCGTCGCTGCCGAGGGAGAACTGGGCGGCGATGACCGATGCCCACTCCGGGGTGATGCTGCCGTCGACCATCGCCGTCGATGGTAGGCCCGAGGCCCGGGGACGTGGCCCGCCCGCGCAGCGGCGGAAACTCGGTCGAGCCTGTCGGTGCCCGCACGTAGCCTGGCGACGCCATGACGATCAGTTCCACTGCCACCAAACCCAGCCCACCCGACGCGGCGATCAACGATCCCGCGCCGGGCGCTTCCGCGCATATCCGGCCGGTCAGATCGCTGCTGCGGTTGCTGCCGTTCGCCCGTCCTGCCCTGCCGGCGTTGATCGGCAGCGCGATCACCGCCGCCGTCGCCATGTTCTGCGGCCTGGCCTTCCCGCTGGTGATCAGGCAGATCATCGACGGTCCGATCACGGACAAGGACATGTCGGCGCTCTGGCCGCTGGCCGGCCTGCTGCTCGGTCTCGGCATCGTCGAGGCCGCGCTGTTCTGGGTGCGGCGGATGCTCTCCGCCAGGCCGACGATGCGGGTCGAGGCGGCGATGCGGATGGCCATCTACGACCACCTGCAGAAATTGCCGGTCGCGTTCCATGACAGATGGCCGGCCGGTCAGCTGATGTCCCGCGCGGTGTCGGACCTGGCGACCATTCGCCGGTTCCTGGCGTTCGGCGTGGTGTTCCTGTTCGTGAACCTGACCACGTTCGTCGGTAGGGGTGATCCTGTTGCTGCGGCTGTCCTGGCAGCTGGGCCTGATCATCGCCGCCCTTGCGGTGCCGCTGGTGGGCCTGTGCTACTTCTACGAGTCCCGGTACCAGGCGCTCGCGCGGCGGTCGCAGGACCAGGTCGGCGACCTGGCCACCATGGTCGAGGAATCCGTGCTGGGCATCCGGATCCTCAAGGCGTTCGGCCGCAGCGCGTACCTCAGCCGGCGCTTCCTGGCGCAGGCCGGCGACCTGCGGGCCACCGAAATGCGCAAGGCGAAGGTCATCTCGAAGCTCTGGGCGGTGATCGTCGCGCTGCCGGAGGTCGCCTTCGCGGTCACCCTCTATCTCGGCATCACCCAGGTGGCGAACGGCGAGCTGTCGGCGGGCACGTTGGTCGCGTTCTTCGGCGTCGCGCTGGGTCTGCGCTGGCCGATCGACTCGATCGGTTGGCTGCTGGCCATGTCGAACGACGCGGCCAGCGCGTCGCAGCGGTTCTTCGAGGTCATGGACGCGCCGATCACCGTCACGTCGCCGCACGACGCCGCTGGCCGCGCCGCAGCCGGCCCGTGGCCATCTGGTGTTCTCCGGGGTCAGGTTCCGATTCGCCGACACCGCGGCCGGCCGCGACGACCTGCTGCGCGGCGTCGATCTGGACATCGCGCCCGGCGAAACGGTCGCCCTGGTCGGCAGCACCGGGTCCGGAAAGACGACGCTCACCTCGCTGATCAACCGGCTGTACGACGTCACCGGCGGAGCGATCACCCTCGACGGAGTCGACATCCGGGAGCTGGATCTGGCCGAGGTCCGCCGGCAGGTGTCGGTCGCGTTCGAGGAGCCGACCCTGTTCTCGGCGTCCGTCCGGGAGAACGTGCTGCTCGGGATGCCGAACGGCACCGACGCCGACGTGCACCGGGCACTGCGGGTGGCGCAGGCGGATTTCGTCGAGGATCTGCCCTGGGGCCTGGACACCCGAATCGGCGAGCAGGGGCTGTCGCTCTCCGGAGGCCAACGGCAGCGATTGGCCCTGGCCAGGGCCGTGGTGGCGCGGCCGGCCGTGCTGGTGCTCGACGATCCGCTCTCCGCGCTTGGACATCCACACCGAGGCCAAGGTGGAGCAGGCCCTGCGCTCGGTGCTGGCCGGGACCACCGCCGTGGTGGTGGCGCACCGCGCATCGACCGTCCAGCTGGCCGATCGGGTCGCCCTGTTGGTCGACGGCCGGATCGCCGCGGTGGGCACCCACTCGCAGCTGATGGCCACCGTGCCCGCCTATCAGGACCTGCTGGCCAGCCGCTCGGACGTGACATCCGCGGCCACCCACTCTGCCGCCATCGACTCGCAGCGGAAGCCGATCGCCGTCCGGTCGTCGCCGGCCAAGGTCAGCACACGGGGGCGACACCGTGACCGCGTCCGGCACCACGCACCCCGGTCATTCTCGACCCGGAGGCCGACGACGCGTGGCGCGGCGTCGCCTCCGAGGACACCGCCGATGTCTCCGACAGCCGTCGGGATCAAGCTGCAGGCGCGGTCCCGTCGGTTGCTCGGCTCGCTGGTCCGCCCGCATCGCTGGTGGGCGCTGCTGGCCGGGGCGGTCGTGGTGATCAGCGAGCTTGCCTACCTGGTCGGCCCGCTCGCGGTCGCCTACGGCATCGACGTCGCGGTCGCCGGCGCTGATCGCCGGGCGACGGCGGTCCGCTGGTCTTCGCGACGCTGACCTACTTGGCGGCGGGAATCATCAACGCGCTGGGCAAGGCCGTCTTCGTCCGGCTGTCCGCGAAGGTCGCCCAGGCGGTGCTGCTCGATCTCCGTGGGCGGGTGTTCACCCACTCGCAGGCGCTGAGCCTGTCCTTCCACGAGAAGTACACCTCCGGCCGGGTGATCTCGCGGATGACCAGCGATCTCGACGCGCTCGGCGACCTGGCTCAGGAGGGCCTGGAAGGGCTCATCTCCGGGCTGCTGTCGGTGCTGGCGATCAGCGTGACGCTGCTGGTCCTGGACCTGCGACTCGGCCTGATCGCGTTGGCCGCCTTCATCCCGATCCTGCTGGCCACCCGCTGGTTCCAGCACCGGTCCCGGCGGATCTACCGGCGCACCCGCACGGCGATCGCCGCCGTCATCGTGCAGTTCACCGAAACCATGAACGGGCTGCGGGCGGTGCTGTCGTTCCGCCGGGAGGACCGGAACAGGTCGATCTTCGCGGGATTGAACGACGAGAACGCGCAGGCGAATGGCGACGGGCTGGTCGCCCTGGCGATCTACACGCCGACGGTGCGGCTGCTGGGCAACCTGAGCCTGGTTGCCACGATGGTGATCGGCGCCGTGGCGGTGATCAACGGCACCCTGGAGGTCGGCGTGCTGGCCGCGTTCCTGCTGTACGTGCGCCGGATGTACGACCCGCTGGATGAGCTGGCGATGTTCTACAACACCTACCAATCGGCGGCGGCGGCACTGGAGAAGCTCTCCGGACTGCTGGAAGAGGTTCCGGCGGTGCCGGAGCCGACCGACGCCGATTCCGCTGGGTACCGGTGCGGGCGAACACGGTGAGATCCGGTTCGAGGGCGTCACCTTCGCCTACACCCCGGCAACGCCGGTGCTGCCCCTGCTCGACCTGCACATACCGGCCGGCCAGACGGTGGCGATGGTCGGCGCCACCGGAGCCGGGAAGTCGACGTTGGCCAAGCTGCTGGCCCGGTTCTACGACCCGACCGGCGGCCGGGTGCTCCTGGACGGCGTCGACATCGCCCGGGTGGCCTCGACGTCGCTGCGGCGGCAGGTGGTGATGGTCACCCAGGAGTCGTTCCTGTTCTCCGGCACGGTCGCGGACAACATCGCGTTCGGCCGGCCGTCGGCCTCCCGCGCCGAGATCGAGCAAGCCGCGGACGCGATCGGCGCCGGCGAGTTCATCCGGGCGTTGCCGGAGGGCTTCGATACCGACGTGCGCAAACGCGGCGGCCGACTGTCGGCCGGTCAGCGTCAACTGGTGGCGTTCGCCAGGGCCTTCCTGGCCGACCCGGCGGTGCTCATCCTGGACGAGGCGACGGCCTCACTGGACATCCCGGCCGAACGCGCGGTGCAGCGCGCCCTGCGGACGGTGCTCCGCGGGCGGACGGCCGTGATCATCGCGCACCGACTGTCGACGGTGGCGATCGCGGATCGGGTGCTGGTCATGGAGCACGGCCGAATCGTCGAGGACGGCGCGCCGGCCGATCTCATCGCCGGCTCGGGGGCCTACGCATCGCTGCACGCGGCGTGGCGGGACTCTTTGGTGTAGCGGGCTTCTCGGGTCGGATGTCAGGGCGTGGGCAGCGGCAGCATGAGCAGCGCGGAAATCCACCCGATGACGATCCCGGCCGCCGCACCGGCCCCGATCCAGCGCAGCACCGGCAGCCCCCGGGACAGCCAGATCGCCGGGGCCAGGCCACCGGCCACCAGCAGATTGACCAGGACCGCGACCACCGGGCGGTCGGACAGACCCGCCGCGAGCACCCACACGGCCACACCGACCACCAGTGCCGCGAACACCGTGAGCACCAGTCCGGTTGCCCACGGAGTTGGCTCGTTGCCGGCGCGCCATTCCTCCACCCACGCCCAGTCGGTGCGCTGATCGTCGACCGGGTCCGGGTCGTCCTGCTCCGCGATGTTTCCGGACGAATCGGTCTCGCCGGGCAGTTCGGACCCGTCGGACCATTCGGTCCCCCCGGCGGCCGAATCGGTGGTGTCGGCCGCTCCGGGCTCCGGACCCAGGTCGGGGGCGCCCGGGTCGGGGTGCTCGAGCGTCACCGCACTCGTCCCGCCGACGCGAGCGCGCCGCGATGGCAGGCGGAGCACGACACCCATCGGATCGGTTCGACGGTCGCGGTCGGCCGCGGTGCCGCCGGTGGACTCAGGATCGATCGCGGGCTCCGGGTGGGTGTCCGACGTGGCGGGCGCCTGGCTCGCTCCGGGCCCGTCGTCGGACCGGGATTCTCCTGCGTGGTCGTCCGTCATCTGCGCGGGTGCCCGGTGCGCGCCACCTCGTTGACCGGGTGGGGAGAGAAGAACAGTTTGCGCACGTCACCAGTGTGCCGCACGCGTTCGCGCCGCCGGCCGTGCACACCCCGCCGACCGGACAGCGCGCGATCGGTCGCAGCGCGCGATCGGCCGCACGGCGCGCGATCAGCCGCACAGCGCGGCGAAGGCGATCGCGGCGGCGGTGGCAACGTTGAGCGAGTCGACTCCGCCGGCCATCGGAATCCGCACCCGCACGTCGGCCGCCCGCAGGGCGTCCTGGGTCAGACCCGGCCCCTCGGAGCCCACCATGATCGCCACCCCGGCGCCGGGCGCCGATTCACCCGACGCAGATTCGCCCAACGCCACTTCGCGCAGCGTCAATTCGCCGGCCGGGGTCAGCGCAACGATCCGAAATCCGGCCTGCCGCAACAGGAAAATGCCCTCATCCAGCCATGGCAGCGGAGCGAAGGGCACCTGCAGAACGGTGCCCATCGAGACCCGCACACTTCGCCGGTACAGCGGGTCGGCACAGCCCGGCGCCAGCAGGACGGCATCGACACCGAGCGCCGCGGCGTTGCGGAACACGGCGCCCAGGTTCTCGTGATCGCCAACCCCCTCCAGCACGGCCACCGACGCGCGCCCGCCGCAGCAGATCGGCCGCCGGCGGAAAGTTCAGCCGGTCTGCGGTGGCCAGCACCCCGCGATTCAGGTGGAATCCGACGACCTCGGCCATCACTTCGGGGCTGGCCACAAAGAACGGGGCAGCGCCGGCAGCGAGATCGTCTGCTAACTCGTCGTAGCGGCGCCGGACGCCGAGCAGCGCGCGAACCGGGTAGGCGGAGTCGATCAGCCGGCGCACCACGATCACGCCCTCGGCGATCACCAGGCCGCGGCCGCCCGGACGGTCGGGACGCCGGTCGGCGCGGCTCAGGTCGCGGAAGTCGTCGAGCCGGGGATCCGCCGGATCATTGATCTCGATCGGAGCACGCCTCGTTCCGGCACCGACTCGGACATCCGGCTGTGCTGCCAATGGGCCGCTCAGCTCGACGTTCCGAGCCTGTTGGACATCCGCTGCCGGACCCGCCGACCGATCGACCGCAGCGCCGCGAGTTCGTCCTCGGTGAGCAGATCGATCAGATAGTCCCGGACGGCGGCCACGTGGCCCGGCGCTATCTCCGCGAGCACCTCGGCACCGAGCACGGTCAGTTCCGCGTAGAAGCCGCGTTGGTCGTCCGCCGAGCGCACCCGCCGCACCCACTCCCGGGCGGCAAGTCGATCCACCGTTCGGGTGATCGCGCTACGGGTGGACAGGGTGCGGTCGGCGAGCTCACTCATCCGCAGCCGCCGCTGCGGCGCCTCGGACAGATGCACCAGCACCTCGAAGTCGGTGAAGTTCGCCCGGGACTCCGACTGCAACTGGCGGTCGAAGGCCGGCAGCAGCAACCGGTACATGTCCAACCAGGCACGCCACGCGTCCTGCTCCCCGGCGTTCAGCCATCGCGTGCTCATCGCCGATCCTGGCCAATGACCACCGGAAGGGCACTCGGAGTCGCCATGCACCATCGCGCACAACGAGCGGGTCTGCCCCGTTTCGGCAGACGTGCTCGATCCGACATCACCCAACCTCATTCCTGCATCGAACGGTACCCCTAACGAGGGCGCATCCTTAGCTCGACACTCACGGTCGGTAAGCGTTTACCACCCCTCGGTAGGGGTCGAGCGGCCAACGAGGGGCTCTCGAACCAGCCTGCCCGAGCCGCACTGCCGGTACAGCGAGAATCGTTTGCTGGCGCTGCATTCCACTGAACAGAAGCAGAATCGGTCGCAACCGCGCAAACGCTCCCAACATCGACATGTGACGGTCATCACATCTTCACCAACTGTTAGCCGGTTAGCTACCCACCTGCTAACTTGGCTAATAGCGGGTTAACCGTCAATTACCCTCAGCCGCAACTCTGACCAGACGAGGATGTGCATGAGCACCGCAACCCTGACGAATGGCGCGGCCACCGAGGCCGCCTTCAAAGCCATCGCCGGCGCCACCACCGCCGCCAGCAAGGTCGTCGACGCCACCTCGTCCCTGGCCCCCTCCCTGGATCGAGCCGTGCAGGCCGGTCAGGACTGGTTTGCGGACTCCAAGAAGTTGGCCCTGCAGTCCCTTGACGCCTTCGATGCCGGAGTGCAGGCCTACCTGGAACTCACCAAGAGCGCGGCTGCCGCCGCCAAGGCCCTCGACTGGGCCATGGAGCTCACCCAGAGCAACGCCAAGATTCTGTCCGAGTGGGCCGCCAACTACTCGAACGTCGCGCGCGACCTGCTCGACAGGTGAGCACCCCGGGGTCGGCAGCGAGGATGGCGCTCGTCATCGTCGGCGATCCCAGCGTTCGCGGTGCGCGTCCGGTGGGCACGATCGGGGCCGATGGAACAGCCCGCAGTTCGCGGTGCCGTCACGCACCGTGCCGGTCGGTTCACCCGAAGTCGAATGCACAACACTTAAGCTGGGTTTTATGAGCAGGACATGGTCCGAATCGCTTTCGCTGGGTGAGATGATCCGTCGCCAGCGAGAAATTGCCGCATTACCGATGCGACAACTGGCCGCAATGGCCGGTATTTCGAACCCATATTTGTCGCAAATCGAACGGGGCCTGCGGGACCCGTCCGACCAGGTGTTGAATGCCATTGCCGACTCATTGCAGATGTCGGCGGATTCGCTACGGCCGCCGGTGCCGGACCCGGACCCTGACGCGGCCCCACCGGCAGTTGTTGCGGCCGTCCGCGCCGATCCGGACCTGACCGCACAACAGCGCAAGGCCCTCGAGGAGTCCTACCTGGCTTTCCGCGAGGTCACCATCGAACGTCGCCGCGTGAAGGGCCGCCGGAACGGCGGTTCATCATCCGACACTCCCATCGCCAGCGTTGACTTCAGGAGTACGTCATGACAATCGCGGAAACCGACACAGAACCCACCACCACCATCAACGGCGTCACCAACGGTGAACACATCAACACCGAGCCCATTGACATCTCCTGGGAAGAAGTCGGTCCCAAGGAGGAACCGGAGAAGCCGGTGGAGTCCTCGTCCTGGGAAGAGGTGGACCGGCGCGTCCGCGGCCGCATCTCCGATGCCATGACGCTGGCCGAGAACCATTTCGCCAGCACGGCTCTCGGCCGACTCGACGCGCTCGCGGCGATCCCGGCCTTCACCCGGACGGCCGCGGCCATCGCCTCCGAGCCGACCACCGCGATCCAGGTAGGAACCAACTACGCCGCCGGCATGATGCGGGCGTTCCTGGCAGCGGGCGCACGTGCCGTCGGCGGCAAGGTCGACGGGCCGGTCGCGGAAGCCAGGGACAAGCGCTTTGCCGACGCCACCTGGACCGACAACGCCGCCTTCTGGTTGCTGCGCCAGCAGTACCTGCTGTGGGAGCAGTCGCTGCAGAGCCTGGTCGCCCAGGCCCCGATCGAGGAGAACGTCCGGGTCAAGGTCGGATTCCTCACCCAGGCCGTCGCCGACGCCCTCGCGCCCACCAACTCCCTGTTGACCAACCCGGCGGCACTGCGCCGGGCCGTCGAGACCGGCGGGCAGTCACTGGTCAAGGGCGCGCGCAACTTCCTGAGCGACCTGAGCAACAACGACGGCCAGCCGCAGCAGTTCGCCAAGGGCGTCTACGAGGTCGGCAAGAACATGGCCGTCACCCCCGGCAAGGTGGTGTTCCGCAACGACCTGATGGAGCTGCTGCAGTACTCGCCCACCACCAAGACGGTGCACGAGATCCCGCTGCTGTTCAGCCCGCCGTGGATCAACAAGTACTACGTCATGGACCTCGCGCCGGACCGCAGCCTCGTGCAGTGGGCGGTCGACCACGGGCACACCGTGTTCCTGATCAGCTACCGCAACCCCGACGAGTCGATGCGTTCCGTCGGAATGGACGACTACCTGCTGTCCGGGCCGGTCACCGCGCTCGACGTTATCCAGGAGATCACCGGGCAGGAGAAGGTGAACCTGCTGGGCCTGTGTCTGGGCGGCACCCTCAGCATGATCACGCTGACCTACCTGGACGCGATCGGCCAGGACCGGATCAACAGCGCCACCTTCCTGAACACCCTGACCGACTTCAACGTGCCCGGCGCGCTGGGCGTCTTCACCGACGAGGCCAGCGTCGCCAAGCTCGAGGTGTCGATGGCCAAGACCGGCTTCCTGCCGGCCGACAACATGGCCAAGACGTTCAACATGATGCGCGGAAACGACCTGATCTGGAATTACGTGGTCAACAACTGGCTGAAGGGTGAGGACCCGCCCGCATTCGATCTGTTGACCTGGAATGCGGACTCGACCAGGATGCCGGCCGAGATGCATTCGTTCTACCTGCGGAGTTGCTACCTGGAAAACCAGCTCGCCAGGGGCATCATGGAAATCGCCGGCGAAACGCTCAACATCAAGTCGGTCGACCAGGATCTGTATTTCCTGGCCGCCGAGCAGGACCATATTGCGCCTTGGCGCAGTTCCTACACCGGCGCCCGACTGCCGTCCGGTGACGTCCGATTTGTGCTGTCGAATTCCGGGCACATCGCCGGAATCGTCAACCCGCCGAATCCGAAGTCCAAGCACTGGGTGGGTGCCACCGACGAACTGCCGGCGAACCCGGACGAATGGCTGGCGAGCGCGACCGTGCATCCCATCACCTGGTGGGAGGACTGGGCCACCTGGATCGAGCCGCGGGCCGGCAAGAAGATCAAGCCGCCGAGCCTGGGCAGCAAGAAGTACCCGGTTCTCGGTGACGCACCGGGCACCTACGTATTCGGTACCTGAGCTCACCGCTCTTCATCTCGGTTCCACCAGTAGCACCACTCCCATACGTCCAGTTTCTCCGTCGAATTAGTCAGGGGTCCAAGCATGTCCGAATTCAGCGTGTCCAAGGCCATCATCACCGGAGGGGCCCAGGGCATCGGCTTCTCCATCGCGCATCGACTCTCCTCCGAGGGTCTGACGGTCAGCGTCCTCGACATCAACGAGAGCGGGGCCAAGGATGCCGCGGAGAAGCTCACCGCGGACACCGGGAACCCGGCCTTCGGGTTCGCCTGCAACGTCGCGGATCGCAGCGCCGTGCAGAGCGTCTTCGTGCAGGCCGCTGACGCGATGGGCGGCCTGGACACCTACATCGGCAACGCCGGCATCACCCGGGACAAGATGTTCCACAAGCTGACCGACGAGGACTGGGATGCGGTCATCTCGGTCAACCTCACCGGCGTCTTCGCCGGGCTGCGGGCCTCGGCGCCGTACCTGCGTCAGGAGGGCCCCGGCCGGGTGGTGCTGATCTCGTCGATCGTCGCCAAGATGGGCAACCTCGGGCAGATGAACTACATCGCCGCCAAGGCCGGCGTCGTCGGCCTGGTGCGTTCCGGCGCAACGGAACTCGCTCGGTTCGGCACCACCGTGAACGGCATCCGCCCCGGCTTCATCGAGACCCCGATGACGGCCGCGATGCCCGCCTCGGCGCAGGCCGTGATGACCGCCAACCCGCTGGGCCGCGCCGGCCAGCCGGCCGACATCGCCGGCGCGGTCGCGTTCCTGTGCTCCGACGACGCATCGTTCATCACCGGTCACGTGCTCGACGTCAACGGCGGCATGGACATGTAGTCAGTTCCCCGCAGCACGCAGAACGCCCGCCCCGGGATGATCGGGGCGGGCGTTCTTGCGTTGCTGGGCCTGACCTCGTGCTCGGCGGTGCTCTACACACGGAACGTCAGCTACCTGCGCACTGCAGCACGCGCGCGGATGACGAAGCGTGTGTACAGCGACGCCGACCCGGCCGGCTGTGAGAGCGCGTGCCCTAGCTGAACGCGGTGGAGATGCCGTCGGATCCGGTTTCCCGGCTCTGCCCGTCGTCGGGCGCCACGTGGATGTTGACCGTGCTGTCGGTCACCACGACGGCCGGGTCGATCGTCATGATCGTGTAGCCGCCGACGGAGCCGGCGCCGAAGCCCGGGGCGAAGATCTTCGTCGGCCGTTTGATGAAGCCGTCCTGCACGGCGTCGGCGATCGCGATCGGGATGCTCGCGGCGGAGGTGTTGCCCGCCTTCTCGATGTTGAAGTAGATGAGATCGGCCGACAGCCCGGCCTTCTCCGCCAGCGCGAGCACCATCGACTTGTTCGCCTGGTGCGGGACGACCAGCTCGACGGTGTCCCAGGCCGACTTCGCGACGCCCTTCGGGTCCGGCTCGACGGCCAGCTCGGCGATCATCTGCTCCAGGTAGCGACCGGCCAGCGCCTTGACCTCCGGCCCGAAGACGGTGATGTTGTTGTCGAACGCGGCGTTCGGCCAGATGATCGAATTCACCTGGCTGACCGGGCCGCCGGCGTAGGTCTGCATCAGGTCGATGTCGGACTCCTCACCCTCGCCGGCCGGGGCGATCACGAAGGCGGCGGCGCCGTCACCGAAGATCATCCGGGACGGCCGCACGGTGCCGATCTTGTCGGAGAACTTCTCCCCGCAGACCAGCAGCACCGGGCGGTTGACCTCCTGCAGCAGCCGGATCGCCTCGGACAGCCCGTACGGCAGGCCGGCGCAGGCGGCGGTGATGTCGGCCGACATGTGCGTCTGGAACATGCCCAGCTGGCCGGTCAGCCAGGTCGCCATCGACGGCATCGACCGGTGATTCGTGCACGAGCAGAAGATGACCGCGCCGATCTCCTCCGGGGCGTAGCCGGACCGCTGCAGCGCCGCGGTCGCCGCGTCCAGGGCCATCTCGTCCAGCCCGCGCTCGGTGTACATCCGGGTCTCGATGCCGGTCTTGTAGCTGATCTCGTCCGCCGTCATCGGCGACCAGCAGTACGCCGTGTTGCGGATGAGATCGTCGTTGGAGCAGAGGATCTCACCGCGCACGGCGGCCAGCGCCGCGATCTTGGGCAGCACCTTGAACTGCTTTGCGACATCGACCGCCGGGTACGGCCGGATGGGCTGCTTGGTGACCACCTCGGGGGCGTAGGACGCCACCCGGGTACCGGTCGACGGCCGCGGCGCGCCCTTGGTGACCTTGTCCAGGAACCGGGTGACCTCGGAGCTCTTCGGCTTGAACAGCACCACCACGTCGTCGTCGGTCAGATCGCCGACCGCGGTCAGCCGGACGTCCGCCCGGTCCCACGGGTACTGGTTGTGCAGCACCATCGCCCACCGGTGCAGCGCCTCCAGTTCGGCGACCTCCTCCTGGGCGTCCACGATGTCGGTGTAGCTGAAGGTCGGGTAGTCGGGGTCGTAGGTGCCCAGCTGGAAGGTCAGCTGGGTCGGGTCGCTCAGCGCCTGCGCCACGGTCGGCCGGATCGCCTCGAGCGCGCTGGCGTGGTGCTTGCGGTTGCCGAAGACGTCGAACAGCAGCTTCCAGACCCGGTCCTCGGTCTCCGGGTCGCCGCCGGAGGGCAGCTCGTCGTAGGCCGTTCTCGACGGCGGACGACCTTGCTCTCCTTGTCCAGCCACGGCTGCACCACCGGCAGGTAGACATCGCCGCGGCTGCGCGGCACATCGCGCCAGCGGGTCGGCACCTTCTCGTACATCGTCATGGCAAACCTGTTGACCCAGAACAGGTTCAACGCGACGTCGCGCATCAGGGCGACCCGGTCCTTGTATGCCGCGTTGCTCGATCCGCGTTGCCGATCTCGGTGCCCGACGGCGCCTTGGTCTCGAAGTCGCGGCGGATCACCTGGTCCAGCTGCTCCTCGGTTTCGATCACCGAGAAATCCAGATCGGGAATGAAGTTGGACGGGAAGACCAACTTGTCGTGGCGATTGATGACAAACGGCTGCATGAGAAGACTCCTTTGTCGCATCGAAACTGTGTCGACTGGCCGATCGATCCGCGGTGCATCGTCGGCGCGGCAGGCGTCGGCAGCGCCACGAAAGACCACCTCCAATACTCCCGCACCGGTTGGCGTCGCGCTCCCCCACCCCGACCGGCCGGGCACCGAGGGGTGGACTCGGGTGAACTGCGGCACAATCGGGGCGAACCCGACCGGCGAGGCACTCGTCACCGCAGCCACGACGAGTCCGCACCGTCGCCACCCACGTCCCGGGAGGACAACCATGACCACTGCAGACGCCGATCCCGCTGGTACCGCCGGTTTTGGCAGCAAGCTCGGCGGCCGCGTCGCACTGGTCACCGGCGGCACCCGCGGCATCGGCGCCGCCATCAGCCGCAGCCTGGCCAACCAGGGCGCCACGGTCGCCGCCGGCTACGGCCGTGACAAGGAGCACGCTGAGACGTTCCTCGCAGACATCCAGGCGGAGGGCGTCAAGGGCTCGATCCACCAGGGCAACATCGGGGTCGGCGACGACTGCCGGCGGGTGGTGGCCGAGGTCATCTCCGAGCACGGGTCGCTGGACATCCTGATCAACAACGCCGGCATCACCATCGACAAGACGGTGCTCAACCTGACCGATTCGGACTGGGAGAAGGTGCTGGCGGTCAACCTGTCCGGTGCGTTCTTCCTGTCCCAGGCGGCGCTGCGGCACATGGTCGAGCGCGGCACCGGCCGGATCGTGAACGTCTCCTCGATCATCGGCGAGGTCGGCAACATCGGCCAGGCCAACTACGCCGCGTCCAAGTCGGGCCTGTTCGGGCTGACCAAGACGCTGGCCAAGGAGGCGGCCTTCATGCTGCAGAAGGCCGACAAGCTGCACGACAACCCGATCGGCATCACGGTCAACACGGTGACGCCCGGGTTCGTCGAGACCGAGATGCTGGGCACCGTTCCGGAAAAGGTGATCAAGCGGATCACCGACCAGATCCCGGTGCGCCGGTTCGCCCGACCGGAGGAGATCGCCAGGGTGGTGCACTTCCTGGCCTCGGACGCGGCCGGGTACATCACCGGGCAGGTGTGGGGCGTCAACGGCGGGATGGACATGTAGCGTCCCGCCCATGCCACTCGCCGATTTCCCCCGATACCCGTTGACGTTCGGCCCCAGTCCGATCCACCCGCTGCAGCGGCTGACCAATCACCTTGGCGGCGCGCGCGATCTGGGCCAAGCGCGAGGACTGCAACTCCGGACTGGCCTTCGGCGGCAACAAGACCCGCAAGCTCGAGTACCTGGTGCCGGACGCGCTGGCGCTGGGCGCCGACACGCTGGTGTCGATCGGCGGCGTGCAGTCCAACCACACCCGACAGGTCGCCGCGGTCGCCGCGAAGCTCGGCCTGAAGGCCGTGCTGGTGCAGGAGAACTGGGTCGACTGGCCGGACGCGGTGAACGACCGGGTCGGCAACATCCTGCTGTCCCGGATCATGGGCGCCGAGGTCCGGCTGGACCAGGCCGGGTTCGACATCGGCTTCCGGTCCAGCTGGGAGCAGGCGATCGCCGACGTCACGGCCGCGGGCGGGGTGCCCTACCCGATCCCGGCCGGCGCGTCCGACCACCGGCTGGGCGGGCTGGGTTTCGCCAACTGGGCCGACGAGGTGCACCGGCAGGAGGCCGAGCTGGGCCTGTTCTTCGACACCATCGTGGTCTGCGCCGTCACCGGGTCGACCCAGGCCGGCATGATCGCCGGGTTCGCCGGCCAGGACCGGCCGCGGCGGGTGATCGGCATCGACGCCTCCGCCAAGCCGGCGCAGACCCGCGAGCAGGTGGCCAGGATCGCGCAGGGCGACCGCCGAGCTGATCGAGCTCGGCCGGGACCTGCGGCGATGACGAGATCACCGTGCTGGAGGGCTGGGCCGGCGACTACTACGGCATCCCGGTCCAGTCCACGCTGGACGCCATCCGGCTGACCGGGCGACTGGAGGGCATGATCATCGACCCGGTCTACGAGGGGAAGTCGATGGCCGGGCTGATCGACCTGGTCACCGGCGGCGAGATCGGGCCAGAGAGCACCGTGCTGTACGCGCATCTCGGCGGGCAGCCGGCGCTGAACGCCTACAGCGCGCTGTTCCGGAGCTGAACGAGAGCTCAACGGGGCCTCGCCAGATTCTGGTGGGGGCGTGCGGGCATGGGATTGTGTCGCCACAACATCCGTTGCGACTCCACAACGTGGCGCACGTTGTGCTGACCCCACGACCGTTGTGGCGACGCGCGCAACCGTTGTGGCGACGGCAAGGTTCAGCTCGCCGCCCTCCGCGTGCCGCGGCTACGGTTGCCGCGGCTACGCGTGCTGCGGCTCCGAATGCTGCGGCTCCGACTGAGCTACCTCCGCGGGCCACTGCTCGCTCGGCGCCGCCGACTGCCCGGCCGGGTCGGCCTGCTGCGGCAGCGGCTGGAACGCGGCCAGCTGGTCCAGCAGTTCGGTCGCCTGCCGCAGCAGGTCGCGATCGTCCTGGGAGAGCGCGGCGAGCTGCTGCTCCAGCCACAGCTCCCTGGCCCGGACGTATTCCTACATCCGGTTGGCGCCGAGCGGGGTGATCTGCACCAGCACCTGCCGACCGTCGCGCGGATTCTCCAGGCGCTGGACCAGCTCGAGCGACTCCAGGCCGGTCAGCACCCGGGTGATGGACGGCGGCCGCACCTGTTCCTTGGCCGCCAGGTCCCCTGCGGTCAGCGGACCCTCGCGCCAGATCACGGTCAACGCCGACAGCTGGGTGAGGGTCAGCCCGTCGGTGGGCGTTTGCTGGCGCAGCCGGCGGGTGAGCCGGTGCACTGCGAGGCGGAGTTCACTGGCGAGCGGGGCGACGTCTGACACGGTTCTGAGGCTAGCGCATTACCTGTGACGAAACGACAGAAGCGGATCATTCGGACAGGGTGATGTTTGCTCGGGCCGGGACCGGCGCCGGGTCGGCCAAGCGGCTCCGGCCGACTACGCTGAGCGGGTGGCTGCCAGTGGCTCGACCGGGACTCCGCCGGATACACGCCGCCGCCGCTGCCCCCCGTGACCGCCGGGCTGTGGCACCTCGCGGTCCCGGGCACGGTGATCTGGTTCGTCGCGTTCATCGTGCTGCTGTTCTTCATTCCGACCCTGCAGGCCAACGACGCGATGGTCTGGCTCTGGACCTGTCTGGCCGGATTCGTGCTCGGCCTGCTGGGTCTGTCCGTCTACGCGTTGCAACGCCGCGCCGCGCGGCTGGGCCGGCGCAGCGCCAATCAGATGGCGCTGGACGAGTCGATCTGAGCGCGAATCGACTGACCGCGAGTCGATCTGACCGCAGGCCCTATTCCAGCGAATCCTCGGCCAGCGCCGCCCAGTCGTTGGCGGCGGCGGCGATCGCCCGGTGCCGGCCGGACCAGGATCCGGCCGCCCAGGCGGCCGCTCGCCCGCAGGCCTCGGCGGACCCGTCCACCCAGAACCTGTCCGCCTGCGCCCACCATTGCACCGACACCGGGTCGCCGTCGTCGACGACCACCTTCAGGTCAGGCGCGACGATCACCTCGACATCGGCCAGCCGCACACCGACCGCGGCCGCCGATCGTTCGACCCGGCCTCGCACCAGCCGCCAACCAATCCGGCGGTCGGGGTGCCGGCGCCGCGCCACGATCGACGGTGCTCGACCACCTCGGACGCCATCGGCAGGTCAAGCACCCGGCCGACCAGCGCCGGGTCGCCGGCTCCCGGGACCAAGCCGGGCCACCGGCATGACCTGCGCCAGCCACGGCGCGTCCAGCACGCAGGCCTCGGTCGGCGTCGACCACGTCGCCGGTGATGGTCCGTACTCCGGACGGCAGGTCGATGTCGAGCCCGGCACGGGCGCCGCGGTCCAACTCGGCGACGACGACGGCCGTCACGGCCGCGACCCGGCCGGGCGGCACCCGGCGCGCCGGGTCGGCCAGCCGGTCGAGCACGTCCTCCGGATCGTCGGCAGCGGCGACCGAGCAGATCGGCCCGAACCCCGATCGCCCGGGCCAGCACCGGATCAAGCGCGATCGGCAGCGGCTCGTACAGGCCCGCCAGCTCGTCCGCGTCGGGCAGCCGCCAGTCCACCGGTGGTCGACCGTCGATGATGGCGTGCCGGGAGAGCCACCATCCCGAATACGACAGCCCGGACGCGGTCGGCAGCAGGGCGGCCCGCGCGTCCCGGTCACCGCCGATCAACTCGAGCGCCGCCGGCCAGCGGTCGGGATCGACCAGGTCCAGGTCGGCCAGCGCCGTGAAGGCCCCGGTCCGCACCTCGTCGCGGCGATCGAGCCGATCCGAGCCAGTCGTCGAGGTCGGGCAGGTCGACGTCCGCACCGGGCGGATCGGCGACGGTCAGCACGACGAAACCGGACCTGACGCCCGCGGCAACCAGCACCTCGGCCGGGTAGCGGTCGGTCCATTCGCTCCCGATCACCGGACGGTCGACGTCGGGGGCCAGCAGCGCGGCCAGCGGCGCGCCCGGAATCAGCAGTTCGCCGGCCGGCCACGGTTGACCGTCGGTGTCGGTCAGCACCAGTTCGCCGAGCAGCGCCCGCCCGGCGCCGGCGGAATCGCCGCCGGCCGCGGCTCGTGCGCGCGATCGGCCCGGCCCGCCCGACCGCCGGCGGCCAGCAGGTCGAGCACCACCGCCGCCAGGTCGTGCAACTCGTCGGGGTCGGGGTCGTCGTCCTCGAGGTCGCCGCGGATTCGCTCGAGCTCGGCGACCAGGCCGGGATCGGCGAGCAGCGAGTCGGGATCGGCGGGCCGTGCACCGAGCCGCTCCAGCAGCGGATGGGCGGCCGCCGGATCCACGATCCGCAGGGCCGGGATCACCTGCCCGGCCCGCCTGGCCAACTCGGGAGCGATCCGATCCGCGCCGCCTGCCGATCCCGTCCCGTCGGCAGTCCCGGGCAGCAGGCAGCCGCGGGCACCGAGCACCCGCCGGCCGCCGGTGAGCGGGATCGGGATGTCGGCCAGGTCCTCGGGATCCGGTGGCCGCTCCGCGGCGCCGATCGCCTCGTAGACCTGCCACCAGAAGGTCGGGTCACGGTCGATCCCGGCGAGCGCGGCACTGGCCTGCGACCAGGTCAGGGTGACCACGCCGAGCCCGCGCAAGCACGGTGGCGGCCGCCCTGCTCGCCGGCGGCAGCAGCCCGGGGATGGCCTGGCCGAACAGCGCCGCGCCGTCGGCACCCAGGCCGGGCAGCAGGCAGGCGTCACCGGGGGTGACCAGGTCGCCGGCCGCCGACCGCAGCAGTGGCGTCGTCGCGACCCGGCCGAGCACGGCGTCGCGCAGCGCGGCGTCGACCGGTCCGGCCGGAAAACCGCCGGCCGGCAGCAACTCCCAGCGATCCGCCGGGAACGGTTTCGGCGATCAGATCGATGTAGGTGTCGGCGGCCCGCTCCAGCAGGTAGTCGCACAGCGGGCCGGAGGCCAACCGCCGCCGGGTGTCGTCGACCGGGAACGTCCCGACCAGCCGGGCGGGCAGGGTGAGCGGCTCGTCGGTCGGGCGTCGGCGCACCGATGGTGGTTCGCGGCACGGTCCGGCGGGACGCGCCGGTCAGCGCCTGGCTCAGCTCGTCGGTCGTCGGGTCCGGGTCCACCGGCAACGCCCAGGTGATCCGCCAGTGTGCGCGGCAGCGTTCCTCGATCGGACGGTCCGCGAGCAGCGCCGGCGGGAATCTCGCCGGACCGGTCGGCGGTCCGGTACCGCCGGGTCGTGCGCCCGTCGTCGATGACGGTGCGCCCGTCCTGGTCGATCCCGCAGCGGACGACCCGATCGGGCAGGTCGATCTCGGCGAGGTCGGTGAGCGCCCAGAAGAGGTCCTCCGCGGTGCCGTCGTCCGCCAGCATCCGCGCCACCTCGACCCGCGCCGCGGTCGTCAAGCGGCAGCCGGACCTCGGTGGCGAAGCCCTCGGGCGGGGGTTCCTCGTCGGCAGCGGTGGGCCACGGCAGCCGCAGCACCGGGACCTGACCCGCTCGCTGCGGCGACCTCGCGGTCCAGCGCCGGCGCCCGCCAGCGAGCCGATCTCGGCAGCGGTGGCGACCTCGTCGAAGCGGATCCCACCGGTGGTCGAGACCACCCTGGGTGCCCGCGACCAGGACAGCACGGCGGTGAAACCGACCCCGAAATGTCCGACGGAATCATGGGTGTCGCGTTTGGCGGAGGCGCGCAGCGAGGACAGCGCCGCGACGCCGGCCGCGGTCAGCGCCGAGCCGGTGTTGGCCACCCGCAATTCGTCGCCGTGCATCCGCACCCGGATCCGGGCCGGCACCCCGAGCTCGCGAGCCGCGTCGGCGGCGTTGGAGGCGAGCTCCACCAGCACCCGGCCCGGCGTAGCCGCCGATGGCCAGCGCCTCCTCGGCGTTGGCGTCCTCCCGGAACCGCGCCGGCGACGCCGCCCAGGCGTCCAGCACCACGCGCCGCAGGTCCGCGGTGCCGAACGGATCCGCCACCGTGGTCGGGACGGGCTCGAGCGTGGTCAGGACGAACCGGGTTGGTCGGTGGCCACCTGGTCGGTCAGGGCCTGGTCGGCGTCCGGTGCCGGAGCCCAGTCGACGTCGGGCACTGCGATCCACTCGTCGCCTGGGACAGGCTCGAGCAGCTCGACGAAGACGGCCTCCGGCGCGAGGTCGGTTGCCTCATCAGGCTGCCGAGCCGGCCTCGGCCGCGGGTGCACCTCCAGGGTCAGTTCGTCGACGACGGTGTCCGTGCTGGCGGACATCAGGGGCGCGTCGATGACGGTGTCCGAATGGGCGCCGCAGCCGTATTCGGCGTCGACCACCCGGCCGTCGGCGGGTGAGTACTCGTTGCGTGCAGACCCCGAGCGCCATGCCGAGCAGACCTGCCAGCTGGACGTAGAAGCCGCAGGTGATGCAGGTGCGCCTGGGCCTGCTGGGCGACGGCGTCGTCCGGTCCGAACGGGCCGTCGTGCCAGCGCTGCGCCGCGTCGTCCCGTCCCTCGCGGCTGAGCACCCGCCGTCTGCCCAGCCCGAACTCGTAGGCCACCTCCTTGACCGCGGGGTCGTCCGAGTCGACATACCCGGGCACCAACCGCGGATCGTCGGGCGGGGTCGCCAACAGGTCACCCACTCCGACGTCGCCGGCCCGGATCCGCTGATCCCAGGGCACCCAGGCCGGAGCTCGCAGCGCCTGCTCGCCGGGCAGCAGCACGACCTCACTGACGGTGGGTGGCTCCGAGGCGCCGGTGCCGAAGCCGACAATCGCGATGGTGACCGACCAGTACCAGCCGCGGTAGCCGCGGTCCGCGGCGGCGAAGGCCGCCGTCACGGCGACGTCGTCGTCCAGGCTGGCACCGAGGTACTCACCGACCAGCTCGCTGCTACCGGATTCCTCGACCGCGGCGGCCCTGGCGAGCGCGACCGCGGCATCGGACAGGGTGACCGGCACCGATCGTTCTTCCCGGTCCGCGATGCGTTGCTGCTCGGAACCCGGATCCGAGGTCGTCTCCACCGGCGTTGGGTCCGTGGCCGCCTGCGGCCCTGTCCCGCCCTCGGGGTGGTCAAGGCCAATCTCGGACGGGTCGGCGGCGGGCGCGGTGAAACTCACAGGGGCCATGATGCCGCACCGGGCCGTGTTCAACGGCGCGCCGTGGCGGTAAAGCAGTGGCCATCGCCCGGATCGAGGTGGGGCAGGATGAGTGGGTGCACCCCTCCGTCCCCGACCCCGGAGCCGCCGGCGAGCCGCAATGGCCGCCGCGCGGGACGCCGGGGCGCGACCAACCGCCGGCCGGCGATGCGGATGTGCATCGGCGCCGCCAGGCCCAGAGCAGCGGCACCACCGCGTTGCCGCGCCGACCGGACGCGGGCAGATTCCCGTACCCTCCGCCGCCCGGCCCCGATCCGATCTCAGACCCGACCGCCGAAACCGCTCCGGCCCCACCGGCCGCCACCGGCCCCACCGGCCGCCACCGGCCGAGTCACCAGCAGGCACCGCGGCGTTACCAGCAGGCACCGCGCGGCAGCCACCTGCCGCCCTACCACGAGCCGTTCGCCGCCGGCCAGGCCGGCGCCGCGCCGTACGGTGCCGGAGCCGCCCCGGATGGCTCCGGGGCCGCGCCGGCCGGCCCCGGAGCGACGCCGTACGGGCCTGGCCCGGCGCCGTCCGCGGCCGGAGCCCCGACGGCACCGCGAACCGGCCCGCGCAAGCTGACCGTGACCCGGGTCGCCGCGTTCCGCAGCCGCGAACTGACCACCAGGGGCGTGCAGATCTTCCAGCGCGCCGCCACCGCCGACGGCGCGGATCGCTCCGGGCATGACGGCCCTGACCTACGCCGTGATGGGCAACTACGCGGTCGACGCTGCCCTGGCCGTCGCGCTGGCGAACACCCTCTTCTTCGCCGCGGCGACCGCCGAATCGACCAGCAAGGTGCTGCTCTACCTGCTGATCACGGTGGCCCCGTTCGCCGTCATCGCCCCGCTGATCGGCCCGGCGCTGGACAAGCTGCAGCACGGCCGACGGATCGCGCTCGGCGCGTCCAGCTTCGCCAGGGCCGTGCTGGCCATCGTCATGGCGTTGAACTTCGACTCGTGGGTGCTCTATCCCTGCGCGCTGGGCATGCTGGTGCTGTCCAAGTCGTTCAGCGTGCTCAAGGCGGCCATCACGCCGCGGGTGCTGCCGCCCGAGCTGAGCCTGGTGAAGAGCAATTCCAGGCAGACGGTGTTCGGCCTGCTGGCCGGCGGCGCCGCCGGCGCGGTCGCGGCCGGCCTGTCCTGGGCGTTCGGCTCCACCGGGGCGCTGATCTTCACGGCACTGCTGTCCATCGGCGGCGGCTGGCTGTGCCTGCGCATCCCGGCCTGGGTGGAATCCACCGCGGGCGAGATCCCGGTCGACGGGGTTGGCCCCAAGGCCAAGCACGCCTTCCCGCTGTCGGTGACGACGACGCTGTGGGCGAACGGCACCATCCGGGTCGAGACCGGGTTCCTGGCGCTGTTCATCGCGTTCGTGATCAAGAGCGAATACTCCGAGGCCAGCGGATTCACCCAGCTGCTGCTGCTGGGCGTCGTCGGTCTCGCCGCCGGTCTTGGCGGGTTCATCGGCAACGGCCTGGGCGCCCGGCTGCCGCTGAGCAAACCGGAGACCGTGTCGATCCTGTCGTTGGCCGCCGTCGCGGTCACCACCCTGGTGGCCGTGCTGGCCCCCGGACTGGCCACCGCCGCGATCGTCGGGTTGGTCGGGTCGACGGCGTCATCGCTGGCCAAGGTGTGCCTGGATTCGGTGATCCAGCACGAACTGCCGGAGGCCAGCCGGGCATCCGCGTTCGGCCTGAGCGAGACGGTGCTGCAGCTGTCCTGGGTGTTCGGCGGCGTCGTCGGTCTGCTGATCGGCGGGGTCTGGTCGTTCGGGCACGACAGCGTGTACTCGATCGGGTTCGCGGTGATCACGGTGGTGCTGATCGTCGGCCTGGCGCAGAGTTGGCTGGTCCGGTCCGGAAGGTCGCTGTTCCCCTGGCTCGACTACTCAAAGCTCAGCAAGCACTTCCGCCGGGGCGACAAGGGCGGCGGCAAGCTCGGCGCGTTCGGTCGGAAGAGCGCGGCGCGGGACGCCGCCGCACCGCCGCCGGCCCCGACGACGCCCTGGCAGCCGCCGGCAACTGCGGCCCAGGCCTGGTCGAACCAGCAGCAGCCTGGGCAGTACCCACAGCCGACTCAGTACGCACAGCCAACCCAGTACGCCGCACCAGTACGGCGCCAACCCAATACGGGCCGCCGACTTCCTACCAACAACCGCCTTTTCAGCAACCGGGCCGTTACCCACAGCCGCCGTACCAGCAGCCGTCGTACCAACAGCAGCCGTACCAACAGCCGGCCCCGTACGCACAGCCAAACTCATCCGGTTCCAACCAGCCCGCCACACCCGCGACCCCACAGCCATCCGGCCCGCCCACGGCGCAGCCCGATCACCCACCAGCCCGCGACGCCGGCGCCAAACGGAAATGGACGAAACGCTCGTGAGTTCGCTGCGACGATGGCGGCCGGTGCTGGCCGTGCTCGCCGGTTCGCTGGTGCTCGCTGCCTGCCAGGCGCCGCCGCCGGACGTCACCTTCTACGGCAACCGCAACGCCGTGGAGACCGGGCCCAATCACCTGTGCGTCGATCGATCAGGCAGCCGAGACGATCAACTGTCCGGACCCTGATCCGGCCGAGGTACCCACGACTGACCCTCGGTCCCGGTCAGGCGGTGCAGATCAACGTCCCGTCGGCGATCGCCGACACCCCCTGGACGGTCTACTTCCAGTATCTGGACAAGGACGGCACTCAATCCGACGGCCGGACGGATACCTTCAGCGACGGCCAGTTGGCCTACACCCTGCATCCGTTCGAACCGACGGATCAGCTGGTCTCGGTCGAGGTGGTCAACGACTTTGTGCTGGTGGCCGGCACCGACGGCGGCGTGGTCTTCCAGCCCACCCGGGGCTGGCTGCTGCTGATCGACCCCGCCGAACCGGCCCCGGCGACCGACTGAATTCGTTCCGGCCCAGGCATCAGAGCCTGTCTGGCAAACAGCGCCAGACCGGCTCTCTGTACTGGATTGCGCCTGACGACTTCGTCGCAGGCGTCAGGCGTCCAGCTCGTTGGCCACCGCGCGCAGCACCGATGCGATCCGGCCACCGAGCGCCCGGTCGGGGTAACGGCCCCTGCGCAGCTCCGGCAGCGCCTTGGACTCCAGCAACTTGATCATGTCGTCGATCAGGCCGTGCAGCTCCTCGGCGGGCCGGCGGTTGGTCGCCACGATCGACGGGAGCACGTCCAACACCTTGACCTGCAACGCCTGCGGGCCGCGACGACCGTCCGCGACCCCGTACTCGACCTTCTGCCCAGGCTTGAGGGTGGCAACGCCGGTCGGCAGCGCGGTGGACCGCACGTGCACGTCATCGCCGCCGCCGTCCTGGGCGATGAAGCCGAACCCTTTTTCAGCGTCGTACCACTTGATTTTGCCGCTGGGCACCCAACTCACCTGTCCTGATCAGTGGGCGGGTAACGTCCCGCCCGAAAACGGCCGCCGATGCTGTGGCATCGATGCGCGCCGATCCACCAGTTTACCGGCGGCGTTCGCGTGCTCGGTGCCATCGGCGACCGCACCGCCCGATGCCGTCGTTGCGCGGTTCCCGGGAAGGCCCGGCGCACTATCATGGGCCGGTGGCAGACCAGTCGGAACCCGCGATCATCCCGCTCGACCGCCGTCCGCGGCGGCAATCCTCGCCGCTCGCCCGGGTCGGCTTCGTCGTTTTCGGCATCGGCCTGCTGGGCGTCGCGGTGATCATGGTGGCGTTCGCCACCGGGTGCGCACGACCTGCCGCTGTGGCTGAACCTGGTCGCCATGCTGGCCCCGGTCGGTTTCGGCATCGGGCTGATCGGCGTCTACCGCGAGGCGCGCGCGTCGCGACCGGGCGCAGCGGCACGAACGGCCGCGGCAGGAACCGGAGCGGCACGAACGGGAACTGCGGCATGAGCACCGGCCACGGTGTCCGAACGGTGCACACCGGCGGTGTCGTGCAGGTCGCGCAGCACGCCGACGACCTCGATCGGGCCACCGCGTTCTACACCGAGACCCTCGGTCTGCCGTTGATCGCGCGGTTCGGTCCGCTGGTGTTCGTCGACCTCGGCGGCACCCGGCTGCTCCTCGAGGAGGCCGCACCACCGGCGATGATCTACCTCGAGGTGCCCGACCTCGAAGCGACGATCAGCCAGGCTGCGAAAGGCCGGGGTCGAGGTGGTGGCGGAACCGCACGACATCTTCACCGACACCGACCGGGTGTTCGGCGGTGCCTGGCGGGTGGAGACACAGGCCTTCATCCGGGATTCCGAGGGGAATCTGGTGGGGTTGGTCGCCCACCGCAGCTGAGCGCCAGCTCAATGCACCGTCGCCAGCAGGTACGACTCCAACCATTCCGGGAAGCGGGTCAGGTCCGGTAGCACCACGTCGGCGCCGGCCGCTTGCAGGTCCTCCGCACTGATCGGGCCGGTGGCGACGCCGACCGCGAGGGCGTCGGCGGCCCTGGCCCCGGTGATGTCGCCGAGATGATCACCGACAAACACCTCGGCGCCGAATTCCTGCAGGGCGGCTGCCTTCCCGGTGCTCCACAGGTCGCCGACCACGGCCGAAACCTCAATGCCGAGCTGATCCAGATGCGCGACCGCGTTGGGGGCGAACTTCGCGGTGACCACCACGGCACGACCGCCCCGGCTGGTGACGGCCCGGACCGCGTCGACCGCGCCCGGCATCGCGATGGTGCGGGGGATGACCAGTTGCGGGGTCAGTGCCCGATACCGGGCGGTCAGGTGCGCAATCGTGTCCTCGTCGAGGCCGTACCGGATGAACTCCTGATGCAGCGGCGGACCCAGCCGGGTGATGAAAGCGCGACCGTCCAACGGGATGCCGGTTTCGGCGGCGAGGACGTCGAAGACATCGACGATCCCGGCCCGCGGGTCGATCAATGTCATGTCGAGGTCGAAGCCGATAGTAAAACTCACTCGATGAGAGTAAGCGGCTCCCGGGACTCATCCCGTCCGATGGTCCAGCCTGAGGCCGGACAGTGATCGAGATGTTACGCGCTGCGTGATTCCGGTCACCGTCGACTCACTCGTTCAACGGCCGCGTCACACTTGCGCAACAAGCCCATTGCGGCGGAATCTACACTGAGAAGATGGCCAGCCCGACCCGTGACGGCGAGCCGGCCTTGCGCAGGATCCGGATTTGGTCGGCCGTGCTGCTGGCCACCGTGGTCATCGTGGTCGGGATCATCACGTTCTCGCCCGGCCCGCCCGATCCCTCCGGGCAGCAGGCGTTGCGCAGCTTCCTGTATCACGCCCACTTGCACGGCTTTCCCAGGTGGATCAGCTTCAACAAGATCGAATTCGGCTCGAACATCCTGATGTTCGTGCCGATCGGGCTGTTCGGCGCGCTTGCGCTGCCGCCGCCCAGATGGCTGATCGTGCCGGCCGCGATCATGGGCTCGCTGGCGATCGAAATCACCCAGGCGTCGGGGCTGCCGGAGCGGGTGGGGACGCCGCGGGACGTCATCGCGAATTCGCTGGGAGCCCTGATCGGCTACCTGCTGGCCTGCTTGGTCATCCGTTCGGTGGATCGAAGCGCACGTCGGCGCAGCGCGTACCAGTGGCTGGGCACCATCGCGCCCCCGCCGCCGGCAACTCTTCCGCCACTGCGGAACGACACCTGATCGCGTTCCTACTCGCGGGCCGCGAACGGATCCGCCGTCCGGCCGATCAGGTCCGCGACCGAGTCGATCACCAGGCTGGGTCTGAACGGAAACTGTTCGATGGATGCCACGGTGGAAATGCCGGTCAACACCAGGATGGTGGCGAGCCCGGCTTCCAGGCCGGCGATCACATCGGTGTCCATCCGGTCACCGATCATCAGCGTTGATTCGGAGTGCGCTCCGATCGACCGCAATGCCGACCGCATCATCAGCGGGTTGGGCTTGCCGATGAAGTAGGGCGTCCGGCCGGTGGCCTTCTCGATCAGGGCGGCGACCGCACCGGCGGCGGGTAGCAGGCCGGTCCGGCTCGGGCGAGGTGGGATCCGGGTTGGTGCCGACGAATTTGGCGCCGGCCTCGATCAGCCGGATCGCGGTGGTGATCGCCTCGAACGAGTAGGTCCGGGTTTCCCCCAGCACCACATAGTCGGGGTCCCGGTCGGTCAGCACGTACCCCGCCTCGTGCATGGCGGTGGTGAGCCCGACCTCGCCGATCACGAAGGCGCTGCCACCCGGCCGCTGGGAGTCGAGGAACTTGGCGGTGGCCAGCGCGGAGGTCCAGATCCGTTCCTCCGGGATGTCCAGCCCACTGCCGAGCAGCCGGGCGCGCAGGTCACGCCGGGTGTAGATCGGGTTGTTGGTGACGACCACGAAGTTGGCCCGATGGGCTGTCAACTCTGCGATGAACTCGTCGGCGCCGGGGATCATGTGTTCCTCGTGGACGAGCACCCCATCCATGTCCATCAGGTACGACCACTGCACGGGCGGCTGCGGGGAGTCGGTCACGCAGCCCATGATTCCGGACCGGCGGCCGCCCGCACCACCGCGCCCCCTGCTTGATCGCACCGCGGGTGGCTCGGGCGGGCACCGTTACGATCCGGAACGTGGATGCCAACGTGCCGGGCGGCGAGCAGTTGGCCGGAACCGCGCCGACCCACCCGGCGCCGTCGTTGCGAACCGTGCTGGAGGCGGTTGGATCCATCGCCGCCGATCTGGACCTGGACGTCACGCTGCAACGGATCATCGACGCGGCAGCGGAACTGTCGGGCGCCCGCTATGGCGCGCTCGGGGTGCTCGACGACGCGACCGGCGACCGGCGGCTGTCGGAGTTCGTCACGCACGGCCTGAGCCAGGACGAACGCGAACGCATCGGCCCGCTGCCCACCGGCCACGGCATCCTCGGCGTGCTGATCGACCACCCAGAGCCGCTGCGCATCGAGAATCTGGGCAACCACGCCCTGTCCTACGGCTTCCCGGCCAACCACCCACCCATGACGACGTTCCTGGGCGCGCCGATCAGGATCGGCTCCAGGGTGTTCGGCAACCTCTATCTCACCGAGCGGCGCGGCGGCGGTCCCTTCACCGATCAGGACACCGAACTGGTCACGGCTCTCGCCGCACTGGCCGGCGTGCTGATCGAGAACGCCAGGCTCTATGCCCGGCTGACCCGGCGCCGCCGCTGGCTCGAGGCGGCGGCGACGGTGAGCACCACCCTGCTGGGCCCGGCAGTCGCCGGCCGGCCGGCCGACGTCATCGCCGAGTACGCCCGCCGCGCCGGCGACGCCGACGGCGCCGCGCTGCTGCTGCCCATTGCCGGACGACCCGATCTGCGGGTGGCCGGCCGCGCCGGACTGCCGATCGACCCCAACGCGCCCGGCTCGCCCGATCCGCTGGCGGTGCTGCACCAGGGGGTGTCGGTCTCGCCGCTGCCGACCGGAGACCTGCTCGTCAGAGTGGGAGCCACCGAGCGGATCGCCGGTGTGCTGTGGCTGCGCTGGCTACCCGATCGGCTCGACCGGGTGCACTCGACGATCGTGGAATCGGCCGAAGGATTCGCCGAACAGGTGGCGCTGGTGCTGGAGGTCGCGCTGGCCCAGGACGACAGGGCCCGGCTCGCGGTGTTCGAGGATCGCGACCGGATCGGCCGTGACCTGCACGACCTGGTGATCCAGCGGCTGTTCGCGGTCGGCCTGATGCTGGAGAACACCTCCAGGCTGGCCGGTGACGGCCGGGTCGCCGGACGGATCAGCAGCGCCGTCGACCAGCTCGACGAGACCATCAAGGACATCCGCCGGACGATCTTCGAGCTGTCCAACCCGCAGCGGGCCGCCGACCTGCGTGACGCCATCGAGGCCACCATCACCGGAATCATGCCGTCGCTCGGATTCCGGCCACAGGTGCACACCATCGGTCCGGTGCACAGCGGGGTCTCCGACGACGTCCGGCCACACCTACTGGCCGTGTTGCGGGAGGCGCTGTCCAATGTCGGCCGGCACGCACAGGCCCGCTCCGCGACCGTCACCCTCGAGGTCGACGACGAGGTCGTCCTGACCGTTCTCGACGACGGGCGCGGCGTCGCCGACCCGGTGCCGGGCAACGGCCTGCCGAATATGCGGGTGCGGGCCGCGGACCTGGGCGGGTCCTGCGAACTCGGCCCAGGTCCCGGCGGCGGCACCAGGCTGGTCTGGCGGGTGCCCGCCCAACCGGTCGTTACGCGCTGACCAGGGCACCCTGCCCTTCGAGCAGATGGGCGTCGTCGTCGTCGAACCAGACGCCGCCCGACCCCAGATAGCGGAAACGGATCTCTTCGCCCGCCGGGACCTCAACGCTGACGCTGCGGGTGCCGTTGCTCCTGCGGACCAGCTTGTGCACGCCGGGCGTCCAGTCGTTGAAGGTGCCGACCACCGATACCGGACCGTCGTGGACGTCGTCGGGAAGGATGAACTGAATGCGGGTCGACCCGCGGCGTGGCTGAATTTTGATACTCACTGGGTGTGCTCTCCTCGGTTCTCTGCACGGGACCCGTTCTGCGGTCCCGACCGGGAGCGATTATCGCCGAATCAGATGACCTGGAGATGAAGGCAGATGACGACGCGCGCAAAATCGGACGGCGCCGGGCGGCTCAGGCCACCCGAAGCCGCCTGACGACTTCGTCGGGCGACTCAAGACGGCGCCTGGTGCCGGGCGGAGAACAACGCCGCCTGCGTCCGACGCTGCAGGCCCAGCTTCGCCAGCAGGCTGGACACGTAGTTCTTCACGGTCTTCTCGGCCAGGAACATCGCCTCGGCGATCTGCCGGTTCGTCATGCCCTCCCCGATCAGGGCGAGGACCCGGCGTTCCTGATCGGTCAACGGAGCCAGCGCCGGATCAAGCTCGGGGCCGCGCCGCACGCGTTCCAGCACCCTGGCGGTCACCGCGGGGTCCAGCAGCGATTGCCCGGCCGCAACCCGGCGCACCGAATCGATCAGGTCCGAGCCGCGGATCTGCTTGAGCACGTACCCGGCGGCCCCGGCCATGATGGCCGCAAAAAGGGCCTCGTCGTCGTCGAACGAGGTGAGGATCAGGGCGGCGATGCCGGGGTCTCTGGAGCGGACCTCGCGGCACACGTCGATGCCGGAGCCGTCCGGCAGCCGTCCGTCGAGGACGGCAACCTGCGGACGCAGCGCGAGGATCTGCGCCTGTCCGTGGGCCACCGAGCCGGACTCGCCGATGACCTCGATGTCGCCGTCACTTTCCAGCAGGTCTCGCAGCCCCAGCCGGACGATCTCGTGGTCGTCCAGCAGATAGACCGTGATCTTCTTCTTCGGCGCCAGCGGCTCGGCCATGGCTTCATTCTCCTGATGTTCTCCGGTGCGGCCCACTCGTATGCCGAAACTCCCGCCGCGGCTCGAGGTGCGAGCCAGGGTCGGGAGATTCGGGGCGGGAGCACGGGCCGGTGGGCGAGGCCCCCGCGTTCGTTCACCGCAGCCAGGCGTTGCCCTTGGTGATGCCGGCCCACCAGTTGCCCAGCCCGAAGTACTTGCCGGCTCCGATGACGGCCAGCACGATGGCGGCCAGGGCGTAGATCAGGTGGTAGTCGACGAACGGGTTCGACGAGCCGTTGGACGCACCGGTGGAGGTGAACTGGGCGAGCGGCCATTCGGCGGCCCACATCATCACCATCATCAGCGAGCCGGCGGCGGCGGCGAACCTCAGGCCGATCCCCAGGATCAGCGCGGTGCCGATGGCGAGCAGGCCCAGCATGAACAGGGTGTTGGCCCACCAGGTACCGGCGATGGCGTTGAAGAACGACTGGAAGGGTCCGACCTCGACCCCGCTCAGGAAGCCCTTCGTCGGCGATCCGCCGTTGATCCAGGACTTCGCGGCCGGGGTGGCGTAGCCAAGACCGAAGGTCTTGTCCAGGAACGCCCAGAGGAAGACGAATCCGAGCGCGATTCGCAGCGCCGCAACGGCTATGCCGCCGGTGCGCGAGATGGTGGCGGTGCCTTCGGTGCCTTCCGCGCCGAAAGCGTGCCGGACTGCAGTGCCTGACAGCGTGTGACTGGACATGACCTCTCCTGACGACGAATGCCGGAAGAATCCGACGTGTTGATCATGTCTGCGCATGGGTTGGGTTCACATGGGCCGAAGGTCCCGACCGTTCGGGACTTTTCGAAACCAGGTGATCGACCGGCCGAATCGGCCCCGTAGGTTGGCCGCATGACGATGAGATTTGGGGTCTTCATCCCGCAGGGCTGGCGCTTCGACCTGGTCGGCATCGAGCCGGCAGAGCAGTGGAGCACCATGTCCAGGCTCGCGCAGCGCGCGGAAGCCGGTCCGTGGGAATCGATCTGGGTCTACGACCACTTCCACACGACGCCGGTGCCGTCGGACGAGCCGACCCACGAGGCCTGGACGTTGATGGCCGCCTTTGCCGCCAGCACCAGCCGGGTTCGGCTCGGCCAGATGTGCACGTGCATCGCGTACCGGAGCCCGGCCTATCTGGCCAAGGTCGCGGCGACGATCGACGTCATCTCCGGCGGTCGGGTCGAGATGGGCATCGGGGCCGGCTGGTACGAGCAGGAATGGCGCGCCTACGGGTACGGCTTCCCGCCGGCCCGGGAGCGGCTGCGGGCGCTGGACGAGGGCGTGCAGATCATCCAGCAGGCCTGGACAACGGGGTCGGCGACATTGCAGGGCAAGGTCTATCAGGTCGACGAGGCGCTGGTTCGGCCACTACCGCTGCAGCCGGGCGGCATCCCGATCTGGGTGGCCGGCAGCGGCGAGAAGGTCACCCTGCGGATCGCGGCTCAGTACGCGTCCTACACGAACTTCACCGGCACCCAGGAGGCGTTCCGGCACAAATCCGAGGTACTGGCCGGCCATTGCCAGCGGCTCGGCCGGGACTTCGACGCGATCACCCGTTCGGCGAACTACAACATCGCGATCGGCCGGGACGAGAAGGAGGTGGCGGATCGGCTGGCCTGGCTCCGCGATCGCTACACCAGGACGGTGGGCGCCGAGCAGGCCGCCGCGCAGCTGGCCGCCTACGTCGGCATGCCGGGGGTGGGTACCCCGGAACAGATCGTGGAGAAGTTGTCGGCGTTGCAGGCGGACGGCATGACGTACGCCATCACCTACTTCCCGGAACTGGCCTACGACACTTCCGGTCTGGAGCTCTTCGAGCGGGAGGTCATCCCGGCACTTACCTGACCAGCACCATGACGGCGGTCATGCCGCCGAGGGCGCCGAGGGCGGCGACCGCGAGCGCGGCCGCCGTCAGCGCCGGAAACGGACCCGCCCGATGGCCTCGCCGGAATCGCGGGGACGGCACGACGACCAGCAACAGCGTTGCGACCAGCGCGCCCAGCAGCACGGCGACGACGCCGATCGTGGTGGCTCCCAGCCCGATTGCCGTGCGGAACACCAGGAAACAGCCCACCACCACCCCGAGGCCGGATCGCTGCCAGGCCAACGCGGTTCGTTCCGGGGCGGCGCCGTAGACCGTCATCGCCGCATTTTCATGGCTGCGTTTTCATCGCCGCATTTTCATCGCTGCGAGATCGCAAACCCGACCAGCACGGCGGCGGCCAGCACAACGCCGCCGACCAGCCAGCGCAGCGCGACCGGCGCCGGCAGCGGCTCCCCCAGTCGCATGGCTCGCTCGGCGCGCTGCCAGGACACCAGCGCGTTGAGCGCGGTCAGCCCGCCGAAAAGGCAGGCCACCACTGCGATGACGTCGAGGAAGCCCGGCAGGTCGGCGACCGCGGACACCGACGTCAGCGCGATGCCACCCGCGATCAGCGCCAAACCGGTCCGAACCCAGGCCAAAGCGGTACGTTCGTTGGCCATCGAGAACCGCGGATCGGGCTCGGTGCCGACGGAATAGACGCTGCGTGGCCGTCGCCGGTCGGGCAAGGGCTTACAGGCCCAGCAGCTTGGACTTCGCCGCGCTGAATTCGTCCTCCGACAGGACGCCCTGATCCTTGAGCGTGGCCAGCCGCTGGATCTCGTCGGCCAGGTTCGGCTCCCCGCCGGCCGGGGCCGCCGGCGGCGGCGCGTACTGCGGCGGCGGGGCGTACTGCGGCGGCGGGGCGTACTGCGGCGGGGCCTGCTGGTACTGCGCTGGTGGCGGGGCCTGCTCGTACTGCGGCTCCGGCGCCTGCTGCTCTTGCTGGTAGGCCTCCGCGTCGGCCTTCTGCTGATACTTGTTCTGCTGCCGGCGGGCCACCCGGCCCGACACCGCGGTCGCGGTTCCGGCGACCACGGCCGTGCGCGCCATCATTCCCAACAGTCCCATGACCTGCTCCTCAGCCTTCTGCCGACGCCAGGGCGGCCAGCACGGCCTCCCGCGGAATTCTGGCCTGATCCAACACCACGGCCCCGGAACCCTCGAGCGCACTCACGAACGGCGCCGCCCAGGTGTTCTCCCAGCAGATCACCGCGATCGATGAGTTCGGCTCCAGCAGATCGGTCAGCTCGGCAACGTCCTCGGCATCGAGCAACCCGCCGGGCACGTCGCCGTCGACGCTGGCAAACAACGGGCCGTATTTGTCGCTGATCCCGGCCAACTCCAGCGAGCCCACTTCACCTTCCGCGGTCTTGTAGGCGAAGAGCAGATCGAGCACCCGGATCGTGCCGGCGGCGATCAGGTTCTCCAGGGCAGGCAGGATGGCCCCGTTGAACTCGTTGCCGGGAAAAGCGACCTCGAGGACGTCGACGGGTCCGATCTCCATGCGAAACTCCTTCGATCAGGCGGTGGCCAGGTTCGGCCGGGGTTGATGGGGTCGCGACTTTCGCGGCCAGTCGATCTCAGCGGCACGGGTAGGGCGCGGACATCCCCCAACTTGGATGAACTGCTGGGGATGAACATAGCCATCTTGGTCCCGGCGCGCGCCCCGTGCCAAGCGGGTGATGTGCTTTCGTGGTCACTGATCGTGGCGACGATCCGGGTACTATAGGCGGATTGTCACAGCCACCTAGCGTCTGGGCGGTTCGGAGCCAACCGTTGGGATAACTCATGGCGCAGACACCACCGCCGCTTGGTCCTGCGGATCCGCAGGACCCTGAGTCGTCTGACGGTGCGCTGTTCCCGCGAGCCGGCGAGCAGCACTTCGAGGAGTTCCAAGCGGGCATCCGATCGCTGGCCCAGCTGTCCACCGGAAAGCTGACCCTGGAGGAGATGCTCACCGAGGTCGCGCACTTCGCGGTGCAGGCGATCCCGGGCGCGGATGGCGCAGGGCTGACGCTCATCGAAGACAATCGCAGTGACACCATTGTCGCCACCGCCGATTTCGTCCGGGAAGTGGACACGATCCAGTACACCCTCGGCGAGGGACCCTGCATCAGCGCGGCCGCCGAGCGGGTGACCATGCGATCGGGCTCACTGGGCGGCGAACAACGGTGGCCGCGGTTCGGTCCGCGGGTGGGCAGACTCGGCATCCACAGCGTGTTGTCCCTCCCGCTGCTCACGCCCGACGGGGTTTTCGGCGCGATGAATGTCTACGCGCACGCCAAGGAGGCCTTCGACGAGCGTGCCGAACGGCTTGGTGAGCTGTTTGCCGCGCCGGCCGCGGTCGCGGTCCAGAACGCGCAGGTCTTGGAACAGACCAAGCGTCTGGCTGCCAGCCTGCAGGGCGCGTTGTCCACCAAGGCACTGATCGACCAGGCGCTCGGCATCATCCGCAGCCGGAGCGGCGCCAGTTCCGACGAGGCCTTTGCCCGGCTCAGGGCGATGAGCCAGACCAGAAACGTCAAACTGGCGGTGGTCGCCGAATCACTGGTCGAAGAGGCCGTTCGCCGCGCCAAGGCCCGGCATACCGACGGCTGAGCAGGTTCGGCAGGAAAAGGTCGACCCATTTCCGCTACCCGATTTCGCCCGCAGGAAACGTCAGGCGACGAGGTCGCTGCGCATGCCGAGGGCAACCGCATGCGCCCTGTCGTGCGCACCCAGTTTCTGAAACAGACTGCGGGCGTGGGTCTTCACCGTGTCCTCGGACAGAAAGAGTTTTCGGCCGATCTCGCCGTTGGAATATCCCTTCGTCATGCCCCGCAGGATCTGCAACTCCCGCTCGGTCAGTCGGGCGGCGACCTTGATCGCGCCATTGGTGGGCGAGAGCCGGCCGACGGTCAGCGTGCGTTGACGGGCCGGTGTCGCAATCGGATTGTTCGCGTCCCACAGCAGGAAACCGCGCGCACCGCAGGCAATTGCGGCGCTCAGCGATGGCCCGTCGTCGACGGACCCGTAGACGATGACCGAAGTTTCCGGATACAGGTCGAGCAGGCGGCGCATGGCCTCGGTACCGCTGGACTTGTTGTTGCGGATGCCGATCAACACCAGGTCGGCCGGGTGGCTCGCAAACTGGGCGAGCAGTTCCAGACCATCAGCGGAGCAATCGATGTCGGTGACGGACGGTATCGCCCCGGCCACCACCCTGGTCAGCGCCGCCCGAGCGCTGGGCCGCTCGTCACAGATGGAAACCCGCTTCACCGCTACCCAGGTCGGCAGCAGGCTCTTGATGCTCGTTACCGGCCGAGCGGTCTTTGTGTTGATCATTGGACTCGCCTTAGTCGCGGAGGTGACAGCCCGATGGAATCGAGCCGCCCTGCTGCAAGCTGACGAAGACAATGCGCTCACCTGCACAGTCGTCGACCCCAGTTACATAGCGTACACCCTCGACTACTCTTAGCAACTCCTGACGGAGCGAAGTTTTACCGCCCCCCAGGTGGGCGTCCCCGTTGGCGCCGACCCCAAGCGGTCGGCCCTTCGGCACCTGCCACCCCCGCGGTTGCCCGGCCGATCGCGGACCCGATGTATCGCAGCGACGACCGCGCTCGGCGGAAGCAAACCCCAACGATGAGTATTTCATCCCCACGTGTTTGCCCCGTTCGCACGCAGCGACCGTTCTTCACCCTGAAACCGGCTCCGCTAGCCCAACGGTGTCCGCCCAGCGGCGCATTGTTCTGTTTGTTGAGTGTTACCGCATGACGGTGAAATCGAGCATTCACCCCTGCTCGCCGTAGGGGTTCACTCACCTGCCGTAGGGTTAGCCTCGCTGTATATGCCTGCGTCCGGGGATCATTGTCGCCACCCATGCCGCAGCATCGCCAGTGCATTTTGTCGTGGATTGTCAAGCTCCCGGTTATATCTCGCTGCTAGGGTGTCGCGGGACGATTCTCCGACTCTCACTAATGACGCCGAGCCGACCAAAGAAAGAGATCGACCTTCGGGACCGTGACGATCGAGACCTCAGATGAGTCATATGTTCTCGTCCGAAGGCGGGAAATAAAGGGCATTGAGATCAGTCGCCTTCGACCGCAGGTGAACACCCGGCATACAGAAAGCGACGCGGCAACGTTGACGCGTCCGGCAGCCGTGCATCGAAGCCGTGCGCCATGCAAACTCTGGGCAATTTCCACCTGATCGATATTCGCCGCACGGCCTAGGGGGACGTACGTGATGCAAGGCTTTTTCAGCACTCCGAACCATTCGCGACCGGATCCCCGCAGCGCGGCCGCGCGCCCGCGCGGACGGACGGGCGCAGGATCGATCACTCGTGTGGCCGCCCGCCCGGCATCGTCGGAACTGCTGTGAACAATCCCCCCGGCAAGCCATATTCTCGCGACGATCTGATCAGCAGGCTGGCGGGCGCCGTGCCACCCGGTATGCCGGTGGTCACCGGCCCGAGTTGGGATATTCTGCAGCGGCGGACGGCAGACCTGCTCGCGGTCTCCGGCGCGGCCGGCGCCAAGGAATTACGCCGATTCCAGGAAATCAGATCACGCACCCTCGACGTCGATCGAGCGGCCCTGCACCGCGCACACAACGGCGCGCGGATCCTGGTCACCGGCGGAACCGGGTGCATCGGCAGCACGCTGCTGGCCGAACTCGCCGCGCTCCGGCCGGCGTGCCTGGCCAGTGTGAGCCGCGGCGTCACCACAACCTGGACATCGGTCGCGGGAGTCGACTACCACCACGCCGACATCCGCGACCCGGACGCACTTGCCCGGGTCTTCGACGTCGTTCGCCCGGACATCGTCTATCACCTTGCCGCACAACATGATCCAGGCCTCGCTGAGGTGGAGGTCGCCAGAACGCTGTCCACCAACGTGACGGGCACGGCAAATGTCATTGCCGCCTGCCTGCCGCACGCCAGCCGGTTGATCCATGCGTCCACCGGCAAGGCCCTGCGTCCCTTCAGCAGCGACATCTACGCGGCATCGAAGAAGCTCGCGGAATGGCTGCTCACCCAGGCCATGGGGGCCGATCAACTGGTCGCGGCCGCTGCCCGGTTCACCCACGTTGTCGACAACTCGATCATCTATGAGCGGCTGGGCAGTTGGACCGAGACGGGTTCACCCATGCGCCTGCACAGCCAGGACGCGTCCTTCTACCTGCAATCGGCGCTCGAGGCCGCTCAGCTGCTGATGTGCGCCGGTCTGGAGGCCGTCGGCACCGAACTCCGGATGGCGGCCATCCGGGACCTGGGCTGGCCGATCTCCCTGATCGACCTGGCGCTGGGCTGGTTGGCCTCGCGCGACGAGCAGCTCCCGCTCTACATCTGCGGGTTCGAGGCCGGTTATGACATCGCCGCCTATCCCGGCCTGTACGACCCGCGCATCTCCGGCGACCGCAGCCCGCTGTTCAACTCGTTGGAGGCGCCGAACGCCGTCGTCTCCGGGTACTGCGGCGATGTCGACGTCCTCGCCGTCGATCTGCAGAAGGATTCGGTCACCCTTGCCCTGATCGACCGGCTGGGCGAATCGGCCGCGGGCACCGCCGGCCCGGCCGTGCTTCGCGATCAATTGGACGAATGCGGATGGGCCGTGCTGGCGAGTTCGATCAGCGCGTTGCCCCAGGAGACGCTCTCCCGGCATCTGGAGCTGGTCCGTCAGGTGCCACATGTCAATTTCGGGTCTGCCGACCGGGAAGTGGTCAACGCCGTCTTCTGGGAGATGCATCTGCGAGGCCAGTTGCACTACACCGGTGCCGTGCCGTCGGCCGCAGTGCGACCATCGGCCCAGCTCATCCCGCGGCAACCGACCGCCTCCGGCAGTGGAAGTCCCCCGGCCGCCGTGGATCTGACCGCCGTGGATCTGACGGTGGTCATTCCCACCCGCAACGACGGCGGCCTGCTCGGGCCATTCCTGGAGAGGCTGTTTCTCGCCTGTCGGGCAGATTCCATCGAGGTGCTCTTTGTCGACGACTCCATCGACGACACCCCTGACCTGATCCGCGGCGCCGCGAAGGCGGCCGGCTTCCCGATCCGGCTGCTGCATCGGCCGGCCGCCGAGCGGACCGGTGGCCGCAGCGGGGCGATCGCCGCCGGCACGCGGCTGGCCCATGGTCGGTACGTGGTGGTGATCGACGCCGGCCAGGGCCAGCCGCCGGAACTGATCCCCATGCTGCGCGAGCTGGTCGGAACCGACGGCGTCCAGCTCGCCGTCGCCACCCGCTACACCGGCCGGCGGGGCCCGGTCAGCCTGGACGGAGGCCGGCGCAATCCGGCAGCGAACCTGCCCACCCTGGCCGCTCGACTGCTCTTTCCGCGGCGGGTGGGGCGGGCGTGCAGCGATCCGGGCACCGGGTTCTTCTGCGTGGACACCGCGGCCGTCGACATCGAGCGCCTGCACCCGGAAGGCTCCACCATCCTGCTCGACATCCTGGTCGCGCACGATCTGACCGTCCGGGAGATCCCCTTCCTGGCCGAGGAACGCCCGGCTCACGGCTCCGCGGCCGCGCTCGTCGACGGCGGCCAGTTCGTTCGCCAGCTGATCCGGCTGCGCTCCGGCCGCTCGTGATCGACGGCCACCCGCCGCCGGCCGCAGCGCCTCCGGCGGCCGCCCCGCCACCTGCTGTCGCCTCGAATATGGCGATGACCGCCATGGGGAATGCCGTCACACCCATTGCCGCGTTGGTGACCATGCCGATTCTGAGCTACACCCTCGGCGTCACCGGACGCGGCGAGATCGCCGCCGCAACTGCCCCGCTGCTGTTGGCCGTCACGGCCGCGACCTTCGGGATTCCGGAGGCGGTCGCGTATCTGGTCGCCAAGTCGCCAACCGCCCTGCCTGGCGTGGCTCGACGGGGGGCCTGGCTGATCCTGCTGTCCGGAGCCCTGGCCACCGGGATCTGCGTGCTGGCCTCGAACGTGCTCGCCGGCGGCGATCCGGGCCTCGCCCGGCTCATCGTGGTGGCCAGCCTTGCCGTGATCCCCACCACGGTTGTGCTCATCCTGCGCGCGTGTGCGGCCGGACTGCAGCGGTGGCGCCTGGTCGCCGTCGAGCAGGCGCTGACCGCGGTGCTCCGATTGGCCGGGATCGCCGGATTGGCCCTGGCCGGCCGGTTGACGCCGCTATCCGCCGTCGTTGTCATCGCCGCCGCGCCCGTGCTCGGCGGATTGGCCTACCTGCCGCTGCGGTGGCACCACCGCGGTCCCCGGGCAGCCGAGCCGGTGGCGGCGTCGACCCGGCACATCGTGAGCTATGGCTCTCGGATCTGGATCGGTTCGCTGACCGGTGTGCTGCTCGCGCGGCTCGACCAGACGATCATGACGCCGTTGGCCGGCACCTACCAGTTGGGCCTTTATGCGGTCGCCGCCAGCGTCGGCGACGCCGCGCTGATCCTGCACAGCGCGGTGCGGGACGTGACCTTCACCGCGGACGCCGCGCGGCAGGACGACCGGCGACTGTGTGCCTCCGCCCGCATCTCCGGCTTCCTGTCGATCGTCGTCGCCCTGATCCTGGCGGCGATGGTCCCGATCGGAGTTCCGCTGGTCTTCGGTCCCGACTTCGCACCGGCGATTCCCGTCGTCTTCTGGATGTTGGCCGCCGTCGTGGTGGTGGCACCTGGTTCGATCGCCGGGGCCGGTCTGAGCGCCCGCGGCCACCCGGGATTGCGGAGCGTGTCACTGCTGGTCGCCTGTGTGCTCAACGTGGTCGTGCTGCTGACGCTGGTTCCAGTGCTGGGCGCGACCGGCGCGGCACTGGCCACCCTGGCCGGAAACCTGATGGCCAGCCAACTCAACATCGTCTTCCTCAGCAGCCGGAGCACCACCCCGGCGCGACAGTTCTATGGGTTGCGGCGCAGCGACGTCGCGATCATGGCGGGCAAGGCGCGGGACCTGGCCCGGTTTGCGCTGCACCGAAGGACCCCAGCCCGATGACCGGGCTCGCTGGGCCGGTAGCCGCCGACCGAGCCGACGACCGCCCGGCGGTGATCGCCTGGCGTGACTACTGGCTGGCGCCATCGGAGACCTTCATCAGAGATCAGGTCACCGGCTTGACCCGTTGGCGGGCGGTGTGTGTCGGTCGCCGGCACTACGCAGATCCGTTGGTCGCCCCGGACTACGCCCCGCATTCGGACGCCCTCCTGGCGCGGCTGGCGAGCCGCCTGCCGATCCGACGGCGCACCCGGCTGCACTACGAGCGGATCTTCGCCGACCCGGCGGTCAAGTTGGTCCACGCGCATTTCGGTCCCGACGCACTGTCGGCACTGCCGTACGCGGTGCGGGCGGGCAAGCCACTTCTCGTCAGCTTCTACGCCATGGACGTCACCTCTCTCCCCTTCCGTCGGAGCCTTTCCGCGCGGCGCTACCGCGCGGGACTCCCGGAGCTCTTCCGGCGGGCACACACGCTCATCTCGCCGTCGAACTACCTCACCGCGCAGCTTGCTGTGCTCGGTGCACCCGCCGGCAAGATCATCACCAACAGTCCGGGAACCCTGGTGCGGCCGCCGCGGGCGACGGCCGCCGAGCGATCAGGAGTGATCTTCGTCGGTCGGCTGGTGCAGAAAAAGGGAGTTGCCGACCTGCTCGAGGCCGTGGCCATGCTGCCGGAGCCGCTGCGGTCGGTGCGGGTGACGATCGCCGGCTACGGACCTTTGCTGCCGGAACTGCGGGCCAGGGCCGACCGCCTGGCGCTCAACGCACATTTCCTGGGCCGGCAATCCTCGACGGCCATTGCCCGGCTGCTCGACGAACACGCGATCTTCTGTGGACCATCCAGGCGGGCCCCCGACGGCGACGTGGAAAGCCTCGGGATGGTGTTCATCGAGGCGGCCCTGGCCGGTCTTCCGGTGGTGTCCTACCGGCACGGGGGGGTACCGGAGGCGGTCGCCGACCGGGTCACCGGGCTGCTGTCGCCGGAAGGGGATCGCGCACAGCTGTCCAGCGACCTCGGCGCGTTGCTTGCCGACCCGGCGCGGGCCCGGGTCATGGGCGCGGCCGGATACCGGCGCGCCGCAGCGCTTTTCGACCTCAGCACGCAGAACGCCAGGCTCGAGGAGATCTACGACCAGGTCGCCGAATCCGTCTGTTCGGTCGCGGCCCACCGTTCACCGGCCGCCGATCGAGCGCCGCAGCGTCCCCCGCAATGATGGTGTCACTACAGGAGTCAACCTGATGCTTCATCCGACCGTCCCACTCAGGCGTGCTGCCAACCGTTTTCGGGTGCACCGCGACGGCCGGCCGAACGCCACCAGGCCGATCGGCAACACCGCCATCCCGGGCCAGCGCCGCCCGGCCGGCACGCCGGCGGAATCCGGCTTGGCCATTCTGATCGTCACGTCCGAGGCGCCGCCCGTGGTGAGTGGGATATCAACCGCGGTCGCGGTGCTGCGCCGCGGGCTCACCGAGCAGGGGCACCACGTCGACGTGGTCAGCCGGGACGACTACCCGCGATTCATTCGCGGGGAGTTCCGGTTCTCCGCGTTCGCCTTGTACTGGCCCGCGTTGCGCCGCCGGCTCTCAACCTATGACGTGGTCAACCTGCACGGGCCGGTGCCCACCATCAGCGACGCGTTCCTGCTGTTGATCAGGACGCTGCGCCGTCACCAGCGGCCTGCGATTGTGTACACCCATCACAGCGACCTCTCGATCACCTCACTCGAGCGAGCGTGTTCGGTCTACAACGGGTTCGCCGGGCGCGTCGCACAATCGGCCGACGCGATCGTGGTCAGCTCGGCCGCGTACCACGCCAAACTCGATCGCCCCCAGGGAAAGCCGGTGTCGATCATCCCGTGGGCGGTGGATTCGGCCGGGCGGCAACTGAGCCAGCGGGCCGGTGCCCTCAAGGACGCACGGCCGGGCCGGTTGCGCGTGCTGTTTGTTGGACAGCTGCGCGGGTACAAGGGGCTGCACGTCCTGCTCGACGCGGTCGCCGGGCTGCGCAACGTCAGCCTGACGATTGTCGGCGACGGGCCGCTGCGCTCCGAACTCGACGGCCGGGTGGCGGATGCGGGGCTCACCAACGTCCGGCTGATCGGGCGGCTGTCCGATGCGGATCTGCGCAGTGCCTACGCCACCCACGAGGTGATCGTGCTGCCCAGCACCACGACCGCGGAGGCGTACGGCCTGGTGCTGGCCGAGGGCATGGCGGCCGGTTGCGTCCCGGTCGCCTCCGCGCTGCCGGGGGTCAGCGAACTCGCCCAGGACACGGGCCTACTGGTCCAGCCGGGAGACCCGCGCGCTCTGCGGGCCGCGTTCCGCACCCTCGCCGATCAGCCACGGTTGGTGGACAAGCTGTCCGCGGCGTCGCTCGAGCGCGCGCAGCACCTGTCCGTTGACGCCATGGCACTGCATTACGAGCGGGTCTTCCGATCGGCCCTTGCCACAACCGGGGTGATGCGCGCGCACGATGCGGTGCCGGCCGGCTGGGACTGCCCGGCGGACCTGCTGGCGCAGCTCGCCGAGATGATCGGCGTCAGCCGCACGAGCCTGTCGCACGTCTGGCGAACGCCCGGCACGTCGTCGGCGGAGATCTGGATCGGCTCGGCCGAGCCGTTCCGCGGCGCCGCCCCGATCGCCCGTCTGGTGGCCAACTTCGGCCGCCCGATCCTGCACTCCCCCGGGCTGCAGTGGGACCGCCGGCTGCCGCCGCTGATCCGCCGGCCGGGGTCGACGTCGTCGATTCTGCTGCCCGTGCACTGGACCCGCCGCGGCGTCTCCGTGGTGGAACTGTGGACGACCGAAGAGGATGCGGTGGTGCTTGGCATCGCGGAGCTGAGCAAGGTCCTCGCGCTGGTGACCGCCAGCGGACCGGCCGGTCGCTCGGTATCGAACGGCCGCGTTGGCGCCGGCGACTACGCCGACATGGCCTCGCAGGCGTCGAGCACGAGCCGCGCCCGCGCCGACCAATCCATCTCCCTGGCGGCGGTGGCGCCGTCCCCCGAAGGTTCGTCCTCGAGCGCGAGGCGATAGCCGGCATCGGCCGATTCCTGGTCGACGTAGGCGTGCACATCGTGCAGCGGGCGGGCGGTGATCGGACCCGTCGCCCGGGTCAGCACGTTGAGTCCGCTGGCCAGATATTCGTACAGTTTCATCGGGCTGCGCCCGATGTTGGTCTCATCATCGCTCAGCGGCAGCAGTCCAACCCGGTACCGGGCAAGGGTTCTCGGCAGATCGGCGTAGTCAACCGGACCCGCCAGGAACACGTTCGCGGGAAGCAAGGGTGGGCGGGTCGCGGCCGGACCGAAGATGTCGATTCTTGCGGTCGGCGCCGACCTGGCCAGGCCGGCGACCGTCGGCCAGTCGAAACGCCGATCCAGCGCACCCACATACACCGCGCCGCGCCGGTCCCCCCAGTGGGTGTGCCGGGCGGTGAAATGCGAGATCTGAGCGCCGTTTTCGACAACCCGGTAGCGCTGCTCCGGGTGCCGCACCCGGAGCGCATCGGCGACCACCTGGGAGGTGGCAACGACCCCGTCCGCCATGAGCAGCAGCCGTTCCTCCGCGGCGCGGGTCAATCGATCGACATTCACATCGGTCGGCCGGTAGAAAACCCGATGCGCGCCCATCGGCTCGATCAAATAGTCGAGCAGCGGCTGATCGACCAGCATGAGATCGAATTCGGTGAACCCGGCCCGGCGCAGCGCACGCCGGAGCAGCGTGGTCGAACCCAGCGTCAGCGGCCGGCCGATTGGATCCGGGCTCAGGGGAAAGACGCTCAACGGGACGGTGTATCGCGCCCCATCGATCGTTCGGGGCGTCCGGGGCAGGGCCATCGCGGCCCGCCGGCGAACCTCGGGATCGCGCACCGCCAGCGCATGCGCCAGCGAGATGGGGTTGCTCACGTGGACGACGTCATGCCCCATCCGGGCAAATTCCCGCGCCAGGTGGTGGCTGCCTACCCGGAAAACGCTCGACCTGCCGGTGTGGCTGAGCAAGGCAACGCGCAACTGGACTTCACCACCCCGATGCTGATCGAGCTCCTATTCTCCCGCCAGGTGTTTTTCCAGTCGCTGGCGGTGGGTGAAGGCCCGATCGAGGGCTTCCAGCAGGGGACGCAGTCGACCGGTCTTGACGACATACTGATCGGCGCCGGCACCGAGCATCTCGCGTTGCACCCGGGCGTCCTGCCGCCCGGAGAACACCAGGATGTGCATATCCGGGGTCAGCTCCTTGGCCGCCTTGGCCACGGCCGGGCCGCCACCCGGCATGCTGACGTCCAGGATCAGCACGTCCGGCCGCAGTTCACGTACCCGCTGCAGGCAGCTCACATCGTCCGTGGCCTCGCCGACCACGACGAATCGCGGCACGTCGTCCAACACCTTGGCGATGGCGTCGCGCAGTTCCTGCCGGTCGTCGCACACCAGCACGGTGCGCAGGCTCTCGAACACAACCGGGTCGGCGGTCACGGCGATTCCAGAATGGACTCCCGGGCGGCGATGGCGACCGCTTCCAGCCTGCTGTGCGCGCCGAGTTTGTTCATGATCGACTGCACGTGGTTGCGGGCGGTTGCTTGGGCGACGAACAATTCACCGGCGAGCGCCGCGGTGCTCTTTCCCGCGACCAGCAGGCCGAGCACCTCACGCTCCCTGCTGGTCAGATCGTCGCCGATCTTGTGGCTGCGGCGTCCGAGGTGTGGCATCAACCGGCGCAACGCCTCCGGGGTGATCACCGGTTCGTCGTTGGCCGCCGCGCGCACCGCCTTGACCAGGCTGGAGGCACGCTTGCCCTTGGTGATGACGCCCGAAGCGCCGGCCTCGATGGCCTTGGTCAGGACCTCGTCGCTTTCGGCGGCGGTGACCAGCAGCGCCTTGGTGTGCGGGCTCTTCGCGAGCATCGCCGGCAGGATGCTGGTGCCCAGGCCATCCGGGAGTCGCTGATCCAGTAGCAGGACGTCGGGACGATGTCGGGCGACGGCGTCCAGCCCACTCTCGCAGCTGTTGGCGATGTCGAGCACGACAATGTCCTCGGTGGCGCCCAGCGCGGCCGCGATGCTGTCGGCCACCAGCAGATGATCGTCCACGATCACCACGGTGATGGTCGGCTCCACCGCCCCCTCGGCCGCGCTCATCGGGCGTCAACGTTCTTGACCGGCAACGACAACGTGACCGTCGTACCAACTCCCGGCGCGCTGTCGATATGCAGATATCCGCCCTCGGCGTCGGCCCTGGCGCGCATCGTGGCGACGCCAAGATGCCCCCGCCCGGCGTCGAGGCTCTCCGAGCCCACTCCGTCATCGATCAGCATCATTTCGACCATTCCGTTGTGCTCGGCCAATCGCAGGGTGACCTGCTGCGATCTCGCATGCTGACGTACGTTGATCAGAGCCTCGCGGAATACCCGGTACGCCGTCCCCTTTGCCGCGTCGGTGAGGTTGACGTGCGAGTCACCGACAAGCTCAAAAGCCGTGCTGCCCAAGAAGATCCCCTCGGCCAAGTCGCGCAGCGCGACACCGAGGCCGTCGCTGAGATCGGGTGGGGTCAGGGCGATCACGATGAGGTTCCGGAGCTTGTCCACCGCCAATTCCAGCTGGCTTGCCGCCGCCTCCAATTCCTGCCGGTCGGTGGTCGACAACCGCCGGGCCAAGCTGTCCACCCGGAGAATGGCGGCGACGATCAACTGCACCGGCTCGTCATGAATAACTTCGGCGAGCACCGAGCGCTCACGCGTTTCGATATCGGCCAATCTGGCGAGCAACTTTCGCTGACGATCCTTCAGTTCGGTCAGGCGTATGTCGCGATCCAATTCCGCAACATCTGTTCCGCAGCGTTCGACCACCCCTACCCGACCTCGTCAGCAGGCACCCGAACTACCGTGGATCGGTCCCGGTGTGCTTCCGGATGGCGGACGGCCGCCGAACCCGCACGCGCCCTGCGGTCGGGCCGAGCCGAGCCGGTCATGGCCCCCCCATTCATCAGATGGTTCGCGCTGCAACATCACGTTGCGCGCACATGCGGTTACTCTACGCGCCGCCGCGAAGACTCGTGATGCAAATGGGCGATAAGCACCACAACTGCAAAGGAGGATCCCGACATTCAGCTCAGAAGCGCGATCGAATCACCGCAGCGACGAGATCGCGTCACCCTTTCGGGGGAACCGCTTCCACGGATGCTTCGCCACGCCCCTGCTGATGAACGGGCCCGAAGCGCTCGACTCCGGACATCCCGCGCCCGGTCACCCCGTGACCCGCCGGCTGCCGGCCCACGTCCAGGTGCCACGTCGTCGGCAGGGCGCAAACCACTGTGTCGCAACTGAACCAGCCGTATTCGATGCAACTGCACCAGGCGACGTCGGTATATCTGGGGGAGGTCAGCTGACCGAGCGGCCACGTAGCCTCGATCGCGGAAGGTTCTGCTCCGGCAAACGCCCGGAGTCGGGAGCCGAGGCCGGCGATGCCTTTGGCGCAGTACCGGCCCGGTGACAGTGAGTGATCTTTCCGCCGCTAGGGTTGCTTTCGACATTTCCCGGTATTTCCTGCACAGATACGGAGGTTGATCATGGTCGGCTTCGGGATGTGCTGCGCCGCCTCGGCCGAGCGGCCGAACGCATCGGTGGCGTCGTGACCGGGCTTGACGACGGCCGCGCCCTGGGGCACCAGGCCGCCATCCCCCGCCAGTCCGACTACGGGCACTCGCACACCGTGCTGGTGTGTGACGACCGGTCGGAGCTGCGCAACGCGATCAGTACCGCACTGGCTGGATTCCCGCGATTCACCATCGTCGGCGAGGCCGCCGATGCGGACAGTTGTCTGCGCGGCGTGCGCGACAAGCGGCCGGACATTCTGATTCTCGACGTCAGCTTTCCCGGCGGCGGACCACCGGTAGCCAGAGCCGTCCGAAGCCTGCACCCGACGATGCACATCCTGGTCTACTCCGGCCGGTCGGACATCCGGGTCCAGCGCGAAATGCTGGACGCCGGCGCCGATCAGTACCTGCTCAAGACCGGCAGGCTCGGTCCACTGATTCAGGCGCTGGACAAGGCTGCCGGCCGATAGCGTCTAGGGGCATGGAGCCGCCGAAGTCACCGACCGGACGCAGCGGGCTCCGACTGGGGGTCGACGGACGGGTCCTTGACGATCGCTACCACGGCATCGGACGGATCACCTATGAGTTGCTCGACCGGCTGACGCTCTCCGGCCGGTTCGACGTCATCCTCTTCGTCGCGCGCGGCCAACGGTCCGGGCGGTTCGACATCGACCGGATCGGCCTGCGCCCGGGGGTTCGGCTCGTCCATTTCGACCATGCGCTGACCTCGGTCGGTCAATTTGTTCGATGGCCGGCCGCGCTCCACCGATGCCGGATCGACGTTGCCCTGTTTCCCTATCACCTCGGCGCCTCGATGTTCGGTGCCGGCCGGAGATTCGCCATCGTGCACGACTGCATCCTGGAGGCCGACCGACAATTCGCCCCGGACTCCCGGACCAGGGCCCTATATACCCTGCTCACCAGGGTGGTGATCCGCCGGACCAGGATCATCACACCCAGCCGGGCGTCGGCCGCGGCGCTGCTCGCGTTCTACGGCTTGACGGTGCCCGACTCCAGAGTGCTGCCATGGGGTGTGGACCCGTCCTTCGCCGGTGCGACCGACGACCTGTCCGTGGTCGCCGGGGTCCGGTTGCCGGAGCGCTACTACCTGCACGTCGGCGCGCGCCGGCCGCACAAGAACGCTGCGCAACTGGTGCGGGTGCTGGCCGGGCTGGCCGAGCCGGACATGCTGATCCTGGTGGGCAGCCCGGACGGGCGCTGGCCCGACCCCACCCTGGATCTCGCCCGCGAACTCGGCGTTGCGCACCGAATCCTGGCGTTCGGCCACGTCACCGAACCGGAATTGGCCGCGCTGTACCGGCGGGCGCGGGCGTTCCTGTACCCGTCCCTGATCGAAGGCTTCGGGCTGCCGTTGCTCGAGGCGATGGCCGCCGGGGTACCTGTCGTCGCGAGCGACATCCCGGTCTTCCGCGAAGTGGCGGACGGCGCGGCGGTGTTCGTCCCGGCGCCCGATACCGGCGCCTGGGTGAGCGCGATTCGCGAGCTCGAGGAACCCGGCCGGCGCGCCGCACTCATCGAGGCCGGCCGTCTGCGAGCGGCAGCCGCGACCTGGGACCGAGCGGCCGATCGGCTGGCGTCGATCCTGATCGACGGGTGAAAAACCGATCGGGGCCGGTGCGGTCAGCACCGGCCCGATCGGACAACCATCGTCAGGAAATGCCGGCGGTCAGCACGGCGGTCGTGACCCCGCCGCCGCGGATCGAGTACAGGTACGGCGTATTGGGCTGCAGGCCGATGTCGGTGAACGTCAGGGACGTGACGGTCGCGATCCTGATGCCGGAGCGCAGGACGTCATAGCTGGTCCCGGCCGTGCCGGACCACCCGATGGTGATCGTGCTCGGGGTGCTGGCGGTGACGTGCAGCCCGCCGGGTGCACCGCCGGGGGCCGGCCCGGTGGGCGTCGGTGTCGGTGTCGGTGTCGGTGTCGGTGTGACCGTCGAGGTGCCGGCAGTGGCGGTCAGCACCGGTGTGGTGACGCCGTTACCGCGGATCGAGTACAGGTACGGCGTATTGGGCTGCAGGCCGATGTCGGTGAACGTCAGGGACGTCACGGTCGCGATCTTGATGCCGGAGCGCAGGACGTCATAGCTGGTCCCGGCCGTGCCGGACCACCCGATGGTGATCGTGCTCGGCGTGCTGCCGGTGACCTTGAGTTTGGACGGGCTGCCGGACGCAGGCGGGACGGTCGGCGTCGGGGTGGGGCTCGCGGTGGGCGTCGGGGTCGGACTCGCGGTCGGCGTCGGGGTACCGGGGGGCGTCGCGCTGCCGGTCGGGGTCGGGGTAGCCGTCGCCGAACCGGTCGGGCTGACGGTCGGCGGTGTCGTTGCCGTGCCCTGCCCGCCGAGGTAGCGCACCTCGACGTAGTCGATCAACATCGGAACACCCGGCTTGGTGGACGCGGACGGGCCGCCGCCGAGCTTGTTCGGGAAGGCGCCGCCGATCGCCACGTTCATGATGATGAAGTAGCCGGCATGGTCGGCCAGGCTGGACCAGGTTGCCGCCGGCACCTGACTCTCGTCGACCTTGTGCGTCAGCGTGCCGTCGATGTACCAACGGAGCTGGTCGCTGGGGCCGCTGCGATCCCATTCCAGGCTGTAGACGTGGAAACCCGCCTGGCACGTGGTCACCTGGCAGGGCGCCCCGCCGTTGTTCAGGCCCTCGGGCTCGTTGCAGGGCCCGCCCCAGGTTCCGCAGTGCAGCACGTTGTAGGACCAGTTCAGCCCCTGCACGTTCTCCATGATGTCGAATTCCCCGATGGCCGGCCACGACCACCGATCCTGACGGTAGGGACCGCCCAGCATCCAGAAGGCGGGCCAGTAGCCCAGTGCCTCCGGACCGGTGACGTTCGGCATCTGGACTCGGCTCTCGACATGCATGACGCCGCCGGCCGCCGGTTTGAAGTTTGCCCGCGTCGACTCCACCCGCGCCGAGGTCCAGGCACCGGCCTGATCGCGCTGCGGGGTGATCGCGAGGTTGCCGCCCCGGACGTCGACGTTCTTCGCGTTGTTGGTGAGTGTCTCGATCTCACCGGTACCGAAGGCCGCTGGACCTCCGGGATAAGCGGTGCCAAGGGTGAGTTGCCAATCCTTGGCGTTCGGTAGGCCCGTACCGTCGAAATTGTCCCGGAAGGTGGTCTGCCAGGTGGGCGTAGTGGCGGCGGCGACCGAACTGGTCGACGCGACACCCAATCCCAGCGCGGCGACGGCAATTCCCACCAGCAGCACCACTGGCTTGGATCGTAAGGACATGACTGCCTTCCAGGCATCGAGGGATCACGCGGGGCCGAACCGATCAGGAAATCAACTGGCCGTGAGCGGGTGCAGCGGCGTCGATGGGGGTCGCGGCGGCCCGGCCTGGCGGCCTCGCGGGCGCCCGCTCAGCCGCCCGTCCCGGTCCGAGCAAACACACCCTGACCTGCGCAGACGAAACTGCTCTCTGGTCCGAGCATAACTATCAGTGACGATTTCGTCACTCCCCGTAAGAGTGGAAGCGCTCCCACGTTGGGTGACACAGGGTCGCGATGGGGCGCGATGGGGCGCGATGCGCCGGATGCGGCCATGCGTACCCGAGCCCGGGTCCGTCACCGAGACCGCGGCGGCGCGCGCAACCGCCGCCTCATCGGCCTCTGACGCGCGCCTCATCCGCGTTTGACGATGGGCCCGGCAGACCCGTGTGATTAGATCGTTACCGCCGCCAGGGTGGACGGCCGTCCCGGTCCTGCAGAGAAGTTGCTGCTGACGCAGTTTTCCTGCTGCTGATGCAGTGCGAATGCTGCCGACCACGAGATGACGCCCATCGGGTCCTCGTCGGCACCAGGTCCAGCATGTCCACCCGCACCAGGAGGAAAACCTCATGTCCGAACTCATCGTCATCGGCTACGACGACCACGCCGAGGCCACCAGGGCCTACAACGAAGTCCTTGCCATGCAGGGCGATTTCGTTGTCGAACTGTCCGGCCTTGCCATCGTGACGGTGGACGCCGAGGGTAAGAACCACGTCGAAACACCGCAGAAGATCGTCGGCATCAGCGCGGCGTCCGGCGCGCTCTGGGGGATGCTGCTGGGCCTGTTGTTCTTCGTCCCGTTCTTCGGACTGGCCCTCGGCGGCCTGATGGGCGCGCTGTTCGGCAAGCTCGGAAAGTCCGGCATCAACGACGAATTCCGATCGCAGGTCAACGACCTGCTCGAGCCGGGCCACGCGGCCGTTGTGGTGATGGCATCGAAGATCACCGAGGACAAATTCGCCGATCGCATGAAGCCGTTCGGCGGCACGCTGCTGAAGACCTCACTGTCCGAGGAAGACGAGAAGGAACTCGCGCACGAGCTCGGCGAATCCCAGGTGCCGACCGCCACTTCTTGAATCGACACCGCCTGACGCACACTGCGCCACTCCAGCGACCGCGGGCCATCAGGCCCGCGGTCGCTGGCCGTTGTGACCCGTCCCGGCCGGCATGGCCCTGGACGGGCTGATCGCCTTCGTGCACGACAAGGGTGCCGTCCTCGCGTTGGCCGGGCTGGATCCCGACCTGCATGCCACCCTGAAGCAGGAAGGGGTGTTGAAAGTTGCGCAATGCCGATCTTTTCTACCCGACGGTCGCTGACGCGGTTGCCGCGTTCGGCGCAGAGCCCAAGATGCGCCCGTGACCGCAGCCGGAACCTCGGGGCGGATCACCCCCGGCGCGCCGGCGAGCGCGGGATACGCCAGGCGGGTCAGGGCCGCGCGACCCACCCGTGAGGAGCGAACGGCGGCCGGCAGGGCGATCCGCGAGGTGCTGCCGCTGGCCGATCACTCCGAGATCAGCCGGGGAACCAGAGGCGATCCGGTTGCATTGCTGGAAAGCCAAGCGGCGCAGCGGGTTCCCCAGCTGGTGCCAATACGCTACGGCCGCATGCTGGCCACGCCGTTCACCTTCTTCCGCGGCGGCGCACTGATCATGGCGGCCGATCTGGGCTCGACACCGCATTCCGGGCTGACCGTGCAGCTCTGCGGGGACGCGCACCTGAGCAACTTCGGCTTCTATTCGACGCCGGAACGGAACCAGGCCTTCGACATCAACGACTTCGACGAAACCTACCCGGGGCCGTTCGAATGGGACGTCAAACGGCTGGCCGCCAGCGTCGCCGTGGCATCGCTGACCGGTGGTTTCTCCCGGAAGAGAGCCAGGTCTGCCGCGCTGGACACCGTCACCGGCTACCGGAAGGAGATCCGCCGGCTCGCCCCGCTGAGCAACCTGGACGTCTGGTACTCGCATCAGGACATGACGAGCCTGCTGCGGGACATCCGCCGGCAGGTGGGCGCGGCCGCCGAGAAGAACATGAGTGCCGGGCTCGCCAAGGCTCGGTTCCGGGACAGCAACGACGCGCTGCGCAAGCTCTGCGTCAACGTCGACGGGCAGGTGCAGATCAAAAACGACCCACCGCTGATCGTGCCCGGCGAGGAGCTGCTGTCCGCCTGGGGTCAGGACGTCGACGCGTGGTACGGGCAGATTCAGGCCATCATCGCGTCCTACCGGCAGGGACTGCAGAGCGACCGCCGTCATCTGTTCGACCAGTTCGCGTTCGTCCAGCTGGGCTTCAAGATGGTCGGGGTGGGCAGCGTCGGCACCCGCGCCTACATCCTGCTGATGGACGGTGCGAATGCCGCCGACCCGTTGGTGCTGCAGGCGAAGGAGGCGCAACCCTCGGTGCTCGCGAACTACGTGGAAGGCGCGGCGCCGCAGGACAACCAGGGCGAAAGGGTGGTGCACGGCCAACGGCTGATCCAGATGACCAGCGACATCTTCCTTGGTTGGCAACGGGTCGGCGGCATCGACGGGCAGGATCGCGACTTCTACATCCGCCAACTGCGCGACGGCAAGGGCTCCGTCGTGGTGGAGGAACTGGACCCGGCCGGCATGAGCTTCTACGGCCGGCTGTGCGGCCGGACCCTGGCCCGGGCCCACGCCCGTTCCGGGGATCGCGTCGCGATCGGCGCCTACCTGGGTGGCTCCGGCGTCTTCGACGCCGCGGTCGCCGACTACGCCATGGCGTACGCCGAGCAGAACGACGCCGACCATGCGGCCCTTGGTGAGGCCGTGACGCAGGGCCGGGTCCGTGCGCGCGAGGGGATCTGAGCGATCCGGCAGTGAGCGGTGCTTACTCGAACCGGTTGGTGGCCAGCAGATGCAGGCTCAGCGCCAGCGAGAGCCGCGTCCGGCCATCGGTTCTGCGGATGTCGTAGCCGAGTTCGGTGGACAGCTCGGCGACCCGGGCCTGCAGTGTGGAATGGTGCAGGCCGAGTTCGCCTGCCGCGCCCCGCAGGCTGTCGGTGGCGAGCAGCGACTCGAACAGGTTCAGGGCCCGGCCGTCCCGGTGCACGACGCGCTCGAGCGTGGCCAGGTCGGGGTGCGGCTCGGCGTGGGCATCGGCGGCCTCGGCGATCAGCAGCACGCTGCCCAACACCTCGGCGTCGAGCACCGGCCGGCGCCGGCTGGTGAGCCGCAGCGCGAGCAGTGCCGAGGCCCACGACCGGCTGAGGTGAGCGGCATCGCCGACGGTGCCGAGGCCGGCTCGTCGGGCCGTATCCCCGGACGCGTGCCCGTTCGTGCCGGCGTTCGCGGCGCCGGCACCGCTCTGGGCGGGTGCGGCGGGCCCACCGACCGGGCCGATGATCGCCCGAATGGCACCGACCGGCGTCACCACCACCGTGTTGTGCCGGGCGTTGCCGACCGGTTCCCGCGCCGGCTGCGCGATGACCCGGAGGCGGAGGCTGGCGTCGAGCCGCAGCCGGACCGCGGCGGACATCCGGTGCTCCAGGGACTCGGCCGGGTCGATCACGGTGTCCACCGCTCGCCAGGCAACGGTCGCCGGCGCCATCCGTTCGACGGCGATCGACAGGCCGATGGCAAGCCGCTCGAGGATCATCGCGTCGTTGGCGTGTGCCGGGCCGGCGCGCTCGATCCAGGCCCGGCCACCCCCCGCGACGGCGTGCTCCGGCCAGCGGCCGAGCGGCGGGACGACGGCCGGGCCGCGCCGGACGCCGGACTGGTCCACCCGCAGACAGGCCACCCCCGACGCGACGCCGGCGGCGCAGCCGGACAGCACGGCCGCGCCGCGCAGCAACACCTCGGGGTTCGCGTGACCGTCCACCAGCGCGTCGAAGTAGGCGATGACCTTCAGGCTCTCCGATGCCTGCGGGTCCAGGGCCGTGAGACGACCAACGAGTTCCTGCATGTGGGGTGGCCGATCATCCGGATCGTGCTTTCAGGTTCCCCACCCTACGTCCGATGGATGCGGGGCAAAAGGATGAGCCGTCATGCTCCGAGGATGCGGCGCACCCACTTCGTCCTGGCTTCCAACATCGCCTGGGACAGTGCCGCCTGCGGGGCCATCATGTCGAAGCCGTGGAACCCGCCCGGCCAGACATGCAGCTCGGCCACGCCGCCGTCCGCCCAGATCTGTGAGGCGTAGGCGACCGCCTCGTCCCGGAAGACCTCGGCCGTCCCGACATCGATGAAGGCCGGCGGGAGACCGGAGAGGTCGGTGGCGCGGGCCGGGGCCGCGTAGATCGACACCTGGTCGGTCCCCCGCCGATCGCCGAGCAGCGCGTCCCACCCGGTGTCGTTGCTGCGCCGGTCCCAGACCCCGAAGCCGTCGATCTGGTGGCTGGAGACGGTCTGGTTGCGGTCGTCGAGCATCGGGTAGATGACCACCTGGCCGGCCAGCGCCGGCCCGCCCTTGTCGCGTGCCATCAGCGTCACCCCGGCGCACAGCCCGCCGCCCGCGCTGGCGCCGGCGATGATCAGCCGGCCGGCGTCGAAGCCCAGCTCGTCGGCATGCTCGGCGGTCCAGACGAGTCCGGCGTAGCAGTCGTCGACCAGCGCGGGATCGGGGTGCTCGGGGGCCAACCGGTACTCGACCGTCACACAGACCGCGTCCATCAGCTCGACCCACTCGAGCATCACGTCGATGCCGGTGAACCGGTCGCCGATGATCATGCCGCCGCCATGGGTGTGGTAGATCCCGGGGCCGCCGTTGCGGTGATCGCGGCGCCGGAAGATCGAGACGATCAGGTCGGGCGCGCCGGCCGGGCCGGGGATGGTCCGGTCCTCGTGGGTCACGTTGGGACGGGCGGCGAGCAGCTCCTCGATCGGCGGCGTGATCAGCGCGTCGCGCATCGGCCCGATCATCTCCGGCGTGATCGTCGACGGCAGTTCCTCGGCCACCAGGGCCAGCGCGGCCGCCAACTCCACGTCGAACGGCGGGGCCTGGTGCACGGCGGTGGTTGTCATCGGTGGACCTCCATTGGTCGACGGCCACCTCGTTGTGACCCGGGTCCCCATCGTGACCTTTCGGCCCGCGATGCGGTAACCGCCAGCACACCGCAGATTGGGCGCGGTTGCCCGCCAGTTGGCGAATCGGCAATCCGTCCGCCGGCGCGAGCGCTGGGCGCTGGTTCCGAGCGGCGCCGGACGCGATCAGTGCGGCGCCGGCTCGGCCACCGGGTGCCGATGGATCGCCCCGTCCAGCTGCGGACAGCGGTCGCCCGACCCCGTCCCAACGCCTGGCGATGATCTCGGCGGCGATCGAGATCGCGGTCTCCTCGGGCGTCCGAGCGCCCAGATCCAGCCCGATCGGGGACGACAACCGGCCGAGCTCGCTGTCCGTCAGGCCGGCCTCGCGCAGCCGGTCGAGGCGGTCGTGATGGGTATCCCGCGATCCCATGGCACCCACGTAGGCGACCGGCAGCCGCAGCGCGTCGGCCAGCACCGGGACATCGAATTTCGGATCGTGGGTCAGCACGCAGATCACCGTGCGACCGTCCAGCGCGCCGGCGTCGACCTGGGCCCGCAGGTACCGGTGCGGCCAGTCGACGATCACCTCGTCCGCTTCCGGGAATCGCTTGGTGGTCGCGAACACCGGCCGAGCGTCGCAGACCGTCACCCGATAACCGAGGAACGTGCCGACCCTGGCCACCGCGGCGGCGAAGTCGATGGCCCCGAACACCAGCATCCGCGGCGCCGGCGCGAAGCAGGACACGAACACCGAAAGACCCTCACCGCGGCGTTGACCGTCCGGACCATAGGTCAGGGTGGCGGTCCGGCCGGTGGCCAGCAGCCCACGGGCGTCGTCGCGGACGGCGTCATCCAGTCGCCGGCTGCCCAGCCCGCCCGCCTCGTCGGCCGTCCAGATCACCAGATGACGGCCGATCTGGTCCGGCCGCCCCGCGGTGACGGTGGCCAGCGCGACCGGTTCGTCCGCGATGATGGACGCCGCGAGCGCGCCGAACTCGGGAAAGCTGGCCGGGGAAATCGCCTCGACGAAGACGTCGATGATGCCGCCGCAGGTCAGCCCGACGGTGAACGCGTCGTCGTCGGACACTCCGTAACGCTGCAGGCGCGGCGGCGCGCCGGCCCGGGCGTCGGTGGCCAGCTCGTAGACGGCACCCTCGACGCAGCCACCGGACACCGAACCCACCGCGGTGCCATCCGGCCCGACCAGCATGGCGGCGCCCGGCGGGCGCGGCGCCGAACGGAACGTGCCGATGACGGTGCCGACGCCGACACTCTCACCCGCCTGCCACCAACGCAGCAGATCAGCCAACACCTCGCGCACCGCGGACCTCCCTGAAGCCCTCACATCGCATCACCGGTGGGTGCCGATCGGGTGGTCGGCATCCACATTCGGCGAGCGTTGTCACTCCACTATGACCCATTCGCCGCGACCTGTCCGGCGCGGCTACTGTGGGTTGATGACTACCGTCGCGCTGGGTATCCCGAGGGTCGGCCCGCTGCCGAGCCCGCTGGCCCCCGCTTCGTTGGCCACGCCGATGCCGCGGGGCGATTCGCCGTTTCTGCTGGACTCCTTCGGCCGCCGCGCACGGGATCTGCGCGTCTCGCTGACCGATCGCTGCAACCTGCGCTGCACCTATTGCATGCCGGCCGAGGGTCTGGACTGGCTACCCGGCGATGACCTGCTGACCGACGACGAGCTGGTCCGGGTGATCGACGTCGCCGTTCGCCAGCTCGGCATCGAGGAGATCCGCTTCACCGGCGGAGAACCGTTGCTGCGCAAGGGGATCGTCGAGCTGATCGGTCGGGTCGGACGGCTGTCGCCGCGCCCGGAGATGTCGTTGACCACCAACGGCATCGGCTTCGCCCGGCGCGCCGCCGACTTCGCGGCGGCCGGCCTCGATCGGATCAACGTCTCGCTCGACTCGCTGGACCCGGCGACCTTCCTCAGCGCTGACCCGCAGACCACGGCTGAACGACGTGATCGAGGCGCTCGCGGCGGCGGTGGACGTCGGATTGGCCCCCGTCAAGATCAACACGGTGCTGATGCGGGGGGTCAACGACCACGAGGCAGCGGATCTGCTGCAGTTCAGTGTCGAGCGCGGCTACCAGCTCAGATTCATCGAACAGATGCCGCTGGACGCCGGGCATTCGTGGACCAGGGAACGCATGGTGACGGCCGACGAGATCCAGCAGTCGCTCGCGGCCCGATTCAGCCTGAGCCCCGCATCCGGGCGCCCGGCTCGGCGCACCGGCCGAACTGTTTGTGGTGGACGGCGGCCCGGCGACGGTGGGCATCATCGCGTCGGTCACCAGGCCGTTCTGTGGAGACTGCGATCGGACCCGGCTGACGGCCGACGGTCAGGTTCGCACCTGCCTGTTCTCGCAGAACGAGACCGACCTCCGGTCCCTGCTTCGCGGCGGCGGCAGCGACGACGACATCGCGCAGGCCTGGCGGATCGCCACCTGGGGCAAGCTGCCAGGGCACGGCATCAACGATCCGTCGTTCCTGCAGCCGGATCGGCCGATGAGCGCCATCGGTGGCTGAACCATTCCTTCAGGCGGGGCCAGCGGTTGCGGCTGAATTGCCCGTCACGGTGACGGTCCGCTACTTCGCCGCCGCCCGCGCTGCCGCCGGAGTCGCGGAGGAGCAACTCACGGTTCGGCGGCCGGAGGACCGGGAAATGACGGTCGAGATGGTTCTCGCCGAGGCTTCCCGAGCGGCACGGGGCGGGACTGCACCGAGTGCTGCTGCGCTGCAGTTACCTCCTGGACGAAACGGCGGTGCACGGCGCCGACACCGTTGTTCGTCACGGCCAGGTCCTCGACGTGCTGCCGCCGTTTGCCGGGGGCGCGGACAGGTAACTGGGCCGCGGCCCAGGTGCGGGACCGCCCGGCTCGCTGCGCCGTCGGCACGACACCGTCCAGCTGAAAAATGGCTCGTTGTCACTGTGAGTAGGCAGCGCTTCTGAGCGTGTCCGACCCGCTGCCGGCAGCGTCGGGGATACCGTTGGTTGTGCTGCCTGCCCGCACCTCGCGGACAGGCAGGTGCGTCCGTAACCACCAGGAGGTCCGCAGTGTCCCAACCACCCCCCGGGGGGTCTCCCCCTCCTGACGATTCGCCAGCCGCCGAGGCTCAGTCCGGCCAGCCCGGTCCCGGCAACGCATCCACCGGACCTCAACAGGCCGCCCCGCCGCCACCGGGCGCCTACCCGCCGCCGCCCGGCTACCAACCGCCATCGCAGCAGGGCCCACCACCGGGATATCCAGGGTCCGCCACCCGGCTACCAGCAGGGCCCGCCGCCCGGCTACCAACAAGGTCCACCACCGGGCTACCAGGCACCGCCGCCCGGCTACCAACAGGGCCCACCGCCCGGATACCAGGCACCGCCACCCGGCTACCAACAGCCACCGCCCGGTTACCAACAGCCGACCGCCCGGCTACCAACAGGGCCCACCACCGGGGTACCAGGGACCGCCCGGTCAGGGTGGTTATCCGCCGCCACCCGGGTACGGGCCACCGTCGAACGCACCCGGTGCCTACGGTGCCCCGGCAGGTCCCGGCGGCTATCCACCCTCAGGTGCTTACCCGCCGCCGTCCGGTAGCGCGGGCCCGAAGCCCAGCTTCGACGCATCCAAGGTGACGATCTCGGGTTGGGGAGTCCTCGGCGCGTCGGCCTTGACGTTGATCGCCAGCTTCTTCAGCTTCTGGCACATCACGTCAACCGGCTTCATCTCGGCGTCGGTCGGGCTGAACGGCTGGTCGCTCTGGTGGTGGATCCCGACTCTGCTGGCCATCGCCGTCGGAGTCGTCTATGGGCTGCAACTCTTCGGAGTGCTGAGCCGCGATCAGGTCAAGCCGGAATGGCTGGTGTACGGAGCCGCGGCCTCGTTCATCCTGATGATCGGCGTGCTGGTGCAGACCTTCGTCTACGCCGGCGGCTCAGGCGGAGTGCTCGGTGGGGTCGATGGCATCTCGTACGGCCCGTCGTTCGGGGTGTTCTTCGCGCTGATCACCACGGCGGCGCTCACCTACTTCACCGCGCTGGCAGCGCAGGGCGCGGGGGCAAAGCTGCCGGTGAAGGTGCCAGGTCCGGCCTGATCCCGACTGCTCCGTCGAACTCCAGATGGCCGCGATCCCCTTCAGACCGGGGTTCGCGGCCATTGGTGTTCCTGGCCGTTGTGTTCGGCTCAGACCGTGATCCGGCGAATCGTCACGTAGCCGCCGAGCGCGACGACCACTGCAACGACGGCAATCAGGCCGCTGGCGGCGAGCAGGTTGAGGTTCGCCAGTGATTCGCCGACCTGCGGCCACCATTGCCGCCAGGTGATGACCAACACGGTTCCGACGACGATCAACGCGAGCGCACCGCTGAAGATCAGCGTGCCGATCAGCGCGAATCGCCGGTAGATCAGCCCGAACCACAGGCCGACCAGCATGGTCAGGCTGAGCAGGACGAAGTTGGTCATCAGCACCTGGTACCACGGACCCCACAGGATCCACGGCACCTGGAAGAAGTGCAGCTGGATGCCCCAGCCGTCAGTAGCCAGTTCCAGCCACCAGAGCAGGGTCAGCAGCGCGGCGTTGACGGCGTTCAGCCCGACGATGAGCGTGACGGTGCCGAGATAATAGGTCCGCCGGCTGACGCCGAGGGTGAGCGCAAACGGCAGGAACCGGACCGCGGCCTGCACCCCGATGATGATCATGAAGATGTAGATCGACACCAGCGCTCCGGTGTAGCTGCCATCGGATTCGGTCGGCCCGATCACCGCGAAGAGCAGGAGGTTCACCAGGAACGTGAACGCCAGGACGCCCCAGACCAGCCAGGTGTAGCCGAACCGGTCAACGAGGTGCAGCCTCGCGACCTTGACGATGTTGCTCATGCCGGCCCTCCGCTCGTTCCTCGCGCAGTCATGCGCTGATCCTTTCCCGCATGTCACCGGAGCTGCGAATGACGAATTCCTGCAGCGATACCGGTCCGAGTTCCAACTGAAGGTCGCGCGCCCTGACCCGCGCGATGTCGTCGAGCGGGCCGGCCACGGTTACGGTGGCATGCGATCCGATCCCCTGGCGGCTCAGCACCTCTCGGTGCGTGACGAACTCGTCGACGGCGACCTTTCGGCCGCTGACCGTGACCGCCCGGCCGCGCAGATCGTCCGCTGATGCATCAGCAACGATCCGGCCGCGGTCGATGACCACAACGTGCTCGAGCAGGTTGGCCACCTCGTCGATGAGGTGCGTTGAGAGCAGGACCGTCCGCGGATGCTCCGCGTAGTCGGCCAGCAGACGGTCATAGAAGATCTGCCTGGCCACCGCGTCGAGCCCCAGGTACGGCTCGTCGAACAGCGTGATCTCGGCGTGCGCGGCCAGCCCGATGACGATCCCGACGGCCGACGCCATGCCGCGGGACAGTTTCTTGATAGCCCGGTTGCCCGGCAGGGCGAAGTCGTCCATCAGTTGCCCGGCCAGCTCGCCGTCCCAGTTCGGGTAGAACCAGGACGCGGCTTCCAGCGCCCGTTTGACCTTGATGTCGGGGTAGATCTGGCTTTCCTTCACGAAGATCATCCGGCCGAGGACGGAGTCGTTCTCCAGGGGGTTCTGCCCGAGCACCCGGACCGTCCCGGAACTGACGAACTCCTGGCCGGTGATGATCCGCATCAGGGTGGATTTGCCCGCACCGTTGCGGCCTAACAGACCGGTGATGGTGCCCGCCTGCAGTGCCGTGGACACGTCGTCGAGCGCCGTCATGCCGCGGTAGCGGCGGGTGACGTGGTCGATCTCAACGATGGGAGTCATGACCCCTCGCCTTCTTCTGCTTTTCTCATCCGGTTGGTGGATGCTGCTCGACCGACGGGCGCCGGTTGGTCGCGGCTTGTGGGACCGTGGCCGTGATCGGCTTGATCGGGTATCCGATCGCCACGCCGCCGATCGGGTGGCCGGCGAATCATCTCGATCAGCGCCTCGGTGTCGATGCCGATCCGTCTGGCCTCGGTGACCAGCGGGTCGACGAACTGCTCGGCGAACTCCTTGCGCCGCAGGTTGATCAGCCGGTCCTGTGCCCCGGTGACCACGAACATGCCGATGCCGCGGCGCTTCTCCAGGATGCCCTCGTCGACCAGCAGGTTGATGCCCTTGGCGGCGGTGGCCGGGTTGATCCGGTAGAACGCGGCGAACTCGTTGGTGGAGGGCACCTTCCCGCCCTCGGGAAGCGTGCCGTCGACGATCTCCGACGACAGCTGATCGGCGATCTGCTGGAACAGCGGGGCCCCGTCATCCAGCATGGTCACCCCCGGTCCTCGATCGAGTCGCAAGTCCCGTCGACGATGAGTCGCGGCCCTCGGCTGAGCCTCCGTGGTTCGGGGGTTCATTACTTGACCAATGTACCGATGGACCTGGGTGGAGCGCAACTCAGATTGCGCTTGTCACCAGTCATGCCGGGCTCGGTGGCCGGGCCGGGCTCGGTGGCCGGGCTCGGTGGCCGGGCCGGGCGGGTGTCCGGGCCGGGCTCGGCCGGGCCGGGCTCGGCCGGGCTCGGTGTCCGGGCCGGTGGGGCCGGACCCACGCTGACTTCCTCATGGCGCGCGACGGCCCGCTCGCGGCTTCCTGGCCAGGGGCGCGTCAGCCCTCAGTCGGCGACGGCTCCACTGGCGACCGGCACAGGATCGCCCGCCTGATGCTGGAACTGGGTGCGGTACAGCTCCGAGTACAGCCCACCCTCGGCCATCAAGGCGGCGTGCGTGCCGGACTGCACCACCCGGCCGCCGTCGACCACCAGAATCTGGTCCGCGCTCCGGATCGTGGAGAGCCGGTGCGCGATGACCAGCGAGGTTCGTCCCTGCAGGGCGGCAGCCAGCGCACGCTGCACCGCGGCCTCGGATTCGCTGTCCAGGTGAGCCGTTGCCTCGTCGAGGATCACGATCGCCGGCGCCTTGAGCAGCACCCTGGCGATCGCCAGTCGCTGCTTCTCCCCGCCGGAGAGTCGATGCCCTCGATCGCCAACGACGGTGTCCATGCCCTGCGGCATCCGGGACACCAGATCCCAGATCTGAGCGGCCCGCAGCGCCTCGACCAGCGCTTCCTCCGAGGCGTCCGGACGGGCGTACAGCAGGTTGGCCCGGATGGTGTCGTGGAACAGGTGCGCGTCCTGTGCCACCACCCCGATCGCGTCCCGCAGCGATTGCAGGGTGACGTCGCGGACGTCAAGGCCGCCGATCCGGATGCTGCCCTCGCTCGCGTCGTACACCCTGGGGACCAGCTGGGAGATCGTCGTCTTGCCGGCGCCGGACGGTCCGACCAACGCCACCAACTGGCCGGCCTCGGCGCGGAAGCTGACCCCGTGCAGCACCGGATGCCGCGGGCTGTGATCGGGGATGGCGACGTCCTCCAGGGAGGCCAGCGATACCTCGTCGGCGCCTGGGTAGGCGAAACGCACATCGGCGAACTCGATCGACAGCTGACCCGCGGGCAGCGCCCCGGCGTCGGTCTTTTCGGTGATCAACGGCTCGAGGTCGAGCACCTCGAAGACTCGCTCGAAGGAGACCAGCGCGCTCATCACGTCCACCCGGACGTTCGACAGTGCGGTCAACGGTCCGTAGAGCCTGGACAGCAGCAGGGCGAGCGACACCACAGCACCCGGTTCCAGCGACCCGTTCAGCGCCAGGGTGCCGCCCAACCCGTACGTCAGTGCCTGGGCCAGCGCCGCCACCAGGCCGAGAGCGACGATGAAGACCCGCCCGTACATCGCCGTCGTGATGCCGATGTCACGGACCCGGCCGGCCCGATCGCCGAACGACTCGGCCTCCACCTCCGGCCGCCCGAACAGGATGACCAGCAAAGCACCGGACACGTTGAAGCGTTCGGTTGTGGTGGTGTTCATGGAGGCGTTGAGCCCATAGCTTTCCCGGGTCAGCGCCTGCAGCTTCCGGCCGAACCAGCGGGCCGGCAGCACGAAGATCGGCAGCAGGATCAGCGACAGGATGGTGACCTGCCAGGACAGGCTGAACATCACCAACGCGGTGAGCACCAGACCGATGACGTTCGCGACCACGCCCGACAGGGTCGAGGTGAATGCCTGCTGCGCGCCGATCACGTCGTTGTTCAGCCTGCTGACCAGGGCGCCGGTCTGGGTCCGGGTGAAGAACGCGAGCGACATCTGCTGCACATGCCCGAAGACCTTGGTCCGCATGTCGAAGATCAGACCCTCGCCGATCCGCGAGGAGAACCACCGGGTGCCGAGCGAGAGGAAGGCGTCCAGGACGGCCAACGCGGCGATGATCGCGGCCAATCGCAGAACGGCCTGGACCGTCCCATTGGCGCTGATCTCGTTGATCACGTCGCCGGCCAGCAGCGGGGTCGCAACCCCGATCACCGACGAGATGATGGTCAGCACCAGGAAGACCGCGAGTTCCTTGCGGTACGGCCTGGCGAACGACACCACCCGGCGCAACGTGCCCGGCGTGAGCTTCTTGTTCAGCACCGATCGGTCCTGATGCATCGCGCGGTAGGCACTCCCACCGGGTCGCGTCATGGGCAACCTCCTCGTCCATCACCACAACACCACGCGGGGATCGCTGGCTTCCCGATCGGGGTTGCGCCGGGGGTGAACGCGGGCTTGCTGGCTTGCTGGCTCGTTGTCGGCCTAGTCCGGTGTCGGCCGAGTCCGGGGTCGGCCGAGTCCGGTGCCGGCCGAGTCCGGTGCCGGCCGAGTCCGGTGTGCGGGCGGCCGTTGACAGCGACGAGCCCCACGGAGCTTTGGTTGGACGTGCAGGCAGCGTGGGACGGGCGGGCTGGGTGGGACGGCTTAGCAGGTCGGTTGGGGCCGAGTCTCGATGGTGAGACCGACCCCCACCACGGCCATGGAAAGCCCCGGGCAGGCTGCGCCCGCGCCCGGCCGGCGGCGCCGCCACCTGCGTGACGGGGCGTGACCAGCCATGGGACAATGCGTGACTGGGCCCGAGAATTGTTACAGAACAGGCACTGTCGGTGGTCCATTGTAGGTTTCTTGTATGGGCACGATCACCGATCCGGAGCAGGCCACCGCCGTGGCCGGCTCCGTCTGCGACGCCCTCACGATGCTGGCCGGCACCGAATTCAGCAAGTTCGACGACCTCGCGCTGCTGGAATTCGCGCCCACCCTGGAACACATCACCCGGCTCACCTTCGCGGCGCAACTCCAGCTCACCGGCGAAATCGACACCCGCCGCATCGCCCGCTCGCACGGCTACCCGAACACCACCGCGCTGCTCCGCAACACCCTGAACATCTCCCCGCACGACGCCACCGCCCGGGTGACCACCGCCCGCGCCGTCCTCCCGCAACCACAACTGTCCGGCGCGTCCACCCCACCGGTGCTGCCCCGACTGGCCGACGCGCTCACCGCCGGCACCATCGGACTCGACCAGGCCCGCACCATCGTGCAGACCATGAACGGGCTACCACCCGCCGTCGACCAGGACACCCGCGACCTTGTGCAGGATCTGCTCGTCGAACACGGCCAACTCACCGAACCCCACCCCTTCGCCGCCTTCGCCCGAATGGTCGCCATCACTTGCGACCCCGACGGCAAACTCGACGACCGCACCCCAGCGGAGAAGGTCGAGTTGACCATCGGTGCCCGCAACGAGAGCACCGGGCTGACGAATTTGAAGGGGAAGCTGGACGACCTCGGGGTGGAACTGCTCGCCCAGGCCATCGACGGCCTCGCCGCACCCCGGCCCGCCGCGGACGGCACCCCCGACCCCAGAACCCCCGCCGTCCGCCGCGGCCAGGCCCTCAAAGAGATGCTCCGCCGGTACCTGGACCTGGGTGACGCACCGCTGCAGGGCGGGGAACGCCCGCATGTCACCGTCACCATCGACCTGCAGGCCCTCAGGAGCGGGCTGGGTGCGGGCACCCTGGAACACGGCGGCCCGATCAGCGCCGGCCAGGCCCGGATGCTGGCCTGCGACGCCCGGATCGTGCCCGCGGTGATGGACGGCCCGTCGCAGGTGCTGGACGTCGGGGCCGCGTCCCGGTCCTACCCCGCCGCGATTCGCCGGGCCATCACCCTGCGCGACCGGGGTTGCACCTGGCCGGGGTGCAACCGCAAGGCCGGCTGGTGCGACTGCCACCACATCCAACACTGGGCCGATGACGGGCCCAGCAGCTACGAAAATGGCTGCCTGTTATGTCCGTATCATCATGCCGAAATTCACCGGGGCCACTGGCAGGTCCGGCTCGCCCCCGACGGCATCCCCGAATTCATTCCACCGAAATGGGTTGACCCCAGACAAGTGCCCAGACGCAACACCGTGCACAACCTCACCACCACCCTCCGCACCTGAGCGCGGGGAGATCAGGGGGATGAGCAGGCTGGCGTCGCGGCCCACCTCAGCCGGGGTCGCGACGCGCAGCCCGGGGTGACCTCACTGAACATGGCTGCGGCCAGTTGATGTTGCAAGCGACCGCGAGTATCGCCGCGTACGGCCACGGGTGACTCAGTGAACATGCCGGCGAGTGTCGCCGCACGCAACCAGGCTTCTCCTCACCGAAACAGCCGGCTTCTCCTCACCGAACCAGCCGGCGAGCCAGTCAACCGCGTACTCGAGAGCACGAATGTCGCCGCGCGCAACCGGGCGTTCCGCGCCGAACATCAGGCAGCGCTCACCCGTTGGGCGCCGCCGCCTCGGTGGGCAGGTCGAACCTCGCACGCTCCGCCGCCGGGACCAGGTCCAAGTAGTCGAGGTGCCGGGAGATGTATCGGCGCACGAACGGGCATTGCGGGAGCACCGCAATCCCCCGCGCGCGCATCTCGTCCAACGCCGCCTTGATCAGGATCGAGGCGAGCCCGCGGCCGCCGAACGCGGGGTCGATCTCGGTGTGGGTGAAGGTGTAGCGATCCGGCTGGGCCCGGTAGACCGCGAATCCGGCCCGCACGTCGCCGACCCAGATCTCGAATCGGTGCTGGTCCGGAGCATCCCGGACGGCAATCTCGCCGTCGTCGGCTGGCTGAGTCATGGTCGGGCCCTTCGTCGGCGGACGGCAACCGATGCTCAGCCCGGTTGTCGCTTGCATGTGCCGCCACGATAGTCAGGGCTCGATGCCAGCGTCCGGCGGACCCGACCTCGAACGTCGGCAAGTTTGGGCAGTCGGGGGATCGATCGGAGGTCAGGTAGCGATGCCGCGGAACCAAGCACAGCCGCGACATGCTCGCGGGCCGAGCACGGCGAGGATCAGGAATGCAGTCGATGGGTGCGCGCAGTCGCCGTTACACGCTCCGCATCGGTGCGTGGGGGCCTCATCGCCGCGGCGATCATCGCAGCAGAACCACTGCCTTCCCGGCAATCCTGCGCTCCTCGAGGTCACGGAATGCCTGGGCCGCGTTGGCAAGCCCGAATCGCACCGGGGGGACGGGCCGCATCCCACCGGCGATCAACTCGGCCAACTGGCCGGCGGTCCGGCGGAACAGTCCCTGATCCGACTCCAATAGCACCAACCAATTCACTCCAAGGACGCCGCCGTTGCGGAGCAACAGGCGGTTGGCGGGAGCGGTGGGGATTCGGCCCGAGGTGTAACCCATGGTGAGCAATCGGCCCTCGGCAGCAAGGCACCGGACGCTCTGGTCAAACGCGTCACCGCCCACCGGGTCGACGATCACGTCGGCGCCGCCCTGCTCACGAACGGCGTCGAACCACTCATCGGGCCCGAACACCTCGTCCGCGCCCGCGGTTCGCGCCAGTTCGCGGCGCTCGGGGCTGGCCGCAACGGCAACGACCCGGGCGCCGAAGGCATGGGCAATCTGCACGCACGCGCTGCCCAGACCGCCGCCGGCCCCATGCACCAGCACCGTCTCACCGGCCCGCAGGGCGGCCCGCCGGGTGAGCGCAACAACCGCAGTGTGATAGTTCACGACCATCGCGGCACCCTCGGCGTGCGTCAGGCCATCCGCCAGGGGTGCGACCAGATGATCTGCCGCCCAGATAATTTCAGCGCAACCGCCGACCGGTACCGATGCCGTGACGGCCTGCCCGACAGTCAGTTCCGAACGATCCGGCACGGCGAGAACAACCCCGGACACCTCCATCCCAGGGGTGAACGGCGGCTCCTGCCGCACCTGGTATTTCCCGCGCGCGACCAGGGTGTCAACGAAACCGATCCCGGCGGCGTGCACCTCGATCTGCACCGCATCGGCGCTGGGCTTCAGTGGCTCCGCAACCTCGTCCACCCGCAGCGCTGCCGGACCGGTGAGGCCATGCACCCGGAGAGCTCGCACCTGAAGGCTCCTCAGGCCAAGGCCGCGATGGCGGCGACAATCTGCCGGGAAATCGAAGGATGGTCGATGCTGACCCCGACGAGCTCGGCCAGCGACGTGCGATCCGTCATGGCCATCACCTACCGGAACGCGGCCAGGCCGGTGATGGCCTGCCCCATGATCAGGGTGTGGACCTCGTCGGTGCCCTCGTAGGTCCGCACGCTCTCCAGGTTGTTGGCGTGTCGCAGCGGGGAGTAGTCCAGCGTGATGCCGTTGCCGCCGAGGATCGTCCTTGCCTCCCGGCAGATCGCGATGGCCTCCCGCACGTTGTTCAATTTGCCGAAGGAGATCTGTTGTGGGGATAGCCTTCCCGCGTCCTTCAATCGCCCGGTGTGCAGCGCGACCAGCACCCCCTTCTGGATCTCCAGCACCATGTCGACCAGTTTGCGCTGGGTCAGCTGGTACCCGGCAAGCGGTTGATCGAACTGCATCCGCTGCTGGCTGTAGGCCAGCGCGGCCTCATAGGAATCCCGGGCAGCGCCCATGGCGCCCCAGATGATGCCGTAGCGGGCCTCGTTCAGACACGCGAACGGACCCTTGAGGCCCACCACGTTCGGCAGCACCGCGTCGGCCGGCAGCCGCACCTCGTCCAAGGTGATGTCGCACTGGATGGAGGCCCGCATCGACAGTTTCGGCTCGATCGGCGTTGCCGTGAATCCGGGGGTCGACGTCGGCACCACGAAGCCGCGGACTCCGCCGTCGGTCTGCGCCCAGATCACCCCAATGTCCGCGATGGAGGCCAGGCCGATCCACCGTTTGGCGCCGGTCAGCACCCAATCCGAACCGTCCCGGCGGGCGTAGGTCGTCATCCCGCCCGGGTCGCTGCCGGCGGTCGGCTCGGTCAGCCCGAAACAGCCGATCGACCGTCCGGCCGCCATCCCGGGTAGCCACTGCTGCTTCTGCTCCTCGGAACCGTGCTTGTAGATGGCGCTCATTGCCAGCGATCCCTGCACGCTGACGAAGGTGCGCAGACCCGAATCCCCGGCCTCCAGTTCCATTGCGGCCAGGCCGTATTCGACGGCGCTGCGGCCGGCGCAGCCGTAGCCCTTCAGGTGCATTCCGAGCAGTCCTAGATCACCCATCTCGGACGTGATCTCGACCGGGAACACCGCCTTCTCGTACCACTGTGCGATGTTCGGGACGATCCGGCGCTGCACAAACTCGCGGACCCGGTCTCGCAGCGCGAGTTCTTCAGCGGAGAACAGGGAGTCCAGATTGAGGTAATCGCGGGCCAGGTCACCGATGTCCGGGACCGTTGGCTGGGGTGATGTCGTCGTCGTCATCTCGATCTTTCCTGGTGGGTCGGTGATCGTGTCGCCCGGATTACCCAGGTCGGCCGGCCTGGTGTTGCCCGCCCGTCTATGCAGTAGAGCACGCCCAGAGTGATCGGCAAATGTCGACGCACTGCACGCTCCGACCCGTTGACGCCGAATCCGGCCCGACGGGCGGGTGGCTGGCGCTCTCGGTGCGGACATCGCGGACTCCCTCCAGCGCGCTATGGCGCCCCTGGCTTGCGGGCCAGCAGGTACGCCTGCCTGACCGTTTCGGGTTCTTCCGGCTCCCGGACCAGTCGGGCGTGGACGTCGAAACCGGCCCGGGTCAGCAGGTCGGCGATCCGGTCGGGTGGCAGCCGATAGGCATCCAGCGAGATGGCGTGGCCGTAGGCATGCTCCAGGTGCCTGCGTTCGTCGCCGACCTGGAAGGCGAGCAGCAACTGCCCTCCCGGGGCCAGCACCCGGTGACATTCGGCAAACAGCACCGGCAGCAGATCCGGCGGAGTGTGGATGATCGAATACCACGCGACGATGCCGCCCAGGGCAGCCTCCGCCAGGTCGAGGGCCAACATCGAGCCGACATCGAAGCGGAGCGTCGGATACAGCCGACGAGCCTGCGCGATCATCGCCGGTGACAGGTCGACACCGAACGTCGTCACCCCGCACGACTGCAGGAAAGCCGTCACCCGGCCCGGACCGCAGCCCAGGTCCGCGACCAGCCCACCACCCGCGGTCAGCACCAGCTCGGCAAAGGTGGACAGCATCGCGCGGTCCAGTGGCTTGGCTGCGAGCAAAGTACTGACGAGCACGGCGTAGTCGGTGGCCACGGTGTCGTACGCGACCCTGGTAGCGACGAGGAAGGCGGGTTCGGTCATGCGAGGCAAGCTACTTGCCGACCCCGACACAGGCCGCCGTTTTGCTCTCAGCGAGTGGCGTTACTGCCTGCGACACGAAACATCTGGAGATTCCCTCACGCCGTCCCGACCCATTCGTCGGAACCGTCGACGAACACCTGCCGTTTCCAGACCGGCAGCCGGCGCTTCACCTCATCGACCAGATCGCTGCACGCGGCGAAGGCCTCGCGGCGATGCGCAGCCGACACCGCGGCGGCCAGCGCCACGTCGCCGACCCGCAGCAGCCCGATTCGATGCGAGACGGCGACGGCGATCACCCCGTCCCGCGCAGCGATCTCTGTCGCCACCTCGGCGACCACGGACGCGGCGGTCGGATGCCCGTGATACTCGAGCTCTGTGACGCCGCGGCCGTCGTCGTGATCGCGCACGACGCCGGAGAACGACACCGTCGCGCCCGCCGCCGCGTCGCTCACTGCGGCCAGGTGCGCCTGCAGGTCCAGCGATTCCTGCGTGACGTCACTGATCGTGACCCGGCCGGTCATCTAGGAACCTCCGCCCGCGACGTGGTCGCCGCCACGCAACTGATCGAGCGCGTGGTCCAGCACCCGATCCAGCACGGTCAGGCCGTCGCGTACTCCGCCGGTTGATCCGGGCAGGTTGATCACCAGCGTCCGGCCGGCGACCCCGGCTAGCCCGCGGGACAGCACCGCGGTCGGCACCTTGTCGCTGCCCTGCGCCCGGATCGCGGCGGCCAGGCCGGGGATGTCGTAGTCGAGCAGCTCAGCGGTGGCCTGCGGCGTGCGATCCGTCGGGGAGATCCCGGTGCCGCCGGAGGTGATCACCAGGTCGGCGCCGATCGCGCCGCGCAAGGCCGCGGCCACGTCCGGCCCGTCCGCCCTGACCAACGGTGCATTGGTCGCGAAACCCCTTGCGGCGAGCCATTCCACGATGATCGGCCCGGTGCGGTCGGGGTAGATTCCGGTCGCCGCGCGGGTGGACGCGATGATCACCACCGCAGTTCTGGCGCCCGAAGCAGAGCCGGTCATCGCTTCGTTCCCTGGTATCGACTCGCGGTGCCGACAGATCGGCTCACGGCACGCTCCGCTCCTCGGCTCACGGCCGGGTCCAGGTGCCGGTCTTGCCGCCTTCTTTGCGTTCGACCCGCACCGCGTCCAGCACCGCTGCCGGGTCCACTGCCTTGATCATGTCGTGCAGCGTCAAACCGGCCACCGCAACCGCCGTCAGCGCCTCCATTTCCACCCCGGTCCGGTCCGTGGTCCGCACCGTCGCGGAGATACGGACCTCCGCCTCACCGACCTCCAGGTCGACGGTCACCCCGGAGATCGAGATCGGGTGGCACAGCGGCACCAGATCCGGCGTTCGTTTGGCCGCCATGATGCCGGCGATCCGCGCGGTCGCCAGCGCATCTCCCTTGGGCATTGCGCCGGCCCGCAGCAGCGCCGCCACCTCGGCGGTCGTGCGCACGACGCCGGACGCGACCGCGGTACGGGCCGACGCGGGCTTGTCGGAGACATCCACCATCCGTGCGGCACCGGTCGCATCGACGTGGGTGAGCGCCGGACCCGGCACGCTCACGTGAGCGCCGATTCCTTGGCGCCTCCGCCGATCCGGGCCCGGGACCGGGACGCCTCCACGACGGCCCGGGCCACGGCCTTGCTGACGTTCTCGTCGAAGACACTCGGCACGATGTACGAGGCGTTCAGCTGGTCGGGCGACACCACGTTCGCGATGGCCTCGGCGGCGGCATTCAGCATGTCGTCGGTGATCTCGGTGGCCTGGGCGTCCAGCAAGCCACGGAACACCCCGGGAAACGCGAGCACGTTGTTGATCTGGTTCGGGAAGTCCGACCGGCCGGTGGCCACCACCGCGGCGTGTTTCTGCGCCTCCAGCGGGATCGATCTCCGGGTCCGGGTTGGCCAGCGCGAACACCACGGCTCCCGAATTCATCTTCGCCACGTCCGCCGCGGTGATCACGTTCGGCGCGGACACCCCGATGAAGACGTCGGCGCCGGCGATCGCGTCGTGGATCGATCCGGTGATCCGGTGCAGGTTGGTCGCGTCGGCGACGGCGGACAGATTGGGGTCCATGCCTTCTCGCCCGACGCAGACGATGCCGGCGATGTCGCAGGCGACGATGTCGGCCGGCTTCTGCAGCAGCAGCAGGCGGATGATGGCGTTACCCGCCGCGCCGACCCCGGAAACCACGATCCGGCAGTTCCCGATGTCCTTGCCGACCACCCGCAGGGCATTGCGCAGGGCGGCCACCACGACGATCGCGGTGCCGTGCTGGTCGTCGTGAAAGACCGGGATGTCCAGCAACTCCCGCAGCCGCGCCTCGATCTCGAAGCAGCGCGGCGCGGCGATGTCCTCCAGGTTGATGCCGCCGTACACGGGGGCGATCAGCTGCACGGTGCGGATGATCTCCTCGGTGTCGGTGGTGTCCAGGCAGACCGGCCAGGCGTCGACCCCGGCGAACTTCTTGAACAACGCGGCCTTGCCCTCCATCACCGGCAGCGCGGCGGCCGGACCGATGTTGCCCAGGCCCAGCACCGCGGTGCCGTCCGTGACGACCGCGACGGTATTGCGTTTGATGGTCAGCCGGCGGGCGTCGGCGGGGTTGCGCGCGATCGCTTCGCACACCCGCGCGACGCCCGGGGTGTAGGCCCGGGACAGGTCGTCACGATTGCGGAGCGGGACCTTCGAGGTGACCTCGATCTTGCCGCCGATGTGCACCAGGAACGTCCGGTCGGACACCTTGCGGACCTCAACGCCGGGCAGCGCGTTGACCGCGTCGGTCAGCTCGTCGGCGTGGCTCTGCGACTGGGCATTGGCCGAGATGTCGACCACCATCGACGCGGCGGTGGACTCCACGACGTCGAATCCGGTGATGACGCCGCCGGCCCGGCCGACCGCCGTGGTCAGGTCGCCGGCCGCGGTCGCCGACGGCGGCGCCGCGATCCGCATGGTGATCGAGTAACCGGGACCGGGCACAGCCATCGGGGGAGCTCCTTGGTCGGGATGATCAACGGGCGGGGTGCACCCGGTGCGTCCGCATCGTAATCCGCCGGGTTGTCGCGCTGACCGGACCCGGCGGCCACCAAGATCACTCCTGGCCCGGCACGTCCACATCGACACCCGACCCGATATCGCCGCACTCGACGACAACCACCGGATGCGCGACCAGGTAGTCCCGGGCGCCGCGGTCGCCGCGGGCGGTCTGGATCACGCCGGGCCAATGGTCCCGGCCGATCAGCACTGGATGCCCGGGAACGCCCTGAAAAGCCGCCCGCACCAACGCATTCCGAGCCGTCAACGACGAACCGGCGGCTCGGCAGACCCGGTCGATCACCGTGGGCCCGACGCCGGGCAGATCCACCAGCATGATCACCGCGGCGTCCACCGATTCGTCCCCGGCGAGCTCCATCAGACCGGCCCGGAGACTGGACCCCATGCCCTGCGCGTGGTCGGGATTGCGCACCACCACGGCGTCGGGCGGCAGCAGCGCTGCGACCTGATCGGCGGCCGCGCCGGTCACCACCACTCGCGGCGCACAACCGCGCACCGCCTGCAGCGCGACCCGTACCCACGGCCCGGATCCGGTGTCCACCAGTGCCTTGGGCCGGCCGTAGCGGCGACCGGAGCCGGCGGCCAGCACGACCCCGGCCACCCGAGCCGCGGTTCCCGAATCGGGTTCGCTCAGCGGTTGATCACCGTGTTCGGGTGGATGTAGGGCACGGTCGGCAGCGGGAACTCGACCTCACCGAATGGTGAGAGGGCGCCCTGCACGTGGGTGTTCAGCTCGGTGACCGGGTGCTCCCCTTCGGGCAGATCGGGCCAATGGGGGTCGACACCCTTGCTTCGCTTGCCGGCCACGGGTCCTCCTCGCGATCACGGGAGCGGGGTCAATCCCCGCCCCTCGCGCTCCGCCCAGGACGTGCCGGAGCGGTGGGCGGTCGGCCCGCCCGATCCCCATTCTGGCGTACGGCCGCCGATCCGCTCAACACCGCAGTCCACGAGCGGGTGGCGGTGCCGGTCGGCTCAGCCGGTCATCGCGGCCGGCGCGGAGTCCAGTGCGTGCTGGATCGCCGTGATCAGGTCGCGGGCAGAGGCCGCCGTGAGCTCCACCGCGACCCGCGCCGCCGGCCCGAGACCGGGCGCGGCGAAGTCGATGTTGAGCGTGTGTTCGGCCATCGCGTGCACCGGGTGATCGAAATAGACGACGCCGTCGGTGACGTGGAACCAGCTGCCGCCGGGGCCCTTGGCGCTGCCGTCGAGCTTGGTGGTAACGGTGGCATAGGTGCACATGTCAGCTCCGTTTGGTCAGGAAAGATGTTCGGCGTAGAAGGCGGCGATGCGTTCCCACCCGTCGTTCGCGGCCGCGACCCGGTAGGAGACCCGGTCGGTGGCGAAGAATCCGTGGCCCGCGTCCGGGTAGCTGTGCAGGGTGAATTCCTTGCCGCTGGCGGCGAGGATCTGCTCCAGTTCCGCGACCCGCTCCGGGCTGGGGTTGGCGTCCTGCTCCCCGAACAGCCCGAGCAACGGTGCCCGCAGGCCCGGCAGTTCGTCGACCAGGTTCGTCACCCTGATCGGGTAGCCGGCCGGGGGCTCGCCGGTGACGAACGCGCCGTAGCAGTCGACCGCCGCGTCCACATCGAGCCGGCACGCGGCCAGCACACTTTGCCGGCCGCCCGAGCAGTAGCCGATGACGCCGACCCGGCCGTTGCTGGTGGGCAGCGCGCGCAGGAACGCGGCGGCGCCGGCCACATCACCGACCAGCCTGGAGTCCGGGACCCCGCCGTTCGCGCGGGAGGCGGCCGCGGCGTCGTCCGGCGCGGCGCCCGGCGCATCCCGCCAATGCAGATTGGGACAGATGGCGTGGTAACCCAGCTCGGCGAACCGCCTGGTGATTTCCTTCGTGGCGCGGTCGTAGCCGGGCATGTGATGGATGACGACCACGCCGCCCCGCGTCCGCGACGCGGCCGGGCTGGCCAGGTACGCCTCGATCTCGTCGCCGTCGGCGCCGGCAACAGTGACCGAACCCGCCGTCATGGCATCGGAACTGAGCGCATCTGGCATCTCTGACCGACCTTTCCTGCTTCGAGGACGACACGGCATGCGCACACTAGTCCCGCCGGGGCGGCGGCTGCCGAGGTTGACCTCCGTCGCACGGTTGGCCGGGCACCTCCGTCGCGATCACTACGGTGGACTGCGATGCCCTCGACGCTGGACTGGTTGCGGGCGCGGGACGACCGCGCTCTGGTTGCGTTGCTGCGCGCCCGCCCGGACCTGACGGTTCCGGCGCCGGGCGACCTGACCGTGCTCGCGGGCCGGTTGAACACCGGCCCGTCAGTCTGGCGGGCGATGGAATCGTTGAATCAGTTCCACGTCCAGGTGCTGCAGGCCCTGGCCGTGCTCGGCGCCGAGAAACGCGCCGTCAGCCGCACCGACCTGCGGCAACTGCTCGGCCCCACGGTCTCGGCCGCCGCGCTGGACGCAGCGCTGGGAAAGCTCGAGGGCCTGGCCCTGGTGCGCGGGACCGACCAGATCCACATGCCGTCGGCGGTCCTGCCGGTGCTCGGTCCCTACCCGGCGGGTCTGGGTGCACCCGGCACGCTCACCGTCGCGGCCGCCACCGCCGCGGTACAGGACCTGGATCCCGCGGCGCGCGCGCTGCTCGATCGGCTGGCCACCGGGATCCCGCGGGGGACCACCGATTCCCGGTCCAAGATCTCCAAGGCGGTGTCAACGCTGATCGCCGACGGCCTGCTGCGCCGGGTCGACCAGGCGACCGTCGAACTCCCGCGGGAGGTGGGGTTGGCGCTACGCGGCAACGAACCGCTCGGTCCGATCCGGGTCGAGCCGCCGGGCGACAAGGCCGTGAAACACGGCGTGCCGACGGTCGACGGCACCGGCGGCGGCCAGGCGCTGGCCACCGTCGACCGGCTCGGACGGCTGCTGGACGCGATCGGGCAGAACCCGCCGCCCGCGTTGAAGTCCGGCGGGCTGGGCGTGCGGGAGTTGCGCCGGCTCGCGAAGACCCTGGGCACCGACGAGCCGACCACCGCGTTGGATGTCGAGGTGCTGGCCGCGTCCGGGATGATCGCCGCCGCCGACTCTCGCGGCCGGGTGGCGGAATCCTGGACCCCAACGGCGGACGCCGACGACTTCCTCGACGGTCCCGACGAGGCGGCCTGGGCGCAGGTCGGCGCGGTGTGGCTCGACCTGCGGCGGAACCCGGCCCGGGTGGGCACCCGGGACGCATCGGACAAGCCGTTGAACGCGTTGTCCCCGGAACTGTCCTGGATCCGTGGGCCGGCGGAACGACGGTTCGTGCTGAACGCGCTCGGCGAGCTGCCGCCCGGCTGGGGCCTTGATCCGGCATCGCTGACCGCCCTGCTGGCCTGGCGCTCGCCGCTGCGGCCCGCGGAACAACGCGATGCGGTGATCGCCTCGACGATCGCGGAGGCCACCGCGCTGGGCCTGGTGGCCTTCACCGCGCTGACCACCGCCGGCCGGCGGCTGCTGGCCGGGTCGGTGGCCGAGGCGGAGGCGGCGCTGCAGGCCGCGCTGCCGACACCGGTGGACACGGTGATGGTCCAGGCGGATCTCACCGTGGTGGCGCCCGGCCGGCTGGTCCCGCACCTCGCGGCCCGGCTCGGTCAGGTCGCGGACGTCGAATCCGCCGGCAGCGCGACCGTGTACCGGGTCACCCCGCAGTCGATCCGGCGGGCGCTGGACGCCGGGGTCTCGACCGCGGAGCTGCATGACCTGTTCGCGGTGCATTCGAAAACCGGGGTGCCGCAGGCCCTGACCTATCTGATCGACGACGTCGGCCGACGCTACGGCGTGTTGCGGCTGGGTAAGGCGAGCACCTACCTGCGCAGCGACGATCCGGCGCTGATCGACCAGGCGGTGGCGGAGGCGTCGACGATGGGCATCGTGCTCCGCCGGTTGGCGCCGACCGTGGCGATCTCGACGGCGGCGATGCCGGAGCTGATGGCGCAGCTGCGCACCGGTGGTCTGGTGCCCGCCGCGGAGGACTCCAGCGGGGCGGTGCTCGACATCCGGCCACGGCCGCAGCGGACGAAGCAGCCGGTGCCGCAGTATCAGCACTGGCGCGAGCCGCCGGCGCCCAGCGACGAGCAGCTCGAGTCGCTGATCTCCCGGATGCGCAGCGCCGACCGCACCGGGGCGCTGTACTCGCACGGCGACGTGCAGCTGAACGGGGACACCATGGGGGTGCTCCGCGACGCCGTCGACCATCGAAAACCGCTGTGGATCGGTTACGTCGACGCGGACGGGGGAACCACCCATCGGATGATCGAACCGGTCGCGATGTCCAGCGGCGCCATCGTCGCCTACGACCGGCTCCGGGGCGCGGTACGGACGTTCGTGCTGCACCGGATCACCGGGGTCCGGCCGGTCAGTGACGACGAACTGGGCGACGACGAACTGGGCGACGACGAACTGGGCGACGACGAACTGGGCGACGACGAGCTCGACGCGGGCCCAGATGCCGCGGCCGGTGCGTTGACCACCGATGCCGATGGGAGTGCTTGATGAGCCGCGCTGACCTACTTGCCTACTGCCTGGCCAAACCCGGCGCCTGGGTGGACGAACCGTGGGAGGGCGACCAGGTGGTGAAGGTCGCCGACAAGATCTTCGCGTTCCTCGGAGCCGAGGACGGCAGCACCATCGGACTCAAATGCGCTCGAACGGCCGACGAGGCCAAGGAATGGCGCGACCAGTACCCCGACGACGTCACCGTGACGTCCTACATCGGGCGTTACGGCTGGAACACCTTCCTGATCGGGTCGGCGGTCACCGATGACGAGCTGCGGGAGGCGATCGACACGTCATACGCCGACGTGGTCGGCCGGTTGCCGAAGTCGAAACGACCGAGCTGACGGCTCAGGGCAGGCCGAGGCAGACCACCTCGTTGCTGGCGACATGCACCAGGGATTCGAGGGTGCCGGTCGGGCATTTGCCGGCATCGAGGGTGCCGGACAGCACGGCGATGACCCGGAACAGCCCGGTCGGTGTGCTGCTGGAGCCGGGCGTCCGGCAGGCGGTCTTGCCGACCGCGGTGGCGGATCCGGCGTACAGGCATTCGCCCACCGCGGCCCGGTAGTTCAGGCAGAGCACCGCGTCGTCCTTGGTGACCAGCACCACGTCGGAGGACACCGCGGAGCACCGCGCGGAGTTCGTCGAGTCCGGGTACCGGGCGGTGACCTCGAATTCGGCGTCCGTGGCCGAGCAGTCGATGGGGATGACGGACTGGCCACCCGCGGAGGACAGGCAATCCCCCGGCTGCAGGTCACCCGATGAGCTGGTGGAATCCGAGTTGCCCGACCACAGCGCCACCCCGACCAGCACCGCCACTACCACGGCCAGCGCGATCCAGCCGAAACCCACCCGACGCGACGGCCGGGGCGCTTCCACGTCGAAGGAGCCGAACACCGCCGATGGACCGGTGCCGGCACCCTGCTCCCGCACGGCCGACTCGCCCCGGGCGCCCACCACCGGCCGCGCCAAGGCGGCAGCGGGGGGAACGTGCACGACCCGGACCTGGTCCGGGGGCACACCGCCAGGCCCGATCGCCAACGCCCGCCACCGCGGCTGCTCGTTGGGCGAGGTCATCGTTCCAGGGTGTCACCAGCGACGGTGTCCCACCAACGGAGCAGGCTCACCAACGCAGTCGAGGCTCACCAACGCAGCGGGCTCACCGACGGAGCGGCCTCGCCAACGAGCAAGTTGCTCAGCTGGGCGCATCTCCGATGTCGAAGACGTTGCCCTCGACGTCGCGCAGGGTGGTCCAGGCCGCGCCGTACTCCGCGAAGTCGCCAACGTGGGTGGCACCGGCGTCCAGCGCCCGCTGCACGTCCGCTGGTCGATCGGGCGAGCGCAGATCGACATGGATCCGGTTCTTCCCCACCCGAGGTTCCGGCACGCGGATGAACATCCAGGCCGGCCCGGCCGCAGCGGCCCCATCGACGTCGGGCGAGCCGAGACCGATGGTGGCGAATTCCCGGCTGGCTCCCGGGTCGACATCGCGTTCCAGCACCGTCGCCCAGAACCGGGCGAGCCGTGCCGCGTCGTCGGCGTCGAAGGTGATGTGTTGAACCGCTACTGCCATGGTGCTGTCTCCTGGTCTTCGTGGGGCACGCACGGAGCGGCGCTGATCGGCCACCAGATCTCGGTGCGGAACTGCAGCGGATCGGCGGTGTGGTTCGGACCGATCAGGTAGTGCTCGCGGATGGGCAGGGGCAACGGTTCGTCGTGCTCGGCGACGTGGCCGCCGAGTTGCCCGTAGCTGACGTCGATGTCGTCGAATCCGCCGGCGTGCACCGCGACGGCGAATCGGCCGGCCGCGAGCACCAGCGGTTCCGCCGGTCCGCCCACCGTCCCACAAGCCCGCGACCGGAACAAAGGCCACCACCTCGCCGACGTCGCGTTCGAAGAAGTTGGCGTCGTAGGTCGCGCCGCCGGCACCGGCCGGCTCTACCCCGCTGCGCGCGATGGACTCGTAGAGCAGCGGGAACGTCACCGAACACCACTGCTCGACGCCGGATCGACGAACCTCGGTCCGCACGCCGACGACGGGCTGGTCGCCGACCGTGCGGTAGTCGACCTTCGGCGGGGTGGCGGCGGGTCTGAGCAACGCGCGGAGCGATGCCACCACCTGCTGGGTGCGGCCGAGTTCGTCCTCCATGCGTTGCAGATGTTCCGCGACCGTCCGGTCCCGGGTGGCGTCGTCCGGGGCGGCCAGCACCGCGGCGATCTCCGGCACCGGCATGTCCAGCAGCCGCAGCCGGCGCACCAGCTGCGCCTGCTGGACCTGGGCCGGCGCGTACCGCCGGTAGCCGGAGGAATCGATCTGCGCCGGGGTGAGCAGGCCGACGTCGTGGTAGTGCCGCAGGGCCTTGGCAGTCAGATGTGACAGCCGGGAGAACTCACCGATGGTGACCAGAGCTTCCATGCCCGAGAGCGTGCCCCTTCCGGTAACCGGAAGGTCAAGTGCCGTTCGCGATTCGCAGCCGATCGAGTCGCCAGTTTCGGACCCATTGCGGCACGGGAAGGGCACCGAACCTGGCGAATCGATCGGCCGTCGCGGTCAGTCGGTCAACGGCCCGACGTCGGTCACCGTGATGACGGGCTCGCCGACGTCGTCGGAGGCCGCGAGGTCGATGTCGGCGCTGATCCCCCAGTCCCGGTCGCCGGCCGGGTCGTCGAAGGTCTGCCGCACCGACCAGGAATCCGCCGAGCGAGTGATCATCACCAGGTCCGCGGCGCGGGCCGGCGCGCCGATGCCGAGGTCGGGGTACTCGTCCCAGTAGCCGGCCATCGCCTCCGCCCACCGGTCGGCCCGCCAGCCCTGCGCGGTGTGCATCTCCCCCAGCTCGTCGTACCGGTGCAGCGCGACCAGCTCGACGCGGCGGAACATCGCGTTGCGGACCATCACCGTGAAGCCGCGCTCGTTCGCGCTGACCCCGCGGGCGGCGATCGGCGGCCGCACCTCGGTGCCGGTGGCGACCAGCCCCAGCTCGTCCAGATCGGGGTGCGCCAGCGCCTCCCACTCGTCCAGCAGGCTGGAGTCGACGCCGCGGACCAGTTCGCCGAGCCAGGACGTGATGTCGGTCAGCTCCTCGGTGCGGGCCGACGTCGGCACGGTGCGTCGCAGCGCCCGGTAGGCGTCGGCGAAGTACCGCAGCACCACACCCTCGGAGCGGGTCAGCGCGTAGAACGCGACGTACTCGGAGAACGTCATCGCCCGCTCGTACATGTCCCGGACCACCGACTTGGGTTCCGGTTGGTACTCGGCGATCCACGGGGCACCCTTCTTGTACGCCTCGTAGGCCACCTCGATCAGGTCGGCCAGCGGCTTGGGGTAGTCAACGTCCTCCAGCAGCGCCATCCGGTCCTCGTACTCGATGCCGTCGGCCTTCATCGCCTGCACCGCCTCGCCGCGGGCCTTGAACCGTTGCGCGGACAGCACCGGCCGCGGGCCCTCCAGGATGGCCTCGATCAGCGAGACCGCGTCCAGCGCATAGGTGTCGGCGCTCTGGTCGAGGATGTCCAGCGCGGCCAGCGCCAGCGGGGACAGCGGCTGGTCCAGCGCGAAGTCCAGCTGCAGGTCCATGGTGAGCCGGTAGCGGCGGCCGGTCTCGTCCGGCTCGTCGAGCCGCTCGACCACGCCCGGCGGCGATCAGCGCCTTGCCGATCGCGATGGCGCGCAGCGCATGTCGCAGCTGCCGTGCACGCGGCTCGTGGCTGCCCTCGATCAGCGTGCGGAGCGAGGTGAACGCGTTCCCGGGGCGGGAGACCACCCCGAGCACGATCGCGTGCGACATCCGGAAATGCGATGTCAGCGGTTCCGGTTCGGCCGCGACGAGCTTGTCGAAGGTGGTCTCCGACCAGCTGACGAAGCCCTCCGGTGGCTTGCGGCGCACCACCTTTCGCTTCTTGGCGGCGTCGTCGCCGGCCTTCGCGACGGCCCGTTGGTTCTCGATGACGTGCTCGGGCGCAAGGACAACGACATCACCGGCGACGTCGAACCCGGCCCGGCCCGCCCGCCCGGCGATCTGGTGGAACTCGCGGGCGGACAGCAGCCGGGTGCGGCGGCCGTCGTACTTGGACAGCGCCGTCATCAGCACCGTCCGGATCGGCACGTTGATCCCGACGCCGAGGGTGTCGGTCCCGCAGATCACCTTGAGCAGCCCGGACTGGGCGAGCTTCTCCACCAGCCGCCGGTACTTGGGCAGCATCCCGGCGTGGTGCACCCCGATGCCGTGCCGGACCAACCGGGACAGCGTCCGGCCGAAGCCCGGGGAGAACCGGAAGTCGGCGATCACCTCGGCGATCTGGTCCCGGTCCTCCCGGCTGGCGACGGTCAGGCTGGACAGTGCCTGCGCCCGTTCCAGCGCGGACGCCTGGGTGAAGTGGACGATGTACACCGGCGCCCGGTTGGTCGCCAGCAGGTCCTGCAGGGTCTCGGTGAGCGGCACCAGGGTGTAGGAGAAGTGCAGCGGCACCGGCCGTTCCACATTCGCGATGACCGCCGTCTCGCGGCCGGTGCGCTTGGTGAGGTCATCGGCGAAGAACCGCATGTCGCCGAGCGTCGCCGACATCAGCACGAACTGGGCCCGGTTCAGCTCGAGCAGCGGCACCTGCCAGGCCCAGCCGCGCTGCGGGTCGCCGTAGTAGTGGAACTCGTCCATCACCACGATGCCGGCGTCGGCGTCCGCCCCGGCGCGCAGCGCGACGCCGGCCAGGATCTCGGCCGTGCAGCAGATGATCGGCGCGGCGGCGTTGACCGCGGAATCGCCGGTGATCATGCCCACCGCGGACGCGCCGAAGATGTCCACCAGGTCGAAGAACTTCTCCGAGACCAGGGCCTTGATCGGCGCCGTGTAGTACGACCGACGCCCGGTGGCCAACCCGGTGAACAGGGCCGCGGTGGCGATCAGCGACTTGCCCGAACCGGTCGGCGTCCCGACGATCACGTTGGCGTCGGCGACGATCTCCAGCAGCGCCTCCTCCTGGTGCGGGTAGAGCGGCAGTCCGCGGTCGGCGGCCCAGCCCGAGAACAGGTCGAAGAGCTCACCGGAATCGGCCTCGTGCTGCTGCCCGAGCGCGGATCCGAGCGCGGCGTCCCAGATGCCCTCGCCGTCCTGGGTGGGGATCAGATCGGCAAGAGTCACGCGGCCTAGCTTGGCACGGCCGCCTCGAACCCCTGATCACTTACGATCGGTGGCGGCGACCAGGAGGTGCGGGATCGGAATGGGTGCAACCCCGGCGACGCAGACCCGGCCTGCGTCGGCCACCCGGATGCCCGGCTACCTGATCGCCTGGCGGATGGTGATCGCCGTCCTGGCCTGGTGGGGCCTCGTCGCGGCGTTGCACGGCGACATCACGCAGCTGCGGTATTTCTCCCAGGTCACCACGCTGACCGTCGCGCTCACCGCGAGTGCGTCGGTGCTCGGTTTCGCGGTCGTTTCGCAGCGCTGGAATCGGGCGATGGCCTGGTGCCGGGGCGCGTCGACGACCTACGCGATCGTCACCGCGGTGATCTACCAGGCCCTGTTGAGCGGCAACCTGGAGGCGACGTCCAGCCTGCTCGAGCATGCCGTGGTGCCGGCGCTGGCCGTCATCGACTGGCTGGTGTTCGGTCCGGGCAGTGACAAGGAAGGGCGCGCCCGGCAGGCCTGGTGGACCGCGCTGAGTTGGCTGATCCTGCCGATTTGCTACCTCGGCGTGTACTACAACGTCCGCGATCGCAGCGGCAAGCCGCTGTACCCATTCCTGGATCCCGATGGGTCGAGCTTCTGGCGCTGGGTGGGCATCATGATCGCGGTTTTCGTCGTTGTGGGGTTTGTGGTGTGGGCGACCGGGGTGCTCCGATCGCGCGGCCGGCGAGCGGAGCCGGCCGGCTGACCGCGGGGCCACTCGGGCGTCGGGGGCCCCCGTTTACCCGTGGCTGGCGAGCCTGCACGTGATGGATGGATCGGAAATAGGGCCAAACGTGCTCAGAATCCAATTCCTGAGTTACGCTGGGTACATTCGCGTGCGCATAGAGTGATCACGAAGCCGGGGGTAAGACTGACGTGACCAGCTCCGCTCGTGCTCTTCGTCAACCGGGCCCACTTGACGACGAACAGCTTGACGAGTTCCTCGGGATCGGCTTCACCCTGTCGCCACTACCGGCCCTCCTGCTCGATGACGGGCTGATCATCACCGCGGCGAACCGGTCGGCCGAGCTCGCGCTCGGGTCGGGGCCGCAATCGCTGCTGGGCCGCCGCATCGCCGATCTCATTGCACCCATGCAGTCCGCACAGTTCACAACAGCGGCGCTCGGCGCCGGCGACCACCTGCACCAGGAGCTCGAGCTGGTCACCGGATCGGCTGACCGGATGATCGTGGAACTGTCCGCCGACGCGGTGTTCACCGCATCCGGCCGCCGCTTCCTCCTCGTGCAGCTTCGCGACGTCACGGTGCTCCGCGGCGTGCAGCAGGCTCTGGCGGATAGCGAGCTGCGCTACCGGCAGCTCGCGACGAGCCTGCCCGACTGTTCGGCGATCATGTTCGACCGGGACCTGCGGGTGCTGAGCGCCTTCGGCGAGATCATCAGGACAAACGGCCACAACCCTGCCGCAATGGTCGGCAGATTGCTCGCCGAAGTCTTGCCGGCCAGTTCCTACGCACTCCTGGAGGATCACTACCGCGAGGCCCTGAGCGGGCACGATGCGGATTTCGAATACCTCAGTCCGGTGAACGGCCGTCGGTTCCGGATCCGGGTCCGGCCGGTCACCGACGCCGACGGCGTGGTGGTCGGCGGCCTCTCGCTGAACGACGACGTCACGGCCGACCGTGCTCGGCGATCCCAGCTGGAGCAGATCCACCGGCTCAGCCGGCTCGGCAGCTGCTGGTACGACCGCCGCTCGCAATGGATCTTCGACGACGAGCTGCTGGGCCTCTGGGGCCTGGATTCGGCGGCCGGCATCTCGTTGTTCCCCACGGACGTGATCGTCATCGAGGACGAGCCGCTGGTCCGCGCCGTCCGGGACCGGGTGCTGACCTCAGGCGGGCGCCACTCCCTCTCGTATCGCATTCGGCACGGCAAGACCGGTGAAATCCGGCACCTACAGTGCACCTGTGAGTCCAAGGTCGAGGATGGCGCCCTGATGACCGCAACGGCGACCCATGTCGATGTGACAGAGAGCATCGGCGCGATCGAGAACACCAAACTGCACAGGGCGCAGGCCGCGGCGGATCAACGAGCGATGCTGTTGCGCCGGGTCAGCGATGCGTTGGCGGCCGCCTCCCGCGGGCCGGAAGGACCGCTGCACAGCATCGCCGACCTGGCGGCCGCCGACCTGAAGGCCGCCGCGGTGATCCGGGTGCTGACCCCGGATCTGCTGGGGGTGGAGCTCGATGTGACCTCACATCCGGACCAGCAGGTTCGTGCCTCGATCGAGGCAGCCATGATGCTCTCCACGCAGTGCTTCGAGCCCGGTCCGATCCGGGACGAGGTGATCAGGCGGGGCCGGATCGTGTCAAGTGACCCGAAGGTCAGGCCCGCGAACCACGATCGATTCGTGGACCAGACCGGATGGCAATTCGAGCATTCGATCACCGCGCCGATGCGGCACAACGGTCAGGTGCTCGGCCTGTTCTGCGTCCTGCGGACCGACCCGGCGGATCGGTTCGACATCGGTGACGAGCACCTGGTTCAGGTGCTGGCCGACCGGGCCGGGTCGGCCGTTGCCGAGCACCGGGTGCGGGCCGAACTGGAACGGGAAGCGGCCGAGCGGCTGCAGGAACTGACCGAGCAGCAGCGCGAACTGCTGGAGGAGCTGGCCGGGATGGAGATTCGCGAACGGTCACACATGGCCGAGAGCATTCACGACGAGCCCATTCAGCTGATCGTGGCCGCGGCGATGCGGATCGACACGCTGCGGATGGGCAGGTCAGGCAGTGAGGGAGAGGAACTGGACCGGCTCGCCGCCCTGCTGGAGTCGTCGGTGGACTGGCTCCGCAACCTGATTCAGGTCGATCTCGCGGCGCCCGATCTGACGTACGGCATCGGGGGCGCGCTGCGGAACCTCGCCGACGGCCTATTCGTCGGCGCCCGACCCCTGCAGATCGTTGGCCCGATGAATGTCAACCTCAGCCCACCGGCGACGGCGGCCGCGTATCGCATTCTCCGGGAGGCGCTGATCAACGCCCACAAGCACGCCAACGCCGAGAACATCGCGGTTCGGATCGTCCCGCTGGACAGCATGGTGGTGTTCTCCGTCACCGACGACGGGATCGGCACGGCGGACCCGACGGGTCCCGGACATCTCGGCATGGCAACCATGCGCGCCCGCGCCGAGGCAGAGGGCGGGCAGTTGCACATCCACAGCTCGCCGGGCGCGGGCATGACGACCGTGCTGACGCTGCCGATGACGGCGGGACCATCGTGAGCGAGCTTGCATGCGAATCATGAAGCCACAGGCCGGGCATCCGCGAGGCACGAGCCGGCTGCCGGCGTGAGCGAGCTTGCGAGCGAATCAGTGTCACCGAGCGAGCTTGCGAGCGAATCAGCTGTCACCGAGCGAGCCTGCGAGCGAATCACTGTCACCGCGCCCGGGCCCGATGGCCGATGCCCGCACCGTGCTGCTCTGCGACGACCAGAGCGAACTGCGTGACGCCATCATCCTGCTGCTGGGCAATTTCCCGCGGTTCCGGGTCGTCGGTCAGGCCACCGACGGTGTCAGCTGCCTGCGCCGGATCGCCGATTCCCGGCCCGACATCGTGATCATGGACGTCAGCCTGCCCGGCGGCGGCGTCGACCTCGTCCGCAGCGCCCGGGCCGGACAGCCGGACATGCACATCGTGATGTTCTCCGGCCACGACGAGGCGTCGATGCAGGCGGACATGCTCGCCGCCGGAGCCGATTGCTACGTGATCAAGACCGGCCGGTTGAAGCCGTTGATCGAGGCCATGGACAGCCCGTCAGCGGCCCGCTGCGAACCGGCCGTTCGGGACGTACCGGCCGTCGGCCGTCGGCCCTCCCCGGCCGGCGAGGGGCGTGGAGTCGCCGCCGGCCGGCGCGGCCACCACGTGTTCTGCTACCGCGACGACGCGGCGCTGGTTCCACACTTGACCGCAACGGCAACCGCAGCACTGGCCGACGGCGGTCGCCTTGTTGTCATCGCAACCGGCGAGCACCGCGCTGCGCTGCGTGCCGCCCTGCCGGCGGACATCGTGGATCGCGCAACCGCCGATGGCAGGTTCGTCGACCTGGACGCCGATCAGGCCCTGGCCGGGTTCATGCGCCGCGGGCTGCCCGATCCGATGCTGTTCGACCGAATCATCGGGGCCACCCTCCGCGCGCAGGCATCGGCGCCGGGCGCGCTGCATGCGTGGGGAGAGATGGTCAGCCTGTTGTGGGAGCAGGGCAACCTGGTCGGGACCCTGCGCCTGGAGCAGCTGTGGACCGAGTTGCAACGCCGCCTGGCGTTCGATCTGGTCTGCGGCTACCGGATCGAGGACCTCTCCAGCGCTACTCGCGGTGAGTTCGCCGCGATCGGCGACCTGCATCCCGAGATCTCGGCCGACGGCGGCCTCCAGCTCGACCGCGATCTTGAATCGCGTCGCGTCGGCTGAGCGTCAGCGAGGCACGAGCCGGCGCCGGTCAATGACGGCGTTCCTGGGCGCGGGCGCCCGAGCCGCTGTGGGGGACACTGGACAGGTTGCCCCGCACACCGGCGGGGCATCGGCACGTTCCTCGTCGTATGCGGCGAAAAGAGCGGGCGCAATCCGGCGTAGAGAGCGGGTCTGCCGCGTCGAGCAGACACGTTCTCGCCGCTCCAGTCCACATTTGAAGGATGGCCCGTGACCGACGGCCCGTTGATCGTGCAGTCCGACAAGACCCTCTTGCTGGAGATCGGGCACCCCGACGCCGCGGCGGCGCGCGCCAACATCGCGCCGTTCGCCGAACTCGAGCGCTCCCCCGAGCACATCCATACCTATCGGATCACCCCGCTCGCGTTGTGGAACGCCAGGGCCGCCGGGCACGACGCCGAGCAGGTCGTCGATGCCCTGGTCCGCTGGTCCCGGTTCCCCGTTCCGCAGGCGCTGCTGGTCGACGTCGTCGACACCATGGGCCGGTACGGCCGGCTGGTGCTGCAGACCCACCCGGCGCACGGGCTGATCATGCTGTCGCGGGACCGGGCCGTGCTGGAGGAGATCCTGCGGCACAAGAAGATCGCGCCGATGCTGGGCGCACGGATCGATCCGGACACCGTCATCGTGCATCCGTCGCAGCGCGGCCACCTGAAGCAGGCGCTGCTCAAGGTCGGCTGGCCGGCCGACGACGAGGCCGGCTACGTCGACGGCGAGGCGCACCACATCGAGCTGGACCTGGCCGGCTGGCACCTGCGGTCGTACCAGCAGGAGGCCGTCGAGGGGTTCTGGGCCGGCGGCTCCGGGGTGGTGGTGCTGCCCTGCGGCGCCGGGAAGACGCTGGTCGGGGCGGCCGCGATGGCCAAGGCCGGGGCCACAACGCTGATCCTGGTGACGAACACCGTGGCCGGACGGCAGTGGCGCCGCGAGCTGCTGGCCCGGACCTCGCTGACCGAGGAGGAGATCGGCGAGTACTCCGGGGAACGCAAGGAGATCCGGCCCGTCACCATCGCCACCTACCAGGTGATGACCCGCAAGTCCGGCGGCGTCTACAAGCACCTGGACCTGTTCGATTCCCGGGACTGGGGCCTGGTGATCTACGACGAGGTGCATCTGCTGCCGGCGCCGGTGTTCCGGATGACGGCCGACCTGCAGTCCCGCCGGCGGCTCGGGTTGACCGCGACCCTGGTCCGGGAGGACGGCCGGGAGGGCGACGTGTTCTCGCTGATCGGACCGAAACGGTATGACGCGCCGTGGAAGGACATCGAGTCGCAGGGCTGGATCGCGCCGGCCGAGTGCACCGAGGTGCGGGTGACGCTGACCGACGCGGAGCGGCTCTCGTACGCCACCGCGGAACCGGAGGAGCGGTACAAGATCGCCTCGACCGCGCGGACCAAGATGCCGGTCGTCCGGTCGATCCTGGACCGTCATCCCGGCGAGCCCACGCTCGTCATCGGCGCCTATCTGGAGCAGCTGGAGGAACTCGGCGAGGAACTGCAGGCGCCGATCATCCAGGGCTCCACCCGCAACGCCGAGCGGGAGCGGCTGTATGACGCCTTCCGGCACGGCGAGGTCTCCGTGCTGGTGGTGTCCAAGGTCGCTAACTTCTCCATCGATCTGCCCGACGCGACGGTCGCCATCCAGGTGTCCGGGACGTTCGGGTCCCGGCAGGAGGAGGCGCAGCGGCTCGGCCGGATCCTGCGTCCCAAGGACGACGGCCGGCAGGCGCATTTTTACTCGGTGGTGGCCCGGGACACGCTGGACACCGACTACGCCGCGCACCGGCAGCGGTTCCTGGCCGAGCAGGGGTACGCGTACCGGATCATCGACGCCGACGACCTGCTGGGCCCGGCGGTGCCGGGGACGGCGGACTGACCGCCGTGGCGCTGACCGTCGAGCAGGCGAGCTCCCTCTGGGACGTCGCACCCGGCTACCTGAACTCCTCCTCGTACGGGCCGCCGCCGCGGCCGGCCTGGGACGCGCTGCAACAGGCACTGGACGACTGGCGCGCCGGGCGGACCAGTTGGGAGCCATGGGCCGACAGCGTTGACGTGTCCCGCCGCCTATTCGCCGGCACTGGTCGGCGTCGATCCGGGATTGATTGCCACCGGGGCGTCGGTGTCCCAATTGCTGGCGCCGGTGGCCGCCGCAGTGCCGGACGGCACCAGGGTGCTGGTGCCGGACATCGAGTTCACCTCGAACGTTTTCCCGTGGGCGGTGCACGCGGACCGGGGAGTCACGGTGGTTTCCGCGCCGGTTGGTGAGTTGGCCGAGGCCATTGGTCCGGGCATCGACGTGGTCGCCTTCTCCGCCGTGCAATCGGCCACCGGCGAGGTCGCCGACGTGGACGCGATCATCGCCGCGGCGCGGGCCGTCGGGGCGCTGACCGTGGTGGACAGCACGCAGGCCACGGGTTGGTTGCCGGTCGATGTCGCCGGCTGCGATCTGGTGGTGTGCGCGGCCTACAAATGGTTGTGCAGCCCGCGCGGCACCGCGTTCCTGGTGCATCATTCGCTGCTGCCTTCGCGACACCCGACGTTCGCAGGGCGGCTGAAACCCCTTGCCGCGGGCTGGTTTGCCGGCGACGTCGTGCACGACTCGTATTACGGGTTGCCGCTGCGCCTGGCAGAGGACGCGCGGCGCTTCGACATCTCACCGGCCTGGCATTGCTGGGTCGGCACCGCGCCGGCGCTCGAGGTGATCGCGTCGGTCGGGGTTGCCGCGATCGGCGAGCACAACGTCGCGCTGGCGAACCGGTTCCTCGAGGCGCTGGACCAACCGCCGTCGAATTCCGCGATCGTCAGCGTGCCCGGCGACCCGGACGCTGTCGCTCGGCTCACCGTCGGCGGGCGTTCGTTTCGGTGTTCGGGCCGGCCGGGTGCGCGTGGCGTTTCATCTGTACTCGACCGAGCAGGACGTTGACCTGGCGGTACATGCCATTCGCGGATGAGTACGGCAACCCGGGGCCGTCATGGCGTGTCGGTCGCTATTCGAAATCGATCCGCATGACCACCCGACGGACCGTGGGGCGGCTGACCTCCTCGAACCCGGCATCTTCGAAGACCTGGGCGGCGCCGACATGCAGTTCACCCCAGGTGATCTGCTTGCCGGGCTGGGTGATCATCGGGTAGGCCTCGAGCGCCCGGGCGCCTCGCTGTCTGGCGAAGTCGACGGTGGCGCGCGCAAGCGGGTAGGTGAGGCCGCGCCCGCGGAAGCCCTTCCGGATCACCAGGCACGTCACCGCCCAGACACCGTCGTCGTCCTTGTCCTCGGCGCGACCGCTCCAGGTGATCCGGGACGTCCGGAGCTTGGGGTAGGCGGTCCGTGGCTCGACCGCCACCCAGCCGACCGGCTCACCGTCGAGATACCCGACCAGCCCACTGGTGGCCGGGGCGGCGGCGTCGCCGCACGCCGTCTGGTCCTGCCGCATCGTCGTCCGCTCGTCCAGCGTGGTGTCGCGCCAGAACCAGCCGACGACCTTGAAACGCTGGCACTGGCACCGGCACGCGTAGTCGGCAGTGCCGAAGATCGCGACGAGATCGTCGCAGGATGCCCGGTTGGCCGGGACGACGGTCAACTGCTCGGCCGGGACCGGCGCTGCCGCAGCGCTTGTCGGACTCACGGCTGCGGCGGGTCCTCGCCGACCAGTCCGTCGATCGCCTCGCGGAAGAGGTCGGCGTGGCCGACGTGCCGGGCATATTCGTCGTGCAGGTCAACGAGTACGCGGCGGGCGTTCGGCATCCAGCTCGGGTTCGAGGGTGAATCGCACCGGCCGGTCCAGCCCGCCGTCGGCGAGCACCTCGGCAACCGCGGCCCGGCATCTCGCGGCGGCCTCGCGCCAGAGCCGGTACAGCTCGTCCGGGGAATCGTCGGCCGCCGAATGCCAGGGGTACTCCGGGTCTTGCTCCCAATCGACCGATCGCCACGGCTGCGGGCATGTCCTGCACCCGGCCGTGCAGCCGCAGCGCCGTCCAGTCGTCGACGAAGGCCAGGTGCTTGATCAGGTTGCCGAGCGTCATCGTCGACGGCGGGTGCGCCCGGTGCAGCGCTGGCCCGTCCAGCCCGCCGGTTTTCCAGGCGAACGTGCGCCCGCGAACGATCCAGCGCGAAGAGCAGCATCTCGACCTCGCCGGCGGTGAATGACGGTTCCGTGACGGTGGTGTCCAGAGCGATGTCGTCGGTCATGGTTCAGCATGCTAATTTCCATTCCGGACGTTCTACTTCCGGATTGCGGTAGTTTTCTGGAGAAATTGCGAGTTCTGGAGAAACCGTGAAAGCCGACCTGAGCCCCACCGCGCGAGCGCTGCTGGCCCTCGAACTGGTCCAGGACAGCCCGGGAATCACCGCGGACCGGCTCGCCGACAAGCTCGGCGTCTCGGACCGGGCCGCCCGCCGGTACGTCGAGATCCTCCGCGAGGCCGGCATCCCGATCGAGTCCGTCCGCGGGCAGTACGGCGGATACCGGCTCGGCCGCGGGGCGCGGATTCCGCCTCTGATGTTCAGCGCCACCGAGGCCCTGGCGCTGGTGATGGCGGTGCTGGACGGCCATCACGACGTGAGCGATCCCACCGACGCGGTGGGCAGTGCGCTGGGCAAGATCGTTCGGGTCCTGCCGGAGCCGGTGGCCGCCCAGGTCGACGCAGTCCGCCGGACCACGGCGCCGGCGCCGGACCGGGCCGCCGCCCGGCCCGATCCCGCGACCACGTCCGAGCTCGTGCAGGCATGCTCGAACCACCGGCGGGTGCGCATCGACTACCGCTCCGAGGCAGGGTCCGAATGGGTCACCGAGGTCGAGCCGTGGGCAGTCGTGGTTCGGCACAGCCGGTGGTACCTGCTGTGCCGATCCCCCGCCAGGGACGCCCGACGGGCCTACCGGATCGACCGGGTCGGCGCAGTCCGGGTGCTCGACGACACCTTCGAGCCGCCCGTCGACCTCGACCCGGTTGCGATGCTGGAGGAGCATCTCGCGGTCGGATGGGAGTACGCCGTCGAGGTCGTCATCGACGCGCCGCTCGAGGCAGTCGGTCGATCGATGCCGCGTTCGCTCGGGCGTCTGCGAGGCGCTCGATTCCGGCACGACGGTCCTGATCGGCAGCACCGGGAATCCGTGGTGGTACGCCGAGCAGCTCGCGGCGATCCCGGCGTCGTACCGGATCGTCGGGTGCCTCGAACTTCAGCAGACGGCCCGGGTCATCGGGCAGCGGCTGCTCGCGGGTGCCGGCGAGGGGTGAGCGGGCAGCACGAGCGTTGTGGCGCCAGGTTAATCTCGCCCTCCGCGTGGTGGCGCCAGGTCAATATCGCCCTCCGCGTGGTGGCGCCAGGTCAATATCGCCCTCCGCGTGGTGGCGCTGACGGGTTGGCCGGGCTCGCCGAGTCCAAGTGGCGCCGCGGGCCCGGCCGGGCTCACAACGCAGATCAAGTGACGCCGGCAGGTCCTGCACCGAATCGATCCCAGAGCAAGAAGGATCACGGCCCGCGCGCAGTGCGCGCGTGGCTCCATGTGTTGACGACTGAGTAGCGGCGCGATCTTGGGTGCAGCTCGGTCTCGGTTGAACCGCAACCCCGATCCGGGGGCGCGGCCCTCCTGGGCCGCCGGTCACTACTCGGTTGCGGGCAGGCTTGCATGCCGAAGGGAGCGCTCGATACCGGTGGGACCTCGTGCCGAAAACCGCAGTCGGCCCGAGACCACGACGCACAGGCTCGCAATCGAGCTCGTGCGGCGCAACATCCGCGAGACGGGCCATCCCGTCGGCGACCAATCCCCCTCCCCCTCGACTGGACACCCTCCAGCACGTACAACCGTCTACTCAGCCACGACCAAGCCAATTCATCCCTCCAAGTGAACGCTCTGGTAAGTCTTGTCTTCATCCAGTTCAAGTGTTACTATACGAACACACGTCCAGCGATGTCAACCTCGGGGGAGGGATCAGATGACCGAACACCCGCCCATCATGAACCCCACCCCCGACAACCCCGACTGGGCCGGCCTGGCCCACGCACCCGCCGATGCGGTGTCCCTCGCGGCGTTGGCCGACGGCGGTACCCGACGCGATGACCGGGTCGGCGTTGGTGGACGCCATCGTGGCCAGCGAGAAGGCCCTGTCCTTCCTCGCCGCCAAACAGATGCGGTTACTGACCGCGTTCGCGCAACCGTTCAAGGCCGGTGACCCGATGCGGCTGGCCCGGCGGTTGGCCAGGAAGAACTGCATCACCGGGGACGACGACCCCGACCACGTCGCACTGTTCGTCGACGAGGCCGCGCGGTCACTGGCCGCAGGCGGAGGTCGCGGCCGCGTTACGGATCCCCAGCAAAACCGCCGGCGGCCGCGTCCAGGAGGCCACCACCATGACCGGGGTGCTCGCCCCCACACTGGCACGCGTTGCAGACCGGGGTGCTGGACCGCGGGAAGGCCAGAGTCATCGCCGAACACTGCGCACCCCTGTCCCCCGACAACACCACGAAGGTGCAGGACCTGGTGCTGCCCACCGCCGGTGACCTGACCACCAGCGAACTGCGGGAGGTCACCGGGCAGGCGGTGATCACCGTCGACCCCGACGGCGCCCAGGAACGGCACCAGGCCGCCGCCACCCGCCGCGAACTCGCCCTGCAAGCCCTACCCGATGCCATGGCCGTCGCTCAAGGCGTACCTGCCCGCGGACGGCGCGGTGAAGATCTTCCAAATCTCCGACCTGCTGGCCACCGGCACCGCCGGCACCCCCGGCGACACCCGCGGGATCGGCGCCCGCCGGGTCGACGCCCTCGTCGACATCGCCGACCAACTACTCACCAACGGGTACCTCGATCTGACCGGCTACCTCGGCGCCGAACTCCCCGACCACGGCACCCCCCGCCCACGAGGCGGCTGCCCCGACCCCGACCTCACCCGCCACAGCGAACCCAACACGGCCGGTGACACCACCGCTGAGACCGAAGATCAGGTGGTCGCCGAAGACACCGCCGAGGACCGGGTGACCGAGGACCGGGTGGCCGACGACGTAGCACGAGATCAAGGACCAGGTCGTCGACAACACTGCCGAGGCCGAGTTCGACACCGACCGGCGCGACGCCGACCAGTCAACCCGCGAAGCCAGCGACGACGACACCACCACCGCGACCGCTTCCACCGACGCCGACGACGACGCCGCGGACGGTTCCGCTGCCACCGACGCCGCTGCGCACGACGTCGACGCCGTCGACGTCCACAATGCCGAGGTCGAGATCGAGATCAACGATGCGCACGTCGACGATGCCCGGGTCGACCATGAACTCGGTGACGAAGCAGATGCCGACGCGGCCCGGGGCGGTGATGAGCCGGTGGACGCCTCGCCGGACGATCATGACCCGGTCGATGCCGAACCGGGCGACGTTCACACCGTCGACGAAGAGCCAGCCTCCAGCACCGGGAAGGCCAGCACAACCACCGCAACCAGCGAGCCGAGCAGTACAGCCAAGCCGGGCAATACTGGCAAGCCGGGCAAGGCGGGTAATCCGGCCCGGGTGTTCACCCGGCAGGGCCGCCGCCCCCACCTGTCAGTCACCCTGGGCCTTGGCACCCTCGCCGGACTGGACGACCTGCCCGGCACCCTCGCCGGGTTCGGCGCCATCCCCGCCGGCCTGGCCCGCAGCATCGCCGCCTCCGCCGCCACCATCAACGCCCTACTGACCAACCCCGCCACCGGGACCATCACCGCCGCCGGGGCCCTCACCTACCGACCCACCCAAGAACTCCGCGACCAGATCGCCGCGATCCTCAACGTCTGCCAATTCCCGTCCTGCCGGCAACCCGTCTGGCGCTGCGACAACGACCACCTGGAAACGTTCAACCATCAACACCCAGAGCGCGGCGGAGAAACCAGCCTGTCCAATAACGGTCCGTTCTGCCGCCGTCACCATCTCATCAAACACCATTCCGAATGGAAGGTCCGGCCCGACCCCGACCGCACGGTTCTGCATTTCACCAGCCCCACCGGACATGAATACACCAAACGCGGCCGGCAGGCCGCGCCACCCGCGATGTGGGTCACCACCGCCGGCACCGCGATCGCCGAACGCCTCGACACCATCACCGCCACCGCCGAGATCAACCGACCACCCACCCAACGCAGCGGCGTCGAAGAACTCCTCAAGACCATCCTCATCCGGCACGCCCTGAACACAAAACCCATGGAATACCAGCACGACGACACCGTCTGGGACCACGCCGCCGAGCAATGGAACGACCCACCACCATTTTGATCAATAACGATGGCCGTGGTCGCGACCTGATTGGTCACCGGAACAGAGCGCGACTATTCACGGGAATGGATAAAGAGCGTGATTAACCCTTTGCGGACCCTACTCGGACAGAGACAATTGGCAGAGTGCGTGGACGGCATCAGCGAATACGGAATACGCGGTAACGGGCAATGGACGACTCCAACAACAGGTGGTAGGCCAGAGCCATGGCGTCCAACTGGTCCGCGGCCCGCCAGCCCAGATGCGTCACCGACAGCGGAAGGACCCCCGAAGGCATCACCCGATTACCAATCTGGCATTGGTCCTCGACGGGAGCGCACGAGCGGTACAGGGCCAGGTGCGAACCTGCTCATTCGGCGGCCGCGATCGCCGAATCCACGAACTCACGGCCGCGCGCCTCGACGCGGCGGCATCGATCGGCAACGCTGAGCCAATGCTCCCGCCATCCGGACACCGCTGCTCAACGTCGTCCCCGCCTGCCGCGAGTCCTCGCCCGAGCCCAAGGGTGCACATGACGGCTGCTGCGCCTCTCGCGATCGCCAGGCCACGATGAGCCCGCAAAAAGCCGACGAGACCAGGGCCGGTGTCGACCTGACCAACCTGGACAAGCCCCTGGTGGACGGCGAGCAGCTGACGAAACGCGACCTCGTCGACTACCTGGACGCCGTGGCCGAGCGCATCGTGCCCACGCTGGCCGACCGCCCGTTGTCGGTGATCCGGGTGCGGCCCGGGCAGCCACCCTTCATGCAGAAGAATCTGCCGAAGTACACGCCCGACTGGGTAGCGATGACGACAGTGTGGGCGGAGGCATCCCGGCGCGAAGTGCACTATGCGTTGTGCAACGACCGGCGCACGCTGCTCTGGCTGGCCAATCAACGGGCCGTCGAGTACCACCCGACCCTGTTCACCACTGCCGGACCGCACCCGACCCATCTGATTCTGGACCTCGATCCACCGGTGGGCGGCAACTTCCGGGCAGTGATCGACACCGCATTCCTGGTTCGGCAGGCGCTGGCCGACGCTGGGATGTCCGGTGCGCTGAAGACCAGCGGCGCCAAGGGTTTGCACGTCTTCGTCCCCCTGGCGGAAGGCGTCGAGCATGAGGACGCGGCGGCGGCGACCCGGGCCATCGCCGCCCGCGCGGCGCTACTCGATCCGTCAATTGCGACGACCGCCTACATCATCGAGGACCGGGAGAACAAGGTCTTCGTCGATTCCACCCGCGCCGGCGGCGCCACCGTCGCGGCCGCGTACAGCCCGCGGGTCCGGCCCGGCGTTCCGGTGTCGTTCCCGCTGGCCTGGGACCAACTCGACGCAGGTGACCCCGGCGGATTTCACCATCCGCACCGCCCTCGACGTGCTCGGCGACCGGGATCCTTGGCGGGACCTGATGCCCGCACCCCAGGCACTGCCCGATGACGTCCTGGCGGAGGGGCGCGCCATCCCGATCGCCCGGGTGCAGGCAATGCACGAGGGCAAACGTCGCGCCAAGGCCCGCCGGCAGTAGCACCAACTGACCCCCGGCATTAATCCGCGGAGCGTCAACCGGATGACGCCAGCGGGATCCCGACAGAGTCGGGTGATCCCCCAAAGGGACTATGCAGCACCTCATTATGCGAGAACCGGGGTTGTGTGTGACCCGGAAAGGTGGGTACTACCGCGAGTGGCGGCGACACCGGAACGAGTGTTGCGCCGGTCCGGACCAACCGGCCGCGGACCACCTCAACGACGAGGAGCACGCATGACGGGCAACCGTGCAGTGACCTACCAGGGACCGATGAAGGTCTTGGTTGAGACGATTGATTACCCCACCTTCGAGCTGCAAGGACGGGCCCGGCGTGAATCCGGCCAATGTCGGCCGCAAGGTTCCGCACGGCGCGATTCTGAAGGTGGTCACCACCAACATCTGCGGGTCCGACCAGCACATGGTCCGTGGCCGCACCACCGCCCCCGAGGGCCTTGTCCTCGGTCACGAGATCACCGGCGAGGTCGTCGAGGTCGGGCCCGGCGTCGAGTTCGTCAAGGTCGGCGACCTGTGCTCGGTTCCGTTCAACATCGCCTGCGGGCGCTGCAAGAACTGTAAGGAGGGCAAGACCGGGATCTGTCTGAACGTCAACCCGGACCGCCCCGGCTCCGCCTACGGGTACGTCGACATGGGCGGCTGGGTCGGCGGGCAGGCCGACTACGTGCTGGTGCCCTACGCCGACTGGAACCTGCTGGTCTTCCCGGACAAGGCCCAGGCCCTGGAGAAGATCACCGACCTGACGATGCTCTCCGACATCTTCCCGACCGGCTTCCACGGCGCCTACACCGCCGGCACCAAGACCGGCTCCACTGTCTACGTGGCCGGCGCGGGACCGGTCGGCATCGCGGCCGCGGTGTCCGCGCAGTTGCTGGGCGCCTCCGTCGTCATCGTCGGCGACCTCAACGAGGACCGACTGGCGCAGGCCCGGCGAATCGGCTGCGAGACCGTCGACGTCTCCAAGGGTGACCCCCGGGACCAGATCGAACAGATCCTGGGCGTTCCCGAGGTCGATTGCGGCGTCGACGCCGTCGGCTTCGAGGCCCACGGCCACGGCAAGGAGGCCGGCAAGGAAGCGCCGGCGACCGTGTTGAACTCGCTGATGGAGCTCACCGCGGCGGGCGGCGCGCTGGGCATCCCGGGGCTGTACGTCACGGGCGATCCAGGGGCCGGCGACGAGGCCGCCAAGGTCGGCTCGCTGTCCATCAGGTTGGGCCTGGGCTGGGCGAAATCGCACTCGTTCACGACCGGTCAATGCCCGGTGATGAAGTACCACCGCGGATTGATGAACGCGATCCTGGCGGACAAGGTGCACATCGGTGACGCCGTGAACGCCACCGTCATCGGCCTCGAGGACGCACCGCAGGGCTACGCCGACTTCGACTCCGGAGTGGCGCGCAAGTTCGTCCTGGATCCGCACAACACCACCGGCAAGGTCGGGGCGTCCAACAACTGACCCCTCCGTGCCCGGAGAGCCTGTCCGGAAGAGGTTCGGACAGCGTGGTCGGACACCGCACGCCCGTCGCCGCAACCCGGCGGCGGGCGGCGCGGGACGGCGGCGGGCGGCGCGGGACGGCGGCGCGGGCACCGGCGGCGGGCGGCGCGGGACGGCGGCGGGCGGTGCGGGACGGCGGCGGGTGATGCGGGTTCAGCTGCCTCCGATGACCGGCTGCACGGACGGCCCGGTCGCATACAGATCGCGATCCTCCACCAGCCAGGTGTGCCGCCAGTCGTCAGCGCCGCCGACCATCGCCCCGACCCCGATCCCGGGGTTCGTCGCAATGCCGGGATTCAGCGCACCGCCGGGATTCAGCGCACTGACGGGATTCAGCGCACCGCCGGGGTTCGTGGCCGTTCCCGGCGTCGCGTCCGCCATCGGACGGGGCTGATCGGCCGGCGCGACGTCACCACGCGCATGTAGCACCGAACGGGGTGGCTGCGGCGCCGGGGCCAGCCTGGCCAGCATCGTGCGGTACCGCTCGTCGAGCAGCGTGGCCCGCTCACCGGCCGCGAGCCTTGCGGCATCGAGCAGGACGATCCGTCCGTCCATCCGCCCGAGCGCGATGTCGGCGGTCGCCCGCGGGTCCCGGCGCCCCGCAACGGAATACTCAGCCGGCCCGTTCCCGGCCGCGGGCGCTGCGTCCGATGACTCCTGGGCGGCGGCCAGGGCGCTGGCCGCCTCGCCGATCAGGCCGGCACAGGACGCCGGCTGACCCGCCAGCAGGTCGGCCAACAGCTCAAGCTGATCAGCGACCGCGGTCAGCTCGGCGATCATTCGGCTCGACCCGGTCCCGTCCGACCAGGCGGCGGGCACCGCCCAGATCACCGTTCGCAACTCGCCGGCGGCGGCCGAAAGGTTCCGGCCGAGCGAGCGGGCGCGTTCGGCCCACTCGGCGGCCTGAGCCGGATCGCCCGCCCGCATCATCGCGTCAATCGCCAGATGACTGAGGTCGGGATAGTCGTTCATCGGGACGGTCGTGATCCCGCCCGCTCGGTGCTGTCGACGGTGCTGTCGTTGATGTTGGCAAACGCCTTCGCCATCGCCGACCACCGCGCCGCCACCTGCTGTTCGGTCGTCCGGTAGCCCACCTCGGCCATCTGGGCGACCTGCGCAAGACCGCGAAGAGCGCCACCGCAGGCCGTCACCGACGCGGCCATCGACAACACGTTCGTCGTCAGAGTGTCGACCAATTCAGTTGCCGGGTCCGAGCCACCGAGCAACGGCCGATCGAGTGCGTGCAGCGCCGCGCCATCGGCGATCAGCCGGTCGGCCAGGCCGGTCAACTGCCCGACCAACGCGGCAAGACCGTCGGGATGGACGGCAATCGAGTCGGTCATCCCGCGGTGCTCCCCCCGACTCGGTCCTGCTGCTGGATCGACCGCTGGCGGCCGTGACGACGCAGATGGTAGGCCGTGACCCGACGCGGCGACGAAGTTATCCACAACCCGCCAACAACCGCTGCGGACCCAGCGAAACGTGCCTCTCGCCGGCGTCGGTCCGAGCGCTCGCGGCCGGGTAACTCCCCTCGATCGGGCATCCGGCACCGAGTTGTCCACATGCTCGACAACGACCCGGGTGCGGCCGTTTTCCGGTGATACCTTCGCCCGAATCGATGCGCACTGCAGAGGAGATGGTCGTGGGAAGTCCGGTACCAGCAACTGGCGGCGGCGCGGATCTGGGCTACGACCCGGCCGCGATGGCCAAGGGCCTGACGGCCATCGACGGCGCAACGACCGAGGTGCGCGGCCTGTTGAACACCATCCAGCAGGAGGTCGACGCACTGGGCGGCTCGTGGCGGGCGAGTTCCAACGTCGCATTCACCCAGGTCCACGCGAAGTGGGCGGACCGCGCCGCCCTGATCAACAACGCGCTGCACACCATGCACGAGAAGCTCGCGGCGACCGATGTCGCCTACGCGAAGACCGAGCAGGCGCAGATCGACCAGTACCAGGCGCTGGCGAATTCGATCTGACCGGCCCCAGGTCGACACATCCCAGCCACCCCACCCCACCCAAAGTGCCACCTATCGGCGAACCGCAGAAGGACCCGACCATGAGCGTTTCCGATGGTTCCATCGCCCTCAGCTTCACCGCCCTGCAATCCGCGGAGTCGCAGCTCAGCGGCAACCTGTCGACGCTGCGGAGCCGGCTGGCGCAGCTCGAGGCCGAGCTCTCGCCGCTCGTGCAGAGTTGGTCCGGCGACGCTCAGGTCGCCTATCTGGTGCAGAAGCGGCAGTGGGAGCAGGCCGCGGACGACCTCGCCATGATGCTCGGCGCGATCGTCACCGGCCTGAACAACACCAGCACCGACTTCTCCGGGACGCAGCGCCGGATCGTCGCCGCCTTCAGTGGGTAGATTTCGCGGCGGCCGGGAGACACTGACCCGGTAGGGAATCGCGTATAACGACGTCGACGTGGCCGACCAGGCCGTGCGGCGGCAACTTGACAGCAGGGAGCAGGGTGGCGGTGATCACGTTCCGGCGCCCGGAGCGCCGCGAACCGCCGCCGATGGTCATCCGACAGGTCGAGGTTCGCCCACCGCCCGCGGTGCCTGACCGTCAGCCTGCCGGGGCGTCGACCTGGTTGATGGTGCTACCCGCCCTCGGCGGGCTCGGTGCCATGGCGTTGATCTTCACCGCGGGCGGCACCGGTGCGCATGTGGCCGCCGGGGTGATGTTCGGGGTATCCACCGTGGCCATGGTCGTCGCGCAGCTGTCCAGGGTCGGCGGAGATCGCACCCGCCGGATCGGCGCGGAACGCCGGGACTACCTGCGGCACCTGGCGCAGATCCGGCGCAGCTCCCGGGCCGCCGCCGCGGACCAGGCCGAGGCGCTGTTCTGGTTGCATCCCGATCCGCGCGGCCTGCAATCCCTCATCCGGACCAGCCGGCTGTGGGAACGCCGTCCGACAGATTCGGATTTCGCCACGTTGCGCCTCGGGCTCGGCGACCAGGACCTGGCCCTTGACCTCCAGCTCGGCGAGGCCAAGCCACTGGAGGACGTCGACATCGTGTCGGCGGTGGCCCTGCGGCGACTGCTGCGCACCCAGGGCACGGTCCGCGCCCTCCCGGTGGCGGTGTCGCTGCGGTCGTTCGCCCTGACTCCGGATGGAAGGCAACCCGGTCGCGGCCAGGCGGATGACGACCGCGATGGTCCTGCAAGCGGTCACCTGGCATGCCCCGACCGAGTTGCGGGTGGCGCTGTGCGCCCGCGGCTCGGGATTGGCGACGTGGGACTGGCTCAAATGGGCCCCGCACCTGGCAGATCCGTCGGTACCGCCGACGGATCTGCCGCGATTCGCGGTCGCGGAGAACCTCAGCGACCTGGACGAGCTGCTCTCCGACGAGCTGGCCGGCCGGCCGTGGGCCGGATCCGCGACGCCGGGTACGAACCCCGCGCCGGCGAGCGACCGCAGTCATCTGCTGGTGATCATCGACGGCGGCTCGATCGGCGACGGTGGACGGCTCGCCGATCCGCACGGCCTGCAGGGCGTGACCGTCATCGACCTCACCGGCGTGACCGCCATCCGGCCGAACGCCCGCAGCCTGCGGCTGCGGGTCACCGACGACGACGTGCTGGGCGTCACCGAGGACCGGGTGGGGCATGAAGTGCTGACCCACATCGGCACCCCCGACCAGATCGGATCGGGCGAGGCGGCCGCGACCTGTCGCGCGATCGCCGCGATCCGGATGCCCGACGGCGGTGACGCCGACCAGCCGTTGACGTCATCGACCGGCCTGACCGACCTGATCGGCGTGGCGAGACATCCGGAAATTGACCCCCAGCACGTCCTGGCGACCGCGGCCCGCCCGCGATCGACTGCGGGTGGCGATCGGCGTCGGCACCGCCGGGCAGGCCGTCGAACTGGACATCAAGGAGGCGGCGCAGGGCGGCATGGGACCGCACGGGCTGATCGTCGGCGCGACCGGATCCGGCAAGTCCGAGCTGCTCCGGACGCTGGTTCTCGGCCTCGCGATCACCCACCCACCCGACCTGCTCAACTTCGTGTTGGTGGATTTCAAGGGCGGCGCCACCTTCAACTCGCTCGACGGACTGCCGCACACCTCGGCTGTGATCACCAATCTGTCCGACGAGCTGGGCCTCGTCGACCGGATGAAGGACGCGATCAGCGGGGAACTGAACCGGCGGATGGAACTGTTGCGATCCGCCGGCAACTTCGCCTCGCTGCGCGACTACGACCAGGCTCGCGCGCTGGGTGCGGCCGAATTGCCGACACTGCCAACGCTGCTGATCGTGGTCGACGAGTTCAGCGAACTGCTGGCGGCCAAACCCGACTTTCTCGATCTGTTCATCACCATGGGTCGGGTCGGCCGGTCCCTCGGCGTCCACCTGCTGCTCGCCTCGCAGCGGCTGGAGGAAGGACGGCTGCGCGGCCTTGACACCTACCTCTCGTACCGGATCGGGCTCAAGACCTTCTCGGTGGCCGAATCGCGGATCGTGCTGGGGGTGCCGGATGCCTTCGAGTTGCCCGCCGGCTCCTGGCAACGGGTACCTGAAGTTCGACACCACGGGCCTGGTCAGGTTCAAGAGCGCCTACGTGTCGGGCCCGGTTCGGGATGCCCGGGTGGGCGCCGGGGACGACCACGGCTGGGTGGATCCGCAGGCCTTCCGGTTGGCCACTGCGCAGCATCCCCGGCTCACCTCGCCCTTCCCCGAACTCGATACCAGCCCCGAACTCGATACCGGCCCCGAACTCCGCGACCGACGACGCACCAGCGGGCCAGACGCTGCTGGAGGTTGCGGTCGAACGGCTCAGCGGCTCCGGCGTCCCGGCGCACGAGGTCTGGCTGCCGCCGCTGAAAGACCCGCCGTCGCTGGATCTGCTGTTGCCCCGCGGGTCCGTGCAGGTCACCGATCAGGCGAGCGATGCCTCGCTGCGGGCCTCGGAGTCGGCCAGACCGACCTCGTTCCTGCAGGTTCCTCTCGGCTGGGTCGACCGGCCCTACGACCAGACCCGTGACCTGCTGACCGTGGATCTGTCCGGTGCGGCGGGTCATGTCGCGATCGTCGGGGCGCCGCAGAGCGGCAAGTCAACGGCCCTGCGCAGCCTGATCTGCGCGCTGGCCTTGACCCACAGCCCCACCGAGATCCAGGTGTACTGCCTGGACCTCGGTGGCGGGTCCCTGGCCAGCCTTTCCGGGCTCCCGCACGTCGGCGCGGTGGCCGGCCGGTTGCAGCCGGACCTGGTGCGCCGGACCGTCGGCATGGTCGGCGGCATGTTGAACCAGTCGGGAGGCGGCCTTTGCCGCGGCCGGCATCAGCTCGCTCGGCCAGTGGCGCGCGGAGGTCGCCGCCGGCACGCTCGATGGCGACGGTTACGGGGACGTCATCCTGGTGGTGGACGGCTGGGGGGCGTTGAAGGAGTTCTTCGAGCCGTTGGAGGCGCAGATCACCTCGCTGGCCGCCCGCGGGTTGAACTTCGGCGTTCATCTGGTGTTGGCGGCGGGCCGGTGGCCGGAGATCCGCCCGGCACTGAAGGACCTGATCGGCACCCGCATCGAGCTCCGGCTCGGCGACCCGCTCGACTCGGACGTCAACCCGAAACTGGCGGCCGGGGTGCCGGAGAACCGCCCGGGCCGTGGACTCTCCCGGGATCGGCTGCATCTGCTGACCGCCGTGCCCAGGATCGACGGGCGGCCCACCAGTGACGGATTGGCTGCCGCGACGGCCGAACTGGTCGACACGGTCTCCGCCCGCTGGCCGGGTCCGCCGGCTCCGCGGGTGAGGCTGCTGCCGACGATCGTCCGGCCCGGCGATCTGCCCGCCGATCTCGACCCGGCGCTCGGCTATCCGATCGGGCTGGACGAGGATTTCCATCCGATCGTCTGGAATCCGCGGACCGACCAGCATCTGCTGATCTTCGGTGAGGAGCAATCGGGCAAATCCACCGTGCTGCGCCGGCTGATCCGGCAGATATCGGCGCGCCACGGCTTGGACGAGGCGAGGTTCATCGTCTTCGATGCACAGCGACAGCTCTTGGACCTGCCCTACCGGACGGATCAACTCATCGCGTCGGCGATCAGCGGCCGGGACGCGCTCGGCGTCGTCGCGGCCAACCTGGACCGGTTGCAGGGCCGGCTGCCAACGCCGTCGATGACGCGGCAGGAGATCGCGGGTCGCAAGTGGTGGGGCTCCCCCGCCGCCATCTACCTGATCGTGGACAACTACGAGCGACTGGCGAGCAGCGCCCCGTTGACCCCGCTCATCCCATTGCTCGACCATGCCTCTGACATCGCCCTGCACCTGATCGTCGCGCGGCAGGCCAGGGGGGCAGCACGTGCGGTCTACGACGGTTTTTACGCCACACTGAAGGATGCCGGGGCCCCGGCGCTGGTGCTGTCGGGACCCGATGCCGAGGGCGCTATCTACGGCCGGACCCGGGTCACCGAGCGGCCACCCGGCCGCGGCGTGTGGGTGCCCCGTCGGGGCGCAGAAGTGATGATGCAAGCGATCCTCGATCCACAGGAATGGTGATGGAACCCGTCGAGCCCGACTCCGGCAACCGGCCTGCCCGCTCGGCCCGTTCGGAGACGGCGAGACCCGGTCAGTGGTCCCCATCAGGTCCAGCCACGTCGGCCGCTGCTGATGGACCCCGCCGGGCCGCGTCCTTCCGGATTCGCACCGCCGTCGGTGTTGACTCCGCCGGCGGCATCGCCGTCGGTGCTGACCCCGCCGGCGACCCCACCCTCGGGCCCAGGCTCCCGGTGGGCTGCCACCTGGCTCGACCGCGGCCACCGTCGTCGGGCTCCCGGCAACCCCATCGGTGCTCGCACCGACCACCACGGGATCGGTGCTCGCGCCGTCCGCCGCGCACCTGCCCGGCAGCGGAATGGCCGGCGAGGCATCCTTCGGTCCGGTCAGCCAGGTGGTGCGGATCAGCGTGCGGACCCTGTCCTCGCGGATCGATCTGGTGCTGCCGGATCGATCGACCATCGCGGAAACGCTCGAGACGGTGCTCGAACTGGCCCCGCGAACGCTCCGCGAGCAGGCGATCGCGCATGGCGGGTGGATCCTGCGCACGGCGGCCGGCGAGGCCATCCCCGGCTCCAGCACGCTGCTCGACCAGGGCGTCGTCGACGGCGCCACCCTGTTCCTCACCGGCATCGACGCGGCGGACAGCGCGGTGGTCTACGACGATGTCGCGGACGCCATCGCCAGCACGGTGCTCACCGACCCGTCCGTGTGGCCGGCCGGCGCCGGCCGGATCGCCGCGCTCGGCGCGGCCGCTCTCTTCGGCGGGCTTGCCTGTCTCTCCCTGCTGGCGGCCGGACCGCCCTGGGTCGTCGTCGCCGTCATCCTCGGTGTCATTGCCGTGCTCGGTCAGGTGGCCGCCGGTCTGCTGTCGCGCCGCGTCGGCGATGCCGGCGTCGCCGTGCTGGCCGGGCTGCTGTCGGTCGTGTCCGGCGCCGCGGCGGCCACCGTCGCCACCGCCGGGGACGCCCGATTGCTGCAGCTCGGCGCCCCGCAACTGCTGCTCGGGCGCCGCCGCGGCGGGACTGCTCGCGGCCAGCGCGGCCTTGCTGATCGGCACCCGGCAGGTCGCGTTCGAGTCCATCGTCACCGCCATGGTGCTGGTTTTCCTGACCTTGGCGTGCTGCGGGATCTTCGATCTCTCGCCGACCGACGGCGCCGCGATCGCCGCCGCGCTGGCCCTCGGGCTGATGCCGTTGGTGCCGACCGTCGCGCTGGGGCTGGCCAGGTTCGAGGTCGACGCGCTGCCCACCACGGTCGAGGAGGTGCAGGCCGACCATGAGACCGTCGATGCGGACGCCGTCGCCGGCCGGACCCGGCAGGCGGTCGGGCATCTCACCGCGCTGGTTCAGGGTCTGACCTGGCCGGCCCTGGTGGCCTGCGTCGTCCTGGCGTTCTCCCGGGATGTCACCGGGCAGGTACTGGCCGCCCTGGTGGGCGTGGGACTGCTGCTGCGCGCGCGGCTGTTCGTGACCGTCGGCCAGCGCCTGCCGCTGCTGATCGCCGGCACCGGTGCGATTGCCGCCCTGATCCTCGCCCTGACCATCGACTTCGACGGCATGACGGTGGTGCTCGCGACCGCCCTGCCGAGCCTCGCCGCGATGGTCGGGTGCCTGCTGGCCGCCGGCCGCCGTCGCCGGGTGTCGCCCAGTGTGACCCGCGCTGCCGAGCTGCTCGAGATGGCGATCGCCGTCGCGGTCGTGCCGCTGGTTGCCGGGGTGCTCGGCCTGTTCGGGTTCATCCGGGGCCTCGGCGGATGACGGCCAACGCACGTCTCCACGGCCGGCCGATGCCCGCGCACAGCCGACCGGGACTGGTTGACCAACGCTGATGGCAACCACCACCAAGGACAACCTGCAGGCCCACCGCTTCATGAACCGGCGGGTGCGGGCCGCCCTGCTCGAGGGTGACGCGGAATCGACCGCCCGCCCGCTGGCCAGGCTCGGCGCCGGCACCTACGCCGGGATCTTCGTCACGATCGCCCTGCTCGCGATCGTCGGCATCATCGGCGTGATCCGGCCCGGCGGTTCGACGGCGTGGCAGCAGCCAGGGGCGTTCATCGTCGAGAGCGAGACCGGGCGCCCGGTACGTGTACCTCGACGGTGTGCTGCACCCGGTGCTGAACTACTCGTCAGCCAAGCTGCTGCTGGGTGGCCAGTTGCACGTGGTGAACGTGTCCGTGCGCTCCTGGAGTCCGCGCCGCGCGGCGCGGCCATCGGCATCGGCATGGCACCGGACTCACTCCCCGATGCCGCGCACGTCGTCGGCACCGACTGGTCGGTGTGCGCGCTCGGAAACTCCGCCGGCGGCACGCCGCTGCGCACCGCGGTGTTCCCCGGCCAACTGGCGGACGGCACCGCGATGGCCACCGAGACGCGTACCTGGTGCGCACGGACAGTGACCGCAACTTACCTGATCACCTCCGGGCACGCGTTCGAGATCGCCGACCAGTGGTTGCCGGCCCTCGACTACAAGGCGGCGCAGGCCCTGCGGGTCGACGACGACTTCGTCGCCGCGCTACCCGCCGGCGAACCGATCGCACCGCCGGAGGTGGCGGGACTGGGGCAGAGCGGACCCCCGCTGCCCGGATCGGTGGAACCGGTCATCATCGGATCGATCTTCGCCGACCGGGTGAACGCCTACTACCTGATGACCCAGACCGGGCTGGCCTCGCTCACGCCGCTGCAGGCCGGGCTGTTGCTGGCCGACCCGCGGCTGGCCAAGGCCTACGGCGGCAGCAACCCGTCGCCGCTGCCGATCAGCCAGGCGCAGATCACCGGTGGAGCGGTCGCGCCGCTGCCGACCCAGGGGGTCGGCCAACCAGCGCCGTCGGTCGCTCCCGCGCTGACCAGCTGGCCGGCCGGCGACCAGCAAATCTGCGTCCGTTACGGCCAGCAACAGGTGCCGGACATCGTCGTCGGGCCGACCGCCCCCGACGCCCATCAGGTCGACGGCCTGGTGCAGTTGCCCACCGGCAGCGGCGCTCTCGTCGCGGCCCGGCTGAGCCCGGGCGCCTCGGGCACCACCGTGTACCTGGTCACCGACACCGGCGTGCGGTATCCGGTGGCCGGGCAGAAGGCCCTGGAGCAGCTGGGCCTGAGCGGACTCAGCGTCGCGCAGTTGCCCAGGGCGGTGGTCGACCTGCTGCCGGAGGGCCCGCTGCTCGATCCTGCGGCGGCCGCCCTGCCTGCCTCCTGATCTCGGGCCTGAAACTGGTTGTCTCGCGAAGCGAGCTCGACGTTTGATAGGTTCTGGCTTATATAAGTCCAACCGTACACACAGGAGGCGACAATCATGATCAACGTCAGCGAACAGATCAACGCCGTGCAGCGGGTCGTCGGCAGCCGAGTGCTGGATGTGGGCGAGGCCCGGGTGGCGACAATCTCGCAGACCTACGACGCGACCATCGACGACGTCTGGGACGCCTGCACGAACCCCGAACGGATTCCGCGCTGGTTCCTGCCCGTCTCCGGCGAACTGCGGCTCGGCGGCCACTACCAATTGCAGGGCAACGCGGGCGGCACCGTCGAGCACTGCGAGGCGCCCAGCGGCTTCGGCGCCACCTGGGAGTTCGGCGGGGACGTCAGCTGGATCGAGGTGCGACTCTCCCCCGCACCGACCGGCGGCACTCTGTTCACCCTCGAGCACACCGCCAGCGTCGACGACGAGAAGTGGGCCGAGTACGGCCCTGGCGCGATCGGCGTCGGGTGGGACGGCATGGTGCTGGGCCTCGCCCTGCATCTGGCCTCTGGCGAATCGAACGACCCGGACACGATCATGGCGTGGACGACGTCGGACGAGGGCCGCGAGTTCATGACCGCGAGCAGCCTGCGCTGGCGGGACGCCAGCATCGCGGCCGGCACCGACCCTGCGGTGGCCACGGCCGCCGCCGAGCGCACGACCGCGGCCTACACGGGGGTGCCGACGGACGCGTGAAGGCGGTCGGTACCCCAGACCGAGAAAGGACCTTCACCGGCCCAGCCGGCAGACCTGCGCACCCAGGTCAGGGTTTCATTCGGCGCATCGAGGCCAGCGACAGCCTGGCCCGCCACCGCCGCCAGAACGGCAGGGCGCCGAGCAGTTCGGCGCTCCGGTCGTCGACCTCCCGCCAGTACCCCCGCGCGCGCTCGGAGTTCACCGGGCTCGGCGAGAACTCGGCGGCATCGGCGGCCGGGGCGAGCCAGTCCACCAGCAGCACCCCACTGGTCTGCAGGTCGGCCGCGGCCTCGGTCCTGGTGTGCCACGGAGCGGGCCGGTAGCCGGTATCGACGGCCACGTCGAGCAGTTGCTCCCAGCCCCCGATGATCTGCGCCCTGGGTTGTTCGGCCGTCCGGCGCCGTCGCCGGCGGGCACCCTTCACGGCCAGCACGACGCCCACCGGGATCGCGAGAACGGCCAGCACCAGCAGCACCCAGAGCAGCACCCGCCCGATCAGCGCCAGCCAGCCGCCGGCGTCGGCGGGCTGGGTGTCGGGATCGGCCGCCTCCGGTCGCTGGTTGGCGTTCTCGGCGTCGATGGAGTCGGGCAGCGCCTGCGGGACGGCCGGCGGTACCTCCGCGTTCACGATGCGCCGCTCCGCCGACGTTTGATCATCGAGGTCCGGAGAGTGCTTGCCGTCGGCCGGCGTCGGATCGAACGCCACCCAGCCGTACCCCTCGAACGGCACCTCGACCCAGGCCGTGATGTCCCGGCCGCGGACTTGCACCTGCCCGTCGGACCCGGTTGCGGTCGACTCGGCAGGCGGCACGAATCCGACCACCACCCTGGCCGGCAATCCAACGGACCGCACCATCAGCGCCATCAGCGCGGCGTACTGCTCCTGGTCGCCGATCATCTGCCCGGTGACCATCGCGGTCAGCCGGTCGAGGCCGTGCCCGGCGGGCGACAACCCCTTCGAACGGTCGACCGCCGTCCCGTGGCTGAGAATGCCGGCCTTGGCCAGCCCCGCCCGGATCGCCTCCACCTGCGCGGCCGCCCCGGAGGCCTCGACCGATGTATTTGTTGGCGGTGGAGCGCAGCAGGTCGGGCAGCGCGACGGTGGTCGGGAAGGGTGCGGCCAGCGGTCGCGCCGCGGCGAGCTGCTCCGCCGTCGGCTGCGGCGGCACGGCGGCGGTGACGATGTACCGATCACCCTGCTGCCAACCGCCGGGCTTCAGGCCGGTTGCGGCCGCCTCGGAGTACCGCAGGTCCTCGGTGTTCGCCGTGGTGCGCGGTCCGGTGAAGTCCAGTCGCTCGATCGGAACCCGGGAGCGGCAGGAATTGTCCGGTGTAGTTCTCCAGCTCGACCCTGACGGTCGCCGAGTCGCCGATGCCGGTGCCGGGGCGCTCCCGGCCGATCCGGACGAACGGGCCCTCGCTGTTGCTCAGGGTGAACTGCCGGCCGTCGTAGGCGTCCAGGGCGGCCAGCCGCAGCCGCGCGCCCGCCGGCAGCCCGCTGACCGTCAGCTGGACCGCGTCGGCCTGGTCCTTCGTGTAGGTGCGGAACGTGCTGAGCGGGCTGACGAAGGTGGCCGGGTCAGCCGGTAGCTCGATGATCTCGCGCAGCGCGGTCCGGTCCGGCGTGGCTGCACCGGCCGTCACCACGCCGACCAGCACCGCGACCGCCAGCACGGCCGCCGAGATCCCGGCCCGGCGAACGGCCAGCGCCTGCCTGGTCACCGACTCGGCCGAACGAGCGGAGCCGCGATGGCCGGCCGCATTCCCGTCGGCGGCGCGGGCCACCGTCCGCCGCCTGGTCCGGGTCCCCACCCAGACCGCCCAGCTCACCCCGGCCGTCACATACCCGGCCACCACGACGGCGACCGTGAGCGGCTCCGCCGCCCCGCCGCCCAGCAGCGCGAACAGCATCAGCGACGCCGCCGGCACCAGCAGCGCCAGCGCCGGTCGGCGGGTCGTCGCAAGCGCCCCGGCGATCGCGACTCCGACCGACCCGACGATCAACGGCGGCACCAGCAGCGCGCCGGTCACCCCGGTCGGCGTGGCCACCGTCAGCAGCTCGCGCCAGCCGTCCACCGTGCCGCGGAGCACTCGCGCCATGCCGGTCACCGACGGCAGGAATCCGACAACACGCAGCCGCGGGGCGACCAGCAGGGACCCGAGCAACACCACACCCGCCGCGATCACCGGGACGGCCACCCAGCCGGGCAACCGGAGCCGATGCACCACCACGAGGGCGGCCACCGAGATCGACGCACCCAGCGCCGTGGCGACGACCGGCGCGACGCCGCCGTAGGTGGACACCAGCAGCAACGAGCCGGCCGTCAGCATCGCGCCGAGAATGGCCACGTCGGCCGCCGGCCACCACGGCGCAACCCCGTTGTCGACGACGCGGGCGCGGCCGGGACCGCGGACCCGGCCGCTCATCGTTCGACCCCGCTCCGCGGCGTCGAGCCGATGATCGGTGACATTGATTCGTTCGCACGCTCACTCATCGGCGCGCCTCGATTCGCTCGCGCGCTCGCTCATCCTGCGCCGCCCGCAGCGCGCTCGGCAACCCGTCGACGTCGGCCACCGTCAGCACGCTGTACACCCCGGACCCGGTCAGCCGGGCGGGGTGCGGCGACGACTCCGACCTGGCCCGGACCGCCAGCACGCTGGCCCCGGGCGGGCAGGTCCGGACCGCCGCCCGCACCTGCGCGGACGTCACCGCGGAGCCGAACACCAGCACCATCAACGAGGCGCGCGGGTACCGCTGCGCGCAGGATCTTGCCTGGAAGATCAGGTCCGGCGACTGCCCGGTGGCGTCGACCGCGCTGAACTGGTCGAGCACGGCGTCGGCGGTCGCCGCGCCGATGACCCGGCCGGCCGCGGAGGTGACCACCTCTCGCCGCTGCCGGACCAGCTCGGCGACGATCGAGGCCGCGCAGCTCACGGCGATCTCGAATTCGTCGTCCGCGCTGCGCAGCTTCTGGTGGTCCTCGGCCTGGCCAGTGATAGTCCGCGCTGCGGCCGGACAGCACCACCGCGACCAGCGAACGGTGCGTCTGCAGGAACTCCTTGACCTGCAGGGTCCCGTTGCGGGCCGTCGACTTCCAGTGGATGAACCGGCGGTCGTCACCCGGCACGTATTCCCGCAGGGTGTGGAACGACAGGTCGCTGGCCGTGCGCTTGGTCGACTCCTCGCCGTCCAGGTCCCGCACGAATCCGGGCAGCGAACTGGTCGGCCGCACCGTCCGGGGATGAACGAACACCTCCCGGCTGACCGGCCACTGCACGACCCGACGGATCAACCCGAAGACGTCGCCGCGGACGGCCCGCAGCGGTCCGATCTCGATCACGGCCCGCCGGTCGGTGGGCAGCGCGATGGTGACCACATGCGCCCCGCCGCCACGCAGCGCCGGCACCGGAACGGTGAGCGGTTCGCCGGCCACCTCCAGTTCCATCCGCAGTGGCCAGCATCCGGCGGGTGGAGACGTTCCGCACCTGCACGGTCGCGGCGCCCCGCTCACCGACCACGAATCTGCTGCGCGGCAGTTCCAACTCAACGGCCGCGGACGACCGGCCCAGTGCCATCAGCACGGCGGCCACCAGCAACACGGCCAGGGCCGCCGCGATGCCGGTCCATTCGCGCCACCCGGTCACCGCGCCGAGCACCGCCGCGACCGCCGCCACCACCACGGTCAGCCGGCCGCGGGTGGTCACCGCGCGCCAGCCGGTCCTGGAATGGGCGGACGCGGCGAGGTCTGCCGGTTCCGGATCGGGCCGGCCGGGCGGCACCGGGTCCGGCTCGGCCGGCGGGTGATCGGTGAGCTGCGCCGTCATCAGGTCGTGCTCCGCGGCGGGGGCACCTCACGCAGCACCTCGGCCACCACCGCGGCGGCCGTCAGCCCGTTGAACTCCGCCTCCGGCTGGATCGAGATGCGGTGCGCCAGCACGGGTTCGGCCAGCGCCTTGATGTCGTCGGGCAGCACGAAATGCCGCCCGCGGGAGGCCGCCAGGGTCTTGCCGGTGCGCAGCAGCCCGATCGCGCCGCGCTGCGACACCCCCAGCCCGACGCCGGACGCGGTCCGGGTGGCCTCGACGATCGCCGTGATGTACCGCAGGATCGACGGGTCGACGTAGACCCTGGATGCCTGTTCGACGAGCATCGCCCACCGCGGCCGAACTGAGCATCGGTTCGACCTGGACCCGGCCGGCCCTGGTGCCGACCGCCGACAGGATGGCCAGCGCCGCGTCGGTGTCCGGGTGGCCGATGCCGGTCTTCAGCAGGAACCGGTCCAGTTGCGCCTCCGGCAGCCGGTACGTGCCCGCCTGCTCGATCGGGTTCTGCGTGCCGATCACCATGAACGGCGCGCCGACCGGGCGGGTGACGCCGTCGACGGTCACCGCCGATTCCTCCATCACCTCCAGCAGCGCCGACTGGGTCTTCGGCGACGCCCGATTGATCTCGTCGGCCAGCACGATGGACGCGAAGATCGGACCCGGGTGGAACTCGAAGGCACCGACCGACTGATCGAAGATGGTCACTCCGGTGACGTCGGACGGCAGCAGATCGGGGGTGAACTGGATCCGCGATGTGCTGCCGTGGATGGTCGCGGCCAGCGCCTTGGCCAGCGTCGTCTTGCCGGTGCCGGGGACGTCCTCGAGCAGCAGGTGGCCCTCGGAGAGCAGGCAGATCAACGACAGCCGGATCGCGTCCGGCTTGCCGACCAGCGCCCGGCCGATCGCATCGGTCACCGCCGTGAAGAGGTCGGCGAACGCGGCGGCCTCCGTCGGCTCCAGGACCGGCACTCCGGTTCCTTCCAAGGTCTGCACTGGTCGTCCTTTATTCGCAGGTGGGAATGGTCGCACGGCCGGGCGGCGCGATGGCGGTGGCGCGGTACCACTTCTGGTCGGTCGCCAGGTACCACCTGGTCGACTGGGCGACCGGCGGCGTGGCCGACGGCGGTGCTGACGGCGGCGGGCTGGACGCGGGCGGGGTGCTGGCGGGTGGGGTCGTCGGCGGGGCAGCCGACGGTGACTCCGGGTAGCTCGGCCCGGTCGCCCGGCACAGCACGTCGATCGGGTCGGGTGCGGTGATCCAGGTCGCCGCGGGCGCAGTCGGCCTCGGTGCGCCAGGCGCCCGCGTAGGGCTGGTCCACCCCGCAGGTGCCGTCCAACGGGCCGAGGGCGACGGTGGCCAGCGAGACCGGGCTGGCGGTGGTGGGGCTGCGGATGCTGGCTTCGGCGCATTCGTCGGGCCCGCTCACGCAGTACCGAACCGTGATCGTGACAGACGAGCCGAAACCGATGTCCTTGGTCCAGGTGCCGTCCGCCGGGTCCGGGCTCTGCCGTCACCGCACCGGAGATCTGCACGGTGTGGCCGACCACGTCGCGGCCGTTGCCGTCCGGGAACGACCAGGTGACGGTCACCGACTGGCCGAATGGCTGGTTCAGCTCGGCGGACACGGTCGGCTGCGGCAGGGCACCGAACGGCCGGCCGGTGGCGCCGTCGCCGGCCGGCCCGCAGCGGACGTCCTCGGGGAACGACGTCTCGGCGTTGCAGGCCCTGACCTCGACGGTGTACGTCTGCCCGTTCGCCAGCGAGCCGATGGTCGCGCTGGTCTCGCCGGCCCGGCGGGCGTCCAGGAGCCGCCGTCCACCCGGTACTCGTAGTGATCGATGGGGCGGCCGGAGGATGCGGCCGGATTCCACCTCGCCTGCAGCGCGCCGTCGGAGGCCGCCAGGGCGAGCCCGGTGACGGCCGACGGCCTGCTGAACGGCGACACGGTGCGGGCCGACCGCGGCCGGGCCGTCGCCGCGGCTGTTCGACGCGACCACCGAGGCCGACACCGGCGTGTCCGATGTCAGCGGGACGAACTGGGAGAGGAAGTCACCGCCGCCGGTGAAGGTCTCCCCGGTGCTGAGGGTCACCCGGTAGCCCAGCACCGGCTCGCCGCCGGTGTCCGCCGGCGGCGTCCAGGTGATCGCGATCCCCCGCCGGTCGGCGTCGTAGACGAAGGAACTGGCGACGTCCGACGGTGCGCTCGGGGTACCGGACGGGGTGATCGCGTCGCTGGCCGGCGACCAGTCGCTGCTGCCCTCCTGGTTGGTGGCGCGCACCTGGAACCGGTAGGCGGCGCCGGAGTCGAGGCCGGTGAGGACCAGTGGGCTGCTCGACGTTGTCCCGCACCTCGACCACCGAATCGCCGCTCAGGATCTGCACGCTGACCCCGGTGACCGGGGTGAAGTCGCCGGTCGGCACGGCCCAGGTCACCGAGAGTTGGCCCCGCGCAGACGTATTGCGCGAGCGGCGCCGCGGGAGCCGGCGGCGCCGCGTCCGGCACGATCGGCGCCGACGGGCGCGGACGGCACCGGACTCGCCGACCGCGTTCCGGGCGGTGACCACGAAGATGTACGGCTGGCCGGGGGTGAGTCCGGTGATCAGGCAGGAGGTCGCGGAGCCGGGGCAGTCCTGTTGGACGCCGCCGCCGGTCACCGTGTAGGCGTCGACCGGTGCCCCGTTGGCGTCGGCCGGCGCCCAGGCCAGCTGCACGCTGCGCGCGGTGAGCGTGCCGTCGACCAGGGCGGGCACGCCGGGCGCCGACGGCCGGTCCTGGATCGACACCCGCAGGTTGGCCGTCACCGCCCGTTCGGGATCCTGCGTGCCGTCGGTGATGGTTGCGGCCACCACGATGTCGCCGACGAAGCCGACGGCCGGGGTCAGCCGGACCGTCGATCCGCTGAGCGCCGGCCCGGCCGAGATTCCGGCCTGGCCCTGCGTCACGGCGATCGCGGACACCGTGAGCCCGAGACCGATCGGGTCGATGCTGCCGGTCAGCATGTCGGCGGCGACCTCGACACCGGCCCGGCCCTGGGTGACGGGTTGGTCGACGACCGTCGGGAGCGGCTTCTGCGACCCGGTGACGGTGACCGTCAGGACCGCCTTGGCGTCCCGCCCGTCGCCGTCGACCACCTGGATCGGCAACCTGAACTGGGTGCCTCTCGGCACATCGGGCGCGGCGGTGACGGTGAGCACGCTGCCGTCCTGGGCGGACTGGATGCCGGACGGACCGGCGCCCGCCGCGTAGGTCAGCGACTCCCGCTGCTTGTCGTCGAAGGTGGTGGTGAGCGCCGCCAGGTCGACCGATCCGGCGGAGCCGGCCTCGATCTGCAGGTCGGTGGAGTCCAGCCGGGGCGGCGGCAGCAGTCGCGGCTCGATCTGGACCGGCAGGGTCAGCACCACCACCCCGCCCGCGCCGTCGTCGATCGGCACGTACAGCGCGGCCGGGCCGCCCGCGCTAGACGGCGCGGACAGCCTCAGGGTGCCGGCCGAGGTCCGCACGGCGGTGACCTGGGTGGCGCGCAGGTCGGGGGATTCGGCGATGACGGGCTCGCCGCCGCCGCCCACCGTGACGAAGGTGGCGATCCGCACGTCGACGCTGTCACCGGCGTTGACCCGGATCGGTCCGGATCCGGCGATCACCTGCGGACCGACCAACTGCTGTTGCGGTGGAACCACGATGAAGGCGCTGACCGTGCCGCCGAAGGTGTCGCTGACCTGGTAGGCAACGATCTGCCGGACCGGAGCGACCGTCACCCGGATGGTCTGCGGGCCGGTCATCGTTGCCTGGGCCGCGGACAGCGGGTCCACCGCGACCGTGAGTTGATCCCGTCGGCCGCTGCGGTTGGTGATGGACCCCGACACGTCGACATCGACCGTTCGATTGTTCGCGGCCAGGTCCGCGGGTTTGACGAAGACGTCCTTGGCGACCGGCGCCGGCGTCCTGGCGTCCGACGAGACGGTCACCCGGACGGACCCGGACGCCGTCAGTCCCTTGGCGTTGTTCACGGCGTACCGCAGGCTCGCCACGGTGCTCGCCTGGGGTGCCGTCACGATCAGGCTCTTGTCGTCCACCTGCACCTGCAGGTCGGGCGTCGCGGTGAAGGCAGGGGTGTCGAGCATCACCAGTTGACCGCCCGGATCGACCACCACCGAGAGCGGGTCGATCCGGATGCTGCCTCCCGGCCGCACCGAGACCGACAGGTCCGGCGCCACCGGGGGGCGCACCGAGTCCGCCGGGGCGACGACCAGCACGGTCAGCTCGCCGATGACGCTCTGCCCGTTCGGATCGCTGGCCTGATAGCGGATCCGGTCCACCCCCGGCGCGCCGAAGGCCTGGTAGGACAGGGTGTCCGGGCCGGAGATGGTGATCAGGCCGAGCGGCGACTCCGGCTGTTCGATCGACTGCAGGACCACCCAGTCGCCGTCCGGGTCGACGCCGGCCAGCGGCAGCGAGATGGTGGTCGGTAGCGCTCCGGCGAAGACCCGGGCGATCGTCGGGTTCGGCGGGTTCGGTGCGGCGTTCCGGCCGTCATCGGCGGCAATGACGGTGATGGTGACCGTGCTGACCGCCTGGGCCGGTTGCAGCGGCGTGCTCGAGTCGGCGACGGCGGTGTAGCTGAAGCTCACCGGTCCCGGCTGGGCGTCGGGCGGCGCCAGGTAGCGGATGGTGTCGCCGGTGGAGAACGCCCGGCCGGGCAGCCCGGCCAGCTGCGCGGGATCCAGGTCGGCCGTCACCGGCGAGCCGTCCTGACTGCTGGCGTACCGGGACACCGGGATGGTGACCGCGTCGCCGGCGCGGACCGTCGCGGTGATCGGCGACGCCAGCGGGGGCGGGATGCGCTCGGGAGCCGGCACCGGCACGACCCGGATCTGACCGACCTGGGTGCTGGCGCCGTCGAACACGCTGTAGTTGAAGACGACCGTGCTGGACGGCGCACGCGCGGCCGAGACCCGCACCAGGTGCAGGTCCAGCACGGCCGCCATCACGCGGAGCGCCGGGTGGCACGTCGACCTCGCGCACCGCCAGTCCCTGGCCGTCCGGGTCGGTGTCGTTCGCCAGCGGGTCGATGACGGCCTGCCCGCCGGGCGCCAGGTAGGCGACGTCGGCCATCGGCACCACCGACCGGGAGGTGTCGTCCGGTTCCACGAAGTCGGCCCGCAGCACGCCGGTGACGGCTCGCCCGCCGGTGGATGCCTCGAAGGTGAAGTAGTAGGTGCCCGGGCTGGTCGCGGTGACCGTCACGGAGCCGGTCTGCGGGTCCAGCGCGGCGGTCGCGGCCGTGCTGTCCGACTCGGGCTGCACGGTGCTGATCTGCACCGGGTCGGCGGACGCGCTGACCACGCTGCGCGCCGGGTCGGCGTGCGCGGCGGAGCCGATCACGGCGCGGGTGTACACGGGGTAGACCGACCGGCGTCGTCGAGTGCGGCGGCGCGATGCTGACGGTCAGGGTTCCGCTGACCTGTTCGACGCCGTCGGTGATCAGGAAGGTCACCCGGCCTTCGCCGCCGACGCCGCCGCCGGTGTTGCGATAGGTGATGGTGCCGTCGGGCCGGAAGGACACCTCGTCGGCGGTGTCGGCGGTCGCGGACACGCAGGTACAGGTCGTCCCCGGTCGGTGAGTAGTAGTCGTCCAGCACGTTGTAGGAGACGGTGCCGTTGACCTCGGTGGTCACCGCGGACCGCCGCACCGGTTTCGGTTCTTGGGTGTCCGCCGGCGCACGCACCGTGACCTGCACACTCGCGCTCGTCTCGCCGCCCCGGCCGTTGCCAACCTGGTACGTCGATCGGCGGGAGTGGCCCGGGCGCCGACGCCTCCGGGACGGTCACCTGGATCGCGCTGCCGCCGCCGACGATGGCCACCGTGCCCACCTCCGGCGGCAGTGCCGAGACACTGTCGATGACGACCGACGTGCAGTTCACGCTCGGGTCGTTGTCGAGCACCCGGAGCACCGTGGCCCGGCCGGCCCGCACGCCGAACAACACATCGTCGGCCGCCTGCGGCGTGACCCGTCGGGGGGACATCCGTGCAGTCCGGCGGCACCGGGGGAAGGTCGTTGGGGCTGACCTGGCTGACGTTGGCGTCTTTGGGGTCGTCCGCCTGCTTGGCGGGTGCGACATCCGTCCCAGTTGTCGACCACCCGGTAGTTGGCGGTGGCGATCCAGGAGCGGCCGGAGGTGTTGTCGCCGAGCACCACGACGGCGCCGCGCTGCCGGAAAGCCAAGCGTCGCCGCGGGCGTGGATCCGGCCAGCTCGGTGAGTACCGGCGCGGCGTCACCGCAGGCCGCGACGGCCTGCAGCTTCGGCTGTGTCGCAGCAGGAAGAGTTGCGGAAGGGAGCGTCGGGGACGGGAGCCACGCGCCGAACCGGCAGTCGCCGTTCACCACGGGGGCCACCGGCACGCCGTCGGCCTGCACGAGAGTCGTCACCGCGCCGTTGTCGAGGTCGACATCGACCAGGCCGCTGGTGGTTGCGATCAGCACTCCGGCCGCGGCCGGGCCGCTCTGCTGCAGCACGGCCCCCGGCAGCGCCGGCAGCACCAATCCGCCGGTCACCGACCCGCAGCGACGAGTCGGCCCGGTCGAGCACCACCGGCGTCTCGCCCACGGTGGTGATCTGGATGTCCGGCGGCGGCCGCCGCCGATGACGCGCCGGTGGTGTTTCCGCCGAGAGACAGCGGGCCGTCGGCGAAGGGGGTGCTGGTCGGTTCGGCGCCAGGCGCAACCCGCAGCACCGAGGTGGCCCCCGCCGCCGTGGCGACCACGGTGCCCCGCGTCGACACCGCGACGACCGGGAGCGCCCCGACCGTGGCCACCGGGGTGACCAGTCGTGCGTCGACCGATTCGACGCCGTCACTGCGGCCCACCCAGAGCCGGCCGTCGGACCGGTCCGCGACCGCCAGGGTGCCGCCCCACAGCGCGATGGCGGCGTCGTCGGGGATCGACACCCGGGTGCCCATGGTCACCGTCGTCGGATCAAGGACCTGCAATTCGTGCTTGTCCTGATCGGCCACCAGCACCACATCGGCGGCCTGGCCCATCGGGTCCTGCAGCACCTCGGAACCCTGCCGGACCGGCGCGGCGGAATCCAGCTCGCCGATGCCCGTGTTGATCCGGCCGACCTGATCCTTGCCGGCGTTGACCACCCACACCGAGTTGTCGATCGACTGCGGCGGCACCTCCGGAAATCCGGGTTGCTGCCAGGCGACGACCAGGGCGGCCACCCCGGCGATGGCGCAGCCGATGGCCAGCGGAGCGCGCCAGCGAAAACCCTCGGGCCAGGGGCGGAGCCGGCGCCGGGGACGCGCTTCTGCATCCACCGTCCGCCCTCCCTGGCTTCCCGTTGCCCGGCTTGGCCTGACTCTGATACTCAGTCGTGCATCGGGCCTCGTCTGGCGCATGTCAAGACAAGCCCGGCGGCACCGCATTCGTCACTGCCATGATGCCATCCATTCGGGCTCTCGCAGACACGGTGAGCTACGAAATGACGGCATATGCCTCTTATTTCATGCGGCCGTTCGGGTTTTCATGATCGATTGTCGCGATCGTGGCTCCGAGGTGGCACGGTCGCGACAGAGAGTGACAAGGAATCGACGGCCGCTGAACCTGCAGCTTGCACCGCTCGCGTCGCGTGTGGTGGTCCTGGGCGAAGATGTGGACAACTTCGGCACCTGCGCTCATGGCAAGGTGGGGCGGTGCCCGCCGCGCCCCCGCAGTTGACGGTGTCGAGCGGTCAGCGAGCCGTACGGCTGTTGATCGCCGGCGTGGTGCTCGCCTGCCTGACCTCCGCGTGTGACTCCACGCTGGACCGGCCCTCACCCACGGCCGCCGCCGTGACCACGACCCCCGCCGCACACCGCGGAATCCATTACCCCGGTCACCCCCGACGGTCTGATCACGGGGCCGGGGGTGAGCGACGCGGCGATCACCCTCGGCCTGCTGGTCGACTCCGCCCGCGATCGCGGATTCAGCGATGGGGTCGAGCTGTGGCAACAGGCCGTCAACACCTCCGGCGGGCTGTGCGGCCGAACCGTACAGCTGGTCACGACCGGGGTCGATGCAGTGCCTACCGACGTGCTCGAGGCCTATGGCGCTGTCGGGCGGGATGCAATTGGCCTGATCACCCTGCCCTCGCACGCCGAGGCCGCGGCGCTGAACACCGGCATCGCGGCCGATCAGATCCCGACGCTGACGTCGACCGGTACATCGGAGCAGCTCGGCCCCGGCCGGCCGATCGTCGTCGGACCGACCGACGACATCCTGGCCATCAACGGCCTTGATTACCTCCTGCAATCCGGGCGGCTCGAACAGGGCGGACGCGTCGGGGTGCTGACCGACGGGTCCGCCTCGGCCGACAACGCGCTGCGCGGCGCCCGCTGGTGGGCGAAGGAACGGGGCGTCGTCCTGGATGTGCGCGAATCCGATCCGGACGCCGCGCCCGCCGATTGGGGCGCGGCGACGGCCGTGCTCGCGTTGACCGATTCAGGGGACACCGAACGGCTCGGCGCTGGCCGCCCCGGCGAAGGTCGCCATCCTCACCTTGATCGACGGGTACGACCCGGCGAACTGGTCCGCGGACGCGCTCGCCGCGGCGGCGGCGGGCCGGGTGCTGGTCAGCACGGCGGCGCCCGCCTACGGCAGCGACTATCCCGCCGCCGTGGCGGTTGCGTCCCGAGCCGCGGCCGCCGGGCAGTCGACTCCGGGCGCCCGGCTGTTCGACGGGTACGCCACCGGGCTCAGCTGGGCCCGGCTGCTCACCCAGGCCTGCGCCGATCGCTCGTTGACCCGCCGGGCCGTCGAAGCGGCCGCGACCACCGTCGGGCCGGCGTCCGTCGATTCGCTGTTCGGGCAGAGCGATCCGGCGCAGCCGGTGCAGTCGGGGCTGCCCGCCACCCGGGTATCGGCGATGTCCACCGCCGATCCGAGCGCGCCCGCAGGCCTGCGTCCGCTCACCTGGCTGCAGGCGGCGCCCGGCATCGAGGACTACGTGCCCTGAGTAAGGAGTCAGTGCACCCGCGCCCGGCGGAGCACCCCCAGCAGTTCCTCGTAGGGCCCGACCAGGTAGGCCAGGTCGCCGGCCTCGAATCGGGTCTCGCGGCGCAGCGGGTGCTCCATGATTCCGGTCGAATGCCGGGTGAGCGCCACCACCCTGGTGTTCGCGGAGAGCTCGTTCATCGCCAGCCCGGCCAGTCCGCTGCCCGGTTCGACGGTCAGCCGGCTCACCATGAACGTCTGGCCGCCCACCGAGAACGAGCCCAGCACGTCGAGGCCGAGCGCGGCTCCGACGAACCAGGGCGCGGTCAGTTCCTCGGTCGACTGCACGTTCTCGAACCCGAACCGCCTGGCGACGGTCCGACCCAGGGCCCGGTCGAAGACCCGGGTCACCACCGGGGCCCCGGTGCGCTCGCCCCAGTGCCCGCCGAACAGGTCCCGGACGGCGATGGCCGTCTCGATGTTCACCATGTCGTTGCTGGTCATCACCGCGACGGCGGACGAGTCGGCCACCCGGGCGGCGTCCAGGGTCGGCCGCAGGGTCGCGTCGCCGAAGATCACCGGCACGCCCAGCTCCTGCGCCTCGGACAGGAATCGGTTGCCCTGGTCCGGCTCGATCACCACCACCTGCTGGCCGGCATCGACCAGCGCGGCGGCCACCCGGATCCCGAACGAACCGAGACCGATCACCACGACGTGCCCGGACATGCCGCGCACCCGGCGGCGGCCGATGGAGTGGTTCAACCGGCGGCTGATCAACATGTCGGACAGGAACGCCATCAGCATGGCGATGGTGGTGATCCCGGCGATCATCAGGAAGATCGCCCACATCCGCAGCAACGGCGACTGGTCGATGAAGTTGAAGTCCCCGTAGCCGACGGTGGCCACGGTCTCCGTGCTGAAGTACAGCGCGTCCAGCAGGCTCATGCCCGGCTTCTTGTAGGTCATCCAGAGCAGCACGGTCGAGATCGACACGAGGCAGAGGATGACCACGCCGGCCCGGTAGAACCCGGGATCGAAATCCTCGCAGCACGCCGGCCAGGACGGCCGTCAGCCTCGACAGGTAGGACCGGCGGGGCTGCTCCACCGGCTCGTCCGTCAGCGGCTCGAGGTTGATCCGGTAGCGCGCGAAGTCCTCGGCCGTGCCGAGCATGGCGGCGATGTCCCCCGGTTCGACCTGGAAGTCCCGGCCCGGGCAGTCCACCACCAGCGGGTTGCCGCCATCGGTGTCTGCCGGCCGGACCACCGCGATCGGCACCAGGTCGCCGTACAACCCACGCAGGCGTGGACGCGGCACTCCACCGGCAGCGTCGCGACCAGGAAGGTCTCGGCGCCGACCGGGACCTCGTGGATGCGCCGGCTCAGGCACGCCTCGACGATCGCCGGCGCGGCCAACCCGGCCACGTCCAGCACGGCGCCCGGACCGTTGCCGTCGGACATCGCGCGACCGATCGCCTGATTGCCCAACTGCGTGACGACCCGCACGTCGGGCCGCATTTCCCTTGCCACCAAGGCGATCTCGAGATTGGCCAGGTCGTCGTCGACGACGCAGAGCACCGCCCTGCGCCTCGAAGATGCCGGCCACCGTCAGCGTCTGCGCCGAACTTCCGAACGGGGCGACCGTGGTGACACCCCAGCCGACGGCGACCGCCAGTTGGGTCTGGTCGGCGTACTCCTCCAGCACGGTGACCGACACACCGGAGCGGTGCAGCTGCTCGACGATCCGCAGACCGATGCCGCGCAGCCCGCAGACGATCACATGGCCGGCCGGACCGGCGTCGGTGCGGACCTTGTCGACGGCGGTTTCGGCGGACACCGGGCGACCTCCGTTCTGTTGCCGACTCCTGTTACTGACTCCCGTCAGCCGGCTCCCGGACCATCAACGGGCCGGGGCGCCGCAGCGTAACGAGCGGACGTTACCGGCAGGTGTCCTTTCCGCACCATGGATGGGCCAAGAACCACGGAGTGCGGCCTTGGCACCGCGGTAGGTTGGGGCCACCGACGACGCCCGACGGAGGTGCACGTGACCGGGTCCGTGTCACGAATTCGCCCGCCGATGCCGCGGGACGGTGGCCTGTTCCAGGGATCTTCGGGAATCGTCAGGCAGCCCGGGACCGCGGCCCATCAGCAGATCGAGCGCTGGTTCATCGACGCGCTCCGGGCGGACGAGCTCGGCCCCGGCGACAAGCTTCCGCCGGAATCCGACGTGGCCAGGTTCTTCGGGGTCAGCCGGATGACGCTGCGGCAGGCCCTCGCCGGATTGGCCACCAAGGGGCTGCTGGAGCGCATTCCGGGCCGGTCGGGTGGCACCTTCATCGTCGAACCGACCATCGACTGCGACCTGACGGGTCTGACCGGGTTCACCGAACAGCTCCGCCGCGCCGACATCAAGGCGAGGGCGCGGGTCGTCGAGGCCAGGACGGTGCCGGCCACCCGGCAGGTCGCCGCGGCGCTGGCCGTGCAGCGCCAGGCGCCGGTGCACGAGATCGTCCGGATCCGGCTGGCCGAGAAGGTGCCGCTGGCGCTGGAGCATTCCTGGTTCCCGGCCCAGGTGTTCCCGGATCTGCTCGAGCCAGCGGCTGACCGGGTCCCTGTACCGGCTGCTGACCAGGCACTACCGGCAGCGGCCGCACACCGCCGTCGAGTACCTGGAACCGGCCACGCGTCACCGCCGAGCAGGCGCAGCAGCTCGGGATCGAGCCGGGCGTGGCCGTGATGCGCATCGAGCGGACGGCGCACACCGCGGCCGGACTGGCCGTGGAATACGCCACCGACCTGTTCCGGCCCGACCGGATCCGGATCTCGGTGCGGAGTACGTGGACCGCGGACCCGGGCGCCAGGGTCTAGATATCGCACTGCCCGACCCGCCGGCTCCTTCCGGGTTGACGTATGCCGATATCGGAATATGATCGGGCCATGGCACGAGCAGCGACGACGTCCGACGTCTTCAACGCGATCGCCGAGCAGCAGCGCCGGGACATCCTGCTGCTGCTCCGGGCGGGTGAGGGGTCGGTGAACGAGCTGGCTCAGGAGCTGGGGATGACCCAGCCGGGGGCGTCCAAACACCTGCGGGTGCTCCGGGAGGTCGGGCTGGTGCGGGACCGCAGGGCAGGCAAGCAACGCCTGTACGGCCTTGACGCCCGGGGGCTCCGACCGGTTCACGAGTGGACCGGTGGGTTCGAGCGGTTCTGGAACGAGAGCTTCGACCGGCTGGACGAGTACGTGCAGGGCCTCAAGCGGGCAGACAGGAGAAGCAGCGAATGAGCACGACGGGACCAGGGGCGCCGGCGCTGTCCGCGACGGCCGAGCGCGAGATCGTGGTCTCCCGGGTCATCAATGCCCCGCGGGAGCTGGTGTTCGAGGCGTTCACGCAGGTGCGGCACCTATCCCGGTGGTGGGGACCGGAAGGTTTCACCACCACCACGCGGGCGTTCGAGTTCCGCGTCGGCGGGGAGTGGGACTTCGTCCTGCACGGACCGGACGGGACGGACTACCAGGAGTGGATCACCTGGACCGAGATCGCCCCGCCGGAGCGGATCGCGTTGCTGCACGGTGAGTCCCGCGGCGACCCGAATGCCTTCGAGTCGGCCATCACCTTCGCGTCCGACGGGGCGGCGACCCGGATCGAGATGCGCACGGTGTTCCCCACCAAGGAACTGCGCGACGAGGCGGTCGAGCACTACCACGCGATCGAGGGTGGCCGGCAAACCCTGGACAACCTGGCCGCCTACGTCATCGACATCGTTCGGAAAGGAGCCACGCACTGATGGCCGGCAAGGTGTTCTTCAGCGTCTCGATGTCGCTGGACGGGTTCATCGCGCCCGAGTCCAGCGAGGAGTTAATGGGGCAGCAGTGGATGGAACTGCAGCAGTGGATCTTCCCGACGCGGTTCTTCCGGGAGAACCTGACGCTCGGCGAGGGCGGCGAGGAAGGGCGCGACAACGACATCGTGCGGGAGACGTTCGAACGCACCGGCGCGAGCGTCATGGGCAAGCGCATGTTCGACGCCGGCGAGCGGATGTGGCCGGAGAATGCGCCGTTCCACACGCCGGTCTTCGTCGTCACGCACGAGAAGCGTGACCCCTGGACCAGGCCGGGTGGGACCACCTTCCACTTCGTCAACGCCGGGCTCGAGACCGCGCTCGACCAGGCCCGCAAGGCCGCCGGCGACCGGGACGTCCGCATCGCGGGCGGCGGCACGACGATCCTGGAGTACGTGAACGCCGGCCTGATCGACGAGTTCACCATCGCGCTCTCGCCCGTGCTGTTCGGCTCCGGGATCGCCCTGTTCCAGGGCGTGGACGCGGGCCGGGTGGCCCTGGAGCAGGTCAGCTCGGACCCGACGCAGCGGGTGACCCACCTGACGTACGCCGTCCGGCAGCGGTAACCCTCTCAGCTGCGGATGCTGTCCCCGCGGGGGTCGTGCAACTGGTCCCGGGCAACCCGGCCGGGCACCCACTCGCCGAAGATGTCCACCGCGACCTCGGTCCCGATCGCCGCGTGGTCCACCGGCAGGTAGCCGTAGGCGATGGACTTGCGCACCGTGTAGCCGAAGCCGCCGGACGTCACCCGGCCGACGACGGCGCCGTCCACCCGCACCGGCTCGCCGCCGAGCACCACCATGCCGGGATCGTCCAGGGTCAGGCAGGCCAGCCGCCGGGCCGGGCCGCCGTCCCGGATCCTCGCCAGCGCGTCGCGTCCGAGGAATCCGCCCGGCTTGTCCCAGGCCACGCAGAAGTCCAGGCCGGCGCTCAGCGGATCCGTCTCGCCGGTGATGTCGCTGCCCCACACCCGGTACCCCTTCTCCAGCCGCAGGCTCTCGATCGCCCGGTAGCCGCCGGCCAGCAATCCGTGCCCGGACCCGGCCTGCCACAGCGTTTCCCAGAGCGTCAGCCCGTACTCGGCCGAGGTGTACAGCTCCCAGCCCAGCTCGCCGACGAACGTCACCCGCTGCGCCCGCACCGGCACGTCGCCCACCGAGATCTCCTGGGACGTCATGAAACCGAACGACCGGTGGCCCAGATCCGCCGGCGTCAGAGCCTGCAGCAGCTCCCGGGACCGCGGGCCCCCAGAGCGCGAAACACGCGTACTGACCGGTGATGTCCGCGATGTCGACCTCGAACTTGCCGGCCCTGGCCTGCCGCCGCAACCAGGCGCCGTCGCGGGAACCGAACGCCGTGCCGGTCACCAGCCAGAACGCGGACGGGGCCACCCGGGTGACGGTGACGTCGGCCTCGATGCCGCCGCGGCTGTTCAGCATCTGGGTGTAGGTGACCCGTCCGACGCCGCGGGCGACGTCGTTGTCGCACACCCATTGCAGGAATGGCGCGGAATCCGGCCCGGCCACCCGGATCTTCGCGAACGACGATTCGTCGAACAGCGCCACCCGCTCCCTGGTGGCCTCATGCTCGGCGGCAATCGCCGGTGAGAAGTTGTTCCCGGCCCAGCCGTTCGGTCGCGACGAGTCGTCCCCGGCCGCCTCGTTGCTGCGGTAGAAGTTCACCCGCTCCCAGCCGCTCTTCTCCCCGAAGGCGGCATCCGGCGGCCTCGTGCCAGCCGTAGACCGGGGATCGGCGCAGCGGTCGCCCCGCGGCCCGCTCGTCGCCCGGAAACCTGATGTCGTAGTAGGTCTGGTAGTTCTCCAGGGTGCGTTTGAGGGTGAATGACGGCGACCGGTACTGCGCGCCGAACCGGTTGATGTCCATGTGCGCGACGTCCATCGACGGTTCCCCATCGACGATCCACTCGGCCATCAGCCGACCGACCCCACCGGCACCGGCAATGCCGTGCGCGCAGAAACCGGCGGCGACAAACAGCCCGTCGACCTCGGTCTGACCCAGGCAGAATTCGTTGTCCGGGGTGAATGCCTCCGGCCCGTTGATCAGCCGGCGGATTCCGAGGTCGGCCATGGCCGGCACCCGGATCGCCGCGTTCTCGGCGATCTGCACGAAGCGTTCCCAGTCGCCCGGCAGCAGTTTGGCGTTGAAGTCCGCCGGCACCGCGTCGAACGTCGACGCCCCGGCGGTGAACGGTGCGGCGTTGCGCTCGTACCCGCCCATCAGCAGGCCCTGGCCCTCCTGCCGGTAGTAGACCAGCAGGTCCGGGTCCCGCAGGCTCGGCAGGGTGTTGATCTCCGGGGCCGGAACGAGCGGCCCGGTGACGACGTACTGGTGCGACATCGGCACGATCGGCACCCGCACGCCCGCCATCCGGCCGATCTCGGCGGCGAAGATGCCGCCGCAGTTCACCACGATCTCGGCCTCGATGTCGCCGCGGTCCGTGCTGACCCCGGTGACCCGGCCGTCCCGGGTGGCGATGGCCAGCACCCTCGTGTGCTGCAGGATGCTCACCCCGCCGGCGCGCGCCCCGGCCGCCAGCGAGTAGCACAGTTGGGACGGGTCGACCTGGCCGTCGGAGGACATCACGACCGCGCCCAGCACGCCGTTGGTGCTCATCGGCGGGAACAACGCCTGCGCCTCCGCGGCGCTGATCTCCTGCATCGGCAGCCCGAACACCCTGGCCCAGCTCAACTGTCGGCGGAGTTCCGCCAGCCGGTCCGGGCTGGACGCCAGCCGGATGCTGCCCGATTCCACCCAGCTCGGCGGCGCGTCCGATCGCTGCAGCTCGCGGTACAGCTCGACCGAGTACATGTTCATCCTGGTCAGCGTCGGATCGGAACGCAGCTGCCCGACCAGTCCGGCCGAATGAAACGTCGAGCCGCTGGTCAGTTCGCCCCGGTCCAGCAGCACGACGTCGCGTTCGCCGAGCTTCGCCAGGTGGTAGGCGATGCTGGCGCCGCCCACTCCGCCGCCGATGATCACGATGCGGGCCCTGGCCGGCACGGTCGCAGTCCCTTGTGGGCCCATCCCAGTCACACTCGTCATCGGGGCAGCCTTTCCATCGCGGGGGCGTGCGCGTCACGGTATCCGGCCAGACCCTAACGGTCTAGACCGATACTCCCGGTCACCGACTGCGTCGAACGGTCTAGACCGTGACCACCTGTTTGGCCTACCATCGCGCCATCGCGGCCCGCAGTTCTTGGGCGGCGACGGTCCCAGCTACTCGATCGGCAGTGATCTGTTGGGGAGGTGCCGCATGGTGGTCTCCTCGAGGACGACGGACTCTTCCGTCCGCGGCATGACCGTCCCCGAGCGGCTGGATGCAGTGCCGGTGTTCGCCGCGCCGAACCCTGGTCATCGAGGCGATCCCGGGCGGTCTGACGAACGCCAACTACAAGGTGAACACCGGCGGGCACACCTATTTCGCCCGCCTGTCCGACCCGTCCACGGCACTGCTGGCCATCGACCGGGCCGCGGAACACCACAATTCGGTGGCCGCCGCAAGCACCGGTGTTGCTCCCGCCGTCGTGGATTTCGCGCCGGAGGTCGGCGTCCTGGTGATCGAATGGATCACCGGCCGCACCCTGGAACCGGCCGATCTGCGGCAGGATTGCACGATCCGCGCCGTCGCCGACGCCTGCCGACGGCTGCACGCCGGGCCGCGGTTCGCCTCCGACTTCGACATGTTCGCGATACAGCGCCAATACCTTCGCACCGCAGTGGACGCCGGATTCCGGTTACCTGATCGCTACGTCGAATTCATGCCGCAGCTGGACCGCATCCGTACGGTGCTGCGCAGGGACCCACCGGCCACGGTGCCCTGCCACAACGACCTGCTCGCCGCGAATTTCATCTCGGAAGGTGACCGCCTGTGGTTGATCGACTACGAGTACTCCGGCAACAACGATCCGTGCTTCGAGTTGGGCAACATCTGGAGTGAGTCGAATCTGGCCGCCGACCAGCTTGACCTGCTGGTGTCCAGCTACTTCGGGCGGCGCAGCAGCCGTCCTGACGGCCAGAGCCAGGCTGCTGGGTCTGGTGTCGCAATACGGCTGGACCCTCTGGGGTGTCATCCAGCACAACATCAGTGAACTCGACTTCGACTTCTGGTCGTGGGCGATGGAGAAATACGACCGGGCCGTCGACACCTTCGACTCACCGGACCTGGCGGACCTGCTGGCAGCGGCCGCCGAACCTGATCCACCCCTGACAATAAGGAGGCCGTCCATGACCACAACACCTGAAATGAGTGACGACGAAAAACACCTGGCGTCGCTGGGGTACAAACAGGAACTCAACCGCTCCTGGTCCGGTTTCTCGAACTTCGCCATCTCGTTTTCGATCATCTCCATCCTGGCCGGCTGCTTCACCTCGTTCGGCCTCGGCTGGAACAACGGTGGTCCGGCGGCGATCGCCTGGGGCTGGCCGCTGGTGTCCGCGTTCATCCTGGTCATCGGGCTGTGCATGTCGGAGCTGGTGTCGGCCTACCCCACCTCCGGCGGAATCTATTGGTGGGCCAGCAAACTCGGTGGCCCGAAGGCCGGGTACTACACCGGGTGGCTGAACCTGATCGGGCTGATCGCCATCGTGGCGTCGGTCTCCTACGGCTGCGCAACGTTCCTCGACCTGACGCTCAGCACGATCAGCGAGAGTTGGGCCGCCGGCTACAGCCTGACCAGGGTCTTCATCATGTTCGTCATCATCCTGGCCATCGCGGCCGTGGTGAACATCTTCTCCAGCCATCTGCTGGCGATCATCAACAACGTCTCGGTGTGGTGGCACGTCGCCGGCGCGGCGGCCGTCATCGTCATCCTGTTCCTGGTTCCGGACCACCACGCGAGTTTCTCCGACGTCTTCGCCCAGACGATCAACAACAGCGGGCTGTTCGACGGCGAGACCAGCGGCGCCGGGTGGTTGTTCTTCGTGTTGCCGATCTCGGCGATCCTCACCCAGTACACGATCACCGGGTATGACGCCTCCGCACACCTTTCCGAGGAGACCAAGAGCGCCGCGGGCGCCGCGGCCAAGGGGATCTGGCGATCCATCTTCTACTCGGCGATCGGCGGCTGGGTGCTGCTCTTGGCGTTCCTGTTCGCGGTGCAGGACCCGGATGCGGTGTCGGCCAACGGCGGCGGCGTCTACACGATCTTCACCCAGTCCATGAGCTCGGGCTGGGTCGGCATCGTGCTGCTGATCTCCACGGCGGGCCAGTTCTTCTGCGCGATGGCCTGCATGACGAGTTCGTCCCGCATGCTTTTCGCGTTCAGCCGCGACCGCGCGGTGCCCGGCTGGAAACTGTGGTCCACGCTGAGCAAGAACAAGGTGCCGGCCAACGGCGTCATCCTGTCCGCCGTCATCGCCGCGCTGATCACCCTGCCGGCGCTGGTCACCGTGCTGATCCCGATCAACGGGGCCGACGTGCCGACCCCGGTCGCCTTCTTCGCGGTCGTCTCGATCGGTGTCGTCGGGCTGTATCTCGCGTTCGCGATCCCGATCTTCCTGCGCTGGCGGCAGGGTGATGCCTTCAAGGTCGGCTCCTGGAACCTCGGGAAGAATTACAAGTGGATGGCCCCGCTGGCGCTGATCGAGATCGTCATCACCTCGATCGTCGCGCTGTTCCCGACCTCACCGGGCGGGGTGCCGTGGAACCCCGAATTCGAGTGGAAATTCGTCAACTACACCCCGCTGCTGGTCGGCGGCGTGCTGATCCTGCTGTGGATCTTCTGGCACCTGTCGGTGAAGAAGTGGTTCACCGGCCCGATCAGTACCGTCGACCGCGCGGAACCGGTGCGATGAGCGAGCTTGCGAGCGAATCAATGTCACCGGAGCTGGAGTCACGTGCTGCGCGCGCCTCAATGTCACCGGGTGAGCTTGCGCGCGCCTCAATGTCACCGGGTGAGCTTGCGCGCGCCTCAATGTCACCGAGCATCGGCTCGACGCCGCGGAGCGGGGTCGAACGATGAGCGAGCACCCCCGAAATCCCCGGCTGCTCAGCGTGGATGCGCTGACCGGGCTGATCGCGGACGGCGAGATCGACACGGTGGTGGTGGCATTCACCGACATGCAGGGCCGGCTGCAGGGAAAGCGGCTGCACGCCGCGTTCTTCGCCGACGAGGTGCTCGCCCATGGCACCGAGGGCTGCAACTACCTGCTGTCGGTGGACGTCGACATGAACACCGTCCCCGGGTACGCGATGTCGTCGTGGGACACCGGTTACGGCGACATGATGTTCGAGCTCGACCTGGACACCATCCGGCTGTTGCCGCACCTGCCCGGCTCGGTGATGATCCAGACCGATCTGACCGATCTGGACGGCGCTCCGGTGCACCAGTCACCGCGCTCGATTCTCAAGGCGCAGACGGCACGTGCCGCGGCCGCCGGGCTGACCGCGTTCGCCGGCACCGAGCTGGAATTCATCGTCTTCAACAACACCTATGAGGAGGCCTGGGACGCCGGGTACAAGGGCCTGACCCCGGCGAACCAGTACAACATCGACTATTCGATCCTGGGCACCACCCGGATCGAGCCGCTGCTGCGGGACATCCGCAACACGATGTACGCGGCCGGGCTCACCGTGGAATCGGCCAAGGGCGAGTGCAACTTCGGCCAGCACGAGATCGCCTTCCGGTTCGCCGAGGTGCTGACCACCGCCGACAACCACGCCGTCTACAAGAACACCGCGAAGGAGATCGCCGAGCAGCACGGCCGGGCGCTGACGTTCATGGCGAAGTTCAACGAGCGCGAGGGCAATTCCTGCCACATCCATCTCTCGCTGCGCGACGCGGACGGCGGCTTCGTCTTCTGGGACGACAAGGCCGGCGGCCGGACGCCGCTGTACGACCATTTCATCGCCGGGATTCTCGCCACCATGCGCGAGTTCACCCTGCTGTACGCGCCGAACATCAACTCCTACAAGCGGTTCGCCGAGGGCTCGTTCGCCCCGACCACGGTGGCGTGGGGCCTGGACAACCGCACCTGCTCGGTCCGGCTGGTCGGCCACGGCCCCTCCGCGCGGCTGGAGAACCGCTTGCCCGGCGGTGATGTCAATCCGTACCTGGCGATCGCCGGGATGCTGGCCGGGGGCCTGTACGGGGTCGAGAACGAGTTGCCGTTGGAGGACGAGCAGGTCGGCAACGCCTACACCTCGGGCAAGCCGACGGTGCCGCGGAACCTGCGCGCGGCCAGGGACCTGTTCGACGGGTCGGCGGTTGCGCGGGCCGCCTTCGGCGATGATGTGGTTGATCACTACGTGCACGCCGCCGACACCGAGTTGGCCGCCTTCGAGGCGGCGGTGACCGACTGGGAACTGCGGCGCGGATTCGAAAGGTTCTGAACCTACTTGGCGGCAGACGTTCTTTCCTACAACGGCACCCTCTCCGGAGAGGGCGGCGTGTCGAGCCTGATCGATCCGGCCACCGGCCGGCCCTTGACGGAGCTGCCGCGGGCCTCGCTGGCGGAGACCGACCGGGCCATCGAGGCCGCGCACGCCGCCTTCCCGTCGTGGAAGGCGGTCGCGCCGGGCGATCGGGCCCGGCTGCTGCGCCGGTTCGCCGCGGTCGTCGAGGAACACATCGACGAGCTGGCCCGCCTCGAGGTCACCAATTCCGGGCACACCATCGGCAACGCCACCTGGGAGGCCGGCAACGTCCGGGACGTGCTGAATTACTACTCGGCGGCGCCGGAGCGGCTGTTCGGCCGGCAGATCCCGGTCGCCGGTGGGGTCGACATCACCTTCCACGAGCCGCTGGGCGTGGTCGGCGTCATCGTGCCGTGGAACTTCCCGATGCCGATCGCCGGTTGGGGTTTCGCGCCGGCCCTCGCTGCCGGTAACACGGTGGTGCTCAAGCCCGCCGAGGTCACCCCGCTGACCGCGATCCGGCTGGCCGAACTGGCCCTGGACGCAGGCCTGCCGGAGGGCGTCTTCACCGTCATCCCCGGGCAGGGCTCGGTGGTCGGTCGACCGCTTCGTCACCCACCCGCTGGTCCGCAAGGTGTGCTTCACCGGCTCGACGACGGTCGGCAAGCAGATCATGGCCGGTGCCGCCGACCAGGTGAAGCGGGTGACCCTGGAGCTGGGCGGGAAGAGCGCCAACATCATCTTCGACGACGCCGACCTGGCGGCCGCGGCGGCAAGCGCGCCGGGTTCGGTGTTCGACAACGCCGGCCAGGATTGCTGCGCCCGGTCGCGGATCCTGGTGCAGCGCAGCGTGTATGACGCGTTCCTGGCCTTGCTGGAGCCGGCCGTGCAGGGGTTCCGGGTGCGGGCGCCGGGCGATCCGCAGGCACAGATGGGGCCGCTGATCACGGCCGGACAGCTCGTCTCGGTCTCGTCGTACGTCGACGGCACCTCCGTGGCATTCACCGGGACCGTCCCGGCGTCCGACGATCTCGGCGACGGCTTCTGGTACCCGCCGACCGTGGTGCTGCCAGCGTCGACCGGCGGACCGGATCTGGCGGGAGGAGGTGTTCGGGCCGGTGGTCGCGGTGCTGCCGTTCGAGGACGAGGCCGACGCCATCGCGCTGGCCAACGACAGCGACTTCGGGCTGTCCGGCTCGATCTTCACCGCAGACGTCGGCCGGGCGCTGCGCGTCGCCCGCGGGGTGGAGGCCGGGAATCTCTCGGTCAACTCGCACTCCTCGGTGCGGTATTGGACGCCGTTCGGCGGGTTCAAGCAGTCGGGCCTCGGCCGGGAACTCGGGCCCGATGCGCCGGCGGCGTTCAGTGAGGTGAAGAACGTCTTCATCGCCACGGGGTGAAGGGGCAACCGGCCAAGCCGTCATGACGAGGGGTGGGCGTCGGATCGCCACGATTGGTCCCGCCAGTGCAGGCAATGGCGGCGAGGTAACCGAGCTATTGCGCTCAACGGACATCGACGAGGCATTTGCAGATGATCTGCGCGCAGTCCGCGAATCTGGGAGAGCGGAGCCGCCGGCATGGCCCGCAGGCTGATCCTGGACACCGGGGCCATTCATCACCACCGAGCGCTCTGGGACGTCAATCCATGACGTGATTGCTTCCGATGACGATGTTGCTATTGCTGCCGTGACGGTGGCCGAACTGGGTGCCGGAGTGGCCGTGGCTGACGACAGCCATTGCGCACAGCGAGCCGAGTTCGTCGCCCGGATCCTTGCTGTGATTCCCGTAGCGGTGTACGACCTATCAGTCGCGGAAGCTCACGGGCGGCTGCTTGCGCAGGTTCATGGGGCGGGTGAGCGACGAGGTGCACACGACCTGATCATTGCGGCGACCGCCGTCGCAACCCCCCGAGGTGGCAGCTTGACCCAAGGATGATCGCCAATGGTGCACCAGCTGAGCCCCGCTTGGCGGACGATGCGTGTACGAAAGCGGTTCTGCAGCCCGATCAAAGGAGCCGAACTTCCGCACCCACCGCTTCATAGGTTCGTGCGGCTCGCGCATCAGCGGTGAGCAGGACCGCTCCTGCCTGCGTTGCGGTGGCTCCGATCAGCGCGTCGTACACGGCCCCCCCAACGACGCGCATTCGCGGAAGGCTTGCCACGAACCGGGCCGTGTCCTCGGCCGTCAGGACGAGTGGCGGTTGGTCGAAGTTCGCGCTCAGTAGCTCCGACGCCAACTGCGGCTGCATCCGAAAAGGGGCAGGCAGCCTGGTCAGCACACTGAACGATTCCACCAGAGCATGCCCAACGATCCGAGGCCGTTCATCAAGCACCGCATGACATGAATCATGGCGCTCATGCCATGGACTGAGCGCCGGCACGACCACACTGGAGTCGACGGCAATCACCTTCGGATCTGTTCCAGCACTTCACGTACCGCTTCCGATGTCAGAACCGGCATCGGCTCGTCCGTGACCGCGACGAATGTTCTCCCGCGCAACTCGCCTCGCATCGGCACAGTTGGCGGTTCCAAAACTATCTGACCGTCCACCACTGAGATCTCGAATTCCTGGCCGGGACCCCAACCCATACGGGCGCGGACGTCCTTCGGGATGACGACGCGTCCCCCACCGTCCATGGTTGTGCGCATGGTATGACGCTACCATTCTGCTGCTCGCTCAATGAGTTGCTCCCGCACGCTGCCCTCGGACCAGCCGGTGACCGCCCCAACGTCCAATCCCCACAACGCCACAAGGGCGGCCCCACCGAAGTGGGGACCGCCCTTGCGATGATCAACAAGCAGAGAGAGCAGGACTCAGAAGTCCATGTCCCCGCCGCCGGGCATTCCGCCGCCGCCGCCGGCCGGAGCCTTCTCCGGCTTCTCCGCAACCACGGCCTCCGTGGTCAGGAAGAGCGCCGCGATGGACGCCGCGTTCTGCAGCGCGGACCGGGTGACCTTGGCGGGATCGATGATCCCGGCCTTGATCAGGTCCTTGTACTCACCGGTGGCCGCATCCAGGCCCTCGCCCGCAGGCAGGTTCCGGACACGCTCGGCCACAACGCCGCCCTCGAGGCCGGCGTTGATGGCGATCTGCTTCAGCGGAGCCTCGATCGCGACCCGCACGATGTTGGCGCCGGTCGCCTCGTCACCCTCGAGCTTGAGGCCCGCGAGTGCCTTGGTGCCGGCCTGCAGCAGCCCGACGCCACCGCCGGCGACGATGCCCTCTTCGACCGCGGCCTTGGCGTTGCGCACGGCATCTTCGATGCGGTGCTTGCGCTCCTTGAGCTCCACCTCGGTGGCGGCTCCGGCCTTGATCACCGCGACGCCGCCGGCCAACTTGGCCAGCCGCTCCTGCAGCTTCTCGCGGTCGTAGTCCGAGTCCGACTTGTCGATCTCGGAGCGGATCTGGGAGACCCGGCCGGCGATCTGGTCGGCGTCGCCGCCACCGTCGACGATGGTGGTCTCGTCCTTGGTGACAACGACCTTGCGGGCGGTGCCCAGCAGCGCGATGTCGGTGTTCTCCAGCTTGAGGCCGACGTCCTCGGTGATGACCTGGCCACCGGTCAGGATCGCGATGTCCTGCAGCATGGCCTTGCGGCGGTCACCGAAGCCCGGCGCCTTGACGGCGACGGACTTGAAGGTGCCGCGGATCTTGTTGACGACCAGGGTCGCCAGCGCTTCGCCGTCGACGTCCTCGGCGATGATCAGCAGCGGCTTGCCGGACTGAATGATCTTCTCCAGCAGCGGCAGCAGGTCCTTGACCGAGGAGATCTTGGAGCCGTACAGCAGGATGTAGGGATCCTCCAGGACGGCTTCCTGGCGCTCGGCGTCGGTCGCGAAGTACAGCGACACGTAGCCCTTGTCGAAGCGCATGCCCTCGGTGAGCTCCAGCTCGAGGCCGAAGGTGTTCGACTCCTCGACGGTGATGACGCCTTCCTTGCCGACCTTGTCCATCGCCTCGGCGATGAGCTCGCCGATGGCCGGGTCAGCGGCGGAGATCGAGGCGGTGGCAGCGATCTGCTCCTTGGTCTCGACCTCCTTGGCGTCGGCCAGAAGCTGCGCGGAGATGGCCTCGACGGCCTTCTCGATGCCCTTCTTCAGCGCCATCGGGTTGGCGCCGGCGGCCACGTTGCGCAGTCCCTCGCGAACCAGAGCCTGGGCCAGCACGGTGGCCGTGGTGGTGCCGTCACCGGCAACATCGTCGGTCTTCTTGGCAACTTCCTTGACGAGCTCGGCCCCGATCTTCTCGTACGGGTCCTCGAGCTCGATTTCCTTGGCGATCGAGACACCATCGTTGGTGATGGTGGGCGCGCCCCACTTCTTTTCCAGGACGACGTTGCGGCCGCGCGGCCCCAAGGTCACCCTCACGGCGTCGGCGAGGATGTTCATCCCGCGCTCGAGCCCGCGACGCGCTTCCTCGTCGAAAGCGATCAGCTTGGACATGAGGTGTTGATCCTCCAGATTCGCCGAACCAGCGGGCGCGGTGGCGCCGTCGTTCGGTCAGCAGCTTTGGGGATAATGCTGATCGGCGAAGGTGCCCGCGACGGACGAATCTGTAGGCCCGCGACCAATTGGTGGCCCGGACCTGACGGATTCTCACCGCACCGACCTGGCACTCAGGAGTCCCGAGTGCCAACTCAGGTTTAGCACTCCGGGTGGGAGAGTGCAAGGTCGACGGGACCTCAGCGATGGTGGTCAGCCACGCTCAGTCGTTGCCGGTTCGGGGCCGGATGCCGTCCAGGACGATCTGGAGGGCTCGTTCGAGTTGCGCGTGGTCGAGGTAGACGCCGGCGGTGACGGCGAAGATCACGCGCATGACGACGTCGGCGTCGACGTCGCCGCGGACCGCGCCCGCCTGCTGGGCGCGAGCGAATAACGGGTCGGCGAATCCGTAGATGGCTTCGCGGCTGGGCAGGTAGGCCTGGGATTCACGTGTGAGGACCGTCGTCAGCACGTGTTTGGTGGCCAGATGTGTGCCGAAAGCGCGCAGCCAGGCGATGAGGGCGGTCCACGGGTCGTTCTGTTCGAGGCTTTCGCCGTAGTTCACCAACTCGTCTACCGACGTCAGATAGACGCATTCCATGAGGTCGGCCCGGGTGGGGAAGTTGCGGTAGACGGTTGCGACGCCGACTCCAGCGCGCCGCGCGATCTCCTCCATGGACGCATCGGCGCCGAGTTCGGTGTAGGCCTCGGTGGCGGCCTTCAGCACGGCGTCGAAGTTGCGCGCGGCGTCGGCGCGGTGCGGACGTCGTGCAGCGATCAGGTCGGCCAGGGCCATCAACGGGCGTCCTCTCTTGAAAGTGATAGATGCCATCCGGTAATCTGAGAGTGCATCTATCAGCTTAGTGACCGGAGACAGGACCCGTCATGGCCAGTACCCTCCCCACCGGCACGATCGGCACCACCATCCCCTGCCCCACCATCACCCTTGGAGGGGATCTGACCGTCGGCCGGATCGGCTACGGCGCGATGCAGCTGACCGGAAAGCAGGTGTGGGGCGACTATCCCGATCGCGATGCCGGGATCCACCTGCTACGCGGCGCCGTCGAGGCGGGAGTCACGTTCATCGACACCGCGGACGTCTATGGCCCGCACACCAACGAGCAACTCATCCACGACGCCTTGCACCCATACCCGAAGGGCCTGGTGATCGCGACCAAGGGCGGGTTCGTGCGCGGCGGGTTCGACTACTCCACGCTCGGCGCGGTCGGAAACCCCAACTATCTGCGCCAGGCCGCACACACCAGCGCACGCCGGCTCGGCGTGGAGCAACTGGACCTGTACTACCTGCACAGCGGCCGGGCCACCGACGCCCCTTTCGAGGAGCAGGTCGAAACCCTCGCCGCGCTGCGCGAGGAAGGGCTGATCCGCCATATCGGCCTGTCCAACGTGACGGTGGCGCAGGTCCGGGCCGCCCAGGCGATCGCTCCGATCAGCGCAATCACCGCGCACTACAACGTCGGCCTGCGCACCGGTGCCGACCTGCTCGCGGCGGCCGAGGAGTCCGGCGCACTTTTCTCACCGTGGCACCCGGTGCATTTCGACGACGGCGGGGAGCCGGCGAAGGTGACCTCCGTGCTGGCGCCGATCGCCGCCGCCCATGGCGTGACGATGCGACAGATCGCCCTCGCCTGGCACCTGCACCGGTCCCCGGTCTCGTTGCCGATTCCCGGAACCACGAGCCTGACGCACCTGGCGGACAACCTCGCGGCCGCGCGAATCACGCTCTCGGCCGAGGATGTCCGTGCCATCACCGCGATTGCCCCGGAGTGATGGCCGGCTCGCGGCACGATACCTGGAGCCCTACCAGGCCATGGTCGCGCTGTACCCCGACCGGATCAATCGCGGTGTGCTGTGGAACCCCGCGAAACCCGTCATGGGCTAGCGCTATGCGGGGCAGTCCGGCGACGTATGCCCGTCGAGGATCGCCAGCCGCGCCTGGGTGATCAACTCGCTGCACGAGGCGAATCGGGAACCCCGATCCGGATGCATGCCGCGGCGAATCACCCGGTCGAGCGCCCGCGGCAGGCCGGTCAATGCCGACAACGACGGCACCCGGCCGGAGAAGTGGCCGGTGACGACCGCCGGGACTTCCCCCACGTAGGGGGGCCGGCCGGCCAGGCAGGCGAACAGCACGCAGGTCAGCGAATACACGTCGGCCGACGGCAGCACCGCCCGCCCGCGCAGGTGCTCCGGCGAGGCGTACCGCGGGGAGCCGACGAAATCCACGCCGCTCCGGCCGACCGCGGGTCGGCCCGGATCATCGGCGAGAAATCGGCACAGCCCCAGGTCGGTCAGGAACGCCCGTGGCTCGCGCGGCGTCCTGTCCCCGGGCTCGCCGTCGCCCGGCACCTGGTCGCCCTGGATGCGGCCCACCAGCACGTTCGCCGGCTTCACATCCAGATGCAGCACGCCGACCCGGTGCATGGCGTCCAGGCCTTCGGCCACCTGACGCAGCAGCACCAGCACCCGGCCGACCGTCATGGCCTGGGCGGTGAGCTGCCGGGACAGGTCCGCGCCGTCGATGTGTGGCATCACCAGGTAGGGCCGCCCGCGGTCCTCGCCGGCGTCCACCACCGGCAGCACGCTGGGATGGTCGACGACGGCGGCGACCCGTGACTGTTCGTGAAACTGCCGGCGGAATTCGGGATCCGTGCAGCGCTGCGCGATGGCGACCTTCAGCGCCACCACTCGGGGCAGCGACGGGAAGCAGTCGTTCATCGCCCGGTAGACAAGGCTGGAACCGCCGCGGCCGATGATCTCCCGCAGCCGGTAGCCGGCGATCACCCTGGCTTCGGCGTCGACCCTGGCGATACCTGCGACACCGGCGCGCGCGAGACCGCTGACCGGGCGCGCGGGGTCGGCCGACACAGCACGGACGCTAGCCGTCAAGTCCGCACAAATCGGGTACCGACGCACCACGGCTGCCGGGGACCTACAGTCACCGGATGAGCGAGCGAAGCGAGCGAATCATGAAATTGCAGGGCGGACATCCGCGAGGTACGAGCCGGATGCCGGCATGAGCGAGCCTCGGCGAGCGAATCATGAAATTGCAGGGCGGACATCCGCGAGGTACGAGCCGGATGCCGGCATGAGCGAGCCTCGGCGAGCGAATCATGGACGCAGGTCAACACTGCGTGAGGAACGAGCGGAGTGATGGCATGCGACAGCTCGCCCCCGACCTGGGACAACCCGTCGAACTGCGGGTACTGACCGGGCCCAACCTGTATTTCCCCAGGCCCGCGGTCAAGCTGACGCTCGACGCTGCGGGTGTTCTCGGCGCCGAACCGGCCGCGATGGTGGCCTGGCAGCGGGCGTTGCGGGTGCGCAACCCGACGGTCGGCCTGCCGCATTCGGCGACCCGATCGCTGGCCGCTGCCGAACTCGCGGCCGCGGTGGTGCGGCGCGCGGCCGGCACCATCAGCACCAGGGTGGCGGCGGTGGCCCGACCCGGCGATGACGACACGGTGGTGGTGGCCTTCCCGTTCCGGCACCGGGGCACCGCGGAGCTGTTCGGGATGGCCGTCGCCCGGGCGTTCGCCGCCATCACCAACCACGGCATCGACCCGATCGTGGCCCTCGGCGAGGTGCCGGCGGCGCTGGCCGGGCACGATCCCGGTGAGACCGTCCGCCCGCTGCGTCCGGCAATCCCGGTGGTCGCGGTGACCGGCACCAACGGCAAGACCACCACCACCCGGCTGATCGCGCACCTGGTCAAGGCCGGCGGCCGGACGCCCGGCTGGTCCTCCACCGACGGCATCTTCATCGACGGTGAGGAAGTCGAAACCGGCGACTGGTCCGGTCCGGGCGGCGCGGCCCGGGTGCTCGAGGACCCCCGGGTGCAGGTCGCGGTCACCGAAACCGCGCGCGGCGGGATCCTGCTGCGCGGCGTCGGAACCGCCGTCAACGACGTCTCGGTGGTCACCAACATCAGCGCCGACCACCTGGGCCTGCTCGGCGTGCACACCATCGAGCAGCTGGCCGAGGTCAAGTCGGTGGTCGCCCGGATCACCAAGCCGAACGGCTGGACGGTGCTGAACGCCGACGACCCGCTGGTCAGGGCGATGCGCTCGGTCTCGAGGGCACGACCCTGGTTCTATTCACCGGACCCGGAGAACCCCTACCTGGACGAGGCGCTGGAGGCCGGCGGGCGGGCGATCACCGTCCTGGACGGGCGGATCGCGATCCTCGGCCGCGGCAACGACCCGACCATCGTCATCGACGTCGCCGACGTTCCACTCACCCTGGCCGGCGCCTCCAGGGTCAATGTGAGCAACGTGCTGGCCGCGACCGCGGCGGCGGTGGCGATCGGGGTGCCGCTGGACGCGGTACGCAAGGGCCTGGCCAGTTTCACCGCCGGCGCCGAGCACAACGCCGGCCGGCTCAACGTCTACCTGCTCGGCAGCATTGCGGTGCTGCTCGATCTGGCGCACAACGAGGCGTCGCTGGCATCGCTGCTGGAGGTGGCGGGTGCGCTGACCCTGCCCGGCGGGGAGCTGGCGGTGGTGCTGGGCACGGCCGGCGACCGGACCGATGAGGCCATCCATGCGATGGGCGCGATGGCAGCGCAGGCAGCGGACCGGCTGGTGGTCGCGGGGCGGATCAAGTACCTGCGCGGCCGGGAGCCGGGCGAGATGGAGGAGATCTGGCGCGCGGGCGCCGCCGAGGCCGGGGTGGTGGCGGTCGACGAATCACCCGATGAGCTGTCCGGCCTCATTCACCTGCTCGACGAGGCCGCTCCCCCACTGCCCGACGGCTCCGCGGTGGCGGTCTGCGCGCTGGAGATGCGCGCGGAGATGGCCCTGGAGATTGCCCGACGAGGTGGCACAGAGATGACGCCCGCCGAGGTGGCGAGGCGGGTCGGCACCGGGGCGTGACTCCGGCCGACGGATCAGCCGGGGGTTGGGCCCGCCGGGATCCGTAGCGATACCCGGGTTCCGGCGCCGGGCCGGCTGTCGATGGTGAGGTCCGCGCCGTCGGCCTGCGCCCGGGCCCGCATGGTGGCGATGCCGAGGTGGCCGGGTCCGGATTCCAGGCTGTCCGTGCCGGCACCGTCGTCGGTCAGCGTCAGGACGACACCCTCCGGATCCTCGTGCAGGGTCAGCACCACGTGGGTCGCGCTCGCGTGCTTGCGCGCGTTCACCAGTGCCTCCCGCATGATCCGGTAGGCCGCCGTCGTTGCCTGCACGCTCAGGTGGACGTGGGTCGGGCCCTTGACGTCAACGGTTGTTGCGGTGCCGACGAAGATCCCGCTGGCCAGTCCGTGCAGTGCAACGCCAAGGCCGTCGCTGACGTCCAGCGGGGTCATGGCCACGATGAGCTTGCGCAGCCGGTCCACGGATTGCTCCAGCAGGGTGGCGATGTGGTCCAGCGCGGCGCCCTCCGCGGGGGGCAACCGGATCCGGAGTTGCAGGTCGTCGATCCGCAGCAGGGCCGCCACGACGAGCTGCAACGGGTCGTCGTGCACGGCCTCGGCGAGGATGACCCGCTCCCGGGCCTCGGTGCTCGCCAGCTCGTCGAGTAATTCCTGCTGCTCGACGGTCCGCCGGGCCACCTCCGCCTCGGCCGCCCGGCGGGCGGTGACGTCGCGGTTGATCTCCATGATGCCCAGCAGGGACCCGTCGATGCTCCAGTGGTATGCCCACCGGGTCGCGACGACCGCGGTTCGGCCGTCCGCGGTGGTCTGCTCGACCTCGCTCTCCCACTGGCCGTCGCTGGCGAGGCGGGCGGTGATGACGTCCCAGGATTCGGTCAGCCTGGTGCGCAGCAGATCGTGCACGACGGCACCGAGCGCGTGTTCCCGTGAGTAGCCGTACGTTCGCTCGGCGCCGCGGTTCCAGTAGGTGATCCGGCCGTCGGCGTCCGAGACGATCACCGCGTCGTGGGCCAGGTCCAGCATGGCCGCCTGCTCGGCGATCACCTGTTGGGTCCGCTGACGCTCCGAGATGTCAACCAGGGCGGTGATGCCGTACTCGACGATTCCGTCGAGGCCACGCACCGGCGTGCCCCAGGCCTCGACGGGAACGGCGACGCCGGCGGGGGTCTCGATGGTGAGGTCATCGATGTGGGTGGCCTCGCCGGCAAGTGCCCGCGGCTGTGGCAGCTCGGCCGACGGGTACGGACCGGCGGTTCCCGCCCGGTATCCGAAGTGACCGGCGGACACCGGCTCCGAGCCGGATCGGCCGGCGATCGAGGCAGGGACCGGGTCCGACCCGAGCAGCCGATGCGCCTCCCGGTTGGTGTAGTGCGGTCTGCCCTGCTGGTCGGCGATCGTGATGCCGACCGGCACCGCGTCCAGAAACTGGGCCAGCCGGGATTCGCTCTCTCGCAGGCTTCCCTCGACCTGCTTCTGGGCAGTCATATCGGTGACGACCAGGCAGATGACGGTGGTGCCCTCCAGGTCGAGGCAACTCGCGGCAAGCAGCACGGGGAGCGCGCCATCGGTGGAGTTCAGCCGCACTTCGACCCGATAGCACCCGTTCACTGACACCTGGAGCAGGCCGGTGAGCAGCTGCTGATCGGTATGCACGACCAGTTCGGCAATGTCGGTGCCAACCAGGCTGGAGGTACCCCGGCCGAGCATCTGGGCCAGGCGGGGGTTCGCGTACAGGATGACGCCGCTGGGGGACACCGTCAGGGCGCCCTCGTTCATCTGTTCGATGATCAGCCGGTAGGGCCGGTCGGCGCTGCTGAGGGTGTAGACCTGTTCTGCGCCGGGTTCGCCGGTGATGACCGCATCGACGCCGCCCCGCCGGATGGCTTCCAGTGCGTCACGCAGGTCGGTGATCTGGGCCAGCAGCGAATCGGTCTCCACACCGGTGTGATCGCCGCCGGCGATGGTCGACATCAGTTACCCGATCCCGTGCGGGACGGGCACGACGGGTCCGATCTCCAGGGCCTGCCGGACGCGGTCGGCGTTGGCAAGGTCACCGACCACCCGACGAATCGGCGCCGGCAGCCGTTTGACCAGGGTGGGTGCGACCAGGACGTTGTCGCGCAGCACCTGGGCGGGCTCGGTCCGGACGTCGATCACCCGGAAGTCGACCCGTCCGGCGAGTTCTTCGTCGCAGATGCGTTGCACGTTCTCGATGGCCGCGACGGAGTGCGGCGAGGCGCCGTTGACGTACAACCGCAGCAGCCACGTGGCAGTTGGCGCCTGCTCGCTCATCAACCTGCGCCCCGGGGTCGGAGCTGCAACCCGACGAGGACCTTCTCGGTGTCGGAAAGGTCGCCGATGATCCGGCGGATGGGCTGTGGCAGTTGGCGCACGAGGGTGGGGACGGCGACGATCTCGTCTCCGCGCGCAAGTTGCGGGTGCACCAGCAGGTCGATCACCTCGATGGTGTATCGACCGGCGAGGTGTTCCTCGCAGACATGCTTGAGGTTGTCGATCGCCCGAACGCACTTGGGTGAGAGGCCGGCGATGTAGAGGCGCAACGCGAACATCTCCGCCCCGGGAGCGACCTGGTTGGATGCGGTAGCCAGCGGCGGGAAGGGCTCGGCCCGCTCGACGGACGTCACGGCGTGACGCCGGTCGCGCCGGTCGACAGGACGCTCGGGTCGGCCCATCGGTGCTGGGACATGGTGGCCGTCTCGGTCGCGAGACTGGCCTCCCGTCCGGTGTAGGCGGTCGTCAGATACGCAACCTCGGCGGCCTCCGCATCCAACTCGGAGCGCAGAGCGGCGATCCGGGCATCCGCCTCGGCGGTCCGCACCGCGAGACGCCGGCGACGACGCTCGTATTCCTCCCGCTCGCTGATCGCAGCCTGCCGGTCCGCTGCCTCCTGGGCCAGCCGGGCGGATCCGGTGAGCACCCCCTGGGTACCGATGTACACGTCCAGCAACTGCGGCCCGCCCGAGGTCAGCACGAACTCGCGGACCTGATTGGAGTGCGCGGACCCCCGCGCCTTCCGCACGAAGATCAGCCGGTTCCGTTCGCCGTTGGTCTCCACATTGCGCAGTAGCAACCAGCTGTCCACCAATGACGTCACCGCCAGCGCGCTGGTCTCCAATCCCTCATCGTTGCCGGGGTGGGTCAGCGAGGTGGCCACCGTGGTGATGCCCCGCTCCTTGAGGATGTCCATCTCCCGGGTCACGGTGGAGGTGACCTGACCGGAATCGCCGGCCTGGCTCAGCGCGGTCATGGCGTCCAGCACGACCATCGTCGGGGAGAACTCGTCGACCAGTCGCAGCACGGTGGCCAGATGCAGCTCGAGACCGTAGCTACTGGGGCGACCGGCAAAGATGCGCAGCAACCCAGCGTCCATCCATCGGCCCAGATCGATGCCGACCGAGGCCATGTCCCGGATCAGCTGGGCCGGCGATTCCTCGAACGCGACAAACAGCGTCCGCTCCCCGCGCGCACATGCCGCAGCCAGGATCATGGCCGCCATGGTGGTCTTGCCGGTGCCTGCCTCTCCGGTGATCAGCATCGACGAGCCCCGGTAGATCCCGCCGCCGAGCATGTAGTCCAACCGCTCCAGTCCACAGGACAGCCGCTCGGTGGGGGCGTCGTACGCCAGCCCGATGGCGCTGCTGGGAATCACCATCAGTCCGCGATCGGTGATCAGGAACGGATACTCGTTCGTGCCGTGCAACGACCCCCGGTACTTCACCACGCGGAGCCGACGGGTGGACATCTCGTCCTGCACCCGGTGGTCCAACACGATGACGCAGTCCGAGACGTATTCCTCGATGCCGTACCGGCTGAACTGGTTGGCGCCTCGTTCCCCGGTCACCACGACGGTCAGACCGCGGTCCTTGATCCAGCGCAACAACCGCACCAGTTCGGCACGGATGGTCCACTGGTCCTGCAAACCACCGAACAGCACCTCGACGGTGTCCAACACGATCCGTTTGGCGCCGATCGAATCCACCGCGTAGGCCAGCCTGATGAACAAGCCTTCGAGATCGTAGACACCCGTTTCGATGGTTTCCGAGGGGACAATTCGGAACGCGTCGACCACCAGCAGGCCGTCGGCCTGCAGTTGATCCAGGTCGAATCCCAGTGACAGGACGTTGGCCGCAAGGTCGGCGGCCGACTCTTCGAACGCCAGCAGCACGCCGGGCTCGCCGTAGTCGATGGCACCGTGCACCAGGAATTCGATGCCCAGCATTGTCTTGCCACTGCCTGCCGCACCGGTGACCAGGGTCGGCCGACCCGCGGGAAGCCCACCGCCGGTGACCTCGTCGAGGCCTCGAATGCCGGTCGGCGCCTTGGCAATCGAACGAGCCGATCCGGCGGGGGCCTCCACCGTCGGCACGGTCGTCATGTCCATCTCAGCATGCCGCATCGGTACGTCTGATCCACTCGCACGAGAAGTCCTTCCCCCGGGACCCCGATCACCTGCGGGGTCACGCAAGAACCTTACCCTGAGTGTCCAGACCGACACCCACTGTAGTCAGCACAGACGGTGCCCGACGGACCCACTAACGACGCGATGGTCGGGGCGCCATCAACCGTGCGGCGTCGCGCAGCAACTGTCCGTGGACGGCGTCGACATGGTCGGCGACTGCGACGGAAACCAGCTGGCCAGGGCGCGGCTCGAAGCGCCCGTGATGAATGCGGCCTTCCGGACCGGTGATCATCCAGTCCACCGCGCCGCGGCGACACGCCTGCGCCAGGTGCCGGACCAGAACGGCCGCCGCTCGATCCGGCGTGTCGGTCACGGTTTCCAGACCTGCTGTGCTGCACAGTGAATACTGCCGAGAACTCATCTATGGCCTCCCCGAAACGCGGCGTCGAAACACGCCCGCGGCGATCAGACCGTACCCCTTCACGGGCCTCGCGCGGCGCTGAGCAGGTCGTCCATCCCGTTTTGCGAAGTTTGCTTGGCGTGTCGCGGCGGGGCGGTGGTGTGACCGGACGGCGGAGCGGCGGGAGGCGCGGCACCGGTGGCCCGCGGCTTGCGTGCAGCAGGCAGGATGGCGGCCATGCGCACCGTCGAGGAACACGCCACCGTTATCGCCGGTCTGCTCGCGCCCACCCCCACCGAGCTGCTTCCGCTGGCCGAGGCCGTCGGCCTGGTCCTGACCGCCGATCTGGTCGCCACGATCGATCTGCCGCCGTTCGCGAACTCCGCGATGGACGGCTACGCAGTGCGGGCGCAGGACATGGCGCAGTTCCCCGTCACGCTGCCGGTTTCGCAGGACATTCCGGCCGGCCGGACCGATACCCTGCCGCTGGCCCCCGGCACCGCCGCGCGGATCATGACGGGCGCCCCGATGCCAGCCGGCGCGGACACGATCGTTCAGGTCGAACGCACCGACGGCGGCGTCTCGGCCGTCCGGATCGACAGCGCACCGGGTCCGGGAGTGCACGTCCGCACCCGAGGCGAGGACGTCACGGCCGGCTCCGTCGTGCTGCCGGCGGGCACCGTCATCGGGCCGCCACAGGTGGGGGTGGCCGCCGCCCTGGGCTTCGCCGAACTGCCCGTCCGCCGACCGCTGCACGTCCTGGTGCTGTCCACCGGGACCGAGCTCGTCGAGCCAGGCAAACCACTCGGTCCGGGCCAGATCTACGAATCCAACGCGCCGATGCTCGCCGCCGGGATCACCGCGATCGGCGCCAAGGTGACCATCGAGCACTTCGTCGCCGACGACGTCGATCAACTGCGTTCGGTGCTGAACGACGCCGCCGGCACCGTCGACCTCATCGTGACCTCGGGTGGAGTGTCGGCGGGCGCCTACGAGGTGGTCAAGGATGCACTCACCGGCCGCGGGATCGAGTTCGCCAAGGTCGCCATGCAGCCCGGCATGCCGCAGGGCGCCGGCCGCTACCTGGCCGCGGGCGATCGATCGGTGCCGATCGTCACCCTGCCGGGCAACCCGGTCAGCTCGTACGTGTCGTTCGAGGTGTTCCTCCGGCCCGCGCTCCGGGCGGCGATGGGACACCCCGACATCACCCGGCCGATCGTCAGCGCCCCGCTGACCACGGCCATCGATTCGCCGGCCGGCAAACGGCAATTCCGGCGCGGTCACCTGGACACGGTCGCCGGCAGCGTCGCGCCCTGGGGTGGACCGGGATCGCATCTGCTGTCGTGGTTGGCCGGTGCGGACTGCATGATCGTGATCGCCGAGGACGTGACCCACCTGGAGGCGGGCGCCGAGGTCGAGGTCTGGCTGCTGGGCTGAGTCCACCATCCGCCCGGCTTGCGATCGAAAGACTTGTCATCAAAGGAGAGTCGTGCCCGAGGGCCACACCATCCATCGCCTCGCCCGCGAACTGCAACGCGCCTTCGGCCGGCGCCCGGTCGCCGCGAGCACCCTGCAGGAGCGGTTCGCCGACGGCGCCGCGATGCTCGACGGGGCCACCATGACCCGGACCGACGCGCACGGCAAGCACCTGTTCCTGATCTTCCGCGCCCAGCGGCCGGCGGATCGGCTGCTGCACATCCACCTCGGCCTCTACGGCAAATTCCCGATCGCGGCCGCCCCGGCGCAGGATCCGCGGGGGGCGCTCCGGCTGCGGATCCAGAACGACACGGCCTGGGCGGACCTGCGCGGACCGACCGCCTGCGAGCTCATCACGCCGCTCGAACGGGATGTCATCATCGCGCGGCTCGGCCCGGACCCATTGCGCGCCGACGCCGACCCGGAACGGGCCTGGACCCGGATCTCCCGGTCCAAGACGGCCATCGGCGCCCTGCTGATGTCGCAGGACGTGCTGTCCGGGATCGGCAACGTCTACCGCGCCGAGGTGTTGTTCCGGCACCGGGTCAGCCCGTTCCGGGAGGGCCGTGACGTGACCCGGGAGGAATGGGACGCGATCTGGGCCGACCTCTGCGTCCTGTTGCGGGCCGGCGTCCGGGCCGGCCGGATCGTCACCACGCTGGCGGAGGACCGCCCGCGGCGCGGCCGGGTGCGCCGAGAGGATTCGTTTTACGTCTATCGGCGGACCGGCGAACCCTGCCGGGTCTGCGGCACCGAAATCATGACCGAGGTGATGGCCACGCGGAACCTGTTCTGGTGTCCCAAGTGTCAGGCGGCCTAGGAACGCTCAGGCGGTGGCTTGGGCATAGCGGCTCGTGCTACGGCGGGGCACGCACGAAGCGTAGGTCAGCATTCCTGCGACGGTTTTGAATCATGCACTTCGGCGACAAGCCAGCGCTGCTGGGTCAGCTGCGTACCTGCGGATATCGGCAGTCCAGTCCTTTCCGCCCGGGTCTGCGTCGGCTGCTGCTGTGATGTCCATGAACCCGGCCACCGATGCGAGCGCGGCCACGCCGGAGAAGCTGTGCACCCGCCGGTGGCGTCGCTCGCCCGGTCGCGGTGGCGCCCTGCGGTGACCAGCTCAATATGCCTACAGCTCCAGCACCCGGCACAGCGGCACGCCCGGCCGGTACATCAGGTGCAGGTACGTCGGCGCATCGAGCACCGTGAGATCGGCGCGGCCGCCGACCCTGATCCGGCCGATGTCGCTGCGCCGCAACGCCTGTGCCCCGCCCACGGTCGCCGCCCGGAGCGCCTCGGCGGGCGTCAGCCGCATTTCTCGGACGGCCAGCGCGATGACGAGGGGCATCGACGAGGAGTAGCAGGTGCCGGGGTTGCAATCGGTGGCCAGGGCCACCGAGACCCCCCGGTCGATCAGGCCGCGGCCGTCGGGGTAGGGCGAGCGGGTGGAGAACTCCACGCCTGGGAGCAACGTGGCGACCGTGGTGTCCGCCGCCGCGGCCAGCGCCTCGACGTCGGCGTCGGACAGGAACGTGCAGTGATCGACGCTGGCGGCCGACATCTGCACCGCCAGTTGCACACCCGGGCCCGGGCCGAGCTGGTTGCCGTGCACCCGCAGGCCGAGCCCGGCGTCCCGACCGGCCGCGAGCACAACCCGGGCCTCGTCGCCGGTGAAGGCGTGCGGGCTCCGCGGTTCGCAGAACACGTCGACCCACCTGGCGTGCGGCGCGCATGCCGCCAGCATCGGCCCGGTGACCAGCTGGAGGTACTGCGCCCGCCGGTCGGCAAACTCCGCCGGCACCACGTGTGCACCGAGAAATGTTGTCTCGGTGGTGAACTCGGCAGCGATCCGGAGCGCCCGCAGCTCGTCGGAAATGGTCAGGCCGTAGCCGCTCTTGATCTCCACGGTGGCCGTACCCTGCGCCCGCAGCTCGGCAATACGGCCGGCCAGCAGGCGACGCAGCTCGTCGTCGGACGCGGCCCGGGTAGCGGCGACCGTGGTGGCAATGCCGCCGCCGTCGTAGGGGACACCGGTCATCCGCGCCGCGAACTCGGTCGCTCTGTCGCCGGCGAACATCAGGTGCGCGTGCGAATCGACGAACGATGGGATGACCGCTCGCCCACCCAGATCGACGACCTCGTCAGCCGGGGGCGCGGCGCGCCCCGAACCGACCCACCGCACCACCCCGTCGTCGACGACGACCGCGGCCTCGGCCAGCACCCCCAGCCCTTCGGAATCGTCTGCCCCGCTGAGGTTCTCGTCATTTGTCACCAGCTCGCACATGCCGGTGATCAGGGTCGCTGTCATGCGCTGACCCTGCTCGTCCCTCGCGGGGCGACCGCGCTGCGAAAATGATTCGCTCGGCGGGCCTGGGTCATGACGCCGCCCACAGCGGTTCGATCGCCGCGCCCAGCAGTCGGCCGACGTCACCCAGTCGGTGCTTGCCGCCGCTAACAACGGGCCGCCCGTCCACCACCACGGTGTCGACGTCGGCGGCCGTCGCCGCCAGCAGGATCTGTGCGGGGTCAACGCCGGCGGTCCTGGGGCTGTCCAGCCGCACCGCAACCAGGTCCGCCCTGGCGCCGACCTCGAGCCGCCCGGCGTCGGCCCAGCCGAGAGTGTCGTGCCTGGTGGCGGCCTGCAGCAGGTCGGCGGGGGTGAGCCGGCCCCGCTGCAGGCTGGCCAACCGCTCATTCATCTCCAGCCCGCGCGCCTCTTCGAGCAGGTCGATGACGGCGTGCTGATCGGATCCGAGGCTGAGCACCGCACCGGCGTCCCGCAGTGCCCGGGCGGGGCCGATACCGTCGGCCAGGTCGCGTTCGGTGGTGGGGCAGAAGCACGCCGCGCTGCGGGTCCGGCCCAGGGTGGCAATGTCGGTGTCGGTGAGATGCGTCGCGTGCACGGCGGTGGTCATCGGTCCGAGAACACCTTCGCCGTCCAGCAACTCGGTCGGTGTGCGCCCGTAATAGCCGCGGCAGGCGTCGTTCTCTGCGGGTTGCTCCGACAGATGCACGTGCAACGGCCGGCCTGCGGCCGCAGCGGCCACCTGGCCCAGCGCCTGCCGAGGCACCGCGCGCACCGAATGAATAGCGGCACCGATGCGAACCTCTTCGGTGTCCTGAAGCAGGCCGGCGCGGGCTGCCCAGGCGTCGACGTCGAAGTCGCCGAAGCGCAATTGCTCCGGACCGAGGTCGAGGTGCCCGCCCTGTTCCAGACCGCCGGAGAGATAACAGGTGTCGAGCAGGGTCAAGCGAATACCGGCGTCCGCCGCGGCCTGGATCAGCGCCCGGCCCATGGCGTTCGGGTCGTGATACGCCAGGCCGCCGGGGGCGTGGTGCAGGTAGTGGAATTCGCCGACCGCGGTCACCCCCGACAGGGCCATCTCGGCGTAGGTCGCCCTTGCCAGCGCCAGGTAGGAGTCCGGCTCCAGCCGCGCGGCCACCTCGTACATGCCCTCCCGCCAGGTCCAGAACGTGCCGCCGCGCGCGTGGGTGCGCCCGCGGAGCGCGCGGTGGAAGGCGTGGCTGTGGCAGTTGGCCAGGCCCGGCAGCACCACACCCGGAAGCACAATCGCGTCGGCGTCCGGCGAACTGCCGGCAACGATCTCGGTGAATCGGCCGGCGCTGGCCTGGAAGGTCACGTCGCGGGCGAGCCCGCCCGGCAACAACGCATATGACGCATGCCACCGGGTGGTGTCGGTGCTCATCCGGCCAACTCCTGGGTGACCCGGGCCAGCGCTCGCACTTCGGCCAGGCAGTCGTCGCGTTCGGCGTGTTCGGCCGGCGAGTGCGAGATCCCGGTCGGGTTCCGCACGAAGAGGATCGCGGTCGTGGCGTCCGGATCACCCCACCACGCAGATTGGTTCCCGGCCCGGTCCGTTGTCAGGTCCAGGCCGCGACGCTCGCTTTCACCGGCGAACCACTCTCGCAGGTCGCTGTCCTCGCGGGACCAGGCGAACCGGCGGTACCCACCCGACGCGCCGTCCCGCCCGATCGGCGCGATCGCCGACCACATCCGGTCGAAGGTCATGATGTTCCCTGGTTGGTCGAACTGGGTCGGAGATGTCCCGTCGCTGATCTCAGCTCTCCTTCATCGGGATCCGGACCCCGCGTTCGGTGGCGACGGTGTCGGCCAGCTCGTACCCCGCGTCGACGTGCCGGATGACGCCCATCCCGGGGTCGTTGGTCAACACCCGGGCCAGCTTCTCGGCGGCCAGTGCGGTGCCGTCGGCCAGGGACACCTGGCCGGCGTGGATGGAGCGGCCGATGCCGACCCCGCCGCCGTGATGGATCGATACCCAGGACGCGCCGCTGGCCGTGTTGACCAGGGCGTTCAGCAGCGGCCAGTCGGCGATGGCGTCGGACCCGTCGGCCATCGATTCGGTTTCCCGGTATGGCGAGGCGACGGAGCCGCAGTCCAGGTGATCACGGCCGATGACGATCGGCGCGGCCAGCTCGCCGCGGGCGACCATGTCGTTGAACTTCAGCCCGGCCTTGTCCCGTTCGCCGTAGCCGAGCCAGCAGATCCGGGCCGGCAGGCCCTGGAAGCTGATCTTGTCCCGGGCGCCGCGCATCCATTTCTGCAACCGGTCGTTGTCACCGAAGAGGTCCATCACGGCCTTGTCGGTGGCGTAGATGTCCTTCGGGTCACCGGACAGGGCTGCCCAGCGGAACGGTCCCTTGCCCTGGCAGAACAACGGCCTGATGTAGGCGGGCACGAAGCCCGGGAAGTCGAAGGCGCGGTCGTATCCGCCCTGCCTGGCCTCGTCGCGGATGCTGTTGCCGTAGTCGAAGACCTCGGCGCCGGCGTCCTGGAAGCCGACCATGGCCTCGACGTGCCTGGCCATGGATTCGCGGGCCCGGTCGGTGAACTCCTCCGGTTTGCGTTCCGCGTAGTCGTGCCAGTCGTCGAGTTCGACGCCCAGGGGCAGGTAGGACAGCGGGTCGTGCGCGCTGGTCTGGTCGGTGACGATGTCGATCGCCACTCCCCGGCGGAGCAGCTCGGGGTAGACCTCGGCGCAGTTGCCGACCAGACCGACGGACCAGGCCCGGCGATCGGCCTTGGCCCGCAACGCCTTTGCGATGGCGTCGTCGATGTCGGTGGCGATCTCGTCCAGGTAGCGGTGGTCGACCCGGCGCTGCAGCCGGGTCCGGTCGACGTCGACGATCAGGCAGGTTCCGCCGTTGAGGGTGACGGCCAGCGGCTGCGCGCCGCCCATGCCGCCCGACCCACCGGTCAGCGACAGGGTGCCGGCCAGGGTGCCGTTGAACCGCTTCTCGGCGATGGCGGCGAAAGTTTCGTAGGTGCCCTGGACGATGCCCTGGGAGCCGATGTAGATCCAGGATCCGGCCGTCATCTGCCCGTACATGGTCAGCCCGAGCTTCTCCAGTCGCCGGAACTCGGGCCAGTTGGCCCAGTCGGGAACCAGGTTGGAGTTGGCCAGGATCACCCGCGGCGCCCATTCATGGGTGCGCATCACACCGACCGGGCGTCCGGACTGGACCAGCATGGTCTCGTCCTTCTCCAGGGTGGTGAGCGTGCGGACCATGGCGTCGAAGGATTTCCAGTCGCGTGCCGCCTTGCCGGTGCCGCCGTAGACGACGAGATCGTCGGGGCGTTCGGCGTTCTCCGGGTCCAGGTTGTTCATCAGCATCCGCAGCGGGGCCTCGGTTGCCCAGGATTTCGCGGTCAGGGTGGTACCGCGGGCTGCGCGGACCGGACGTGCACCTTCCATCGGCGTCTTCCTTTCAGCTCTGATGTCGATTCTCGCTGTGTTCAGCACCATTGGACAGGCCGCGGGACCGTCGGGACCAGTACCGACGCTTGACTCCTGTCTCAGATAGCAGACATTCAGTCCGTCATGCCAGACTCAGCGCCATGGCAAACGTTCCGGCGGCCGCCGCCTGCCTGGCGCTGCTGCAATTGCTGGCCCGCCGCGCCGAACCGATGCCGGCCGCCACCATCTGCCGCGAGCTGGGCCTGCCCAGATCAACCGTCTATCACCTGCTGGCGTTGCTCCGTGACGAGGCATTTGTGGTCCACCTCGAGCATGAGCGGCGCTACACCCTGGGCATCTCCGCGTTCGAATTGGGCTCCGCCTACACCCGACAGGCGCCGCTGCAGCGGCTGGCCCGGCCGTTCTTGGTGCGACTGGTGGACCGGTCCGGCTACACCGGTCACCTGGCCGTGCTGCACGGGCGCGACGCGCTGTACGTCATCGAGGAACGGGCCGTCGGTCGGCCCGCGCTGGTGACCGACACCGATGTCCGCTTGCCGGCGCACCTCACCGCCAGCGGATTGGCCATGCTGGCCGCACTGCCGCCGCAGCAACTGCGCGCGCTCTACCCTTCGCGCGACGCGTTCACCGAGCGTCACGGCGGCGGCGCGACCACGCTGACCGAACTGCGCCGCGAACTCACCGGGGTCCGGCGGGACGGCTTCGCTCAGGAGATCGGTTTGGTGAGCGAGGATTTCGCCTCTGTCGCCTGCGCCGTCGTCGATCACCACGGCTACCCGCTCGCCGCGGTCGCCGTCACCTTCCCCAGGGCGGATGCGCCACCCTCGCGGCAGCTGATCGGCCAGGTCGAGCAGACGGCGACCGGGATCAGCCGGCGGCTCGGGGCACGGGCCACCGCGCCGACGCGGGCCGGCCGGCCCTGATCACACCCGCCCGGCCGCGCCCCCAGCTGCCCCGGCCAACGACCACCTGCGGTTGGCCAGCCATCTGGTCACCCCAATCGCGAGGGCGAGAACTGCCACTCCGCCAAGGATGTCCAGCACATAGTGGTGCCCGGTCGCAATCACGTCGAAGGCCACCAGGACCGGGTACAGCCACGCCAACCAGGCGCTTCGTGGCCGGCGCTGACGCAACACCGACCACACCGCGTAGGCGCACCAACTCGTCCAGGCGATGTGCATGCTCGGCATCGCCGCGAGCAGGTTCAACCCCGACTGTGGATCGCGAAGGGATCCGCCGCCGAGGATGTCATGGGTAGCGACGTAGTCGACGATGCCGCCTTGGGCAAACCGCGGTGGGGACTCCGGAAAGATCCAGACTAGCGGCAGGTCGAGCAGCGTCGCCACCACGAGAACTGTTCTTAGGTAACGGTAGTACCCGGGCCAGGAGGCATACAGCCAGACCAGGACGATCGGCACCGCGATGAGGCAGAGCCGGTAGAAGTAGCCGGTCAGATAGATCGCGAAGGGGGGCCCGAGCATCGCCTGGTTGATCGGATTCTCCACGGCCAGGTGAAGATTCTGCTCAATGTCCTGGACGATCAAGGCGTTGCCCGTTGCCAGCTGTTCGCCTCGATCGATTCGGCCGCGAACGAAGCCGAAGACCACGTATCCCACCAGCAACAGTGGCACCTCGAGAAACCACGCTGGGCGCTTCTGCTGGGCGCGGAGGGTCATACCTGTGGAGGGTATGCCAGGTCGCGCGGCCGAATGTCCGCCAATCGGCCATGACATCCGTGGCGCGACTAGGCCAGGCTGTCGTCCCGGACGGCGGTGAGCGGGCCGCCGGCGTCACCGGTGTTGACGACACCCGACGGCTCGATGAGCATCGCCTGCACCTCGCCGTCGGCGATCGGGCAGTGCTCGACGCCGCGTGGCACCACGTAGAGCTGCCCCGGCCGGAGCGTGACGTCGCCGTCCCGCAGTTGAATGGTGAGCAGACCGTCGATGACGAGGAACAACTCGTCGGTGTCCTCATGCGTGTGCCAGACGAATTCGCCCTTGATCCTGACCAGCTTGATCTCGTAGTCGTTGAGCCTGGCCACCACCTTCGGGGACCAGTGTTCGGAGAAGAAGGTGAATTTCTCGGCGATGTCGACGGCGCGATTCACGCGTGCCACGCTACCGCCGTTCACCCCATTGGACGCTCCCCAGACAGCGGTAATTCATCGTACGATGAATTACCGCTCAACGAGGAGACCCCATGCCGTCGCGCACGTCCGATCAAGCCCAGCCCCCGATCGCACGGCGCCGTCGGCGCTGGTGCTGACGCTCGCCGACATCGACCGGACCATGATCAGCCAGGTGGGCGGCAAGGCCGCCAACCTCGGCGAGCTCACCCGAGCGGGATTCGCTGTGCCACAGGGCTTCTGCGTCAGCACTGAGGCCTACCGGGAGGTCGTCGAGCAGGCCGGGCTGGACGGACTGCTCGCCCGAGCACGGTCCGCCGCCAGTGGCTGACGACCTGGCCGAAGCGGCCCGGGAGTTGATCGTCAGCGCCCCGGTGCCCGAGCACATCCGGCGCGCGATCCTCGACGCCTACACGGCGATGAGTGATGAGTCGACGAGCGGTCCGCCGATGGTCGCGGTCCGGTCATCCGCGACCGCCGAGGACCTGCCGTTCGCCAGCTTCGCCGGGCAGCAGGACACCTACCTCGGCGTGGTCGGCGCGGATCAGCTGCTGGACGCGGTCCGCCGGTGCTGGGCATCGCTGTGGACCGATCGCGCGGTCTCCTACCGGGGCACCCAGCAGATCGATCATCGCACCGCCCGGCTGGCCGTCGTGGTCCAGGCCATGGTGCAATCCGAGACGGCGGGGGTGCTGTTCACCGCCAACCCCGTCACCGGGCGCCGGCGCGAGGCCGTGATCGACGCGAGCCCCGGGCTCGGCGAGGCGGTGGTGTCCGGCGCCGTCACCCCCGACCACCTGGTGGTCGACACCGCGACCGGCCGCATTCTGCAGAGCCAGCGTCGGGCAGAAGGGTCTCGCGATCCGGGCGCTGCCAGGTGGCGGCACCGAGCGGATCACCGCGGCCGCGACCGACCAGCTGTGCCTGACCGCCGAACAGACCCGCGAGCTGGCCAGGATCGGTGACACCGTCGAACGGCACTATGGCGCCCCGCAGGACATCGAATGGGCGTTCGACCCGGACGGGAAGCTGTGGCTGACCCAGTCCCGGCCGATCACCACGCTCTACCCGCTGCCCGATGCCGCGCACCCAGCCGGGTCTGCGCGTGTACCTGAACTTCAACGTCGCCCAGGGCCTCTACCGGCCGATGACGCCGATGGGCATGGACGCGATCCGGATCCTCACCTCCGGCGTCGCGCACCTGCTGGGCAACCCGGAATCGGCCGACCCCACCGAAGGTTCGCCGCAGTTCGTCGAGGCCGGCCAGCGGATCTTCCTCGACCTGACCGGGGTGCTGCGCAGCCGGGTGGGACGCACGGTCATGCCGAGGGTGTTCGACATCATGGAAACCCGCTCGGCGATGATCATGCGGAGCCTGTTCGACCGGCCGGAATTCTCGATCACCCAGAAGTCCGTGCTGCCCGCGGTGCGCCGGGTCGCCCGGGTCGCGGTCCGCTACAAGATCCCGGTGTACGCCGGCGCAGGCGCTGCTCAGCCCGGCGGCCGCGCAGCGCCGGCTGGACCGGATCGGCGCCGACACCCGCGTCCGGTTGATGCTGCACGCCGACGTCGCGCCCGCCGAACGCCTCGACCGTGCGGTGCAGACCCTGTATCTCGACACGGCGCCGTTGGCCCCGAAGGCGCTGCCCGGCGCGCTGGTGGGCCTGGCGATGTTCGGCCTCGCCGCGAGGCTGCTCCGCGGCATCAGCGAACCCGGTCAGCTGCAGGGCGTGCTGCGCGGCCTGCCGAACAACGTGACCACCGAGATGGACCTGGAACTCTGGCGGCTCACGGAGCGGATCCGCGCGCGACCGCGCCGCCGCGGAGCTGCTCGCGTCCGCGGCGACCGCCGACCTGGCCGCAGAGGTTCACCGCCGGCACCCTGCCGCCTGCCCTGCAGGACGGTCTCGCCGGGTTTCTCGGCAAGTACGGCCACCGAGCGGTCGCCGAGATCGATCTCGGCATGCCCCGCTGGTCCGACGACCCGAGCCACATCCTCGGGGTGCTCGCCAACTATCTGCGATCCGAGGACCCAGAGCTGGCGCCGGACGCCGTGTTCGCGGCCAGCAGCGCGGCTCGAAGCAGATGATCGCCCGGCTGGCGGCCGCGGCGGGAGCCAGGGCGCGCTGGCGCGCGCCGGTCGTCCGGTTCGCGCTCGGCCGCACCCGTGCAGCTGGCCGGGGTCCGCGAGATACCCAAGTACTACATGGTTCTCACCCTCGCGGCGGTCCGCAGGGACATCGCCGCGGTGGGCCAGGCGCTGGCCGCGGACCGCCGCATCGACACGGCCGATGACGTCTTCTTCCTGACCATCGCCGAGGCCAGATCCGGCTCTGGCCGGCCGCGGCATGCAGGACCTGGTGGCCGGCCGACGGGAGAGCTACCAGCAGGAGCTGCGCCGCCGCCGGCTGCCCAGGGTGCTGCTGTCGGACGGCACCGAACCGGAGAACACCGGACCGGCGCCGACCTCGTCCGACGGCGCGATGGTGGGCGTCGCGGCGTCACCCGGCGTCGTCACCGGGCGGGCGCGGGTGATCCTCGATCCCACCGGTGCGCGCCTGGAACCCGGCGAGATCCTCGTCGCGCCGTCGACCGATCCCGGCTGGACGCCGCTGTTCCTCACCGCGGGCGGACTCGTCATGGAAATGGGCGGCGCGAACTCGCACGGCGCCGTGGTGGCCCGCGAGTACGGGATCCCGGCCGTCGTCGGCATGCCGCTGGCCACCGAGCGGATCAGCACCGGCGACCTGGTCACCGTGAACGGCACCCTCGGCACGGTCACGGTGGACCCGGCCGGCACCGAGAAACCCAGCCCCGAAAAGGCACGAGCCGGCCGCGGCTAGCGCAGGTTGAGACCCACCAGCACGGCCCGATGGTCGCTGCCCACCGCGGGCAGCACGGTGTCGGACACCGCCGTCACGCCCCGGCCGAGCACGTGGTCGGGGCGGGTGAGCGGAAAGTCGGCCGGCCAGGTGAACCCGAAGCCGCCCTTGACGGTCTCCCGGGAGTCGGTGACCTGCGCGGTCAGGGTGTCCAGCACCGGGTCGGTGGTCGCGGTGTTCAGGTCGCCCAGCACCAGCACCCGAGCGGCCGGATCGGCGGCCACCAGCGCGGCCAACTCGCCGACGGCGTCATCCCTGGCCGCCGTGTCACCGGGCCGCACGGACGGCAGATGCACGGCATACACGGCGATGTCACCCTCCGGGTGATGCACCACCACCCGCATCGCCCTGGCCCAGCTCAGGCCCAGTTCCAACGGCTGCGGCGCGTCCATCGGCCAGTACGACCACAGCCCGACCGTGCTGACCAGCGCGTGGTTGTCGTACTGCGCGTCCAGCACGGAGGTCGCGGTGCCGTCCGACCCGACGATCTCCTGGACCGCGATGATGCCGGCACCGGAGGCCGCGAGGGCCCGCGCGGCGGCGACCGGATCGGTGTTGGCGGCCCCGATGTTCTGCGTCGCCACCGTCAGGTCCGGCGTGCCGGCGGCCGCCGACGCCGGGATCAACTGCGGGACGAACACCCCGGACCAGACCATGGTCGCGACCAGCACCGCGGAGATCCCCCACCAGGCCCGCCGGATCACCGCGGCCGCGCCGAGCAGCGACCAGCAGCACCAGCGTCCAGGGCAGGAAGCTGGTCCAGGCCGCGCCCACCCCGTCCCACGACGGAATCGACGAGGAGAACCCGATACCGGCCGCGATCAGCAGTGCCGCAGCGGCAATGCCGAGGCCACGCAGCGACCGCCGGCGCCGGCGCGGGCGCGGTGGTTGATCAGCTGCCCGGTAGTGCGGCGCGATCGGCGGCGGTGCCGTCGATCGCGCGGCTGAGATCCGTGGCTGGGGCATTGTTTCCGGGGTCACCGTGCGGGGACGTGCGGGAGGCGGGTCGGGTTGCCTGCGCGACTGGACGCCACCACAGCGCCGGGTCCGTCCCGCGGCGGTAGCGTGACGCGTGTCTCGTCGCGCGTCGCTTCAGGTGACGCTCATCGCCGGCGAGTTGGCAGTCCCGATCGCAGGAGGTTCGCGTGGCAATCGCCGACCGGCCGGAAAGTGCCCCCGTAGGCGCCGGCGAGCACAGACGCCGCAGATCACAATCCAGACAACGACGACCAGGGCCTGCCGACCTTCAGCTCCCGGGACTGGGTCGCGTCCGCGGCCGGGCTTGCCGCAGCGCCGCCCGGACGTCGCGATCGTCGGTGCGCCGTTCGACATCAACACCACCTACCGGCCGGGCGCCCGCTTCGGCCCGCGGGCCATCCGGGCGACGGCCTACGACCCGGGCACCTACCACCTGGACCTCGGGCTGGACATCTTCGAGTGGCTGGACGTCGTCGACGCCGGCGACGCCTACTGCCCGCACGGCCAGTCCGCCCGCTCGCACCGCAACATCGAGTCCAAGGTCACCGACGTGCTGAAGGCCGGCGCCTTCCCGATCGTCCTCGGCGGCGACCACTCGATCACCTACCCGTCGGCGACCGCGGTGGCCGCCAAGTACGGCTGGGGCAAGGTCGGGCTGCTGCACTTCGACGCGCACGCCGACACCGCGGACAGCATCGAGGGCAATCTGCATTCGCACGGCACCCCGATGCGCCGGCTGATCGAGTCCGGCGCGATCCGCGGCCGCAACTTCGTCCAGGTCGGCCTGCGCGGTTACTGGCCGCCGCCGGCCGTCTTCGACTGGATGCGCGAGCAGGAGATGACCTGGCATCTGATGCATGACGTCTGGGACCGCGGGATGCGTCCGGTGATCGCCGACGCCATCGCCCGGGCCGGTGACGGCTGCGACTGGCTGTACCTGTCGGTCGACATCGACGTGCTGGATCCCGGCTTCGCCCCCGGGACGGGCACCCCGGAACCGGGCGGGATGAACCCGGCCGACCTGCTGCGGGCGGTCCGGTCGATCGCCCTGGAAACCCCGTTGGTCGCGATGGACGTGGTCGAGGTGTCCCCGCCGTACGACAACGCCGAGACCACGGTCAACGCCGCGCACCGGGTGGTGCTGGAGACCCTGGGCGCGCTGGCCAACAAGAAGCGGGAGCAGGCGGGCGGCGCCGTCACCCGGCCCGGCACCCGACCGGACCCGGCGACGCCTGCGCTACCCGGTGCAACCCGAGAGCTGGTCCCGCCCGAACGGGTCGGGCAACACCTACGACGAGCACGACCACCACGTGCAGGGCGAACGCGAAGACCACGCCTGACGCCGCGCAGTGAGGATCGGCGACCCGCCATGGACATCCTGATTCTCGGCGGCACGGCGTGGCTCGGGCGCGAGCTGGCCCGGCAGGCGGTCGGCGCCGGGCACGCCGTGACCTGTCTGGCCAGGGGCGACAGCGGGCCCACCGCGGCGGGCGCCGCGCTGGTGGTCGCCGACCGGTCCCGCCCGGGGCCTACGACTCGGTGCGCGGCCGTGCCTGGGATGCGGTCGTCGAGGTGTCCTGGCAGCCCGGCCTGGTCCGCGGCGCGCTGGCCGCGCTCGCCGAACGGACCCGGCACTGGACCTACGTGTCGTCCATCAGCGCCTACGCCTCCCCCGGTACCCGGGAGATGGACGAGTCGTCCGCGCTGCTCCCGCCGACCGGGCGCGACGTGGTCGGCCGCGACGGAATACGGCGAGGCCAAGGTCGCCTGCGAGCTGGCGTCCACCGCCGCGATCGGCGACCGGTTGCTGATCGCGCGGTCCGGGCTGATCGGCGGGCCGGGCGACCACACCGGCCGGACGGGGTATTGGGTTGCCCGGGCGGCCCGCGATCCTTCGGCGCCGCTGCTGGTGCCGGACGCCCCCGACCAGCCCACCGAGACGACCGACGTCCGTGACCTGGCCGGCTGGCTGCTGCGGTGCGCCGCGGCCGGCGACCACCGGAACCTACGACGCGGTCGGGCCGGTGCTGTCAGTTCGACGACTGGGTGCGGATGTCCCGCGACGTCGCCGGGCACACCGGGCCGGTGGTCCGCGCGGATCCGTCGTGGCTGCTCGCCCAGGGGGTGCAGCCCTGGATGGGACCGGAGTCGCTGCCGATGTGGCGCGGCGACGACGACCCGCAGAGTTGGTCCGGAGCTGCCGCCCGGGCCGCCGGCCTGCGTCATCGGCCCCGGGCCGAGCTGCTCGCCGACACCCTGGCCTGGGAACGTGAGCAGGGCCTGGGTCGCGACCGCGGCGCCGGGTTGACCCCGCTACGCGAACAGGAACTACTGACCGCCCTCGGCGGTTAGCAGGTCGCCTGCTTGATCAAGGCGAACGGCTGCACCTTCCCACCGCCAGACGCACCACCTGACGACGACGGAGACGCGCACATGCTCGAGATCAGCACCCTTGGCTGGATCGTCACGATCGCGGTGATCGTCGGGCTGCTCGCCCTCGACCTGGTGCTTGCCGCGGCCAAACCGCACGCGGTCGGCTTCAAGGAAGCGATCGCCTGGTCGGTGTTCTACATCGCGGTGGCCATCGCGTTCGGCTTCGTCTTCATGTACTTCGCCGGCAGCGACTTCGGCACCCAGTACTTCGCCGGCTACATCGTGGAGAAGAGCCTGTCGGTCGACAACCTGTTCGTCTTCGTGATCATCATGACGACGTTCGCGGTCCCGGAGGAGCACCAGCACAAGGTGCTGACCTTCGGCATCATCATCGCGCTGATCCTGCGGGCGATCTTCATCGTGCTGGGCGCGGCGCTGCTCGAGCTGTTCGCGGTGATGTTCCTGCTGTTCGGCGTGCTGCTGATCTACACCGCGATCCAGCTGTTCCGGCACCGCGACCAGGATCCGGACATCCAGGACAACACGTTCGTCAAGCTGACCCGCAAGGCCATCCCGGTGACGAACGACTACCACGGCGGCAACCTGTTCACCAGGATCGACGGGCGCCGGTTCGCCACCCCGCTGTTCATCGTGCTGATCGCGATCGGCAGCACCGACATCCTGTTCGCGCTCGACTCCATCCCGGCGGTGTTCGGCGTCACCGCGGAGCCGTACATCGTGTTCGTCGCGAACGCCTTCGCGCTGCTCGGGCTGCGGGCGCTGTTCTTCCTGGTCAAGGGCCTGCTCGACCGGCTGGTCTATCTGTCGACCGGGCTGGCCATCATCCTGGCGTTCATCGGGGTGAAGCTGATCCTGCACTGGGCGCACGGGATCTGGCCGGGCGCCCCGGAGATCTCCACCAATCTGTCGCTGCTGGTCATCGTGGTCGTGCTGGTGGTCACGACGGTGGCCAGCCTGATCAAGAGCCGCAACGACCCGTCGGCGAAGGCCCACCCCGGTTCGATCCGCAACCATCCGGCGGACGACCGGCCCACTCCCGAACACTGACCACCCGCTCGGGCGGTCCGGGGTAACCCTGATGCTGACCGCATTCGGCTGGCATTACCGTCGCTGGCATGAGCACCCTTGACGACTGGATGGCGCAGGCCACCCGCGCCCTTGACCTGCCGGCGGACTCCGTCACCACCGAACTGCGTGACGAGTTGCTGGATCTCACCAGGGACGTAGCGCACGGCGTCGCCCGGATCGCCGGGCCGTTGACCTGCTACCTGGTCGGAGTTGCGGTCGGTCGCGGGCAGGCGCCGTCCGCAGCGCTCGCGGCGCTCAGCGCGGTGCTGCCCCAGGCAGCCGACGGCCGAGCGCCGGGGCGCCGTGAGCTGGCTGTCCTGGGTCGTCTTCGGCGGCCTCGCCGGCTGGGTCGCGTCCCTGGTCCTGCGCGACAAGCAACGGGGCTGCCTCACCAACATCGTCACCGGCATCCTCGGCGCCGTGCTGGCCGGCTTCATCTACCAGTGGGCCACCGGCCTGCCGTGGAACTACGGCTGGAACTGGGCGAGCTTCGGAGTGGCCTGCCTGGGCGCGCTCGGGCTGTTGCTGGTGATCAACCTGGTGACCAGGGGGTCGCGCACTCGGCGGTGACCGCCACGGGGAAGCAGGCGGGCCAGCGCATCCGCGGTCCTTGTGGTCAGGTCGCGGGCGGGTCCTCGATCGCCCGCCGGGCCCTGGCCCGGCGCACCGCCGCATCGACAACCGATTGCGCGACAACGGACACCTTGACGTGTTCGGTCTGACTCCGGGCCCGCAGCCGATCGAACGCCTCCGCGGCGTTGCAGCCGGTGCGGCTCATCACGATGCCCATGGCCTGATCGATGACGGCGCGACTGACCAACGCGGCCTGCAGGTTGGTGGCCAGCCGCTTGGCCTGCGCGAGCACCAGCGCGTTCTGCACGGCAATGGCGGCGGGTACCGAAAACAGCTCGCCGATGTTCACGGCGTGCTCGTCGAACACCGCCTTGCCATGCGCGTACACGTTCATCGCGCCCAGTACGCCGTCCGGGGTGAGCAGCGGCAGCGACAGCACACTGTGCACGCCGAGTCGGGCGACCCGGGGACCGAAGCGAGGCCACCGTTGCTCCCCGCCGAGCGAGCCTGAGGTAAAGGTCCGACCTTCCGACGCCGCACTGATGCACGGCCCCTCGCGCAGGGAGTACTGGATCTTGTCGACCTTCGTCACGAAGTCCGCGGTGGAGACGATGGTGTCTGCCCGGTCCGCCTCCAAGAGCGTCAGGCCTGCGCCGTCCGCGCCCGGGATCGCCCGGACCGCGAAACGCGCCACCTGGGTGAGGCTGTCCTCCAGGGCGAGCTGACCGGTCGCCAGCCTGGACAGCGAAGCCAGGCTCTGGGTCAGGTCCTCGTCCGAGTCCGTGGGTGCCTGCGGTTCGGCGTCCCGATCGGGGGTCTCGTCGGCTTCTTCGACGCCCGGCTCACCGGGGTTTGTGCCCGTCATTTGTGTTGCCTGCCTCAACACCTGTCCAGATGCGCGCTCGGGGCGAATCCGGATAACCACCCGCTCGTCGCGGACCATCGCCTGACGATACTCGTTCCAGTTGGGATGTTCGCCCGCGATCGTCCGGTAGACGGTCTCCAGCAGGTCGAGCGCCTCGGGCTGGTCGACGATCTCGGCCTGCCCGTCGATCTGCACCCATGACCCAAAGAATTCCTTGGTGAAGATGAGCACCGACACGGCGGGATCGCGGCGGATGTTGCGCACCTTGGCCAGCGGCGCCCGGCTGGAGATGCACACCGCGCCGTCCACCAGTCCGGAATTGACCGGCGACATCTGCGGTCGGCCGTCCTTCCGGCGGGTCGACAGCACGGTTCGGTCGTTCGAGCTCACGAAGGTCAGCGCGGCCTGCAGGTCCATCGGCATAGTGTGCGCCAAGGTCGGTACCGACCATCACACCCAGCACGGAGGTGTCGCCATGGGTTTCGGGACCTTGGCGATCATCGCCGCGGCCGGGCTGATCGGCCCGCTGCTGGCCCTGCGGTCGGGCTGGAACATCCCCGTGGTGCTGGGCGAGCTGGTCGCCGGCCTGGTGCTGGGGGCGACCGGCTTCGGCTGGCTGGACGCGGCCGATCCGACGTTCACCTTTCTGGCCGACATCGGTTTCGCGCTGGTCATGTTCGTCGCCGGATCCCACGTCCCGATCCGCGATCCCAATCTGCGCCGCGGCATCCGGCCCGCGCTGCTACGGGCGATCGCGGTCGGGGTGATCGCGGCCGTCCTGGGCGTCCTGCTGTCGACGGTGTTCGACACCGGACACGCGGCGCTCTATGCGGTGCTGATGGCGTCGTCGTCGGCGGCGCTGATCCTGCCGATCGTCGATTCGCTGCGGCTGACCGGCCCCGCGGTGCTGCAACTCCTGCCGCAGGTCGCTATCGCCGATGCCGCCTGCATCGTCGCGCTGCCGCTGGTGATCGACCCGGCGCACGCCGGCCGGGCCGCGCTCGGGGCCACCGCGGTGATCGGTTGCGCGGTCGGGACGTTCTTCCTGCTCCGATCGTTCGAGAAATCGGGCATGCGCCGGCGCGTGCACCGGATTTCCCGGACGCGCAAATTCGCCGTCGAACTCCGGATCAGCCTGGCGATCCTGTTCACCCTGGCCGCGGTCGCGGTGGGCACCCACGTCTCGATCATGCTGGCCGGCTTCGCCTTCGGCCTGGTCGTCGCGGCCATCGGCGAGCCGCGGCGGCTCGCGAAACAGCTGTTCGGCCTCACCGAGGGATTCCTCGGCCCGTTGTTCTTCATCTGGCTGGGTGCCTCGCTGAACGTCCGCGATCTGGCTGGCCAACCGTCGCTGATCCTGCTCGGGCTGCTGCTGGGGTTCGGCGCCCTGCTGGCGCACATCGCGATGCGCGTCACCGGTCAGCCGCTGGCGATCGGGGCGCTGGCCTGCGCACAGCTGGGGGTTCCGGTCGCGGCCGCCACCCTCGCGACGCAACTGCACCTGCTCGCGCCGGGTGAGGCGCCCGCGCTGATCCTCGGGGCGCTGGTCACGGTCGTGGTCACGGTTATCGCGGCCGGGGTCGCGGCCCGCGGGCCGGCTACCGAGCAACCACCGTCGGCGACATCCGAACCACCGCCGGCGACATCGCCTGCGGAATGACGACCGTCGGGCTCCCGGTCCCGTCGGCCGGCAGCTGCCAGACATCACTGGTCGACGACCGGGTGGACAGGGGGCAGCAGCGGTTGAAGGTCGCCCGCGAACGCTGGACCGGCGTCTGAGTCTGCTCAGGGTTTGACGGTTCCTGACCCCGATCTTGGGCCAGGAACCTGAAGACTCATCGGCTCTAGCGCATCTTTTCCGGAATACGATCCAGGGCCTGCAGCACGTTGACCGCGAGTGCATAGGACGCCTTCTCGTCCAGATCGGTGCTCTGCGTGAGAACATCCTGGACGAGCGCGACCCGATGTTCGTACGGGGTCCTGAAGTTGATGACCGTGCTCATGGTGAGTCCCTTTCCGATCTTTTGGTCGGACGAGCCCGCCGGGCCCGAGCCTACGCCGAAACCTCCTGCCCGATGGTCACTTCGCGGCGTCTGGGACCGCTCGACCGGCGTAGTGTCCAAGTCGAGAGACCGCCACGGTCTCGCTAGGGAGCGGCAATGTCCGACAAGTCCCCGCGACAGACCATGGCGAAAAAGCCGGGTAAGACGATCAAAGAGAAAAGGGCCGATAAAAAGGCCAAGGGCGTGACGGCAGCGGCGTTCGATCCGGTCTCCAAGGCGACCAAGCGCTGATCTGGCCGGTCGCTCTCACTCCACGGACGGATTTCGCCACCCCAACTCCGATCCAGGCGGCCGTCGCGGCGAAAGTCGACTACTCCGTTCGGCTGAACCCATGTAACGGTTCTATAACTAACCGACCACTCGGTTAATTGATCTGCGATCGTCGCTTCACCGCCTCGGCAAGGATGCCGGGCTCGACGATGGGGTAGCGAATGTCCACCAGCACGACAGCCCGAGCGACGACGAATCACCGCGAGTTGATCAACGGCCTCGACCTCCCGGCCAAGGTTCGGCTGCTGACCGGCGGGAACGTCTTCACCCTCGCCGCCGAACCGGCCATCGGGCTCCGCGAGGTGGCGCTGTCAGACGGCCCGACCGGGGTCCGCGGCCTGAAGTTCAGCGGCGGCCGCACCGTCGCGCTGTTCCCCAACGCCACCCTGCTCGCCTCCTCCTGGAGTGAGGACACCGCGTTCGAGGTCGGCACCCTGCTGGCCGAGGAAGCCATGGCCCAGCAGATTCACGTGGTGCTCGGCCCGACCATCAACCTGCACCGCTCGCTGCTCGGCGGCCGGCTCTTCGAGGCCTACTCCGAGGACCCACTGCTCACCGGCAAGCTCGCGGCCGCCTACGTCCGCGGGATGCAGAACAGCGGCGTCGGCGCCTGCCTCAAGCACCTGGTCGCCAACGAATCGGAGACCGCCCGCAACACCATGAACAGCGTCGTCGACGAGACCACCCTGCGGGAGCTGTACCTGCTGCCGTTCGAGATCGCGGTCGAGGAAGCCGAACCGTGGTCGATGATGGCCGCCTACAACGACGTGAACGGTGTTGCCGCCACCGAGCATGACCATGTGCAGAACAAGATCGTCAAGGGACGAGTGGGGATTCGACGGCCTGATCATGTCCGACTGGTTCGCCACCAAGACCGCCGGACCCGCCGCCAACGGTGGCCTCGACCTGGTGATGCCCGGCCCGGACGGCCCATGGGGCGACGCCCTGGTGGCCGCCGTCCGCGCCGGTGAGGTCGACGAAGCGGTGATCGACGACCACCTCGAACGGATCCTCCGGCTCGCCGAGCGGGTCGGCGCCCTCGGCGCGCCGCGGGACTATCCCGCCGATCTGCCTGCGCCGGACAGCGCGGAGCGCAAGGAACAGCTCAAGCGGCTCGCCGCCGAGGGCATCACCGTGCTGACCAACCCGCACGACGCACTGCCGCTCGCGCCCGATACCACCATCGCGTTGATCGGCCGGCACGCGCTGGAGACCATCGACATGGGCGGTGGTTCTGCCCAGGTCAACCCGCCGTACCAGGCGAGCGTGGCCGATGGGCTCACGGCGCTGCGAGGCGACGCCGTGACCGTCACCGACGGGGTGGAGGTCCGCAACCGGCAGGTGCCGGCCCGGGGCACCTTCGTCAGCGACCCGGAAACCGGCGAGAGCGGCACCCACATCTGGGTCTACGCCAAGGACGGCGCCCTGCTGGAGGACAAGCACATCCCCGGAGCACTGGCACTGGTGGGCTTCGACGACAACTACCCCGCGCCGGTCGGACGGGTCGTGCTGCGCGGCAAGATCGCCGCCACCGGACAGATCGAACTCGGCGTGGTCGGCAAGGGAGACTGGACGGTACGCAACGGCAGTGACGTCAGTGAGTTCGAGGTGCGTTCCACCTCAGCTGGTTTCGGGGACGACATGCTGGCACCACCGTCCCGGTCCGAGGTCGTCATGGTCAACGAGACCGGAATCGTCGAGATCGAATTGCGCCTCGTCGGTGGCGACGGGCCCATGGACAACCTCGGCACCGTTGGACTTATCGCCCGGTTGGCTCCTCGCGATCAGGACGACGTCATTGCCGAAGCGGCCGCAGCGGCCGCGGAGGCCGACGTCGCGGTGGTGGTCGTCGGACTCACCGAGGAGCAGGAGACCGAGGCGGTCGACAAGACCACCCTGCACCTGCCGGGACGGCAGGACGACCTGGTGCGCGCCGTTGCGGCCGCGGCCCGGCGAACCGTCGTGGTGGTGAACTCCGCGACCCCGGTGATCATGCCCTGGGTCAACGACGTCGACGCGGTGCTGTGGGCCGGGCTGCCCGGTCAGGAGGGTGGGCACGCCATCGCCGCCGCGCTGCTCGGGCACATCGAACCGGCCGGCCGACTGGTCACCACCTTCCCGACCGATGACGCCCTGACCCCCGCCTGGTCGGTCACCCCCGTGAACGGTGACCTCAGCTACGACGAAGGCACCGCCATCGGCTATCGCGGCCATTTCGCCGGCACCGCAACCGAACCCGCATTCTGGCTCGGTCACGGCCTCGGTTACTCCAGCTGGGCCTACGATGCGGCGGTGTTAGCGCCGACGGAAGCTGCACCGCAACAGCTCTCGGTGACCGTACGAAACACCGGCAGCCGACGTAGCCGCGAGGTCGTGCAGGTCTACTTCCAGCCGGCGGAGACCGACCAGCCGGTGCGGCTGGTCGGTTGGCAGTCAGCCACCGTCGACCCGGGCGCGACCGCAACGGTTGTGGTCAGCCCGGACGCACGGATGTGGCGCCGTTGGGACGAGGCGTCCGGGGGTTGGCAGCAACTGGCGGCCGGCGGGCAACTGCTGGTGGCACGTGGTCTTGGTGACATCCGCGCGACCGTCGACCTGCCGTAGCCTCAAGGCGATGTCAACAGCCGCGACGCCACGCCGAGGCCCGGGACGACCCCGGGGGGCCGTGACCGGGGCAACCCGGGATCTGGCTCTCGACGCGGCGGCGCGGCTGTTCGCCGCCACCGGTTACCGGGGCACCTCACTGGCCGATGTCGCACAGGCGGCCGGACTGAGCAATGCCGGTCTGCTGCACCATTTTCCGAGCAAGGAGCAACTGCTGGTCGAGGTGCTGCGGCGCCGGGATGCCGCGGACGCCACCGCTCTGCACCTGCGTCGCGGTCCCGACCCGACGGCCTGGGATCTGCTCGACTCGATGGTCGACCTGGCCGCACTGAACTCCGAACGCGTGGGCATGGTCCGGCTGTACTCGACACTGTCCGGGGAGGCCATCGACGCCGACCACCCGGCCAACGGCTGGCTCCGTGAACACCTGTCCCGCGCGGTGGCGGACGTCCACTCCGCGTTGGAGGCGGGCAAGGCGGCCGGTATCGTGCGTCCGGATGCTCCGTCGGCCAGCATCGCCCGGTCCTGCGTCGCGTTGCTGGACGGGCTGCAGATCCAATGGCTCGCCGGCCTCGAGCCCGAATCCGCTGCCGGGCCGCGCGGCGGCGCGTCGCTGCAGATCGACGAGATGAGCGCGGACGTCAGAGTTTTCGTTGAAGCGCTACGGGCGCAGTGGGAACTTCCGGCGCCTGAATAGAACCTCGTCAGTTAGCTGCTGTCTGCCAAAGGCGGGCAGGCAGCATCTCTGTGTTGGATGGCGCCCGACTCGTACCTCGCGGGCCACTAGTCAATGCCAACCATCGCGCCGCACCGCGGGCACTGTGTCGGCGGTTCCTTCGGCACGAACAGGCCGCAGTCCGGACACACCCGTGGTGCCCAGCACACCGGATCGCCCCCGAAATCCTCCGGGCCGGTGACAGGTTCGGCGCGTTCGACATCGGGCTCGTTGATTCTGCTATCTCCAGTGGTCCCATCAGCCATAACCAGATAGTTTGCACCCGTCCACGACGAGCATCCGCCCATCGCCTAACTGGATTCAGGGTCCTCAGTGGCGACGTTCGAGCTTCACGACCGGGATGACCCGCCTGGTCTTGCTCTGGTAGCCGGCGAACCCCGGATACCGTTCGGCTTGAATGCGGAATTTCGAATCGCGGTCCGTGCCCACCAACTCGGTGGCGTGGACCTCGATCGTTTGGGTTCCTACCTCGATCGTGACATCTGGTGCTGCGCGCAGGTTCCAGTACCAGTCAGGGTTACGGTCGGCTCCGGCCTTCGAGGCGAACACCAGGAACGCGTCGCCGTCCTCGAGGTACATCATCGGGTTGATGCGCGGTTGTCCGCTGCGGGCGCCGACGGTGTGCAGGAGCAGCAGCGGCGCTCCGGCGAAGTTGCCGCCGACCTGCCCGTTGTTCTCGCGGAATTCGGCGATGATGCGCTCATTGTGACTCTGGGGTCCTGCGGTCATTGTCCGCTTCCTCCAAGTGCGTATGGGTGGCGAATTCCGGAGTTTCGACGAGCGCTCAGAGGCCGCGAAGTATCCGCTCGCGATCGGCGTGTGCGCGGCGGGCGACGTCGGCGGTGAAGGCGATCGCGTCGTATTCGTGTGGCACACCCGGGTGCAGGTGCAGCTCGACGGGCACGCCAGCCTGGCTGAGGGTGAGCGCGTACCGGACGTCCTCGTCGCGGAAGATGTCCAACTGCCCGACCTCGATGTAGGCCGGCGGCAGTCCGGTGGCATCGGCGATCCGGGCCGGGGCCGCGGTTGGATCGACGTCGCGCTGTTCGTGGCCTGCGCCCAGCAGCGCGTCCCAGCCGGTGATGTTGTCGTCGTAGGACCACCCGGCGAACGGGACGATGTGCGGGTCCGGGGTCGTGTTGCGGTCGTCGAGCATCGGGTAGATCAGCAACTGGTGGGTGAGTCTGGGTCCACGTCGGTCGCGGGTGAGGATCGCCAGCCCGGCCGCCAGACCGCCGCCGGCGCTGTCCCCCATGACGGCGAGCCGGTCTGGGTCGACGCCGAGTTGCTCGGCGTGTTCGGCCAACCAGACCAGTCCGGCGTAGGCATCCTCGACGGGGGTGGGATGCGGGTGCTCGGGCGCGAGTCGGTATTGGACAGACAGCATCGCCACGCCGCTGCCGGCGACGTAGCGCGCCACCGGGCCGTCGAAGATGGGTACCGAGCCGACGATCATGCCGCCGCCGTGCAGGTAGAGCACGGCCGCGCCGCTGCCGCCGGACGGCCGCCGGTACCAGCGGGCCAGCAGTTCGGTGCCATCGGCCGCCGGGATTTGGTAGTCGGAGATCTCGACCCCTTCGGGCGGGGTCTGGGCGTGATTGTTGAAGTAATCCAGCATCGGGTTCAGTGCCGCGCGGCGGCCGTCGACGTCTCCGGCTGGCGGCATTGGCGGCGGCCCGCTGGATTCCATTGCCGCGACGAGCACGGCATCCACTTCGGGATCCACCGAGAACGTCATCGCTGATTCTCCGAGCCTTTGTCGGGCGGCGGCGGAAGCAACTCGGTCTTGTATTCCGGCGCGAGGGACTGGGATTTCGCGATGAACGCTGCCTGCTCGTCCGGGTTCAGCGGCGGCGGCGCCTGGGTGCGAGTCGGGACGGGCTGGCCGACGAGGGTGAAGAATTCCTCCTGTCCTGCCGGTGCACAAAGGCAGAGCAGACGCGACGGTGTGTCGCTGAGATTGGTGAATGCGTGCGGAGCATTCGCCGGCACATTGATCGTCTCGCCTTGGCGGGCAACGATTGTCTCGCCCCGGAAGGTGACCTCGACCTCACCGTCGAGGACCGTGAACATCTCTTCGAAGTCATGTCGATGGGGTGGGGGGCCGCCACCGGGCGGCACGTGCATGTCGATCAGGGTGTACTTGCCGGCTGTGTCGCTTCCGGCAACGAGGATCGTGTACGTGTCACCGACCAGACCGATGTGTGGCAGGTGTTCGTCCACGTCGGGGCGCGCAACGGTCAAGGCGCGAGAGGGGTCATCGGGTGGGACGGGGGCAGCGTTGGTAGTCACGATTTCTCCTCAATGGTGGTGCGGGATCGTAGGTTGGCCGTCGAATGGCTCAATGCGCGAGTTCGGCGAAGAAGGCGTCGAGCGTTCGGGGCGGGCGGCCGAGAATGCTGGTCAGCACAAGGTTGTTGCCGCCGTGGAAGCCGTGGGCGGTGTAGGCGCCGAACATCGCCATCAGCCCGTCGCGCATCGGTCCGTCGGGCATGCCGTGAAGCGCGATGGCAGGTTCGACATCGACTGCGGCGACCTCACGCCCGGCGTGGCGGCTCATCAGCGAGGCAAGTTCCATCCGTGAGAACGTGCCGCCGGACGCAAGCTCGAACGTTCCGTTGACCAGACGGTCGGTGGCAAAGGCGATGGCGGCGACCTCGGCAACGTCGCGGTAGTCGACGAACGTCATCGCCGAGTCTTTCGAGTAGGGCATCGCGAACACGCCGTCGCGCACTGCCGACGACCAGCCAGACGCCAGTCCCTGCATGAACATTGCCGGCTGCAGCACGGTGAACTCGAGATCGGAATTGTACAGCGCTTCCTCGATCGGGCGGGTGTCCGCGTGGTTCACCAGCGACAACGACGGGTGGTACACGCCGGAGAACACGACACGTTCGACACCGGCCGCCTGAGCGGCAGCGACCATCGTGGTCCCGAGTTCGGCCGTGTCCGGGGCGAAGGCGGGCAGCACGAGGAACACGCCGTCCATGCCGACGAGCGCCGCCCGCATGCTGTCCGAATCACGCAGATCACCCGCGACCGTTTCGGTCACGCCGGTGTCCGCGAGTTGCTCGGACTTGTCGGGGTCGTGCACCAAGGCACGCACCTTCAGGCCTGCGCGTACCAAGGTCGGTACTACGAGGCCGGCGAACTGGCCGGTCGCGCCTATCGTCAGCACCCGCATCGGGCTGCTCCTTTGACCTGAGTTCGCTAACCGGAGGATTTCCTCCGGGCGAGCGTACCCGATGACCTGCGGAGCGCGGGACGCGGTTAGATGAATTCATGGGCCGTGCGGTGCGACAGAGCGCGCGTGAGCAGCGCAGCGATGCTGCGCTCAACCGTGATGCGCTCGTGCAGGCGGCGGTAGCTGCCGTCCACCGCGAGGGCGTCCGCGTCCGGATGTCGACGGTCGCTGAAGATGCAGGTGTTGGGATCGGGACGCTCTACCGGCACTTCGCGACTCGCGAGGAGCTGTTGAACCACCTCACGCATCGATCGTTCGAGATGGTGCTGGCGAACGCGAAAACGGCCGAGAATGTCGCGTCAACCGGCAACGAGGCTCTCCGCCATTTCATCGAAGCCGCGATCACGCTGCGGGATCAGCTCGTCCTCCCACTGCACGGCGGCCCGCCGGTCACGGACCGGGCCACCGTCGCAGTTCGGGAACAGGTCCACCGCACCATTGCGCGCCTCATCGACCGCGGCCGGCAAGACGGCACGATCAAGGCCGATGTCAGCCCACGCGACATCGTCGCGCTCGGTGCAATGCTCGCCCAGCCGAAACCGAACGGCCCGGGATGGGACGCGACCTGCAAGCGAATCCTCTCCACGTACCTGGGTGGTCTCGGGTCGACTGGTCCATCCTGACGAGGTCTTCCACAGCGGCCACGATCGCCGCCGACACCGACAGATGGGTTAGCCGGCACCGACCTGGAGTTGGGTCATGAGGGCGAGAGTGTCGGCGTTGAGCCAGTATTCGACGATCTGATTGCCGGCGACCCGCAGGATGTCTGTGCCGGAGATGGTGACCTCGGTGCCCACGGGTGCGCCGGCTCCGGGGAGGCCGCCGCCGTAGTGTCCGGTGGCGATCCAGCGGACGACGATGTGGTCGCCGTCGACGATGGGGCCGACGTCGATAGAAAAGACGAGGTCGGAGGAGAGGGATCTCGTCTGTCCGACGAAGTCCTTCATTCCGGAGACGCCGGCGACGGCACTGCCATCGCCGCCGTCCAACATCGCGGCGTGCACACGGTTGCCCTCCGAGATGAGCGTCTTTGCGATGTCGTAGTCGCCGTTCCACAGGCTGATCCAGGAGTCGACGAGCGCAGCGGCTGCTTCTCGGTCTGGGGTGGCGGTGGTGTTGCCTTCGGTGGTCATGGTCATTTCTCCTGTGGTGTGCGGTGTGTCGGTTGACCGGGTGGTCTTGGGGCTGGGTGGGGACTGGTGGTTTCGGCCCAGTGGGTGAGGGCCAAGATGAATCCGCGGACGAGGCGGTCGAAGCTTCGATTGACGTCTGCGCTCCAACGGAAGGCGCCGGCGGTTTCGTAAGAGACGAATCCGTGCAGGGTGGAGCGGAAGGCGCGGATGGCATCGACGGCGTCGTCACCCTCGAGCCGGTAGGCGATGAGAACGTCGGCGATGACCTGGATCGCGGAGACGGAGACGGCTTCGTCTTCGATGTCACCCGGGGCGGGCATCAGGTTGGAAGCCGCGTACCGGGCAGGATGCCGCAGAGCCCAGTCCCGGTAGGCGTAGGACATCGCGGAAATAGCATCCGGCCCGGAACGACCTACTGACGCCCGGGCGAGCACCTCGCCTAGATCCCGTTTCGCGTGCACGGCGATGTCCCGGTGAAGACCGGCCAGCGAGTCGATGTGCTTGTACAGCGACGGCTGCCGAACGCCGAGCCGGTCTGCTAGAGCGGTCAGGTTGAGCTTGCCCAGGCCAACCTCATCAGCCAGCACGGCCGCTTCTTCAGCCACCCGATCTCGGGTGAGCCTTTCCCTAGGCATGATGCGTCACCTCGGCCTCACCGGTCGAGAGCCTGAGCTCACCGTTGTCATCGCCACACGGCTAGCGTGTACCTCTTTTTGGCTAGAGTCAATAGCTCAGGGTCTATTGCTTATTTGCTATTGGCACTAGCTGCTTGGGCAGGCCAACGAACCCACCACGCCTGAAGCCCGATCGGGAGGAGTTAGTGCGCCGGGGACGAGCTGGGCCAGGCGGCGATCGCCGCATCTGCCGCGCGGCGGAGTTGATCGCGAGGGCCGCCGTGTTGGGCGTCGAGGGCGATCCCTTGGATGACGACGGAGTAGAAGCGGGCCAGGGCTGCGGTGTCGGTGCCGGCCGGGAGCTGGCCGTCCCGAGCGGCTTGGTCGAACCGTTCGGCCAACGCGAGCTGAACGAAGGTGCGGCACTCTTCCACGCCGGCGATGATCGTCGGAGATGCTCCCGCGTTGGTGAGCGGGGGCTGGGTGATGAAGGACATCCCGGCCTGGTCCGGGCTGGTGGCCTGGTCGACGTGGGCGTGCAGCAGCGCGCGGATTCCGTCCCGGGCAGATTGCTGGGCGAGGCTCTCGGCGAGGTGTGCGCTCGCCTGCTGCTTGTAGGTCTGCATGGCCAGCAGGAACAGCTCTTCTTTGCTGCCGAAGGCGAGGTACATGCTGGTCTTGTTGATCCCCATCGCCTGGGTCAGGTCGGTGAGAGAAGTGTGCTCGTAACCCTTTTCAGCGAAGACGGCGACGGCCGCCTGCAGCGCGTCCTGGGCGGAGAACTGCCGCGGGCGTCCGCGAGCACGCTCGGCTGCACCTTCGACGGTCACATCCACCTCCCCCTGCGATTCTCGCATCCGGTCCCGGTCTCCCGGGTGCCGGACGCGACACGCGGCCTACACCTGGCCCAGTCCGCCGTCGACGGCGAGCTCCGCGCCGGTCATGAAGCTGGAGTCGTCGGTCGCGAGGAAGAGTGCGGCGGCGGCGAGCTCGGTCGGCTCACCGAAGCGGCCGAGCGGCACCAGGCCGAGCATGAACTCACGAACATGCTCGGGCAGGGACTCCTGCGGGGGTGTCCGCACCGCGCCGGGGCTCACCATGTTGACGCGAATGTTGCGGCCGCCCAGCTCCGCCGCCCACGTCCGGACCAGTGCCCGGTTCGCCGCCTTACTCGCGGCGTAGACCCCGGTCCCCGGGTAACCCCGGGCGATGTTGGCGGCGCCGTTGACGATGATCGAGCCGCCGCCGCTCATCAACGGCAACGCCTTCTGCACCGTGAGCAGTGAACCGAGGGTGTTCACCGCGAAGGTCCGATGAAAGCTCTCCGGAGTGACTGCCTCGATCGGCTCGTCCAACCTCCCGCCGCCGGCGTTGGCGAAGACCACGTCGAGCCTTCCGTGTTCGCGGGTGATCTGCTCGAACACGGCGTCCAGATCGGCCGGCTCACCGGAGTCCGCGCGGATGCCGGTGAGCAGTCCCCCGGATGAGGCCACCGCGGCGTCCAACAGTTCCTGTTTGCGGCCGGTGATGTAGACCGTGGCGCCTTCTGCGGCAAACAGTTTCGCCGACTCCAGGCCCATCCCTTCGCTCGCGCCGGTGACCAGTGCGACCTTGCTGTCGAGCTTTCCCATTGTCGTGCTCCTTTTCTTACCAAGCGGTACATTTATCAATAACGTACCACGCGGTACAGAAACATGGGTGACGCCGTCTCCCGCAGACAGGAGCACGACATGAACCCCATCCCCACCGACGCCACGAGCCGTCGGACACCTCTACGTTGGTCCGACCCCCAGCTCGCGCGCGACGCCTTCCACCCCCACTACCGCGCGTCGGTCGCCTCGGCCGCGGGGCGCAGCAGGAGGTCGACGGCGATTGCGATCCGCTTACGGTAGGCGTAGCGCGATGCGACCTGATGCTTGATGCCGATCGAAGCACTGATCATCGTGCGTGCCACATCTGTCGCCGAGGATTCACCGATTTCGACAGCAATTGCCTGCGATACCAGCAATTCGAAGCGTTGCGGAGTGGTCTCGGCCATGGTCCCGAGGAGGTCGGGGTTGTCTTCGATGACCGCGGCGATGTCGCTGGTCAACGGCCCGATGTAACGGCCGGCCCATTGGTCGAACGAGTCCACGAGGCGCGCCTGCAGCGGTCGCTTGGAGTCGAGCAGGATGCGTTCGACCGTTGCGATGTCTCGTCCCAGCGCTTGCGTGACTGCGGCGCGGAAGAGGATCTCCTTGGAGGTGAACAGGAAATAGAGGCCGGGTCGGGAGATATCGGCTGCACGTGCGACCTCGTCCATCGACGTCTTGCGGTACCCGAACCGGGCGAAGGTGATCAGCGCCGAATCAAGGACTGCAGCACGGCGATCGGTGACCTCATCACGCGGCGGGTCGGCCGCACGGCTGCGCATGTGGCCACCGTACGCACCTTGACCTAACTATACAAATCACGTGTAGTGCGTATAGTCGCTGGTATGGCCATCAACCAACCCCGGGTCGCTTTCGACGCGTCCAGCACGGCCGACGATGTACTCAAAGGCGTTGATCTCAGCGGCATCCGGGCGATCGTCACGGGCAGTTCATCGGGAATTGGAGCCGAAACTGCCCGCGCCCTGACTGCCGCCGGAGCCGCAGTGACCCTTGCCGTACGTAATGCCGCAGCGGGTGGCGAAGTTGCCGAATCGATCGCCTCGTCGACCGGTGCGAGTCGGCCCGTCGTTCGGCCACTGGACCTCGCCGACCAGATCAGCGTCGCACGCTTCGTGCAGGAGTGGGACGGTCCACTGCATCTGCTGATCAACAATGCCGGACTGGTCACCGGCGGCCTGGAGAGAACCACCGAAGGATGGGAAATGCAGTTCGCCACCAACCACCTCGGCCACTTCGCCCTGGCCACCGGACTCCATGACGCCCTGGCTCGGGGGGCCGACGATCACGACGGAACACGGATCGTCTCGCTCAGTTCGACGGCACACATGCGGGCCGGCATCAACTTTGACGACATCCACTTTCGACATCGCGATTACGACCCCCAAATTGCCTACGCCCAGTCGAAGACCGCGAACTCCCTGTTCGCCGTCGAGGCGACCCGACGCTGGGCGGCCGACGGAATCATCGCCAACGCCGTCAACCCAGGCGGTGTCGCGACCGGGCTGCAACGCAACTTCACGAGCCGACAGAAAGAGTCCCTGGACGCGGCCGAGGCCGCCGGGGTCTTCAGCTACAAGACGGTCGCCCAAGGCGCTGCCACGACCATGGTCGCTGCTGTCGCACCCGAATTCGCTCACTCCGGTGGCCACTACCTTGACGACGCGCGGGAGGCATACACGGTGCCCAACGATGCCACCCTCGCTGAGCACCCCCACGGCGTCAAGGAATGGGCTCTTGACCCTGCCCTGGCCGTCCGACTCTGGACGGTCTCCACCGAGATGCTGTCTCGATCATCTTGACGCACCCCGCGCTGATCAAGGGGAAACTGGGCCAGTGATCAGTTGTCCAGTGTCTGCGGGATGCCAAAATCGATAGAGACTACGACATCTGAGCCCCAAATTCGAGCGGCCTGACGTTGACATGCCTGCTATCTCTATAGAGAATATCACCATGAACACCACAGAGAGGTACCTACTCGACCGCGCTCAGATCTCCGACGTCACCTCGGCGTTCGCAATAGCCCTGGACACTCGCGACTGGGACTTGTTCCGCAGCCTGCTCGCCGACGAAGTGGAGATCGACTATCCCGACAGCGTGGGAGTGGCCACATTTACAGCTGAAGAACTCGTCGCTACCGCGACAGCCTTCTTCGGCAGGCTCGACGCGACCCAGCATGTCAGCGCCAACCACCTCATCGAGATCGACGGAGACAGAGCGACCTGCAGATCGACGCTGCACGCCCAGCACTACCTCGCGGCGCAGACCGAGCAGCCCGTCCAGCGCCAAATCGGCTATTACCTCAACCGACTGGAGCGCCGTGACACCTGGCGAATTACTCATTCACAGCAGCGCGTGTCATGGCAGGACGGCAACCGTGACGTCTTCCTGACCGCGGCCGGCGCCTTCGGATGATGAAGTCGCGGCCGGCTGGTCGGTGAGCTTCTGGAGGTCCGAACCTGGAGAACGCTGCGGCACCGTAGGAGAAGGAACCACCCTACTACTGCACCAGAGGAGCATGTCATGACGAGCAAATACACGCGAGATGAGTTGGTGGCCCGGCTCGTGCGAGCCGGAGAACTTGAGGTGTCGGGCGAAGACCAGGCGGAAGTCGACTCTTACTTTGACACCGAGAGGTTCGCCTTCCACGGCCCGGATGGCTTCGACAGCGCCTACGAGGGGTTCACGGCGTACTTCCAATCAATCCGAGAAGCGTTCGAAGATCGAACGATCAAGCGCGGCGTCGTGGTAGCCGAGGGCGGTTACATCGCCTGCCAAACAGTGATCGAGGGAACGTTTGTCCGTCCGTTCACCCAGTCGCCGGTGGGCAGCGTTGAACCCAACGGAGAACGAGTCATCTGGGACCTCATCAATATCTTCAGATTCGACGACGAAGGACGCATCCTGGAAGAGTTCGTACGAACCGACAACCGGAGCTTCCTCCGACAGCTAGGGGTGGTTGAGGGCTGATGACACCGACGGCCCTGGCACGCCCCGCCGGTTGAAGGAAATGTGGCGGCCCAGATCAGGGCATGAACTTCCCGCCATCCACGTTCACGGTCTGCCCCGTCATGAAGTCCGAATCCGGCGAGGCGAGGAAAAACGCCGTGCCGACGAGGTCTGCGGGTTCCTCGTCCCGCTGTAGCGCCCTGGAAGCTCGTTGCTCGGCAAGGATTCCCGGCGGGAAGTGGTCCCGAACGGCCGGCGAGAGCGTCAGTCCCGGCGTCAGGACGTTGACCGTGATGCCATAGCCACCGACCGCCCTGGCCAGCGATCTGGAGAATCCAACCACTCCGGCCTTCGCTGCCACATAGTGCGCCTGGACCGGTGTGCCGGCGAAGACCGAGGCCGAGCCGAAGTTGATGATCCTGCCCCAACCCCGGTCCTTCATCAGCGGCAGCAAGGCGTGCGTCATCAGGAAGGGACCGGTCAGGTTGATGTCGATGACCCGGCGCCATTCGGCTGCGGTCATTTCCTCGAACTGGCGGACCGGGAAGTAGCCGGCGCAGTTGATCAGCACATCGACCCGCCCGGTCCGCTCCCGGGCCAGGTCGGCGAGGTGCAAACAATCCTCTTCGAGCGAGATATCCGCCGCGATGGTGATCAACCTCGGGTCGGCGGCACTTCGATGCTGGAGTTCGGCGAGCACCTCATCGTTGACGTCCGTCGCGATCACGGTGTCGTCATTGGCCAGGAAGCGTTCAACCAGCAGCGCGCCCACCGCCCCGGCCGCGCCGGTGACAACGACGACCCGGCCTTCCCTCTTCGAGCTCGTCATTCCGGCTCGCCCACGCGGAGCACGATCCGGCCGAACATCTTGTTGGCGTCGATGAGTTCGTCCGCCGCGGCCGCCTCCTGCAGCGGAAAGGTGCTGTCGATGACCGGGTTCAGGGTGCCGGCGGCGACCAGCTCGACGAGTTTGCCCATGTCCGCCTTCGTGCCCTGCACGTAGAACAGCAGGCTGATCAGCTCCCGGTAGAGGTGCCGGACGTTGAGCGTCACCTCCAGGCCGGTGGTGCCGCCCGAACAGAACAGCCGGCCGCCGCGGCCGAGACAATCGACGGTGGCGGCGAGGGTCTGTGTTCCGGAGTTGTCGAACGCCACACTGACTCCGCGTCCGTCCGTCGCGGCCATCACCTGCTTGGGCCAATTACTGTCGTGATAGCTGAACACCTCGTCAGCACCGAGCGCCCGGACGCGGTCCTGCTTCCACTGCGCTCCGGTGACCGCGATGACCCTCGCGCCGATGATCTTGCCCAGCTGAACCGCGGCGACGCCGACCCCGCCGCCGGCCCCCATCACCAGCAGCGTGTCGGCAGCGGTCACCTTGCCCCGCTCGACGACGCCGTGCCAGGTGGTGGTGTAGGCAACGCCGAGGGCGGCCGCGGCCTCATACGAGACCGCGTCCGGCAGCCGGACCAGCTGGGTGATCGGTACACAGACGTACTCGGCGCGGCCACCCGGAGTCTGGATACCGAACATCCGCGAGAACGGGCAGTAGTTCTCCCCCGCCCCGGCCCGGCAGAAGTCGCAGACACCGCAGGCGATGACGGGATACACCGCTACCCGTTCACCGAGCTGGAAGTCGCCGGCATCGGGGCCAAGGCCGACAATCTGGCCGGCGGGGTCGATGCCACCGATGTGCGGCATGGCCAACGCGGACATCCCGAACCCGCTCCGCCGGGTTTCGATGTCGGGGCCGTGGTTGACCGACACCGCATGCACCCTGATCAGCACCTCCCCGGGACCCGGCTCGGGAGTGGCAATGTCGCCGTACTGCAGGACGTGGCTCTCCCCGTGCTCGTGGAACATGACCGCCTTCACCAGTGGTGCTCCTTTGCGCTGTGGTGTCGTTGTTGTCGATGCGAGCCTGACACGTTCAGATCTGCCAAACTCTATCGAGTTCTGCTAGCATACGTGACATCGCAGCCCTTCGCCTCGCGTCGGTGAACTTTTCTCTATAGACTGTGTCGGGTCATTGATCGACAGGCGGCGGTGCAGGTCGCGGACCAACGTCAACCGGTAGCACAACCGAAAGGAAGCGTGACGTCATGTCATCCAGCACGCAGCAGAAGACCGAGCCCGTCAGCCCCGCGAACCGGACCTGGTACGAGGAGTTCTATGGCGGGCTCGACGCCAAGGACATCACCGTCGTCGACCGACTCTGCACCCCGGACACCACCCTTCGAATGGCCAACCACGACATCGACGAGGGTCGGGACGCCGTCCGGGCCGGCGCTGAGCGCTTCTTCACCATGATCGGCGGCATGCGGCACCGATTCGTCAAGGTGGTCGAACAGGGCGACAGTGCCTACCTGGAAGCAATCGTGGACTACACCCGGTTGGATGGCAGCCAGGTATCGATCCCGGTCTCCACCGCCATCGACCGCCGCGACGGACTGATCGCCGCCCAACGTGTCTACATCGACCTTGCCCCGCTCTTCGGCGCCGGCCCGTCCTGATCGCTTCGCCACAGATCAACCCGACAACCCCTGGAGCATGCCGTGTTTGAGAAGTCGACCCCGCCGATCCTCGCCAACCCCGCTGATCAGGACGTGCACCTGACCCGTGAGCAGCTGTACCAGGGGCTCGTGTGGAAGGGGCAGTACCCGACCCTGTTCGTCGCTCCGATCCTGGAGTGCACCATCCTGGAAACGTTCGAGGACGGTTTCCTCCGCGAGATTCTGCACCGCAATCCCGACGGCAACACCGAGGTCCTGCGGGAGCGGGTCTTCCTCGACCCCGGCAACAGCGTCACGTTTCTCCGGCTGAACGGCAGCGTCCTCGGGCAGATCGTCAACGTCATCGAGACCAACGACGACGGCGAACTGACCCTGCGCTTCACCTTCACCCTCGCGCTGGCGGACGCCGAGCACGGCAGCCCGGCGGAAACCGCGTACGAGAAAGAATTCTCCAAGGGCTACATCAGCGCCGTGAACTCCACCCTGGACGCCACCCGGCGATTCGTACGGACCGGGGAGGATCCGACCCGGCGATCGCGGACGCCAGGGCGGCGCAAGGCGCCAGCCGATGACGACCGGTTACCTCGGGGACCTGCTGTTCCAGATCGGTACCTCCCCGGCCGAGGATGCCGTCCCCGACCCGGTCTACGCCGCCACGGTCGTCGACGGGATGCTGATCGAACGCAACGTCGCCATCACCCTGACCGACGGAACGATCATCTACGTCGACGTCTTCCGGCCCGACGGCGCCGTCGACGTGCCGCCGCTGATCGCCTGGGGACCGTACGGAAAACACAACGGCGGCGCCGTCTATCAGCAGTTCAAGGACGAGTCCGGGAACACCGGCGGCGGCGTCGAGCCGGAGTGGTTGTCGGACTACACCACTTTCGAGGGCCCCGACCCGAAACGCTGGTGCGCCAACGGGTACGCAGTGATCAACGTCGATCCGCGGGCCACCTGGTGGTCGGAGGGCGACTACGCCACCTTCTGGGACGAACGCGAGGCGCACGACACCGTCGATGTGATCGCCTGGGCCGGCACCCAGCCATGGAGCAACGGCAAGGTCGGGATGAGCGGAGTCTCCTACCTCGCCGTCGCGCAATGGTGGGCGGCATCGCTGCAGCCTCCGTACCTCGCGGCGATCAACCCGTGCGAAGGCCTGACCGACGTCTACCGGGAGTTCGCCTTCCACGGCGGGATCCCCTCGAACTTCCCGAAGTTCTGGCAGCAGGTCCGGCTCAAGTACTCCACCAGCAAGGTCGAAGCCATCGCCGACATGATGGGTGAGCACAACCTCGACGACGAGTACTGGGCAACGAAACGGCCGGACCTGGCGAACATCACGGTGCCGACCTACGTCATCGCCAGCTGGTCCGATCAAGGCCTGCACACCCGGGGCACGCTCGCCGGCTTCGAACAGATCTCCTCCCCGCACAAGTATCTGGAGGTGCACGGGCGCAAGAAATGGGAGTACTACCACCGGCCCGCCACCGTCGACCGGCAGCGGCAATTCTTCGATCGGTACCTCAAGGGCATCGACAACGATGTCGAGAACTGGCCCCGGATCCGGCTGGAGACCCGCTGGGCCTCCTATCAGGGCACCGTCCGCACCCCCAGCGTCTGGCCGCCGGCCGAAACCACCTTCCGCAACTTGTTTCTCGACGCGGCCCAGCATGCGTTGAGCATCGATATGCCGTCGGCCGCGTCATCGGCGCGTTATGTCGTCGGCGACCACAACGGCGGACTCAGTGACGAAGTCGAGCTTCGACCACACGTTCACCGAGCCCATCGACATCGTCGGCGGAATGCGACTCCGGCTCTGGGTGCGAAGCGGACGGGTCCGACGACATGGACCTCTATGTCGCGATCAAGAAGCTCGGTACCGATGGCCACACGGTCGATTTTCCGTTCGCCAACGTGCTCGAACACGGGCCGGTGGCGCTTGGTTGGCTCCGGGTCTCGCACCGTGAACTCGATCCCGAACGCTCGACGATCAATCGGCCCTGGCACACCCACGCCCGCGAGCAGCTGCTCGGTCGTGGTCAGGTTGTCCCCGTCGATGTGGAGATCTGGCCCTCTGCAACGCACTTCGAGGCCGGCGAAGGCTTGCGAGTGAGCGTGCGGGGCAGCGACTTCTACACCGGGGCGGTGATGTCCCGGCACATCCTCACCCGCAACAACGGGAGCCACGTGCTGCACACCGGCGGGACGTACGACTCCCATCTGGTGATTCCGGTGCTGCCGGTCGACCCGGCCGCGGTCGAATGGGTCACCGAGCAGTTGAACAACGATGACTGAGTCGCGGCAACCCCTGATACTCGTCCTTGGCGCCAGCGGCAATGTCGGCTCGGCGCTCACGAAAAGGCTCGCCGGGGGGCCCTACGGAGTTCGGGCGTTCTTCGACCCATCGACCGGTCAATCGGTGACCTTCCCGGACGGCGTCGACGAGATTCACGGAACCTTCGACGATGCCTCGGCCTTACGCACGGCCATGAAGGGCGTCGACGCCGTCTTTGCGCTGACCCCGCCGAGCGAGCGGCAGGTCGGCTGGCAACGAGCGATCGCCGGTGCCGCTCGGGAAGCCGGCGTGCGGCGAATCGTCAAGCTCTCCGCGTTCGAAACCAGCAATGACTCCATCCTGCAGATGGGCCGCTGGCACTATGACGGCGAACTCGCGGTCGCCGAAACAGGCTGCGAGTACGTCATTCTGCGACCCCAGTACTTCATGCAGATGCTGCTGCCAGCGTTGAAAGCGGCCGCCGGAACGGGCGTCTTCACCGGCCCAGCGGCGCCAGGTACCCGGCTCGCGCCGATCGAGGTCAATGACATCGCCGCGGTCGCAGCGGTTGCCCTGACCACAGCCGAGTTGGACGGCCAGACCCTGGTTCCCACCGGGCCGGCCGCACTGACCTTCGACGAGATGGCGGCAGAATTGTCGACGGTCGTTCACCGGGATATCCGTTACGTGCAGCGGTCCGCAGACGAAGTCCGCAGCGACTTCACCGCCCGCGGTTGGCCGGAATGGCATATCAGCGATTACCTCAAGATCCATGGTGAGGCGGCCAGTCCGCTGGTGACGACCTGTGTTGCCGAGCTGACCGGCGCCAGGCCGACATCGTTCGCCGCATTCCTCGCTGGTCACGCACCAGTGCTGCGCACCGCTGCCAAGAGGTAGCTGGTCTCTCTTCCCGTGCAGGAGGGCACCTGTCGTGCTGAGCTATGTCACCGACCCGGGGTCACCAGGCGGCCTCGCGCTGCGCTCCGTTCCCGACCCACAGCCCGTCGCCAACGAGGCCGTCGTCGGGGTCGCCGCCTACGCGCTGAACCGGGGCGAGCTTGCGCTGTTGGAACAGCGACCAGAAGGCTGGGCACCCGGGCAGGACATCGCGGGCGTCGTCCTCGCCGCGGCCAATGACGGCAGCGGCCCGCCAATCGGCGCAAGGGTTTTCGGCGTCGCCCACGGCGGCGGCTGGGCCGAACAGGTTGCCGTCGCCACCCATCGGCTGGCAGTGCTTCCGGAAGCCGTCGATGCTCGCCGATGCGGCCGCCGTTCCCATTTCCGCCCTGACCGCGCTCCGCGCGCTGCGGGCGGGTGGGCCGTTGCTCGGCCGGGTGGTTCTGGTGACCGGGGCGTCAGGCGGTGTCGGGGGTTTCGCCGTTCAACTGGCGCGACTGGCCGGAGCGCAGGTCATCGCCCAGGTCAGCGGCGATCACCGGGTGGATGCCGCCCGGGCGCTGGGCGCCGCGCAGGTGCTGACCGGGCCGATCCCGCCGGACACGGACATCGATGTGGTGCTGGACGGTGTCGGCGGTCCGGCGCTGGTCGATGCCCTACACCATCTGGTACCCGGTGGCACCGCGATCGCGTACGGACGGGCCGGGGGCGAAGCGTCAACCATCTCGTTCACGGACTTCGCGCACGGCCAATTGGGCCGACTGATCGGCTTCTTCGTCTATGCCACCGGCGAGCAGACCTTCGGCCAGGACCTGCAGTTCCTCGCGCAGTTGCTGGCCGCCGGCGAGCTCACCGCCTCTCGCGGACCCGCGCGGGACTGGCGCGACACCCGTTCCGCTCTGGCCGATCTCCGCGAGCGGCGGGTCGTCGGCAAAGTCGTCCTGACGGTCAAGTCTCAGACCTGAACCGGACGGGGCGTTACTGCTGTCCGCCCACGAGAGCTTCGGCGCGCCTCGGGGATTGCTAGTACGAAGCTGCTTGATGCGGTTGCCGTTGCCTCGACCGTTCCGGAGTTGTATCCAGGGTGAGGCCGGCGGTACTGCGGGCCGTGACGTCGGTAGCTGCCCTTCTCGGTTTTACGGGAGCAGGATCACGCGCCCTTTGAGGCCGCCGGCGGCCTGGCGTCGGTGCGCCTCGGCGGCGTCGTCAAGGGGGTAGGTGTACTCGATGGCGGTGGACAGGACACCCTGCGCGGCGAGGGTGAGCAGGATGTTGAGCCGGTCGGTGTCCGTGGACACCTGGTGCACAAAGGGGGTGATGCCACGGTCGGGCTCGAAGCGGCCGGTGCCATCCACGTACGGAGGGACCGCGGTGACGTAGCGACCGCCGTCTCGGACCAGGCCGAACGCAGCGTGCGAGGACACCCCGCCGACCAGGTCAATGGCAGCGTCCACACCGTGTGGGTAGCGCTCCCGGACCGCGCCGGTGAAGTCGTTGCGACCGACCGTCACCGAGGCGCCGAGTGCGCGCAGTTCATCGGCGCGGTCGGCGGCGGCTGCGCCGATGACCTCCAGACCGGCGCGCGCCGCGAGCGCGACAAGATGGCGGCCGACGGCACCGAGCGGGCCGGTGACCAGTAGGGTTTTGACCCCGTCGACAGCGGCGTCCGCGAGCAGCCCGGAGGCGGTCAACCCGACCAGCGGAACGGTGGCGGCCTGCTGCAGGGTCAACTCGTCGGGGACTTTGGCGAGCAGGCCCGCGTCGAGGTTGACGTACTTGGCGTAGGTGCCGCGCTGATCGATCGGCTGGAAGACCATGCCGGCAACCCGGTCACCCACGTGCAGTGCGACCACAGCGGCACCGGTCGCCAGCACGGTGCCCGCCACGTCCCAGCCGAGCACCATCGGGAATCGGGCATCCTTCTCCGGAATGTTGGCACCAGCGCGGGTGGTGAGGTCGACCGGGTTCACGGTCACGGCCGCGACGTCGACCAGCTACCTGCGTGTCGGTCAATGCCGGCAGCGGCACCTCAGCCACGACCAAGGTTTCGGGGCCACCGTAGCCGTTGATCACTGCTGCCCGGGTGGTCGTCGGGACTGCGGGTGGTGGGTGCAGCGGTCATGGCGTCTCCTATGTAGATCGATCGGTCTAGTAGCTGCGAACCTACCACCATGTAGACTGATCGGCATAGTGACTACCACTCAGAACTCGTCGACCCGTGAACGGCTGATCGACGCGACGGTCTCGCTGATGCGGGTCAAAGGCGCCGCGGCCAGCGGCACCAAAGAGATCCTGGATCTAGCGGGAGCGCCGCGCGGGTCGTTCTATTTCCATTTCCCGGACGGCAAGGATCAGCTTGTCCTCGCCGCTCTCGAACGCGCCGCAGCCGCAACGTTGCTGTCGTTGACCGAACCCCTCTCTGATGGCGCAGGCAATCTCGGTCAACAGGTGCGCTCAATCTTCACCGCCATCGAGACGGACCTGCTCGCCAACGACTACGCCCCCGGCTGCGCGGTCGCCGTCACCACAATGGAGAGCGCGTCGACCTTCACGCAATTCCAGCAAGCAGTTTCGGCGGCGTTCACCACCTGGACTTCGGCGCTGACCAGCTGCCTTTCGCAGCGCGGCCTGTCACCGGACCGCGCCGCCGCCCTGGCTGATGCCATCGTCTCGACCACCGAAGGAGCAACAATCCTGGCCCGCGCACACCGCAGCCCCGCCCCACTGCGCAACGCAGCGCTCATGCTCGAACTCGCCATCGACGCTGTCGTGCGTGAGTCTCCGGACGCTGACAACTCAACCGTCTAGCGGTCGGAACCCACCCCCGCCGAGGGGCAGACATCAGTGCTCCAACACGTTTCATCTCGCCTACGATGGCATGCAGCCTCAGCGCAGATCATTGACCGATTCTCCACACGAACGGTCTTCATGCATGTGAAATGCGGCCACCTATCCCAACCGCCTTTCCCCTCGACCAGCATCAGCTTCACGGCTATTTTCTTCACCGTTTCCGACAACCGGGCGATCTCCGCTTTCGCCGGGGACCACCTGCAGGTAGATCTCGTACTTCTGCTTCGGCGTCAGGAACCCGCTTCGGCCGTCGCCCGGCCCGGCCCCTCGGCCGAGCTTCCTCGTCCATGGCCAGATCCTCCTCGCGCGGTCAACGACCCCACGAGATGATGTCTGATACCAAGATCAATCTGTATCGCTCACTCAGGCGCAACCATTCATGATCGCTGTCCGGCTTGGACGGCGGGTTCATCGCTTGATCGTGGTACCTGGCAAACCTCGACATGCCGCCGCTGCCGCACGCGCTGAATCGTGGGGGTCAGCCGTTCCGGACGGTGTCGAGCTCGGCCATCGTGGACTCGTCGAACTCGATCGCACCGGCGGCGACATTGGCTGCGAGATGGGCGATGTCGGCGGTGCCGGGGATGAGCAGGATGTGGGAATTGTGGTGCAGCAACCATGCGAGCCCGATCTGCGCGCTGGTGACGCCGAGCCGCTGCGCGGCCTGGGCGACGACGGGCTGCTCGGTCACTTTGGGGGAACCGGCGAACGCGCCGCCGAGCGGGAAGAACGGAACCCACGCGATATTCTCGGCGGTGGACAACTCGAGCATCGCCTCGTCCTCGCGGCTGACCATGCTGTAGGCGTTCTGCACGAAAACGATCCCGGCGGGGATGGACCGGCGCAGGGCCTCCGCCCCGACGCTGCCGATCCCGAAGGCGCCGATCTTGCCCTGGTCGCGCAGGGCGATCATTGTCTCGAGTTGATCGTCGAGATCAACGACCTGGTCGGCCTGCGCCTTCATCCCCGGTCCTGCATCGGCCCGACGTAGCAGGACGACGGGCAGTTGCTGGAGGTCCAGGCTGCGCAGGTTGGCTTCAACGCTCGCTCGGAGCTCATCTGGGTGCTGGGCGAAACGCAGCGGGACAGGGCCCCCAGGGTTCGGGTCCGCTCCGATCTTCGTCACGATCGTGACGCCGTCCGCGGGTGTGATGGCCTCGCGCAACAGTCCGTTGACGAAGCCGTTGCCGTAGAAGTGGGCGGTGTCGATGTGGTCGACGCCGAGCTCGACGGCCCGTCGTAGAAGAGCGATGGCCTCAGGTCGGTCGTGATGCAGCCGTTCGAGCTGCATCGCGCCATAGCCGACGCGGGAGACGGTGTGTTCGCCGAGGCGGCCGATGCCGCCGGGACGTGGGGTGGTGATGTTGGGCATCGCAACCACTCGATTCATGAAAAGATTGGCAAGCGGAGGAACCTCCGCTGATCCGACGCTACCACTAACGGAGGTGCCTCCGCTTTGACTGTGCCCGGAAGACCCCTCCGCGCGGATGCGCTGCGCAACCGCGATGCACTCGTCGCCGTGGCCCGCACCGCGTTCAGCACCGCAACTCGGCCCGTGCCCCTGGAGGACATAGCGCGCGACGCCGGCGTCGGCATCGGCACGCTCTACCGGCACTTCCCCACACGGGAAGCCCTCGTCGAGGCCGTCTATTCCGCCGAACTCGACGAGGTCGTCTCGAGTGCGGCCACCCTGTTGAGCGAACTACCACCTGCACCGGCTCTGCGGGCCTGGATGCGCCGGTACGCCGAGTTCTCCGTGATGAAACGCGGCATCATGGACACCCTTCGCGTCGGGTGGGCTTCCGGTCGGATCTCGACCCCGGCCACGCGTGAGCGCATCACCGGCGCAATCGGCGAGATCCTCACGGCCGGTGCCGCGGACAGAACCCTCCGGTCGGACGTCGCCGCGGATGACGTCACCACGATGATGATCGGAATCGTGCTCTCCACCGGCCCCACCGCACCACTCTCACAGATAACGCGGTTGTTCGATGTGCTCGTCGATGGGCTCCTGCCTCGTGAATTTTAGTCTCCTGCGTTGATGCACGCAGCGGAACTGGGGTAACCTTGTGTTTGGCTGATCTGTTGGCTCGTAACCCTTTTCGCTTGCCGATGTAAGTCGACGCCTCGTTCAGCCCGGATGTGTCGTCCCGCCTGGAAGTTGATCTTGGACTGCGAGAAGTTGATCTTGAGGGCTGATTTCCTGATCCTGGGTACGACTGTGCAACCGGCTGGACCGGTGTTTTCCGTCGGTTCTTCGGGCCGCTGTCCGCCCGCGGCATGTCACCAGTCGACGGCGATCACGATCTTGCCGCGTTGGGAGCCGGCTTCGACCGCTGCGTGCGCGAGCGCAGCGTCGCGGGCAGCAAAAACCTGCTGCACGGCCACGCGGAAGCGTCCCTGGACAGACAGTCCGGCCGCGACTGACAGGCCGTGCTCGCCACCGGCTTCACCCCCCATGCGGCCCATCGACAGTCGCACTCCCAGCGTCGAGGCGCTGAAATCGGCGATAGTAACCACCTGCTCGGGCGAGCCTGTCAGCGCTATCAGTTCCGTGAGCGAACTCGCGCCTGCAACATCTATGGCACCGTCGACCGTGAGTCCGAGGTGGCGTACCCGGCTGTCCAAACCGGGTCCGTATTCGACGGGCACCGCCTGCAGTTCACGCAGAAAGTCGAAATTACTCGGGCGGCTGGTGCCGATCAGCTGAAGGCCGCGGGCCGAAGCCAGCTGCAGCAGTATTGATCCGACCCCGCCTGCTGCTCCGTCCACCAGCAGTGTCTGTCCGGGCTTCAACGCCAGGATGTCCAAGACGCGCGTCGCAGTTTCTGTGCTGGTTCCTGCTGCGCCTGCTTCGGCCCACGACATGGATGCAGGCTTGGCTGCCCAGAACCGCAGCACAGCGAACTGGGCGGTGGCCCCACCGAGCTTTGCGACGTCCACCGCCCCGAAGACATCGGCGCCAAGCGTGAGACCGGTTACTCCTGGGCCGATCTCGTCGACCGTACCGGCCACATCGACGCCCGGTACGTGTGGGAACACCACACGCTGTTGTGCCAGTGGTGATCCGGAACGAACACCGGCATCTACCGGTGACACGCCGGTGGCGTGGACCCGAACACGGATCTCTCCGGGACCGGCGTGGCGCTCGGCCATTTCGCCGATGTGCAGAACGTCGGGTGGGCCGAACTGATCAAATACTACTGCCAGCAAGACAACTCCTCGTGTCGATGATCACGTGTCGCTATCGTAGGTACCGAAACGTAACGCCTGGTACGGAAACAGTTGAACTGAGAGAGTTGGGCTCTGAATTGACTCGGACAATACGAAGCGATGCCCAGAACAACCGCCGCCGCATCATCGAGGTTGCGCGAACCGCCTTTGCGGTTGACGGACTTGGTGTCCCGATTCGCGAGATCGCCCGGCTGGCCGGTGTCGCGCCGGCAACGATCTACCGCCACTTCGCAACCCATGCCGACCTCATCCACGCCGTTCTGGCCGATCATGTGTCCGCATGCCAGGAGGAGTTGCGATACGCGCTCGAGGATCCCGATCACGGCCGCGCTCTCCGGGTGACCATCGAGAATTTCGCGCAGCGCCAGATGCGAGAGCGTGGTCTGAACGAAGCTCTTCTCGGACCGGCCGGTTCGCGCGATCCGTTCGCGACCCAGCGTCAGGCCCATGCGAAGGCGTTCGAAGAACTCGTGAACAGGGCGCGCGACTCGGGGGCCATCGACGCCGGGCTGACGGCCGACGACGTTCGATCCGGTCTTATTGCCATCACGTCCATTGGCGGCCTACCACCCGCCGCGGCCAGAAAGACGATCAGGCGTCTGGTGACCCTCATCTTCACCGGACTGAGCGCGCCTGCTGGCAGCATTGCGTCCGGAGGAATTGAGAATGACGAGCAGGTCTAACGAAGACGCCACTGAGGGGACGGTCCATGCGCTCGTTGGTGAGAACGGCTGGCAAATCCCACTCGGTCGCATTCTAGCGGGGCGGTTACCCCGACGTGGGGCAGATCGCTGGATCGACTCCGGCTGGGAGCCTCGCGATCCTTTCCTGCTCGCCTCGCACTTCGCGTCATTCCTATTCATTGCAATCAGTGCAGCATCCTATTTCACCGAAGGTGCCGAGCTTCAGGGTGATGGGCGAAGAAACCCCGCTTGGTCGCCTCGTGCAACCTGGCGCCCCCGTGGGGGACCTCGGTCAATCCTGATCTGCGAGCTCACCCATCATGATCGTCGGGCCCGCCGCCAGACCGATGGCCTCGTCGTTGTCCAGGACCTCGTTCCCGGCCTGCTGAATGTCCCCGGCGCCGATCAACCCGAAGAACGCCCGTACCGGACGATCACCGCCGTTCCGGAACCCATGCCAGTCACCGCGAGGCACAAACACCGCATCACCGGGGCGCATCGGATGCTCCGTCCCGGCCATCTCAAGGTGGGATCCCTCGCCGTCCCAGACGTAGAACATCTCGTCGGCGCCGACATGGCGATGGAGCACGTGGATTCCAGTCCCCGGCTCGAAGGTGCTCTGGCCGAAAATGAACGACCGATAGCCGTTGCTCGCAGTCAGCAGCATTCTGGTGCGCATATGGAAGAAGCCTGCCTCCGGCCGGTGCAACACCTCATCGGTGACATCGAACAGCGAGAAGCACTCAACCTGAGCCGCAACGGCCACCTCCGGATCTGTGGCCGCGGTGTTCGCCGGCCCGGGTGCCGCGAGCAGCAACAGCTCGATCGCCGACTCGCCGGTGTTGGTCACCGTGAAGGCACCACCGCTCCTGGAGTGGATGACCGCGCCCCGCGCGATGGTGGTCGACTCAGTGCCGATCAACAGGTCGGCGCTACCGTCCAAGAGCACGCAAATCCGTTCCCCCGCATGCTGTTCGAAGACGTGGCCGGTAGCTGGAGGCATGGTGAGCAGCACGACCTGCTGGGCTCGGTCCGCGCCATCCTGCCCGGCGGCCGGCCGGAATCGCCGGACAGCGACCCCGGCCGGCCCGCCCGTGGACGTGGTTGCAGCGTGGGTCACGCTCGTCCTGTCCCGCCGTCGACCAGCAAGGTCTGGCCGGTGATGAACGAGGCATCGTCGGATACCAGGAACGACAGGGCCCCGGTGAGGTCCTCCGGCAATCCGGTGCGCTTCACCGCCTGATGCCCGATCACCATGTCGAAAAGGTTGAGCTCGTCGTGGATTCCGGTGCTGGTGCCGGCGGATCGGATCAGCCCTGGAGCGATGGCATTGACGGTGACGCCGTCGACACCGACCTCGGTGGCCAGCGCCCGGACGAATCCGATGATTCCTCCCTTGCTGGCGACATAGTGCAGGCTGCCGGGACTGCCGACGTGGAACATCGCGCTGGCAATACCGACAATTCGCCCCCAACCCTGTTCGCGCAGGTGTGGGAGGAAGGCCTGGGTCAGCAGGAACATCGAGTCCAGATTGACCGCCATCACCCGGCGCCAAGCCTCGAAGGTGATCTTCTCGACCGGCGCCATCGGATAGATCCCGGCATTGTGCACCAGAATGTCCGCGCCGCCCAACTCGGCGACCACGTTCGCGAGATTGGTGATGCTGTCCGGGTCGGTGACGTCGCACTGCACGAATGTCGCTTTGCCACCGTCATTCTCGATCAACTGCTGGGTCTGGCTTGTCGTCGAGACGTCCGCCAGGACAAGCTGGGCGCCGTCTGTTGCCAGTCGCCTGGCGTAGGCCTGCCCGATGCCCTGACCTGCGCCGGTGACGACCGCGAGCCGGCCCTCATGGCGGAGCGCGGTCATGCTGCTGGTCCGGAGAACGGTTGCGAGACAGCGCGTCCCGCTTTCGATGAGGTTGGTGGTGCGGCGGCTGATCCGGCCGGCGCCGAGTGTGACGTGGGTTCTTGGACTTGACTGTGGTGGGCTGAGGCCCAGGACGTCTTCATGTCCAAACTCTATAGAGTTTGGGTCGCCGATGTCAATATCTCCGGCAAAACCCGTCTTTCTTCGCAGAAGTTGCGACGAGAAGCAGCCGCGACTCTGTAGACTTCACCCATGACGGATACCTCGACCGCACCGATCACGCAAAGCCCTCCGGTCAGCAACACCCGCGAGGTGTACTCGCGGCTGCGGGCGATGCTGCTCAACGGGGAGATCCCGCCGGGCACCGTCATTTCGCAGGTCAAGCTCGCCAAACAGCTCGGGGTGAGCACCACGCCACTGCGCGAGGCAATGCGCCTGGTGCAGGCGGAGGGTCTGCTGATCGCCGAGCACAACCAGCGGTCACGGGTCGCGCCGCTGGATCCCGAGGACATCGACGCCGTCTACGCCAGTCGCATCCTGCTGGAGGCGGTGGCCATTCGGTTGACCGTGCACGGCCTGACCGCGGAGGGCGACGCGGCGCTGCGCAGGGACCTGATTGCGATGGAGTCCGCCGCCGAAGCCCAGGACCTCAGTTCCTGGGAGCCGTTGCATCGCACGTTTCACCACAGCCTGATCAAGGGCAGCGACACGGCGCTCACCAAGATCATCGATCCACTCGTCGACCGCTGCGAGCGATACCGCCGTACCAGCCTGTTCGGTTCACCGGCCCGCGCCTGGGAGCTCGGCAACTCCGAGCATGAAGGGATCGTCGAGGCGTGCGAGCAGCGTGACGCGAACAAGGCATCCCTGCTACTGGCACGGCATTACAGCCGCTCAGCCCTGACAATTCTGGCGATCATCGCACCGGAGGAGAATCCCGAGGCAGTCCGCTCAGCTCTCCAATTGATCCAGCGCGCCTCCGAATAGCCGGCCGGCATGCGGACTGGCCGACCGGCCCTCGCGGTCACGTCAGCCCGTGAACGAGCTCCCCTCGGCGACGACGCGGTTCTGGATGCGCCCTACCCCGTCGATCTCAACTGCAACGGTGTCGCCGTCCGCCAGGAACAACTGTGGCTTCCGGCGGAAGCCGACGCCGCCCGGGGTGCCGGTCAAGATGAGGTCACCCGGGATCAACGTGGTAAAGGTCGAGATGGTCGAGATCAGGGTCGGAATGTCGAAGAACAACTGTGAGACAGTCGATTCCTGCACGACGGCTCCGTTGAGCACCGTCCGGATGCCGGCGGTCGACAGATCGACCTGGTCGGGCGTCACCAGGTACGGGCCGATGGGAGTGCAGTCGTCCCAGGCCTTTCCCTGCAGCCATTGGTGGGTCTTGTATTGGTAGTCGCGCATGGTGATGTCGTTGGCCACCGTGTAGCCGGCAACATGATCCAGGGCATGTTCGACGGGGATCCGTCGCCCGGCCTTGCCGATGACGATCGCCAGCTCGCCCTCCCAGTCCAGCTGGGAAGTCTCTGGGGGGAGGGTGATGTCGTCGGTTGCGCCGATCAGGCTGGAGGCGAACTTGACGAACAGCACCGGGTAGGTCGGGGTGTCCCTCCCTGTCTCGGCGATGTGATCGGCGTAGTTGAGCCCGACACACAGCACCTTGCTCGGTGCCGGCACCACCGGCAGCAGGTGCACCTTGTCGGCCGGCACCCGCTCGGCGGGTAGCCGTGGCGCATCCCGAAGAACGGTGAGCGTGGTGGCCGCGCCGATTTCGGTGAGGCCTTCCAGCGGGACGAGGTCGCCGCCGTCCAGTTCGCCGACTCGTCGTCGGCCGCGGTATTCGAAGGTCGCATACGACACGTGGGTGTCCTCTGTTAGATCATCGGGACGGAGTTGGCAGTCGCGGGCCGGTCAGACCGTTCCGACCGGCCTGGCTTCAGAGGTCCTTCGCCAGGTGGGCAGTTGGCCGCCCCAGAGGTTCACGCTGTTCGGAATGGGCTCCCACCGCCGGGCCACGTACGTCGCCCGGTCGTCATGGAATTTCTCCATCTCGGCGGACAACTCGATGTGATTGCCGGCCGGATCGTCGAAGAAGACGAACAGGTTGTTGCCCGGGCCGTGCCGGCCGGGGCCCCAGGCCACCTCGACGTTCTCGTCGGTGAGTCGGTCGCACCAGGCCTTGAAATCCTCCCACTCGGCGAGATCGTACGAATAGTGGTCGATGTCGCCGGCCACTCCGGTGTGCACGATGGCCAGCGTGTGATGGTCTCGATTGCTGCGCAGCCAGGCGAACCTGCCGTCGGCGAGTTGGTCGGAGATCCGGAAACCAACCACCCCCGTGTAGAAGGCCACCATCCGCGGCACATCGGTGGTCGCCAGCGTGATGTGCTGATATTTGACGGGCCGCCGGCCGGTGTCGGCGGCATTCTCGCCCTGACGCTGCACCGGACCGTGGAACTGCACAGTGTTGCCGTCAGGATCAGTCGTCGTGATGCCGGGGGCATCAGACAATGCGAAGTCCTGCAGATCCGGAGCCAGATCGTGCACCGTTGCGCCGGCGTCCGTCAACCGGTCGCGCAGCGCGTCGATGCCACCCGGATCGCGGATCTCGAACCCGAAGTGGTCCAACCCCTGGTCCCCGGGCAGCAGATCCAGCACATGGTGCCCGGTGCCCCAACCGAGCCGCAGTCCCCCGCCGGACAGTTCGCCCTGCCGGATCAACCCGAGCACCCGGCCGTAGAAGTCGGCGGTCGCCCCGACGTCGGGGACGCGGAAGCCGACGTGCGAGGTGGCAGTCTGCCGGAGCTGGCCGGCGGCATCGGTCTCTTCCAGAACAATCCGATTCGGGCGGCTCATGACATGAAATCCTCTGGTCCCTGCGGACCCCACAAATTCGCCGAGTCGGGGTCCGGAATCCAGTGCTTGGGGCGCTGCGGCCGGTCCTGATGCCACTTGCGGGGCTCGAAATATCCGAGTTCCTCACTGGCCATCCGGTCCAGGTCACAGAACAGCTCAACGACATTGCCGTCCGGATCCTTGTGGTAGGTGAAGACGTTGTGCCCGATACCATGTCGCCCCGGCCCCCACAGCATCTTCACATTCCGGGCGGCCAGCGCGTCGCAGGCCGCGGCAACATGGCTGACGTCCTCGAGCTCGAAGGCGTAGTGATGCATCTGGCCGGGTCGGGAGGCGTTGATGAAATTCACCGAATGATGGTCGACATTGCACCGCAGGAACGCGAAGAAATCACCCATCCAATCGGACCAGCGGAAACCCAGTGCAGTCTCGTAAAACTCGGTGACGGCCGCGGCGCTGCTGGTACGGGTCGCCACATGACCGATTTTCTGCGGCACGATTCCTGAGGTGGCCAGCGCCGCGGGCGCCCGGTCGTCGTCGACAACGCACATTTGCAGGTGATTGCCCTCGACATCGATGACGTCGTGGATACGGGACAAACCCGGCTCCAGGTCGGTGGCGGTACTCACCTGCACACCCTGGTTCCTGAGCCGAATCAGCAGTTCTTCTTCCTTGCTGGCACTGATCTCGAAGCCGACGTGATCTATTCCCGCCGTCGCATCGGACCGCAGTTCCAGCGCGGGGCCGCGTCCGCCACTGGCGAGATAGACGGTGCCATCGCCGTCGTCATACGAGGACAGGCCGATGATCTCGGTGTAGTAGGTGCGCATTTTCTCGACATCGGGGCTGCGCAGAGCAACGTGCGACAGGCGTGTCACGGGGCTGGTCATGGGGTGACTCCTTCGGTATCGATGAACGGGGTTTCCAGGCGGCCAAGGCCGTCGATTTCCACGGCCACCAGGTCACCGTGGTGCAGAAATTGTTGGGGCCGCCGGCCGTATCCCACACCTGCGGGTGTGCCGGTGGCGATGACGTCCCCCGGTTCGAGGGTCATGATGCCGGCGAGGTGCTCGAGAATCTGCTGGACGCCGAAGACCATGTCGGAGGTGTTCGAATCCTGCTTCAATTCCCCGTTGACCCAGCAGCGAATACCCAGTGCCTGCGGATCCGGCACGAATTCGCTGGGCGTGACGAACGGGCCGATGGGTGAAAACCCGTCATACCCCTTCATCAGTACCCAGTCGATCCCGACGGCGGAACTGGAGGAGATCCAATCGCGGGCCGAAAGGTCGTTCAGGATGGTGTACCCGGCGACCGCGTCCAGCACGGCCGGGCCGCGGACGCCGTGCAACGTGCGGCCGATCACGATGGCGAGTTCGGCTTCCCAATCCACCATTTTCGGGCCCACAGGAAGGCGCACCTGCGCCCCGGACGGCACCATTCCGGTGGAGACGGGCTTGAGGAATGTGTACGGCAGCGCGGGTGGCGGCGTGCCCATCTCCAGGAGGTGACCGTGGTAGTTGGTGCCGATGCAGATGAGCTTGGCCGGACGCACTGGCAGTAGCCACCTCTCCGGCTCGACCGGCGCCGCTCGCCCGGCTGCGTCCACGGCGGCGGTCATCAGCAAAGGTTGCCACGTCTGCCAATCGGCGAACAGCTCGAAGAGTCGGTCAGGGGCCTTGATCCCCGGGCCCAGCAGATCGCTGAGCCGGAACGCATCCGGACCCAGGATCAACAGCACGGTAGGTCGACCGGCAAGGTCGGCCTCGGCGAGCTGAAAGGGTTGATACCTGCTCGAAGCGGCGGCAGTGCTCAACCGCCGGCTGCTCTCCACGATCTCTGTGGACATCAGAACCTCGTCATCCCGCATCGGACCAATCATCGCAGCGTCTGCGATACGTGGCACTCTATAGAGTTTTTTTGAGAGATGCAAACGTTCGAGTACAAAAAGCGGGTCTCACACGCTGCTAGTCGCACGACCGCGACACACTCTTGATAGAGAAAGCGGTCGCGAGCTCTTGACAGATTGCCGATCTCTATAGAGAGTTGCCATCACCGGTCACCATCAACGTCTCAAAGAGGACACGTATGAGTCTCCCGACCAGCACCACAGATCCGGCCCCGGGCAACCCGATGCGCGGCGGCGGCCCACCCGCCGGGGATGCGGCCGGTCGACCACCCCGCCACCTGCTCCGGCGGCTTCTCGCGAAGGAGGAGCTGGGGATCACGGTGGTATTGATCGCCCTGGTGGTCGTCATCGGCGCGTTCCACCCCAACTTCCTGGGTCACGACGCACTCCTGGGCCTGATCCGTTCGGCATCGTTTGTCGCGCTGATCGCCTTCGGCATGGTGTTCCTGCTGGCGATGACCGAGCTGGATCTGTCGGTCGGCTCGGTCTTCGGGTTGAGCGCCCTGGTCAGTGCAGAGCTGATGGCACATGGGATGTCGCCCTGGTTGGCGCTGCTGACCGGGCCGCTCACCGGGATGGCGCTGGAAGCGGTGAACGCGTTCTTCGCCAACACCTTCACCGTCCCCGTGATCATCGTCACGCTCGGCACCCTCACCGCATTCCGGGGCCTGGCCACCGTAGTGACCGATTCGCAGGCCGTCATCGGACTGCCGATCGACAGCAGCTTCTTCCGGGTCCTCGGCGGTGACCTGCTCGGCATCCCGACGTCCGTGTGGTTCGTCGTCGTCGTCGGCGCCGTCCTCTCGGTGGTCTTCCGGCGCACCCCGTTCGGCGCGCGGGTCCGCGCCATCGGCTCCAACCAGGCCGCCGCCAAATTCTCCGGGATCAAGGTGGGCCGCACCCGGTTCCAGGCACTGCTGCTCGTCGGCGCACTCTGCGGCCTGTCCGGCGTGCTTGCCCTGGCCTATTTCCAGGGTGCGGATCCCACCCTGGGCGTCGGCCTGGAACTGCAGGTCATCGCCGCGACGATCATTGGCGGCACCGCGGTGTCGGGCGGCACCGGCACGGTGCCGGGCGCGCTGATCGGTGCATTGGTGATCGTGACGATCAGCGGCGGGCTGGTGTATTTCTCCGTGGCGCCCAGCTGGGCCGGCGTGGTGACCGGCGCGACGATCGTGATCGCCGTCAGCGCAGACGGTCTGGTCCGCCGTCGGCGTGCCGCGCGGCTCGCTCGGGCGGCCTGACCGGCATGTACGAGGCCAGGAACATCACCCAGCGCTACGGCAACTTCCTCGCCCTGCAGGATGTCTCGATCACGATCCGGCCCGGCGAGGTGCACGCACTGCTCGGGGCCAACGGCGCCGGCAAGTCGACGTTGATGAAGATTCTCGCCGGCGCGCAGCGCGCCACCGAGGGCGACCTGACCCTCGACGGTCAACCCGTCACGTTCACCGACACCAGTGGCGCCACCGACCAGGGCATCGCGTGGGTGGCCCAGGAGCTCACCGTCTTTCCGCACCTCGACGTGCTGGAGAACCTGTTCCTGACCCGGGAACCGCGGCGCGGCCCGGTGATCAGCCGCCCGAAGATGCGGCGTCGCGCGAGACCCTTTCTGCGGATGGTCGGCCTGGACGGGGAACTCAGCGGCCAGCTCGGCCTGCTCCGGCTGGGCGAGCGCCAGCGGGTGGAGATCTGCCGGGCATTGCTCCGCGAACCGCGCATCCTGATCCTCGACGAGCCGACCTCCGCCTTGGACGCAGGGGAGACGCGGCGGCTGCTCGACGTGGTTCGAGGGCTCCGCGACTCGGGTGTCGGCATTGTGCTGGTGTCGCATTTCCTGGAGGACGTCTTCGCCATCGCGGACACCATCACAGTGCTTCGCGACGGCCGCACCATCGTTGACGCCGTCCCACGGGAACAGCTGACCGCAACCGGCGCAGTCGATTCAATGCTGGGCGAACGGCGGGAGCCCGCGCATCCGTCGGCTCCGCCGGCCAGGCCTGCACCACCCGTTGCGGCGGCACCCCGAGCGGTCGGCGGCAACGTCGAGCTCACCTTGCGGGACGTCGAGGTGCGCGGGGTACTGCAGCCACTGAACCTGCGGGTGCTGCCCGGCGAAGTCGTCGCACTGGCGGGCCTGGAGGGTTCCGGCACCCAGGCCGTCCTCAAGGTGCTGTACGGCGACCTCGGGATCGACGCGGGCACCGTCCAACTGCCCAGCGGCCGGCCGGGACCACGCAGCATCGCCGCCGCGGTCCGGGACGGGGTGGCCTTCATCCCCGCCGACCGCGGCCGGATCGGCCTCTTCGGCGACCAGAGCGTCCGCGACAACATCTCAGCGGTCAGGGCCCTCGCCCTCACCGTTGATCGGCTGCTGCTCCGGACCTCGGTCATCAACAAGCGCGCCACGGCCAGGGTCGCGCAACTTGACATCCGCCCCGGGCGAACCGACATCCCGGTGCGCGCCCTTTCCGGCGGTAACCAGCAGAAGGTCGTGTTCGCCAAGTGGCTGGAGGCCACGCCCTCGCTCTACCTCCTCGACGACCCGACCCGCGGGGTTGATGTGCACACCCGGGCCGACATGCACCGGGTGATCAGGGATCTCGCGGACCAGGGTGCGGTCGTGATCATCGTGTCCAGCGACCTCGACGAGCTGTGCACGGTCGCCGACCGGGCAGTCGTGTTCTTCCACGGGCGGGCCGTCGGCGAACTGCGGGCGCCCGACATCACCGCTCATCGCCTCCTCGAAGCCATCAACGACGGTGCCCTCCCCGCACCGTCCTACCCGACATGAAAGGGAATTCAATGTTCAATCGTTTCCGCCGTCGCCGATCCGCGGTCATCTCCGCCGGGGTCGCGTTCACGCTCCTGCTCGCCGCCTGCGGTTCGAACGCCGGCACCACCGCAGCAGCCGGCGGCGAGCAGTCGAACTCTGCCGGTGACGCGTCACAACGACTCGGCATGGAACTCCTGGTAGCGGGGCTACCGTTCACCGCCGAGATCCAGGCCGGCGGCGACGCGGCCGCGAAGGAGACTGGTGTCGTCCTTGATGTCAGCGCGCCATCGACCTTCGATCCGCCCGCGGCCATTTCCCAGGTCAACAACTTCCTCAGCAGCGGCGTCGACGGGTTGGCGATCGCGCCGGAACCGGCTCCACTGTGGACTCGCGCCCTCACCGACGCCGTGACCAAGACCAACGGCAATACGGTGGCGTTGCAGACCCCGCCGGCCGCCGGAACCAGCGTCAAGACCTATGTCGGCGTCGACGCGACCGAACTCGGCAGGCAGATCGCGGAAGAGGCCATCACATCCTCCGGATTGGGCCCGGACACCACCGGCGAGGTGATCATCGGTAAGTGCACCACCCAGTCGACTCCGCTGACCCAAACCACTGGTGGGATGGCCGAGGCCGTGAAGCAGGCCCTGCCGAAGGCCACCGTGCTGGACCCGTTCGATTCCAACAGCGTCCCGGCGCAGAATTTCGCGGCCTGGGAACAGGAAATGCGCGCCCACCCCGACGCGGTATTGGTTCTCGGCAGCTGCGATCAGGACGGCGAATCCATGGTGAAGGCCAAGCAGGTGACCGGCGGCACATGGGCGATCGGTGCCACCGCCACCACCCCGGGGGTACTCGCCGCCATCGCCGATGGCACCGTCGCCTCGTCCGTGGCGCAGAACTGGTACGTCGAGGGTTACACGGTTGTTCGGCTGCTGGCCGAGGGCCTGCAGCACAACACCACGCCAGTCGAGGGCTGGATCAACCCCGGGACCACCGTCGTCACCAAGGCCAATGTCGCCGAGATCGTGGCCCGGGACGCCTCTCCGGAGGGTCAGGCCGCGTTCTACAAGCCGCTTGTCACCAAGCTCTGGGCCGACCTCGGCGCGGCGACCAAGCCGCTCACCGACGCCCAAACCGACTGATGTGCGGGCGGATCCACTGTGACCATCACCAAGGGACGAGCAGCGAGGAGTGACATGCGGTTAGCAGGCAAACGAGTCCTGATCACCGGGACCGCGGGCGGCCAGGGCGCGGCGGCGCAGGCGATGTTCGCGCGGGAGGGCGCGCGGATCGTCGGGTGTGACGTGCAAGAGGGCGCCGCGCAGCGGACGGCTGCCGACTTGCAGGGCCAGGGGTATGACGTCACCGGGCACACCGTGGACATCAGCGATCCCGACGCCGCGGGGCGCTGGGTCGATGATGCCGCCGAGCGGCTCGGCGGGATCGACGTCCTGTACAACAACGCGGCCGGCCATGGGTTCGCGCCGTTCGCGGACATGACCCTCACGATGTGGCGGCACGTCATGCGGGTGGAACTCGACATCATCTTCCACACGACTCATCCCGCGTGGAAGCACCTGCTGCGGGCCGGTGGTGGGTCGATCATCAACACCGCGTCGATGTCCGGCCTTCGCGGCATCGCACCACTGGGTCAGGCGGCGCACGCTGCGGCCAAGGGTGGTGTCATCGCGCTGACCAAAACACTTGCCGCAGAGGGGGCCCCGGACGGTATCAGGGCGAACGCCATCTCTCCCGGATTCGTCAAATCACCCGGCACCGATGCTGCCGTCGGCGCCGAACTGCGGGCCTTCCAGATGAACATGCACCTGATCCGTCGGCCCGGGTTGGGCGAGGACACCGCCTACCTGGCCGTCTATCTCGCCTCTGATGAGTCGAGTTGGGTGACCGGGCAGAACTATTCGATTGACGGCGGCGTGACCGCCGGATTCCGATGACCGATGTCCTGAGCGTGCCCGGTCGGCGGGCGGCGCGCCGCCGGCGGCGTCTGCCGCTGGCCGTGCTGGGGCCCGCGTTTGTGGCCGCTGTCGCCTATGTCGACCCCGGCAACGTTGCCACCAACCTGCAATCGGGAGCCCGTTACGGCTACCTGTTGGTCTGGGTACTGGTTGTGGCCACTTTCGCCGCGGGGATCGTGCAGTACCTGTCGGCCAAGCTGGGCACCATCACCGGCCGATCGCTTCCCGAGCTGGTGGGTGAGAGACTCAGCCGCCGGTTCCGGGTCGCGTACTGGATGCAGGCCGAGGCGGTCGCCATGGCGACCGACCTCGCCGAAGTCATCGGCGGGGCGATCGCGCTGAACCTGTTGTTCGACCTGCCCCTTGTGCTGGGCGGGCTCATCGCCGGGGTGGTCTCACTCGCCCTGCTCGTCGTCCAGGACCGGGCCGGCCAGCGGCCCTTCGAGCGGGTGATCACCGGACTGCTGCTGATCGTCGCGATCGGCTTCTTCGCGGGCCTGTTCGTCAACCCGCCCAGCGCTGCGGACGTCGCCGCTGGACTGGTCCCCCGATTCGACGGAACCGATTCGGTGGTACTGGCGACCGCGATGCTCGGCGCGACGGTGATGCCGCACGTGGTCTACGTTCATTCGGCACTTTCCCGGGACCGATTCGCCGGGACCGATCTCGGCCCGGCGCGGCACCGGTTGCTGGCCGGCACCCGCCTCGATGTGACGGTCGCGATGGTGCTGGCCGGCGGCGTCAATATCGCGATGCTCTTGCTCGCCGCGTCGAGCCTGCGGAATCACGACGGGGTCGACACCATCGAAGGTGCGCACGCCGCGGTGGTTGACACGATGGGCCCGGCGATCGGCGTCCTGTTCGGGATCGGTTTGCTCGCATCGGGTCTCGCATCGACCTCGGTGGGTTGTTATGCGGGAAGTGTGATCATGCAGGGGCTGCTCAGGGTCAGGGTCAGCATGCTGATCCGTCGGACGGTCACCCTCATTCCGGCGCTGATCATTCTCGCTGTCGGCGCCGACCCCACAACTGTGTTGGTGATCTCTCAGGTCGTGCTGTCGTTCGGTCTGCCATTCGTGCTGGTGCCGCTGATCCGGCTGACCTCCGACCGGACATTGATGGGCCCGGGTCGCAACTCCACGTTGACCAGCACCGCGGGCTGGATCATCACGGCCTGCATCACCACGTTGAACCTGATCCTGATCTACGGGATTGTCACTGCCGCATAGGCACTTTCTGAAATCTGACGCATGAAGGAAGAAGTGTGGTCGAGATGGTCGTTGCTGCGGTCCCGGGTTACACCAGCCAGACGGCCGACGTCGGCGGTGTTCGGCTGCACTACCGATTGGGCGGAAACCCCGCTGGTCGGCCGATCCTGCTCTGGCACGGATTTCTCGGCACGTCCTACGTCTGGCGCAAGGTGATGCCGGCCCTGGCCGAGGCCGGATTCGCCGTCCTCGCACCGGACATGCGCGGCTACGGCGACTCCGACAAGCCGGACGGCACAGCCGGTTACGACGCCCGGGCACTCGCGGAAGAGTTCCGCGCCCTGGTCAGGGTCATCGGTTTCGGCGCAGGATCACCCATCACGCTGGTGGCCCACGACATGGGCGCACCACCCGCACTGCTCTGGTGCGCCGATCACCCCGACGAGATCGCGGGCTTGCTCTACCTGGAGGAACCGGTCCTGCTGCCCGATCTGCTGTCGAAGATCATCGTCTACACCCCGCAGGCCGCGGCGCGCGGATCGATGTGGTGGTGGCTGCTCCCCCTGGCACCCGGGGTACCGGAACGGCTGGTCGTCGACAACGAGCGCGCATTTCTCACCTGGTTCTACGACCGGGATCCCGGTAGTCGAGACGCCATCGAACCAGCGGCGATCGCCGAGACCCTGCGCACCTTCAGTGGTCGGGCGGGAGTACTGGGCGCCATGGGCGTATACCGGGCCGCGTTCACCACCATGGAACAAACGGCGGAACTGACCAGCAACAAGGTGACCGTGCCCGTCGTCGGACTCGGCGGCGCGAAGGCGCAGGGCGAGCGGGTGCGGGACATGCTCCGCCTCGTCGCAGAATCGGTCACTGGCGGTTCGGTCGCCGATGCGGGCCATTTCCTTCCCGAGGAGGACCCGGCAGAGGTCATTCGACAAATCCTGCAACTGGTCGAGCCCACCACAGCCGCGGCCACAGCACGGGAAACACCCGCAACCGAACTGACCTGACGGAGCCGCCGTCCGAACCCCGGTTCGCGCATGTCAAGCACCGGGCGGCGGCGACCTACTCGTCCGCCGACCCGGCCTGCGCTCGCTGCCCGATCACCTGCAGCTCGTCCCAGACCGCGCGGGCCCGATCGACGCAGACCAGCACCAGGTCCCCGGGGTTCGCCGTGTCGACCGCGACCTTGGTGGCCTCGATCTCGTCGAGCACCACATCGATCTGCTTGACCCGGCCGCCGTCGGCCTGCCCCTGCCTCGCACCCTTCACGATCAACCCGGCGGTCTCGCCCGCGGAACGACCGCGCAGTCGCTCGTCCTCCCGGACGATGATCCGGTCGAAGTGCTTGGCCGCCTCCAGCCCGAGGTCGATCATGTCCTGGTCCCGGCGGTCGCCGGCGGTGGCGATCACGCCGATCCGCTGCGGCCGTTCCCAGGACGCGGTGTCCTCGAAGAACCGGTCGACGAACGCGCCCAGCGCGATCATCGCCGGCGCGTTGTGGCAGTAGTCGACGATGACCTTGATGCCCTTGACCTCGGTCATGTTCATCCGGCCCGGCGCCGAATAGTACGACGAGGTGAACGACCGCAGCCCGCCGCGGATGTCCTGCAGGTGCGCGCCCGCGCAGTACGCGGCGCCGGCCGCGGCCATCGCGTTCTGCACGTTGAACATCGCCTTGCCGCCGAACGTCGCCGGCAGCAAATGCGTGTACGCCAACGGCATTCGCCGGCGGCCGTGCTGCAGGATGATCAGGTCACCCAGCTCGCCCTTCTCCAGGATCACCGCCTTGCCGCCGCGCCGGCAGTGATCGGAGATCATCCGGTTGTCCGGCACGATCGAGAACCAGACCACCTCACCGGACGACGCCCGGCGCATGCCGGCGACCAGCGGATCGTCGGCGTTCAGCACGGCCGCGCCGTTCTTCGGCACCGCCTCCACGATCACCTGCTTGACCTGCGCCAGCTGCTCGACCGTGTTGATCCCGCGCAGCCCAAGGTGATCGGGCGCCACGTTCAGCACCACGGCGACGTCGTTGCGCGAATACCCGAGCCCCTCCCGGAGGATCCCGCCGCGGGCCACCTCGAACACCGCGAAATCCACCCGCGGGTTCTGCAGCACCATCCGCGCCGACCGCGGGCCGGAGGCGTCCGACTTGATCACCAGCCGGTCGTCGATGACGATGCCGTCGGTGGAGGTCATGCCGACCTTGCGGCCCATGCCCTTGAAGATGTGCCCGATCATCCGGCTGCAGGTCGTCTTGCCGTTCGTCCCGGTGACCGCGATGATCGGGATCCGCGCGCTGGTCCCGGGCGGGAACATCAGGTCCACCACCGGTTTTGCCACGTACTGCGGGTCGCCGATGGTCGGGTGCGAGTGCATCCGGAAGCCGGGCGCGGCGTTCACCTCGCAGATCGCGCCGCCGGTCTCCCGGACCGGTTGGGTGATGTCCGGGCAGAGGAAGTCGATCCCGGCGACGTCCAGCCCGACCACCCGGGCGGCCTCCTCGGCGATGTCGACGTTGTCCGGGTGCGCCTCGAAGGTGCGGTCGATGGAGATGCCACCGGTGGACATGTTGCCGGTCAGCGCGAGCTTGACCATCTCGCCGCGCGGCGGCACGTCCGTCATCTCGTAGCCCTGCTCGCGGACCAGCTCGATCGCGCCGTCCGTCACGTCGATCCGGGTGAGCACCTTCTCGTGGCCGACGCCGCGCCGCGGGTCGGCGTTGGTCAGCTCCACCAGCTGCGCGACCGAGTGTCGACCCGTCGCCGATGACGTGCGCCGGCACCCGCTCGGCGATGGCGACCATGTGCCCGCCGATCACCAGCACCCGGTAGTCCTTGCCGGTGATGAACGACTCGACCAGCACGTAGCCGCGCCGGGACTGGTCGTAGGCCTCCTCAAACGCGGCCCTGACCTCTTCCTCGCTGTTCAGGTTGATCGCCACGCCGCGACCGTGGTTGCCGTCCAAGCGGCTTGAGCACGACGGGGTAGCCGATCCGGCGGGCCATCCGCACCGCGTCGTCGGCGCGGCGGACCACCTCGGACGTCGGCACCGGCAGACCGGCCGCGGCCAGCAACCGGTTGGTCAGCTCCTTGTCGGAGGCGATGTCGACCGCCAGCGATGACGTCAGCGACGTCATGGTGGCCCGGATCCGGTGCTGGTTCACCCCGTATCCGAGCTGCACCAGGGATCCGGAATTCAGCCGCTGCCAAGGGATGTCGCGGGCGATGGCCTCGTCGAGGATGGCCTGGGTGGACGGGCCGAAGGCGACCCGCTGGCTGGTCCGGAGGAATTCGTCGTGCTCGGCCGCGAAATCGAAGTCGTCGCCGGCGAGCTCGTTGCCCGGCACCAGGTGATTGACCAGCCGCACGGCCAGCCGGCCGGCCAGGGTGCCGACGGTCTCGTCGAGGTAGCCGAAGATGACGTTGTAGACGCCGTCCTCGCCGGTGGATCTGGTCTTGCCGCGGGTGATCTCGTGGCCGGCCGTGCGCTCGAGCTCCAGCGCGACGTGCTCCACGACGTGCCCGGCCCAGGTGCCCTCGACCAGCCGCTCGACGAAGCCGCCGTCCCGGCCGCGGGAGCACTGGTGGTCGTGCAGGCCGGGCAGCAGCGCGAGCAGGGAGTCGGTGAAGCCGGGCAGCGGTGTCGGTCGGGAACTGCTCCAGCCGGCCGATGTCGACGACCATGTGGATGGCCATCTCGTAGGAGTAGTAGTTCGGGCCGCGGTACACCCGAAGCTCCCGGATCGTGATGTCGGGCTTACCGTCAGCGGCCTGCGCCGGGGCCGTCGCCGCTGTTCGAATCTGTCATGTACTGCCTTTCCACACCCGACCAGTACTGCGCATTCTGCCCCCAGGATGTGGCCAGCGCGCTACCGGGACTGTCGCCGACTGCCGGCCAACCGGTGAGAGAGTGGACGGGTGGCATCCTCGGCGCCGAGTGTCGGGCTGCACGAGGACCCAGGGTCCGTCGTGAACGCCCTGGTTTCGCGTGCCCGCGATCGTCACCGGAATGGACATCGCCTCGGCCGCCCTGCGGGACGCCGACGGCGAGTTCCCGATGACGGTCAACCAGGGGGTTCGATCCAATGACTTCCGCGCCATCCGGATCAAGACCGGCGCCGGCCTCGGTGGGCTGGTGCTGCGCACCGGCGCGCCGGCCCGGCTCGAGGACTACCACAGCTCCGAGCTGATCACCCCGGACTACGCCGCGGCGGTGGACGTCGAAGGGATCCACGGCATCGTCTGCGTTCCGGTGCTCGGCCCGGACGGGGTCAACGCGTTGCTCTACGCCGCCGTCCGGACCACGGTGACGCCGGGTGACATCGCGGTGGTCCGGCTCGAGGGCCTGGCCGCCGAGGCGGGCACGGCGCTGCATCACCTCGCCGCGCGGGCGGCGCATGCCGAACTGGCCGCGCTCCGGCAGCGGCAGGCGATCGCCAACCGGCTGCACGACTCCATTTCCCAGACCCTGTTCTCGATGGGCGCGCTGGCCCGCAGGTCCAGGTCCGAGACGGACCCGGCGCTGCTGTCGCAGAGCCTCGCCGAGATCGAGACGGTCGCCGGCGTCGCCCGGGCCGAGCTGCGCACCACCCTGGCCGAGCTGTGCCGGATCCCCGACGGCCGGGGGCTCGACCTGGCGCTCGCCGCCGAGGCCAGGACGTTTACCGCGGCCAGTGGGGTGCCGGTGTGGTGGAGCCGCCGCGGTACCCCGCGCGGGGTTGCCCCGGAGGTGGCGGGGCTGTTGATCGATGCGTTGCGGGAGGGGCTGCGCAACGCGGTCAAGCATGCCGCGACCGAACAGGTGATGGCGACGCTGCGCTGGGGCGCGCAGGAGCTGACCCTGGTGCTGCAGATGCAGTGGGGTGAGCATGCTGACCGGACGCGCGCCGAGCGAGGCGTTTCCTTCTCGCCCGGTTCGGGTCTCGGCATGATCTCCGACCGCTGCGGTGCGGTCGGCGGGGCTGCTGGAGCTGAGCACCGACCCTGACCCCGACGGCCTGGTGGTGCAGCGCCTGACGCTGCCGGCCCCGGAGTATCAGACGTGAGCGTCGCAGTGAAGGTGCTGCTGGTGGACGACCACCCGCTGGCCCGCCGCGGCGTGGCATCGCTGGTCGCGGAGGCGTTTCCCGTCAACGAGATCCGGGAGGCGGGCACCACCGGGGAGGCCATCACCATCGCCACGGCGTTCCAGCCGGACCTGGTGGTGCTGGATCTGCGGACCCCGGACCCGCCCGGTGCCCCCGCCACCTGCGCGATTCTGAAGGAGCGGAACAGCCGGGGCCGCATCGTGATCCTGACCGGCCACGCCGAGATCGACCTGATCCGGCAGTGCCTGGCCTCCGGTGCCGATGGGGTCCTGCTCAAGGACGCCGAACCGGACGATCTGATCATGCGGCTGCGGCATCTGGCCGCCGGTACCCGGGTGATCGACCCGAGGGTGGCGGAGCTCCTGGCCGGTGACCTGGTGAACGCGCTGCAGGGACGGACCGAGCAGCTGAGCCTGTCGCCTCGGGAGCGGGCCGTGCTGGATCTGCTGGCGGAGGGTTGCTCCAACCGGCAGATCGCCGCCCGGCTGTTCATCGCCGAGACCACCGTCAAGGGCTATGTCGCTGCCCTGCTGGAAAAGCTGGGGGTCGATTCACGGCTGCAGGCCGTGATCAGGGCGACCCAACTGGGGTTGCTCTGACCACGGCCTGCTTGGCTTGGGGAGGTGTCAGCTGCGGAACAGGGGCCGGTTCGGCAGGATCGGCCGGCCGAACGTCGACGCACCGACCGCGGCCAGGCACAGGTACCACGCCAGCGCGGCGGCGACCAGGCCGAGGATGCCGCCCATCGTGGTCAGCACCGAGCCGAACCCGAAGGCGCCCAACGCCAACAGCACGAAGACCACATCGACGACGGCGAACAGGGCCGCCAGCACGGCGGTGGTGCGCAGCGCAGCGACCAGCATCAGCGAGGTGAAGATGGCCCATGAGATGAGGTACCAACCGGCCGCGACTCCGTGATGCTCGGTCGGGATGCCCTCGGCGTAGAAGGTCAGGTAGGCCCAGAAGGAGAGCCAGAAGGCGCCGTAGGCGCTGAACACGGTGGCACCGAACACGTTGCCCTTACGGAATTCCCACATCCCGGCCAGCAGTTGCGCGACACCGCCGAACGCCAGCGCGACGCCCAGCATCACCGGCTCGGTGTCCTTGGGCAGGATGCCCGCGTTCACCAGGCTGAGCAGGAAGGTGGTCAGGGCGAAGGCGGCCAGACCGAGTGGCGCCGGGTCGGCGATCATCCGGATCTGTGCGGACGCCATCTCCCTGGCGTGCGCGACCGGACCTGCGGTGGGGTCGTTGTTGTCGGCGAACATGTACTCGGTGGTGGTGGGCGGAACCTGTTGGGTGGCGGTCATTGTCGTGCTCCTTTGAAGTGGGTGTGCGGGGTGTGGCAGCTGCGCCACTGATGGTCCGCGCGGGCGGACATGATCCGCGCGGTCGGGATGGGGGGTTTCGGGAGATTCAGCGAAAGGCGTTGATCCCGGTGATGGCGCGGCCGACGATCAGTGACTGCACCGAGTCGGTGCCCTCGTAGGTGTAGACGGCCTCGATGTCGGCGTGATGCCGGGCGACGTGGTGATCCAGCAGGATCCCGTTGCCGCCCAGAATGTCCCGGGCCATCGCGCACACCCGACGGGCGCCGGCCGCGGTGTGCAGCTTGGCCAGCGCGGCGTGCTCGATCGACACCCGGCCCTGCTGCTGCAGCTGCGAGAGCCGGGTGCAGATCAGTTGCATTCCGGTGATGTCGCTGAGCATGTGCGAGAGCTTGTCCTGGACCAGCTGGAACCGGGCGAGCGGCCGGCCGAACTGCTCACGGCGCAGCGAATAGGTGACGGCGGCCTCGTAGGCCGCGATCGCATGACCGAGCGCCTCCCAGGCGACCGTCTGCCGGGACTTCGCCAGCACCCGGTTGGTGTCGTCCCAGGTGCGGGCGTTGACCAACCTGGCGTCGGCGGGTACCCGAACGCCGTCCAGCACGATCTGCGCCTGCCAGACCCCTCGGTTGGCGGCCTTTCCGACGATCTTCGTGGCGTGATACCCGGGAACCGGGCGCTCCGCGCCGTTCGGATGTTCGACGACGAAGGCGCCGACGTTGCCGTCCTCGTCCCGAGCCCACACCACGACGATGCCGGCCACGGTGCCGTTGCCGATCCAGCGTTTGCGGCCGTCGAGCACCCATTCGTCGCCGTCCCGGCGCGCGGTGGTTTCCAGGGCGACGACGTCGGAGCCGTGGTTCGGTTCGGTCAGCGCGAAGGCCCCGAGCACCTCGCAGGCCGCCATCCGCGGCAGGTACCTGGCCCGTTGCTCGGCGGATCCGAGCATCCCGATGGTCGTCATGGCCAGCCCGGAATGCACGGCGTTCAACGTGCTGATGCTGCCGTCGCCGCGGGCCAGTTCGGCCGCGATCATGCCCTCCGCGAGCGGCGAGAGCCCCGGGCAACCATCCCCACTGATCGACCCGCCGGCAATGCCGAGCGCCGCGTAGCCGGCCACCAGATCGAAGGGGAATTCCGCGCTTTCCCAGAACTCTGCCGCGACCGGGGAGACCTCCGTGTCGCACCAGACGCGCACCCGGTCCCGGATCTCGCGCTCGTGCTCGGAGAGCAGTTCGTCAAGGCTGTAGAAGTCGGTGGCCCGGGACAGCGCCAGATCGTCGCCATTCGGCAGGTCAACATCAACATCTGGCGCTGGATTCGCCGTGTCCTCGAATCGCCCTGTCGTGCGGATTTCGGTGCTGGTCATTACTGGATCCTGCTTTCGTGTCCGGCCCATTCGGCCTGCCGCAGTTCGTGTTTGCGCACCTTGCCGGTCGATGTCCGCGGTAGCTCGATCACGAACTCGATGGACTTGGGCGCCTTGAATTTGGCGATGTGTTCCTTCACGTGGGTGATGAGCTCGGCCTGATCGGCGGTGTGGCCCGACGCGAGCACCACGAACGCCTTCGGCCGTTCGCCCCATTTCTCGTCCGGAATTCCGATGACGGCGGCGTCGGCGACCGCGGGATGCGACGTCAGGGCATGTTCCACCTCGACGGTGGAAATGTTCTCCCCGCCGGAAATCACGATGTCCTTGGCCCGGTCCATCAGTTGGATGTAGCCGTCCGGGTAGCGCACCCCGAGGTCGCCGGAGTGGAACCAGCCACCGCGGAACGCCTCGGCGGTGGCAGCGGGGTCGCGGTAGTACTCCTTCATCACGGTGTTCCCCCGCATGACGATCTCGCCCATCGTCACACCGTCCGCCGGCACGTCCACCAGGGTCTCCGATTTCCCATAGCTGGCAACGACTCTCGCATCGTCGGAGGTGATCATGCCGGTGCCCTGGCGGGCCATCAGCCGGGAGCGCTCGGCGACCGGGAGCGAACTCCAGGAGTCCTGCTGCTCGCACACGGTGTACGGCCCGTACGTCTCGGTCAGCCCGTAGACATGCACGACGGTGGTGTTGAGTTCCGCGAAGGCCGCGATGATCGTCGGGCTGGGCGGCGCGCCGGCGGTGGTCACCGTCAACGGCTGGGCCAGTCGGTGGGCCAGGGTCGATTCCCGCATGATCGACAGCACGGTGGGCGCTCCGGCCATGTGGGTGACCCCGGCGTGGTCGATGAGCCGCCAGATGTCGTCCCCGCGGACGGCACGCAGCGCCACGTGGGTGCCGGCGACCGCGGTCAGCGCCCACGGGGTGCACCAACCGTTGCAATGGAACATCGGCAGCGTCCACAGATAGGTGGATCCGTCCCGGAATCCCTGATGCAGCACCTGGCCCAGCGCGTTCAGGTAGGCGCCGCGGTGGGTGTACACCACGCCCTTCGGCTGACCGGTCGTGCCCGAGGTGTAGTTGATCGAGATCGGGTCGTCCTCGTCGGCCACCTGATAGTCGATGGGGTCGTCGCTGCCGGCCCCGAGCAGATCGGAATAATCCGTGACGGCGACGGTCTTGGCCGAGCCATTTGCTGATGTGGCCGCGGTCGAACAGTTCTCGACGGGCAGGGCGATGATCTCCTGCAGTGTGCGGACGGCACCGATTGCCTCGAGTGCGGGCGTCAACAGGTCGGCGTCTGCTACCAGGAACCGTGCCCCCGAATGGTCCAGGATGTAGCCGACTTCTTCCGCGGACAGTCGGGTATTGACGGTCACCAGGACACCACCGGCGAGGGGCACCGCGAAGTGGGCGATCAAGACCTCTGCGCTGTTGGCCGCGAGATAGGCAACCCGATCGCCCTCGCCAAGTCCCTTGGCACGCAACGCCTGGGCCAATCGGGTCACCTGGGCGGCCATCGCCGCGTAGGTCAGTGTTCGCGTCCCGTCCAGGATGGCGGTGCGATTCGGGTGCACCGCCGCGGCCCGCTCGATAAAGCGCAACGGGGTGAGTTGATTCTTCATGGGTTTGATCACCTTCGGCTTCCCGGGCGTCCTCGTTGGCGCCGTAGGGATAGCAGACCGCATTGGCAGGCGCGGACCTATAGCTCCTGGCCAGGACCAACCTTCCGGAGGGATGGAGTCAGTTCTTTAGGAGGGATCGACGAGCGGGCAACCGAATTCAAGGACTGAATTCGCGCGGTCGCCCCACAAGCGCGGGCTGCACCTGACCTTGACGGGCTGGGTCAATGAGAGAAGTCTGAATGTGCTGGACAACAGCCGTCTGGGACGGTGCCACCGCCGACTGGCCGTGACGCCGTGAGCCCCCTCAACGCCCAGATTCCGACACTGCCAGCAAACCGGCGCGCGGACGGTCAAGGCCATCCCGCACACCCGCGTCCCGGAAATCGCCAGACCGCGAACCAGGGTGCCCGGTTTTCGTTATGTACGTATTGGTGACCTGAGGCCGCCGATAGGTCAGTTTATGTAGGCGATCCATCCCACCGATCCCGGCGGGAGAGTCCGAGCCGATCCTGAAGAGGAGAGTCAATGACGACCACGAAGCCCCCAGCCCCACCGGACGCCCGCACCACCGAGGTGGACCCGCCCAAGCGGAAGAAGGTCAGCACTCACTACCTCTACATCGCCGTCATCGTCGCGGTCGTCGCGGGCGCCGCCGTCGGCCTCATCTTCGGCAAGAGCGCGACCGGGTTGGCCGTCATCGGCACCGCGTTCGTCGCACCTGATCAAGATGATGATCGGCCCGATCATCTTCTGCACGATCGTGCTCGGCATCGGATCGGTCCGCAAGGCCTCCCAGGTCGGCAAGGTCGGCGGCATCGCGCTGCTGTACTTCATCGTCATGTCGACGTTCGCGCTGGCACTCGGCCTGCTGGTCGGAAACCTCATCCACCCCGGTGAGGGCCTGCAGGCCGCCGCCGCCGCCGCGACCTACACCGTCCCGGACGCCCCGGGGTCCGGGAACTTCATCCTCGACATCATCCCCACCACGCTGTTCTCCGCCCTCACCGCGGGCAGCGTGCTGCAGGCGCTGTTCGTGGCGCTGCTGGTCGGCTTCGCCGTGCAGGCACTGGGCAGCAAGGGCGAGCCGATCCTGAACTTCGTCACCGTCCTGCAGCGACTGGTCTTCAAGATCCTGTCCGGCATCATGTGGCTGGCCCCGATCGGCGCGTTCGGCGCCATCGCCGGCGTCGTCGGCGCCTCCGGGTGGACGGCGCTCGCCTCCCTCGGCATGCTGGTCGGCGGTCTTCTACGCCACCTGCGCGGTGTTCGTCGTCGTGATCCTCGGCGCGCATCCTCAAGGCCACCACCGGGATGAACATCTTCAAGGTGCTGTACTACCTGCGCCAGGAGTACCTGCTGATCGTCGCCACCTCCTCCTCCGAGACCGCGCTGCCCCGGCTGATCGCCAAGATGGAGCACCTCGGCGTCTCCAAGCCGGTCGTCGGCATCGTCGTGCCCACCGGATACTCCTTCAACCTGGACGGCACCGCCATGTACCTGACCATGGCCTCGCTGTTCATCGCGAACGCCATGGGCGCCCCGCTGTCCTTCTCGGAGCAGATGTCCCTGCTGGTCTTCATGATCGTCGCATCCAAGGGTGCCGCCGGCGTCACCGGCGCCGGACTGGCCGTCCTCGGCGGTGGACTGGCGTCGCACCGGCCCGACCTGGTGCCCGGCGTCGGACTCATCGTGGCCGTCGACCGGTTCATGTCCGAGGCCCGCGCGCTGACCAACTTCTCCGGCAACGCCATCGCCACCATCGTCATCGCCAACTGGGTCAAGGAAATCGATCGCGACCAGGCCAACCGGGTGTTCTCCGGCGAGGACCCCTTCGACGACACCGACATGCTCGACGAGCACTCCGCCGCCGAACACAAGGCCGACGTCGACTCGTACAAGCACAAAGAGGTCGTCACAGCGCACTGACAGCCACGGCACCGACCGTCGCCCGGGCTCGTACACGCGGCCGCTGCTGACCATCGATCCGCCGCCCGGTGGTCAGCAGCGGGGGCCGCTACGACAATGACCCCCAGCACGCAATCAGCCCCCGCCTGCGACGAAGTCGTCAGGCGCATCCACACAGTGACGTGAAAGGCATGACATGAAGACCGGACCTTACGACCTTGTGCAGGAAGCCGACGGCGTGGTGGCGCACATCCGCGCCAGGGGCAGCGCCGTGCTGGCCAGCCCGACCATCAACCGGGGCACCGCGTTCACCCTGAAGGAACGAGAGGCGTTGGGGCTGACGGGTTTGCTGCCCACCGGGGTGAGCACCCTCGAGGGTCAGCTGCGTCGGGTCTACGCGCAGTACACCGAGCAGGCCAACGACCTGCGCAAATGGGTGTACCTGGCGAATCTGCGCGACCGCAACGAGGTGCTGTTCTACCGGCTGCTGTCCGAGCACATCTCCGAAATGCTCCCGGTCGTGTACACCCCCACCGTCGGGCTCGCGATCGAACGATTCAGCCATGAATTCCGCCGCACCCGCGGCATCTACCTCTCCGTCGATCACCCGGAGGACGTGGAGACCGCCCTGCGCAACACCGGTCTGGGACCGGACGACATCGACCTGCTGGTCGCGACCGACTCCGAGGGCATCCTCGGCATCGGCGACCAGGGCGTCGGCGGCATCGAGATCTCCATCGGCAAGCTCGCCGTCTACACCGCCGCCGCCGGCATCCACCCCCGCCGGGTGCTGCCGGTGGTGCTGGACATGGGCACCGACAACCTCGACTGCTCAACGACGACATGTACCTCGGCGCCCGGCACGCCCGGATCCGCGACCAGCGCTACGACGACCTGATCGACGCCTACGTCACCGCGGTCAGCAAGCTGTTCCCCGAACGCGATGCTGCACTGGGAGGATTTCGGCGCCACCAACGCCCGCCGCATCCTGAACAAGTACGCCGACCAGGTCTGCACCTTCAACGACGACATGCAGGGCACCGCAGCAACAGTGATGGCCGCGGCGTTCTCCGCGGTCCGCGCCGCCGGCACCAGGATCCGGGACCAGAAGGTCGTCGTCTACGGCGCCGGCACCGCCGGCCTCGGGCATCGCCGACATGATGCGCGAACAGATGATCCGCGAGGGACTGCCCGCGGACGAGGCGACCCGCCGGTTCTACCCGATGGGCAGCCAGGGCCTGCTCATCGACGACGCACCGAACCTGCTGGACTTCCAGCAGCCCTACGCCAGGCGCCGCAGCGAGGTCGCCGGTTGGGCGGGCGGCGAAGCCGGCGGGCGGGTCGGCCTGGCCGAGGTCGTCGCCCGGGTCAAGCCGACCATGTTGATCGGCACCTCGACCCATTCCGGAGCGTTCACCGAGCCCATCGTCCGGGACATGGCGGCCCACACCGAGCGGCCGATCATCATGCCGCTGTCCAACCCGACGTCCAAGGCCGAGGCGCTGCCCGCGGATCTCATCGAGTGGACCGACGGCCGGGTGCTCACGGCCACCGGCAGCCCGTTCGCCCCGGTGACCCACGAGGACACGACCTTCCACATCGCCCAGGCCAACAACGCCCTGGTCTTCCCCGGCCTCGGCCTCGGCGTGACGGTCGCCAAGGCCACCAGGATCAGCGACCGGATGATCGCCGCGGCGGCCGAAGCGGTCGCCCGCGTCTCCAACGCCAACACCCTGGGCGCGGCCCTGCTGCCGCCGATGGACGACCTGCGTTCGGTCTCGGCCGCCGTCGCGATCGCGGTGGCGACCACCGCCGCCGACGAGGGCCTGGCCCAGGCCGACCTGCACGACCCGATCCAGCAGGTGCACGACGCGATGTGGCGTCCCGACTACCCACGGCTGGAGCTCTGAGTCTGGCCGAGCTGGCTGGGATTCGGCGACCTCGGGTCGCCGACTCCCAGCCCGAACGGGTACCCGACTACCAGCCAGGGTCACTTCGGAAAGGAGTAATGATGACGGATATCGATCGCCTGCCCGCTCCCCTGATCGACAATTGGGACTGGCAGGGCCAGGCTGCGTGTCGTGGGATGGACGTATCGGTGTTCTTTCACCCGCCGCAGGAGCGAAACGCCGCACGTGAACGTCGTATTGCGCAGGCCAAGGCGATTTGCCACGGGTGTCCCGCCATCGCAGCATTGCCTGGACCACGCACTGAAGGTGCGGGAGCCCTACGGGATCTGGGGCGGCATGTCCGAAGACGAACGAGCCGGCATGCTGGGTCTGGAGTCCCTGCGGTACCCCAAGCGGACGGCGCGAGCCGCGAACGCCTGAGGACCGGACGCTACCGGCGCGGGTGACTGCGCCGCAGTTCCGCAGCGACCAACTGGGCCATCTCCGGCCGGGTCGGGCGCCAGCCCTCGAAGTAGCCCACCGACAGGCGGGCGATCAGCCCCTTGCGCTGGCGTTCGTTCAACGGCAGCAGCAGGTCGGCATAGAAGTCGGCGATGCTCGGGGTCGGTCCGCTGGGTCTGGCCGCGGTCAACACCTTGGTCGGCTGGTCGCGGTGCGAGTCCCGCGCACCATCGCGTTCCGGATTGCCCGCGGTGCTCACGAGTGGGCGTGCTGCTGTCACTGAGTACCTCCTGTGCACCGCCCGGAACGGCGTCGGCGCGATGCCGTCCGGGCGGCGGTGAGTCCCTGGTCACGCTGCTAGTTAGCAGGTTAGCTGAAAGTCAGCTAACCTGCGCCCCGCCCGAGAAACCCACCGGGTACTGCAACCTTTTCGTCACTCAATGGTGGACTTAGCTGTGGCCGGCGGCCGCGACCCGGGCCCCCGGGATCACCCCAAGCCGCGACCCGACGGCGACACCAGAATCTTCACCGCCGTGTCGTTGTGGTGGATCAGGGTGTCGAAACCCTCGTCGATGAGGTGTTCGAGTCCGATCTTCCCGGTGATGAAGGGCGCCAGTTCGATCTTCCCGTCCTGGACCAACCGGATGACGTCCGGGTGATTGCCCATATAGGCGATGGTGCCGCGCATGTCGACCTCCTTGAGCACCAGCTTCTGAAGATCGAGTTGAGCGGGGTGGCCCCAGATCGCCACGACGACGATGACGCCGCCCGGCCGGATCGCGTCGAACAGCGTGTCCAGCACCACGTTGACCGAGCTGCACTCGAACGCCACGTCGGCGCCGGAGCCGCCGCTGAGCCGCCGCACTTCCTGCACAACGTCGACCTCGGCCGGGTTGAGCGCGTGGTCGGCCACCCCGGTGTCCAGGGCCTTGCGCCGGCGCAGCTCGCTGAGCTCGCTCATGATGACGGTGATGCCGTTGGCCTTCAGGACCGCAGCGGTGAGCAGGCCGATGGGCCCGGCTCCACCGATCAGGGCGATGTCGCCGGCCTTGGCTCCGCTGCGCACGTAGGCGTGATAGCCGACCGAGAGCGGCTCGATGAGTGCCGCCTGGTCGAGCGGGATGGTGCCGATCGGGTGCACCCAACGGCGCTCCACGACGATCTTCTCGCCAAGGCCACCACCACGACCGGCCAGGCCGATGAAGTTCATGTTCGGCGTCAGGTGGTAGTTCGAACCCGGCTCCGTGGATTCCTTGGGATCGATGATGTAGGGCTCGACAACCACGTTGTCGCCAACCTTGAGATCGGTGACGTCATCACCCACCGCGTAAACGGTTCCGGACATCTCGTGCCCCAGGGTGATCGGGGCCGATTCACCCGAAACCGGATGCGGATGCCCGGCGGGTGGCACGAAGATGGGCCCGTCGAGGTATTCGTGCAGGTCTGTCCCGCAGATGCCGCACCAGGCGACGTCGATGCCGACGGTGCCGAGCTGCACCTCCGGTTCCGGTACGTCCTGGATGCGGATATCGCCGCGGTCGAAGTAGCGAGCAGCCTTCATGGGTGTCTCCATTTTTTGCTGGGGCGGGTATCGGGTACGGCTGAGATCGTCATTGGTGACGGTGGGGGCCGACGGCTCAGCGATAGACCATGCCACCGTCGATCAGGCCGGATTGACCCGTCATGTAGTCCGAATCCGGACCGGCAAGGTACGACACGAACGCGGCCACATCCTCCGGTGTCTGGGCCCGGCCAAGGGCGATCCCCTCGACGAACTTCTCGTAGGTCTGACCGACCGGCGCCCCGGTGAGTTCGGCGAATCGCTGGTCGATCGTCACCCACATGTCGGTACCGACCACACCGGGGCAGTAGGCATTGACGGTGATGCCCGCGCTCGCGTATTCCTTGGCCGCGGATTGGGTCAGCGCGCGAACCGCAAATTTCGTCGCGCAATAGACGCCCAGCATGGCGAATCCGTCGTGACCGGCGATCGACGAGGCGTTGATGATCTTGCCGCCGTGCCCGCGTTGCTGGAATTTCGCGGCGGCAGCCTGAATTCCCCACAGCACACCCTCGACGTTGACCGCGAGGATTTTCGCAACCTCTTCGGGTAGCACATCCTTGATCGGGTTGACCTGGGCGATGCCGGCGTTGTTCACCATGATGTCGAAGCCGTCCAACGCCGATTCGGCGTGCTCCACCGCGGCGTAGACCTCGTCGCGACTCGTGACATCCGCGACGAATGTCGTCGCTTTCCGGCCGATTCGGCGAACCTCGCCGGCAACCTCCTCCATTTTCGGCTCGAACAAATCGACAATGGCGATGTCGGCGCCATCGGCGGCCAGGCGGAGGGCTATGCCCCGCCCGATGCCCTGGCCGGCCCCGGTGATCAAGGCGACTTTGCCTTCGATGCTCATCATGAACTCCGTTTCTCCCGCGGCGCCGCGCTCCGGCGCCAGCCCGGGAATCGACCATCTACCCGGGGACAGACGACGAGCAACGGTTGCAGCAGGGTTGCAGTGCCGGTACCGGGGTCAGTCCGTCAGTCGGACGGCCACATCCACGAGGCTCCGTCGAGGTGGGCCTGATGCAGCAGGCGAACGACCGACGGCGTTGGTTTGACCAGCCGGAGTTCGCCGGCAGCGCCGTCGAGCCTGGCCTGGACTCTCAGCAACACATTCAGGCCGGCTCGATCGAGGAACGTGACCTCGCTCAGGTCGAGCCGGATGCGCACTGGCGCGGCCGGAGACCGGCGGATGGCATCGATCAGCTGCCGCTCGAATCCGAATGCGGTGTTCTTGTCGATCGGGCCACGTGCCCGCACCAGAAGCACCCCGGTCGTCAGCTGCTCGGTGCGGGCATCCAGGCGCCAGTTCGCGCCGTCGCCGTCTTCCGGCGTGGTCTCCGGAGGTACGGGCTGTGGATCTGGCGTCGCCACACGTCCTCTCTCCTTGCCGGCGGTTCCGGTCGGCAAAGCGCGACAAACCCGGTCGATGAAGCGTTCTCCTTCACGATGACAGACCCGGGCGTGGGCCGGCAGGCGGCATCGGGCCTTTCCGACCAGCGAACACCGGCGGCATGTTCGGGAGTGAGCGACCAGCAGTCCCACTCGCCGGAAGCCGATCGGCTACCACCGATCGACGGCCGAGCGCTATCGGAGGATGACCCGCGTGAGCATCTTCGACGAACCCAAGATCGACTGCCATAACCACCTGCTCGACCCGGCGCATTTTCCCTACTCGCCGGACGCCTGGTACCACCCGGTGGCCAACGAGCAGGGCACCGCCGCGCAATTGTCGGAGCTGTTCACCGCGTTCGGCTCGCGGTACGCCACCATCGTCGGCCCGAACTCCGGCTACGACACCGACAACCGCTGCCTGCTGGACGCCATCGAGCGCGGCGGTGGCCGGTACAAGGGGCTCGCCGTCGTCGACAACGACATCAGCCGAGCCGATCTCGAGCAGCTGCGGGACGGCGGCATCGTCGGGACCACCATGCAGGCCGCGCTGCTCGGCGTCGACGCACTTCGCGCGACACCGCAGGCGCTGCAGCGAACCTGGTCGAGCTGGGGATGTTCGCCGATGTGCAGGTGCAGGGCGATCAGCTGGTCGAGATGGCGCCGCTGCTGGAGCCCTCCGGGGTGCGGGTGCTGATCGACCACTGCGGGCGGCCGGACCCGGCCGCCGGGCTGGACCAGCCGGGCTTTCGCCACGCTGCTCGAGCTGGCGTCGCACCGGCCGGTACTTCGTGAAGATCTCCGGCCTGGTGAAGTGCTCCGCGCAGCGGTTCCCCTGGGCGGATTCCTGGCCCTACGTGCACGCGCTGCTGGAGGCGTTCACCCCGGACCGGTGCATGTGGGGATCGGACTGGCCGTTCCTCAAGGCCCCGGAACGGATCGACTACGGGACCATCCTGACGCTGACCGAGCGGCTGATCCCGGACCCGGCCGACCGGCGAAAGGTGTTGTGGGACACGCCCGCCCGGCTGTTCGGCTTCGAGTAGCGGCGACTCAGGACGACGCCGGCCGCCGCCGCAGCTCCGACGTGGTCTCGTGCGCGCCCTCGGCGGCGATCCGCCGGCTCCGCGGCCGGGTGCCCTCCGGCACGTCGGCCAGGGTGGAAACCGTTGGTGCGGTGCTGGTGTCGGGCAGACCCGGGCGCGGACACCAGGCGCCGCGCGGCCAGGTCGAAGATCGCGCCGCGGGGCAGGGTGTGCAGCTTGACCCCGGACATCATCAGCGGCTGGGTGCCGGTCGCGGTGTAGGAGGTGGTCAGCACCTCGGAGCCGTCGACGATCGTCACCACCCCCCGGCCCTTGACCTCCAGCAGGCCGCTCGGCCGGATGATCGCGGCGGTGTCCTCGTCGATGCCGACGCCGAGTTGCGCGGGGTTGGAGGCGATCAGCGCCAGCAGCCGGCCGAACCGGTTCCGTTGGGTGAAGTGCTGATCGACGATCACCTCGTCGAGCAGCCCGAGGCCCTGCGAGACCTGACCGACCCGGAACTTCGGGGTCGCGCCGCCGCTGCCGAACGACACCATGTGCGCCGACAGGATGCTGGCCCCGGCGGACGTGCCGGCGATCAGCGCGCCGCGCCGGTGCGCGGCGAGGATGGCGGCGCCGAGCGGGGTGCCGACCACCAGCGTCGCCAGCTTGACCTGGTTCCCGCCGGTCATGAAGACCGCGGTCGACCGGTCGATCGCGGCCGACCAGCTCGGGGTCGGCCGACTGGGCGCGGCTCTCCGGCCGGATCCCGACGACGTCGGCCACCCCCAGGGTGGCGAACAACTGCAGGTAGGCGTGGGTGATCTCGTCACCCAACGACGACGCGGTGGAGATCACCACGATCCTGGCCGCGGATCCGCCGGCGAGCCGGACCACCTCACGCAGCACCGTCATCCGGCCGATCTTGTCCTCGGCCCCGCCGATGGGCATGACGATGCCGGCCTCCACGAGCTGGTCCAGCACCACGTCCGCGGTCGGCGGCGCGGTCCCGTCGGCAACCGTCATGCAGGTCAAGGTATCCGAGCGGCGGCCGTTCCGATCACCGCTACGGGCCGGGCGAGGGCGACCTCACAGGCCGCGCGCGCCGCAAACCGTCGTCCACCCAGCCGCCGGGTCGTCGACGCGTACCCTCAACACCACGCTTGACGGCCAACGGCGGCCGGTGGAGGACGCCCGACATGACGCTGCACGGCGCCGCAGATCCGATGGCCCGGCAGGGTCCGCTGGACGGCATCGAATCAACCCCGCGCGCTGCAGGGTCACCGCCCCGCGGCGTCGCCCGCGCGCAACTCGATGCCCTGGCCGGCGTCGTGGAGGACCTCGCCGGGCAGTTCGAACTCAGGCCGCTGCTGGAACGGATCCTGCGGCACGCGGTCGGCCTGCTCGGCTGCCACAGCGGTTCGATCTGCACGGTCGACGAGCGCGCCGGGACCTACCGCAAGGAGGTCGATCTCGGCGTCGCGTGCCGGTCCGGCGACGAGTTCCCGCTGACCGAGGGGGTGACCGGCGAGATCCTGCGGGCCGGCGGCCCGGTGACGTTCGCCGAGTACAGCCACGTCCGGGGCGGGCACATCGACCCGTCGGACCGGGTGGATCTGCACGCGACCATCGGCGTCCCGATCCGCTGGGCGGGCGCGGCGATCGGCGCCTGCATCGTGTTCAGCCGCGACCCGGCCAGGCGATTCGAGGCCGCCGACGTCACCCTGCTGGAACTGTTCGCCGGGCACGCCGCGCTGGCCATGGTCAACGCGCGGATGCACGCGCAGGCGGCCGAGTCGGCCGCGGCCGAGGCCACCGGGCTGGAGCGGGAACGCATCATGCGCGACGTCCACGACTCGGTGTCCAGGGCGCTGGCCTCGGTGGTGCTGCACCTGGGCAGCGCGCAGAGCCCACCGCCCTGGTTCGAATCGGCCGACGGCCGGGAACCCGCCCGCGACCACCTCGGACTGGCCCGGCTGGCCGCCCAGTCGGCGCTGAGCGAAACCCGCCGCACCGTGCTGGGTCTGCGGCCCGCCCTCGCGCAGGCTCCGACCATCGACGAGGCGATCCAGACCCAGGTGGCGTGGGCCCGCAGCACCGGGCTGGACATCCGGCTGGTGGTCGCCGGTCCGCCGCGGACGTTGCCGACGGAGGTGGTCGACGAGTTGTTCGGGCTTGCCCAGCAGGCCATCGCGAACATCGTCGCGCACGCCGACGCCCGGACCGCGCGGGTCGGACTGGTGTACGGCGCGGACGAGGTGGTGCTGCTGATCCAGGACGACGGAGTGGGGTTCGACGCCACCGAGCTGCCCCGTCCGGACGGGTCGTGGGCGGGATCAACCGGGCCGGGGCTTCCCCAGCTGTCCGAGCTGGCCGTCCGGACGGAGCATCTCGGCGGAACGGTGCAGATCGACGCCACCCCGGGGTGGGGCACGACCATCCGCGCCGCCGTGCCCTACCGCGGCCTGCGGACTGGCCGTCGATCGGTCGACCGTCCTGGTCGTCGAGCATCGCCCGCTGGTGCGGGCCGGGTTGGTCGCCGTCCTCGGTCAGACCGGCGACACGGTCCAGGTGGTCGGCGAGGTGGAGGCCGGTGACGACGTGCCCGGCGCCTATCGGCTGCTGCAACCCGACGTGGTGCTGATCGACGTGGCGCTGCCGGACGGCGCGGCGGCGCTGATCGGCACCCTCCGCCGCCAGCATCCGGACGCTGGCCGTGGTCGCCATCGCCGACTCGGCCGCCGGCGATGCCCGGCTGCGGGAGGTGGTGCAGGCCGGGGCCCGCGCGGTGGTGATGCTCGAGGCCGACGGGTCCGCGTTGGCCCGGGCGATCGGTGCGGCGGCTCGCGGCGACGCCCTGTTCACCGACGACGTCCTGCACGGCCTCTATGACGAAGTCCGGCGACGCCGCAGCGATCCAGGCGCTGACCCTGACCCCGCGCGAGCACGAGGTGCACGACCTGGTCAGCCAGGGCCTGCCGGACAAACAGATCGCCGAGCGTCTGCACATTTCGGTGAAGACCGTCGAGAAACACGTCGGGTCGGCGCTGCGCAAGACCGGCACCCGGAACCGGACCGAGCTCGCCGGCATCAACGGCCGGATCGGTCGGTAGGAACCGCGCGTCGACTCACGGCAGCCATTCCGCGCGTACGCCGACCGCAATTCATTCGAAATTCAGGAAGATAGAACCAACCATTCAGCGAATGCCGGAAATCTGGAGTGGGGTGAACTGTCTCTCGATGTGTCACGTGTGGTTAGGTATGCCTCAATTAAGCATGGCTAGCCTGCCCAACAACGTGACGAGAGCGGTGTCGCAGTGATGCATGTACGAGCCGGTGGCCGGGTCTGGCCCCTTCTGGGCGCGACCGTCTGCGGAGTGGCCCTGATCGCCGGTTGCTCCAGCACATCGACCACCGCGAGCACGTCGGCGGCCGCCCCGGCGGCGGAAACGTCCGCGGCCGGCCCCGTCGGAGCGCCGCCGTCGGATCGGGGACCCTGGCCGGGGTCACCATCACGGTGTACAGCGGGCAGCACGAGCAGACCACGCAGGCGCTGGTGGACGACTTCCAGCAGCGCACCGGGGCAACGGTCGAGGTGAAGTCCGACGACGAGGCGTCGCTGGCCGGTCAGCTGCTGCAGGAGGGCGCGGCCAGCCCGGCCGACGTGTTCTTCGCGGAAAATCCGCCCGCGCTGACCGCGGTGCAGAACGCCGGGACTGCTGGCTCCCGTCGACCCGTCAACGCTGGAGCAGGTGCCCGCGGACGCCAGCTCTCCCGAGGGTGACTGGGTGGGCGTCTCCGCGCGCGCGGTGGCCTTCGCCGCCAACAACTCCGTCCCGGCCGCCGACCTGCCGGCGTCGGTGCTGGACCTGGCGTCACCGGCCTGGAACGGCAAGCTCGGCATCGCGCCCGGCGAAACCGACTTCGCGCCGATCATCTCGGAGATCATCAAGACCAAGGGCACCGACGCCGCGAAGGCCTGGCTGGAAGGGCTGAAGGCCAACGGCAAGGTGTACGAGGACAACGAGGCGCTGATCGTGGCCATCGACCAGGGGGAGGTCCAGGGCGGACTGGTCGATCACTACTACTGGTACCGCATGCGGGACGAGGTCGGCGCCGACGCCGTCAAGTCCGCGCTGCACTACTTCCCGGCCGGCGACCCTGGATCGCTGGTCGACGTCTCCGGCGCCGGCGCGCTGGCCTCCAGCAAGAACCCGGCCGCCGCCCAGGCCTTCCTGGCCTACCTGGTCAGCGACCCGGCGCAGAAGATCATCGCGACCAGCAACAGCTATGAGTACCCGCTGCTGGCCGGCGTGACCTCCGCGGCGAATCTCCCGCCGCTGGGCACCATCGTGTCTCCGGCGGACCTCGGCGACGGCCAGGCCGCGCTCACCCTGCTGCAGGACGCAGGGCTGCTCTGAGCGCCACCCTGTCCGCGCGGCTGCCACGGTCCCGAGCACTGCCGGGGCCGTGGCGGCGCGTCTGCACACCGCTCGGCCTGCTCACCGCGGCCGTGCTGCTGGCCGTTGGCTTTCCGCTGATCTTCGTGGTGGTCCAGGCGGTGAACGCCGGCTGGGCGCCGGCGGCCGCGCTGCTGCACCGGCCGCTGGCTGCGACCCTGGTCTGGCACACCATCGCGTTGTCGGCCGCCGTCACCACCAGCACCGCGGTGATCGGATTCGGCGCGGCCTACCTGGTGGAGCGCACCGATCTGCCGCTGCGCCGGTTCTTCGCGGTGGTGCTGGTGCTGCCGTTGGCGGTTCCGGAGTTCGTCCAGGGCTTCTCCTGGGTGTCGCTGACCTCGAACGTGCGCGGCTACTGGGGCGCCGTCCTGGTGATGACGTGCGCCCTGTATCCGCTGGTCTATCTGCCCGTTGCGGCCAGCCTCCGCCGGAGCGATCCAGGCCTGGAGGAGGTGTCCCGGAGCCTCGGCCACGGGCGCTGGGCCACCCTTTTCCGGGTCACCATCCCGCTCACCCGGCCGGCGTTGGGCGGCGGCGCGCTGCTGGTCTGCCTGTACCTGCTCGGCGAGTACGGTGCGTTCGCGGCGCTCCGATTCCAGACGTTCGCGACCGCGATCTTCACCGAATACAAGGTCTCCTACGACCCGGCGGGCGCGTCCGTGCTCACCCTGCTGCTCTGCGTGCTGGCGTTGCTGGTGGTGATCGGCGAGATCAAGGTCAGCGGGCGGCATCCGGTCAACCGGGCAGCAGCCGACGGCCGGCGCGCCGAGCGACTGGCGCTGGGCGGGCGAAGATCCCGGCGCGTGCTGGGTGTGGTCGGCCTGCTCGCGGTGGCCCTTGGGGTGCCGATCGCCGCGCTGGTCTACTGGTTCGCGCGAGGCAATTCGAGCACCCTGCCGCCGGCCTCGATCCTGGCCGATTCGATCTCCACCCTGTCCTACGCCCTGGGCGCCGCGGCCGTTGCGACGGTCTTCGCGGTGCCGGTGGCGCTGTATTCCTGGCGTCGCCGCAGCCGGTGGGCGAACACCGTCGAACGCGGCAGCTACCTGACCAGGGCGCTGCCCGGCATCGCGGTGGGCCTGTCGATCATCTACATCACCATTCATTTCGCCAGGCCGGTCTATCAGACGGCGCCCATGCTGATCGCCGGTTACGTCGTGTTGTTCTTCCCGCTCGCGCTGACCGGGGTGCGGGCGGCGTTGGCGGGGGTGCCCGCCGGTGTCGAGGAGGTCGCTCGATCCCTCGGCGTCCGCCCCTGGCGGGTACTCACCCGGGTCACCCTGCCGCTGATCGCGCCCGGTCTCGGCGTCGCGGCGGCCCTGGTGATGCTGGCCGCTAGTACAGAATTGACCGCGACCCTGCTCCTGCGGCCGATCGGCACCGATACCTTGGCTACCCAGTTCTGGACCTACACCTCCGGTCTCGCCTACGGGGCCGCCGCACCGTACGCGGCCGTGATGATCGGTATTTCGGCGATCCCGGTCCTGGTGCTGGCTCGGCGCGGCGCCCTTCGATGACCGGAGATCTACAGATCTCCGGCCTGTTCGCAGCGCATCACGGCACCGGGGTGCTGTTCGACATCGATCTCTTCGTGCCAGCGCACGCACTGGCCGCGCTGGTCGGTCCGTCCGGATGCGGGAAGACCACCCTGCTCAGGGTGATCGCCGGGTTTCACCGGCCGACCGCGGGCACTGTCACCGTCGGTGGTCGCCCGCTGGATCACCCACCCGATCTGCATGTTCAGGCCGAACGGCGGCGGGTCGGCTACATCCCGCAGGACGGCGCGCTTGTTTCCCGCATCTGAGCGTCTCCGCGAACATCGGCTTCGGCCTGCCCAAAACCGGGCGCGCGGCGACGGTCACCCGCCTGCTGGAGATGACCGACCTGACCGCGTGCGCCGATCGTCACCCCCACCAGCTGTCCGGCGGCCAGCAACAGCGGGTCGCGCTGGCCAGGGCGCTGGCCCCGGAGCCCGATCTACTCCTGCTGGACGAGCCGTTCACCGCGCTCGACGCGGGACTGCGAGCCCGCGTTCGGGGCGAGGTGATCGACCTGCTCCGGGCCACCGGAACGACCGCGATCCTGGTGACCCACGATCCGGCAGAGGCACTCGCGGTCGCCGATCAGGTGTCGATCATCAACGCCGGCCGGATCGTGCAGACCGGCCCGCCGGAGGAGTTGCACGCCCGGCCGGCCACCTCGCTGGCCGCCCGCGTCCTGGGCGACACCAACCTGCTGGCCGGCACCGCGGCAGATGGTGCCGTCTCGACGGCCTTGGGCCTGCTCACGCTGGATTCGGTCACTCAGGCCGGCCCGGTGACCGTTCTGGTGCGGCCGACCCAAATCCTGATTCGTCCGGACGAATCGCCGGGGACGACCCCGGCCCGCGTACTGCGGTCCGAATTCCGTGGTGAGGACTACCGGATCGAGCTCGAAGTCGGCGGAATCCAGCAGCCGGTCATTGCGCTCGCCCAATCATTTTGTGCACCGGATTCAGAGGTGCACCTCGAGGTCCGGGGCAGCGCGCACCCGCTTGCCGACTAGCACTGGAAGGTAGGGAAATCCCTACCAGCACAACGGGGGAATCTCCTGATTCAGAATGACCGCGTTGCTGCCTACCGTGGGCACGGCCGGTCACGAACTGCCTGATCCTGGTAGTCCGATCGGTGGCCCGCCGGGTTGAAACGACGGGCGTCCCGCACAAGGAGGTGCGCGTGCCCGTCGTTTCCCTCAAGAACATCGTCGACCCTGCGCTGAAACAGCGTTACGGCGTCCCGGCGATCAACATCCTCAACGACCTGACGCTCGAGGGCGTGCTGCTGGCGGCCGTGCAGGAACGTTCGCCGCTGATCGTGCAGACGTCGGTGAAGACCGTCCGATCGATCGGCAGCCGGGTGCTGTACGCGATGTGGACGTCGATGACGGCCGGCATCGAGGTGCCCGTCTCGCTGCACCTCGACCACTGCCCGGACCGCGCCGTGATCACCGAATGCCTTGAGGTGGGCTGGAACTCGGTGCTGTTCGACGCCTCCCAGCTGCCGGTCGAGGAGAACCAGCGGCAGACCATCGAGGTCGTCGCCGAGGCCCGCCGGTACGGCGCGCAGGTCGAGGGCGAGATCGAATCGATCACCGGCGTGGAGGACGGCATCGGCTCCGACACGGAATCCGCCCGGCAGACGCTGGACGTCTCGGTGGCCTTCATCGAGGCCACCGGGGTGGACGTGTTCGCCCCGGCCATCGGCAACGCGCACGGCATCTACAAGACCACCCCGAAGCTGGACGCGCAGCGGGTCACCGACGTGCGTGGAGGCCACCGGGGTGCCGTGCGCGCTGCACGGCGGCAGCGGGCTGACCGACGAGCAGTTCGCCGACCTGATCGCCCGTGGCTGCGCCAAGGTGAACATCTCCACGGCGCTCAAGGAGCAGTTCATGAAGTCCAACCTGGAATTCCTGCGGGACGCCGAGCAGCGGGACAAGTGGGACCCACCATCGCTTTTCAAGGCGGTGCAGGCCGAGACCGTGGCGCTGACCGCCGGGCTGATGCGCACCTTCGGCAGCGCCGGCAAGGCCGGGTGAGCGCGTGCCGGCCCTGATCTTCGACTGCGACGGGGTGCTCGCCGACACCGAACGCTACGGCCACCTGCCGGCCTTCAACGAGACCTTCGCCGCACTTCGGCATCCCCGTGCACTGGTCGGACGAGGAGTACGCGCAGAAGGTGCTGATCGGCGGCGGCAAGGAACGGATGGCCTCACTGCTGACGCCGGAGTTCGTGGCCGCCAACAACCTGCCCACCGACGACGACGGCCGCAAGAAGATGCTGGCGCAGTGGCACCGGCACAAGACGGCCGCCTACACCGACATGGTCGCGGCCGGGAAGATGCCGGCCCGGCCCGGGCATCGCCCGGATCGTCGAGGAGGCCGCCGCCGCCGGGTGGCAGCTCGCGGTCGCGTCCACCTCGGCGGAGCCCTCGGTCCGGGCCGTGCTCGAACACGCGGTCGGCGCTGGCCGGGCCGGGATTTCGCCGTCTTCGCGGGCGACATCGTGCCGGCCAAGAAACCGGACCCGGCGATCTACCAACTGGCCGTGACATCCCTTGGGGTGCAGCCGGACCAGGTCGATCGTGGTGGAGGACAGCAGCAACGGCCTGCGGGCCGCGCTGGGCGCCGGGCTGGCCTGCGTGGTGACGGTATCGACCTACACCGTCGACGAGGACTTCACCGGTGCGGCGCTGGTGGTGTCCAGCCTCGGCGACCCGGACGGCGAGCGGGCCACCGTGCTGGCCGACCCGCTGCGCCTCGAGCCGGCCGGGGTCGTCCGGCTGGCCGACCTCACCCGGCTACTGCAGGAGAAACAGGAGAACTCATGACCGGCAACAGTTTCGCCGACGTCGAGTACGTCGTGCGGACCATCGCGCAGACCGCGGTGGACAACGAGAAGGAATTCGGCGACCTCGACGCCGTCGTCGGCGACGGCGATTTCGGCTACTCGCTGGCCCGTGGTTTCGAGATCGTGCTGAACGACTGGGACAGCTACGACCGCACCGACATCGGCACGTTCCTGAAGAAGATCGCGGTCGTCATCACCTCCAGGATCGGCGGCACCTCCGGCCCGATCTGGGGCACCGCATTCCTCCGGGCCGGCACCAAGGCGGCCGGCAAGAGCGAGCTCACCGGCGACGACGTCGTCGTCATGCTGCGCGCGGCCGCGGAGGGGATCATGGCCCGCGGCAAGGCGTCACTGGGCGAGAAGACGCTGCTGGACGCGCTGATCCCGGCGACCGACACCATCGAGGCGGCGGCCGGCCGGGGCGAGACGCCGGCCGAGATCGCCCGCGCCACCGCAACAACCACCCGGGAGGCGGCCGAGGCGACCAAGCTGCTGGAGGCCAAGCGCGGCCGCGCCAGCTACACCGGCGAACGCAGCATCGGGTCGGTCGACGCCGGCGCGATGGCGCTGGCCATCATCGCCGAACGGATCGCCGACAACTGGCCTCCTGGCTGATCCAAGTACCCACTGATTTTCAGCACTGTCCACCGCACCATCCGCTCACAATGTCGTGGAGGAACCACCCGTGAAGAAGTTCGTCAACGATCCCAAGCAGTTCGTCCCGGAAATGCTGCAGGGCATCGCCCTGGCCAACCCGGACACCCTCAAGTACGTCCCCGAGTACAACCTGATCATGCGGGCGGACGCACCCAACGCGAACAAGGTGTCGATCGTGCAGGGCTCCGGCTCCGGTCACGAGCCGGCGCATGTGATGGTGGTCGGCAAGGGCATGCTGGACGCCGCCTGTCCGGGCGACGTCTTCGCCGCGCCGCCGATGGACTACGTGCTGGAGACCACCAAGCTGGTCGCGTCGCCCAAGGGCGTGCTGCTGCTGGTGAACAACTACACCGGCGACCGGATGGCCTTCGAGATGGCCCAGGAGATGGCCGAGGCCGAGGACATCTGGTCAAGACGCTGTTCATCGATGACGACGTCTCGGTGCAGAACTCCACCTACACGGTCGGCCGGCGCGGCGTGGCCGGCAACTTCTTCGTGATGAAGGCCGTCGGCGCGGCCGCCGAGGAGGGCGCCGACCTCGACGAGGTCGTCCGGATCGGCGAGAAGGTGAACAGCGTCACCCGCACCATGGGCATGGCGCTGACCGCCTGCACGCCGCCGGCCAAGGGATCCCCGCTGTTCGAGCTGGGCGACGACGAGATCGAGATGGGCGTCGGCATCCACGGCGAACCCGGTCGCCGGCGGGCAAAGCTGAAGCCCGCCAACGACATCGTCGACGAGCTGCTCGAGGCCGTTGTCTCCGACCTGCCGTACGAATCCGGCGACCGGGTGGCCCTGATGATCAACGGCCTCGGCGGCACCCCGATCAGCGAGCTCTACATCCTCTACGGCCGCGCCCACCAGCAGCTGGTCGACCGCGGAATCACCATCGCCCGCAGCTACGTCGGCGAGTACTGCACGTCGCTGGACATGGCCGGCGCCTCGCTGACCCTGGTCAAGCTGGACGACGAGATCGAGCGGCTGCTCGCCGCGCCGGCCGAGATCGCCATCCGCACCTTCTGACCCGACGACCGGCATTGCCCGCTCATCCCCGCCGCGCGCCATCCGCCCGGATCTCCACCCTCGACTACCGTTATCCGCAGTGCGGTGCCGGCCGCGACGGCCGGTGCCCGAGGCGACGGCGGAGCGTTCGTCGCCGGATGGCGAAAGGGCAGGCGAGCTGCGGACGATGGCCGACCACAAACCCGGCGCACACCTGGTCGGGCTGATCCGTTCGACGATCCCGCCGATTCATCGCGGCGGGCTGGCCGATCGTGCTGGGCGCGGCCGCCGGCACGGTCGGCGCCCGGTTCCTGCTCCGGGCGGTCGGCCTGAACCGCGCCGGGAGCGCCGTCGGACGGATCGGCTGGGTGGCCACCGCCGCCTCGGCTGCGTTCTTCCGCGCACCGCGGCGGGTCCGGCCGCTCGCCGACGGCCTGGTGGTCGCCCCGGCCGACGGTTTGGTGTCGCTGATCGAACAGGCACCGCCGCCGCCGGAGTTGGGCCTCGACCCGACCCCGCGCACCCGGGTGTCGATCTTCCTGTCGATCTTCGACGTGCACGTCCAGCGCATCCCGATCGACGGCCGGGTCACCTGCGTCGCCTACCGGGCCGGGGCCTTCCTGTCGGCCGACCTGGACAAGGCATCCGAGGACAACGAACGCAACTCGCTGGTGATCGAATCAACCAGCGGCGAGCAGATCGTCGTCACCCAGATCGCCGGGCTGATCGCCAGGCGGATCGTCTGCGACATCATCGTCGGCGCCCCGGTGCTCGGCGGCGACACCTACGGCCTGATCCGCTTCGGCTCCCGGGTCGACACCTACCTGCCCGCCGGCAGCGAATTGATCATCAGGCCGGGTCAGCGCACCATCGGCGGCGAGACGGTGCTGGCCAGGCTCGCCACGCACCAGCACGGTCGACCCGGCCTGATGGGCGCAGTACCAGGGGTGCGCTTCCTGCCCAACGCGATCACCGTGCTCGCGCTGTGCGCGGGGCTGACCTCGGTGGCGTTCGCGATGAGCGGCGTTCGCGGCGACCCTGGCGCGTGGCGGCTGGCCGTCGGCGCGATCGGCGCCGCCGCGGTCCTCGACTCGCTGGACGGGCCCGCCGCTCGCTGGCTCCAATCCACCAGCCGGGTCGGCGCCGAGCTCGATTCGCTGTCCGATTGCATCTCGTTCGGGGTCGCGCCGGCGCTGGTGATGTACATCTGGCTGCTCCGCGACGAGGCCCGTGGCTACGGCTGGCTGGTCTGCCTGATCTTCGCGGTCTGCGCCGCGCTGCGGCTGGCCCGGTTCAATTCCCTGCTGGACGACGACGATCCCAAGCCATGGGCAAAGGGCTTCTTCACCGGCGTGCCCACCCCGGCCGGCGGCCTGATGGTCACGGCTCCACTGCTGTTGTCGAACCGCCTCGGCTATGACGAGTTCTGGGCCCAGCCGTGGTTCGTGTCGATCTGGATCGTGCTGATCGGTCTGCTGATGGTGTCCCGGGTGCCGACCATCGCGCTGAAAAGCGTGCGGCTGCAGCAGCAGCTGATCGTGCCCGCGTTGATCCTGCTGCTCGTCGGCGTCTACGCCCTGTTCATCGAGCCGGAGCTCGTCTGCGTCATCGGCATGGTCGTCTACCTGCTGCACATCCCCTATGCAGGCTGGAAGTACAACCACCTGAAGAACCACCCCGAGCTGTGGCGGACGGCGGGCGGGGTCCGCAAGCGCCGCTCCAGCAGGCGGGTCCGGCTGCGGATTCCACGCCGGCAACGGGTCGCCGGCCGGCTGCCCGACGGTTCGCCGATGCCCCGGCAGCGGCGGCTCGGGATCGATCGACAGGGCCGGCCCCGCGACCCCAGGGGGCGGCGCACTCCGTAGCTCGTGTCGGACGAGTGCTTTCCCGCCAGCAACCAGAAAAGGTCCCGCATGCCCCGCACTCCGCTACCGCCGCACATCCTCGACTTCCTGCGCGGGCCCAACCCCGCGGTGATCGCATCGAACCGGCCCGACGGCCAGCCGGTGTCGGTGGCCACCTGGTACCTGCTGGAGGACGACGGCCGGATCCTGGTCAACATGGACGAGGGCCGGCGCCGCCTGCACTATCTGCGCCGCGATCCGCGGGTCTCGCTGACCGTGCTGGCGGAGCACAACTGGGGCACCCATGTCAGCGTTCAGGGCACGCTCGTCGACCTCTCGTCCGACCCCGACCTCGGCGGAATCGACAAGCTGTGCCGGCACTACACCGGCAACCCGTATCCAGTCCGGGACCGCGGGCGAGTGAACGGCTGGATCGTGATCGACTCCTGGCACGGTTGGCAGATCAAGGAATAGTCATGACTTGGCGCGAAACGGCACTGGCCAGGCGGCTCGGCGTCCGGTTGCCGATCCTGCAGGCCCCGATGGCGGGCGGCTGGACGACACCGATGCTGGTCGCGCAGGTCTGCGAGGCGGGTGGCCTCGGGTCGATCGCCGGCGCGGCGCTGCCGCCGGATGTGCTCCGGGCGGAGATCGCCGCGGTCCGCTCGCTGACTGCACGGCCGTTCGCGGTCAACCTGTTCGCGCCGCTGCCGCCGCCGTCCGACCGCGGGCTGGCCGGCTGGGCGCTGCTCAGCGGCGTGCCCGTGCCCACCGTGCCCCGACCCACGTTCCGGTTCGAAGACCAGCTGGCCGTCGTCGTCGACGAGCGGGTACCGGTGCTCAGCTTCACCTTCGGCATCCCGCCGCTGGCTGGGGTCGACTGCTTCACCATCGGCACCGCCACCACCGTCGCCGAGGCGGTGGCGCTGGCCGAGGCCGGTGTCGGCGCCGTGGTGGCGCAGGGCTCCGAGGCGGGCGGGCACCGCGGCACGTTCCTGGCGCCGGTCGCGCAGTCGCTGCTCGGCACCATGGCGCTGGTCCCGCAGGTGGTGGACGCCGTCAAGGTCCCGGTGATCGCGTCCGGCGGCATCATGGACGGCCGGGGCATCGCCGCCGCCCGCCTGCTCGGCGCGCAGGCCGTCCAGCTCGGCACCGCATTCCTGCGCACCGACGAGGCCGGCACCGGCGCCGCCTACCGTGAGGCACTCTCCCAGCCGACGACCGTGACCAGGGTGCTGACCGGGCGAGCCGCCCGGGCCGTGCGGACGCCGCTGGTCGCCCGGCTGGAGACGTCCGGCGTCGAGCCGCCCGACTATCCCCTCCCCCGGCTGTTCCTGACCGAGCCGCCGTTCCTGGCCGGGCAGGGCGGACCGCTGGCCCGCGCGCTGCCCGCTGGTGAGCTGCTCGCCGTGCTCGAGCGAGAGGCGGACGCCGCGCTGGAATCGCTCGACTGACCGGTCCGGTCGGCGGGATGGCTCAGGGCGACGTGTCCGCCCCGGTGACCCAGGTGGCGCCGGACTGGTCCTGGTAGGCCTGCACCGCCTCCTCGATGGTGCCGAAAAAGTGCGCCGCCTCGATGACGCCGGTCAGTTCGTAGCGCTCGACCTTCAACCGGACCGGTGTCTTCATCTCGGCGAACACCAGGCTGGTCCCCGCGGCGTTCAGCTTCTCGTCGAGATCTTCGAGCATGTCCGCCGCGGTGGTGTCGACGTCGGTGATCGGTTCCGCAGCCACCAGGATCCACGTCGGCCGGGGCTCCGAGCCGGCCAACTGGAGCACCCTGTCCCGGAAGGTGTTGGCGTTCGCGAAGAACAGCGGGCCGTCGAAGCGGTAGATCACCAGGCCGGGAAGGTGTGCGGCGGTGGGGTTGACCTGAGTGTCGTGATAGCCGGCAACGCCGCTCACCCGGCCCAGAACGGCCTCGTAGGGACGCCAGACCCGGCTGAACACGTCCAGGATCGACATGGCGACCGCAAGACCGATGCCCGGCAGCACCCCGAGCAGCGCCACCCCCAGGAAGGCCGTCATCGCCAACCAGAAATCGGACCTGCGCTGCCGCCACAGCCGCCGCATCCCGCTGATGTCGGCCAGCGAAAGCGACGCGGCGATCACCACGGCGGCCAGCGTTGGCTGCGGCAGGTTCTTCAGCAGCCCAGGCGCAAAGACCAGCAGCAGCAGGATCGCTGCCGCCCCGACCAGCCCGGTGACCTGCGATTTCGCTCCGTTCTGGGCGGCGACGGCGGTGCGGGAGCCGCTCGTGCTGACCGGGAAGCCCTGGAAGAAACCGGCCGCGATGTTGGCGGCGCCGATCCCGATCATCTCCTTGTTGCCGTCCACCTGATCCCCGCTGCGGGCCGCGAATGCCGACGCGGTGGAGATCGTGTCGGTCAACGAGACCAGCACGATGCCCAGCGCCCCGGCGAAGAGCAGCAGCAGGTCACTGACCGGCACCGTGGGAATGGTGAACGGGGGAAACCCGGACGGCAGCGGCCCGACCACCTTCACCCCGGAATCGGTGAGGTTGAACAGGCTCACCGCCAGAATCGCCAGCACCACGGCCACCAACACCCCGGGAACCCTCGGCAACAGCCGCTGGAAGACCAGGATCACCGCGAGCGATGCGACACCGATCAGCAGCGCCATCGGCACCGTCTTGCCGTCCGCCAGCCCCCGGAAGAACTCGGCCGTCTCGTCGATCAGCCCGTCGCCGTCGACGGAGAAGCCGAACAGCTTGGGCAGCTGACCGATGATGATGGTCAGCGCCAATCCGTTCATGTAGCCGATCTGCGTCGGCTTGGAGAGCAGGGCGGCGACGAAGCCGAGCTTGAAGATCCCGGCCAGCACGGTGACCGCGCCCACCATCAGTGCCAGGATCGACGCGTACGCCACGGCCTTACCGGGGTCGCCGTTGGCCGCGACCAGCGGAATGATGCACGCCGCGATCATCGGCCCGAGTGCCGAGTCCGGTCCCAGCACCAGCACCTTGGACGGACCGAAGATCGCATACCCGATCAGGCAGAGGACCGAGGTGTACAGCCCGGTGATCGGGGGCAGGCCGGCCAGCTCCGCGTACGCCATGCCCTGAGGCACCAGCAGCGCGGTCAGGATCAACCCGGCGACGAGGTCGCTGCGCAGCCACCCGGCTTTGTACGAGCGCACCAGCGCAATGCCGGGAACGGCATCGAGGACGGACCGGCTGTCGGTCATGGCGGCTCCTGCTCACAGCTGTGGCTCGGTTTCGGGCACTGCTGGATGTCACCTTGAACCACACCGAGCCGCGGGGCATCACCCGAAAAGGGGCACCCTGATCACCACCGTCGGGCCGCGGGTCAGACCTCGAAGCCGAGCCGACGCGCGGAGCGAGCCTTCTGCCGGCTGGTCCGCAGCCGGCGCAGCCGGCGCACCAGCAGCGGGTCCTCGGCCAGCGCGGCCGGGTTGTCGATGACCTCGTTCAGCACCTGGTAGTACCGGGTCGGCGAGAGGCTGAACATCTCCTTGATCGCCTGTTCCTTGGCGCCGGCGTACTGCCACCACTGGCGCTCGAAGGCAAGGATGTCCCGATCACGACGGGACAGGGCCTCGCCGATGGCCGGCCCGGGTTGCGGGCTGCCGTCCGGGTGTCCGGCCGTGACAGCGTTATCCATCGAGGTCCTCCGGTGGTGTTTCCGAGACTGGCGCGCGGCGCGCGACAGGCACGCGGAATCACAAGCCTGTCATTCCGTCCTTATCTCAGCACGCCGGGACGCGTGGAACCAGCCCATCGGCGGGTGTCGCGACCTACCGTTCCGGTGATGCCCTTCGGTCGCTGCTCGGGGTTCTCATTTCCCCAGAGAATCGGTGCCGGCCGCCGACCCGGTCGCGGTCGCCGCGGCGCTCGAGCGGTTCGCCGCGTCGGCCGCGGACGACGCGGCTGCCGGGCTCGCAGCCGTCGTCGCGCTGGTCGACACCGAGCTCGACGCCGCGCCGGAGGATCCGGTGGTTGGCGACCCCTGACTCGAGGACTGCGCAGGCGACGTCGCGCTCTGCTCGGACGTCACCGGCGCGGTGTCGGTCGGCTCGGACGTCACGGTCTGCGTGACGGTCGAGACCTCGGTCACCTGGGTGGTCGTCACGGGCACCTCGACCATGGGGTTCGAATCGGTGCCGGTGTTGCCGCCCAGCACGGACAGCCCACCGGAGTCCCCGCCGGACAGCGGGGATCCCTTGACGGTCTCGACCAACGTCACGGCGGCCAGCGAACCGGCGAAGATGGTCGCAGCCGCGGCGACGCCGACCAGCAGGCCGGCACCCAGCTTCCGCCGGGTCGGCCGCGGACGGCGCGGCTCGGATCGTTCGGGGGCGGACCTGCGCTCGGGCCCGGCCAGCGCGGTGTCGGGTCGGGGCAGGTCGAATCGGGTGACCGCCGGGATCACCACAGTGCGGTCGTCGTCCGGTGCGAGCTGGTCCGCTTGTTCCCGGTCGGCGCCGCGCACCTGCAGGACGGCGCGTTTCACCTGCTTGCGGGTCAGCGCGATCGAGTGCCCGAAGATCGCGCCACCGACGACCGAGATCACCGACGCCAGCCCGGCGCCGATCACCGTCCCGGCCACACCCAGCGTCGAACCGACCAGCGCGGCGGTGACGGCGGCGGCCATGCTGGCCATGATCTGGGTGGCGGACAGCTTGAAGCGCTGCTCGTCCTGGTTCTCACCGCTTGGGCTGTCGAAGTGGTCGGGGCGGGTGTACTGGTCGGGGCGGGTGTACTGGTCGGGGCGGGTGTAGCGGGGCGGGGCAGTCATGGCTTCGTTTCTGGTCAGTTTCGATGTGGGCGGTATCGACCTCGGGCGCGGCGATATCAGCTGGTCTTGGCATGCGTTCGGTAGACGCACCCCACCTGCGGGGCGTTCAACGGCGGTGCGGGTTGTCACACCCGAGCAACGCTCAGCCCAGCTCCGGATGGCGGGACGCGTACCCCGTCGCGGTCTCGAAACCCTTTGCGATGGACAGCAACTCACGCTCGGCGCGGTGCCGTCCGACGATCTGCACGCCGAGCGGGGTGCCGGCGGCGGTGAACCCGGCTGGCATCGAGATGACCGGGTGACCGGTGACCGTGACGTGGCAGACCGAGCGCATCCAGCCCAGGTAGTCCGGCTGCTCGCGACCGGCCACCACCGCCGGGTACTGCAGGTCGGCGTCGAACGCCGGCAGCGGCGCCACCGGCAGGATCAGCGCGTCGTAGATCTCCAGGAACTCGCGCATCCGGTGGAAGAGCGTGGTGCGCAGCACCATCGCCCGGCCCACCTGCGGACCGGTCAGCTCGCGCCCGGCCAGCATGTTGGCGTAGAGGCTGGGCCGGACCGGTCGGCAGTGCTGTCGTCGAGGACCTGACCGAGGGTGGCCTCGAACTGCCAGGCCCGCAGGATGCGGAAGCACTCGTCGGCGCCGGCGAAGTCCGGGACTTGCCTCGTCGACGTAGGCGCCGTGGGTCTCGCAGCTCGCCGCGGCCGCCCAGACCGATGGCGGCGCACCTCGTCCTCCACCTGGATCGCCCCGTCGAGGTCCGGCGAGAACGCGATCCGCAGGCCGGCCAGCGAGCCATCCCCGACCGTCGCGAACGTCGCACCGGGCTCCTCCAGGGAGATCGGCGAACGCCGGTCGGGGCCGGCCATCACCGACAGCAGCAGCGCGATGTCGTCGACGGTGCGGGCCATCGGGCCCTGCACGGACAGTCCGGCGTAGCCGTCGGCGCGCGGGATGCACCGGCACCCGGCCGGCCGACGGCCGCAGCCCGATGACGTTGCAGTAGCCGGCCGGCAGCCGCAGCGAGCCGCCCATGTCGTTGCCGTCGGCCAGCGGGTGCATGCCGGTGGCCAGCGCCGCGGCCGCGCCGCCGGAGGACCCGCCGGCCGTCACCGACAGGTCGTACGGGTTGCGGGTGGTGCCGAAGACCTCGTTGAAGGTGTGGCCGCCGGCGGCGAACTCGGGGATGTTCGTCTTGCCGAGGGTGATCACGCCGGCCCGCTTCATCCGCTCGATCACCAGATCGTCGGTGTCCGGCACGAAGTCGGCCCGGCTCGGCGATCCGAAGGTGGTGCGGATCCCGGCCGTCAGGTGATTGTCCTTGTGCGCCACCGGGAGTCCGTGCAGCGGACCGGCGAACTCGCCGCGCGCCGCCAGCTCGTCCTGCGCGGCGCCTGCGTCGAGCGCCTGCTCCGCGGTCAGCGTGACGATCGCGTTGACCCGCGGGTTGAGCAGCTCGACGCGTTCCAGGTGGGCGGTGACGACCTCGCGGGCGCTGACCTGCTTGGCGCGGAGCATCGCGGCCAGCTCGGTGGCGGAGCGGTAGTGCAGTTCCTCCGACATGCGGCGGCCTCCCGCTTGGTCCGTGGCGGGGCACTGCCGCTCCGCCGGGGTCAGCCTGAACCGTAAGCGACTCTGGGGCGCGTCAGTCACCCCGGATGATCAACGTTCGCGGCCTTCTGTGGTTGTGGAGCAACCTCAGGAGGCCGGAAACGTTGATCACCACGGGTATCAGGCTGACCTGGGACTCGGCCGCACGGTTGACGCGGCGACCTCAACTCTGGCGTGCCGCCCCGCCGACGTCGGCTCCGGTTCGGGCAGCAGCTCGGCCGAACACCACCGGCTTGGACCGGACGAACAGCACCGCGCCCGCGGCCAGCAGGATCACCACGATCGGCACCACCATCGTCGGGCGCATCGCGTCGGTGAACGCGGTGGCGAACACGTGCTGGGCCGCGGCATGGATCTGCTCGGCGACCGCCGGCCGGGACGCCGTCCGGCAACGCCGATCCGGCCGCCTGGCCGGCGCCGACCTCGATCCCACCGGACCCGGCCGCGGTCATGCGCGTCGACGAACGGCGCCTGCGCCTGCTCCGGCAGCCCGGCCGCCGCGGCCTGCGCCTGCGTCTGCATCGCCGACGGTCAGCCGGTTGGCCAGCACCGCGCCGAGCACCGCCGTCGCGAGCACCGCACCGAACTCCTGCACGGTGTCCAGCACGCCGGCCCCGATGCCCGCCCGGGACGGCGGCATGTCCCGGGTGGCCAGCCCGAACACCGGCGTCCAGACGCAGCCGAGCCCGATGCCCGCCGTCGACCAGCCCGGGGACGAAGGCCCACTGGCCGGAGTCCGGCTCGGCCACGCTGATCACGTAGACCATGCCGGCCGCGAACAGCAGCAGCCCGGCGATCAGCACCCACTTCATGTTGATCCTGCCGGAGCCGGACAGCCCGCCGACGACCCCGGAGGTGATCATCATGGCCAGCGACTGGGTGCCGATCACCAGGCCGGCGGCGACCGCGGTCAGGCCCAGCACCGACTGGTAGTAGATGGTCATCGGCAGGAAGACGCCGACCATCGCGAAGCCCATGGCCAGCAGCACCAGCGTCATCACGGTGAACGTCCGGTCGGAGAACACCGCGAACGGCAGCAGCGGCTCGGCGTCCTGGGTGCGGAACTGCCGCCACAGGAACAGGCCGAGCAGCACGACGCCGACCGCGATCACCAACGGGAATCGTGATGAACCCGACGACGGTGCCCCAGTCGTACCGCTGGCCCTCGATCAGCCCGAACACCACCCCGAACAGCCCGGCGGTCAGCAGGCCGACGCCGATGAAGTCGAGCCGGTGCCGGACGACCGGGCCGCACGTCCGGCATGAAGACGAACGCCAGCGCGATCGCGATGACGCCGATCGGCACGTTGAGGAAGAAGATCCACCGCCAGCCGTAGTTGGTGACGATGAAGCCGCCCAGGGTCGGGCCGAGCAGCACCCCGAGCCCGGACATGATGCCGGTGGCCGCGAAGGCCGGGCCGCGCTTGGCGGCCGGCAGGATCGAGGTGATGATCGGCAGGCCCTGCGGAGCCAGCAGCGCGGCGCCGACGCCCTGCAGCGCCCGGAACGCGATCAGCTGGCCTGGCGTCTGGGAGAGCCCGGATGCCAGGCTCGCCGCCGTGAACACCGTCAGTCCGAGCAGGAAAAGCCTTCGCGGGCCGTAGATGTCACCGAGCCGGCCGGCGGTGATCAGCAGCACCGTGTAGGTCAGCGAGTACGCGGAGCCGACCCAGAGCACCGTCTCCAGGGTCGCGTTCAGGTCGGTGACCAGGTCGGGGATGGCGATGTTGACGATGGTGATGTCGAGCAGCGTCATGAACAGGCCGAGGCAGAACACCGTGATGACGAGCACCGGTCGGACCGGCCGGTGCCCGTGAATGGGCACGCCGGTGACGGTGACATTTTCTTGTGCCGCGACAGTGGCTGACGGGACATCGAGGGCCGGGCCGGCGGGACGGGTGTCGGGCGCAGCACGCCGCGACGATGGTTCGGACATGGGAACATCTCCTTGCACGGTGGATGTGGTTGATGGCACCTACGCGGCTCCGGCCATTCCGGCCAGAGCTGGTCATCTCCGCTTTCGCGGTGCGGCGTCGGCTCTTGCCGGGCGCCGGGTCGGTGGTGTGTTCGCAGCACACCGCCGGCCCATTTTCTTGATCTGGCCAGGCGACTACGGCGGCAGGTCGGCGTCGGTGACGGCTGGTCGGGCGATACCGGGGAACGACCCCATCCGCTGCCGCAGACCCTCCGCCCAGTCCATGATGGTGGCGCTGTCCCAGTACAGTTCGCCGCTGGTCAGGTCGTCGAGGATCCCGCCCACCCAGGCGTGCTCGGCCTCCAGCATGGCCAGCTTGTATTCGTCCTCGATGGCGAAAAGCCTTGGCAGTTCGTACTTTTCCTTCAGGTCGGTGGCCAGCGCGCGCATCGCCGCGATCTCCTTGCCGAGACCGAGGAGCCGGGCCAGCAGGGTGTCCCTGGCGTCGTCGACGGACATGATCGGGATGAAGGACAAGGCGGCCGGGAATTCCGGGAATTCGTTCTTGACGGTCCGCAGCATGCTGACCAGCCAGGAGTTGGCGGTGTCCCGGCCCTCCTCGGTGAGCTGATAGACGGTCCGTTCCGGACGGCGCCCGGCGCGCTCGGTTTCCAGCGGCTCGATCAGCCCGGCCCGCATCAGCCGTTCGACGGCCGGGTAGAGCGAGCCGCGCTGCACGCGCACCACATCGTCCTTGCCCCGCCACTGCATCAGCCGCTGCATCTCGTACGGGTGCATCGGCGCCTCGGCCAGCAGGACCAGCACCATGAGCATCAACGGGCTGGGCCGGACGGACACCTTCCGCCCAGCCGCGCCACCCGGACTAGTCATGCAATGACTATCTACCCTCTGACCGAGTGGTGTCAAGAGGCAATTTGATGGTGTCACTGTGACGTCACTGCGTCCAGAGGATTCGCCCCGCAACACCCCAACCGCCTGGCATCGCCCAGGGCGTAACCGGAAGACCACCACCGCCCGGAATCCCGACGTTCAATGGGTGGCACCCATCCGAGCGCAGGAGCGGCGGCACGATGACCAACGACAACGAAACCCCGTCGCCGGGGCAGAGCCCCGACGAGAAGTCCGCCCGCGCCATGGACGCGTACTCCACGGTGGTCATGGAGGTCGCCGCAGCCGTGATCCCGCGGGTCGCCGCGCTCACCGTCACGGTCAGCGGGTGGGGTTCGCGGCGGCAGCAGGGCGCCGGCTCCGCCGTGCTGTTCACCGAGGACGGTCTGTTGCTGACCAACGCGCACGTCGTCGACGGCTCCGACTCCGGTACCGCGGCCTTCGCGGACGGCACCGAGACCGCGATCGACGTCATCGGATCCGATCCGCTGTCCGACCTCGCGGTGGTCCGCGCCAGGTCGGCCGTCCCGATCAAGCCGGCCATCCTGGGGGATGCCGACGGACTGCGCGTCGGCCAATTGGTGGTGGCGGTGGGCAATCCGCTGGGGCTGGCCGGTTCGGTCACGGCCGGGGTGGTCAGCGGACTCGGCCGATCGCTGCCGACGCGCTCCGGCCGGGCGGGCCGGGTGATCGAGGACGTCATCCAGACCGACGCCGCGCTGAACCCGGGCAATTCCGGCGGGGCACTTGCCGATGCGACCGGCCGGGTGGTGGGGATCAACACCGCGGTCGCCGGAGCGGGCCTTGGGCTCGCCGTACCGATCAACTCGACCACCCGGCGGATCATCGCCGCGCTGCTGCGTGACGGCAAGGTCCGCCGCGCCTACCTGGGCCTGGTCAGCACGCCCGGCCCGTTGCCGGCCGAGTTGGCCGCGAAGACAGGGCGTCGCAACGGTGTTCGGGTGGTCGAGGTGGTGACCGGTTCCCCCGCCCACCGCGCCGGCCTGACCGCCGGCGACCTGCTGCTGACCGCCGGCCGGCGCCCGGTCACCGACGCGCAGAGCCTGCAACGGCTGCTGTTCGACGACGCGATCGGCAAGGCCCTGCCGGTCACGGTGTGGCGGCGCGGGGCGATGGTCGACGTCATCGCCATGCCCGTCGAACTGACGACCGCCGCCGACCCCCGTTAGTCGGAACGACGAAGGAGGGGCCGCAATTCAGCACGAGATCGAGTCTGCCGCTGTTTTGGCAGACCGATCTAGGCCGGTACACATCCGGGTCAGAATTGGTCACTCCAACCACGCACAAAAGTCACCGACCGTACGACCGGTTCATGGCGGAAAGGTCTATGTCGTCACACTTGCGCAGACATCGTGTCCAATTCCCGCTGGCGGGTCTATACCTGAGTGGGAGTCGCATCCAAACGCGACGACCAGGGATGGGTGACGTTCGAGCAAGGGGCGATCAGATGGGGCAGCGTGCCACTCAGGTCCGGAACCTACCGCAGCAACTCGACCACCGATACGAACACGTCGCGGCACCCGCGGGCATCAAGGGCGGTTTCCGGTTCTCGCTCACCGACGCCGCCTGGTGGTGGTCACCTGGGATGTACGCGCTGCACGGCTACCGGCCGGCGCAGATGCAGAGGATCCGGCCGTCCACCCGATTGATCGTCATTCACCGGCACCCGGCCGATCGGCAGGCGATGGCAGCGGCGTGGGCGCACCTGATCGCCGACGGCAGCCTGGCCGCGTTCCACTACCGGATTGTCGGCGCCGACGGCGTCACCCGGCCGGTCTTCGCGATGGCGTCGACCGATTTCAATCGCGGCCACGACCCGACATTGGTGACCGGTGTGCTTCAGCTCGAGGAGTTCAGCACCCGAACCGGGTTGCCGTCCAGCCAGGCCGAGGACGTCCTCGACCGCCTGACGGTAACCGATCTCGTACGCACGCCGGGAGACGAACCCGACGTGCGGGCTCAGGATCGTGTGCGGTGTCGACAGCAGCGGGTGACCCGCCGGGAGCGGCTCGATGTCGAAGACGTCCAGTGCCGCCCCGCCGATGACGCCGCCGCGCAGCGCGGCCACCAGTGCGCCCTCGTCGACGATCGGACCGCGTGACGTGTTGACCAGATAGCCGCCCGGCCCCAGCAATTCCAGGTCGGCGGCACCGACCAGCCCCCTGGTTCGGTGCGAGAGCAGGGTGTGGATGGTGAGGATGTCGCTGCGCTCGAACAGCTCCGCCTTGGACACCCGCTCGGCGCCGTGCTCGGCGGCCGACTCCTGCGTCAGGTTCTCGCTCCAGGCGATCACGGTCATGCCGAAAACCCTTGCCAGTGCGGCGATCCGCTGACCGATCCGGCCCAGACCCAGGATCCCCAGCGTGCTGTCCTCGAGGAGCAGCGGAAGCGTGCTCTGCCAGACACCCTCTCGGGTTCTGCGGTCCTCGCCGGGAATGTCCCGGGCGACCGCCATGATCAGCGCCCAGGCGAGTTCGACGGTCGACGATCCGACGAGATCGGTGCCGCTGACGGTGATGCCGAGTTCGCGGGCGGCGGCGAGATCGATCGCCTTGTTGCGCATGCCGGTCGTGACGATCAGCCGAAGGTTCGGCAACCTGACCAGCAATTCTCGCGGGAACGAGGTGCGCTCACGCATCGCGACCACGACGGTGAACGGCGCGAGCCGGTCCACGAGATCATCGAAGTCGGCCAGATGGTCGGTGAACGCCGAGACGCGCAGCCGGCCGTCCAGCGCCGACCAATCCGCGACATCCAAGGCAACACCCTGGTAGTCGTCGAGGATAGCGACCGCGCCCGCCGTCATTCGGGTTTCCGCGCGAAGGCGGTGAACACCGCGGCCATGTCGTCCGCGCCGTGACCGGCCCTGATCGCCTGCTCGAACTTGTCCTGCACCACCCCGAGGAGGTCGTCCGGCACGCCGTACCGCACCGCGGCCGCCCGGATCAGGCCGAGATCCTTGAGCACGCCGTCCATGGTGAACGACGGCGCGTAGTTCTCCGACAGCATGGCCGCCCCTTTCACGTGCGCGTACGTGGTGTCGGTGGCGCCTCCCTTGATGGCGTCCAGGAACAACCGCGGGTCCAGCCCGAACGCACCGACCATCGCCAGCGACTGCGCGATCAACGCGGTGATCGACCCGATCCAGGCGTTGACCGCGAGCTTCAATGCCGACGCGTCGCCGACCCGCTCGCCGACCCGCACGGTCCTGGAACCGATCGCCTCCCACACCGGTGACAGCCGCTCGATCAAGGCCGGGTCGCCGCTGGTCAGCATCACCAGTTGGCCGTTCTCCGCAGGGGCCCTGGTGCCGAGCATCGGGGCATCGACCAACGCCAACCCGTTCAGCTCGGCGAGTTCGCCGACCCGTGCCGTCCCGTCGATCCCGATGGTGGCGAGCTGCGCCCAGACGGCGGACGGATTCCACCCGGGCAGCGCCTCGGTCATCACCGAGAGCACCGAGTCGACGTCGAACAGCACGGTCAGCACGGCATCCGCGCCGGCCACCGCCGCCGCCGGCGAATCGGCGACGCTCGCCCCGGCCGCGCGCAGCCGGTCCGTCTTTGCGGGGTCCCGGTTCCAGACGGTCACCTGATGACCGCCGCGCAGCAGCGACCCGGCGACCCCGGCACCCATGATCCCGGTGCCCAGCACCGTCACCCGCATCATCCGAACCCGACGATCGGCCGCGGTGAGTAGGGCTCTTCCAGTGCGGCGATCTCGTCGTCGGTGAGCGTGACATCCAGCGCGGCGACCGCGTCGTCGATGTGGCCGATCTTGGTGGCGCCGACCAGCGGGGCCGTCACCACCGGTTTGCCGAGCATCCAGGCCAGGGCGATCTGCGCGCGTGGCACGCCACGCACGTCCGCCAGCTCGGCGACCCGCCGCACGATCTCCCGGTCGTCGTCGGAGTACAGGCTGGTGCTCAGCGCGTCGGTCTCGCTGCGGGCGCTGGCGGAGTCCCAGTCCCTGGTCAGCCGCCCCCTGGCCAGCGGGCTCCACGGAATGACCGCGATCCCCTGGTCGGCACACAGGCCGTGCATCTCCCGCTCCTCCTCGCGATAGAGCAGGTTGTAGTGGTCCTGCATCGAGACGAATCTGGTCCAGCCGTGGCGATCCGCGGTGAACAGCGCCTTGGCGAACTGCCAGGCGTACATGGACGAGGCGCCGATGTACCTGGCCTTGCCGGCCTTCACCACGTCGTGCAACGCCTCGAGGGTTTCCTCGATCGGGGTGGTCGGGTCCCACCGGTGGATCTGGTAGAGATCCACGTAGTCGGTGCCGAGACGGCGCAGGCTGCCGTCGATCTCGGTCATGATCGCCTTGCGGGACAGCCCGGACGGCGTTGGGCGCGGTCCGCCCGCTGAAGAACACCTTGGTGGCGATGACGATCTCGTCGCGGCGCGCGAACTCCTTCAGGGCCCGGCCGACGATCTCCTCGCTGCTGCCGTCGGAATAGGAGTTCGCCGTGTCGAAGAAGGTGATGCCCGCTTCGACGGCGTGGCGGATCATCGGCCGGGACTCGTCCTCCGGCAGCGTCCACGCGTGATTGCCGCGCGCCGGGTCGCCGTAAGCTCATGCAGCCGAGACAGATCCGGGACACCTCGAGACCGGTGCCGCCGAGTTTGCGATACTCCATACCGGAAGACAGTAGCCAGTGGCCCCGACAGTGCGGCCGCCAACCGGATGCCGAGCGCGCAGCCGTCCCGCCATTCGAGTGAATGCGTGGTAGACAACGCAGATCTGCTTGACCGGCCGCGCAATGCATGGCAAGCTACGCATAGCAAGTCAAACACCCACCCAAACTTCCAGAAGGAGAACCACCCAATGTCCGACTTCACCACCCAGGCCAACGAAGCAGCCGAGCAGTACCTCGAGCGCCGTCAGCCAAGGTCCAGGACGCGTCCCTCGAGGCCGTCTCGACCTTCGCCGTCGAACCTGCCGAGCCTGCCCGACGCGGTCAAGCTCCCCGAGGTGCCGGTCTCCAAGGACCTGCCCACCGCCGAGGAGATCACCGCCGCGTACTTCTCCTTCACCGAGAAGCTGGTCGCGAACCAGAAGGCCTACACCGAGCGCTTCTTCGCCGCCGTCACCCCGGCTTCCTGATCCGATCCGCCCGGTGAGCCCACAAGGGCCCACCGGGCGGTTTCAGTTCCCTCCCAAGCCACTACTCACCGACACCCCAACCCTTTGCGACCGGAGCCGGCAGATGACCAGCGCACCGAACCACGTGAGCATCACCGATGAAGACGACCATCGCCGCGATGGAGGCCGCGCTCGCCGCGATCATCGACGTGACCGAGCGTTTCGAGGCCCGCAAGGTCATCACGCAGGCCAAAGAGCTGCTGATGACGCACCGCAAGATGACCGAGCCCGAGGCCTACCGCTGGATCCAGAAGACCGCGATGGACCGCCGGTCCCCGATGGTCTCGATCGCCAAGACCATCATCGAGAGCTTCGGCTCTGACGCCGGGACCAGCTGACCCGAGTTGACGCACTCGCGCTCGGCGAACCCTGCTGTGACGACAGGCACATCCCAGCGATACAGCTACACCGGCCCGGCCGGATCCCGAGACTTCGAGCTCTTCATCCCAGCCGGTCACCGCGGTCAACCGCGTCCCCTGCTGGTCATGCTGCACGGCGGCCAGCAAGACGCCGCCGATTTCGCGGCCGGCACGGCGATGAACACTCTCGCCGACGAACACAACTTCCTGGTGGCATATCCCGAACAGTCCCGCGAGGCCAACCCCAGCGGCTTCTGGAACTGGTTCCGCCCCGAGGACCAGACCGCCGACACCGGCGAGCCCGCGATCATCGCCGGCATCACCGAGCAGGTCATCTCGAGCCACGCCATCGACCCCGCGCGGGTCTACCTCGCCGGTCTGTCCGCCGGTGGCGCGATGGCCGCCGTGCTGGCCGCCACCCACCCCGACCTGTTCGCCGCCGTCGGCGTGCACTCCGGCGTCCCCTACCGCGCCGCCAACGACCCGATGTCGGCCTTCGCCGCCATGAGCCTCGGCGCCGGGAGCCGACATCGCCGGCGGCCCGGCGCCGCTGATCGTCTTCCACGGCGACCGCGACAGCGTGGTCTCCGTCGCCAACGCCGACCGGCTGATCGCGCGCGCGGCTGGCCGCGGAATCGCACACCGACGTCACCCCGGTCCGGTCGAGTCACCGACCCACCCGGGCACCGACGACGCGCGGCCCTACACCCGGACCACGCACACCGATGCCGCGCGGCACCGTCATCGCCGAGTCCTGGATCGTCAAGGGCGGCGGGCACGCCTGGTTCGGCGGCGAATCCGGCCGGCAGCTACACCGACCCACTCGGCCCGGACGCATCGGCCGAGATGGTCCGGTTCTTCCTCGAGCACCCACCGACCGCCGACTGGCCGGCGCCAGGCCGCACCACGTGGTCGCTGCCCGTGGCCCTGGCGCCGACGCAAGAGCCGCTGAGGCTTCAGGTCTCGTTGACCACCTGCGCCAGCGCCAGGGCCCGCGTGGCTGGTGAGGACCTTCTCCAGCGGCAGCAGCGCGCCGTCCGGACCGGCCAACGGCACCCGCCAGTTCGGGTACTCGTCGATGGTGCCCGGTTGGTTCTGCGTCCGCCGGTCGCCGACCAGGTCGGACAGCGCCACGCTGATCAGCCGGGACGGCGTCCAGGTCAGGTAGCGGTGCAGCGCGTGCACGGTCGCCTGCACCTGCGCGTCCGTGGCGTTCGCGGCATCCGGAGCGAGCGCGTCCTGCGCCGCGTCGACCGTCGCCGACGGCAGCGCACCGCGCCGGCGCAGCTCCTCCAGCCAGGCGCTGCGCTCGGCGTCGTCGGCGGCCAGCTCCTCCTCGAGCGACCTGGTCAGCAGGCCGAGCGTCATCCCGCAGCCGGACGTGGTCGCCGGCCAGATACCCGGCGGTCGGCGGCAGGTCGTGCGTCGTCACCGACGCCAGGCAGTACTCCCGCCACCATTCCGGCCGCAGCGGCGCGCCGCTGCCGTGGAACTCGAACTCGAACCACAGGATCGAGGTGCCGAGGATCCCGCGCTCCCGCAGGTAGTCGCGGACCCACGGTTCGACGGTGCCGAGGTCCTCGCCGACGACGAGCGCCCGGGCCCGCTTGGCCTCCAGCGCGAGAATGCCGATCAGCGCCTCGTGGTCGTACCGCAGATAGGTGCCCTCGGTCGGGCCGTGCCCGTCCGGGATCCACCACAACCGGAACAGCCCGATGATGTGGTCGACCCGCACCCCGCCGGCCGACCGCAGCACGGTCGACACCATGTCCCGGAACGGCGCATAGGCCTGTTCGGCCAGCCGATCCGGCCGCCACGGCGGCTGCGCCCAGTCCTGGCCGTTCTGGTTGAACGGATCCGGTGGCGCGCCGACCGTCATCCCCTGGGCGAAAATGTCCTGCAGCCCCCAGGAGTCGGAGCCGGACGGGTGCACGCCGACCGCCAGGTCGTGCATGACGCCGAGCGCCATCCCCGCCCTGGTCGCCGCGGCCTGGGTCGCCGACGAGCTGCTCGTCCAGCACCCACTGCAACCACCGGTGGAAGTCGACCGCGTCGGCGTTGGCGTCCCGGAAATCAGCCACCGCGGCCGATGCCGGGTGCCGCAGCTCCTCCGGCCAGTCGTGCCAATCCGGGCCGTGCGCCTCGAACAACGCGCACCAGGTGGCGTAGTCGTCCAGGCCCTGGCCCTCCCGGGTGCGGTAGGCCCGGTAGGCCAGTTCCCGGCCGACGGTCCGCGGCACCGCGTGCACCAGCCGAAGTGCCCGACGCTTTGCGTCCCAGGCGATGTCGCGGTCGATCCGGTCGATCGCGTCCAGCTCCCTGTGCACCTTGGTGCGCAGCGTCCCTACCGTGCGGCGGGCGGTGGCATCAAGGTCGGCGTACTCGGGAATCCGTTCCACCCGCAGGTACAGCGGGTTCTGGAAGCGCCGGGTGGTCGGCAGGTACGGCGATGGTTCCATCGGCGCGGCCGGCTCGGCGGCGTGCAAGCGGGTTGACCAGGACGAACCCGGCGCCGAGTTCCGCACCGCCCCACACCGCGAGGTCCTCCAGGTCGCCGACGTCGCCGACGCCCCAGGACTTGCGCGGACCGGACGCTGTACAGCTGGGTGGCGATCCCCCAGACCCGGCGATCGCCCATCCGGTCCGGGAAACCGACCCAGGCCGGGGTGACGATCAGCGTCATCGCCGCCTCGTCGCCGGCGGAGTGGGCCTTGAGCGTGTGGTAGCCAAGCGGCAGGTCGCCGGGAATCTGGAAGGTGGCCTGGCCGATCAGCCGGCCGTCCAGCTCCCTGGGCGGCGCCCAGTTCTCCTGCTGGTGCAGATTCGACCGGGTGCCGCCGGCCTCCAGGTCGATCCACACCGAGACCGGCTCGCCGTGCCGCACATGCACATCGACCATCGGCGACCAGCCCTCGCGGATCACCATCGACGGCGGCAGCATCCGCCGCCACGCCGCGTTCCCGCGTTCCTGAACCGCGCGCTCGGCTGCCTCCGGGGTGGACGCGTCCACATCTAGAGCGGCCAGCACCTTGACGATGGTCTCGGCGGGCACGTCGACATGCTTGCCCTGCCAGTCCCAGAACTCCACGGCGATGCCGTAGGCCTCGGCCAACTGGCGCAGCGCAGGGTACAAATCCATGACGATGTCCTCGCTCGTTGGTCGGTGCTCGCCAGCAGTAGGTGCTCGTTCGCGGTCGGTGCTCGCCGGCATCGGCGCTGCGGTCCGGTCACAGGCTGCTGGGACCCACCGATGGTGTCAAGCCGGGCGCGCAGGTGCCGCCGCCGTCAGCAGGCGATGCTGCTGTTGGGGTCGGTGGCGTTGTCGAGCCACTTGCCGTAGGCGGAGCCACCAGCGGCATCGACCGCGGCGCAGACCTGACTGACGTCCCGGCCGCCCACCCGGTCCCCTGATGCAGGTTGAAACTAGACCGGGCCGCTCAGAGCCCGAGCCCACTCACGGGTCACTCATCCCCGGCGCCCGCATTCGCCGGCCAACTCGAGGAGTCGTCATCCGATACATCTCCCCGTCGACCGGACAACCAGTCGAGGCGGTCCTGTTCGACACCTTCGGCACCATCGTGGACTGGCGGACCGGGGTCGCCCGCGAGGTCGGCGTGTTCCTGGCTCACCACGGCATCGACGGCATCAACCCGTTGGACGTCGCGGACGCCTGGCGTGCCCGGTACCAGCCCGCCATGCAGGCCATCCGGGACGGCCGGCGCGACTTCGTCCCGCTCGACGTGCTGCACCTGGAGAATCTGCGGGCCGTGCTGGCGGAGTACGGGCTGTCGACGTCGTTCCCGCCGGCGGATCTCTGGCAGCTGACTACTGCCTGGCATCGGCTGGATCCGTGGCCGGACAGCGTCGATGCCCTGACCACGATCAAGGGACGCTACGTCATCGGTCCGCTGTCCAACGGCAATCTCGCGCTGCTCGTCCACATGGCCAAGCGCGCCGGCCTGCCGTGGGACGTCGTCATCGGCGCCGACGTCACCAGGGCCTACAAACCGCAGCCGGCGGCGTACACGACCGCGGCCGAACTCCTCGGCCTGCCGCCATCGGCCGTGATGCTGGTGGCCGCACACAACAGCGACCTGGTGGCCGCCCGAGCATCGGGTCTGGCCACGGCGTTCGTGCTGCGGGCGACCGAGCACGGCCCCCACCAGGCGACGGACCTGGCAGCGGAGGCCGATTGGGACATCACCGGGGCAACACTCGGCGACATCGCAGAGCAACTCACCACCGACAGGTAACGAGCACGAAAGCTACGTCACACCCCGGCGGGGGCACCCCACCCCCGGTGACGACGTCTACTACTCGTTCCCGCAATTGCGAGGACACCACCGCGACTGCACGACGCGCCCACCGAGGGGAGCCGGCCCACCCATGGTCACCGCCATCGAACGTCTGATCAATGCCGGCGTCGTCCGGATGCGGCTGCGCAGCAAGGCCGCCATGGCCCGCGCCGTGCGCCTCACCGGCGCCGCGGTGGCCGCATTCCTCGTCGCTCAGCTGCTGTTTCCGGACACCGTCCCGATCCTCGCGCCGCTGACCGCGTTGCTCGTGGTCGAGGTCACGCTCAAGGACATCGTCACCAGCGGTGTGCAGCGGATCGCCAGCGTGACCGCCGGTGTGCTGCTCGCCGTCGGCTTCTCCGCGATCGTCGGGCTGACCTGGTGGAGCCTGGGTGCGCTGATCGCGATCTCCATCCTGATCGGCCAGCTGCTCCGGCTCGGGCCGCACATGCTCGAGGTGCCGATCAGCGCCATGCTGGTGCTCGCCGTCGGCGGCGCCGAGGCGGCCGCCACCGACCGGATCAGCGAAACCCTGATCGGCGCAGCCGTCGGCATCGCGGTCAACATCGTCTTTCCGCCCGCGGTCCGGGCCACCTCGGCCGCGGACGCGGTGCACCGGTTCGCCTCCGAACTCGCCAAGTTGCTCTCCACGGCCGCCGCCGAACTGCGCGAGCCGATCACCGAGCAGCAGGCGGCGCGCTGGATGGACCAGGCCCGCACCCTGAGCCGGCACGTCACTCACATCGACAAGGCGCTCGACCTGGCCGAGAACAGCCGCCGGCTGAACCCGCGCGCGCTGGTCGTCCCCGATACCAACAACACGTTGCGCGCCGACCTGGACGCTCTGGAGCACACCAACGTCGCCGTCCGCAGCATGTTCCGTTCGATCCAGGACGGCGTGCGGGACAACCCGACGCCCGACCCGGCGCGCGGAGCGGACCTCCGGCTCATCTTCGCGGCGCTGCTGGGCGATCTGGCGGCTGCCATCCAGGCGTTCGGCGACCTGGCGCGGGACGAGGGCACCGATCACATCGACGTCACCGAGGACGCCCTGACCGCGGCGCTGCAGACCGTGCGGGAGGCCCGCGACCGGATCGACGACCTGCAGTTGATCGACCCGGGCGTGGACAACGGCTGGGAGCTCTCCGAGCCCGTCCGGCAGGCGGTGGAACGGATTCTCCGCGACCTCGACCTCCAGCAGCGGTCCCGGCCCCGGCCGGCGGCCAAGTCGCCGACCAAGGTCGATCCGCTGGAGATTCTGAAGGCGGCACACCAGCTGCTGCATGCCGGTCCCCGGCCCGCACCGAAGGCGCCGCGCGCACCGCGCCGGTCGCCCGATCGCCGGGAGATCCCCGCCGACCAGACCGGGCCGCACCGGCTGCCCCTGGGAAATCGGACACAGGGAAATCGGACACCGGGCAACCGGACGACCTCAGCGGCGAAGGCCGCGCGAGTGCGGCCGGCCACCGGTCCCGCCGGCCGGACAGGCACTCGTTCGGCCAGGACCTGACGGCCTGCGGTTAGAGTTCGACCCTGATCACCAGCTGAAAGGTCGGCTCGCCCTATGTCCGGACGTTTGGACGGTAAGACCGCGGTCATCACCGGGGGATGTTCTGGGATCGGTCTCGCCACCGGCCGACGGTTCGCAGCGGAGGGGGCGCGGGTCGTCATCGGCGACCTGGACGAGGCCCGCGGGCCGGGCATCGCGGAGGAACTGGGCGGGGCGTTCATCCGGACCAACGTCACCGACCCGGACGACGTGCGGGCCATGTTCGCGTTCGCGAATGCCACCTTCGGCTCGGTGGACGTGGCGTTCAACAACGCCGGCATCTCACCGCCGGATGACGACTCCATCCTGACCACCGGACTGGAGGCGTGGCGCCGGGTGCAGGAGGTCAACCTGACCAGCGTGTACCTGTGCTGCCAGGCGGCGCTGCCGTACATGCTGGAGCAGGGCCGCGGGTCGATCATCAACACCGCGTCCTTCGTGGCCGTGATGGGCGCCGCGACCTCGCAGATCTCGTACACCGCCTCCAAGGGCGGCGTGCTGGCGATGTCCCGCGAACTCGGCGTGCAGTTCGCCCGCCGCGGCGTTCGGGTCAACGCGCTGTGCCCGGGTCCGGTCAACACGCCGATGCTGCAGGAGCTGTTCGCCAAGGACCCGGAGCGAGCCGCCCGCCGACTGGTGCACATCCCGGTCGGCCGGTTCGCCGAGCCCGAGGAGATCGCCAACGCCGTGCTGTTCCTGGCGTCCGACGAATCCAGCTTCATCACGGCGTCGCAGTTCCTGGTGGACGGCGGGATCTCCGGGGCGTACGTCACCCCCCTGGACTGATCAGCTCCTGCCAGCCAGTCACCGACGACCATGCCATTGGCGCTGAAGCTGCCGCGTACCCACTCACGCAGCTCAGCATCGGCAGCCAGCTTGGCCATCCGCGACCGCACGTCACCGGGCCCGAGCCTTCCCGCGAACCACGGTTCCCGCCCGAGCCTGCCGAACACCTCCTGCTGCGTCCCACCGGGCGCCGGCGCCGTTTCGCCCGGCCACCGCAGCGCGCCCCATTTCCCCCGGTAGGCGCTGTACTCCCCGATCGGGTGCAGCGCTTCCACGCGCAGCGGATACCGCTCCGCGGGCATCCGCACCAGCCGGTAGTTCGGCTCGGTCCGGTTCAGCACGGCGCGTTGCGCCGGGTCCAACCACAGCACGAACGCGTCAAGGACGGCACCGGCGCCGCCGTCGACGATCACGTACGGCACGTAGCCGGGGATGCTGACGTGCGGCGAATGGCCCAACGCCAGCCCGGCCACCGCTCCGCGGAGCACCGGAACGACCCGGCGCACCGGATTCAGCGCCGCGAACTTGGTCAGCAGTTGCGCCGGGGAGGCGTTGGAGCCGAAGGCCAGCACCGGATGCCGGCCGGCCATCGGCGTGGCGCCCGCCACCCGCAGCGCATCTTCCAGCCGATCACCAGCGCCGCCATCCGCCAGCGGCCCGCCGTCGATCTCGATGCGCCACCCCGACCGCCCGACTCCGGCATCCGGCTCGACCCGGTACACCCAGGAATCCAGCCACAGGAAGCTGTGCCGCAGCGCCGCACCCGGGTAGCTCAGCGGGTCGACGAGCGGGCTCGGCAGCAGGTCGAGGTCCAGCAGGCTCGGCACGGCACCCTTCCGATGCGGTCGATGAGGCGGGTCGGTAGCGGTGGGTATCGTCATTTTCCGTCACGGGTCGGTCCCTTGCTGATCACTGTGACGGGATGGAGCAGCGCCATGGCCCGGCCATTGATCGGCATCACCACCTACCGCGAACCGGCGGCGTGGGGCACCTGGGCGGTGGAGGCGACGTTGCTGCCCGCGTCCTATACCGACGCGGTCCGGGCCGGCGGCGGCACGCCGCTGCTGATCCCGCCGCTGGGACCAGGTGACGACGCCGCCGCCATCGTCGCCCGGTTGGACGGCCTGTTGCTGGCCGGCGGCGCGGACGTCAACCCGTCCCGCTACAGCCAGACCGCGCACCCGGCGGTGACCAGTTGGCGCGACGATCGGGACGTCTCGGAGATGGCTCTGCTGAACGCCGCGGACGACCTCGGCATGCCGGTGCTGGGCGTCTGCCGCGGCATGCAGGTGATGGCTGTGACCGCGGGGGGTGCCCTGCTGCAACACGTTCCGGACGTGGTGGGGCACCAGACGCACTCCCCCGGCCCTGACGCCTACGGCCCGATCGCGGTCCGCACCACCCCCGGCTCGCGGCTGGCGACGATCATCGGGCCGGCCGTGACGGTGGCCTGCCACCACCATCAGGCGGTGACCGAGCATCCGGGCTTCGTCGGCGTCGCGCACGCGGACGACGGCCTGCTCGAGGCCATGGAATCGCCCGGCGACCGATTCCGGTTGGCCGTGCAGTGGCATCCGGAGACCGGGACCGACCTGCTGCTCTTCGAGGCGTTCGCCGCGGCCTGCGCCAGCTGGCGGGATGGCCGCCCGATCCGGGCGTGACCTGACGTCGAGTGTCGGGGGCTGTTGCCTTGTGCGAGGCTGACGCTCGTGCGCATGCAATTCGCGACCGGCCCCGACCCGACCGACCTGCTGATGCTCCCGTGGTCGACGCCGCTCGCGGAGTGGCCGAAGGAGAAGCTGGTCTCGCTGCCGCGCGGCATCTCCCGGCATGTGGTCCGGTTCGTCCGGATCGGCGGCATCGTCTATGCGATCAAGGAGATCAGCCAGGGGCTGGCCGACCACGAGTACGAACTGCTCCGCGAACTGGCGAAGGTCGGCATCCCGGTGGTGCAGGCCGTCGGCGTGGTTGCCAACCGGATGACTCCCGACGGTGAGCCGCTGGACGCCGCCCTGGTCACCAAGCATCTTCGGTTCTCGCTGCCGTATCGCGCGCTGTTCTCCCGCCGGATGGACCCCGACCTGGAGACCAAGCTGCTGGATGCGTTGGCCGAGCTGCTGGTCCGGCTGCATCTGGTCGGCTTCGCCTGGAAGGACTGCTCGCTGTCGAACACGCTGTTCCGGCGGGACGCCGGCGCCCTGGCCGCCTATCTGGTCGACGCCGAAACCGGTGAGATGCGGGAGCAACTGTCCAGGGGGCAACGGGCCCAGGACCTCGACATCGTGGAGACCAACGTCGCCGGGGAGCTGCTGGATCTGCAGATGTCCGGTCTGCTCCCGGAGTCCATCGACCCGCTGGAAACCGCGATCTCGGTGCTCGAACGCTACGAGCGGCTGTGGGACCTGCTCACCGCGCCGCAGACCATGGGCGATGACGAATGGTGGCGGATCGAGCAGCGGCTGCGGAAGCTGAACGAACTCGGCTTCGACGTCGCGCAGATCCAGATCAACGAGAAGGACGGCGACCCGAAGGTGATGGTGCAGACCCAGGTGGTCGACGCCGGTCACCACCGGCGCCGGCTGTTCTCGCTGACCGGCATCGACGTGCAGGAGAACCAGGCCAGGCGGATTCTGAACGACCTGGACACCTACCGCTCGCAGGCCGTGATGCCGCAGACGGAGGTCGACGAGGACACGGTCGCGCATCACTACGTCACCGACGTCTACGACCCGGTGATCGAGGCGATTCCCCGGGCACTGGCCGAGAAGCTCGAGCCCGCCGAGGTTTTCCACGAGGTGCTGGAGCACCGTTGGTTCCTCTCGCAGGCCGCCGGCCGCGAGGTGTCGATGGAGCAGGCCACCCAGTCGTACCTGCACACCGTGCTGCGGTTCCGGCCGGACGAGAAGGCGTTCCTGGATTCGTCGCTGATGGGGATCGGCGCGCTGGACGCGGACGACATAGAAGATGACACAGCGGAAGACTCAGAGGATTCATTATCCGATCTCGAGTACGGCCCCTGAGCCCTGGCGACGAGGAACCGCGGATGGATGGTCACTGACCGATCTGCTCGGGCGGGCCCGGACGTGTTACCAACACGTCATTTGCCGGTCGGTCGAGTGCGCCGCCCTGACTGATACCGTGCGCAGCGAACGGACAATTGCCGCGCAAGGGGGCATCCGGTGGACACTGGATACAGTGCGCCGGAAAGACGGCGGCTCGGCAAAACAGCGCGAGGAGACATCGTCATGACTACATCAGTTCGAGGCATGGGCACCCTGGCCGCGAAGTACTGGTGGGTGTTCCTGGTACGCGGCATTCTGCTGGTGCTGCTCGGCATCGCGATGTTCGCCTGGCCGCATGCCACCCTGCTGGTCTTCGTCGCGCTGTTCGCCGCGTACCTGTTCGTCGACGGCATCATGAACATCTTCAACGGCTTCTCCGAACGCAAGGCCGGGCAGCCGTCCGGCTGGTCCTTCTTCTCCGGTGCCCTGGCGATCGCGTTCGGCATCGCCGTGCTGGCCTGGCCGGACACCATCGGCAAGGTGCTGATGTTCATCATCGGGATCTGGGCGATCCTGGCCGCGATCGCCGGCATCGCCGCCGGGTTCCGGCTTCGGCAGACTCCCGGATCGGGGTGGGGCTGGTTCCTGGCCTGGGGCATCCTGGCCGGCCTCTTCGGCATCGCCTTGATCGCCAATCCGGCCGCCGGGATCCTGAGCATTCTGTGGCTGGTGGCGCTGTGGGCGATCATGAGCGGCATCGTGTTCATCGTGGCCAGCTTCTTCGTCCGCAAGATGGGCAACGACATCGTCAACTCGACCGACGGTCTGAGCAGGCTGCTGATTGACGTCCTACTGTCGGTGGTCCCACCATCGACAGGAGAACGCCATGACCTCCCCAACTCCAGCAGTCGACCCGGCCCACACCGCGCTCGTGCTGATCGAGTACCAGAACGACTTCACCACCGAGGGCGGCAGCCTGCACGGCGCGGTGTCGTCCGTCATGGACTCCACCGGCATGCTGAAGAACACCGTCGACCTGGTCGGCAAGGCCCGGGACGCCGGCGCCACCATCGTGCACACCCCGATCTCCTTCGCCCCCGGCTACGGCGAGATCTCCAGCCAGCCGTACGGCATCCTGGCCGGGGTGGTGGACTCCAATTCCTTCGTGCAGGGCTCGTGGGGCGCCCAGATCACCGAGGAGATGACGCCGGCCGACGGCGACATCGTGATCGAGGGCAAGCGCGGCCTCGACGCCTTCGCCTCGACGAACCTGGACTTCATCCTGCGGTCGAAGGGCATCACCACGATCGCGCTGGGCGGCTTCCTGACCAACTGCTGCGTGGAGTCGACGATGCGCAGCGGGTACGAGAAGGGTTACCAGGTCTACACCCTGACCGACTGTCTGGCCGCGACGTCCATCGAGGAGCACGACAACGCGATCAGCAAGGACTACCCGATGTTCTCCCGCCCGGTGACCAGCACCGATTTCGTCGCCGCGCTGAGCGGTGACGCAGATCTGGCGGACAGCTCTCGGGGCTACTGACCTGACCACGCCACGGCGGCCGACTGCTGCGCGGACGGCCTCCGAGCCGCGCGACGGTCGGCTGTCGGTGGGCCGTCCTACAGTGGGGCGCAGCCTGACCACAACGCCCAGATCATCAGCTGGCCGACACCGAAACCGAGGGCATCGATGACCGAACTCGCGACCGAACACCCGGCCTCAGGAACTCGCAACTCGGAGTTGCAGCTGCAACTGGAGGACCACCGCAGAGAGATCGCCGGTTACTGCTATCGGATGCTCGGCTCGACCTTCGAGACCGACGATGCGGTGCAGGAAACCATGGTCCGGGCCTGGCGCGGGCTCGACCGGTTCGACGGTCGCTCGTCCCTGCGGACCTGGCTGTACCGGATCGCCACCAACGTGTGCCTCGACCTGCTGAACGGCCGCAAACGCCGGGCCCTGCCGATGGATTTCGGCCCGTCGTCCCCGCCGATCGCCTCGTCGCTCGGGCAGCCGCAGCCCGAGGCGATCTGGATCCAGCCGATGCCGGACGCAGGCGTGCTGCCCACCGGCGCCGACCCCGCCGACCTCGCGGTGGAACGCGACGCGGTCCGGCTCGCCTTCATCGCCGCGCTGCAGCACCTGCCGCCGCGGCAGCGTGCGGTGCTGATCCTGCGTGAGGTGTTGCGCTGGAGCGCCGCGGAGGTGGCCGAGCTACTCGACGGCACCGTGGCGTCGGTGAACAGTGCGCTGCAGCGCGCGCGGGCCACCCTGGCCTCGGTCGAGCCCGGCACCGAAGATCGCTACGAGCCGATGGACGACGACCAGAAGGGCCTGCTGGCACGGTACGTCCAGGCGTTCACGAGCTACGACATCGAATCGCTCGTCGCCCTGCTGCACGAGGACGCGACCGCGTCGATGCCGCCGTACCAGCTGTGGCTGCAGGGCCGCGACGACATCGGTCGGTGGCACGTCGGGCCCGGACACACCTGCAACGGATCTGTGCTGGTGCCGATCGCGGTGAACGGTTCACCGGCGTTCGCGCACTATCGGCCCGGTCCAAACGGTCACGAACCCTTCGGGATCCAGGTGCTCGAGCTGACCGGGGACCGGATTTCCAAGATCACCTACTTCTTGGACACCGACCTGTTCGCGCGGTTCGGATTACCAGACCGTCCCTGATCCCGCGGAGCCGCCGGCCCGGCTCAATCCGACGGCTGCGCCCAGTCCCCCGCCCCGGTGATCTTCACGACCCGAATGTGCGCGATGGTGCCGGGCGGCGGATCGGGCATCGGCGGAAAGACGGTGCCCGGCCCGATGTAGGTCTGCGCCAGCCGGTGCAGCAGCTCCGGGGCGCCGCCTTCGGTCAGTGTCACCAGGCCGTGCACCACCAGGTACTCGCGTAGCCCGATGCCGTTGGCACCGGGCGCTTCGAAGGACAGGGCCACCCGTGGATCGCGGGCCATGTTGTGCATCTTGAGCTGACGCCCGTCCAGGTGACCGCTGACCAGGTCGTCACCGTCCAACCCCACCCAGATCACCGAGACCTGTGGAGAGCCGTCACTGTTCAACGTCACCAGGTGCGCCAGCGGGCCTGATTCGATCAGCGCCCGGGCCGCGGGATTCAGCCTGACCATCCGCGAGACCCTACCTCCGTCGGGCCCGACCGGCTCGGTTAATGACCCGCGACGTCGGAGTCCGTGGCCGCGGCCTCACCTTGATCCAGCCGCGCGATGGCATCCAGGTCGTGCTCGGTGAGCTCGAAACCGAAGACGTCCAGGTTCTGCGCCAGCCGCGCCGGCGTCGCGGACTTCGGCACGGCCGACAGCCCGAGTTGCACATGCCACCGCAGGACGACCTGCGCAGGTGACGTCTCCAGCCGATCGGCGATGCCGGTGATCACCGGATTCGACAGGGTGTCACCGCGGCCGAGCGGGCTCCACGACTGGGTCACGATGCCGTGCGCGGCGTTGTAGGCCCTGGTCTCCGCCCTGGCCAGGGTCGGATTCAGTTCGATCTGGTTGACCGCCGGGGCGACTCCGGTCTCGGCGATCAGCCGGTCGAGGTGGGCCGGCTTGAAGTTGGAGACGCCGATCGCCCGGGTCTTGCCGGAGGCCAGCAGTTTGCCGAAGGTGATCCAGGTGTCGACGTAGAGGTCCCGGGCCGGAAGCGGCCAGTGGATCAGCAGCAGGTCGACGTAGTCGAGCCCGAGCCGGGCGAGCGATGCATCCAGGCCGGCAACGGCTCGATCGTTCCCCTGATACCCGCCGTCCAGTTTGGTCGTGACGAACAGCTGGTCGCGGGCGATCCCGCAGTCGCGGATGCCCTGCCCGACGCCGGCCTCGTTGCCGTACTTGGCGGCGGTATCGATCAACCGGTAGCCGGCCGCGGTGGCGTCGACCACGGTCCGGGCGACCTGGCCGTCGTTCAGCGGCCAGGTGCCCAGGCCGATCACCGGCATCGAAGCGCCGGTGGACAGGGAGAGCCGCGGAGTGGGGTTCGACGAGGCCATCGCTTACTTCCCCAGCCAACGCAGCATCTGCTTGTCCGACAACGCGGACCAGGCGGACTCGAACTCCTCGATCGCCTCGTCACCCCTGGTCTGCTCGAGCGCGTGCAGCCGGCCGATGGTGAAGGCGTTGTCGCCGTCGAGGTAGATCCGGACGCCGAGTTCCCGCAGCGCCGCGCGGGCGACCACGCTGTCCTGGTGCTCGCCGAGCACCTCCTGCAAGATGCTCGGCGGCCTCGGCGAGGTCCGTCGCCGGTTTCCCGAAGGCCGGCGCCACCGATTCGGCCGCGTACCGCAGCCGCTTCGACGCCTTGCGGATCTCGTGATACCACTCGTCGCGGCGTACGGCGTCCTCCGGTGCGCCCGCGCTGACCAGCGTCTGCGACCCGCCCGTAGGACTTCCGCACCCGCCTGGTCAGCACCTTGCCGGCCTTGCCGTCGGCGAGCGGGGTGAACGGCGGCGCGGCGATCAGTTCGTCGAGCCGATCCAGCAGCCGGAAGTACCGTTCGGATCGCAGGGCGACCACCAGCGCGTCATGCGCCTTGCGGTGGTCGGCCAGCAACTCGACCTCGATCCTGGCCGAGATCGGGCCGAGCACCAGATCGTCGGCTTCCGCGGCCAGTTCGGTGAGCAGCCGCGTCCGCAGCACCTCGGCGTCCCGTGCTCCGCCCGAGCTCGGCGGCGATCCACTTGAGCTCGTCCCGGATCGGGTCGGTCACCTGACGATCGAACAGCGGCCGGAACGTGGCCAGTGCGCTGCGCAGCCGGCGGGTGGCCACCCGCATCTTGTGCACCCCGTCCGGCTCGTCGTGCCGGGCCTGCCAGTCGCGGTTGATCATCGCGTCGACCTGTTCGACGAGATGGGCGTGCACCACGTCGCCGGCCCGGCTCGCCGGGCTCAGCCCGTCGGCGTCGGGCCTGGCTGGTCGAATGACCCGACCACCGAGCGCCCGCTCGAGCTTGGACGACCACGTCGACGGTGCGGCGCCGGCCTCGCGCATCAGCGCGCCGACCGCGTCGATCAGTTCGTCCGGGCCGTCGACCAGTTCGATCTCCCATTCGCGCCAGTGGCTGAGCGTCGCGCTGCCGTCACCGAGTCCGCTGGCCTCGGCGGTCACCACGTCGTCGGCGGCCTCGGCAAGCACCTGACCGGCGGCCGAGAGCAGCCGGTACACCAGGCGGCGGGTGCTCAGGGTGGCGACCGGCCGCAGATCCCGGTCCCGAACCCAGGCCTGCACCAGGTCGATCAGCGCGGCGGGCGGCGGGCCACCGGATTCACCGAGCGGCTCTGCGTGCTCCATCCGACCGCCGGACGCGACCGGCAACTTGAGATGCCAGCCGGCGTCCGTTCCACCGGTGCGGCGGCGCAGGGTGATCCCGGCTCGGGCCAGGTCGAGCCGGTCGGTGTCGAAGTACTCCGCTCGCAGGTCGTCCTGCCGCGGGGGGTCGATGGGCTGTACGCCGGACAGCGACCCCAGATCGACCCAGCGGAACGCTGTCGGCGACGTCGTACTTGCGCTCGATCTCGAGGTGCTCGGCAGTCATGACACCGGTCTACCAGAGCACTCCGACAGGCCGTAGGGCCACGGGCCAGGGGCGGCTAGCGGCGGCTCCCGGCGCTGCGGTGGGCGGCGAGGACCCAGCCGGCGACGACCGAATCCCAGACGATCGGGGTGCCGGCTCGGTAGGTGGTGGAACAGCATTCACAACGTCCGGCTCTGGTGGCCGGGACTGGGGCGCTCATTGGTCATCCTTGGGGTAACGGGGATAGGGAAGCGGCCCCACAACGGGTGGGGCCGGGTGGTGCTGGGGTGCCGGTCTGTGCCGGGAATCCGCCGTCCGGCTGCTCTGAAGAGTTCAGGCGCCTGAATCCTGATGCGGATTGTGATCGTGAGAACGGGCCCGACAGAATTTCCCTCGCGGCCGGTCGGTGTTGTCCACCTCGGCGCTGGTACGTGGTTCGTGACCCAGAACGAAGCTAATCATCGCGCGGAGCGGCGAGCAAGCCAAGCGGTGTTAACTTATCGCGTCCGGTGTGTGTCCACGCAGGTGACGACCCATCTGCCGGGATCGAGCGCGAGTACGTCACACCCCACTTGCGGACCGAGGTCAGGATGGTGCGGTGAGTTCCGAGCAGGCTGCGCCGACCGACAGGACCGTGGCTGAAACGGCCCGGCCCGGCCGGCCGGTGGCGCTCGTCACCGGGGTCGGCCGGCTGGTCGGGATCGGCGCGGCAATCGCCACCCGACTCGCCCGCGACGGGTGGGACATCGCGACGACCTACTGGGCGCCCTACGACGAGCGGATGCCGTGGGGCGGCCAACCGCGGGACCCCGGCCTGATCGCCGACGGGCTCCGGGCCGCGGGCGCGCGAACCGCGTCAATTCCGGCGGACCTGGCCGATCCGTCGAGCCCGGGCGCGGTCTTCGACGCCGCCGAGGCCGCGCTCGGGCCGGTCACCGCCCTGGTGCTCTGCCAGTGCGAATCGGTGGATTCGACGTTGCTGGACACCACGGTGGCCAGTTTCGACCTGCACATGGCGGTAAACGCGAGGGCCAGCTGGCTGCTGATCGCCGAGCACGCCCGCCGCTACCGGGCCGAGCCGGGCGCGGGCCGGATCGTCGCCCTGACCAGCGATCACACCGTTGGCAACCTGCCCTACGGCGCCAGCAAGGGCGCGCTGGACCGGATCGTGCTGGCCGCCGCCCGCGAGCTGACCGAGCAGCGAATCACCTCGAACGTGGTGAACCCGGGACCGGTCGACACCGGCTGGATGACCGCCGCACAGCTCGCCGATGCGGCCTTGGCCAGCCCACGGGGGCGGGTCGGCCGGCCGACCGACACCGCGGCCCTGGTGTCGTTCCTCTGCTCGCCGGACGGCGAGTGGGTCAACGGGCAACTGCTGTACTCCGACGGTGGGTTACACGCCTGACGACTCGGCCCCGGGCTATCCGGGCACGTTCGGGTGATAGAGCGCGCGCCCATTGGCCCGGTCGAAGACGTGGGCGCGCGCGGCATCGACGGCGATCGTCACGACGTCACCCACTCGGGCCCGGCTCCGCCCGGCGAACCTGGCGACCAACCGGTGCGCCCCGAACTGCACGGTCAGGAACGCGTCGCGTCCGGTGCGGTCGATGGCCTTGACCGGGCCGGACAGGCACACGTGATCCGGGTCCGGCTCGTCGGCCGGCGTCACGCACGTCCTCGGCACGCAGGCCCAGCATGACCTCCCGACCGACGTACCCGGCGAGCTCGGCCGGTACCGGCAGCCAGGTCGGCAGCGTCCGGGTGCCGACCTGAAAGCCGGCCATCCCGGCAGCGGCCACCAGCCGCCCTGGGATCGCGCCGATCGGGCTGGCCCCGACGAAGTCGGCCACGAACAGGGTCGCCGGCCGGTCGTACAGCTCGCGCGGGGTCGCGATCTGCACGACCCGGCCGGCGTTCAGCACGGCGATCCGGTCGCCGATCGACAGCGCGTCGGACTGGTCGTGGGTGACGTACAGAGTGCTGACCTTGGACGCCTTGACGGTCTCGGCGATCACCCGGCGCATCCTGGCTCGTTCGTGGGCGTCGACGTGCGCCAGCGGCTCGTCCAGCAGGAACGCCTTGGGGGTGCGGACCAGCGCCCGGCCGATCCCGACCTGGCCGCGCTCACCGGCGGAGATTTCCGTCGGCAGCCGCCGCAGCAGCCGGTGAATCCGCAGCCGCCGGGACTGCGACTCCACCTGCCGCTGGACCTGCTGCGGCGGGCACGTGCCGGGCCTCCAGGCCGAAGCCCATGTTCCTGGCGACGTCGAGCATCGGCATCAGCTGGGTGTTCTCGAAGACCATCGCGATGTCCCGGAAGGCCGGCTCCCGGGTGGTCGGCTCGCCGGCGATCAGCACCCGGCCGTCGCGTACCTTCGCCAATCCGGCGATGGCCCGCAGCAGCGTCGACTTGCCGCTGCCGGAGGGCCCGAGCACGGCCAGCAGCTCGCCGGGCCGGGCCAGCACCGTGACGTTATCCAGGGAAACGGTGCCGTCCCGCTGGACAACGGTGGCGCCGTGCAGGCCGGTGCAGCCCTCGAATCCGGTCTGCTCGAGCGCTGTCTCTTCGACCCATCTCACCGCGGCGGCCCTTCTCTTGAGTCCACGGTAGGCCTGGCGCGGTCAGTAATGCAACCGGGATCAGCCGAGCCGCCGAGGGGACTTGAACCCCTAACCGCCCGATTACAAGTCGGGTGCGCTACCAATTGCGCCACGGCGGCAGGTCGGGCTGAAGCCCCCGACCGGACCGGGCAGAACCCGGCGACGTCAGCGTAGCCGGGGCCGGCCGTGCACAACGAACTCGTCACCCCTGCGGGCGTCGCCGGATCCGTCGGTACGGCCGCGGCCGGGTCGGCCGCAGCCGGCGCCGTGCTCGGCGCGACCGGCGCCGGCGGCGGCGGCGAGCAGACGACGTTCTGCTGGCCGTTGTAGACGGTGGTGAAGTCCTCGCGACGGATCTCCGCGCCGGCCAGGTCCTTGATGATCCTGGTGTTCACCACGCTGAACCCGCTGCTGCCGCTGGACGGGCTGCAGGACTCGCCGTATGGCTTCACGATCACCTGCGGCGAGGTGAAGTTGAACCGGTCGGTGGTCACCGACTCGACCTCGACGTGCTTGGTGCCCCAGAGCCGGACGGTGATGTCCCCGTCGGTCCAGTTGGTCTCGATCAGCACACCGGTCGGGTAGTCGTTGGAGAAGGCGAGCTCGATCTCGCCGTCGAACACGGTCGCCTCCCGGCCCGGCGGGTAGCGGCTGATGTAGAACGAGTGCGGGGTGTGGGTGACGTCGCCCATCCCGGCGAAGTACGCCGCGTTGTACAGGGTGGTGGCGAACTGGCTGATCCCGCCGCCGACCGCGGTCGCCAGCGCGCCCTCCTGGATGATCGCGGCCGGGACGTAGCCCTCGGCGGTGCCCCTGGTTCCGGTGAACTCGTTGAGCCCGAACGTCGCGCCCGGCTGCACGATCGCGCCGTTCACCTTCTCGGCGACCACCCTGATGTTCTCGCCGGACGCCGCGGCGAAGCCGCCGGTGGTGAACTCACCGATGACCTCCTTGATGCCGAGCGCCTGCGCCTTGTCGGTGGTCAACGCCGGCTCGGCGACGACGTAGCCGATGGCCGCCGTGTGGTTACCGCGGAGCCCCGCCTCGATGGCCGCCTCGGTGGCCGACCAGTCGACGACCCGCCCGGGAACGCTCGGGTTGACCACCGGCTGACCGTCGACGATCGAGATCGTCGCGTCGGCGGGTGCCGTCTGGGTGGCCTCGACGGCCGCGGTGTACTGGGACCGGACTCCCGGGATGTTGATGCCGACGACGAAGCCGTCCGCGTCGTCCGGGGTGATCGTCATCGCGCCGGCAATCGCCGGCACGGAGAACTCAACCGTCGAACTCGGGCCGGTCAGCTGCAGCGGCGCGGACAGGATGCCGGTCGCCTCGGCCGCCGCCGCGGCCACCTTGTCCGGGTTGGCGCGCACCGGCGTGCGCGGTGACCGGCACGACCAGTCCCTGCAGGGCGGCGGGTCCGCCGGCGGACCAGGCACCGGAGATGGCCGTCGTCGCGTCCGGCACGTCGCAGGCTGCGTCCGATCACCGGGGTGACCGTGCGGATCGTGACGCCGTCGACGGCGACCTCGCCCTCGACAGGGGCCACGTCTGTCCGGCCGGCGACGCCGTCGACGAACGAGGTCGAGCGCCGCCTCGTCGACGTGAACGGACAGCGGCACGTCGGTCGAGGTGAAATAGGAGGTCAGCCGGGTGAGCGGGTTCGCCGAGCGCACCCCGACGGCCTGCACCGTCGCAGCGACGTCCGCGGTCAATCCCGCCGATGACCGGGTCGAGCGCTGTCTGCTCGCCGTGCACGTCGATGGTCAACGCTTGGCCGTAGGCCGGCAGCGCCTGCGCGGTCAGCGCAGCGTTCGCCTGCTCCGGCGTCATGCCGCCGACCTCGACGCCGGCGACCGTGGTGTTCCGTTCGATCTCGCCCGACGTCGCGAGCAGGTCAACCAGGTACACCACCGCAAGAATGAGCAGGCCGCACCGCGGCGGCGAGCGCGGCAATCAGCCACCGCGGAACGGCCGGCAGGTCCAGCACTTCCCGAATCATCCGAATCCGCCCGCGCGGAACTCTCAACATCCGTTTGATCCCTCACACCAGCCCCTTGCGCTCGACCCTCCGCCCGACGGGATCATCTTCCCCGACCTGGGCATCGAATCTTAAAGACGCATGAAAGCCGTGCAGGTTCTGCGCTAGCGCGCCAGCGGGGCCGGCGCGGCATGACGCGCACCGCGGATGGTGGAGATCAGGATCCGCCGGCACTCGAGCGCGCTGACGTTCATCAGCGAGGCCAGCGCCGCGATCGCGCCGTCATCGAGCGTCATCGCCGCCGAGCCGCCGTGCGTGCGCAGCTCGAACCATCGCTTCACCGGGGCCAGTCGCGGATCCGCGGTCGCCATCACCTCGGCAACGTCGACGGTGATCGATCCGCTGGCGCCGGCCACCGGACGCAGTGCCACGCCACGCTCGGCGGCGGTCAGCAGCGCGCCGAGGTCCTCGCCCAACGCTCCGGCGATCACCCACAGCACGTCGACCCGCAGCGAGCGGTGACCGGTCTCGTAGTTGGCCAGGGCAGCCTTGCTGACCAGTCCACCGGTTCGTTGTGCAACTTCGGCCTGGGTGAGCTTTTGCCTGCGTCGTGACTCACGCATCACCCGGCACACGGCAGCGGCAAATGCCTGCTGGGACCGTGCGTCGTAAGTCTGCGACACGCATTTCCCCTGTCGTTGAGACGGGACGGCGGAGGAGATCTCCGACCGCCAGCGCGCTGCCCAATTACTATCCGCTCGAACCCGTTGAACCATCAGTGATCGAATGGGCCGAACGGGCTACTTCGTCAAGACTGAAGCACTTCGCCAAGGCATTTCTACCACAGAGTAACCGGCATTACACCCTTTTGGCCCATTGGAGATCGAACATTGGACCATTCGTGGCGACCGGGTCGCGGAATGCCGATCATCGAAGGCGAACCGCGGTTAATGCAACTCACTCTTTAGGGTAAGCGATCCTCTCTTCAGGAGCCGGTCGGAGTGAATTTCGTACCGGCCGCGCACAGCGGGTCACCAATGATGGTCCTATCGCCTGATGAACAGGGGACGCCGCCCGCCATCGGAGCAATCATCGGCAGCAGCTAGCTGAACAGGGCCTTGCCGAACCAGTCGCCCGGACCGCTCACCCCAGGAGGGCAGGCCCAGAGCCCGCCGCCGACGTGCGCGATGTACTCGTTCAGCAGGTCCGAGCGCCCGAGCCGGGTCTGCAGCGCCTTGAACTGAGTCTGCGGGTCGCGCTGAAACGCGATGAAGAACAGCCCGGCGGCGAGCTTCCCGGTGTCCGGGTCCTGCCCGTCCGTGTAGTTGTAGCCGCGACGCAGCAGCCTGATGCCGCCGTTCTGCTCCGGTGACGCCAGCCGGGTGTGCGCATCGACGTCGATGACGGGCGCCCCGGACGCAGTCGTCTTGCCGAAGTCGAAGGGGGTGAATTCGTCGCCGCCGGTGATCGGCGCGCCGGTGGTCTTGTTCCTTCCGAAGATGCGTTCCTGATCGGTCAGCGGATCGGTGTCCCAGGCCTCGATCTCCATCCGGATCTTCCGGGCCACCAGGTACGACCCGCCCGCCATCCAGCCGGCACCCTGCGCAACCCAGACCTGTTCGTCCAACGCGGCGGTGTCGTCGGCGTGGATGTTGTTGGTGCCGTCCTTGAAGCCCATCAGGTTGCGCGGCGTCCTCTGGCCGGCTCCGGTCGCCGACGCCCGGCCGAAGCCGAGCTGCGACCACTTCAGCACCGCGGTCCCGCGGGCCGCCCTGACCATGTTGCGGATCGCGTGAAAGACCACCTGGGGATCATCCGCGCAGGCCTGGATGCACAGGTCGCCGTCGGAAATCGCGGGCTTCATCACCGCGTCGCCCGGGATGGTGCCGAACGGGGTCAACTCGGCCGGCAGCCGGGCGGCCAGCCCGAATCGGTCGTCGAACAGGCTCGGCCCGAAGCCGACGGTGATGGTCAGCGAGTGTGGTCCCAGGTCGAGCGCCTCGCCGGTGTCGAAGGGCGGCTGCTCGTCGCGGACCGGCGAATCGCTGACCAGCTTCCCGGCCGTGAGCCGGGCCGCGATGGCCGCCCACCGACCGAGCATCCGTTTCAGTTCTTCGACGTCGGTGGTGGTGACGTCCAGTGCAGCGAACATCAGCCGCTCCTGCTGCGCCGTGGTGATACCGGCCTGCCGGGCGCCGTAAAACGGCACCACCGCGTTGGCGGTGGCCTCGGGGTCGGCCGACTGGGCGGCAGCCGTGCCCGACTGGTCGTCGTTCGCCGAGCGGATCCCGTACCCGGCAGCGACGCCGACGCCTGCCGCCAGGCCGACGCCCGCGGCGGCGGCTCCACCGAGGAACCGCCGCCGGGACGTGCCTTGCTCGTTCATGGCCTGCCTAATTCGTGATCTTCGCCGAGATCGCCGACAGCGGTTCCTGCACCGCCAGCAGCGCGTTGGTCAGCGTCGTCTTGTCCTCGGCGGTCAGCTTGTCGTACGGCGTCCACCCGCTCGGCGACGTCGAATCCTGGTACTTCGCCAGCGCCGCGGACAGCGCGTCGAAGGCGGCGGAGATCTGCGGGACCAGCGTCGGGTCGATCTGGTCGAGCGCCGGCTTCAGGGTGGCGAAGGCCTGCAACGACCCCTCCACGTTCGCCTCGAAATCCAGCAGGTCGATCTTGGAATAGGCCTCTTCCTCACCGGTGATCTTCGACGTGGCGGCCTCGTCGAGCAGACCGGACGCGCCGTTGGCGATCTCGAACGCCTGGTAGCCGCCTGCCGTGCCGGCCGTGGTCGCGTCCGACAACGCCGACGCCTGGGTCTGCAGGCTCTGCACGTCGACCACCAACTGGTCACCCAACGCGCTGAGCCCGTCGGTGCTCTGCTTCTCGAACAACCCCTGCTCGATCGGGTGGAACCCGGTCCAGGTGGTGCCGGCCTCGACATCACCGGCGCGCAGGTCGATGGCCGGATCAAGGTCGGGGAACGACTCGGCCACCGGCTCGATCCGCTCGTAGAACGGACGGGCCTTGATATAGGCAGCCTGGGCGGCGGCCAGGTCGCCGGCCTTGAGCGCGGCCGCCAGGTCCTGGACGGGAGGCACCAGGAAGGTGATCTGGTCGTCGACGTAGGTGGCGTAATCGATCGTCGCCTGGTTCAGCAGGGCGGTGAGATCGGCGGACTGCGCCGCCGCCTGGCCGGTCACGGTGAACGGCTGCCGCTCGGTGGTCGCGCCCGGGCAGTACACCTGGTAGCTGCCGCCGTCCAGCCTGGCCGAGAACGTGCTGTCGAACCCTGGCGCCAGGTTCTCGCGTTCCCCGACGATCCGCTGATCGGACACCAGTTCGACCTCGGTGACCCCCAACGCGTCCACGTTCGTGATGACGAACGTGACCTGCCCGGCCGGCACGGTGTCCGGGTTCGCGACGCACCCGCCGGCGTCCGTCACGGTGATGGTGACCTGGCCGGGCTCGGCAGCGGATGCCGAACCGGATCCTGACGCGGGCCGATCCGGAGGCGACCGAACTGCTGCCCGATGACGACGCCGTCCCGCTGGTGCCGCACGAGGCCAGGGCGAGGGCTCCGGTGGTGAGCAGGACTGCCGGCCAGAGCCTGGCCGCGGGAATCGTCATGGGGTTCTCCAAGGTGTCGTTCACGGTGAGCGGATCGGTGGTTGTTGTCGGACGGTGCTGTGCGGCACGCGCGACTGAGCCCGCGAGGGCGACGCGCTGCTCGCTGGTGGGTCGGAGTCAATCGCGGGGCGGTCGAACCACTCCCGCGTCTGCCAGGTGGGGGGCGGTCTGGGGTTGGGCGGGGTCGGGAGCACCAGCGGGTGCCGCGGTTGCGGCAGGAGGCAAGCCCGGCCGGCGGCGCAGCTTGGGCAACCCGAAGGCGAGCAACACCAGCGCGAACACGACCAGTAGGCCGGGCAGCACCTGGCCCACGACCTGGTGGGTGACGCTCTGCTCGGTCAGGTCGGCGACCGTCATCAGCCCGGGCGCGAGACTGCCGGGAGTCGCGGCAGCGGAGCCGGCCAGCACGGTTCCGGCCGGCACCGGCTCGCGGGACGGCACGGTCACCTGGACAGTGCGGACCACCTGCAGCTCGACGCCGAGCACGACCCCGGTCGTCGTATCGACGCTGATTGCCGGGGTCACGGTGTCCAGGTAGCCGACCTCGAAGGCCGCCGCGGCGGCCCCGGACCGGACCCCGACCGGCAACCGGCCGTTGTTCAGCGCGGCGACCTGCTCCGCCGACAGTGAAGTCGGCAGCCCCGCGGCCGCAGGATCCACGGCGGCGGTGACCGGAGTCCCGGTGAAGCGGGTCGCCGACACCGACCCGGCCGCGGTGCCAGGGGCCGGCACGTCGACCTGGCCGGCAGCCGACAACGTGCTGGTTCCGGTGACCGTCGCCCCGGCCGGCGTGGCCGTGACCTGCGCCGACGTCGTTCCATCCACAGTGATCTCGGCCGTGCCGGTGACCGCGACGCCGTTGTTCGGCCGACCGGTCACCGGATCGGTGCCGCCGGACGCGGTGCCCTGCAGCGCGAACGGTCCCTGAGCTCCGCTCACCGGATCAGGTGACGCCGGGCCGAATACGGCGAGCATGGCGGCAACCAGCAGGGCAGCGGCCGCCGTTCCGGTCAGGATCCGGCCCAGGTTCCGCGCCGACGGCGTCCGCCGCGGCGGCCATGCCGCGACCAGCAGCATCGGGATCGCATAGAGCAGATAGGCGACGACCTCGACCACCGGCAGGCTGGAACGGATCCCGAGCATGCCGGTGAGCAGCGACTCCTGCACCGAGCCCGGCCTGGCGATCGCCGACAGGTCCACGAAGGTCTGCTGACCGACCGTCAGCCAACCCGCCTCGTAGGCGGCGCGCAGGGTGCTCATCACCAGACCAGCGGCGACCAGCACCAGCACCACGCCGGTGACCCGGAAGAACCGCGACAGATTCAGCTTCACCCCGCCCCGGTAGATGAGGTAGCCGAGCGCGACCGCCACTGCAAGACCGAGGAACACCCCGATCGCGGCCTGCAGCGGGGAGAGCGCCGACTGGAACGCGGCGAGCAGGAAGACGGCGGTTTCGAAGCCTTCCCGGATGACGGCCAGGAAGGCCATCGCTACCAGCGCACCGGCCGAACCCGTGGCCAAGGCGCTGCCGGCCGCGCTCTGCAGGTCCTTGCGCAGGTCGCGGGAGTGCGCGCGCATCCACAGCACCATGTAGCTGATCATCACCACGGCGATGGCGGCGACCACGCATTCGAGCATTTCCTGCTGCCGCTGCGGCAGCGAGCCGTTCAGCAGCTGCAGCCCGATACCGACGGCCAGGCACAGCAGCACGGCTGCGGCGACTCCCAGCCAGACCTTGCGCAGCGCATCGGTCCGGCTGCTCTGCTTGAGAAACGCGGCGATGATGCCGACGATCAGGGATGCTTCGAGGCCCTCGCGCAGCCCGATGACGAACGTCGCGAGCATGCGGGCCTCCCTGCCATTCTCTCGTGATGATGCCGCGCCATGTTTGGTTAGGCTGACCTTTGCAGCACGATACATGCGCGGCAGTCGTTCGTTGAACCTGTTTCATCACTTTTTGCTGTGCGAACCAAGCGACGGCATGGCGGGCAACCCGCCACGCAATCCGTACCCTGTCCCGATGACCATCCGACCCATCGTGATCATCGGGGAGCCTGTTCTGCACCGGCCGACCCGCTTGGTCACCGAGTTCGGCACCCCCGAACTCGACACCCTCATCCAGGACATGTTCGAGACCAACGAGGCCGCCCACGGCGCCGGATTGGCCGCGACGCAGATCGGCGACGACCGCCGGATCTTCATCTACGACTGCCCGGACCACGGCACCCGCCGGCGCGGCTACGTGGTGAACCCACAGATCGAGACCTCGGAAATCCCGACCAACATGCCCGATCCGGATGACGATTCCGAGGGTTGCCTGTCGGTGCCCGGCGAGAACTACCCCACCGGCCGGGCCGATTGGGCCAAGGTGACCGGGGTCGATGCCACCGGAGAGCCGATCGAGGTCGAGGGCACCGGTTTCTTTGCCCGCTGTCTGCAGCACGAGGTCGACCACCTCGACGGACACCTCTACCTCGACCGGCTGATCGGAAAGAACGCCAGGTCCGCCCGCAAGGCGGTCAAGGCGAAGGGGTGGGGCGTGCCCGGTCTGACCTGGCTGCCCGGCACCGATCCGGACCCGTTTGGACACTGAGCTGGCCGGGAACGGTCATGCGGTCGCGCGACGAGGCGCTCGCGCGGGGTGACAAGGTTGTCACGCAGCGCACATCAGCCGAGATCAGGCTGCCGATAGGGTAAAGGCGTGTTGACCGAAACCCACTTGCTCCCCAGCCCCGACACCGACACCCCCTACCGTTTCGTGCGCGCGTCGAGCGGACATCGAGGGTGAGCGCAGCGACGTCGGCGAACGCCGCACCGAACACGGCCAACGGCGAGGCCAACGGATTCGGCCGGCAGCCGGCGGATTCCGCAGCGGGTCACGATGAGTCGGCGACGACCAACCAGGCCCAGATGGTCGTGGTGGCCAACCGGCTGCCCTTCGACCTGGAGAAGTTGCCCGACGGCAGCACCAAGGCCCGGCAGGCACCCGGCGGCTTGGTGACCGCGCTCGCACCCATCCTGTCCCGCCGTCAGGGGGCCTGGATCGGCTGGCCGGGGTCGGCCGACGTCACCCTCGAGCCGACCACCACCGACGGACTGAGCCTGCACCCGGTCACCCTGACCAGCGACGACGTCGACAACTACTACGAGGGTTTCTCGAACGAGACGCTCTGGCCGCTGTACCACGACGCGGTCGTCGAATCGCACTTCCACCGCGATTGGTGGGAGTCCTACCAGCGGGTCAACGAGCGGTTCGCCGAGGCCGCCGCCGAGCTGGCTGCCCCTGGCGCGACCGTCTGGGTGCACGACTACCAGCTGCAACTGGTCCCGCAGTTCCTCCGCCGGCTGCGGCCGGACGTGCGGATCGGGTTCTTCCTGCACATCCCGTTCCCGCCGGTGGAGCTGTTCATGCGGCTGCCGTGGCGCACCCAGATCGTGCAGGGCCTGCTCGGCGCCGACCTGATCGGCTTCCAGCTGCCCGGCGGCGCCCGCAACTTCGCCCGGCTGGCGAAGTCGCTGGCCAGCGCGGTCACCACCGGCGGCACCATCGAGTACGACGGCCGGACCATCCGCGCCGGTGCCTACCCGATCTCCATCGACTCTGCCGAGCAGTCGGCGCTCGCCGCCACCCCGCGCATCCATGACGCCGCCAAACAGCTCCGGGAGGACCTGGGGCAACCCAGCAAGATCATCCTGGGGGTCGATCGGCTCGACTACACCAAGGGCATCGACGTCCGGCTGCGGGCGTTCGGCGAGCTGCTGGCCGAGGACGACCCGGCGGTGGCGAACGCCGTCATGGTGCAGATCGCCACTCCGAGCCGGGAACGGCTCGGTTCGTACCGGCGGATGCGCGAGGCCATCGAGCAACAGGTCGGCTCGCTCAACGGCGACTACGGCCGGATCGGCCGCCCGGCCGTGCACTACCTGCACCAATCCCTGCCCCGCGAGGACCTGGCGGCGTTCTACGTCGCGGCCGACGTCATGACGGTGACCCCGTTCCGGGACGGGATGAACCTGGTCGCGAAGGAGTACGTCGCCTGCCGGGTGGACGGCGGCGGGGTGCTGCTGCTGTCCGAGTTCACCGGCGCCGCCAAGGAGCTGCGGGCCGGCCTGCTGGTCAACCCGTACGACACCGACGGCGTCAAGGACGGACTACGTGCCGCACTGACCATGTCCTCGGTGGAGTCGCGCCGCCGGATGCGTTCGCTGCGCCGTCAGGTGCTGACCCACGACGTCGACCGCTGGGCCGCGGCGTTCCTGTCCGCGCTGGAACGCACCCGCGACCACGTCGCCGATGCGATGGCCCGGCTGCCGGGCGAGGTCGTCGCCGCTATCGCGGAGGTCGCCGAGACCGAACGGCTGCTGGTGGCCACCGATTTCGACGGCTGCCTGGCCCCGATCGTGGACGATCCGGCGAGCGCCAAGCCGATCCCGGAGTCGATGGAGGCGCTGCGCTCGCTGACCGTGACGCCGGGCACGGTGGTCGCCGTGGTGTCCGGCCGGGCGCTGTCCGATCTGCAGAACCTGCTGGGACCGATCGAACGGATCCACCTGGTCGGCAGCCACGGCGCGGAGACCTCCGCCGAAGACCGGGACGACGCCGCGGCGCTGTCCCCGGAGGATGCCCGGCGGCTCGGCCGGCTGCGGCTGGAATTGCAGCAGATCACCGCGGAGTACCGGGGTGTCCGGCTGGAACTGAAACCCACCGGGATCGCGGTGCACCTGCGCGGCATGAACCCGTCCGATGCCGCAGGCGGTGACCACGCAGATCGAGGAGAACCCGGCGACCTGGGCCGGGGTGCACCTGCTGCGCGGCAAGATGGTGCTCGAGCTGACCGTGGTGACCACCAACAAGGGCCGCGCACTCAAGGCCTTGATGAAGGCGAATCACTGCACCGCAACGGTTTTCATCGGCGATGACGTCACCGACGAGAACGCCTTCGGGGTGCTGGTGGACGGCGATGTCGGGATCAAGGTGGGCTCCGGCCGGACCGCGGCGGACGTCCGGATCGCGGATCCGAGCCGGGTCGCCGACGTCCTGCACGTGCTGGCCGACAACCGGCGACGGGCGCAGAAGCGCCGGTCGCAGCACGCCGCCGGCACGTCCGGGCCGGTGGCGAAGGCGCAGACGTCGGGTGGCTCTGCATAGTCAGCGCGGTGCGGGCCGGGGCGGGACCATGTCGTGATGGCTGGCATACCGGATCGACCCTCGCTGGAGGGGCTCGAGGCGAAGTGGGACGAGGCCTGGGAGGACGGCGGCGTCTTCCGGTTCGACCGGAGCAAACCGGACATCTACTCGATCGACACGCCGCCGCCGACCGTCAGCGGGCAGTTGCATCTGGGCACAGTGTTCGGGTATGTCCAGTTTGACGCCGTCGCGCGTTTTCACCGGATGCGCGGGCCGGGAGGTGCTGTTTCCGATCGGCTGGGACGACAACGGGTTGCCCACCGAGCGTCGGGTACAGAACTTGTACGGGGTGCGGTGCGACCCTGCTTTGCCGTATGACCCGGCCTTGGCATTGCAGCAGGTCGTCGATCAGCGGCCCGCCGCGCAGCGATCCCGCGAGCAGTTGCCGATCTCCCGGCGGAATTTCGTGGAACTGTGCCAGCGGCAGACCGCTCATCGACGAACAGCTTTTCGAATCGGTCTTCCGCACCATCGGATTGTCGGTCGACTGGTCGCTGATGTACACGACGGTGGGTGATCGCTGCCGGGCGGTCGCGCAAGGCGCATTCCTGCGCAATTTGACCCGTGACGAGGCCTATGCGGCGGCCGCGCCGACGCTGTGGGATGTCGACTTTCAGACCGCCATTGCGCAGGCGGAACTGGAGGACCGCCCGATCGGCGGTGTGGCGGTTCGGCTTGGTTTCGCCCTGCCGTCCGGCGAGCAGGTCGAGATCGAGACGACCCGGCCGGAATTGCTGCCCGCCTGCGTTGCGCTCGTGGTTCACCCCGATGACGACAGGTACCGCGGGTTGGTCGGGTCGCAGGTCCGGACGCCATTGTTCGGCATGTCGGTTCCGGTGTTGGCTCATCCGCTTGCCGAGCCGGCGAAGGGTTCCGGGGCCGCAATGGTGTGCACCTTCGGCGATACCACCGACGTGCTGTGGTGGCGTGAATTGCGCCTGCCGTTGCGGTCGGTGATCGGCCGGGATGGCCGATTTGTCGGTGGACTTCCGCCGTGGCTCGCTCGTTCCGTCGATTGGGGTGCGCTGGCCGGTCGGACGAGTATGCAGGCGCGGCGGGCCGTGATCGAGATGTTGCGTCAGGCCGGGGAATTGATCGGCGAGCCGCGGGACATCACCCACGACGTGAAGTTCTATGAGAAGGGCGATCGCCCGCTGGAGATCGTCACCAGCCGGCAGTGGTATTTGCGCAACGGCACCCACGACGCCGACCTGCGCTCCCGACTGCTCGATGCCGGTCGGGAATTGACCTGGACGCCGGACTTCATGCGGGTCCGGTACGAGCATTGGGTCGGCGGCCTGAACTCGGATTGGCTGATCAGCCGGCAGCGGTATTTCGGGGTGCCTTTCCCGTTGTGGTATCCGCTGGACGAGCAGGGTTCGGTGCCCGTGGGATGAGCCGATTCTCGCCGACCCGGCATCGTTGCCGGTGGATCCGCAGACCGCCATTCCTCCGGGGTACGCGGCCGCGGCGCGCGGCCAAGCCGGGGGCTTCATCGGTGATCCGGACGTGATGGACACCTGGGCGACAGCGTCGCTCACCCCGCAGATCGTGTGCGGGTGGGGAGAGGATGCCGATTTGTTCGAAATCGCATTCCCGATGGCGTTACGGCCACAGGGACCGGAAATCATTCGGACATGGTTGTTCTCCACGGTGCTGCGCAGCCACTTCGAGAATGACGTACTGCCGTGGCGGCACGCCATGATCAATGGCTGGATTCTCGACCCCGACCGCAAGAAAATGTCGAAGTCGAAAGGGAACATCGTCACGCCCGCCGCGCTGATTGCCTCCCACGGCGCGGACGGTGTGCGCTATTGGGCGTGCCGCGCCGCCCCCGGCACGGACACCGCCGTCGACGAGCCACAGATGCGCATCGGTCGGCGGCTTGCGGTGAAATTGCTGAACGCCTCGAAATTCGTGATCGGGCTGGGCGCCGCCGACGAATCAGGTGCCAGCACATTGGTGACCGAGCCCATCGACCGGGCAGTATTGGGCCGGTTGAACACCGTGATCGACGCGGCGACGAGCGCCTTCGAGGCCTACCAGTATCAGCAGGCGTTGGAGCGTTCCGAGACGTTCTTCTGGCAGTTCTGCGACGACTACGTCGAACTGGTCAAGGATCGTGCCTACGGTGGCAGCGACGGCGGGCTTTCGGCCCGCGCCGCCCTGGCCCTTGCGTTGTCCGCTGTGCAGCGCTTGTTCGCGCCGTTCCTGCCGTTCGTCGCGGAGGAGGTGTGGTCGTGGTGGCGGGAGGGCTCGGTGCACCGGTCGGCGTGGCCATTGCCGGTCCGCCTCGAGAATGTCGGCGACGACGAGTCCATCGACAGCTTCGAGCTCGCCGCATCGGTGCTGCGCGAGGTGCGCAAGGCCAAAACGCTGGCCAAGCAGGGCATCCGGAGCCCGGTCGCGCGGCTCATCGTCGAGGACACCGCTGCGCGGTTGGCGGTGTTGGGGCGTGTGGCCGGCGACGTCTGCGCCGCAGGGGTTGTGGATGCGCTGGAGCTTCGGGAGGCCGAGAACGCGCACGTCGTGGTCGAGCTCGGGTGAAGATCGCGCTCGGGTCTCTGCGGACGCCCTTTGCCGACGCGGGTCACTGCGCGCACCGTGCCGAGATGTGCGAAATGCCCCGCACAGGGCGTTTCGGCGGGCAAACTAAGGGAACCGTCAATACGGTGTGCCGAGGCGCACCAGCCCGCCGTCGGGGGCGAGCTGGTCTGCCTGGGCGTCAAGATCCATCAGAAACGAACACGTGCGCAGTACGCGATGTGTTCGAATCGTGCTGCTGATCCGCCCTGCCGAGCCGCCTCCCGATTGAGAACGGCCGCAGCGTCGTCCAGGCGTTGCGTTCGCTCGTCGTCAGGCATCACCGCGTATGCCGAGAACGTGGCCATACGTGCCCGCAGTCCGGCTGCGGTCAGTTCCTCCTGCCAAGGCACCTTCAGCGTCTCGACGGCCAAACCGGCCAATCCCGCATCCTCCCAATCCTCGTCCTCGTCATCGAAGGTGCGATGTGCTGGATTGGGATCCAGCTGAGCCAATTCCAGCTGCCACGGAGTTCGCGGCGCAGGCGCGTTTCCGATCAGTCCCAGCCAGCCGCCCGGCTTGATGACCCGCCGAGCCTCGGCGAGAGCGTTCTCGTGATCGAACCAGTGCCAAGCCTGCCCGACCAGCACGGCATCGACGCTCGCATCATCGAGTGGGAGGTCCTCGGCAGGGGCGAGTTTCGCTTCCGCCGCCGGATGCCTCGCCTCGAGGACGGCCAGCATGTCCGCATCAGGTTCTACCGCGACGACTTGGAGACCACGGCCGAGCAGCGCGCCGGTGAGTTTCCCGGTGCCGGCACCAACGTCGGCGATTCGCTGGGCGCCGGGTGGCACCAGCCAATCGATCGCACCCGGCGGATAGCCGGGCCGCCAGCGGTCGTAGTCCTGCGCGAAGCTGCCGAAGACCCGGGCTCGCTGGGAATCTGGTGGCGTCATTCATGCCATTCTGGCAGGACGGACCGGTCGTCCGGACGCTGCAAGCCGTCGACAGCCTCGACGCGTGCAGCACTCCGCTTACCAGGTACAGGCGTTCGGTACATATGTCCTGATCAGGGTGACTGTCGGACCCCCTCGCTAAAATAGATCGCATGGGGGCAACCACCGACGACGCCAAAGCACTGGTCGACCAGATCAAAGACCAGCAACAGGTACTCGCCGCCGCCCAGGCCCGGCAGGCGTCGTTGATGCTCACGTTCAGCAACACCCGCCGCCGCCTCGACCACACCCGCATCACCAACCTGCGGAACGAGGGCGCCGACCCCCGCTACACGCCCGGCGAATTCGCCGCCCTCGAAATCGGCCTCGCCACCAAAACCAACAAACACAAGATCTCCCGCACCATCGGCATCGCCCGCCGACTCCACGACGAAACCCCCGACGCCTGGGACGCCTGGCAAGCCGGACACATCGACCACGACCGCGCCGCCCGGATCAACAAAGCCCTCATCCGGCTCACCCGCGACACCTCCAAACAACTGCTCAACGCCCTGGTCGTCGACGTCGCCAAACACAAAACCGTGGAACTGCTCGGCCGCTGGCGGGACGAATTCGTCGCCGATGGTCGAACCCGACCAGACCAACGACCGGATGCGTCGATCCCTGGAGGACCGGTACGTCTCCATCCGCCCCGACATCGACGGCATCAGCTTCCTGCACGCCGCCATCGCCTCCGCCGACGCCGACGCCATCAACCAGGTCCTCGACGCCCTCGCCGCCATCGCCCTGCCCGGTGACACCCGCACCTTCCAACAACGCCGCGCCGACGCCTGCACCGAACTCCTGCTCGGCAAGATCAGCAACGGATGCCACGTCAGCTGGCAAGACGACCCCGACAACGACGACGACGAGGACGAGGACGAGGACGAGGACGAGGACGGACGAGCACCGGCGAGAGCCGGAACGAGGACGTCGCGCCCGAACCCCACGATCACGCGAGGCCTGTCGACGAGCCCGCCGACACCGAAGAACCCGACACCGACGGTCCCACCGAACCCATCCAGGACACCGACCAGTCCGAAGACACCGAAACGGCCGACGACCGAGCGTCGATCCTCAGCAGACCCCCCCTGACGCCGACGCGACAGACGACCCGGACGCGAGCGCACCCGCCGGCGCCGGCACCTGCAGCAACACCGCCGACCGGCCCTGGGACACCGACGACGACTGGGACCTCCCCGCGTCCGCGTTCCGCCCCGACCCCCACGCCCCCGAACCGGACCCGACGGACACGCCGCGCCGACCGGTGCGGCGACCGGCGGCGAACAGTCGCCCAACCCCTACCGCACGGGCCGACCGGTGATCACCCCCTGCCCGCACGACCACCAGAACCGGCCCATCCCGGCCACCATCGGCGTGATCATCTCCGCGCAATCGCTGTTCGGGTTCAGCGACACCCCCGGACAACTCACCGACCGCTCCACCCTCATCCCCGCCGACCTCATCCGCGACCTCGCCCAGCAACCCGGCACCCTGTTCTACCGCCTCCTGACCGACGACAAAGGCAACCTGCTGGACGTCACCGAACTGGGCCGATTCCCGTCCAGAAAACTCGGCAACGCCATCGACTTCCGCGACGGCACCTGCACCACCCCGATCTGCACCACCCCCGCCCACAAATGCGACCACGACCACGTCATCCCCGTCCCCGAAGGACCCACCACCGCCGAAAACCTGCAAAACCACTGCAGACCCGAACACCGCGCGAAAACCCATGCCGGACATCACAACTCACGCGACGGCCACACCTCCACCTGGACCACCCCGACCGGCCACACCTACCGAACGACCGACCAACCATTCCCCGTCGAACAATGGCCCACCGAAGAAAAGGAACGATCTGATGAATAGCCGGCACCAATTGTTGAATCAGTCAGCCCTCACGAAGCGCATCCGGAGGCAACCAGGACACCCCGAGCAACTCCGCGACCGTGGTCAACGCCTCGCTGTCGGCACCGGCCGTGTCGGACGTGGCCTTGAACCGCCCGATCATCGTCTGCGCGATTCGCTCCTCAACGGTGCCTTCCGCATAAGAGACCCACCAGGGACTCACCTGATGGTCGCGGTGGGTGCGCCCGAGGATCTGCCGCCCGGCCAACCCGGAGTACCGCACATTGTGCATCACACCCACCCGCCGGGCCGGCGAGGCGAACGCGCCGTCGGCCAGCTGTTCGCCCGCATGCAGCGACAGCGACGTCGATGGCGTGAACACCACCGCCGGCGCCGCACCGGTTTGGAACCGCAACCGTTCCCGTTCCAGGTCGAGCACAGGGCCGTCACCAGGTCCGTGGATGCGGGCCACCGCAACACCTTTGGCCTCCAGTGCGCTCGCGATGGGCACGGCGGCCGCGCCGAGGAATTCACAGGAGACCGCAACCTGATGGCCGTCATCGATCTGTCCGAGTACCCATTCGACGGTCGGCGCAACCCGCAGCAGCGACGCCTTCTGCCGGAAGCGGAGCACCGCGGTCCGCCCCTCACGGACGATCGTGCCCGAGCGTTGCGAACGCCCGACACCGACGGCGGTCTCCGCGGACAGTGCCATCATCGCCGCCCGGAACTGCTTCCAGAGGGTCAAGTACGCGGCCCGCTCGGCCGCGTCCAACTCGACCGGCATCAGGTCCAGCGGAGCAGCGCCCCAGGGCGCCGGCCGGTACGCCGTCAACGGCGGATCGTTGCCTGCCAACCAGCCCCGCACCTCACCGGTGGATTCCTGCTGCAGTTGCGGGTCCGCGGCCGCTCGCTCGGACCAGACCCAGGTGCCGTACTTGCCCTTCACGATCGGCAGGCCGGCGTCGGCCAGCTTGCCGCCGAAATCGGACCATTGCGCGGTGGTCTCGCCCCGCAACTGAGAGATCACCGGCGCCAGGTAGGTGAGCTCGGCGGGGTGCTGCGCCGGAGTGGCGCTGGCCGCAATCACGAACGGCGCCCCACGGTGAGCATCGTCGAACCTGGCCACCCGCCGGAATACCTCCGTCCGGCGGGTAGTGGTATGCCGGTAGAGGTGGCATTCGTCGGCGATCACGATGTCCCAGCGGACCGCAGGACGACCGTTACGGGACAACAGCTTCGGCAACTGATCCGGCGAGGAGATGAGCACCCGATGGCCGCCGTCACCAATCGCGGCGATGGTGTTGCGCCAGTGCGGAATGGTGATCGCGGCCGGCCGATCAACCAGCACCAGAATCCGGCTGACCCCGCGCGCCACGGCCAGCGCGCCCAGCCACAGGGTGATCGTCTTGCCCGTCCCCACGTCGTCGCACAGCAGGAATTGGCGCCAGCCGTCGGCGGCGGCAGCGGCAATCATCGCCGCGCCGGACGTCTGGATCGGCCGCGGGACTTTCGGGACGACGCCCGATGGGCCGGGACCCGGACTGCCGTTGGCCTCGTCCTCCAGCCATCGGAGCCGGCTGTAGGGCGTGGACCGAAACGGCTCGAGTTCCTCAGGCAGTTCGGCGCCGATGAACACCCACGCCTTGCGGGCGCGATCGAACTGAGCACCTGCGAGCGTGGTCCGGAACGGCGGGTCGAGGAACCACAGTCGCTCCCCGATACCTGCCGACACCGGCTGCGGCGTCGCCTTTCGGGCCCGGACCGGCCGGCGGGCCGGCCGCCGGCCGCGTCGAACGGTTGCCGAGCCAGTCACTCGCCGGGGAGGTGGCACACGGCCTCGACGTTGTTGCCGTCCGGATCGCGAAGAAAGACCGCGTAATAGCCGGGGTGATATTCCGGCCATTCCCGTGGCTCGTGCAGCACCTCGCCGCCGAGCCCGACCGCCACCTGATGCACCGCGCGCACGGCCGCACGATCGGCCGCGGTGAAGGCGATGTGTGCCTGCCGGCCGCCGGGATCGGTCGCAGCGCCCAACCAGAACGACGGAAAACCACCGGTCGGGCCGTATCCGGCCACTCCCTCGAACTCGAGCAACCGGGAAACGCCCAACGGGGCAAGGACGTCGTCGTACCAGCCGACGGCGGTGGAGAGATCATCGGTCTGCAGGCTGATGTGGTCGATCATGGGGACACCCTTCCACCCCGCACCGACACGCCCTTCGAGCAACACCGACATTTAGGCTGCCAGCATGGACTACCGAACTCTTGGCAACAGCGGTTGTGCCGTGTCGACGCTGGCACTCGGCACCATGACCTTCGGCGCGGAGGCCGACGAAACGGCATCCCACGCTCAGCTGGACCGATTCGTCGAGGCAGGCGGCACCCTGATCGACACCGCGGACGTCTACGCCGGCGGCACGTCGGAGGAGATCATCGGCCGCTGGTTCGCCGACCGACCCAGCGACTTCACAGATCCGGTCGTGCTCGCGACCAAAGCCCGCTTCCCGATGACGCCCGACCCGAACGGCGTCGGCCTCTCGGCGCGGCACCTCACCAGGGCCGTCGATGCCTCGCTGACCAGGCTCGGTGTCGACGTCATCGACCTCTACCAGGCCCACGCGTTCGACGCGCTCACCCCGCTGGAAGAGACGCTGCGAACCTTCGACGGCTTCATCCGGGCCGGCAAGATCCGCTACTACGGCCTGTCGAACTTCACCGGCTGGCAGCTCACCAAGGCCGTGCACCTCGCTCGGGCGTTGAACCTGGCCCCGCCGGTGACCCTGCAGCCGCAGTACAACCTGCTGGTCAGGGAGATCGAGTGGGAGATCGTGCCGGCCGCGGTCGACGCCGGCCTCGGGTTGCTGCCCTGGTCCCCGCTCGGCGGCGGCTGGCTCTCCGGCAAGTACCGGCGCGACGAACGGCCCACCGGCGCCACCCGGCTCGGAGAGGACCCGGGCCGGGGGATGGAGGCCTACGACAAGCGCAACGAGCAGGATCGCACGTGGGACGTCATCGACGCCGTGCAGTCGATCGCCGAAGGCCGCGGCCTCTCGATGGCGCAGGTCGCGCTGGCCTGGGTCACGGACCGCCCCGCCGTAACCTCGACGATCCTCGGCGCCCGCACCCTCGCCCAGCTCGACGACAACCTCGCGGCCGCCGACGTGCACCTGGACCCGAAGGAGACCGCGATCCTCGACGCGGCCAGCCGGCTCCCGGTCGGCGACTATCCCTACGGCGAGCTCGGGGTGCGGCAGCGCGAGCGGCCGCTGGCCGGCGGCCGGGCGGAGACGTAGGAATCAGTCGGGCGGCGTGTCCGGCGGGCCGTCCGGAGGGGTTTCCGGCGCGGCGTTGATGGCATCGTCGATCGTCCGGAAGACCTCGTGGTGGAACGCCTCCGGCACGGCGCTCCGCATCACGTCCCGGAATTGGCCGATGTCCCGGGCGATCCGCAGCTCGATGCCGTCACGGCGCAGCGTCGCGGCCAGCTGGGCGAGCATCTCGGCGGCCGAGATGTCGATGAACGGGCTGGTTTCCGCATCCAGCACCACGATCCGGGTCGACGGCGTGCGCAAGGCCTCGATGCGGTCCCGGACGTGATCGCTGTTGGCGAAGAACAGAGCCGACTCCACCCGGACGACGAGCACGTCCGGGTTGAGCTCGAGGTCGTCATGCCGTTCCACGTCCAGCCATGCGCCGTCCCGCTTCGCGAGCCCCGCGACGTGCGGCCGGGACACCCGGTAGAGCAGCAACAGCATGGACACCGCAATGCCGATCACCAGCCCGGGCAGCGTGTCGAAGATCAACACGCCGAGCATGGCCGCGATCGCGGCCGCGAAATCCGCCCGGGCCGCGAAGCCGTAGATGCTGCCGAGCCGGTCCGTCCACACCCGGTACAGCCGGCGCAGCGCCGGGAAGTCCACCAGTTCGATCACCGCGGCGATCACCACGGCCGACAGGGTGGCCTCCGGCAACTGCTCGAAAAGGCCGGTGAGGAGCAGCAGTGTGATCAACGTCAGGACGGCCACCACCAGGCCACTGACCTGCGAGCGTGCCCCGGCCGCGCCGTTCACCGCGGTCTTCGACAGGCTGCCGTTGACCACCATTCCGGAACACAAACCGGAGCCCAGATTGGCGGCACCGAGGCCTACCAGTTCCCGATTCGCGGAAATCTGATATCCGGCCTTCGCCGCATAGGTCTTCGCCGCGCCCAGCCCCTCGGCGAACCCGACAATCAACAATCCCGCTGCCGGGCCGACCAGGTCGAGATAGCCGGACAGGCCACCGACATTCGGCAGCCCGAAGGCCGGCAACCCGGAATCGATCTCACCCACGATCTCCACTCCACGTGCCTGCAACCCGAAAGCAACGGACGCGCCGGTGCCCAACAGCACCGCCAGCAGTGAGCCCGGCACCATCGGCAACCAGCGCCGGCAGGCCAGCACCACCGCCAAACTCAGAGAACCAACCAGCAGCGTGAGCCATTGGGTGTCGCCGAGGTGGGTGATCACTCCCCACGTCTGCTGGAAGAAATCCCCCTCCGATTTCGGTATCCCGAAGAACTTCGGCACCTGGCCGATGAGGATGGTCAGCGCAAGGCCGACGATGAATCCCTTCAAAACCGGTTCGGAGATGAATGACGCAATGAACCCGAGCCGCAGCAAACCGGCCAGCAAACCGAGAATTCCGGTGACGATCGCCAGCGCCACCGTCAACCCGAGGTACAACGCGGAATCACCGCCGGCGAACGGCGCGACGCTGGCCGCGGACAGCGCAGCGGTCGCCGACATCGGCCCGACCACCAGGTGCCGGGAGCTGCCTGCGGCGGCGTACAGCACGAGCGACGGAATGGCGGCATACAGGCCGATCACCGGCGGCACTCCGGCGATGGTGGCGTACGCCAACGCCTCCGGCACCAGCACCGCCCAGACCGTCAGCCCGGCAATCACATCCGTGCGTATCCAGGCACGCCGGTAACCCTGCAACGACGCGAAGACCGGCCACTGCTTGGCGACCGGCGGCTTGGCAGAAGGTTTGGCGGGAGTGGAAGCGGCCATCTCAGGTCACCGGCCCGGTGGCTGCGCCGTCCGCCGCCGGCGTTTTCACCTCATCGGGTGGCCCAGCGGCCACCACGAAGCCGGCCGCCACGCCCAGCACCTTGATCAGCGCTCGCGGCAGGCCGTATCGCGCTGGTACGTGCATCGGCAGTGACTCAGAAAGGGTCTGGTCCGTCATGCGACCCATCTTCGGGCCGACCCGCTACAACGTCGCGGGCGCGTCCCCCTCACCGAAGGCAACCTTCAGGCCCATACCCTCGACCAGCCCGCTGGCCGCGGCCACGATCCGGGCGGTCCCGACGATGGGTGCCACGGCGACCAGCACGGCCTCCGCCTGTTCCTTCGTCACCCCGACCGCCTCCGCGGTATCGAGGTTGAGCACGTAGGACAGTGGCGGCGCCCCGACGGCGACCAACGCGGCCAACCGGACCATCATCAGCACGGCCGGGTCGAGGTCGGCGGCTTCGAGCGAGACCGCAGTCATGTCGGCGAGCACGCCGGGCACCTTGGAGTAGAGGCCGTCGTCGGGTTCGGTCATGAGTGTTTCCTTCCGGTCGAGCGCAGATGCGTGAGCTGGCAGGGTCTCGCAGCCGTCCGGCTGGGTCAAGCGCAACACCGCGCTCCGCATGATGGTCAGGCTCTACACCGAGGTCAGGGACGACCCCCGCGTCTGCCGGGCGGCCGCCACGGCCGCGGTCGACCGGCTGGTCACCTCGTCCCAACGCCCGGCGGCGAGCAGGTTTTCCGCGACCATCCAGCTGCCGCTGACCGCGGGCACCGCGGGGATGGCCAGGTAGTCGGTCATGTTGTCGGCGTTCACACCACCCGACGGCATGAACGACATCTCGGTGAACGGCGCGATCAGGGCCCGGATGGCGGCCGGACCGCCGAGCAGGCCGGCGGGGAAGAACTTGACCTCGGACAACCCGAGCCCGACGGCGGTCATCAGTTCGGAGGCGGTGGCGACGCCGGGCAGCGCGGGCACGCCCAATTCCGCGGAGCGGGCCAGCACCGCGGTGGACAGCCCTGGACTGACGACGAATTGCGCCCCGGCGTCGACGACCTCGTCGACCTGGGCGGGAACCAGCACCGACCCGGCACCGACCTGCAGTGCGGGCAGTGCCGACGCGAGGATCCGGATCGCCTCGATCCCCGCCGCGGTGCGCAGGGTGATCTCGGCGACGTCGATGCCGCCGGCGAGCAGTGCCTCACCGAGCGGGAGTGCTTGGGCCGCATCGTGAATCACCACCACCGGCACGATCGGGCATCTGGTCAGCAGGGATTGCGGGCTCATCGATTTCTCATTTCCATTCGAAGTTGGCGTCATCTGATGACGTCGCCGGTCTGGCCGCGCTCGTTCAGTTCGTCCCGGGTGGGCAGTCCCTCCCAGTCGCCGGGCACCTCACACACGGCGCCGCCGAGCCGGTTGCCCATGGCCAGGCAGGCCGCAATGCCACCGCCCGCGACGTGCTCGCTGAGATAGCCGGCGACGAAGGCATCGCCGGCGCCGACCGCGTCGACGACCGTGACGGGCCTCGTCGGCGCCTGATGGACGTCGTCGCCGGAGAGGGCCAGCGAGCCCAGCGCACCCAGCTTCACCACGACGGTCCCAGGGCCGAGCTTCGCCAGTCCCCGGGCCAGGTGCTCGCCGTCATCGAAGGTCTGGGCCCCGAAGGAACTGTCGAGACCGAGCAACAATGCGGCTTCCTCCGGACCCGGCGAACAGCACATCCACCGATCCGGCCAGCCTGGCCAGCACCGGGCCGGCCTCGTCGGCCGACCAGAGCTTGGACCGGTAGTTGACGTCGAAGGACACCAGAGTGCCTGACGCCCCGGCGATCTCGATGGCCCGTTCGACGGCCCGCAGCGGCCCAGGGCCCAGCGCCGGGGTGATGCCGGTCAGGTGCAGCACCGCCGCCGAAGCGATGGCACCCTCGTCGAGGTCGGCGGCGGTCAGCCGGGAGGCGGCGCTGCCCGCGCGGTAGTACCGGACCGACACCGGCCGGCCACCGCGGTGTTCCTTGACCATCAGCCCGGTCGGCGCTGACGGATCCTGCCGGGCGATGACGTGCACGCCCTCGGCCCGGATCTCCCGGGTGACCAGGGCACCGAAGGCGTCAGCGCCGACCCGACTGATCCAGGTGCACGGCACGCCCAGCCGGGCGAGTCCGATCGCCACGTTCGATTCCGCGCCGCCGATGCCGACTGGCAGGCACGACCCGGTGCGCAGCCCCCGACCGCTGGGCGCGTCGAGCAGGGCCATCGTCTCGCCGATGGTCACGACCGACCCGACCGGCGCCGTCAAGACGTCACCCATCAGCTCAGCTGCAGCATGACTTTGCTGCTCCCACTGGACCGGTCACCCGCGACGGCCATCGCCTCGCGGGCCTGGTCGATCTTGAACGTGTGCGTGATCAGCGGCGAAAGATCGAGCCCACCGGCGAGAGCCGCGACCGCGTCGGTGATCTCGTCGATGAACCGGTACGACCCGATCCAGGTGATCTCCCGGGTGACCAGGTCACCGAGCACCGCGGGGACCGGCGTGCCGGGCAGGTTGCCGACCTGCACCAGGGTGCCGCCGCGGGCGGTGGCCCGGAGCGCGGCGCCCAGTGCGGCGGCCGCACCGGAGGCCTCGAACACCAGCTCGGCGTCCTCGGGCAGGCTGTCTCCGGCGGCCAGGTTCAGCACCTGGTCGGCGCCCATCGCCGTGGCGATGGACAGCGACGCCGCGGAGATGTCCGCCGCGGTGACCGTGGCGGCGCCCCGGTACTTGGCGGCGGCGACCACCAGCGAGCCGATCGGTCCGGCCCCGTTGACCAGGACGTCCCGGCCGCGGAGATCACCGGCCCGGCTGACGGCGTGCAGTGCCACGGCGAGCGGTTCGGCCAGCGCGCCCTGCTCGGTGCCGACATTGTCCGGCAGCACCCGGATCTGTTCGGCGCGAACGACTTTCAGTTCGCTGAAGCCGCCGTCGGTGTGCGGGTCGAACGCCGCGGATCCGCAGTAGCGGATCTGTGGGTACAGGTTGCTGCGGCCGGCGAGCCGGTCCGGCAGCACCCCGTCCCCGACCAGGGTGGCCGGGTGCACGGTGACCGGTTGGCCGACCTGCAGCCCGGTGACGCCGGCGCCGAGTTCGGCGATCAGGCCGGCCATCTCGTGGCCGAGCACCATCGGCTGCTTGAGCACGGCGGTACCGGAGGAGCCGTGCCGCAGGTACGCGAGGTCGGACCCGCAGATCCCGCCCCACTCCATCGCGATCAGCACCTCGCCGGGTCCGGGCGTCGGGTCGGGCAGCTGGTCGATCCGCAGATCGCCGGCTCCGTGGACGACGACGGCCTTCATACCGCGTCCTCGAGCCGGACCAGGTCGCGGCCCTTGGTCTCCGGGGAGACGGCGGCGGAGACCAGGGTGATCAGGGAGTAGACGATGAGCATGGCGGCGATGGGCCACCAGCTGCCGGTGACGGCGGTGAGGGTGGCGGCCACCACGGGGCCGATCGCGGTGGCCAGGATGCCGCCGATTTCCTTGGCCAGGGCGAGCTGGGTGAACCGGGTCCGGGAGCCGAACAGCTCGGCCATGGTGACGCTCTCCAGCGAGAACAGGCCCAGCACACCGATGTTCAGGCCGATGACCATGGCCAGCAGCAGGGAGGCGTTGCTGGCCGCTGGTGATCAGCAGCAGCATCGGGATCGCGAAGAGGATGGTCAGGCCGGACAGGGTGATGTAGATCGGGCGGCGGCCGAAGCGGTCACCGAGCAGGCCGACGATCGGGATGGTGATGAAGCCGACCAGCGAGCCGTAGACGATGGCCTCGGTGGCGACGGACTTGCTGATCAACAGGGTGCTGGCGATGTAGCCGACCAGGAACGTCTGAATCAGCCCGGAGTTGCCGGCCTGACCGAACCGCAGACCGAGCGCGATGAAGAACGACTTGCCCTTGCGTTGCTTCAGGCCGGCCTCGAGCACGCTGTCGTGGGTTTCGGCGGCCTTCTCCTCCAGTTCGTGCCGGCTCAGGGCGACACCGTCGACGACGTCGGGACGTTCCTCGAAGACCGGGCTCTCCTTGAGGTTGGCCCGCAGCCAGAGGGCGAAGCCCAACAGGATGAAGCTGAGCAGGAACGGAATCCGCCAGCCCCAGGTGAGCAGCTGGTCCTCGGTGAGCACGCTCAGCAGCAGGGCCCAGATGGCGGACGCGACCAGGGTGCCGGAGTTGGTGCCGAGCGAGACCAGCGAGGCGATGATGCCGCGGCGTTTGACCGGTGCGTATTCGACGAGCATCACGGTGGCGCCGGCGATCTCGGCGCCGGCCCCGAAGCCCTGGATCAGCCGCAACGCGACCAGCAGGATCGGCGCCCAGATGCCGACGGCGTCGTAGGTGGGCAGCACGCCGATCAGCGTGGTGGAGAGCCCCATCAGGGCGATGGTGATGAACAGGACCTTCTTCCGGCCGATCCGGTCACCCATCCGGCCGAAGTAGATCGCGCCGACCAGCCGGGCGACGTAGCCGACGCCGTAGGTGGCGAATGCGGCGATCAGCCCGATCGCCGGGCTGACATTGGGGAAGAAGATCTTGTTGAAGACGATCGCCGCGGCGAGCGAATACAACTGGAAGTCCATGAATTCCATGGCGGTGCCCATCCAGCCGGACACCGCTGCCTTGACAAGGTCTTTCGTACGTTCGGGTGGCGACGCCCTCTTGTAGGGGCGACTCTGCCTTGGTCATCGTGTGCTCCTTTGCAGTGACTGCGCGGGTGAGGGTGCGGGGATGTGCGAGTACGGCTGTGCGACTTCAGATGTCGATCTGTCCGGCCCGCAGGGCCGGCAGTCGCTGGGCGATGGACGTGGTGAGGTCGTGCTGCTCGCGCGAGGTCGGCGGCGCCGACCTCGCGCAGGAGGGCGGCGACCAGTGTCGCCGGGTTCGGCGCTGGTCCGCCAGTGGGCGGCGAGCGCCGCGGCGGCCGGGTCCGAGGTGCCGAATTGCTGTCCGCCGGCGTCGGCGGGGCGGGTGGCGTTGACCCAGCCGGCCAGGGCCAGTTCCAGGACCGGGGTGGCTGCCCCGTCGGCGCGGAGCGTCCGCAGCGCCCCGAGCCAGCGTTCGCCGATCTTCAGTGATCCGTCGGAGCCGATGCGGCGCAGCTGATCTCGCATGGCCGGGTTGCTGAACCGGTCGACCAGATCGTCGGTGTACTTGGCCTCGTCCAGCCCGACATCGGGCAGGGTGGGGCCGACCTCGGCGGCCAGCGCCCGGACCAGCCGTTCTCCCCAGCCGGTGTGCAGCACCTCGGTGATCGACGAGCATCCCGCCGCCAGCCCGAGGTAGGCCAGCGCGGAGTGAGAACCGTTCAGCAGCCGCAACTTCATCAGCTGGTACGGCGCGACGTCGGCCACGAACAGCGCCCCGTCGAGTTCCCACGGTGGCCGCGGCCCGGTGAAGGAGTCCTCCAGCACCCATTGCCGGTAGGGCTCCCCGACGACGGCCATCTCGTCCCGCACGCCGAGGGCGGCGGCCGCGGCGTCCCGGTCGTCGTCGGTGGTGGCCGGCACGATCCGGTCCACCACGGTGGCCGGGAAGGCAACCGACGCGGACATCCAGTCGAGCACGGCGTCCTTGTCGGCCCAGCCGCGACGCCTGCACAAAGCCGCGGACCACGCCGTCCAGGGCTGCCCCGTTGCCGGCCATGTTGTCGCAGGACACCACGCTGATCGGCGCGCCGCCGGCCCGGTAACGGCCGGCCAGCGATACGCCGAGCCGGCCGACGACGGTGCCCAGATCGTCTGCAGCGGTTGAGCTATCGGAGCGGGCGAGATCGGCGGCGACCGCCGGGGCCGCGGTGTCCAGCTGCCCGTTGTCGGCCCGCCGGTGGTAACCCTTCTCGGTCACGGTCAGGGTGACAACGCTGACCGCGTCCGAGACGCAGCAGGTCGTGCACCGGCGCTGCGTCGGGCTGCAGCAGCAGCGCGTCGGTGATGGATCCGATCACCCGGGTCCGGGTGGCCCCGGCCGCCAGGTCGGTGACGGAGTACAGGCAGTCCTGGGCACGGAGCCCGTCGACCGCGGCCCGGGAGCCGGGCGCGACGGCCGCGATGCCCCACGGCTCACCGGAGCGGGCGGCCGCGGCCTCGGTGTAGACGGCCTGGTGCGCCCGGTGGAAGGCGCCGATACCGAAGTGCACGACCCGGGTCTCCAGATCGGCGGGGTTGACCAGCGGCCGCCCCGCGGTGGCCAGGTTGGCCAGCGACGCCGCACCGAGCGACTGGGCCGATGTGGTTGGCATGGTCATCACCAGTCGTGGACGGAGCCGTCGAGGCGACGGGCGACGGGCAGGTAGCGCGGGTCGTAGGGGAAGTGCGCGGCGGCCTTGTCGTCGTACTCGACGCCGAAGCCGGGGGCGTCATCCGGGTAGAGCATGCCATCGGCGAAGCTGACCCCGCTGCGGAAGACCTCCATCGTCTCGTCCGCGTGCGGCATGTATTCCTGGATGCCGAAGTTCGGCACGGTGATGTCCAGGTGGGTGGCGGCGGCCAGGGTGATCGGCGAAAGGTCCGTCGCCCCATGGGATCCGGTGCGCACCTGATACAGGGCGGCGAGGTCGAAGATCCGCCGCAGGTGGGTGATGCCGCCGGCGTGCACGACGGTGGTGCGGACGTAGTCGATGAGCTGCTCGGTGATCAGCTGCTGCACGTCCCAGATCGAGCTCAGATTCTCGCCGACGGCGATCGGGGTGGTGGTGTGCTCCCGGATGTGCCGGAACGCCTCCTGGTTCTCGGCGGGGGTCGGGTCCTCCATCCAGAACAGCCGGTAGGGCTCCACCCGCTTGCCGAACTGGGCGGCCTCGTTGGGGGTGAGCCGGTGGTGCACGTCGTGCAGCAGGTGGAAGCCGAAGCCGAAGCGGTCCCGGACGGCCTCCAGGTAGGTGGGCGCGAAGTCCAGGTAGGCCTCGGTCGACCAGGGCTGCTCGTCGGGCAGCGAGGTGGCGGCCGGTTCGTAGATCTTGCCCTTGCGGACCCCGTAGGAGCCGCCGATGTTCGGCACCGCCGCCTGGGCCCGGACCGCCTTGTAGCCGAGGTCCAGGAAGCGGGCGACGTCGTCGAGCAGCGATGCGGTGTCGGTGCCGCTGGCGTGGGAGTACACCATCACGCCGTCGCGGGAACGCCCGCCGAGCAGCTGGTACACCGGCAGTCCGGCGACCTTGCCCTTGATGTCCCAGAGCGCGGTGTCGACCGCGGAGATCGCGGTCATGGTGACCGGGCCGCGGCGCCAGTACGCGCCGCGGTAGAGGTACTGCCACATGTCCTCGATGCGGGCGGAGTCCTTGCCGATCAGCAGCGGGACGACGTGATCCCGCAGGTAGCTGGCCACGGACAATTCGCGCCCGTTCAGCGTGGCGTCGCCCAGGCCGGTGACGCCGTCGGACGTGGTGATCCGCAGGGTCACGAAGTTCCGGCCCGGCGAGGCCACCAGCACCTCGGCGCGTTCAATCTTGCTCACAGATCCCACTCCCTTGGACGATCCGGCCACCCGGCGCGGACCCGCGTCTGATGTTCAGTACTGATATACAAGCAGCTGTCGGCCAGTACCGCAATACCTGCAGCGAGGATTTCTTCGGCACTGTCGGGCGGCGCAGGCCAGAGTCGACCGCTTGCGTCTGGTCATCGCCGGAACGGCCCGCCGTACCGCCGCCAGCATTCTTGGCGCGGCACCCGATCGATGACGCTGTGCGACGGCGAGCCCGAACATTGTGCATATCGCGGTTTCAGGCAACGGCGACGTGCGCCGAATCGGTGATCACGATTCACGCTTGGCATACACCCGCTGCCGCGCACCGTCAAGAGACGGCCTCGCGAAGCTGGTATGTGCACCTGACATGGCGGCGCTGGTGTACTAGCTTGGCTGGAATGGCGAAGGCACCGGCACAGCGCACCAATCGCCGGGTGGTGTACGAGAAGCTCCGTCGCAAGATGCTGACCCTCGAGCTGCCGCCCGGGGCGGCATTGTCGGAGAACGAATTGGCCGCCGAGTTGGGTGTCAGCCGCACCCCGATCCGCGAGGGCCTGATCCTGTTGTCCGAGGAGGGCCTGGTGCAGGTCTTCCCGCAGGTCGGCTCGTTCGTCTCCAGAGTCAACCCCGACCGGGTCGCGGACGCCCAGTTCCTCCGGGAAGCGGTGGAACTCGCCTCACTCGACGACATCCCCGCCGAGCCGGACGCCGACGTGGTCGCGGTGCTGCAGGCCAACCTGGAGCAGCAGCACGCCCCGGGCATCGACCTCGAGGACTTCTTCGCGCTCGACGAGGAATTCCACCGCGGCCTGCTGCAACTGGGCGGGCACGAGCGGGTCTGGCCGACCGTGGTCGCGGCCAAGGGCCACCTGGACCGGGCCCGCCGGCTGGGCCTGCACGTCTCGTCGTCATCGACGGTCAGGTTCGCCGATCAACACGCCGACGTGCTGCGCGACGTGCTTTCCGGCGACCGGGCCAACGCGAAAGGCATGATGCGGCAACACCTGCGGGCCGTGTTCGACGACATCGAGCAGATCCGCAGCCGCTCCCCCGAACTCTTCGCCAGTTCCGATACCGCGCCGGTCAGGCGCAGCGTCGCGGTGTGGGAGTAGCGGGGCGGGGGTCCAGCACGCTCCGGGCGCTCGCGGCGGCCCGGCGGAGGGCGTCTCCCACCGGGAGCGATCGGTGTTCGTCGGACAGGATTTCGACGCCCCACGGCCCGTGCCACCCGGCGGTCCGCAGTGCTGTGATCATGGCGGGCAGGTCGAATGCGCCCTCCCCGCAGTACCGGCGACGATGGACCGTATCGGCGAACAGTGTCCCCACAACGCGTTCGTCGGCGTCGTTGAGCTCGACGCCGATGATGCGGTGCAGCGGTACGGACGCGAGGTCCGCGATCGGCGTGTGCCCGCGGTCGATGTGCCAGACGTCGATGACGACGCCGCCCGCGTCGTGGCCGGCGTCGGCGACGAGCCGCAGCCCGTCATGCAATGTCTTGATGTTCGACCAGGGGAAGAACTCGATGCCCAGCCGCGCACCGGCATCCTGCGCCTGGGTCGCGAGCTCGGCGAACTTCTCGGCCCAGCGCCCGCGGTCCCAGGGGCCGTCGTCACCGTCGGGGGTGACCTTGATGTGCCTGGCGCCCAACACTTCCGCGGCAACCAGCAGCCCGTGCCGGATCCGGTCGGATTCTACTCGCCGGGGTCCGTCCTCCCACCAGAACGGGATTCCCTCGAGTTCGAGATGGACGATTCCGTTGTCCGCCAGCATGGATTTGATTCCGGCCAGCCGGTATTCCGCGACGGCGACCGGCAAGTCGTCGGACAGCAGGCCGAACCCGCGGAAGCCGGCCGCTGACGCCGCCTCGATCCGCTCCCGGAGCGAGAGCGGACTGCGCAGGTCCGCTCGGTCCGAAGCGGCATCGCCTGCGGAGGACCAGCACGTGGCCATCAGATCATCGGATGCGGACGCCGTGCGGGCGGTCATTCGTAGTGACCAGGCCGAGGAGCGAATCCGGCATGCCGATAACACTCGTCGATGAGCTGCATGGTGGCGACGGCGCCGGCCGCATCTGTCCGGGTGGCTGCTCCGGTGCGGACCGCCCGGGTGAACGCTTCGAGCTGATAGGTGTAGGACGACCGGTTCCCGAGGTGTTCGGTGCGTGACTCATTCTCGGTGGTCACGATGAGCCGGTCGTCATTGTGCGGGTTGACGAAGTCGGTGATGACCGCCTCCCCGGCGCTGCCGATCAACCTGTGGCTCATCTGGTGGTGGTCGCTCGCCATGTTGCATGCAGCAGTGCCGGTCACCCCGTTGGGGAATTGCACCTGGGCGGTGAGCCATTCGTCGACGCCCGGATGCCCTGACCGTTCGGCCCCGGTCGCGGAGGTCACCCTGGGTTCGCCCCCGCCGAAGGCGGCCAGCATGCGCTGGCTGTGCAGGCTGTAACAGCCCAAGTCCATCAGGGCACCGCCGGCCAGCTCCAACGACCACCGCGGGTCGGTCGACGGCGGCGCCGGCATGTCCATGATCGATTCGACGTGTTCCAGAGTGCCGATCTCGCCGCTCCGCAGAATATCGTGCAGCCGGCCGATCAGCGGGTGGTAGTAGTAATGGAAGCCCTCGAAAAAGACGAGGTCCCCGGCGGCGACGACCTTTTCGACGAATGCGGCCTCGGCCGCGTTGCCGGCCGACGGCTTCTCGGTGAGGACGTGCTTACCCGCTTCCAACGCCGCCACGTTCCAGGTGGCATGCAGCCTGTTCGACAGCGGGTTGTAGACGGCCTCCACCTCCGGGTCGGCGATCACCTCGTCGTAGGAGTCGAAGACCCGCCCCACTCCGTGGGTCTCGGCGAAGGCTTCGGCACGGGAGCGATCACGGGCGGCAACCCCGACCAACCGCGTACCGGTGATCGCCGCCGGCTTGATCAGCGCCAGTTCGGTGATGCGCGCGGCGCCGAGAATGCCGATGCGGAGTGGCTCCATCGGGTTGAGTCCCTTCAGTTGATTCACATTTCCGGATGACAGGTGGGTGGCGGATCGACGGGGTGGTGTCAGCCGCTGGTCAGCAGGCTGCTGACATAGTCGGCGCTGATCCGCACGTCCAGCACCGGTCCATCGCCGCGCGGTTCCTCGGTGAGGATGGTGTCCTGTTCGAGGGTGTACCAGCCTGCGTAACCGTTGCCCTGCAGGGTGGTGACGATGGCTGCGATGTCGACGTCGCCGGTACCCAGCGGCCGGTACATGCCCTGGGTGACGGCGTCGGTGTAGGTCGAGCCGCCCGGCCCGGACCTTGGCCGCGACCTGGTTGTTGACGTCCTTGAGGTGGGTGTGGGCGATCCGGTCGGGAGCTTGCCTGGTGAGTTCGGCGGGGTCGGTTCCGCCGATCAGCAGGTGCCCGGTGTCCAGGCACAGTGCGATCGCCGAGCCATCGAGGACCCGTTGGACATCGTCACCGTTCTCGATCATGGTCCCGACATGCGGGTGCAGCACGGCGCCCACGCCGTGTTCGGCGGCTCGGGCGGAGATCCGGTCGAGGTTGCGCAGCAGCAGGGCCCAGCCGTCGGCGTCCAGTTCCGGGCGGCTGTCGTATCCGTCGAGCCCGGACACCGCGGACAGCACGAGGATCTCGGCGTGGGTGGCGTCGTATCCGGCGAGGATGCGGTCGATCTCCGGAAGCGGGTCGTGACCGGCCTGATGCATGAGCACCGGGGTGAAGCCGCCGACCGCGGTCAGCTGGTGGGTGTCGAGCACCTTGGCCATCTGCCCCGGATCGGCCGGCAGGAACCCGTCCGGACCGAGCTCGGTCGCGGAGAGGCCGACGTCCCGCATCTCAGCGAGCACACGTTCTGGGGTGAGCTGGTATCCCCAGTTCGGGACCTCGCAGACGCCCCAGGAGATGGGCGCGCCGGCAATCCGGTTCTTGGCGGTGGCACTGGTCATGGCTGAAGTACCTCGTCGATCTGCACCGGGCGGTGCTGTTGCAGGGAGCGGGTGGCGGCCTCTGCCAGGTAGCCGACGGCCATCGCGTCGTCGACGGTGCACGGTGATGTCCGTTGCCCGGCAACGACTTCGGTGAATGCTTGGAGCTCGGCCCGGAATGCCGCGGTCAGCCGGTCCATGAAGAAGGTGGCCGGCGGGCCGGCCGGCCAGCTCACACCGGGTTCGAGGTTGCGTAGTGGGGTGGTGTCGCTCCAGCCGGCCGCGACGCTGTCGTCGGTGCCGTGCACTTCGAGTCGGACGTCATAGCCGCGGGCGTTGTACCTGGTGTTGGACACCACCGCGGTGGCGCCGTCATCGAAGGTCAGCAATGTCTGGGCGGTGGCGACGTCGCCGAATTCGGCGAAGAAGTCTGCGCCCCTGGCGCTGCCGGTGGCGTAGACCTCGACGACCTCGCGTCCGGTGACCCAGCGGACGGTGTCGAAATCGTGCACGCTGCAGTCCCGGAAGATGCCCCCGGAGACCTCGATGTATCCGCGCGGCGCCGGCGCGGGGTCGAGGGTGGTGGACCGAACCGTATGGACCCAGCCGAGTTCCCCGGACTCGACGGCAGCGCGAGCGGCGGCGAACGCCGGATCGAAGCGGCGGGGGTAGCCGATCTGCACCACCGCGCCGCTGTCGTTGACGTACCGGGCGATCGCCGCGGCCTCTGCGATGTCGCCGGACAACGGCTTTTCGCAGAAAACCGGGATTCCCGCCTCGACCCCTGCCCTGATCAGCTGGGTGTGCGCGTTGGTCGCGGCAGCGATGACGATCCCGTCGACGCCACTGTTGATCAGGCTTTCCGGAGTGTCGGCGACTTCCGCACCAACCCGCTCGGCGACGGACTTGGTGACGGCGGGAACAAAGTCGGTGACGACCAGCGAGTCGACCGCGGGGAGCTGGGACAGGGTGTCGGCATGAAATGAGCCGATTCTGCCGAGACCGATCAGGCCAAGGCGCATGAGTTCTCTCCTTTGAGATGGTGTGGACGGCGGTGATGACGGTTGGCTACCCGAGGCCGCCGATGACGTTCTGGTCCCAGTCGATGACCGATCCGGTGACGACTCCGCTGCGGTCGGACAACAGGAACACGACGAAATCGGCGATCTCGTCGGGTTGGCCGAGTTTGCCCATCGGCAGGGTGGCGCCGGCCGCGGCCTGCCAGTCGCCGGCGGCCCCCTGGGTGCGCTGATCGTCGCCGCTGTGCCGGGTGCGGCGCTGGATCTCGTCCTCGCCGTCGGTGGCCGACCAGCCCATGTTGAGACCGTTGATCCGGATCCGGTCCCAGCGGTGGGCGTGCGCGGCATTCTTGGTCAACCCGGCCAGGCCGGCCTTCGCCGCGACGTACGGGGCGAGAAACGATTGCCCGCCGTGGGAGTCGATGGAGATGACGTTGACGATGCGTGCCCGGCTCGCCCCGCTGCTTCATGTCGGCGATCGCCGCCTGCATCAGGAAGAACGGAGCGCGCAGGTTGACCGCGATGTGCTGGTCGAACAGTTCCGGGGTGGTGTCCAGCATCGAGCCGCGGGTGGTGAGTCCCGCCGCGTTGACCAGGCAGTCGATCCGTCCGTGCCGCTCGATGGTCGCCGCCACCGATGCCTGCGCCGGCAGGCACATCACTGATGTCGGTCGTGCACGAAGCTCGCGTTCGCACCGGTGCTCGCAAGCTCGGCGACCACCTTGTCGCCGCGCTCGGCGTTCCGTCCGGAGATCACCACCGCGGCGCCCTCCCGGGCGGCGGCGCGGGCGATCGCCGCGCCCAGGCCCTGGGTGCCGCCGCTGACCAGCACCACCTTCCCGGTGAGCAGGTCCTTCATCTCGACACCACTGCCATCTCCCTGCCGCCTTCTCCCATCCAGGGTTGGCGACCGCGGCCGGCCGGATGCCGGTGAGCACGTCGAGGACACCCTGGGCGGCGTCGATGTAGGTGGCCGCGCTGCCCTGCCGGCTCATTCCCATCAGATGCGGGGTGAGCACGACGTCGGGGTGATCGAACAATGGGTGATGGGCGGGCGGTTCGGGGTCGAAGACGTCCAGCCCGACCCCGCCGAGGCGGCCGTCCTGCAACGCCGCGTGGACGGCGTCGAGGTCGGTGAGTCCGCCGCGGCCGCAGTTCACCAGAATCGCCCCCGGTTTGACGTGCCGAAGCAGCTCGGACCCGACCAGGTGATGGGTGGAGTCCAGCAGCGGCAGGTGCAGGGTGATCACGTCGCTGCGGCTGAACAGCTCGGTCAGGTCGGCGCAGCGCACGTCGGCCGGTGGTTCGCTGACCGGGTCGTAGGCCAGCACCGTCATGCCCAGTGCGGCGCCGAGGGCGCCGGTCCGTTGACCGATCCGGCCGTAACCGACGACACCGAGGATCGAACCGGCAAGGTCACCGACCGGGTAGCGTGTTGCGGGTTGCCCATTGACCGTCGCGGACCAGGGTGGTCAGCGGGCCGAATCGCTTGACCAGGTGCAGGGCCATCGCGATGGCGCCCTCGGCGACGGCGTGCGTGCCGGAGCCGGGGGTGATGACGACGGCGATGCCGCGGGCGGTGGCGGCGTCCAGGTCGACCCGTTCGACGCCGACACCGGTCCGGGCCAGCACCCGCAACCGCGGGGTCCGTGGCCAGGAACTCGTTGTCCACCAAGGCATCCGCGCGGACGATGGCGCCCTGCGCCTGCGGCCAGGTCGGCGTCGGTGGGTTCCGGGACGAACCGGCAGTGCCCGCCGAGGACCGGGTTCGACCTGGTCCGGGTGCACGGCACCGAGGGCCGACGACGACCGGCAGATCGGCGACGTCAGGCATTGGCTGGCCACCGACCGGGGGTGTGACCGAAGGTGGCGCCCGGAACCTGCGGAACCTTGTGCCACTGGCCGTCGACGGCGGAGGCGGCGATCGCCGCGATCACCTAGGCGTCGGCGAGGGCCTCCTCGATGGTGGAGTTGCGCTGCTCTCCGCCGGTGACGGCGACCAGGAACTTCTTGGCCTCGATGACCTTCAGGTCGTCGTAGCCCATGCTGTTGCCCGGACCCGGCTGGAACGCGGCGTAGTCGCCCTGCGAGGAGTTGCCCAGGATGGTGGTGTAGCCCTGGCTGGGGCCGGTGCGGCCGAGGGCCAGCTTGAGTTCGTTCATCTGCTCGAAGTTCCAGGACGCGGAGCCTTCGGTGCCGTAGATCTCGAAGCTCAGCCCGCACTGCGGGCCGACGATGACCCTGGACGCCTCCAGGGTGCCGACCGCTCCGGCGCCCGGCGAATCCTCGGCGAACCGGACGAGAGCCGCTGCGTAGTCGTCGTTCTCGACGTCACCGAGTTCGCCGTCCTCGATCACCGCGAAGTGGGTGGCCTGGCCCATCGGCAGGATGGGGCGCTGCTGGTGCACGGTGGACAGCAGGCCGCTGACCTCGCTGATCGGGCCGACGACGTACTGCATCAGGTCGACGACGTGGCTGAGCAGGTCGCCGAGCGCGCCGCTGCCGGCCAGGTCCTTCTTGAACCGCCAGGACAGCGCCCCGTTGGGTTCGGAGGCGTACCCGTTGAAGAACACCGCTCGCACGTTGGTGATCCGGCCCAGTTCGCCGCTCGCGATCAGTTCCCGGATACGTTCCACCGCCGGGGCGTGCCGGTAGTTGTAGCCGATCGAGGTGGCGACGCCCGCCTCCTCGCGCGGCGGCGGCGACGGCCGCGGTGTCGACCGCGTCCCGGCCGACGGGCTTTTCGATCCAGAACGGCTTGCCGGCCTTGGCCGCGGCGATGCCGATCTCCTTGTGCAGCAGGTTCGGTGCGCAGATCGACACCACGTCGACCTCGGGGTCGGCCAGCACGTCCCGGTAGTCGGTGCTGCCCTTGGCGTAGCCCAGCACGTCCGGGCGTATTCGGCGCGGTCGGGAGCGGTGTCCGCGGCGTGCACCAGCCGCGGCCGGATCTTCAGCTCCGGGTAGACCAGCGGGATCGCCTGGAAGGCGCGGCTGTGCAGCTTGCCCATCCAGCCGACGCTGATCAGCCCGACACCCAGTTCGGTGATGCCCTTGTCGTTGACGTGTCCAACCATGACGGATTCTCTTTTCTGCGAACGGAAGTGGGGGTCTACGAACGGGAGCGGGCGGTCGTGAGCGCGGCGCGGGACGCCGCGGCGAGCAGGGTGGAGTCGGAGCCGATGGCCACGAAGGTCCAGCCCTGCTCGAGGCGCGTCGCGGCGGCGGCGCCGTCGTTGACGAGCAGTCCGCAGGCCTTGCCGTGCCGTTTGCCGGCGGCCAGCACCGTTTCCAATGCCTCGACGAAGGCCGGCGCGGTGGTGTCGCCCGGGACGCCGAGGTCGTGGCTGAGGTCCCGGGGGCCGATGAACAGCACGTCGACACCGTCGACGGCGGCGATCTCGTCGACGGCCGCGACCGCTGCGGCGGATTCGATCTGGGCGATGACCAGGATCTCCTCGTCGGCCCGGTCCAGCGCACCGGGATCGAGCCCGAACCGGCAGGCCCGGTTGTAGGTGGCCACCCCGCGGTCCCCGCGCGGCGGGAACCGCAGATGCGTCAGCGCTGCTTCGAGCTGCGCAGCAGAATCGATGCGGGGCAACATGATTCCCGCTGCCCCGTTGTCCAGGACGCGGCCCATCCGGATCCGGGTGTCGGTCTCGACCCGGACGACGGTGGGTACCCCGTACGCAGCCGGCGGCCGGGACGACATCGCGGACCTGTTCCTCACCGCCGGCGCCGTGCTCCAGATCCAGCAGCAGCCAGTCGAACCCGGACGCGGCGCAGACCTCGGCGGTGACCGCGGACGCGGTGCCCAGGAAGGTGCCCAGGGTGGCTGTCCCCGGCGCGGACGGCCCGGGCCAGGGCACCACCGTTCAGCGGGGTGCGGCTCATCCGAACCACCGCTGGGTCTTGCGGTCCTGCTCGTACTCGGCGCGCAGCGGCGGCACGGTGTCGACCTCGGACACCTCGGCGGGGGCGACGTCCCACCACACCCCGGCCGGCGGCAGATCGGCGTGCGGGATCGCCGGGACCACGATGACGACGGTGCCCTGGTAACCGCGGGTGTCGTCCAGCGCGGCGCGGAGTTCGCCGGCGCTGTTGGGGCGCAACGCCTTCGCGCCGAGACCGGCGGCGATCTGCACCAGGTCGACCGCGAGATAGTCGCCGCTCAAGCCGAGCGGCCTTCTCCACCTCGGTGGCGCCGGCCAGTTCCAGCGGCTGGGTGCGGTAGCGGAATTCGTTGCCGAACTCGCGGCCGTTGCGGAACATCTGCAGCCGGTGGATGACCTGGTAGCCGTGGTTCTCCGGGATCACCAGGGTGATCGGCAGGCCCTCCTGCGCGGCGGTGACCAGTTCGGTGGGCGCCATCAGGAAGGTGCCGTCGCCGAGGAACGCGGTGATCCGGGCGGCCGGGTCGGGGTGCGCCATCCGGATCCCCATCGCGGCCGGGATCTCGTATCCCATGCAGGAGAACCCGAACTCCAGGTGGCAGGTGCGGCCGCCGGTGGCGTCCCAGACCTTCTGCAGATCGCCGGGCGGGCCGCCGGCGGCGGCGACGATGACGTCACCGGCTCGTGCGTGTTCCTGCAGGACGCCGATGATCTGACCCTGGGTCAGGATGGCGTCGGTGGTGGTGACCACGTCGGAATCGGCTGCCACCGCGGACTTGTCGAACAGCTGGTCCGGGTTCAGCGCATCCGCCCGCTCGATCGCCCAGGCATCGGCGAGTTCCTCGACCCGGAGCCGCCACAGCGGGTCGGCCTGCACATTCCCGGTCGGAGAGGGCAGCGGTCAGCGCAGCCAGGCCGCGCTTGGCGTCGCCGACGATGCCGGTGGCACCCAACCGGTCCGCGTCATGAATGTTGACGTTGATGCTGGCGAACTTCACGTCGGGGTTGGCGAAGATGGAGTGCGACCCGGTGGCGAAGTCGGTGAGCCGGGAACCGACGGTGAGCACCAGGTCGGCCTCACCCGCCAGGGTGTTGGTGGCCGGGGTTCCTTCCAGCCCGATGCCGCCCACCTGCCACCACGCAGCGGTCTGCACGGCGCCCTTGCCGCCGAAGGTCTCGGCGACCGGAGCCCCGACGGCGGCGGCGAGCTGCTCGAGCTCGGTGGTGGCGCCGGAGTAGATCACCCCACCACCGGCGATGATGATCGGCTTGCGCGCCGAGGCGAGAAGCTCTGCAACGGCGGCGATCTCGTCGGCGTCCGGGAGCGGGACGGCGGATCACCCAGTCCCGCTCGGCGAAGAATTCGGCCGGGAAATCGTAGGCGTGTGATTGCACGTCCTGCGGCAGGGACAGCACGACCGCGCCGGTCTCGACCGGGTCGACCAGGGTGCGGATCGCGGCCGGCAGCGCGGTCAGCAACTGCTCGGGGCGGGTGATCCGGTCGAAGAACCGGCTGATCGGCCGGAAGACGTCGTTCACGGTCAGGTCCGCATCGACCGGGTGCTGCAGCTGCTGCAGGACCGGACCCTGGTGACGGGTGGCGTAGGTGTCGCCGGGCAGCAGGAACACCGGCAGCCGGTTCACCGTGGCCAGGGCGGCCCCGGTGACCAGGTTCATCGCGCCGGGACCGATGGACGCGGTGACGGCCAGCGTCGCCCTGCGCTGGGAGTGCTTCGCGAAGCCGACCGCGGCGTGCACCAGGGCCTGTTCGTTGCGGCCCTGGATGAACGGCATCGTCTCGTTCAGCTGGTCGAGGGCCTGGCCGAGACCGGCGACGTTGCCGTGGCCGAAGATGCCGAGAGTGGCGGGAATCAGCCGGCGGCGTTCGCCGTCGGCGACGGAGTACTGCCGGGACAGGTAGGTCACCACCGCCTGGGCGACGGTCAGTCGGATGGTGGGGGCAGGCGTCATCATCAAAGGTCTTCTCTCACAGGGTTAATGGAAAAGCGGCAATGAAACTGGCGAATGGCGGCGGGGAGGGAAAGCGCGGCGGCTACCAGGGACGGCCGTGCAGGATCACGGTCTTCACGTCGGTCATCTCGGCGACGGCGGAGCGGGGGCCTTCCTTGCCGATGCCGCTGCCTTTCAATCCGCCGTACGGCATCAGGTCGGCCCGCCACAGCGGGGTCCAGTTGATGTGGATGGTGCCGGCGTCGATCTCCCGGATGGCCCGCACCGCGCCGGAAACGTCCGAGGTGAAGATGCCCGCGCCGAGCCCGTAGGCGGTGCCGTTGGCCTGCGCGATCGCGGACTGCCAGTCATCCGCCGTGGACACCGCGACGGCCGGGCCGAACAACTCGTCCTGACTGAACGGGGACGCCGGGTCGACGCCGGCGAGCACGGCCGGCGAGATGATGGCGCCGTCCCGTTCTCCGCCGGTCAGCAACTGGGCGCCGGCACCGACCGCCGCCTGGATCGACCGCTCGACGCGCTCGGCCTCCGCTGTCGTGATCAGCGTGCCCATGGTCGTGTCGGTGGACAGCGGGTTGCCGGTGGCGATCTTCCCGACCCGGGCGACCAGGGCATCCAGGAAGTCACCGGAGATTTTCGGGTGGGTGATCACCCGCTGCACGGAGATGCACACCTGGCCGGCGTTGACGTATCCGCCGAGGGCGACAGCCGCTGCGGCAGCGTCGATGTCGGCATCCGGCAGGACAACCACCGGGCAGGAAGCACCCAGTTCCAGAGACAGCTTCTTCACCCCCGCGAGCTGGGTGATCCGGGTGCCGATCGCGGTGGATCCGGTGAACGAGATCTTGTTCACCCGCGGATCACTGACCAGGGCGTCGCCGAGATCACCACCGGGGCCGGTCAGCACCGACAGCACGCCATCGGGCAGCCCGGCGTCGACGAAGCAGGCGGCCAGCGCGAGCGCGGTCAACGGCGTGGTCCTGGCGGGCTTGAGCACCACGGCATTGCCCGCCGCCAACGCCGGCGCGACCTTGTGCAGCACCAGCAGTGACGGGTAGTTGAAGGGTGTGATGGCGACCACCACCCCCACCGGCTGGCGGACGGTGAAACCGACCTTGTCGAAACCCGTTCCCGGATTGGCGTCCAGCGGCAGTGAATCGCCGTACAACTGGGTTCCTTCGAATGCCGCCAACCGGATCAGCTCACCGGACCGGGACGCCTCACCGCGAGCCTCGGTGATGGCCTTGCCGGCCTCCGCGCTGATGATCCGGGCGATCGCCTCCGCCCGTTCGTCCGCCAGGGCGGCCGCCTGCAACAGGATCCGCATCCGCTGATGGGCCGGAGTGTTGCGCCAGAGTTTCGCGCCCTGGGTCGCCGCGGCGAGCGCGGCGTCGACATCGCCAAGACCGGCCAGGGACACGGACCCGACAACCGACCCGTCGAACGGGGAGGTCACATCCTCCTGACGACCCGTCACAGCCTCGACCCACCGGCCACCAATCAACAGCTCCACGCTGAACTCCATCCATCGACATTGAAGGCGAACCGCTGGGCTAATCACTGGCCAACAGGCGGTCAAGTTCCACTAGCGTGGCGGTCGTGGCGCTGCCCGGTCAAGGGTCAGAATCCATCAAAAACACATCATTCTCAACTCATCCTTCCTACGATTCGCGCTCGAATCAAAGCCATCACAAGGTCCTTTGATCGCATATCCCTCGCACCAGGAATTGCAAACCCATCACGAATCCCTCAGACTCACGACATGCCCACCACCGACACCATCACCCGGGACACCACCGTGTGCATCTCGCTGGCCGCCCGGCCGAGCAACCTCGGCACCCGATTTCACAACTTTCTCTATGACGAACTGGGCCTGAACTACCTCTACAAAGCCTTCGCCCCGACCGACATCGCCGGCGCCATCTCCGGCATCCGGGCGCTGGGCATCCGCGGCTGCGCCGTGTCGATGCCCTTCAAGGAGGCGGTCATCCCGCTGGTCGACGAACTGGACGCTTCCGCGTCGGCGATTCAATCGGTGAATACCATCGTCAACACCGACGGCCACCTGCGCGCCTACAACACCGACTACCTCGCCGTCGCCCAACTGCTTGCCTCCCATCAGGTCTCGGCCGACGACGACTTCGCCGTGCTGGGCAGCGGCGGCATGGCCAAGGCCGTCGTGGCGGCCCTGCGCGGCGGCGGATTCTCTAGCGGCCACATCATCGCCCGCAACGAGGCATCCGGGCAGAGCCTCGCCGATCAGTACGGTTTCTCCTCCAGCACGAAGGTCGGCGAGCTGCGTCCGCGATTGATCATCAACGCCACGCCCATCGGCATGAGCGGAGGCCCCGGCGCCGACAGCCTGTCCTTCGATCCCGACGTGATCCGCAGCGCCGAGACCGTCTTCGATGTCGTGGCGTTCCCTGCCGCCACCCCGTTGATCACCCTGGCCGAGAGCATCGGGCGCAAGACGATCAGCGGCGCGGAGGTCATTGCCCTGCAGGCGGCCGAACAGTTCGTGCTGTACACCGGCATCAGGCCGACCCAGGACCAGGTCGCGCGGGCCAGCAGCTTCTCTCGCGGTTGACATTATTTCCTGAAGCGGCAATAGTTGCAGATAGAGAGAACCAAACGGGAAGGGACCTTCGATGGACGATCCGGTGTTCACGTCGGCGGTGTTCTACCGAGACCCGAAGGCTGCCGTCCAGTGGCTGGAGCGAGCCTTCGGCTTCGAGGTCACCATGGCCATCGAGGGGCCGCCGGAAAGCCCGGAGATGTGTCACTACGAGCTGAGCAGCCAGGGCCAGGGCCGGATCATGCTGGGTGGCCAGTGGGACGACTGGGTCAGCAGCCCTGAAGGTGTGGGCGGCAAGAACACCCAGTCGGTGCACGTGCATCTGCCCGGCGGTCTCGACGAACACTGTGCGCGCGCCCGGGCGGCCGGGGCAACCATCGCGGCCGAACCGGACGACCAGTTCTACGGCGACCGCACCTATCGGGCCATCGACCCGGAGGGGCACCGGTGGACGTTCGCCGCCAAGGTCCGAGAAGTCAGCAAGGCCGAGGCCGAAGCGGCACTGGGCCAACCCATCTCGGCCACCAACTGGGCGTGAGTGCGCCGGAGCAACTCGATCGGACCCTGGCCGCGCTGGCCGACCCGGTCCGACGCCGGGCGGTGGAATTGCTGGCGGTGCGTGCGTACCGGGCAGGGGAGCTGGCGCAGGCACTGGGAGTTCCGCCGCCGGCGATGAGCAAACATCTGCGGGTCTTGCGGCAACACGGGATCGTCAGCGAGCAGAGCCCAGAGTTCGATACCCGGGTCCGGATCTACTCGCTGCGGTCGGCACCGATGGCCGACCTGCGGTCCTGGTTGACCGCGGCCGAGCAGGGCTGGGCACAGCAACTGGCCGCCTTCGCCGAGCATGTCGGCGGCGAACCGTGAGTACGGAGACGAAGGCGAGCGAGCATCGCAGGCGCGCCGGCGCCGAGGAGCGGAACGAGCCGGGAGTCGACCAGTGACCACCGAGCCGTCCAGGGTGCTGGTGGCCTTGCGGGTCGATGCCACTCCGGAGCGCGCGTTCGCCGCGTTTACCGATGAGATCGGTCGATGGTGGCGGCCCAACCAGCTATTCCAGTTCTCGGTCGGACGCTCCGGCACGCTGGCCTTCGAGCCCGGGCCGGCGGGCCGGCTGGTGGAGACCTACGACGACGGTAGCTCGTTCGTCATCGGCGAGGTGCGCACGTGGGACCCGCCGCACCGCCTGGTCGTTGGCTGGCGGGAGTCGTCCTTCGCGCCGGATCAGGACACCGAGCTGCACGTGCGGTTCGAGGCCGTCGGCGACCAGACCCGGGTCACCGTTGAGCATTTCGGGTGGGACAGCATTCCGCAGGAGCACGCAGCCCGGCATGGTTTCCCGCTGGGCACATTCGGATTGCGGTTCGCACAGTGGTGGCAGGTGTTGCTACGGAAACTCGCCGACGTGGTGATCGACCCGGAAGAATGGCAGCGATGAGTGCACAGGCAGTCGACACGATCGTCTTCGACATCCTCGGAACAGTCGTCGACGAGCAGCGGTCCGTGCTGGCCGCAACCACGGAAGTGCTTGCCACGAAGGGTTTTCCGGACCGAGCGACGAGCGCGCGGTTGGCGTCCGAGTGGACCGCTCGGCTCGATCGCGCCGTCGGCGACATCGCAGCGGGTCGCTTTGATTGGGAGCCGAACGACGTGCTGCGACGCCGGACCCTGGCCGCGGCGGTCGATTCACTTCCAGAACTGGATCTGGCCGGGGCCGACCTGGAAGACCTGGCCAGGGTCGGCCACCGACTCCGGCCCTGGCCGGACTCCGCGCCAGCGCTGCGCGACCTCCGGGAATCGTTCACGGTGGTCGCGCTGTCCAACGGGGATCTCGCGCAGCTGGCTGACTTCTCCGCGGCCGGTGGGCTCAGCTGGCACTGCGTGCTGTCGGGTTCCATGGTGAAGTCCGCCAAACCGAACCCTGCCGTCTACCAGCTCGCGATCGACACCTTGCAGCTCGATCCAGGACGCGCGCTGTTCGTCGCCTGCCACCCGTGGGACCTGCGAGCCGCTGCGCGGCAGGGTTTCCGGACGGCGTACGTGCACCGGCCCGGCGAAGCGCAGCCAACGGAATCCGATCGCTTCGACCTGATCGCCACCGACCTGGCCGACCTGGTGTCACAGCTGACCCGGTGACGACAGTGCGCTGGGGTGCCGCGAGTGCCGGCCGATGTCGGCGACGTGCGCGTCCCGCCGTGAGCGCTAAAGGGGGTCACGAGATCTGCAGGCCGCCGTTGACGTCGTACGTCGCCGCGGTGATGTAGCCGGCGTCCTCGCTCATCAGGAAGGTCAAAAGGGCGGCGACGTCCTGGACGGTGCCGACCCGGCCCAGCGGGATGTCGGCGCTCATCTGGGCCTTCCGCTCGTCGGTCAGGGTGCCGCCCATGATGTCGGTGTCGATCGGCCCGGGCGCGACGGAATTCACGGTGATGTTGTGCGGCCCCATTTCCCGGGCCAGCGCCCGGGAGAATCCGATCACGGCGGCCTTGGACGCGCTGTAGGGCACCTTCGAGTAGGTCCCACCGCCGCGCTGCGCCGAGATGGAGGACACGCTGACGATCCGGCCGACCGAAGCGGCGATCATCGCCGGCAGGACGCGCTGGGTCACCAGGTAGGTGCCGCGCATGTTGACGTTGAACACCCGGTCCCATTCCGCGGGGGTGACGTCCATGAATTCCGTCGGGGAGCTCACGCCGGCGATGTTGGCCAGCCCGATGATCGCCGGCATGGCCGCCTCGACCTGCGAGATGGCCTCCTGCACCGAGTTCTCGTGGGAGATATCGGCCGCAACACCGAGGGTGGCCACCGAGTACTTGTCGGCCACCTCGGCCGCGGCGAGCTTCGCGGCGACCCCGTCGATGTCCAGGATCGCCACCGACCACCCGTCACGGGCCAACCGGTCGGCGGTGGCCCGGCCGATGCCTCGGGGCGACGCGCCGCCGGTGATCAGTGCGGTGCGCTGCGCCGGGAGGGGATGCGGTGAGCTCATTGAAGTGGCTACCTTCCGATATGGAGCGACGAGGGTGGGTGTCAGGTGAGGTCGTGCACGGCGGTACGCAGCGTTTCCAGTCGGGCGGGCGTCGGTTGGTCGAGTGCCACCCGGCTGGGACCCGCCGGCAGTCCCTGCAGGGACAACGCGGCCTTGAGCAGCGCGATGTCGGCGCCGGCGGTGGCGTCCACGGCGTGCTTGATCCGGGCTTGAGCGACATCGGCCGCCGGTGCGTCACCGCGGCGCAGCGCGTCCGCGAGCTCGAGGAATGGCCTCGGGAAGACACTGGACACCCCGGACACGGCGCCGGTACCGCCGCCCCGGAGGAAGGCGCCGAACTCGATGTCGTTCCCGGAGTACACCTCGAAGTCGTCCGGAACGGCCTGGACATACTGCAGCACAACCGAAGTCGGCTCACCGCTGATCTTCGCTCCGGCCACCGATGGGATCGTAGCCAGTTCGGCCAGCTGGTTGGGGGTGACGGTCAGGCCGGTCCGGGCGGCGAACAGATAGACGTAGATGCGGGCGCCACCGGCAACGGCGTCCAACCGCCGGTAGTAGTCGATCAGCGCCGCAGGCCCGGCCGGCAGGTAGAACGGGGTGATCGCCGCCAGCCTCCGGGCGCCGAGCGCCACCGCCTGAGCGGTGAGTCGTTCGGCCTGCCTGGCCGCGGCGGCACCCACATGGGCATAGACAGCGTCGGGCCCGTACACGGTGAGCGCGGCGCGCAGCACGGTGGCTCGTTCGTCGTCGTCCAGGGCGGTGAACTCGCCGGTGGTGCCGGACACGAAGACCCCGGGAATGCCGACATCCTTCAGGTGCCGGAGCAGCGTTTCCTGCCCCTTCTCGTCCAGGTCACCGTTGGATTCGAAGGGCACCGGAGTGGCGGAAAGGAGCGTGGCTGGCGCGGTCATTGGCTTCCTCCGTGGTCGGCTGTCGAACAGGCCGCATGTCTTGGACTCAGTGTGAATCGAGGGCGACGACGGCGCCGCCGGACCCGACGAGCCAGATCGACGTCCTGATCGCCGGCAGGACGTGCCCGCCCCGATGAACCCCGACGAATACGACCTGGTCCTCTGAGAACACTCTGACCTTCGCTCACGATGATGGGAGGCAGTCAGCAGCCAGGTCGATCCCTCCCAGGGACTGCCCGGACTGCGTACAGCAACCGCACAGCTTCATTGCCCAAAGTAGGCACCATGCCGATCTCACTGGTGGAAGGACGGCGACGCCGATGACCGACAACGACCAGCAGCCGACCGGCGACGCCATGCGTCGCAAGGTGCGGCGGGCGACCGCCGGGGTGGTCGGCGCGGCCGTGGTTGCTTCCGCCGTCGTCACCGCCGGCCTCGCGTACGCCAGTGGGACCGATGCTCAGGCCTCCATGACGACCAGCGGGTCGACCACCGGCGGGGCGACCACCAGCAGTCCGGCCGTCGACGGTGACGACGAGGCGCAAGCGGCGCAGCCGAGCACCCCCAGTCAGCTGGCCGCACCGAACAGCGCACCTTTGGGCAGCAGCGGTCGCCGGCACGCGACCTCGGGTGGCTCCTGATGACCACTCGGGTGGATTTCGAGGTGTGGTCGACCACCGCGACGCTGGTGGTGACCGACCCGTCCACGATGGACGTGGCGATGGCCGAACTGCGCGCCGAACTGACGGCGATCGGCGACGCTTGCAGCCGGTTCCGGCCGGATTCGGAGATCAGCAGGGCGCTCGCCCACCCTGGGCGGGAGGTTGCGCTGTCCCCGGTGTTGAACGCCGCGATGACGCACGCCCTTCGGGTGGCCGCCGCGACCGACTACCTGGTCGATCCGACGGTGGCGGCCGCGGTCATCGCGGCCGGCTACGACAGGGACATCGCCGACGTGGTCGCGAGAGCGACCACCACGAATCAGCGGAGCATCACCGGGGCGGCCGCCGCCCCCGGCGCCTGGCGCATTCATCATGACCGGGACGCGGCGTTGCTGACCGTGCCGGCCGGCGTCGGCATCGACCTGGGCGCGACGGCCAAGGCGCTGGCCGCCGATCGGGCCGCGGCGCGCATCTTCCGGGTGGTCGGCGCCGGGGTGCTGGTCGGCGTCGGCGGTGACATCGCGGTCGCCGGGAACGCCCCCGAGGGCGGCTGGCGGATCGCGATCGGCGACGACCACCGGGCAGGGTCGGCCACGCATCAGCAGGTGTCGATCACCTCCGGCGGGCTCGCCACGTCCTCCACCGTCGCACGCCGCTGGCGAACGTCATCGGGTTGGGCGCATCACATCATCGACCCGCGGACCGGTCGCAACCCGGATCCGTGCTGGCGCAGCGCCTCCGTGGCCGCCGGGAGCTGCGTGGACGCCAATGCCGCGGCCACCGCGGCCATCGTGCTCGGGGCCGCGGCGCCGGACTGGCTGCGCCGCCGCGGCTTGCCCGCCAACCTGATCGACATCGATGGCGCGGCAACGGCCGTCGCCGGCTGGCCGACAGCAGAGCTGGCCGCCTGATGGACACCCAAGTTCTCTGGTTCGCCAGCCGCGCCACCGGCGCGGTGTCCCTGGTGCTGTTCACCGCCGTCATGGTGCTGGGCATCATCACCTCGGGACGGCTGGGACTGCCCGGCATCCCTCGGGCCGGTGTGCTGCGGTTGCACCGCAACCTGACGCTCGTCTCGATCGCCTTCCTGGCCGTGCACATCGTCACGGCGATCGCCGACGGCTATGTCGACCTGAGCTACTGGGACGTGCTGATCCCGTTCGGCGCCGGATTCGACCCCTTCTGGATCGGGCTCGCCACCGTCGCGGTCGACCTGCTGATCGCCATCGGCATCACCAGCGCGCTGCGCCTTCGGCTGTCGGCCAGGGTGTGGCGGGTGGTCCACCTGTCCGCGTACGCCATGTGGCCGTTGGCGTTGCTGCACGGCTTCGGCGTCTCCGGTGGCGACGGCCGGCAGGCCTGGATGCTGATCCTCGACGCCGTCTGCATCCTCGCCGTCCTGGTCGCGATCGGTTACCGGATCCGACCCGACCGGCATCCCGACACGATGGCCCGTCGGGCCGCGCTGACGGTCCATCCACCGTCCACCACCCAGCAGACCACCAGCAGAAGCGGAGAAGGCCGGTGACCGCGCTGACCGAACCACGCCGCGCCACGCACGACGTCCACCGGGCACCGAACCCAACGGCGACCGACCGATTGCTGCCGATCCGGCCGGCCCACGGCTGGACCGACCACCTTTCCCGGCTCGGCCCGCTGCACCCGGCAACCACCCAAAAGCTGGGCCAGAGCCTCGATGCCGCAGGTCTTCTCGGCCGCGGCGGAGCGGGCTTTCCGACCGGCCGCAAGGTGCTGGCGGTGGCGACGGCGGTGGCCGGCTCGCGGCTGCCGGCCGTCGTGGTCGCCAACTGCTGCGAGGGTGACCCGACGTCATACAAGGACCAGGTGCTGATCTCCCGATCGCCACACCTGGTGATCGACGGCGCGGTGGCCGCGGCCACCGCGGTCGGCGCCGACCGGATCGTGCTGGCCGCGCACGAGAACTCGGCCACGCAGCGCAGCCTGGCCGTCGCAGTGGCCGAGCGTCCCAGAGCCATCCAGGTGATCGAGGTGGTGGGCCTGCCGCACCGGTACATCGCGTCCGAGGCGACGGCCCTGGTCCGGTTCCTGAACAGCGGCGACGCCCGGCCGGCCGGCAAGCTGCTGCCCATCTGGGAGCGCGGCGTCGGCGGTCGGCCGACCCTGGTGGACAACGCGGAAACGCTCGCCCAGCTGGCGCTGATCGCCCGGTTCGGGCCGGACTGGTTCGCCGCGATCGGCACGGCCGCCGAGCCGGGCACCACCTTGGTCAGCATCGGCGGCGCGGTCCCCCGGCCCGGCGTGGTCGAGGTGCCGCACGGTGCACCGCTGCGCGACGTGCTGGCCTGCGCGGCGGCGGCCCCAACCGGCTGGGCGCTGGTGGGCGGGCTCGCCGGGCGCTGGGTCGACCTGTCCGGGATGGCCCTGATCGGTTACAGCACAGCGCAACTCGCCGCAGCCGGCGCGACCCGCGGGGTCGGCTCGATGATCGTGCTGCCGCCTGGTGGCTGCGTGCTCGCCGAGACCGCCCGGATCCTGCACTACCAGGCGGACGCCGGTGCCCGGCAATGTGGACCGTGCATGTTCGGGCTGCCGGCCATCGCCGCGGACATGACGGCCCTGGGCGCCGGGGACCGCGGCGCGCTCGACCGGCTTCGTCGCCGGCTGCCGGTGATCAACGGTCGCGGAGCCTGCAGCCACCCCGACGGCGCCGTCGCGCTGGCGGCCAGCGCGCTGTCGGCGCTCACCAGCCAGCAGCCCGGGCACCTGCGGCAGCACCTGACCGCCGGTGGCTGCCACGCCCCCGCCCCCGTCGTGCCGCTGGGTGCCGCATGAGTACCCGCGTCCTGGCGCTGGATCCCATCGCCTGTCGCGCGCACGGCCTCTGCGCGGAGGAACTGCCAGAGGCGATTGTGCTCGACGAATGGGGATACCCGATCCTGCCGACCGGCCCGCTGCCTCCGGAGTGGGTTCGCCGGGCGAAGTCGGCCGCGGCGGCCTGCCCCGTTCTCGCGCTCCGGGTGCAGATCCGCCGCTGAGGTTGGCGTGCACGCCACCAAAGACGAAGTCATCGCAAGACTTCGCAGAAGCGTCCGACGTGTCCCCGATGGCGTAGCGTTCCAAGCAGAGGCCGTGTGACGTGGGATCCGACCCGGGTCTGGTTTCTGCTCCGACCAGCGCGCCTCGCGCGATCGGAACCGGGCAGGTGAGCAGCGGCGTTCGGTGCGTCGCGGAGTTCGCAGTGGATATCTCCACTGATGTGGTGTCCGATCCCGAAACCGGCTCGGACACCAACGGCAACCTGATGTTCCCGGACCTGCCACGACTGGAACTGGACCAACTGCTCACCCAGCTGGTGGACCGGGCCGGCGAGGTGTTGTCCACCCAGGGCCGATTGCGCGGGTTGTTGCGCGCGAACCAGACCATCAGCGTCGATCTCGCACTGCCGGTCGTGTTGCGGCGGATCGTTACGGCCGCCCGTGAGCTCGTCGGCGCCCGGTACGCGGCGTTGGGTGTGGTCGCCGCGGACGGCCTGCTGGCGGAGTTCGTCCATGTGGGGATGGACCCGGCCACCGTGGCGAGGATCGGGCAGCTTCCGCAGGGCAAGGGCCTGCTGGGGGCGTTGATCGCCGATCCGCGGCCGATCCGACCGCGAACCATCTCCGACGACCCGCGATCGTCGGGGTTTCCCGAGGGCCACCCGCCGATGACGAGCTTCCTCGGGGTGCCCATCCGGGTCCGGGGCGTCGTCTTCGGCAACCTGTACCTGACCGAGAGCATCCATGGCGAGTTCAGCTCGGAGGACGAGGAGCTGGCGAATGCGCTGGCCGCCACGGCGGGCGTGGCGATCGACAACGCCAGGCTGTACGAGGCGGCAAAGACGCGACAGCAGTGGTTGCAGGCATCCGCGTCGATCACCAGCCGACTGCTGTCCGCGGACCCCGGCCGGCCGCTCGACTTCATCGCCGAACGAAGCCGGGCCATCGCCGCCGCCGACGTCGTCACCGTGTTGCTGCCGATTCCCGGCCGACCCGGTGAGCTGCGGGTGGAAGTGGCGGTCGGCACCGGCGCCGCCGACCTGATGGGCCTGCTGGTCCCGATGGTCGGCTCACTGTCCGGCCAGGTCTTTCGCACCGGGGAGCCGCGCCTGTTCGGCCATCCCCGCGAGGAACCAAGCCTCACCTTCTTCGCCGCTGGTGCGCTCGATGTCGGCCCGGTGCTGGTGCTGCCGCTGTTGGGCTCGCAACGGGCTGTGCAGGGCGTGCTGACCATGGCCCGGAAATCCGGCCGACCGGCATTCACCGCCGAAGACCTGGAGATGGCGGCCGGCTTCGCCAACCATGCGTCGATTGCCATCGAACTCGCCGACGCCCGCGCCGAACAACAGAAGGCGGTCATGTTCGCCGACCGCGAGCGAATAGCCGCGGATTTGCACGATCACGTCATCCAGAGCATGTTCGCTGCCGGGCTCACGCTGCAGTCCGTGGCCACCAGGCTGGATCCGGGACCGATGACCGACCGGATCCTGGGTGCCATCACCACTCTTGACGACACCATCCGGCGGATCCGCACGTCCATTTTCGAGCTGCAGCAGGAACCCAACCAGGCCTCGATCGGGGTCCGGGGCCGGCTGCTGGACGCGGTCGCGGACCTTGCCCTTGGATTCGAACCCGCGGTGCGCATTGCCGATCTGACCAAGATCCGGGTGTCCGAGGAGGTGGCCGCCGATCTGGTGGCCGTCGTGCACGAGGCGTTGAGCAACGTCGCCCGGCACGCCGGCGCCGGTTCGGTCGACGTCGACGTCACGGTGAGCGGCGACCGGATCACCGTCGACGTCCGCGACGACGGGCGGGGCATGGGCGCGGCGACCAGGCGCAGCGGCCTGGCCAACCTCCGGCGCCGGGCGGAACGGCATGACGGCTCGCTGACCATCACCGGCCGTGAGCCGACCGGCACCCAGCTGCGCTGGGAAGCGGTGGGCTGCCGGTCGGGTCACTGACGGGACCAACTGCCCTACCCGAGGCCGATGCCGGGGCGCATCGTGGTGGTACCTGCCGCGTAACCGGCAGGCCTAGGGGGATCGAAATGACACACGTCATCAGCGTCGATGACCCCGCGGTCCTCACCAGCCGCGGTGAGCTCGACCGCGAGCAATGCCTTGACCTGCTGGCCGGCGGCGGGTTCGGCCGGGTGGTGGGCACCGACTCCGCGATGCCGGCGGTGTACCCGATCAGCTACGTGCTCGACGGGCAGGAAGTGATCTTCCAAACCGAGACCGGCAGCAGCCTGGCCGGCACGACCGGTGACGTCGTCGCCTTCCAGGCCGACCAGTTCGACAGCGTCACGGGCATCGGCTGGACGGTGCTGGGCATCGGCAGGCCCTACCAACTCGTCGCCAACCCGGCGACCGTGGGCCCGGCGACCCTGGCGATCCCGCTGCGGCGGCTCACCGGACACCGGCTCAGCCGCAGCATCGGCGGTTCCGCTGAACGTGCGGTGCGCCAGGACGGGCCCGACGCGTTATCCGCGGTCGTCCCATAGGTCGGCGCGGTGACCGTCGATCACGGCGCCGATCCGGGTCAGCGCCTCGGCGGCGCTCAGCGCAGGCAGCCGACGGCCATCGCGCAGCCGCAGCGCAACCTCGTCGGCGACGGCCTCCGCGGCGCCGATCACCGCCTGGTACGGCACCAGCCGGTGGGCGCGAATGCGGGCCCCCAGGCTGCCCTGCTCCGGGCCGGCGATCTCGGCCCGCAGCCCCCGTTCGGTCGCCTGCCGCAGCAGCCGGTGGGCCTGCTGGACCTGGGCGTCGGAGATGGGCAACACGACCAGCGCGGTCGGCGCCAGCCAGGCCGGAAAGGCACCGCCATGCACCTCGATGAGCTGCGCGACGGCCCGCTCGACGCTGCCGATGATGCTGCGATGCACCATCACCGGTCGGTGTTTGACGCCGTCCGGGCCGATGTACTGCAGATCGAACTGGCCCGGCTGGTGGAAGTCGACCTGCACGGTGGACAAGGTGGCCTCCCGGCCGGCGCTGTCGGTGACCTGCACATCGATCTTCGGACCGTAGAACGCGGCCTCCCCTTCGACAGCGTCATAGCCCAGGCCCGACGCCTCCAGCACGTCCCGCAACATGGCGCCGGCCCGCCGCCACATGTCGGGCTTTGCCACGTATTTCCCGCCCGCCCCGGGCAGGGACAGCCGGTAGCTGCTCGGAGAGATCCCGAGCGCGTCGTAGGCGCCCGCGGATCAGCTCGAGGGCCGCCCGCGCCTCGCCGCCGACCTGGTCCGGAGTACAGAAGATGTGCGCGTCGTTCAGTTGGATGGCTCGCACCCTGGTCAGCCCGCCGAGCACCCCGGACAGCTCGGAGCGGAACATGCCGCCCAGTTCGGCGATCCGCAGCGGCAGGTCCCGGTAACTGTGCGGGCGGGAGCGGTAGATCAGCGCGTGATGCGGGCACAGCACCGGCCGCAGCACCAGCTGTTCGCCGCCGAGATCCATGGGTGGGTACATGTTCTCGGCGTAGTGGGCGCAGTGCCCGGAGAGTTCGTACAGTTCCGGTTTGGCCAGCACGGGCGAGTAAACGTGCCGGTAGCCGGCGCGGTGTTCCACTTCCCTGATGTACTCCTCGAGGGCGTGCCGGACGGCGGCGCCGTCGGGCAACCAGTACGGCAATCCGGCACCGATCAGCGGATCGGTGTCGAACAGGCCGAGTTCGCGGCCGAGCTTGCGGTGGTCGGGCATGGTGGTCTCCTCGCGATAAGGGGAGCGAGTGACCACATGAGAAAGCCCCGGGCACTCGCCCGGGGCTTGGGTGTGACAGCTGTCAGCGCGCCGGGAGGTATTTCCGGCGTCGACGTGAGCGCTGCGTGTTGCATGGCGGAACGGTAGCAAAGTGTTTCGGCCGGGCGCGCCCGAATATCACCGAAGCGACCTCAGACCCTCGGTGGCGCCGTGGTACTGCCATTCAGAAACGTGGTGGGCAGCACGATGCGCCGGCCCTGGGTCTTGCGCGCCGGATTGAGCAGCATCCGGCCGGCCTGCCGGCCCTTCTCCACCACCGGCTGCACGACGGTCGTCAGCTTGGCGTCGATGGCCGCCCGTACCCCGTCGAAGCCGGTGACCGACACATCCTCGGGGACCCGTTGCCGGCGTCTGGTCAGCTCGTCGATCGCGCCCAGCGCGAGTACGTCCGACGTCGCGACCAGCGCGGTGATGCCCGGGTCAAGCGCCAGCACCTCGGCCGCCGCCGATGCTCCGGCGGCCACCGAGTGCTCGAACCGTTCGACCACCGGGATGCGGTCCCAGGCGACACCGGCCGCGGTGAACGCCTCCCGCAGGCCCATCAGCCGGTTGCGCTGCACGTGATAGTGCGCGGAGTTCTGCCGGTCGATGCTGACCGAACCGTCCAGCCTGGCCCGCCCGAGCCGCATGCAGATGACGCCGATCCGTCGGTGCCCCAGCGCCAGCAGATGGTCGGCGACACCTTTGATCGCCGCCGAGTCGTCGATGCCGACCAGGTCGGCGCCCGGGATGCTCGGCTGATCGCAGATCACCGACGGCACCGGACGGGCCAGTGCCGCCGCCAGGTGCGGATCGTCGTCCGGCATGGAGTAGACGACGAACCCGTCGACCGCTGCGCCGGCGACGCCCATCACGTCCTCGGAATCCGGCCGGGCCGGCACGAGCAGTAGCCCAACCCTCGCCTCGTCACACTCCAGGGTCAGGCCTTCGAGGAACGCCACCGCCCCCGGGTCCCGGAAGGCGTACGACACCTGCTCGGTCAGCAGCAGTCCGACGGCGCCGGCCTTGCGGGTACGCAGCGAACGCGCGACGGGATCCGGGCCGGGGTAGCCCATCCGGCGGGCCGCCTCCATGACCCTGGACCGCAACTGCGGGGACAGCTGGTCGGGTCTGTTGTAGGCGTTGGAGACCGTTGTGCGGGAGATGCCCAGCTCTGCGGCCAACGACGCCAGCGTTGCCGGCGGTCGCGTCCGGGGGGGTCGATCCACCTTTGACACGGTAACGGCTGTGCATCACCGAGCGAACCAACGGGTGATCACTGGCCGAATGTTGTGGAAACAAACGACACGCTGCGGCCCGCACCGAGGACCGGCCACGCGGCACACCGGCCGCCGATCGCCGCCAAGAAACTCGGGAAAACGTTTTCCCGAACCCTTGCGCCGACCCGGCGCCCTCCCCTATCGTTCTTCTCAACCACCTCACCAAAGACCGGCCTGGCATCTTGCGGGCCACCGAAAGGACGTGACTCATGGCCGACGTCAAATACGACGGAGCCTCCCGGGTGTACCCGGGCAGCCCCCCGGTCCGCGCCGTTGACACCCTGAACCTGGACATTCCGGACGGGGAGTTCCTTGTCCTGGTCGGCCCGTCGGGCTCCGGCAAGTCCACCGCGCTGCGCATGCTGGCCGGCCTGGAAGACATCAACGAGGGCCGGATCATCATCGGCGGACGGGACGTCACCAACGTGCCGCCGAAGAACCGCGACATCGCGATGGTCTTCCAGTCCTACGCCCTGTACCCGCACATGACGGTCGCGGAGAACATGGGCTTCGCGCTCAAGCTGCGCGGCGTCAACAAGACCGAGATCGCCAGCAAGGTCCGCGAGGCCGCCGGGCTGCTCGACCTGGAGAAGTACCTCGACCGCAAGCCCAAGGCGCTCTCCGGCGGCCAGCGGCAGCGCGTCGCGATGGGCCGCGCCATCGTCCGCGAGCCCTCCGTCTTCCTGATGGACGAGCCGCTGTCCAACCTGGACGCCAAGCTCCGGGTGGAGACCCGCGCGAACATCGCCGAACTGCAGGCCCGGCTCGGCACCACCACCGTCTACGTCACCCACGACCAGGTCGAGGCCATGACCATGGGTCACCGGGTCGCCGTGCTCAAGGACGGCATCCTGCAGCAGTGCGACACCCCGCGGACCCTGTACGACAAGCCGAACAACGTCTTCGTCGCCGGCTTCATGGGCTCGCCGTCGATGAACCTGGTGACCCTGCCGCTGACCAGCGAGGGCGTCAAGCTCGGCTCGGCGGTCGTTCAGCTGCCTCGCGAGATGCTCTCCGAGTGCGGCAGCAAGGGCCTCAAGGAGGTCGTGTTCGGCGTCCGCCCGGAGAACCTCACCCTGGGCACCGCTGGTCTTCCGGTCACGATCGACCTCGTCGAGGAACTGGGCGCCGACTCGTTCGTGCACGGCCACACCCCGGACGGCGGCCGGATGGTCATCCGCACCGACGCCCGGATCCACCCGCAGGCCGGCTCCACCGTGCAGGTCACGGTCACCGACAACGAGCACCTGCATCTGTTCGACCCGAACACCGGCGAACGGCTGAAGTCCTCCAAGGCCGTCGCCGCCGACTCCTCACCGATCGTGTCGCACGCGATCCCGGCCGGGCTCAATCTCGACAAGTAACGCGCACATCCAGAACCACCGCGGGGCGGTCCGGGACACCCGGGCCGCCCCGTGGGCTGTCCCGGTTCAGGAGCGGCTCGAGGGTGGGCCTGATGCGGGGGTGCCCCAAGACTGTCGTGACTCAGGGCCGGTCGGAGGCCTGCATCAGCACGTCGACGGCGTGATCGATGAGTCCCTCCCAGCGGTCTCCACCTGGGTCGTTGCTGATCTGCTGGCTGGCCAGCCCGGTGAACATCGCGGTCCACAGATCGATCTCCTGGCGGGAACCCGCACCGGCCGCCATGAGCACCTCGCCGAGCCTCGCGATCACCGCCTGTGCGAGGAGATAGGACTCCTCGGTGGGCACGAACCCGGGGATGGTCCGCAAGAAGAGCAACTGGTAGCGCGCCGGGTCCGCGACCGCGAAGTCGAAGAACAGGTGCGCGGCCCGGCGGAGTACATCGGCGGGCTCACCCGCGGTGGACGTCTCGTCGATCCTGTCCAACAGGGCGCGGTAGCCGTCGGCAAACATGGCGTCGTACACCGCGTTCTTGCTGTCGAAGTACACATACAGCGACGGCGTTCGCATCCCGACGACGTCGGCGACATCCCGCAACGCCAGACCGGCCAGGCCGCGATCGCGGGCCAGCGTCCAGGCCACGTCCACGATCCGGCGGCGGGTGGCGAGGTGCCGCTCCGCGCGACCGTCACTCATCGGTCGTCACCTCCCCTGCAAGATCTCCTAAGGCAATTAGGTAAACCCCTTGACCACACGTCACCCGGAGACTATACCTAATGGCATTAGGAAAACGATGGATCAGGCATCCGGAGGGCACCAGTGACTCACCACGACGCGATCGACCACGACGCGACCGACCACGACCCAGGTGCCGACGCCGTGCGGACGGTGCCGACGCCGCCTGCCACCCACGACGACTGGATGTCGGCCGCGGAGCGGGAGTACCTGCTGCTGGCCCCGCTCCTCGAGTCGTTGACGGACCGGGAGTGGCACCTGCCGACCGACTGCGACGAATGGGATGTCCGGCAGGTGGTCGCCCACCTGGTCGGCGCCGCCGAGTCGACGGCGAGTCTGCGGGAGATGTGGCGGCAATTCAGGCGGGGCCGGGCGATACGTCCGGGAGTCGATGGAATGAACGACGTTCAGGTTCGCGAGCGCGCTGATCTGTCCCCGGCGCGGTTGATGGCCGACCTCGCGTCCGCGGGTGGGCGCGGTATCCGGGCCCGAAGACGCATCCCCGCATTCGTCCGGGCCCTGCGCGTTCCATTCGGTCCGCCGCTGGGGGTGCGGTCGGTTGGCTATCTGATGGACCGCATCTACACCCGGGACGCCTGGATGCACCGCATCGACATCGCGTACGCGACCGGCCGGCCGCTCGACCTCACCGCCGACCACGACGGCCGACTGGTCGCCGACGTCGTCGGCGAATGGGCGAACACACACCGGCTGCCCTACGACCTCACGCTGACCGGTCCGGCCGGCGGCCGTTGGTCGTCCGGCGGTGGCGGATCGACACTGGCGTTGGACGCAGTCGACTTTTGCCGGGTGCTGTCCGGCCGGGTCCCCGGTGACGGCCTGCTCGCACAGCAGGTTCCCTTTTGAACCGTGCGCGACCGCTGGGGTTTATTGCGGGGGCTTCTCGAACCTCTCGCCGGTTGCCGGGTCGACGGCTGTGCGCCCTGGTGGCAGGTTGGACAGATCCGGCGCGATGATCAGGTCCTCGCGGGAGTCGGGCAGCGCGATCGGCTCCACCCCGATCGGAACCTCGCCGACCAGCAGCAGGTCGCCGTGGCTGCGCCTGGGCAACGTCTTGCCACGGAAGTAATCGGGGGAGACGACCCACTGCACGGCCAGCAGAACCAGACCGAGCAGCAGCGTGCCGATGCCGACCACCGCGACCGCGCCGATCCCGAAGATCGTCACGTTGTTACCGTCGTCGTCCGTGAGGTTGTCGACGTTGCCGTAGACGCCGGTGGCGTAGACGAACATGACGAACAGGAATATCCCACCGGCGAGTGGCAGCACCCCGCGCATGAAGAAGTGCCGTATCGACGTGGTCAGCGTCCGGCGGTAGAACCAGACGCACGCGAAGCCGGTCAGCCCGTAGTAGAAGGCGATCTGCAGGCCGATCGCCCCGATCAGCGCGAACAGGATGTTCGTGCTGATCCAGGTCATCAGCAGGAAGAACGCGGCGGACACCAGACCCATCCCGATGGTCGACCAGCTCGGGGTGAGGAACTTGGGATGGATCTTGGCGAACTTCACCGGGATCGCGCGGTACACGGCCATCGACAACGCCGTCCTGGCGGTCGGCAGGATGGTGGTCTGGGTCGACGCGGCGGCGGAGGTCAGGATCGAGATGGCCAACAGGTCCAAGCCGGCCTTGCCGAGTGCGCTGTCGCCGTACAACGTCGAGCCGATCGCGTTGAACACGTCCGCGGCGTTGTCGATGTTGCCCAACCCGATGCCGTCCTCCCCGACCCCGGCGAAGGCGACGGCGGCGGTGGAGACAAGGACGTAGGTGACCAACAGCAGGATGGTGGAGATCACCGCCGCGCGGCCGGGGGTGCGCCCGGGGTCGTCGGACTCCTCGTTCACCGACACGGCGGTGTCCCAGCCCCAGTAGATGAACACGGCCGCCAGCACGGCCGGGGCGATCACCGAAATGGGCAACCCGCCCGGCCACAGCCAGGACAGCTGTGGGGTGACGGAGCCCTCGGTCCCGTTGCCGCTGTACACCTTTACCAAGGCCACCGCGGCGAAGATGAACAGCGTCAGGACCTCGATGGACAGCAGGGCGTACTGCAGTCTGGCGGAGATCTCGATGCCGCGATAGCAGATGTAGGTCATGATCGCGATCCACACCAGCCCCGCGACCAACGACCAGAAGGTGTCGGTCGACAGGTCGTTGGACAGGCCCAGTTGGTCTGCCAACTGATAGGAGTACGAACCGGCGATCTGCGCCAGGTTCGCCATCACGATCACGTCGGCGGCGATGATGCCCCAGCCGCCCATCCATCCGACGATGGGGCCGAATGCCCTGGTCGCCCAGGTGAACGTCGTCCCGCAGTCCGGCTCCGCTTCGTTGAGCTCCTTGTAGGCGACCGCGATGAAGTACATCGGGATGAACGCCAGCAGCATGATCGCCGGCGCCTTCAGACCCGCTCCCGTTGCGACGACCAGGCCAAGGCTCGCGGCCAGCGAGTAGGCCGGCGCGGTGGAGGCCATCCCCACCACCACGCTGCTCAGCAAGCCCAGCGCACCAGGTTTGAGGCCCTTGCTGTCGACCGTGCCTGGCGTTTCCGGTTCTGCGGAAAGGGTCATCTGCCTCGCGCTCCCTCGGCATCGCGCCTGCAAACAGGTGACGACGGCGGCCACCGCGGAGGATCGTACGCCCACCTGGAGTAATCGGCGGCTGCAGATTGCTGCGGTTGAGTAACAAGCGGCCCGAATGCTGACTTTTATGTGAACACTCGGTAATCACAGGCAGCTGCTCAGTGAGCAGGATCGGTGGGCTCGAATCGGCCGACGAACCGGCGCTGCCGGGGCGTCTCCACCGCGTCCGGGTGGTAGTGCTGCCGGACATAGGCCACCGCATCCCGGGCCGGCACGCCGTCCAGTACCGCAATGCAGGCCAGGGCCGTGCCGGTCCTGCCCCGGCCGCCCTCGCAGGCGATCTCCACTCGCTGAGCAGCTGCGCGCTGCCACGCCTCCTGGAACGCCCGTGCGGCATCGCGGCGGTCCGCAGGAAGCCCGAAGTCCCGCCAACGGACCCAGCGCACCTCCCAGGCGAACGGGGACGGCTCGTCGCCGAGCAGGTAGACGGCGAAGTCGGGGTCGGGACCGGTCACCGGCGGGCGACGCAGGCCGCGGCCGCGCAGCATCCGCCCGGAGGGCAGCGTCATGAGCCCGGGAGTCGCCGGATCCCAGGCCGTGGGCGCCGTCGGTTCTTCAGACATCGGCCGGACCGAGGGGAAGATCCTGCACTGTCTGCCAGGAGTTCGGCTCCATCGACCCGCAGATCAACCGGGCCAGCGTCACTCGGGCACGAATCGGCAGCAGGGCCTGCACCGACCCTTCGGCGTCCCGCATGTCGGAAAGCGGGGCGCCGTCACCGACCGTCAGGTGCGGAATCAGGTCGTCATGCTGGCCGCCGTAGGGCGGGCACTGCGGAAAGCCCCGCCAGACTCGTGCGGTCAGCTCGCGGAACGGCTCAGCCGGGTCGGGGTCCAGCCACACCACTGCGGCGCCGAACCAGGACACCCGAGCCAGGGTGCAATCGAAGGCGGGCACCCCGGCGACGGCGGCGGCCAGTTGCTCCAGCACGGCGCCGTCGATTTCGGCGGGCGGCAGGAACGGGTACAGCACGGTGACGTGAGCGGGCACGCCCCATCCGGCCGCCGGATCAAGCCGCGCACGCCACGAGGAAACCGCGCGCTCCGCCTCCGGCACCGCAACGATGACGGCGCTCTCCAGCTTGCTCATGTCGCAATTGTGGCGGCGACCCGCAACAGAAATTCAGACCGCAGAGGTCTCCGGGTCCCGCGACACCCGCGCGACGGCCCGCGGCGCCCAGCCGCGCCGCACGCGGCGGCCGCCGATGATCCGGCAGACCACGTAGATGCCGAACGAAATAGTCGTCACGTAGGGACTGATCGGCAGGCTGCCGCCGAGCGCCACCAGGATCCCGCCGACCATCGAGATGGTGCCGAACAAGACCGACAGCACCGGTACCCAGAGCGCGGAAGCCGTCACCCGCATGGCCGCGGCGGCCGGGGTGACCAGCAGCGCGAGCACCAGCAGGGCGCCGACCACCTGCACCGCCATCGCCACCGTCAGGCCCAAAATGATCATGAAAATTGGCGAGAGGGCGCGCACCGGCACCCCGCGCGCCGCGGCGATCTCTGGGTCGACGGTGGCGAACATCAGCGGCCGCCACAAGATGGCCAGCGCGACGGTGACCACGATCGTCACCCCGATCATCCAGTACAGCTGCGGATCGTCGACCGCGACGATCTGTCCGGTCAGCAGGCCGAACTTGTTCGCCGCCCGACCCGGATAGAGCGCGAGGAACAGCACCCCGAGCCCGAGCCCGAACGGCATCAGCACGCCGATGATCGACGACCGCTCCCTGGCGCGCACGCCGAGCACGCCGATCACCAGGGCCGCCACCAGTGACCCGAGGATCGACCCGACCACCACGTTGAACCCCACCAGCAGCGCGAACGACGCCCCGGCGAAGGACAGCTCGCTGATCCCGTGCACCGCGAAGGTCAGGTCGCGCATCATCACGAAGACACCGATCAGGCCGCCGATCAACCCGAGCAGCGCGCCCGCGATGATCGAGTTCTGCAGCAGCGCGAGGAGTTCGCCGTAGTTCTCGAAGTTGAACATCTTGTCCCAGACCGCGCTCACCGGCCGACTCCATTGCGAAAGTCCGGCTGCCGGTGGTCGACGACGCAGTTGTCGTCATCGGACAGGTGGTGCCCCGCGCTGGGATCGGTGGACGCGACGACGATCAGCCGGCCCTGGGCGCGTAACACATCGACCGGGGCGCCGTAGAGCTCGGACAGACCCGCCGAGGTCAGCACCTCCGACGGCGGCCCGAGCCGGAACTGACCCGCGGCCAGGTAGAGCACCTGGTCGACGTAGTCCAGTACGGCGTTGATGTCGTGGGTGACGAACAGCACCGCGGTGCCGTGTTCGCGGCGTCGGCGATCCAGCAGCGCGGCCACCTCCTGCTGGTGCCGCAGGTCCAGCGCCGCCAGTGGCTCGTCGCAGAGCAGGATCGAGGGGTTCGAGGCCAACGCCGCGGCGACCCGCACCCGTTGCAACTCGCCGCCGGACAGCATGGACACCGGCGCGTCGCCGAAGCCGGCCGCGCCGACCGAGGCCAGCAGGTTGTCGATGCCGGCCCGGACCGCCCGCCGGGATGCCGGTGACCCGAATCCGAACCCCCAGCGATGCCCGTCGAGCCCCATTCGGACGAGATCACGCGCCTTGAGCATGGTGCCATCGTCGATCGCGATCTTCTGCGGGACATACCCGACCGCGGTGCTGCCGCGCCGCACCGGTTCCCCGCCGATCCAGGCCCGACCGCTGGTCAGCGGCTGCTCGCCGAGCAGCACCTTGAGCAGGCTGGTCTTGCCCGACCCGTTGGAGCCGAGGATCGCGACGAACTGGCCGGGCGCGATGTCCAGGTTCAGCCCCTCCCAGAGCACCCGATCCCCATAGGCAAGGGCGGCGTCCGAGGTGCGCACCGCGGCGGTCGCCGGTTCGCCCGCCAGGGTCTGGCGACCGGTCGTCTTGCCGCCGGTCGTTCGCCCGCCGGTCAACGCGGCAGCGCCGCTCTCGTTGCTGACTCGGGCGCTGTTCATCCCAGTGCTGCTTTCAGCGCCGTGATGTTCGCGTCCATCCAGCTGAGGTAGTCAGCACCCGCGGGCAGGGTCTCGGTGACCCCGACGGTCGGAATGGCGTTGTCCTTGGCCGCGGCCAGCAGCTTCTCGGTCTCCGGCGAGGACGTCTGTTCGTTGTAGACGAGGCCGACGACCTGTCGCCCGGTGAACAAGGCCAGGGTGTCCGAGAGCACGGTCGGAGGGACGTCGGTGCCTTCCTCGATCGCCGCACTGAACGCCGGTGGCGTCTTGTTGACCAAACCCGCGGCCTGCGTGAGGTATAGCGGCACCGGTTCGGTGATCGCCACCGGGGCGCCGTCGTGGGCCGCCTTGATGGCGCCGAGCTTGCTGGTCAGCCCGGCCAGCTTGTCGGTGAAGGCCGAGAGGTTGGCCTGGAAGAACGCGGCCTGCGCGGGCGCAATGGTGGTGAGTTCGCCGGCGATCTTGGTCGCCACCGCGTCGACCGTCGGGAAGTCGTACCAGACGTGTTCATTGGACGGGCCCTGGCCGGCCGATCCGGATGGCGCCGCCCCGTCGGCGTCCGCGCCGAACAGGTCGACCGCGGTGATCACCGGCGCGGTCACCCCGGCCGCGTCGATCAGGGTCTTCATGAAGTCGTCGTAGCCGCCGCCGTTCTCGACCACCAACGCCGCCTTGGACAGCGCTAGCTGGGCCTGCGCATTGGGCTCGAAGGAGTGCGGGTCGGCCGCCGGGTCGACGATCAACGAGGTGACGGCCACCTGGTCGCCGCCCACCTGCCGGGCGATGTCGCCCCACACGTTGGTGGAGGTCACCACCGGGATTGCCGACTGCGTCCCGGCCGCCCCAGCGGAGGACGGCGCGCCGCCCGATGCGGTCGAACCGCAGGCCGAGACGGTCAGCGCGGCAGAGATGATCAGCCCCGCCAGAACCGCCCTGTTAACAACGATTCTCATACCCGCCTCCTCGCTGGCCTGCTGAAGTTGATAATCGCTCTCAGCATGGTAGCTCACAACAGGCGGCAGGGCGGTTGGATTGCGACCGCTTGTTCGTCCAGTAGCGCCTACCCGCCGGCCTCGATCCGGCGCCGGCGGGCCACCTCGGCCAGCACCACCCCGGCCGCGACCGATGCGTTGAGCGACTCGACGGTGCGCGCCATCGGGATGGACACCGTGACGTCGCAGACCGTCAATGTCAGCCTGGCCAGGCCGCGCCCCTCGGAGCCGACCACGATCACCAGCGGCGACGTGGCCAGTTCGAAGTCGTCGGTGTTGGTGGTGCCGTCGGCGTCCAGGCCCGCGATCATCAGCCCCTTGGCGGCGTAGTCCTTGAGCGTGCGCACCAGGTTGGTGCAGCGGGCCACCCTGATCCGGGCGGCGGTGCCGGCCGACGTTCGCCAGGCCGACGCCGTCATGCCGGCGCTGCGGCGTTCAGGCACCACGACGCCGTGCGCACCGAACGCGGCCGCCGACCGGACGATGGCGCCGAGGTTCCGCGGGTCCGTCACCCCGTCCACCGCAACGATCAACGGTGCGCGGCCGGAATCCTTGGCGCGGGCCAGCAGATCCTCCGGGTGGGCGTACTGGTAGGGCGGCACCACCAGGGCCAGGCCCTGGTGAATCGCGTTGCCGGTCATCCGATCCAGTTCCGGCCGGGAGACCTCGAGCACCGAGAGCCCCCGATCCCCCGCTCCGGCGAGGGCCTCGGTGACCCGTTCGTCGATGCGCGAGTCCGGCCGCCACGTACAGCGCGGTCGCCGGCACCCCGGCGCGCAGCGCCTCCACCACCGGGTTGCGCCCGACCACCGTCTCCGGCAGCTCGGCCTTCCCCCTGGCCGGCGCGCGCCCAGGAGGGCCACCCTTGTCGTCGCGTTTCGCGGCCGCGGCCGCCCGGCGCGCCGCGGGATGCCCCTTGCGCGCCTCCGCGGGCGGGGTCGGACCGCGCCCCTTGACGGCGCGTCGGGACTGCCCACCCGACCCGACGACCGCACCCTTCTTGGTACCCGGCTTGCGCATTGCGCCCCGCCGCTGGGAATTGCCGGCCATCCTGCCTCCGCCTTCATGCTGTATGACGTCACACCCGACCGGAACGCCCGGTCAGTGCCGAGCGCTCCCGGAACCACCCGTCGGTCGACCGGCCACCGACCAGATCGGCCCGTCCTTGGTGTCCTCGATGGCGAATCCGGCCTCGGCCAACCGCACCCGAATGGCATCCGCCCCCGCGAAGTCCCGTTCGGCCCGCAACTTGGCCCGTTCCACCAGCAACGCGTCGATCAATTTCCCGGTCGCATCGACCAAACGCCGGTCCTCACCGGTGTCGGCCCACGGCGCCGCCCAGGGATCCAGTCCCAGCACCCGCACCATGGCCCGCACCGCGGACGCGATCTCGGTTGCCGCCGTGTGGTTTGCATCGGCCAGCGCGGCGTTCCCGGCGCGCACTCGTTCGTGGATGACGGCCAACGCCCGTCCAACACCCAGGTCGTCGTCCATGGCCGAGCGTAAAGGCGTCCGGCATGCTGCCGATCGGCACACCGCCGTCGGCAGATCGATCGGCGACCCGGTGCAGGAACGACTCGATTCGTTCGAATGCCTTCGATGCGTCGTCCAGCGCCTCTCGTGAGTATTCGATGGACGACCGGTAATGCACGCTGATCAGGTAGTAGCGCAGCGCGATCGGCCTGGTGTGCTCGGTGATCGCCGGCACGGACAGGATGTTGCCGAGGGACTTCGACATCTTCTCGCCGGACATGGTCACCCAGTGGGAATGCATCCAGTACCTGGCGAATCCGTCGCCGGCGCCGTGCGATTGCGCGGCCTCGTTCTCGTGGTGCGGAAAAATCAGATCCAGTCCACCGCCATGGATGTCGAAATCCCGGCCGAGGTAGGCGCGGGCCATCGCCGAGCACTCGATATGCCAGCCGGGCCGGCCCGGCCCCCAGGGTGATGGCCAGGACGGCTCACCCGGTTTCGCGGCCTTCCACATGGTGAAATCGGCCGGGTCCCGCTTTCCGCCGGCCTCGGTTTCACCCTGCACCATTTCGTCGATGCGTTGGCCGGAGAGGAATCCGTAGTCCGGCTGGGTGCGAACCGCGAAGTACACGTCGCCCGCGGCCGCGTACGCGTGACCGCGGTCGATCAATTCGGAGATCATCTCGACAATCTGCGGAATATGGCCCGTTGCCCGTGGCTCGATGGACGGCCGTAGACAACCGAGGGCGTCATAGGCGTCATAGAAGCTGCGTTCGTGGGTGGTCGCCCATTCCCACCACGGCCGCCCCGCCTCCGCGGCCTTGGTCAGGATCTTGTCGTCGATGTCGGTGACGTTGCGGACGTGCAGCACCTCGTAACCGCTGAACTCCAGCCACCTGCGGAGCACGTCGTAGACGACCCCGGCGCCCCGCAGGTGCCCGATGTGCGGATGCCACTGCACTGTCGCGCCGCAGTTGTACAGCGAAACCACGCCGGGTCGCAGCGGCTCGAACGGCCGAACAGACCGGGTGGCGGTGTCGTAGAGGTGCAGGCTCACCCGACGATGGTACGGGCCGGGTCACCGGTCAACCGGCCGGTTCGCTCCAAGGAGTGCATTGCCGATCCGGCCGCGCCCACCGGCCAACCGCCCGATCGGGCGCCGGAAACAGCGGGGAAATGCGGACTGCGGAGCACAGGACCAACCGACGCGGCATTTCTGGGCGAGGTCTGACTGTCGAACAAATACCTGCGTTGTTCTCCCCGGCAAAGTCGGCTTTGTCCGGTCCTGTTTTACTACACCACTAACTTGATAGATGTTCCAACTGGTTGCGCATGCAATCAAAAAAGGGGACAAAGAGGCGGCTACAGTCCTCTTTGTCCCCTTGATCTGGGCGGCAATGCTCAGCCGACGGCGGCCTGGTACTTCTCCACCACGTCGGAGGGCACCCGGCCGCGAGCCGAGACCGCAATACCCTGCTCCTGCGCCCATTCCCGCACAGCCCGGGCATCGACCCGGGTCGGCGCCGCTGTGGTGGCGGCGCGGGCAACCTTCGCCGCGGTCTTCCCGGCGCGGACCTTGCGCGCGGATGCGGTGAATTCACCGAGGGCCTTGCGCAGCGCCGTCGCGTTCTTCTTGCTGAGGTCAATCTCGTAGATGCTGCCGTCCAGTCCGAAGGAGACGGTCTCGGCGGCCTTTCCTCCGTCGATGTCGTCGATCAGGGCGACGGTCGTTTGCTGGGCCATGTTCGCTGTGCCTTTCTGGTGGTGTGGAGCAGCCTGGTCAATGCCGTTCGGGAGCGGGCATCGATCGGGCCGCTCCGATGGCCGTCCCCAATGGGGATGTCCTGCGACACAGAACACCTGACGGGGTCGAGCGTGACTCGGGTGGGTCCGATCTGCCGGTTAGCGGAGGCAGATCCGGCGCGAACTCAGGGTAGCCCCTCGCGCGCAGGAAGGTACTCCGCTACGACCAAGAATAGCCGAAAAACTTTTCCTTTTCCGCTGGCCCGGTCAGACCGCCGCGGCCAGGTGTAACCGGGCAAAGGACAAAGCTTCGGCCAGGTCGCCTTCACGTTCGTCGCGATCAACCCCACGGGTGGATATCTCCACTACCACTGATCCATGATAACCGTTGCGGGACAACAACTCCAGAATCTCCGAACAGGGCTGGCCGCCTCGTCCGGGAACGAGGTGCTCGTCTTTGGCCGACCCCGACCCGTCGGCGAGATGCAAGTGCGCCAGTCGGTTACCCATCAGATCGGCGAGTTCCAGCGCGTCCGTGCCGGAGGTCGCCGTGTGCGAGAGGTCCAGGGTGAACCATCGATGGCCGGCGGCCACGGGATTCCAATGCGGTCGATAGCTATTGACCACGGCTCCGCGAACCTTCACCGGGAACATGTTCTCCACGGCAATGCGTACTTCCGTGCGGTCCTGGAGTTCGGCAATCGACGGAGCGAAGATAGCAGCCGCCGCCCGCTGCCACAGGAATGGCGGATGCACGACAACTGTCTGCGCGCCCAGACGTTCCGCCATGTCCACGCTTCGCGCGAGCTTGACCAGTGGGTCGGTCGACCAGACCCGCGCGGTGACCAGGAGACATGGGGAATGCACGGAAAGTACCGGAATCTGATACTCATCGATCAGATCCGACAACAAGTCGGCATCCTGGCTCAATGCCTCGGTCTGCACCATCACCTCGACGCCGTCATAGCCGAGATCGACCGCCGTAGCGAAGGCCGCGGCGGTGCCCTCCGGATAGACGGCAGCGGTGGACATGCCGACCTTGATGGGCGGAATTCGAATGACCGGATGGTGCGCTGCCGGGCCGGTCGTCGTCATCGATCGGGCACCGAATTCGGCGCCTTCCGATTTCCTTCCACAGGCATACCCCTTCCGCGGTCGTTCACGAGCTCGGTGCCGGGTTCCCACGCTACCGGCGCCACCCACGGAACTGCGTGCGCGCACGGTGAGGGCTATGCCTCCAACTTGTATCCGAGCCCCCGCACGGTGATCAGGTACCGGGGCGCGGCCGGGTCTGGCTCGATCTTTGCGCGCAACCGTTTCACGTGGACGTCAAGGGTCTTGGTGTCTCCGACATAATCCGAACCCCACACCCGGTCGATCAACTGACCCCTGGTGAGCACCCGGCCGGCGTTCCGAATCAAATACTCGAGAAGGTCGAATTCCTTGAGCGGCAAGGAGGTCTGCTGTCCATGCACGTTCACCACATGCCGATCGACATCCATCCGCACCGGGCCGGCCTGCAGGATCGGAGAGGCGGCGTCCTCGGCATCGGTGCCGCGGCGCAGCACCGCCCTGATCCTGGCGACCAACTCGCGGGTCGAATAGGGCTTGGTGATGTAGTCGTCGGCGCCGAGTTCCAGGCCGACGACCTTGTCGATTTCGCTGTCCCGGGCGGTGACCATGATCACTGGCACGGCCCCCCTGGTGCGCAATTGCTTGCACACTTCGGTGCCGCTCATTCCGGGCAGCATCACGTCGAGCAGCACGATGTCCGCGCCATTCCGGTCGAATTCGGCCAGCGCATCGGGTCCGTTACTGGCGATCTCGGTGCTGAAACCCTCTCGACGCAACAGGAAGGCGAGCGGGTCCGCCATCGACTCTTCGTCCTCGACGATCAATACCTTGGTCACTGAGCTCCTCGGTGGACGGTTTCTGGGGCCTGCGTGGACGAGGACCGGAAGTGCATCGACGGCCGGTGCGGTCGCGTCCCCCGCGATGCCCGGCAATCGAAGCGTAAACGTGGACCCGGTACCCGGCCGACTCCATACTGTCGCCGTGCCACCGTGATTCGCCGCCACGTGCTTCACGATGGCAAGGCCGAGCCCGGTACCGCCGGTCAACCGGGAGCGCGCGGGGTCGATGCGAAAGAACCGCTCGAAAACTCGCTCGGTGAATTCCGGGGCAATGCCGACGCCCCGGTCGGTGACCGAGATCAACACGTCGCCATCGCGCAGGGATCGGCTGATCGAGACCTGCGTTCCGGACGCGGAATAGTTGATGGCGTTGTCGACCAGGTTGGTCAACGCCGTGACCAACAGCGACCTGTCGCCGCGCACCAGCAGACCGGACGGCCTGTCGGTGGTCACCGTGATCCCGGCGTTTTCCGCGGCCGTGCCCACCCTGGACACCGTCTCGTGCACGACGCCGTCGACCTCGACCACCGCCAGGTCCGGCAGTGGCTCCGCGCCCTGCAACCGGGACAGCGCGATCAGCTCATTGACCAGGGCGCCGAGCCGGATCGCCTCGGACTGCAGCTTGCCGGCGAATCGGCGGGCCGCCTCGGGGTCCTCCACCGCGTCAACGGTGGCCTCGGCGAGCAGGCCCATGGCCGCCACCGGCGTCTTCAGCTCATGCGAGACATTGGCGACGAAGTCGCGTCGCGCGGCCTCCATCCGCCAGGCCGCGGACTCATCGGTCGCGGACACCAGGATGCGCCCCTCGTCGATGACCCGAACCACGGCGAGCACGGCGATCGGCGCGACTCGCGGTGCGGCCAGCGACGCGGTGACGCTGACCGGGTGCAGTTCGACGTCGACCGGCTCGCCCGAGACCGCGGCGCGGGCCGCCGCCTGCAGGATCAGCGGGTCAACGATGCCGACCCGCAGCACTCCGAGTTCGGTTGCTCGGCCGTTGCTGAGCAGCGGTCGACCCGATTGACTCATCACCAGGTAACCGGTGGTCGAGAGCCGAAGCACCTCCTGCTCGAGCGACGGTTCGCCGGTGGGCTGCGGCGGCTGCTGCGGCTCGGACCGACGGTTGGCCAGGAAGCAGACCAGCCACCCCAGAATCGCGCCGCCCAGGGCGGCCGCCGCAAAGCCAGCACTCGACACACCGTGATGGTAGGTCGGCGCGCAGGTCCCGGCGGCACCGTCGGCCAACGGGTCAGGCGAAATGCCCCGCCGCGGCCACACTGTTCACCCAGCATTCATCGCCCCGCCGCTTGCCGGACGTCTGGTCGGAAGGCGGGGCGCCGCGATCTGTCTACCTGCCCTGGTTCGCCACCGCGGTGATTGCAGCGGCGGCGGCGTCCGGGTCGAGGTACTCCCCGCCCGCGGTCACCGGACGCAGGTCGGCGTCCAGTTCGTACCGCAGCGGGATCCCGGTGGGGAGATTGACCTTCGCGATGCCCTCGTCGCTGATCTCGTCGAGCAGCTTGACGACCGCGCGGAGCGAGTTTCCGTGCGCCGTGACCAGCACCGTCTTGCCGGCCTTGAGATCGTCGAAAATCGGTCCGTAGAGGTAGGAGTCCATCCGGGCCACCACGTCGGCAAGGCACTCGGTCTTCGGCGCCGTGTCGCCGAGGTCCGCGTACCGCGGATCGTCGGCCTGGGAGAACTCGTTGGTGTCGCTGATCGGCGGCGGCGGCGTGTCGTACGAACGGCGCCACAGCATGAACTGCTCCTCGCCGTAGGTCTGCAGGGTGGACTTCTTGTCCTTGCCCTGCAGATCGCCGTAATGCCGCTCGTTCAACCGCCAGGTCCGGCGGACCGGAATCCAGTGCCGGTCGGCCGCGTCCAGTGCCAGGTTGGCGGTGGTGATGGCCCGCCGCAGCACCGAGGTGTGCAGCACGTCGGGGAGCACGCCGGCATCCTTCAGCAGGGTTCCTCCGCGGATCGCCTCCGCCGTGCCCTTCTCCGACAGGGGTACATCGACCCAGCCGGTGAACAGGTTCAGCGCGTTCCAGGTGCTCTCGCCGTGACGCAACAAAATCAGAGTTGAGGTCATGGCCGGTATTGTTCCGCAGCTTGGCCGAGCCCACCGGTTGGGGTCCGGTGTGCCCGGCCCGCCGAGGTCCCGAGGTCAGCCCGAACCGACACCGACGGGCTCACCGGCGGATTCCTGTTCCGCTCCTGGCTCGCCGCCCGCCGCAGCGCGGCGACCCGGCCGACGCACTCGGCGCGCCAACCACCAGAGCAGCGCCCCCACCAGAAGCAGCAGCGGCAGGAACGGCAGCACCGCGCCGAGGATGCCGCCGGACCAGCCGACAAACGCGACCAACGCTGCCCAACCGCCTCGCATCCCGGCGAGAAAACCCGATTCGTCCTCGGCCGGCACGCTCGCCCTCGGCTGGCCGGTTTCCGCGGTCAGAGCCAGCGAAATGGTCGACATCGCCACCCGCCCCTGCAGTGCCGCCTGTTGCTGCTGGAGAGACTCGAGATCCGCCTCCCGCACGGACAGTTCGGATTCGATCGAGATGACGTCGGCGATGTTCGTGGCCTGCCCGAGTAGCGCCCGGACCCGCGCGACGCTCGCCGTCATGCTGTCCACCCGGCTGGCGACATCCACCAGATCGGCAGTGACGTCCTGGCTGGTTTCGGTGCGGTTCGTCAGCTCGCCAAGGGCGACGAGCTTGTCGACGGCGGCATCGTACTGATCGGCGGGCACCCGCAGGCTGATCGACAATTGCGACCCGCCGCCGTCTGCGCTCGCCTGGAAGCCTCCGGCAGCCGCCGCGATTCCCCGGACACTTGCGCTGGCCGTGGTGATCGCCGCTGACCGGGCGGTCGCGTTCGCGCCGGCGTCAGCGGCCGGGTCTGCGGTCGCCGGGACCGGCGCAACGACCAGCCTGACCGACAGGTTCGCGACCTTGATGACCTTGCTGCCGTCGACCGGCACGGTGGCGAGTTGCCGCGTGGCCACGCCGCCGCCCTTGCTGCTGCCGGCGCTGTCCTCGGCGTTGCCCGCCCCGGCGGTGCTGGCGCCGGCGGTGTCGGTGACCGAGCCGGCCGTGGGCGCCGGTGCTTGACCGTCGAACAGGTCCGGTGCAGCCTCGCCGACGGCGGTACCTGCCGCTGCGGTCAAAGATTCACCGCCGCTGGCCGACGAGCCGGATGTACAGCCGGCGAGCGTGACGATCACGGCCGCCGCGACCGCACAGAGCGCCGCAGCCCGAGCCTGCCCTGAACCCATGGTCGTTCTCCCTGGTCGGCGTCATACCGGGAGGCGCTGTCGCCTGCCGTCTGACTTCCAGGACGGGACCGCGCGCGCCGAGGGATGCACCACCGCGGATCACGATTGCGCAACGCCGCCGAAGCGGCGTCAGGGCGTGGCGCTGACCGTGGTGACCGGCGGCTGTGAGTCAGTGGCCGGCGGGTCGACGGTCGCAGGGACCGACGCCTGCGGCGCCACGGTGTCAGCCGCGGTCGCCGGTTCAGCGGTGTCCGTCTCGACCTGCGTTTCGGTGGCCGCCGCGGCCGTGGTTGCGGGAACCGCCGGGGGCGAGGTCTGCACGCTGGTGGCCGCCACCGTCGCCGTCTGGATCAGCGTCTGCATCACCGTGGTGGTCGAGGTGGATGATGCGGACGGCGTCGTGCCGGACGACGGCGCGCCGATGGTCGTCGTTGCCACGGTGGTTGTTGTGCCGGTCGTGCTCGTTGTGCCGGTCGCGCTCGTTGTGCCGGTCGCGTCGTTGTGCTGGCGGCCGACGTCGGCTCGTTGTGCTGGCGGCCGACGTCGTGCTCGTTGTGCTGGCGTCCGACGTCGCACTCGTCGTCCCCGTCGAGGTGGTGGCCGGGTTCGACGTGCTCGGCTCCGGCGTCGTGTTGGTCGTCTGCGCTGTGCTGGTGACCGGTGCGTCAGTCGGCTGCGCCGTGGTGCTGACGGCGGCTGCCGGCTCCGACACCGGTGGTGGGGCCTGCGGGTCGCCGGCGGGCCTGCTCGACCGGCGGCGCTTCCGGGAGTGGCGCCGGCTGCTGCGGCACCGGGGCCGGGGCGGGCCGGGGCAGGATCCGCGGAATGTTCGGCACGTAGGTGCGGGCGCCTCCGGTCGACGGGCTGAACACCGAACTCCCCGTCAGCGTGGTGAAGGTGCCGGCCGAACCGCCCCTGACGATGGCGGAGAAGTCCGCGACCCGCGGCGCGCTGATGGCTGTCCCGGCCCAGTAGCGGTGCACTCGATCGTCGAAGTCCGTCCTGGTCAGCGGCACGATATGGATCGGCGTGCCGACCCATGACGCCTCCAGGATGTAGGGCCGTCCGCCGAAGGTGCCCAGGTAGATCGCGACATGCCCGGGGAATCCGACGATGTCGCCGGGCAGTGCCTGCGACCAACTGATCGATGCGCCGGCCGACCGTTGAGACCCGGAATCGCCGGGCGTCTGGTAGCCGGCCATGCCCAGCACGTAGGCGGTCAGGCCCGAGCAGTCGAACCCGACGGTCGTGCCGCAGCTGTTGTAGGCGCCGCCGCCGCGTGCGCAACCGTTGTTGGGTCCGGCTCCGGAGCCGCCGCCACCCCACACATAGGGCAGCCCGAGCGCAGAGAACCCGGCAGCCAATCCGGCAGCCACGGCCGCGTTGGGCGCGGTGATCGTCTGGCCGGCCAGCGCCGCCGAGACGTACTGGTTGTTCGGGATGGTCACCGATGTTCCGGTGGACAGCACGGCCGACACCGCGGACGTCGACGTGCCGCCGCCCGTCGTGCCGAAGTACTTGCGGAACATGTAGAAGAAGTTGCGGTTGCCGTACGCGGAGCAGCTGTCACCGACGCCCGGATAGGCGGCCAGCGCGGCCGCGTTCGGCTGATACGGCGTGTAGATGTACAGCGAAGCGGTCGCGGTGTTCTGGATCGTCACCGGTGCCGATCCGCAGCCCGATTCGGCGACGTTCCACATGATGTTCACGGTCTGGCCGGCGTGATAGTTGTACTTCTCCGGGTCGAGCTTGTAGCGCGACCACTGCTTGGCCATCCCGTAGCCCTGGTTGAAGAAGCCGGCATACGCCGGATCGCAGTTCGCCGAGCCGCCCGGGCCCGAATCGGGACAGTGCCATCCCCAGGCCGCGTTGTAGCTGGAGGCCGATACGTCGGTGCGGCTGAGCAGGCCGGATTCCTTTTGCAGGGTGACCAGCATGACCTGCGGATTGATCCCGCAGGCCGTTGAGATCTTGGCGATGACCTCGGCGGCATCGTCGTTCACGCCGCCCTGATAGGCCGCGCAGTACCGGTCGGCGGGCTGGCTCGGGGTCGTGACGGCGAGGTTCTTCAGGCAGTACGGGCCGACGCATTCCTCGCCCTCGGAGCGCAGGAACACCCGGATCTGGTCGACGGTCATGGCGGCGGTGTTGTAGAACACCGAGTCCGAGATGATGTTGCCCGGATCGAACCCGGAACCGGTGGTGGTCTGCTCGGCGGGCGCCGGGGTGCAGGTCACGTCGTCCTGTTGCAGCGACACGGCGTCGATCAGTTGGCCGGCGAGATCGCCTGCCATGTCCTTGTACTGCGCGAACCGCTCGCCGGTGGTGGTCTTCTGGACGACGTCGCCGATCTCGAAGTTCGGCCGGGGGTCGGTGTCGTAGCCGGGGACCAGCTTGAGCAGCTGGTCGTAGAACATCCACGCCGCGCCGCCGGGTTCGGTGCGCCGATACTGGGTGTAGGTCACCGGGTTCTGCTGGAACAGACCCAGCCAGTCCTTGTTGATCGCTTCCGGCCGGAGACTCGATTGCTCGGTCGCCACCGAGATCCCGATTTCGATGCCGCGCCGGGTGATGCCCATCTGCTTGCCGACGGCGACGATGGTCGCCGCCATCTCGACCTGCCCGGCATCAAGCCGAATCCCGGCGAAGGTTCCGCCCGATTTGACCGACTCCGGCAGTCCTTGCAGGTTGCCCAGCGGCGCCGGAGTGCCGGCCCCGCTGTTCGTCGTCGATTCCTGCCCGGGCAGGCAAACGGGTAGCCCACCGACAGGCACTGCAGCAGGCATGACCACGCTGGGTGAGGCAGGTGACGCCGCGACAACGCCCACCGACACGGTCAGAGCAGTCGCAACGGCGATACCCAACGCCAGCACGGCGATCCGCGCGAGCCCGAGGGTCGACCGATCTGCGGGTGCGGCCGGCACGCCTGAATCGGGCTGAAAACCCTTGGGCTCCAGGCACTGTGCCGCGCGGAGGCGCGCTGACAGCAGCCTCGTCGCGCGTTGCCACCCGCCCACGGGCAATCCTCCACAGATGTCACCGGGACTGGAAACCGGATCAGCCGTGCTGGACGATACCGGAGTTGACCGAACGGCGTGGGTTCAAGCCTAGTCACGCTGCGTACCGATGACGCTGTATCGATCGGGTGAAATGTCCACTTTTGCCACTCCCCTGAAAGGGTGATGCTGACATGACAGTGACCAGCACCGCCCGAATCGTTCAGGAAATGGCTGACCCGCTCGAACGGGCAGCGTTAGGGGGTCTCGATCAGATGCCGAAAGGCGGCGAGATTCTTGACGGAGTCTCCCCGCGACGTGCGCCACGCCCACTCGCGACGGATGGCGGCCGCGAATCCCCGCTCGAGGATGGCGTTGAAGTCGGCGTCCGAGGTTTCCAGCACGACGCCGAGCACGGTGTCGAGTTCGTCGACGTTCAGGCCGTCCGCGCCCAGCCTGCCCACCAGGTGGATATCGCCGACCTGATCCAGCGCGTAGGCAACGGAGCGTAATTTGGCATTGCGTTGCAGCAGGAAGCGATACACCTGTTCGTGGTTCTCGTCCGGCGCCCGGCAGACGAACGACTCGACCAGCACGTGATGGGCACCGACCACCAACCAGACCAGGGTGCGGTGCCGGCGTTCGCCGGCGAGGGTCACCAGGAATGCGTCGTCGCCTTCGCGGACGGCGTCGACACCGAGTTCCGCCAGTGCGGCCGCGAGGCCGTCCGGCGTCACCGCTCGGCCGGCCGCAGCAGGCGCGGGTCATTCATTTGAGCAGGCATGGACAGGTCCTGATGCAGGGCACGGTCGTAGCTGGCGAGCAGGCCGTCGACCGTGACGTCCCAGGAGAACCGCGCCGGCATGCACCGGCGCGGCGATCGACATCCGCTCCCGCTTCGCCGGATCGAGCACCACGGCGGCCAGGGCATCGGCCCAATCCCCCGGATCATGACCGGGGACCAGCAACCCGCTGATGCCGTCGGCCACCGCGACCGTCAGCCCGCCGACCGCGGCCGCGATCACCGGCGTACCGGCCGCCTGCGCCTCCAGCGCCACCAGCCCGAACGACTCGTTGTAGCTCGGCACGGCGACAACATCGGCGGCGCGGTAGAGATCGACCAGGTCGGCGGCCGGCACCGGCGGCCGGAAATCGATGAGCTCGCTCACCCCGAGGCGTGCCGCGAGCTCGTCCAGCCGGTGGCCGCCCAGCCGTCCGGTGCCGGACACCCCGCCGACGATCACCACCCGCCAGCGGCGCTCCGGGTGCCGCTGCGCCAGCAGCCCGATGCCCCGGACCAGCACATCCGGGCCCTTGAGCGGTTGAATCCGGCCGGCGAACACGATCACCGCGTCGTCCTGGCCGATCCCGGTCGCCGCCCTGGCCTGCCGCAGGTCGCCCGGGGTGAAGACGTCGGTGTCGACGCCCGGCGGCACCACGTCGATCCGCGCCGGATCGGCGTCGTACAGCGCCACCAGATCGGCCGCCTCGCTGGCCGTGTTGGCGATCAGCCGGTCCGCCTCCGCGACCACCTGCTCCTCGCCGATCAGCCGGCCGCGGGGCTCGGGCTCGTCGTCGTCGGCCATCGCGGCGTTCTTGACCTTCGCCAGGGTGTGCGCGGAATGCACCAGTGGGACACCCCAGCGGTCCTTGGCCAGGTAGCCGACCTGACCGGAGAGCCAGTAGTGCGAGTGCACGACGTCGTAGTGACCGGGCGCGCTGCGCGCCTCGGCGCGCATCACGCCCGCCGCGAACGAACACAGCTGGCCCGGGAGCTCCTGCTTGTCCAGTCCCTCGAACGGCCCGGCCACGATGTGCCGGACCAGCACTCCGGGCGCCAGCTCGGCGACCGGCGGCTGATCCGACGACGTCGCCCTGGTGAAGATCTCCACCTCGACGCCGCGGGCCGCCAGCCGCCGGGAGGTCTGGTCGACGTAGACGTTCATCCCGCCGGCGTCACCGGTACCGGGCTGCGCCAGCGGCGAGGTGTGCAGCGAGATGGCGGCGAGCCGCCGGATTTGCGAAGGACCGGCCGGCGGCTGATCGTCAGGCGCACGGCCGTTCGTCTGCCGGCCGTTCGGTTCTTGGCCGTTCGCGGAGTGTTTACCCATGATCGACGCCAACGTACCGCCGACGCCGGCTCGCGCTGCGTCTGGTTACAACGCCGAGAGCTTCTGCCAGTCGGCGAAGGAGTAGATCCAGTCGTACAGGGCGTCCTTCTCCGTCATCGGCACGCCGGTGTTGGTGACCTCGACGGGATCGCCGTAGATCGCGGAGTTGTAGTAGTCCTCGGCATCGCCGACACCCATGTTGACGCACCCGTGCGAGACGTTCGCCTTGCCTTGTTGGGCCATTGTCAGGGCGTTCTCGTGGATGAACTCGCCGTTGTTGTTGATCCGGACGGCCCACTTCTCCGTGACGTTGCAGTAGTCGAACTCGGGGTTGCACATGGCAAAGGTGGGGTACTTCTCGGTGACCACGTGGATCCCGCTGACGGTCGCCCGGCCGGGCACCGACTCCTTGCCGTAGGACACCGGATAGTTCTTGGTGATCGCCCCGTCGACCGGTAACGATCATCCGATGGGACGTTCACGTCGGCCTGAACCCGCTGGTCGCGGCCGATCGTGAAGTCCGTGGTGATGTCCTCCTTGCCCCACGCCCCGTCGCCGAGGTTGGCCCCGGCAAGGTTCGCCTCGACGTGCACGTTGGTATAGCGCGGGCCAGTATTCGGCGGGCCGGAAGTGCACGATCGATTGCTTGACGCCGGTGCCCTGGATGTCCTCGTCCTGCAGCCACCCCCAGGACCCTTGAATGTCGCCCTTGTCGGTGGTCAGCTTGAACGTCGCCTGCGCGGCCGCCTTGTCGTCGACCGGTTCGGCGAAGGTGATGATCACCGGGGCGGCCACCCCGACGGTGGTGCCGCTGGGGATCTGGAACGAGGCGCGGATGGTCTTATCCGGCTTGACGGTGGTGAACGTCCCGGTGAAGGGGACCTCCGTGCCGGACGCATCCACGTTGATGCCGTTGACCGTGTAGGTGGTGTTGTAGGCCAGCCGCGACCCGAGAGTCCAGGTCGCCTGGTCCTCGGACAGCACGCCGCCGCCAGCCATCTCGGTGCCGTCGTCCCCCTTGACGGAGATCGACTTGATCTTGGCCGAGAACACGGTGATGGTGATCGGGTCGTTCGGCGGCACGTCGGTGCTGCCGAACTTCGGCTTGGAGCTCACCCGAACCTTGCTGGACAGCGCCGTTGACGCGCTGGACGGCGCGGCCGTGGCGTCCAGCCCGGACACGGTCACCTCGGGGACGGCGGTCGAGGTCACCGTGACGACCTCTTCGCCGCTGCGAACTCGCGCATCCGGCGACGACCAGGCAAAAACAGGACAGCAGGGCAACTATCGCGGCCGTCCGGCCCCGCAGTCCCCCGATTGGCGACCGTCGCACCGTGATGTTCCCTTCGCGGGCGCGCCGGTAAAACCGCCGCCCTTTTCTTGGATTCGTCCTCCGAACCACCGTAGGCCGCTCGCGTGAGGTTCTCGTGACGGGGATGCTGCGTTCCACTGTCTTGGCGCCCACTCAGTCCAGCCGGACACCGATCAGCAGCGGCTCCGGGTGCAGCGTGACGCCGAACGCGACGCGGACCCCGTCCCGGATCTCCCGGGCAAGCGCGATCAGGTCGGCGGTGCTGCCGCCGCGGTTGGTCAGCGCCAGGGTGTGCTTGCTGGACACCGCGACCCGGCCGCCGGGGCCCGGGTATCCCTTCGGGAAGCCGGCCCGCTCGATCAGCCAGGCCGCCGACAGCTTGACTGCTGCGCCCGCTTCGCCACCTCGTCCTGCCCGGCGACCGGGTAGCGCGGGTACGTCGCGTCGGGGCCCAGCGCTGCCCGGATCGCCGCATCGAACGCGGCCGCCTGCGCGGCGTCCAGGATCGGGTTGGTGAAGAAGGAACCGGCGCTGTAGGTGTCCGGATCGTCCGGGTCCAGCACCATGCCCTTGGCCCGCCGCAGGCCGCAGCACCGCCTGCCGGACCTCCGCGGCCGGTGCGCTGCCCCCGGGTTCGACGCCAAGGGCCCGGGCCAGTTCGCCGTACCGGATGGTGACCGGCCGATCGGTGAGCCGCATCGTGATGTCGGTGACCACCGCCCGGTCGGTGCCGCGCAGGGTGGAACTCCGGTAGGCCAGCCGGAGTTCGGCGGCCGGAACCCTGCGGATCGCGCCGGTGTGCCGGTCGTAGATGGTGACGCCGGTCAGCACGTCGGCGATCTCGGTGCCGTAGGCACCCACGTTCTGCACCGGCGTGGCACCGGTGGAGCCCGGGATGCCGGACAGCGTGCGCCAGCTCACCAAGGCCCTGCGCGGTCAGCTGCGCGACGACGTCGTCCCAGACCTCGCCGGCTCCGACGGTGACCATCGCGGCACCGTCGCGCATCCCGCTCGATCCGGATGCCCGCGCACGCCGATCCGGACGATCGGCACGTCGATGCCCCCGTCCGCCACCACCAGGTTCGACCCGCCGCCGAGCACCAGCACCCCGGTGCCGGCCCGGTCCGCCCCGCCGACCGCGTCTGGCGATCCCGCGCCGTGCTCGCGGTGACCAGATCGGGAGCTGGACCACCAAGCCGGAACGTGGTGAGGTCGGACAGCAGGACGGGGTTCGGCACCGACCCAGAGTAGGGGGCCGCCAGGTACGAGCCGGGCGCCATCCCCTACCAGCATCCTGCCTGCCCGCAGGTGGCAGGCGCGCTCCAGCACGCTCGCAGAAGTCAGCCACATGGCCGCCGTTCACCGTAAACTAGGCGTCCGCTGGTGGATAGCTCAGGCGATTCTCCTGTCGCAGCGGCCGCTCGGTCACCGACGCCGCGCGCCGGCGGGGTCATCACCGCAGCAGTGCAACGGCCCACGGGCACTCGCCAGCGAACTGCCCGCAGCGGGGTTATCGTCCACCTGCAGCGCACAGCAACGAAAGGTGCCGTCCGGATCATGAGCGACAAGACCGTGCTGGAGAACATCATCAATGGCGAGCCGGCACCGGCCGCCGACGGCCGCGCGATGGACATCATCAACCCGAGCACGGGCGCGGTGTACGCGACCTCGCCATTGTCCGGGCCGCAGGACGTCGACCGCGCGTACGCCGCCGCAACGGCGGCGTACCAGAGCTGGCGCTGGTCGACTCCCGGCGAGCGGCAGCTTGCGTCTGCTCAAGTTCGCCGACCACATCGAGGCCAACGCGGACGAGTTGGTGGCCGTCGAGGTCAAGGACACCGGAAAGCCGACCGCGCTGACGCTGTCCGAGGAGATCGGCCCGATGGTCGATCAGATCCGGTTCTTCGCCGGCGCGGCAAGGGTTCTCGAGGGCCGGTCGGCCGGTGAGTACATGCGCGGGCATACCTCGTCGATCCGCCGGGAGCCGGTCGGCGTGGTCGGTCAGGTCGCGCCGTGGAACTACCCGATGATGATGGCCATCTGGAAGCTCGCGCCCGCGCTGGCCGCCGGCTGCACGGTCGTCCTCAAGCCATCGGACACCACGCCGGCCAGCTCGGTCTGGATGGGCAAGGCGTTGCAGGAGTTCTACCCGCCCGGGGTCGTCAACGTGATCTGCGGGGACCGGGACACCGGGGCCGCGCTCACCTCGCATCGCGCTCCCGCCCTGGTCTCTATCACCGGGTCGACCGGCGCCGGCATCGCAGTGGCAACGGCCGCGGCCAAGAACGTGACCCGCGCCCATCTGGAACTCGGCGGCAAGGCCCCGGTGGTCGTCTTCGACGACGCGTCGATCGAGGCTGCGGTGGAGGGGGTGGCCACTGCCGGTTATTTCAATGGCGGCCAGGACTGCACGGCCGCGACCCGGGTGATCGCGCAGGCGGGGATCTACGACGACTTCGTCGCCGCGCTGACCGCCAAGGCCCGCGAGACGAAGACCGGCGATCCGGACGACGACGTGCTGTACGGGTCGATCAACAACGCCAACCAGCTCGCACACATCGCCGGCCTGGTTGATCGGGCGGCAGCCAATGCCGACGTCACGACCGGCGGCCACGCGCTCGACCGGCCCGGCTACTACTACCCGCCGACGGTGGTGGCCGGCGTCCATCAGGACGACGAGATCGTGCAGACCGAGGTGTTCGGGCCGGTGATCACGGTGCAGAAGTTCACCACCGAGGCCGAGGCGCTGCAGTACGCCAACGGCACCGAGTACGGACTGGCGTCCTCGGTCTGGACGTCCAACGTCGACACCGCCGCCCGGATGACCGCGCAGATGGATTTCGGCTGCGTGTGGATCAACACGCACATCCCGCTGATCGCGGAGATGCCGCACGGCGGTTTCAAGAAGTCGGGTTACGGCAAGGACTTGTCGATGTACGGGTTCGAGGACTACACACGAATCAAGCACGTCATGCACTATCACGGTTTCAGTGGTTGAGGCTGGATAGACGAGCTGGCGATGGCGACGCCGCCGCATTCCCGAGGGGTGTGGCGGCGTCGCCGTGGTGCTGGCGGTCTGGACTGCGGTCATCGGCTCAGTTTTGCCGGTTCGATTGCGGCAGGCCGAACCGGGTCCGTACCCCTTCGGCGAAGCAGACATGGTCCGGCTCGCGTTTCGCCAGATCTGGAAAACCCGCCTCGGCCAGCAGTCCGTCGTCGAGCAGCAGTACCTCCGCGGCGCGCAACGTCCACGGCTCGTGCTCGTTCGGGATGAACATCGAGCGCCCTAGAGCCATCGTGTGCAGTCCCCACCGCGCGGTGAGAAACGCGGCGAGATCCTCTTCGCCACCCGGTGTTTCGACCTTTCGCCCGGATTCGAAGTCGATGCGTCACCGCCCCGACCCTGATCGCGATTCGACTCTGCACGCCCGCCGGCCCCGGCCAGCGGGTACTGGTCGTCCAGGCCAAGTTCCCGCGCGCCGAGGTGCTGGCGCTCGTAGCCCCGCATCCTGGAAAACCGATAGGGCAGCCCGAGCGACAGCCGCGCACCGAGCGACCACCGCAAGCCGTGACGCGTCCAGGCTGCGGAACACCACACCGTGGCGACCCTGCGAGTCGACGGAGTACAGCCGCACGTTGGTCTCCCAGAACGTGCCGAAGTACGGCACCGCGGGGCCATTGCCGAACCCGGCGCCGACCATCTTGAAGGGCACCAGTGCGACCGGCGTCAGTCCGCGAAAGCGACCGTCCGGCAGCACATCCGGTGCGGCACCGGGCGGCAGGTACGGGGCCACCGCGGCCGGCGGCACGAACCAGTGCAGGAACGCGAGGTCGGTCCAGAATTGGCTCATCACCGGCCAGGAGCGCAGCGGTGGAGCGTTGACCTCGATGCCCGTCAGTTCGTCATCCCGTCATCGAACGCTGACCGGGATCCGCTGGAAGCCGCGGACGGTCATGCCCCCGCGACGACGCAGTGGCCCGTGCACGACCAGGTTCGGGAACCGCTTCAGCACTGCCGGGAACGCGACCTGCCCCTCCAGTCTGGCCAGCGACGCGCCCAGGCAATAGTGGATACCGCCGCCGAAGGACATCGACCCGCCGTCCGCCCTTGCCAGATCGAGCCGGCCGGGGTCGGCGAACCTGTCCGGGTCGTGATTTGCCGCGCCAAGACAGACAACGAGCCGCTGGCCAGCGGTGACCGGCACACCGGCGATCACGGTGTCCCGCAGGACGACTCGACGGGCGATCTGCACAGGGCTGTCGAAGCGGATCAACTCTTCCACCGCGTTCGTGGCCAGTCCTGGGGAGCGCCGTAGCAGCTCGAGCTGTGCGGGATGGGCGGTCAACGCCACCAACCCGTTGCCGAGCAGGTGGGTGGCCGTTTCGAAGCCCGCGGCGAACAGCAACGCGGCCATGGTCAGCAGTTCATCCTCGGTGAGCCGCTCGTCACCCTCGCCCGCCAGCAGCGCGCTGAGCAGGTCGGCTCGCGGGCGCCGTCGGCGCTGCACTGCCAGCTCGGCCAGATAGCCGCGGATCTCCGCCGCGGCGGCGTCTGCGCGGGCCAGGATCCGCGGGGTCGTCACGTCCAGCACGTGGGTCCACTCGCGGGCCAGGTGCTGAAACTGGGCCTGATCGACCTCCGGCACGCCGAGCAGTTCGCCGATCACCGCGATGGGCAGCGGGAAAGCGAACGCCTCGATGAAGTCTGTGGCCGCATCGATCGGGAACTCGTCGAGGAGCCGGGCTGTCGTTGACTCGATGACGGGCCGCAGCCCGGCAACCCGCCGCGGAGTGAACGCCCCGCTGACCAACCGGCGCAGTCGCGTGTGTGCCGGCGGATCCAGGCTGAGCATGCTGGTTCGAAATTGACTCAGTGACAGGTGATCCCGCCAGTCCGGCAAACCGACCAGAAAACCCGCGTCCGGTTCGCCGTGCCCTATGTTCGGGTCGCGCAGCGCCGCAGCACAGTCGTCGAAGCGGGTGAGCAACAGCGAGCCATCGGCCATCGGGGCCAGCGGCGCTGCCCTCCGCAGGGCCGCATAGACCGGGTAGGGGTTGTCCCGGCCCGCCCGCGACACCAGCTCGGCCAGCAGGGTCTCCACCTGCGAGCCGGCCATGGTGCTGATGCTCACGCAGACAGCTCTCTTTCCAATGGTGTGCGGAACTTCGGGATCACCTTGACCCCGTCGATCCATTGCGTCAGCCGCGTCGCCTCGTCCGCGACCTTCGCGGTCTGGTCCGCTCCGATATCGGTGAACAACCGCCAGACAACCACACCGTCGGCGCGCTGTCCCCACCCCCCGACGATGCGGCCGTCACACCACACGCTGGGGCCGATGTTGCCGGTGCGGTCGAAGAGCAACGCGCGATGCTCCGCATCGATGTACCAGTCACGTCCGGACCAACCCATCGGCGTCGGATCCAGCGCGGGCAGCAACGAAATCCATGGCGCCGGTTCGGTCACGGGCTCGATGTCGTCGGTCAGCACGAACCCTTGGTCGCCGTCCACGTCCACCGTTGTGGCATCGATCGAGGCCAGCGCTCGACGGGTGTCGCCGAGGTTCCATCCGGTCCACCAGACGATGTCGGCGACCGTGCCCGGCCCGAACCGGGCCAGCCACCGGCGAACCAACGTTGCCCGCGCCTGCTCGGCATCGATGACCGGAAGCCCACCGGGGATCCATTTCTCCACCGGAGCCCATTCGTACTGGCTGCCGGCCCAGCCACCGGCGGGTCGCCCGCGGACGATGCGACCCTGTGAGCTGATCAGGTTGAGCACCCGGGAGTTGATCGCGGTCGGCCCGCCGTAGGCCTTGCCTTCCGCGATGACGAGCTTGGTGCGCAGCCGTGGTTCGGCGCGGGACAACGCCAACGCGGTGGCGCCGCCGAGCTCCCGCAGCCGGTCGACGACCGAGTTCTCGACCTCCTCGAGCCAGCTCCCTGGGTCGTCCACGACGGCCGCCAGTTCCTTCACCAGGGCCCGCCGGAGGCGGGCGGCGACCGCATCGCTCGATGAGTGCTGAACGATCGGCGCCACGTGGGTCGGCACCACGAACATGGTGCGACGCATTCCCAGCATCCTGATCAGCGTCCGATCGTCATACAGCGCTTCGCTCAGGTGCTCGGCTGTGAGATCGGCCGAGCGCGCAGCGATCGACAAGTACACGGAGGCCGGATCCGTGGCGTGCAGGACCACCAGATCCTCGACCAACTCGGCTGATGACGTTCCGCTCGTGCGTTCGGCCAGGTGGTGACGGACGCCGAGTCGCGCACGCCGCTGCGCAGTGGTGATCCTCGGCAGCATCCAGTCACCCTTGCGTGCTGGTGCGGGATCGGCAAGCCGCCGGCTGCTCACGGCGCTCTCGCATCTGCACATCAGGAGGCATCACCGCGACGAGGACTCCATCGTCGGTGATGCCTCCGGTCGTTCCGAGCCACCCCACGGAGCCCGGCCGCAACTCTTCGATCCGTCGTTCCGACCCGACTCATTCAAGCAGTGGACCGCATTCATCACTTTTGTCCGTTTCTGTCGGGTTTGCAAGCCGAGACGGCAGCGCGCGCGAGCGACCCTGCCCCCCTGTCCCTCTGGCCGGCCTCGACCAGGTTCGCCGACCGATGAGTGAGACCCCGATTCGGCGAGTCCGAGTCGAGCCGGTCCGTGCCGGCCGAGTCAGCCGAACGGGCCAGCGCTCGCGTGGCGAAGAAACTGCGAACCTGTTGCCTTGCCCAAGTTCTCTCTCAACAAGTCTTGTCTCCCTCCTGTTCCAGTGCTACTATACGAACACACGTCCAGCGAGTGTCAACCTCGGGGGAGGGATCAGATGACCGAACACCCGCCCATCATGAACCCCACCCCCGACAACCCGGACTGGGCCGGCCTGGCCCACGCACCCGCCGATGCGGTGTCCCTCGCGGCGTTGGCCGATGCCGTGCCCGACGCGATGACGGGGTCGGCGTTGGTGGACGCCATCGTGGCCAGCGAGAAGGCCCTGTCCTTCCTCGCCGCCAAACAGATGCGGTTGCTGACCGCGTTCGCGCAACCGTTCAAGGCCGGCGACCCGATGCGGCTGGCCCGGCGGTTGGCCAGGAAGAACTGCATCACCGGGGACGACGACCCCGACCACGTCGCACTGTTCGTCGACGAGGCCGCGCGGTCACTGGCCGCAGGCGGAGGTCGCGGCCGCGTTACGGATCCCCAGCAAAACCGCCGGCGGCCGCGTCCAGGAGGCCACCACCATGACCGGGGTGCTCGCCCCCACACTGGCACGCGTTGCAGACCGGGGTGCTGGACCGCGGGAAGGCCAGAGTCATCGCCGAACACTGCGCACCCCTGTCCCCCGACAACACCACGAAGGTGCAGGACCTGGTGCTCCCCACCGCCGGTGACCTGACCACCAGCGAACTGCGGGAAGTCACCGGGCAGGCGGTGATCACCGTCGACCCCGACGGCGCCCAGCAACGGCACCAGGCCGCCGCCACCCGCCGCGAGTTGGCGCTGCAAGCCCTACCCGATGCCATGGCCTCGCTCAAGGCGTACCTGCCCGCGGACGGCGCGGTGAAGATCTTCCAAATCTCCGACCTGCTGGCCACCGGCACCGCCGGCACCCCCGATGACACCCGCGGGATCGGCGCCCGCCGGGTCGACGCCCTCGTCGACATCGCCGACCAACTACTCACCAACGGGTACCTCGATCTGACCGGCTACCTCGGCGCCGAACTCCCCGACCACGGCACCCCCCGCCCACGAGGCGGCTGCCCCGACCCCGACCTCACCCGCCACAGCGAACCCAACACGGCCGGTGACACCACCGCTGAGACCGAAGATCAGGTGGTCGCCGAAGACACCGCCGAGGACCGGGTGACCGAGGACCGGGTGGCCGACGACGTAGCAGAGATCAAGGACGCAGGTCGTCGCACAACACTGCCGACGCCGAGGTCAGCACAAACCACGTCGACGATGCCGCACGTCGACGAAGAGCCAGCCTCCAGCACCGAACAGACCACCAAGACCAGCAAACCCGGGCAAGGCAAGCAAGGCAGGCAATGCTCGGGTGTTCACCCGGCAGGGCCGCCGCCCCCACCTATCAGTCACCCTGGGCCTTGGCACCCTCGCCGGACTGGACGACCTGCCCGGCACCCTCGCCGGGTTCGGCGCCATCCCCGCCGGCCTGGCCCGCAGCATCGCCGCCTCCGCCGCCACCATCAACGCCCTACTGACCAACCCCGCCACCGGGACCATCACCGCCGCCGGGGCCCTCACCTACCGACCCACCCAGGAACTCCGCGACCAGATCGCCGCGATCCTCAACGTCTGCCAATTCCCGTCCTGCCGGCAACCCGTCTGGCGCTGCGACAACGACCACCTGGAAACGTTCAACCATGAACACCCAGAACGCGGCGGAGAAACCAGCCTGTCGAATAACGGTCCGTTCTGCCGCCGTCACCATCTCATCAAACACCATTCCGAATGGAAGGTCCGGCCCGACCCGGACCGCACGGTTCTGCATTTCACCAGCCCCACCGGACATGAATACACCAAACGCGGCCGGCAGGCCGCGCCACCCGCGATGTGGGTCACCACCGCCGGCACCGCGATCGCCGAACGCCTCGACACCATCACCGCCACCGCCGAGATCAACCGCACCACCCCAACCGACGCAGCGGCGTCGAAGAACTCCTCAAGACGATCCTCATCCGGCACGCCCTGAACACAAAACCCATCGAATACCAGCACGACGACACCGTCTGGGACCACGCCGCCGAGCAATGGAACGACCCACCACCCTTCTGAGCCAGTCAGCGTTTTGCGCAATCGATCCGCACCGGGTTATCGCTGGAGCCGAGGTGGCGGAATTGGCACCACCACGCCATCGACGCTGATGCTGACCTTCTCCTGATAGAACGCGACCAGGCCCGCGATCGGCAACACCTGGCGCGTCGGAAAGTCGTAGGTCCACGCCACGTCCGGCCGAACGGTCCCATCGACAATGGCCGAGTAGTACCCCGACGTGGTTCCTTTGTACGGGCACTCGCTGACAGTCTCGCTCGGCATCAGGTTTTCCAGCCGTAGATCCGTACGCGGAATGTAGTAACGGGTGGGCAGACCGGTTTCGAAGAGCAGCACCGGCGAATTCGTCGCCGCGAGCGGCACGCCATCGAGCTCCACTCTGACGATCCGGGACGAACGGAGGGCGTCCACTCGCACATACGGGCTTCTGGGATGGACGAAGACCTGCTCGTCCTCTTCGAACCAGCTGTCCAGTCCCGCCCAATCGATCCGGGCGGTATTCGTCAGGGCGGCGATCGGCGAATCGGTCAGCACTTTGACCGCCGCCGGCCGATATGTCCCACCAACCCGCAGACCATGGACCCGAATGGAACCTCGCCGATTCGACAATGACTTCTGCTCGTCGACCAGCACCTCGGGCACCAGGTCCGCGACTGGGACGTAGTACTGCGGGTAGTACGGCCATTCCCAGACGTACAGCGCGGCGGTTGTGTCCAGGACAAGCTGCCCGGCGAGGTAACCCCTGATTCGTCTCGGCACCGGAGCAACGTCATCGGTCTTGGCGATCATCGGAGGGAAGGGCGGCTCGTCGTCCACCTGAGGTCTCCTTGGGTAGCGATGCTGACTCCGGGTCATCTTCGTGACATGAATCCCAGGTGAATGGTACTTTCTGGACAACTTATCCATAGCGGGTGCACAGTCGCGGCGCTGTGTCACGAGGGCGGGAATCATGGGGAATCCGGTACCCGGGAGTCGAGCTCCCGAAGTGATGACGGCGGCCCGCATTCGAGCGGCGCAGCTCGCGCACACGAAGGGCTTCGGTCGCGGTTACGAGCCCCGACTAGTCGATGAGCTCATCGCCGACTGCGCGTCCACCGTCGAATTGCTCACCGCACGGCTCGCCGCGACCCGCTCCGAGCTGATCCGGGTGCGGACCGAACTGGATCAAATACAGGCCCAGGTCGGTGCGGATCAAGCAGTGCAGCTACTCAAGACCGCGCAGGCGACCGCCGACGCGATCATCACCAGGACCATGGCAGAGCAGGAGCGAGCAGCCGAGGAAGCTCGAGAACTTGCCGAGCAGGCGCGCGCGGCCGCCGTGGCGGAGCAGCTCGAGAACGAGCGCAGGGCAATGCAGGTCGCCGAAGAGGCGGCGCGGCACGCGGCCGTGTTGCAGGAACAGGCCGGTGAGCGACTGCACCGGCTCACCGTCGCAACTGAATTGGCCGAACAGGAAATAGAACGCGAAGCCAGGCAATTGCAGACGTTCCGGGACTCCACCAAGGCCCAGATCGACGAGTTCATCGACGGCATGCTCGACCACGTTGCCGAGCAATACGGTCGAGCGCACCCATTGGCCGCGCAGGCGGCAGCAGCGGCGGCGACTCCTCGGTCGCATGCGGCGGCGCAGGCCAACGCCGGCAAACCGCCCGCGGGTAGCCGAGGGCGCCGTGCACCGCGAATCGCCGGTCGCTCGTCGGTGCCAACCGAGCGATCGGCCGAGTCCGCCGCGGACGGTTACTCGTCGACGACGCATTCCACGACGACGCATGCCATTGCGCTACCCCGCCAAACGATGGCGGCCGCGCGCGAACACCCGTAGCGTCCGGCTGCCCGCCGCGTCAGGCCGCACACCAGGACCTGGCTCGGTGATCCGAGACCCGCCAAAGTGCTGATTCAGCGCGACGCTCAGAAGCAGACGGCGCCCTTGGCCGCCGAACCCACCAGCTTCGCGTACTTCCCGGTCACCCCGAAGTTCAGGTTCTGCGGTTGCGGCGTCCAGGCCGCCCGCCGCCTCGCCAGTTCCGCGTCGTCGACCAGCAGGTCCAGCTTCTTGGACGCCATGTCCAGCCGGATGACGTCGCCGTCCTGCACCAGCGCGATCGGCCCGGCGTTCGCGGCCTCGGGCGCGACGTGCCCGATGCAGAGCCCGGTGGTGCCGCCGGAGAACCGGCCGTCGGTCAGCAGCAGCACGTCCTTGCCCAACCCGGCGCCCTTGATCGCGCCGGTCACGGCCAGCATCTCGCGCATCCCCGGTCCGCCCTTCGGGCCCTCCCAGCGGATCACGATGACGTCCCGCGGCTTGAGCGTGCCCTCGGCGATGGCGTCCATCGCGCCCTTCTCCCCGTCGAACACCCGGGCCGGCCCCTCCCAGACCTCGGCGTCGAAGCCGGCGCTCTTCACCACGGCGCCCTCCGGGGCCAGCGAGCCCTGCAGGACGGCGATGCCGCCGGTCTGGTGGATCGGGTTGGCCAGCGTGTGCAGGACGTCGCCGTCCAGCGCCGGCGGGTTCAGCTCGGCCAGGTTCTCGGCCAGCGTCTTGCCGGTGACGGTCAGCGCGTCGCCGTGCAGCAGTCCGGCGTCCAGCAGCGCCTTCATCACCACCGGGATCCCGCCGATCCGGTCGACGTCGGTCATCACATAGCGGCCGAACGGCTTGACGTCGGCCAGGTGCGGGGTGCGGTCGCCGATCCGATTGAAATCATCGAGCAGGAGTTCGACTCCCGCCTCGTGCGCGATGGCCAGCAGGTGCAGCACCGCGTTGGTCGAGCCGCCGAGCGCCATCACCACGGTGATCGCGTTCTCGAAGGCCTTCTTGGTCAGGATGTCCCGGGCGGTGATGCCGGCGTCGACCAGCTTGACCACGGCCTCACCGCTGCGCACCGCGTAGGTGTCCCGGCGGGCGTCCGGGGCCGGCGGCGCGGCGCTGCCGGGCAGCGACATGCCCAGCGCCTCGGCCGCCGACGCCATCGTGTTGGCGGTGTACATCCCGCCGCAGGCGCCCTCACCGGGACAGATGGCCTTCTCGATCTCGGTCAGCCGCTCGCGGGTGATCTTGCCGGCCAGGCAGGCGCCGGTGCCCTCGAAGGCATCGATGATGGTGACCGTCTCGCCGTCCAGCTTGCCGGGCAGGGTCGACCCGGCGTACAGGAACACCGCGGCCACGTCCAGCCGGGCGGCGGCCATCAGCATGCCCGGCAGCGACTTGTCGCAGCCGGCCAGCAGCACCCCGCCGTCGAGCTGCTCGGCCCGGAAGACGGTCTCCACCGAGTCGGCGATGATCTCCCGGCTGACCAGCGAGTAGTGCATCCCGCCGTGCCCCATCGAGATGCCGTCGGAGACCGAGATGGTGCCGAACTCCAGCGGGTAGCCGTCGGCCTCGTGCACGCCCTGCTTGGCGGCCTTCGCCAGCCGGTCGAGCGACAGGTTGCACGGGGTGATCTCGTTCCACGAGCTGGCCACCCCGATCTGCGGCTTGCGCCAGTCGTCATCGCCCATGCCGACCGCCCGCAGCATCCCGCGGGCGGCGGCGCGCTCGATGCCGTCGGTGACGATGTGGCTGTGCGGCTTGCGGTGCTGCTGCTTCTCGGGGGCGGCGGTGTCGGTCATGCCCTGACTTTACGATGTCCAAGCGTGATGAACGACGCAGCCGCGCGGTCCGGCCCGACCCGCGCGGCCGGGTAACGTGCCTCTTGCGGATCTGACCCGATCCGAAGAGAAGAGCCGACCATCGGCTCGCACCCCTGCTGGAGCGAACCTGATGACCATGATCGGCTTCCCGCCGGCGCTCGCCGACCGCTGGTCGCTGACGAATTGGCAGAACGCGCCGTACAACCGCTGGTCGTTCCAGCACCTGCGGGAGGTCGTGCCGACCGCTCGGGTCGGCCGCGGCACCGGCGGCGCCGACGCCGCTGACCGCCGGGTCCGGGTTCGACGCCGAGCAGGTGGTGTGGCGGCTGGACGGTCGGTCCGGCTCGGTCGCCGAGGTGCTCGCCGACACCTTCACCGACGGCTTCCTGGTGCTGCACGACGGCCAGGTCGTCACCGAGCAGTACCCGCACCGGCGATGCCGCGCCGACCGGACGCACCTGCTGATGTCGGTCAGCAAGTCGTTCGTCGGCTGCGTGGTCGGCATCCTCGCCGACCAGCGGCGCGATCGACGTCTCCACGGCCGTCGACTACTACGTGCCCGAGCTGGCGCAGTCCGGCTACCGCGGCGCGACCGTCCGGGACGTGCTCGACATGCGTTCCGGCATCACCTTTTCCGAGGAGTACCTGAACCCGGCGGCCGAGGTCCGGCTGCTCGAGCAGGTGGTCGGCTGGGCGCCGCAGGACCCAGCCCGGCCTGCCCACCTCGATGTACGAGTACCTGGCGACCCTGCAGGCCGGCCGCGCGCACGGCACGGCCTTCGACTACCGCTCCTGCGAGACCGACATCCTCGGCTGGGTCGCGCGAGCGGGCCAGCGGGATCCGGATGCCGGAGTTGCTGTCCAGCCTGATCTGGTCGCGGATCGGCGCCGAGCAGGACATGGACGCCGTCGGTCGATCCGGCCGGCGCGGTCTTCCACGACGGCGGGCTGGCCGCCACCCTGCGCGACCTGGGCCGGTTCGGTCAGCTGCTGCTGGACGGCGGCCGCAACGCTGCCGGCGAGCAGGTGGTGCCGCAGTGGTGGATCGCCGACAGCCTCGCCGGCGGCACCGACACCCGGGAGAAATTCGCCGCGTCCGGCAATGCGTCCTGGCTGCCCGGCGGCGGCTATCGCAACCAGTTCTGGCTGCCCGGCGGCCGAGAAGTGTTGCTGTGCCTGGGCATTCACGGCCAGCTGATCTGGGTGGAGCCGGCCAGGCGGTTGGTGGTCGTCAAGCTGTCGTCCTGGCCGCTGCCGCAGGACGTCAGCATGCTGCTCGACACCTTCGCCGCGATCGACATGATCGGGTTCCAGCTCACCCTGGGCTGAGGAAAGCGTCAGAGTCGCCTGACGATGCGCGCCGGATTCCCGACCGCGACCACGTTCGACGGCAGATCCCGGACGACCACCGCGCCGGCTCCGACGACGGTGTTCTCGCCGATCGTCACGCCAGGGCAGACGATCACCCCGCCGCCCAGCCAGACGTTGTTGCCGATGACGATCGGTTCGGCTGCCTCCCACTTGTCGCGCCGCGGGCCGGGCTCCACCGGGTGCGTCGGCGTCAGCAGCTGCACGTTCGGTCCCATTTGCACGTCGTCGCCGACCGTTATCGTCGCAACATCCAGGCTCAGCAGCCCGAAGTTGGCGAAACTCCTTGCGCCAAAGAATGTTTGGTAACCGTAGTCGCACCGGAAAGGCGGCCTGATCTCGCTGTCGACCCCGAACGAGCCGAGCAGTTCCGTCAGCAGCGCCCGCCGGCCGACGCCATCGGTAGGGTCCATGGTGTTCAGCCGGTGGGTCAGTTGCTGCGCCCGAACGGAGTCGCGGGCCAGCTCCGGGTCGTCGGCGATGTACAGATCACCGGCCAGCATCCGCTCGCGCATCGATCGGCTGTCAGTTGCCCCAGTCATGCGCGCCAAACTATCGGCCGAGCCTGCTACCCGCTGGACTTGACCCCCACCGGGTTGGCCGGCACGGTGAACTCGGCGCCGACCGGCACCCCCGCGTACTGGCTGCGGATCGCGTCGACCAGCCGCTTGCCCGCGACTGGTCAGCCGCGACTTCCCGGTCAGCGCGCTTGCCGGATGCTCGGCCGCGTCCTCGGCCGGGTCGTTCACCGCGGCGGCCTCCGACTCCCGACCCGAGATCAGGTCCGGTGCCAGGATTTCCCCGCCGCCCTCGGTGGTTGCCAGGTCCGGGGCCGGCGCCGCGTCGATCTCGACGCCGTCATGCAGATCGTCGAAGTCCCGACCCTCGCCCTCGTCGTCGGTGACCTCCGGCTCTTCGGTCTGCAGCCGGCCCTTGGTCACCAGCACGCCGAGATCCGAGCCCTTCCAACGGTAGTCACCCGGCCCGTAGATCCGCAGGAAGAAGCATTCGTTCTCGTTCTGCAGCTGATGCCAGTCCAGCGCGGCCCGGCGGAATCGCAGCTCGCCGGCGTCGTCGGTGTACCACTGACCGGTCCTCGGCACCGCGGTGAGCTGTTCCACCGCCGGCGAGGTCTCCTTGATGATCATCTGGCTCCACAGGTCGACCGACGCCAGATCCTCCCAGCGCCGGTTGATCTCGTCGACGTCCAACTCGTACTCCACGCCCATGTACTCCAGCAGGTGGAACAGGAACAGCGGCATGTCCGAGTACGCGCCGGCGGTGACGTTGGTGATCGACGACGCGCCGCTGATCCGTGGGTTCAGCTCGCCGAGGTACACCTCGTCGGCGTCGGTGTCGACCAGCACGTCGACCTCGAAGAAGCCCTTGTAGCCCTCGCCGGCCAGCCGGTCGCCGAGCCGCCGGACCAGCTGGTTGGCCTTGACCCGGCGCTCCCCGGACAACGCGTCCGGGAACATCTCGTTGCCGCACCAGCCGCCCTTGTACGGGGTGAGCTCGGTGTGCCCGGTGAGCTCGGTCATGAACGGCCCGACCACCGTGCCGTGCCGGGTCAGCACGGCCTCCACCGCGATGGCCCGGTGGTTGATCCGCTTCATGATCTTCTGCTGCTGGCCGACGATGTCGTCGGCGTTCTTGTCCCAGTCGGCCTCGCTGGTCAGGAAGAAGGTGGTCTTCCCGCTGTCCCCGTAGGGCGTCTGCAGCACCACATCGGTGCCGAGCCCGGCCGCGGTGGTTTCGGCCACCAACTGGTCCCAGGAGTCCACCGACGTCAGGATGTTGGGCACGCTGGGCGCGCCCGCCTCGTCGCCGAGCCTGGTGGTGACGATCTTCGAATCCAGGTGCTCGCGCAGCGCCGCGGACGGCAGGATCAGGTCGTAACCCAGTTCGGTGCAGATCTTCTCGGTCTCCTCGTCGAAGAAGACCATCGCCACCTTGGGTCGCCCGCCGCCGCGCTGCATGTACGCCTTGCACCTCGGGGTGCTGCAGCAGGTAGTTGTTGATCTCCTCGCCGCTCTCGAACTCGATGTAGGGCTTGTCCTTCGGGGTGAACACCCGAGGGTGCTGGCCGTCCCAGGCGTCGTAGTAGGAGATGTAGTCGAAGTTCCGCACCCAACGGTCCAGCCCGAGCAGGTTGAACGGCGTCGCCCCGACGAAGAATATCGGAGTCGTGTTGGTGCGGAAGAAGTGTCGGATCTCGGCGATGCCCTTGAGGGGGCGCTGGGTGGTCTGCTGCTCGGCCATCGATCCTCCGCGTTGTCCGGCGAATGTGATTGTCGCTGGTGACGCTGAGCATTCCGTAACCGTGGAACCGGGGCAACAGCGCCCCCGGACCCGCGCTTATTCGGCCGGCCGACCGGCGGTCTTGCTCACCGCCTTCTTGCCGACCGCCCCGTCGGCCGATTGCTCGTCCAGCAGCAGCGTGCTGACCTCGGCGTCGTCGACGGCTGCTGCCTGGTCAACCGGCTCGGCCTTACCGGCGGCATCGTCAGCCGGTGGATCGGGTTCGGCGCCCTCCCCCGGTGGCAGCTCTTCCAGATGACCGTCGACGGCCAGCGAACGTCGTTCCAGCAGGGCCTCCTCCAGGTCGAGATCGTGCTGCATCTCCCGCAGCACGTCCTCGGAGAGATCGCCGTCGTTGCGCATGCTGACGATCACCGATCGCTCGATGCCCAGCAGCGACCGTCGCCAGTCCGACAGCACGCCAAGGCGCCGCCCGAATTCCCGGGACTTGTCGTCGTCATCCCAGTTCCGCCAGTCCCGCAGGGCCGCCCACTTGCGCATCAGCTCGGCCTGCCGATCCGACAGCTGACCGTCGTCACACATCGAGTCGACCCGGTCGTTGATCGCCTGGCCGGCGCGGGCGTGGGCATCCGCGCGTTCTCTTTCGTCGTCCGCGCGATGATCCTTCACGATGCCGAGCCGGCGAATCACCCACGGCAACGACAGGCCCTGCAGGATCAGGGTGCCGACGATCACCGCGATCGTGCAGACCAGCAGCAGGGACCGCTGCGGCGTGTCCAGCGGCAGCGATTGCGCCGCCGCCAACGACACCACCCCGCGCATGCCGGCCCAGGACACGGCCGCGACACCCTTCCAGCCGACCGGGTCGCGGGAGCGTCCCAGTCGGGACACCAGATGGATCAGCGCCAACCACACCGGGCGGCTGACGATCACGGTCGCCACCACCGCCGCGATGGCCACGAACACGTTGTCCTGCGCCGGGTCCAGCGACCCGACGATCGACCGCAGTTGCAGACCGATCAGCGCGAACACCGCGCCCTCCAGCACGAACCGCAGGGTGGCCCAGGTCGCGGTCTCGGTCAACCGGACCGATGCCTGCACCTCGGTGGGCGAGCGGTAGCCCAGCACCAGCCCGGTGACCACCACGACCAGCACCCCGGAGGCGTGCGCCGCCTCGCCGAGCAGGTACGCCGCGAACGGCGCGACCAGGGACAACGCGGTGATGGTGAGCGCGGATTCGGCCTTGCGGCGGGCGTAGGAGAGCACCAGTCCGAAGGCACAGCCCGATCAGCCAGGCCGCCGACGCGACGCCCAGGCGAACTCCCCGATCGCCGGTGCCCAGGCCACGGTGCTGGCGCCGATCGCGGCGATCGCCACCTTCAGCGTCACCAGCGAGGTGGCGTCGTTGAACAGCGACTCGCCCTCGAGCACGGTGACCAGGTTGCGCGGCAGGCCGACCCGGCGGGCCAACGCGACGGCGGCCACCGCGTCGGGCGGGGCCACGATCGCGCCCAACGCCAGCGCCGCCGCGAACGGCAGACCGGGGATCACCAGGGTCAGCACCAGGGCGACGGTGAACGCGGTGAGCAGGACCAACACCACCGACAACTGAAAGATCGGCCGGATCAGCTGCCGGATCGCGACCGCCGACGATTCGAAGGCCGCGGCGTACAGCAGCGGCGGCAACAAGACGGCCAGCACCACGTCGGGGCTGACGTCGAAGGCCGGCACGCCCGGCACGAAGGAGACACCGAGTCCGGCGACGACGAGCAGGATCGGCGGCGGCAGCGACAGCCGGGTCGCGATCGCGTTCACGATCAGGACGCCGAAGACCAGCCCGATGATGGGCAGCAATGGTTCCACGGCTCACCGGCCTTGTCTCGTGATCGATCGCGGTCGTTGAAAAATTCCAGTCGTTGGACATCCCAGTCGCCGGATATAGGTGCCCAGGTAGTGGACCTGTCACACAACTGCGCTATCACACACCTGCGCCGCGATCGGGTGCGAGTGCGGAAGGATGAGTGCAGCGGGTTGGCTCTGGCTGGAAGGGATGCGCCGAGGATGACGCAGGGTGGTGGGCGCCGCAGAGCGCTGGACGCCTTCCCCCGTCGACCACCGTTTGACGTCGACGCGCCGATCCCGCTGACGCTGTATCGGCATCAACGAGCCCACCCCGGGCCCACGGTGGCAGAGCCTGTTCGCCTCGACCTGGCCGGCCTACCGCCGCTGGTACCTGCAACGCGACGTGCGCGCCCGACCCTCGCTGCAGCTCGCGCAGGACATGCTGGCCAGGCATATGCCGGAATTGGTGCCGACCTACCAGGCAATGGTGCAGCTGGCGGAGGAGGCCGGAGCCGACGAGGTCGCCGCCCGGATGCTCACGCTGTGGGATCCGCCGCGGTTTCTCCCCGGTTGCTCGCAGGCGGTGGTCACCGACCCGGAGATCGCGGTCTGCCGGAACTACGACTACTCGCCCGAGTTGTGGGAGCGGGTGGTGTATTCGAGCCGATTTGGTGGACGACAGGTGATCGGCAACAACGATTGCCTGTGGGGGCTGATCGACGGGATGAACTCCGACGGTCTGGTGGTGTCGCTGAGCTTCGGTGGGCGGCGCGGCTCCGGTCCGGGTTTTGCGGTGTCGCTGGTGGTGCGGTACCTGCTGGAGGTCGCGTCCAGCACCGAGCAGGCGCGGGAGATCCTGACCGGAATGCCGGTGGCGATGGCGTACAACCTGACGATGGTGGACGCCGACCGGCGGGTGCTGACCGCGTATGTGGCGCCCGGCCGTGCGGCCGAGTTCAGCTCGTCGCCGATCGCCACCAATCACCGCGGCGAGATTCCCGGACAGCATCGAACACGCCCAGCGGTACGCGAGCGTGGAACGCCGGGACTGCCTGGCCGAACTGCTCGCCGAGCGGCCGACCCCGGACGACTTGGTCGCGTCGTTTCTCCGGCCACCGTTGTATTCGACGCATTACTGGCGCGCGTTCGGCACCGTCTACACGGCGTTGTACCGGCCGGCGGACGGCACGGTTCAGTTGAGCTGGCCGGATAGGACGTGGGAGCGCGGTTTCGACGATCCGGATGGGACGTTCGACGTGGTGCTGCTGCCCACCTGATCAACGCGGTTCCACCGGCCGCGCCGAAGACCACGTTGGCGCCGACTTCTTGAGAGGCGTCGGCGATCGGATCGGGCGCGCGCGGATTGCGTGCGCCTCGGCGGTCGCCGATGTTGGCGCCTGGGGCCACATCCCGATCGGAGCTCAGCGCGCGACACGGCGTGCTCCCGGCCGGTGGAGACCTTGTGTCGCCAAGTCGCCGACGCTGTCGCTGGGTACCGCGGTCCAGCAGAACTCGATCTAGCGTTCGGTAGCGGCGCTGCTGGCCTCGTAATAGGCCTGCATGGACGGGTAGTAGTCGGCGAAGTCCGGCAGCGGCGAATCTGTTCGGCTGGCCAGCAGGTTGTCCAGGTAGTACTCCCAACCGGGCCCGATTTCGCCGGCGCCGTCGGTTGTTTCGCGGTGCTGGATGAACGTGAGCTCCGTGTGGTCGCCACGCTGCTCGAGGCTGAGCTCAAGGCGCCAGTCACCGACGGCGAGGCCAAGTCGGTGCGGGGGGTCACACGACTCGATGCGCGCGTCAGACCACGCGTCACCCTCCTCGAAGGCCATCTGCACGCGGATCGCCGCTCCCGACCGAGCCTCTCCCTCCCAGCGGCCGAACCATCGTGCGGTCCTGTCGCTGTCGGTGACCGATGCCCAGACATCCTGCACGGGTGCCGGATATCAGGCGGGTCAGCACGATGTCGACGCCGCCGCTGGTCGGCACGAGCTTGCCGGTTGGTTCGGGCGTCATGCGGTCTCCTCGGTGATTCCGGGCGCGGATCCCTGTTCGGCGGACTGCCGGTTGTGTTGCCGGCGGGTGCGGGCGACCTCGGTTTCCAGCGCATCGAAGCGCCGCTCCCAGGTCTCCCGGTCGGGTCCCGGTCGCTCGAATTGCCCGATCCAGCCAGCGATTTCGCGCAGTGGGGCGGGGTCGATGCGAGTAGACGCGTTGCCGGCCAACCAGCTCGTCCCGGACCAGGCCGGCCTCCCGCAGGACCCGCAGATGACGGCTGACGGCGGGTCTGCTGATGGTGAATCTGCTGGCGATCTCGCCCGCGGGTTCGGCCCCGGCGTGCAGGAGTTCCAGGATCTCCCGCCGCACCGGGTCGGCGATCGCCGCTGCCGCTTGCACCAGGAAAGCGTAACGCATCGGTTACGGGTTTGCAGCGTCGCCACAACCGGAGCCGAGTTCGCCACAACCGGCCCGTCCGTCGCCACAACCGGAGCCGAGTTCGCCACAACCGGAGGTGCTACTCCACAACGTCGCGGACGTTGTGACGTCGCAACGGGCGGTGTGGCGACGAGTTTCGGAGCTCGTTTCCCAGCCGCGCGGCAGCCACTGACCGCGCGGCAGCCACTACTTCCTGCCGAACTCGACGGAGTCCGTCACCCAGGCCAGGGCCTGATCGGACAGGGTGAAGCCGAGGCCGGGTCGGTTCGGCACGATCATCCGGCCGTTGCGGGTCTCCAGTCGCTCGTTGAACAGCGGGTTGAGCCACTCGAAGTGCTCCACCCACGGCTCCCGCGGGTAGCACGCCGCCAGGTGCAGGTGGATCTCCATCGCGAAGTGCGGCGCCAACTGCAATCCGGCCTGATCGGCCAGCGCGGCGAGCCGCAGGAAGGGGGTGATGCCGCCGATCCGGGGGGCGTCCGGCTGGATGATGTCGACCGACTTGTGCTCGATCAGCGCGATGTGCTCACCGACGCTGGACAGCATTTCGCCGGTCGCGATCGAGGTGTCCAGCGCGGCGGCAAGCTGCGCGTGGCCCAGCGCGTCGTAGGCATCGAGCGGTTCCTCGATCCAGACCAGGTCGAACTGCTCCAACGCCCGGCCGACCCGCATGGCGGTGGGCCGGTCCCATTGCTGGTTGGCGTCCACCATGAACGGCACGTCCGCGCCCAGATGCTCCCGGACGGCCGCGACCCGGTCCAGGTCGATCCGGTAGTCCGGCTGCCCGACCTTGATCTTGATGCCGCCGATGCCCTCGGCCAGCGACTGGCTGGCCCGCTCCTTGACCTGCTCCAGCGGCAGGTGCAGGAACCCGCCGGAGGTGTTGTAGGTCTGCACCGAGTCCCGGTAGGAACCGAGCAACTTGGACAGCGGCAGATTCGCCCGCTTCGCCTTCAGGTCGTACAGCGCAATGTCGATCGCCGCGATCGCCTGGGTAGCGACCCCGCTGCGACCCACCGACGCACCGGCCCACAGCAGCTTTGTGTACAGCTTGCCGATGTCGCTCGGGTCCTCGCCGATGATGTTCGCGCCGATCTCCTTGGCGTGCGCGTATTGGGCGGGCCCCCCGGCCCGCTTGGAGTAGCTGAACCCGATCCCGGAATGTCCCTGCTCGGTGCTGATCTCGACGAACAGGAAGACGATCTCGGTCATCGGCTTCTGCACGCCGGTCAGCACCTTGGCGTCGCTGATCGGGGTTTCCAGCGGCAGGGTGAGGGTGGAGTACTTGACGTGGCGGATCTTGTCAGGGCTGGACTGGCTGGTGGGCTGCGCCGCTCGCGCGGGAGCGGAGCTCGTCGGTGCGCTGATTGTCGGTGCGCTGATGATGGTTGTCATGATGCGGTCCATTTCTACGTGTGCGGGCAAGTTCGACTGGGTGGCGGTCAGTCGACGGCGGGCAGCAGCTTGCCGTCGACCCGTCGCGGGATGTCCTTGACGTCGTCGCGAAGTTCAGCCGGCAGCACCTGCGCCGGGGCGTCCTGCCAGGTCACCGGGCGGAGGAACCGCCTGATCGCGGTCGGTCCGACGGAGGTGTGCAGGCTGTTCGTCGACGGCCACGGCCCACCGTGGTGCTGCGCCCAGGCGACCGACACCCCCGTGGGGTAGCCGTCGTAGATCAGCCGGCCGGCCCTGGCCCGCAGCAGCGTGCTGAGTTCCGCAACGTACTCGGCGTCGGCAGGTTCGCTGTGCACGGTCGCGGTCAGCGATGCCGGCAGCTCGCCCAGCACCCGTTCGAGCGCTGCGATGCTCGAGTACCGGGCGATCACCGTCACCGGGCCGAAGTGCTCATCGACCGAGTCGCCGTTCAGATCAGCGGCGTCAATCTGAACCAGCTGCGCCGCAACGTGAAAGCCGGCCGTGGCGGTGGCGACGCCCTGGTGGATGACCGCCACACCCGGTGTCCCCCTGAGCTTCGCGGTCCCGGTGCCGAAGTCGGTGAAGATGCGCTTGTTCAGCAGCACCTGTTCAGGAACATCGGCCAACGCGGCCGTCATCGCGGCGACCACATCGTCACCGGCCGCACCGGTCGGCAGGAAAACCAGGCCGGGCTTCGTGCAGAGCTGCCCGGCCGCCACGGTGAACGACGCGACCAGGCCGGCGCCGATCGCGCCGCCGCGCTGCGCGGCGGCGGCCTCGGTGATGACCACGGGGTTGAGGCTGCTGAGCTCCCCGTAGAACGGAATGGGTTCCGCACGCTCGGCGATGATCTTCATCAGCGCGCCGCCGCCGCCCAGCGAACCGGTGAAACCGACCGCCTTGATGGCGGGGTGCGCGACCAGCGCCGAGCCCGCCTGCTGCCCGTAGACGATGCCGACGGTGCCCTCCGGCGCCCCGGCAGCGCGGGCGCCCTGCGACAGCAACTCGAAGCACAATGCCGACGTGGCCGGGTGAGAGCTGTGCGCCTTGAGGATCACCGGCGATCCGGCCGCCAGTGCCGATGCGGTGTCGCCGCCAGGGACCGAGAACGCCAACGGGAAGTTGCTGGACCCGAACACCGCGACCGGGCCGATGGGGACCAGCATTCGCCGCAGGTCCGGCCGCGGACCCATCGGGGTGTCGCCCGCATGGTCGATGGTCGCCTCCAGATAACCACCGTCGTCCAGGACCTCGGCGAACAGCCGCAGCTGGTAGCAGGTGCGTTTCAGCTCGCCGCCCAGACGTGTTGGCCCGATGCCGGTTTCGCGGTCGGCGACGGCAACGACGTCGTCGCCACGGGCTTCCAGCGCGTCGGCCATTGCCCGAAGCAGTGTCGCGCGACCCCCTCGACCGAGGCGTTCCAGCGCCGGGGCGGCCGCCGCGGCGGCGGCGCACAATGCGTCGACCTCCGGTGCTGTGCTGGTCGAGCTGACTACTTCGGCGACGGAGCCGGTGCGTGGATTGATGCTCACAATATCGGTCACTTCGGGGTTTCCTGCCTTCTGCGAGATGGTGGGCGGGCGTGCTCGTCGATCAGGCGACGGTCGCCAGCTGCGGCAGGCGTTCCACGAGCTTCAGCCCCGAGTCGATCAACTCACCGAGCTCCCGCAGATGCGCGGCGGTCGGGGTGGTCAGCGGGGCCCGGACCGGACCGACCTGTTCGCCGCGCAGCGTCGCGGCGGCCTTGACCAGGGACACGGCGTAGCCGGTCCCGCGGTCGCGGAGCTCCACCAGCGGAACGTAGAACTCGCGCAGCAGGGTTTCCACCGTTTCCTCGTCGCCGGCGCGCTGCGCACGGAAAAATGCGGTCGCGATCTCCGGAGCGAACGAATGGACCGCCGACGAATAGGCGGTGATGCCGATGGCGGAGTATTGCCGGACCTGCATCTCCGCGGTGGCCGCCCCGTTGAAGAAGAGCCAGTTCTCCGGTGCCACCAGTTTGATCCGCTGCAGATTGTCGAGGTCGCTGTGGCCATCCTTGAGCCCGATCACGCCCGGGATGCCGGCCAGCGCACGCACGGCCGCGATGGAGAATTTGACCTGAGCGCGTTGATAGACGATCAACGGCAGTTCGGTGCGGGCAGCGACCTGCTTGACATTCTCGACCAGACCCTCCTGCGCGGCGCTAACCAGATACGGCGGCAGCAGCAGGATCGCATCCGCCCCGGCCCGTTGCGCAGCGGCGGTGAACCGGGAGGCCTGTGCCCAGCCGTATCCGGCGCCGGCGACGACCGGGACCTGGCCGTCGGCCTCTTCGACGGCCGCCCGGATCAACTCGCCGTATTCATCTTCCGACAATGAGAAGTACTCCCCGGTACCGCATCCCGGGAAGATCGCGCCCGGGCCGGCGGCCAGCTGCCTGCGGACGTGGACGCGAAACGCGGGAAGGTCAAGCTCGCCGGCGATGGTGAACGGGGTGAGCGGAAAGGATAGGACGCCCTGGGCCATGCCAGCCCTGAGCCGTGCCGTGGTCGCGGCGTGGGGGTTGGTCTTGCTTGTCGTTTCAGTCATGTGATTGTCAACCTCATATGTAGACAGCGCGTGTCGATGGGAAGGCCATTGGATCCGTCACTGATCCAACGTCGGCCGAGGGCTGAGCTCAGATTCCGGATGCGCCCAGCAATTCCGAAATCAAGACCGGCTGACCGGTTTCCAGCGAGCGGTTGCCGGCGATGCCGACCGCCACCGAGCGGATACCGTCCAGATAGCCGGCCGGTCGGCCGAGTGGGTCGGCCGCACGACTCTCCGGGGAGCCGAAGAGGTCCGCCAGCAACATGTCGTCACCACCGCCGTGCGCACCGCCGAAGTCCGCGATCGGCACCTCGCGCGCCTGCTCCCAGTGCCGTTGCACCAGCAGTCGCTCGCCGCGCGGCCTGATCCGGCCCGGGTCGCCGAGTTCGGCGGTGGCGCTGGGATCGAGCACCTTGGCGCCCTCATCGGCCGCCCCGCGCTCCACGACCTCGAGTTCGGCCCGGCCCTCGGTGCCGTTGACGGCCACCCGGTAACCCTCCCATGGGCTGTGCGCGTTCAACGAGTAATTCAGCGTCGGGCCACCCGCGTAATCGACGATCACCGCGAGATTGTCCTCGATGGTGATGCCATCGGCGAAGACATCCCGGTCCCGCAGATAACCGTCATGGTGCTCGTTGTCCAGGTAGAGCCGGCGCAGTCGCTCGTCCTCCCGCAGGTCCATGGCGAACGGGTCGGTACGCGGGCCGTCGCCCGTCCCCCGCTCGGGGCGCTGGTCAAGGCCGCGTTTGCGGGCATTCGCGGCGCCGTAGAAGCGCAAGCCACCACTGGCGTACACCCGGTTCGGCTGGTCATCGATCCACCAGTTCACCAGATCGAAATGGTGTGACGCCTTGTGGATCAGCAGCCCGCCGGATTTCGCCTTCTCCCGGTGCCACCGACGGAAGTAATCGGCGCCGTGCACGGTGTCCAGCACCCACTCGAACGTCACCGAGGTCACCGTCCCGATTTCGCCGGCGGAAATCACCTCCTTCAATGCGGTGTTCCGCGGCGAGTAGCGATAGTTGAAGGTCACCGTGACCCGCCGGCCGGTCTCCCGAACCGCGGCAGCGATGCTCGCGCAACCGGCCGCGTCGATGGTCAGGGGCTTTTCGACGACCACGTCGGCGCCCGCCCGCAGACAGGTCTCGATCACGGCGGCGTGGGTGAAATCGGGGGAGGTGACGACGACGGTGTCGATGTCCTGGTCTTTGATCATCGCCGGCAACTGCGACGGTTCGTAGCGCGCCGGGGACTCAAGGTCCCGCGCGGCAATCAGTTCGTCGTAGAAGTCGAGGCGCCCGGGATTGGTATCACTCCAGGCGAGCAACTCGGCGCTGCCGGCGAACCGGCGCGAGATGGCGTCGATGTACATCTGGGCGCGATGACCGGCACCCACCAGGGCGTAGCGGGAGCGGGTCTTGCTGGGGGCACTGACGGGGGCCACGGTGTTCATCCTTATCGGCTGGTAGAGGGCAGTTGGTCCATGACGAACGGGGTAGGCGGCGGGCCTGGATGGCCGCACCCGCCCACCCCGTTCGTCGACTCAGCCCTGGTTGATCGCGCCGTTCACCTCGTCGATGAAGGCGGTCGTCGCGTCGGCCGGAGTCATCCGGTCGAACAGCACCTCAGAGGTATAGCGCTGCAGGATGCCCTGCACCGCACCACCTCCGATGGGCGGGGCTGCCGGGGCGTACGTGATGTCCTTGCCGATGTCCTCGACGAACTTCACCGCGGCCGCGTTGGTCGGGGTCAGGGTCGGCACCACCACGGCGCGGACCTTGGTGTTTGACTGCACACCGCGGTCGACGCCGATCAGCTTGCCGGCTTCATCGCTGTTGGCCAGGAAGTTGACGAACTCGGCGGCCTCCTTCGGATGCTCGGACTTGCTGGAGATCGACCAGAACATCGAAGACTTGTAGTACATGCCGTTGTCGGCCGCCTTCCCGTCCACGCTGGGCTGGCGCAGCAGGACCAACGGCCGGCCCGACGCGGCCTCGAGGGAGGGCACCTGGTTCGTCCACCACAGGCCCATCGCGGCCTTGTGGGTGGCGAGCGACGACTGATCGACCGGCGATCCCGCTTCCTCGGTGGTGAACGACGCCGGCGGCGTCGCGTTCGCGTCCGTTCGGGCCTTGATATCCGTCCACCACGAGGTCAGGGTCTCCGGGCTGAAGCCGAGCGTGCCGTCCTCCTTGTACAGCGACTCGCCGTGCTGGGCGGCCCACTGGGAGAGCCCGGCCTCCTCGTTGCCATAGGACTGGCAGCCGAAGGTGCCATCGGGCGAACCCTTGGTGATCGCCAGGCAGGTGGCCTTGTAGTCGTCCCAGGTCCAGGTGCTGTCGTCCGGCATCGGCACGCCGGCGGCCTTGAACATCTCCGGATCGGCCAGGATGCTGTAGGCGTTGACGCCCGTCGACAATCCGTACAGGCCATCATCGAATTCGCCGCTCTTCAGGGCGTTCTCGTCGAAGTCGGCAGTCGACAGCACATCGGACTGGGTCTTCAGATCCAGTAGCGCACCCCGGCCGGCGTAGTCACGCAGGTACTTCTCGTCCATCTGGATGATGTCCGGAGCGTCCCCGGCGGCGGTCGCGGTGGCCAGCTTGTCCCAATAGCCGGAGAATTCCCCGAACTCACCGTTGATCGTCACGTTCGGATGTTCGGCCTCGTAGGCGTCGATCACCTTCTGGGTGGTCTTGTGCCGGGAATCCGAGCCCCACCAGGCGAACCGCAGTTCGACCGGCGCCCCTGAGGCTGAATCACCTGACGCGGCAGCGGACGACGAGGAATTGTCGGAGGAGGAACCGCAGCCGGTCAGGGTGAGTGCGATGGCGGCCGAGACTGCCACGAAGGCTGTTACTCGCCCTCGGCGTTGAGGAATGCGCATGGGGTGGATCCTTTCGCGGGATAAACCGGTGATCGAATGGGACGGATAGAGGGTTATTCACGGGCCGATTCAGCGAGCGCGGGCCGGAGGCTCGTGCGAGCGATCGGCGCAGGTAAGGGCCTTGGTGACACGACTGCAGTTCGTGAATAACCCGGTTACTGAATAAGACACATGGTCTTTCAGGGGTACTGGGTGGGGCAAAAGGCCTGGGTCGAGCTATTTGCTGCCGGTGGTGGCCATACCCCGGATCAGGAACTTCTGGCCGAACAGGAATGCCAGGAAGATGGGCAGCAGCGAGACGATGGACATGGCGAACAACGATCCCCACGAGGTGTTCGCGGTGGCGTCCACGAAGGACTTCAGGGCAACCGGCACGGTGTACTGGTCCGGGTCCGTGAGGTAGATGAGCTGGCTGAAGAAGTCGTTCCAGGTCCAGATGAAGGTGAAGATGGCGGTCGTGGCCAGGGCCGGGACCATCAGCGGCAGAATGATCTTCAGGAAGATCTGCGGGTGATTGCAGCCGTCCAACCGGGCGGCCTCGTCGAGTTCACGGGGCAGGCCCCGGATGAACTGCACCATCAGGAAGACGAAGAATGCGTCGGTGGCCAGCAGTTTCGGCAGGATCAGTGGGATGAAGGTGTTGGTCAGTCCGAGCTGGGAGAAAATGATGTACTGCGGGACGATCACCACGTGGATCGGCAACATGATGGTGAGCAACATGATCGCGAAGAAACCCGACTTGCCCTTGAACTGCAGGCGGGCGAAGGCGTAGGCCGCCATCGAACACGAGAAGAGGTTTCCTACCACGCAGCCGAGTACCACGATCGCTGAGTTGATCATGTAGTGACCGAACGGGTGCTCGAGCGCGGTCCATCCGTTGGAATAGTTCTCCCACTGCGGATTTGTCAGCACCAGGCTCGGGTCGTTGAAGATCTGGTCATTCGATCGCAGCGAACTGACGATCATCCACAGCACCGGGTAGAGCATCACGATGCCGCAGGTGATGAGCAGGAAGTGCTTGAGCAGTTTCGGCAGCCGGCGCTTCGGCGCGCGGCGCACCGGCCGATTGCCGGCCTTGGCGGCGGCACCGGTCGCCGTGACGCCGGTCGGCGGGTTGAGGATGTCAGTCATCGTAGAAGACCCACCGTTTCGAGAAGTAGAAGTTGATTCCGGTAAAGATGGCGATGATCACCAGGAGCACCCAGGCCATGGCGGATGCATAGCCCATCTGCAGCTGTCCGAATCCCTTTTGGTACAGGTACAGGGTGTAGAACATGGTGGAGTCGGCCGGCCCGCCCGATCCGCCGGACACGATGAAGGCCTGGGTGAACGACTGAAAAGCGTGGATGATCTGCAGGACGAGGTTGAAGAAGATGATCGGCGAGAGCAGCGGCAGCGTGATCGACCTGAACTTTCGCCACCGGCCGGCGCCATCAACCGACGCGGCCTCGTAATACATCGCCGGGATCTGCCGGAGCCCCGCCAGGAAAATCACCATGGGTGCACCGAAGGTCCACACGTTCAGCGTGATCAATGTGCCGAGGGCGGTATCGGGGTCCGAGATCCACGCCTGGCCCTGGATGCCGAAGAGCGCGAGGAACTGGTTGAAAAGACCGTCGGCGCCGAAGATGCGCTTCCACAGGATGGCGATAGCGACGCTGCTACCCAACAGGGACGGTAGGTAGTACACGGACCGGTAGATGGAGAGCCCGCGGATGCCCTTGTCCAACAGCATTGCCAGGCCGAGTGCCAGGGCCAATTGGAGTGGCACCGACACGAACACGTAGGTGAATGTCACCCGGAGCGAATTGAGCAACCGGGGATCGTGCAGCATTCGCTCGTAGTTCGCCAGGCCGATCCACTTCGGCGCCTGCAGCAGGTTGTAGTTGGTGAAGGACAGGTACAGCGAGGCGATCATCGGCCCGATGGTGATGAAGATCAGGCCCAACCCCCAGGGGGTCAGGAAGCCGGCCGCCGCCTTGTTGTCCTTGTTCTCCGGGCGCACCCCGCCCTTGCGGATCGACCCGAGTTCACTCAGTACGGACATGTCATCCTCCGCTTCCCTACGGCGCCGGGGGCCGTAGCCCCCCGTGCGCCGGTCCTGCGAACGAACAAGAACATCGATCTCTCCCTTGGTATCTACATTGATCTGCTGGGTGGGAATGCGTTGTCCCGCTGACCTGTGGCAACGAGTCGAGATGGTGATCTATCTAGCTGATGTCCACATATGTAGACGATCGATCTGATTGGAGAAGTGTGTCGCCCTGTTGCCGACCTGTCAAGTGCCTGGTGTCAGTGATTTCCGATCCCCGGGTGTCACGTCTTTGGGTAACCGCACCGATTCGGCGATGCCCTCCGCCACCGCCGAGTGACGGAGGGCGGCAAGCACATCCGTCATTCCCATATCCCTGCAAAACTGCCCTGCTACGAGGCTGGGAATCCGGATTCCCAACGTGTATGGTCTGAAGCTACATGGCAGCGAACAACAGGTCAACCACCGAGTTTGGTGGCGATCTTGGACTCGAATCGACCACAACGGAGTGAGCACCTGATGACTCGATCGACCACCCGACCAACGAGCAGTGATAGGTCCGAACTGCCCGGCTCGAACGACCCGGCACGGCCGCAGGTCCGCCCGGCGCGCGTCGCCGTCGTCGGTGTTCACGGCCACGGCGGCACCCACGTCCGTAATGCGTTGTCCCTGCAGGAAGACGGCAGGTGCCGGCTGGTCGCGGTCGCCGACCTGCGGCCACCCGACCCCGGCACCGTCGGTCCCGACGTGGGCGTGTTCACCGACCTGGAAGCGCTGCTGGCCGCCATCGACGTGGACATCGTCGTCGTCTGCACACCCATTCACACCCATCGGCAGCTGGCCGAGGCCGCCATGCGGGCCGGGGCGGACGTGCTGCTGGAGAAGCCACCCGTGCCCACCATGAACGAGTTCGAACAACTGCTCGCGCTCTGCGCAGAGACAGGACGTAGCTGCCAGATCGGGTTCCAGAGCCTCGGCTCGCGGGCGGTGTCCGCGCTGGCGGTGGCTGTCGCCGCCGGCACGCTGGGCGAAGTCGGGTTGATCTCGACCCGGTGCGCCTGGATTCGCTCGGTCGACTATTTCGGGCGCTCCCGCTGGGCGGGGCATCGCGAGCTCGACGGCATTCCGGTGATGGACGGGGTGCTGAGCAACCCGTTTGCACACGCGGTCGCTACCGCGCTCCGGGTCGACGGCTCCACCCGGGTGGATGACGTGCTGACGGTCGAGACAGATCTCTTCCACGCCAACGACATCAGTTCCGACGACACCTCAACCGTCCGGGTCACGACGCGGCGCGGCACGACGCTGCTGTTCGCGGCCACCCTGTGTTCACCCGTCGTCGACCAACCAGAAGTCATCGTCGGCGGGACCGCCGCGACGGCCACCTTGCGGTACACCAGCGATGAGATTGCAGTGACCGATCCAGCCGGGGAAGCCCTGACCAGCGACCTGACCGGCAGCTACGACCGCGACAACCTGCTGGCCAACCTGATAGAGCATCGGGGCAACCCGGCCGTGCGGCTGATCGCCGACGTCAGTGAGACCGGCGCGTTTACCGCGGTGCTGGAGGCACTCCGGTTGGCCCCATCGCCGCAGGCCATCCCCCCGTCGTGCTTCGAATGGCAGCAGGACGACCACGGCCGGCATGCTGTGGTGACCGGAGTGCGGGACTGGATCCGTCTCGCGGCCGAGCGCGGGCAGACCTTCACCGAGTTGGGCGCGCCCTGGACCCGGGGCGGCGAGACGGCCACCGGGCGTGGCAACGTCGACCAGCGGGCCGACCTCGAACTACTGATCGGCCAGAACCCAATGGCCGGCTACGATCTCGGGCTCAGCACCGCGCCGACCTCCAGCCCGCATCCCTACCTGCACCCGGTTCGGACGCTCGGCGGCTTCACGGTCACCGACGCCCACCCGGCCGATCACGATTGGCACGTCGGCATCGGAGTTGCCCTGCAGGACGTGAACGGCTGGAACCTGTGGGGCGGGCGGACCTACGTCCGGGACGCCGGCTACCAATGGCTGGGCGATCACGGCCGGATCGAACACGTCCGCTGGAACGAACGCGGACCGGGACGCGCCGTCGAGGAGCTGGCCTGGGTGGACGGCCGAGGCAGTGACCTCTTGCGGGAACGCCGCGAGTTGCGCTGGGGACCGGCGACCGGATCGCAGACCACCGTTCACGCCTGGGTTCTCGAGCTGACCTTCACACTCAGTATCCCGGCCGGGGCGGACTTCGACACCGTCCGGCTGGGCAGTCCCGGCTCGAACGGGCGCGAGGCCGGCGGCTACGGCGGGTTCTTCTGGCGGCTCCCCCGCACCGACGAGATGGCGGTCAGCACCCCGGACGCTGTCGGTGAGGAGAACGTGCACGGCACCGTCGCCGACTGGCTCGCGGTGTCATTGCGCACCGGCGACGACAGCGCGACCATTCTTCTCACGCCGACCGACCCGGTCACCGCGGCCGACCGGTGGTTCGTCCGCTCGTCCGGGTACCCGGGGTTCGGGTCTTCGCTGGCCTGGGACAGGCCGGTCGTGGTGGCCAGGTCGCGCCCGGTGTGCCGGGGTTTCCGGGCCGTCATCGCCGACGGTCGACCCGATCCGGCGGAGCTGGCCGCCCTGCGCCCGCGCACCGGCCAGTGATGACCCGGTCAGAGGTAGTCGCCTGCGACGAAGTCGTCAGGCGCAATCCAATACAGAGTGCCCTGTCTGACGCGTTTGTCAGACAGGCTCTAGTCGCGGGAAAAATTGACCGGGGCCATGCGTTCGATCGAATTCTTGGTCCGCCGCAGCGCCTCGATGATTTCCGCTTCCCGGCCGTTCAGCCGTTCGATCGGCACCGAGCAGCTGATGGCGTCGGACGAGCGCTCCGAGAACCGCAGCGCGAAGGCAAAGCAGCGCAGGCCAAGGACGTTCTCCTCGTGATCCAGGGCGTAGCCGCGCCGGTGGGTCTCTTCCAGGTCGGAGATCAGTGCGTCGTAGTCGGTGATGGTGTGCACGGTCAGCGGGGTGAGTACGGCCGGCAGATGGGCGGCGAGCCCGTCGGGACCGTCATCGCGCAGGCGCTCGGCCAGCAGCGACTTCCCCATCGAGGTGGAGAACGCCGGCAGCCGCCGTCCGACCCGGCTGTACGGCCGGATGTATTGCGTTGACTCATGAGTGGCCAGATACACGATGTCGGTGCGTTGCAGGCGGCCGTAATGGATCGTCTCGTCCAGCTTGGTGCTCAGCTCATTGATCTGCGGCTGGACGATGCGCAGGATCGGATCGACATCCAGGTAGGTCGTGCCGGCCAGCAGCGCCTGGATGCCGATGCTGTACAGCGTGCCGGTGGCGTCCGTGCGGACCCAGCCCCGGTCGACCAGCGTGCGCAGCAGGGCGTAGATACTGCTCCGCGGAGCACCGAGAGCCTCGCTGAGTTCCCGCAGTCGGGCGGGCTGATTGCCTCTGGCGGCCAACAGCTCCAGCAATTCCACCGTGCGGGCCGCGGACTTCACCTCACGGATGCCACCGAGGTCGGTGGGCCGCTGATCGGCCGCCGGCGCGGCTCCCTCTGGCACCACCACGGACTTCTCCTCTCGACAGAGCTGTCGACAGCCTAGCAACCTGGCAACACGTCTCTATCACTACGACTGACGTCTACCTATGTGGACACGAATGAAGGAGCGCGGCACTATGACTGCCACCGTGCAGGAACGTATTCTCATCACCGGAGCGGGCGGAAATATGGGACGCATGCTCAGAACGCGGCTCGCCGCCCCCGGGCGGAACCTGCGACTGCTGAACAGATCCCCGCTGTCGCCCGCCCTACCGGGCGAAGCGGTGGAGACCATTTTGGCGTCGGTGACGGACTTTTCCGCCATCCTCGCGGCGTGCGAGGGGGTCGATGCGGTCATTCACCTGGGCGGCCTGAGCGGCGAGGCGTCGTTTGACGAGATTCTGCACACAAATGTCCTGGGCAGCCAGCATGTGCTGGAGGCCGCCCGCCGCCAGGGCGTGCGAAAGGTGTTGCTGGCGTCCAGCAATCACGCCGTCGGGTACTACACCAGGGATGACGCTCCAGCCGACGGGTTGCCCGCGGACCTACCACCTCGCCCCGACTCGTACTACGGGTGGAGCAAGACCGCGGTGGAGTCGCTGGGCCGGTTGTACGCCGACACCTATGGGATGGACGTGTACTGCCTTCGGATCGGCTCCTGCTTCGAGGTTCCCAGCAATGTCCGGCATCTGTCGACGTGGCTGTCGCCCGACGACGGCGCCGGACTGATGGATGCCTGTCTGCGCACCGACAACGGTGGCTTCCAGCTGATCTGGGGAGTGTCCGCGAACACCCGCCGATGGTGGTCGCTGAAGGCCGGCGAACAGATCGGTTTCCAGCCGGTCGACGATGCGGAGGTTTTCGCCGCCGACCTGATCGAGAAGCTCGGTGAACCGGACTTGACGGGGCCCGCCCACCGACTGGTCGGGGGCGATTTGTGCGCAAACCCGCTGGGCGTACCCATGGATTAGCGGCCAGGGGCCTCCTCGTCGGGCGGCGAGTTCTCCCAGTACGTCAAGCCGCTGCTGCGTCGCCAATCCGAGGTGATACAGATGCAGTTCGTCGGCTCCGGCCGCGATGAGTGCGTCGGTGTGCGCGCCGACGGTGCCTGGATCGGCCGGCGGCAGCACGGTGACATAGGCGGCCACCGAGACCGACTCGGGTGCCAGCGCCCGGGCGGCCGCGATCGCCTCGTACGTCGCCGGGCCGGCGCCCCACGCCGGCACCAGGATGGCGTCGACCTCTCCGGCGGCCTGCGCCGTCACCGCCGGTGATGGCCCGGTGGCCCACGGGTCGGCCTGCCCATGCAGCGTCACCCGCGCGGCCGGGGCAACCTCCGTCAGGGCGCCGAGCACCCGACTGCGGGCGACGTCCTGGCTGGCCAGCCGGGTGGCGAGCAACTCGGCGGCCAGCTGCTCACCCACGGTCTCTGCCATCCCCGCGTCGGCGGCGACGCCGCCGGCCTGGGCCGCCTTGAGCGCCTCCCGCAGTCGACCGATGACCTCGGCCGGATCCAGACCCCTTGCCAGCCAGCGCTTCCGGCAGGCGGCGCAACAACACACCGACAGCAACCGCTGGGCCGCGGGACCATAGGCACCATCGGTCTTCTCGTGCAGACCGTTGTGCGCGACGCCCAGTTGCCCAAGGCCCTCGATGGACACACCGGCGATCGGGACCTCGCGCACGGCCTCGCCGGCCAGGGTGACGAGGTAGGCAAGGACCTCGTCATTGGACACGCACAGCGCGTACGAATAGACGTCACCGAAGCAATTGCGCACTGCGAGATCCGGTCGCTGCGTGCCCAGGTAGTCCGAATGCGCCAGGATCAACCAGGCGTGGACGGCACATCCGTGATCGGTCAGTTCCATCGCGGCGTCCGCGAACGGGTCGGTCGACGCGACCCACGTCGCCGCGACCGGTCGCAAGGCCTGCCCCCGCCACGCCGATTCGCGGATGGGGCGGTACAGCGCACTGGACGGTGCCTCGACCAGGCGATGCAGCGGGTGCAGCGGCGTTGCCGCCCGCGCGCCGTGATAGCTCGCCGCCAGGGCGATCTCCCGGACACCCAGCGTCAGCACTCTGGTCGGAAAGGACGCGTCGCCGATCACATCCCACGGGTAGGCGTGACCGACGACCCGGGAGACCTGCCGCGCCGGCTGATCAGTCAAGGCAGTGGTCCGAGTGCATCCGCCCCGGTGTTGCCGGGCTCACGGCGCGGTGGCCAGTGCCCGCCGGCCGCGCTTACGCGATGCCAACGCCGTGCTCTCCCGCAGCACAACCTCCCCTGAGATCGGCCTGGTCCGCGCCTGACCGCCCCCCAGCGCGAGTTCCACCGCTACTTCACCCATCGACTGCAGCGGCAATCTGACGGTGGTCAATCCCGGGCTCAGATCCCGGAGCGTGGGAATGTCGTCGAAGCCGGCGATCTGCACCTCCAGCGGAATGCGCAATCGCGCCTCCCGCGCGGCGGTCATCGCGCCGACCGCCATCACGTCGTTACCCGCGACGAAGCACACCGGAGCGGTCGCCGGACGGCCGGAACTCGGCGATCGCCCGACGGGCCGACTCGTAGCCGCCGTCCCTGGTGAACTCGCCGGTCAACACCCCGCGCGGTTTGAGCCCATGCCCCCGCAGCGCGCCGATGAAACCGGCTGCCCGGTCGGCGGCACTGGTCAGCTGGGCCGGGCCGCTGAGCAGCACGAAGTCCCGGATCCCTTCTCCGACAAGGGCAGTGGCGAGCGCAGCCGCGCCGCCGCGGTTGTCCGGGATCACCGCATCGGCCCCGGTCACCGCCTGCCCGATCACCGTGAATCGACCGCCGTTGGCCGTGTAACGCGCCAGCGTCGACGTCAGCCGACCCTGGGCCTCCACGGCCGCCGGCGTCGTCATGCGCGAACCGACCATGATGATCGCCTCGGTGCGATGCGCCACGAACGATTCGATGCACCTGACCTCGACATCGGGGCTGCGCATCGTCACGGACAGCATCACCTGCCGCTGCCGAGCGGCCGCAGCCAGCTGGACGCCACTGACGATCGCCGAGAAATAGGGGTCGGCGACGTCGTGCACGACCAGGCCGAGCAGCCCGGTGGACGCCCGGGCCAGCGCCTGGGCCTGCGCATTGGGGCTGTAGCCGAGCTCGTCAGCGGCCTTGCGAACGGCGTCGACGATGTGCTGAGCGGGCTTTCGCAGTGACCCGTTGAGCACCCTGGATGCCGTCGGCTGGGAGACCCCCGCCCGCACGGCCACATCGGTCAAGGTGACCGCGCGCCGAGGCGGCGACTCTCCTTCGGGTTCGAGCGCGGCCATGGGCTCCTCGTTCCGGTGCTGGCTGACGTGACAGATCCTACGTCAGGCACCCGCGATGTGGGAATGCGCATGCGGTTGACGTCGAACCACCCGTCCGCTAGCATCGGGAATGCGCGTTCCCATCGGTTCGAATTCCGCTATCCTCGTCGCACCCCAGCCACCTTCTCACCCCTCCCGGAGATCCCATGACATCGCCGTCGCCCGTGAAAACCCTGCGTATCGCCATGAACGGAATTACCGGCCGGATGGGTTACCGGCAACACCTGGTTCGCTCGATCCTGCCGATCCGGGATCAGGGTGGCGTCCTGCTGGAGGACGGCAGCCGGGTGCAGGTGGAGCCGATCCTGGTGGGCCGCAACGCCGACAAGGTCCGCGAGCTCGCCGGGCTGCACGGCGTGGAAGCCTGGAGCACCGACCCGGACTCGCTGATCGCCGACGATTCGGTGGACATCTACTTCGACGCCCAGGTGACCTCCCGCCGCGCCTCGGCGTTGAAGTCGGCCATCGCCAATGGCAAGCACATCTACACCGAGAAGCCGACCGCCGAGACCCTCGCAGGAGGCGATCGGGCTCGCCCAGCTTGCCCGCGACGCCGGAATCACCGCCGGTGTCGTGCACGACAAGCTGTACCTGCCGGGCCTGGTCAAGCTGCGGCGGCTGGTCGACGAGGGCTTCTTCGGCCGGATCCTGTCGCTGCGCGGCGAATTCGGTTACTGGGTGTTCGAGGGCGACATCCAGCCCGCGCAACGCCCGTCCTGGAATTACCGGGCGCAGGACGGCGGCGGCATGACCGTCGACATGTTCTGCCACTGGAACTACGTCCTCGAGGGCATCCTGGGCCGGGTGCAGTCCGTCATCGCGAAGACCGCAACGCACATCCCGACCCGCTGGGACGAGAACGGCCAGCCCTACCCGGCCACCGCCGACGACGCGTCCTACGGCATCTTCGAGCTCGAGGGCGGGATCATCGCGCAGATCAATTCCTCCTGGGCGGTCCGGGTGTACCGGGACGAGCTGGTCGAATTCCAGGTGGACGGCACCCACGGCTCCGCCGTCGCCGGGCTGAACAAGTGCGTGGCGCAGCAGCGCGCGCACACCCCGAAGCCGGTGTGGAACCCCGACCTCCCGGTCACCGAGTCGTTCCGCGACCAGTGGCTCGAGGTGCCGGCAAACGCCGACCTGGACAACGGTTTCAAGCTGCAGTGGGAGGAGTTCCTGCGCGACGTGGTCGCCGGCCGGCCGCACCGCTTCGGCCTGCTGTCCGCCGCCCGCGGAGTGCAGCTGGCCGAACTCGGCCTGCAGTCCTCCGCCGAGGGCCGCCGCCTGGAGATTCCGGAGATCACGCTGTGACTGCGCTCGCTGAACCAACGACGGCCGCCACCCTGCGGTTGCCATCGGCGGGCGGTGCCGCGGAGGAGTACCGGCTCGCGCACTCCCGGCCCCTGGACCCGCCCCGAACGCCCGATCACCAGCCGCATCGCCTACGCCGCCGCCCATGTGGTGCCGACGGCGTGGGCCGACAACTCACCGGGCGCGCCGGCCGTCATCGACTGGGATTCGACGCTGGCCTACCGGCACGAACTGTGGTCCTACGGACTCGGCGTCGCCGACGCCATGGACACCGCGCAACGCGGGATGGGACTGGACTGGGCGGCCACCCGCGAACTCATCACCCGCAGCGGCGCCGAGGCGCAGCGCGGCCGGTGGCGCCCTCGCCTGCGGCGCCGGCACCGACCAGCTGGACCTCGCCGATCTGCCGAGCGGGCCGGCCGGGATCACCGCCATCATCGACGCCTACCGCGAACAGATCGACGTGGTCACCGCGGCCGGCGCCAACGTCATCCTGATGGCCTCCCGCGCGCTCGCCCGCACCGCCGCCGGCGTCGACGATTACCTCCGGGTCTACGAGACCCTGCTGGACGAGGTCGACACTCCGGTCATCCTGCACTGGCTGGGCACGATGTTCGACCCGGCCCTGCAGGGCTACTGGGGATCGGACGACATCCCCGCGGCCACCAAGGTTTTCGCCGACCTGCTGCAGGCCAAGGCGAGCAAGATCGACGGGGTCAAGGTGTCGCTGCTGGACGCCGAGCACGAGATCGCGCTGCGCGCCGGCCTGCCGGCCGGGGTCCGGCTGTACACCGGGGACGACTTCAACTACCCGGAGCTCATCCTCGGCGACGGGACACACCACTCCGACGCGCTGCTGGGCATCTTCGCGGCCATCTACCCGGCGGCGTCGACCGCGCTGCAGGCCCTGGACGCCGGCGACCCGATCCGGGCGCGGGCGATCCTGGACTCCACCCAGGAACTCGGCCGGCACATCTTCTCCGCGCCGACCCAGTACTACAAGACCGGCATCGCCTTCCTGTCCTGGCTGAACGGGCACCAACCCGGTTTCGCCATGGTCGGCGGCCTGCAGAGCGGCCGATCGCTGCCGCACCTGGTGCAGACCTTCCGGCTGGCCGACCGGGCCGGGCTGCTGACCGACCCGGAGCTGGCCGCCCACCGGCTTGGCGAACTGCTGTCCGTGCACGGCTGGACGGCCGCGTCATGACCGTCACCGCCCAGGAACGTCTCGATACCGTTGCCCTGCAGCGGCTGTCGCTGAACACGGCGACCACCAAGTACTGGACCCTGGAACAGGCGATCGACGGAGCCGTCCGCGCGGGCATTCCCGCGCTCGGGGTGTGGCGCGACCGGGTCGCGGAAGTCGGCACCGAACGCGCCGCACGAATGGTCCGTGACGCCGGACTACGAGTGTCGAGCCTGTGCCGCGGCGGCTTTCTCACCGCGGTGGATCCGGCCGAGCAGCGAAAGGCGCTGGCCGACAACAGGGCGGCCATCGCCGAGGCCGCCACCTTCGGCACCGACGCGCTGATCATGGTGGTCGGTGGTCTTCCGGACGGCGATCGCGACATCGTCGGCGCCCGGCAGCGGGTCGCCGACCGGATCGCCGACCTGGTGCCGTACGCCATCGAGCACGGCGTCCGCCTTGTTCTCGAGCCGCTGCACCCGATGTACTGCGCCGACCGGGCGGTGCTGTCCACCCTGGGCCAGGCCCTCGACCTCGCCGCACCACACCCGGCGGCGGCCGTCGGGGTCGTCGTCGACACGTTCCACGTCTGGTGGGACCCCGCACTGCCCGAGCAGATCGCCCGCGCCGGGCCGGGAAGACCGGCTCGCCGCTTACCAGGTCTGCGACTGGAACCTGCCGATCGCGGCGGACGCGTTGCTGTCCCGCGGCATGATGGGCGACGGTCACATCGATTTCGAAACCATCGGTGGCTGGGTGCGCGATGCCGGGTACACCGGCGACATCGAGGTGGAGATCTTCAACGCCGATATCTGGGCTGCCGATGGTGATCAGGTGTTGGCCACCATGGCGCGGCGATTTGTGGAGCTGGTGTTACCGGCCGGGTGACACCGCAGTCCTAGCTGCGGCGGTCCTAGCTGCGGCGGTCTGAGAGCTCCCTAGGGAGCCCGTGCTCCACCTCGGCTCCGCCCGCATCGCGTGCCCCACCCGATCAGCCCCGACATTCACCAGAATTCTCATCGCCCATCCATCACCGACAGCGCCAACCACAACTCCGCACGGGTGCCCGGCGAATCCAGGCTCCGGCCGAGCAGTTCCTCGACAGTGCGCATCCGGTGCCGCAGGGTGTGCCGGTGCACCCCGAGCTCGGCGGCGGACGGGTCCCACTGCCCGTGATGCGCGAGCCAGGCCCGCAGCGAGATCACCAGGTCGCCACGGCCGGCGACGTCGTGGTCGACCAGCGGACCGAGCAGTGATTCGGCGAAGGCCAGCGCCGCGTCCGGTGGCAGCATGCCGGTGATGCCCGGCATCGCGATCTCGCCGAAGCGGGTGAATGCCCGGCCATGGCGCTGCCCGAAGTCGGCCGCCTGCCGGGCGTGCCGGTACGCGACGCCGATGTCGACAGTAGGCGGTCGGCGCGGACATGCCGACCGCGATGCCGACCGGCAGATCCGGACCGGCCAGCACGACCCGCGCCGCGACATCGGACGCCGCGTCCTCGCCCCCGCCCACCGCCGCCACCAGCACACCGTCAAGCTCAGCGATCAGCACCCGATCTGCCGACGGCAGGGTCGAATCAGCCAGTTCGGCGGCAATCCCGGCGACATCTCCGATCGCCACCAGGACCGTGATCGGTTCCGAGGGCAGCGCTATGGACAGCTGCTCGGCGATCGATCCGGCCAGTTCCGCCTGCCCGGCCAGGAACAGCCGCAGCACGGCGGCCCGCAACATCCCCAACCCGGCATCCATGGTCGACGTCTGCTCGAGCCTGATCGTCAGCAGCATGACGGCGGCGTTCACCAGGTGCCGGTCGGCCGCGGACAACGGCCCCGGCCGGCCGACCGCCAGGAAGGCCCTGCCCCGCGGACCGGTGCCGACCGATTGCAGGCTGACGGTGTCGCCGCCGAGCGGGAAACTCGAGCTCACCGGGCCGCGATGCGCGGCCAGCACGGTCATCTCCGCAGCCAGCACGTCCACCCTCGCCCGCGAGCTGTCCGGGTGGGCAGCGATCGGTGCACCCGCCGGGTCGAGCAGCACCACCCAGCCGAGCACCTGCTGGGCCAGCAGACGCACCAGCCGATCCGGGCCCGCTCGTCGCCAACGCGGCCTTGGTCAAGGCCTGCTGAGCGGTGAAAGTCCTTGTCACGGAGGCATATTCCGCCGCAGCCACGGCCGCGGACACCGCCCTGCTGATCGCGATGAAGGGCGTTTTCATCGGCACTTCCAGGATCGGCAGCCCATGCCGGCGGGCAGCCGCGACGAGGTCGGCGGGGACCTCCGCGTGGCTCAGCCCGGTGCCGAAACCCAGTCCCACCACGGCGGCCTCCGCGAGCCGGCGGACGTAGGAATCCAGATCCATCCCGTCGTCGATCGTCAGGCCGGTGGTCAACAGCAGCTCACCGCCGGACAGGAACGGCGTGGGGTCGCGCAGTTCGCTGACGTGCACCCAGGTCACCGCCCGGTCGACGTCCGGCCCCTCCGCGAGCAGCCGAAGGCCGAGATCTGGAGTAGAAACCAGGTCACGGAGGGTCAGCGCCATCGGGATGCACCAGCAGCGGGTGCCAAAGTGGACATGTTGATCAGCCTAACTGCTCCAGAAGTGACATTACGCGTGGCCGTTGGATCGAGGAGGCTGATGGTCTACCCGGCAACGACGTTTGATGCACATCTCTTGCCCCACCGAAGGAGGCGCACAGGCTATGACCATCGCGATGCAGGATCTGGTTCAGGAACGACGCTTGGTCACCGAGCTGCCCGGCCCGCGCTCGAAGGAGCTGTTCGCCCGCCGGCAAGCGGCCGTGTCGGCCGGCGTCGGCACCACCTTTCCGGTGTTCATCGAGCGCGCCGGGGGCGGCGTCCTGCTCGACGTCGACGGCAACTCGCTGATCGACCTCGGCTCCGGCATCGCCGTGGTCAGCGTCGGCAACTCAGCGCCGCGGGTGGTGCAGGCCGTCACCGACCAGGTCGCCGCCTTCACCCACACCTGTTTCATGGTCACGCCGTACGAGGGGTACGTCGAGGTCTGCGAACAGCTCGCCGCGGTCACCCCCGGCAACCACGCCAAGAAGTCCGCGCTGTTCAACTCCGGTTCGGAGGCGGTGGAGAACGCGGTCAAGATCGCCCGTCATGCCACCGGGCGGACCGCGATCGTGGTGTTCGACCACGCCTACCACGGCCGGACCAACCTGACCATGGCGCTGACCGCCAAGAACATGCCCTACAAGGAGGGCTTCGGCCCGTTCGCCCCCGAGGTCTACCGGGTGCCGATGTCCTACCCGTACCGGGACGGCGGTCTGACCGGCGAGCAGGCCGCGGCCAAGGCGTTCGACATCATCGCCACCCAGATCGGCGCCGCCAACGTGGCTGCCGTGCTGATCGAGCCGATCCAGGGCGAGGGCGGCTTCATCGTTCCGGCCGAGGGCTTCCTGCCGGCCATCGCCACCTGGTGCAAGGACAACGGCGCACTGCTGATCGCCGACGAGATCCAGACCGGCTTCTGCCGGACCGGCGCCTGGTTCGCCTCCGAACATGACGGCGTCGTCCCCGACCTGATCACCACCGCCAAGGGCATCGCCGGCGGGCTGCCGCTGGCCGCCGTCACCGGTCGGGCGGAGATCATGGATGCCGTGCACACCGGCGGGCTCGGCGGCACCTACGGCGGAAACCCCGTCGCCTGCGCCGCCGCACTCGGCGCCATGGCCACCATGCGCGAACTCGACCTGCCCGGCGCCGCCAAGGCGATCGAGAAGATCATGAAGGAACGCCTGGGCGCCATGCAGGCCCGGCACGACGTGATCGGCGACATCCGCGGCCGCGGCGCGATGATCGCCATCGAACTGGTGCAGCCCGGAACCACCGAGCCCAACCCCGCCCTGGCCGGCGCCATCGCCAAGGCCTGCCACGCCGAGGGTGTCGTGGTGCTGACCGCGGGTACCTACGGCAACGTGCTGCGTTTCCTGCCGCCGCTGGTGATTCCGCTGGACCTGCTGAACGAGGGCCTGGACGTCATCGAAAGTGCCATCGACAGGTTGGCTTCCTGAATGAATGCATTTCACTTTTTGGAGAGGACGACAACATGAGTGTGACGGACGAGCAGGTTTCCAGGGTGCTGAACGCGGTCCCCAAGGGGCTGCTGATCGGCGGCAAGTGGATCTCCACCGAAGGCTCGGTCAAGGTCGAGGACCCCGCGACCGGGAACATCATCGCCGAGGTCGCTGACGCCTCCCCGGAGCAGGGCATCGAGGCGCTCGACGCAGCCGTCGCCGCGGCCGCCGATTGGGCCGCCACCGATCCGCGGGCACGGGGTGAAATCCTGCGCAAGGCCTTCGAACTGCTGGTCGAGCGATCCGAGGACATCGCGCTGTTGATGACCCTGGAAATGGGCAAGCCGTTGGCCGAGGCCCGCGGTGAGGTCACCTACGGCGCCGAATTCTTCCGCTGGTTCTCCGAGGAGGCCGTCCGGATCGCCGGTCGCTATTCCGTCGCCCCCTCCGGCGGCACCCGGCTGCTGACCATGAAGCAGCCGGTCGGCCCCGTCTACGCGATCACGCCGTGGAATTTCCCGCTGGCCATGGGCACCCGCAAGATCGGCCCCGCGCTGGCCGCCGGGTGCACCGTGGTGATCAAGCCGGCCGCGCAAACCCCCTTGACCACACTGGCTCTGGCCGCCGTGCTGATCGAGGCCGGGCTGCCGGACGGGGTGCTCAACGTGATCACCACGTCCCGGTCCGGCGCCGTGTCCGGGCCGATCATCGCCGACCCGAGACTGCGCAAACTGACCTTCACCGGTTCCACCTCGGTCGGGCAGAAACTGATCGAGCAATCCGCCAAGAACGTGCTCAAGACCTCCATGGAATTGGGCGGCAACGCGCCGTTCCTGGTCTTCGGCGACGCCGACCTGGACAAGGCGGTCGACGGCGCGATGCTCGCCAAGATGCGCAACATCGGCGAGGCCTGCACGGCCGCGAACCGGTTCATCGTGCACGAATCCGTCGCGGCGGAATTCTCGCAGCGACTGGCAGCCCGGATGGGCGGCATGAGCATCGGCCGCGGCATCGACGACGGCGTCCAGGTCGGACCACTGGTCGACTCGGCGGCCATCGACAAGGTCACCGAGCTCGTGGCCGACGCCATCGACCAGGGCGCGACCGTGCTCACCGGCGGCACCGCGATCGACGGGCCCGGGCACTTCTACCCGCCCACCGTGCTCACCGGGGTGCCGACCAGCGCCAAAGTATTCCGGGAGGAGATCTTCGGGCCGGTCGCCCCGATCATCACCTTCGACACCGACCAGGACGGGATCGACAAGGCCAACGACACCGAGTACGGCCTGGTCGCCTACGCCTTCACCGAGAACGTCACCCGCGCCATCACCGTCGCGGAAAAGCTGGAGACCGGCATGGTCGGCATCAACCAGGGCATCGTGTCCAACCCGGCCGCCCCGTTCGGCGGTGTCAAGATGTCCGGCCTCGGCCGCGAGGGCGGCACCGAGGGTATCGAGGAGTACCTCGAGACCAAGTACGTCGGCATCAAGCTGTAGTTCTCTGCGACAAGTCGACTGCAGTCGGCCGGTTCCTACGGGAGCCGGCCGTTGCTGTCCTCCCGGGCGTGCAACTGGCCTGCGTCTGCACTCGCGGCAGAACGCGGGCGCCGGCGTCGTTCACCCGTCGTTCACCTGGCCGGTTCACAGTCGAGGACCACGGGAGAACTGGAGTCGACGCGGATGGTTCTGTACGCGCCGGCCATCTGCCCGGACTGCGGGAATGTCTTCGCGAGCGACGTGCTGATCGCCGAGGCAGCCTGGATCATTCCGTCCTACCGGTCGGCCGGTGGGGTCTGCCCGCGATGCGGCGGGCGGGGCAGCATCCCGGTGTGGGTGTACCGGTTCCACGACGTCGCCGCGCAATGTCGGGAGGACGCCACAGACCGCGAGAAGCGGTCGCTGGCAACCGGTCTGGCGCAACTATTGCGGCGGCATCGGACCGCCAAGCAGACCCAGGCCTTCGTCAATGATCTGCGCGGGCCATGGAAGGCGCTGGTGCAACAGCTGAGGGCGGTGCCACCGCAGCATCGGCGTGCACAACTGATGTTCTTGTTGTGGACGCTGACCGAAACCGAGACGTCCCCCGTCAAGGACGCGAAATAATCACGCGATTTACCTATTCTTGACCCGATCGGGCTCTAGCTTGTGACGGCTGGTGAACGGTACCGTCGAAGGCCCGCGGGCCAGGCCCAGGCACTTCGACATCAGCGGAGCCTTCAACTGCAGACCACCACCCTTCGCGACGGGAGATCAACCGACCGATGACCAGCACTGGAACCCACCGGCAACATGACCTCAGCGATCACGACCACGTGCACGGCGCCGGCTGCGGACACCATGCCCTGCAGCACGACGACCACATCGACTACCTGCATGACGGGCACTGGCACGCCGAACATGCCGGTCACTACGACGAACACATCAACCTGGACCACTGAGCCACCCGCCGGACCAGAATTGACGGCGTCGTTACCGCTGGACGCAAGTAATGCCGCCCTGGTCAGCGCGCCCCCTCCCGCACCGTGGATGATGACCCTCTCACCCAGGAGGAAAACATGGCGAACGGGCGGCACCGAGTTGTCATTGTCGGCGGCGGATTCGGCGGACTGAACGTCGCCCGCGCGCTGGCCAAGAGCGACGTGGACGTGACCATCGTCGATCGCACGAACCACCATCTGTTCCAGCCGCTGCTGTATCAGGTGGCGGCCGGCATCATGCCGCCCGGCCTGATCGCCCCGGCCATCCGCAGCACCATCAAGGGGCAGAAGAACACCGGGCGCTGCTCGCCGAGGTCAAGGATCTCGACCTGGAGAACAAGGTGGTGCACGCCCTCGGTCCCGACGGCCGGGCCGTCGACCTGCCGTACGACACCCTGGTGGTGGCGGCCGGGGCGTCGCACTCGTACTTCGGCAAGGACGAGTTCGCCGAATTCGCGCCGGGCATGAAGACCATCGAGGACGCCCGCTACATCCGCGACGGCATCCTGTCCAAGTACGAGATGGCCGAGCTCGCCACCGACCCCGAGGAACGCGCCGAATGGCTGACGTTCGTGGTGATCGGGGCCGGCCCGACCGGTGTCGAACTGGCCGGCCAGCTCGCCGAACTCGCGCACAAGGTGCTGCCGCAGGAGTACCGCACGGTGGACACCACCGAGGCGCGGATTCTGATGCTGGAGGGCGCCCCGTCGGTGCTGCCGCCGTTCAAGCCGGCGCTGCAGAAGTACACCAAGGAGCATCTGGAGAAGATGGGTGTCGAGATCAAGCTCAACACCCTCGCCATCGACATGGACCACGAGTCCATCACCGTCAAGGGCCCCGAACGGGGTCGAGACGATCCGCGCCCGCACCCGGATCTGGGCAGCGGGCGTGCAGGCGTCGCCGCTGGCCAAGATGCTGGCCGAGAAGACCGGCGCGGAAACCGACCGGCCGGGACGGGTCGCGGTGAATCCCGACTGCAGCCTTCCTGGACATCCCGAGGTGTTCGCGATCGGCGACATGGTGTTGTTGAACAAGCTGCCCGGCGTTGCTCAGCCCGCCATGCAGGAGGGCAAGTACGTCGGCAAGCTGATCGCGGCCAGGCTCACCGGGGCACCGCCGCCGCCGCCGTTCAAGTACTTCGACAAGGGCAGCATGGCCACCATCGGCCACAAGGCCGCGGTGGCCGACGCGTTCGGCCGCAAGTTCACCGGCTTCATCGCCTACATCATGTGGGGCTTCATCCACGTGCTGTACCTGGTCGGCTGGGGCAACCGGCTCGGCACGATGTACACCTGGGCCCGCGCGATCTGGTTCTCCAACAACCGCGGCCACCGGATCATCACCTTCGAGCGGACCATGGTGGAGCTCGACGAGAACCGCAAGAAGGGCCGGGCACCGGTGGTGCTGCCCGGGTCGAACCCGTCCTTGGCCGACCAGCTGGACGCGGTCGAAGGAGCACCCGTGCTCACCCAGGACGGGTGAAAAGGCAGGCTAACGCGAGCACTCCCGGCTACGGTTGCCCGCAACCGGGCGTATCCGATCAGGAACTCCAGCGCGACCAGGCGGCCTGTCTGGTGGTGCCGGCCACCTCCGCCACCCTGGCCCAGGATCCGTTGGTGGCCAGCGCCCTGGCGTTGGCGCCGAGGCTCTCACCCACCAGCGCGCTCAGCCGCAGCAACGCCTGGAACGCTTCCGGGTCGGGCTCGCGCCGCCAGCAGCTGCACGGCGTCGGTCGCGGCGCGTTCGAGCTCCGCGATCGACCCGGCCGGAGCATCGGCCGGGTCAATGCTCACGCGGGGATCGGCGGGGTCAGTGGTCACGCGGACACCTTGTACCGCCCGGGTCGCCGTCGTCAATGTCAGATCGAGCGTGACGTGGGATCCCATCCCTCCGGCAGCGCGGGCACCTCGGGAGCGCGGGAGCCGACCGCAACGAAGGTCCGCCCGTCGATCGAGTCGGCCGTCGCCAGCATCGCGTCCAGGACGTGCAGGCCGAGACGTCCACTCGCCCGGGACGGTTCACCCCGACGCAGCGCGCGGGCGATGTCGACCACGCCGATGCCCCGCCCGCCCTCGATTCCGGTCACCGGAACTGTCTCCCAGTCCGTCGCGCCGGTCTTGATGATCCGGATGTCGCCACCGAAGTGATTGGGGTCGGGTGCGGCCAAAGTTGCTTCGGTGCCGGCGATCTCGACCACTCCCATGCGAATCAGGGGCGAATCGAAGCTGAAAGTGCTGGCCGCGATGCCGCCGGATTCGAAGTCGTAGATCGCCGTGACGTAGGTCGGGACGCTGACGTCGAATACCTCACCGGCTCGCGGGCCCTGGCCGATCCTGCGGGTCGGTGCACCGGTGGAGCCACGGGCGGCCACTCCGGTGATCGACCCGAACAGCTGGGTCAAGGCGGTCAGGTAGTACGGCGCCATGTCGAGCAGTGGCCCGCCACCGCTCTGGTACAGAAACTCCGGATTCGGGTGCCACAGGTGCGGGCCCGGCGTCTGGAAGGCGGTGGTCGCGGTCAGCGGGCGGCCGATGTCGCCCCGTTCGATGATCCGGCGGGTGGTCTGCCAGCCGGGTCCGAGAAAAGTGTCGGGCGCACACCCGACCATCAGCCCGGCCGCATCTGCCTGCTCGACCAACGCCTGCCCGGACTGCCGGTCAAGGGTCAGCGGCTTTTCGTTCCACACGTGCTTTCCCGCGGCCAACGCGGCGGTGGCGACGTCGAAGTGTGCGACGGGAATGGTCAGGTTGACCATCAGCTCCAGGTCGTCATCCGCCAGCGCCTGCTCCACCGTGCCGGCCCGCGGAACGCCGAACTGGTCCGCCATCTCCCTCGCGCGCTCGGGAATCAGATCCGCGACGAAACGTACGTCCAGATCCGGGAAAGCCGTCATGTTGGCCAGGTACTGCTCGCTGATCTTGCCGGCGCCGATCACCCCGACCCGCAGCGGTCCGCTCTCCGGGCTCATCGGGCGGCACCCAACGTGCCGGTCGCGTAGGCGTAGCCGGCGGCGATGCCATCGAAGATGTCGCCGGCATAGTCGTCGAACTCCAGCACCGGGAACTCCAGGCTGGTGGCGGCCGCGATGATGGCGGCGGCCGGCAGGTCGCCGCTGCCCAGCGGCAGTTGTTCGGCGATTTTGCCGTTCAGCGGGCCGTCCTTCAGGTGCAGCGCGACCACCCGGGAACCCAACCGGCGCAGCAGCGCCGGCACGTCGGCTCCCCCGGTCCCGGCCCAGTAGGCATCTACCTCCAGCACCACCTCCGGATCCAGTTGATCGGCAAAAACCTCAAGGGCGCAGCGGTTGTCGACCAGGGTCGACAGCTCCCAGTCGTGATTGTGGTAGGCCACCCGAAGTCCGTGGTCTCGGGCCTTGACGGCCGCGGCATTCAAGGTGTCGGCGAGTTGTTCGATGTCGGATCGGGACCGCCAGCGTTCGGCCGGAGTGAAGGGGTGAATGACGGTGCCGACGCCCAGATCCGCCGCCGTCCGGAAGATCAGGTCAAGGTCCTCGCCCTCCAGGCTCTGGTGGCCGGTCGGGGCGGTCAGCCCGCTGCCCGCCAGCGCGGCCTTGAGTTGATCAGCGAAGACCAGCAAGGCGAACGGCTCGACCTGGCTGAAGCCGATCGCGGCGAGCCGGTCGATGGTGCCGGCAAAGTCCGCGGTCAGCGCGGAGCGGACCGAGTAGAGCTGAACCGACAGGTCTGGCAGTTGTGTCATGCGGACGCCTCCGTTGGCAGGTGATGTTCAACCCTCCGTCACCCTGCCGCAGCGGCTCCTGCGGGGCTAATCGGGCGTGCCCGCACCAACCTGTGGCGCCGGCGTCACGCTGAGACGCGCTCCACCGGCCCCTGCTCGGTGCCCAACGATCGGGGGCTGCTACGCCCCGGACAACAGCACGGTACGGGTGTCGTCGGTGTCGTCGAAACCTCGGCGCCAGGTGACGTCCGGCCAGCGGTACTCGACGACCTGTTCCGCGGGCAGGTAGAGCGCGGTGTACAGGGTGCCGAACGCCCGGGAGTATTCGTCGTTGTACAGCGGAGCGGTCTGGAACGCCGCCGCGAGTTCCTCCGTGGCCGGGCGGCCGGCGAGCAGTTCGGTCAGCCGATCCAGCCGCGGCACGCTGCGCAACGAGCGGGCCCGTTCCGGGAACTCCGGGACCACCCCGTGGTGATTGGTCGCCGCCGGCGCCGCGGAGAACTCCGGCTCCTGTCCGGGTGCCACGAACGCGGTGAACGCCTCGCCGGTGGCGTCCACCACGGTCAGGTTGTAGGACATGGCGATCGGCAGGCCGCGCAACAGTTCTCGCGCCCCGGCGGCCGAGACTGCGACCTCCAGCAGGTAGCGGACCACCAGCGGGATGGCGAACCCGGGACCGGAGCCCGGGCGACCGCCGAAGGTCAGCGAGACCGCGAGGCCGGCGTCGTTCATCCCGTCCAACAGGCCCCACAGGCAGTCGCCGGTGCCGATCACCTTCCGGCCGGTGAAGGCACTGGTGTAGATCGTCCGCTCCCAGAGGTCCGGGCTGTAGTCGTAGTTCCGGCACAGCGCCGGCGTCGGTCCGGTCAGTGCGGCCTGCGAGCAGGCCGGCAGGAAGGCGGGCGCGTTCCACATGGTGAGCATCCTGGCCGCGACCTCGTCGCCACCGGCCAGGTCGACGAGCCGCGGTAGGTCGGCAACAGTTCCGGCATGTGCCTGGCGAGCATCGCGGTGCAGGTGGCGAGGTCCGGCCGGGCGTCGTCACCCTCGCTCAGGTACCAGGCCCGGTAGGCCGGCCAGGTCGCGGCGAACAGCGCCTGCCAGCGCGGCCCGGGCGTTGATTCGTTGATGGCATAGACGGTGACGGGGATCTGCCGGGGTGCGGCGGCCAGCGGTGCTGCCGCTGCGACAGGGACAGATCCGGCGGCTGCGGTGGGTGCGCTCCAGGAGCCTGCCACCCACCCGGTGTCCCAGTGGGCGGACCAGCGGCCGGACCAGTCGGCGGGTGGTGACGCGACGGCCGAGGGGACGGTTGCCGAATCGGCGGCCAAGGTTGGCGATTCGGCGGCGACGGCGGACCGCGCGGCGGGCACGCGTTCGGTGACCGGTCGGACGGTTGACCGACGTCCCGACTGGGTACGACGAAATGGCGGCTTGGGTAGCGCAAATGTTCGGTTCATGTTGTCAAGGTTGCCTTGACGGCGCTTCTTTGTCAAGGCAACCTTGACAACAAGGTGCGGGCCGAGTCGATGGCCTACTGGGTTCTGGACGCACGCAGCAGTCGTCGAGGCAGCACCGGACCGACCGTCAGTCGGCTGAGATCGCCTTCGCCACAACGGTTGTGTGCGGATCCTGAGCCCGCTTTACACACGCCTCGTCGCCAATCCGGGCTCTGCAACACGCGGATGGCCGACGATCCATGTGTAGAGCGGCCCGCCCAGGCGCCCCCGCCCGAGGCATTCACATTTTCAGTGGCAGCTGGGCCCGTGCCCAGCGGTGGCGTGCCCCTGCCCGGCCGAGTCGGCCGGGCCGGCTGTCCCGCCGTGCCCGGGCTGCGCCGGCACGTCCAGGGCGGGGTTCCGGTCGAAGAAGCCGAACGGCTTGAGCCAGAACGACACGGTGTCCACCGGCATCACCGGCCAGTCCTCGATCCGGGTGATGTGGTGGATCCCGAAGACGTACCAGAGCACCACGTCGGTGTTGATCAGCGACTCGTCGTCCGCGATCCACGCGGTCAGCCCCTGATCGTCCGAGCTCTGCGTGGGATACGTTCCGCAGGGCCACTTCTGCTCGTCGTGCTGCCGGGTGACCCACAGCGTGTGACCCATCACCGGCGCCCGCAGGTACTGCGGCATCCCCGGGTCCATCATCGGCGGGAAGGCCGCCGTGGGCACCAGCTTGTAAGCCACCGGGGTGCCGACCGCGTTCACCTTGTTCGGGTTGGTCACCTTCCACGCACGCTGGGTGCCCCAGTTGTAGTCCCGCGCCGACTCCGCCTCCGAGGCGACCGGCGTCGCCGTGGTGACCACCGCCAGCCCGTACGGGTTCTGCTCGTCGATCGGCGCGGCCATCGAGTCGACCTCCATGACGGTGTTCTGCTTGGCCGTCGATGTCCAGGTCCATCCGCGCCACCAGGAAGTGCTGGTGGAACGGGGCGTAGGTGCGCTGGTCGACCAGGGTCCCGGTGGGCGGCGTCGGCGCGCCCTCGGGGAGCGGCGTGGTGACCATGATGCCGGTGGCCCGCACCTCGCACTCGATGTTGCCGTCCTGGTAGAAGCGCCAGTAGACCAGGTACTCGTAGTTCGCCACGGTGGCGTGGATGGACACCACCATCCGCCGGGCGCGGCGCACCTCGCCCCGTCCGTTCAGCGAATCGATGTGCTTCCAGAGGACCGCGTTGTCCTCCTCGTGCAGGCAGATGGCGTTGGGAACGGTCGACGGCTCGCCCAGGCTGTCGGGCAGAACGGCGTCGAGGTAACGGATCTCACCGAGGCAGTCGCAGCCGAGGGCCAGCGATGTCGTCATGTACCCCAGGCCCCACTCACCGATGTCGTAGGCGGTGCGCCGGGAGTGTTCGAAGCTGGGATCCCGGTAGGGCACGATCATCTCGGCAAAGGACATGCGGTAGGCGATGTCTCGCTGGGTGCCGTGGTCGTCGTAGCTGACCTGGTGGATGACCGGGCCCTCCCGGTAGTTGAAGGCCAGCCGGAACTCCCAGTTCTGCCAGCGCACCACGTTGCCGTCCACCTCGAACGACGGCCCGTCCGGCTGGGTGATCTCCAGCGGCTTTGACGTCGGTGCGCAGGGTCAGCCCGGGCACCAGATCCGGCTCGTACTCGCCCATCACCGGCGCCGGCGGGGCGATCACGTCGGCCCGGTCGATCTCCAGCAGTTCCATGGTGTTCATGTCGACGATCAGCTTCATCCCGGATACCGGGTTGGCGTAGGGGTTTCCGGTCGGGGTCGAGCGCACCCAGATGTCGGCCCAGCCCAGCCGCCGGTCCCGCCACTTCTCCGGCATCATCGCCTTGCCGTAGGTCCAGACGTCGATGCAGACCAGGTCCAGGTCGGTCAGCCCGCGCTCGGCCAGGGCGGCCACCACCCGCGGGTCGGCCTTCATGGCGACGTCGCAGTCGTGCCACTCGTCGACCGTGAAGTTGGGGGTGACATCCGGGACGTGGACGAACGAGACGACCTCGTCGTTCACGGGATCGTCCGCCAACAGCACGATCGCCTCGTAGGCCTTGTTGTCCGCCCTGTCCCACAGCACCGACAGCGAGCGCCGGACGATCGGATCGCCCTCCCGCCAGGCCAGCACGGTTGCCTTGGCCGGCTCGTCCAGGGTGATCGAGGCGAACCGCCGGGAATCGATCAGGTCCCCGGACGCCCGCAACGCGGCCGTGGTGCGGCGGAATTCTTCGGTGCTGAGCGAGTCGAGCGGATGTGGGGACACTGACGAACTCCTCCGGGCGCGGGGGCATTGGGTCGCGGACCGGGCGATCGGGCGCAGAATTGCCCGTGCACCGGTCGTGACGACCGTAGCGTTTCCCGCCCAACCCGGCAGGGCGCGCCGGGTGGCGGGTTGCATCGCGCCTACCGGCCGGTGATGATCGTCGGTGGCGTGGCTGCCATGCGCAACCGAGCGCCGTGCGCAGCCCTGCCGGCCATCTGACCACCAACCCCAGGAGCGCAGTCGGTGCCCACCCCGCTGAACGTGACCCAGCACTATGACGGCCCACCGGAAGAGATCTTTGCCCTGTTCAACGACCCGGACTTCATCGCCGGCCGGCTGGACGACTCGGGCGCCCCGGACGCCAAGGTGATGACGGTGGACAGCACTGCGGACGGCGTCAAGATCGTCACCCGGCAGTCGATTCCCGCCTCCGCCCTGCCGTCGATGGTCGCCTCGATGATCCCCGGCGACCCGGCCACCGAGCGCACCGAGGACTGGAAGATCAACGGCGACACCTACGTCGCGGAGTTCTCGGTGATCGTCAAGGGCGCGCCGGCCTCGATCAAGGGCACGATGACCCTGTCCGCGGCCGGTGACGGCTCGACGCTGGTGGTCAAGGGCGAGGCCGCCGTGCCGATCCCGCTGTTCGGATCCAAGATCGAGGGCGTCATCGTCGAACAGATCGGCAAGCTGCTGGCCAGCGAAGAGATCTACACCCAGTCCCGCATCGTCTGAAGGTGCCTTCAGATCACCGCTTCGTGCTGACGCTGAGCTGCCCCGACCGGACCGGCATCGTCGCGCGGATCACCACCTTCCTGGCGGACATCGGCGGCTGGATCACCGAGGCGGCCTACCACTCCGACGACGAATCCGGCCGGTTCTTCACCCGGCAGGAGATCCGCGCCGACGCGGCGCCGTTCGACGCCGCTGAGCTCCGCGGGCGCTTCGAGGTGGTGGCCACCGAACTGGCAGCCGACAGCTGGCAGGTGACCGACACCGCCGACCGGAAGACCGTGGTGCTGCTGGTGTCCAAGGAGGGTCACTGCCTGTACGAGCTGCTGTCCCGCTGGCACAGCAAGGAGATGAGCGCCGACATCGGCGTCGTGATCGGCAACCACACCGACCTCGAACCGGTGGCCAGGCTCTTCGGGCTGCCGTTCCGGCACATTCCGGTACCCAGGGACGACGCCGGCAAGGCCGCCGCGTTCGCCGAGATCCGGCGCGAGGTCGACGCGCACTCCCCCGACGCGATCGTGCTGGCCAGGTACATGCAGGTCATCCCCGCCGAGCTGTGCCAGGCCTGGGAGGGCCGGCTGATCAACATCCACCACGGGTTCCTGCCCTCGTTCCGCGGCGCCCGGCCGTACCACCAGGCGTACGTGCGCGGGGTCAAGATGATCGGCGCCACCTGCCACTACGTCAGCGCGGAGCTCGACGCCGGGCCGATCATCGACCAGGACGTGATCCGGGTCGACCACGCCGACTCCCCCGCGGACATGGTCCGGCTCGGCCGGGACATCGAGAAGGCGGTGCTGGCCAAGGGGCTGACCTACCATCTGGAGAACCGGGTACTGCGGGACGGCCTGCGTACCATCGTGTTCGCCTGACGGTGTTCGCCTGACCGTGTTCGCCCGATCGAGGGGGACAATGGCGGTGGCATTGGAAGCGTGGATGGGGAATGCGCTCATCTCCGACGGCGTTGCCAGCAAACAGACGCTGGGTGACGATGACGTGACCCGTGCAACACCAACGCCCGCACATCCGGGCGCCCCCAGGATAGGACGGAAACGATGACCGGCGAGCCAGGCGAGCTGTACGAGCTGCACCTGGAGCGACCCGAAATCGATCTGCTGGTCGAACCGGTGATGATCATCGCGCTGGACGGCTACATCGACGCCGGGTCCGGCGTCCGACTCGCCGTCGAGCACCTGCTTGTCCAGCCTGGAGCACACCGTCGTCGGCACCTTCGACGTCGACCAACTCATCGACTACCGCGCCCGCCGGCCGACGCTGACCTACCAGTCCAACGCCTTCACCGACTACCAGGCGCCGGAACTGCTGGTGCACCAGCTCACCGACACCGACGGAACCGCATTCCTGCTGGTCACCGGTCCGGAGCCGGACACCCAGTGGGAACGGTTCGTGGCCGCGGTCGGCCAGGTCGCCGACCGGTTCGCGGTCCGGCTGACGGTCGGGCTTGATGGCGATCCCGATGGGGGTGCCGCACACCAGGCCGACCGGGATGTCCTCGCACGCCACCCGCAAGGGACTGCTGCCCGAGCAGGAGGACTGGCTGGGCACCATCGCGGTGCCCGGACACGCCGTCGGGTTGCTGGAATACCGGTTCGGCCAGGCCGGGCGGGACACCATCGGCTTCGCCGCGCACGTCCCGCACTACATCGCCCGGTCGGACTACCCGGAGACCGCGCGCACGCTGATCCAGGCGACCTCGGATGCCACCGGGCTGCTGCTGCCCACCAGCGGACTGGACGCCGCGGCCGCCACCGTTCGCGAGGAACTGGCCAAGCAGGTCGCCGAGAACTCCGAGGTCGCGGACATCGTCCGGGCGCTCGAGCAGCAGTACGACGCCTACGTCTCGGCGACCGGCCGTGGCCTGCTGGCGCAGTCCGCACCGCTGCCGACCGCCGACGAACTCGGCGCGCAGTTCGAGGCCTTCCTGGCCGACCGGGAGCGCCCCGGCAACTGACGGCGCGGCGCCAAGCGGTACTCGCGTCACACTCGCCGTCGCGTAAGGTCCCGCCCTGTGGCGAATGAGAACCCGCGCCTGATGCTTCCGGCCAGGGAGCACGGTCCGGTGCGCGCGATCGGTTTCCGCGTCTTCGTCGCCGTCATGTGCGTGGTCATCACCACGGTGGTCGTCTACCTCGAACGGGCCGACTACCGCGACCTCGACGGCACCATCGACACCTGGCTCGACGCGCTGTACTACGCGACCGTCACGCTGTCGACCACCGGATACGGCGACATCACGCCCGGTGTCGGAGTCCGCGCGGCTGACCAACATCGTGGTCATCACCCCGCTGCGCTTCATCTTCCTGATCGTGCTGGTCGGCACGACCATCGAGGTGCTGACCGAACGCAGCCGCCAGCAGTTCCGCACCAACCGCTGGAGGAAACGCGTGAAGAAGCACACCGTCGTCATCGGGTACGGGATGAAGGGCCGCTCCGCGGTGCAGGCGCTGATCGACCAGGGCTACCCGGCCGACCACATCGTGGTGGTGGACACCAACGGCGCCAACATCAAGGCCGCCACCGGTGACGGCTGCGTCGGCGTGCTGGGCGACGCCCGGCGCGAGGACGTGCTGCGGCAGGCCGCGGTGCCCAACGCGAACCGGGTCATCGTGGCCGCCGACCGGGACGACACCAGCGTGCTGGTCACCCTGACCGCGCGCCGGCTCGCGCCCACCGCGACCATCGCGGCGGCCGCCCGCGAGGAACAGAACATCGAGGTGCTCCGGCAGGGCGGCGCCGACGTGGTGATCCCGACCGCGGAATCGGCCGGCCGGCTGCTCGGACTGTCGATCATCGCGCCGAACGCCGGCGAGGTGATCGAGGACCTGCTCGAACCGGTCGCCGGGCTGCAGATCTCCGAACGCGAGGTGCGCCCGGAGGACGTCGGGCTGTCCCCGGCCCGGCTGACCGCCCGCGGCGAGATCGTGCTGACGGTGATCCGCAACGGCGTCTCGCACCGGTTCGACTCCGGCGGGGTCAAGGTGTTCCAGCCCGGCGACAGGATCGTGGTGATCAGGGCCAACGCCGCCAATCCCGACCCGGGCAGCGCCCGGTCGCGGAACCGCCGCCCGCAGGAGCCGGACGCGACCGGACTGGGCGATCGATCCAGCCTGCCGCCGCGGGGCTGAGCGAGCAGCATCACTGCCAGTAGCCAAACCCCGCAGCAGGGCCCGGTGACCTCGTCACACCCGCATCGGGTGGCCTCAGTACATCAGGCGATGTATTGTCTCGAGGTGTGGAGACGCTGACGCAGGCGGACGTGTTGGCCCGGTTCGGGGCAGCCCTGTCCGATCCGACCCGGTCCAGGGTCCTGCTGGCACTGCGCGACGCGCCGGCCTATCCCGCCGATCTGGCCGAAGCCCTCGGCGTGTCCCGGCAGAGCCTGTCCAACCACCTGACCTGTCTGCGCGGCTGCGGCCTGGTCGTGGCCATTCCGGAGGGCCGGCGGGTGCGGTACGAACTGGCCGACGGCCGGCTCCGACATGCGCTCACCGATCTGCTCGGCGTGGTGCTGGCCGTCGACGAGCGATATTGCGCCCCCGACATGGACTCGGCAGCACGGACCGGCAGCGAAGTCCGGTCATGGTGAGCGCCACCCAGCCGCACGGCGGCGGCACCCACGACCAGAGCCATTCGCACGATCACGAGCACGGGAATGGCCATGCGAAGGCCGGCGGCGACGGTCACTCGCATGGGGTGAATCCAAATGCCGACCGCCGCTACCTGTCCGGCGCGCTGCTGCTGATCGTGGCGTTCATGCTGGCCGAGGTCATCGTCGGGGTCATCGCCGGATCGCTGGCGCTGATCTCCGACGCCGGCCACATGCTCACCGACGCCGCATCCATCGTGCTGGCGCTCTGGGCGATCAACCTGGCCGCCCGCCCTGCCCGCGGCCGCTGGACCTACGGATTCAAACGCGCCGAGATCCTCTCCGCGCAGGCCAACGGACTCACCCTGCTGTTGCTCGCCGCCTGGTTCATCTACGAGGCCATCCGCCGGCTGTTCGAACCACCCGAGGTGCAGGGCCTGCTGGTGTTCGTCACGGCCCTGGTCGGCATCGTCATCAACATTGCGGCGGCCGCTGGCTGATCAGCAAGGCGAACCGGACCAGCCTGAACGTCGAGGGCGCGTTCCAGCACATCCTCAACGACCTGTACGCGTTCATCGCCACCGCCATCGCCGGCCTCGTGGTGCTGTTCACCGGGTTCTCCCGCGCGGACTCGCTGGCCGCCCTGGTGGTCGCCGGTCTGATGATCAAGGCCGGCTACGGCCTCGTCCGGGAATCCGGCCGGATCTTCCTGGAGGGCGCCCCGGCCGGTCTCGATCCGGATGTGATCGGCCCGGCAATGGCCGCCCGGTCCGGCGTCGCCGAGGTCCACGACCTGCACATCTGGGACGTCACCTCGGGGCTGCCTGCCCTGTCCGCGCACGTCCTGGTCGACCCGACCGGCGACTGCCACGCCGTCCGCCGGGACATCGAGGTGCTGCTCAAGGGCACCTACTCGATCGACCACACCACGTTGCAGGTCGACCACGCGGAGACCCTTCCGGGTAGCGACTGGGTGGATCCGGACTGCGTCAACCCGCACGGGGTCCGACACCAATCCACGCTGCCGCCACCGGCGGGCTGGGCGGGAGCGCCCCCACACTGACGCCCGCTTCCAGCTCGAGTGCTGCGATAGTGGCAGGGGTGGCCGGCGGATAGTGGACAATTCTTGATGGCGCCCGCCGCAGATCAGCCAGGGGAGGTACCGCGATGACGTTGCACGAGGCCGAGGTCCACGTCGTCGAGACGGTGACCGACATCGACCCGACCCCGGACATCGACTCGATGTCGGATTCCGCGCTGGCCGAGGGGGCTCGTCGGGTCGCGGACAACCCGGATGTGCAGAAGGCCCTGCAGGCCGTTGTCGACCTGGCCATGACCAGCTGCAACTGCGAGGGCGCGAGCGTCACGCTGGTCCGCGCGGACGGTGGCGCCGAGACCACTGCGACGTCATCGGCTCAGATCGAGCAGGCCGACGACCTGCAATACGCGTATGACGAGGGCCCCTGCCTGCGCGCCGCCGAACAGGGTGGGGCCTACCTCATCGTGAACACCGCCAACGACCCTCGGTGGCCCACCTGGGGGCCGGCGGTGGCCAAGATGGGTCTGCGCAGCGTGCTGAGCATTCACCTGTTCACCGACCACCGGGTGCTCGGCGCGCTGAATCTGTACTACGAGACGCACGACGACTTCTCCGACGACGAGATCGAGGTGGCCAAGGTCGTCGCGGCGCACGCGTCGGTGGCGCTGGCCAAGGTCCGCTCCGAACGCGACCTGTGGCGGGCGATCGATTCCAGGCACCTGATCGGCCAGGCCCAGGGCATGCTGATGGAGCGGTTCAAGCTCAGCCCGGAGAAATCGTTCGCGGTGCTCCGGCGCTACTCCCAGCAGCACAACATCAAGCTCCGCGACGTGGCCGGCGGCCTGATCAGCACCGGCCGCCTACCCGCCGAGATATCCGACCTGCCCGATCCCGATGGCCCGGTGGAACCGCCGATCGCCGGCTGACGGGCAGCCGGCGATCGGCGGGTCTCACGTCTGCGGGCATGCGTCACATCTCGATGGAGCAGCGCAGCTTGTCGGCGATCGTCCGCAACCAGCGGGACACCTGCATCTGGCTGACTCCGAGTTCGGAGCCGATCCGGGACTGCGACCAGCCGTTGCCGAATCGCATGCGCACCACCTCGCGCTCCCGGTCGGTCAGCGTCGCCAGCAGCCGCGCAACGGTCACCCGGTCCTCCACCCGACGCAGCTCAGGGTCCTCGTCGCCCCAACCCAGCGCCATCGCCAGCCCAACGCCCTGGCCCTCGTCGAGCGAACGCGGGCGGCAGCACGCGGCCGCGGCCCTGGCCTCGCCGATGTCGTGCGGCGTCACGCCGGTGGCAGCGGCCAGCTCAGCCTCCGTCGGCCCGCTGCCGTCGCGATGCCGATGTGTCTGCTCGGCCTCGGTGATCGCGGCCCGCAGTTCCTGAATGCGCCGCGGCGGCCGGACCAACCAGGAATGATCACGGAAGTACCGCTTGATCTCGCCGACAATCGTCGGCACTGCGAATTGCAGGAAATCTTCGCTACGACCCGGTTCCCATCTGCGCACGGCTTTCACCAAGCCGAGGAATGCGAGCTGTTCCAGGTCGGCACGCTCGACGCCGCGGCCGGAATAGCGGCCGGCCAGCGACCTGGCGACCGGCAGGTACTCGGTCACGACGGACTTGCGCAGCTGCTGCTGCTCGCACCGGATCGGTGCAGGCAGCGGTGTCTTCCAGCAGCTCACGAACACGTTGCGCGCGGTCACCGACAGGTGCGGCAGCGATGGTGGGGCTGGAGGTCGCTCGGCGCGGCGGCAGCACCGCGGTTGCCGATCGCATGGAGGTCGAGTCAAGGTCATCAGGGGGCACAGGAATCTCCCGAACATCAGGAACTTTTCCTGGCGCCTCTGCTGGACCAGAGCTCCATAACATCACAAATGCGCACTCGTTTCAAACGAAGTCGTCGAGGAATATTCGCGCCCGGGTCGGGGTGTTCGCCAGCGCGGCGCCGGGGACCGACAGATTGCCTACAGTGACCTGGGCGAACGACCGCCGTCACCCACCCTCGGCCGGGCCGCAGCACCGGCCCGTCATCAAGGAGCGTCCATGCCCGGGTCCCGCACGCTGATCCTGATGCGGCACGCGACCGCAGGTCATCAGGGCGCCAGCACCGACCACGACCGGCCGCTGACACCCGAAGGGGTGCGGGAGGCGGCCGACGCCGGCGACTGGATCCGGCACAACCTGCCCCCGGTCGACGCGGTGCTGTGCTCGACCGCGGTGCGCACCCGGCAGACGGTGACCGCCACCCGGATCGACGCGCCGGCGACCTTCGCCGACGAGCTGTACGGCGGCGGGATCGACGACATCCTCGAACAGATCGCCCAGCTTCCCGATGCGGCCGGCACCGTGCTGGTGGTCGGGCATGCGCCGGGGATTCCGGCGACCGCCGCCGAATTGGTGACGATCGCCGCGCTGGCGCGGGCCGAGCAACCCGGCGACCGAAGCCGACGATCCCGCGGCGGCGACCGACGCCGATCCGGGAATCGATGGGCTGCGGCACTTCTCGGCCGGTGCGCTGGCGGTGCTGACCGCCGCGGTGTCCTGGGATGAGCTGGCCGACCACGGCGCGGACCTCATCGCCGTGCGTCATCCGGGCCGCTGACCACCGCCGAACCCGACCTGCCGTGGCCTGCCCGCCGGGTTCGTGTTCGGCGCGGCCACGTCCGCCTACCAGGTCGAGGGCGGCGCCGCGCTCGGTGGCCGTACCCCGTCGATCTGGGACGTGTTCGCGGCGGCTCCCGGCGCGGATCGCGGACGGCAGCAGCGGCGCGGTCGCCGTCGATCACTACCACCGCTGGGCCGCCGACCTGAAGCTGCTGGCCGACCTGGGAGCGACCGGGTACCGGATGTCGCTGTCCTGGTCGCGGCTGCAGCCGCAGTGGCAGCGGCCCGGCCAACCCGGACGGAATCGCCTTCTACGACCGGCTGATCGACCGACTGCTCGAATGCCGGCATCGCGCCGTTCGTCAGCCTGCATCACCGGGACATGCCGCTGGAGGTGATGGAGCGCGGCGGCTGGCTGATCCGGGAGACCACCGACGCGTTCGCCGACTACGCGGCGCTGGCGGCCGATGCCTTCGGTGACCGGGTCGCCGCCTGGGCGACCATCGACGAACCGCTGCTGGAGATGGCCTACGGGTACGCCATCGGGATCGACGCGCCCGGCCTGACGTTGCTCGGCGGCGCGTTCCAGGCGACCCACCATCAGTTGCTCGCACACGGCCGCGCGGCGGCGGTGCTCCGGTCGGCGGGCGCGGCGCCGATCGGCATCGTCAACCGGCACACCACGGTGGATCCGGCGGGGCGCGGCGGCGCGGATCGGGTCGGCCGCCCGGTTCTTCGACCTCTACCACAATCGGCAATTCGCCGATCCGATCCTGTTGGGCCACTATCCGGCCGCGATCCTGGACATGCCGGGCGCCGGCACCGAGGTGATCCAGGACGGCGACCTGGCGCTGATTTCCGCGCCGCTGGACTACTACGGGATCAGCTATGCGCACCCGACCGTCGTCGCGGCCGCGCCGGGCAATACCGCCATTCCCTTCTCCCTGGAACCGGGCACCGGCATGCCGATGAGCCCGGCCGGATGGCCCATTCATCCGGAATCACTGACCAGGCTGCTGCTGGAGATGGACCGGCGGTATCCGACCCTGCCGCCGGTGTACGTCACGGGGTCGGGCGGCGCCTTCGACGACGAAAGCGCCGCCGCCGGCACCGCCCCCGATCTGCACCGGATCGCCTACCTGGACGGCCATCTCGCGGCCATCGCGGCCGCCATCGCGCGCGGGCTGCGACGTCCGGGGGTATTTCCACTGGTCGCTGCTCGACAGCTGGGAGTGGGCCGAGGGTTTCACCCGCCGATTCGGCCTGGTGCGGGTCGACCCGGGAAGTCTCGAGCGCACCCCGAGAGCCTCCTTCGCGCACTACCGGGATCTCATCGCGGCCACTCGCCGCGACGAGGTCGTCAGCCGCCAGACCGGTTCTGACCGGCGCTGAACTCGGCCAGCGCGTCCCGCAGTTCGGCGAACAGCGCGGGACCGGCGGCCAGCGCACCGGACTCGGCGCCGGTCGGGGTCACCACCGCGTACTGCGCGCCGGCCTCCCGGGCGATCAGCCCGCCGGCGGCGACATCCCAGGCCTTCACGCCCTCCTCGAAATACCCGTCCACCGCACCGGCCGCCACGGCACACAGATCCAGTGCGGCAGAACCGATCCGGCGAATGTCCCGGACCCTGGGCAGCAGCGCCGAGATCAGCGCACCCTGGTCCCGGCGACGCTGCGCGCTGTAGCCGAACCCGGTGGCGATCAGCGCCCGCTCCATCAGCACCGGATCGTTCACCCGCAGCGGCCGCCCGTCGACGGCCGCGCCGACGCCGCGGATCGCGTGGTAGGTCCGGCCGTTCGTCGGGTTGTGCACCACCCCGACCAGCGCACCGTCCGAGTCTTCGACGGCGACGCTGACCGAGAAGTTGTCCAACTGGTAGAGGTAGTTCACCGTGCCGTCCAGCGGGTCGATCACCCAGCGCAGACCCGAACGTGACTCCCGGGCCGCGCCCTCCTCGCCGAGCAGTCCGTCGTCGGGACGTTCCCGCGTGATCAACTCGACCAGGATCCGTTCCGCCGCCCGGTCCGCGTCGGACACCGGGTCGGTCGATCGACGTCTTGGTGTCCAGCCCCTGGACGTGGCCGTACCGCGCCATCAGTTCGGCTCCGGCGGCGCGGGCACCGCGCATCGCAAGGTCCAGCAGTGCTCCGGCGTCGACGGCAGTGCGTGGTCATCCGCCCATCCTGCCGGGTCGACCGCCGGCCGCCGACCAGGCGCCGGGCCGCCGCGGGTCCCGCGTGACCCGCCGACGACGCGGTGGCTACCCTGCGCGTCATGGATCTTCGCATCTTCACCGAACCCCAGCAGGGCGCTTCGCACGCCGACCTGCTCGCCGTCGCGCAGGCCACCAGGGCGAACGGGTTCTCCGCGTTCTTCCGGTCCGATCACGTACTGGCGATGGGTGATCGCAGCGGGCTGCCCGGCCCGTCGGACTCCTACGTCAATCTTGGCGCCATCGCCGCTGCTCGTGCCGGACATCCGGCTCGGCACCCTGGTCACCTCGGCGACCTTCCGGCATCCGTCGATGACGGCCATCGCGGTCGCCCAGCTCGACGACATCTCCGGCGGCAGAATGGAACTCGGCATCGGCAGTGGGTGGTACGAGGCCGAGCACAGCGCCTACGGGCTGGACTTCGGCGGGTCCTTCGGCGAGCGTTTCGATCGGCTGACCGAGCAACTGGAGATCATCACCGGGCTGTGGGCAACGCCGATCGGCGAGACGTTCGACCATGCCGGGTCGCACTACACCCTGGCCGGCGCGCCTGGTTTGCCCAAACCCGTCCAGCGGGACGCGCAGGGCCGGCCCCGGGTACCGATCATCATCGGCGGCCACGGCCCGCGCCGGACACCGGCGCTGGCGGCGCGCTTCGCCGACGAGTTCAACGTCGGCTTCTCCGACCTGCGAGGTCAGCACGACCCAACTCGGCCGGGTCAGGGCCGCCTGCGAGGACGCCGGACGGGACCCCGATTCGCTGGTCTACTCGGTGGCGCACCCACTCTGCGTCGGCTCGACCGAGGCCGAATTCCAGCGCCGAGCGCAGGCCATCGGGCGCGATCCGGAGGAGATCCGCGCGAGCAGCCCGTTCGCCGGCACGGTCGCCGAGGTGACCGACACCATCGGCGCCTGGGCCGCCGCGGGCGTGCAGCGCTGCTATCTGCAGACGCTTGGATCTGGCGGATCTCGACCACATCGCGCTGGTCGGCGCGGAGATTCTGCCGGCCGTGCGGGCGGCCTGACCGCACGACCGTCCCGTCAGACCGGGGTAGCGAGGCCCTCGATCACCTCGGCTCCCGGCAGAATGCCCAGCGCTGCCCCGTCGATGACGATCTTCGACCCGCGGATCCCGGACCCGATCACCACCGGGCCGGCCGCGGCAACGGCCGCGTCGATCAGGATCGGCCAGCCCGCGGGCAACCCGATCGGGGTGATCCCGCCGTATTCCATGCCCGTCACCGAGGTGGCGTCCGCCATCGCGGCGAACGACACCTTGCGCACGTCCATCCGGCGGCGCACCACAGTGTTGACGTCGGCGCGGGTGGTGGCCAGCACCACGGCGGCGGCCCAGCGCTGCTCGCCCGCGCGCTTGCCCATCACCACCACACAGTTCGCCGAGGCCGCCAGCGGGACGTCGTAGGCCGCGCAGAAGGCGGCGGTGTCGGCCAGGTCGGGGTCGATCGGCGCCACGAACACGCCGTCGGCGCCGGCGAAGTCCCGCAGCGCGCTCACGACGGGCGGCGCCAGCAGATCCGGCCGAGATAGTGCCGCCACAGTGTCCAACCGGCCCAGGGTCATCGCGTGGCTCATGAACGACACCCTGCCATTGCCGACCGGTGGGGGCACCAGGGGCCACGACCACGGGCATCGTCGATGACCTCGCCGGACCGAACAGACAATCGTTATGAATCAGACATACACCGCGGGAACGGGCGGGCTACCGCGACGTCTTCAGGGTGACCACACAGCAGCGGAACCCGGGGGGGAAGCCATGATCACAGTCCGATCGTCGCGCGTCATTGTGGGGGTGTTCACGTCCGCATTCACGGTCGTCATGCTCGCCGGCTGCAGCTCGCAGTTTGCCGGAACACCGGCGGCAGCAAACACTCTCGAAACATCGACAGCCGTGGCAAGCGTCGCGCCAAGCAGCCCGCCGCCGTCGAGTCCGGCGCCGGCCAGTCCGGCGCCGGCCAGTCCGGCGCCGGTCGCGCCCGAAACAGCCACATCGCAAACAGTCGCACCGCAGACAGTCGCGCCCCACTCAGCCGCACCGCAAACAGCCGCACCGCAGATAGCCGTGTTGAGCGGGCCGGCCGCCGCCGCGATCGACATCGTGACGGTCCGGGTCAGCGCGTTCGACCCCAACAGCGGTGAGCTGTCGTACGTGCTGCAGGTGCGGAACCATCCCACGGATCTGGCGCCCTATTACGGTGACGATCCCGCGGATTCCACCGAACGTCACGCGACCGTCGCGCACGACGCGCCGATCCGCTTCGTTTTCTCCTCCTGCCGCGAACCGTACGGCGAGCTGTCCCAGGGGGGCATCGCCTGCTCGCCGGCCGACCTCGCCGCCGCGGCAGCGAATGGATCCTTCCTCGCAAAGCTGGACATCGTCGACGGGTCGATCGCCACCATCACCCAGGTTTTCCAGTCCTGACCCGGACGGCCGTTCCCAAGGACTGCATGCTCACCTCAGCGGAGGGCCCACGGAGGGACACTATGGCCGCGGCTAGCTGGGACACTGTGTCGGTGAGCCCCGCACCCGCCAACGTCCTCAAGATCGGCCAGTACCCGGTCTGGCCGCCGGTCGTGCTGGCTCCGATGGCGGGCATCACCAACTCCTCGTTCCGCTCCCTGTGCCGGGAATTCGGCGCCGGCCTCTACGTCTGCGAGATGATCACCACCCGCGCACTGGTCGCCGGCGACCCGAAGACCCGGGAGATGATCAGGTTCGGGCCCGAGGAGTCGCCCCGATCGGTGCAGCTGTACGGGGTCGACCCGGTGGTGGTCGGGCAGGCGGTGCGGATCGTCATCGACGAGGATCTCGCCGATCACATCGACCTGAACTTCGGCTGCCCGGTCCCGAAGGTCACCCGCAAGGGCGGCGGCTCGGCGCTGCCCTACAAGCGAAAACTGTTCGAGTCGATCGTCTCCACCGCCGTGCGCACCGCGGCCGAGGCAGGCGTCCCGGTCACCGTGAAGATGCGGATCGGCATCGACCCGGAGCACATCACGTTCGCCGACGCCGGCCGGATCGCCGAGGACTGCGGCGTTGCCGCGGTCGCGCTGCACGGCCGTACCGCGATGCAGCACTACTCGGGCAAGGCCGACTGGGACGCGATCGGCACCCTCAAGCAGCTCGTCACCAGCGTGCCCGGTGCTGGGCAACGGCGACATCTTCGCGGCGTCGGACGCGCTGGACATGATGGCGGCGACCGGGTGCGACGGTGTCGTGGTCGGGCGTGGCTGCCAGGGCCGGCCGTGGTTGTTCGCCGAGCTGGCCGCCGCCTTCGAGGGCCGGGACGCGCCCACCCCGCCGGACCTGCGCGCCGTGACCGGCATCCTGCGCCGGCACGCCGAGCTGCTCTGCGCCGAGATGGGACCCGACCGCGGCATGCGGGACCTGCGCAAACACATCGCGTGGTACCTCAAGGGGTTCGCCGTCGGTTCGGAGCCGCGGCGGGCGCTCGGGATGGTGTCCACCCTCGACGAACTCGACGCGCTGTTGGCCGGGCTCGACCTCGACCAGCCGTTTCCGGTCGCCGGGGACGGCCCGCGCGGTCGGCAGGGCTCCCCGCAACGGCGGGTCGTGCTGCCCTACGGCTGGCTCGACGACCCCGAGTCCGAGGTCGTTCCGGAGGGGGCGGAGCTGGATGACGGCGGCGGGTGAGCACCGGCCGACGTCTGCGCTCGCGGCGTTGATCGTCGCCGCGCTGGTGACGATCACCGCCTGCACCCCCGACCCGAGTCCGGCGGTCTCCACCCCAGCAGCGGGATCGTCAATCCCGGCCGATGACGAACAGGCCATCGCGCGCACCATCGACAGGTTCAACGCCGCGGCGGCCGGTCCGGTGGCGGGCCAGCAAACGGTGTTGTCCGACCTCATCGATCCGGCGCTCGTCGGCGGGCTCGACAAGTGCCCGCCGGCCACCGCCACCCTGCGGTTCGAGCCGATCTATCCGGCGCTGCGTCCGGCGCCGGACTGGACGCCGCGGACCGGTGCGCTCGGCGGAACCGTGTACGCGTTGCCCACCCTGATCCGGATCTACACCGGCGACCGGATCACCGGGACCGACCTGACGACCCTCCATCTCGGCGTCCACGACGGTGAGGCATACCTCACATCGCTCTGCCTCGGCTGAACTCCGACTGCATCTCGGCGTCATTCGGGAAGTCGTCATCCCACTGGGGGACGGATCTGGGAGGGTCACCGGTAGCCCTGCACAGCCATTCGAGCCCGAACTCGCTCGCTCGGCCCATACCGGCACGTCACACCTACGGTCCGTACCATCAACAATCGGCGCGAGTCGGCAACGACACGCCGGACGGCGCTGACATGCAGTCAGCACCCCTGATCGGTCACCACCGAATCAGCACCAACTGGCGAACAAGGAGGTCGCGTGAGCGACGAGCCGCGCGACCACTCGCAACGAGCCGCGTGAGCGACGAGCCGCGCGACCACACGGCAACCGGCGACCCCGGCCGGTCCGACTCGACACCGGTGCATCGCCACCACGACCGCCGAGCACCGGCTGCTGATCGCCGGACGGATCGCCGTCGCACTGGTCGCCGTGCTCGTGTTGACCGCGACCGGCTGGGAGTGGGCGATCAAGTCGCGTGCCGACTCCGGCATCATCTCGCGGCAGATCTCGGCCATCGTCACCGACGACTCCAACCTCTCGACGGCCACCGTGGCCCCGCCGGCGCCGGGCTCCTACGCGCCGGAGAACATCCTGCTGCTCGGCTCGGACACCCGCTCCGGAGCCAACGGCGACGCCGGCAACACCGACGCCAGCACCGGGGACGGCGTGGCCAACTCCGACACCCAGATGATCGCGCACATCAGCGGCGACCGGCAGCACGTGACGGTGCTGTCCATCCCGCGCGACACCATGATCGACGGCCCCCACCTGCAACACCTGGGACGCGGCCACCGGCCAGATCTCCGACAACGGTCTACCCGGTCAGCAGCGGCGATCGCTGGCACATCAACTCGGCGTACTCGGTGGGCGGCCCGAAATGCTCGGTGCGCGCCATCCAGGACCTCACCGGGCTCAAGATCGACCGGGTGATCGGCATCGATTTCTCGGGTTTCAAGAACATGGTGGACGCGCTCGGCGGCGTCACGGTGAACGTCTGCGGTCCGATCATCGACAAGGAACTGCTGACCGTCGTCGCACAGGGCGGCGTTCAGACCATCGGCGGCGACCAGGCGCTGAGCCTGGTCCGCGCCCGGAACGTCGAGGGTGACACCGACTCCGACCTGGCCCGGATCCGCCGGCAGCAGATCGTGCTGTCCGCGATCCTGCAGCAGGTCACCAGCGCCGGCACCCTGCTCAACCCGGCCAAGCTCGACGCGTTCATGCAGGCCTTCGTGCAGAACACCTTCACCGACAACGTCACCATCGACGACCTGATCACGCTGGCGCAGTCGTTCGGCACCCTGGACCCCAGCCGGGTCACCTTCTTCACCCTGCCGACGGTGCCGAGTGAGAGCAATCCGGACGCGCTCGACGTCGACGAGAGCAAGGCGCCTGCGGTGTTCAACGCCCTGCTGAACGACCAGCCGCTGCCGGGTGAGCCGGCCGCCACCTCCGCCGCGACCGCGCCGGTCACGCCCGACCCAGCCCACCCCCGGCGGCACCGTGACCGGTGAGACCGTCGACCCCGCCGCGATCGACCTGGCCATCCTCAATGTCAGCGGTCGGAGCGGGGTCGCCACCGAGGCGATGGATCAGCTCAACGCCGTCGGGTTCGCGGTGACCGAGGACCAGTTGCTGGCCCCGCAGGGCCAGGAGCAATCGGGCGTCACCGTCGAGTACGGCCCGTCGCAGCCTGGCGGCGGCGCTGACCGTGGCGGCCGCGGTGCCCGGCGCGACGCTGGTCCCGAACCAGGGCCTGGGGTCACAGGTCCGTTTGCTGCTCGGCGAGTCCTACGACGGGACGGTCACGGCCGTGAGCTCCGGGGTCCCGGCGACCGGCACGCTGTCCGACCAGACGGCAAGTTCGGGCGCGGACCAGTCCGCCGTCGGGACGTTGACCTCGGGCGAACTGGCCAGCATCAACGCCGGCGCGGCGCTCTGCGCCTGACGGCGTTGCCGACCGGCGGGCGATTCCGCCGCCGCACGTTCACCAGGCGTTCACCCGCTGGCTCGCAACCGACGGCCGACGGGAACTATTGTTGAACCCATGCGACAGGCCTACCAGATGCGACTCGCCGACCTCGGCGATCACGGCTGGTTGATGTGTCAGGTCGCCAGCGACTGCCTGCGGGATGCCACCAAGGCCCTGCTGGACGCCGATCTCGTGCTGGCCGAGCAGGTGATCGCGTCCGACGTCCAGCTCGACGAGATGCGATCCAACGCCGAGAACGTGGCGCTGGAACTGCTGGCCCTCGAGGCGCCGGTGGCCTCCGATCTGCGGACGGTCGTCTCCGCTATCTGGATCGTCGCCGACATGCAACGGATGGGTGCGCTGGCCATCCACGTGGCGAAGGCGGCGCGGCGGCGGCATCCCGGCGCACGTGATTCCCTCCGAGATCCGCCCGATCATCGAGCGGATGGGCCGGGTCGGCGTGCACCTCGCCGATCAGGCCGGAATCGTGCTGCGCGAGCGCGACGTGGACCTGGCCCGGCAGCTCGAGGTCGAGGACGACCTGATGGACGACCTGCAGCGCGAGCTGTTCGCCTCGCTGCTGGCGCCGAACTGGCGTCACGGGGTCGCGCCCGCCGTCGACATCGCCCTGCTCGCGCGCTTCTACGAGCGGTTCGCCGACCATGCCGTTTCGGTGGCCCGGCGGGTCGTCTTCCTGGTCACCGGCGAGAATGTCGGCGGCGACACCACGCCGGCCATGGTTCCGCCTGATCGCTGAGCAGCCTGCGCCTCTGGTTCGCTGGTGGCGATCATCCACCTCCGCGTGAGGTAGAGCACAGTATTACATCGGCGGCACCTTACCTCTGCCCAATAGTGCCTACTAGATGGGCAACCGGGGGATTTGCCCGGCCGAGCGGGAAAATGGGTGGGGTCACGCCATGACAGGTTTTCTGATGATCATTTTCGCGATTGCGGCATTGGTCGTAGTCTTCGAAATCGGCCGGCTAGTCCACGCACAGGAGAAAATGGGTCGCTGCCACTCCTGTGCCGGAACGGGCAGGCTGCACGCCGGCAATCGATGCCGGCCGTGCGCCGGCACGGGTCGGGCCGCAAAGGTGGTTCCGACGGCCGATCAGCACGAGGTCACCCAGCCAGCTGGCTGGTGAATCTAGCGGGCCTTGGGCTGGAACAGTTTTGCCAAGAGCCGGGCGCCGATGTTGAGGATCAGCACCAGCAGTACCAGGGTCAGCGCGGCGCCCCAGGCCCTGGCCTCGGTGAGTTCGTTGGACGTGGTGCCGGCACGTTTGCCCAGCTGATCCCAGATCAGCATCGGCAGGGTGGCTATGTCCCCGGAAAACGGGTCGTCATTGATCCGCGCGGTGTAACCGACCAGCAGGATCAGCGGAGCGGTTTCCCCGGTGATCCGAGCGATGGCCAGCAGTGCGGACGTGATCAGCCCCGACATCGCCGTCGGTAAAACGACTTTGAGAATTGTTCGCCATTTCGGCACGCCGAGCGCGTACGACGCCTCGCGCAGATCGCGGGGCACCAGTTTCAGCATCTCCTCCGACGAGCGCACCGCGACCGGGACCATCAGGATCGCCAACGCGATGGCACCAGCGATACCGAACGGGCGCAGGCCGAAGCCCAGCAGCAGGAACGTGTAGACGAACAGGCCGGCCACGATGGATGGCACGCCGGTCATCACATCGACGAAGAACGTCACGGTCCGGGCGAACGCGCCACGCCCGTACTCCACCAGGTAAATGGCGGTGAAAATGCCGATCGGCAGGGCGATCACCGACGCGATCGCGACCAATTCCAGGGTCCCGATCAGCGCGTGGTAGAGGCCGCCACCCGGCTGCCGGCTGGTCACTCCATTCATCGAATGTGTGAAGAAGTCGAGGCTGAAGACGCTGGCGCCCTTGACCCCGATATAGAACAGAATCAGGATCAGCGGCACCACCGCCGCGACAAAACACGCGTAAACCATGGTCGAGGCAAAGCGGTCCTTGGCCCGTCGCCGACCTTCGACCACGAACGACCAGACGGTGAAACCGATGACGAACAACACGGCGGCGACCAGCAGCGTGGTGGCCCAACCGGTCCAGGCGAAGAGCCAGCGCAGGCAGCCGGCAAGCAGCACGGCGACGGCACCCGCCGCGATCGGCGCCCACCTCGGCAACCTGGCCCCGATCAGCGCCGACGGCGCCCGGACGCTGGGCAGAGACCCGCGCGCTGGCCGTGCGCTCGCTCACGCCGTGAACTCGCTCCGCCGGGCGATGATCATCCGGGCGGCCGTGTTGACCACCAGGGTGATCACGAACAGGAACAGGCCGGCCGCGATCAGGGCCGCGATCGCCACCGGTGAACCAGCGGCCTCGCCGAACTTCAGCGCGATCGTGGAGGCGAAGGTGTCGCCACCCGGTTCGGTGAGCTGCCAATCGATCTTGTAGCCCGAGTTCAACACCAGCGCGACCGCTATGGTCTCGCCCAGCGCCCGCCCGAGACCCAGCATCGACGCGGAAATGATGCCGGCCCGGCCGAACGGCAGCACGGCGATCCTGATCATCTCCCACCTGGTCGCACCGAGTGCCCAGGCCGCGTCGATCGTCTCCTGGGGCACCTGCAGGAAGACCTCCCTGGTCACCGCGGACACGATCGGGATGATCATGATCGCCAGGATCAGCCCGGCGATCAGCAAGTCCTTGCCGTACTGGCCCGCGGTGGTTGCCGACTCGTTCTTGAAGATCGGGATCCAGCCGAGGTAGGTGGACAGCCACATCTGCAGGCCCTGGGTATTCGGGATCAGGAAGTACAGCCCCCACATGCCGAAGACCAACGACGGCACGGCGGCCAGCAGGTCGATCAACCCACCCAATGCGGTCGCCGCCCGGCGAGAGGCGTACTGCGCGATGAACATGGCCACCCCAACGGCGATCGGCACCCCGATGACGATCGCGATGGTCGAGGAGACGACGGTCCCGAAGAACACCGCCGCCATCCCGAACACCGGTGGGTCGCCCTGCGGATTCCAGGTCTGGGTGGTGAAGATGTTTCCGGCGCCGCCGGTGAAGGCCGGAATGGCCTTCCAGATCAGGAAGATCGCGATCGACGCCATGATCGCCAGCAGCAGCCCACCGGAGCCGGCGGCGACCGCGCGGAACACCCGGTCGCCGGTCCGGACGGAAGTACCCGACAGCCCACCCTCGGCGGGCCGGCCGTCCGGGGTGCGTCCACCGGCGGATCGAACGTCCTCGGCATCGGGCTGCACGCCGCCGACCGGCAGCGCCCCGGGAACACCCATGGCGGCCCTTTCGAACGGGTCACCGCCGGCCGGGCCGGCGCCGGTCACGTCCCGGTCACCGCGGCGGCGATGACGTAGCCCACCGTCACCGCCGCCAGTCCGGCCAGGATGCCCCCGCCGATGTTGGCCACGGCGAACAACCGGGCCCGCTGCTCGAACAGCCTGGCCGTCTCGTAGGACAGGGTGGAGTAGGTGGTGAGCGCCCCACACAGCCCGACGCCGAGCAGTAGGCCGGCGGTGGACGTGCCGGCGCCGACCAGCGCGGCACCGGCCAGCAGACCGAGCAGGAACGACCCGGCCACGTTCACGGTGAAGGTCCCCCACGGGAACAACGAGTCGTGCCGGCTGGAGACGAACCGATCCGTCAGGTACCGCAGCGGCGCGCCGACCGCGCCGCCTGCAGCCACCAGCAGGTAATCAACCACCACCTCAACGACCCCGACCGACGTATTTGATGACGGAGACCTCGTCGAGAATGACCAGCCCCTCGGAGATCAGCTCGTCCAGTTGCGGCAGGAAGGCGCGGATCTTGTCCGGAGCGTCGACGATGATGATCGCCAGCGGGAGATCCTCGCTCATGCTGAGCAGCCGCGAGGTGTGCACGATCGAGGACGCCCCGTAGCCCTCGCTGCCATGAAAGACGCTGGCCCCCGCCAGCCCCTGCGCGTGCGCCCGATGCACGATCTCGGTGGACAGCGGCTTGTGATGCCAACGGTCGGAATCTCCGATGAAGATGGTCAGCCGGAGCGCTGTGTTCGTATCGACTCCCAGCTCGCTCCGCTCCTCGGCGCCGACGCGCCTGCGATGCTCACTCGCCTTCGTCTCCGAAGTTGGTTGGTCAATCCTGGCCTGGTTCATTGCGGCCTCCTAGGGTTCGCGGCCGAGGTTCACCCGGCTCGCCTGGCGACCAATCGGCGAGTGGTCAGCACGCCCAGCGTCACCGCGAGCATGGCACCGATCGCAGTGGCGATGAGGTATTCGACGGCTCTGGCGCTCTGACCGACCCGGACCAGCGTGACGACATCCAGGCTGTAGGTGGAGAACGTGGTGAACCCACCCAGCACACCGGTGCCGAAGAATGGGCGGACCAGCCGATGCGGGGTCCAGACCTCGGTGACGACCGTCAGGAACACCCCGATGACCAGGCAGCCGAGCAGGTTCACCAGCAGGATCGTGGTGGGAAAGGCACCCACCGGCGTCGGCCAGATCAGTCCGGCCTGATAGCGCAGCAACGAGCCGATCACCCCGCCCAGCGCGACAACGCCGACCACGGGCAGCAGGGCGAATCGCGGGTGGCGCCGACGACCGCGGGAGTCCGCGGTGCTCACCGCGTGTCTGCCGCCGGCCGGGCGTAGACCGCGTTCGTGCGGAACGAGCGGAAGCCGAACCGCTCGTACAGCGCGATGGCGCGGAGATTGTCACCCTCGACGTAGAGCATCACGGTGTCCATCCCGCGGGCCGTCAGGTAGTCGAGGCCGGCCGCCGTGAGCGGGCCGCCCAGGCCGCGCAGGCCGGACTGCGGGTCGACCCCCAACACGTAGACCTCGCCGACCGGACCACCGTGGCCGCCACGGTCCGGGCTGGGATCTGCCGGGTGAATTTTCGTCCAGTGGAACCCGACGACGGTGTCCTGACCCGGTCTCGCGTCCGCCCCGTCCGAGGTGACCGCCAGGAAGAAACCGGCGGGATCGAACCAGTCCTGCGCCATTTCGGCACGCAGGCCCGCCAGATCGAGCCGTCCCTGCTCGGGGTGCCAGGCGAAGGCCCGCGCATTGACCGCAAGGAATGCCGCCTCGTCCTGCCCCGGGACGAAGGTCCGGATCCGCACCCCGGCCGGCAGCGTCGCGGGAAGTGCCTGTCCGGTCGCCGTCCGGCGCATCTGCAGCAGCACCCTGCCCCGGACCAGTCCCAGCCGACCCGCAAGCGCCCTGGCGGCGGGCAGGTCGCCGTACGCCCAGACCGCCCCTTGCCTGTGCACTGCCGCGCGCAGCAGCACGGTGCCGTGTCCGCGGCGGCGGCATCGCCGGATCCACCAGCACCTCGGCGGGATCTTCGCCGACGGCCGCCGCTACGCCAATCAGCCCGCCGTCGTCACCGGGAATCGTCACCAGGTCGGCCGAGCCGCGGCTCACTGCGTCCAGCACGTGCCCGGACAGCGCCGAAACACCGTCAACAATCGCGGCGTGGTCCACCAGTTGACCGATCGCGGCGGCGTCGGCGGAATCGCGCCGCCACGATCCCACGCCGCCCCGCTGCGTCACGCCGGGGCGCCGGCTGACTCGTCCCGCAACGCCGACCGGGACGGCGGAACCATCTTGTAGCCGACATTTCGGACAGTTCCGATCAACGCCTCGTGCTCGGGGCCGAGTTTGGCGCGCAGCCGCCGAACGTGCACGTCGACGGTGCGGGTGCCGCCGAAGAAGTCGTAGCCCCACACCTCGGTGACCAACTGCTCCCGGGTGAACACCCGTCCGGGATGCTGCGCCAGGAACTTCAGCAGCTCGAATTCCTTGTAGGTCAACTCCAGCGGCCGACCCCGCAGCCGGGCCGTATAGGTGTCCTCCTCGATGGTCAGGTCACCCAGGCTGATCATGCCGGAATTGGCCGAACTGGTGGTCCTGGCGGCCAGCAACCGGAGCCGGGCATGCACCTCGGCGGGTCCGGCGGAGGACAGCACCACGTCGGAGACGCCCCATTCGGGGCCGATCGCCACCATGCCACCCTCGGTGACGATCGCCAGGATCGAGACGGCGAGCCCGTCGGCGCCGAGCAGCCTGCACAGCGTCCGGGCAGCTGCTAAATCGTGTCGGGCGTCCAGCAGCAGCAGGTCGTACGGACCGGAGGTCACCAGCGAGGCCGCCTCCGGCGGCGCGGAACGAATACGGACGGGCAGCAGATCCACCGCGGGCAACACCGATGCCGGAGTGGGATCGGTGGTCAGCAGTAGGAGCTCCATTCATCTCCTCCTCATCTGCGCGTCACCGACCGAGCGAGTCTATCTTCGCGGAGTCGGGCGACGTGCGGAACAGCGGGCCACAGCGGGGGTCACGGGCGGACATGATGAGCATTCCAGTTCCGGAAATATCAGGCTCTTGTGAACGGCGTGTAACGGCGGGCGGGTCCCAGCGCGGACGGCAGGGTGCCACGTCACAGTCTTCGAAGCGGGATGGGCGACAACGTTGACGTGCCGACGTCCAGAAATGATCATGTCATTTCATCGGACTCCCCGCCTCGGTGCGCATCGTCCGATCAGCAGACGCACAGGACCTGCTCAGGGTTCCGTGTGTGCGCGCTCACTGGGGCAGGGAACACTGGGCGGGTGCGCAAGTTCCTGGTGATCCTGCTCGTGCTGGCCGCCCTGCTGGTCGCCGCGGACTTCGGCGCCCGCGTGTATGCCGAGTCCCGGACGGCGAGCGCGGTGCAGGCCGAACTGGGCACCACCACCGAGCCGGACGTCTCGATCGAGGGCTTCCCCTTTCTCTTCCACGCGGTCCGCGGTGAGTATCCGCAGGTCATCATCACGGCCGCGAACATCGACAACACCCTGCTGCCGGGCATTCGGGCCGTGGCCGACGCTGGCGACCGTGACCCTTCCGCTGCGGGACGCCCTCGCCGGCGACACCTCCAATCTGGCCGCACAGTCGACCTCACTTCAGGTGCTGATCCCGCTGTCCTCGCTGGCGGCCGCCCTGCAGAACGACTTGACGCTCTCCGCGGCGCCCGACGGCAGTCTGGCGGTGTCCACCACGCTGACCGTGGCCGGCCAACCATTCGTGGTCACCGGCACCGCCACGCTCACGGTCGCCGACGACACCCTGACCATCTCGGTCGGATCGCTGACCGCGGCCGGCATCGACCTGACTCCGGTCGCACAGGCCGCGGCGAATGCGTTGGCGGTCGGGTTGTCCCGATCGTTCGCGCTGACCGGCCTGCCGTTCACCGTGACGGACGCGGACGTGACGGTGAGCGGGGCCGACGTCGTGGTGACCGCGCACACCGGTCCGGTCCACTTGGCCGACCTGAACTAGCGACGCCGCTGAACAACCGATTCCTCCGTCACCGGTTCGTGCAGCGCCATCCACTGTATTGAATGGCGGCCCCTCCTTCGTCGGGTCCGACTAGATCGCGATGTCCGATCTGTCCGTCAGCGTTTGCACAACCGCTGGTCAGAGCCCCGACCCTAGGCTGCTACCGTGGTCTTCATGGGCCCGATGCTGACCAGCCGGCGTGCCGTCGACCTCGTCCGCGTCGGTAGTGCGCTCTGTTGCGCTGTCCCCGGGTGCCCCTGTCCCTGCTGACCCAACGTTCGTCAGCAACCCGCACCCACACCGTCCGATCCGCGCGCAGCGCCGGTCTGGACCCCTGCGCCTGCCCTTGCATTGACCCAGCGCCCGGACTCGCGCAGCACCGCCCATTTCCCACCAGTCGCCGCAAAGGCGAAAGAGCTATCCCCCGCTAGGAGCACAGCATGAGCCGCGAGGATTCCCTCGTCACCACCGCATGGGCAGAAGAGAATCTGTCCACCTCGGGCCTGGTCTTCGTCGAGGTCGACGAAGACACCGCGGCCTACGACACCGGGCACATCCCGGGTGCCGTGAAGATCAACTGGAAGACCGAGCTGCAGGATCCGGTCCGGCGCGACTTCGTCGACAAGGCCGGCTTCGAGAAGCTGCTGTCGGCCAAGGGGATCTCGAACGACGACACCGTCGTGCTGTACGGCGGCAACAACAATTGGTTCGCCGCGTACGCGTACTGGTACTTCAAGCTGTACGGCCACCAGGACGTCAAGCTGATCGACGGCGGCCGCAAGAAGTGGGAGCTGGACGGCCGCGCGCTGGTCACCGAGGTCCCCGACCGGGTCGAGACCGTCTACTCAGCACAGGAGCAGGACCGTTCGATCCGCGCGCTGCGCGACGAGGTGGTCGCCGCCATCGGCGTGCAGAACCTGGTCGACGTGCGCTCGCCCGACGAATTCTCCGGCAGGCTCTTCGCCCCGGCCCACCTGCCGCAGGAAGCCGCGCAGCGGGCAGGCCACATCCCGACCGCGCTGAACGTGCCCTGGTCGAAGGCCGCCAACGAAGACGGCACCTTCCGCTCGGACGCCGAACTCACCGAGCTGTACGCGTCGGTCGGGCTGCAGGACGACAAGGACACCATCGCGTACTGCCGGATCGGTGAGCGGTCCAGCCACACCTGGTTCGTGCTGACCGAGATTCTCGGCAAGAAGAACGTCAAGAACTATGACGGCTCGTGGACCGAGTACGGCTCGCTGGTCGGCGTTCCGGTCGAGGTCGGCGCCTGACCGGCTGTTGTCCCACTTCCCTGAAAGGAACGACCAATGTCCTGTGCGCCACCCGAACAGACCGCCGCCCTCCCCGCCGGGGTCGACATCACCGATCAGTCCGTCGTCCAGGGCAGGGTGCTGACCGGATCAGAACCGGTCGGCGGTGCCTTCGTCCGCTTGCTGGATTCCACCGGTGAGTTCACCGCCGAGGTCGTCACCTCGGCGGGCGGCGACTTCCGGTTCTACGCGGCCCCGGGTTCCTGGACCGTTCGCGCGCTGTCCCGCGCGGGCAACGGCCAGGCCAGCGCCGACGTGGCCGTCGGGATCAACCAGCTGGACATCGTGCTGGCCTGACGCCTGCCCGGTCATCCGGCTTGAAGGCCCGGACCCAGCAACGGGGCCGGGCCTTCGGCCTGCCGGGGCCGCGGTCGGTCCGCACGTGCTGCCCGACACACCAGATCCTGTCCCCGCGCACGCTAGGCTGCCAGGGTGGAGATCTTCTATACGAGCCTGCTGGTCCTGGTCGCGTTGTTGATCACGTGGTTCGCGTTCTACGTGGTGTACCGGCTGGTCCACGAGGACAAGTGAGCGATCAGCCAGTCCCCAACGGCCACGTCGGCCCCACGGCGAACGAGATCGCCGGGCTGGTCAGCGCAGAGCGGACGGCCGGCGAGTACGTCCCGGTCCCGAAGGTGTCCGCCAGTAGCCCCGAGCCAACCGGCAAGATCAGCGGCACCGAAGCAGTGGCCGCCGCCGAGCAGCGGGCCGCGGCGACCGCGGGCCGCAACATCGAGGACATCCCGCCGCTACCCATTCCGGCCGATACCGCCAACGCCCGCTCCGGGCCGCCGCTGAATTCCGCCTGCACCGCATTGCTGCCGTTGATCGGGGTCTGGCGGGGTACCGGGCTGTTCGGCAACGACCCCGGCGCCAAAGACCCCCAGTTCGGCCAGCAGATCACCATCTCCCACGACGGCCGGCCATTCCTGAGATACGAATCGGTGTGCTGGTTGCTGGCGCCCGACGGATCCGTCGACCGGCCCCGGGCCCCGCGAACTCGGCTTCTGGCGCCCCCAACCGGACGGTTCGATCGAGCTGCTGGTGGCGCACTCGGAGGGACGCATCGAGCTGTTCTACGGCCGGTCCCGCTCGGCGGCCAGCTGGGCGCTGTCCACCGATGCCGTGGTGCGCACGCCGATGGCCCCGCCGGTGGTCGGGGCCACCCGGCTGTACGGGATCACCCCGGACGGCCGGCTTGCCTATGTCGACGAACGCGCGCACTCCGACATCGAACTGGCGCCACACGCCTCGGCCGCACTGGAGCGCATCGCCGGCTGAGTCGGCGCGGACACCCTCGCCGGCACCTCCTATGCTGACCCGGATCAGCCGCCAGTACTCGCGCGCGCCTCAAGGAGTTGCCGTGACCACGCGACACCCGAACCGACTGCTGCTGCTCGCCGCCGCGGTCTCGTCCCTGCTCGTGCTGTCGGCCTGCGGATCGAGCACCAGCAGCTCGAGCAGCTCCGCGAGTTCGACGACCGGAAGCCCGACGACCGTGTCGGGGCCGCTGAACAGTGGACCGCGTTCGTCCATTCCGCTCGTCTCGCGGGGTACCGGCGTGCTGCCGACCGTGTCGATGGCAGCGGGACAGCAGTGCGGCGTCCCGGAGGCAATGCCGACGCTCTCCAGCGGCACGCTCACCATCGCGACCAGCGAGCCGGCCTTTGAACCATGGGTGATCGACAATGACCCGACCAACGGCAACGGTTTCGAATCAGCTGTGGCCTACGCGGTCGCCGACCGGCTCGGCTACCTGCCGGGGCAGGTGACCTGGACCCGGGTCGGCTTCGACGAGGCGATCGCGAAACCGGGCGGCTTCGACTTCGACATCAACCAGTTCACCATCACCGACGACCGCCGCAAGCAGGTCGACTTCTCCTCCGGTTATTACACGGTCGCGCAGACGGTGATCACCGTCGACGGTTCGCCGATCGGTGACGCCACCTCGCTCGCCGACCTGAAGGACGCCCAATTGGGCGCGATGAACGGCACGACCAGCCTGGAAGCGATCAACACGGTCATCGCGCCCACGCAAGGTGCCGCAGGTCTTCGACGACAACGCCCTGGCCGCGCAGGCCCTGCAGAACGGTCAGATCGACGGGTTGGTGGTGGATCTGCCGACCGCGTTCTACATGACCGGCGCCCAGCTCACCGACGGCAAGGTGATCGGGCAGTTGAAGACCGCCAGCGGCGAGGCCGAGCAACTCGGCCTGCTGCTCGCCAAGGATTCCCCGCTGACCACCTGCGTCACCGCAGCGGTCGACTCGTTGCGAACGGACGGCACGCTGGACGCGCTGGCCGAAAAATGGCTGGCCGGCGCGGACACCGCCCCCGTGCTCAACTAGCGCGACCCACCCACAGATGCCGGGACAGCCTGCAGACAGCTGGCAACCGTCGCCGATTGCGCTGCAGCGCAGCGCTTTCCGTCGGCGGCGAGCGCGGCGTTCGGTGGTAGCGGCGACCGTGTCCACCGCCGTCCTCGGCGCGATCTTTGTGCTGCTGCTGACCAACGCCCCCGGCTGGCCGCGGCTGCGGGACACCTTCTTCGACGTTCCGTACGGCTGGCAGGTGCTGCCGGAGATCGCCCAGGGACTGTGGCTGAACCTGCGGCTGATGGTGGTCTGCGAGATCGCCATCCTGATCCTGGCCCTGGGTGTCGCGCTCATCCGCACCCTGCGCGGACCGGTGTTCTTTCCGTTGCGGGCCGCGGCAACCGTCTACGTCGACCTGTTTCGCGGGCTGCCGCTGATCCTGGTGCTGCTGCTCCTCGGCTTCGGCATGCCCAGCCTGCGGATCGGCTGGCTGCCGTCGTCGGCGCTGTTCTGGGGCTGCGTCTCGCTGATCCTCGTGTACGGCGCCTATGTCGCGGAGGTACTCCGGGCCGGGATCAATTCCGTGCACCCCTCGCAGCGTGCCGCCGCCCGCTCGCTTGGCCTCTCGCACGCCAAGACCATGCGCTTTGTCGTTGTGCCGCAGGCCTTCCGCCGGGTGCTCCCGGCGCTGATGAACGACCTGGTGTCGCTGCAGAAGGACACCGGGTTGATCTCGATCCTCGGTGTCGTCTATGACGCCGTGCTGGTCGCCAAGATCAACACCGCACAGACCTTCAACTACACGCCCTATGTGGTGGCCGGGCTGCTGTTCGTCTTCGTCACCGTGCCGATGACGAGGTTCACCGATTGGGTCGCCCGCCGGCAGGGCTGGATCGGTGGCGGGACGGTATGAGCGTGCGAGTCTTGAGCGGAGAACTCGGTTGAGCCTGCTCGAGCTCTCCGGGGTGCGAAAGTCCTACGGCGACAACGTCGTTCTGCGCGATCTGTCGCTCTCGGTCGAGCAGCACCAGTGCGTGGCGCTGATCGGCGCGTCGGGATCGGGGAAATCGACGCTGCTGCGCTGCGTCAACCTGCTGGAGATCGTCGACGACGGGGTGATCACCCTCGACGGCCAGGACATCACCGATCCGCGGATCAGTGACCTGCGCGCCGATGATGTCCGGACCAGGATCGGGATGGTGTTCCAGTCGTTCAACCTGTTCCCGCACCTGAGCGTGCTGGACAACATCACCCTGGCCCCGCGGCGGGTGCACGGGGTGAGCCGCGCGCTGGCCGAACAGGACGCCCGCGCGATGCTCGGGCGGGTCGGGTTGGCCGACAAGGCCGCCGCCCGGCCCGACGACCTGTCCGGCGGCCAGCAGCAACGGGTGGCGATCGCCAGGGCGCTGGTCAACCGGCCGTTGCTGATGCTGTTCGACGAGGTCACCAGCGCGCTGGACCCGGAACTGGTCGGCGAGGTTCTCGAACTGCTGGCCCAACTCAAGGTCGACGGCATGACGATGCTGGTGGCCACCCATGAGATGGCCTTCGCCCGTGAGGTCGCCGATCAGGTGGTCTTCCTGGAGGACGGGGTCGTCGTGGAATCCGGGCCGCCGGAGCAGGTGCTGGTGCACCCGACGGATCCACGTACCCAGCGCTTCCTGCGCCGGGTACGCGCCGACCAGGCTCCCGACCTGCCCAGCTGACGGCGCGGGCCGCGGAAAACCATGACCTCGAAAGCTCGTCGGTGTCGTTACGCTTTCTCCAGGCATCAGGCGCGAGGGGGCACCGATGAGCATCCGATTGGCAACGTTCAACGTCGAGAATCTCTTCGCCCGGGCAAAGGCGATGAACACCACGACCTGGCAGCAGGGCGAACCGGCATTAGCCGCATTTCAAGACTTCACCACGATCTCGGCCAAGGCGAAATACACCGATCAGGACAAGGCGGCCATGCTGGCCGCGCTGGAAACGCTGGAGATCCTGGTGCGCGCGCCGGACGGCACGCTGCGCCGGAATCCGGACCAGTTCAGCGCCTGGGCGTTGCTCCGGGAGAACCGCGGCGATTTCCTGGTGACACCGGACAATGGCCCGGCCCGCATCGAAGCGACCGGGCGCGGTGATTGGATCGGCTGGGTTGAATTGATCGTCGAACCAGTGGATGAGATCGGCACCAGGATGACCGCCAAGGTCATCAATGAATTGGCGGCCGACGTGCTGTGCCTGGTCGAGGCTGAGGATCGTCCGTCGCTGGTGCGGTTCAACACCGAGATGCTGGGCGGGCGCTACGGGCACGGCATTCTCGTTGACGGCAACGATCAGCGCGGCATCGACGTCGGCCTTTTCTGCGCGGCCGACGTCGAGATCCTTTGGCTGCAGAGCAATGTCGATGTACCCGACCCCGCGCGCCCGAAGAAGCCGTTGTTCAGCCGCGACTGCCCGGTCTACCACCTTCGGCTACCCGGCGGTGCGGAGATCTTCTTGCTGCTCAATCATCTGAAGAGCCAGTCGTTCGTCGGCGGAAATCCCGACCCATTGCGTGGCCGGCAGAGCGCGAAGGTCAGGGACATCTACGACCAATTGCGCGCCGACGGTGCGCAATTCGTCGCCGTCATGGGTGACCTGAACAAGGGTCCGGACCGGAACGACCCGACGAAGCACCCCACGCTCGAGCCGCTGCTCGGGGCCGGGTCCCCGCTGATCGACGCGTATGACTTCGCCGGCTTCCAGGTGGGGAATCGTCCCGGCAGCTTTCAGTCGTGCACGATCACCAACCGGCTGGATTACCTCCTGTTGTCGCCCGACCTGGCCGCGAAGTTCATCTCGGGCGGGGTCTTCCGCAAGGGTCTGTGGGGAAACCCGAAGAACAAGAATCCGCCGAAGCCAGAGGTCTGGGAGATCTATCCGGAGATCACGGCCAGCCAGCACGCCGCCTCGGATCATGCGGCGGTCTGGGTGGACCTGGATTTGTAGCGCGTGGTCGCCTGCGACGAGGCCGTCAGGCGCAATCCAGCAGAGCTCTACTCGGCGAGCGGATCCAGCAATCGAACTCGGCTGAATCGTGCGAAGCCACGGTCGCGGGTGGCGAATGTGGCCCCGGTTTCAATCGCCATGGCGGCGAGATACGCGTCCGGGACGAGGTTTCCGCGGGCCGGAGTCTGCGAGCAGAGGTCCGCGAAGATTGTCCAGTGCCGATCGCTCGGCCGCACGATGACGCTCGCCGGGGCACTTCGCACTGCCCGGCAGAACTCCAGGCCGACCTCCACCGGCGTGGGCTCGGCAAAGATCCGGTGATTGGTGGTCAGGCGCAAGAAGGAGGACAGCACCAGCTCGCTGACCCCGAAGAGCTCCGGACCGCGCAGGCGCTCTTCGAGCCAGACGCGGTAGTCGGCATGACGGTCGATCTCCGCGCGGTGGGCGCCAACGAAAACGTTGACATCAGCGATCAGCACGGCGCTTCCCGTGCAGGGCTGGCGTTGTCGCCCAGAGCCTCCGCAACCGCGTCGCGGTCCTCGATATCGATGAGCGGACGTTTCCCACCAGAACCATAGGTCGGCAGCGTGATCGAAGTGTCCGAACGCTCGGATACCGAGAACTGACGACGAAGTGCATCGTCGATGATGTCGCCCAGCGGGCGATTGCTACGAGCCGCTCTGACCTTCGCCTCGGCCAGCAGATGCTCGTCGATATTCACCGTGGTCCGCATGCGGCATCATAGCATCACCTACCTGCATCATGATGCTTCGCACGATTCATCCGTCGCGTCCGGGCCCTCCAGGGGCGGCCGGAGGGGCCCGGACCCGCGGCGGATCAGCCGGCGAGCGCGGCGGAGACCACCTCGCGGGCCTCCTCCTGCACCTGCTTGAGGTGCTCGGCACCCTTGAACGACTCCGCGTAGATCTTGTAGACGTCCTCGGTGCCGGACGGCCGGGCGGCGAACCAGGCGTTCTCGGTGGTCACCTTCAGCCCGCCGATCGCGGCGCCGTTGCCCGGCGCGTTCACCAGCCGGCCGGTGATCTTCTCGCCGGCCAGGAAATCGGCCTTGACGTCCTCCGGCGCCAGCTTGGCCAGCTTCGCCTTCTCCGCCTTGGACGCCGGCGCGTCGACCCGGGCGTACGCCGGGTCGCCGAACTGGCTGGTCAGCTCCTTGTACCGCTCGCTCGGCGACTTGCCGGTGACGGCCTTGATCTCCGAGGCCAGCAGCGCCAGCAGGATGCCGTCCTTGTCGGTGGTCCAGACGGTGCCGCGCTTGCGCAGGAACGACGCGCCCGCGGACTCCTCGCCGCCGAACCCGATCGACCCGTCGATCAGCCCGGGCACGAACCACTTGAACCCGACCGGCACCTCGACCAGTCGGCGGCCCAGTTGGTCGACCACCCGGTCGATCATCGATGACGACACCAGCGTCTTCCCGACGCCCATGTCGGCGCCCCACTCGCTGCGGTGGCTGTACAGGTAGTCGATGGCCACGGCGAGGTAGTGGTTGGGGTTCATCAGACCGGAGTCGGGGGTGACGATGCCGTGCCGGTCGGCGTCGGCGTCGTTGCCGGTGGCGATGTCGTAGTGCCGCGGCCTTGGCCACCACCGAGGCCATCACGTTCGGCGACGAGCAGTCCATCCGGATCTTGCCGTCCCAGTCCAGCGTCATGAACGACCAACTGCGGGTCGACCGCCTTGTTCAGCACCGTGAGGTCCAGCCGCAGCCGCTCGGCGATGGCGCCCCAGTAGGCGACCGACGCACCGCCCAGCGGGTCGGCGCCGATGTGCACGCCGGCGTCCCGGATGGCGTCGATGTCCAGCACGTTCTCCAGGTCGCCGACGTAGCCGGAGATGAAGTCGTAGTAGCCGGTGGTGTCGGCGTTCTTGGCGGACTCGTAGTCCATCCGCTTCACGTCCTTGAGCCCGCCGGCCAGGATGTCGTTGGCCCTGGCCGCGATCACCGACGTGGCGTCGCTGTCCGCCGGGCCGCCGTTCGGCGGGTTGTACTTGAAGCCGCCGTCGCGGGGCGGGTTGTGGCTCGGCGTGACGCAGATGCCGTCGGCGAGTTTGCTGGTGCGCTTGCGGTTGGCCTTCAGGATGGCGTGCGAGACGGCCGGCGTCGGCGTGTAGCCATCGGCGGAATCGAGCATGACGGTCACGTTGTTGGCGGCGAACACCTCCAGCGCGGTCGCGGTGGCCGGGCCGGACAGCGCATGAGTGTCGGCACCGATGAACATCGGTCCATCGGTGCCCTGCTCCGCCCGGTACTCGCAGATCGCCTGGGTGATCGCCAGGATGTGGTCCCGGTTGAACGCGGTGTCCAGGCTCGAGCCGCGGTGCCCCGACGTGCCGAAGACCACCCGTTGGTCGGGTATCGAGACGTCCGGGTGCAAGTCCTCGTACGCCGCGAGGACGGCGTCGACATCGATGAGATCGCTGGGTTGAGCTGGCTGTCCTGCGCGTGGATCCATGGACGTATTGAACCGGACTCGGCGGTGCACGGCATTCCGGGCCATCCCAGCCGGCTCGCGGACCGGCGATTACCAGTCGGCGATGGCCGGCACCACCTCGCGACCCAGCGTGGTCAGCGGGTCGAGCTTCCACACGCCCGGCACGATCCCGTGCGCGTGCGAAATCCCGAGCGCCGCCATCTTCTGCAGGCTCTCCAGGATCGAGTCGATGTTCTCGCCGCGTTCGCCCGGGATCGAGCGCCAGCATGACGGTCTTCTCGATGTCGTCGTAGTCGCGGCCCTCCCGCACGCAGTGCTCGCGCAGCACGTCCAGCTTGTGCGCCAACTCCGGCGACGGGGAACAGGTTGCAGGCCTGCGCGTACTTCGCGACCAGCCGCAGCGTCTTCTTCTCGCCGCCGCCGCCGATCAGGATCGGCGGGTGCGGCTTGCGTCAGCGCCTGCGGCGAGTTGAGGGTGCGCTCCAGCTGGTAGTGCTTGCCGTTGTACGGGCCGTCGTTCTCGCTCCACATCTGCAGGCAGATCTGCAGCGTCTCCTCGAGTCGTTCGAACCGCTCCGCGGTGGGTGGGAACGGCAGGCCGAGGCCATGCGCCTCATGGTCGTTCCAGGCGGCGCCGATGCCGAGCCACGCCCGGCCGCCGGACAGCACGTCCAGGGTGGTGACCAGCTTGGCGAGCATCCCGGGTTCCCGGTACACCACGGCGGTCACCCAGGAGACCAGATCGACCTTGGACGTCCTGGCGGCCAGGTAGGCCAGCGTGGTGTACGCCTCCAGCATCTCGTGCTCGGGCGGCCCGAGCAGGCCGATCTGCCAGAGGTGGTCCATCACGCTGACCTTCTCGAACCCGGCCTCCTCGGCCGTGGTGACGATCCTGGTCAGGTCGTCCCGGAGCCCCGCCGGTCCGCCCGGAAAGGTGAAGTCCGCGATGTGCAATCCGATTTCCATGTGCTGCCTCCTCGCGGGTACGGCGCCCGCCCCCAGCGAGGCTAGGCCCTGGTCGCCTGCGACGGAGTCGTCAGGCGCAATTAGCTCTGTTGTTCCAGGTTTCACCCGAGGGCGGGCGCCACGCGAGATTCGCTGCTAGCTGATCGTGCCCGCGGCCAGGGCGGCGTCGGCGTCTTTGAGGACCTGGGCGGCGACTTCGAGTCCTTCGATGCGGCCGAGCTCGGTGTCCTCGTGCTCGATGTTGACCAGCATGTCGGGGTCGACGTCGTGCAGGGCGCGGAGGAACTCGGTCCAGAACGCGGTGTCGTGTCCCTTGCCGAGGGCGACGAAGTCCCAGGCGGAGTTCTTGGGCCATTCGTTGGCCCATTCGTCGCCGCCGAGGTTGGTGCGTGGTTCGTCGGCGGAGAGCTGGCGGAAGCTGTTGTCCAGCACCCCGTAGAGGGCGGCGTTGCCGGTGTTGATCCGGACGTCCTTGGCGGCGGCCTGGAAGATCAGCGGGCCGAGTTCGCGGACCACGGCGACCGGGTCCATCTGCTGCCAGAACAGGTGGGAGGCGTCGAGTTCGACGCCGACGTGGGTGGCGCCGGTGAGGTCGATCAGCTTGCGGACGTCGGCGGTGTTGAACACCAGGTTCTGCGGGTGCAGTTCGAGCGCGACCTTGACGTCGAGGTCGGCGGCCAGGGCGTCGGTTTCCTTCCAGAACGCGGCGGCGATCTCCCACTGGTAGTCCAGCACGTCCAGGGCGGCGGAGTTCCAGGCGTTGACCACCCAGTTGACCCGGGTGGAGCCGGGTTCGCCGCCGGGCAGCCCGGACATGGTGACCACCCGGTGTCTGGCCGAGCCGGTTGGCCAGCCTGATGGAGCGGCGGATGTCCTCGGCGTGCTGGTCGCCGATGGCCTTGGTGGGGTGCAGCGGGTTGCCGTTGCAGTTCAGCCCGGCGATGGACACCCCGGTGCCGTCGAAGATCCCGAGGTAGTCGTCCCGGGCGGTGTCGGAGACCAGGATGTCGTCGAAGGTGGGGATGTGCACGGCCGGCAGGAACCCACCGGAGTTGATCTCGATTCCGGTCAGGCCGAGGTCGGCGATGACCTTCAGCGCGTCGGGCAGCGGACGGTCGTGCAGGACCGCGTTGTAGACGCCGAGCTTCATGCGGACACCTTCCCCTGGTTCTTGATGGCGACGGAGGCGCCGCCCGTGGACGCGGACTCGGCCACCGCGGCCAGCAGTTCCATGTTGTGCACACCCTCGTCGAAGGTGGCGCAGCGAGGCAGCGACTGGGTGTCGTCGAGACCGGCGACCTCTTCCAGGAACGCCCGGGCCTGGTAGGCGAAGGCGTCGTTCTGCCCGAACCCGACGCTCGGGGCGTCCATCGCCAGACCACCGGACAGGTAGGGGTGCTCCGGCCCGAGGATGATCTGCCGGTAACCGGCCTGCGCGGACTTGCCCTCGCGCAGGAACAGCTGGATCTCCGACGGCCGGCGCTGGTCGAAGCGTGGCGGCGCCGTTCTCGCAGAACACCTCGAAGATCAGGCTGTTGGCGTGCCCGGCAGCGACCCGGGACACCTCGATCGCGCCGGCGCCGTTCTCGAACGTGGCGGAGAACGCGGCGTAGTCGTCGTTGGTGACGGCCTCGAACACGTCGCTGACCTCGGCGTGGTCGTGGCCCATGCACGGCGCCCAGCGGCAGCGGGCGCTCGGTGATCACGGTGCTGAGCTGGCCGCCGCTGACCGACGTCATGTCGCCGCAGAGGAACTCGGACACGTAGGCCAGGTGGCTGCCGACGTCGGCCAGCGCACCGGACCCGGCGGGGCCCTTGAACCGCCAGCTCATCGGGCCGTGCGGGTCGCAGCCGTAGTCGGTCCAGTACCGGCCGGAGAAGTGCAGCACCTTGCCCAGGTCACCGGACTGGATCAGATCGCGGATGAAGGCGATGCCAGGTGCGCGGCGGTAGGTGTAACCGATCTTGGCCACCGAGGAAGCATTCCGTGCGGCGTCGGCCATCGCCCGGGCATCGTCCAGGGTGTCGCTGAGCGGTTTCTCGCACAGCACGTGCTTGCCGGCGGCCAGCAGCCCCTCGACGACCTCACGGTGCAGCGAGTTCGCGATCACGACGCTGACCACGTCGATGTCGTCGGCGGCGGCGATCGCCTGCCACGACGTGTCGTTGCGGTCGTACCCGAACCGCCGCGCGGCCAGCGACCCGAACTCGGCGTTCACGTCACCGATCGAGACCAGCCGCACCGGCGGCAGCACCGGGCTGTACAGGGCGGACGCGGTGCGGTACGCCGCCGCGTGCGCCCGACCGGCCATCCCGGCACCGATCACTGCCACACCAAGGCCATCGGCCACTGTCTTCTCCTTTGAAGCAACACTCAGGGAATGGAGCGCTCCATAGTGGAGCGCTCCACTAGGATGGCAGACAGCGAATGTCTTGTCAAAGGGTTGGCAGCACGAATGTCGGGCGAAGGTGCCAGGAAAGGAAGCAGACCAGATGACGGTGCCCGAAGCCGCGGCTCGACCGCCGACGATCTACGACGTGGCACATCGCGCCGGGGTATCGAAATCCTTGGTGTCGCAAGTGCTCCAGGAGAATCCTCGGGTCAGCGCGATCCGTCGGGCCGCCGTCCTGGCGGCCATCGCCGAGCTCGGCTACCGACCGAACCGAGCGGCAACAATGCTGGCCAGCCGCCGGGCCATGAGCGTCGAGGTCGTCATCGACGACTATCGCAACCTGTCGTTCGTCGGTTTGCTCGCCGGCATCAGATCCGAACTGGCCACCAGGGGGTACCACCTCTCGGTGACCGAGGCCCGGCTCAACACCCACCTCAGCCGCGAGCGACAGGCAAGCCTGCTCGCCACCAATCTGGATGGATTGGTCATCGCGGCCGAGGCCGACGACACCCTGATCGACGCCTGGAGCGGACCGACCGTCGTCGCCGGCTGGCGGGATCGCATCCCCGCTGGGGCCGATCTGGTGGCGAATGACGACGAACTGGGCGGTCGAATCGCCGTCGACCACCTACTGCGCCTCGGCCACCGCCGGCTCGGCCATTTGTCCGGCACCGGCGGACCGGCCCTGCACCGCAGAGCGGGTTTCCGCTCCAGGTGCGTCGAGGCCGGCCTCGACGCACCGGTCGTCGGAGAGCATCTGGGCACGGCCGAAGAGGACGGCTACCGCGCCGCGGGCGAGCTCTTCGACCGCCATCCCGAGACCACCGCCGTCTTCGCCGCGAACGACACCATGGCCCTGGGAGCGCTCGCTGCCATCCGGGCCCGCGGCCTGAGCGTCCCCGCGGACGTCTCGCTGATCGGGTACGACAATTCGCCGCTCGCGCAGTCCCGCTACCTGGAGATCACCTCGATCGACGACCGCAGCGAGACCGTCGGCGCCGCCGCCGGCCGGGCGCTGCTGAGCCGGATCGAGAACCCGGCCACCGAACCGCAGCGCACCCTCATCGAGCCGGCCCTGGTCGTCAGGGCCACCACCGCACAGCCGAGGACATCGTTGGGCCCGGTCGTCACCGCCGGTGGCAGGTGATCGCCCCGGTCGGATGTGCCACCCTGGAAACATGTGTCGCAACATTCGAACCCTGCACAATTTCGACCCGCCCGCGACCAACGACGAGGTGCACGCCGCTGCGCTGCAGTACGTCCGCAAGGTCAGCGGGACCACCAAGCCGTCGGCCGCGAACAAGGCCGTCTTCGATCGCGCCGTTGCCGAGATCGCACACATCACCGGTCATCTGCTGGAAGACCTGGTGACCACCGCGCCGGCCAAGGACCGGGAGACCGAGGCCGCCAAGGCCCGCGCGCGGGCCGCGGTGCGGTACGGCAGCGTCGCCAGCTAGCGCCGGTCGGCGACCGACGGTCACCTCTAAGGCGCCTTAGACCCGATTCAGTCGGCATCTGAGGCATCTGCCTTGCTCAACCCTGCTCGAGATGCCGATGCGGCCATGGCCGCCTTACCGGAACCGTCAGGGTCACGACGACGAGCACCGCGTTCGCCATCGTTGATGAAGGAGCCTTGAGATGAGCATGACGTGGGGACCAGCGGTCGACGCCGAGATCAACTACCGGCGGCAGCAGGCGCGGCGCGATTTCGGCCGGAGCATCCTGCACCGGAAGGCTCGCGTCCAGCGGGATTCGTCGCCGCGCAATCCGATCCACCGGGTCGCGATCTAGCCGTCGCGTGCGACTGACGGGCAGTGTCGGTGGCTGCTGCCACTATGGACGACGTGGCCAGGTCCGCGGCGGGTTCGCCGTTCGTTGCACGCGCAGCACAGCTGGATCGCGTCCGGCTGGCAGTGTCGCGGGCGCGAGCGGGCGAGCCCGGCGCGATTCTGCTGTCCGGTGATGCCGGGGTCGGCAAGACCCGGCTGCTGACCAGGATCGCGGAGCTGGCCGAGGCGGACGGCGCCCTGGTGGTGATCAGCCATTGCATCGATCTCGGCGACGTCGGCCTGCCCTACCTGCCGTTCACCGATGCGCTGGGTCAACTGCGGCAGGTCACCGACACCGTCGAACAGGCCATCGCGTCCCGCCCCGCGCTCGGCCGGTTGCTCGACGGCGGCCTGCCCGAGCTGCACGGGGGCTCGGAGAACCAGGCCGCCCGGCTGCAACTGTTCGACGGCATCGCCGCGGTGATCGGCGCCACCGGCACGGCGCAGCGACCGCTGGTGCTGATGATCGAGGATCTGCACTGGGCGGACTCGTCGAGCCGGGACATCCTGCGTTTCCTGCTCGCCCGGCTGCGCGCCGAGCACCTGCTGGTCATCGGCACCTATCGCACCGACGACCTGCACCGCCGCCACCCGCTCCGGCCGGTGCTGGCCGAGCTCATCCGGCACCCGAAGGTCGACCACCTCGAGCTGCCGTCCTTCACCCGCGACGAACTCGCGCGAGTTCGGTGAGGCCGATCACCGGGCAGGCGCTCTCCGAGACCGACCTGCAACGCGTGCTGACCAGGTCGGAGGGAAATGCCTATTTCGCGCAGGAACTGCTGGAATGCGGCACGGACACGGCCGCGCTGCCCGGGTCACTGTCGGATGTCCTGCATGCCAGGCTGGAACGCCTTGATCCGTCCGTGCACGAGCTGGCCAGGATCGCATCGGTCTCCGGTCGGCGGGTCAGCGAGCAACTGCTCTGGGCGGTCGCCGCGCAGGACCCGAGCTTCAGCCGATCCGGCCGCGTTCGACGCGGCCCTGCGCGAGGCCGTCACCCACCACGTGCTGGTGGCCGAGGACGGCGAATGGATCGCATTCCGGCACGCGCTGCTGGCCGAGGCCGTCTACGGCGACCTGTTGCCCGGCGAGTTGGCCAACCTGCACCGCGCCTACCTGCGGCAGCTGACCGCCGACCCGGCTCTCGGATCACAGGCGGAGACGGCCCATCACGCGCTGCGCAGCCACGATCTGCCCGCCGCCTTGACCGCCTCGCACGCCGCCGCCCGCGACGCGGCCGACGTCCTCGCGCCCGTCGAAGAGCTGCACCGGCTGGAAACCGTGCTGCAACTGTGGGACGCGGTGCCGGACGCCGCCGACCGGATCGGGCGGGACCGGATCGATGTGGAGATGGCGGCCGCGTCGGCCGCCAGCCGGTCGGGGCTGCCCAGCCGCGCCGTCTCGCTGGCCAGGTCGGCGATGGCTCAGGCGGATCCGGTCCGGTCCGCGCGGTTGACCGCCGCGGCGGCGGCCTATCTCATCGAAGAGAACCAGCCGGAGGAGGCGGTGCGGCTGGCCGAGGACGCACTCGAGGTGCTCGACGCCCAGGGCCCGTCGCCCGATCGGGCCCGGCTGCTCGCCGCGCACGCCCGATCCGCCGTGAACGCCGACCTCGACGATCAGGCCAGGGTCACCGCGCGAGCGGGCGGTCGCCGAATCCCGGCAGCTCGGGGTGCCGGACGCCGAGGCGGATGCGCTGACCACCCTGGCCATGCTGGAGGTCGACGACGCCGACCGGGCGGCCGAACTGCTCGACCGGCGCCGTCGCCAGGGCGAGGGCATCGGGCGACCTGCTGGCGGAGCTGCGCGGCACGCACAACCTGGCCAGCAACAGGTACTACGCCGGCGAGATGGCCGAGGCCAAGCCGGATCATCGACGCCGGCATCGACACGGGCCAGGGCGGCCGGCGTGCTGTGGACCGGGTACGGCGTCGGCATGTTGATCTACCGCGAGCTGATCCGGTACATGACCGGCGATCTGTCCCCCGCGCCGCCGGCGACGGACTGGGTGCCGGAGTCGACCACGAACACCTTGTCGGTTGTCGATCTCTACGCCGCCGTCGCGCGCGGCGACGCCGACGTGATCGAGCGCGGCCGCGCCGTCAAGGCCGACTGGCACCGCGACCCGATGATGGCGCTGGTGTCGGGCGGCTGCACCATCGACGCGCTGACCTGGGCCGGCAACTACCAGGAGGCGGTCGACCTGACGGAACAGATCATCGCGTTCCTGGACAAGGCCTGGAACGACTACTTCCTCGGCGGGATCTGGCTCTGCGCCCTGGCTCTGGCCGCGCTCGCGGAACGCGCCGAACAGACCCGGCTGCTCGGCGGGGACCTCGAACCCGACCGGGCGTTGGGCCGGGTGTTCTTCGACCGGACCATCGAAACGGCGCGGCGCGGGCGCCCGCGCGGGGGGCGGTTGGGTCCCGAGGGCCTGGGCTGGATGGCCAGGGCCCGGGCCGAATATCACCGGCTGATCGGACGAGGACGACCCACTGCTGTGGCAGGCCGCGATCGACGCGTTCGCGGGTGGTTTCCCCTACGAGGTGGCACGAACCAGGTATCGGCTGGCCGCCGCGCTGGTCGCGGCCGGCGATCCCGCGGCCGCGCGATCAGCGGCGGCTGCTCGCGCTGACGCAGGCGGAGGCGATGGGCGCCCGACCCCTCGCCGAGGCGGTGCGCGACCCTCGGGCGCCGCGCCCGCCTCGATCTACCCGGCTCGCATCCCGTCGTCGGGCTGCTGACCGACCGCGAGGACGAGGTGCTCCGACTGGTGGCGAAGGGCATGACCAACCGACAGGTGGGCGAGCAGCTGTTCATCAGCGCGAAGACGGTCAGCGTGCACATGTCCAATGTGCTGTCCAAACTCGGGGTCAGCGGCCGCGCCGAGGCCGTCGCGGTGGCCCACCAACGGGGGCTGCTCGAGGTCGAGCGGGCCAGCTAGCGCTAGCACCTGGCGGCCTTGATGCCGCACGCGCCTGGTCAACGCCGCGAACCGCCCGATCATGGGCCAGGATGTGGTGTGGCCGGTGATGACGCGTTGCAGGAGGCGATCGACGAGCTCTACTCGGCCGACCCCGACGAATTCATGCAGCGGCGCGGTGAGCTGGCCGCTGCGGCCAAGAAGAGCGGCGGCACCGCGGCCGGCAAGCAGATCACGGCCCTACGCAAACCGACCCGCTCCGCCTACGCGGTCAACATGCTGGCCCGCGCCGATCCGGACAAGGTTGACGACCTGCTCGACCTTGGCAGCCAATTGCGCGAGGCGGAACGGTCGGTCGACGCGAAGCTGATCCGGGAGCTGACCACCCGACGGCGCCGCTTGGTGGATGAATTGACCAGGCGGGCGTTCGAAGTGATCGCCGACGCCGCGCCGAGTTCGGCCGTTCGCGACGAGGTGGTGTCGACGCTGACCGCGGCGCTCGCCGATCAGGCAGTCGCCGAGCAGATCGCGGACGGCACCCTGGTCAAGCCCGCCCGGTGGGAGGGTTTCGGCTTCGGCGGAGCCCCGGACCTCAGCGTGGTGCCTGACCCGGCAGAAGATTCGTCACCCGCGCTGCCGAGCAGGCCGTCACCGCGCAGCCGATGGGACCCGAGTCGGCCGGGCGAGCGGAGCCAGGAGCCAAAACCACTGCCCGCAAGCGCCTCTCGGCCGACGAACGCGAGGAGCAACGACAGCGGGCCGCTGCGCAGGAGGCGGAGCGAAAGGCAGCAGGCGAAGGCAGCGGCCGACGAGGCCAAGCGCCAGGCCCTGGAGGACGCCAGGAAGGCGGCGGACGACGCCGAGGAGGCAGTCATCCTGGCCACCGACGAGGAACAGACCCGGGTGGAACGGCTCCGCCTGCTGGAGGACCAGGTCGCCGACGCCAGGCGCGCGGTCGACGAGGCACGCATCCAACTTCGCCGCGCCGAGATCCGTCAGCGCCGAGCGACGGATACGCTGCAGCGGCTGGAACGTTAGCGTCAGCAGACCGTGCACCCCGCCGCCAGCACGGCCGCGGTTTCGCCGGCGCTGACTCACCGACCGGGTTCTAGGGTGTCGGGTATGCGATCGACACCTGCGTGGCTGCGGCTCGGGCGCCGGTTGTTTCCGGGTCGAGTGTGGTCCGGCGCTGGGATCGTTGTGCGAAAGGTGCATCTCGACGCCTACACAGGCGACGCAAGAGCAAATACCGGGGTCGCGGTGGCTTACGGTTCCGCCACGATCTCGGCGCGCTGGGTCCTTGTCGTCAAGGACGAGAAGGATCGGGAACATTACGTCAACGTCGATCCATCGGTATGGGAGAGCCATGGGGAGGGCGACCTCATCACAGCCGAGCAGCCGCTGGTGAACCTGAAGTAGCCCGGTGCAGACCCTCCGCGGTAAGGGCCGTGGGGACAGACCGGAGCCGCCCTTGACAGGTGCGTCAACCGATCCCACCCACGTGGATCGTCAGTCCATCCGCGACCGTCGCCGAGACCACCGCACCCGCCGAATCAATGGCAACATCGAACGCCGCGCCGGCCACCTGCAGCCCGGAGACACTCAGCGCACCAACCGTTGTCGATGGACTGAGACGGACAACGCCGGCGGGGACATCGGGTTCCAACCCGAGAAACGCCTGCAGCATCACCACCGCCGACGCGGCCGCCCAGGCCTGCGGGCGGCAGGACGCCGGGTAGGGCACCGGGACCGGCAGGTCGTCGGCGGCGAACCCGCCGAACAGCTCGGGCAATCGGCCGTCGAATGCGCTGCCGGCGGCCAGCAGTCCCATGGCCAGTTCGCGCGGCGTGGTCGACGAATCCGGCCGTGATCAACCCGTGCACCGCGATGGCCGTGTCGTGCGGCCACACCGATCCGCAGTGATAGCTCAGCGGCGAGTACCCGCCGGCGCACTGGACATGGTTCGCAGGCCGAATCCGCTGGACATGCTCGGATGCACCAGCCGATCCGCGACCGCCGCGGCCTCCGTCCGGGACAGGATGCCGGTGGCGAGCAGGTGACCCATGTTCGAGGCCGGTGCGTCGACCGGCCGCTTGTCGCGGTCAAGGGCGAGCGCCGGGAACGGGCCGAGCTCGTCGGCGACCCAGAAGGCGGCCCGGAACCGGTCGGCCAGCTCGGCCGCGTAGCGCCGCCAGCGCTCGCGCGCCGGGCCGGCCGAACGCATCCAGCAGGTCGGCGCCGGCTCGCGCCGCCTCGTAGGCGTAGCCCTGCACCTCGGCCAGCGCGACCGGGCCCGCCGCGATCGTTCCGTCGGCGAACCTGACCGAATCGTCCGGAGTCCTTCCAGCCCTGGTTCGCCAGGCCACGGCCGAGATCGTCGTGGTAGTCGAGGAATCCGTCCCCGTCGGCGTCGCCGTGCTCCACCATCCAGCACAGCGCGCGCTCCATCGCGGGCAGCAGGGCAGCTACCTCGGCGACCGGCATCCCCCAGCGCCAGGCATCGGCGAGCAGGCACACCCACAGCGGGGTCGCGTCCACCGTGCCGTAGTAGATCGGCGGCAGAGAGGTGTGCGCCAGCGTGGTGGCGCTGCGGCGTAGCTCGTGCAGGATCTTCCCGGGCTGCTCGTCGGTCGCCGGATCGACCTGCGCACCCTGCGAGCGAGGCCAGTGTGCGCAGGGTGCCGCCCGCCAGTTCGGTCCCCAGCGGCAGCGCCATCCGCGCAGCCCAGATCGAGTCGCGCCCGAAAAGCGTGAGGTACCAGGGTGATCCGGCCGCGAGAAAGTCATCGTCCGGTCGGCTCCGCAGCGACATCCGCAGCGCCTGCAGGTCCGCGACGCGATCGCTGCGACGAACGGCGCGAGCCGGCGATCGTCCGCAACAATCGCTCGGCCGCTGCACACCCTGGACCGACGATGCGCGGGATGACGACGGCGTCCCGAGTCCCGCACGGCCAACGACCACCGCAGGGTCACCTCCGACCGGGCTCCCACCACGATGTCCCACTGCGCCAGCGCCGCCGCCATCTTCCAGGTGCAGTCGGGCTCCGGGAAGGACGATGTCGACCTGCAGTCCGGTCGGTCCCGTAGCGCAGCCCGCCGGACGTTCGAACGGGTCCAACCGGCGAGCTCGACAGGCCCGCCTTCACCCGCTCGATCTCGGCCAGATCGGCGGCCACGCGAAGGCTCAGCGTCGTGCTGACGTCGCGGCGGGACCGGTTGACGATCGTCAACTCCTCCTGGAAGCCACCGACCTCGGCGCTCCGCCGGCGCCGCAGCCACACGGTCGGATCCGGGGACGGATCGCCCAGCCCGCGGATGACCGAGACGAATTCGGCTCCGCCCGGACCCAGTGGGGAGCGCGAGATCGGGTCGGGCGGCGACCCGTCGACGGTGACCTCGGCCTGCTCAGCACCCGCACGTCGGCCACGAACGCGCCCTGGGCGCCGTCCGGACGGATCTGCCCGTCGCGGTCGGACAGCACGACACAGGGCGCGGCGAGGCAGGTGACCAGGTCGTGCAGCAACGGCTGCCGGCCGACCGCGGCGCTGACAACGTTGGGGGGTGATGAGATTGTGATCGCCTCCAGGGAGAGAACACTTGACACGTTCGGTGATGGCGGTAACACTACGACCATCCTTGGATCGATCCAATAGCTGCGAGCAAGAGATTTGGATCGATCCAAGACCCGACCAGATCTCGACGAGGAGACTCTCCGTGAACGGCGCCCATTCGAGCGAGCGGCCCCCCAAGGCTGCCGTTCTGGCGTCCGCGCTACCGGAGGGCACCGACGAGACTGCGCGGGATGGACTGGACCACCGTCGTTCGCCGACCCGAATCAGGGGCAGCAAGGCGACGCTGAGCTCGGTGGCGTCGCTGGCCGGCGTCTCCAAGCAGACGGTGTCCAATGTGCTCAACTCACCGCACCTGGTGCGCTCGGACACCGCGGAGCGAGTCCGGGCCGCAATCGCCGAACTCTCCTACCGCCCCCACCAGGGTGCGCAGCAACTCCGCACCCGCCGCTCCCAGCTGCTGGGCATGCGGATCCATCAGGTCCCGGACCCGACGGTGTTCGACCGGTTCCTGCACGCCGTCACCGAAATCGCCGCCGAAAGCGACTATCGCATCATCCTGTACACCGCGGCCGACGACGATCGCGAGATCGACACCTACGCCGAGCTTCTGGACCGCTGGAACGTCGACGGCCTGGTGCTCTCCTCCACCCACTCCGGCGACCGGCGGACCCGGCACCTGACCGATGAAGGCGTGCCCTTCGTCTCGTTCGGCCGGCCGTGGGACGGCCCCCACCACCACTCGTGGGTGGATGTCGACGGCTCCGCCGGCACCCGAGCGGCCACCGAGCGGTTGATCGTCGCGGGCCACCGCCGGATCGGCTTTATCGGCTGGCCGGAGGGTTCGGAGACCGGTGACGACCGGCTCGCCGGGTGGTCGGAGGCGCTGCGCGCGGCCGGACTCCCCCACCCGGAGCCTCGCCGCGGCACGAACGACTTCGCCTGCGGCGCAGCGGCCGCGGCCGAATTGCTCCGTGGCGATGACGTCACCGCCATGGTCTGCGTCTCGGACCAGATGGGCCTGGGCGCGCTGTCCGCCGCCCGCGAAGCGGGTCGCACCGTCGGCTCCGACTTGGCCATCGTCGGATTCGACAACAGCGACGCCGCGCAGGCCGCCAATCTGTCCTCGCTGAGCCAGCCGCTGCGGCAGGTGGCCGAAAACTGCCTGCGAATCGTCTTCAACCAGATCCAGCACCCGGGCGAGGACCTCGCGCCCGAACAGGTCCTGCTCGCTCCGACGCTCGAGCTGCGGGCATCGACCGGCCATCCCGGCTGAGACAGCGCGGCCCCAGCACTTTCCGTTCCTCATCACCGCACCACCCCGATATGTGTCATTCCGCCCCCCGGACGCCATCCAGCGTTCTGGCCTGCCCGACCCCACTGGAGGAAATCCCATGCACGCCATCAGATTCCGGACTGCGGCACTCGCCGTGACCGGTGCCGTCACGCTGCTGGTCACCGCGGCCTGCGGCGGCGCCAGCAGTTCCACCCCGGCCGCCGGAAACAGTCCCGCGGCCGGAGCCTCGAGCGCGGAGGGTTCCGCCGCCGCGGGTGGCGGCGAGCTCACCCTGCTCTACGCGCCGTCCGGCCCGGCCGAGACCGCGGCCATCGAGTCGGCGGCCACCGCCTTCGGCACCGCGTCGGGCACCGCCGTCACCGTGACCGCCGCGCAGGACCTGGCCCAGCAGCTGGCGCAGGGCTTTGCCTCGGGCCAGTCACCCGATGTCTTCTACGTCACCGGCGACCAGTTCGCCACCTACGCCGACGCCGGAAACCTGCTGCCCTACGGCGATTCGCTGCCCAACGTCGACGATTTCTACCCGGCACTGAAGACCCAGTTCAGCTATGACGGCAAGCTGTATTGCGCGCCGAAGGACATGTCCACGCTGGCATTGTTCATCAACACCGACATGTGGACGGCCGCCGGCCTGACCGATGCGGACATTCCCACCAGCTGGGACCAGCTGTCCACGGTCGCGAAGAAGCTGACCACGCCGACGGCCGCGGGGCTCAGCGTGGCACCGACCCGCGACCGGATGAACGCATTCCTGGCGCAGAACGGCTCGTTCCTGGTCAGTGAGGACGGAAAGACCGTCACCGCCGACGATCCCAAGAACGTCGAGGCGTTGCAGTACGTCAAAACCCTGCATGACGACGGCTCGCTGAAGTTCCCCGCCGAACTGGGTGCCGGCTGGGCCGGCGAGGCCTTCGGCAAGGGACAAGCCGCGATGACCATGGAGGGCAACTGGCTGCTCGGGGCGATGGCCAAGGACTACCCGACGGTCAAGTACACGGTTGCCCCGTTGCCGGCGGGACCGTCCGGCGACAAGGGCACGCTGGTGTTCACCACCTGCTGGGGCATTGCCGCGACCACCGAACACCCGGACCAGGCCAAGGCATTCGTCGAGGCGATGACCACCAAGGACCAGCAGCTGGCCTTCGCCACCGGGTTCGGCGTGATCCCGTCGATCCAGTCGGCCGAGGCCGACTACCTCGCCGCGAACCCGGCCAATGCGCCGTTCGTGGACGGCGTCAAGTACGCCCGCGGAGTGGTCACCGCGCCCGGGATCGCCGACGTGCTCGCGGATTTCGATGCGCAGTTGGACGCGCTGGCGACCAGCGACCCCAAGACCATCCTGGAATCGGTGCAGCAGAACCTGACCGACGCGATCGGGAGCTGAGCGCCCATGTCCGTCATCGGTAGCGGCGGCATCGAGCAGACCGTCGCTGACATCGAGCACGACACCAAGGCCGACGCCGCGCCAGCGGGCAAACCCGGCCGGCGCGGCGGTAGCCGCAGACGCGACGGCCTGGCCGGCTGGCTCTTCATGGCCCCGGCGTTCATCGTCGTGGTGATCTTCGTGCTGCTGCCGGTGTTCTCGGCGCTGTGGGTGTCGGTGTCGGACTGGACCGGCAAGGGTTCCCCGTTGACCGCCAATTTCGTCGGGGTCGACAATTATCAGACTCTGTTGACCAAACCCGGTCTGGCGCAACGGGACCTGGGCACCGCACTTACGCAACAACATGTATTACGTCTTCCTGGTGGTGCCGCTGCAGACGGTGCTGGCGCTGGTGCTTGCCATCGTCCTGAATCGCCGGCGACTGAAGGGCAAGGGCTTCTTCCGCAGTGCGTTCTATTTCCCGTCGGTCACGTCGTCGGTCGCCATTTCGATCGTGTTCCTGTTCCTGTTCAACGCCTCCGGCGTGGTCAACGCCGTGCTGGCCTGGTTCGGCATCAATGGGCCCAACTGGTTCGCCGATCCACGCGGGGTCGGGCACATCCTGCTCGGCCTGGTGGGCGTCGACACCGAGAACCCGCCCACCTGGCTCGCCGATCACGACTTCCTGGGGCTCAGCTGGTGGCAGTGGTGGTCGGGGCCGTCGGTGGCCATGTGCGCCATCATCGCGCTGGCCGTCTGGACCACCGCGGGCACCTTCATGCTGCTGTTCCTGGCGGCGTTGCAGGACATCCCCGAGGACGTCGAGGAGGCCGCGCAGATGGACGGCACCACGGCCTGGCAGCGCTTCCGGGCGGTCACCCTGCCAGGACTCAAGCCGACCCTGTTCCTGGTGGTCACCCTCGGTCTGATCGGCACCTGGCAGGTGTTCGACCAGATCTACATCATGAGCCAGGGCGGTCCGGCCAAGAGCACCGTCACCCCCGCGTACCTGTCGTACCAAACGTCGTTCCTGAGCGGGAAATGGGGTCAGGGAGCGGCCATCGCGTTCATCCTGTTCGCCATCATCGTGATCTTCAGCCTGTTCCAGCGGTACGTCATGCGTGATCGCAAGACGCTGCCCCGGCGCCGCCGGTTCGCCACCTGGGAGGGCAAATGACCACCACGCTGTCCGGCCGGCCGATCGCCGGTCCCGTCGATCCGCCATCCGCTACCGTCACCAAGGCCCGCCGCTGGGGCTGGGTGATCTACCTGGTGCTGATCTTCTTCTCGCTGATCTACCTGTACCCGTTCCTGATCCAGATCGGCACGTCGTTCAAGGTGGACGCGGACGCCACCGCCAACCCGCTCAACCCGATCCCGCAGGAATGGACGCTGGACGCCTACCGGTCGCTGCGGCAGGCCGATTTCCCGCTGTGGTTCATGAACTCGGTGATCGTCACCCTGTGCGTCACCGTCGGCCGGGTGTTCTTCGACTCACTGGCCGGATATGCGTTGGCGCGGCTGCACTTTGCCGGCCGGCGCCTGCTGGCCGGGCTGTTCATCGCGATCATGGCGGTGCCGGCCGTCGTGCTGTTGATCCCCAAGTATCTGGTGCTGGTGCAGTTGGGCCTCTACAACAGCTATGCCGGCATGATCATCCCGCTGCTCGCCGACGCGGCCGGGGTGTTCATCATGCGGCAGTTCTTCATCAACATCCCGGTGGAGGTCGAGGAATCGGCCCGGCTGGACGGTGCCAGCGCTTTTCGCACCTTCTGGTCGGTGGTGCTGCCGATGGCCCGCCCGGCCGTGATCACTCTGACCATCCTGTCGTTCCAGGGCAGCTGGAACGAACTGCCGCACTTCATCATTTCCCGGCAGAGCCCGGAATTGAACACCCTGACGTCCGGGGTGGCCACCCTGGTCAGCGGGTCGCTGGGAGCAGGAACCCAATTCCCGCTGAAGATGGCGGCCGCACTGCTGATGACCATTCCGGTGGCGCTGGTGTTCTTCGTCTTCCAGCGGTACTTCGTCCGTGGTGGTAGTTCGGGCGCGGTCAAGGGCTGACCGGGACCTCGAGCAGTCGCGCGAGTTCGGCGGTGAGCCTGCCGTCGGACCGCGGTGCTGCCGTCGATCGCACATCACCGGCGCGAGCAGGCGCGCACTGGACACCAACCACACCCCGTCGGCGGCCGAGAGGTCGGCGCCGCCGAGGACGGCGGTTTCGGTCAGCCAGCCGGCCTCCGCGGCCGCCTGGAACAGCCGGCGCACGGTGATCCCCGTCCAGGATCCCGGCGGGCGGCGGCGTCAGCAGCGTTCGATCGCGGGCGATCACCACGGTCGCGGTCGGCGCCTCCAGCACGGCGCCGTCCGATCCGAGGAAGATGACGTCGTCCGCGTCGTGCCCGGCCGCATACCGCAGCGCGGCCATGTTCACCCCGTACGACAGGGTCTTCGCTCCGGCCAGCAACCAGGGCGCGGCCTGGGCCGCCGACGCACTGAATCCCCTGTCCAGCAGCAGGACTCGCACTCCCTCGGTCCGCTGCCGCACGGTGCGCGGGGAGATGGCGGCGGCCAGCACGTAGCAGACCGGTTCGGTGGCCGATTCGGGGCCGCGGCTGGCGACCAGCCGGAGCACCAGCTGCCGGTCCCCGGTCCGGGCCCGCAGCAGCGCATGCACCCCCCGACGCCAGGCCGCGGGCGCCGGCAGCACCAGGCCGGTCATCTCGGCGGAAACCGCCAGCCGGACCAGGTGTTCGTCCAGGTCCCGCGGCTGTCCGTCGACCACCAGGGTGGTCTCGAAGACGCCCTCCCCGCGCAGCACCCCGAGGTCGTCCGGCCGCAGCAGCGGCGTGCCCGGACCGAGCAGGGTTCCGTCCAACAGGGCGGCGATGGGAGCGGGGTTGTCCGTCACGGCCGACAGCCTAGGCATGCTGGAACCGGGCATGGTTTCACGGTACGAAACGGGCCGGTTTGTCGGCTTTTCAACGGGCCCGGTGCTCCCACTTGTGCAACGATGCCGCTGACAACCATGGGCCGGTTGGATCCCGCGAGGAGTTCCGATGGATTTCGTCCCGCTGAAGTTCATCGATCCGCTGAGCAACTTCCTCTACACCTACGTGCTGATTTATCTGCTGGTCGGCGCCGGCATCTATTTCACGATCAGGACCAAGGGCGTTCAGTTCCGCTACTTCGGCCGGATGATCAAACAGATCTTCAATTCGCGGTCCGACAGCGAAGGCGGGATCTCCTCGTTCCAGGCGTTCGCCGTCGGACTGGCGTCACGCGTCGGCACCGGCAACATCGCCGGGGTGGCGATTGCCCTGACCCTCGGCGGACCAGGGGCCATCTTCTGGATGTGGGTCGTCGCGGCGCTCGGGATGGCAACCGCGTTCATCGAGGCAACCCTGGCGCAACTGTTCAAGGTGCGGTCCGACGACGGATCGTTCCGCGGCGGTCCGGCCTTCTACATCCAACGCGGCTTGCACTCCCGGGCGGGCGGCGTGCTCTTCGCGGTGCTGCTGATCTTCACCTTCGGCGTGGCCTTCAACATGGTGCAGGCCAACGCGATCAGCGACGTCCTTGCCGCGTCCCGGCAGATCCCACCGGAATGGACCGGGGTCGTGCTGATGGTGCTGACCGCGCCCGTGCTGTTCGGCGGAGTCCGCCGGGTGGCGAGAGTGGCCGAGATCGTGCTGCCCGCGATGGCCCTGCTGTACGTCGCGCTGGCGCTGCTCATCGTCATCCTGAACATCACCCAGATCGGCGAAGTCTTCAAGATGATCATCGGCGGCGCCTTCGGCATCGACGAACTCGCCGGCGGATTCGTCGGCGGCATCGCGGCCGCGATGCTCAACGGGGTGAAGCGCGGCCTGTTCTCGAACGAGGCCGGCATGGGCAGCGCACCGAATGCCGCCGCCACCGCGACGGTTTCCCACCCGGTCAAGCAGGGCTTCGTCCAGTCGCTCGGCGTCTTCGTCGACACCATGGTGATCTGCACCTCGACGGCGTTCATCATCCTGGTGTCGGGACCGGAGGTCTATGACCCTGCGAACACCGGCGGAATTGCCGGCGCAACGCTGACCCAGGCCGCGGTCGGCGCCGCGCTCGGTTCGTGGAGCACCTCCCTGATGACCTTCCTGATCATCATCTTCGCGTTCTCCTCGGTGCTCGGGAACTACTCGTACGCCGAGGTCAACCTGTTCTTCCTCGGCGCCGGCAAGCTCGTCGTCAACCTGTTCCGCGTCGTTGTGCTGTTCTCGATCGCCATCGGCGCGATCGCCGCCCTGGCCTCGGTGTGGGCCATTGCCGACGTGGCCATGGCGTTGATGGCGATCGTCAACCTGATCGCGATCACGATGCTGGGGAAATGGGCGTTCGGCGCTTCGCCGACTACCAGCGGCAGGAGGCGCTCGGCCAGGATCCGATCTTCGTGGCCGAGTCGAATACCGACCTGCCCGGCGAGCTACCGGGTGACGTCTGGAACGCGGAAAACGGCCGCACCTTCGCCGCACACGCCGGCCCCTGATTGCATCGGACAGGCGGATCGCGAGGAGCAGGGCGGCCGAAAATTACAGCTTGCGCAACCGGATCCGGGACACCGCGTGGTCCGACCCCTTGGTCATCACCAGCGTCGCCCGGCCCCTGGTGGGCAGGATGTTCTCCACCAGGTTCGGCTCGTTGATCGAGGCCCAGATCCGGTTGGCGGTCTCAACGGCCTCGGCGTCGGTCAGCCCGGCATAGCGGCGGAAGTACGAATCGGGGTGCGCGAACGCGGTTTCCCGGAGCCGCAGAAAGCGGTCGACGTACCACCGGCGAACGTCGACCGGATGGGCGTCGACGTAGATCGAGAAGTCGAAGAAGTCCGACAGCGCCAGCGCGCTGCGCCCGCCCTCGTCCAGATGCGCCGGCTGCAGCACATTGAGGCCCTCGACGATCAGCACGTCGGGCCGGCGGACCACGATCTCGTCGCCGACCAGGATGTCGTAGGTCAGGTGGTCGTACCGGGGGGCCCGCACCTCGGCGGCGCCCGACTTCACCTCGGCCACGAACCGGAGCAGCGACCTGCGGTCGTAGGACTCCGGGAAGCCCTTGCGATGCATCAGGTTGCGCTGCTGCAGGACGGCGTTCGGGTAGAGGAACCCATCGGTGGTGACGAGCTCGACCCGCGGGGTGTCGGGCCAGCGGGCGAGCATCTCGCGCAGCACCCGGGAGGTGGTCGACTTGCCGACGGCCACCGACCCGGCCACCCCGATGACGAACGGGGTGCGCTCGGTCCGCTCGCCCAGGAAGGTGGTGGTGACCTGATGCAGCGCGCCGGTGCCGCCGACGTACATGTTCAACAGCCGGGAGAGCGGTAGGTAGATCGTCTCGACCTCGTCGAGGTCGATCGGGTCGCCCAGCCCGCGCAGCCGCTCGACCTCGGCGACCGACAGCGGCAGCGGGGTCGACGCCGCCAGCGCGGCCCATGCGGCTCGGTCGAGCTCGACGAACGGGGTCACGCCGTGCCCGTTGAACACCGGCGCGCCGCGCCGGCCGATCAGCTCGGCCACCGATGCAACCGGGACCTCACTGTCACCAGCCATGAAGCGCAATTCTGCCGGTCACGACGGCGGTAGGACCAACCCGGCCCTCCCTGGATCTGTGACCTGCGACTCACCGACCCTCAAGAACAGTGCAGATGCGTCTCTACAGGGTTTGTTCAGCTGCCTACCATGGGCAGCATGGCAGCACCTGAGGTTGAATCCCGGTACCGATCGCCACTCTTGCAGCTCCCTGGAGCTGTCGAAGCGACCGGCATCGATGCCGGCACGGCGTGGCATTACGGCGACCCGATCGGCGAGCAACGCGCGGCGGAGTCGGGTGCGGTGCTGATCGACCGCTCGAACCGGGCAGTGCTGCGCGTCACCGGACCCGATCGCTTGACCTGGCTGCACACGCTGACCAGCCAATTCCTCTCCACGCTTGGCGACGGCAAGGTCACCGAGGCGCTGATCCTCTCGCCGCAGGGACACATCGAGCATCAGTTCGTGGTGACCGAGCTCGGCGAGACCACCTTCCTCGACACCGAACCGGGCGCCGGTGACGAGCTTGCTCGGCTATCTCGACGGGATGCGGTTCTGGTCGAAGGTCGAGGTCACCGATGCCGGCGCCGAGCTCGCCAGTGTGTCGCTGGTCGGACCGACCGCGCCGCAGCTCGTCGCCACCGCGCTGACCGTCGGCGTCCCGGACGTCGGCCGCGCGACCGAGTTGCCGGGCGGTGGGTTGGTCCGGCAGACCGCCGCCGGCATCGATCTGCTGGTCCCCCGTCACCAACTGAGCACGATCGCCACCGCGCTGATCGGCGCCGGCGCGGTGCCCGCCGGCAGTTGGGCGGCCGACGCGCTGCGGATCGCCGCCCGCCGCCCGCGCCTGCTGGTGGACATCGACGACCGCACCATCCCGAACGAGGTGCCGTGGCTGAGCACCGCAGTGCACCTGGAGAAGGGTTGCTATCGGGGGCAGGAGACCGTCGCCCGGGTGCACAACCTGGGCCGCCCGGCCCGCCGGCTGGTGATGCTCAATCTGGACGGGTCCGCGTACGGGCTGCCCGAGACCGGTGCCCCGGTGATGGCCGACGGCCGGGTGGTCGGACGGGTGGGCACGGTCGCTCAGCATCACGAGGACGGCCCGATCGCGCTTGCCCTGGTCAAGCGGACCGTCGACGCCGGGGTCCCGCTGCTGGCCGGCACCGTTGATGCGGTCATCGACCCGGCGGACGCGCTCGGCGAGAGTGCCATCTCGACCCCACTGTCCGCGATCGACCGGCGGGCCTTCAGCCAGATCCGGCGGGGCTGAGCCGGGGTGGGTCCGCAACTGGTCGACATCGAGCTGATCCGCGACGCCGCCGAGCTCATCCGGCCTCATGCCGTGCGCACCCCGCTGCTGGCCTCTCCCTGGCCGGGGCTGTGGCTGAAACCGGAGAACCTGCAGCCGATCGGGGCGTTCAAGATCCGCGGCGCGGTCACCGCGATCTCCCGGCTGGACCCGGCCGTCCGCGCCCGCGGCGTGCTCGCGCATTCCTCCGGCAACCATGCGCAGGCGGTGGCGTACACGGCACGGGCGTTCGGCATCGACGCGTACATCGTGATCCCGGACAACGCCCCCGCCCGCAAGATCCAGGCCACCAGGGACTTGGGCGCAACGGTCGAGCTGGTGCCGGTGGAGCAGCGGTTCAGCCGGCCGGCCGAACTCGCCGAGCAGACCGGCAAGGCGATGATCCCGCCGTTCGACAACCCCGACGTGATCTCCGGCCAGGGCACCGTCGGGCTGGAGATCGCCGCTGATATGCCCGAGACTGCCGTCATCTTGGTGCCGGTGTCCGGCGGCGGGCTGATCTCCGGCATCGCCGCGGCGATCACCGCGCTGCTACCGAACGCCAAGGTGGTCGGGGTCGAACCGGAACTGGCCGGCGACGCCGCCGAGTCGTTTGCCGCCGGCCGGCGTATCCCCTGGACGTCCGCCCTGACCGCCCGGACGATGGCCGACGGGTTGCGCACCTTCAGCGTCGGCGAGTTGCCCTGGGAACACATCCGCACCCAGGTGCACGACATCATCACCGTCACCGAGGACGAGATCGCCGACGCCACCCGGCGGCTACTGCTGCAGGCGCGGCTGGTGGCCGAACCCAGCGGCGCCGTCGCGGCGGCCGCCTACCTCCATCACGGCAACCAGTTGCCGGGCGGCCGGACGGTCGCCGTCGTGTCCGGCGGCAATATCGATCCCGCCGTCCTTCGGGCATTGTTGGTCGATGCCTGACCGCGCTCCGACTCCCGGCACCCTGATCACCCTGGCCCCGGCGGCCTGCCCACTCGGCCACCTGCTGCGGGCGGCCATCGACGCCGAGCAGGTGGGGGCGAGCCGGATCCACCTGGCCATCGACCAACCCGATGTTGTCGCCACCATCGCCGGGTTACGCGGGCAGACCGGCCTGGTCATCACCACCGACCCGGCGCATCCAGCGGCCGACCTGATGGATCGGCTGCCGGTGGATTTTGTGGAGATCGTGCTCGACGACGGCCCGTCGCACAGCGACCTGGTCGCCACGGTCGCCCGGATCGCCGCCGAGCACGACGGCGAGGTGAGCTTCGCCGGGAACGGCGCCGCGGCCGTCCCCGTGCTGTTCGCGGCACTGGCGGTGGGTGCCCACGTCCGGGTCGGCACCATGCACACGCCGGCTGATCAGCCCCGCGCTGCTGAACTCCGGGGAGACCTCCGCGCGGATACCCGCCCCAAGGGTCGGGACGACGCCGCGCTGGTCGCCAGGGCCAGCGGGTTGGCCAGAATCGGCGGCCGGCCGCCGCTGGAGGGCCAGGCCGCCCGATCGCATTGGCGGATCGGCTGAGCAGAGTCATCGCAGCAATTTCCCGACAGCCAAGAGGAGTTCATCCGTGCCTGCCATCACCCCCGTCGAGCTGGTCAGGATCTACCGGTCGGGATTCCACGAAGGGTCGCATTTCGGCTCCGTGGTGGTGACCGACGTCGACGGTTCCGTGCTGCACCAACGCGGCGATGTTCGGGCGCCGGTCTTCCCCCGCTCGTCCAGCAAGCCGTTCCAGGCGGTGGCGATGCTGGGCAGCGGCGCGGATCTGGTCGGAGCCGACCTGGCCCTGGCGTCGGCATCTCACTCCGGTGAACCGATGCACGTCGAGCGCGCGCTGGCCATGCTGGCCCGTTCCGAGGTGACCGAGGACGACCTCGGCTGCCCCGTCGCGTTGCCGATGAACGACGACGCCAGACTCGCGGTGCTGCGCGCGGATGGCCGGGCTCGGCGGATCTACATGAATTGTTCCGGTAAGCACGCCGGAATGCTGACCGCGTGCGTCGCCCACGATTGGCCGATCGCCGACTATCTGGCCACCGATCACCCGCTGCAACTGCGGGTTTCCGACGAGGTCGCCCGGCTGACCGGCGAGGCGCCCTCCGCCGTCGGCGTCGACGGCTGCGGCGCCCCGTTGTTCGCGGTCTCGCTGGTCGCGCTGGCCCGGGGGTTCGGCGCGGTCAACGCCGCTGCCGACGGCACGTTCGAACGGCAGGTCGCCGACGCGATGCGGGCCCACCCGGAGATGGTCGGCGGGACCGGCCGCGAGGACACCCGATTGATGCAGGCCTTCCCTGGCCTGCTGGTCAAGGGCGGTGCCGAGGGGGTGCATTGCGCCGCCCTGCCGGACGGGCGGTGCGTTGCGGTGAAGATCACTGACGGTGGCGATCGAGCCCGCATGCCGGTCCTGGTGGGTGCGCTGCGCACGCTCGGGGTGGGGGTCGACAATCCAGCTGGGAGCGCCCTGCTGGACGAGCTGGGCACCGGGATCGTGCTTGGCGGAGGCGTGTCGGTCGGTACCGTCGCGGTGGCTCCCGACGTGTTCTAGTCGGGCCTGCGTGCGCCGAGCGGAGGTCGACATACGATGGTCTTGCCGTTCCCACGGGGAGGCGCCGCTCGGCGCGAGACCACGGGTAGGTGTGGGAAGGCAAGCACCGAACCTGTACTGTTGACATCACGAAACACACCTGATTCCGGGGCCGCCGTTATCGGCCGCCCCGCTTCTTACTGCAAGGGGGTCCGCCATGGGGCGTGGCCGTCAGAAGGCTAAGCAAACGAAGGTCGCGCGGGAGCTCAAGTACCACACCTCGTCGATCGACGTCAACGCCTTGCAGCGCGAACTCACAGGTGGGGCGGTGTACCAACCCCCGCCCCCGCCGGTCGTCAATGACGACGACGACGATGACGATCCGATTGCCTTGTATTCGAAATACGTCGAGGAAGTCGACGACGAGCCCATCGGCTACGTCTCACCCTCCCGTCGGCGGTAGCCCTGAAATGAACGGCCAGGCACCCTCGGATACCGACGAGTGCCTGGACGTCGTGCTGCTCGACAAGCTGTGGGACTTCGATGACCCGGCAGCTTCCGAACAGCGATTCCGGCGGGCCATCGTCGCGGCTCCGGCCGACAGCACCAGGGCCGCCGAGCTGATCACGCAACTGGCCAGGTCGATCGGGCTGCAGGGCCGGTACGACGAGGCCACCGCGCTGCTGGACGACCTGAGCGAGCAAACGTCGTTGGCCGCGGTGGTCGGCGTGCGGAGCGTCCTGGAACGCGGTCGGCTGGCGAACTCCGCCGGCGATCCGGTCGCGGCGAAGGCTCTGCTGCAGGAGGCGTTGACGCGCGCGCAGGCGGCCGACCAGGAGTTCCTGGCCATCGATGCCGCGCACATGTTGGCGATCGTCGACCTGGACCGGGCCGACGAGTGGACCGAGCTGGCGCTGCGTCTGGTCGCAGCAGCCGGCGATCCCCGCGCCGCGCGCTGGGCGGGTTCGTTGCACAACAACGCCGGCTGGGCGCGGCACGATGCTGGTGACTTCACTGGCGCGCTCACCGAGTTCGAGGCCGCGCTCACGGCCTACTCGGTGCACGGCACGGCGGAACAGCAGCGGGTCGCCCGCTGGGCCGTCGCGCGGGCACTGCGCTCGCTCGAGCGCGTTCGACGAGGCCCTGGACATCCAGCTGCGGTTGGCCGAGCAGGGTCCGGCCGACGGCTATGTCTCCGAAGAGCTCGCCGAGCTGTTGCTCGCCACCGGGGACAAGGTCGGGGCGGCCGAGCACGCCGCGACCGCCAACCGACTGCTCGGCGCCGACAGCTGGTTCGCCGAGTACGAATCCGGCCGGCTCGACCGGCTGCGGCAGCTCGCCGAGGGCGGCTGACCCGGACGCCCGCTACCCCAACCAGCCCTTGCGCTTGGCCCAGATCAGCAGCGCGATGGACATCACGAGCATGATCAGCAGCGAGATGGCCAGCTGTTCGTACTGAGTGCTGTCATTGACGATGAAATTGACGCCCAGAATGGACGACAGTGCGGTGATCGGCAGCGTCACGGCCGCGATCACTGCCAGCCGTTCGGCCGCGATCGTCATCTTGGTGTTGGTTCTGGCCTGATAGAACTCGATCGTGCCCTGCAGATAGTCCTTTTGACCGTGCGCCATCGCGCGCAGCCGATCGAACTGGTCAACCGTGTCCTCGACCAACATCTGCGGCCGCCCGGGGCCGAACGCCTCGATCTTCGCCATCCGCGCGTAGACCTCGCGGCTCAGCGCGGCCATGGTCTGCACCGTCAGCAACCCGTGCCGGGCCCGGAACATCTCCTCCAGGAACAGCTCGGCGTCGCCCAGGTGGCCGGCGGTGACCCGCTGCTCCAGCTGCCAGACCTCCTGGGTCAGCACCGCGGTGTAGTTCCGCAGCCGGCCGGTCAGCGCGGAGACCAGGCCGTGGGACATCTCGAATGGCGCAGACGGGCGCAGCCGGCCGGATTCGAGCCGGTGCAGCATCGACTGCACCTCGACCGTGGCGACCTCGGGGTCGACCGCCGGGTTCAGCGGACCGTGCACCGTGACGAGGAAGTTGGTGCCGACGAACTGGTCGAGTTCGATGTAGTGCACGTGGCCGGCCTTGCCGGCGAAGGGCGCGTGCAGCACCAGGAACACATGCCCGGGATACACGTGCACCTTGGGCACCTGGTTGCGCTCCATGCAGTCCCGGATCGCCAGTGGGTGGAAGCAGAAGACGTCGGCGAGAACCCGTTTCGCGTCGTCATCCCACACCGGGATGTCGACCCAGACGATGCCATCCGGCCGGTCGAGCAGGCCGGGCAGTTCGTCCACGGTGTGTTGGGTGACCAGCGCGCCGCCGCTGGCCATTTTCGAGTGACCGGCCGCCCAGACGAATCTGATGTCCATCCGCCGACCTCCCCGCACCGGAAACGCCGGTCTTGCGCCGCGACGTACTCGCCCGTCACGTCCCGACTATGCCAGGGGGAAATATGACACCGAGCACGGCGCGCGCCGAATCCCGGTCAGGGGAATCAGCTGTGCAGAATGTGAACACCGGGGGTCGCCCCGGATGACGGCAGATTCAGGGTGCGCGCGGTGCCGTCAGCCGGCTGACGGCGAGCCGGGTGGCCGCACGAAGGCCGTCGAGATCAGCGTGATTGTCCGGAGTCGGCGCCAGGATCAGACCGGCATGCACGATTCCCAGGATCAGGGTGGTCAGCAGCTCGGCGGGCACGGAATCGTCGACGACGCCCCTGCGCTGGGCGTCCCGCAACGCGGATACCTTGTGCGCCATGGAGTCCGCCGATTCCGGTAGCTCTTCGAGTCGGCCGGGCCGTTCCAGGCTGTGCCACAACGCCAGCCGGAGCAGGTGCGGGTGGTCGATCGTGAAATCGAACAGCCGCTCGGCGTAGCCAGGCAGGTCGTCGGCGTCCATCGGAACGGTATCGAGCAACTCCTGGATATTGGCCACAACGGTGGCGTCGAACAGCGCCTCCTTGCTGCCGAAGTTCGCGTAGATCCGCTCCTTGTTGGCGCCGGCCAGCGCGGCCAACCGGTCCACCCTGGCGCCCGCGAGTCCGTGATCGGCGAATTCGACCGTCGCCGCCTCCAGGATGCGGGCCTTCGTCGCGTTGGCGTCACGGATCATGCCGATGACTCTACAAGCCAACCAACTAGATGGTTGACATAGTTGTCGACGAGTCCTATGTTGAGAGCCAACCAACCAGTTGGATTTCCTTGGAGGAGCTCATGGGTACATCAGTCGCACTGGTCACCGGCGCATCGTCGGGAATCGGCGAGGCAACCGCCCGCCGGTTGCATGGCTTGGGCTACACCGTCTACGCCGCCGCCCGACGGGTCGATCGGATGACGGCCCTCGCGGACGCCGGGATCCACACCGTGCGGGCCGATCTGACCGACGACGCCGACATGGTCGCGCTGATCGATCGGATCGTCGCCGACACCGGCCGGATCGACGTGCTGGTGAACAACGCCGGCTACGGCTCGTACGGCTCACTGGAGGACGTGCCGATGGACGAGGCCCGCCGCCAGGTGGAGATCAACGTGTTCGCGCTCGCCCGGCTGACCCAACTCGCGCTGCCGCACATGCGCGCGCAGCGCAGCGGCTACGTCATCAACATTTCCTCGATGGGCGGAAAGTTCGGTGAGCCGCTGGGCAGCTGGTATCACGCCACCAAGTTCGCCGTGGAGGGGCTGAGCGACTCGCTCCGGCCCGAACTGGCGCCCTTCGGTATCCATGTCGTCGTGATCGAGCCCGGCGCGATCCGCACGGAATGGGGTCAGATCGCCGCCGAGAACCTCATGGCCACCTCCGGCGTCGGCCCGTACTCCGAGCAGGCCGCGGTGGTTGCCGGGGTGCTCGGGTCCAGCAGCGACAACCTGGAAATGGGGTCATCGCCAGAGGTGGTGGCCGACGCCATCGCCAAGGCGGTGACCGCGCGCCGTCCCCGGACCCGCTACGCCATCGGGACCGGAGCCAAGCCGATAGTGATCGCGTCGCGATTCCTGCCCGACCGCGCCATGGACCGGATGATGGTCCTGGTCTACAAGATGGCCGCGCGCCGGACGTCGGCCAAGCCGGCCGTGGCACCAGCCGAGAACGTGCCGGCACACTGACATCACGCCAGCAGCACCGGCTCTGCCAGGCTCGTCGGCACCCCCAGATAGCGCCCGTACCGCGCCAAGGCGCCCTCCAGCGCGGCCCGCTCGTCATCGGCGAGCGGGCGGCGCAGCTGCACTTCGATGACCGCACCGGCCCGGCCGAGCTGGTGCCGCCAGTGCCCGGCGAGCCGGCCGTCGCACAGGACGGTGTGCAGGTAGTTCGTTCGGTCGGCGACCGGCAGCGAGCCGAGCCCGCCGGTGAGCAGGGACCGGCTCTCGCTGTAGGACATCACGATCTCGTCGAAGCCCTGGACGAGATCGATGACCGGGCCGTCACCATCGGGCGCGGCGTTCCCGGACGGTTCGACCGAATAAAGGGTCATACCGTCGATGTCGGTGGTCAGGCAATCGGCTTCGATCGCGGCCAGCCCTCGTTTCGCCTGTGCCTGGGTCAGGCTGGCCCAGACCGCCAGGTCCTTCGCGGTGACCGGACCGCGACTCGCCACGAAGCGACGAGCCAGCTCGGCCAACGCGCCCGGTTCGTCGAACGCCGCCTCGTGCACGCCGGACTTGGCGTAGGTGCTCGCCGGGGGCACCCGGTCATCGAACGCCGCATAGGTCTGCTGCTTGCCGCTCATGCCGCCGCTGATCAGCACCTCGTCGAACTCCGCGTGCATCACCAGGTGCGCGAGCCGCTGGCCATTCGCCCGGATCCCGGCCGACTCCAGGGCAGCCGCCAGCTCCTTGCGGGTGCGGTGCCGTCCACCGGCCACCTCCTCGGCGAGGACGGCCTGGGCCCGGTCGATCTCTGGGCGGTCCAGGCCGAGTTGCCGGTCGTAGTAACCATTGATCGAGCGCAGCTTCGGCGAGGTGAGCCGGAGCAACCAGCGGACGTCCTCGGGTAGCGCGAAATGCCAGGTAGTGCGCAGTACATGGGTGCGCAGCAGGCGGCCGGCGTTGAAGGCCGTGAGCAGGTCCGCGCTGCCGACCGGGCCGTCGACCCGCTGTGCCACCGACCAGAGGGCGTAGCCGAACTCCTGGGCCTGCATGCCGACCACTGCCCGGAGCACGGATTCGGCGTCGGGTGCGGTCGGCCGCCACAGGCCCTGGTTGACCATGCGCCGACCGATGGCGGCGGTCACCGTCGAGGCCCGGTCACTCAGAACCGGGGATGATCCCCACAGAGGGTGACCCGGTCGGTCCGGTCGCCGGAATTCTCGACGGTGCCGAGCACGACCGACCACAGATGTCGCGCGGTGAGCATGGCCATCGCCCGGTCCACGTCCTCGGCGGGCAGCACGGCGACCATCCCGATGCCCATGTTGAACGCCTTCTCCATCTCCTCGCGGGCGATCCGGCCGTGCGAGGAGATGTAGCCGAACACCGGCAACGGGTTCCAGGCCCGGCGATCCAGCGCCGCGGTGAGCCCGCCGGGGATCACCCGGGCCAGGTTGCTGGCCAGCCCTCCCCCGGTGATGTGCGCGTAGGCGTGTACATCGGTCTCCCGGTTCAGTGCCAGGCAGTCGAGGGCGTAGACCCGGCACGGCTCGAGCAGTTCCTCGCCCAGCGTCCGGCCGAATTCCTCGACGTGGCCGTCCAGCGGGAGCCGGGCGATGTCCAGCAGCACATGCCGGACCAGCGAGTACCCGTTGGAGTGGATGCCAGACGAACCCATGCCGAGCACCACGTCACCGGCCCGGACCCGGTCCGGTCCCAGGATCGCCTCGGCCTCGACGACCCCGACGGCGGTGGCGGCCAGGTCATAGTCGTCGGGCGCCATCAGCCCCGGGTGCTCCGCCGTCTCGCCGCCGACCAGCGCGCAACCGGCCAGCACGCAGCCATCGGCGATGCCGGAGACGATCGTCGCGATCCGCTCCGGGTCGAGCTTCCCGCAGGCGATGTAGTCCTGCAGGAACAGCGGCTCGGCGCCGCAGGCCACCAGGTCGTCGACCACCATGGCCACCAGGTCGATGCCGATCGTGCCGTGCACATCCATCGCCTGCGCGATGGCGGACTTGGTGCCGACCCCGTCGGTGGATGACGCCAGCACCGGCTCGCGGTAACGGTGCAGCGGCAGCCGGAACAGCGACGCGAAGCCGCCGATCCCGCCGATCACCTCGGGCCGGTGGGTCTTGCGGGTATACGGCTTCATCAGGTCGACGGCGGCCTCGCCGGCCGCGATGGAGACGCCGGAACCGGCGTAGGTGGCGCCGGATCCGATGGGGTGACGAGCGCTCATCGTGAGCCGCCTGACTTCATGGGGCAGATGGTGTCTGCTGGTGCGCTGCGGTTGACGGACTGCGGGGTCACGGCCGGCGCTTTCACGGTCTGCTCAGCGCGTCCGCGGCCCCGTAGCTCGCGACCGAAACGGGCGTCGCGTCACCGGAGATGCCGCGGTGCAGGGGATCGGTGATGCCCCTGGCGATGCCCTCCAGCACGTGCTTGCCCACCTGATCCGGGATCGGGATCGGATAATCCCCGGTGAAGCAGGCGGTGCACAACCGGTTCTTCGGCTGCTCGGAGGCCGCTACCAGGGCCTCCATCGACGCGTAGGCCAGCGAATCGGCGCCGATGGAACGGCGGACGGCCTCGACGTCCCCGGCATTGGCGATCAACTCGGCCCGGGACGCGAAGTCGATGCCGTAGAAGCAGGGCCAACGCACGGGCGGCGAGGCGATCCGGACGTGCACCTCGAGTGCACCTGCCTCCCGCAGCATCCGCACCAGGGCCCGCTGGGTGTTCCCGCGGACGATCGAATCGTCCACCACCACAAGGCGTTTGCCGCGGATGACGTCCCGCAGCGGGTTGAGCTTGAGCCGGATGCCCAGCTGCCGGATGGTCTGCGACGGCTGGATGAAGGTGCGGCCGACATAGGCGTTCTTCACCAGGCCCTGGCCGTACGGGATGCCGGACGCCTGCGCGAACCCGATCGCGGCGGGGGTGCCCGATTCCGGGGTGGGGATCACCAGGTCGGCCTCCACCGGCGACTCGGCGGCCAGCCGGCGGCCGATCTCCACCCTGGTGGCCTGCACGCCGCGGCCGGAAATGGTGGTGTCCGGCCGGGCCAGGTAGACGTACTCGAAGACGCAGCCCTTCGGGGTGGGCGGCGCGAAATGCTCGCTGCGCAGTCCATCGGCATCGATGGCCAGCAGCTCGCCGGGCTCGACCTCCCGCACGAATGAGGCACCGACGATGTCCAGCGCGGCCGTCTCCGAGGCGATCACCCAGCCGCGGTCGAGCCGGCCAAGGACCAGCGGGTGCACGCCGTGCGGATCCCGGGCCGCGTACAGGGTGTGCTCGTCGCAGAACACCAGGCAGAAGGCGCCCTTGAGGGTCGGCAGCAGTTCCATCGCCGCGGCCTCCAGGCCGGAATCGGCCGATCGGGAGGCCAGCAACCGGGTGATGACGTCGGAGTCGGTGGAGCACTTGCTCCGGCCGGCCTTGCCGGGCAGCGCCGCGGCCATCGCGAACAGTTCGCTGGTGTTCACCAGGTTCCCGTTGTGGCCCAACGCGATTCCGGAGCCGACGTCGGTGATCGCGAACGTCGGTTGGGCGTTCTCCCAGGTTCCGGACCCGGTGGTGGAATACCGGCAGTGCCCGACGGCGATGTGCCCGCTCAGCGAGGACAGGGTCTGCTCGTCGAACACCTGCGACACCAGGCCGAGGTCCTTGAAGACGACGATCTGCGACCCGTCGGCGACAGCGATGCCGGCGGCCTCCTGGCCGCGGTGCTGCAGCGCGTACAGGCCGTAGTAGCTGAGCTTGGCGACCTCCTCGCCGGGCGCCCAGACCCCGAAGACGCCGCATTCTTCGCGCGGCGACGGATCCGCGGCGACATCGAAGGCGTGTGACGAATCTGACTCCACATCAGCGGCCCCGGACCGACGAACTGTCGGCATCGGGAGGGATGTGTGCGTAGGGATCACGCCGGTCGTAGTACCCAACGACGGACCAATGACCACGAAACCGTGCTCCTCTGCGCGCGATTCAAACCAGGGGATCAGCGGTACCCCACTGTACCTGCTCGGGAGGCTCATCTTCGATCCCGGCATCGGCGCGCTACGGATGGCTGGGCGCAGGCGGTCCAGGAAGCGGACAGCTAGCTTGATTCGCCGGCCGGGTCCGGTGGCACCCGCAGGGGCAGCAGCGCGGACAGGTCGGCCCTGGTCCCGCTGGCACTGATCCGCCCGTCCGCCACCGCATCGGCCCAGGACAGGGCCCCGGTGACCAGGGCCAGCCAGGTGTCGGGGTTCATCTCCACCACGTTCGGCGGCGTGCCCCTGGTGTGCCGGGGCCCGCCGGCGATCGCCTGCACCGCGCCGTGCGGCGGCACCCGGATCTCCACAGATCGGCCGGGATTTGATTGGGCCAGCCAGCCGAGGGTGGCCTTGACCGCGTCGCGGGTGCCCGCAGGGTCCAGCGGGCCGGCCGCTGCGCTGATCGCGGCGGTCGCCTGGTCGCGAGTGACGATGCGACGGGCCATGACGGGGGACGCTTAGTCGCCGGCATGCATAGCTTTCACCCATCCGGTTCGCGTTGTGATCCGGATACTCAAATTGTGAGCACAAGAAACAATGGCGCCCGTTTGCTGACCACAGCGTCACCCAACGCACCCACCTCAGCGGTCCTGGTGTTTCACGGCGGCTCAGCGACATCGACAATGACGGTCTCCAGGTTCGCTCCCGCTGTGTTACGGCTGATCCCGGTGGCCTGGGCCATCGCCGCTCACGTGCCGACGGCGGCGGTGTACCGGCTCAAGTTCTCCGTCCGCGGCTGGAACGGCGACGGCGCCGCCGTCCTCGACGACGCCCGCTGGGCGATCGACCAGGTTGCCGAAGCCCACCCCGGACTGCCGATCGTGGTGGTCGGGCATTCGCTCGGCGGCCGGGTGGCGATGCACGTCGTCGGTACCACGTCTCGCGTCGATCCGTCCGGCAACTCCTCCGCAGTGGTTGGTGCGGTGGGCCTTGCTCCCTGGGTCGATCCCGGCGACCCGGTCGAATCTGCTGGCGGGAATTCCGCTGTTCGTGGTCCAGGGCACGCGGGACCGGATCGTGCCCGAGCCGTCCACCAGGGCGTGGCTCGCCAGGGCGGCCAGGGCCGGCGCGCGGATCGATTCCACCCTGATCGACGGGGCGGGCCACGCGATGCTCCGGTACTTCCGGCGCTGGCACCGGCTGGCCTCCGACGGGGTGACCACCGTGCTGGCCGCGGCGAAGCAGCCCGTGTCCCGCTCTTAGCCTCTGAGCTGTGTCTGTCGCTGGTTGCTCCGGAGTGCCGGGCGGCGCCGATGGTGGTAGGCCTGTACCCAAATGGATCAACCGGCGGTCGGCAGCAGTGGCGCGACCCTGCTCGCCCGGCGCCCGGAGATCGTTCCGATCGCCGCTACCGTCCTCGCCTGGGCGGCGTTGATCGCCGACTCCCCGACCGCTGGGTGGAGCGGCACCGGCGCCTCGATCGCTGGGCATGGCGCGCACGGCGGCGTCTTCACGGCGTCCGGCGTGGCGATGGTCGCGGCCATGACGGTCGCGATGATGGGGCCGCTCGCCTTTCCCGGCGCCCGCGCCGTTGCCATTCGCCAGGGGACCCGTGCGGGCGGCGCGCCGGTGTGGTTTCTCGCGGCGTTCGTGCTGACCTGGACCGTCTTCGCGCTGTGCCTCGCGACGGTGGCCGAGACGCTCGGCGGTGTCCTGGGATCGGCAGTCGTCGCGGCCGGCACTCTGACGCTTGGGTGCGCTGCGGCCCAGTTCGATCCCCGTCGTCGGGATCGCCCTGCGACATGTGGTCGGCCGCAAGCGCAGGTCAGCGCGCCGGGCGCCGTGCGTCGAGTCAGCCAGGTTCGGCATGTCTTGTGCCACCAGCGGTTTCCGGCTCTGCGCATTGCCGATGCTGGCCATGCTGGCACTGCCCGGGAGTCTGCCGTTCATGGCTGTGCTCACGGTGCTGGTGGTTGCTGATCGGTTCACCGAAGGCCGTCATCGGCTTGTGATCGCGGCGCTCTACGCGCGCCTCGGGTTCGGCCTGCTCACCCTCGGACTGCTGAACTGACGATTGTGGACAACCGCACCGACCGCTGACCGATCGCGTCGATACTGCGCGACATGGTCCGGGTCAAGGAGGCACGATGGTGCACATGGTGGCAGTCAGCGAATCGGCACGGGGTTTGCCCGTGGCACCCGGGGCAGGCGAAGAGTGGACGGTCGACCTGCTCGACCTGCTCCCCGATGACGGCCTGCGGTACGAGATCATCGACGGAGTGCTCATCGTGAGCCCGTCGCCGGTTCCGAAGCATCAACGCGCAATCCGCAAGCTATGCCGGATCTTCGAGGACAACTGCCCGGACGATCACGAAGTGTTCTTCGCCCCACTGGACTGGCAGCCCGACAAGCGTACGTCCTTGGAACCCGACCTACTGGTCGTCTCGAAGGACCGGATCGGCGAGAAGAACATCACCGAGAACCCCGCGATCGTGGTGGAGGTGCTGTCCCCCAGCACATCCCGGTACGACCGGGTGCTCAAGTTCTCCCGGTACGCCGAGGCCGGCATTCCGCAGTACTGGATCGTGGACCCGCGCAAACCGTCCGTCGAGGTGTTCGACCTCGACGCCGACGGCAACTACCAGCTGACCGCCCGCGCCGAGGGCGATGAATCGGTGACGGTCGCCGCGCCGCTGTCCGTCACCGTCTCGCCCGTCGGGCTGGTGGCGAGCTAGCCGAACAGCCCCGGCAGCGTTCCCGCCCAGGCGCTCCGCAACTCCGCCAGCGGCAGCCGCGCGATGTCCTGGATGTCCAGGAACTGCTCGTCGGGTGCGCCGGTGTCGCCGGCGTCCACGACGCCGATTCGGACCAGGGGTTGCCGGCGGACGGTGCACATCTCGGTGAACCGGAGCTCCTCGGTGCGCGGCACGGCGACCACCACCCGGGCCGTCGTTTCGGAGAACAGCCAGACAAACGGGTCCGCACCCTCGGGCAGCACGATCCTGGCCCCGGTCTCGCCGGCCAGGCACATCTCCACCAGCGCCTGCGCCAAGCCCGCCCTCGGACAGGTCGTGCGCGGCGGAGATCATCCCGTCCCGGGATCCGGCGATCAGGATGTCGCCGAGCCTGCGCTCGGCCTCCAGGTCGACCGTCGGCGGCAGACCACCGAGATGGCCGTGCACGACCTCGGCCCAGGCGGAGCCGTCGAACTCGTCACGGGTCTCGCCGAGCAGCAGCAGCGTTTCGCCGGTGTCCTGGCCGATGCCAGGGATGGTGCGGCGCCGGACGTCATCGATGACGCCGAGCACCCCGACCACCGGAGTGGGCAGGATGTTCACCCCGGCGGTCTGGTTGTAGAGGCTGACATTGCCGCCGGTGACCGGGATACCGAGCTGCGCGCAGCCGTCGGCGATGCCGTGGATGGCCTGCTCCAGCTGCCACATCACGGCCGGGTCCTCGGGGGAGCCGAAGTTCAGGCAGTCGGTGACGGCCAGCGGCGCGGCGCCGGTGGTGACGACGTTGCGGTAGGCCTCGGCCAGGGCGAGCTGCGCGCCGGCGTACGGGTCGAGCATGGTGTACCGGCCGTTGCAGTCGGTGGCCATCGCCAGGCCTCTTTCGGGTCCTGCGCTTTCGGATTCACCAACCCGGATGATGCCGGCGTCGGCGGGCTGCGCGAGCACCGTGTTGCCGCGGACGTACCGGTCGTACTGGTCGGTCACCCAGCCCCGGGAGCACAGGTTCGGGCTGGCGATCATCCGCAGGATCAGCTCGCCCAGTTCGGCCGTCTCGGGCCGGGGCAGCGACGCGGAGGTGTTGGCCTGCAACGCATCCTGCGAGTCCGGCCGGGCAACCGGGCGGCGGTAGACGGGTCCGTCGTGGGCGACCGAGCGGGGCGGGACGTCCAGCACCGTCTCGCCCTGGAATTCGATGGTCAGCCGGTCGCGAGTCGGTGACCTCACCGATGACGTCGGCCTGCACCTCCCACTTGGCGCAGACGGCCAGGAACGCGTCGACCTTGTCGGGGGTGACGACGGCGCACATCCGCTCCTGCGATTCGCTGGACAGGATCTCGGCCGGCGTCATGCCCTCGGCGCGGAGCGGTACGGCGTCCAGCACGATGTGCATGCCGCCGTCCCCGGCGGAGGCGAGTTCCGAGGTGGCGCAGGACAATCCGGCACCGCCGAGGTCCTGGATGCCGACCACCAGGCCGGCGTGGAAGACCTCGAGGGTGCATTCGATCAGCACCTTCTCGGCGAACGGGTCGCCGACCTGGACACTCGGCAGTTTTCGGCGGCCGCCGCTGTCGTCGCCGTCGCCCGCGAACGTGGCCGAGGCCAGCACGGACACCCCGCCGATGCCGTCCAGCCCGGTCCGCGAGCCGTACAGGATGATCTTGTTGCCGACGCCGGAGGCGTGCGCGGTGTGCAGGTCCTCGCTGCGCAGCACCCCGATGCAGGCCGCGTTGACCAGCGGGTTGCCCGCGTAGGACGGGTCGAAGATCACCTCGCCGCCGATGTTCGGCAGCCCCAGCGAGTTCCCGTAACCGGAGACACCCGGCGACGACGCCGGGCACCACGCGCTGCGAGTCGGCGGCGTCGGCCGGTCCGAACCGCAGCTGGTCCATCACCGCGACCGGGCGGGCACCCATGGCCAGGATGTCCCGGACGATGCCGCCGACGCCGGTGGCCGCGCCCTGGTACGGCTCGACGAACGACGGGTGGTTGTGCGATTCGATCTTGAAGGTGACCGCCCAGCCGTCACCGATGTCGACGACGCCGGCGTTCTCGCCGATCCCGGCGAGCATCTTGGACCGCATCTCGGCGGTGGTCGTCTCACCGAAGTAGGCCAGGTGCACCTTGGACGACTTGTACGAGCAGTGCTCGGACCACATGACGGAGTACATCGCCAGCTCGGCGGCGGTGGGCCGGCGGCCGAGGATCTCCCGGATCCGGGCGTACTCGTCGTCCTTGAGGCCGAGCTCCTGGAAGGGCTGGGCCAGGTCGGGAGTGGCCGCGGCGTGCTGCACCGTGTCCAGCTGCTGCTCGATGTCCGCCAGATCAACGGCGCCGACCGGATCGGTGATGTCCAGCAGGTCGGCAGCGGTGGGGTGCGCGATCTGATCGGTCATCTGGCACCGACCCTGCTGGCCGCGCCGATCAGGTCCTGCACCGAGAAGAACAGCCCGAGGCCGTCGTCGGTGGGCCCGGTGAGCGGGTCGATGGCGTGCTCGGGGTGCGGCATCAGGCCGGCGATCCGGCCGTCGGCGGAGCAGATGCCGGCGATGTCCCGCAGCGCACCGTTCGGGTTGCCCTGGGTGGGTGGGTCGCCGATGTACCGGAACAGCACCCGACCCTCACCCTCCAGCTCGTCCAGCACGTCGTCGGTGGCGACGAAGCAGCCCTCGGCGTTCTTCATCGGGATCAGGATCTCGGCGCCCGGTTCGAACCGGGACGTCCAGGTGGTCGAGGTGTTCTCCACCCGCAGCCACTGGTCGCGGCAGATGAACCGCAGGCTGGCGTTGCGGATCAGCACCCCGGGCAGCAGCCCGGCCTCGCAGAGGATCTGGAAGCCGTTGCAGATGCCCAGCACCGGCAGGCCGCCGCGCGCCGCGTCGATCACGGCACGCATCACCGGGGCCTGGGCCGCGATCGCCCCGGCCCGCAGGTAGTCGCCGTAGGAGAAGCCACCTGGTACTACGACGGCGTCCACGCCGCGCAGGTCCTCGTCGGCGTGCCACAGCGGGACCGCGTCCGCGCCGCTGTAGCGGACGGCGCGGGCCGCGTCGACGTCGTCCAGGGTGCCGGGGAACGTGATGACGCCGATCCTGGGTCCGGTCGGCGAGTTCGACGTCACAGGGCAGCCTCGGGTGCGGCAAGTGCGGGCTCTGGCCGGTGAGTGACGCGGCCCAGCCTGGTCACGGTCCAGCTCTCGATCACCGGGTTGGCCAGCAGGGTGCCGGCGATCTGCTCCAGGTCGTCGTCGCTCACCGAGTCGTCGACCTCGAGATCGAAGTGCTTGCCCTGCCGGACCGAGCTGACGCCGGGGTGCCCGGTGCGGGCCAGCGCGGCCAGGATGGCCTTGCCCTGCGGGTCGAGGATCTCGGGTTTGATGACAACATCGACTGCCACGCGCGCCACGGCGGTGCTCCCAGCGGGTTCAGAGGCGATCAGGGGCTGTTGAGGACGGTCGGGCCGGCGGTCGTTCCGCGCGGACCGGTCCCACTTCAGGCGAATGCTCCGGCGGATCCGACCGCCCGCCAGCTTATCGTGGGCCGCCGAGCCGTCCGTCCAGCTTCGCGGCAAGCCGCACGGACCGTGGTGATCAACGTTTCTGGCCTCTTGATGTCGCTCTGCAGCAGCAGGAGGCCAGGAACGTTGATCATCCGGCGAGACAACCCCGAGCCGGCCACAACCCAAGGCCACTTACCCCGAGCTCGGCGGCCCGTCGGCGGCGTCGGCCTTGGCCCGGCGGAAACCGGGCAGATGCCGGCGCCCGAGCGGGTCGTGGTCGTGCTCCGGCCGGATGATCATCGGGCCGTCCCCGCCATCGCCCACCTCGTCGTCGACGATCGGCAGGATTCGCGGCGGTGGCGTGACGGTCTGCGTTTTCCATCGCCGGCCGAACAGGTAGATCACCGGCAGGGTTGCCAACAGCGGGCCGATGATGGCCACCGGCCGCAGCAGCCACCAGGTCAGGGTCGGCGCCGCTGACTCGGCCTGGGTGCCGAAGATCGACCACTCGACGCCGCGGGACAACGCCATGCCTGTGGTGTGGAACAGGAACAGCGGCAGCGCGAACCTGGTGAACACGGTCGTCGCTCGGGCGAACAGACCGCCCCGGCCGAGCGCGTTCAGCACTGAGGGGCGGATCAGCTCCGCGACACCGACCTGGAAGATCGTCAGCGCGACGATGCACACCGTCGGTGGGGCCATGTTCGAGTCCTCGCCGGGCACCCCGACCATGGAACCCGGGAACAGGCCGGAGAACACCAGCCCGATCAACCCGAACAGCCCCGACAGCGCCATCACCTTCGCCAACTGCCGGGAGCGGGCCGACTGATAGGCCCAGTCGATCCGGCCGTCGGAGAATCGCGGCGCGGTGTCGACGCCGGAGATCCGGCCGTAGAAGTAGCCGAGCTGGAACGCAAAGCCCCAGACGAAGACCATGTTGATCCACTCGATGCCGGGCACCTGATACCGGAATCGGAGGATGTCGACGATGACGGCGAGGCCCGCCAACACCACAAGAACCAGCACGTCGTACCGACGATGCAGCCACAAGGTGATCGGCATCAGGCAGACGAACAACAGGTACGTTCCGACGAACCACAACGGGGACAACACCATCAGGACGGCCTGACCCATCCAGTTCAGGTCGAACACCACCCCGACGATGATCCCGAGGATGACCCAGGTGACCAGCAGCGCCGCTGACGGGATGGCCAACGACTTGGCCTGCCGCAAGGCGAAATGCCAGATCCGCTCCCCCCGGGCGGCCGCCCGTTCCCACGACTTCAGGTGCACGTAGGCGCCGATGTAGAAGAACAGCGGGAGCACCTGCAGCAGCCATGTCGCGATCCACAGCCCAGAGGTGAAGCCCAACGGGCTGGTCGCGTAAGGGCCCTGGTCTCCCCAGACCAGGATGGTGAAGCACCAGTGCCAGAGGATGACGACGAGCAGTGAAAAGGAGCGCAGGAAATCGGCGTACGGGTTGCGCTCCGACCGCCTGGCTTTGTCCGCCATCGCCAACTCCTTCCCCCATTCCATGGTGCACCCCCAGGTCGCGGGTACACGATAGGAGGATGGGCGTTGCGGTACCGGTTCGAGCCGCGGTCAGTCACCGCGCCCGTCAGCGACGGCTGATCGCACTCGGCGTGGCCATCGCAGTGCTCGCTTTCAGCAACGTCATGTCCAACCGGATCCTTCCGTCCTGGGCGTACGTCCCGTGGAATCTCTCCATGGCGTTCGTGCTGCTGGGCATCGCCTATCGGGGCGGGGCCGGTCCGGTCGCGGTCGGGTTGGGCATCCGGCATTGGCACCGGCCGGTCGGCGTCGGTCTGTTGCTGTTCGGCGGAACCGCGTTGCTGTTCGCGCTCGGCATGATCGTGCCGGCCACCCAGAGCGCGTTCATCGACACCCGGATCGGTGACGCCGACACAGCGCAGATGCTCTGGGTGGTGCTGGTGCAGATCCCGCTGGGCACCGTGGTGCTCGAGGAGGTCGCGTTCCGCGGGGTGCTACCGGCGCTGATGGGCGGCTCACCGGCGATCAGGTGGCGCTGGATCCCCGTCCTCGGGGCTTCGATCCTGTTCGGACTGTGGCACATCCTGCCGTCGATCGGCATCGACAATGCCAACGCCGCGGTCGGCGGTGCCCTCGGCCACAACCAGGTGCTGACCACCACCCTCGCGGTCGTCTCGATGACGATCGCCGGCGTCGCCATGTGCGCGCTGGCGCATCTGGGCAAGGGCATCAAGACCACGATGCTGCTGCACTGGGCGACGAATTCGCTCGGCTTCTTCGCTGCCTGGCTGCTGCTGCACTGACCCGGTGCACCCGGGCGAAGCGCCCTGTCAGTGAGTCCGTTACTGAATACGAGTCGTAGCCTGCACGAATGCGAATCACCAAGTACGGCCACTCCTGCCTGCACATCACCGAAGGGTCGGCCAGCATTCTGATCGATCCCGGCATCTTCTCCCAGGGCTTCGAGACCCTGTCCGGGCTGACCGCGGTGCTGATTACGCATCAGCACCCCGACCACGTCGACCCCAAACGGCTACCGCTGCTGCTCCGCGGCAATCCCGGCGCCACCCTGTACGCCGACGCCGGGTCGGTGCAGGTGCTCGCCGACGCCGACATCACCGCAACCGCCGTCGCCACCGGTGATGTGCTGGACGTCGGCACCACGGTCGAGGTCTTCGCCGGCGATCACGCGGTGATCCACCGCGACATCCCGGTGATCCCGAACGCCTGTTATCTGATCGGTGGCCGGTTGTTGCATCCCGGCGACAGCCTGACCGTCCTCGATCGGCCGGTGGAGATTCTGGCGCTGCCGATCGTCGGCGCCGTGGATGGCCGTGAAGGAGGCCATCGACTACTTCCGCGCGGTCGATCCGAAGGTGGCGATCCCGATCCACGAGAAGGTGATGGCCAACCCGGCGATGGTCTACGGCATGCTGCAAAGGCTCGGCCCGGCCGACGCCCGCTGGGTGGATCTGGACGACGGTCATTTCGAAAACTTCTAGACCTGTCGTGAGGGCATCTTGGTTCTGCGGCAGCCTGTGCATGATGATGGCCGTGCGGCGTGCCCTAACGCCCGATTCAGCACGACCCACGAACATCGACCACGAACCGGCCCGCTAACGGCCGGGCGGAGGTAACAACACATGTCGGACGGCTCGGGACTGCCCGCAGCGGACTCCTCGGCGCCGGCACCCGGTACCGGCGGCGTGCCCAGGGCCGGCGGGGCGACGGTCAAGCCACCACGCCGACCGTGGCGGTTGCCGGTGGATGTCGAACCGGATCGACCCGACTACGCGGTGGTCCGGCGATTGGTGCTCGGCAGCGCGCTGATGCTCTTCCTCGAACTCGCGTTGATCCGTTGGCTCGGCTCCAACATCGTGCACCTGAGCTACTTCTCCAACTTCGTGCTGCTCGGCTCGTTCCTGGGCATCGGGCTCGGTTTCCTGATCTCCCGGAAACGCTGGTCGATACTTCCGGTCGCGCCGGTCATTCTGGCCGTCCTGGTGATCGGCACGTTCCTGGAACCGGTGACCATCGACCGGTCCGGCGACGAGATCATCTACTTCACCTCGCTGAGCACCACGGGCCCGCCGGCGTGGCTGGTGCTGCCGATCATCTTCGTGCTGGTGGCGGCCGTGATGGCCGGTCCGGCAGAGGCCGTGGGCCGCTGCTTCGGGCACCTCCGCCCGCTGACCGCGTACCGCTGGGACCTGATCGGTTCGCTGATCGGCATCGCGGCGTTCACCGTGATGTCGTTCCTGCGCGCGCCCTCCGTCGTGTGGGGCATCGTCGTCACGGTCGCCTTCGTGATCCTGATCAACAAGTGGCCGCGCTACCTCGCCGCCGTGGCGGGCGTGGCGATGATCGGCGCGCTGCTGCTCGAGACGCTGGCCCCCGGCATCTCCTGGTCGCCCTATTACAAGATCCACACCGACGACCGGATCGTTGCCGGACTGCCGCTCACCGACATCTCGGTCAACGGTGTTCCGCACCAGATCATGCGTCCGGAGGGGCAGCGGCTGATCGAGGAACCGCAGTACGGGTACCCCTACGACCGCTCGCCCGACAACCCGCTGAACAACGTGCTGATCATCGGCGCCGGGTCGGGCTCCGACGTGGCGATCGCGCTGTCCAAGGGCGCCAAGCACGTCGACGCGGTCGACATCGACCCGCGGATCATGGACATCGGCATCGAGAAGAACCCCGACCAGCCGTACTCCGACCCACGGGTGACCCGGCACGTCAACGACGGCCGAGCGTTCCTGGAGACCACCGACACCAAGTACGACCTGATCCTGTTCGCGCTACCGGACTCGCTGGCCCTGGTCACCGGCGCATCGCAGATCAGGTTGGAGAGCTTCCTGTTCACCGAGCAGGCGCTGACGGCCGCAAGAGACCACCTGACGCCCGACGGCGCCTTCTCGATGTACAACTACTACCGCGAGGACTGGCTGATCGACCGGCTGGCCGGCACCGCGCAGGCCGCATTCGGGCACACCCCCTGCGTCGACCTGCCGGGCGGCGGGAACGCGGTGGTCACGGTTGCCCTGGACGAGTCCAAGCAGTCCTGCGCCACGGCCTACGCGCCGGCCGGTGCGGTGATCGCTCCGGCCACCGACGATCGGCCGTTCCTGTACTACGAGGGCGGCCCGATCCCGGCGATCTATCTCTGGACGCTGGCCGGGATCCTGCTGATCTCGCTGATCGCGGTGCGGATCCTGGGCGGACCGTTCCGCGCGATGCGGCCCTACGCGGACCTGTTCTTCATGGGCGCTGCGTTCCTGCTGCTGGAAACCAAGAACATCGCCACGTTCGCGCTGCTGTTCGGCACCACCTGGGTGGTCAACGCGCTGGTCTTCGCCGGTGTGCTGGTGATCGTGCTGGCCGCGGTCGAGACGACCCGACGATTCCGCACGCCGCCACTGCCGGTGGTGTTCGCCGGCATCGCGGTGTCGCTCGCGGTCTGCTACTTCGTCGAACCCGACTGGTTGCTCACGCTGCCGTTCATCCCCCGGCTGATCGTGGCGATCCTGCTGGCGTTCGTGCCGATCTACCTGGCGAACGTGGCGTTCTCCAAGCGGTTCGGCGCCTCCGACGACTCCCGCTCGGCGTTCGGCCTCAACCTGCTGGGCGCCATGCTGGGCGGCTGCCTGGAGTACCTGGCGCTGCTGACCGGCTACCGCAACCTGCTGCTGATTGTCGCCGCGCTGTACCTGTTCGCGTTCCTGCTGGCTCCGCGGAAGGGTCTGGTCGCCGTCTGACCTGGGCTGAGCCACCCGCGACCGACTCGTCCAGGTTGAGGTGACGTTGAGACGATCACCAGAGCCCGGGCAAGGTCAGCCGCCGCTACTCCAGTGGCGGCGCGGTCTGTGCATTGACCGTCTGCATTGGCTGCCGCAGTCAACACCCACGCTGGGCGGCCAACCGACCAAGTCCAGTCGATCGGTCGTCTGGAACAGGCCTACGGACCGCATGACATTGTCGCTACGCGTTTCGACGGGGCTCGTTCGAAAGGTCAGTGCAGCCGGCCCGTCAGGAGACGCAACCGCTTTTGAGCCCGCGCCGGTTTCGCCGCAGGCGTCCCCGGATCGGCGTTGTCTGCTCGGGTGAACGGTGGCGGTCGATCAATGGGCACTGCTCTCACCGCAATGTCGTATATTGCCGTCCGCGTTGATGCCACCCAGGCGGACCATGAATCCATGGTGAGGTCTTGTGGATCACCGCCGGAAAATCAATGTGGGATGTATGCCTGCTTGAGGGCGCAATTCCAGATGACCGGCCTGACAAGTCCGGTTGAATCGGCTGTGACCCCTGCGACCTGCCCGTATTCGTTGATGGCCGAGGCGGCCGACTGTTGGGGCTCGGCCGATAGCGATGGTAGAGCGCGCAGTGGGCCGGAGCCGGGCCAGATGAGAGCCGCCGGCTGAGTGCCCTGATTGGGAAGGGTGGTCCAGCCCCCGCCGACAGATAAGTTGCTTTGCGGACTGATCGCGTTGAATTGCGAACGAACCCAGGGTCCGGTGGTGACTGCGCGGCGACCGGGTGTTGTCACTGAAGTCCAGAAGACCGCGTCTCCGCCCGACCCCGCGTCGAATCCCACCCCGACGATATGATTGAAGTTGTTGATGTCGTTCGGGAATATCGTTGAGAAATGGTCTTGTGTTTGCAGCGGCCTTGCTATGGGACTGGATGCTGACCAGGTGAAGCCGTGAATTGATCCGTCGAGAATGGACGTGCCGGACCCAATGATGGTGCCGGCGTTGTTGATTCCTGAGAGATTGAACCCCTGGAACCCGGCGGGCTTGGACAGAGTGCGGCGCACCCTGGGGCCAGGCCCGTATTCGTACAGTACTTGAGCGGCTCCGTCCAGGAATGGAGACGTTCCGACCGCGTGCCCGGCGTCGTTGACCGCAACCGCGCCTGCCCCCTTCGGATAGAGTTCGATTTTGGAGGATCCGTACCAGTAACGAAATGCGCGAGGTTCGACGAAGTCATGACTGACGGACCCAACCATGAGCCCGAACCGGTTGACAGCGGCAACTGCGCCCATGTCGTAACCAGCGGGGAGGGGAACCCGCTTCAGCTTGGTTCCCAACCAGTACACCGGCTGATTCATGCTGGTGCCGACAGCAAGTCCGGGGACATGACTCAACCCACCCACTGAGTTCGGAGAGTCCGGCTCGAATCCCAAGACATCCAGGAATTGGAGGGCGGGTGAACACCCGTCGGTTTTCGCTGTCTCAGCACCGAAGGCCGGGGACGAAATAACGATGAACAAGAACGATGCGATGAGGACCGACACAAGTGGGAAGGCGAATCGATGCATGATGCTCTCCTGGCTGGATGGCGGTACATGTCCAATCCATCGAAGTGAGGCCCGAAAAGCATAGCCCTCGGAAGTCGTCCCAAGCCACCCTCACTTAATTTCCGGTCGGCCGGGATCGATCCATGAACTCCCGCCGGACGTGACCCGCCACCTAATCGAAGCAGGAATTGCAGGTGATGTTTCGAGCAAGCCATGATGAGACGATCAACTTCACCCGGCCGAGGACTGGCTCCGTGAGCGCCTCGTCTGGCGCGGCCCACACGGTTATCGCCGCGCTCCGCCTCGAGTGCCCGGCTGTGAACTGAGGCGATCACGCAGGAACGCGGTCGTCTCTGCAGCAACCGCGGGTCCGCCCGCATCAGTGATCACCTGACTGTGATGGCCATCACAACACGGACACGGCTGTCACATCCGATCGCGATGCGGTGTCACATGCACGACGAGCTGCCCAGCCCGTCCGGCCGCGAGGCCGCACCGCAGGTTTTCGGAGGACACCGCAATGAGCATCACCCCACCGCCCGTCATTCCCGCTCCCGCGCTGCCCGCCGCCACCAGGTCCAGCCGGGCCCGGGTGCCGCTGGACCAGCCGACCGGACTGATCGGCCGAGCCCTGAACTTCTACGCCACCCGCAAGTACGGCCAGGTGCTGGACAACCTGCTGGCGATGGCGCACAACCCTCGCGTGCTGCTCACCGACGCCCGCTTCGAGATGTCCGTCGCCCGGTGGAAGAAGCTGGATCCGCAGCTCAAGTCGCTCGCGGTGATGCTCACCGCGAGCCGGATCGAATGCAGCTGGTGCCTGGACTTCGGCTACTACGAGGCCCATTCGCACGGCGTCGACGCCGAGAAGCTCGTCGCAGTGGGCAGCTGGCGGACCGCCGAGATCTTCACCGACGTGGAGCGGCACGTGCTGGAATACGCCGAGGCGATGACGGCGACGCCGCCCGAGGTCACCGACGAGATGACGCAGGCGCTGCGGGCCGACATCGGGGACGATGGGCTCGTGGAACTGACCATGATCGTCGGGGTGGAGAATCTGCGATCCCGGTTCAACTCCGCGCTTGGCCTGGCGTCCCAGGGATTTTCCGAATCCTGCCGGGTGCCCGAGCCAATCGTGACCGCGCTCACCGATTTCGCCCAGCACCGCGACCTGCTGTTCACCGTCGCGTACGAGATCACCGCTTCGATCGCCGACGCCGAGGACGTGGTGCAGGAAAGCTACCTGCGCTGGGCAGAGCTGGACGAGACCCGTCGGAAGCAGATCGAGAATCCGCGGGCGTACCTGGCGCGGATCGCCACCCGGCAGGCGCTGAACCGGCTGCGCAGCAGATCCCGGCAGCGGGAGGACTACGTCGGGCCGTGGCTGCCGGAGCCGCTTGTCACCGGGCCCGACGTCGCGCAGGACGTGGAACTCGCGGAATCGGTGTCGATGGCCATGATGCTGGTGGTCGAGAGCCTTTCGCCGGACGAGCGCGCCGTCTTCGTGCTGCACGAAGTGTTCGGCTTCGCGCATGACGAGATCGCCGAGGCGGTCGACAAGTCACCGGCGGCCGTCCGGCAGATCGCGCACCGGGCCCGCGCCCACGTGCAGGCCCGCCGGCCCCGGTTCGCGCAGGACGAGGCGGCCGCGCAACGGGTGGCGGCGCGTTTCATGGTGGCCACCCGGACCGGTGATCTGCAGGGCCTGATGGATGTGCTGGCGCCCGATGTCGTCCTGCTCAATGACGGCGGCGGAAAGGTCAGGGCGGCGCTCCGGCCGGTGATCACCGCGGACAAGGTGGCCCGGCTGCTGGTCGGGCTGCGGGCGGGCCTGGGCGAAGTCACTTACACACCGGCGGTGGTCAACGGCCGGCCGGGGGCGTTCGTCTATCTCGACGGCACGCTGGACACCGTCGTCACCGTCGAGATCGAATCCGATCTGGTCACCGGCGTCTACCTGATCCGGAATCCGGACAAACTGGGGGCGGTCGGCAGCACCCAGATGCTCGGCCGGTAGGGCACTTGGCCGGCGGAGTCGACTGCCGATGGCGCCACCGAGCCCGACGGTGATGACGCCGGCCAGCACTACCAGGCCGCCGATCAGTTCTCCGGCCACCGGCAGCTCCCCCAGCGTGGCGGAGATATCGGATTTCGCGGCCATCCTCGCGCTGGTGGGTGCTGGCGCCGGGGGCGCAGGGTCGCTCCGAAGTGCCTGGCCGGTAAACCCACGGCGCACGCCGAGGGCCCGGAGTGATTCTCGACCACCGGGACTAGCTCGCCCGCACCCATCCTGATCTCGAGATCGCGACATCGCTGGCGGAATCCGACGCACGGACCCCTTTCGACCGCCCGTTGCGCAGCTTCAACCGGCCATTGCGCAGCCGAACCGGGCATCCAGGCGCACCCTGGCCAGTCGGATCGCCATCTCCGGCAGCGCTTCGATGCAGATGGAGCTGGACAGATCACTCACCGCCTGGCCGGCGTACTGGGCGATCACTCCAGCGGGCACCACATCCAGATACGCGGAACGCAACTCGTCGATGATCGCCGAGGTGGTGTCGGTCAGCTCCGGCCGGCGGGGCACCGGGCGCGGCGCCGGTGCAGTGACGACGCTCGCTTCCAGGGCATTCCCGCCGTACTCGGTGGTTGTCATGGGGACTAGCTTGCCGCTGCACCCACGGCACCGGCAGGGTCCAAGGTCCCGTCATGCTCGGGAGGCTCAGGTCCTGGGGACGACCGGATCCGTGTCGGAAAAGGCACTCCGCATCAGGTCGCGACGGGTCACGATGCCGACCAGGTGCTGCCCGTCGACGATCGGAAGGCAGCGGATGTGCTGGCGCAGCATGATCTCGACGGCATCGGCCGCGTCGGCACCGGGGGTCAACGACTCCACCGGGGTGGTCATCACGTGTTCGACAGCCGCAGACGCCGATGGCGAATGCCGAGTTCGCCAGTACTGGCGGCGCGGATCGGGCGGCATCCGGTCCTTGATCAGATCGGCCTCGGAGACGATACCGACCAACCGGCCGTCGTCGTCCACGACCGGAAGTGCGGTGAACCCGTTGGTCGACAGCAGCTCGGCCGCCTCGGCGAGGGTCGTCGACGTCAGAACCGTGACCACCGGATGGGTCATCACATCTCGAGCCTTCATGGCAGCGCCTCATCGTCAATCCGGGTGTCGGTCAATCCTGTTTGTCGCTGTGCGGGCGCGATTCGCCGCCCTCGGACCACGTTCATCATGGCCCGTGACGGCCCGGTCGGATAGGGTCGTTGGTCCCTCATCTGGGCTGGTGACGTGGCCGGAACCGCCGAGGGGCACATGGAGGTGGACCGGTGGCGTGGGTCGTGTTGATGATCTCCGGCGTGCTGGAGGCGGGCTGGGCGTTGTCGCTCAAGGCATCCGACGGCCTGTCGAAGCTCTGGCCGTCGGTGGCGTTCTTCGTGTTGCTCATCGCCTCGATGGCCGGCCTGATGTTCGCCCTCAAGACGCTGCCGGTGGGGCCGGCCTATGCCGTGTGGGTCGGCATCGGGGCGGTGCTGACCGCCGTCATCGGGATCGTCGCGTTCAAGGACCCCGTCAACATCGTCACCATCGGCTCGATCGTGTTGATCATCGCCGGCGTTGTCGGCCTGCAGTTGGCCGGCGCCGGCCACTGATCTCGGCGTTGCGGACTAACCGATCCAGTCGTCGAACGACCGTCCCGAGATCCGTTCATAGGCGTCGATGTAGCGGCCCCTGGTGGCCGCCACGACCTCATCCGGAAGCGCCGGCGGCGGCGCATCAGACGTCCGGTCCCAGCCAGATGCGGCCGAGGTCAACCAGTCTCGGACGTATTGCTTGTCGAACGATGGCTGCGGGTGCCCCGCAGCGTAACCGTCCGCCGGCCAGAAGCGGCTGGAATCGGGGGTGAGCACCTCGTCACCGAGGACCATGGCATTGCCCTGCAGGCCGAACTCCACCTTGGTGTCGGCGAGCAACAGCCCACGGGTGGCCGCATGGTCGGTTGCCCGGGAGTACAACGCCAGGGTCAGCGCCCGCAACTGCTCGGCGCGCTCGGCCCCCACCGTGCCGACGACCGCGTCGAACGTCACGTTCTCGTCGTGGTCGCCCAGCGCGGCCTTGGTCGCCGGGGTGAAGATCGGCTCCGGCAGCCGGGACGCCTCGACCAGGCCGACCGGCAACGCGATCCCGCAGACCGCGCCGGTCGCGCGGTAGTCCAGCAGCCCGGACCCGGTCAGATAACCGCGCGCGACGCACTCCACCGGCAGCATGTCCAACCGGCGCACCAGCATTGCCCGGCCGCGCACGTCATGCGGGGATCCGCGGGTCCTCCACCGCGACGACATGGTTCGGCACCAGGTCGGCCAGCAACTCGAACCAGAACATGCTCATCGCGGTCAGTACCCGGCCCTTGTCCGGGATGGGGTTCGGCAGGACGTGGTCGAACGCGCTGATCCGGTCCGAGGCGACCATCAGCAGCAGTTCGTCGTCCACCTCGTAGAGCTCGCGGACCTTGCCGGTGGACAGGTGTCGGTAGTCGTTCAGGGCGCTCACCCCGCGCACGGTACTTCGACCTCGATACCCCGAGCGTGCCGGGTCACGCCGGGCGGTCCAGACCTCGGCGCCGCAGCAGCGGCCCGATCTCCGCATCCCGCCCGCGTACGGCACGGAAGGCGTCCATCGCGTCCACCGAGCCGCCGACCGACAACAGCTTGGCGCGGAACACATCTCCGTTCTCCCGCCGCAGCCCGCCGTTCTCCTTGAACCATTCGACGGTCTCCGCGTCGAGCACCTCGGACCAGATGTAGGAGTAGTAGCCGGCCGAATACCCGCCGGAGAAAACGTGCTGGAAGTAGGTGCTGCGGTAGCGCGGCGGCACCAGCGGGTGCGCGATGCCGGCGTCCCGCAACGCCTCCCGCTCGAACTCGGCGACGTCGGTGATCACCGCGTCCGGCGGGATCCGGTGCCACGCCTGGTCCAGCAGCGTGGCGGCGAGATACTCGGTGGTGCCGAAGCCCTCGCCCCACAGCTCGGCGGCCCGGATGGCCGACGACCACGGCGGCGGGCAGCGGCTCGCCGGTGACGACGTGCCGCGCGTAGTGCTCCAGCACGTCCGGCCAGAGGATCCACATCTCGTTGACCTGGCTGGGGTATTCGACGAAGTCGCGCGGCACGTCGGTGCCGGACAGCCGCGGATAGGTCACCCGGGAGAACAGGCCGTGCAGCGCGTGGCCGAACTCGTGGAACAGGGTGCGGACCTCGTCAAGGCTGAGCAGGGCCGGTTCGCCGGCGGCCGGTCGCGACAGGTTGAGCACGTTGAACACCACCGGTGACGTGCCGAACAGGTCCGCCTGGTCGACGAAGTTGCTCATCCAGGCGCCGCCGCGCTTGCCCTCGCGGGCGTAGTAGTCACCCAGGAAGAGCCCGATCGGCTCCCCGTCGGCGTCCGCGGACCTCCCAGACCCGGACGTCGGGGTGGTAGCCGACAAGATCGGCGCGGGGCACCATCTCGATGCCGTACAGCCGTGCCGGCGGCGTGGAACACTCCGTCGTGCAGCACCCGCTCCAGGTCGAAATAGGGCCGCAGGGCCGCGGTGTCGACGTCGTACTTCTCGGTCCTGACCCGCTCGGAGTAGTACGCCCAGTCCCAGGCCGCGAGCTCGCACGCCGTCGCGGGCGGCGATCTCGGCGAGCTGCGCCGCCTCGGCGTCGGCGTTCGCCATCGCCGGTCCGACCAATTGGGCGAGGAACTCGTCGATGGCCGCGCTCGACCTGACGGTCTGGTCGGCCACCTTGGCGTCGGCGTGGGTGGCGAAGCCGAGCAGCCGCGCCCGCTCGGCGCGCAGCCTGGTGATCTCGATGATCAGCGGGCCGTTGTCGTGCTCCCCGGAGTTCGCCCGGTTGATGGACGCCTCGAACAGCCGTCGCCGGACATCGCGGTTGCGCAGCACGGCCAGCAGCGGCTGCCCGGTGGGCAGGATCAGGGTGATCGCGTACTTGCCGTCGTGCCCCCGCGCGGTGGCGGCGTCCGCGGCGGTCGCGATCGCGTCCGCGCTGAGGCCGTCGAGTTCCGCGGCGGAATCCAGCAGCACGACCGCGTCCTCGGTGGCCTGCAGCAGGTTCTGCTGAAATTGCGTCGACAGGGTGGACAGCCGCTGGTTGAGTTCGGCCAGCCGGGCCCGCCCGGCGTCGTCGAGTCCGGCGCCGGCCAGCACGAAGTCGAGGTGGTAGCGCCTGACCAGCATCGCCGCCTCGGCGTCGATGCTCTGCTGGCCGCCGTCGAACGCGTCGAAGACGGCCTTGATCCTGGCGAACAGCGCCGGATCGAGCCGGATCGCGTCGGAATGCGCGGTGAGCTTCGGCGCGTAATCGGACTCGATGTCGCGCAGCGCTCGGCGTGGAGTTGGTGCCGGTCAGGTTGAAGAACACGATCGACGTTCGGCTCAGCAGCTGGCCGGCGCGTTCGAGCGCGACGATGGTGTTGTCGAAGGTGGGCGGCTCCGGATTGCCGATGATGGCGTCGACCTCGGCGCGATGTTCGGCCATCCCCGCGTCGAACGCCGGCGCGAAATGCTCCTCGCCGATTTCGTCGAACGGCGGCAGCTCGAAGGGCCGCTCGGATCGGGCGGAGAACGGGTTGGTGCTGGGCAACTCCGGCATCTGGCTCCTCTATCCCTGGTTGGAGCCCAGTCCACCACATGACGAAAAAGAAGCCGGCGCGCTCCCTGGATGGGAAGCGCGCCGGCCATCGACAGGCGGTACTAGCAGACCGGATCCCCCTTGCCGGATCGTCACCGGGAGCTATGCTCAGTCCCCGCCGCGGGACATGACCGGTGCCGATCCGACGAGGCATCACTCCCTGTCGAACAAGGTAAGGCTAACCTATCTAATGGAGCTTGGCAAGCGCTGCGGCGAAACTCCCGCGAACTTGACCGAGTTGCCGTGGGACCGCCGCACGCAGGTGGGCGACTGGCGACCCGCTGGCATTAGGCTGACCCGGTGGGAGCCGACGACGAACCTCCGGAGACTTCCGAGTTCTCTCTCGACCCGACGCAGCAGACGCCCACCGTCCGGCACCACAGCGCCGCCCGGACCTGCGGCAACCACCCCCGGGCCCACCGACGACTCGCCCTCGAACCCACCCGACCGCACGGGCCGCCCGCTCGACCCGACACCCGGCGTCATCCCCGGGATCGTGCTGGACAGCCGGTATCGGCTCGAGGAGCTACTCGGTCGCGGCGCCACCGCAGAGGTCTACCGGGCGATCGACGAGCTGCTCGGTCGCGCCGTCGCGGTGAAGGTCTTCCATCGCGGCATCGGCGACGCCACCAGCGTCGCCCGGCAGCGCACCGAGATGCAGGTGCTGGCCAAGCTGCACCATCCCGCATCTGGTCACCGTGTACGACGCGAAACTCGGCGTCGACACCGGGGACGGCACGCGCCGCGGCCGACGACGCCGACCTGACCTACCTGGTGATGGAGCTGGTCCAGGGCGGCACGCTGGCCAATCGGATCACCCCGACCGGGATGCCCCCGGCCGACGTCGCCAGGGTCGGCGCGGCGGTCGCCGGCGCGCTGGCCGCGGTGCACGGCTACGGCCTGGTGCATCGGGACATCAAGCCGGCCAACATCCTGATCTCCACGACGCGGCGACGTGAAGCTCAGCGACTTCGGCATCGCGCGGGAACTGGAGGCCGAACGACTGACCGCGGCGGCCGACGTGATCGGCACCGCCGCCTACCTCAGCCCGGAACAGGCCCGCGGCGCCGAGGTCGGCCCGCCCGACCGATGTCTACGCGCTCGGCCTGGTGCTGCTGGAATGCCTGACCGGTCGCCGCGAGTACCCGGGCAAGGCCGTCGAGTCTGCGGTCGCCCGGTTGCTGCGGGATCCGGTGGTGCCGAACACCCTGCCCGGCTCCTGGCCGCCGTTGCTCCGCGCCATGACCCAGGCCGAACCCGACCGCAGGCCGACCGCCGCCAACGTGGAGGCCGCCCTCACCGGCCGGGCCGAGATCGTGCCGGCCCCCGCCGCCACCGCGACGCTGCCGCAGCCCGTCCCCGTCATTCCCGCCGCCGGCGAAGCCGAAACCGAGCGCCGGCCGCACCTTCGCCATCACCCTGCTGATCCTCGCCGTCACCGCCGCGATCATCGTCGGGGTGGTTTTCCTGTTGCAGAACAACAACAACAACCAGACTCCGGTCAGCACCACCACGCCGCCCGTCAGCTCGTCCTCGACGCCACCGTCGGTGGTCACCACGACCAAGATCGAAACCGAAACCACCGCACCGACAACGCGAACCACCCCGACGACCACACCGCGACGACGCCAACCACCCCAACAACCACACCGACCACCCCAACGACACCGACGACGCCGACCACCCCGACGACGCCGACCACCGCTCCGACGACGCCGACCACCGCGACGGTGCCATCAACACCGGCTACCGGCGGAGCCGGTCCGGGCACGGCGGCGACGAGTCCTTGACGCCGACAAGTCCCGGCCGCGAAGAGTCCCAGCCCCGGACGAACCCCAGCGGCGAAATGACAACGTCCCGCCGACCATTCCTGGCCGGCGGGACGCCACCTCACTACCGCTGGGCTGACGATGTCAGTCGTCGGCCAGCAACCGGTCGCGGAGCTCCGGGACGTTGCCCGACTTCGGCAGGCCACGCTTGACCAGCTCCTCCTGCAGCTGCGGCTTGGTCCACCCGTCGTAGGCGTCGGCCTTCTTGCCGTCCCGCGCTTGGGCTTTGACTCCTCCTCCGGCGCGCTCTCGGCGACCGGCTCTTCCTCGACGACCTCGGCCTCGGCCGCCGAATCGTCCTCGGTGGCAGGCTCAGGCTCGACAGCGGCTTCCGGCTCGGCAACCTCATCGGGCTCGGAGTCCGCCTCCGGGACGGCGTCCTGGGCCGTCTTCGTCGCCGACGCGGCCATGTCGGCGAGCGGAGCACTGAGCGACTTCGCCTGCTTGCGGGCCGCCTCCAGGATCGCGTCGGCCTGCTGACGGGCAACCGCCAGCATCGACTCGGCCTGTTCCCGCGCGGCCTTGCTGGCCGCCTCCGCCCGTTCCCGCGCCGACTCGATGATCGCCTCGGCCTGCTTGCGGGCCGCCTCGGTCCGCTCTTCGATCTGCTCGCGCAGCGCCTCGGCCTGCTTGCGCGCCGCCTCGGTGCTCGATTCGACCTGTCCCCGAATCGTTTCCGCCTGCTTGCGCGCCGCCGCGGTCCCGGATTCGACCTGGCCGCGAATCTTCGCGCCCGGCCGACTCCAGCTCGTCCCGGGTTGCTTCGCCGACCTTCTCGCTCATCCCCAGCATCTTCTTGGCGAAATCGCGTTGCCCCTCGAGCATCTTCTCCGCGAAATCGAAGACCTGATCGATCACCTGGTCGGGGTTCGGGGGTGTCGTCGGCACCTCGCCGCCGATCTTGCCGAAGGCGTCCTGGGTGATCTTCGTCCACGTCTCTACTGCGTCGACGGCTTGCGCCTGGGTCGACCGCACTGCTGCCGCGAACTGTTCCTGGGGCGAGGACATGAAGTTCCTTCCGGTTGTGGCCGTGCGGTGATGGGGCGGCGAGGCGATCACGCATCAGCCGGCTGCCGCTACGTTATCGAGATTCTCCTGTCCGCGACACTGCGGCAAGACCCGAGTTGCGGTCGAATTCGACGCGCGCTGCAGGTACCACGATCGACGCGGGCAGGTGTCGAGCCGGCCGAAGGCGGGGTACTTGCCGGTCACCAGGCGGCGAGTCCAGCATCGGCGTCATCATCGGAGGTGGCGAGAGACCATGCCCGCCAAGAAGAGCCCCGGCCCGTCCGTCAAGGACCCCGAGTTGTACGAGAAGTTGCGTGGGGACAGGCAATTCCAAGGAAAAGTCGGCCCGCATCGCCAACGCCGCGGCCGCGACGTCACGCAAGAAGGTGTCGAAGAAGGGCGGCCGCTCACCTGCATACGACGACTGGACCGCGTCCGACCTGCGGGCCAAGGCCAAGAAGGTCGGCATCAAAGGCACGGTCGAAGATGAAGAAATCCGAGCTGATCGCGGCGCTGCGCGGGCACTGATCGGCGTGCTCGCGGGTCGTCCGCCGGCATCGGCCACCGGACCGAACCCGGCGGAGTTCGATTCGCATTTCCCATCGAGCGGAAAGGCCCGGCCGTGCTCGGCCGGGCCTTTCACGAAGTCTGCGTGGTTCGCAACGATCAGGAGCGAACCCGGCCCTTGCTGCCGAACTTCAGCCACAGCAGCAGGACGATGACCGCGCCGATGATCGACCCGATGATGCCCGACGGCTGGAAGAACCCGTCCTGGCGGTCGGACCGGAACAACAGGTAGCCCAGGAAGCCACCGACGAAGGACCCGACGATGCCGATCACGATGGTGGCGAGGATGGACAGGTCCTGCTTCCCTGGGACGAGCAGGCGCGCGACGGCGCCGGCGATCAGGCCGACGATGAGCAGGCTGATGATGAGACCGATCATGGTTACTTCTCCTTGTTTCTGATGTGCACGTGGCGTGGCGCACTCGTTGTGCGATGCGCGGGACAGCCTCCGGCGGGTCGCCGATCACTTCACTGTCCACCAGCGGCTGAGGTACCCCCGCGGTCAGGCCTCAAACGAGACCGGCTGGTCAGCCGGATCGACCACGTCGCCGGATCCACTGCGGCGCACGCATGCCTGCGCCGCACGCCGGGTGTCCGTCGGCCGGAAACCACAGAACAGTGACCCATTGTCGGCAGCTCGAAACGCCACCGTGGCCACCATCACAGTCGGCTTGTTAGCCGATTAGCAGACAGCTCAGCTAATCTTGCTAACAGGTGCCGGAAACCCGTCACCGTGCCCATTCGAAGGAGTTGCCTCATGGCTACCGCCACCAAGGCCGCGCAGAGCGGCACCGCCGCGACCGAAGCCGCGGTCGCCCAGGTCACCGAGACGGTCGCTGCCACCGTCTCCAAGGCGACCGCCGCCGCCAACGAGATCGTCACCCGGACCACCGAGGCGCTTGCCCCGGTCGTCAAGAACGCCGAAGCCAAGACCCAGGAGCTGACCGAGGCGTTCGCCGCCGAGGTCAAGAAGGCCGAAGCCAAGACCGCCGAGCTCACCGAGGCGTTCGCCGCCGAGGTCAAGAAGGCCGAAGCCAAGACCGCCGAGCTCACCGAGGCCTTCGCCGCCGAGGTCAAGAAGGCCGAAGCCAAGACCAAGGAGTGGAGCGAGGCGTTCGCTGCCGAGGTCAAGAAGGTGACGGCCCAGTCGGTCGACACCTACCAGAAGGCCGTTCAGCGCTACCTCGACGTGACCATCGAGTTCGTCGACACCTTCAAGAACGAGGCGGTCAGCGACCTGACCCGCCGCAACGCCAAGGCCGTCACCGAGCTGGTCGACGCGTCCGTCGGTCAGGCTCACGACCTGCTCAAGTAACACCTGACTCGCGTTCAGCCGCGAGCAACATCTGGACTCGAAGGGGTGGATGGCCAACGGCCGTCCACCTCTTCGGCCGTTTGATTGGCCCCGGGTTCGTCTCCCGACGAGGGGTGGGACGGGCCCCGGCCACATCCGGTCCGGCTCAGGGCCGTTGATCATTCCCTTCACGGATCACGAACGGGAGCACTACCCAGAGCCCGATCAGCAGCACCGCGACGGATCCGGCCGCGACGAGCGCGCCGACCAGTCCCAGCACCAGGTCGAAGATCAGCAGCACCACCCCCACCATCGCCACCGCGAGCAGCAACAGCCCGATCTGGGCCAGCCGATGTGCCACGTCAACGGTGATCCGCCGGGCGTGCCGCCGGAACAGGATCCGGTGCAGGCTGACCGGCGCGATCAGGAACCCGGTGGCGACCACGGCCGCGGAAAGGGTGACCAGGTAAACGTTCTGCTGGAACAGGCTCAGCTGCTCGAAGCGCGCCTGGAACGGCAAGATCAACAGAAACCCGGTGAGCAGTTGCACGCCGGTTTGGATGACCCGCAGCTCTTGCAGCAGGTCGACCCAGTTCCGGTCAAGTCGCTCGAGCGGGGTTTCGTCTCGCTGCTCCCGATCCCACGCCGCGTCCTGCCCCGGACTGCTTTCGCTCATCGGGCGATGTCGCCGGCGGTCATGGGGCACATTCTCCGCCGCGCCGCCCTGAGCTGCCGCGTCGGGCGCCCAGCCTCACCGTCAGGCCAGGTGCAGGGCGGCCTCTTCGGCGAGCGAGCCAATTCGCTCGGTCGAGGTCCGCTGCACGGGCAGCCGAAGCCCGGAGTTGGCTCTGACCGCGATGACCTTCGCGATCTGCCGACCGAAGGCGTCCCGGTGCCAGGCCCCGCAGCGCGTCCAGCCGATCCGGTTCAATGCCTCGTCGGCCGAATGATTGTGCGGCGACTCGAGCGGTGTGTCGACGATTCGGGCCCCGGCACTGTCCAACACGAAGACCGTTCCCTTGAACTGGTTCTCGCGGGACAGATCGCTTTCGAACACCGGCCAGTCCATGCAGAACGACGTCGCGTCCTCCTGGACTGCTGTGAACACCGGGTCCTTCTGATTCATCGTGGCTTCCTCCATGGGGACGCAGGGTCAGCGCCTACAGTCAACGAGACGGGTTTCGCGGCCGGAGCGGCCACCAAGCTTGTCGAGCCCCCGACAGCGCCGCGCGCATCCCACCGATCCTCGTGGAGGTCGTGCGCAACGGTGAGCGCGACCGACCGCCGAAGATCCGGTACCGCATTGAGATGATCACGAGCCACCCCCGGACGGCGAGCGGGACTGTGCCCCAACCACGCGGGGCGCACCAACCCGTCTGCGAGCGTAATTTCAACGCTACTGCACGTGATCTGGATTGGGAAGTGCTCATCGGCGACTCTTTGAAATGACTTCACCCCGGCAAACGGCATTAGTTGCCCCGGAAATCAATTCCGTCCCCGGGGGTGTCCACCCCCCGATAGAGGGCGACAGCGTTGTCATGCAACACCTTTGCCGCCTCGTCGTGACCGAGCGTCTCACGCACGAGATCAATATCCGCGGCACTGAAGGGCCGCGGCGCCCGGGTGCTCGGCAGGTCCGTCCCAAACATCAAGGCACTCGGGTTCACCGAATGTATCCGGCTGATCACGTTCGGAATATCAAGGTCGCCACGGCTGAAGCCGGTCGCCTTGACCCGCGCGCCGCAGTCCACCAATCGGAGCAGGACGTCGAACCCGTCCGAGCTCAGCCCCAGATGATCGATGCTGATCTTCGGGAGCCGGGCAAGCACCGGATACAGGCCCTCCAGGTCGCGCGTTGCGCACGTAGAACTCGCTGTGCCACCCGGCGACGTCGAAGACTCTGCGGCCCACGGCATCGATGTCCGGCCAGGCCCGCGGAACCACCGCGGCGCAGATTGAACCGCACCGCGCGGACGCCCGCCCGGTCCAGGGCCACGATCTCGTCCTCGGAGCAATCGGCGGGCAACGCGGTGACGCCGACGAACGACGGACCGAGAGCGGCCAGCGCGTCCAGCAGGTAGGTCTGGTCGAAGGCCTGGAATGATCCCGACACCACCACCCCGCCGCCGACCCCGAGCGGCCGGACCGCGGTCAGATAGTCCTGGCAGGTAAAGGGTTCTGGCACGAACCCGTGCGTTGGGTACCAGCGGGAACCGTGGGTCGACGATGTGCAGATGAGCGTCGATGATCCCGCTGCCGTCGCGCATCGTCTTACAGGATCGCCCCGGGCCGGTAACCGGCGGCAGCGGGATGTTCCGCGGTGACCTCGGCGATCCGGTCGAGCACCGCCGCGACCTGCTGCTGCGGCCAGCCCGGTGAACGACAACCGGTCCGCCAGCAGGGTTTCCAGGTCCGCCCGGCGCAGCGGCAGCCGTTCGTCCGCGGCAAGACGGTCGATCAGGTCGTTCTCCACCTGGCCCTTTTCCCGCATGGCCAGGGCAACGGCGACGGCGTGTTCGGAGATCACCTCGTGCGCCGTCTCCCGGCCGACCCCGGCCCGCACCGCTGCGATCAGCACCTTGGTCGTGGCCAGGAACGGCAGGTATCGCTCCAATTCGCGATCGATGACCGCGGGGTAGGCACCGAAGTCGTCAAGCACCGTCAGGAACGTCTCGAACAGCCCGTCGATGGCGTAGAACGCGTCGGGCAGCGCGACCCGGCGGACCACCGAGCAGAAGACGTCCCCCTCGTTCCACTGCGCGCCGGCCAGCTCGCCGGCCATCGACGCGTACCCGCGCAGCACCACGGCCAGCCCGCAGACCCGTTCGCAGGACCGGGCATTCATCTTGTGCGGCATCGCCGACGAGCCCACCTGACCCGGCTGGAAGCCCTCGGTGGCCAACTCGGCCCCCGCCATCAGCCGGATCGTGGTGGCCAACGACGCCGGGCCGGCCGCCAGTTGGACCAGCGCGGAGACCACCTCGTAGTCCAGCGACCGGGGGTAGACCTGGCCGACGCTGTCCAGCAGGTTGTCGGTGGCCGAGACCTCCCGGACCACGGACGATTCCAGCGTCGCCACCGCCTCCGGCGAGCCGAGCAGGTCGAGCATGTCCTGCGAGGTCCCCATCGGGCCCTTGATGCCGCGCATCGGGTACCGCGCCAGCAGATCCGAAAGCCGTTGATAGGCCTGCAGAATCTCCTGCGCGGCCGAGGCGAACCGCTTGCCGAGGGTGGTCGCCTGGGCCGGCACGTTGTGCGAGCGGCCGGCCATCACCAGGTGCGGAGAACTCCGCCGCACGGCGGCCCAGCCGGTCCAGCACGGCAACACAGCGATCCCGGATCAGCCGCAGCGACGCCAGGATCTGGGTCTGTTCGATGTTCTCGGTCAGATCGCGGCTGGTCATCCCCTTGTGCACCTGCTGATGCCCGGCCAGCGCGTTGAATTCCTCGATCCGGGCCTTGACGTCGTGCCGGGTGACCCGCTCGCGGGCCGCGATCGAGGCCAGGTCGACCCGATCGATGACGGCCTCATAGTCCTCCAGCGCGCCGTCCGGGACGTCCACCCCGAGGTCCCGCTGCGCCCGGAGCACCGCGAGCCACAACCGTCGTTCGGCGATGATCTTGTCCTCGGGCGACCAGATGGCCACCATCTCCGGGGACGCGTACCGCTGGGCCAGCACGTTCTCGACCGCACGTTTGCTCACCGGGCGATTGTCCCAGCCGACGCGCTCGCCCGAGAAATCGCGCCGAGGATCCGGCCGCCGGAACCCTCCGGCGGCCGGAATCAGGGTTGCCGCCGCGGGCACCGGTCGGCCACCATGACGGGCATGACCGGGGCGCTGCTGGCCGGACTGCTCGCCGGCTACGGCATCGCCATGCCGGTGGGAGCGGTGGCCACCTACCTGGTCAGTCTCACCGCTCGGACGTCCGCCCGGGTGGGCGCCGCCGGCGCTCTCGGGGTGGCCAGCGCCGACGGCATCTACGCCCTGATCGCGGTGATCGGCGGCGCCGCGCTCACCGGGCGTGATCTCCCGGGTCGCCGAACCGCTGCGCTGGGCGTCCGCCGTGGTGCTGCTGGTACTGGCCGTTCGGATCGCCTGGACCGCCATCGCGGACCATCGATCCGGCGCACTCGCCGGGACAACGGGCACGGTGGTGACCGCGTCACGCGCGTACCTCTCGCTGCTCGGCATCACCCTGCTGAATCCGGTGACGGTGCTGTATTTCAGCGCACTGGTGCTCGGTAGCCGGGCGAACGGCCTTGGCGGGCCGGCCGAGTCGGCGATTTTCGTGATCGCGGCGTTCTGCGCGTCCGCGAGCTGGCAACTGGTGCTGGTCGCCGGTGGGGTGGCGCTCGGCCGGGTACTCACCGGGCGGACGGGCGTTCTGGTGACCGGCCTGGTCTCCAGCGCGGTGATCGTCGCGCTGACGGTCGCGCTGCTGGTCAGCTGACCTCCCATGGGTTTCGTTTCCGGTGCGCACCATTGTTTTTCGGCGGGACAGACCGCGCGGCGGGGAATCGCGGCGTATGGTTTGAGCGGCGGTCACGAGCGATTCGGGTCCCGACCCGCATTCTTGCGTGAGCGTTGCGAGTTTCGCGATCCGCGCGACTCGGCTCCGGGAGCAGGAACGGCGATCGGGACGCCTCGAAGCTTCGAATGACGGACCCATCCGGCTTTCTGACCGAACAGCTCGGCGATCTCACGATCACACTCGACGACCCAGGCACCGACCTCAAGGCAATACTGGATGTGCTGTCCGACGATCTCACCGCCGCGGTGCCGTCGTACCTGGGACTCACACTGACGCTGCAGCTGGACCACGGGACCGTCACGTTGACCACCGTGGACGCCGACCTGGCGCTCGCCGCGGGAGCATGGATCGAATTCCCGCTGGCCACCCAGCCGAGCGCCGACCCCGCTGGCACCCTGGTGTGTTACGCGCGGCGGCCGGGTTCGTTCGTCGCACTCGCGCTGGTTCTCCATCCGGGCGGGCAGCACATGCAGGACTGCGTCGTTCCGCGGGCCGAACCAATCCGGCCGGCCGGGATCAGTGGGCTGGACAACGTCACGGTGATCAACCGGGCGATCGGCGTGCTGATCTCCGGCGGTCTCGCTCCGGCCCAGGCCGACGCCGAGCTGCTGCGGCGCGCCGCCGTGGACGGGCGGGCTCTGCTCGAAGTTGCCGAAGAGGTCGTGAGCGGGACGAACCTCCCATGACCCGAGCCGCATCGGGGCCGGCGCTGCACCGGGCGCCCGCTGTAGGTGCAGGTGTCGTCACTACAGGAAGGTTTGGCGGCCCCTTGGCCGAGCCATATGGGTGCGGTAGCCTCTAGATGCTGACCAAGACAGCCAATCCTGGGATCGGAGTCGACGCCGAGCAGGCCGCGACGCCGCGAGACGATTCTCACCGCCAGGTTCTTCTCCCCGGCATGTGACAAGCGCGACGATTCCAGCGTGACGACACAACCCGTGACAGCGTGGACACGCAGCTGATCGTCACCATCGACCCCGGAGAAGGGCCCATGGCGACCGCCGAACGACGCACCGCACCCAGCACCGCAGGTCCGGCCGCACCCATGGCCGCACCGAGAATCCCCGTCTCCCAAGGCCAACCACCGGCGCCGGAGGCCTACCGCAGCGAGGCCCGCGGGTACGACCGGCGGACCCGGCAGTTCCAGCTCTGGCGCGAACTGCTGATCACCCGGTTGCCCACTCAACCGGGGGACACCGTGCTGGACGTCGGCTGCGGCACGGGACTGTGCCTGCCGTTGCTGCGCGACAAGGTCGGCCGCACGGGGTCTGTCGTCGGCATCGACGAATCCGCCCAGATGCTCGCGATCGCCAGCGCCCGGGTCGCCCGGCGCGGATGGCAGAACGTCCGCCTGCTCTCTGCACCGTTGGCCGAGGCCGTCATCGACGTCACCGCGGACGCCGCCATCTTCTGTGCGGTGCATGACGTCATGCAATCGCCGGCGGCGTTGCGCAACGTCTTCGAGCACCTGCGTCCGGGCGCCGCGGTCGGCGCCATCGGCGGCAAATGGCCGGCGCCGTGGCTCTGGTCGTTTCGGCAACTGGTCGCCGATCTGCACGCACCGTTCATCACCGACTTCACCGGTTTCGACAAACCGTGGCGACTGCTCGCCGAGTACGTGCCCGACCTGCGGGTGCAGCAAATCGCGTCCGGCGCTGGATACCTCGCGATCGGGCACGCCCCTGGTGGGTAGGTCGATCAGACCGTCGATTCGCCGAAGTTGCACGTTCGTTTGGCATACAAAGGTGCAGCAGTGGCGAATCGATCAACCCGCCCGCGCCTCATCGGCGAGGATGTACCGGTCCAGGTAGGCATTCCGCAGCACGCCCGCCGGATCGATGCGCTCCGCGAGCCGGCGGAAATCGGGCAGCCGGTCGTACACCGCGGCCAGGGCCGGTGCGTCCGCGGCGAACAGCTTGCCCCAATGCGGGCGCGGCAGGCATCCGGCGATCGCGGACTCGATCTCGGCCAGCAGGCGCTGCACGGCAGGCTGGTCACGGACCCAGGTGAAGTGGAACGCGACGCTGTCCCGCTGGTACGCCGGGCTCAGCCAGAGGTCGTCGGCCGCCACCGTGCGGATCTCGCTGACCTGCAGCAACGGCGCGATGCGGGGCGCGAGCCCGCGGAGGATGGCCAGCACGTCGAGCGCTCGATCCCGTGACACCAGGTACTCGGTCTGCAATTCCTCGCCGTTGCTCGGGGTGAACGCCAACTGGAAGTGCGGCAACCGTTCGAACCACGGCCCGGGAACGCCGAGCTGTGCCGTGCAGACGTCGCCGGTCAGGCCCGGCAGCGGGTGCCTGGCAATGGTCGCCGGCGTCGCACCGTAGAACGACGACCGAACCCGGCCGTCGGCATCGAACACCGCGGAGTCCACGTCGGGCGTGAGCCGGCTCTTGCACCAGACCTGGGAAACCGCGGGTCCCTGCAGGTTGCTGAACAGGCTGACGCTGTAGGCACTGGCCACGATGTCGTCGAAGTGCGCCTCCAATTCGCTCCACGGCAGGTCCTCGAAGACGTCCTGCCGCACCTCGAAGGCGGGCTCGACCTCCAGCGTGACCCGGGTGAGGATGCCAAGGGCGCCGAGACTGACCACGGCGCCGGAGAATTCCTCGTCGCGACCGCGGCGCAGGGTGACCAACTCGCCGTCCCCGCGAATCAACTCGATACCGGACACCGACGCGCCGAGTCCCCGGTTGGCGACCCCGGAACCGTGGGTTCCGGTCGCCACCGCGCCCGCGATGCTGATGTGTGGCAGCGAGGCCAGATTGGGCAGCGCGAGCGAGTGCTCCTGCAGTGCCGTTGCCAACCGTCCGTAGCTGGTTCCGGCGGTGACCGTGACGGTGCCGTCGCCGATCACCTCGAGATCGGCGGGCAACCCGGTGAGGTCGATCAGGTCGCCCGCCGTGTCGGCGATGTCGTTGAAGCAGTGCCGGCTCCCCAGTGCCTTCACCCGGGCCGACCCGGCCACGATGTCCTGCACCTGCGCGATCGAGCCCGGGTGGTGGATGCGGGGCGCGCGGTAGGTGTAGTTGCCCGACCAGTTCGCCAGGGCGGTCACGGATTGCTCCCTACGGTGACGGTGTCGTGCTCAGGGAGCTGACGCTAGCCGAGCGCGCCGAGGACCGCCCGGGCAGCCACCGCCAGCTGGTCGGCGGAGAGCCCCGTCGCGGCGCCGGTGTCGGGGGATCCGCCGATCGCGACCTCGTAGCCGTTGCCGTAGGCGAACGCCATTGGGCCTCCGGGGTCGTCAGTGGCGAGGTAGGTTCCATCCTGCCCAGGGGCGCACCGAATCCCGGTTGGGGAATCCGCCACGAGACATGCACCCGGGTCGGCGCGGGTAATCCGCACCACCAGCGCGGTGTCGGTGTTCGCGGCCGAATCCGCGGGCACCGTGGCGGCGTCGTCGACGACTGGGCTGTTGCCGAGCAACAGGGCGCCGCCCACCGGCGCCGCGGCGCAGTCGCCGATCAACGGCTGCGGTTCGCCGAACGCGCCGGACGGCAGCGCGGCGCCCAGCGCCGCCGCAACCGGTTCGACTCAGTGCCGGCCAGCACTCGGCGGCCACCGTGAACCCGTCCGCCGGCACGTTCTCAGCGGAACCGGCCACCGGCGCCGAACCGGCCGCCGCGGTTCCGGCGGCCGGCGCGCCGGCCGCCGGCGCTGAACTGATCCCCGGGACCGCCGGCGGCTGCCGCCGACCTTGGGCTGGTCCTGGGCCGGCACTGGTGCGTCCGGCGGCCGACTCGGCAACGGCCCGACCGGCGTCCGCCGATGTGCTGGTCGATGACCCACCGGACAGGCTCAGCGGAACGACCAACGCCGCGATCGCGGCCAGCGACGCTGCCGCCACCAGCGCAATCACCGCGGTTCGCCGCCGTCGGGGACGAAATTGCCGGATGTTGTCCGCCATCGGCTCGTCCGTCTCCGGCACGGCGTTCGATGACTCGGCGGGCTCGTCGCTACCTGCCGGATGTTCCTCCGGCGCCGCGCCCGCCGCCGCCCTCGCCGCCCTGATCACCGACAGCGCGTCGACGGTGCTCGGCGGCGCGGAGGGGTCGTTCGCCAGGTTGGTGAGCATCCGGCTGATCTGCTCGCGCTGCGGGTCCGGCTCGGTCACGACGACCCACCCGGCGTGGTGCTCTGGCGGGCAAGGGCCGCCTTCAACGCCGCAAGACCCCGCGCGGTCTGCGACTTCACGTTGCCCTCCGAACATTCCAGCGCGGCGGCCGTGGCCGCCACGTCCAACCCCTCGTAGTACCGCAGCACCAGGACCGCGCGCTGTCCCGCCGGTACCTGCTCCAACGCCAGCCGGACGATCTCCCGGTCCACCACCCCCGACGCGATGTCGCCGGCGACCGGGGAAATGTCTGCCACCTCCGGGAGTTCGGCCGTCGCGTGTTCCCGCCGCCACGGTCGGCGCGACTCGTCGACCGTGGCCCGCATCAGGCAGCGCCGGACGAAGGCGTCCAACGCTCCGTAGTCACGGATCTGGGACCAGGCTCCGTACAGCTTGACGAACGCGATCTGGGTGAGGTCGTCGGCGCGGTGCCAATCCCCGCACATCAGGTACGCGGTGCGCCGCACCTGATCACGCCGAGCGGTGACGTACACGGAGAACCGCGCCTCCTCCTCCGGATCCACGAACCCTCCTGCTGCATCGGGTAGACGGGCGGCGTCGGGCGGATGGTTGCACGGGCGTCATCGGGCCTGTTCTGGCCCGAACGCCTCGGGGTGGCCGGCGATCTCTGAAAGGAGTATCGCCGATCCGGCAGGATCAACGCCGTGCAGACGCCGCCGTTCACGCCGAACAGCCGGGCCACCGGGTGGGCGCTCTTCGGACTGCTGGCGGTGGCCGCGGCCTGGGGGTCGAGCTTTCCGCTGACCAAGGCGCTGCTGGACCGGATGAGCGCGCTGAACTTCCTGGCCGTGCGGTTCAGCATTGCCGCGTTGCTGATGATCATCGTGTTCTTCCCGGCGCTGCGCCGGCTCTCCCGCCGGGCGCTGACCACCGGCCTGCTGCTGGGTCTTGCCTATGGCGTCGCGCAGATCCTGCAGACCATCGGGCTGCAGTACACGCCCGGCCAGCATCTCCGGCTTCATCACCGGCATGTACGTGGTGCTGACGCCGCTGTGCGCGGCCCTGCTGCTGCGCACCGCGATCGGCGGCCGGGTCTGGCTGGGCGCCGGGATCGCGACCGTCGGCCTGGCCATTCTCGGGCTCAACGGGCTGTCGATCGGTTTCGGCGAGGCGATCACCCTGGCGTCGGCGGTGATCTACGCACTGCACATCGTCGGGCTCAGCGCCTGGGCCGACGCCAAGGCGGCGCTCGGCATGGCAACCGTGCAGCTGGCCGTGACGGCGCTGGTCAGCGTGCTGGCCGCGTTGGTCGTCGAGGGTGGCGTGAGCTTGCCGAGTACCGGGTTCGACTGGGCCGCGATCGGCTACATGGCGGTGGTTTCCGGCGCGGTCGCGATGATCGTCCAATCCTGGGCACAGGCGCATCTCGCCCCGTCCCGGGCGGCGATCACCATGGCCACCGAGCCGGCCTGGGCCGCCTTGTTCTCGATCTTGTTCCTGGGCGAGACGTTGACCTGGCGGATGGCGGTCGGTGGTGGGCTGATGCTGGCCGCCATGGTCATCGTGGAGTCGGGCCACTGAGCGCCCGCTCCAGCACCGCTGCCTCATGCCGGTGGCCGATGGTCTCGTAGCCGACAACAACGACGATCGGGGACAGGGTCACCAGGATCAGGCAGATCCCGAGCGACCCGCCCAAGGCGGCGACGGTCACGGCCGCCGCGAGCAGGGCGACCACCCCGGCGACCAGCGCGAAATGGAAGGCATCCACCGCGTGCACCATGTAGGCGTAGATCGCGAGCAATGCGATGAAGAAGACCAGTACGGGGATGGCCACCGACAGGACCGCACCGAGGGTTCCGACGTGCGCGGTGCCGTCGACCACGTAGGCGGCCACATGGATGCCGGCCCCGATGGCCACGATCGCGGAGAAGATCAGCAGGTGCCCGTAGCTCCACCACCACACCCGGCCTCGATGTCGGTGCAGGATCGGGCCGGACGGCAGCACGAAGTAGTTCCACCACAGAGCAAAGCTCAGCCCCACCCCGGCGGTCAGCACCACGACGGCCTCGGTGCTCCAGCCCTGCGCCTGGATGATCGCCGAGACGGCGGCGACGGTACCGAACAACGTCTCGCCGAGGGTGATGATCGTGAGCAGGCCGTACCGCTCGGCGAGGTGGTCGGCGTGCCAGGGTGTCCCGCTGGTCTTCCGTTCCGCCAGGTAGACACCGCCGGCTTCGATGACCACACCGACCCCGATGACGATCACACTCGCGACGTTCGGCGGTGGGTTGACCACGGCAACCGCGACCCAGTAGACCTGCGCGACGAACACCACCACGGCGTAGGTCAACGCCGAGCGCCGACGGAGTTTGTCCTGCTTGGCCACCCGCAGCCAGAGCGCGATCATCGCCAACCGCATCACGACGTAGCCGGCCACGATGACCCCGTTGCCGGTTCCTTCGCCGCTGTCGACGGCGTGGAACATCGTCGGCAGGCCGAGCGCCAGGATGATGACCCCCACCATCTCGACCATGGTGGCGATCCGGAAGAACCAGTCGTCCGTGTCGTAGGCCGACGCGAACCAGGTGAAGTTGATCCAGGCCCAGCAGATGGCGAACATCGCGAACGTAAAGCCGCCGATAGCCGCCCAGACGTGGCCCTCGGCGAGGAGGTGGGCCATCTGCTCGCCCGCCTGGCCGAAGGCCACCACGAAGGTCAGGTCGAACAACAACTCGAGCGGGGTGGCCGCACGGTGCGATTCATTCGGGTCCCGCCCGGTCATCCGAACGATCCGGTGGCTGAGCCCACCGCGCGCCGGAGGCGCCTGGATGTTGGACATGCGACTCATCCTGACACGAGCCGACCAGTCGTCGGCAACAAGTCGTCAGGCGCAATCCGACACTTTGCTGGGCCCAGTCGAGCGCTAAGCCCAGTCGAGCCAGACGGCCCAGGGACCGCGCCCGACGAGCTGGTGCCGAGTGCTCGGCGGAACCTGCGCGACGAACTGGTGCGGCGGGTCACCGACGCGCTGCGAGGTCGAAGGGGCCGGGGTGGCCTCGGCGGCCGGGAGCGCGCCTTCGTCCCTGGCCCGGCGAGCGCCGTCGATCAGCCGACGAACAGCCGCTGTGGCGGCCCACGGCCACCGTCGGTCGGCCTCGACAGCCAATCGGGACGTCAGGTCCGCGGCACCGAGCCGACCGGCCGCCAAATATTGCTGGACCCGGTCCTGTGCGGCGATCTGCGCGGGACCGGGGTGGGTGGTGTCGAACAGCGCGATCGACGTCTGGCTGGACGTGATCGCAACGGCCGAAACGGAGTCCGGAGCGATCGGCACCGTGATCCGGCGGTTGCCCACCCGCAGGGCGCACCACGGACCGGATATCGGGAAAGCCTTCCACCAGCCTCCGTCGGGCCCGGCCAGGGCACCGAGTTCGGATCCCAGCGGCAGCACGGAGTCGACCCAATCCCAGCCATTGCCCTGGTGGTTGTGCGCCGTCCCCACCGCGCCGCTCCACCCGACCAGCAGGAAGGACCGGTGCCCTGGCGACCAGATCGACGCGGTCGCGGCCGCGAGCTGAGCAGCGGCGGACGACCATCGCAGCGCCGGCTCGCCGGTGATCCGGAACCCGTCCACCTGCTCGGTGGGGTCCAGCACGACGACGCAGGTGCCGCCCTCGTTCAGCTCGAACGTGACCCGCGGATCGACACCGACCGGATCCACCAACACCCCGACATGCGACCCGGCCGGGAGGTGTCCCTCGATGGACCCGACACCGACCGCCAGGCGTCTTCCGGAGTGATCTTCGATGGTCAGCATGGCGTTCGGGTCGGTCGAGCGGAACTCGAACGCCCCCAGCCGTTCCGCCGCTACCGGCCCCCGGCTGCGGGTGACGGGGTCGGCCGCCCGGCTGACGGGCCGGTTGTGCCCAGCGGGTCGGGCCAGCACCAGGCTGGTGTCCTGACCGCTGGTCTGTGGAGGATGCCGCGGTAACTCGGAACGGAGGTACTCCACCAACGACGACCATCGCACGACTGCCTGCGGCCGGTCATCGGGCCCAGCAGCATCGGAGACCGCAGCATCGGGCACCGCGTCATCGGGTTCTGCCACCGCAGCCTTGCCCGCCAAACCTTCGAGCAGTGTCGCGGTGAGCGATCCGTCCGCCGTCGAGGTCGCCTGAATCAGAAACTGCACCACCGCACCGGAGCGACGCTTGCCGTGCCACCCGATGCCGAACCCGTCCACCGCGATGGACCGGTCAAACGGGAAGCCACGGGCGGCATCCAGGATGACGACGACCTCACGGACATCGCTCTGAGCCAACTGGGTGATCAACTCCCGAACCGCGATCGACGCGACCTGCGGGTGATCGGGATCGAAGTCCGCCAGCACGACGGCATCCTGGGAGAAGTACGGATTGTCCGGGTCGGTCGGGCACCCGTGGCCGGCGAAGAAAACGTACAGCCGGTCTGCCGTCAGCTGCGTGACCAACTCTTCGACCGTCGCCGTCAGGCTCGCCAGATCTGCGCGGCCGTCGACCGAAACCGCCTGCGGCACGGGGGCTCCGCCGTCCGGCGTGCTGAGCAGCAGGCGCAACTGATGCGGCGGTACGCCGCCGTCGGCGAGCAGCCAGCTGCGAACGGCAAGAGCATCGTCAACCGGCCCGTACGCTGATGCGCCGGGCACCCGCGGGTAGGAACCACACCCGACAACCAGTGCCCACGTGTTCATCTCGCGAGCCGCAGCCCCAGGGCCCTGATGACCATCGCAGGTGCCCCTTCGGTCGACGCGGCGAGTCGGTACCCCTCAGATCTTGGGACACAAGGAGCCGCGCCGCGCGCTGGCAGCAAACCACCAACCCGGGACGCGGCTCCGCGACCGCACTTTCGCCGTCAGGAGTCCAGCGTGGTCTTCCAGATGATCGGCAACGTCGGTGCCGTCGATCCGCCCGCCGGTTCCGCGGTGATCGCCACCACGGTCTCGCCCGCGACGGTGGTCTTCGTCACCAGCTGCGGTTGGCCGGTCGAGGCTCGGTCCAGCACCCCGAGCGACCGCGGTGGGGTGTCGCCGGCGATGGCCCACAGCTGGTAGGTCTGGTCGGTCGGCAGGTCCGGCAGTCCCGTCACGTCGAGCGTGACGGCGGCACAGGACGGCGCGTAGACCGCACTGCCCGACCCCAGCTCCGGGGACAGCTCCTGCTTGTCGGCCGCCTGCGCGACGCACTGTTCGGGAGTTGCGAACTGCTGATTCTGGCTGTTCACCTGGTTGATGACGGCGACCGTCCCGCCGCCGATCACCACCGCGGCGATCGCGGCGGCCACCAGCGCGGCCGGGCGGCGGTACCACGGGCGGCGCAGTGGCACGACGTTGTCCGCCGCGTGCCTCGGCCCTGCCGGTGGCGTTGGCGGGCTTGGGGCTGCCGCCGGTTCGGCATCGGGCGCCGGCAATGGTGGGAGCTGCGGGGTCACGGCAATCCGGGCCATGACGGCGCGGCGCAGTGACGCGGGCGGCGCTTCGGCAGCGACCGAGCCCAGCAGCGCCACGGTCTCCAGGAAGCCGGCCAGCTCGGCCGGGCAGGAATCGCAGGTGGCCAGGTGCGCCTCTACCTCGGCCCGCTCGTCATCGGGCAACGCACTCAGCGCCATCGCGCCGGTGTCCAGATGCATGTCGGGCGTTGTCACGTCGCCACCCCCAAACAGTCGCGCAGCCGGATGAGCCCGTCCCGGAGGCGCGTCTTGATGGTCGGCAAGGGAGCGGTCAACAATTCCGCCACCTCCCGGTAGGTGTATCCGCTGTAGTAGGCGAGCGTGATCGACTCGCGCTGGAGTTCGGTCAGGGTGCCGAGGCACCGCTGCACGGCCTTGCGCTCGAAGGACGCCTCGACGGCCTCGACCACACTGTCGACCTCGCGCTCGGTGGATGCGTGCGCCACCTTCTGCTCTCGGTCGGTGGACGCTTGCGCCGAGCGAACCCGGTCCACCGAGCGCGCGTGCGTCAACGTCATGATCCATGATGTGGCAGAACCCTTGCGGGCATCGAAACGGCTGGACCTTCGCCAGATCTCGAGGAACACCTCCTGCGCGACCTCCTCCGCCTGGCTCGGGTCCCGAACGATCCGCCTGGCCAGACCGAACACCCGGGCACCGAAGGTGTCGTACAGCCGCTCGAACGCGTCTTCCCGGCCAAGTGCGGTCAGCCGGAGCAGTTCCTCCGGACCCCGTTCGTCGGTGCCGCGCGTCAGATCGGGCGGTGGATCGGGAACGGCGGACAGCGACCGGCGGGCACCCGACTGGGGCGGCACCGGACCTGACGATTCCGGGGGAGGCATCGGTTCATCCTTTCGGCCCAGCGACAACGGTCGGCGGGCGGGTGGCATCGACGGTAGTTCGAGACCGCCCGCACATCGGATGGCCCGATGTCTCGCACAACGTAAGGGTGATTCGCCCGGAGGTTCAGCATCCATGGTCACGGACGGGGCCGGGCGTCGCCACGCACTCCTTACAGAACGGTGACACCGGAACACAGTTGCCGCCTGGCGGCGGACGATGGAGAGGTGACCGAGCCAACGCAGCGACGCTCCCAGAAGATTTCTCCCCGATCGGCCCATCCGGAGGCCGAGCAAGCCCGAATCCAGGGCATGACCACGAGCGAGCGGCCCGACACCAAGGCCGACACCAGCCACCCGCAGGGCCCGCAGCCCTGGCGGCCGAGTGTCGCCGCGGCCGGGCTGGTCGGGGTCGTCGCGATGGGCCTGGCGATCGGGATCGCCGAGCTGCTGGCGGCCTTCGGCGAGTGGATCGGCATCTTCACCACCCCGGCATCACCGCTGAATTCGCTCGGCCAGACCTTCATCCAGTTCACCCCGGAGTGGCTGAAGGAATTCGCCATCCAGACCTTCGGCGAGAACGACAAGACCGCGCTCACCGCCGGCATGGGCATCACCCTGTTCCTGGTGGCCATCGTCATCGGCATCGTCGGGCGCAGCAATCCCCGGGCCGGCGGTGATCATCACCGTGGTGCTGATCCTGGTCACCGCCGGCGCGATCCTCAGCCGCACCGGGGCCGGCGATCGCCGATCTCGTCCCGATCCTGCTGGGCGGCGTGGTCGGCGTCTATTTCCTGGTCACGGTGTTCCGTCGGCAGGTCGCCCCACCGGCCGCGCCGCGGAAGTACACCCCGGCACCGTCACGAATCGCTGACCAGCCCGACCCGACGCAGGCCGCTGAGCGACCAGATCCGGAGAACCCGAAGGCCGCGCGCACCGGCGCAGCCCACCCGATGGGCCGCGCCAGCGCCGCGTCCGGACGCGACGTCGATCGGCGGCAGTTCTTCAAGATCGCCGGCATCGGCGCCCTGGTCGCGGTGGCCGCCGGCGCGCTGGCCAAGTGGATTCCCAGCGCCGGCGATGTCGCGGCCAGCCGGGCCGGCGTCGCGCTGCCCGCCCCGACGGATACCCAGCACGGTCGGCGACGTCGCGCTGAACGTCGACGGCATCACCCCGTTCGTCACCGCCAACGCCGACTTCTACCGGGTCGACACCGCATTCGTGGTACCGCGGCTGACCAGCGACGACTGGCAGCTGCACATCCACGGCGCGGTCGACAAGGAGATCACCCTCAGCTACGCCGACCTGATCGCCATGCCGTCGATCGAGCGGATGATCACCCTGACCTGCGTCTCGAACGAGGTCGGCGGCGACCTGGCCGGCAACGCCCGCTGGCAGGGCGTCCGGATCGCCGACGTGCTGAAGCAGGCCGGACCGCAGAGCGGCGCCGACTGTGTGCTGTCCACCAGCGTCGACGGCTTCACCGTCACCACCCCGCTGGCGGCGCTCACCGACGATCGGGACGCGTTGTTCGCCTTCGCCATGAACGGCGAGCCGTTGCCGGTCGAACACGGTTTCCCGGTGCGGCAGGTGGTCCCCGGCCTCTACGGCTACGTCTCGGCGACCAAGTGGGTGGTCGACCTGAAGGTGACCACCTTCGCCGAGGAGACCGCGTACTGGACCGTCCCGCGGCTGGTCGGCGCAGGCGCCGATCAAGACCGCATCCCGGATCGATGTGCCCGAAGGGCTTCGCGCAGGTCTCCAAGGGCACCGTCGCCGTGGCCGGCGTGGCCTGGGCGCAGCACCGCGGGATCAGCGGGGTCCAGGTGCAGATCGACGACGGCGAGTGGGCAGGACGCGACCCTCTCCGGCGAGGTCAGCACCGACACCTGGCGGCAATGGGTTTACCAGTGGGACGCCACTGATTCCGGGCAGCACACCATCCGGTGTCGCGCCATCGACGGCACCGGAACGGTGCAGACCGAGCAGATCCAGGGGGTGATGCCGGACGGAGCGACGGGATGGGATTCCCGTTCCGTGACAGTCACCGCCTGACCGCCCGACGACAGCCAATTTCGTCGAACTCTTTCGAGTAATTCCGCCCCGGGTGCATCCACCGGCCGGGGTACCACGGTAGTAACAGCAGCAAACCTGCACCGCCGCAAAGCCTTTGGTGCATTGCAAATCCCCATGAGCATTCCGCTCACCATCTTCGGCGCCGACTCTCGGCGCCGATATCCCCAAGGAGCAACACTCATGTTGATGAAGCGCGCCCTCACCCTGGTTGCCGGAGCCGCCCTGGCTCTCACGCTGGCAGCCTGCGGGTCCAGCTCCACCACCGCCACCAGCAGCACCTCCGCTGCCGCGGCGTCCACGTCGGCCGCCGCGACCTCGGAAGCCATGACGTCAGAGGCCATGACCTCAGGCGCCATGACGTCCGGAGCATGTCGTCAGGCGCAATGTCCTCCGATGCCATGAGCTCCGGCGCCATGGCCGCCCCGGCCGCCCTGGTCGGCGCCGGCTGCGCCGACTACGCCGCCGCAGGTGCCCGTCCGGCGCCGGCTCGGTCGAGGGCATGGCGCACGACCCGGTCGCCACCGCGGCCTCGAACAACCCGCTGCTGACCACCCTGGTGGCGGCCGTCTCCGGCAAGGTCAACCCCGGGGTCAACCTGGTCAACACCCTGAACAACGGCGAGTTCACCGTCTTCGCGCCGGTCGATTCGGCGTTCGCCAAGATCGACGCCGGCCACCATGACCACCCTGACCACCGATTCGGCGCTGCTCAGCAAGATCCTGACCTACCACGTGGTCTCCGGCCAGCTGTCGCCGAGCGAGATCGTCGGCACCCACGCCACCGTCGAGGGTGGCACCCTGACGGTCACCGGATCCGGTGACAACCTGAAGGTCAACGACGCGACCGTGATCTGCGGCGGCGTCAAGACCAAGAACGCCACCGTCTACCTGATCGACACGGTGCTCACCCCGCCGGCCGCCTGATCTTCGCTCGGCAAGGGGCCACCGACGGGAACTCTCCGTCGGTGGCCCTTTTGCGTCCGCGGTGCTGACCGCTGACGTCGGCGCCGGGGAACAGTGCGGACGAAAGTCGCGCGATCACCGATGAAACGTCGAAACCATCGGCCCTGCAGGCAGGAGCCATTCCCATGACGACATCGAACAGCCCGGGGTTCGGGCCTGTCGGCGGCCGCGCTGGCCGAGGCGGTGCGCGAGGCGGCGTCACGCAAGACGTCACGAGAATCGCTCTCCGCCGTCATCGACATGGCCGTCGACAGCGGTCCCTGCGATCGGCGTCGATCACCATGCTGGAAAAGGCCAAGAAGCTGAGCACGGTGGCGGCGTCCGATCCGCTGATCGAGCAGGCCGACAAGCTGCAGTACGAACTGCATGAGGGACCCTGCCTGGACGCGGTCTGGGTCGAGGGCCATTTCACCATCCCGCGACATCGTCGCTGACGGCCGCTGGCCGCATTGGGCGCCCCGGGCCGCCGAACTCGGTGTCAGCAGCATGCTCTCGCTGCACCTGTTCACCGACACCGCTCTCGGTTCGCTGAACCTGTACTCCCTGCGGCCGCCGCGAGTTCGACTCCAGCGACATCGAGGCCGGGCCGGGTGATCGCGGCGCACGCTTCGGTGGTGCTCGCCTACGCCAGGGCCGAGAAGAACCTCTGGCAGGCCATCGACTCCCGCAACCTGATCGGCCAGGCCCAGGGCATTCTGATCGAGCGGTACGGCCTGACGCCGTCCAGCGCGTTCGCGGTGCTGCGCCGCTACTCCCAGGATCACAACATGAAGCTCGCGGTGGTCGCCGAGGAATTGGTCAGCACCGGAGCGCTCCCGCAGTTCGGCGCGGGCGAGGCCGACCCCGAGGGACGCTGACCACGCCCGATGCAGGCGTCATTGGCGAAACATTCGGCGTGTAGCTTCGGTGGATCGACGGGTCGCGCGCGGCCAAACCACGACCTTAGGGGACCTCGTGTGCGGAGTGAGCGGTGAGATCCGGTTCGACGGTGGCTCTGCCGACGTGGACGCGGTGGCCTGCATCTCGGCGGTGATGGAGCCGCGGGCCCGGACGGGCACGGGCTGTGGCACGACGGCCCGGTGGCACTGGCGCACCGCCGGCTGGCGATCATCGACCTGTCCCCGACCGGCGCGCAGCCCATGGTGGACGCCGCGTTGCGGCTGGTCACGGTGTTCAACGGCTGCATCTACAACTACAAGCAACTGCGCGAGGAACTGCAGGGCCACGGCTACACGCTTCTTCTCCAGCTCCGACACCGAGGTCATCGCCAAGGCCTACCACCGGTGGGGGGTGCACTGCGTCGATCACTTCTTCGGGATGTTCGCCTTCGCCATCCTGGAGCAGGACACCGGCCGGCTGATCCTGGCCCGGGACCGGCTGGGCATCAAGCCGCTGTACCTCTCGCAGACCGCGCACCGGTTGCGGTTCGCGTCGTCGCTGCCGGCCCTGCTGGCCGGCGGTGACGTCGACACCTCGATCGACCCGATCGCGCTGAACCACTACATGACGTTCCACGCGGTGGTGCCGGCGCCGCTGACCATCCTGACCGGCATCCGCAAGCTGCCGCCGGCGACGGTCCGGACCGTCGAGCCGGACGGCCGGTTCGCCGACCTGACCTACTGGTCGCCGGAGCACGCCCGGCAGCAGAAGTACGCCGGTCTGTCCGAGAATCGGACTGGCAGGATCTGACCCTGGAGACGCTGGAACGTGCGGTGGTCCGGCGGATGGTCGCCGACGTGCCGGTCGGCGTGCTGCTCTCCGGCGGCATCGACTCCAGCGTGATCGTGGCGCTGCTGGCCGACGCCGGGCAGCACGGGCTGCAGACGTTCAGCATCGGCTTCGAGCGGGTCGGCGACCGGGAGGGTGACGAATTCGAGTTCTCCGACCTGATCGCCAAGGAGTTCGACACCGACCACCACCAGCTGATGATGCCGTCGAGCACCGTGCTGGACGGCCTTGACGGTGCGGTCGAGGCGATGAGCGAACCGATGGTCAGCCACGACTGCATCGCGTTCTACCTGCTGTCCAAGGCCGTCTCGGAGCACGTCACGGTGGTGCAGTCCGGGCAGGGCGCCGACGAACTGCTGGCCGGCTACGACTGGTACCCGCCGCTGGCCGGACATCTCCCCGGAGCGGGCGCTCGAGGTGTACTCGGCGCACTTCTTCGACCGGAACCACCAGACGCTCGGCGAGATCCTGCAGCCGCAGTGGATGACCCCGGACGATCCCAGCCGGGATTTCGTCCGCGCCCATCTGGACCGCCCCGGCGCCACCGAGGCACTGGACAAGGTGCTGCGGCTGGATTCGCAGATCATGCTGGTCGACGACCCGGTCAAGCGGGTCGACAACATGACGATGGCCTGGGGCCTGGAGGCGCGGACCCCGTTCCTCGACCACGAGTTCGCCGAGCTGGCGGCCGCCATGCCCGCCGGAACTGAAGCTCGCCCACAACGGGAAGGGTGTGCTGAAGGAGGCGTCCCGAAAGGTCTTGCCGGCGGCGGTGATCGACCGCAAGAAGGGCAGCTTCCCGGTGCCGGCGATCATCAACCTGGAGGGTCTGTACCTGGAACGGGTGCGGGACGCGCTGTCCGCGCCCGCGGCCAAGAACCGCGACCTGTTCCAGCCGGAGTACGTGCAGAAGCTGCTGGCCGACCCGAACAAGAACCGGACCACGCTGGGTTCCAATCAGCTCTGGCAACTGGGCCTGTTGGAGATGTGGTTGCAGCGTCATGGGATCGGCTGACGCGCAGGTGCGCGGTGGCCTCCGTCCGATGCTCACCCCGACTCCCCGTCATCCATGCCGTCAGCGCTGACTCCTGCAGCTCGACGAAGCGATCAGCGAGATCGCCGGTGTCGTCGGCGCCTGGTGTCCGTCGCTGTCGCCGGACGGCCACCGGATCGCGTACGTCACCGACCGGTCCGGGCTGCCGCGGCTGGAGGTCGCACACCTGAACGCGGCCGGCGACACCGCCGATCGAACCCCCCGGCAGGTGTCGCCCGCCCATCAGGAGGTCATCTCGGTGGCCTGGTCGCCGGACGGACAGTGGTTGGCGTACCTGGTGTCTCCCGGCGGGCTGATCCGGGCGGAACTGCACGTCATGCGTCCGGACGGCAGCGACGCCCGCCCGCTGGCCGGGATCGACGACCGGTCAACGGTTCTCGCCGGATGCTGGACGGCACTGCCGAATACCTATGCGTTCTCGCTGGCCGACGGGCGCGGGCCCGGATGCCGACGTCTGCCTGGTGGATGTCCGCACCGGCGTGGTGCGCACCGTCGCCAGCGGCGGATTCCTGGCCGTGACGTCGGTGTCGCGGGACGGGCGCCGGCTGATCGCCCGGCGCGGACCGCGGGGCCGGCGGCATCTGGTTGTCGTGGACATCGAGGGGGCCATCCCTGACCCAGTCGACAGCGACTGTCCGGTGGCGCCCGCCCGGCGCCTGCTGGCCGCCGACTTTCCCGACGAGGGAACCGATCTCGCCGAGGACGGGCGGTTTGTGCCGGACGGCTCTGCGGTGTACCTGCGCTTCGTCGCCGGCCGGGAGCGGTACGCGCTCGGCGTGGTCCCGCTCGACGACGCAGGGGTCCCCGGCTCGCTGCGGGTGCTCGCCGCAGCGGGACGACGCCGACCTGGAGTCGTACGCGATCCTCGACGGCGGGCGCAGCGCGATGCTGGTCTGGAACGTCGGGGACGGGCGCAGCACCATCGAGATCAAGGACCTGATCAGCGGCGCGTCATACCCGATCGACATCGGCCAGCGGGTGCTGCCCGGCTGGTCGGTGCAGGCGGACGAACGGTCCGCGATCCTGGAATTGTCCGAACCCGTCGCGCCCAGGAGCCTGTACCACGTCGACCTGGCCGATCCGGGCGGCCACCCGGGTCGCACCGGCGAACCGCCGCACCGGGTCGTCGGGCTGCCCGAACCGGCGCTGCCGCGCGAGCGGCTGCACCGACCGCGTTACCTGACCTACAACGCGCCGGACGGCGTCACGCTGCACGGCCTGCTGTACCGACCCGATCGGCACGGTCCGTTGCCGACGGTGGTGCTGCTGCACGGCGGCCCGGAAAGCCAGGAGCGACCGGCGTTCTCGATCCTGATCCAGTCGCTGGTCGCGGCCGGCCTGCAGGTGTTCGCGCCCAATGTCCGCGGCTCCACCGGGTACGGACTGACCTTCATGGGGCTGGACGATCTCGATCGCCGGGAGTCCTCGTTCCAGGACGTCCCGGCCACGGTGACGTTTCTGGTCGACTCCGGTCTCGCGGCCGCCGGCCGGATCGGCGTGCATGGCTGGTCCTACGGTGGGTACCTGGCGTTGGTGTCGTTGACCCGCTGGCCGGAATTGTTCAGATCCGGGTCGAGCCACGCCGGCATGTCCGAACTCGCGTCGTTCTTCGCCGAGACCGAACCCTGGATGGCCGCGGCGTCGGTCACCGAATACGGCGACCCGCGCATCGATGCCGCGCTGCTGCAGTCGTTGTCACCGTTGCACCAGATGCGCCACGGGTGCTGGCGCCGACGCTGCTGGTGCACGGCGAGCAGGACACCAACGTGCCGGTCGGCGAATCGATCCGGGCGCATCGCGCGCTGCTCGCCGCGGGCGTCACCGACCGAGTTGATGTTGCTGCCGGGCGAGGGGCACACCATCGTGGGACACGACGGCCGGATCAGCTCGACCCGGGCGATCGTGCAATGGCACCTGAGGTGGACGTCATGACCGAATCCGATGGCGGCATGCCCGCATTGCTGTCCGGTTACCAACCGGGACCGCTCGACGAGGCCGTCGATCCGGACGGCCGGGTGCGACCCGGCTATACCGAGATCATCGCTGCCCTCGACGAGGTCGGCATCGACGGCGTCCGGGCCGCGACCCGCCGGCTGGACGGCATCCGGAAGGCCGAGGGCATCACCTTCATCGCCGAGGTCGACGGAGAACTGCAGGAGCAGCCATTCCCGCTCGATCCCGATTCCCCGGCTGCTGTCGGCGGAGGACTGGGCGGGCATCGGCGCGGGTTTGCGGCAGCGGACCAGGGCGCTGAACGCATTCCTGGCCGACGTCTACGGCGAGGCCAGCATCGTCCGGGACGGCGTCATCCCGGAGGCGGTCATCCAGAACTGCCCGGGTTTCCTGCCTGCCGCCCGTGATCTGGCACCCGGCGGCCGGCCGCGCGCCGCCGTGCTGGGATTCGACCTGTTGCACGCTCCGTCCGGTCGATGGGTGGTGCTGGAGGACAACCTCCGGGTGCCGTCCGGGCTTGGGATATGCCGTCTCCAATCGGCGGACCGCGGCGGCCGCGTTGCCGATGTTGCATCCCTGGCCCGGTCTGCAATCGCCGGAATCGGTCGGCGCGGCACTGCTGTCCGCGTTGGCGCAGGCGATTCCGCCGCGTTGCGCTCGATCAACCCCACAGGTCGCGGTGCTCTCCGACGGCGCCGGCAACTCGGCCTGGTACGAGCACCGACTGCTGGCCGACGCGATGGGCGTCCCGGTGATCGCGCCGGATGATCTCCGCGGCGACGCCGACGGGGTCAGCGCGGTCGTCGACGGCCGCACCCTGGGAATCGACGTGCTCTACCGCCGGCTCGGCGACGACGAGATGATCGACGGCCCTGCCGTGTCCGAGTCGGCGAATGCGTTGCTGCTGGCCGCATCCCGCGCCGGAACGGTGTCCGTGGTGAACACACCGGGCAATGGGGTGGCCGATGACAAGGCGATGTACGCCTTCGTGCACACGATGATCGGCTATTACCTCGGCGAGGACCCGCTGATCGGTGACGTCGGCACCTGGGTGCTGGCGGACCCGGATCAGTACGAAGGAGTGCGGGATCGGCTGCACGAACTGGTGGTCAAACCCGTCGACGGCTCCGGCGGTGCCGGAGTGATGATCGGGCCCGACCTGACCGAGCGCCGAGATCAGCCGGATGCGAGCCGAGGTCGACGCCGCCCCGCACCGGTTCATCGCCCAGGAGGTGATCCGGTTCTCCTCGCATCCCACGCTGACCACCAGCGGTCTCGAGCCACGTCACGTGGACCTTCGGGTCTTCGCCCTGGCCGGACGCGACGATGTGCTGGTGCCGGACGTCGCGTTGAGCAGGGTGGCACTGGAGTCCGAAGGGCTGCTGGTGAATTCGTCGCAGGGTGGCGGATCCAAGGACACCTGGATCGGCTTGGTCTGAACGCGCGGCCACCTCGCACGCGCGACTCGAGACCGGGTCGAGTCGGGTCGAGTCGCGACGGGCGGGTAGGAGACAGGTCAGTGCGCGGCGTCGAACGCTTCCTGAACGGACTTGGCGATTCGGCCGCGGTCGGACACCGCCAGGCCATGCTTGCGCGCCCAGTCGCGCACCGCCTGCACCTGATCGCGACCGGAGGGCGCCGGCCGGACCGCGCGCAGGGCCTGCCGCGGCGTCTTTCCGTTCACCCGGGTGCCATTCTCGATGAACCTGGCCAGCTTTCCGCGGAGGCGGTCGGCGTTCTGTGCGCTCAGGTCGATTTCGAAGTCAGCGCCATCAAGACTGAGGTGGACCGTTTCGACTTCTTCGGCCGACCCATCAAGGTCGTCGACAAGGAAAGTCCGAGTGATTGTTGCCATGCAGCGAACATACCCGAATGGCCTAGCGCGATGGCACGCCTCTCGGCGTGTCCAAAGAATCTTTCGGCGTGTCGCCGTTTCAACCCGCCGTTTACCCGAGTTAATCCAGAAAACGCCACGCTCAGTGAGACCGGTTAGCCATGCGGGCCGGTCGGCCCGGGCTAGAGAAACGGCTGGGCGGGGTCCGGATTCGGCGGACTCGGCGCGGGCGGGGGTTCCAGGGGCACAGGTGGGCGATCCGGGTCGATCGGCGGCGGCCCTGGCACGGGTGGCGGGTTGGGCGGGTCGATCGGACCGGGCGGGTCAATCGGACCGGGCGTCGGGAACGGGCCGGGCTCTCCGGGCGGATTAATCGGCCCGGGCGTCGGTAACGGGCCCGGCTGTCCGGGAGTTGGAATGGTCATTTCGTCGTCCTTTCCGTAGTGAGCCCTCCGCGAGTGGTCGGCTGCGCGTTCGCGCTCGTTTCCGTTCGCTGTGACGCTTCTTCTGGTACCCAGCGGTCGTCGGTCCAACCCCATGCCGGCGACCCGGTTTGCCGGTCGCGCGGGCGCTGACCGATGTCCGAACAAGGACCTGTTCATGCCGAAACAGCAGCGGACGCCGACCGGGTCAATGGCCGGGCCGGTCAGGACGGGACGGAAAGTGACCTCGAACCTTTCGGACTCGGTCCAGAGGATCAGGACCCGCCGACGACGACGCTCCCGATATTCTCAGCGGCGCGGACGCCACTCAGGAGGACAGCAGCCTGAATCGCTTCGGGCGCGGCCCCGAGGAACAGAGCGGCCCAGGGCAAACCCCTTGGGCGACGCCGATCACATGGGCCAGAACAGCCGGCTGGCATCACCATCCGGGTCCCGGTCGTCGATCAGCAGCGATGCGATCCCCGCCAGGGTGATCACGCCCACCAGCACGCCGTTATCCACAACAGGCAACTGACCCATCGGTTGTCGCAGCACCATGCTGAGCACGCTGGAATCGGCTGGATGGTCGGCACTCACCGTTTGCTCGCAGTACTGCACCAACGCCCCGACGCTCATCACTCGCGGGTCTTGGGCGTCAGCCACGCAACGCTCGACGATGTCCCGCTCGGAGAGCATGCCGATGAAGTCGTCGCCCGCTCCACTGACCGGAATCGAAGTCACGCCCAGGGCACGCATCCGCCGGGCCGCCAGCACCACGCTCTCGGACTCGTTAAGGCAGGGTTGGGCCGGCGTCATCAGTTGCCGTGCATCCATATTCATCACGATTCCTCGCTCGTCGGCGTGGACTGGCTTGGATAAGTGGTCAGTGCCCACGGGGAGGCGTGATGACACTTCGCCGGGAAAAGTTTTCGCAGGGCGGCGTCAAGTAGCGCAGTACGCTGGGCCATGGGTGCCGAATGACCATCAGCACCGGCTGCGGTCTTGTCCGTTTTGTACTCGCACAGAACAACGACCGGGTCCGGTTTGCAGCTTCCTCGCCCGGGGCACTGCACCGCTGACGCATTCTTCTCGCACCGGAGGCACCAATGAGCAGCCCACAATCCTTCTCTGGTGAACAGCCAACGGCTGCCGGGCAAGGACTTCCGGCCTACCCGCCGGGCACCGCATCGACGCCCGAGCCGTATGGGCAGCCCTACGCCAATCCCGAATCGCCGACGATCGCGCTCGGGCCGGATTCGACCGGGACCGCGGTTGTCGGGCAACCGGACTTTGCGCCACCGGCGTCGACGCCCCTGGTGGCAGGCCAACCGACACGTAAGCATTCACGCACCGGGGCGGCCTGGGTAGCGCTGATTGTCGCCGCCATCGTGTTCGTCTTCCTGTTGGTCTTCGTGGTGCAGAACCCCGACGACGTGCAGGTGCGGTATTTCGGATTCGAGGGCACTCTGTCGCTGGGCGTGGCGATGCTGTTTGCCGCCGCCGCCGGCGCGTTAACCGCAGGCCTGCTGGGGACCGTGCGTATTTTGCAGCTCCGCAGCAGGGCTCGCCGCGCGGCCGCCGGAAAGTAGCCCGCCGCTCACCCGACAGACTCGACGGGGATAGTCGCGACAGGGACAGTCGCGACGGGGTTGATGTGGACCCACCGGCGACCGCGCCGCCGCGGCCGCACCGCGTGCATACTCCGGCGCGTGCGCGGACCACGTACCCAACGGGTGTCAGCGGACCCAGCGGTGTCAGCGGTGTCACCGGCGCGAGCGGTGTCCGGACCCAGCGTGCGGGGACACGCGCACCGATACCGCTCTCGGACCCATGGCCACAACATCCCTGACGTCGCCACACCATCCGTTGCGACGCAACAACATCCGCGCGCACGTTGTAGCCACACACCAGCGGTTGTGGCGACCGACGGGCCCGTTGCGGCGAACCCCGCTGCGGTTGTGGCGAACAGCTGACAGGGCTCTTCCCCCGCTCAGGCATGACTGCTGCACCCTCGAGCCACCGCAGCACCCCATGAGCCTGATCCCAGGCGCGCCAAGCCCCAGCCTTTCTACCCCTTTGCCCCTCGCGGCAAACGTGAGGTCGCCCTCGCCAGATTCCGCAGACCATCCGTGCGCCATCCCGTGGGATGGTGCTACAGTGGTGAAGACGGCAAAGAATGGAGCATCACGATGGCAGAGATCGAAAGGGCCGAGAAGATCACGATCAACATCGGCTTGGTTGACCTGGGCGAGATCGACCTCTTGGTCGATGAGGGATTTTTTGCCAACCGCACCGATTTCATCCGTACCGCCATCCGCCGTCAGCTCGAAACCCGTTCCACCGCAGTCAAAGACAGTGTCGAGCGGCGGACCCTCGCCCTCGGCACCGTCTCCTACAGCCGTGCACAGCTGGAAGAACTGCGGGACGCCGGGCGCATGGTGCACCTGCGCGTCCTGGGACTGGGCAGCATCGACAACGACGTCACCCCCGAACTCGCCCTCGCCACCATCGAGTCCGTCGAGGTACTCGGATCCTTCCGGGCATCCCGCGCCGTCAAAGCAGCACTCGCGCATCGCACCGCCTGATCATCGCACCGCCTGATCCACCCACACCAGATCCCACACCCGGGCCGCTATCGGTCCGCAAATCCCGGCCGAGCACCCGATGGTCAGCTCTGACCACCGTCAAACATCCACCGAAACCCTTGGGGTACAACCATGTCCAATCATCAAGCCACCATCGACCGCGCCATGAAACTGGTCCGCGAAACGACATCATCGGTCGGCATCAACGCCCTCCCACCGCAGGATGGCGGGATGGGGTTGCCCGATCCCACTGGCATCCTCGCCCGACTGGGCATCAACGCGCCTGGATCACTTCAGTCGCCACCCGAAGGGAACACCGGGCCAACAACGAAGTCGGGATTGAAAGCCAAACTGGCAGATCTCCTGCAGAAGCTGCCGAAAGGCGGCGGCCTGCCCGATGGGCTGCCCAACGCCTTGCCGGGATCGGCGGGCCTGAACCTATCGGGCCTGAACCTGCCGGGCCTGAACCTGTCGGGGCTGGGGCTGGGCGGCCCGGCGAACCCGGCAGCTGCGGAGGCGGCCGCCGCGGCCGGCGGCGAGATCCGGCATCTGTCCTACTCCGGACCGGCGGGCGCGCGCCAGTACGACCTCTACATTCCCACCGGCTACACCGGCAGTGCCGTCCCGCTGGTCGTGATGCTGCACGGCGGCACCCAGTCGGCGATGGACTTCGCGGCCGGCACCGGAATGAACGCCCTCGCCGAGGAGCACACGTTTCTGGTGGCCTATCCGGAGCAGTCGCGCTCTGCCAACCCACAGGGTTACTGGAACTGGTTCCGCCCGGAGGACCAGCAGGCCGGATCCGGCGAGCCGTCGATCATCGCCGGGATCGCCCGGGAAGTGATGCAGGAGCATTCCATCGACCCCGACCGGGTCTACGTCACCGGACTCTCGGCCGGCGGGGCCATGGCCGCCGTGATGGCGGCGACCTACCCCGACCTGTTCGCGGCCGCCGGCGTGCATTCGGGCATCGGCTACCGCGCGGCCCAGGACATTGCGTCGGCCTTCGCCGCGATGCACACCGGCGGCGATCCCGTCGCAGGGGGAAGCGTGCCGCTGATTGTCTTCCATGGCACCGGCGATTCCACGGTGGCACCGATCAACGCCGAGAAGCTCATCGCCAGCAGCATTGCCGGCGCCTCTCGGGTCGGGCCTGTCCGGGCGTCAACCTCCAGCAACCGTGGAGAGAACGGCAACCGGCCGTACACCCGCGAGGTGCACACCGACGCCCGGGGCGTCGTGGTCGCCGAGAGCTTCCTCGTCCAGGGCGGCGGGCATGCCTGGTACGGCGGAAACCCGGTCGGCAGCTACACCGATCAGCAGGGCCCGGACGCCTCCGCGGAAATGGTCCGGTTCTTCCTCGAGCACGGCCGAACAAGCAACGCCAACTGACCACAGAACGCACGACGACCCGGCGCCGCATCGGCGCCGGGTCGCTCGCGTGCTGACCGCGGTCGGGCTAGTTCGCGGCGCTCTGCACGGCGTCCTTCGATGCCCGCTGTCACGGAAGGTAATCCGCACCAGTCCTTGATTCATCCGTTTGCCACTTCAGTCCGGTCGAACCCTGCCACCGCACCGCACACCGAGGACAGGAGGCCGGCGGAGAAGTGTTTGGCCCCTGCGAGAGCGGGCACTACTGAACGCGACACAAACTTCAACACAGAGAGGGGCGCTCATGGCCCAGCCCACCGATGCGATGCCACACCTCGCCCCAGATGAAGCACCTGACCCCGACCATCCCGATAAGCCCGACACACCAACCGATCTCACCAAGCCGTCATGGAAATACATCCTGCGCAAGACGGTCAGCGAGTTCTCCGACGACGAATGCACAGATTTGGCTGCGGCACTGACCTATTACGCCGTGCTGGCGCTGTTTCCCGCCTTGCTGGCGTTGGTCTCCTTGCTCGGCCTGATCGGCCAGCAGAACACGACGCAGCAACTGGTTGACATCCTGCAGCAGATCGGGGCCGGTTCTGTTGCCGACACCCTCAAGGGGCCGCTGCAGCAGCTGACGGAGAATTCCGCGGCCGGACTGGGCCTCGTGATCGGTGTGGCCGGCGCGCTGTGGTCTGCCTCCGGCTACGTCGGAGCGTTTGGCCGCGCGATGAACAGGATCTACGAGATCGACGAGGGCAGACCATTCTGGAAGCTGCGCCCGTTGATGATCGTCATTACCCTGGTTGCCGTCGTGCTGGCCGGCCTGGTGCTGATCGGCCTGGTGGTGACCGGGCCGGTGTCCCGGGCGATCGGAGATGCCATCGGGCTCGGCGACACCGCAGTCACCGTCTGGAACATCGTCAAATGGCCGGTGCTGGCGGCGATCGCGGCTCTGGTGGTGGCGATCCTGTACTACGCCACGCCGAATGTGAAGCAGCCGAAGTTCCGCTGGATCAGCGTCGGCGCTGTCGTCGCCATCCTGACCTGGATCATCGCCTCGGCCTTGTTCGGGTTTCTATATTTCGCAATTCTCCAACTACAACAAGACCTACGGCTCACTGGCCGGAGTCATCATCTTCCTGTTGTGGTTGTGGATCACCAACCTCGCACTGCTGTTCGGTGCGGAACTCGACGCCGAGATGGAACGCGGGCGCCAACTCCAGGCAGGCATCGCTGCCGAGCGCGACATCCAACTGCCACCGCGGGACACCAGGGCGAGCGAGAAGAAGGCGGCCAAGCAGGACCGTGACATCAGGCAGGGAGAAGAACTTCGCCGCAGCCGCGGTGAATCCCGCAGCACCACAACCAGTAAGGAGCAATGATCATGACCGCAGCAAACAGCGAAACCCGTCCGGACGAAACCGACGAGGCCAGGGACGACATCCCGAACCCGGAGACCGGTGTTGGGATCGGCGCCGACGCCGAGCCGGACACCTTCGAGCCGGAAGAGACCCCGGAACAAGCCTGAGCCATCGGTAGGCACGGTTCCACACCAAGCACCCGTGGGATGTTGGGCGCACCGCACTCGTGACAAACCCAGGGGGATCCCGTGTCCACATCCACCGTCGACGCCGTGGTCATCGGCTCCGGTCCCAATGGTCTGGTCGCCGCCAACGCCCTGGTGGATGCGGGTTGGGACGTGCTGGTGCTGGAGGCGCAGGAATCGATCGGCGGGGCAATCCGGAGCGCGGAGGTCACCGCGCCCGGATACTCCACCGATCTGTTCAGCGCGTTCTATCCGCTCGCCGCGGCGTCCCCGGTGATCAGGAATCTCGATCTTGACCACCATGGGCTCACCTGGGTACGCGCGCCGGCCCCACTCGCGCACGTCCTGGATGACGGGCGGGCGGCCGTGCTGCACACCGACGCGGCTGGCACCGCCGCGAACCTTGACGGTTTTGCCGCCGGCGACGGGCAGGCCTGGCTGGACATGTTCGCCCAATGGCAGCGGATCCGAGACCCCCTGCTGGATGCCCTGTTCACCCCGTTTCCGCCGATCAAGGCGGCGTTGTCTTTGCTGGGGCGGCTCAAGACCGCTGGGACCATCGACCTGGCCCGGCTTGCCGTGCTGCCGGTTCGCCGGCTCGCCGACGAGAACTTCCGCGGCGCCGGCGCCGGCCTGCTGTTGACCGGCAACGCTATGCACAGCGACATTCCACCGGACGCCGCGGGCAGCGGCGTCTTCGGTTGGTTGCTGTGCATGCTCGGGCAGGACGTCGGTTTCCCGGTGCCGCAGGGTGGATCGGGAAAGCTGGCCCAGGCCTTGGAGTCTCGGGTGATCAAGGGCGGCGGGCAGATCCGCACGGGCGCCCGGGTGACGTCGGTGCTGATCGCCGGCGGGCGCGCGGTCGGCGTTCGCTGCGCGGACGGCAGCCTGGTAAAGGCTCGGCGTGGCGTCCTTGCGGACGTGTCAGCACCGGCTCTCTATCGAGATCTCGTCGGCCTGCATCACCTCCCGGCCCGGATGGGCTCGCAACTGAAGAACTTTCAGTGGGACCACCCCACGATGAAGATCAATTGGGCCCTGAACCGGCCCATCCCGTGGCGGGCGGATGGCGCCAAGGGCGCCGGCACGGTGCATTTCGGGGTCGACAACGACGGCTTCGTCGACTACGCAGCGGACCTGTCGGTGGGACGGCTACCCAAGTCACCGTTCGCGCTGTTCGGCCAGATGACGACCACCGACCCGACGCGATCGCCGGCCGGCACAGAATCCGCGTGGGCCTATACCCATGTCCCGCACGGCATCGACTGGACCGAAGGCCGGGTCGCCGAACACGTGCAACGGGTGCAGGACAGCCTCGAGCGGCTCGCACCCGGCTTTGCCGACAGCATCGTCGGTCGGCACATCCAGTCGCCCCTTGACCTGGAGGCGGCCAACGCCAACCTGGTCGGCGGGGCGACGAACGGCGGCACGGCGGGGCTGCACCAGCAGTTGTTCTTCCGCCCGACGCCGGGCACGGGTCGGCCCGAGACGCCGATCGGCGGGCTGTTCCTGGCCAGCGCATCGGCACATCCGGGCGGCGGGGTGCACGGGGCCTGCGGTTGGAACGCCGCGCTCGCCGCGCTCGGCAGCGACGGCCGCACCGGAGCCCTGCGCCGCCGGCTGAACCGCACGGCGTGGGCCCGCCTGCTGCCGAAGGGCTGAGCCGCCGGCGGTCAACGCGGCTGCGTGCTCTCCCGATATCTCCCCTCGGCGATCAATCCCAGCCGGCGCAGGGTCTCGGTGTTCCGCGGGATGATCAGCAGCTGGCGGGCCGGCCGCGGCACGATCCGGCCGGGTCCGGCGGTGACGTCCTCGACCATCCGGATCGTGCTGTGCTCGGCCCGTGCCGGCTCGATCGTCAGCCGCACGTGCGCCTCCCCGGCCGGCCAGGCGCGTGCCTTCAACAGCAGTTCACTGCCCACCGTCGCCGAGAGCACCTCGGTGTGATCGTTGATCAGCGCCGGCCAAAGGCCAACGGAGTGATGGATCCGGCTGCCCGGCTGCGGCCAGTCCGGGTCGACCTCGCGGATTCGGGACGCGCCGACCACCCACATGCCGTACATCCAGCCGTCGGCCAGGACCGACCACACGGCATCGGCGGGTGCATTCACCGTTCGACTGACGACGCCGTGACCGGTTTCCGGGATCCGCTCGACGTCGTGGGACTTGCCCTGCGTGGGCTCGTTCGGCTCGGACATGTCGGAAACCTCCAGGATCGGGTGACTGGTCGCCTGCGACGGGAGTCCCCAGGCGCCGTGAAGCTCAGCGGGCACCGTGCTGCGCAGCCATGCAGAGCGCCCGCCCGCCGGTACCCAGTACCCCTTTGCGCGCAAGTCAAGCCAGCCGGCCCGCCAGTGGTCCGGCCGGCCTCGGGTACGGGCGAATGCATCGCCGAATTTCGGCATGTTTCGAATAAGGCACTGTGTTGCACTTCACTTTTCCGGCAGCCAGGGGGCGGAACCACCTGTTCGGCCCATTGGATCGCGCGGGTCGGAGTTCGACCCCTGAATCTGCTATTCTGAGCCTATCGCCCGCTGATCAATCGATCATGACGGTGCAGACGATCAAGACGATTGACGGCCGATCCAACTCCAGCGAGCCGACGGGGCGTAGGAGCGATCGGCGCAGGTGAGGGCATGGACGACGTGCCGTCGGTTCGTAGTATGACCCGATTTCAGCTGGGACATTGTCGTCTTCCGGATTAATTCCGGACTATTGTTGCGCGCGCTCCATTTGGCAAGCCTTGCGCCGCAATCGCTTCGAGTTCCTTACCGCATCTGCCTTCTCGTTCGGGATCGCGTCATTTCAGTCCTTTTGAGGGTTTGAACGGCTGTGCAGCTGGGTACTGACTGTCGCCGGAGATTTCATTGCCGGCGCAGTCGGGGTCCGCTGAATATTACGGAGGCAGGTCGGTATGTCCGAGGTTCAGCTATGACCATGCGAATGGCGATCGTCTCAACCTATCCGCCGCGGCCCTGCGGCATCGGCACTTTCTCCCGCGATCTTCGATCGGCATTGCTTGAAGTAGATTCGTCATTGGAAATCGACGTCGTGGCGATCGTCCGCGACCATCATTCCTCGACCGAGCCCGAGGTGCTCTCGGTCATCCGGCAGGACGTGCGCGCCGACTACGTCGCGGTGCCGGCCCTGCTCGACGGGCGCGGCACCGACGTCGTGCTGATCGAGCACGAGTACGGCATCTTCGGCGGTGACTCCGGTTCCTACGTGCTGTCGTTGGTTCAGGAGCTGCGGCAGCCGTTCGTCGTCACCCTGCACACCGTGCTGTCCGCACCGTCGGCGCGGCAGGCCGAAGTTCTCGGCGAACTCTGCGGCCGCGCCGCGCTCGTCACGGTGTTCACCGACACCGCTCGCCGGATGATCGTCGACGCCGGTGTGGCGCCGGCCGCTCGGGTGCGGGTGGTCCCGCACGGTGCCCCCACCGCATTGCTGCCGCAGCTGCTCGACCCCACCGACGGCGCCTCCACCGCGGATCACGAGGGTTCGCAGCGGACCATGGCCCATCTCCAGGGCCGCACCGTGCTGTCCACCTTCGGCCTGATCTCCGCGGGAAAGGGCATCGAGACGGCCATCGAGGCGCTCGCCGAAATCGTCGCCGGTGCACCCGGAGGTGTTGTACCTGGTCGCCGGCCAGACCCACCCTGAGGTGGTGAAGGAGGAAGGCGAACGGTACCGGTTGTCGCTCGAACGACTGGTCCGCGACCGCGGGCTCGAGCGAAACGTGCAGTTCCTGGACCGGTTCCTGTCCATCGAGGAGCTGGCGTTCCTGCTGTCGTCAACCGACCTCTACCTCACCCCCTACCGGTCGCGGGAGCAGATCGTCTCGGGCGCACTGACGTTCGCCGTCGTTGCCGGTTGTCCGGTGGTGTCGACGCCGTACTTCTATGCCGAGGACCTGCTCGCCTCCGGTGCCGGCATTCTGGTTCCGTTCGACGATCCGACCGCCTTCGCCAAGGGCGTCCTGCAATTGCTGGACAACCCCATCGAACTGGCGGCCGCGGCCCAGGAGGCTCAGCGCATCGGCGCCGGACTGGCCTGGCCGGCCGTCGGGGCGCAAACCGTCAGCGTCCTGCGGCAGGCCCGCCAACTCGGTATTCCGGCGGAGAGCCGGGCCATCGCCGGGCGGGTCGCGTCGTCGCCGTCGATCCGGTCCGACCACCTGCTGACGCTCGTCGACAACGTCGGAATCGTGCAGCACGCCGACGGCGTCGTACCGAACCTGTCCAGCGGCTACTGCGTCGACGACATGGCCCGGCTGGTGATCGTCGCCGTCGGACTGGATCGTGAGCGCGACGACCGCACCTTCAGCCGGATGGTCACGTTGGGCCTGAGCTTCCTGCGGCACGCCGTCCGACCCGACCGGCGCCGGAATGCACAACATGATGTCCTACGACCGGCGGTGGCTGGACGAGCCACACAACGGCGATCACGTCGGCCGGGCGGTGTGGGCGCTCGGGGTCGTCATCGCCGCGCACCCGCCGCGCGCCGTCGCGGCGCCGAGCCTGCGGCTGCTGACCGAACTAGCACCGGCGGTGGCCGGGATGCAGAGCCTGCGGGCATGGGCGTTCGCGGCGATCGGACTGGCCCGACCGCCGCTGGATGCCCTGCCGGACGAACTCCGCGGGTTGCTCCGAGATCTGGGCGACCGATTGCTGGCGGCCTATCGCTGTCATCGCACCGACGACTGGCGCTGGTTCGAGGACGACCTGACCTACGACAATGCCCGGCTGCCGCAGGCGCTGATCGCGGCCGGACACCGGCTGGGCGACGAGTCGATGCTCGCCGCGGGCCTCGAGGCGCTCGACTGGTACGGCGCGCAATGCGCACTGGAGAGCACTGAGGTCCGGCTGGTCGGCAACTCGTGGCTGCGCCATAAGGACGGCCGACCCTCCGCGGATTTTGACGGCGACGAGCAACCGCTGGACGCGGCGGCCCTGGTCGAATCACTCGCCGACGCGCTGGCTGCGACCAATGAGCGCCGCTACGGCGAGCGCGCCGTTCGCGCCTTCGAATGGTTCCTCGGCCGCAACCGGCTGGGCGAACCGGTGTACGACTTCGCCACCGGCGGCTGCCACGACGGTTTGGGATCTTCCGGCATGAACGACAACGAGGGAGCCGAGTCCACGTTGGCGTTCTTCCAGTCGTTGCTGGCCCTGGAGGCCGCCGGGCTGCAGTCATCCCTGCCGCAACCGAGAGAGTGACCGGCTTGAGCGGCTGTGCGACCGGCCGAGCAAGGCAGTCACGGTGAAGGTCGCGATGCTGGCGCCGATCGCCTGGCGCACCCCGCCCGTGCACTACGGGCCGTGGGAGCAGGTCACCAGCCTGATCACCGAGCGGCTGGTGGCCATGGGGATCGACGTCACCCTGTTCGCCACCGCTGATTCGCTGACGTCGGCCGAACTGGACAGCGTGTGCGCCGTCCCCTATGCGGAGCACCCGGAGATGGACGGGCGGGTGTGGGAGGCCCTGCACGTCGCCCACGCGCTGCGCCGGTCCGGCGAATTCGACATCGTGCACAACAACCTGGACTGGTTGCCGCTCAGTTTCTCGGAGCTCTGCGCGGCCCCGATGGTCACCACGATCCACGGCTTTTCCAACCGGGCGATCCTGCCCGCCTACCGGGCGGCCCGGTCGGCCTACGTCTCGATCTCCGACTCGGATCGGGTCCCCGAGCTCGACTACGCCGCGACCGTGTATCACGGGATCGACCTTGCGGCGTTGCCGTTCTCGCCGCGAGGTGGCGATGACCTGGTGATCCTGGGTCGGATCCACCCGGACAAGGGCACCGCGGAGGCGATCGAGATCGCCCGGCTCGCCGGGCGCCGCCTGGTCATCTGCGGAATCGTGCAGGACGAAGAGTACTTCCACGATCGGGTGAAACCGCACATCGACGACGACACGGTGGTGTACCTCGGATCGGTCGGACCGCAACAACGCGCCGAGGTGCTCGGCTCCGCCTGCGCGCTGCTGCACCCGATCGCCTTCGAGGAGCCGTTCGGGCTCTCGGTCGTCGAGTCGATGGCTTGTGGCACACCGGTTGTCGCCTACCGCCGGGGCTCGATGCCGGAGGTCGTCGACGTCGGGCAAACCGGCTTTCTGGTCGACGACGCGATGGCTGCCGCGATGGCGGTCAAGGACGTCGCCGACCTCGATCGGGTGACCTGCCGAGCGGTCGCGGAGCGCCGGTTCAGCGCAGACCGGATGGCGGCGGACTACCTTGCCGTGTATGAGCAAGTCCTACGGCGTTGTGGGTGACGGCTTGTTCGAGCGCGCGCGCGGCAATCCGCTGCTGACCCCGGAACGCTGGCCGTACCGGATCAACGCCGTGATGAATGCCGCCGCAACGACGGTCGGCGACGACACCCTGCTGCTCTGCCGGGTGGAGGATCGACGCGGTTTCTTCTCACCTGACGATCGCCCGGTCCCGCGACGGCGTCTCGAACTGGGTCGTCGACGACCATCCCTTCCTGGAGCCATCGCCGGACCACCCCGAAGAGCAATGGGGAGTGGAGGACCCGCGGATCACCAGGATCGACGAACTGGACGCCTGGGTGATCGCCTATACGGCGTTCGGGCCGGGCGGGCCGGCCGTCGCCTTGGCCACCACGCAGGATTTCGTCTCGGTGAAGCGCCTCGGCGTGGTCTGCTCCCCCGAGGACAAGAACGCCTCCCTGCTGCCCCGCCGGGTGGACGGCGAATTCGTGATGTTCCACCGACCGGTGTCGACGATCGCCGGTCGGGCCGATGTCTGGATCTCCCGATCGGCCGACCTGCACAGCTGGAGCGCACCCGAGCCGGTCTTCGGCGCCCGGCCGGGCGGTTGGTGGGATTCGGCGCGGATCGGGGTCGGTCCGCCGCCGCTGGAAACCGCGGAGGGCTGGCTGGTCGTCTATCACGGCGTGCGGCAGACCGTGGCCGGGGCGCTGTACCGGGTCGGCCTCGCGATGCTCGACCTGGAGAACCCGGCGATCGTCACCAAGCGGTGTGACGAGTGGGTGCTGGGGCCGTCCGAGGACTACGAACTGATCGGCGACGTCCCGGGTGTGGTGTTTCCCTGCGGCCTCATCCACGACGAGGAATCCGGTCAGCTCCGGCTCTACTACGGTGCCGCCGACTGCCGGATCGGGATGGCGTCGGCCAGTTACGACTCCGTGCTGTCGTATGTGATGGAGCACGGCTGACCACCAGGTGGATCACGAATTGCGCCATTGGGTGACATCTACGCCCGTCACAAGGTGCCTAACCACCCATTTGCGCCACCACGAAGGTAGCGCACTGACGCCATTTTGGCCGCATAATCATCGCTCTCAGGGACAGCAGGCTGTGACCAAGGCAAGGTGGTGTGGCGTTTGCGCGAGGCCAACGAAATCTCCCGGCGCAGTGCGCTGCGGGCGCTGGGATTCGGTTCGGCGGCGGTCGCCGCCGCCGGCGCCGGCCTGATCAACGCCGGCTCCGCCTGGGCCGGTCCCAGCGCGATCCGGACGCCGCGACGAGCATCACCGTGGACCAGTGGATGGCCACGACCGCGGCCCGAACTACTACATCGCCCATCGAGGTTCCGGCGACGTCTACCCCGAGCACAGCATGGCGGCCTATCAGGCGGCCGTCGATTGGGGCGCCACCTGCATGGAGATCAGCGTGCAGATGACCGTCCGACGGGGTGCTCATCTGCATGCACGACCTCGCCTACGACCGGACGACCACCGCCACCGGACTGGTGCGCGCGCAGCCCGTCATCGGTGCTGGACACCGCCCGCATCTGGCAGCCGCGGCTCGGCGCGGCCTGGACGGTCGATCCGCCGCGGATACCGCTCTTCGAGGACGTCCTGCAAGACGTTCGGCGGACGGGTCGTGCTCGCCGTCGAGGCCAAGCTCGATGCCGCCTACGTGCCGATGATGGCGATGGTCGAGAAGTACGGGCTGCAGAAGTCGGTCATCGTCAAGGCGCACTACAAGAGCCGGCGATGGGCCCAGGCCAAGCTGGCCGGTTACCCGGTGTTCTGCTACTTCGGCGTCGGTGGCCGACATGACGCCGGACATTGCTCGACGCCGATCGCCGCGCAACTCGATCCGCTCCGGGACTACCTGGTCATCCCGGGCGTGAACGGCAGCACTACCTCGCCGACTCCGCCGTCACGGCGGCGGTCGACACCGGCGTCCCGGTCTGGATGTACCCGCTGCACCGCCGCGCCGACGCGCAGCACTTCTTCGATCTCGGCGCGCAGGGGCGCGATCTGCTCCAGTTACGGCTACATCGCCGGCGCGACGACGCCGGTCACCGCCGATTCCTGGGCGAGCCAGGCGATCGCCGCCGGCGAGATGTCCCGCAATCCCGCCGACCGACACCCTCGCGCCACAGCTGTCACCCCGGCCGGCGAGATGGTATTGGCGGCCAAGGGCAGCCAACATTTCATCACCGTGGGGCAGCTCGGGTCGGTGTCCGGACGCTGCGGGTTCGTACTCGATCAGGGTCGACGTGTCGTGGCCCACCCTGCCGGTCTCCAGCTGGGACAACATCTCCGTGGCCTTCGGCCGCGCGGACGATTCGTACTACCAGCACCGGCAGGGCAAGGGCGACGGCTTATCACGCGATCCTGCGGGCCAATGGCTCGCTGGGCCTCTACCGGCACCGGGACGGTCAGGTGGCCGGCGAGCTTGCTGGCACCCGAGGTCGCCACGCCGGCGCTGCGGACCGGGCCAGTGGGCGACCCTGCGGGTGGACGTCACGCCCGGCGTCGGTGACCCTGTCCCGGATCGATACCGGCGCTACGGTCATCGCGATCGGGCGTCGCGCCGCGGCGGCGGCTACGTCCATCTCGGCCGCAGCTCGACCAACGGGGTGGCCGCATTCCGGGCGCTGAGCGTCACGTAGTCGGCGATGGGCAGGGCGACCGCGGACATGGCAACGGCGGGGTCGCCTCCCTCAGGAGAGCAGCCCCGCCGATCGAAGCCGGTCGGTTGTGGTCCAGCCGTCCGCGCCGGTGGGTCCCGTCAGCGGCGGTAGCCGACCTGGTTCTGCTTGCGCTTGTTCGCGATCGCGACGCCCGCCCACACGCCGCCCGCGAGGAGAGCGATCCAGAAGAGGCTGGACAGCACCCCGCCGATCACCCACAGGATCAGCTGCAGGCCGATCCACGCGACCACTACAAGGCCCACGATCTTCAAGAACTTGTCCATGTTGTCCTCCTGCTGTTTGTCCCGAGACTCTCACCACCAGCCGACCGGCCCGTGCTGATATCTACTGTCCTCTCGCCGCGGACGGGATGCCTCAGGTGCGCACCCTGATCTTTGACTCGGGGTTCTCCCCCGGGACTGATCGAACGACGCTCACTCGACCACTCGCTGAACGGTTCCGGGGTCCGCGGTGTTCCCAGGCGGGACCACCCAGACCAAGCGCCGCTCAGACCCGCCGCAAGAACTGCTCGAGCGCGACCAGCGCACCCTCCACCGACTCCGTCGACCCGGCGAAGGAGAACCGGATGAAGCGGTGGCCGTCCACCAGGTCGAAGTCGACGCCGGGCGCGGCCGCAACTCCGGCCTCGTCCAGTAATCGCGCACAGAAAGCCGCGGAATCGTCGGTCAGGTGTGAGATGTCGGCGTAGACGTAGAACGCTCCGTCCGCGGGGGCGAGCCGGTCGATGCCCAACCGGCGTAGCCCGTCGAGCAACAGTCGGCGGTTCGCCGCGTACCGGGTGACGTGCCCGTCGCATTCGTCATAGGCGTCGAACGCGGCCAGCGCCGCGTACTGCGCAGGCGCCGGTGGGCAGATCGCGAGATTGCCGCCGAGCGCGTCCAGCACCTCGGACAGGTCGCGCGGCACCAGCAGCCAGCCGATCCGCCAGCCCGTCATGGAGAAGTACTTGCTGAACGAATTGACCACGAATCCGCTGCGATCGGTGGCCCAACTGCAGGACGTCTGGCCGGTGTAGGTGATGCCGTGGTAGATCTCGTCGGAGATCAGCCGGACCCCGGTTTCCGCGCAATGGGTTGCCAGGGCGGCCATCTCGGCCGGGCTCAGCATCGTGCCGGTCGGGTTGGCCGGGCTGGCCACGATCAGCCCGTCGAGCCCGAGCCCGTCGATCATCGACGCCGTCGGCTGGTACCTGGTCTCCGGTCCACAGGGCAGGTCGACGACCTCACAGCCCAGGGCGTGCAGGATGTTTCGGTAGGCGGGATAGCCGGGTCGGGCCATCGCCACCCGGCTGCCGACGTCGAACGCGGACAGGAAGGCGAGCAGGAATCCGCCGGAGGATCCGGTGGTGACGACCACGTCGGCCGGGTCGACGTCGAGCGAGTACCGGCGCAGATAGTGACCGGCGATGGCCCGGCGCAGCGGCGCGATGCCCGGAGTCTCGGTGTAGCCGAGGATCTCGCTGTCCAGCGTCGAATGCGCGGCCGCCCGCACCGCCGCCGGGGCCGGCGTCGACGGTTGACCGGCGGCCAGGTTGAACAGCGGTTCCCCGCGCTCGGCCCGTCGGGCTGCGGCCGCGAGCACCCGCATGACGTAGAACGGCGCGACCGCGGACCGCGCGGACGGCTGCAGGCGGCCGGAACCGGGACCGTCGATCACAGCGTCATCAGGCCGTGCCGGGAACCAGCACGCGGCCCTCGGCCGCCGCCGCCGCGATGTCGGTCCGGTAGTGCGATCCGCGCAGGTGCACCTGCCTGACCAGGGCGTACGCGTTCTCCCGGGCCGCGGCCAGGTCGCCGCCGGTGGCCACCGCGGACAGCACCCGGCCGCCGGCGGACACCACCGACCCGTCGGCCGCGACCCTCGTCCCGGCGTGCAGCATGCCTTCGCCGTCCGCGCCGGTGATGACGTCACCGACAACCGGTGTGCCCGGGTAGTTCTCGGCCGCGATGACGACCGTCACGGCGGCCGCTCCACGCCAGGCCAGGGCACCGAACGAGCGCAGCTCGCCGGCGGCGGCAGCGGCCAGCAGCGCGCCGAGCGGGGTGTCCAGCAGTTCCAGCACCACCTGGGTCTCCGGATCACCGAAGCGGCAGTTGAACTCGATCACCTTCGGCCCGGCCGAGGTCAACACCAATCCCGCGTACAGCAGCCCGGAGAACGGCGCGCCGCGGCGGGCCATCTCGGCCAGCACCGGGTCCAGCACGTTGCGCTGCACCGTGTCGACCAGCCCGGCGGGCGCCCACGGCAGCGGCGCGTAGGCGCCCATGCCGCCGGTGTTCGGCCCGGCGTCGCCGTCACCGACCCGCTTGAAGTCCTGCGCGGGGAGCAGCGGAACGGCGACGGTGCCGTCGCAGACCGCGAACAGCGACACCTCAGGACCCGCCAGGTACTCCTCGACCAGCACCGGATGCCCGCCATCGAGAACGGCCAGCGCGTGCTCGAACGGCGGCCGCCCGGTCGACGGTGACCACGACGCCCTTCCCGGCCGCCAGGCCGTCGTCCTTGACCACGTACGGCGAACCGCATCGGGTCAACGCGTCGTCGATCTCGGCCGCCGATGTCACGCTGACGGCGGCGGCGGTCGGCACCCCCGCGGCGGCCATCACGTCCTTCGCGAACGCCTTCGACCCCTCGATCCGGGCGGCGGCGGCGTTCGGCCCGAAGACCGGGATGCCGCGCACCGTCAGCTCGTCGGCGGCGCCGTTGACCAGCGGAACCTCCGGCCCGACGATCACCAGGTCGGGCCGGATCCGCTCGGCGAGGTCGGCGATGGACGCCGGATCGGCGACGTCGACGGGTGGGCGGTCGCCAGCGCGCCGGTCCCGGCGTTGCCAGGCGCGATGTGCAGCTCGCCGACGCCGGGATCCCGGCGCAGCGCCCGGAGCAGGGCATGTTCGCGAGCACCGGAGCCAATGACGAGAATGCGCACGTCGGGCAGAGTATCGGTCCGACATGAGAGCGCGTTGCGTCGCCGAACGCGCAAGGCCGGATGATCACTCGTTCCGGGGCCCCGAGCCGCCGCGATCGCGGCGATCGTGACACGCTTTGTCGATGCAGGGATTCCTCAGCGTGGACGAACTGGTGACTGCCGCGGACACCGAGGCCACCCGCCTCGCGGACGAGGCGGAGCGGGTCCTGCTCTCCGACCCGGTGCCCACCTGCCCGGACTGGACGGTTCGACAACTCGTCGAGCACGTGGGAGAGGTGCATCGCTGGGCGGCGGCGATCGTCACCCGCGGGCTGCTGCAGGACCTGCCCGCGGAGGAGCAATCGGCGTTCGCCGCCCCGACCGAGCGCCAGGAGCTGCTGCCGTGGTTCCGTACCGGGGCCCGCCAACTGATCGACGCGCTGAAGGCCGCGCCGGATGATCTGCGCGCCTTCGTCTTTCTGAAGGGCGCGCCGCCGGCCAAGCACTTCTGGGCCCGCCGCGCAGGCGCACGAGACGGCCATCCACCGGGTGGACGCCCTCGCCGCGCGGCTGGGGCGGCTGCCCACCACCGCGGAGGCCTCGATCCCGACCGAGTTCGCGCTGGACGGGATCGACGAATTGGTCGCCGGATTCGTGCCCAGGCGGAGCAGTCGGCTGCGCACCGACGAGCCGTTCCGGATGACCATCGCCCCGACGGATGCCGACGCGGCCTGGACGGTCGCGGTGTCCGACCAGCCGCCGGTCGTCACCCGGGAGGCCGACCCGGCCGCGCATGCGCTGATCACCGGCACCGCCGCGGCCCTGTATCTGGGTCTGTGGAATCGCGGGGACGACGTCGCCGAGAACGGCACGGTGGATGCCCTCGGTCATTGGCGGGAACAGGTCCGGGTGTCCTGGAGCTGACGGTTCAGACTGCATCCCGGCCCGAATCGCGGTCAGACCACGACTTCGGCCCGCGCAATGACGGAGTGAATCCGCACTCGCACCAGCAGATCGTCGATCTCGACGAAGCGCCGGCCCATTTCCGGGGCACGATCCGCGCCGACATACCGGCCGGCGATCCTGGTTGTCCACTGCAGAAAATCGTCCGGACGTTCCACCAGCACAGCCCGGCCCGAGATGCTGACAAAGGAGAATGGCGGCGCCTCGTCGTCGACGGCGACGGCCACCCTCGGGCTCGCGGATCATGTTCCGGCCCTTCACGCTGCGACTGGACGTGGAAAACATGAGGTCTCGCTCGTCGAGGGTGAACCAGACCGGCACGACATGCGGACGACCATCCGCGCTGACGGTCGCGATCTTCGCCGTCCGCGTGCCCTGCAGCAGAAACCGGCTCGCCTCGGCCCAGTCCATCTCACGCATTTCGCCACTCCTTGGAGCTTGCTGTCACCAGCGACTCGCTGCTTACCATCTGAACCGGGCGGGCTGCCAATCGGCGAAGGAGTCATCCAGGTAATAGGGCACGACGGCGCGTCCCGGCGGGATCACATCGTCGAGCCGGGCGAGTTCCTCTGCGGTGAAGGTCACCTCGGTGGCGCCGAGTTGATCGTCGAGCTGCCCGAGGTTGCGCACCCCGAGCACGACGCTGCTCACCGCGGGGTGCCGCAGGATCCAGGCGAGCGAGAGCTGGGTGGGACTCACGTTCTTCTGCTCCGCGAGCTCGAGCACCACCCGTACGACGGCAGCCGATGCCGTGCGTGAAATGCCTTTTCTCCCAGTCGCTGCCCTGCGTGGACGCGAAGCGTGAATCCGCCGGCCAGTTCCCCGCGTGGTATTTCCCGGTGAGCAGGCCACCGGCCAGCGGCGACCAGACCGTGATGCCGATTCCGTAGCTCTGCGCCATCGGCAGCAGTTCGCGTTCCACCCGGCGATCCACCAGCGAATACGGCGTCTGCTCGGCGATCACCCGTTCGAGGTGCAATTCCTTCGAGACCCAGAGCGATTCCAGGATCTGCCATGCCGCGAAACTGCTGGTGGCGATGTACCGGACCTTGCCCGCCCGGACCAGATCGTCGAGGGCGCGCAGTGATTCGTCGATGGGCACCGCGCTGGTCGGCCGATGCAGGTAGTAGATATCGAGGTGATCGGTCTGCAGCCGCCGCAGCGACGCATGACATTGGTCGATGATGTGCCGTCCGGGAGCTCCCCGCGGCGTTCGGATCGTCATCGTCCATCCGGGCGTGCACCTTGGTGGACAACACCAGTCGGTCGCGCCGGCCGTTCGCGTGCAGGAGCATCCCCGAGCCGTTCCTCGCTGGCTCCCCTCCCGTAGACGTTGGCGGTGTCGACGGCGTTCACCCCCGCGTCCAGGGCGTGGTCGAGCAACCTCGCCGCATCGGCCGCGTCGGGAACCTCGTGCAGCAGCATGGTGCCGAAGGTGAGCGGGCTGACCTGAACGCCGGTTCGGCCGAGACTGCGATAGTCCATCGACGGGGTCCAATCGGGTGAAAAGCCTGGCTTCGAGCAGGCTACCCGCTACCGGCCGGCCCGGCAGGAATTCGCCGGAACAGCGATACACTCTGCGGGACAGGCACTTTCGTGTGACCTGGTACTATGACTGGAAAGCGCCGGTTGTTCACCGAGAGCGCATCATCTGCCGCCGGGAAGGCTTCCTGGCCGCGCGTACCGTTGGCGAACATGCGAGCCACCCCTCCCGCTGGGCTGCCGACCACCGTCGGCGAACTCCGCGCTTCCGGTCACCAACTTCGCGGCGTCAAGGCCGAACTGCGCGCCAATCTGCTGGCCGCACTGGGCGCGGGTATCGATCCCTGGCCCGGCATCGTCGGCTTCGAGTCCACCGTGCTGCCGCAGCTGGAACGCGCGCTGATCGCCGGCCATGACGTGGTGATGCTCGGCGAACGCGGCCAGGGCAAGACCAGGCTGCTGCGCACGCTGACCGGACTGCTGGACGAGTGGACGCCGGTCATCGCTGGTTCGGAGATCGGCGAGCACCCGTTCGACCCGATCACCGTCTCATCGCAGCGCCTGGTCGACGAACTGGGCGACGAGCTGCCGATCGCGTGGCGGCACCGCAGCGAGCGATACACCGAGAAGCTCGCCACTCCGGACACCGCGGTCGCCGACCTGATCGGCGACGTCGATCCGGTCAAGGTGGCGCAGGGCCGTTCGCTCGGCGACCCGGAGACGATCCACTTCGGCCTGGTGCCGCGGGCGCATCGCGGCATCATGGCGATCAACGAGCTGCCCGACCTGGCCGAACGGATCCAGGTCGCGCTGCTCAACGTGATGGAGGAGCGGGACATCCAGGTGCGCGGCTACACCCTGCGGCTGCCGCTGGACGTGCTGCTGGTCGCCTCGGCCAACCCGGAGGACTACACCAACCGCGGCCGGATCATCACCCCGCTCAAGGACCGGTTCGGCGCCGAGATCCGCACCCACTACCCGCTCGAACTGGTCGACGAGATCGCCGTCATGCGGCAGGAAGCCCATCTGGCCGCGCCGGTCCCGGATCATCTGCTGGAGATCATCGCCCGGTTCACCCGATTGCTGCGTGAGTCGACCGCGGTCGACCAGGGCTCCGGCGTGTCCGCCCGATTCGCCGTCGCCGCCGCGGAAACCATTGCGGCGGCGGCACTTCGCCGGTCCGCCATCACCGGCGAGAAGCTGCCGACGGCACGGCCGATCGACCTGGAGGCCGCGCTGCCGGTGCTGCGCGGAAAGCTCGAGTTCGTCACCGGTCAGGAGGGCCGCGAGGACGAGGTGCTCGAGCACCTGCTCCGCCGGGCGACCGCCGACACCGCGCGGGCCAAGCTCCGCGGCGTCGACCTCACCCCACTCGCCGAGGCCGTCACCAAGGCGCCGCTGCGCACCGGGGACCGGGTCACCGCGGCGCAGGTCGTCGGCGCGCTGCCCAGGGTCGCGGTGCTGACCGTCATCGCGACCCGGCTCGGCGCGGCCGGCACCGAGGACCCCGGTCCGATGGCGTCGGCCGCGGAACTCGCCCTGGAGTTGCTGTTCCTGACCCGCAAGCTCACCAAGGAACCCAGCGACGACGGCGACACGGTGAGCTATGGCTGAACCGCTGCCGGACTCCGGCGAGCCGCGGCCGCGCATCGCGTGGCCGGCGGCGCGGCTACGCCTACGGCCCGTACCGCGACGGCCCGGATCCGCTGGCCCCGCCGGTCGACCTGCGCGCCGCCCTGGACAAGATCGGCCGGGACGTGATGGAGGGCAGTTCGCTGCGGCAGGCGCTGCGCGAACTGCTCCGGCAGGGCACCGAGGATCGCCGCGGGCTGGACGAGCTGACCCGGCAGCTCTGGCAACGCCGCCGCGACCTGCAGCGGAACAACCGGGTCGACGGCACCCTGCAGGAGGTCCGGGAGCTGCTCGACAAGGCGCTCACGGCCGAGAAGGCGGCGCTGGCCCGGCAGGATTCCGACGACGCCCGGTTCGCCGAGCTCGACCTGGAGACCCTGCCGGACAACACCGCCCGCGCCGTCCGGGCGCTGCAGCGAGTACGACTGGCAGTCCGCCGACGGCCGGCAGGCCTACCAGGACATCCTGGATCTGCTCGGCCGGGAGATGCTCGATCAGCGGTTCGCCGGGATGAAGGAGGCGATGCAGCAGGCGACGCCCGGCGGATGTGCAGCGCGTCCAGGAGATGCTGGACGACCTCAATGCCCTGCTGGCGGCACATGCCGCCGGGCAGGACACCACCGAGCAGTTCGCCGAATTCATGAACAAGCACGGCGAGTACTTCCCGGAGAACCCGCAGCACCGTCGACGAACTGATCGACCTGCTGGCCGCGAGGTCCGCCGCCGCGCAGCGGATGATGCAGTCGCTCAGCCCGGAGCAGCGGGCCGAGCTGGCCGAACTCGGCCAGCAGGCGTTCGGCGACCCCAGGCTCGGACAGTCGCTCGGACAGCTGGATTCGCTGCTGCAGAACCTGCGGCCGGGGGCCGACTGGTCCGGCTCCGGGCGGTTCCGCGGTGATTCGCCGATGGGACTGGGCGAGGCCACCAGGGCCATGGAGGAACTGGGCCGGCTCGAGCAGCTGACCGACCAGCTGAGCCAGAGCTACCCCGGTGCGCGGCTCGACGACATCGACCTGGACGACCTCGAGTCGGCGCTGGGCGAACAGGCCAGGGCCGACGTCGAGGCACTGGCCGCGTTGGAACGCGAACTGCGCGAGCAGGGCGTCTTCGAGCGGGCACCCGACGGCTCACTCCGGTTGTCGCCCAAGGCACTTCGCCGACTCGGCGAGTCGGCGCTGCGCGATGTCGTCGACAAGATCGGCTCCCGGCGCGGTGACCGCGCCACCCGGCGGTCCGGCGCCGCCGGCGAGCCGACCGGCGCGAGCCGGCCGTGGGCGTTCGGCGACACCGAATCCTGGAACGTGCCGCGCACGCTGCTCAACGCGCAGTTGCGCCGGGCCGGCGGCGACGACCGGCTGATGGACGTCGCCGACGTCGAGGTGATCGAGACCGAGCACCGCACCAGGGCGGTGGTGGCGCTGTGTGTCGACACGTCCTGGTCGATGGTGCAGGACGGCCGCTGGATCCCGATGAAGCGGACGGCACTCGCGCTGCACCAACTGATCTCGACCCGGTTCCGGACCGATGCGTTGCAGCTCATCACCTTCGGCCGCGGCGCGGAGAAGGTCGAGCTCGGCGAGCTGATCGGGCTGGAGGGCGCCTACGTGCAGGGCACGAACCTGCACCACGCGCTGCTGCTCGCCGGCGACCATCTGCACCGGCACCCGGACGCGGTGCCGATCGTGCTGGTGGTGACCGACGGCGAGCCGACCGCGCACGTCGAATCCGATGGCGGGCTTGCGTTTTCCTACCCGCCGCAGCCGGAGACGTTGCGGGCCACGGTCTCCGAACTCGACCGGCTCACCGGCAGGAACGCTGCGATCACGTTCTTCGTGCTCGGTGACGACCCGCGGCTGGCCCGGTTCATGGACGGCCTGGCCCGCCGCTGCCACGGCCGGGTGGTGGCGCCGGATCTGGATGGCCTCGGCGCCGAGGTCGTCGCCGACTACCTGCGCACCCGGCAGTAGGGCTGCCCGGGGTCGGCCGGCCCGATCTGGATGGCCTCGGGGCCGAGGTCGCCGACGACGACCTGCGCGCCAGGCAGTAAACGCGGCTCGGGGCCGGCCTGCCGGAACCCGGAAGTGGTCCACAGCGACCACCCGCACGGTTCCGGCGAGGCCCAGGCCCGCGACCCCGGTCAACCCGGTCAACCCGGTCAAGCCAACCCCAGCCGTGCGGGGCGGGCTCACCCAGGCGACTCGGCTCTGTCTCGGGCCGGCTTTGCTTGACCTGCGCCTCCCTGCGACTCCGCCTGGCCAATCAGCCACCGTCCGGCGACATCGGTCCCCGATCCGCCTTCCGATTCCTCAAGTACTCTTGCTCATGACCTAGTCAGATGATAGTATTCGAACGTACGATCAGTCGTTGCAAGGCAGGGAGACACACCTTCGGGGGGAGGCACCATGAGCGACCAGCAACCCACCACCAGCGGCGAACCTGCCCCGGTGGGATGGGCGGAGCTCGCCGGCCGGCCGGCCACCCCCGAATCGCTGCTGGCGTTGACCGGCGCCGACCCCACCGCGATGACCGGCGCCGCGCTGGTGGACGCGGTCGTCGCGTCGGAGAAGGCACTGTCGCTGCTCGCCGCGACGCAGATGCGGTTGCTGTCGGCGTTGGCGGTGCCGTTCGTCGCCGGTGACCCGATGCGGCTGGCCGCGGTGCTGGCCCGGAAGAACTGCATCACCAAGGACGACGACCCCGAGCAGGTCGCGCACTTCGTCCCGCAGGCCGCGGCGTCGCTGGCGGCCACCGAGGTCGCCGCCGCGCTACGGATCCCGTGCCGCACCGCGAGCCTGCGGGTCGAGGAAGCCGACACCATGACCGGTGTCCTCACGCCCACCCTGAACGCGCTGGAGGACAGGGATCGTTGGACCGGGTGAAGGCCAGGGTGATCGCCGAGCACTGCGACCCGCTCGACCCCGAACAAACCCAGGACCTGCAGGACCTGGTGCTCCCCGGGGTCGAAGAGTTGACCACCAGCGAGCTGCGGGACGTCGCCGGGCAGGCGGTGATCATCGTCGACCCGGACGGCGCCGAGAACCGGCACCAGGAAGCCGCCGCCCGCCGCGAACTGCGGATGCAACCCCTGCCGGACGGGATGGCCACGCTGAAGGCGCACCTCCCCGCCGACGGCGCGGTGAAGATCTTCCAGGTCTCCGACCTGCTGGCCACCGGCACCGCCGGCACCCCCGGCGACAACAGAGGCATCGGTGCCCGCCGGGTCGACGCCCTCGTCGACATTGCCGATCACCTCCTCACCCACGGGTTCATCGACCTCACCGATTACCTCGGGGAGGAACTCCCCGACCACGGCACCCCCACCCCCCGCGCCCGGCACAGCACGACACCAGCACCAGCACCAGCACCAACCGCCAGCGGGACACCGACTCGACCGGCGAAGGCGCCGGGCCGACCGTCGACACCGACGCGACCGGTACCGACACCGCTCAACCCGAGAACGGCAGTGCCACAGGCGATGACGGCGCCGCTGAGGTCCCGGACCACGCCGAAGCACCGGCCACCGAGCAGCGCGGCGACCGACAATGATTCCGCGGCTGCCACCGACGACACCACGGTCGGCCCGATCGATGACGACCGGGACGATCAGCCCAGCGCGACGACCGAAACCACCGACAGCCGACACCGACACCGCGTGCGGCGACCGAGGCGTCACCCAGCTCCGGCGCAGCGGGCACCGAGGCCGCCGACCGGTGCCGCGCCGCAACAGCGACCACCACCAAGCGGCGCGGCGGGAACCGGGTGTTCACCCGGCAGGGCCGCCGCCCGCACCTGTCCGTCACCCTCGGGCTGGGCACCCTGGCCGGGTTGGACAACCTGCCCGGGTCCCTCGCCGGGTTCGGTGCCATCCCCGCCGGCCTGGCCCGCAGCATCGCCGCGTCCGCCGCCACCATCAACGCCCTGATCACCGACCCGGACACCGGCCGGGTCACCGCCGCCGGGGCCCTGACCTACCGACCCACCCAGGAACTCCGCGACCAGATCGCCGCGATCTTGAATGTGTGCCAGTTCCCGTCCTGCCGGCAACCCGTGTGGCGCTGCGATATGGACCACCGGGAAGAGTTCAACCACCAACATCCCGAACAGGGCGGCAAAACCGACCCAGAAAATGTCGGTCCGTTCTGCAGACGGCATCACCTGATCAAGCACCACTCCGACTGGCGAATCCGGATCGACCCGAACCGGTATGTTCTCGAATTCACCAGCCCCACCGGACACCATTACCGGAAACCAGGCAGGCAGGCCGCCGCACCAGGATTATGGGTCAGCACCGCCGCCACCGCCATCGCCGAACGCCTCGACGACATCGCCAACCCACCCAGCACCCTCGTCCGCCGCCCCGACGACGAACCCGCCCCGACCAGCCCCATCGACGACCTGCTCGCCACCATCCTGATCCGCCACCACCTCAACACCAAGACCGTCGAGATCGACTACCACCCCGAAACCGCCTGGGAAGCAATCGATCAGGACGACCCGCCGCCGTTCTAGGATTGGGGCCCTGTCTGGCAAACAATGCCAGACAGGCCTTTTTCTGTTGTTTGGGTTGGGCGAGCCTTATTCACGCAGCCGGTGCAGCACGAAGATTCCACCCAGCGCTGGCTGGTCGAGCCGCTCGCCGTCGGTCTCCACGTATTCGTCCAGGATCGCCAAGACGCGTCGCTCCAGCGTCTCGACGTCCGCGGCCGACAGGTGCAGCAGAAACCTGTCGAACGTCTGGACCGATGTCGGACCGGCCTCGCGTAGTTCGTCCTGGAACGCCTGGATCGGGGCGAACACGCCGTCGGGGTCTGCGTCGGCGAGCGGACCGTCGAGCCACCAGGTCTGGCCGGTGGATCGGTAGGGCTTCTCCAGCGCGCCGCTGGCGCCGGTGCGCACCGGTTCCTGGGTCATCAGCCCAGCCTCGGTCAGCAGGCGAACGTGATACAGCGCGGTCCCCGGGTCGATGCCGAGCCGGTCGGCGAGTTGCTTGTTGGTCATCGCCTGCTGCCCGGTGAGGCGCAGCATCCGGATGCGCAGCGGATGCGCCAACGCCTTTGCCTCGAGCGGCGTTGCCTGCCTCCGGCCTCGCGGATGGCCGGGAGGCTCGTCGTCCGGCTGCTCGTTGCCCAGGTCTGACACGCGACCATCGTAGGCACCAGGTGGGTGATAATCACATCGATTGAATTTTCTCGATCGATGTGAGATTCTCAATCGAATGACCGAGGACGACGGAGCCGCGGCTCGTGATGCAAAGTCCCAGACGGACAGTCAGCGGGCCGATGGTGACTCGATTGAGCAGAAGCGCACACCCCTGGGCGGCGGCTTCCGGCTGCTCTGGACGTCTTCGGGACTGTCCAACCTGGCCGACGGCATCCTCAAGGTCGCGCTCCCGCTGCTGGCGATCCGGTTCACCGATTCACCGACGTTGATCGCCGGCCTGGCCTTCGCGCTCACGCTGCCCTGGTTGCTGTTCGCCCTGCCCGGCCGGTGCACTGGCCGACCGGGTCGACCGGCGGCACGCGATGGTGCTCGCCAACACGTTGCGCGCGGCTCTGCTGGCCGCGTTGGCGGTCGCGATCGTGGTCGGTGTCGGCTCGATCTGGGCGCTCTACGCCGCGGCGTTCTGCATCGGCGTCGCGGAGACGATCTACGACACGTCGGCCCAGTCGATCCTTCCGCAGGTCGTGACGCATCAACAACTGCCCCGGGCCAACGGGCTGCTGTTCGCCGCCGAGACGACCACCAACGAGTTCATCGGACCGCCGCTGGGCGGGCTGCTGGTCACGGCCGGCGCGGCCATCGCGTTCGTGACGCCGGCCGCGTTGTGGGCGGTCGCGGTCGGCGTCCTCCTGCTGGTCCGCGGGTCGTTTCGGGTCGAGCGCACGCCAGCGCACCACGATTCGGGCCGACATCGCCGAGGGCCTGCACTTCCTCTGGCGACACCGACTGCTGCGCACGCTGGCCGTGATGGTCGGGGTGCTGAGCTTCGCGGGCAGCGCGGCGTGGGCGATCTTCGTGCTGTTCGCCGTTGGGCCGACGTCGGCCATGGGGTTGTCCGACCCTGCCTACGGGCTGCTACTGACCACGGCCGCGGCCGGTGGCCTGCTCGGCGCGCTGATGGCGGAGCGGGTCCAGCGAGTGCTCGGCCGGGCCCGGTTCTTTGGTGCTCACCATCGTCGGCTGCGCCCTGATGGTCGGCGCTCCGGCCGTCACCGCCAACCCTTACCTGATCGGCATCGCCTTCTTCCTCGGTGGCGTCGGGGTCAGCATCTGGAACGTCATCACGGTCTCGCTGCGGCAACAGATCACCCCCGGCCGATTGCTCGGCCGGGTGAACAGTGCCTACCGGCTGGTCGCCTGGGGCACCATGCCGCTGGGTGCGATCGCCGGCGGGCTGCTGGGGCAGTTCCTCGGGCTGCCGGCGGTCTTCGCCGTCATGAGCGCGGTGTCGCTGTCGATGCTCGCGGGCATGACGATCGTGACCAGACGCCCGAATGGACGCCGCGGAACGGGACGCCGACACCGCGCCGACCGCACCCTGAACCCGGTCGGCCGATCTTCGGTTGCCGGGACGTACCGTCGTATGTGGCCGGTCGCAGGACGAACGTGGCGCTGCTGGTGTTGCTGCCGCTCGCCGTGCTCTCCGGATTCGGTGCGTTCCTGGTCGGCAGCGGACCGGTCGCGGTGGTCGTCGGCGCGCACGCCGTCGTCGGGTTTGCGATCCTGCTGCTGCTGCCGTGGAAGTCGATGATCGCCCGGCGGGGACTGCGCCGTCCGCGGCCCGGGCAGGCGACCTCGATCATCCTGGCCGTGCTGGTCGTGCTCGCCCTGCTGACCGGCCTGCTGCACAGCACCGGGATCCTTCGTGACGTCGACGGCTACGGCGTGCTGCTGATCCACGTCGGCGCCGGGTTGCTGGCGATCGTGCCGGCGGTGCTGCACATCCGCCGGCGTCGCATCCGGCCCCGGCTCACCGACGTGAACCGCCGGACGGTGCTCCGCGGTGGGCTGCTGTCGGCCGCGGCGGTCGGCGTCTACCTGGCCGCCGAAGGCCTGGCCACAGCGCTGTCGTTGCCCGGCGCCCGGCGGCGGGCGACCGGTTCGTACGAGCTGTCCTCGGGCGACCCGACCGGGGTGCCGGCGACGTCCTGGTTGTTCGACGCCGTGCCGGCCATCGACTCCGGGTCGTGGCGGCTGGAGGTGGCGGCGGGCGAGGACGTCAAGACCTTGACCGCGACCGACGATCGACGCCATGCACGACCAGGTGACGGCGGTGCTGGACTGCACCGGCGGTTGGTACACCGAGCAGACCTGGACCGGCGCCCGGGTGGCCCGGCTGCTGCCGCCGGGCAGCACCGGGACCGTCACGGTGATCAGCGCCACCGGATACCGCCGCCGGCTGCCACTGTCCGACGACCTGCTGCTCGCCACCGGGGTTGGCGGCAGGCAACTGTCACCCGGGCACGGCGCGCCGCTGCGATTGGTGGTGCCTGGCCGCCGCGGCTTCCATTGGGTCAAGTGGGTCGTCCGGATCGAGCATGACGACCATCCGTGGTGGTGGGAGCCGCCCCTGCCGTTGCAATAGCCCGTTGCAATAAGCCGTGGGCGACAACACCGCTCGACAACACTGCGCGGCGACATCGCCGACCGAGTCAGGCGGGCGTCATCTCCGCGCGCAACTGCATGAAGCGGAACAGCCCCGGCCGGCCGATCAGCGACTGGTAGTCGTCCACGACCTCGTCAACCCAGGCGCCGATCGAATCCGGATCCAGCCGCGCCGTCCAGTCGGCGAACCCGACGGTGCACCACCTGGTGAACGCGGCCCGCGATCCGAAATCCCAGGAGACGTCGTCAACCTTCTGCGACGTCACGACAAGGCCTGCCTCGGCGGCGATCTCGGGGTAGTCGATGGGGTCGACGTGGATGAACGGCGGGTCAAACCCGGCGAACGCGGACCGCCAGCGGGGACGCGCGCAGACGTCCATCGCGAGCTGCTCCAGGCTGAGCCGGGGTCCGGCGCAGACCTGCTGGACGATCACCCGGCCGCCCGGTTTGACCGCTCTGGCGATGGCGGACAGCGCCGCCTGCTGATCGACGAGCCAGTGCAGCACGTTGAACGAGACCACCACGTCGAACTCATCGACGAACGGCAGCGTCACCACGTCACCGACCTCGAACCGGACTACTCGCGCCCGGCGGATCGGGCCGCGAGGTGGCCGCTTCGATCATCCGCGGCGATGCGTCGATCCCTACCACCGAACCGTCGCGGCAACCGGGCCGCGATCGCCCTGGTGATGAAACCGTCACCGCAGCCGACGTCGAGCAGTCGTTCGTCGCCGGCGAAGGTCAGCTCCGCCAGGGTGCGCTCGCGCCAGATGCCGTTGCAGGTCGCTGATCTGCTCGTAACCCTTGCCGTCCCAATCGGCCATGGCCCCATCCCGTCGGTCAGTCCGTTCCCGGCAGTCGACTACCGCCCGGCAGCCTCGTCGAGCACGTCGTGCAGCACGATCGTCTGGTCCCGGCCCGGCCCGACCCCGATGGACGAGATCCGCGACCCGGACAGTTCCTCCAGCCGGCGCACGTAGGCCTGCGCGTTCGCCGGCAGTTCCTCGAACGTCCGGCAGCCGGAGATGTCCTCGAACCAGCCGGGCAGCAGCTCGTACACCGGCTGGGAATGGTGGAAACCGGTCTGGGTGGGCGGCATCTCGTCGAACCGCTGGCCGTCCACGTCATAGGCGACGCAGATCGGCACCTGCTCCAGCGAGGACAGCACGTCCAGCTTGGTCAGGAAGAAGTCGGTGATGCCGTTCACCCGGGACGCGTACCGGGCGATCACCGCGTCGAACCAGCCGCAGCGGCGCAGCCGGCCGGTCGTCACGCCGACCTCGCCGCCGGTCTTGCGCAGGTACTCGCCCCACTCGTCGTGCAGCTCGGTCGGGAACGGTCCGGAGCCGACCCTGGTGGTGTACGCCTTGAGGATGCCGAGCACGGAGGTGATCGCCGTCGGTCCGATGCCGGCCCCGACCGCGGCGCCGCCGGCCGTCGGGTTGGACGAGGTGACGTACGGGTAGGTGCCGTGATCGACGTCCAGCAGGGTGCCCTGCGACCCCTCCAGCAGGATGTTGTCGCCCCGGTCGACGGCCTTGCCGAGTTCCAGCCGGGTGTCGGCGATCCGGTGCTTGAAGCCTTCGGCCTGCTCCAGCACCTCGTCGACGATCCGGGCGCAGTCCAGGGCCTTGCGGTTGTAGATCTTCACCAGCATCTGGTTCTTGATGTCCAGCGCCGCCTCGACCTTCTGCGCCAGGATCGACGGGTCCAGCAGGTCCTGCACGCGGACCCCGAGCCGGGCCACCTTGTCGCCGTAGGCGGGCCCGATGCCACGGCCGGTGGTGCCGATCTTCGCCTTGCCGAGGTAGCGCTCGGAGACCTTATCGATGGCCACGTGGTACGGCATGATCAGGTGCGCGTCATGCGAGATGAGCAGCCGCGAGGTGTCGATGCCGCGCTCGTCGAGCCCGCCGAGTTCGGTCGAGCAGCACGCCCGGGTCGATGACCACCCCGTTGCCGATGACGTTGGTGACGCCCGGCGTGAGGATCCCCGACGGGATCAGGTGCAGCGCGAACTTCTGCCCGTCCGGCAGCACCACGGTGTGGCCGGCGTTGTTGCCGCCCTGGTAGCGCACCACCCACTGCACGCGTTCGCCGTACAGGTCGGTGGCCTTGCCCTTGCCCTCGTCGCCCCACTGGGCGCCGATCAGCACCATCACCGACATGGCACACTCCCAACGTCGACGGCTCGCCGGCCTGCCGACCGGGTGCGGCGCGTGCCGGTCCCCGGGGTCCGGGGCCGCACTGCGCCAGAGGGAAGGGTAGTCGGTGACGGGTCCGTCAGCTTTCACCGTGCTGTGTTGCCGGGCTGGTCGGTCCGATCCGCTCGACGCTCCGAAGATCGCGGCCGGGATCGCCGGGATCGTTGACGCCTGCGCGCCGCGGCGAGGTGCAGTTCGTGGGGCGTCGTCCCGGCAAGCCGATCGACGCGCTGCTCGCCGGCCGGGTGCTGGTCATCGGCGACGACGCCGACCTGGCGGCGGTCGTGCTCCGGTTGCTGCGCAGGGAGCTGCTCGGATCGGTCGAGATCGCCTACGCGTCGCCGCGCCGGACGCCGGTGACCGATCTGTGGGATCTGCCACTCGGGCTCGAGGCGGTCGCCCTGGCCGCCGCCGGCGAGGTCGACCCGGTGCCGCTGGTGCGCGACGACGTCGGGGGTGTGCTGATCGGCGTCGGGTACCTGGGACCGGTCAACGGCACCGTCTACGTCGACGAGCGCCGGGTGCTGCGGGGTCCGGCGCTGCGGCTGCGGGTCGAGCCGGATCGGGAGAAGGGTCTGGCCGTGACCGTCACCCATCGGCGGTTCGCCGCCATCGGTCGCCGGCCCAGGACCACCCTGGGCCGTGCCGTGCAGATCGGCACGACCGCGACGACGGTCGTGAGTGACGGCATCGGCTACCCGCGCCCGATGGAGCGTTGGACGTTCTACAAGCACACCGAACCGCTGCGTCTGGTCCGCGGGGTGCGCTGACGCCGGCGCCGAGTCGCGCGCGACGGACGTCAGGGCAGCAGCTCGGCCGGGATTTGCGGGTCGGCGTCGATCAGGAACGCCTGCACCCTGGCCACCTCGTCGTTCTCCTCGAACAACGCGGCCGCCTGGCCGAGCGCGGACAGCGCCCGGAGGAATCCCTGGTTCGGCTCGTGGTTCCACGGCACCGGTCCGGCACCCTTCCACCCGTTGCGGCGCAACATGTCCAGGCCCCGGTGATATCCGACCCGGGCGTACGCGTAACCGGCGACGTCGTCCCCCCGGTCGAGCGCCGCCTCGGCCAGCAGCGCCCAGGCCAACGACGACACCGGACGCCGGCGGACGACCTGCTCGGCGCTCTCCCCCGCCGCCAGTTCCGCCGCGGCCGGATCGACGGGCAGGCGGACGGGTGGCGGGCCCAGCAGGTTCGAGGTCATGGGCCGATCCTGCCATCCGGTGACCCCACCCACCCCCCTCGGGCAGGGTCACCGGCACCTGTCGCGGCGATCGGCGTCCCGCAACGGTGGGCGATGTCAGCCGAATTGCGCCGCCATTGACGTGTCGACCTGCCGGTACTGCTCGCCGGCGCGGCCAACGAGGGTCGCCAACGCCTGTAATACGGCCTGACGCTGCTCCGCGGATGCGTCCCAGCGCGCTTTCAAGGCCCGGTAGCTGATCAGTGTCTGCGCCGTCATGTCCGCGGTGCCTGCCACGTGGGCATCCAGTTCGGCGAGGTGGCCCTCGATCCGGCTCCAGGTGGCCAGCAGGCCGTCGTGCCCGCTGGCCATGGACGCGTAGTTGACCACGATGGAGGCCATCAGCCCACCGCCGGTACGGCGTCGGCCAGGGCGAACTCGGTCTCGCCGAACCGCTGCGCGGCCGTCGACAACGCGGTGCCCTGTCCGAGCAGCGCGTCCTTGAGCACCGTTGCGTCGGCCAGGTGGCCCTCCATCGCCGCCGCGAACCTGGGCGCCGCCTCGCTGGACTGCCAGCCGCCGCGGATCTGCGCCAACAGGTCGTGCATGGTGGCGATCTCCCTGGCCAACGACGCGCCGACATCGGACACGCCCATGCCGGCACCGGCGATCCGCGCGGTGTCGATCGACAGTTCGCTCATCGTCGTCCCCCTTTCGATATGTTCCGCCCGGACGTCCCGGGCCGATCCGCCTCGAATGGTGTCGCGCGGCGTCGCCCGCGACGAAGTGGGCGGCGGCGAATGTGGATGAAAATCGGCCATGGGAACAATTGCGCGGTGCCAGTGCCGAGGTCGTCGTTGACTGCCCTGCTGGCCGAGGCCGCCCGTCCGTGTGCTGCTGGGCGACCAGAGATGTCGGCGGTTGCGGCGCCTCATTAATTGCGCCTCGGTGCCGATCAAGATGGTGACACGGCTGGTGATCTCGGCGAACGGTGACCCCGGGCGGCACATCGAGGCGCCGATCGGCGCGATCGAGGGCGGTTGGCACCTGGCCGGTCCCGTTGGGCTGTCGAAAGGAGGTGACGTCGTGTGCGCTTCGGATCCGCAGGCAATGCGGCACGCTCCGGCGTCGTCCTCGGGGGCGGATAGGGCGTGAACGACACCGTCACGGACGCGGCAGGCGCTGCGCCGCCGCTGGCCGATCCTCGGTGGTCGCCCGTCTTGCAACGGGTGGTGGATCAGCCAGAGTTGCTGACGCTGCACGCTCAGCCGATCGTGGAGCTCACCTCGGGCGCGATAGCCGGGTATGAAATGTTGTCACGGTTTTCCGGGCCGTGGCGGGCGCCTCCTGACGTGTGGCTCGCCGCGGCCGATCGGTGGGGTTTCAACGTGGCGCTGCAGGCTCGCGTGTTGCGTGCCGGGATCGCTGCCCGCCGGTTGTTGCCTCCGGACACGTTCTTGACGGTCAATGTCGATCCCCATCTGCTTGCTCACCGGGAAGTCGCGGGGGTACTCACAGGCGCGTCGGATTTGACGCGGTTGGTGCTCGAACTCACCGAACACACCCAAGCCGAACAAGGATCTGGGGCGGCGGATGTCCTGGCGCACGTGCGGCTGTCGGGTGGGATGGTGGCGATGGATGATGCGGGCACCGGATACGCCGGGCTCAGCCAACTGCTCACCCTTCGTCCGCACATCGTGAAGCTCGATCGCGAACTGATCAAAGGGGTCGACACCGACCCGGTCAAAGCCGCGCTGCTGGAAGTGTTGGGTGACTTGGCCGGCCGGATGGATACCTGGGTGTTGGCCGAAGGCATCGAAACCGAGTCCGAGTTGGATACGGTGATCCGCCTCGGTGTGCCGCTCGGACAGGGGTGGGCGCTGGCCCGCCCAGCGCCGGCGATGCTGGAAGCGTTACCGCCGACGCTGGTGGACCACATCCGTGGGACGGCCTTGCGATCGTCACTTGAGGGCTATGTCGCGAGTCTGGTGCGACCGGTCAGGGTGGGGATGGCTGGCAGCGTCGTGTCCTTGGACGGAAACGGTCAAGCGGCCGCAGTGCGGGTCGACGAGGGCCCGTGGTCACCGGCCACTCTGGTCTCGCCCAGCACGCAGATCGTCGACGCAGCCCGGCGAGCCATGACCCGCGACGTCCAGCACCGCTACGCCCCGTTGGTCTGCACAGACGGTCAGGGCCGGGTGATCGGCACGATCGGCGTCGACGATCTGATGCTGGCGCTGTGTTCCTCAAGTTCTCCGGTCGGCGGCCGATAAGAAAATTGGACCCTATTCCACATGTGAGGAGTCACCTGCGATGAAGAGCTTCCGCTGCGGCGACGTCGTACCCGGCTGCACCCGGGCGTTCACCGGAACTGAGGAAGACATCCTCACCCAGGTCGCTTTACATGCTCGCGCAGACCACGGCCTCGTCGAAATCCCCGCCGAACTCGTCAGCCAGGTCCGGTCCGCGATGACGCTGGTCGCCGCCTGAGGCTCGCCCGCACGACGTCGGACCCGTCAGTCATGCGGACGTCATGTACAGCCGGTCACATCCGGATTCGTTTCTGTTGCGCCGGGTAACTTCGTTCCTGTGAGGTAGCGCATGCCCGTCCGAGGCATCCGACCGACCACGCGGAACGGTAGGAACAGCATGGCTACTCCTGTACTCGTCACCGGCGCGTCCGGCTTTGTCGGCTCCCGGCTGATCCCCGCCCTGCTCGAACAGGGCCATCACGTCCGGGCGATGACGCGTCACCCGGACACCTATGACGGCGGCGGCGAGCCGATCTACGGCGACGTCGGCGACACCGACAGCCTGAAGGCCGCGCTGCAGGGCATGCACGCGGCGTACTACCTGGTGCACTCGCTGGATTCCGACGACTTCGAGCAGCGCGACGCCGAAGCGGCGACCGACTTCGGCAAGGCGGCGGCGGACGCCGGGGTGCGGCAGATCATCTACCTGGGCGGCCTGGGCGACCTCGACGACAACCTCTCCGCCCACCTGCGATCCCGGCGTGAGGTCGAGCAGCTGCTGGGCCTCGGCGGCGTGCCGGTCACCGTGCTGCGGGCGGCGGTCGTCGTGGGGCACGGCGGCATCTCCTGGGAGATCACCCGGCAGCTGGTCGACCACCTGCCGGCCATGGTGACACCGCGCTGGGTGAACACCAAGACCCAGCCCATCGCACTGCGGGATGTCGTCCGTTATCTGGTGGGAGTGCTGGACAACCCCGGGGCGATCGGCCGGGTCTTCGAGGTCGGCGGACCGGACATCCTGCGCTACGTGGACATGATGCGGCAGGCGGCGAAGATCCAGAACGGCCGCACGCCGCCGATCGTCCCGGTTCCGCTGCTGACGCCGCGGCTGTCCTCGATGTGGCTGGCCCTGGTGACGGATGTGGACCAGGCGACCGCGCGCAATCTCGTCGATTCGATGAACAACGAGGTGATCGTGCAGGACGACGCGATCACCCGCCTGCTGCCGGGCGAGCTGATGAGCTATGACGACTCCGTACGGGTGGCATTGCAGGAACGGGCGGCGGAGGCGAAGGGCGAGAAGTTGACCGAAGTCTCGGAGCCGTAATGCGGACCTGGCCGGGGCGGATCGGCGGCGTGTTGCGCCCAGCCCTCGTCGACAAGGTCGACCGCGACCACCGGCAGACCGACGCCGAATTCCTGCGCCGGCGGATCGTCGTCGGGATCACCCTCGTCATCGGGGCCACCCTGCTGGGGTTCTCGCTGAACGCCGACCCGACGAGCCCCACCTTCTACCCGCTGACCATCGCCCTGGCGGCGACCTGGGTGATCGGCGGCTTCTTGTCCGGGCCGCTGCATCTGGGCCGGATCAACTTCCGCGGCGAGCTGCGCAGGCCGATCGTGCTGCCGATCCTGCTCGGCCTGGCGACGGCCGCGGTCTTCATCGTCGGGGCGGTCATCGTCCGGGAGATCGAGCCGCTACGGCACCTGACCGAAAACGTGCTCGCCTTCGCCAGGTACGGGTCGTTGCCGCTGGTCGCCATAGTCACTCTGCTCAACGGCATCGCCGAGGAGATCTTCTTCCGGGGTGCGCTGTTCGCGGCGATCGGGGTGCGGTACCCGGTGGCGATTTCGACCGTGGTCTACACCTTGACGACGGTGGCCACCGGCAACCTGATGCTGGTCTTCTCGGCCGCGCTGCTCGGGGTGTTGCTGGGCCTGCAGCGCCGATCGAGCGGCGGCATTCTCGGCCCGATCCTGACGCACTGCACGTGGTCGATGACGATGCTGTTCGTGTTGCCGGCGGTGTTCGCGGCGGCGGGCTGACCTCCCCGATCCCGGCGCGACCAGTCGGGTCAGGATGGCGGGCCGCTGGTGGCCCTGGCCTGGACCCGGGTGGGCAGGATCCGTCGGCGCGGCGGGCCGCCGGGGCGGTGGCTGAGGTAGAGCTCGCCAGCGATCCGGCCCTTGTCGATGAGGGGTTGGTTGACCGTGGTCAGGCCGGCGACGGCGGCCTGGGGTATGTCGTCGTAGCCGGTGATCGTGAGGTCCGTCGGGATGGACAACCCGCGCTCACGGGCGGCCGTCAGCGCGCCCAACGCCAGGACATCCATCAGCGCGCAGACGGCGGTGAGGTCGGGCCGACGGTCCAGCAGCGCATGCAGCGCGTCGGCCCCGGCCGCGGCGGTGTTGTCGGGGCGTTCCTCGATGGGCAGATCGTTGATCCCGATGGCGGCCAGCGCATCCCGCAGCCCGAGCACTCGGCTGCGGTGAACCGAGGCCGGCTCGTTCGCGATTCGCGCAACGTCGGCGGGGCCGGAGTAGCTGCCGCGGCCGGTCCCGGTGATGACTCCGATCCGGCGGTGCCCAAGGCCGATCAGCACCTCACCGAGAGCGCGGGCACCGGCCCGGTCGTCGGGGCCCACCCAGTCGACACCAGGCACATCAGGTGGGGAGTCGACCACCACCGTCGGGAGCTGCCGGTCCAGGATTCGGTGCAGGTGAGGGTCGGTTGCGGGCACCGAGTAGACGACGAAGCCGTCGACGACGGCGTTGCCGACGGCGGTGGTCCGGTCACCGGTCGATTCCGTCGAGATCAGCAGCATGTTCAGACCGGCGCCCTGGCAACTGGTGGCCAGGCCTTCGATGAACGCGACAGCGGCCGGATCCCGGAACGCAAAGGAGAGTTCGTCGGTGAACAGCAACCCCAGGGTGTCGGTGCGACCTCGGCTCAGTTGCCGGGCAGCGGGATCGGGCCCGGCATAGCCCTGCCGTTCGGCCTCCGCCAGCACCCGGGCGAGCACGACGGGCGACACCTTCTCGGGCCGGTTGAAGCAATTGGACACGGTGGCCGTCGACACCCCGACCTTGTCGGCGACGGTGGCCAGGGACGGCTTGTGGGGTGGACGTCGCGGCATGCCGAGAGCTTAGCCTGGATTTAACCCTTGAATGAAGGACCACCGCGGTCAAGCAAGGTTTCGGAGTTGCCCACTCCCATCAGGCGCTACACAGAAAGTCCGCAACACCGCCTTGACAGTAGCGAATTGAAGCGGTTAAATCTCCCGGAACACCAACGACACCCGAAAGAAGGAACCCTTGGCCCAGCAGATCGAGATCACCGAAGAGCACTCCGCTGTCAGCGCGCAGTGGTGGCGGTCCGCAGTGATCTACCAGATCTATCCGCGGAGTTTCGCCGACGCCAACGGCGACGGAATCGGTGACCTGAACGGCGTCCGATCCAGGCTGCCCTACCTGGCGGAACTCGGCGTCGACGCGATCTGGCTGAGCCCGTTCTACCCGTCGCCGCAGGCCGACGCCGGGTACGACGTGTCCGACTACCGCGATGTCGACCCGGTCTTCGGCACCCTCGACGACGCCAAGGCACTGATCGGTGAATCGCACGATCACGGACTGCGGATCGTCATCGATCTGGTGCCCAACCACACCTCCGACCGGCACGCATGGTTCCAGGCCGCACTGACGGCCGGCCCGAACAGCCCGGAACGCGCCCGCTACCTCTTCCGAGAGGGTCGCGGACCCGACGGTTCGCTGCCGCCGAACAACTGGGTCTCCAACTTCGGTGGTCCGGCCTGGACCAGGGTCGCCGACGGGCAGTGGTACCTGCACCTGTTCACCCCGGAGCAGCCGGACCTGGACTGGACCAACCCGGAGGTCGTCGACGAATTCACCGGCATTCTGCGGTTCTGGCTGGACCTGGGCGTCGACGGGTTCCGGATCGACGTCGCGCACGGCCTGGCCAAGGATCCCGACCTGACCGACCTGCCCAATGGCGCCAGCGGCCACCTGCTGACGCCGGCGCACACCAATGAACACCCCCATTGGGATCGGGACGAGGTGCACGACGTCTACCGGGGTTGGCGGGCGGTCATCGAGGAGTACGCCGGGGACCGGGTCTTCTGCGCCGAGGCATGGGTCCCCAACCCGGATCGGTTCGCCCAGTACCTGCGGCCGGACGAGTTGCACACGGCGTTCAACTTCAACTTCCTGGACTCGCCCTGGGACGCCGCGATGGTGCGCAAGGTGATCGACCAAACCCTCGGTGAGCTCAGGGATGTCGGCGCCCCGGCCACCTGGGTGCTGTCCAATCACGACGTCACCCGGCACCCCACCCGGTTCGGCGGCGGCGATCTGGGCTTGCGTCGGGCCAGGGCCGCCACGCTGCTGTCGCTTGCGCTGCCCGGTGGCGCCTACATCTACCAAGGGGAGGAACTCGGTCTCGAGGAGGTCCTGGACATCCCTGCTGGGCTCCGACAGGACCCGATCTTCGCCCGGAGCAACGGGGAGCGAGTCGGGCGGGACGGCTGCCGGGTGCCGTTGCCGTGGGACGGCGACCAGGCGCCCTTCGGGTTCGGCCCGGGCGGCACGCCGTGGCTGCCGCAGCCCGCGTCATGGGCGGGCCTCACCGTTGACGTTCAGGACGGCGACCCCGGATCGACGTTGGCCTTCTACCGCGCTGCCCTGCGGGCCCGGCGGAGCAATTCGTCGCTCGGCGACGGAGCAGTGACCTGGATCGACGCACCCGACGGCGTCCTCGCATTCCGCCGCGGCGCCGACTTCGTCTGCGTCGTCAACTACAACAACCATCCCGTGACGCTGCCCAGCGGACTGGCCGCCGCGGAGCCAATCCTGCTCAGCACCGATGCACCGCCCGGCACCCTCGCTGCCGCGGCGACGGCGTGGCTGCGGATCGACCCCGCAACCGTCGCCTGAGCGAACCCGATCCGGACATGCAGAGAGGCCCGAAGCGGCGTGCTTCGGGCCTCTCTATGCACCGCCCCACACGAGCGTCGCGCGGGGCGGGCGATGACGGAAGGCTGGCAATGCGTTCCTACCGACAACGTCGTCGTCACCTGGAATCCCGTTACCGATCCCTGCGAACTTTGACGAAGCGTTACATCACTTCACCCAATAGGGCCACCTGGGTGTCAATTGCCCGCCCAGGCCGCATTCCAGGTCAGCGGCCCGAGGATGCCCGGACGGATTGATTCCGTTGCGCTGCTGCAGCTCCACCACAGCGGTCTTGGTGGCCGGCCCGTAGTACCCCGTCCCGGTCAGCCCGTAACCTCGGCTGCCCAGCTGGCGTTGGAAACACTGCAGGTCACGGTCGGTGTCGCCCTGCACGAAGGTCTTGCCCGGCCACGTCGGCGCGGTGGCGTTGCCGACACCGCACGATGCGTCGGTCGCCGGCACGTAGGCAGCCGGGGCGGCGGCCGGAGCTGGCCGCGCCGTCACTCCAGGCCGCCGCCCAGGTGCTCGGCCCGATGAAGCCGACCACGTTCAGCCCGGCCTTGGCCTGCAGGTCGAGCACCGCGGCCTCGGTTTTCGGCCCGAAGTACCCGGTGCCGACCAGGTCGTACCCACGGGTGCCCATCTGCTTCTGCCAGGCCTTGAGCTCCTCGGAGGAGTCGCCCTCGTGGAACTGGCGGCCGGGGTAGGCAGGCGCTGACCCGGACGACCCGACATCCGCCCCCTCGCTGGCGCCTCCGCTGCTGGACGCAGTGCCGCTGGACTGATTGCCGGCGACCGGTGGCGCCACCCCGGTATTGGCGTCGGAGTCCTCGCTCAACCCGACGAGCCCGGCGCAGGTCCATGGCTCCCATCCCCGGTCGCGGTACAGCATGAGCGCCCGAAGGTCCTGCTCGGCCGGCGACGCGTCGTTCGGATACCCGGATCCACCCACCGACCGCCACGTCGAGAGGTCGAACTGGTAGGCGCCGTAGTAGCCATTTCCGGTGTTGATGTCGTAGCGATTGGTCGATTCGCACATCCGCAGCTGCAACCAGTCATTGGCGGACGGATCGGCTGCCGCGGACCCGGCGGTAACGAAAACCGCCGAGGTGACGACAGTGGTGATGGTGGCCGCGATGGCCAGAGCACGCCGCATGGGCGCCCTTCCCTGGCCGCGTGCCGCCATCTTCAGGCGCGCCGAGGCGCGCCAAATAGCCGGACAGACGGCTCCCCGGTTTCCCGCGGGCCGTGCCCGGCCGAGCAGCGGCGCCTCTTCCCCTTGCATGGCACCGCTACCGATTGCGCCCCGCTCGACCATTGCTCGCGACTGCCACGCCGGACGGATGCGGAGCGGGGAGCCACGCCGTCAGGCGGACCACGTCTGACGCGGCCCGCCCTTACCGTAGAACACCAGTCACACGAGTCACAAGAGTCCCAGCAAACACAGTGTTCCCAGCAACTGCCGATCTGTGAAGCGGACACGCCGAGCAGACACCCAACAATCACGCTTCTGGGCTTCAACACGACACTGATCTGGTGACGCCGGAGGGCCGCAAAGCAGCGATCAAGGGAGTATTCGACAGTTGCGCTACACGATCCGCAATCGAAGATTTCAGCTGTTGTTCTGCACCGAGCCGGAAGCTGCCGTGCGAGGCTGGCGTTGCCAGCGAGGAGGAAGTCGGCGAAGCCGGCCGGTCATCGGTGGCGGCTGGTTGGCAGCAATCAGTGACACAGAGAGACGGCAATGACGCGACGTGGCTGGGTGCTGTTCGGCGCTCTGAGCGTGATCTGGGGCGTTCCCTACCTGCTCATCAAGATCGCGGTCACCGATGTCGACCCGGTCTTCGTGGCCTTCGGCCGGACCCTGATCGCCGCCCTGTTGCTGCTGCCCATCGCGCTCTACCGCCGGGCGCTGATGCCGGTGTTCCGGCGCTGGAAATGGCTGCTGGTCTACACCGTCGTCGAGATCAGCGGGCCGTGGTTCTTCTGGGGCACGCCGAGATCACGCTGAACAGCTCGACGGCCGGCCTGTTGCTGGCCGTGGTGCCGATGATCGCCGCGATCATCCTCACCGCGACCGGTCACGACCGGTTCGACCGTCGCCGCATCCTGGGCCTGGTCATCGGGTTCGCGGGGGTCGCCTGCCTGGTCGGCTTGGACATCAAGTTCGACGACCTGCTGGCGGTGGGCGCCGTCATGCTGGTGGCCGTCGGTTATGCGATCGGTCCGATCATCATCAACCGCCGGCTGGCCGATCTGCCGCCGATGGGGGTGGTCGCGGCGTCGCTGATCGTGGCCACGGTGCTGTACGCGCCGTTCGCGGTCTGGCAATGGCCGGAGCGGATCACCGCGCCGGCGGCCTGGTCGATCGTCGGGCTCGCGGTGATCTGCACGGCGATCGCGTTCCTGGTGTTCTTCGCGTTGATCGCCGAGGCCGGCCCGGCCCGCGCCACCGTGATCACCTACATCAATCCGGCGGTCGCGATCACCCTCGGGGTGCTGCTGCTCGACGAGCCGTTCACCGTCGGCATGGCCATCGGGTTCCCGCTGGTGATCGTCGGGTCGGTGCTGGCCACGGCACGGGTCCGGAAGAGCACGCCGAGCCCGATGCCGGACGAGGCCGTGCTGGCGGCGGGCACCGCCGCGGTCGTCGACCCTGTTGGACGCAAGAGCCCGGCCGGAGACTGACCGGCCGGGCTCGTCCAGGCGCCGCGAACCTCGAGCAGATCAGCCAGACAGCGACTTCCCGGCCGAGCCCAGCTGCTGGCAGGCCTCGACGATGCGGTCGGCCATGGCGATCTCGCCGAGCTTGTTGTAGCCGCGCGGGTCGTAGGCCTTCTTGTTGCCGACCTCGCCGTCGACCTTCAGCACCCCGTCGTAGTTCTTGAAGAAGTGGTCGGCCAGCGGGCGGGTGAAGGCGTACTGGGTGTCGGTGTCGATGTTCATCTTGATCACGCCGTAGGACACCGCCTCGGCGATCTCCTCCGGAGACGAGCCGGAGCCGCCGTGGAACACCAGGGAGAACGGCTTCGAACCGGCCGCGCAGGCCGAGCTTGGCGACCAGCGCGTCCTGCCCGTCCTTGAGCACGCCGGGACGCAGCTTGACGCCGCCCGGCTTGTAGACGCCGTGCACGTTGCCGAAGGTCGCGGCGACGATGTAGGAGTTGTTCTCCGGCAGGCCGAGCGCGTCCAGCGTGGCGATGAAGTCGTCGGGCGAGGTGTAGAGCTTCTCGTTGATCTCCGCGACGACCCCGTCCTCCTCGCCGCCGACCACGCCGACCTCGATCTCCAGGATGATGTTCGCCGCCTTGGTCAGCTCCAGCAGCTCGTCGGCGATCTTCAGGTTCTCGTCCAGCGGCACCGCGGAGCCGTCCCACATGTGCGACTGGAACAGCGGCAGCCCGCCGGCCTTGACCCGCTCCGTGGAGATCGCGATCAGCGGCTTGACGTAGGTGTCGAGCTTGTCCTTCGGGCAGTGGTCGGTGTGCAGCGCGACGGTGATCCCGTACTTGTCGGCGACCACCTTGGTGAACTCGGCCAGGCCGACCGCACCGGTCACCATGTCCTTGACCTTGGTGCCGGAGGCGAACTCGGCGCCGCCGGTGGAGGCCTGCAGGATGCCGTCGCTGCCGGCCTCGGCGAATCCGCGCAGGGCGGCATTGACGGTGATCGACGACGTGACGTTGATGGCCGGGTAGGCGAACCCACCCTCCTTCGCGCGATCCAGCATCGCTGCGTAGGTCTCCGGAGTTGCGAGGGGCATGACGTTGGTCCTTCCACTTGCGTGACGGTGGCCGGGCTGGTGGCCCGGCGCGATGGGTTACTCGTCGAACGGATGGTGCCGTGTGTACAGGTCTGGCAACTCGAGGGCTTCGTGCGGGGGTCGCAGTCCGCGGATCAGTATTCCGCATCCCGACCGATCGCGTCAGTTGCGGTGCATCCACAGATAACCGGCATCGGCAATTCGCCTGCGGCCATCGCCTGATCGCGCAAATTGTGCACCAGGCTGCAGAAAGGTCGGCGCGCTTCGGGCGGTTTGCGGTTATCGTGGCGTATGGATCGGCGGCTCATCGGAGCGCTGTTGGTCGTCGCGGTAGTCGCCGTGGCGGTAGTGATTCCGGCGCGCGACGGGCTCCGGATCGCCGGCCGGGCCACCGCCGTAGAACTCCCGGCAGACCCCGGCGTTGGCGACTGCCTGCTGGTGACCGCGAGCTTCGGCCTCTGCACCGGGCAACCGGCGATCGGGGAAGTGGTTTCGATCGTCACCGCAACCGGAGACCCCTCCGATCGACTCGTGCGGGCCGAATCCAGCGGAACGGACTGCCGCGCCGCGGCGCTGAGCTACGCGGGCTTGACGGCAATCGACGGCCGTTACGTGCCACGCCAGCACCAACAGCCGGATCCGGTCAAGTGGAAGTTCTCGATCAACGTCAGAACCACCTGGGTGTTGCCCACCGCACAACAGCGCGCCGCCGGGCGGACCTGGGCGGCCTGCGTGGTCGAACCGGCAGGAGGCAGCCGCTACCTGGGCGGCCTCGCCGAGGCCTACAGCGGCGGTCGATTGCCGAATGCCTACGGCGTGTGTTGGAGCTCCCGGGAGATGGGCGTCGGCATGCACAAGGTCGATTGCGCCGAGCCGCATCTGGCCGAGCTCATCGCCATCGGCAACGTGGCGCGAGACGATGTCAACCCGACCGACATCAGCGGTTCGTGCCAGTCACTGGCCGCCGAGGTGATCGGACGCTCCGATCCGACCGCGGACGGCGGGCTGACGGTGCGGATCGACCCCGACGCCGCCGACTCCCTCCGCTGGACGAGGGAGGCGATGGGCGTCGTGTGCTACGTCGTGCCCACTGCGCATTCGCTCACCGGCAGCCTGGTTGGCCTGCGCGATCGGCCCGTGCCTTACTCGGGGTGACCGACCGGCTGATCGGCGCCGTCATCGACGGGTGTGACCGCAAACGCTTCCGGCAGCGCCCTGGCGCCGGCCGCCGGGCCTTGGTTGCGCTCGGATCGCTTGAGCCGTAACCGCTTTCGATCCGTCGTCGGCAAAGCGGCCTGTTTGCGGGTCGACGATGAGCGCGGCAGCGTTCGGACGGGCCCGGTGGTGCCCCGCCGGATCAGCCCTGATCCCACCGAGACGACCGACGGCGGACGCGGAGGTGAGCTGTTCACCTGCTCCAGCAGCAGTCGGGCCGCGATCCGGCCCTGATCCCGGACCGGCTGGCTGATGGTGGTCAGGTCGAACAGGTAGGCGAAGTCATGACCATCGACGCCGACGACGGACAGATCCCGCGGAACCTTGAGCCCGTGCTCGCGCGCCGCGTACAGCACGCCCATGGCGACCTCGTCGCTGACCGCGAAGATTGCGGTTGGCAGGTCGCAATCGGCCCAGCCGCGGCCGAACACCCGATGCACGGCGGCCTCGCCGCCGTCCATCGAAAAGCCCGTTCGCTGCACCAGGGCGGGATCAGGTTCGATGCCGGCCCCTTGCAGGGCCAGGTCGTAACCGCGATGCCGGTCGACCGCCGCGGTGAACCCGTGCATGTCGTCCAGGTCGTCACCGAAGAACGCGATCCGACGATGACCGAGGTCGAGCAGATGCTGGGTCGCCTGCCGGCCGACCTCGACGTTGTCGACCAGCACGCCCGACATGCCTTCCACCGCAGTGCCGACGGTCACCACCGGCACCCGCAGATCACGCAGCGAAACGATCGACTTGTCCGCCAGCGGAACGTTCAGGGCCAGCAGCCCATCGACCCGCTTGTTGAGCGACCGGGTGTCCAGGCCACCGGCCCGCCGCCCACCGGCCACGCCGATCGGGTAGAGCAGCAGGTCATAGCCCTGTTGAGCCAGCACCTCCTGGGCGCCCTCGACGACCGCCGAGAAGAACCACCGGGAAACCCAGGGAGCGATCACGCCGATGGCATTGGTCCGACCGGTGGTCAGCGCGGCCGCGGACGGCGACGGGAAGTAGCCCAGCTGGCTGGCCGCCTCCTCCACCGCCTGCCGGGTGGTCGCGGACACTCCGGGCAGACCCCGGAGCGCCCGCGACACCGTGGCGGGAGAGAACCCGGACAGCGCCGCAACCTCGACGATGCCGGCGGGTTCGAACGTTGGACCGGACATGAGCCGCCTTCCGATCCTTTCTGCCGATCAGCCCTTGACGCCTCCGGCCAGCAGGCCTCGGACGAAGTAGCGCTGCAGGCTGATGAACACGACAAGCGGAACGATCATCGAGATGAAGGCACCCGCGGACAGCAGTTCCCACTGGTTGCCCCGGGTTCCGGACAGGTCCGCGATCGCCGCGGTGATCGGCCGCAGGTTCGGGCTGGGCGCGAACACCAGAGCGACCAGCAGGTCGTTCCACACCCACAGGAACTGGAAGATGCCGAACGCCGCGATGGCCGGGACCAGCAGCGGCATCAGCACCACGAAGAAGATCTTGACGTGCCCCGCGCCGTCGACCCGGGCGGCCTCGATGATGGAGGCCGGCACCTCCTTCATGAAGTTGTGCAGCAGGAAGATCGCCAGCGGCAGACCGAAGATCGTGTGCGAGATCCACACCGGCCAGAACGAGTTCTGCAGACCGAAGTTGACGAAGATCGTCTGCAACGGGATCAGCGTCACCTGGATCGGCACGATCTGCAGGGCGAAGATCGCGACGAAGAGAATCGTCCGGCCCTTGAAATCGATCCAGGCGAACGCGTACGCGGCCAGCAGCGCCAGGGCGATCGGGAATGATGACCGCCGGCAGGACGATCACGAACGAGTTCAGGAAGAAGCCGCCCAGACCGCCGCGTCCGCCAGGCGTTGGTGTAGTTCTCGAACGTGACCCCCGGATTGGCGAAGAACGTCCACCAGCCGCTGGTGTTGATATCCGCCGGCGGCCGGAACGACGTGACGAACAGACCGAAGGTCGGAATCGTCCACAGGATCGCCAGGATGATGGCGATCCCGGACGCCCAGGGCGAGGACAGCTTCGTCTTCGCCTCCTGGAGACGCAGCTGCTTCTTCAGCTGCCGCGACGAGACCTTCTTCTCCTCGGGCGTGGCATCCGTCGTGATCGGCAGTTCGACGGCCGAACCGGACATGCTCATCGCATTTCCTCCGAAATCCGCATCTGCCGGACGTTGTAGACGATGACCGGGATGATGATGATGAACAGCACGACGGCCAGGGCGGCACCGATGCCGTTACCCGACTCGCCCTGAGTGAATGTCTGCGTGTAGAACTCATTCGCGATCACGGACGTGCCGAAGTTACCGCCGGTCATCGTCCGGACGACGTCGAAGGCCTTCAACGAGGCCATGGCCACGGTGGTGATCACGACGACGAGAGCCGGACGGATGGTCGGGATCGTGACCTTGCGGAACAGCTTGAAGCCGGTGGCGCCGTCGATCTGCGCGGCCTCGACGATGTCGTCGGGCACCGCCTTGATCGCCGCGGAGAGCACCGTCATGGCGAACCCGGCCTGGATCCAGATCATCACGACGATCAGGAAGAACGTGTTCCAGGGCTCGGTCAACAGGAACTGATAGGGATCGAGTCCGAGCCAGATCAGGATCTGGTTCAGCCAGACCGATCTGGTTGACGCCCGCCTGCCGGTAGTCGTAGACGAACTTCCAGATGATCGAAGCGCCGACCATGGAGATTGCCATCGGCAGGAAGACCAGTGCCTTGGCCGCCTTTTCGAAGCGGGTGCGGTCGACCAGCACCGCGTAGACGAGGCCGAAGAAGGTCGCCATGAGCGGCACCAGGATGACCCACAGCACGCTGTTGATGATCACCTTCTGGAAGGCGGGGTCGGTGAAGATGCGGTCGTAGTTGGCGAAGCTGAATGCAGCTCGGTGGTCTTCTGACCGGTATCCGGATTGATGATGGCTTTACCGTCGGCACCGAGCGCGGTCGCGCTGACCTGAAACGACGGTCACGACGGTTCTCAGGGCCGGATAGAACAGGCCGATCGACCAGCGCGATGGTGACCGGACCGAGGAAGCCCACCACCACCACCCAGTTGGGAACTCCGGGATGGTCGATCACCCACAGAATCAGGGCCATGATCGCCACGAACAGCACGATCGCGAAGACCATGACGATGAGCTTGTCGGTGACCGACGTCGGGCTCAAAAGCCAATCCATGTTCGCACTCCCTTTCTTTCACAAGGGGCCGAGGTGGCGGCGGGCGCACCGAGCGAATGACTTCGCCCGGTGACCCGCCGCCGTACTTCAGTGACCGATCTGTCCCGACGTCAGCCGGCGGGCCAGGCGGCCTCGATGTTGTTCAGCGTCGTGGCGTCGTCCTGGTTCTGCGCGATCCAGGCGGTGAGCTGCTTCCACTCCGCGCCCGAACCGACCTCACTGGGCATCCGATCGGAGGCGTCGAACGCGAAGACCGCGTTCGGATCCTGCAGGATCGAGTACGACAGCTTGGCGATCGGGGACTTGATCACCGAGGGATCAAGCGCCTTGTTCGCCGAGATGTTGGTACCCGCGGCGGCGTAGGCCGTCGACCAGGCCGGGGTGGTGACGTAGTACTGGAACGCCTGCACCTCGGGCCGGTCATTGAAGGCACCGGCGAAGGTACCGCCACCGAGGATCGGCTTGCCGAACTCGTCGCTCATCGTCGGCAGGTAGAAGGCGTAGATGTCGCCGTTCTCGGACACGTCGGTGCCCTTCGGCCAGAAGCTCTCGTAGAAGTTGCGCCTGACGGTGCATGAAGCAGTCGCCCTTGAGAATCGGCAGACCGCCGTCGCCGAACGCCGTCGACGCGATGGTGGGAACGTCACCGAATCCGCCGTTCACGTACTGCGGGTTCTTCAGGAACTTCGCCGACCGTGGCCAACGCCGTCGGCGATCTGCGGGTCGTTGAACGGAATCTCGTGGTTCACCCACTGCTCGTAGACGTCCGGTCCGGCCTGCCGGAGCACGACGTCCTCGAGCCAGTCGGTCGCCGGCCAGCCGGTCGCATCGCCGGAGCCGATACCCGCGCACCACGGCTTCTTGCCGGTGGCGGCGATCTTGTCGGACAGCGCCATCAGCTCGTCCCAGGTCGTCGGCACGGTGTATCCGGCCGCGGCGAACGCCTTGGGCGAGTACCACACGAAGGACTTCACGTTGGCGTCGAACGGCGGCGCGAAGAAGATGTCGTTGACCGTGCCGTAGTCCTTTTCCTGCGGTGCTGTAGTACTTGTCGACGTTGTCGGCGACTGCTTGCGGCGGCTTCACGACCGCGCCGGAGGACGACACGATCGACGCCAGCAGGCCCGGCTGCGGGAAAGCGGCGATGTCCGGCGGGTTGCCACTGTCGATGCGGACCTTGATGTCGGTTTCGAAGCTCTTCGACGACTCCCACTGGATCTTGGCGCCGGTGCAGTCTTCGAACGGCTTGAACGACGTCTGCCAGATCTGATCCTCCGGCGTCGACACGGTGGTGTAGTAGTCGACCGTCTTGCCGGTCATGTCGTCGGGCCACAGCGCCTTGATCTGGGTACAGAAGTCGCCGGTGGCGTCGGCCGTGCCGCTGCCGCTGGGCGCGGCGCTGCCGCTGGCGGCGGCGGCCGACGCGGTGGCCGCAGCAGAGGTGGACTACTGCTACTGCTGGTGGTGCTGCTGCTGCACGCCGTCAGCACCAGCGCGAGCGCGCCGACACCGGCAATGGTCGCCGTGAACTTCTTCGTCGGTCTGTAGGTCACTCGGCCGACCTCCGTTTCTCAGGTGATTGGATGTATGTGAGGGCGCTCACACACCAAGGGGAATGGAAGCGTTTTCAGCGGGATTTCGCAAGTCCAGAGTACAAATTTGCTCGTAACGATTGAGTAACCCGTTTGCCGCGTGCATCGAAGCGAGGCTCGGCCGCGCACCGGACTAGGCCGAATGGGCGGACGTCGTCCCGCAACCGGTTGCCGGCCACCGTGTCGCACCGATTCGCCGCCCGACCGGCGGTCCGACCGACTGCCGTCCGTGCCAGGATCGGTGTTCGAGGATCGTCAGCTGATCGACCACTGTTCGCAGCCAAAGAGACGGGGCGCGTCGGAGAATGACCGATCAGGTCGAGCCGGAATCCGAGGTCGAGCGCACGCTCGGCACGCTCGCCAGCCTCAACCCGGCGTACGTGCTGGATCACGCCGAGCAGCAGCCGGCGGCGCCCGATCACCATCGACGATCTGTACCGGACGCATCGCATGCAGATGGTCCGGCTGGCCATCCTGCTGGTGGACGACATCTCCAGCGCCGAGGACGTCGTGCAGGAGGCCTTCACCGGGCTGTACCGGAACTGGGGCGGTCTGCGGGACCGCAACGCCGCCATCGGGTACCTCCGCACGGCCGTCGTCAACGGGTCCCGGTCGATGCTGCGCCGCCGGCGGACCGCCCGCGCGTACGTGCCGCCGGACCCGGGCACCGCACGGTCCGCCGAGTCGTTGGCGATGCTGTCCACCGAACACCAGGCGGTGGTGTCGGCGCTCGGCCGACCTGGCCCCCAGGCAGCGAGAAGTGTTGGTGCTGCGGTACTACGGCGGGCTGTCCGAGGCCGAGATCGCCGAGGCGACCGGCCTGTCGAAGGGCACGGTCAAGTCGACCGCGAGCCGGGCGGTGGCCAAGCTCGGCGACATCATGCGAACGACCCACTCATGACCGAGCGACCGGCCGCGGCGCACCTGGCGGCGGGCCGGACGACTCCCGCGCCGAGCAGGTGCTCTCGCAGGCGCTCCGGGTGATGGCCGGTGGCGGGAAGGTGCCCCCGGCGTCGACGACGGCCGGACAGGTCACCCGGCGCCGGCTGTCGACGGGCCAACTGATCCTGCTGGCCGCCATCGTCGGGCTGCTGATCGGGATCGGCGCCGGATTCGTCTCGCTGATGCTCTGAGCGAGTCACGGCCTCAGTCAGCAGCGAACATCGACCCCGGGTTGAACAGGCCGGCCGGGTCCAGCGCCCGCTTGATCGCCCGATGCACCTGCAGACGCGACCGGCCCGATCTCGCCGGCCAGGAAGTCCTGCTTGACCCGCCCGATGCCGTGCTCGCCGGTCACCGTCCCGCCCAGCGCGCGCCCGGCGTCCAGGATCGCCCCGAACGCCACCTGCGGCGGCCGCCCGCTGCGCCGGGTCGGCGCTGTCGAAGACGATCGTCGGGTGCATGTTGCCGTCACCGGCGTGGCCGACGACGCCGATGGTCAGGCCGACCTCGCCGGAGATCCGCTCGCAGGCCGCGATCAGCGCGGCCATCTCGGTACGCGGCACGCAGACGTCGTCGGTGAGCCAGGTGCCGAGCACCTCGAGCGACGGCAGCACGGCGCGCCGCGCCTGCAGCAGCATCCGGCCCTCGGCCAGGTCGTCGGTGACGAAGCTGAAGACCGCGCCGGCCTCGACGCAGACCCGCTCCAGGTGGTCCATCTCCCGGCGGCCGACGGCGCCGCCGGCGTCCGACTGACCGATCAGCACGGCGGCCGGGGTCTCGGTGTCGCCCAGGATGCTGGAACCGGTGTGCGCCTGCACGGCCCGGATGCAGGTCGCGTCCATGATCTCCATCAGCGACGGCACCAGCCCGGCGCGGATCGCGCCGGAGACCGCGTCGCCGGCGTCCTCGGTGCTCGCGAAGGCGGCGACCATGGTGCAGGGCGCGGCCGGTTTGGGCCGCAGCGCCAGCGTCGCCTCGGTGATGATGCCGAGGGTGCCCTCCGAACCGACGATCAGTTTGGTCAGGTCGTAACCGGCGACTCCCTTGACGGTGCGCCGCCCGGTCCGCAGCACCTCGCCGGAGGCCAGCACCACCTCGAGGCCGAGCACCGCGTCGGTCGTCACGCCGTATTTCACGCAGCACAGGCCACCGGCGTTGGTCGAGAGGTTGCCGCCGAGCGTGCACCAGTCGTAGGACGAAGGATCGGGCGCGTAGAACAATCCGCGGGACTCCACCTCGGTCCGGAAGGTGAGGTTCACCACGCCCGGCTGCACCACCGCGAGCCGGTTGCCCTCGTCGATTTCCAGGATCCGGTTCATCTTGGTGAGCACCACCGTGACCGCGCCGTCGACCGCGTTCGCGGCGCCGGTCAGGCCGGACCCGGCGCCGCGCGGCACGATCGGCACCCCGGCCGCCGCGCACGCCCTGACCACCGCCGCCACCTGCGCGGTGTCCGTGGGGAACACCACGACCAGCGGTTTTCCGGACGGGGCCAGCGGCATCATGTCCCGGCTGTAGGCGGCCGTGACGTCCGGGTCGACGCGAGATTGACCTCACCGACGGCGGCGCGGAGCGCGTCGAGAAGATCCTGCGGGACACGGGAGCCGGCAACCGCCGGCGCGGTGGCATGCATGGTGTGACGGTAGTCCCATCGGCAATCACGACCGGGCGGATGGCGCGCGCGAACGCACCGGGGGCATACGCTGCACCGTTTACCCTTAGTAGCTGTGACCACTCAACTCGCCCTGCTGCCCGGCTGGCTCGACCCCTCGAACCTGATCAACGCCATGGGGTCCTGGGCCGTGCTGGGCGTCATGCTGATCATCTTCGCCGAGTGCGGCATCCTGCTCGGCTTCTTCCTGCCGGGCGACACCCTGCTGTTCGTCTCCGGCCTGTTCATCGCCACCGGTGCGCTGGACATCAACCTGTGGCTGTTCATCGCGCTGGTGTCGCTGGCCGCCTTCGTCGGCAACATGGTCGGCTTCGCGATCGGCTGGAAGATCGGGCCGCCGGTGTTCAGCCGGCCCGAACGCGAAGTTCCTCAAGCACGAGTACATCGAGAAGTCCGAGGCGTTCTTCGCCAAGTACGGGAAGATCACCATCGTGCTGGCCCGGTTCGTGCCGGTGGTGCGCACGGTGGCCACCGTGATGGCCGGCGCGTCCAGGATGAACCCGAAGATCTACACGCTGTACTCGGCGATCGGCGGCGTGCTCTGGGTCAGCGTGGTGACGCTGGCCGGCTACTTCCTCGGACAGATCGACTTCATCACGAACAACGTCGACCTGATCGTGGTCGGCGCCGTCGTCATCGTGGTGCTGTTCAGCGCGGTGCCGGCCATTGCCCACCTGGTGCAGCGCCGCCGCCAGCCAGGGGCGCCGCGGTCGACCGAGCCCGTCGGTGGAGAAGCCCGTCGCCGAGTACCGGTCCCGCCCGCTCGACCCGCCGGCGATCAGGCGGCGGCCGGGGTGCACCAGGACTCGGGCAGGGACACCTCGATCCCGACGAAGGTGGTCGACGCCGCGCAGGTCTCGTCCTTGACGCTGTTCGCGAAGTCGATCACCTTCTGCCGTTGCTGCCAGCCGATGAAGATCAGCACCGCGGCCAGCACCAGCGCGATGATCTTGCCGACGATCTTCTTGATGACGATCGCGGCCACCACGCCGACGACGCCGATGCCGAGCAGCACCCAGGGCGCTGTGCTCTGCAATGGTGTTCAGGTCGATCTCCACTGTGCTGACCTCCTCGGCCGCGAACCTATCCGCCGACCGGCACGGAGCCGGTGGACGGTCGCTCGACGTCCGGCCGGATCGCGACGTAGCTGTTGCCCAGCAGCGGCGAGGAGATGATCATGTCCGCGGTGGCCACGTTGTTCGCCACCGGGATGTTCCACAGGGCGGCCAGCCGCAGCAGCGCCTTGACGTCCGGGTCGTGCGGCTGGGGCTCCAGCGGATCCCAGAAGAAGATCAGCATGTCGATCTCACCCTCGGCGATCTTGGCGCCGATCTGCTGGTCGCCGCCGAGCGGGCCGGACAGGAACCGGTGCACCTTGAGGCCCAGTTCGTACTCGAGCAGCGTGCCGGTGGTGCCGGTCGCGTAGAGCTCGTGCTCGCGCAGCGTGCCGACGTTGTACTCGGCCCAGCGGAGCAGGTCGACCTTCTTGTTGTCGTGCGCCACCATCGCGATCCGTCGGACGGTGGGCGCGCCGATGTCGTTGATCTTGATGCCGTCCATGTCGCTGTACGTCATGTCGCTGTGGGTCATATTGGTGAAACTCAAATTGCGCTCGCTCATTGCTGTTGACTCCTCTACCTGTCGCATGTCCACCGGGCAGGAAGCTCGCCCGTTGGTTGCTTCAGCCGGTAGACGCCTCGGCGGCGCCCTGGTTGGGCCGCGCCGACCGGCTCACAGCGCCTGCACAGCGCCGCTGAGGTCCGCGTGTTGCCGAATCCAGGCGTGCATGGCGATGCCGGCGGCCACCCCCGCATTGATCGAGCGGGTCGAACCGAACTGGGCGATGGAGACCGTGAGCAGGGCATCTGCCCTCGCCTCCGGGGTGAGTCCGGACGATTCCTGACCGAACAGCAGCAGGCAGTTCCTGGGCAGTTCGGTGCTCTCGATGGGAACGGAGCCGGGCAGGTTGTCCACCGCGACCACGATGAGACCGGCGCCGCGAGCGAAGGCCAGCAGCGAGCCGACGTCCGGATGATGCTCGATGTGTTGGTAACGGTCGGTGACCATCGCGCCACGTCGATTCCACCGCCGTCGCCCGACGATGTGCACAGCGGCGACCGCGAAGGCGTTGGCGGTACGGACGACTGTCCCGATGTTCATGTCATGACCGAAGTTCTCGATGGCGACATGCAGCGGGTGCCGGCGGGTGTCCAGATCGGCGACGATCGCCTCCCGACGCCAATAGCGGTACCGGTCGATCACGTTCCGAGCGTCGCCGGCGGCCAGCAGTTCGGGGTCGTACCGCGGGTCGTCCGGCCACGGCAGTGGGTGCGGGCCGACACCCACCGCGGGTCCGGCGGTCGGCCATTCGGTGGGGCCGGCACCGGCTGGATCGTCGAGCGCTGCGTCCCCGGGCGCAGATGCCCCGGGAGCTGATTCGTCAGGCACTGATTCGGCGGGAGCGGTCACATCGGGGGCAGGCCGAGGTCATCGAGCCCCAGCAGATACCGGTAGGTCAGCCCCGCCTCGCCGAGCACCCGGTCGGCGCCGGTGCCGCGGTCGACGATCGTCGCCACCCCGACGACATCCGCGCCGACCTCGCGCAGTGCCTCGACGGCCTTGAGCGGCGACGCACCGGTGGTCGTGGTGTCCTCGACGACGAGCACGGCGCGTCCGGCTGACGTCCGGACCCTCGATCCGCCGCTGCATGCCGTGCGCCTTGGCCTCCTTGCGCACCACAAACGCATTGAGCACCGGACCCGGTGCGTGCATCATCGCGGTCGCGACCGGGTCGGCACCCAGGGTCAGCCCGCCGACCGCCTCGAACTCCCAGTCGGCGGTCAGTTGCCGCAGCAGGATGCCGATCAGCGGCCCGGCCTCGTGGTGCAGGGTGGCTCGTCGCAGGTCGACGTAGTAGTCCGCCTCTCGACCCGACGACAGGGTCACCCGGCCGTGCACCACCGCCAACTGATTGACCAGTTCGGCGAGCCGGGCCTTGGCTGCGGCATCAGGGGCGGGCGGGGCGTCCCGAGCCGGGGCAACAAGGGAAAGGTCGTCGTCTTCGCTCACGGAATCAGGGTGGCACACGGCATTCGGCGGCCGGCAAGGGCCGCCGATGCCAAGGCCACGATCAGGTGAAGATGCTGACGCCGCCGGGTCCGACCGCCAGACCAACAACGATCAGCACGATCCCCCACAGCAACTGCTTCCGGACGATCGCAAAGATTCCAGCGACCACCAGAATCACGGCCAAGATCCACAACAGGGTTGCCATTGCTACTCCTCTCGAAGGCGCCTGGATCTCAGGCCCTTTCGAGCACGCAGGTACCCCGTTCGCACACCGCCCAAAACTGCTTGTGCACATCACGCCGGATAACGGACCCATCCGACACGCCCGAACACTCCCGCACCGAGGTTTGACGCCACCCCGGCCGGGTACTGGTCAGCATGAGGCGGGCGCGAGGACGCGAACGCCAGCGCACCAACTCACGCGAAGGAAGGCACATCATGACCATGGGCGACAAGATCAAGCACGCCGGCGAAGAAGCAGTCGGCAAGGTCAAGGAGACCACCGGCAAGGTCACCGGGAACGAGAGCCTCGAGGCCCGTGGCCAGGCCGAGCAGGCCGAGGCCGACGTCAAGCAGGCCGGGGATCACGCCAAGGACGCCGCCAAGGACGTCTTCGGCAACTGACCCACCCTGCGCGCGGCAGCAGGCCGCCGTCGGCGCCCGGTCCAGTTCACTGGGCAGCGGGGGAGCCGGCGGCGGCCTTTGCTGTCAAAGGTCAGGTACGGCTACTCACGTCAGGTACGGCCCTTTGACTTCACCTTCGAGGCGAACCTGCGGACCAGCGGGCGGGGCGCCAGCTTGGTGACCAGGTAGATCGCCTTGTAGAGCGCGCCCGGGATGGACAGCGGCCGGTTCGCCCGCAGGTCGGCCATCGAGGTGGCCACCAGGTAGTCGTCGTCGATGTACGCCCAGTTCGGCGTTGTCGACATGTCGATGTTGGCCCGTTGATGGAATTCCGTGCGGACGAACCCCGGGCACAGTGCCTGTACTCGCACCCCGGTGCCGCGCAGTGACATGGCCAGGCCCTCGCTCAGCGACACCACGAACGATTTCGACGCGCCGTAGGTCGAGCCGCGTCCCGGCACCAGTCCCGCGGTCGACGCCACGTTGATCACCCCGCCGTGCCCTCGCTCGATCATCCCCGGCAGCGCGGCATGGGTCAGCAGCATGACGGCGATCGAGTTGAGCTCGACCTGCCGGACCAGATCCGCCGCGGACGCCTGCAGGAACTCCACGCCCAGGGTGCTGCCGGCGTTGTTCACCAGCAGGTCGATCGGGTCGTCCCCGGCCCGCAGCCGATCCGCCACAGCCTGCCGGTCGGATTCCACGGTCAGGTCCGCGGTGAGCAGCTCGACCTGCGGGGATCCCATTGTGAGCAACTCGCTGCGACGCTCGGCGAGCCGATTGCCGTCCCGCGCGACGATCACCAATCGGTAGCCGGCGCGGGCGAGGTGGCGGGCGAAGGCGTACCCGATTCCGGACGTCGCACCGGTGACGAGGGCGGTAGACATCCAGCGACGGTAGCCGACCGTCGGCGACGGTCAGGATGGGTACTACCGACCGGATGATGCGGCAACTCGGCAGCTCCCAGCACGATGACTGCAGACCGGCCGCGACACGCAGTCGCCGACGGTAGGAGGAGCCATGGCCGCTGTTGATGACCTGACCGAACTGGTCGAGAAGGCCGCCGCCGCCGAGCGCACCGCGTTGGCGTCGAAGTGGAAGGAACGCGCGGACGTCGAGAAGATGGTCCGCAATGTCCGCAAGAACGCGGAGGGCCAGCGCGCCGAACTCGATCAGCAGGCAGAGCTCGGCCGGCTGTCGTCGCGGTGGGTGGCGCTGCGGCAGGACTACCTCGACCAGGGCGCCCAGCAGGACCTGCCGGAGCGGGAACCGACCGCGGAGGAGTTGCTCGCCGCCGAGCAGGCAGGCAGGGGGGTGCGCCGGCTCAGCCACTCGGCCGCCGCGCAGGCGGAGCGGGACGCCGTCGCCGCCGTGCAGCTCGCGCGGCTCGCGCTGACCGACGCGGCACTCGCCGTGGTGCAGGCACGGCTGGCCCGGATCGACGCCGGCGAGGACGACCCGGACGCCGCGATCGTCGACGGACATGTGCCGCTGCACGGCCGCAACTCGGTCAGCCGGCACGGTCCGGCACTGGCGCACGGCGTGACCGGCGAGATCAAATACATCCTGGGCCGCAAACCCCGGTCCACGATGAAGAGCCTGGCCATCGCCCTCGCCATGGGTCTGCTCTACCTCGGCTGGATCCGGCTCTTCCAGTGGGACACCGACCGGAAATGGCTGCCCTACCTCGGGCTGTGGGCGATCGGTGTGGTGATGGGCGGCAGCGTCTGCGTGAACGCCATGAGCTTCGACGCGATGCGGGTTCGGGCCGCGTTGGACAGCGGGGCGAGACTGTGGCAGCTGTTGGTCGTCAAGAACCTGGCTTTGCTGGTCATCGTGGCGCCGATCGGGTTCCTGCTCTGCGCCCTGCTGGCCTGGCGGGCCGGCGACATCTACGCCTTCTACAAGGCCTGCGCCTTGATGGTCTGCATGATCCTGCTGTGGCTCGGCGTCGGCAACGTGCTCTCGATTGCCCTGCCTTCCAGGGACGAGCCGATCCTCAAACGCAAACAGTCCGGCAGCCTCAAGCAGTTCATCATCGCGTTTGTGGTGGCCTACCTGATCGGCTATCTGGTGAACGGCATGCTGATCTGGCGGATCCTGGCCGCCGAGAACCTGGCCAACCGGCTCGGATCAGCGCTGATCCCGGCCGTCATCATCATCGCGTCCAGCACCTTCATGTGGATCCTGCTGACCGTCCTGGCCACGTCGCTCGCCCAGCAGCCCAAGGTCCGGCGGGTGATGCAGAAGGAGATCGCCGACTACAACAACAACGCCGAGGCGCTGGCGTTTGCCCGGGAGGAAGCCGAGCGGGCGGCCGGCGGCCAGAAGCAGACCGCCACGGCCGGTGCGCCGAGCTGACCGGCGCAGCGAGCCTGGGATCCCGGTGCCCTCGGCCGAACGGCGCTAAGACTGCGCAACGTTCGGGTTAACACTGCGCCTGAAGCGCGACTACTGTGCTTGGCTCGGCCGGTGCAGGTATACCGGGGACACCTCTTTCACGTTGCTGGACGGCCGACCGTGGCGGAGAGCCAGGGTGCGCTGGTGTCCATCCCGGATGGCGCACTGGCCGTCGACGACGCGGGGACAATCGTGTACTGCGGCCGGTTCGCCGAGCTGCCGGCGCAGTACTCGGGCTGGAATCGCAGCGACCACCGCCCTGGGTTCCTGCTCCCCGGATTCGTCGACACCCACGTGCACTTCCCGCAGACCTACAGCGGTGACGCGTACGGCGGCGGCCAGCTGCTCGAGTGGCTGAACGCGTGCATTTTCCCGTCGGAATCCCGGTTCGCCGATCCGGACTTCGCCGCCGCGGCGGCCGTCGAGTTCTGCGACCGCAGGATCGCCGCGGGCACGACCGCCGCTGTCGTCTTCGGATCGGCCTTCCCACACGCGCAGGACGCCCTGTTCGCCGAGACCCAGCGCCGTGGTTTGCGGATCGTGAGCGGGCGCGGCATCCAGACCGTCGGGCCGGAGTCGGCGGCGGGGCTGATCACCAGCTGAGGCGGACGCCATCACGCTGACCCGTGCGGAAATCGAGAAATGGCACGCGGCGGACACCGGTGACGTGGCGACCGCGCTGCTGCACGTCGCCATCGTGCCGCGCTTCTCGCTGTCGGTCACCACCCAGACGCTGCGCAACCTCGGCGAGCTGTACGACTCAGTGCGCGAGCGCGGCGTGTACTTCCACAGCCATCTGAACGAGAACAACCGCCCAGTCACCGGCGAAATCGACGTCACCAAAGAGATCTACGGGTGCCATTCCTATCTGGACACCTATGACGGCAAGTTCCTGCCGGGATCGGCAGTGGGCGGCAAGAGCATGCTCGGCCGGCGCAGCATCCTCGCGCACGCCGTGCACTGCCAAGACGGTGAGCTGGCCAGGATGGCCGAGACCGGAACCTCGATCGCGCACTGCCCGACGTCCCAGCAGTTCCTGGGATCGGGCACGATGCCCTGGAAGCGGACCGTCGCGGCCGGCGTCAACATTTCCGTTGGAAGCGATTTCGGTGGCGGCGACGAGTGGCTGATCTCCCGGGTGCTGGGCGATTCCTTCAAGGTGCACATCTCCGAGGTCGGTGACGACGGAGTGTCGTTGCATCCCGCCGAACTCCTCTTCACCGGCACGCTGGCCGGCGCCAGGGCGCTGGACATGGAGGACCGGTTCGGCAACTTCGACGTCGGCAAGGAGGCGGACTTCATCGTGGTCGACCCGTCGCGCTGGCCGCCGCTGGCCGCCGCCGTCGGCAATGGCACCAGGTCCAGCGACCCGGAAATGGCCCGGGACCAGACCCTGTTCGCGGTGCTGATGAGCATGCGGGAGCCGGCGATCAGCGAGGTTTACGTCAAGGGTCGCCGGCTCGACGGGGCCTGACGCCACGGGGTAGTTGCCGGCTGCCGTCCGAACCAAGTCCCGGCTGAAACCGCTTCCAATGAGCCGAATGAGGATGTCGGCCCGCTGGGCGACCATTCGTCACATCGGCGTCACACGCGCCGGTAACCCAATCGGGTCGAGCGCCGCCCGGCGGGTCGGGGTTTGATGCTACGAACGCGATCCTCAGTACCAGGCGATGTAAGGAGCCCGATGATCCCGACCGGCCGACAGCTCACGCTGCAGCAGTGGCGACTATCGCCGCCGTCGTGACCGAGCTGGGCGCGTCCCTGCGGGAGCTGACCTGGCGCGGCCGCCCGCTGGTGGTCGGGTTCGGCCAGGACGAGCTACCGATCGGCTACCAGGGCGCCGTCCTCGCCCCATGGCCGAACCGCATCGCGGACGGCCGGTACACCTTCGCCGGGCAATCCCGCCAATTGGACCTGACAGAGCCGGACCGTCGCAACGCCCTGCACGGCCTGGTGATCTGGTCACCGTGGCAGGTGGACACGCTCGACCAGGCCTCGGTACGGCTCAGCCATCGGCTGTGGCCGCACCCCGGATACCCGTTCGTCCTGGATCTCGAGGTCGGATACCGGTTGGGCGACAACGGCTTGACGTTCAGCCTGGCCGCCACCAACGCCGGCGACACCGCCGCGCCGTACGGCGGCTCGTTCCACCCGTACCTCGTCGCCGGTGACGGTGACGTCGACAGCTGGACCGTGCAATCACCCGCCGCCAGCTTCCTGACGGTGGATCCCGACCGGCTCCTACCCCGGGACGTCATTCCGGTGACGGGTTTCGACTTCCGCGAACCGACGTCGCTGCACGGCGTCGAGGTCGACCACGCGTTCACCGACATCGCCTTCGACGGCAATGATTCGGCCGAGCTGACGCTGGTCGACCGCGGCGGGCAAGGGGTCCGGATGAGCTGGGACCGGCGCTGCCCGTGGCTGCAATTGTGCATCCCGGGCCCGCAGCGACCGGCCATGCACCGCAAGTCGCTGGCCGTCGAGCCGATGACCTGCCCGCCCGACGCGTTCAACTCCGGGGTTGACGTCGTCGTGCTGCAGCCCGGGCAGTCGCACATCGCTGGAGCTGACCATCGGAGCCATCGGCTGACCTGGAATGGAATGTGATCATTCCCAGTGAATGGCACCGGATATATCTCGGCCGTCGAGCCAGATATATCTTGCCTGGTGGGGCGGGGCGATGAATGCTCAGCAGCAACAGATGGATCGCATTATCCTCCCGCATGCCATCTCTCCCCCGAATCGCCAGGAGAGAAGCATGATCGAAAAAACGAGCAACGAGCACCATCTGCACGTCTCGCTGCACGACATCACCCCGGAGCACGCCGCCGGCGCCGGGGTGATCAAGCCGGGGTATGCGCCTCGGTTGACGAATGAGGATCTGGCTCCGCTGCGCAAGCAGACGTGGACCTCGTACAACTTCTTCGCGTTCTGGATGTCGGATGTGCACAGCGTCGGTGGGTATGTCACGGCGGGCAGCCTGTTCGCGTTGGGGTTGGCGGCGTGGCAGGTGCTGATCGCGTTGTTGGTCGGCATCACGATCGTGTATTTCCTGTGCAACCTGGTGGCGCGGCCGTCGCAGGCGACGGGGACGCCGTATCCGGTGGCGTCGCGGATCTCGTTCGGGGTGTTGGGGGCGAACATCCCGGCGATCATCCGGGGGTTGATCGCGGTGGCCTGGTACGGCATCCAGACGTACCTGGCGTCGGTGGCGTCTGGTGTTGTTGGCGATCAAGTTGTGGCCGGGGTTGGCGCCGTATGCGGAGACCGCGCAGTACGGGTTCGCCGGGTTGTCGTTGTTGGGCTGGATCGGGTTCGGGATCATGTGGATCGCCCAGGCCATCGTGTTCTGGCGGGGGATGGAGTCGATCCGCAAGTTCATCGACTTCTGTGGTCCGGCGGTGTATGTGGTGATGTTCCTGCTGGCCGGGTACCTGGTGATGGAGGCCGGGTGGTCGAACATCGATTTCAACCTGACCGATGGTGGGATCACGTTGACCGGGTGGGCGATCCTGCCGGTGTTGTTGTCGGCGATCGCGTTGGTGGTGTCGTATTTCTCCGGGCCGATGCTGAACTACGGTGACTTCGCCCGGTACGGGAAGGATTTCAAGTCGATCAAGAAGGGCAACTTCCTGGGGTTGCCGGTGAACTTCCTGGTGTTCTCGTTGTTGGTGGTGGTGACGGCGGCGGCGACCCGGCCGGTGTTCGGTGAGTTGATCATCGATCCGGTGCACACGGTGGCCCGGTTGGACAACGTGTACGCCGTCATTCTGGGTGCGTTGACGTTCATGATCGCGACGGTGGGGATCAACATTGTGGCGAACTTCGTGTCGCCGGCGTTCGATTTCTCGAATGTGAATCCGCAGAAGATTTCCTGGCGGATGGGCGGCATGATCGCCGCTGTCGGGTCGGTGTTGATCACCCCGTGGAATCTGTACAACTCGCCGGAGACGATTCATTACACGCTGGACACGTTGGGTGCGTTCATCGGGCCGCTGTACGGGGTGCTGATCGCCGACTACTACCTGGTGAAGCGGCGCCGGGTCGATGTGGACGCGCTCTACACGCTGGACCCGAACGGGAAGTACCACTACAAGAAGGGCTACAACCCGATCGCGATCACCGCGACCGCGGTGTCGGCCATCGCCGGGATGGTCGTGGTGTTCTGGGGCTCCTCCGAGGCAGCGACCTACACCTGGTTCATCGGCGCCGGCTCCGCGTTCGTCATCTACATGGTGGCCAGCCGGATGTTCGCCGCCAAGGCCAACTACCCGGACGTCAGCGAGACCGCCGTTCTCGGCTGAAGATCTCCCTCACCAACAGCCAGCGGAAGGACAATTCCCGAGATGTTGATCAAAGTCATCAATCCCAATACCACCTTGTCGATGACCGAGAAGATCGGCGACTGCGCCCGGTCGGTGGCCTCGGCCGGCACCGTGATCGAGGCGGTCAGCCCGTCGATGGGACCGGCCTCCATCGAGAGCCACTACGACGAGGCCCTCGCGGTCCCCGGCCTGCTGGAGCAGATCGCCATCGGCGAACGGGACGGCGCCGACGGTTACGTCATCGCCTGCTTCGGCGACCCGGGCCTGGACGCGGCGCGGGAGCTGGCCAGCGGCCCGGTGGTCGGCATCGCCGAGGCGGCCATGCATACCGCGAGCTTCCTCGGCCGCGGCTTCAGCGTGGTCACCACGCTGGGCCGCACCCGCGGCCGGGCCTGGGAACTCGCTGCGCGGTACGGGATGTCGTCGTTCTGCCGGAACGTCCGGGCCTGCGAGATCCCGGTGCTGGAACTGGACATCCCAGGCTCGCAGGCGCGAGAGGTGATCACTCCAGGAGTGCAAACGCGCGGTCGAGGACGACGAGGCCGAGGTGCTGGTGCTCGGCTGCGCCGGGATGGCCGACCTGTGCAGCTACCTGTCCGCGCAGGTCGGGGTACCGGTGGTCGACGGGGTGGCGGCCGCGACCAAGACCGTCGAGTCGCTGGTCGCGCTCGGCCTGTCGACGAGCACCCGGTCGGAGTACGCCGCCCCCGGACCCAAGCAGTACGTCGGGGCATTGCGCGGCTTCACGGTCTGACGGGCCGGCCGTCGGCGGTCGGGGCCTGTGCGGGCACGGCCGCGAACTGCCTACGATGCGGGTTGTCCCAACGCGAGGGAGTGAGCACCGATGCCCGCAGCAGCAGGACACTCGGTGCTCATCGCGGCGCTGGCCAGCAGCCGCCCGGGACGCCCGCAGGAGGCCATCCTGGACGAGATGCGCCGGGCGATCCTGTCCGGCGAGGTCCCGCCCGGCACCCCGATCCCGGTGGACGAGGCCGCGGAGTTGTTCGGGGTGAGCCGGATCCCGATCCGGGAGTCGCTCAAGACGCTGATCGGTGAGGGGCTGGTCGATCACCTGCCGCGGGCGGGGTACACCGTCGCCAGGCTGACCCTGGCGGAGCTCAGCGAGTTGTACATCGTCCGCGGCGTGTTGGAGCGGGCGGCGTTGGCCGCGGCCGTCGCGAAGGCCGATTCGCAGGACGACCAGCAAGCCAGCGCGGCGCTCGACGCGCTGGACGCGGCGATCCGCGCCGACGACTACCCCGCCTACCAGCGGGAGAGCAGGCGTTTTCACGTCGCGCTGATGACGCCGTCGCGGATGCACCGGCTGCTGCACATGGTCGAATCGGTCTGGAACATCACCGAACCGTTCCAGCCGATGGCGCACATCACCGACCTGGCCAGGGGCGAGTTGCACGCCGAGCACCGGGAGATGCTGCGCGCGTTCCTGGCCAGAGACGTCGCGGCCCTGCAGGCCGCGGGCGGAAACCACCAGCATCACCTGGAGGAATCCATCGCCGCGTTGCCGGACGACTCTGGCCTGTTCACCGGAGGGCCGACGCCGGCATAGCGACCGGCCCGTCCGGGGGCTCCATCGATATCCGGCTATCCCATGGTCTTCTGACCGTCCAGGGTCTCCCTGATGATGTCCGCGTGCCCGGCGTGCTGTGACGTCTCGGCGATCACGTGCAGCACCACCCGGCGGACCGACCAGCGTGCGCCGGGCTCGAACCACGGCGCCTGCGGCAACGCATGATCGGCGTCGAGATCCAGCGTGGCGACCAGCTCGTCGGTGCGCCGCGCAACCTCGTCGTAGGTCTCCAGCACGTCAGCCAGGGTGTCTCCGGGTGCCATGTCGAACCGGGAATTCCAGTCGACCTCCGCGTCGCCGCCGCCGGCCATCGCCTCGCCGCCGCCGACCGCGAACGTCCATCCACATCTTTTCGGTCTCCGCGACGTGCTTGATCAAACCGCCCAGGCAGAGGGCGCTGGCGGTGGGGCGCGCCGCGGCCTGCTCGTCGGTCAGATCCTGGACGGTGAAGCGGAGGAAGAACCGGTGCCGGGCGAGGGACTCGAGGAGATCCGAACGCTCGCGGGTGAGCTGCGTGGTCACGGTCTCGGTTGACGTCATGTGAGGGGCCTTCCTGAGGTTTCGTTACTGGCTGATGACAACGACTCTAGGGCGGGTACCGGTCAGGTTCTGTCCTCTTCTGCACGATTTCCGGGTTCTCGAGGGTCGTCGGCGCTGGCGCGGGGAACACCAGAACCATGAACGCATCGAGCATGGACCCGAGCAACTCGGGCGACCTGGGACCGGCCGAGAACGGCGATGAGTCGGACGCCGGTGGGTCACCAGACACGTCGCAGGACGCCGCCGGCCCGCCGCCGACCGACGATCCCGCGGCACACCAGGCCGCCCAGGCTGGCGCCTGACCCGGTGGAGCCGCCCGACTGACCCGCCGCTGGCGACCGGCCGAGCTGGGCCCGTCTCGCTATGCTGGCCATCTCGCCGCATCGACGCGGGAACGGAGAAACCATGCGAGTACCTCTGCTGCAACAGTTGTCAAAGCGCCAGGGCCCGTTCGTCACGGTCAGCGTCGACGTGTCCCGGTCGGCGGAATCGGCGGTCCGCGACCTCGAGTTGCGCTGGCAGGAGCACCGCCGGCAGCTGTCCCGCGCCGGCGTCGCGGGTGCCCGGCTCGATGACATCGGCGAGATCGTGCTCACCCCGACCGGCCTCGCCGGACCGGTTGGCCGGCTGGTCGTCGCCGACCCGGACGGCATCGCCCTCGACCTGGTGCTGCCCGCCCGCCCCATCCAGGACGAGGTGAGCCACGGTCCCGCGCCGCACCTGCTGCCGGTTTTCCGCGCGCTGCGGGTCAAATTTCCGTACCTGCTGGCCGAGGTGGACCGCACCGGCGCCGAGGTCACCGTGGTGAACGGGCTCGGCTTGACGCAGGAACACCACCAGGTCCAGGGCAGCCATGACGAGCTGCACAAGGTCGGCGGTGGCCAGCTGTCCAGCCGCCGGATCCAGGCCCGCGCCGAGGACTCCTGGGCGCGCAACGCCGCCGAGGTCGCCCACGAGCTGGACCGGCTGATCGCGCAGCACCACCCGGCGGTCGTGCTGCTGGACGGCGACGCCGTCACGCTCACCGACTTGCTCGACGCGGGGAGTCAGCGGTTGACCGAACTTGCGGTTCGGCTGAACTCCGGCGGCCGCGCCGCCGGCGTCTCCACCGCGGCCAGGGACGCCGAGATCGAAGGGGCGCTGGTCAACCACCAGCGCAGCGTGCAGGCGGACCTGCTCGAACGCTTCGGCACCGCCGAGGGCAGGCAGCAGGCGGCCGTGCAGAGCCTGGAGGACACGGTCGACGCGGCGCGGCGCGCGCAGGTCGAGGAACTGTTCCTGCATGACGATCCGGCGTCGACCCGCACCGTGTGGGTGGGTGAGCAGCCCTTCGAGCTGGGCATGACGGCCGACGACGTGCGATCGCTGGGAGTGTCCGACCCGACCAAGATCCGCGCGGACACCGCGCTGATCTGGGCCGTCGTCTCCGCCGACTCCGGCGTGACGCTGCTCGATCCCGATGATCGCGATCTTGCCGACGGCGTCGGCGCGCTGCTGCGCTGGTCCGACCGCTCGACGCCACACGACGCGGTGCCGAGCATGCCGGGGCACGGCATCGAGCCCGGATTGCCGCACCGCTGACGACCCGGCGATCTGACATTTTCGCCGGATCTCACGTTTCGCCGGTACCCGGCGTCTACCTGATGTGATCGTTCTGACGCCCAAGGCGCCGTTCCAACAGATCGTCGAGCAGCACGGCGCCACCGTGCTGCGGGTGTGCCGCGCGGTGGTCGGCCCGGATGACGCCCAGGACGCCTGGTCCGAGACGTTCCTGGCCGCGCTGCGGGCCTATCCGGACCTGGGCACCGGGTCGAACGTGCAGGCCTGGCTGGTCACGATCGCGCACCGCAAGGCCATCGACATCACCCGCGCGCGGGCGCGGGCGCCGGTTCCGGTCGGCGAGGTCCCGGACCAGATCTCGACGGTCGGTGTGCCCGGGCCCGGCCGACACCAACTCTGGGCGGACGTCGCCGCGCTGCCGGACAAGCAGCGGATGGCGGTGGCCTATCACTACCTCGCCGGCCTGCCGTACCCGGAGGTCGCCGAGATCCTCGGCGGCACCGCCGATGCCGCCCGCCGGGCCGCCGCCGACGGGATCAAGGCGCTGCGCCTGGGCCACTCTCGACACCAATGAAATGGACGGAAACCAATGACTGATCCAGACGTCGCCGAGTTGCTCGCCCGGCTGTACGAGCCCGATCCGGAGGCCCTGTCCAAGCTCCGCGATTCACTGGTCGGGGCCGCGTCCGAGGCCGGCGTGCTCGACATCGCCTACCGCACCGTCGATTCGCCGGTCGGGACGCTGCTGCTGGCCGCCACCGACGACGGGCTGATCCGGGTGGCCTTCGACCGCGAGGACCACGACGCCGTGCTGGTGTCGCTGGCCGAGAAGGTCAGCCCGCGGATCATGCTGGCGCCCGGCCGGCTGGACCGGGCGGCCGGCGAGCTGGACGAGTACTTCGCCGGCACCAGGAGGGCCTTCGACCTGCCGCTGGACTTCCGGCTGTCCAGCGGATTCCGGCGCAGCGTGCTGGCCCACCTGCCGGAGATCGGCTACGGGCGCACCGAGAGCTACGCCCAGGTCGCGGCCGCGGCCGGCAGCCCGCGGGCGGTCCGGGCGGTCGGCTCGGCGTGCGCCACCAATCCCCTGCCGTTGGTCGTGCCGTGCCATCGGGTGGTGCGTTCGGACGGGTCGTTCGGCGGGTACCGGGGCGGCCCAGAGGCGAAGCGGTTGCTGCTCAGCCTGGAATCTGCTCGGTTAGCCTGACCCGGTGCCCGATCCCGCCGCGCTGCCGCGCACGCTGATCCTGGGCGGGACGTCCGAAGCTCGGGAATTGGCCGGGCAACTGGTGGCCGACGGCGTGCAGGTGACGTCGTCGCTGGCCGGCCGAGTCGCCGATCCGGCGATGCCTGTCGGTGGGGTGCGGATCGGCGGGTTCGGCGGGCCCGAGGGACTGACGGACTATCTCCGACGCGAGCACATCGCCGTGGTGGTGGACGCAACCCATCCGTTCGCGACCATGATCTCCGCCTCCGCGGTCACCGCCTGCGCGGCCGCCGGGGTGCCGCTGCTGAGGCTGGCCCGTCCCGGCTGGGCGCAGCACCCGGCGGCCGGCAACTGGCGGTGGGTCGACTCCTATTCCGGCGCCGCGCGGGCGGCCGGCGAACTCGGGTCCAGGATCTTTCTCACCACCGGGCGGTCGACGCTGACCCATTTCGCTCGTCTTGAGGCGCCCTACGTGCTGGTCAGGCTGGTGGACCAGATCGATCAGCCGCTGCCAACCGGATGGCGAATGATCCGATCCCGAGGGCCGTACACGGTCGATGGCGAACGCTCGCTGATGGCCGAGCACGGCATCGACGTGCTGGTCACCAAGGATTCCGGCGGGCAGCTGACCGCGCCGAAGCTGACCGCGGCGGCCGAGTTGGGGGTGCCGGTAGTGGTGGTCCGTCGGCCGGCCGATCCCGCTGGCGCACAGCAGGTGTCGAGCGTCGACGCAGCGGTCGACTGGGTTCGCGTCCGGCTGGGATCCGTTACAAGCCCCGTCGGGTACGCGCCAAACCGGCCGCGGTCAGCACCGCCAGGCCTGCGCTGACCGCGCCGACGGCCGCGGACAATCGCGCGGCCCGCGGGATGTCCGCCGGACGCGGCGATGGCCCGTCACCCAGCGTGCCGCGGTCCTCGACGGTGTCGCCGTAGGTGTTGACTCCGCCGAGAGTCAGCCCGAGGACTCCGGCGAAGGCCGCCTCGACCGGGCCTGCGTTGGGGCTGGGATGACGGCCGGCGTCCCGCCTGACCACCCGCCACGCCTGCACCGTGCTCCCGTCGAAGGTCGGGGCGAGCATCAGCACGACCGCCGCGCTCACCCGGGACGGCAGCAGGTTCGCCACATCGTCCAGACGTGCTGCGGCCCAACCGAAACGGAGATATCGCTGGCTGCGGTGGCCGATCATGGCGTCCAGCGTGTTGATCGTCCGGTAGCCGACCAGCCCGGGCAGTCCCGCTACCGCGCCCCAGATGAGCGGGCCGACGACGGCGTCCGAGGTGTTCTCGGCGACCGATTCCACGCACGCCCTGGCGATCCCGGCATCGTCCAGGGTGCTCGGGTCACGGCCGACCAGGTGGGTGATCTGCACCCGGGCCGCGGGCAGGTCGCCGCGGCGCAACTGGCCGTCGATCGCCGCTGCCTCGGCCCGCAGCGACCGGCCACCGAGCACGGCCCAGGTGGCCGCGGCGGTGACGACGGTCCGGAGCGCGGGTCGTCCGTGCAGGAGCCGCTCCGCTGCGGCCGACACGGAGACGACGATGCCAACCGCGAGACCGACGTGCAGCACACCGGCCGACCTGCGGTCCGCGTAGAGCCGCTGCTCCAGCGCGGCCATCGCCTGGCCGAGCCCGGCGACCGGGTGCCCGCGCCGCGGGTCACCGAACGCCAGGTCGGCGAGGTAGCCGAGCAACAGGCCGAGCGGCCGGGCCGCAGCGGGTGAAATCCGGACGCGGCCCGGCCATGTCGGTCTCGTCACGGGGCGAACGCCGGTTGAACAACCACTTGGCCCAGAGGTAGGACAGCCACGATGGCACCATAGCGGTGCCGCCGTCGGTAGGTTCGTCCCATGGCCGCGGCGCGCACGTTGATCACCGGCGGGGTGCGGTCCGGCAAGTCCCGGGTCGCCGAGGAACTGCTGGCCGCTGCGCCGTCCGTGACCTACCTCGCGCCCGGCCCGATCCCGGATCGCCGGTTCGACCCCGAATGGGCCGACCGGATCGACGCCCATCGCGCCCGCCGGCCCGCACATTGGGTGACGATCGAGACCTCTGATCTGGCAGCGGGTCTCGGCGCCGCGCCGGGTGCGGTACTGATCGATTGCCTCGGCACCTGGGTCACCGCCGTTGTCGACCAACTCGGCACCTGGGACGAACCGCTGGCCGAGTGGCAGCAGCGGTTCGACGATCATCTCGACGCCCTGATCGAAGCGTGGCAGACGGCCGGCGGGCCGCTGGTGGCGGTGACCAACGAGGTGGGGTGGTCGGTGGTCCCGGAACATCGATCCGGCCGCACATTCCGGGATCTGCTGGGCGTCACCAACCAGCGAATCGCCGCGGTCAGCGACGACGTGCTGCTGGTGGTCGCCGGTCGGGTCCTGCGGCTCTGACTGGATTCTGATTGGATACTCCAATTCCAGGAGTCCATCAGCACCGCTCACCAGGAGAGACGACGCCTCATGGCGCTCGGTGACATCACCCGGATCGATGACCGCACCGTGCTGGTCATCGGCCAGGTACTCGACATCGCCAAGAACCAACCGGACGTCGCCAACGCCCTGGTGCATCGGGTCGAGGACACCGTGTTCCTCGTCGACACCGGCGTGACGACCGCCTTCCGGAACGCCATCGCGGCGCGCGGTCGACATGGTCGGCCCGTGGAAACGATTGGTGTTGCTCACCACTCACGGGCACGTCGACCACATCGGCAACAACGACCTGGTCGACGAAATCGCCGCCCGCCGCGGCGCGGCCGTTGCAGCACTTCGTGCCGGCCAAGGATCTCCCGCAGATGCGGGATCCAAAGGCGTACTGGACGCATACCTTTGGCCGGATTGCCGGTGTGGTGCCGATGCCTGCGCAACCGACAGTGGTTGCCGGCAAGGTCGTCTCGCTCTTCACGCCGATGGCGCCGTTCGGCAGAACCACCCGGACCTTCGAAGAGCTGCCGCTGGAGCAGCTTGCCGTTGGGTCGGTGCAGACATTCGGGTGGTCCTTCGCCGACGGCGCGGTCCGGGTGCTGCGCAGCCAGGGCCACTGCGCGGGCCATGTGATCGTGTACCTGCGGGACAACCAGGTCCTGCACCTCGGCGACGAGGCGAACGGGCCCTGCGGGGTGATGGCCGACGCCGATCAGGTCAAACTGGTCAACACCCTGACCGCCGCGGCCACCATGGTCACCGAGCGGCAGGTTCTTCGACCTGACCGACGGGCACACCTTCACCGTGGCCGACGCCGAGCAGGCCGCGACCCGGCTGCAGGGTTTGCTGGACAACGCGGCCGCCCTGCAGACCAGGGCCGCCGCCGTCGTTGCGGGACAGGAGTCGGTCAGCCCGGTCGAGTTCGTCCGGCAGTACACGAGGGCACTGGCCGAGCTTGACGTCGCCGGAGCCAACCCGAATCCGTTGTTCACCGGGATGATGGCGCTGAACACGCTGAGGGAGCTGGGGCTGTCGCCCGACGACGGACCTGCCTCGCCGTGGCGCCGGCCGCCCTTGGTCGCCATGGCCAAACCCGGCCTGCCGCGGCGGTTGGTCGCCGGTGCGGCACGGTCGCTGGGGTGATCGGCTGGCGGATACGGGGACGGAACCGCTGACCTAGCCCTGTTCCGCGGCGGCGTTGAGCTGCGCGGCGAGCGAGCGAACCAGGTCACGCAGGGCGTCGGGTCGCTCGATGACGAACGGAAGGCCCAGGCCGGCGAGCACGGCCGGCACCCAGTCGAGCCGCTGGGCGTTGATCCGCACACGGACCCAGCCGTCATCGACGTCGTCGTGCACGGTGGCGACGACGGGCGGGAATCGCCGTCGGACGTCGTCGGCGGAACCCTTGACCCGCAAGGAGATCTCATGTTCGTAGGGCACCTGCGCGAGCCCGGACAGCACTTCATCGGCGGCGTTGAACCCGTCCGGGGTGTCGAAGGTGCCGTCCAAGCACCCGGGCTGTCGCGATCCGGTCGAGCCGGAAGGTCCGGGTGCTGCCGGTCGCGGAATCGGCGCCGATGACGTACCACCGTCCGGAGTGGGCGACGATCCCGTACGGATGCACGGTGCGTTCGCTGCGCCGGTCGCCGGTGCTCGGGTAGGTGATCGCCACCGGACGGCGGTCGCGTGCCGCCTCGCGCCATGGTGAGCAGGATGGTCGGTGCTCGGGGTCGCCACCGGGCGCGGGTCCCGCGGTGAACTCGGCGGTGTCGAGCAGGGCCCCGAGCCGTCGGGCGAGCGCCTCCGGCAGCACACGGCGCAGCTTGGCCGTCGCGCTCTCGGTCGCGGCCACCGAGGTGGTGACCAGCCCAGCGCGTCGGCCCGGCGACCAACCCCAGCAGGACGGCGACGGCCTCGTCGTCGGTGAGCATCAGCGGCGGCATCCGGTATCCGGGCGCCAGCCGGTAGCCGCCGTAGCGGCCTCGCATCGACCGCACCGGGATCCCCAGGTCGATCAGGTGCGCGGCGTAGCGGCGGACGGTGCGCTCGTCGACCTCCAGCCGGGCGGCCAGGGCGGCGACGGTGTGGGTGCCGCCGGACTGCAGGATCTCGAGCAGGGCCAGCACCCGGGCCGTTGGTCGGGTCACCGGCAAAGTATTGCGCCAATACCGGGCGGATTGTGTCCACTATTCGACCTAGCGTGTGAGCCATGACCACTCAGACCAACACGTCCCGTCCGGCGAACCTCGTTTCGATCCGGATCATCAGCGACGACGTCGCCCGGCTCGCCGAGTTCTACGAACAGATCACCGGCACGGCCGTTCAGTGGCTGACCCCCGATTTCGCCGAGCTGGCCACCCCGGCCGGCACTCTCGCGCTCGGCAGCACGCGGACGGTCGCGCTGTTCGGCGCCGGCTCGGCCCGCCCCGCCGACAATCACACCGCGATCATCGAGTTCCTGGTCGACGACGTCGACGCCGACTACGACCGGATCAGGCACCTGCCCATCGACTTCGTCAACGAACCGACGACAATGCCGTGGGGCAACCGTTCCCTGTTGTTCCGTGATCCCGACGGCAATCTGGTCAACCTCTTCACCCCGGTCACCCGCTGACGCCTGCTTCCGAGATCGGCACTGGATCAGCGTTCGTAGCGCTCAGCGCAGCCGGCGCGCGCGCAGCACCAGATCGTCGACATGGTGCGCGCCGGCGCCCCCGTCGGGAATGATCCGCGGGCGCTGCTCGTCCACTTCCAGCTGCCAGTCGTCGTCCAGCAGCGCGGTGACCATCGTGGGCCAGACGTAGTCGGCCGGGTCGAAGCCAAGGTCGCCGTCGTGCGGCCGGTGGGTGTCCATCCCCGCGTGGTGCACGAGCAGCAGCACGCCGCCGGGCGCGACGGCGGCGAGCAGCGCGCGCTCGGCCGCCGCGTCGGGAGTGCGCAGCAGGGCCGGGTACTGCGCGGAGACCAGGTCGAAGGACGCCGGCGGGAGCGCCGCCTCCACCAGCCCGGCGTGCACCCAGCGAACGGTGACCCCGGCATCCCGAGCGTGCCCGGCCGCCCGCTCCAGCGCCACCCCCGAGACCTCGAGCGCGGTGACCTCCCAGCCGTTTCTGGCGAGCCAGACGGCGTCCGCGCCCTCCCCGCAACCGACGTCGAGCACCCGCCCGGCGTGAGGCCGGCCACCTCGACCACCAGTGCGCCGTTGGGCTGACCGCTCCACAGTTGCTCCCGGTCCAGGTAGCGGTTATCCCATTCCGCCTGCACCGCCGGATCTCCGACGTACCGGTCGGCGGCGGGGAGGGCGTCGGCGTTGGGCGATCCTGCTGCGTGTTCTGTGGTCACGGGCCCAACCTCGCCCATCGGGTTGCTTCGTCGCAACTCCTGTTGCCGATTCAGCACAGCGGGCCCGGCCGTCGCGAGCTCCCGGGTCCAGATGCTGCTCGCGCGCAGGTCAGCCGATCCCGGCACCGCCGGCGAATGACCTGAACATTCAGCCGGCGGACCCGACGATCAGCAGGGTGGCCAGGGTCAGTTCGATCCCGGCGCCCAGCACGTCACCGGTGATGCCGCCGAACCGCTGGCTGCAGCGCAGCACCAGCAGCACGGCGACCAGCCCGGACAGCACGACCGCGACGACGCCGAGCCACCACGGCGACCCGGTCATCGCCAGCAGCAGGCAGGCGATCGCCGGCCGCGACCGCGAGGCCGACGGCGGTCGACGACCCGCGGCACCACCCCGGCGACCGCGGCGCCCAGCCCGTCCGGCCGGGCCGCGGTGATCCCGGCCGCGCAGCTGATCAGCAGCGACACCCTGGACAGGCAGACCAGCACCGCCGACCGCAACCGCGCCCCAGGGCCGCCCGAGAATCGCTGCCGCGGCGGCGATCTGGATCGATCACCACGATCACCAGGGCGACCGCGCCGATCGGCCCGGTGTTGCCGCGGCGCATGATCTCCAGCGCCTTGGCCCGGTCGTAGGAGGCGGACAGGCCGTCGGCGGTGTCGGCCAGGCCGTCCAGGTGCAGGCCGCGACTGCCCAGCGCGACCACGCCGATCAGCACGGCGGCGGTGACCAGGTCCGGCACCCGCGCCCACCCGCCGAGCGCGCCGACCAGGGCCGCCGCGACGCCGATCGGCAGGGTGGCGAGCGGGGCCAGGATCATCGCCGCCCGGGCGGTGGAGCGGGTGATCCGGCGCGGCGCCGGCACCGGGATGGCGGTGAAGGTGCCGACGGCCAGTCGCAGGCCGTCGACCGTCATGGGGAACATGCTGGTGATCGGGCCGACGAGGCGTCACGGGGCCAGGTCGGACAGCAACGCCATCTCGCCGAGCAGCAACGACGCCGACCGCACCAGCGGGACGGCGGCCATGGCGCCGCTGCCCTCGCCGAGCCGGAGACCCAGATCCAGCAACGGCTCCAGGCCCAGCTTGTCCAGCGCCAGGGACTGCGCCGGCTCGGTGGAGCGATGACCGGCCGCGCACCAGGCCACCACACCCGGGCTGAGCTGGTCGGCGACCAGCGCGGCGGCCACCGACACGATGCCGTCGAGCAACACCGGCACGCCGCGCGCGCGCGGCGCCCAGCAGGAATCCGACGCCGGCCGCGATGTCCGCGCTGCCCAGCGCGGTCAGCGCATCGATCGGGTCGTTCGACCCGGTCGCCGGCCCGGCTCAGGGCGGCGTCGATCAGCGCCGTCTTGTGCGCCAGCGCCGGATCGTCGATGCCGGTGCCGCGGCCGGTGACCTCACTTGCCGGCACCCCGAGCCCGGCGGCGATCAGCGCGGCCGCCGGCGTGGTGTTGCCGATGCCCATGTCGCCGCCGATCAGCAGGTCGGCGCCGAGCGGCGATCTCCTCGTCGGCGACGGCGATGCCGGCCGCGATGGCCGCGCTGGTCTCGTCCGGCGTCAGCGCGTCCTCGAGGTGGATCGCCCCGGACGACCGGCGGATCTTGAACCGGCGCACCTGCGTCCGAACGTCGCTGGGCAGCTCGGCGAGCTCGCTGTCGACGCCGATGTCCAGCACCCGCAGGTGCGCGCCGTGCTGGCGGGCCAGCACCGCGACGCCGGCGCCACCGGAGAGGAACGGCGTGCACCATGGCGGCCGTCACCTCGCGGGGGTAGGCCGACACCCCGAAGCGGGACACTCCGTGATCACCGGCGAACACCACGGCGCGAACGTTGCCGACCTGGTCGCGGCGGGCAGGCACCCTGGCAGCCGGCCAGCCAGATGGCCAGCTCCTCCAGCCGACCGAGGGCGCCGGTCGGCTTGGCCAGCGCATCGCAGCGCTCCCGGGCCTGCGCCCGCGCGGCCGCCGACGGCTGGCCGCAGGTTATCGAACTGGAGCGGGTCGAAGGGCTCGATCACGCCGACGTGCCGGTCAGGACCTGGCCGCCACCGGGCCGCGCGGACGCGGCCTTGCGCACCACCGCGGAGATCATGGTGGCCAGCAGCAGGCCGGTGACCAGCCACAGCGTGGCCTGCACGGTCAACGACGCCATCCGGAACCGCCACAGCAGGTCGGCCGAGAAGTCGGCCGGCACCTCGTCGACCACCGGCAGCAACCAGGCCACCAGACCCGACGACGAGCACGTAGCCGGCGATCGCGATCAGCACCGCGTTCCAGGCGTCCATGGTTCTGGCCAACCGGCGGGCCAGCACGACGGCCGCCACCGCGGCGACCACCGAGCAGGCCAGCATGGCGAAATAGAGCTCGGTCCGGTGGCCGATGGTGTTCGGATCACCGACGGCCGGCGGGTTCGGCGGGTACTTCAGATAGGGCACGAAGTAGACCGCGACGAAGCCGATCGCGGCGACCAGCATGGTGCTGGCCCGTGCCGTCAACCGGCCGAGCCGGCCGACCGCGAACGCCGAGACCAGGCCGATGATGCCGCCCAGCGCCACACCGAAGACGACGGTCGCGGTGGCCAGGCCCCAGGTCGCCTGGTTGGCCCTGGAGACGAGCGGCGCGTCTTCGCCGTGCGAATGGTCCGCGGTCGACGCGTCGGCCGCGCATGTCGTGATCGGCCGTCTCGCGTCGCCGCCGACTGCGATTCCTCGAAGGAGATGGCGCTGGCCACCGGCGGCTCGCCGACGAGGTAGGCAACTCCGAAGGTCAGCACGCCGGCGATCAGCCCAGCGAGCAACCCGCGGACCAGAAAGGTCCGTGCGGTCAACATGTTCGGTTCTGCCGGCCGCGTCAGTGGCAGGGGAAGCCGAGCAGATGCCGGCCGTCATGCACCCATTCATGGATGCCGGCGCCGGAGAACACGGCGAACGCGCCCTGCTCCGAGGAGACGAAGTACATCGCGATCAGGGCCAGCAGCCCGACGAAGACCGCCCAGGGCAGGATCTCCCGGACCGGGATCGCCGGGATCGTCAGTTGTGGGGTGGGTGCAAGCGCTGCCTGCGACATGGGACCTCCTTGGGGGTGGTGCGCCCCCGTTGGGTGGAGCCGTGCGGTACCAGGGTCTGACTCGATCTCGGGCCGTCACTTGCCGTGCTGCGGCGACCCGTGTCTTACAGTGGCGCGACCGTGCCGGGATTTCACCGGCTTCCTGATATCGCTGGGACCTGGTGACCGTATCGGCACGGTGGGTGGCGGTCAACGGCGCCCCTCACGAAATCCCGGCAGGAGCAGAGAATGGCGGCCCGACTGATGCTGGTCGCGCATGCGGCGACGTCGGCCACCAGGCGCGCGGCCTTTCCGGTCGACGAGGCCATCGAGGGCCTGGAGACCATCGGGCCGGTCCAGCTCCGGGCCGGGATGTGGCTGTCCGGGCCCGAGTTGCGCTGCCGGCAGACGGCCGGCGGCGCTGGGCTGGGAGCCGAAAGTCGATCGACGGATTCGCCGACCTGGACGCCGGCCGGTGGGCCGGCGTCGACCTGCGGCGAACTGATGGCCGCGGAGCCGGAGTCGGTGATGGCCTGGATGACGGACGTCACCGCCGCGCCGCACGGCGGGGAGAGTCTGCAGGACCTCGTCACGCGGGTGGGTGGCGCCCTGGACGGCGGTGCCCTGGGTGGCAGGCCCTGGCCGGATGGCCTGTCGGTGGTGGTCGCCGCGCCGCTGGTGATCCGGGCCGCGTTGGTTCACCTGCTGGGGCACCGAGTTCGCTGCTGTTCGCGGTGGACATCGAGCCGCTGTCCGCGACCCACGTCACCGGTCACGGGGGCCGCTGGAAGCTGCGTGCGCTGCTGCCATGGGGGACGCTGGAATACGGCCCTGATCCAACCTGTGCGCGACAACGGTCGTCACCGAGCCGTTCTCGATCGTCCGCCAGGGCGCGTCGGCCTGGCTCCTCGCCGAGCAGCACGGCAACGGCGATCCGGATGGTGTCGCCGTGGCTGACCAGCACGATCTCGTCGGTCGGGTCGAGGTCGCCGATCAGCGGGGACGCGAGCAGTGCCACGATCCTGGCGGCAACGTCGTCACGGGATTCGCCGCCCGCGTACCGGACGGCCGGGTCGGTGAGGTCGACGCCGGCGAGCCTGGCCGTCGCCTCCCGGGTGGTCAGGCCCTCGAGTTCGCCGAGGGCCTGCTCGCGCAGCAGCGGGGTCGCGATCGGCGTCAGCCCGCAGGACGCGGCCGATGATCTCGGCGGTCTGCACGGCCCGGGTCAGGTCCGAGGTGAGCAGCCGGACCGGCCGCAGCGCCGACGAGTTCCCGGGCGGCGTCGACGGCCTGGCGGCGCCCGAGGTCGGTCAGCTCCGGTTCGTCTCGTTGTCCCTGCACCCGGTGCTGCAGGTTCCAGGTGGACTGCCCGTGCCGGACCAGGTGCACGGTCGGCAGCGTGGGCGGCCCGGTCATCCCGGCTGTCATTCCCAGGACCGTCATTCCCAGGACCAGCGACCCGGCACGGTCGGGTCGAACGCGGCGACCGACCCGATGACGGTCACCGCCGGCGGCCGGATGCCGGCCTCCGCCGTCGCGGCGGCGATGTCCAGCAGCGTGCTCCGGACCACCCGCTGGCTGGGCAGGGTGCCGTCGGCGATGGTCGCCGCCGGCGTCTGCGGATCCAGGCCGTGCTTGAGCAGCTCCATGGCGATGGCGCCGAGGGTGCCGACGCCCATCATCACCACCAGCGCGGTTCCGGAACGGGCCAGCGCGGCGTAGTCGATGGTGGACCGGACGTCCCCCGGCGGGACATGCCCGGTGATGACGGTGAAGCCCTGATTCGCGGTGCGGTGGGTCAGCGGGATCCCGGCCAGCGCGGGCGCCGCGATGGCCGAGCTCACCCCGGGGATGATCTGCACCTCGATGCCGGCCAGCGCGCAGGCCTGCCATTCCTCGCCGCCGCGGCCGAAGACGAAGTTGTCGCCGCCCTTGAGCCGGACCACCGTCTTTCCGGCCCTGGCATGCTCGATCAGCAGCTCGTTGATCTTCTCCTGCGGCGTGCTGCGGCCGTGCGGGATCTTGGAGACGTCGATGATCTCGGCGCCGGTCCGGGCGTCGGCCAGCACCGCGAGCGGCGCCAACCGGTCGGTGATCAGCACGTCGGCCGCTCGGACCGCGGCCAGCCCGGCCACGGTGATCAGCCCGGGTCACCTGGGCCGCCGCCGACCAGCACCACCCGGCCGGCCTTGCCTGCTACTGGCCTGCCTGCGTCGGAACCGCTGGCCCCGGAACCACTGGTCTCGGAACCGCCGAGGCAGAACAGCCGCCTGATGTCCGCCAGATCGCGGACGCGTTCGTCCAGGGCCGGATCGCCGCTGGCCGCGACGACCAGCCAGACGTCGTCGAGGTCGGCTCTCCTGCAGTTCGCGTCGCTCCCAGCGCAGCAATCCACGGTCCGCGAGGTCGGCGACCGCGGCCGCGACGGACGGCGCGACCACGGTCACGTCGGCACCGCTCTCCCGCAGCTGCGCGATCGCGCCCAGTGCCTCCGGTCCGCCGCCGACGACGAGCACCGGCCGGCCCGCGACGTCGAGTTCCGCCGGCAGGTCTGGCGTCATTCCACACCCCTCGCGCCGACTGGTTCTTTTGCGGCAGTCGCGATCACGGACGATCGCCTGCAGCAGCCGGCGGGTGACGGCCGGCTCGCGCACGGCCAGCCGGATCCAGGACGGGCCGAGGCCGGGGAAGGTGTCGCCCCGGCGGACGGCGAAGCCGTTCTCCCGCAAGGCATCCCGCAGAAACCCGGGCCGGCTGTCCGGCGGGGTCAGCGGCGTCGGTGTCGACCAGCACGAACGGGGTCAGCGGATGGCCGGCGACCGGCAGGCCGAGCTCGGCCAGCCCGTCGACCAGCACCGCGCGGTGCGCCCGGATCGTCGCGGTGGCCGCCTCCGCCTCGGCGCGCGCCCGGTCCGAGCTGCAGGCCTCGATGGCGGCCAGCGCCGGGCTGGACACCGACCACGGCGGCTGTTGCGCGGCCAGGTCGCCGACCAGGTCGGCGGGCGCCAGCAGGTACCCGGCCCGCAGCCCGGCGATCCCCCAGGTCTTGGTCAGCGACCGAATCACCAGCAGTCCCGGGATGGGCGTGGCGGCCAGGGATTCCGCCTCGCCGGGCACGGCGTCGATGAAGGCCTCGTCGACGACGACGACCCGCCCCGGCCGGACCAGGCCGCGGAGCAGGGCGGCCGGATGCAGGGTCCCGGTCGGGTTGGTCGGGTTGCCGATCACCACCAGATCGGCGCCGTCCGGAATCCGCTCGGGGTGCAGCGCGAACCCGTCGGCCGGGTCGAGCAGCACCCGATCGACCCGATGCCCGGCGGTCCGCAGCGCGGCCTCCGGTTCGGTGAACTGCGGGTGCACCACCACCGCGTGCCGCGGCCGCAGCGCCCTGGCCAGCAGCGTGAACGCCTCCGCGCCGCCGGCGGTGAGCAGCACCTGGTCGACCGGCCGCTGGTGCCGCCGGGCCACCGCCGCGATCGCCGCAGCCGGCCGGGGATAGCTGCCCAGGGACCGGGTGGTCGCCTCGATCGCCTCGGCCAGCCAGGCCGGCGGGCCGGCGAGCGGACGTTGACGGCGAAGTCGACCAGGTGGCTCGGCGATCTCGGCGTCGCCGTGGTGGTGCAGGTCAACGTCGTGTTCGGTCAGCGGTCGGCGCGGTTCACGCGCCCAGTTCCGCGACCTGGGCAGTCTGGCCGGCGGCTCGTCCGACGCAAGCCCGGCCGTCGCGGCCCGGTGCACCGCGGCGGCGAACCGGGCGGCCAGCAGCGGATGCCCGGCCCAGTGGGTGTGCAGGTAGGAGGCGTGCAGGGTGCGCTCGCCGCGGCCGGCCGGATCGAGGCTGAACCCGGCCGGCGTGCCGTCCAGCAGCCACCCTGGGTGCTCCTGGTCCAGGGCCGGGGCGACGGTGGTGCGGTGGAACTCGTGTCCGGTCGCGACGTAGCCGGCCGGGGCGAGCAGCGACGCGGCCGGTGCCATGCGCGGTGCGGTAGCTGAGCGTGAGCCGCGGCGTCATCGCCGCGTCGGCGTCGAGCGCGCCGACCATGGCGGCGCCGTCGACCGTCCGGGACAGGTACAGCAGCCCGGCGCACTCGGCGACCGTCGGGATGCCGGCGCCGATCGCACCGGCCAGCGCGGCCCGCATCGCGCGGTTCCCGGCCAGGCCGCGGCGTGCACCTCGGGAAATCCGCCGCCCAGGTAGACCCCGGACGTGTCGGCCGGCAACGCTTCCGCCTCGACCGGGTCGAACACCACCGGCCGGCAACCGGCCGCGACGCAGCAGTTCGTCGGTCTCCGGGTAGCGGAAGGTGAACGCCCGGCCGCCGGCGATGGCGACCACCGGCCGCCGGCCCAGCCGAGCGTGGCGGACCGTGCGGCGACCAGGGCGCAAGTGCCCGAACGGGATCCCACGGCTCCGGCGCGAGATCGGGTGCGGTGCCGGCGATCCGGACCACCTCGGCCAGGTCGACCCGCTCGGCGATCTGCGCCGCCAGCCGGTCGAGGACGCGGCCGGGCGTCGCCGCGTTCGGCGGCCGGCACCAACCCGAGATGCCGTGACGGGGCGCTGATCCCGTCGTCGCGGTGCAGCACTCCGACCACCGGCATGCCGCGGGACTCCAGGGCCTGCCGGACCTCGGTGGCGTGCCGCGCCGACCCGGCCTTGTTCAGGATGACGCCGGCGATCCGCACGGCCGGGTCGAAGGACGCGAGACCGTGCACCACGGCGGCCACCGTGCGGGAGGACGCCGAGATGTCGACCACCAGGATCACCGGCGCGCCGAGGATTCCGGCGACGTGCGCGGTGGAGGCGAATCCCTCGCGGCCGATGGCCCCGTCGATACAGACCCATGACGCCCTCGATGACGGCGATGTCCGCCGGGACCGGCACGTTGGCGCCGTGCAGCAGCAGCGGCACCAGCAGGTCGGTGCCGACCAGGTGCGGGTCCAGGTTCCGGCCGGGCCGCCCGGTGGCCAGCGCGTGGTAGCCGGGGTCGATGTAGTCCGGGCCGATCTTGTGCGCCGACACCCGGTGCCCGGCGTTGCCCAGCGCGGCCATCAGACCCGTTGCGACCGTGGTCTTTCCGTGGCCGGAGGCGGGTGCGGCGATCACCAGCCGGGGCAGTCGGGTCACCATTCGATGCCCCGCTGACCCTTTTGCCCGGTCTCCAACGGGATGCTTGATGCTTGCGCATCTCGGTGACCAGGTCGGCGATCTCCAGCAGCTTGGGGTCGGCCCGCCGGCCGGTGATCACCACGTGCTGCTGATCCGGCCGGTCGGCGAGAGTGCTGACCACGTCATCGATGTCGACCCAGCCCCAGTTGATCGGGTAGGTGAATTCGTCGAGCACGTACAGCCGGTGGGTCTGCGCGGCCAGCCGACGCTTGATCTCCGCCCAGCCCTCCGCGGCCTCGGCCGCGTGGTCGGCCTCCGTCCCGGACCGCCGCGACCACGACCAGCCGGAGCCCATCTTGTGCCATTCGATCGGGCCACCGGTGCCGTGCTCGTCGTGCAGGGCGGCCAGCGTTTCCAGGGCGGTCTGCTCGCCGATCCGCCACTTCGCGGACTTGACGAACTGGAAGACCCCGACCGACCAGCCCTGATTCCAGCCGCGCAGCGCGAGACCGAAGGCGGCCGTTGACTTTCCCTTGCCGTCGCCGGTGTGCACCATCAGCAGCGGGCGGTTGCGGCGCTGCCTGGTGGTGAGTCCGTCGGCCGGCACGCTCGCGGGTTGAGCCTGCGGCATCAGGCCGCCCTGCCCCGGTGTGCCGCGACCGCGGATGTCATTGCCGCCGCGCCGATCTCGCCGATCGGGGCGTAGTCGGCGCGCAGCGTCTCGGCCAGCCGGGCCGCCAGGCCCATCCGGAACCGGCCGGTCTCGCAGTCCAGCACCAGGGCAGCGGTTCCCGACGCGGCCAGCAACCCCGCGGCCTGGTGCGAGCGACGCAGCGCGTCGGCCCCGAAGGTGGCCCGCCCGTCGGTGACGACGACCAGCAGCGGACGCCGCCGCGGATCCCGGATGCGTTCCACCCGAAGGGTTTCCGCCGCGCAGAGCAGTCCCTCGGCGAGCGGGGTGCGGCCACCGGCCGGCATCGCCTCGAGCCGGCGGACGGCGGCCAGCACCGAGGACGTCGGCGGCAGCGCCAGGTCGGCCGATGAGCCGCGGAAGGTGACCAGACCGACCTTGTCCCGCCGCTGGTAGGCGTCGGTGAGCAGCGACAGCACCGCGGTCTTCACCTGCTCCATCCGGCGCCGCGCGGCCATCGATCCGGACGCGTCGACGCAGAACAGCACCAGGTTCGACTCCCGGCCCTGCTTGATCGACAGCCGCAGGTCGTCACGGCGGACCAGCAGGCCGGGGCCGCTGCGGCCGCGGGCCACCTGGTGCGGCGCCGCCGCCCGCACGGTGGCGGTCAGGTGCACGGGGCCGGAGGTGCCCGTCATCGGTCCGGCGCCGACGGTCCGGCCGGCGGAGGTGATCGCCCTGGATCGTCCGTCCCGGTTCGCCGTCACCGAGGCCGGACACGGTGAACAGCCTGGTGCGGAACGCCTTTCCGGTGCTCGCGGTGCTCAGCACCGGCGCCGGGCCGGTCGCGGGTCGATCTTGGGGTGTGGCCGGTTCGTCGTCGGGAGGCTGCTCGGCCGACCCGACCGGCTGCTCCTGCCCCGTCCGCTCCGTCGAGTCGGGCTGGCCGTCCGGTGCCTCCGGCTCGAGGTCAGGCGCCTCGTTCTCGGCGCCTTGGTCCGGCGCCTCGTCGGCCGGTGGCGGCGGGTCGGGCTCCTCGTCGCCCAGGATCTGGTCGAGCAGCGCCTCGTCCAGCCCGGGTGCGTCGAACGGGTTCCGCCGCCGCCGATGCGGCAGCGCAAGCCTGGCCGCGGCCCTGATGTCGTCCCTGGTGACGTACCGGCGGCCGTGCCAGGCGGCGTGCGCGACGGCGGCCCGGGCCGTGACGATGTCGGCGCGCATGCCGTCCACCTCGAAGGCAGCGCAGACCTCGGCGATCTTGGTCAGCGCCCCGTCGCCCAGCACGACCGAGCTGCAGCGACGCCTGGGCGGAGCGGATCCGGGCGGCCAATTCGTCCTCGGCGGTCGCGTACCGGCCGGCGAAGGCGTCGGGGTCGGCGTCGTAGGCGAGCCGGCGGCGGACCACCTCGACCCGGCTGGCCGGGTCCCGTGGACGCGGCGATCTCCACCGTCAGCCCGAACCGGTCCAGCAGCTGCGGCCGCAGCTCGCCCTCCTCCGGGTTCATCGTGCCGACCAGCACGAACCGGGCGGCGTGCGCGATCGACACGCCCTCGCGTTCGACGGTCGACCGGCCCATGGCGGCGGCGTCCAGCAGCAGGTCGACCAGGTGGTCGTGCAGCAGGTTGACCTCGTCGACGTAGAGCAGCCCGCGGTGCGCGGCGGCCAGCAGCCCGGGCTCGTATTCGGTGACCCCGGCGGTCAGCGCGCGTTCCAGGTGCAGGGAGCCGATCACCCGGTCCTCGGTGGCGCCGACCGGCAGCTCGACCAGCCGGGCCGGACGCCGGTGCGACGCCGCGCCGCTGACGTGCGGCCCGTCCGGGCAGTGCCGGGTCGGGGTCGGCCGGGTCGCAGGAGAACCGGCACCCGTCGACCACGTCGACCTGCGGCAACAGCGCCGCCAGCGCCCGCACCATGGTCGATTTGGCGGTGCCCTTCTCGCCCCGCACCAGCACCCCACCGACCTCGGGGGAGACGGTGGTCAGCGCCAGCGCCAGCGCCATGTCATCGGCGCCGACGATGGCCGTGAACGGGTACGTCCGCATGGGGGCCGGTGGCCGCCTCTCGCCTCGTGCGGGTGTCCGCGCCCGCGCCTGGTGGTGGCCGCGGCCACCGGGGTGGCTACGGGACGGCAGGAACGTCCTGGCTCCCGGATCGCCGCCCAGCTCCTCGCGGGCGCGATCCGGTCACAGTGGCGGGACCGCTCCGGATTCTCCGCAGCAGCACCGACCCCGTGAAGAAGCGAGTCGGCGCGCCGCGGACCACCGGATTCCATCCGACCGTCGGGTCTGATGATGGCACAGCCGCGGACGCTGCCGGACGGGCATCGGGACCAAGGAATTAACAGCGCGTTGTCTAGGCTTGGCGGGTGATTTCCCTTCTGCAACCCGCTGGCCCGGCCGGATGACCCGGCCGACGCCGGGAGTCGTCTTTGTGGTCGGGGTCGGCGCGGACGGGTGGGACGGGCTACCGCGGGCCTCGCAGACGGCGATCGGGTCGGCGCAGGTGCTGCTCGGCGGGCCTCGCCAACTTGCGCTGGTGCCGGAGATCCCCGGTCAGGAACGGCGGCAGTGGCCGTCGCCGCTGCTCAGGGCGTTGCCGGGGGTGATGAACGAACTCAAGGGCAGGTCGGTCACGGTGCTGGCCTCCGGCGATCCGTTCCTCTCCGGGATCGGCAGCACCCTGGTCAACCTGCTGGGCGCCGGCCACGTGCGGGTGCTGCCGGCCGTGTCATCGGTCGCGCTGGCCAGCGCCCGGATGGGGTGGGCGGCGGAATCGTTCGACGTGATCACCGTGGTCGGCCGGAACCCGGCCGCGATCCTCCGGTCGCTGTCCCCCGGGCGCCGGCTGATCGTGCTGTCGGCCGACGAGACGACACCGGCGCTGGTGGCCGACATGCTGACCGGCGCCGGCTACGGTCCGAGCGGGATGACCGTGCTGTGTGATCTCGGCAGTTTCAAGGAGGCCCGGCTGGACGCGACCGCCTCGGCGTTCCCGGCCACCGGCATCCCGCGGCTGAACCTGATCTGCGTGCAGTGCGCGCCCAAACCGTCAACCGTGCTGCTGCCGACCGTCGGTGGGCTCCCCGACGACGCCTTCGAGCACGACGGGCAGCTCACCAAACGTGACGCCCGCGCGTCCGCGCTGGCCCGACTGGCCCCGGTGCCCGGTCAGATTCTGTGGGACGTCGGAGCAGGCGCCGGGTCGGTGGCCATCGAGTGGGCCCGAACCGATCCCCGGTGCCGCGCAATCGCCATCGAGAAGGATCCGACCAGGGCAGCGCGAATCGCCCGCAACGCCAGCCGGCTCGGCGTGCCCGGGGTTTCGGTGTTCACCCGGGCGGCGCCCGAGGGACTGGCCGGCCTGCCGCTGCCGCACGCGATCTTCGTCGGCGGCGGCGCCAGCGTCGCGGGCGTGCTGGAGAACTGCTGGCAGGCGCTGACTGTCGGCGGCCGGATCGTGGTGCACGGGGTCACCCTGGAAACCGAGGAACTGCTCAGTGGTTGGCACGAAAGGCTGGGCGGGGAGCTGATCCGGATGTCGGTCGAGCGGGCGGAGCCGCTGGGCTCGTTCCGCGGCTGGACACCGGCCCGGGCCATCACCCAGTGGAGCATGACCAAACCGCAGCGGTCCGACGAATGACGGTGCACTTCATCGGCGCCGGGCCGGGCGCCGCCGATCTGCTCACCATGCGGGCGGTGCGGCTGCTGAACGCATCGCAGGTCTGCCTCTACGCCGGAACCTACGTCACCGCCGACGTTCTCGCGCATTGCCCGGCCGGCGCAGAACTGATCGACACGGCCCGGCTGGACCTCGACCAGATCATCGAGCACCTGGTCCGCGCGCACCTCGCTGGGCATGATGTCGCCAGGTTGTGCTCGGGTGATCCGTCGCTGTATTCGGCGCTGCACGAGCAGACCCGCCGGCTCGACAATGCCGGTGTGCCATGGGATGTCACCCCCGGCGTGCCGGCCTACGCGGCGGCCGCGGCCATTCTTGGCGTGGAATTGACGGTTCCGGAGCTCGCCCAGACCGTGATCCTGACCAGGACGCAGGCCCGATCGACCGCGATGCCGGACGGCGAGAGGCTGGAGAACCTGGCAGCCACCGGCGCGACGCTGGTGCTGCACCTGTCAATCACCCAGATCGGCAGCATTGCGAGCAGGCTGATCCCGTTCTACGGCGCGGATTGCCCGGTCGTCGTGGTGCACCGGGCGACTCAGCACGACGAACTCGTGCTGACGGGCACGCTGCGCCGACATCGCCGACGCCGTCGAAGCGGCCGGGCTACGGCAGGCCGCGGTGATCATGGTCGGGCGCGCGCTGGGCCGGGCCGCGGCGGGCGACGACCACGCCGAATCGCATTTGTATTCACCGAGCAGGGCCCGCCCGGACAACCCCGCCACCTAGCGGGTCAGTAACTGACGGATCGCGGCGATGATCTCGGCGGGAGCCTCTTCTGCCATGAAATGACCGGCCGACGAGGTGCGGTGATCGAGGTCGGGTGCCCAGGCTCGCCACAGCGCGGCCGCGTCGTAACCGAGGACGGCGCCCCAGTCCTGTTGGATCACGGTGACCGGCATCCGCAGTGTACGGCCCAGCGCGCGGTCGTCCCGGTCGTGGCGCAGGTCGATGCCGGCGGATGCCCGGTAGTCGGCGACTATCGACGGGATCGCTTCGCGTGATGCGCGAAGGTATTCATCCCGGTACTCCGCCGGGATGGCCGTTGGGTCGGAGATCCAGCCGTCAAGGAACGACGCGAAGAACCTGTCGGCGGTCGCTTCGATCATCGGCTCGGGAACGCCGGCAGGTTGGGCCATCAAATAGAGGTGCCAGGCCACCTTGGCGTCGGCGCCCCGCAGGATGTCCCACATGTCCAGCGTCGGCAGGACGTCAAGACACATCAGGTGAGTGACCTTGCCGGGGTGGTCCAGACCGGCCCGGATGGCGACCAGCGCACCTCGGTCATGCCCGGCCAGCGCGAACGTCGGATGACCGAGCGCGCGGGCCACCTCAACGATGTCGACGGCCATCGTCCGCTTCGCATAGGTGTCTTCTGATGATTCCTCGGGCTTGCCGCTGTGGCCGTAACCGCGCAGGTCCGGGCAGATCACGGTGTGGTCCTTCGCCAGGTCGGCGGCAACGTGCCGCCACATCAGGTGGGTCTGTGGGAAGCCGTGCAGCAACACGATTGCGGGGCCGGAGCCGGCGACCGCGACGCTGAGTTCGACGCCACCGCCGACGGGGACACGCTGGTAGTCGAAGCCTGCAAGGGTCAGGGTCATGATGTTTCCTTCGGGTTGGTGACAATCCCAGGATCGGCCGCGTCGATCAGCGCCCAATCAGCTCCGGGTCGCGTCGACCTACAGTGAGGCCGTGAGCGGGCCGCGAATCCGGGTGCTCGGTCCGATCGAGGCCGAGATCGACGGAGTCCCCATCGGGCCCACCCGTCCCCGGCATCGCGAAATACTGGGCATTCTGGTTGCTGCACATGGTCGGGTGGTGCGGACCGACGTCATGATCAGCGAACTGTGGGAGGTGCCCGCACCGGGCGCCGTCGGCGCGGTTCGGACGTTCGTCGGCGAGTTGCGGCGCATCCTCGAACCTGATCGCCAGGCGCGCACTCCTTCGGTCGTGCTGGTCAGCGCGGCTGACGGATATGCGCTGGGGTTGCTGCCAGAGAACGTCGATGTGTGGTCCGCCGAGCGGTCGCTCCGCGCCTCCATGTCTGCGGACGCCGAGGCGGCAGAGTCGCTGCTGGTGGCGGCGCTGGCGCAGTGGCGCGGCACACCCTTCGAAGAATTCGCCGGCCGGGCCTGGGCGCAACCGGAACGTGCGCGGATCGCGGGCCTGCACGCCGATGCCGTGGAGCGGCTGGCCGATGCCCGCCTCACCCTTGGTCGGGCGCGCGAGGTCATTGCCCTCCTCGAGCAGCACGTCATCGAGCATCCTTGGCGTGAGGGCGGCTGGCGGTTGCTTGCCTTGGCCCTGTACCGCAGTGAGCGGCAGGGGGACGCGTTGACGGTTCTCCGTCGGGCTCGCCAACACTTGGCGAACGACCTTGGGCTTGACCCAGGTCGGCTGCTGGCCGACCTGGAACGAGGCATTCTTCGTCGTGACCCGGCCCTGGACCCGCCCGACCTACAGGCGTCGATCCTCCTGCGCACCGCGTCGGCGCAGGCCCGCACCGGTGCCCGCGCCCAGCTCGAGGGGGTGAGCGCACTGCTTCCAGGACTTGCCGTTTCGGGTGGACTCGAGGTCGCCAGAAACCAACGACTCGCCGCGATCACGGCGGCTGAGGAGCTTGGCAACCCCGAATTGACCGCCCGAGTGATCGGCGCGTTCGACGTCCCGGGCATCTGGACCAGACCCGACGACCCGGCACAGTCCGCCGCCGTCGTGGGCGCCGCGCTCCGGACACTCGCAAGGTTGCCTCCGGATGCCTCCGCCCGATCGCGCGCTGGGTTGCTCGCCACTGTCGCGATGGAGTCCCGCGGCACGGCGACCCGTGCCTGGGAGGCCCGCGAAGCGGAGCGGATCGCGCGGACGGTCGGCGACGCGCAGCTCCTTTGCTTCGCGATCAGCTCCCGCTACATGCAGTGTTTTGCCACCACCGGGTTGGCCCGCGCGCGCGAGCAGATCGCCGCCGAGCTGCTCGCAATTGCCGTGCCCGCCGAATTGCCGACGTTCGAGATCCAGGCCCGCCTCATCCGGATGCAGGCGTGCTGCGCGCTCGATGACATTTCTGCGGCCAGCGCGGAGGCGGACGCCATCGATGCGCTTGCGGCGCACCATGAACGCCCGCTGGCGACGGTGTTCACCGGCTGGTTTCGCTGGTCCTTCACCGGCGCGGCCGACCCGCCGGCGGCCGCTCCGGAGATGCCCGGATTCGACCGTGGGATCAGGGCCTTTGCCGAATTGGCCGCGGCCTTGCGCGCGGGAACCGCCTTGCCCGACGCCGACTTCGGGCCGTACGAGACATGGGCGCGTCCACTGCTGCTGGCCCGAGCAGGACGCGCCGGCGACGCCATCGATGCCCTGAATTCGCTGCCCGATCCACCGCGCGATCTGCTGCAAGAGGTGGCCTGGTGCCTCGTCGGCCGGACCGCGCTCGAAGTCGGCCACGCACCCGCCCGAAAGCGCGCCTACGACGCTCTCCTTCCGGCAGTCACCGAGCGGGCGGCGGGCAGCGCTGTCGTTGACCTCGGACCTATTGGTGCGCTGCTCGAAGAGCTTGCAGCGTAAGTGGTTCGCCCTTACTTTTGCGCCCGGATCGGCCGGGAACGGGTCGGTCACCGGCGTGGCCCGGTGACCTTCCGCGCTCCCGCTCCTACGGCCTCACTCGGCCCTACTTACGGGCTGTGGAACTTCCCGCCGCGCGGCACCCACTCCGACCACGCCACCCCGTCCCACGCCTGGTGATACATCGCATCATCGGTACCCAAACCGAACACATCGATCCGGTCCGGACCCCAGGAGGTGACGCCGATCGGGCTGTTCTTCCGCACGCTGGAAGAAATGGCTTTGGGGTACACGGACGCGGCGAACGATCGATCGGACTTGCCGGCGTTCGTTGACACCGTCGAAGCATGATCCGGCAACGGTGTACCACCTCTACCCCCAGTGGTACACTGCTAACATGCCCACCGTTCGTCCCCGCTACCAGGTCACCGAGACCGAGTCGGTTGCTCACGCTCTAGACCTGGCGGCCCGGAAGTGGCCTGGCGAACCCCGATCCAAGCTTCTGTTGCGCCTGGTCGACGTCGGCGCCGCCACGCTCAACAGTGAGGACGACCAGGCCGAGAAACGCTATCGCGACGCCATCATGGCGAGCAGCGGAAAGTATGCCGACGCCTTCGGACCTGACTACTTGACCGACCTCCGGCGCGATTGGCCGGCATGATCGTGCTGGACGCCAGCGTCCTCATCGCGCATCTCAACCCGGCCGACGCGCACCACTTGGACGCGACCGGACTGCTGCTGAGTGCTCAGCCCGGTTCGCTGCTCGCGCATTCGATGACCCTGGCTGAGGTGCTCGTCGGAGGTGCCAGGATACGGACGCGGAGCCCAGATGCAGGCAGACCTGCTGGCAACGGGAATTCAGATCACCCCGCACGATCAGGACGAGCCGTTACGGCTCGCCGAGCTGCGCGCAAAAACTGGGCTGAAGCTCCCGGACTGCTGCGTCCTGGATGCCGCCATCAGCAACAGCGCGTCCTTGGCGACATTCGATCAGACTCTGGCGGCGGCTGCGGTTCGGCACGGCATTTCGGTGCGGCCCTGATCGACTGGTGGTTCAACGGGCGGCTGGGACACCTACGGATCGCTCGGTCCAGACCGCGCCGTTCCCGGACACCCGGGTCCCCCTGGCACCGATCAGCAGCAGGCACTTCATGTCGACCGCCGCGACATCCAAGCTCCCCGAGCGTCGTGACGAGCAGCGATTCCTCCTCGCGGCCGACGTCCCGGCCGACGACCACGACGGTGTCGTCCGACCGGACGCTGCGCAGCACGGCGACGGCGTCGGCCAGCTGACCGGTTCTCGACCGGGACGCCGGGTTGTAGATGGCCAGCACCAGGTCGGCCTCGGCGATGGCCCGGAGCCGGGTCTCGATGACGTCCCAGGGCTTGCGCCGATCGGACAGCGAGAGCACCGCGAAGTCGCCACCCAGGGGCGCACCGGCCCGCGCGGCGACCGCCTGCGCCGCGGTCACCCCGGGCAGCACCCGGATCGGCACCCGCGCATACCGCGGATCCTCCGCCGCCTCGTACACCGCGGACGCCATCCCGAACACACCCGGCATCGCCGCCGGAGACCACCGCGACCCGCTCCCCGGCGAGGGCCAGGTCCAGCGCGAAACGCGCCCGGTCCGCCTCGACCGTGTTGCCGGATGCGTGCCGCTGCAGGCCTTCTCGCTGCGGCACCCGGTTCACGTAGGGCGCGTATCCGACCACGTGACCGCACCCCGGCCAGGGCTGCCGTCACCTCCGGGGTGATCCAGGCGTCCGGTCCGGGGCCGAGCCCGACGACCAGCAACTCGGCCGGCGCACCCGCCCGGGCCGGCTCCACGGATCTCGACTCGTCGGCGGCCGCCAGCTCACCGCCCCGCCGTCCCCTGCCCGGCACGATGACGATCGAGAAGTACGGCACCGCAGCGGGATCCACGTCGACGACCGGCAGCACCGACTCCTGCGCATCGCTGGACGCCCGCTCGACATACACGGCGTCGTCCAGCCGGCCGGCCTGCGCCAGCGCCTCCCGGACCGCGGGAAACGTGCGGCCCAGCTTCATGATCGCCGCGCCCTGCGTGTCGGCCAGCCGGCGGGCAAGTTCCGGAGTCGGCAGCGTGCCCGGCAGCACGGTCAGCACGTCCTCGTGCCGCACCAGCGGGGTGCCGGCCGCGGCGGCGGCGGCGGACACCGAGGTCACACCGGGGACGACCTCGGTCGGGAACCGGCCGCTGAGCCGGTCGTGCAGGTACATGTAGGAGCCGTAGAACATCGGGTCGCCCTCGCACAGCACGACCACGGTCCGCCCCGCCGTCAGGTGCCGGGCCAGCCGTTCCGCGGACTCGTCATAGAAGTCCTCGATCGCGCCCGCGATAACCGTTGGCGTGCGGCGTCTTTCCGGTCGTCACCGGGTAGACCAGCGCCTCCTCGATGACGCCCGGCGGCAGCAGGTCGACGGCGATGGACCGGGCGATCGACCGGCCGTGGGTGCCCGAGTGATAGGCCACCACGTCGGCCTCACCGATCAGCCGGGCGGCCTTGCGGGTGATCAGCTCGGGATCACCCGGGCCGAGGCCCACCCCGTACAGCCGTCCGGATGACGTCATCGGATTGCTCACTCCCGTTCCTGCGCAAGCGCATTGAACGCCGACGCCGCCATCGCCGAGCCACCGCGCCGGCCCCGCACCACCAGGTAGGGAATCCCCGCCTCGTGGTCGATCAGGGCCTGCTTCGATTCCGCCGAGCCGACGAAGCCGACCGGGACACCGACGATCGCGGCCGGTCTCGGTCCGCCGTCGGAGATCCATTCGAGCAGGTGGAACAACGCGGTCGGCGCGTTCCCGATCGCCACCACGGCGCCGTCGAGCCGATCACCCCAGAGCGACACGGCGGCCGCCGACCGGGTGGTCCCCCACTCCCGGGCCAGGCCGGGCACCGGCCGGGTCCCGCAGGTGGCAGATGACGTCGTTCCCGGCCGGCAACCTGGCCCTGGTCACCCCGGACGCCACCATCGTCGCGTCGGTGAAGATCGGCGCGCCGGCCCGCAGCGCCGCCCGGGCGGCACCCACCAGCGCGGGATGGATGGCCAGGTCGCGGGTGAGGTCGGTCTGCCCGCTGGCGTGCACCATCCGGACCGCGACCTTCTCGGCGTCCGCGCGGCAGGTGCGACAGGTCGGTCTCGGCGCGGATCATCGCGAACGACTCGCGATAGATCTGCGCGCCGTCCGCGCAGTACTCATACCGTCGGGCCGGCCGGGTGATCACCGGCGGCCCCACACGGCCGCCGGGGCGTCGGCGACCGGCACCGGAATCGAGTCGGCCGTCACGGGAAATCTCCACGCGGTCGGCCAGCTGAGCACCTCGACATGAGGACCGCCCGGGCTGCCGCAGCGCCGGGAGCACCCGACGATATGCACCGGCAGCAGGTCGTTCGCATGTGCCCGGCAGGCGTTCCCGCACGATCCGGCCGGCCAGCGAACGGGTCTCGCCCTGTCCGTGTGCGCACCGAGGGGCACCGGTGCAGGCCGTCACGCCCTGCCATGGCGAGCCGTCGGTCAGCTCGAGACCGGCCGCCGCGAGCCACTGCGCGGCGATCCCGGCCTCGGAAAACGGCAGGTCGGGGACCAGCACGCCACGCCACGGCGTGACGACCAACTGTCCGCTGCCCAGCGCGGACGCCCGGGTCAGCGCCGTCACCTGTCGCCGATTCAGCAGATCCCAACGGCACCAGCGCGGACAGCACCGCCCGACCGTCATCCTGGGTGAGCCGGCCCAGCCGCGCGCCGGGGGTCTGGCGCCGTCGCCGGACGAGGGTCGGCCGGCCCAGCTGCGACCTGCGAGAACAATTCCAGCCCGCGTTGCGGCAGTTCCCGGACGTGCCACACCGGTTCGCCCGGCTTGCACGCGCAGGAACGCCCGGCCCAGCTCGACGATCAGGCTCGCGGCCCGGTCGAGCGGCACGCACCGGGCCGATGGCCGCGTCGCCGACCAGGATCTGCACCGATTCCCGGTCCACCGCGCGGACCCGTAGGTCCGCGGACAGGGCGTCCAGGTCCCCCCGGCCGTCGTCCAGCGCGAACAGGAACGGCCCGGGCAGCTCGGCGAGTTCGGCTGCTGCACAGAGCTTTTCATCGAGCTCGCGAGTCAGGCCGCGCAGGTCGGCGAGCCCGCCGGAGAGTCCGGTCAACGGCGAACAGACGATGTTGCGGACCCGCTCGTGACTGGGATGCGGCAGCAGTCCGGCCCTGGCAACCTCATCCACCAGCGCCGGCGTGACCGCGCCGGTCGGATCGGTGGCAACGGCCCGCAACTGCAGGTTGGCCCTCGACGTCAGCTGCACGTCGCCGTCGCCGAACGTCACCGCCGCCTGCGCTGATCAGGTCCAGCGACGAAGCCGGCAGCCACCCGCCGGGCACCCGCAGCCGCAGCAGCGCACCATCGGCGGCCTGGTGCGGGCGCAGCACCCCGGGACAGCGATCCACCGCTGTCTGATCCCGGCCAGGACGCGGGGCTGCCGGGGCGTGAGTCACCGGCCCATGGTGTCACGCGCAGAGGGCCGCCCCGGCGCGGGTCAGACGGCTGCGCCAGCCGGCACCGCCGTCGCCGCTTCGCGGTGAACATGCTCAGCCGAGTAGCCTTCCAGCACCTTCTGGCACGGAAACGGAGTATGAGCCGATGGGACTGGGCGCGCGGGAGTTGTGGAGTCTGTACGAGCCGATCCACGCCGTCGTCTACTTCACCGAGGAGTGTCGCGCCGCGGCCGACGACGCTGGCTATAAGGGCTTCTGGATGGGCTACTTCGCCATGCGAGCCGCCCCGCTCGGCCCGGTCGGCAGCGCCGTGGTGACGGCCGCCTTTTACGGGTTCCACCCCTCACGGGCCGCGCGCGCACTGCCTGCAGCATGGAACATCGCCGGACCGGCCGAGGCCCTTGCCGCGCGCCTTGCCGGCGTCGACGCGGCGCTCCGCCGCGTCTGGGGTACCGACCTTGAATCCGATGAGGTGCGGCAGGCAGCGGATCTGGCGTGGGAGGCGACACAGGGGTGTGACACCGCCGGCCGTGTTCTTGGCGCTGGGAACCAGGCACTGGCGCGCCCGGACCGGCCCCACCTTGCCTTGTGGCAGGCCTGCACCACGTTGCGCGAGCATCGCGGCGACGGGCACAATGCCGCACTCATCGCTGCCGGGATCGGACCCGTCCATGCCCATCTGCTCAAGATCGCCGCCGGCGAAACCACCCCGTCGAGCCTGCGCCAGGGCCGGAACTGGCCCGACGACGACTGGACCGAGGCGACGGACGAGATGGTCGCTCGCGGCTGGCTCACCGCATCCGGTGGCCTCACCGGCAAAGGAATGGCCACTCATCACGACGTCGAGCAGGCAACCGACAACGCGAGCGCGCGCCCCTGGCGCGCCCTGGGTGAGGCCCGGACGAAACAGTTGGTCGACCTGTTGACACCGCTCGCCCAAGGCGTCATCGCCGCCGGCGCATTCCCGCTGCCGAACCCCATCGGGGCGCCCCCAGTTACCTGACCTCCAGTTACCTGACCTACAGCGGGGAGTTCACCCGGCCGCTTTCTCACCGAGATAGGCCAGCACGGCCACGCGGGCGCCGTCATCGGTGAAGTCGGGTGGCATCCGCACATCGATGGTGGCGAGATCCGGACGACGAGCCGCGACCTCGCGGATGACCCCGGGGGGCGTCAATGGCCTTGGCGACGATGTCGTGGCCAGAGTCGGTCAGCAGCGCGGCCATCCCCTCCCGGAACAGCACCGAATCCTCGCCGATCACGATGCGCACGGCCGCATCGCCTCGATCAACGAGATGCCGGGCGTTACGTCCGTCCCACCGATGGGCCTGCCCGAGAACGCAACAACCGTCTACGTCGAGGGTGGCAAGACTCTGATCACGGACGGCCCTTTCGTCGGGATGAAGGAGGCCGTGGGCGGCGTGTTCATCCTGGAGGCCGACCACCTGGACGCGGCCATCGAGGTTGCCGCTCGCGTCCCGGCGGCCCGCTACGGTGGTTCCGTCGAGATCCGCCCCTCGGAGGTGTATTGGTAGCGGTGCAGTGGTAACGACGCTCGAAGGGGTCTTCCGCGAGGACAGGGGGGTGCACGACTCCCGCCGCGAGACACGTTTCAGTGACAGCGAACTCGCGCTGCTGCCGGGTGACCGGCTCCCCCGTCGTGGAGCTGAACCGTGCCATTGCCGTCGCCGAGACCGAAGGACCGGAGGGCCGAACTCCAGCGACGGCTGGGGCGGACCGACGAGGCGCGCGATGCCTACCGGCGCGCGAGACAACTGACCGACGACGGCGCCGAACGGCGCTTCCTCGAGCGCCGGCTGGCCGAATTGGCCACTACCCCATAGCGGTCAGGAATCGAGAAGTGCCATCGCTCGGATGCCTACTAGCCTTTCGACGGAAGGTCGGGAAAACCGGACCTGGCACGGCAAGAAGGGAGCCGATCCATGACGACGAGCACAGCAAAAGGCGATTCCACCGGATTCAGCCAGGCCGAGCGTAACGCCATGAAGGCGCGTGCCGCCGAGCTGCGGGCGGAGGGAAAGCAGGGCGTCAAGAAGGCCGATGGCCTCCAGGCTGTGCTGGAGGCCATCGCATCGATGGCACCGGACGACCGGGCGCTCGCCGAGCGGGTGCACGTGACGGTCACCGCGAACGCCCCAGACCTGTCGCCGAGGACCTGGTACGGCATGCCTGCCTACGCGAATGCGGACGGCAAGGTCGTCGTGGCCTTCAAGAACGCCGGCAAATTCAACCTCCGCTACTCGACGCTGGAATTCCAGGACGCCGCCCACCTCGACGATGGTGACGTCTGGTCGGTGGGGTTCGCGCTGGTTCGGTGGAGCCCCGCGGTGGAGCAGAAGGTCGCGGAATTGATGGCGGCCGCCGTCTCCTGACCTGCTCGCCCCCGAACCGGCTTTGGGCCTTGACCCTCAGACCTGATGTGGTTACAGGCTGAGCACCAGGTCCCGCACCGCGGCATGGTTGGGACAGGAACGGGTGGTGGCCGGCGTCGAGTTCGACGACGGTGCCGGCCTTGCGGGCGAAGTCGCGCTGCCGCCCCGCCGGGGTGCCCCTGTCCTGGGCGCAGACCAGGTAGGTCGAGGGCACCTGCTGCCAGGCCGCCGCACCGACCGGCTGAGCGGTCACCTGCACGCTCTGCCGCGCCAGCCTGTCCGCGGCCTGGGCCTGGGTGACGGGGTCGCAATCCTGCAGGAACGTCTCCACCAGAAACTGCGGGCGGACGCCGAATGTGCCGGCTCGAGGTCGACGTCGAGGAACGGGGCGGGGACGCCGTCGCCGAAGTCGGACAGGCTCTGCCCGACCTCCGGGAGGTAGCTGGACACCAGCAACAGGTGGCGCACCGAGGCGACCCCCGCGGCCGCCTCCGCGGTGACGATCCCCCCGTAGCTGTGGGCGACCACGACGGTCGGCTCGTCGCTGTCCTGCAGCAGCTGACGGACCGCCGCGACGTCCTCGGGTAGCCCCGGACCGGCAGCGCCGGCCGGCCCACCACCCTCGCCGCAGCTCGGGAGTAGCGGCGCCACGCTCGGGACTCCGCGTTCCATCAACAGCTCAGCGGTTCGGTGCCACCACCAGGCACCGTCCCGTACGCATGCCCCGTGCACGAACACGACCCTCATCGCCACCTCCGCGTCCACAGCCGCAACTGCCGTCACCGACGATAGACGTAGCGGCAATTACACGAAAAGATGATGCCGTGGGCAGGCATCCGCAACCGGAGATCAAGCAGCGACTGCTCGACGCGTGCACCGACTACGCCCTCGAGCATGGCCTGCCCGACCGGCTCGAACCCCTGGCCGCCGCCACGGGCACCTCGTCCCGGATGCTGATCTACCACTTCGGCGGCCGCGACAACCTGCTGCGCGCGGTCCTCGGCCGCGCACGGCAGCGACAGCTCGAAATGTTCGGCGACCTCCTGCGCGCGCAGGTCGGCACGCCCTACACCCGCACCCTGAGCCGCGCCTGGACCACCATGACCGGCCCGCAGGCCCGGCCGTATCTGCAGATGTTCGGCCGGCTGCGGGAAAGCGCCGAACAGCAGCTGTGGCCCGACTTCCGCCGCGTCGCAACGACCGACTGGCTGGCCCCGCTCGAGGACGGCCTGCGCAGCATTGGCCGGCCGCAGCTCGCGACTCTTGTCCTCGCCGTCATTCGCGGCCTGCTGATGGACCTCGACGCCACCGGCGACACCGCTCGCACCGACCGGGCGTTCGACGACTTCATCGGCACCCTTGAGCACCTGCCTGTGTTGCGGGGCGGTTAGGCCTGGGAGAGTGGGACGGTACCGAAGATCGCCGGTCCCAGCCGGCGAAAGGAGAACCATGCCCCGCGTCGCCCTGCTGTCCACGTCCGACACCGACCTGCTGTCGGCCCGCTCGTCCGGCGCCGAGTACGCACTGGCCAACCCGTCCCGGCTGGACGTCGCGGCCGATCTGGCCGCGTTGCTCGACGCCGCCGACCTGGTGATCGTCCGGATTCTCGGCACGGCGCGGTCCTGGCAGGACGGGCTGGACGCGGTCCGCGCGGTCGGCGTGCCGATGATCGTGCTGGGCGGCGAGCAGACCCCGGACGCGGAGCTGATGCGGCACTCCACGGTGCCGATCGGGGTGGCCGCGCAGGCCCACCAGTACCTGGCCGAGGGCGGGCCGGGCAATCTCGCTCAGCTGCACGCGTTTGTCTGCGACACGGTGCTGCTCACCGGCGCAGGGTTTCGACCCACCGACCCGGCTGCCGGCCTGGGGTCTGCTGGATCGGCCCGTCCGTCGCGGCCGCACGCTGACGCCCCGAGGATCGGCATCCTGTACTACCGGGCGCATCAGGCGTCCGGGAACACGGCGTTCGTGCACGCCCTGGCCGATGCCGTGCAGGCGCAGCACGGCGGCCGTCGCGGTGCCGATCTTCTGTTCGTCCCTGCGCGGCGCACCCGACGACCTGCTGGCGCCGCTGGCCACCTTGGACGCGTTGATCGTCACCGTGCTGGCGGCCGGCGGCACCAAACCGGCCACCGCGACCGCCGGCGGCGACGACGAGGCGTGGGACGTCACCGCGCTGGCCGCGCTGGACATCCCGATCCTGCAGGGACTGTGCCTGACCTGGTCCCGCGAGGCCTGGGCCGACTCCGAGCGAGGGCCTCTCGCCCGCTCGACGTCGCCACCCAGGTGGCGGTGCCGGAGTTCGACGGCCGGATCATCACGGTGCCGTTCTCCTTCAAGGAGACCGATGCCGATGGGTTGCCGAGCTACGTCGCGGACCCGGAACGCTGCGCCCGGGTGGCCGGCATCGCGGTGGCGCACGCCCGGCTCCGGCACATCCCGCCGGCGCGAGCGCAAGATCGCGATCATGCTGTCGGCCTACCCGACCAAGCACTCCCGGATCGGCAATGCGGTCGGCCTGGACACCCCGGTGTCCGCGATCCGGCTGTTCCGCGCGATGCGGGAGGCCGGCTACGACCTCGGGCCGGCGATGGTGACGACGCGCTGCCCGGGTTGGCACCGTTGGCAGCCGATCGACGGCGAGGAGCCGGACACCACGGCGGGCAACGCGCTGATCCACGCGCTGATCGCGGCCGGCGGTCAGGACGAGGAATGGCTGACCGCGGAACAACTCTGCGGGCAATCCGGTGCGGATCCCGGCCGCGCCGGTACGCCGGCTGGCTGGCCAAGCTGCCGGCCGAGCTGACCGACCGCGGTGACCGCAGACCTGGGGACCGGCGCCGGGCGAGCTGTTCGTCGACCGGTCGACCAGCCCGGACGGCGAGATCGTGCTGGCCACCCTGCAGGCCGGGAACGTCGTCGTGCTGATCCAGCCGCCCCGCGGGTTCGGCGAGAACCCGGTCGCGATCTACCACGACCCGGAAATGCCGCCCTCGCATCATTATCTGGCGACCTACCGCTGGCTGGAGGAGGAGTTCGGCGCGCACGCCGTCGTGCACCTGGGCAAGCACGGCAACCTGGAATGGCTGCCCGGCAAGAACGTCGGCATGTCCGGTGCCTGCGGGACCGACGCCGCGATCGGCTCGATGCCGCTGATCTACCCGTTCCTGATCAACGACCCCGGCGAGGGCACCCAGGCCAAGCGCCGGGCGCACGCCACCATCATCGACCACCTGATCCCGCCGATGGCCAGGGCCGAGTCGTACGGCGACATCGCCAAGCTGGAGCAGCTTCTCGACGAGCACGCGATGATCGCGGCGATGGACCCGGCCAAGCTGCCGGCGGTCCGCGCGCAGATCTGGACGCTGATCCAGGCCGCGAAGATGGACCACGATCTCGGGTCTGGCCGACCGTCCCCATGACGCCGAGTTCGACGACTTCATCCTGCACGTCGACGGCTGGCTGTGCGAGATCAAGGACGCCCAGATCCGTGACGGGCTGCACGTTCTCGGCGCCGCACCGGTCGGTGAGGCCAGGGTGAATCTGGTGCTGGCGATGCTGCGGGCGTCGCAGGTCTGGGGCGGGACGTCCAACGCGCTGCCGGGTCTGCGGGCCGCGCTCGGGCTCAAGGACGGCGCCGAACTGGCCGCGGTGGATGCCATCGAGGCGCAGGCGAAGGCACTGGTGCAGGCCGCTGAAAATGCACAGTGGAAGTTCTGCCGCGATGGCCGGGCTGGTGGAAACCCAACTGGGCCAGGCAGATCCGGCGATCGTGCGGATCATGGAGTTCGCCGCCGAGGAGATCGTGCCGCGACTGGCCGGCACCAGCAACGAGTTGACCGCGGTGCTGCATGCCCTGGACGGCGGATTCGTACCGGCCGGGCCGTCGGGTTCGCCGCTCCGCGGGCTGATCAACGTGCTGCCGACCGGGCGGAACTTCTACTCGGTCGACCCGAAGGCGGTGCCGTCCCGGCTGGCCTACGACACCGGCCAGGCGATGGCCGAATCGTTGATCGACCGGTACCGCAAGGACACCGGGGACTACCCGCGCTCGGTCGGGCTGTCGGTGTGGGGCACGTCCGCGATGCGCACCGCCGGCGACGACATCGCCGAGGTGCTGGCGCTGATCGGGGTGGCGCCGGTGTGGGACGAGGCGTCCCGCCGGGTCACCGATCTCACCGTCATCGCCGCCTGGACGACCTCGGCCGCCCCCGGATCGACGTCACCGTCAGGATTTCCGGGTTTTTCCGGGACGCCTTCCCGCACGTGGTCACCATGCTGGACGACGCGGTGCGGATGGTCGCCGACCTGGACGAGCCGGACGAGCTGAACTACGTCCGGGCCCATGCCCGGGCGGATCTGGCCGAGCACGGCGACGACCGACGCGCCACCACCCGCATCTTCGGTTCGGCGCCCGGCGCCTACGGCGCGGGCCTGCTGCCGCTGATCGAATCCGGAAACTGGCGGGACGACGCCGATCTCGCCGAGGTGTACACGGCGTGGGGCGGCTTCGCCTACGGCCGGGGGCTGGACGGCCGGCCGGCCCGCGGCGACATGGAGGCCAACTACCGGCGAATCACCGTGGCGGCCAAGAACACCGACACCCGCGAGCACGACATCGCCGACTCCGACGACTATTTCCAGTACCACGGCGGGATGGTGGCGACCGTCCGGGCGCTGACCGGCACCGCGCCGCAGGCCTACATCGGCGACTCCACCAGCCCCGACGCGGTCCGCACCCGTTCGCTGACCGAGGAGACCGCGCGGGTGTTCCGGGCCAGAGTGGTCAACCCGCGGTGGATCTCGGCGATGCGCCGGCACGGCTACAAGGGCGCGTTCGAGCTCGCGGCCACCGTGGATTACCTCTTCGGGTATGACGCCACCGCCGGGGTCGTCACCGACTGGATGTACGACACCCTCGCCCGCACCTACGCGCTCGACGAGGAGAACCAGGCATTCCTCAAGCACGCCAACCCCTGGGCGCTGCGCGGCATCATCGAGCGGCTCACCGAGGCCGCCGACCGCGGGCTGTGGGCGGAGCCCGATGCGGACCTGATGGCCGAGTTGGCGCAGGTGTACCTGGACGTCGAGGGGGATCTGGAGGACGACGCCAGTTCGGGCGACACTCCTGCGCGTTAGATCAGTTGATATAGTAAATCAGTGGGAGTTGCGGAAACACTACGCGAGGCGCGGCTGAGAGCAGGAATGACGCAGGAGGAATTGGCCGCGCGCTCCGGTGTGGCTCAACCCAACATCGGCGCGTACGAGACCGGCCGAAGAAAGCCATCAGCCGCGATGGTGCGCCGCATCATGACAGCTGCGCGGCCGCGCCCATCCACGCTGTTGCGGGAACACCGCGCCGAGGTCCTCGCGCTGGCCGCCGCCAACCATGCCACTGACGTCAGGGTCTTCGGATCGATTGCGCGCGGCGAGGACACCTCGGACAGTGACATTGACCTGTTAGTGCGGTTCGAGCCAGGGGCATCGCTGTTCGACCTGGTGAGATTCGCCGAGTCGCTGGAGGACGTGCTCGGTGTCCACGTGGACTTGTTGTCCGAAAACGGTCTGGACGATCGGCATCGGGAGATTCGCGATCAGGCACTTGCCATATGACGGAACTACCCGGGTCAGACTCGAGGACTACATCACGGCTCACCTACGGCGTTCGCGCGCGACAAGCCCTCCTCGACCTTCGCGCCCTTATCGCCCTGGGTGACGGACTCACCGCCCAGGGCAGGACCGCCTTCGATGAGAACATTTACCTCAAGCTGTCGCCGAGGCGATCGTGCACCGGGTGGGCGAGGCGGTTGCCCGGCTGCCGGCCGCCCTCATTCAGGCCCATCCGGAGATCGAGTTCTCGCTGGCCAAAGGCATGCGAAATCGAGTCGCACATCGATACCAAAGCGTGGACTACGCGATCCTGTGGGAGGCCCTTGCCGTCGATCTGCCGCTCATGTCAGGTCAGGTGGCGGCGCTGCTAGCTCGGCGGAGCAAATAGGTGTCCATGATCCAACCCTTCCGTTGTTTGAGAGCGGCGCGGGTGCTGCTGATCTCGTCGACCACGTCGGCTAACGACCCGGAGACAAGCGTCTCCTCGGGGCCGCCGAGGTAGGCGCCCCAATAGATCTCCCACCTGTCACCGATCAACGCCCGGCAGGCCAACTCACCGTCCAGCATCACCACGACGTTCTCCGCGCCCGACTCCACCGCCTGGGCGAGCCGGCGCCCGGTGGTGATCAGCACCGGTTCGCCGATGCCGTTCAGCACGATCCGGTGGGCCGCGGCGAGTTGCTGGACGCTGCTGATGCCCGGGATCACCCGAAAGTCGACATCCAGCCGGCCGCGTCGGCCGATGCTCTCGACGATCCGAATGGTGCTGTCGTAGAGCGACGGGTCGCCCCAGACCAGCAGCCCACCGCAGCCGTCCGGGGCGAGCTCGTCCAGCATGGCCTGCTCGAACCGTTCGGCCCGTTGCTCGTGCCAGTCGACGACGGCGTCTCGGTAGGCCGGGCTGGCCCGATCCCGATCGACGTCCGGGATCTCGACGATCCGGTAATCGCCGGTGATGTGCCGGGCGCAGATCTCGCTGCGGAGCTCGACAAGTTCCCTGGTGGCCCCGCCCTTGTCGATGACGAAGAAGACGTCGACCGCGTTGAGCGCGCGGATCGCCTGCAGCGTCAGCTGGTCGGGGTCGCCCATGCCGATGCCGATGACCAGGAGTGTGCGCACCCGGCGATTGTGCCCTGCCTGCCCGGCCCGCGGTCAGCGCGGCGCCAGCAGGGCCAGCACGGCGTCGGTGTCCAGCTGCTCGGCGACGGCATCGGCGAGCCGATCGATCATCGCCTCCCGCCGGTCGGCGAAGCCCAACGCGCCGTCCGTTGGCGCGAAGGGTCGCGCTCCGGCGGCGGATGCCGAAGCCAGCCAGGCCCGGCGGAAGCCGTCGTTCTCGAACGCGCCGTGCCACATCGTGCCCCAGACCGACCCGGCCCGGCAGCCGTCCAGAAACGGCTCGACACCGTCGACGACGGTGGCGATGCCGTGGTGGATCTCGTACCCGGCAACGGGTTCGCCCCGCCAATCGCCAACGGTCCGCTGCAGCACCTTGGCCTCGCCGAACGCCACCGTCATCGGCAACAGCCCAAGGCCGGGCACCGTGCCGACCCCAGATTCGACCTCGTCGTCGATGGTCCGCGCCAGCATCTGATAGCCGCCGCAGATCCCCAGCACCGGAACGCCCCGGGCCGCCGCGTCCAGCACGGCGCCGGCGAGACCGCCCAGGCGCAGCCACTCCAGGTCGGCAACGGTCGACCGGGATCCCGGCAGCACGATGATGTCCGCCGACCGCAGCACCATCGGGTCGGTGGTCATGGTGACCTGCACGCCGGGTTCGCAGGCCAGCGCGTCGACGTCGGTGGCATTGGACAGTCGAGGGAACCGGACGACCGCCACCCGCAGCGGGCGTGCTTCCTCGACCGAACCACCGAGATCGGCGCCCCACCGCCCCACCTGCAGGGTGTCCTCCCCGTCCAGCCAGACCCCGCCGAGCCACGGCAGCACGCCGAGTACCGGCACCCCGGTCAACTCGGCGATCCGGTCCAGCCCCGGCCGCAGCAGCTCGACGTCACCGCGGAACTTGTTGATCACCAGGCCGCGGATCAGCGCCCGGTCGGCATCGTCCAGCAACGCGACGGTGCCGAACAGCGACGCGAACACGCCGCCCCGGTCGATGTCGCCGACCACGATCACCGGCAGCGAGAACCGCTGCGCCAGACCCATGTTGACGTAGTCCCCGGCCCGGAGGTTGATCTCGGCGGGTGATCCGGCCCCCTCGCAGACGATCACGTCGTAACGCTCGGCCAGTTCTTCATACGCCGCGAACGCAGCCTCGGCGAGATGCCTTCTGCCGGAGGCGAACTCACCGGCCTCCAGGACGCCGGCCGGTTGGCCGCGGACCACCACGAAGGACCGCCGGTCCGAACCGGGCTTGAGCAGCACGGGGTTCATCGCCGATTCCGGGCTGGCCCGGGCCGCCTGCGCCTGCAGGTACTGGGCGCGGCCGATCTCCGCGCCGTCGGCACAGACCATCGAGTTGTTGGACATGTTCTGCGCCTTGAACGGCGCGACCCGGATGCCGCGTCGGGCCAGGAACCGGCACAGCCCGGTCGTCACCAGGGATTTACCGGCGTCCGATGACGTCCCCGCGACCAGCAGGCCGGTTGCCGTCACCGGCGCGCACTCGTCATCACCGCGACCACACTACGACGACCCGCCGGGTGTTTCGATGATCACCGTCGTGGCCTTGACCACGGCCACCGCCATCCGCCCGGGTTCAAGGCCCAGCTCGCGGACCGCCTCACTGCTCATCAGCGACACCACGGTGTGCGGCCCGCATTGCACCTCGACCTGCGCCATCACCCCGTCGGCGATCACCTTGGTGACCAGGCCGACGAACCTGTTCCGCGCCGACCGGCCGACCCCGGACGGATCGGGGGCCGGGGTCGCGGCGTGCGAGCGGGAGAATTCGGCCAGGGTCGCACCTTCGATCACCAGGCGACCGACCTCATCCTTCTCGGCGGGCAACGTGCCCGAGTCGATCCAGCGCCGCACCGTGTCGTCGCTGACGCCCAGCAACGAGGACGCTTCCCGGACCCGGTAGTGCGGCATAAGGGGCACTCTAGGACTCAGTGCTGCAGCGTCGTCGAGAGCTCCTTGAGCAGGTCCAGCGCGGCCTCGGCGATCACCGTGCCGGGCCCGAACACCGCGGCAGCCCCGGCGTCGTGCAGCTCGGGGATGTCACCGGGCGGGATGACGCCGCCGACGACGATCATGATGTCCGGCCGCCCCAGGTCGGTCAGCGCGTGCTTCAGCGCCGGCACCAGGGTCAGATGCCCCGCAGCCAGCGAGTTCACCCCGACGACGTGCACGTCGGCATCGACGGCCTGCTGCGCGACCTCCTCCGGAGTGGAGAACAACGGGCCGACGTCGACGTCGAAACCCAGGTCGGAGAACGCGGTGACGATCACCTTCTGGCCGCGGTCGTGCCCGTCCTGGCCCATCTTGGCGACCAGGATCCGCGGTCGGCGGCCCTCGGCCTCGGCGAACGCGTCCGTCGCCTCGAGGACCTTGCCGATCAGCGGGCTGTCGCCCGCTTCTGCCCGGTACACCCCGGAAATGGTACGGATGACGGCCGTGTGCCGCCCGAAGACCTTCTCCAGGGCGTCGGAGATCTCCCCGACCGTGGCCTTCGCCCTGGCCGCGTCCACCGCGAGGGCGAGCAGGTTGTTCGACAGGTCCGACCGCACCCCGCTGGCCGTGTCGCCGGCCCGTGCACCGGCCGCGGTGAGCGCATCCAGCGCCCGCTGCGACTGCGGCCCCGTCCCGTTCGCCGCGCAACTGCTCGAGTTTGGCGATCTGCGCGGCCCGGACGGCGCGGTTGTCGACCTTGAGGGTCTCGATCGGCATCGGCGTCGTCGGCCCGGTAGGTGTTCACCCCGAGCACGGCCTGCGTACCGGAATCGATCCGGGCCTGGGTACGCGCCGCCGCCTCCTCGATCCGCATCTTCGGGATGCCGGCCTCGATGGCCTTGGCCATCCCGCCCGCGGCCTCGACCTCCTGGATGTGACCCCAGGCCCGGTCGGCCAGGTCGTGGGTCAGCTTCTCCACGTAGTACGACCCGCCCCAGGGGTCGATGATGCCGGTCGTCCCGGACTCCTGCTGCAGCAGCAACTGGGTGTTCCGGGCGATCCGTGCGGAGAAGTCGGTCGGCAACGCGATCGCCTCGTCCAGCGCGTTGGTGTGCAGCGACTGGGTGTGCCCCTGGGTCGCGGCCATCGCCTCGATGCAGGTGCGGGCGACGTTGTTGAACGGGTCCTGCGCGGTCAGCGACCAGCCCGAGGTCTGCGAATGTGTGCGCAGCGACAGCGATTTCGGGTTCTTCGCGCCGAGCTCGCCGACCAGTCGTGCCCAGATCGCCCGCGCAGCGCGCATTTTCGCGATCTCCATGAAGAAGTTCATGCCGATCGCCCAGAAGAAGCTCAACCGCGGCGCGAACGCGTCGATGTCCAGCCCGGCGGCGACCCCGGCCCGCAGGTATTCCAGGCCGTCGGCCAGGGTGTACGCCAACTCCAGGTCGGCGGTCGCCCCGGCCTCCTGAATGTGGTACCCGGAGATCGAGATCGAATTGAACTTCGGCATTTTCGCTGCGGTGAAGGAGAAGATGTCGGAGATGATCCGCATCGACGGCGCCGGCGGGTAGATGTAGGTGTTGCGGACCATGAACTCCTTGAGGATGTCGTTCTGGATGGTCCCGGCCAGTTTCTCCGGCGGCACCCCCTGCTCCTCCGCAGCAACGATGTACAGGGCGAGCACCGGCAGCACGGCGCCGTTCATCGTCATCGACACGCTGATCGAATCCAACGCGATGTGGTCGAAGAGCTGCCGCATGTCGTAGATCGAATCGATGGCGACGCCGGCCATCCCGACGTCGCCGGAGACCCTCGGATGGTCGGAGTCGTACCCACGGTGGGTGGGCAGGTCGAACGCCACCGACAGGCCCTTTTGCCCCGCCGCGAGGTTCCGTCGGTAGAACGCATTCGATTCCTGGGCGGTGGAAAATCCCGCGTATTGCCGGATCGTCCAGGGCTGGGTGGTGTACATCGTGGGGTACGGACCGCGCAGGAACGGCACCACACCGGGATAGGTGTCCAGCGCGTCCAGGCCGTCAAGGTCGGCGGCGGTGTAGAGCGGTTGCACCGCAATGCCTTCCGGCGACTCCCAGGGCTCACCACGGCCAGTCACTTGGCGCTCCGTTGGCGGCCCAGCGTCCGGATCGTGCAGCGGCAGATCGGCGAAACTGCTCGGCACACTCATCGGTTTGCCTCCTTGGTCGCGCCCGTATCCAGCTGGGATCTGGTTCTGCGCAGGAACTCGACGACGTCGTCGCCGACCGCGACATGATCATCGACCAGGTCCGCCAGCTCGCCTCGTGGCCGGCCGGCGAGAACCACCCAGGTCGCGCCGGCCGCCCGCAGTGCCTGCACCACAGCCGCGCCGGACTCCGCGTACGCCTTGTCGGATCCGGCCAGACACGCGACCGGCGAACCGGTCTCACCGAACGCGGCAACCACGTCTGCCACCGAATCGGTCGCGCCCGCGGTCACCGATTCAACGCCACCGGCCGCGAACAGATTCGCTGCGAAACCGGCCCGCGCGGCGTGCTCGGGCACCGCACCCAACGTCGCCAGGAACACCGGCGCCGTTGCCGGCGCATCGCGCATGTCCTCGAAGACCCCGGCCCAAAAGCCCGGCTCCTCCGTCTCATCCGGAGCGGACGCCGAACGGCGGGTGGGCAGCACCTCCCGCAGGTTCGGGAATTCGCTCACCCCGGTGATCGGCTGCCGACGGGTCGCGATCCGCCGGGCCCGTTCGGCCGCGGTCACCGCGAACCGGGACCGCAGTGACCCGTCCGCCAGCGCGGCCACAATGCCGCCGGACCGTTCGATCCGTTGGAATTCGGCCCAACCGGCCTCGGCCAGTTCCGTGGTCAGGATTTCCACGGCGTGCGACCCACCGGCCGGATCGGTGACGGCCGCGACGTGCGATTCGCTGATCAGAAGGGACGACGTGTTGCGCGCCATCCGCCGCCCCAGGGCGTCCGGAATCCCGAGCCTGGTGTCGAACGGCAGCACCGTCACGGCGTCCGCGCCGCCCACTCCGGCCGCGAACGCCGCGACCGTCGTCCGCAGCAGGTTCACCCACGGGTCGTAGCGGGTCAGCATGGGCAGTGACGTCACCGCGTGCTGGAACTGCGCGGGCGCGGAGGTGGCGCCGGACAGCTCGCGCCACCCGCGCCCACAGGCCACGGGCAGCCCGGAATTTCGCGATCGTGACGAACTGGTCGTCGGTCGCGGCGAACCGGAAGTCGAGCAGCCTCAGCGCCTCGTCGATGGCAAGACCACCGGCTTCCAGGACCCGCAGATACTCGGCCCCGACGGCCAGCGCATACCCCAGTTCCGCGGCGTCGCCGGCGCCGGCGTCATGCGCGGCAGTGCCGTCGGCGACCAGCGCCCGTACCCCGAGACTGGTTGCCAGCGCAGCGATCTCGCTGACCTCGGTCAGATCGGCAGGCGCGCCGGTGCGGAGTGCCTCGACCGATCGGATCCGCGCCCAGCGACGACCCCGGATTGGCCCGTACCCCGCGCACGGCGAAGACGTCCGCCAGCGCACGGGCGGCGTCCAGGTGCGTGGTCGCGCCCGCCGCACTGATCACGATGGGGGCCATCTCGACGAATACGCCGTCCAGTGCCCGGCTCAGGTCCGCCGGCGCGGTGCCGGGACCGCCGACGGTCACCCACAACGACGTCGCACCGTTCTCCAGGTCCGCCAGCGCCGACGACGCGGCCACTTCGGGGTCCGGATCCGTGAGCAACGAGCGGATATCCCACCCGGTGTCGACCCGACCTGCGTTCGCGGCCGGGGCCGGCGCGGCTGACCGCCGGGCGGCGCGGTCGGGAGTGCCCAGCGGCGGGATGACGAGCCCCTCGACGGTGGTGCCGGCCAAGGCGTCCCAGGCGGCCTCGTCCGGCGCGTCATCGGCCAATTTCCGCCCTCGACGCAGCACCGCGGCCGCCGCAACATCCCAATCGTGCGCGGTCACCACGTTGTCGCCGGCCAAACGCACCGGACCCTCGCCGTCGAGTTTGCCCATCGTCGGATCATAGGACCGTCGCATATTCCGTGCAACGGTCGGTTGTGTCACAGGTTCGTCCTGGTCACATTCCTCGGGGCAGTGCGAGTCCAACGTCGGCAAGGTAGCGAGTGAGCGCGACCCGCTGGGCCAGGTGATTGGCGAATTCGGGCCCGTGCTCGTCGTGCAGTTGATCCCAGGGCAACGACGTGAAGGCGCTGCGGATCACCATGGACGCGTCGAAACCGTAACGCACGTCATCGATATCGACGTTGCAGTGCTCTGCCCGTAGCCCGTCGACGAACGACGACAGCACCTCGTCGTGCAAGGCAGGCAGTTCGTCGGCGGTCAGGTCGCCGGCATGCGCCAGGCCGACCATCAGCTGTCCGAGGTCGAACCCGATTGCCTCGGGATGCTGCCAGGAGAGGTCGATCGCGACCACCGTCTCGGGCGCATCGGCCGGTATCAGCAGGTTCTGCGGGCAGGCGTCGCCATGGCCGATGGCCTGGGGCAGCTGCTGCAGCCGGTCCAGCATTGCCGGAATCCGCTCGGACAACGCCAGCAGATCCCGCGCGCAGCCGACCGTCGACGGAGGGCGACAGCAGCGGGCAAATACTGCGGTCGGACAGCATGGGGACGTAGCGCATCGCCAACGGTCCGGCGGCCAGTTCCCGCAATCCGGACCGGAGGTCGGCGGTGGGTTCCCTGGTCAGCGCCGACCCGGTGCGTCGAGCGGCAAGCCGGCCGAGCAGTCGGGCCGCGCGCCGGAAGCGCGCCGTGTCCCAGGGCGTGGTCGCGACGTGCACCCATTCCATCCAGATGGCCAGCCGGTCGTCACCGAGATCGTCGAGGCGGTAGACGCGTGGGGTGCGCATGCCCGGCGGCATGATGCCGGGCAGGTGAGTGGTGAGCGCTTGCGCCTCCACCTGCCATCGGTAGGTCGTCGATCAGGGTCCGCCGGAACGGCTCCGGCACCATGACGATCCCCGGCCAGTGCCGGGGCGATCGCAGCACCTTGACCAGCACCGACCACGGCAACTGCGCATCGCCGGCGAACGCCGTGCCGTGCACATGGAGGACCGACTCCGTCGAGATGGCGCCGGACGAGACCGGCAGCGCCGTGACCCGCCAATCACCGAGGCGAACCGGACGGCCAAGAGCGGCGGAGACGACTTCGGTGAGCTCTGTGTCGGACAGCGCGGCGACGCCGAGCGGGGAGGTGATGGTATGCGGTCGAGTTCATAGCGCCTTCTTGTTCATCATTGTTTCACTATGATGAACAGATTGATACTCTTGCCAGGTGTCGACTGTCAAGGAAGAAAAATCGGGCCACCGGTACCGCCAGGCCATGGCCACCCGACAACAGATCGCCGTCGCAGCCCGCCGACTGTTCGCGGAGCGCGGCTATCTCGGTACCACCATCGCCGCCATCGCAGCGGAGGCCGACATTCCCGCCCCGACCATCTACTCGGCGTTCGGGACCAAGGCGAAAATCCTGGAGGAGATCACCAGGTCGTGGATTGCGGAATCCGGCACGCAGCAACAGCATGAATCCTCTCTCGCCCAGCCGGATCCGGTACGCCGGTTGCACATTGCCGCGCATTGGCACACCAGGCAGATGGTGCTCGGGTACGACGTGATCACCATCTACCTGGAGGCCGCCCGCGCCGATCCGGAGATGGCACTTGTCCTGAAGTCCGTGCTGGATGGGCGCGAGCGCGCCATCGGCAAGCTGATCGACTCGCTCACCGAACACCTGGCGGCCGGCCTGACCAGGGCCACCGCGGTCGATCTTTTCCTGACCTGCACGCTGTCGGAGGTCTACGGGAGTCTGGTCTTGGAACGCGGTTGGGCGCCGGGCGATTACGAGCGCTGGCTCGGCGATCTGCTGGTCGCGCAACTGTTGTCGAAGGCCCCGTCAGCAGGGGGCCAGTCGTGAGCGATTCGACGACAGCATCCTCGGTAGTGCTTCGAACCATCAGCGAGGCGTCGGCCGCCGCGACCCTGGCCGGACACCTGCCACCTGATGGCCCTTTTTTATTCATCGGGCGGTCGATGACGGTGTGGGGTCGGGGATTCGCCACCGACGCCGCCCGGGTGCTGATCGGCCTGGCTCGTGCCAATCCCGATCGCGCTGATCATCGCCCACACGCCGGTGGACCGGCCCGCGAGCGGACGGGTGCTCACCAAGGCCGGATTCACGCTCATCGGTGAGACTGACGACGAGCACGACGGCGTGCCGATCCGGCTGTACCGCTGGGAACTCAGGCTCACTCCGGATCAACCGGGTCAAACATCGGCCTGAATGCCGGGCTACGGCGAAAGGTTGAGCATCCAGGGCATGGTCGCCAACAGCAGCGGCAACACGACGGCGGTGACCAGCGCATTGAGCGCCATCGCCAGTCCGGAAAAAGCGCCGGCGACGGGGTCGTCCTGCAACGCCCGCGACGTGCCGATTCCGTGTGACGACATCCCAATCGCCAAACCCCGAACCCGCTGGTCGAAGACGTGCAGCAGGGTGAGCAGCCGTGGGGCAGTGACCGCACCGAGGATGCCGGTCAGGATGGTGAAGGCAGCGGTCAACGAGGCGATCCCGCCGACCGACTCCGACAGCGCGATGGCGACCGGTGTCGTCGTCGACTTCGGCGCCAAGGACAACGCCAATTGGTCACTGCCGCCCAGCAGTTTGGTCACCGTGATTGCCACGACCACCGCGGTGATCGAACCGGTGATCAGGCAGGCGATGACGGTCCAGGCGGCCCGCCGGATGTTCGCGGCCTGCCGATAGAGGGGAAGTGCGAGTGCAACGGTCGCCGGGCCCAGCAGGAAGGTGATGTACTGCGCCCCGTTCTGGTAGTCCTCGTACGGGATCTGGAAGATCAGCAGGAACGCCGCCACCAGCACGATCGCCACCAGCACCGGATTGGCCAGTGAATGCCCCCGGGTGCGCTTCCAGACGGTCCTGGCGGCCTGATAGGCGATCAGGGTCAGCGTGATCCCGAACAGCGGCGACTGCACCAAAGCGGTCCACGCCTGCGCGAATTGCAGGTTCACTGTGTTTCCCCTGCGGCCGGTTCTCCGCGCCGTTTGAAGCGGGCCTCCAACTGCAGGGTGCCGACTCCGGTTCCGGCGGTCACCAGCAGCACCGCGAGCCAGGAGATGACCAGGCCGGCGATCACCGGCAGCCACGCGCCGGCCAGCACCGGGAGGTATTGGATGATGCCGACCCCGGCCGGGATGAAGAGCAGTTGTAGGTGTCTGAGCAGACCGTCTGCGGCGCGGACGACGCCGCTGTCCCGGCCAGGTCGGCGCACTTGCAATACGACGAACAGCAGGACCATGCCAACGACTGGGCCCGGGATCGGGACGTCCAGGGCATGAACCGTGAAGTCGCCGATCAGTTGGCAGACGAGCAGCACGATCAAGCCGGTGATCATTTCAGAGCCTCCTGGCGGGGACTTGCGACCCGTTGAGCTGCTCGGACGCCGCCGGTGCCGTCCGAGGTGGTCACGGCCGTCGCGTGAGCCGGGCCGCCCTCCTGATGACGATGCCAGGAGCCGGCCGCACAGGCGCACCCGGCTGCGCTAAGAGCACTCCCAGCCGACTTTGTCGCCAACCGCAGAAGTCGATGGTTACGAGACAGGTGTTCGGTGTATATGTCCTGATCAGGGTGACTGTCGGACCCCCTCGCTACAATGGATCGCATGGGGGCAACCACCGACGACGCCAAAGCACTGGTCGACCAGATCAAAGACCAGCAACAGATACTCGCCGCCGCCCAAGCCCGGCAGGCGTCGTTGATGCTCGAAGTTCAGCAACACCCGCCGCCACCTCGACCAACACACGCATCACCAGCATGCGGAACGAGGGCGCCGACCCCCGCTACACACCCGGCGAATTCGCCGCCCTCGAAATCGGCCTCGCCACCAAAACCAACAAACACAAAATCTCCCGCACCATCGGCATCGCCCGCCGACTCCACGACGAAACCCCCGACGCCTGGGACGCCTGGCAAGCCGGACACATCGACCACGACCGCGCCGCCCGGATCAACAAAGCCCTCATCCGGCTCACCCGCGACACCTCCAAACAATTGTTGAACGCCCTGGTCGTCGAGGTCGCCAAGCACAAAACCGTGGAGCTGCTCGGCCGCTGGCTGAACGAATTCGTCGCCAGGTCGAACCCGACCAGACCAACGACCGGATGCGTCGCTCACTGGAGGACCGGTACGTCTCCATCCGCCCCGACATCGACGGCATCAGCTTCCTGCACGCCGCGATCGCCTCCGCGGACGCCGACGCCATCAACCAGGTCCTCGACGCCCTCGCCGCCATCGCCCTGCCCGGTGACACCCGCACCTTCCAACAACGCCGCGCCGACGCCTGCACCGAACTCCTGCTCGGCAAGATCAGCAACGGCTGTCACGTCACCTGGCAAGACGACCCCGACGACGACGAGGAGGACGCCGAGGACTGGGACGAGGACGAGCACGCAGGGAACGAACCCCACGACCACGCGAACCGGTCGACGACGCCGAACCCGACACCGACGGCGCAACCGAACCCATTCAGGTCACCGAAACCGGATCCGACAACAACGGGTCAGCCGACGCCGACTCAACTGCGACAGATTCCGACCCCGCCGACATCGCCGACCGCTGCGCACGAGAGGACTGCGAGTCCGTCGTCACCGCAACCAACGTCACCGGCGACAACCCCGCCGACAACACCGAATCTTTCGATGTCGCCGACCGGACGTGGGACACCGACGACGACTGGGACCTCCCCGCCTCCGCCTTCCGCCCCGACCCCCACGCCCCCGAACCGGACCCGACGGACACGCCGCGCCGACCGCTGCGGCGACCGGCGGCGAACCTTCGCCCGACCCCTACCGCACGGGCCGACCGGTGATCACCCCCTGCCCGCACGACCACCAGAACCGGCCCATCCCGGCCACCATCGGCGTGATCATCTCCGCGCAATCGCTGTTCGGGTTCAGCGACACCCCCGGACAACTCACCGACCGCTCCACCCTGATCCCCGCCGACCTCATCCGCGATCTCGCCCAGACAACCCGGCACCCTGTTCTACCGACTCATGACAGACGAGAAAGGCAACCTGCTCGACGTCACCGAACTCGGCCGGTTCCCCGTCCCGAAAACTGGGCAACGCCATCGACTTTCGCGACGGCACCTGCACCACCCCGATCTGCACCACCCCCGCCCACAAATGCGACCACGACCACGTCATCCCCGTCCCCGAAGGGCCCACCACCGCCGAAAACCTACAGAACCACTGCAGACCCGAGCACCGCGCGAAAACCCATGCCGGACATCACAACTCACGCGACGGCCACACCTCCACCTGGACCACCCCAACCGGCCATACGTACACCACCACCGACCAACCATTCCCCGTCGAACAATGGCCCACCGAAGAAAAGGAACGTCCGATGAATAGGCAAGAATTTGACTCAGGCCACCTTCACCAGCACGATGCCCGTCGCAGCGAGCACCAGCGCAAGAGCCTGCACCCGAGTCTGCCGTTCCTCGAACAGAACCACCGCGATGAGCCCGGCGAACAACACGCTGGTCTCCCGAAGCGCGGAGACCAGAGCGAGGTTGCCGAAGCTCTGCGCCCACAACACGATGGCGTAGGCGACCAAGGACAGCAGGCCGCCGACCAGTCCGAGTCGGAGATGCTCCCGCATTCCCCGGGCGATCCCGGGCCCGGACAGCAGCCGACAGCCAAGCACCAGCGCACACCCCTGCAGCAGGAACAACCAGGCGGCGTAGCTGAAGGGGTTATCGGTCCTCGTCACACCGACGCCGTCGACCAGCGTGTACGCGGCGATGGTCACCCCGGTGAGCATCGCGAGGCCGAGCCCGTCACCGCGTCTGGGCAGCCCCTTGACCAGCACCAGCATGCCCAACGCGGAGCACAACGCCGCGATGCCCAGCAGTTCGCCCGCGTTCAACTGCTCGCCGAGCGCCGTCACGGCGACGACGGTCACCAGCACCGGCGACAACCCGCGGGCCAGCGGGTACACCCGGCCGAACTCCCCATGCGAGTAGGCGCTCGTCAGCAGCAGCATGTATCCGACCTGTAGCCCGGACGACGCGATGACGAACGGCCACGCCGATGAGGCCGGCATCGGCAGCAGCAGCGCACCGATCGCGCCGCCCGCCGCGAACGCAACGCCGATCAGCGCCGATGCCACCAGCCGATCGGGGATCCATTTCGCGATCGCGTTCCAGCCGGCATGGAGCACCGCCGCGAAGAGCACCGCACCGATCAGCAGACCGCTCATCCCGGCGGCGACTCCCGCACCACTGCATACCCGCCCGCCGAGACCCGCAGCATGCCGCCGACCACCGGCTCGCTCGCCACCAGATCGAACCCCGACACCGGCAACTCGACGTCAACGGCCGAGTGGTTGATGGCGAACAGCCAGGAGCGATCACCGGCGCGTCGGCGCACCACATCGATCGCACCGTCGACAACAGCCGGGTTCGACGCAGGCAACACCACCGCCGGGGCAGCACCGGCCTCCTCGAGCACTCTCGCCACCACCCGCGCCAACCCAGCGGCGTCCGGCTGGGTGGACACATACCACGCAGCGCCCCGGCCCACCGCCCGCCTGGTCAGCGCCGCGAAACCCGCGACCGGCCCGTCGGCGTACCGCGCCAGCACCTCGGCGCCCGCAGAGCACACGGTGTCCTCCGTCCAGGCCCCACTGCTCGTCCCGTCGTCCCACCGCACCACCTCGGAGGGCCCCAGGGGGAAGAACTCCTCCGACCGCACGCCCAGCAGATCCCGCAGCACCCCCGGATAGCCGCCTTCGACGATCCGGTCGCCCCGGTCCGCGATGCCCGAGAAATAGGTCACCAGCACATGGGCCCCCGCCTCGGCCGCCGCAGCGAGCCGATCGGCCTGCGCGGAGGACAGCAGCACGACCGCGGGCACGACGATCACCCGGTAGCCGGCCAGATCGGCGTCCAGCGGGATGACGTCGCACCCGGTGCCGGTCCGGCTGATCGCCCGGTGGGCGCTCATCGCGACCAGGAATGGGTGCACGTCCTCGCTGGGGTGCGCATCCTGCTGGCAAGCCCACGCCGAATCCCAGTCCACCAGCACCGCGGTCGGGGCCTCGACCGCGGCGCCGGCGACCTCACCGAGCCGGCCGATCAGCCCACCCAGTCGGCACACGTCGCGCCACCGCCGAGAATCCGTTCCCGCATGCGGCAGCATCGCGGAGTGGTACTTCTCGGCGCCGATCACCGATTGCCGGAACTGGAAGAAGCAAATCGCGTCGCCGCCACGAGCCAGGTGGGCCAACGAGTTCCGCTCCATCTCCGCCGGCCCCTTCGCCCGGTTTACCCGCTGCCAATTCACCGCGCTCGTCGAATGTTCCATCAGCCACCATGGTCGCCCGCCGGCCAATCCGCGGGTGAGGTCGGCGCTGAACTCCAAATGCAGCCGCGGCGCCTGCTCACCAACCCCCAGGCCGATCAGGTAGTGGTCATTCGACACGATGTCCTGGTGCGGCGCCCACGCCGCGTAATCGCAATCACCGGGCCCGATCTCGCCCGGCCCGGTGCCGACCAGGAAATTGGTGGTCACCGGGATCGCTGGGGTGATCTCGCGGAGCACCCGCTTCTCGGCCAGATATTGCTCGAGCAGGGCGTCGGAGCAGAACCGTCGCCAATCCAGCAGCTGCCCCGGATTGGGAAAGGCGGTGGTCGCGGCCGGCGCTGCGATCTCGTCGAACGACGAGTAGTGCTGGCTCCAGAAGGCGGTGCCCCACTTGTCGTTCAGCGTCTCGACGTCGCCGTACCGAACGCGCAGCCAGGCCCGGAAGTGCCGCTGGCTGACCTCGCAGAAGCAGCTGCCGTTGTGATTTCCCAACTCGTTCGAGACGTGCCACATGACGACCGCAGGATGATCGCCGAACCGGGTCGCCAATTCTCGGACCAGCGCCAGCGAATGCTCGCGGAACACCGGCGAACTCGGGCACCAGGTCTGCCGGCTACCGATCTCCAGCCGCGTGCCGCGCGCGTCGACCGGCCGGATCTCCGGGTGCGCCCGGACCAGCCAGGGCGGCGGTGACGCTGTCGCGGTCGCCAGGTCCACGGCGATCCCGTTCTCGTGCAACAAATCCAAGACCCGGCGGAGCCATCCGTCGTCCCAGGCACCCGGGCTCGGTTGCAATCGCGCCCAGGCGAAGACGGCCACCGTCACCACAGTGACGCCCGCCTCGCGCATCAGCGTGACGTCCTGCTGCCAGATCTCTTCGGGCCACTGCTCGGGGTTGTAGTCCCCGCCAAAAGCGATCCCGGGCGTGGGCCAGCCGGGTGTCGGCGCGGCGGCCTTCATCATCGGCGCCACTCTCCCCGTACAGGACGGCGCTCGTCTCGCCATCGAGATCGCGACCCTATCGCCCGACAGGCACTGATCCCCTACCGCACCTCGCACAGCGAATCACCCCAAAGGCAAACCCCTCCCCCCGCACGCCACTGCACCCGGCGGCCCGGTATCGACAGGCAAACTGCATTGACATCCACTGGTTTATGACAGTAACTTCCAATATAGACAAACACCCGTTAGATAGGAGCTGCCATGCACAGGGTGAACCGAGCCAGGTGGTGGGCGCTGATCGCGCTCGCCCTCGCGATGCTGACGATCGGACTGGACAGCACCGTGCTGACGGTCGCGCTGCCCACCCTTGCCGCGGATCTGGACGCGACAACCTCACAGCTGCAATGGATTACCTCCGCTTACACGCTGGTCTTGGCGGCCGCCCTACTGCCCGCCGGCTCGCTCGGCGATCGCTACGGACGCAAACGGCTGCTGCTCGGCGGCCTGATTCTCTTCGGCCTGGCATCCCTGGCCTGCGCCTACTCGGGGTCGGCGGACGCCCTCATCGCCTCCAGGGCCGTCCTGGGCCTCGCGGCCGCGGTGATGATGCCGATGTCCATGGCGGTGCTCCCCGTGCTGTTTCCCGACCAGGCCGAACGCAAGAAGGCGCTAGCGATCTGGGTGACGTCATTGGCGATCGGCCTGCCACTCGGGCCACTGCTGGGCGGATGGCTGCTGCAGAACTACTGGTGGGGCTCGATCTTTTTGATCAATGTGCCCTTGGTGTTGGTCGCGTCGCTGGCGGTCGCCCGGTTCGTCCCGAACTCCCGTAGCACGGAAGGTCGACCACTGGACTGGCCCGGCACCGTGCTGTCGTCCACCGGACTCGCCGCGCTGACCTTCGGCGTCATCCGGGCGGGCGAGAGTGGGTGGGGCGACCCGATCGCCTGGGTCTGCCTGGCCGGGTCCACCCTTCTGATCTTCGCGTTCATCAGTTGGCAGCGTCGGGCAACCTATCCGTTGATCGATATCGCCTTGTTCTCCTCCAGGGGCTTCACCTGGGGCACCGTGTTCGCCACCGCCGTCAACTTCGCGATGTTCGGGCTGTTCTTCGCGGTCCCCCAGTATTTTCAGGCGATCCTGGGCGTCGACGCGCTGGGCAGCGGCCTGCGACTGCTGCCGCTGATCGGCGGGCTGGTGGTCGGCACCCGGGTAGCGGAGCGGATCGGCCGCAAGGTCGGGTCGGGCGTCGTGCTGGCCATCGGTTTCGGCCTGCTGACGGCCGGTTTAATCGCCGGCGCCACCACCTCCGTCGGGACCGGCTACGGATTCATCGCCATCTGGATCACCGTCGTCGGCGCGGGCATGGGCTGCGTGCTGCCGACGGCCATGGGCGCCGCGCTGGACGAACTGTCGGTCGAGCGTTCCGGCTCGGGATCCGCGCTGGTGCAGGCCCTGCGGCAGGCGGGTGGCACCATCGGCGTCGCGGTCCTCGGCACCGTGCTCAGCACCGCCTACCGCAACGGCCTTGGCGACCTGGCGGTCCCGCCGATCAGTGACGGCGTCATCCAGGGCATCGGGGCCGCCGGCGCGCTGGGCCGGCCACAGCTGATTCTCCTCGTGCAGGAGGCATTCGTGCACGGCATGAGCGTGATGCTGTGGGTCAGCGCGGGCATCTGTGCGGTCGGTGTCGCAACTGCCCTCACCGTGATGCCGCGGCGGGCATCAGCCAACAGCACGAAGGATGCACAATCTGTCCATGTCGGCTAAACCCGCGACGCTCGGGCTGCGCGAACGCAAGAAGATCAAGACTCGCGCCTCGCTCCGCGCACACGCGATGCGGCTGTTCCAGGAGCAGGGCTACAACGAGACCTCGATCGAACAGATCGCCGAGGCGGCCGAGGTCTCGCCCAGCACCTTCTTCCGGTACTTCCCGACCAAGGAAGAAGTCGTCCTCGCCGACGACATCGACCCGATCGTGCTCAAGGTGCTGGCCGATCAACCCGCCGACCTGCCGCCGATGCAGGCGATCAGGATGGCCGTCGCCGCGGTCTTCGAGCAGCTCACCCCCGAGGACATCGACCGCGAGGTGGAGCGGCAGCGACTGGTCTACGCCGTCCCGGAACTGCGCCAGGCGATGATGACCTTGCTCTACCGGTCCATTGACATGATCGCCAGCGCGATCGCCGCGCGGCTGGGCCGCTCCCCCGAAGACTTCGAGGTCCGGGTCTTCGCGGGAGCGGTCGCCGGCGCGGTGCTGGGCGGGGCGGTGCCGGGGGGAGCCACCGGGCCCGAGGTGGGGCCGGACGGAACGTTCGACGGCGCGATCAAGGCCATCGAATTCCTCGCCGCCGGGCTACCACTGACCTGAGCCCGTCATTCCAAACTGACGAGATCAGTACCCCGGGAAGATCTGCCGCAGCTCATCGAGGGTGATCGCGCCGGACACGGACACGGCCGGCGGGAGTGCGGGCAGGGACCGCGAGCCGCCCGCTGACCAGCCGCAACCAACTCTCGGCCGGCAGCGTCAGCTCGGCATCAGCGTCCGCCGGACGGTCCGCCAGCTCCGCCTTCTCGCCGATCAGCACCCCGAAATCCCTGGCCGGATCGGTCGTGTTGACATGAACGCGAACCGACCTGCCGCCCAGGATCGAACCCGGCCGACCGAGCCAGCCGAAGAGGTAGTGCGCGACGTCGAGGAGCAATTCAACCGCCTCCGGGGCCAGCGTGGCGCCGTCATCAAGTCCGACCGCAACGTCCCAGGTGTGCAGGGTGAATTCGTTGAGCCGGAAGCTCGCGGACCCCGCGATGTCGATCGGCGCCGGCAGGAAGCCCAGCTTCACCCGCGCCTGCACCCTGGCCTGATCGTCCAGGCCCTCGTACCGCAGCACCAGCGCCTCGTTGGCCTTGGCGAAATCTGCGGCCTGATCCTCCGGTGCCTTGGCGTTCCAGCGGTCCCACACGGAGTTGTTGAAGTCCGATCCCGGTGCCGGCGCGTCGGTCAGCGATGCCTCCAGCCCGGCCAGCCCGATCTCCGCGCCGCTGCCCAGGTGGCTGAGTACCTGGGCGACCGACCACTCCGACGCCCCACCCGACGGACCGGCGATCTGCTCCGGGGTCAATGTCTGCACCAGGGCCGTCAGGCTGTCGTGTCCGGTCCGAAGGGCGGTGATCGCCCGGTCTGCGCTACTCGTCATCGAGGTCCTTGTCTTCTCGGCCGGGTGGATCACCCGGCACGGGCAACTGTCCCTCGGGTCAAGTCAGGCGCTCGGCGTTCTGTTCCCGACGGGCCGGAGAAACGTCGATCGGCGCGATGCCGCCCTCGTGGCCCGACGATGTCCCGCACGGCACCCACTGCCCGTTCGACATCGTCGATGGTGTTGTAGAGGTAGAAACTGAGCCGGCAGCTCGCGGCCGGTTCCAGCGCCAGGTCCGGGTGCGCGAGCGTCGCGCAATGGCACCCGGCCCGCGATTCGACGCCGACGTCGTTCAACGCCTCGGCCAGGTCGAACGGATTCCCGCCGGCGACGTTGAACGCGACCAGCGGCGAACGGCGCAGCGCCGAACCGGGACCGTAGATCGTCAACCCCGGCACGGTGGTTGGGTGCTGGCCGCGTTGTTGGTCACGATCCGGCCGCTTCGGGCCAGGTCGAAGCTCCCGCGCACGCGATCGGCATCCAGCTTGACGCCTGCGGTTGTCTCCATGACTGCTGAATACGAGATGACTCGCCGTTCGGTTCTCAGAGGTTCTAACGTGGCCGTCGGGCGGTGAGTGTGTGATCATCCGTCGATGAACGCCGACGAGATCCGTAGGGTCTATCTCGAATTCATGGTCGAGCGGGGGCATGTCGTCATTCCGCGTGCGCCATTGATCCCGAAGGACGACCCGACCACCTTGTTCACCGGCAGCGGCATGCAACCGTTGCTGCCGTACCTGCTGGGCGCGGATCACCCGGCCGGGAAGCGATTGACCGACAGCCAAACCTGCCTGCGGGTTCAGGACATCGACGAGGTCGGGGACAACCGGCACACCACCTTTTTCGAGATGCTGGGCAACTGGAGCCTCGGCGACTACTTCAAAAGCGAACAGTTGCACCAAGTCTGGCAATTCCTGACCGACGGGGTCGGCCTTGATCCGAATCGGATCTACGTGACCTGCTTCAGCGGCGACGAGGCCAGTGGCATCGGAAAGGACACCGAATCCGCGGGCATCTGGACCGAGATCTTCACCACGGCAGGGATTTCCGCTGATCAAGTTGATCTGGGCACCGAGGAGCACGGCGCGGAGGTCGGCTCGCAGGGCGCGCGCATTGCGTTCTACGGCAAGAAGAACTGGTGGTGCCGCGGCGGCAAGGCCGAGAACATGCCGGTCGGCGAGCCGGGCGGCCCGGACTCCGAACTTTTCTACCTCTACCCGCAGATCGAACACGACACCGCCTATGGCGCGTACTGCCACCAGAACTGCGATTGCGGCCGATTCATCGAGCTCGGCAACTCGGTGTTCATGCAGTACAAGAAGACCGAAACCGGATTCGAACCGCTGCCGAGGAAGAACGTCGACTATGGCGGCGGGCTCGCCCGGATCGCGGCCGCGTCGATCGACAGCCCCGACGTGTACCGGATCAATCTGTTGTGGCCGATCGTGCAACGACTGCAGGAGCTGTCCGGGCGCTCCTACGAGACCGACACCGTGGCGATGCGGGTGATCGCCGATCATCTGCGCGGGGCGACCTTCCTGGCCGTCGACGGGGTCAAGCCGAGCAACAAGGAACAGGGCTACGTGATGCGCCGGCTGGTCCGCCGGGCGATCCGGTACGCCTTCGACCTCGGACTGCAGCAGAACTTCTTCCCGGAGATCATCCCGACCGTCGCCGGGATGTATCGCGATGATTATCCGGAGGTGGCCGAACGCGGCGAGCAGGTAATTGCGGTGCTGGTGAAGGAGGAGAAGGCCTTCCGGCAGACGCTGCGCAAGGGCATCAAGCAGCTCGGCACCTACGCCGAGAACGGGATCACCGGCACCGAGCTGTTCACCCTGTACGACACCTACGGGTTCCCGGTGGAGCTCAGCACCGAAGAGGCTCGGCTGCAGGGCATTGCGGTGAGTCCGCAGTGGCGGGCCGAGTTCGACGAGAAGATGGCCGAGCAGCGGCGGCGCTCGCAGCAGGCCAGCAAGATGAAGATCTGAGGTTCAAGGCCGGTCCTGGAGCCGCCGATCGAAGGCCGGACCCACGTTCGGTTCGCGATCCCGCCTTGGATTCAGCTGATTGTCACAAGATCACGTCGACCACCCCAATCAGCGACAATGGACAGCGCAGGGACAATGACTCTGCCGCAGCACCCTGGGTTCGTCAGGAAAGGACCCACCCATGACCACCAGCACGACCGCACCCGACAAGACCAGCCTCGATGACGACCGGGTCCTGGTCCTGGAGCTGGTCCGCGCGACCGAGGCCGCCGCGATCGCCGCCGCCCGCTTCCTCGGTCGAGGCGACGAGGATCAGGTGGACGGGGCAGCGGTCGACGCGATGCGGCCCATTCTCGGCACCATCCCGATGCGCGGCGTGATCGTCATCGGGGAGGGCGAGAACGACGACACCCCGATGCTGTACTCCGGCGAACACGTCGGCCAGGGCGTCGGCCCGATGGTGGACATTGCCATCGACCCGATCGACGGGGCCGGACTGACCGCGCGCAGCCTGCCGAACGCGATGTCGACCATCGCGCTGGCCGAGCGCGGCGCGATGTTCGACCCGGGGCCGTGTGTGTACATGGACAAGTTGGTCGTCGGGCCGGACCTGGTGGATGCCGTCGACTTCACTGCGCCGATCGAGGCAACGCTGGCCACGGTCGCCAGGACGAAGGGGATCAGCGTCGCCGACGTCACGGTCGCGCTGCTGGACCGCCCCCGGCACGCGGACCTGGTCAGCAAGATCCGCGCCGTCGGTGCCCGGATCAAATTCCTCATCGACGGCGACGTCGCCGGCGCGCTGATGGCGCTGCAACCGGAGTCCGAGGTCGACCTGCTGGTCGGCATCGGCGGCACGCCGGAGGGCGTCATCGCCGCGTGCGCCGTCCGGAGCATGGGCGGCGCCATCTACGGCCGACTCGCGGCCCGGAACGCGACCGAGGCCAACGAAGCCAGAAGCCTTGGCCACAACCTCGGCCGGGTGCTGACCACCACCGACCTGGTGCGGGGCAACAACGTGTACTTCGTCGCCACCGGCGTCACCGACGGCGAGGTGCTGCGCGGGGTCAGATACGCACCGGACCTGGCCATCACCCATTCGCTGTCGATGAGATCGAGCAGCGGGGCGATCCGCACCATCGAGACCAAACACCGGCTCAGCACGTCCAACCTGGTACCTGCGTCCGAACTGCAGTCGGCAACCCGATGACGGACATCGACACCGAGGATCCGCCCGCGCCGCCCCCGCAGCGGCCGAAGAACCAGCACCCCAGCCGATTTCGGTCCTGGCTGCTGGAAGGGCTGATCGACAAACGCGGCACCAACCAGGCCCCGTTCAAGGCGCCGGAACCCACCCACCAGCATCATTCGTGGTGGAAGGTGATGTGCCTGACGGGCGTCGACTACTTCTCCACGCTCGGCTATCAGCCGGGCATCGCCGCGCTGGCCGCCGGCTTCCTGTCCCCGATGGCGACCATCGTGCTGGTGCTGCTGACATTGTTCGGCGCGCTGCCGGTGTACCGCTTGGTGGCCAAGGAGAGCTTCCGCGGTGAGGGTTCCATCGCCATGCTGGAGCGGCTGCTGCCCCGCTGGGTCGGCAAGGTGTTCGTGCTCGTGCTGCTGGGCTTCGCCGCCACCGACTTCCTGATCACCATGACGCTGTCGGCCGCCGACGCCACCGCGCACCTGGTGGAGAACCCGTTCATCCCCGACGCCTGGGGCGATCACTACATGCTGATCACCCTGCTGCTGCTGGCGCTGCTGGCCGCGGTGTTCCTCCGCGGGTTCAGCGAGGCCATCGGAATCGCGGTCGCACTGGTCGCCGTCTACCTGGCGCTGAACCTGGTGGTGGTCGTCGTCGGGTTGGAGCACGTGATCACCGCGCCGAGCGTCGTCGCGGACTGGAAGACGGCGCTGACCACGAACTACTCGAGCCCCTGGATGATGGTCGGGATCGCCCTGCTGGTGTTCCCCAAGCTGGCGCTGGGCCTCTCCGGGTTCGAGACCGGGGTCGCGGTGATGCCGCAGGTGGCCGGCACCGACAGCGACACCGAGGCCAACCCGGTCGGCCGGATTCGCGGCACCCGGCGGCTGCTCACCACCGCCGCCGTGATCATGAGCATCTTCCTGATCACCTCCAGCATCATCACCACGCTGCTGATTCCGCAGCCCGAGTTCCAGCCGGGCGGTGGCGCGAACGGCAGGGCACTTGCCTACCTCGCGCATGAATACCTGGGCAACGGCTTCGGCACGGTCTACGACGCCTCGACCATCACCATCCTGTGGTTTGCCGGGGCCTCCGCAATGGCCGGGCTGCTCAACCTGGTGCCGCGCTACCTGCCCCGGTACGGCATGGCCCCGGAATGGGCGAAGGCGGTCCGGCCGCTGGTGCTGGTGTTCGGCGCCGTCGCGTTCCTGGTCACCTGGGTCTTCGACGCCAACGTCGACGCGCAGAGCGGCGCCTACGCGACCGGCGTGCTGGTGCTGATGACGTCCGCTTCGGTGGCCGTGACGCTCTCCGCCCGGCGGCGCCGCAAGCGCGGGGCGACCATCGGATTCGCGACCGTTGCCGCGGTCTTCGTCTACACAACCATCGTGAACATCATCGAACGCCCGGACGGGGTGAAGATCGCCTCGCTGTTCATCCTGGCGATCGTCGTGGTGTCGTTGGTGTCCAGGGTCGGCCGCTCGTTCGAGCTGCGGACCAGCGAGATCGTGCTGGACGACGTCGCGGCCGGCTTCTTCGCCGACTACGCCGGCCGAGAGGTACAGCTGATCGCACACGACCCGGACGAGGTCGGGGAACGCACTCTCGGGTTCAAGGAGAAGCAGCAACGCAAGGAGAACCACATCCCGTCAGAGGATCCGGTGATCTTCCTGGAGGTCACGCTGACCGACGCCTCGGAGTTCAGCAGTGAGCTCAGCGTGCAGGGCTCCGTCCGTAACGGCCGCCGGGTGCTGGAAATGGCCAGCCCCGTGGTCTCCAACTCGATCGCGGCGCTGCTGCTGCACCTGCGGGACGCGTACGGAGTCAAGCCGAACGTCTACTTCGAGTGGACCGAGGGCAACCCGGTGACGAACCTGCTGCGCTTCCTGTTCCTCGGGGTCGGCGAGATCGCCCCCACCACCCGCGAGGTGCTGCGGCGGGCCGAGCCCAACCGGGTGCTGCGCCCCAAGGTGCACGTGGGGTGAACCGGAAACGCACTGGCCCCAGCACGGGGTGGTTTGCCACCATCTGCCGGTGCTAGCCGCGCTGGGGCGAGGAATCGCCCGCCGACCCGGACTGATCGTCGCGGTCTGGATCGCGGCGACGATCCTTGGGTTCGCGGCCGCGACCGGCGTGTTCGGCGAAAGCCTGTTCGCGCGACTCAACGCCGGTGAGGCGACCGTACCCAGCGAGTCCACCACCGGACGGGAGATCCTCGCCGCGGCGAGCACCACGGGTCCTTCGCTGAGCCTGATCGTGCAGAACGCCAACGCGGCCGATCCGGCCGTGGCAGGGCCGGTGACGGCGGCCCGCGCCGACCTGCTGGCGATCCCCGGGATGGCCTCGGTCGTCGACCCGCTCGCCGTGCCCGGTGGACCGAGTTCGCCAGCCGCCGCTGCGCTGATCGCCAAGGATGGCAACGGCTTCCTGGTGTCCGCCACCCTGGAGCCGGACCTCCCGTACGAGCAGGAATCGCTGGACGCCACGCAGGCCCGGCTGGAGCAGTTGTCCGCGGAGATCACCGCGGCGGTGCCCGGCGCATCGGGCATGGTCAGTGGCGGCAGCATCCTGTTCGACGCGATCACCAGCCAGGTGGAGAAGGACCTGGTGAAGGGCGAGCTGATCGCGCTGCCGATCAGCCTGCTGGTGATGGTGCTGGTGTTCGGCGGTGTCCTGGCCGCCGGGATGCCCATCTTCGGCGCGATCGCCTCGATCGCCGGCGGGCTGGCGACGCTGCTGGGTTTTTCCTACCTCATCGACCTGGACGCGTCCGTGGTCAACGTGGTCACCGTGCTCGGGCTGGGCCTGTGCATCGACTACGGCCTGCTGATCGTGTCCCGGTACCGCGAGGAACTGCGCAGGCATCTCGGAGCGATCACCACCAGGTCGACAAGGGCGGCGCGCTCCGATGCGCTGGTCGCCACGATGCGCACGGCCGGCCGGACCGTGATGTTCTCCGGGATCACGGTGGCCATCAGCCTGTCCGGGCTGCTGGTCTTCCAGGCGAGGATCCTGCGGGCGGTCGGCGCGGCCGGGGTCAGCGTGGTGGTCGTCGCGCTGCTGGTCGCGCTCACCCTGGTGCCGGCCCTGCTGGCGCTGGCCGGCGCGCGGATGGTGCGGCCCGGGGTGCTGAACAGGATCCCCGGGATCCGGAAGCTGACCGGCCGGTTCGGTGACGTCGCCCCTGAGGAGGGCTTCTTCTCCGGGCTGGCTCGGTGGACGCAGCGCCGGCCGTGGCTGGTGGTCGGCGGTGTGCTGCTGATACTGGGCATCCTGGCCGCGCCGGCGCTGCGGATGGAGCTCCGCAGCTCCGGCGTGCAACTGCTGCCGCCGAGTGCGCCGGACCGGCAGTTCTTCGACACCCTGGCGGAGGAGTATCCGGCGTCCGGGAGCCCGACCATCCAGGTGGTCGGCGAGGCCTCGCCCGAGCAGATGACCCCGCTGGCCGATGACATCGCGGCGATGGAGGGCGTCGAGCTGGTGCCACCACCGAAGGCCGTTGACGATCAGTACTCCGTGATCAACGTGTTCATGGTCGACTCGGACCCGGGCAGCGCCGAGGCGAAGGCCGTCGTGGCGTCGGTGCGCGCGGACCGTCCCGACTATCCGATCTGGGTGACCGGCCAAACCGCGGCACTGGTCGACTTCACCGACGCGCTGGCCCAGCAGCTGCCCTACGCGATCGCCGTGGTGGTGCTGGCCACGTTCGTGCTGCTGTTCCTGCTGACCGGGTCGATCCTGGTGCCGATCAAAGCGCTGCTGATCAACGTGGTGTCCCTCGGGGCCTCGCTGGGGGTGCTGGTCTGGGTGTTCCAGGACGGCCACGGCGAATCGCTCTTGGGGTTCAAATCCACCGGCGGCATCGAGACCATCATCCCGATTCTCGTTGTCGCCCTTGGCTTCGGCCTGGCGATGGACTACGAGGTGTTCCTGCTCAGCCGGATCAAGGAATTCCGGGATCAGGGCATGACGAACAACGAGGCCGTGGTCGCCGGGCTGCAGCGCTCGGGACGGATCATCACCTCGGCCGCGCTGATCGTCGTGCTGGTCTTCTCCGGATTCGTGGCCGGCGAGTTGCTGGTGATCAAGCAGACCGGGGTGGCGCTGGCGGTGGCGGTCGCGATCGACGCGACGTTGGTTCGCTGCCTGCTGGTGCCGGCCACCATGACGCTGCTCGGGGAGTGGAACTGGTGGGCTCCGGCGCCGCTGCGCCGGCTGCACAACCGGCTCGGGTTGCGGCACTAGTCAGCTGCGGCTTGCCTCACTCGCAATGGTTGCTCTAGAGTAACCGTTGCCCATGAGTAACCAATCGGCGGCTGGTTCCCACACCTCGGAAGCCGCGCTCGATGCACTCGGCGACCCGAACCGTCGCCGGATCCTGGAGTGCCTGCGCGCCGGCGCCCGACCGGTCGGCGAACTGGCGCGGGACCTGCCGATCGGTCGGCCCGCGGTCAGCAAGCACCTGCGGGTGCTGGAAAACGCGGGGTTGATCGAGCACAGCGCCCGCGGCACCCGCAACCTCTACGCGCTGGCACCCAACGGGCTACGCGAGGTGCAGGGCTGGTTGGTGGGGCTGTGGGACACCAGCCTCCAGTCGTTTGCCGAGTATGTCGCAGAATCCACGCCGCCAGAATCGAGGACCACGCCATGACCGTCGCGCCCATTCGCCGGGAGATTCTCGTCGGCGCCCCCGTCGACCGAACCTTCGAACTGTTCACCGGGCACATCGGCGCCTGGTGGCCGCTGGCCACCTACAGCGTCTTCGGTGACGGCACCGTCGGGTTCGAGGGCAAGGAGGTCGTGGAACGGTCCGGGGAGCGAACCTCGGTCTGGGCGGAGGTGCTCGAATGGGACCCGCCGTCCGCGCTGCGGCTGGCGTGGCATCCCGGCTCGGACGCCGCGAAGGCCACCGACCTGCGGGTCACCTTCACCCAGGACGGCGAGCAGACCCTGGTCCGGGTGGAGCACGCCGGCTGGGAGATCCTCTCGGACCCGGCCGCCGCGGCCCAGGAGTACGGCCAGGGCTGGCCGGGCGTGCTCGGCGGTTTCGCCTCCTTCGTCGGCGGGCAGGCCGTTGTCCACGGATGAGCAAGAATCGGTCGGTCAGGATCGTTGGTTCGCGCTGGTGCACCGGCCTGGGCCGGCGCTGTCGGACGGCGAATCGATCTTCGCCAATCCGGCGTTCGGTGAGCACGTCGCCTTCCTGAACCGGCTGCGGGATCGCGGCCTGCTGGTAGCGGCTGGACCCCTGCCCGACGCCGATGACGGCACCGGGATGACCGTCATCCGGGTTCGCCCGGAGCACGGTGACCTCGACGTCCACGCGCTGGCGACCACCGACGATCTGTGCGTCGCCGGCGAGTACCTGTCCGTCACCGTCCAGCCCTGGGACGTGATGTTCACCGGCGACTGACGTTCTCGGCTTTTCTTGGCGCGTCTGCAGCGGGTAGCCTCCTCGCGAACGAGGGGGTCGACCATGACCGGTACACGCTGGAGCAGGGCGATGGCGACCGTCGCCGCTGGCGGGCTGGCGCTCGCGCTGGTGGCCTGCGGTCCGTCGACCACCGCTGGGCAGTCTGCAGTCGGTCGGGACGCCGAGCCCGGCCGCCGGACGTCCGGCAGTTCGACTGCCACCCCGTCCAGTCCGGCCGCTCCGCCGTCCTCGGTGGTCACCGCCGACTCCGGTCACCACTGCAACGGTGCCGGTCATCACCAGCACCCCGGAGCCGACGACGACCGCCGCCCCGGCCAAGGCCGGCTCCTCGATCACGGCGTCGGTGGGCAAGGACTCAGTTCGCTACGGCGACCAGGCGTCGCTGGAGGTGTCCGTGCAGGCCCCCGGCGCACCGGCCGGCACCGACCTCACCGGGCACGTGACCTTCCTCGACGGCACCGAAACGATCGACGAGGGCGACACCGACTCGTCGGGCGCCGCGACCCTCAGCTTCCTCAACCGGGCCGACCCGGGCTCGAAGACCTACACGATCAACTATTCCGGCGGCGCCGTCGTCGACGCCTCCACCGCGCCGCTGACCGTGCAGACCAGCCAGACGAACGTCGACATCGCCGTCGACTGGGCCGACGGCCTGAAGCCGGGCGACGACGCCACCATCACAGTGGACATCGTCGGCACCCCGGACAGCCCGACCGGGGACGTCACGATCAGTTATGACGGCAACCAGATTGCCGACGGTCCGGTCGACGACAACGGCAAGATCACCGCGGCGGCCAACGCGGTGACCGCCGGCGACCATCAGATCAAGGTCAACTACGCCGGTGACGTCCGGTTCGAGCCGAATACCGCCACCTCGACGCTCACCGTCAAGGAACCGGTCGCGAACCCAAACGCCGACGGCGCGGCCGCCAACCAGGCCAGCAATCCCTGTCCGGCCGCCGCGTCCGCCTGCGTCGACCTGGAAGGTGAGCAGGCCTGGCTGCAGACCGGCGGGCAGATCACCTACGGCCCGGTGCCGATCACCTCCGGCGCCTACGGTTCGCGGACCCGCGATGGCATGTTCTCGGTGTTCTGGCGGGACAAGAACCACAAGTCCAGCCTGTTCAACAATGCCCCGATGCCGAACTCGGTCTTCTTCGACAACGACATCGCGTTTCACCAGGGCAGCCTGTCGAACCAGTCCAACGGCTGCGTGCACCTGTCCTGGGCCGCCTCGGAGACGTTCTACGACACGCTCTCGGTGGGCGACGCGGTGTACGTGTGGGGCTCGGCCCCGTATTAGTTGGTGATTGTGGGCTCGGCTTGCAACCGAATTCGCCCGGCGCTGGTGGCACACTGAGGCGCGTGAGCGCTCATGCCGGCGACATCGCCAACGGGGTAGGTGACGTGCCTGAGCCCGCAACCGGCACGGACAACGCCTCCCTCATTCTCGGAGCCGCCAGCCCGGAGATCATCGATGATTGGGCCGAGCTGTTCCAGGCCCTGTCCGACACCAACCGGCTCCGCATCCTGCTCGCGGTGCACCACTCCCCCGGTATTTGTGTGAGCGACCTGGCCGAAGCTGTCGGCATGACGGCCAACGCGACGTCACATGCGCTTGGCGCGCTCCGGCTGCGCGGCATCGTGCGCGCGGAGCGTTCCGGCCGCGAGCGGCGGTGGCGGATCGCCAGCAACGACATCCACAACCTGCTGCATCAGGTCGGCGCGACCCACTCGCCACTGCATCCGGATCACTAGCAATGGCGCTGCTCTTGGGTCAGCAATACACACGCTTCGTCGGCTGTGCGGGCTCTGCAGCACGTGGATGGCGGACGCTCCGTGTGTAGAGCAGGCCTCGTAGGCGCGAAAATTCTTTGATCCGACCCATCCGCGGCCACCATCGCCCCGAACCACGTGATTGAGGGGCCTTCGGGTCGCTCCGCCGACGGTGAGACGGTCGACTTCTCGTCGTCGGTGACCGTGAAGAACTCGAAGCCGGCCGAGGGGTCCGGCGGGTCGGAATCACGGTAGGGCGCCGGTCGGCAGCGGCCGGCGCCCACACCAAGGACACTCATACAGATGAAGACCGTCGCCGACAAGCTGCTGATCAAGCCCGGCGAGGCACAGTTCACCGACGGGAAATAGCACCCCGTTGCATTTTGGTTGCGCGCGATGCAGCGTGCGTGCAACGTTACGATTCGTAGTCTCCAACTACTCGACCGTCACGGTGGCGGCTCAAACGAGTAAAGGAGTCAATGATGACGCCCTACGTTATTCGCGGTGCACCGAATTCCGGGCCGCGCCCGATCCCCGGTTGAGAATCCCTTGATTCCAACCCGTCTCACCGTCGGCCGACACCCAGCCGCCGCGCAACCTTCTGCACCTCATTTCGGCTTCCACCGACCCGGCAATCCGAGCACCGACAATCACAGGAGATCATTCATGAAGGCAGCAGTAGTCAAGGACTTCACCAAGATCCTCAGCGTCGAGGACGTCGCAAAGCCCGTACCCGGGGTTGGCGAGGTGCTGGTCAAGGTCGAGACCTCGGGCCTGTGTCACACCGATATTCACGCCGCGCACGGTGACTGGCCGGTGAAGCCGAGCCTGCCGCTGATCCCCGGTCACGAGGGGGTCGGCATCGTCGAGCAGCTCGGCGACGGCGTTCTGCACATCAAGGTCGGCGACCGGGTCGCCATGCCGTGGCTGGGTTCGGCGTGCGGGATCTGCCAGTACTGCATCGACGGCTGGGAGACCCTGTGCGAGCAGCAGGTCAACACCGGCTACGGCCGCGACGGCGCCTACGCCGAGTACGCCACCGCGAATGCCGCCTACGTAGCGAAGGTCCCCGACGCTGTTGATCCGCTGGACGCCGCGCCGCTGGCGTGCGCCGGCGTCACCACCTACAAGGCGGTCAAGGTGTCCGGCGCCCGCCCGGGTCAGCTGGTCGCGATCTTCGGCATCGGCGGTCTGGGCCACCTGGCCCTGCAGTACGCCAAGATCAGCGGGGCCACCGTCGTCGCGGTCGACGTGGTCGACGAGAAGCTCGAATTGGCAAAGGAACTCGGCGCGGACTACACCGTGAACGCGATGGTGGAGGACCCGATCGCCGCGATCAAGAAGCTCGGCGGCGCGCATGCCGCCATCTCGGTCGCGGTCGCGCCGAAGGCCTTCGAGCAGGCCTTCGGGTCCTTGCGCCGCGGCGGCACGCTGGTGTTCGTGGCGCTGCCCGCCGACAACTTCGTCAAGCTGCCGATCTTCGAGACCGTGCTGAACGGGATCACCGTCATCGGCTCGATCGTCGGAACCCGGAAGGATCTGGCCGAGGTGTACGAACTGCACGCACAGGGCCGGACAACGGTGATCCGGGAGACCAGGACCCTGGACGAGGTCAACGACTGCTTCGAAGAGGTCGAGAAGGGCACCGTCAAGGCCCGGATCGTTTTCGACCTGCGCTGACGCCAGCAGCGGCGGGACGTCAGGTCTCGTCCCGCCGCGCTGTCGAGTACTGCTCCAGGGTCACCGGATCTGTCTCGCCTCCCTGTCACAGGTCCACCACCAGGGTCAGCCGGCGAGCGCCGGACTGTCCGAAAGTTCGAGAACCAGCGTGTCGCCATCCCAGTGCACCGGCATCGGATCGGACAGCGCGCCGACGAACGCACCGTCGGGACCGATGTTCTCGAACGCCAGCATGACCCAGTTGCCGGCCGGGTCCTGCACCAGCTTGCCGACGTAGAACCGATCGTCGGTCAACGGGACCGCACCCGCGATGTCGTACGGACCCAGCGGCGAGTCGGCTGTCGCCGCCCAGATGGCACCGCCGACACCCGTTTCCCGTCGTGCCGCGGAGAACTCGCCGGGCAGGCAATTGAAGATCAGCACGTGCCTGCCGCCCACCTCGGCCACCTGGAAGACCTCCAGTTGCCCGAATCCGGTACCCGGCCTCGAGAGCGGCGGCTGCGCCTCCCAGTGCAACAGATCCGACGACCGGGCGTGCCCGACCACACCGCGGTCGTCCAGCGGTCCGGTGTTGGCTCGCGCGGTGATCAGCAGGTGCCAGCCGTCGCCGTCCGGATCGGCAAACACAAACGGGTCGCGCCAGTGCTCGTCACGCCACGGCGCCTCGCCGCCAACGGTTTCATACCAACGATTGTCGGCGCGCAGCACGGGATTGCCGGTGTACTTGACCCAGTGGTACAGGTCGTCGGAAATGGCCAGTCCGACCTGCTGGACCAGGACGTCGTCGGGATGACGGGCCGTCCCGGTGTAGTACATGAACCACCTGCCGTCCGGGCCCTGGGTGACCGAGCCGGTCCAGGTGGCGGTCTGGTCGAAGCTGGGGGCGTCGCCGTGCACCAGGGCGTCCGGCACCTGCCGCCAGGTGACCAGATCGGTGGACACCGCGTGCCCGACGGCCGCCCGCAGATGACGGCGATCGGGGTCGTGCAACGCCCGGGAGGCGTGCAGGAAGAACAGGTGATAGGTGCGCCGGCCATCGGCGGAGGTTTCCTCCGCGAGCCAGAAGTCCCAGAGCCAGGAGTCGGGAAGCGAATACATGATCAGCCTTTCACGCCGCTGGAGGCGATGCTGTTGACGAAGGAACGTTGGAAGGCGATGAACAGCGCGAGGATCGGGATGGTGATCAGGGAGGCGTAGGCCATGAGTTGCCCCCAGGAGGTGTTCAGTTGCTTGAAGTAGTCCAGGCCGACCATCACGGGCCGGAGTTCTTCGGTTTGCACCGACATCAGTGGCCACAGGTACTGGTTCCAGGCCGGCAGGAAGGTCAGGATCGCGACGGTCGCGATCGCCGGCCCGGACAGCGGCATGACGATCTTGCGGTAGATGGTGAACCAGCTGGCGCCGTCGACCTTGGCTGCTTCGTCCAGTTCCTTCGGGATCGAATCGAAGTATTGGTAGAACAGGTAGATCGCGAAGGCGTTCGCGATGAACGGGACGAACTGCACCTCGTAGGTGTCCAGCCAGCCGATGCTGCCGTCGTAGTAGGGCAGTTTGTTCGCCCACCACAGCAGCGGCAGCGCGAGGGTTTCGAATGGCACGATCAGGGTCGCCAGGATGATTCCGAGGATGACCCCCTTGCCGCGGAATTTCAGCCGGGCCAGTGCGAAGGCGCACATGCTGTTGACGATGATCCCGAGAATGACGGTCAGCGCGGACAGCACGACCGAGTTCATCAGGAATCGCCAGAACGGCACCCGGTCGAACACCGCGGTGTAATTGTCGAGGGAGATGTCGCCGACCGGGAGGAATGATTTCACCGTGCCGACGTCGCCGAAGATCTGAACATCCGGTTTCAGCGAGGAAACGAACAGGAACACCAGTGGCAGGCCGAACACCAGGCAGAGCAGGATGCGCAGGATGTACCCGCCGATGAGCCGGCCCGTTCCGGTCCGCTCGGCGTCCGGTACTCGTTGTGGACGATTTCGTCGACGTGGGCTGAGGGTGTCACTCATTTCTTCACGTCCTTGTCGCGGGTGAGGAACCGTTGAACCAGCGAAACGGCGAGGACCAGCACGAAGAAGACCAGCGACATCGCCGAGGCGTAGCCGGTTTGTTGCTGCGCATAACCGGCGCGGACAATTTGGTACACGATGGTTGTGGTGGAGTCCAGGGGTCCGCCCTGGGTCATGACCTGCACCTGGGTGAACAGGCTGAACGCCGAAATCGTGATGGTGATCAGGATGAAGGTTCTGGTCTGCCGTAGGGCGGGCCAGGTGATGAAGCGGAAGTTCTGCCAACTGCTTGCTCCGTCGATGGACGACGCCTCGTACATGTCGCGTGAGATGGTCTGTAGCCCGGAGAGCCAGATCACCATGTGGAACCCGACGCCCTGCCAGACCGACATGAACAGGATCGCCGCCAGTGCGGTGTTGGGGTTACCCAACCAGTCCGGGCCGGTGATGCCGACCTTCGACAGGAGCGCGTTGATCAGCCCATCCGGCCGGTACATGAACAGCCACAGCATCGAAATGACGACCATGGAAGTCACCACCGGCAGGAAGTACACCGTCCGGAAGAAGTTGACACCCTTGACCTTCACGTTGACCAGCAACGCCAGCAGGAGAGCGAATCCCGCCTGGATCGGCACCACGAAGATCGCGAAGAGGATGGTGTTCCGCAGTGACTTCCAGAAGACCGGGTCGTGGAACATCCGGGTGAAGTTGTCGACGCCGACGAACTGCGGCCCTTGAGGAGAGACCAGTTTGGCGTTGGTGAAGGCCAACGTGAAGGCCAACGCGATGGGGATGAGCACGAACGTGATCCCGAGGACGGCGGCCGGGGCGATGAGCCATGCTGCGGTGAGCCGCTGCGAGCGCGTCGGTTTCTCGAAGCGTCGCTGCCTGTGGGTGAGATTTTCGATGGTGGATATGGTCGGAGGATTGGGGTGCGCCCCACCCACTGTTTGTGTCATGGTGTCTCCCAGGGCTTTTGGGGACCGTGCGGGGGCGGGATGCGCCCAGCCGCCCCCGCACGGTCGGTCATTGATGGGTGGAGGTCTACTGCTGGTAGTAGTTGTTGCTGGCCTGGTTGGCGTCGATGTCGGAGACCGCCTGATCCAGCGCCGCCTTCGGGTCCGCGCCGTTCACGATGTCCTGCGCGGCCTTGGCGAAGGTGGTCGCGATGAACGTGTAGCCGGGTGTCGGCGGGCGGATCACCGCGTACTTCTTGGAGTACTGCCGGAAGATGTCGTTGATGCCGCCGGGTTCGTAACCGGGAACCATCGCGGCGGCGGCGTCGGTCGCGGGGATGGCCGAGGCGGCCCACTTCGCCACGTACTTGTCCTGCAGGGCGAACTTCATGTAGTCGAGGGCGCCATCCACGTTCGGGCAGCCGGCGCTGACCGCCCACTGCCAGGAGCCGCCACCGATCTTCGGGCCCTTACCGAAGTCCGGTGATGGCAGGAACAGCACGTCGTCGCCGAGTTTGGTCCGGGAGACGTCCGAACCCCACGATCCGTTCCACAACAACGCGCTCTTCCCGTTGAGGAAATCGGCCTGCGGGTCGGCACTCGGACTTCGCCGGCATGTACCCGTCGGTGACCAGTGACTGCAACCAGGTCGCCCAGGCGAGCGCCTCCGGCCCGTTCAGCGCACCGTCCGCCGACTTGTAATCGCTGCGGTTGATCAGGTCACCACCGAAGCTCTGCAGCAATGGGGAGAGGGCGTAGGGCCACCATTCACCGGTACTGCCGGTCTGCATGTCCAACGGGTATTGGTAGTCACCGGACGCCTTGATGGCCTTCAGCGCCGCGTCGAATTCATCCTTTGTCCACGGCTGGTCCATGGTGGGGATGCGGATGCCGTTCTTTTCCAGCGCCGACTTTCGGGCATACATCGCCAGGGCCACGTCGAAGTAGCCGACCGAGTAGTTTTTCCCGTTGTAGGAGCCGACCGTGGTGGGCAGGAACTTCGACAGCGTCTCGTCCAGACCGTCCAGGGGGGCGAGATACCCGGCCCACACCCAGTTCGGCACGTTCGGGGCGTCGACGTCCAGGATGCACGGCAGGCTCTTCGACGACGCCGCGGCGGTGACCGAGGTGTTGTAGGAGTCCTGCGGGAAGGCCTGCACCTCGACCTTGTACTTCGACTGACTGGCGTTGTAGTCGGTGACGACTTGGTTGAGGTTGCCTAACTCGGTCTCGTTACCGGCGCTGTGCGTCCACAGCTTGAGGGTCGCGGTGCCGCTGGCGTCGGTGCTTTCACTGCTGCTACTACCGCCCTTGCCGCACGCGGCCAGGGATAACGCCAACGCGGCGGCTAAACTGACCGCTGCGAGGCGCTTCAGGGTGTGCGTTACCACGGAGTCCTCCAACTCATTGCGTCCGGAATTCCGGACTGTTACTCGCCCGTGACAGCGGGCGATGTGGTGGGTGAAACTCGCCGTCCGGTTCAGACACCGGGCGGCGGGCCCACTGATGCACGACGCACCAGTGGGCACGGCAGGACAGCGGGTTCGACCGCTTCCCGTCCGTTGGAATGGATCAACCTCATCAGGGCGTGCACGGCCCACTCCCCCATTTCCAGGTGGGGCAGGGCGACCGTGGTGAGCCCGGGACGCAGACCGGCGGAGATGATCTGCTGGTCGTCGAAGCCCACGATCGACAGGTCTTCCGGGATGCGCAGACCGAGGGCGGCGGCAGCCTGGTAGGCACCCATCGCCATCCGGTCGTTGAAGCAGAACAGCCCGGTCGGCCGGTCTGGGCGGGAGAGGATGGACATGGCGGCGCGGTAGCCACCGACCGCATCCGACTGGTCGGCCGCAATCAGCTCTCCCTCGAAGGCGATGCCGTTGTCGGACAGCACCTTTCGGTACCCCTGCAGGCGCCCGGTGGTGGCCGGGATGTCGTCCACGTTGGTCACGTAGCCGATCCGGCGGTGACCGCTTTCGATGAGCGCACCCATGGCCGTCACGGCACCACCGAACTCGTCGGGCACGGCGTATGCCCAATCCGATCCGGCGGGGCGCGCGTCCAGGAGCACGGCGTGCGTTTCGTGCAGCAGGGCGGGCGGGCTGACCAGGCGGTGGTACTCCGAGGCGTAGACGATGCCGTCCACCTGCCGGTCCAGCAGGGCCCGGATCTCCCGCTGCTCGAGGTCCGCGTCGGTATCCGGAGTTCATCAACAGCAGCAGCGAACCGTATTCCGCGGCGGCGCGCTGCGCGCCGACGATCGTCATCCCGGCATGGGGTGACGTGGCGATCCGGTCGCTGACGAAGCCGATGGTGTCCGACCGCTGCAGTCGCAGGCCCTGCGCCAACCGGTTCGGTCGGTAGCCCAGGTCGACGGCCGCAGCCTTCACCAGGGTCCGAGTGCTGTCCGGGATGCGCTTGCCGGGAACGTTGTTGAGCACATGGGAGACGGTGGTGGTCGAGAAACCAGCGCGTTCCGCGACCTCGCGGATCGTGACCTTGGTCTGCACCATTGCGTTTGCCCAATCGGTTTGGCATCTCTGACAGGGCTAAGAGTGCTGCATCACACCCGTCGCTGTCAAGCACTTCCGCGAAACAATTTTCGGCTGCCCTATCGATTGGGCATTGGTGGCCAAAGGATTGGGCAGGCTCACAGTGAACTATGCGTCAGACTGCAAACTTGCAGTTGCGCAACATTGCGTGATCTGCAATGACTTCATGCACATGACAAGCAGCACCCATGGGGCTGCGGGAGCGCAAGCGGGCGCAGACCCGGCACCGCCTCGAGGAGGCGGCGGTCGGCCTGGCGCTGCGCGACGGGCTGGACAAGGTGACGATCGACGCGATCAGCGAACGCGCCGACGTCTCGCCGCGGACGTTCTTCAACTACTTCGACAGCAAAGAGGACGCCATCCTCGGGGTCCGGCCGCCGGACGTCACCGACGAGGTGCTGGCCGCGCACCGCGCCCGGTACGACGGGTCGGAGCTGATCGAGTCGCTGGTCGGGCTGCTGATCACCGTCATGGGCCCGATGATCGCCGATTCCGCCTTCCGGGAGACCCGGATGCAGGTAGTGCGGCAGAACCCGCAGCTGCTGGACGGCCTGATGACCCGGATGGTCACCGCGATCTCGATCTTCATCGTCGGTTCGATCATCGGTGGGCTCGCGCACGACATGAACTGGCTGATCGCCGGCCGGGCCGTGCAGGGCCTCGGCGGCGGCGGGCTGTTGATCCTGGCCCAGGCGATCATCGCCGACGTCGTCCCAGCAAGGGAGCGCGGCAAGTACTGGGCATCATGGGCGGCGTCTTCGCGATCTCCTCGGTCGCCGGTCCGCTGCTCGGCGGCTGGTTCACCGACAGCATCGGCTGGCGCTGGGCGTTCTGGATGAACATCCCGTTGGGCATCCTGGCCATCGCGTCCGCGGCGTTCTTCCTGCGGCTGCCGAAGAACACCAACCGCAACCCGAAGATCGACGTCACCGGCATCTTCCTGCTGGCCATCGCATCGACCTGCCTGGTGCTGATGACCACCTGGGGTGGCAACACCTACGACTGGGATTCCCCGGTGATCATCGGGCTGATCATCGGCGCCATCCTGGCCGGTGTCGCGTTCGTCCTGGTGGAGCGCCGGGCAGCGGAGCCGATCATGCCGCTGCACCTGTTCAAGGACCGCAACTTCAACCTGACCACCATCGTCGGGCTGATCCTGGGCGTCGCGATGTTCGGGGCGCTGGCCTACCTGCCGACGTACCTGCAGATGGTCACCGGGTTGAACGCCACCCAGGCCGGACTGCTGATGATCCCGCTGATGGCCGCGCTGCTGATCGCCTCCGTCGTGTCCGGGCAGATCGTCAGCCGCACGGGCAAATACAAATGGTTGCCGATGACGGGGTTGGTACTGGTCGCGATCTCGCTGTTCCTGCTGTCCACCATGACGCCGGCGCTGAGCACGGTGATCGTCTGCGGCTACCTGGCCATCATGGGTCTCGGCCTGGGGATGAGCATGCAGATCCTCATCCTGGTCGTGCAGAACTCCTTCCCGGTCAGCGAGGTCGGCACCGCGACGGCGTCGAACAACTACTTCCGGCAGATCGGCGCCTCGCTGGGCTCCGCGATCGTCGGCAGCCTGTTCGTCGCCAAGCTCACCCAGCTGCTGACCGAGCGGATGCCGGCCGGTGCTGCCTCCGCGGGCGGTGGGGAGAACTCGCTGACCCCGGCCGTGGTGCGGGACCTGCCCGCAGGGATCCGGGACGTGATCGTCGGCGCCTACAACGACGCCCTCACCCCGGTGTTCCTGTACATGGTTCCGCTGGTCATCATCGGGTTCGTGCTGCTGGTCTTCGTCATCGAGAAGCCGTTGGCGACCACGATCGAGCGGGACATCCTGCCGGAGAGCCTGGAGATCGACGGCGGCAACTGGGAGCTGCTCGAAGACCACCGGGACCGGGCGGCCGGCGCTGGTCCGGTGTCGCAGCGCAGCGGTTCTCGGTAGCTGTGATCCATCACACCCGTCCTGCGCGTCTTCGCAATAGTTGCGTTCTTGCTAGTATCTACCGGTGCCTACCCCACAGTCCGCAGCGGTGCTCGAAGCGCTCGAGGCCTTTTTCGGCCAGATCCATTGCGCCGGACAGGAAGCCGGGCTGGAGTCGCTGATCGAGACGGATCTGTCGTTCTCCCAGTTCCGGTCGTTGCTGATCCTCTCCCAGGCGCAGGAGCCGATGCCGATCCACGAACTCGCCGAGAAACTGCGGCTGTCCGTCGCGGCCACCGGGCGCGCGGTGGAGCGACTGGTCAAGGAAGGATTCCTGGAGCGGCAGGAGGACGAACTCGATCGGCGGGTCAAGCGGATCTCGCTGTCCGCCACCGGGCACGGCCTGGTTGCCGCCTTCCACCAATCCAAGCGAACCCAGGCCCTCACCTTCATCGACTCGCTGGACCCGGTTGATCGGGAACGCCTGCTCGGCGCGTTATTGCCGATCATCAACAGGTATCCAGCGGCAACCCAGCGCTCTCCGATTGCTGTTTGACCACAAGACCAGGAGCAAGAGCATGGCCACCCACCGCGCCCAAGCCGCGCCCGCTGGCGACGCCCTCGACGCCACCGTGCTGAAGATCGCCGGCGTCGTCGTCCTCGGCGCCATCATGTCGATCCTCGACACCACCGTCGTCAGCGTTGCGCTGCCGACCTTCCAACAAGTCTTCGACGCCAGCTACTCGACCGTCGCCTGGACCATGACCGGCTACACGCTGGCGCTGGCCACCGTCATCCCGCTCACCGGCTGGGCCGCCGACCGGTTCGGCACCAAGCGGCTGTACATGCTGGCGCTGGTGCTGTTCATCCTCGGCTCCATCGCCTGCGGCCTGGCCTGGAACATCGGCGCGCTGATCACCTTCCGGGTGCTGCAGGGCCTGGGCGGCGGCATGCTGATGCCGCTCGGCATGACGATGATGACCAGGGCTGCCGGCCCGGCCCGGATCGGCCGGGTGATGGCCGTGCTGGGCGTCCCGATGCTGCTCGGCCCGATCGCGCGGCCCGATCCTCGGTGGCTGGCTGATCGAGGTGGCCAGCTGGCACTGGATCTTCTTCATCAACCTGCCGATCGGCATCATCGCGTTCATCATGGCGTGGCGGGTGCTGGCCAAGGACAACCCGACGCCGTCGGAGAGGTTCGATTTCGTCGGAATGCTGCTGCTGTCCCCCGGTCTCGCGCTGTTCCTGTACGGCGTGTCCAGCATTCCCGGGCAGGGCACCATCGCGTCGGCGCAGGTGATCATCCCGGCCGTGGTCGGTGTGCTGCTGGTCGGCGCCTTCGTGTTCCACGCGCTGCGCAAGGATCACCCGCTGATCGACCTGCACCTGTTCAAGCGCAAGCAGCTGTCGGTCTCGATCATCACCATGTCGCTGTTCGCCATCGCGTTCTTCGGCGCCATGCTGCTGTTCCCGACCTACTTCATCAGCGTCCGCGGCGAGAGCACGCTGGCCGCCGGACTGCTGCTGGCGCCGCAGGGCATCGGCGCGATGGTGACCATGCCGCTCGCCGGCCGGTTGACCGACAAGATGGGCCCCGGCAAGTTCGTGCTCGGCGGCCTGGCGCTGATCGCCCTCGGCATGGGCGTGTTCACCCAGCTCACCGACACCACGTCCTACGTGCTGATTCTCGGTTCGCTGTTCGTGATGGGCATGGGCATGGGCATGACGATGATGCCGATCATGACGGCCGCGCTGGCCTCGCTCAGCCACCAGGAGGTGGCCCGCGGTTCGACACTGATGAACATCGTGCAGCAGGCGGCGGCGTCCGTCGGCACCGCGACGATGTCGGTCATCCTCACCGATCAGCTGATCTCCAAGCCCGCGTACCAGGCCGGCAAGGCCATCCAGACCGACCCGTCGCAGGCGGCGAACTTCCCGCCGCAACTGTTGGCCGAGATCCCCGGCCAGATGGCCGAGGCGTTCGCGTTCACCTTCTGGGTGGCGCTCGTCCTGATCCTGCTGACCTTCATCCCGGCGTTCCTGTTGCCGCGCAAGGGTGCCGTTCGGGACGTCGAGGACGTCGCAGTGCCGGTGGTCGTGCACTGATGTGCTGGCCGGCTACTTCGGCTGAGCCCTTCGGGGCCCCGGTCGAGGTAGCCGGCGTTGTCGCATCCGTCAGACGGCGTCGGTCAGCGCCGCGAACTCGTCGTCGGTGAGTTCGATCCGCGCGGCCGCCAGGTTGTCCTCCAGATGCGCGACCGACGAGGTCCCGGGGATCGGCAGCATCACCGGCGAGCGGTGCAGCAACCAGGCCAGGGCCAGCTGCGACGGCGACGCGTCGTGCCGCTTGGCCGCCTCCGCCAACGCGCCGCCGGGCTGCGACAGCCGCCCGGTGGCCAGCGGGAACCACGGGATGAACGCGATGTTCTCGCGCTCGGTGAACGTCAGCACGTCTTCGGCGGCGCGGTCGGCGAGGTTGTAGCGGTTCTGCACCGAGACGATCGGCGCCACCTCCCTGGCCTGCTCGATCTGCGCGACGCTGACCTCGGACAGGCCGATGTGCGCGATCTTGCCCTCGGCCTGCAGCGCGCCGAGCTCGCCGATCTGGTCGGCCACCGGCACGGCGGGATCGATCCGGTGCAGTTGCAACAGGTCGATGCGCTCGACGCCCAGGTGCCGCAGGTTCAGCTCGACCTGTTGCCGCAGGTATTCGGGGCGCCCGACGGGGGTCCACACCCCGGGGCCCTGCCGGGTGAAACCGACCTTGGTGGCGATGACCAGATCGTCCGGGTAAGGGTGCAGGGCCCGGCGAATCAGCCCGTCGGTGACGAACGGGCCGTACGAGTCGGCGGTGTCGATCAGCGTCACACCGAGCTCGACGGCGCGGCGCAGCACCCGGACCGCCTCGTCGGAGTCGGCCGGGTCACCCCACACCCCGGGACCGGTGAGCTGCATCGTGCCGTAACCGAGCCGGTGCACCGGCAGGTCACCGCCGAGCAGGAACGTGCCGGAGGCTCCGGCCAGTGTTTGACTTGTGGTCGTCATGAGGTTGCCCTTCTCGCAAACGTCCGCCGCCTCCGGCATCCCCGGAAGCGGCCTTCCTCAGTCTTCTACCGCCGATCGACCGCTGAAATTCCGCCACACGCGAAAGGATCATCGGGAGTGGACGTCGACACCACCACGTTCATCGAGGGCTGGCACGACTTCTTCGTCGCCGAGGCGGGTGCATCGGCCGCGCTGGCCGGCCTGGTCTTCGTTGCCGTCTCCATCAACGTCGCGAGCATCGTGCACGAGCCGAGACTGGCCACCAGGGCCGGGATCACGGTCACACTGCTGCTGAACATCTTGCTGATCTCCACGGTCGCGCTGATCAGCCAGATCGAGCCGCAGATCCTGGGCGCGCTGGTGCTGGTCATCGGCGGGGCGCTGTGGGTGTTCGTCGTGGTGACCGCGGTGCGCCAGGGCGTCGACCGGGACCGCGCGGGTCAGTGGGTGTTTCACGCCGTGCTGCTGCAGATCGCGCTGCTGCCGCTGCTGATCGGCGGCATCCTGCTCACCACAGGTGCCGAAGTGGGCCTGGTCCTTGTGGCTGCGGGATTTGTGCTGTCGTTCTGTGTTGCGGTGCTGAACGCCTGGGTGTTGTTGATCGAAATCCTGCGCTGATGACGGCTGTGCGCGGCGGATGCGGCGGCCCGCCACTCGACTTCTAGAGTGAGACAGTGAGCGAACGCACCCTGGTGGCGACCGATGGTTCCTGCCTGCGCAATCCCGGCGGCGCGACCGGTTGGGCCTACGTCCGCGCGGACGGCGCGTGGGCCTATGGCGGTGGACCGGTCGGCACCAACCAGATCGGCGAACTCATGGCGGTGGTGATCGCTCTGACCGACCACCGCGACGAGCCGCTGGAGATCCAGTCCGACTCCGCCTATGCGATCGGCTGTGCCACGACCTGGAAGGCCGGCTGGCAGCGCAACAGCTACATCAACAGCCAGCGCAAACAGGTGTCGAATCTCGACATCGTGCGGTCTCTGCACCATCTGCTCGACACCCGCACCGCGCCGGTGGTGTTCACCAAGGTCAAGGGGCATGACCTGTCGAACCGGTGGCCGCTGAACACCGCCGTCGACCAGGTCTGTGGCTGGGCGGCGCTGGCGGCGCAGGAGGAGGGCGGCCCGGTGACCGGCACGGGTGTGCTGGAGATCAACTGGACTCAGCGGGTGCCGCGGCGCAGCGCGCTCGCCTGACGTGGACCGATCGGCCACCCGGCAGTCGCGGTAGGGGTCAACCGTCGAACAGGCTGAGCCACTCCCGGACACTCGCCAAGTGGGCGGAGATCGTGCCGGCGCCGACCGGCTGCTGCGCGGCTGCGACATGCTGTGCCGCCGCGGGCGGGGGTGCCGCTGCGCGCGGCAGCACCACCGGCTGCGCCGGCGGAGGCCAGTTCCCCAGCCACGCCGGAGGATCCTTCACGAATTGGCCGACATCATGCTCGGTGTGCGGATCGACGGACTTGTGCAATACCGGGTTCGCGCTGGTCGAGTGACCATGCCGGATGCCGAGGCCGTGCTCCGCACGGATCTCGGCCTCCGTCGGGACGCCGGCGTTCGTCGCAGCAATGGCGCCGATCGTCGGTAGGTGCCTGCTATTGCCGCGGCGCGCTCTCTGCCGACCGATCTGCTCGACCTTGCGGGCATCGGCGATCGTCAGGAACTCCTCGAGATCGCCGCCATATTCGGGAGGAAGGGCGTCGACCTTGGCGCCCGGCGAGTACGTGCCGCGCTGATAGTGCGCAGCGTGAATCAATTCGTGGCCCAGACCCACGAACACCGGCGACGGGATCAATTCGCCGGCTTCGTCGAAGTCGACGAGGCTCGCATCGCGGACGCCAGGAGCGATCTCCACCCCGGCGGCGCTGCCGGGCCCCGGCCTGGGACTGCCCTTGGTGAAGCCAAGTGACGCATGTGGGCCGACAACCGCCGTCGCCTTCATCCCCACATAGTTCTGGTCCAGGATTTTGTAGAGCGGCGACATCACAAACTGGATTGCCTCGTCGTCTCCCCCGGCATGTATCGCCTGGATGAGCCGCCGGCCGTTAGGTCGAGACATGAGACGCGCGAGGTTCGCCAGGATCTCGATCTTGAACCGGTCGAGGATCGTCCCGAGGGGGATGAAGTCGCCGTCGGCCGTGTGTACCCGCTCGATCAGCTTGAACGGTCCCCGGAAATGCACGATGTCGCCCCAGACCGTGTCGATGGCGGCACGGTCCTGGACCGAGAGGACGTCGGCGGTCCACAGGCCGTGGCCGGCCTCGAGCCGCGCGCCGATGATTGTCTTGTGCTCCTGCTGGATCGAATTCATCAGCCCGAACAACCCAGCGGCGCTGGGATTTGCGCGTAGGCCGGCCTTGTTTGTCTCGAACCACGCGTACAGCGTGTGTTCGAGTTCGTCGAGACGATTCATCCGATCGTCGAGATACGGCTTGGTGGTATCGCCCTTGTTGATGGCAGCGTTGTACGCCTTGACGTGCTGGATGAGCTGGTTGCGAAAGACCGCATCGATGCCGGCGCCGGCCGTCGTCGCCCGAACCTGCGACTCGTCAAGCGCACGGTAGACGCGGGCGGCTCCCGGAATCGCTCGGCCCGTGCTCCGCGACTGCGCGGTCCGAAGCACCGCGGGTGATGCCGTCCGGCCTCCGGAACGGATTGGCAGTGGGCCGTGCCGGTCGGTGTGATCGATCGCGGACCGTCGCCGAAGAACCTGCAGAATGCCGTCCGGGGCGGCATCGAAACCGGCGACGACGGGCTCGGTGTCCGGTCGGGACACCAACCCAGCGACCGGAACCGCCCGGGCCGCTGGATCAGACGATCCGGTGGGCGTATCCAGGTGAGGGCTCGGAGCGGGCGGGCGGCGCACTGCCTGCTCGTGCGTCCGGGCCAAGGCGTCAGCGCGCTCGGTCATCCCGCCCCCCTCGATCAGCACTATCCAGCCTGTCACAACTCGGGCGGCACGTCAGGGCACCCCAACGGCGTCTACGACGACGGTTGCTTGCGCACCACAACCACCGGCCAATGCGCATGGCAGATCAGGCTCTGACTGGTCGAGCCCAGCAGCAGCCCGCTCAGACCACCGCGACCGCGGCTGCCGACCACGACCAGCTGCGGGCCGACTGCCGCATCAGCGCCGAACTGCAAGAGCGCATCCGCGGGCCTGCCCCGCAGGATCACCTGCCGCACCGGCACATCGGGATACTTGTCCCGCCAGCCGGCGATTTGCTCGCCCAGCACGGCGTGCTCTTCTTCGTCCTCGAACTGCCCGATCTCGGCGGTGCCGCCGTATCCACGCAACGCCAGGTCGTCCCACACCAGGACGGCGTCGAGTACGTTGCCCCACGACGGTCGGCCTCCTCGAAGGCGTAGGCAATGGCGGCCTCGCTGGTGCCGGACCCGTCGACCCCGAGCAGTACCGCCCCGGTGGTCGGCTCACCTGCCTGCGGGGGGATGACGGCCACCGGCGACCGCCCGTGCGAGGCAACGTGCAACGCGACCGAGCCGAGCACCACTTCGGGAATACGCCCGCCACCACGCGTCCCCACGACGGTCAGCGACGCCTCGGCCGAAGCCTCGACCAGTGCCGGACGCGGGTCGGCGTTCACCAGTTCGGCGGATACCTCCAAGTCGGAATGGACGTTGCTGATCTCCCGCAGCGCGGCGTCCAGGGCCGCCTGGCCGGCGACGCGGAGACCCTCGCTCAAGTCCGGCGGGACCCCGTAGGCCGGGACGCCCATGATCGGGACCGTAAAGGCATGCAGCAGGCGAAGCGGAAGCTTGCGGCGTGCCGCCTCACCGGCGGCCCATTGTGCCGCCACCGAGGCTTGCTCGGAGCCGTCGATGCCGACCACGACCGATTGCCGGGTGCCATTCATGGTGTCTTCCTCCTGTGCACGATTCCGGGGCGACGAAACGGGCCCCGTGTCTCCAGCCTCGGCCTCGGCCCAGAATCCAGACAGGGGCAAAAGTCCCGTCCCGGACGGCTTGACGAGCCCAAACCTGCAGGCAGGTGCCCGCAGCCGGTGACCGCATACGCGCCAGGCGGCTAGGCTGGCCCCGTCCCCGCGGGAGCCCGACGAACCGGGCTGAGAGGGCGGCTTTGCCGGCAACCCGACACGTTGCCGCGACGGGCCGCCGACCGCTTGAACCTGATCCGGTTCGTACCGGCGAAGGGAGAGGTAACCGGCCATGTCCGCATCGCCATCCAACAACACCACGGCAGAGCCACTGGAGCCGAGCGGCTCCCCGTCATCGGCATCCGAAGTACCGATGACGCTCACTGGGCCCGCTCCACGCACCCTTGGCCTGCTCGACCAACTCGGCTTCTGGGGCAACCTCGGCGTCAGCCTGCTCGGTTTCGCCGGCGCCCTGTCGATCCTGACGCCGTTCGGGGCTGGGCCGCTGAGCCTGCCGGCCGCGGTGACCGCGATCGTGGTCGGTTCGGTGCTCGGCGGCCTGATCCTGGGGGCCTCGCTGGTGCTCGGCGCGAAGACCGGCGCCCCGGCCATGGTGCTGCTGCGCGGCCTGCTCGGCGCAAAGGCGTCGTTCGTGCCCACGGTGCTGAACATCGCGCAATGCCTGGGCTGGGCCGTGTTCGAGTTGCTGGTGATCTCGGCCGGCCTGGAGGCACTCACCGGCGGGCACCTGCCGCGGTGGGCGTGCGTGCTCGCGGCCGGCGCGGTCACCACGGCGTTGACCATCTGGCCGCTTGGCTCCATCCGGGTGCTGCGCAAGTACGTGTCGGTGCTGGTGGTGATCGCGCTGGTGGTGCTCGCCGTCGGCGTGTTGCGGAACCCCATCCCGAGCATCGAGGGGTCGTGGGGTGGGTTCTGGTTGGCGGTCGATGCGGCGGTCGCGCTGACCATCTCCTGGGTACCGCTGGGAGCCGACTATTCGCGACACTCCAGGTCGTCGCGCGCGGCGTTTGCAGGTGGCTTCTTCGGTTACGGAGCCACTCAGATCGCCTGCCTGTTGCTCGGTGTCGTCGCTCTGAGTCAGGTGCAGCAGGATCCCGACCAGGTGTTCGACCTGTTCCTGGCGGTGCCGCTGGGCACCGCCGCCTTTGCGGTGCTGGTTTTGCGGGAGACCGACCAGAGCTTCGCCAACGTTTACTCCACCGCGGTCTCGATCCAGAACATGGCGCCGCGCTGGGACCGCCGCATCCTGACTGTTGCCATTGGCACCATCGCCGTCGCGGCCGCCCTGACCATCGACATCAGCCAGTACACGAACTTCCTCTACCTGATCGGCGCGGTTTTCATCCCGTTGTCGGGGGCGCTGATCGCCGCTTGGCTGCGCACTCGTGGCGTCAACTGGGACACCTCCGCCGACGCCCCGCTCCGACCGGGAATGCTCGTTGCCTGGGCCGCCGGGTTCGTCGCCTACCAGCTGGTCAACCCCGGCGCGATCCCCGGCTGGTCCGACCTGTGGACCGACGCCGGCACCTTCATGAACACCCTTGACCACCCGTGGTTGTCCGCCTCGCTGACCTCGTTCGTGGTCGCGGTGCTGGTCGCGCTGCCGTTCGCAGCTACCCCCGCGCGGGCTGGCCGGCGGCTCTAGGAGCGCGTCTGACCGCATTTGTCAGACCCACTCTCTCTCCCAGGCCCGCCTGAGCTTCCGGGTTGCCGCTGCCACGTCGGGCTGACCACAGATCGCGCTGACCACGGCAATCCCGGCGGCCCCGGCCGCGCGGACCGACGGCGTCCGCTCGGCGTCCACGCCGCCGATCGCGACGCACGGCCACGGGCTGGCGTCGACGATCTCCCGCAACCGCTGCAGGCCCGCCGGTTCTGCGGCGTCCAACTTGGTCGCCTGCGGCCAGACCGGGCCGACGCCGAGGTAGTCGATGACGCCAGGGCCGAGCTCGATCGCCGCGGCGACATGGTCCAGCGTCTGCACCGAGAGCCCCAGCAGGGCATCGGGTCCGAGCATCTGCCGGGCGTCGCGCGGGCCGAGGTCACCCTGCCCGACGTGCGCTCCATCGGCGCCGATCGCCGCCACCAGATGCACCCGGTCATTGACGATCAACGGCACACCGGTGCCGATCAGCGCCGTGGCTACTGCGCGTCCGAGCGTGACGAACTCGTCGTCGCCGGCCAGCGGGTCACGCAGCTGCACCGTGGTGACCCCGGCCGCCACCGCGGCCGCCACCGTTGCAGCGACCCCAAGGGCGCCGCACAAAGCGGTGTCGGTGACCAGGTACAGCGAGAGATCCGGCTCACCCATTGTCAGCTGAGCCGCACCCTGTCGGCGAGGTCGGTCGGGGTCAGGGCAGCCAGTTCGTCGAGCAGCGCGACCGCGAACGAACCTGGGAGCGGCGCCCGGGCGGCGGCCACATCGCCGGCGACGGTGAGCGTGGCGGTGGCGGCAACGGCGGCCAGCAGCGGGTCGTCGATGACCGCGGCGAACCCGGCCATCATCGCGCCGAGCGCGCAGCCCACCCCGGTCACCTTGGTCAGCAGCGGGTGGCCGTTTCCGACCCGGACGACGCGGTCGCCGTCCGTCAGGTGATCAACCGGACCGCTGACCGCGACCACGGCCTGGTGCAGGCCGGCGAGCTCGATCGCCGCGGACAGTGCCGCCTCCGGTGAATCCACCGATTCGACGCCCTTGCCGCCCGCTCCCCCGGTCAGCGCCATCACCTCGGAGGCATTGCCGCGCAGCACGGTCGGGGATTCCGACAGCAGCTTGCGGGCGATCTCGGTGCGCCAGCCAAGGGCGCCGGCCGCAACGGGGTCGAGCACCCACGGGGTGCCGGCCTCCTTCGCCGAGGCCACCGCCAGTTCCATCGCGGAGACCGTCTCGGCGTACGGCGTGCCGAGGTTGACCAGGACCCCGCCGGCGATGGCGGCAAACGGCCCGGCCTCCTCGGGGTTGTCCACCATGGCCGGCGCGGCACCGACCGCGAGCAGCACGTTGGCCGTCCACTGGGCCACCACGATGTTCGTCAGGCACTGCACGAGCGGCACGCGTTCGCGCAGGGTCGCCAGGCGTCGGCGCAGCTCCGGGCATCGATGGGGTTGGGAGACATGGTCTCGACGTTCCCTTCGCTTGAGGGCGATTCACGCTGATCCAGCGAGCCCGGGCCGCAGGCTCGGGCGAGTGATCAGACAACCGGGCAGCCTACGGTGACGCATTCGGCATCCGTGAATCGCCCGGTATTGATCGAGCACAGTTTTGGCTAGATCAGGTTCGACGGGTGTGTTCTCAGCTGCGCTCATCGGGAGCGCGGCACCCCGCGTCGCCGGTGACCCTAGCGCACCCGGCAGAATCGCCCGCGATGGGCAACAACACCCCGATCACCCCGCAGCTCCGGACGATGACACCGGCCGATTGGCCTGCCGTCCGGGCGATCTACGCGGCCGGGATCGGCACCGGGGACGCGACCTTCGAGACCGAACCGCCGACCTGGCAGCACTTCGACAGGTCCAGGCTCGTCGGCCATCGCTTCGTCGTGACCTCGATCGATACCGTTGTCGGCTGGGTGGCGGCCACCCCGGTTTCCGATCGCGATGCCTACCGGGGCGTGGTTGAGCACTCCGTGTATGTCCACCCGGACGCGGTGGGCCAGGGGCTTGGCACGGCCCTGTTGCAGGCGCTGATCGACTCCACCGAGGCGGCCGGCATCTGGACCATCCAATCGGGGGTGTTTCCGGAGAACACGGTGAGCCTCGCGCTGCATGAGCGGGCCGGGTTCCGGGTGGTCGGGCGGCGCATGCGGATCGGCCGGCTGCACGGCGTCTGGCGTGACGTCATCCTGCTGGAGCGGCGGAGCCGGGTCGTCGGCTGAATCCGTCGCCGTTACGGTCCCAGGATCGACATGGCGCTTCGGCAGGCGCTGCAGTGATGCATGCCTTCTGCTGCGTCGAGGTCTGCGGACGTTCGTTGCGACACCAGGCCGTTGTCGCCGCCGGCACCGGATGACGTGACGACCGCCGCCGCACCAGCGGCGCGCGCAACGGACCGGCGACGGCGACGCAGACCCCAGGGCGTCGACAGCGTCATCGTCGACGCCCGCACGGGCGCGGCCGCATGGGCCCGCCATCCACAACCGCACAGACCATCATCAGGCAGCGCCGAGCGACACTTCGGGCAGTCTTTCATTGCCACCCCCACCCCGTCCCACCTGCGGAAACAGGGGACGTACTGTGAACCTAGGGGTTGTCAGGCGCGGAGAACAGAGTCCATCCGACTGACAGCCGCTCCGCCAAACGCACCTGGCATTTCGTCGGAGCGACGGGTTCTCAGCCGGGAATCTTCGCCGGACCGCGATGCTCCAGCTGGTGCTTGGTCGGTTTGGGTCGGATCGGGCCACCAGGTGAACCAACCCATGTCGATCGCCAGCGCCGGCACCAGCAGGGTGCGCACGATGAAGGTGTCCAGCAGCACGCCGAAGGCCACGATGAACGCGATCTGCGCCAGGAACAGAATCGGGATCACGGAGAGCGCGGCGAACGTCGCGGCCAGCACGATGCCGGCGCTGGTGATCACGCCGCCGGTCACTCGAAGGCCGCGCATCACCCCGTCATGCGGGCCGTAGAACGCGACCTCCTCCCGCGCCCTGGTCATCAGGAAGATCGAGTAGTCGATGCCGAGCGCGACCAGGAACACGAAGGCGAACAGCGGCACCGCCGGATCAGCGCCCGGGAAGTCGAAGAGGTGGTTGAACACCAGCGCCGACACCCCGAGCGCCGCCCCGAAGGACAGCACGGTGGCGAACACCAGCAGCAGCGACGCGATCAGCGACCGCAGCAGCAGGATCAGCACGATCAGCACCGCACCAGGATCACCGGAATGATCACCCGCAGGTCCCGTGCCGAGGTGTCGACGGTGTCGATCTGGATCGCGGTGTTGCCGCCGACCAGGACCTGACCGCCGTATTCGGGAATGGCGTGCACGGCGTCCCGCACCGCCCGGACCGTGTTCTCGGCGTCCTCGCCGTCGGCGACCGCGCTGAGCGTGGCCTGGATCTGCACCTGGCCGTTCGACCACCAGCGGCGGCGCGCCGCTGGCCTGCGGCCCGGCGCCGGCGGCGGTGACCACGGTCGGGGCACCGGAGATGCCGTCGACTTCGGCGACCGTGCGGACCACCTGCTGCGCGGCCGCCTCCGGGGCGATGATCACCACCGGGTTGCCGGACCCGCCCGGGAAATGGTCGGTCAACGCCTGCTGACCGGCGATCGAGTCGACGTCGGTGAGGAAGACGTCGGTCTGCGCGGTGCCCGACGCCTTCAGGGTGGGCACGAAGAGGCAGGCGATGGCCAGCCCGACCACGGTGATCGCCCAGAACCGCCGCGGATGACGGGCCACCGCGACCGAGATCTTCTCCCAGACACCGGGCTTGCCGCGGTGGGTGATCGCGTGCGCACCACCCTCGTGCCGGCAACCTGCGGGATCCGCGGCCAGAACAGCCACCGGCCGGCCATCAGCAGGGCCGGCAGCAGGGTCATCGCCGCGACGAAGGCCGACGCGATGCCGATGGCACCGACCGGGCCGAGCGAGCGGTTGGAGTTCAGGTCCGACAGCAGCAGGCAGAGCAGGCCGATGATGACGGTGCCGGCGCTGGCCGCGATCGGCTCCAGGCAGGCCCGCCAGGCCCGCATCATGGCGGTCCACTTGGCGTCGACCCGGGTCAGTTCCTCGCGGTACCGGGACACCAGCAGCAGGCCGTAGTCGGTGGCCGCGCCGACCACCAGGATGAACAGGATGCCCTGGCTCTGCCCGTTCAACGGGATGACGTCGTTCTTGGCCAGCAGGTAGACGACGCCACCGGCCAGCGCCAGCGCGCTGATCGAGGTGAACAGCACGACGAACGGCAGCGCGATCGCCCGGTACACCAGGATCAGGATGATCAGCACGGCGGACAGGGTGACCAGCAGCAACAGGCCGTCGATGCCGGCGAACGCGGCGCTGAGGTCGGCGATCAGCCCGGCCGGGCCGGCGATGTGCACCTCGGCGCCGGCCGCCGACGCCTCCGCCGCCGTCCGGATGCCGTCGATGACGCTCACCCAGCGGGTTCTTGCCGTCCGCATCGACGGCGGTGACCTTGTCCGCGGACAACGGGACCAGGACCAGCGCGGCCTGCCCGTCCTGCGACGGGATCAGCGGGATCGGCACCGGCTGGCCGGGGATCGGGCTGGCGACCAGGTAGTCGCCGATCGTGCCCAGTTCCGGCTTGGCCGGGTCGACCGGCTGCTCCGGCAAGGGACTGGGTGAACGCCTGCCAGGCCGCCAGCTGCTCGGGAGTGGCTGCGTCGCCGGACGTTTCGAAGATGACGAAGGCCGGCAGCTCGCCGGAGTCGTCGAATTGTGCCGCCGCGTTCGCCGCCTGCACCGACTCGGCGCCGGCCGGCAGGAACGTTTCCTGGTCGTTGGACTGCACGGTGGACAGCGAGCCGATGGCCGGCCCGCCCAGGCCGGCGATGGCCAGCCAGGCGATGACGACCGCGATCAGTCCGACGCGCGCGCAGCACCGCGTTGCGGCGGCCATGCCGGGCCGGAGCGCGGTCGGGGAGCGTCATCCCTGGCGACGATGGCGCGGACGGGGCCGAGGAATCCGCTGCGGTGCTGTTCGACCCGGATGGCATGGGCTGGTTCCATTCTGTTGGGCGGCGTGCGTCTTCAAAGACCTACCGGCCTCGGGCACCGTTCGGATGCTCAGCAGGCTGAGTATTTTCATCGTGCCACACGCAGCCGTCGCCGCTCGCGGGTACCGTCGATCACCGCCGCATCGTGCTGAGCACCGGAGGAGGTGGGTGATGGCGCCGGATCGCGACCGCGAGGAATGGGTGACCGGGCGGCTGCTCGGCACCGCCGCCCGGCTGGTCGAGCATTCCTGGAACGCCCGGCTCCGCGAGCACGGGGTCAGCCACGCCGGGCTGATCGTGCTCTCCACCCTCGGCCGCGGACCGACCAGCCAACGGGACCTGGCCACCGACCAGCACGTCACCGAGCAGACCATCGGCCGGACCATCGCACATCTGGAGTCGACCGGCCACGTCGTCCGGCGGTCCGACCCGACCGATCGGCGCCGTCGGGTGGTCGAGCTGACCGAATCCGGCATCGGCGCTGTTGTCCGAGATGTTCGACACCGGAGAACGCATCACCGACGACATCCTGCGGGCCGCCGGAGCGGACATCCCGCAATTTCGCCGCACCCTGGAGACGCTGATCGTGGCCATGGACCCGGCCGGGCTGCGCCGCGGCTAGCGCCCCGGCGGCATCAGCTGGATCAGCAGTCCAGCGCAGCAGCCCGACCGTGCGCGCCCGTTCCGACGGCCTCGCGACGGTTGCTGACCCCAAGCTTGCGGTACATCGATCGCAGGTGCGCCTTCACGGTGTTCACCGAAACGTACAGATCCGAGGCGATCTCGCCTGCCTTGAGCATGGTCGGCAGGTAGTGCAGCACGATCAGCTCCCGCTCGGTCAGGTGCTCCACCATCAGGGCGGCCGACCGCCGGAGGCTCACGCAGCGGGCGCCAGCTTGTCGAGCAGATCGGCGACGAACATCGATTGCTCGGCGCTGAGCCGCTGATACCGCTGCAGCAGCTCGATCAGCCGGCCCCCGACAGCACAGGAACGGCCGCCTGATCGACTCGGGCTGCGGCCAGCTCGATGGCCGCGGTCGATGGCGGTCAGCGCCGCGGTGTCCCGATGATCACGTTCGGCGATCAGTGCCTGGATCAGCCGGGCCATGATCGCCGGCTCGCGGATCGGCCATCCGGGATCCAGCAACGGCTCGATCAAGTCCCTGGCGACGGAGTTCTGGCCCTGGGCCAACCGCGCCCTGGCCAGCGTGACCCGCTCCCAGGAGGTGGCGAAGCCGCGGTCGTCGCCCGGCTCGCCGATCAGCTCGATCGCCTCGGCGGGACGCTCGGCCAGCAACAACGCCTCGGCGCCGGCGACCGCGGCCCAGCGGACCAGCAGGTCGGCGGCTTCCGGTGTTCGGGCCATGCCCGCCCGCAGCCGGGCGTCGGCGACCAGGGCGGCATCCGGATCGCCGCGCAGCACCGCCAGCTGCACGGCGGCGATGGCCAACGCCAGCCGGATGGCCCGGTCGGTCTGCGCACCCACGGCAAGACCCCGGCCGATGTTGGCGCCGGCCGGGTCCAGCTGATGCCGGGACAGCTCCACCAGGCCGAGCGCCAGGAACGTCGCCAGAGCCTGCGGCTCGGACGACCAACCGCGGCGTTCGACGAACTGCGCGACCTCCCGCGCCCGGCGATCCGCCGCCCGGCAGCGCCCCGCAAGCGCTTCCACGACGGCCTGATGCCCGACGGCATTGACGTTGACGAGTCCGCAGCCCGAGCTCCAGTGCATCCCGGGCGGCCGCGGTCAGGTTCTTCTCGGCGTCGTCGAACTCGCCGGACCACAGCTGCGCGCCACCCAGGTTGTTCACCGCGATCACCCGGTACTGCCGACCGGCGGGCACCAACCGGCGGGACGTCCGGTCCAGCAGATCGACCACCCACGCGGCCAGGTCGGCGACCGCCCCGGTGTCTCCCGCCGATCCGCGCGGCGGCCATCTCGAACAGCCCGATCAGCACCTCAGCGGAGACCCGGACACCCGGCGGGTGCCTCGTCGAGGAAGTCTCGGGCGTCCAGCGCGTCCCGCCGCATCGCCTCGTACTCGTGCCGCTGCAGGTGCCAGCCGGCCGAGGCCAGCAGCGCGCTCAGACTCGGAGTGTCGATGGCGGTGCGGGCCAGCGGCTCGATCACGGCGGCCAGGGCCGGACCGTCCGGGGTGAGGAACTTCGGCAGGATGGTGATCAGGATCTGACCGGCCCCGTCGAAGTCCCTGGCCAGGATCGAGTGCCGGATCGATTCGATCGGTTCGCCCTGGGCTCGTCATCCACTGCGCGGCCAGTCGATGCAGGTCGGCGACCGCCCGCGGCTGCTCGAGCGCCAGCCGGTGACGCATCAGCTCGCGCAGCAGCGGGTGGTAGCTGAACCACTCGTTCTTCTCGCCCATCGCGACCACGAAGGCATTGGCCCCGACGAGCCGCTCGAGGACCTGCTGGCTGTCGCCCCGACCCGTCAGCTGGTCGGCGAGGTCACCGGTCAGATTCTCGACGATGCTCGTCTTGAGCAGAAAGTCCCGGTCCTCGCGCGGCAGCCGGTCGATCACCTCGCCGATCAGGTAGTCGGCGACGGATCGTTCGCTGCCGGAGAACCGGGCGATGCCGCCCTCGATGTCGGCCGGATCCAGGGACATCGCGGCCAGCCGCAGCCCGGCCGGCCAGCCTTCGGTGCGCGTTCGCAGGACGTCGAGCTGGTCCGGCTGCAGGTGCATTCCCTGCAGATCGAAAAGCTCGGCCGCCTCCGCCTCGGTGAAGGCCAGGTCATGGGTCCGGATCTCGGTCAGGTTGCCGCTGACCCGCAGCCGGTGCAGGCGCAGCACCGGATCGGCCCGGGTGAGCACCACCAGCCGCAGCGGCGCCGGCTGATGCTCGACCAGCCGTTCGAACGTTTCCAGGACGGTGTCGCTGGTGATCTCGTGGAAGTCGTCGAGGACCAGGACGACCGGTGACGGCAGGTCTGCCAGTCGGCTGCGCACCTGCAGCGCCTCGGTCGCACCGAATCCGGCGGCCGGAATGATGTCGCCCAGCGGACTGCCCTGGGGCACCGCGCCACTCTCGGCGAGCGCGCCCAGCAGGTCCGACCAGAACGTCCGGGGATCGTTGTCGGCGTTGTCCAGGCTCAGCCAGGCCACCCGGCCCGGAGCGGCCCCGCCGGCCACCCAGGCCGCAACCGCCAAGCGTCTTGCCCGCGCCCGGGCCCGGCACTGACCAAGGTCAACGGTCCCTGCGCCGCCAGGCTCAACTGCTCGTCGAGTCGCGGTCGCCGGACCAGTCCCGGGGGCACGGAGGGCGGCTTCGCCTTCAGCATCATCAGGGATCGCAGCTGATCGGGCACGCGCAACCCTTCACCCCAATGGGCCCTGTCGGCGTTTCACCAATAGTGACCCGGCAGCTCACGCGAGGTCGCAATGGCTGGCACCAGGGTAAGGCCTGAGCACTGACTCATCGCACATATCCGTGCGTCATGCACGGACGGCGATGCGCGGTGTGCCGATCGTCACGCCTATCCGATTGGGGTGACGCGCCGGGAAGGGGGAACAGGGAAGGTGATGTCAATCGAAACCAACACCCCAAGGGAGGCCGACATGAGCGCGCTCGAGTACGAGATCAGGGTGTCCGGCCTCGTTCCGGACTCCGTGCTCGCCGAGATCGAGGGCGTGCACGTCGTCGTCGAGCCCGTTCAGACGGTGATGCGCGGTCCGGTGCTCGACCAGGCGGCCCTGCACGGCATCATCAACCGGCTGCAACGGCTGGGGCTCGACCTGATCGAGGTCCGCCGACTGTCGGACCAGGACGCCTGACGGCCGCTGGAGCCTCTCGGCCGGACAGCAAGAACGACGCACCAACCCAGAGGGACTTCAAGGAGGGCCCGTGGCCGAGGTCTACGAGTTCCACGTCACCGGAGTGATCGGACCCGTCGTGCGGGCGGCCCTGCCGGAACTGTCGGCCGACGCTCAGAGCCGGGTCAGCGTGCTAACCGGGACAGCCGAGAGCGCGGAGGCCGTCGACGACCTGCTGCGGCGAATCGGAGACGCCGGACTGAAGACGACCCACATCCTGATCACCCGGGAAAGCCGTTGGCAGCACAGCACTATGCCCACGGACGACGCTCCGGCCAGGGACTGATCGGTCCCAGCCCCAACAGCTCAGGCTGCGCCGTGCCAGTCGTAGACCACAACGGTTCGTAGCACCACGATCCTGGATCGACCGGCGGCCCGGGCTCAGCGCCACCCAGAACAGGCCGACCGGGAAGAACACGCAGAACACCGCGCGGACGAACGAGAGCGACCAGCCCGGGATCCGCCGCCGATGCGACAGCACGCGGAGCCCGAGCAACGAATCGCCGTAGCTGCGACCCGTCATCGCCCACGATCCGGTGAGGTACAGCACCGCAAGCACCAGTTCGAACCCGAGCGAGCCCCAGAACGGTGCGGTTGGCCATTCGAAGGTGGTCGGCGTCCAGACCAGCCGGGCACCAGCGACCAGGAAGTAGAGCGAGGCACCGATGATGACGACCACCGCCATGTCGACGCCCATGGCGGCCACCCGCGTGACGATGCCCGCCGGTCGGTGACGCTCGCCAGTGACGGCCTGCGGTGACGTGGCCGGCATCATTGGTGCGTCGGCCCATCAGGCGCTGTCCCATCCGGCGGTGACCCATGCCGCGGCGAACCGTCGAGTGCGGCCCGGCGGCGGAACACCCGGCCGACCAGCTGACCGACGGCGTCGTCGGCGTGCTGACCCTGCACACGCACGCCGTGCACGGCCTCGGAGGCCAGCGAACCGGTGGAATCCCGGATGATGCCCGGCAGATCGATCCCGTCGACGATCCGCTGGGCGATACCGATCAGGTCGATCTGGTTCATCGCCGCGTCGAAGTTCACCCGGGCGACGATCGGGTCGGGGTCGACCTTGGCAACCACGGCACCGATGTCGAGCCGGTCGACCACGGCCATCAGGTTCACCTTGGCGACCAGCGGGTCGAGCGCGAGACCGTCGGCGATCTTGTTCAGGTCAAGGCGCAAGACGATCGAGTCGAGATCGACCCCGGCCACGATGCCATCGATGTCCACCCGGTTGATGATGGCGTCCACATCGACCTTGCCGACGATGCCATCCACATCGATCCGGTCGACGATGGCATCCAGATCGACCTTGCCGACGATGCCATCCACATCGACCCGATCGATGATGGCTCCCACGTCGACCCGGGCCACGGCCGCATCCAGGTCGACAGTGGCGACGATGCCGTCCAGGTCGACGCGATGGATCACCGCCTCGACATCCAACTGTGCGGCAATGGCGTCCAGGTCGACGTTCTCCAGGACGATCGCGGTCAGGTCCAGTTCGGCCAGCGCGGCATCGACCACCCTGGCTGATCACCGGGCGCAGCAGCGCCTGGATGAAGAGCTCCACGGTGCCACTGGTGTCGCCGGCCCTTCCCTGCGTCCTGGTGTGCAGCCATCGACTCCGGTGGCGCGCCTCGGAGAGCACCGCCTCGGCCGTGCGGGCCGTCAGCCTGGCACCCAGCCGGAGCGGTCCGGTCGCCCACCACGCCGCGCCGACCGCCAGATGCGCGGCGCTGTCGATCAGGTCGTGCCGATGCTCGGCAGGTGGCGCTGCGAGGGCCGCCGCGGCGGCGCTGCGCGGTGGTTCCGGCGCGCGCGACGGGGTCGGCGTCGGGGTTGGTGACGACGACGATGGCGGGGTCGGCGCGGTTGCGGCCTCGGGCGGTAGCGGGGGCAACGGAACAGGTTGCAGCGTCGGTAGTGGCGTCGTTTGCAGCGTGGGGCCCACCTCCTCTGCACTCACGAGTCCTCCTCCATCGGGCCGTGCCGCCGCCAGGGCAGGCGGACTCGCACGATCACTTCCACCTCATCATCACCGTCATTGTTGGGCCGGGGAAGGGCCACGGCGTCATCCACCCGGGGTGAACTACGGCTCATGACGATCCCACGGGCTCCGGCCGGCGGCTCGGCGATTCTAGTGGCCGCCGAAATCCGCGGTCGCGAAGTGATGATCGTCGGCCGGGCCGGCGCCGTGATCTGCGTCAGGTGGGTCGCTGAGCCAGGAATCAACACCGAGCGGATTGCTGCCGGCCCGGATCTCGGACCCGTCGGTCATGCCGTCCAGGTCCGAATCCGGGTTCAGCGGATCGGTGCCGATGGTGATCTCGAAACTGTCCGACAGACCGTCGTGGTCGGTGTCGGCCACTGTCGGATCGGTGTGGATCTGCTGTTCGTACGCATCGGAGAGGCCGTCGTGGTCGGCGTCCGGCGGCAATCCCCCGGCCGCGCCGTCGGGAGCAGTGACGGTGCCGGCCGGAGCAGCGCCGATCGGAGCCGAGCCGGTCGCGGCCGAGCCGGTCGCCGACGTACCGGCCGCTAACGTGCCGGACGGAGCAGGGCCGCCGTCCGGTGACCCGGCGGACCATTCAAGGCCATCGGTCATGCCGTCGTGATCGGTGTCCGCGTCCAGCGGATCGGTGTGGCTGGCGATCTTCTCGAAGCCGTCCGTCAGCCCGTCGTGGTCGGTGTCGGCGTTGCCGGGATCCGTCCCGATCGCCTTCTCGAAGTCGTCGGTGAGCCCGTCGTGGTCGGTGTCCAGCGCGGTGACCGGTGCACCCGGATCGATCGCATAAGCAGCCGCGGCCGCGGTCGGCGGCGGTCGCAGCTGCCGCCGGTGCCGCAGTCGCGGCGGTGGCCGTCGCGCCGCCGTCCAGCAATTCCGGATTCGAATCGTGAATGTGGTCGAGGACCCCGTTGACGTAGTCCCAGATCGATGGGTTGTGGTTGTAGTCGTAACCAGGGACCTTGTCCCAGTCGGTCTTCGGACCCTCCTGGTCGGGCTCGCCGGCGAAGTGGGTGGCGATCACCCGGTCCCAGTCACCCTTGAAATGCTCGGCCGATGCGGTGATGTCGGCCCGCATCTTGGCGTCCTGCACCGCCGGCGGGGCGTCCTTGGCGTGCGCGTAGCCGCCGTAGTCGTCCCAGGTGCCGTCGATGTACTGGTAGGCACCGGAGGCGGAGTTGGTCGAATTCTGCGCGGTGTAGTCACCCCCGGATTCCTGCATCATGATGCCGTGGATGACGGCGTCGACGGTCAGGTGGCTCGCGTCGAAATGCGCGCCGATGGCCCTGTCGTCGAACTGCCCGGTCGGAATGTCAGTCGAATCGGCTGAATCTTGTGGTTCCGCGGCCGGGTCCGCTGCGGCTGCGGATGCCCCGGTCGGGGCGGCGTTGATGTCGTCGTAGTTGAGCCCGGGCAGCAACGCCGCGTAGTTGAAGCGATTGCCCATGTCGAAGGTATTGACGCCGTGGTTCTCGTCGTACGCCTCGACGTCCTGTCCGTTGCCGAGGCTGATGGCCACGTGCGCCTCATCCGGCCGGCCGCCACCGGGTACCGGTTCGCTGGAGAAGTGGAAGATCAGCGCGCCAGCCGTGTGTTTGGCCTGATCGACCGGAATCAGCAGGCCCTTGTCCTTCAGGAAGAGGTACTGGCTATAGGAGGTGTCGGGGATCTCGACGCCGACCTGATGCGCCGCCCACTCGGTGAGTTTCGAGCAGTCGAAGGTGGTCGGGTTCGGATCGTCCATGTTGACATTCGCGCCGAAGATGTACTGGTCGCCATCCTGGGCGAGCGCCTCGTCCAGCATGTGCTGGATGCTGCCGGTTGCCGCGCCGCCGGGCGCCGGTTCAGGTGGCGCCGGGGGTGCCGGGGGTGCCGCCGCGACGGGAACTGTTGTCGCCGGCGCCGCGACAGCCGGCGGAGGTCCGGTGCCGGCCTCCGCGACCAGCGGGTTGGTGCCGTATCGGACCTCGGCGTCGTCGGTCAGCCCGTCCTGGTCCGTGTCGTTCGAGATCGGGTTGGTGCCGAGCGTGACCTCGAGGCTGTCCGGAAGGCCGTCATGGTCGGAGTCTGCCTGGGTCGGGTCGGTGTGGATCTGCGCCTCATAGTCGTCGGACAGCCCGTCGTGGTCGGTGTCCAAGACCCCGGCGCGCACGTTCTGCGCAAAGCTGCCGAGCCCGGCCACCCCACCGACCCCGGGGATGGTGCCCGCGGGTGTGCCGGCGGCCCACTCGGCGGCGTCACCGATCCCGTCGTGGTCGGTGTCGGCGTCCAACGGATCGGTGTGACTGGACATCGCCTCGAAAGCGTCGGTCAGTCCGTCGTGGTCGGTGTCGGCGCTGAGCGGATCGGTGCCGGCCAAGCGCTCGAACTCATCGGTCAGCCCGTCCTGATCGGAGTCCAGTGCGGTGACCGGCGCGCCCGGATCGATGGCGTAACTGTTGGGCGCGGTCATCTTTCAAGAATAACTGCAGGTGGCGACCCATTTATCTCGAATAACAATCGCCTGAATGGACTGTGACGCCAGCGTTCAGACGGTCGCGACGGCGATCGATACCCGGCGCGGCGCAGCCAGCGCGTCACGACGACCGGCGAAGTACCGGGCGGCGTCCGGAGCGCTCAGAAAATGCACCCCGGAGAATCCAGCGTCCAGCAGAACTGGTTCCAGCTCCGCCGCCGTGAAGAAGGTCTGCCACGGTTCCCCGACGGCGGCGGCCCGATCGGCGACCGACGGCACGCCCGCCGGTCGTGGCTCGGCGAAGGTGAACACCAGTTGCGACGATGCCGGGAACCCGCTGACGGCATGAAACACCGCGTCCACCGCCTCGCGGGTGAGGTACATCGAGACGCCCAGCCAGGAGACGAATGTCGGCGTGTCGAGGGCGACCCCGCCGCGCAGCAGACCATCGAGCAAAGCCTCGGTTTCGAAGTCGATGGCGACAAAGGTCAGATTGCCGGGTTCCGCGATGCCGGCCGCCGCCAGCCGCTCACGCTTCACCTGCTGGCTGGCGGGCTGATCGACCTCGAAGATCCGCAGCCCGGCCGCCCATCCGGGCTGCCGGTAGGCGAAGGTGTCCAGCCCGGCACCGAGGATGACGTACTGCCCAATGCCGGTGCGGACCGCCTGCGCGAGTTGGTCCTCGGCGTACCGGCTGCGCAGCAGCACATGCGCGCGCAGGGCCAGCGCGCCCGGGGTGAACAACTCGGCCCGGCGCTCGTCGATGGCCCGCCGGCCGACCGGGCCGAGCAGCCTCGGCGCGATCGGGTCGTCGAGAATGCGGGGCTCGTCGTCCACCAACTGATGTGCGGCCCGCAGCCAGGCCACGCCGGCCGCGGTCCGGCTGGGCGTCCGCTCGGTCATCATGACTCGCTTGCAAGCTCGCTCATTGGCGCAAGGTTATTCGGCGGATCCGAGAGCCACGCTGACGGTGTTGCTGTCGGTGCCCCTGGTGTAGGTGATGTCGACCGAGGTGTTCGGCGCGGCCGAGCGGATCGCGGCGACCAGCGCGTCCGCGGACTCCACCTTCTGGTCGCCGACCTTGGTGATCACGTCGCCGACCTGCAGCCCGGCCGCCTCCGCGCCGCCGCCGGCGGTGATCGCGCTGATCGTGGCGCCGTTGGTCAGCAGGGAGTTGCCGTTCAGGGTGGAATCGCCGACGGACGCGCCGAGCACCGCGTGCGTCGCCTTGCCGGTCTGGATGATCTCGTCGGCGATCCGCTTGGCCTGGTCGATCGGGATCGCGAAGCCGACGCCGATCGAACCGGCCTCACCGCTGTCGCTGGAGGACAGCGAGGCGATCGCCGAGTTGATGCCGATGACCTTGCCGTTCATGTCGACCAACGGCCCGCCGGAGTTGCCGGGGTTGATCGCCGCGTCGGTCTGGATGGCGTTGATCACGGTCGCCTGGGTCGCGGCCGGAGTCTGATTCTGGGTCTGGCCCTGACCGCGGCCCGGGAACTGCTGTTGCTGTGGGTCCTGCTGCTGAGCATCCGAGGTGGCGACCGGGCGGTTCAACGCGGACACGATGCCGGAGGTCACGGTCGCGGACAGGCCCAGCGGCGAGCCGACCGCGACCACGTCCTGTCCGACCTGCACGTCCGCCGAGGTGCCGATGGTCGCGGGCGTCAGGCCGGACACCCCCTGCGCCTTGATCACCGCGAGGTCATCGGTGGAGTCAGCGCCCACCACCGTGGCCGTGGCCGTGCTGCCGTCGTTGAACTGCACCTCGAGAGAGGTGGCGCCGTCGATGACGTGGTTGTTGGTCAGGATCAACCCGTCGGCGGTACAGGATGACGCCGGAGCCCTCGCCTGCGGCCTGTGACGAGGTCGACAGCACCGAGACCACCGACGGCAGGATCGTCGCGGCTACCTGTTCGACCGAGCCGGCGGGCGCGGGGGCCAGGTTCGCCGACACCGTCGGCGAGTTCAATTGCACCGACGAACCCGGGCTCGCGACGGTCGCCGTGGACGATTGCGCCGACGCCCAGTACCCACCGCCGACACCGGCGACCAGGGCCGCGGCCACCGTGGCGACGGCGATCAGGGTTCCGCGGGACCGCCGCGGCGGTTTCGGGTCGAGGACGGCGCGTCCGACCGGTGCCATCCGCTGGTGGCGGCGGGTAGGTGTGGAACGTCGATCCCGCTACCACCGCGTAGGGCGATGGCCGCTCGCCCCAGGGCGTCCCGTACTGCTGCCCCGTCTCACTGTGCCGGCCCGCCAGCTGGTCCGGCGTCGGGTCGCCGTACCCGGTAGCGGTCTGCTCCGCGGTTCCGGGCGGCTGGGCAGCCGCCGGCTGATAGGACGGCATCCACCACCCCCGTTCGGTGCTGGGCTCGGGATTGACGGCCGCCGCGGTGGCGCCGGAGTCTGCTGCCGGGACGTCCACGCCCTGGGTCTGGGCACCCGGCCGAACATCGGTGACGGTCGTCGTGCTGGCGGCGAAGTCCGCGTGGCCGGCCGGCACCGGGTCAGCAGCGGGAACGTCGGGGTTCTGTGGCAGGTCCTGGCTCATAGCGTCACCGTCTGCCCGGTACCTGTGCATGTTCTGTGGGTTTCGTCGGATCCTCGCGATGAGTCCCTGTCAAGGCTCCGCGGCCGGCCGATCGCCCAGCCAAAGTTGTTCGGCTGCGTTGTCGATTCCGTTCCGCGAGCTCCGTCTAGTTGATGTTCGAGCAACGGACCGGCCGCCACGGGGTGACCGGCGAACGCAAGGGAGAACGCTCATGGCGAAGTACGTCTACCTCTACACCGGCGGCAAGATGGCCGACACCCCGGAGGAGCAGCAGCAGGTCATGGCCGCCTGGGGTGCCTGGTTCGGTGAGCTGGGCGAGGCCGTCATCGACGGCGGCGACCCGTTCGGCGCGTCCAGCACCGTCGGCGCCGACGGGGCCGTCAGCACCGGCAGCGCCTCCGGCATCAGCGGGTACACGCTGATCAGCGCCGATTCCCTGGACGCCGCGACCGCCCTGGCCAAGGGCTGCCCGGTGCTGGCCTCCGGCGGCGCCGTGGAGATCTACGAGACCATCGCGATGTAGGACCGGCCAGTCGCTCTACACACGCTTCGTCAGCCAACCGGTCGCTGCAGTGCGCAGGTGGGCGACGATCGGTGTGTAGAGCGGCCAGCTCCTCGGCCGCCCCGTCAGACGGTGAGCGGCGGCGCGTCGGTACAGCGTCCGACGAGCGCACGATCAGCGCGCCCGGGTCGTCGTCGTTGACGTCGACCAGCACGGTCTGGCCGTCCCGGATCCGGCCGGCCAGCAGTTCCTTGGCCAGCTGATCACCGATGGCCGACTGCACCAACCGGCGCAGCGGCCGGGCCCCGTACTGCGGGTCGAACCCGCCGATGGCCAGCCAGTCCCTGGCCTCCCGGGTGACCTCGAGGATCAGCCGCCGGGCGGCGAGCCGCTTGCTCAGCACCTGGATCTGGATGTCGACGATCTGGCCGAGCTGCTCGATGTCCAGCCCGTGGAAGAACACGATGTCGTCCAGCCGGTTGAGGAACTCCGGCTTGAACGCCACCCGGACCACGGACATCACGGCGTCCTTGCGTTGGTCCTCGGTCAGGTCCTGGTTCATCAGGGCCTGGCTGCCCAGGTTCGACGTCAGGATCAGCAGGGTGTTGCGGAAGTCGACGGTGCGGCCCTGACCGTCGGTCAGCCGGCCGTCGTCGAGCACCTGCAGCAGGATGTCGAAGACGTCGGGGTGCGCCTTCTCGACCTCGTCGAGCAGGATCACCGAATACGGCCGGCGGCGCACCGCCTCGGTCAGCTGGCCGCCCTCGTCATACCCGACGTACCCGGGCGGGGCACCGACAAGCCTTGCCACCGAATGCTTCTCGGAGTACTCGCTCATGTCGATGCGGACCATCGCGCGCGGGATCGTCGAACAGGAAGTCGGCCAGCGCCTTGGCCAGCTCGGTCTTGCCGACGCCGGTCGGGCCGATGAACAGGAACGATCCGGTCGGCCGGTCGGGGTCGGAGATGCCGGCCCGGGCCCGCCGGACGGCGTCGCTGACCACCCGCACCGCCTCGCGTTGGCCGACGACCTGCCGGCCGAGCTCGTACTCCATCCGCAGCAGCTTGGCGGTCTCGCCCTCCAGCAGCCGGCCGGCCGGGATCCCGGTCCAGGCGGCGATGACGGTGGCGATGTCGTCCGGTCCGACCTCCTCGCTGACCATCGGCGCTTCGTCGCCGACCACCTCGTCCTCGGCCGAGACGGCCTGCGGAGAGTTCGCGTTCCAGCGCCGGGATGCGCGCGTACAGCAGCTCGGACGCCTTGGCCAGGTCGCCCTCGCGTTGCGCCCGCTCGGCCTGCATGCGCAGCTCGTCGAGCTCCTTCTTCAGCTCGCCGACCCGGTTCAGGCCGGACTTCTCCTGCTCCCACCGTGCCGTCAGGGAGGACAGCTGCTCGGTCTTGTCGGCCAGGTCGCGGCGCAGCCGGCCCAACCGCTCCACCGATCCGGGGTCGGATTCCTTCTGCAGCGCAAGCTCTTCCATCGTCAGCCGGTCGACCAGCCGCTGCAGTTCGTCGATCTCGACCGGCCGGGAGTCGATCTCCATCCGCAGCCGGGACGCCGCCTCGTCGATCAGGTCGATCGCCTTGTCCGGCAGGAACCGGCTGGTGATGTACCGGTCGGAGAGGGTCGCGGCCGCGACCAGCGCGGAGTCGGCGATCCGCACGCCGTGGTGCGCCTCGTAGCGCTCCTTGATGCCGCGCAGGATGCCGACGGTGTCCTCGACGCTCGGCTCGCCGACCAGCACCTGCTGGAAGCGCCGCTCCAGGGCGGCGTCCTTCTCGATGTGGTCGCGGTACTCGTCCAGGGTGGTGGCGCCGACCATCCGCAGCTCGCCGCGGGCCAGCATCGGCTTGAGCATGTTGGACGCGTCCATCGCGCCCTCGCCGGTGGCACCGGCGCCGACCACGGTGTGCAGCTCGTCGATGAAGGTGACGACCTGGCCGTCGGAACCCTTGATCTCCTCCAGCACGGCCTTGAGCCGCTCCTCGAACTCGCCGCGGTACTTCGCGCCGGCGATCATCGAGCCCATGTCGAGCGAGATCAGCCGCTTGTTCCGCAGCGATTCCGGGCACGTCACCGGCGACCATCCGCTGCGCCAGACCCTCGACGACGGCGGTCTTGCCGACGCCGGGCTCGCCGATCAGCACCGGGTTGTTCTTGGTCCGCCGGGACAGCACCTGGACGACGCGCCGGATTTCGGAGTCCCGCCCGATGACGGGGTCGATCTTGCCCTCGCGGGCGCGCTCGGTGAGGTCGACGCCGTACTTCTCCAGGGCCTTGTAGCTGCCCTCCGGGTCCTGCGAGGTGACCTTGCGGTCGCCGCCGCGGACGATCGGGAACGCGTCGATCAACGCCTCGGAGGTCGCGCCGAGGCCGGTCAGCAGGTCGCCGACGTCGGTGCCGGGGCGGGCCAGCGCGGCCAGCAGGTGCTCGGTGGACAGGTACTCGTCACCGGCCGAGCGCATGATCTGCTCGGCGCGCGGTCAGGATGTTCGCGACCGCGCGGGCGAATCCGGGCTGGGCGACGGTGCTGCCGGTGACCCTCGGCATCCGGGCCAGGATCGCCTCGGTCCTGGACTTCACGATCGCCGGGTCGGCGCCGACCGCGCGCAGCAGACCCGGAGCGGTGGAGCCCTGGGTGGCCAGCAGCGCGGCCAGCAGGTGCGCCGGCTCGACCGAGGAGTTGCCCAACGAGGTGGCCGCGGTGGCGGCACCGTTGACGACTTCGCGGCTCTTGGTGGTCAGGTTCTCGAGATTCACGGCTGGGGCGGCCTTTCTGTACGGCATCTCTGCGGCGCTGCTGATGGTGTCGACCGCTGCGCGGCAGGTCAAAGCCTACGCAGGTGTCCACATGATGCAACGCACTAAAGTTGAGTGTATTCCGCTCAACTTTAACCGTACGAGTCGATGAAGGAGTGTCTGGGACCTCGCTCTACACATTCCTCATCGGCCAAACGGGTACTGCAGCGCGCCGAACGGCAACGATCCAGGTGTAAAGCGGCGACGCCGTGCGCCTGAAGCGAGGGCCGGGTCAGCGCTCCTCGTCGAACACGATCCCGAGCTGCCGGCGGATCTCGTCGACCACCCGCATGGTGGCGATCGAGTCCGAGCAGCGGCCGCAGCGGCGACTCCAGCAGCCCGGCCGTGATGCAGCGCGCCACCTCGGCCGCCTCGAAGTAGAGCCCGTCATGCCCGATCGCGGGCTCGGAATAGGTCAGCACCTCGCCGGTCGCGGACGTCAGCGTCATGTCGCCGGGCTGGTAGTAGGGGCCGGGAATGGTCAGCGTGGCCGCCGTTCCGGCGATCACGCCGGTGGTCGGGGTGGTGCTGAAGATCGTGGTGTTGAGGACGGCCTGGTTGCCGGCGGCGTCGGTCAGCACCGCCGAGACCTGCCCGTTCACCCCGGCCGGGTGCGGCTGACCGGCGGCCAGCACCGGCCGCCGGCTCGCCGAGGATCCAGGTGGCGAAGGAGATCGGGTAGGTGCCCAGGTCCAGCAGCGGCCCGCCGGCCAGGTCGTGACGCATGATCCGGTGATCGGACGTGAAGTACTCGCCGTGGTCGGCGATCACGGTCCGGATCTCGCCGAGCGCACCGGATTCCAGCAACTGCCGGATCACGTCGAACTTCGGCAGGAACATCGTCCACAGCGCCTCGGCGAAGAACACGCCCTGCGCCGCCGCCAACTGCGGCCAGCTCGGTGGCCTGGGTGGCGTTCAGCGCGATCGGCTTCTCCACCAGGGTGTGCTTGCCGGCCTGCAGCGACAGCAGCGCGCACGGGTAGTGCGCGTTGTGCGGGGTCGCGATGTAGACGACGTCGATGTCCGGGTCGGCGAGCAGTTCCTGGTAGGACCCGTACGCCCGGTCGACGCCGTGCTTGCGCGGCGAATGCCGTCGACCGGCCGAGGTCGCGCGATGCCACGGCCAGCACCTGCTGGCGGGTGTGCCGCCGCACCGATCCGATGAACCGCTCGGCGATCCAGCCCGGACCGATGACGCCCCAGCGCAGCGGCGGTGCGGCCATCGGATCGGGGGTGCGGGCGGCCGGCAGCGTCGTAGGAAAGGCGGACATTCGTCGGTCGAACTCCTCGTGTTGTGTTCTCGGTTCAGATGCGGTGGGGACGCTCGACGGCCACCACCGCGCCGCCGCCGTGCATGGACGCGATGACGGCCTCCGCAACGGCATTGGCCACCAGCCCGTCATGCGCGGACGCCAACGGCGACCTGGTGCCGGCGCCGACCGCGTCGATCCAGGCCTGCAGTTCGATGCCGGTAGGCGTCGGCGAACCGGGGACGCCAGTCGGCCGCGTAGCCCGACCGAACGGGCCCGGCTGCCGTCGGTGATCATCTTCGCCGGCTCGGTCAGCGCCAGGGTGCCGGATTCGCCGACCATCTCGCACCGGATGTCGTAGCCGTACCGGGCGTTGAGGAAGACCTCGACCGTGCTCAGCACGCCATCGGCGGTCCGCAGCAGGATCAGCTGCGGGTCCTGGAATCCGCCAGCGGCCGCCGTCGGTTTCGGGGCGTGCCAGCTCACCTCGGTGATCGGCGAGTCCAGCAGCCAGGGCAGCACGTCGAACTCGTGGATCGCCGAGCCGGTGACGCTGGATTCGTTGGTCGCGCCCGGTGCCGAGCTGACCCCGCGGCTGATGCAGTGCGTCAGCAGCGGCGTCCCGATCGCGCCCCGGCCGAGCGCCTGCTTCATCTCGACGTAGCCGGGGTCGAAGCGCCGCATGAAGCCGAGCGAGATCAGCGGCACGCCGCGCCGCCGCGGCCAGCTTCCGCGGCGACCACCTCGACGCATTCGGCCAGCGTTGGCGCCAGCGGCTTCTCGCAGAGCACCGGCTTTCCGGCGCGGACCGCGGCCAGCACCAGCTCGCGGTGCGTCGAGTCGTGCGAGGCGATCAGCACGGCGTCGACGGCGTCGTCGGCGATCAGCTCGAGCGCGTTGCCGGTCGCCCGGCTGCCGGGAATCTTGCCGGCGACGTCCTGCGCCCGACCGGGGTCGACGTCCGCGATCAGGCTGACCTCGGCACCGGACACCATGCGGTGCAGGGTGTTCGCGTGATCGGCGCCCATGATGCCGGCGCCGATCACCCCGACCCGGACCGTCATCCGCAGCGACACCCAGGTCCCGCTGGCCGCCGACTCGACCATCGCGTCCAGCGCGACCGCGCTGCGCACCGCGTCGTCCACGGTGGCGCCGTAGGGCTTTCCCTCGGCGATCGACCGGAGGAAGTTGTAGGCCTCGATGACCTTGAGGTCGTCGTAGCCCATGCTGTTCGCCGAGCCCGGCTGGAAGGCCGCGTAGTCACCGTCGGCAGGCCCGACGAACACGGTGCTGACCGGCTGGTCCTGGTACTTGGTTCCGGTGCTGACGGCCAGCTCGCCCATCCGGCGGAAGTCCCAGAACACCGCGCCCTTGGTGCCGTGGATCTCGAAGCCGTAGTTGTTCTGCTCGCCGACCGCGACCCGGCTGGCCTCCAGGGTGCCGCGCGCGCCGGAGGCGAACCGCAGCAGGCTGGACACGTAGTCCTCGTTCTCCACCGGGCCCATTTCGCCGCCGGATGCCCTGGCATGGCCGCTGGTGGCGCCGGTCGGGCGGGCCCGCTCGGTGAGGAAGGTGGCGGTGTCGGCGACCAGCGAGTCGATGTCGCCGAGCAGGTAGCCGGCCAGGTCGACGCCGTGCGACGCCAGGTCGCCGAGCACCCCGCTGCCGCCCCGTTCGCGTTCGTAGCGCCAGCTCAGCGCGCCTTCCGGGTGCGCCGCGTAGTCGCTGAACAGCCGGAATCGGGCGTGCGTGATGGAGCCGAGCTCACCGGAGCGGATCAGCTCGCGGGCGGCCTGGACGGCCGGGGCGTTGCGGTAGTTGAAGCCGACGGTGCTCTGCACGCCGGCTGCGTTCGACGGCCTCCGCGACTGCCTTCGCGTCGGCGGTGCTCAGCCCGACGGGCTTCTCGATCCAGATGTGCTTGCCGGCCTTGGCCATCGCGACGCCGATCTCCTTGTGCAGGAAGTTCGGCGCGGCGATGCTGACCGCCTGCACGGCGGGGTCGGTGGCCAGCTCACGCCAGTCCCGGCTGGCCGCGGCGAAGCCGAACTGGCTCGCGGCCTCCTCGGCCCGGCCCGGCACCTCGTCGGCGACGGCGACCAGGCGCGGCGCCAGCGGCAACTGCGGGAAGTGGTGCAGCACCCGGGCGTAGGCCTGGGTGTGCACCCGGCCCATCCAGCCGAACCCGGCCACCGCGACGCCGAGCGGCTCGACGGTCGGGCGCGCTCATCGCTGAGTCCCGGTGATCGACACTGATGCAGATCTGAACCATCACGAGACATGCCTTTCCGCGAGCGTCCTTCGCGGGACGCTCGTTGGCCGGTCGCAACCGATCCCTTGTGGACCGGTCCAATGTAAAGACATCTTGCCAAACCGGGCCTTCGACTGTCAAGAGTGCGTCGCAAGAAACCTGCCTTGTCGGCACGAAAGTCCCTGCTCTGAAGCAGGCTATCGCGATCCCGCGGGCGATGACACAGGACCCTGGTCGCTGTCGTCACGCTCGCGCCTAGGATAAAGTTGTCCAATCCTGTCCAAACGCGCACGGCATCCGGAGGTGGCCCGTGGCAGCACCACGACCGGCCACCATCCGCACCGTCGCCGACCGCGCCGGGGTCTCGAAGTCCTTGGTCTCGCTGGTGCTCCGCGGTTCGCCGAACGTCAGCGACGCCAAACGCCATGCCGTGCAACGGGCCATCGACGAGCTGGGCTACCGGCCCAACGCCATCGCCCGTCAGCTCACCGAGCGGCGCACCAACATGGTCGGCGTGCTGCTCAACGACCTGCGCAACCCCTGGTTCATCGACTGCCTGGACGGCCTGACGTCGGTGCTGCACGAGCAGGGCCTGCGCACGCTGCTGGCCGACGGCCGACTCGGATCGACGCACCGACGACGCACTGCTGCAGGGTTTCCTCGAACTGCGGGTCGACGGGCTGGTGCTGGTCGGCGCCATGGCATCGTCGCCGACCATCGAGGAGGCCGCCGCGACGGTGCCGACGGTGGTTGCCGCGAGCCGGGACATCACGTTGCCCGCGGTGGACGTGGTGGCCAATGACGACTGGATCGGCACCGAACTGGCGGTGAATCACCTGATCGGGCTCGGGCACCGCCGGATCGCCCACCTGGCCGGATCACTCGGCGCCGTGGCGGACCTGCGCCGGCGCAGCTACCTCGCCACCATGCGGGCGAACGGCCTCGCGGATTCGGCGCTCCTCGAGCCCTGCGACATGACCGAGGAGGGCGGCTACCGGGGCGCCGTCGCGCTGCTGGGCCGGCCGGACCCGCCGACGGCCATCTTCGCGGTCAACGACATCACCTGCGTCGGCGCCATGTCGGCGGCGCAGCAACTGGGCCTGCGGATCCCGCACGACGTCTCGCTGGTCGGGTACGACAACACCTCGCTCGCCCAGATCCGGCATCTGTGGCTGACCAGCGTGGACAACGCCAGCGCCGAGGTCGGCCAGTTGGCGGCGCGGGCGCTGCTGCGGCGGATCGCCGACCCCGCCGCCGAGGCGACCGAGCAGCTGATCCGGCCGACGCTGCAGGTGCGCGGCTCCACCGGCCCGCCCGCGTCGCGGTGAGCTGCGTCCGGCAAAACCATCGCCGGAGATGAACAGCTGAGCACTATTTGCCCCGAAGCGGCGGGCCCAGTTGGCTAGTGCGGCCCGGAGCGGGTACCAACATCGTTATGGCTGCTCGTCACAAGAAGCCCGCCGCCCACGGCCGCCGAGCCGGATGCGGCGGCGCCCGGCGACGGTCGCTCCGTCCGCGCGACCGGCCGCGACCCGGCAGGCCGCCACTCGACAAGCGGAGATCGAAACCAAGCTGGAGATCGCTCCCGACGCGAAACTGCCGTCGTTGTCCAAGCGGCGCAGGCTGGCCGCGGTCGGCATCGCCGGCGCCGCGGATCCGCAGAGCTACCACCTCGACGCCATGTACTACGACACCCCCGACCTGGATCTGCTGCGGTCGAAGATGACCCTGCGCCGGCGGACCGGCGGCCCCGACGCCGGCTGGCATCTGAAGCTCCCTGCGGTGCAGGGCGCCCGGACCGAGGTGGGGCTGCCGCTGTCCGCCGGGGAGCCCGGCGACGTGCCGTCCGAGTTGGCCGGGATCGTCCGCGGCGCGGCCAGGGGGCGCGAACTGGTCCCGGTGGCCAGGCTGGTGAACGACCGCACCGTCCGGCATCTGCTGGACGAGGCCGGCTGCACGATGATCGAGGTGGCCGACGACCACGTGACGGCGACCCCACTGCTCGAGCGGCGCCGCCAAGCCGTCGCACTGGCGCGAGCTCGAGGCCGAGATCATCGACGGGAACACCGATCAGCTCGCCGCCACCGTCGACGTCCTGCTGTCCGCCGGCGCCAGCAAGGCGTCGTCGACCTCGAAGCTGGCCCGGGCCCTGGCCGTCGGACCCGTGCCGACCCGGCGCGGCAAGACCGCCGGCGATGCCGTGCTGGCGTCGTTGGGCCGGCAGCGGGACCTGCTGATCGCCGCCGATCGCGGGCTCCGGGAGGGCGTCGACGGTGCCCTGCACGACGCCCGATCCGCCGCCCGGCGGATCCGGGCGATGCTCACGGTGTACTCCCCGTTGTTCGAGGGCCACGACATCGCGGAACTGCGGGCGGCGCTGCGCTCGTTCGGCTCCACGCTGAGCGCGGCGCGGGATCTCGAGGTGGCCCGGCGCCGGCTGATCGACCAACTCGGCGAGGAGCCGGAGGACTATGCGCGGGCGGCCCGGCGCCGGCTCGATGAGGCCTGCGGGTCACGGCTGACGGCCGCGCGCAGCCAGGCCCGAGCCCTGATCGACTCCGACGACTACCTGCAGATGCTCCGGGACCTGGACGAACTCGTTGCGCACCCGCAGACTTTCCCGGCGCGCGCAGCGAACGGCGGTCGTCGGAATTGCCGGCGCTGATCGCCGCGAGTTGGCATCGCATGCGGGAGCAGGCCGACGTCGCCCTGACCGATCCCGGGAACGTCGCCGCGGTGCACGATGTCCGCAAGTCGGCCAAGACGGTGCGGTACGCGACCGAGGCCGCGATCGGCGCCCTCGGGTCGGACGCCGTGGTGTTCGCCTCCGCACTGGAGGAGATCCAGGAAACCCTCGGCGAGTTCCAGGACGCCGGTTACGCCGCCGCCCTGCTGGCGTCACTGGCCCTCGAGGACGACACCGACGGGGTCGCCGGGTTCATCTTCGGCAGGCTGCACGCCTTCGAGCAGGCCATGGCGCACGGTGCGTTCGACGAATTCTCCGACGTCTGGGATCGGGTGGAGGACGGCGAACTGGTCGCCGCACTCGGCCGGTAGCCGGCTGGCGATCACCCCGACTGCATCGCCGGCGGACTCGGGCGCTGGATGCATCAGGCCGCTGACGGAGGCCGAGACGGCGTCGAGATGCGCGGCCATCGCCGCCTTGGAGCGCTCGGCGGACCCGTCGGCGATGGCATCGACGATGGCCTGGTGTTCACGGTTCGAATCGTCCCGGCGCCGGGCAATGACCGTCAGGGTCTCGGATTGCCGGGCCAGCGCCCCGCGAATCTGCGCCAGGACGGTGACGAAGAGCTTGTTGCCGCTGGCCTGGGCGACGGCTTCATGAAAATCGGCGTCCATCGACGCCAGGGCCGTGGGTTCTTTCGTCCTTTTCATCACGTCGATGAGCCGTTGCAGCTCCGCGCACTGCTCGGCCGTTCTGCGCTCGGCCGCGAGACCGGCCGCCGGCACCTCGAGGTACGGACGGGCCTCGTCCAGGTCGCGACTGGAGTAGTCACCCATGGTGAGGTCGGACGCGACCCGATCGGCAATGACGAAGGTTCCTCGGCCGGTATGGGTCTTGGTCAGGCCGAGAGTCTCGCAGGAGCGAAGCGCCTCCCGGACGACGGAGCGACTCACCCCGTAGCGGCCGGCCATCGCCGCCTCCGAGGGCAGCCGGGCGCCCACCTCCAGCTCGCCCTTCTCGATCGCGGCGCGCAGGTCCGCCAGGACCGCCTCGGACGCACTCAGCCGAGTGAACCCCGGCTGTCCAGCAGTCCAGCTGTCAGACCAGCTCATGCCCGCGACCGTAGACCGTGCCGTTCTGCGTCGTCAACCGAGGAGTGCGACGGCAACCCGGCCGTCCCTGTGACCCCCATCACGGACTCATTGACACCCGTTCACATCCTTCTCTAAGGTTCAACCTGTCCGACAGCCGGACAGCAGGACAGCAGGACAGCACCGTTCCAGGGTGATCCGGTTCGCCGAACACCGTTGACTCCCCTCACGAGAGAAGGCCCATGACCACAGCCGATCCGACACCTCACCAGCCACCCGCACCGAGCATGATCTGCTCGGCGATCTTCAGGTGCCGCAGGCCGCCTACTACGGCGTGCACACCGTCCGGGCCGTCGAGAATTTCCCGATCACCGGAATCACCCTGCAGATGTACCCGATCTTCATCGACGCGCTGGCGGCCGTGAAACAGGCTGCCGCGCAGGCCAATCGCGACATCGGGGCGCTCGAGCCGGCGAAGGCGGACGCGATCATCGCTGCCACCAACGACATTCGCTCCGGCCGGCTGCACGAGCAGTTCATCGTCGACATGATCCAGGGCGGCGCCGGCACCTCCACCAACATGAACGCCAACGAGGTCATCGCCAATCGCGCCCTGGAACACCTCGGCCACCAGCGCGGCGAGTACCAGCACCTGCACCCCCTGCAGGACGTCAACCTGGGGCAGAGCACCAACGACGTGTATCCGACGGCGGTCAATCTCGCCCTCGATGCCTACATCGTCAAGCTCGATGCCGCGCTGGAGACGCTGCACGCGTCGTTCCTGCGCAAGGCCGCCGAGTTCGCCGACGTGATCAAGATGGGCCGCACCCAACTGCAGGACGCCGTGCCGATGACGCTCGGCCAGGAGTTCGCCGCCTACGGCATCACCCTGGACGAGGACCGGGCCCGGCTCCGGGAGGCCCGGCTGCTGCTGCACGAGTTGAACCTGGGCGGCACCGCGATCGGCACCGAACTGAACGCGCACCCCGAGTACCGGGCACGGGCCATCGCAAACCTGCGGGAGATCACCGGTATCCCCACCCTGGTGTCGGCGCTGGATCTGGTCGAGGCGACCTCCGATGTCGGGGTCTTCGTCCAGCTGTCCGGAGTGCTCAAGCGGGTCGCGGTGAAGCTGTCCAAGACGTGCAACGACCTGCGGCTGCTGTCGTCCGGGCCGCGCGCCGGGTTCAACGAGATCAACCTGCCGGCCCGGCAGGCGGGGTCGAGCATCATGCCGGGCAAGGTCAACCCGGTCATCCCGGAGGTGGTCAACCAGGTCGCCTACGAGGTGATCGGCAATGACGTCACCGTGACCATGGCCGCCGAGGGCGGGCAGTTGCAGCTCAACGCCTTCGAGCCGATCATCGCGCACTCGCTGTTCGCCAGCCTGGATCACCTGGCGGCGGCCGCGACCGTGCTGGCCGAGCGGTGCATCGACGGCATCACCGCCAACCGCGAACTGCTCCGCGAGCGGGTCGCGAACTCCATCGGCCTGGTCACCGCGCTCAGCCCGCGGATCGGGTACGAGCACGCCACCGACGTGGCGCAGGAGGCGCTGCTCAGCGGTCGTGGGGTCGCCGAGATCGTCGAGTACCGCGGCCTGCTCACCCGGGCCCAGATCGACGAGCTGCTCTCCCCCGCCGCGATCGTCAACGGCAGCCGGGCATGACGACAAGCCCTGCAGCTCTGCGTCATTCGCTTGCGGAGAGGGCGACACTCGATCGGCTGCTGACCGACCTCCGGCCGGTGGAACTGGTCCGCAGCTACCGATCCGGGACGCACGAGAACTCGCACTACGGATCGCTGGTGATCCTCGACCGCGACGGATCGCCGATCCTGCAGCGCGGGGATGTGCACCGCCCGGTGTTCCATCGATCCTGCGCCAAGCCCTTTCAGGCGATCGCGATGCTGGAGCTGAACGCGCCGTTGGCCGGGGCGGATCTGGCGCTGGCCGCCGCGTCCCACACCGGCGAGCCCGAGCACGTCCACCGCACGCTGGGCATCCTCGGCCGATCCGGTTTCACCGAGGACGATCTCGGCTGCCCGGCGGCCCTGCCCGGTGATCCCGCCGCGTACCGGTCGGTGATCCGTGGGAACGGCGGACCGCGGCGGGTCTTCATGAACTGCTCGGGCAAGCACGCGGCCATGCTGGCCACCTGCCGGGTCCAGTCCTGGCCGTCCGCGGGCTATCTCGACGTCGATCATCCACTGCAGCAACGGATCCGCGCGGTGATCGAGACCCTGACCGGAGAGGCACCCGCCGGCGTCGGCGTCGATGGTTGCGGCGCACCGGTCTACGCGACCTCGTTGGTGGCACTGGCCCGCGGGTTCGGCGCGGTGGCGAGCGCCGACGATCGGTTCGGCCGGACGCCTGGTGGCCGACGCCATGCGGGATCACCCGGACATGGTCGGCGGCACCGGGGTCGACGACACCCGGCTGATGCAGACGATCGACGGCCTGCTGGTCAAGGGTGGCGCCGACGGCGTGCACTGCGCCGCGCTCCCCGACGGACGCAGCATCGCCCTGACAGATCGCCGACGGCGGCGATCGGGCCCGGATGCCGGTGCTGGTCGGTGCCCTTCGGTCGCTGGGCCTCGGCGCCCGCGCGGGCCGCTCGCGACCTGCTGAACGAACTCGCGGTCGGAACGGTGCTGGGCGGCGGGCGACCGGTCGGCACCGTCGAGATCGTCCCCGGACTTCTCTCCTGATTTCTTGCACAGCGGCTTGTTGCTCCGCTGCGCGACTCCCGTCAGTTCCCGCTCTTCCCACTAGACAAAGGTGTCCAGATGACCCTGAAACCGAGCGATCCGCCCCGCGACCACACCACCGAGCACTACCACCATCCCAGCCCGGAACAGACCGAATCCCATCTGCAGGAACTGTTCTCGGAGGAGGAGGCAGGGCTACCACAAGGGGCTCAAGCCTCGTCAGATCCAGATGATCGCGATCGGCGGCGCGATCGGCACGGGCCTGTTCCTCGGAGCCGGCGGCCGGCTGGCCTCGGCCGGACCCGATCCTGGTCGTCGCCTACGCGCTCTGCGGCTTCTTCGCCTTCCTGGTGCTGCGGGCCCTTGGCGAGCTGGTGATGCACCGCCCGTCATCGGGCTCCTTCGTGTCCTACGCCCGGGAGTTCTTCGGCGAGAAGGCGGCCTTCACCGCCGGTTGGCTGTACTGGCTGAACTGGGCGATGACCTCGATCGTCGACGTGACCGCGGTGGCGCTGTACATGAACTTCTTCAAGAAGTATTGGGAGCCACTGGCGCAGGTGCCGCAGTGGGTGTTCGCCCTCACCGCCCTGGTGCTGGTGCTGGGACTGAACCTGGTGTCGGTCAAGGTGTTCGGCGAGATGGAGTTCTGGTTCGCGCTGATCAAGGTGGTCGCGCTGGTGAGCTTCCTGCTGCTGGGCACCTACTTCGTCATCTTCGGGACGCCGGTCGAGGGGCAGCAGGTGGGGTTCAGCCTGATCGCCGACAACGGCGGCTGGCTGCCCAACGGGCTGCTGCCGGCCATCGTCGTCATCCAGGGCGTCGTGTTCGCCTACGCCGGCGTCGAGTTGATCGGGACCACCTCCGGTGAGGCGCAGAACCCGGAGAAGGTGATCCCCAAGGCCATCAACACCGTCGTCGTCCGGATCCTGGTGTTCTACGTCGGGTCGGTGCTGCTGCTGAGCCTGCTGCTGCCGTACTCCGCCTACCAGGCCGGGGTCAGCCCCTTCGTGACGTTCTTCGGCTCCATCGGATTCGACGGCGCCGACGCGATCATGAACATGGTGGTGCTGACGGCGGCGCTCTCCTCGCTGAACGCCGGCCTGTACTCCACCGGCCGGATCCTGCACTCGATGTCGATGGCCGGTTCGGCGCCGAAATTCGCCGGCCGGATGAACAAGGCGGGCGTCCCCTACGGCGGTATCGCGCTGACCGCGGTGGTCACCCTGCTCGGCGTCGGCCTGAACGCGGTGGTGCCCGAGGACGCCTTCGAGATCGTGCTGAACGTCGCGTGCCTCGGCATCCTGGGGAGCTGGGCCACGATCGTGCTGTGCCAGCTGAAGCTGTTGTCCTGGGCCAAGAAGGGGCTGCTGCAGCGCCCGTCGTTCCGGATGTTCGGTGCCCCCTACACCGGCTACCTGGTGCTGGTCTTCCTGGCCGGCGTGCTGGTGCTGGTCGGTTTCGACTACCCGGTCGGCACCTGGACCGTCGGCTCGATCGCCGTCATCGTTCCGCTGCTGATCCTCGGGTGGTTCGGCTGCCGGACGCGGATCACCGCGATCGCGCAGGAGCGCGCCGGCTTCACCGGGCAGTTCCCGGTGATCGCCAATCGCCCGCTGGCCGAGAAGAACCGCCGCGACCGCGCGGGCCGAGCGGACGAGGATTCCGTCGGCTGAGCTGACCCCTGATCAGGACCGTGTGGCCGCTCACCGCGAGGTGGGCGGCCACACCCTTGTCCCAGTTACCGGTCCGGGTAACCGGCACTCCGAAGCCCCACACCGTTGCCGTCAGTTCAAGATCAACGTTTGCGGCCCATTCACGTTGCCCCGCGACACGGAGAGGCCCGAAACGTTGATCATGGGGCACACGCCCTCGTCCATCGCCGCCCGGGCCGATCAATGCCTACCGCGCGGCGACCCTGCCGTGCCAGACACCCATCCAGCACGAAGCGCGCCCCCGCAGAGGCCCTCTGGCGCGGAGTGCGGCGCAACGATCGCCTGGATCGAGCATCCGGGGCGGCCCACCCTGTCCGGCGCGGTCCGATCGGGAAGCCGTCATCGAACGCCCCCCAGTGTTGGCAACGGTAGGAATACAGCGTCACCGCGCCCCTCGATTGGCGGCGAGCCGATGCAGAACCGCCACCAGCAGGTCGATCTCGTCGTAGGTGTTGTAGAACGCCAGCGACGGCCGGACCGTCGTCTCCAGCCCGAAGCGGCGCAGGATCGGCTGCGCGCAGTGGTGCCCGGACCGCACCGCGATGCCCTCCTGGTTCAGCGCCGTGCCGACCTCCTCGGTGCGGTACCCGTCCAGCACGAACGACAGCACGCTGGCCTTGTTGGTCGCGGTGCCGATCAGGCGCAGCCCGGGCACCGCGCTGCATCCGCGGCGTCGCGTACTCCAGCAGGGCATGCTCGTAGCCGGCGATGGTTTCCAGCCCGAGCCGGCTGACGTAGTCCAGCGCGGCACCCAGACCGACGGCGTCGGCGATGTTGCCGGTGCCGGCCTCGAACCGGGTGGGCGGCTTCTGGTAGACGGTCTTCTCGAAGGTGACGTCGGCGATCATGTTGCCGCCGCCCTCCCACGGCGGCATCGTCTCCAGCACCTCCGGCCGCCCGTAGACGACGCCGATGCCGGTCGGGCCGAAGATCTTGTGCCCGGAGAACACGAAGAAGTCCGCGCCCAGCGTCTGCATGTTCACCCGCAGGTGCGGGACCGACTGCGCGCCGTCGATCAGCACGCAGGCACCGGCCCGGTGGCCCATCTCGACCATCTGCTCGACCGGCGTGACCGTGCCGAGCGCATTCGACACCTGCGTGACGGCAACGAGTCTTCGTCTTCTCGCGACAGCAGCCGGGAGTATTCGCTCATGATCAACTGACCGGAATCGTCCACCGGGATCACCCGCAGCTTCGCGCCGGTCTCGGCGATCAGCTGCTGCCACGGCACGATGTTCGCGTGGTGCTCCAGGTGCGAGACGATGATCTCGTCACCGCGGTGGACGTTCGCCTTGCCCCAGCTCTTGGCCACCAGGTTGATGGCCTCGGTGGCGCCCCGGACGAAGATGATGTCCTTCTCGGAGCCGGCGCCGATGAACCTGGCCACCGTCTTGCGGGCGCCCTCGTAGGCGTCGGTGGCCCGGGCCGCCAGTTCGTGCGCGGCCCGGTGGATGTTGGAATTCTCATGCTGGTAGAAATGCGCCAGCCGGTCCAGCACCGCCTGCGGCTTCTGCGTGGTCGCCGCGTTGTCCAACCACACCAACGGTTTTCCGTTGACCCGCTCGGCCAGGATCGGGAAATCCCGGCGGACCAGTTGCACGTCGAAGGGCGGATGTCGATCCAGTCCGGCGGGCGCGCCTGTGCTGTGCCCGCCACCGGCCGGCACTTGAGCCGACGGGATGCGGTCGGTGAAGTAGAACTGCTCCGTGAACGGCCCCGGCACCGGGTCGGGTGATCCGCTGCGGCCGCCCGCCGCCCCGGTCGAACGGATCGAGCTCGGGTGGCTGCACCAGCAACGGACCCAGGGCCTGCGACACCAGCGCGTCGAGCCCGCCGTCGGCGCCGCGGTACGGACTGGTCTCGGCGATGAAGTAGTACGGCGTCGACGGGGTGGGCACGGGCGCCGGCGGGTCCGGCAATGGCCACCGGCGGCTGCGGAACACTGGGCGCGCCGAACGACTCGACCGACGGCAACGCCGAGCCGGTCCCTGCGCCGGACGGCACACCGGTCGGCACGGCGGGAACCCCGCCGAAACCGTCAGGCAGGTCCGCGCCACTCGCGCCGCTGCCGGGGGTGCCCACTGCGCCCGTCACACCGGGGATCGTCGCCACCGGCGGCATCCACGGGGTGTCGATCCCGCCGGCCGTCGAGAATGGCGCGGCCACGCCGGAGGTCGGGAATGGGGCGGCCGCGTCGCCCGTCGGGAACGGCGTGGCCGGGTCCGGCACCGAGGGAACCGGCGCGCCGCCACCGGTCACCGCCCGGTCGCTGGTCGGCAGGCCGGGCACGCCCGCACCGGGCAGCGGCGGCTCGGGCATCGCTGGGCACGCTGGGCACGCCGAACGATTCGACCGCCGGTAGGCCCGGGTCGGACTCGAAGCCCGGCGGCACCGCGGGCACCCCGCCGACACCGTCGGGCACGACAGGAGCGCCGGCCGCGCTGCCATGGGCACCCGTCGCACCGGTGACGCCCGGCACCGTTGGCACCGTCGGCAACCCCGGCGTGCCGATCCCGCCGAGCGTCGAGAACGGCGCCGCCGCGCTCGACGTCCGGCATCGAGGGCACCGGCACACCGCCACCGGTCACCGCCTGGTCGCTGGCCGGCAGTCCCGGCACGCCGGCACCGGGCAACGGCGCAACCAGCCCGTGCAGCGGCGGCGTCAGCTCGCCGGCGTCGCCAGTTGCAGCCCGTCGAAGGCCGGGCCAGCGGCGATTCCGGCACGGTAGCGCCCGGGCACCCCGAATGCGGTGAACTCCGAGCAGCGAGCCCTCGGTGACGTCCGGGAATCGCCCTGCTCGGCGAGACACCCGAGGCAGCGACCGGATCGGTGATCGACACGCCCGGCGCGCCGCCGGTCGGCGCGCCCGTGCGGGTCGCCGCCGGTCGTCGCTCCGGGGGCGACCCCTCCGCCGGAGCCCGGCACCTGCGGCACGTCGTTGGCCGACGCCGGCACGTCGACCCTGGGTGCCTGCTCGACTCCGCCGGTCGCCGCCGGCGCGGTCTGCCGCGGCACCGGCCGGTCGCGCCGGCGAACCGGCGGACGCCGGGCAGGGCAGCGAAGAACTCCCCTGCCAGCCGGTTCAGCGTGGCCTCGTCCGGCAGCCAACTGGGCAGCTCCGGGGCGTCCGGCACGCCGGGCAGCGACGTCACCAGGTCAGCGGTAGGTCGGGGCGTAGTCATGGAACTTGTCGACCGCGACGTCGTCCAGCACCGCCAGCGCGTCGTCGGTCAGCACCGCCAGCGAGCAGTACAGCGACACCAGGTACGACGCGATCGCGCTGCGGTCGATGCCCATGAACCGCACGGACAGGCCCGGCCCCTGCTCGCCGGCCAGCCCCGGCTGGTACAGCCCGACGACGCCCTGCCGGGCCGCGCCGGTGCGCAGCAGCAGCACCTTGGTCTTGCCGTCCTCCAACGGCACCTTGTCGCTCGGGATGATCGGCAGGCCGCGCCAGGTCAGGAACTGCGACCCGAACAGGCTGACCGTGGGTGGCGGCACGCCGCGCCGGGTGCATTCTCTGCCGAACGCGGCGATGGCGTCGGGATGGGTCAGGAAGAAGGCCGGTTCCTTCCAGACCTTGGCGATCAGGTTGTCCAGGTCGTCCGGGCGTCGGCGGACCGGCCAGGGTCGGGATCCGTTGCGAGGGAGCACAGTTCGCGAGCAGCCCGTAGTTCGGGCTGATGATCAGCTCGCCCTCCTGGTGCTCCTTGATCGCCTCGATGGTCAGCCGCAGCTGTTCCTTGATCTGATCGTGCGGCTTCGAATACAGGTCGGAGACCCGGGTGTGCACGTCCAGGATCGTGGACACCGAGTTGAGGTTGTACTCCCGCGGGTTCTCCTCGTAGTCGACGAACGTGGTCGGCAGCGGAGACTCGTCGTAGTTGCTGCAGACGACGTCGACCTCTTCCGGGTGCTTGACCTTGTTCACCCGGTAGATGCCGGCCTCGACCGGAACCCAGGCCAGCAGGTGCACCAGCCACCGCGGGGTGATCGTCGCCATCTGCGGCACGGTCTTGGTGACATCGGCGAGATTCCGTGCCGCCGCATCACCGAGCGCATTGGACTGGGCCTGACCTGTGACCATTCGCGTTGCTCCTCGAGGGCCATGACAGCCGGACTGTTGCAGCTGCCGGGAACGTCTTGGACCCTATCGGCATATCGCGTCGGTCAGAGCGGTCGCTCGTGACGGGCTTCCTTGGCCAGGTGGTGGACCGTCGCCGGACGCGGCGACGATGCCCGCAGCACCCGGCCGCGTGGTGGGCAATCGTCGCGCCAGGAACCAGGCCCCGGCGATCGGCACGGCCGCGGCCAGGGCCGCGATCCGCACACCCAGTGCCAGGCTGGATTCGGTCGCCTCCTGCACGCCGGCCAGGCTGGACGGCGGCAGGCGTCGCGAACACCCCGCTGCCGCCCGGGTCGGCCGGACTGCTGGCGATCGCCTCGGCGACGGCCACCCGCTCCGCCGCCGGAATCTCCGGGACGGACGTGGCCAACCGGTCGCCGAGCGTCGCACCCAGCACCCCGCTCAGGATCGCCGTCAGCACCGCAACCCCGACGGCCGAACCCAGCTGGCGGGCCGTGCTGGACAGGCCGCTGGCCTGCCCGATCCGCTTCATCGGGACTTCGAGCAGGGTGGCGCCGGTCAGCTGGCTGATCGCAAAGCCCACGCCGGTGCCGTAGACCAGCAGCGGTCAGCGCCATCCACAACACCGAGGCCGCCGGGCTGATCGCCACCGCCAGCAGGACGAGGCCGACCACCTCGAGCGCGAGCCCGAACAGCACCCAGGTCCGAGCAGGCACGGTCTTGCGGGTGGCGGTGAGCGGTGCGGAGATGAACGAGCCGAGCGCGGTCGGCAGGACCACCAACTGGGCCTGCAGCGGCGACAGTCCGCGTCCGACCTGCAGATACAGCGGCAGCAGGAACAGGATGCCGAACTCGCCCAGGGCCACCACCAGCACCGCGAGGCTGCCGCTGGAGAAGGACGGGATCGAGAAGAGGGTCAGGTCGACCAGTGTCGGCTTTCCGGCCGCACCGCGGACGCGCTCCACCACGACGAAGATCACCAGCACCACGACGCCGATCAGCAGCGAGGCGAATCCGATGCTGACCGGGGCATCGATTCCCCAGGCGATCGGGACCGAGGGTGGCGTCGGCGGTCGGCGAGAACCAGCCGGCCCGCGGGGCCTCGACCAGCCCGTAGACCAGTCCGGCCAGCCCGACCAGCAGCAACAGCTGGCCGATCGGGATCGGCGCCTTCGCCACCGCCGCGGCCGGGGATCGCGGGCACCGTCCGCAGCACGCCGATCACGACGACCGCGGCCAGCGGGAGGTTGATCAGGAACGCCGCCGGCCAGCCGAACCAGTCCACCAGCGCCGATCCGATCAACGGCCCGAGCGCGGCCGCCGTGCCGATGGTGGCTCCGTACACGGCGAACGCCGTCGACCAGGGCGGGCCCGCGGAACAGCGAGTTGATCAGGCTCTGCACCGTTGGCAGCACGGCGGCCGCCGCCGCGCCCTGCAGCAACCGGCCGACGATCAACACCGCGCTGTTCGGCGCCAGCGCACACAGCAGGCGAGGTTGCCGCGAAGGCGATCACCCCGGCGATCAGCACCCGGCGCTGGCCCAGCCGGTCGGCCAGCCGGCCGAAGCTGATCAACAGCGAGGCCAGCGTCAGTCCGTATCCGGAGACCACCCATTCCCCGGCGGTGAGCGTCAGCCCGATGTCGGCGCTGATCGACGGCAGCGCGACGTTGACGATCGTCGCGTCGATGATGGCCAGGGTGGTGGCCAGGCCGAGGAAGACCAATGCTCCCCGGGGTCGCCGCCCGGATGGATGTGGTGCCGACGGATTTCCGGCTGATGGGGTCGTTGCGTGCCGAGCCATGCCGATGCCTCTCCACGGATGCTTACGCTGAACTAGTAGCTCGATAACCTAGCTACTAGTTCGCTAGCATCACACCGTGGACGACGAAATGCAACCCGCCGAAACGCGAACCACGGACAGCGGTACCTCCACATCGGGCGACAACAGTCGGCGCCGCAGCGCACCCGCGCGGGCGCTGCGGCTGGTACAGCAAGCGAGCGTCGAGGCCAACCAGGAACTCGCCCGCAGACTCGGAATCGGGATCACCGACATCGCCGCGCTGGAGCACCTCTCCTCCGCCGAGCAGCCGCTGGGACCGGTCGAACTCGGCCACCGGCTGGGCATTCGCAGCGCCAGCGCGACGGCCCTGGTGGATCGGCTCGAGCAGTCCGGCCACGTGCGGCGCGAGCCGAGGCCCGACGACCGCCGGCGGGTGGCGCTGGTGCCCAGCGAGCATTCCGAGCAGCAGGTGCTCTCCGCGCTGGCCCCACTGCTGGCGGACATCGATGCCGCCGCCGCGCGGCTGAACGAGGCCGAGGCGGCCGCGGTTACCCGATTCCTCACCGAGGCCGCGGCGGCCATGCGGCGGTACGCGAAAGGCGCCGATGAGATCTGAGCTGGAGCCGCGGTGCGCAGTTCAGTGGCCTTGCCCAGCCTGAAGGTGTGTTCGGCTAGGACGTCGCGACGATGCGCTCATCCATGGATGAAGAGCGCACCACCAGGGCAGGGGTAAAACGTTCCTGGATGTGCTGGTGTGGTTCTCCACTGTCCAGTGCCTGAATCTCGCTGAGCAGCAGTGCGGCGGCTCGGCGGCCAAGTTCGACGCGGGGCTGACTGACACTGGACAGCGGCACGGCCGCCGCGGCGGCGAACTCGATGTCGTCGTAGCCGACGATGCTGATCTCGTCCGGGACGGCGATCCTGTTGGTGACCAGACCCTGGAGTAGACCGATCGCGACCAGGTCGTTCAAGGCGAATACCCCCGTCGGACGTTCGTCCTCGGGCATTGCCACGATGTCGCGGGCGGCGGTTCGTCCGGCTTCGATGTCCAGCCGCTCCGTGGAGAGGGTCAACAGCGTGGCCTCCGGATCGCCGAGCAGCATTGCTCGGCTCGCGCCGTCGCGCCGCTCACGGACCTGCGCGATGTTGGCGGTGCCGCCGACCGCGGCGATCCGTCGGTGCCCACGTTCGAGCAGGTGCTTGACCGCGAGTTGGCCGCCGGCGAAGTCGTCGACGGACACGGTGCAGGCGTCGTTGTAGGCGGCGAACCGGTCGGCCAGCACGACAGGCATGTCCAGCCGCCGGCCGAGCTCCGCGTCGGGGCTGTTGGAGATCGGGGCGAGGATCACCCCTCGCACCCGGAGCTGCTGGAACAGCTCGAGCGCAGCTCGCTCGCGGGCCGGGTCGTGCGCGCTGTCCGACAGCAGCACCGAGTAACCGGCCGCGGTTGCGACTTCGCCGACACCGCGCGCCAAGTCGCTGAAGAACGGGTTGGCGATGTCCATGACGACGAGCCCGATCGAGGCGCTGTGTCCGGCCCGGAGTTGCCGGGCCGATTCGTTGCGGACCCAGCCCAGCTTGTCGATCGCTTCCTGGACCCGTCGACGGGTGTCTGGAGCGACAAGGTCAGGCTTGTTCAGCACGTTGGAGATGGTCCCGATTGATACCTGGGCCAACGCAGCGACATCCTTCATGCTGACCGATGGCCGCTTGCCCATGCGCACCTCCTGTAGGACCTGTGGACAGGGTAGCAACGCGCCGTTGAAACGGTCAATTTCACTCGTCATGCCCGGCTCGGATCCGCGACGACTTGGCAGAACCGGCCGTATCTGCCGCGTATTCGGGGTACTTCCGGATCGGCAGCGCGCTCTTGACTGCCCGTTGGCGGTCCTGCTAAATTTCGTTGCCTAGAACGTTTCAAACTGGAACGGAGTTGAGCTCTCATGTCCTCGGCGGTACAGGATCCCGCGCTCTTGGCGCAGCTCGCCGGTCACCTGCTCGTACCGGTCGTCGTGATCGACGACGCGGGAACGGCCGACTCCCTGGGCGACGCGCTCGTCGCGGGTGGCCTGCCGGTAGCAGAGGTCACCTTCCGTACGGCGGCCGGCCTCGAGTCGTTGCGCCGGCTCGCGGGTCGCGGAGACCTCCTGGTCGGCGCGGGTACGGTGCTGACCGCGACGCAGGTTGACCAGGCCGTGGCGGCCGGCGCGGAGTACATCGTGTCCCCCGGTCTGTCGCGCGCGGTCGTCGAGCGTTGCCTGGAACACGGCGTGCTTCCGCTGCCGGGCGCGGTGACCGCTACCGAGGTCCAAGCCGCCCTCGAGTTGGGCCTGACCACCGTCAAGTTCTTCCCGGCGGAGAGCTCCGGCGGGGTGGCGGCCGTCCGGGCACTGGCGGCGCCGTTCACCGGGGTTGGGTTCATGCCAACGGGCGGCATCGGCCCGAACAACCTGGCTGACTACTTCGCCGTGCCCGCGGTGCGGGCGGTCGGCGGCTCCTGGATGGTGCCACGCGACGCGCTCGGTGACACCGAGCGCGTCGCCGAGCTGGTCGGGCAGGCGGTCCGCCTCGCGACCACTTTGCGCCCCTGACTTTCCACCTCCTCGCGCCGAGCGTCGTGGCGGCGTCCCGCACCTTCTTCCGGCTTACCTACGGAAATTTCGGGTCGGGCCTGTCATGAGGATGTAGTAGACGGTCAGCCGTGACACGCCCGCCTCCCGCGCCACCTTCGTCACGGTTGCCCGTCTTCGGACCTGGCTGCCGCCGCCATCGAAACCTCCTCTTGCGTCCGTGCTCTCGGGGAACATACTGATAGCGACGGCCTACTGGCCCGTGGCACGAGCCGGTGCCCGATCCCTAGGCGGTCGTTCGATAGACAAACTCCGTCGTCGGCGAACTCCCATTCCCCCGCCGGGTGGCACACGCCGGCGCTGATGCGTTCCGAGGTGACCCAATGCGGGGTCGTCAATCAAGGAAGGCCAGCAGGGCGGCGCGTCCCTGCCGTCGACTGCTGTTGACGCACCTCGGCCACGAACGTGACCCGCTGCGGCTCCCGGCGTCGCCGAGTGGCCGAGTGGCCGAACATGATGGCTGAACGCGCGCGCTTGATGGTTTCAACATGGAGCCTGCTGGCGAACGGTGCGCCAGCACTGCCCATTCGATCGTCGTCCCAGCTAGGACCCGGAGCCTCGACTGCATCTGTTCCGCTCAAGATTTCGGAATGCGCATGCTTGACGGGATTGAAACGATCAATTATCGTTACTCATGACCGGCTGGCCTCCGCCCCAGCAGCCCAGCCAAGGTCGACCACATAGCGACTTGCCTCATCCCGAACGGCCAATCCCCGGCCTCAGTCACCGTCGACGAAGGAGACGTGCCCATGAGCACAGCATCAGTTCCCGGACAGGAAGTCGGGCACCGCGACCCGAAAAAGGCCGCGCTGAGCGGTTGGATCGGCAGCGCACTTGAGTATTACGACTTCGCCTTGTACTCCACGTCCGCGGCCCTCGTGTTCCCAACGGTGTTCTTCCCCTCGGGCAACGCGACCCTCGCCCTCATTGGTTCGCTCGCCACCTACGCCGTCGGGTATTTCGCTCGACCCATCGGCGCGGTCGTTCTGGGTGCGTACGGTGACCGGCACGGCCGCAAGAACGTCCTGGTCTTCGCAATGTTCCTGATGGGCATCTCGACATTCCTGGTCGGGTGCCTGCCCACCTACGCGCAAGTCGGCGCCCTCGCGCCGATTCTGCTCGTCGTGCTCCGGGTGGTCCAGGGCTTCGCGGTTGCGGGCGAGCTCGGCGGTGCCAGCGCCATGATCGTGGAGCATTCCCCGGACGCCAGACGCGGCTTCTTCGCAAGCTTCAGTCTCCAGGGCACCCAGGCCGGCTCGATCCTGGCCACCGCCGCGCTGCTTCCGCTAGCCGCGTTCCTGCCCGCCGATGCGTTCCAGACCTGGGGCTGGCGGATCCCGTTCTTGCTCAGCGCAGTGGTCATCCTGGCCGGCTACATCATCCGCCGCCGGGTGACCGAGCCGCCGGCCTTCGCCGCCCAGGCGGAGACGGCCGCCAAGCGCAAGCTGCCCCTGATCGACCTGCTCCGCACCCACCCGTGGGGCACCGTCAAGTGCATTCTGATGACCTTCACCAACGTCATCGGCTCTGCGACGCTCGTCTTCGGTATTTCCTACGGAACCGCAAAGGGTTATGGGATCGGCTTCACCACCAGCGACATGCTCTGGGTGACGCTGACCGCCAATATCGTTGCGGTGATGACCATCCCGCTCTTCGGTGCGCTCTCGGACCGGATCGGTCGCCGTTCACTGATGATCTTCGGCGGACTTGCGGGCGGCTTGCTGGCCGGCCTCTACCTGTACACGATCGAGCAGAAGAACCTGCTCCTGGTCATTCTGATGGTCATCCTGGTCCAGGGCCTGCTGTTCCAGATGTGGAACGCCACCTTCGCGACCTTCTTCCAGGAGCAGTTCCCGATGCGGATGCGGGTCACCGGGTTCGCGGTGTCGCAGAACGTCGGCCTGGCGATCGCCTCCCTGTTCCCGACCCTCTTCACGGCCATCGCCCCGCCCGGGTCGACGAACGTGCCACTGGTGGTCGGATCGGTCACCTTCGCCATCGCACTGGTCGCCGCGGCCGCCGCCTTCTTCACCCCGGAGACCATGGGCACCGCGCTTGCCGACCTCGGCAAGCGGGACCCGATCCTCGAGTACTCGGCCAGCACTGATTCACCAATCACCACACCGTGAGTGATCAAGTATCCGGAGGCTGCAATGACGCGCTACTGCTTCAGTTCTCGGGTCGATCCCCGGCACCTGGACCGGTACCGCGAGCGGCACGCCGCGGTCTGGCCGGAGATGTTGACGGCACTGCGAGACGCGGGCTGGCGCAACTACTCTCTGTTCTTGGCCGAGACCGGCCTGCTGATCGGCTATTTCGAGGCCGACGACAAGGACCTGGCACAGGCGCGGATGGCCGCGACCGACATCAACACCCGGTGGCAGGCCGAGATGGCCGAACTGTTCGCCGGCGCGGGCAACCCCGATGACGGGTTCACCTACGTCCCCGAGGTGTTCAATCTGAACGACCAACTCCGCGCCGCGGGTCTTCCGGTCGACCCGGGGGCGGGGACGAACCCAGCCTGAGTTCCAAGATCCAACACGGTGCTTTTCAATATTCGGATTATTCGCCAAGACCAGTCCACTCCATAACGCGGCTGACCTGGACCGACAAGATCAAGGAAGATCGATGACTGCTGACACGACAGTCGCACCGAAGGTGTGGCCGGTGAAGCACAGCCCGCTGCTCCGGGCCCCGGAACGGTTCATCTCGAAGACTGACATCCGTGACCTCATCGGGCGCCTGACCACCAACCTGGTCACGATCGAGGACACCACCGGGGAGTTCCTGCTCCGGCTGGACGACGGCCGGGTCATCGACACCAAGGGTTGGGCGGGCTGGGAATGGACCCACGGTGTCGGTCTCTACGGGATCTGGCAGTACTACAACCAGACCGGCGACCCGGCGATGCGCGACATCATTGATTCCTGGTTCGCCGCCCGTCAGGCCGAGGGCACCACAAAGAACGTGAACACGATGGCCCCGTTCCTCACCCTGGCCTGCCGCTACGAGGAAACCGGCGACCGCACCATGGTGCCGTGGCTGGACGCCTGGGCAGAGTGGGCCATGCGGCACATGCCGCGGACACCGCACGGCGGCATGCAGCACGTCACGCTGGCCGAGGAGAATCACCACCAACTGTGGGACGACACCCTCATGATGACGGTTCTGCCGCTGACCAAGATCGGCCTGGTGCTGGACCGGCCGCAGTACGTGCGCGAAGCGACGTTCCAGTTCCTCACCCACGTCACCTACCTGATGGACCGCGAGACCGGGCTGTGGTTCCACGGGTGGAACTTCGATGGTCACCATAACTTCGCGAAGGCTCGGTGGGCCCGCGGGAATTCGTGGCTGACCATGGTGATCCCCGACTTCCTCGAGCTCGTTGACCTGCCTGCGGACGATCCGGTGCGCCGGTACCTGATCGAGGTGCTGGACTCCCAGGTGGCGGCGCTCGAGCAGCTGCAGGACGAGTCGGGTTTGTGGCACACGCTGCTCGACGACCCGACGTCGTACCTGGAAGCCTCGGCAACGGCCGGGATCGCCTACGGAATTCTCAAGGCGGTCCGAAAGGGCTATCTCGATTCCCATTACGCCGAGGCGGCGGAAAAGGCAGTCAGGGCGATCGTCGCCAACGTCTCCGATGATGGTGAGCTGCAGCAGGTCTCGTTCGGCACCGGCATGGGATCGGACCTGGACTTCTACCGGGAAATCCCGCTGACATCCATGCCGTACGGGCAGGCCATGGCGATCCTGTGCCTGGCCGAGTACTGCCGCACCTATTACTAAAGGAGAAAGTCAGTGATTCTCGAATCATTTCGCCTCGACGGCAAGGTTGCCGTTGTCACCGGTTCGTCCCGCGGGTTGGGGCAGAGCGCGGCGATCGCCCTGGCGGAGGCGGGAGCCGACCTCGCGCTCATCGACCGGAGCGCGGCGAAAGACACCGCGCAGCGGATCAAGGACCTCGACCGCCGGGTGCATGCCATCGAGCTCGACCTGATCAAGGCGACCCCCGCGCAGCTCGATGATGCGGTCCAGTCCGTGGTGGACACGCTCGGGCGCGTCGACATCCTGGTCAACAACGCGGGGATCATCCGGCGCGCACCGCTGCTGGAACATCCGGCATCGGACTGGGACGACGTGCTGGCGATCAACCTGGACGCCGTCTTCCACCTGTCGCGGGCCGCCGCCAAACGCTTCGTGGCCCAGGGCAGCGGAAAGATCATCAACATCGCCTCGATGCTCTCGTTCCAGGGCGGGGTTCTCGTCCCCGGGTATGCGGCGAGCAAGCACGCGGTCGCCGGACTCACGAAGGCCTTCGCCAACGAGCTGGCCGCCCACGGCGTCAACGTCAACGCCATCGCCCCCGGATACATGGCGACCGACAACACCGCACAGATCCGCGCCGACGAGGCCCGGGAGAAGGCCATTCTGGACCGCATCCCGGCCGGCCGCTGGGGCACCCCAGCGGATATGGAAGGCCCGTTCGTGTTCCTGGCCTCACCGGCCTCGAACTACCTCAACGGCGCGATCATCCCCGTCGACGGTGGCTGGCTGGTCCGCTGACCAACTCCGCCCACCAACCGCACACACCACCGATCATCGTCAACCGGAGACCCCCATGGAACAGCGTTACGCCACCAGCCCGCAACAGCTCCCCACCTTCGACACCGCCGACCTGCGCGCGCAATACCTCGTCGAGAACCTCTTCACCCCAGGCGAAGTCACCGCCTGCTATACCCATCACGACCGGGTCGTGCTCGGCGGCGCAGCGCCCGTGGGCGAACCGCTGCTCCTGCCCACCTACGACGAGTTGCGCGCAGACTTCTTCCTGGAAAACCGTGAGGTAGGAATCGTGAACGTCGGCGGCACCGGCACGGTCACCGCCGACGGCGAGACCTACACCCTGCCGAACGGCGCCTGCCTGTACGTCGGTCGCGGCACCCGGGACGTGGTCTTCGCGGGCAGCGACGAACGCGAGGACGCCCCCGGCGCACAGTTCTACTTCTTCAGCGCGCCCGCGCACACCACCTACCCCGACGCAGTTGGTGCTCAAGGGGGAGGGCAACGCTCTCGAGCTGGGTGACCAGCTGACGAGCAATCGTCGGACGCTGAACCAGTACATCCACCCGAAGGGGATCCGCTCCTGCCAGGTCATGATGGGCGTCACCGAGCTGCACCCCGGGTCGATGTGGAACACGATGCCCGCGCACACCCACGACCGGCGCACCGAGTGCTACCTGTACTTCGATGTACCCGACCGATGCCAGGGTGATTCACCTGCTCGGCGAACCCACCGAGACCCGCCACCTGGTGGTGGCCGACCGGCAGGCGGTCATCTCACCGTCCTGGTCGATCCACTCCGGCGTCGGCACCGCGAACTACTCGTTCGTCTGGGCGATGGCCGGCGAGAACCAGTCGTTCGACGACATGGACGCCGCGCCCGCGGTCTTGTTGCGGTGAATTCGCCCTGCGGTGAGTAGCACGCCGGTGAGATAGCCACCCCTGCAGCGGGATCATGCCGCGTTTCGCAGGATTCCCATCGCGACCGCCCGACGGCCGCCCGAGCATCGAGGAGCCAAGCGTGCCCAGCATTGTCACCATCGGAGAGACCATGGCACTACTTGGCACCCCCGACCATTGCCTGCTCCGACCCGGCTCGGCCCCGTCGCTCACCATCGGCGGGGCGGAATCGAACGTCGCGATCGCCGCCGCCCGGCTGGGTGCGTCGACGACCTGGATCGGCCGACTCGGCGATGACGATCTCGGCAGCCTGGTGGTGCGTGAGCTTCGCGGGCAAGGAGTCAACGTCCACGCGCCTCGAGACCCGGAGGCACCCACCGGCTTGATGGTCAAGGAACACCGACGCGGCAAGCCCACCCATGTGCGGTATTACCGCAAACACAGCGCCGGGTCGCGACTCGAACCCGACGACCTGGATCAGGACGTCATCGCAGCTGCGGACATCGTTCATCTGACCGGCATCACCGCGGCACTGGGTGACACCGCCCGGGCCGCGCTGCAGCACGCCATCACGGTGGCCCGTCGCGGAGGGGCCACGATCTCCTTTGACGTCAACTACCGGGCAACGCTCTGGCCGCCGGCCGCCGCCACCCCGGTTCTCCGGGAACTCGCCAGTGCGGCCGACATCGTCTTCGCCGGGCCCGAAGAAGCCGCGCTCCTGCTCTCCGGCAGCCTCGACACCGCCAACGTCGACGACCCATGGCAGGCCGCCGCCCAGCTCGCACAACAGGTCTGCGAACTGGGGCCACGCATCGCCGTCATCAAACTCGGCTCCCTGGGCGCCTTGGCGCTCGCGGACGGAACTATCTACACCCACCCCATCGTCCCCATCGACCCGGTCGACCCGGTCGGCGCCGGAGACGCGTTCGTCGGCGGGTTCCTGGCCGAACTCGCCAACAAAGAACCCATCGAAACGTGCCTGATGAGCGGGGCCAAGATGGGCGCCCTCGTCTGCGCGGTACCCGGGGACTGGGAGGGCACGCTGGATTGGAGCAACGATTCCGCCCTCGACGGTGCATCCGACGTCCGTCGGTGAGCGTCTCGGCTATGAGTCGTTTTAGTGGCGCGCCGTCGGGCTGCGGTATCGTAGTTAGCCCAGTTCAGCCCGAGTAGCATCACCACTTCGACACAGGTTCACGGGTTGACAACTGAAACGTTGCAATAGATACTTACCGAACAGCCCGTTAGTCGCATCCAACGAGACGAGGACGTCCCACCCATGACCGACACTCACGCTGCCCTGTCCGATCTCGACGACTTCGGCATCGAGGTGCCGAGCTGGGCGTACGGGAACTCGGGCACCCGGTTCAAGGTGTTCACCACCCCGGGGACCCCGCGGGATCCGTGGGAGAAGATCGCCGACGCCGCGCAGGTGAACGCGGTGACCGGGTTGGCGCCGAAGGTGTCGATCCACATCCCGTGGGACAAGGTCGACGACTACGGCGCGCTGACCGCCCACGCCAAGGAACTCGGGGTGTCGATCGGGTCGGTGAACTCGAACCTGTTCCAGGACGACGACTACCGGTTCGGGTCGCTGACGAACAAGGACCCGAAGATCCGGGCGAAGGCCATCGCGCACCACCTGGAGTGCCTGGACGTGATGCGGGCGACCGGGTCGAAGGATCTGAAGATCTGGCTGCCGGACGGCACCGAATTACGCCGGGCAGGATTCGCTGGGCGGCCGGCAGGACCGGCTGGCCGAATCGTTGGCGGAGATCTACGCGGCGATGGACGACGACCAGCGATTGTTGTTGGAGTACAAGATCTTCGAGCCGTACTTCTACACGATGGACGTCCCGGACTGGGGCACCTCGCTGCTGCACTGCATGGCGCTGGGCGAGCGGGCGAAGGTCATCCTGGACACCGGGCACCACGCGCAGTCCACGAACATCGAGTTCATCGTGATGCAGCTGGTCCGGCAGGACCGCTTGGGTGCGTTCGATTTCAATTCCCGGTACAACGCCGACGACGACCTGATCGTCGGGTCGGCCGATCCGTTCCAGTTGTTCCGGATCATGTTCGAGATCGTCGAGGCCAAGGCGCACCTGCCGGGTTCCGGGGTGAACTTCATGCTCGACCAGTGCCACAACATCGAGGAGAAGATCCCCGGGCAGATCCGGTCGGTGATGAACGTGCAGGCCGCCACCGCGAAGGCGTTGCTGGTCGACCAGGACGCGCTGCAGGCCGCGCAGCAGGCCGGCGACATCCTCGGTGCGCACGGGGTGCTGATGGACGCCTACGAGACCGACGTCCGCGGCATCCTGGCCGACCGGCGGGAGAACCTCGGCCTGCCGCGGGATCCGCTGCGGGCGTTCGCCGAGTCCGGGTACGCCGCGAAGGTCGCCGCCGACCGGGTCGGCGGCACCCAGGCCAGCTGGGGCGCCTGACCCGCAGCACGCCTCCGCGACCCCGTCCCCGCACCTGCACCGCACGGCTTTCACCACCGACGTTGCCCGACCCCGATTTCACCGACCCCTTTTCGACACTCTGGAGATGACTTTCGATGAGCGAGACCAACCCGCACCGCGCAGCGATCTGATCGCCCGGTCCAACCGGCTGGGCGCCGACCCGCGGAACACCAACTACGCCGGCGGGAACACCTCCGCGAAGGGCACCGAGATCGATCCGGTGACCGGGACTCCGGTGGAGTTGTTGTGGGTCAAGGGCTCCGGCGGCGACCTCGGCACCCTGACCGGCCAAGAACCTGGCCGTGCTGCGGCTGGACCGGCTGCGGTCGCTGGTGACGTGTACCCGGGGGTGGACCGGGAGGACGAGATGGTCGCGGCGTTCGACTACTGCCTGCACGGCAAGGGCGGCGCCGCACCGTCGATCGACACCGCCATGCACGGCCTGGTCGACGCCGCGCATGTCGACCATCTGCACCCGGATTCCGGGATCGCGCTGGCCACCGCGGTCGACGGGGAGGAGCTGACCCGCAAGGCGTTCGGTGACCGGGTGGTGTGGGTGCCGTGGCGGCGCCCCGGCTTCCAGCTCGGCCTGGACATCGCGGCGATCAAGGCCGCGAACCCGCAGGCCATCGGCTGCATCCTCGGCGGGCACGGCATCACCGCCTGGGGCGACACGTCGCAGGAGGCGGAGACGAATTCGCTGGAGATCATCCGCACCGCCGAGCAGTTCCTCGCCGACAACGGCACCGCCGAACCGTTCGGCCCGGTCGTGCCCGGGTTCGAGGCCCTGCCGGAGGCGGAGCGGCGGGCCAAGGCCGCCGCGCTGGCCCCGACGATCCGGGGCATCGCCTCCGCGGACCGGCCGCAGGTCGGGCACTTCACCGACTCCGACGTGGTGCTGGAATTCCTGTCCCGGGAGAAGCTGACCGCGCTGGCCGAGCTGGGCACGTCCTGCCCGGACCATTTCCTGCGGACCAAGGTGAAGCCGCTGGTGGTCGACCTGCCCGCGACCGCGTCGGTGGAGGAGATCCTGGCCCGGCTGCCGGAGCTGCACGAGGCCTACCGCGCCGATTACCAGGGCTACTACGACCGCAACGCCACCCCCGAGTCCCCGGCGATTCGGGGCGCGGACCCGGCGATCGTGCTGGTCCCCGGGGTCGGGATGTTCTCCTTCGGCAAGGACAAGCAGACCGCCCGGGTCGCCGGCGAGTTCTACGTCAACGCGATCAACGTGATGCGCGGCGCCGAATCCGTGTCCACCTACGCCCCGATCAGCGAGGCGGAGAAGTTCGCCATCGAGTACTGGGCGCTGGAGGAGGCCAAGCTGCAGCGGATGCCGAAGCCGAAGGCGCTGGCCACCCGGGTCGCGCTGGTCACCGGCGCCGGCTCCGGGATCGGCAAGGCCATCGCCACCCGGATCGCCGCCGAGGGCGGCTGCGTCGTCATCGCCGACCTGAACCTGGACAACGCGCAGGCCGTCGCCGACGAACTCGGCGGGTCGCGACGTCGCGGTCGCGGTCCAGGCCGACGTCTCCGACGAGGAATCGGTGGCCGCGGACATGTTCGCCGCGGCGCGCCTGGCGTTCGGCGGGGTCGACCTGGTGGTCAACAACGCCGGGCTGTCGCTGTCCAAGCCGCTGCTGGAGACCACCGTCAAGGACTGGGATCTGCAGCACAACGTGATGGCCAAGGGCTCCTTCCTGGTCTCCCGGGAGGCCGCCCGGGTGATGATCGAGCAGAAACTCGGCGGCGACATCATCTACATCTCCAGCAAGAATCGCGTGTTCGCCGGGCCGAACAACATCGCCTACTCCGCCACCAAGGCCGACCAGGCCCACCAGGTCCGGCTGCTCGCCGCCGAACTCGGCCAGCACGGGGTCCGGGTCAACGGCATCAACCCCGACGGCGTGGTCCGCGGCTCCGGGATCTTCGCCGCCGGCTGGGGCGCCTCCCGCGCCGCCGTCTACGGGGTCAAGGAAGAAGACCTCGGCGCGTACTACGCCAAGCGGACCCTGCTCGGCAAGGAGGTCCTGCCCGACCACATCGGCGACGCCGTCTACGCCCTCACCGCCGGCGACCTGTCGCAGACCACCGGGCTGCACATCCCCGTCGACTCCGGCGTCGCCGCCGCGTTCCTGCGATGAGCGACCCGGCTGACCAGCGGCCGAGCGTCGTTCGCGGCCGTCGATCTCGGCGCGTCCAGCGGCCGGGTCATCCTCGGCCGGGTCGGCCCCGGCGTCCTGGAGATGACGGAGGTCCACCGGTTCCGCAACGGCCCGGTCGCGCTGCCCGACGGCCTGTACTGGGACATCCTCGGCCTGTACCAGGACATCCTGGCCGGCCTGCGGGACGCCGCCAAGCAGGACCGCGGAGATCAAGGGCGTCGCCATCGACTCCTGGGCGGTGGACTACGGCCTGATCGACGCCCGCGGGTCGCTGCTCGGCAACCCCTACCACTACCGCGACGACCGCACCGCCGCCGTGATCGACACCGTGCACGCCGCCGTCCCGGCCGAAAAGCTCTACGCCATCAACGGTCTGCAGTTCCTGCCGTTCAACACCCTGTACCAGTTCGCCGCCGACCCGCGGGTCCACGAACCCGGGGTGCAGGCCCTGCTGATCCCGGACCTGCTCGGCTACTGGCTCACCGGGCAACGGGTCACCGAGGACACCAACGCCTCCACCACCGGCCTGCTCGACGCCCGCACCGGGCAATGGTCCACCGAGCTGATCGACACCCTCGGGCTGCCCACCGGGCTGCTGCCACGGGTGGTGCCGCCCGGCACGGTGGTCGGGGAACTGACGCCCGCGGTCACCGCGCAACTCGGCCTGGACCGGCCACTGACGGTGACCACCGTCGGCTCCCACGACACCGCGTCCGCGATCGTCGGCGTCCCGGCCGACACCCCGAACTTCGCCTACATCTCCTGCGGCACCTGGGGTCTGGTCGGCGTCGAACTCGACGCACCCGGTGCTCACCGAGGAGAGCCGGGCGGCGAACTTCACCAACGAACGCGGCGTCGACGGCACCATCCGCTACCTGCGCAACGTCATGGGGCTGTGGCTGCTGTCCGAGTCCATCCGCACCTGGCAGCTCCAGGGCATCGCACGGCCGACCTGACCGATCTGCTGCGCGGCCGCCGGCGAACTGCCCACCGGCGGTCCGCGATTCGACCCGGACGATCCCGCGTTCCTGCCGCCCGGCGACATGCCGTCCCGGATCCGGCGGCCCTTGCGCGCGGCCGGGAACGCGGTTCCGGATTCTCCCGCCGGAATCGTCCGCTGCATCCTGGACAGCCTGGCCGACACGTTCGCCGCCAGGATCGCCGATGCGGCGCGACTGTCCGGCCGGCGGATCGACGTCATTCACATCGTCGGCGGCGGGTCGCAGAACGAGCTGCTCTGCCAACTGGTCGCCGACGCGGCCGGCACGACCGTCATCGCCGGCCCGGTGGAGGCCACCGCGCTGGGCAACCTGCTGGTGCAGGCCCGCACGCACGGCGTGCTCACCGGCGATCTGTGGTCGCTGCGGGCCGAGTTGCGCGCCGCGGTGCGCACCAGGCGCTACGAGCCCCGATGAGGCACTGCTGCGGCATCCGGGTCACACCAGGACTGATCGACGACAGCGCACTGGTGCATCGACACGTCGAGCTGTTGCCAGAGGTGTTTCACTTGCCTGACGCCGAATAACTCCCGCCGAGTAACGCCCCGAGAACGACCAACCGCCGCTCCGAGCACAGGAAAGTCTCATGCGCATCGCACTGATCGCCACCTGCCTGGGCGACGCCCTGTTCCCGGACGTCGCCAAGGCCACCGTTTCGCTGCTGGAGCGGCTGGGCCACGAGGTGGTGTTCCCGCCGGCCCAGGTCTGCTGCGGGCAGATGCATGTCAACACCGGGTACCTGAAGGAGGCGCTGCCGGTGGTCCGGCACCACGTCGAGGTGTTCTCCGAGGCGGATTTCGATGTCGCGGTGGCGCCGTCCGGGTCGTGCGTCGGGTCGATCCGGCATCAGCACGCGATGGTCGCCCGCCGCGCCGGGGACACCGCGCTGGCCGAGCGGGCCACCACGCTGGCCGCCAGGACCTACGAGCTGTCCGAGCTGCTCGTCGACGTGCTCGGGCTGACCGACGTCGGGGCCTACTACCCGCACCGGGTGACCTATCACCCGACCTGCCATTCGCTGCGGATGCTGCGGGTCGGCGACAAACCGTTGTCGCTGCTGCGGTCGGTGCAGGGTCTCGATCTGGTCGAATTGCCGGCGGGCGACGTGTGCTGCGGGTTCGGCGGCACGTTCGCGTTGAAGAATTCCGACACCTCGTCGGCGATGCTGGCCGACAAGATCGGCAATGTGCTGTCCACCGGGGCCGATGTCTGCAGCGCGGGTGATTCGTCGTGCCTGATGCACATCGGCGGCGGCCTGAGCCGGATGGGCAGCGGCACCAGCACCGTGCATCTGGCCACGATCCTGGCGTCGACGAAGGAGAACCCGGCATGAGCGGAGCGCAGGAGCGAAACAGCGACATCGCAGGCGCGTCGCTCCGGGAGCGGAACGAGCGGGTGCCGCCATGAGCAGACCTTCCTGGGGGTACCGCTGCGTCGGCACGGGCCACCACCCGCCGGAATCGCCGTTGCGCGGCACCGAGTCGTTCCCGAAGGCCGCCCATAACGAGCTGGCCAACCAGCAGCTCCGCCGCAACCTGGCGCACGCGACGTCCACCATCCAGGCCAAACGAGCCCTGGTCGTCGGCGAGATGCCGGACTGGGAGGCCCTGCGGGACACCGGTTCCGCGATCAAGACCGACGTGATGGCCAGGCTCCCGGAACTGCTGGAACAGCTCGAGGCGAACGTCACCGCCAGGGGCGGGGTGGTGCACTGGGCCGCCGACGCGGCCGAGGCCAACCGGATCGTCACCGACCTGGTCCGGGCCACCGGCGCCACCGAGGTGCTCAAGGTCAAATCGATGGCCACCCAGGAGATCGGCCTCAACGAATACCTCGAGGAGCAGGGCATCGCCGCGGTCGAGACCGACCTCGCCGAGCTGATCGTGCAATTGGCGCACGACAAGCCGTCGCACATCCTGGTGCCGGCCATCCACCGCAACCGGACCGAGGTCCGGGACATCTTCCTGGCCGAGATGGACGATGCCCCAGCCGATCTCACCGACGAGCCGCGCCGGCTGGCGATGGCGGCCCGGGAGCACCTGCGGCGCAAGTTCCTCACCGCCAGGGTGGCGGTGTCCGGCGCGAACTTCGGCATCGCCGACACCGGCACGCTGTGCGTCGTCGAGTCCGAGGGCAACGGCCGGATGTGCCTGACCCTGCCGCAGACCCTGATCACCGTGATGGGCATCGAGAAGCTGCTGCCCACGTTCACCGACCTCGAGGTGTTCCTGCAGTTGCTGCCCCGCTCCTCCACCGGGGAGCGGATGAACCCGTACACCTCGCTCTGGACCGGCGTCACACCCGGCGACGGGCCGCAGGAATTCCACCTGATCCTGCTGGACAACGGCCGCACCAACGCGCTGGCCGACCAGGTCGGCCGGGCGGCGCTGCACTGCATCCGCTGCTCCGCCTGCCTGAACGTGTGCCCGGTGTACACCCGCACCGGCGGCCACGCCTACGGGTCGGTGTACCCGGGGCCGATCGGCGCCGTGCTCACCCCGCAGCTCACCGGCATGCAGGGCCACGGCGACCCGTCGAACTCGCTGCCGTACGCGTCCTCGCTGTGCGGGGCCTGTTACGACGTCTGCCCGGTGAAGATCGACATCCCCAGCCTGCTGGTGGAGCTGCGCGCGCGGGCGGTGGACAGCGATCGCGGGCCGCACCATCCCCGGCGGCTGGGACGCCGCGATGAAGGCGGCGTCCTGGGTGATGAGCGACGAGAAGCGTTTCGCCGCAGCCGAAAAGGGCTTGGGAGTCGGCCGGCTGATGGCCGGCCGGAAGGGCCGGATCAGGCACCTGCCGCCGCCGTTGTCGGCCTGGACGGGCAGCCGAGACCTGCCCGCTCCGCCGGCCCAGACCTTCCGGGACTGGTGGGCCGACAGCCACCCCGACAGTTCGTCGGACAGCACGGCGGCACGCTCATGACGAGCCGCGACACCGTGCTGACCAGGATCCGGGCGGCGCTCGCCCAGGACGGCCCGGCCACCCCGATCCCGCGCGACTACATCAGACGCGGCGCCAACGAGCCGGGCAGCGAGCACGTCTCGAGCTGCTGATCGACCGGCTGGTCGACTACAAGGCGCTGGTCGACCGGGTCACTGTTGCCGACTTGCCCGGCGCCGTCGACGCCGCGCTGAGCCGATTCGGGCACTGTCGTCGTCGCGCCCGACCTGGAGCCGGCGATCGCCGCCGCCTGCGCGCTCGGCGGTCGCCGGGTGACCGCCGATTCGGCGCCGGCGGCGCTGACCCCGCAGGAGCTGGACGCGATCGACGCCGTGGTCACCACCGCCAGGGTCGCGATCGCGATGAGCGGCACCATCATCCTGGACGGTGGGCCGGGCCAGGGCCGACGGGCGATCACCCTGGTCCCGGACCTGCACGTGGTCATCCTGACCGCCGAGCAGATCGTCGAGACCGTCGCCGAGGCCATCGCAGTGCTCAACCCCACCGCGCCGCTGACCATGATCGCCGGGCCGTCGGCGACCAGTGACATCGAACTCGAACGCGTCGAAGGGGTGCACGGTCCGCGCACGCTGCACGTGATCATCGTCGGGTGAACGGCGCGCGGTTGGGTACCGTGCAGCCGTGACCGAAACGCAGATCCTCGAGCAGCGCACCTTCCCCCGCCTGGCCCTCTCCGGGGCCGCGCATGTCCAGGCGTCCGTCGTCGGGCTGGGTTGCTGGCAACTCGGCGCGGACTGGGGCGAGGTCAGCGAGGAGGACGCGCTGGCGGTCCTGCAGGCGGCCGCCGACGCCGGCGTGACGTTCTTCGACACCGCGGACGTCTACGGCGACGGCCGCAGCGAACAGTTGATCGGGCAGTTCCTCAAGGGGATCGGGCCGGCCGCCGACCGGATCATGGTGGCCACCAAGATCGGCCGGCGTGCCGATCCGTTCGCCCCGGAAACCTTCACCGAGGCGAACCTGCGGTCCTGGGTCGACCGATCCCGCGGCAATCTCGGGGTCGACACGCTCGATCTGGTACAGCTGCACTGCCCACCGACGGCGACCTTCGCCGACGACGCGGTGTTCGACGTGCTCGACGCGCTGCACGACGAGGGCGCCCTGGCCGGCTACGGCGTTTCGGTGGAAACCTGCGCCGAGGCGCTGACCGCCATCGCCCGACCCGGAGTGGCCAGCGTGCAGATCATCCTCAACGCGTTCCGGCTCAAGCCGCTCGACGAGGTGCTGCCCGCGGCCGCAGCGGCGGGGGTCGGCATCATCGCCCGGGTGCCGCTGGCCAGCGGCCTGCTCTCCGGGCGGTATTCGTCAACGACGACCTTCGCAGCCGACGATCACCGCACCTACAACCGCGGCGGGGAGGCCTTCGACGTCGGCGAAACCTTCTCCGGGGTCGACTTCCAGACCGGGCTGGACGCGGTCGCCGACCTGACCGGCGCGCTGCCCGACGGCTGGTCGCTGCCGCAGGCCGCGTTGCGCTGGATCATCGACCAGCCGGGGGTGACCGCCGTCATTCCCGGCGCCCGCAATCCCGACCAGGCGCGCGGCAACGCCGCGGTCGGTCGGCTCGAGCGGGTGCCGGCGGCCTTCGACGACGCCGTGCGCGACGTGTATGACGAGCGGTTGCGGGCCGACATCCATCCCCGTTGGTAGGGGTCGCCCTCGGGGTGTCCGCTGACAGTCACGATCGGCTCCAAGCCATTCGGCTCTCCGAAACACCTGATTGGTACTTGACCTGCACGCTCGAACGGCGGTTGGCTGACGATGCTGATTCAACAGCCGGCCGGGGTCGGCGTCGCTGCCTTCGCCGGCCGCGACGCCGCGAGCATTGCTCGCCGCCCATCGTGGTTTGCGGCATGAGACGTCACCAGGACATCCGTTGGCAACTCGTATCGGGGGCCGCCGCCCAGACCGCCAGCACAGAACCCCCGACGCTCGTTGGGGCTTACCCGCGAGCCCGCAACGACACGTGGGTCGCACGGATCGCAGCCCGATCCACCAGCGACAAGGGCTCATCCTGAGCGTGGTCGCGTCCGTGCAGGGGCTGTTGTCGGGGCTGTCCCACTCCGGTCCGATGGGGTAATCCTTGACAAAGCCCGGGTTCACGTAGTTCTGTTGGCTGAGCTGGATACAACAGCCGCCCGGGACCTGAGGCCGCAGTTGCTGCGGCTTTCGAATCGTCATTCGCGCCCGGATTCTGCTGAGGCTTGATGGCATCCAAAAGCCAACGGTCATGAGCTCCGAGCACATCGACCGCCGCTGATCAATCGTCGATTCCGCCGGCAAGGAAATGATGAAGGAAAGACCGGGAAATGCGCCGGGGCCCGCGAATATCGCTGATCCCTTCTGGGACCTGTTGCTGCCGTTGGATGAGGCTCGACGGCAGGGGTTCGTTCGGCGACTGGCCGTGGGCTACTACGAGAACTGGCACCCGACACGAGAGGAAGTCGCGTTACTCGTCGATGTCGAACTGGGCCGGGCGGCTGCCGAGGATTCGGATGGCCCGCTGCCGGTGCTGTTCGGCGCGGGACTTGACATCAGCCGATCCGCAGACGGCGCGGCCGTCAACGGCGGTCGACCGGACATCCGGCTCGAGTCGCACCGCAGTCGCCAACGCCACGGACCGCACTGGCTACCTTCAGCGTCGATTGTGGTCTCTTGGCCCCGCCGTTTCGGTTTATCGCCTCCGGTTTGTCCAGCGATGGTTGGACCGTTCGACTCGGCCGGCGATACCGCCGGGCGTTCCTGCACTACCGACTGGTCACGCCCCTGCGATCTCTTGCGCCGCAACCAAAGTCACTCGCCCCGCTGTTTTTCACGTCGATGATCTTCTGCGTCCCGGATATTGCCCCACCCGGGGAGCCCGCCGACGGACGATCACGGAGACACTCGGTCGGGCCGGGCGTCGTGACCGGAAGCCGCGGGCCATGGCCGGTCGCCGACGGTGCCACGGTGATGAGCTTTCTGATCACCGCGCAATCACCACCCGGGGTTCGCCAGCAACGGCATCCGGCGGGCTCGCTGAGCGTGAATCTCCGTAGTGGTGAAGCGGTGTGGCGCAGTGCACCCGGGCTCAGCAATGCCAAGAGCGGTCGGACGGCCGCCCGCTAACCGGCGGCCAGTCTGCCCCATCTCAGTTCCGAGGACGACGATCGAGCAGCTGGGCCAGCCTGACCTCGAGCCCGCGCACCCGGATTGCGCTGTCGGCGGCATCCGCCGGTGCCCTACCGGCGCCGGCGGTGGTCGGCACGCGATAGCCGACGGTTCGGGCGGTCGACGGCAGCGAAATGCTCGGCAGCACCGCCCGGATCGGATGGCCCCACTGATCGATCGGCGGGAGAAGCGCTACCCGCCGGGTCAACTCGGTGATCGAGTTGTTGCTGTGACACAGGTGTGGCGAATCCGATCGCAGTGGCACGGCGCGGGCGATCACCGCGGCAATGACCCGGCCGTCCGGATACACCACCGTCAGATCCAAGGCATGCACCCAACGCGCCAGCGCACACGGCCCGCACAGCAGATCGTCATCGACACCGCGGAGCACGGTGGTTCCGCCCTGCGCCCGAATCGTGGCCGCCCCGTCGGCGATCGTGACATCGCCGGCCGCGACCGCCGCGATCTGCTCGACCGGCAACCCGGCCAGCTCCGCGAGCACCAGCAGGGCCCGGTCCCGGCGTCCGATCCAGCCGGCCGGCCAGCCGTGTGACGGCAGCGATCGCAGCGCTTCCTCGACCTGCGGCGCCGGCCGCCCATCAACCGTGCGGGATGGCCCAGCTCGAAATCGCCGGAGGGCGGATACCGCTGGATGGGTCTGCGACGGCAACTGGGGGCGCGTGGTCCCCCGGCGCGCCGTGCCGGCTGGGGTGGCCCGTTCGGAATCCGTCGTCGTCATGCTCGCTCGTCCTCTGAACATCCGCCCTGAGGCTCGCTACGTCGCCGCGTAACGGTGGCCGGGCATGCGAACGCGGACCGAGGCTGGTGACTTCGATCGCGGCGTTCGTTGGAGTCCGGGCCGTCACAGAAAATGACGAGGCGCGGCCACGCGGCAGCCTCGGTACCCGGCGGCTGTTCGTCCAGCATGACCGACACAACCTCACTGCATTCGCTTTGTCAAGCGCGTCAGCTGACCGATGAGAACCGCGCAGGCAGGGTGGCTGGTCAATCGGCGCGCTAGTGCGCGCATTGCATAATTTGCGGCTGCGGGCCGCGGTGGCTCGAGCGGTTCGGGGCAATCATCACCCGTTTGGCGGCTCGGGCTCAGTGAGAAGCAACTATGCATTCAACCTCGCGGCCCAAGTACCAACGACGACCCACCCGGCTATTCGATGTGTACATTCAAGTGAAACCATACACACGGAGGTCTCGCGTGCGCACCAACATCGACATCGACGACGAACTGATGCGCTCCGCCCTTGACGTAACGGGTTTGCGCACCAAACGCGAGGTCGTCGAGCTGGGCCTGCGGACTCTGGTACGCCTCCGCAAGCAGGAGCAGGTCAAGGACCTTCGCGGGCGCCTGACGTGGACCGGCGATCTGGACCGGCTCAGGACCGACCTTTGATCGTCGTCGACTCCAGCGTATGGATCGACTACTTCAATGGCGTCCAGTCGGATGAAACATCCTTGCTGGACAATGTTCTCGGCGTCAGCGACGTCGGGGTCGGAGACCTGATGCTGGTTGAGGTGCTTCAGGGCTTCCGGCGGGACGACGAGTACGCCATCGCGGCCAGCCGGCTCCAGGCACTCACCATCCTGCCCATGGTCGGCCTGGAGATCGCGCTGTTGAGCGCGCAGAACTTTCGAGTACTGCGCCGAAGAGGCGTCACCATTGGCAAGACCATCGACGTCATCATTGCGAGCTACTGCATCCGCCACGGCCATCCGCTGCTGTTCAGCGATCGGGATTTCGAGCCGTTCGTCGAGCACCTCGGGTTGCTGCGGCCGGCCCTGTGAAACCCGGCCAGCGCATCGGCGATCGCCGAGCCCTGCTCAGCCGCGCCGCGGGCGCCGCCACGCCACCAACGCGGTGCTCGACTCCTGCCACGGCACCACATCCCGGCGGAGGCCGGCGACGGCGTTGGCCGCGGCGTTCGCGGCGTCCATCCTGGCCTCCAGCAACTCCTCGCGCAGCATCGCGGCCTCCGTCACCATCTCGGCGAGCCGCTCGCGCAGCGCATCGACCTGCGCCTCGAGTTCGATGATCCGCCGGATACCGGCCCGGTTCACCCCATCGTCCTGGCTGAGCCGCTGCACCTCACGGAGCAGTTCGATGTCGCGTTGCGAGTAGCGCCGACCACCGCCGGTGGTGCGCCCCGGCGACACCAGGCCCTCGCGGTCGTAGGAGCGGAGGGTCTGTGCGTGCATGCCGGCCAGTTGGGCGGCCACCGAGATGACGAACAGCGGAGCGTCCATCTCGAAGCCGTGGGACCCGACCGGAGCCTGACCCCGGCCGGTCCACCAGCAGCCCCGGACGGCCACTCGGGGGCGTGCCGTCCGGTCCGGGACGGCCGCCCCGCGGCCCCGTCATGACGAGTTCCCGGGAGCGGCCCCCGCCGCCGATGCGCCGTCCCGCGACCGCAATGCGCGGCTGATCGCCTCTCGCGGATCGCCGTCCTGGGCCTTGGCGAACGCCTCCAGCGCGGCCTTGGCGTCGGCGGAAAGCCTTTGTGGCACGGAGATCTCGACGGTGACGATCAGGTCGCCGACGGTGTCCTTGCGCTGCACACCGGCGCCCTTCACCCGGAACTTGCGCCCGTTGGTCGTCCCCGCCGGGACGCGCAGACTCACCGCGCCGGTCAGGGTCGGCACGGTCAGGGTCGTGCCCAGCGCCAGTTCCGGGAACGTCACCGGAACGGACAGGGTGAGGTTGTCGCCGCTGCGACCGAACAACTCGTGTCCCGACACATGAACCACCACATACAGATCGCCCGCGGGACCGCCACCCGGACCCGGCTCGCCCTTGCCCGCCAGCTTGATCCGCTGACCGTCCGACACGCCTGCCGGGATTCGGGTGGTCAGCCGGCGGTTGTGCACGACCGTCCGTTCCCCGTGACAGGTCGGGCACGGATCGTCGATGATCGATCCGGTCCCGTGGCAGTTCGTGCAGGGTTCGGAGAATGCGAACGAACCCTGGTTCCGCGTGGTCAGCCCGGTGCCCTTGCACACCGGGCAGTCGCGCGGCGACGTCCCCGGCTTCGCGCCCACCCCGTGGCAGGTCGGGCAGGTCGTCCGTTCGGTGATGCCCAGCGGCACCGTCACTCCGGTGACGGCGTCGGCGAAGGCAATCCGCACCTCGGTCTCCAGGTCGGCGCCCCGCACGGCCCGCGGGCGGGCACTGGACTGGCCGCCGGTGCGGTTGAACAGACCGCCGAAGAGGTCGCCGAAACCACCGGCACCGCCGGCACCGCCACCGCCGGCATTGCGGAAGATGTCGCTCATGTCGAAGCCGCCGGCACCCGATGTGGGTCCCGCGCCCGCACCGCCACCCGGGAAGCCGCGGAAGGCCCCCGAGGACATCAGGCTGCGGGCCTCGTCGTACTCCTTGCGCTTCGCGTCGTCCGACAGGACGTCGTAGGCCTCGGAAACCGCCTTGAACTTGTCCTCGGAGCGCTTGTTGCCCGGATTCTTGTCCGGGTGCAGGTCCCGGGCGAGCTTCCGATAGGCCTTCTTGATCTCGGCGCTCGTCGCATTCTTCGCGACGCCGAGCTCCTTGTAGAAGTCCTTCTCGTAATAGTCCTTGGCGCTCACCCGGAACCTCCCTTCAGTCTCATGTGAACCTGGTCCTTGCTATGCGGGAGTGCCCAGGCACGACACTGTTGTCGTCATACCTGGGCACCTCCGGTCAAGCCTGCACATGCGTGTTGTCATACGGGACGGTCGGCCCCGTCAACGTTCTCGGCCCCGGAGTCCGGCCGTCCGGCCGACGCCGAACCGAATGCCTCGGCGGCCACGATCGGCTCGTCCGCGGCGGCCGCGGCCTCGTGCTCGGGCCCGGTGACCACGACCACCGCCGGCCGGACCAACTTCTCGCCCAGCGTGTAGCCGCTGCGGAAGACCGCCGTCACCGTCGGTTCGGAGACCTCGGTGGAGGTCTCGAACTGAACGGCCTCGTGCACCGCCGGGTCGAAGTGGTCGCCCACCGCGCCGAGCCTGGCCAGGCCCAGCTTGGTGAGCGCCGCGGTCAACCGATCGGCGACCGCACCGAACGAACCCACCAGATCGCCGTGGGTCCGCGCCCGGTCCAGGTCGTCGAGCACCGTGAGCAACTCCAGCACGACGCCGGCCTTCGCCGCCGTCACCACCGACTCCCGATCGCGATCCACCCGCTTGCGGTAGTTCGCGTACTCGGCCGTGACGCGCTGCAGGTCGGCGGTCCGTTCGGCCGCCTCCTGCCGGGCCAGGTCGAGTTCGGCGGCGCTCAGATCCACCGACAGTGGCTGCGCGGCGTCGTTCGGGTCCGCCGGATCGGGCGCGGCGTGCCGGCCCGGAAAGGGGCTGGCCCCACCGAACGGTCCCGAATCGCGGACCTTGCCCGTGATGGGATCGACCTTGCGGCTGTCCTTGATGATCGGCTCCGGCTCTTCGCCACGCGCGCCATCGGCGCCGTATCCGCTCACTTCTTCTCAGCCTCGTCCACGATCTCGGCGTCGACGATCTCCTCCTCCTGCGAGGACTGACCGTTGGCGGAGGGACCGTCGGCGGACGCACCGGCCGCAGAGGCGTCAGCCTGGGTCTGCGCGTACAGCGCCGATCCGAGCTGCTGGGACTCGTTGGCCAGCTCCTCCACCGCGGACTTGATGGCCGCGATGTCGGTGCCCTTGAGCGCCTCGGTGGTCTTGGTGATCGCGGCCTTGGTGCGCTCCTTCGGATCCTCCGGCAGCTTCTCGTCGTTGTCCTTGATGAACTTCTCGGTCTGGTAGACGAGCGCCTCGGCCTGGTTGCGGACCTCGGCCTCCTCGCGGCGGGCCTTGTCGTCCTCGGCGTGCGCCTCGGCCTCCCGCATCATCCGATCGATGTCGTCCTTGGGCAGCGCGGAGCCGCCGGTGATCGTCATCGACTGGGTCTTGCCGGTGCCCAGGTCCTTGGCGGACACGTGCACGATGCCGTTGGCGTCGATGTCGAAGGTGACCTCGATCTGCGGCACGTTGCGCGGTGCCGGCGGCAGCCCGGTCAGCTCGAACATGCCGAGCTTCTTGTTGTAGGCAGCGATCTCCCGCTCGCCCTGGAAGACCTGGATCTGCACCGAGGGCTGGTTGTCCTCGGCCGTGGTGAAGATCTCCGAGCGCTTGGTCGGGATGGTGGTGTTCCGCTCGATCAGCTTGGTCATGATGCCGCCCTTGGTCTCGATGCCCAGGGACAGCGGGGTGACGTCCAGCAACAGCACGTCCTTGACCTCGCCGCGCAGCACACCGGCCTGCAGGGCAGCGCCGACCGCGACGACCTCGTCGGGGTTGACGCCCTTGTTGGGCTCCTTGCCGCCGGTCAGTTCCTTGACCAGATCGGTGACGGCGGGCATCCGGGTGGAGCCGCCGACCATCACCACGTGGTCGATGTCGCCGACCTTGACGCCGGCGTCCTTGATCACCTGGTGGAACGGGTTACGGGTGCGGTCCAGCAGATCGGAGGTGATCTTCTGGAACTCCGCGCGGGAGAGCGACTCGTCCAGGAACAGCGGGTTCTTCTCGCTGTCCACGGTGATGTACGGCAGGTTGATCGAGGTCTGCTGCGAAGAGGACAGCTCGATCTTCGCCTTCTCCGAGGCCTCCCGGATCCGCTGCATGGCCATCTTGTCCTTGGTCAGGTCGATGCCGTGCGCGAGCTTGAACTTGTCGACCAGCCACTTGACGACCCGCTCGTCCCAGTCGTCGCCGCCCAGCTTGTTGTCACCGGCGGTGGCCTTGACCTCGACGACGCCGTCGCCGATCTCCAGCAGGGACACGTCGAACGTGCCACCGCCGAGGTCGAAGACCAGGATGGTCTGCTCCTTCTCGCCCTTGTCCAGGCCGTACGCCAGTGCGGCGGCGGTCGGCTCGTTGACGATGCGGAGCACGTTGAGGCCCGCGATCTCGCCGGCCTCCTTGGTGGCCTGGCGCTGCGAGTCGTTGAAGTACGCGGGAACGGTGATCACCGCGTCGACGACCGGCTCACCCAGGTACGACTCGGCGTCGCGCTTGAGCTTGCCGAGCACCCGGGCGCTGATCTCCTGGGACGTGTACGACTTGCCGTCGATGCCGACGGTCCAGTTCGTCCCGATGTGGCGCTTGACGGACCTGATGGTGCGGTCCACGTTGGTGACCGCCTGACGCTTCGCGACCTCACCGACCAGCACCTCGCCGTTCTTGGCGAAGGCGACGATGGACGGGGTCGTGCGAGCGCCTTCGGCGTTGGCGATAACGGTCGGCTCGCCGCCCTCCAGGACGGAGACGACCGAGTTGGTGGTACCAAGATCGATACCGACGGCACGCGACATGCAATCCTCCTACTGCTTCCCCGCCGGTATTGGCGGGACTTCTGCGATTCACGCGGACCGGGTTGGTACCGCGCATCAACGTCCGATCGGCTCGAGCTACTCGCTGTTGCCGACCGAACGGGGACATCCTTGATGGCTCTGACCCCACAATGCCTTCGACGTCCAGCGGTGTCAATTGACTTGAGCCGCCGACGCTCAACTTTGCTGATCGTTCCAACTTCAGTTCGGTGGGGTTTGTTCCCCGGTCGGCAAACTTTCTCGTCCGCCAGGGACCCGCTCGGGCCGGGTCGTGGTCGTCCCTTGGCGGAGGCTTGAACTGAGCCGACCCGTCACATTCTCGTGATCAGCCCGCCACACGGGATGGGCGGGCATGAATGAGAATGGGCCGGTGACCGACACCGATTCCGTCGACGTTGCCGCCGACAGCGAGCTCCAGTACACCTCCACTGACGGTGCGGCCGGCGACGGCGCGACCGGCATTTCGTCGGTCACCGGCACGGTCAGCGAATCCGCGGCGCCGCCGAACGACGCGCACTACAGCTCCGGCAACTTCCCGGGCATCGGGGACTACGCCTTTCTCTCGGACTGCGAGACGAACTGCCTGATCGCCCCGTCCGGGGCCATCGAATGGATGTGCATGCCGCGGCCGGACTCGCCCAGCGTGTTCACCGCCCTGCTCGACCGGGCCGGCGGTTCGTTCCGAGTCGCGCCCTTCGGGGTCGCGGTGCCCGCCGCCCGCCGGTACCTGCCGGGCACGCTGGTGCTGGAGACCACCTGGCAGACGCCGACCGGATGGTTGATCGTCCGGGATGCGCTGATCCTGGCGCCCTGGCACAACACCGACCAACGGTCGAAGACGCACCGCCGCTCGCCCACCGACTACGACGCGGCGCATGTGCTGCTGCGCACCATCAAATGCGTCTACGGCAACGTCGACCTGCAGATGAGCTGCGAGCCGGTCTTCGACTACGCCCGCAAGGGCGCGAAGTGGAGCTATCCGAAATCGGACTACTCGGAGGTCGTCGCCACCGCGAAGGGCCAACCGACGCTCAAGCTGTCCAGTTCACTGCGGATCGGATTGGAGGGCCGCACCGCGCAGGCCCGCACGAAGATGAAGCGGGACGACATCCACTACGTCGCGCTGGCGTTCTCCGACCTACCGGCGCCCACGGACACGGCCCAGGCCGAGGACTGGATGTGGCGGACCGGGGAGTACTGGCGGCAGTGGCTCAGCCAGGGCACCTTCCCCGACCATCCGTGGCGCTCGTACCTGCAGTCGTCGGCGTTGGCGCTCAAGGGTCTGTCGTACGCGCCGACCGGTGCGCTGCTCGCGGCGGCCACCACGTCGCTGCCGGAAACCCCTGGCGGGGAACGGAACTGGGACTACCGGTACACCTGGATCCGGGACTCCACCTTTGCGTTGTGGGGGCTGTACACCCTCGGCTTCGACCGGGAGGCCAACGACTTCTTCTATTTCATCCATGACGTCTGCCGGGACAACCCGAACGATCTGCAGATCATGTACGGCGTCGGCGGCGAGCGCCAGCTCGAGGAGGGCACCCTCGACCACCTCTCCGGCTACGACGAGGCGCAACCCGTGCGGATCGGTAACGGCGCCTACAACCAGCAGCAGCATGACGTCTGGGGTGCTCTGCTGGATTCCATCTACCTGCACACCCGGTCCCGCGAGCAGATGCCCGAGGAACTGTGGCCGATCGTCATCGCCCAGGTCGAACAGGCCGCGGCGCATTGGCAGGCGCCGGACCGCGGGATCTGGGAGGTCCGCGGCGAGCCGCAGCACTTCACCGCGTCGAAGATCTTTTGCTGGGTAGCGATGGACCGCGGGGTGCGGCTCGCGCGGCTGCACGACTCGCACGCCATCGCCGACAAGTGGCAGGCCATCGCCGATGAGATCCACGCCGACATCCTGGCCAACGGCGTTGACGACCGCGGCGTACTGGTCCAGCGGTACGGCTCCGCGGCCCTGGATGCCTCGCTGCTGCTGGCCCCGCTGGTGCGCTTCCTGCCGCCCGACGACTACCGGATCCGGGCGACCGTACTGGCCATCGCCGACGAACTCACCCACGAGGGACTGGTGCTGCGGTACCGGGTGGAGGAGACCGACGACGGCCTGGCCGGCGAGGAGGGCACCTTCACCATCTGCTCGTTCTGGCTGGTGTCCGCGCTGGTTGAGATCGACGAATTCGAACGGGCCAGGGCATTGTGCGAGCGGTTGCTCTCGCACGCCTCCGCGCTCGGCCTCTACGCCGAGGAACTCGACCCCATCACCGGTCGGCACCTGGGCAACTTCCCGCAGGCGTTCACCCATCTCGCGCTGATCAACGCCGTCACGCACGTCATCCGTGCGGAGGAGTCCTCGCGGGCGCATGGTTTCGCCCCGGCGAACCGGCAGGCCTGACCGTTCGCCGCGCCCGGCCGCCGGACTGCCCGACCCGCGTCCACCCTTCCGTCGCGACCGCTGGGTAGGGTTCGGTCGAGAACGGCTGTTCACCAGCCCTCGCGCCGGAAGGGGAACCGCTGTGGCCAGGACGCGGCTGAGATGGGCCGGACTGCTCGGTGCGGTGGCCGTGCTGGGCGTGACGGTGCTGCCGGTGACGGCGGCCTCCGCCGAGCCCCCGTTCCGGGTGCCCGGCCAGATCACCGACCGGGCCGGCGCCTTGACCGGCGGCGACCAGGCGGACGTCCAGGCCGCTCTCGACCAGCTCTCCGCCGAGGACAACGTCGACCTCTATGTGGTGTACGTCGACACCTTCGACGACCCGACGGACAGCGAGCAGTGGACAACGCAGACGGCCCAGTTGTCATCCCTGGGGAACAACCAGATCCTGCTGGCCATCGCCACCGGCGGCCGGGCGTACTGGACCAACGTGCCGACGAACCTTGGTCTTAGCCAAAGCCAGCTGGACGACATCAATACCACCCAGATCGCCCCCCAACTGAAGGATTCGGACTGGGCCGGCGCGGCCATCGCCGCCGCCAACGGCTACCGCGACGCGCTCGGCGGCTCGTCGTCGGTCTGGTGGTGGGTGGCCGGCGGGATCGTCGTCGTGGGCGGCGGCGCTTACCTGATCTCCCGGCGGAACCGGCGGAAGGCCGCCGATGACGCCGCGAACCGGCCGCCCGGTTGGCCCCGACGGCCAACCGCTGCCGCCGCCGGAGCCGCTGGATCAGCTGTCGGCCCGCAGCGTGCAGACCCTGATCGACACCGACAACGCCGTGCGCGCCAGCGAATTCGAGCTCAGCGCCGCCGAAACCGAGTTCGGCCACGAGGCCGTTGCGCACTTTCGCAAGGCCTTCGACGCCGCCCGCGAGTCGTTGACCGCGGCCTTCGAAATCCGGCAACGGATCGACGACGACATCCCCGAGGACGACAACACCAAGCGCGCCATGATGAACGAGATCCTCGCCCGGTGCGCGGAGGCCGACGAGACGCTGGACGCCGAAAGCGACCGGTTCGATGAGCTCCGCGATCTCCGCTCCCGGCTGCCGCAGGTGCTCGCGGACCTCCCGGGCGCCATCGAGACCCAGCAGGGTCGGCTGGCCGGCGCGGCGGCCACCCTGCAGCGCCTGCAGCAGCAGTTCGCCCCTTCGGCGCTCGGCACCGTCGCAGCGAACGTGCAGGAGGCGACCGGTCGGCTCGACTTCGCGCGCACCAGCCTGCAGCAGGCGCAAGGCATCCAGTCCGGCTCCGCAGCCGGTCCGGTCGATGGTGGCGCATCGGGCACGTTGCCAACCGTCACCGCCCCCATCGTGACCGTCCCGCCGGGCGCCGGCCCGATCACCGAGCCACAGAACGCCGGGGCCCCTGCGGTCTTGGCGGCCGGGGCCGCGCAGGAGGCCGTCGGCCAGGCGCAGCTGCTCTTGGACGCCATCGAGCACGCCGACACCGACCTGACCGCCGCGGTCCGGCAACTCGCTCCGGCGTGCGCGGCGGTCGATCAGGAACTGGCACTCGCCCGGCAGACGCTGGCAGGCGGCAGTGCCGGTGCGTCCGAGGCGGCACTGCGGGCGCAGCTGGACCAGATCCAGGCCATCCTCGGGGTGGCCAGATCGCCGCAGGGTGCCGCGGATCCGCTGACCGCGCTCCACAAGGTGGAGGAGGCAGACCTGGCGCTGGACGGCATTCTGGCGGCCACCCGGGACGCGCAACAGCTTCAGCAGCGGGCACAGGCCGGCCTCGCGCAGGCGCTGTCCACCGCCCGCGCCGAGGTGGCCTCCGCGGAGGACTTCATCTCGACCCGCAGGGGCGCAGTCGGCAGCCGGGCCCGGACCAGGCTGAACGAGGCCAAGCGGCATCTCGGCGCCGCCGAGTCGATGGTCACCGGCGATGCCGCCGCCGGTCTCGCGGAGGCCCAGCAGGCCAGCGCGCTGGCCCGCGAGGCCGCCGACATCGCGCAGAGCGACGTCGGTGGATTCGGCGGCGGGGGCGGTCAGCAGCGTGGCGGCGGCCTGGGCGGGGCCATCCTGGGCGGAATCATCCTGAACTCGGTGCTGAACTCCGGTCGCAGCGGGCGCGGTGGCGGCGGCTGGGGCGGCGGCGGATATGGCGGCGGCTTCGGTGGCGGCGGCGGTTTCGGTGGTGGTGGCGGCGGCGGGGGCGGTCGGAGCAGCGGCGGTGGGGGTCGTTTCTGAGTTGTGCGGCCTTGGCCACGGCGGTCCACCCGGATGAGCCGCGGATTGATCAGCAGCAGAATGTGCTCGAGTGGGCTACCGATGAAATCGGCCCCTTATCGGTCGATTGTCCATTGGTACTAGTACCACCAGGCGGGTCGTTTTCCCGCCGACCGCGGGCGCGGAGCAACGGCCGGGCAGGTCATCGTGCCTGCTACGGGCCAATTCGCGGCTTCGCGGAATTGCCCGCTCGAGAATTTTACCTATTCCCTAATTTTGGTGAGTGCTAGCACCCCACGAAAAGGGGTGCCCGCCGTCACGGCGCGGGGTCCATGCTGCGGCCGTGGGTCGGCACTGCCGGGCCACCCGTGGTGAGACGTCATGTGCGGTCCGCTCTTCCGGCCGTCGCTCGTACTCGCGCGGAATCAAGTCCATTCGCGGAGGCCGGGGGCTTTCGCGGCGGACACCCGTCTCGTGGAAGGAAACCCGACATGCCGTTCTCTGGAGTTCGCGGGTCGGAGCATCGAGGTCGATTAGCAATGAGTCATCGTCGGTTGCGGGTGCGGCGGACGGGGGTGGTGTTGGCGGCGGCGTTGGTGACGTCGGTGTTGGTGCCGGTGGTCGGGAATGCTTTGGTGGCGTCGGCGGATCCTGGTGGGCCGTTTGTGTCGGGGGTGACGTTCCCGTTCAACGGGGTGTGGCTGGAATCGTCTGATGGTGGGCATTATTGGGATGCCAGCGGTAATGGGTTGTGTCGGGTCGATTCCGATGGTGCGGGTGGTTTCACCGAGAACGTGGCGACGTGTGATGTGCAGGCGAAGAAGCCGACGCAGGCGGTGGTCGGGAAGGTGAACGCCGATGGCACGTATTTCGTGTACGCGGCGGACATGTCCTCCAAGTCCGGTGGGCCGGTGCGGTTGACGTACGACCCGACCGCGAGCGCGGGTGCTGGGGCGATCGTGGCGGGCAGCGGAACGACGTTGGGTGGGTTGAACACGGTGGGGTTCTTCGCCGACGCGGGCGGGAACTTCAAGAACAGTTCCGTGTCGTTGGGGCCGTGTGATCAGACGGTGGGCGCGAAGACCGCGGGGACCGCGTGTACCGCTTTGTATGTGGGTTTTGAGCGGTCGCAGAAGATCGAGCGGATCAACAACGTGGACCAGCCGGTCGCGGCGCAGTCGATCGAGACGGTGTCGAAGGTCACCGATAAGCGGAAGGGTGTGCGGTTCGGGATCGGGATCTTCCACAACGCGACCGGCACCGACGATTTGTACATCGACGAGTTGGGCGGGAACGGGGTGTCGCTGTTGACCGATGTGGCGCACTGCGCCCCGTCGGAGGGCACCGCGGACCCGACGGTGATCAATCCGCCGGTGAACGTGGCGGGTGGTTGCGCGGCAACGATTGTCGGTGGCATCACCACCAACTTCCCGCAGGGCATGGCGGTGCAGAACGACGCCAACGGCAACGGCAAGTTCATCTATGTGGCCGATTCGCCGCGGAACAGCGGCGCCACCGTGTTGCGGTACCACCCGGACACCGGCCTGCAGGATGTGGTGTCGAAGTCGGTGAACCCGGCCTACGACTCGCTGCTGAACCCGGGGCAGAGCGTGTCGGCGTACACGTTCGTGCTGGGGTTGGCGGTGAACCCGAACAACGGTGACCTGTTCATCGGGGACGACCCGACGTTCGCGGTGCTGGTGAACCCGCCGTTGAACAAGGGCCACCTCTTCAAGATCCCCGGGGTGGGCGGGGTCGCGGGCGCGGATTGTGTGGGGACCGCGGGGGCGTCGTGCCCGTTGCCGGCGCCGCCGTCGACGGTGATCCCGACGTTGTACGCGTACGGGTTGACCGCACCCAAGGGTGGGGTGACGTTCGTGCCGTCCGACGATGGTGGGCACATCTGGGCGGCGGACCATTCGCAGGGGTTGTGCCGGATGGACGATGTGACCGCGGCGTCCGGGTTGCACGCCTACAACTCCGCGTCGTGTGATGACGGCACGGTGCTGGGTTCCGGTGGGCAGACCGCGTATGACGATGCGGTGGTGCCGGGCAGCACGAATCAGCATTACCTGTACGTGGCGCAGAACGATCATTTGAGCCCGGGGGTGATCCGGTTCACCTTCGACCCCAGCGCGGACAACGGCGCCGGCGCCCTGGTCGCCGGTTCGGCAGTGGTGATGGCCCCGAACGCCGGGTTGAACGGTGACAAGGCCAACGGTTTGGCGTTGGGTCCGTGCAAGGCCGGTGCGCCCGCGACGTGCAAGCATTCGCTGTACATGGGCGGTTTGCTGGATGGGTTCATCCGGCGGATCAACAACCCGGAGGACGACCCGCAGGGTGCAGACCGTGGACACGGTGGCGATGACCACCGAGCAGCGGGCGGGTGTCGCGGGGAAGGGCATCAACGGTTCGATGGGCATGATCGGGGACAACCTGTATCTGCCGGAGAACCAGGGCTTCACGGTGGTCCGCGGGATCAGTGGTTGCCCGGCGAACAACCAGGTCTGCGGGACGACGCCGTTGAACATCGGGCAGTTCGGGTTCATCTTCGGTTCCGCGATCGGTGTCGACCCGAACCACGGCGCGGCCGGCACGGTGTACGCGGCGATCTCGCCGGGCGCGGCGAACGGCACCCTGTACCAGTACGACGTGGCGACCAACACCTCCCGGATCTACGCCACCCAGGGACAGATGCCCTCCGTCGGTAGTGCCGACGCGACCGTCTGGTGCACCACCACCTGCACCCGGCCGGTGGACCCGGCCAACCCGCCAGGTGGGTTCGGGAACTTCCGCTTCGCACAGGGCATCATGGTCGACCCCCGGGCCGACTCGCAGGGCGGCGGCACCGTGTACCTGACCGAGGACGCCTTCGCCGGTGCCCGCGGCGGTCGTGGTCACGCCTGGGTCGCCCCGTACGCCCCGTACCCGTCGGGAGTGACGGCCGTGCCGTTGCCGCCCGTGGCGGGACCCGGCCCGCTGACCTGCAGCGTCACGGTTAACGTGCCGTCGCTACCCTCCGGCCAGACGTACTGGGTGCAGTTCACCGCGCATGCGGACGGTCAGCTCAGCGCGACCTGGAAGACCCCGGTGGCGCAGTCCGCGCAGCTGCTGCTCTACCCGGGCAACCCGTTCGCCGGGTTGGCCGACCCGGTCGGCACCGGCGCGAAGGGCGGGTCGATCGCCAGTCAGAACTCCTCGACCACCACGTCCTTCTCCATCACCACCGCACCGACCGTCAAGACCGCCGGCACCTACACGGTGCAGTTCTTCAACGGCAGCAGCACCTTTGCGGCCACCACCGGCACGGTGACCTACACCAACGACGCCGCGACGGCCTGCCCGGCCAGCCCGACGCCACTGCACGTCCTGCCCTGACCAAACCCGGGCGCCTCACCCCTCGGGGGCGCTCGGAGTGGAATGCCCAGGTCCGACCAGTACGGTCGGACCTGGGCTCGCTTCCACCGAGGTGATTGCGCGAAGGATCAGTTCGCCATCGTGAACATGACAAGGAAGGGACGCTCCATGAACAGCACCCTGGCCGGGATGACATCGTGTGTCAGAACCCGCACCGGCCCGGGAGTGCCCAGTCCCTTGCCCGTCACCGAAGCCACCGACCGCCCGGATCGGCCGGCAGACACCCTGCCAGGCCCACCGCAGTCCCGGCAATTCGCCTCCGACCGCAGCCGCGAGGGCACGCGCAGGTCGGTGCTGATCTGTGATGACCGGCCGGGCATCCGGCATGAGCTGGCGCGGGCGCTGCGGTTCGACTCGCTGGACCTGGTCCACGAGGTGCCGGACGCTCCCACGTTGTTGGCAGCCTACGAAGAATCCGCCATCGATCGCGTGCTGATCGGTGTCCACTCCGGCACCACCATCGGGACGGAGGCCATCGACCTGCTGCTCGCCGCGCACCCCGACGCCGCCCCGATCGTGATCGGATCAATGATCGATCTCGACCTGCTCGCCGGCGCGTATGCCCGCGGCGCCGGCGGCCTCCTGCTATGGGAACCCGAAACACTGACGCACGAACCCGATGAGCGGTAGCGCTCGCCGGATCGTCAACGAACGGTGACGACATTCGACCTGGCCGATGCGAGGCCGGGCCCGGCCGCGTTGACCGCCTGCACCGTGAACGTGTACTGACCCGGGACCAGGGTCACCTTCAGCGACCGGGCGGCGGCCGGCTGGATCGGCAGCGCCGAACTGCTCAGCAGGTTGCCGGCAGCGTCGACCATCACTGCGGTGACCACGTATCCGGTGATGGGCAACCCACCGGTCGCCTTGGGCGGACTCCACTTGATCGTGGCGGTGCGGTTCGACGACGTGGCCTTGCCGATCACCGGAGCACCGGGGGGCGCGGCCGGCGTGACGGCCGACGACGCCGCGGAGTAGGCACCAGAGCCGACCGAGTTCACCGCCTGCACCTTGAACGTGTATGCCTTGCCGTTCGTCAGCCCCGTCACGGTGAAGCTGGTGGTCCCGGCCCCTGGCGCAAGCCGCGCGGACCCACTGGCGACGCCGGCAAGAAACGGCTGCACGTAGAACCCGGTGATGGGCGAACCGCCGTCTGGTGGTGCCGTCCAGGTGACGGTCACCGAAGAGTCGCCCGGCGTGACGGTCCCGATGATGGGTGCGCCAGGCGTTGTCGGCGGCCGGTAGATCGGGGTGACAGGGGCGGACGGGCCGGAGAAGGCGCTGGTTCCCATGACGTTGGTCGCGGCGACCTGGAGGGCGTATGTCGTGCCATTGGTCAGGCCGGTGATGGTGCCGATGGACCCGACCGCGGCGATTGTGCTGCTGACGGGTGAGCCCGGACCCACGGTGGGCACGGCCCGGATGGTGAAGCTGGTCGGGTCGAGTCCGCCCGTCTTCGGCATCGCGAAGACGACGGTGGCCGATCCGACGCCGGCGGTCGCGCTGGTGATCGTCGGCACGCCGGGAGCGGCAACGGCCAGGGTTCCGTCGGCGAACTTCACTTGCTCGATGTTGGTCAGGGTGTCGATGCCGTCGCTGCCGGTCTGCGGCGCCACGACCGGGCCGGTTTGCGTCACGATCAGCTGGCCGGGCTTGCTCCCCGCAGTGATGGCGTAACTGGAGCGCGGGCCGAGAAACTCGGCGGTGTCGACGGAGCTGCCGCCGGCCGGGTGGACGATCTCGCGGACCGCCACCAGGTTGCCGGGGTCGACGGTCCCGGCGAACACCGCCTGCTGCAGCGTCGGGCCGGTGAAGTTGGTGGTGTCGAGTTCGCCGGAGGGCAGCAACGCGGACCCGTTGTGCAAGTACTGATGCTCCATGAGATCGGTGCTGCCGATCTCGGTGGCCGGGTCGGCAGGGTTGGTCCGGACGCTGATCCGGACCTGTAGCGCGGCGTCCCCGTCGATGATGTCGTTGCCGGCGCGCCCGGTGAGCGTGTCGTTGCCGGCGCCGCCGAGCAGGATGTCCCCCTCCCCCCAGACCGGGCCGGTCAGCGGGCAGCGACCGGACGCGGACGCCGCGGCCACGTCGGCGGCTTGACCGGGCCAGGCGGAGACCGGCGGGAGCAGGTCGGCCAGGCCCTTGATCCGGGCCACGCCGGCCTGGTCGAGTGCGTCGCACCCCACGAACCCTGCCCCGCCGATCAGCCGCGGAACGGCCAACACACCATCGGTGCCCTTGATCACGTCGTCGAAGTTCCAGCCGGAATCGGCCTCCGTCTCCTGCCACCGGTCGCGGTTGGCGGTCACCTGGATCGGCAGGCCGCCCTGGTTGTTGTTGATCATCATGTCGTCGGCGGCCGGGATGGTGTTGCCCTGGTTCGTGGCCCAATCGAAGCCACCGGCACCGGCGTTGCGGTCGATCCCCGCGTTCTGCACCATCACGTCGTCGCCGCCCTCGGCGTTGTAGTCGGTCCCCCCTGCCTGACCGATCAGGATGTCGTTGCCCGGCTGCGATTCTCCGGGGTCGTCGAGGAAGGGTGCCCCGTGGTCACCGTTCAGCACGTCTTGTCCGGTGCCGCCCTGGATCCAGTCGTCGCCGCCGTCACCGAAAACGGTGTCCGCGCCCAGGCCGCCGATGATGAAGTCGTTGCCGGGACCGCCGAACGTCTCGTTGTCGCCGGCCCCGCCGTTCAGGAAGTCCTGGCCGTCGCCGCCGAGAATCAGGTCGTTGCCCGGGCCGCCGTCGACGGCGTCGTTGCCCGGGCCGCCCTTGAGCAGGTCGGCACCGTCCGCGTCGGTGATGATGTCGTTGCCGTCGCCGCCGAGGACGACGTCGTTGCCGGCTCCGCCGTCGATCACGTCGTTGCCGGGGCCACCCCAGAAGGTGTCGTTGTCGCTGCCGCCGTACACCCGGTCGGCGCCGGCCGTGCCGTTGTACACGGACTGGAAGTTGATCCCGGCCGGGTTGATGCTGTTGGTCGAGAGGTACTGGATCGTGCCATCGGGCTTGCGCTGCAACAACTTCGACTCGTCACACGGAGTCGTGGGGTCGTCGGCCACGGTTGCCCCGTTGGCCGCGAACCCGGCCGGGGTGCCGTCCAGGTTGCCGAGCTGGAACTTGCAGTCGGTCGTCGCGAACGCATCGGCCTTGAGCGAGTGGGTGCCTTGGGTGGTGCGCTGGATCATCTCGCCGAAGGAGTTGCCCTCGAGCTGGGACAGCAGGTTCAGCCCCGGGGTGCGAGCCAGGTAGTAGAGCCGGTCGCCGTCCTGCAGGTTCTCGAGCTGGCTCTGGAACACGTAGTTGAACGTGCTGCCCAGCAGCCCGCCGAACAGGCTGGTCTTTTCCGCGAGACCACCGACCCACAGATCGACGCCGTCCAGGCCGGTGCTGGTGACGCCGCCGGCCGGTGTGGCCCAGGCACCGGTGCCCTGCATGAAGTCCGTGGCGTCCGTCGGCGGGACGTCACCCGGGACCGGCGGGCTGGCCGCGGGATCCGCCGGAATCGGGTTCACGATGGCCCTGGCCGCCGCCCGCTTGGCCGCGATGGTGGTCACGTCGTCGGCGGTGCCCAGGATGCCGTCCGGCCCGGAGTCCCGGACGGTCGGGTGGGTGCCGTAGGCCGCCACGAAGTTGATCAGCGATTCCGGGTGTTTGAGGTGCTGCCCGAAGTCGGTCCAGCTGGTGTAGGGCGCCAGGGCGCCGTCGTTGGTCTGTCCGAAGAGCTGCCGCCGGACGTCGTTGAGCGGTGGGATGCCGGCCTCCCGGGCCCGGGCCAGGTTCAGCGTCGCAAGGTCCAGCGGCAATCCCAGCAAGTTGCTGCGGAGCGTTTCCGTCATGAATTCGTCGAGTTCGTTGCCGACCTGATCCGACGAGCCCATGATGATGCTGCCGGCGGCCCGCTCCGGGGTGAGCGGCCCGGCCGACCCGCCGTCGAAGTAGGCCGGCGGGTTCAGGAACGCGGTCAGCAGCGGCAGCGAGTTGTCGGTCTTGGCCCCGGTGCTGGGATCGACGTTGGTGCGAGCGACCGTGTCGTCGAGCATCGAGTGGCCGAAACGGTAGACGGCGTGGGCGAACTCGGCCTTGATCGCCGGGTTGATGTCCGGGGAGTAGGCATGGAACACCCGGATCGCCGGCTGCACCTTCCGCGCGAACTCTTCGAAAACCGTGTGCTGGTATTCCATCTCGTTGACGAACCGGGCCGCCTGGAACAGCCGCTCACCGTTCCAGCCGTCCGGGCTGTCGGCGGTCGGCAGCTTCCATTGGGGTAGCGCCGCGACGCCGTCGGCGGACATATCGGAGCTGAGCACGTTCTTGATGTCGTCGATCAGCCGGTTGTGTTCGGTGTGGAACACCTGGTGGATGGCGGACAACGCGATGTTCTCGTTGCAGCGACCGTCACCGCAGACGAAATGCGCATCCAACATCTCGTTGTCGTAGGTGCCGGCCGGTTGCTGCGCGAAGTCGGCCGACGGAGTGTTGTCCGAATCCGGCACGGGTGCCACCGGCGGGGTTGCCGGGTTGTTGTCGGTGTCCTGTGGGCTGGGGTCGGCGTTGTGCGCGATGTCGGTGATGAACGGCGTGTCGAAATGCGCCGCGGTGGCCGGGACCGGCACGGGATTCGCCAGGTTTCCCTCGACCAGGCCGCCCTTCGTCACGAATTGCGGCAACCCGCGCGCGGGGCCCGGGATGAACTTGCCGTACGGATCGGTGGCCAGCATCGGGATGTTGGTCACGTCCGCGTCGAGAAGTTTGAGCCCGAGCTTGGTGGCGGCCTGCTGCTTGACGGCCGCCCAGGTGCCGATGCCGGTCGTCCCATCCGGGGAGTTGGCGTACGTCTGTCCCGCTGGGAGGCCACCGAGCAGCTTGCCGGTGGCGACCGGACGGCCTGCCGTGTTCAGGGCGTACTCCCGCAGGAAGACCTGGTGCGAGGCGTGCGAGCCGTACGTCTGCGAGTTGTCCACCCAGGGGGTGTCGGTGTTGGCGGCGTTCTGCACGTCGTCGGCGGTTCCGAGCACGCCATCGGGCCCTGGCTGGTTTTGCGCCCTGGTCAGCACCATGAATCGTTGCGTGGGCGGCAGGTCGTCCTTGGTGCCAAGAACGTGGTCGGGCCCGGCGATCAACGGGTCATCCGCCCGGAGCGGCACGAACACGGTTCCGCCGCCCTTCACGGTTTGATCCACCCCATGGTCGAAGAACTGACCGAAGAACGTGAACAAGGAGTTGTAGGGCGGCGACAGACCGGCGTCGGTGGTCACGTTGGGAATGAACAGGGTCTGGTGGCCCGGGACGCAGCCGGCCGGGGTGGCGGGCGAAATGTCGACCGCGGGGTTGGAGCCGGGAACCGTCGCGCACGGAACAACGCCGGGGTTGCGCTGGCTGCGAATCGGGAACTTGGCGGCGGCCACCGCGGCCGGGTTGGCCGATGTCTGGTCGTCGATCAGGTTGCTGATCACCCGCGGTTGCGAGTCGACGACCGAACCCGTCTTCTGCTGGTAGCTGGTCGGCCCGATGGGACCGACGGGAAAGGACTGCGTGATCGGTTCGGCAGCGCTGAAGGTCGGCGTCGTCAGCCGCGGAAATGGTTGGTCGGCGGCCGCGAATTTGTTCGGCAGACCGAAGTTCGGATCGGGCAGCGGCGGCTTGAGGTTGTTGCAAGAACCGTCGACCGTGCGCAGCCCGTAGGACGTGAGGATGTCGGGGACGCGGTCCGGGCCCGGACCGACCAGCGCTTGGCAGTAGTCCGGATCCGTCACCGGATTGGGGTTCGGCGGGATGGCCGGCAGTTCGGTGTCCTTGCCCTGCAACACATTCGAGTGCCGCTCGGCGATCTTGATCTGTTTCAGGATGAAGGCCAGATCCCCGGGTGTGACGGTGAAGCCCTGGCCGACGACGGGCGGTGCCGCCGCCGCAGGGGTCGCGACGGCGACGGTCATGATGCCGACGGCAACCGCGATCAGCGCGCTCGCTGTCCTTCTCGGCACTCGCATGTTGCAGCCTCCAGCAGGCGTCGTGGCACCACGAAAGGGCCGACCCGGGGTTGACGCGAGGCAGTGAAACCACGCTTCGCCCGACAGTAGGGGTCCAGGCCGCGGCCTGAATCCCTTGTTTGGGGGAGAGACCTTTCACCCACGGCACGGAATTTCCGACAATCCCCCTTTTTTAGGGGATGACGAGATCCCCTGAAGCGGGGAGCCGCCGCCGCGACCCCTACCGGAGTATGCGTAGGACGGCAAACCCCTTGGGGGAGTGCACTCCCGATGCGGCGGCACTTCCACCGATCCGTCGTCCACCCTCGACTTTCGCACAGAAATTTCCGCCATTCCCAACAAAGGAGTTACCCAATGACTGCGCCAGACGGGCATGGCCGACCCAACGCCGATCGACCGGGCGATACGACGGCAAGCCAGGTGATCACGCCAACAGAGGCCGAGGTGGTGCAGTTCTCGGCAGTTTCAGCCGTCGATACGAAAGTGTCGCGCCGGGCGGCCTTGCGGATCGGCGCGGCCGGCACGGCTGCCGCTGCGTTGACCGCGGCAGGCGCGTGGGGTGAGCCCTACCTGGCACAGAAGGGCCTGCTCTCGGCAAACGGGGTCTTCGCGGCGGCATCGGGCGGACTGTCCGATCTGACCTATATCGAGGCGTTCCCCACCAGTCCGCTGATCCTCACGCCGTTCACCGACCCGCTGCCCATCCCCAAGGCGCTGGCCCCGGTGCCGAAGGCGGTCTACAGCTCCTGGGCGAGCCCGCCCGGACCAGGTCAGGGTCAGCAGAATTCGCTGGGCAACGAACGGCATCAGATCTGGCCGAGCCAGCTCGGCTACCCGGACCCGATCGTCTACAAGATCGATATCCTGGTGCGGCAGCATGCGTTCACCAGCTCGCAGGTGATGGCGATCGACTCGCACGGGCGCCCGACCACGTCGTTCGACGCCACCGGTCAGAGCTACGCCGCCGGCCTGCCTCGTGCCCTGCCGATGAGCACGATCTACGGCTTCAACGGCACGTTCCCGGGCCCGCGGATCAATGCGGAATACGGCAAACCGGTGCTCGTCCGGTTCGAGAACCACCTGGACGAGAACCCGCTGGGGCTGGACCGGCAGGACTTCGGCTCCCCGGACTGGTCCTTCCTGACCCACCTGCACAACGGGCACACCGCGCCGGAAAGCGACGGCAACCCGCACTACTCGATGCGCTACGGCCCCAAGTACCAGGGCTACCTCCCCAAGCAATTCTGCGACAACCTTTACCTGAATTGGCCGGCCGGCGGGGACGAGCGGGAGAAGCAGAGCTTCTTCTGGTTCCACGACCACCGGATGGACCACACCGGATCCAACGTCTACAAGGGCATGGTCGGCCTGTACCCGATCTATGACCCGACGAAGTCGATGGACATGGGTGACGAACGAAAAGGGCTACGGCTGCCCGGGGTTCGCACCGACAACTCCGACGGGTCGTTCGACGTCGACTACGACATCCCCCTGGCGTTCTACGACTGCCGGCTCGACGACGGCGTCACCATCCACCAGGACGTGCACGACGGCATGGGCGAGTTCCCGGCCGCGCACAACCCGGCCACCCACCCGGAGTGGTGGGGCAAGACGTTCTTCAAGCACTTCCCCAATCACGGCTTCGTCGGCGACATCTTCACCGTCAACGGCACCGCGTACCCGACGCTGGAGGTGAAGCGCCGCAAGTACCGGCTGCGCTTCCTGGACGCCTCGGTGTCGCGGATCTACGAATTCAAGCTGATGAGCTCCACGCAGGGCCCGAAATCGTCGGCGTCGCTGGGCTATTCCGACGACGAACTCGAGGGTCAGTACCGCATCCAGGACGGCCAGCAGTGCATGCAGTTCGTCCAGATCGCCTCGGACGGCGGGCTTTTGCCGTTCCCGGTGACCCGCGACTCTTTCGAACTGTGGCCGGCGAAGCGGCGCGAATTCATCGTCGACTTCACCAAATACCAGGACGGCACCCCGACCACCAAGGGCGACGTCATCTATCTGACCGACGTGATGAAGATGCCGAACGGCCGGATGTGGGCCAGTTCGTCGCGCTTCTCGCCAGATCCGAATTACAAGGTTCCGGTGCTCAAGTTCGTGATCGGGGACATCGCGCCGGACAACAGCGTCATTCCCGACCAAGATGCGGGACCTGCCGCCGCTGCCGGCCAACTGGTCGACTCTGCTGGACAACCGGCTGATCTTCGAGGTGGAGCGCGGCAGCGCGGGCGGCGAGATCGAGTGGCTGATCAACGGCAAACCGTTCGACCCGGCGACGGTGGCCACCAGCCTGAAGAACAAGGCGGGCAAGACCCCACCCGCGCAGCAGAAGAAGAACAGCTTCAACCTGTGGGAGATCCGCAACGGCGGCGGCGGCTGGGTGCACCCGTTCCACCTGCACATGGAGGAACACCGCACCGTCATGCGGAACGGCAAGGACGTCACCGCGGGCAAGGACACCGGCCACCCCGACGATGTCTCGCGGGAGGACCTGGTGGCGCTGGACCCAGGTGAGGCGGTTGTCGTGTACCGGGGGTTCCGGGACTTCGTCGGGCCGTACGTCGCGCACTGCCACAACCTGGCGCACGAGGACCACGCCATGATGTTCGGCTGGGAAATCACGCCCTAGTACAGCTCAGAGATTCGGCCCGACCAGAGACAAGTGAGATGACCATGTCCATCGACTCCGCCCGGCCGCCTATCGGGTCACTCCCGGCCCAGCTCACCGTCCCCTGGTCGACGGTCCTGCCGCCCGCCATCCTGATGGCGTACGCCGACGGCTTCTGGATGATGACGCTGCGCGGCGCCATCGGCGCCATCGAACGCACCCAGGAGCCGTTCACGGGCTGGTGGCGGGAATCCACCCTGGTCCTGCCGCTGTATGTGCTGGCCGTGCTCGGAGCACTCTTGCTCGGCATGCGATGGTTCGGCCCTGTGTTGCCATCGTTCCGGGCCGTAGCTGCGACCGCACTGCTGACCGCGCTGGCCGGCACTGTACTGGGTGTCGCCGAGATCGTGGGCAGCTCCGTCTACGACTATCACCTGGAGTCCAATCAACTGGCGCTGATGGACTCGATGCACGGCATTTGCGTGGGGAGCTGTCTGGATCAGGCGCAGCAGTCGGCGCTGGCGGCCTTCGTTCGTGCGGTCTCGTACACCAGCGGTTTCATCTTGATCACCAACCTGGTCCTGGTCGGCTGGTTGGTGGCGATGCGGGGCGGGCGGTTGGCCGTGACGTCGGCCGGGCGCCGACCGATGCAGCCTGTCGATATCCACTCAGCGGCCGGCAGCAGAGCCAGTGACCTGCGCCTATTTCTGGTGGCCGGTCTGATTGCAAGCGCGCACCTGCATGCCGCTGTCATCCCCGAACACCTGACGCAATGGCCGGCCGCTGGGGCGTTCTTCGCGCTGCTGACCGCTGCTGAAATCGCCGTCGCGGCCACCCTGCTCGTGCCGCGTCCACGGCGCGTCGCGCTGATCGCGGCGGTCGCGGTCTCCGCCGGTCCGCTGCTGTTGTGGCTCTACTCCCGCACTGCGGGTTTGCCTTTCGGACCGTTGGCGGGCCAACCGGAACCGGTTGGTCTGCCGGACGTTGTCTGTTGTGCGTTGGAAATCGTCACACTCTCCGCCGCGGTCATCCTTCTCCGACGCGAAAGCCGTTGGCTCCGCGGCGGTCCGGCCATTTCGGCCCACATCCGCGCAATCACCTTTGTGGCCATCCTCGCGGCCACCGCAATTGGCCTGGCGGGCGTTGCCCCGGCCTGGTTCGATGGGTCCGAGACATCGCCGGAAATGACGATGTCTCAGTGAGGACGCGTAGCCTTTCTGGTGCGCGACCCACAGACGGAGGAACTCGCCATGGTGCAGACGAGCGGCCGCATCGACCGTCAACGTCGCGCCACCAACCGGCCCGGTGCCCGCCGGCGCCGAATATTGCTGTACGGCGCGGCGGCAGTCACCATTGCCGCAGTTGTGATCGGGGCCTTACTTGTCGGCCGTACCGTCGCCCATGACGAGGCGTTCCGCAACGCCGGGAAGTTGACGACCGAGCTTGCGGACCAGGTCGGTCCGCTGATCACGGACGCGGCCAATGGTGACCCAACGCAGAGAGCGAACCTGAACCGGATCATCGCCGACCGGAAGCACGCGGGGTTTCTCAAACTCGTGACCATCTGGGGTGCCGATGGCGAGGTCATTTACTCGGACGATGCCAGGCAGATAGGCCGCCGCCTCACCCCGCCCGATGAAGTCACGCTGGCGATCACCGAGGGCACCGTGAGCGCCGACTTCGCGGTGCAACCGGAGGTCGATGAAGGATCGTTGGACGTGGACGTGGACGGACCCGGGTTCGTCGAGGTCTATGTCCCGCTCGCTCTGCCGAATGGAACCCGGGTTGCGTTCGAGGCGTACTACGACTACCCGCAGGCGGCCGCGGACGCCGATCAGTTATTCCGGCAGTTTCTTCCGCTCGTCCTCGGCCTTCTGTTGCTGTTGATCATCCAGCTGCCCATCGCGGCGCTGGTCCGGCGGATTCGTCGTCGCCGCGCGGAGCGACTCGGGCTGCCGGACAACGTCTTCTCTGGCACCGGAAAGGAGCGCATACAGGTTGCGGCCAATCTGCACGACGGACCGATTCAGGACATCGCCGGAGTGGGCTACGCGCTGGGCGCGGTGGCGCTCTCGGTACCGGAACACGGACAACCGATGATGCGGCAGGCTCAGCAATCCCTGCAACGGGCGCAGCAATCGCTGCGGCGGCTGATGGTCGATCTTTATCCGCTCGATCTGACGGCAGACCAGCTGCCGGCCGCCATCAACAGCCTGGCCGGCCCGCTGCGCCAGCACGGCATCGACGTGCAGACCACCTTCGAACCACTGCCGGCGCTCTCCGATGACCTGGTCCACGCCCTCTACCAGGGGGCGCACGAGGCGTTGGCCAACGTCGCAGCACACGCGCACGCCACCCACGTCGATGTCGACCTGTCCATGGACGCTGACCGCCCGGGCATCCCCTTCGTGCGCCTGTGCATTGCCGACGACGGCGTCGGCTTCGACGCCGAGAGCACCGCCGCGGAACATGACGGGCGCGACGGGCTCCGGGTGCTGGGCCATCGGCTCACCGAGCTGGGCGGGTCGTTGACCCTGGCCACCCGACCGGGCCACGGCACCACGCTGCGCATCGAACTTCCCTCCGCCGGCGGACACAGCGCCTGACCTGCCGACGCCGACCCGGCCGGGTGCGGGGTCGACCGGAGGTCGCCGCCGCCCAGATGGATCGCATCAACGAACGGATTCTCGTCGGGATGCGCGCTATGCATCACGGCGTTACTCAAATCGGGGGGATGTTGGGCCGATGGTGTTGTACATGCGCAAAAGGTACATATTGCCTGCTACGGTGCTACCTTGCGTAGTTGTTATAACCAGGGGGAATGGCTCCATGGAAACTCCGGCCCAACAGGCACCGCCGACCGCAACGACCACCATTCTGGTTGTTGATCACCATCGGGCGTTTGCCGATCTGCTGGCACCAGCGCTCGACCTGGTTCCCGGTCTGCGGTGCGTCGGTACCGCGGGAACCGCGGCGGAAGGGATGGCGTTCGCCGCGAAGCTCCAGCCGGATGTCGTGGTGATCGACATCCAGATGCCCGGCCAGGACGGACTACGGGCAACCCGACAAATCCGCGAAGCAGCCCCGAACACCGCCGTTGCCGTTGTCACCTCCTACTGCGATCCGGTGTGGATCTCCCGGGCCGTCGAGGCCGGGGCGTCGGCCTTCATCCGCAAGGACGGATCCTTTGTCGAGATGATCGACGTGCTCCGCCGGGTGCGACCGGGCCAGATGATCGTGGCGCCGACCGCATTGCGCGGCGACCGGGTCATCGTGGACCACGCACCAAAAGAGATACCGCCGGCGTTGACCCGCCGCGAACTGGAAGTACTCAAACTCCTCGGACGGGCGATGCCAACGGTCGGCATCGCGCGAGCGATGGGTATCACCGAACACACCTGCCGCAGCCATTTGAAGGCGCTGCACAACAAACTCGGCGCCTCCACTCAGTTGGAGGCAGTCATCAAGGCGCAGCAGCTAGGGTTGATCAGCCCCGCCTGAGATCCATTGCTCGCTGTCATTTCTGACGTCCGCCGGCGTTCGAGTCAACCCGAATTGGCGCCCGCGAGATCTAGTTCTCAAACACGAACAGTGCTACCGGGGCACTCGATCACGGCCTGAACCACGTACCGGGCGAAACCTGCCTGTCGCAAGGCCGGCTCCCCTATTTTAGGGGATGCCGATCTCCCCGGATGCGGGGAGTCAGGTGCCTCGCGGATGGCAGATACTTTGCGGGAAGAGGACTTCACCCGGCCTGACCCGCGTCACTGCTCCGGGTCTGCGGTGGCCGGTTGGACAATCTCTGCAATACCTCACCCTATTCGGCGCTCGAATTGAGCATCGAATTCTGCTCGTTCGAACCATTCGAATCGAACGCCGTTTGCTGATTTTGTCGACCCGGCGGACCTTTTTTCCAGTTCCGGTAACTGTTCCAGTCGCCCGAGACAAGGAGTCACAACATGAGGACAGCAGACCGACAATCAGGACGTCAACTGCTCGGAGATCGGGGTGACCGGGCCGGCCGACATCGCGTCACCCCGACCCCAGGACGTCGTTCCCGCCGGGGCGCGCTGCTCGCCGGAGTCGGAGTCACCAGCCTGCTGATCATCGCTCTCACCGCAACCACAGCGTCCGCGCAGGGTGGACCAGGTGGCGGCGGTGGGGGCGGCGGGGGCGGCGGGGGCGGCGGCGGCACCGCGAAGCCCCCTGCGGGCGCCATCGCGCCCTTCGTGACGGCGACCCTGCCCGACCCGGTCGCCTCGGTGGCCCCGGCCCTGATCCACGGCTTTGAGGACGTCGGATTCATCCAGTCGGCGACGGTGGATGTCACGAACGTCAACTGCCCACACACCGCCGACCCGCATCGCTTCGGCGGGACACTCCGGCTCAACCAGGGACCGATCGTGGTGCCGTGCAACACCGTCATCCAACTGCCGGCCAACACCATGACCTGGGCCGATTTCGTCAACGGCGGGCCCGATCTGACCGTCGGCCACGGTTACCCGTCCTTCGAGATACGCGCGGTCGGCAACCTTGTCGGCAACCGCCGGATCGCCGGCCTGTTGTTCGCCTCGCAGCAGGCGGCCAATGCCGCGACCGGTGTCATCACGGCCATCGACTACGGCACGGGCAACCTCGCCGTCGACACCGGCGACCCGGGCAATCCGGCGATCGTGCAAATCAACGACCCGGGCGGCCGCTTCGGCCGGCCGCAAAGCCCGGACGCGAGGTTCAGCGTCGACGACGTCAATCCCACCGTGCATGCCGGCACCGGCTACCCGATGTGCGTGCCGCGCAGCAACCCCGCGGTCAAGGACGATGCGCTGTGCCCCCAGGCCAATCGTCCCAACCTGGTGCCGGTGACCGTCAACGGCAAGAGTGTGCCGGCTGTCGCCGGCGGGTGCCGCAACTTCAGCGTCGCTGGTATTGCGCCGCCGAAGGGCGGCGAGCTCACTCCGCCCGCCGCCGGGCAGGCCTACTGCAGCGAGTACGTGATGCCCAGCGTCGCCTCCGTCACAGCTGGTAGTCCGGACCCGCGCCAGCAGGCCCCGTTCGAGGTCGGCGATTCCATCCATTTCGCCGGTACCCTCGTACACCCGGCTACCGGGTCCGACTTCATCTCCGCTCACACCGTTGAGGCCAACATCGGCGTCTACACGATGCCCGGCACCCAGCCCAGCTACCTGGCGATCGGCGACTTCGGGGTCGGCACCGCTGATCCGAACGCGATCTCCATCAACGGACTCGCCGCCGAGACCACCGACCGGATCTTCCTCGAAGCCGAAACGACGGACGTCAAGACCGCCGTCGACATCTACCTGACCGATGTCGACCCGGCCACCGGCGCGGTTCGCAACAGGTGGGCGACACCGTTCGCGATGACCGGCGAGAACAACGGACCGCTGCAGGCGGACGGAGTGACTCCGATCGGCGGCGGCATCACCACCCAGAACACCGGTGCCCAGCCCCAACGGGCGCGACTGCGTGCCACCAAGGCTCCTGCCGGTCTGTTGAGCCAGCCCACCCGCACCGTCCGGGTCGCCGTCCGGTCCTTGTGCATCCCGCAGGCGCCGGTCAACGACGCGAAGGGCAACGCGGTGCTGACCACCCTCGACACCTGCCTGAATTCCGCGCCGAAGACGGCAAACGGGCTGGTGGCCGGCGAATACACCGCACCGACGTTCACGTTCATCTTCCCCGAGAACGTCAAGCCCGGAGACCTGCTGATTCCCTACGATCTCTGGCACCTGCCCTTCATCCGCAACGGTGAGGGGGCCACCACCGCCTCGGCGATCGGACCCGGTGTCGGCCCGCTCGAACCCACTCCCTGGTAACCCAACTCCCTGATAACACTGCAGGGTGATCGACGGGCGGGCCGGACTCCTTCGGGCAGTCCGGCCCGGTCGTCGATCGGCGATTAGTCGCCTGCGACGAAGTCGTCAGGCGCCATTCGATACAGAGGTCGTGTCTGGCCGCATTTGCCAGACACGACCCAGCCCGAAAGGCGGCTGACCATGATGCGCCCACTGGCACGGGCCCTGCTCGGCGCAGCGATTCTCGGCATCGCGACGATGTCGTTGATCGGTTGCGGGGTGACGACCCCGACCGCGGCTCCTGCCGTCGCCGCCGCGACCGGGACGTTGTCGAGCACATCTGCAGTGGACCCGCACGGCGCGACCACCGCGCCGACGGCGCCGATCGCTGTCGACGGACAGCACGGCCGACCGGCGGCCGGGGCAACCACACCCAGCCTGCCCGCCGATTGGCCGCCGGACCTCCCCCTACCGCCCGGCACCCTGACCGGCGCAACCGGGTCGAACGGACTGTGGACCGCGCAATACCTCATGCTCGGTTCGGCGGCCGGCGTACTACACGCCACGGCCGACCTGTACCGCGCCGCCGGCTTTACGGCGGTCTCGGATTCGGTCCTGAACAAGGGGAACCGCCAGCTCACCCTGGCCGTCGAGAACCGCGATCACAACGCCGGCGAGACCACGCTGCTCATCCAGGTGAGCACGCCGTGAAGATCCCGGTCAGCACCGACGGGACGACGGCTACCCGCCGGCCATCGCACCGATGACGAGAAACGGTTCGGTCCCGTTCGCCACGGCATCGGGCAACGGCGTCTTCGGGAGATTCGTGGGACAGGTCCTCCTCGCAGGCATAGAACCGGACGAACGGCCGGCGCTGCTGCGTCACATGGTCGCGCATCTTGCCGCCCAGCACCGGATACCGAGCCTCCAGCGCGTCCAGCAGCGCCCGCTGGGTCACCGGCGGATCGACCTCGAGCTGCACCTCGCCGGTGATCCGGGCCAGGGCGCGCAGATGCGCCGGCAGGACGACGCGGATCATGCCAGCGTCTGGACTTCGACCGACAGCACGGCCGGCAGGTCGCGGACGATGGCGTCCCAGGTGTCGCCGGCGTCGGCCGAGGCGTACACCTGCCCGCCGGAGGTGCCGAAATAGATGCCGCAGTCATCCAGCGAGTCGACGGCCATCGCGTCGCGCAGCACGTTGACGTAGCAATGCTGCTGCGGCAGTCCCGCCGTCAACGCCTCCCATTCATGGCCGCCGGTCCGGCTCCGGTACACCCGCAGCTTGCCCGTCCATCACGAAATGGTGGGAGTCGCTGGTGATCGGCACGACGTAGATGGTGTCCGGTTCGTTCGCGTGAATGGCGATCGGGAAGCCGAAGTCGGTCGGCAGGTTCCCGCTGATCTCCTGCCACGATTCGCCGGCGTCGTCGCTGCGCATGACGTCCCAGTGCTTCTGCATGAACAGCACCTCTGGTCTGGCGGGGTGCATGGCGATGTGATGCACGCAGTGGCCGACCTCCGCCTGCGGGTCCGGAATGCCGTCGGACTTGAGTCCTTGATTGATCGGGCGCCACGATTCGCCGGCGTCGTCGCTGCGGAAGGCCCCGGCCGCGGAGATGCCGGCGTACATCCGGGCCGGGTTGCCCGGATCCAGGATGATCGTGTGCAGGCACATGCCGCCGGCCCCGGGTGCCCAGGCCGCGGCGGTGTGGTGGCGGCGCAGGCCCGGAAGCTCCTGCCAGGTTTGGGCACCATCGATCGAACGGAACAGCGCGGCATCCTCGACCCCCGCGTACACGGTGTCGGGATCGGTCAGCGACGGTTCGAGGTGCCAGACCCTGGTGAACGCCCACGGGCGCGGCGTGCCGTCGTACCACTGGTGGGGTCCCACTTCTCCCTCGTAGAGGAGCTTGCTGCCCTGCGGCTCCCAGGTCAGGCCGCCGTCGTCGGAGCGTTGGATCACCTGCCCGAACCAGCCGCCGGACGGTGCGGCGTAGAGCCGATCCGGGTCGGCCGGCGACCCCGCGACGTGGTAGACCTCCCAGCCTGGGAAGTGTGGACCACTCACATCCCACTGCTTGCGGGCGCCGTCCGACGTCAACACAAACGCGCCCTTGCGGGTCCCGACCAGCACCCGTACTCCGCTCATCCTGGTTCTCCTTTCGGGCCGACACGGTCTCAGCCAGGTGACGATGTGAGCCTAGTAACCATGGTGAGACTGCCGCCGGGCCGGAAACTCACCTACTCCGGTCGATGCAGTCGACCTGCAGGTGCCTTAGGTTCGGGCCGTGTCTTCCAGCGATTCTCCGACCACCGAGCCGTCCCGCCGCCAACGTTGGCTCGCCCGCCTCGCACTCGTGTCCGTTGCCGCTGCCGCCCTGCTGGTGATCGGTTCGGCGGGCTTCAAGGGTGCCCTCCTGCTGGTGACCGGGCTGATCAGCGCAGCCGCATTGCTCGCCGGGATGTTCTGGTTCCTGGCTCGGCGGGGCATCACCCGGTGGATCGGGCTGGTGGTCGCCGCGGCTGCGATCGCGTTCCTGATCTACAGCTACGCGAGCGCCGACGTGATCCTGCTCGCGTTCGTCGCACTGGGTCTGCTGGCCATCGGCATCGCGGCGGCCCGCTCGTCGCTGACCGAGCAGACGGTGCACTGGATGCCGTCGGTCGACGTACCGCCGGCCAAGAAGGCCTTCATCGTGATGAATCCCCGCTCCGGCGGCGGCAAGGTGGTCAAGTTCGGGCTGCAGGCAAAGGCAGAGGCCCTGGGGGCAGAGGTCAAGCTGCTGGACGGGCCGGGCTATGTCGACGTGGCGGCGCTGGTCCGTGACGCGGTCGACCGCGGCGCCGACCTGCTGGGCGTTGCCGGCGGTGACGGCACCCAGGCGCTGGTCGCCGGGATCGCCGCCGAACACGGACTGCCGTTCCTGGTGATCAGCGCCGGCACCCGCAACCACTTCGCGCTCGACCTCGGGCTGGACCGGGACGACCCGTCGACCTGCCTGGACGCGCTGCGCGACGGCGTCGAGGTCCGTGCCGACCTGGGCATGATCGCCGGCCGGCCGTTCGTCAACAACGCGTCCTTCGGTGCCTACGCGGAGATCGTGCAGAGCCCGGAGTACCGGGACAACAAGGAAGGCACCATCCTGTCGATGTTGCCTGACCTGCTGACCACCGGTTCCGGAAATCTCAGCGTGCGGGTCGGCGACGTCTCGGTGGCCAGCACCCAGGCCATCCTGATCAGCAACAACCCCTACGGTTCCGGGCGGATCAGCGACCTGGGCCGGCGCAATCGCCTTGACCAGGGCGTGCTGGGCGTCATCGCCGGGCGTCTGGACAGCGCGACCCGGGCCATCGGCCTGCTCCGCCGGGAACGCGGAGGCACCCTGACGGTGCTGACCGGGCCCGAGGCCGTGGTGGACGCCGACGCGGCGGAGATCCCGGTCGGCATCGACGGCGAGGCGGTGTCGGTGACCACTCCGGTGCACTGCACGATCCGGCCGGGAGCGCTGCGGGTGCGGCTGCCGCGCGAGCGTCCCGGGGTGCCGGCACCGACGACGCGCATCCAATGGGACCGGCTGTGGCGGGTGGCCGCGGGACGGAGCCGTGATCCCGCGCACGCCGGCTGAGCGACGCTCCATCCGGTCCCGTCGGCGGGGGTTGTTCAAGCTCCCGGCCTGATGATGTGCCGCTCCATGGCCCGGGCAACCGCACCGGCCCTGCTCTCCACGCCCAACTTCGCGTAGATGTTCGTCAGGTGCGACTTGACCGTGGCCTCGCTGATGAACAGTTGCCGGGCGATGTCCCGGTTCGTCTGGTCGGCGGCCAGCAGGTGCAGGATTTCGATCTCGCGTGCGGTCAGGGCCGGCGACCCGCCACTGACCCGGCGGACCAGCACCGCCGCGATCTGCGGCGCCAGCACGGTTTCACCGCGCGCCGCGGCGACGACGGACCTGATGAGTTCATCGGGTGGACTGTCCTTGAGCAGGAATCCGGCGGCGCCGGCGTCCAACGCGTTGATCACGTCGGCGTCGGTGTCGTAGGTGGTGAGCACGACGACCCGCGGCGGGTCGGGCAACCTGTTGAGCATCCCGATGCCCGCGATGCCGTCGAGGCCCGGCCCGAGGTTGAGGTCCATCAACACCACGTCGGGCCGGGTATCGACGGTCACCTGTTCGCCGCTGACGGCGTCCGCGGCCTCGCCGACCACCGACAGTTCGGCCGAGCCGTCGAGCAACGCGCGGAGTCCGGCGCGCACCACCGGATGATCGTCGACGACCACCACCCTGACCGGTGCCCCGACCCGAGAACCTCCGCCGTTCAACGGCTTCGATCGGATTGCCGTGGGCAACAGAACGGCCAGCGCGGTGCCGTCACCGGGTGCGCTCTCCACCACCACCGTGCCGCCCAGCGCCGCGACCCGGCTCCGGATTCCGCTCAACCCGAAGCCGCGCCCATCACCGCCGCCGGCGCGAGCCGGCTGCACCGGAGCCTGCTGGGTAAAACCCCGGCCGTCATCCCGGACGTCGAGGCTGATCGCATCCGGCAGGTAGGTGAGGGTGAGCACGGCCCGGGTGGCCGACGCATGTTCCGCAACATTTGCCAGTGCCCCGCGCGCGGTGCGGACCGCCGCCGCGGCAACGTCGTCCGAGACCGGACGCGGTGTGCCCTCGACATGCACCGCCGCCGCCGCACCGCTGGGCAAAAGCGTCGTCGATGCAAGCCTGGCCAAGGCCTGCGGCAGGTCCGATCCGTCGAGGACCGCCGGCCGGGCCAGGGTGCTGACCAGCCCACGGGCCTCCACCAACCCCTGCCTGGCCGACACCGCGGCCTGCCGGACGTAGCCCCGCGCCTTTTCCGGGTCGTGCCGCCACTGCACGGTCGCGGCCTCCAGCAGCAGGCTGACGCTCGCCAGGTCCTGGGTGACGGAGTCATGGATCTCGCGGGATAGCCGCTGACGTTCGGACAACGCACCCGATGTCCGCTCGGCGGCGGCCAGGTCGTCCTGCGTCCGCAGCAGGTCGTCGAGCAGTCGCTGCCGTCGCTCGGCCTCGTTGTCCAGGGCCCGGTACGTCGCAACCGCAAGCACGGCAAGGCAAATCGGCCCGGCAACGACGGTGGGGTCGAAGTGATCGCTGATCCGCAACGTCGCCGCGATCAGGCCGACGATCAACACTCCCACCACGACAACGGCGTGCCGGAAGGTCAGGATCCGCAGCGCAGCGAAGGCCAACACCACCACGCACCAGCCGAAACTGGGCGCAACGGCCACCAGCACCAGCCAGAGCAGGCAGACCGCCGTCAGCCAGGCGGGATGCAGGGCACGGGGCAGCGCCCGCCGGGCCAGATACCCGGCCAGCAGGGCCGTCGCCCCGGAGAGCACCAGCGCGGCCAGGTCGTTCATGCCGTGATTGATGACGTAGCGGGCCGTCGACGCGAGCACCAGCACTGTCATCACGCTGTCCATCAGCAGCCACGCAGTGCGGGTCTGCGCCGGGCCGGCCGCGCCGTCAACGGCAATGGCGGTCTGCGATCGGACAGCACCAGCGCGCACCGACGCTCCTTCATTCATGATCGGGCCCCCTGCCTTTAGCTTCAGCCAGCCACAGTCTGCCCGGGAGCGCCATCGTCCGTTCGGATGGTTCCACGCCCCGACCTTCGTCGCGCGAGTTCCATCCGGTCGGCGGATCCGGCACCGATTGCCAGCCAGGACACTGGGCCTGTTCTTGAGCAGTGGTGTAGCGCCGGACGAAACGGCGTGCCGAAGAAAAGTCATCCGAAGGAGAGTCGATGAGAACCAAGAGCTGGTCACGGACACTGCGCGGTGGCGTCGCGGTGGCGGTGGCAGTGGTTGCCGCGATGGCGGCGGCGCCCACTGCGAACGCTCATGACGGTGACCGTGGTGGCGACACCATCGCACTCCCGGGGGCCGATGGGGGTGTCTCGAGGTTCGAGGGGATCGGCCTGGACGAGCGCGGCGGCACGTTCTACGTCAGCGAGACGACGGGCGGGGAAATCAGCCGCGGCAACATCCACCGGGACGCGGCCAAGCCGTGGCTGGACGGCAACGGCACTGACGGCCGCTACACGGCCCGCGGAATCACCGTCGACCACGACGGCCTGGTCTATATCGCCGGTGGACCTAACGGCATCGACCACCCCGGCGCGCCCGACCTCTGGGTCTACTCGCCCGGCGGCAAACTCCTGGCGAAATTGGACACGGGCGTGGACAACGCCTTCCTCAACGACGTGGCCATCGGGCCCGACGGCGCCGCCTACTTCACCAATTCCAATGCGCCGCAGGTGTTCCGGGTGGCGAAGTCCCACTCCGGGTGGCAGGTCAGCACGTTCGTGGACGCCACCGGCACCATCACCACGCAGACCGGCTTCAACCTCGGCGGCATCGTCGCGACCGGCGATCGGCGGGCGCTGATCGTCGCACAGGGGAATGTCGGCGAGCTCTGGCGGATCGACCTGCGATCCAAGGCAGTGACGCCGATCGCGCACCCGAAGGCGGACCTGGTGAACGCCGACGGCCTGGTGCTCAAGGGCAACACCCTGCTGGTGATCCGCAACTTCTCCCGGGTGATCACCACGCTCAAACTGTCCGATCGCTGGACCACTGCCGCCCTGATCAACGAAACCCCGACCGCACCGGACCGGCTCTTCACGACCGGAAAGCTGGCCGGCAGCCGGCTCTATCTGGTCGACAGCAAGTTCGACGCCCAGGTGGCCAGCCTGCACCCGTACGAAGTCGTCGTGCTCAAGATCTGATCCTGGCCGACTGCGGTGGGGCCGCGCCCGGCAAACGGGCGCGGCCTTTGCTGTGCAGCGTCCAACCTCACGTTTCGCATCCAGTGGAGCATGTTTCGCCGTACCTGTGATGCCCGATCGATGGAGGACGTCCATCGGCGAGGAATCTTCAGGAGAGAGCAATGACCGAGTTGTACGCGGTACCCCAGCACCAGTCGAGCTTCGCCGACCTCGCCAAGGAATTGTGGTCGTACCTCACCGACCGCGGCGCCGCAGTGAATTACGAATTCGTCGACATGACCGTCGAGGTCCCCAGGGAAACCGGCGCAGCCTCCGAGCGTGCGGTGTGGAAGCTCAACGGCTCCCTGCGGATCACCACCACGGAGCAGCCGACCGCCGCATGACATCTTCAGCTGCCAGGTCGGCGACAACCACTGCGGGCCAACCGCTGTCGGTGGTCGCCGATCTTCGGCTGGAAACCGAAGGGCAGCGGGTCCAACTGCTGGGGGACGGGCAGTCCCTGATTCTGCACACCGACCGCCCGCTTGCTCTCCTTACCGCGCTCAGGCGCACGGCCTGGCCAATGGCCGTCAGCCCACGGAGCGGTCGCGCCGGTGTGGCGCGGGCGGCCGACACGCTGCACCGGGTGGGCGTGCGGGTGGATGTGCGCGGCCCCGGCGGCGTGCTCGTCAGCCTGGGCCACGGCGCCGGATCGCGACTCGGCCGAGTGTTGACCGGCAGCCGCGCCATAGCATTCGGGTCGGTGCGTGAGGTTGCCAGCAGCCTGCGCACCGGGCTTCCATTTGGCCGCATCACCGCGGCATCCTGCGCGGCAGTCGCCGTCACCGTTGCCGTCGCTGCTCTCCGCCGTCGCCGTCGCTGATTCCTCGCGACCGGTCCGCCCTCCGGGCGGCATCTCCAGGGCGGTGTTCGCTCTCGTCCTGCCTCGGGCATGCCATCGCACACGTGCGATGGCATGCCCGAAAACCAGCGCTTCGGCCCTGGTGGCACAGCCGACCCCGGAGCAAACAGCCGTTGATCCGCCCCGTCGACGTTCAGATGACGGAATGTCCTAACAAATGCTTGACAGATCGTGAGCGAGCCGCCAGAGTCAGACCCGTCACGGCGACGCCGCCGGTCCGGACCGGCTAGTCGCCTGAGACGAAGTCGTCAGGCGCAATCCGGCACAGGGGCGAGTCTGGCGCTGTTTTGCCAAACACGCCCATTCGGCGCCGCACGACCTGTCGACCACGCGGCTCGTCCGGCGAAGAGAAGTGCCGACGAAGGAGACCAGAAGAATGACCTCAACCCAGCAGCGGCTCCAACTGGGCACTGCGCCCGACTCGTGGGGAGTGTGGTTCGCCGAGGACGACCATCAGGTTGGCTGGAAGCAGTATCTCGATGACGCCGCCAACGCCGGCTACGTCTGGACCGAACTGGGCCCGCAGGGCTTTCTCCCGCAGGATCCGCAGCAGTTGCGTGACGAACTGGATCAGCGCGGCCTGAAGGTGTGCGGCGGCACGGTGTTCGCCGGGCTGCACAAGGGCAAGGAGGCGTTGGACAAGGCTATCGCCGACTTCAGCCGGGAGGCGAAACTGCTCACCGAGGTCGGCGCAAAGTACCTGATCCACCTGCCCGAGCAGTACACGGACATGCACACCGGCAAGGTGCTGGAATCGGCCGACATGGACCCGGAACAATGGTCGAACCTGATCTCCGGGACCAACGAACTGGGTCGGGTGATCTACGAGGAGTTCGGCGTTGAACTCGTGTTTCACCCGCACGCCGACACCCATGTCGACACTCAGGACCGGATCGAACAATTCCTCAAGGACACCGATCCGCGGTTCGTCAACCTGTGCCTGGACACCGGACACGTCGCCTACTGCGGCGGCGACAACCTGCAGATCATCGAGCAGGCCCCCGACCGGATCACCTACGTGCACATCAAACTGGTGGATCCCGAGGTCCGGGAACGCGTTCGCCGGGAAAAGCTTTCGCTGGCCGAAGCCGTTCCGCTTGGCATCATGGTCGAACCCCCGTACGGCGAGCCGGCGGTGCCGCCACTGCTGGAGGCGTTGACGAATCTGGACCGAGACCTGTTCGTGGTCATCGAGCAGGACCTCTATCCGATTGCGCCGCAGATCCCGCTGGGAATTCAGGCACGGGCCGCCGGTTACTTCACCGCCCTCGGGCTTGGCCCGGTCCGGCGCTGGCCGTACTGAACCGGCTCGCAAGTGAACACCGTTGCCAGACGCGCCTTGAACGTCACACACTGAAATGGAGGACATTCGATGGTAAAGATTGCACTTGACCCGGCGATGTATCACGCGGATATGTCGGTGGCTGATGAGGTCCGCAAGGCGGCGGAACTGGGTTACGAATACCTGGAACTCTCGCCGCGCGCGGACTTCTTCTTCTGGCACCGGTACCCCAAGGCCGACGCCGCCGAACTGGCAGACGTCAAGAAGGCCTGCAAGGAAACCGGAGTCAAGATTCAGACGCTGGTCCCGGTGTTCAACTGGTCGTCACCGGACGAGCAGGAACGGCAGGCGCAGGTGCGCAACTGGCGGCGGCTGCTGGAAATCGCCGCCGAGTTGGAATGCCCGATCGTCAATTCCGAACTGTCCGGGAACCCGAACGACCCGGTGCGCTCCGAGCACGCGTTCTACCTGTCGATGCAAGAGCTGGCACCGGTTTTCGAGCAGTACGACATCGGCCTGAACCTGGAGGCGCACCCCTACGACTTCTCCGAGCGCAATGACGACGTTGTGCAGATCATCCGTGGTTTGAACCTGCCCTGGGTGAACTATGTGTTCTGCGCACCGCACGCCTTCCACCTGTCCGACGGCGCCGGAGACATCAGCCGGATGATGGGAGTGGCCGGCGACCGTATGCAGCACCTGCATATCGCCGATTGCTTCAACCACAAGGCAAATGTCGGAAACCGGTACATCGTCAATCCACCCGGCGCGGATGTTCGCATTCATCAGCACAACGAAATCGGCAACGGCGACGTGAACTGGGACGAATTCTTTTCCACCCTGCGCGAGACGAACTTCGACGGCCTCGCCACCGTCTGCGTGTTCGGCTGGGAAGAGACCGCGGACGACATTCACCGGCGGATGCTGGAGCGGATCAAGACCGAACTGAAGGCCTGACGACGAAGCGGGCGCCCGGGTCGCCGACCAGTGGACAATGACCACACCATGACGGACAGCGACCCGGCCCCGCGGCACACGGTATTTCAGACCAGCCTGATGAGTGCCCTGCTGGACGGCGTCTACGACGGCGACATGACCATCGCTGAACTCCTCGAGCACGGGGATTTCGGCCTGGGCACGTTCAACGCCCTGGATGGCGAGATGGTCATCACCGACGGTGTCTGCTACCAGCTCCGTGACGGCGCGGCCCGGCTGGCCACCAACGACCAGCGGACGCCGTTCGCCGTGGTCACGGCGTTCGTCCCGACGATCACCGCTGAACTGCCGCGAGACTCGTCACGCGAACAGGTCATCGACGCCATCGGCGACGTCGTCAAGAGCGAGAACTATCTCTATGCGGTCCGGATCACCGGCGAGTTCGACTGGATCCGCACCCGCACCGCCGCCCGGCAGGCAACGCCCTACCCGCCGCTGCGCGAGGCCACCCGTGGCGAACCGGTCATCCAGTTCGACGACATCGCCGGGACCGTCTCGGGGTTCCGCACACCCTTGTACGAGCAGGGCATCGGCGTCCCCGGTGGGCACGTGCATTTCCTGGACGAGAAGCGCAAGCGTGGCGGCCACGTCTTGGACTACCGGCTGCGTGGCGGAACCGTCGAGGTCTGCATCGGCACCGACCTGCATCTCTCCCTCCCGCTGACGGCCGAGTTCGGTCACGCGCAGCTCACGCCCGACGACCTCGCCGAGCAGGTTCGACAGACCGAGAACCATCGCTGAAATCCCGGATGGCCCACCCGTCTGGTATCTGCGGCGGCGCGGCGCGATCGGTATCTCAGCGCCGTGTGCGCGTCATGCCAGCGGGGCGGGGCACTCTCGACCGTGGAGAGCACAACCACGCTGCATCCGAATGATCTTGGAGACCAACCATGAGCTACATCATCGAAGCCGAGGGGCTCAAAAAGCGCTTCGGCAAGACCCAGGCCCTGGACGGCATCGACCTCGGTGTCCACGAGGGCACGGTGCTCGGCGTGCTCGGCCCGAACGGCGCGGGCAAGACCACCGCGGTGCGGGTGCTGGCCACGCTGCTGCAGGCCGATTCCGGCCGGGCCACCATCGACGGCTACGACGTCGTCAAGGACGCCGCCGCCGTCCGCCGCACCATCGGCCTGACCGGGCAGTACGCGTCGGTCGACGAAGACCTGACCGGTACCCAGAACCTCGTCATGATCGGGCAACTGCTGAACCTCAGCACCCGGGACGCCAAGGCCAGGGCCGCCGAACTGCTCGAGTGGTTCGGACTCGCCGACGCCGCGCAGCGCAGGGCCAAGACCTTCTCCGGTGGCATGCGCCGCCGGTTGGACCTCGCGGCCAGCCTGGTCGGTCGCCCTCGGGTGATCTTCCTGGACGAGCCGACCACCGGGCTCGATCCCGCCAAGCGGGAGGACATGTGGGAGGTCGTCCGCCGGCTGGTGACCGACGGCTCGACGGTGCTGCTGACCACCCAATACCTCGACGAGGCCGACGCGCTGGCCGACGAGATCAGCGTCATCGACCACGGGAAGGTCATCGCGCACGACACCCCGGACGGGCTGAAGCGCACCATCGGCGGCCAGCGGATCCGGGTGAAGCCGACCGACCGCGGCCGGCTCGGCGATGTGCAGCGGATCCTCGCCGAGATCTCCGGCTCCGGTAACCAGGAGATGGGCCGCGACCAGGTCACGGTGGCCGTCGACGACGAGGGGGCGCTCGCCGCCACCGTCGGCCGGCTGGCCGCCGAGGGCATCGCCGTCACCGAACTCTCCCTGCACCTGCCGACGCTGGACGAGGTCTTCCTGACCCTCACCGGCGAACGCGTCACCGACGAAGCATCCGACAACGACGAAACGGAGGAGGCGGCATGAGCACCTCGACCGCAATCAGCACATCCGCGGGCAAGACACGCCCGCCCGCCCGCTCCCCCGGCCACGGCCACCACCAGCGCCCGCGGCGGCTACTTCCGGCACGTCATCGCGCTGGCCAAGCGCAGCCTGATCAAGATGTAGCGCACCCCGGAGGCGTTGATCGACGTCACGCTGCAGCCGATCATCTTCCTGCTGCTGTTCACCTACGTCTTCGGTGGTGCGATCGGCGGCAGTTCGCAGGCCGACTACCTGCAGTTCCTGCTGCCCGCGCTGCTCGCGCAGACCATCGCGATGGCCGGGCGTCGCACTCGGCCAGAACCTGAACGCCGACATCGAGAAGGGCGTGTTCGACCGGTTCCGTTCGTTGCCGATCGGGCGGTCGGTGCCGCTGGTCGGCGCCGTCATCGCGGACATCGTGCGGTATTTCATCCTGTGCGTCGTCACGCTCGGGTTCGGCATGATCATGGGCTTCCGGATCGAGACGAACCCGATGGCAGCCACGGCCGGGATCGGCATCTCGATCGCCTTCGCGCTGTGCTTCTGCTGGATCTCGGTGTTCGTCGGGATGAAGGCCCGGACCTCCGGCGCGGTGCAGGGCATCATGTTCCTGATCGTGTTGCCGCTGACGTTCGGCAGCAACACCTTCGTCAATCCCGACACGATGCCGAGCTGGCTGCAGACCTTCGTCAACGTCAACCCGATCTCGCAGCTGGTCACCACCGTGCGCGGTCTGATGATCGGCGGACCGGTCGCGACCAGCCTGATGTGGACGCTGGTCTGGATGGCGATCCTGCTGATCGTGTTCGTCCCGCTGGCCCTGCGCGGGTACCGCAAGCGGGCCTGACGCTCGTTTGTCGCCGACGGGAAGCCCCGGTCACCTCTGTCGAGGGGCCGGGGCTTTCTTGTGCTTCGGTCGGTCGGTTGGCCGGCCAGGAATTCCGGCCGGGCGGGCTGCACTGCTGGGGCGCGCTGGTGGGGTGCAGCGTGGCTTCGCGTTTGCATGCAGGCATCACCCAGCAACCGAAACGCCCCAGCACCCTCACCGTCACACGCCGGTGGTCTCCAGGTCAGCATCGTGGGTGATCGCAGCTCGGTTCAGTTCGTGGAACGGATCTTGGTGACCGGGTCGGACGGGCCAGCGTCGACAGCCGCAACAACGGAAGTTGCCGCAGCACCACGCGCGCAATGCGTTCGCGGTGACTGACCGACAATCCCTCGATGTCGCAGGTGATCGGGTTCGCATGCTGGAACGAGAGCTCGCGGAACTGAGGGCCGAAAACAGCCGACTACGCCGGCTCCTCGCACTGTCCCCAGCGCAGGCCGGAGCACCGGCGCCCGCGCAGACCGCGATGTTTTTCGGCAGACCGGGTGCTGTCTCGGCGTTGTCACTCGCCAACGCACAAAGTTCAGTTCTTCCGGTCCCTCTTCGCGTCGCGCGAGGATGTGTTCGCCACCCGATGGGAGAACAACCGAACGGGCAAGGCGGGTTGGATGCCTGCGGTCAGCGGGCGGCTGGCGCAATAACCCGAAGAAGCAATACCTGCCGCTGACCGACGACGTCGTCACCGCACACTTGTCCGGCGAGATGCACATCGGGCTGTACCCATTGCTCGACGACGATACGTGCCATTGGCTCGCCGCGGACTTCGATGGTGCTGCGGCGATGCTGGACGCGCTCTCCTACCTGAAGGCCGCCAGGGCCATCGGCGTATACGGCGGCCTTGGAGGTCTCCCGATCGGGAATCGGCGCTCATGCCTGGATATTCTTCACCGGTCACGTTCCCGCAGAGACCGCCCGAAAGCTGGGCACCGGACTGCTGCGGGAAGCGATAGCGATGCGCGGCCGGATGGATCTGTCAAGCTACGACCGCTTGTTTCCGTCGCAGGATGTGCTCCCCGCGTCAGGGAGTATCGGGAACCTGATCGCGGCACCGTTGCAGGGTCGCTCACGAAAGGACGGCGCGACGGTCTTCGTCGACTTGGGCACGCTCGAGCCGCACGACGACCAGTGGGCATACTTGTCAGGAGTCGATCGGCTGTCGCCACGCGACGTCGGGACGGCTTGCAGGTCGGTTGGCAGCGCCACGCGTCGGGAAGTCCGTCGATCGACTCACCAAGGCGACCGCGACCCGTACCCGGCCGCTTCCAGCTGCAGCAGTGCACGTCACGCTCGGTGCCGGCGTCAGCATCGAGATGGCCGACTTGACCCCCGATGCCCTGGCGACGTTAAAGCATGCGGCCTCGATGCCAAATCCGGCATTCTACGACCGTCAGCGGCGTCGATTCTCGACTTGGGGGATTCCTCGATTCCTGATGAGTTACGACGAGACACTCGACGGGCGCAACAACTCGGTCCGGTGCGCCACACCATGACGTCCCCCGCGCCGGGCACCCTCAGCTCGGCGGGCACCCGGCTACCTGAGTCTCGGTTTTCCCGATCCACGCCGCCTTCGCCCAGTTCCGGCTGGCTTGACGACCAGAACGGCAAGGCCGCAATAGAAGCCCTCCGACAACCTCCCTGTGGATGACGGGATTGTCACGCCCGTCGAATCGCTCGTAACGCGGCGGGCCAGCCGGCCGTCATCGCCGAGTGCCACTGATCCTCCAGCCGATGACCCGCAAGGTCCTGTTGATTTCCCTAGGCCGATTGCTTTGTTGTCAACATTAGGGTGGTCTGTTGCTGATCGGTCGGGCTAAGGGAGTTATTGGACCGTGGTCATCCACCGGCGGCAGGACGCCTCCGCATGGGTACTGCGCATAACCACGTCGGGGAATCGCCCGATACCTGGCCGCAAGCGGGCCCGGTCAACCTCCGCTAGCGGAGGTCGACCGGGCCTTCATATCAATGCCCGTGCGGGTTCAGGCCGCGATCGCCTCGTGCCGATGACCTGTCGCGGACTTGCTGTGATCGAACAGCAGCACCATCAGGCCACCCAGCACCGCCCAGCCAGCAGGATGAGCAGCGGCGCCCAGACCGAGGCACCCGGGAAGTAGGCGACGGTCCGCAGCAGCGTGCCACCGGCACCGGTCGGCAACCACTGGCCGAACTCGCCCCACGGCGCGGGCAGCAACCGCGGCGAGGTCGCGATGCCGGACAGCGGGTTGCCGACGATGACCAGCAGCAGCGCTCCGACACCCACACCGGCCGCGCCCATCAACCGCACCAGGCCGGCCACCACCAGGGCGGATGCCGTGATGGTCAACGAGATCGCGGAGAACTCGTCCCAGAAGTGGCCACCGGAGACCCCCATCCAGCTCAGGATGCCGGCGAAGCTGATCGCGATCGTCATGGCGCCGCCGACCACGGTGCCGAGAATGACCCAGCGATTGCGCAGGGCAAGCGCGGCGCCGGCGCCGAGCGCCAGCCCGGCGATGATCATCGGGAAGGACCCGGAGGGCAGCCCGACGCCCCGGGCGTCGCCGGCGGGCAGCGGGACGACGTCGACCACCGCAGGCCCGGCCGCCGGTTGGCCGCCCAGGTGGGCTGCGGCCGACGGTCAACATCTGGGTGATCGCCGGCGAACCGGCGCTGGCGGTGAGCAGCGTCGGCCCGTTCGGGCCGATGACGATGGCGCCGTCGACGGAGCGATCCTCGAGCGCGGCGCGGGCCGCCGCCTCGTCGCTGACCACGGTGACCTCGAACGCGTCCGCGCCGCCGACCTGGGCGACGCCGGCCTTGATCTGTTCGACGGCCGGCGCCGGTCCGGCAACGGCCAGCCGTGATGCCGTTGGGTCCGGAGTTGACGGCGATGCTGACGAACAGCGCGAGGATGAGGGAGAGCCCGGCCGTCATGGCGAGGACCAGGGCGACCGCCTTCTGCGCCTCGGTCCGCGGTCCGTGGCCGCTCGCGCGAACGTGCCGTGCTTCGGCTGTCGCGACGCCCGCACCGACGGTGTCCGGGGCATCCAGGTCCCGGTCGGGCCGGCGTCCGGACTTTCGGCGCCCCGATCCGCACCTTCGGAGCCGCGACGCACATCTGAGACTGTCATGATCCTGTTCCCTTTCCAAGAAGGATCGTTCGTTTTGTAGAGCATGCACCCGGCGGGTCGTTCGTCAAGAACGAATATTCGGTTTACTGATGAGCGTCATGCCGAAGGTCACCGACGCCCATCGCGAGTCACGTCGCGAACAGATCCTGATTGCCGCCTGGAAGTGCTTCTCCCGCAACGGCTTCCACAGCACGTCGATGGCCGACGTGATCAAGGAGGCCGGGCTGTCGGCCGGGGCGGTCTACCTGTACTTCAAGTCCAAGGACGAGATCATCGTGGCGGTGGGCACCCAGGTGTTCGCCGGCATCCAGGGCCGGCTCGCCGAGTTCGCGAGCCACGAGCCGCCACCGAGCCCCGCCGAGATCGCCGGATTCCTGGTCCGGCAGCCGGTGCTGGCCCGGGAACAGGCGCCCGCGGACCTGTTCCCGTTGCTGATCGCGGTGTGGAGCGAGGCCACCAGCAACCCGGCGCTGATCGCTGTCGCAGACGAGATTCTCGGCACCATCCGCACCCTGATCACCGGCATGCTCGAGCGCTGGCAGGCCGCCGGTGGCACGCTTGCCGGTGCCCGCGCACGAGCTCACCCCGGTGTTCCTGTCGCTGGTGCAGGGCTTCGTCATCCAGCAGGCGCTGGCCGGGACTCCGCTGGCCGACGACTACGGCAGGGCCGTGAGTAGCCTTGTTCACCGCCGCCGGACTCGGCGAGCGGACGGCGTAGTCGCCGCCGACGAAGAGCGGAGCGAGCGGATGAAACGGGTCTTGATCACCGGGATGTCCGCGACCGGAAAATCAACCGCGGTCAACGCCATGGCTGAGCACGGGTTTCGGGCGGTCGACACCGACACCGACGAATGGTCCGAGTGGGTGCGAACCGCGTCCGGCGAGGACGACTGGATCTGGCGGGAGGACCGACTCACCCAACTCCTCGACGAGGACGACCCACGGAGCCTGTTCATCAGCGGCTGCAAGACCAACCAGGGCACGTTCCACCATCGCTTCGACCACATCGTGCTGCTGACCGCACCGACGCCGGTGATCCTGGACCGGCTGGCCACCCGAACGACGAACCGATACGGGCGGTCAGCGGCCGAACGCGCCCGGATTCTCGACGAGATCGGAACGGTCGAACCCCTGCTCCGAGCGGCCGCGGACCTGGAGATCGACACCGGGCGGTATTCCGCGGCCGACGTTGCCGCTCGACTCATCGACCTCGTCATACCGTAGGCACAAGTGCCCGCATCACCCTGAGATCCCAGTCGCCACAACCCCTATGAGGACAGAACACCGTCCGCGGCGATTGCCCAGAAACACCTCCGGTGGTGACGACGATCGGGCCCGTTGCGACGACCACCACCGGTCGGGCCCGGCGCCAGACGACGCCGTTCAGTCCAACAGCCCGGGGTCGATCCGCGCGATCGCCGCCTTCCCGATCCAAAGCCTTGCCGCTGGAGTAGTTCTCGTCGAAGTCGCAGCCGAGCCGCGCGCGCAGCCTGGTCGTCAGGTCGACGATGACCGGTTCCGAGGCGTCGTCGCTGCCGCGCAACCTGGCGGCCGCGCCCAGGATCACGGCCGCATCGCGGCCTCGATCCAGCGCCTCGGCGAGGCACAGCCACACTCACCCCGACGGCCGCGATGACCGGCATGTCCGCGGTTCCGATCGCGACCGGGTAGATCCCGCGCAGATCGGCCATCGCGAGCCCGAGGTCGCCGGACCTGATCGCGACCATGCGCCGTGATGGAACCGACGACGGCCATCGCGTGCCCGTGCAGGAAGTCAATGGGCCGCTCGGTGAGCCGTTCCCGCAGGTCGGCGGCCATGGCGACGGCGCCGACCTGGTCGCCGTCCTGCAGGATGATCGCGAGCAGCATGCCGTCGGCGAACAGATCCCGCTCCCAACCCTGCGATCGGTCGGCGATGTCCGCGCGGAGGGCCTGGATCGCCATTCTGGCCCCGGCGGTGTCACCGGCCCGCAGCCGCAGACCGGCCAGCCGCAGCTGGATCAGGGCGTCGTCGTCGGTCGACCCGAGCTCGTTCGCGTACCGCATCGCCTGTTCGTAGTCCTCGATGGCACCGGTCACGTCACCGTCGAGCGCGCGCACGTTTCCCCGCATCGACAGCACCGACGACGAGCCCCCAGCGATCGCCGATCCGGCTGAAATCGTCGTAGGCGGCGTCCACGTCCTCGCGCATCCGGGACATGTCGCCCTCGTTCTCGGCGAACCCGGCGCGGCCGATTCGCGCCGCGGCCCGGATCCAGCCGTCATCGGAAGCCAGGGTGAGCTCCATCAGCCGCTCGGACCGACCGTTGTCGCCGCTGAAGAACGCCAGCATCGGGGCCAGGATCTGCAAAGCGCGGGCACGGGTGGCGTCGGAGCCGTCTCCAACTCGTCGGACAGCTCGTGGAGCTGAGCCTGCCAGTCCGGCCAACTCTGCATCGGCTGGTCGCGGCCGCCGCTGACGGAGGCCAGCGCCTGAGCTGCCCGGCCCCAGGACCGACCCGGATGGTCGGTTCCTTCGGTGGCCGACAGGGCCAACCCCAGCCAGGCCGCAGCCTCGGCGTTCGCGCCGATCATCGACCAGTACCAGGTCATCGACAGCGCGAGGTCCAGCGATGCCGCCCGATCGGCCGGATCGCCGGACTCGGCCAGGAACCGGATCGCGGCGAAGATGTTGTCCCGTTCGGTGCCCAGCAGCGCGATCGCCGCGAGCTGGCCGCCGGTACGCAGCACCGGGTCGACGTCCGCGACGACCGCGGCGAAGTGCCTGGCGTGGGCGATGCGGGCGGCCTGCGCCTCGCCACGATCGGCCAGTTGTTCGGTGCCGTACTCGCGGATGGTCTCCAGCATCCGGTACCGCACCGACGCGCCGTCGATCACGTCGAGCAGTGACTTGTCCACCAGGGAGAGCAGCAGGTCGCCGATATCCGTTGCGGGCAGACGGTTGTCGCCGCACACCGCGACGGCGCTGGCCTCGGTGGCACCGGCCGGGAACACCGCGAGCCGCTCCGCCAGCAACCGCTCCTTCGGGCCGAGCAGATCCCAACTCCACTCCACCACCGCCCGCAGGGTCCGGTGCCGCGGCATCGCCGTCCGGCTGCCGCCGGTCAGCAGCCGGAACCGGTCCGACAGTTTCGCGGCGATCTCACCGATCGGCATCACCCGCAACCGGGCCGCGGCCAGCTCGATGGCCAGCGGCAACCCGTCCAACCGGCGGACGATCTCGGTCACGTGGTCGACCGTCGAATCGTCGACGACGAACCCGGCGCTGACCGCCTGCGCGCGCTCGACAAGCAGCTGGACCGCGGGGTGCGCCGCGGCGTCCGCCGCGACTGACACCGACCGGCGGCAGCCCGAGCGGTGGCAGCACACACAGCGATTCGCCGACGATCCCCAACGGCTCCCGGCTGGTGGTCAGGATGCGGACGTCCGGGCAGCCGGCCAGCAACTGGTCGATCAGCGAGGCCACCGGCCCGATCAGGTGTTCGCAATTGTCGACCAGCAGGACACAGTCCGCCTCGGCGAGCACGTCGAACAGATGGTCGGTGGTGTCCCGGGCGGGCCGCTCCACCCGGCGTTCGATCGCCTTGGTGTCGACCAGCCCGAGTGCGCTGAGCATGGCCTGGGCGATCGCCTTCTCGTCCGTCACCGGGGCCAGTTCGATCAACCACACGCCGTCGGACCGCCGCGGAATCCATCTACTGGCAATCTCGTTGGCCAGCCTGGTCTTTCCGGCACCGCCGGGACCGACGATGGTCACCAGCCGGCCGTTCTCCAGCAGTTCGGAGACCCGCGCGACCTCGTCCTCGCGGCCGATGAAACTGGTCAGCGAGGCCCGCAGGTTGCTGCGTCGCCGCGGCTGCGCGGCCGGCGCCGGCGGCACCGTCGATTCGGCCGGAATCTCACCGCGGAGCACCGACAGCTGCAGCGCCTGCAGCTCGGCGCCGGGGTCGACCCCGAGCTCGTCGGCCAGCCGGTCGCGCAATCGGTCGAACGCGGCCAGCGCGTCGGCGGTGCGGCCGGTCGCCGCGAGCGCGCGCATCAGCTGACCGGCGAATCGTTCCCGCAGCGGGTTGGCCGCGGCCAGCGCCTCGAGATCGGCGATGACGTCGACGCCGCGGCCCAGCTGCAGCTCCGCCTCGATCAGGTCGGCCTGCGCATCCAACCGCCGTTCGACCAGCCGGACCGACGGAGCCGTCGCGTACGCGGCGTCGCCGGCATCGGCCAGCGGCTCGCCGCGCCACAGCGAGAGTCCCTTGACCAGCAGGTCCCGCGCGGTCTGCGGGGTGCCGTCGCGCAGCTCGCGGCGGCCGGCGGCCACCAGGTCGGTGAACTCGGCGACATCGACCGCCCCACGGTCCACCGCCAGCCGGTAGCCACCGGCCAGCTGTTGGATCAGACCCGGCTCGCCCAGGACCCGGCGAACCCGAGAGATCAAGGACTGCAAGGCATTCAGCGGCTCAGCGGGCGCGTCGCCCGGCCAGACGGCGCCGAGCAATTCGGCGGTGGAGACCGTTGCCGGGGCGTCGAGAGCCAACCGGGTGACCAGGGCGCGCAGCCTGGACCCGGTGATCTGGACGGCTTGGCCGCCGGCCCGGACCTCTAATGGCCCGAGGATCCCGATCTCCACTGGTCCACTGTCCCAGACGCCGCCGTCATCCAGATCCGGGGTTTTCCCTGGTACCGGCTTAAAAGCCGGCCTACCCGTCAAGAACCGCCTTTTCGATGGGCTCGCCGAAGGCAGCGGACCACAGCACGGCCATGTCCCAAAGTTCGCGGGACGCGTCGTGGCGGTGCCGTCGTTGATCGTCGTCGGAGTGGCCACTACTCGCGAGCGGGTCGGGCCGGCCTGCGCATTCGATGTGGCTCTTCGGGTCCATCTCTGCCTACCTTGGTCGCTCTGCTGGTGCGGGTTGAGAGCAGAGTGCCGCTGGCCGCTATCTTTCGAGTGAAGGATTGCTGAACCGTTCTGTAGGGGCATCAGCAGGCGAGGGCCTGCCCAGGTGCGGACACCCGGAATCAGTGCGAAATGCTCGCATCGGACCGCAGCACCGCATGCGCCGCGGCCACCAGAATCTCGCAGAGCCGCTCCCGCGGGAGCCGGGCGTCGAAATTGAGCATCGACTGCAGGGCGCCGATCGCGGCCTGAATGGTGGTCCGCAATTCGGCGTCGGACGCCCCGGGATAAAGCTGCGACATCACCGACACCCATTCGTCGACGTATCGGCGCATCTTCCGGCGAATCCGGCGCAGATCGTCGGGCGGCAGGATTGCCGATTCCCGCAGGTAGATCTGGAACAGTTCACGGTCGTTGATGGCCGTCTGCAGGTGATCGAGCACCAGGGCGTCGAGGGCCCGTTCCGGATCGGGGTTTTCCGCGGTGATCGCCGTGGCGTGCGAGACGAGCTGGTCGAGCAGCCGGTCCAGCAGAGCCGCCGCCAGCGCGGCCTTGTTGCGGAAGTGCCGGTAGATCCCGGTGCCGCCGATGCCGGCGGCGGCGCCGATGTCGGTGAGGTTCGCCGCCGCGTAGCCGTTGCCGGCCAGCACCTGGGCGGCGGCCAGCAGGATGCGTTCGCGGCGCGCCGGGTCCCGGGTCCGCGCTGGACTGTTCATGACGCTCCCGCCGCTGGGCCTGTTCGGTAGGTAAATACCGTTCACTAGACTAGCTCGCCGACGCTCCAGAAATGTGAAACTCGTTCACTACCGTCATTGACGGGCAGCGTTGGGACGGGCAGACTGGCCACCTGAAGATCGGAAAGAGGAAGCATTGCTGTGGCGATCGGTGAACTGCGTCGAACCGCGCCGTCGTTGCGCGAACTGACCGAGGAGCTTCGCGAACGCCTGCGGGTCGCGCGGCAGGGCGGTGACGAGCGTTCCCGGCTCCGGCACACCGATCGCGGCAAGATGCTGGTCCGGGATCGGGTCGATCGGCTGATCGATCCGGGCTCCCCGCTGCTGGAATTGGCCCCGCTGGCCGGGTACGGAATGTATTCGACCGACGACGGTCAGGACGCCATCCCGTCCGCCGGCATGGTCACCGCGGTGGGCCGGGTGGCCGGGCGGGAATGCGTCATCGTGGCCAACGACGCCACGGTCAAGGGCGGCACCTACTACCCGATCACGGTGAAGAAACACCTGCGCGCGCAATCCGTGGCATTGGCCAACCGGCTGCCGTGCCTGTATCTGGTGGATTCCGGCGGCGGATTTCTCCCGCTGCAGGACGAACTGTTCCCGGACCAGGATGGGTTCGGCCGCATTTTCTTCAATCAGGCCACGCTGTCGGCGGCCGGCATTCCGCAGCTGTCCGCGGTGATGGGGTCCTGCACGGCCGGCGGCGCCTACATCCCCGCGATGTCCGACGAGACGGTGATCGTCCGCAACCAGGGCACGATCTTCCTCGGCGGCCCGCCGCTGGTGCGGGCGGCAACCGGCGAGATCGTCACCGCGGAGGAACTGGGCGGTGGCGACGTCCACGCCCGCAAGTCCGGGGTGGTCGATCACCTGGCCGCCGACGACGCCGACGCGCTGGCCATCCTGCGGACCATCGTCGGAACCCTGGGCGACCCCGACCAGTCGTTGCACCCCAAAGCATCTCGCGAACCCCTTGAGGACCCGGACGGCATCTACGACGTCGTGCCGACGGACACCCGCACGCCCTATGACGTCCGGGAGGTGATCCGCCGGATCGTCGACGGCTCACAGCTGGACGAGTTCAAGGCCCTCTACGGCGAGACCCTGGTCTGCGGGTTCGCCAGGATCTGGGGGTACCAGGTCGGGATCGTCGCCAACAACGGCATCCTGTTCGCCGAGTCGGCACTCAAGGGCGCGCACTTCGTCGAGCTGTGCAACCAGCGGGGCGTGCCATTGGTGTTCCTGCAGAACATCTCCGGTTTCATGGTCGGCCGGGAGTACGAGAACCGCGGCATCGCCAAGGACGGCGCGAAGCTCGTCACCGCGGTCTCCTGTTCGGTGGTGCCGAAGTTCACCGTCGTCATCGGCGGTTCCTTCGGCGCCGGGAATTACGGCATGTGCGGGCGGGCGTTCGACCCGCGGTTCCTGTGGATGTGGCCGAACGCCCGCATCTCGATCATGGGCGGCGAGCAGGCCGCGTCGGTGCTGGCCACCGTCCGCCGGGACGGCATCGAGGCCCGCGGCGGGCAGTGGTCGGCGGCGGAGGAGGCCGCGTTCAAGGCCCCGATCCTGGACCAGTACGAGCGGCAGGGTTCCGCCTACTACTCGACCGGGAGGCTATGGGACGACGGCATCATCGACCCCGCGGACACCAGGAGAGTGTTGGGCATGGGACTGGCGGTCGCCGCGCAGGCCCCCATCCCCCGGCCCGCCTATGGCATCTTCAGGATGTGAGCGGGTCATGACGTTCTCCTCGCTGCTGGTCGCGAACCGGGGTGAGATCGCGCTGCGGATCATCAGGGCCGCGCGCGCGGCGGGCCTGCGCACGGTCGCGGTGTATTCCGACGCCGACGCCGACGCGCCGCACGTGCGGGCGGCGGACGCGGCGGAGCGGATCGGCCCTGCCCCGGCAGCGCAGTCCTACCTGTCGATCCCGGCCCTGCTGGCGGCCGCCCGGCGCAGCGGCGCGGAGGCGGTGCACCCCGGCTACGGGTTCCTCTCCGAGCGGTCGTCGTTCGCCAGGGCCTGCCGCCGATGCCGGGTTGGTCTTCGTCGGCCCACCGGCGGACGTGATCGAGCAGATGGGCCGAAAAGACATCGCCCGACACGCCGCAGTGCTGGCCGGGGTGCCGGTGCTGCCGGCGGTGGAGGGCGGGAACGAACTGGCGGTGGCCGAACTGGTCGACCGCGCCACCGCCGAGATCGGCTTCCCGTTGCTGGTCAAGGCGGCAGCGGGCGGCGGCGGGAAGGGCATGCGGATCGTCCGGGCTGCGGCCGACCTGCCGGCCGCGCTCGCGGCCGCCCGGCGCGAGGCCGCCGCCGCGTTCGGCGACGACACCCTCTTGGTGGAAAGGTATGTCGAACACGGCCGGCACATCGAGGTACAGATCCTGGCCGACACCCACGGCAATGTCGTGCACCTTTTCGAGCGGGACTGCTCGGTGCAGCGACGCCACCAGAAGGTGATCGAGGAGGCGCCGGCGGTGGCCATCTCGGACCGGGTCCGGGACGTCGTCACCGAGTTCCGCGGTCCGACTGGCCCGGCAGGTCGGCTACGTCAACGCCGGCACCGTCGAATTCCTGGTCAGCGGCGAGGACGCGTACCTGCTGGAGGTGAACACCCGGCTGCAGGTCGAGCACCCGGTCACCGAGTTCGTCACCGGCAGGGACCTGGTCGCGCCTGCAACTGCTGGTCGCGCAGGGTCTGCCGCTGCCGTTCGACCAGGACGACCTGACCGTCACCGGGCACGCCATCGAGGCTCGGGTCTACGCCGAGGACCCCGACAACGGCTTCCTGCCGCAGGCCGGGCTGGCCCGCACGGTGCAGTGGCCATCGCGGGCGCGGGTGGACGCCGCGCTGGAGAGCGGTCAACGGGTCGGCACCTGGTACGACCCGATGCTGGGCAAGATCATCGTGCACGGCGCCACCCGGGAGGCGGCCCGGCTGCGCGCTGGTGGACGCGTTGGATCAGACGGCGATCATCGGGCTGCCGACCAACGTGGGATTCCTGCGCCGCCTCGCCGATTCGGCCGCGTTCGCCGGCAGCGAGATCGACACCTCATGGCTGGATCGCAATCCCAACCCGGTCCCAGCCGGGCGAACCGGACCTGGCCCGCTGTGCCGCTGCCTGGGCCGTGGCCGAGCGCACTGGTCGACGCCGGCGAAGGCCCGTTCGGCCGCGCCGACGGCTGGCGCAGCGGTGCACCGCACGCACCGACCCGGGTGGCCCTCGACCACGGCTCGGCCGAACGTGAACTGTTGGTTGACCTTTCGGCCGGAATCGTTCGCGACGATCATCGTCGCGAGTGGTCGGTGCGGACGATCGGCGGCCGGGACGACCAATTGCTGCTGGAGATCGATAGTCACCGGCACCGGTTCACCGTCGAGATCGCCCAGGACGCCGTCGATGTCAGCCATCAAGGACAGTTCGTGAGCTTCCGCCGCCCGGACGGTCGAACCCACCTGACGGCGACCGCATCCGATGGGCAGATCAACGCCCCGATGCCGGGCACGGTCAGCGTCATCACCACCGCGCCTGGCCGGCGGGTCAAGGTGGGTGACGTGCTCGGTGTCGTGGAGGCGATGAAGATGGAACATGCGATGGCCGCACCGCTGGAGGGCATCGTGACCCGCGTGGACGTCGAACCGGGAGCGCAGGTGGTGGTCGGCCAGCCGCTGTTCACGATCGTGGCGGAGCCCACCGATGCTGGCGTGCGTCCATTGGACCCGGCCGCGGCGGACAACCGATGAGTACCGATCCGGAGCAACAGGTCACCTACCGGGTCGTCAACGGCGTGGCCTGGCTGACGATCAACCGGCCGCGCGCGCGTAACGCGCTCAATGCCGCAGTGCGGCAGGGGCTCTTCGACGGGTTCGCCCGGTTCAACGACGACAGCGATGCGCGGGTGCTGGTGTTGACCGGGGCCGGTGACGTGGCCTTTTCCGCCGGCGCCGACCTCAAGGAAATGGCCGACACCGGGCTGGCCGTGCCGCCGCCGGACTTCCTGCCGCAGCTCGGCCGCAACGTGCAAGTGGACAAACCCACGATCGCGGCGGTGAACGGGGTTGCGTATGCCGGCGGGTTCCTGCTCGCGCAGACCTGCGATCTGGTCGTTGCCGCGGAGCACGCGCGGTTCGCGATCACCGAGATCAAGGTCGGCCGGGGCGCCCCCTGGGCGGCGCCGCTGCCCTGGATGATCCCGCCGCGGATCGCGATGCAGATCCTGTTGACCGGGGATCCGATCACCGCTCAGCGCGCCCATCAGGTGGGGCTGGTCAACGAGGTGGTCCCGGCCGACCAACTGGCCGGCGCGGCCCAGGCGCTCGGCGAACGGATCGCGGCCAACGCACCGCTCTCGGTGCTGGCCGGCAAGCAGACGGTCCGTTTGGTGGCCGAGTACCCGCTGTCGGAGGCGTTCGAGCGGGCCGAGGAGATCTGGCGGCCGGTGTATCTCAGTGCCGACGCGCAGGAGGGACCGGCGGCCTTCCGCGATCGTCGCCCGCCCCGCTGGCAGGGCCGCTGACCCGGCTGGATCAGGCGACCAGCTGCGCCGGTTCGGCCAAGTCCGACCCGGTGAGCACGTCCCGGCGAACCAGGGCCGCGTACCGGCCGCCGACCGTCATCAGCTCGTCATGCGAACCGGTCTCGACGATCTGCCCGTGATCCATGACGACGATCAGGTCGGCGTCCCGGACCGTCGAGAGCCGGTGCGCGATGGTCAGGGTGGTCCGGCCGTCGGCCAGCTCGGCGAGCGCGGCGGTGACGGCGGCCTCGGTCCTGGTGTCCAGCGCGCTGGTTGCCTCGTCCAGGATCAGCACCGGCGGGTTCCGCAGGATCATCCGGGCGATGGCCAGCCGTTGCTTCTCACCACCGGAGAACCGGTAGCCCCGCTCGCCGACGACGGTCTGGTAGCCCTGCGGCAGGGAGGAGATCAGCTCGTGGATCTGCGCGGCGCGCGCCGCCGCCTCGATGTCGGCATCGGTGGCGTCCGGCCGGGCGAACCTGAGGTTGTCCGCGATGGACGCGTGCAGCAGGTAGGCCTCCTGGGAGACGATCCCGACGACGGACGCCAGGTCCTCCAGGTGCAGGGTCTTGATGTCGACGCCGTCCAGCAGCACCGAGCCGCTGCCCGGGTCGTAGAGCCGGGCCGCCAGGTAGCCGAGGGTGGTCTTGCCGGAGCCGGTGGACCCGACCACCGCGACGTGGCTGCCGGCCGGCACCGTCAGGTCGATGTGCGTCAAGGTGTCTGCGTCCGCGCCTGGATAGGCGAAGCTGACGTCGTCGAACCGCAGCTCGCCGCGACCGGCCGGCAGCGGGCTTGGCGTGGCCGGGTTGTCGATCTCGACCGGCAGGTCGAGGTAGTCGAACACCCGGCGGAACATCGCCATCGAGGTCTGCATGTCGACGCCGGTGCGCAGCAGGGAGACCATCGGCCGGAACAGCGCCGTCTGCAGGGCGGTGAAGGCGACCAGGGTGCCGATCGACACCGGGCCGGTGGTGTTCGCCACGGTGAACGCCGCGGCCAGATAGATCGCGGCCGGCAGGATCGACACGATGATGCCGATGCTGGACTGCCGCCATCGTCCCGTCATCGACGAGCGGACCTCGAGATCGGCGAGGTCGGCGGAGGTACCGGCGAACTTGTCGCCGAGCGCGGTGCTGCGGCCCATGGTCTTGGTCAGCAGAATCCCGGACACCGAGAGCGATTCGGAGACCTGACTGGACAGGTCCGCCATCCGCTCCTGCCGGGTGGTGGCGATCTGCCGCCGCATCCCGCCGACCTTGCGGGAGATCAACACGAAGATCGGCACCAGCACCAGGGACACCAGCGTGAGTTTCCAGTCCAGCGCCAGCATCGCGACAAGCGTTGCGATGACGGTGGTTCCGGACGACACGACGCTGGTGACGGTGCTCGTCACGGTCGCCTGCATGGACCCGATGTCGCCGGCGATCCGGGACTGGATCTCGCCCGTGCGGGTCTTGGTATAGAAGCCCAGCGACTGGCGCTGCAGGTGGGAGTACACCGAGGTGCGCAGGCGGTGCATGACCGATTGGCCGACCAGGGTGGACTGCCGGGACTGGATGACGTCCAGCACGGTGGTGCCGACCGCGATCAGCACCATGCCGCCGGCCAGCAGCGCGGTCAGCGCGGTGTCGCGGGTGGGCAGTGACACGTCGAGGATGGCCCGCAGCAGGAATGGCGAGGCCACGCTGATCAGCGCGGAGGCCACGATCAGCGCGGCGACGAACAGCAGCCGCAGCCGGTGCTCGGAGAACAGGGCAAAGATCCGGCGGAGCTCGCCGGGCTTGCCCGGGCGGGGAGGGGTCACGTCGCCGCGGCGGCCGCGACCCTGGGACTTGCGAAGATCCGGGGACTGCGAGGAAGAAGGTGAAGTGATGTCTGCACGCGGCGTGGCCGCGTTGTCGGGCGCCGTCGTTGTCTGGGGTTTTGTCTGTAGTGGTGTCGTCATGGGCGCTCCTTTCGTCTATTCTGAACGATGTTGAGTATGCCTCATAGTGAGGTTGCCTCACAATAGTCGGATCCTATGATCTGCGTCACGCAAGGGGAGCCCCATGACGACCGACCACGGCGTCGCCGCCGACTTCGAGCAAGACGTCAGCGCCGCGGAACTCACCGAACGGGTCATGCGGGTTGCCCACCTCATCCGTCGCACCTCGATGGCGAGCCTGGCGCCGCTCGACCTCACGCCGGCCCAGAGTCGGGCACTGCGCATCATCTCCAGGGCCGATCCGCCGATCCGGATGGGCGAGCTGGCCTCCACCCTCGGGGTGGTGCCGCGGTCGGCGACCGGTTTGGTGGACGCCCTGCAGCAGGCCGGTCTGGTCGAGCGCACCGTCGACCCCGACAATCGCCGGTCCGTGCTGGTCGCGCTGACCGCGGCGGGGCGGGACATGCAGCGGGCGATGGCCGACGCCAGGGCGGCGGCCGGAGATGGGATGTTCGGCAAGCTGACCAGCGCCGAACGTCGGATGCTCGCCGATCTGTTGGGGAAGGTCAGCGCCAAAGAAGGGCAGGTCGACGGTCAGCAGCTCGATGGGCGCCGGGCGCGGTGACCCGTGCCCACGGGCGGTGCCGGTCAGCGGCGCCTGCCTGAGCCGGATGACCGCCCGGCAGATCGGCGCCGACGGGCAATGACGGCAGACACGGCGGCCCCGAACACCGGCGGGGCCGCGACCGCACAGACAAAAAGCGCCCGCAACGGAAGACCGGGTCTGGGAGTGGGCATGCCCGGAATCGTCGGGGGCGGATTGAACCGGAACGAGCGGGTGACGTGCCTCCACCGGTGGATCTCCAGGTACATGGTGTACCAACTCCACGCCCAAGCGATCGCGCTGATCACGGCCAACACCAGGACCGCAGAGGATCTCGCGGGCCTCGTCGGCGCGAAAGCTGACGATCCGACGACCGTTCGCCGATGCTGTGTCATTGCTGCGAATCTTTCATTCGGGCCACTCTTCCGAGATCTCTCTGATCTTTGTCACCCAGCATCGGGGTCACAGGCCCCCAGCACCGCCCATCGAAAGGTTTGCCTCATGCCCCGACGATCGACGACGGCCGCGCCGGCCAGCGGAGATGCCCTGCGGCGCAGGGTCCGGCGGATCACCGCTGGATGCGTCGGCATCGCTGCCCTCGCGTCGGCGGCGCTCACCGTCAACCTGGCGTCGGCCGCAGCCGAAAAGCAAACCTCGTCGTCATCGTCGTCCGATGGATCGACGGACACCGGCGATTCAGCCGCGACGACGACGGCGCCGCCTCCGCCCTCCGGAACGCCCACCACCATCACGGCAGTCCCGGATGTTTCCGCACGGCCGACGGCACCTGCGGTGCAGGCTCCACCGTCCGCGGCGGCAACCCGCGCACCGGCGGCCCCCGCGACCACGCCGGTGCCCGTTCGACCGACGACCACTGTGCAGGCGCCCAGCACGACCAGGCTCCTCCCGCCGCAGCAGCCGCCGGCCGCCGGCAACGGCCGCAGCCACAGCCAGTCCGGCGGCTCCTGATCAACACCGGACCCGGTTACGGGTGGACCCCTGAACCGGTGTGGTGATCCACCTGCCTTGTCGTCCAGGGTGCCGCGGTCGGCAGCAGCACCATTGCTGTTCCGGTTCCCAGCACCAGGGCGAGCGCGATCACGATGTACCGCAACCGTCGCTGCCGGGCGGCCTTGCCGGACAGGGCGCTGCGGATCTCCGTCCAGGCGGTCACCCCGGATTCCCAGAGATGACCGACAAGATGGACGGCCATCACCGCAACCCAGACCCAGAAGCAGGTCTGATGCACCACCAGCAGCCAGCCGGACCCCTGGGTGCCAACGACGATCAGGGCGATACCGCTGCCCAACAGGGCCAGCGATGACAGGATCACAAAGGGCCCGAGAACTCGGAGCAACGGATGCGGTGGACCCTTTTTCTGATAGGTAGGTGCACCCGAGTAATACCGTGCGAATCGGTACACGGTGCTGCCCGTTTTCAGCAACACCGGTCCCAACAGCATGATGCCAACGAAAACGTGCAGGGTGATCATCTGTCGGACGCCGAGAATGGTGACGCCTTCGACCGCCAGCAGGATGAGCAATACCAGGCCGGTTGCGGAGGTCAGGCGAGTATTACCGGTGACGCCATCGTCATCGGCCGCGCGCTCCGTAGTACCGTCCTTTCCCACTTCAGGAGGGACAATGATCCACGCCGGAACCTTCATGAGAACTCCACACCAGAAACACTGCTGACCGAACCAGAGTGCGCTGGACATCTCAGAGAGTTCTCAGTTCGGCGCCTGTCACGACCCGCCGGACTGGGCCTGGCTCGAGCCGCTGCTGGCGGACGGGGCCTGTATGGGTGCGCTGAGACTGGCCGTTGTCGACTGCTGTGTGGCATCGGCTGTCGCCGTGTCCGACACCGTGGAACCGGCCGTCGTCGAATCCGCCGACACTGCGGCCGGAGACCTCTTCGACATTGTTGGTGGCAAGGGCGAATTCGGCGGTCAAGGCTGAGGACGCGACCACCGATGCACCAACGATGCCCAGGGTGAGAAGCCGCACCTTTCGCCGCAATCGGTCACCGGTCGATGGCATATGCGAATTTCGTGGCATTGCCGTCCTCCGCGGTCGTCCGTTATCTCGTCGATCATCGAACGCCCGCCTGTGCGGCAGCTGATGATTGCCTATTCAATGGTCCGCTGTGGGGGTTTATTGGTCGCTGCTGGGGTGCCGCAGCAATGCTCAAGCGACTGTTCCACCCGATGAGCGGGATCGGCGGAACCCGGTGCACTGCATTTGGGGCTCTTCAGTTGCTCCACAACAACTGCAGCCATTGATCACCAACCAATTCACCCCAGGAGCGGCCGTTCGCCAGTAGCCGTCGCGTCAAGCGATGATGTCGCCATGACGGAAACCGGCCACTGGCTCGCGACGGCACAGCGGGTCGCCGACGAAACGCTGTTTCCCGCCGCCCTCGACGTCGACCGCACCGGCCGGATTCCCCGCGCCCACTTCGACCTGCTGGCCGCCGAGGGCCTGTACGGCCTGACCGCGCCAACCGCGGCCGGTGGCGTCGGGGCGGACCGGTTCGACGTCATCGGCGATGTCGTCGCTGCCCTGGCCGGCGGCTGCCTGGCCACCACGTTCGTCTGGATCCAGCACCTCGGCCCGGTGCTGGCGATCGCCGGCGCCCCGCCGGCCACCCGGCAGCGGTGGCTCGAACCACTGGCCCGCGGGGAGCGCCGGGCCGGCATCGCGCTCGCCGGGATCCGGCCGGGCGCGGGACGGATCCACGTCGCACCGGTGCCGGGCGGCTACGAGCTGACCGGGCAAACCGCCTGGGTCACCGGGTGGGGGTTGATCGACACGCTGCTGGTCGGCGCGGTCGACGACAACGACGTGGTGCACTTCTTCGTGATGGACGCCCGTGACGCGGCCTCGCTGATAGCGACGCCGACCCACTTGCTCGCGGTTCAGGCCAGCAACACCGTCACCCTGCGGTTTGACCGGCATGGCATCCCGGCGGACCGGCTCTCGCACACCCAGCCGTACGCGGACTGGGCGGGAACCGACGCCTTCGGCTCGACGCTCAACGGGTTCCTGTCGATCGGTTTCGCGACCAGGTGCGCGGCGTTGCTGGGCACCGACGACCTCGCGGGCGAGATCGCGGCGGCCCGGCAGGCTCTCCTGCAGGCCAGCGACGCGCAGATCCCCGGGGCCCGCGCCACGGCCAGCCTGCTGGCAGTACGCGCGGCCACCGAACTGATGGTGCGCACCGGCAGCCGATCGGTGCTGGTCGATCAGCAGGCCGGGCGGTTGTATCGGGAGGCCGGATTCCTGCTGGTGTTCGGGTCACGGCCGGCCATCAAGCAGGCCATGCTGGATCGATTGGGGAGCTGACCGGCGAGGCGGGGCTACGACTCGAGCGCGGGCATGCCGTCCGACAGTCGGCGGCGGAACCCGGCACTGCGCGGTGCCACCCGGCAGCCGATGCCGGTTCCGGGCCACCCACGCGTAGACCCAGCCCGCCGCGAACGACACCGGCGGATGGTCGATCAGCCAACCGAGAGTGCGCCACCACCAAGGGCTCTGCGCTCGCAGCAGCGCAGCGACGGCCCGGTGCCCGCCGCGGGCCGGCATGCTGGGCTGCACCCACCAGACCGACTCGGTGACCTGCTCCTGCGTCAGGCCGAGCGCGTCGAGGTCGAGGAATTGGAACGGCTCGCGGACGGAACGGCTCCGGCAGCACCCGCGCGCCGATGTCGATGCACCGCTGACAGAACGCGCAGTCGCCGTCGTAGACCAGAACCGCCGATTGCACCATCCGCCCATCATCGCCCCGGGAATAACCGATCCTCAGTCGCGTTTGACATACCGATAGGTAGCGATATAACGTTCACTATCGTAAGGACGTGGACGACAGAGTCCATGTCACGATCAACAGAAAGGGTGTTGCGCCATGCGCCCCCAACCACCAGAGCATGACCTCATGCACGAGCACCACCAGAACGACCAGCACCACGAGCACCACGAAGAATCCCGACCGCACCGGCAACGCGGTGATGGTCGGGAACGCCCCGAACGCGGACCCCGCGAACTGTCCGAGTCCCGTGCGAGGCGCCACCGCGACGAAAGGAACCTAGCCATGCCAGCAGACCGCGAATCAATGCCCGACGGCCGCGATGGCCGTGACGGCGAACCACGTCGGCGCGGCCGAGGCCGCTCCGAAGCCGGGCCCGTGCACGGCCGCCGGCGCGGCCCCTTCGGCGAAGGACCGCAACGAGCGCATCGCGCCCGTCGCGGCGATGTCCGCGCCGCGATCCTGTCCCTGCTCGGCCAGGAACCGCAGAACGGCTACCGGCTGATGAAGTCGTTCGACCGGGCGACCGACGGGGCCTGGCGACCCAGCCCCGGTTCCATCTACCCCACGCTGACCCAACTGCAGGACGAGGGCCTGATCGTCGCCGTCGGCGAGGGCCGCAGCAGCGAATTCCAACTCACCGACGCCGGCCGCGGCTACATCGTCGAGCACGCCGACGAGCTGGAGCAGGCCTGGCAGTCCGCCACCGGGCAGTCCGAGCAGGACATCGCCTTTCACGCCAGCGTCGCCAAGCTGCACGGCGCGATCGAACAGTTCCGCTTCGCCGCCTCCGACGAGCAGCGGGCCGCCGGCGTGCAGGCGATCGACGACGCCCGGCGCGCGCTGTACCTGATCCTGGCCGAGTAGTCACGCGGTCGTCGCCCGCAGGTGGTTACCCGCGCCGGCGTACGACCAGACGGCGCGCAGGGCGGTGTTGTGAGCCTCGAGTTCGGTGTTGCTGGCACGGAGCGCGGCGTTGGTGTTTTTCAGGTCGGTGTTCCGGGTCCGAAGCCCGGCGTTGTCGGCGTGCAGGTCGGCGTTGTCGGCTTCCAGGCCGAGAACCCTTGCGATGCCGGTCAAATTGATCCCGTCGTCGATCAGGATGGCGATCCGGCGGAGCCGGGCGATGTCGGTGTCGCTGTAGCGGCGGGTGCCCCCGGCGGTGCGGGTGGGCTCGAGCAGCCCCTTGCGTTCGTAGAGCCGCAGGGCCTGCACGCTCATCCCGGCCAGCTCGGCCGCGGTGGTGATCCCGTAGACGCCCGCCGTGCCATCGCTAGCGGGTGCGACCCGCGGCTCCGAACCTTTGAGAAGTCTTGCCGGCCATGAATTTCCGCCCTGATCTCTTGCCACCGGGCTGCGACCGGTGATATAAGGAATCTACACCAAACGACATACATCTGTGGATTGCTGGATGACCGTCAGGGGGTGATGTGGCGATGCTGGGCCGTGATGACACCGGCGCGGTGCTCGGTTCCGGGGCAGTTGACACCGAATTCTGGGCGTTGGTCTGCGAGGACGAGGAGTGGCTGCGCGCGGAGTTCGAAGCGATCGTCAGCGAGCCCGCCGAGATCCCCATTCGTCCAACGCGGCGGCCCGCGATCGCCGGCGCCGACGGCGACCGCTTCCGGGGGTCCCAGGGAACGCCTGACACGGCCACGCGATCGCGGTGCGCCATCCGCCCGGGCCGAGCCTGGCGGCGGCAACGGTCACCGCCGGTCGCCTGCTGACGTCCATGTGAGGGCAGACCAACCACCGAAACGTAGGAGCGAACACCGAAGGGATGGTGGTGCAATCGGACCTGGCACAGCACACAGACGATCAACCTGATGAGCGTGTGACCACGACGAACTCGCCTGCTCCGTTTCTCCCCCGATGCGGACAACGACTCGGACACCGCATCCGCGTCTCGTGACGCACCCGTGCGCAGGCAGCGAGTTCGTGGTCACACCCCGACAATGCGAAGGCGGTCACCGGTTTCCCGGTGGCCGCCTTCGCCGTTCAATAGACCAACTTCTGTGCGCCGAGTGTGCTTCTGGTGCTGCGGTTTTCGCGAACACGCTGGCCGGCTTCGTTCCTCCTCCGCTTGCGCTCAAGATGTCGCATGTGCTATATCAAATCTATGTCTTTCGTGACAGATACGGAAGAGCAGAGCACACGCGATAGAAGGGACCTGGGAGGTGGTTCGTGATGCTCATCCGTACCGATCCGTTCCGTGACCTGGACCGGTTGACCCAACAACTGCTCGGCACCAACGCCCGCCCGTCGGCAATGCTGATGGACGCCTGGCGCGATGGTGACCGTTTCGTCGTCGAGTTCGACCTGCCCGGGGTCAGCCCGGACTCGGTGGACCTGGACGTGGAACGCAACGTGCTGACCGTGACCGCACAGCGGCCGCCGTTGAACGAGAAGGCGGAGTTCCTGGCCGCCGAACGGCCGCGCGGGGTGTTCAGCCGGCAACTGGTGCTGGGCGAGAACCTCGATCTCGATCGGATCGAGGCCGCGTACCGGGACGGTGTGCTGAGGCTGCACATCCCGGTCGCGGAGCGGGCCAAGCCGCGCAAGATCACCATCAACCGTGACGGCGACACTGGCGATCAGGCCATCACCACCGGACGCAACGGCAACGGCACCACACAGCAGCGCAGCAACAGCTCTGCCGAAGCCGTGACCGCCTGATCGGACCAGGTGGCGCACTGTCGACGGCGCCCGCCGGGTGGGTGAATCAGTCAGGAACGACCTGGGTTCACCCTCCCGGCGAGCGCTGCGCGTTCGACTTGGTCAGTCGACGGCCAGCATGACCTCGGTGGACTTGACCAGAACCGTGGTAGCAGTCCCGACCTCAAGGCCCAGTTCTTCGACGGCTTCCTTGGTGATGGACGCCGTGACGATCTGGCCGCCGCCGTCCAGGCGGACCTTGACGGTGGCCATCACGCTGCCGAGGTTGACCTCGGTGACGGTGCCGGCGAGCTGATTGCGGGTGGACAGGCGCACGAGAATTCCTCACGTCGTTGGGTTGTGCCGTGAACTGTAGGAACATTTCGGCCGGCAAGCGAACGTGCGCCGACCGCCGATAACCGGACCCGCTCGGTGGTACGGAAATGAGGCCGGGTCCGTTCCTCAGCTGCGGAAGCGCTGCAGTCAGCAGATCCGTGGTTTCCGCCGCTGTGCTGTTGGTCACTTCGTCGGCAAATGCACCTCCTACCTGGCCGGGTAGATCTGGACCTCGGTGGCCTTGACCGCGTAATGGACCTGCTTGCCGGGGACGAGTTCGAGGTCGGCGGCCGACGCCGCGGTGATGTCGGCGATGAGACCGCCTGTCCCGCCGGCGATGTCCGCGGCGTGCACCCGGATCAGTTCGCCGCGGGGTTCGATTTCGGCGATGGTGACCACGAAGTGGTTGCGCGGGCTACCGGTCGGCGGGGTGAGGTGAACGGCGACCGCCGCCGGACTGAAGACGGCCACCGCATGCTCCCCGACGACGCAGGTGGGGTCGCGCATCCCCTGGATCCGGACGCCGCCGGCGGTGACCAGACCGTGCTCGTCCGCGGTGCCGGCGATCAGGTCGACCCCGGCGATCCGGGCCGCGAACGGCGAGCGGGGTTCGGTGAGCACGGTGCGGGTGGGGCCGTCCTCGACGATCCGGCCGGCGTCGAGCACGACGACCCGGTCGGACAGCGACATCGCGTCGATCAGGTCGTGGGTGACCAGCAGCGCGGTCCGGCCGGTGTCCCGCAGCACCCTGCGCAGCAGTTGGCGCAGCGCCGGCGCGACCGCGACGTCAAGCGCGGCCATCGGTTCGTCCAGCAGCAGCAGCGCCGGATCGGCCGCCAGCGCCCTGGCGATCGCGATCCGCTGCGCCTGACCGCCGGACAACTGAGCGGGGCGGCGATCGGCGAATTCGGTGGCGTCGACGGCCTCGAGCCAGCGCGCGGCCTCGGCCTTCGCGGCCTTGCTGGCTGCTGCCCTTGCTGCGCGGACCGAACGCCACATTGGCCGCCGCGGTGAGGTGCGGGAACAGCAGCGCCTGCTGCGCCAGCAGCACGACGCCGCGCCGGTGCGGCGGCACCCAGACGCCCTGTTCCACGTCGACCAGGACCTGCTCGTCCAGGGTGATCCGGCCGCTGTCCGGGCGGATGAGCCCCGAGATCAACGACAGCAGCGTGGATTTGCCGGCTCCGTTCGCACCGAGCAGCGCGACCACCTCGCCGGGCCGGACCTGCAGTTCGAGGTCGATCCCGCGTTCGTCCAGGGTCGCCCGCAGGTCCAGCGCCCCGGCCGACCGACCCGGCGTCGGGACGGTCACATCGAGCCTTCGCTGGCCCGGCCGCGGGTGGCCAGCACGATCAGCACGGCCACCACGACCAGCACCAGGGACAGCGCGACGGCGGCGTCCGGGTCGGTCTCGCGTTGCAGGTAGATCTCCAGCGGCAGGGTGCGGGTGGTCCCCTGCAGGCTGCCGGCGAAGGTCAGGGTGGCGCCGAACTCGCCCAGCGCGCGGGCGAACGCGAGCACCGCGCCGGAGATCAACCCGGGCAGCACCAGCGGGATGGTGACCCGGCGGAGCACCGTGGTCGGTCTGGCGCCGAGGGTCGCGGCGACCGCCTCGTACCGGCGGCCCGCCGTGCGCAGCGACCCTTCCAGGCTGAGCACCAGGAACGGCAGCGCGACGAAGGTCTGCGCGATGACGACCGCGGTGGTGGAGAACGCGATCCGCAGGCCGAGGAAGTCCAGCGTGCTGCCCAGCAGACCCTGCCGGCCGTAGGTGTAGATCAGCGCGATGCCGCCGACCACCGGCGGCAGCACCAGCGGCAGCAGCACCAGCGACCGGGCCAGCCGCAGCCCGGGAAAGGTGGCCCTGGCCAGCACCAATGCCATCGGAGTGCCCAGCAGCACGCACAGCACGGTGCTGGCCGTCGAGGTCTTCAGGCTCAGCCACAGGGCGGCGATCGAGGATTCGGAGGTGATCAGTTCCCAGAACGACGACCACTGGACCCGGGCCAGCATGGCCACCAGCGGCAGCACGATGAACACCCCGCCGACCACGGCCGGGACGAAGATCCAGCCGGGCAGCCCGGACCCGGTTCCTGCCCGCCCCCGAGTGCGCGCGGGCAGGAACCGTTGGCGCCGTTGTCATTCAGACCGGTCGCGCGTCGGGCGGGAGGTCGCGGGACGAATCACGGTGCGGGCTTGAACCCGGCCGCGGCCAGCACCTGCTGGCCCTCCGGCCCGGTCACCAGGTCGACGAACTTGGTCGCCAACGCGGGCTGGGTCGCGGCGGTCAGCGTGGCGATCGGGTAGACGTTCACCACGGCCGCCGCCTCCGGGAAGTCGACCTCGGTGACCTTGTCGCCGGCGTTCTTCGCGTCCGTGACGTAGACCAGGCCGGCGTCGGCCTGCCCGCTGGTGACCTTGCCCAGCACGTCGGTGACCGAGTTCTCCTCGCTGACCGGGGTCAGCGTGACGCCGGTGTTGGTCTCGACCGTCGCGGCCGCCGCGCCGCACGGCACCTGCGGGGCGCAGACCACGACATCCACCCCGGACTTCGCCAGATCAGCGAACGACGTGATGCCGGCCGGGTTTCCGGGCGGGGTGACGATCGTCAGGATGTTGGTCGCGAAGTTCACCGGGGTCCCGGAGACCAGGTTCGCGGTGGTCGCCTTCGTCATGTTGTTGGTGTCCGCCGAGGCGAAGACGTCCGCCGGCGCACCGGCGGTGAGCTGGGTGACCAGGTCGGAGGAACCGGCGAAGTTGAAGGTCACCGTCGACCCCGGGTTCTCCGTCTGGAAGATCGTGCCGATCTCGGTGAACGTCGCCTTCAGCGACGCCGCCGCGAACACCGTCAACGTGCCCGGCGCGGCCGGCGCGGCCGATGCCGCGGCGCTGGACGACGCGGCGCTCGCCGGCTTCGAACTCGACGAGCTGCTGCGGAACTGGACGCAGCCGACGCCGCCGACGACGCGGCCGCGCTGGTGGTGGACGACGCGGTGCTGCTGCCGCTCGAACTGCAACCGACCACCAGGGTGGCGACACACAGCGCGGCCAGGGTCGCGACCAGCTATGACGGGGCGAGCGGGGACGACTCACGAAGATCCTCCAGGAGTTTCGATGATCACCGTGGTCGCCTTGACCACGGCAACGGCCAACCGGCCGGGTTCGAGCTGCATTTCGCGGGCGGCCTCGCTGCTCATCAGCGACACCACCGTGTGCGGACCGCACTGCACCTCGACCTGCGCCATCACCCCGTCGGCGATGACCTTGGTGACCAGGCCGACGAACCGGTTCCGCGCCGACCGGCCGACCCCGGACGGGTCGGTGGCGGTGTGGCCGCGTGCAGCTGGGAGAACTCGGCCAGCGCGACCCCGTCGATGACCTTGCGGCCGACGTCGTCCTTCGACGGCCGGCAAGGTGCCGGAGTCGATCCACCGGCGGACGGTGTCGTCGCTGACGCCCAGCAGCTCGGAAGCCTCGCGAATACGGAACTGCGGCATGAGCAGCACTCTAGGACCGCATCAGCGGCTCCACCAAGTGATTCGATCTGCAGATGTCAAACTGGTGCCAGCTGTCGGCGTGAACGAACCCTGACGGATCCGGCGGACGCGTTGGCGGATCTCCATCGCCGTCATAACGTGGGAAACGGCGCCTTGGCCGGGTTCAAACCCATGACCGAACTGTGAGGTCGGAATGCTCACGTTGATCGTGATCGGCCTGGTCGGCGGGCTGATCACCGGTATCTCGCCGTGCGTGCTGCCCGTGCTGCCCGCGATCTTCCTGGCCGGCGGTGCACAGAGCGCCCGGACGTCCATGCCGGTCCCGGCGAACACCGGCTCGCTGGCGGTCGCGGCCAATCCGCAGCAGTCCCTCGGTCGCCGGCCGTTCCTCGTCGTCGCCGGGCTGGTGGTCAGCTTCAGCGTCTTCACCCTGCTCGGATCGCTGATCCTGAGCGCCCTGCATCTGCCGGCCCTGCGCCGGCCCGGTGCTCGCCGCCATCACCATCGCCGGAGCGACCGGGCAGATCGGCGGCAGCGCCGTCGTGTTGACCCTCGTCGTTCGCCGTCGGCACCGCGATCCCGCTGTTGATCTTCGCGCTGGCCGGGCGCCGGGTCGCCGAACGGGTGGGGGTCTTCCGACGTCACCAACGGGGCATCCGGATCGCCGCCGGCGTCGTGGTGATCGGTCTCGCCGTCGCGCTGACCTTCAACGTCACCGACGCGATCCAACGCGCCATCCCCGACTACACGGCCACCCTCAACACCGCCCTGAACGACGCGGGCGCCACCGCCGTGCCGCAGAATCTGGGCGCCGGCGGCATCAACACGCAGCTGCCGCTCTGCGCGCAGGACGCTCGCGACACCCTGCTCGACTGCGGCCCCGCCCCCGACTTCGCCGGCATCGGGCAGTGGTTCAACACCCCCGGACGATCAGCCGCTCACCATCGGCGCGCTGAAGGGCAAGGTCGTGCTGGTCGACTTCTGGGCGTACTCCTGCATCAACTGCCAACGCGCGATACCGCACGTGCAGGCCTGGTACACCACCTACCAGAACGCGGGGCTCGAGGTGATCGGCGTGCACACGCCGGAGTACGCCTTCGAGCACGACCCCGGAAACGTGCAGTCCGGCGCCGAGCGACTCGGCATCAGCTACCCGATCGCGTTGGACAACAACTACGCCACCTGGACCAACTACAGCAACGAGTCCTGGCCGGCGGACTACCTGATCGACGCCACCGGGCGGGTCCGGCACGTGACGATCGGCGAGGGGGACTACACCGGAACCGAGTCCCTGATCCGGCAATTGCTGACGGCGGCCAACCCCACCGCGGAGCTGCCGCCGGCCACTCAGGTCGCGGACACCACGCCGAGCGACCCGCAGCAGACCCCGGAGACGTACCTGGGGGCGGCACGCGCACAGAACTTCGCCGGTGACATCCCGCTCGCCGAGGGTGTCCAGACGTTCCCCGCGCCGACGGCCGCACCGGACGACGAGTTCAACCTCTCCGGGACCTGGTCCATCACCAAGGAATCGATCAGTTCACTCGGACGGCGCCGGCATCGAGCTGAACTTCGTCGCCGACGACGTGTACCTGGACGTGGGCGGCACCGGGACCGTCACCGCGACCGTCGACGGCACGACGACCAGCTACCAGGTCGCCGGGGCGCCCAACATCTACACCCTGGTGGACCGGCCATCGCAGAGCCGGGACGCTCTGCAGGTCGCGCTCTCGCCGGGGTTGACCGCCTATTCGTTCACGTTCGGCTGATCTGTTCGCACAAATCCGTACGCTGCCGGATGATCCCGCTGACAAACAATCCCGTACACTACGATCATGACGACCAGCAGCACCGCAACCCAACCGCCGACCACGGCACCCATCGACGTCGACCTGCTGTTCCTGGTGAACCAGGCGGCCTTCGCACTGACCGCCGAGATGACCGCTGCCCTGGCCGATATCGCGATCACGCCGCGGGAATTCTGCGTACTGTCGCACGCCCTCAAGGGCGACATGACGCAGATCAGGCTCGCCGAACTGTCCGCCCTGGACAAGACGACGATGGTCGTCACCCTGGACAAACTGGAGAAGGCCGGCCTCGCCGAACGCCGACTGTCGCACACGGACCGCCGGGCCCGGATCGTCGCGGTCACCCCGGCCGGCAAACGGGCGGTCGGCAAGGCGCAGGGAATCGTGGCCCGGATGTACGGCGGCGTCCTTTCGGTACTCCCGGCCGATGATCGAGACGTGTTCCTGCGCAGCCTGTCCACCCTGGTCGCGAGCCGGCTGGCGCAGCCGTCACACGTCGAGAAGCCGGCCGGCCTGCGCCGCGCCAGGAGCTCCTGACCGGCCCGCCCGCGCATGTAGTCCGACATCGGATCGTCCCGTACTAGACGATCTGATACGGTACGACCATGCGCATCCGAGTGCCCGGCCAAACACTGACAGAACCTGCTCTGCTGCCGGCCCGACGACGCTGGGCCGCACTGATCGTGCTGTGCGCCGGACTGCTGATGGTGATCCTGGACGGCACCGTCGTCACGGTGGCATTGCCGTCCATCCAGCGTGAGCTCGGCTTCTCCGCCGCCGACCTGAGTTGGGTGGTCGGGGCCTACCTGATCCCGTTCGGCGGGTTGCTGCTGCTGGCCGGGCGGCTCGGTGACCTCGTCGGCCGCCGCAAGGTCTTCCTGATCGGCGTGACCGCCTTCACCCTGGCGTCGGCGCTGTGCGGCGCTGGCGACCGGCCCGGCGATGCTGATCGCGGCCCGGTTCCTGCAGGGCGCCGCCGGCGCGGTCGCCTCCGCGGTCATCCTCGGCATGGTCGTCGGGCTGTTTCCGGACGGCCGGGAACGCGCACGGGCGATCGGGATCTACAGCTTCATCGGCGCGGCCGGTGCCGCCATCGGGCTGCTGGCCGGCGGCGTGCTCACCCAAACCCTCGGCTGGCATTGGGTTTTCCTGGTGAACGTGCCGATCGGCGACGCTGACCGTGCTGACGGCACTGCGGGTGCTACCGGTGGATCGTCCGGTCACGGCGGGACGCGGCCGAGACGTCCCGGGGGCGCTGCTGATCACCACCGGGCTCATGCTGACCGTCTACACGATCACCGAATCACCGGCCCGGGGCTGGACCTCGCCGGTCACGATCGGCACCGGCGCTGCTCGGTGCGGTGCTGCTGGCCGCCTTCGTCATCCGGGAGCACGTCGCGCGGGATCCGTTGCTGCCGTTGCGATTCCTGCGGCGACCGGCCGGTGTGGGTGGCCAATCTGGTGCAATTCCTGATGGTGGGCGCGCTGTTCGCCTTCCAGTTCATGCTCGGGGTGTACCTGCAGGTCGTCCTCGGTTTCGGTCCCGCCGCCACCGGGCTGGCGTTCCTGCCGATCACGGCGGTGATCGGGCTGTTCTCGCTGCTGATCACCCCGCGGCTGCTGCTGCGCTGGGGCGGCGAGCGGTGCTGCTGGCCGGCTTGACGCTGATCGCGGCCGGACTTGCCGTCCTTGCCCGAGTCCCGACGGAGGCACAGGTCCTGCGCGATGTGCTGCCGGCGACGCTGGCGATGGGCGCCGGCGGCGGGCTGACCCTGCCGGCGCTGGCGAGCCTTGGCATGTCGACGGCCATCGGACCGGGATTCCGGTCTCGCCTCCGGACTGCTGAACACCACCCAGCAGGTCGGCGGCGCGCTCGGTCTGGCGGTGCTGACCTCGCTGGCCGCGGCCCGCACCGCCGGATCGACTCGAGTCGGGCGGCACCCCGGCCTCCGCACTGACCGACGGCTACCGGCTGGGCTTCGCCGTCGGCGCGGTGCATCGTGGTCACGGCCGCCTTCATCCTGGCCGCGGTTGCCCTTCGACCGGCTCCGTCCCCGCGCGTTCCGGTCGCTGCCGAGGACGGATCAGCGAACCGAGGACAGCGCCGATCTGCACCCCGACCGCAATAGCCACGACGGTGGCCACCACCCCGACCAGCAGGGTCTGCCCGGAATCCTGCCCGCCGGCGGAGGACACCTCGGTGATCGCGACCAGGCCCAACGAGCCGGGGACCAGCAGCCAGAAGGCCGGCCGAAAGGTCACCGCCGCCGGCCATCGGGGATGCATCACCTCCAGGAACCGCAGGCTGGGCAGCATGATCGCGGCGGCGATGCCGCTGGCCACCGGCGCCGCGGCCAGCGCCTGGGCACCGGCGACGACCGCGTAGGTGACCGTCAGCACCACCACCAGCACCGCGGTCAGCGACCAGGACGCGTCGAAGAACAACCCGACGCCCAGCGCCAGCACGACGACGGCCGGCCAGACCGCCCAGCCGGGCACGGCATCCGCCGGCGCCTCGTACGCCACCCCGGCGGGCACGCCCACGACGGCGGCGCCGGCCGCGATGCCGACGGCCAGGGTGGCCCACATGATCAACCCGGACACCACCCGTCCGCCGCCGGAGACGACGTCACCGGCGGCCAACTCGACCACCCCGGTGGTGATGGTCGCGCCCGGGATCAGGATGACCAGCGGCGCGCACACCACGAACAGCGTGACGGTGCCGAGCCGCAGGTCGGCCGCGAGCCAGTAGACGACCGCGGACACCGAGAAGGCCGCGACGAACGGCAGCACCGTCGCCAGCCCCCGGATCCGGCCGCCGTAGAACAAGCGCGGCGCCGACCAGCAGCGCGAGCACGAAATCCAGCGCGACCGCCCACCACGTCGTCCGGAAGACCACCGCGATCCCGGCCGACTGCAGCCCGCTGCCGAGCACGGCGAACCGGCCGCGGGAAACCGTGGGGCTGGTCGCCCGCACCAGCCGCAGCCGATCCCGCATCGGTTCCAGCGGGCACGCGCCGTCCTGCGCGACCCGGGCGATCTCGGCCACCTCGGCCGTCTGATCGAAGGTCAGTCCGGTCCCCCTGGAACTGACCAACCGGGTACGCCCGGCCGCCGGGTCGTCCACCATGATCGCGCTCGGCAGCACCCCGATGGTGGCATCGCCCCGGCCGTGGGTGTCGGCGACGGCCTGCAGGATCTGCTGCACGTCGGTCACCGCGTACCCGGCGTCCAGCAGCGCCGCACCCAGGTCACCCAGCGCCAGCGCCACGTCCTGCCTGCCGGGTTCGACCACCGGTTCACCATCCCCGATCCGGGCTGTGACGACCGGGAGCCGGCGCGGCGCGGCGGGTTCCTTGGCGCAGTATCGCCGCTCTACACACGGACCGTCGGCCACCTACTCGCTGCAGCACCCGCACAGGACGACGAGGCGGGTGTACAGCGGATCAGTCGCCGGGCCGCGCCCGGTTCAGCCGACCGTCAGCGCGGCCGGCGCGACGTTGAAGTTGTCCCGGAACACGTTGTCCGGGTCGTAGCGGTACTTCAGGTCACGCAGCCGCAGCATCGTCGCCCCCGGGTACGCGTCGTCGAGCCGCTCCGGCCGCAGGTCGGTCTCGAAGTTGACGTACAGCCCGCTGAAGTGCGGATACAGCTCGTCCCACTCCAGGTTGACCCGGTCGCGGTCGGCGCCGAACGCCGTCACCGAGAAGTTGGCGGACCGGTGCGCGTAGGCGGTGGCGTCCGGGTGCACGTCGGCGACCGCGCCGCCGACCGAGCGGATCTGGAAGAAGTACACCGCGCCGCTGGCGATCAACCGCGCGGCCGCGGCAGCGAAGTCCGGGGTGATGTGCTCGATCAGCCCGGACCGGGCGACCGGGTCGCCCTGGCCGTTGTGCGCGCTCGGCGGCACGTTCATGATCTGCGCATACGGCAGGATCTGTGCGGCCTGGTCCAGCAGCGGCGCGATCTCGCACCAGCGGCTGCAGCCGGTCGACCACGACGTCCGGATCGTCGGAGTCGACCACCGCATAGACCTGCGCCATCGCCGGCTGCCCGGCGCGGGCCCGGCCCATCAACATGAAGCTGGTCAGGTCCCGCGGCGCGGCCTCGACGAACCTGCCCCACTTCTCCAGGAATCCGGCGGTGTCGCTGGCGTCGAAGACGAACTGACCGAAGCCGACGTCGCCGACCTCGTCCACCTCGAACTCGAACGACGTGACGATGCCGAGGTTCGACCCGGCGCCGCGAATGCCCCAGAACAGCTCGGCGTTCTCAGCCTCGCTGGCCCGCACCAGCGACCCGTCGGCGAGGACGACGTCGACCGCGCGCAGATGGTCGATGGTCAGCCCGTGCTCGCGGACCAGCCAGCCGATGCCGCCGGCGGTGGCGAGCCCGCCGACGCCCACCCCGCCGTAGTCGCCGGAGCTGAGCGCCCAGCCGTAGCGGCGCGAGCGCGGCGGCCACGTCGGACCAGCGGGCGCCGGCGCCGATCCGGACCCGGCGGGTCGCCTCGTCGAGCACCTCGATCGAGTTGAGCCTGGACAGGTCGATCACGATGCCGCCGTCGTTCGTCGACCGGCCGCTGATCCCGTGCCCGCCGCTGCGGACGGCCAGCGGCACCGGCTGCTGCCGGGCGAAGGCCAGCGCGTCGACCACCTCGGCGGCGTTGCGCGCCTGGATGACCAGGCCCGGTGAGCCGCCGCGGATGTAGGTGGACCGCACGCCCGCGTACCCGGCGTCACCGGGCTCGATGGCGGTGAGCGACGACGGCAGGCCGTCGTAGTCGATGCCGTCCCGGCGCCGGGCCCGGATCGCCGAACTCCGCACGGTGCCGCTGGACCACCCCGGCCGACGCGCGTTCCCGGGCGACCGCCTCGCGCAGCGCCGGCGCCACCTCTTCGGCGAACTGGGTCAAGACGTCAGGGTCGTCGGTGCCCAGGATGAAGGTGCCGACGCCGTCCTCCAGCGCCAGCGACAGCAGCTCCTCGACCCACTGCTCGGCCGGGACCGTCGAGGAACCCGCCGCGGGTGCCGGAGAACCGTCCGGTGATGTTCAGCAGCCGGCGGATCTCCCGCGGGTCCCGCCCGGCCGCGGCGGCCGCCTCGTCGATGGTCGCCATCCCGGCCGCGAGCTGACCCGGCTTGAGGTAGCCGTAGGACGGCAGCCAGCCGTCGGCCTTCTCGCCGATCAGCCGGAGCATCCGCGGCTTGTAGGCACCGAGCCAGATCGGGATGTCGTGTGCGGGTGCCGGTCCGCGCTTGGCGCCGCTGAGCCGGTAGTACTCGCCGTCGACCCGGAGCGGCGTCCGCTCTCCCGCGTCCCAGATCCCGTGGATGACGTCGATCGCCTCGCTCAGCGCGTCGACCGCCTGGCCTGGGGTGAGCCGCCGGGCGCCCATCGCCTCCATGGCGTCCCAGAAGCCGCCGGCCCCCAGGGCCAGGTCGAACCGGCCGCCGGAGAGCAGGTCGAGACTGGCCGCGGCCCGGGCGGTGACGGCCGGCGGCCGCATCGGCACGTTCAGCACGTTGGCCGAGATTCGGATGCGCTCGGTCTGCGCGGCGACCCAGGTCATCAGGGTCCAGGTGTCGAGGAACCTGGGCTGGTACGGGTGGTCCTGGAACGTCACCAGGTCGTAGCCGAGTTCCTCGCTGAGCCGGGCCAGCCCGACCGGGACGTCCGGGGCGGCGTTCGTCGGGGTGATGAACGTGCCGAGTTGCAGCGGATGCCCGTAGTCCATGACGACTCCTCACAATTTAAGTTGCTCAGCCGATCATATGCTTGACAACACATCTTGGTGGCAACGTATCCGGTTAGACTCGTCACGTGACCACGACCTCCGATCCGACTCTGGGCTGGTCGATCGGCGTGCTCTTCCGCAGCTGGCAGGACGGTGCGTCACATGCGCTCGAGGGCCTGCCACACGGGGCCCGCGGGTTCCAGATCCTGGCCACCGTCGCGCACGACGAACCGCCGACCCAGGCGTCGCTGGCGGCGCATCTGGGCATCGACCGGACGGTACTCACCTACGTGCTCGACGATCTCGTCGAGCACGGCGTGCTCGAGCGGACGGTCGACCCGGCGGACCGACGGGTGCGCCGGCTGGCCGCGACGGCGTCCGGCCGCGAGCTGCTTGCCGAGCTGGAACAGCGCGTCGCCGACGCGGAACGCGATCTCCTCGCGGGACTCAGCGCCGGCGAGCAGCAGCAGTTACGGACCACGCTGTATCGCGCGGCCAGCCAGATCCATGGAGCCGAACCCGGGCACGACGCCTGCAGTGCGGTCGCGGACGAACTGACTACGCGCCCTTGACCCCGGCCAGCAGCATCTGCGCGACGTCGACGACCTCGACGTCCGCGATATCCCGGCTCTGGTCCGTCTCGACCCTGCCTCGCGGTGAGGCCGTCGGTGAGCATGACCTTGCAGAACGGGCAGCCGGTGACGATCTGCTCCGCCCCGGTGTCCAGCGCCTCGTCGGTGCGTTCCAGGTTGATCCGCTTGCCGATCTTCTCTTCCATCCACATCCGCGCCCCACCGGCGCCGCAGCACATCGACCGGGCCGAGTTCCGCGGCATCTCCTTCAACGTCACCCCGGACGCCTCGATCAGCTCCCGCGGCGGCGCGTACACCTTGTTGTGCCGGCCCAGGTAACACGGGTCGTGATAGGTGACGTCCTTCTTCTTCTCGGCCGGGTCCTTCTTCACGATCAGCCGGCGGTCCCGGACCAGCCGGTTCAGCAACTGGGTGTGATGGATGACCTCGTACTTGCCGCCCAGGTCGCCGTACTCGTTGGACAGCGTGTTGAAGCAATGCGGGCAGGTCACCACGATCTTCCGGGTGGTCCGCTCCCCGAACGCCTCGTTCAGCGTCTCCACCGTCGCCTGCGCCAGCATCTGGAACAGGAACTCATTGCCCGCCCGGCGGGCCGGGTCACCGGTGCAGGTCTCCCCGGTGCCGAGCACCGCGAACCCGACCGCGGCCATGTGCATCAGCTCCGCGACCGCCCTGGTGGTCTTCTTGGCCCGGTCGTCGAACGCCCCGGCGCAGCCCACCCAGAACAGGTACTCGTGATCCGGGTCGATGGTGTCGGTGATCACCGGGACCTCGAAGTCCAGGTCCTTCGCCCAGGCCAGCCGGTCCCGCTGGTTCTGCCCCCACGGGTTGCCCTTGTTCTCCAGGTTCCGGAACAACCCGCCCAACTCGGACGGGAACTCGGATTCGATCATCACCTGGTAGCGGCGCATGTCCACGATGTGGTCGACGTGCTCGATGTCCACCGGGCACTGCTCCACGCACGCCCCGCAGGTCGTGCAGTCCCACAGCACCTCGGGGTCGATGATCCCGCCGATTTCCCGGCCCTGATCGTCGACCTCCGACGGGCCGATCAGCGGACGCCGCGCCTCCAGCATCGCCATCGGATCGAGCATGCGCGAACGCCGCCAGATCCGCCTCGGACAAGCTTCTCGTCACCGGTGCCAGCATCGATGCCGCCGCCGGCCCGGATGTACGGCGCCTTCGCGAACGAGTGGTCCCGCAGCGCGAGCATCACCAGCTTCGGCGACAACGGCTTCGCGGTGTTCCACGCCGGGCACTGCGACTGACACCGCCCGCATTCGGTGCAGGTGGCGAAGTCCAGCCAGCCCTTCCAGGAGAAGTCCTCCACCTTCCCGACCCCGAAGGTGTCCTTCTCCGGGTCCGCCTCGTCCAGGTTCAGCACCTCACCGCCGGACATCATCGGCCGCAGCGCGCCCAGCGCCGTGCGGCCGGTGTCCTCGCGTTTGAAGTAGATGTTGAAGAACGCCAGGAACCGGTGCCACGCCACACCCATCGACAGGTTCCGGGAGATGACGATCGCCCAGACCATCGAGATGATCACCTTGACCAGCGCGATCACCGAGATCGCCCACACCCAGGCCGGGAACCAACTACCCAGCCAGGTGGAGATCGGCGCCGCCCACGCCGGGTACGGCAGCAGCCCGTTCGCGGACTCGAACCCGCGGATCAGGAAGATGCAGATCCCGATCGACAGGATCACCGCCTCGACGAAATACGCCTGCGGGAAATTCGACCCGGCGAATCGCGATTTACGGCCCGGCCGGCGCGGCGAATTCAGCTGCCGGACCACGATCAGATACCCGATCCCGAGCACCGTGGTCAGCGCGATCAGCTCGACGAACAACCCGTACCAGGCCTGGTCACCGATCAACGGCAACTCGAACCCCGGGTCGAACGTCTGCCCCACCGCCTGCACCAGGGTCAACACCAGCGCACCGAAGCCGACCATCACGAACCAGTGCGCCGCGCCCTGCCACCCCCACTTCAACATCCGGGTGTGACCCAGGAACTCCTTGACCAACGTCCCCAACCGCGGCACCACCGGACCCGCGCGGAACGGATCAGCAGCGCCCAACCGCACATGGCGGAACATCTGCACGCCGGCCCGGCCCAACATCGCGAACCCGACCACGATGAACGCCACCGCGATGACACCCAATACCCACGACCACCACGTCATCGGCAGGCTCAACTCCTTCTGGCAGCAGTGCGAGGGACGCGGCCCCAGGGTCGCACGGTACGGCAATGTTACCCGCGGGTAACTTACGGCCGCGAGCCGGCTGCGCCGTCGCGACCCGACCAGCACGGTTGCGTCCGAGTGTCGAACAGCACGCAGTGACGAAAGCGTCACTCCAATGGGGTGCTTTTCCCCGACAACTCGACCACACTGAGAACTGCTCACAGCCAACATGCCGAATTTCATCGGAGCGCTGGAAAAACAGCGTCAGAATCCTCGATCTGGCCGACCATCGGCATGCCGACCGAAAGCGAATCCCCTTTCTCATGACGCATCGTTCGCGCGCCATCGGCGCGCTTATTTCCGCTACCACTCTGCTCGTGGTCGCCAGTTGCAGTTCCTCCACCTCCACGACCTCGGCAACCCAGGCCACCCCATCCGCGTTGGCCTCGACCGCGGCCAGCTACTCGGCGCCCCCGACGACCACCAGCGCCGCCCCGCTGCCCGACTCGGAGCGCTGGCACCCGGCCAAGCACCTCGCACCGGCCGCCGGCTGGGCCAGCAATCCCAGCGGCCTGGTCTACGAGAACGGCACCTACCACGCCTTCTACCGGCACAACCCGTCCGGTGACGACGCCGCCGGGGCGATCGACTGGGCGCACGCCACCAGCACCGACCTGGTGAACTGGACCGAACAACCGGTCGCCATCGCCGGCACCGCCGACTCGCAGGTGCTGACCGGATCGATCGTCGTCGACCAGGACAACACCTCCGGCCTCGGCACCGCCGAAGCGCCGCCGATGGTCGCCATCTACACGACCACCGGCAGGACGAGGAGCAGGCCCAGTCGCTGGCCTACAGCACCGACCACGGCCAGACCTGGCAGGAGTACTCCGACAACCCGGTGCTGCGGGCCAAGAGCTCGGACGAGCCGCTGCGCGACCCGAAGGTCTTCTGGTACGAGCCGGGCGGCTACTGGGTGATGGTCGGGGCCGTCACGGCCGCGTTCAAGGTGCAGCTCTTCAAGTCCAAGAACCTGACCGACTGGACGTACCTGAGCGAGGTCTCGGGCGTCGGCGCGCAGGCCGGTCTCTGGGAGAGCCCGGACCTGTTCCCGCTCGCGCTGGACGGCGACGCCGCGAACGTCAAATGGGTGCATGCCGGTCAGCACCAACTCCGGCTCCGCGGCCGGCGGGTCCGGCGTGCAGTACTTCGTCGGGTCCTTCGACGGCAAGACCTTCACCCCGGAACCGCTCGGCCCGGCCGGGGTCGGCGCGATCCAGCCCGGCGAGATGCACTCCTGGATGGACTGGGGATCGGACTTCTTCGGTGCCACCACGTTCAGCGGCGCGCCGAACGGCCGCCTGGTGGCACTCGCCTGGATGAACAACTGGCACTACGCCGAGGCCGTCCCGACGACCGGCTGGCGCGGGTCGATGACCCTGCCGCGCGAGCTGTCGCTGGCCACCGTCGACGGGGTGCCGCGGCTGCTGGAGACCGTTCCCGCCGAGGCGGCCACCGCGCTGACCGGCACCGCCCCGGCGTTCTCCGAGGCAGACGCTGAAGATCCCCAACGGCAGCCGCAAGCTGGATGACGACGCCAGCGGCACCAACCTGCTGATCAAGGCCACCCTGGTCCCGGGTGACGGCGCCGTCGCCGGCGTCACGGTGCTCGGCAACGCGACCGGCCAGCGCGGCACCCGCATCCAGTACGTCAAGGAGACCGGCATCCTGCAGGTCGACCGCACCCAGTCCGGCAAGACCGACTTCTCCGGCGCCTTCTCCGGCGGGGCCGCGGCCGCGGTGCCGTTGACCGACGGCAAGCTCAACCTGACGATCGTCGTCGACGGCGTACAGCGTCGAGGTCTTCGCCGGCGACGGCAAGGTGGTGCTCAGCACGCTGGTCTTCCCGCCGGCCGGTGACGACAAGGTCGCGGTGTTCTCCGGCGGCGGCAAGGCCACCGTCGAGAACCTCAGCGTGACGAAGCTGACCAGCACTGCCTGAGCGCGTCGTGGTGACTGCCTGACGACCGCCCGCCACGGGGCGGGTCTTCCCATCGGGAGGACCCGCCCCTTTTGCGTCTGCCGGCCTTCGAAAATATTTCTTCAGGTCGTGACGTCGATCCGGGTGTGGCTTGTTCGTGGAGGTGGTGACGAGCCGGCGGGACACCAGGTCCCCGGCCTTCCATCAAGGAGCATCGCCATGACCCAGCACCTCACCTCCAGCGCCGCGACCGACCGAAGGCAAGGCGACTGCGAACCCGCCGACCGGGTGACCAAATCGCTGCTCGGCTACGGCGTCATCGCCGGACCGTTCTACGTCGTCGTCGCGCTCGCCCAGGCCGTCACCCGCGAGGGCTTCGATCTCGCCCGGCACCAGTGGAGCCTGCTGTCCAACGGCGCCAACGGCTGGATCCAGATCGCGAACTTCGTGGTCACCGGCCTGATGGTGATCGCCTTCGCCGTCGGCCTGCGCCGGGCGCTCGAGCCGGGCCGGGGCGCGCGCTGGGCGCCCCGGCTGATCGGCGTGTACGGGGCCAGCCTGATCGCGGCCGGCATCTTCCGGGCCGACCCGGCGCTCGGCTTCCCGGTCGGCGCACCGCGAGCAGCCGACCGCGATCTCCTGGCACGGCATGCTGCACTTCGCGGCCGGCGGGATCGGCTTCACCTGCCTGGCCATCGCCTGCTTCATCCTCGGATCGCCGGTACTCCGCGGAGGGCCGGCGCGGCTGGGCGGCGTTCTGCCGGCTGACCGGCGTGGTGTTCCTGGCCGGCTTCGCCATGGTCGCGTCGAGCGGCGGCAACCAGGCCGCCAACCTGGCCTTCGTCGCCGCGGTCATCCTGGTCTGGACCTGGATGACCTGCGTCGCCGTCGATCGCTACCGTCGCGTCTCCCGCTGACCACGCCCACCCGTCAGACTCGCCCACACACCCCATCAAAGGAGATCCAGCCATGCGATACCTGATCTTGCTCAAGGGCACCCAACCGGCCACCCCACCGCCGCCCGGACTGATGGAGGCGATCATGAATCTGGGCGCGGAGGCCACCGCGGCCGGCGCGCTGCTGGACAACGGCGGGTCTGGCGCCCAGCGCGGCCGGCGCCCTCGTCCAGCTCACCGGCGGACAGCTGACCGTCGTCGACGGCCCGTTCGCCGAGGCCAAGGAATTCATCAGCTACGCGCTCTACCAGGTGCGGTCCAAGGAGGAGGCCGTGGAGTGGGCGTCCCGCTTCATGCAGCTGCACCTGGATCTGTGGCCGGGCTGGGAGGGCGAGTCGACGTGCTCAAGGTCTTCGGGCCGGAGGACTTCGCCCCACCGGCCTGACGGCCCTCGTTCGACGCGCACGGCCCGCCGGACGTCCCGCACCGGGGGCCGTGGCGTGCGTTCGCATCGCAGGCATGCCCGGCTCGGCCGATGCCGCATCAGATCGGCCGTACCGCCGATCGGCACCGCGGCTCGGCGGGCGGTCGAGGCGGTCTGGCGCATCGAATCCGGGCGGCTGATCGCCGGGCTGGCCAGGGTCACCGGTGACGTCGGGCTGGCCGAGGAACTGGCACAGGACGCGCTGGTGACCGCGCTCGAGCAGTGGCCGCGGACCGGCATCCCGCCCAACCCGGCCGGCTGGCTGATGACCACGGCCAAGAACCGGGCGATCGACACCCATCGGCGGCGGGCGGTGCACGACCGCAAGCTGCAGGCCATCGGCCGCGCCCTCCCGGCCGGACACGACCCGATCGCCACCGAGATCGACGACGCGCTTGACGACCACATCGGCGACGACCTGCTGCGGTTGATCTTCACCGCGGCCCACCCGGTGCTGTCCACCGAGTCCCGGGTCGCGCTGACCCTGCGCTGCCTGGGCGGGCTGTCCACCGAGGAGATCGCCAGGGCCTTTCTGGTGCCGACCACCGACGGCGGCCGCGCGGATCGTCCGGGCCAAACGCACCCTCGCCGCGCACTCCATCGCCTTCGAACTGCCCACCCCCGAGCAGCTGGCCGAGCGGCTCGGCGTCGGTGCTGGAGGTCATCTTCCTGATCTTCAACGAGGGCTACTCGGCCACCGCGGGTGACGACTGGCAGCGGCCGGCCCTGTGCGAGGAGGCGCTGCGGCTCGGCCGGGTGCTGGCGACCCTGGTGCCGGACGAACCCGAGGTGCACGGCCTGGTCGCGCTGATGGAGATCCAGGCGTCCAGATCCGCGGCCCGGACCGGGCCGGACGGCGAGCCGGTCCTGCTGACCGACCAGGACCGGCGGCGCTGGGACCGGCTGCTGATCCGCCGCGGGTTGGCCGCCCTGACCGGGCGGAGGCGCTGCCGGCGCCGATCGGCCCGTACACCCTGCAGGCCGCCATCGCGGCCTGTCACGCCAGGGCCGCCACGATCGAGGACACCGACTGGGCCCGGATCGCCGCGCTCTACGCGGTGCTCGGCCACGTCTGGCCGTCGCCGGTCGTCGAGCTCAATCGCGCCGTCGCGGTCGGCATGTCGGAGGGGCCGGAAGCCGGTCTGGCCATCGTCGACGAGCTGTCGGCCCGCGGCGAGCTGTCGACCTATCCACTGCTGCCGGCGGTGCGCGCCGACCTGCTGGCCCGCCAGGGCCGCCATGACGAGGCCAGGGCCGAGTTCGAACGCGCGGCCGGTTTGACCCGCAACGCCGGCGAGCGGGGGATCTTCCTCGGGCGAGCCGCGTCGCTGTAGATCGGGTCGAGCGCTAGCGGCGGGTGTCGTCCTGCCGGAAGTTCAGGTACGCCCTGGACGGCGTCGGCCCGCGTTGACCCTGGTAGCGGGAGCCGTATTCGGCGGAGCCGTACGGGTGCAGGGCCGGCGAGGTGAGCCGGAACAGGCAGAGTTGGCCGATCTTCATCCCGGGCCACAGGGTGATCGGCAGGTTCGCGACGTTGGACAGCTCCAGCGTGATGTGCCCGCTGAAACCCGGATCGATGAAGCCGGCGGTGGAGTGGGTGAGCAGACCGAGCCTGCCCAGTGATGACTTGCCCTCCAGCCGACCGGCCAGCGAATCGGACAGCGTCACCCCCTCGAACGTCGACCCGAGGACGAACTCCCCCGGGTGCAGCACGAAGGCATCATCGCCGTCCACCTCCACCAGCGTGGTCAGGTCGTCCTGCTGGACCTTCGGATCGATGTGGGTGTAGCGGGAGTTGTTGAAGACCCGGAAGTAGCGATCCAGCCGCACGTCGATGCTGGACGGCTGGATCAGCGACGCGTCGAAGGGGTCAAGGCCGAGCGACCCGGCATCGATCTCGGCGAGTAGGTCGCGGTCGGACAGCAGCATTGGCGAAGCGTAGTCGGAGGCACTTCTCGTGATGAACGTCGCGTTGTTTACCGCGCAAGCCTCAGTCACTCTGAGAAGGGAGGACTGTGGGTGGAGCAGGCCCGGAGTTGCGCCGATGATGCCGCCGCCGCAGGGCGCTCGGCCTGTGGCGATCCCGCACCACAGCGAGTCGCCCGTCAGCGACGCCAAACGGTCAATCTTTGTCCGTTTCGGGTGACGAGCAGCATCTGTAATAGCGAAGCGGAACCACACGAGAGACCCATGACAAGGGGAATGGACATGTTGGAGGCACTACTCTTCGTCGGCCTGGTGGCGGGCCTGCCGCTTGCCTACTTTCAGGGCAAACGGGCCGGCTTCGAACGGCACCACTGTGTCCAGGTCACCCCGTCGCAGGACCGCGCCCCGCAGACGTTCGTCGTCGTTCAGTGCCCGGCCTGCAGCGTTCCGGTGGAATGCGCACTGCACGTTCGTCGCTCGTTCTCCGGCGGGGTGCCATCGGTGACCGCAACGATCGACGCCACCGACCTGGAGCATCACACCTTGACGCACATCGACGAGGTCCGGCGCGAAGCCGCCTGAGCCAGGGGTTCGGCGGTCGCGCCCGGGCCTGTGCGGCGGTGTCGAGCTGAGTTCGGCCATCTTCGCGCCACAGGTATAGTTGCCGCCGAACCACGCGGGCGTAGTTCAGTGGCAGAACTTCAGCTTCCCAAGCTGATAGCGCGAGTTCGATTCTCGTCGCCCGCTCCGAGCACCTTCAGCCCATCACCGACCGTCGTAAAAGAAACGTCAAACCCCCGATGTTGACGGTCGACCTAGACGAAGAGCACTGCGTACTGTCCCCGGCGTGAAGCCCCGCCGAGGATCCTAGGTAACTGGGAGGGGTGGCGGGGCTTCACCTCCACCAAATGACGGCTCCACCTGGCGACTCGTTGGGGCGGCTCGTCCCAGGTCTGAGTGGGCCCTCGCCGAACCCAGGCCGAGCTCATCCGCCTCGCCCAAGGAGGGCATGAGGGTCGCGAAGGTCACAGGTTGGGCTGCGCGGCTAGCAACCCAAGCTCAACCCGTGCCAGGACACGCACCTGGTCGCTGTGCTGAAGTCGGGTTAGTACGGCACCGCCAAGATCGGCCGGCCGTCTCACTGTTGTCCATCATCGTCGCCGGTTCATCGGCGACGACATTCCGTGGGGTGATTCTCTACACACACGATCTGTAACCATTCCGTCACGAACAGTGGTCAGGATGGGGCATCGTGTGGAGAACACACGGAGCGACGACTCAGGTCTGCGCCCCGAACGGGCGCACCCAGCCGGGGACCCGGATCGAGTTGGAGGAAATGATCGATGGATTCGTCGTTACTGCTCGAGGCCAATCCTGCGCGGCCGGTGGACACTGTCCTCGTCGCCGGCCCCGACGGCGAGGCCAGCGAAGCGTTGCGGATCACCCTGACGCAGCACGGCGTGCAGCGGATCCTGCGGGCCGGGTCGGCGGCCGCGGTACGTGATCTCTTGGACCGAGGCGTGACCGGTGACCTGGCCACCGTCAGTGCCCGATTCGGCGCCGACACCGACCCGCTGATCACAGCGTTGCGCGGCGGCGGTTGGGACCGGGTCATGGTCTGCGCCCCCGCTGGCGCTGCGGAACCCGTGATCAGCGCCGTCCGAGCAGGCGCCACCGGGGTGATCACCGCGCCCGGCAATGCCTTCCGACCGCCCGCCGGCGCCCCCGCCGGTCAGCTGACCGCCCGGGAGATCCAGGTGCTCACCCTGGTCGCCGACGGGTGTTCCAACAAGGACGTCGGTGCCCGGATGTCGTTGTCCGCCTTGACGGTGAAGAACCACCTGGCCCGGATCGGCCGGAAACTCGGCGCTGGTGACCGAGCCGAGCTCGTCGCACTTGCCTGCCGCGCCGGCATCATCGAATAGCCCACCGCCCGCCACCGCCATCTCAAACTTTGTACAACCCGATGGGTTGTGGACGGCAGTCAGCGAATTGCTACTCCGGCTGCAAGCCCTTTCTGTGCACGGGCCGTCGGGATCAGCTGGCGACGGACGCGAGGATGCGCCGTCGTAACCCCTCTTCCTTGGCGATGACTTCGTAGACCCTTTCCGGGGCGGTCGATGCGTGGGCGGCGGGGATGATGGCGATGCCGTCGGCGTCGCCGACGATGATGTCGCCGGCGGAGATGACGACGCCGCCGACTGCGACCGGGTCGCCGATGATGCCGGGGCCGTTCTTGAAGGGTCCGGCAGGAGTGGTGCCGCGGGCGAACACGGACAGGCCTTGCCGGGAGAGGGTTTCGGCGTCGCGGATGACGCCGTCCACGATGGCGCCGAGAACACCTTTGGCGACCATGATTTCGCCGATGAGGTCGCCGATGAGGGCGCGGCTGAGGTCGCCCTGGCCGTTGATGACCAGGACGTCACCGGGTTGGGCGTCGTCGAGGGCGTAGTGGATGGCCAGGTTGTCGCCGGCTCTGGTCAGGATGGGCAGGGCGGTGCCGACGAGCCGGGTTTGGCTGGTGAGGCAGCGGATGCCGCTGTCCAGGACGAGCAGCCGGTCGAAGACGTCTCCGACGTTAGCGGCGGGCGCTGTCGTGTACTGGTCGAGTAGTTCCGCGGGGTGGCGGGGCCAGTCCTTGGTGCTGGTGATGTTGTCGGTGGGGGCGGTGATGAACATGACTGTCTCCTACGGGAATTGGCTGTACGGGGATGGATGACAGACCGGGGATCGAACCCTGGGGACGGGGGTCAGGCGGCGCTGGGTACGGCGATGGCGTTCAGGGCGTGGTTGGGGTGTCACCGGCCAGTGCCTGCCGGATGCAGGTGAGTGCGGCGTCCCCGACGTTGCGCAGGGATTCGTTGGTTTGTCCGGCGACATGTGGTGTGACGATGAGGGTGTCGACCTCGTCGAGGGGCAGCTGGTTGTGCGGCATCGGGTTTTTCATGTCGGTGTTCTCGGCGTCGAGGACGTCCAGGGCGGCGCCGCCGAGGTGCCCGCAGCGCAGTGCGGCGATGAGGGCGTGTTCGTCGATGAGGCCGCCGCGGGCGGTGTTGATCAGCAGGGTCCCGGGCCGCATCTGTGGTGATGGCGTCGGCGTTGATGGTGTGCCGGGTGGCCGGGGTGAGCGGGATGTGCAGGCTGATGACGTTGGCGGTGCTGAGCAGTTCGTCGAGGTCGACCTTCCGGCCGCCGGCCTGGGTGATCTGCTCGGCGGTGAGGTAGGGGTCGGTGACGATGACGTCCATCCCGAACCCGTTCGCGATTGCTCGCGACCCGGGTGCCGATGGCTGCCCAGCCCGTAGAGGCCGAGGGTTTTGCCGCTGCAGTTCGCTGCCGACGAGGCCGGCCTTGACGTCGGACCAGGAACCGGCCGCGGGTGGCGGTGGCGGCGGTGACGACCTTGCGGGCCAGGGCGAGGGCGAGGGCGAAGACGTGTTCGGCGACGGCCTGGCTGTTCTGTCCGGGGGTGACGGTGACCCACACCCCGTGGTCGGTGGCGGCGGGGATGTCGACGTTGTCGCTGCCGACGCCGTGCCGGGCGATGATTTTCAGTTTCGGTGACCCGGTGATCATGTCGGCGGTGAAGGTTTCGGTGCGCAGCATGACCGCGTCGATCTGGTCGCGGATGTCGTCGTACCGGACGGCTTCCGGCCCGTATCCGAGGTAGACGGCGCCGGTTTCGGCGAGGCCGGCGAGGACGTCGGGGTGGACCGGGTCGGACACGTAGATGGCGGTCATGGCGTGGGCTCCTTGGGTGGCATATGGGGTCGAAGATCTGGACAAGTGCGGGATCAAGGCGATGTCGACGCGCGAAGCGACGTCCGCGCGCGGTGCCCTGCCCGGGCTCGGTGTAAGCCCGGGCAGGGCACGGGTGCGGTGTGTTCGGGCCTACTGGTAGAGGTGGGAGGCGGTGGCGGGGAGCTTGCGGGCGGCGACGGTGATGACCAGGAACCCGGTCGAGGCCGGCGATGACCATCATGAAACCGGGGACGTAGTTGTTGCCGGTCTGGACGATCAGGTAGGTCGCCAGGTACGGGGTGAGGCCACCGATGACGGCGCCCATGCTGTGACTGAAGGCGACACCGGTGTGCCGGACCTCGACCGGGAAGAACTCGGGCATGACGGCGTAGGTGCCGGCCTGGCACAGCGCGTAGGGGATCATGCTGAGCGCGAGACCGAGCATCGCGACGCCGATGTTGCCCTGGTTCATCAGCAGGAACGCCGGCAGGGTGAGCAGCACGTAGGCGGCGAAGGAGATGACCAGGATCCGTTTGCCACCGAACCGGTTACCCAGCAGACCGAAGACCGGGATGAGGACCGCGGCGAGCAGCACGGCGAGCAGCACGACGGTGGACGCGGCGCCCTTGGAGAACCCGAGGACGTTGGAGAAGTAGACCGAGATGTAGACGGTGCCGACGTAGGTGCCGATGGTCTGCACGGTGGCGATCAGCATGACCTTCAGCACCGGTGCCCGGTAGTTCTTGAACAGGTCCTTGACCGGCTTCTTGTCGGTCTCACCCTTGGCCTTGGCCTCGACGAATTCGGGGCTGTCCTCGACCTGCAGTCGCAGGTACAGGCACAGCGCACCGAGCGGGAGGGCGAGCAGGAACGGGATCCGCCAACCCCAGGCCTCCATGGCCGGTCCGGACAAGGCAAGTGCGACGAGGGCGGCGATGCCGGCGGCCAAGGCCTTGCCGAGCTGGGCGACGCTGGGAATGAAGGAGATGTACAGCGGGCGGCGCTTCGGTGGTGCCCATTCCCGGATGTAGCTGGCGGCGCCGCCGATCTCACCGCCGGTGGAGAAGCCCTGCAGGATCCGCATCAGGACCAGCAGGATCGGCGCCCAGACGCCGATCTGCGCGTACCCGGGCAGCAGGCCGGTGAAGAAACCGGCAACGCCCATCAACGTGACGCTGGCGATCAGGCTCGTCCGGCGGCCCTTCTTATCGCCGAGCCGGCCGAAGAAGATCGCGCCGATCGGGCGGACCACGAACGCGGCGCCGAACACCAACAGCGTGTTCAACAGCCCCATGACCGGGTCGTCGGACGGGAAGAACACCACCGCCAGGGTCGCGGCCACATAGCCGTAGACGCTGAAGTCGTAGTACTCGATGAAGGTGCCGAAGACGGCGACCATCGTCGCCTTCTTGGCCTTCTTCACCCGCTCCGGAGAGGGCGGGTGCTCCTCGAGAACTGTTGCTTGTGCCGTCATGACGCTCCTTTGTGTCAGTCATTCCAATCTGATAAAAACTGGGACAGTGTCTCACTTGCTTGAGAAGTAGTTTGGCGGGAGGTCCTGTCCGTGTCAAGACCTTGGTGCTAATATTTTCTGACACTGTCCCAATCCTTGAAGCAGGAGTCAGGATGACCGCGCTACCGATCGACACCGCACCCGAGGTGGTCGCCGGTAACGACCGCGCCCTGGACGTCATCGACGCCCTGGTCACCCGCATCGGCGAAACTCCCTGGGGGGTGCGCGAGCTGGCCGACCAGCTGGGCGCCAGTCGCAGCACGGTGAACCGGGTACTGCAAGGGTTGACCGCCCGGGGCCTGGCCACCGCCGACGCCGCCGGCGCGTACACCGTCGGCCCGCGACTACGGGTCCTGACCCACGCCCTGTTCGAAACGCATCCCACCCTTGGCGGAGCCCGCGACATCATCGCCGAGCTCGGTACGGCCTGCGAGGCCACCGTCATGGTTGCGCTGCAAAGTGTCCAGCGGACAACGGCTTTCATCGCCCTGGTGCACGAGCGGCCCGGGCCGATCCGCTACCACCTCATCCCCGGCATGACGTTGCCCCTGCACGCTGGTGCCGCCGGCCGGGCGATCCTCGGAGCGGTCGGTGTCGACGCCCTCGACGGACAACGAGCTGCAGCAGTTCAGCGAGGAAACCATCACCGACCGGCAACTGCTGCAGGCGGAACTCGACAAAGCCAGCCGGCAGGGTTTCGTCACCAGCACCGGCCAGCACATCCCCCTAGCCGCCGGATGCGCCGCCCCGTTCCGGCTCGACTCCGGAATCGTCGGCGCCATCTCCGTCACCCGGTCCAGATACGAGACCACCGACGCCGACCTACACCGATTCGGCCCGCTGGTCGTCACCGCCGCCAAGGAAGTCGCCGCACAACGCCCCTGGACCATCCCACCCGGGCCGGTGCGCGGCGCCCAGCCCGCGGCGGGCAAGAAAGACACCCCTGGCGGCTCGGCATTGAACCGCATCGAACGGCTCATCGACGCCCTGGTCGCCCACCCCGAAGGGCTACCCGCCACAACCCGTGAACTGGCCACCCGAGTGGGAGCGGTCGGACCCACCGCGGAACGGCTCCGCGCCACCGCCCTGCTCACCGGGCTTGCCGTCGCACCCCAACCGGCCCGGCTCCACCCCGGCCCGCTGCTGCTCAAATGGGCCGCCATCCTCGGCTCGAACCTGGACATTAGTGAGATCGTCCGCCCCGAAATCGAAGCCCTCGCAGCCGAAGTTGGCGAAACCATCGGCCACGTCAACTACAACCCGACCACCGGCACCGCGATCATGGAAACCGTCGCCTGGGGCAACACCCCGCTGAAATACGGCCTCGCGACAGGCGTCGACATACCGCTCTACGCCGGCGCAGCCGGCAAAGCGATCCTCGCGTTCACCCCACCGGAAGTCGTCGATCGGCAGGTCCTCGTCCCGCTCAACCCCAAAACCATCACCAACCTCGACGACCTCCGCGCGCAACTTGTGCAGATCCGCGAAAACGGTTGGGCCACCGGCGACGGCGAACGCATCCCCGATGCCTACGGAGTAGCAGCACCCATCTTCACCAACGGCAACGTCACCGGATCAGTCACCATCTCAATTCCCAGCTACCGAGCCCACGAGACCGACCCGGACCGGCTCAGCACCGCCCTCACCCGCACCACCAACAGAATCAGCGAACTACTCAGCATCCCTCCCAGCTAGTCCTGAGGAAACGCACGATGGTCGGCCCGGGCGCCTCCGTCGCGTCACAACGCTGACGGGCGTGTCACCGCTGAAGCCAGTCGAGCAGGGAGTGGCAGTGCCGCGTTCATGTCGGAGGCTCGGAACGCCTCGATGGCGAGCGCGGCGAACCGCCTTGCTGCAGCCCCCCGGCGCGCAGACGGCGCCGAGGACAAACCCCGGCCGGCCAGCAGCACCAGGACGAGGTCATCGATGACGAAGTCGGGGCGCAGTGCGCCGGCGGCTTGGGCACGTCGGGACAAGGCGGTAAGCATCCGGAGCAGTGAGGCTCGGTGCGCGGCGAACGTATCTGTGTCCGGGTTCGCGGACATGAAGGCTTCGACGAAACCCTGATTGCGCACATTCAGGGCCGTGAGCTGTTCGATGATGAAGCAGAACCCCTGCCACGGGTCCGGGTCCGCGCAACCGTCCTGCACGATGGTCCGACAGATCGCAAGTTCGTCTGCGAAGGCCTCGTCGACGAGCAGTTGCTTCGTCGGGAACCGCCGGTACAGGGTGGCGGGCCCAACCTGGGCACGGCGAGCGATGGCGCGCATGGTGACATCGATTCCCTGCTCGGCGAACAACGCCCGGGCCGACTCGAGGATCCGATCGCGGTTGCCCTGTGCATCGCCGCGCAGCAACTGAGGCAATCGATCAGTCATGGTTCTCACTTCACCGAAGTGGACGGGGGCGTCCGTTACCGTCGCTACGGTAGCCCGGCCCAAGGACGCGGGCCCAAGACCGCGGGAAAGGAGGCAGTTGTGCGCGCAGTGAGCATCCAACAGTTCGGCGACCCGAGCGGCATGGCGGTGATCGACCTTCCGGCTCCGGTACCGGGGCCAGGACGGGTCGTCATCCGGACCGAGGCGATCGGTGTCGGCGGCGTCGACGCCGTCATTCGCCGAGGCACCCTCGGCGGTTACGGGTTCAAGGAGGGACTGATCCCGGGCAGCGAAGTCGCCGGCACAGTGACGACGGTCGGCGCGGACGTCGACCCCACCTGGGTCGGCCGGCGGGTATGGGCGTTCACCGGCACCGGCGGTGGATACGTCGAGCAGGCCATCGCCCAGATCGGCGATATCGTCCCACTTCCCGATGAGCTGACCTCGATCGACGCGGTGACGCTCGGCAGTGCGGCGCCCGTCGCGCACTTCGCGCTCGCTCACGCGCACTTCGCCGCAGCGCAGTCCGTACTCGTGCGTGGCGCGGCCGGCAGCATCGGCATCGCGAGCGTGGAACTCGCAGCACGCAATGGCGCAAGCACCGTCGCGGTGACGGCATCGTCGGCCGAGCGCGGAAACCGGCTGCGCGAACTCGGGGCCACCCACGTCCTGGACCGCGCCGGCGGGGGTGACTCGGCCGCCCCTGCGCTCTACGACGTGATCATCGACATCGTGGCCGGACCGGCGATGCCTACATTCATCGACCGTCTCGCGCCGAACGGACGCATGGTCCTCGTCGGTGTGGTCGGCGGGCTACCACCGGCGGACTTCGGCATGCGGCTGATGGGCGCGTTCCAACAATCGCGCTCGATCGCGACGTTCAGCCTCGACACCGTTCCGGTGACGGCCAGGGACGCGGTCCGTGCCGAGCAGTTCGCGGCCGCGGCGCGCGGGGAACTGCATGCCGTCGTGCACCAGGTGCTGCCGCTCGAGCAGGCCGCGCAAGCGCACCGAGAAATGGACGCCGGCAGGGTATTCGGACGCATCGTCCTCACCCCTAGCCACTCTGCGGGCAGTCATTGAACTGAACGCCGGCAACGCCCGTAGTTAAGCAAGAGCGGAGAGAACGGAGGCCAGGTGGCAGCGGTTCGCAGTAGCCCGACCCGGAACCGTGCCAGGCCTCGCCCGGGCCTGCGATGAGGCAGGACGAGCGGACTCCATTCGACCAGGCGCTCGAGCGAGCGCGCCTGTCGGCCTACGCACCCGGTGAGTTCGTCGGCCAGGAGAGCTTCATGCGGGCCAGCGAGATCCTGTCGTTGGCCGTCCACGCCGGCATCGGCCCCGGCGTCTCGGTGCTCGACCTGTGCTGTGGAGTGGCCGGACCCGGACGGTTCATCACGTCCCAACTCGGCTGCACCTACCTCGGCCTGGACTGCCAGCGCCAGTGCCATCGAGCTGGCGCGCGGGCGCGCCGTCGACCTTCCCTGCCGGTTCGAGGTGGCTCTGGTCCCGCCCGTTCCAGCCGGACCGTTCGACGTGGTGCTGCTCCTCGAGACCCTGCTCGCCTTCCCCGACAAGGAGCCGCTGCTCCGCGGGATCGCCTCGGCGCTGACCATCGGGGGGCGCTTTGCGTTCACCGTGGAGGAGGGCTCGCCGCTGACCGCGGCGGAGCGGGCCGCCATGCCCGATGCCGAAACGGTGTGGCTGGTCCCGCTGCCGGACCTGCTCTCCTGCTTGGAGCTCGTCGGGACTGCAGCCTGTAGTGGGTGGAGGAGTGCAGCGCATCGCACCAGGCGATGGTCGACGCACTGATCGGCGCCTTCGTGGCCGAGCAATCGGCCATCACCGCCCATATCGGACGGCGTGCGCTGGACGAGTTGCTGGCGGCCCACCAGCTGTGGAGTGACTGGTTGCGGGACGGGCGCGTGCGCAAGTTCGCCATCGTCGCGGACAAGATAGCTGAGTCCAGCGGCTAGAGCCTTTGCTACTGGACCGCTGCTACTGGTAGGCGGTCAGGAACCGGTCCCGGAAGCTGTCCATTCGCCAGACCGGGGCCTGCGGGTCGGGCCGCAGGCCGTCCTGCCACCCCCATCCGTCGATCTTCTGCAGCACCGCAGGATCGTGCGCGATGATCGAGATCGGCACGTCATGGGTCGGGTCGTCACCGCGTCACGACGGCGGCCGGTTGGTGGTCGCCAAGGACGATCATCACGAGATTGGGGTCGCCGTAGTTCTGCACGAAGGAGGTCAGCGTGTTCATCGTGTATTCGATGGACTGTCCGTAGGCGGCCTGCACCAGGGCCGGGTCACTCCACACCTCGTCCGACGAGTGGCCCTGAGCGGGCATCGGGTTGAAGATCGAGCCGTCACCGACGTCGTTCCAATCGACCATCTGGGGTAGCGGTGCCCACGGCCAGTGGCTCGACACGAGATCCATCTCGGCCATCAGCGGTTGGTGTTGGGGGGCAAGTTCATTGCGTTGAAACGCGGACAGGGTGTACTGGTCGGTCATCGGCGCGTAGCCGAAGGTGGGACCCTGGTAGCCGACGTTGTTGGCGTCATAGATCTTGTCGTAGTGGTAGAACGACTGCGCCCTCCGGCCAGGGCCGCTCGGTCGCCGGCGTGTCCGCGACCGTCCGCCAGCCCGCACGTTGGAACGCGCTGGTGAGCGTCAGGCGATTGCTGGCGATGAGTTGGTCGTACAGCACCTGGTTGTCCACCCACAGTCCGGACTGCAGTGTCGAGTGGGCCAGCCAGCTGATGCCGCCGAACGTCGGTGAGGTGAGGAATGCGCTCTTGGCGGAGAACCCGGCCTGATGAAGTTGATCGGTCCCGGCGTCGAGGACCGCATCGACCCCGGCCGAGAACGACGAACCCTGGACCGCGACCCGCCCATAGCTCTCGACGAAGGCGATGATGACGTCCTTGCCCTTCAGGGCCGACAGCAGGCTGTTGGCGGGCGCGGGATTTGCCGGTCGCCGTCGGAGCCGCCGGTGCCTGCGTCGCCTGGGCGGCCTTGAGCATCGGGGGAAGGGCGGCCGGGGTGGCCCCCGTCGAGGTCAGCGGCGGGGTTGTTGCGGTGGCCGTCGGTGTCGGCGTGGCCGGCGGTGTCGTCACGCTCGCGGCGGGGGCGCTGTCGAAGGGGTCGTCGGCGACCGCGGCGCCGAAGGCCTCCTGGGCCGCGATACCGTCCCGCACCTGGCTCACCTGGTCGTAGGTGAGCTCGGCGGCGCTCGCCGAGGCGATCGGTGCACCCTGGACGATCTGCAGACCGAACGCCGCGCACAGGATCCACACGGCTCCGATCGCCGTGACGGATCGGATCGAGATGGTGCGGTGCTCGGATGCGAGCCGGGTCAATCGAACCAACGCCAGCGGCATCAGGATCAGCAGGCCGACGATCAGGGCAACGGCTGCGATCACGACCGCGATGGCACCGGTTCGGCCGATCGAATCGATCAGCAGGTCAACGGCGGACCCGCCGTAGGTCCAATCGGCGACCGGATTGAACGGACGGTCAAAGGCCTCGAAGAAGCCCATGTCGAACAGTTTCAGGATGGTCAGCAGACCCAGAATGACACCGACCACCGCCGCCAGTATCCGTCGCGGCGCAGGCGGCAGGACCAGGGCGATGGCAACGACGATGAGCCCCTCGACCGGGAGGCGCAGGAAGGCGCCGAGCGTCAGCTGGCTGAGGTCGTTCGGAGCCACCAGGGCGAACCACACCAGCAGGCAGGCAAGGATCGTGGCCGACCATGCAGCCGCGGTCCGCAGCCCTGACCGACGAGGCAGGCGGTGCTTCGGTCCGTCGCGGCGTCCGGCCGGTTCCTGCTCCCCTCCATCGACCCCTGCTCCATCGACCCCTGATCCATCGACATGCACTGCCGCGACGGCCATCTCGACAGCGGGGACGTCGGTCGGCTGGCGCTGCTGCCACAGCCACCACACCGAGGAGCCGAACGACTCGACCAGCAGGACGAGGGCAACGCCGAGCGCGACGTTCATCAGCGCGATCGGCAGGATGTCCGCAGCAGCGATGGTCAGGACGATGCCCTGGATCGCCGCGACGACCTTGCCCCAGTACCGCGGCGGAAGTGACCCTCGCAACCAGGGCAGCAGCCAGCCCGCCGCGCCGTAGGCGTAGCGGGCGGCGCCGATCAGCAGGACCCACCACTGGCCGGTCGAATGGGCGACGTACACGCTCAGCACGAGGATCAGGAACGCGTCGACCTCCCGGTCGAAGCGTGCGCCCAGGGGGGTCACCGAATTCGTGCGCCGCGCAACCCAACCGTCGACCGCGTCCAGGGCCAGCGCGATGACCGAGATCGCCACCAGGGCAGTCACCGCGGCCGGCCTGACGAAGGAGTCCGCGGTCAGCGCGGCCACACCGCCCACGAGCATCGCCCGGGCCAGCGTCACCCGGTTGGCCGGCCCCAATCGGGTTGCGCCGGCCCGGGTCAGAGCCCGGCCCAACGTCACCGTCGTGAACACCCCGTAGCCGACGCCGACCGCCCAGCCGAAGATGCTGAGTGACACGGTTGCGCCGAGGGCGATCAGCAGTGCCAGCTGACCGATCAGCCCGATCACCAGGCCGGTTCCGACTTTTTGCACCGTGTCTCCGCATCTCCCGTTACTGCGGTAAATACGTCGAATGCGACGGTCCGGTTCAGTCGGGCGCCGGGAGGGCGGGCCGTTGCGACGTTCCGCAGCGCGCGGTGACCGTGCGTTGACCGCCGCCGCGGCGTGGGCACGTGCAGGCTGACACCACAGCGGGGAAGATCTGAGACAGCTACGGCATAGCGCCTGACGACTGCTCCCCGCCGATGCCCTGCCGGTCCCCCACCAGCCACGGTCCGGCGTCCCGAGGGTTGACCGACTCGGTGACGGCCGCGTGCAGTCGCTCGCGGAACCGCAGCAGCGGTGCGTGGCGTTCGGCCGGCAGGTCCGCGAGCAGATCATGCAGCAGAGCGCTGATCCTTCGGGTGACTTGCGGTGCGGACAGACCCGCCTCGAGCACTTCCCAGAGCGCCAGCTCGACGATGTCGCTCCACGTCGCCCCGCACACGACGACGCTGCCCGCTCCGGCCTGAATCCGGACCGGGCCGAGTTCGAGCGGCGCCGCGGCGCGCAGTACTCCTTCGACCTCGTCCAACGCCCGAACCGCGGTCGTCGGGTCGTTGATCGCGGGGGAAAGTGCTCGAAGTCCGACATCGGTGATGATCCGCAGGGCATACACCGGGTCGCGTTGCAACGAGCGTTCCCGGTGCACGAGCACGCACCGATCGAACCGCTCGGCCACCGAATCCGCCGATACCAGAGCCACCCGGGCGCTGGGGGCGATCCCGTCGCCGACCCGCACCTGGAAGACCACGTCCACACCCAACCGGGCGGCCATCCGTTCCGCCCCGGCGACGTCGATCCCGACGATCTGACCGGTGTCTCCCCGATGCCGCACGACAGCGCCACCGTCGTCCATGTCGGGCGCCGCATCAAGGACAGCGACCCTTTGACCGCTCGGGCCCGGCGAGTGGCGGGGCAATGCCCGGCGAGCGATCCGCCCGAGATCCGACAGCAGGGCGTCCACCCTGATCCGGCCGGCCACGTTCTGGATCAGGACGAGGAAGGCGACGAGGCTGGCCGCGTCACTCGCGCGCCCATGTTCCCCTCCGTCCAACCCGGCTGCCCCGAATCATCCCCGGACAGGCCGCAAAACAACGCGCACACGCGGACGTCCGCGACGGCCGGCGACCTCGAACACGCAGGTCCGACTCCAGCGGCGGCTCGGTCGCCGCACAGCGACCAATCAAGCGACGCGGCGCTGTGGTGAGGTGAAATTGTGAATGAACTGGACACCGGCCCGATCGTCCGGACCCGCAGGGGCGCCGTGCGAGGCCGGTGGGACGGTCTGATCGGAGTGTTCCGCGGCATCCCGTTCGCGGCGCCGCCGGTGGGACCACGACGGTTCCAGGCACCGCAGCCGGCGCAAGCATGGGATGGCGTCCGCGAGGCCGATGTTTTCGGCCCCTCACCGCCACAGGAACCGATGGGCCCGTCGCCCGTCGACCTCGCCGGCATCCACCCGCCACGACCCCACCGACTGGTTGACCCTCAACGTCTGGACGCCCGATCCAGGTGCGGCCGGGTTAGCCGTGATGGTGTGGATCTACGGCGGTGCCTACCGATTCGGATCCTCGGCGGGGCCCGGGTATGACGGAGCCGCGCTCGCCCGCGCCGGGGTCGTCGTGGTCACCGCCAATCACCGGGTCGGTGTCGAGGGGTACGCCGAACTCGGTGGCGCCCCGCCCAACCGGGCTCTGCTCGACCAGATCGCCGCGCTGCGCTGGGTGCAGGAGGAGATCCGTGCCTTCGGCGGCGATCCCGCTCGGGTCACGGTGTTCGGCGAATCCGCCGGTGCCGGCGCGATCGCGGCTCTGATGGTCATGCCGCTGGCACGAGATCTCTTCAGCCGGGCGATCGCGCACAGCGTGCCCGGCACTTACTACAGCGCCGACATGGCCCGCGGCATCAGTGCCGAACTTCTCGAACCTCTGGGCTTGGAGGCCACGGTGGCCGCGCTGGTCAACGTGCCGCCCGAACGGCTCGTGGCGGCGACGGCCCAGTTGGATCGGCGGATGCCGGCGATCAACCGGTGGGGACCGTTCTCACCGGTCGTCGACGGCGAGCTGTTGCCCACCGACCCATGGACCGGGCTGGCCGCCGGCGCCGGGCACGATGTGCCACTGATGGTCGGGCACAACCGCGACGAATCGCGGCTGTTTCTTGTCCTCGATGGCCTGGTCGGTGCGGTCACGGACGACATGGCGAGCGAGCGGATGGAGCTGTGCGGGCCGGGCCACGACGCCGCTCGCACGCATGCGAACGGCCTACCCGGACGCCACCGCCGAAGAGTTGTACGTCCAGGCGCATTCCGACCGGATGTTCCGCATGCCCAGCCTGCACCTCGCGGCGGCGCAGACCGCCGGTGGCGGGCGCGCTCACCTGTGCGAGCTGACCTGGGCCGCCCCAGGGGCCGGCGGAATCTTCGGCGCCTGCCATGGCCTGGATGTCGCACTGGTCTTCGGAGTGCTCGATCAAGGCATGGCGATACAGCTACTCGGCTCCCCACCGGCCGCCGCCGCCGTTGAACTCTCCGCACAGATGCGGTCGGCGTGGACGAGATTCGCCCGTGACGGAAACCCCGGATGGGCCGCCTACGACGAGCATCGACGAGCCACTCGAGTCTTCGATATCGGTGAACGCGGTGGTGTCCGGACCTATCCGGAGGAGAGGTCCCGGCAGCTGTGGCTCGGCACCCCGATCGAGGTGCTCGACCTACGACGCTGAGCAATCAACAAGGAGGCGGCCGCTATCATGCCGACGGGCCTGAGTCGCGCCTGCTTTCTGGGGTCCGCCGCGAAACCGGGAGTGGCCGATGGACATCGTTGTGCTGGGCAAGACGGTCGACGACCAGACGCGATGCATCCACTACCGGGGCCCGACCGACGTTGTCGCCATCAAATTCGCCTGTTGCGGCCGTTACTACCCATGTTTTCAATGCCACCAGGAATGCGCAGATCATCCGGCGCAACAATGGCCGGTTGGTGAGTGGAACCAGCAGGCCATCCTGTGCGGCGTGTGCCAGTCCGAGCACACCATCGACACCTACCTGGGCGTTCATTCCTGTCCCGCGTGCGGAGCGCAATTCAATGACGGCTGCCGGCTGCACCGGCACCTGTACTTCGCGACCTCGGACACCATCGCCGAGTGACTGCCGATCTGGCCGCCCCGCATCGGCGTGCATCCCATCGAAACCTGCACCGCCATCTGCCGTAACAGGGCCCTGATATTCAGCTGTTGCGGAGCGCGAACGGCGCTGCCGTTCTGCCCGCCGGAAGCTGCCGATCAAGGAACCCCATGGACCTGAACACCGTCCGGAGCTACCGCTTCGCGCGCACCCGCGACGACCTCGCCCTGGCCCCCGGCGAGCGAATCCTCGGCGGCGGGACCTGGCTGTTCTCCGAGCCGCAGGTCGACACCACCGGGCTCGTCGACCTTTCCGGGATGGGCTGGCCCGCCCTGGAATACCGCACCGAGGGGCTGCGGATCGGCGCGACCTGCACCATCGCCGAACTCGCCGCCCTGCCGGAACATGCCGGCTGGTCGGCGCACCCGCTGTTCTTCCAATCCGCGACCGCGTTGCTGGCCTCGTTCAAGATCTGGAACGTCGCCACCGTCGGCGGCAACATCTGCCGGTCGTTCGCCGCCGCGGCGATGGTCTCCCTGTGCGTGGCGCTCGACGGCTCCGCAATCATCTGGACACCCGGCGGCGGCGAACGCCGGCTACCCGTCGCCCGGCTGATCACCGGCAACGGCCTGAACAACCTGGCGGCGGGCGAGGTGCTCAGAGCGGTCGACATCCCCGATCATGCGCTGCGCGCCCGCACCGGTTTCCGCAAGATCGCGCTGGCGGCGTTGGGCCGGTCCGGTGCCGTGCTGACCGGCCGGGTCGATCAGGATCGGCAGGCCGTGTTCACGATCACCGCGGCGACCCTGCGGCCGGTCGTGCTGCGGTACCCGGAACCGCCGGATGCCGACGCCCTGGAATGGGATGCCGCCTCGGCCGATGGCTACTACACCGACCCATTGGGGACGGCCGACTGGCGTCGGCAGGTCAGCGCTGTGCTGCTCGAAGAGATCCGTCAGGAGCTGACGTCATGAGGTTTCGGATCAACGGGCAGGACACCGCCGGCGACCCACAGCCAGGCCAATGCCTGCGCACCTTCCTGCGGGACAACGGCCACTTCGAGGTGAAGAAGGGCTGCGACGCAGGTGACTGCGGGGCGTGCTCGGTCATCGTCGACGGCGCACCGGTGCACTCCTGCATCTACGCCGCCGCGCGGATCGACGGTCGAGAGGTGACCACCGTCTCTGGGCTCGGGTCGGTCGACAGCCTGCACCCGATGCAGCAGGCATTCGTCGACAATTTCGGGTTTCAGTGCGGTTTCTGCACCGCAGGCATGATCGTCACCGCGTCCACCGTGCAGCCCGACCAGCTCGACGACCTGCCACGGATCATGAAGGGCAACATCTGCCGGTGCACCGGATACCGGTCGATCAAACAGGCCATCACCCAGGGCGTGCACAACCAATGCGCCGGCGCCGGCGTGCTGCCCGATCGGGTCGATTGCGCTCACGCGTGCTCCGGCCCGGCCGACGGCCCAACCGTCGGCAGATCCGTCAATCCGCCTGCCGCCAAACGGGTCGTCACCGGCACCGAGCCCTACACGTTCGACGTGCAGCTGCCCGGCACTCTGGTCCTGCGGGTGCTCGGTTCACCGCACGCGCACGCCCAAATCCTGACCATCGACACCAGCGACGCGCAGGACATCGACGGGGTCGAACTCATCCTGACCTACCAGAACGTCCCGACCACACGATTCTCCACCGCCCGGCACGAGAACCGGCTGGACGACCCGGACGACACCCGGATCCTCGACGACGTGGTGCGGTTCGTCGGTCAACGCGTCGCCGCCGTGGTCGCCACCACCGCGGCCGCCGCGGAGGAGGCGTGCCGCCGGATCCGGGTGGACTACCAGATGCTGCCCGCGGTGTTCGACCCCGAGCAGGCCCGCCGACCCGGCGCGCCCGTGCTGCACCCCGAGCGCACCCCGGAGGACCGGGTCGCCGACGCCGGACGCAACACCGTCGCGACCATCGGTGACGGGATAGGCGGCGACGTCGTCGCGGCGCTGGCCACCTCCGACGTCACGGTGACCGGGCGCTGGCAGACGCAGCGGGTTTCGCACGCCCAGCTGGAAACCCACGGCGCCCTTGGATGGCTCGACGATGACGGCCGGCTCGTGCTACGCACCAGTTCGCAGGTGCCGTTCCTGGTCCGCGACGAGCTGTGCCGGCTGCTGGTTCTGCCGCGAGAGCGGTTGCGGGTCTTCACCAAACGGGTCGGCGGCGGGTTCGGCGGCAAACAGGAAATCCTCACCGAGGACCTGGTCGCGCTCGCGGTGCTGCGCACCGGGAAACCGGTCAGCTACGAGATGAGCCGGCAGGAGGAATTCGTCCGCACCACCGTCCGGCATCCGATGCTGGTGGACGTCACCCTCGGGGCATCGCGCGACGGGGCGTTGACGGCCATGAAGATCGATGTGCTCGCCGACACCGGCGCCTACGGCAACCATTCGATCGGGGTGATGTTCCACGGCTGCGCCGAATCGATCAGCCTGTACAACTGCCCCGTCAAGCGACTGGACGCAGCCGTCGTCTACACCAACAACACCCCGTCGGGGGCGTTCCGCGGTTACGGCCTCGGGCAGGTCATCCTCGGTGTCGAATCGGCGATGGACGAACTCGCCGTCACCCTCGGCATCGACCCGTTCGAGCTACGCCGGATCAACGCCGTCAAGGGCGGCGACCCGCTGCTGGTCGCGCACCCGGAACCGGAAGCGGACCTGGTCTACGGCAGCTACGGACTCGACCAGTGCCTCGACCTGGCCGAGCAGGCGTTGCGGCGCGGGAACGGGGTCCCGCCGCCGGTGGGCGAGCATTGGCGGACCGGTGAGGGGATGGCCGTCGCGATGATCGCCACCATGGCCCCGCGCGGGCACATCTCGAAGACCACGGTGACCCTGCGGCCGGACGGCCGTTACGTGCTCGGCGTCGGCACCAGCGAGTTCGGCAACGGCACCACCACCGTGCACACCCAGATCGTCTCCACCGCGATGAGCACCGGGGTCGACCGGATCGAACTGACGAACTCCGACACCGACGGGGCCATCTACGACACCGGGGCCTTCGCCTCGGCGGGGACCACCGTCGCAGGCAAGGCCCTGCATGGGGCCGCCCGGACCTTGCGCGGCGTCGTGCTGAGCATTGCGGCCGGTATCACCGGGATCGAGTCCGATCGCCTCGTGCTGGAACGGGACGGGGTGCGGGCCGGCGAACGGCTGCTGAGCTTCACCGACATCATTGCCGCCGCCCCCGCCGAGCACCGCCGCGGCGAGGGCATCGCGGCCGACGGCAGCGAGTTCGGCGAACTGCGCTCGCTGGCGTTCAACGTCCAGGCGTTCCGGGTCGCCGTCGACGTCCGAACCGGCGAGGTCCGCATCCTGCAATCCGTGCAGGCCGCCGATGCCGGCACCGTGATCAACCCGGAACAATGCCGCGGGCAGGTGGAGGGCGGGGTGGCCCAGGCCATCGGCAGCTCGCTGTACGAGGAGGTGATGATTGGTCCGGACGGGGCCGTCAGCAATCCGGTGTTCCGCACCTACCGGGTCCCGCAGATGGCCGACATCCCGGCCACCGAGGTCTACTTCGCCGACACCAGCGACGATCTGGGCCCCTTCGGCGCGAAGTCGATGAGCGAAAGCCCCTACAACCCGGTCGCGCCGGCCCTTGGCAATGCGATCCGCCGGGCGGTCGGGGTTCGTCCCTTTCAGACCCCGTTCTCCCGTGACCGGGTCTGGCGAATGCTGGCGACACTGCCGGCGCTCCCGGAGAGCAGGGCATCGGCGCGCCCGGCACCCGTTGCTCGATAGCGGGCGCACTGGCACACTCGGCCGATCGGTGGTTGACCGGCGAGATCGGAGGCCAGCTGATTCGACCGGTGCGCGCTGCGAAATGCCTTGCCTCAGCGGTAGTTGAGCTCCGCAATCTCGGTCGCGAACTTGGTGCGGACGGGCGGCAGGTGGCCGAGCATCGGCAGTGCGATGTTGCGCGCACCGCGGACAACCGGGTTTCGGGTGGTCGCGATCCGGGTCATCCGGTCGGTAAAGGACACCACCCGCTGCGCGACCGGGCGCCGCCCCGCCTCGTAGTCGTCCAGCCGCCCGGTGGCGAATGCGCTTGCCGAGCGCGTAGCCGTCCTGGATGCCGGTGTTCATGCCCTGGCCGCCGGCCGGGCTGTGCACGTGTGCAGCGTCGCCGGCGAGCAGCAGGCGACCGGCCCGGTAGTGGTCGGCCACCCGATGATGCACCCGGAATCGAGAGGACCAGGCCAGACCGTTGACCGTCGCCCGGCCGGGGGCCCGTTCGTCCAGCAGTCGCCGCACGAATTCGAGATCGGGCGTCTCCGGGGCGTCGTCCACGGTCGCGACGATGCGGTAGTGCCCACCGGGCAGCGGAGCGACGACGGTGAGCCCGGCGGTGCCGAGAGTGAGGGACACCTCGTGACGGCCGGGCGTCCAGTCCATCGTCACGTCGGCCAGCACGAAGGACTCCGGGTAGGCGCTGCCGGTGAATCCGATGCCCGACTCCCGCCGGACGGCGCTGTGCATGCCGTCGGCCCCGACGGCGTACCCGGCACGCACGGTCTGACCGGTGCTCATGGTGAGCGTCACGCCCGCGTCGTCCTGCGCGACGGCCGCCACCTCGAACGGCCGGTGCACGTCGTGCCCCAGCGCGCGCAGCCGGGCGAGCAGCACGCTCTCGGTCTCACATTGCGGGACCATCAGGGTGTAGGGGTACGGCGTCGGGAGTCCGTCGAACGGGATGGTCAGCAGCCGGCGCGAGCCGTCGCTGATGGCGAACCGATCGACCCGCAGGCCACGCGCGATCAGCGCGTCGGCGCTGCCCAATTCGCCCAGCACCTCCAGGGTTCTGGCATGCACGACGGCGGCCCTGGACGTGTTGGCGCCCTCGGCCAGCCGATCCACGATGACGAACTCGACGCCGGCGGTGGCGAGGGTGACGGCCAGCGCGAGTCCGGTCGGGCCGGCGCCGACGATGACGACCTCGGTCTGGGCGGGCAATTCGGTGGCGTTCATGGTGGGCACTCCGCTCCGGTTTGTCGTGGTCAACACTTGTTGGCCAACATCTGTTGACATGATGGTGCACGGCATCGGGAGAAAAGTCAACGGTTGATGGCCTACAGTTGTTGGCATGGCATCTACCAGCGAGGACGCCGGCCCGGAGCGGCGCTCCGACCGGACCAAGGCGGCGATCCTGCGGGCCACCCGGGAACGGCTCGCGGCCCACGGCTACGACCGCACCACCATCCGCGCCGTCGCCGCGGACGCGGGCATCGACCCGTCGATGGTCATGCGCTACTTCGGCAACAAGGCCCAGCTCTTCGACGCGGCGCTGGACATCGATCTGCGGGTTCCAGACCTGACGGGCGCCCCGGCCGCCGAGCTACCACGGCTGATCGTTCGGCACTTCCTCGACCGCTGGGAGAGCGACCCGGGCGACGACGCGCTGTTGGTGCTGATGCGTTCCGCGGTCACCAACGAGCACGCGGCGACGCAGATGCGCGCGATCTTCGCGGGCCAGGTCGCCCCGGCGTTGGCCGCCGCCGTTGGGTCCGGAGATCGCCGAGCGCCGGGCCGGCCTGGTCGCCGCCCAACTCCTTGGCCTCGGCCTGACCCGCTACCTGCTGCGACTACCGGCGGTGACGGCGCTCAGCAGGCAGGAAATTGAGGACGCGCTCACCCCGGCCATCCAGGCGACCCTGGAGCTCGACCGAACACCGACTGCGCCGCGGCAAGGGAGGCGTCTGGCACGGACAAATCCGGCCGGGCCCATTGTCCGGCCGAGGCAACGCGGCATCCGCCGACTGCGTCCTCCTGAGCGAACGGTGCACGCCTGCCGTCCGACCTTGGGAGAAACAGATGACATTGAGTAACAACGCTCCGAACCGCCGTCAGCGGCGGATATCACCCGACGACTCGGCCGACGCCACGCAGCTGCTCAAGATCGGCGCGCCGATCGCCTGCCCGACGTGCGGCTCACACACCCGGCCCGCCGACAGCCCCGAAGGCTGGGTCTGCCTCGACTCGACCTGCGTGTGGTCATAACCGAGGCACTGCTCCTGAAGAAGCGGCCGGGCCTCCCCTTTCGAGGGGAGACCCGGCCTGCTGCTTGGTGTTTCGGTCCTAGTCGGTTTCGACGGTGCCCGAGTCCACCGACTGAGAGGCGTAGCAGCAAGGCACCGAGCGCGATCGCGAGCAGACCAGCCGCCAGCAGCGCGGTGACGGGCACGCCGGTCAATGCCAGTCCGGTGTCACTTCTCTCCAGGGCGGCCTGCGCTGCCGCGCTGTCGGCCGCGGGTCCCACCGAGAAGCCGGGGCCACCCTCGGCCAGGTAGGCGAGCCCCACCTGCGACCCGGTCGCGGTGTCGACGGCAGTTGCGATGTCGGTCGTTGTTGTAGTGCTCGTCGCCGTCTCGGTCGCCACTGCGGTTGCGGTCACGACGGCCGTGCTGGTCGCGGTTGTCGTGGTCGTCGCCGTCTCGGTTGCCGTTTCGACGGACGTGGTGGTCGCCTCTATTCGCGCGACTTCTTCCACGATGACTGTCTGGACGGCCGTTTCGGTCGGCGTCACAGTCACGGCCTCGGCCGTCACCGTCGGCGGCGTCACCGTCACGGTCGGCGGCGTCACCGTCACAGCCTCAGCCGTCACCGTCGGCGGCGTCACCGTCACGGTCGTCGGCGTCACCGTCACAGCCTCAGCCGTCTCCGTCGGAGTCACCGTCACCGCCCCAACCGTCTCCGTCGGGGTCACCGTCACCGCCCCAGCCGTCTCCGTCGGCGTCACCGTCACCGCCCCAGCCGTCTCCGTCGGCGTCACCGTCACCGCCCCAGCCGTCTCCGTCGGCGTCACCGTCACCGCCCCAGCCGTCTCCGTCGGCGTCACCGTCACCGCCCCAGCCGTCTCCGTCGGCGTCACCGTCACCGCCCCAGCCGTCTCCGTCGGCGTAGTCGTGACGGTCGCCGCGGTCTCGGTCGCGGTGGCCGTCTCGGTCGCCGTGGCCGTTTCAGTCAGGGTTTCCGTCGTGGTCGCCAAGGCGGTTTCGAGCGCCGTTGTGGTCGCCGTTGCCGTTTCGGTCGCCGTGGTGGTCGCGGTCTCGGTGGCGGTGACCGTCTCGGTGGGAGCAACGGTCGCGCAGTCCGGAGCCACTACAACGTTGGAGTCGAGGGTGACCGCGGCATCGCGGGCCAGCAGGCGCCCGATGACGGATGCGTCGGTGTTGGCGGTGATCGACGCTGCGGCAAGAATGGTGCCCACCATCGATGAGTCGGTGCCGAGCGTGGCAGAACTCCCGACCTGCCAGAACACGTTGCAGGGATCCGCTCCGTTGATGAGATCGACCGCGCTGTTCGATGCGGTGATCAGTGTTGCTGCGGATTGGAAGATGAAAACGGCGTCGGGATCTCCTTGCGCATCCAACGTCAGTGTTCCGGTAATGCCAAGGGTGAGGTTCCCATAAACTCCGCCGACCAGCGTCAGGCCGCCCAACTCGACGCCCGCGGCGGTGGCGGGAGTGCGACCGGCCGCGTCGTTGTAGGCCGTGGTCAGGTCGGACTGGGCCTGCAATGCGACGGCGTCAGCGGCGTGGGTGATCCCATTGGCCACCCGCCCTGGCGGGAATCCAGTGATAGCAGACCCGGGACTGACGCCGATGTCGCCACTGATCAGGGAGGGTCCTGTGTTGGTGATCGTTGAGCCGGCCAGAACCGCGAACCCGGTTGCGGTTCCCAGCCCGACGGTCGGTTCTGCGGCAACCGCTGAGCCGTTCCCCGCGACCACGGCCACCAACGCGATGGCGAGCAACAATCCACCCGCGGCCAGTACTCGTCGGCCGGGCATCACTGCTACTCGAGCCATCATCGGCATCCTTGACGTTAGAAGTGAATGCAGAGATTGGGGGGCGTCGCGCAGCTGAACCTGGCCACGGAGACCGCAGGTGCCGGTGCATTGACCGGGGACGATTCCTTTGCGGTTGTTGTGTGGCTCACCGTAACACGTGGTAACCCAAATGGCCTAGTGGCAACTCCGAATATGCGCTGCATCGATTGCGCTCTAGCGCCCCCGCGGTGTTCCAGGCCCTATCTCGGGGCGCCAGCTTGCCGCGCAGCACATTTCCCTGGTCGTCCGGAGATGTCACAGAGATGTCGCAAACCTGTTGTGCTGCAGTCATTGTTACTGTATGCCGACTCGCCGACGTGCCCGAGTGAGTGTAGTCGGTGATCACACGGCCGTGATGTCGTGCGCTCAAAAGAGCTAATCCGAGCCCGGGCAGGCGAAAAACTGAATACACCACCTATAGGCCAAACGAGGACACCGTACTTGAGACGTCGCGAATTGACACTCCGCCACGACCCCTCGCCTGAGGCGGTGGCTTGTTCAGCTGCGGTCGACCGTTGCCGCCGGGCCGGCATCGTGTCGGCGCGGGACGTCCTGCCCATTGCGTTTCATGCCGGCCGCGATGGACGTGTGCAGCGCCTGCAGTGCCCCCAGCAGTTGATGGAGATCGGCCACGGTCGAGATGTCGTCCGCGGAACGGCCCAACGCGCGATTCACATCGACCGTCGCCGCGGCAATCCAGTCCAATGCCGCGATCGCGTCTGCGTCGTCGGCATAGGGCTTGTCCTGCTTGATTGTTGCGACCCCGGACCGGATCGCGTCAAGCCGTTCCGCGGACGCCATTCACGCTCCAGTCCCGCTGGTCCGTCTCGTGCGGATCGCCGCGCTGCACTCCGGCACGGGCGATGTCGCGGTCCGTCACACCGTCCAGCACGACGGTCTCCCGCGCGGCGTCCGCGACCGTGAATCGCACCTTGAACGTTGCCGGCGCCGTTCCGACCTGCTTGAGAATCACGCCGCAGTCACCGCACCGCACCGATCCTCCGGTGACCGGGCAGGAAAGGTCATACAGCGCGATCACCGCATCGTCTGCACGAAATCCCACAGTGCACCTCCATCACGCGACCACCCCGTTGTGAGTCGCTTGCTGCCGAAGGTTCCCGTGCGCGGAGCAAACGAATCGGCGGATTTGCGCGGCCGGCGCCACGCGCATGGCGCGCCGGAATTACGACTTGGCGTCGGCCGCGACGAGCCGTTCGATAAGCGTGCCGACGGTTCCGGTCTTCGGCAGTCCGCGCTCGGCCAGCAGCGCGGACAACTCCGCCTTCGTCAAACTGCGGTAGGGCTCCCGAGCCAGCTCGTGGGCGTGCTTGGCCTCCGCTCGCTCAGCGGCCAGGTCCCGCTCCAGCTCCGATTCGGCACCCTCGCCCGCCTGTTCTTCAGCGGTGGGCTCGGCACTCGAGGTAGCAGTGGCGGCCAGGTCGGCGATCGTCTCGGCAGTGTCCACCGCTGCTTCATCGGCCGTCTCGACCGCCTCCGCCGCCGCCTCGCCGACCGCCTCGACCGTCTCCGCAGTGGCGTCGCCGACCTTTGACACCCGCTTGCCGGTCACTCCCGAGAATGCCGTGACACCCGAGAATGCCGTGACAAGTTGCGTCCACGTCGTCGCCAGATCCACGTTCGCCTGGGCGGCCTGCCGGACAAACTGGAAGTAGCGCTGCACGGGTTCGACAACGGCCTTCGGCACGTCGGTGTTCACCGTCGCCGCGGCCGTCAGTGGCTTCGCGGCCAGTTTGAACGCGGCAACGGATTTCTCGGTCGCCTCCTTGGCCTGGGTGGCAAAGGCGGCGTAGGACTCGGTCGTCGTCACATGCACTCCTTGGTGTCGAATGGAACCCGCCGATGTCGTGACGAGTTCACTGCCGTTAGCATGTTAGCTGTCAATGCTGCTAACTTGCTAATGGCGCGGGCACGCCACGCGCCTGCGCAGCTTTCGAGCGCAATCCAGCGAAGAATGCCCGGACATCCGCGGCAACCACCTCGGGCACCTCCATGGACGCGAAATGGCCGCCTCGCTCGTATTCGGTCCAGTGCACGATGTTGGTGTTGTCGCGGTCGGCGAATGGGCGCATCGACTTGAAATCGTCGGCGAAAACGGCCACCCCCGTCGGGGCAGTGTTCACTGCTGGGTCGACTCCGGAATGGCCTTCCTCGTAGTAGAAGCGCGCGGTCGTGCCCGATGTGTTCGTCAGCCAGTACAGGGTCACCTGGGTGAGGATCTGATCTCGGGTGAGCAGGCTCCCCTCCCCGAACGAGACGAACAGCTCGTTCCAGGCCAACTGTCCGGCGGGCGAGTCGGCCAACGCATGCGCCACCGTCTGCGGACGTGATCCGAGCATCGCGGAGAAACCCGCGTGATCTTGGAACCATCCGGCGAATTCCAGAGCCGCATAGTCCTTCGGCGTCATCTTCTCGAATTCCGCCTGATCCCCGGACGGGAACGAGAACAGTTGCAGCACATGCGCACCCAAGAAGCCGTCGGGGCTGAGCAACGCCAATTCCCGGGAAACCATCGCGCCGGCGTCGCTACCGTGGGCGCCGTAGCTGTGGTAGCCAAGACGACGCATCAGTACGTCCCAGGTCCTGGCCACCCGGGCCATCGTCCAGCCGCGATCGACCAGCGGCGTGCTGAAGGTGAAACCGGGAATCGATGGGATGACGACCGAGAACGCGTCCTGCGCCCGGCCGCCGAACGCGACCGGGTCGGTCAGCGGTCCGACCATGTCCAGCAGATCGACGAACGACCCGGGGTAGGTGTGGGTGAGCACCAGCGGTGTCGCGGTGGGCTCCGCGGACCGGACGTGCACGAAATGCACCGTCTGCCCGTCGATCTCGGTGACGAACTGCGGAAAGGTGTTGATCCGCCGCTCCTGCGCCCGCCAATCGAACTCGGTGCGCCAGTAGGTGACGAAGTCTCGCAGGTACTCGGTCGGCATGCCGTAGTCCCAGCTGTCGCCGGGCGATGCCGGCGCGAACCTGGTCCGCGCCAGGCGGTTCATCAGATCGTCGAGATCGGCCTGCGGGATGTCGATGTGGAAGGGCCGGATGTCTGAGCCGGTGCTCTGGGTGGTGGTCATGATGGAACCGTAGGAGCCATATAGGAAGAAGACGTTCCTATATTCTGCGAGACTTGGAAAATGTTGGAAACGTCCGCGAGGCTGCTCGCCCTGCTGTCGCTGCTGCAGTCTCGAGTGTCCTGGTCGGGGACCGAGTTGGCGCAGCGGCTCGGCGTCACCACCCGAACCGTGCGCAAGGATGTCGATCGGCTGCGCGAACTCGGCTACCCGGTCGACGCCACTCGCGGCGCGTCCGGCGGCTACCGGCTCGGCGTCGGCGCCAAGCTGCCGCCGCTGCTGCTCGACGACGAGGAGGCCATCGCCGTGGCGATCGGGCTCCGGGTCGCAGCCGGAATCAGCGGCATCGGGGAGGCCGGCTCACGCGCGCTGGCCAAGCTCGAACAGGTGCTCCCGCACCGCCTGCAACGGCAGGTGAGCGCGATCCATGACGCGACCTCGCGCGGCCCGGACAACATCGACAGCAACGTCGAGGATCCGGAGATCGACGCTGCAACGCTGGCCGCGGCGGCGAACGCGATCCGCGACCAGGAATGGCTCGGCTTCGACTACTCCGGCGTGCGGACCGTCGTCGAGCCGTATCGCCTGATCAGCTGGATGCGCCGGTGGTACCTGGTCGGCCGGGAGCCGCGGTCGGGCGCCTGGCAGACGTTTCGGCTGGACTGGGTCACGCCCCGCGAGCGGACCAACCGACGATTCACGCCACGACCACTGCCTGGCGAGGACTACACGACGTTTTTGCTCCGCGATGTCGCGTCGACCGGCTGGAAGGTGCACGCCCGGATCACCGTCTTCGCCGCCGCCGAAGAGGTCATCGCCCGGATCAACGCCACCGTCGGGGTCGTCGAGAAGATCGACGACGCACACCAGCGTGCTGGTCACCGGCGCCGACAGCATCGAGATCATCGCCGTCTACATCGGCATGCTCGGCATCGACTTCCACGTCACCGAACCACCCGAGCTGGTAGTGCAGCTGGCCCTGCTCGGCCGGCGGTACGCCCGCTCGGTGGCGCCGTGACCGTCAGGCGTGGGTTGGTTGGGGTTCGCCGGCGCCCGCGTCCGGCTTCGCCTGCTGGTTCGCTGAAGTGCTGGAGCCGCCGGCGCAGTTCACGTCGGATGTCGCGGCTGCGCCGCCTGGGTGGGTAGTACTCCAGCAGCGCGTTGTTGAACTGCGCGCCGATGATGATCGCCATCGCGGCGAAATAGTAGAAGAGCAGGAACGTGATCGGGGTGGCCAGCGCGCCATAGGTCAAACCGTGGCTGTAGACGTACGACAGATACAGCCGCAAGCCTGCGCTGGCCACCAGGAACACCGCGGCCGCCAGAAAAGCGCCGGGCAGTCCCCTGTTCCACCGGTGCTTGCGCTTGGGCGCCACCTTGTACAGCGTCGTGAGCAGCAGGATCAGGCCGATCGCCAATCCGGGATAGTAGGCCCAGCCGAGGATCTCGAATGACGGTCGGACGCCACGACTCCGGGAACAGGCGCGGGAGGTAGTCCGGCCCGATCGCCAGCAGCGGCACCAGCGACGATCCCGGCGGCCAGGGCGCCGACGTAAAGACCCAACGCGAAAAACCGCTCCAGCACCGGATGCCGAAACTCGTGTTGGCCGTAGGCGGTGGCGATCGACTCGACGAAGGCCGTCATCGCCGACGAGCCCGCCCACAGGCTGATGATCAGGCCGACCGAAACCACGTCCGCCTGCCCATTGTTCAAGATGGTGTCGACGGTGTTGCCGATCAGATTGTCCGCGACTTCCTCGTTGAAGATGGTGTGCAGGAAGACGGTGGTCTGCTTGCGGACGTCGTCCATGGTGCCCGGCCCGAACAGTTCCGCCACGTAACCGGTGAGGCCGAGCAGCGCCAGCAGCAGGGGCGCCGTGGACAGCGCGGACCAGAAGGCCGCCTGCGAGCTCATCCCGAAAAGGGAATCGCCCCATGCCTTGCTGATGGTGCGCACCACGACCTTCCGCCAGCGACGGCGCACCCGACCGTTCGCCGTCGGTACCGGCCCGCTGCCGTCGATGTGCCACGGCTCCGTTTCGTCGGCCGGCGACGGTGCCGCCGCGGCCGGCTCAGCGGCTGCATCGGTCGAAGCGGTGGGCACGGCCGGGTCTGCATCCGTATCGGTCGAAGCGGTGGGCACGGCCGGCTCTGCGGCCGCATCGGTCGACGCGGTGGGCACGGCCTGGCCGGTCGAGGTTGGCTCCGTCATTTCCGATGGCCTCCTCCGCACGAGTCTTCTCTGCACCACCATCAGCCTTGCCATTCGCGACCCATGGCGCAGGGTGTGAATCGTCGCGTCGGTACCCACTTCGGCAAGCAGCTACGCGGTCGACCGCCAACCGGACCAACGGTGCACCACGGCACCGACAACCACCCCGTGCGGCGCGACCAGTTCGTACTGGGGGTACTTGATCCGGAGCGCGGCGATGGCGCGCAGCCGGTCCTCGCCGTCAATGACGGCCCGCAATCGCGTCGGCCCGCACCCACCACAGTCGATCCCAGTCGTCGTCGTAGTGGTCGACCAGGAACGCCACCCGTGGATTCGCGGCGATGTTGTCCAACCGGCGCAGCGCCGTTGTCGATTTCGGTTTGTGGTCGACGGCGAACACGATGAGCTCGGCCCCGCCGTCCGCCGGTGGGTCGCCGACCGCCGATCCTGCGTCGATGACTGCGAACGTCACCGGGACCAGGTGCGGCTCGCCCGCCGCGCTCACGGTGCCGAGTCGGGCGACCCGGGCGGCGGTCAGCCGGTCTCGGCACTGCTCGATCGTCATCCGCATTCGGCGCCTCCGCGACAGGAGTGTTGCGGCCCGGACCAAGCCAATGATCATTCGGCCACGGATGACCTGGGTCCGCAGGAACTGCCCTGCGCCCGAGCCCGGCCGCACGCCAATCCTGCCAGCGCCGGCCAGCGAAGGAGACGTCGGTATGGCCGTCGATGCCACCGTGCTGCCCGGTCACCCGGCGATCGATCCAGCGGTGCGCACGGGCCTTCCGATCAGCCTGCCTCCCGCGTCGCCGGTCGCCGGCGGTCCACGCTGGCTGCTGCCAGCGGTCCTGGTCGCGGGCATCGCCGCGCTGGTGGCGTGCCTGTTCGTCGGTGGCTCGGCAGCTGTGGTCGCGGTGGCCGGGCTGCCCGACGCCGGGGGCGGTACCCAGTGGGCGCTGCCGGTGGCGTCGTTCATCGCCGAGACGGCCGCCGTCCTTGCCCTCGGCGGCGCCCTGCTGGCCGCGGCATTGATCCCGCCTCGGGTGAGTTCGAGGCCGTCCGCGCCCGCTGCCTGCGCACCGCCGGGTCGCTGGCGGCACTCGCCGCCGCCGCGACGGTCGTGGTGTTCCTGCTGACGGTGTCGGACCTCACCGCGCGTCCGTTGCCAGACGCCCTGACGTTGCCCGCCATCGCGAGCGTGGCGGCGTTCGGCCCCGGCCGGTTACTGGTGATCTCAACGGCGCTGTCCGCTGCGGGCGCGCTCGCTGCGCTGCTGACCGCACGGAGCCTTCGCTACGCCGGTTCTGCAGTGCGGGGGCCGCAGATCCGGCTGGTGCTGTCCACCGGACTGCTCGCCGCAGCGTTGATCCCATGGGCACTGGGCGGGCACACCACCCAGTCCGGGGCCGACATCGCGGCGTCGTCGCTGATCGTGCACGTCCTCGCGGCAGGTGCGTGGATCGGCGGCCTGGCGATCATGGTGCTGCACGTGCGGAGCGAGTTGTTGGTGACGGTTCTGCCGCGGTTCTCCACCCTGGCGTTGTGGTGCTGGATCTCGATCGGCGTCTCCGGGGTGATCACCGGCTGGCTGCGGGTCGGCCAGGTTTCCGACCTGTGGACTACCGGGTACGGCCGGTTGCTGCTGGTCAAGCTGGTGGCGCTGGGCGTGCTCGGCACGTTCGGCTACTGGCATCGGCGCCGATTGGCGGCCGGACTTCGCGCTCGATCGATCGGCAATTTCGGCGCATTGCTCCGGCTCGCTGCGGTCGAGGTGCTGGTGATGGGCGCGACGATGGGCGTGGCGACCGCGCTGTCCGCCACCGCGCCGCCGGTCGGCCACGCCGTCGGACATGAGGCCGCGCACGGGGTCCCGCGGATCGAGGCCATGGCCGGGCATCCGGTTCCGGTGATCTCCCTGGAGAACCTGGCTGTCCTCTGGCGGCCGGACGTGATCGTGTTGCTGCTCGTCGCGCTGAGCCTGTCGGGCTATCTGATCGGGGTTCGTCGGTTCCGGGCGGCCGGCGGGAGTTGGCCGGCCGGCCGGGTCTGCTGGGCGGTGGCGGCGGCCGCCGCGGCCGTGGTCGCCCTGAACAGCGGCATCGCGACCTACGACGGCGTGGTGTGGAGCGTCACCGTGACCCAGCAGGCGATCACCTCGATGTTTGTTCCGCTCGCCGTCGTGCTGGCCCGGCCGTGGGAACTTGTTCGGCGGACCGGAACCGTCGGGCGGTTGCTGGGCGCCGTGCGGGCTCACCCGTGGCTGGTGCTGGGCAGCTATGCCGGTTGGACCGTGCTGTGCCTTGTTGACCCCGCTCGCCCTGTGGTCGGTGTCCGGACATGGGCTGCTGATGGTCACCCGCATCGGCGACATCGTCATCGGCGCAGCACTTTTCGCGCTCTTGCTACCGGCGCAGCGCAGCCGCGAGCGCAAGTCGGCGCCGTCCGAGATGACGCTGCTGATGGCCTGGTTCGCTCTGCAGGCCGCGCTGACCGGCATATTGCTGGCCGGCGGCGCGTTTGCCGCCCGACCATGGTTCACCGAATTGAACATCGCCTGGATCACCGTCGCCCAGGACGAACGAACGGCAGCACTGATCCACCTCGGAATTGCCACCGTTGTGCTTCTGCTGGTTTCCGCACTGCCTGGGCAAAAGTCCACCGAAATCCGGACATCGAATACCACAGCACGCAACATTCTTCAGGCAGCAATCGCTTCGGCCCGCGCGTCCGAATAGCTGCTGTCTAGATTTTCCGGCACCGCTGACGTTCACGTGTGAATTTCGGGGTGGAATCGCCGCAAGATGCGGCGCGAAAGGAATTGGCATGAGAAAGAAATTGCTCGCTGGACTGGGGGCCACGGCCTGCGTTCTCGGCATCGCGCTGCTCACTCCCGCGTCGGCGTCCGCCGCGGACTCGACGTCCTACCAGGCGACGCTCAATCCGATCACCGCCAACCACGTGACCGGCAGCGGGACCGCGCTGATCACCGTGACCGGAAACTCCGCTGAGGTGAAGGTCGAGGTCAGTGGCCTGCTCGACGGTGCGCCGCACGCGCAGCACATCCACGTCGATGCGCTCGGCCAGTGCCCGTCCGCGGCCCAGCAGCACAACGGCCAGTCGTCGATCAACGTGGCGGACGGTGCACCCTTCTACGGGGCGATCGGCACCTCGCTGACCAACGCCGGAGACACCAGTCCGGCGGCCGGCCTCGCGGTCACCGAATTCCCGTCGACCGGTTCCTACACCTACACCCGGACGATCGATCTCGATCCGAACGTGACGGCCAACCTGCAGAAGGGCACCGCCGTCCTGGTGGTGCACGGGGTTGACTACAACAACAACGGCACCTATGACGACGTTCTCGGCGCCAGCGAGCTCGACGCGACGCTGCCTGCCGAGGCGACCGACCCGGCCTTGTGCGGCGCGTTCACGGCCATGCAGATGTCCGGCGTGCCGAGCGGCGCGGCTGACACCGGTGGCGGCTCGACCGCGACCACCGGCCACGGAGCCGAAATCGGTGTTGGCGTGGCGGCCCTGCTTGCCGTCGGCGGCGCAGCCGTGATCGCCCATCGGCGCCGTCGGTCCGCCCAGGACTGACCGGCGAGATGCGTCAGGCAACCGAGAACGCGCTGCCTGACGTGAACCACCCTGCCGCAGTCGTACCTACGAGCCGCCGCCGCGGCCGGCGATGAACGCGCTGCCGGGTCCGTCCTTCACCAACGGGCCCGGCAGCGTCCATCCGGCAGCGTCCAACCGGCAGCGTTGATCCGGCAGTGTTGATCCAAGAAACCATCCGAGAGGAACGCATCGATGCCACCGCCGCCCAGCAATCCCGCCGGAACCACCCGCAGCCTCGTCCGTCGGATGCTTCTCGTCGGAGCAGTCCTGCTGGCAGCGGCCGGTTGTGGCACGGGCGGTGTGTCCGCTACCGGCGGTGGGCCGTCGAGCGCCGACCCGCCGACAGCGGTGAGTTCGACGCCACCATCGACGATGTCGGGCTCCGCTTCTCCCTCAGCGACGCCCAGCGTGCCCCAGTCCAGCAGTGCTGCACCGGTCAGCAGTCCGGCACTGGTCAGCCCCAGCCCGACCCCCGCGACGGATAACCCTCCCGCACCGGCGCCGGGACCCATGCTGCTGCCCGCTTCACCGCCGGTGTCCGTCTCGGTGCCCGCCATCGGCGTCGATTCGTCGCTGATCGACCTGGGACTCAATTCCGATGGAACCATCGAAGTTCCGTCGCTGGATGATCCCGATTCCAAGCCCGGTTGGTACACCGGTTCACCCTCCCCGGGTGCTCTTGGCCCGGCGATCATCCTCGGCCATATCGATTCCCGGCAGTTCGGCCCGGGAGTCTTCTATTCCCTGCAAGACCTGCAGCCGGGAGACGCAATCGACGTCACCCGAGCCGACGGCACCGTCGCCCAATTCACCGTCGACACCGTGAAAACCGTGCCGAAGAGCAATTTCCCGACGCTGGAGGTCTACGGAAACCTCGATCATGCCGGGCTGCGGCTGATCACCTGCGGCGGCGAGTTCGACCCCGACGCCCGCAGTTACGAATCGAACGTCATTGTCTTCGCGTCGCTGACCGGTTCCCGCTCGGCCTGAGCTGGGACGTCATGCGACAGTCCGATCGCCACAACAGCCCCGACGGTCACCACAACCGGCGTTGCTACTTCACAACGCATGGGACGTTGTGGCGTAGCAACCGATGTTGTGGCGATGCCAGGCGCGCGCTGGGCCCTTCGCCCGGAGACACCGGCGGGGTCCAGGTCGATGCCACAAAGACCGCGAGCCTCATGGCGGGTCACTTCGCGTCCGCGTAGCAATCGACGATGGCCGGCCGGACCGGCGTCGTCACCGATGACCCCGGGAAGACCAGCCGTCGTGCCGACTCGGCCGACGCGACCGCCAGCTCGGCGACGGCCGGGGCACCCGCGATCGGGACATGCACGATCAACTCGTCATGCTGAAAGAACACCAGTTCGGCGCCTGGACCCCGGTCAGGTCCCGGCGCAGTCCGGACAGCCAAACGGACGCCCAGTCGGCGGCGGACGCCTGAACCACGAAGTTGCGGGTGAAGCGCCCGCGGTCCCTGGCGAATTGGCTCGCACGCCGCCGTTCGGGATCGGTCGCGTCCTGCCCCGAACCCAGAGCGACCACCTCCCGCCATCCATCGCTGGGCGGTGGGCAGGCCCGGCCCAGCACCGAGGACACGACGTCGCCGCGTTCGCCCTGCCGGGCGGCGTTCTCCACGCAGGCCATCGCGTCCGGATAGCGGTCGCGCAGGGTCGCGAGCAACCGGCCGGCCTCACCGGAGGTTGCGCCGTACATGGCCCCGAGCATGGCCACCTTGGCGTGCGCCCGGTCGCCGCCGAAACCGTCCTCGGCCAGCGCCGTGTACAGGTCCTCGTCGGCCGAGACCGCCTGCAGCGCAGCATCTCCGGAGATCGCGGCGAGCACCCTGGGTTCCAGTTGAGCCGCGTCGGCGACCACCAGCCGGTGCCCGGGGTCGGCGACGACGGCCTTGCGCAGCGCCCGCGGAATCTGCAGCGCACCACCGCCGCGGGTCGCCCAGCGACCCGAGACCACCGACCCGGGAAGGTATTCCGGGCGGAACCGGCCGCCCCGCGCCCATTCGTCGAGCCAGTTCCAGCCGTTGGCGGTGTGCAGCCTGGACAGTTCCTTGTACGCCAGCACCGGACCCACCGCGGGATGCGTCAGCTCCTTGATCACCCACGATCGGGTGCTGTCGATGTCGAACCCGGCGCGACGGAAGGCGGCCCGCAGGTCGAGCGCGGAGTCGGGATTGACCGGGAACCCGAAGGCGCCGTTGATCTCGGCAGCGAGCTCCGCCAACCGCGCCGGGCGCTCGCCCGGCCGTGGTTTCGGACCCAGCATCCGGGTCAACAGGCCGATGTGGATGTCCGCACGCCACGGCAGGCCCGTGTGGCCCATCTCCACGGCGGCCAGTCCGGACGCCGATTCCGCTGCGACAAGCAGGGCCAGCGCACGGTCGGCACCGATCCGCCGACGCTGGTCGACCAGCGCGACCCGGAGCACCTCGATCGGATCGACGACCGGGCCTTCGGGTGGCGACGCACCGGAATCGAACAGCATCGGCTGGGCGGGCACGGCTGACAGGCCCGGGTCGGGCGGTACCGGCAGGCCGGTTGCCCTGGCGTGCACGGCGGCCGCCGAGCTGGGCGCTCCGAACCTGCCTTCCCGCGACAGCAGGATCCGTTCGGTCAGAGTGACGTCATAGCAACGATCGACCCGAACACCGGCCGCAAACAGCGCCGGGTAGATCGACGACGCCGCATCCCACAGCCAGCGCCGCCCGGGCACCCACCGGGCCAGCTCGGCCGCCGAATCAATGACGGACCTGGGCCCGAGGACATCGCCCGACTCGGTGATTTCCTGCAGCTCCCAGCCGGTCGGCCCGGTGGACCGCGGCGCGATCGCAGCAGGGTCAGGACGACGCGTCACCGCGCAACGAGCGGCGGATGGCTTCCAGCCTGTCGTGCGCGGCCTCCTCCCGCTTGGCCGCCTGCTCCTGGAACGAGCGAGCCTCCGGAGTCTCCTGGGCCAATTCCGTCGAGCCGAGCGACCTTCCGTATCGGCCCTCGATCTTGTCCCGGACGAAGTCGAGGCTGGGCACGCCCGCCTCGTTGTAGTCCGCGGGCGGCAGCGTGATGTTCGCGGCGGCCGTGCCGGGAAGCGGCGCGCTCACCGCGGGAACCGCGGGCTCACTCGCTGCCCCGGTTCGACCGGGCAGGGTTGCCGAGTCGTCGGACGGGTCGTTTGCCATGGCGGCCTCCTCGGGTCAGGTCACCACGCTACGTCGGGACGCAGGTGGTCGGCACCGACACCGTCGGACGGACGGCGTTCACCCATCTGGGTCAGCCCGTCTGGTTTTGCGCTCAATGTCCGACATATCGGCCATATGTTGTCGGTGCGTGCGCATGAAATCAGCAATATGTGGCATCAATCGCCCTTTGGGGGTGCGGATCGGGGCAAAGCGAAAGCTTTTCGGGACAACGGCTGTCGACGGCCCGGCGCAAGTTGGCCGGCGATCGGCGGCACACCCGATGTGAGCGTTGTCACCAACCGACGATCGGGCGCACACTGTTGGCGAGGTCCGTCCCATCGCCGTGCGACCCTCCGCTGAAGATCATCATCTCGGGATTTCCATGCCGAGGTATCGACCGGGCAGTGGGTGCACGGCGGCGAAGGACGCGATCCGCACCGGCAGAGAAAGGTCGCGCATGCAAACACCAGCCCCCGTCGACTACGCCAGGGCGCACAGCGTCGAAGAGGCCCTCGAACTGCTGGAGCGGTACGGGCCGGAGTCGCGGCTGATCGCCGGCGGGCACAGCCTGATCCCGATGATGCGGTTGCGCATCGCCCAGCCCGAGCGCGTGATCGACATCAACGACCTGACCGAATTGGACTACATCCGGCTCGTCGCAAACAACGGCTCGTCGTACTTGGCCATCGGCGCGATGACCCGGCACAAGTCCATCCTCGCCTCGGCCGTGATCGGCGAGCACTACAAGATCCTGCACGACGCAGAGAACGTCATCGCCGACCCCATCGTCCGCAATCGCGGCACCATCGGCGGATCGCTCTGCCAGGCCGACCCGGCCGAGGACCTGTCCGCGGTCGCCGCGACCTTGCGCGCCGACGTGGTGCTGCGATCCAGCACCGGGTCGCGCGTCGTGCCGGCACGGGAGTTCACCGACGGCCCCTACGACACCGTGCTCGACGACGCGGAAATGCTGGTCGAGGTGCGGATTCCGATCCGCCCCGGATCGGGCAGCGCCTACGAGAAGGTGGAGCGACGCGCCGGCGACTGGGCAGTCGCCTCGGCCGGGGCGTTCCTGGTGCTGGATGGCAACACCGTGACCGATGTGGGGATCGGACTGGCCGCGGTCGGCGCCGACCATGGCTGCGCCCCGGAGGCCGAGGAGTACCTGCGCGGAAAGACCCTGTCCGCCGACACCATCGCCGAGGCCGGACGGCTGGCCGCCGAGTGCAGCAGCCCGAGCGCCGATCAACGCGGCCCGGTCATCTACAAGAAGCACCTCGCCGATGAGCTCACCCGTAGGGCGCTCCGCCGCGCCGCCGCCCGCACCGGCTGGCGTGCCCAGGAAGGGAACTGACATGCAGGTGCACATCACCGTCAACGGTGTCGAACACACCGACGAGGTCGAGGGCCGCACGCTGCTCGTGCACTATCTGCGAGACACGTTGCGGCTCACCGGAACCCACTGGGGTTGCGACACCTCGCAGTGCGGAACGTGTGTGGCCTGGCTGGACGAGGAACCGGTCAAGACCTGCACCGTGCTGGCCGCGATGGCCGACGGGCACCGGGTGCGGACCGTCGAGGGACTGGCGGTCGGCGGCAAGCTCGACCCGGTGCAGGAGGGATTCATGAGCGAACACGGCCTGCAGTGCGGGTTCTGCACCCCCGGAATGATGATGACCGCCCGGCACCTGCTCGACCACAACCCCGACCCGGACGAAGCCACTATCCGGCAAGCGATCTCGGGCCAGATCTGCCGATGTACCGGCTACGAGAACATCGTCCGCGCGGTCCGCGCGGCGGCCGGCCATCCGTCGCAGCCGTCGGGCCAGGCGGCCGCCGACCCCGCCACCAATGGCGACAGCACCGTCGCCGCCGAACCGAGCCAGGAGGTACCGGCATGACTGCCACGTTTGCCCGTCGCACCCGTGCAGCACTCGCCGCGGATCAGCCCCGCCGGCAACCCCATCGGGTTCGGCCGGATGCCCCGCAAGGAGGACGCGAGATTCCTTCGCGGCCAAGGACATTACGTCGACGACATCACCCTGCCCGGCATGCTGCACTCGGCGATCCTGCGCAGCCCCTACGCGCACGCCCGGATCCGCTCGATCAACACCGAGGCCGCCGCCGCGCTGCCGGGTGTGCATGCGGTGATCACCGGCGAGACGCTGTCCGGGCTGGGCCTGGCGTGGATGCCGACGCTGAGCGCCGACGTGCAGGCCGTGCTGGCCACCGACAAGGTGCGATTCCAGCACCAGGAGGTCGCCTACGTCGTCGCCGACACCAAATACATCGCCCGCGACGCACTGGAATTGATCGAGGTCGACTACGAGCCGCTGCAACCGGTGGTCGACGCCAAACGCGCGCTGGATCCCGGCGCGCCGGTGATCAGGGACGACATCGAGGGCAAGACCGACAACCACATCTTCGACTGGGAGTCCGGCAACGCGGAGGAGACGGCGACCGTCTTCGACGCCGCCGAGGTCGTCGTCACGCAGGAGATGCTCTATCCCCGAGTGCATCCCGCGCCGATGGAGACCTGCGGGACGGTCGCCAGCATGGATCCGGTGACGGGCAAGCTGCTGGTCTATTCGACCAACCAGGCCCCGCACGCGCACCGGACGATCTACGCGCTGGTGGCCGGCATCCCGGAGCACAAGATCCAGATCATCTCCCCGGACATCGGCGGCGGTTTCGGCAACAAGGTCGGGATCTACCCCGGGTACGTGCTGGCCGTCGTCGGTTCCATCGTCACCGGCCGGCCGGTGAAATGGATGGAGGACCGCAGCGAGAACCTGATGGCGACCTCCTTCGCCCGGGATTACCACATGACCGGCAGCATCGCGGCGACGAAGGACGGCAAGATCCTCGGCCTCAAGGTCGACGTGCTGGCCGACCACGGCGCGTTCAACGGCACCGCGCAGCCGACCAAGTTCCCGGCCGGCTTCTTCCACATCTTCACCGGCAGCTACGACCTGCAGGCCGCGCACTGCACGGTGAAGGGCGTCTACACGAACAAGGCGCCCGGCGGCGTCGCCTACGCCTGTTCGTTCCGGATCACCGAGGCCGTCTACCTGGTCGAACGGATGGTCGACGTGCTGGCCGCCGAGCTGAAGATGGACCCGGCGGAGCTGCGGCTGAAGAACCTGCTGCGGCCCGAGCAGTTCCCGTACACCTCCAAGACCGGATGGGAGTACGACTCCGGCGAATACCCGCGTGCGCTGAAGCTGGCCATGAAGATCGCCGGGTATGACGAGCTACGGCGCGAGCAGGCCGAGAAGCGGGCTCGCGGCGAGTTGATGGGCATCGGCATCTCGTTCTTCACCGAGGGCGTCGGCGCCGGACCGCGCAAGCACATGGACATCCTCGGTCTCGGCATGGCCGACGGCTGCGAACTCCGGGTGCACCCGACCGGCAAGGCCCAGGTGCGGCTGTCGGTGCAGACCCAGGGGCAGGGCCACGAGACGACCTTCGCGCAGATCGTGTCGCAGGAGCTCGGCATCCCGCCGGAGGACATCGAAGTCATCCACGGCGACACCGACAACACCCCGTTCGGCCTCGGCACCTACGGTTCTCGCTCGACGCCGGTCTCCGGTGCGGCGGCGGCCATTGTGGCGCAACGGGTCCGGGAGAAGGCGAAGATCATCGCGGCGGCCGCGCTCGAGGTCGGCACCGGCGACCTGGAATGGGATCACGGTCGCGTGGCAGGTCAAGGGCGACCCCGAGCAGGGCCGCACCATCGCCGAGATCGCGATGCTCAGCCACGGCACGCTGACCCTGCCCGAGGGCGTCGAGGGTCACCTGGACGCGTCCGTCGTCTACGACCCGCCGAACCTGACCTACCCGTTCGGCGCCTACATCTGCGTCACCGACGTCGACCCCGGAACCGGGGTGGTCAAGGTGCGCCGGTTCATCGCCGTCGACGACTGCGGGCCGCGGATCAACCCGATGATCGTCGAGGGGCAGGTGCACGGCGGCCTGGCCGACGGCATCGGGATGGCTCTGATGCAGCTGATCGCGTTCGACGAGGACGGCAACTGCGTCGGCGGTTCGTTCATGGACTACCTGCTGCCGACCTCGATGGAGTGCCCCAGCTGGGAACTGGGCGAGACGGTCACGCCGTCGCCGCACCACCCGCAGGGTCTCAAGGGGGTCGGTGAGTCCGCGACCGTCGGTTCGCCGCCCGCGGTGGTCAACTCGGTGATCGACGCGATCTCGCCGTTCGGGGTTCGTCATGCCGACATGCCGCTGACCCCGGCGAATGTCTGGATGGCGATCCAGGGCACTCCCGATGCGCACCGACCTGGCCGTCACGTGAAGCGGGCACATCTCGGGCTCACCGCGGAAGAAATGGTTGCTGGTGGCAACCGCTTCTTCCGCAGCGTCGGCCGCGTACCCAGATGAGCAGGGCGAATCTGGACGTCCGGGCAACGGAACTGCGCAACCAGGGTGTGCCGTTCGTCCGGGCCAGGGTGGTGCTCGCCGAGCGGCCGACCTCCGCGAAGGCGGGCGACGAGGCGATCATTCACGCCGACGGTTCCATCGAGGGGTTCGTCGGCGGAACCTGCGCCGAGACCACGGTGCGGGCGCAGAGCCTGATGCTGCTCGACACCAAGGAGCCGTTGCTGCTGCGGATCACGCCGACGCGAGGAGCCCGGGCAGCTGGTGCACCGGCATGACGGGACGTTGTCGGTGCACAACCCGTGCCTGTCCGGCGGCACCCTGGAGATCTTCCTCGACCCGGTGGTGCCGCCGCCGCTGGTGCAGGTGCTCGGTGACGGCCCGATCGCCACTGCCCTCGTCGGGCTCGCCGAGCAGCTCGATTACTCGGTCTCCGCCGTCGATCGGCAGACCATCGACGGCGCATTGGGGGTGATCGTGGCCTCCCATGGCCGCGACGAGGTCGAGACCCTGACGGCCGCGCTCGATGCCGGCGTTCCGTACATCGGTCTGGTCGCCAGTCGCCGCCGCGCCGCCGGGGTGCTGAACGAGCTGGTGGAGGCTCGTCCCGACCTGGCCCGGATCGCCCCCGGCCGGGTGCACAGCCCGGCCGGCCTGGACATCGGGGCCAGAACGGCCGCCGAGATTGCGCTGTCCATCCTGGCGGAGGTGGTGTCCACCAGGGTTCACTCGGCCGCGCCCGATCCGCCTCCGCACGGCGACCACGCCTTCGCTCGCGAAGCAGCGGATGTCGCTGCCAAGCAGGGATCGGGGGACGGGCATCCGGCGACGGCGATCGACCCCATCTGCGGCATGACGGTCGCCGCCGTCGCGACCAGCCTGCACCTGGACCACGACGGAACCCGGTTCTACTTCTGCGGACCCGGCTGCCTGCGGGCGTTCTCGGCGAACCCCGGGGGGTCACCCGGCGTGGAACCGGCCGCAGCCGACGAACAGCACGCCGGGATGGCTGCTGGGTACCCTGAATCGTGACTGCCAAGCCTGAGGTCGACCAGTGAACCAGCCGGCCGACCTGTCCGCGATCGTGCCCACCGTCACCGCCCTGCGCGAGATGCTGGGACGTTCCGGCTATCTGGCCGATGACGGGCTGGCGACGGCCCTGTTCTGTTCCGTGCGACTGGGCCAGCCGATCCTGCTGGAGGGCGAGGCCGGAGTCGGCAAGACCTCGGCCGCCAAGTCGCTGGCCCTGGCGCTGGGCACCCCGCTGATCCGCCTGCAGTGCTACGAGGGCATCGATATTGCCGAGGCCGCCTACGAGTGGAACTACCCCCGTCAACTGCTTGGCGATCCGGCTGGCCGAGGCGGAGGGTGACGCCCTTGGCGCCGACGACCTGTTCCGCCGCGACTTCCTGGTGGAGCGGCCCCTGCTCCGCGCCGTCGAGCATCCCGGCCCGCTGCCGGCCGTCCTGCTGATCGACGAGATCGACCGCGCCGACGAGCATTTCGAGGCGTTCCTGCTCGAACTGCTGGCCGAGCGGGCGATCACCGTGCCGGAGATCGGCACCATTTCCGCGGTGGTGCCGCCGATCGCGGTCTTGACGTCGAATCGCACCCGTGATCTGCACGATGCGCTGAAGCGTCGCTGTCTCTATCACTGGATCGACCATCCGAAGCTCGATCAGGTGGTGGCCATCGTGCGGGAACGGGTACCCGGTGCCACCGAGGCCCTTGCAGTGCAGGTGTCCGCCGCCGCCGGCCGGCTCCGCACCCTTGATCTGCAGAAGTCGCCCGGCACCGCTGAGGTCATCGACTGGGTGCAGGCGCTGCACGTCCTTGGCCTGTCCGTTCTCGATCAGGCCGCGGCCGCAACGACTCTGGGGTCGGTGCTCAAGTACCGGGAGGATCGGGACGTCGCGGTGGGCGCGGGCCTGGCGTGGGTGGTCGGTGACTGATTCGCCGGGCCGCTCCGAAGCGCTCGCCGACCGCGAGCGTCCCCGTGTCGACCTTGCGGTGCTGTGCGCGCATTTCGCCGACCTGCTGCGCTCCGCCGGGCGTTGCGGTCCCGGTCGAGCGGGTGGCCTGGTGGGCGCAGGCGACCGTGGCCGCCGATCCCGCGTTCACCGGCGAGTTGTACTGGTTGGCCAGGGTCACCCTGGTGGATCGCCCGGAGCAGATCGAGACCTTCGACGCAGTCTTCGCGCAGGTGTTCCGCGGCCTGGTGGACGTCGCCGACTTCCGGGGCGAGGCCAACAACGCGCCGGCGCCACACACCGAACCCGGCGAGCCGAAGAGACTCCGACGACGACGGCGAACGTCCGGCTGAGGCTGACGGCTCGCCCGATCGACCACGCACCGTTCCGGTCGGCGCCGACAGCGACGACCAGGGCGCGGCCGACGACCAGGGCTCGCCCGCCCTGCTGGCGCTCGCGTCGGAGACGGAGCTGTTGCGGGACAGGGACTTTGCGGACTGCAGCCCGGATGAGTTGGCTCAACTGACGAAGCTCATCGACCGGATGAAGGTAGTCGCCCCGGTCCGTCCGGCGCGCTGGGAGGCGTCCCGCAATTCGGGTCGATCGATCGATCTGCGGCGCACCCTGCGGGCGGCGTGCCGGACCGGCGGCGACCCGATCCGCTTCAGTCACCGCCGGCGGGGGACGGTTCCGCGGCGGATCGTCATGCTCGCCGATGTTTCCGGTTCGATGCAGGCGTATTCGCGGGTGTATCTGCGGGTGCTGCAGGGCGCGGTGCTGGGCGCCCGGGCGCACGCCTACGTCTTCGCCACCCAACTGCACCCGGTGACCAGGGCACTGGGTCGCGGGCGCCGGGAGGACGCCATCGCCCGGGCCTTGACCATGTCGCCCGACGCCTCGGGCGGCACCCGGATCGGTGGCGCCGTGAAACACTTCCTGGACACCGACGGCCGGCGCGGATTGGCCCGCGGGGCCGTGGTGGTGATCGTCTCCGATGGCTGGGAACGGGCCGATCCCGCGCTTCTGGGGGTGCAGATGGCCCGGCTGGCCCGGCTCGCGCACCGGGTGATCTGGGTCAATCCGCGGAAGGCGGCGCCGGGTTTCGCTCCACTGACGGGTGGGATGGCCGCCGCCCTGCCGCACGTCGACGCCTTCGTGTCGGGGCATTCGGCGCGGTCGGTGCAGGAGTTACTGGACGCCATCGCCGCGGGCTGATCCTGGGGGTCGTTGACACGCCAGCAACAATGCCGCGGAAATGAGCACCAGATTCTTCAGCACGAACTCACCGTCCGCAGTCAGCAGGAAGGGATTCCCGCCCTGCATCGTCAGGCTCGGTGCCATCACGAATGTCAGGAATGTCCCAGCAAGGTGGAGCGCCAGCACCACCAGCAGCAAACGTTGCGCCTTGCCGACCAGCAACCCGATGCCCAGGCCGACCTCGACCACTCCGAGCACCCTGACCACCGTGTCCGGATCTCCCCAGGGCAGGGTCGCGCCGACAAGCGTCGTCACCGGCGAATCCCCAGCCAGTTTGAGCAGGCCGAACCAGAGGAAGATCGAGCCGAGGGAAAGCCGCAACGCGACCGGCGCGACCGGCGCGGCACGCCGCAACAGTCGATCGAACCGGGTCCTGGCGATCGTTGTCCCGGCGCTTACCGCGGTCATTCCGCGTCGAACCGGCCGAAATGGTCCGGTAGGGCCTGACCCGGGTCGAACACCGCGATCCCCGATGGGTTCCGTTGTCGCCGCGCGCATTTTCATGACCCCTCCAATGGGTATTGCAACGGGAGCCGGTTACGAACCCCGTGGCGAGGAATTGCCGGCCCTCCGAGCGATAACCCATGCCATCAGGGCAGCGTGAAAAAAGAGTAAAAGTGAATAAATTCTGTCGTCGGCAAATGCATCCACGCACGGCGCCACTGCCCGCAGTCAGCAGTGAAATCGATTAGCCTAGAACCACTTTCAAGGCCACGCGCACACATTCGCGGCAGTTCATATTCGGCGAGACAGTTCGGTGCACACAGTCAGATTGACGACTGCCTTCGAATAGCAGCAGTCCTATGTGCACGTTCAACCTTTTGCCGCGCATTGTTCTTGCGATTAGTTGGACGATGTCCGGACTAATATCGGTGTCAGCAATTCCTCATTCTTCCCACACGTTGACCGGCGGCAAACCCCGCTGCATGCGGGCTCTGTCCATAAGCTCCTGGATCAGCTCGGTCTTCGCCCGGGTGTAGACCTGTGGGTCGGTGATCTCGGCGGCGAGCCGGCGCTTGAGGTCGCCGTAGCGGCGGGCGGCGTCGGGGTCGGCAAGCAGCAGGTCGCGCAGCAGTCGTTCGTTCTGCTCGGCCCAATCCTGCACTTGGACGACGTGAAAATGCACGGCCACCCGCTCCGCCGGCGCGGAGCCGGCCTCGCGGCGGTAGCACAGCCGGCCGGTCATCCCGGTCTCGAACCGGGTATACCCGAGCGGCGAGAGCCGTTCCTGCTCAAGTCCGATGATGCGATCCAGGTCCGCGGTCGAGGCCATCAGGTCGATCACGGGCTTTGCGGCCAGCCCAGGCACGGACGTGCTCCCGATGTGTTCCATCTCCGCACACCCGCCGGGGAGCGCGGATCGGAGCTCGGCCATCAACGCCGCCGCAATGCCTGCCCAGCGCGGATCGGAGTCGACGACAAGAATGCTGGCCACGGCGGTCAACAGTAGTTCCTGCGGCACCACACGCGGAAGGTGAGAGCAAAGCATGGCTGAACGGCAGATCACGCTGACCGCCGCCGAATTCACCCGCCAACTGCAGAGCTTCCAGTCCGACGACGAGCTGCGGAAGATCCAGCGCTACTTCAAGAACGGCGACGCCGACCACTTCATCGGCGTGCGGATGTTGCACGTCTTCACGTTGGCGAAGGCCTTTATCGACCTGCCGCCCGCCGAGATCGAGGAGCTGCTGGAGTCACCGGTGCACGAGGCGCGGGCAGGCGCGCTCAGCGTCATGAGCAAGCAGGCGGCACGGAAGAGCACACCGGAGGCCCACCGCACGGAACTGTTCGACCTGTACCTGCGCCGGCACGACCGGATCAACAACTGGGACCTGGTCGACCTGGCCGCCCCGAACGTCATCGGTGAGTATCTGCTCGGCAGACCCCGCGACGTCCTGTACGACCTCGCACGCTCGGCCAACCCGTGGGAGCGCCGCACCGCGATCTACAGCACGCTCGCCTTCGTCCGCAAGGGCGAGGTCACCGACACCCTGGCCATCGCCGAGATCCTCATCAAGGATCCGCATGACCTGGTACAGAAGCCCACCGGCGGCATGCTGCGGGAGGCGGGCAAGAAGGACCAGCAGGCCTTGCTGGCATTCCTCGATCGCCATTCCCGGGACATGCCGCGGACCATGCTGCGATATGCCACCGAACGGCTCGAGCCAACTGTGCGCTCGAAATATGTGGGCGCTGGTTAGCCGAGCGGCACCTCAGCCGGCCTTCTCCTTGACGTAGCTGCCGGGCGCCGGCTCGATCACCGAGAACTCCCCATTGCCGGCGGAGGTTGGCGCGTCGACCTGCTCGCCCGCCGACGTCGCGAGCCACTCGTGCCAGGTCGGCCACCAACTGCCGGGAACCTTTTCGGCTGCGGAGAACCATTTCTCCGGGTCGGAATCCAGCGCACCATCGGTGTGCACCCAGAAATTCCGCTTCATTTTCGCCGGTGGGTTGATGACCCCGGCGATGTGCCCGCTGGCACCCAGCACGAAGGTCCGGTCGCCGGAGAGGATCTGCGTGCTTTCGTAGGCCGTCTTCCACGGCACGATGTGGTCCTCCTTGGAGGCGTACACAAAGGCCGGAACGTCGACGCTGCTCAGGTCGACCGGAACACCCAGCTGCACCGTGGCGCCGGGTTCCCGGAGCTTGTTCTCCAGGTAGGTGTTGCGGACGTACCAGCAGAACATCGGGCCCGGCAGGTTCGTGTCGTCGCTGTTCCAGTACAGCAGGTCGAAGGCCGGCGGAGCCTGACCCTTCAGGTAGCCCTTGACGACGTACGGCCAGATCAGGTCGTTCGCCCGCAGCGAGGCGAACACCTGCGCGAGTTCGCTGCCCTTCAGCACACCACCCTTGCCGATCGTCGATTCCTTTTGCGCCACACCGTCCTCGGTGACCAGCAGACCGATCTCGCCGGTATCGGTGAAGTCGAGCATGGTGGTCAGCAGGGTCACGCTGGCCGCCTTCTGCTCGCCGCGGGCGGCCAGAACCGCAAGGGCACTGCCCAGCAAGGTGCCGCCGACGCAGAAGCCGAGAGTGTTGGCCTTGTCGGCGCCGGTGATCTGCAGCGCGACGTCGATCGCCGTCAGCACGCCGCGTTCGAGATAGTCGTCCCAGGTCAGGTTGCCCTGCTCGGTGCCGGCGTTGCGCCACGACACCAGGAACACCGTGTGTCCCTGCTCGACGGCATGGCCGACGAACGAGTTGGCCGGCTGCAGATCGAGGATGTAGTACTTGTTGATGCAGGGCGGCACGATCACCAGCGGGCGCTCGTACACCTGATCGGTGGTCGGCGTGTACTGGATCAGCTGGATCAGTTCGTTCTGGAACACCACGTTTCCGGGCGTGGTGCAGACATTCTTGCCCACCTCGAAGGCGGTGTCGTCGGTCATCGAGATGCGTCCGCGGGCCAGGTCCTGGGTGAAGAGTTGCATGCCCTCCGCGAGGCTGGCGCCGCCGGTTTCCAGCGCCAGTTGCATGGCCTCCGGGTTGGTCGCCAGGTTGTTGGCCGGGCTCAGCGCATCGGTCACCTGACGGAGCGCGAAACCCCACTGCGCCTTCTGCCGGTCGTCGACGGGGGCCGCTTCGAGCGCCTTGTTCAGCAGGTCGACCTGGGCGAGGTAGCCGCGCGCCAGCGCCTCGAACCGCGGATCCTTGGCCCATGCCTCATCGGCGAATCGGCGGTCCGTGATGGGCTTCGTCGCGGCGTCCAGCCCTGGAACCAGGCCCGCCCACGGGGCGGCGAACTGGCTCATCGCGTCGGTCTGCCATTTGGTGAAGGCGGCAACCGCCTCGGTCCACTGCTTGGTGCCGGGCAGATCCGCGGCGCCCGCGCGTCCGGGGAAGAAAAGGGTCTGCGGGGTCTTCAGCAGTTCCGTCAGCCAACGGGTCGGATCCGGCAGGGACTGGGTCATGGCAGGCACTCCAATAGGTGTGGCCGGGAGCGGGGGCGCTGGGTCGGACCGACACCATGCCCAGCCGCTCGAGAAGCACCGGGCGCACGTTCGGTGCACCGCAGCGAGCAAGATGTTACCGATCCGGCTGTCCCCGCTCTCCCCGGGAACGGACATCCGGGGATGCATTCCACTGGATGAGCGGCCGGCGCCGCTCGTTCATCAGCCCCTGGGCCGTTTTCGCCGATCCTCGCCACGTTGTTCGGACAACACCGTCAGGGCGGTCGCCGTCATCCAGGTAGAGGTCACGACGACGGCAATCGCGGAACGGACGCTGCCGCCGGCGCCGGGCCAGAAGACCAGCGCTAGCGCCGCCACCCCGGTGACGGCGCAGTAGGCCGCCCACCCCAGCTGGCGCCCAGCAGCGAACCGGCGGGCGAAGACGAAACACACGCCGATGAGCAGGCCGAAAGCGACGGGCGGAGCCACGGCATGTACGGCGCCGTGCCAACTGAGCCGATCCGGCAGGGCGTCCGGCGTCCCGGGCGGGAAACCGACCCCGGGATCGACCAGGAAGAGGCCGGTGGCGATCAGACCCAGGCCGTAGCCGCTGATCAACACCGGCGCGGCGACCGCTCCGATCCCTGGTTGGAGCGCGCGACGGGTGCCCAGCGCGAACGCGATGGACAGCAACCCGGCCAGGATGAAGTTGGCGATCTGGATCCAGCCCCGGTCGCCAAGGCTGAGTTGACTGATCCCGTTGCGCCGCAGGTCGAAGCCCTCGCGGGTGACGATCCCGACGGCCGTCACCGTGACGAACAGCGGTCCGGCAAGCACGCCGCACACCAGCAGGCCCGTCCCGGTGGTCGACGCCGACGACGGTGGCGACCCGGGACCCGCGAGTTGTTGACTCACCTGGTCACCCCCCGGGGTTGCGAGCTGGCCGATGACGGCGGGCCGATCGATGAGCGGAATTCTATGATCCGAATCCCAGAGAGCAGCGTGTAAGGCCGCCGGGATTGTTAATTGAACGCACAAGTACTAGTACCGGTACTAATACACCCGATTCTGGGGGTCATCGATACCCCCTACTGCGGCTAGACCGGACGCCGATCTGCGCCGAGAGTAGTCGTCAGACCACATCCGACAAACGGGTGCGACCCGACCACCTTGGGAGTTCACATGGCCGACCAGCGCCGGACCACCGCGAGCGCCCCGGTGACCGAAATGGATTCGATCACTGCCGAAGAGCTGATTCCGACCTATGACGCGCCGAGCACGCACGGGATGGAACCCACCTCGACCGTGCTGATCTGCGACGATCGACCGACGGTTGGCCGCGAGCTGTCCCAGACGTTCCGGCTGTACCTGCCGTCCATCGCCCCGGTCAACGCCCACCTGGTCACCGACGGCTTCGCCCTGGTCGACGCCTTCGAGGCGAAGCCGGCCGACCTGGTGCTGATCGGGATCCACGCCGGCTCCAACGCCGGAGTCGAGGCCGTGAACCTGCTGCTGGGCATCCACCCCCAGGCCAGGACGGTGGTCTACGGGTCGGTCGCCGATGTGGAGCTCCTTGCTGCCGCCTATGCGCAAGGCGCGGGAGGGCTTCTGGTGTGGGAAGCGACCGACACCGGGCAACCCACCCGGCAGCACACCCGCAGCACCGCTGGCTGCGCCGGCCCGGGCCCGCGGTCGGCTCGGTTGCATCACCGCTAGGGGCGGTGTTCTGCGGTTCGATACTGCGCGGGCGGGGCACACTCGGAAGTATGTCGAGCACAGCTAAATCTTCCGCACCGCCGAACGCGGCCGCTGCCGGCCAATTCCTGCTGGGTGGCCAGACACCGGTCAACCGCATGGGCTACGGGTCAATGCGACTCTCCGGGCCGAACATCATGGGACCACCCCGCGATCGCGAGGAGGCGATCGCCGTCCTCCGCCGCGCCGTCGAGCTCGGCGTCAACCACATCGACACCAGCGACTACTACGGTCCGTACACGGTCAACGAGGTGATCCGGGAGGCGCTGCACCCCTATCCGGACGACCTGGTGCTGGTCACCAAGGTCGGCGCCCGTCGCACCCCGGATGGCGGCTGGCCGGCCGCGCTGTCGGCGGCCGAGTTGATCTCCGCTGTCCAGGACAATCTCCGCCACCTGGGGGTGGACCGGATGGACGTGGTGAACCTGCGGATGGCCGACGAACAGCGGCGGCGTCTTCGTCGACGGATCGCTCGCCGAACCCTTCGAGGTGCTGGCGGACCTGCGCGAGCAGGGTCTGATCGCGCACCTCGGGGTGAGCAACGTCGGGGCCGGGCAGCTGGCGCAGGCGCAGCGCATCGCGCCGGTCGTCTGCGTGCAGAACATGTACAACATCGCCGCTCGGGGCGACGACGCGCTGATCGACGCCTGCGCGGAGCAGGGCATCGCCTTCACCCCGTTCTTTCCCGTCGGCGGGTTCAGCCCGCTGCAGAATCAGCGGCTGGACGACCTGGCCACCAGGCGTGGCGTCACCAGCATGCAGCTGGCGATCGCCTGGCTGCTGGCCCGGTCACCCGCGATCCTGGCGATCCCCGGCACCTCGTCGGTCAGCCACCTGGAGGAGAACGTCGCCGCCGCCGAAATCTCCTTGAGCGCAGAAGATCTGGCCGAACTGGATGCGCTCACCGGCAAGGCCGGCCGCTGATGACGGGGTTGCTCGACGGCACGGTGGCGCTGGTGACCGGGGCCAGCAGCGGTATCGGCGAAGCCATCGCCATCGCGCTGGCGGACCAGGGCGCCGCGGTGGCGATTGCCGCTCGGCGGACCGAACGCCTTGCCGCGCTGGCCGCCACCATCCACGACGCCGGCGGCCGGGTCACCGTCATCCCGGCGGACGTCACCGATCGGACCGATGCGCTGGGGCTGGCTAACACGGTGGTTGGCGAATTGGGCCGGCTGGACATCCTGGTCAACAACGCCGGGGTCATGCTGCTCGGGCCGGCGGTCGGCGCGCCCATCGAGGAATGGGAACAGATGGTCGCGCTGAATCTGCAGGGACTGCTCTGGGTCACCCACGGCGCCTTACCGCACCTGCTTGCCGCCGGACAGGATTCGCCGCGCGGCGTTGCGGACGTGGTGAACATCAGCTCCGTCGCCGGGCGCACGGTCCGCAGCGGCAGCGGCGTCTACAACGCCACCAAATGGGGCGTCGGAGCCTTCGCCGAGTCCCTGCGCCAGGAATTGGCCGACCGCAAGGTGCGGGTGTCGTTGATCGAGCCCGGCGCGGTGGCCACCGAACTCCGGGACCACCTTCGACCAGAGATCCGGGCCGCGCAGGAATCCCGGTTTTCCTCCATCACCCCGCTACTCGCGTCGGACATCGCCGACGCCGCAACGTTTATCGTGACCAGAAGAGCCGATGTCGGGATTAACGAGATCCTCATCCGGCCATCAACCCAGGTGTGAGACCAAGGCCTGAAAGGCCTACAACAGGGCGAACGACGACAGGCCGATGACGACCCCGATGCCGAGCACGGCTGCACTGGTGATCAGCACGGCGGGTACGACGGTGCAAATGTCCTTGACGGCCTTCATGGCGTCCTTTCACTGCGTGTGGGGAGGGCGCACCTCGACACAACGCGGTGTCGTCCGATTCGCCGGCCTGGCGATGCAGGCTGGGTGAAAGGGCGCTGAAGCCAACTGGCTCCACCGGGTAAATGCCCCGGTGGGCCGCGGTCAAGCGTGCCTCGGCTATGTCGCCGGTCACAGCTGCCGTCGCCATGTCGAGGAAAGCCCTTGCCCCTTGGTCTCCGGGTCAAACATCGGGTATCGCAAGAATCGTCACAGCCCGAGCCCCCTGACGTTAGCTACAGGGTCAGCTAACGTTGCTAACGGGCGTCCAGGGGGACCCACACGTAGCCGATGAACGTACCGGCCAATGCGACGGCCTTGCCGTCAGATCAGATGAAGGAGTGCAGATGACCAGCACCACAGAGTCTTACACCGCCACCGCCAGCCAGGCGCGCGAGGCAACCGAGAAGACCGTCGAGGCCTGGAAGAAGGGCGCGAAGACGTTCACCGAGCAGGCGAACGTGGTCGCCAAGATGCCGACCCTTGACCTGGTTCAGCCGGTCGAGCGGTACTTCGAGTACGTGCAGCGTTCGGTCGACCTGAACCGTGACCTGGCCACCCGTTGGGCCGAGCTCGTCAGCTCGATGACCGGCACCGTGCGCAGCCAGGCCGAGAAGGTCGGCAGCATCGTCAAGGACCAGACCGACAAGGTCGCCGACGTGGCCACCGACCAGGCCAAGAAGGCCGAAGAGGTCGCGCAGGAGCAGGCCGAAGCAGCCGAGCAGGTCGAGAAGGAGCAGGCCCGGCTCGCCCGTCAGGCCGAGCGCGCCGCGGCCAAGGAGGCCCACGCCAAGGCTCGCGAGCCCTACGAGGAGCTGACCAAGGCCGAGCTGTCCGACCAGCTCGCCGAGCGCGGTCTGCCGAAGTCGGGCAATGTCGAGGAGCTCATCGAGCGGCTGGTCAGCGCCGACAGCGAGTAATTGGCACCTGATTCACCGCACGACCTGATTCACCGCACGACCTGATTCACCGCACGACCTCATTCACCGCGTTGAGTGATCTACCGCGTTGAGTGATCCACCGCTTTGCCAATGACGCCGGTGCCGGCTCCGATAGCCGGCACCGGCGTCATTTGTCTCACCGCCATGCGGGCCGCCGCCCGTGAGCGCAACGCCGCCCCAGACGATTCCGGAGACCAATCCATGACCGCACGACCGGCCACACCCACCGAAAACCCGACAAAGGCACTGGCTGGTAAGGATTCTCCCGCCGTGTACGCGCATCGGGTGGGATCCGGGGAGACCCTGGTGTTGCTGCACGGTCTCGGGGAATCGCATATCGGGTGGCGGCCGGTCATCGACATGCTGGCGGGCGATTACGACGTCATCGCCCTTGACCTGCCCGGGTTCGGTCGCTCGAGGTCGTTGCCGGCGGACGTGCCGCCGACGGCGGGCAATTTCGCGAAAGCAGTGGAGACTGCGCTCGACGAGTTGGGTGTCGCCGACTATCACGTGGCCGGGTACTCCCTCGGCGCTCGCATCGCCATCGAGCTGGGCCGCACATCGCGGGCCAAGTCGGTGATCGCGATTGGCCCGGACGGCCTCGGCACTCCCCTGGAACGCATCCAGGGCTACCTCGGTCTCGCCGCTGGACGCGGAGTCGCCATGGCACTCGCCCCGGCCGCGGCCCCGCTCAGCCTGACCCCCGTCGGCCGGATGGTGTTCTTCGCCGGCAACCGCAGCTTCCCGTGGCAGCTGCCTGCGTCGGATGCGCGCCAGCTGCTGACCGGCTTCGCGGCGGCGCCCGGATACGACGCTGCGAACTGGGTGGGCATGTTCGACGTGCCGACCCACCTGCACACCGTGACCCAGCCGGTGCTGTTCCTGCAGGGCACCAACGATCCGATCACCGGCCAGGTGCTGCGGTATCTGCCGCTGCTCCCGCACGCGGAGCTGCGCCTGCTGCCCGGCCTCAATCACGTCCCGATCTCGGATGCCCCCGACGTGATGGCGGGCCACATGCGGGAATTCCTGCAGCGAGTCTCCGCCTGATCCGTCGGCCCTGATCCAACGGCCCCTGGTCGCTCGGATCACTCTCCTCCGCGCGGCCAAAAGTCGTTGACTCGCGGCACTTCCGTCACAAATTCGGCGACTGATCCGCGCAGACGTCGTTGATCCGCGCGGAGGTCAGTCTTTGCGGCTCACCGGGTCCGGTTCGATATCCCGGTCGGCGGTCGTCGCGATAGACGCCGCGGCAGCGGTATCGGCGGGAGCCCGTAGCTCGTCGACCCGGACCAGGGCAACGCCGGCGACGATCAGCACGCCACCAACCAGCTGCATTCCGGTCGGCAGTTGGCCGAGGAAGAGCCAGGCAAACAGCACCGCGAACAGCACCTCGGTCAGCCCGACGAACGAGGCCAGCTTCGACCCGAGGATTCGGGCCGCTGAGATGCCGACGACGTAGGCCAGCGCGGCGGCGATCACCGACAGGCCGATCACCGGTACCAGCCAGCTGACCTGGCGACCGGCGAAGTCGACGTCCTTCGTGGTGGCCGCCATCGGCAGCGCGCCGACCGCGCCGAGCACCAGCAGGGTGATCGCGCCGATCGTCATCCCGCCGCTGGCCATCGCGAGCGGCGGGAGTTCGCTGTCACTGCGCGCCGACAGGATGAAGAACACGGCCAGACCCGACCGCCGCGCCCAGGCCCCACAGCACCCCGACGAAGTCGATGTGCGCGTCACCGATCAGGTCGAGTATGAGGACCAGACCGACCACCGCGACCGCCGAGCCGGCGATGGTCAGCCGGCGCGGCGGTTGACCGCTGCGGATCCACAGCCAGCCGACGACCAGCACGATGCCCATGTATTCGAGCAGCAGCGCGACCCCGACCGACAGGTGCTGCACCGCGTTGAAATAGAACACCTGGCAGCCCGCGATGGCCACCAGCCCGTAGATGGTGACCATGCCGAGGTTCCGCCGCAGCACCTGCCACCGGCCGCGCAGCATGATGATGGCCGGGACGGCCAGGATCAGCGCTGCGATGCTGATTCGGATGGTGACGGCCGCCCCGGGCGACCAGCCGGCCTCGATCAGCGCGCTGGCGAAGGTTCCCGAGGTGCCGAAGGTCGCGGCCGAGACCAGGGCAAGGCCGAAACCCATTCGAGTGGTACGCTCCTGCTGCATCTGTCCTCCTGGTGCTCGCGGCTCGTCATCTGTCATATCGGCTTATGCTGATGACACTACGGGGCAGCGGCGACAGGAGTCAAGATGGTCTTTGCTCATGACACGGAGGTCGCGCTCGCCGCCGCTGCCGCGCTGGTGAACACCGACGGGGACGACGAGGGCCTGCCGGACATCGCCACGCTGGACCAGTTCGTCCGCACCTGGGGCTGGACCGGTGAGGTCCGTCACGACGAGGCCGAGCTGCGGGCGGTCCGTGCGCTGCGGCCGCGGCTGCGGCGGATCTGGGAGGTCGACGAGGACGAGGTCGTCGAGATGGTGAATGCGTTGTTGCGCGAGGCGAGGGCGCTGCCGCAACTGGTCAAGCACGACCAATGGAGCTACCACCTGCACGCGACGCCACCCGCGGCGCCGCTCGCCACCAGGATGGCCGTCGAGGCGGCGATGGCGCTGGTCGACGTCGTTCGCAGCGACGAGCTGCGCCGGTTGCGGATCTGCGACTACCACGATTGCCACAACGTGGTTGTCGATCTGTCCAAGAACCGGTCCAAGCGGTTCTGTGACGACGGCTGCGGCAACCGTTCGGCGGTCGCCGCCTACCGTGCCCGCAAGTCCACGCCGGCCGCCGGGTAGCGATCCCGCGGCGTCAGTCGGACCCGACGAAGGAGGGGCCGCCAGTCGATACAGCGGAGAGCACTGAAATAGCCTGACGACGAAGGAGGCAGGTTATTCAGTGCGCTCCCAGGTGCGCCCTGGCGTGCGTCATCGCCGAGTCCATGTCCGGCAGCAGGTGCGAATGCCCGGCCGGGTCCACCGGCGACGGCGTGACGGCCAGCGCCTCCAGCACACCAACCGCGGTCGAGCGTCCGCAGATGACGGTCGTCCACCCCCTTGAGCAACACGGTCAAACCGCGGCCGCGCAACTGCGCCGACCAGTTCCGCACAGATGCGCGGCCCCGGAGGCGTCGAGCGTGTGCACGCCGGCCAACCGCAGCACGACGACCTGGGTGTCGCGGCCGATCGTCAGGTTCTGGAAGATCCGGGGCGTGGCGGCAAAGAACAGTGATCCCTCGACCCGGTACACCTCGATGCCGTCGCCGGCGAGCACGTCGGTCGGATCGGTGCGACTGTTGGCCGCGATCGCGCGTAGCGCGAACACCGCGGCCATGGCGACACCCACCTCAACCGCGACGATCAGGTCGAAGGCGACCGTCGTCAGTGCGGTGATCGCGAAGATGGCGGCGTCGGAACGGGTGGAACGCAGCAGGGCCCTGGCGCTGCGATGCTCGACCATCCGGATGCTGGTCATGATCAACACCGCGGCGAGGGCGGCCAGCGGAATCTGCCCGACCAGCGGCGCGGCCAGATACACGACGGCCAGCAGCATGGCCGAATGCACCAGGGCGGCCACCCTGGTTTGCGCGCCGGCCCGCACGTTGACCGCCGTCCTGGCAATCGCGCCGGTGGCCGGCATCCCGCCGAACAGGCCCGACGCCACCGTCGCCAGCCCCTGACCGAAGAGCTCCCGGTCGGGATCGCTGGCCCGTCCTCCGGTCGCGCCGGCGAGCCGGTCGGCGACCCTGGCGGACAGCAGAGATTCGATGGCGCAGAGCATCGCCACCGCCAGGGCGGGACCGGCCAATGCGCGGATGGTGGCGAGGTCGATCGACGGGAACACCGGCAGCGACAGCGAATCGGGCAAGCGCCCCGACCATGGTGACGTCGAGGTGCCCGATCGCGGTGATCGCCGTCGCCAGCACCACCGCGATCAGGGAGGCCGGAATGTTCTTGTGCCACCGGGGCAGCAGCACCATCACCGCGGCCACCACGGCCACGATCACCAGGGCCGGCCACAGCGTCGGCCAGCTCGCGTGCAGCAGTGACTGCCCGGCCACGACCAGGGTCGAATCGCCGTGCGCGGCAACGCCGGTGACCAGCGGAATCTGTTGCAGGAAGATGATGGCCGCAATGCCGAGGGTGAATCCCTCGACCACCGGCCACGGCAGATAGGCCACCAGGGCGCCCAGTTTCGCCAGCGCCATCGCGATGACCATGACGCCTGCCAGCACCGCGACAACGACCACCGCGCCGACGCCGAACTGCCCGACGATGGGCACCAGCACCACGGTCATGGCGCCGGTCGGTCCGGAGACCTGAAACCGGGAGCCACCGAAGATCGCCGCGACCACACCCGCCACTACCGCGGTGATCAAACCGGCAGCCGCGCCCATACCGGACGAAACGCCGAAACCCAGGGCGAGCGGCAGCGCGACGATACCGACCGTGAGACCGGCGATGAAGTCCCGCCGCAGGGACCCCCAGGCGCCCGCGTAGTCGGCTCGACGGGGCAGGCACACCGCCGCCAGCCGTCCCAGCACGTTCGCCGTCATGACGCCGAACGTCGATCCCTCGGTGCCGCCCTCGGACTCCAGGTCCGCAAGCAGGTCGCTGCCGCGCGCAAGGCTGCGCAGCAGAAACGTCCTGGCGGCAGCCAGGAACCCGGCCACCGCGGGATCCGCCAGGCAGTAGACGACGCTGGATCCGTCGCGTCGGCCGATGACCACGCCCGCCCGACGCAGCACCGCGAGGTGGGTGGACAGGGTCGACGGCTCGACTCCGGTATCGGCCAGCATCTCCGCGACCGGGGTGTCCGCGACTGCCAGCAGCTCCAGCACCCTGACCCTGATGGGGTGCCCGAGCGCCTTGAACAACTCGGCCTTGAGCACCGAGAGCGGTTGGCGGCCGGCCAGGCGACCGGACGCGGAACTCGGCACAGCGGAACTCAGCACGCCGGCGCTCACCGCACCGGAACTCAGCGCACCGGAACTCGGCCCTTCCGAGGTCAGTGGAGCGGAACTCGGAACGCCGGAGCTTGATGGCGCGGAGGTCACGGAGGCGGGCACCCACTCATCGTGCGCCTCATATGATGACTTCGGCAATTCCCGAAGTCGTGATACCGCCCACAGACCAACCTGGATGAGGACAGAACACCGTCCGCGCGGCGGTTGCCTGGAAACACCTCAGGTTGTGGCGACGATCGGGCACGTTGCGCCGAGACCCCGGCTGCAGAATCCGGCGATTGCGAGCCGTTCTCCGATGTTTTGTTTTCTCGTCAGGTGGATAATTCTTCCCGGTAACCCGCCGGTGGCAACGGCGTCATCGGCTCGAACGCAGGAAGGGTTCGGGTGCAGATCATGACCGAGCACGACGGCGCGGACCGGGATCCGACCGATTGGGACAGCCGGATTCCGCTCGACCGGGATGAGGGAACCGGCCGGAACGAGGGCAACGCCATTCAATTCAGTTGGTGGAACCTGCTGCTGCTGGTGCCGCTGACGATGCTGATCACGTCCTTCTACAACCTCGACGAGCCCAGGCTGTTCGGGATGCCAATGTTCTATTGGGTCCAATTCGCCTACGTGTTCGTCGGCGTGGCCTGTGTGGCGGTCGTGTTCGTCACCACCAGGAATCGTCGACACCCATCGGTCGACCGGGCGGCCGGCTACCCGGCGGACGGCGAGGGGGCAGCCGCGATGATCGACTGGGTCGAACTGTCCATCTTCACGCTGCTGTTCGCGTTTGTCGCGGTCATGGGCTTCATGGCCGCCCGCTGGAAGTCCGGCGACACCATGGATCACCTGGACGAATGGGGACTCGGCGGGCGCAAGTTCGGCGGCTGGATCACCTGGTTCCTGGTCGGCGGCGACCTCTACACCGCGTACACGTTCGTTGCCGTGCCCGCCCTGGTGTTCGGCGCGGGCGCCATCGGCTTCTTCGCCCTGCCGTACACCGTCGTGCTGTATCCGATCGTCTTCCTGCCGGTCCTGCGGCTCTGGTCGGTCTCCCGATCGCACGGCTATGTCACGCCCGCCGACTTCGTCCGCGGTCGTTATGGCTCGCCCACCTTGGCGCTGATCGTGGCGATCACCGGGATCGTCGCCACCATGCCGTATATCGCGCTGCAACTGGTGGGCCTCGAGGCCGTGCTGCGCACCATGGGCATCAATGGCTCGGGCTTCATCGGTCACCTGCCGTTGTTCATCGCGTTCCTGGTGCTCGCGCTGTACACCTACAAGTCCGGGCTGCGGGCGCCCGCGCTGATCGCGTTCGTCAAGGACGGCCTGATCTACATCGTCATCATTGCGGCCGTTGTCTACCTGCCGTCGAGGTTCGGTGGCTGGGACTCCATCTTCAATTCGGCCCAGGCAAAGTTCGCCGCCACCCCGACGCCCGCCGACGGAATCCTGCTGAACTCCAACAACCAGTTGCAGTACGCCACCCTGGCGCTTGGCTCGGCGCTCGCGTTGTTCCTCTACCCGCACTCGGCCACCGGCATTCTCGCCTCCCGCGGCCGGAATGTGATCAAGAAGAACATGATCGCGTTGCCGGCCTACTCCTTCCTGCTGGGCCTGCTTGGCGCTGCTGGGTTACGTCGCCATCGCGGCCAATGTCAACCCGATCGTCAACGAGTCCACCGGACGGGTGGACAGCAACACCCTGGTGCCGGAGCTGTTCAACGCGCAGTTCCCGAGCTGGTTCGCCGGCATCGCCTACGCGGCGATCGGTATCGGTGCGCTCGTGCCGGCCGCGATCATGTCCATTGCCGCGGCCAACCTGTGGACCCGGAACATCTACAAGGAGTATCTCGCCAAGGACGCCACCCCGAAACAGGAAGCCACGCAGGCGAAGTGGGCGTCATTGGTGGTGAAGTTCGGGGCCGTGCTGTTCATCCTGTTCATCGATCCGCAGTTCTCGATCGATCTGCAGCTGATCGGTGGGGTGATCATCCTGCAGACGCTGCCGGCGGTCGCCGTCGCCCTGTACACCCGCTGGCTGCACTCCAAGGCGCTGATGGCGGGCTGGGTCGTCGGCATGGCCTGGGGGCTCTACCTGCTCTGGACGATCCCGAATCCGGCGATCAACAAGGATCACTTCGGCGGCTCCGCACTGACCCTGTCCAAGCTGTCGATCTTCGGCTGGTCGCCGTTCGGCGGATTCCACCGTGCAGATCTACGTCGGCATCGTCGCCCTGGCCGCCAATCTCATCGTGGCGGTGGTGGTGACCGTCATCCTCCGCGTGGCCGGGGTCAAGGACGGCCGAGACCTGACCCGCGGCAGGGACTATCACGCCGACGAGGGTGACACGAAGCTCCGGGCCATCGCCGTGCACTGACGGTCCGCAAGGGCAAAGGCTCGCGACCTCCCTCCGCTGGTAAGCTCTTACTTACCAGCGGAGGGGTCGGCGTGCTCGATACGATCCTGCAGGCCGTCGCGGATCCCACCCGCAGGGCGATCCTGCAGCGCCTCGCACACGGCCAGGCCACGGTCGGGCAACTCGCCGCCCTGTTTCCGATCAGCCGGCCGGCCGTGTCGCAACACCTGCGGGTGCTGCGGGAGGCCGACCTGGTCCGGACCTTCGGACCGGGCCGGCTCAGCGCCTACCAGCTCACCCCGGCTCCGCTGCTCGAGATCGAACACTGGGCAAGGACTCTGGCCACGACCTGGGCGAACGGGCCGCTGCCGCTTGCGAATCGACCAGTCGATCACCACCCGATCCAGACGATTCACACGCGAGGCAGCTCCGATGACGCTGCCCGTCACCTACGTCGAGATCAACAGCCCCGATCTGGACCGATCGGCGACCTTCTTCGCCGACGTCTTCGACTGGAAGCTGCGCCCATTCGCCGATCCGGGCTACCTGGTGGCGCCGGCCGGTGACGGCCCGGCATCGACACCGGCCTGATGACGTCGGCCGACGGTTCGCCGCGATCGATCCCGATCATCCGGGTGCCGTCGCTGGACGGCGTCCGTACCAGCGTCGAACGCGCCGGCGGCACCGTCGTCGTCGAACCGTTCACGATCTCGGGCATCGGACGCGGCTGCTACATCATCGATCCGGCGGGCGTGCTGATCGGCTTGCACGAGTACGACCCGGAGGCACCGCCCAGCTCTTCCCGCTGACACACAAACGGCTACCTGTCGCGCCGGTCGTAGGTCGCTTCGTCCTCTTCGTTGACCGAGTCGGGCGAGCCAACCGCGACATCATGCCGGTCGAAGGTGGCCTCCTCGGTCTCGACGACCTCGTCGGGGGTCGCGACGTCGACGTCATGCCGGTCGAAACTGGCCTGCTCATGGCCACCTCGAGCATCGTCCGGCGCTGTGGGGTCAACGTCGTGCCGAGCAAAGGAGGCGGAGGTTTCTGCTGGTCCGGGCGACGTGCTGTCGCTCGGGTCGTTCGCGGAGGTCGAGGGTGCGTCCATGGCCCCAGCATGTCACGCTGCGCGCCCGAACGCGGGGTCGAGCGAAGGCCGAACCGTGATCGTCACGGCCGATCTCCCTTGCGTAAGTTACTGGCCAGTAATAACCTGGGTTAACAACGCCGCCGCGGTTCGCCGACCGGCGCGGACACCCGAGCTTCGTCCCGCATGACGACGTACCTCACCAGCCAGCAGCGCCGCAGCCAGCGCGACCAATCAACGTTCCAAGGAGCACCGGCCATGAGCCACTACCGTTCCAACGTCCGTGATCTCGAGTTCAACCTGTTCGAGGTGCTCGGCGCCGGCGAACGGATGGGCGTCGGGCCGTTCGTCGAGATGGACGCCGACACCGCCAGCGGCGTGCTGCACGAACTGGAGAAGGTCGCCTCCGGACCGGTCGCCGCGTCCTTCGCCGACGCCGACCGCAACCCGCCGGTCTACGACCCGGCCACCTTCAGCGTGACCATGCCGGAGTCGTTCAAGAAGTCGTACCAGGCGCTGGTGGACGGCGAGTGGTACCGCCTGGAACTGTCCACCGAACTCGGCGGTTACGGCGCATCGCCGAGCCTGCGCTGGGCCGCCGCGGAGCTCGATCCTGGGCGCGAACCCGGCCGCTGTTCATGTTCTCCGGCGGACCGAACTTCGCCGCCGTCGTGCACAAGAACGGCACGCCGCTGCAGCAGCAGATGGCCGAGACCATGATCGAGAAGCAGTGGGGCTCGACCATGGTGCTCACCGAGCCGGACGCCGGCAGCGACGTCGGCGCCGGCCGGACGAAGGCCATCCTGCAGCCCGACGGGAGCTGGCACCTGGAGGGCGTCAAGCGCTTCATCACCTCGGCCGAGCAGGACGTCACCGACAACATCGTGCACCTGGTGCTGGCCCGCCCGGAGGGCCCCGGCATCGAGAGCCGGCCCGGCACCAAGGGTCTGAGCCTGTTCATCGTGCCGAAGTTCCACTTCGACCCGGCGACCGGCGAGCTCGGCGAGCGCAACGGCGTCTTCGTCACCGGCGTGGAACACAAGATGGGACTGAAGGTTTCGACCACCTGCGAGCTCAGCTTCGGGATCAACGGCACCCCGGCGGTCGGTTACCTGTTGGGCGACAAGCACGACGGCATCGCGCAGATGTTCCAGGTGATCGAATACGCCCGGATGATGGTCGGCACCAAGGCCATCGCGACGCTGTCCACCGGCTACCTCAACGCCCTGGAGTACGCCAAGCAGCGGGTGCAGGGCGCCGATCTGACCAGGGCCAGCGACAAGACCGCGCCGCGGGTGACGATCATCCACCACCCCGACGTCCGGCGGATCCTGATGAAGCAGAAGACCTACGCCGAGGGGCTGCGCGCGGTGTACCTGTACACGGCCGGCTGGCAGGACAAGATCGCCGGCGGCGAGCTGGGCGCCGACGAGCTGGTGTCCGCGAAGAAGGTCAACGACCTGCTGCTGCCGATCGTCAAGGGCGTCGGGTCCGAGCGGGCGTACGAGAACCTCGCGCTGTCCCTGCAGGTGTTCGGCGGGTCCGGGTACACCCAGGACTACCCGATCGAGCAGTACATCCGGGACGCCAAGATCGACACCCTGTACGAGGGCACCACGGCCATCCAGGCCCAGGACTTCTTCTTCCGCAAGATCGTCAAGGACGGCGGGGCCGCGCTCGGCGTCGTCGCCGGCGAGATCGCGTCGTTCATCGCCGCGTCGCTGTCGGAGAACACCGACGGCCGGAACAAGGAGGAGCTGGTCCTGCTCGGCACCGCGCTCGCCGACGTGCAGGCCATGGTCGGCGCGCTGGTCAGGTACGCGGTGGCCTCGGTCGCAGGAGCCCACCATCGATCTACAAGGTCGGCGAGCACGCGGTCAGCCTGCTGATGAGCGTCGGCGACCTGCTGATCGGCTACCTGCTGCTCCGGCAGGCCATGGTGGCGCAGGCCGCGCTGGACAGCGGCGCCTCGCCGCGGGACACCGACTTCTACGCCGGCAAGCTGGCCGGCGCGCACTGGTTCACCCGCAACGTGCTGCCCGAGCTCACCGCCCGCCGGGCGATCATCGAGAACGCGGACGGCTCCCTGATGGAGGTCGCCGAGGCGGCGTTCTGAGCTCGATCGCGTCGGATCGCAGCCGGGGACGGACAGCCGCAGGTGGCGCACCGATGAGCGGCGTCGGTGGCTGCTCTCGCCGCGTCCGCCGCGCAGCGTCGCCGACATTGGATCGGCTGATCGTCGAATTGCCGTGCCTGCCCGCGGCTGGTCGCCTGGCGGGAGCAGGTGGCCGAGGTCAAGCGGCTGTCGTTCCGGGACGAGACCTACTGGGGCCGCGGGGTTCCGGGATTCGGGCCCGACGACGCCCGGGTGCTGATCGTCGGGTTGGCGCCCGCCGCGCACGGCGCCAACCGCACCGGGCGGATGTTCACCGGGGACCGCAGCGGTGACGTGCTGTACGCCGCGCTGCACCGCACCGGCTTTGCCTCCCAGCCGACCTCACAGCACATCGGCGACGGCCTGGCGCTGACCGACCTGCGGATCACCGCACCGGTGCACTGCGCCCCGCCGGCGAACAAGCCGACCCCGGACGAGCTGCGCACCTGCTCGGCCTATCTCGACCGCGAACTGCGAGTTGCTGGCGCCGACGGTTCGGGTGGTCGTCACGCTCGGCGCCATCGGCTGGCTGGCGCTGCTCCGGGCGCTTGGCGAGGGCGGCTGGAGCATTCCGCGGCCGCGGCCGTCATTCGGCCACGGCGCCGAGGTTCGTGCTGCGACCACCCCGACGGCCGGCGGCTGACCGTCCTCGGCTGCTACCACGTCAGCCAGCAGAACACCTTCACCGGCCGGCTGACCCCGGCCATGCTGGACGCGGTGCTGGCCGCGCGCCAGGGATATCGCCGACCGTGAGTTCGGTAGCGGACGCCGCAGCGCAGCCGTCGACAGATCACGGAACACCCGGGCCCAACGCTTTCGCGTCAGATACCCGGGTGTCCCAGAATGCCTGCGCGGATCAGACTCGCCCCGCAGATCAGTCGTGACCCCGCCAGGATCAGTCGTGACCCCGCCAGGATCAGTCGTTACTGTCCACCCAGTCGAAGGTCTTGGTGACGGCCTTCTTCCACTTCGCGTACAGCTTCGCCCTGGTGGCCTCGTCCATCTGCGGCTCCCACCGCTTGGACTCGGCCCAGTTGGTGCGGATGTCGTCCTCGGTCTCCCAGAAGCCGACGGCCAGGCCGGCGGCGTAGGCGGCACCGAGCGCGGTGGTCTCGGCCACCACCGGACGGATCACCGGAACACCGAGAATGTCGGCCTGGAACTGCATCAGGGTCTCGTTGACGACCATGCCGCCGTCGACCTTGAGCGCCGTCAGGTCGACGCCGGAGTCGGCGTTCATCGCGTCCAGCACCTCCTTGGTCTGGAACGCGGTGGCCTCCAGCACGGCCCGGGCGATGTGACCCTTGTTGACGTACCGGGTCAGCCCGACGATCGCGCCGCGGGCGTCGTCCCGCCAGTACGGCGCGAACAGCCCCGAGAAGGCCGGCACGAAGTAGCAGCCGCCGTTGTCCTCGACGGTGGCGGCCAGCGTCTCGATCTCCGGCGCCGAGCCGATCAGACCCAGGTTGTCCCGCACCCACTGCACCAGCGAGCCGGACACCGCGATCGAGCCCTCGAGGGCGTACACGGTGGCCTGGTCGCCGATCTTGTAGCAGACCGTGGTCAGCAGGCCGTTCTTCGACGGGACCACCTCGGTGCCGGTGTTGATCAGCATGAAGTTGCCGGTGCCGTAGGTGTTCTTGGCCTCGCCCGGCGACAGGCACGCCTGGCCGAAGGTCGCGGCCTGCTGGTCACCCAGGATGCCGGCGATCGGCACGCCGGCGAACGAGCCCTTCTCCCGGCCGTTGCCGTAGACCTCGGACGAGGACCGGATCTCCGGCAGCATCGACAGCGGGATGCCCATGTCCTTGGCGATATCGGCGTCCCAGCTCAGGGTCTTCAGATCCATCAGCATGGTGCGGGAGGCGTTCGTCGGCTCGGTGATGTGCAGTCCGCCGTCGACGCCGCCGGTCATGTTCCAGATCGTCCAGGTGTCCATGTTGCCGAACACCAGATCGCCGGCCTCGGCCTTTTCCCGTGCGCCCTCGACGTTGTCGAGGATCCACTTGACCTTGGGGCCGGAGAAGTAGGTGGCCAGCGGCAGGCCGACCTTTGCCTTGTACCGGTCTGCCCCACCGCCGAGATCACCGAGGTCGTGCACGATCTGATCGGTGCGGGTGTCCTGCCAGACGATCGCGTTGTAGATCGGCTGGCCGGTGGTCCGGTCCCAGACCAGGGCGGTCTCCCGCTGATTGGTGATGCCGACCGCGGCGATGTCCTTTTCGGTCAGGTCGACCTTGCCGAGCGCGGCCGCCGCGACAGCCCTGGTGTTCTCCCAGATCTCGATCGCGTTGTGCTCGACCCATCCGGCCTTGGGGAAGATCTGTTCGTGCTCCCGCTGATCGACCGAGACGACCCGTCCCTCGTGGTTGAAGACCATACAGCGGGTCGACGTGGTTCCCTGATCGATCGCGGCTACGAACTTTTCACTCATCTGCGCTTACATCCCTTTCGTCGCTGCTTCATGGTTACGGACTTCCGGTTACTGATTGACTATTCGAACTCGGCGCGTGCGCCACGGATCAGGTGGCCGTCGCTGACCCAGTCGACGGCCCGGCGTTGCGTGGCAACGACTTCGGCCGCGGCCATCGCTCGTCCTGACGCCAGCCCGGCTCAGGTGACGGGGAACATGCTGAACCCGCCAAGAGCCAGGAACACCCAGGCGCCAATGGCGCCACCGATCATCGGGCCGACAACCGGCACCCAGGCGTAGCTCCAGTCCGAGCCACCCTTGCCCTTGATCGGCAGGATGGCGTGCGCGATACGCGGCATGAGGTCGCGGGCCGGGTTGATCGCGTACCCGGTCGGACCACCGAGCGAGGCACCGATACCGACGACCAACAGCGCCACGAACAGCGGCCCGAGGCCCGATGGGCTGCCGGCCGGACATCAGGATGACGAAGATCAGCACGAAGGTGCCGATGACCTCGGTGACGATGTTCCAGGCGTAGCTGCGGATCGCCGGACCGGTGGAGAAGACGGCCAGCTTCTTGCCGGGGTCCTCCTCGGCGTCGAAGTGGTCCTTGAACGCCAGCCAGCGCTATGACGGCACCGATGAACGCGCCGACCAGTTCAGCCGCGTAGTAGACCAGGGACTGGCTGAACGTGATGTTCCCGACGATCCACTGAGCGAGGGTGACCGCCGGGTTCAGATGGGCACCGCTTCGGAAGGCGACGTATACGCCCGCGAAGACGGCGAGGCCCCACCCGAAGTTGATCAGCAGCCAGCCGCCGCCCTCACCCTTGCTGCCCTTGAGAATGGCCGTGGCGACGACGCCGCAACCCAGGAGCAACAGCATCGCCGTGCCCGTGACTTCGGAGACGAAGATCGTCCCATTCGAGACATCCAATACTGCCAACTGTGGCCTCCTAGCAGAGAGCGGCCCGGCGCCGGCGCCGGTGCCTGAAATACGGTGGTGATCTTGAAGCAACCCTGTGGAAACCTACGCCTAAACGTGACCTGGGTCACGGCAATCGTCGGAGAGTTACGGCAATGTGATCAAGGTCTAACCTGATCCAGTGACTCCGCCGTGAACGTCAGCCCGCACCAACCCGAACATCGGCGGCGCCGAGGCGTGCGGCGTCAGCGGTTTGGTCGTCGGGCATCTGCTGCGACTCCCGTTCGGCCGCGACCCGGGACCGGTAGTGCTCGACCTCGCCGGCAACCGCGGCCGCGTCCCAGCCGAGAATCGGCGCCACCAGATCGGCCACCTCCTGGGCCGCGGCCTCACCGCGATCCCAGGTGTCGATCGAGATCCTGGTCCGCCGGGCCAGGATGTCGTCCAGGTGCAGTGCCCCCTCGTGGGTCACCGCGTACTTCGCCTCCACCTTCAGGTATTTCGGCGCCGTCGACAGTGGCTGCGCGAGTTCCGGTTCCGCCTCGATCAGGTCGAGCAATTCGTGGATCGCGCTGCCGTACCGGCCGAGCAGGTGCTCGATCCGTGGCAGGTCGAGGCCGGTGCGGGACGCCAGGTTCGCCCTGGTGGTCCACAACGGCTTGTAGCCCTCCGCGCCGATCAGCGGAACCTTGTCGGTGGAGGACTTCTCGATGGTGCCGGGCAGATCCTTGACCGCCTCGTTGACGGCGTCCTCGGCCATCACCCGGTAGGTCGTGTACTTGCCGCCGGCGACGATGACCAGGCCGGGCACCGGTGAGACAACGGCGTGTTCGCGGGAGAGCTTGCTGGTCTGGTCGGATTCACCGGCCAGCAGTGGCCGCAGGCCCGCGTAGACACCGACGACGTCGTCCCGGGTGATCGGCTTCTCCAGCAGGGCATTGGCGTGCTCGAGGATGTAGTCGATGTCGGACCGGCTGGCCGCCGGGTGCGCCAGGTCGAGACTCCAAGGGGTGTCGGTGGTTCCGATCACCCAGAAGTCTTCGCTCCACGGGCACGGGATGATGAACAGCAGGCTCTTCTCGGTCTCGGTGATCAGCCCGGTCTTCGACTTGATCCGGTCGCGCGGGAATGACGATGTGCACGCCCTTGGACGCCTGCACCCGGAACTGTCCCTTGCCGCCGATCATCTTCTGGATGTCGTCGGTCCACACCCCGGTCGCGTTGATGGTTCGCTTCGCCCGGATCTCGTATTCCTTGCCGCTCTCCAGGTCTCGAACGGTCGCCCCGACCACCCGGTCCCCGTTGCGCAGCAGGCCGACCACCCGGGCGCTGGTCGCGACGTGCGCGCCGTAGGCCGCCGCGGTCCTGGCGATCATCATGGTGTGCCGGGCGTCGTCCAGCTGACCCTCGTAGAACTTGATGGCGCCCTGGATATGGCCCTTCTTGCCGTCCGGGAAGCTCTCCAGGGTCTTTTTCTTGCTCATGTGCTTGTGATGGGACGGCACTCCCTTGCCGGCCCCCAGCACGTCGTACACGCCGATGCCGAGACCGACATAGCCACGGTCGATTCCCTTGCGCTCCAACGGGTAGATGAATTCCACCGGACGGGCCAGGTGCGGGCAGAGCGTGTCGAGAATCAGCGAACGCTCCCGCAGCGCCTCGAAGACCAGGGAGAAATTCAGCTGTTTGAGGTACCGCAGTCCGCCGTGCACCAGCTTCGACGAGCGGCTGGACGTGCCGGCGGCCAGGTCCCGCGCCTCGACCAGGCCAACCGTGAGACCGCGGCTCGCCGCGTCCAGCGCCGAACCGGCGCCGACGACGCCGGCCCCGATCACCAGCACATCGAGTTCGGTGGCCGCCATGTCGTCCAGGGCCTGCTGCCGACTCTTCGGATTCAACGCCGTCGTGGTAAAGCTCATGCGTGGTACTCCTGCCGCTTGGTGGATATCGCAAGTCTGGAAATGTCTGTCCGCCCGAGGGCGATCGCCGTTGGTGCTGGTGGTTCGGACTGCCTCAGCTACGCGTGTTCGGGACCAGGGTGGACCGGTCCGGATCGTGGTAGGTCTCGATGAAGCGCAGGGTGCCGGATCTCGCGCGCATCGACAGCGAGTGGGTGGTGATCCTTCGTGGACTGAACCGAACCCCCTTGAGCAGCGCACCGTCCGTGACACCCGTTGCGGCGAAGAAGATGTCCTCGCCGCCGCACAGGTCGCTCGTGGTCAGGATCTTGTCCAGGTCGTAGCCGAGATTGACGGCCTCCGATCGCTCTTCGTCGTTGCGCGGCGCGAGCCGGGCGAAGATCGAGCCGCCCAGACAGCGCAGGGCCGCGGCCGCGATCACCCCTTCCGGGGTGCCGCCGGTGCCCAGCAACAGATCGACACCGGTGTCGATCTGCCCCTCGGAGGCGGCCATGATCGCGCCGGCCACGTCGCCGTCCGGCAGGAACCTGATCATCGCGCCGGTGGCGCGGATCGCTTCGACCAGGTGGGTGTGCCGCGGCCGGTCCAGCACGGCGACCGTCAGGTCGTCGGTGCCGGCGGCCCAGTGCCTTGGAGACCTTGGCGATCATGTCGCCGACCGGGCGCCTCGGGATCGACGGCGTCCGCCGCGGCCGGCGGCACCACGGTCTTGCGCATGTAGAAGCACGGTCCAGGATCGAACATCTTCCCGCGCTCGGCCAGGGCCACCACGCTGATCGCGTCCGGCAGCACCTTGGCGGCCAGGGTCGTCCCGTCGACCGGGTCGACCGCGATGTCCACCTCGGGGCCGGACCCGTCGCCGACCTGCTCGCCGTTGTACAACATCGGGGCGTCGTCCTTCTCGCCCTCGCCGATCACCACAACCCCGCGCATCGCCACCGTGCCGAGCACCGGGCGCATGGCGTCGACCGCGGCGGCGTCGACCTGGTTCTTGTCGCCGCGGCCGAGATAGCGGGCCGAGGCCATGGCCGCCGCCTCGGTGGCCCGGATCAGCTCTACGGCCAGGTTCCGATCCGGCTCCCGCTTTCGGGTTCCGGTCGGTCTCGGCTCGGTTGTCGTCATCGATGATCCTCACTCATGGGGATGGGATAGGGCAGATTCGCCGGTGTGCGGCGTCGCCCGCGTCGCGATGCTGCGGATGGACGGGTAGGAAAGCGGTCGGTGAAATGGACGAGAATTCGATCACGCCGAACCCGCATCTCACCGCCTCCTCGCAGTCGATACCCATCATGGCCCAGTGCCCATCGGGTCGCGACCGTACCCACCGATCGAGACCCATCACAACACCGATCGTTCGACATTGCCGAACGGTCGGTCAACCTGGCCGCCGGCCCGGCCACCCGGCAGCGGTAGCCTGACGCCGTGCCGGGAAGCGTGCAGTCGGTGGAACGCGCCGCCGCGATCCTGCGACTGCTCGCCGAGGAGGACGAACCGATCGGCCTCGCCCAGATCGCTTCCGCGCTCGACCTGGCCAAGGGCACCGTGCACGGCATCCTGCGCACCCTGGAGGATGTCGGATTCGTCGAACAGGACCAGGCGGGCGGCCCGTACCGGGTGGCCACCGAGGTCTTCCGGCTCGGCTGGACCAAGCTGGATCAGAACGAATTGCGATCCAAGGCCCTGAACTGGACCGACGCGCTGGCCGCCCGAACCGGCGAATCGGCCCGGGTGGCGGCCTTCCACGCCGGCCGGGCAGAGGTCGCCCATCATGTCTTCCGCGCCGACGGCGGGACGCAGGTGCTGGTCACCGGTTCGGTGGTGCCGTTGCATGCCAGCGCACTGGGCAAGGTGCTGCTCGCGTTCGACCCCGGCGCGATGCGCAGCGTGGCCGAGCACCCGCTGCCCGCGCTGACCAGCCGGACCATCACCGACCGGGCCGAGCTGCAGCGCCAACTGGCCGAGATCCGCGACCTGGGCTGGGCCGGCTCGGTCGGCGAGGTCGAGGCCGAGGTGGGCGGGATCGCGGCACCGATCCGCGACCGCGGCGGATACGTGGTTGCGGTGGTCGGCATCGAGGGTTCGGTCGACCGGGTCTGCGACGAGCGACTGCCGGCCGCGGACCGCGCTGGTCACCCACGTCATGCGGGCCGGCCGGTCCATCTCCCGCGAGCTCGGCCACGGGCGTGACTGGTGAGCGAGAAATATGTCGCCGCGCTCGATCAGGGCACGACGTCGACCCGCTGCATGTTGTTCGACCGGCAGGGTCGAATGGTCTCGATCGCCCAGCGCGAACACCACCAGTACTTCCCCAGGCCCGGCTGGGTGGAACACGACGCCGCCGAGATCTGGTCCATCGTCAAGAAGGTCGTGCCGCAGGCGCTCGCCGACGCGGGTGTCGAACCCGCTGCAGGTGGTCGCCCTCGGGGTGACGAACCAGCGCGAGACGACGGTGGTCTGGAACCGCAGGACCGGGGTGCCGATCGGCCGCGCCATCGTCTGGCAGGACACCAGAACGAGCGGCCTGCTGACCCGGCTGGCGCAGCAGATCGACGGTGCCGACCTGATGGCGCGCACCGGTTTGCCGATGGCCACGTACTTCTCGGGCCCGAAGCTGCGCTGGCTGCTGGATCACGATCCGTCGCTGCGGCCGGCCGCGGAGCGGGGCGAGCTGCTGTTCGGCACGATGGACAGCTGGATCACCTGGAACCTGACCGGCGGCGCCGGCGGCCGCCGGTCCGGCGGCTCGACCGATGACTGGGCACCGGGTCTGCACGTCACCGACGTCACCAACGCCAGCCGGACGATGCTGATGAACCTGGAAACCCTGGAATGGGACCCGGAGCTGTTGTCCGCGTTCGGAATTCCGCGCGCGATGCTGCCGGAGATCCGGCCCAGCATCGGGCAGCTGTCGGTCACCCGTGATCCGGTGCCCGGCATCCCGATCGGCGCGGTGATCGGCGATCAGCAGGCGTCATTGTTCGGGCAGACCGCCTTCGAGGCCGGCGAGGCGAAGTGCACCTTCGGGACCGGCAGCTTCCTGCTGCTCAACACCGGCACCGAGATCGTCCGATCCCGGCACGGCCTGATCACCACGGTCGCGCACAAGGTGGACGGCGAGCCGGCCGTCTACGCACTGGAGGGTTCGGTGGCCGTCGCCGGCGGTCTCGTGCAGTGGTGCCGGGACAACCTGGGATTGATCCGATCACCGGCCGAGATCGAGACGCTGGCCGCCAGCGTGCCCGACAATGGCGGCTGCTACCTGGTTCCCGCGTTCTCGGGTCTGTTCGCGCCGTACTGGGACAGCACGGCGCAGGGCATCTTGGTCGGGCTGACCGCATTCGTCACCAAGGCGCACATCGCGCGCGCCGTGTTGGAGGCGACCGCCTGGCAGACCCGGGACGTGCTGGACGCGATGAATGCCGACGCCGGGGTGCCGGCGCAGTCGCTGGCGGTGGACGGCGGGATGACGGGCGACAACCTGCTCATGCAGCTGGTGGCCGACGCGCTCGACATCCCGGTGGTGCGGCCGATGATGGCCGAGACGGTCGCGCTGGGCGCGGCCTACGCCGCCGGACTGGCCGTTGGCTACTGGCCGGACCGGCGGGTGCTGCGCCGGCACTGGCAGCGGGCCGGTGAATGGCGGCCGCGGATCGACCCGATCCGCAGGGACTCGGAACTGGCCAGCTGGCGGCACGCGGTGTCGCTGGCCCGCGCCTGGGGTCACGCGCACCGGGCGCCGCCGAATCGACGACAAAATGAGTGCCGTCGGGAGGAATCGAACCTCCCGCATCGCCCAAGCTCGACTGCCGCGCGCGCAAGGCGCACCGTCTGTCGGCAGGCTGATCACATTCAATCAGGCACACCATCGCATCCAGGGCCGGCCACCTGCTACAACACCGCGACGGTCGTTGCTGTTCCCCTTTCGGTGGGTGAGATCAGCGTCTCATCGTCACGCGCTGTGCTGCGGTGCCTGCCGCGGTCCGTCCGGGCCGCCGGGCCGAGCAGGTGTTCCACCTCGGCGGCGGGCGCCGGGCGCGCGTAAAGGTAGCCCTGCGCGAACTGACAACCCAAGGCGCGCAGGATCTCTGCCTGCTCGGGGACCTCGACGCCCTCGGCCGTGACGAGCAGGCCGAGGTCCCGGCCCAGCGCGAGCAGGGCCCGCAGGAATTGCTCGGCGGAGGGATCGGTGTGGATGTTCGCCACGAACGCGATGTCGATCTTGACCGCCTGCAGGGAGATCTGCCGCAGGCTGAGCAGCGAGGAGTAGCCCGTCCCGAAGTCATCCAGCCACAGGTGAACACCCATCAGCCGCAACCGGTCCGCGACCTGCTGGGCCACGGCCATCTCGCCGAGCAGCGCCTCCTCGGTGATCTCGAGCAGCAGACGGTTCGTCGCCAACCCGTGCCGCTGCAGGGCCGCCGCCACCCGACGCGGGAATTCGCGATCGGTCATCAGTCCGGCCGGCACGTTCACGCCGACCTGGAGATCGTCGCGGCCGTACCGGACCGACCAGTCGGCGAGTTGGCCGCAGGCCTTCTCCAGCATCAGATCGGTCAGCGCCGGGAGCAGCCCCAGCCGGCCGGCGAGGTTGATGAAGTAGTCCGGTGCGACGACGTCGCCGTCGACGCGCCACCGGGCCAACGCCTCCATCGAATGCACCCGGCCGGAGTCGAGGTCGATGACCGGCTGGAAGACGCATTCGATGGCGCCCTCCTTGACCGCGTCGATCAACAACGGGCGGTACCGCAGATCGGCGGCCTCCGGAATCACCATCGACGGGTCGTAGATCGCGATCTGTCCCTTGCCGGCCCGCTTGGCCGCGTACATCGCGATGTCGGCGCGGGAGAACAACTCGTCCAGGTCGGGGGTCTGCTGCTCGGGCGGCACCTCGGCAGATGCCGACGCTCGCGCCGATCGAGAGCTGCTCACCGCTGAGCATGAAGGGCATCCGCAGCGACTCGACCACCCGGGTTCCGACGTGGATGGCGTCACCGTCGTCCTCGACCAGGACCGCGAACTCGTCCCCGCCGAAACGGGCGACCGTGTCGCCGGCGCGGATCGCCCCGCGCAGCCGTTCGGCCACCCGGATCACCAATTCGTCACCGACCGGATGACCGAGGGTGTCGTTGACGACCTTGAAGTCGTCCAGGTCGACGAACAGCAGGGACAGCGGGCGCAGGCTCCGCCGATGCTGCTCCAGCGCGTGCGTGGCGCGATCCTTGAACAACGCCCGGTTGGGCAGTCCGGTCAACTGGTCCTGGAAGGCCTGCCGCTGCAGCTCCAGCTCCCGGTTCTCCAGGATCCGGGTCAACGCCACGTTCTCCCTGATCGTCAGGTACTGCCGGACGAGTACCACGATGAAGATCACGATCACCAGCAGCGCGGTCACCCGGTCCGCTGCCTGCGTCAGGCGCTCGCCGCCCACCACGACCAGCGCCACGAACAACGGCAGATAGGGCAGGATGCTGGCGGTGCGCTGGCGCAGGGTCCGGTCCCTGCTGTCCTCGATCAGCCTGCCCTCGTCGCCGACCCTGCGCCCGCGCCGCTGCCCGCTGGCCAGCGCCGCGCAGGCGATGAGCCCGAAGCCGGCGATCCAGCCGAGCCCCGTCACCGATCCCGAGTCGAAGTCGCCGGAGGCGGCGATGTAGGCGTAGAAGCCATCGGAGATCGCGATCAACGCCATCGCGATGGCGACCGCCGTCAGGCTCGAGCGGCGACCGCCCCGTCCGGCTCGCGCTGAGCAACACCAGGGTCAGCACCACGATGTCACCGCACGGGTAGGCCAGGTTGATCAGCAGGCCGAGCACATCGGTGTCGGAGGACAAGCGTCGCTGCCACGTCGTGGATCGATGTGGCCCAGCTGATCACGAACAGCGACATGCCGATGATGAAGGCGTCGAGCAGACGTCTTGAGCCGGTCGGTCTTGCGGCCCTCGGACGGCCAGACCGCGCCGGCCATCAGCGCGGTGAAGGCCAGGAAGAACAGGTCCGCGATGGACACCTGCGCGACCTCGTCGCCCTGCAGCAGCACGACGTAGCACCAGTAGAGCTGCCCGACGGACCACGAACCGCAGGCCAGGGCCACCAGGATCCACGACCGTCGGTGCCGGCCGGCATGCCGGGTGATCGGCGACGCAGGACGCCGCGGTGGCGATGACGGCGGCCGCGAGCTGCCCGAGTTGGTTCACATACGACGCGGCGGTGGAGTCGCTGCCGGCGACCTCGGTGACGGCGTAACCGCCGAGCACAAGGGCCAGGAAGGCCAGCACCGGTGATGATCACCGACGGACGAAGCCACCCGGAGCGCGGTTGGGGTGGCGACGTCTCGGCTCGGGTCCTCCCGGGCGCGCGCCTCTCCGGCGCGGACGGCGCCGCCAGCCGGTTGGCTCCGATCGATTCCGGGGGCTCAAAATTGCTGGTTCGGGGCTCATCGCGCGTCCTCTCTGCACGACGCCTCGGCGAACGATGCTGCAAGCTCCGTTCGGCCCAACGCGCGTCCTCCAATGCTGTCGCAATCGCGACGTTGCGGGACAACCATTGACTCGCGACTCCGCCTTTGGTGACGCATTGTTCACACGATGGCAGTAGCCATGACCTTGAGTAATCGCCGCTCGGGGAGTGCCACGGGCGGAGGCCGGAGTGTCCGCGGCGTTGGCCGGTCCTGTCCGGCAGTGCCTGGTCCTGGTGGCGCCTATTCCGGCAGGGGGTGGTAGATGCCGGTCTGGGTGACCTTCGCGATCGCGCGCATCTTGTTCACCGCGTCGAGCGCGGCGACCTTGTACGACTCGGCGAGCGTCGGGTAGTTGAACACCGCGTCGACCAGGTAGTCGACGGTGCCGCCGCAGCCCATCACGGTCTGGCCGATGTGCACGAGCTCGGTGGCGTTGGTGCCGAACACGTGCACGCCCAACAGTTCTCGCGATTCGGCGTGCACCAGGATCTTCAGCATGCCACCGGAGTCGCCCAGGATCGCGCCGCGCGCCAGTTCGCGGTACCTGGAGATCCCGACCTCGAACGGGACGTTCTCCCTGGTCAGTTCCTCCTCGGTGCGCCCGACGTAGCTGATCTCCGGGATGGTGTAGATGCCGATGGGCTGCAGGTCGCCGAGCTTGTTGCCGACCGGTTCGCCGAACGCGTGGTAGGTGGCGCGGCGGCCCTGCTCCATGGCGGTGGCGGCCAGCGCCGGGAAGCCGATGACGTCGCCGACGGCGTAGATGTGGTCGACCTCGGTCTGGAAGTGGTCGTTGACCTCGACCCGGCCGCGGTTGCTCGCGGCGACCCCGGCGGCGGCGATGTTCAGTTCGTCGGTGACGCCCTGCCGGCCCGCCGAGTAGAGCACGGTGTCGGCCGGGATCTTCTTGCCGGACTCCAGGATGGTCAGCGTGCCGGCCGGATGCTTCTGCACCTCGCGGACCGTCTCGGAGAAGCGGAACGTGACCGCCAGATCGCGCAACTGATACTGCAGCGCCTCGACGATCTCCTTGTCGCAGAAGTCGAGCATCGACGATCGGCGCTCGACGACGGTGACCTTGGTGCCGAGGGCGGCGAACATCGACGCGTATTCGATGCCGATCACGCCCGGCGCCGACCACCACCATCGAGGACGGCACCTTGTCCAGGCCCAGGATCTGGTCGGAGTCGACGATGGTGGCGCCGTCGAAGTCCACCGTGTCGGGCCGTGCCGGCTTGGTGCCGACCGCGACGACGATCTTCTCGGCCGCGATCTCGACGTGATTACCTGCATCGTTGACCACCACCAGGGTGTGCGGATCGACGAACTGGGCGGTGCCGACCACCAGGGTGACGTGGTTGCGGGACAGCTGGTTACGGATGACGTCGATCTCCCGGCCCACCACGTGCTGGGTGCGGGCGGACAGGTCGGTGACCGTGATGTCGTCCTTGACCCGGTACGACTGGCCGTAGAGCTCGCGCTGGGTCAGTCCGGTCAGGTACAGCACCGCTTCCCGCAGCGTCTTGGACGGGATGGTGCCGGTGTTGATGCAGACCCCGCCGACCATGTCCCAGCGTTCGACGATGGCCGCCCGGCGGCCCAGCTTGGCGGCGGCGATCGCGGCCTTCTGGCCGGCCGGGCCGGACCCGATGACGATCATGTCGTAGGTGTCCATGTCGGCACTCCTCTGCAGCGGCGTTGCGTGGCGGCTCCGTCGGTGCCCGGGTCGCGGACCAGTACGTCTTCTACAAGTAAAGCCCCGTGCCACCGCGGGCCCGTTCACTGGCCACCGCTTGCAGGTCGCGTTCACGCAGCACCAGGTAGGTTTCGCCGGCCACCTCGACCTCGTACTGGTCTTCGGGACTGAACAGCACCTGCTCGCCGAGCTTGACCGAGCGAACGTGCTGACCGACTCCGGCCACCTCGCCCCACACCAGCCGCTTGGCGACCTCTGCGGTCGCCGGGATCAGGATGCCCGCCCTGGTCTTGCGCTCGCCGGCTCCGCCGGCGACCTTGATCAGGATCCGGTCGTGCAACATCTGGATGGCCAGCGGGGCTTCGGACATCGGCCGAGCCTAACCGTTGGCCCGAAAAATAAGAGACCCCGGACGGCTGCCAGGTCGGGGGTCCGGCAGCTGTCCGGGGTCAATGAGCATATCGACTCTTGCCCTGTGGGCGTTACAACTTTGGGCGGCGAAATCCTCGTCTCGGCCTACTGATACCCAATCGTTACCAAGACAAGCGACCCGACGGCGCTCGGCCGTCGGAGTCGGTTTCAACGCAGTGGCAGGCCCTGCATCTGCGCCATCGCAAGCAATTCGTTCCGCACCGCAGGGGTCGCTGCGTGATCGATGGCCCGGCTCACCGCACGCCGCGTCCGCGCACTGTCCCGACGATTCCTGACTACTGTTCCGATCCTGCTCATGATGGTTCCCTTCCTTGGGCACTGATGGTGGTGCTGGTGTGACGGTGCTTTTCTCACCGCACCATGTATGACGCGCCAGAGCCCATTTGTATGCCCGATTCGCCGGTGAGACGCCTCACACGCCGGAGATCAGCCGGTCGAGCCACGAAACCACGCCAGAATCGCCATCCGCCAGGCAGGCGGGTCACCCGGATCGAGTCGCCATTCCGGGACCTTTGGCAATGGGCCTCAGGGGGTTCTGGCCGCCTGCGCGATCTCCAGTGCCTTGTCGGTGTAGACCCGGTAGCCGCGGTCGGCGCGCAGGCCGTGCACCTCGGAGGTGTCCAGGCTGCCCATGTACTGCAGGATCTGCCGGCTGAACGTCTGGCCGGGCACCAGCACCGGGAACCCGGGCGGGTACGGCGTGACGAACGTCGCCGACACCACCTCCTGCCCGGCGTCCAGCTTCTCCAGGATCAGCTCCGGCATCAGGTACTCGCACAGGCTGTCGTCATAGGCCAGGAAGAACGCGCGCCGAACGTCACCCTCCGGGGTGTCCTCACCGACAGCGGACGGATCGGAGCGGAACGCCGCGTGGAACGAGCTGAAGTCCGGCAGCGGCGCCGACGGGTTGGTCAGCCGGAGCACGGCGCTCTCGTGCAGCGCCCGCTCGTTCAGGCTCATCTCGGAGTGCTTCTCCTCCAGCTCCCTGGCGATCTTGACCAGTACCTCGATCAGGTAGGCGACGCTGCTCCGGGTGGTGCCGATGTTCGTCATGAACAGCACGCTGTTGCGGGAGGTCTTGTTGATCTGCACGCCGTGCTGATCCATCAGGTGGATCCGCTTGAAGGTGTCGCCGTCGATGCCCGTCGCGCCGATGTAGATCGTCACCCGGCACGGGTCGAGCGCGAATTCGTCGTTCGCCCAAGCGGTCTGCATGTTCTTCAGGCCGGAACGCAACGGCTGGCCGATGCCGGACGGCCGGAACTCCGTCGGAATCAGGTCGGTGGTGGTCAGGCAGCGCATGTACTTGCGCAGCAGCGGATGGTTGTCCACGGCGTCGCGCAGCCGCATCGAGTACTCGACCTGCTTCTGCACCAGCTCGAAACCCTCGAGCGCCGCCTGCCGGCGGCCGAGGTCGAGCGAGGCCAGGATCTGGTAATTGGGAGACGTCGAGGTATGCGCCATGTACGCCTCGTGGAAGTTCTCCTCCACCTTCTGCCCGAAGTCCTGGTCGAAGACGTGGATCATCGATCCCTGACGCAGCGAGGTGAGCGTCTTGTGCGTCGACTGCGTCGCGTACACCCGCACCCTGGCCCGGGCCGGATCCGGGATCAGCCGGGTGTCCAGCATCGCCTCGTCCGAGGTGTCCCGCAGCTCCTCGATCCAGGTCGCGTACAACTGCCGGTACTCCGGGTTGCGCAGCTTCTCCAGCAACGCGTTCGCCGAGTGCATGGCCGTCCGCGGCCGGTAGATCGGATGGAACCTGGCGAAGGCGAACCACGCCTCGTCCCAGAGGAACACCAGGTCCGGCTTGATCGCCAGGCACTCCTGCATGACGCGTTCGGTGTCGTAGACCATGCCGTCGAACGTGCAGTTCGTCAGCATCAGCATCTTGACCCGGTCCAGCTTGCCGGCCCGGCGCAACGCCAGCAGCTGGGCCTTGATGCTGCGCAGCGGCACCGCCCCGTACATCGAGAACTCGCTGAGCCGGTAGGCGTCCAGGTAGATCACGTGCGCACCGGACAGCATCAGCCCGTAGTGGTGTGACTGGTGGCAGTTGCGGTCCACCAGCACGATGTCGCCGGGCTGCACGAGCGCCTGCGAGACGATCTTGTTCGCGGTCGAGGTGCCGTTGGTGGCGAAGTAGGTCTGCCGGGAGCCGAAGGTCTCGGCGGCCAGGTCCTGCGCGTCCCGCAGCGGCCCGGTGGGTTCCAGCAGCGAATCCAGGCCGCCGCAGGTGGCGGAGGTCTCGGCCAGGAAGATGTCCAGGCCGTAGAAGCCGATCATGTCCTTGATCCAGTGCGAGTTCACGATCGACTTGCCCTGGGAGATCGGCAGCGCGTGGAACACCCCGGTCGGCCGGTGGCTGTACTGCTTGAGGGCGCTGAAGAACGGCGCCTCGTACCGTTCGCCGACGCCGGCCAGCAGGCTCAGGTGCAGTTCCAGGGTGCCCTCCCGGGAGTGGAAGATCCGCCGGAAGTGATGGCTCAGCCAGCCGGCGACGTCCTCCAGGGAGATCTCGGTCATCATGTACAGGTCGAGTTCCGGCCGGATCGCGGCGATGGCCTGGCCCAGCATTTCCGCCCGGGTGTCCGCCGGCTGCTCCATCAGATCGTCGGGCGAGTGGTCGTCGACGAAGTGCTCGAGGGCGGACAGGTCCCGACCGGAATGGTGGGCGAACCGCCGCTTGATGACGCAGGCCTGCAGGTTGAAGTTGATCCGCGCGGCGATCAGCGCGTCCTCGTAGCTGGGCACGACGACGATCTCGTAGATGAACTCGTCGTCGGGCCGACGCCATTTGCGCAGCTCCTCGCGCAGCGCCCGTTCCTGCGACTCGGTCATGTCCTCGACGACCAGCACCTCGAAATACGGCCGCTGGTTCACCGGCTCGCGCGGTCGTCACGGAGTCCCGATCCAGCGGCTCCTGGATGGCGGCGGCCACCGACCAGGGCTGCCCGTTGCGGTAGGAGTCGGTGACCAGCCCGCGGTTCAGGCTGGCGACCGCCCGCGCGAACCGGGTGTACTTGCCCGCCGCGAACAGCCGCCGGCCCTGCTGGTAGGCCAGCGGGCCGGGATAGGCCCAGTACCGCTCGATGGGCCCGAGCTGGTCGAGCAACTCGTTGACCCGCAGCACCAGCTTGTCCAGCGGACGCCCGGCCGCCGCGGCGTTGGAGACCCGCTCGCTGGCCTCCTCCAGACTGCTCCAGGCATCCGCCCGATACTGCGAAAGGCTGTTGTAGCCGCGCATCTTCACCGTCTTGGCCATCAGGCACCGCCCCTTTGCGGCTCGATCCTGCTCGTCTGGCGCCAAGCCAGACATCCGGGACCATCCTGCACGTGCCGCTGACGGACCAGGTCACGCCCAGACCATCTTGCGCGCGGTTCTCCGGCTCTGCCAGACCGGAACAGGCCACCGCCGGTGCGTGCTGAACCGGGTCAGCCGCCGGACTACCCGCTCCGGTCAGAACGCCAGCGCGAGCCCCGGGTCCGACAGCAGCGCACCGACGTCGGCCAGGAACTGCGAACCCTGCTGACCGTCCAGCACCCGGTGGTCGAAGGACAGCGCGAGCTGACACACCTTGCGGACCGCGAGCTGACCGTCGACCACCCACGGCGCGTCCTTGATCGAGCCGAGCGCGAGAATCGCCGCCTGACCCGGGTTGATGATCGGAGTGCCGGTGTCGACGCCGAAGACGCCGACGTTGGTGATGGTGAAGGTGCCGCCGGTCATCTGCTCGAGCGTCGTGTGGCCGTCCCGGGCGGTCGTGGTCAGCTCCTGGAGCGCGGCCGCCAGACCCGGCCAGGTCCAGCGCGTCGGCGTCGTGGATCACCGGGACGATCAGGCCACGCGGGGTGGCGGCCGCGATGCCGAGGTTGACGTAGCGCTTCACCACGATGACATCGGACCCGGCCTCGCCGCCCGACTCGAAGCTGGAGTTGATCTCCGGGGTGCGCCGCGCCGCCAGGCAGACCGCGCGGGCGACGAACGCCAGCGGGGTCAGCTTGTGGTCGGCGAATTCGGGTCGGGCGCGGAGCCGCTCGCGCAGCTCCATCATCGGCGTCACGTCGACCGTGAGGAACTCGGTGACGTGCGGTGCGGTGAACGCGCTGGCCACCATCGCGGCGGCCGTCGCCCGGCGGATCCCGGTGACCGGTATCGCGCTGCTCGCGGGTCGCTGCGTCGTCGCTCGGCGGCACCGGCCGGATGGGCCGCGAGAGTGCCTGCGGCGGCTGCCTTTTCGACGTCGGCCCGGCTGATCACGCCGTCCGCACGGGCGGCCGGCACGGCAGCCGAGATCGATTCCCAGGTCCTTGGCCAGCTTGCGCACCGGCGGCGCGGCCAGCGGGGCGTTGGCGGCCGGCGTGAGCGGCGGGCGCAGGCCGGCGCAGCCGGCCCGGCAGGATCGGCAGGCGCCGGCACCGCCGTGCCTCGACGCGGCCGACGGACGGTGGCGGCGCCGGCCGACGTGTAGCCGACCAGGGTGGCGATCCGGCCGTCGGCGGCCACCTCGCCGATCTTCGCGCCGTCCAGCGCCGTCGCCGGCGGCACCGTTGCCGGCGGACGAGCCGTTCCGGCTGGCCGCCGTCCGGCGCGACGGCCGCGCCGGCAGCTCGCCGGCGTCCGGGTCGGTGTCGATCGGTGATGATCGGGGTCCCGACCTCGACCGTCACACCCGGTTCGACCAGCAGCTCGTGCACCCGGCCGGCGAACGGCGACGGCAGTTCGACGGCCGCCTTGGCGGTCTCGATCTCGACCATCATCTGGTTGACCGTCAGGGTGTCGCCGACCGCGACCAGCCAGCTGAGCACCTCGGCCTCGGTCAGACCCTCGCCGACGTCGGGCATCGCGAACGTCTGCAGCCTGGGCGTCGTCTGAGTAGCCATTCAGTAGGCCAGCGATCGGTCGACGGCGTCGAGCACCTTGTCCAGGTCGGGCAGGTACTCGTCCTCCAGCCGGCTCGGCGGGTAGGGCGTGTCGAAGCCGGCCACCCGGAGCACCGGCGCGGCCAGCGAGTAGAACGCCTCCTCGGTCACCCGGGCGGCGATGTTGGCGGTGATCGACGACTCCAGCGGCGCCTCGGAGACGACCACCAGCCGGCCGGTGCGGCGCACGGATTCGATCACCGGGTCCAGGTCCAGCGGCGACAGGCTGCGCAGATCGATCACCTCGAGCGATCGACCCTCGGTGGCCGCGGCGTCCGCCGCGGCCATCAGGATCGGCATGCTGGGTCCGTAGGACACCAGCGTGACGTCCGTGCCCGGCCGGCGGACGACGCTGCTGAAGCACCGCGGCGGCCGACCGGCCGCGGCGTCGTCGTCGGCTGCAGCGTCCAGCGAGCCCTTCTCCCAGTACCGCCGCTTCGGCTCGAAGAACACCACCGGGTCGTCGCAGGCGATCGCGGCGCGCAGCATGTCGTAGGCGTCCTGCACCGACGAGCAGGCCACCACCCGCAGCCCGCCGATGTGGCAGAAGAACGATTCGGGCGACTCGGCGTGGTGCTCGACCGCGCCGATGCCGCCACCGAACGGGATCCGGATCACCATCGGCATCGACCAGGCACCCTGGGTCCGGTAGGTGATCTTCGCGACCTGCGAGATGATCTGGTCGAAGCCGGGAAAGACGAACCCGTCGAACTGGATCTCGGTCACCGGCCGGTAGCCGCGCATCGCGAGACCGACTGCGGTGCCGATGATCCCGGATTCGGCGAGCGGGGTGTCCAGCACCCGGTGGTCGCCGAAGTCCTTCTGCAGGCCGTCGGTGACCCGGAAGACGCCGCCGAGCTTGCCGACGTCCTCGCCCATCACGATGACCTTGGGGTCGTCCTCCATCGCCGACGCGCAGGCCGGTGTTCAGCGCCTTGGCCAGGGTCGTGGTGATCGCGGTCATCGCGTGCGCTCCGCCGGCAGTGGCCGGCGTCGGCAAAGCCGGACGAGGTACTTGAGGTACTCCCGCTGCTGGGCCTCGAGTTGGTGGTGCGGCTCGGTGTAGACGTTCGCGAAGATCCGCTCCGCCGGTGGCTTTTCCATGGCGACGCAGTACGCCCGGAACCGGGCTGCCAGGGCGTCGGCCTCGGCGGCCACCTCGATCGAAGAAGTCCTGATCGGCCAGTCCCTGCCGGGACAGGTGGGCCTTGACCCGCTGAATCGGGTCGAGCAGCTTCCAGTGCTCCTCCTCGGCGGCCATCCGGTACCGGGTCGGGTCGTCCGAGGTGGTGTGCGCGTCCATCCGGTAGGTGAAGGCCTCGACCATCACCGGGCCGTTGCCGGACCGGCATTCCTCCAGCGCCCACCGGGTGACCGCGAGGCAGGCCAGCACGTCGTTGCCGTCCACCCGCACACCGGGAAAGCCGTAGCCGGTCGAGCGTTCCCACAGCGGCACCCGCGACTGCCTGGCCACCGGTTCGGAGATCGCCCACTGGTTGTTCTGGCAGTAGAAGACCACCGGCGCGTCGAACGCCGCCGCGAAGACCATGCCCTCGTGCACGTCGCCCTGGCTGGTGGCGCCGTCACCGAAGAACGCGATGGTCGCCTCGTTGGTGTCCGACGGACGCCAGTCGGCACCGTCGGTCACCGCCCCACCGACCCGATGACGCCGTCGAACCGCTGACCCATCGCGTAGCCGGTCGCGTTGAGCACCTGATTGCCGATGACGATCGTGTAGCTGTTGAACCGGGTCGCCTTCGGGTCCCAGCCGCAGTGGTCGGTGCCGCGGAAGATGCCGAGCAGCAGGGTCGGGTCGATCCCGCGGCACCAGGCGACGCCGTGCTCCCGGTAGGACGGAAAGGCCATGTCATTCGGCCGCATCGCCCGGCCGGCGCCGATCTGGGCCGCCTCCTGACCGAGCAGCGGCACCCAGATGCTCAGTTGCCCCTGCCGCTGCAGGGCGTTGCCCTCCCGGTCGAACCGGCGGACCAGCACCATGTCCCGGTACAGCCCGCGCAGCAGCTCGGCGGTCACCTCGATCGGGAAGTCATCGCGCGGGGTGAACGTGCCCTCCGGGGACAGCAACTGGACCAGGTCCTCGGCGTTGCTGGTGGCCCGCAGCCCGGCGATCACCTCGGACGGCGTCGGGGCCCCGCGCAGGCCGGCCGCGCCGCGGGCCGCCGCTTCCACTGCCGTCGTGGGCTGGTACGGATCCCGCTGGTACGTCCTCGACGATTCCTGGTGGGGCGTGACGGGTGCATCGCCTGCCATGGAGAACTCCTCACTCGGTCGGGCCGGCCCCGGGATCGCCGGGGATCGGCACCGGCGGTGCCCCGAGGCCTTGATCAGACCCAGGTGCCCGTCGGCGATGACGGTGACGGTCGGATCGCCATGCGACCGACCGCGTGCGCGCGGGTGAATGGGTCGCACCACCCGGTGCGGTTCGGCTACTTCCGATAGTGGCACGGAACGATCGTCTTCTCGACCTCCGGCGGGTCCGACATTCGGAGGTGCAATGGTCGGGACCTGCGGCGTTGACGCCGCGTCGGCGGTTCCGGGCGCGCGCCGGATCGTCGCGGCATACGATCAGTGCTCTGCCGGCGGACCCGATGGCCCCGGCCGGACATCCGGAGGTCAGTTGTGGAATTGGAGCACCGGTTCGAAGTCCCGGTCGGCGTCGAGAAGGCCTGGGTGACCCTGCTGGACATGGAGCAGGTCGGACCGTGCTTCCCGGGCGCGATCCTCGATCACGTCGACGGCGACGAGTTCAGCGGCTCGGTCAAGATCAAGCTCGGCCCCATCCGGATGACCTACAAGGGCACCGCCAAGATCGTGGAGAAGGACGAGACCCGGCACCGGGCGAGGATCGAGGCGACCGGGAACGCCGGTGGCTCCACCTCGACCGCGGCGATGATGGTGACCGCAACGGCGACCGGGCTGGCCCCGAACCGGACCGCCGTCGACCTGGTCACCACGCTGTCGCTCACCGGGCGACCGGCCCAGTTCGGCCGCGGCGTGATGGTCGATGTCGGCAACAAACTGATCGGCCAGTTCGCCGACTGCGTGTCGAACAAGCTGGCCGGCCGGACGTCCGGCGGCGCCGAGTTGATCGACGTGGTCAACCCGGACGAGGTGGCCGCCGACTACGTCGCGCCGCCCGACGCCCGGGCCGCCACGTCCGGCGCACCGGCCGGCGCGACCGCGAACGCCCCGGCCGAGCTGAACCTGCTGTCCGCGACCGCGACCCCGATCCTGAAGCGGGTGGTGCCGATCGTGCTGGGCATCATCGCGCTGTTCCTGGTGCGCAAGCTCTTCAAGAAGCATCCGGCGCAGGACGAGGCAACCGAGGAGTAGCTCAGTTCACCGCCGATCCGCGGCGAGGTCCGCCATCGCGCCGCGGATGAACTCGACGGACTCCTCCGGCGGCAGCGCCATCTCGGTGAGCAGCTCGAAGTCGCGGGCGTACCGGTCCACCTCGGCCTCGGCGTCGACGAAGAAGATCCGGGTCTTGTTCTCCAGGTAGACCACGTCGGGCGCCCGGGTGGCGCGCGATTCGCAGCACCGAGAACGATCCGGCGCTGACCGGCGGGACCCCGGCCGCGAACGGGCAGCACCCGGATGGTGACGTTCGGCCGGGCCGGCATCGGTCACCAGCCGGTCGAGCTGATCACGCAGGATCCGGCCGCCGTCGGGTGCGCCCGGCGGCGTCGCGGACCGGCGCAGCACGGCCTCGTCGATCACCGCCGAGAGGGCCAGGCGTGGGGCCGTCCTGATCGAGAACGGACTGCCGACGCACGCAGACCCGGATCCGGCGGCTCAGCTCCTGCGCCGACGGGGTTTGCCAGGTGGACAGCACCACCTCACGGATGTAGTCGGGCGTCATCAGCAGCGGATGCGGCACCACGGCGCAGTAGCTCGGCCAACGATTGCGATCCGGCCTCGAGCCGAAGCAGACCGGAGTAGCCGGCCGACAACGAATCGGCGTAGGCGTCCCACCAGCCCCTGGCCCGCGCCGCCGGCGCCAGCCGGCGCAGGAACCTCGCCTGCTCGTCCGGGATCTGGTAGAGCTCGACCAGCCGGTCCAGGTCATCGGGGCTGATCCCGATCCGTCCGGTCTCGATCCGCGACACCTTGGAGGCCGACCAACCCATCAGGTTCGCCACCTGATTGCCGGGCAGCTGCGCGCCGACCCTGGCCTCCCGGAGTTCCCGGGCGAGGCGGCGTTCTCGAACCGACGGCGAGTCCGGCTCGGTCATCCCTCCCGGGCCCGCCAGGTCGAACCGTTCTTCCTGGCCGCTTTCGCCGCGTACATCGCGGCGTCGGCGCGCTCCAGCAGTCCGGCCAGATCGACCCGCAACGAGCCTCTGGCCGAGCTCGCCGTCCCGATGCTGGCCGAGATACCCAGCTCCGCCAGCTGCTCGTGCACCCTGGCGACCAGGCCGCCGGCCACATCCGGGCTGGTGCTGGCCAGCAGCACCGCGAACTCGTCGCCGCCCACCCGGGCGATGGTGTCCTGCGACCGGAAGGCCTGCCGCAGGACGTCACCCACCGAACGGATCAGGGCGTCACCGGCGGCATGGCCCTTGGCGTCGTTGACCGATTTCAGCCCATCGACGTCGACGTAGACCACGGTCAGCTCGACGACGTGGTGTTTTCCGCCGCCCGGCAGTTGGCGGGCCACCTCCAGCAGCCCGCGTTGATTCGCCAACCCGGTCAGCTCGTCGGTGGTGGCCAGCCGGTGCACCTCGGAGCGGGCCTGCTCGTATCGCCGCACCGTCCTGGTGCGGGCCACGTTCAACACGATGGCCAGCGCGTTCGCCTTGAGCAGTTGCGCCATGAACGTCGCCGGACTCACCGGTATGCCGTAGGCGAACGCGCAACCGACCCAGATCACGTCGATGGCCAGGATCGTGACGGCGGCCCAGATCCAGTCGTGCAGCAAACCGCCCACCGCCACGATGACCAGCAGGACGCCGATCGCCGGATAGGTGATCTGTGTGCCGAACACGTAGACCAGCGGATTGAGGATGACCAACGCACCGACGGTGATGCCGAAGGGCAGGGCATGGGCTCGCAGCACCGGTCCCCACCGAGCGCTCCGCAGCACCAGGAAGCACACCCCGAGCACGACCGAGGTCAGGGCGGCCACCGTGGACGACGCCCAGGATCCCGGCATCTGATCGAAGCTGAACTGAGTAAGTGCAACGACCGCGAACAGCAGGCAACCGATGCCGCAGAACGGATTCATCGCGTCGGCAATGACCGTGGCCTGGTCGGCCCGGATCATCTGCCGCCGCTTCTTCGAGGCGCGCCAAGACGACCCTTGGCGTCCGGTGTACGCCTCCGCCTTCGTCGCCACCACGAGCAAGCCCCTCGAACCCACGACAATGTCTCCGCAAGCCACCGACGGCCGAGACGGATCGGGTTCAAGTCCCGGCCGACCGTCAGCGATACGATCCCAGTGACAAGGTAATCACGGATTGTTCGCTTCGCTGTAAACGCGTGGCAAACGAGTATGCAAAGCGGGGCGAGCGGGCCAGCACCGGGTTGATCCCGATGTTGGCCTTCTCGCCCCGCTGACTGCGGTGCGCGGGCGTCGGCGCGACGCTGAGCCGAGTACTGCGCGCTGATCCCGGCGCGACGCTGAGCCGAGTACTGCACGTCCCGGCGCGACGCTGAGCCGGCACTGCGATCCCGGCGCGACGCTGAGCCGAGCACTGCGACCGCTCGGCGCGACGCTGCGCCGGTCGGGCAATTCCCGGCGCGACGCTGCGCCGGTTAGGGCGTGTCTGGCAAATACGGCCAGACTCGCCGCTCTGTGTTGAATTGCGCCTGACGACTTCGTCGCAGGCGACGTGCGGAGGCCAGGCGCGGCGTTGCGCCTGGGTGCGGTTCTAGTTCAGCCCGAGCCGGAGCTTGAGCGAATCCAGCTCGTCGCGCAGCGAGGTGGGCACGGTGTCGCCGATCTTGTCGAACCACTCCTCGATCAGCGGGATCTCGGCCTTCCACTCGTCGGAGTCGAAGGCCAACGCGGCCCCGACCTGATCGAGCGTCATGTCCAGGCCGTCGATGTCGAGCGACCCGGCCGTCGGGACGAGCCCGATCGGGGTCTCGACGGTGCCGACCGTGCCTTCGAGTCGCTGCACGACCCACTTGAGCACCCGGGAGTTCTCGCCGAAGCCCGGCCACAGGAATCCACCGTCCTCGTCGCGGCGGAACCAGTTGACGTAGAAGATCTGCGGCAGCTTGGTGGCGTCCGCGCCCTTGCCCAGGTCGATCCAGTGCGCGAAGTAGTCGCCGGCGTTGTAGCCGATGAACGGCAGCATGGCCATCGGGTCGCGGCGCACCACGCCGACCGCGCCGGTGGCCGCCGCGGTCGTCTCGCTGGACAGCGTCGCGCCCATGAACACCCCGTGCTGCCAGTCCCTGGACTGGGTGACCAGCGGGATCGTGGTCTTGCGCCGGCCACCGAACAGGATCGCGGAGATCGGCACGCCGTGCGGCTCGAAGTACTCGTCGGCGATGATCGGGCACTGGGTGATCGGGGTGCAGAACCGCGAGTTCGGATGGCTGGACGGATCACCCGCGGACGCCAGCGTGTTGCCGTCGGCGTCAAGCCCGCTGGGCGTCCAGTCGCGGCCCTTCCAGTCGGTCAGGTGGGCCGGCGGCTCGTCGGTCATGCCCTCCCACCAGACGTCGCCGTCGTCGGTGAGGGCGACGTTGGTGAACAGCGAGTTGCCCTTGGCGATGGTCTTCATCGCGTTCGGGTTGGTCTTCCAGCCGGTGCCCGGCGCGACGCCGAACAGGCCGTACTCCGGGTTGACGGCATACAGCCGGCCGTCCTCGCCGAAGGTCATCCAGGCGATGTCGTCGCCGAGGGTCTCGACCTTCCAGCCCGGGATGGTCGGCTCCAGCATCGCCAGGTTGGTCTTGCCGCAGGCGCTGGGGAAGGCCGCCGCGATGTAGTGCACCTGCTGCTCCGGCGAGGTGATCTTCAGGATCAGCATGTGCTCGGCCAGCCAGCCCTCGTCCCGGCCCATCACCGAGGCGATGCGCAGCGAGTAGCACTTCTTGCCCAGCAACGCGTTCCCGCCGTAGCCGGAGCCGAACGACCAGATCGTCCGCTCCTCGGGGAACTGGACGATGTACTTGGTGTCGTTGCACGGCCAGGCGACGTCCTGCTGACCGGGTGCCAGCGGGGCACCGACCGAGTGCAGCGCCTTGACCCACGGCAGCCCGGTGTTGATCAGCTCGAGCGCCTTGCTGCCCATCCGGGTCATCACCTTCATCGAGGCGACAACGTATTCGGAGTCGGTGATCTCGACGCCCAGCTTCGGGTTCGGCGCGTCGTAGGGACCCATGCAGAACGGCACCACGTACATCGTCCGGCCGCGCATCGACCCCGAGTACAGGCCGGTCAGGATGGCCTTCATCGAGGACGGTTCCATCCAGTTGTTGGTGGCGCCGGCATCTGCCGGGTCCACCGAGCAGATGAAGGTGCGGTCCTCGACCCGAGCGACGTCGGTGGGGTCGGAGGCGGTGTAGAACGAGTTCTCCTTGGCGGTCAGCCGGACGAAAGTGCCTGCGTCGACCAGGGAGTCGGTCAGCCGGGTCCACTCGGCGTCGGAACCGTCGGTGAAGACCACCCGATCGGGCTGGGCGAGCTCGGCGATCTCCAGCACCCAGGACAGCAGGGCCGGCGACGTGCCGTGCGGTGCGCCCTGGATCTGGATCCCGGCGACGACCGGTGAGCTGCTCCGCGGCTGAGGGGGAACCGGCGGGCCGTCATGGGTCGGACTCGTCGTCACGGGCGGGTGGATGACCGCGGTCACATGCACCATCTCCTGGGATCATCGGGGCATCGGACGGCCAAGACCTGGCACGTCGAGGATTGATCGACCGGCACCCCCTTGTGCCAGCCGATTTGGCGACAGTAGCCAGGAAAGCGCGTCCTAGCGGGTGGAAAATCAGTGTTGCCCACGCCACAGAATCGAAAAAGAAATGGATTCAGCGGTGTGGTTTGCGACACTCTTGTTTGATCTTGTTGGATGACGGTCAGAGTTGCGCGAACATGCCACTAGCTGCGGAGATCCACGCCAAAAGGATCATGAACGGTCAGGTCGGGCACGTCCGCCGAAACCGCCGATGGATATCTCGGCGGCGGCGCGACAAGAAATGTTGATCCGTGTAGTTTCCCGCGCGAATATGGCGGAATTTCGTCAATCCAATCACGTTTGTCAGGACATTAAGTCACCCTGACCAGCGATGAGAGGGTTATTCACGGGCCGATCCAGCGAGCGCGGGCCGGCGGCTCATGCGAGCGCTCGGCGCAGGTGATGGCATTGGTGAGGGGACTGCAGTTCGTGACTGACTCGGTTACTGAAGAAGACACTGCGTCGCTGGGCGGCCGGCGACCGAGACCGCTAGCTTGGCGCAGACCAGAACCCTCCTGAAGAGACGGGCCCCGCATGTGCCGACTTTTCGCCCTGCATGCCGGCGCCGATCCGGTCAGCGCGACCTTCTGGCTGCTGGACGCGCCCGACAGCCTGCGCGAACAGAGTCACCGGGAACCCGACGGGGCCGGAATCGGCGTCTTCGACCCGGATGGCAACCCAGTGATCGACAAGCAACCGCTCGCCGCCTGGGACGACGCGGAATTCGCCCGCCAGGCGAAGATCGCGCACAGCCGCACCTTCCTCGCGCACGTCCGGTATGCGAGCACCGGCGCGCACACCGTGGCCAACACCCATCCGTTCGCGCAGGACGGTCGGCTGTTCGCCCACAACGGCGCCTTCGGTGGGCTCGACCTGCTCGACGCGCGGCTGACCGACCTCGACGCCTGGAACCTGGTCGGCGGACAGACCGACAGCGAGCGGATGTTCGCGCTGATCACTGCCCATGCCCGCCGCAACGCCGCGGCCGGGAGCCGCGACCTCGAGGCCGCGATCGCCGCCGCGGTGGGCTGGATCGCCGACAACCTGCCGGTGTTCGCGCTGAACCTGATCCTCGCCACACCCGATGACGTGTGGGCGCTTCGCTATCCGGACACCCACGAGCTGTACGTGCTGGACCGCACGCGGTCAACGCAGCACCTCGAGGTCAGCAGCCCGCGGATCAGGACCCGGTCCGACGAGCTCAGCGGCGCACCCGCGGTGATCATCGCCAGCGAGCCGATGGACGGTGAAACGGGTTGGCGGCTGGTGGATTCCGGCGAACTGCTGCACATCGCGGCCGGACCTGACGATCACCAGCAGCCACCCGCTGCCGGCGAGCCCGCGGCATCAGTTGACCCTGACCGACCTGTCCCCGACCGCGGCCGCTTCGCAGGGAGCCGCGGCTCAGAAGACCACCTGAAACTCAGCGGCCGCCAGTGTTTCGATGTCACTGCGCCGTCGATGTCACTGCGCCTTCGACACCGACGACATGTTGAAGTTCTCGACCACCATCGGCGGCATCGCCGAGCGGGTGAACCAGTCGCTCCATTCCCGGGACAGCGCCGGCACCGGTCTCGCCGATGTCGATGGCCTGCCGGAGCACGTCGAGCGGCGACATGTTGAACCGGAAATTCGTGACAGCGCCGGCGATCTCACCGTTCTCCACCAGGAAGACGCCGTCCCGGGTCAGACCGGTGAGCAGCATCGTCATCGGGTCGACCTCGCGCAGGTACCACTGCGAGGTGACCAGCAGACCGCGCCGCACACCGGCGACCAGATCGTCGATGGTGCGGCCCGGCGTGCCGCCGGTGAGCACCAGGTTGTCGGTGGACGGCACGAACGGCTCGCCGTACTCCGCGGCGGAACCCCTGGTGTGCAACAGATTCGAGATCACCCCGTCGGTCAGCAGCTCGCACCGCCCGATCGGCGCGCCGTTGTCGAAGACCGAGACCTCGTCGCCGGACGACCCCGCGACGACGAAGGGGGTCGACGCCAGGCCGGCGGCGGCGGGATCGCTGAACAACGTCATGCCGCGGTCGGTGAGCCGCTCGCCCAGTCGGGTGCCGCCGCCCGGCGCGGAGAACGCGGACCGGCCCTCGTGCGCGGGCCGGGCGCCGGCGCTCCAGAACAGGTACAGGATGAAATCCGCCACCGCGGTCGGCGGCAGCACCGTGTCGTAGCGACCGGCCGGCAGGTCGACGGTGCGCCTTGCCCATTCCAGCCGCTGGGCGAGTGACCCGGCGACGGCGTTCAGGTCAACGCCTCGGAAATCCGCGGTCGACAGCCCGGCCCAGGCCGATCGCCGCAGGTCGGCCGATTTCGCGTTCACCTCGAGCAACCCGGTGGGCTGCACCCAGCGGCGCCGCAGGCCCGGTGGAGGATCCGAGGTGGATGGTGGTCAGCTCATGACGCGCGAAGCCGTACAGGACTCGGTCGTTCGGTCCGCGCGCTCGTCGAAGGCGGTCGCCAGCGAGGAGATCAGATCGGTGAAGACCCCGAACGATGTGGGCACCGGCGGCGCGTCGAAGTCGTCGGAGTGGCCATCCGGGTGCACCAGCGGCTGCTCGTCCCGGGCCCGACCGGCCTGTGCGGCGGCCTTCGCCGCATCGTGGGCGGCGGCCACCACCTCCGCGACGGACCGCACCGAGTCCGCCGACGCCGCGGAGGCTGCCACCGTGCCCGCCGCCCCACCGCTGACACAGACCACGAACCAGGACAGCGACCGGGTCAGCCCATTGGTGGTCACCGTGTTGTTCGCCCAGCGGACGTTGGCCTCGGTGCTCGACTCGACCACCACGATGCAGCCGTCGGCGGTGGACGCCGACAGCGCGGCCTCGATGATCTGCTGCGGACTGAGCACACCGATCGTCGCTGCATGTTCGCCCGCAACCGTTTTCGCGCTGGTCACGATGCTCCCTCCTGCACGGTGTTGAGGATCGAGATGCCACGGAACCGGGCCGCCGGACAGCCGTGCGAGACCGCCGCGACCTGACCCGGCTGACCCTTGCCGCAGTTGAAGGCCCCGCCGAGCAGGTAGGTCTGCGGCCCACCGACACCGTCCATGGCGCCCCAGAAGTCCGTGGTGGTCGCCTGGTACGCGACATCCCTGACCTGGCCGGCCAACTGACCGCCCTTGATCCGGTAGAACCGCTGCCCGGTGAACTGGAAGTTGTAGCGCTGCATGTCGATCGACCAGGACTTGTCGCCGACCACGTAGATCCCGTCCTCGACGCCGGAGATCAGGTCGGCGGTCGAGCCGCCGGCCGGATCGGGCTGCAGGCTCACGTTGGCCATCCGCTGGATCGGCACGTGTGACGGGGAATCGGCGTGCGCGCAGCCGTTCGACCGGTCCAGCCCGAGCCGGCGGGCGAACACCCGGTCCAACTGGTAGCCGGTGAGGATGCCGCCGGTGATCAGGTCCCACGACTGGCCGGCGACGCCGTCGTCGTCGTAGCCGATCGTCGCCAGCCCGTGCGGCACGGTCCGGTCGCCGATGCACGTTCATGATCGGCGAGCCGTAGACCAGCGTGCCCAGCTGATCGGGGGTGGCGAAAGACGTTCCGGCGTAGGCGGCCTCGTAGCCGATGGCCCGGTCGTACTCGGTCGCGTGGCCGATCGACTCGTGGATGGTGAGCCACAGGTTGGTCGGATCGATGACCAGGTCGTAACGCCCGGCAGCGATCGACGGCGCCTTGATCTTCTCCGTGAGCTGCTCACCCATGGCCGACGATCTCGGCGTCGAAATCCCAGGTGCCGTCGGTCAGGTACTCGTAGCCGCGGCCGACGGGCGGGGTCAGGCTGGACATCGTCTCGAACGCCCCGGTGGAACTGTCGACCGCGGTGGCCGTCAGCGACGGCTGGATCCGCACCCGTTGCTGGGTGGTCATGGTGCCGGCGGTGTCCGCGTAGAACTTGTTCTCCTTCACCTGATACAGCCCGGCGCTGGTGTGGGCGACCCCGTCGGAGGCGAGCAGCCGCTCGGAACGGTCGAGCAGCAGCGCGATCTTGTCTCCGGCGTCGCACCGCGAACGGGTCGATGTGGTAGCTGCTGACCCAGGTTTGATCGTGGTAGACGGGCTCGTCGGCCCGTTCCACCCGCTCCGCGACCACTCCGGCCAGCGCCCGCGCGACGGCGACCGCCTGCCGTGCCGTGCCGGCCGCCTCGTCCGCCGTCGGCACCACCGAGGCCGCGAAACCCCAGGTGCCGTCGACGATGACGCGCACCGCGTAACCGGTGGAAACCGCGTCCGTCGCCGACTGCACGGCGGTGTCCCTGATCGTCAGGTCCGCCGTCACCGACCGTTCGAAGCGAAAGTCGGCGTAGGACGCGCCCGCTGCGGCAGCGGCCGACAGCGCGGCGTCCGCGAGTTGTCGCAGCGGCAGAGCGGTGAACGCCGGGTCGAGCAGGTGGCGCGTCGATCCCGGTGAGGTCGATCTGGTGAGTCGGTGGTGGTGGACACGGGCGCCAGCGTACGAGGCGCCGCCGACAGACAGGTCAAGGGCGGCGCGATGAGGGCCAGTGTCGGTCGCCCATGATGGAATCAAGCTTCAGCGATCGATAGGTTGCAGCGCCGAGCGGTGGCGCGAGTCAGGGGGCAGCGTGCGCAAGGTCCGGCTCGGGCCTGCGACGAAGTCGTCAGGCGCAGTTCGACACGAGCGCGCGTCTGGCCCTGTCAGACAGCTCGACGGCGGGACGGACGGACACCGATGATCGAAGCGATCGGGCTGACCAAGCAGTACGGCAGCACGACGGCGGTCGACGACCTCTCCTTCGCGGTCCAACCAGGGATGGTCACCGGGTTCCTCGGACCCAACGGCGCCGGCAAGTCCACCACCATGCGGATGATTCTCGGGCTGGACAACCCGACCAGGGGCAAGGCGCTGATCGACGGCCAGCCGTACTCGCAGCTGAGCAAGCCGCTGACCCAGGTCGGGTCGCTGCTGGACGCGAACTGGATCCACCCGAACCGGTCGGCCCGATCCCATCTGCGGTTCATGGCGGCGTCCAACAAGATCGGCACCAAACGGGTGGACGAGGTGCTGGAGATCGTCGGGCTCAGCGCGGTCGCCAAGAAGGCCGCCGGAAAGTTTTCCCTCGGCATGAAGCAGCGCCTCGGCCTCGCCGGTTCGCTGCTCGGCGACCCACAGGTGCTGTTGTTCGACGAGCCGGTGAACGGGCTGGACCCGGAGGGCATCTATTGGATCCGGACCTTCATGAAGAACCTCGCGGCGCAGGGCCGGACCGTTCTGGTGTCGTCGCACCTGCTGTCGGAGATGGCACTGACGGCCGACCACCTCATCGTGATCGGGCGGGGCAGGTTGATCGCCGATGCCTCCACCGCCGACTTCATCGCCCGATCGACCCGGACCTCGGTGCGGGTTCGCTCGCCGCAACTTGCCGAGCTGCGCGCGGCGCTGGGCCAGGCCGGTCTCACCTTCACCGACGTCAACGGGGCCGTCGAGGTCACCGGTGCACCGATCGAACAGATCGGCGACATCGCCGGCCAGGCGGGTGTCACGCTGCACGAACTGTCGGCCCAGGCCGGCTCGCTGGAGGAGGCCTTCATCCAGCTCACGGGTGATTCCGTGGAGTACGGGCACTCGCGCGCGAATCCCGTTGCCGGACCCGCCCCGGTCGGTTTCGGCGTCGGCCCGGGAGGTGTCGGGCCAGGTGGTGTCGGGCCAGGTGGTGTCGGTGGCGCTCCGCCTCCGGCATCGCCGAACCCGGCGGAAGGATGGGACCGGCGATGACCCTGCTGAATGTCGAGCGCATCAAGCTGTTTTCCACCCGCTCGCCCTACTGGTGTCTGATCGCGATCGCGGTGGCCGCACTTGGTTTCGCCACCCTGTTCGGACTCGTCGACGAGGGCCGGGCCGCCATCCCGTACCTGGTCCTGCGCGGCACCAACCTCGGCATGAGCATCTACATGGTGCTGGCGGCACTGGCCGTCACCACCGAGTATCGATTCGGCACGATCAAGAACTCGTTCCTGGCGGTGCCCCAAGCGGCCCGCGGTGCTGGCCGCGAAGACGTTGCTGCTGGCCCTGATCGGACTCGTGGTGGGGACTCGTCGCGGCCTTGGCGGCGTTCTTCCTGGCCAAGGCGCTGGCCACCGCGCCGCTGGTTCCGCTCGAGCTGAGCACCGCCGACGACTGGCGTGAGGTCGCCGGCTACGGCCCGCTGTTCGCCATCGCGGCCGTCATCGCGGTGTCGGTCGGCACCATCGTCCGGCAGTCGGCCGGCGCGGTGGCCATCCTGTTGCTCTGGCCGCTGTTGGTGGAGAGCCTGTTTGCGCTGATCCCGACGGTCGGCGAGAAGGCCGGTCCCTGGCTGCCGTTCACCGCGGCCGACCGGTGGGTGTCGCCGACCAGCAGCGTCAGCGACCTGTTCCAGAGCAGCAATACCGGCCCGACACCGGTGCAGGGATTGCTGGTGTTCGCCGGCGGCGGCCCTGCTGCTGTGGCTGATCGCACTGGTGCTGCTGCAGAAGCGGGACGCCTGACATGTCGGACCTGCACGCCAGGTTCGGCTCGGCCCGCCGCCCCGAGCGCGACGGTCGCGCATCAGCGACCCGCGGCCAGCGACGACGCGACCGTCGATGCCGTCGGCAAGATCTCCGCGGCCTTCGAGGTGGTGGAGAATGCACGCGGCATGCTCTACGCGTTCCACCGGATGTCCGGCGAGGCCGACCTCGCGCTGCAGGACGGGCTCACGGCGCTGCGGGATGCCGGACAGCACGCCTTGGCCGACGAGATCGACGACGTGCTGGTCGGCCGGGACGTGGTGCGCGACATGTGGACGTTCCAGATCGTCGAGGCCTACGACGAGCAGTACTGGCAGGTCTTCCAGGCGGTCGAGCGACTGGTCCGGGAACAGCTGTCCGGCGGTGCGCCGCACGTGTACGAGGCCGAGATGAAGCAGCGTGAACAGACCGGGGGAGCCCAGTGACGCGGCACCGCCCCGCCGGTGGCGAGAATTGCCGATGGCCTGACCGGTGACGGTAGCAGAACCGCCGTACCCTCCCGGCTATGCAGGACTCGCGAATCCGCACCGACACCGTCGGCGACGGGTTGCCGGCGCACTTCCGCCGGGTGGTCAGCTTCCATCCTCGCGGTGGTCGGCTGAACGCGGTGCAGCGCAGGGCGTTCGAGTCCCATGCCGATCAGTGGTACCTGGAGGCGGCCGAACTTCACGGGCCCGATCGCGGGTGCCGAGTTGTTCGGCAGGCAGGCCGGGCTGGTTCTCGAGATCGGTTCCGGGATGGGTGAATCGACGGTGGCGATGGCCGCGACCCGGCCGGAGGTCAACCTGCTGGCGGTGGAGGTCTACAAACCTGGAGTCGCGCAGACGCTGCATCACCTGCACCGGGCCGGGGCGGCGAACGTCCGGGTGATGCGCGGCGACGGGGTCCAGGTGCTGACCGAGTCTGATCGCACCCGGCAGTCTCGCCGAGGTGTGGTTGTTCTTCCCCGATCCGTGGCCCAAGACAAAACACTTCAAGCGCCGACTGGTGACGCCCGAGTTCGCCGCTCTGGTCGCGTCCCGGTTGCGGCGCGGCGGCAGTTTCCGGTTGGCCACGGATTGGGAGCCGTACGCGGAACGAATGCTTGCCGCCTGCACGGCGACCAAGGGCCTGCGCAATGCGCACGCCGGCTGGGCGCCGCGTCCGGAGTTCCGGCCCCGCACGCGATTCGAGCGCCGTGGCCTGGCCGCCGGCCACGAGATCTTCGATCTGGAGTTCACCCGCCGCTGACGCTCGTGCCGTCCGGCCGTCGGCTGCGCACACCCTGCTCCGCTGGCCCAGCACATCACCCCCCGGATTCGAAACTTAGGCGAGGCTCACCTAAGCTCTGCGGACACACCCGCCTCGCCCGAAGGAACCCGCTCATGAAGTCACGGCCACTCGCCGTCGCCATCACCGCCATCCTGCTGACCGGCACTCTGATCGCCTGCTCGTCCACCGGCTCGACCACCGCCGCGAACTCCACCCCGACCAGCGCGGCCGGGCCGTGGAGCTACACCGACGGATCCGGCGTCACGCTGACCCTCCCGCAGCCGCCGGAACGGATCGTGGCTCACGCCAACTCGGCCGCGGCGCTGATCGCGCTCGGCGTCCGGCCGGTCGGCATCTACGCCGACGTGCCGGTCGCCGAGGATCCCGGGCTGCAGGGCCTGGACCTGTCGGGCATCGAGATCCTCGGCGAATCGTGGGGAGTGATCAACATCGAGAAGGTTGCCGCACTCGACCCGGACCTGATCGTCGCCGAGTGGTGGCCGCTGGAGAAGGCGTACAGCGGAATGGAGGAGGAAACCGGGACCAAGGACAACATGCTCAGGATCGCCCCGGTGGCCGGACCCGCCCAGGGGGACTCCATCATCACGCTGATCGAGGACTACGAGAAGTTCGCCACCAGCCTCGGCGCCGATGTCACTTCCGCTGCGGTCACGCAGTCCCGGGCCGCGTTCGAGTCCTCGCTGGCGGGTTTCAAGCAGGCGGTCACGGCGAAACCCGGACTGTCCGTCCTGGCCGTCTCGCCGACCGTCGACGCGATCTACGTCGCCTCCGCGGCCGGTTCCTCCGAGCTCTCCGACTTCGTCAGCTGGGGCATGAACATCACCTCACCCACCGTCGCCGACGACCGCGGCTACTGGGAGACCCTCAGCTGGGAGAACGCCGACAAGTACCAGCCCGATCTGCTGTTGATCGACGATCGATCCGGCCCCAGCACGCTCGAGACGGCCAAGGCACAACCGACGTGGACCCTGATGAAGGCCGCGGCCGCCGGCGCCGTGGTGGACTGGCCGGCCTTCTGGCTGCGCACCTACCAGGACTACAGCACCGAGTTGGACCAGCTGACCGCCGCGGTGAATGCCGCCGACGAGAATCTGGGCGCATAGTCGAGGCCTCCGGCTGGCCGAGCGCGGTGACGCCCTGCACAGGGTTCATCGCCACAACCGGTGCAAGGGTCGCCACAACCGTCCCGAGCATCGCCACACCAGCTGTGGTGACGCCACAACGTCCGAAACGTTGTGGCGTCGCAGCCGCGGGTGTGGCGACATCGAGGGTGTTGTGGCGAAGTCGGCCGCTCGCCGAGCAGGGTGGTCGCTGACCGCAGCTACCCCAGATCGACGATGGCCGCGACCGGGCCGCCGCCGTCCGGTCCCTGGTGCGCGGCCGACACCGAGACGAACACCGCCGGGTCACCGGTCACCGACGCGGCCACGCCGCCGACGCAGGCCTTGATCTGCCGGTGCCAGTGCACATCGGAGTCGTCCAGCATGGCGTTGCGCCGGCCACGCACCTCGCCGTCCTGGGAGACCTCGCACTTGAGGAAGGCATTGACCAACCGGCCGTCCAGGTCGGCCGAGCGCGGCCGGTCCGGCAGCTCGAGGCCGGCCGCCTTGATCGCCTCCCAGATGCCGTCGGCGTCGAGCGCGTCCTTCATCACCGAGTGCCCGATCCGGTACCGGCCGCCGATGCCGCGGGCGTTGCCCACCACCACCACCTGCGCCTGGTCCAGTTCGACGCCCGACGAGCAGGACGCGACCGATGAGTACAGCGACCGGTCGTTCATGACGTCCGCATCGGTCGGCATCTCGATCTCGCCCAGCGCCACGGCAACGCCCAGGGCGGTGCAGCCGTTCGACAGATCCATCGACTCGTGGGTGTGCTCGGTCCAGACCGTCTTGCCGCGCGACTTGGCGTCCCGGATGGTGTTGATGGTGAGCAGCGGAGTCTTGGTCTGCACGTAGTGCACATCGGCCGGATCGGTGATGCCGGCCCGCTCCATCGCCTCCCGGACCGCGGCGGCCACCTTGGTGATCATCGCGACCCGGCCGATGTCCTCGGGCAAGCAGCACCTCGCTCATCGCGAAGCCGACCGTCAACCGCGGTTCGTCGGTCGACGGGGCGCCGCCGGCCGGCACGGTCGCGAACACGGTGGCGTGCGGCGACAACACGCCGTCGGTGCCGCCGGACCAGACGATCGGAATCTGCCTGACCTGCTGCGGCGGTGCGGGTGCCCTTGGCCGCGATCACCTCGCGGAACGCCCGGTCGGCGATGATCCGGGTGTAGTCGTTGACGCCGCCGTTGCCCTCGGTCTTGCCGATCACCGCGACGATCCGGTCGGCGTCGAACACCCCGGCGTCGATCAGCGCGGTCAGCTCGCTGGCGTCGGACACGCTGTGCAGCGGGATCTTGCGGACCTCGATCGGCTCGGGCACGGGCGTCTCCTTCTCGGGTGCTGGGTGGCTGTCGATCGCCGGACCCCGCCCGGCGGTCGGTAACGCACGGGGCTCGCGATGTGCAACCGACCGTACCCAGGCAGGCGAACCCGCCATGGTCCAGCGGTCGCCGGCGCTGCGCCCGACGTGAGTTCGCTCACCATTCCCGGAGACAACAATGAACGCGCATCCATCCTGAGAAACAGTTTCGAGCGACCCCGATCGCCATTCTTTGACTATTTCTTTACTCATCGCGAGCACGTCCAGGACGCCACCGCGACGAACCGCGAGCAACTGCCGCTGCAGCGACTGTCGAGAACCCGGTTTTGCACCGCCCGGTGCGGCGCCGGACCTGCGGACATTCGGCGCGCGGCGAGCAGGCGGGCGGCGTGTGGCCGGTGTGAGGCAGGCTTTGATGTGATGTACCAGAATGGTCAAATCTGTTCCGAAGAAATGGTTACTCCTGCGAGAATGTTGGGCGTGAACAGAGCCGACCTCCCGACCGTGACCTCCATGCGGGTGGTGCGCTGGTGGGATTCCCTGCCGCGCCCGACCCGCATCGTGATGGTCGTGCTGCCGGTGACGCTTGCCGCGTTCGCGTCCTGGGTCTTCGGCGAGGGCATCGGTCAGCATCACCACCAGTTCGATCTGCGGCTGTACTACGACGCGATCAACTACTGGCAGTCCGGCCACGACCTGTTCTCGTATTCGCAGCCCGATGCCGTCAACATCTCACTCGGCTTCACCTACCCGCCGGTGGCCGCGCTGCTGATGTCACCGATGGGGCTGCTGTCCTACCCGGTCGTGCTGGTGATCTCGCTGATCGCGATCGTCGCCTCCGCCGCAGCGTGTCGTCTACCTGGTGCTGCGGGAGCGGATCCGGCTGCCGAAGCCGCTGATGTTCGCCCTGACCGGCGTCGCAACGGCGTTCGCGTTCACCCTGGAGCCGTTCCGCCAGACGCTGTCCTTCGGGCAGATCAACATCTACCTGGCGCTGCTGGTGCTTGTCGACCTGCTGGTGCTCGGTCGCCGGGGCAGCAAGTGGACGGGTGTCGGCATCGGGCTGGCCACCGCGATCAAGCTGACGCCGGGCATCTTCATCATCTACCTGCTGGTCGTCGGCCGGTGGCGGGCCGCGCTCACGGCCATCGGCACCGTCGTCGCCGCGAACCTGATCAGCGCGATGATCGCGCCCAGCGAGACCTGGCGGTACTTCACCTCGTTGATGTGGGACTCGTCCCGGGTCGGCTTCCTGGACACCACGACCAACCAGTCGATCAACGGGCTGCTGGCCCGGCTCGATGCCCCGTTCGCGCCCCCGCAGCTGCCGTGGGTGCTGCTCGCCGGCCTGGTGGCGGTCGTCGGTCTGTGGCGGGCCCGGCGCGCCGCGATCGGCCGGTGACGAGCTGGCCGGACTGACCCTGGCCGGCGTGGTCGGCGTGCTGATCAGCCCGGTCAGCTGGGTCCACCACATCATCTGGGTGTTCCCCGCGATGCTGATCCTGACCATGCGGCTGGTGTCCTCGATCCGTGCGCTCGCCGACGACAACAGCGGATACGCCTCCTCGGACCGCGCGCTGATGGTCCGGATCGCGCAGGTCATCGGCTACTCGGTGCTGATGACGACCGGATTGGCCATCTGGTGCATCCCGACCGCGTCCCTGATGAACGTTCGTGACGGCGACTACGACCATGCCGGCGCCCTGCTGGCCTTCGCCGGCAGCGTCCAGCTGATCTGGCTGGTGATCGCGCTGTTCGTGCTGCCGATCGAGCGTCGAAGCAACCGCGGGCTGAGCCCGGCTCCTGCGGACGGCGCCGCCGCCCAGCAGCGCCGACCAGACGCCGGATCGGTCCCGGCGTCCGCGCTGCGCAGCAAGGTCATCCTGCCGCCGTCAGCTCTGGACGAGCCGGCGCGGCGCACGGGAGAGCAGCGGCCGGCGCTGCCGACCCAGCGCGAGCAGTAGCGCCACCTTCGCAGCACGCCGTTTGCCCGCGCGCGTCACCGGATGTGTCGGAGCGACCCCGACTGGGTACTCCTCAGGCAGCAGGGCACGCCTTCAGCCACGTGGGCCGCCCTGCGTCAGACGTACCTCCGTCAGACGCAACCCCGCCGGCGGAGCGATGAAACAGGAGAACCACATGGCCAAGTCATTGCCCAAGTACACGGTGCCGTCGATGACGATCGAGCAGGGTGCGGAGGTCGCCGCCGTCCTGCAGCAGCGGCTCAACGCGCTCAACGACCTGGCACTGACCCTCAAGCACATCCACTGGAACGTCGTCGGCCCGCACTTCATCGCGGTCCACGAGATGCTCGACCCGCAGGTGGACGCCGCCCGCGAGATGGTGGACGCCATCGCCGAGCGCATCGCCACCCTCGGCAGCTCGGCCGTCGGCACCCCGGGCGCGCTGGTCAAGGCCCGCAGCTGGGACGACTACTCGATCGGCCGGGCGGACGCCATCGCCCACCTCGGCGCGCTCGACGTGGTCTACCAGGGCGTCATCACCGATCACCGCGAGGCGGCCGACGCCGTCGACGATGCCGATCCGGTGACCAATGACCTGCTCGTCGGGCAGCTGGGCCAGCTGGAACTGTTCCACTGGTTCGTCCGGGCACACCTGGAGTCGTCCTCCGGTGCGCTGTCGACGAACGGTGTTGCCAAGGAAGGGACTGCCGCGGCGAAGGCCGAGGCCAGCGCCAACTGATGTCGCCGGAGCGCTCCGGCGGTCAGCCCGCGCCCGACCCGCGGACTGCCGCCCGGAGTTGCGCCGCGACCGTCCGGCCGATGCCGAGGGGCCAGCGCAGCATCACGTAGTCGACGGCCTCGTCGACCTTGAGCTGGCGGGTCGAGTTGCCGGTGCGCACCCAGAGCTCCGACTGACCGGCGCCCTTGGCGGGGCGGACGAACACCGGTCGCGGCGAGGACGGGCACGTCACCCGGCAGACGAACGTGTCGACGCCGTCCACCGTCACCGCCTCGAAATCGATCAGCGGCAGGGCGGCGGCGTTCATCCCCAGGGTGCCGCCCAGGAAGTCCCGCAACCACAGCTCGAAGCGGTCGCGGTCGGGAGACTTCACCACGGCGAAGTCGTTGACCAGGCCCACCACGTCGCCGTCGTCGTTGACTCCGATCAGCAGCGTGCCGCCATCGGTGTTCAGGAATCCGGCGACGGCCTTGGCGATCACCATCTCGATCCGCTCGTCCCGCTGCTTCGTGTGCAGGTTGAAGCGGGCGCTGGACTTGAACTCGAGCCGGTCGGATTCGCCGAGCCGGATCATCTCGGCGATCGCTCCGGGCGGCGGGTGATGCTGGATCCTGGCCGCGACGGCGGCGAAAATGGCCAGGATCGCCGTGGTGAAGCCCACCGCCAGCAACAGCACGCTGGGGCTCCATGGATTGATGCCGTCAAAGGCCAAGCCGGCGACCAGCATGCCGGCGGAGATGCCGAGCACGGACAACACAATGGTGGTGGCGGTCGCCAGCTGGACCCGCCCGCGCAACAACCAGCGGGCCAGCTGACCGATCAGATACGCCGCCAGCAGTACGACCGGCAGCGAGATCGCGATCGCCACGACCGACTGCTCACCCAGTTCCACGAAGTGGCAGCCTAGTGATCACTGCATCACCCCGACCGGACGAGGCCGTTCGGCTGCGCCGTGGTCGATACTCTCGCCATGCCCCTGCACACTGGCTCGTCCCAGCCGCTCCGCGTCCCCCACTCCAACCCGTTGATCGGCCTGGCCAATCCGGCCGTCGGTGACGAGGTTGCGCTCCCCGAGATCGCCCTGCACGACGATCCGGTGCCCGCGGACGTCGCCTATCAGCTGATCAAGGACGAGCTGCTGCTGGACGGCAGTGCCCGGCTCAACCTCGCCACGTTCGTGACGACCTGGATGGAGCCGCAGGCGCTCACCCTGATGAAGGAGAGCGCCGACAAGAACATGATCGACAAGGACGAGTACCCGCAGACCGCCGAGATCGAACGGCGCTGCGTGGCCATCCTCGCCGACCTCTGGCACGCGCCGTCCCCCGACGACGCGACCGGCTGTTCGACCACCGGCTCCAGCGAGGCCTGCATGCTGGCCGGGATGGCGCTCAAGCGCCGCTGGGAGAAGAAGGTCCGCGACTCCGGCGGCGACCTGAACGTCCGCAAACCCAACCTGGTGATGGGCGCCAACGTCCAGGTCTGCTGGGAGAAGTTCTGCCGCTACTGGGATGTCGAGCCGCGAACGGTGCCGATGGAGGGCGAGGTCTTCCACCTCGAGGCCGCCGGCGCGGTCGCCGCGGTCGACGAGAACACCATCGGTGTGGTCGCGATTCTGGGCTCGACCTTCGACGGCAGCTACGAGCCGGTCGCCGAGATCTCGGCCGCCCTGGACAAGCTCGCGGCCGACGGCGGACCGGACGTCCCGGTGCATGTCGACGGGGCATCCGGCGCGATGATCGCACCGTTCCTGGATCCGGATCTGCTGTGGGATTTCAAGCTCGAACGGGTGTCGTCGATCAACACCTCCGGCCACAAGTACGGCCTGGTCTACCCGGGTGTCGGCTGGGTGCTGTGGCGGGACAAGGCGCACCTGCCCGACGAGCTGGTCTTCAACGTCAACTACCTGGGCGGCAACATGCCCACCTTCGCGTTGAACTTCTCCCGTCCCGGTGCGGAGGTCGTGGCGCAGTACTACAACTTCTTCCGATTGGGCCGCAAGGGCTTCACCGCCGTCCAGCAGGCCTCGCGGGACGTGGCCCTGTCGCTGTCCGAGCGGATCGGCAACCTGCCGGAATTCCGGCTCATCACCAAGGGCGACGAGCTGCCGGTGTTCGCCTTCACCACCTCGGACACCGAGAAGGCTGGGATGTCTTCGCGGTCTCCCGGCGACTGCGCGAACGTGGTTGGCAGGTGCCCGCCTACACCTTCCCGGAGCATCGGGAGGATCTCGCGGTCCTCCGGGTGGTCTGCCGCAACGGCTTCTCGCTCGACCTTGCCGACCTGTTCTTCAAGGACCTGCTGGCGGCCGTTGACGACCTCAACACCGAGGCCGGCGCGACGAAGATGAGCGGACCGGCCGGCTTCCGGCACTGACACCGGGGCGAACCCTTGCCAGGGTCGTACCGCGCTTGCGGTACGACCGGGTGTCACCTCGTGGATGACGACACGGCGCGCTGAATACGCGAACCTGAACGGGTCAATCCTTCCGTGCCTGCACGGCGCGGGCCGGGAACCCGGTGCCTTTCGTGCAGCCGGGATCGACCCGTCTTCAGGAGAGCGCCTTGATCGTCATCGATCACATCAGCAAGAGATATGGGCAACAGGTCGCCGTCGACGACCTCACCTTCGCCGTCAAACCCGGTGTGGTCACCGGATTTCTCGGCCCGAACGGCGCGGGCAAGTCCACCACCATGCGGATGATCATCGGGCTGGACCGGCCCGACTCGGGTCAGATCACCATCGACGGTCGTCGCTACGCCGAACACCGTGCCCCGATCCACGAGGTCGGCGCGCTGCTGGACGCCAAGGCGGTGCATCCCGCGCGGTCCGCGCGCAATCACCTGCTGGCCATCGGCGCGACCACCGGCATCGCGGCCCGGCGGGTCGACGAGGTGCTCGACATCGTCGGCCTCAGCGGTGCGGCCGGCCGGCGGGCCGGCGACTTCTCGCTCGGCATGTCGCAGCGGCTGGGCATCGCGGGTGCGCTGCTCGGTGATCCGCAGATCCTGCTGTTCGACGAGCCGGTCAACGGCCTGGATCCGGAGGGCATCCTGTGGATCCGCGGGCTGCTCGCCGAGCTCGCCGAACAGGGCCGCACCGTCTTCGTGTCGTCACACCTGATCACCGAGCTGGGCGCGGTCGCCGAACATCTGGTGATCATCGGACGGGGCCGGCTGATCGCCGAGATCCCGATGTCCGAGCTCGGTGCCGGCGCCGCGCAACGTGCCGTGCACGTCCGTTCGCCGCAGGCCGGGCAGCTGGCCGAGCTGGTGCGCGGTGAGGGCATCGCCATCCGGGCCGGGGCCGACCGCGAGGTCATCGAGATCAGCGGCCTCGACTCGCAGACCATCGGCGAACGCGCGGCCGCGGCCGGGATCGTGCTGTACGAGCTGACCCCGAGGACCGTCTCGCTGGAGCAGGCGTTCATGGACCTCACCAGGGACGCGACCGACTACACCGCCCACTCGGCCGGCGGGTCCTCCGCCGGCGTTTCAGACTCAGACAGGAGCGCCGCCTGATGAGCGTCGTCGACGAATCGAACGAAGGCGTCATGACGACCACCGCGGTTGCCACCGCAGGTACCGCACCTGCCCCGGCCGGTCCGGTCAAGACCGAAGCGGCCCGGCACCGCTCGCACCTGGCCGTCACCCAGCGCCGGGTGATCCGTTCGGAGTGGATCAAGCTCCGGTCGGTGCGCTCGTGGATCATCATGGCCGGCGCCGCGGCCGTGCTGATGGTCGCGTTCGGCGCGCTGGCCGCCTCGGTCGCATCGGGCGCGGTGACGACCCCGGCTCGCGGCGGTGGGGGCGGCGGCCGTGGCCCGTTCGCCAGCGTGGATCCGACGGCGATCAGCCTGGCCGGCGTCACGCTGGCGCAGCTGATCATCGGCATCCTCGGGGTGCTGATCGTCAGCAACGAGTACGCGAACGGGCTGATCCGCAACACCTTCGCGGCCGTGCCGCGGCGACTGCCGGTGCTGTGGGCCAAGGTGCTCGTGCTGGCCGGTTCTCTCGCGGTGCTGATGGTGATCGCCAGCGTCGTCGCGTTCCTGGTCGGGCAGCTGATCCTGGGCGACGGCAAGAACACCACCCTGGCCGCCGACGGCGTGCTTCGCGCCGTGCTGGGATCGGGCTTGTACCTGGCCGGGATCGGCGTGTTCGGCATCGCGATCGGCGCGATGCTGCGGAACACCGCCGGCGCGATCGCCGTCGTGGTCGCCGCGCTGCTGATCATTCCCGGCCTGGCCAGCCTGGTCCTGCCCGACCAGTTGGAGCGACAACGTGCTGCCCTATCTGCCGGGGAACTCCGGCACGGCGTTCACCAGCGTCACTGGCTCCGACACGCTGCTCAGTCCTGGCGCCGGCGCCGCGGTCTTCGTCGGCTGGCTGGTGGTGCTGCTGGTCGGCGCCGCCGTGTCGATCCGTCGCCGGGACGCCTAGATCGTGCCTGCTAAAAACGTGCAGGCCCGATCCCTGTATTGGATTGCGGCCCCTCCTTCGTCGGGTCCGACCAGGGGCCGCCCGCACCTGTCGACCGCAATAGGCTGATGACCATGAACGAGACGACGACGCCCGGCGCACTGGCGCCGGGCGTTGTTGTGGCATCGGTGGCGGCAGACTCGGCAGCGCAGGCCGGTGCGGGTGGGCACGACCCATCGGACAACGCGGAGTCCTTGTCGCCGGTCCCGCTGGGCCGGCGGCAACAGGCCTGGGCGCGGCTGATGCGCGAGTATCCGCACCGGTTCGACATCGCGCTGGCGCTGTTGATCCTGGTCGCGACGGTCGGCGCACTGATCTCGGCGCATCGGATGGGCGACGATCCGACGCCCCCGTCGTGGGTGTGGTTCGTCAGCGTGCTCGCCTGCGGGGCGGTGCCGTTCCGCCGGGCCTACCCGTGGCCGGTGCTGGTCGTCACGGCCGCCGGATACCTGGTCGTGCAGTCATTCAGCCATGACGTTCCGCCGCTGATCTTTGCGGTGGTCACCGCGCTGGTGACGATCACCCTGGCCGGGCAACGCTGGGCCGCCATCGTCGCGGCGGTCGTCATCACCGGATGCGCGCTGCTGATCGGCACGCTCCGGGACGCCGAGTACTGGTCCCACCCACGTCCGTTGGCGGTTGCCGCGCTGTCCGCGCTGGCCATCGCGCTGGCCGACGCCGTCCGCAACCGACGGGCCTACGTGGCCGCCGTCGAGGAACGCGCGCGGCGGGCCGAGGAATCCAGGGAACAGGAGGCCAGGCGCCGGGTCGGTGACGAGCGACTCCGGATCGCCCGAGAGCTGCACGACGTGCTCGCCCACCACATCGCGGTGATCAACGTGCAGGCCGGGGTCGCCGGCCACCTGTTGGAGCGGCAACCGGCGCAGGCCAGGGAGGCGCTCGATCATGTGCGCGCGGCCGCCCGCTCAGTGCTCTCGGAGATGCAGGCCGTGGTGACCGTGCTCCGGGAACCAGGCGAGTCGCCGGATGCGGACCTACCCACAGAGCCGGCACCGGGAATGAGCCAGATCGGCGAGCTGATCGACGGCTTCCGCGGCGTCGGGCTGACGGTCGACACGGTGGTCAGCGGGCGGCCCTGCGCGCTGCCGCCCGCCGTCGATCTCGTCGCCTACCGGGCCGTTCAGGAGTCGCTGACCAACGTGCGGCAAGCACGCGGTCAATGCCGCGGTGACCGTGCGAATTGGAGTACCGCCCGGACTCGCTCACGGTCACGGTCACCAACGCCGGCACCGGCGAGGCCTCTCGAGCCGCCGGTCAACGGATGGGATCGACCGCCGGATTCGGTCTGATCGGCATGCGCGAGCGGGTGCACAGCGTCGGCGGCCAACTGCGCGCCGGGCCCAACGCCGATGGCGGTTTCCGCGTTACCGCAACGCTCCCGCTCGACTCGGCGCGATAGGCCGTGTCGACGACAGTCGGGGGCTCGACGATCAGGGTGCTGCTCGCCGACGACCAGGCGCTGCTGCGCGCCGGGTTTCCGGGTGCTGATCGAATCCGCCGACGACCTCGAGGTGGTGGGCGAGGCGGTCACCGGCCGGCAGGCACTGGACCGGGTGCGGGCCGGTGGCGTCGATGTGGTGCTGATGGACATCCGGATGCCGGAGATGGACGGGCTCGCCGCGACCAGGGCGATCATGGCCGACCCGGTGTTGGCACGGGGTGAAGGTGCTGATGCTGACCACCTTCGAGCTCGACGAGTACGTCTTCCAGGCGCTGCGGTCCGGCGCCAGCGGGTTCCTCGGCAAGGGGGTCGGACCGGACGAGCTGCTGGACGCGATCCGGCTGGTCGCCCGCGGCGATTCGTTGCTGTCGCCGCTGGCCACCCGGGCACTGATCACAACATTCCTGGACCGGCCGGAACGGTCGGATGTCGCGTCATCGGATCGGTTGCAGGTGTTGACCCCCCGGGAGCGGGAGGTGGTGGCACTGGTGGCCATGGGTCTGTCGAACGACGAACTGGCCCAGCATCTGGTGCTCAGCCCGCTGACCGCGAAGACCCACGTGAACCGGGCGATGACCAAACTCGGGGCCCGGGATCGCGCGCAACTGGTGGTGATCGCCTACGAGACCGGGCTGATGAAGCCCGGGCATGCCGGCTGAGCCCGACCCGGAACGGGGCAGCTCTCAGGGTTGTGTACCGCGCCTGCGGTACGGCGCAGACCCACCCGACGGACGACGACTCTCGGCGCTCCGCACGGAAAGATCAGTATCCGACACAGGTCGCTGCAATCCGCCGAAGGGAGTCGCACATGGTGCCCCAGTCACCGCCGCGGCGCCCGGTCGGGTCTGCGCGCCGATCGTTGGCATTGCGTGGTGGACCAGCAGCGCGGATCGCCATCTGGACGGTCCTTGGGGTAGCCGCCATCGCCGTCGGCGGGTGGGCCGTTTGGGATCAGATCCCTTCGCTGACGTCGATCGGGACCTCTTTGGCCGATGCGAACCCGGGCTGGGTGCTCGTCGCCGTCGTTGCCGAGGCGGTGTCCATCCTGGCGTTCTCGATGGTGCAGCGGCGCCTGGTGATGGATCTGGGCGGCCGACTGTCGCGGCGCCGGTCGGTCGAGCTGACGCTGGCGAGCGGGGCAATCGCCAGTTCGCTACCGGGTGGGTCTGCCATCGGGGCCGGCTACACGTACCGGCGGCTCCGCCGGGCCGGTCTGGAGAAGGCGGACATCGGCGTCACGATGGTGGCGTCATCCGGGCTGCTGACCGGGGCGCTATTGCTGCTGTACGTCGCGCTCACGGGCCCGTCCCTGCTTGACGGGCTGGCCCAGTTGATCGGACATCGCCACCTCCGGATGCTGGTGCTGCTGCTCGTCGTCCTGGTGCTGGTGGCCGTCTTCCGGCACCGTCAGGCTGTCCGCGCCAACCCACCGCTTGTGGTTGCCCCCAAACGCGGCGAGACCGGGCCGCCGCCCACCTCGATGTTCGGCCGCGCTGCCCGCTCGATCGTGCAGTTCGGCCGGTCGTCGAGGGCGTCGGCACGGGCGATCCCGGTCAGCTCGTGGCAGACCGGCGCGATCTGGGCGGTGACGAAATGGGCCGCCGATTTCGCGGTGCTGGCCTGCGCGACGTTCGCGGTCGGGGTGAGCGTGGACTTCGTTTCGCTGGCCACGGTCTACGTCGGTATTCAGGCGCTGCGGCAGATTCCCTTCACCCCGGGCGGCATCGGGGTGATCGAGGCGGCGCTGCTCACCGGGCTGATCGCCGCAGGCGCCGTCGCGGCGCCGGCCGCCGCGGCGGTCGTCATCTACCGGGTGCTGACGCTCTGGGTGATCCTGCCGGCCGGCGCGGTGGCCGCGGTGCTGGATCGAGCGCCGGCGGTGGCCCCGGATCGAGGTCTGGCAACCGCCTGACCCGGGCGTCGCCGCAGTCACAGCCGGTCGACATCGGCGAACCCGCGGCCGCCGGCCAGCCGGGCATATCCCGGGCCGCGGTCGAAGAACGGCGGATCGTCCGACACCTCGGCGGCCATCAATGCCCGCGCCGCGGACGTGCCCTCCTCGTCGATCGCAAACCCCGACTCATCGACTGTCTCGATCTGAGAAATGACCACGCCGTAGTCGACCAGTGCACCCTCGACGGACACCTTGTGCCACAGCACGTCACGCAGCACCTCGGCGGGCGGCCTGGTCAGCGGATCACCCCAGCCACCGCCGCCGGTCGTCCGGATCCTGATCAGTTCGCCGGCCGCGACCGGTTCGCCGTCGGCCAGCGCGTCGACGTCACGCTCGCCGGGGTCCGCCGGGGTCGATCGTCACCGAGAAGGATGCCCCGGCCTTGCCGCCGGCCAGGCCCCAGCAGGCCAGGATCGAGCGGTCCGCGATGGACATGAAGTGCGCGTCCACCAGCATCCGGATGTGCTTGTCGTAGCCGAGTCCGCCGCGGTACCGGCCGGCGCCGCCGGAGTCGATGGCCAGCCCGAGCCGTTCCACGATGAACGGGAACCGGGCCTCGGTGAACTCCGTCGGCAGGTTCCGGGAGTCCGGCACGACGTGGATGGTGTCCTCGCCGTCGGCGTAGTAGCGACCACCCGATCCGCCACCGAGCACCTCGCGCATCAGGTACGGACCGGCCGTCCAGGTCGATGCCGTACACGCCGGTGTACCGGATCGTCTCCTGGTCCGCCGGCATCCGGCCGTTCACCGCCTTGGCGAGCACGCCGGCCAGCACTCCGAGCAACCGCAGGATCACGAAGGTTCTGGCGTTGGTGGGCGCCGGGAAGATCGGCGTCAGCAGCGTTCCCTTTGGCGGGAAACGCATCTCGATCAGCGGCACGACCCCCTCGTTCACCTCGAGTTCGGCCATCCGCTCCGGCGAATCCGCCAGGTTCCGCAGGATCGGGGCCAGCCATTTGGCCAGGAAGACGCCGTCCGAGTAGTCCGCGCAGTGGTTGATCGGGCCCTTCGCCTGCGGGGAGGTGCCGGTGAAGTCCAGGATGATCCGGCCGTCGGTGACGCCGTCGCCCGCCGACAGCTTGGTGAGCGTGATCCGCTGGGTGTGCAGCCGCGGCTCGTCGACGCCGTCGTGTTCGGCGTAGTCCTCCCAGACGTATTCGCCGTCCGGGATCTTCGACAGCAGTTCGGTGCGGTAGGTCCTGGTCGTCGCCTGCAGGATGTGGTCGAACGCCGCCTCGATCTGGGTTCTGCCGTAGCGGTCGAAGAGTTCCGCGAGCCGCCGCGCGCCCATCAGGCAGGCGGAGCATTCCGCATCCAGGTCGGCCGCCAGCGATTCGGGCATCCGGGAGTTCCGGGTCATGATCTTGAGCGCCGCCTCGTTCGGCACGCCCGCCGCCCAGAGCCGGATGGGCGGCACCATCAGGCCCTCCTCGAACACGCTGGTCGCGTGTGACGGCATGGAACCCGGTACGCTGCCGCCGATGTCGTCGTGATGACCGAAGGCCTGGACGAACGCGACCACCTCGCCGCGGTGGAAGACCGGCACCGTGACACACAGGTCGGGCAGGTGCCCGATGCCGCCCTCGGAGAGGTACACGTCGTTGTGGAAGAACACGTCGCCGGGCACCATCTCCGCGATCGGATAGTCCCGGACCACCGGCTGCACCAGCGCCGAATACGACCGGCCGGTGAGTTTGCGCATCTGCACGTCGTGGATCCCGGCCCGGAAGTCGTGCGCGTCGCGGATCATCGGCGAGCGCGCGGTCCGGCCGATCGCGGTCTCGACCTCGGCCTCCACCGACGCCAGCGTCCCGGAGACGATCTCGATCAGGATGGGATCGATGGGCGCTGAGCCGTTGTCGCTGCCGGTCACGGGACCTCGATCCGGACGATGATCAGGTTGCCGAAGGTGTCAACGGTAGCCCGGAAGCCGGGGAATATCGGCACCGTCGAACCGAACTCCTGCACCACGGCGGGTCCGTCGACGGTGTCGCCGGCGGCGAGTTCGGCCCTGTCGTACACGGCGGCGGTCAGCCACTCGTCGCAGTACATCGCTCTCGTGCCGACCCTCGCCGCGGCAAAATCGCCGTCACCGCTCGCGATCTCGCTGATCTTCGGCCGCGGAATCGGGCCGACACCGGTCACCCGAAGGTTCACCCATTCCACCGCCTGATCGGCCTTGCCGCGAAAGTCGTACCCGTACAACGCCCGATGGGCGTCGTGGAACCTACCGACCACCTGGTCGGCCCACTGCCGGGTGACGTCGCCGTCCGGGCAGGCCACCCGGACCTCGAAGGCCTGACCAACGTACCGTAGGTCCGCTGACCTCTCGATGATCTGCTGCGTGCCCGGAAAGCCTTGTCGCTGCAACGCTTCTCGCGCCTGGTCGGTCAGGGCGTCGTAGATCTGGGTGAGCGATTCCAGGCTCAGGCCACGATCGGCGGCGACCGCGGTCCGGACGTAGTCGTTGCGCACATCGACGGTCAGCAGGCCGTAGGCCGAGACGTTCCCCGGGTTGGGCGGGACGAGCACGACGGGGATGTCGAGGATGTCCATCAGCCGGCAGGCCAGCAGCGAGCCGGAGCCACCGAACGTGACCATCGGGAAATCGCGGACGTCGAGCCCGCGCTTGGTGGTGATCAGGCGAAGGGCGTTGGCCTGGTTCCACGCGGAGATCTCCAGAATCCCCGCGGCGCAGGCATCGTTCGTCAGCCCCAGCGGATCTGCCACCGCCGCGATGGCAGTGGCCGCCGCCACTGCATCCAGCGGAATCTCGCCGCCCAGCAGGTGTGGCGGGATCCGGCCGAGCACGAGATGCGCGTCGGTGACGGTCGGTTCGGTGCCGCCGCGTCGGTAGCAGGCGGGCCCCGGGTCGGCGCCCGCCGAGCGCGGGCCCACCTTGAGCGTGCCCTCGCTCGAGATCCACGCCACCGAACCGCCACCGGCCCCGACGGTCACCACGTCGATCATCGGAATCTTGGCCGGGAACGCGCCGATCGACCCTTCGGTGGTGAGCGTGGGTCGCTCGTCGGTGATCACCGTGACGTCGGTTGATGTGCCGCCGCCGTCGCAGGTCAACACCGACGGATAGCCCGCGTTGGCGGCAATGACGGCGGCGCCCAGCGCACCGGCGGCCGGACCGGACAGCACGGTGCTGATCGGCTGATGGACGACCTCGTCCGCGGACAGCACGCCTCCGTTGGATCGCATGATCGAGAACGGAATGCGCCGCCTGCCATCGAGTTCGGCCAGCCGGCGGGCGATACCCGAGACGTATGCGGCCACCGTGGGTTTCACCGCGGCATCGATCAATGTCGTCATCGCCCGCTCGTACTCGCGGTACTCCGGCAGTACCTGCGAGGACAGCGAGACGACCGCCTCGGGATATTCCGCGGCGATCACGCCGGCCATCTCGCGCTCGTGGGTGTTGTTCGCGTAGGAGTGCAGGAAGCAGACGGCCAGCGTGGAGATTCCGCGGCCTGCGAAAGAATCTCACGGCCTCGATCGCCGATCCACGGTCGAACGGCCTGATCTCGTTGCCACGGAAATCCAGCCGCCCGCCGACCGTTCGGACGCGGTCGGCCGGCACGATGCGGTCGGGTTTCACCCAGAAGTAGGAGTTCCCGTATCCATCGGGGACGGACTGGCGGGCGATCTCGAGCATCGACTCGTAGCCGGTGGTGGTGATGAAGCCGAGCGAGCCGACCTTGCCCTGCAGCAGCTGGTTGGTCGCGACCGTGGTGCCGTGCAGGACCGATTCGATCGCGTCCGGCGCCGCCCCGATCAGGTCGAGGATCTTGCCGATGCCGGTGAGGAAGCCGTCGGCGGGATCGGCCGGGGTGGACGGCGTCTTGGTCGTCGCGATCTGCCCGGTGCGGGTGTCGACGGCGACCACGTCGGTGAAGGTGCCGCCGGTGTCGATGCCGATCCGGATGTGCGGCTGTAAGGTGTCGCCGCTGGTGGTCACGCGTTCATGATCTCCCGGCCGCTGATCTTGCACCAGTCACGACGCGAGATGTGTGCTGGATCAGGGCTCGCGAGACGCGTTAGCGACCGGGCCAGGTCCAGAACGGCTCGTCGAGCACGCGCTGGCCGACCACTCGCGTCTGGCCGGCCTCCTTGACGAGTTCGACGACGGTCGCGTCGCTGCCCCGCTCCCCGGTGCGTTCCGCGATCGCCCCGATCAGGGTCGGCGAATGCGAGACGACGACAACCTGGCAGCGCTCGGCAGCATCGGCAATGAGCGCGGCAAGCGGTGTGAGCAGTTCGGTGTGCAGGCTGGTCTCCGGCTCGTTGAGCACCAGCAGCTGCGGCGGTCGTGGGGTCAGCAACGCCGCGATCCACAGCAGGTAGCGCACCGTTCCGTCGGAGAGCTCGGCGCTGCGCAGCGGCCGGAGCAGGCCGTGCTGTCGCATGGTGAGCTCGAAACGCCCGCCGAGTATGTCGATCTCAATCGAGCCGCCGGGAAATGCCTGGTCTACCGCGTCGCTGAGGGCCGCATCGTCCCCGACTTCGCGAATCGTCTGCAGCGCGGCGGCCAGGTCCGCGCCGTCCGAGCCGAGAATCATGGTGCGGGTGCCGATCTGGCTGGACCGTGCGGGCGCCGCGGCGTCTGTCCGCAGGTGATCGTAGAACCGCCACGACCGCATCTGCTCGCGTACCGCCAGCAGCTCCGGCGCCGCCCGCGGGTCGGCCACCTCCGTCAGCATGCTGTCGAACGTGCGCAGACCGTCGCTCACCATTTCCCAGCGTCCGTCGTCACCGCGAACCCGCACGACATTGTTGTGCCGATCCGCCAGCAACGCCGCGGGCCGCGGCACCGGCCCCGCCCATACCCATTCCCGCTTGATCACCGGATCGAACGCAAACGCACCCGCTGGCGGGTTGGGCAGCCCGAGATCGATGGCATACCCGAGGTCGTCGCCGCCGAAGCCGAGCCGCAGCGCCACCGGTCCGGTCCGGGTGGTTCCTTGCACGGGTCGGTTGCTCTTCGCCTTGAATCGGGAGCCGCCTTCCGGTCCCGCCCAGACCGTCGATGGCAACCCACCTTCCCTCGCGAGCGCGGCGACGGCGCCGTTGCGGGCCGCGTCCGCCAGCAGGCGCAGCGACCGGTAGAGACTCGACTTGCCGGAGCCGTTGGCCCCGGTCACCACCGTCAGCCGCTGCAAGGGGCAGGAACAGCTCGCGCAGGGACCGATAGTTCTCCACCGCCAGGGTTCTGATCACTCACAAAACGTAGCGGCGAACCCCGACATCGAGCCCGTGGCGGGCAATCGCGGGCTTCAGGTCAGATACCGGTACGCCGCAGAGCCGGGCATGATCCGCTCGACCTCCATGGGAGCGGCCGCCATCCGGGCGAGCAGGGCCGGCAACCCGTCCGCCGCGCCGATCTCGACTCCCACCAGGGCCGGCCCGGTCTCCCGGTTGTTGCGTTTGACGTACTCGAACAGGGTGATGTCGTCATCGGGTCCGAGCACCTCGTCGAGGAATCGTCGCAGCGCACCCGGCTCCTGCGGAAAGTCGACCAGGAAGTAGTGCTTGAGGCCGAGGTTCACCAACGAGCGTTCGAGAATCTCGCCGTAGCGCGACACGTCGTTGTTGCCGCCGGTGATCAACGCCACCACGGTCGATCCTGGAGTCAGGTCCAGCTCGGCCAGCGCCGCGACCGCCAGCGCGCCGGCGGGCTCGGCGACGATGCCCTCGTTCTGGTACAGCCGGAGCATCTGCGTGCAGATGGCGCCCTCGTCGACGGCCATCATCTGCACGCCGGCCGCCGCGACGATCTGATGACGGCAGCGCCCCGATCTGCCGGACCGCCGCGCCGTCCACGAACGGGTCCATCGCCTCCAGCCGAACCGGATGTCCCGCCTCCAGCGCGGCGATCATCGACGGCGCACCGGCCGGTTCGGCGCCGACGATCCGCACCCAGGGGGCTCGTTCCCGCAGGTACGTCACGATGCCCGCGATCAGCCCGCCGCCGCCGACCGGAACCACGATGACATCCGGTGCCCTGCCCAACTGCTGCAGAAGTTCCCGGACCACGGTGCCCTGCCCGGCGACGGTCCGTCGATCGTCGAACGGCGGCACCAGCACGGCACCGGATTCGGCGGCGTGCACCGCGGCGGCCAGCGCGGCGTCGTCGAAGGTGTCGCCGGTCATCACCAGTTCGACCATGCCGGCGCCGTGCGACAGGATCCGGTCCCGCTTCTGCCGCGGTGTGGTGTTCGGCAGGTAGATCCGGCCCTTGATGTCCAGCGCCCGGCAGGCATAGGCAACGCCCTGCGCGTGGTTGCCGGCGCTCGCGCACACCACGCCGGTGGCCCGCTCCTGCGCGGTCAACTGGGACATCAGGTTGAAGGCGCCGCGCAGCTTGTACGACCGGACGACCTGCAGGTCCTCCCGTTTGAGCAGCACCGTCGCACCGGTTTCGACGCTGAGCCTCGGACATTCCTCCAGCGGGGTCAGCGTGGCGACGCCCGCGATCCGACGGGCGGCCGCGTCGATGTCGGCCGCCTTGACGGGTCGATCGACCGGTATTCGGGTCGCCGGGACCGCATCCGGGGCCATGCCGTCGGGCGACACCGTGGGGGCCGACCGATCATCGTTGTTGTCCGACACGCGCTCGATCCTGTCACGGACCACGAGTCACAATCAGACCCAAAGGGCTGGTCGCCGGCGACAGGGCTGCGGTTCGTGAAGAGCCCCGCTCCTGGAGGGACATAGACTGAACAGATACCAACACAGGCACGTCCAGTTAGGTACGTTTGACGCCAGTCGTCGTTGACGATGTCCCGATCTCCGAGGAGCGCACCGTGCTCGCTGCCATGCGCCAGGCGCGAATCCTGGAAGAGGTCCGCCGAACCGGCGGCGCCCGCGTCGCTCAGTTGACCGCGCTGCTCGGCGTTTCCGACATGACGGTTCGCCGTGACCTGGAGATGCTCGACCGCAAGGGCCTGCTGTCCAAGGTGCATGGCGGCGCGACGGCGATGGACACGGCCAGCGCCATCGAGCCCGGCTTCGAGGTGACCAGTCAGCGGGAGATCTCGGAGAAGGAAGCCATCGCCGCCCGCGCCGCCCAGTTGGTCCGGCCCGGGATGGCCATCGCGATCACGGCCGGCAGCACCACCTGGACGCTGGCCAGGCACCTGGGCGACATCGCCAATCTGACCGTGGTGACCAACTCGTTGAAGGTCGCCGAGGTGCTCAACGCCCGGCAACGGCCCGACCTGACCGTTGTGCTCACCGGCGGCTTGCGCACGCCGTCCGACGGCCTCGTCGGACCCGTTGCGGTGCAGGCGATCCGGTCGCTGCATGTGGACATGGTGATCATGGGCGTGCACGGCATCGACGAGCGCGCCGGCCTCACCACGCCCAACCTGATGGAGGCCGAGACCAACCGCGCGCTGGTCGAATCGGCCCGCCGACTGGTGGTGGTCGCCGATCACACCAAGTGGGGGGTGGTCGGCCTGGCCCAGATCGCCCCGCTGCGCGCGATCACCACGCTGCTCACCGACGATCGACTCGACGCGCACGCCGCCGAGGTGCTGTTCGAGCAGGTGCCCGAGGTCATCATCATCCCGACGGGGCACGCCGATGATGAGGACGCCGAGTATCAGGGCTGAGGGGTCTTCGACGAAGGCACGACGTCGCCGGCGACCCCGCTGCGCGCCCACCGAGGTACCGGCCCGCAGCAGCTACCAGTCCACCGTGGCGTCCCGCAGCACGCCGTACTGCTGACGAACGGCCGGGGTCGGGTCCGCCCGGAAAACCGTGGCGTCGGCCGCCGGCCAGGTCGGCGGCTCGGCCGTGCCCGCCAGCGCCCAGGCCGCCTGCCGGGCGGCGCCGAGCGCGACGTACTCCGCCGGCTCCGGGAGCGACACGTCCGCGCCGAGGATCGCCGGCGCCAACTGCTGGATCGCGGGATTGCGCGCCGCGCCGCCGATCATCAACACCCTCGTCGGTGAAACACCCAGTGCGTCAACGGCATCGGCCAACGAGCAGAGCAGCGCCTCGACCGCGGCGCGGGCCAGGTCGGCCCTGCTGACGCCGGATGTCAAGCCCTTCAGCACGCCGGTGGCGTTCGGCCGGTTCGGCGTCCGCTCGCCGTCCAGGTACGGCAGGAACGTGAGCCCGCCGGCACCCGAAGGGGCCGACAGGGCGAGCCGGCCGAACTCGGCGTGGTCGACGCCGAGCAGTTCGCCGACGACGGCGAGCACCCTGGCGGCGTTGACCGTCGCCACCAGCGGCAGGTACCGGCCGGTCGCGTCGGCGAATCCGGCCACCGAACCCGTCGGGTCGGCCGCCGGCGTGTCGGTGACGCAGAACGCGGTCCCGGACGTGCCGATCGACACCGCCACGTCGCCTGGACCAAGACCCAGACCGACGGCGGCGGCCATGTTGTCGCCGGTGCCGGCGCCCAGCGCGGCGCCGGATGCGGTGCGGCCCACCACCTCCGAGGGCGCGGCGATCCTGGGCAGCAGCACCTGCGGATCGCCGGCGGCACGACCCAAGCGCCCATTGGGCGACCTCCGGCAACCACGCGCGGGTGGCCGGCGAGTAGTAGCCGGTACCCGATGCGTCACCCTGGTCGGTCGTCATGCTCGCCCCCGACCCGGGGCCACCGGCCAGCTTCCAGGTGAGCCAGTCGTGCGGCAGCAGGACCGCGGCGGTCCGCGCGGCATTGTCCGGCTCGTGCTCCGACATCCAGCGCAGCTTGGTCACGGTGAACGAGGCGGCCGGCACCGACCCGATCGCCGCCGCACAGGCCGCGGGCCCACCGAGGTGATCAACCACCTCGCGTGATCTGCGGCGCCGACCGCAGGTCGTTCCACAGCAGCGCCGGACGCACCACGGCGCCCGTCGTCGTCGAGGGCGACCATGCCGTGCTGCTGACCACCGACGGCGATCGCCGCGGCCCGCTCCAGCAGGCCGGACCCGGCCTGCTGCAAGGCTTCCCACCACAGCGCCGGGTCGACCTCGGTGCCCGGTGGGTGCGGCGCCACGGCCTCGTCGACCACCTCGCCATCGGCCGCACGGACGAGAACGACCTTCGTCGACTGGGTCGACGAGTCGATACCGGCAACAAGATTTTCGTCGCTCACAGCGGTGATCCGCTCCTGTTCATCGAGTGTCCGTGCGTGGCAGGCGGACGGGAATCATCGCGCGGAGGCCCGGATCCGGGCAAGCGTCGGGTCGTCGATCAGCTGCTCGATGCCGGCGTGCGCCGCCCCGAGCGACGCGGCCTCGAATCCGAGCTCGGAGAACTTCACCCGGAACATCCCGGCATTGGCGGCGAGCACCCTGGCCCGGAGCTCGGCGATCAGCGGTTCCTCGAGATATTTGCGCAACGCCGGGTAATGGCCGCCGAGCACGATGGTGTCCGGGTTCAGGATGTTCGCCAGGATGGAAATGCCGATGCCCAGCCAGCGCGCCTGGTCGGCGAGGGCGTCGAGCACCCGGGCGTCACCGGCGGCCGCCCGGTCGGTGAGGTGCCCCAGCTGCGCGCCGAGGTCGATCCGCTCGTCGCGGGCCGGTTCGCCGGGCTCGGCGACCATGTCCAGCAGCGCGGCCAGTCCCACCTCGGTCTCCCAGCAGCCGTACCGTCCGCAGCCGCACAGCCGATCCGGCGGGCCGACCCTCATGTGACCGACCTCGCCGGCGAAACCATCTGCGCCCCTGACGATCCGGCCGTCCACGATCATGCCGGCGCCGACCCCGACGGCGCCGGCCAGGTACAGCAGGTTGGACGTGCCGGAAACATCACCGACCGCGCTGTGCGCCATGGCGCCCATGTTGGCGTCGTTGTCGACCCCGATCCGGGCGTCGGTCCATTGCAGCCGGCCCATCAGGGTGTGCACGATGTCGACGTCGTGCCAGTGCAGGTTCGGGGCGAAGGACAGCATGCCGGCGTCCGCATCGACCAGCCCGGGCACCGCCAGATGCAGGCTCTGCACCTGGTCGATCCTGCTGCCCGCCTCCTTGACCAGCTCACGGGCAACATCGGCGACCACACCCAGCGCGCGGGCCGGGCCGAGTTCGGCCATCGAGCGACCGATCCGGCGCCGGGCCAGCACCCGACCGCCGAGATCGAGCACCATGCCGGCGATGTAGTCGACCTGCAGTTCGACGCCGACAAATCTGACGCCGCTCGGGTCCAGCTCCACCGCCCGGCCCGGGCGGCCCAGGCCGCCCCGGTCGACGTTGCCTTCGATCACCAGCCCGCGCTCGATCAGCTCGGTGACCAGGCTGGACACCGTCGCCTTGGTCAGCCCGGTGTCGTCGGCCAGCCGCGCCCGCGGTCGTGGGCCGCCGTCGGACAGGCTCCGCATCAGCAGGGCGAGGTTCAGCCGGCGAACGGTGGCCTGATCGGCTGGGGTCGATCCGCCAGCCGACCGAACGGCGATTGGCACAGGGAGCCTTTCGCGTCTCGGAGGGTAACGGAATGGTTGCGCAGGGTCGCGAAACCAGGGGCTGGTGGAGCCGATCGCCTCGCGGCCACATGGGGTGGCTCAACAGGGCGACCGGCTGCACCGATCATGGTGATCGAACGGCGGACAAACCGGCGGGTCAGCCCCCGGCGCTGGCCCGCCGGCGACGGCTCAACGCATCGACGCTGGCCGCGAGCAGCAGCACGATGCCGGTGACGATGAACTTGATGTAGGCCTGCAGACCGAGCAGCCCGAGCCCGTTGTCGATCACGGCGATGACCAGACCACCGATGATGGCGTCACGCGCCTTGCCCTTGCCGCCGAACAGCGACGTACCGCCGATGACGGCCGCGGCGACCGCGTACAGCAGGGTGTTGCCGGCGCCGGCGTCCGGGGTGACCGAACTCAGCCGGGAGGCCGCGATGATGCCGGAGAACACGGCCATCGCCGAGCTGATCACGAAACACATGATGGTGATGTAGCCGACCCGGATGCCGGCCCGGCGGGCCGCCTCGGCGTTGCCGCCGACCGCGTAGACATGCCGGCCGAATGCGGTCCGGTTCTGCACGAAGGTCCAGATCACCAGCAGCACACCGACAATCGGGGCGATCCACGGCACACCCTCGAGGACGATGGCGCCCTTGGACCGGTTCTGGCTGAGCAGGAAGGTGGCGCCGAGCAGGACGACGGCGATGCACCACGATCCGCAGGGTGATGACGACCAGTGGCGGGGTGACCAGATTGGCGGCGCGGCGGCGTTGGTAGACCAGCAGGTTCAGCCCGGCGTACGCCGCGATGGACGCAATGACCACCACCCAGCCGAAGACGATCGGCATGTTGCCGTTGGAGATCGCGAAGATCACGTCGTTGTTGATCGGCACGGTGCCGCCGGTGCCGATGATCCAGAGCAGAACGCCCTGGTAGGCAAGGAATGTCGCCAGCGTGACGACGAAGGACGGGATACCGACGGCGGACACCAGCACGCCGGTGAAGATGCCCATGATCACGCCGACCAGCAGCGCGACCACCAACCGCCAGGTACCAGGGCCAGTTCAGCTTGAGCAGCAACTCGGCCATCACACCAGCGCCGACCCCGCCGATCACGCCGGCGGACAGGTCGATGTGCCCGAGCAGCAGGACGAAGCCGATGCCCATGGCCAGCACGCAGATGGAGCCGGCCTGGGTCAGCAGGTTGGCCAGGTTGAAGGTGGTCAGGAAGGTGCTCGGGGCCGCGATGGTGAAGACGATCAGCAGCAGTAGCAGGCCGAGAAGCGCTGGCAGAGAGCCGACGTCACCGGCGCGAAGCTTGTTGCGGTACTGCTGCCAGTACTGGCCGAGGGAAACCGGGCCGGCGGCATCGCCGGAGAACATGCCGCGCGCCTTATCGTCACTGATCGTGGGGACCACGTCGGGCTTTTCGGGTGCGCTCATGCTGACTTCTCCGCAACTGACTGGGCCAGGCCGTGCTCGCCCGACCGGCCGGTGGTGATCAACTCGACGATCTGACCGGTGGTGACCTCGGAGGCCGCGACGTCGGCGGCCACCCGACCCAGATACAGAGCGCTGATCCGGTCGCTGACCTCTTTGACGTCATTCATGTTGTGGCTGATCAGCAGCACGCCCAGGCCGTTGTCGGCGAGGCGGCGGACCAGATCGAGGACCTGCCTGGTCTGGGCGACGCCCAGCGCGGCGGTCGGCTCGTCGAGCATGACGACCTTGGAGTTCCACAGCACGGACTTGGCGATGGCCACCGTCTGCCGCTGCCCGCCGGACAGGCTGGCAACCAGCTGCCGCACCGAGGTGACGGTGCGGACCGACAGGCTGGCCAGGGTGTCGCGAGCCTTGATCTCCATCTGGGCCTCGTCGAGCACCAGACCCGACTTCGGTTCCCGGCCGAGGAACATGTTCTGCACGATGTCCAGGTTGTCGCAGAGCGCCAGATCCTGGTAGACGATCTCGATGCCGAGCGCGGCCGCGTCGCGAGGGCTGTGCACCGTGACGGGTTTTCCCTCGAACAGGTAGTCACCGGTGTCGATGCCGTGGATGCCGGCGACGCACTTGACCAGGGTGGACTTGCCCGCCCCGTTGTCACCGACGAGTGCGGTGACCTGGCCTGGATAGATCTTCAGATCGACGTCGTGCAGCACCTGGACGGCGCCGAAGCTCTTGTTCACCCCCCGCAATTGGAGGATCGGTTCGCCTGGCTGTGTCATGGACTGCTCCTTCGTGTCCGGCGGTAGGGAATCATGCGCCGGGCCCGAACGACGCGGATGCGTCGCCCGGGCCCGGCAGTGGCGCCTGACGCACCATCGTCTGCGACGAAGTCGTCAGGCGCCATCGGACACCTAGCTGATGCCGGCAGCGGTGCAGGCCGCCGCGATGGCACCGGCACACAGGTCGGCGACGGTCACGCCACCGGCGTTGATGACGTCCTGGACGTTGGCCTTGGTGATGGCCTCCGGGGTCTCCAGGATGGACTTGACGTCGCGGTTACCGGTGGCGTCCTTGACCGTGTCCGGGGCATCCGGGGTCTCGCCGTTGGCCAGCGCGATGGCAACCTTGGCCAGCGCGGCAGCTTCCAGGTTGGTGTCCTTGAAGACGGTCATGCACTGATCGCCGGTGAGGATGTTCTGCAGGCCCTGCACGGTCGCGTCCTGCCCGGTGACCGGGATCTGCACGCCGTTCTTCTTGTTGATGGCGATGACCGCGTTGCCCAGGCCGTCATTGGCGGCCAGCACGCCGTCGATCTTGCCGCCGGCGGCGGTGTACATCTGCTCGTAGGTGGTGCCGCCGACCTGGTTGTCCCAGTCCGGGATCGCCTGCTCGGCAACGACCTTGTAGTTCGTCATCGGGTCGAGGACCGAGTGCGCACCCTGCGAGAACAGCGTGGCGTTGTTGTCCGACGGCGAGCCGTTGACGTAGACGATGTTCTTGTCGCCGGCACCCAGACAGGTGGCCAGGCCCTTGCCCTGCAGCTCGCCGACCGTGGTGTTGTTGAACGACACGTAGTAGTCGGCACTGCCGCCCAGGGTCAGCCGGTCGTAGTCGATGGTCTGCACACCCTGTGCCTTGGCCTTCTTCTCGATGGCCGCACCCGACTCGCTGTCCAGGTTGACGATGGCCAGGACGGTCGCCCCGTTGGCGATCATGCCGTCGGCGATGGTGGCCATCGCGGCCTTGTCACCGTTGGCGTTCTGGATGTCGTAGGCGACGCCGGCCTTCTTGAAGGCGGCTTCCAGGTTCGGCCGGTCCTGGGTTTCCCAGCGGGCGGACGACTTGGTGTCCGGAAGAATCACGCCGATCTTGCCCGTGGTCCCGGCCGCGGCGCTGCCCGCCGCACTTGACGACCCGGACGCGGCGGGTGCGGCCGCCGATGTGCTGCTGGTGGTGCTGGACGAGCTCGAGCCACAGGCGGCCAGCAGCAGCGAGCCCGCTGCCACCAAGCCGAGTACTGCAGTGGTCTTCAGACGCATGAACATTCCTCTCCGATGAGGCCGCCGACCGGACGGCCGGCGGATACGACACAGAACTTTTGCGGGCCACGGGGATGTGGGATCGACGGAGGAGTCGACTCGACCGGGCGGCCGGTTTACGTACTCATCACATCGATGACACGCGCTAGTACGGTGGTCACACAAACTATGGACCCCGAAACGCCGTGTCAATCACCATAGAGGTCACAGTTTGGTAAGTGTCCCAACGAAGTCGGGCCGTCACACTTTTGGCAATGTAAACGCACGTGAACGTGACGCAGCGACAAGGCCATACGGGTGAGAGCGCTCCCATTCGAGGGGCCCGCTCACACCAATGGGAACGGTTCCACCAGGCGGTACCCGGCGGTTGACTCGCCGTGGTCTCAAGATCGGGCCAACGGCACGTCCGAGTGATTCCGCGGTGTCGGCGACGGCGTCGCCGCCGGGCGTGCCAGTTCGGCCGGGGCACGATGTCCGGGGCACTCAGTAGGAGTAGAGCGATCCCGTGACGGGGCCGGCCCCGGTGACGATGTGAATCCCGGCGGAGGTACCGATCAGATCGGCACCGGCGGCCAGCAGCGCGCGGACCTGCTCGACGGTCTTGACCCCGCCCGAGGCCTTCACGCCGATGGACGGCGGGACCGACCTGCGGAGGTAGCCGATCGTCGCCGGATCGGCGATGCCGACCGAGCCGCTGGACGCGATGGAGACGAAGGCGGCGCCCGCGTCGATGGCCGCCTGGACGGCGTGCTCACGCTGCCTGGCGTTCAGCAGCGGCAACTCCAGCATCAGCTTCACCCCGATGGGCTCCGCCGCCCGCACCACCGCGGCCACGTCGGCGGTGAATTCCGGTATCCGGCTGGACAGCAGAAACCCGACATTGACCGTGGCGTCGAGTTCGTCGACGCCGGCGTCGATCAGTGCCTCTGACCTCGGCCACCCGCGATGCGGTGATCCCCGACCCGTTGGGGTAGTCGACGATCGAACCGATCCGGGCCACACTCCCACGCACCTCGTCCCGGGCGGCCCACACCCAGCACGGCGGGACGATCGCCGCGTCGAACCCGTGCTGCAGTGCTTCCTGGACATGCGCCCTGACCTGGCGTTCGGTGATCGCCTGCCCGATCAACGTGTGCTGGATACGTCCGGACAGTTGTTCGCGGGGCAGCACCAGGGCGGGGTGCGGCTCCTCGTCCTCGTCGAAGTTGCGGCCGAGGGCGGCGATCCGGGCCTCGATGGAGTCCGTCTCCTGGGATCGCTGCGGCGGCGCCGCAGGTGTGGTCATCTCCGGCCCCCTTCATCGTGGGGAGTGTCGAGAAATGCGCGACGCGGCCAGTGTGCCATCCGGGATCCGGTCGCACCTGTCGGGGCGGGGTCGGCCTGGCGCCTACGCTCCCGTCATGCGGATCCTGTCCATCCAGTCGTCCGTGGCGTACGGCCACGTCGGCAATTCCGCGGCGACCTTCCCGCTGCAGCGACTCGGGCATGAGGTCTGGCCGGTGAACACCGTGCAGTTCTCCAACCACACCGGCTACGGCGCCTGGCGAGGGATCGTGCTGGACCCCGAGGTGATCGCCGAGATCATCGACGGGCATCGCCGACCGCGGCGTGCTCGGCGAGGTCGACGCGGTGCTCACCGGCTACCAGGGCTCGCCCGGCGTCGCTGCGGTCGTGCTGTCGACGGTGTCCCGCGTGCGCGCATTGAACCCCGCCGCGGTGTACTGCTGCGACCCGGTGATGGGCGACGTCGGCCGCGGGATGTTCGTCCTGCCCGGGGTCCCCGAGTTGATCAGAAGTACGGTGGTTCCGGCCGCGGATGTGGTCACCCCCAACGTGTTCGAGCTGGCCTACCTGGCCGGCGGAGGTGACCCGGGGTCGGTGTCGACCGACGGCGTCCGGAGCATCGACGGCCTGCTGGCCGCGGTCGAAACGGTCCGCGCCGCCGGGCCCGGCACCGTCCTGGTCACGTCGGTGCACGGCGACGGTGTCGGCAGCCGACGAGATCGGCATGCTCGCGGTCGATCCGTCCGGCGCCTTCCTGGTCCGCACACCGCGGCTGCCCTTGGAGGTCAACGGGGCCGGCGATGTCACCGCCGCGCTGTTCCTGGCGCACCTGCAGGACGGAATCGACGTCGCGCTCGGCCGGGTGGCGTCATCGGTGCACGGCATCCTGGCCGCCACGCACGCCGCCGGTTCCCGCGAAATCCTTTTGGTGCAGGCACAATCGGCGATCGCGCAGCCCCGTTGTGAATTCACCGTCGAGCGGTTGTGACCTGGGCGTTCCAGCGCCCACACGCAGTGCTCCCGGAAATGCCTCAGCCCGGCGGCTACCACCAAATGCCGATGCGAGACGTTGGCGACGTCGCCTGCACTGGCCGCGCCCCAGGCATTGAAATGTGCTGTGCCGCTGGGGCAACCGGCATCACCCGCGGCCTGCTTCGGTGGTCGGAATCAGAAGGCCGGCGAAGACGACCGCCGGGCAAACGGGTTAACACCTTCACCCCTGACGGGGTTGTCGCGAGCGACACGACGCGGTTATGATCCCAGTTCGGGGTGGTTTTCAGACTTATCATTTCTCTTTCATGGGATTGGCGTTTTCGGCCGCACGTGCCACCGCGCGCGGTTGATCGGTCGTGCTCCAAGCATTCCTTTCGGCACTGGATTGGTCGCTCAATGTTCGCTGCTCAGCAGTCGCCGCGCTCACGATTCCTGCATCTCTTCCTTTCCTCGACGCTGGCCGTATTGCTGGCGGTGGCGATTCCGGTGTTCGCCGCGCCCGCTGCCTTCGCGGCAGGGGGATCGACGCCTGCCACCGCCGTGGCGGTCACCTCAATTCCGTTCAACGGCGGCGATTTCTTTGGCGGAGTGGCCGAATCTCCGGCGACCGATTCAGCCAACATGGCGGTGGCTACGTCGTGCAACGGTGGCATTCCCTACTACCGGCCGAACTGGTTCAAATACACGCCCCCGACGGCTCGCACGATATCCGCGTCCGCCGACGGGACGACCTGGTTCGCAAGGGACAGCAGTGATTATCTCGCCGGCATCGCCGTGCTCGATGCCAACCTCAAGGTCATCGACTGCGATTCCACGAGCGGGCGAGCCGTTGTCGGTCCGATCTCGGTTGCGGCAGGAGCGACCGTCTACATCGTGCAGTTCTCCGGCCCGGTTGACTGCTCGGAAGGCCTCTGCTTCAACGAATACTCCACAGGCGTCAGCATCAACTCCACTGCCGGATGGACATTCCCTGCCAACGATAACTGGCGGGACGCAATTCTGGTGACGTCATTGCCGCTGGTGCAGACCGTTGACGCCACCTTTGCGACCGAAGAGGGAACTGACGACGAGGTGTATGCCGCGCCGGGAAATGCCTGCAGCTCTCTGCCCGATCACTTGGGCGCGTCTGTCTGGTGGCGGTTCACGCCCAGCACCACCGGCTCGATCCCGATCTTTGCGAACGGCAACTTTGGCACTGTCGTTTCGTACGCGACGCTGGGACCGAGCGGACCACAATACTTGCCCTTCGAATGCACGGCAGCCGGTGAGAGTCCACCAGATCCGGTGTTCCAAGCCGGCACCACCTACCTGATCGCCGCCGGAGCAGCACAGGGCTGGTATTCCCACAAATCCGGCGGAGGTGGTCCGGTGACCTTGTCGATCGGTGCCGGTTTGACCCTGAAGAAGCCGGACCTGGTGGTGACCAAGGTGTCGATGACACCCACGGCACCGAAGGCCGGGGACCCGGTCCAGTTCACCGCCACCATCAAGAACCAGGGCGCCGTCGCCACCACCAACGGCGCCACCCATGGGGTGCTGTTCAAAGTCGGCGGAGTCTCGGTGTCGTTCTCCGACACCTTCAACGCCTCATTGGCACCCGGCGCCTCGGTGACCCTGACCGCGAACAACGGACCCGCCGGGGTCGCCACCTGGCCGGCCACCGCCGGCAGCAAGACCGTGCAGGCCATCGTCGACGACGTCAACCGGATCCCCGGCGAAACCAGCGAAACCAACAACACCCTGTCGCTGCCGTTCACCGTCGCTGCAGCCCCGGCCAAACCCGACCTCGTCGTCACCGCCGTCACCTGGACACCGGCGAACCCGGCCACCGGCCAGGCGGTGAAATTCTCCGCGACCATCAAGAACCAGGGATCCGCGGCAACCACCGCCGGGGTGGTGAAGGGCGTCCGGTTCAGCGTCGACGGGATCACCAAGAACTGGTCGGACACCTCCAGCACCGCACTGGCCGCCGGCGCCTCGGTGACCCTCACCGCGAACAACGGCCCGACCGGCAGCGCCACCTGGCCGGCCACCGCCGGCCCGCACACCGTCACCGCCCTCGTCGACGACGTCAACCGCATTGCCGAATCCGACGAGACCAATAACGTCAAGTCCGCACTACTGACGGTCGGCGCCACGGGCGTTCGAGCGGACCTGGTCGTGACCAACATCAGCTGGGCACCGCCCTCACTGCTGACCAACACGGCGGCCCGATTCTCCGCGACCGTCAAGAACATCGGCACCCGGTCCACCCAACGTGGGACCGCCGTTGGGGTTTCGTTCCGGATCAACGGCGTCGCCACCGGTGCAACCTTCTCCGACACCGCCAAAGGTCAACTGCTGCCCGGCGAGTCCGTGACGGTAACGGCCAACGGTGGCGGCACCGCCGGAACGTGGAAACCCACCGCTGCCGGCACCGTGAGCGTCACCGCGGTCGTCGACGACGTCAACCGCATCCCGGAAGGCAACGAAGGCAATAACCAACTGGTCAATGTGCTGAAAGTCGGGTAGCCGGGTCAATAAGTGCCCAGCCGTCCGACCACGGGTCGATTCCTGGTGACGGATAGCCGACGCCAGCGCCAACGCGAGGGCGCCGGCGGTGGCGAGCGTCCGGACGGAAGTTGTTTTCATGATCAGATCACTCCTAGATCGAATTCGCGAATGGCGTAAGGCACGTATCGAGCGCTCGCCTTGACCCCGGCGCCGATGTCTGGTTCGCGTCGATTCGCCTATGGCGTATTTACCGCCGGTTCCGCCGTAGATATGTTGTGTCCGACCCAGAAGGATGCGGTAATGGCTGTACGAAACAGGCAACTCGGATTCGACCCGCGTGCGTTGACGACGATGATCGCCAGTGCGAACGAGGACGAGCCGGGCCCGATGCTGCCCTGGTCACTTCTGGACGATCTCTCAACATTGATTCCGGGCCATGAGGTGTCGATCTGCGAGTTGGATCTGGTCAACCAGGAGCGGGAGCTGCAGCAGGGCGTGGTGGAAGACGAACCCAGGTGCTTGGAACAGGGCAGGCAGGCATCTACGCCCAAGGGCTACAACGCCTTTTGGCGCCACTACGATTCATTCTGGCAGGGTGTTCCACCCTCGCGGGCCGGCCAGGTTCGCCGCTGGACTGACCGGTACCCGGGCCGATTACTCGCCGAGCAGCCGTTGTATCGCGAAGCCTTTCAACCGTTTGGCGTCAAATACCTACTGTCGGTCGGGCTGCCGGCGCCTGCCGGACGCGAACGGAATCTGCTGTTCTGGCGGCACGACGGCCCGGACTTCTCTGATGAGGAGAAGGCGCTCTTGACGCTGCTGCGGCCCCACGCGGCCGAGATCTACGCGGGCGCGGCCAGGCGGCGGCGCGGCGTCCTGACCCCGCGCGAATGGGAGGTGCTCGAATTGGCGGCGGCCGGCCTGAGCAACGCCGAAATCGCCGCCCGGCTGTTCACGTCGGTCAGCACCATCCGCAAACACATGGAAAACATCTTCGACCGGACCGGTGTCCGTACCCGCGGTGCGGCGGTCGCTCGCATGTTGCCGAACTCGACGGCACCGGTCAACGGTTTCGCGGGCGGGCTCGGCGGCTGATCCGGGCGCCGACCAGGACGCCAACCAGCATCGAGAACGCGCCGAAGGCGGCCGCACCGATCAGCGAGTACGCACCCTGGCGAGGCTGCGCCGGCGGAGCGGTGAGCGGCTCCATGACGCCGGGAATCGTGCTGTCGGAGGGCCTGTCGACGGCCGTTCCGGTGGCTGTCCCGGCGACCGGAACCAGTGGCCGCGCCCCGGTCAGCACCTCGTCGATGGCTGCGAAGAACAGGCCAGCGGTCTTCTTCGCCACACCCGCCAGTACCCGCTGGCCGACGCCGCCGACCATGCCGCCGACCATCGCGTCGGCGTCGTAGTCCACCCTGGTGCTGCCGTCCGACAACCCGGTCAGCGCAACGGCAACCGTGGTGTCGATGGTGCCGGGGCCACCGGATCCGGTCGCCCGCATGGTCAGCGACGACGGCTCGACCAGATCGGAGAACGACACCTCACCGGAATAGGAGCCCTTGATCGAGGCCACGCCCAGGGTCACGGTGAGCGCGAACGTGTTCGCCGCGGTCGGCGTCAGCACGTCGCACCCGGGGATCACCGCGGACAGCACGGCGGGGTCGGTCACCGCGGCCCAGACCCGATCCGGCGACGCATGGAGCACCGAGGAGCCGGAAATCTTCATCCGATGGATCCTTCCCCTGCAGTGGTGGCGGCCCGGGCCCGTCCGGCGGCGGTGGCCTCGACCGTGCCGGCCGCGAATCCACGGCGCAGGTCGAACAGCAGGCTCGGGCTCAGCGGCATGGCGTCGATCCGAAAACCCATGGCGTCCTCGACCGCGGAGGCGATCACCGCCGCCACCGGAATGACCCCCGCCTCGCCGGCCCCCTTGATGCCCAACGGGTTCAGCGGCGACGGGGTCTCCTGATGACCGAGTTCCAGCCGGGCCGGCACCTCCGTCACGTACGGCATCAGGAAATCCATGAATGACGCGTTCAGCAGCTGTCCGTGCTCGTCGTAGGCGAGGGTCTCGTACAGCGCGCCGCCGATGCCCTGCGCGACCCCGCCGTGCACCTGCCCGGAGACGATCATCGGGTTGATCAGGGTGCCGCAGTCGTGCACGACGCAATACTGCTCGATGCTGATTTCGCTGGTGTCCGGGTCGATCTCGACGATCGCCGCATGCATGCCGGACGCGAAGGTGGACCGTGGCGGCGAGTAGTAGTCGCTGGATTCCAGCCCCGGCGATTCACCGGCGAGCGACCGGCGGGACGTTCGGGTCGGCCGGCCGGGCGAACTGGGTGGCCGCCTTGGCTGCCTCGTCGAAGGCGTACCGCAGCGGGTTGGACAGCACCGCCACCTGGCCGAGCGGGATGGACGCGGTCGGATTGCCTTTCACCCGGGCCACTCCGCCGACGATCTCCAGATCGTCGGCCGAGCACTCCAGGGCGTCGGAGGCCACCCGGAGCGCCTTCGCCTTGACCGCTCGCGCCGCCAGCGCGACGGCGGAGCCGGACATCACCGCCGCGCGGGAGGCGAAAGTGCCGACGGCGTAACCGAAGCGACGGGTGTCTCCGGTGGTGACCCGCACCGACTCGAACGGCACGCCCAGTTCGTCGGCGACGATCTGCGCGAACACTGTCTGATGCCCCTGACCCTGCGAGGTGAGACCGATGGCGACCTCGACGCTGCCGTCGGTCTGCACCTGGATGTGCGCGCCCTCGTACGGTCCGGGGCCGGTGCCCTCGACGTAGCAGCCGAGCCCGATACCCAGCAGTCGACCCTTGCTGGCCGCCTCGGCTCTGCGCGGCCTCGAAGGACTCCCAGCCGATCATGTCCTTGATCATCTCGAGCTGCGCCGGGTAATTTCCGGAGTCGTAGATCAGCGGGCGGCCGTCCTGGAAGATCAGGCCCTGATCGAACGGAAACTCGTCCGGCTGGATGAAGTTCACGCCGCGGACCTGCGCCCGATCCAGGCCGAGCGTCTCCGCGATCCGGTCCATCGTCCGCTCCATCGCGAACACACCCTGCGGCCGCCCGGCGCCGCGGTAGGGCGTGACGATGACCGTCGTGGTGTAGACGGAGAAGAACTCGACCCGGTAGGCGCCGGGCTTGTACGGGCCCAGCAGTTGGGTCGACGTGACGATCGGGCAGATGATGCCGTACGGGGTGTAGGCGCCGTTGTCGTGCCAGAAGGTCACGTCGAGCGCGAGAATCCTGCCGTCATCGTCGAATCCGACCGTGATGTGCTGCTCCTGGCCGCGTTCGTGGGCGGAGGAGATGAAATGCTCGCGGCGGTCCTCGGTCCATTTCACCGGACGGCCGAGCCGCATCGCGGCCATCGGAACCAGGATTTCCTCCGGCCACGGGTGCATGATCTTCACGCCGAAACCGCCCCCGACGTCGGGCGCGATGACCTCGACCTTCGGCAGCGCAAGCCCGAGCTTGGCGGCGATCGCGGCGCGCACGGAGGTCGCGGCCTGGGTCGACGAGTACACCCGCAGGCTCCGATCGTCGGAATCCCACCGCGCGTACACCCCCTTACCCTCCAGCGGCATCGAGCACGATCGTTCGATGGTCAGATCGAATTCCAGCCGGTGCGGGGCGGCGGCCATCGCGGGCTCGACATCGCCGACCTGCTGCACCAGGTGGGCCGCGATGTTGTCCGGGATGTCCTCGTGCACGGCGTGTTTCGCCGCCCGGGACGCCGGGATGCCGACCACGGCCGGCAGCACGTCGTACTCGACAACGATCCGGGCGGCCGCGTCCTCGGCCAGATAGCGGCTCTCGGCCACCACCATGACGATCGGCTCGCCGACGTGATTGCACCATGCCGTTGGCCAGCGCGTAGCCGGTTCGCGGCGCGTGCAGCGACGGGTGCGGGATGAGCACCGGCAGCGGCTGCGCGGCCGCGCCCTCGAGATCCTCGTGGGTGTAGATCGCCACCACACCATCGACGTCCAACGCGTCGGTGACGTCGATCTCGCCGATCCGCGCGTGCGCGTGCGCTGACCGGACGAAGGCGACTTCGAGAGCGCCGGTGCCCTCGACCGATGTCGTCGGTGTAGCGGCCGTTGCCGGTGATCAGCCGGAGGTCCTCGACCCGGCGAACGGGCTTTCCGATGTAGCGGCTGACCATTACGGTTGCTCTTGCCCGGCCGCAGCGTCGGCACCGAGCAATTCGGCGGCCCGCAGCACTGCATCGACGATGTTCTGATAGCCCGTGCAGCGGCACAGGTTTCCGGCGATCATCTCGACGGCCTCGTCCCGGTTCGGCGCCGGATTGGCCGCGAGTCCGGCCGTGATGGTGGTGAGGAAACCCGGGGTGCAGAATCCACATTGCAGGGCGTGGCATTCGCGGAACGCTCGCTGCACCGGCGACAGGCTCGCCTCGCTGCCCTGTTCGCCGGGTCCGCCGAGGCCTTCCACGGTCGTGACCTGTTGACCCGCCACCGATACCGCGAAGATCAGGCACGAGCGGACGGGAGCGCCGTCCAGCAGCACCGTGCAGGCGCCGCACACCCCGTGCTCGCAGCCCACGTGTGTGCCGGTCAGGCCCAGGTCGTGCCGCAGGAAATCCGACAGGGTCCGCCGGGCCACCACCCGCGCCGATCGGTGCGCGCCGTTCACCGTCAACGGCACGTCGTAGCGCGACTCGCTGGGCTCGGTCATGCGGCGACTGCACCCTGCTCGGCGGCCGAGATCGCCTGCCGGGCAGCACGAATCGTCAGCACACCGGCGAGATGACGGCGATAGTCGGCAGTGGCGTGCAGGTCGGTCTGCGGGTCGACGGCGCGCCGGGCCTGCTCGGCGGCATCGTGCTTCGCCGGAGCGCCAGGCCTGCGTGACGTCGAGCACCAGCGGCACGTCGAAGACCGACAGATAGGCGCAGCGCAGGCTGGTGAGAAGGCCGGCCGGGTCGAGTTCGGCGATGGCACCGACCCCGCAGAGCGCGTAATCGCCGTGCCGGCGGGCGATCTCGACGAAGGCGGTGCCGGCACCGCGTGGCAGGGCCGGAAAGAACGCCTCGACGGCCAGCTCGTCGGCGGCCAGTGCCGATTCCAACGGCCCCCGGAAGAAGTCCGCCGCGGTGATCACCCGGCGGCCGCGGCCGGATAGCGCGGTCACCGTGCCCCCGCACAGCGCCAGCACCGCCGTCATCTCCCCGGCCGGATCGGCATGCGCGAGCGAGCCGACCGTCGTGCCGCGATTGCGGATCGTCGGGTGCGCGACCAGCCGCAGCGCCCTGCCGGAGCAGCGGCTGTGCACGGGCGGCGGCCGCGTCGTGCTCGACCCGGGAATGCCGGGCCAAGGCGCCCACCGTCACGCCCGCAGCCGTCGTCGTCACCGTGTCCAGCTCGCTGATCTTGTTGATGTCGACGAGATGCGCCGGCTCGGCCAGCCGCATCGCCAGCACCGGGACCAGCGATTGCCCACCGGCCAGCACCTTGGCCTGCGGGCCGTGCTCGGCCAGCACGGCGACGGCCTCCTGGACCGTCCTGGGTCCGTGCCAGGCGAAGGGGGCGGGCTTCATCCCACGATCTTTCCCTAATCGAGGATGTGACGTCGGGGCAGGTGTCGGTGTGGCTCGCTGGCGTGGTCAGACTGTGGACGGACGCCGGGTCGCAGGACACGAGCAGTGCACGCGAGACGGTCCCGGAGTGGCGCCGTGGTCGCGGACACCACCAGGCCACCGACGGGGACAGCTGTGTACGAACGGGCGACCGGCAATCGGTCAGCTAGAGGATCCTGACGGCCGCGTGGTGACGCGGGCTGGCGCGCCGCAGCTGCGGTTCATCCGTTGCTGATGGGCCCGGTCCGCGACGGGACCGTGCTGGGGACGTTCTCCAGGGCGGTGATCGTCGGGGTGCAGCACCGAATCGGGGCCGAGGGTCGTCTCGTTGCTGGCCCGGGGCGCTGCCTCGGTGCCGAACGGTGTCCGGTTGATCGGCGGTGGGACGCGCCTTCCTGCGGTGCCGTCCGGCGGGCCGGTCGCGGTTGGCGCCGGCCGGGTGGTCGTCGGTGACCTCGACGTGCGGGTTGTCCGGTCGTGGAGCAGCCGAGTGCCGCGGATCGATCCCGACGCGCAGGGCATTGCGGCCGTGGCCGCGGCAGCGGGAGAACGGGAGCGGGGTGTGCCGCCGGAGGCAATCAGCCGCCTGCAGATCGCACTGTCCCGGTGCGCGGCTTCCGATCGATCCGACCACGACCTCGGCGGGGCCGTGGATGGGCTGATCGGCCTCGGCCGCGGGCTCACCCCGGGCGGCGACGACGTGCTGGCCGGTCTGCTCGTCGGGCTGCGCGCCGGCGGCCGGACGGACACTGCGGCGAGGATCGCCGGCCGGGCGCTGGTCCGGGTCACGGAACGGACCACCCTGCTGTCGGCCGACCTGCTCCGACTTGCCGCCGCGGGCGAGGCGTGCCTGGAGGTGCTGGCGGTGCTGCGAGCCATCCACCGACCACCGTCGGTGCAGGCCGCCCCGGGAGCGGGCGTGGCTGGTCCGCCCGTGACGAGCGCCATCAACCGGATACTGTCGATCGGCCACACCAGCGGCGCGGACCTGGCAACCGGACTGGCCTTGGGACTGATGATGGCGCTGGGATGTGACCGTGAGGCCGCACTGACGGCGGCCGGGCAGGGGATGGCGTGAGCGAGCCTCGGCGAGCGAACCATGAACATCAGGTCAATGGTCCGCGAGGAACGAGCGGAGTGTTGGCATGACCGACTCGGCTCAGCACGTCTCGGTGCGGCGCGGCGTCTACCACGATTCGGTGACGTTGCTGCGGCTGTCCCAGGCCGCCGCGGACACCCCCGGGGTGACCGCGGCGCAGGTGGCGATGGCGACCCCACTCAACACCGAACTGGCGGCGGGACTCGGCTTTTCCATCCCGGCCGGGGACCGGACCGAACGACCTGTTGATCACCCTGCGCGGTGCCGACGACGCGGCGGTCGACGCGGCGCTGGGCGCGCTGGAGTCGGCGCTGTCCGCGCGCGGTCGTCCCGGCCGTCCGGCGTCGCCGGGGTGGCCCCGGCTCGAACCGTGCGATCCGCCGCCGCCGCGCATCCCGACGCGCCGCTGGTGCTGCTGTCGGTGCCCGGCTCCGCGGTGCTCGGGGAGGCGCTGGACGCCATCGACGCCGGCCGGCACGTGATGATCTTCTCCGACAACGTGCCGTTGGCCGACGAGATCGCCCTGAAGGACGCCGCGGCCGCCGCCGGGGTGCTGGTCATGGGTCCCGACTGCGGCACCGCGATCATCAGCGGGGTCGGCCTGGGATTCGCCAATGTGCTGCAGGACAACGGATCCGCGCCCCGGGTCGGGATCGTCGCGGCGTCCGGGACGGGGGCCCAGCAGCTGACCTGCCTGCTGGACGACGCCGGTGTCGCGGTGTCACACGTGCTCGGCGTCGGTGGCCGCGACCTGTCGGAGGCGGTCGGCGGCCGCAGCGCCACCGCGGCCCTGCGAATGCTGGACGCGGATCCGTCGACCGATCACATCGTGCTGATCTCCAAGCCACCGCACCCGGCGACCGCGGCGGCGATCGGCGCGGGTGGCCGAGTCCCTCGGCACACCGGTGAGCATCATCGCGATGGGCCTCGGGCAACCCGACATCACCGCGGCCGCGGAGGCCGTGCTCCGGGACGCTCGGGGTGGCAGTCCCGCACTGGCAGACGCTGGGCGCCGGAGTCCGCCGAGGCAGGCACCGTGGGCGCCGCCGGTTCGCTCCGCGGGCTGTTCTCCGGCGGCACCCTGGCCGACGAGGCGATGGTGGTCGCCGGCGCGGTACTGGGCGACATCCGGTCGAACATTCCGCTGCGACCCGACCTTGCACTGCCCTCGGGTCCGGCCGGACACGGCGTACCCCGGTCTGACCGGCCTTGGGCATGTCGTCATCGATCTCGGCGATGACGAGTTCACCCTCGGGCGACCGCATCCGATGATCGACCCCACCCTGCGGCTCGACCTGCTGGCCGACCAGGCCGCCGACCCGGAGGTCGCGGTCGTGCTGCTGGACGTCGTCCTCGGACATGCCGCCGACCCCGATCCGGCGCTGCGGTTGGCACCGGCGATCCGGAACGCGATCGCGTCGGCGGCCACCGCCGGCCGCAGCCTCGTCGGTGGTCGTCGCGCTCTGCGGAACGATGTCCGATCCGCAGGACCGCGGCGCGCAGGCGGCCGCGCTGGTCGCGGCCGGGGCGCGGGTGTTCGCGTCGAACGCTGCCGCAGCGCAGGCCGCGGCCGGCATCGCCGCCGGGACCGGTGCTGGTGCCGGCCTCCGCCGCCCCGCGGCGCCGCCCGGCGACGGCCCCGGCAGGGACCGCGGCTCCGTGTCGCGGACCAGCGACCCGCTCGCGGGCGCTGTGGACCCCAGCCACCCGCCGGCGCGCCCGACCTGCTGGCCGAGCCGGCGGCCGTGATCTGCGCGGGGATCGACCTGCTGGCCGACGCGCTGCGCGGCCAGGCCGTCGACGTCGTCACGGTGGACTATCGCCCTCCTGCCTTCGACACCGCGGACGCGGCGAGCGTTCCGGCGGCCCTGCAGACGGTGCTCGCCGACCCGCGCCGATCGGCCGCGAACGCGCTGGCCGCGGAGCGGATGCTGGCGGTGCGAGCGCAGCTCGTCGACGTCCGACCGGCCAGCGAGGCGCTGGGCCTGCGGCCCGGGGAGTTCTGCCACGCCGGGCCGCCGATCGACTTCGCCCGCGCGTCCGGACCGCTCCGCGGCGCCTTGATCGGCGCGCTGATCTTCGAGGGTCTCGCCGCCGACGAGACCGACGCCGATCGCGAAACTGGAAGCAGGGGAGGGTATCTCGTTCGGTCCATGCCACGACCGGCACGCCGTCGGCCCGATGGCGGGCGTCATCTCGCCGTCGATGTGGCTGTTCGAACTGGCCGACGAGGCGACCGGGCGCCCGGTCGTTCTGCTCGCTGAACGAGGGGCTCGGCAAGGTGCTGCGGTACGGCGCGTACTCGCCCGAGGTGATCACCCGGCTGCGCTGGATGGCCGACGTGCTCGGCCCGGCGCTGGCCATCGCGGTCAAGGCCGCCGGCCCGATCGACATCACCGCGATCATCGGTCAGATGGTGCAGATGGGCGACGAGGGGCACAACCGGAACCGCGCCGGAACCCTGATGTTCCTCCGCGAGATCCTCCCGTCGCTGATCGGCTCGGGGCTGCCACCCGCCGACATCGCCGAGGTGGCGCGATTTGTCGCCGGCAACGACCACTTCTTCCTCAACCTGGTGATGCCGACCGGCAAGCTGATGGGCGACGCCGCCGCCGGGATCCCGGGCAGCACGGTGGTCACCGCGATGTGCCGGAACGGCACCGACTTCGGGATCCGGGTCTCCGGCACCGGCGACGAGTGGTTCACCGGCCCGGCGCTGTACCCGAACGGGCTGTTCCTGGCCGGGTTCGGACCCGACGACGCCAATCCCGACATCGGCGATTCGGCGATCGCCGAGACGATGGGGATCGGCGGGATGGTGATGGCCACCGCGCCGGCGATCGTCCGGTTCGTCGGCGGTTCGGTGCCGGACGCGCTCGCCGTCACGGCCCGGATGTACGAGATCACCGAGACCGAGAACCCGGCCTTCGCGGTGCCGATCCTCGAGTTCCGCGGCGCGCCAACCGGAATCGATGTCACCAGGGTGCTGCGGACCGGCATCCTGCCGCAGATCAACACCGGGATGGCCGGGCGGGTGCCCGGCACCGGGCAGGTCGGCGCCGGACTGGTCACGCCGCCGATGGAATGCTTCACGGCGGCGATACAGGGCCTCGCAGCACAGGCTGCCGACTAGCCAGGCGCACCGTGACCGAGCAAGCCGACGCAGGCGCCCCGCGGGTACTGAGCCAGCGGGACCTCAACCGTGCACTGCTGGCCCGGCAGATGCTGCTGGTGCGGGCCCGGATGCCGATCGAGCCCGCGGTGCGGCACCTGGTCGGTTTGCAGGCGCAGCGGCCGGATCCACCACACATCGGGCTGTGGTCCAGGCTGGCCGGCGTCGCTCATGCGGACGTGGACGACCTGATCGACCGCCGCCGTCTGCTGCGGGTCGCGGCCATGCGTTCGACCATTCACCTGCTCACCGCCGAGGACGCGCTTGGCCCTGCGGCCGGTGATCCAACCGGCGCTGGATCGGGAGCTGAGCGCACCGGTCTTCAAGAGCCTGCGCAGGGTGAAGGTCAACGCGGTGGTGGCCCGCGGCCGGGAGCTCTGCCGGGAGCAGCCGCTGACGTTCGCCGCGCTCGGCGACGCACTCGCCCGTGAGTTCCCCGCCGCCGACCCGCACGCGCTGGCCATCGCGGTGCGCAATCACGTTGCGCTGGCGCAGGTTCCACCGCGCGGCCGGTGGCGAACGGCGGCCCCGACGGTGCACGTGCCGGTCGCCGACTGGCTCGACTCCCCGGTGGCCACCGATCCCGACCCCGCGCCGCTGGTGCGCCGCTACCTCACCGCGTTCGGCCCGGCGACGGCCGCCGACATCGCCACCTGGTCGGGGCTGCGCGGCATCAAGGTGCTGCTCGAGCGACTACGCGACGAGTTGCGCTGGTTCACCGACGATCGCGGACGAACCCTCGTCGACGTCCCCGACGGCATCCTGCCCGGACCCGATGTGCCGGCGCCGGTCCGGTTGCTGCCCGAATACGACAACGCGCTGCTTTCCCACGCCGACCGGACGAGAATCATCGCGGACGGCGACCGGCCGTTCGTCTTCACTCGGAATGGGCACGTCGGCGGCACGGTGCTGGTGGACGGCTACGTGCGGGCGACCTGGCGGACCGAACTGCTCGGCCGATGCGGAGACCTTGACCGTCCGACCGCTCGGCAGGCTGACCGGGGTCAACCGGTCGGACATCGAACGGGAGGCGTTGGGGTTGCTGGCGTTTGCCTCCCCGGGACTCGACCATCTGGTGGAGTTCGACGCCGCTCACTGAGTCGGGCCGCGGCGTTTAGAGCCTGTCTGACAAAGCGGTCAGCCAGGCTCTCCGTGTTGGAATGCGCCTGACGACTTCGTCGCAGGCGACCAGTCGCCCGCGAGGTACGAGCCGGGCGCCACCGGCACAGAGAGCGGGTCTGCCCGCGGTCGCGCGCGACGACGGAGCGGGTGCGATTGAACACTGTTGGCACAGCTCTACTCCGCGAACGCCCAATGCACGGTCACGCTGACGCCGATCTCCGCGTCCCCGGTGGCAACCGGCATCGCCTCGGCGGCCATGGCGCGCATCGCCATCATCGGTCTGGGGCCGCCACCGTCGGGTCTCTCGTCGATCCACTGGACGTTGCCCAGCGCACGCCCGGCCAGTGCCGCGAGCTGCTCGGCCTTTGCGGTGGCATCGGCAAACGCGGCATCCCTGGCCAGCCTCATGGCCTCCTCCGGATGGCCCGGGGTCAGCGAAACCCCGTCGATCCGGACCCCGTCCCCACCGAGGGACGCGACGTCGGTCAGCAACCGCTCGATGCCATGCAGCCCTTCCCGGATCACGGTGAGCCGCTGGCCGGCCTGGTAGCCCTGCACCTGCTGCCGGCCGTTGTTGTACTCGATACGCGGCCCGAGGGTGATGTCGGAGGTCCGGACGGAACGGGAGTCGACTCCGCCGTCCGCCAGGATCGACAACAACCGGGTGGCGGTGTCGGATGCATTGCCGAAGGCATCGCCGGGTTCGGCCCGGATCACCTCAACAGCAAGGGAAATGGTGACCCGGTCGACCGCGGCGGACGCCGTGCCCGATCCGATGACGGTGATGCCGGCGCGCCGAATGCGGGGGGAATTCATCGGCCCAGTGTGCCCGCGGGCAGCCCGAATCGCTCGCGTTCCCGATCGGTGATCGGCCGGGTGACTCGGCCGCTGGCCAGATCGGCCAGCTCGTCACCGCCGCTGCACACATCGCAACTCAGCAGGTATGCCGAATGCGCGATCCCGGCCGTGGCGATCGTCGTGGTGCCCGGCACCACCAGCACGGATTGGGCCGACCCGACCGGCAGTTGGTAGCTGACGAACTGCTCCTTGGCTGTGGTATCCCAGACGCGCACGGTGGGGTCGACCGAGCCGCTGACCAGGAACCCATCCGCGCTGTAGGTGAGTGCGTCGACCAGCCCCTGATGGCCGGCCAACGTGCCAATGAGGTGCCCGTCGGCGACGTCGAGTAGCCGAATCTGCTTGTCGACTCCCAGTGCGATCGTCGTCGCGTCGGGCGCGATAGCGATCGCGAGTGGCTGGCCGTCGATCGAACCGATGTTGCGCACCATGCGCCCGTCGAGACCGAACAGGACCACCTTGCCGTCCGACGTCGCGGCAACAATCCCGCCACGGCCGGGCAGAAAGGCCAGGTTGATCCCGAAGGCCTTGGTGCCCGGAGGAACCACCAAGGTGCCGGTGACCTGCCCGGTCGCCGGGTCGATCAACCGCGGCGATTCGTCGCCGCGCTGACTGACCAACACCGAACCGTCCGGGGAATACCCGATCGTGCCGGCCGAGGCGCGAGTGCCGTCGGCCTCGGTATGCGAGACCTCGGTTGCGCCCGCGGCCAGGTCGAGAACGACCACGCCGCCGTCCGCGCCCTGCACCGCAAGTCTGCTTCCCGACGGGTCGACGGCAACCTTGCTGCCCGCCGCGTTGACACCCAGGAGGTTGATCGTCGCGAAGGTCTCGGCACAGACGCCGGATCGCAGCCGTCCTGCCAGGCAAACACTCTCTCCGGTATCGGGCCGCCAGGCCTGGACCAGGCCGTCACCCGATGCGGTGACCACGGCCGCGCCGCTGGGCAAAGCGGATAGGCCGCTGATGACGCCGTTCGGGTTTCGCCCGGTTCTGTCACCGGCGGCCATCGGCATGGGTGCCGGCGGCAGTTCCCAGACGCGGATGGTGCCATCCTGGTGAGCCGTGACCAACCGCGCGTCACCGTTCCAGGCTGCGCCGTTCATCACACCCGCAGACTGCGGCAATACGGCACGCACCGAACCGTCGCCGGTGTTCCACACTCTGGCGACGGCGTTGAGGCCAACCCCGACGAGTGAGTTGCCGTCCCCGCCGAAGACCAGACCCGAGTACGGCTCGTCCGCCGAGGACAGGGTTCGGGTTTCGCCGCCGATGGCGATCAGCTGCAACTTGCCGTCCTTGTTGGACACGGCGGCGTATCGCCCGGTCGGATCGATGGTGGCCTCGAACGCCCCCGTGACGGTGGTCGGCTGCCCGGATCCATCGATCCGCTGCACCGCACCGGTGCCGTCCTGTCCAAAGGAGAACACCGTCGCGCCGTCGGCTGACAGGGCTACTTCGGCGACCGGAAAGGTGTACTCACGCAGTGGCACGCCGGCAGTGGAGTTTGCGATGACCAGCCTGCCGCCCACCGAGCCGGGGGGCGGCAGCGTGGTTTCGTCGTAGCTCCGCAGTTGAGTGCCGACCGCGACCGCCTGCCCGTTGTCGGAAACGGCGATCGTCACCGGGAATTCATCGCCGGCGACCTGCGACTGGGTGACAACACCGTCCACAATGGTCAGCACGCCGCCGTCCATGCGGCCCAGCACGACCAAATGGCCATCGGCACTGACCGCACCCGCGGTCACCCCGTCGTAGGTCGATTCCTGGGTGAATTGGTTGCCGCGCGGGTCGAACGACCAGAGCACGGCGTGGCCGGTCTGGTCCCAGGACAGCCCCCTCGTGCCGTCTGCATCCGACGACAGCCAGCTGTACTGGTCGCTGACCGACATCTCGCCGCGCTGCAGGCCTGTCGCGAGATCCCACGCCCGCAGTCGGCCGTCGGGGCTCACCGAGATCACCGTGCTCCCGTCTTCGGTCAGCCGGACGTGCGAGATACTCGACGAGCCGGAGACGATCGTCCGGCGAACCCTGGACTGGGTCAAGGAACGCCGCAAGGCAGTGAGCGCCTGCCCCGTCGGCAAGGTCTGCCACGCGGCCTGAGACAAGGCGACGGATAATTCCGGGTCGGCGTCCAGCTCTTCGATCGCCGAGGCGGCGAGCGCCCTGGAATTGGCGGTATTCCGCTGTTCAATGGCAATCGAGCGCTGATACCAGGCGAAGGTGGCCAACGCTATCGAGATGACGGTGACCACGGATGCGACCGTGAGCAAGGTTTGCAGACGCCGCCGCTCGCCGCGCCGACTTGCTCTCACGAAATCCTGCTGCAATTCGTTTGGTCTTGGATCCCGTTCGGGCCGGTCCAACCACTCCTCGGCCGCCCGCAGGTCCTTGCCGCGTACCAGCAGTGACCGATCTCGACCATCCTCGTTCCACCGGATCGCCCTACCGAGCCAGTAGGTATGGTCCCGGACCCACTCGGCATCGACGTCTATAGCCGCGATGATCTGTGCGGCCACCTGCTGTGGGGGCCGGTCGCGGGCATCTATCCATTGGATATCGCGTAACGCATCAACGATTTCGTGCCCGGCCACGTCGGATAGCTGCACCGGCAAGAGCCGCTTGTGCAGGCCAACCGCATACTCCAACTCGCGCCGGCACTCGGCGGATTCGAGCCAACTGGGACTCACAAAACACACGACGGCGGCCGAGACCTCTATCGCCCTGGTGAGCTCCGTCCGCCAGAGGGTTCCGGCCGGAATATCGACGGTATCCAGCCAGATATCTCGGCCCGTTGCCTCGATTGCCGCAGCGATCGGGGCCACCTGATCGGACTCCGCTCGCCGATAGGAGATGAAGGCGTCCAGGGCCTCGGGCAGCACATTGTTCGTTGATTCAGCCGACCGGCCGTCGACGGCATCCACTGCCGTCTCGGCAAGGTCATTGGCTGGCTCGGCCATATCAGCTCCCGCTCCGAGAGGAATGCCCACAACCGATCACGCGAGCTCGTGAATGGTCGGCCCAGGCCAGCCACATCGGTGAAACCGACCTAGGTTGTGGAATGCCGAGTGAATAGGCACACACATTTGCGCATGCTGAGTCCGGGTTGCCCCGACCAAGGTTCGCCACCTTTCGACGGCCTGCGATGGCAGCTCAGAGCGTACCCGCCTGGAGCGCAATCTCCAGTCTATTTTCGGTCATGCGGCATTGAGGTTCAGCGCAATTTGTTTGCCGCACAAAACAGCTACAAAAGGCGCCGCGGTGCGCGGATCAGCTCACCACTACCGCCGACGGGAACCAGCCGGCCCGGCCAAGCTGACCGGACACCTGATGACCCAGCTCGACCTCCAGATCCGGCAACACCCGCATCAACGCGTCCGGGTCGATGCCCGTCCGCACCCCGGACCGATGCAACAGGTAGACCAGGTCCTCGGTGGCGATGTTGCCCGTGGCGGCGGGGGCGAAGGGGCAGCCTCCGATGCCGCCGACACTCGCGTCAAGCGCACCGGCGCCCCGACCCAATGCGGCCATCGCGTTGGCATAGCCGGTGTTGCGGGTGTTGTGGAAGTGCCAGCGCAACGGGATTGACGGCGCCGTGGCCGCCGCGACGTCGGCCAACCCGTCAACCTGTGCCGGCACGCCCACCCCGATGGTGTCCGCGAGGGCGAGCTCGTCGGGTGGCACCTGCAGGCACTGAGCAATGACGTCCGCGACGAATTCGGGCGCGACCTCACCCTCGAACGGGCAGCCGAACGCCGCCGCGACGGTCAGCGTTGTTCGTAGCCCGGCGGCCCCCGCCCGCCGGGCCAGCCGATGCCAGGACGCGACCGCGTCCGCGATCGTCATGCCCTGGTTGCGCTTGCTGAACGTCTCGCTGGCCACGACCACCACGTTGACCTCGTCCATCCCGGCCGCGATCGCCCGGTCCAGCCCGCGGTCGTTCAGCACCAGCCCGATCCAGGAGACCTGGCCGCGCGGCAACCGCTCGGCAACCGCCTCTGCGTCCGCCATCTGCGGGACCAGCCGGGGATGCACGAAGCTGGTCGCCTCGATCCGCCTGGCTCCCGCGGCGACCAGTCCAGCTGACCAGCTTCAGCTTCGCCGGCGTGGGCAGCACTGCGTCCTCGTTCTGCAGCCCGTCCCTTGGCGCCACCTCGACGATGTCGACGGTGGTCGGCAGGGTGCCGGTTCGCGATCGGGCCTCGTTCACTACACCACCCCGTGTATACAACTGATGTTGTCGTTTCGACGTTCTACGCTCGAAGTCTTGCAGAACCAGCGAACGCTCTGCCAGCCTTGCATACAATTCAGCGTGCAGACGGGAGTCCTGTGGCGCAAGCTTCGAAGAATGCGACGACCATGCTGCGGGACCTGATTCTCGCCGGCGCACTCGCCGCGGGTAGCAAGCTCGGTGAGGCAGAACTGGCCACCCGCCTCGACGTCAGCCGCACCCCGGTGCGGGAGGCGCTGTCCCGGCTGGCCGCCGAGGGCCTGGTCGAGATCGTGCCGAACCGCGGCGCCAGGGTGGCCCGCTGGACGGACGAGGACCTGGTGCAGATCTTCGAGCTGCGGCTCCGGCTGGAGCCCTACGCCGTCGGCCTGGCCGTGCCCCGGCTGACCGACAACGACCTGGACGAGCTGGACGATCTTGCGCAGCGCATGCAGAGCCTCGGAAAGCCCGGCCGTACTCAGGATCTCGACGGCATCGTGCAGCTGAACCGGCAGTTCCACCGGACCCTGATCAACCGGGCCGCCAACCCGGCGCTGGCCTCGTCATTGCTAGCGGTCACCCACGCGTCGGTGGTCAACCAGAATTTCCACAACTACTCGCCCGCCGCTCTGGCCCGCAGCCTCGCCCACCACGTGGAGATCGTCGCCGCGGCCAGAGCCGGGAACGCCGAATGGGCCAACAGCGTGATGCGCTCACACCTGTACAACGCCAGGGCCACCATGCTGCCCGCGGCCAACGCCCGCCCGGCAGTGACATGACAAGCAATGCGATGACCGGCGGCGACATGACAAACGGCGAGAACGACGGCCTGCCGCTGGCCGACCTCAGAGTGGTCGAACTCGGCCAACTGCTGGCCGGCCCGTTCTGCGGGCAATTGCTGGGCGACTTCGGCGCCGAGGTGATCAAGGTCGAAGACCCGGGCCGCGGCGACCCGATGCGCGAATGGGGCCGGGAGAAGCCCTACGGAAAGTCCTTGTGGTGGCCGGTGGTGGCGCGGAACAAGAAGTCCGTGACCTGCAACCTGCGCTCGCCGGAGGGGCAGGCACTGCTCCGCAGGCTGATCGACACCGCCGACATCCTGGTGGAGAACTTCCGCCCGGGCACCCTGGAACGCTGGGGGCTGGCACCGGAGGTGCTCTGGCAGACCAACCCCGGCCTGATCATCACCAGGGTCACCGGGTACGGGCAGACCGGGCCCTACGCCCCGCGCGCCGGGTTCGGCTCGATCGGCGAGGCCATGGGCGGAATCCGTTACGTCACCGGCAATCCCGACCAGCCGCCGGCCCGGGCCGGGATCTCGCTGGGCGACTCGCTGGCCGCGGTGTTCGCCTGCCTGGGCACGCTGGTCGCGGTGCACAACCGGCACCGCACCGGCCGCGGCCAGGTGGTGGATTCGGCCATCTACGAGGCCGTGCTGGCCATGATGGAATCGCTGCTGCCGGAATGGGCGCTCGCCGGGTACCAGCGCGAGCGCACCGGGGCGGTGCTGCCGAATGTCTCGCCCAGCAACGTCTACCCCACCGCCGACGGCGATCTGGTGCTGATCGCCGCCAACCAGGATTCGGTGTTCAAACGGCTGGTCGACGTGATGGGGCGACCGGAACTGGCCGCCGACGAGCGGTATTCCACGCATTCGGCCCGCGGCCGGACCATGACCGAACTCGACACCCTGATCGCCACCTGGACCACCACGCTCACCGCCGACGACCTGCTGGCGAAACTGCACGCCGGCGGCGTCCCGGCCGGCCGGATCTTCCGCGCCAAGGACATGTTCACCGACCCGCATTTCGCTGCCCGCGAGGCGATCGTCCGGGTCATGCACCCCGAACTCGGCGAGCTGCCGATGCAGAATGTCGCGCCACGGCTGTCCCGGACCCCGGGCAGGGTCCGCACTGCCGGACCGGCGCTCGGCGAGCACAACCGGGAGATCTGGCAGGGCCTGCTCGGCCTGACCGACGACGAGATCGCCCACTACACCGACAGATCGGTGATCTGAGCCCACCCCACTACCCAATGCCGCACACCAGGAGGACCCATGAGTTTCAGGCTCGGCGTCGATGTCGGCGGAACGTTCACCGACGTGCTGCTGGTGAACTCCGACAGCGGTGAGACCTGGCGGACGAAGACCGCCTCCACCCCGCAGGATCAGTCGATCGGCGTGCTCCGCGGCATCGGAAAGGTCTGCGAGGACGCCGGTATCGCGCACACCGAGATCGCGCAGGTGCTGCACGGCACCACCGTCGGCACCAACGCGATCCTGGAGGGCAAGGGCGCCGTCGTCGGCCTGGTCACCACCCAGGGCTTCCGGCAGGTGCTGCAGATCGCCCGCTCGTTCGTGCCGGGCGGCCTGGCCGGCTGGATCATCTGGCCCAAACCCGAACCGCTGGCCGCGCTGGAGAACACCATCGAGGTCCCGGAACGGATCGCCAGCGACGGCACCGTGATCACCCCGCTCGACGAGGACGAGACCCGGCGCCGGCTGCGGAAGCTGCGGGACAACGGGATCCAGGCGCTGGCCATCTCGCTGATCAACGCCTTCGCCAACGGCGAGCACGAACGGCGGATCGCGGAGATCGCCGCCGAGGAACTGCCCGGCATCCCGATCTCCCGGTCCAGCATCGTGCTGCCGGAGATGCGCGAGTACGAGCGCGCGCTGACCACGGTGGCGAACAGCTACGTGCAGCCGCAGGTCGCCCGGTACGTCCGGAACCTCTCGACCCAGCTGTCGGAGCAGGGACTGACCGCGGACCTGTCCATCCTGCGCAGCGACGGCGGCCTGGCGGCGGCCGACGTCGCCGCCGATGCGCCGGTGACGATGCTGATGTCCGGCCCGGCGGGCGGCGTCACCGGCGCGGTGTGGATGGCCGGGCAGACCGGCAGCCGCGACCTGCTGACCTTCGACATGGGCGGCACGTCAACCGATGTCGCCCTGGTGCAGGGCCTCAAGCCGCGCACCGGGCGGGAGACCAAGATCGGCGACCTGACGGTGCGGGCGTCATCGGTGGACGTGCGGACGGTCGGCGCCGGCGGGGGATCGATCGCGCACGTCCCCGAGCTCACCAAGGCACTGCGGGTCGGCCCGCAGTCCGCCGGCGCCGACCCCGGGCCGGCCGGCTACGGCCTGGGCGGCACCGCGCCGACCGTCACCGACGCGAACGTCGTCCTCGGCTACCTGCCGACCTCGCTGGCCGGCGGCGAGATCACCCTGGACGTCGACGCCTCCCGGGCCGCCGTGCAGACCGTCGCCGACGCCATGGGGCTGCCCAGCGTCGAGGCCGCGGCCGCCGGGATCATCGACATCGTCAACGAGAACATGCTCGGCGGGCTCCGGCTGGTCAGCGTGCAGCAGGGCTTCGACCCCCGGGACTTCGCGCTGGTCGCGTTCGGCGGCGCCGGTCCGTTGCACGCCAACGCGATGGGCGTGCTGACCGGCGCCTGGCCGGTGATCGTGCCGCCCTCGCCCGGGCGTGCTCTGCGCGCTCGGCGATGCCACCACCTCGCTGCGCGACGAGTCGGCCCGGACCTGCCTGCGCCGGTTCGACGACCTCACCGGGGCGGAACTGAAGGAGATCCTCACCGGCCTGTCCGACGCCTCCGCCGAGCGACTGACGGCGCAGGGGCTGAAGGCGGACGAGCACCGCGTCGACTACGAGGTCGACGTCCGGTACTTCGGGCAGGGTTTCGAGATCCCGATCACCATCGACCCGGCCTGGCTGGCCGACCTCGACACGTCACTGACGAGCCTCGGCGAGGCCTTCGACGCCGAGCACGAGCGGCTGTTCTCGTTCCTGCTCGGCACCGACCACGAGCTGGTCAACGCCAGGGCGTCGGTCAGCGGCCCGCGGCCGGAGATCGCGTCCACCCCGCTCGAGCAGGGCGACGGCGACCCGGCCGCCGCGCAGACCGGCACGTCCAAGGTGCTACGTGCAGGGCGCCTTCGCCGACGCCGCGATCTACGACCGCGGCAAACTCCGGGCCGGCGACGTGATCAACGGTCCGGCCATCGTCGTCGAGATGGACTCGACGACGCTTGATCCTGCCCGGACACCACGCCAGCACGCACGCATCCGGCAGCCTGCTGATCCGGCCTGATTCGACCACCACCAGCACGCAGAGCGAGGGCTGAGACATGGCACGCGTCATCGAAACCACGACCACACCGCTGCCGGACGCCGACGTCGACCCGGTCACCCTCGACCTGATCGAGAACGGCCTGCGCAACGCCCGCTACGAGATGGACGAGGTGCTGTTCCGCACCGCCCTGTCCCCCGGCATCCGCGAGCAGCACGACGAGTTCCCGCTGATCGCCGACCCGTCCGGGAAGATGGTCGTCGGGCAGTTCGGGCTGTCGATCCCGGACTTCCTGGACGGCTTCGACGGCGACATCGGCGAGGGCGACGTGCTGCTCACCTCCGACCCGTACGCCTGCGGCGCGGCGATCAGCCACGCCAACGACTGGCTGGTGGTCACGCCGATCTTCGTCGACGGCCGGCTGGTCGGCTGGGCGTCGATGTTCGGTCACATGTCCGACGTCGGCGGCAAGACGCCGTCGTCGATGCCGACCGATGCCCGGACCATTTACGAAGAGGGCGTGGTCATCCCGCCGTTCAAGCTGTACAGCGCCGGGCACGGTCAACGAGGACGCGCTGCGGATCATCCTGAACCAGGTCCGCGTCCCGGACTGGAACCGGGCCGACCTGAACGGGCTGGTCGCGGCCTGCCGGACGGCCAGCCGGCGGGTGCAGGAGATGTGCGCCCGGTTCGGCACCGCCACCTACCTGACGGCGCTGGATGCGTTGCTGCAGCGCAACTATGACGCCATGAAGATCCTGCTGCACCTGGTCTTCGCGGAGGGCAAGACGCTGTCGTTCACCGACTACATCTGCGACGACGGCGTCGGCTTCGGGCCGTACGAGCTGAAGCTGTCGCTGACCCGGACCGGCGACAAGGTGCACCTGGACTTCACCGGATCGTCGCCGCAGGCGCAGGGCCCGATCAACTACTACATCAACGAGAACCTGGTCCGGATGTTCTTCGGCATCTACATGATCACGGTGGCCGACCCGCAGATCCTCTGGAATGACGGCTTCTACCCGCTGGTTGACGTCACGATTCCGGACGGATCGTTCTGGAAGCCGAAGCATCCCGGCCGCGCTGAACGCCAGAAACCATGGCATCGGCCGGGTTTTCGACCTGTTCGGCGGACTGCTCGGGCAGACCAACCCGGCGCTGCTCAATGCGGCCGGCTTCTCCTCGTCACCGCATTTCATGTATTCCGGCAATTACTCCACCGGCGACCGCAAGGGCGAATGGTTCCAGCTGTATTCCATCGGCTTCGGCGGCATTCCCGGGCGGCCGCTGGGTGACGGACCGGACGGGCATTCGCTGTGGCCGAGCTTCGTCAACATCCCCTGCGAATTCCTCGAGTCGTACTACCCGCTGCGGATCGAGAAGTGGGAGACCATCAGCGACACCGGCGGTTCCGGGCTGCACCGCGGCGGCAACGGCGTCGACGTCGCCTACCGCTTCCTGGAACCCGGGACGATCGCCATCCATGACGACCGCTGGCTCACCTACCCGTGGGGCGTCAACGGCGGCGAGCCGGGCACCCGCGGCACCAAGTGGCTGGACCGGGCCGACGGCAGCCACGAGGTGCTGCCCAGCAAGTGCCACGACGTACCGGTCAAGCCCGGCGACGTGCTGCATTTCGTCACCTGGGGCGGCGGCGGCTGGGGCGACGGACTGGAACGGGACGCCGGACCTGGTCGCGCTGGAGGTGCGGCGCGGCTTGGTCAGCGCCGGCGGCGCCCGCCGGTACGGGGTCGTCGTCGACGACGACGGCGCGCTCGACGCGGCCGGCACCGACGCGCTGCGGACCGAGATCCGGTCGGCGCGGGTCGGCGAGCTTGCCGGTCTTCGACATGGGTCCCGGGCTCGCGGAACTGCTGGAACGGTGCGAGGAGGAGACGGGGCTGCCGGCGCCGAAGGCCCCGGTCTGGCTGTGACGTCTCCGGCGGCCGGAACAGCCCGCGTTCGGCGGCCGGCTGGGCTGGGGCGCCCGGCCGGCGCTGCTGCTGGTCGACCTGATGCGGGCGTACTTCACCGCCGGCAGCCCGCTCGATCTCGGGTCGACCGCCGCGGTCGACGTCAGCGCCCGGCTGCTGGCCGCGGCCCGCGAACATGGCGTGCCGGTGATTCACACGGCCGTGCACTACCGGGCCGGCGCGGTCGACGCTGGGCTGTTCGTCAAGAAGGTCAGCGCCCTGGCGCTGCTCGCCGACGACCAACCCGGTGAGCCTGCGGGAGCTGATGCCGCAGGTCGCGCCGCTGGGCGACGAGGTGGTGATCATCAAGCAGTACGCGTCGGCGTTCTTCGGCACCTCGCTGGCCTCCACGTTGCACGCGCTGGGGGTGGACACCGTCGTCATTGCCGGGGTGTCCACCTCCGGGTGCATCCGGGCCAGCGCGACGGACGCGCTGCAGCACGGGTTCCGACCGCTGGTGGTGGCCGACGCCTGCGCCGACCGAACGGAGGAGCTGCACCGGTCGAACCTGCGCGATCTGGGCGCGAAGTACGCCGACGTCATCGACAGTGCGGAAGTCCTCGACCGGTTCGCGGCAGGCTGACCCGCTGGCCCGTCACAAACGGGGTACCAGCAGTCAATGACCGACACCGCAATCTTCGATGTCGACGGGACCCTCGTCGACAGCAACTATCAGCACGCGCTGGCCTGGTTCCGTGCGTTCCGCCGGCACGACATCACCCTGCCGCTGTGGCGGTTGCACCGCGGGATCGGGATGGGCGGCGACCTGTTCGTCGCGCACGTCGCCGGTGACGCCGTCGAGGAGAGGCTGGGCGACGTCCTGCGCGAGGAGTGGGTCGACGAGTTCAACGCCATGATCGGCGAGATCCGGCCCTTCGACGGAGCCCGGGAGTTGCTGGAGGAGGTGAAGCGCCGCGGCTTCCGGTTGGTGCTGGCCAGCTCCGGCAAGGCCGCAACACGTGGAGACCTTCCTGGACCTGTTCGGCGGCAAGGAGCTGGCCGACGCCTGGACCACGTCCGACGACGCCGAAACCAGCAAACCCGCGCCGGACATCGTGCAGGCGGCGCTGGACCGGGTCAACGGCGCGAGCGGGGTGATGATCGGCGATTCCACCTGGGACTGCGAGGCGGCCGGCAAGCTCGACGTGCCGACGCTGACGGTGCGGACCGGGGGTTTCTCCGAGCAGGAGCTCACCACGGCCGGCGCGGTCGGCGTCTACGACTCGCTGATCGAGCTGCGGGACGACCTGGACAACACGCCGCTCAAGAAGGCCACCACCGCACACTAACTGTCATCGATACCGGCCGACCTCGTCGAGCGGCGCGATGGAGCCGGTGATCTGGTCGGCGCGCCGGCGCGCGTTCATCCGGAACCAGAACAGCAGCAACACACACGGGATGACCAGCGCGCCAACCCCGAACACCAGGAAGGTCTCCAGGCTGCCGATGTTGTCCACCAGCCAGCCGAAGTTCTGCCCGAAGAACCCGGTGACGAAGGTGAGCGGCAGGAAGATCGTGGAGAGCTTCGTCAGCTGCTCGATGGTGGCGTTCTGCAGCACGCTGACCTTGGTCTGCTCGACGGAGATGACCGCGATGTTCGCCTCCAGCACGGTGGCCAGCAGGTCGCGTTGGGCGGCGACCTCCTCGTTGACCAGCGCGAGGTTGTCGTGCACGTCGCGGAGGTAGGGCAGCAGATCCTCGGGCGCGCCTCGCTCGATGGTGGCGATCACGGCCAGCAGCGGGTGCACCGCGCGGTAGAAGTTGGTCACCTCACGGCGCAGGAAGTAGATCCGCTCGGTCGGCGCGACGGCACCGGAGAACACCGTCGACTCGAGCTGTTCGATGTCCCGCTCGACCTCGCCGATCACCGGCGCGTACCCGTCGACCACCTGGTCCAGGATGGCCCACAGGGCGGCGGCGCTGCCCGCCTCCAGCAGTTCCGGCCGGCGTTCCAGCCGGAGCCTGGCGCCACGCAGCTCGCTGGCCACTCCCTGCCGAACGGTGATCACGAACCCGGGCCCAGAAAGACGCTGATCTCGCCGAAGTCGATTTCTTCCCGTTCGTCGTCATACCTGGCGGTCCGCAGGATCACCAGTTGCACGTCGTCGTCGAACTGCTCGACCTTGGGCCGCAGGTGGAACTCCCGGGCATCCTCGACGGCGAGTTCGTGCAGGCCGAAGGTGTCGCGGATCTCGGCCAGCTCGTCCGGGCTGGGATCGAAGGTGCCGACCCAGACGAAGGTGTCCGGGCCGCGCTGCGCCGCCGCCTCGGTCAGTGACATCGCTTCCAGCTGGAGCCGGTGCCCATCGCGGTACACGGCGCAGTCGACGATCACGGGGCCTCCAGGTTTCGCGGTGGGGCGAGCAGGTGACGAGGCGAGATCGACCGCCGGTCACGGGTGATGCGGTACCCGCCGCCGCGGATCGCTAACCGTCACCGGCCCGAGGCCGTCCCGCGAGGGACCCTGGTGGGATTACCCCGAACGGCTGCGGGGAACATGGTGGCCGTGGGTGGACAGCCCACTCCGCTCGGTCAACCCCGGGGCGGTCGAGATTTCGCCCGAGTAAAGGAGTTCTCCATGTCCCTTGCCGCCAAATTGCGTCGCGCACCGCTGCGGTTGGCCACCGGCGCCTTCATTCTGAACGCCGGAGTCGGGAAGCTGTCCCTCGACGAGGGAACGGCGGGGTACCTGCACGGTGCGGGCGCGGGCGCCTACCCGGTGCTGAAGAAGGTGGAGCCCACCGTGTTCGGTAAGGTCCTCGCCTTCACCGAGATCGGCGTCGGGGCTGCACTGCTGCTGCCGATCGTTCCGGCCGGGCTCGCCGGGTTGGCACTCATCGGATTTTCCGGCGCGCTGGTCGGCATGTACATCCGCACCCCTGGCATGCACGACAAGTACCTGCGTCCCAGCCAGCAGGGCACCGCTCTCGCCAAGGACGTCTGGATGCTCGGCACCGGTATCGCGCTCGTCGTGGACGCCGCGCTCAGCGAATCCCCGATCACCGCCACCGAGTAGCCGCCCCGCCGGCGCCCGCTGTACACCCGGACCGTCAGCGATCCGCGCGCAGCAGCACCCGCATGGCCGACGAAGCGGGTGTAGAGCAGGGGTTATCCCCGTGTGCACCGCCGCTGTACACCCGGAGCTGCTCTCATCCACGTACTGCAGCACCCGCACGGCCGACGAAGAGTGTGTAGAGAGGACGCGGCGCCTACCGCCGGAGCCGGATCGGTCCTCTCGCCGACGGTGTCAGCCGCCGGCCGCCTGCAACCGGGCGGCGATCTCGGTGAAGCCACGCGACCGCGCATGCTGCAACGGCGTCAGGCCCGCGGCGTCGGCAATCGTCGGGTCGGCGCCCGCGTCGAGCAGGATGCCGATGATCTGCTGGTACGGCTCCGACCCGTCGCCGTAGACGATCGCCTCCAGCATGGCGGTCCAGCCGAGGTCGTTGACGTGGTTCAGGTCGATGCCGGTGCTGACCACCCGCCGGACGTAGTCGACGTGTCCGCGTTCGCTGGCCGGGATGACCGAGACCCCGCCGAACCGGTTGCGCAGGGTCAGGTCCGGGTGCGCCGGGAGCAGCACCTCCAGCATCCCAACACTGCCGGTGACGCCGGTGACCAGCCAGGCGCTGTCCCGCTGGACGTCCTGGGCGTCCGGGTCGGCGCCGAGCACCACCAACAGCCGGGCAACGTCGACGCGATCGTTGGTTGCTGCCAGCAGCAGCGCCGTACGGCCCAGGTCGTCGCGGGATTCGAGGGGTGCGCCGTTCCGCAGCGCGATGGCGACCCGGTCCGCGTCACCCTCGGCGGCCGCGTCCAGCAGCATGGCGGTGGCGTCCGGCTGATTCATCGAAGGAGAGTCGATCGCGGCTCGCAGGGTGCCCGCGATGACGTCGTGGCCGCTGGCCTGCGCGTGCTGCACCGGGGTCCGCCCGTCTCCCGCGACCCGGCCGGGGTCAGCGCCACCGGCCAGCAGCGCACGCACGGTATCGACATAACGCTGGCTGCCGTCCCCGTACACGATGGCCTCGTCCAACGCGGTCCAACCTGGCCGGTTGACGTGGTTGACCTCGATGCCGGCCCACAGCAGCCGGCCGACGATGTCGGCGTGACCCCGTTCGGCGGCCCGGATCAGGCCGGTCCCGTTGTAGGAATCCAGGCTGGCGACATCGGCGCCGTGCGCAAGGGTCAGCTCCAGGAGATCCAGGTAGCCCTCGCTGGTGGCGATCAGGTAGGCGCTCTGCACGGTGGAGTCCTTGGCGTTGACGTCCGCGCCGGCCTCGATGAGCTGTGTCGCAAGGCCGACGTCGTTGGCCCAGGCGGCGTCGATGAGCTGTCCATCCAAGGCGGGGTTGCGGGTCGCCACGGGCGGCGCCTCCGGGGTTGTCGGGTCCGGGGTTGTCGGGTCTGGCCCGGCGGCGGGCACGGTTGATACCGCAGGTGGTGCGGCGCTGGAGGACGCCCCGACTGTTGTGGGTGTCGCGACCGCAGGCGCGGCCGAGGAGTCGGCTGTGTCGGTCGGTAGTGAGGCTGACGTCGTCCCCCCGGAACACCCCACCAGCACCGTCAGCAGGACCACCACCGCGATGGACGGACGTCCGCGCGTCATGTCGACGGCCCCGCTCGATTGCTCGGCGACGGCCGCGCGGCTGGTGCGGAGATGCTGGTGAAAGCAGGCGCTCGGCCGCGGACCGGTCGCCGCCGGTGATCGCGTCCAGCAGGGCGACGTGCTCGGCATGGATCTGCGCCGGATTGCCGTGCTGCCGCAGCAGCCACCGCATCCGATCGCCGATACCGAGCAACATCCCCCGCAGCGTGGGACCGGCGGCCACCTCCGCCAGTACCTCGTGAAATCTGGCGTTGGCCGATACGGCGGCGAGCAGATCGCCGGCGCCCAAGGCGCACCGGGCGTCGTCCAGGCATTCCCGAAGCTTCGTCTCGCCGCTCTCGGACAGGCCGTCCAGTGCCCGGCGCAGCAGCACGCCTTCCAGCGCCTCACGGATGTCGAACAGCTCGTCGATCTCCGCGGCCGGGTAGTCCCGGACCGCGATCCCCCTGGTGGCCCGGTCGACGGCGTACCCCTCGGCAACCAGGTCGCGCAGCGCCTCCCGGACCGGCACCCGGGACACCCCGAGTTCGGCGGCGAGATTGCGTTCGACCAGCCGGGCGCCGGGGACGATGGTGCCGGACACGATCTCCTGGCGGATGCGGTCGCGCACGGTGGTGCGCAGCGGTGCGTCCGGGGATATCACCCAGAAATGGTATACCAAAATTGCATTGGCTTGATCGACGCCCGCTCAGTGCCGCCGGTCGATCTCCTGAACGACAGCGATTCCGCCGACCAGCAGGACGACCGAGGCGGCGCTGATCGCCGCCACCTGCGGCCCGAGCGCGGCGGCGGCGCCCCCCTCGGACAGCAGCCGGATCAACGCGTTCACCAGCGGGATCCGGCTGACCAGCAACAGCGCGAGAACCAGCAGCGCCGCCAACAGCAGGGCGTAACCGGGTCGCGGGATCACCTTTCTGCTGCAGAACAAGCCGACGGTGGCGCCGCAGCAAGCAGACGCGAGCTGAGACACACCGCCAACGAGCAGATCGGCCCCGCTCGCCGGCCGGACCCCCACCGCCAGCGGAAAGCCAAGTCCAACGATTGTCAGCAGCAGGCAGAACGACAGCGTCAGGACAACGGCGGCAGCAAGCGGGTGCCAACGCCGGCGGGCGTTGACGATCGTGATCCGTTCCTGAACCGGATCTTCGTCGGCGAGCACCACCATGGTCAGCCAGACCGAGCAGACCAGCATCGCCCCGGTCCACAGGCCGTAGAGCGGGAGCAGGGGACCCCCGTCGCCGCGGGACCCGACGACGACCACGACGCCGAACGCCACCAACGGCGGCAGATAGCGCTGGCCACGAATGACGTCCGCCAGCAGATATCGGTAGAGGGCAGTCACGTCGAGCCGCCCGCACAGGACGAGTCGCCGGGCTCGTCGGACGCCCGAGTACGGCCCGCAGAATCCTGCCGTACGGGCACCACCGAGACAACCGACCACCCAGAGTGCAGCGCTGCCGACAGCAGCCGATCACTGGTGGCCGCGGGCACCGTCGCCCACCAGTGGGCCCCGATGGGCCCCGCCGCAACGACGGCCGACCAGGGCGCGGGCAGCTCCCGCGCATGTAGACCACGGCGGAGGACGATCCGCACCGCCGCATTGTCTGCCGGGATGGGGCTTCGTGCGGCCGCCAGCCGGCCGCCGCTGAGTTCGTGGACCACGGCCCCGTCCGGCGACTCGGAATGCAGAGGGCTGCCCAGGACAACCGCGCCCCCGTCCCGGGCCACTTCATCGACGATCTCGATCAGCGTGCCTTGTCCGAGCTCGTCCATTCCGGTCGCCGGTTCGTCCAGGATCAAGCAGCTCCGGGGGGACCAGCAGTGCCTGGATGAGACCGACCCGTTGGGCGTTTCCCTTGGACAACTGCCGCAGGGCTGTATCACCCTCGGAAAGGTCGAACCGATCCATCAGGCTCGACGCGCGACGGGTCGCGGCGTCGGTGGAGAGTCCGCGAATCCGGCCCATGTGCCGCAGATAGGCGACCGCCGACAGCTGCGTCCGGACGGGAAAGCGCTCGGGCACATAACCAATCGAGCGTGGTCGACCGGTCACCGTGCCGGTGGTGGGACGGGTGATGCCGGCCATGATGTTCAGCAGGGTGGACTTCCCGGCCCCGTTGGACCCGGTGATCGCGATCAGCTGACCGGGCGCGACGTCGAGGTCGATCTCGGTCAGCACCCATCGTCCACGTGCGTACCGCTTGCCCACCGCAGTCAGCAACATGACGCCCCAGTCTGCCCTCCTGTGCCCGGGTCTGCGCCGAGTCAGAACCACCGCGGTGAACGCGGCCCGCCTGGCACCGGCTCGCCAGCCGCATCGACCCCCGGTCGTTATCGGGCGGCATTGCAGGTGTGCGGCACGACGCCCGTCGGTCAGCCGGCTAGGTCCGCGAACCGCGAGTAGTGCAGCTGATGCGCCACCGCGATGGTCGCGGTGGGTCCGTTGCGGTGCTTGGCGATGATCAGGTCGGCCTCGCCGGCCCGCGGGTCGTCGGCCTCCCAGGCGTCCGGCCGGTGCACCAGGATCACCATGTCCGCGTCCTGCTCCAACGACCCTGATTCACGCAGGTCGGACAGCATCGGCCGTTTGTCGGTGCGCTGCTCGGGGCCACGGTTGAGCTGGCTGAGCGCGATCACCGGAACCTCGAGCTCCTTGGCCAGCAGCTTCATCTGCCGGGAGAACTCGCTGACCTCCTGCTGCCGGGATTCGACGCGCTTACCGGACGTCATCAGCTGCAGGTAGTCGACCACGATGAGCTTGAGATCGTTGCGCTGCTTGAGCCTGCGGGCCTTGGCCCTGATCTCCATCATGGTCATGTTCGGCGAATCGTCGATGAACAGCGGCGCGTCGGAGATCTCGGTCATCCGGCGGACGATCTTCTGCCAATCCTGCTCACCCATGGTGCCGGCCCGCATGTGCGACAGCCGGATCCCGGCCTCGGCGGACAACAGGCGCATGGTGATCTCGGTCTTGCTCATTTCCAGCGAGAAGATCACCGATGCTAGGTGATGCTTGACGGCCGCGTGCCGCGCGACATCCAGCGCCAGGGTGGAATTGTGCGTCGGGATCATCGACCGCCCGGCAAGGTAGAGCCGGTCCGCACCGTCGACCTGCACGCAACGGACGGGCACGCTCGGCACTTCGCGCACATCCACGACGTAGTGGCTCTCGTGGTCGCGGTGCCAAGCCGTGCCGACAGAACTCGCGTTGCGCGGCAGCCGGGCCAGGCCCGTCCTGGACCGGACGACGACCTCCCACACCGGCGGCCGAGGGTGACCCTCATGGCTCAGATACCTCCGGCACAGGCGTGAGGCGCAGCCCAACGCCGACAGCAGCTCCCGCACACCGCGGGCAAGCTCGACATCGGTGGTGCTGAATCGGTACCGGCCATGTGCGTCCACGTCCCCATCGCTATCCATCAACCCCTGTACCAGTGCCGCCCGCTGCTCGGCCGACCCACGCTGGTAGATCTCGGGCACGTGCCGACCGTGCTGCAGACCCAACTCGCACCACTGCCGCGACACCCCCTGCACCAGGAACTGCCCCACCGCCACCCCGACACTGACCCGGTAGCCGAGCCGGTCGAATTCCTTCATCGCCCATTCCTGATCCTGCGCGGCGCACACCACCCGTCCGGTACCGGCAAGATCGCCCGCACCGAGCAGGAACCCCAACGCCCACGCATCGATCGGCAGGTCAACGTCGGGCGTGGTGAGCGGGCCGCAGGTGGGGATGGCGTGGTTCAGGACAGCACCGGAATACAGGCTGGACGCGAGCTCCGCGGTGGTCCGGCAGGTCGGTGCGCCGCCGCCGGCGTCGCCGGACCACCGGTTCCGCGTCCAGCCCTGGGACGGTGCGGCGAACCGGTCGTGACGGGCGCGGGCGTCGGCGTCCCAGGTCAGCCATTGATGGTCCGCGTCGGCCACGATCACCTCGCCGTCGGAGAACTCGACCTCGAAGCACCGCCGCCCGACCATCACGTCGGTGGCCGCGACCACCGTCGTCGGGCGTCCGTCGGCGCCGATCAGCCGGTCACCGACGTTCACCCGACCCATCGTGGTCCAGCCCGTCGGCGTGACCAGCGGCGTCTGAAGGCCCAGCGCCTTGCCGATCCCGGGGCGGGCCGCGACGATGATCATCTGGCCCGGGTGCAGCCCGTTGGTCAGGTTGTCCAGATCGGCGAAACCGGTCGGTACCCCGGCGGACCTACCGCCCTGCTGGGCGATGGCGTCGATCTCGTCCATCGTCGGCTGCAGCAGCTCTTCGAGGATCACGTAGTCCTCGGTGGTGCGGCGCTCGGTGACGTCGTAGATCTCGGCTTGCGCACGATCGACGATCTCGTCGACCTCGCCGCCGCCCGCATCGCCCTCGCTGCCGCCGTAGCCGAGCTGCACGATCCGGGTGCCCGCCTCGACCAGCCTGCGCAGAATGGCCTTCTCGGCGACGATCTGTGCGTAGAACGCGGCGTTCGCCGCGGTCGGCACGGTGGCCATCAACGTGTGCAGATAGACCGCACCACCGATCCGGCCCAGCGACCCCTGCTTCTCCAGCTCGGCGGCGACCGTGATGGTGTCGGCCGGTTCGCCACGGGAGTACAGGTCCATGATCGCGTCAAAGACCAGCGAGTGCGCGGGCTTGTAGAAGTCGTTGAGGCTCAACGACTCCATGACGTCGGCGATCGCGTCCTTGGACAGCAACATGCCACCGAGCACCGACTGTTCGGCGGCCAGGTCTTGCGGCGGCTGACGATCGAAGGTTGCCGGCGGATTGCCGCGGACCGGGGCTCCCGGCCATCGTTCGTCGACCACCGCCATCGCGCCGCCGCCTCCCCGCTCAGTTCGTTGTGCACCCGACCGTGACCAACCGGCCTGGCCGGACCCGCTCTGCGCCGACCCCGGGCCGGCCGACCCGTGAGGGGCCGAACCAGACTTGGCCGAACCCGGGCCGGTCGATGTTGTGGACACGTGTTCTGTTTACCCTCGGGCACCGACAGCCCCTTCCATGCCGCTGGCGGGCCCAAGGTCCCTAGCGCAGACCGCGCCGCCGCACCCGAGGGTCGGCCGCGGCCGGGACCCACTTCACTGGGGGACCCGTCTGTACGCTGCTTACCGAAAGTAACCAATTCAGCTCCCGGTCGGTCCCTTGCGGGTACCGTTCGAGAAGACCGGACCGAACCGTAAGGCCACGCCCGAGCTGACGCAAAGCCGAGGTGTGCACAAACCTGGGACAGCGTGTGGACGGATCCGCGGGGCACGCTGGCCGAGTCGGCGGGCGAATGTGGACAGCCTGGGGAAAACTCCGACTCCGGTCCGCATCACCGCAGGTCAATGGGTATCGGCCGAGAAAAACTGCTGTGCACAACTATTGACGTGACGATCGCGGCGTGGCGTCGTGGGCGTGTCGTCGGCCATGTCCTGTTTGCCCTTTTGACATCGCGACGTTATTCGGTCGTGACCTTTCCCGGCCGGACCGGACGCTCGTCAGGTCCGCCGTTCAGGTCCGCACGCAGGCCACCGATCACCGCAGGTCAAGATGTCGCGGCAATGGAGGCAACTACTCTCCGTGGTAGGCGTCCGGCACAGCCCCTGGACACCCGGCGTCACATTGCAACCCCCAGGAGCACCCGAGTGGCAGCGCCAGCCCCGCGTCCCGACCGCTGCGCCACCGATGCGCCATTCCCGCCGAAGGCCGCAAAAACGGTCGAGGCCGCCGCCGAACCCCTGCGGGTATTCGGCGACGGCCTCGATATGTGGTGTTGTTTGCCGGTGCGGCTCCGTCAGCCGGCAACCACGTTGACGGTCACCTGGGCCGTCACACCGGGGTGCAGCTTGACAGAAACGGGATGCGCCCCAACGGACTTGATGTGCCCCTTGGTGTCGATGGTGCGGCGATCCAGGGTGGGGCCGCCGGCCGACTTGATGGCATCCGCAACGTCGATCGCGGTGATCGAGCCGAACAGCTTGGTGCCGTCACCGGTGGTGCGGGCAACGATCTTGAGCTTGCCGCCGAGGTTTTCCAGGGCCTGCTTCACCTCGTTGGCGTGCTCGGTGCCGCGGATCTCGCGAGCCAGTTGGGCACGCTTGATCGTGGCGACCTGCTTCTCGGCGCCCTTGGTGGCGCCAATGGCCTTGCCCTGCGGCAGCAGGAAGTTCCGGCCGTAGCCGTCACGCACCTCGACGATGTCGCCGGGGCCGCCGAGGCCTGGCACGTCGGTGGTCAGAATGAGCTTCATGTAATTTCAGCTCCCGAATCAGCGTGCGGTCGAGGTGTAGGGCAGCAGGGCAACCTCGCGGGCATTCTTGACCGCGGTGGCGATGTCCCGCTGATGCTGGGTGCAGTTGCCGGTGACCCGGCGAGCCCGGATCTTGCCGCGATCAGAGATGAAGCGGCGCAACAGAGTGGTGTCCTTGTAGTCGATCGGCTGCGCGTTTTCCTTGCAGAACGCGCAGACCTTCTTCTTCGGTTTGCGGACGGGGGGCTTTGGCATGAAGGGACTCCGGAAAGTTTGTCGGTGAGGTCAGGAAAGAGCGGTGCGGGCTAGAAGGGCGGTTCGTCCGAGTACCCACCGGAGGACCCGGCAGGCGGGGCGGAGCCCCACGGATCGTCGGCAGGCGGCGCACTGGGGCGACCACCGGAACCACCGGAACCGGCACCACCGCCGCCGTAACCGCCGCCACCGCCGGAGCTGTCGGACCGTTGAGCCCGATTCACCTTCGCCGTGGCGTACCGCAGCGACGGGCCGATCTCGTCAACTTCGAGCTCGATGACGGTCCGCTTCTCGCCTTCCTTCGTCTCGAAGGACCGTTGCTTGAGCCGCCCGGAAACAATGACCCGGGAGCCGCGGACCAGCGACTCGGCCACGTTCTCGGCCGGCTGCCGCCAGATGTTGCAACGCAGGAACAGCGCCTCGCCGTCCTTCCATTCCCCCGACGCACGGTCGAAGGTGCGTGGCGTCGACGCGACGGTGAAGTTCGCGACGGCCGCACCAGATGCGGTGAAGCGCAGTTCGGGATCGGCCGTCAGGTTGCCGATCACGGTCATGACGGTGTCGCCAGCCATGTGTCCCTCCCCTTACTTCGCGTCCGGGCGGGTGATCTTGGTGCGGAGCACGGACTCGTTCAGGTTCAACTGACGGTCCAGCTCGGTCACCACCGAGGACGGGCACGTCACCTTGATGACGGCGTAGATCCCCTCCGGGTTCTTCCTGATCTCGAAGGCAAGACGGCGCTTGCCCCAGATGTCGACGTTCTCGACGGTTCCGCCGCCCTGCCGGATCACGTTCAGGAACGTGTCGATCGACGGCGCAACCGTGCGCTCGTCGAGGCTGGGGTCGAGGATGAGCAGCAATTCGTAGTGACGTGGAGCGGTGGAAACGCTCACGTGCACCTCCTATGGGCTTGTCGGCCGCGGTCGTTCCGCGGCAGGAGGGTGTCGCTGACGGCCCCGCCGAACCCGCAAGCGGGACCGGATCGACGCCGTATCACAACAGAACCCGCCGGCGTTGGTCGGCGGGTTCGGACAACCACCACGATGTTACCAGCGGATTGCCGCCGCCCCTGACGACCGTCGGGCGGTCCCCCGGTACGGGATGGCGGGGTGGGATCGTCGCCATCATTCACCTGCGCTGGGTCGGTACCGCAATGGAATCCGACCGGCCGGCGGTGGAATTTCTGATCGAGGCAGTCGGCTCGCGGCCGATCTACCTCGGACCGGACGCGCATGCGGTCGCCGACTCGGTGGCCGCCCTCTGGTTCACCCTCACGCTCGGCCGGCAGCGCGGCCCACACCTCGCCTTCCGGGTGCTCAGCTGAACCCCTCCCCCGGGGGTACAGCACGGGTGAGCGCTCGCTCACATGGTGTTGGAGACTGGCGTCGTGGACCACTTCGAACGATCCGGGCTGGTGTTCCCGGTGCGGGACGATGGTCGGCCAGGCGATGACGCGGTCGTGCTCCTGCACGGCTTTCCGCAGGACGCCTCAGCCTACGACCAGGTGGTTCCGGAGCTGCTCACGGCGGGATTCCGGGTGCTGGTGCCGACTCAGCGCGGTTACGCGCCGTCCGCCCGTCCCAGGAGGCGGCGCGATTACCGTCCTCGGGAGCTTGCCGATGATGTGGTCGGATTGCTGGACGCGGCGGGCGTGGATCGGGTGCATCTGGTCGGGCACGACTGGGGCGGCGCGGTCGCCTGGGACGTCGCCGGACGGTATCCAGACCGGGTGCGGTCGGTGACCGTGCTGTCCACGCCGCACCCGCGGGCCTGGGCCGAATCAATGGTGCGCAGTAATCAAGCACTCCGGTCGTGGTACATGGCGTTCTTCCAGTTGCCTCGGCTCCCTGAGCTGTTGCTGTCCAGCAGGCTGGGCAAGACCCTGTCGGACAGCGGGCTGCCCCCCGAGCACGTCACTCGGTACTGCGCGGCGATGGCCGACCGCGCCGCGTTGACCGGTGCGGTGAACTGGTATCGCGGAATGTTGCTGTCCGGCGTCACTGCGGATGTTGCGGTGCCGACCAGCTATCTCTGGGGCGCCAGTGATTTCGCCCTCGGCCGGGTTGCTGCCGAGCGCACCGCGGCGCACGTCACCGGCGACTACAGGTTCGAGGCGCTGGCTGCGGGGCACTGGTTACCCGAAACCCGGCCCGACCAGGTCGCCAACGCCATCATCCACAGAGCGCGGTCCGCGACCACCTGAGTCAGCCGTCCCGACGGGTCACCGCTGGCCGCCGTCCGTCGGATGTTCGGCGCGATGCAAACCGGACAGCCCTGGTGGACGGCCGGCGGCGGGACCATAGCCACGGACCCGGGCTCTCAGGGCCGATCCGACGAACGCCGGATGCAGCAGGCTGCTCGGCGAACCCATGAGGTGATACATCCGAGTCAACACGGTCATCGCCCGGATGTTGCCGTGGACGGCCAGCGTGGACAGTTCCCTTGCCCAGGCGTTCATGAGCGCCTGACCGGGGGTCTGCCGCCCGCTGCTCGTGGGTTGCCGCAAGTCCTGGCCGGTTGCGATCCCCCAGGGCAACGCCGCGGCGGCCGCGAAGCGCCGCATCACCCAGCGCGCATCGTCCGGCAGTCGGCCGTCCGCCAGCGCGTCCCTGAGCACCAGTGCCTCCAGGGCCGCAACCGTGATGCCCTGCCCGAAGACCGGGTTGAACGAGACGAAGGAGTCGCCGATCGCCACCAACCCGGACGGCCAGTCCCGCCGCCGTTCGTAGTGGTATCGACGGTTTCCGGTGCGCCGGTAGATGTGGACCTCGCCGTGTGGGGTACAGCCGTCGGCGAAGTCCGCCACGCTGGGATCGGGCAAGCGACGCAGGTGAGCCTCGAACCCGGGGACGTCTCGAGGTGGCCGGTGCTCTCCCATCCCCACCGCCAACACCAACCACCGATGGTTCTCCACCGGGAGCACGAGACCACCCACCGGACTGTCCGCGGTTGCCTGCAGCACGATCCCCGACAGGTCGCCGAGGTCAGGATCTCCGCGGTACTCCCGGGTGGCGTACCCGATCCGTGCGTCCACCTCGGTGACCCTGGGCGCAGACACCCCCAGCGCCGCTAGCCAGACGGGCAATCTGGACCCACGCCCCGACGCGTCGATCACCACGTCGGCATCGAGCCCGTCACCGTCCTCCGTTTCCACCCTCCATCGTGTGCCGACCGGAGAGCCGGTCCGGCGCAGGCCGCCGACCCGGCGGCCGTCCTGAAGCCGGACCCCGTCGAGCTCCAGTACCCGCGACAGCACGACCTGCTCGAACAGGGGTCTGCTCTGCGAGATGATCTCGAACCCCGATGCGTGGGCGGGAATCCAACCCTGCTCACCCAGCCAGGCCAACCTCGCGCTGTCGAACGGCACCGCCCCGCGGGACTGCAGATCGTCGCGCAATCCGGGCAGGAGCTCCTCCGCGGCAATCAATCCGCGAAGCAGAAAGACGTGCGGATGTGCACCCTGCGGGGCCCCCGGCCGGGTGTCGGCGGTGCCGTCGAGCCGATCACGCTCGATCAGCGTCACCTGATGCCCTGCCCGGGAAACGGCGGCCGCCGCGAACAGCCCCGCGAGGCTGGCGCCGATGACCACGACCTGAATCACTACACACCCCCGTCCAATTCCACCGGTCCCGACTGGGTAGATCCATTGTGACTAGCGGCAGTCGTCGGGCAAGGTGGTACCGCCACCATCACTGGTGGTCCGCGCCAGCGGGATTTCCTCGACATCGCCGGACGCTCGGCATTCACCCGGACCGGGTCATGACAGCCACGGTGTGGCCGACCACGCTGAGCCGATGCCACACGCCAACTTCAAGGCCGGCCGGCTGGATGTGTCGGCACGCGCCGGAGTCCTGCTCGGCGCGCACGCCAGTGGGACCTCCTACCAGCCCAACCTGCTGTCCAGGGCGAGCCGCGATCAGGCGCTGATAGCCGGCGTGGCCGCCTCGACCGCTTACGGCATCGGCACCGTGACGCACTCCTTCCTGCGTTCGCTGGCCGACCGGCTGCCGAATGCGACCTCCTCGACCGCGGGCCGGGTGACGTCGGGGCTGATCGTCGACAGCCTGGCCACCGCCGCCGGACTGGCCGCGCTCGCCGCGCTCCGGCCCGCGCCCGGCGAATCGACCCGCAGATCGCTGGCCCGGCTGGCGGCGACCACCGTCACGGGCACGTCCATCGCGGGGGTGGGCTCCGACTTGATCGAATTCGGCGCGACCCGGCGCGGCGGCCGGCTGCTGTCGCTGGCCGCGACGCTGGGCACCTGGGCGGCCTCGTACGCCCTGACGCACCCGGGGAAGGCTCGGGCCGGGTCGATGGCCGCCGACGGCCCCGCGGCCGAGGACGTCACCAGGGTGGTGTCGTTGCCGAGCGCGATGGGCCTGGGTCCCGTCGTCACCGTCAGCATGCTCGGCGTGGCGGCGGCGGAATCGGCGCTGAGCGCGGCGATGGCCCGAGTGGGCGCAACGATTCTCGGCGGCACCCCGGACGACCGCCGTACCTTCGGCCGCGCGGTCGCGCTCGGCGCCCTTGCCGGGGTCGGCTGGGCAGGGCTGCGCTGGGTGAACGGAAAGCTGACCACGGCCGGTGAGAACATCGAGCAGGCGCACTCCGCCGCGCCGGAGGTCGGTGAGGTGACCGGCGGTCCAGGATCGACCATCTCCTGGACGATGCAATCCAGGGAGAGTCGCCGCTGGCTGTCCATGACGCTTCGCCCGCAGGACATCTCACACGTCATGGGCGAGCCGGCCCGGCAGCCGATCCGGGTCTATGCCTCCTTGGAGTCGGCGGCGACCGTGGCGCGGCGGGCGGAGTTGTTGCTTGCCGAGATCGACCGCACCAAGGCCCTGGAACGCTCCGTCTTCACGCTGTTCTCCCCCACCGGGTCCGGCTATGTGAACTACGTCGCCAGCGAAACGCTCGAGTACCTCACCAGGGGCGACTGCGCCTCCGCCGCCATCCAGTACTCGGTGCTGCCGTCGGCGCTGTCCCTGGGCAAGGTTCACCTGGCCACCCACCAGACCCGCATCGTGGTGAACGGGATCGTGCAACGGTTGCTGGCGATGCCCGCCGAGCAGCGCCCGAGGTTCTTCTTGTTCGGCGAGAGCCTGGGCTCGCAGGTCAGCCAGGAGATGTTCGTGGGACAGGGCCTGACCGGCCCGGCCGGCATCGGACTGGACGCCGCGGTGTGGATCGGCACCCCCGCCGCCACGGCGTGGCGAACCGAGATCGCCGAGCCGGACATCACCCGCACCCCGGTCGTGCAGGACGGCGTCTTCGTCACCAGGGGCATCCGGGATTGGACGGGGCTGACCGACGCCGACCGTGCCGGAGTCCGATTCCTGTTGCTACAGAACGGGGATGATCCGATTCCGAAGTTCGAGGCGTCTCTGTTGTGGCGGCGCCCGAGCTGGCTGGGGCCGGACGCGACCCGGCCGCACGGCGCGCCCCGGGGCACCCGCTGGCTGCCGGTGACCACGTTCTTCACCACCTTCGTCGACCTGCAGAACGCCCTGGCCCCGACCCCGGGGGTGTTCAGCGAGGGCGGACACGACTACCGCCTGGCCATCCCGGAGGCGCTGCGCACCGTGTTTTCGCTGCCCGCGACACCGGAGCAGATGGCCAGGGTGCAGCTTGCGTTGCGCGCCCGGGAACTGGGCTGGGAGGTCAAGCGGCGGTGGGATGCCACCGTGAGCCTGCCGCCGATCGAGCAGGCGGCGGCGCGCGCGGCGGTCGACGCCAAGGTGTCCGAGTGGACGGGGAAGACCGTCGATGACGCGGGAGTGCAGGACATCATCGCCGCCGACACGAAATTCGACTGAGTCGCCCGGGGCCGGGCCTCAGCGGTCGCGGAGCCGGGTGACGAACTTGAGCCCGGACCAGGTGGCGTCGATCGCGGCCACCTTGACGTCGACCTGGCCGTGCGCGAGACCGTAGTCCCGGACGATGTTCTCGGTCAGATCGGTGATGATGCCGGAGGAGCGCTTGGGCCAGCACACCCAGATCATCCCGGCGGTGTCGTGCCGGCCGGCGGCCGCGACGAACTGCTTCTCCAGAGTGGCGACGTCGGGGCAGAACAGCAGCACGACGTCATAGGGGTCGCGACCGGGCCGACGGTGAAAAGGCGCTCCGGGGTCGAACCCGGCGGGCGGGTTGATCACCAGCACCCGGGAGTCGGGACGGACGCCGAGCTTGCGCGGCAGCGGCGTTCCCGAGTACCCGGCGGTCACCTCGTCAGTGTGACGGACCGGAATCCCAGCGGCCAGCCCCGGCTTCGCTCGCGACCCTGCGATGAATCCGGCGACGTTCGACGGTCAACTGATTCGGCGGAAGCAGTGGAACAACCCAGTGAGGAACGCGATGCGAAAGATCATCATGGCGATGTCGGTCTCCCTGGACGGTTTCATGGCCGGACCCGACGGCGAGATCGATTGGCATCACGTCGACGACGAGCTGCACAGCCATTTCAACGAGAACCTGCGTCAGATGAGCGCATTTTTGGACGGCCGGGTGAGCTACGAGCTGATGGCTTCGTTCTGGCCGACCGCCGACGCCGACCCCGAGGCGAGCGCGCCGGTGGCCGAGTTCGCCGGGATCTGGCGGGACATGCCGAAGATCGTCTACTCCACGACCCTGCAGCAAGCTGACTGGCACACCACGATCAAGCGGCGCGTCGATCCGGAGGAGGTCCGGGCCCTGAAGGCACAGCCGGGCGGCGACATGGCGATCGGTGGCGCCGACCTGGCCGCGTCCTTCATCCGGCACGACCTGATCGACGAGTTCTGGCTGTACGTGAATCCGATCGTCCTCGGTCGCGGCAGGCCGTTCTTCCCGCCGTCGGACACCCGGATCCCGCTCCACCTCGCCGACAGCCGCACCTTCGGCAACGGCGTGGTGCTGCTCCGCTACGAACGTGCCTCGGCATCGGAGTGAATCGCCGGTCGAGCCGCAACCACGTCACCGGCCGGCGGTCCGGCGGAACCGGTCGGTGTTGACTGCCCGCATGGTGAACGTTCTGGTCAACGGCCCGGCGAGCTGGAACCTGCTCGTCGACCTCGACGTGCTGCCCGCCGCCCGTCCGCACATGGTGATCGCCAACGGCCACCGCTGGGGGCTCGGTGGGACGTCGGCCGGCAAGGCACTGTGCCTTGCCCGGCTCGGGGTACCCACCACGCTGCGCACCGTGCTGGGCTCCGATCCGGACGGGGACAAGATCCTGGCCGCACTTTCCCACCCCGAGCTCACGCTGATTCCCGACGTGGTGCCCGGGCCGTCCGAGCACCACCTCAACCTGATGTCGGCCGACGGCGGCCGGCTGTCCATCTACCTGGACCTCACCGGCCCGGCCACCGCACTGCCGGAGGACCTGCTGACAGCCCTCGACACGGCGGATGTCGCGGTCCTGGACCTGACCACGTCCTCGCTGCCGGTGCTGGCCGCCGCCCGGGCGGCCGGCTGCGAGATCTGGTGCGACCTGCACGACTACGACGGCGAGGCCGACTTCCACCGGCCATTCATCGAGGCCGCCGACGTGCTGGTGGTCAGTGCGGATCGGCTGCCCGACCCGCACCGGTTCCTCACCGGCGCGGTGGCGTCCGGCGCCACAATGGCCGTCTGCACCGACGGCTCGCGCGGCGCGATCGCGGTGTCCGCCGCGGAGGGCGAGTGGGCGGTCGGCGCCGTCCCGGTCGAGACCGTCGTCGACACCAACGGGGCGGGCGACGCGTTCGTCGCCGGCCTGCTCGCCGCCCGGATCGGCGGTGCATCGCTGGCCGAGAGCCTGCGCTGGGCGTCGGCGGCCGGCGCGCTTGCCGTGCAGTCGATGGAACTGGCCCCTCCCGGGCTCGACCGCACCACCGTCGAGCAGCTGGCCAAGAACTGTGAGACCCGACGCCGATGACGCTCGTACCCTGGACGGCACAGAGCGCGGGGCCCGGGCGCCCGGCCGGATGAGGAGAGCACAGATGCGTGACGCGGTGATCGTCGAGGCAATCCGGACCCCGGTCGGCAAACGGAACGGCGGCCTCTCCGGGGTGCACCCGGTCGACCTGTCCGCGCACGTGCTGCGATCGCTGGCCGAGCGATCCGGTATCGATCCGGGTCTGGTCGACGACGTCATCTGGGGCTGCGTCGGTCAGGTCGGCGAGCAGACCTTCGATCTCGCCCGCAACGCGGTGCTGGCCGCCGGCTGGCCGGAATCGGTACCCGGCGTGACGATCGACCGGCAGTGCGGGTCCTCCCAGCAATCGGTGCACTTCGCCGCGGCTGGACTGATCGCCGGTCAGTACGACCTGGTCGTCGCCGGCGGGGTCGAGTCGATGTCCCGGGTGCCGATGGGCGCGAGCCTGCAGATCGCCGGCAATCCGTTCACCGCCAGCGGCTGGCTCTCTCGGTACGGTGAGGGCACCCCCAACCAGGGTGTCGGGGCGGAGATGATGGCCGCCCGCTGGGGTTTGAGCCGGACCCAACTCGACGAATACAGCCTGGCGTCCCACGAGAAGGCCGCCGCCGCGCAGGATTCCGGGCTCTTCGACAGCCAGATCGTGCCGGTCCCCGGCTCGTTGACCGGCGGCGAGCAGGTGTCGGTCGACGAGGGTGTTCGACGGGGCGGCACGCTGGCCGCGATGGGCACCCTGCGCGCGGCCTTCGCGGCCGACGGGGTGGTGACCGCCGGCAACGCCAGTCAGATCTCCGACGGTTCCGCGGCGCTGCTGATGACCACCTCGGACCGGGCCAGAGAACTCGGGCTGACCCCGATCGCCCGGATCCATACCGCGGTGCTGGCCGCCGACGACCCGATCATCATGCTCACCGCGCCGATCCCGGCGACCCGGAAGGTGTTGCAGCGCAGCGGGCTGCGGCTCGAGGACATCGGCGCGTTCGAGGTCAACGAGGCCTTCGCGACGGTCCCACTGGCCTGGCTGGCCGACATCGGTGACGGCACGCTGGAGAAGTCGCTGAATCCCAACGGCGGTGCGATCGCGCTCGGCCACCCGCTGGGCGCATCCGGCGCGCGGCTGATGACCACCCTGGTGCACCACCAACGCGCGAACGGTATCCGGTACGGGCTGCAGACCATGTGTGAGGGCGGCGGCCAGGCCAATGCCACCATCGTCGAACTGCTCTGAGTGCAACCCACCCGCCGGCGTGAGCTCAGCGGTGCCCCCAGGCCGGGGCCCCGTCACCGGCGCCAGGGCTGCCGACCGCCAATTCCTTGAGCCCCGTCCCGTCGACGTTGATCACCCAGAGCTGATTGTCGTTGGTGCCCTCCGCGTTCGCCCGGTTGCTCTTGAAGGCGATCTGCCGACCGTCCGGTGCGAAGATCGGGTCCTGATCGGCGGACTTGCCGTCGGTCAGCGGGACGGGGTTCGAGCCGTCCGCGTTGACCAGGATGATCTGTGCCGTGGCGCTGCCGTCGGCGTTCTGGAACACCCGCCGGAAGGTGATCTTGCTGCCGTCCGGGGAGAACGTCGGGTCGGCGTCGCTGCTGGCCGTCGCCCTGTCGACCAATTGCTTGGCCGCCCCGCTGCCGTCGGCCGGCATGGTGAAGATGGTGCCTTCCTGATCGAGCGACTCGGACCCCCAGAAGGCCAGCGTCGCGCCGTCAGGTGAGTAGGTGACGTCGTCGATCACCGGGAAGCCGGTGTCGATGATCCCGAGGTCGGATCCGTCGATCCGGACCTTGTGCAGCGCGGTCCGCTTCGCCGCCGTGACGCAGGGCAGGGCCAGGGTGGTCTGATCGATCGGGTTCCATGCCGGCCGGTTGATGGTGGTGCAATCGGACGGTAACTGCGCGAAGAGCTCTCGATCGCCGGTGCCGTCGGCGGCCATCGTGCGCAGAGTGGCGCCGGTCGGGCCGGTCTGCAGGTAGATGATCGAGCCCCGGTCCGGCGAGAGGATGGCGAACTGGGTGCCGGGCGAGCCGCTGCTGAGCTGCCGGCCCAGCGCTCCGGTCGCCGCATCGAACTGATAGAGATTCGACGAGCCGTCGACGCTGCGGGAGCCGACCAGGACCTGCTCGGGCAGCGGGGTGGAATGTGGCAGGCCCGGAACAGGCTCTGGTGGGCTGGTCGCCGGCGCTGAGCCGGCCGGTGACGTGCTCGCGGGTGGCTCGGATGACGGCGATACCGACGACGTCGCCCCGGACGACGGCGCGGAGGTCGTCACGGCCGGCGATGCGACAGTGCTGCCGGCAGCGGCGGTTCCGGTCCCGGCGACGTCATTGCGGAAGAACACTGCCGCGGCCACGGCCGCGACGACGATGATCGCGGCGACACTCGCCCCGATGACCGCGGTCCGGCGGCTGGCCGATCGGCCGGCGGTCGGCGGCGGGAGGTGGTGCCGCCCGGTGTCCGGCGGCCGTTGATCGGGCCTGGTCCGTGATTGCTCCACCGGAGGCCGCTCGACCGGAGCCGGATCGACCGGAGCCGGATCGACAGGAGCCGGTTCGACCGGGGGCGGTTCGAGGCCGCCGACGGGGTTCACGGTCGTCGGGAGGGCGGCGTCGGCCGGCGCGACCTCCGGCGAGACAACGGGAGCGACATTCCCGGCCAACGCGGCCCGCGCGGCGACGGCCAGCGCTCGGCAGGAGGGATAGCGGTCCGCCGGCTCCTTCGCCAGCGCCGTCGCGACGACCTGATCGAGGGCTACCGGCAACGCGGAGACAAGGGCCGATGGTGCCGGCGGCGGGCTGTTGAGGTGCCCGTACACCCGGGCCGCAATGGACTCACCCGGGTAGGGCACCGTCCCGGTCAGCAGCTTGTAGAGCACGCAGCCCAGCGCGTAGATGTCGGTCCGGTGGTCGAGCACCTGGCCCTTGATCTGTTCCGGCGAGGCGTAGTCCAGGGTGGCGACCACACTCCCGGTGCTGGTCAACGATGAGATGCGTTCGGCGGCCTCACCGATCGCCTTGGCCACTCCGAAGTCGGACAGGAAGACCTGCTCGGCCTCCTCGTCGTCGTCCGACCCCGGGGTCAGCAGGATGTTCGCGGGCTTGACGTCGCGGTGCAGCAGCTGGTGCCGGTGTGCGTAGTCGAGCGCGGACGCGACCTTGCTGACGATGCGGATGGCGCGGTCCGGCGGCATGCCGCCCTGGGCGTAGTCGCTCAGCGCGTTCTCGGCGTTGCTGCCGTCGATGAAGCGCATGCTGATCCACAGCTGGCCGTCCTGCGATCCCCGGTCGTACACCGGCACGATGTTCGGGTGGTCGAGTTGCGCGACGGTGTCGGCTTCCCGCTCGAATCGACCGACGAAGCCGGGATCGGCGCAAAGTTCCGAGCGGAGCAGCTTCAGCGCGTCGAAGCGGGGCAGCCTGGGGTGGCGGGCCAGGTACACCGAGCCCATCCCGCCCGCACCGAGTTCGCGCTCGACCGTGTAGCCGGCGAAGACCTCACCCGGCCGTAGCGACATGCCCGGCATTGTGCCAGTTGCTCCCGATCATCGGGTTCACCCGAAGATCCACTTCGCCGGCGATCAGCGCCGACCCCAGGCCGGCGCGCCGTCGGCGATGCCCGGGCTGCCGATGCCGAGTTGGCGCAGACCCGAGCCGTCCATCCCGATCACCCAGATCTGCGCATCCGAGGTGCCGGCGGCATTGTTGCGGTTGCTCTTGAACGCGATCTGCGTGCCATCCGGGGAGATCGTCGGATCCTGATCGTAGGAGGTGCCGTCGGTGAGCGGCGTCAGGCCCGATCCGTCGGAGTGCACGGAAATGATCTGCGAGGAACCTGGGGTGGCACGACGGAAGACGATGGTGCTGCCGTCCGGGGAGAACGTTGCGTCCGCGTCGTTCGAACCACCCGGGGTGGTGATCTGCTTGGGCAGTCCCTTGCCGTCCGAGGACTGCAGGTACAGCGGCCCGCCGTTGTCGTCCTTGTTCTGCGAACCCCAATACAGCAGCGTGGTGCCGTCCGGCGAGTAGGCCAGGTCGTCGAGATGCGCGATGCCCGGGTTGAGCGTGCTGCGCACCGTGCCGTCGACCCCCATCAGCTTCAGGTCGGTTGACCCATCCGACTTGACGCACGCCACCGCCAACTCGGTGGGGTCGACCGGGTTCCACGCCGGCCGCAGCAGCGATTCGCATCCCTCGGGCAATGAGCTGAAGAGCTGCCGATCGCCGATGCCGTCGGCGGCCACCGTGCGCAACTGGTTGTCGTCGCCGCTCTGCACGTACACCACAGTCCCGCGATCCGGCGACAGAATCGGGAACTGCGGTCCATTCGCGCCGTTCGTCAGCTTCTGCCCGACCGCCCCGGTGGTGGCGTCGATCTGATACAGGTCCTCCGTGCCGTTCGCCGACCGGGTGCCGAGCAGGATGTTGTCCGGTAACGGCGTTGCGTGCGGTAGTCCGGCGACCGCGACGCCGCGGCTGGAGCTGCTGCTGGACGGTGCGCTGCTGCTGACCCGTGGCGTGCTGCTACCGGCAATGCTGCTGCCGGCAATGCTGCTGCTGACCGGTGCGGTGCTGGATGCCGCGGCAGTCGCGACCGCGGTGCTGACGCTGCTGACAATTCCGCTCACCGATGGGGTGCCGGCGACGCTGGCGCAGGCCGTCAGCGCGGCGACCAGGATCACCGCGCCGGCCAAGCTCACCGCGGTCCTGCGGCGCCCTCCCCGAGATCCGGCGCCGCCGGAATGCCCACTGCGGAAACCGACCCGTAGCCCCATGACCCAACAACCCCTGTTCTTTGAACGCTCGTCCCCCGGCCGGAGTCCGTGGCCGATGCTGGTGATACGGCAGACGCACAGGGTCGGTTCGCTGGCCGGACGGACGTGCTGCTGACGCATTCTGCCAGGCAGGACCTCACGCGCGCCGGATCTGGGCACCCCGACCGACATCGGCGAGCGGCACCCGGCAACCAGGTGTCAGGAGCGGGTGAAGGGCAGCACCGTGGTCAGCCAATCGACCAGCGCACCGGCGTTCCGGGTCTGCGTCCACACCCGCCCCGGACCCTGGATGTCCATCACCAGTCCCTCGCCGGACTTTCCGGTCTGGATCCAGCCCTTCGCGACCTTGCGGACCTTGACCTGCATGCCGTCGTCGTACGCGACGAGGTGGCCGGTATCGATGGTGAAGCCCTGACCCGGCGGCAGCTCGATGAGGTCGAGCGCCCCGAACGACCCGGCGATCACCTTGCCCTGGCCGGTGCAGTGCACGATGAAACCGCCCTCACCGCCGAACAGCATGGCCCCGCCGCCCCACTTGGTGTCCAGCTTGACCCCCATCTCGCTGGCCAGCCACGCACCCTTGGTCAGCACCAGCGGGCGGTCCGGGCGGCAGTCGATCACGGTGGCGTCACCGGGTAGGCGGGCCGCGACGTCCACCCAGGTGGGTTGCTGGGGATGCCCGCTGAAGGTGGTGACGAAGAAGGATTCCCCGCCGAGCGCGGAGCGTTTCAGCGCGGACATGAAGCCGCCCTGCATCTGCGATTGCACGGAAACCCCGAACGACTGCATGACCATGACGCCCGCCTCGCCCAGAAACTGTTCGCCGGGCGCGAGGTGCAGGCGAGCGACGGCGTAGGACGGGTTGTGACGCAGCTCGACCTGCATGGCAGTTTCCTCCGGGTGACGGGATCAGGACCACTGAAGATCCAACTGTGGCCGTTGCTGCCGCCACCTGCCACCGCTGGCCCGGGTTCGGCCTCGCGTCAGGTCAGGTCAGGTGTTTCATCGCCTCCCGCCGGGACAGCGGACTCAGCGATGTCTCATGTGCCGCCACGAAGCCCCGAACCCAGTCGGGGTCGGTGCGGGCGTATTGCCGCAGCGCCCAGCCGATGGCCTTGCGGACGAAGAACTCCCGGTCGGCCAGGTTCCGCGCGATGACCTCGGTCAGCAGGTCGAGGTCGGTGCGGCCGGCCAGGCCGAGTTGGCAGATGATGCTGCTCCGCCGCAGCCAGCGGTCCGGGTCGACGGCCCAGCCCCGGATCAGCGGCAACATCTCCGACGCGATGCGCCAGCAGGAGTTCGCCGATCCGTGGGCTGACCCCGTCCACGTGGTCCCACCAGGCGCCCGTGACGATCATCTCGGTCCACACGGGCAACATTTCGAGCCGCCTGACCGCGATCCGATTGGCAGTCAGTTCGGTTGCGGCGTAACGCTCCTCGCGGTACTCCGCGGTCCGCCACAGGTCGGTGGCGCGGTCGGCCAGGTCGTCAACGCCGGACGGCGGATGCGCGGCGATCGCCCGCTTGGCGATCAGCCGGGTGGCCGGCATCGGCACCCCGAGGTAAGGCATCCGCGACTTCATGTACGCCTGCATCCGCGGTGCCCGTGCTGGGTCGGCAGCGGCCCGCAGGTCGGCCCTGATCTGCCCGGCCAGGTCGGCGCCGGCCTGGCCGGTGGTCCGTTCGGTGCCGCTATCGGTGCCCGCCGGCGAGGTCACTGACCGGTCGGCTCGGCGCTCGGCGCGCCCACGCCGGCCCGCAGCAGGCCGGCCACGAACGCGCAGGTGGCCTCGCGCGGCAAGATTCCCAATTGGGTCGACAGCACGTACGGAACGTCGGTGAGCACCGCGCGCAGGACGATCCGCATGGCGTCCGGATCCTCCATCGGCGCCCTGGTTGACGCTTCGATGAAGCCGGCGGCGACGCCGTCCAGCAGTTCGTTCATCCGGTCGGTCAATCCGGCAATGGCGGGGTTGTCGACCTCATGGGTCCACACGTAGAGGACCGGGCCGTGGCTGCCGATCATCGACACCCACCCCTCCAGCCAACCGGTCAGCCCGTCGGACGTCTGCAGTGCCGCGTCGAGGCCACCGGTCCTGACCTCGACCGCGGAGACGGCGTCCTGCGCCAGGGTCGCGAACAACGCGTCCCGATCGGCCCAGTAGGTGTACACGCTGCCGTGGCTCACCCCGGCAGTCGCGGCAATATCGCTGAGGCTCGTCGCGTGGTATCCCGCCGCGCGGAAGCGATCGGCGGCCGCCAGCAGAATGCGTTGCACGGTGCCGACTCCCCGAGCGGTCACCGGTCGTCGCAGGCCCATCGCATCGCCCAGCGGGATGTTGGGCAGCTCATCCGGGTCGTCGTCCGCCGATCGGGCCGGCTCCACCGCCCCGGCGGGGGCCAGCAGGTAGCGGTGCAGGATGACGGCCAGCGCGTGCTCGAGTCGCTTGCGGGAGACATCGGGGTGCCGGGCAAGGAAGTCGAAGTAGCTCCACTGCACGATCGAGAGGATGCCGACCGGCACCGTCGTCGGTGTCGGCGGGTGTGCCCCGGCCGCCGCCAGTCGCTCCACGATGAAGCCCTGGTATCGGCTCAGATTCAACCGCCCGATCTCGGCCAGGCTGGGTTCGGTGAACTGCACGGGCGCCCACAGCAGGAACGTGCTCTTGTGCCGGGCGAGCAGATCCATGATCTCCGAGACCCAGACCTCCAGTGCACGTTGCCCTTGCCGATCGTCGGTCAGGACCGGGAAGCGGGAGCCCTGGGCCATCAGGTCGTCGCCGGCCTCTCGCAGGAAGATCCCGAAAATCTCGGCCTTGCCTTCGAAATACTGATATACCGCAGCACCGGAACGCCCGGTCGACTCGCCGATCGACTCGACGGTGGTCGCCTGATAGCCGTTCTCGGCGAACAGCGTCCGGGCCGCGTTGATGATCTCCTTGCGAGCCCGCACGCCGTGCGCGGCAAGTTCCGGGTTCCGGCCGTACGGGGTGCGACGCACCGACCCGGCATCATGAAGGCCGGATCTCGTCCCGGCCGGTGCGCCCGGCTCGGCCGCGCTCGATCCGTCGGGTTCGACGGATTCCGTTGACGTGACCACCCGATCGGCCGGGGGGCGATCGGCAACGGGGCGGACGCCCGTCTCCGACTCGTGGGCGCTCAGCGGACTGTCCAGGTGTCACGACCCGCCAGCAGGGCGGCCAGGTCGCCGACGCCCTGCTTCGCAATGGCGGTATCGATCTGCGCGCTCATCGCCGAGTCGTAGGTCCCGCGCTTGACGTCCCGGAAGATGCCGATCGGTGTGTTATCCAGGGTCTCCGGATGCGAGAGCCGGGACAGCGCGAACGCCGTCGACGGATCCGCATCGTGGGCGTCGTGCACCAGCAACGCGCCCTCGCCCACCTGGTCGACGTCCACCACCAGCAGCCGGCCGGCGGAATCGCGCATCACCCCGCGGTGACCGCCGATGCCGAATCGCACCGGCTTGCCGTGCTCGAGCCGGATCGTCACCTCGTCCTTGCTGGTGGCGTCCTTGAGCGGTTCGAACGCGCCGTCATTGAAGATGTTGCAGTTCTGGTAGATCTCCACCAGTGACGTGCCCGGATGCACGGCGGCCGCCTGCAGCACCGACGTCAGGTGCTGCCGGTCGGAATCGATGGTCCTGGCCACGAAGCTCGCTTCGGCGCCCAGCGCCACCGACACGGGGTTGAACGGGGTGTCCAGCGACCCAAGGGGCGTTGACTTGGTCCGCTTGCCCACCTCGGACGTCGGCGAGTACTGACCCTTGGTCAGCCCGTAGATCCGGTTGTTGAACAACAGGATCTTCAGGTTCACGTTGCGGCGCAGCGCATGGATGAGGTGGTTGCCGCCGATCGACAGCGCATCGCCGTCGCCGGTGACGACCCACACCGAGAGATCCGGCCTGGTGCTCGCCAGACCGGTCGCGATGGCCGGCGCCCGCCCGTGGATCGAGTGCATGCCATAGGTGTTCATGTAGTACGGGAAGCGGGCGGCGCAGCCGATCCCGGAGATGAAGACGACGTTTTCCTTGCGCAGACCCAGCTGCGGCATGAAGCCCTGGACGGCCGCCAGGATGGCGTAGTCGCCGCAGCCCGGGCACCAGCGGACCTCCTGGTCGGACTTGAAGTCCTTGGCGGTCTGCGGAATGTCGGTCTTCGGGATCAGCCGCAGTGCCGAGGCGCCGGCCAGCGACACGGCGGCCGGGCGCTGCCGGGTTGGGCGGGGTGCGCTGGTCTCCGTCATCGGGAGGCTCCGTTCGTGTGCGCCGTCATCGGCTCGCCGGCCATCGGGACGATCAGTTCCGCCTCGGCGGCCCCCGGCTCGGCGACCCCGGGATCCGCACCACGATCAGGTGGGTCGAGGTCGTCACCGACCTCGATGGTCGGCACCCCGTGCATGGTGCCGAACCGGCCGGCGGTGCCGATCACGGTCCGGACGGCGGTCCCGTCGATCACGGAGCGGACCGCACCGACCAGTTCGTCGACCCGGAACGGCAGGCCGCGAACCTGGTTGACGCCGATCGCGTCGACCAGGAACATGCCGCGCACCAGCAACGCCAGCTGTCCGAGGTTCATCTCCGGCAACACCACCTTGCGGTAGGACCGCAGCACTTCCTCGATGTTCGCCGGCATCGGGTTCAGGTAGCGCAGGTGCGTCTGGGCGACCTTGATCCCGTCCTCCCGGAGCTGCCGGACCGCGCCGGTGATCGGCCCGAACGTCGATCCCCAGCCGAGCACCAGCACGTCCGCGTCACCGGTCGGGTCGTCGACCTCCAGCAGCGGCACCTCGATGCCGGCGACCTTGGCGGCGCGGGTGCGCACCATGTGGTCGTGGTTGGTCGGGTCGTAGGAGATGTCGCCGGAGCCGTCCTTCTTCTCGATCCCGCCGATCCGGTGCTCGAGGCCCGCGGTACCGGGGATCGCCCACGGCCGGGCCAGCGTCACCGGATCCCGCAGGTACGGCCAGAAGTCGGCCTTGCCTTCACCAACGCCCGCTGTATCACCCTCTTTGGGCGGCACGACGTGGTTGGGCGCCGTCGCGAAGTCGACCCGCAGGTCCGGCAGTGAGTCGACGCTGGGGATCAGCCAGGGTTCGGAGCCGTTGGCCAGGTACCCGTCGGACAGCAGGAACACCGGCGTCCGGTAGGTGGTGGCGATCCGCGCCGCCTCCAGCGCCATGGTGAAGCAGTCGGACGCGGACCTCGCGGCGATCACCGGCACCGGCGCCTCACCGTTGCGGCCGAACATCACCTGCAGCAGGTCGGCCTGCTCGGTCTTGGTCGGCAGGCCGGTGGACGGCCCGCCGCGTTGCACGTCCACGATGATCAGCGGCAATTCGAGCGTCACGGCCAGCCCGATGGTCTCGGCCTTGAGCGCAACCCCGGGACCCGACGTGGTGGTGACCCCGAGGCTGCCGCCGTACGAGGCGCCCAGCGCCGCGGCGACGCCCGCGATCTCGTCCTCCGCCTGGAACGTGCGGACCCCGAAATGCTTCAACGCCGACAGTTCATGCAGGATGTCCGACGCCGGGGTGATCGGGTACGAACCCAGGAACAGCGGCAGCCCGGACCTTTCCGCGGCCGCGACCAGCCCGTAGGCCAGCGCCTGGTTCCCGCGGATGGTGCGGTACCGCCCGGCCGGCAGCTGCGCCGGTTTCACCTCGTAGTGCACCGCGAAGCCCTCGGTGGTCTCGCCGTAGGACCAGCCGGCCTCCAGCGCCACCAGGTTGGCCCGCAGGATCTCCCGCTTGCCGCCGAACTTGGTCTCCAGGAAGCGCCGGGTGCCCTCCAGCGGCCGGTGGTACAGCCAGGAGAGCAGGCCGAGGGCGAACATGTTCTTGGAGCGTTCCGCGTCCTTGCGGCTCAGTCCGACCTTGGCCACCGCCTCGACGGTCAGCGAGGTCAGCTTCACCGCGTGCACCTGATAGTCGGCCAGGCTGCCGTCGTCGACCGGGCTCACCGCATAGCCGACCTTGGCCAGGTTCCGCTTGGTGAACTCGTCGGTGTCGACGATGACGGTGCCGCCGCGCGGCAGATCACCGAGGTTCGCCTTGAGCGCGGCCGGGTTCATCGCGACCAGCACGGTCGGGGCGTCGCCGGGGGTCACCACGGTGTGGTCGGCGAAGTGCAGTTGGAACGCGGACACCCCCGGCAGGGTGCCGGCGGGGGCGCGGATCTCGGCGGGGAAATCGGGCAACGTGGAAAGGCTGTTGCCGAAGGCGGCCGTCTCGGTGGTGAACCGATCGCCGGTGAGCTGCATGCCGTCACCGGAGTCACCGGCGAACCGGATGATCACCTGGGACAGCGACTGGACCGGCTTGCCCGCGGTCATGTTGGTCATCGGGTATCTCCTGGCTCCTGGCTGCTTGCTGCGTTCCCGTACGGCCCGTCGCTCGGTTGCTGACCGGCCGACGTGCTGTGAACGCGGGCCCCGCCTGGTCGTCGCGATGCGATGCATCGGGCACGGTCAACGGTGCCCGCCACCTCACAGGATGTCACCCGAAGCCGCCAAGGGCGAAAACGCGTCACACCAACGGCCGGTCGTTTCCGCGCGGAACCGTGTCGCGCGGGGTCAGCGGGGCGGCCCGCCGGCCAGGTTCGTACACTCCCGATCCCGCTGCCATTCGGTGGTGATCCGGTCGGCCTGCGCTCCGGTCGCCGGAACGGGCACGCCGGTGTCATCCAAATGGGACGGCGCGAACCTCGCATTCGTCACCCGTTTGCTCTCGAAGGTCAATGTCAGCACCCCGTTGTCGTCCTGCTCGTTGCCGAACGATCGCCACCACAGAAAATTCGACAGCCCATAGGCCACGTAGGTCCCGTCGGGCCGCCAACCCGCCCCCTGAAGCACATGAGCATGCGCACCGATGACCGCTGCCGCGCCAGCGCCGGCCAATTCGTCGGCCAGCTGCAGCTGATCGTCGTCGGGGCAGTTGACGTACTCGGTTCCCCAGTGCAGGAACACGATGACCGTCTCTCCGCGCGCTGCGGCGGCGGTGACGTTCGCGACCAACCGCGGATCGAAGGCGCTGGCCACGCCGGGGCGATCGGCGGTGGCCGTCCAGGTCTGCAGGGTGTGGTCGTGCACTGCGGTGGCCGCGAAGATGGTCACCTCGGCACCTCGGATCGTGGTGCGGAACGGCGCCATCGCCTGCGTCTCGTTCGCGCCGATCCCGATCACCGGGAAGCCGGACGTCCCGATGGCGGCGACCGTGTCGTCCAGCCCGGTTCGGCCGTAGTCGGCGCCGTGGTTGTTGGCCATCGACGCGACGTCGACCCCGGCGTCGGCCAGCGCGGTGAGGGCCGAGGGTGGAGCGCGGAAGGTGAACTGTTTCGGTTCCGGGTCGCCACCGGTGGTGATCGCCGTCTCCAGGTTCACCACCGTCAGGTCGGCCGCGGCCAGGCCGGGTGCCGCGACGCCGAACACGGTCGCCGGATCGGCCGCCAATCGAACGGCGGTCCGATCGGCGAAGTTGACGTCGCCGGCGAACGCGATCGTGAAACCGTCCAGCGGCGTCGTTGCTGCTGACGATGTTGCCGGTGGGGCTCCGTCCGCGGGTTTCGCGCCGGCGAAGTCGTCGGCCCGCGGATCCGGCTCGCCGGCCGACGTCCCCGACCCGGCACCGACCGCGGCGTTCGTCGGGGTCTGCGCGGCTCCGGGCGCTGCGGTGGCCGACGCGGCGAGCCCTGCGGAGCGGACCAGATCGTCGACCTGCCCGGGCGCCGCACACGCCGCGACGACGGCAACGATCCCGACGATCGCACCGGCCGCGGACCACCCCGTTCGGCGCCTGGAAACGGACATAAGCACTGACCCTGCCATCGCGGTCCGACCTGGACGCGGCGACGCGCGGCCGGTGTTTCAGACCGGATCTGCCGGCGTCAGCGCAGAATCGAGACCAACATCGGCGGGACGCGCGCCGAGCAGGCGGCGCAGGTGTGCGTCGAACGTGACCAGCACGCCATCGCGGCGCTCGGCCAGCGCAAGCAAATGGGCATCGGTCACGTCGCGATGCCTGCTCAGCAAACTGGCGTCACCCAGACCGGCGGTGACCATCGCGACGTCGTCCACCCAGAATTCATGGCCATCGATCGCAGTCATGGCGGTGAGCAACTCGAGCGCCAGGGCCGGACTGGTGGCGGTCGGGATCGCGGCCCGATTGCTGGAGACCCGGACGAAGCCGGATTCCGTGAAGGGTGTCGTGGCCCACGTGGTGCGCCCTTCGCCGTCGAACCACCGATGAGCGGCGCCGTGGTGGGCATGGTTGGGCCAGGCCAGGGCGATGAGCACGTTGACGTCGAGCAGCGCTGTCCGGTGACCAGTCGTCACTCGTCGTCCAGCGCGCGGGCGACGTCAGCCGCGGTGATGACCGGGGCGTCGGCCGGCACGTCGAAGGTGGGGAAACCGGAGCCACGCCGGATCGGGGTGGGCTGCAGCGAGCGACGGGCAAGGTCCGAGATGACCGCGCCGATGGTCCGGCCGTCGGCGGCGGCTATCTCTTTCGCGGACTCCAGCACGTCGTCGTCGATCTGCAGGGTGGTGCGCATGCATCACTGTATCGACGCATCCCTGCGGCCACCGGACCGTGCGTCAGCCGGGCGCGCCGACCTTCGTCGGCTCGTCATCCGGATCGGCGGGTTCCTCGCCCCTCTCGTCCCGCTCGGCGCGCGCCTGATGCCGCGCCCACAATGACGTCAGCGACGGCAGGGTCCACCGATCCTCGGCGTCCTCCAGCACCCCACCCGACGGGTCGTCGTCGCCTGCCATCCGCACGACGTCACCACTCGGTCGCAGGATGTCCCTGATCACCAGGTAGACCAGGATCAGCACCATGGCGTCCCGGACCAGGGCGGCGTTGATGAACGGGTAGATCGACAGACCCTTGTTGGCCACCCCGGCGAAGGACAGCATCAGCAGCACCCAGACGACCGCTTCCGAGGCCTGCCACAGCAGCAGTGGCCGCCATCGGGGCAAGGCGAGCACGGCAAGCGGCAACAACCACAGCGAGTACTGCGGGGACCACACCTTGTTGGTCAGCAGGAACGCCGCGATGACCAGGAACACCAGCTGGGCGAACCGCGGACGGCGCGCGGCGGAGAGCCCGAGCCAGCCGATCCCCACGCACGCGACCAGGAACAGCCCCAGCGACAGGATGTTGACGAAGGTCGGCACGTCCGAGCCCGCGGTGGCGTCCCATATCTTCGAGCGGGTGAGGGTCGCGAAGATGAAGTACCAGGAGTCGTACTCGGGGGGGCGCTCGGAGTTCAGCCGGATGAACTCGTACCAACCCTGCGGGTAGGCGATCATCACCGGCACGTTGATCACCAGCCAGACGGCGGCTGCCGCGATCGTGGCGCGCACCCACGCGCTCATCTTTCCGGCGCGCAGGCACAGGATCAGCAGCGGCCCGAGCAACAGGATCGGATACAGCTTCGCCGCGGTCCCGAGCCCGAGCAGCGCGCCGGCCAGCACCGGCTTCTTCCGGGACCAGGCGAGCATCGCCCCCGCCGTGATGCCGATGGCCAGCAGGTCCCAGTTGGTGAACGCATGCACGATCAGCAGCGGTGACAGGCACATGATCGCGGTGTCCCAAATCCGCCGCCGGGCGATCTTCGCGGTGGACGCGACCGCCCACAGGTACATCAGCCCGAGAAAGATCGCGCCGATGGTGAAGTACGCCGCGACGTCCAGCGGCACCGGCACGATGCCGGTGGTCTTGGCGAAGGTGATGTAGCCGCGGGACAACTCGGCCATCAGCCACATCCAGTAGCCGGTCACCACCGGGTATTCCATGTAGCGGGTCTGGCCGTTGTCGTCCCAGGACGTCGCGTAGGGCAGCGCCGCCTGGTCCAGCTTGTGACTGCCGAACAGCGGAACCGCGTCGTTGTAACAGGCGGCGATCCAGGGGCGTTGCCCGCCCTGGTCCAGGACGACGCCGCCGGATCCGTTCGGGCCCTGCTGGATGCAGGCGGCCTTGAACAACCAGCCGCAGATCAGGATGACGATCGCCATCAGCAGGCAAACCCGCAACGGGGTCAGCAGTTTCGCGCGCCCGACGAGGGCGTGCCGGCCCATCGGGCCGCCGATCAGGTCGCTGGCGCGCCGGACGGTCGGGTCCGTCCAGCTGGGAATCACCCGCTCGGTAGCGGTCAGCGACGCCGATCTGGCAAGCGGCACGTCGACCGGTGTGCCGGCGGCCGCAGCCGGGCCGGCGTCGGCCGACTCCGGCGTCGGCTCGTCCGGAGGCGGGGCGGTCACGGGCGCGATGCTACTGGGCGAACCTGTCGAAGCGACGGGTTTCGCCCGCCGGGTTCACGCTCCCGCCGGGTTCACGCTCCGTGCGGGTCGCCGTTCCCGGCGGGTCGCCGTTCCCGGCGGGTCGCCGACGCCGGTCGGCCCGGCGTTCGGTGCGGTCAGCGTTCCGGTGAGGTCAGCCGGGCCGCTTTCGTGGTGAGGTAGTTGCGCTCGGCGATGCTGGTGGTCCGGCCGGCGGCGGCGCGGTAGTGCGTGACGGCGGCGGCACGCTCACCGAGCATCTCGTGCAAATGACCGCGGACGGCGTCGAGTCGGTGGTGACCGCGCAACGGGCCGTCGAGATCCTGCAGCATCGCCAGCCCCGCCGCCGGCCCGTCAACCATGGCAGCGGCAACCGCCCGGTTCAGGGTGACCATCGGGTTCCGGGTGATCCGTTCGAGCAGCCCGTACAGTTCCAGGATCTGCCGCCAATCGGTGTCTTCGGGGCGGGCCGCCTCGTCGTGCACCGCGGCGATCGCCGCCTGGATCTGATACTCGCCGACCCGGCCCATGGTCAACGCTTCGGAAATCAGCTCGATGCCGTCCTTGATCTGCCGCTGGTCCCAGCGGCTGCGATCCTGGTCGGCCAGCGGGATCAACTCGCCGTGCGGCCCCGTGCGGGCGGGCCGGCGCGCGTCGGTCAACTGCATCAACGCCAGCAGGCCGGCGACCTCGGGGTCGTCCGGCAACGCCCGCCGAACCACCGTGGTCAGCCGGATCGCTTCTGCCGAGAGCTCGACGCGGGCCACGGCCGGGCCGGTGCTGCCGGCGTAGCCTTCGTTGAAGATCAGGTAGAGCACCTGCAGCACGATGCGCAGGCGAGCGGGCAGCTCATCGGCCGTTGGCGCCGCGAACGGCTCTCCGGACGATCGGATCCGCTGTTTCGCCCGGCTGATTCGCTGGGCCATGGTGGCCTCGGGCACCAGCAGGGCGCGGGCGATTTCCGCGGTGGTCAGTCCCCCGACCGCTCGCAACGTCACCGCGATCGCCGAGCCCGGCGTCAGCGCGGGATGGCAGCACAGGAACAGCAGGGTCAGTGAGTCGTCCCGATCGGTTGCCGCGGGGGCGGTTTCGGGTTCGCGGGCGATCACCAACTCCTCGCGGCGCCGCCGTGCATCCTCGGCCCTGATCATGTCGGTCAGGCGGCGCGACCCGACCTGGATCAGCCAACCGCGAGGGTTGGTCGGGATGCCTTGCGCGGGCCATTGGGTGGCGGCGGCCAGCAGCGCCTCCTGCGTCGCGTCCTCGGCGTCGGCGAAGTCGCCGGAGCGCCGCACGAGCACACCGAGAACCTGCGGCGCGAGTTCGCGCAGCAGATCCTCGATCTGCGGGTCGGCAATCACCGCTGGTGCACGCTCGCGCTACCGGCCGGTCGTGCTGCTGACTGGTCGGGCCTGGTCAAGGCTCGGACCTGGTGGGGTCCGGGCCTGGTCACAGCTCGGGCCTGGTCACAGCTCGGGGTCGGGTGCGGACATCACCGCCCGCACCTCGATCGGCTGACCGAGTGGCACCCCGGCCGGTCCCGGCGCGGCTGAGGCCTGGGCCGCGATCTCCAGGGCCCGTGCCTCGCTGTCGACGTCCACCAGCCAGTAGCCGGCCAGGAACTCCTTGGATTCCGGAAACGGTCCGTCGGAGATGACCGGTGCGCTCGTCCCGGTGTTGACGACGATCTTGGCCGCCTCTGGACCGGCCAACCCCTGCCCGTCGACCAGCTCCCCGCGTTCGGTGAGTTCGGCCCCCAGCTTTTCCTGAAAGGCGATGTGCGTCGCGATGTCCTGCGGCGACCACTCGGTGATCGGAGACACGCCCTCGATCTCGCCGTAGGCCATCAGCAGCATGTATTTCATGTCGTCCTCCTCGTGATGCACCTCGGTGGCGCATTCGGGGGTAGGTCGGACCCGTCCCGCCGTTCTCGACATCCTCGCCGGGTCCGTTTTCAGAAAGTTCGGTTCCGCTTACTTGACCGCGCGGCGCTTGGTGCGCGGCGCCGCGTCGCCCTTGGAGCCCATCACGAACGAGGACACCAGGTGGTTCCAGGAGCACGTCCGGCAGACCTCGACCTGGTACACCGAGAACTCACCGAACGAACCGGCCATCGTTTCCAGTTCGGCGGGCAACCGGGCGGATCCGGCGATGTGCTTGATCTCGTCGCCGTATACCCAGTACACGTGGGTGAGCGACTCCTTGCGGCAGACCGGGCAAGCGATGTCCGTCGGCACTCCGTGAAACTTGGCTGCCCGCACCAGGTACGGCGACGCGTCACACACGTCGGTGACCCCGGTCCGACCGGAGCGGACTTCGGCGAGCAGCGCCCGGCGCTGCAACGCATAGTCGACCAGTCCCCTCTGGGTCCGCACCATCCCAGGGTACGCGGGGGCATTTCACCGCCGTCGGGCAGCGTGGCGACTGCTCCGAGTGCCGGAGCCGCGGTCGTGGTTTTTGGCGCCTGCTCTTTCGGCCTTCGGTCAGCCCGCCGCGGCGGTGCCGCTGCGTCGGTGATCACCGGAGGCGGAGTCCTTGGCGTCGAGGGCCTTTCGCTCGTCCGCCCGATCGCGCAGCCGGGCCAGAATGCCCAGCCCGGAGACGATGGCAAGGGCAACGACCATGCCGATGACGAGAAGTACACCGCCCCAGCCGAATCCGCCCTCGAACAGCCCGGAACTGCCGCTCGCCGCTTCGTTCCATGTCATGTGCTGCGCTCCTTCGATGCTGGTTCTGGTGTGGTGTGGTGTGGCGCTGTTCGCGTCGTCATTGCCGCGAGACGGCGGGCGGCGCGGCGGGGTCTGCCGCCGCGATCACCCTGGTCAGCGACGCGTGCAGGGCCTGCAGTTCCGGGACGCTCATGCCAAGCCGCTGCATCACGGCCGGCGGTACACCAAGTGCCTGGTTCCGCAGCTCGAGACCTTCTGCGGTGAGCTCAACCGAGAGCAACCGCTCGTCCGCGGCGGACCGACGCCTGGTCAGCAGATTCGCCGCCTCCAGCCGCTTCAACAGCGGCGACAACGTGCCGGGATCCAGCTGCAACAACTCACTGAGCCGCTTGACCGACAGCGGGGCGTGCTCCCACAACGCCAGCATCACCAGGTACTGCGGGTGGGTGAGGCCGAGCCGCTCGAGCACCGGCCGATAGAGCGCAACCACGCTGCGAGCCGCGACGACCAGCGCGAAGCACACCTGCTGATCCAGGGCGAGCGGGTCCGCGGCGGGCCCGTCGGTGGCGGGCAACTGGTTGATCGGCGCGGTCATAGTCAGAATGTACACCAATGCTTGGTGCACAAACCATTGGTGTGGCTTGGATCATCCTGGACCGACTCGCACCAGGGATTGGTGCGGCCTGCAGTCGTCGCCACAACAACGCTGACGTCGCCACACCAGCAGTGGCGACGCCACAACCGCGCGGACGTTGTGGCGTCACAGGCCAGGTTGTGGCGATCATCGGGCACGTTGTGGCGACGGCCGCTTCGGATCGACGCAGCCCTGAACGGCCGCGCTTCCCCCGCCACCCGCGACGCCGATGTATCGTCGCGATATAGCGTGTGATGTAGCGGGAACGACGGGCAATCCACCAGCCCGTCACAGGCCTACCGGGCAGGGGGTGACATCGTCGTCAAGGAAAGCTCAACCGTCTTCGAATTGGCCGTGCTGGGACTCCTGGCCGAGTCGCCCATGCACGGCTACGAGCTGCGCAAGCGGCTCAACGCGACGCTCGGTTCGTTCCGGGCATTCAGCTTCGGCTCGCTCTACCCGACGCTGCGACGGTTGCAGGCGGCCGGGCATATCGCCACCGAGGGGCCCGTCGTCGACATCGACGCGGTCCCGTTGAGCTCCCGGCGATCCAGGGTGACCTATCGGATCACCGCCGAGGGCAAGGAGCGGCTCGCCGAACTGCTCGGCGATGCCGGCCCGCAGTCGTGGTCCGACGACGGCTTCGGCGTGCACCTGGCGTTCTTCTCGAGAACCTCGTCAGAGGCACGCATGCGCATCCTCGAAGGTCGACGGCGGCGGGTGGAGGAGCGGCGCGAGGAGCGGCGTTCCGCGGTGACCCGGGCCGCCGAACGGCTCGACACCTACACAGCCGAGCTGCATCAGCTCGGCCTGGAGGCCTCGGACCGGGAGGTCAGGTGGCTCAACGAGCTCATCGCCCAGGAGCGAAACCTGACACCGACCGGCCCCGACCCGACCGGGACCGCTCAACGGACCATTCCCACCGAACCGAACACCGATCCCGGCTCAAGCCCACCCGAACCGAGCGCCGATCCCGGCTCGGGCCCACCCGACCCGCCGTCCGCCGGCGACAAGCCGACGGACCGGCCCGCCCCCTGACCCACCGCCCACGGACCCATCCAATCCTTCGACCCAGTCCCCTTCGACCGAATCCCCTTCAACCGCTCGCCACCCGATCCCGACGGCCCCGACCCGGCGTCGTCACCACCAGGAGGAATTCATGGCAACCAACCCCACCCGCGCCATCCGGACCGCAATCGTCGGCGTCGGCAACTGCGCGTCGTCCCTCGTCCAGGGCGTCGAGTACTACAAGGACGCCGAACCCGGCACCCAGGTCCCCGGCCTGATGCACGTGCAGTTCGGCGACTACCACGTCTCCGACGTGCAGTTTGTCGCGGCGTTCGACGTCGATGCCAAGAAGGTCGGCTTCGACCTGGCCGAAGCCATCGGCGCCAGCGAGAACAACACCATCAAGTTCGCCGACGTCCCACCGACCGGCGTCATCGTGCAGCGCGGCAACACCCTGGACGGCCTTGGCAAGTACTACCAGCAGACCGTCACCGAGTCCTCGATCGAGCCCGTTGACGTCGTCGCGGCGCTGCGTGAGGCGCAGGTCGACGTGGTGATCTGCTACCTGCCGGTCGGCTCGGAGGACGCCGTCCGGTTCTACGCCCAGTGCGCCATCGACGCCGGTTGCGCGTTCGTCAACGCCCTGCCGGTGTTCATCGCCGGGACCCCTGAATGGGCCGAGAAGTTCCGCGCCGCAGGGCTTCCCATCATCGGTGACGACATCAAGTCGCAGGTCGGCGCGACCATCACGCACCGGGTGCTGGCCAAGCTGTTCGAGGACCGCGGCGTGATCCTGGAGCGCACCATGCAGCTGAACGTCGGCGGCAACATGGACTTCATGAACATGCTCGAGCGGGATCGGCTGGAGTCCAAGAAGATCTCCAAGACCCAGGCCGTGACGTCCCAGATCGACCGTGACCTCGGGGCCCGCAACGTGCACATCGGCCCGAGCGACTACGTGCCGTGGCTCGACGACCGCAAGTGGGCCTACGTCCGGCTCGAGGGCCGCGCGTTCGGCGACGTCCCGCTGAGCCTGGAATACAAGCTCGAGGTGTGGGATTCGCCCAACTCCGCCGGCGTCATCATCGATGCGGTGCGGGCCGTCAAGATCGCCAAGGACCGGGGCATCGCCGGCCCGATCCTGTCCGCGTCGTCGTACTTCATGAAGTCCCCGCCCGTGCAGTTCCCGGACGACCAGGCCAGGGACAACGTGGAGAAGTTCATCCGGGGCGAGCTGGACAGCTGACGCTGCAGTTCCATCCGTAGTGAGACGGCCGGGCCCCATCGGGGCCCGGCCGTTCCATGTCCCGAGGCGGGAGAGGCGCTCTACACACGGGTCGTCGCCCATACGGCCACTGCAGTACGTCGGTGGCCGAAGGTCCGTGTGTGGAGCGGTGCCAGGCCAGGTCGGCGGCGCCGCGTGGCTGCCGTTCCTGGTCGCGTTCGCGGTTGCCACCGTCACCGCGTTCAGCTACCTGGAACTGGTCACCAAGTACCCGCAGGCAGCGGGCGCCGCGCTGTACACCCACAAGGCATTCGGCATTCACTTCTTCACGTTCCTGGTGGCATTCGTCGTGATGTGCTCCGGCATCACCTCGGCGTCAACCGCGTCCCGGGCCTTCGCGTCGAACCTCGCCGAGGGGTTCGGCCTCGAGCTGGGCAACTGGGGCATCGTGCTGATCGCACTCGGCTTCATGACGCTGGTGGCGATCGTCAACTTCCGCGGCGTCGGCGAGAGCGTCAAGGCCAACGTGGTGCTGACCCTGGTGGAGCTGTCCGGGCTGCTGCTGGTGATCATGGTCGGGCTGTTCGCGATCTTCGGCGGCAACGCCGACTTCTCCCGGGTGATCGCGTTCGACACCCCCGAGGACAAGAGCCTGTTCCTCGCCGTCACGACCGCGACGTCGCTGGCGTTCTTCGCGATGGTCGGCTTCGAGGACTCGGTCAATATGGCCGAGGAGACCAAGGATCCGGTGCGGATCTTTCCCAAGGTGATGCTCACCGGGTTGACCATCACCGGCATCATCTACGTGCTGGTCTCGATCGCGTCGGTGGCGCTGGTGCCGGTCGGCACGCTGGCAGACAGCGACACCCCGCTGGTCGAGGTGGTCAAGGCCGGCGCACCCGACCTGCCGATCGACGCCATCCTGCCGTTCATCTCGATGTTCGCCGTCGCCAACTCCGCGCTGATCAACATGCTGATGGCCAGCCGGCTGCTGTACGGGATGGCCAGGCAACGGGTGCTGCCGCCGGTGCTCGGCAAGGTGCACCCGACCCGCCGCACGCCGTGGGTGGCGATCGTCTTCACCACGGCGCTGGCCTTCGGGTTGATCGTGTTCGTCTCGCTCGGCAATCCCGACGCGGTCGCGACCCTGGGCGGGACCACGGCCCTGCTGCTGCTCGGCGTGTTCTCGGTGGTGAACGTCGCGGTCCTGGTGCTCCGCAAGGACGACGTCGGCAAGAAGCATTTCCGCGCGCCGACCGTGTTGCCGATCGTCGGCTTCATCACCTGCCTGTACCTGGTCACCCCGCTGTCCGGACGCGCGTCGGCGCAGTACCTGGTGGCCGGCTGGTTGCTGGTGATCGGGGTGGTGCTGTTCTTCCTCACGACGCTGATCAACAAGAGGATGGGGATCTTCGCCGAGCCGGTACCGCGACCCGCATGACCTGGAGTCCGAAGGACCCCGAAACTAGCGGGCCGGGCTGAGCAGTTGGTCGACCGGCGCGAAATCGTCGGTCAGCACCCGCGGCGCGCCGACGAACGACGCCAGTCCGGCGTCCGTCAACGCAGAGTCGTCGTCGCCGCGGGATACGTTGTGCGCCAGGATGTCCGGCACCGGGATCGGCTCATGGGACGCGACCAGAATCATGTTGCCGCCGGCTCTGCCGGCCAACCGATCGGCCGGGGCGATCACCGCGACGTGCTCGAACACGGCGCCCAAGGTCGCCGCCTCGGCGCGAACGAAGCCGAGCGGCGGGTGGTCGATCACGTTGATCGCGTACACCCCGCCGGGTCGCAGCACCCGGTCGACCTGCTCGACGAACTCCCGGGTGGCCAGGTGCCACGGCACGGCCAGCCCGCCGAACGCGTCGCCGATGGCCAGGTCGAAGGAGTCGTCGGCCGCCTCCCGGATGCCGAGCCGGGCGTCGCCGACCCGGACCTGCAGGTCCGGCGAGGTCTGCAGGCCGAGCTCGTCGCGGGCGATCTGCACCAGCGCCGGATCCAGCTCGAGGACCAGGCTGGTGGAACCGGGGTTCGCCGACTGAAGGTACCGCGGCATGGTGAACCCGCCGCCGCCGATGTGCAGCGCGTCCACCGGTGCCCCGTCGGGCGCAACGGCGGCGATCACGTCACCCAGGATCTGGGCGTAGCTGAAGTCCAGCCGCCGCGGGTCGTCCGGGTGCACGCAGCTGTGCCGCAGGGTGTCCAGGTACAGGGTGAGTCCGCCCGTGCAGGGGGCGAGGTCGGGGATCACCCTGGCGCAGAAGTACGCCGTTTCGCGTTCGCAGGGGTTCAGGGTGCGTTCGACCAGCACGCCGAGCAGGCCGATCGGCACGATCAGCAGCAGTACCGCGGTCACCGCCGGCCCCCGCGGCGGCCGGCTGCCGGAACGGCGCATCGCGACGACGATGACGCCACCGAGCAGGATCAGCCCGATCGCCACGCCGAACACGATCGGCGCCGTCGGCAGGGTCGCGACCAGCACAAACCCGGTGGCGAAGGTGCCGAAGATGGCCCCGGCGGTGCCGAGCGCGGACAGTCGGCCCACCGTCCGGCCGGTTTCGGCCAGGTCCGCCAGCTGCATCTTGATCACCGTCGGCGGCACCGCCGACAGCACGGCGGCCGGGGCGAAGAACCCCAGCAGCGCCAGGAGCAGCACCGGCGCCGGTCCGCCGCCCAGCGGCAGCGCCCCGACCAGCCGGACGATCGGCACGATGCACAGCGACAGCGCGCCGCCCAGGATCAGGATCGGCCCGAGCAGCGTCCTGGGGTCGAGCCGGTCGGCCAGCCGGCCGCCGATCCAGGTGCCCAGCGAGATGGCCGCGAGGATCGTCCCGATGATCGCGGTGTAGGTCTCCAGCGTGACGCCGACGTACGGCGCGAGCAGCCGGGCCGCGACGATCTCCAGCACCAGCACCGCGGCCGACGTCACGAACACCAGGGCACCGGCGGCGATGGGTCGCATGGCGGCCAGTATGCCCAGCGCGGCGAGGCGCTCGCGTCGTCAGGCGGGCGGAACCTGCGCCGGCGGCTCCAGCATCAGCGCGGCGATCTGCTCGGCGTGGGTCAACGGCAGTCCGTAGTGGGTCGCGCCCGCCAGCATTTCCACCCGCGAGTTGGCCAGGTGCCGCGCCGGCCCGCCGCGCGACCTTCCGCCGGTCGTGCACCCGGCTGGAACCCGGCGACGATCACCAGGACGGGCGGCTGGATGCTCGTCAACGTCTGCGGCTTCGGGATCTTTGTCGGCACGGTCGGCGCATCACCGAAGACGTCAGCGCCCATCCCGGTCACCTGCAGCCATTCCGGGTCCAGCCCGGCATTCCCCTTCTTCGACTCCCAGCGGATCAGCGATGTCCGCCGCGCGGACGTCGGCTTGAACAGGGCCGGCAGCGCACGGATGACGTAGTGCGGATACAACGCCGCGAAGGTCATCGTCGGGTCGAGCAGCGTCACCCGGCTGACCCGGGTGGGTCGCTCGATGGCGTAGGCCAGCGCGATCCAGGCACCGTAGGAGTGCCCGCACACCTCGGCGGTGGTCAGACCCAGCCCGTCCAGGACGGTGTCGAGCCACTCCACCATGTCCGTCGGGGTGCTGATGGCGCGGTTGACCCGTGGTGCTGTGCCCGGCGTCGCCGTTCACGTCGACGGCGAAGACCCGCCGTTCGGATGCTCAGCGCGCGGGCCAGCTCGATCCATTCGGCGGAGGTCGCCTGGTAGGCGTGGATCAGCACCACCGGCGGCGCGTCCGGCGGTCCGGACGCGATCACGCTGGTGGTGCCGAACTCCGAAGCGATGGTGATCGTTTCGTGCGGATCGGGCCAGCGATCCAGCAGTCGGTCGTAGGCAGCGAGGAAGGCGGTGCGATCGGGGCCGGGTTCACCGGCGCACCCGAATCATCGACCGGAGTGCCCTCAGTGGTCATGGGCACCGTTTCGTCGGCAATCGTGACGACGTCGCCCACCGCGATGGTGCCCGCGCCTGAGGCGATCGACCGGTAGCCCCGGGCGCCGCCGTCCAGGTCGATCATCGTCTTCCTGACCGCGTCGTCGACCTCCGCCGACATCTCCTGACGCAGGCAGAACCGGCTGAACTCGACACACGGGCGCCGCGGTCCGGACGCCGTGCAGTTCCAGCGGACCGCCGGCCGTCAGCACGGTGACCGTCGCGCGGCAGCCCACCGCCGGCCAGGCCGTCCGGCGCATCGAGCAGCACCGTCTCCCCGGCGATCCCGTCCACCACGTGGTCGCCGTACCGCTCGCGCAGCGCGACGTAGTCGCCGGTGCCCATGAACAGGATCCCGGCCTTGCCCTTGCGATCCCGCGACTGCGGGATGGTCCCGATGGTGCACGTCGAGCACCACCTCGCCGTCGGCGGTGACGCCCCGGACGCCCCGCGGCTCGGCCAGCAGCGTGCTGACCGGCACGATGCGCGGCCGGTTCGTACCAGCGCAGCGGCGCCTTGCCGATCTTCACCGGTCCGCGCTGGACCTGCAGCCGGACGATCCGGTAGTCCGTCATCGCGCCGCTCGCCGGTCGGCCACCGGGAGAACCTGGGTGGGGCTGGGCACCTCGAACCGGCTCGTCGGTGCCGCGCAGCGCGCCGGTCTGTCGGATCGAGGCCGAGCACGGTCACCGTGCCGCTCTCCTGGTTGGCCACGTACACCGAGTCGTCGACGACCGTCAGATCCCGGGGAATGTCGCCGCCGCAGTCGATCTCGTCGACCAGCTCGAGGCTCGGCGCCGGCCCCGGCAGCACCCGGAAGCTGGCCACCGTGTTCGGTCCCCGGTTGGCCATCACCACGTAGCGGCCGTCGGCGGTGCGGCCGATCCCGCTCGGCCAGGACGGCGGTTCCTCGGTGTCCGTTCCGGCGACGACGTCCAGCACGATCCAGCTCGCCGGTGGTCGGGTTCAGCCGGGCCAGGGCAATCTCGCCGGTCAGTTCGCCGACGATGGCCACCAGATCGTCGGGTAGCGCGACCAGGTGGCGCGGGCCGAATCCGTCCGGCAGGTAGGTGATCGGCGCCGCGGCCGGCTGCAATCGGCCGGCTGGCCGGGTCGAGCGTGTAGGAAGTGACCGCGTCCATCCCGAGATCGACCGCCAGCAGCAGGGTGTCGCTGACGAAGTGGACCATGTGGGCGTGCGGGCCCTGTTGCCGCTCCGGGTGCGGACCGGAGCCCGGCGTGCTGCACCAGGTCCGTCGGCTCGCCCAGCGAGCCGTCCGGCCGGATCTGATGCACGGCCAGGGACCCGGACGTGTAGTTCGCGGTGACCAGCACCCGTCCCGAGGGATCGACGGCGAGGTGGCAGGGATGTTCGCCGCCGGAGGTGGACGAGCCGAGCACCCGCAGCCGGTAGCCGCGGTCGTCGATCTCGTACGCCCAGATGCGGCCGTTCGGCACCTCGCCGACGGCGTAGAGGTACCGGCCGTTCGGGTGCCAGGCCAGATACGACGGCGACTGCGGATCCTGGGTCACGCCGGATTCGGCGATGGTGCCCTGGTCGGCGTAGTCCTTGAGCAGCGTCCAACGCCCGGTGTCCGGCTCGTGCTCGGCAATCTCGACCTGCCGGCCCGCTCCGCCCGCGCCGAAGGTGTAGCAGGCGATCAGGAACTTCCGGGCTTGCATCATCGGCGAGGACGCCCTTCTTGTTCGGTCCGCTCCGCCCGTCACGACCATGGAGCTCACGGCACGATCGAGACCATCTTGCCGGGCACCACGACGACCTTGCGCGGCGTCGCCCCGGCCAGCAGCTCGACGATCCGCGGCTCGGCCAGCGCGGCCGCCTGGACGTCGGCAGCCGGCGCGTCCGCGGCCACGGTGATCCGGGCCCGGACCTTGCCCTTCACCTGGATCGGGTACTCGAACTGCTCGGCCACCAGCAGCGCCGGGTCGGCGACCGGGAACGGCCCGTGCGCCAACGACTCCGAGTGCCCCAGCCGCTGCCACAGCTCCTCGCTGATGTGCGGGGCCAGCGGCGCCGTCATCAGCACCAGGGCCTCGGCCACCGACCGCGGGCACCGGCGCTGCCGACTTGGTCAGGTGGCTGGTCAGCACGATCAGCTTGGCGATCGCGGTGTTGTAGGCCATCTCGACGTAGTCGGTGGACACCCCGTCGATGGTGCGGTGCAACAGCTTCCGGGTCTCCTCGTCCGGCTCGGTGTCGACAACGATGGTCTCGCCGGTGCTTTCGGAGACCACCAGCCGCCACAGCCGCTGCAGGTAGCGCAACGAGCCCGACCACGGCACGGGTCTGCCACGGCCGGGACATGTCCATCGGGCCCATGCCCATCTCGTACATCCGGAAGGTGTCCGCGCCGTACCGCTCGGACATGTCGTCCGGGGTGACGACGTTGTTCAGCGACTTGCCCATCTTCCCGTACTCCTGGGTGACGGGCTTGCCCTCGAACTCGAAGACCCGGGGCCGGACCTCGACGACCTCGTCGGCCGGCACGTAGACGCCGCGCTCGTCGGTGTAGGCGAAGGCCTGGATGTAGCCCTGGTTGAACAGCCGGCGGAACGGCTCCTCGCTGGTGACGTGGCCCAGGTCGTACAGCGCCTTGTGCCAGAACCGGGAGTACAGCAGGTGCAGCACGGCGTGCTCGACGCCGCCGACGTACAGGTCGACCCCGCCGGGATCGTTCGGCCGGGACGGATCCTTACCCATCCAGTACTGCTCGACACCCGGGTCGCAGAAGGTCTTCTCGTTCGTCGGGTCCAGGTAGCGCAGCTCGTACCAGCAGGAGCCGGCCCACTGCGGCATGACGTTCAGCTCGCGCCGGTAGCGCTTCGGTCCGTCGCCCAGGTCCAGCGTGACGTAGGCCCACTCGGTGGCCCTGGCCAGCGGCGGCACCGGCTCGGAGGTGGCGTCCTGCGGGTCGAACGACTGCGGCGAGTAGTCATCGCACCTCGGGCAGGGTCAGCGGCAGCTGGTCGTCGGGCAGCGCGATGGCCACCCCGTCGTCGTCATAGACGATCGGGAACGGCTCGCCCCAGTACCGCTGCCGGGAGAACAGCCAGTCCCGCAGCTTGTACTGCTTCTCCGGCCGGCCGAAACCCTTGCCCGCCAACCAGTCGATCATCGTCGCCTTGGCCTCGGCGACGCCCAGACCGTTCAGGTCGACCTCGCAGTTGGCGCTGTTGATCGCCGGCCCGTCGCCGGTGAACGGCCTGGTCGTCGGGATGGTCGGCCGTCGGCTGCACGGTGCGGATGATCGGCAGCCCGAACGCGGTGGCGAAGTCCCAGTCCCTGGTGTCCTGCCCGGGGACGGCCATGATCGCGCCGGTGCCGTAGCCCATCAGCACGTAGTCGGCGATGAAGACGGGCAGACACGGCTCCGTTGGCCAGGTTCTCCGCGTACGCGCCGGTGAAGACGCCGGTCTTCTCCTTGTTCTCCTGCCGGTCCAGGTCGGACTTGCCGGCGGCCTCCCGCCGGTAGCCGGCGACGGCCTCGGCCGGGGTGGCGGCGCCGCCGGTCCAGCGCGGATCGGTCCCCTCCGGCCAGCCGGCCGCGGTGATGGCGTCCACCAGCGGATGCTCCGGCGCCAGCACCATGTAGGTCGCGCCGAACAGGGTGTCCGGCCGGGTGGTGTAGACCTCGATCACCTGACCGACATCGGGTCCGGCCAGTTCGCCGCTCTCCGGGATCACCGGGAAGTCCAGCCGGGCGCCGTAGGACCGGCCGATCCAGTTGCGCTGCATGGACTTGACCGACTCGGGCCAGTCCAGCCGGTCCAGGTCGTCCAGCAGCCGGTCGGCGTAGGCGGTGATCCGCATCATCCACTGCCGCAGGCTGCGGCGGAACACCGGGAAGTTGCCGATGGCGCTGCGCCCGTCGGGGGTGACCTCTTCGTTGGACAGCACCGTGCCCAGGCCCGGGCACCAGTTCACCGGCGCCTCGTCGATGTAGGCCAGCCGGTACCCGGCCAGCACCTGGTGCTGCTCGGCGTGGGTCAGCGCTGCCCAGGCCCGGCCGTCGGGCGTCGGCCTGGTGCCGGCCTCGAACTCCTCCACCAGCGCGCTGATCGGCCGGGCGGTCGCGGTCGACTCGTCGTACCAGGCCTCGAACAGCTGGGTGAAGATCCACTGGGTCCAGCGGAAGAACTCCGGGTCGGTGGTGGCCACGCTGCGCCGCTGGTCGTGCGCGAAGCCCAACCGGCGCAGCTGCGCCCGGTACCGGGTGATGTTCGCCTCGGTGGTGGTCCGCGGGTGGGTACCGGTGCGGACGGCGTACTGCTCGGCGGGCAGCCCGAACGCGTCATACCCGATGGTGTGCAGCACGTTGCGGCCGGTCATCCGCATGTACCGGCCCAGCACGTCGGTGCCGATGTAGCCGAGCGGGTGCCCGACGTGCAGGCCCTTGCCGGACGGGTACGGGAACATGTCCAGCAGGTACAGCTTGTCCTGCGGCACGGGCGCGCCGTCGGCGGGAGCCAGCGGCCCGGTCGGGTTCGGGGCGTTGAAGGTGCCCTCGGCCTCCCAGCGATCCTGCCAGCGGGCCTCGATCTCGCCGGCCAGCGTCGCGTTGTAGCGGAATGGCGGGGCGGCCTCGGACTCCGGTCCGTCGGTCGCTGCCGAGCCCGCGGCGGGGCTCACGGCGTCCGTGGCCCGGGTCTCGTCCACCGCGCTATCTGTCGTCATGCTCTCGTCTCCTCGTCTGCATTGATCGGTTCGCCGCACCGCGCACAAAAAATCCCCCCTGCGGAACAGGAGGGATCGCCGCGCCACCCGGTCGGGCCTGTCTGTCTGTCAGGCCCGTCGGTCAGCGCGGCCGGTGAAGGAGCCGAACCACTGCCATGACGCCGGAGTCTACCCGCCGGGCCCTGCCGACACCGCGCATTTGGCGGCTCACCCCGGGCTCGCTCGGGTGCGCGGACCCGCCGGCAGCCGCCAACTACCATGCAGTGGTGTCCGAAGCGCCCCTGTGGTTGACGATCCCGCTTGCCGTGCTGCTCGCTTGCTATCGGTGCCGCCTCGGCGGTGATGGCCAGGGGTGGGTTCGCCGGGTCGCTGACCCGCAAGAACCGGATGGGCGTGCATTCGCCCGCGGCCATGGCCAGCGACGAGGCGTTCACGTTGGCCAACCGGGTCGCGGCCCCCATTGCCGGCGGGGCGGCCGTGGTCGCCGTGGTGTCGGCCGTGCTGATGATCTTCCTGCCGCTGCCGACCGCGGCCGGCGTTGTCGTCGGGTTGGTCGGGCTCGTCGGGCTCCATGGTCTTGCTGCTCGTGGCCGGCGTGCTCGGCGATCGGGCGGCCCGGCAGGTTCCGATTCCCGCCCGCAAGCCGTCGTCCGCCGGGGGCGCCGGGTGCTCGGGATGCGCGTGCGGGGGTGGTGGCTGCGCCGGGATCACCCGGACCGATCCGGCCGCCGCTGCCGGGGTCAGGCCTGAGCCGGCCAGCCGACCCGCGTCGAGACGATTGCGCCGGCGGAACCGATCGGCGCGAACGCCGTTGCTGCCGATGACGCTCGAGTAGTGAGACCTTTCGGGGCCCTTCCAGCACGTGAGAGACTCGGCTATGCGCATTGTCGAACGGGTCGAACGGAACGGACCGGACAAGCCGCACCACAGATCTGCCGCCCTTCAAATTGGCCATCAGCGCCGGCATCCTCGATCGTCGGGCTGATCGTCGCCGGGTTGCTGGCGCCCACCAGCGGGCTGATGTGGGCGTCCTTTGCCCTCGCCTGGGGGGCGTTGCTGTGGCTGATGATGATCGGCGGTGCCTTCGCCCGCGAAGCGCGCCGGAACAACGGCGGCGGCAAGAACTGACCGGTGCTTGGCGCCCTGCCGAGCTGGCGGACGCTAGTTCCTGCTCAGATCGCCAGGGTGGTAGGCCATCATCGCCAGCGGGAACGGCTGCCGGCGCAGCACGGTGAACCACAGATCGGTCCGCGGACCGGCGATCACGTCATCGGGCAGGCCGGGCACCACAAACCACGACCCCTCGACGATCTCGTCGACCAGCTGTTCGGCGTCCCACCCGGCCCGCCCGGCGTAGATCCGGATGCCGCGCAGCGACTGCGAGATCGCGCCCGGGTCGGCGTCCAGATCGACCAGCACAACGGGACCCGTCACGCCCACCACCCCGTCGACCTCACGCGGGTTGGTGCCGTTCCGGCACACTCCGAGGCACATCGCGGCCGAGGTCTGCACCGGGCCGCCGGCGAAGACGGCGTGCGGGCGCGAGGTGTGCGATGCCCACGACGGCAGCACGTTCTGCACGGCGGTCTCGCTCGGCCGGTTCAGGATGACGCCGACCGTGCCGTCGCTGCCGTGCGCCACCAGATACACGACGGTCCGACGGAAGTGCGGATCTCGCAGGTCAGGGGTGGCAACCAGCAGCATGCCAGGGCGCAGCGACTCGATCTCTTTCATCGTCGATCATTCTCCCGGTTACCCACCCATCTGTGCACCGCGAGGTGTTCGCCCGGTGGGTGTCGCTCCAGGCCTGCCCGGTCAAGCGTCGGTGGTGACCCGCAGTTCGACCCTTGGAATCGGACACCGGGATGGCTGCGCCGGTGGCTTCGCGCGTACCGTTCGACCGTGAGCCACGGAACTCCCCGGCACGGCGGGTGGCACGACCACCCGGCCGTCGGTGCGCGGGCTCCTGCACCTCTGGCAGGTCAGGGGACTGCGCCGGCTGGTGTACGTCCGGGTGCTCAGCTCGTTCGGCGACGGCGCGTTCCAGGGCGCGCTGGCCGTGCTGGTGCTGTTCAGCCCGGAACGGCAGACCGAACCGTCGGAGATCGCGCTCGGCTTCGTGGTGCTGCTGCTGCCGTATTCGATCATCGGGCCGTTCGCCGGCGCCTTGCTCGATCGCTGGAGCCGGCGGCGGGTCATCGTCTGGGCGAACGTCATCCGCTGCGTGCTGGTCGGAATCGTGGCCATTCAGATCGTCTCCAGGCTGCCCAGCGCGGTGCTGTTCATCACCGCATTGCTGATCATGGGTGTCGGCCGATTCGTCGGGTCCGGGTTGTCGGCGTCGCTGCCGCACACCGTCGCGCAGGACTCGCTGGTCGGCGCGAATGCGCTGGCCACGACGGCCGGCGCGGTGGCCACCGCGGTCGGCGGCGGCTACGCCATCGTGTTGCGCGGGATGCTGGGCGAGGCCAGCAGCCGGATCGCGGCGATCACCGCCTCGGTACTGCTGTTCTATCTGCTGGCCGCGCTGATCGCGTCCAGGTTCAAGCTGATGGCACTCGGTCCGGACGAGACCGACGAGCCGGCGCAACCGCTCCGCGCGGTGCTGCAGGGTTTCGCCAGCGGTCTGCACCACGTCCTGCAACGACCCACCGTCGGGCTGGCCGTGCTGGTGGTGATGATCGTCCGGTTCTGCTTCGGCATGTGCACGCTGATCGTGCTGCTGCTGTTCCAGAAGTACTTCACCGAGAGCGCGGGCGTGCTGCGGCCGGGCGCGGCCGGGATCGCCGAGGTGCTCGCCGTCGGGGCCATCGGGGTGTTCTCCGGCGCGGTGGTCACCGCCCCGATGGTCCGCAAGATCGGCCGGACCAGGTACCTGGTGATCCTGCTGACGACCAGTGCCGTCATCGGCGTCGCCTTCGCCAGCCAGTTCACCATCTGGTCGACGATGGTCACCACCTTCGTCGTCGGGTTCGCCTACCAGTCGAGCAAGGTCTGCATGGACTCGGTCGTGCAGGCCGATTCCGACGACGCCTACGTCGGACGGGTCTTCGCGCTCTACGACACCGCGAACAACCTCTGCTACGTCGGCGCCTTCGCCCTCGGGGTGCTGCTGGTGCCGGCGAACGGCAAGGGCGTCGGAGCGGTCTTCCTGATCGGCGCGTTGTTCCTGGTCGCCGGCATCGGGTACGGGGTGGCGATGGCCCGGCTCACCCGCAGGCACGCCGCCACCGGGCAGGCGCTCACCCCCTCCGAGCAGTTCGACGCCGCCGAGGGGCATCCCATCGTCGAGGTTCAGGCCGATCCGGTGCCGGCCGGCGAGGTGCCGAGCACGGCCGCTCCGGGCGCCGACGTCCCCGTGCCGCCGGGTGAGGCGCGGCAGAGCGGCTGAGTCCGGCCTGCCAACCTGACCGGGATCTCCATCCACCCCGGGTCCGCGGTCTACACCGGATCTCGCTCTGCCAGGCGCGCCGCACCGGGCGCCTTCCCGGCTCGTCCTCCGGGTGGGGCCTCAAGATCAACGTTCGTGGCCCCCTCGCGTCGTGGAGCAACCTCGAGGGGCCTGAGACGTTGATCATCCGTCGGCAGCCCAGCCCCGAGCACCATCAACCCTTGACACCCCACCGACTCGGTCGTAGCCTTAGTCAATCAACAGGTTGATAAAGCGGGAGGTTGACAAATGATCGTCGATCCCTCCGCAGACGACCGGCTCGACCGGGCCTTCACCGCCCTGGCCGATCCGGTTCGGCGCAGGATCATCGCCCGGCTCAGCCGGGGCCCGGCAACGGTCAACGAGTTGGCCGATCCCTTCGAGATCACCAAGCAGGCGGTGTCGAAGCACATTCAGGTTCTCGAGCAGGCAGGGCTGGTCACCCGGACGCGGGACGCCCAACGCCGGCCCGTGCACCTGAATGCGGACCAACTCGAGGCACTCACGGCCTGGATCGACAAGTACCGGCTGATCCACGAGCAGCGGTTCCGCAGCCTCGACGCGCTGCTCGACACCATCGACACCAACCCAACCGACGGCACCGACCCGCAGGCCGGCGCCACCCACCAGGAGGAGCAGCAATGACCACCACCACCCGCAGGGCCCTCACCATCACCGCACCCGAGGGCGTCCCGTTCATCGATTTCGAGCGCGAGTTCGACGCCCCGGTCGCCGCCGTCTTCCGGGCCCACGCCGAGCCCGACCTGATCAAGCAATGGCTCGGCCCGCGTGGCTACGACATGGACATCGAGCGCTACGACTTCAGCACCGGCGGCGGCTACCGCTACATCCACCGCGACGACAAGGGCGACGAGTACGCCTTCAACGGCGTCTTCCACGTGGTCCGGGAGAACGAATTCGCCATTCAGACCTTCGAGTTCGAAGGATTCCCGGACGTCGTCAGCATCGAATCGATGCGCTTCGAGGACCTCGGCGACGGCCGGACCCGGCTGATCGGGCACAGCGTCTATCCCACCGTCGAGGCCAGGGACGGCATGGTCGCCAGCAACATGGAGGCCGGCATGCGAGAGGGCTACGAGCGTCTGGATGAGGTCGTTGCCGCGCTCTGAGACCCGCACCTCACGCCCAACGCTCGCCACCCCAACGCCTTTCGAGCAACGCCTCGACCAACAAGCATTGCCACTCGACCAACGAACGGAGCATTGCCATGGACTGGACCCTTGAGGTCGTCCTGCTGCCGGTCAGCGACATCGACCGATCGGTCGCCTTCTACCGCGACCAGGTCGGCTTCATCCTCGACCACGACACCGACGAACGAGTACATGCACGTCGTTCAGCTCACGCCGCGCGGGTCCGGCTGCTCGATCGTCATCGGCGACCTGCCGTCGCAGACCGAGATGGCACCCGGCTCGATGCGCGGCCTGCAACTGGTCGTCGCCGACGCGGCAGCAGCCCGGCAGGAATTGCTGGACCGCGGCGTCGAGGCCAGCGAGATCACCGTCTTCGACGAGCGTGACGGCGGAACCTTCTTCGGCTTCAGCGACCCCGACGGGAACACCTGGGCCGTGCAGCAGATCAAGGCCCGCGCCGACAAACCGTTGATCCCGACCGACGCGCGCGGTCGCTTCGGCGAGGGCGTCGAGCTCTGAGCCTGCGCTGGACCGACTGACGGTCGGAACCGAAACCTCCTACCCAGGAATCACTTTCACAGAGAAGCAAGCCGAAGAGGAATTGTCATGCCCAGCACCACCCCCTGCCTCTGGTTCGACAACCAGGCCGAGCAGGCCGCCCAGCAGTACACCTCGATCTTTCCGAATTCGAGCATCGACAAGGTCGTGCGTTACGGCCCGGACCAACCCGGTCCCGAGGGCCAGGTGATGACGGTCGAATTCCGGCTGGACGGGCAGAAATATGTCGGCCTCAACGGCGGGCCGATATTCCAGTTCAGTGAGGCCATTTCCTTCCAGATCGAGTGCGCCGACCAGGACGAGGTCGACCACTACTGGACGAAGTTGGTCGACGGCGGCGAGGAGAGCCAGTGCGGCTGGCTCAAGGACCGGTTCGGGCTGTCCTGGCAGGTCGTGCCGACCAGGCTCGCAGGAGCTCGTCGGCGACCCCGATCCAGAGCGGGCCAACCGCGCCACCCAGGCGATGCTGCAGATGCAGAAGATCAACATCGCCGCGCTGGAACAGGCCGCCGACGGAGTTTCCGTCTGACGTATCGCTAGGTCCGAAGCGGCCCCGTCACTCCTCGGAAGCGGCGGGGCCATCGGCCGGGGTGATGCCCTCGCGGGCGGCCCATTCCAGCAGCGCGGCCTCGGCGACCTCACGATCCAGCGGACCCCGCTCGAGCCGCAGCTCCTTCAGATAACGCCCAGGCCTTCCCCACGATCGGCCCGGGCGGCACCCCGAGCAGCGCCATGATCGCGTTCCCGTCCAGGTCGGGGCGCACCCGGGCCAGGTCCTCCGCCGCGGCGATCCGGTCGATCCGGGCCTCCAGGTCGTCGTAGGACCGCTGCAACGCCTGCCGCCGACTGGGGTTGCGGGTGGTGCAGTCGGCCCGGACCAGCTTGTGCAGTCGCGGCAACAGGTCGCCGGCGTCGGTGACGTACCGGCGGACCGCCGAGTCGGTCCAGGCCCCGGTGCCGTAGCCGTGGAACCGCAGGTGCAGGATAGGTCAGCATCGCCACGTCGTCGATCAGCGCCTTCGGCAGCCGCAGCGCCCGCAGCCGCTTGCGGACCAGCTTCGCCCCGACCACCTCGTGATGGTGGAAGCTGACGCCGCCGCCCTCCTCGAAACGCCGGGTCGCCGGCTTGCCGATGTCGTGCAGCAGCGCGGCCAGCCGAAGCGTCAGGTCAGGGCCGTCGGTCTCCTGGGCGATGGCCTGGTCCAGCACCGTCAGCGTGTGCTCGTAGACGTCCTTGTGCTGGAGGTGCTCGTCCCGCTCGAGGCGCAGGGCCGGCAGCTCCGGCAGGATCCGCTGCGCCAGCCCGGTGTCGGTGAGCAGGGCCAGGCCGCTGCGTGGATCGGCCCCCATGATCAGCTTGACGAACTCGGCACCGACCCGTTCGGCGGTGATCCGGTCGATCTCGCCGGCCATGTCGGTCATCGCCTGCGACCACCCGCGGGGCCGGGGTGAACGACAGCTGGGAGGCGAACCGGGTGGCCCGCAGCATCCGCAGCGGATCGTCGCGGAACGATTGCTGCGGCGTACCCGGGGTGTCCAGTACCCGGGCCGCGAGCTGGTCGAGGCCGCCGAACGGGTCGGCGAACTCGTGCCCGGGCAACGACACGGCCATCGCGTTCACCGCGAAATCGCGGCGCTGCAGGTCGCCGGTCAGGCTGTCGCCGAAGGTGACCACCGGGTTGCGGGTGTCCCCGTCGTACAGGTCGGAGCGAAAGGTGGTGATCTCCAGCCGGAACCCCGACTTCATCACCCCGACCGTGCCGAAGTCGATCCCGGTGCCCCAGGTTCCGTCCGCCCAGCCGTCGACCAGGGCCAACACCTGATCGGGCCGGGCGTCGGTGGTGAAGTCGAGGTCATCCTCGAGCCGGCCCAGCAGCGCGTCCCGCACCGAACCACCCACCAGGTGCAGCTCGTGGCCGGCGGCGGCGAACCGGACGCCCAGCTCGTCGGACACCGGCGAGATCCGCAGCAATTCCGCAACGGCCGCCTTCTGCAACGTGTTCAGCCGACCATGCGCGCGACCGCCCGGCGCACCCGCAGCACCCGTCTGCTGCTGGATCGCCGGACCAGGGGATGGCACCTGTACCGACGACGGTGACGATGAGGACGACGCCGCGGACGGCGTTCTGCGGGGCGGGCTGGGCACGACGAACTAGTCTATCGGGGTCGCGGCGGGCCGACCGCGCCGATCGAACCACCGATCCTCCAGGCCGATTGCCGATGAACGACCCCGCCGCCGCACTACCATCGGCGCATGCCCACCGCCCGTCGCCCCGTCGCTGGCAACCCCCAGCGACGCCGGAAAGCGGACGAAACCTCGGCCGGCGGGCTGGTCGTCCGCACCGAGGACGGCACCGCGTCCGGCGCGCTGATCGGCCGGCTGGATCGTCGCGGCCGGCTGCGCTGGTCGCTGCCGAAGGGGCACGTCGAGCACGGCGAAACGCACGAGCAGGCCGCGATCCGCGAGGTCGAGGAGGAAACCGGGATCTCCGGACGGATCACGGCGCGGCTCGGCAGCGTCGAGTACTCCTTCATCGCGCAGGGCCGGCGCATCCACAAGCGGGTGCACCACTATCTGATGGAGGCCGTCGCCGGCGAGCTGTCCGACGCCGACGTCGAGGTGACCGAGGTCGCCTGGGTGCCGCTGACCGATCTGGCCGGCCGGCTGGCCTACGCCGGCGAGCGACGATTGGCGCGAAAAGCGGTCGAGCTGCTCGCGGACACCGCGTGACCCATCCGCCGGTGATCGCCGATCAGCCCGGCCGCCCCCGACGTCATCGACGACGCCCCTGGCTCACTCGCCTGACCGTCCTCGCTGGCGGCGCATTTCTGCTGGTCACGGCCGGCGGCGCGGCGATCCCGGCGGCACGCGGCCGCGGCCGGCGTGCCGGACGGCCCGCCGATGCACAGCGCACCGGCCAGGCCCGGGTGACCGTCGAGCCCTTCGGCGACTACGTGAACCGGCTGTCCTTCGACGTGACGTCGATCGATCCGGCGCTGGTCACCGCGGCCGGACCGACCACGCTGACCATCACCGGCACCATGACCAACGCCGGGCCGGAGGCGCTGACCGACCTGAGCTACCGGTTCCAGCGCGGCGAGTCCCTGGGGAGTGACGCCGACGTCCGGCAGGAGCTGCTCGCAGCCCAGCGAACCGACCGAACAGGTTCAGCGCACCTTCACCCAGATTTCGGGAGACCTGGCGGCCGGTGCGTCGGCGCCGTTCGCGTTCAGCGCCGCGCATCACCGACCCGGACGGCCTGGATGTCGACGCCCCCGGCGTCTACCCGTTGATGGTGAACGTCAACGGCGCGGTGACGCTGGAGGCCGGCCCGCTGGAGGCCCGCATCGGCGAACTGCACCTGCTGCTCACCGTGATGGGCGTCCCGGGGCCGACCCCGGCAACCGGCGACGGCGCCTCGGCACCGTCACGACCAAGGCGTTGCCGGTGAACTTCGTCTGGCCGCTGGTGGACCGGCCGCATCTGGGTGTCGGCGGCGTCTTCCTCGATGACGACCTGCAGGCCGCCGTGTCGCCCGGCGGCCGGCTGTCGACCCTGCTGGACGGGCTGACGGACACCGCGGCGAGCCGGCTGCCGGCCGGGTCGGTCACCGTGGTGATCGACCCGCAACTGCTCGACGAACTCGACCGGATGACCGGCGCCTACCGAGTGGTCGCGCCGGCCGCCGACGGCGCCAGTGCCGAACCGCAGCCGCCGATGACGGCCTTGGTGCAGGCGGCAGCGTCCGCCGCGGCGACGGCCGCGACCACCGCTTCGCCCGCGACCACCACGCGGGCCACCCAGACCGCGGCCGCGACGGCATCCCCGGGCGACACCACGGCGGCATCGCCCGACGGCCAGGGCGGGACGACGGCCGGGACGGGCACGACGAGCGCCGCCGGCACCTCCGCCGTGCTGCCCGATCTCGGATCCATCGACGTTCCGGGCACCGTCGCCGGAACCGGACAGGCCGCTGCCGCGTCCTACCTCGGCCGGCTGCGCGAGGTCGCGGCCCGCTATCCCGTCGTGGTGCTGCCCTATGGCGATCCCGACGTGGTGGCGCTGGTCAGGGCAGGCCTGAGCGATCAGGTGTCGACGGCCGTACAACATGGGCGGGAGGTGGCGAAGCGTGTCCTTGGCGACGAGGTATTCGGCAACGCCGCGACCCCCGGCACGAGCACGGTGAACACCTCGACCGCGTACCCGATCAACGGCGCGATCGACGCCGAGACGCTGGCCGCACTCCGCGCGGACGGCCTCGGCACCGCGCTGCTCTCCGAGAGCTCGGTGCAGATCGACGGCTCCCCGGTGGGTGCGGCCGCGGTCGCGGTGCCGGGCACCGACCAGCCGGTTCCTGCCGTCATCGCCCAACCGGACGTGCTGAACGGGTTCGACGCGCTGATCGACCAGGGCCGCCAGTCCGGCTGGGCGACCCGGGTGAACGCGCTGACCGGGGTGCTCGCCCAGCAGTCGCTGGACGGCACCGTCACCCCGGCCGTCTTCATGCCCGACCGGCGGTGGTCCCCCGACGCCCCCGGACTGCAGGTGATCACCGACCTGCTCGGCACCCTCGGGGCGAGCCAGGTGATCGCCGGCATCGGGTTGTCGGACCTGGCCGCCTCCGCGTCCACCGCGGCCAGCACCGACTACCCGGCGCAGGCGCGGGCCGCAGGAGCTGTCCGCCGAGTACCTGGATCGGATCAGCGCCAGCCGGGCCGACGTCGCCAGCCTGCGGCAGACCTTCGCGTCCACCCGGCAGACCAGCGACCCGAACCTGGTGCTCGATCCGCTCGATCTCGCGCTGGACGACGCCGCCTCCACCGCGTTCCGGTCGGATCCGAGCCGTCGGCGAGGCGAACCTCTCGACGGTGGAGGCCACCACCGCGGGCCTCCGCACCGGGGTGCAGATCTCGTCCGCCGGCAATTCCTACACGCTGGCGTCGTCGACGTCGCCGCTGGTGCTCACCGTGCAGAACAACCTGCCCTACGACGTGCCGGTCCGGGTGCAGATCAGCGGCGGCGAACGGGTCGGGCTGACCGTCAGCGACCCGGGCGTGCAGGTGGTGCCCGCCGGCCGCTCGCAGCAGGTGAAGATCCCCGCCGAGGTCTCCCGCTCGGGGCAGTTCCAGGTCAGCGCGCAATTGGTCGGCGCGGACGGCACGGCCTGGGGACCACCCGTCCAGCTGTCGGTCGAATTCCACCGCCTACGGCGCGCTGACCGTCATCCTCATCGCCGGGGCCGGTGGCGTCCTGCTGCTGATGGTCGTGTTGCGCATCGTGCAGCGGGTCCGCGGCCGCGCGGATGCGCCCGGCGACGCGCCGCGGGGTCAGGGCCGCAACCCCGAGGACGATCGCCTCGACGCTGATAGTGACGCCGACCGTTCGCCGCTGCGTGACGTGATCCAGACCAGCGAAACATCGCCAACCGACGCCGCCCGCGCAGGGGACCCCGCTGACCGGCCTGGGCGGCACCCACCGAACGCCCGGCGTGCCCGCCGAGCAGGTCGGCACGGACCGCTCATGACGACGCCCCTTTCGCCCGCCCGACGGGGTGCGGGTCGACGACGTCGCCGGGATGAAGACCGCCCGCACCGGCGGCGTGGTCCGGGCCGGCGCGGTGATGGCCGTCGCGACCCTGGTCAGCCGGCTCACCGGATTCCTGTCCAAGGTCGTGCTGCTCAGCGTGCTCGGCTTCGGCATCGTCAACGACGCCTACACGCTGGCCAACACGCTGCCGAACATCGTCTTCGAACTGCTGATCGGCGGGGTGCTGACCTCGGTCGCGATCCCGCTGCTGTCCAGGGCGCGGTCCGATCCCGACGGCGGCGAGGGCTACACCCAGCGGCTGATGACGACCGCGCTGGTCGGCCTGCTGATCGCCACCGCGCTGGCCGTGCTGGCCGCGCCGCTGCTGACCAGGCTGTATCTCTCCGACGACTCGCTGGTCGACGTCGACCTGGCCAACTCGCTCGCCTACCTGCTGCTGCCGCAGATCTTCTTCTACGGGATCGCGGCGCTGTTCGGCGCGATCCTGAACACCAAGGAGAAGTTCGGGGTGCCGGCCTGGGCGCCGGTCGCCAACAACCTGGTCGTCATCGCCGTCGGCATCGCGCTGCACATGATGCCCAGCGGCGGCACCAACGCCGACGGGTCCGCGCTGAGTTCGCTGACCCGCGAGCAGTTCCTGCTGCTCAGCCTCGGCACCACCGCCGGGATCGTGCTGCAGGCCGTGGTGATGCTGCCGTCCCTGCGGCGCAGCGGCTTCCGGTTCCGCTGGCGCTGGGGCGGCGACCGCCGGCTGCTGGAGGCCGGCCGGCTGATGCTCTGGGCGGTGGTCTACGTCCTGATCTCGCAGGCCGGGTACGTCGTGGTCACCAACGTCGCCTCGCAGAACGTCGAGGGCGGCATCACGCTGTACGCGTTCGCCTCGATGCTGTTCCAGCTGCCCTACGGCATCATCGGCGTGTCGATCCTGACCGCGATCATGCCCAGGATGAGCCGGCACGCGGCCGCCGGGCAGATCGCCGAGATGAAGGACGACGCGTCGCTGGCCAACCGGCTGTCGATCGTCGCGCTGACCCCGGTCGCGGCCGGCATCATGGTGCTGGCCGGCGCGCTGGCCATCATCGCCTCGCTGTACGGCGCGGTCAGCCTGGACGACACGCTGGTGCTCGGCAGCACGCTGGCCGCGCTGGCGCTCGGCCTGGTGCCGTTCGCGGTGACGCTGGTGCAGATGCGGGTCTTCTACGCGATGAAGGACGCCCGCACCCCGACGCTGATCAACGCGATCATGGTCGCCGTCCGGATCCCGCTGCTGATCGTCTGCGCCGGCCTCGACGAGAGCCTGATCATCCCCGGGATGGCCGTCGCCACCTCGATCTCCTACCTGGTCGGGGCCATCGCCGGCGAGATCTGGCTGCGCGCCCGGTACGGCCCGATGGGCACCAGGCGGACCCTGGTCACGCTGCTGAAGATGACCGTGGCCGGCGGCGCCGGCGCGGCGGCCGCGCTGCTGGCGGCGAACCGGCTGCTGCAGTTCGAGGTCGACGATCTCGGCGAGGCGATGCTGGAGATCCTGGTGAGCGGCACGGTCGGGTTGCTGGTGATCGCCGCGGTGGCCACGGCGCTCAAGGTCGAGGAGCTGGTTCCGCTGCGAAATCGCATCGCCGGCCTCGCTCGCGCGGATCCTGCGACGCGGCTCACCCAACCCCGGTGCGGCGCCGAACGTCAAGGACACTGATGGTGGCACTCTCGCGGGTGACACATACTCATCTGCCGATCACGCGGATCCCGCAGCAACGGCAGGCACGAACAGCGCACGATGGCGATGACGACCGTCATCGATATTCAGAGCGATCCACATTCGAGCAGCAGGGAGCAGGTGGCCAACCCGGTGCCCAACGACAGCGGTGGCCCGGCGGTCCGGGGCGCCGGACCGAGACAGTGACACGGAAACCGTCGTGACCGATCACGACCCGGCTTCGACCGTGCTGACCGACCGATCGGCCGACGACACGCTGGTGACCGTCCATGACGACGACCCGGCGCCGGCCGACGACGCGCTGGACACCCAGCTGGATCCGGAGTCCACCACCGTCATCCCCGCCGAGCAGACGCTGCCGACGACGTCCGGCCAGGTCGCCAGGCTCGACGGGGCCGCGCCGGCGCTGACCCCCGGCACCACGATCGGCGGCCGGTACCGGCTGGTCAGCCTGGTCTCCGCGGACAACAGCGGGCACTGGTTCTGGCGGGCCAAGGACACCGTGCTGCCCCGCGACATGGCGGTCACCATGCTGCCGGACACCAGCGGCGCGTCGGCGACCGTCGCCCGGACGCTGCGCGCCGGCCGGCTGCATCACATCGGCCTGCCGCAGACGCTGGACGTCGGCACCGACTACGGCCAGTCCTACGTCGTCGGCCAGTGGGTGGACGGCGCGACCCTGACCGACCTGCTCTCCGGCGGCCCGCTGGAGGCCGACGTGGCCACCTCGATCACCGCGAAGCTGTCCGAGGCGGTCGCCGAGGCGCACCGCAACGGGATCGCGTTCGGCGCGATCAACCCGTCGCTGGTGCGGGTGAACTTCGACGGCCAGGTGCGGCTCTCGCACGTCATCGCGCACGGCTCGGCGACCCCGGACCAGGACATCAAGGCCATCGGCGCGCTGCTGTACCTGATGCTGACCGGCACCTGGCCGCTGGGCGATCCGATCAAACCAGGCGGCGCCGGATCGGCCGACGGCACCACCACCGGACGCGAACTGGCCGCGGCCCCGACCCGGCTCGGCCGCGAGCTACCCGCCGACGAGGTGCGGCCCGACGTCCCGGAGGCGCTGTCCGCGCTCGCCGAACGGGCCCTGCACCCGGAGGAACCGGACGGCATCCACGCGGTCGGCGCCATCGCCGCCCTGCTGCGCAGCCCGGAGACGGTGGCCGGCATCGCGCAGGCGCCGCCCGTCCCCGAGGCCAAGCCGCTCAGCCCCGCCGACCGGCGGCTGATCAAGGAACGCCGGGTCAAGCTGAGCCTGGCCTCGGTCGTGCTGGCCGTGTTCGCCGTGCTCATCGTCATCGCCATCGGCGGCCTGACCAACCAGTTCGTCGCCTCGATCCAGAACAGCGCGCCGGACGAGCTGCCGATCATCGACTCCACGGCGTCCCCCACCGACGCGTCGCCGACCCCGACGGCCGACCCGGCCACCACGGCGGATTCGGCCGCACCGTCGGCAGCCGGCGCGGCCAGTGTCGCGGTGAAGCCGGTGGCCGGCCTGGTCTTCGACCCGCAGGGTGACGGCACCCCCGATTACAAGGACTACGTCGACCGCGCCTTCGACGGCAACCCCGACTCGGCCTGGCTGACCTGGGTCTACAAGGGACAGTTCCCGTCCCTGAAGACCGGCGTCGGCCTGCTGCTCGAGCTGGAGCACGAGACCACCCCGACCTCGGTGACCGTGAACAGCGCCACCAACGGCACGGTCGTCGAGATCAGGTCGGCGACGTCACCCACCACCACCCTCGATCAGACGACGGTGCTCGGCTCCGGGACCGTCGCCGACGGAACCGTGACCATCCCGCTGACCGCGGCGCCGAAGTCGAAGTACCTGATCGTGTTCGTCACGAAGATGGCCCCGACGTCGGACAATCAGTTCCAGTCCAAGATCAACGAGGTCACCGTTCAGGGCAGCTGATCGGCGCGGCAGCGAGAACCGGGCTCGCGCCGGCCCGGGAATCTTCGTCGGTACGGTGGCGTTGAGCGGACTGGAGCGCCGAAACCGGGCGCGAACGGTTGACCTGTCCCACAGCACCGTCTTCAGCACAACCTGCTCCGCGGCGTGGGCGCCGCACAGTGAGGGGATTTCGTGAGCGAGAACTTCGTCGGCACCGTGACCACGGGCGTTGCTGCCGTCGGCGCAGGCGTCCGAGGACGGCCCCATCCACGACGTGATCGTCGTCGGTTCCGGGCCGGCCGGGATACACCGCGGCGATCTACCTGGCCCGCGCCCAGCTGCAGCCGCTGGTGTTCGAGGGCTACTCCTACGGCGGCGCGCTGATGACCACCACCGAGGTGGAGAACTTCCCCGGATTCCCGCAGGGCATCCAGGGCCCGGAACTGATGGCGCAGATCCGCGAGCAGGCGGAGCGCTTCGGCGCCGACCTGCAGACGGTCGACGCCGACGGGGTCGAGCTGAGCGGTCCGATCAAGACGGTCACCGTCGACGGCGTCGCGCACCGGGCCCGGGCCATCGTGCTGTCCACCGGTTCCGCGGCCCGCTACCTGAACCTGCCGGACGAGCAGCGACTGATCGGTCGCGGCGTCTCGGCCTGCGCCACCTGTGACGGCTTCTTCTTCCGGAACCAGGACGTCATCGTTGTCGGCGGCGGCGATTCGGCCATGGAGGAGGCGACGTTCCTGACCAGGTTCGCCAGGTCGGTGACGATCGTGCACCGCCGCGACGAGTTCCGCGCCAGCGCGATCATGCTGGACCGGGCCCGGAAGGATCCGAAGATCAACTGGGTGACGAACGCGCAGATCACCGCGCTGCACGGCGAGACCAGCCTGTCCGGGGTCACGCTCACCGACACCAGGACCGGCGAGACCAGCGAGCTGGCCGTCACCGGCGTGTTCGTGGCCATCGGTCACGATCCGCGGTCGGAACTGTTCCGCGACCAGGTGACCACCGACGACGGAGGGCTACGTGCTCACCGGGCACGAGGTCGGCGCGACGGCGTCGACCGGCACCAGCATCGAGGGCGTGTTCGCCAGCGGTGACCTGGTCGACCACACCTACCGGCAGGCGATCACCGCTGCCGGGTCGGGCTGCGCGGCCGCGCTGGACGCCCAGCACTACCTGGCGTCACATCCGTTGCCGGTGGCCGCCGGCACGGCCGGCGAGACGACCGACCCCATGCCCGACATGCCGGTCGCCGCCTTCTCCGATGCCGTGAGCGTCTGACGCACGCGCGGTCGCAACTCCACCACCCCTTGCAGTACCAACCAGTAGAGAAAGGTTCCCCATGGGCACCGTGAAGGTCACCGACGCCAGCTTCGATACCGACGTCCTGCAGTCGGACGTTCCCGTCATCGTCGATTTCTGGGCGGAATGGTGCGGACCGTGCCGGATGGTCGCGCCGATTCTCGAGGAGATCGCCGCCAAGCACGAGGGCAAGGTCACCGTCGCCAAGCTCGACATCGACGCGAACCCGGAGATCGCCCAGCAGTACCAGATCCTGTCGATCCCGACGATGCTGGTCTTCCAGGGTGGCAAGCCGATCAAGCAGGTCGTCGGCGCCAAGCCCAAGGCCGCCCTGCTCGCCGAGTTCGCGGACGTCCTGGCCTGACGTCCTCCCGCCCCTCACCGCCCGTGCCGGATATCTTCCGGCGCGGGCGGTTTTGTGTGGCAACGGGTGGTCGGCGGGGCGTGTACGGGTCAGCGTCGCCCGGTTTTCGTTGCACAATGGTGGGCGGCATCGGGCCGGTCCGGCCGGGCGCTGCAGCAGACAGGTGACAACCCCATCGCCCGGCCAGACGTCTTCAGCTAGGTGGGAATTCCACCTGAAATGTCCGATAAGTGAACCCGAATGGTCAAGGAGAGCGATGCTGCTGCGGCGCGGTGATCGAGGTCCGGCGGTTGCCGATCTCCGGGAGGCATTGGCGAGCTTGCAGTTGCTGCCCTCGCTGAACGGGACCGACCGGTCGCTGGCGGAGTTCGACGCCGCCACCGACGGCGCGATCCGCGACTTCCAGCAGCGGCGCGGCCTGATCGTCGACGGCATCGTCGGCCCGGTGACGGTTCGCTCGCTGACCGACGCGCGCTGGACGCTCGGCGATCGCGCGCTCACCCACACGCTGTCCGCGCCGATGACCGGCGACGACGTGATGGCCCTGCAGACCAGGCTCGCCGAGATGGGTTACAACACCGGACGCCCGGACGGCATCTTCGGGCCGCTCACCGACGCCTGCGTGCGCGACTTCCAGCGGCACCGGGGCCTTTCCGAGGACGGGGTGTTCGGGCCGGAGACCTACCGGGAGCTGAACCGGATCGGCCGGATGGTCACCGGCGGCCGGCCGCAGTACCTGCGCGAATACCAGCTGGTCCGGCAGGCGGGACCGCGGCTGTACGGCAAGCGGATCGTCATCGATCCGGCCCATGGCGCCGAGGACGCCGGCTGGACGGTCGGCGATGTCCGGGCCGCCGACCTCACCTACGACATCGCCAGGCGGCTGCAGTCGCGGATGGTGACCACCGGGATGAACGTCACGCTGACCCGCGGCGCGCACCAGAACCCCAGCCCGGAGGAACGGGCCGCGTACGCCAACGACGTGCACGCCGACCTGCTGCTGAGCCTGCACATCGACGGTTCGACCTCCCCGCAGGCCTGCGGCATCGCCACCTTCCACTTCGGCACCGACTCCGGCGCCACCTCGACCGTCGGCGAGACGCTGGCCCAGCTGGTGCAGCGGGAACTGGTCGCCCGCACCCATTTCGCCGACTGCCGGGTGCACCACCGGCCGTGGGACGTGCTGCGGCTGACCAAGATGCCGGCGATCCAGGTGGAGATGGGCTATCTGTCCAACCCCGCGGAGCGCAGCCGGCTGCTGTCCGACGACTTCCGCAACCTGCTCGCCGACGGCCTGCTCGTCGCGGTCAAGCGGCTGTACCTCGACGGCCGGGACGACCCGCACACCGGCACGTTCACCTTCTCCGATCTGCTGGCGCACGAGCGGACCATCCTCGACTCCGCCTGACGCTCGGCCCCGATTGCGACTGCCCCGCCGCCGACCGCCCCGACCCCCGCTTTACACCCGGTCCGTCTCCCATTCGGGCACTGCAGCACCCTCAGCAACGACGTTCCGTGTGTAGAGCTCGAACCCGGATCCGGGCCCGCCGCCGAACTCAGCGCTGCCCGACGAGCTCCGGCACCAGCGGCGACGGGGACGCCGGCACGTGGATCACGGTGAACAGCTTCTCCAGCGCCGACTCCACCTCGGCCTTCCAGCCGATGTCCCGGCCCAGTTCGAAGCGCAGCCGGGGGTACCGGTGGTGGGCGGCGACGACCTCGAAGCCGACGGCCCGGGCGAAGCCCGCGGGGAGCAGACACCGGGGCAGCCCTTCGACCACGGCCGGGTCCGGCGCGGCGGCCGGTGCGCTTCGCTTGGACGCTGCACCCACCTCGTTCGGCTCACTGGTCTCTGCGGCCGGCGCGTCCTCGTAGCCGAACAGCTCGATCGCCCGAACCCCGCGCCTGGTGAGGGCGCTCACCACACCGTTCATCAGGTACCGGGCCAGGCCCTGCCCGGTGAACTCGGGCAGGATCCGCGCGGTGGTGAGCAGCACCGCGTCCGGCGAGACCGGGGAGGTCGGGAACGCCGACGCCCCTGGCACCGCGGTCGGCGGGGCGAACAGGGCGAACCCGACGGGACGGTCGTCGACGGTGACGATCTGGCCGGCCGAGCCCCAGGTCAACATCACCCCGGAGAGCCAGACCTCCTTCTCGAACTCGGTGTCACCCAGCCGCACCGCGGACCGCACACCGTCGGCGTCGAGTTCCCAGGCGACGCAGCCGCGGCAACGGTCCGGAAGCAGGCCAATGGTCGTCATCGACAGTGGCACCAGCGCTCGCGTCACACTGCTCCCTGCTGCCTGAGCGGATCAACCGGTCCAGTGGCGCCCGCCGGTCGGCGCGGCACCCGGCCCATCGCGGGCCACGTTGTCGTCACCAGAATAGGTCGTCTCCGGGCGGCTCTTGTCGCTCACTCCCGATCCGGTAACCGTGGTGTCGATTGCCCCGCCCGGCCGACCGCACGGTCCCGGTTACGATGACCCGGACCGGCGTCGGGACATCGCATGCACCCCGCCGCCGGCGGCGCAACAACCGGCGACCACCACGAGGTGTCTCATGACGGGCAACAGCCTGGACCAGCACATGCAGCGTTACGCGCAACGTACCGCGGGCATGCGAGCTTCGGCCATCCGGGCACTGTTCGCCGTCGCCAACCGTCCCGAGGTCGTCTCGCTCGCCGGCGGCATGCCGTACCTCAAGTCGCTGCCGCTGGAATCGCTGGCCGCCGAGGCCGCCGCGCTGGTCGCCGAGGATGGCCTGGTCGCGCTGCAGTACGGATCCGGCCAGGGCATCCTGCGGCTGCGCGAGCAGATCTGCCAGGTGATGGCGCTGGAGGGAATCAAGGCGCATCCCGACGACGTGGTGGTCACCGTCGGTTCACAGATGGCGCTGGACCTGACGACCCGGATCTTCATCGATCCGGGTGACGTGATCCTGGCCGAGGCACCGTCCTACGTCGGCGCGCTCGGCACGTTCCAGTCGTACCAGGCGCAGGTCGTGCACGTCGCGATGGACGACGACGGCCTCATCCCCGAGGCCCTGGTCGCGGCGATCGAAACCTGCCAGGCCGCGGGCCGGCGGGTCAAGTTCCTGTACACGATCCCGAACTTCCACAACCCGGCCGGCGTCACGCTGTCGGACGATCGGCGCGGCGTCGTCGCCGACATCTGTCGGCGGGCCGGGATCGCGATCCTGGAGGACAACCCTTACGGCCTGCTCGGTTTCGACGACAAGCTGCGCCGGGCGATGCGGGCCGACGACCCGGACAACGTCATCTACCTCGGGTCGTTCTCCAAGACGTTCGCCCCTGGACTGCGGGTCGGCTGGGTGCTCGCGCCGCACGCGGTGCGGGAGAAGCTGGTGCTGGCCAACGAGTCCGCCACGCTTGAACCCACCGGTGTTCAACCAGATGCTGATCTCCCGCTACCTGGAGAAGTTCGACTGGCTCAGCCAGATCAAGGCCTACCGGCAGACCTACGCCGAACGTCGGGACGCGATGCTCGGCGCGCTGACGGACCAGATGCCCGAAGGCACGACCTGGACCCATCCCGAGGGCGGGTTCTACGTCTGGGTCACCCTGCCGGAGGGATTCGACGCCGCCGCGATGCTGCCGCGCGCGGTCACCGCCCGGGTCGCCTACGTGCCCGGAACCGCCTTCTACGCCGACGGTCTCGGCTCGCGGCAGCTGCGGCTGTCGTACTGCTTCCCGACCTCGGAGCGGATCGTCGAGGGCGTGCGCCGGCTGGCCGCCGTGCTGGAGAGCGAGCTGGACGTGATGCGGACGTTCGGCACCAGCTGGTCGCGCCCGGCGCTCGGGCCGTCGTCCCCGTCACCGGATACCGCCTGAGCCTGCTCGATCGCAATTCGACCGTCTCGACCGTGAACCAGAGGTTATGTTCTTGCAAGGAGAGTGAGTCCATGACGCGACACGTGGTGATCCTGGCCGGGGGCCTGAGCCATGAGCGCGAGGTTTCGCTGCGATCGGGCTCACGGCTGCACGAGGCGCTGAAGGGTTCCGGGGTCGACGTCACCCTGCGGGACACCGACTCCGAGTTGATCTCCTGGTTGGCCGAGACGAAGCCGGACGCGGCCATCATCACCCTGCACGGCAGCCGCGGCGAGAACGGCGCCATTCAGGGCATTCTCGAGATGTCCGGGGTTCCCTATCTCGGGACGATCGCGCAGAACTGCCGGCTGGCCTACGAGAAGAACATCGCCAAGAATCTGGTGCAGCGCGCCGGCTTCACCACTCCTCGGTGGATGTCGTTGTCGCACAGCACGTTCCGCGACCTCGGCGCGCAGACGTTGATTCGGCTGCTGGTCAGCCACCTCGGTCTGCCGCTGATGGTCAAGCCGCAGCACGGCGGGTCGGCGCTGGGCGCGACCCCGGTGCGAGCCGCCGAGGATCTGCCCGCCGCCCTGGTCAACGCCTTCGCCTACGGCGAGATCGCGGTGGTCGAGGAATTCGTCGACGGGGTCGAGCTGGCGATCACCGTGCTGGAGAACGAGGACGGCATCCAGGCGCTGCCCGCTGTCGAGATCTCGCCCACCAGCGGGATCTTCGACTACGAGTCGCGGTACACCGCCGGGCTGACCACCTACTTCACCCCGGCCCGGCTGACCGACGAGGTGGCGGCCGCGGCGGCGGATCTCGCGATCGGCGCGCACCGCGCGCTCGGTCTTCGGGATCTCTCCCGGACCGACGCGATCGCCACCGAGGACGGCGTCGTGCATTTCCTCGAGGTCAATGTCTCGCCGGGACTCACCGAGACCTCGATGCTGCCCATGTCGGTCGCTGAGGCCGGCCTGGACCTCGGCGCGGTGTATGCGGAGATGGTGGAGCGGGCAATCACCCGAGCACTGTAGGAGAGTGCCGAGTAGGGCGAACACTCTCGTGACGGCATCCCCCCAGCCACTGTCAACAAAAGTGAGAGTCGCTGTCTGACAACGACTCTCACCTGCCTCCTGGCCTAACAGTCAGTCAGCCGTCACCGTGACATTTCGACCTGGTGTGATGGGTCGACCGACTGCGTTTCACTCGAATCGGTATCACTATTGAGAGCATTCGTGCCGACCGCGTGCGGCGCCATGATCGTCATGATCCGACGCAGGTCCTCCTGAGTGGCGAATTCGACGACGATGCGACCCTTCGTCCGGCCCAGTTCGAGTCGGACCCGGGTGTCGAAGGTGTCCGACAGCGTCACCGCGAGATCCTCGAGTCCGGGGATGACCCGCTTCGTCTGGGCATTCCGGCGACGCGGCGCCGCCCGGCCGGCGATGATCGTGACCGCCTCTTCGGCCCCGCGCACCGACAGACCCTCGGCGACGATCCGCGCCGCCAACTGCTCCTGGTCGCCCGGGTCGGGCAGCGACAGCAGCGCCCTGGCGTGACCGGCCGACAACACCCCGGCCGCGACCCGACGCTGCACCGGAACGGGCAGCTTCAGCAGCCGGATGGTGTTGGAGATGACGGGCCGGCTGCGGCCGAGCCGGGAGGCCAACTCCTCCTGGGTGACGTCGAACTCCTCGAGCAGTTGCTGGTAGGCCGCCGCCTCTTCCAGCGGGTTGAGGTTGGCCCGGTGGATGTTCTCCAGCAGCGCGTCGCGGAGCAGGTCGGCGTCCTCGGTGCGACGGACGATCGCCGGGATGGTGGTCAGGCCGGCGCGCTGGCCGGCCCGCCAGCGTCGCTCGCCCATCACCAGTTCGTAGCCGCCGCCGGGCACATCGCGGACGACGATCGGCTGCAGCAGACCGAATTCGCGGATCGAGTGGGTCAGCTCGACGAGGGCGTCCTCGTCGAACACGGACCGCGGGTTGCGCGGGTTGCGGCGGATGTCGTCGATCGGGATGTCGACGTATCTCGGTCCCGATCGGTGGTTGATAGATCAACTTCAGGCTCGGCAGGGCTAGGTCGGACCGCCAGGTTGCCGGTCGCTGGCCGGCGCCGCGGTCTGGTCCGGCTGCCCACCGCCCGCTGCTCCGACCAGCGCCAGCGGGGCGTGCTCGCGCCGCTGCGGGGCGCCGTTGATCAGGACGTCGGCCACCGTCGTGGTGTCCGGTCCGGTCGGGATCAGGGCGGCCAGCCCGCGCCCGAGTCCGCCTCGTGCCTTGCCCGTCATGACAGCTCCTTCGTGCCGCGCTCGGCGATTTCCCGGGCGGCGTCCATGTAGCTCATGGCGCCGCGTGAACCTGGGTCGTAGGTCATCACCGATTGCCCGAAGCCGGGGGCCTCGGAGATCTTCACCGACCGCGGGATCGAGGTGGTGAGCACCTTCGGCCCGAAGTGCTTCCGGACCTCGTTGGCGACCTGATCGGCGAGCTTGGTCCGCCCGTCGTACATGGTCAGCAGGATCGTGGAGACCAGCAGGTCGGGGTTCAGGTGTTCCTTGATCAGGTTGATGTTGTTGAGCAGCTGGCCGAGGCCCTCCAGCGCGTAGTACTCGCACTGGATCGGGATCAGCACCTCGTCGACGGCCGTCATCGCGTTGACGGTGAGCAGCCCGAGCGACGGCGGGCAGTCGACGAAGATGTAGTCGTAGTAGACGTCGATCGCCTCGACGGCCTTCTTCAGCCGGGTCTCGCGTTCGGACATCGAGACCAGTTCGATCTCCGCACCGGCCAGGTCGATGGTGGCCGGGATGCAGCCGAGACGTGGCGCGTCCGGGCAGGTTTGGATGGCCTCGGCCGGGGTGATGTCGCCGACCAGCACGTCGTAGACCGACGGGGTGCCGGCCGTCCGCTGCACCCCCAGGGCCGTCGACGCGTTGCCCTGCGGGTCCAGATCGATGATCAGCACGTGCAGACCGGCCAGCGCCAGGGCGACACCGATGTTCACCGTCGTGGTCGTCTTACCGACGCCGCCCTTCTGGTTGGCGACGGAGAACACCCGCCGATGCCGCGGACGCGGGAGGGTGACGTCACCGGAACGCATTTCGATGGCGGCCATGGCCGCTGTGGCCAGCGGTGTGTCGTCATCGATGTCGTCCTCCGTTTCACGTGAAACGTCGAATCCGATACTCACGGTGCCTCCCGTTGTGGTTTACCCTGCCGGTTGGCCACGTTCGGGTGGCCGGTCCGATGCGCTTCGCACGCTACGGCCGGCCATAGCGTGTCGCGGGGAACCACGCCGTGCGCGCAATGAAACGTGACCCATTTGGTCGCGGATGCGACGAGGCAACCTCTCGAAAACTCGAGCAGCCACCGTTCACGGCCCGATCGGCTACTTTCCGAGCTCACCCGTCAGTCCGCTCATGCCCAACATTCCGAGCGCCAGGCCATACCTCGTCGGCAGGCAGATGCCGAAGCCAGCAGGTATTTCACGGGACGCGGCGCTGGTCGGTGAATGTTTCACGTGGAACGAGGCAGTTCATGCCGTGGCCCGAACCAAAGATGTCTGACAAACCTCGTCCCGAGCACATACTTGGGGACTGGATTCACTTGGAACATTGAGCGGCGTCGCGTTCGCTGGAATGGACGACCCGGATCCGGGTGGTGCGGAAGCATCCGGTTGGAACGTGCGCCCCGCACACCAGCAGTCGTGTGCAGCAGCCCAGTGCCTTATCTGCTCCACTGCTCATGCGGCTGCATTTGGCCTCCGGTGGCCCGCGGGCCCACTTCACAAGACGCTTCGGTCGGAGTTCCTTGCCGTTAGTACGGCGGGCCGCTCCACGTGCCCGTGCTCGGAAACTCCGGGACGGTGCCGGCAGTACTTGACGTTTCGCAGGCGCACCGGCCGCGCGCGAAGAGTCGACGTTTCACGTGAAACGCTGACGTCCGGGCGCGTGCAGCGACATCGGCGATTGTCGGACACCTTGCCGTGCCGGCGCGCCGTCGGTGCCGTTCTTGTCGCTCCGATGCAAGGGCATCGAGGCTGGCAAATCGCGGTACGGGTGCGGTGTCACCCGTCCATCCCCTCGCCACCCTGCCGCGGTGGGGCGTCTGTCTGCGGGTCATTTCCATGTCGTCCGAGCGGAGCGCGACCGGTACTCACACCGCCCGGCGCCGCGGTCGGGGGCCCAATCGATGCGAGGTGAACGCCGGACGCCAGCGATCGCCACGGCAGCCCGGCGCCATGCTCTCCGCGGTGCCGGCTTCGACCCACGTGTGACCTTGATGCGGCCGCTGGGCGGGTCACCTTGATCGTATGGATGGGCCGACGTGAGCGCTTTCGGATTGGGCATCCACCGGACCGGGCCGTCTCCCCAGGCTGAATCCTTGGGGGATCGAGCCGCTCAGGCTCCCATGGAATCCATTTCCTTCGGTCTCGCGGGCTAGCCTCGGCGGGAACGGACTCACCACCACGACTGTGGTCCGGACCGTTTTGCCGACACTGCTGGCGAGTTCTGAGCTCTCGCGTTCCACGTGAAACATCACCAGCGAGGTATGGAATGCATCCATTGCCAAGAGAAGGCTGTCATCCCACGTCACTCCTCATTGATAACGCCGTGCGTTTCACGTGAAACCTTCAGGAACTGCCCACGCGGCGCCTTTCACTAAAGCTCCCTCGGCCGCTGAATGGAGACCCGTTTCACGTGAAACGCAGCAGTCCCCGCGGCGCATTCGAGAGCGCCAGGACGAATGATGACTCTGACCGCCACCGTCCATTCATGGGCGTGCCGCGACCCATGGCCACCCCGCGGGCTCGCCGCCGCGCGGCACCAGCACCACAACCTGGAGACGCCAAGACAGGGAGCGGGGCTCTCAGGCCATCCGGTCACGCAGCCTCCCGCGCCTCAACCGCTCGTCGACCGGCGCACGCGTGTCGGAGGCACGGGCAGGACCCGCGTCCGCGCCGCGATCCGAGGAGGCGGCGACTCGTCAGGTCGCCCACCCCATAAGGTGTGAGCTCGACCGTGCCCGCCCGGCCGTGGCCAGCACGGTCGCTGCAGAAGTGGCTCTCGCGTCCGCTCGCCCCGTCGATCGGCCAGGCAGCTCGTCTTGTGCCGCGCGGGGGCCAAGCAGCTCGCCTTGTGACGCACTTGAGGGATTTGCCCACCGCGGGCCGTGCGCGGCACATCGATCCCACCTGCAGAATTCGAAGCCCCGGGGGGAGAGATGCTCAGCCCCGCAAGCTTCACGGACAACCAGCCGACACCCGCGTTCGCAGCCCCTCTTCGTCGATAGTGGGTGGCTCACCGTCGACCGGCCGTGCTCCCGTGCATGTGGGGAGTGGCCACTGAGCGCATGAGCTCTCGGCGAACCTCCCGAAGCTGCTCGCCTCCGTGACGATCCCGTGCATCGAATGATCGGCCCACCCGCGCCGAGCAAACCAGCCACGTCGTGCTCCGAGGTGCCTGTTCGCAGTGGGTGCCAGCGACACACGCTCCCGGCAGGGCGACGACGACGACTGGTGATGGGAGCACCCATGCACCAGGCGGCAGCCTGTGCCAGTCTCGAAGAGTCCTGAAAACGTTCCGTCACCGTGACAAAACAACCCAGACCCGAGGTCGCAGCGGAACCAGACGAAACGGACAGTCGATCGAGACTCTCCACCGACATCCGCGGCTCATCCATGACGACCCAGAAACGACGTCGAGTGCCGGATCCTGGTCGCAGTCGTGCGCGAGGACGCGATGCTTCCCCGCCGGCATGGCGCCTCACTGTGCACCGCCGAACGCGATCCGCGCCTCCACGGACAGTGGCTTCGCGCCCTGTTCGCCGCCCACTGTTCAGCCGCCACGGTCACCACGCCCGATGACGCAACTCCGCCCAACGCAGGCGCCCGCGGGCACTGGACCTCAACATGGTCGGGCCGAACACGACTGAGCCCAATCCACGGCACGTTGGACGCAACGAGCCCCCTGCCCGACGGCGGGGGTACAACCTCGCCATCGGGAGCGCAGCATCCTGGGCCGGACAATGACGCAGCGCCAGCCGACGCCCGAGTCTGGATCCTGGGTGTCGACGCCGGTCTGATCGCCCGCATCCCGACGGTCGTTGCCCGACGTGGAGCGTTTCACCGGCGGGAGCTGAGCGGTCGCCGTCGTCAAGACGCAGTCCCGAATACCTGGCGCCACCGGCAGACGGTGTGGCGCATGCCGGTGTCGACCGCCCGCCCCGGCCCACCACATCCGCGGCAGTGGGAAGCTCGACATCCTCAGGTCGCCAGTCACCCGGGTGCACTCTGGAGCGACCGGCCCAACAGACATTCGGTCAGGCCACCCCTTGGCTAACTGTTGGGGCCAAACTGTCGCTCACCGGTGACTGCATCGCCCCAAGAGCGCCAGTTCGATCCCACGAGCGTCCGAGCTCCCGGCCGACATGCCCCGAACAACGCACATTCAGCCCGACGAGCGTCACGCCCGAGCATCACCACAACGACCCCGGCGTCGCCACAACCCGCCCGAGCGTCGCCACACCCGCAGCTGCTTCGTCACTACCGCGCAGACGCTGTGGGGTACCCACAATGGTTGTGGCGACGGCAGTTTGAGCGTCTCCAGGCCCGGCCTCACCGCCCAGCGAGAGCCCCCGGCGGGCCTTCCGACCGCCCACCACCGACGGCCGGCCCGGCCGCAGACTGGCGCTACCCTCGTCGCCGTTGACGCGCCCGACCGGGCGCGGCAGGACCGTCACGCCGGCGAGCGCGGATCACATAGGTGGTATCAGCAGAGCCACCCTCCGCAGGGCCACTCGCACGAGGACCACCGACCCCAAGACCACCCACACCAGGACACCGCCAGCCCCGGACAACTCCACCACCTCCGGGTCAACGAGACCCGCTGCGGCCACGGCCTTCCGGTCCCGCTCCAGCTCGTCCCGAGCGGACTCGCCCTTCATCGCCAGCACCACCCCGCCGGGCCGGGCGAGTGGCGCGGACCAGCCGACCAGCCGGTGCAGCGGAGCGACGGCGCGGGAGATCACGACGTCGGCGTCACCGCACTCGGCGACGACCTCCTCGGCCCGGCCGCGGACCACCCGGCAGTTGTCCAGCCCCAACGCGTCCACCATCTCCAGCAGGAACCGGACGCGTCTGTCCAGGGGTTCCACCAGGGTGATCTGACAGTCGGGCCGGGCGATCGCCAGCGGGATGCCGGGCAAGCCGGCGCCGCTACCGATGTCGACAACCCGGGCGCCGGGGTCGATCAGCCCGGCCACCGCCGCCGAGTTCAGCACATGACGCGTCCACAGCCGGGCCGGCTCCCGGGGACCGATCAGGCCGCGGACCACGCCGTCGGTCGCCAAGGCGTGCACGTACCGACGGGCCAGGCCGATCCGTCCACCAAACACCATGGCCGCAGCGGCCGGCTCCGGCTCGAGGCTCGCCATCGCGGCCCGACAGATCCGATCGACAGATCCGAAAGTCCCGACACCGGTACGGCGTCCCCGGTGACGTCCGTCAAGAGGTCAGGACACCGGGCTGATCACGACACGGCGGCGCGGTTCTTCACCCTCGCTGGAGGACTCGACGCCCTCGACAGTGCCGACGGCGTCATGCACGACCTTGCGCTCGAACGGGTTCATCGGCGCCAACCGGACCGGCTCGCCGGAGGCGGCGACCTGCTCCGCGGTGCTCCGACCGAGCTCGCCGAGTTCCTCACGGCGGCGCGCGCGATAGCCGGCGATGTCGAGCATCAGCCGTGAGCGCTGGCCGGTCTCGGCCATCGCGGCCAACCTGGTCAGCTCCTGCAGCGCGTCGAGCACCTCGCCATGGTCGCCGACCAGCTTGTCGATGTCGCCGTCGCCGATGATCGAGACCACGGCCCGCTCGCCCTCGACGTCCAGGTCGATGTCGCCGTCGAAATCGAGAATGTCCAGCAAACGTTCCAGATAGTCACCCGCCGCGTCGCCCTCGGCGACCAGCATCTCGTGCCGGCTGGCCCCACCGTTCCGACCGTTCGGGGCTGCGTCAGTACCCGCTACGGCGGGTGCGGGGTCCGACGCTCCGGAATCGGAGCTGTCGAGGTCGTCGACCACGGTGACGGCATTGTCTGTCATTGGATCTCCATTTCATGCAGCGGCATTGCTGATCGACGCCGGGCGCTCGACGGCTCGCCTCGCGGCCGCCCTTGGACGACGCGATAGGCCAACGATCGAGCGCCTCGCCTGGATGCAGGATCCAGAACTAGCGCTGACCTGAGTTCTTCTTCTTCGGCTGGGGTCGAGCGCCGGGGGCCGGTTTCGAACCAACGGGTTTGGCCTTGGTCGCCGATCCCGGCGTTCCGTTCTTGGTGAGGCTCGGACCGCCGTTGGCCGAACCGTTGCCACCCGAACTCGGGCACCGTCGCGCCGGAGCCGTTGCTGTCCACGATCTTGGACGGTTCGACCACCGGGCGGCCCGACACCGACTTCGGTTTGGCACCGGGCTTCGGCGTGGAGAACTTGGACAGATCCTTGACCTCTTCGACGACCTGCGCCCTGGCCAGCGCCTTCTTGTCCTGCAGTGTGTGCGCGACCTTGAGCTGGCCGAAGGTCCAGGAGTTGTTGGCCAGCCAGTAGAACAGGATGGCCAGCGGGAAGAACGGCCCACCGACGACAACGAACAGCGGGAACATGTACAGCATCAGCTTGTTCATGATCGCGGTCTGCGGGTTCGCGGCGGCGTCGATGTTCATCTCGCGCTGGCGGGCGACCGACCGGCGGCTGGTCAGGTGGGTGGCGATGCCGGCCATGATGGTCAGCGGGATGCCCCACCAGATGATCGCCTCGCGGACGCCTTCCATGAAGTTGAGCTGTTCCACCGGCATGGTCATGAAACCGACCAGCGGTGCCCCGCCGGGCAGCTTGGCGTTGCCCATCGACACGACGTCGGTGTGGTCGAAGAAGTACACGTTCTGCCGGTAGAACCACACGCTCGGGCCGCCGGGCCCGTCGTTGACCGGCTGGAAGGACCGCAGGACATGGAACAGACCGATGAAGACCGGCGCCTGGATCAGCGCCGGCAGACAGGAGGCGAGCGGGTTGACCCCCGCCTCCTTGTTCAGCTTCATCATCTCTTCGGAGAGCCGCTGTTTGTCGTCCTTGTACTTCTCGCGGATCTTCTTCATCTGCGGCTGGATGCTCTGCATCTTCAGCTGCGATTCCATCTGCTTCATGAACGGCTTGAACAGGATCGCGCGCAGCGTGAAGATCAGGAAGACGACGCTGAGCACCCAGGTCAGCGCGCTGTTGGGGCCGAGCACCGACCCGAACACCTTGTGCCAGACCCACATGATTCCCGGAGACCGGGTAATAGATGTAGTCCAGGGACAAGAAGTTGAACGTCACGCGGCAGATCTCCCGCTCATCGGTTGCCTTGCCGCGGTCGGCGGCGCGTCAAGGTCGGTGCCGGCCGAGCGGTGGTCCGCGGGGCCGACGGTGGAGGAACTCCCGGAGGCCTCGCCGCGTTCCCGTTGGCCGACCGGTTCTTGCTCACCAGAGTATTCGCTGGCCGGGCTCCGGGAGGCCGGATCGCCGTCAGAAATCTGTACGGCCGGGTCAACAGGCGGCGTGCCGGTGACGCAGCTGACCCTTGGCCGGGACGTGGTCGATCCCGCCGGAGCTCCAGGGGTTGCAGCGCAGCAGCCGCCAGATGGTCAGTCCGGTCCCGATCACCGCACCGTGGGTGCGCAGCGCGGTCACCGCGTAGGCACTGCAGGTGGGGTAGTAGCGGCAGGTCGCCGGAGTGTAGGGCGTGATGAACCGCTGGTAGAACCGGATCGGCGCGATCAGCAGCTGCGCGGGCAGTGACGTCATCGGGTCGGCCTGCGGCTCGCCGAGGATCCCGACTGCCCGCTTGCGTTCGGCCGCCGCCAGTCCGGACCGCAGATCCCGGCCCAGGTCGACGCTGCTGGCGGTCGCGGCCGCGGGCAGTGCCCGGACCACGACGTCGGTCCCAGCGGCCAGCCCGACCAGCTCACGCCGCACCAGCGGTCGCAGCCGCCGGGTCACCCGGTGCCGGACGACGGAGTTGCCAACCTTGCCGGAGACGACGAACCCGGCCCGCGGCGGTGTCGGCCGACCGGTGCCGAGCAGGTGCACCACCAGATGACGGGTGCCGGCGCGGCGTCCGGAACGGACCACCTCGGCGAAATCATCCGATGTGTGCAGACGACTACCAGCGGGAAGCATGGCGTCCGAGACCGTGCTGACCAGGGCCGTCAGGCCGACAGCTCGTCGCGGCCCTTACGCCGGCGCGCGGCCAGGATGGCGCGGCCCGCACGGGTCCGCATCCGCAGCCGGAAGCCATGGGTCTTCGCGCGGCGGCGGTTGTTCGGCTGGAAGGTGCGCTTGCTCACGGGTATCTCTCCACTTCGGGACTGCTGAAAATTCTCGAACGATGCTCGGGTGAAACGGGTGACACTGGGTGCCTTACCGCGGTGTCATGGCGAAGCCATGGGCACCGGAGGCGGGGCAGCATGAAACGGCCGGAAGACGCCGGATCGCTTCAGGGTACGGACAGTCGGGCGGACGGGTCAAACTCATCGAGTGCGGCGCTCGCACGAGCCACAGCGACACGCCGTGCGAGATCCCGGCCGCCGGCCCGGTCTTGTGGCAAGGACAGGAAAGTTGTTAGCGTCCCGGGCGCACGGCTCGGAATCACCGAGTCCCCCGGAGCAACTCTTCATCGCCGCGAACGAGGCGGCGAGGGCCGTTGCCCTCCCTTAGTCATCCACACATGTGGATAACTACTGTGGATGGCGCGCTGGGGTGGCGATGGGCAAGGGGGCAAAGCGTGGCTTTCGAGGATACCGACAACCGACTCACCCCGGTGTGGCGAGCGGTCATCACGGACCTCGAACCCAGCCTGACCCCGCAGCAGCGAGCCTGGCTGTCGCTCACCCAGCCGGTCGGCCTGCTCGGCAGCACCGCACTGCTGGCGGCGCCCAACAACTTCGCCAAGGAAGCCATCGAACGGAGCCTGCGGGAGGCGATCACCAAGGCGCTGTCGGATCGCCTGAGCCAGCAGATCAACCTGGCGGTCACCGTGAGCGAGGACGGCGCAATGCCGCCCGCGTCGGACCGCCGGCCGCCGCCGGACAGGTTCGTGCCCAACAACGGGTACGGCGTCAGCGGGGGCTATAACGGCGGCGGGCTGAACGGCAACAGCGGGCTGAACGGCAGTACCGGCCCCGACGGAGATGGTCCACCCATCCAGCCCCGCTCGCCGCATTTCGGCCCGATGAGCGATCGCGACGCCGCCGACTTCCGGGACTCCGACGACGTGGACGACTCCGACGAGGAAGCGGACGCGCTGGCCACCGTCACCGAGATCTGGCCGACCTACAACTCAGGACGCCGGGACGCCGCGCCGCCGAACCCGTCGCAGACCAGGCTGAACGAGAAGTACACCTTCGAGACCTTCGTCATCGGGGCCTCCAATCGGTTCGCGCACGCGGCCGCCGTCGCGGTCGCCGAGGCGCCGGCCGTCGCCTACAACCCGCTGTTCGTCTGGGGTGATTCCGGGCTCGGCAAGACCCACCTGCTGCACGGCATCGGGCACTACGCGCAGCGGCTGTTCCCGGGCATGCGGGTCAGGTACGTCTCCAGCGAGGAGTTCACCAACGACTTCATCAACTCGCTGCGTGACGACCGCAAGGTCGCCTTCCAGCGCCGGTACCGGGACGTCGACGTGCTGCTGGTCGACGACATCCAGTTCCTCGAGGGCAAGGAAGGCACCCAGGAGGAGTTCTTCCACACCTTCAACACGCTCTACAACGCCAACAAACAGATCGTCATCTCCTCCGACCGGCCACCCAAACGGCTGGAGACCCTGGAGGACCGGATGCGCACCCGGTTCGAGTGGGGCCTGACCACCGACATCCAGCCGCCGGAGCTGGAGACGCGGATCGCGATCCTGCGAAAAAAGGCGGCCCTCGACCGGATGAAGGCACCTGACGATGTGCTCGAGTTCATCGCCAGCCGGATCGAGCGCAACATCCGCGAACTCGAGGGCGCGCTGATCAGGGTGACGGCGTTCGCCTCGCTCAACAAGCAGACCGTCGACCTGGCGCTCGCCGCAGATCGTGCTTCGCGACCTGATCCGCGATCCGGTCGCCAACGACATCGACGCCGCGACGATCATGGCCGTGACGGCCGAGTACTTCGCGGTCAGCCTGGACGAGCTGTGCGGGCCGGTGAAGACCAAACAGATCGCCTCGGCGCGGCAGATCGCCATGTACCTGTGCCGTGAGCTCACGGACCTGACACTGCCCAAGATCGGGCAGACGTTCGGCGGCCGGGACCACACCACCGTCATGCACGCGGCCAAGAAGATCCGGCTGGAACTCGCCGAGCGCCGGCAGACCTACGACCACGTGCAGGAGCTCACGGCGCGTGTGCGCGATCGTGGTCGGCACTGAGATGCGTCCCCGGACGGCCCTCGGTCACTCTCGCATGCACGCAGCGCAGTCGATTCGTCGCTCTGTGTGCACTTTTTCGCGACCCAGATCACGGGCTGGTCACGGCCCGACCTACCCATGCACAGGGTGTGGACAACTATGGGGACAACCTGGGACTTTTCGGGGATCGAGTGCCATGTCTGACAACCGTCCACAACCGGGCTGCTGCGTCCCCACAGCGCTCCATCGGCTGTCCACGTCGGCGACACGCAAGGTGGCCTGCGACGACGGGGGTCGATCCACACTGTCCACAGGACTTACTACTGCTGTTGCAGTTAGTTCTAGAAGAACTCTGCTTGTCAATAACGGTGGGGATGAACGGCTTGCGAGGTGGTCCGCCCGCAGGGCAACGACCGCCGGCCGCGATCGACCGGACTCGCGGCCTAGGCGATGTCCCGGCAGCCACCACACCGACCCCGGGTAAACCGGGTCCCCGGATTGGTCGTACGGTGGGACGCCCCGTGGCCTTGGAGCCAGTCGGCAGTTCCCGTCACTTTGTTGCCCAGTTTGACCATGTTCGTCAGTTTTCGTCCGTATTAGTCCTGCTTTTAGCCCGTTCTGACCAGTGTGACCGCAGAAATCGCGACCGTGGAGGTCTTCTCGATGAAGTTCCGTGTCGCCCGTGACGACCTCGCAGATGCCGTTGCCTGGGTGGCCAAGTCCCTGCCGACCCGCCCGCCGGTGCCCGTGCTCGGCGGGATTCTGCTGGAGGTCCAGGGATCCACGCTGACCGTCGCCGGCTTCGACTACGAGGTCTCCACCCGCGCGACGTTGTCGGTGGACACCCTGGAGACGTTCCCGGATGCAGATGAGGCTGCGGACGCCCCGATCGAACGCGTGCTGGTCTCCGGCCGGCTGCTGGCCGAGATCACCAGGTCACTGCCCGCGAAGCCGGTTGACCTTGCGGTGCTCGGGCCGCGGGTGTCCATCGTGGCGGGCTCCGCCCGGTTCACCCTGCCGACCATGCCGGTCGAGGACTACCCACCGCTCCCGCAGATGCCCGGCTCGTCCGGCACGGTCGATTCCGCGGTGTTCGCCGAGGCCGTGGCGCAGACCGCGGTCGCGGCCGGCCGCGACGACACGCTGCCGATGCTGACCGGGATCCGCGTCGAGATCGACGGCGAGACGCTGACGCTGGCCGCCACCGACCGCTTCCGGCTGGCCGTGCGGGAGCTGAGCTGGACCCCGGATCGTCCCGACATGTCCACCGCGGTGCTGGTCCCGGCCAGGACGCTGGCGGATGCGGCGAAGACCCTCGGCGGCGCCGCGCAGGTGACCATCGCGCTCGGCGATGGGCTGCTCGGCCTGGAGGCCGGCGGCCGCCGCACCACCGTCCGGCTGCTGGACGTCGAGTTCGTGAAGTACCGGTCGCTGCTGCCGTCCTCGCACACCACCACCGTGGACATCCCGGTGTCCGAGTTGGGCGACTCGATCAAGCGGGTGGCGCTGGTCACCGACCGCGGCCACCACCTGCGGATGCAGGTCGGCGACGGCTCGCTGACGCTGACCGCCGGCGGCGACGACGAGGGTCGCGCCGAGGAGGACCTGCCGGCCGCGGTGGACGGCGCCGAGTTGCTGATCGCCTTCAACCCCGCGTACCTGTTGGACGGCCTCGGCGTGGTGCATTCGGACACGGTGCGCCTGGCCTTCACCACACCTGCCCGGCCGGCGCTGCTGGTGCCGATCCTGCCCGAGGCCGGCGACGGGAAGAACGGCTCCGACCCGACCGTGGATAACGGCCCGAACGGCGCCCCGGGGACGGCGAATTCGGCGTACCGCTATCTCGTGATGCCCGCCCGGTTGCCCGGCTGACACTGGCCGGCTGATCCGCTGCGCTGCCGCAGGGTGTCGCGCGGGTCCGCGTGCCTCGGCTGTCACCGCGCTGAGCCGTCGCTGCGCTCATCACCGATCGGCCTGGTCAACCCCAACAGCATCACTCGTGGTCTGCGTCACCTGTCGTCACTCGGAGAGGAAAGACCCATGCGGATTGGGTGCGGGTGAAGGGGGTGCCGGCGTGTACGCGCGGCACCTGTCGCTGAGCGACTACCGATCGTGGGCCGACCGCGGAGGTCCCGCTGCAGCCCGGGGTGAATGTGCTGATCGGCCGGAACGGCACCGGCAAGACGAACCTGGTCGAGGCCCTCGGTTACCTGGCCACGCTGTCCTCACACCGGGTGGCCGCCGATGCCCCGCTGATCCGGCGCGGCACCGACCGCGCCGTGGTCCGGGCGGCGGTGGTGTCCGGCGGTCGTGAGCTGCTGCTCGAGGTGGAGATCGCGGCCGGCAAGGCCAACCGGGCGCGGATCAACCGGGCACCGTTGACCAGGGCCCGGGACATTCTCGGGGTGTTGCGGACCGTGCTGTTCGCTCCCGAGGACCTGGCGCTGGTGCGCGGCGATCCCACCGAACGGCGCAAGTTCCTGGACGAGGTGCTGGTCATGCGGGCCCCCCGACTGGCCGGGGTGCGGGCCGACTACGACCGGGTGCTCAAGCAGCGCAACGCGCTGCTGAAGACGGCCGGGGCCGCCCGCCGGTCCGGCGGTGACCTGACGACGCTCGACGTGTGGGACGAGCACCTCGCGGCCGCGGGCGCGGAACTGGTGCAGGCCAGGCTGGCGCTGGTCGCCGCGCTGCGGCCGCACGTCGCGGCCGCGTACGCCGACATCGCAGGTAGCGACCAGGTGGTGGACCTCGCGTACCGCTCGACGATTCCCCTGCCTGATCGTGACCTGCTTGATCGTGACGTGCCGGCTGGGGAATGGGACGGTGCCGGGCCGGAGCTGGTGCCCGAGGCCGCCGCCCTGCACGCCGCGATGCTGGCCGAACTGCTGCGGGTCCGGCGGAACGAGCTGGACCGCGGCATCTCCCTGATCGGACCGCACCGTGACGATCTGGAGCTGCTGCTCGGCGGCGGACCGGCGAAGGGTTACGCCTCACACGGCGAGTCGTGGTCGTTCGCGCTGGGCCTTCGGCTGGGCGCGTTCGCCCTGCTCAGGACCGATGGAGTGGATCCGGTGCTGGTCCTGGACGACGTCTTCGCGGAGCTGGACGTCACCCGGAGGGACCGGCTCGCCGGGCTGGTCGCGGGCGCCGATCAGGTGCTGATCACCGCGGCGGTGCCGGCGGATGTGCCGGCCGCGCTCGGCGGGGTCCGGCTGCTGGTCACTCCGGACGGCATCGCCCCCGACGGGACGACTCCGCAACCCTGACCGGTGAGCCTCAACGCCGCGCGGCCGCCGTGCCCACCCAGGATTTCAGGAACTCGACCACCCGGGTGGTGGCGTCCGCCTGGGCGGCGGCCAGGCCTTCCCGTGAGCCACCGAACGCGATGCCGTTGGTCCATGGCGCGTCGGTGGGCAGCAGCCCCAGGCGGATCAGGTGGCCGGCCGCGTCGTAGGCCTGCAGTTGATCCACCCGGTCCATCCCGGCCGCGGCCCGCTGTGTCGCCAAGCAGCCGGGCCATCGGCTCCGACGGCCACAACTCGTCGTCCCGGCCGACCAGCATCAGCAGCGGGCAGGCGACCTTGGTGGCGTCCAGCACGGCACCGGACGTCACGAGGCCGGCCGCGGCAGCCGTACCGGCGGTCGCAGCTGCACCGGCGGCCGGCAACCCAGAGCCGGCAACCCAGAGCCGGCAACCCGGCGGCCGGTATGTCGGCGGCCTGGCCATCCCTCGCACCAACGGACAGCACCCCAGGGTCGCCCCGCTTGGCCAGGAGACCCGACGCCACCAGGGAGTTCTCGTACGCGGGGCGCAACCGGAGCAGGGTCGGTCGCTGGTGGGCGATGTCCCGACCCACCGTCCAGGCGTTGCGGACGATCTGCCGCATCAGCACCCCGCTGGCCAGCGGCACCCACGGCACCGGCCGCCCGTCGACGGTCCAGGAGGCGGTGTCGGGCACCTCACCGGACGAACCGAGCGCCTGCCAGGCCACGGCGCTCGGGCTGAGCAGCACCAACGCCCGCAACGGCGGGCCGAGGCGACGGCTGGTCGCGGCCAGCAGTCCCTCGGCCCCGCGGGAGATGGCCATCGCCGACAGCGCGCTGCCGTCCACCGCAGAATGATCGGCCAGCACCGACAGCGCCGCGGCGAATCTTTCCAGCGGCACCTCGGAGATGTTGACGGCCGCGTCGGCCTCGGAGATCCAGGGTGCCGCATACGCGGCGAAGCCCCGGGAGGCCAGCACCGCGGCGTTGGACAGCTGAGACTCGAAGCCGCCCTCCGACCCGCCGAAGCAGGCAACTCCCGGCCATCCGGACGCCGGCGCCTCCCCACTGGGCAGGATCAACATCCCGGGCAGGTCGCCGGCGTCGGCCGGTTCGAAGCGCAGACTCGCGGCACCCATCCGGCGCAGCACGGTCCGCCGGCCGGACACCGGGCTGCTGGCGGCGCCGCTGTCGGTCGAGGCGACGTGTCCGATGCCGCGCGCGTCGACCGTCAGCCGCCACGGCTCGGTCGGCGGCACGAACATCTCCGGGGTCTTGCCCTCGTCCTCGAATCGCATCGCCCAGATCGGGGCCGTGCCATCCGCCGCCAGCCAGTCGGGATCCTGGCCGTCGATGCCGTGCGGCGCGACCATCGAGAGGTCGACGATGCCGTTCGTCGGCACGGTGAACGCGGCGCGCGACCGCCACGACCGGCCGAACAGGTCGTTCCCGGAGGTGGTCACCTCGACCGTGGATCCGGCCTTACCGCCGGTCACGATCAGCGCGAACGGCTCGTCGAGCCGGCTGTCGGCGGGTGCGTCGATGGTCAGCCCGCCGGCGGCGAGGTCCGGTGGCGGCACGGGTTGGGCGGCGACCGCCGGCGCCACCGCGGTTCGCTTGTCGATCTCGGCGGATCGCTTGTCGAACCAGGGCGGGAAGGTCGCGGAGACCGCGCCCGCGATCCCCAGCACGGTGTACGGAATCACCCAGTAGCAAATGATCGACAGGGTGTTGTCCATGTCCCGGATGGTCGCCGCGCCGTCGACGAGGGGCGGAATCATCGCCGAGACGAACATCAGGCCGAACGCGATGACCCACATCCAGGTCATCGCGGTGGTGATCGTCCGGAAGCCCTGGGTCTTGGCGGTGTCCGCGTCCACCGATTCGACGGCGTATTCCCGGACGAACGGGCGGCCGATCAGCAGGCCGACCAGGGCGATGAGGAACAGGCCAAGACTGCTCAGCGGCTGCAGCCAGCGCTCCAGCACGTTGTCTGGCACCAGGTAGGCGGCCAGCGTCAGGATGGCGAAGACGATCAGGTTGCCGACGTCCAACGTGTGAATGGGCTGATGACGCACCCGCAGGATCAGCTGGATGAGCAGCGTGATGCCGAAGGCGATCGTCACGGCGGTGGTGAAGGGGATGTTGCCGACCAGGATCCAGTACACGATCCACGGGATGAACCCGATGACGATGCCCATTCCCGGTCCTCTCGCGTCCGCCGCAGGTCGGATCAATGAGGGTCATTGTCGGGCACCCCGGCCGGTCGGCGCAGCCGCCCCCACGCGCGGTGACGGTGCCGCCGGTGCACGACAATGACCGGCATGGATGACGAGGTGTCCCCGACCGGGAAGCCGGAGCGCCGGACGCCTGCTCGTCGGTCGGCGACGCAGCGATCCGAGACGCCGCGATCTGGTGCGGGCGAGCCGGCGCCGCCGGCAGCAACGGAGTTGCCGAACTCCCCGTCCGGGGGTGCGCCGCGCGGCGCCGACCTCGCCCGGGAGGCCCTGGCGGCGGCCAGGGCCAGCACCGCGGCCAGGCGCAAGGCGGCCGGCCGGACACCCGCGGCGAGCCGGGGCGGGGCCGGCAACCTGCGCCGCCGCCGCTGGTCGGGGTCGGGGCCGGACCAGCGCGACCCGCAACCGCTGGGCGCGACGCTGCGGACCTGGATCGCCAGCGCGGGCGCCGGCGCTGACCTGAAGAAGGCGACGCTGTTCGCGCGCTGGGAGAAGATCGTCGGCCCCGAGGTCGCGGATCACTGCTCGCCGGTGACGCTGGTCGACGGCGAGTTGCTGGTGGAGGCGGAGTCCACCGCCTGGGCCACCCAGATCCGGATGCTGGCGCCGCAGTTGCTCCGGAAGATCAACGCCGAGGTGGGGGACCGTACTGTGCTGCGGATCCGGGCCCGTGGCCCGGCCGGCCCGTCCTGGAAGTTCGGCTACCGGCACGTCTCGGGTCGCGGGCCGCGGGACACCTACGGGTGAGCGGCTCGCTCACACAGCCGGACCGGTCCCGCCGCCGACCCACATCAGGTAGCTGCTGCGGTTGTAGCCGCCGCTGAAGCCGTTCCGCAGGATCCACATGCCGGCCGGCGGCATCCGCTGCAGCAGCAGCGCGGCCTGCCGGGCGTCCAGATCGTCCAGCAACCAGAAGGTGCGGCGGGCCAGTCGGGTCGGGCTGGCCAACCGCGGCGCCCGACGCCGCTGCACGTCGGCCGGTCCGGCCGGCTCGGCCACCCGCGCTGCCAGGGCGAGTGGGAGCAGTTCGGCGTCCTGGTCGACGACCGGCCCGATCCGGCCGTTCAACTCCCGCACGGCGGACAGCACAGAACCGCGTGCGGTGGCCGACCGGGACCACCCCTGGGTGGCGTTCCGGACCATCACCGTGGCCGGCACCAGGTCGTCATGCGAGCTCCTGACCCGATCGGCGAGGTCGGCGAGGTCCGGCCGCTGCAACACGGCGGCCGGCCAGATCGACAGGTCCATCAGTGCAGCCAGAAGGTCCGGCGGGCCAGCCGGGTCGGGCTCGCCAACCGCGGCGCCGACGCCGCTGCACCTCGGCCGGCCGGCCGGTACGGCCGCCAGCGTCGCGCACGGCGAGCGGGAGCAGTTCGGCGTCCTGGTCGATGACGGGCCCGATCCGGCCGTTCAGCTCCCGCACGGCGGACAGCACGGAGCCGCGTGCGGTGGCCGATCGGGACCAGCCCTGGGTGGCGTTCCGGACCATCACCGTGGCCGGCACCAGGTCGTCATGCGAGCTCCGGACCCGGTCGGCGAGGTCGGCGAGGTCCGGCCGCTGCAGCAGCGGCGGCCGGCCAGATCGACAGGTCCAGCAGCCGGTGCTGCGCGGCGAGTTCGTCCAGCACAAAGCCAAGGTGCCCGATGATGGCCTGCCGTCGGACCGCGGTCACCGGTTCGTCCAGCACCCGCTCGAGCCGGCGCAGATCCCGGCGCACGGCGTGGTGCAGGGCCGCGCTGCGGACGGCGTCCGGATGTGGCGCCGGAGCCAGGGTGGCCGCCGACATCGGTTCGTAGGTGCTCACTGGTGTGTCCATCCGATGCGACATCCTTTCCTGCAACGTTCTTTTCCCCACCCGATGGGCGCTGACACACAGATCGGGCGTCAGAGCATGTGTACTGGGTGACGACGGCGCGACGCGGAAGGCGCTCCGGCCGGATGGGCGGCAAATTGCGAGGTTTCGCCCGTTGCGGCCCCCAGCCAGCAGGGCGACGATGCCCGGACCACAGAGCAGCGGGCGCCGGCCGCTGATACATCGACCGCGCCCGGACCCGTCGACGGGCGAATCGCCTGGCTTCGGTGGCCGGCCCAACCGCGTCGAGACCCGGGTCGAACGCCCGCCGAAACGGCCGCCGTGAGGGCCCCGGTGCGGTCCGGAGGGGGCGGGCAACGGCCCGTCACTATCGGCACGATCCGCTGGCCACGCCACGGCATCCACAGGGCCCTGCATTGGCCCCCTCACGGCGCAGCAACCGGTAGACTCGGGAGGGTTTCGTCCGCAATGGGCCCTGAGATGTCCGCAGACGGATCGAGCATATCTGTCGATCTGGTCACGTGATGTGCCGGCAGCAGCAGTCGCCGGCCGCTCTGGGCGGCTCGCTGCGAGCGGCGCCCCCGATCGCTGCACGCGGGCCGACCGAGCCGCCCTCCCCGGGAATCATCCGGGGCCGGACGCCCGATGGCCGGCGAGTCCGGCGGCCGGGCAGTTGAGTTGACGTTCAGGCGAGCGGAAACAGGAGCGACGAGAAGACACGTGGCAACAGCAAAGAATGCATACGGCGCGTCCTCGATCACCGTGCTGGAGGGCCTGGACGCCGTCCGGAAGCGACCCAGCATGTATATCGGTTCCACCGGCGAGCGCGGCCTGCACCACCTGGTGTGGGAGGTCGTCGACAACTCGGTGGACGAGGCGATGGCCGGCTACGCCGACACCGTGATCGTGACCCTGCGGGCCGACGGCGGCGTGACGGTCGACGACAACGGCCGCGGCATCCCCACCGAGATGCACCCGAAGGAGCGCAAGCCCACCGTCGAGGTCGTCATGACGATCCTGCACGCCGGCGGCAAGTTCGATTCCGACTCGTACGCCGTCTCCGGCGGCCTGCACGGCGTCGGCATCTCGGTGGTGAACGCGCTGTCCAGGCGGCTCGACGTGGAGATCCACCGGGACGGCCGGGCGTACGAGCAGACCTACAACTACGCCAAGCCCACCCCGCTGCACGAAATCGGGCCCAGCAGCAGGACCGGCACCATCATCACCTATTGGGCCGACGGCGGCATTTTCGAGACCACCGAATACAACGTGGAAACGGTTTCCCGCCGGCTGCAGGAAATGGCCTTCCTGAACAAGGGCCTGACCATCACCCTGCGGGACGAACGGCAAAAGGAATCCGAGCTCATCGAGCTCGCCGAGATCGGCTCCGCGGCCGCCCCGGTCGGCGACGAGGAACTGGCCGGCAAGCCGTTCAAGCCGTTGGAGCGGACCTTCCATTACCCGGGCGGTCTGGTCGATTACATCAAGCACCTCAACCACACCAAGGATCCGATCCACCCGTCGATCATCGGGTTCGAGGTGAAGGGCGAGACGATGGAGGTGGAGATCGCGATGCAGTGGAACTCCTCCTACAACGAGTCGGTGCACTCCTTCGCCAACACCATCAACACGCACGAGGGCGGCACCCACGAAGAGGGGTTCCGGGCGTCGTTGACCTCGGTGGTCAACAAGTACGCCAAGGAGAAGAAGCTGCTCAAGGAGAACGACCCGTCGCTGTCCGGCGACGACGTCCGGGAGGGGCTGGCCGCGATCATCTCGATCCGGCTCCGCGAGCCGCAGTTCGAGGGCCAGACCAAGGGCAAGCTGGGCAACACCGAGGCGAAGTCCTTCGTGCAGATCGCCTGCAACGAGTGGATCGCCGACTGGTTCGAGCGCAATCCCGGTGAGGCCAAAACCATTATCAGCAAGGCGGTCTCGTCGTCGCAGGCGCGGGCCGCGGCGCGGAAGGCACGAGATCTGGTGCGCCGCAAGGGTGCGCTGGAGATCGGTGGGCTGCCGGGCAAGCTGAAGGATTGCCGGTCAACCGATCCGAGCAAGTCCGAGCTGTACATCGTGGAGGGCGACTCGGCCGGCGGCAGCGCCGGCGCCGGGCGCGATTCGATGACCCAGGCGATCCTGCCGATCCGCGGCAAGATCATCAACGTGGAGAAGGCCCGGATCGACCGGGTGCTGCGCAACACCGAGGTGCAGTCGCTGATCACCGCACTCGGCACCGGCATCCACGACGAGTTCGACCTGACCAAGCTGCGCTATCACAAGATCGTTTTGATGGCCGATGCCGACGTCGACGGCCAGCACATCCGCACGCTGCTGCTGACGCTGCTGTTCCGGTTCATGCGGCCGCTGATCGAGGCCGGGCACGTGTACCTGGCGCAGCCGCCGCTGTACAAGCTCAAGTGGACGAAGGGCGCGCAGGAGTTCGCCTACTCCGACCGGGAGCGGGACGGGTTGATCGCCGAGGGCGAGCGGGCCGGCCGCCGGCTGGTCAAGGACGAGGGCATCCAGCGCTACAAGGGCCTGGGCGAGATGAACGCCAAGGAGCTGTGGGAGACCACGATGGACCCCACCCACCGGCTGCTGCTGCAGGTCACGCTGGAGGATGCGGCCACCGCCGACGAGCTGTTCTCGGTGCTGATGGGCGAGGACGTCGAGGCGCGCCGGGCGTTCATCACCCGGAACGCGAAAGACGTTCGGTTCCTTGACTTCTAGTATTCGGCAGGGCAAGAGACAAATGAGAGTTGGGTCACACTCGGATGAGGTTTTCACTCGTCCGTTTGCCCCGTCAAAAAGCTGTCCCCAGTAATTATCCACATGTGGATATCTTTTCCGGTCACTCTCCCAGGTGACCGGAGGAGATTCCGGCCCGTCAAACGTGACGGAAATGTGACACGGAAGGTCCCTTGACGTGACAGGTCCCACCCCACCCGAACACGACCGCACCGAGCCGGTCGATATTCAGCACGAAATGCAGCGGTCGTTCATCGACTACGCGATGAGCGTCATCGTGTCCCGGGCGCTGCCGGACGTGCGTGACGGGCTGAAGCCGGTGCACCGGCGGGTGCTGTACGGGATGTACGACTCGGGCTTCCGGCCGGACCGCAGCACGGTGAAGTCGTCCCGGGTGGTCGGCGACGTGATGGGCAACTACCACCCGCACGGCGACTCCTCGATCTACGACACCGTCGTCCGGATGGCGCAGCCCTGGTCGCTGCGCTACCCGATGATCGACGGGCAGGGCAACTTCGGCTCGATGGGCAACGACCCGCCCGCCGCCATGCGGTACACCGAGTGCCGGCTGACCCCGCTGGCCATGCTGATGCTGGCCGGGATCGACGAGAACACCGTCGACCGGATCCCGAACTACGACAACAAGACGACGGAACCGACGGTCCTGCCGTCCCGGATTCCGAACCTGCTGGTCAACGGGTCGTCGGGCATCGCGGTCGGCATGGCCACCAACATTCCGCCGCACAACCTGCGGGAGGTGGCGGCCGCCGTCATCTGGTCGCTGGACAATCCCGACGCCACCGCCGAGGAATTGCTGGCCGCCGCGATGGAGCGGGTGCACGGCCCGGACTTCCCGACCGGGGCGTTGATCGTCGGCAGCGACGGGATTTCCGACGCCTACCGCACCGGCCGCGGCTCGATCCGGATGCGGTCCGTGGTGGACATCGAGGAGGACGCCAAGGGCCGCACCATCCTGGTGGTCACCGAACTGCCGTACCAGGTGAACCCGGACAACCTGGTGGAATCGATCGCGCAGCTGCACAAGGACGGCCGGATCGCCGGCATCGCCGACATCGCCGACGAATCGTCCGACCGGATCGGCATGCGGATCGTCATCACCATGAAGCGCGACGCGGTGGCGAAGGTGGTGCTGGCGAACCTGTTCAAGCACACCTCGCTGCAGACCAGCTTCGGCGCCAACATGCTCTCGATCGTCGACGGGGTGCCGCGCACGCTGCGGCTCGACCAGATGATCAGCTACTACGTGGCGCACCAGATCGACGTCATCGTCCGGCGCACCCAGTACCGGTTGGACGAGGCCGAGAAGCGGGCGCACATCCTGCGCGGCTGGTCAAGGCGCTGGACATGCTGGACGAGGTGATCGCGCTGATCCGCCGGTCGCCGTCCGCGGAGGAATCCAAGGCCGGCCTGATGGCGCTGCTGGACGTCGACGAGATCCAGGCCACCGCGATCCTGGACATGCAGCTGCGCCGGCTGGCCGCCCTGGAACGGCAGAAGATCATCGACGAGCTGGCCGCCATCGAGCTGGTCATCGCCGACCTGCAGGACATCCTGGCCGACGACGGAGCGCAAGCGGCAGATCGTCAAGGACGAGCTCACCGAGGTCGGTCGACCAAGTACGGCGACGACCGGCGGACCCGGATCGTGCCCTACGACGGCGACGTGTCCATGGAGGACCTGATCGCCGTCGAGGACGTGGTGGTCACCATCACCCGGACCGGCTACGCCAAGCGCACCAAGACCGACCTGTACCGGGCGCAGCGGCGCGGCGGCAAGGGCGTGCAGGGCGCGGCGCTGAAGCAGGACGACATCGTGGCGCACTTCTTCGTCTGCTCCACCCACGACTGGATCCTGTTCTTCACCAACAAGGGCCGGGTGTACCGGGCCAAGGCCTACGAGCTGCCGGAGGCGAACCGCACGGCCCGCGGCCAGCACGTGGCCAACCTGCTGGCCTTCCAGCCGGACGAGAAGATCGCCCAGGTGATCCAGATCTCCGGGTACGACGTGGCGCCCGTACCTGGTGCTGGCCACCAAGGGCGGGCTGGTCAAGAAGAGCGAGCTGACCGCGTTCGACTCGAACCGGTCCGGCGGGATCGTGGCGATCAACCTGCGGGACGACGACGAGCTGGTCGGCGCGGTGCTCTGCGGCGCGGCCGAGGACCTGCTGCTGATCTCGGCCGAGGGCCAGTCGATCCGGTTCCACGCCACCGACGAGGCGCTGCGGCCGATGGGCCGGGCGACGTCCGGGGTGCTCGGCATGCGGTTCAACGCCGGCGACGAATTGCTGTCCATGGACGTGGTGCAACCAGGTGCCCAGGTGCTGGTCGCGACCGAGCGCGGGTACGCCAAGCGCACCGATATGGAGGAGTACCCGATCCAGGGCCGGGGCGGCAAGGGTGTTCTGACGATCCAGTACGACCGCCGGCGTGGCAAGCTGGTGGGCGCACTGATTGTCGAGATGGACACTGAGGTGTACGCCATCACCTCCAGCGGCGGGGTCATCCGGACCCTGGCCAGGGAGGTCCGCAAGGCCAAGCGGCAGACCATGGGAGTGCGGCTGATGAACCTGTCCGAGGGCGACAGCCTGGTGGCGATCGCCCGGAACGCCGACGCCGACCCGGTTGACGGCACTGCCGGCCCGGCTCCGGCCGGTCCCGGTGCCGAGGGCCCGGCCGCTGACGGCGGGGTGTCCTCGTGACGGCGACGTCCGGGTCCGGCTCGACCACGTCGTCGGCTCCCGAGGGCTCCGGCTCCGGGTCCGGTACCAAGCCGGGGGTGGCCACGCCGATGGCCTCCCCGCAGCATGTCGGGTCGGCCACGCCGGCCCGGCCGACCGGCCCGGCCGGCCCGCCGCCCAGGCCCAGCGCGGACAACGCGCGCCGGACCAAGGCGCCCCGGCGGCCGCCGCGGCTGGCATCGCTGCAGCTCAAGCGGGTCGACCCGTGGACGGTGCTGAAGATCAGCCTGATCGTGGCGATCGTGATGTTCTTCGTCTGGATGATCGCGATCGGGATCCTGTACTGACGCTCGGCGTCGATGGACGTCTGGTCGAAGATCAACGACACCTTCTCCACGCTGACCTCGTCGCCGGACGCCGCGTCCGCCGGCCAGACGGACCTGATCACCCCGGTGCGGGTGTTCCTGGTGACCGCCGTGATCGGCGCGATCAACATCGTGCTGTTCACCGCGCTGGCCACCGTCGCCGCGTTCATCTACAACGCCGCCGCCGCGATGTCCGGTGGGGTCGAGTTGACGTTGGGGGAGCGGGACTAGCCTTCGGCCTGAGTGTGTAATTCCCCCGGGTGGGTCTCGCTACGGTTGCGCCGGGCGGGCCGCGGAGGGCGCCCCCGGACCGGGCGCGGACGCTCTGTGCGGAACATCCGGTTGCGCCCAGCAACTTTTTGTTCCGCGCGGAGGGAGTGCGGAGGGCGGCCGTCACGAGAGGGGCGAGAGCCGCTTCCCGAGGTGGATCGAGTGCTCACTGTCGGCGTAGTGGCCGAACGCGGGGACCGGCTCGTAGCCGGTCGAGAGGTAGAGCGCCACGGCCTCGGGCTGCATGGCGCCGGTCTCCAGCACGATCCGGCCGGCCCCGGCCCGCGCGGCGGTCTGCTCCAGGTGAGCCAGCACGGTCCGCGCGTGGCCGCGGCCGCGGCTGGCGGGGATGACGTACATCCGCTTCAGCTCCACCACCCGGTCCGGCTCGCCGAGCGCGGCGCGGGCGTCCTCGGTGAACCGCCATCCGCCCATCGCGACCGGTCGGCCGGCCTCGTACAGCACGACGAAGTGCCCGTTCGGCGGGGAGAACTCCTGGCGGTCCACCGGGGTGCTGTCCGGTCCGCCGTAGCGGCGGACGTATTCCTGTTGCACCTCGTCGATCAGCAACTGGGCGTCGGTGTCGTGGTAGTCCACCTGGCGCAGCTCGGTCGAGATCACCGGGTCATTTTGCGGCACCACGGCCAGGTTCCAGGTCAGTGCCGGCAGCCTCGCTGCGCCGATCGCGACGGCCGAACCGCACGGCCGCGACCACGAGGTAGCCGACCGCCAGCGGCAGCAGCACGAACAGGGTCGGCGCTCCGACGATGAGGGCCAGGTCCCGGTCGGTGGCCGATCCGGTGTCCAGCGCGAACGCGAGCGCGATCAGCACACCGACGGCCACCAGTGCGCAGACCGGCCGGCGCAGCGCGCGCCACCAGCGATCGGCGGTACCACCGTCGCGCGAGGACACGAAGAACCTCCGAGGAACGAGCAGAACAAGCAACGGCACCAGAATGCTGAAAGCTGAGAGCGTCAGCGAGAACGTGGTCACCGCCGCCGCCGGAACCACGACGAGTTTGAAACTGTCGATCGCGGTGTGCACCACCGCGGGGGCCCAGATGGTGGAACGTCCGGTATCGAACAGGTAGGCCAACGGGATCGAGGTGACGGCCGCAACGGTCAGCGCCGCCGTTCCGACAATGGGACCCGAGGTGATCAGAATCGGCACGTGGGCCGCCGCCAACAGCGGCATCGTCCACAGCACGGCACGCCCGAACGACCGGCCCTGCCGCAGCCGCCGGTAGCTGTAACCCCGCCACACCAACTCCTCCGCCAACCCGTGAAACGCGAAGAGCCCGATCAACAGCCACGGCCAGTCCGGGCGCAGACCGAACGTCGAACCGGTGATGGCGGCGGCCATCGGATACACCAGCATCAACAGCAACCCGATCACCCCGGCCGCCAGCAGAGCGCGCCCACCCGGCCGACCAAAGCCGAGGAGTCGGAGCGCATCCCGGGTGCGTACTCCGTACAGCAACCGTTCCACCGCGACGGCGACGGGTAGCACCACCGCGAGGATCACCAGGCCGAACCGGCCGGTCGCGTCGAACTCGGAGATGCCCAGCAGCAGCCCCACCAGCACCGCGACCCCGATGAGGAACCGCACCCATCCGGCGGCCGAGCGGACCTGTTGCTGCGGACCAGCATCGACGGCCTTCGACGAAGCCCCGTTCTGGCCGTTGTGAATTGTCGTCATGATCTTCTCGCGCTCCAGAGGTTGGTTGGCATGCGGCCTTTCCGTAGCCGTGCACGAGCATCGAGCCGACCGGGGTGACGACACACCACCCCACGACGAGAGGTACCCGGGGGGTAGTCGGACCCGACGAAGGAGGGGCCGCCATTCCATACAGAGGACAGCGCTGAGGCAACCTGGCGACGCAGGAGCCGGTTGTTCAGTGCGGTCCCAGAGCGGTCCTACCAGGGTAGTTCGGCCGAGGGGTGGTGCCCCGACACCCCCGCCGAGTGGACTCTCGTGCCATCGACGACGAACGTCGGACCGCCGAACGTCAGATCAGGCCGAGATCCCTTGCTGCGCTGACGGCCTCCTGCCGGGAGGCGACACCGAGCTTGCGGTACAGGCTCTTGTTGTAGGCCTTGACCGTGTTCACCGACAGGAACATCGCCGCGCCGATCTCGCGCTGGCTCGCGGTGCCCGGCAGGACCCGCAGTATCGATAGTTCACGATCGGTGAGTTCTTCGATCAACGCGCCGCTCCTGCGGGCCGACTTGACGGCCGCCCGACCGATCCGAGCCTGCGCCTCCTCCAACAGTTGCATCCCGAAGGGCGTTACCGGTTCGTCGTCGGCATTCTCCCGCGCTCGGGCCAGGGCGGCTCGCGCGGCGGCTCGATCACCGCAGCCGAGCTCGGCGTCAGCCAGGAAGACCAGCGCCAGCAGCAGCGACGTCGGCAACGCGGCCCGCTCGGCAAGAATCACCACCCGAGCCAACAACTCCCGGGCCCGGGTGACGTCGCCCTGCTGATAGACGTTGCGGCCCTGCACCAGTCGCACCATGGCCACCACCGGTCCGGCGGCATCGCCCCAGCCTCGTTCGGCCCCATCGGCAAGCGGGACGGCCTCGGCGAGAAAGGCGTTCAGGTCAGCGGTCCGGCCCAGTTGCAGCAGGCTCAGACCCAGGTTGCCACCGATCTGCAGGACGACACCGGCTGTCCAGTTGATGAGGTTCCGCCGCTTCCAGGTACCGGTCAGGATCTCCGCGGCTTCGGCGAAATCCGCGTTCCGCGCCAGTGCGCTGCCCAGCGCGCCCATGGCTATCCCATAACCGGCGCCGTCCTCGGTTTCCAGTTCGACGGCGCGTCGGCACATCTCGACCGCTCGGGCCGATTCGGTGTCCGGCAGGCCCACCACCGCACGCATCATCAGGGCTGCCGCCCGTGGGCTCCGCCAACCCTGCACGACGGTCTCGGGAGTGATCTGCTCATCGCAGATGTCCAACCAGTAGGTCACCCGGTCGAGACGACCACTGGTGGCGGCCGCGTAGGCCATCATGGTCGCCAGTTGGGGTTCGACACTCTCCTTGGGCAACATCTCGCCCAGCATCAGATTGGTCGCTGTCGCGCCGCGCTCCATGAACCACTGCTGGGACGACCCCAACAGCGCCGTCGCCGCGGCCGGATCGCCCGCCCGGATCAGCAGGCGGACCGCCTCGTCGACGCGATCATGCCGCTCGAACCAACCGGCGGCTCGGCGCAGGACGTCGTTGGTCGCGGTCCCCGACCGTGCCTCGGGTTCCCGCAGCAGCACGTCCCGGAACAGGTGATGGCAGCGGAACCACTCGTGCTCGGCGTCCAGCGCGACCAGGAACAGATCGGCCCGATCGAGCGCGGACAACACCTCAGCGGACCCGGTCACCTGCAATGCCTCGTCGCACAGTGACCCGCAGAGTCGCTCCAGCGGCGCCGCCCGCACCAGCAGGTCGCGTTGCGCCGGAGTGACCGCGGGCAACACCTCAGCGGTGAAATAGTCCAGGAGATGCCGGTTGTCGGCCCGGAAGCCATCGCTCCGGGAAGCGCCGCCCCGACCACCACTTGACGGCGCGGTCGACGAACGGGGGTTGCTCCGCATCGCGAGCCCGGCCAATTGCAGGCCGGCCGCCCAACCTTCGGTTCGCTCCCACACCTCGGTGGCGTCGACAACGTCGACATCGGCTCCGGAGACCGCTGACACCAACGCGGCCGATTCGTCGAGGGACAGCGCGAGATCCGCCGCGCGAAGTTCGTTGAGGGTGCCCCTGGCCCGCATCCTGGCGATCGGCAACGGAGGATCGAACCGGCCGGCCACCACCAGTCGCAGCGAGGCAGGCAGATAGGAAACCAGGAATTCGACGCTCTCGTGGATCCGCCGGTCGGTCAGCACGTGATAGTCGTCCAGCACCAACACATGTGGCGTCGAGGATTCCGCCAGTTCGTTCAGCAGGATCGGCAGGGCCAGGTCCACCGGCGCTGCACCCGAGACGCGGAGGGCGTCGAGACAGCCGGCGCTGATGTCGTCACTCACCCCGCGCAGCGCGGTGAGCGCATAACGCCAGAACCTGGTCGGCTCGTCGTCGGTGTCGTCCAGCGACACCCACGCGACCCGGACGCCGTCGCCCGGATGGGCGGCCCAGGAACTGAGCAGACTGGTCTTCCCCCAGCCGGCCGGCGCCACCACGATCGTCAGCCCGTATCGGGCGTCCCGGAGCCGCTGCTCCAGCCTGGGACGGGCAACCGCACCGGGCCGAACCGGCGGGATCGACTGTTTGACGGTGATCAGCGGCCTGGATGCCTGGTCTGAGGTCATCGCCCTCCCGCCGCCGGTGCTCACGCCGTCGGCGATGAGTGTGCCAGCACGACAAGCCTTCGACCAGGGGTGCTAACCCGGGGGGGTCCTCGCCGGCGACGCCGCCCATGTGCACGACCCGGCCGCCGGTGTCGCGCAGGTGACGGACGTCCGAGAGGCTCTGCGCGGACGAGCGGTCGGCAACCGGAGCCTCGACCCGGCCGGTCACCATCAACTGGACCGAGCGACCGGCGGCCTTACGTACCGTGGGCCCTATGGCACGAGGGAACGGTGCCGCACGGCGGTGGGCCCTCGTGGGCATCCTCGTCGCGGTCCTGGCGGCGCTGCCCGCGCTGGTCGGGGCGTGGCCGGCGGCGGACGACAACCGGTCCGCCGCCGAGCTGCGCGCGGCCGCCCTCGCCAGCGTTGACGTTCAGTTCTCCGGGTACGCGGAATCCTCCGGTGGGCTCGCGCTGCCCGTCGCCGACCAGCTCAGCTCGCTGGCCGACCTGTTCAGCGACCGGACCGAGATGCGGGTCTGGTGGCGCGGCGCCACCGACAACCGGGTCGATGTGGTGTCCACCGGCGGCGAGACCGGCTTCTACCGCGACTCCGACGGCACCTGGACCTGGGAGTACGAGGCCAACCGGGCCACCCGGACCGTCGATGCGCCGCTGTCGCTGCCGGCGCCACCCGACCTGCTGCCGAACACCCTGGCCGGCCGGCTGCTCGCCGAAGCCGAACCGGAGGAGCTGTCCCGGATCGGCGCGGACCGGATCGCCGGGCGCGACGCCCTCGGTCTGCGCCTGGTGCCGGCCGCCGCCGCCTCGTCGGTGGACCGCGTCGAGATCTTCGTCGACGCCGAGACCGGGCTGCCGCTGCGGGTCCAGGTGTTCGGCAAGGGCGCCGGCAACCCGGCGCTCGACACCCGTTTCGTCGACCTGGACGTCAGCCCGCCCAGCCCCGGGGTGACCACCTTCTCCCCACCCCCCGGCGCGTCCCGGGAGGTGGGCGACACCCTCGGAGTGCTGCAGAACGCCGCCCGCGAATTGCCGCCGGTGCCGCTGCCGGACACGCTGGCCGGGTTGCCGCGCCGCACCCTGGCGGGCGCGCCCCCGGCCATCGGGATCTACGGCCGCGGCATCACCGTGCTCGCCGTCGTTCCGCTGCCCCGCGGCGTCGCCGGCGACCTCCGCAGCGCCGCCGCGCAGGACCCGAACGCCGTCATCGACGATCTTGGCACCCGACTGACGGCCGGTCCGCTCGGCATCCTGCTGGTCGCGGGAACGCGGCCGCAGTCCGTCATCGTCGGCACGGTCACCCTCGACGCGCTGGCCCAGGCGGCCGGCGAGCTGGCCGCCCTACCAAGACGATGAGCGGAGCCTCATGACGACGGTGATCGCCACCCGCGGGCTGACCAAACACTTCGGGCGGGTGCGCGCCGTCGACGGCATCGACCTCGACGTCCGGGCCGGCGACGTCTACGGCTTCCTCGGCGCGAACGGCTCCGGCAAGACGACCACCGTCCGGATGCTGCTCGGCCTGGTGCTGGCCACCAGCGGTGAGGTCGACGTGCTCGGCGAGCGGATGCCGCGGGCCGGGCGGCAGGTGCTGCCGCGGGTCGGCGCGCTGATCGAGGGCCCGGCCGCGCTACGGGCACCTGTCCGGCCGGGAGAACCTGGCGTTGCTGGACGCGTCCGGTCCCGGCGGCGTCGCGGCGCACCCGGCGGCACCGGATCGACGAGGTCCTCGAGCAGGTCGGCCTGTCCGGTGTCGGCAAGCGACCGGTCCGGGCCTACTCGCTGGGCATGCGGCAACGGCTCGGGCTGGCCGGCGCGTTGCTCCGCCGTCCGGAGTTGCTGGTCCTGGACGAGCCGACGAACGGCCTGGACCCGCAGGGCATCGCGGAGGTCCGCGAGCTGCTGCTGGAGCTGAACCGCGGCCGGGACGACGGTCTTCCTGTCCAGCCACCTGCTGGCCGAGGTCGAGCAGATGGCCACCCGGGTGGGCGTGCTCGATCGCGGCCGGCTGGTGCTGCAGGAGCAACTGGCCGTGCTCACCGCTCCGACGGGCTGCACCGTCGTGAACTCGCCGGACCCGGGCCGGGTGCAGGCGACGATGAACGGCCGGGTCAGCTCCATCGACGGGGACCGCATCGTCATCACGCGGCGACCCGGCCGAGATCAACGCCCGTCTCGTCGGCGCCGGGGTGCCGGTGACCGGGCTGGCGCTCGAGCGCCCGACGCTCGAGGCGGTCGTGCTGGCCGCGGCCGGCGCCAGCACCGACCGGGTGGACGCGCATGAGCACGGAGACGAAGGTGAGTGAGCATCGCAGGCGGCATCTGAGCGCCCGCGAGCGCGGGGGAGTGAGCATCGCAGGCGCGCCAGGCGCCGAGGAGCGGAGCGACGCCAGAGCGAGCCGTGGGCAGGGAGCGGAGCGAGCCGGGAGTCGACCCATGGACACAGTGGATGCGCCGTCAGCCGGGGTCGCCCGGAGTGCGCCGTGATCGCCGTCGAGCTCCGCAAGCTGTTCCGCCGGCGGCGGACGTGGGCGACGATCGGTCTGCTCAACGCGCTGCCGATCATCGTCGCGGTGCTGCTGGCCGTCACGAATCTGGCACCTCGGCCGGGTCGCGGGCCGGCGTTCCTGTCGGCCGTCCTGACCAACGGCGCGCTGTTCCCGCTGGCCGCGCTGGCGATCGTGCTGCCGCTGTTCCTGCCGATCGCGATCGCCGTCGTCGCGGGCGACTCGATCGCCGGCGAGGCGCAGGCCGGCACCCTGCGCTACCTGCTCGCCCGGCCGGCCGGCCGGACGAGACTGCTGGTCGCCAAACTGGTCTCGGTCCTGGCGTTCGCGCTGGTCACGGTGCTGATCGTGGCCGCGGTCGGCTACCTGTTGGGCGTGACGCTGTTCGAGACCCAGCCGCTGGCCGGTACGTCCGTCTCCGGGACGACGCTCACCGCGCAGCAGTTGGTCGTCCGGACGATCCTGGCGATCGGCTACGTGACGGTGTCGATGTGCGGGGTGGCGGCGTTCGCGTTGTTCTTCTCGACGTTCACCGACTCGCCGCTCGGCGCCACGCTGGGCGCGCTGGCGGTGCTGATCGCGTCATCGCTGCTGCTCACGCTCGACGCCGCGTCGCCGATCGCGCCGTACCTGCCGACCCGGTACTGGCTCTCGTTCATCGACTTCTTCCGGGACCCGATCCTGTGGCGCGACATCCTGCGAGGGATCGGCCTGCAGGCCGTGTACGTCGGGGTGCTGCTGGCCGGGGCGTGGGCGAACTTCACCACCAAGGACATCACCAGCTGAGTAACGCTGAGAAATCGTCGTCGGGACGGTCAGCCTTTCGTTCACTGCACAGCGAAGGGACTGCGATGCGAGCTGACCAGCAGGCGACCTCCACTGATTTTGACGCCGAGTTACGGCGGCACAACGAGGTGCTGCGTCGCGCCGTAGACGTCCAACAGCACGACCACGTCCTCGACATCGGTTGCGGCACAGGGCAGACGACGAGGCAAGCCGCGCGGACGGCGTCGGCGGGCAGCGCTTTCGGCGTGGATGTCTCGGCGCCGGCGATCGACCACGCCCGCGAGCTGGCTGACGCGGAGGGACTGCGCAACGTCACCTTCACCCGCGCCGACGCACAGGTTCATCGCTTCCAGCAGCAGTACTTCGACGTGGCGATGAGCAGGTTCGGCACGATGTTCTTCGGTGACCCCGTCGCCGCGTTCGGCAACATCGGCCGAGCGCTGCGGCCGGCCGGACGGCTGGTGATGATGGTCTGGCAGGCCCGCGAGCTCAACGAGTGGGCCGTCGTCATCCGTCAGTGCCTAGAAGCAGCGGGCTGGGTCGCCGGTTCGTCAGCGGCACCGGATGCATTCTCGCTGGCCGACCAGCGACACGTGTCGGACATCCTGGACGCGGCCGGATTCACCGGGGTCACCTTCGCCGACGTCGACGAACCGGTCTACTACGGTCCCGACGTGGCCGCGGCCCTGGACTGGATCCGCGGCTTCGCCTGCACCAACGAGAGTCTCCAGCGGCTGGGTCCGACGGCCGCGACCCGGACCGTCGAGCGGCTGCGAGAGGCGCTCGACGCCCGGTTGACCGCCGATGGTGTCTGGTTCGGCTCCCGCGCCTGGATCGTGAGCGCACATCGGCGATGAGGTGGCCCGATCGGGTCAGCCCTGCCGGAGGCGCACGCAATCCGCGGCGGTCAGTGGTCGCCGGGTCGCCGGCGCCGAGCTCGGCGAGCACCATCGCCTGGACCAGCGGCGTGCTGGGCAGGTCGCTGTGCCCGACGGTGGCGTCCGCGCACACCGACTGCACCGGCACGTTGATCGCCCCGTCGAGGCGCGCGGTGTCCGGCGGGGTGACCGTCCGGTCCTGGGTGGTCCAGATCGACACCCAGGTCGGGCCGGTCGGCGTCTCGTCACGGGCGTTGAGCCGGCGCAGGACGTCGCTGTCGGTGGCCAACTGGCGGCACGCCTCCGGGCAGGCGTCGATCGACACCGTGCCCGCCAGGTCGGCCAGCGACGTGCCGTGGTTGGGGGAGCCGAGCATGACCACCCGCCGGGTGACGTCCGCGCCGCCGTCGGCGACCCACAGCCTCGCGACGATGCCGCCGGCCGAATAGCCCACCACGTCGACGCTGCTGCGCTCCGGTCCGGGCCATCGCGTCAGCAGCCGCGGTCCCGAGAACCGCGGCGGCCGCGTTGAGGTCGCCGGTCCCGTCGCCGGGAAGGTTGATGACCGTCGCGTCCCGGCCGGCCTGGGTGAGCCTGGTGGCCAGCGTCTGCAGCGAGCCGGTCGATCCGCCGTACCCGGGGACCAGGAGCACCGGACCCGGCTGGTTCTGGTCCACGGCCGCCGGATCCGAATCGCCGGCGCGCTGGGCGAGGACGACCCCGACCAGTGCAACGACCACGACGGCGAGCACCGCCAGCACGGCGAGAACGAGGCGCCGCCGGGCCGGGGCGAGGGTGCTGAACACCCCATCCACTGTGCCTGCCCGTGCGGGCCACGCGCTCCGTGCCTGACGCTGCTGCCAGGTCCGCGGGCGTCCGTGCTGTTCGGCCTATCGGTGGCCGGGCGGCGAGGTCAGCAGATCCATATCGAGAGCCGCGCCCTGGGAGCCACCTCTTCAACCTGACGCGCTGGCCCATGAGTGGATCGACCGGGCGGAGATCGACCTCGATCACGAATGCCGGCGGCTAAGGGTTGATCGACGGTGTCCGTGGGCACTACTCGGTCATGAGCGAGACATCTGACGAGCCGTCGATCGAGCTGGACGAACCCCCGAACCTGCGGCCAGGACCCACCGAACAGGGTGGCCACGGCGGCATGGCGACCCGGGAGCAGGAAGCCCGGATCTACCAAGAACAGAAGGACACCGAGCCGTCGGACTGAGCCGTTGACCACGCCGGCCTCAGTCGTCAAGGCTGGCGCGGCGCTGCCTGGTGACCTCCGCGCCCGCCAGCGCCGCGATCGTCATGACCAGCAGGATCAGCACCACCACCGGGGACCGGAATGTCGAGCGACCCGACGGTCAAAATGCCTTGTGCGCAGTTGATTTCGACGGCTTCATTTGTCGACAGCGGCTGATACCCCTGATTGCTCGGGGCGAAGGCACTCCTACTCACCGCAATGGCACAGTATTCAACACATACTTTCAGATCTGGACGCCGTCTCGCGGGATTGCTCGCAAGCGTTCAGGAATCAGTCAAATGAGCTCATTTGTCGAGGTATCTGACGGGCCAACGGTGGCTCCGACAAGTCATCCCCGCAAGACCGTAATTCCCCCAAGAAATGGTGTCGGACATGGACCAGTCCACCTGGATCGGAATTGTCGTCCTGTCGCTGTACCTGCTCTTGGTGCTGTTCGCCGCCACCTCGTACATCAGGTTGTCCAACCTGCGGTGGCTGCAGGCGCACGAGGATGCCCTGCAGGGTCGGCTGGCCGCGCGAACCGGCGATCACGGGCAGCTGGCGAAATGCCTGCTGGCACCACCGGAGTCGACGCATCCGAAGTGGGACATCGTGAACCCGGCCAATTGGGTCGGCTCCAGCGAGATCGCCCGGTGGGTGCGGCTGCACGAGGCGCAGCGCCTGGAGATCTTCACGCTGAGCGACGAGGCACTGTTTGCCCGGTTCGCCAGGGCGATGGGCCAGATCGACGAGCTGCCGGCGGTCCGGCAGAGTGCCTGGCAGCGGCAGTGGGTCGCGCTGCAGGCGCTGTCCGCGAAGGACGGGCCGCGGCCCAGTAAAACCTCAAGGGCCAAATGGGAGGCCGAACTGTCGCAATTGCTGGCCGAGCTGTTCAATGCGCGCGACTCCACCTACAACCAGCTCGTCAGCCTCTACGGCAAGGCCGGCTGGCTGGTCCTGGTCTCCTACCTCGCGGTCATCACGCTGTTCTTCTCCGGTTTCGGTCCGGTGTTGCTGGCCGGATTCCTCGGCGGCCTGGTGAGCCGGCTGCAGCGGCTGGTGTATGCCAAGGGCAGGCCAACGGCGTACGGCGCGTCCTGGGTGCCGCTGTTCCTGGCGCCGCTGCTCGGCGCCCTGGTCGCGTGGGGTGGTCTGCATCTGCTGGCGGTGCTGCAAAGCGTCGGCATTGCCAATCTGCAGAGCCTGATTCCGCCGAATCCGGACTTCAAGGGGGCGGTGTCCGCCTCGATCCTGGGCGTGGCGGTGCTGTTCGGGTTCAGCGAGCGGTTCTTCAACCAGTTGGGGGCGACGGCGGAGTCGGTCGTCGGTGGCGACAAGACCGAGCAGTCCGCGGCCGCGGCGGGCAGTCCGGCGGTCGACCCGAGCTACCTGCAGAGCGGGCTCTCCACAAATAACGGTGTAGCGCTGAACGGAACCAACGGAAGCCACTTCACAAAGAGGATCGCGGCGAATGGATCGGCCGTCTCGTCCGAGACCGCGGCCGGCGATTGACGCCTCCTTCGATAGTGCCGCCCACGGCGGCACTGAACGGCCCTCCTACGCTCGTGGGAACGTGACGGCGATCGCCGTCGCTTCTGCAGGTGGGGAGGACGACGATGGCCCGCTCGTCCTCGCTGGCTGCTCGCCGGGCACCCGCCGGAACCGTCACCGGACGGATCTGGCCGGCCGCGCTGGCCGTCTGGGTGCTCGCCTCGGCGCTGACCTGGCTGCGGTTGCCGGCCGCCGCCCGCGACACGTTCTGGGCCGAGGACGGTCATCAGTTCGTCGCGGACTGGCTGCACGACGCCGGCCCGGCCACCCTGATCCAGGGGTACGGCGGGTACCTCCACCTGCTGCCGCGGGGGATCACCTGGTTGGTGGTCGAGTTCGTGCCGGTGCAGTGCGTGGGCGTTCGTGACGACCGCGGCCGCGTGCGTGGTGACCGGCGGGGTGGCGGCCCTGGTGTTCGTGTTCAGCCGGGACGTGATCGCCGCGTGGGTTGCCCGGGTCGGGTTGGCGCTGATCGTCGTGCTGACTCCGCTGGCCGGGATGGAGATCCTCGGCAACGTCGCGAACGTGCACTGGTACCTGCTGTATCTGACGCCGTGGCTGCTGCTGGCGACGCCGCGTTCCCGCGTCGGATCCGTTCTGATGGTGCTGCTGGCGCTGGCCGTGACGCTCACCGAGCCGCAGGCGATCCTGTTCGTGCCGCTGGCCGTCTGGCGGTTTCTGAAGGTTCCCGCGGTGCGGCCGGTGGTGTATGGGTACGCCGCCGGGTTGGCCGCGCAGGTGCTGAGCACCCTGCTCGCCGGGCGGTCGAGGACCGGCGGGCTGCCGCCGCCGCTGTCGGTCGCTGAGGGCTACTGGGCGAACGCCGCGCTGTCGGTCTTCACCGGGAATGGTCAGTGGACCGGGTGGCTGATCTTGCCATATCGGCTGGTGGGTGACCCTGGTCGCGGTGCTGGTGTTCACGCTGTTCGGTCTGTACGCGTTCGCGTTCGGCCGGCCCATCGTGCGGCTGACGGTGCTGACTCTGGTGCTCGGTTCGCTGGTGATCTGGTGCTCGTCATACATCTTCAACAATGACGCCAACCTGCTACTACAGCTACTTCGAGCCGGAGCGGTTCCTCGATCTCACCCTGACCCGGTACGGGGCGGTGCCGGCGATGATGCTGGCCTCCATGGTGCCGTTGGCGGTGGGAGTGCTGCTGGAGCGCCGGCCTGCACTTGTTGCCGGTGGCCGTTGGTGTCGTGGTCGGGCTGGCCGTCGTGATGTCGCTGAACTTCGTGCAGCGGGACAACCACCGATCCGGGGTGCCGTGGACGGACGGCGGTCGCTGCGGCTCGGGCGGACTGCTTGACCGGGGCCGACGACGGTGGACGTTCATACCCAGCCGGACAACTGGGTGGTGCCGGTGCCGTGCGAGCTGCTCGCGGGTGAATGATTTCGGTTTGAGGTGGGCCGACCGGGCTCCGTAGGGCCGGAGGGCTCAAGCGGAGGCAGCCCGACCGATCTAGCAAGATGCTCAACATGCGAACCGAACGTGGATTTGAACGGCTGGTCACTTTCTCCGACGCCGTGATCGCGATCGCGATGACGCTGCTCGTGCTGCCGCTGGTCGAGATCCCGGGGGAGCTCGACACCGGAGGAGAGCTTCTTCGACGTCCTGTCGGAGCATCGCGCGCGAACTCGGCGCGTTCGTCCTGAGCTTCCTGGTGATCTGGACGTTCTGGGACGCGCACCACCAGATCATGGAGCACTTCGGCGGCTACGACCACGCGTTGATGCGGCTGCACATGGTCTTCCTGTTCACGGTGATCACGCTGCCGTTCAGCACGCAACTGATCAGCAAGCGAGTCCGACGACCGGGCGGTCCCGTTCTACGTCGGCACGCTGCTGGTGACGTCGTTGACGTTGGTGGGCATCACGTTGCTGGGTCGGCGCAGACCCGAGCTGCTGCAGACCGATCGGGCCGAGGTCCAGCAGTGGCTGAGTCGACCGGTCTCCTGGTACAACGTGATCGTCCTGGTGTTTGCGCTGGTGGTGTCCCTGATCCGGCCCGATTGGGGAACCTGGGCGCTGCTGTTGCTGCTCTTCGGCGACCTCATCGACCGGCTCATCGCCAAGGTTCGCGGGAAGCCACAGCCGGACCCTGAGGACTGATTCCCGGTGTCGAGCCCCGGACCATGCTGGCCGTGCCGCCGCGGGGCAGGACCGTGGTGATCAACGTTTCAGGCCCCTCGATGTCGTACAACAACAGTGAGAGGCCAAGAACTTTGATCACCGGGGAGGGATCAGGTGCGCCGGCCGGTCGGGTGAGGCCCGGGCCGGGTGGTGGCCAGCTGACCGGCCGGGTGGTGGCCGGCGAGGTCGGGCCGAGTCGGGTGCGTCATCGCCTGGATGAGGCTGGATCAGGCTGGGCCCGGCTGATCGACTGTGGCGCGCACCCTGCGGACCACGTCCTCCGGTTGCTGGGTCAGGTCGAACCAGGTGAACTTCAGGTGGCTCCAGCCCAGATCGGTCAGATCGTTCAGCTTGGTCCGGTCTTTCTGAAACCGTTCTGGGGTGTGGTGCCAGGCCCAGCCGTCGATCTCGATCGCCACCCGCTCCTTGACGAACGCGACGTCGATGGTTCGCTCGTCAGCTGGGTCCCAGTGGTAGTTGACCCGCCAGCCGTGGATGCCGGCCGATTTCAGCAGGCCGAGGAAGATCCGTTCGCTGGCGGCGGCGGTCTTGTCGGCGGCGGCCCTGATCGAGGTGGCCGGCCTCGCGCGATCCTGCGATGCCGAGGTTGCGGTAGTAGCACTCCCGCAAGGCGGACATGGTGAGTTTCGTCTGCAGCGCACGATCCATGACGGCCGGGCCGTCCCGGCCGAGTTGCACGCTCGCCACCATCACCGACAGGGCCAGCGAGGTGACCGGTGCGGCGCGCACCCACATGCGGTCCTGGCTGGGGACACGGCGCCGGACGATGCGGATTCCGGGTCGCGAGCGCCGGTGTTCGTTCGGCGGGATGACGACCTCGACGTCGTCAGGTGGTGTAGCGGGTAGGCCCCACCAGTAGGCCGCGGCGACACCGCTCAGCACTGCGTTGGCGCCGCCCCACAGCCCGGCCGACCGGACCCGTGCAGCCGCGGTGAACTCGTGATCGGCGGACCGGTAGACCCCGGCATGAACGATCGTCCACCGCCCACTCGCGAGGCGTTGGCGAATCTGACCGGGCGTCATCCCGGCACTGACGGCTTGCGCCCGCGACAGGACGCCGTCCTGCCGGGCCATGATGTCGGCCGCCCACTGTTCTTCGGAGTCCGCACCGCCGCGAGGATGACCGATCCGGTCCGAATCGGATCTGGGGTTGTCCACAAACCGCACGCACGTGACGATCAAAGATTGGCTGCCCGCCAGGTTCTGCGGACCTGTTGCCTGTCCGGGACGATGCGGTCAGGCTGTAGCGGGCAGGTCGTCGGGGCAGCGGGCGGATCATTGGGGAGGCGCTGGATGCGTGTGGCCAAGGCACGTGCCCTGTCGGCGTCAACCGTTCCGGATTCGACGGTTATCGACGGTCCGAAAATGGGAACGCCCGAGCTGCGGCCGGTGCCAGTGCCCGGCCTGGTTGCCGATCGCGTGATCGACCCCGCCCGACCTGCCGACGGGCCGGAGCCTGTCGTCCAGGCGCGGACCGCGGTAGCCCGGTTGCGCCGGGCGAGCATGGACGTCACCGACGACGCGTGGCGCCGGCCTGTCGGGGTGTCGGGCCGTCCGCGGCGGTCGGTTTCCCCGGCCACGGGAGAGGTCCGACGCTATTTCCCTCCGCCCACGGGGTTCGGGTTCGGGTTCGCCGCGCACGTGACCAAAACCGGCGGGAAGGCGCCGCACCAACCGGTGGTCAAGCAGGGTTGGAGCGTCGACAAGGAGAAGGTGCCGGTCACCGAGAAGGACAACAACGGCGGCGTGAGACACGGCGAGAAGACCACCCGGCTGACCGCGCTGCTGACCCCGAAGCACGCCAAGATGCGCGCCGGCAATCCCACCGCCGCCGGATACGACCCGATGGGCTGGAACTGGATCGTGGCCAACGAGGTCCGCTCGGCCAGGCGCAACCGGATCACCCACTGGGTGCGCTTTCACCTGCTGAATGCGACGCTTGGCGGCAAGGGGAAGAACGTCTTCCATCTCATTCCCGCAGATCAGAGCGCGAACGCGAGGTGGCGAACGCAGATCGAAGCGGAGATGAAGCTCTGGGTGGACAAGGTGCCCGTCTGGTACGACGTGCAGGTCACCTATTACACCGAGCGGGAGGCACCAGCGACCTACGACCCCGGCGTGAACGGGATCGACTACCGGCCCAATATCGAACTGTTCCCGAAGCTCATCCAGGCCCAATGGAAGATCTTTGACGGCCCCCGGGGGTGGGTGGACATGCCCCCCTGCACGGTCCGGTCCGCCTTTCCCGCTGCCCCTGGTCAGCGGGAAAGGGAGCTGATCGGGGCGCAGGACCTGTCCGCCCTCGCGGCGGTGTACCAGATCGACGCAGACATTCTGATCGAGCTGGCAAAGGCTGGGCAACCCTTTACGGCGTACGCGCAGGTGCGGCGGTGGCTGGAGGATTGGGCCGCCGCGCCCACGAAGGCCGCCCAATACGAGGCGCGGATGAACCGGATCGCGAGCTCCGAGCCCTACCTGCGCAGCGCACTGGCCGGAAACGGGAACAACAAGCTCAAGATCCGGGGCGCGTTCGTGCCCGACGACCAGACACCGGAAGCGAAGTTCTACGTCAGCCCGGCACAGGTCAAGACCGGCCAGGATTTCCACCGGTTCGTCGGAGTGACTCCGGCGATCAGGTCCGGCTATCACTACGCGCGCAAAGGAGGTGACATCCCCAGCGCCACAGAGTTCTTCCACCACTACATGCGCAGCGGACCCTTCGGGAACGTGACCCTGGGGCAATTGCAAACCGAGTGGGATGCCTTTGCCGCGGCGAATGAGGCGTTGCCACCGCTGGTTCATACGGACGTCCTGCCCGAGGGGCGGGAGATCCTGACCCTCGTCGTCGCCGAATTCAGCAGGACGGTGCCCGCCGCGTTGCACACCAAGTACGTCAAGCTGGTCGGTGCCTGCCGCGCAGTCGACAACCTGCGCGATCAGGTCGCCGCTCGCATCCCGCAGTTCGTCCAGCAGAACCTGGCCACGCTCCACTTCTCGGTGTACGGATCCGACACCGACAGCATGCGGGTCGTCCAGGCCGACCCCTCGGTCGCCGGATGGATCCAGGAGATGGAGCACCGCGTTCAATGGCACAAGCACCTGTTGAACAGGGGCCTGCTCGCTCGGTGCCCGCACGACTTCCTCGGTGCCGCGATCACCGACAAGCAACCAGTCCTTGACGCTGAGGCCTGGTACCAACAGGTCAAACAGCAACAACAAACACCGATGGCGCCGGTGCACCCAACCATTGGTGCAGTCCGCCCAGGCGGCACCGTTTGGCGGGTTCGGGGGCCCGCCGCAGTTCGGCAACCCCGGCGGCTTGCAGCCGTTCGGGCAGACCGCGATGGCGGTTGATGACGAGCTTCCCGACGAGCCGGCGCGGAAATCCGGCGGCGCGAGGTATGGGTCACACAGCGAACGAACCGGGCAGGGCGGCCACGGACGCTATCCCTGGGGCACCAATATCGATCGGAGGAACCGCGAAGTCATCAAACGGATTGAGAGCCGCTGCGAGCGCGATAGCTCTGTCGACCAGGCACGCGTCGAGAAGGTGTTGGCCACGTGGCGCAAGCCGGACTACGTCGGGATGGGAGACACTCATGCCGACGTCGAGAGGGCCATGGTCTACATCCTCAAGCTGTAGCGTTCGCCGCCCGGCATCGGCACTCGACCTCCCCGCTCGAGTGGATGGGCATCACTCGTGCCTGACGACATCGACCGAGATCTCCACCGCCGCAACCGTTCCTCTGTTCTCGAGCCAGTGGACGGTGTTTCGGTCTTCCGGCCAGCCCACACCCGGTCCGTATTCGGTGGCGATTCCATCCCGATGGTCGGTGATCGTTCCCTGCAGGACGTAGACGGTCCCCGGCCTGCCCCTGTGGTCGTGAACGGGGCCGAAGACACCGCCCGGCTCGATGGTCACCATCCGCATCCGGAGTTGGTGTCCCTCCATGCCGTGGATCTCGGGGCCGAGATCGACGGTGGCCAGTAGCTCGGTGGCAACACCCCTCGTCTCTGGCACCGCTTGTTCATCGCTCATCCTGCTGTCCTCTCCTTTGAGGCCTTCCGTGACCAGCCGGGTCTCCCGGGCTTCGGTCGTCCCGAGCTCCCACGGATGGGCGGCATGGACGGATTGTGCTCCTTGACCGACGGCTCTGGTCCGTGCCTCCAGCGGCCGATCGGCGCCTCCCGGGGGTTGGGGTCGGGGACGGGGTCGGGGCGGGGCCGGGCGGGATGGTCATGATCAACGTTTCAGGCCTCCTGAGGTCGCACCACAACAGTGAGAGGCCAAGAACGTTGATCATGGTGAGGTGACCGGCCTCCCCTGACCCCTGCGATGCCGAGGCTGCAGTAGTGGCACTCGCGCAACGCGGACATGGTGAGCTTGGGTGAGTGGCCCGAGACATGATCATCACGGCTGTCGGCCAGGTGCTCGGGCCATCCGCAGGCCGGACATGGGCGTTGCCCGGACGGGGTGGCCGTCCGGGCAACTGGGGTGATGCTGGCGATGCGGTGCTACTTGATGGCGCCGACGGTGACGTCGGGCACGGTGCCGCCGGTGACGATGTTGTTGTGCGCAGTGGTGTTGGCGCTGTTGTTCGATCACGCAGTAGGTGTTGATCTCGTCCTGGCTCATGGGCCGGGCGTGGGGGACGTACTGGTAGTCCAGGGCCGGGTTGTTGGCCTTGTTCAATCCTGGTTCGGTGAACGTGATGTTGGAGAAGGAGACCGGGTAGCCGGCGCTCGTGGCTCGCGGTGACGGTGCCGGTGACGGACTCGGTGGACGGGATGGATCCGAGCCAGCCGACGTTGTAGGCCGGGATGTTTTCCCCGATGGTGTAGGTGTCGGTGGTGCTGTTGGTCCAGGTGTGGCCGACGCTGACGCTGGCCGAGATCGAGGTGTCGACGGTGTCGAACAGCTTGATCCCCTGGGTGAAGGTGAAGGTGCCGGTCACGTTCGTCGCTTCTTCGTGCGTGGCCCCGCCGCCGACCGCTCAAGTTGGCCTCAGCAGTGTTGCAGTTCCACACCGCCGGCCCGGCCTGCGCCTGCGGTCCGTAGGCCCCACTTGACCGTGTCGACGTTCGGGTCGAACGTGACGAACGAGGGGTTAAACGCGGCCAATCCGGACAGGAAATTGCCCATCGCGACCTTGTCTCCGGTGTTGGCGTCGAGGTTGGTGGTGACGCCGTTGTGCTTGGGGTTGGAGGTCCAGATCGAGATCTGCATCGGCCCACTCTCCCCGGCGAGGACATTGGGGGTTTGCACCAGACACCCCATCTCCCCGTTATTGCTGCGGCCGGGAACCGGAACGCAGGGTGATCACGCCAGGCTGATACCCGGTGGTCATGATCGCGTCGATGTCAGTGACGCCCTGCGAGTAGTCGTACTCGGCGACCTCGAGCTGAGCGGACATTCCGTACTGAGCCAGCGAGGCGGCGGACACCGTGACGCTCTGGCCCGGCTGGATGCCCTGGAGGGTGGGCGCGGCGCCGCCGTCGACCTTGGCGACGAACATCTGGTACGGGCTGGCGTTGAAGAACCGGATGTCCTGCTGGCCGCTGCCCAGGTGGGCGGCAGGCGCAGCGGAGGCGACGCCCGCTCCGAGCCCGGTCAGGGCGGCAGCGGCGAGCACGGCGACGGCGGTTTTGCGGAAGACGTTCATGTTCTTGTCCTTAGTTCTGTGGTTGGCATCCGCCTCTCGGATGTCGCCGGGCTCGTTGCCCAACACGACTAAGTCTCTGGTTTGTATGGCCGTCGAACTATCGGCCGACCGGCCCTTCCGTGGACGACAGCGCTGTCCACTGATCGGGGGACGCCGAAGCTGTCGTGGCTTGCAGGCGGGGCTCGACCGCATCGGCGCTTCGTCGCGTTTGACCGATACCTGTGTGCCAGCCGCCGAATATCGGCGAACGAATCAGCGGAGCTGCCTGCCGGCAGCTGGGCCGCTGGGTGCTTCTACGTGCGCTCGGTCAGCCACCCGGTGTTTGCACCAGCACGACGCGGTATTCCTCCACGTCGAATTGGTCGGCGGTGGTGGCAGTCAGGGTGTCGGCGCCGGTGAGGCCGGTGTTGGACGCCCAGGTCACCGTCCATGTTGTGGTTGCGCTGATCGGCCAAGTTCCGGCGCCGCCGGTACGTTCCTTCAGGGATCGCCAGGCGAACTTGTGCCCGCAGGGCGGCTCGGCCTTCCAGTCGTAGTTGGCAGGCGTTGGGGTGCCGGCGCCGGTGCAGGTCACCGTGACGGGCGGGCCGGGTTCGTATGGTCCGTCGCTGGCCAACGGTTCGCCGAGCGACCAGGTGGTGGACGTGAGCGTGGCCGTCGCCGTGACGGACACCCCGCCAGCGGCGACAGTGACCGAAACCGGCGGCGGACTGTCCACCCACAGCCACGTCCACAGGCTGACCGCCATCTTCGACCGGTCCGGTCCCACGCCCACCGTTGGTTTCGGGACGGTCAGCTGGCCGATCCCGTCGAAGGATCGTGGCCGTCCCACCAGGACGAGCTCGCGCCGAGATCATCGACCGGCATCCACGGACACGGATCAGCTGAGTCGCCAGTGACCGGAGGATTTAGCTCCGCATTGTTGGCATGGCCACCATTCATTCCATCGACTTGAACCTTTCCGACGCAACCCGTTAGGTCGCAGTCGACCGAACTGGACGTCTCCGAGCTGGGAGGCGCGCTCGATGACTCGGGATCCACCACCACCGCCGAGGCTGTCGTCGAGGTGGCGGTCCCGGAGGGAGTTCCCGGCGCGGCCGTCTCACTGGAGCACCCAGCCAGGCTCGCCAACACGACCGCGACCAGGGCGACGGCGCACCTTCTGGTCGTCGGCCGACCCCTCTCGCTGGTTGCGCAATCCGAGCACGATAGCTGCCACCTGCGGCGATGAGAAGCCGAGCTTCGGAATGTGGATAACTGCTGTCGGTGCGCCGTGGCCAGTGGCCATCCGCCGTTCCACGGCCGGCTACGAGCGCTTCAGACTTGCCGGATGACGACCCAGCAGGGCAGGGTGCCGAGGCCGAATGAGTGTGAAGGAACCCTCGCAGCCCGTTGCCCCGCCGGGACATGCAACGTAGGCGGGGCGACGGGCTGTGGTGCCCGTTTACCACGACCCGATGCCAGTCAGGGCACGGCAGCGCCGACCTTGATCAAAGACTGTGGCCCCTTGACGTCGTGGTGCGACCTCAAGAGGACTGAAACTTTGATCACCACGGGGGTTCCAGGGTTGCCGGGCGATGCCGCACAGCGTTTTGAGCTCGGCCCGGCTCAGTCCGGCGCCGGTGCCCATCGCCGGGGCGGATGCCAGGATGCTCGGCTGAGGTAACTCAAGGCGCGGGGTCATGAGCTGATGGCCTGGATGCAGGTCCGGTCGTCCTCGAGCCACGCCAGACCAGGCCGAGCGGGCAACAGGGTTCGCGACCCGCGGACCGGGGTGCGGCGGCCGTCGGGAGTGGTCAGCAGCAGGCCGTCACCGCCCAGCACAAGGAACTCATCGCCCAGCCGCAGCAACATCGGCCCGTCCAAAGCGGCCGAGATCGACGTGCGCCCGGCCCGGAGCCCACCCAGTACGTCGTCGCCCGTCCGCGAGCACCCAGGTGACGGGAGTTGCCCGGCGGCGGGTCGGGGCCGCGGCCGTGGAAGTCCGACCCGCCGATCGGCGTCGCGCCCGGGAACCCGGCCATCAGGTACGCGATCGGCGCGCCCTCGGTGCGGTCGCGCCACGTGGAGTGCCAGGTCTCGACGAGCTGCGGGCGGCGGGTCAGCGGATGACGCCAGGCGAAGTCCTCCCGCAGCGGGTGGTTCAGCGACAGCAGCCCGCCGTCGGCCGTCACGGCGTCGATCCAGTCGTCTGCGGGCCGGCGGAAGTCGACCCAGCCGATGTCGCCAAAGGCGTTCGCGTGGCCGCGCCAGGTGGTCACCTCCTGCCCCGGGATCAGCTGCACCCCGGACCGCTCCGAGGCGGCCGCGAGAAAACGATGATGCGAGACGGTGTTGTGGTCCGTCACCGCCAGGAAGTCCAACCCGGCTGACGCGGCCAGCCCGGCCACCTCGTCGATCGTGCACGCGCCGTCGGAATGCACCGTGTGGCAATGGAAATCGCCGGCCAGCCAGCGCATGCCGTCAACCGACGGCAGGTCCGGCCGTGGCCGCCGCTCAACCACAGGCAGGGACACCCCAACATCCGGCGAGACCCCGGCGACCAAGGAGACCGTCACCGTCACGTCAACACCGGCAAGGGGCACCCGGTGCAATCCGAGCACCACCTGCCACGAACCGGCAGCGACGCCGGGCAGATAGCCGGGGGTGGCGTCGTCATCGGTGATGCTGAAGCGGTCCCGCGCGCCGCCGGACCAGCCGCGGAAGCCCTGCGGCCCTTCGCATCCCAGATCGATCACGGCCCCGCCACCACGCGAGTAGGCCAAGGAAACAGTGAAGGCGCCACAGCCAACCGGAACGTCGAACGGCACAGCGAGGAACGCGGAGGCGGCCCGGTCCTCCCAGGTCAGTCGCTTGCGCCAGACGGTCATGACGAGGACTTCCCCCACCGGTCGTTGATCAGCTCACTGGTGCCCGTGAGGCATATCACCGGTTCAGCCGCAAGGCCAACGCCGTCCAGACCGGCCAACGCGAAGACCAACGGCGAGGTGGCGCTTGGGTTCTCGATCGTCGTCATGAAGCCGGTAAAAGGCCGAGGGGTCGAGATGGCACCAGCGAAACGTACCCCGGCCGCATGCCAATGGTGGCCTCCTACGAAAGAGCATGTCGTTGCCACGTGGCGAGGCGGCGGTCCCGATCCCGTACCTTCAGCCCATCCGGTTGGAGGGCGCGGTCTGGATGTCGGCGGTGGTGGCGGCCCAGGATGCGAGCAGGGCCAACGCATCAGCGGTCGGTGAGGCGGGTTCCGCGGCGTAGATGGTGAGGCTGAGCCCCGGTTCGGAAATCATGTCGACACTCTCGTACGCGAGTTCCAGATCGCCGACGACCTGATGGTGGAACCGCTTCGTTCCGGCACCGTGCAGACGAACGTCGTGGGTGCGCCACCGGGTCCGGAATTCGGAGCTTCGGGTGGAGAGCTCCCCGACGAGGTCGTGCATGGCCTTGTCGCGCGGGTCGCGGCCTGCTTCGGTGCGCAGGATCGCCACGCAAATGTCGGCGGCGCTGTCCCAGTCGGGGTAGAACCGTTGCGAGTCCTCGTCGAGGAACGTGTATCTGGCAAAGCTCGGTGGCCGGCCGAGATCGGCCGGTGCTCCGACCCCTGACGGATGCCTTGGTCGGACCGGCGACCAGGGTCGAGGATCCGGACGGCGCCGCACTCGTGGCGCACGCCTTCGCGAACGCCGGCCGCCTCGGGATGTACGACGCGATCCGGTGGTTGAGCCTGCGTCGACCGGATCTGACCCCGGCCCTGGGTCGGCTGGACACACCCACCCTGCTCGCCACCGCACAGGACGATCCGATCGTGACCATGCCCGGGCCGCCGCTGCCCATCTGCGCCACGGGACGATGACAATCCTGCCCGGCGCCGGTCACATCGGGCCAATGCTGCACCGGACACCCGCAGCGGCGGATCTGATCACGGCGTTCTGGCGCGAACCGGGAACCACCATCACCACCCAGCCCACGATCGCGGCCTCCTCCGGCTGAAGGTCCCGCCAGCCGTCACCCCGGATATGCCCGGTGGGCACCGGAATCCCGTCCCGATGCAGCGACGAGCACAACCGGCGACGGCTTCCCGGCCTCGACTTCATGGTCTGTGTTCAAAGCTCCCAGCGCTTCCGTCAAATGTCCGCTCGACAATCGGTATCGCCTGCTCCACAAGGGATGTGGGGACGTTCTTCTGGTGCCTGCGGTCACCGGCGGGTGGTAGAAGGCTTCCAGCGGTGAAGCCGGCCAGGGCGGTGGGTCGGCGGGCCCAGGGCATTGGCGGGTGCGATGCGGGTTGCGTGCGGGAGATCGGGTGCCGCGGGCGCGATGCTCCGGCCCGAACAGGGTGTGTTCGGACCGGAGCATGCAATGCACGGCAGGTTTACTTCAGTCCGGCGAGCACCTTGGTGACGATGCTGTCGACGTCGAGCCCGTACCGCTGGTGCAGGGTGGGCAGGGCGCCGGCGTCGAGGAACTTGTCGGGCAGCGCGACCGGCAGGATCTGCTTGTGCACCCCGGCGAGAACTGCTGCGGAGGCGACGGTTTCGAACAGGCCACCGATGATGGTGTGGTTCTCCAGGGTGACGGCGAGCCGGTCGGTGTTCAGCTCGCGCGAGCACGGTGGTGGCGTCGAACGGTTTGATGGTGGGGGTGTGCACGACCGCGACGTCGACGTTGTGCGCTTCCAGGGCCTTCGCGGCGGAGAGCGCCCGCATGGTCATCAGGCCGCTGGAGATGAACACGACGTCGTTGCCGCCGCGGAGCACCTTGGCCTTGCCCAGTTCGAAGGTGTAGTCGTACTCGTCGAGCACGGTGGGCACGTTCCCGCGGAGCAGCCGCAGGTATGACGGCCCCTCGGCGGCGGCGAGTTGCGGGACGGCCTGTTCGATGTCGACGGAGTCGCAGGGGTCGACGATGGTCAGGTTCGGCATGCCGCGGAAGATCGCGATGTCCTCGGTGGCCTGGTGGCTGGGTCCGTAGCCGGTGGTCAGGCCGGGCAGCCCGCCGACGACGTTGACGTTCAGGTTGGGTTCGGCGATGTCCAGGCAGAGGAAGTCGTAGGCGCGGCGGGCGGCGAACACCGAGTAGGTCGACACGAACGGGATCAGCCCGGTTTCGGCCATCCCGGCGGCGGCGCCGAGCAGCAGCTGCTCGGCCATGCCGACCTGGAAGAACCGCTCCGGGAAGCGGTCCCGGAAGATGTGCATGTCGGTGTATTTGGCCAGGTCCGCGGACAGCCCGACGACCTTCGGGTTCTGTTCGGCCAGCTTGACCAGGGCGTGCCCGAGGGGTGCGGGGGCGGTCTTCTGCCCGGCGTCGGCGATGCTGGCGATCATCGCGGAGGTCTTGGCCCGGACCGGTTTGGCCGGTTTGACCTCGGCGTCGGCGGCCGCGGCAGCGGCGTCGGTGAGGGCATCGGTGTTGGTGTTGGTGGTGGTCATGTCAGTTGCTCCCAGCGGGGTTGGCGGCGCGCAGCGCCTGGCGGGCGAGGTCCCATTCGTGTTCGTCGATGCGGATGAAGTGCGCCTTTTCCCGGGTTTCCAGGAACGGCACGCCGCGCCCGATCTGGGTGTCGCAGATGACGACCGCAGGCTTGTCTCCGGGCGGGACGGAGTCGAAAGCGTCGACCAGGGCGTTGATGTCGTTGCCGTCGACGCGGACGGTGCGCCACCCGAACGCTGCCCATTTGTCGACGATCGGTTCGGTGCGCAGCACCCCGGCGGTGGGGCCGTCGGCCTGCAGCCCGTTCATGTCGACCACGCACAGCAGGTTCCCCAGGCCGTGGTGGGACGCGGCCATCGCGGCCTCCCAGGTGGAGCCTTCGTCGAGTTCGCCGTCGCTCATCATGTTGACCACCCGGGCGGGGTTGCCCTGGAACCGCAGGCCCAGCGCCATCCCGACGGCGAGGCCGAGGCCGTGGCCGAGGGAGCCGCCGGAGATTTCCATGCCCGGGGTGTAGGTGCTCATCCCGGACATCGGCAGCCGGGAGTCGTCGGAGCCGTAGGTTTCCAGTTCGTCGACCGGGATGATGCCGGCCTCGGCGAGGGCGGCGTATTCGGCGATCGCGTAGTGGCCCATGGACAGCAGTACCCGGTCCCGGCCGTCCCAGTGCGGGTCCTCGGGGTGGTAGGTGGTGAGGTCCTTGTAGATCACGGCGAGGACGTCGGCGAAGCCGAGGCCCTGCCCGACGTAGCCCTGGCCCTGCACCTCGCCCATGTTCAGGATGTGGTGCCGGATCCGGTCGGCGGCGGCGGCCAGGTCGGCCACCCGGGTGCCCCGGTCAACTGTTTGCGTCATTGCAGGCTTCCTTCGTGAGAGGAGTGCGGGGGAGTGGGGGAATGTCGGTGGGTGGGGGTCAGGCGATGTAGGAGCCGCCGTTGAGGTTCTGGGTGGTGGCGGTGATGTACCCGGCCTCCTCGGAGGCGAGGAAGGCGAACAGTGCGGTGACGTCGTCGACGGAGGCCTGCCGGCCCAGCGGGACGCTGGCCACGATGGAGGCCTCGAGCTCGGGAGTGGTTCCCTGCACGCGGATGTCGGTGTCCACGGCGCCGGCGGCGATCGCGTTGACGGTGATGCCGGTGGGGCCGAGTTCCCGGGCCAGGGAGCGGGTGAAGCCGATGACGGCGGCCTTGGCCGAGGAGTACGGGGTCTTGCCGAACACGCCGCCGCCCTGCTGCGCGGACACCGATGACATGTTCACGATCCGGCCGTAGCCGCCCTCGATCATGTCCGGCAGGAACGCCTTGGTGACCAGGTAGGTGCCGGTGGCGTTGACCGCGAAGATCTTGTTCCACAGGTCCAGGGTGGTTTCCAGGAACGGCACCGGGGAGGTGATCCCGGCGATGTTCAGCACCGCCCCGACGGTCGGCAGGTCGGCGGCGTGCACGGCGTCCCGGGCGGCGAGGACCGAGTCCTCGTCGGCGACGTTGACGGTGCCGCCGTAGGCGGGCACGCCGTACTGCTCGGTCAGTTCGGTGGCCAGTTTCGCCGATGCGTCGCCGTCCAGGTCGAGGCCGGCGACGGCCCACCCGTCCTTGGCGAACCGGTGGGCGGTGGCCCGGCCGATGCCGCGTTCGGCGCCGACGCCGGTGATGACGACGGTGCGTTGCGTGCTGCTGGTCATGGGATTCCTCCTGGGTGGGCCGGCCGCGGGTGGCGGCGGGAAAGCGGGGACCGGGTCCGCGGCTGAGGAACTCCCCCGGGCCGCGGTGGCCGAGTGAGACCATCCTGACATGTCGACTGTTAACAGTCAACCGGTATGGTGAGGTTAATTCGAGAGGAACAAACCTGATGATGGCGCGTGAGCTGAAGTTGATCACCGGTCTGGTCGAGCTGGACCGGACCAGCCTGCGGGAGCGGGCCCTGGAGATGTTGCGCAAGGCGGTGACCTCACGGGAGATCGAGCCGGGCAGCCGGCTGGTGGAGACGGAATTGTCGGCCGCGATGGGGATCTCGCGGGGGACGCTGCGGGAGGCGCTGCGGCAGTTGGAGTACGAGGGCCTGATCGAGGTGGGCGAGCGGGGCCGGCTGACGGTCCGGACGTTGACCACGTCGGAGCTTGCGGACATGTTCACCGTCCGCGCCGCCCTGGAGGGACTGGCCGCCGCCGATCATCAGTACCCGGCCGGACCGTGACCTGTTGCTCGGCCGGCTGCAGGCCGCGGTGGATGCCCTGGGAAGCCGCGGACGGCTCCATCGGCGACATGGTGGAGGCGGACCTGGCCTTCCACCGGCTGCTGTGCGAACTCGACCGGCAACGCGACCCTGGTGCGGGCCTGGGAAACGCTCACCGGCCCGATCCGGGTGGCGATCCTGTTCGCCGGCCCGGCGACGGCGTTGGCCAACATGTCCGCCGCCCGCCACCAGCAGCTCCTCGACGCGATCGCCAGCGGGGACCCGGACACCGCCCGAAGCGCGGTCGATGCGCACATGCGCGAGGCCGCCCGCACGCTGCTCGGCTCCACGGGGAGCAGTGAGACGTCCATCGGCGTCCGGGTATGCGGCCGGGCAGGAGGACGGCCCGGCTCACCCGATCGACTGAACTCGATCGGTCAACAGTCAACAGGCAGCGTTCAACAGGCTATGCTCGACTGAACGGGAAGGACACACGATGACCTCCAACGGGCAGGTGTCAGGGGCGAGCCTCGGCGGGCTGGCCAAGACGAGCCTGCGCGAGCAGGCCCTTGACCAGCTGCGCAATGCCGTCACCTCCGGTGAGATCGCCCCCGGCACCCGGCTGGTCGAGACGGAACTGTCCGCCGCCCTTGGCATCTCGCGGGGAACCCTGCGGGAGGCGCTGCGCCAGCTGCAGCAGGAGGGCCTGGTCGAGGCCGGTGACCGGGGCCGGTTGACCGTCCGGACCTTGACCGACGCGGAGATCCTGGACATGTTCGAGGTCCGGGCCGCCCTCGAAGGGTTGGCCGCCGGCGTCGTCAGCGCCCGACCCGACCGGGTCGCGCTGGTCGCGAAACTGCAGACCGCGCTCGATGCCCTGGAGTCGGCGCGGGGGTCGATCAACCACATGGTCGAGGTGGACCTGGCGTTCCACCGGCTGCTGTGCGAACTCACCGGGAACACCACCCTGGTCCGGACCTGGGAGGCGTTGGCCGGTTCCATCCGGATGTCGATCATGTTCGCCGGCACCGACAGGGCCGTCGCGAACATGTCCGTGCCCCGCCACCAGCAGGTCGTCGACGCGATCGCCACCGGCGACCCGCACATCGCCCGGATCGCGGTCGACGAGCACATGCGCGAGGCCGCGCAGAACCTGCTCAACCGCAACCAGGTCGAACCGCGCAGCGCCTGACAGCAGTTCCGGGAGACCGGCCGCAACCACGATTCCGCGGGTTCCGCACCGAAGGACGAGCCGCTGATCCACGCCGCCCCGCGCAGAACCTGCCCAACCGGACCGGGTCGAAACGACCCAACGCCTGACCCCCACGCGGAGCCGTCCACCCGGAACCAGGTCGAACCACGCGGCGCCTGCGCCTGACCCCGCGCCCGCCGGCCCGTCCGCCCACCCGACTGCGGCGCAACTTCGGCGGCCGCGCGCCTGCCCGCTGCCCGCCTCCGGCCGCGTCACCTCGTTCGGCCTCCTGGCCCCGCGCACGCCGCCAGCCCGTCCACCCCTCCCGCGGCGCCCCGTGGGAGGGCGGCCTGTGCAAGGCCGCCTACCCCTGCCGGCCCCTGCGTCCGACCCCATGGGACTCCGGGCTGAGATTCCACCAAAAAGATTCGATGTTGACTGTTGACAGTAAACCGAGCGTGGGTCATAGTTTCCTCATCGCTGTTGACAGTCAACAGCACTCCGGTAGGGTCCACAGGGGCCTCGGTCAGCGCAGACCCGGTCCACAGGGACCGAGAATGGAGCCTCGACGGTGAGTACCTCGCACTCGCACTCGTTGGAGGGCAACGCCCACGGCACCACCAGTACCCGGAAGGTGGCCATCAGTTCCGGAATCGGGGCCACCATCGAGGCCTACGACTTCATCGGCTACGGCACCGCCGCGGCCCTGTACTTCAGCACCGACTTCTTCCCCTCCGGTGACCCGCTCACCGGGACCCTGCTGTCCTTCGCCACCCTCGGTGTCGGCTTCCTGGTCCGCCCCCTCGGCGGCGTCGTCGGCGGGTACCTCGGTGACAAGGTCGGCCGCAAACCGGTTCTCGTCGCCAGCCTGATGCTGATGGGGCTGGCCACGTTCTGCATCGGCCTGCTGCCCACCTACGCCAGCGTCGGTATCTGGGCCGGCATCCTGCTCGTCCTCGTCCGCGTCGTCCAGGGCCTGGCCTACGGCGCCGAATGGGGCGGCGCGATCCTGATGACCTACGAACACGCCCCCTGGCGCAACAAGGGCAAATACACCGGCATGGTCCAGGCCGGCTTCCCGGTCGGGCTGCTGCTGGCCAACCTGGTCTTCCTGGTCACCGTCCACCTGCCCGGCACCTGGGCCTGGCGGGTGCCGTTCCTGCTGTCCATCGTGCTGGTCATCGTCGGCCTGATCATCCGCTCCAAGATCCCCGAGTCCCCCGTCTTCGAAGAGGTCAAGGCCCGCGGCGAGATCGTCAAGAACCCGATCACCCAGGTCATCCGCGAAGACTGGCGGAACATCCTGCGCGGCATCGGCCTTCGCATCGCCGAGACCGCCGGCTACGCCGTCGCCATCACCTTCATGCTGTCCTACCTCAAGACCGAGAAACTCGCCGACAACACCCTCACCCTGGTCGCCATCTGCATCGCCTCCGGCATCGGCATCTTCGCCACCTACAACTGGGGCAAAGCCACCGACAAGGTCGGGCGCCGACCGATCTACCTGTTCGGCACCATCGTCATGGTGGTCTTCGCGTTCCCGATGTTCATGCTGGTCAACACCGGAGTAGCGGTGCTGATCGTGATCGCCGTCGTCATCGCCTACGCCGTCATCCAGAACTCCCTGGCCGGCGCGCAGGGCTCCTGGTTCCCCGAACTGTTCAACGCCAACACCCGCTCCTCCGGCGCCTCGATGGCCTACCAGTTCTCCGCCGTCGTCTCCGGGTTCACCCCGTTCGTCGTCACCCTGCTGTACTCCGCCTGGGGCTGGGTCGGCGCCGCCTCCCTGTTCTGCCTCTACGGCCTCATCGGCCTGGTCGCCACCCTGATCACCAAGGAAACCTTCGGGCCGGTCGAACGCGCCGCCGCCCAGGCCGAAGACGAAAGCATGCGGGTCGCCGCCTGACCCACCACCACCACCGGAGTCAACGCCTGACCCGGTGCAGCACCACCCGAGAAGGGGCCGCGGGAACGACTCCCGCGGCCCCTTCTCGGGTCTCACACCCACTCAGCGGCCAGTTGAACCGGCCGCCACACTCCACTCGTTATCCATCCGAAGTGGAGGATTGTCATGGAGTCTCGCGCAGACGCGTTGGTCCTGTTCGGCGCGACCGGTGATCTGGTTCGCAAGAAGCTCATCCCGGCCATCTACGAACTCGCCCGCGCCGGACGGCTGGGCATCCCGGTCATCGGGGTGGCCCGCTCCGACTGGGACGACCAACGACTCCGCACCCACGCCAGGGATGTCCTGCAGCAAGAACCGGACCCTGGACGAGGCCACGTTCACCGAACTGGCCGACAACCTGACGATGGTGGTGGGTGACTACAGCGACCCGAAGACCTACCAGCAGCTGGCGCAGCGCCTCGAGAACGCCAGCCGCCCAGTGTTTTACCTGGCGATCCCACCATCGGTGTTCGAGGACGTCGTCGAGGGACTGGCCGCGGTCGGCCTGGCCGCCAAGGGCAGAGTCATCGTGGAGAAACCCTTCGGCCGGGACCGGGCGTCCGCTCGTCAGCTGAACACCTGTCTCGCCCGGGCGTTCGCCCAACCCGACATCTTCCGCATCGACCACTACCTCGGCAAGGAGTCCGTCGAGGGTCTGCTGGTCTTCCGCTTCGCCAACGCGATCCTGGAACCGCTGTGGAACCGCCGGTACATCGCCAGTGTCCAGATCACCATGGCCGAAGCGTTCGGAACCGAAGGCCGAGCCGGTTTCTATGACGGTGTCGGCGCGGTTCGAGACGTCCTGCAGAACCACCTGCTGCAGGTGGTGGCGCTGCTGGCCATGGAACCGCCGATCGCCGATCACGCCGACGCCTACCGCGACGAAGAACTCAAGATCCTCCGGCAGATCGAGCCGCTGGACCCGGCCAACACCGTCCGCGGCCAGTACGTCGGCTACCTCGACGAACCAGGTGTCGCAGCCGACTCCACCACCGAAACCTTCGTCTCCACCAAACTCGCCATCGAATCCTGGCGCTGGGCGGGGGTGCCGTTTCACGTCAGGACCGGCAAATGCATGCCCGGCGGGGCCACCGAAGCCGTGATCGAACTTCACCGACCACCACGGCTGCTGTTCGCGGGCCAACGGGCGGCACTCCCGGAAGCCAACCTGATCAGATTCCGGCTCGGACACAACGACGGCCTCACCATGTCCCTGCAAGCCAAAGCACCTGGCGTGCAAACAGTCACGCAGCCCGTCGATCTGAACGTGGACTTCGCGGACGCCCTCGGACACCGACAGGAAGCCTACGAACGGCTGCTCGACGACGCCATGGACGGTCGCCGGCATCGGTTCGCCCGCGAGGACACCATCGAAGAGGAATGGCGCATCGTCGAACCCATCCTCGACCACGCCGACCGGCCATCGCCCTACTACAAGGGCACCTGGGGACCCTCCGGCGCCGACGTCCTCACCGGCGGATGGCACGACGTGTCCATCCAGGCACCGTAGGAGGTTCGCGCAAGGCCGTCAGCCGACCGCGACAACTCGTTCCTGGGTGTGGCGAGATTCTTCTCGGGTGAGCGCGAACAACGCGGTCAGCGAGCCGCCGACCAGCACCAGAATGATCAGCGCCATCGGGACGGCGGTGTGTTCACCGCCGAGACCGGCGATGGGTGCCACGACGCCGGCCATGCACCACTGGGAGAACCCGAGGACGGCCGACCCGGTTCCGGGGTGCTCGGGGACCTGGGCCGAGGCCAAGGCGCCGGCGTTCGGTCCGACCAGGCCCTGCGCGCTCATCAGCAGGAAGAACGCCACCAGGGCGACGATCAGCGGGGTGCCCCACCACAGGGCCCCGACCAGCAGCAGGACCCCGGCCGCCCCGGTCACCGCCAACCCGACGGTGATGACGATGCGGGTCGGGACCCGGCCGGCCAGCCGCGCCGCCAGCAACGTGGCCAGGGCCAGACCGACCGCGTTGGCGGCGAAATCGATCGAGTACATGATCGGCGACAGCCCGTTCATCGACTGCAGGATGAACGCCGACGTGGCCACGTAGGCGAACGTCACACCCATGGAGAAGGCCATCACGACCAGGTAGCCGACGAAGCCGCGGTGCCCGACGACCTGCCGGGCGGCCCGGCCCAGTTGGACCAGCCCACCGCGGTGTCGCCGGTCCGCCGGCAGCGATTCCGGTATCCCGGTGGCGACGGCCACGATCATCAGCGCCCCGAGGGCGGCGACCACCCAGAACGACACCCGCCAGGTCGAGAACTGCAGGATGACGGCGCCGATCAGCGGCCCGACGATCGGGGCGATCCCGCCGACACCGGCGACCAGGTTCAGGCTGCGGACCAACTGCGGGCCGCGGGACAGGTCAACGACGATCGCCCGGGCGGTGACCATCGCCCAGCCACCGGCCAGGCCCTGCACGAAACGCGCGATCATCATCACGGTGATCGTCGGGCTGAACGCGCAGCCGATCGACGCCACGGTCAGCACGATCAACGCCAGCAGCAAAGGCTGGCGGCGGCCCCGGGCGTCCGACACCGGGCCGCCGATCAGCTGGCCCAGCGCCATCCCGATGAAGAAGGTGGTCAGCGTCAGCTGCACCTGCGTCGCGGTGCCGGCCAGGTCGGTGCCGACCTGCGGGAACGCCGGCACGTACATGTCGGTGGCCAGCGGGGCGATGGTGCTGACCAGGATCACCGTGCCCAGGACGGTCTTGGTCAGGCGCAACGGGGTGTGCACGAGCATGTCCGAGGTTCTCCGTTCGCGGGCCGACGGGGTCACGTGGCCCTGAAGTGTGTGGGCGTGGTGTTCCTATGTCACCGCGTCCGGCCCGGCTGGAGAAGTCCCTGTGCTGACGTGTACCGGTAGGGCACCCTTCGCCATCTGCGCTGGTGGGCGTGCCGGTTCGTCGGCGATCGTGGTCCGGTGCTCGCTGCCGGTGCGGCTTTCATCGACTCGACGGAGCCTCGCGAGTCCGCTGCTTGACGCTGCTCGGGGAACGTGCCGGCAGCTCGTCGGTGACCGCGGAGTCTGGCACTCCTTGGCGGCCGCCTCCACGAAGCTGGCCGCCAGTGAGGGGAGCGGCACGTCGTACCAGGTGTGGGGGTCGGTGAGGCCGAGCTCGGGGATCGTCATGCCCGGTGAGGCCAAGCTCGGGATCGTCATGCCGGCGAGGATCGTCATGCCGGTGCCGTCAGGCGCCCCTGCGAAGGCCCGGTGATCAACGTCTCCGGCCTTCTGGTGTCGCTCTGCAACCTCAATTGGCCAAAACCTTTGATCATGAAAAGGTTCGCGACCGGTGACCGGGGGCAAGCCTGACCTAGGTTTCGGTCAAATCGGTCAAAACTCCGGCCATGCGGCCTGCAAAGACGCGGTAATGGCCTGTTAGGCCGGGGTCGGCTCGCCCAAGCGGGCGCTCGAGGCTGGTCGACTTGCCCGCCGACTCCGCAGAAGGCCTTGGCGTGGCCGCGGCAGCTGGTCACCAGCCTCCCGGGAATCAGCCGGCATTCGGGTCAGTTATCGATGACGCGCTCCCGAAAAGCTGCCCTCAGGACGAGGCCTTGACCAGCCGGTCGCTGCCGATCAGGTCGCCGGTGTCGCCGTCATACAGCAGGGTGCGGTCGTGGTCGTACTGCGCGGCGACCTCGGCACCGATCGCCGGCTCGGACCCCTCCGGCACCATCACCTGCAGCGCACACGTCCGACCCGGACAACTCCAGCGACAGCAACGACGTGGCGCCCAGGTTCTCGATGATCGTCACCACACCGGTCAACGACCCGGGAGTCCCAGACAGGCACCAAGACGACGTACTCCGGCCGCGCCCCCACCGTCACCTCCCGACCGGCAGCCAACGACACACCCCGAGGCGGCGAAACCGACTGCCCAGCAACCACCAAAGACCCGTCCGAAGAGACAACGGCGGACAGCAGGTTCATCGGCGACGACCCGATGAAGTTCGCCACGAACGTGTTGGCCGGGCGGTGGAAGATCTCGGTGGGGGTGCCGATCTGCCGGATCTTGCCCGCCTGCATGACGGCCATCCGGTCCGCCATGGCCAGCGCCTCCGCCTGGTCGTGCGTCACGAAGATGGTCGTCACACCCAGTTCCTTCTGCAGCTTCTTCAGAAACGTCCTGGCCTCCAACCGAAGTCGCGCGTCCAGGTTCGACAGCGGTTCGTCGAACAGGAACACCGACGGCTGGCAGGCCATCGCCCGGGCCAGCGCGACCCGCTGCTGCTGCCCGCCGGAGAGCTGCCCGGGCCGGCGTTCCATCAACTCGTCCAACCCCAGCCCGGCCCCCGTCTCAGCAGCCTTCACCCGACGCTCGGACTTGCCAAGACCGCGGATCCGCAACGGATACGCGATGTTGTCCGCGACGTCCATGTGCGGGAACAGCGCGTAGTCCTGGAACACCATGGCCACGTCCCGCTTGCCGGGCGGCAGGTGCGTGACGTCCCGGTCGCCGAGCAGCAACCGCCCACCGGACGACGATTCCAGCCCGGCGATGGTCCGCAGCAGCGTGGTCTTGCCGCAGCCGGACGGGCCGAGCAGGGCGAAGAACTCGCCGTCGGCGATCGTGAAATCCAAAGCGTCGACGGCCAGCACCCCGTTCGGGTACCGCTTGGAGAGTTGTTCCAGCGCAATGGGTGCCATTAGCTCTTGATACCCCCATGAAAGCGGAACCCGTACCGGCGGCTGACCACCAGGTACGCGATCACCACCGGGATCGAATACAGCAGGGAGAACGCCGAGATCAGCCCCAGCTGCGGCTGCCCGCCCTCGGTGTAGAACGTGTACATCACCACGGCCGCCGGGTACTTGTTCGGGTCGCGCAGCAGGATGAACGGGACCAGGAAGTTGCCCCAGGCATTCACCATGGCCCACACCGCGATCGTCGCCAGCCCGGGCCGGGCGATCGGGATGACGACGTCACGCAGGATCTGTAACGGGTTGGCGCCGAACACCTTTGCCGATTCCTCGTACGAGCGGGGGGTGGCGTCCATGAAGTCCTTGAGGATGAAGATCGCCGCGGGCAGCAGCCCGCCGGTCATCACCAGGACGACGCCGAGCTGGGTGTCGATCAGGTTGAGCTTCGTCATGAGCAGGAAGATCGGCACCATCGCGGCCGTCCCGGTGACGATCGAGGACAGCAGCAACAGCGCGTACAGCAACGCATCTCGGCCCGGGATGCGGACCCGGGAGAGCGCGTAGGAGGCGAGCGCGCCGACCACCAGCACGATGATCATGGTGCCGAGCGCGATGATGACGGCGTTCAGCAGCGACCGCATGGCGTAGGGGTTGTCGAACAGGATCCGGAAGTTGTCCAGGGTGAACAGCGGGATCTTGATGGTCAGCCGGGGGGTGGCGTCGAACGGGGCGAGCACCAGCCAGAGCATCGGCAGCGCGAAGAACACCGTGACCACGGCCATCAGCACGTAGAACAGCACCCGCCCGATGAACGAGCGGGCCACCATCGCGGAGCTGGGTCCGGCGGTCGGGATCGCGATGTCGGCCGGGGGAGCGGTGATGCTCATGTGACCCTCTTCTTCCGCAGCAGAGCGCAGATACACCAGCGCGATGATCAGGTTGATCACCAGCATGATCAGCGAGATCGCCGCCCCGTAGCCGAGTTGCCCGCCCTTGAGCGCCTCGTTGTAGATGAACACCGGCAGGATCTCGGTGCGGTGGTTCGGGCCGCCGGCGGTCAGCAGGTACGGCCCGAAGTCGTTGAACGTCCACAGCGAGATCAGCAGGGTGTTGGTCAGGATGTGCCCGCGGATGTGCGGGAAGACCACGTCCCGGAATTGCTGAGCCCCGTTGGCGCCGGCCATCTTCGCCGATTCCAGCTGCGACGGCGGCACCGACTGCAGCGCCGCGGAGAACAGCATCATGGAGAACGCGGTGCCCCGCCAGATGTTGAACACGATGATCAGCAGCAGCGGGTACTGGATCAGCCAGTTGAACCCGGGGGAGTCGAGCAGCAGGTTCAACGTGCCGTTCCGGCGGTCGAGCAACGCGATCCACAGGAACGAGATCACCGATGCCGGCAACAGCCAGGCGAACAGCACCAGGGTCTCCACCACCGCCCGGACGGCAGGGCGAGCACCGCGGAGCATCCAGGCCAGCGCGAACCCGAGCACGGTCTGCCCGATGATCGCCGAGCCGAAGACGTAGATCAGCGTCACCCAGAGCGAGTTGATGAAGAACCGGTCGTTCAGCGCGTCGGTGAAGTTCTGGGTGCCGACGAACTGCGGGTCCGCCGCCGCGGTGCCGGTGAGGCTGTAGTCGGTCAGGCCCAGGTAGATCGTCCAGAGCGCGGGGAAGATCAGGAAGATCGCGATCAGGACGAGCGCGGGCGCGACCAACACCCCGGCCCGGGCTTTGCCCAGGCCGGCGGCGTCCGTCGCGAGCTTCGTGGCCATCGGGTCAGACCAGCTGCCGGGTGATCATCCGGAGGTCACGTTCGCCGCGCCGACGATCCCCTCCAGGGTGGTCTGGTAGGTCGCGGCGGCGTCCTCGACGCTGGTTCCGGAGACGACGTCGGCCGTCGCCTGCTGCAGCGCCGCGGACACCTGGGTGTACTCGGCGAGCCCGGGCCGGAAGTGCGTCACCGGCAGGGCCTTGTCCGCGATGAAGGTGAGCATCGGGTCGGCGGCGAGGATCTCGTCGTTGACGTCGTCCCGGGCGGTGATCTGCGCGGTGCGCGCCGAGCCTGGCCTTGATGGCCTCCGGGGAGGACATGAAGGTCAGCAGTTCCCAGGCCAGCTGGGGGTCGTTGGTGTTCGGGTTCAGCACGTAGCCGGAGCCGCCGGACATGGAGACGTCGTTCTGCCCGTCGAGTCCGGAGCCGGCCTTCTGCGCGGGGATCAGCGCGTAGCCGACGGCGGTGTCCCGGTCGGCCATCGGCGCGACGCCCTTGGTGGGTTCGACGACGCTGCGCCAGAAGTAGTCGCTCTCCAGCAGCATGCCGATCTTGTTGTCGGCGAACTCGGCGAACGACTCGTCGCGGCCCTTGGCGTCCAGTTGCAGCTGCGGGTCGCCGAGGCCGTCGGTGTTGTAGACCTTGTCGTAGAAGCCGAGGACGTCCCGGAGCTGCGGGGTGTTGCCCAGCCACTTGCCGTCGGTGTAGATCGCGGCGCCGGTGCCGACCAGCAGCGGCAGGATGCCCTGCATGGTGGTGGCCTCGCCCATCGCCGAGCCGGCGTTCAGCTGCAGCGGGGTGATGCCGTCGATGGTCTTGAGCTGTTCGGCGGCGGCGGCGATGTCGTCCCAGCTGGTCGGTTGCCAGTCGGCGGGCAGGCCGGCCTGCTGGAAGAGCTTCTTGTTGAAGAAGATGACCCGGCCGTCGGTGCCGGCGGGGACGCCGTACCGCTCGCCCTGGAAGCTGACGTTGCCCTGCACGGGTTCCTTGATCTGCGCCCAGCCGTCCCAGCTCTCGTAGCTCGGGCCGACCACCTCGGAGAGCGGCTTGATGTAGCCGGCCTGGGCGAACTCGCCGACCCAGATGCCGTCGATGGACATGATGTCCGGGCCGGTGCCGGCCTTCAGGTCGAGGGCGAGCTTGGACTTGTACTGCTCGTCGTCGACGCCGGAGGGCTGGTAGGTGGCGTTGACCGTGACGCCCTTGGCGGCCTGCGCCTTGGTGAATTCGGGGATGACGTAGTTCTGGATCCAGTCGGCCTCGAGCGCGTTCTTGCCGCCGCTGATGCCGTTGGTGGCGATGGTCAGGGTGGTGGTGTCGCCTGCTGCGCTCGGTGCCGGTTGGTCCGCGGTGCCGGTGTCGCTTTGCGCGGCGCTCTGTTGGGCGGTGGTGGCGCCGGATGAGGCGGCGCCGCCGTTGTCCGAGCTGGCGCAGCTGGTGATGGCCAGTGCCGCGGCCACCGTGACGGCCAGTGCGCCCAGCAGGCGCCTCTGGGCCTGAGTTGGTGCATGAGAACCCTCCATAATGATCGGACAGAAGCGACCGGGATGTGTAGGAACAGCGACAGACCCGCAGGGCAGCGGCGGACATCGGCAGCGACTGATCGCCGGAGGTCCGCGACGCGGATCATGGGGTCGGATTTTTGATGCGCGTGGTTCTGCTACGCCTTGGGAGTCTATTCAGGCGATTCGGTGGCGGTTCGACTCAAGAGCGCCTGGTGATGCGGCGTGACAGCTGTTCCGCCGACATACGTCCCGACGTGTGCATCATGCGGTGGCCCACTCCGTTGTGTGAGTCCGTGCCGTGGCAGTTCGTGACTGCCTCGTGACGCACGGTTCCCAGCGGGTGGTGGGGTCAAACTCGGGGTCGTTGCCGGCCGGGCTTCGTGCGGTGCTGCCCGGCCGGCGTTCTGTCTTGGTGGGGTCAGGAGGTGGGCTCGACCGCGGCCGGGTCCATCCACATGGCCTCGAACAGGTGGCCGTCCGGGTCGGCGAAGCTGCGGGAGTACATGAAGCCCTGGTCCATCGGCTCCTTGGTCGGGGTGGCGCCGGCCGCCAGGGCGGTGTCGACCAGCGAGTCCACGTCCTCCCGGCTGTCCCGGGAGATGGCGACGATCGCGGTCGTGCTGGTGGCGGAGTCCGCGATCTCCTTGTTGATGAAGGACCTGAAGAACGGCTTGACCAGCAGCATCAGCACGATGGTGTCGCTGATGACGGCGTTGGTGGCGTTCTGGTCGGAGAACTGCGGGTTGGTGGGGAAGCCCAGCTTGTTGTAGAACGCGGCCGACCGCTCGAGGTTCTCGACCGGGAGGTTGACGAAGATCATCGTGGGCATGTGGTGCTCCTTCTTGTTCTGGTCCTGCGTGGGTGCCGGGGGCTGGTGTGGTGTTCGGGGTGACGGGCTTCGAGCTGCGTGCTCGGTGCGTCATGGGGTCGACTGGGGTGCGCGGGCGGACTCATCGGTGGTTCTGGCTGGGTTACACGATTTGGGGCCGCCCCCGGGTTCCGGTAGCCTAGGTCGTCGCGGCGCCGTCGGGCGGAAGCCTGATCCCGGTGCCGCGGTGGTGTGTTCGAAGTTGTTCGCGGGCCTGTAGCTCAGACGGTTAGAGCGCTTCCCTGATAAGGAAGAGGTCGGAGGTTCAAGTCCTCCCAGGCCCACGGAAGTGGTCGCCGATGCCCACGGCGGGAGAGCTTGCGATACGGTCGAGCACGGTGGTTTGTCGCAGTCTCATTCTGGATGGTGTGCTGATGAAGAAGATCTTGCTGTTGCTCGCGGTGGCCGGTGCCGCCGTGTTCCTCGTGCAGCGCCGCCGGCAGGCCGCCGCCGCCGAGGCCGCGCTGTGGGACGAGGCCACCGGGAAGCCGTCGGGTGCCGGTGGGTACCCGGGTCCGGCTCGGTAGGTTCGTTGTTCTTGATCGATTCGGGTCGGTTGCTTCGGTGGCCGGTTCGTTCGGGGACGTAGCTCAATTGGCAGAGCACCGCCTTTGCAAGGCGGGGGTTGAGAGTTCGATTCTCTTCGTCTCCACGAGATTAACCATTTTCTGAAATTTCCGATCGCTCCGTCAATACCCCGCCGCAGACCCGTACGCCAGCATATTCTGGCGCGTTTTCGTCGAACTTGTGGCGAGTCTATCGTCAGGATCGTCTCTGACTAATTATCTGAAACGAAGACAGGAGGACCAGCTACCGTAGCGTCAGTCATAGACCGCTCCTCGAAAGACCCAGCAGTGCCCTCGGCCACCTGCTGGCGCGCGATAGCCGGGTTCGGCAATTCGATTCCGCTCTGCAACGCCGACAGTCCAAACCGCTAGAACGAAGGACGACCGCGCGGGCGGGGATGCCCACAGTCACGGGCGAACGGCTCCGAGCTTGGACTTCATCTCTGTTGCGGTGTGAAAGCGAATCCTGCGCTCACCCGCGCACGACTTCAGCAGGAACTCAGCCAGGGAAGTCTTTGAGATCCGGGCGGAACTGCCTAGGGTCACGTGGCTCGACACCGCCCATCGGGCGGCCACCGGAAAAGGGGTGATTCCCGTCGCACAGGAGCTCATACAATGTCACTCCGACAGCGAACAGATCCGTCGATACATCCCAGCGTGTGAGGTCCGCATCAGGCGGCTGGTATGGCGGCGTCCCCGACACCGTTCACGGGGTCACCGACCCTGGAGGCGATGTTGAAGTCGAGCAGCTTGGCGCCTGAGCGGGTCAGCATAATGTTCTGCGGCTTGATATCGCGGTGCACGAGCGCGTTCTCGCTGAGCGCCCGCATCTCGTCATACTCATCAGACGACAGCCCGCCGTGGCGATTCTTCTGGTCAAGTTCGTCGAGCCGTGCAGCGTCGGGGTGGATCGCTATCAACGCATCAAGAACGTCGAGAGCAACGTCGATCGCCTCCCGATCGCGCAACTGCTTCTTGCCGATCGCGTAGTCCGCTAAGAGCTCGCCGTCGACTAACTCCATAACAACTACCGGAACCAGTTACATA
>CAVOFW010000007.1:0-293176 GCA_963695045.1 uncultured Actinomycetota bacterium
AACCAGGGCGGTGATGCTGTCGAGCGCCTCGTCCTCGTCCAGCCGGTGTTGCGCCACCAGGCCGGCCAGGAATCCGGCGTCCAACCGGCGGGACATGTCGTGCCGCGCCGGGATGGAGCAGAATGCCCGAGTGTCGTCGATGAAGCCGGAAAGCCTGGTCAGGCCGGTGATCTCGGTGACCTGCTGCTGGAAGCCGTGGATGGCGCTGGGGTTGTCCAGGAACCACCAGGGTGCACCCGCGTAGACCGAGGGATAGAAGCCGGCCAGCGGCGCGATCTCCCGGCTGAAGACGTCGGCGTCCAGGGTGAACAGCACCAGGTGCAGGTTCGGGTGGGTGCCGTACCGCTCCAGCAACGGTTGCAGGGCGTTGGTGAACTCCACGGCGACCGGAATGTCGTGGCCGGTGTCCGCGCCGTGCCGGGCGAACGTGCCCGGATGGTGGTTGCGTCGCACCCCCGGGTGCAGCGTCATCACCAGACCGTCGTCGCAGGACATCCGGGCCATCTCCAGCACCATGTGCCGGCGGAACGCGGTCGCCTCGTCGACACTGGCCTGACCGCTGAGGGCGAGCCGGTAGATCCGCTGTGCCTCCGCGATGTCCAATGGTGCCGCGATGGCATCGACGTGGCTGTGGTCGGCCGACGTGGCGCCGTGGGAGACGAAGTAACGGCGCCGATCCTCCAGCGCCGCAACGTATCCGGCGTACTCCCCCACGTCGACCCCGGCCACGGCGCCGAGGTGCTTGACGGCCGCGGCCCACCCGTCGCGAGCCGGCTCCAGGTAGCGATCGGGCCGGAAGGTCGGGATCACCCTGGGGGTGAACGTCGGGTCCGCGGCGAGGGCGGCATGCGGGGCCAGGTCGTCGGCGGGATCGTCGGTGGTGGCCATCACCTCGATGCCGAACTGCCGCATCAGGGCGCGCGGGCGGAAGGCATCCTGCGCCAACCGGTCGCTGATCTGGTCGTACAACGCATCGGCGTTGGCGGCGCTCGGCCGCTGAGTGACGCCGAAGATCTCGGACAGTTCGGTATCGAACCAGTAGCGGACGGGGGTGCCGCGGAAGACGTGCCAGTTCGCGCACAGCAGCCGCCACGCCGCACGGGCCCGGGCTTCGGGCAACGGACCGGCCCCGACGCCGAGGTCGTCCAGTGAGACACCACTGGCGTGCAGCAACCGGGTGACGTAGTGGTCGGGTTGCAGCAGCAGGCTTGTCGGGTCGGCGAACGGTGCGTCGTCGACCAGCCACTGCGGATCGACGTGCCCGTGCGGGGAGATGATCGGCAGGTCGTGGACGGCGTCATACAGTCGTCGGGCGATGCCGCACGCCCGGATCGGTCGGCAACAGCCGGTCGGGATGCGGCGAAAGGGCGGCGGGTTCTTCTGGCATGTGGCCCATGGTGCTGCGTGCATCCGGTCGCTGGCAATCGGTTGCCGTCTGTTGCCCTGACGCTTGCCGAACCCACCGCGAGCGGGCAGGGTTGCGGGCATGACAGACGTTCTCGACCCCGTTTCCGTCGCCGCGCGCGACGCCATCAGCATCGGCGGCCCCGACCAGATCCTGGACGACCAGGCGATCGGCGATTTCGTCGCGCAGTGCCTGGCCGCGGAGGATCTCGATGGCCGCAGCGTCTGCGTGATCGTGCCGGACGGCACCCGCAGCTGCCCACTGCCGCTGCTGCTCACCGCCGTGCACCGCGCACTGCACGGCCGGGCGTCGACGGTCACCGTGCTGATCGCGCTCGGCACCCACGCCGCGATGAGCGAGGCTGCGCTGGCCAAACACCTCGGCTACTCCGAAGGTGAACTGGCGGCCACCTACCCAGGCCTCACCGTGCTGAATCACGAATGGTGGAAACCCGAAACCTTCGTCTCGCTGGGGCATATCGACGCGCAGCGGATCACCGAACTGTCCGGCGGCCTGCTGGATCAGCCGGTGGAGGTGGTGCTGAACCGGGCGGTGGTCGAGCATGACGTGTCGCTGGTCGTCGGGCCGGTGTTCCCGCACGAGGTGGTCGGGTTCTCCGGCGGCAACAAGTACTTCTTCCCCGGGGTCGCCGGCCCGGATGTGATCGACTTCTCGCACTGGCTGGGCGCCCTGATCACCAGTGCCGACATGATCGGCAGCCGCGGGATCACCCCCGTCCGGGCGCTGATCAACGAGGCCGCATCGCTGATCCCGAGCCGGCGACTGGCGCTGTGCCTGGTCGCGCAGTCCGGCACCGGGGCCCTGCACGCCGCCTCCTTCGGATCGCCGGAATCGGCGTGGGCGGCTTGCGCCGAGGTGTCCGCGCAGACCCATGTGCGCTACCTGGACGCCCCGGTGCGGCGGGTGCTGTCCGTCATCCCCACCAAGTACGAGGACATGTGGACGGGCGCCAAGGGCTTCTACAAGGTGGAACCGGTCGTCGCCGACGGCGGTCAGGTGATCATCTACGCACCGCACATCACCGAGGTCTCGGTGATGCACCCGGTCATCCAGGAGATCGGTTACCACTGCCGCGACTACTTCCTCGGGCAGTGGGACACCTTCTCCGGCTACCACTGGGGCGACCTGGCGCATTCCACCCATCTGCGCGGGGCCGGCACCTGGGACGCCGAGAACGGCGAGCGGGGCCGGGTGACCGTCACCCTGGCCACCGGTATTCCGGAGGACGTGGTGCGGGCCATCAACCTGGATTATCTCGACCCGGCGGACGTCGACATCGCGGCCCTGCAGGCCGACCCGGACACGCTGGTGCTGCCGCAGGCCGGGGAGGTGCTGTACCGGTTGCGCTGATGCGCCAAGTTCGACCGGCTAGCGCAGACCCGACCGGGCATTTGCCTCGGTATCGGTTCGTGAAAGACCTTTGACAGCAGCGGGTTTCCGCGGGATCGAGGCCCGTCGCGCGGTCGATTCGCGAACCACGAGGCGAATCGGCAGCACCACCGGCTCGGTCGCGCGGGGCCGCGCACCGCCGATCATGGCAACCAGGTTCCGCACCGCCGTCATGCCCTGCATGCGCCGCGGGGAGGCGATGGTGGTCAACGCCGGCGTCACCAGCTCCGCCGCAAAGATGTTGTCGAAGCCGATCACGCTGATGTCCTGGGGTACTCGGATACCCATCGAGATCAATTCCCGGATGACGCCGATCGCCATCAGGTCGTTGTAGGCGACGACCGCCGAGTACGGCTGCTTGATCAGCTCCGCAACCGCGGCCGCTCCGCCGGCGACGGTCGGCGGGTAGGGGCCGACGCGGCGGCCGCGCAACTCCAGCTCCAGGGCCGCCTCGCGCAGCGACCGCCAGCGCATGCCGTCCGCCCATGACGCCTCTGGCCCGGCGACGTAGGCGATGGTGTGGTGACCCAGCTCGGCCAGGTGCTCCACCGCCCGGCGCATTCCGCGTGGATTGTCGAAGATCACGCTGGGCACGTCGGCGACGGCCCGGTTCAGCGCGACCATCGGGCGTTGCTTGGCCGTCATCCGGATCGCCGAGTCCGACATCCGGGAGGTGGCCAGCACGACGCCCTCGACCATCGGCACCGCCCGATCGAGCGCTTCCCGCTCCAGCACGTCGGATTCCTGGGTGTCGGCCGAGGCAGGATGGTGTACCCGGCCTCGCCGGCCGCGGTTTCGGCGCCGCGGATGATCTCGTTGTAGAACGGGTTGGTGATGTCGGAGATCACCAGGGCGATCATCGAGGTGCGGCCGGACGGCAGGGCCCTGGCCATCGGGTTGGTGCGATAACCCAGCTCCGCGGCCACCTTTCGGATGTGTTCGGCGGTCTCGGAGTTCACCCGACCGGGCCGGGCGAAGGCCCGGGACACCGTCGAGGGCGCCACCCCGGCCGCCGCCGCGACGTCGTAGATCGTGGGCAGCCTGGGACGCTCCGTCGGGGCCGGCTCGGAAGTCGGCGGCTGGGTGATCACCACAGACCTCCCCGATCGTTGGGCACCGCTTCCGGAACCATTTCCACGCTAGAGCTGATCGCAACACCTGGCAACCGCTTGCCATGCCCAGTGGTCGCAGCTGACAGTAAGGAAAGTGCGCATCGCCCCGCGGCGGCACCGATCCGTCCACCAGATGCGGGTGCACACTGACCATCGAGAATTGCAGCGCCCATCGAGTTGCAGCGCCCATCGAGTTGCAGTCCCCATCGAGTTGCAGCTGCCCATCGAGAGGAGTGATTACCACGACCACTCGGCACCTCGGAGTCCTTTGCTGACGGCAGCGGCCGATCCGGGCCGCCGCCACTGACCGGCATCGACCGCCTCGGGGTGGCCTTCTCCGGTGGGGTGCGGATTCCTCGTGCTGCTCGCGGTCGCGGTTCGAACTTCGGCCGGCGAACGTCGTCGCCGATTCTGGGCGTCTCGCCGAGCCTGGCCGCCGACGAGCGCACCGCCGCCCACGGGGTGGCGCGACTTCATCGGCGTCCCGCGTCGTGGAGGTGGTCACCCACGAGGGTGATCCGCCCCGCCTACCGGGCCAACGGGCCCGACCGGTGCTTTCACTGCAAGGACGAGTTGTTCAGCAGGATCAGCGACGCGGGGCGGCTCCGGCACCGACTGGACGCGGTCGCCTACGGCGAGAACGCCGACGACGCGCGTCGCCCGACCGGCCGGGCACCGGGCGGCCACCAACCACGGGTGCTCCGGCCGCTGGCCGACGCGGGGCTGACCAAGGCCGACGTGCGGAGCTCGCCGGAGCCCTCGGACCTGCCGTCCGCCGACAAGCCGGCGGCACCGTGCCTCGCCTCACGCATCCCGCACTTCGACCGGTGGTCGGCCCGGCCAAGCTCGGCCAGATCGATCGGGCGAAGGCGGGGCTGCGCGCTGGGCTTCGCCGATCTGCGGGTCCGTCACCACGGCGACGTCGCCCGGATCGAGCTGCCGGCCGCCGACCTGGTCAGGGCGGTCACCGATCCGTTGCGCGGGCGAGATCCGCGGCGGTGGTGCTCGCCGCCGGATTCCGGTACGCCGCCGTCGATCTGGCGGCGTGCAGTCCGGTGACTTCACCCTGCCGCTGGTCGAGGTGCGGCATGGCTGACGGCGTCGTTGTGCCCGACGTCGCTGGCGGCGCGACCTCGCAAGCCTTGGATCTCGGACGCCGGCGGCGCCGCGTCGCGAGGTATTGCGGACCGTTACTGCGAGGGCAAGTCGGTGGATCAGCTGGCGATGATCGCCGCCGCCATCACGCACCGCCCCGATGCGGTCACCCTGTTCACCCGGGCCTCGCCGGATCATGCCGCCGCGGTATCCGGCGCATTGCCCGACGCCTTGCACGACCCGCCCGCCCGACTCGTGGTCTGGCCACCGACGCCGCCGGCACCCGCCGGTGGGCTCGTCGTCGTGCTCGCCGCCGGCACTTCGGACCTCCCGGTCGCGCGTGAGGCGCCCCTCACCGCACGCCATCTCGGACGCGGCACCGAACTGATCGTCGACGTCGGGGTGGCCGGCTTGCACCGGGTACTCGGCCGGCTCGAGTTGATCCGGCGGGCTCGGGTGGTGGTCGTCGCGGCCGGCATGGACGGGGCGCTGCCGAGCGTGGTCGCCGGGTTGGTCTCCGCCCCGGTCGTCGCGGTGCCCACCTCGGTCGGCTACGGCGCTGCCTTCGGCGGCTCGCCGCACTGCTCGCGATGCTGAATTCCTGTTCCCCGGGGTCGGCGTGGTGAACATCGACAATGGTTACGGTGCCGGGCACCTCGCCGCGCAGATCGCCGCATCGGCGGGATGACCGGGTCGCATGCCTGTATCGACGCGTCCGCGGGGGTCGCGGGCGACATGCTGCTGGGTGCCCTCGTCGACGCCGGCGCCGACCTCGCGACGGTGCAGGGCCGGGTCGATCCGGTGCTCCCGGGTCGGTTCGGCTCCGTCACGACGGTGACCCGCGCCGGCCTGCGCGCCACCAAGGTCGATGTCGACGTGCAGGTCGACGATCCGCCGCACCGCACCTGGCGCACCATCGCCGATCTCATCGCCTCGGCGGCCTGCCGGACCGGGTGCGACCTGCGCACTGGGGGTCTTCGGCCGACTTGCCGACGCGGAGGGTCACGTCCACGGCGTCCCCGCGGCGGACGTGCACTTCCACGAGGTGGGCGCGCTGGACTCCATCGCCGACGTCGTCGGGGTGTGTGCCGCGCTGCGCCCTACTGGGCATCGTGTCGTCTGAGTGGCGAGCTCGGTGGCGCTCGGGTCCGGTCGCGATCGGCGCCGCGCACGGCGAGATCCTCCCGGTGCCGCCGTCCCGGCGGTCACTCAGCTCGCCCTCGGCTGGCGGGTCCACGGCGGCGGTGCGGGGTGAGCTCGCCACCCCCGACCGGGATGGCGCTGGTCGCGGCTCTCGCCGAGGAGTGCAGGCCGACCTGCCGGGGATGGCGGTCCACCGCGGTCGGGGTCGGCGCCGGCACCCGGGACACCGTGGGTCGGCCCAACGTCACCCGGGTCATCGTCGGTCAGCCCGACGGACCGGGTGGACGCCTCCCAATAGCGTCCGTCGTTCTCGACGCCAACGTCGACGATCTGGATCCGCGGCTGTGGCCGGGGATGCTGGCCGTACTGCTCGACGCCGGTGCCTCCGACGCCTGGCTCATCCCGATCGTGATGAAGAAGGGTCGCCCGGCGCACACCCTGAGCGTGCTGTGCCATCCCACCACACCGACACGTTGGCGAGTTGATCTTCGACGGGACCAGCACCCTCGGCATTCGCCGACATACGGTCGAAAACACGCGCTGCCGCGGGGTTGGGTCGATGTCGCGGTCGCCGGCGGATCGGTGGCCATCAAGCTCGCCCATCGGGACGGCGTCATCGTTCAGGCCTCCCCGAATTCGACGAGGTCGCCGCGCTGGCCGGCTGCGTTGGACCGCCGCAGTTGGACCTGCTCGAGGCCGCGAACGCCGCTGCCGCGAGCGCCGGAATCACCGTCGGCGCGCCGGTCCCGGACACCGCGCGGACCGCGGGATACGCAACCTTTGAAAGGCGCCAGCGATGACGACGAGCACCACCGGTCCCGATGACGCGACCGGTCCTTGCCCTGCGGGCCGCGCAGGCCGGGGCGACCGCCATCGCCGCGGTGGTTGCGGGCGGCGGGGTGCGGACCGACTTCAAGTCCGGCGGCCACGACCTGGTCACTACCGCGGACAAGGCCGCCGAGGCGGCGGTCATCGAGGTGATCCGGCCGCCCGGCCCGATGACGCGATCCTCGGCGAGGAGGGCGGTGCGCACCCGGGACGTCCGGTTCCCGCTGGCTGGTCGACCCGCTCGACGGGACCGCGAACTTCGTCTACGGCCGGGCCGATCACGCGGTCTCGGTCGGCGTGGAGACCGACGGCGTCATCACCGCCGGCGCCATCATCCGGGTGTCGGACGGTCGCTGGGCGGCGGCGTCTGCCGGGACTGCCACCGCCGGAACGATTGCCCAGCCCTCGGTGAACCAGCAGGTCCCCGCCGCGCAGGCGCTGGTCTCCTTCGGCCTGCCCTACGACCTCGGCGCCCGGCAGCGGGTTTTCGGCATCATCGGGGCCCTGATCCCGCAGATCAGAGGGGTGCGCATCGCGGGTTCCGCCGCGTGCGATTTCCTCGCCCTCGCACACGGCGAATGCGACGCCTTCGTCGGCTGCGGGACTTGCCGCATGGGACACCGCGGCCGGGCAGGCCATCGTCGCGGCAAGTGGCGGCGTCATCCTGCGGATTCCCGGCCCGGGATTCGACATTCTGATCGCCGCGGCGCCGCCGCTGGCGCGAGAACTCACCCGATTGATCGCCGTCGCTACGCCCCGCGTTCGACTGGAGTCGGACCCGACGAAGGAGGGGCCGCCAATCGATACAGCAGGAGAGCACTGAACAACCGGCGACGAGGAGCCGGGTATTCAGTGCACTCCGAGCCGGTCGCCGAGCGCCCCTGCGTAGAGCTGGAGTCGGATCTCCCGAGCCTGGGTCATGTGCTCGGTGGCGATTGCTGCGGCGTCGTCGGCGCGGTGTTCGGTGATGGCTTGCAGCAGTTCACCGTGTTCGGTGAGGATGCTGTCCCATCGTCCAGGGAAGCGCAGGGTCGTTTGTGGGTGCAGGTGCGCGATGAGCCGGTCGATGACCTCGACCAGGGTGCCGTTGTGGCTGGCGGCCCAGAGCGCCTCGTGGAAGAGCCGGTTGAGTCGCACACGGGCCTCGTCGTCGTCCGGGCCGGCGGCCACCATTTGTTCGTGGATGGCGCGTAACCGGTTGATGTCCAGGCTGGTCGCCCGCTCCGCAGCAGTCCGTGCAGCTTGCCCCTCCAGCAGGATCCGGAGCTCGTAGATCTCCAGGATCTGTTCCGGGCTTCGTTCGACCACCCTGGTACCGCGGCTGGTGCGTTCCACCAATCCGTCCTGCTCCAGGCGACGTAACGCTTCCCGGATCGGTGTCCGACTAACGCCCAGGCGGGTCGCGAGGGCGGTCTCTACCAGCACCGTGTCAGGACCGAACTCGTCGCTCAGGATCAGCGCTCGGAGCTGGTCGTAAACCGGAACGCTCATCCGAAGTCCCCTTTCTGGGCGAGACATCACCTTGCTGACCGAACTCGGGCGGCCTCGTATCGAATCACCGTATCCAGCTGTCGAGCTCAGCATGCAGTCTTACACACCCATGTTACTTGGCACACAGCTGTTGACATCGGCATCCCAGTGTATACAGTGGCATTCACACACATACCGATGGATGTAACGAGTGAGGGCTGATGACCGAGACCGAGATTGAGGTGGGTTCCGCCGAGTTGGCCGTTCCGGCGTCCTGGGTACGGGGAGGTACCAGCAAATGCTGGATCTTCCAGGCCGCGGACGTCGACGCACTGCCAGTGACCAGGGACGAGTTCCTGCTCCGGGCGTTCGGCAGCCCGGATCTACGTCAGATCGACGGAATCGGCGGGGCGACCTCGACCACCAGCAAGGCGATCATCGTCGAGACCCGCGAGCCGGGTCAGGCCGCCGACCTGGTCCGGTACTCCTTCGCGCAGGTCAGCGTCGACCACCCCCGGGTGGAATGGCTGAGCAACTGCGGCAACTGCGCCACCGCGCTGGCTCTCTACGCGGTCCAGCACGAGCTGGTCAAGTTGGCCGACGACGTCGACCGAGTTCGCCATGCTGAACATGACCACCGGACTGGTGCTGCAGGCCACGGTGCCAACCCCAGACGGGACCGCCCCCTCGCAGGGCGGCCAACTGGTTCGCGGCGTGCCGTTCCCGGGGGTGCCGGTCGACCTGGGGTTTCACCGAGCTGACCTGGTCCACCCACGGAACGCTGCTGCCCACCGGGCACCCGGTCGATCAGTTGACGGTGGCCGGATCGGAGTACGCGGTCACCCTGATCGACGCCGGCGCCCCGGTCGCGGTGATCCGCGCCGAGGCGATCGGCCTGACCGGTACGGACGACGCCGATGCGGTCGCGGCGAGGATGCCGTTCTTCGCTGAACTGCGGCGCTGCGCCGCCCGCGCCATGGGTCTGCCTGACAACGACCAGTCGGTTCCCAAGGTCGGCATCGTCGGCCCTGGCAACGACGCCACCGAGCTGAACGCCCGGATGATCTCCATGAGCGCCCCGCACCCGGCGATCGGGTTGACCAGCGCCGTGGCATTGGCCGCCGCCGCCACCATCCCGGGCAGTCTGATCCACGACATAGCCCTGGCCCGCCCGACCTATCGCATCGGGACTCTCAGCGGCCCGATCGAGGTAGCCATCACCAACGAGAACGATGGCAGGGCAGTGGCTTTCCGTCGTAACTCCCGCCGCATCGTCGATGCCCTGGTCTACATCCCCTCCACCAGTACACCCACCGCCCCGACCGGCGACACCCAACACCGCCGCCCCGCCGCGACCTCGGTCGCCTGACCCGACCGCCGGACACCACCCGGTTTGCCCCCTATCCCCGTACCAGCCGAGCCGTCACGATGGGAACGTCGTGTCGGAGAGGAAGACCAATGAAGATCACCCTCGAGAACCTGAGCCTGCAGTACAGCGGCAATACGGTGGTGAAAGAGCTGGACCTGGAGATCGCCGACGGCGAATCACTTGTTCTGCTCGGCCAGTCCGGTTGCGGCAAGACCAGCACCATGCGGTGCATCGCCGGCCTGGAACAGCCCAGCGGCGGCCGGATCACCATCGGCGACACCGTCGTCCACGACTCCGAACGACAGGTCAGCGTCGCCCCCTACAAGCGCAACGTCGGGATGGTCTTCCAGTCCTACGCCGTATGGCCGCATCGGACCGTCGCTCGAGAACGTCGGATTCTCGTTGAAGATGAAGAAGGTCCCGAAGGAGGAGGCCATCAAGCGGGTCCGCAAGGCGCTCGCCGTCGTGGGTCTCTCGGATTTCGAAACCCGTGGCGCCAGCCAACTCTCGGGTGGGCAGATGCAGCGCGTCGCGCTGGCCCGCAGCCTGGTCATGCAGCCCAGTGTGCTGCTGCTCGACGAGCCGCTGTCGAACCTGGACGCGCGTCTCCGGGAGCGGCTGCGGATCGAGCTCCGGGAGATCCAGCTCGACCTGAGCCTGACCACCGTGTACGTCACCCACGACCAGATCGAGGCCTTCGCCCTCGCGGACCGGATCGCGCTGATGCAGGGCGGCCGGATCGTGCAGATCGGCACCCCGCAGGAGATCTACGCCGCCCCGTCGACCAAGTCGATCGCCGACTTCCTCGGGGTCGGCAATATCTTCCCGTGCACCGTCGCCAAGACCGGCGGCGAGCATGTTGCCACCCTGACCGGCCACCCGGTCTCGCTCCCGGTCAACGAGCGTCCCGGCTGGCACCGGACCGACCAGCCTGTGCCTACGCGCCGAGGACCTGCAGGTGTCCAAGGCCCGCCCGAACGACCCGACCGGGCCCGGTATCTGGCGCGGGCACATCGACGTTGCCAGCTTCCAGGGCGCCACCGTCCGCTACCGGATCACCCTGGAGGACGGGCCGGTCGTCGAGGCCATCGCCATGCCGCAGGCCGGTGACTGGCTGAGCACCGGTGACACCGCCACCGTGCGGGTCGCGCCCTACGCCGCGCAGGTCCTCAAGGACGACACCGCCTCCCCTGTGCTGACCACCCCGGCGGCAGCAACGGCGGTCGCGGCATGACCACCACCATGCAAAGGCCAACACCGCCGCCGGCGGTCCAACCCAAGACACACCTCAGCCGCCGGGCGAACGCTAAGAAGATCCTGCCGTCCGGACTGCAGCTGATCATCCTGGCCGTTCTTGTCCTGTTCCCGGTCGGGTTCGTGCTGCTCGCCGCGTTCACCGACACCAGCCCAGGGCCCGGCTCGCTGGGCGAGGCGTCCTTCACGATCAGCAACTTCAAGGTCCTGCTCACCGGCAGCGCGATGTCGGCGATGCTCAACTCGGCGCTGGTCGGACTCGGCTCCTCCATCGTGGCGCTGGTCATCGGATCCGGGATGGCCTTCCTCGCCGCCCGCACCAATGTCCCCGGCCGCAAACTCATCTACTTCTTCGGCATCGCCCCGCTGTTCCTGCCCGCCCTGGTCGGCGCCCTGGCCTGGGCGCAGCTGGGCAGCCCGGCCTCCGGATTCATCAACGTCGTCGCCCGCGCCATCGGGGTCCCCGACCTGATCAACATCTACAGCTTCGGTGGGCTGATCTTCGTCCTCGGCCTGTACTACGCCCCGTACACGTTCCTGATGGTCCACTCCGCGCTGTCGCTGATGAACCCCGACCTGGAGGACGCGGCCAGCCTGCACGGCGCCCCGCTGACGAAGATGTTGCGCACCATCACCTTCCCGCTGGTCATGCCGGCCATCGTCGGCTCCGGGATCCTGGTCTTCGCGCTCACCGTGGAGAACTTCCCGGTCGCCCAGGTCATCGGTGTCCCCGGCCAGATCGACACCCTGCCGACCCTGATCTACCGGCTGATGAACGCATCACCGTCCCGGCAGAACGCGGCCGCCGCCATCGCCGTCGTGCTCACCGTGCTGCTGATGATCGTCGTCTTCGTCCAGCAGCGCACCGTCGCGAAGAAGCAGTACACCACCGTCAGCGGCAAGGGCGTCCGGGCCCGCCGGGTCCCGCTGCGCAACTGGCGCTGGCCGGCCGCGATCGCCGCCTGGGTGTACTTCCTGCTCGCCGTGGTCCTGCCCATCGGAGCCCTGCTGATCTCCGCGCTGCAGACCAGCCCCTACCTCGGGCAGCTCTCCCAGCTGTTCGAACCGGGCGCGCTGTCCTTCTACTCGATGGGCCAGACCCTGCAGGACGCGGAGTTCTGGCATGTGCTGCAGAACAGCGTCATCGTCGGCCTCGGCACCGCCTTCATCGGCACCGCATTGTGTTTCGCCCTGTCCTACACCAGGTACCGCACCAACGCCTGGGGCCGGAAGTGGTTGGAGTACATCGCCATGCTGCCGCTGGCCATCCCCGCCATCGTGCTGGGCCTTGGGCTGCTGTGGACCTGGTTGACGCTGCCGATCCCGGTGTACGGCACGCTGATCGTGCTGGTCATCGCCTGTATCGCGGTGTTCATCCCGCAGGGCTACCGCGGGGTGTCCTCCTCCATCGTCCAACTGGACAAGGACCTGGAGGACAGCGCCATCATGCTCGGCGCCCGCCGGCCGAAGGCGATCTCGTTCGTCACCGTCCCGCTGCTGCGCGTCGGCCTGTCCTCGACCTTCCTGCTGCTGCTGATGCTCGGCATGCGCGAACTCACCGCCGTGCTCTTCCTGTTCACCTCCGACACCCGCCTGCTGTCGATCGCGATCTTCGACGCCTACGACAACGGGTCCTTCCAGCAGGCCGCCGAACTGAGCCTGCTCTACATCGTGGTCATCGGAATCCTCGCAGTTCTCGCCCGCCGACTCGGCGCGAAGGATGTGGCCTGACATGACCAGCACCACCCGCACCAGCTCGTCACCCGATCCATCCGCCGGGCCGCCACCCTGCGCGGTCGCCGTCGGAATCGTCGCCATGGCCACCGCGGCCTGCGCCCCACCGCCGGCCCCCAAAGAGGTCGTCGAACCCGCGCAATCCGTCGACACCAGCAACGGTCTGGTCGTCAACGGCGAGCAGATCGCCGACCAGCAACTCTGGGCCGCCGCCGAGGCCGAAGGCAGCATCAACCTCTACACCGGGTACACCGAGAACACCGAGGCCGCCCTGCTCAAGCAGTTCACCGCCGACACCGGCATCAAGGTCAACGTCGTCCGGCTCACCCCGAACCGGTTGTTCGAGCGGATCTCCGCCGAATACGGCGCCGGCAAACTGAAGGCCGACGTGGTGCGCACCTCGGACTCCGGGTTCGCCAGCTCACTGAGCGAGAAGGGTGTCTTCCAGCCATACACCCCGGAGACCGCGAGCAACCTGCACGAGGACGTCGTCTTCGACGGCGGCAACTACTACCGCACGTTCAACCCGATCTACACCTTCGGCTACAACAGCGCGATCATCTCGAAGGAGGAGGCACCGACCTCCTGGACGGTGATGACCGACCCGGCGATGAACGGCAAGATCGGCATCGCCCAGGTCGGCGCCGGCGGCAGCGCCCTGGCGCTGACCCGGTTCCAGCGGTCGGTGCTGGGCGACGACTTCCTCACCGCCTACGCCGCGAACCGGCCCCGGATCTTCGACTCCCTCGGCGCCGAACTGGACAGCCTGGCCCGCGGTGAGGTGCAGGTCGGCACGACCGTGGTCAGCGCCGTCAACCTCGCGCAGGCCCGCAACGCCCCCGTCCAGTTCGTCATCCCCAAGGAGGGCTTCGCGGTCTACGACTACTACACCGGGATCGCCTCCACCGCAACGCATCTCAACGCCGCCAAGGTCTTCATGAACTGGAACCTGTCGCTGCGCGGGCAGAACGTGTTCCGCGAACTCGGCGAGTACTCGGTGCGGACCGACGTCGACCCGCCGCTGATCCTGGGTGAGCAGTTCCCGCCGTTCGAGTCCGAGCAGGTGCACCGGATCCTGCCGCCCGATGCCAAGGGTTACGCCAAGGAAGACCAGGCCATGTGGAATTCGCTGTTCGGCTACAACGAATAGCCCTCGGCCTGCCAGCTCCAGCCCTCACCGCACCACAACAGAACCTCGGCGGCGGGATCGGCCACCACCGGTCCCGCCGCCGGGCTCCACCCTGCGCCCGAAACGCCACTGGCGCCAATCCCTTCCCAGCTTGCCGTGCCATCACTGACCGAGGAGAACGAGCCGAGCATGCCGACCACCTCCGCACCCACCGATAGCCAAACCCCCACCGACGCCAGGCCGACCGTGCCGCCGAACGGCCCGCTGACCGGGCTGCGGGTCCTCGACCTGGGCACCGTCTACGCCGCACCGATCACCGCCATGCTGCTCGGCGACTGGGGCGCCGACGTGATCAAGGTCGAACACCCCCGCGGCGACCCGGCCCGCACCCACGGCCTGAACAAGGACGGCCACGGCCTGTGGTGGAAGGTGATCGCCCGGAACAAGCGGACCATCACCCTGAACTTCGGCAAACCCGAGGGCCAGGACATCCTGCGCCGACTGGTCGCCCAGGCCGACGTGGTGATCGAGAACTTCCGCCCCGGGGTGCTGGAGAAATGGGGCCTGGGACCCGATGAGCTGCAGAAGATCAACCCGGCCGTGGTGGTGCTGCGGGTCACCGGCTTCGGCCAGACCGGGCCGTACGCCAAGCGCCGCGCGTTCGGCACCCTCGCCGAGGCGATGAGCGGCCTGGCCCACCAGACCGGGGAGGAGACCGGGCCCCCGACGCTGCCGCCGTTCGGGCTCGCCGACGGGGTCGCCGGCCTCACCGGCGCCTACGCGGTGATGCTCGCCCTCTACCACCGGGACGCCTCGGGCGGCGCCGGGCAGATCATCGACCTGTCCCTGCTGGAACCGCTGGTCGGCATCCTCGGCCCCGGACCCAGCGTCTACGACCAGCTCGGGATCATCTCCGGCCGGCACGGCAACCGGTCCAGCAACAACGCCCCCCGCAACGCCTACCTCACCAGAGACGGCCGCTGGGTGGCCATCTCGGCCAGCGCCACCTCGATCGCCGAACGGGTCATGCACCTGGTCGGCCGCCCGGACATCGCCGAACAGTCCTGGTTCCCCCGGGCCGGGGAACGGGTCAAACACGCCGACATGATCGACGCCCCGGTCGCCGAATGGATCGGCGACCGGGACTACGAGGAGGTCTCCGCGGCCTTCCAGGACGCCGGCGCCGCGCTCGCCCCGGTCTACGACATCGAGCAGCTGATGAACGACCCGCACGTGCAGGAACGGGAGGTCATCACCACCATCGACGACGAGGACCTCGGCCCGCTGAAGATGCAGAACCTGATCTTCCGGATGGGCGGCACCCCCGGCGCGATCCGGCACGGCGGCCGCCGACTCGGCCAGGACACCGACAGCGTCCTGGACGACCTGCTGGGCATCTCCGGCGACAAACTGGACGAGCTGCGCAGCAGCGGGGTCGTCTGATGGACCGCAGCTACCTGTTCGCCCCGGGGCACAACGCCAAGCTGCTGGGCAAGGTCTTCGACGCCGGCGCCGACGCCGTCATGCTCGACCTGGAGGACGCGGTCCCGCCCGAGGCCAAGGCCACCGCCCGGGCCATGGTCGCCGAGGTCCTCACCGACCACCCGGCCTGGGTGCGGGTCAACGCCGCCCAGACCGCCTGGTGCGAAGCCGATCTCGCCGCGGTCGCCGGAGCACGCGTTCGGGATCCGGATCCCCAAGGTGGAATCCGCCGCCGACGTTCGGTGGGTCACCGCCCGCGCCCCGGGCAAACCCGATCATCTGCGCCATCGAAAGCGCCCGCGGTGTGCTCGCCGCGCAGGAGATCGCCGCGGTGCCCGGCGTTCGCTTCCTGGCGATGGGCGGGGTGGACCTGCAGCGCGACCTGAACACCACCGGCGGGAACCTGCAAACCCTCTACGCCCGATCACATCTCGTGCTGGCGTCCCGCGCCGCCGGGATCGAACCACCGATCGACAGCGTGTACCCGCAACTGGACGACCCGGCGGGTCTGCGCGATCAGGCCGAGTTCGCCAGGTCGCTGGGCTTCTTCGGCAAGTCGGCGATCCACCCCCGGCAGCTCGACATCCTGCACCAGGTGTTCACCCCCACCAGCAGCGAAATCGCCTGGGCCGCAAGAGGTTGTCGCCGCGTTCGACGCCGCCGGCGGGGAAGCCTTCCAACTGCCCAGCGGCGAGTTCGTCGACCTCCCCGTCGCCGACCGGGCCCGCCGGCTCCTGCAGATCGCCGGCGCCGAGCGGGTACCGGCCGCCGCCCGAGTCCTGACAACCCACCATCAAAACCCGTCCCTCGTCCACAACAGGTTGGAAACGAACGTGTCGTCATCCCTCGCAACGGACTTCGGCCCCAACGACTGGTTCGTCCAGGAAAAGTACGAAGAGTTCCTGGCCGATCCACAGAGCGTGGAAACCATCTGGCGTGACTTCTTCGCCCAGACCACCGCGGCCAACACGGCCACGCCCGCGTCGTTGCGCCGCCCCGCACCGCCCGGCAACAGTCGGTTGCGGCGCCGGTGGCTCCGTCGCCGGACCCGATCGACGTCCCCGGGCAGGTCACCACCCCGTTGCGGGGCGTGGCCGCCGTGGTGGTCAAGAACATGACCGCTTCCCTCGAGGTGCCGACGGCCACCTCGGTCCGGGCGGTGCCGGCGAAGCTGATGGCCGACAACCGGGTCGTGATCAACAACTTTCTGAAGCGGAACCGCGGCGGGAAGATCTCGTTCACCCACCTCATCGGGTACGCCGTGGTCCGGGCGGTGGCCGACTTCCCGAACATGAACCGGTCCTTCACCGTCGTCGACGGCAAACCCGCGGTCACCACCCCGGCGAACGTCAACCTCGGTCTGGCGATCGACCTGCCCGGCAAGGGCGGCGGCCGGAACCTGGTGGTGGTGCCGATCAAATCCGCTCAGGCGATGAGTTTCACCCAGTTCTGGTCCGCCTACGAGCAGGTGGTCCGCAAATCCCGCACCGGGTCACTGACCGCGGAAGACTATGCCGGGACGACGATCTCGCTGACCAACCCGGGCGGCATCGGCACCAACCACTCCGTTCCCCGGTTGATGACCGGGCAGAGCGCGATCATCGGCGTCGGCGCGCTCGACTACCCGGCGGAATTCCAGGGCGCGAGCGGGCAGACCCTCGCCGAGCTCGGCATCTCCAAGATCATCACTCTGACCTCCACCTACGACCACCGGGTCATCCAGGGCGCCGAATCCGGTGAATTCCTCAAACGCGTCCACCAGCTACTGCTCGGCGAGGACGGGTTCTACGACGACATCTTCACCTCGCTACGACTGCCCTACGAACCGGTCCGCTGGGTCACCGACCTCGACCAGGGCCGGGCCGGCCACGTGGACCGGACCTCCCGGGTCCTGGAAATCATCGACGCCTACCGCACCCGCGGGCACCTGATGGCCGACACCGACCCGCTGAACTACCGGCAACGCCGGCACCCGGACCTGGACATCATCACCCACGGCCTCACCCTGTGGGACCTGGACCGCGAATTCCCGGTCGGCGGCTTCAACGACCAACAGTTCATGAAACTCCGCGACGTCCTCGGGGTACTCCGCGACGCCTACTGCCGCACCGTCGGCGTCGAATACATGCACATCCTGGACCCCGCCCAGCGACGATGGATCCAGGACCGCGTCGAGACCGGCCGCGACAAGGCCACCGTCGACGAGCAGACCTACATCCTCGGCCGGCTCAACTCCGCGGAAGCATTCGAGACCTTCCTGCAAACCAAATACATCGGGCAGAAACGGTTCTCCCTGGAAGGCGGCGAGACCGTCATCCCGCTTGTTGGACGCCGCGCTGGCCAAGGCCACCGACTACGGCACCGACGAGGCCGTCATCGGGATGGCCCACCGCGGCCGGCTCAACGTGCTGGCCAACATCGTCGGCAAGCCCTACTCGATGATCTTCCGCGAGTTCGAGGGCAACATGGACCCGCTGCAGACCCAGGGCTCCGGTGACGTGAAATACCACCTCGGCGCCGAAGGCAAATACGTCCCACCCTCCGGCGGCGGCTCGCTGGACGTCACCCTGGTCGCCAACCCGTCCCATCTGGAGGTCGTCGACCCCGTCCTGGAAGGCGTCGCCCGGGCCAAACAGGACCAACTCAACCTCGGCGAACAGGGCTACACCGTGCTGCCCATCGCCGTCCACGGCGACGCCGCGTTCGCCGGGCAGGGCGTGGTCGCCGAGACCCTGCAACTGTCCCAACTCCGCGGATACCGCACCGGCGGCACCCTGCACGTGATCATCAACAACCAGGTCGGGTTCACCACCGCACCCGAGGCCTCCCGATCCAGCGAATACTGCACCGACGTCGCGAAAATGGTGCAGGCGCCGATCTTCCACGTCAACGGTGACGACCCCGAGGCCGCGGTCTGGGTCGCCCGACTGGCCGTCGAATACCGGGAGACCTTCGGCCGGGACGTCGTCATCGACATGATCTGCTACCGCCGGCGCGGCCACAACGAAGGCGACGACCCGTCCATGACCAACCCGCTGATGTACCAGGTCATCGACGGCAAACGCTCCGTCCGCCGGCTCTACACCGAAGCCCTCATCGGCCGCGGCGACCTCAGCGTCGACGCCGCCGAAGCAGCCATGCGGGACTACCACACCCAACTGGACCGGGTGTTCACCGAGGTCCGCGACCTCGAAAAGGCCGCCGCGCACCCCTCACCATCCGTCGAAACCGCGCAACCGGCCCCGCCGGCGGTGGACACCGCCATCACCGAGACCGTGCTGCACCGCGTCGCCGACACCGCGGTCGCCTTCCCCGACGGGTTCACCCCGCACCCACGGGTCAAGACCGTCCTGCAACGCCGGGTCACCATGTCCCGCACCGGCGGCATCGACTGGGCGTTCGGCGGAGCTCCTCGCCCTCGGGTCCATCGCCATGGACGGCCGGCTGGTCCGGTTCGCCGGGCAGGACACCCGGCGCGGCACCTTCGTGCAACGCCACTCCGTCCTCATCGACCACAACACCGGCGTCGAATACCAACCCCTGCAACACCTCTCCGAACCAGCAGGGCCGCGTCCTGATCTACGATTCGGCGCTCACCGAATACGCCGCGCTCGGCTTCGAATACGGCTACTCAGTGGCCAACCGGGACGCCCTGGTCATCTGGGAAGCCCAGTTCGGCGACTTCGTCAACGGCGCCCAATCCATCATCGACGAATACCTCTCCTCCGGGGAAGCCAAATGGGGCCAGCAATCAGGCGTTGTGCTGCTGCTGCCGCACGGCCACGAAGGCCAAGGCCCCGACCACACCTCCGGGCGGATCGAACGATTCCTGCAGCTCTGCGCCGAAGGCTCGATGACCGTCGCCGTGCCGTCCACCCCCGCCAACTACTTCCACCTGCTCCGCCGGCACGCCCTGCAGCGGGGTGCACCGCCCGATGGTCGTGTTCACCCCGAAATCCATGCTGCGGAACAAGGCAGCCGTCTCCCCCGTCGACGCCTTCACCACCGGCAGGTTCGAACCGGTGATCGACGACACCACCGTCGACCCGGCCGAAGTCCGGACCGTGCTGCTCACCAGCGGCAAACTGTTCTACGAACTGGACGCCCACCGGGCCGACACACCACATCACCGACACCGCGATCCTGCGCATCGAGCAGCTCTACCCCGTCCCGGCCCGCCGGCTCGAACGCATCCTGCAGGCCTACCCCGACGTCACCGACATCCGCTGGGTGCAGGAAGAACCCGCCAACCAGGGAGCCTGGTCCTTCCTGGCCCTCGCGCTACCCGACCTCGATCCCCGCACTTCCCAAGCATCAAACGCATCTCCCGGCGGGCGATGGCCGCACCATCCGCCGGGTCCGCCCGCGTCCACGACGTGGAACAGGCCGCCGTCATCACCGCGGCATTCGCTCCGCTCATCCGCACAGCACAGTGACCGCCGCCGGAGCACGCCTCCCGGATCGCATCCGTATCGCGGCGAACCCACCCGGGTCGGCGCGAACGGAGTGCAACCTCGCGATTGCCAAGACCGGGGCACGCGCCGCGGCTCGGAACCGCAAGAAGGGCGCCGGACCGCGCCTCAGAACAGCGCGGCCACCCGGTTTTCCGGCGCCGTCTCCAGTTCCAGCAGGAACGCCTTGCGTTGCAGACCGCCCGCGTAGCCGGTGAGTTTGCCGGTCGAACCGACGACGCGGTGGCACGGCACGATGATCGACAGCGGGTTCTGACCGTTGGCCGCACCGACCGCCCTGGCCAGGCCCGGGTCGCCGAGCGCGGCGGCCAGTTGTCCGTAGGTCCTGGTCTGCCCGTACGGGATCTCGGTCAGCTCCGCCCAGACCTTGCGCTGAAACCCGTTGCCGCGCGGCGCCAATTCGAGATCGAACGTCGTCCGGGTGCCGGCGAAGTACTCGGCCAGCTGCGCCGTCGCCTGTGGGAACGCGGCGTCGTCACGAGGTCCGAATGATTCGTGATCGGGTCGGCGGACGTGTTGATGGAAGTACAGGGCGGTCAGGGTGTCGTCGTGCCCGACGAGCGTGAGCTCCCCGACGGGTGACGAGATGACGGCGTGCACGGTGTTCGACGGCGCCGTGCTCATGGCGTGGCGCCGCACGGCCGGGGCCTGCAGCACGCGGGTTGCCGGGCCGGCAGGGCGCTACAGGCGGGCAAGAATCTCGGCCTTCTTCGCGGCGAACTCCTCCTCGGTGAGGAAGCCCTTGTCCCGCAGGCCGCCGAGGGTCTCGATGGCCGCGCCGATCTCGGCGGCCGAGGTCGCAACGCCGGACGGCGCCGGGGCCGGTGGCTTGGCGGTGGGCAGCACGGCGGGTGACGGGGGTGGTGCCGCTGCGGGGGGCGCGGCGGCGACGTGCGGTTCGGGTGCTGCGGCGGGGTGCGCCGGTGTCGGTGGTGCTGGTACGGGGTGCGCCGGTGTCGGCGGTGCCGGTGCGGGAGGGGCAAAGGACTGCTGCGACTGAGACTGCGACTGACCGGAGGGGTACGGCTGCGCACCGTGGGTCGGCGCTCCGTGGGTCGGCGCGCCGTGGGCCGGCGGGACGTTGTCGGGCCGTCGCGGGTCGGGTCCGCCGCCGTCACCACCGACTACCGCAAGCGAGTCCACCGTGAAGGTGCCGAACTGACTGGAGAATTCCAGGCTGCCGCGGCTGCCCTGCTGCTGTTGAACACCCGAGATCGCGTGCTCGCCGGTGTCGTAGAGCGTGATCTGACTGCCGCGCCGGATGGCGAGCCGGCGAGGTGCGGGGAAATAGGCATAGGAGGCGTCGTTCTGGCCGCCGGAGGAGCTCGGCCTGCCCAGATCGGACGGCCACCAGTCCCCGCCGAACGAGCCGAAGTCGCCACCTGCCGCGGACCGGGCGGCGGGCGTCACCAGCGCCTCCCCGGCCGCCATCTTCGCGGAGAGTTCGGAGCAGATACCGCTGACCGTCGACTGCAGGCCGGAGTTGAACATGTCCCCGACCATCGTCATGCCGCCGCGCATCCATTGCCCGCTGCCGCCCAGTTCGGGGTGGGAGAACTGGGCCATCGCGCCGCCGCCGCGGATCACCGCGTCGAGCAACGCCCGGACCGCCCCGTCGCTGACGCGGTAGCGCTGGGCCAGTTCGGCAACGGCGGCCTCACCGGCCGGGGTGAGTGGTCCAGACATTCAACGCCCCTCCTGATCTCGAGCGAGGTCAAGGCTACCGGCACCCTGCGTCGCAACTCGCCGCCCGCTCCCGGTGCGAGGTGTCTAGTAGGCCCGGTCACTCCCGCCGGTCCATGGGTTGACGACCGCCGCGCCGTCGAAGTCGCGTTCATTCCGGGTCACGACGGTCATTCCCCGGGTGATCGCCGTTGCCGCCAGCAGGGCGTCCCGTTGACCGTGAACCCACCTGACGACTCCTGAGTTCGCGCGTCCCGGAGACTTATGGAGTTCGCCGATCACGTTGGTATCAAGCACAAACATCACAGGTCAGGAACCGTCAGGCCCAACTCCAGCGGCTTCGTTTCGAACCCGTCGTCGTGGCTGTCGATCGAAAGAAACTCGATCAGGTCGCGATCTGGCTTCTTGAGCCGCTCGTAGGCCTCGATTGTCATCAGCACATAACTTGGACGTCCTCGGTCTGTGATGAACACCGGCCCGTCGACAGCCGTCCGTTTGGCTGCGCTGACGTCCTGATTCAGCTCGCCTGGCTCCCATCGCGAGTGGCACGGCCCCGAACGGCGCTCGACCGCAAAGCTCCATCTGTAGTCGTCAACTCGGCGCAACTACTCGGATGAACGACTTCCCACGCCATCGCCGCTGCGGATCGCGCGCTCGATCGCCGAAAACTGGATCCGCTCCTGCTCCAGCCGCACCGACGGCCCGAAAGAGTTCTCAACCAGGTCCTGGTAGAGGTCCGCCTCACTGGGGTCGAGCAGGTCGAGCCTCTCGCCGGCCCAGTCGTCGAGGTAGGCCTCGGGTGCCTTCGGGAAGGTGCACCTCGCCGAGCCGATCATTCAGCGCGTACAACTCGTCGTCCAGCCGACTCGCCAGATCGGCCGCCGAGATCGACCTGACGTTCTCCTCCACGAACTCCCGCCCGAGGAAGGACAGCACCAGCGGAGCGTTGTCGGCCCGCAGCAACCGCCATGCCGGGCTGTGCCGGCGGACGCGTCGATGTCGTCGAACCGCATGGGACCACCTCCCTGTCGTCTGACCGTCTGCTGTTTCCAGATGGTAGGGACGAGGTCCGACAGTCCCCGTCAGGACGACGGGCGCGCCTTGATGAACCGGCGCCGCGGCCGATGTCACGGCTGCCAGAACCCGGCGTGCACGTCGCGTGCCTCGTCGATCGGGAACGGACCCTCGACGACAACCGGTCGCTGACCGGCCGCGAAGACCGTGCGACACGGCAGGACCAGGGTGGGATTCTCGTCGTCGCTGCCGGTCATCTCGTACAGCTCGGCCTCGGCCAGCGCGTAGACGACGGCGCCGATGCCCGACCAGTAGATGGCCCCGGAGCACATCGCGCAGGGTTCGGTGCTGGTGTACAGCGTCAGATCGCGCAATTCGCTGGTGGTGATAGGCCGCGGAGGCGAGACGCACCAGGTTCGTCTCGGCATGTCCGGTGGCGTCCGAGCCGGTGACGACCGTGTTCTCCGCCGCCAGCAGCACGTTGCCGTCGGGGTCGGCCAGGAGCGCACCGAATGGATGATTGCCGTGCTCACGCGCCTGCCGGGCGACGGCGATGGCCTGACGCAGCAGTTCCTCGTGGACGCTCATCAGCGCATTGTTTCCTGGTTGAGCCTGCAACCGCTGCATTCAAGGTGGTGGTGCCAGCGGTGGAGCGGATCGTTCGGACGCATCAGCCGCCCGGCACAAGAACGATCCGGTATTCCTCGACGTCGACCGCAGTGTTCGACGTCGCGGCCAGCGGGATGGTGCCCGACTCGCCGGTTGTCGCGGTCCACGTCGCCACCCAATTCGCGGTGACCGACAGCGGCACGCCCCCGTGCCGCCCGTCCGCGACTTGAGCGACCTCCAGTGGTAGAGGTACCCCAAAGCGGTTGCGCCTTCCCGCATTGACGAAATTGACATATCCGGCGAAGACGTCGAGTGCCGCCTTCGCGGCCTGCTGCTGCTCCGGCGTCGACCCCGGCGGCCGCGGCCCCGAGGTTGCGGCGGCAGTCGAAACCGGGGACGGAACGTCGCTGGCGGCTGTCGGGGTACTGCGGTGTCGCTCGAGGACACCAGGCTGGACGCCGTTGCGCTGGGCGAGCTGGATTGAGCCGAAGACGGGTCCGACGTGCAGGCCGCGCATAGCGCCAGCGCGAGCACCGGAATAAGGGCTCGCCGTTCCAGCATCGCGACGCCAGCCCGTATCGGCTCTCGTAGGCGAGCCGAGCAGTGTCGAGATCAGATCGTGGACGCTGGTCCATGTGGCCCCTCTCGGTCGAACGCCGATCGGCAGACGATACCCGGCGGGACCGCGATCAGCGAACGCTGAGCAGGCCGAATGTGGATAACTCGCCAGGACGGCTCGCAGGGCGAGGGGAATCAGCCCGCCGGGAAGGCGCGGACCATCGGCCGATCGATGGAATCGACGGTGCAGTTCGTGGACCTGCTCAGCGAGCTCAGGCGCCGGCCCGTCAACGACAGCGCCCGGGACAACCTCGCCGATGGACAGCGTGCGAACCGGCGGCGCCGGCACGTTCAGCTCCGCGAGCCAGCCCGCCAACTGCTGGGACGAGCTGGCAAACACGATGCGCCCCAGCCCAACCCACCCGTGCGCGGCGGCGCACATCGGGCAGTGTTCGCCGGAGGTGTACACGGTGGCCGCCGCCCGCTCGGCCGGCGAGAGGTGGGTCGTCGACCATCGAGCAAGTTCGAACTCGGGATGACGGGTCTGGTCGCCGGACGCCACCCGGTTGCGGTCCTCCGCCAGCACCTCCCCAGTCCCGGAGACCAGGACCGATCCGAAGGGCTCGTCGCCGTCGTGAAGCGCCTCGGTCGCCAACTCGACGCAACGGCGCAGATGCCGCAGGTCGTCGTCATTCAGCACGGTGACGCGCGTCCTGCGAGGATGCACATGCTGCGAAAGGCAAGGTGACCGTCCATCAACTCGAGGCCGAGACTTCTGCTGATAGGAGCCTCGGCCATGCCACTGACTCTATCGTCTGCCGTTCCCCAGACCCACAGATTGCCGGAAGTCAACGTCCACAGTAACGCTGATCCGCGACCCCGCAGAACGCGGCACAACTGGTCCGCAGAGCGCTCCACCCCTTGGATGACTTGCTTCGACTCGACGAGACTGCCCTGTCGTCATACGGCGACGCTCCGGAAAGTCGTCAAATGGCGACAGGATCGATATGGTCGCCGTATGACGACAAGTGACGGCCCGATCCCGATCACCGACGCCAGCGAAATCGGCGACCTGGTTCGAGAGGCACGCCTGCAGTCGGGCACCTCTCAGGCAGCCTTGGCGCGGCCGCGGGAGTCGGGCGGCAGTGGCTCAACGAGTTCGAGCTGGGCAAGAAGCCTTCTGCGCCGATCGACATGGTCCTGCGGGTGCTGGCCCAAACGACAGACCTCGATGGTTCTCCTGCACAGCGATGGCGCGGGATCGAAGGATCGGCACGATCAGGATGAGGAATGGGACAGGGTGGGCGGAAATCGACATCGACGATATTGTCGATCGATTGCCCGACGAGGGGTCTGCCATGACCGTCGACAATCAATTGCTGGTGGTCATGAACGGGATCGTCATCGGCGACGTCGAGAGCCCACCCAACCGTCGCCTGAGGATGAGGTATCACCCGCGTTATGCCATATCGGCGCGGTTCGTGCCGCTCTCGGCGTCAATGCCGTCTCGTCCACTCCGGCACGGCTCGAAGGTGATCGAGCCTTGGCTTGAAGGTCTGCTACCTGATCGCCCCGAACTGCTACGGCAATGGCGACGGGCATTCGGAATCCGCGACGAGCATGCTTTCTCGCTGCTTCGGCGCATGTGGGGCGGAGGTTGCCGGCGCGGCTCAGTTCGTACCTGCTCGAGCGCTTGGACGCGGCACTGGCGATCGGGCGACTCCAATCGCTCACCGACGACGAGATCGCCGACCGACTACGCAGGGCGAAGGCGAACATCCCGATCCTGGACGCCGACACCCGACACGGGAAGGTTCAGCCTCGCCGGCGCCCAGGCGAAGATCGCCCTCCACCACGATGGCCACGGATGGGGAGATCCGAGCGGCCGGGTCCCGACGACCCACATTCTGAAGCCAGCCATCCCTGGCATGCAGGACCAGGACCTGATGGAGCTGGTGACGATGCGACTGGCGCAAGCCGTCGGACTTCGCGTGGCGGAAAGCTCCGTCGCCCTGTTTGCCGGCGAAAGAGCCTTCGTCACGCGTCGATACGACCGGGTGCTCAACCGCGCCGATGGCGCCGAGCAATGGCGTCGGGTCCATCAGGAGGACATGTGCCAAGCGCTGGCCGTCGCCCCCATCCGCAAGTACCAGATTCAGGGCGGACCTGGACCCGGCACGCATCGCTGGCCTGATCAGGAATCACGGATCCAACGCCGAGGTCGATCTACCCAGATTTGTCGAGGCGCTGGCATTCAACTGGCTCATCTGCGGCACCGACGCTCACGCCAGGAACTACTCGATGCTCATAGCCAGAGACCAGTATCGGCTCGCACCGCTTTACGATCTCAACACCCAACTTGCGTATTCCGCGACGCCTGCCGTTGATCTTTCGATGAAGATCGGTGAGCATTATCGAGCTGACCAGATCACCGGAGCCGATTGGGAGGCGCTGTCCGCCGAGGTCGGCGTCGACTACGAATGGCTTCGTTCCCGGCTCTTGGCAATGGCCGAGAGTGTGGCGGACGAGTTGAGCACCATCGCGAGGAGTCCGGCGATCGCGGCCTTCGGGAGTCCGGCAATCCCACGCTTCATGAGCGCTCTTGCCACTTGGACACGCTCGGCGAGGGACCTTCTGGACTGAGCAGGGCGGGAAGCTCTGCGAACTCGCAGTCGATCTTGAGGAAGATCCTGCCCCCCACCTACTTGCGCAGGTGGGGGGCCGGTGGCCAGGGCCGGGATCGAACCGGCGACCTTCCACTTTTCAGGCGGACGCTCGTACCGACTGAGCTACCTGGCCAGCAGTACGGGCCGGTCCCACTCGCGTGGACCCGGCCCGTGCAGCGACCCCGACGGGACTTGAACCCGCGACCTCCGCCGTGACAGGGCGGCGCGCTAACCAACTGCGCTACGGGGCCTTGGCATCGACTCCCCTCACGACCTTAGTCGATCCGAGAACCGCGTACCCCCAACGGGATTCGAACCCGTGCTACCGCCTTGAAAGGGCAGCGTCCTAGGCCGCTAGACGATGGGGGCTGGGCCGTAAAACCCGCCTCCAACGGCTTGCCGTTGGGAGCTTGGAAAGCATACGGCACGCCTCAGGAGACCTCCAAAACCTACATCACCAACGGGGCAGCCTCGCGCAGGCGACCCGGTCGGTGCTCCGGACGATGGGCTTCCAGGCGACTGAGCAGCGTCGAGCCGGCCCGGCTGAACTCCGACAGCACGGGCGGCGGCCGGGTCGTACTTGTTGCAGGTCCTTCAGCGCCGTTGCGCCGCCCGGTCGACCAGCGACGCTGTCACCGGCCGGCTCGGGGATGGTGTTCGTGGCTAGCACCCGGCGGGCCGCACTGGCAGGCACCCGCGTCCGCCCTGGTTTACGCTGTGGGAGCGAGCCTCCGGACATGCCCCGGGCCCCAAACAAAATTGTCGCCCAGAGCGACCACTCGCCGAGAGGCGCTATGGCGGGGGTTCGTGATGACGGCCATCCGGCGCTTCGGCGCCAGATGGCCTATTTCATTGGGCAGGTGCCGTGCTGAGCCGCTCGCCCTTCATCCGGAGGCGGCTCGGCCCGTCCAGAGCGGGGTTGACCGCTGCGGAGCGCGTGGGCGCCCGGCCCCGCGGAACATTTGGTCGCTGGGGCAACAGTTGCTGGGGGCAACCGGATCCTGCGCAATGGCACATCGGCAACGCAGGGTCTGACCAGAGCGGGGAACCGCAGCGGAGCGCGTGGGCACACGACCCCGCGGAACATTTGGTTGCTGGGGGCAACCGGATCCTCCGCAATGAGCACATCGGCCACGCAGGGACAGGCCAGCGGGACCAAGTTGACCACGCGAAACCGGAGTGCAGCCCGCGAACAAGCCGCGCGTTCCCGGCGCGCCGCCGGCTGTCTTCGATCATCGGCCCCGGGCCCGCGCCGGAACGAACGGCCATGACCGTGAAGGATCCGTCGGCCGTGGACCGACGGATCCTTCACGATGTGGGTCGTGCCGGCACGGCGATGGTGTGCAGACTCCCGTTCCCGCCGCATCGGGAGGATGTCTGCATGACGCCACACCGACTTGGATCATCGGCCCGGGCGGGCGCCGGACGGAGCGCCCGCCGGCCGGTGCATCGCCCGGACGCCGATGATCAGCCTCCGGTGCGGGCCGCGCCAGGCACGGCCGCGCCTCCCCTGGCGCCGGTGCCACCGGCCCGCGCCACCGAAGCCGCCGGCACCGCCGAACCCGCCAGCACCGCCGAAGCCACCAGCACCGCCCAGCGCGCCGGCCGCTCGAGTGTTGGCCGTCGACGTCGGCAGCGCTTCGGTCAGGTCTGCGAGCACCACCGACTGTCCCGCCTGCAGGCCGGACAGAATCTGCGTGACGTCCGTGCCGATTGCGCCGACGGTGACCACAACCGTGCTGGTGACGCCGTTGTCGACGACCGTGACGGTCGATCGGGAGCCCTCGGTGTGCACGGCCGAACTGGGCACCGTCAGCACGTTGTCCACCTTGCCGATGGTGATGGACACCGACGCGCCGGAGCCGGTGTAGAGCGTCGAGCTCACCGGGTCGAGCGCGATCGTCACCGGGAACGCCGTCGCGCTGCTGGTCGACGAGGTCGACTTGAGCGTTCCGATGGTCGCCACCGTGCCGGTGAGCAGGATATCCACGCCATCGACCCGGACAGACGCCTGTTGGCCGACCTGGATCTTGTCGATCACGGTGAGCGCCGCCGTGGTCGCGACCTGATAGTTGCCCGGGGCGAGGACGGTGATCACCGCGGTGCTCGACGCGGCGCTGACGGTGGACCCGGCCGTGATGGACACCGCCGCGACCGTGCCGGCCAGCGGGCTGGTCAGGGTCGCCGCGGCCAGGTTCTGCGTGGCGATCTGCACGTTGAGCTGGTCCAGGTCGATCGCGGCCTGATCGGCGGTGAGATCCTCCGCGGTGGCCACCGTGGCAGTAGCGCCGGTCGCACCGGAGCCGCCGGCCGCGCCGGCCGCGCCGGACGCGCCGGTTCCAGTGCCGTGCCTGTGCCGGAGCCGGTGCCGGTGCCGGTGCCGGCGCCGGTGCCCGATGACGAGCCGGAGCCGGCGGCACGCGCCGCCGCCGTGGACGACCCCGACGCCGCCGCTGCACCGCCCGCGGACCCAGATCCAACTGAACCCGAACCACCGGAGCCCGAACCACCAGACCCGCCGGTGCCGCTCGCGGCTCCGGAGCCACCCGAACCCGATCCGTTCGAGGCGGCACCAGACGGTGTACCGCCGCCGGATCCCGCCCCGGTGCCGGTCCCTGAGGAGGGAGCGGCGGAGCTGGTCTGGAGAGCCGGAGCCACCCGTCGCCGCCCCGGACAGCCTGGCGTTGGTCAGTGCCGTGACGGCGCTGTTCAGGGCCGCCTCAAGGCCCTGCTGGTCCTTCTGAGCGGCCGCGACCGATGCCTGGGACGTCTGAACCGTCGTCAAATCGCTCTGGCATTGGCTCAGCTGACCGGCGAAGTCACCGCTGGTCGGGGCCGTCGAGTCGGTGGTCGCGGCGGCCGAAGAGTCCGTGGTCGACGAACTCGTCGCGGAGGCGACTGTCGACGATGCTGCGGCCGAGGAACTGGTCGCCGGGTCGCTCAGCTGCTCGATGTAGGCCACCTGCTCAGGGGTCAGGTTCACCGTCGGCGCTGACCAATACCCCGCGTTGGCTGCAGCGGACGAGGTGGGAGTGGCCGTCGTCGTTTGAGTCTCCGTCGTGGTCGCCGTCTGAGTCTCGGTCTCGGTCTGCGTCTGGGTGACCGTCGTGGGCGCGGTGGCGGTCACCGTCGAAGGAGCGGCGGTCACCGTGGTCGGGACGGTCGCGGTGACCGTCGCGGTTGACGGATCGGTGCCAGTGGTGGAATCCGAGCTGGATGGAGCAGAACTATCCGTAGTCGCGGAACCGTCCGCCGTGACCGTCTGAGTGACCGTGCTCGGAGCCGACGGGGACATCGTCAGCAACGGCGTGCACGAAGCAGCCTGGGCGGCAAGATCGTTGCTGGCATCGGACAGCAGCCCGTCGATCTTCTGCTGCTGAGCGAGCACGGCCTGCTGCGCGGCCTGCACCGCGGCGACCAACGTCTGCAGGTCGCCGCCTCCCGCCGCCGGGGCACCAGTCTGGGCCGACGCCGACGATGAACGGGTGGGGGCGGCAGCGGAGGTCGTTGCCGCACCCGATGCGGCTCGCGAACCCGAAGAACCAGAAGACCCGGACCCAGCGGAGCCGGCGGCGGAACCCGATGCCGACGAACCCGAACCCGACGAACCCGCACCGCCGGAACCGCTGGCAGACCCGGCCGAAGACCCGGACCCCGAGCCGCCACTGGTCCCACCTGATGACCCAGAAGTCGCAGACGACGTCGAAGTGGAGGTGTCCGCGGTCTGACTCGCCTGGTCGGTCGCCAGTTGCTGCTGATCCTTGGCCAGCTGGGCGTTGGCCGAGTCCAGCGCGGCCTGCAGGTCTGTCGGATCCATGGTCGCAAGCGCCTGGCCTGCGGTGACGGTGTCACCCACCTTCACGTTGACGGTCGCCACCGTCCCGCCCACCGCGAAGGCCGCGTCGGCACGGTTGACCGCGTTGACGGTGCCGACCGAGTTCTCGACCTGTTCGACGGACCCGTTCGCCGCGAGCGCAGTTCGGTACGTCGGGGCAGTCTCGCTGGTCCGGGCCACCGCAATGCCGGCTCCGGCGACGGTCAGCGCCACCACGGCGGCCACCGCGGCCACCAACCGTCGTCGGCGGCGGCGGGCCAACCGCCGGGTCGTTGCCCTGCTGGGCGGCCGGTCCGAGCCAGTCGCGACGGGAGCCGCCACCGTCCTCATGGCCTCGGCGCCGGGCGGTGTTGCGTCCTCGGCCGCTCCGGGTTCGGGTGCGTCGGGCATCTCAGCCTCCGGTGGTGGTGGACGGCGCCGCGCCCGCTCCGGACCCATTCCCACCCTGACCGCCGTTCCCGCCCTGACCACCCTGACCACCGCGGGTGCGACCGCCGGCGAATCCGGCGTTGCAGGTGGCGCCCGCGGCCGGTGTGCTCACCGCGATGCTCGGTCGCCGCCACCGCGCCCTTGGCGTCCGCGCTGCCCTGGACCACCGCGCACTTGCCGACCACCAGTGCATCGGAGGTGGCCGACTGGGTCTTGGTGTAGGTGGTCGTGGCCGTCACAGTGACCGTCTGCGCCGAGGTTGCGCTGTTGGTCGGATCGGTGACGGTCACGGTGATGACGTCACCGGCGACGCTGGCCACCGTGCCCGATGCGCGCTGGCCGAAGCCGCCCTGACCGCCGGCACCTGGCGCGCCGCTCGGCCGCACGCCGCCGCTGGGCCGCGCCCCGGCATCCGGAACCGCACCGCTCGGCGGCGTGCCGCCTGCTCCGCCACCGAAGCCACCGCCAGAACCACCAGCTCCGAAACCACCGGTGCAGGCGCCGTTCACCGCGTCGCGCAACTGCACGATCGTCGCGGTGAACGGTGCGTTGGCCGCCGCAGTGGTCGAGGGAGCGGTGGTCGACGGCGCGGCGGACGTGGATGGTGCCGTGGTCATCGAAGGCGCCGCACCACCCGACGCCGCGCCATTCGCACCGACCCCGACCGGGATGGCCGCCGCGGTGATGCAGCTGCCGACCGTCACCGCGGAGAGGTCGGCGGCCACGCTGTCGGTGATCGTCGTCGAATCCGTGTAGTTGACCGTCGTCTGGCTGCTGGTGGCCTGCACCTGGATGGTGCCGGGCGACGCGGCCGCGATGGTCCCGGAGGCAGCCGACCTCGCCGCCCGCCCGGCACCGCCCGGCCCGCCCTGACCCTGCCCGCCGCCGCTCGGGTTCGCCTGACCGGACGAGGGCGCAGCCGCCGTCCCATTCGGTGCGGCGACCGCGCTGCCGCTGGCCGACGAGGTTCCGCAGGCGGCCAGCAGGCCGATCGCCAGCGCCAGGCCCCCGGTCAGCGCGACCCTGCTCCAGGACCGGCCAGGCGGGGCGGCCGGCTGAACGGAGGGAATCGGGCGCGATGGGCAGGTCAGTCATGGCTTTTCCTTCAAGGGTGGGTGCGTCGTGAGAGGTGGTCGGGTGGAGCCCTGGCGGGCGGCGGGGAGTCATTCGCTGCGCAGCGCATCGATGGGGGCCATCCGGGCGGCCCGGGTGGCGGGATAGACGCCGAACACGATGCCGATCGCCACCGCGATGGCGATGGACCCGACGACGGCCGTCGGCGAGATCACGATGGTGGTGTCCAGCAGGCCGGGCAGGATCTTGGCGCCGGCGATCCCGAGGACGGCGCCGAGCACGCCACCGGCGAGGCCCAGCACAACGGCCTCGACCAGGAACTGCCGGCGGATGGCCGTCGGCGGTGCCCCGAGGGCCTTGCGGAGCCCGATTTCCCGGGTCCGCTCGGTGACCGAGACCAGCATGATGTTCATCACGCCGATGCCGCCGACCAGCAACGACAGCGCCGCGATGCCGGTCAGCAGCACCGTCAACGTCTTCGACACCGAGGTCGCGGTGGCCAGCAGCGACTGCTGGCTGCTGATCGTGAAGTCCGCCGACGTCGCCGCCGTGATCTGATGCAGATTGAGCAGCAGCGCCTGTGCCTCCTGATAGGCGGCGGACAGCGCGTCGGCGGACGGGGCCTGCAGGTAGATCGTCGACACCGCGTTCCGGCTGGTCCCGCCGACCAGCCGGTTCGCCGAGGTGGCGAGCGGCACCAGGGCCTGGTCGTCCAGGTTGGCCGACGCGTCGGAACCGGCCGGCGCCAGCACGCCGACCACGCTGAACTCGATGTCGTTGATCGTCACGGTCCGGCCGACCACGTCGGTGGTGCCGAACAACTCGGTCGCGGTCTCCGACCCGAGCACCGTCACGGCTGCCCGGTCGGCGTCGTCCTGGTCGGTGAGGAACCGTCCCTCGGCCAGCGTCCTGGCCCGCACGGACAGCCAGGACGGCGATGTTCCGACCACCGTCGTGGTCCAGTTGGTGCTGCCCGCCGTCAGCGACAGCGAGCTGTTCTTGATCGGCGCGACGGCCGCGATGTCGGGCGCGGCGACGCCGGAGGCGAGCGCGTTCGCGTCGGTGATGGTCAGCGTGGACGCCGAGCCGGCCCCGCCCCGCAGCCCGCCGGTGGTGGTGCTGCTCCCCGGCGAGACGATCAGCAGGTTGCTCCCCAGCGAACTGATCCGGGCGCCGACCTCCTGCTGGCTGCCGAGCCCGAGCCCGACCGTCAGCACGACGGCGGCGATGCCGATCAGGATGCCGAGCATGGTCAGCCCGGACCGCAGCCGGTGGCTGCGGATCGCGTCCCACCCGGTGCGGAAGGTTTCCAGCCAGTTCATCGCGCGCCCGGCCCGTCGGACTGGATCCGGCCGTCGCGGACCCGGACGATCCGCCGGGAGCGTTCGGCGACGTCGATCTCGTGGGTGATCAACACGATGGTCCGGCCCTGCGCGTGCAGCTCGTCGAACAAGGCGAGGGCGTCCTCGGTGGCGACCGAATCGAGGTTCCCGGTCGGCTCGTCCGCCAGGATCAGCGCCGGGTCCGACACCAGCGCCCGGGCGACCGCGACCCGCTGCTGCTGACCGCCGGACAGCTCACCGGGCCGGTGACCGACCCGATCGGCCAGTCCCACCCGGTCGAGGGCCTCCAGCGCGCGCCGTTTGCGCTCATCGCGTTTGACGCCGGCGTAGGTCAGCGGCAGCTCGACGTTGCGCCACGCATTCAGCGAGGGCAACAGGTTGAACTGCTGGAAGACGAACCCGATCTGCCGGTTCCGGACCTGGGCGAGATCGACCTCGTCCATCTCGCCGACGTCCTCGCCGGCCAGCAGGTAGCCGCCCTCGGTCGGCACGTCCAGACAGCCGATGATGTGCATCAGGGTCGACTTGCCCGACCCGGACGGGCCCATGATCGCGACGTACTCGCCCTGGTCGATGCGCAGGCTCACCCCTTGCAGGGCGTGCACGTCCAGCGAGCCGGTCGAATACACCTTCGTGACGTCGTGCAGTTCGATGACCGGCGTCGGGCCGTCCGGGTAGTCCGAATGGGGGAACACCGCGTCCAGTTCGACGGTGCGTCGCAGTTCACCGGTCGGGTCGCCGGCCGCGCTCCGGTTGTCGCCCCAGGTCAGGATCTCGGAGGCCATCTCAGCCCCCGGCCGGTGCGGCGCCCGGCGCGCCACCTGGCACGGCCCCACCCGGCGCGACCCCGCCGCCGAACCCACCCGTCCCGCCGCCGAACCCGCCCGCGCCGCCACCGGTTCCGGTGAATCCGCCGCGGCCGGTCCCGGTTCCGGTGCCACCGCCGGTTCGCCCGGCACCGCCGGTGCCGCCACCCGGCACGGTGACGGTGACCACCACCTCGTCGCCCTCGTTCAGCCCGGAGGTGATCTCGGTGCTGGTGCCGTCCGACTCGCCGACGACCACCGGAGTGGACACCTGCTGATCACCGGACATGGTGTAGACGACGCTCTGCCCATTGACCGTGTGGACGGCGGCGCTTGGCACGGTCAGCACGTTGCTGAACTGGGCGTAGATCAGCGTGACCGTGGCAGAGGTGCCGTCATGCAGACCGGTCGGAGTGCCGGTCACGGTGACCTCGACCGGGTAGCTGGCGGTATCGCCGCTGGCCGTCGAGATCAGCCCGATCGAGGAGATCGTGCCGAACAGCGGATCGGTCGAGCTCGTCACGGCGAGTTGCGCCTGATCGCCGACGGAGATCAGGCCGATCTGGGCATCGTCGACCGTCACGTCGACCTTCCAGGAGTTGGTGCTGACGATCACGAAATCGGCAGTACTCGAGGTGCTCGACGCACTGCCCGAGGCGCCCGACGACCCCGACGAGGCGCCGGCCTTGCCGGTCCCGGCCGTGCTGCCCGTCGCGCCACTCGCCCCGGTCGAGCGACGAGCCGGCCGCCGAGCTGCTCGCCGCGGCGGTCCCGGTGATCTTCTGCCCGACGGTCACATTGACGGTGGACACGATCCCGTCGATCGGCGCGAGCAGGGTGGCGGAGTTGAGGGCGGTCTGCGCGGTGTCCACCGCGGCCTGCGCGGTGGTGATCGAGGTCTGGTCAACGGTGATCTGCTGCTGGGCGGTGGCGACCTTGGCATCGGCGGCCGTGGTGTCGTCGCCGGCGTCGGCCGCGGTGGTCTGGGCGTCCTGCGCCGTCGACAGCGCGGTCTGATCGTTGACCAGGGTCGCCTGCGCCTTGGCCAGGGTGAGGTTCGCGCTGGCCAGGGTCTGTTGCATGGTCAGGGTGTCGACCGTGGCCAGTGGTTGACCGGCCGTCACCTGCTGCCCGGCGGTGACGTTGACCGCCGTCACGTTCCCGCTCGCGACGAACGAAACGTCCTGTTGCACAGCCGGCGTCAGGGTGCCGGTGGTGGAGATCGTCTTCTTGATGGTGTCCACGGACGCCGCCACCGTCCGGCTGATGGTGGTCGGCGTCGCGGCCTGCGCAGTGCTCTGGTGGTCCAGATACCACCAGGCGCCGCCGGCGATGCCGAGGCCGACAACCAGGCCGACCAGGCCGGCGATCAACGTCCGCCGGGCAGGAAGGTGTTTCGTCATTTTCATGCGTGGATGTCCTCGTTTCCGCGCCGGCGTCCGGCGCGCGACCGAAGTGAAGCCTCCGCAGGCAAGCTGTGAGGACGCCCAGGATGCCGTGAGCGTCAGGCGTGCCGGAACCAGGAATCGCGGGCGCCCCGCCCTCGATCAATCACTCATGGTAATCTGTTGATTACATATGGTCACCGTCTGTGGCGACCGAGACGGGTCACGGCAGGTGGGGCGGAATCGATGGCATTCGTCGGCTGGATGCAGCCCCGCGATGAGGCGGCCGCGAGTCATTCGCTGTCGACGCTCAGCCTGGTCGCGGGCGGGATCACGCTGATCTACATGGCCGGCCAGCTGCTGTCCGGGCCGCTGGGCGTCGGAGTCCCAACGCCGGATGTCCCCGTGCCGACGCTCACCGATGTGCTGCTGACCGTGGTGGCCGCCACGCTGATCATGGTCGGCGGCTGGTCGATGCGCAGGCGCAGCCACGCACATCGATTGACGTGGGCGGCCTGGCCGGTGGGTGCGACCGCAGCGATCGTCGCCCTCGACCTGCTCTCCCATGACGCGAGCACGGCCGCCCAGATCTTTCTCATTTTCCCGGCCCTCTATGCCGCCTCCCAGCTTCGCCGTCCTGGCGTGGTCGCCATCGTGATCAGCCTGGTCGCGGCCGAGTGGGTCATCACGTTCGAGCAGCTGGCGTTCGGCACGGCGCTGGAGGATGCCGGTTACATGTCCGCGGCGATCATCACCACGGCGGCCCTGCTCACGGCGGCTGGCGAACGGCAGGTGAAGCTGGTCGAGCTCCTGGAGCGGCAGGCGGCGATCGACCCGCTGACCGGCCTGGTGACCCGGCGAGTACTCGATGATGCGGCCAGCGCCGCCATGTCCGGTTCCGCGAGCGGGACCGGCACCGCGTTGATCGTCATCGATGTCGACCATTTCAAGGCCATCAACGACACCTACGGACACCCAGGAGGCGACGCCGTTCTGGTGCAACTCGCGGACGTCCTGGTGGCCTGTTCCCGGTCGACGGATGTGGTCAGCCGGCTGGGCGGCGACGAGATCGCCCTGTTGCTGCCCGGTTGTTCGGCCGATGCGCTCGCCTGGCCGGGCGGATGCGGTGCTGACCGAGATCCGCGGACATCGCTTCGAGATCGGCGACGGGCGGTTCGTCTCCGTCACGATCAGCGGCGGGCTCGCGCATGCACCGACCGACGCGGTGGACCTGCGTTCGCTGTACGCCGCCGCCGACCGGGCGCTCTACCGGGCCAAGCACCTTGGCCGCGACCAGATCCACGCGGCCAGCACGGACGCGCACCGCGACGACGTCAGCGTGGGCACCGCCGGCTCCGACGACGTCGAACGGGTTGACGTGGCCGTCCGCCACCGGCTGGACGACGGCCGGGTCGCGTAGTTGCCGCGCGGCCGGGGCCTCGACGGCGACCATGACGATGACGTGGGTCACACCCGCGGCATCGACTGGCCGGCGAAGCACACCCGTGACGAATCGCCCAACCTTTGCTACTGTCCCCGGCAAGGTCATGAGTGCCAGCAGATAGCCCCGGCTTGCTGGCCGGCAACCCTCCAACCGCGGTGGGGTGCCCCGGGTGAAGACCTGGCTGGGCGCGTGGTGCGTCCGGCAAGCGCGGACCTCCGGTGCAGCTGGCGGTCCCATGGACCGTAGGGGCAACCTGTGACCACCCTTCTCGAACGACCCGACCTCCTGTCAGCACTGACCCCACGCCCGGTGGCGCGCAGCTACCGGCCCATCGGGTCGACAACCCGCAGCACCGTCTCCCACCCGCACGCCACCGGGCTGGAGATCGTCGGCGCGGACAGCAGCGTGCCGCTCGCCGGTGGCGGCCGGATCTCCTACGCCAACCTCGATCACGGGGCCTCCGCGCCCGCCCTGCGGGTGGTCAAGGACACCGTCGACGCGTTGCTGGAGCGCTACGCCAGCGTGCACCGCGGCGCCGGCTGGCATTCCAAGATCTGCACATCGCTGTACGAGGGCGCGCGCGAGCCGGTCCGCGACTTCGTCGGCGGTCGCGCGGACGACGCGGTGATCTTCACCCGGCACACGACGGACTCGTTCAACCTGCTGGCGCACTGCCTGCCGGCACGGACGACCGTGGTGGTCTTCGAGACCGAGCATCACGCCGCGCTGCTGCCCTGGGGCCGGACCGGCGGGCGCTCGACCCCGGAACGTGGCCAGACGGTCGTCCGGCTGCCCGCGCCGGCGACCATCGCCGAGGCCATCGCGTCCGTCGATGACGCGCTGCGCCGCCGCGCCCCCGGACCCGCGCTGCTGGTGATCACCGGCGCGTCCAACGTCACCGGCGAGCTGTGGCCGGTGGCCGAGCTGGCCCGGATCGCCAGGGCCCGCGGCGCGCGGACCGCGCTGGACGCGGCGCAACTGGCACCGCACCGGCCGTTCTCCATCGCCGAGCTCGGCGTCGACTACGTCGCGCTGTCCGGGCACAAGTTGTATGCCCCGTACGGCGCGGGCGCGCTGATCGGCCGTGCCGATTGGCTGGCCGCAGCCCCGCCGTACCTGATCGGCGGCGGCGCCACCGCGTCCGTCACCGACGAGGAGACCGTCTACAAGCCGCTGCCGGACCGGCACGAGGCCGGCTCGCCGAACGTCCCCGGCGCGGTGGCGCTGGCCACCGCCTGCCACGCGCTGGCCACCGCCGACCGGGCCGCGCTGGCGCACGCGGAGTACGCGCTGACCGAAACATTGCGGCGCGGGTTGGCCGACATCCCCGGCGTCACCGTGCATTCGCTGTTCGGCGGTGCGGTGGACAGCATCGGGGTGGTCACCTTCACCATCGCCGGCCAGCAGCCGTCGGTGGTCGCCGCGGCCCTGTCGGCCGAGCACGGCATCGGCGTGCGGGACGGCGCGTTCTGCGCACACCCGCTGGTCAGGCACCTGCTCGGCGCCGCCGGGTGCGCCGTCGACGACGGCACCGGGCAGGCGCTGCGGGCCTCCGTCGGGCTGGGCACCACCACCGAGCACGTGCAGCGACTGGTGGCCGCGGTGGAATCGATCGCGGCGTCCGGCCCGCGGCGGCGGTATGTGGTGGTCGACGGCCGGCCGGTGCCGGCGGTGGACGACCGGACGCTGCCGCACATCGCGCCCTGGCAGCGCTGAGCCGGGCACGTCCAGGCAGACAGCGCAAACGGCCCGCCCCCGACGCGATGTCGAGGGCGGGCCGCTTGAATCCTTCGGTGATCTGCGGGTCAGACCTCCGCGCGGTGCCGACCGGTCCTGCGGGGCTCCGCCGGGATCACCTCACCATTGAGCACGACGTCCCGGTTGCTCGCGGCTCCCCCGTTGGACGAGTGGCCATTGCCGCTGGACCCGTTCCCGTTTGAACCATTGCCGGCGTGACCGTTGCCGGACTGCCCATTGGAATCAGCGGCGGCCAGGCCGCCGTTGCCGTTGCTGGCGTGCGCCCCACCGTTACCGACCCGGGCGTGCGCCCCACCGTTACCGACCAGGGCGTGCGCCCCGGTGCTGACGGGTTCTAGTTCCTTTTCATAGTCGGCGGACAGGCTGTTCGTGGCGTCCTGCGCGTCAACCTCATCGAACGCGCCTTCCTTGGCCAGCGCCGCCGCGTCCTCGTTGCGCTGCTCCTCCAGCCGCTCGTCCAGCGCGGACTTGGTGCGCAGCGGCAGCTCCTTCATCATCAGCACCAGCACGAACGCCAGCGCCATGATGATGCCGCCGATGATGTAGACCAGATGCGTCGAATCGACGTAGCCGACCTGGAACGGCCGGGCGATGATCGGGTCCAGCTTGGTCAGGAACGACGAGTCGGTGTTCAGGGCGTCACCGATCGACGACGCGGCCCCGGTGTTGCCCTGCGCGGCGGCCACCAGACCCTGCGCGGTGGCGTGGCTCGGGCTGTTCGGATCCGCGGCGGCCGCGGCGACGGCCTGCTGGAACTCCGGAGTGACGCCCGCGGACTGCAGCGCGCCCTGGATCTTGTCGGGCAGCGAGTTGAACAGCAGCGACAGGAACACCGCGACACCCAGGGTGCCGCCGAGCTGCCGGAAGAACGTGGCCGACGAGGTCGCAACGCCCATGTCCTTGGCCGGCACGGTGTTCTGCACCGCGATCAGCATGGTCTGCATACACAGGCCGAGTCCGGCGCCGATCATCAGGAAGTAGATGTCCAGCAGCCAGTACGGGGTGTCGACGGTGATGGTGAGCATCAGGAAGAACGCCGCCGTCAGGATGGCGGTGCCGAACACCGGGAAGATCTTGTACTTGCCGGTCCGCATGGTCAGCTGACCGGACAGCACAGAACCACCCATGATGCCGATCATCATCGGGATCAACAGCAGGCCGGACTGGGTCGGGGTGGCGCCCTTCACCAGCTGCAGGTACAGCGGCAGCGTGCTCAGCGCACCGAACATGCCAAGACCGATCAACACGTTCACCGTCAGGCCGATGCTGAACACCCGGCTGTTGAACAGCCGCATCGGGATCAGCGCCTCGTCCTTCATCCGCTTCTCGATCAGGATGAAGGAGACGACGCCGACGATGCCGAGGACGATCAGGCCGATCACCGCGGGCGAATCCCAGCCCCACTCACGGCCCTGTTCGGCCACGATCAACAGCGGCACCAGCCCGATGATCAGCGCGGCGGCGCCCCACCAGTCGATGCGGTGGTCGTGCCGGATGTGCGGGATGTGCAGCACGCGCAGCACGATGAGCAGCGCGGCGATGCCGATCGGCACGTTGACCAGGAAGACCCAGCGCCATCCGGTGATGCCCAGGATCGTGCTGGTACCGGCGAAGAAGCCGCCGACCAGCGGGCCGATCACCGAGGACATGCCGAACACGGCCAGGAAGTAGCCCTGGTACTTGGCCCGCTCCCGCGGCGGCGCGATGTCCGCCAGGATGGCCAGCGCCATGGAGAACAGACCACCGGCGCCGATGCCCTGGATGGCGCGGAACGCGGCCAGCTCGTACATCGAGGTGGCGAACGTACACAGGATCGAGCCGAAGACGAAGATGCTGATGGCCGTGATGAACATCGGGCGGCGCCCGTAGATGTCCGACAACTTGCCGTACAGCGGGGTGGTCACCGTCGAGGTGATCAGGTAGGCGGTGGTGACCCAGGCCTGCGCGGACAACCCGTGCAGGTCGTCGGCGATGGTCCGGATCGAGGTGGAGACGATCGTCTGATCAAGGGCGGCCAGCAGCATGCCGGCCATCAACCCGATCAGGATCGTCTGGATCTGCTTGTGCGTCAGACCCGCCGGTGACTCTGTCACCGGTGCGGCTGTGGTGGACATCAGGAGGCTCCCTTTCCGTGGTGCTCGAGCATGAGCGAAATCAACTCTTCGCGATGGGCCTCGATGCCCTCGGTGTACTTGGTGATCAGACGGAGAAAATCGTTGCGATCCTGGGCGGACCAGTCGGCGATGACCGGCTTCAGGGCGGCCCCGCGGCGCTGCGAGTGCTCGCGGACCTTGGCCCGGCCGAGTTCGGTGGGCACCAGGATCGACGCCCGGCCGTCGTCCGGATCGGCCTGCCGCTCGACCAGGCCGGCCTTCACCAGGTGCGCGACCTGGCGGGACACCGTCGACGGGTCCGCGCACAGCTGCTCGGCCAGATCGCTGGCCCGGCGCGGGCCCAGGTGGGCCAGCTTGACCAGCAGGAACAACGGCGAGGTGTCGCCCTTCGGGCCCGAGTCCGACGCGGGATTTGATGCCGGCGAACTGCCGCATCATGCCGATCACCGACGCCGGCGATCTGCTCCGCCGACTGCTCGATCTCGTCCGGCTCGGCGATGGTTGGCGGGTCCGAGGACCGGAGTGTGCTGGTCATTGCTGACTCCCTGGATCAAAGATTAAGTTGCTTGCGTCCTGCATCTAGTTGCCGAGTGCAATCATGCGCCCGGCGAGCGTCGTTGGCAAGCGGAACCGTCGATCCTTAGCCGTGCTTTAGATCACGGCGAGCGCAGGTTTGACGTACTACGGCGTGACAGCTAGACCAGCACCGGGTGCAGATCCCTGACCCGGAACTTGCGCCGGCGATGCACCAGGTACATGCACAACCCCACCGCGACGATGGTGAACCCGAACAGCACGGCGACGTCCCGCCAGAGGTGATCGGTCGGACCGCCGGTGAAGGTGATGCGCAGGGCGTCGACCAGGTACGTCATCGGGATGAAGGTGTGAATGACGCGGAACGGCGCCGGCAGCGTCTCGATCGGATAGAGGCCGCCGGCGCTGGTCAGCTGAACCATCAGCAGCACCAGCGTGATGGCCGAACCGACCACCCCCAGCCAGGTCCGGAAGCAGGTGCGCGATCGCCGTGAAGCAGGCGGCCGCCAGCAGGACGACCCCGATCGACCCACCGATGTTCACCGGGTTCAGTCCGAGCCCGAGCCAGACGACGCCCAGCATGATCAGCGAGCCGAGCGCCGCGATCGTCAGCACCGGCAGCCAACCGGCAATGGTGATCCGCGGCGACGACGCCCGGCTGGCCAGCGCCCGACCGGAGATCGGTCGCATCACCAGGAACACCGAGATGCCGAACACCCAGATCGCGATGGCGAAGAAGAACGGCGCGAGGCCGCGCCCGTAGACCGTCGCCGGGTTGTCGATGGTGACCTGGACGTCGGCCGGCGAGGACAACACCTGCTCGGAGTTGGCCTCCTGGTCCGGGGCCAGGGTCGGAATGCGCGCCGCGCCGGCGGTCAGGTCGGCGGCCAGCTGGGTGGCCCCGGTACTGATCGCGGTGACGCCGGTGACCAGGGTCGTCGCCCCGGTCTCCAGGGTGCCAAGGCCGTCGTCGAGCTTCTGCGCACCGAGCTGCAGGGTGCCGATTCCGGTGTCCAGCGTGGTCGCCGCGGTGGACAACTCGCCGATGCCGCTGTCCAGCGTGCTCGCCCCGCTGGACGCGGTGCTGATGCCGGTGTTCAGGCCCTGCACACCCGTCGAGACCTGCGCCGCCCCGGTGGCCAGCGCGGTGATGTCGGAACTCGCCCCGGAGATGTCGCCGGACGCGGCGTTGTTCAGCGAATCGAACGCAGTGTTCACCGCGGCGGCCTGGTTGCTGGCCTGGGTGGTGGCCGCGACGAGCTGGGTGTTGGTATCGCTGATGTCGTTCAGGGCCGTATCCAACGGGCTGAAGTCAACGGTCGGGTTGGCCCGGGCCAGCACCGTCAGCGCCTGTTTCGCGGTGCGTGATCTGCCCGCTCATCTGCGGGGTGACCAGAGCCGCCGTATCCGACGTCGCCTGCTCCACATTCGCCGCGGCCTGGCCGAGCGCGGGCACCGCCGTGCCGAGCGCGTTCAGCACCGGGACCGCCGTGCTGGCGAGCTGTTGCGCGCCCGACGCGACATCCTCCGCGGCGGGCACCAGCTGATCGGACCCGGTCTGCAGGGTGCCGAGTCCGGTGACCAGGGAGGCCGACCCGGCCTTCGCGTCGGCCAGCCCCGTGACCAGTTGGGTCGACCCGGTCTTCGCGTCGGCCAGACCGGTGACCAGGTCGGCGGAGCCCTGTTGCGCCGTGGTGATTCCGGTGGCCAGGTCGGTGGCGCCCTTCGTCGCGGCGTCCGCGCCGGTGGCGATCTGGGTCGCCGAGTCGGCGGCCTTGGTGACGTCCGCCTTGACCGTCTCGAGGTTGGCGAACACCGTCTCGAAGTAGGCGCCGATCGCCGCCCGGTCGATCGCCGCCTCGAGCTGGTTCTGCACGGACGCGGTCAGCAGGCCGACGACGAAGCCGTTGGAGTCGTCGCGGTGCAGCATCAGCACCGCCCGCTGCGGATCGTCACCGGTGCCGCTGACCAGGTTGGCCGAGAAGTCCGGCGGGACGGTGATCACCATGTAGTACTCGCCCTGCGCGAGCCCTTCGGCGGCCTGCTGCTCGTCGACGAACTGCCAGTCGAAGATCGTGTCCGCCTGCAGCTCGGCGACCAGCCGATTGCCCGCGTCGACGGTCTTGCCGTTCACCTCGACGGGCACGTCCTGGTTGACCACGGCCACCGGGACCTGGTCGAGCTTGCCGTAGGGGTCCCAGTTGGACCACAGGTACAGGGCGCCGTACAAGCGTCGGAACCAGCAGCAGAAACAGCAGCGCAACGATCGGCAGCGGCCCCTTGAACCGGCGGAGCTCATAGGTCGCCAGCTTGACCGTCTTGATCATCGGTTGTCCTCCGTCGGCGCACCGGTGGTCGGCGTGCCTGGGTTGTTCGGGCGGTCGCGTTCTGTCGGGTCACTGCCGGTCGGGTCACTGCTGGTCGGTCGCTGTCGGCTCAGGGTCACCGGACGGCGGTCCGGTCGTCGGCCGGTGCCGGTCGGCTGGTAGTACTCGGTCGGCGAATCGGGGTCGTCGTACAGCCCGGAATACGTGTCCGGGCGGTACAGCTCGGTCGACGCGCTGGCGGCGTCCTGGTCGATATCCGCATCCGGAACGGCCGGCACGAATCGTCCCGGAGTTCAACTGCGGCCGCGGGTCGCGTTGCCGGCCGGCCGGATCCAGCTGCCGCAGGATCGCGACCTGCTGACTGTCGGTGGGCAGCTGCCACATCGCCCTGCCCTCCTCCGGAGTCAGGTCGAGCACGACGTCGGCGTCCATCACCGGGATCCGGTCGGTGGTCGACACGATGATGGTCGGCCCCGTCGCGGAGAGCCGGATGAGAGCGTCCAGCATGGTCTGTTGCATGGCGGCCGAGACGCCGCGGTCGAGGTCGTCAAGGACGAGCACCGCGCTGATCCGGACGCAGGCAAGCGCCACCGCGAACAGAGTTGCCTGCTCGCCGATCAGGGAGCCAACCAGGGCGGCCGGGTCAAAGGTGATCCGCATGGCGTTGCACGCGTCGTCGAACCGGGTGCGGCCGATCTTGGCATTGACGTTGTCCATCAGGCAGCGCTCGTCGATCGATTCACGGACCGTCAGGCCCGGTTCGGGAACGGCGACCGAACCGATCCGGGCAACCGCCGTGATGGCCCGGATCTTCGCCTGCGCATCCTCCATGAGGTGCCCGGCGACCATCAGCCGGCCGGTGTTCGTCTCCATCCGGCCGGTCAAGGCCAGCAGCAGGCAGGAGCGTCCGGTGCCCGCGGGGCCGACGATCGCCGCGACCGAGCCGGGCCGCAGGGTGAGGTCGACGTTCTGGAAGACCCAGCCGGCCTTGGTGAGCAGGCCGAGTCCGGCGGCCGCCAGGACCGGGCCCGGCGGCGGCTTGGGCTCGTCCGCCGGTTCCCGTCCGGAGGTGAGCTCCGCTGGTCCGCTGCTTGGCGGTGAGATGACGGCCTGAGCGTCCGGGTGGTGCCCGGAGTTCACGACCTGGTCGGACTGGACCTGGTCGGGCTCATCGCTGTCGACCCAGTCCTGGCCGTCCCAGTTGCGCCCGCCCCGCTCCGGGCTGTCCCATTGCCGGCGGACGCGTTCCCGCTCGTCCCAGTCGGTCGGGTCCTGCCCGGCGACGTCGGGCTGTCCGCCGCCGGCCCCGTACGGGGCTTGGGTCGAGGAGCCGGCGAAGTCGGCGGGCGGCGGGTCGCCGGCCAGCGGGGGTTGCGGTTCGCCCTGCGGACCGACGGCCGACCATGCCTGCTGCCCCCCGGCAGCGATGGTCGTGTCATCGACCTCGCGTGCGTCATCGTCCCGCGTCATCGTCCGTCCCCTCCCAGTCGTGTCCCATGACATCCCATCCGGCCAGATGACTGCATCGCGGCCGGGCCCTGCGCGACACCGAATCGCGGCCCTGCTCACCCGGCAGCGGCGGACTCTGACTCCGGGTGACGGCCGCTCGGAGATTGTTCGCGATGATGATCACGATCGCTCGTCGCGAACCGTCGACCGGAGCCTGGGTACACCACCGGGAAACACTCTCATAAGCCGGGATGGAACAGCCCCGGGCGCGCACGCGAACGGCGACGGCGTGCTGTACCCCTGGGTGGTCAGCTGACCGCGAGATTCGTCCGGCTCGTCAGCCCACGTCGATCGGGGTGTGGTCAATGGAGAGGCGGTAGCCATCGGTTCCGATCAGATCGGATTTCACGCACGGCCCGATCAGGTACGCCTGCAGATTGGAGGAGCCGTCAGTCGTGAGCTCCAGCAGGGTTTCCGACTTGCGCAGATCGGCAAGCGCGTTTCCCTTTGGCGCCGTTTGTCTCTTGGCTGTCCACCCGTCCGACTCCAGCGCCGATACCAACGGGTCCAACTGCGGGACAGGTTGACCCGCCGGAATGGTGACGTCGCCGGTCACGTTGTATTGCCCGAATGATGGATCGTCGTCGGCACAGCCGTTCCAGCTGCCGATGGCGGAGTGCACGGTGGCACCTCCGGCCGCCAGCCGCCCGAACGCATCCTTTGCCGCAGCGGCGGTCATTTGTTGGAGCCTGATCATGGCTGCTTCGTCGAGTGGGGCCACTGGAATAGGTACCTCCGTCGCGGTGGGGGTGGTGCAGCCGGTCGCCGTGATCAGCACAACGGTGGCCAGCGCAGCGCCCATCATTGCCCGCAAACCCGGCAGAAGCCGGGCGCTCACCACGGTGAATCCGCCGGGTTGGGCGGGACATGGGCGGTTTCCGGATCGACGCCCGTGTAGTGGTCGCCGCCGTTGGGCCGGCTGTCTCCGATGGTCAACTGGCCGTAGCCGCCGACCGTCACCGATGCCAGATTGGCCAGCGACTCCGAACCCGGCAGGTAGTAGTCGGAATGATTGCCGAAATCGTAGGTGTCGTCACTTTGGGTTTCGGTGTGCAATCGGACCGCACCGAACGACTCGCCGGCTGGGTCGTTGCCAAGATCGGACTGGACGCTCTGGCCGACGTCATCAGCGGCAACGGCTCCCGCGACGGCGGCCAGCGCACCGAGCGGAACGTTCGGCAGCGGACCGATGGACCCGACCTCGCTGCCGAAGTGCCACCCCGCGTCCAACCCGACCCTGGCCATCTGATTGGGGTCCTGGGCCCGCTGAACGACCGTGGTCACCGGGTCGCTGGATGCCGATCCAACAAATACATGGCCGGGCGGCAGGCCGAGATCGGCCGCCGTCTCTGCCCGCCCGGCGCCGGGCGAACCGATCAGCACCAGATTGTCCGCCCGAGCATGATCGGCCGCGAATGCTGTCGAGGTCGTCGTCGAACCGTAGGAGTGGGCGATCACGGTCAGGTTCTGGTCATCGCGATCGGCCATGGCGCTCAGGCCCGCGATGTCGGCGGCGACGATTTTCCCACCGGCGTCGGAGTAATCCTGATCGATGACATTGAGGTCCATGCCGGGTGCCTGGTATCCGACGTAGGCAACCACGGCCGTCGAAGGATCGAGCCGGTAGGCGCGCCGGTACAGATTGACGGCATCAGTACTTTGCATGCCCAGGTAGCCGGGCACCTCGGATGTCATCCCCGGAACCAGCATCGCCACGTTCGCCGCCTTCGAGACGTCGCCGACCGCGATGGCTGCCCGGCCGGCACCGTCAAAGGCGGTCGGGTCGAAGATCAACAGATCGAGCGGGGCCGGACGCAGACCACGCTCGGCCGGAAGTCGATGGTTGAGCTGGAAATCAACCGCAAGCGCGCCGCGGACCGACTTGATGCGGCCATCGTCGTATCCCGCGGCCGACAACGCGGTCTCGATGTCGTCCTGCAGACCGTCCGGGTCGACATCGGAGCCCGGCAAGGCGGCGCCCGCGGCCAGTGCGTCGGCGCGCGCTTGATTCAGCAACACACCGAGGCTGATCCGGTTGGCCTGGTCACGGGCATCGGCGGGCAAACCGTCCGTGTTGCCGATCTCGCCCGGTTTGTCGTTGATCAGGGATTGCTGCCCCATCGGCTCCAGCGCTGACCACAACTCCGGGATCATCGACTTGCTGCCGAGCACCAACGGCGCGGTGTATTGGGCCATCGCCAGGTCGCGGTAGTACGACTGCTCGGTCGCGGTCAGCTGATCCCAGCCGAGGCCGGACGCCTTCTGGGCGGCTCGCTCGCGGTCGTCGAAGGTCAGGTCGGCAAGCCCGATGGCGGTGCCGAGTTCCCCGCGGAATGGTCCGGTTCCGGGCTGGTACTCCCAGGCACCGGCGTAGGCGGCCTCCAGCACGGATTGGCAGGTCCCGGCCGACAACTCCTGCCGGGCGACCAGTGCAGACCACTGCCCGCGCAGATCGGCGAGGGTCGCCCAGTACCCGGAAATTTCCGCCTGCTCCTGCTCGACGATCTCCTGCCTGCTGAGTATTGGTTGCCCGAACAGCGTCATCCCCGGTGTCGAGGAGCTGACCGGGTCCTGGAGCAAGACGTCGGTTGGCAGCACCAACGGCGTCGCGAGCGCGGCGGACAGCTTGCTCCTGACGGAATCCCACTGGTCGCGCAGCAGCGCGATGCTGACCCTGATCTGACCGAGATCGGTGTGATGCGCGTCGACGGCGGCGGCCGCGGCATCGGCCCGCTGGATCAACACCTGGGAGACCGCCTCGAGCGAATCAATCTCCTTGTCGGCAGAGTCCGCGTCGACACCCTGCCACGCCGCGTTCAACGAAGACCTGGCACCGGCGATGGCATCGGCGAGCGACTGGAGTCCGGCGCGGCCGGCCCGGACCGATTGACCGAATGCATCGACCGACGACGGTTCGTCGCCGGGATAGAAGAGCACATCTGCGGCGGGCCCCGGCACAGTCATCGGGGAACCATCCCGCCGAACCGCTGGTAGGCCGCGGTTTCGGTCGTTCCGTAGAGCTCGGCGCTGGACTGCACCAGCGTTCCCAGCCCGGTCGCGGATTCCACCAGGTCGGCACACACCTTTCCGAATGCGGATCCGAAAGCTGCTGCCGGCGCACCGATCGAGGCTCCCGCTTCGGGCGCCCGGGTAATCGCAGCGCAGCCGTCGAGAAAGGCAGAGCCGGCCGCTGCAGCCGTGTCAGCGGCGTTGGCGAGGGTGCGCCCGGCCTGCAGCGTCGCGGCAGGCGAGATCTGAACTCCTTCGTCACCCACCGTCCACTACCCCTTGATTCGACGACCTGCCCTGGATTGCGCAGACACTACAAGGAAGCGGTGCGCCGCGGGCCAAGTTGTCCACACGACCGACGATTCGCTCGTCTTGCCGTTGCGGCCCAGGACCGTCGTTCGGCTCGGCGGGCCCGAGCAGCCCGACGCGCCCGCTGGACCGGAACACCGGCGACGGGGTACCGGTCTTTGAAGTCGGCGTCGAACACCAACCAGGCCTGAGCGTTCGGGTACCGGTGGGCGGCTGCGTCGAACCGCAGGAACGCCTTGCCCAGGTCGTTGTATGAGCTGGCCTCGTCGACGAACCTGACGCCGGCCATATTGACCAGGACCGATCCCGGGTAGGCCAGTTCGAGGACCAGGTTGCGGTGCAACGGTTGTCCGCCCGAGACGCCAGTGGGCGCGGTGGTCGCCGGCGTCCACCAGGCTTCGCTCATTCCGGCCAGGTGTGCCCCGTTGTTCAGGCCCAGGCGGATCGCATCCCCCAGGCTGCCGGCGGGCGGTGGACAGGGCTGGCACCGGTGGGAGGAAATCGTATCGCAGCGCTGGGTTGCCGGCGAACCCGCCACTCGCCAGAACCACTGTTGCCGTCCCGATCTCGACGACCCTGGCACCGTCGGCGTGCGCGATCACGGTGAACCCTTCGGTGGTGCGGTGCAGGTCGACGACGCGGTGCCGGGCGGTGAGGATGACCCCGCAGTTGGCGGCGGCGGTGGGCACGGGCAGCGGTTCCAGCGACCGACCGAACCTGGCTCCGGCCCAGTCAGGGTGGTAGTCGTCCCGGGCGATGGCCTGCATCGGGATGTCGAGGTCGTTTTCCAGGTAGTCGGCCAACCGTGGCCCGGTCTGCAAGAAGGTGGTCAGGTGCTGGTCGGTGGAGGTTCCCATGGTGACCCGGCGCAAGTAGGTCAAGGCGTCGTCCGTGCAGTCCTGGTAACCGGCGCGGGCCATGGCCGCGGTGCCGGGGATCCACAACTGCCCACCGGATAGGGCGGTGGTGCCGCCGAAGAGGTCGGTGGCCTCCAGGACCAGGACCCAGGCACCCCGGTCGGCCGCCACGCAAGCGGCGACCAGCCCGGCGCCGCCGGAGCCGATCACGACAACGTCGAACTCACCGGTGCTGCTCTGATTGGTTGTACTCATTGCCGTTCACCTCCGGGCGGGTCTGGTTGCGAAACAGGTTGGGCGGATGGGAGTCGGGCGGCGGGTGTGGTTCAGCGGGCCTGCGCGGCGAGGTTGTCGACGGTGTTGTGCAGGGCGTCGACCCAGTCCTCGCTCTCGGGTTTCATCAGCACACTGCGCAGGATCCGGCCGTGCTCGACGTCCGGTTCGATGCGGTGACCGCGGTCGGTCAGCGCGGATGCGCTGACGTCGTAGGTCGCGACGAACAAGGCCTCGTCGGCGGGCAGGGCCATCCCGGCGTCCAGCACGTGGGCGGACACCCGGTCAACCTCGGACAACCGGTCCAGTTTCGGCAAGTAGGTGACGATGTCCAGTTCCGGGCGTTGGAACAGCGCCAGGGTGCCGGACCGTTCCAGTTTGTCCGCCCAGTTCAGGGCGGCCCGCCGGCCCGGGCGAAGCACGGCCCCCAGGCCTTCCGGGGTGGGCGGCAGCACCTGGAAGGTCAGCCACAACGCGGCGGCGGCCGCGCCGGAACGGGAGCATTCCAGGGAGATCTCCCCCAGGTGCAGCTCGTCGGAGGTGAAGTAGGTGTACGGGGAGTCGTGCTTGTAGAACCGGATCACCCGCGGATCCTTGAACAGCACCGTGCCGCACCCGTAGGGCTGCAGACCATGCTTGTGCGGGTCCACCACCACCGAATCGCAGTGCGCGATGGCCTGGAACGGGGCGGCGTGCACCCCGTCGGCGGTGTCGTCGGCGATCAGCCGGAAGAAGCCGCCGTAAGCGGCGTCGACGTGGATGCGGACCCCGTACTTCGCGCACAGCGGGACGGCCAGGTGGATCGGGTCGATCGCGCCGAGCCCGGTGGTGCCGGCGGTCATCACCACGGTCCCGACCGTCCCGGTCCGGAGCAGATCCTCCAGTGCGTCCAGGTCCATCCGGCCGGCGGTGTCGGTGGCCACGGCGTGCCCCTGGATGCCGAGCAGGTGACACATCCGGGAGTGGGTGTAGTGGGAGTCGGCGCTGTAGGCGATGCCTTTGCCGGGGTGGGTTTCCCGGGCTACGAACAGGGCTTCCAGGTTCGCGATGGTGCCGCTGCTGGTGAGATGACCGAGGAATTCGGTGCCGTACCCGAACATGTCGGCAAGCTGGGCGACGACCTCCTTCTCCATCTGCGCGGTGGCCGGCCCGCCGTCCAACGCGTGGTTGTTCGGGTTGATGAGCATGGTGGCGACGTACCCGATCATCGCGACCGGGTGCGGTGGCTTGAGCATCTGCCCGGCGTAGCGGGGGTGGAAGAACGGGTAATTCTCGCGCAGCCGGCCGGTCAGCTCGGTGAAGGCGGACGACAACTTCGCCGAATCGACCTGCAGCGAGGAATGCGGCTCATACGGGCCGAACTCCCCCATCCACCGGGAGATCTCATTGACCGCGAAGGTCAGGTGCTCCCCCAGCTGGCTGGCCGCCGCCGGGCCGGTGGTGAGCTGGGCGGGCGCGTCGGTCATGGTCATCGCTACCTTCTTTTCGCTGGTCGAGTGGCGCCGGGCGGGGCCTATTCATCGAGTACTGGGAACCGTGCTGTCGGGACTTCCTCTGCTTTGGTTCTACGTGTGTAGAACCAATGGATGTGATGCTAGCAACTGTGAGGCAACCCGTCTAGAGGAATTTCATCGCGTGTCCAAAAAAGACTCGATGGATCATGCCGAGGGCCCGTTTCATTCGGCCATGGCTCATACGCGGGGTGGCATTGGGCGTGAAACCTGGAGTGACGGCCGGCGGCCGTGTCATGGATGCTGCGCTGACCCGGATGCACATTGGACCCGTACGATCCCGCGCCGACACCACCCTTACGGGGCTGGTTGGTTCGCCAGACGTAGACTAACGTGGGGACGACACGGCGTTGTTTGGACTCTTCCCGCCGGTCTGCAGAGTGAGAGGTGGTCTCCGTGCCCAAGCTGGTCGATCATGGTCAACGTCGCGCCGAGATCATCAGCGCCAACCTGCAGATCATCGCCCGGGAAGGTTTGGCGGGCGCGACCATGCGTGCCCTGGCCGCCGAGCTGGGCGTGGCGAACGGCGCTGTGGGGCATTACTTCAAGAATCAGGACGAGTTGCTGCAGGCCACCTACGAGGAAGTGTTCGCCAGGACCAACGCCCGGGCAGCTGTGCAAACCCAGGGCCGGCGTGGATTGAGTGCCTTGCTGGCGATGCTCCGGGAGATGCTGCCGCTGGAGGCCGTCACGCTGGACGAGGCCCGGATCGTGGTCTGCTTCTGGGGGCGCATCACCACCGACAACCGGCTGATGGTGCGACTACCGGAGGAGCACCTGGCATGGTCCAGGCAGGTGCGGACCATGCTCGACGAGGCGATCGATGACGGTGACCTGAAGGCCGGGGCCGACACTGCCGGGCTGGGTGAGCTTGTCGTCACCACCGTGCATGCCATGCAGGTTCGGGCAGTCACTCTGCCTGACAACACTTCTCCTTCCGTGCAGCGGCAGTTGATCGAACAGATACTGCTGCCCTGGATGTCCCCGGGGCACTCCGTCCGGCAGCAATGGCCCAAGGACGTCGCAGCAATCCCCGACCCCGCGGAGCACTCAGCGGAGCTGGTCAGCGCGTGACAGAGCCGGCGGCAGCAGCTTCGTAAGCCACATCAATCGGCGCTCAGCCCTCCGCTAGCCAGCCGCCGCGATACGGAAGTCCGCGCTGCTCGCAGCGATGAACTCCGTGAACACCGCATGTTGTGCCGGGTCGCTCGCCGCGGTGTCTTCGGGGTGCCACTGCACACCCAGGAACCAGGACCTGGCCGGGTCGACCAGCTCGACCCCTTCAACGACACCGTCGTTGGACCATGCGGTCCCCTGCAGGCCTTCGCCCAGGCGATCCAGCGCCTGATGGTGATAGCAGCTGATGGTGACCGTGGATGTTCCCAACGCCCGGCTCAACCGGCACTGTGGGTCCAACCCAAGTGTCGATGTCACGTGCCGGTGCGGACTGGCCATGTGTGCGATCAGGCTGCCGCCGAGCGCGACGTTCGCGATCTGCAGGCCGCGGCAGATCGCCAGGACCGGGCGATCGCTACCCAGCGCCCAGCGGGCCACGGCCAGGTCGAAAGCGTCCTGCTCAGCATCCATGTCGTAATGCTCGTCGTGATTGTCCCCGCCATAGAAAACGGGGGTGATGTCCCCGCCACCCGGCAGCAACACGCCATCCACGAACCCGAACCGGTCGGCGATCTCATCGTCGGACACCACCCCGTCCGGGGCGTGCGGGTGCACGGTCAGCGGTTCACCGCCCGCGTCGTACACGGCGGTGACCAGCTTGCGGGCGTTGACCTCGGCCTGGAACCGCAACGCCGACGCTGATGCGGAGAACCGGGCCGGTATCAGGATGCGGGGGCGGTTCACAGCTTGATCCAGGTGGTCTTCAGCTCGGTGTACTTCTCCAGGGCGTGCACCGACTTGTCCCGGCCGTTTCCGCTTTGTTTGTACCCGCCGAAAGGCACCGTCATGTCGCCCTCCTCGTAACAATTCACCCAGACCGTGCCGGCCTGCAGCCGGCGGGAAACCCGATGCGCGGCACTGACATCGCTCGTCCATACCGCGGCGGCGAGTCCGTACACAGAGTCGTTGGCCAACCGCACCGCGTGGTCCTCGTCGTCGAACGTCAGAACCGACAACACCGGCCCGAACACCTCATCCCGGGCGATCGACATCTCCGGGTCGACCTGGTCCAGCACCGTGGGCCGCAGGTAGAAACCATCAGCGTTTGCCTCGTCGGGCCTGGTCCCTCCGGCGCGGAGGCGGGCGCCCTGTTCCATGGCCCGGCGGGTGTGTGCCTCTACCCTGTTCCGATGTGCACCACTGACTAACGGACCGATCTGCGTGCCAGGGCGCAACGGATCCCCGATCCGCAGCGCCTCCGCCGCCCGCACAACCCCATCAACGACCTCGTCTGCGACGGACCGGTGCACCAGCAAACGCGATGGTGCAGTGCACATCTCACCCTGATTGAAGAAAATGTTCCCGGCGGTACCGGCAATCGCCGCGTCCAGATCAGCGTCCTGCAGCACGATGCTCGGCGATTTGCCACCCAGCTCCAGCCAGACCCGCTTGAGGTTCGAGTCCGCGGAATACCGTAGGAATGCCCGGCCCACCTCGGTAGACCCGGTGAACGCCAACGTGTCCACATCCGGATGCAACCCAAGGGCCTGTGCGGTCTCCTTGCCCTGCCCAGTAACCACATTCAGAACCCCCGGTGGCAGGCCCGCTTCCAACGCGATCTCAGCCAACCGGATCGCTGACAACGGAGAAAGCTCCGACGGGCGGACGACCACTGTGCAGCCCACCGCCAACGCCGGGGCAACCTTCCACGCCAGCAACGTCATGGGGAAGTTCCACGGAACCACCACGCCCACAACGCCGATCGGCTCCCTGGTGATCAGAGCGAGCGCCTCCGGGCCGACCTCGGGGACCTCGCCGACAAGTTTGTCGGCCCATTCGGCGTACCAGCGGTAACACGCAATCGTGGTACGCATCTCGATCGAATACGCGTAGTCGATCGGCTTACCCATCTCCAGCGACACCAACAACGCCAAATCATCCCGGTGCGCCTCGATCGCATCAACGAACCGGTGCAGCACCTGCTTCCGCTCCGCCGGCGCCATCCGCGACCACGGCGAATCAATGAACGCCCGCCGCGCCGCAACTACGGCACGATCGACATCACCAGCAGCCCCATCCGGGACCACCGAGACAATCCGACCATCCCGTGGCGACACCACACCCATCGTCCGCCGGCTACTGGTCGCCTCGTACTTGCCATCGATCACCATATGGCCCGGCAGGGTTAGCAGATCCGCCCTCTCGAGCCAGGTCTGCGCGCTCACTGTGGTTGTCAATTGGACCTCTCACTGTTCTTGGAACTGACATAGACCGCGAAGGGGCCATTTCAGGTGGGCACGCCACAGCTGGATCTGATGATCAACTGACCCTCTTCAGGAACCAGACATCTTGGTTCTACACGCGTTCAATATAAGGAGCAGGGTGACGCGCCGTCAAGGCCGAAGGCAGAATCAGTCGACGGCAGCCGAGCGCGCACTACAAGGCCGACGAGGCGCCAGGCAACAAACTCGGCGTTACGCGGATCCGATCACAAGCCTTCGTCATCATCCGGCACCACAGTCGGTGCTGGCAGTGGGCCATATTTCAAGCGTGCAGTATTCCGATCCGGAGGGTCTGGCCCACCAACCACTGGTTGCTGCCTCTGCGGCCGAGCGAGGGTCGCTGAGAACAGGAGTTTCTCCGCGCGGCGGCGACCTTCGGTCGTCGGTGAGCACTGGTGGCGACTTTGCCGATGCTGGTGTCAGTCGTGCTCATGAGACGGGCTTTGTGGATCTTTGAAGTTGTTTGCGCGAATGTCTTTAGACGACAAAGCGGTGAATGGCCTCGTTGGCGTGGTCCTGAAACGTCAGGTTGGCCAGATCGGGGGAGATTTCCGCTTGGTTGACCAAAGGACCGCTCACCTTGTTGGCCGCGCTGGCGTAGAACACACCGCTGGACAGAGTCGGGTCGGTGACACCGTCGACCAGTCGCCTCGCGCCCACGTCAAGTTTGTGGGTGATCCCCAGGGCGGGCATGACGTATTTGGCCGCCAGTCGCAGCGGCAGCTTGAGGTCGTTGGTGGCTTGGGTGCCGGTCGTGCCCCCGGGGCTCACGGTGATAAAGCGGCGGTCGGGGTGTTGGCGGGCCAGGTAGGCCATCCAGAGGGCCCCGATGTACTTGACCTGCCCGAACGCCAGGTTGAAGTCAGCTTTTCGGCCGGCGAAGTAGCTGCCGTCGATGACGGTGGCGAGTTCATCGGCTGACGTTGTGACAAAGGACGGCCGTTTCATCCGCAACTTCGGGACTCCCCTGGCTGCTTCACTTCCCACCAGGACCGCGACCTCGCCAAGCCGGCCCTCGGCCAGGAGCCCTTCGAGGAGGACGACGTGGCCAAGGACGTTCGTCGCGAACACGGTGGTGACCCCGTCAGCGGTCAACTTCATCGACTGCGGGCCGATGACACCGGCGTTCATGACCAACGCGTCGACGGATCCGTCGATGGCCGCAAGGCCGGCGCGGACCGAACCCAGATCGGCGACATCCATGACGACGATGTCGAAGATGGACCGGCCGGTGGCGGTTTCTAGTTCGGCGCGTGCCGTCACCGCCCGATCTCGGTTGCGGCAGGCCAGGTAGATCCGCGCAATCTCAGGACGTAGCGCCAGTTGCCGGGCCACATCCTTGCCGATTCCGGCGTTGGCGCCGGTGATCAATACCGTCTTTCCGGGCAGCGTGCTCATCGAGAATCCCTCTCCATTTCAGTAACCCGAGACAGCGGGGAACGCCAACTCGTATTCGGTGGGCCTCCGGTAGTCCGGACAGCCGCAAACTGGGCTGTACGACTCACTATCACACGGGTGAACTGGGCTGTCAAACTCAAAACTTGTTAGAATCGGTGGCATGGTCAACGACAGCAGCGTCCGCCCCAGGCTCACCGCCAAGGGTGAACGCACCCGGGCCCGGATAGTGGAGAACGCCGCCGCCTTGATCCACGAACGCGGGGTGGCAGCGACCACCTTGGAGGACGTCAAGGTGGCGGCGGAAGTCAGCGGCTCGCAGCTCTACCACTACTTCCCCGACAAGAACGAACTCGTGCAAGCGGTCATCGACTACCAAGCCGACACCATCGTCAAGCAGAATCGGCAGGCCCTGGGCAGCCCGAAAGGAGTCGAAGCCTGGCGGAAGATGGTGGTCACCGGCGTGCGGAGCACCCAAGGGAAAGGGGGCTGCGCACTCGGTTCGCTCGGTGGCCAACTGGCCGAGAACGACCCCGAGGCCCGAGCCCTCATCGCAGCCGGGTTCGATCAGTGGGCCGCCGCCATCAGCGATGGACTGCGATCCCTTCACACCGACGGGAAGCTCCCGTCCGACATCGATCCGGACGACCTCGCCACTACTCTGCTCGCCACCCTCCAAGGAGGGCTCCTACTCGCCCAGGTGCAACGCAGTACCCGCCCATTCGAAACCGCGGTCGATACCCTTCTCGCCCTTGTCGCCGGCAGATGAGCCCAAGCCGGACCGGACCCTGCAGCCTCCGCAAGGCTGACCGGGCGCCAAGATCATTGACACTGCCTTCCTCACTCTCCCGTCCGGACTGTCGCTGCAGCCCTCAAACGTTTCCCACTTCCGTTCGGCCGTGGGCAAGGTAGGTGCGCCAGTCGCGTTTCGTTCGGTGGACCCAGCGGGTTGCTGTGACGTTGTGGATGCCGAGGCGGTCGGCCAGAACGGAGGCGGGCAGATCCGCAGCCAGCGCCAGGCGTGCGGTGTTGCGGCACTCGCGCGGAGCGATGCCGTGGCTCAGGAGTCGGGCTCCGAACCCGGCCCGGTCGAGTGGTCGGCTGTCACTAAATCCTGGGAACAGCTGCGGAGAAGCACTACAGGGGCCTTGCAGTACGGTTCGATTGTTGTTGCGAGACAGCGGCAATTCGTGTGAGCAGAGCAGCCAAGGGCGGTGGAAGGTTCAGTGCGCCGTCGTTGATCGCCAGGTAGTGGTCGCCGGCTCGCGGCGAGCACCCCAGGGCCGCGGAGGGTGACGACCGATCATTCGGACGCCGCCCCCCGACCACAGACTCCGCGGCCGGGGCGCTCCAACTGATCGTGGATCACGTCACCCGCGATGCCGGAGGCCGCGGCCGGCCCCAAGTTTCTGCGGACCTGCTGGAGACTGTTCTTCAGCAACTCGATCGTTCTGGATCGAGGTCTGAGACGGCCTCCATTGCTGCCGTCACCACAGCGCGGGTGAGGTTTTGCCGTGCGGCCCAGGTTCGAAGTGGCACAGCGGGGTCGACAAGTTTGCTCCATGTCCAGTCGGGCAGCATCCGGGTAGCACTGGGTTCACTCAACAGCACGGCGTCTGCGTCTGTTGCTTCGGCGCAGACAAGCGCGTTCTCGCTGAACCGGGCGAACCGCCAGTGTGGGCTGATGCCCAGATCGTTGGCGATGGTGATCATCCGGTCGTGCTCAGCAGGGACCTGGTCGCGGGCGTGCACCAGGACCCGAAGCCCGTCGAGATCCTCGAGCGGACAGGCAGGTTGGCCGGCGAGTGGGTGTCCCGGCCGGATGGCAACCCCGAAAGGCTGCTCGAACAGCAGGTGCTGCTGCAAGGTGGTCGGGCGGGTGTTGATGCACCAGTGCGATGTCGATGCGTCCCTGTCCGACCATGCTGAGCTGTTCGGCGCTGCTGGCATCGATGAAGGTGACCGCCGCGTTCGGCACCCGATCGTTGGATGGTGCGCAGGGCTCGGCGGAGCCATTCCTGGGGTAGGCCAGGGGGAAGGCCGATCTCCACCCGCTCCCTGACCGGCACCGCCGATCGGACCACCTCACGGGTCGCGTCGGCGAGCCGCAGGACCTGCAAAGCATGGGAGTTCAGCGCCTCGCCCGCTGTCGTCGGTCGCATTCCCGACGTGACCCGCTCGAACAGTGGTGTACCCATTTCCCTTTCCAGGTCACGGATCTGCCGGGTGAGTGCTGGTTGGGAGATCAGCAACAGCTCGGCGGCGCGGCTGATCGATCCTTGTGCGTACACGGCGGTGAAGTACCGCAGATGCCTCAGCTCCATACCTGGTGGTTATACCCGGGCCAGTCAAACGGCATTAGACCGCACCGGCGAATCACGGTCCACTGAGTGCAGTTGGTCATCGAGGTCTGACAGAGGAGAACAAGACAATGACAGAGCACTACGACGTGGTCGTGATCGGCGGCGGGGCGGCCGGAGTGGCTGCGGCCGTCGGAGCGCGAGCCGCGGGCGCGACAGTCCGGCTGGTCGAGCAGTATCCGTTCCTGGGGGGAGCGGCCACGAACAGCTCGGTGTTGGCGCTCTGCGGGTTCTTCGACCAGAACCGCAATCAGGTCGTCGCCGGGGTCGGTGAGGACATCCTCAGCGCGGCTCCGCTCCCGCGAGGTGTATCAGGAAATGAGTTTCGGGTGGACCGGTAACCATTTCGTGTTGTTGGACCTGGAGACCACCAAAGTCGTCTACGACGAGGTCGCCGCCGATGCGGGCATCGATGTTCGCCTGCACAGCACCCTCATCAGCGCCGAACGGGACGACAACGGGCGGGTCACCGCTGTCACGGTCCACAGCCGCGGCGGTCTGGAACGGGTCACCGGGTCGGCGTTCGTCGACGGCAGCGGTGACGGCGCGTTGCTCGCCGCCGCGGGTGCCGCGGTCCGGGTGAACCCGGTCGACCAGCGGCAGACCAGCACCCTGGTCCTGCGGTTGGGTGGCGTCGACGCCGATGCCGACCTGTCCCGTGAAGGGATGCGGGCCGCGGTTGCCGCAGCGAACCGGGAAACCGGTGTCACGCTCGCCCGCGATCAGGGCATCACCGTCCGGCTGCCGGTGTCCGGTCAGATCATGACCCTGCTGGTCGACGAGCAACTCGACGCCCTGGACGCGGCCGCGTTCACCCGGGACGAGATGAGCGCCCGGCAAAAGGCGTGGCAGTACCTGGATGCCTTCCGCAAACACCTACCGGGCTGGCAGCACGCCTACCTCGTCGAAACCGGCCCACAGATCGGTATCCGGGAAAGCCGCCGGCTGATCGGACGCGAGGAGATCACCCGGGACGACGTGCTGACCGCCCGGAAACGGCCGACCGAATCCATCGCCCGGTGCGGCTGGCCGATCGAGGACCACGCCGCCCCCGGAGTCACCAACTACGTTCCCATCGCCGACAAGGGCTGGTACGACATTCCCTACGGCGCAATCTGTTCGATCAATACCGACAATCTTTGGGCGGCCGGCCGCCTGACGTCATCCGATGACGACGCGTTCGCCTCGGTACGGGTGATGGGCACCGCTTTCGCGGCCGGCCAAGCTGCCGGGGTCGCCGCCGCCCACTACAGCCGAGGCAACCAGCACGACCTGCCCGCAATCCGCGCCGAACTGCTGCGCCAGGGCGCCATCGTCTGACCCTGCACAGGTAACGACCCGAGAGGGAGCCGGAGTCGCCGCTACGGCGTCACCCGGCCCTCGCACTCACCAGCACAATCGCGCCCATCGTTTCCGCGCGATGTTCCACGACCCGGGATCACTCCTCGGCGTCGCTCTCCCCTTCCCCGCTGCTGTTCAATTGACTTTGGAGTCTCAATGACGAGTACAACAACACGAGTGACAAACTTGTCGCCGTACCGCTGGGTGATCCTGCTGGTGTCCTGGGCTGCGTTCACCATGACCTCGGTTGACCGCTCGACCTGGGGGCCGGCGTCCGCGTCGGTCGGTGAATCACTCGCCGTCCCACTTGCCGCGCTCGGTATCTTCGCCACCGCCTACTACATCGGATACGTCCTGTCGAACCTTGGTGGTGGTGTCCTCGTCGACTGGCTCGGCGGCCGGCTCATCCTGGGAATCTCCGGCATCGGCGCCGGGTTCTTCATGCTGCTGTTCGGGTCAACCACGTCCTTCGCGGTGGGCCTCGCGCTGCAGGCTGCTGTCGGCCTCTTGGCCGGCGTCGACTTCGCCGCCGGCCTGAAGCTGATCTCCACCTGGTTCCCCGCAGAAAAACGTGGTTTCGCCGCCGGTGTCTTCATGACCGCCACATCACTGGGCACCGTGATCGCGAACGCCGTCGTACCCAGAATCATCGTCAGCTCAGGGTGGGGCGCCTCCTACCATTTCTTCGGCGCGGTCACCATCGTCATCGGAATCGTCTGCCTGCTCATCGTCCGCAACGGCGACGCCGCCAAGGGCGCCGACCAACCCCAACGGGAACTACCCGATGTCCGGCCGCTGCTGCGCAACCGGAACCTGTTCCTCCTCGGTCTCGCCGGGTTTGGTGGCCTCTGGGGCACCTACGGCTTCGTCACCTGGTCCAACACCCTGATGGTCAAAGGCAGCGGCATCAGCCCCATCGACGCCGGCACCGTCCTGGTCGTCTTCGCCGCGATCGCGGTCTTCGTCAAACCCGCGATGGGCTGGATCTGCGACAAGATCGGCCGCGGCCTCCGGCTTCCCATCGTGGTCATCCTGGTGTTCTTCAGTGCCATGCTGATCCTGTTCGGCAGCATGAACACCTACACCGGGTTCCTCCTCGTCGCACCGCTTCTCGGAATCGGCGCCTACGCCTACGCACCCCTCACCGCGGCAATGACGCCCCTGCTCGTAGGGCCCAAGGTCGCCGGATCCGCCGCCGGGGCTGTCAACGCCTTCTGGCAACTCGGATCAGTCACCGTTCCCCTCGTCATCGGCATCGTCTACGCCGCAACCGGATCCTTCCTGGCCGCGTTCGCCGCACTCGCCGCCGGCCCCCTCATCGGCGCCGTCATTGCCCACTTCATCAGGGAACCCGCACCCCGCCAAACCACCCACAACGAACTAGCCCCCGCACAGCCAGCAGCTTGAACCCGACACCCCACGCGAACGCCCCCGTCCATCGCGGCACTGCTTTTCGGTGTCCTGGGAAGCCGCCGAGCTTCGGCCTACATCGGTGGCTTCCATCGACGCGAAAGACGCCCAGCTTCGTACTGATCGATCAGGAATTCCGGTCGGGCTAGCGCCTCGATGACTGGATCCGACTACGCCCGCCGAATGGGTTGCCTGCCCCCGACTGCAGGCACCCTCTCGTTTCAGGCGGGGTTGTCGAGAGTGACGGTGGCCCACCTGATGTCCCGGGTCGACAGCGGCGAACTCACCGTCGATGTCGCGCAACGCGTGTCGCTGAGCGAACTTCCCGAGATCCACGTCAAAGCCGCCGCCGGCGAACTCCGCGGCAAGGTTGTCGCGCTCCCCGACACCAACTGATTGCGACCCGAAACCGCGACAAAGAGGAGATGTGTCTCTGAGTTGCGATCCTGAGGTCGCGCCGGCGGGCGTCCAATTGGCAAGCCGTCGGGCCCGCCACCCCGCCCGCAACCGGTGACGTCGCCGAGCGTCCGCCGAAGTGGGTGACCATCATCGGGGAAGGCTGCGCCGCACGGCCCAATGTGCGGTAAGCGGACGACTGTTGCTCGACATCAGCCGCCTTCGAGAGACTTCGGGGTGCGGGCGAGAATCATCACGGGCACCGATGAGTTCCGGACGATTTTCGAGGCGTGAGAGCCGAGGAAGAACCGACTGACCGCGGAGGTACTGGCTCCGATGACGAGGAGATCACCAGGATCCCAGGTTATTCCGGCAATTGCATCGCCCCAGGACGCTCCGGGACCGATCACCGTCTCCACCCGGTTCGGGTTGTAGCCGGCCGATCGCAGGGAGTGGTCGATGTCGAGTCGAACCTTGTCGGCCCATTCGCCGATCACCAGGTCCTCTGCCGTCTTTTCGATGCTGCCGATCTGGGCCGTTGCTGGTCGAACAGCGAAACAAGCCACGCGCACCCGCAAGCCCAGTTCCTCCGCGCGCCCTACCGCCGCCGCCAGCAGGCCGCTGTCATGGTCGGCGCGGCCGAATCCCACGGTGACCCGGGTGAGACGGGCGTTCGGGGTGCCGCCGTAGCCGGCCGGGGCGAAGCAGATCGGGATGTCCAGGCTGTGCAGAATTCTCTCGGCGACCCCGCCGAGAGAAACAACTCCGATCACTCCGCGCGCGGACGAGCCCAGCACGACCGTCGAGGCACTGTGCTTTTCGGCCACCTGAATCAGCCCGGTGGCCACCGAGCGGGCGGGTTCGACGACGCAGGTGACTGGGACCTGGTCCCTGATGATCGCCCTGGCACGGTCGAGGGACTGAGCGGTGATCTTGTCCTGCGCGGTGCGGAACTCGTCATCCATCGGTCCGGTCGACGGCCACGGCTTCGGGGCGACGGCGACCAAGAGCAGGTCCTCTCCGCCTGCTGCGGCCAGCATCGCACCAACCCGCGCGGCCCCGTCTCCCCGTTCACCAGGGGCTAGGCCGATCACGATCGTCATGAGAGTCCTTGATTGTGTGAGGATTTCGGAAAATGGCCCAAGGACGGGTTCGGTAGCGCCTAGACCACAGCCTCCTGCGGCCGGTCGACGACAACGTGCGCAATCGGCAGATTCGGATAGGTCTCGTGGGCGCGGTCGACGATTTCGTAGCGCAACCATGCCGAACTGGCCTCGGCGTGGGTACAGATGACCAGTCGGTCCGGTTTGAACTCTTCCACGGCGTGGGAGAGAGCGCGGAGCGGGCGGTAGTCACCGAGGCTCCCTTGTGCGGGCAAGCCGTCCGATTCGAGCACCGCCAAGGTGCGGTCGAGCCGGTCCTGTGCTGCCTGCGTGGTTGCGTCCCATACGTAGACGGGCCCGGAGTACATGGCCTGCCCGGTATCAATCGGGTTCGCTGGGACGCAGATGAAGTACTCCGCCTCGCGGGCCTTGTCGATGGAATGCAACTCGGAAAGCAGCTCCCCGCCTTCGACCGTCTCGCTGGCCAGTACCAATACGCGGTGCGGAGCTCCGGTTGGCTCGGGGATCTCATCCGTAGGCCGGTGCTTGGTCAGTTTCTTGGTGAGGAAGTACGCGAGCACCACGATAACGACCGAAAGAGCGCTCAAGAAGAGCTGCGTTCGGCTGCTCGAGTCGAGCAGCATCGATGCGAGGATCGCCGCGATGGCCAGGATCACCAGGATGGACAGCACCGGGTACAACCACATCTTGACGATCAATTTGTCCGGGGACGTGCGCCTGCGCAGCACGACCTGCGAAATGGCGATGAGCAGATAGATGAACAGGATGACGGCGCCGGAGGAGTTCAGCAGGAACAAGAACACCGTCTCCGGAGAGATCGCCGCAGCGATCACACACAGGAAACCGATGACGCTGGAAACCAGGATCGCCGTCCGCGGCACTCCGGTCTTGCTGACCCGAATCAGACCGATCGGTGCCTCACGCCTGGCGGACAGCACGAAGAGCATCCGAGAAGCGGTGTAGAGACCCGAGTTCAGGCACGAAAGCACAGCGGTGAGCACGACCGCGTTCATGATTTGATCGGCGTAGGGGATGCCCATGGCCTGGAACGCGGCAACGTATGGAGAGGCCGCCAGCGCACTCGAATTCCACGGCAGGATGACGGCGAGCAGGAAGATTGAGCCGACGTAGAACACCGCGATGCGCGCGATCACCGAGTTGGTGGCCTTGGCGATGGCCTTGGCGGGATCGGGCGACTCCGCCGCGGCAATTGTCGCAATCTCCGCGCCGGTCATGGAGAAGATGACCACCACGATCGCAGCGAAGATCGCACCCGGCCCCAATGGGAAGAACCCACCATTATCGGTCAGATTGCTGAAGTCCATGCTCTTGTTCGGCCAAATCCCCAGAACAAAGCATCCGCCCAGCACGATGAACACAATGATTGCGGCAACCTTGATCCCGGCGAACCAGAATTCGAACTCACCGAACGAAGACACCGAAAACAGGTTGGTCGCCGTCATCAGCACCATCAGGAACAGCGAAAGGATCCATAGCGGTACGCCCGGCACCCAGAACTGGATGACCTTGGCACCGGCCACCGCCTCGAAGCCGACGATGATCACCCAGAAGTACCAGTACAGCCATCCGACGGAAAACCCAGCCCAGCCACCCAAGGCGTTTCGTGAGTAGTCGGCAAACGATCCGGTCGAGGGGTTGGCCGTGGCCATCTCGCCCAGCATCCGCATGACCAAAATGACGATGGTGCCACTGAGCGCGTAGGTGATGAATGCGCCCGGCCCGGTCACGCCGAACACGATGCCAGAGCCGACGAACAGGCCGGCACCGATCACCCCGCCCATGGCGATCATCGTCAGATGACGCTGCTTCAAACCCTTTTTCAGTTCTGCCGGTGGTGCGCCCATGGCGATCTCTCATTCCGGAAGCGGGTCAGGACCAGGCCCTGACAGATGATGAAGCAGGCGATGGCAGGCGCCGGGTTGCGCCCTGCGAATGATATTGCGTTGGACGCAATCATGCATCCCACAGTTTCATTCTGTCCAGAGGTTCCCGAGGATGAATATGAACTGAAATTTGACTGAATAGAGAAGACATGAGCAAGAAACGAGCGCGCAACATTCGGGGCGACTTTTCGGAGGGTGATCCGCCGAAGATCTACGTATCAGGCCGCTGAATCGCTCGGCCACCAGGCCGCTGATCCGGGCCCAGGTGCCGGCCAGAATTCGGCCAATGATCAGGCGAAGCCTCCAGCGGCCAAGATGTTCTCGCGTTCAGCGGCGATGGTGGTGTCCTCGCGGGCCGGAGGCTCGCGCGAGTGATCGGCGCAGGTGAGGGCGTTTCGTGACCGACCGTACTTCGTGAATTACCCGGTTATTCACTAAGATTATGCGGGGCGTCGATCACCACGCATTCGGTGTCGTCGCCGATCACCCAGACGTTGTTGTCGACGTCGAAGGTCTGTCCGTCCAGGGAGAACGTGCCGGAGGTGACGGCGTGGTCGATGCGGGCCGTCAGAATTTCACCACCGACCGCAGCACGTCGCCGTGGTGCATTTTGGCGAAGGCGGCGTCGATGTCGTCGATGCCGATGGTTTCGGTGACGAAGGCGTCCAGCGGGAGCCTGCCCTGCAGGATACAGGTCGATCAGCATCGGGAAGTCCCGGCTGGGTAGACAGTCGCCGTACCAGGACGACTTCAGTGAGCCGCCCCGGCCGAACACGTCGAGCAATGGCAGCTCCAGGGTCATTTGCGGATTCGGAACCCCGACCAGCACCACGGTGCCGGCCAGGTCCCGCGCGTAGAAGGCCTGCTGGTAGGTCTCCGGTCGGCCGACGGCATCGATGACGACATCGGCTCCGTTGCCGTCGGTCAGGCCTTGGATGGCTTCCACCGCGTCGGTGGCCTTGGAGTTGATGGTGTGGGTGGCGCCGAGTTCGGTTGCCTTGTCAAGTTTCCGGTCGTCGATGTCGACGGCGATGATCTTGTTCGCTCCGGCGACCCGGGCGCCGGCGATCGCCGCTGCGCCGACCCCGCCGCAGCCGATCACGGCGACGGAATCACCGCGGCTCACGCCGCCGGTGTTGATCGCGGCGCCGAGGCCGGCCATCACACCGCAACCGAGCAGTCCGGCGACCTCGGGGGCCGCGGAAGGGTCGACCTTGGTGCATTGCCCGGCGGCGACCAGCGTCTTTTCGGCGAACGCACCGATCCCCAGTGCCGGTGAGAGTTCGGTGCCGTCGTCCAGGGTCATCTTCTGGGTGGCGTTGAACGTGGCGAAGCAGTACCACGGCCGGCCCCGCTTGCAGGCCCGGCAGGTTCCGCAGACGGCGCGCCAGTTCAGGATGACGTAATCCCCTGGTTCGAGATCACGGACACCCTCGCCGACGGATTCGACGATGCCGGCCGCCTCGTGCCCGAGCAGATAGGGGTAGTCATCGCCGATGCCGCCCTGCACGTAGTGCAGGTCGGTGTGGCAGACCCCGCAGGCCTGGATCTTGACCACTGCCTCACCGGGTCCGGGGTCGGGGACGGTGATCGTCACCAGTTCCACGGGGGCGTTCTTGGCGCGGGAGATGACCGCCTGAACCTGCTGGGGCACGTGTGTTCCTTTTGTCAATGGGGGTGAATTCTTGGGGGACGTCGCGGTTCCCGCACCCTGACCGTGTACGGCGAAATCAACTGCTGCAAGAGGCGGTCAGTCGGCGACGGCGTCGGCCGCCCAGTTCTGGAAATCGGCGATGTGGTGTTCGCTCGGAACCAGTACCCCGCCCTTGGCGTACACCCGGGAATCGGTCGCCGACTGGCACAGCTCGCACGCCTCGAAGTCCTGCCGGTTGACCCGGTCGAACAGTTCGATCGATTTGGACAGGTCGACGTCGGACGCGATGACCTCAGGCAGATACAGCCAGTCGCATTCGACGATGGTGTGGTCAGGTGCGATCGGGAACATGCGGTGGAAGATGACGTGGTCGGGCACCAGGTTGACGAACACGTTGGGCCGGATGGTCACCGCGTAATAGCGACGGTCCTGATCGTCGGTGACACCGGGGAGCTTCTCCACTCCCTCGGAACCGTCGACGGTGAAGCCCTGCACGTCCTCGCCGAAGACCGCGCCGTGACCGACGAAGTACTGGGCCGCGAATCCATCGGCGAACTCCGGGAGCACCTCGGTCAGTTCCGGGTGGATGGTCGCGCAGTGGTAGCACTCCATGAAGTTCTCGACGATCAGCTTCCAGTTCGCCTTGACGTCGTAGACGATCCGGCGGCCGACCTCGAGAGTGTCGACGGAGTAGTGGTCGATCGACTCGATGTCGCCGAGCCGGGAACGCACCGACCCCATGACGGTGTCCTCGAAGGACGGGGGTTCTTCGGCGACGCAGACCCAGACGTAGCCGAGCCACTCGCGGACCTGCGCGGTGCGCAGTCCGTACTCCTCTCGGCCGACGTCGGGCATCCTGGTGAGGTTCGGGGCTGCGATCAGCTTGCCGTTCAGATCGTAGGTCCAGGCGTGATACGGGCACTGGAACGAGCGCTGGGCCTGGCCGCTGTCCGAGCTGCACAGCCTGGCGCCGCGGTGCCGACAGACGTTGAAGAACGCGCGCGGCTCCCGCTTGCGGTTACGGGTCAGGATCAGGCTTTCCCGGCCGACCTGCACGGTCTTGAAGTCACCCGGGTTGGCCAACTCGCTGCTACGGGCGGCGCAGAACCACATCTGCTCGAAGATCCGTTCCTGCTCCTTCCGGAAGATCTCCGGGGATGAGTAGGCATGCCCGGGCAGGGTCCGGATCAGGCTCTCGGAGATGCTGTCGCCGGCATGCTCAAGGATCGACGGATCTGGAACTGGGGACTCTTCGGTCAGGGTCATGCTGATTCTCCTTGTACGGCGGCGGGGACCGGAATGACGAGACGACGGCGGATTTGGTTGAACTCGCGGGACTGATCGAGGGCGAGTACGGCGACGGGTTCTCCACCCCGCCGGTAGACGGCGGTGAAGCTGCCCTCGGCCAGTGATCCGGTCTGCAGGGTCTGCTCGAGAGTGTCGGGATGGTCGGCCAGGTCGCGATAGCCGGCCAACTGCAGGCGTTTGCCGTAGATGTCGGACCAGACATATGGCGGGCGGCAGGTCGGCAGCTTCTCGGCGCCGAGCAGGCGCGCGGCCACGACCGCGCCCCGTTCTTTCGCCGAGGTCCAGTGTTCGATCTGGTGGTGTCCGCCTCGATGGGCGTCGAACCAGGCGGCGCAGTCGCCGACGGCGTAGATGCCGGGGAGATTGGTCGCGCCGGAGGCGTCGCAGCGAACGGCGTTACCCAGCACCGCCGTTGTGTTCCAGCCCGGAATCGATGAGCCACCCGACGGCGGGAGCAGCGCCGATGCCGAGCACCACAGTCGCAGCGGGGACGGGGTCGACACCGTCGAGAAGTACCTCGAGCCCGGTGGTGTCGGACTGGCGGACGCCCAGAACATGAGAGTAGGGACGAACAATGACGCCGTTGGCGGCGTGCAGGGCGGCGACTGCGTCCGCATACGGACCGAGAGCTCCCCGCAGCGGCACGTCATCGGGCACGAACACGGTGACCTGGCAGCCGAGCTGGCGAGCCGTGGCGGCCACCTCGGAACCGATGAATCCGCCACCGACGATCGCCACGGTCTGGCCGGTCTGCACAGCCTTGTGCAGGTCCGCGCGCAGCGCGACAGCGTCATCGATGGTGCGCAGCAGGTGCACCCCGGGAAGCCCAACGCCCGGCAGGTCGCAGCTGGCCGCTGCTCCGGTCGCGACGACGACCGCGTCGGCCTCGACGGTGGCGTCGTCGGATAGCAGCACGGTCGCCCCGCCCGCCGGATTCGGCCGCAAACCGGTGGCGTGGACACCCAGATGCCAGGTGACGTCGAGATCCTCGGCCTCGCCCTCCAGTGAGAGCTCCACCTGAGCGTGGTTGGCTCCGAGGAAGTCCTTTGACAGCGGTGGTCGGTCGTAGGGGCGGTGGATCTCGTTGCCGATGACCACCACCTCGCCGGTGTAACCCTGCGCGCGCAGCGCGCGGGCCGTCGACAGGCCGGCCAGGGACGCGCCGACGACGGCCACCCGCTGGGGAGCCGTGCTCATGCCAGAACTCCGCTCGTTCCTCGCGGACCATTGGCCTGATCTCCATGATTCGCTCGCCGAGGCTCGCTCATGCAGGGTCTCCGGGCGCGTTGCCGACGGCCGACGCGAGGCCACCTGGCACGATGCCCGGCGGCAGATTCGGCTCCTGGGACGACAAGGTGATGTAGACGGTGTCGCCATCGAGCGTCACGTCGTGGGTGCGGATCGGCCGCTTCGCTGGCGGCGCATCGACCGCGCCGGTGCGCAGATCGAATTTCGACGCGTGCAGCGGGCATTCCACCTCGCACCCCTCGACCCAGCCCTCGGCCAGCGAGGCATCCTGGTGGGTGCAGGTGTCGTCGACGGCGAAGAACTCGCCGTCATCGGTGTGGAAGACCGCGATCGGTACTCCCCTGGTCTCGGGACCGTCGAGACGCAGGGCTTCACCGGGCTCGATTGCCGAGCGCAGACAAGCGGCGAACATTGAGTGGGCTTTCTCCTTCGGACTCAGCCGCGTGAGTGGACGTGTCGGTCGACGACGGCGGTCTCGCCTACCTCGCTAGGCAGACGAATTCGATCGGAATCAGGTGACGGCGAATACCTTGGCCGATCGGTGGGTGGTGTGCGACGGCGGTTGCCGCGCCCGTGCCCATCTACACATCGACACAGTCCCGCCGCCTCCAGCTGAATCCGGGCATCGGAGGGAGGCGGCGGGGGCATCGGTCGAGGCGGGGTCGGCGGCGTACGACCCGGGAAATCCGACGGCAGTACGTTGCGCGGGCCTGAACTCGCCGTCGCACCTCTACTGACCATCACATTGCCTCGATGTGTTGCGTCCTGTGCTATGTGCTGCGTTATGTGCAACTGTGCCGGTTGAACGGCCAGCAGTCAAGACCTGCGGGCCAAACAGTTGAGGACTGGCGCCTGTCAGACACTCGACGGCGGCGAAACTTCCTTGGCTATATTTCCTCCATGTGTCGTACGCTGGCAGAGCGAGCGTCCAGAGCACTACGTGGCAGCATCCGCAACTTCCGGAGATAAGTGATGAGCGTTCTCGACACCACGAGCGGACCAGGGGGCCTGCAGTCGGTTGACCGGGCACTACAAGTCCTCGAGCTGTTGGCGTCCTGGGGCAGCGGGGGGGTCAGCGAACTGGCCACCGAGATCGGCGTTCACAAGTCCACCGCGTTTCGGCTGCTGGGTGCACTCGAGGCACGCGATCTCGTTGAGCAGACCACCGAACGAGGCAAGTATCGACTGGGTTTCGGCCTCGCCCGGCTCGCCCGACGCGTCGACGTTCATCCCGAGATCACCGAGCAGGCAAGGACTCTCACCGAGAATCTGGCCCACAAGGTGGGCGAATCGATCAACGTCGCGGTGCTGCGGGAGACCTACGCGGTCAACGTCGTCCAGTCCCGCGGCCAGGCCTCGATCGCCAGCCACAATTGGATCGGCCAGCTCACCCCGCTGCACGCCACCTCGAGCGGCAAGGTCTTGTTGGCCTACCTCGATCCAGCCAAGCGAGCCGACCTGATCGGCCAGGGACTGGAACGCTTCACCGCGAACACCCACACTGACCCGGTGTTGCTGGAAAACGAGCTGAACCTGGTGGTGGAGCGCGGTCACGCCACGACCTACGGCGAATTGGAGATCGGCCTGAACGCCGTGGCCGTTCCCGTCCGCGGTGAGGATGGGACCGTGGTGGCCGCGCTGACCGCATCAGGACCCGCCTACCGTTTCACTCCCGAGCGGATCGCCGAGATCCTGGACAAGATGGAAACAACAGGGGCGGATCTCAGCCGGCGCCTCGGTCATTGGGGCAACGCCGCCTGACGCGGGTTCGGGTTGTAATTCAGCCGACCCACCCGTTGTCGCAGCCTTCGAGCGCAACGACAGCGAAACAACACAAACGGCCAAGGCGCGCGCACCATGGCCGTTTGTGTTCTTTCATAGTCGCGCGCTGATGAGCGGCGACCCTCATCGGCAAGGTCACCATTCGATGGCTTGCCTAACCAGTTCTGCCCGAAACTTCCTCGTTCTCAACGGTTCTGCCATTGGTCGAGGCGACGGGGGATGTCGAATGGCCGTTCGGCGCAGGCCGCCCCGTTGCTGGATGACCGGCCCGGCGGCGCCGCCTGGGGACCGACAGTTGGGGGGTCTCCTTCTTTCGGTTTCACGTTCAGGAAGAACTCGTCGCCATGATTCTGCAGTCCGTAATCGACAGCCTGCTCCATGACGACGACGACCCGTTGGCCGCGCCGCACCAGTGGGTCGTTCCGCAGATCTTTCATCAGCGCGACGCACATCACGACCATCACGACGACGAACGGAGCCGCCATGATGATGGTGATGTTCTGGATGCCGGACAGCGCGTCACTGCCGCCGACGACCAGCATCAGGGCGGCGACCCCACCCATCAATGCGCCCCAGAAGATGACCACCTTGCGGTCCGGGTGGATCGTCCCGCGTTGGGACAACGTGCCCATGACGATCGAGGCCGCGTCGGCCCCTGCGACGAAGAAGATGGCCACCAGCGTCATCGCGAGAACACCCAGGATGCTGCCCAGCGGCAGCGTGTCCAGCAGGCCGAACAACTGACCCTCCAACGGCGCCCCTGCCAGGTTCGCACCGTTTTGCTCGGCGGTAATCGCGGCGCCCCCGAAGATGCCGAACCAGACCAGGCTGACCGCACTCGGAATGAGGATGACACCGGCGATAAAGCCGCGGATCGTGCGCCCACGGCTGATCCGGGCGATGAACATGCCGACGAACGGGGTCCACGAGATCCACCACGCCCAGTAGAAGATCGTCCACCCGGACAGCCAGGTCTCCGTGGCACTTCCACCGGTCGCGGCCGTGCGGGAGGCCATCTGGGCGAGATCGCCGAAGTAGTCACCGATCATGGTGGGAATCAGATTCAGGATCACGATGGTGGGGCCACCGATGAACACCACCGCCGCCAACACGGCGGCCAGCACCATGTTGATGTTCGACAGCCACTGGATGCCCTTGGACACCCCCGAGACCGCGGACACGATGAAACAGATCGACAGGACCACGATGATGACCACCAACAGGTTGGTCCCAAAGGAATCGATGAACCCGCCGGCGACAAGCCCGCCACCGATCTGCAGGGCGCCAAGGCCCAGTGAAGCGGCCGACCCGAACAGGGTGGCGAAGATCGCCAGGATATCGATGGCGCGACCGAACCCACCCTCGGGTCCACGCCTGCCCAGCAGCGGGACGAAGGTCGAGCTGATCAACTGACGGCGACCCTTGCGGAAGGTGCTGTAGGCGATCGCCAGGCCGACCACCGCGTAGATCGCCCACGGGTGCAGGGTCCAGTGGAACAACGTGGTTGCCATCGCCGTATCGAACGCCTCCGGCGTCCCAGCCTCGACCGTCCCAGGAGGTGGCGAAGCGAAGTGTGACAGCGGTTCGCCGACCCCGTAGAACATCAGACCGATGCCCATCCCGGCGCTGAACATCATCGCGATCCACGAGATGGTCTTGAACTCCGGCGTCTCGTCGTCCTTGCCGAGCGGAATCCGTCCGTACTTGCTGATCGCGAGCCAGATCGCGAACACCACGAAGAAGCTGGCGGCGAGCACGAAACCCCAGCCGCCGCTGTGGATGACGCCGTTCAGCACACTGGTGGCGACCGAGCTCAGCGAGTCGGTGGCGAACAACCCCCAAGCGAGAAAGGCCACCACGAGGACGGCTGCGACACCGAACACGATCTTGTCGGTGGAGTAGTGCCTCTCGGCCTCGTCGGCGAATGATTCCGGTTCGAACGGGGGTGCGATCCCCGGGTCCTCGAATGTGCGGTAGGTGATGGTGTTTCTCTGGTTTGTCATGGTTCTGCGTGGCCATCGTCTGGCTTCCCTTCGCAGTTCTTGCCTGGACTGGACAGTGGTCGCGGCGCGCACTTCGTCCAAGGGGATGACGGTCGGTTCACCTATCTGGATCTGCAGATCGATGAGGGGCGTTCGAGGAACGGCCGATCAAAGGCGTCCCATCCAGACTGCGGCGGTGCTCTCTGGATAGGCAGAGTGCGACGGAGATGCAGCACAAACGGTTGACACATGTCGCGAAAAGTGCTTCGGCACAGGCGAAACCCGGACGGAGGGCATCGTCAGCGAGTGCACGACCGTCGGCCTGGTTGTTGCGCTTACCGCTGCTTGTTGCACAACACGCTTAGTTTGTATGACTCGACACGGCGCGTCAAGAGGATGTGAAGACGTTCTTAAACCTGATCCATACCGAGCGCACTGCGGCGATGGTCGATGGCTTCGGGTGCTAACCGCTGCAACCACGCCTGTCGCCACGCCTCCGTGCGTGCCACCTCGTTGAACGTGAACAAGTGGAAGCCGGCGAGGGCGTGGCCAGGATCGCCAAATCGGGGGGCGAGCGCCTGGACGAGGCGGTCCGGTTGGTATCCACCGGGCAGGAAGAAGCGCCAGAACATATTGCGCTGCCCCAGCAGGAAGCGTGCCGACGGACCAAGGCCAAGGCCGGCCGAGATCCGGACCAGTTTCTGCCGGGTCACCGCGCCGGGTAACCCGATACGAATCGGCAGGCTGACGCCGCCGCTCCGGACCTGGCGTGCCCAGGCGGTCGTGGTGCCGGGGTTGAAGCACATCTGAGTGGTGATGTGCGTTGCGTGCGTTGATTTCCGCCGTAACGAGAGACTGACCAGTTCGTCATCGAGGTGTGCGTGTCCCTCGGGGTAGCCGCCGATCCCTATCTGACGGAACGGATGGCCGGTGCTCTGTAGTTCCTCCAGCAGACCCAGGGCGTCAGCGAACGGCCCGTGCGGGTCGGCGCCGTCGCCGGCGATGACAAAGGCGCTGTCGACCCCGGCGCCGCGGAGCCGTGCGACGGTATCGGCCAGGTGCACCCGGTCGCGGAACAACCGAGCAGCCAAGTGTGGCGTCACGGCGTAGCCGTGTGCGGCCAGCTGTTCGGTCAGCTCGATGGTCGGCTGCACCCCCTTGCCGGCGGTCATGGTGACGCTGAGCGGCACGGTCAGCGGGACGGCCGACACGATCGATTCCTCGGCCGATCGCAACGGAAGCACCTCATAGGAGGTGCCATGCAGGGCCCGCTCCAGCACGGATTGGCGCGTACCGGGCATGACCGGGTTTTCGATCGAACTGTCACGCACGGGGACGACGTCAACTTCCTGGGGCCATGGAGGGTTATTCACCGGCCGATCCAGCGAGCGCGGGCCGGAGGCTCGTGCGAGCGATCGGCGCTGCAGTTCGTGAATGACCCGGTTATTGAAGATGTCACAGTCGTGCACTCCTTGATAGCGCCGTCGATGAGCGATCAATCAGTAGTCCGGACCGTTGACCGTCTATCCGCAGTCGGCGATTTCGCTCCGGCCTTTTCAGGATGGTCGCGGCCCTTGACGGTGGTCTGCATCTCACCTTACTATGACCGACAGATGATATACCAGTGGTAGACAGCAACTATGACAGGAGAGTTTGCGCATGGTCGTTCAGCTTGATGAGACTCCGGTGGCCGCGGACCGCGTACTGAACCAGTCTCTGGCCGACACCGACCCGGCGGTCTTCGAGGCGATCGAGGCGGAACTGCGGCGACAGCAGACCACCCTGGAAATGATCGCGAGTGAGAACTTCGCACCCATCGCCGTCATGCAGGCGCAGGGCTCGGTGCTGACCAACAAGTACGCCGAGGGCTACCCCGGCCGCCGTTATTACGGCGGCTGCGAGCACGTCGACGTGATCGAACAGCTGGCCATCGACCGGATCAAAGACCTCTTCGGCGCCGAGTACGCCAACGTCCAGCCGCATTCCGGTGCGCAGGCCAACGCCGCCGCGATGGCCGCGCTGCTCAAGCCCGGTGACACCATCCTCGGCCTGGACCTGGCGCACGGCGGACACCTGACCCACGGCATGCGGCTGAACTTCTCCGGCCAGCTGTACAACGCCGTCGCCTACCACGTGCGCGCCGAGGATCACCTGGTGGACATGGCCGAGGTGGAGCGACTCGCGCTCGAGCACAAGCCGCAGCTGATCGTGGCCGGCTGGTCGGCCTATCCCCGGCAGCTGGACTTCGCCGAGTTCCGGCGCATCGCCGACGCGGTCGGCGCGTATCTGATGGTGGACATGGCCCACTTCGCCGGCCTGGTCGCCGCCGGGCTGCACCCCTCCCCCGTGCCGCACGCACACGTGGTCACCTCGACCACCCACAAGACCCTCGGCGGCCCCCGCGGCGGCATCATCCTGGCCACCGCCGAGCTGGCCAAGAAGTTCAACTCCTCGGTGTTCCCCGGTCAGCAGGGCGGACCGCTCGAACACGTGATCGCGGCCAAGGCGGTGTCGTTCAAGTTGGCGGCCGAGCCGGCGTTCCGGGAACGACAGGAGCGCACCCTGGCCGGAGCCCGGCTGTTGGCCGACCGACTGCTCGCCGACGATGCCCGCGCGGCCGGGGTCAACGTGGTCAGCGGCGGCACCGACGTGCATCTGGTGCTGGTCGACCTCCGCGAGTCACCGCTGGACGGCAAGCAGGCCGAGGACCGGCTGCACTCGATCGGGATCACCGTCAACCGCAACGCGGTGCCGTTCGACCCGAGGCCACCCATGGTCAGCTCCGGCGTCCGCATCGGCACCCCCGCGTTGGCGGCCCGTGGTTTCGACCTCGACGACTTCGCCGAGGTCGCCGACATCATCGCCACCGCCCTACGTCCCGAACTGAACGACCTGCAGCTCGACGCGCTCAGCGCCAGGGTCGTCAAGCTCGCCGACAGCCGCCCCCTCTACCCCGACCTGTCGGGCATGAGCGGCATGAGCGGCCCGCACACCCCAGGCGCCGACCTGCCGGACCACCCGGACTTCCTGTGGCGCAACCCCGAACCCAAGCGCTCGTACGACGTGGTCATCGTCGGCGGCGGCGGTCACGGCCTGGCCACCGCGCACTACCTGGCCAAGAACCACGGCATCACCAATGTCGCGGTGCTGGAGAAGGGGTGGCTGGCCGGCGGCAACATGGCCCGCAACACCACCCTGATCCGGTCCAACTACCTGTGGGACGAGAGCGCCACGATCTACGAGCACTCGCTCAAGCTCTGGGAGGGCCTGGAGGAGGACCTGGGCTATCCGATCCTGTTCAGCCAGCGGGGCGTGCTGAATCTCGCGCACACCCTGCAGGACGTGCGGGACAGCGTGCGCCGGGTCGAGGCGAACAAGCTCAACGGGATCGACGCCGAATGGGTCGGGCCCGAGGACGTCAAGCGGCTGTGCCCGATCGTGAACACCTCCGACCGACATCCGTTACCCCGTCCTGGGTGCCACCTATCAGCCGCGGGGCGGTATCGCCAAGCACGACTACGTCGCCTGGGGATTCGCCCGCCGCGCCAGCGAGGCCGGGATCGACCTGATCCAGGGCTGCGAGGTCACCGGTTTCACCGTGGACGGCGACCGGGTCGCCGGGGTGCGCACCACCCGGGGTGACATCGCCGCCGGACAGGTGCTGCTGGCCGCCTCCGGCCACACCTCGGTGCTGGCCGAGATGCTCGGGATCAAGCTGCCGCTGCAGAGCCACCCGCTGCAGGCACTGGTGTCCGAACTGCTCGAGCCGGTGCACCCCACAGTGGTGATGTCCAACGCGGTGCACGTCTACGTCTCCCAGGCCCACAAGGGCGAGCTGGTGATGGGCGCCGGTGTCGACTCCTACAACGGCTACGGCCAGCGCGGCGCGTTCCACATCATCGAGCGGCAGATGGCCGCCGCGGTCGAGCTGTTCCCGGTGTTCGCCCGCGCCCACCTGCTGCGCAGCTGGGGCGGCATCGTGGACGTCACACCAGACGCCTCGCCCATCGTCGGACGCGTCGGCTACCAGAACCTGTACCTGAACTGTGGTTGGGGCACAGGTGGTTTCAAGGTCACCCCGGGCATCGGCTGGTGCCTGGCGCAGACCCTGGCCAAGGAAGAACCCCACCCGTTCGTGGAGCCGTTCAGCCTCGACCGCTTCGTCACCGGAGCGCTCGTCGACGAGCACGGCGCCGCCGGCGTGCGCGCACTGACGCAGCCTCGCAACCAGGAGACGAGCACGTGCAACTGATCGAATGCCCGTGGTGCGGGCCGCGCGAGGAAACCGAATTCCACTACGGCGGCCAGGCCCACATCCCGTACCCGGCCGAACCGGCCGCGCTGTCCGACCAGGAGTGGGCGCAGTACATCTTCTTCCGCGACAACCCCAAGGGCCGTTTCGCACGAACGGTGGAGCCACAGCCACGGCTGCCGCCGCTGGTTCAACGCCGTCCGCGACACCGCCACCTACCGCTTCGAGAGCTGTGTACCGCCCCGATGATCCACAAGCCGGTGACCCCGTGACCACCTCGCTTCCGCACCCCGACGGCGGTCGCATCGACCGCGGCCCACCCTCGACTTCACCTTCAACGGCGAAGCACCTCACCGGTCACCCCGGCGACACCCTGGCGTCGGCGTTGCTCGCCGCCGGTCGGCACCAGATCACCACCAGCATCAAACTGGGCCGGCCGCGCGGCATCTCCGCCGCCTGGGCCGAGGACCCCTGCGGATTGGTGCAGATCGAGCAGCCCTACCCCGAGCCCATGGTGCTGGCCACCACCATCGAGCTGTACGACGGACTGGTCGCGCACGGCATCCCCGGACAGGGCCGGCTCAGCCTGGATCCCGACCCCGCCCGGTACGACGCCGTGCACCACCACGTCGACGTGCTCGTGGTCGGCGCCGGCCCCGCCGGCCTGACCGCCGCCCTGAACGCGGCCCGGGCCGGAGCCCGGGTCGCGCTGATCGACGAGCAGTCCGAGGCCGGCGGGTCGCTGCTGTCCACCGCCGAGACCCTCGACGGTGTTCCCGCGGCCCAGTGGGTGTCCGCCGCGGTCGCCGAACTGGCCGGCTACCCCGACGTACTGCACCTGCAGCGCACCACCGCGTTCGGCAGCTACGACGACGGCTTCGTGCTGGCGCTTGCAGCGGCGCACCGACCACCTCGGCGTCGAGGCACCGAAAAATGCTTCCCGGCAACGGATCTGGCGACTCCGGGCCAAGTCGATCGTGGTCGCCACCGGCGCGCACGAACGACCCGTGGTGTTCGCCGACAACGACCGACCCGGCATCATGCTCGCCGGCGCGGCCCGCACCTACCTGCACCGCTACGGGGTGCTGCCCGGCCGCGACGCGGTGGTGTTCACCACCAACGACAGCGCCTACGACGCCGCCGTCGACCTGCACCGGGCCGGTGTCCGGATCCGTGCCGTCGTCGACGCCCGTCCCGAAGGATCCCCGACCCGGCAGGCCGAACTGGAGCAACTCGGGATCACCGTCAGTCCTCGGTGCCGTGGTCGCCGGCACCCGGGGCGCCGACCGGGTCACCCATGCCCTGGTCGGCCCGCTGCACGACGGAACGGTCGGCGACATCGAGGCCCTGCCCTGCGACGTGCTGCTGATCAGCGGCGGGTGGAACCCCGCGGTGCACCTGTTCAGCCAGTCCCGCGGCCGGCTGCGCTACGACGAGCAGCTGGGTGCGTTCCTGCCCGACGAGCAGCTCGACGGGCTGACCGTCGCCGGATCCGCCGCCGGCGTCTTCACCCTCTCCGGGTGCCTGGCCGACGGCCAGCGGACCGCGCGCGAGGCGCTCACCACGCCGGGATCGCGACCACCGTCGGCCGAACGTTCTGCCCGCCGCCGCCGACGTCGCCGAGGCGACAGCGCCGCTGGTGCTGTGGCGGGTACCGGGCGCCCCCGCCGCGGATGCCGCCACCGAGTTCGTCGACCTGCAGCGGGACGCCACCGTCGCCGACATCGCCCGCGCGGTCGGCGCCGGCCTGACCTCCATCGAGCACATCAAGCGGTACACCACGATCGGCACCGCCCACGACCAGGGCAAGACCTCCGGGGTCATCGCCACCGGGATCACCGCCGAACTGCTCGGCGTGCCGGTGGCCGACACCGGGACCACCACCTTCCGGCCGCCGTACACACCGGTCGCGTTCGCCGCGCTGGCCGGCCGGGACCGCGGCCGGATGTTCGACCCGGAACGGCTCACCGCCCTGCACGACTGGCACGTCCGCGCCGGCGCGGTGTTCGAGGACGTCGGCCAGTGGAAGCGCCCCCGCTACTACCCGCAACCCGGCGAGGACATGGACACCGCGGTGCTGCGGGAGTGCGCGGCCACCCGCACCGGTGTCGGCATCCTGGACGGCTCCACCCTGGGCAAGATCGACGTGCAGGGCCCGGACGCCGGCAGCGTTCCTCGACCTGATCTACACCAACCTGATGAGCAGCCTGAAGGTCGGCTCCGTGCGGTACGGCGTGATGTGCGGCGTCGACGGCATGGTCATCGACGACGGCACCGTGCTCCGGCTGGCCGACGACCGGTTCCTGGTGCTGACCACCACCGGCGGCGCCGCCAGAATCCTGGACTGGATGGAGGAATGGCTGCAGACCGAGTGGCCGCACCTGCGGGTGTTCTGCACCTCGGTCACCGAGCAGTGGGTCACCTTCCCGGTGGTCGGACCCCGCTCCCGCGACGTGATCGGCGCCGTCTTCGGTGACGTCGACGTCGTCCAACGACGCCTTCCGGTTCATGGCCATCCGGGACACCACCCTGGACGGTGTCCCGGTGCGGCTGGCCCGGATCAGCTTCTCCGGCGAGCTGGCCTTCGAGGTCTACGTCAACCCCTGGTACGCCGTCGCGGTGTGGCAGCGGCTGCTCGCGGCCGGCGCGCCGTACGGCATCACCCCGTACGGCACGGAGACCATGCACGTCCTGCGCGCGGAGAAGGGCTACCCGATCATCGGGCAGGACACCGACGGCACCGTCAGCCCGCACGACCTGGGGCTGGCCTGGGCGGTGTCGAAGAAGAAGGTCGACTTCATCGGCAAGCGCTCCTTCGACCGGGCCGCCAACCGGGACCCGCTGCGCAAGCAGCTGGTCGGGCTGCTCCCGGTCGACCGGCAGACGGTGCTGCCGGAGGGCTCGCAGATCATCGAGTTCATCGCCGACGGTCAGCTGCCGCCGCCGCCGGTGCCGATGCTCGGGCACGTCACCTCCAGCTACCGCAGCGCCGAGCTCGACCGCCCGTTCGCGCTCGCCCTGGTCAAGGGCGGCCGGTCGCGGGTCGGCGACACCGTGCACGTCCCCGTTCACGGCACTCTGGTCCCGGTCGAGGTCACCGGGTCGGTGCTGGTCGATCCAGAAGGAGCCCGCCGCGATGGCTGAGTTGACCCGCCTGCACCCGCTCGAGCAGATCGGCGCCGAACTGGCCGGTCGGAGCAACTCCGCGGTCGACCATCACCGCCGAGCCGTTCGTCGCGATGGTCGACGTCCGGTTGCCCGCCGCCGCGGCGGACGCCGAACTGCTCGGCGCCCGGCTGCCGACGACGCCCAACACCTGGGTGGCTACCGGCGCCGGCCGGGCCATCTGGCTCGGGCCCGACGAGTGGCTGCTGACCAGCACGGCGCACGCCCCGGACGAACTGGACGGACCAGGTACGAGAAACGGTCGCAACCGCTCGGTGGGGCCGTCGTCGACGTCTCCGCGCAGCGGATCGGCGTGCGGCTGACCGGCTCCCGCGTCCGAGATCTGCTGGCCAAGGGCTGCTCGATCGACCTGCACCCACGGGTCTTCGCCCGCGGCACGCGCCGCGCAGACCACTGTCGGCCAGGCCGGGGTGATCCTGCTGGCCCTGTCCGATGCCGACAGCGGCGACGGCGATTTCCTCGTTCTGGTCCGCTCCTCCTTCGCCGGCTACCTGGCCGATTGGCTGCTGGACGCCGCCCAGGAATTCAGCGCCGCCGAACCCACCGACCGCGCCACCGATCCCACCAGCAATCAGGAGTAGGAGCCCATGTCAACCACCCCACGTGTGGTCATCATCGGAGCAGGGATCGTCGGCGCCAACCTCGCCGACGAACTGACCGAACGCGGCTGGGACCGCATCACCGTCGTCGACCAGGGCCCGCTGCCGCTGACCGGCGGTTCCACCTCGCACGCCCCCGGCCTGGTCTTCCAGACCAACTCGTCCAAGACGATGACCGAGTTCGCGACCTACACCGTCAACAAGCTCAAGAGCATCGACGTCGACGGCGCCTGGTGCTTCAACCAGGTCGGCGGGCTGGAGATCGCCACCACCCCCGAGCGGCTCGCCGACCTGCACCGCCGGCAGGGCTGGGCCACCTCCTGGGGCGTGCAGGCCGAGGTGATCAGCGCCGAGGAATGCGTCCGGCTGCATCCGCTGGTGGACCGCGAGCAGGTCCTCGGCGGCCTGCACATCCCCACCGACGGACTGGCCAAGGCCACCCGCACGGTCGTGGCGCTGACCCGCCGCGCGCAGGCTCGCGGCGCCGTGTTCCGGGGCAACACCCGGGTCACCGGCATCGAGCAGGCCGGCGGCCGGGTCACCGGGGTGCGCACCGACGACGGGGTGATCCCCGCCGACATCGTCGTCTCGTGCGCCGGCTTCTGGGGCGTCGAGCTCGGCGCGATGGTCGGCATGGCCGTGCCGCTGCTGCCGCTGGCGCACCAGTTCGTGTGGACCGGGCAGGTGCCGGACCTGGTCGGCCGCAACACCGAACTGCAGGAGGCCGGGCTGCCGATCCTGCGGCACCAGGACCAGGACCTGTACTACCGCGAGCGGGTCGACTGCCTCGGCATCGGCTCCTACGCCCACCGGCCGATGCCGGTGGACCTGCGCACTCTCCCCGAGGGTGAGGTGACCGAGGCGGCCATGCCATCGGTGCTGCCGTTCACCGAGGAGGACTTCGCCCCGGCCTGGGAGCAGAGCAAGCTGCTGCTGCCCTCGCTCCGGCAGTCCAAGATCGATTCCGGCTTCAACGGCATCTTCTCCTTCACCCCCGACGGCGGCCCGCTGGTCGGCGAATCCGCCGACGTGAAGGGTTTCTGGATCGCCGAGGCGGTCTGGGTGACCCACTCCGCCGGCGTCGCCAGGGCGGTGGCGCAGCTGCTGGTCGACGGCCGCTCCGAGATCGAGCTGCACGGCTGCGACGTGCACCGTTTCGAGGACGTCCAGCTGGCCCCGGACTACGTCAGCGAAACCTCCCAGCAGAACTTCGTCGAGATCTACGACATCCTGCACCCGTTGCAGCCCAAGGAATCTCCCGCGGAACCTGCGGGTCAGCCCGTTCCACGCCCGGCAGGCAGGAGCTCGGCGCCGTGTTCCTGGAGGGCGCCGGCTGGGAGCGGCCGCACTGGTACGAGGCCAACGCCGCGCTGGTCGCCGATCTGCCCGCGGAATGGGCCCCGCCGGCCCGGGATTCCTGGAGTGCGAAGTTCCACTCCCCGATCGCCGCGGTCGAGGCCTGGAAGACCCGCACCGCCGTGGCCATGTACGACATGACCCCGCTCAAGCGGCTGGAGGTCAGCGGGCCCGGTGCCCTCGACCTGCTGCAGCGGGTGACCACCGGGCAGATGGACAAGACCGTCGGCGCCGTCACCTACGCGCTGGTGCTCGACCAGGCCGGCGGGATCCGCAGCGACGTCACCGTCGCCCGGCTCGGTGAGCAGCTGTTCCAGGTCGGCGCGAACAGCGCGCTGGACTTCGACTATCTGCACCGGCAGGCGCCGGCCGACGGGTCCGTGCAGATCCGCGACATCACCGGCGGCACCTGCTGCATCGGCCTGTGGGGTCCGCTGGCCCGCGAGGTGATCGGGGCGGTCAGCTCCGACGACTTCACCAACGAGGGCCTGAAGTACTTCCGCGCCAAGCAGGTCCGCATCGGCGGCGTCTCGGTGACCGCGATGCGGCTGTCCTACGTCGGCGAGCTCGGCTGGGAGCTGTACACCACCGCCGACAACGGACAGCGGCTGTGGGACGTGCTGTGGGCGGCCGGTCAGCCGCACGGCGTGGTCGCCGCCGGCCGGGCCGCCTTCAACAGCCTGCGCCTGGAGAAGGGTTACCGGTCCTGGGGTACCGACATGACCACCGAGCACAACCCGTACGAGGCCGGTCTGGGCTTCGCCGTCAGCCCGCGCAAGGAGTCGTTCGTCGGCCGGGACGCGCTCACCGGGGTGAGCGACGACACGGTCGACCCGCCGGCTGACCTGCCTGACCGTCGACGACGGCCGCAGCGTCGTCCTGGGCCTCGAACCGGTGTTCGTCGACGGCCAGGCCGCCGGGTACGTCACCAGCGCCGCCTTCGGGCACACCATCGGCAAGCCGATCGCCTACGCCTGGCTGCCGGCATCGCTGAGCGTCGGCGACGAGGTCGAGATCCAGTACTTCGGCAACCGCGTCGCGGCCACCGTCACCGCGGAACCGCTGGTCGATCCGAAGATGACCCGCCTGCGCGGCTGAGCCGTCACATCAGCGACCGCACCGGCCACCGGTGCGGTCTCGCTACTCCCATCCCCGCGACCCCGGCGCGGCGTCGGACAGTCCAGTTCCGGCGCCGCGCGTCATCGGGTTCGCTTCCGCTCACCACTCCACAAAGGATGCGCCGCCATGCGTGACGACACTGTCGAGACCTTCCTCGAGCAACTCGCCGGAAGGTCACCGACACCGGGTGGGGGCGCCACCGCCGCGCTGCACGCGGCTCAGGCCGCCGCCCTGGTGGCCATGGTCGGCCGTTACAGCAACACCGCGAAATTCGCGGCGCACGCCGACCGGATCACCGACATCGTGCGAACCGCCGACCGGCTGCGGGCGGACGCCCTACGGCTGGCCGAAGCAGACGTCGACGCCTTCGGCGCCGTCGGCGGGGCCTACAAGCTGCCCAAGGCCACCACCGATCAGGCCGCCGCCCGGGCCGAAGCCATCGCCGCCGCGCTCGTCGGGGCAGGCCAGGGTACCGGCGAACGTGATCCGAGTGGCGGACGAGATCCTCTGCCTGGCAGAGGAACTGGAACCGATCGGCAACCCCACTGTGATCAGTGACGTGGCCGCGGCCGCGGATGCCACCCGGGCGGCGGCGACCACCGCGCGGGTGAACGTCGAGATCAACCTGGGCGGCATCACCGACCAGGTCATCGTCGCCGAACTGCTGACCGCGATCGCCGACGTCGACGACCTCGCGCTGCGCGCCGACAAGGTCACCGCCGCTGTCCGGGATCGGCTCACCCGATGACCACCACCCTGACCGGATCCGACGTGGCCATGAGGATCCGCGCGGAGGTGACGGCCGCCGCCGCCCAGCTCACCGCCGCCGGCACCATCCCGCACCTGGCAGTCGTGCTGGCCACCGCCGACGAGTCCACCGCGTGGTACGTCCGATCGATCGCCCGGGCCGCCGAGCGCTGCGGCGTCCGGTGCAGCATCGTCGACCTGGGTCCGGACGCGACCCCCGTCGGCATCCGAGCGGAGCTGGATGCGCTCAGCACCGACCCGGCGGTGCACGGGATCATCCTGCAGACCCCGTTGCCACCGACCGCTGACTTCGACTCCCTGGCCTCGGCGATCGATCCGGCCAAGGACATCGACGGAGCCAACCCGCAAAGCCTCGGCCTGCTCGCGGCCCAGCTGCCCGCCTTCGCACCCGCCACCGCCGAGGCCGTCATGGTGCTGCTGGACCATTACTCGGTCCCGCTGTCGGGCGCGAACGCCGTGGTCATCGGCCGCTCCACCGTGGTCGGCAAACCCGTTGCGCTGCTGCTGATCCACCGCGACGCCACGATCACCGTGTGCCACCGGCACACCAAGAATCTGGCCGAGCACACCCGACGGGCCGACGTGCTGGTCGTTGCCGCCGGCCAACCCGGCCTGATCACCGGCGACCACGTCGCCCCGCACACCATCGTCATCGACGTCGGCACCAACGCCACCCTGGACGGCGAGCTGGTCGGCGACGTGGACGCCGAGTCGGTCACCGGCCACGTCGCCGGGCTGACCCCGGTCCCCGGCGGCGTCGGCCCGGTCACCACCGCGCTGCTGCTGCAGCACACCCTGACATCGGCCACCCGGTAGCTCGGCGTCGGACCAAGAATGATCACCACCAGCTGCCCGGTGAAAAGAGGATCGTGCGCGCTACACCATCGACGGCCCCACACCGACTCCTGGCAGCTGGATTGTCTGCGGGGCAGCCGCTCATCTGTGGGATTCTCAACGTCACACCGGACTCGTTCTCCGACGGTGGGCTGTTCGACAATCCGCGCCAGGCCCTGATCCACGCACATCGCCTGGTGGACGAGGGTGCCGACCTGATCGACATCGGCGGGGAGTCAACCCGCCCGGGCTCCAGGCCACCGACAACCCGCGAAGAACTCGCAGCGGGTCATCCCCGTGGTCGCGGCCCTGTCCCAACAGGTGGAAGTGCCCATGTCGGTGGACACCTCCCGACCCGAGGTCATGCGGGCCGCCGTCGCCGAGGGCGCCAGCATGATCAACGACGTCCGCGCGTTGCGTCGACCCGGTGCACTCGACACCGTCGCCGAGCTGGGAGTGCCGGTGTGCCTGATGCACATGCAGCACTCGCCGGACACCATGCAGCTTCGAACCCGACTATCACGACGTCGTCCGCGAGGTGCTCGACTTCCTCGGCGAGCGACTCGAATCCGCCCGCCGGGCCGGGATCCACCCCGACAACCTCATGGTGGACCCAGGTTTCGGGTTCGGAAAGTCTCTCGCGCACAACCTGGCCCTGTTGGCGCGGCTGTCCGACCTCGAGACCCTGGGCGCACCGATCCTGGTCGGGCTCAGCCGTAAAACGATGATCGGTCAGATCACCGGACGGGGCGTTGCCGATCGACTGACGGGATCGGTTGCTGCGGCCTTGATCTCGGTTCAGCACGGCGCGCGGGTGCTGCGGGTCCACGACGTCGCGGCCACCCGGGACGCCCTCACCGTGCTGCACGCTGTCAACGCCGCGAGCTGACCTCAGACCGCCGGCCCGATCCCCGGTCGGGTGCGTGTGATGGTGCGACGCGCGTATCCCGCAGGCGGTCGTAGTCCCGGACACTCGACGGATCGAGATCGGGATTGCCGACGCCGCGGCCCGGTCCGTTGGCCACCCCGCCCGGCAGTTCGATGTCACGATCACTCGCCCGCAGCACGGCTGTCTTGGTGAGCACCTCGGCGTGTTCGGCCGATGCCTGTGACTGCCAGGTGATGCCGCCGCCGACGCCGTACACGGCGTGGCCGGTGTGGGTGTCCACAACGGCTGTTCTGATGGCCACGTTGAACCGGGCCCGGATGGGCGCGCTGGGTGGGCCGATGAGCCCGATGGCGCCGCAGTAGACACCGCGGGGTTCGGGTTCGATGGACCGGATGATCTGCATGGAACGGGTTTTCGGGGTACCGGTGATCGAGCCGCAGGGAAACAGGACCCGGAACAGGTCCGTCAGGCCGACGCCGGGACGCAGCTGGGCGGTGACGGCGGAGGTCATCTGCAGCACGGTTTCGTACCGTTCGACGGTGAGCAGTTCGGGGACCCGGACAGTGCCGGTCAGGGCGACGCGGCCGATGTCGTTGCGCATCAGGTCGACGATCATGATGTTCTCGGCGCGCTCCTTGGGGCTGGAGCGCAGTTCGGTGGCCAAACGCCTGTCCTCGTCAGGGTGCCGCCCGCGGCGGGAGGTGCCCTTCATCGGGCGCAGCAGGATGTGGTCACCGCGGCGCTCGAAGAACAGTTCCGGGCTCGCGCTGGCGATGACAAACCGGCCCATGTCCAGATACGCGTTGTGGGCGCCGCGCTGCCGGAGCACGAGATCGCGGTACAGCGCGCGGGTGTCGCCGCTGACGCGGCCGTTCATCCGGACGGTGAGGTTGCACTGGAAGGTGTCGCCGGCCGCGATGTGATCGCGGATCCGGCCGACCTGGTCGGCGTGCCCGGCCGGTGTCCAGGTGGGGTACCAATCGGCCCGATACGGCCTGGCCTGTTGGGTGTCAGACACCGCCGGTACGTGTACCGGTTCGTCGCAGATCCCGAACCAGGCCAGGGGCATCCCGCCCTCCGGGTGGGGGTGGACCGCCAGGTCCGGGTCCAGCCCGGCGGCGGCCTCGTAGGCGACGTACCCGAAGGCCCATCGACCGGCGTCGGTGGCCCGTTGCACCTGATCGAGCACGTCCGCGACGTCCTGGACCCGGTCGGCGACCAGGATGCGGTCCGGGGTGTGGCAGGCCAGCGCGGTGCCGGACCGCAGGTCGTCGAACCGGGCCCATACCCGTGCGCGTGCGGTGCCGTCGTCGGGGGGTGTCACGGCAGTGGATCGTGCTATCCGGGCGATCGCGGCAAGCAGGTGGAAGGAACCGCTGACCACCACCGGAAGGCCGGGTTCGGCATCACCGAGCGAGACCGCCTTGACCGGGTCGGCTTCGACGGTGATCGTGATTCCAGAACGCGCCGCCGCGGTGGCAACGCATTCGGGTGCGATGGACACGCCGGCCGGGTGGTCTCCGGCCGCGGCGTGGAATTCGGTGGCCACGATGCTGCTGGCGGCCGGGGCGATGATCCGGAGTGCGGCTGCTACGTCTTTGTCCTGCTTGAACGCGACCACCCACGGGAGCCGGGCGCCTGGGTGCAGCTCGTCCAGGGTGGCAACGAGGGCGGCCAGCTTGATCGGATTGTGGGCGCCGTCGAGGATCACCGGTCGGCAGTCCGGCAGGGTGCGGCGCTCGAACCGGCCGGGGAGCCGGACGCTTCGCAGACCATGGGCGGTGGCCCGCTCGTCGAGGGCCCACCCGTCCCAGGCGGCCAGTTCAGCCACCGCGCGCAGGGCCAGGTGCGCATTGCCGGCCTGGTGGCGGCCGACCAGACCGAGCGGCCACCGGGATTGGTCCGGTAATCGAAGGGTCGTGCCGCCGCCGGTGGTGACCGCGTCGGCGACCGCGGTGGCCACGTCCACCAGTTCAACGGCACACCCACGTCGGACCTGCTCTGCCCGCAGGGCAGCGGCGACCTCGTTCACCTGCGGCCGGGCGATCACCGCGCGCCCACCGACGGGCAGAATGCCGGCCTTCTGTGCCGCGATCTGCGCGAGGGTGGATCCCAGGATGTCCGTGTGGTCCAGGCCGATGGGGGTGATCACCGCGAGTTTGTCACCGCGGGAAATGGTGTTGGTGCTGTCGTACAGTCCACCGATCCCGGCCTCGATGACGCTGTAATCCACCTGGTCGGCAAACGCGTGAAAGGCGATGGCATTGGTGGCCTCGAAGAAGGACGGCGCACCGTAACGACTCTCACTGATGTGTTCCGCGGCCGGCCGGACCGCCGCAAGGGCGCGGAGCAGCAGTTCCGGGCTCACCGGCGCACCGTCGATCTGGAACCGTTCGGCCAGCGAGTACACGTGAGGCGAGCTGTGCGCACCGACCCGGAACCCATGCGCACGCAGAATGCTGGCAATGAAGGCGACCACCGAGCCTTTGCCCGCGGTGCCGGCCACGTGGACGGTCCGCACCGCGTCCTGCGGGTTGCCCAGCAGTGCGAAGAAGGCGCTGGCCCGCTCGAGGCCTTCGGCGCGGTCGGGCCGGATCTGCCGCCAAGGTCCCAGCTGGGCGAGGAACGCGTTCACCTGGTTCAGCGCCGAGTCGCTGAGCGCTGCCCTATCGGCCTCGATTATCGACGTCACCGGAGCCTCCGGTTCAGCGGAAGACGACGGTGCTGTGCCCGTTGAGCAGGACCCGCTGCTCGCTGTGCCAGCGCACTGCCCGGGACAAGGCCAGGGCCTCGGCGTCCTGCCCGACGGTGGACAACGCCCTGGCGTCGTAGTTGTGGTCGATCCGGATGACCTCCTGCTCGATGATCGGGCCCTCGTCCAGGTCACCGGTGACGTAGTGGGCGGTCGCACCGACCAGCTTCACGCCCCGGTCGAACGCCTGGTGATAGGGCTTGGCGCCCTTGAACCCCGGCAGGAACGAGTGGTGGATGTTGATCGCCCGGCCGCGCAGGGAGGTGCACAGCTCGTCCGAGAGCACCTGCATGTACCGCGCCAGCACCACCAGATCTGCGCGATACTCCTCCACCAGCTCCAGCAGCCGGGCCTCGGCCTGGGCCTTGGTATCCGGGGTGACCGGCACGTGGTGGAACGGCAGGCCGGCCGCCTCGGCCATCGGCCGCAGATCCTCGTGATTGGACACCACCGCGACGAGCTCGCCGCCGAGGTTGCCGCCCCGCCAACGAAAGATCAGGTCGTTGAGGCAGTGACCCATCTTCGACACCATGACCAGCACCCGCTCGGGCTCCTCGCCGGTGATGCGGAAGGTCATGGAAAACTGCTCGGCGACGATGCGGAAGGCGGCCGTCAGCCGCTCGGCGTCGGTCTCAGTCGCACAGACGAATGCGGTGCGGAGAAACAGGTGCCCGCGAGCGGCGTCGTCGAACTGCTGGTGTTCGACGATGTCGCAGCCGTTCTCGAACAGGAAGGCGGTGACCGCATGCACGATGCCGGGACGTTCGTCGCAGCTCAGGGTCAGGATGAAGGGGTGTGACACGGGTGCCTCCTAGCACTCGACGACATTGAGAGCGAGTCCGCCCCTTGCCGTTTCCTTGTATTTGACGCTCATGTCGGCGCCGGTTTCGCGCATGGTCTTGATCGCTTTGTCCAGGGTCACGTGATGCTGACCGTCGCCGCGGACGGCCATCCGGGCTGCGGTGATGGCCTTGACCGAACCGACCGCATTGCGTTCGATGCACGGGATCTGCACCAACCCGCCGACCGGGTCGCAGGTCAGCCCGAGGTTGTGCTCGATGCCGATTTCGGCGGCGTTCTCCACCTGTTCCGGGGTACCGCCGAGCAGTTCCGCGAGCCCGCCGGCCGCCATCGCGCAGGCCGAGCCGACCTCACCCTGGCAGCCCACCTCCGCGCCGGAAATCGAGGCATTCTCCTTGAACAGCAGCCCGATCGCGGCGGCAACCAGCAGGAACCGGACCACTCCATCGTCGGAATAGGAGTCCGATGAAATCCCGGTAGTAATGCAGAACCGACGGCACGATCCCGGCCGCACCGTTGGTCGGCGCGGTCACCACCCGCCCACCGGCCGCGTTCTCCTCGTTGACCGCCAGCGCATACAGCGTGACCCATTCCATGGCGCGCAACGGGTCGGACTCGTCGGCGTCTGCGACGAGTTGGGCATGCAACGCCGCCGCGCGGCGGCGCACCTTCAAACCGCCGGGCAGCACCCCGGTGGTCGCGATGCCCTGGTTGACGCATTCCTGCATCACCGACCAGATGTGCAGCAGACCGCTGCGGATCTCCGTTTCTGTGCGCCAGGACAGTTCATTGGCCAGCATCACATCGCTGATGCGCAAACCGGTTTCGCGGGTGTGGGCCAATAGTTGATCACCGGTGAGGAACGGGTACTTCACCGGTGTGGCGTCCTGCACGATCGCCGGTTGACCGGCCTCGTCCTGGTCGAGCACGAATCCACCGCCGATGGAGTAGTACTCCCGCCGGCGCAGCTCGCTTCCATCCGCGGCCAGCGCACGGAACAGCATGCCGTTGGTGTGGAACTCAAGTCGTTTGCGGCGGTGCAGCACGACGTCGTTCGTCCATGTCGAACGCGATCGGGTGCTCTCCGGCCACCCGTATCTGCCCCTGGGCACGCACCGCGTCCACCCGCGGTTGCGCGCCGACCGGGTCGACCCGGTCGGGCTGTTCGCCCTCGAGACCGAGCACCACCGCTTTGACACTGCCGTGTCCGTGCCCGGTGGCGCCCAGCGAACCGAACAACTCGCAGCGAATGCGTGCGACGTCCCATAACAGGCCGTCCGCCCGCAGCCCGGACACGAACAGGTAAGCGGCCCGCATCGGTCCGACGGTGTGCGAGCTGGAAGGCCCGATCCCCACTTTGAACAGATCGAAGACGCTGATGGTCATGGTGCCCTTCGGTAGCCACATTTGTTGCACGCAATTCATACGCAACTGATATGTTAGGTGTACGCTCAGAGTATGACACTGACTCTCCATAGGCAACCCCTTGTGGCTATCAGGCCGTACGATCTCCCCGTGACCGCTGAACCGTCCGACCTCGACGCAATCCCGGGACTGACGATGGCGGACCGGGCGTACGCCGTGATCAGGGATCGGCTGATCATGCTGGACATCCGGCCGAACGACCCGCTCGACGATCGGAGCATTGGCCCAGGAGCTCGGCGTTGGCCGCACACCGGTGCGCGAAGCGCTCAACCGGTTGGTGCTTGAGCGGCTGGTTGTTACCTATCCCCGCCGGGGGACGTTCGCGACCGGCGTCGACATCGCCGACCTGGCCGGCATATCCGAGATCCGCGCCCAGCTGGAGCCGTTAGCCGCCCGACGCGCCGCCGAGCAGGCTTCCCGTGCTACCCGCGCAGAGCTTGCGCGAACTGGCATCCAAAACCGCAGCACTGGATGTCGGCACTCTGGATCGAACCGGGCTGATGCGCTGGGACCTGACCGTGCACCGGGCCATTTACCGAGCCGCGGGCAACCCGCACCTCGAGGACGTGCTGATCCGCTACGACAATCTGGCAACCCGGATCTTCTGTCTGTTCCTGGACCGAAGCTGCCGACCGTCGACGAGCACGTCGGCGAGCACGTGGAATTGTTGCGCACCATTGCTGACGGTCAGGCTGATCGAGCGGAAGAACTGGCCCGCGAGCATGTCCTGGGGTTCGAGCGAGCGGTGCGGGCGGCGATCTGAGTCCAGCAGCACGTTCCCAAGAGATCCCATCCCCGCCTCACCCAACACCGAAAATGACCCTCCGCGGCCATGCCGGACGTCGCTCAGCGCGGCCATCAACTCGGCGCGCTGAGGGTCCCGGCCGACCATTCGCGAAGGCCAGAACCGAACGGGTAGTTCTGGCCGCCGGGGCACCATGCTTGGCCTCGAGGAGGCGGCCACCCGGTTGGCCCGCGCCGGCGCGAAGGAAACGGTCACAGGCGGCCACCGTCAGTTCTCTGATCCGCAATGCGCCGAGGCCGGGAATGATGGACCGGTCGATCGCGTAGTGGTACTGCTCCACCGTCCGCAGCGCTTTGCCCTGGCTCTCGAAGTCGGCCATCCACCGGTCGACGGGGCAATGCCACTCGACTGTCTGGGGTGAGTTCTGCGCGATGGTCGGAGTGGACTCGGTCCCGTAGGGCTGTTGCCGGTTTCCGCTGGGCCTCCGCCTTGGTCCGCCCAGCTCGTTCGATCTCCCGCGTCTTGCCGTCGTGGTCGGACCGTCGTTCGTCTGGGCCGGCCCGAGGCCGTACGGTATGAGCGGACATCGCCCGATGCACCCGTCAAGTGCGGAGGGCGTGCCACCGGGACTCCCGTTCCGCTCCCGGTTCACGACCAGGACGAAGCGGAGTAATCGGTAGCATCGGTGGAACTGCAGACGGGTCGCTTGTGTATTACCCCAGGTCAGAGGCTGTCGAAGGGGGCAAGCGGTACGAACGTAGGGGCCTCTAGCTCAATTGGCAGAGCAGCGGACTTTTAATCCGCGGGTTGTGGGTTCGAGTCCCACGGGGCCCACAAAGGTGCTGGTCAGAGGGTATGCCCCCTCTTGATCATGGCACTGGCTCACGGAAAACTCACGCTTTTCGATCTGAGTGTGTTCCTGCAACAGGTGTGTTTGATGTTCTCAGGGTATGCGTCCTGTATTCACTCAGTTGCCGACCGCCCTGCCGGGTTCTTGTGGCCCGGCGCAAGCCCACGCGTCTTGTCGTCGGACGCCGATGTGCAAGAAGGCGTCAGCCAACGTGAGGCCGTACCAGGTGTTCCTCGACTTGGGTCGGCGTCGACGCCGATTCCTTCGCCCACGGAATCGACAGCCGAAGCGCCAGCCGCCCACCGTCGGAGCCCCATCTGAAGTGCCGAGGGCGTCAGGCAGGTGAGCCGACGGGCATCGACAAATCCTTCCACGGCTCACGCCACAGACGACAACCGCGCGCGCGATGCGCCGGTCAAAGGGGCGGCGCGGGAAGCCGCCGATGCCCTGATCGTCGTTCTCGGCCAAAATCGTCACGCGCTGCTCAGCAACGGGTCACCCCGCGAGGTGCCGCGCGATCTCGACGACCCGGCCCGCGAGGAACTCGCAGTAGCTTGCGGCGAAGCCCGCAAGCGCCTGGCGGCGGGCGCGGGTGAGCGCCAAGATCATCCCCATTTGAACCCCATTTTTCATTGGGCGGTCTTCGGGCGTCCCCCAGCCAGGAGTCGACGGCTGGCCGCGTCGGAGACCTCGGATACGGTCGAGCCAGACTGGTCGCGGTCGCGGCGGACCCGTCCTTTGGCCGGTACACCTCTCCGCATCACCTGCGCCCGCCTGCCTGCGGCGCAACTGCCGGCCACTCATACCGCCGCAGACCAACTCGGCGACTGTTCCGGTCACCACCCTGATCCTTGGCGCTGCGATCTTCGGCACCTTCACCTAGTTCTGGCCGCGTTGACCTTCCTGCTCAACGCTCCGCCCTTCTCTGACCCCCTGAGCGGCCGGTCTGGCCGGCCTCGCCGGCAGTCTGGCCGGCGCGTTGATCGCGCGACGGGCGGAACACCTCCACGACCGTGGCCTCTCGGTGCCGGTAACCGGCGAGCGTTGGCTCTAAGCATCGCCTCCCTTGTCACCGCCGGACTGGGAGGGACCTCGATCGTCGTCCTACTCATCGCGATCGTCACGTTCGACATGCCTATCGGAACGAATAGCTGACGAATCCCGATGAGCACCGACCGCCAGTTGGCGGGGCGGTTGGACTGTCAGCCAATCAAACCCAGGTCAAAGGGCAGTCCAGATGACGGAGGACCGGCCGCTGGAACTAATTGACGCGCACCAAGCAGCCGCCGGTAATCCCCGGCCCAGCACTACATGGTGTGGCACCGCCCTTCCTTACAGTTCGTCCGCTGCAGTCGCGTGATCGTCGCGCTGCGTGCCGATGACGCGGGGGGTTCATCCGGGCCCGGGAGTTTGGCCGCAGGGCTGCTGTTCGCGACTCGATGCGGCTTGACGACTACCGGCACCCCCCTCTCGAGAAACGGAGATGATGACCTCAGTCCGAATTACGCGAAGGGAAACACATTGGACACACAGTTGAGGTAATCAGCGGTGATCCGGCCAGTCCGCATTCGCAGGTTTCTGTTGGTCCAGGGTAGGCTCGTCCGGCAACGATTGATCTGGTCGGCCACCGCGCGATGATTCCCACTGACGGTTTGGATCCACAATTCGGCGGTTTGGTGGATTCTTTGCGGTCCAGCTGCCCATCAGAGACATGGCCTCGGCGGTTTTCGATCCAGGTTCGACGGTGTAGGCAAGCACGAAAAGGCCCGGGGTATTGGACACATCCAGTGATTCGCCGGCTCTCGATGCCGTTCGCGTTTGGGCTTCGTCGAAGATCGGGTTCTGTGTGTACGGCAGAGTGTCGCTGGTACCCTTGAGGTGCCGACTCACCATTTCAACCCCTGCCGAGATGAAGACGTCACCCTCTCCTGCCTTGATGGCGTGCATCGCCATGCGAGTGGTCTGCAACGAGGATGAGCAGTAGCGGTTGACCGTCGTGCCCGGCAGATTGTCGTGTCCGAGCAACACGCTGACGATCCTCGCCAGGTTGAAACCGGCTTCGCCGCCAGGCATCCCACACCCCAGCATCAGGTCGTCGATGTCCTTAGGGTCCAGCGCGGGAACCTGGTCCAGGGCCGCCTGGACGATCGACACCGCGATCTCGTCGGCGCGGACGTCCTTGAGTGAACCTTTGAACGCTCGACCGATCGGCGAGCGTGCTGCCGCAACAATGACGGCTTCCGGCATGTCTTTCCTTTCTCGATGTACGCATGACCGGGCAGCAGACCGGCGCCGCGCCGAGAAGCGTCTAACGGATGGCTGCAACTGCACCGGGTGTACAGCTGCAGATGTGGCTGGTCGCAGACGACGAGCGATCTCGCGGGCACCCGGTATCGGAGTTCATCGTCCACGGTTAAGCCGCTAAGAGGCCATGTCGTACGTCACAACACCCGCGCCCGTATCTTGTGGTCAGCACAAGATACGAACGAAGGCGGACAAGATGATTCGCGCCTTGGGAACGATTGCCGTTGATCAGGGGCGGACGGACGTAGAAGTCAGGCGGTGGGCCGTGTCTCGTGGTGGTCGCGGTCGCGGGTGGCGTTCCACGCCGCGAGCAGCTGCAGGCTGTCGTGGGTGGGGGTGCCGGAGGCGGCGCTGTAGGTGAGCAACGCAATGTCGGGGTCGAACGGGAAGTGCATGACCTCGTAGGTGAGGTCGAGGCGGCCGACTGCGGGGTGGTTGATTTTCTTGACGCCGCCGCGGTGCACGAACACGTCGTGGGAGCCCCACCAGGTGCGGAAGTGGTCGCTGCGGGTGGCGAGCTCCCCGATCAGGTCGGTGAGGTCCTTGTCGTAGGGGTCGCGGGCGGCGGCGACGCGCAGCGCCCCGACGACTTCGGTGGCCGCGGTTTCCCAGTCGACCCAGAAGCTGATGGCCGCCGGGTCGAGGAACACGAACCGGGCGTGGCTGGGCAGCCCGTGACCGGCGGTGGCGGCGGATCGGAACATCGGGTCGTACAGGGCGCGACCGAGCTGGTTGGTCAACACAAGCTCCATCCGGCCGTTGGTGACGCACGCCGGCAGGTCGACCAGGCCGTCCACAATCGCCCGGACGCTGTCCCGCAACGTCGGCCGAGCCGGGTGTGGGCGGGAGGACCGGGTCGGGTTCGGGCGGGCTTCCGCGGCGCGGGCCAGGTCGAACAGGTGTAACCGTTCGTCGTCGTCCAGGCGCAGCGCCCGGGCGATGGCGTGCAGGACGCTGTCCGAAACGCCGTTGAGGTTCCCACGTTCGACGCGGGTGTAGTAGTCAACCGAGACGCCGGCGAGCTGGGCGACCTCTTCGCGGCGCAGCCCGGCCACCCGACGCCGACCGCCGTAGTCCGGCAGCCCGACCTGCTCGGTGGTCAGGCGGGCCCGGCGGGAGGCCAGGTACCGGCGCACCTCTTCGCGGTTGTCCATGTCGACCACGCTAAGTGAACCGAACGCGGCTAGGCAGGTTCTGACAGAACCTGCCTAGAACCGCCGGGGCCGTCATAGCTTCGTGGTGCGGCCCGGGAACGACCAGACCGCATACCGTGCCCGCTGCGCCTGCCCTCAGGTGTGGCCGCGGGCGTCGACGGAAGGAACAGCATGAAGTACACCCGCCTCGGCTCCTCCGGGCTCAAGGTCAGCCGGATCGCGTTGGGCTGCATGAGCTTCGGGGACACCTCCCGAATGCCGTGGGCCCTGGACGACGACCGGCGCCGAGCCGATCTTCCGGCAGGCCGTCGAGTCCGGCATCACCTTCTGGGATACCGCGAACATCTACGGCCACGGCAGCTCCGAGGCGATCGTCGGCCGCGCCATCGACCGGTACACCCGCCGCGAGGACGTGGTGCTGGCCACCAAGCTGTTCTCGAAGATGCACGACGGACCCGGCGGGTCCGGGCTGTCCCGCAAGGCAATCATGGAGCAGATCGACGCGTCGCTGACCCGGCTGAGCACCGACTACGTCGACCTCTACCAGATCCACCGCTTCGACCCGGAGACCCCGGTCGAGGAGACGATGGAAGCCCTGCACGACATCGTCAAGGCCGGCAAGGTCCGCTACCTCGGCGCTTCGTCGATGTGGGCGTGGCAGTTCGCCAAGCTGCAGCACACCGCACGGACCCACGGCTGGACGCCGTTCGTGTCCATGCAGGACCAGTACAGCCTGCTGGCCCGCGAGGAGGAACGCGAAATGTTCGGGCTGCTCGCCGATCTCGGGGTCGGGTCCATCCCGTGGAGCCCGCTGGCCGCCGGCCGGGTCGCCCGCCCCTGGGGCCAGGGCAGCTCCGAACGGGCCAAGACCAACCCCGCCGTCGACATGTTCGGCCGCCCGTTGTTCCTGGACACCGACCAGGCCATCGTCGACGCCGTCCAGGCCATCGCCGAAGCACGCGGCGTGTCGATGGCCACCGTCGGGTTGGCGTGGGTGCTGCGCAACCCCGTCGTGTCCGCCCCGATCGTCGGTTCCACCAAGGCCCACCACCTCACCGACGCTGTCGCCGCCCTGGACGTGCAGCTCACCGACGACGAGGTCGCCGCCCTGGAAAGCCCGTACACCCCCCGGCTGCCTACCTATTTCTAAGACCAGCGATCAGGCATCCACCGATGACACCCCGCGAATCAGCCGCCGCCGATGACGTCCGCGCCGCCTACGGCAGCTGTACTAGGCACTGGTCGAGCAGCCGTCGACCAGCTCGACGAGCCCCTGGCCGCGGCTGCCCCGCTACCCACATCACCGGCTCCACCGCACCCAAAAGCGAGTGGCTGCAACAAATCCAGAATGGCGAATTCACCTACCACGCCATCACCGACGCACTACCGATATATAGAGATCCACGGTGACCGGGCCACCACGGCCAGCAGCGCCCTGGACCGGGTCAGCCTGGGCGGCCACCCCGGCCGCTACCGGCTCCGGTCCGCCCTCGACTGGGCCTGATCGACGGCAGGTGGCGGTCGACAGCCGCGCCGCACTCGCCAGAACAGCCCCAGCGCCCAGCAGCGTTCAACCCCTACACCCCCGAACGAAAGGCACCACCATGCCCACACCCGCCACCACCGAGGTCGTCGTTGTCATCGGCGCCGGCTCCATGGGTCAGGCCATCGCCCGCCGCATCAGCGTCGGCAAGACAGTTCTGCTGGCCGACCTCAACCTTGAAGCGGCGCAAGCCGCCGCCACCGCGCTGAACGGCGCCGGCTACACCACCGCTACCGCCCGGGTTGATGTCGCTTCCCAGGACTCCGTCCGGGAGTTGACCAACACCGCCGCCGGCCTCGGCGACGTGGTGCACCTCGTCCACACGGCCGGCCTGTCCCCGGCCCAGGCCTCACCGCAGGCCATCATCAACGTCGACCTGGTCGGCGTCGCCCACGCCCTGGAGGAATTCGGCGCCGTGATCGCCGCCGGCGGATCCGGGATCGTCATCGCCAGCCAGGCCGGCCACATGATCCCGCCGCTGCCCGCCGAGCAGAACCAAGCCCTCGCCTTCACCCCGGCCGCCGACCTCGCCGACCTGCCGTTCCTGCAGCCCGACACCATCACCAACTCCGGTGTCGCTTACGCCGTCGCCAAGCGCGCCAATATCCTGCGGGTGCAGGCCGCCAGCGTCATCTGGGGAGACCGTGGCGCCCGCGTGAACTCGCTGAGCCCCGGCATCATCATGACCCCGCTCGCCTTGGACGAGCTGAACTCCCCGGCCGGCGCTCGGTACCAGGACATGATCAAGGCCTCCGCCGCCGGGCGGGTCGGCACCCCCGACGAAATCGCCACCACCGCGGCGTTCCTCATGGGCCGCGACGGCGCTTTCATCACTGGCACCGACCTGCTCATCGACGGCGGCGTTATCGCCGCGATCACCGCCGGCCGCTTCCAGGTCGCCATGGCCTGACAGGGCTGGTCCTCAACCCTCAGCACCTCCGGTCGTCCTAAACCGGCCGGATGGCCGGCCATGCCGAAGCGGTTACCGATAGGCGAATGTCACGGTGACATCACCCGCACCCAGCACCTGGCACCTCGCATCCGGAGCGTCCCGCCGACCGATTCGGGTGTGGGCAAAGGGAGTGTCGAAAGCCCTCGTCGTAGAACAGCACAATCGTATTGGAGCCGTAGAGCATGAGAGATCACCGTTGTGAACCGGTCATGCTCACAGATTTCCCTACGCGCTTCGGTCGACGTCGATTGTCGAGCGCTCCGTCAAGAGTACGCAACTACGTCACAGCCGATGAAGGCACCGACATAGGGTACCGAGAGTTGCTGCGCCCCAGCCACAGCGGATTTCGAACTGGGTGTGCAACTTCCTCAATCACTTCCGGCCCGTACAACGATGCCCGGGCGCTCTCCGCCGCACGATTCCCGGCACCAGAGCAAGCCGCAGCGCTTCCGTGCGTGGTTGCGGTGCCAGCCGGTCGTCGCGCACAACTCGTCCAGCATCCGTCCCTTCGCGGCCTTCCCGGAACTCTTTACCTGGTCGCGATCGCCACCGATACCGCTTGCCTCTGCGCCAACGTCAGTCCCATCACCAGGGCCCAACGGGCCGACCCGAACCGGACCCTCGGGCGCGCCCTACGCGCGCATTCCTTCGTGAGTCAACGACCCCCGCTACGCGCGCACTTCTGGTGAGTCAACGCGGACCCTTGACGCCGCATCCCGGGTCCGCTACATTTCTCAGACTAGGCGCCCGAGGCGTCTACGAGGATTGTTACTGCATCCGCAGGCAAGACCTGAGCCAGCTACCTTTTTTCGGGTACATCGGTTCAGGTCTTTTTTTGTCTGGACCGGTTGCGGGCGAGACCTCCGCCATCGGGCTTCGTCGTGCTATTTATCCGTCATCGCGAAGGAGCGAAATGAACGATCAGCAGTTAGCCGCCAGAGTTGGGGAACTCGTCGGCGGGCCGGACAACGTCAACCAGGTGCACACCTGCGCGACCCGGCTCCGCTTTGTTGTGAGAGACAAGAACAACGTGCAACGCGACGAGCTGAACAAAACCAAGGGCGTCATTCAACTCGTCGAGCAGGGCGGCCAGACGCAGGTCGTCATCGGCCCGAACGTCGGCGACGTCTACACCGCGTTGACCCGGTTGCCGGGGTGGACAAAGTTCGGCGGAGACCAGGCGAGCGCAGCCGGAGAAAAGGTGGGTGTGATCAACCGGATCTTCGACTCTGCTCGGGGGCACCTTCCAACCCCTGCTGTGGCCGCTGATCGGCGCCTCCATGATCAAGATGCTGCTGGGACTGGCCGTCCAGTTCGGCTGGTATGACAGCGCCGCACCACCGTCCACGGCCCTGGTGCTGCTGGCGGCCAGCAACGCCATCTTCTACTTCCTGCCGGTCTTCGTCGGAATCACCGCCGCCCGCAAGCTCGGCGCCAATCCATTCCTGTCCGGCGCGATCGCCGCCTCGCTGCTCGAGCCCAGCTTCCTGCTGGTTGGCAAGACCGGGGATGTGTCCTCGTTCATCGGTATTCCGCTGTATGTCTTCGGGTATGCCTCCTCGGTGTTCCCGGCACTGCTGGCCGCCGTCGCCCTGTCGTTCCTGGAGCGCGGGTTGAAGAAGGTCGTCACCAAGAACCTGCAGCTGGTGGTGATCCCCACAGTGGCGCTGCTGGTGCTGGTGCCGCTGACCGCCCTGGTCTTCGGCCCGTTCGGTGTGTTGGTCGGCCAATGGATCGCGAGCCTGCTCGGCTGGCTCGGCGGCATCTCCCCGATCCTGGTGTCCGTCGCATTGGCCGGTTCCTTCATGTTCCTGGTCATGCTCGGCCTGCACTGGGCGATCGTGCCGATCATGCTCAGCAATATCGCCATCAACGGACTCGACCCTCTGGTCGCCGCCATGGGCGCGTACAACTTCGCGGTGTGGGGCCTCGCGATCGGCGTGGTGATCAGGGCCCGACGCGACCCGGAACTGCGCGAACTGGCCGGCGCCGGCGCGGCCGCCGGTTTGCTCGCCGGGATCTCGGAGCCGCTGCTGTACGGAGTCATCCTGCGGTTCAAGCGGGTCATCCCGATCGTCCTGACCGGCGCCGTGGTCGGGGGTGTGATCATCGGCCTGTTCAACGTGCAGTCCACGACGTTCGTCTTCTCCAGCATCTTCAGCATCCCGCTGATGCAACCCGTGATCGGCTATGTCATCGCGATCGGCGCGGCCTTCGGCGTCGCCATGGCCGGGGTGCTGGTCTTCGGTTACCAGTCCAAGCACGACCCGCAGGTGGCCGGTGCCGACACCGAAGCGACCGCAGTGACGACGTCCGACGGCCCGACCCCACCCGCTGGGTCCTTCGTTAACGGCTCGGCCCCGGTGGTCCGGGGCGGCACCGCCCTGGCGACGCGCCCATTCACCGTGATCAGCCCGGTGTCCGGAACGATCGTCGACTTGAAGGATGTTCCGGACCCGGTGTTCGCCGGCGGGCTGGTCGGCCCGGGTGTCGGCGTCATCCCGTCGTCCGGGACCGTCATCGCACCCGCGGACGGCACTGTCATCGTCGCACCGGCCAGCGGGCATGCGGTCGGTATCCGCACCGTCGACGGCGCGGAACTGCTCATCCATATCGGCATCGACACGGTCAACCTCGCCGGGAAGGGCTTCCGCCCCCAGGTGCAGACCGGGCAGGACGTCACTGCCGGGCAGGTCCTCGTCGAGTTCGACCCGGACGTGATCACCGCTGCCGGCTATTCACTGGTCACCCCGGTGCTCGTGACCAACCCGACGGCGTTCGGGTCCGTCACCCCCGCCGCCAGCGGATCGGTCGGTCAGGGCGACGTGCTGCTGACCGTGGCACCAAAGATGGCGGATAGCCGGTCGTGACCTGTTTGTGAGTCATCGAGGCGGGTCACGGCCCTACCGGCCGTGACCCGCCTCAACCACGAGAGCCCCATGGGAGCGTCAACGGTGATCATCGCCCAGGTCTACAACAACAATGTCGTCGCCGTACGCGATGACGGCCGCGAGGTCATCCTCATCGGCCGCGGCATCGGTTTCCAGAAAAAGCGCGGCGACTCGGTCGAACCCGAGCAGGTGGAAAAACGATTCCACCTCGCCGCCGACGACAGCGCAGCCAGCATCCGCGGAATCCTCGTCGATGTCCCCTACGAGATCGTCCTGCTCACCAGCAAAGTCACCGACTACCTGCGCCGCACACACGGAATCATCCTCACCGACGCCGTGGAAATCGGGTTGGCCGATCACCTCGACGCCGCCATCAAGCGACTCCAGTCCGGCATCGACCTATACAACGACCTGATCTGGGAAACCAAGGCCACCTACCGGCACGAATTCCAAGTCGCCCTCGAGGTTCTCGACCTCGTCCGGAAGGAAGGGTACGCGCTGCCGCTGGACGAGGCCGGGTTCATCACCATGCACCTGGTCAGCGCCGGCATCGGCGGGGACATGAACCAGCGACTCATCATGGCGCGCGCCCTCCGGGACGTGCTGGCCATCGTCCAACACGAATTCCCCACCGTCGTGGACGCGGAATCGAGCCATTACCTCCGTTTCCTCACCCACGTCAAGTTCGTCCTCCAACGACTCACCGAACGGGCACAGCTCAGTGGGCAACACACCGAACTTTTCGACAGCCAACGCGCCAGCGACCCGACCAGTTATGCCTGCGCCCAGCAGATCGGAAAATACCTCGAAGGCAAGTTCGACATCACCCTGTCCGACGAGGAACTGCTGTACCTGATGGTGCACCTGAATCGTCTCAAAGCACCCGCCCAGTAACAAACACGCCCTGGGATAGCCATGCGCGGTCGCCGCCCAGCGGAGACCTCTCGGCGACCACCGATCCGCCACTCAAATGACCCACCAATACCTGTGAGGCACACTAAATGAGCACCACACCGAGCCCCTTCCCCGCTGATTTCCTGTGGGGCGGGGCGACCGCCGCGAACCAGATCGAAGGCGCCTACCTCGAGGACGGCAAGGGCCTGTCCATCCAGGACGTCATGCCCAAGAGGCATCGCCGCACCCGCGCACCGACGAGCCCACCCCGGACAACCTCAAACACTCGAGGCATCGACTTCTACCACCGCTACGCCGACGACATCGCGCTGTTCGCCGAGATGGGCTTCTCGGTGCTTCCGGTTCTCCATCGCCTGGAGCCGCATCTTCCCGAACGGCGACGACGAGAAGCCCAACGAGGAAGGCCTGGCCTTCTACGACCGGGTGCTCGACGAGCTCGAGCAGCACGGCATCGACGCCGCTGGTCACCATCTCCCACTACGAGACCCCGCTGGCCATCGCCGAGAACTACGACGGCTGGGTCAGCCGGGACGTGATCGGCTTCTACGAGCGGTACGTCCGGGTGCTGTTCGACCGGTACGGGCGACGGGTGAAGTACTGGCTGACCTTCAACGAGATCAACTCGGTGCTGCACGCGCCGCTGATGAGCGGCGGCATCAACACCCCACAGGAGCAGCTCACCACCGCCGACCTGTACCAGGCGGTCCACCACGAACTGGTGGCCAGCGCCCTGGCCACCCGGATCGCCCACGAGACCATCCCGGACATCCAGATCGGCTGCATGGTGATCGCCATGCCGCTCTACCCGCTGACGCCCAGATCCCGCCGACGTGCTCGCCGCCGATGCACGCCGACCACGCCAACCTGATGTTCGCCGACGTGCACGTCCGCGGCACCTACCCCGGCTACGCACTGCGGCACTTCCGGGACAACGGCATCGACCTGCACATCACCGACGAGGACCGCGAGATGCTCGCCGAGCACACCGTCGACTTCGTCTCGTTCAGCTACTACATGAGCATGCTGCGAGACCGCCGACCCGGCGAAGCAAGATCACAGGCGAGGGCAACATCGTCGGCGGCGTTCCCAACCCGCACCTGCGACGGCAGCGAGTGGGGCTGGCAGATCGACCCGGTCGGCCTGCGGATCATCGCTCAACCAGTTCTGGGACCGCTGGGGCAAGCCACTGTTCATCGTGGAGAACGGCCTCGGCGCCAAGGACGAACTGGTCGAGCATCGACGGGCACGCCCACCGTACTCGACGACTACCGGATCGACTACCTCAACGACCACCTCGTGCAGGTCGGCGAGGCCATCGCCGACGGCGTCCAGGTCCTGGGCTACACGTACGTGGGGCCCGATCGACCTGGTCAGCGCCTCCACCGCGCAGATGTCCAAGCGGTACGGGTTCATCTACGTCGACCGGAACGACGACGGCACCGGCACCCTCAGCCCGGTACAGCAAGAAGTCGTTCGACTGGTACCGGCAGGTCATCGCCAGCAACGGAGCGCATCTCGTCCGGCCGGAGTGAATATGCCGGCGTGGGCAATGGTGGCGGATTCAACTGCCCACTAGAAGGCTAGAGGCGAGAAGACGACGAACCTCGGCGAACCACTGCCGGTACGTGAGCCCGTCCCTGGCCGGGTAGTACTCTCCGCCAAGTTCGTCAAACCACAGCTTGTACATTTCTTCCTCGCTCATCGATGAGGCGAGAAGTGCGTCGATGTCGGCGATAGCCCGGCCGACTTCGCTGGGCTCGCCTAGCTTGAAGCCCTCGACGACATCCTGAGGCGAGAGATGTTCCCGTGGTACTGATCGGTTCGGACCGAGTGGTAACCACCACCGACCGGCTATCCGCCAGTCCGAGTTGAAGTAGGTGCCGGCCATGTGGCCAAGCCCCTTACTCATTGGCAATTACGGTCCCGGATGGGTGGACGTCCAGGCGCAAGAACGAGCTAGCACGACTTGAGTCCCGGACTAGCACGGATCGCACTCTACCTGGGTTTCCCGAAAGCTCGACGGGCCTTCGAGTAGCAGCGCAAGGTGAGTGCGCCACACCCCTCCGGATGGCGTCGTGCACGGGTCCACCGCTCCGTCTGTGCGGCAGTCCGCAACGTCGAAATGACCCCTACGGAAATTCAAACAGCGCACCACCGAGGAAGCATTGATCGGCGCCGTCATCGGCCCGATCACCCGGCCGGATAGCATCGTCCTCGGCCGATACACCGACAGCGGTCAACTGGTAATCGTCGGCCGCAGTGTGCCGCTGTCCCGCCGCCCATGCCACCTCGCTGGCGACGATCCTGCAGCCCGCCGGACCTGGGCACCCATGGCCAGACACCGTCATCTCCAGCCGATTCGGCCACGGCCGGGACCGGGTGACACTAACCACAATGCCGTTCAGTTAAGGAAATCCGTGATTGGTTCGGAGTTCAGGGCCTGGTGATTTAATTGGATGCAGATTCACGTGACGCAGAATCCATTTCAGCGCCTTTAGGTAATGGACGATCCGATGTGGCACAATTGCAATTGTGACAGACTTCGCTATTGATACCGGGGCGTCCCCGCGGTTGACCGATGTGATCGGCCTGGGAGTGCTGACCCGGCTGATCGACCGCGACACCGTTGATGAGGTGCTGGCCAGGGCCGACCGTCGGGAGACCCGGACACGGCTGCTGCCGGCCCGCGTAGTGGTGTACCTGGTGTTGGCGTTGTGCCTGTTCACCGCAGACGGCTACGACGAGGTCGTCCGGAAGTTGACGAACGGGTTGCGTGGCCTGCGGATCTGGTCAGATGACTGGAAAGTACCTACACCATCGGCGATCTCACAGGCCAGAACCCGGCTCGGCAGCGGGGTCATGGCCGACCTGTTCAAACGGGTGTGTGTCCCGGTCGCGAAAAGAGCGACGGTCGGTGCGTTCTACCAGCAGTGGCGGGTGATGGCCATCGACGGCACCGTGATCGACGTCCCGGACACCGACGTGAACGCCGCCGAGTTCGGCTACTACAGCCCGGGAACGTCGAAGCAGAGCGCGTTCCCGCAGGTCCGCATTCTCACCCTCGTTGAATGCGGCACCCACGCCAGCGTGTGGGCCGAATTCGACGGGGTGAAAACCTCCGAACGGGCGCTGACCGAGCGGATGGCCGACGCGTTCACTGAAGACATGATCGTGCTGGCCGACCGCGGGTTCTATTCCTACCACCTGTGGACAGCCGCCATTGACGGCGGCGCGCAACTGTTGTGGCGGGTCTCCAAGACCGTTGACCTGCCGGTGCTCGAGCAGTACCACGACGGATCGTACCGATCCGAGTTACTGCCCTCGAAGATGAAAACCGCGATCAAAGCCGGACGGGCACCGGCGAATGCTGATGAGCACCGCATCCCGGTGCGGGTCATCGAGTACCTGGTGAAAGGCCGCGGCGAGAGCGAAACAATCCGGCTGATCACCACCATCCTGGACCCGCAGGAAGCGCCGGCGGACACCCTCGCCGCGTTGTACCAGCAACGGTGGGAACACGAGTTGGTCTTCGACGAGATCAAAACCCACCAGATGAACCAGCACCGGATCATCCGATCCCGCACGCCGGACCTGGTGAAACAGGAGATCTGGGGGTTACTGATCACCCACTACGCCACCCAGGTGTTCATCACCGAAGCGGCCGACGAACTCGGCGCCGACCCCGACAGGTACTCCTACGTCAGCACGATCAACATCATCCGCCGCCAGGTCCTGAACCAGGCGGCGATTTCCCCCCTCCGCACTTAACGCCGCGGTCCGCGAAACCATCCTCGACATCCACGACCAGAAACTACCGAAGCGTCGATTCCGGTCCTGCCCACGAGTGGTCCGCAGAATCACCATCCGCAACACCAACGTCAAACACGCCCACCACAAGATCATCAAATACGACGCCGCCGCGGAGATTTACGTCCTCAACAGGCCCGCCGCGTAACTTAACGGCATTGACACTAACCAAGGTGACACCCACCGTGGTTGCCGAGCTATCCGTGGACACCGCCCGGCAGTGCGGGGTCTGGCGACACGGCGTCAGCTACCTACGACACCGACCGGAGTTGCATCCAGACGACATTCCGACACTTGACGCGCCGAACCCGGACAGACGACCAGGTCAGCCTGATCAATCCTCTATTTCTCGGGTGTAGAAGACCCCAACTGGGTCAACACCAGGCCTCGCGATTACTTCCGATCCGTCCATTGTTGACATTCCCCTTTTCGGGAACGTGATCGCGGCGACGTTTGCGAGTTGATTTCCTCTGCCGTCTGCGAAGCGGCGAGAAAGGCACCCCGCCCGCCTCGAATCGGTTCGTCGCTACGCGAGTGTGTCACGCGGCACCCACAGTGGCACTCCGGCCGTCGTCATTCTCCCGCTCCCTCCTTGAGCCGAAGGCTCCCACGGCGCGCCGGTAGAGCGAGGACAGGCGCGCCGGAGAAGGCCACTTCGTGCTCGCGGCGCCACCGCATGCGCAAGCGGGTAGCGGGAGCCGCGACGGGCAGCAAGACCAGGGGCCGCAGGGACGCGGGGTCTCGGGGGACGCGTTCGCGGGGGCATCAGCACAGCGGTTTTGAGTAGCGGCAAACCGGTTGTCGGCACCTGTGTGGCGGACACGGTTATGTCTAAGAAAGTCGACCAGATGCGCTAACCCGCCGCTTTCATACGTAATTGGGCTGGGACCGAGTTGATCATGGGGAAAGGTGCTCTCACCTGCGAGAATAAGGGTCTCTAAGGTCCACATTCTCAACAAAACAGGACCACCTTTCCGATGCAGAAGTCTACCGGTTCGTACCCGTCCCTGAACGTCGACACCACCGCAAAGCGGTCGTCTCGCACGCGGGTGCGGTGCTGCTGGCCGCAACCGCACGCAGGGTCGGTTTGGACCACGAACTGTCCGCGGCGTTGCGGCCGTGGATGCGACCACTGGCAATCCACGACCCAGGAAAGGTGTTGCTGGACCTGGCGATGGCCGTCGCGATCGGCGGCGACTGCCTGGCCGACATCGCCCAGGTCCGAGCCGAACCTACCCTTTTCGGCCACGTTGCGTCGGACCCGACAGTGGCAGCGGACAGATCGGGACGCCCGTAGGCGCCGGCACTGAGCACGAGTGCCATCGTGCCCGCGGACACGAGGTCGCCACGGCGAATGTGAACCGGAACGTCGAGTAGTCGTTGTGCAACCAGAACGCCGACCAGGAACGGGTGCTGTTCGACCAGCTCAGTGACGACGGAGATGGCAGCGGGGTCGAGTGGGACCATGTCCAGGGTCAATGGGCGATCCCCGACATTTCGCCGTGTTGTTTTCGATCCGTCATCACAGAGCAACCACTGCGAGCACCCGGATGGAGTTCACCTCCCTCCGTCGTGTCACGCGGGGGTTCTGGCGGCGGTGGCCGCGGCTATGCCCTCCGCACGCGACGTCAGGCTCTCGTCGATCACTGCGAATCCCTTGTCGCAGAGCGCACCGGGCTGCCGCCTGCGGCGTCGAACTTTGGTTCAGGATCGATGATTGTGATCTCGGGGACTTGCCGCGAGGATTCGGTTCCGTCCTGCGGCCTTTGCCTGGTAGAGGTGGGTGTCGGCGGTCTGGATGAGGGCGCCGGGGTCCTGGGTCGGACCGACGGCACAGCCGCCGCTGACGGTGACGGTGATCTGCTGGCCGGCCGCGTTGATGGTTGTTGCGGCGGTGAGGGTTCGGACTCTTTCGGCGACGTCGACCGCGCTGGTCAGGTCGGTGCGTGGAAGGATGACGAGGAACTCCTCGCCGCCCCACCGGCCGGCGATGTCGCCCGCGCGGAGCGCCCCGGTTAACCGGCTGGCGAATTCACAGAGCACAAGATCGCCCGCCGGATGTCCGTAGGTGTCGTTGACCTTCTTGAAGTGATCGATGTCAAGCAGGATCACCGACAGTGGGTCGTGATGCCGGCTGGCGGCGGTGCGTTGGTTTTGGAGTTCTTCTTCGAGATGCCAGCGGTTGTAAAGGCCGGTGAGCGAATCGGTCCGGCTCATTCGATCGAGCTCGACGTTGCGTAGCCACAGCTGGTCCTGCAATTGTTTGACATGCACCGCCGATCCGACTCTGGCCAGCAGCTCAGCCGGTTCGAACGGCTTCTTCAGGTAGTCCTGGGCACCGGCACGCAGACCGGCGACGACGTCGTCCATGCTGGTGCGGCAGGTGAGGAACACCACCGGAATGTTCCTGAGCTCGGCGTCGGCCTTGAGGTGCGCGAGTACCTGGTGGCCGTCGAGGCCGGGCATTTCGATGTCCAGCAGGATGACGTCGGGCCGGTGCTTCCGGCTTTGTTCGATAGCGGTCAGTCCGTCGTCGGCCTCGATCACCATGTAGTCCTCGGTTTCCAGACCGGCGCGGACGACGGCCCGGATGACCAGCGAGTCATCCGCAATCAGGATCATTGCGGGGGTCATAGCCGCTCGGCCAGGGCGCTGGGGTCGGTGATCATCACGAGGTCGCCGCCGGTGTCGATCGTGCCTGAGATCAAGGTCCGGTCCTGGCCCTGGGGGGCGGGGCGGATGTCGGCCTCGTCGACGCGGCGCAGACCGGTCACCGTGTCAACTTGCAGCCCGAAGCTGCGTGCGGCGATCTCGACGACGAGGATGTGGGTCCCGCCGGCGCCCAGTGGTGCGAGCACGGTCAGGGGTGGGTCGCCGGGGATGAGTCCGGCGACGCCGGGACGTGCGGCGGGCAGGGTGATCATGCCGGTGGTCCGGCGCACCGCGCGGGTGGCTTCGACGGGTATGCAGTAGGCGGTGCCGGATGCGGTGAAACAGACCATTGTGGTCATGGCGCGGGTACCTGCCGCTTCGTGTCGAGGAGTTTGAGTAGTTCGCTCGTTGCGTAACCGCCGAGTGCGTGATGCTGCGTCGTTTTGCTTTCAAGGACTGCGCGGTGAGCTGAGCCGAAGGCGCGTAGCGCCGCGGAATTGTCACCGGACGCTTCCAGGGCGAGACCGAGATGCAAGTAGGCCAAGGCGTTGTCGGGTGACAGGTAGACGCATTTTCTGAATGCCACGATAGCTGATCGGTGGTCACCTTCGTCCAACGCCTTGTGACCGGCCGTGGCCAGGATCGCGACCTCGGAGGTGTCGCTGCGCGCCCCGGCGCCGGTTACGACCGGCCCGGGTGACGGAGGTTGGTGAAAGCCGTTTTCGCGAGTGCTTTCGCCGGCGGTGACTGCCTGGTTGGGGTTGGCCGGGACGCGGACCGGTGCTCGTTGGTTCCTGTCCGAGGGTCTGGCCTGACCGGTCCCGGTCAGCGGTCCATCGCTGGAGTGTTGGGCGTGCGGAGAAGTCGCGGCTCGTTTCCGATAGTAGAAGGTTTCGTCGACCCGGACGGTTTCGTAGCGGTCGGTGATCGACCACATGGTCTCGGCCGCGCCGAGGAACACCTCGGCGCCGGGCAGGGTGTCAGCCAACCGATCCAGGAAGGTTCTGGCGTGCTCGGCCGAGAAGTAGATCAGCACGTTTCGGCAGAGCACCAGCTGACTGCCTCGGACCTGTTGTGGGATCGGTTCGATGAGGTTGTGCCGCAACGTGGTGACTCGTTGGCGGAGGTTGTCGTTGATCCGCCAGCCGGAGCTGGTTTTCGTCAGATGCCGCGCTACCCGGTCCGGGGACAGACCGTTGAGTTCGCGGGTGTGGTAGATGGCAGCCGCGGTTCGCGCCACCGCAGAGGTGGACAGGTCGGTCGCGATCGCCGAGCCCGCGATGCGCAGTTCCTCCAGCAGCATGGCGAGACTGAACGCTTCCTGCCCGTTGGCGCAGCCCGCGCTCCAGATCGTGACCGGTCGAGCGAGCCGGGGAAGGATGTCGCGAGCGATGACGTGGAAATGGTCGGGGTGCCGAAAGAAGCCTGTTTCCTGGACCGTGACCTGGTTGAGCAGGCTCTGCACGGCCTCCTCATTGGTGAGCAACATGTTTGCGTACGTGTCGGGGATCTGACTGTGAGGCGGTGGCCTCGTCGCGGATGCAGCGCCGCAAGCGTCCGCGAAGGCTGGGGTCGTGGCGAAGCCCGACCTGCAGTCGAAGCAGTTCGGCGACGCGGTCGACGACCGCCTCCAGGGCTCGGTCAATGGTCATCCGCGGATCTCCGACACCGCTCGGAGAATCGCCGGCGCCAGCTGGTCCAGTGGGAGCAGATCTCTGACCGCGCCAAGCCTGTGGGCGGCGCGCGGCATACCGAACACGGCGCATGAGGCCTCGTCCTGCCCAAACGTTCGGCCGCCATTGCGTTTCATCTCGAGGAGACCCTCGGCGCCGTCGTCGCCCATGCCGGTCAGCAGGACACCGACTCCGGAGGTCCCGGCGTGCTGGGCAACGGATCGGAACAGTTGATCGGCAGATGGTCGGTGGATGGTCGCCGGGGCGGGGTTGAGGTCGAGCCGGAAGCCGGGTCCCAGTCGAAGGTGCAGGTTGCCTGGCGCCAGGTAGACATGGCCGGGCCGCGGAATGCGGCCTTGTTCGGCCATCTCGACGGGGAGCGCGGAAGCGCGCTCCATCCACGTCAGTAGGCCGCCGGTGAATTCGGCGTGCAGGTGTTGAACGACCAGAACGGGTGCGATCAGCCCGCCGAGCCCGGACAGCAGCAATGCCAGCGCGGTGGGGCCACCGGTCGAGGCGGCGATCGCGACCACCGGCCGACTGCTGCCGCATGGTTTGCGGGCGATTGACCGTCTTGACGAGCCCGCCCCGGGGGTGACGGATCACCACGACCTTGCGCAGTTGCCGGACGCGGTGCCGCAGTTCGGTTTCGCGTTCGCGAGTCCAATGTTCCGGTGTCGGCAGGGCGTCGAGTGCGCCCGCGAGGAGGGCTTCGACCGCGGACGGCGAGTGCCGCCCGTCGATTCGAGTCGAGAGCACCAGGATGGGAGTTGGGTTGCGGGCCATGATCTGCTCGATGGCGTGCTGGCTGCCGCCGTCGCCCAGTTGCAGGTCAATGATGATCACGTCCGGGTCGGTCCAGGTGGGCGTGCTGGATCGCTTCGGCCGCGGTTGTCGGTTGCCCGACGACGTTGATGTCGCCGTCTCGTTGCAGCACGCGGATCAGCTGCCCGCGCTGCGGCGAGTTCTCCTGCACCACGAGTGCCCGGATCGTCGTGCTGCTCGACCGTCATGCGATTGCTCCGAGCAGACGGTTGACCGCGGCCAGCAGGTCGGACTCGTCGAAGCCGCTCTTGATGATGTAGCCGTCGGCGCCGACGTCGAGGCCGCGTTGCCGGTCGGCGTCGCTGGAGCGGGAACTCAGGATCAGCACCGGGATGTTCGCGAGCGTCGGCATGCGCCCGGATCGCCTCGGTCAGGGCGAAGCCGTCCATGTTGGGCATCTCGATGTCGGTGAGGACGAGGTCGACCGGTTCGTCGGCCAGCATCGCCAGCGCCTGGAGCCCGTCGATCGCGACCCGCACGTCGAACCCGGCGCGTTCGCAGGATGCTGCGTTGCAGCTCGCGCACCGTCAGGGCGTCGTCGACGACGAGGATCCGACGTCGCGGCTCGTGACGGGAATCGGCCACGGGTGGCGGCTCGATGGCTCGGCTGGACGGTGGCGGGCGCGCTCGATCAGACCGGGTGGGTCGAGCACGACGAGGATCGAGCCGTCCGGTTCGACGCTGGCGCCGGCGACGGCGGGCAGGTGCGGCAGCAACCGGCTGAGCCCTTTGAGGACCACGTCGCGTTGTCCGACCAGGCGGTCGACCTGGAAGGCGTGTCGGCGGGTGGTGTCGGTGAGGACGACGATCGGGCCCGACGCTCGGTCCGCTGTCGGCGAGACCCAGTGTTCGAGCCAGCGTCGGACACGGCGACCGGCTGGTCGTCGACCCAGACGATGGGCCGCCCGTCGGCCTCGGTGACCCGGGACGGGTCGTGGGCCTGGGAGAGCACCACGCGGTGAAACGGCAGGGCGAAGCGCTGGCCTCCGGCCTCGACCACCAGGCAGCGCAGCACGGCCAGGGTGATCGGCACGACGATCCGGAACTCGGTGCCCGAGCCGAGTTCGGAGCGGACCTCGATCCGGCCGCGGACCGCTTCGACGTTGGTCCGCACGACGTCGAGCCCAACGCCTCGCCCGGAGACGTCGGTGACGAAGGCAGTGGTGGACAGCCCGGACCGGAAGATCAGCTGGAGGGCCTCGTCCTCGGTCAGGTCGTCGGTGTCGATGCCGAGCCGCGTCGCCTTCTCGCGGACCCGTTCGACGTCGATGCCGCGGCCGTCGTCGCTGACGGCGATGATCACCTCGGAACCGAGTTGCATGGCGTGCAGCCGGATCGTGCCGTGCGCGGGCTTGTTCCCGCCGCGCTGCGTCGGCGGGTTCGATGCCGTGGTCGACGGCGTTGCGGACCAGGTGCAGCAGCGAGTCGGACAGCTGGTGCAGCACGCCACGGTCCAGCTCGGTGTCGGCGCCCTCGACCTCCCAACGGACGTCCTTGCCCTGCGTGCGGGCGATGTCACGGACGGCCCGGTGCAGCTGGTCGGTGATCGTGCGCCACCGGCACCATCCGGGTCCGCATCGCCCGGTCCTGCAGGTCGTTGACCGAGCGGGACAGCTCGTTGAACTCCGAGCACGACGCGGGGTCGACGCCGAACCGGTCTTTCAGCATCCGCCCGACCCGGAGGTGCGCGGCCGCCGACTCACCGACCAGCCGGACCAGCTCGTCCAGGCGTTCGATCGGGACCATGACCGCGCCGCCGCCGGCAGCGGGCGCGCGACGCGGCGGCGGCCGGAGCGGCGAGTTGGCGGGCCGCGAACGCTGTTGTGATCAGCGACGGAGCCGGCTCGCCGTGCCGCACGACGGGAGGGCTCAGCACCGCGACGCTGCCGTGCGCTTCGTGGTCGGCAACCGCTGCGGCCACGATGGGTGGCGAGACGGCGCCGGCGTCCGCCATCGTCCTGCAGGCTGGCCGCGATGGCCGCGCTCAGCCGATCGACCCCGGCGAGCAGCGGTCGATCAGCTCGGGCGTCGACCGGGCGCCGCCCGCTGCGCAGGTCGTCGACCGGCTCTTCCAGGTCGTGGGCGACCCGGCTGACCTCGTCCAGACCGGCGACCGCGGCGGACCCCTTGAGGGTGTGCATCTCCCGGAAGACCGACCGGATCAGGTCCTCGTCCTGCTGCGCTCCCTCGAGCTCGAGCAGCAGCTGACCGAGTCGGACGAGGCGCCCCTCGGCCTCCTGCGCGAACAGCGCCCGGATCTGGGTCACGCTCGAGCGCGGCCATCACGCCGACCCTGGCCGGTAGTGCGACGTCACGATCACGGCCGCCGAAGCTGCTCGGGAGTCAGCAGCGCGGCCAGGTCGAGCAGCACCGCCACCCGCCGGCCCACGTCGAAAGACCCCGATGGTGCCGGGCAGCTCCGACGGGCCCGTCGCGGTCTCGAGCACGGCGCGTTGCGGGAGCCCCGTGGCGGCCAGTCCCGCCAGACCGTAGGGCGTTTGCACGACCGCCACGAACGTCGACTTGGCCTCGTCCACCGTTCCGACGCCGAGCAAGACCGCGGTGTCGAACAACGGAACGATCTGGCCGCGCAGGTTGAACAGGCCGAGCACCACCGGCGGCGCGGTCACCAACAGCGTGATCGGCGGATCCGCGACGACCTCCCGCACCCATTCCATCGGTACCGCGTAGAGGTCGCCACCGACCGGCAACAGCACAGCTTCCACAGCGCTCACCGACGCCCGTTAGCCGGCGGACCGCGGTGGTTTCGAGGTTGCCGGCGAGGTCGGCGAGGTCGCCGGCGGCGGCGGCGATCTGTTGGGCGGTGGCCGAGACCTGGCGGCTGGCGTCGGTGAGTTGTTCCATGGTCTCGACGACCTGGGCGGTGGCGGTGCGTTGCTGCTGGGTGGTGAGCCGGACCTGGTCGGTGGCGTCGGTGACGGCGTCGAGCAGGATCAGGCCCGCGTTGCATCTGCTTGGCGCCCTTTTCCATCGCCATCACGGTGGCGTTGGTTTCGCCCTGGACGGCGTCGACGATGATGGCGATGTCGCCGGCGGAGGTCTTGGAGCGCTCGGCCAGGCGGCGGACCTCGTCGGCGACGACGGCGAAGCCGCGGCCGTTCTCGCCGGCCCGGGCGGCTTCGATGGCGGCGTTGAGGGCGAGCAGGTTGGTCTGGTCGGCGATGTCGTTGATCAGGACCAGGAGCGCGTCGATGTCGTTGACCCGGCCGGCCAGGGCGAGGGTGCGTTCGCTGGAGGTGGCGATGTCGGCTTCGGCCTGTTCGAGGTTGTCCCGGGTTTCGGCGGTCTGCCGGGCGACTTCGTCGACGGTGTCGGCGATGGCGGCGGAGGCCCGGGCCAGTTCCTCGGTGGTGGCGGTGGCCTGGGTGACCGCCGCGCTCTGCTGGGTGGTGGTGGCGGCCAGCTCGTCGGAGGACGCCGACAACTCCGCCGCCGCCGAGTTCACCTGCACCCCAGCGGTGTCATCTGCCTGCACCAGCTGCTGACAGGTGTCCAGCATGGCGTTGAACGACTCGCCCAGCGTCACCAGCTCGTTCGAACCCTCCGGCATCGACCCGGGCGTCGAGGTCCCCGTTCGCCGCCGCCTGCGCGCGTCTCGGTCAGCCGGCGGATCGGCCGGGTGGTCCGCAAGGCCAAGGCGATCGAGACCCCGATGGCGAGCAGGGCGCCGATGCTGACGATGAGGACGGCGTTGTTGCGTTGGTCGGTGACCGGGGCCAGCACGGTGCTGGCCGGGTCCTGGGCCAGCGACGACCCAGTTCAGGTCGTCGACGACGTCGTACCCGCCGATCACGTCCTGACCGTCGAGGTCGGTGTACCGGGCCGCGCCCGGGCTCGCCGCTCACGCTCGCCTGCCGGATGGCGGCGTTGTCCACGGTGGTGCGCAGCACCCCCGCGGCCAGCAGGGCGGTGTCGTCGGCGACCTTGCCCATCGTGGTGTCGTAGATCAGCCGATGCTGGGCATCGACCGCGACGACGGTGCTGCCCTGATCCAGTTCCGGGTTGAGCAGATCCGCCAGCACCGCCGGGTTCAGATTGGCCGATCACCACACCCTCCGGTTGACCCGTCGCCGCCGATGACCGGTTGCGCGATCACCCACTGGATGTGCTCGCCGACTCTGCACCGGCGAGGTCACGACCGGTTGCCCACCGGCGGCGGTCCGGAACCAGTCCTGCCCGGCCGGCGTCGAGGGCGACCCCGGGACGGCTCGAGGCCAGCACCGCACCGTTCAGGTCGGTGACCTCGAGCAGCGCGAAGTCCTCGTTGCTCTTGTCCAGGGTGACCAGGTCCGATGCCGTGGCCGGGCTGTCCATGCGATCGGCGGTGCTGCCGGCGATCACCGTCAGACTCTGCCGCCGCTCCGGACAGCCAGTCCTCCACCCGCAACGCGACCGCCCGGGCCACCGCGACACCCTTCGCCTCGCCCGCCGCGGTCAGACTCGCCGACGCCTGCGAGGTCAACAACACCGCCAACACCACCATCAACGGCAACGACACCAACAACATCGCCGCCACCAACCGATAGCTGAACCGGCCGGTCACCGCCACGCTCGGCGGAGCGTGGCCATCAGTAGCGCTCCTTGGCTGTGGTGGCGGTGGTTTCGAGGTTGCCGGCGAGGTCGGCGAGGTCGCCGGCGGCGGCGGCGATCTGTTGGGCGGTGGCCGAGACCTGCCGGCTGGCGTCGGTGAGTTGTTCCATGGTTTCGACCACTTGGGCGTTGGCGGTGCGTTGCTGCTGGGTGGTGAGCCGGACCTGGTTGTTGGCGTCGGTGACGGCGGCCAGCAGGATCAGCCCGCGTTGCATCTGCTTGGCGCCCTTTTCCATCACCATCACGGTGGCGTTGGTTTCACCCTGGACGGCGGCGATGATGATGGCGATCTCACCGGCGGAGGTCTTGGACCGCTCGGCCAGGCGGCGGACCTCGTCGGCGACGACGGCGAATCCCCGGCCGTTCTCCCCGGCCCGGGCGGCCTCGATGGCGGCGTTGAGGGCGAGCAGGTTGGTTTGGTCGGCGATGTCGTTGATCAGCACCCGGAGCGCGTCGATGTCGTTGACCCGGCCGGCCAGGGCGAGGGTGCGTTCGCTGGAGGTGGCGATGTCGGTTTCGGCCTGTTCGAGGTTGTCCCGGGTTTCGGCGGTCTGCCGGGCGACGTCGTCGACGGTGTCGGCGATGGCGGCGGAGGCGCGGGCCAGTTCTTCGGTGGTGGCGGTGGCCTGGGTGACCGCCGCGCTCTGCTGGGTGGTGGTGGACGCGAGCTCGTCGGAGGACGCCGACAACTCCGCCGCCGCCGCATTCACCTGCACCCCAGCGGTTGCGGTCTGATCGGCCAGCGCTCGCAGCTTGATGGCCTCCCAGGTACCGAAGCCCAATGCGGCGGCGATGGCGAGCAGGGCGGCGATGCTGACGATCAGGACGGCCTTGTTGCGTTGGTCGATGACACCGGCCAGCACCGAACTCGCCGGTTCCTGGGCCATCACCACCCAGTTCAGGTCGTCCACCACGTCATACCCGCCGATCACGTCCTGACCGCGAAGATCGGAATAACGGGCGCTCCCGGGGTCGGCATTAATGCTCGCCATCTGGGTCGCGGCGTTGTCCACCGTGGTGTGCAATGCACCGGCGGCCAGCAGCGCGGTGTCGTCGGCGACCACGCCCATCGCGGTGTCGTAGATCAACTGATGTTGTGCGTCCACGGTGACGACGACGCTGTGCTCGTCCTGCTGCGCATTGAGCAGGGGGGCAAGCGCCGCGGTGTTCAGTTCGCCGATCACGACGCCCCGCGGCTGGCCGGTGCCACCAACGATCGGCTGGGCGATCACCCACTGGATGTGGTCGCCGCGCTGCACCAACGACGTCGTCACGGGCCGTCCGCCGGCCGCAGTCCCGAACCAGTCCTGCCCGGCCAGGTCGACCGTGGCCGCGGGTATGGACGAGGCCAGCACCTTCCCCGTGAGGTCGGTGACCTCGAGCAGCAGGAAGTCATCGTACGTTCCATCCAACGCGACCAGATCGGCTGCGGTGGCCGAGTTGTCCAGCGACTCGGAGGCGGTGGCCGCGATTTGTCGCAGGTTTTCCCGCCGCTCGGACAGCCAGTTCTCCACCCGCAGCGCAACGGACTGCGCATTGCCGACCCCATCATGTTCGCCAGCTTCGGTCAGGCTGGCCGACGCCTGCGAGGTCAACAACACCGCCAACAACACCATCAACGGCAACGACACCAACAACATCGCCGCCACCAACCGGTAGCGGTAACGCACCCCACGACCAGAGGACCGGTTCCTCATCTTCATTGTGCGTTGATGAGCCGACCGTTCACCTGTTCACCCAGCCAAACGGCAAAGGGCCAGCAGACGGTCCTGGGATGCTCATCAACACTGCAAGCTCATCGAGTTCGCAAACGATGCTGCGTTTCACCACTCGGTCAGCGGAAGCGCAACCCGCATCCGGGCAACGTCGACAATCGTCAGATCGGGAGCGGCCGGTTCGGCGGATCCCAACGCGCCGGGACAGGCAACGCTGCGAAGCGACACAGACAGGAGTCATTCGGCCCCATCCGCTCCTGGTCGCCGCCTGCGGCTTAAGGCTGAGCATGACCACTTCGGGGCTCCCTGTGACGACATAGGCGTCATGGCCCAATGGCTGTGAGCCATGACACCGGTCGACACGTTGAACTGTACTCTACGTTACGACAAAACTACATGGAGTAACTAAATGGGGGTTGTGCGGAAGTACAGCAGCACCCCACAAATGGCGTCCGGTTGAGCCGGGCAACACCGCCCCACGTAGCCAGCTTCGTATCAGGCGAGTGTGAGTCGGCAGCAGGACGCCGAGCATCAGCTGCGCATCAAGTTCGAATCTCGAGATGATTCGGGTTTGATCGGCAGGCAAGGCACCCGCTGCGCCGTTGGGCGTTGCTGCGGGACAGCGGCGCCATAGTGACAGTGGCGCCATAGTCACAGTGGCGCCGGACTCACCGAACGAACGCTCTGAGCGGAGCCTGCTCTGCGTCCCGACCGGCCGCGCGCCAGGATGAACCGATGACGCTGCTCACCACCATCGAGGCCGACAACGACGACGCGGCGATCGCGCCACTGCGCTCGATCGCCGGGCGGGTCCGGTGGATCGCCACGGCAATCGTCGACGCCGCCAACCGCGGCCGGCCCAACAGCACCGGCATCAAGGTCGGCGGTCACCAGGCGTCATCGGCGTCGATCGTCGAGATCATGGTCGCCCTGTGGTTCCACGAGCTGACCAACCTGGACCGGGTCGCGGTCAAGCCGCACGCCTCCCCTGTCCTGCACGCGATCAACTACCTGCTCGGCGATCTGGACGTCGACTACCTGACGACGCTGCGGGAGAAGGGCGGCCTGCAGAGCTACCCGAGCCGGATCAAAGACCCGGACACCGTCGACTTCTCCACCGGCTCGGTCGGGATCGGGGCCACCGCGCCGCTGTGGGCCGCGTTCGCGCACCGCTACATCCGCTCGCAGTTCGTCGACGCGCCGCCCGCCGGACGGTTCATCAGCCTGCTCGGTGATGCGGAGCTTGACGAGGGCGCCATCTGGGAGGCCGTCGCCGACCCGTCGGTCGCCCAGCTCGGCGAACTGCTGTGGGTGGTCGACCTGAACCGGCAGTCCCTGGACCGGGTGGTGCCGGACATCCAGATCGAACGCCTGCAGGGCATGTTCGGTTCGGCCGGCTGGGAGGTGATCACCCTGAAATGGGGCCGGCGGATCAGCGAACTGTTCGCCGCGCCGGGCGGCGGCGAGCTGCGCAGCCGGCTCGAGCAGATGCCCAACGAGGAGTACCAGCGCATGCTGCGGGCTGATCGGTCGGACGTGGCCCGCCGGCTGATCGGCGACACCGCCAGCCAGGGCCTGCGGGAACTGGTGGAGAGCATCCCGGTCGACGACCTCGCCGCGGCCGTTCGCGATCTCGGCGGCCACGACCTCGGGCTGCTCATCGACACCTTCAGGGCGGCCGACACCCGGCGTCCCACCGTCGTTTTCGCGTACACCATCAAGGGCAACGGACTGCCGATCGAGGGACACCCGAACAACCACTCGGCGCTGCTCACCGAGGCTCAGATGCAGGACCTCGCGGTCCGCTCCGGCGTCAGCCTCGCCGACCCTTGGCAACCGTTCCCGCCCGGCAGCACCGAACACGACCTGTGCGCGACCCGCCGGGAGCAGCTGCGGCGGGTGCCGACCCCACCCACCCGGCCGATCAAGATCCCCAACGCGCTCGCGCACGGCCACCGCAAGCCGCTGTCCACCCAGGCCACGCTCGGCCGGCTGCTGGCCGACCTGAAGCGCGACGCACCGGAGACCGCGGCGCGGGTCGTCACCTGCAGCCCCGACGTCGCGTCGTCGACGAACCTGGGTGGCTGGATCAACAAGACCGGCGTCTGGTCGGTGCACGACCGTCCGGACTGGTTCGCCGACGACACCGAGCGGGTGCTGCGCTGGTCGACGATCCGTGGCGGCCAGCACATCGAACTCGGCATCGCCGAGGTCAACCTGGTCTGCCTGCTGGGCGAACTCGGGGCGACCTGGAGCCGGTGGGGCGAACCGCTGATCCCCATCGCCACCATCTACGACCCGTTCGTGTCCCGCGCCCTGGAACCGTGGTCCTACGGCATCTACGCCGGCGGTCAGTCCATCCTGGTCGGCACCCCATCGGGGGTCACCCTGGCCCCGGAGGGCGGCGCGCACCAGTCGATCATCACCCCGTCGATCGGCCTGGAGCAGCCCGGCTGCGTGGCCTGGGAGCCCGCGTTCGGTCCGGACCTGGAATGGTGCTTCCTGCACGCGATGTCGCAGATCGGCCGGCCCGACGGCACGTCGGCCTACTTCCGGCTGAGCACCCGGCCGATCGATCCCGCGCTGGCCGCCGTGCCCGAGGACCCGGTGCTGGCCGAGCGCCGCCGGCGGCATGCGATCGCCGGCGGGTACCGGCTCGGCGACCGCCCCGCCACCGACGATGAGGTGACGCTCGTCGGCGTGGGCGCGATCATGCCCGAGGTGCTCGAGGCGGCCGGTCACCTGGAGTCGATCGGGGTCCGGGCCGGCGTGGTCTGCCTGACCAGCCCCGACCTGGTGTTCCGGTCGCTGCAGCAACGCGGCCGGCGCACCGACGCGGGCGGCAGCAACATCATCGACCTGCTGTTCCCGGCCGGCGCCCCCGCGCCGCTGGTCACCGTGCTGGACGGCCACCCGCACACCCTGGCGTTCCTGGCCGCCGCCCGCGGCGACCGGATCCGCTGCCTGGGCGTCACCGAGTTCGGCCAGTCGACCAACCTGCCCGACGCCTACGCGTTGCACGGCCTGGATCCGACGTCGATCGTCGACGCCGCCCTCGACCACCTCGGCCGATAGCAGCGCCCGGCCGGCTGTCGCGCAGGGATCTGCCGGATCAGCCCATCTTGAACGGATCACGGGTGCCGCCGGTCAGCTCGACCAGGACGGACTTGGTTTCCAGGTACTCGTTGATGGCGTCGGTGCCGTTCTCCCGTCCGATACCGGAGAGCCCGAAGCCACCGAACGGCATGTTCGGGGTGACCACCCGGTAGGCGTTGATCCACACCGTGCCGGCCCGGATGGCGCCGGCGACCCGGTGTGCCCGGTGCACGTCCTTCGTCCAGACCGCGCCCGCCAGCCCGTACGGGGTGTCGTTGGCCAGTGCGATCGCCTCCTCCTCGTCGGTGAAGCTGTAGGCGGCCAGCACCGGGCCGAAGACCTCCTCCCGGACGATCGTCTTGGTCGGGTCGGCGACGACGACGGTCGGCTTGATGAACAGGCCACCCAGCTCGGCGTTCGCCTCGCCGCCGCAGGCGATGGTCGCGCCCTCCTCCTTTGCGCCGGCCAGGAAGCCGAGCACCTTTTCGTACTGCGGGCGGTTGGCCACCGGGCCCATCTCGGTCTCGGCCTCGGTGGGGTCGCCCTGCTTGATCGCGTTCGCCCGGGCGACGACCTTGGCGATCAGCTCGTCCTTGACGGACTCGTGCACGATGAGCCGGGAGCCGGCCATGCAGGTCTGCCCGGTGGCCGCGAAGACCCCGGCGACCAGGCCGTTGGCGGCGGCATCCAGGTCGGCGTCGTCGAACACCACCTGCGGGGACTTGCCGCCGAGCTCCAGGGTGATCTTGTTGATGTTGGCGACCGCGGCCTGGGCGACCTTGGCGCCGGTGGCGGTTGACCCGGTGAAGGCGACCTTGTCCACCCCCTTGTGCGCGGCCAGTGCCTCACCGGTGGACCGGTCCCACCCGGTGACGACGTTGAACACGCCGGCGGGAAGTCCTGCCTCGCTGAGGATCTCGGCGAACGCGACGGTGGACGCGGGTGAATGTTCGGACGGCTTGACCACGCAGGTGCAGCCGGCCGCCAGCAGCGGAGCCAGCTTGAAGGTGAGCAACAGCAGCGGGCTGTTCCACGGGGTGATCGCGCCGACCACGCCGACGGGCTCGCGGATGGTGTAGCCGAAGTATGTCTGCGGCGCCAGGGCCGGCACGGTCTTGCCCTCGATCTTGTCCGCCAGCCCGCTGAAATAGCTGTACCAGGTGCCGAGCGCGTTGAGCTGTCCCAGCATCTCGCGCATCAGCTTGCCGGAGTCGCGGACCTCCAGCAGGGCAAGGCGTTCGGCGTTGGCGGTGATCGCGGTGGCGATGTTGCGCATGATCGCCGCGCGTTCGAAACCGCTCTTGCGTCCCCATTCTCCGTTGAACGCGGCGCGGGCGGCGTCCACCGCCAGGTCGATGTCTTCCGGTCCGCCGTCGGCGATGATCGCCCACGGCTGGCCGGTGTAGGGATTCTGGGACCTGAAGGTCTTTCCCGAGATGGCGTCGACGCTCTTGCCGTTGATGAACAGTTTGAACGTCTCGAGGTCGGTGATGGTGCCGGTCATGGTGTGGTCCTCTCCGCGGTCGGGTTGGTGGTCAGCAGCGCTGATGAACTTTCTCGGGTATTCGCGACTAACTTTCTCGGGTATTCGCGACGCCGTCGCAGTGCTACCCGGCGACGGCAGGCTGGGCGGCCCGCGGTCGATTCCGGCCGCCGGCGCGGAACAGGTTGCTCTCCAAGGGATGTCCGACGAGTTCGGTGGCCACCGCGGCCGCCTGGAGCACCGCAGCCAGGTCGACCCCGGTGCTGATCCCGGCGTCGTCGAGCAGGTACACCAGCTCCTCGGTGGCGATGTTGCCGCTGGCCCCCGGCGCGAACGGGCAGCCACCCAGCCCGCCGACCGAGGCGTCCAGCTGGGTCACTCCGGCCTGCACCGCGGCGAACGCGCTGGCGATGCCGGTGCCCCGGGAGTTGTGGAAGTGCGCGCCCAACGGCACCGGGTCCGCACCGGGCGCACCGCCGATGGCCGCCCGGACCGCTTCGAACAGCCGCCAGACCCGCACCGGGGTGGTGGTGCCGATGGTGTCGCCGAAGCAGAGCTGGTCGGCGCCCAGCTCCAGGGCTCGCGCGGCGATGGACGCGGTCCGCTGCGGGTCGGTCGGTCCGTCGAACGGGCAGTCCCAGGCGGTCGCGATGATCACCTCGAGCCGGCCGCCGGCGTCGTGCACGATCCGGCCGACCTCGGCGACCGCGTCCAGCGCCTCCTGGGTGGACCGGCGGGCGTTCGCCTGGCTGTGCCCGTCGGCGGCGGACACGACGTACTCGATGGTCCGCAGCCCGCTGTCGATGGCCCGCTTCGCGCCGCCCGGCGAGGCGACCAGGCCGGACCATTCGATGCCGGGGATCGACCGCACGTACTCGGCGACCTGCTCGGCGTCGGCCATCGCCGGGACGGCCCGCGGCGAGACGAACGCGGTCGCCTCGATCCGTCGCACCCCGGTGGCGACCAGGGCGTTGACCAGCCGGATCTTCTCGCTCGGTGCTGATCGGGGTCTCGATCTGCAGGCCGTCCCGCGGCCCGACCTCGCGGATGTCGACACGGGTGGGCAAATCGGTCATCGTTGTCCTCTCCGTGCGCGGCCTACGGTTTCGAGTGTCCGCGCGCGCGATGCCGGCGCACAATCTCCGGCATGGATTACGCCGAGGCCCGAGTTGCCTTCTTCCAGCCCCGGGCGGCGGACGCGCCGCCGCCACGAGTGAGCCACTGGGCCGACACGCCCGCCCGCCGCCTGCGGGACGCGATCGAACCGATCGCCACCATCTGCTTCTGGAGCGAACCTGCCTACAAGGCATACGAGCACCGCGGGCTCGACTTCCTGCAGGGCTACGTCTGGGGCCGGTCCTGCGTCCTCGGCGAACCCGAGGGCGCGGTCGCCGCCGCGGCCTTCGGCGGCTTCGAGCCGGGCCTGATCGCCAGCCTGTACGACTCCGGCCGGGCGGTCTGCACGCTGGCCGACATCCGCTCGGCCAAGGAGTCCGGCGCGGTCACTGCCTTGCAGGAGGTGCTCGGCAAGCCGGACGATCTGGATGGTGTGGTGACCCTCCTGCGGTGCGGTATCGAGGCGATCCACACCACGTCCGGACGGGCGATGTCGGCCGGGCTGCTGTCGCTCGACTGGCCGGACGAGAGTTGGGGCAGGCTGTGGCACGCCTGCTCCATCCTGCGGGAGTACCGCGGCGACGGGCACATCGCCGCCTATGTGGCGTACGGGCTGGACGGGCTGGAGGCGAACCTGCTCACCGAGATGCAGGTGGGCTGGGATCCGATGTCCTACGCCGGCAGCCGCGGCTGGTCGCCGGAGGCAATGGCAGCGGCGACCGATCGGCTGCGGGCCCGCGGGCTGATCGACGGGAACGACCTGAGCGAGAACGGCCGCACTATGCGGGATCGGATCGAGAGCATCACCGACTCGTTGATGCGGCCGGTGGTCGACGCGCTGGGCGATGACCTGCCCGGCCTGCTGGACACCCTCAACGACTGGTCCCAGCAGATCATCGAGCACGGCTGGTTCCCGCCGGACCCGTACAAGCGAGCCTCTGGCTGACCTGATCGTGCCTGTCCTGATGATCATCAAGGCTCGACAATGACCTTGATCGAGCCGCCGGCCTTCGACGCTGCCGTCTCGAAGGCCTCGCCGATGTCGTCCAACGAGAACCGGTGGGTGACCATCGGTGCCAGGTCCACCCGGCCGGTACGCACCAGTTCCAGGCTGCGCTCGTACTGACCACGGCCGCCGTTACCGCCGATGCCGAAGATGGTCAGGGTCTTGGCCATGATCGGGATCACCGGCAGCGGCGGCAGGTCGTTGGCCCAGCCGATGTGCGCGACCTTGCCCTCCTTCCGCACCAGGTCCAGCACCATGGCCGACGACGTCGGGAAGCCGGACGTCTCGATCACGATGTCGGCGCCGATGCCGTCGGTGAGGTCGAGAATGGCCTGCTTCGGATCGGTGTTCCGGACGTTGATGCACTCGGAGGCGCCGTAGGCCTTCGAGACGGCAAACGGGTCGTCACGGGCGTCGGTGACGATCAGCCGGCCGGCCCCGGACAGCGCCACCAGCCGGGTCAGCGCCAGACCGATCGGGCCCTGGCCGAGCACGACCACCGTCTCGCCGAGCACGATCCGCAGCCGGTCGACGGTGTTCAGGCCGACCGCGAGTGGTTCCAGCAGCGACGCCTGCCAGGCCTGGACATCCTCGCCGCGGGGCACCAGGTTCACCTGCGGTACGGCGACCTTCTCGGTCAGGCAGCCGTCCGACCACAGCCCGATCAGCTTCTTGCGCTTGCAGTCGGCGAGTTTGCCGGCCGAGCAGTCGGCGCATTCCCCGCACGGCAGCGACGGTTTGACGGCGACCGGGAGCCCGATCAGCTTCTCGTCGACACCGTCGCCGACGCTGTCCACCCGGCCGGCGAAGTCGTGGCCCGGGACCCGGGGAAACGGGGTGTCGATGCGTCCGTCGTACTGATGGCTGTCGGTACCGCACAGCGACGCGGACTCGACGCGGACGACCACCCAGCCGGGCGGCGCGGTGGGTTCGGGGCGGTCCTCGATCCGGACCTGACCGATGCCGGTCAGCACGGCGGCGCGCATGGTTCAAATCCCTTCCTTGTCACAGTCCTTCGGGGGCGAACTCGCGGTCGGTCATGATGCCGAATGCCTGGTCGACGTGCGAGCTGAGGTGGCCGGTGATGATCGGGGTCCACTCGGCGACGGTCATCGTGCCGAGGTCGGGGATCTCCACCTCGCGGTCGAACAGCCCCGGGTCCAAGGCCGGCAGGCAGGTGGCCAGGGTCCGCCGGGTGCTGGCGATCTGCCGGGCCGCGATCTCGGTGGTCGGCGGCGGGTAGCCGTGCGCGTCGTGGCCGATCTCCTCGCGGAAGAAGAACCGCAGCTCCGGGTCGTTGGTGAGCCGCTGCAGGTCACCCAGCCAGATCAGGGTGCACACGTTGATGTGCGAAACCACCTCGGCGACGGACCATCCGCCGTCGCGGTGGGCGCGGTGCAGGTCACCGTCGCCGATGGCGCGGAGCCCGCGTTCCAATCGGTCGAGGGCGGTGTCCAGGTCGGCGGCTATGTCGACGGGTGAGAAGGTGGCGGTGGTCATCGTTGCTCCTGGTCTTCAGTGGGGTGGGGTGGACGGGTTTCGCGTGGGTGGGCGGGCTGGGTGTGTCTCGGGCGTCAGATGACGCCGGTCTCGTGCAACTTGGTGATGTCGTCGGCGGTCAGTCCGGCGGAGGTGAGCACGTCGTCGGTGTGCTGACCGAGCAGCGGGCCGCGCCAGCGGACGCGGCCGGGCGTCTCGGAGAGGCGGGGTGCGACGGCGGGCATGACGATGCTGCCGTGATCGTCGTCCGGCACTTCCACCAGTGACCGCCGGGCCTGGAAGTGCGGGTCGGCGATCATGTCGGCCGGCTCGTACACCAGGCCGGATGGCACGCCGCCGGCGTGCAGCTTCTCCAGCAGTTCGGCCGAGCTGAATTGCTGTGTCCACACCCCGATCACATGGTCCAGGTGCGCCATGTTCTGCCCACGCGCCCGGTGGTCGACATACCTGGGGTCGTCGGCGATCTCGGGCCGCTCCATGACGGCTGTGAGTCGCCGGAACACGCTGTCCTGGTTGGCGGCGATCAGCACGTGCCCGTCGGTGGTCGGATACACGTTGCTCGGCGCGATGCCGGGCAGGGTCGGTCCGCTGCGCTCGCGCTGCAGCCGGGCCACGTGCCACTCGGGAACAAGACCCTCGGTGATGGCCAGCACGGACTCGAAGATGGAGGCGTCGACGACCTGGCCTCGACCTGTCCGACTACGGGCCTGCAACGCGCAGACCGGGAGGCGCTGCGGATGCTCGCCACCGAGGGCGTCGTCGAGATGGTGCCGAACCGTGGGGCGCGGGTGATCAGCTGGACGCCGGCGGACATCGACGAGGTGTACCGGTTGCGTGCACTGCTGGAGGGTCACGGCGCGGCGCTGGCCGCGAGAGCCGCGACCCGCGATCAGGTGTCGCACATTCGCCGGTTGGGCGAGCTGTACGAGCGGGCCATCGAATCCGCGGTACCCGGTCACGACGAGACCGTTCGCTGCAACAACGAATTCCACGCGGCCATTCTGGCCGCGTCCGGCAGTCCCCGCCTGACGAATCTGCTGGACGTCATCTCGTCCGGTCCGATGGTCACCCAGGCAGTGTCCCGATACTCCGACGACGACCGCCGGCGCAGCGTGCTGCAACATCGGGACATCCTGACGTCCATCGCCCACGGCGACGCAGAACTCGCCGAGTCGGCCATGCGCAGCCACATCCTGGCCGCCAAGTACGTCGCCATGGGAATCGGGTAGCACACGCGCGGTCCGGCCCGGGATCAGTTCACAGCATGCTCACCACGGAACATGTCGAACGTGGTTGGACCGGTTAGGTCGTGTCTGGCAAATGCGGCCGGACACGACCTCTGTATCGAATGGCGCCTGACGACTTCGTCGCAGGCGACTAGGCCGACGGATGGTTTCACGGGAAGGGATCAGGAGCGGGCGTCGCGGAGTCGCGGTAGCACCTTGTTGGCATAGAACTCGAAGAATCCCTCCGCGTTCGTGTCGGGCAAATGGGCACCCATCTGGGACACGAAGATCTCGTCGAAGCCGGCGTCGACAAATGGGGCGAAAGCTTGTACGTGTTCATCCGGATCGTCGCCGAATGCGGTGGATTCCGCGGTCATCTGCCTGGTCACCAGTTGTGCGGCCTGTTCGAAATGCTGGGGGCTCGGCAACACTTGGGACAGTTCACCTGGCACGCCGGCATTGGGCCACAACCGGAACGCGGTGTCGATCGCGGTCTCCCGGTCCCGCGACCAGCACACCTTGAACCCGGCCTGCGCGGTCTTGTCCCCGCCACCGTTCTCTCTGAACCTGGTGACCAAGTCGGCGTCCGGCTTCGTACAGACGAAGCCATCGCCGATCCGGGCCGCCACATCGACTGCCTTGGGACCGAACCCGGAGACGTAGATCGGTGGCGGAGTGCTGGGCAGGGTGTAGATCCGCGCGTCCTCCACCGTGTAGTGCTCGCCATGATGGTGGACCGACTCCCCCGTCCACAGCGCCCGAATGACCTCGATCGCCTCCTCCAGCATGTCCAACCGAACCTCCGCCGTTGGCCACCTCGCGCCGGTGATGTGTTCGTTCAACGCCTCCCCGCTGCCGACCCCGAATTGGAACCCGCCGGGCAGCATCGCGGCGGCGGTCGCGGCCGCCTGCGCGATGACGGCAGGGTGCGTACGTACGGTTGGGCAGGTCACCGCCGTGGTCACGGGGAGCGACGTCACCTGCGACAGCGCACCGATGACAGACCAGACGAAGGGGCTTTGGCCCTGCTGGTCATTCCACGGGTGGTAATGGTCCGATATCCACAGCGCGTCGAAGCCTGCCTGCTCGGCCAGCTCGGCCTGCTTGACCAAATCGGCCGGCCTGGCCTCTTCGGACGAAAGGAAGTACCCGATTTTCATTGATTGACCTCGAGCCGTTGTGGGCACCCGGTGCGGGTGGTGGGTGTGTTGGCCGAATGGTGCCCCCGGAATCCCGCGACGAAACACCGCCCGAATCGCAGGATCACCGCGTCGCCATCTCATCGGCCGGTCCGGCGGAGGGTTGCGTCAGTTGGTCCCCGTTTGCGCGGTTGACCAGCGGTTCAGTGGGGTATCTGTCCTCCACCTGAAGGAGGTACCGAATGCCCAAGACGACGAAGAGTGGCAAAGCCATCACCGATGAGCTGCCCAGCACGTTGCAGCGGTCGGGAGCGAAGGCGCGGCAGACCTTCGCGGAGACGTACGACTCGGCCATCGACCAGTACGACGGTGACGAACAGCGCGCGCATCAGGTGGCGTTCGCCTCGCTGAAGCACACCCACGAGAAGGTCGGCGACCACTGGGAGCCCAAGGAGCAGTACGGGCCCTCCGATGCACAGGCCGAAGGCGGCAAGAACACATCGAGGCCGACGGCCGGCGGAGTCGACGCCAACGCCTCCAAGAAACATCTCTACGAGCTGGCCACTCGGCTGGCCGTTCCGGGCCGGTCGAAGATGAGCAAGGACGAACTGGTCACGGCGCTGCAGAAGGCCAACGATCGGGCATCGGCCAAGGCTCGCGCGGAACGTTGACGTCGAGCTTGGCGATTGACGTCGCCGAGAATGGCAATCGGAATATCTACCATTTTCATGTACAACTACGCCACCGTCCGGCGACTGCAGAAGTGCAGGAATTCAACACCGTCGCTGCGTCCCACGCCGGGACCGGGATCGACGGCTGATCGACTACCCCCAACCGCGGCCCGCGACGCCGGCATCGGTGGTCCTGCGCGAAAGCACCTGCATGCCGCTGGCTCTCATCCCGAGCGGCACACCCGGGCCGGCGTGCTCCGGGTGTGCATCGGGCGCCTCTCGGGAAGAGTCTTGTTCCCCTTCCGCTAGACGCGGGTGTCCTTTTCCCGCATCGTGCGAGGCCCAAACCTGCCGCACACCGACTTCTTGGACTTTGCCCGGGGTCCCTACGGCATCGAGATCCGCACGCCTGTCGAGCTCGTCCTGTTCCCCGGGAAGTCAAAAATAAACACGAATCTGGCCACATTCTTACCTTGTAAAACTCTGGCTGGTGTGCTTCTGTTTACAGAGTAAGATCGGCCTCATACAGAGTGGGTCGCCACACCTGGCGCGGAGCCGTCGCTCCGCGGATATCTCGAGGACTCGCACGGCTTTCCGAGCGTTGCAACGTCCGCGCGCGACGCACACCGTTCCGAACGTGCCCGAATTCCGGCAGGCCCTCGCGGTCAATTCTCGTTCACTCCTGCCCAGCGCAACCGATCCGGCGGGCGGCAACCCGCCACCAAAGTTCCGGCACCAGATGCCATCACCAGAAAGGCTGATCATGACCGAAGGATTCCGCTCACCACCACAATCTCCCACCAACCCGGTGTTCGCAGGCGCGCCCGCCACCCGACAGGACGTGGGCGACACCGTGCGACGCATCCTGGGCGACGAGGACATCGCCCCAGTCGACACCCCCATCACCTCACCGACCGCCGGGATCGGTGGCCTTTCCTCCGCCGATGGCGAGAACTCCACGACAGAGGTCGCCAAGCAGCAGGCAGCGGACGTGGCGGACACCGCAAAGCAGGCCGGCGTTCAGGTCACCGACACGGTGAAAGAACAAGCCGGCCAGGTCACCGCCGAAGCAAAGCACCAGGCCAAACAGCTACTCGCGCAGGCGCAGTCCGAACTGACCGAACAGGCTGCCGCCACCCAGCAGCGGGTGTCCGACGGACTGCATGCGCTGGCCGACGAACTGTCCGGTATGGCCAGGAATTCCGAGCAGGATGGGGTCGCGACCGACCTCGCGCGCCAGGCCGCGGACAGGGCCCGGCAAACCGCAGGATGGCTTGCCGACCGTGACCCGGGCAGCCTGCTCGAGGAGGTACGGTCCTTCGCCCGCAAGAAGCCTGGCACCTACCTCGCCATCGCACTCGGCGCCGGGGTCCTCGCCGGCCGGTTGACCCGCGGTCTCACCGCTCCCACCGACGAGAATGCCCCGTCCGCGGCGCCCACCTCGCCGCACCAGGTCACCGCCGACCAGCAGGCGTTGGCAAATGGAAGACCCTCCGGAGTAACGGGTTACTACCCGAGCCCGGCACCTCCGGTCGCGCCGCCGGCCGCCGACCGGCTTTCCCCGGCAACCATGCCGATTGCCGATAACGGTGGCACCGGAACGCTCGACGGGTCGCTCGGGGTGGTCGCGCCGTGAGCAGCCCGACAGACGTGGGGCCGCCGCCACCCGGTGCGATCGGCGACCGGTCCCTTGGCGATCTGATCGCCGAGGTCACCGAAGACCTGTCGACCCTGATGCGGCAGGAACTGGAACTGGCCAAGGCCGAATTGCGGCAATCGGCGACCCGGGCCGGAAAGGGTGCCGGCATGCTTGGCGGCGCCGCCGTCGCCGGATATTTCGTGCTGCTCTTCGCCTCCGTAGCGCTCTGGTGGGCGATCGGCGCCGGCACCGGTTTGGGTTGGTCCGCGGTGATCGTGGCGGTCATCTGGGGCATCGCCGGCGCTGTCCTCGCGGCCGCCGGCCGCAGCTCCCTACGATCGATCCGCGGTTTGCCCAAGACGGCGGACACCGTGAAAAGGATCCCGGACGCGCTCAAAGGTAACGAATAGCCGCGCCCGCTTGCCGTATCACCAATAAACCCGCAATCAGCGTCGCCATCACAAAAAAATGAGGACGAATCATGAGTAATGACCCAGAACAGATCCGCCGAGAAATAGCTCGTACCCGCACCGAACTGAGCGACAACGTCAACGCCCTCGGTGACAAGGTCAACCCCGGCAGCATCGCCAAACGCCAGGCCGGGCGAGTCCGCGGGGCAGCAGTCTCGGTGAAGGAGGCGGTGCTGGGCAGCGCTTCCGACGCGGCCGACACCGGGCAGCGAGTCGCCGGCAACGTGGGGGACGCGGTGTCCGATGCGCCCAACGCGGTCGCCCGCAAGGCCCAGGGCTCGCCCATCGCCGCCGGCCTGATCGCCTTCGGCGCCGGTCTTTTGGTGTCCTCGCTGCTGCCCGCGAGCCGGGCCGAGCAGCAGGCCGCGCAGGCGGTGAAGGACACGGCGCAACCCATGGTCGACGATCTCACGGACACCGCAAAAGAAATCGCCGGCAACCTGCAGGACCCGGCGCAACAAGCGCTGGAAGAGGTCAAGAACACCGCTGCCGACGCCGCCGGCACCGTCCGTGACGACGCCACCTCGGCCGCTGCTGACGTCAAAGACCACGCCGCGGACGCCAAGGAAACCGTGCAACAGGCCGCGAATTAGGCTATGTCCGGCAAATTCAAACAGACACAACCTCTGTAGTGAACGGCGCCTGTCGACTTCACCGCAGGCGACCGGCCGAGCCTGACATCAGCCAGCGACGTTGACCTCAACCCGCGCAGGGAATTCCGCGGGTTGAGGTCGGCTGCCGTCAGGATTGGCCGCGGCCGTGATCAGCGGTGGCGGCGCCGGTTTCCAGGCTGTCCCCGGCGGGCAGTTCTTGGTGGCCGCCGAACTGCTGTCGCATCGCAGACAGCACCTGGTTGGCGAAGTGGTCCTCGCCGCGAGAGGCGAACCGCTCGAACAGGGCGGCGGACAACACCGGCGCGGGCACCCCGATGTCGATGGCCGCCTTCACCGTCCAGCGGCCTTCCCCGGAGTCGGACACCCGGCCGGCAAGACCGGCCAGGGTCGGGTCGGACTCCAGGGCCGCCGCGGTCAGGTCGAGCAACCAGGAGGACACCACCGACCCGCGGCGCCACAACTCGGTCACCTTGCGGGTGTCGATATTGAACTGGTAGTACTCCGGCTCCTCCAACGGCGCGACCTCGGCGGAATGCTCGGCCGACCGAATGCCGGCGTCGGCGTTGTCCAGAATGTTGAGCCCCTCGGCAAAGGCCGCCATGATGCCGTACTCGATGCCGTTGTGGACCATCTTGACGAAATGCCCGGCACCGGCGGGGCCGCAATGCAGGTAACCACGCTCCTCCGGGCTCAGGTCGCCTTCGCGGCCCGGGGTGCGGTCGATGGTGCCAGGACCTGGGGCGATCGTCTTCAGCACCGGCTCGATGATCTCGAACGCGGAATCGTCGCCGCCGACCATCAGGCAGTACCCGCGCTCGAGTCCGAAAACCCCGCCGCTGGTGCCGATGTCGACATAGTGGATGCCCTTCTCGCGGAGCGCTTTGGCCCGCCGGACGTCGTCACGGTAATTCGAGTTGCCACCGTCGATGACGATGTCGCCCTCGTCGAGCAGCCCGGCCAACTGCTCAACGGTCTGCCCGGTCAGCCCCGCCGGGATCATCACCCAGGCCACCCGCGGCTTGGTGAGCTTCCCGACGAACTCCTCCAGCGTGGGCGCGCCGACGGCCCCCTCGGCTTCGAGTTTCTTGATCGAGTCCGGGAATACGTCGTACACCACGCAGTCGTGGCCGTCCCGCATCAGGCGCCGCACGATGTTGGCGCCCATCCGGCCAAGTCCGATCATTCCCAGTTGCATCGTGCGTCTCTCCCGTTGCCGGCCGCGGCTCGCGGCGGTGGTGATCCCGGCGACTGTCAGGACCCTGGTCTTATCGCTGCTCGACGGATTGCTGGCCCGCCTCGGTGGTCTTCTCACGTTGGTGTGACGGACCACCACCCGCGGAGAGATTACGCGCAGTGTTGATCAGCGGCACATGACTGAACGCCTGTGGGAAGTTACCGACGAGTCGCCCGGATCGCGGGTCGTACTCCTCGGAGATCAGGCCGAGGTCGTTGCGCCGGGCAGGCAGGCGTTCGAACACCTCGGTCGCCTCCTCGTGCAGACCGACCAGCGAATAGTTGTCGGCAAGCCAGAACGAGCACGCCAGGAACGCACCCTCGCCGGGCGGCAGGCCGTCCGCCGTTGGACGGCCGGCATCGTTGGGGGTGCGTTTCACGGCGGCGAAAGGCGGGCAAGTAGATCGTCATGAAAATCGACCTCATCGCGGGCGACATCACCACCCAGCAGGTCGATGCCATCGTCAACGCGGCCAACCACACGTTGCTCGGCGGCGGCGGCGTGGACGGCGCGATTCATCGAGCCGGCGGCAAGGCAATTCTCGAAGAATGCAAACGCATTCGCGCGGAGCGGTACCCGGACGGGCTGCCGACCGGTGAATCGGTGGCCACCACGGCGGGTCGACTCCCCGCGCGGTGGGTGATCCACACCGTGGGCCCGACCTGGGCGAAGACAAAGGACAAATCCCCACTGCTCCGATCCTGCTACACCACTAGTCTCGCGCTCGCCGACGAACTCGGGGCCAGCACCGTCGCCTTTCCGTTGATCTCCAGCGGCGTCTACCGCTGGCCCAAGGACGACGCGGTCCGGCAAGCGCTCCAGGCCATCCGATCGGCCGACACGACAGTTGCCGCCGTCACCCTGGTCCTGTTCGGCGAGTCCACCCTCGAGCTGGCGAAGCGGGTGGCCGGCGAGGCCTAGCCAACCGGGGTTTGAGCGCTCGTGACGGCCTGGCAGCCCAGGAGCGCATCGTGCGTCGCGCCGCCCTCGCCGATCCCGGCCACCGCGAACACGCACACGGTGCTCACGTCCGCGGCCAGGGGAATCGTTGCGGCGTAACCATGATCGGACGTATCGGCCTCGACCTCGGCGGCGAAGTCCGGGCGGTCCAGGTCAGCGACGGCAGCCGGATACGGCTGGGTGACCGCGCCGGCGTTCTCATTCAGCTGGATCTGCAGGTGCCCGGCCGAGTCGCTCGGGTCCTGCGCCCAACCGGAGACCATGATCGCGCCGCCGGCGGTCCGGATCGGGTCCAGCCAGCCAACGTCGTCGGCCAGCGGGACGGTCACGGTCTGGCAGCCCAGTTGCTGGTCGCCGGCGACGCCGGCCACCGCGGCATCGGCGCTGCTCGCGGTGGCGCACAGGGTGTGCTGCCCTGGCTCGGTCAACGGTGCGGTGGTCACGAAGCCGTGATCGCCCCCGTAGTCGGGATCGCCCGCGGTCGTCACCGGTCCGTCGTCACCGGCCGGTGATCCGGGCAGGGTGACGGCGCCGCGGGGGCCGGTGTCGGTCAGCTGGACCTGCACCTGCTCCCCCGGGTTGCCGGGGTTGGCCGCCCACCCGGAGACCACGATCTGGTCGTCCAGCACCTCTGCGGCGTCCACCGCGCCGACCAGGTTGCTGACCGACACCGTTTGACAGCCCACCGATTGCGGGCCGGATCCGGAGGTGGCCGGCACCGCGTTGACGCAGACCTGGTTGCTGCCGGCACCCTGGGGCTGGACGTCGACCGAGAATCCGGTCGCGGCACCCGCCCACGGTGTGGCCGCCGCCACGTCGGGACGCGGTCCGCCGGTGCTGAGGCCGTCGAATTCCTTCCGGCCGTTGGGCCCGGTGACGATGACCTGCACGCTGACCGGGGCGCCGGGCGCGGCCGGGTCGGCGGCCCAGCCGGAGACGGCAAGGGTGTCCGGGGCCGGGCTCGTCACCCCGTCCAGACTGCCGACGGGCAGCACGGCCGTGGTGGCCCGCGCGATCACGGTGGCCGCATCGGTGGCGGTGCGCGCGCATCGGATCCGGGTAGCCGTCGCCCAGCTGCAGGATCGCCACGAAGGCGCCCGCGGTGTAGCCGACGGAGCTGATCACGCAGTGCGGAACGGTCCAATAGCTGTCACACCCCCAGCCCTGCTTGGAGCCGTGCGTGCCGTTGATGGCGTTGAGCCCGAAGGCCTGGCTGAAGTCGCTGTCCTCGCCGGTGCCGGTGGCGGCGGTCTGCGCCATCACCGGCAACAGCCACGGGCCGACCTCGGGATCGACCGACGCCTGATACAGGAACCGGGTCATGTCGGCGGCGGTGATCCGCGCCGCGCCCCAGTGCCCAGGATCGTCGGTGGCGTTGCTCGTGTTGGTCAGTCCGTAGCGGGCCGCGATGGCGGGGATCGCGGCCGGGGTGAACAGCGCGGTCGCGGTGTCGTCATCGGAGTAGCGGAGCATGTAGCTCAACTGGGTCAGCCGCGCGGCCGGCGTCTGGGTGTAGCCGCCGGCCGAGATGAGGTAGTACGCGGCCAGCAGCAGCTTCATGATCGACTCCGAGGCGACCTGGGTGTTCGCGTTCGGCGTCTGAGCCAGCACCGCACCGGTGCTGCGGTCGACGACGCTGACGAACGACGTCACGGATCGCCCGGCGGCGTCCGCAACGGCCTGGTTCACCGCGGCGGCCGGGGTCAGGGCCGCCTGGGCGGACCCGGTCGTCGCCTGCGCCGTCGACGGTGTCGACCGGGACTCCGCGGCCGCCGGATCGGCCGCGACGAAGGCCAGCAGCACAACCAGGATGCCGACCACAACTATCCGTCGCAGCGACCGCACGGGCATTCGTTGGAGCGAGCGCACGGGCCCTCCCGGTCGACCACCGAAGGTGCACGACCGGGCCGTTGCTCCCGAACCCGCGCTCACCAATCGTTATCGTGGGCAACCGTATTTCCGCCGGGTGAGTCGATCATGTGAGAGCACTGAGCCTGACCCAGGTGTCGGCGACCGGCACCCTGACGACGGGGCGGCCGAGCGGCTCTCGCTACTTGGCCGACCAGGGGGTGCGCACCCGCTCGACGGGTTGGCCGTCGACCAGCAGGTCCAGCCGCTCCTGATAGAAGCAGACCAGGCCGGCGACCTCGGCCGCGTCGGGCAGCGGCTCGGCGTAGCTCCAGGCGATGTTCGCCAGCTCCTGGTCGCCGAGGACGGCGGTGTAGTGGGTGGCGTGACCCTTGTAGGCGCAGGTGGTGTGCAGGTCGCTCGGCCGCAGTTCCACCCGGACGTCACCCGGCGGCAGGTAGTACCGCACCATCGGGAAGGTGCCCTCGAACAGCCACCGACCGCGATCGGAGTCGGCCAGCACGACGCCGTCGTGTTCCAGCCGGACCCGTCGGGAGCTCTGCCGGATGTCGATGCGGTGGAACGGGTCCCGCGGGTGCCCGACGATCGGCTCGTCCTCCTCCCACCAGTCGAAGGCGTCGAAGTCCAGCTCGACATAGCCGGCGAGATCGGCGTCGTGCAGCCGGAAGCCGGCGCCTGCCCGCGTCCCGTTCGCGGTGTGCACCGTCAGCGGTTCGCCGTCGGCGGTGTGCACGGCGAACGGCACGCTCGGGTCGAGCAGCCTGGCCGGGTCCTGGCCGAAGCCGACGCTCCGGTACTCCGGCTCGGCCTGCTGGCGGCGCCGGTTGCAGCGCGGCCGTGAAGTCGGCCTCCGGCACGGCGTAGGACGGCACGATCCGCATCGGTTCCCAGATCAGCACAGCCCTGGTGGTGTCCGCGACGACCGCGTCGCCCAGCCGCACCTGCACCCGCTTGCTGGTCGGCTGGTAGCGCAACTGCGGCAGCGCCGCCATCATCTGCTTCATCATCGACACGGCCATGCCGGCAATGCTGCCCGCCGTGCTCATCGCCCGCGAGCGGAGAGTCCCGCTCAGCGCAGCGCGTACCGCAGCCGCACGTCGGGACCGAGCCGGGCGACCTCCCGCAGCTCGGCGCGGTGCGCGTCCGGCAGGGTGCCGACCGCACCGCCGTCGAGCGCCGACCGACCGGCGCCGAGCAGCGTCGGCGCGACGTAGACGATCGCCTCGTCGACCAGGCCGGCGTCCAGGAACGCCGTCGCCAGCGTCGGACCACCCTCGAGCAACACGTGCCGCTGCCCGCGTTGCTGCAGCCGGTCGAGCACCGCGCACAGATCGACCCGGCCGTCGGATCTCGCGCCCAGCTCGGCGGCCGTCGCCAGCCAGGTGGCGGCCGCGCCGTCGAGAACCCTTGCCCCGGCCGGGGTGCGGCCGTGGGAGTCGACGACGACCCGTAACGGCTGCGGACCGACGACGGCTCCACTCGAGTCCCGGACGGTGAGCTGCGGATCGTCGGCCAGGACGGTGCCGACGCCGACCATCATGGTGTCCACCCTGGCCCGCAGCGCGTGCACGTCGGCCCGGGACTGCTGCGGAGGTGATCCACCGGCTGGTGCCGTCCGCGGCCGCCACCCGGCCGTCGATCGTCATGCCCGCCTTCCAGGTGACGAACGGTCGACGCTGCCGGGTGGTGGTGAGCCAGACCCGGTTGACGTCCTCGGCGGCCGCGACGGCCTCGCCGGCCTCCGCGGTACTCGACGAGCGCCGCCTCGACGACCTCGATGCCGGCCTGTCGCAGGCGTTCGATGCCGCCGGACGCGGTATGCCAGGGATCCCGGACCGCGACCACCACCCGCACGACACCGGCGGCCAGCAACGCCTCGGTGCAGGGACCCGTTCGTCCGGTGTGATTGCACGGCTCGAGGGTGACCACGGCCGTCGCGCCGCGGGCCCAGTCGCCCGCCGCGGCGATCGCCGCCACCTCGGCGTGCGGCCCGCCGGCACGCTCGTGATACCCCTCGCCGACGGTCCAGCCGCCGGACGCCAGCAGCACGCAGCCGACCACCGGATTGGGCAGCACCGTGCCCGCACCGAGGTCGGCCAGGTCCGTGGCGCGCCGCAACGCGGCTATTTCCTGCGGCCAGAGGGTAGGAATGGTCACCGCCCCAGTCTGCGACCTGCGCGGCGCGGCTGCGACGCGGCCCACCCCTGGCGTCGAAAGCGTAAGGAGATCTGCGGTATTCACCGCAGAACAACGCGCTTGTGCTTATCAGTGTCGGCGAACGATAGTGAGCGCATGAGTTCTGAACCAACGACCATCACCCCTGCGCCGGATCGAGCCGGGTCGGCGCGCCCGCCAGGGTCCTGCTCGCGGCCACGTTCACCGTCGTCGCCTGGGCGTCGGCGTTCGTCGTCATTCGATTTGTCGGACATGACTTCTCGGCCGGCGCGCTGAGCCTCGGACGGTTGGCGATCGGCTCGGTCTGCCTCAGCGTGGTGATGCTGATCGGCCGCCGCTGGGTCCCGATGAACCGGCGGGACTGGAGCCTGGTCGCGCTGATCGGGGTGCTCTGGTTCGGCGTCTACAACGTGGCACTGAACGCCGGCGAGCAACACGTCGACGCCGGTACCGCGGCCATGCTGATCCAACTGGCCCCGATCATGATCGGGGTGCTGGCCGGTCTGCTGCTGGGTGAGGGCTTCCCCAGGATGCTGGTGATCGGCGGCCTGGTGGCCTTCGCGGGGACGCTGATCATCGGCGTCGCCACCGGCACCGGGCACGCCGACCTCGGCGGAGTCCTGCTGGTGCTGCTGGCGGCGGTCGTCTACGCCATCGCGGTGGTCGCGCAGAAGGTCGTGCTGCGCCGGATCCCCGGCCTGCAGGTGACCTGGCTGGCCTGCCTGATCGGCACCCTCAGCTGCCTGCCGTTCCTGCCGTCATTGCTGGCCGACCTGGGCACGGCATCGGTCGGGCGCGACGGCGGGCATCGTCTATCTGGGCGTGGTCCCCACCGCCGCGGCGTTCCTGACCTGGGCCTACGCGCTGACCCGCAGCGACGCCGGCCGGCTCGGCGCCACCACCTACGCCGTGCCGCCGATCGCCATCCTGCTGGGTTGGATCTTCCTTGGCGAGGTACCTGCACTGCTGGCCGTGGTCGGCGGGGTGGTCTCGCTGGTCGGGGTCGCCATCGCCCGCCGGCCGGCCAGGCGGCCGGTCGGCGAGCCGCGCAAGGTCAGTTGATCTCGAAGGACCGCTTGGCCATGCCGTACCAGAAGCCGTCGACCGTGCTGTGCGCGTCCGACCAGGTGTCGGCGGTGGCGCCCATCGAGACGAACAGCGGCGCGAAGTGCTCGGTGCGCGGGTGCGCGATCCGGGCGGCCGGCGCGTGGTGCTCGAAGTCGAGCACGGCGTCCACGTCACCGGATTCCACGGCCTGCTTCGCCCAGGCGTCGAACTCCTGACCCCAGACCGGGCCGGTGCCGCTGGTGTCGCCGAACCTGGCCTGCGACAGGTTGTGCGTGGTGAACCCGGAACCGATGATCAGCACGCCGTCGTCGCGCAACGGCGCGAGCTTGCGTCCCATCTCGAACAGCCCACGTGGATCCAGCGTCGGCATGGAGACCTGCAGCACGGGCACGTCCGCCTCGGGGAACATCTCGACGAGCGGCACATACGCACCGTGGTCGAGGCCGCGGTTCGGGTCCTGGTAGACCTCCTGGCCGGGGCGGGACAGCAGCCGGGCAACGTCCATCGCCAGTTCCGGCGCACCCGGCGCGTCGTAGGTGACCTCGTAGTAGCGCTGCGGGAACCCGCCGAAGTCGTAGGTCAACGGGACCTGCTCGGTGGCGCCGACGGTCAGCGGCGCGGATTCCCAGTGCGCGGAGACCACCAGGATCGACTTGGGACGAGGCAGGTCGCTGCTCCAGGCCGCCAGTTCGGCGGTCCAGGTCGGGTCGTCGGCCAGCGGCGGCGCGCCGTGCGACAGGTAGAGCACCGGCATGCGGGTCGACGGCTGGGAGCCGGCGGCAAAGGTATCCACGCTCATGGTGACTCGATTCACGGTGTCTGGAGCTGAGTTGCTGCTGACCCCAGCATAGCGCGGTTTAGTTGAGCGTTCAAGTAAAAGTTCTCGATGCCAACGAACGTCGGGCCGGGCGGGATAATCACCGGGTGCCCGACGAACCCTGGCTTTCCGACGAACAACAGCTGGTCTGGCGGGCGTTCCTGCGGATGTCCGGCCAGCTCAACGAGCGCATCGAACGCGACCTGCAGCAGGCCGCCGGCATGCCGCACGCCTACTACCTGATCCTGGCCATGCTCTCCGAGGCGCCCGGTCGCTCGCTTGCGGATGAACCAGCTCGCCGAGGTGGTGCGCGCCTCGCAATCGCGGGTGTCGCACGCCATCGCCAGGCTCGAGGAGGCCGGGTGGGTGCGCCGGATCCCCGCACCGGGCGACCGCCGCGGGCAGATCGCGGAACTCACCGACTCCGGCTTCGACCGGCTGGTCGAGGTCGCGCCGAGCCACGCCGAGACCGTTCGCTCGATCATCTTCGACCCGCTCAGCCCGCAGCAGCTGGCGAACTTCGAGGACATCTGCCGGACGATCCTGGCCAAGTTGGACCCGCGGTACTCGTTGGCGCTGGGCGCCGATCCGGACTGCGAGTCGGCCTGACCCCAGCGTCGGTCGGGCATGCACCGGGGCCGACGAGCGATTCGCCGAAGTTACACGTTCGTTTGGCCAACCAAGGTGCATCAGTGGCGAATCGATCCACGCAGCAAGAACCCCCGCCGGATGTCCGACGGGGGTTCTTCGCGACTGGAGCCGCTGTGGGGAATCGAACCCCAGACCTTCTCATTACGAGTGAGACGCTCTGCCGACTGAGCTACAGCGGCGGCGTGGAAGAGTCTAGCCGCTCGCCGACCGGCCACCTGACGGATTCCGCTCTGGTCCCTGACGGGCGCACCGGGACCAGGTCATCTCAGCTGCTGGGGGTGCCCTTCGCCAGCCACTCGTCCCAGGTGTACGCCCAGTCGTAGATGTCACCGTCTGAGAAGACAGCGGCACGCTGGTTCCGGTCACCTCGACCGGGATCGCCGTAGATCGCGGAGTTGTAGTACTCCTCGGCGCTGGATGCGGACAGGTTGATGCAGCCGTGGCTGACGTTGTCCACACCCTGGTCGTTGACCGTGCCCTGGTTCTGGTGGATGAACTCGCCGTTGTCGCTGATCCGCACGGCCCAGTGCTCGGTGACGTTCACGTAGCCGTAGGCCGGGTTGCTCATCTTGGTGGTTTGCTGCTTGTCCATCACCACGTGGATGCCGGAGCGGGTGACCCGGTTCGGGTCGCCGATCTCGTCACCGCTGCCGTAGGACGCGTCGTAGCTGGCCACCGTCACGCCGTCCTGCTGCACCACGATGTTGTGCGCGTTGGCATCGGCCTTGACCACCTGGTTGCGGCCGATGGTGAAGTCGCTGGTGATGTTGTCGCCGCCGTAGTACCCGTCACCGAAGTCCAGTCCGTAGATGTTCGACTCGACGTGCACGACCGTGCCGGACGGCCAGTAGTCCTTCGGACGCCAGTCCAGGGACGGATTGCTGTCACCGTCGTGCTTGATCCACGCCCACGCGCCCTCGACCTGCGGGGTGGTGGTGATCTTCAGACTCTTCTCGATCGCCGCCTTGTCCGCCGGCTCGTAACCGAAGTGCACGATGACCGGCGCGGCGACCCCGACCACGTCGCCGTCACCGGGCGAGATCGAGGTGGTGATCTCGTCGACGGGCGTGACGGTCGTGTAGGTGCCGGTGATCGCCACCGGCTTGCCGTCGGTGCCGACCGCGGAGCCGCTGACGGTGTACGTGCGGCCGTAGCCGAGCGGCTCGGCCAGCGTCCACGACGTCTGGTCAGCGGAAAGCGTGCCGTTGACGGCCGCGCCCTCCGGATTGGTGAACGACAGCTGCGAGATGGTGCCGCGGCTGACCGAGATGGTCACCGGCGCCACCGGTGAGATGTCCGCACCGCCGAAGGCCGGCGACTCGCTGACCGCTGCCACCGGCGGCGGCACCACGGTCGTCGACGGCGAGCTGGGAGCGCTGCTGCCGGAGGATGCGCTTGCGGGCGGGCTGGCAGCAGCCGGCGCACCTGCTTCGCTCACTGCGCCGGTGGTCTGGACCGCGGCCAGCCCAGAGGATGAGCCCGAGCAGGCGGCGGTCACGGCCAGGACGCCGCCGACCAGCACTGCGATGGCTGCCCGACGGGCCGTCCTCGAACGGTGAAGCTTCATCGTGGTCCTCCGGTCAATCAGCAGCAGGCGTCGGCCCGGTCGGCCACCGATTCGTCCTTGTGTCGTGCAAGACGCGCGGGACGGCCGAACGTTGACACCCACAACCATGATTACGCGAGCGGCTCGTTCGCACCGCACCCCACGCGGTGATTCGCCAGCTCGATGCCTTTTGCCAACCCCACAGACGTCACGGGGGACGTCGCAATTCGCTCTATGGAGGATACGACAGCCTGATCGGTGCGTCGCGCAGGCCGAACCGGAGAGTGACCAGCGCCTCATCTGCCGTGGCGCTTCCCGTCGGATGGTCCACCGTGACCTGGGGCCGGGCAGGGGCCGGGCTGGGGCCAGGACCAGGCCGGGAACGCCAGCGGCCCGGCCGGACAATGGACGTCCGGCCGGGCCGCTGGGTGGTGCGGAAGGGCACATGGGCGGAGCGCCTGCCCTCGATGTGGAGGGAGCAGGTGCTGCTCAGCGCACCAGTTGACTGCCCTGGTAGTCGAAGGTTCTGGTCGCAACCGCCTGCCGGGCGGCGATCCGGCTGCCGTCCTCGAAGAAGCCGCCTTGGTCTGCGCCAGGGTCTGGATCGAGTGCGCGGCTGCGTCGCCGAGCTCGAACAGGGCCTTGGTGCTCAAGTTGTTGATGGTGTCGCAGGCCTGGTGGTAGCAGACGTCGTAGGCAACGCCTGCGGTGCCGCCGAAGATCGCGGCCTCGCTTCGGTCTTGATGTCCTCGGCGCCGGAGAACAGCCCACCGGCCGGGATTCCGGCCACGATGAACGGCCCGTAGTCGGACCGACCGTCGAAGGCCGTCGGTTCGGTCGCCAGACCCTGCTTGCCGAAGTAGTCGTTGAACAGCGTCTCGATCTGCGCCGATCCCGGCGGGTGGTGTTGTCCGGGTCCTCCGAGCTGTCACCGTCGTAGACGAAGCGAACGTAGTTCGGCGAGCCCAGCATGTCGAAGTTCAGGTTCGCGTAGATCTTTTGCAGGTTGGCGTCACTGAGCGTGTCGACGTAGTGGGTCGACCCCAGCAGGCCCGATTCTTCGGCGCCCCAGAAGGCGAAGCGCACCTGCTGCCGCGGCACGATCTTCAGCTTCGACATCTGGATGGCGGTTTCCAGGATGGTCGCGGTGCCGCTGCCGTTGTCGTTGATCCCGGGCCCTTCGAGCACGGAGTCCAGATGCGCGCCGACGACCAGGACCTTGTTCGGGTTGCCCTTGCGGGAATCGGCGATGACGTTCTTGGTCGTGCGGACCTCCGAGAAGGTGGAGGTCGTGCACGTGCACCTGCACCGGGCCGGCCTGCAGTGGCGGCGTACAGTGCCGCGCCGGACGTGAAGTCGAGGCCGACGACCGGAATCGTGGTCGGAGCGCCGAGCGTCCCGAGCAGCAGATCGTCGCGGCCGGGCTGGCCCTCGTTGAAGATCGCGACCGCGGCGTAGCCGGCGTCCTCGGCGTTCTGCGCCTTGACCGCGAAGGCGCAGGTCCCGCGCTGGATCAGCGCGACCGCCGGCACCGCCGCCGAGGCAGGCGCGAAGTCGCCCGGCTCGCATCCGGACGTCGAACTGGGGTCCGGTGCGGGCGGGATGACGATGTCGTTCGTCGGGACCAGCGGGCCGGTGACGTCGCCACTCCCGGAGTAGTCCATCGTGTCGACGACATAGGTCGTCGGCGTCGGCGAGACCTGAGCGAAGGTGGCCGGCGCGAGCTCCTGGAAGAACGGGAACTCGAACACCTGCTCGCTGACCCGGTAGCCGGCCGACCTGAGCTGGGACTTGACGTACTGCGCCGAGGCCTCGAAACCGGGCGTTCCGGACGCTCGGGTCCCGTCGTTGCGGTTGGCGATCCGCTGCAACACCCGCTCGTGCTGCAGGATCCCGGTGACGGTGACCGCGTTTCGCAGCTTCTTGGTGTTGATGTCGTCGACCGCCGCAGCCATGGTGACCGGGACCACCATGGTCGCGGCGACCATGCAGGTGACGAGTAGTGCTTTCGCTCGCACAAAGCCTCCAACAGGACATTTTGCACCCGAATGGGGTGACGTGACGAAGGTTCTTCATGCGGAGGTTGCCCCTTTGTGACGGAACAGTCACCACGTGTCATCAATTGTTATTAAAGTGTGACCAAATACTGAACCCCATCGACTATCAGGGATGGCCCTGTCGGTTCGACGTCCGGCCGCCGCCCTGTTCCCACCGTGCGCGACCATGCGAACTGCACGAAATGATCTTGACGCGACCACAACCGCAAGCGCACCGTTGACGACGACCCGCCACGCCACGCCTCGCCTACTTCTCACCAAGCGGGACGACGTCGCCGGTGCTGAACTCCAAGAACGCGGCACGTCCGACTACAGGTGCTGCCCGATTGACAAGACGCGGAGGCTGTCGTGACATCGACTCAATCCGGGCCCGTCAATCAGAGCGCCCGATGGGGACTGGCCGCCGCGGCCGGCCTTGGCATCGGGGTGGCCGCCGTACTGGCCGCCTACGCCCGGGTTTCCCCTGGTGACGGGGCCGTGATCAGCAAATTTGGCTTCTCTGCGTTGTATGCGATGAAGTCCTGGCTGACCACGGCGGCCATGGTCTTCCTGGTGATCCAGGTGGTCAGTGCTCTGGCGATGTGGGGTCGACTGCCCGGAGTCGCGGCATCCCCGGCCTGGGCGGTACCGCTGCACCGATGGTCCGGGCGTGGTGGCGTTCGTGCTGACGCTGCCGGTCGCGTTCCAGTGCATCTGGTCGTCAGGGTTTTCCGACGACACGGCCCGCACCTTCATTCATTCCCTCGCCGGATGCCTGTTTTACGGAGCCTTCGCGGCCAAGATGCTGTCCTTGCGGTTGCGCGGCCTGCCCGGCTGGGTGCTGCCCGTGCTCGGTGGGCTGCTGGCCGTGCTCTTGACCGTCGTCTGGTTCAGCTCCGCGTTCTGGTACTTCACGCAGTCGGGGCAACCCAAGTTCTGACCAGCGTCATTTCCGTGCTAGTGGGGAGCAGTTGTGAGTTCAGCCGAGCCGCCCGGGGATTCCTCCGGTTCACCGCCGCCGCGTCCGCCAGACGGCACGGATGGGCAGACTCAGCAGATCCGCACCGGTCCATCCCGTTGCCGAGCCGGTCCCGCCGCCGGGACGACACTCGTCCGATCAGACGGTGGTGACGCCGGGCCCGCCGCCGATGGGCCCGGGTGCGCAGGACCCTGGATCACCCACGCCGCGACATGCCCAACCGGGTTCGCCCACGACGCCGGGTGTCGGGGATGACGGTCAGCCGCCGCGAAACGGTCCGCCGCCCTACCACTCGATCGGCCCGAACCGGCAACCCCCACCCGTGCGGCAGGGCGGTCCGGCGCCGGCCGGCCCGGGGCAACCGGGCTTCCAGGGTTCGCCGGGCGGACCACCGCGGCCCGATCCCTGGCAACCTGGCCCGCCCGGGTGGCAGGCAGGACCATCGCAGCCGGGCCGCGGGCAACCCGGCCCGCCGGGGTGGCAGGCAGGACCATCGCAGCCGGGCCGCGGGCAACCCGGCGGATGGCAGGGCGGGACACCTCACCCAGGCACGGGTCAGCCAGGTGCGCCGTTTCGTGCCGGTGGCCCCCAGCAGCAGCCACCGCAGTATTTCCCGCCCCAGCAATACCCAGCGCCGCAGTTCCCGCCAGGGCAGTACCCGCCCCAGCCGTACGCTCCGGCACCGGGCGGCCCGAATTGGCCGGCCCAACAAGGTCCGCCGCCCTGGCAAGCCGGGCAAGCACCGGGTCCCGGCCGACCCGGCCAGCCTCCGTGGCAACCCGCAGGGGGGGCCGTCAGCGCAACCCGCGGGCCAATGGCCATCGCCCGGAGGCCCGCCGCCGTACCCGGCCCATGCCGCGACGGCGTACTCCGGCCCACCGGATCCGACCCTCGTCCAACCCGGCACCGCTCAGCATTCCGCCGCCGACGGGCCAGAACCGGGCCAGTCGTCACGGCGCGCTCTCATCGTGGGTACGGGCGTCGCGGTTGTCGCCGGGGCCGCGGGGTTCGCGTGGTACGCGCTCGCCGCACCCAAGCCGCCCGCCGGCGCGGGCGCTGTCACTGCACGGGCGGCGCACCCACCCAGCTCGCCGCGGTCACCTCGATCCCGGAGAACGGCGGCGTCATCCTGCAGGACCAGAAGGTGGTGCTCACCCGGGAGACCGGTGACAAGGTGCACTGCTTCACCGCGGTGTGCACCCACCAGGGCTGCCTGGTCTCGGACGTCGCCGACGGCAAGATCACCTGCCCGTGCCACGGCAGCGTCTATGACGCGAACACCGGCGCGGTCGTCGCCGGCCCGGCCCCTGCGCCGCTGTCCGCGGTTCCGGTGAGCGTCGTCAACGGCTCCGTGTACACCGGATGAGGGGATCGGCAATGAAGCACCTACCCTACCTGGATCTGGATCGCGGCCGCGGCATTCGCCGTCGGCGCACTGATCGCCTCACTGTTCTGAGCGGTGCGCTCGCTGTGCCGAGGCAGGCTAGCTTTGCTGAGCGGCCGGCTTGCTGTGCTCAGCGACAGGCTTGGCTGAGCGGCAGGTGGGAGCCGGCACACCTCAGGAGTCGAGGTGATGCCCCTCGTACGCCTTGCGGGACCCGCACACCGACGACACCGGGCAGACCTGCCTCGACCCGTCGGCGGCGAGCTTGATGACGACCGATTCGCCAGGCACCGAATGACCGACGACCCGCCCTGCCCCGGCGGGCGACTCGACGTCCTCGCCGATCGCAGGCGCGGTGGCCTTGAAGTCCTGGTACAGCGGATGCTCGTACTTCAGGCAACACATCAACCGGCCGCAGGCTCCCGAGATCCGCATCGGATTGGCCGGCAGGTCCTGGTCGCGGGCCATCGCCAGGGTGATCGGCTCATAGTCCTTGAGGAACGTCGAGCAGCAGGTGTCGCGACCGCACGACCCGATCGCGCCGGTCACCCGCACGGCGTCCCGGGCGGCCAGCTGCCGAAGCTCGATGCGGCTCCCCAGGGTGGCCGACAGGTCGCGCAGCAGCGAGCGGAAGTCGACGGTTTCCGGTGACGAGTAGTAGATGACGGTCTTGCCGGAGCCGGGTTGCGGATCGACGGCCAGCACCTTCATCGGCAGCCCGTGTTCGCGGATCAACTTCCGGCTGGCCACCATGGTGCGGGCCTTGGTCTTGCGCATCTGCTCGGTGGCGGCGAGGTCCGCCTCGTCGGCCATGCCCGGTCAGCACCGGGAAACCCTCGGTCTCCTCTGGCGAATACTCCGCCGCCCACACCACCCGCGCCGCAACCGATCCATGCTCGGTGGGCAGCAGCACCATGTCGCCGACCTCGGGGCGGAGCTCACCCGGGTCGGCGTAGTGCAGCTGCCCGTTCGAGGTGAACGTCACCGCGCACAGCATCCCCATGGCTGGTCACGGTACGCGGTGAACCGGCCTCGCCCCCACCGCCGCCCGCAGCGCCATGAGCAACCCGCCGAAAACTCCGCCGCAAACCCCGGTCAGCCACCCACCCGGTCGACCGCGAGCCAGGTCACTCCGGCGGGACGTCAGCCGGACGGCCGGCTCTGGACCGGACCGGCGAACAGCGTCATCATCATCGCCTCGACCGCGATCTGCGGTTTCACGTTCAGCTCGATCGCCTCCCGGCAGGCCAGCACGGCATCCAATCGTTGCAGCGCCCCCACCGAACCGAGCCTGGACGCGGCAACGTCGACCTCCGCGGTCGATGTCGGGGTTCATCAGCGGCGCGGTCGAGCCGAGGCTGCGGGCGATGACGTCGCGGTAGAACCCGGACAGATCCACCAGGGCACGGTCCAGCACGTCGCGCTGGGTCCGGGTCGCCCTGGACTTCTGCCGCCGTTCCATTTCCTTGACCACCCCGGCGGTGCCCCGGGCCGCGCCGACCGCGCCCTTGCCGGTGCCGCCGGCGCCCAGCGCCGTCTTGAGCTCCTCGAGCTCGGCGGCGTCCCGGCTGCCGGACATGGTGGTCGCCTCGCCCTTGGCGGTCGCCAGCAGGTCGTCGGCCTCGGCGAACACGTCGGCGATGGTGCGCAGCGCGCCGGGCACCGCCAGGATCCGGCGCCGCTGCTCGCGCGCCTCGGCGTCCCTGGCCAGCCGGCGCGCCCGGCCGACGTGACCGGCCGACACCGACGCCGCCCAGTGCGCCATCTCCGGGTCGATCCCGTCCCGCCGGATCAACACGTCGGCGATCGACGCGGCCGACGGTGTGCGCAAGGCGAGCACCCGGCAGCGGGAGCGGATGGTGACCGACACGTCGTCCGGGTGGGTGGACGGCGCGCAGAGCAGGAAGACCGTGTGCGGCGGCGGCTCTTCGACGGCCTTGAGCAGCGCGTTGGACGCACCCTCGGTCAGCCGGTCGGCGTCCTCGATGAGCACGATCTGGAAGCGTCCGGTGGACGGCCGGCGGGCGGCGAGCTGCACCACCTCGCGCATCTCCTTGACCGAGATGGTCAGTCCCTCCGGCGTGACGGTGCGGACGTCGGCGTGCGTCGCGGCCAGCACCGTCCGGCAGTGCGAGCACTGGCCGCACCCGCCGTACTCGCATTCCAGGGCCGCGGCGAAGGCCCGGGCGGCCACCGAGCGGCCGGATCCCGGCGGCCCGGTGAAGAGCCAGGCGTGCGTCATCGCGGCCGACGGCACCCCGTCGGCCCCGCGGGACGCCGCAACCGCCGAGCGTCAGCACGTCGATCGCATGTTCCTGGCCGACGACGTCGTCGAAGATCGCGGCCGTCATGCCGATCCCCCGGCTGGCATCCATCGCCGCGCCTGTTCGATCGCCACGTACGAGGCTCCTGCGGTATCGCCCGGCCCAGCGCGACCAGCGAATCGGTTCGTCCGGCGTTCGCCGGCCGCAGCGGCGAGGTGATCACCGAGGTGATCACCAGCCCCGCCCGCGCCGCGACCAGCCGTAGGGTGGCCGGCGTCAGGTGCCAGATGTGCTGCTCCGGCTTCAACGTCCACCACCTGGACCGCAAGAGCCGGGCCGGGACCGAGGAGAAGTACGGAATCGACAAGGCGAACACTCCGCCCGGAGCGAGCCGCCGACCGACCTCCTGCAGGAACAGCAGCGGGTCGGGCACGTGTTCCAGCGTGTCCCAGAAACAGACGATGTCCGCCTGCTCGGCGGGCGCGGCGGCCAGCTGGCCGCAGTAACACGTCGAGCCCGAGCCCGGTCCGCGCATGCTCAGCACCGGTGCGGGACAGCTCAACACCGCGCACGTCGTAGCCGGCCGCCCTGGCGGCGGCCAGGAAGTAGGCCGTAGCCGCTGCCGATCTCCAGCAGGCGACCGGGCGGACGACGCAGCCGGGCGATCGCCGAGAGCCGGCCGGCGGTCCAGGTGCGCTGCAACACCATCGCCGGCGACCACGCCGATTGCGCCCCGTAGACACCGCCCTCGAAATACCCGGGCTCGTCGTACAGCCGCTGCAGCGCCTGCGACGACAACCGCGGCGAGACGAAGACCAGGTCGCAGACCGGACACCGGACCACGCCGAACGGCGGCAGCCGGTACACCGGCACCCCGTCGATGCCGCAGACGCAGCACCGCACCTCTCGGTGTCCGCGGCCGCCCACGGGGCGACGGTGCCCGCCGACCCTGGCGGTCCTGTTGCTGACATCGAGCTATCCGGCACCGCGTGTTACCTCCTGTTGCTGGTCCGGTCACGGTAACCGAACCCTCCGACAGCCCAGTTCGATCGGGCGAGCTTGACCCGGGGCAAGGTCAGACCGGGTCGAGCTACCCCGGGGTTGTGCCCGACGGAGCCGGCGGATCTGAGGTAGGACGCGTCAACTCTGCGGTATCGCGGTCGATGTGCGCGATCCCGCCCGCGTCGACGATGGGAGGATGCGGACCGTGGCTCGGCACATGAGCTCTGCGCAGTTCATCGGTAGGGGCGAGCAACTCGCCCTGTTCGACGAGGTTCTCTCCGATGCCACCCGCGGGCATGGCGGTGTGGTGCTCGTTGCCGGCGAGGCGGGTGTCGGCAAGACCCGGTTCATCGCCGAGTTGACCGCGCGGTCGCGGCAATCGGGTGCCGTTGTGGTGGTCGGTTGGTGCGTCGAGAACGGCGAGCTGGTGTTGCCACTGGCCCCGATCGCCGACCTGCTGCGCGGCATCGTTTCTCAGGTTCCGCCAGCGGACGTGGACGACGTCCTGGGCCCGATCGGTGTTGAGCTCGGCCGGCTGGTGCCAGAGCGCGGTCCCGTTGGTGGCCAGGCGCCGATCGGCGCCTCGGCCAGGCTGTTCGACGGGATGCTGGGCTGCCTGTGCCGGCTCGGTGCCCGGCAGCCGGTGGTCGCGGTCGTCGAGGACCTGCACTGGGCCGACGAATCGACCAGGCAGTTGCTGGCCTACCTGGCACCACGGTTGACCGATCAGCCGGTCATTCTGGTGATGACCTTTCGCAACGACGAGCTGCACCGGCGCCACCCGCTGCTGCCGTTCGTCAGCTCGATCCGGCGTGCGGTCCGACCCGAGCAGATCGAACTACTCCCGTTCACTGCGCCCGAGCTGGTGGAACTGACCGAGTCGATCACGCACCGGGGTGCCGATCAGACCATGGTGGCGAACCTGCACCGGCGCTGCGGTGGGAACGCGTTCTTCGCCGAGGAATTATTGGCCGGGGACCGCTCGTTCGTCCTGCCATGGTCGCTTCGGGACGTCGTGCTTGCGCGGCTGGAGACGCTCGACGCGACCGCACAACGGGTCCTGCGCACCGCCGCCGCAGCTGGTCCGCGGGTCGACGACGCGGTGCTGGCGGCGGCCTGTCAGCTCGACTCGGCGGCCATCGCCAACGCGGTCGAGTCGGTGCAGGCCGCCGGCCTGTGGGTGCAGCGCAGCGACGGCATCGGATTCCGACACGAGTTGACCAGAGAGGCCGTGGAAGCCGAACTCCTGGCGGGCGAACGCGCGGCCGTGCACGCTGCGCTGGCGGCCGCGGTGCAGGCGCTCGCGCCGGAGCGGACGGGCGAGATCGCCCGGCACTGGATGGCGGCCGGCGATCAGCCGCGGGCCTTGCAGGCGTCGGTCGCGGCCGCCCGGGCAGCGGTCTCGACCGGCGCCGACGCTGAGGCGGTCCTGCAATTCGAGCAGGCGCTCGAACTGTGGGATCGGGTGCCCGACGCCGAGGCACGCGCCGGATGCGGGCGGGGTGCGCTGCTGCTGGACACCGCGGACGCGGCCGGTCGGGCACGGTCGTTCGTCAAGGCCGTCACGCTCGGTCAACGGGGCATCGCCGAGCTGACCGGTAGTGATCGTGAGGAGGAAGGTCTGGCCTGCTTGCGGATTGCCGAATGGACCTGGTTCACGGGACAGGATGACGTCGCGCGGCTGCTGATCGAGCGCGCGCTCGGCTGCCTTCCGGTCGACCCGCCGCAAGCGGGCGGCGCGTTGGCGGTCGCTTGGGAGGCAATGCTGTTCGCCTTCTCGGACGTGCAGGACCCGGGGCGGACCGCTGCCACCCGGCGCGCCCAGGAAGCCATTGCCATCGCTCGGGCCTGCGGTTCCGGACGGGCTGAGGCACACGCACTGCTCACCATCGGAATCTGCGTCTGCGACCAAGGCGACCCGGCCGGCCTCGTTCCAGATCCGTGAGGCGCTACGCCTGGCTCTCTCGCTCGATTGCGCCTTGGAGGCCGGCCGGGCCTACGACAGCCTGGCGGTCTCCCTCGCCATCTTCGGCCGCTACTCCGACGTCGTCGGGCTGGAACAGGAGGCGGTCGACTTCTGCGCGGCCGCCGGCATCTACCGAGTGTTCGGCGTGATGATCGAGCTCAGGGTGATCCGTCGCTACGACGGCTCGGACGCTGGCGGGACGCCGAGGTGCGCGCCGAGACTCTGCGCACCGAGTTCGGCGACTTGCGCTTGGAGCACTTCTCGCTGGCCGGCTCGTGGGGATCGATCCTGGTCCGGCAGGGCCGCCTCGACGGTGTGGCCGAGATGGTCGCCGACGAACTCGCCCGAGTCGAAGACCACCTCAATGCCATCGGCGGGATCGCGGTGACGGCCGTGGAACTCGCCGCCGCGGAGGACCGGGTTGCGGATATTCCGGGCCTGGTCGACGCCGCGCTCGAGAAGATACTGCCGCGTTTCGGCCGGGACGCGGCCGAGGTGGTGTCGTCGGCGCTGGCCGCCCTCGCCGACGGCTCACCCGCCACCGGCAGCCCGACGGTCGGGGCCAAGGGGGCCGTCCAGCAGCTGGGCGTCGACTGGTGTGCGCGGGTCGAACAGGCCTGCGCCGCGGCCATCGCCCAAGGCACGGTCCCCGACGTGGCACCCCGAGTCGCGCTCGCCCGGGCAGAACTGTCCCGGCTGCGGGGTGACTCCTCGCCAGCGGAATGGGTCGACCTGGTCCGCGCCTGGGATGCCATCGGCGCGCCCTACGAGAGTGCATATGCACGCTGGCGGCTGGCCGACCTGCTGCTCAAAGGACCCGAGCGGCAGGCAGCGAGCACCCGAGCCGAGGCCAGGACCCTGCTGACGGCGGCGCGCGGTGCCGCGACCGAGATGGGTGCCGACCCGCTCGTTGCGCAGATCGATGCGCTCTCTCGACGAGCACACCTGTCCGCTGGTCGCCGAGCGCCCGGGTGCAGCGGCCGTGTCCGAGGTCGATCACTTCGGTCTCACCGACCGGGAGGTCGAGGTGCTCCGATTGGTCGCGGACGGATTCTCCAACGGTCAGATCGGGCAGGCCCTGTTCATCAGCCGAAAGACGGCCAGCGTGCACGTGTCGAACATCCTGCGCAAGCTCGACGTGTCCAGTCGACTCGAGGCAGCAACCATGTCGGTGCTGACCAGGGCCCGCTAGTGCCGGTCTGGCGCAGTTGGCCAGACAGGCTCTGATCGACCCGATGGGGATCGTCCGGGTCGCACCGCACGGCTGCGGTTGTCCGACCTTGATCCACAGAGGACATTGACCCCATGAGCAACGAGACTTTTGTGATCGTCGGGGCGTCGCTGGCCGGCGCGAAGGCCGCGGAAACACTCCGCGAAGAGGGCTTCACCGGCCGGGTGGTGCTGATCGGCGAGGAAACCGAGCCACCGTACGAGCGGCCTCCGCTGTCCAAGGGTTACCTCCTCGGTGCCGAGCCGCGGGAGAAGGCCTACGTGCACGAGCCCCAGTGGTACGCCGAGAACGACATCGAATGGCGGGCCGGGAGCCTGGCGGTGGAACTGGATCTCGCCGCGAAGACCGTCACCCTGCACCCGACCGACACCGTCAACTACGACAAGCTGCTGCTGGCGACCGGATCCAAGGTGCGCACGCTGAGCGCGCCCGGGTTCGGACCTGCAGGGGGTGCGCTACCTGCGGACGCTCGATCAGTCGGATGCGCTGCTGGAGGGGTTCCGCAAGGCCGGGCACGTGGTGGTGATCGGCGCGGGCTGGATCGGCCTGGAGACCGCGGCCGCGGCCCGTCAGCACGGCTGCGCGGTCACCGTGGTCGAGATGGATTCGCTGCCGCTGCGCCGGGTGATGGGCGACGAGGTAGCCACCGTGTACCGGGACCTGCACGCGGCGCACGGCGTCGACTTCCGGTTCGGCGCGGGTCTGCGGGAGATCGTCGGCGCCGACGGGGCGGTCAGCGGCGTGGCACTCGACGACGGCTGGGAGGTGGCCGCGGACCTGGTGGTGGTCGGTGTCGGCATCCGGCCGGCCGTCGAGCTCGCCCAGACGGCCGGCCTGGAGATCGACAACGGCATCGTCACCGACGAGTACCTGCGCACCTCGGACCCGAGCGTGTTCGCCTGCGGCGATGTCGCGTCGTCGTTCAACCCGCTGCTCGGCACCCGGCTTCGCGTCGAACACTGGGCGAACGCGCTGAACGGTGGCCCGGCGGCGGCGAGGTCGATGCTCGGCAAGCACGCCCCGTACTCCCCCGTTCCGTACTTCTTCTCCGACCAGTACGACCTTGGCATGGAGTACACCGGCTGGGTCACCCCGGGTGACTACGACCAGGTCGTGTTCCGCGGCGAGCACGCGGTGGTCGAGGCCGCTGCGCCCGAATTCGTCGCGTTCTGGGTGCGCGGGGAGACGGTGCTGGCCGGGATGAACGCGAACGTCTGGGACGTGACAGAGGACATCGGCGCGCTGGTCAAGGCCGGGCTGGCGGGCAAGACGGTCGACCTCACGGCGCTGGCCGACCCGGAGATCCCGCTGACCGACCTGCTGTGACCGTGCGCGAGTTCGGACAGTGCCGAGAGGCCGTGCCGAACCGGGTCAGGACGCCGGTTGCGGCTCGGCCAGGGACGGCGAGCGCTGCCGCAGCACCGAGGTGATCCGCTCGACCACCTCGGGGTTGAGCACGCCGTTCTCCTCGGACAACGGCCGCACCAGCAGATAACGCTCCGGGGTGTACGACGCCCGGTCGCGGTAGGCCTGCACCGGCTGCACCGGTTCTTCGTCATCGCCGGCGTCGGCATCGTCGACGGCATCGACGATCTTGTCGGCGGCCGGCATCGGCGCTCGGTCCGACAGCCCGGTCGCGGCCTGGCCCGCCTTCTCCGCCGGCACCGCCTCGACGCCGGCAAGCGCGTCGGCCACCGGCACACCCTCCGCGATCGGCAGCAATTCGGGGCCGGCCGGTGGGGCCTCGGCCTCGGCGACACCGTCGTCGAGCACGCCGGATTCCCCGTCGACCACCACCGTCAGGTCGGCCTTCAGCCCGTTCACCGCCCATTGCGCGACCCGGGCGAACCGTTGCTCCTCGACCCCGGCGGCCCGGTGCGCGACGATCGTGGCGTCGACGAATCCCTCGCACACGACGACCGCGCCGGCCTGCAACGCGGGCCGGACCCGCTCGGTGGTCAGGTCGGCGAGGTCGGCGGAGGCCCGCAGCGCCTGAGCGGGACTGTCCATCCCCGACCCGACCGGTTGCACCTCCGTTTGACTGGTCCGCACCCGGATGACGCGCCATCCTTCGGTGTCCAGATGCTGCTCGATCCGGCCGGCATATTCGGCCCGGGCGATCCGATCCGCACTCTCCACGGCGATCAGCACCCCGGCGTGGTTGTCCTGCTCGTCCCAGATGCTCACGCCGCGACGGCCGAAGATCCGCCGGGTGAGCCCGGACGTCAGCCCGCCGATCTGCCGTCCGATGAACAGGCTCACCAGGAAGGCGATCAACCCGCCGACCGCCAGCACGATGGCCGGGCCGCTGACGTTCGAACCGGAAGTCGCCCGCCCTGACCTGGTACGACCCGATCGCACCGGCCAGCACCGGTCCGACGGCGATCGTGCCGAGCAACACGATCCGCACGGACGACATGACGAACGCGAACACCCGGCCGCGGAGTTGGTCGGACACCTCGTGCCCGATCATGGTGAACCCGTTGATCCAGGCGATCCCGGCGAAGACCCCCATCACCGAGGCGGCCAGCACCGCGCCCAGGAAGTCCTGCAGGACGGCCATCACGATCAGCGAGATGCCGGCCGCCCCGATGGCCGGGGTGAAGATCATCCGGCGGGGCACGGTGGGCAGCACCTTGGGCCCGATCAACATGCCGAGCGCGAGACCGGTGAACACCGCACCGAACAGGATGCCGTACCCGGCGTTGCCGGCGCCGAGCGTCGCGACATACGCCTGCGCGACCCCGGCGACCAGCCCACCCGCGCCGAACGCGCCCAGGATGCCGATGTAGATCGAGCGCATCAGCTTGTTCTTGCGGACGAACGAGACGCCTTCGGCGATCAACGAGAAGATGTTCTTGGTGGTGCTGCGGTCGCCGACGAACGACGGGATCATCCGGCGCGAGATGAACACCATGAACGCGGAGAACCAGTACGTCCCGGCGTCGATCGCCAGCGCGACGTCGATGGCCAGGGTGTTGGTCGAGCCGCTGATCAGCGCGGTGCTGCTGCTGGTCAGATCCGGCACACCGAAGAACGAGGCGAGCCGTCGACAGCAGGGCGAACAGCGCGGCGGCCACCGGGACCATGCCGTAGACCGACACATAGTTGAGCTGGTTGGCCACCGCGAGCCGCTCGCGGGGCACGATGTTCACCCACATGGCCTGCTTGGCCGGGGTGGAGAACAGGCCGATGGCCTCGACCAGGAACTGCGCGACCAGCAGCCACAGCAGGTTGCCGGAGAAGATGATCGACACGTAGAGCAGGCCGGCCAGGCTGTCACCGACGATCGCCACCGTCCGGCGGTCGAAGCGATCCACCAGTGCGCCGGCGATCGGCCCGAGGATCAGGTCCGGCAGCAGCCTGGTCAGCAGCACACCCGACACCGCGGCGCCCTGCGCGAGGTTGGACGAGTCCTTGGTCAGGTAGGCGGCCAGCGCGGTGGTGGCCAGCAGGCCGAGCCAGTCGCCGAGGCTGGAGATCGCGATCGCCGCCCACAGCCGGCGGAAGACCGGTATGCGGAGCAGCACCGCGACGGAGTTCGGTTCCCGCTTCTGGCTCACCGGTTCAGCAGTTCGGTGATGACGTCGATGATCTTCTGCCCGATGCCGGTGGCGAACGCGATCACCACGAGGAAGACGATGCACGGCCCAGGCGCTGGACCCCTTCTTCCGCACCGTGTTCGTCACCCGCCGGCGTTCCTGCGCCTGATCACGTGCGGTGTTCCGGGCCGCCCCGCGGCCCGAGTACTGCGAGGCCATCGGCGCCGCCGGCGCGACCGCGTTCGGCGCACGCGGATCCCATCGACTGCGGGTGGGTCGCCTGGAACGACTCCCGATCGACCTGCGCGCGACTGCCCGGGCATGCTGCTGCGGAACATGGCCGCAACATCGGTCGCGGACACCGACATGCCCTGCCAGGTGAATGGCCGCGGCGCCGGTTGATTCGCCGGCTGCGGGCCGGTGCCGCGGCGGGCTCTGGTCGGCGCGCTGGGCGCGATGGCCCGCGGCTGGGCCGGGTCCCGGCTGGGCGGACCGCGGCACGGCCGGCCGTGGCTGCGCCGGGCGCCCGGCGGCGCTCGCCGGGCGCTGCGCGGCTGGCCAGCTGCCCCGCCGGGCGTTGCCAGGTCTGTCCCGGTCGCGGCGCGTTCTGCCGCGTTGCCCCACGCTGACTGGGCGCAGGTCGCGCCGGATCGGCCCGCACATTCACGCTCTGCGCGGCGCTGGGCGGCGATCACCCGTGGCACCACCACCGGGACCAGATCGACCGGCATGGGCGCGGACAGGGCATCCGGGTACACGTCGAGCACGGGCATCATGATGGACGGGTCCGCAGTGCCGTCGGACCCGCTGAGCGCGTCGGTGAACCGCTGGTCGGTCCCGCGTGTGGCGTCGAAGGCCGCCGTCATGCCTGCATCGTAGGCTGCCGTCCGGGCCAATCCAGGCAATAACCGCGACGCGGCCTCGCGGTGCGGGCCGGACCCGCGTCGCTCAGGCGCCGCGCGCGCCGCCCGCCGCCCTGGTTCTGGCGGTGGTCGCCGGCGGCTTCTTGACGGCCGTCTTCGTGGTCGTGGCCCGCTTGGCCGGCGCCTTCTTGGCCGGAGTCCGCTTGGGTGCCGGTCCCCTGGCGCGCCGGTCGGCCAGCAACTCGGCCGCCCGCTCGATGGTCAGGCTCTCCACCTCGTCGCCCTTGCGCAGCGAGGCGTTGGTCTCGCCGTCGGTGACGTACGGACCGAACCGGCCGTCCTTGATCACCATCGGTTTGCTGCTCACCGGGTCGGTGCCGACCTCGCGCAGCGGCGGCGCGGCGGCCGCGGTGCGACCCCGCGTCTTCGGCTGCGCGTACAGCGCCAGCGCCTCCTCGAGCGTGACGTCGAACAGCGCGTCCTCGCTGGCCAGCGACCGGGAATCGGTGCCCTTCTTCAGGTAGGGCCCGTACCGGCCGTTCTGCGCGGTGATCTCGCCGCCGTCGGCCGGGATCGTTGCCGACCACCCGCGGCAGCGACAGCAGCCGCAGCGCGGTGGACAGGTCGATGGTGTCCAGCGTCATGGACTTGAACAGCGACGCGGTGCGCGGCTTGACCGCCTTCGGGGCCTTCGCGGGCTTCTTGCCCGGTTCCGCGCCGTTGGCTGCCGCGGGTTCGGGCACCACCTCGGTGACGTACGGGCCGTACCGGCCGTCCCGCGCCACGATCAGGTTGCCCGAGTCCGGGTCGACGCCCAGTTCGTTCTCCGCGGAATCGCCGGACTGCGCGAACAGCTCCTCGGCCACCTCGGCGGTGACCTCGTCGGGCGGCAGGTCCTCGGGCAGGTTCGCCCGCTGCACGCTGACCCCGTCGCCGCCGTCGTCGTCGCCGTCGAGCTTGATGACGGTCCGCTCCAGGTACGGCCCGTACCGGCCGACCCGGACCAGCACCTGCCGGCCCTCGGAGTCGGTCAGCAGCGGCAGCGAGTTGACCTCGCGCGCGTCGATGTCCTCGAGCCGGTCGCCGACCAGCTTCTTCAGCCCGCCGCCGCGGCCGACCGACCCCTCCGGCCCGGCGTCGCCGCCGAAGTAGAACGCGGTCAGCCAGTCGGTGCGGCCGATCCGGCCGTCCGCGATGCCGTCGAGTTCGTCCTCCATGGCGGCGGTGAAGTCGTAGTCGACCAGCCGGGCGAAGTGCTGTTCGAGCAGCCCGATCACCGCGAAGGCGACCCAGGACGGGACCAGCGCCTGCCCCTTCTTCCAGACGTAGCCGCGGTCGATGATGGTCCGGATGATCGAGGTGTAGGTCGACGGCCGGCCGATGCCAAGGTCCTGCAGCGCGCCGATCAGCGACGGCTCGGTGTACCGGGCCGGCGGGGTGGTGACGTGGCTGGCCGGGATCAGCTCGCGGATGTCGAGCTGCTGCCCGACGGTGAGGTTCGGCAGCCGGCGCTCGGCGTCGTCGGCCTCGCCGCCCGCCTCCGCGTCCACCGTCTCGACGTAGGCCCGCAGGAAGCCGGGGAAGGTGATGGTCCGGCCGGAGGCGCTGAACACGCACTCCCGGCCATCGGCCGACGCGGTGATCCGCAGCGACAGCGTCAGCCCGCGGGCGTCCACCATCTGCGAGGCGATGGTCCGCTGCCAGATCAGCTCGTACAGCCGGAACTCGTCGCCGTTGATCGACCGGGCGACCTGGCCCGGGGTGCGGAAGGTCTCACCGGCCGGCCGGATGGCCTCGTGTGCCTCCTGGGCGTTCTTCACCTTGCGGGTGTACTGCCGGGGCGCGGCCGGCACGTACTCCGGGCCGTACAGCTCCCGGGCCTGCGCCCTGGCCGCCTCCTGCGCGGTCGCGCTCAGCGTCGTGGAGTCGGTCCGCATGTAGGTGATGAAGCCGTTCTCGTACAGCCGCTGCGCGGTGCGCATGGTCCGCTCGGAGTTGAAGCCGAGCTTGCGGCCGGCCTCCTGCTGCATGGTCGAGGTCATGAACGGCGGGTAGGGCTTGCGGGTGTACGGCTTCTCCTCGACGGAGCTGACGGTGGCCGTGCCGCCCTGCAGCTGCGCGGCCAGCGTGCGGGCGCCGTCCTCGTCGAGCAGCAGCACGTCGGTGCCGGCCTTGATCGCGCCGGTGGCCGGGTCGAAGTCGCGGCCGGCGGCCAGCCGGCGACCCTCGACGGTCGCCAGCGACGACTTGAAGGCCTGGCTGTCGGGCTCGGTCGGTGCCATGGACGCGTCCAGGCCCCAGTAGGTGCCGGTCCGGAAGGCCATCCGCTCGCGTTCGCGCTGCACGATGATCCGGGTGGCCACCGACTGCACGCGGCCGGCCGACAGCTTCGGCATGACCTTCTTCCAGAGCACCGGGGAGACCTCGTAGCCGTACAGCCGGTCGAGGATGCGGCGGGTCTCCTGCGCGTCGACCAGGTTGTCGTCCAGCGCCCGCGGGTTGTCGGCGGCCGCCCGGATCGCGGCCGGGGTGATCTCGTGGAAGACCATCCGCTTGACCGGGACCTTGGGCTTGAGCGTCTCCAGCAGATGCCAGGCGATGGCCTCGCCCTCGCGGTCCTCGTCTGTCGCCAGGTAGAGCTCGTCGGCGCCGGCCAGCAGGGACTTGAGCTTCGCGACCTGCGCCCGCTTCTCCGGGGAGATCACGTAGAGCGGCTCGAACCCGTTCTCGGTGTTGACGCCGAGGCGCGCCCACGGCTCGCCCTTGTACTTGGCCGGCACGTCGGCGGCGCCCCGCGGCAGGTCGCGGATGTGACCGACCGAGGACTCCACGATGTAGCCGTCGCCGAGGAAACCCGAGATGGTCTTGGCCTTGCTCGGGGACTCGACGATCACCAGGCGCACACCGGAGCCCGGGCTCGCCGCTTTGCTGCTAGTGGCCATCTTCTCTCACGTGCTCCTTATATATGCGCATTCAACTGCGCCAACCAGCGCCCACCGATCGCGGCCGGAAACAAGGCGCAGCTGGTTCGAACTGTCCGATATGTCGCGTCCTGGCGACGCTACCGAATCCGCCGGGGGCGTCGGGTGCAGGATGCCACAGTGTGCCCGCTGTTCGTCCCGATGTGTGACCGACCCGGCATGCGTCGCGGCAGATACATCCGGTTGACCCATCCGGGCTGCACCACGAGGCGAGCCGGTCGCCACCGACACGGAGCGGCAGCAAGCACGTCTAGTGCCCCAGCGACGGGAACGCGCCGGCAGGTGCCTCCGGCGGCGGAGTGCCGATCATCTCGGCAAGCCGAGAGCAGCGTCGATAACCGACGATACGCACGGCCGGGCCGCCGCCGCGACTGCCGAGCAGCGAGCCGGCCAGGCCCGCGGCGGCGCAGGCCGCGGCCAGCGGCTCGTGGGTGTCCGGGGCGTGCGGGTCCAATCCCAGCAGGATAACCGATGGTCGCCGGCCGGCCGGCCGCGATCGTCCAGCACCGCAGGAAGCCGGCCGTCACGACGAGGTCCGGACGGGGCGGACTTCACCGCTCCCCGAGTCCAGTCCGCGGCCAGCGCGGTCAGCAGCCGGGTTCGTTCCGTTCGCAGCAGGACCGCCGTTGGCCGGTCCGGGGTTGCCGCGGCATCTGAATCCCGCAGCTGTCCCGGCCCGTCCGACTCGACAACCTGCGCCGGGACGTCACGGACGCGGCATTCTCGTTGCAGCACATCGGCACGCCACTGATCCGCCAGCAGGATCGACAGCCGGACGCCGTCGCCGCCGGCGCCGAGCTGACCCTGAGCCGCCAGCAACCCGCCGAGATCGTCCAGTTGCGGAGGCGTGAGGTCGGCAGAGAACAGCGACAGCTGACTCACCGGTACCCCCCTAGTCGGACCCGACGAAGGAGGGGCCGCCAATCGACACAGCATGAGAGCACTGAAACAACCGGCGACGAAGGAGTCGGGTTATTCAGTGCACTATTTGTCGCCTGCGACGAAGTTGTCAGGCGCCATTGACACAGAGGGCGAGTCTGGCCGTCTTCGGCCAGACACGCCCTGTCACGGACCGTCAGGGTAGCCCTTCGATTGCGGATGCGGGACCGAGCGGCAACCGTTAGCTCGTCAACTGGCTGCAGGACGGGATCTTGGCGATCTCGGACGTGACCGCCGGGTCGATCTTCCCCAGGTCCCGGAGGAACCCGAGTGAGGTGAGCAACTCGGTCTGCAGCGTGGTTCGGCCGGCCTGCAGGGCGGCGGCGTCGGCGGGATCGATCGCCTCGAACGTGTTCCCACTCGTCGTCATCTGGTTTGATGCCGACTGCATGGCCCCCACTACGCCGGTGGCCACCTGTTCGCCGCCCGAAAAGGTTGGCGGCGGCAGAGTGGCCAACTTCGTGGCCGTATCGCGGATCACCGTGCTGGCCTGCTGCACGGCTCCGACGATGTTCTGTTGGGACGCGGTCGGCGTGGTCCCACCGACTCCGGACAGCAAGCTGGCGACCTGGATCAGCCCGGGGCACAGCTCGTCGAACCAGGCCGTGGACTGGGCGTCCAGGGGTGCGGCGGTCGCCGACCCGGAAGGCGCGGCGGTCGGCGTGCCGCTCGCTGCCGTTGTTTCGGTGGAAGTTGCTCCGGTGCCGGATGAGCAGGAGGTCGCCACCAGCAGCAGGATCGCGGCCCCCATGGCCGGCTTCAACCGTCGTCTCACCGAACCTCCAGCCCGCCGCGCCGGGTGCAGTCCGCCGCCAGGTTGCGGGGGGCCGAGCCCGGAATCTGCCGAACCTACCCGCAGGCGGCGACACCGCACACGGCGAGGCCGTGCCCCTGATCAGGAGCACGGCCCCGCCGGCGGGTGAGCCTGGAACGTCAGGCGTTCAGCGGTTCCTCGGCGTGCAGCGAGGATTCCCGCCGCTTGGAGACGACCACGGCACCGACGATGATCACCACGGCGATCGCGGAGATGCCGTACCGGATCGGCGCGCTCTCGGACGAGCCCACCGACAGCGCCACGATGGCCGGGGCGATCAGCAACGCCACCAGGTTCATCACCTTGAGCAGCGGGTTGATGGCCGGGCCGGCGGTGTCCTTGAACGGGTCACCGACGGTGTCACCGATGATCGTCGCCTCGTGCGCCTGCGACCCCTTGCCGCCGTGGGTGCCGTCCTCGACGATCTTCTTCGCGTTGTCCCAGGCACCGCCGGAGTTGGCCAGGAAGACGGCCATCAAGGTGCCGGTGGCGATGGTGCCGGCCAGGTAGCCGGCCAGCGGGCCGACGCCGAGGCCGAAGCCGACGGCGATCGGCGCGAACACCGCGAGCAGGCCGGGGGTGGCCAGCTCCCGCAGCGAGTCGCGGGTGACGATGTCGACGACCTTGCCGTACTCGGGCTTGTTGGTGCCCTCCATGATTCCGGGGATCTCCCGGAACTGCCGCCGGACCTCCATGACGACCGCGCCGGCCGCCCTGGCCACGGCGTTGACGGCGAGCCCGGAGAACAGGAACACCACTGCCGAGCCCAGCAGCATGCCGACCAGGGTGCCCGGGGAGACCACCGTGGTGATGAAGGAGTTCAGGCTGGCCGCGCCCGATGGCGGCGCCGCCGGCGGCGACGAGCCTGGCCCAGATCGCCTCCGCGGACAGCAACGCCTGGGTGACGGCGTCGGAGTAGGAACCGAACAGCGCGGTCGCCGCCAGCACGGCGGTGGCGATCGCGATGCCCTTGGTGATGGCCTTGGTGGTGTTGCCGACCGCGTCCAGCTCGGTGAGGATCTGCGCGCCCGTCCGCGGACACCTCGCCGCTCATCTCGGCGACGCCCTGGGCGTTGTCCGAGACCGGCCCGAAGGTGTCCATGGCGACGATGACGCCCACCGTGGTGAGCAGGCCGCAGCCGGCCAGCGCGATCGCGAACAGTCCGACCAGGATCGAGCCGGACAGCAGGAACGCGCCGTAGACCGCGGCGGCGATGACCAGCGCGGTGTAGACGGCGGACTCGAAGCCCACCGAGATGCCGGCCAGGATGACGGTGGCCGCGCCGGTCAGCGATGCCCGTGGCGACGTCCTTGGTCGGCTTGGTCTCGGTGCCGGTGAAGTACCCGGTCAGCCACAGGATGACGCCGGCCAGGACGATGCCGATGATCACCGCGCACGGTGGCGATGACGGCCGGGTTGCCGGACTGGTCACGCACCGAGTCGACGCCGAGGTCGGCGAAGCTGGTCGGCAGGTAGGTGAAGGCGGCAACCCCGCAGAGCACGGCGGAGATCACCGCGGAGATGTAGAAGGACCGGTTGATGGTGACCAGGCCGGGCTCGCCGACCTTGGCCTTGGTGATGTACACGCCGATGATCGCGGTGAGGACGCCGATCGCCGGCACGATCAGCGGGAAGATCAGGCCCTTCACCCCGAAGGCCGAGCTGCCCAGGATCAACGACGCGACCAGCGTGACGGCGTAGGACTCGAAGAGGTCCGCGGCCATGCCGGCGCAGTCGCCGACGTTGTCACCGACGTTGTCGGCGATGGTGGCGGCGTTGCGCGGGTCGTCCTCCGGGATGCCCTTCTCCACCTTGCCGACCAGGTCGGCGCCGACGTCGGCGGCCTTGGTGAAGATGCCGCCGCCGACCCGCATGAACATGGCCAGCAGGGCGGCGCCGAAACCGAAGCCCTCCAACACCTTCGGCGCGTCCGCCGCGTAGACGAGGACCACCGCCGATGCGCCGAGCAGGCCGAGGCCGGTGGTGGCCATGCCGACGGCGCCGCCGGTGCGGAAGGCGATCTGCATGGCCTTCTCCCGGCCGCCGTCGCCGTTCGCGGCCGCCGCGACGCGGACGTTGGCCCGGGTGGCCAGCCACATGCCGAAGTAGCCGATCGAGGCCGAGAACAGGGCCCCGAACAGGAAGAAGATGGAGCGGCCGATCCGCTCGCTCATGGTCGTCGCCGGCAGCGCGAAGAGCAGCACGAAGACGATCGCGACGAACACGCCGAGGGTGCGGAACTGGCGCCCGAGATAGGCGGCGGCACCCTCCTGGACGGCCCCCGAGATCTCCTGCATCTTCGGTGTGCCCTTGCCGGCGGCGAGCACTCCGGCTCGGAGGACGAACGCAATGACCAGGGCGACAAGGGCGACAACGGCTACCCCAATGACGATTCCTTGATCACTACCGGTGACGACAATTTCCGCGGCCGTTTGGGAAGACAATCGAGCTCCTGATCCGTGGCTGGTGCATATTCTGTGGACCGGCCAACTCGTTGCGGACCGGCGCTGGTCGAACGCGTCGCCCGCCGGTGGCCCGACGTGACGCTGAGTACTCTAAAGCACTGGTAAGGCCGCTTCGTGCCGCAACGTCCGTACCGCGCCGACGAGGGTCGGTTGCACCCGGGTGTCGGTGGGCGGCGCGACAATGAAGACGTGACATCACCGAGTCCCTTGGCAGATCCTGGCGGTTTGCTGGGTGTGCTGAATCGGTGCAGCGGTCACCCAGTGACATCGGTCACACCCTGTGTCACCCATGTGGAGCAAATTGCCTGGCGACCGGGTCATTCTGTCGATTGGCCGACGTGGGTACCTGCATCGGTGCGCGACGTTCTGCTCACCAAAGGGGTCAACCGTCCCTGGTCTCATCAGGCGCAGGCCGCTGAGTTGGCGCACACCGGCCAGGACGTGGTGGTCGCCACCGGAACGGCGTCGGGAAAGTCGCTGGCCTACCAACTGCCGGCGTTGTCGGCGCTAACGGCCGATCCCCGGGCCTGCGTGCTGTACCTGGCACCGACGAAGGCGCTCGGCGCCGACCAGTTGGAGTCCCTGGAGTCGCTGCGGCTGCCAGGGTTGCGGGCCGCCGCCTACGACGGTGACACCCCGCTGGACGACCGGGACTGGGCGCGCTCGCACGCGAACTGGGTGCTGACCAACCCGGACATGCTGCATCGGGGGCTGCTGCCCGGGCATGCCCGGTGGGCGCGGGTGCTGCGCCGGCTGTCCTTTGTCGTCGTCGACGAGTGCCATGCCTACCGCGGCGTCTTCGGTTCGCACGTCGCCCTGGTGCTGCGCCGGTTGATCCGGCTCGCCCGGCTGTACGGCTCCGAACCGGTTTTCGTCTTCGCGTCGGCGACGTCCGCGGATCCGGCCGCGGCCGCCGGTCGGTTGATCGGCCGACCGGTCCGGGCAGTCACCGAAGACGGTGCGCCGCGGCCGGGCGCCGACTTCGTGCTGTGGGAACCGGCGGTGTTGCCGGACTCCGAGGGCCAGGACGGGGCACCGGTTCGCCGGTCCGCACCGGCCGAGGCGGCGCGGATGATGGCCGACCTGGTCGCCGCCGGGGCCAGAACCCTGACCTTCGTCCGGTCCCGGCACGGCGCCGAGCAGACCGCCTTGTCCGCGCAGCGCCGGCTGGACGAGGTGGCCCCGGAGTTGGCCGGCAAGGTCGCCGCGTATCGGGGTGGGTATCTCCCCGAAGAGCGACGAGAACTGGAGCGCGCCCTCGGCTCCGGCGAGCTGCTCGGCGTGGCGTCGACCAACGCCCTGGAACTGGGCGTCGACATCGCCGGGTTGGACGCCGCGGTCCTTGCCGGTTACCCGGGGACACTGGCCTCGGTCTGGCAGCAGGCCGGCCGGGCCGGACGCCGCGCCACCTCGGGCCGCCGCGCACTGGTCGTGTTCGTCGCCCGCGACGATCCGCTGGACACCTATCTGGTGCACCATCCCGAGACGGTTTTCGGGCGCCCCATGGAGGCGGCCGTCATCGACCCGACCAACCCGTTCATCCTCGGCCCGCACCTGGCCTGCGCGGCCGCCGAGCGGCACCTGTCCGAGGCGGACCTCGACCTGTTCGGCGGCGCGGCGATCAAGCCGGTGCTGGCCGGGTTGGTCGAGCGGCGGGTGCTGCGTCAACGACCGAAGGGCTACTTCTGGGCGGAGGCCGGACACCCCGCCGACACGGTGAACCTGCGCGGCGGCGGTGGTGGGCAGGTCGCGATCGTGGACGAGGGCAGTGGCCGCCTGCTGGGCACCGTCGACCTGCACCGGGCGCCGTCGGCCGTGCATACCGGCGCCGTGCACCTGCACCGCGGCGAGAGCTATGTGGTGCAGGACCTGGACCTCCGGATGGGGGTCGCCCTGGTGTGTCAGCAGCGGCCGGAGTGGACCACGATCGCCCGTTCGACGTCGACCGTCTCGATGACGTCCGTCCATGACGAGCGGGTGTACGGCGGCGGGGTGCGCGTCGGGGTCGGTCCGGTCGAGGTCACCGAGCAGGTGGTGGGGTATCTACGCCGGCGCCCCAACGGGGAACTGCTCGACGTCATCGGGCTGGACATGCCACAGCACACCCTGCACACCAGGGCCGTCTGGTACACGATCCGGCTCGACTCCTTGGCGGCAGCCGGAGTCTGCGAATCCAGGGTGCCCGGCGCGTTGCACGCCGCCGAGCACGCGGCCATCGGCCTGTTGCCGCTGTTCGCCGGCTGCGACCGGTGGGATATCGGAGGCCTGTCGACGGCGCTGCACGCGGATACCGGCGAACCGACGGTGATCGTGTATGACGGCTATCCCGGCGGCGCCGGGTTCGCCGACCGCGGGCATGAGGTCCTGCCGGCCTGGCTCGCCGCGGTCCGGGATGCGGTCGCGGATTGTGCCTGCGAGGCCGGCTGCCCGTCCTGCGTGCAATCACCCAAGTGCGGCAACGGGAATCACCCGCTGGACAAGGACGGCGCGGTCGCCGTGCTTGGCGTCGTGCTGGACGCGATCGCGCCGGTCAGAGCTGTGGCCGGGATTGGCCGCTGACGCCCGGTCGAGGGCGAGGGTTTTGCTGATGGAATCCCGCGACGAATGGCCGGCACATTCGCAGCGGGATTCCCGCGCAATTACTGCAATGCAGGTTCTTTCTTCAGCGGAACGCCGCCGGGGGTCTCGGCGTTCGGCAGCAGATATCCGATCACCGCTTGGGCGATCAATCCAATCAACGCAATCGACAGGGTCTCGTTCCACTCTCCAGCAGTCACCCAAGCCGTGAGTAGTGCCGCCACCGCCGTCACTTGGGTGGCGATCCACTTCCTGGTCGGGATCACGCTCTTTTGACTCATTGTTTCCTCCGGTCGGGGTTTGCGCGGCCATCGTTTGGCCGCCCTAGGGAGTAGATAAAGTTCTGCGCGAGCAGATACAGCGCCGAGAAAGTCGTCGGGCCGAAACCGCGATATCGCGAAGGATCCGTCGGTCCACAGCCGACGGATCCTTCACAATCCTGACCGAACTGATCAGCAGTCGATATCGCGGTCCGGGTCGGTGGTGTTGTCCAGCCACTTGCCGTAGGCGGAGCCACCGGCGGCGTTGACGGCGGAGCAGACCTCTGCCTGGTCGTGACCGACGACCCGGTACACCGCGTAGATCGGGTCACCGGAGGCCGTTGACTGGTGCAGCGACGGGCAGGACTGATCGGTCCGCAGGTATGACGACCCTGGATAGTCGTTCAGGGCCTGCTGGATCTCGGCGACGTAGGCCCCGGGCGTGACGGACGCGAACAGCAACACGATGCCGGTGCCGTCACACGCCGGTCGGGTCATCGGGACGGACAGGCCAAGGTCGCCGGTGGAGTTGCCCGCGGAGCCACCTGAGCCGGCCGAGCCACCTGAAGCGCCGGGCTGCGCCTGGCCGCCCCCGCCACCATCGCCCTCGCCACCCAACCGGACCGCCTGAAATGCCTGTCCGGCGGCATCACTGCATTCGCCGGGAAAGCTCAGCACCTCGTTATCAGGCCCCAGCTCGCCGTCGGACGGGAAGCACCTCCATGTGGAGCCAGGCAGAGTGGCAGTGCCATAGAGGACAGGATTCGCACGGTAGGTCTGCCAGATGGTCATCATCTCCTGGCAGGGAGTCTGGCCGCCGTTGACGTAGTTGTAAGTGCCGTCGGTGCAGCCAGTTGACGGGGCTGGCGTGGAGGACTCGACGCTCGTGGCCGGCGGCACCGTCGCCTCCTCGGTAACGTGCTGCCCGAAGTCGCCGAGCCACACGGTGAACGTCCCGGCGCCAATGGCACACTGCCCGACGGATCCCTCCAGGCCCGGCCGGAAGTGCGTTGACGTGCTGTAACAGTAGGTTCCGTCGGCCGCGCAGTGCGGCGGGCGATCCGATCTATGCCGTGTATCGCCCGGCCGGGTATTCGGCCGACGCCGTGTGTGCCGCGGTCCGCGCCGCGGGTGGGTCGGCCTACGGCAAGTGGCTGGACACCTCGACCAGCCCCGATGTGGACGTCGACTGCTGAGCGCGATCCGCTGGCGGCGGTTCGGAGGTTGGGGCTGGTGAGCCGCTGACCGGACCGTTCGTCGACCCGGATCGCGCCGGAAAACCCGGTACGCAGGGCGATGTCGTCGACAGATTGCCGGAGCTGATCCACGCCCGGACGGGAGCGCGGCGCGGACTGACGCGCCCGCGATTTTCGCACAGCACCGAAGAACCGTGCCGGGTTCTTCGCCGTACTACCGCACACAACCATTGAGGAGAAATCATGCACTTCCCGCAGGATGCAGAAACCAGTCTTCGTCATCACACGCAGCGGACCGCCCGACTCGTGGAGGAGCACAGCCGGTTGCTCGTGCCGAACGGTGCCGCACGAAGCCGTTGGTCGGTGCGGTTCCGGCGCCGCACTGCGGCCTGACGATCGGGCGGTCGGATCGCGAGCACCGGGCTGCGAGCCTCCACAAGGCCGTGCGAGCTCTCTTGGGCCTAGGGTGAGGCGAGTGAGCGACCTGCCCGGCGTCGATCTCGACGCACTGACCCGATGGCTCGATGCGGAGCATCCGGGTCTGCGGTCGGGTGCGCTCTCCGGCGAGCTGATCACCGGCGGGAAGTCCAATCTCACGTACCGGATCACCGACGGCCGGGCGACCTGGGCGCTGCGCCGCCCGCCGCTCGGCCACGTCCTGCCCACGGCGCACAACATGTCCCGCGAATACCAGGTGATCGACGCGCTGGGTCCGACGGATGTCCCGGTCCCAGCGGCGATCGCCCTGTGCGCCGATGACGACGTGCTTGGGGCGCCGTTCTACCTGATGTCGTTCGTCGACGGGGTCGTGCTCGACACGGCCACCGCGTTGGCGAACCTCGACAACGACGCGGCCCGGACCACCTGCGAGCAACTGGTCGACACCCTTGTCGAGCTGCACGCCGTCGATCCGGTCCCGATCGGCCTCGGCGGGTTCGGCCGGCCCGACGGATTTCTGCTGCGCCAGGTCAACCGCTGGCAGGCACAGTGGCAGGCGTCGCAGACCCGGCCGCTGCCGGTGCTGGATCAGGTGGTCGATGCGTTGCTGGCCGCGCTGCCGCGGTCGTCGGCGAGCGGCATCGTGCACGGCGACTACCGGCTCACCAACGTCATCTTCCGCCGGAACGGCACCGGCATCGCCGCGGTCGTCGATTGGGAGATGGCCACCCTGGGTGACCCGCTGACCGATCTCGGGCTGCTGGTGGTGTACCAGACCCTCGCCACGGACAGCGATCTGCTGATGCCCAGAATCGGTGTGGACGCCGGATTTCTCACCGCGGATGAAATGACCTCCCGCTACGCGGCCAAATCGGGACGGGATCTTGCCGACCTGCCTTGGTACGTCGCCTTCGGCTTTTTCAAGCTCGCCGTCATCGCCGAGGGGATTCATCACCGCTACCTGGAAGGCAAGACCGTCGGGAGCGGCTTCGCGCAATTCGGCGCTGCGGTCCCCGAGTTGCTGGCCACCGCTCTGCGCGAGATCAGAGCCCTACGAGAAATCAAAGCCCTGCGCGAAATGTGAGCCCTGCGAGTCCGATAGGAGCCGATAGATGGATTTCCGGCACAGCGCCCGTTCGATGGCGCTGCAGGAGCAGGTGCAGATCTTCCTCGACGAGCATATCTACCCGGCCGAGGCCGAGTTCGAGCGTCAGGTCGCGGCGAACCGCGCGGCCGGCCAACCGTTCCGCACTCCCGCGGTGCTGAGCGGGCTCATCCAGGCCGCCAGGCACCAGGGCCTGTGGAATCTCTTCCTGCCCGACAACCGTTACGGGGCAGGGCTTTCCGTTCTCGACTACGCACCCATCGCCGAACTGACGGGACGGTCCATCGGGATCGCACCCGAGGTGATGAATTCCGCCGCCCCGGACAGCGGCAACATGGAACTGCTGGCGATGTTCGCGAACGAGGAACAGGAACAGCAATGGCTCGAGCCACTACTGCGGGGCGAGATCCGTTCCTGCTTCTCGATGACCGAGCCGGCAGTGGCCTCCTCGGACGCCACCAACATTTCGGCCACGATCACCCAGGACGGCGACGAGTATGTGGTGAACGGCCGCAAGTGGTGGTCGAGCGGGGCGATGCGTCCCGAATGCACGGTCGCCCTGATGATGGGAATCAGCGATCCTGATGCGGAACGGCACCGGCGGCACTCGATGATCCTGATTCCGCTTCGCACGCAAGGCGTCACGATCCACCGCTCGACCACCGTTTTCGGCTACGACGACGGCCCGCACGGTGGCCATGCGGTGATCGACTTCGACGACGTCCGACTGCCCGCCGGAGCCCTGCTCGGCCCGCGCGGCGGTGGATTCATGATGGCACAGGCCCGACTGGGGCCCGGCCGCATTCACCACTGCATGCGGGCCATCGGCCTGGCCGAACGCGCGCTGGAGTTGATGTGCGAGCGAGCCGCGTCCAGATCGACCTTCGGGAAACCACTCTCGGACCAGGGCGTGGTCGGCGAATGGATCGCCGAGTCCAGGTTGGCTATCGAGCAGGCCAGGCTGCTGGTGCTCAAGACCGCCTGGCTGATCGACACCGTCGGCGCCAAGGGCGCGCGCACGGAGATCGCGGCGATCAAGGTGGCCGCACCCAGGGCGGCATTGTTCGTGCTGGACAAGGCAATTCAGCTGCACGGGGCGGCCGGCGTGTCCGGGGACCTGCCGCTCGCCGGGTGGTGGGCCATGCTCCGGTCGCTGCGGCTGGCCGACGGCCCGGACGAGGTCCACCTGCGTTCGGTCGCGCGGGAGCAGTTGCGGGCGAGCGCGAATCGAGCGGGCAGGGGTGAAACCAGGTGACGTCATCGGTGTTGGACCTGTTCCGGCTGGACGGCCAAGTGGCGATCGTCACCGGCGCGTCCTCCGGCCTCGGGGTGGCGTTCGCCCGGGCACTCGCGGAGGCCGGCGCCGACCTGGTGTTGGCCGCGCGTCGGGCCGACCGGCTCGAGGACACCCGGCGGATGGTCGCCGGCTTCGGCCGCCGGGCGATCGCGGTGCCGACGGACGTCACCGACCCGGCCGCCTGTTCCGCCCTCGTCGATCGTGCGGTCGCCGACCTCGGTCGGGTCGACATCCTGGTCAACAACGCGGGAGTCGGCACTGCAGTGCCGGCCCTGAAGGAGACGCCGGAGCAGTTCCGCGGCGTCGTCGAGCTCAACCTGAACGGCTGCTATTGGATGGCGCAGGCCTGCGCTCGCGTCATGCGCCCGGGCAGCAGCATCGTGAACATCAGCAGCGTCATCGGGATCACCACCGCGGGTCTGCCGCAGGCGGCATACTCGGCGAGCAAGGCCGGACTGATCGGCCTGACCCGCGACCTCGCCCAACAATGGACGGGACGAAAAGGCATCCGGGTCAACGCGATCGCCCCCGGCTTCTTCGAATCGGAGATGACCGAGCAATTCACCCCCGAGTACGTCGAACACATGACTGGGCGAATCCTGGCCGGCCGCCGGGGCGACCCGGCGGAACTGGCCGCCGCGGTGGTCTTCCTGGCGAGCCCGGCCAGCGGCTACGTCACCGGCCAGACGCTGGCCGTTGACGGCGGCGTCACCATCACCTGACCGTTCAGGCGGCCGTTGACAGATCGAAGCGGACCCCGGTGAGTTCTTCCGAGAGCTCCCACAGCCGGCGCGCGGTCGCCGGGTCCTCGGCCGACGCCACCGGCCGAACCACCGTCGGGTGGCCCTTCATCTCGTTCCGCCCATCCGGGCCGAAGTACTGACCGCTTTGTGCGGCCGGATCGGTCGCGGCGAACAGCTCCGGGAGGGCTCCCATCGAGGCGCTCTGCGCCAGCAGCCGATTGCCGATCGTCGCGCTGAAGAACTTCGCGAGCCCCGTCGGGCCGGACGTCTGCAGGTTCGTGGCCGAGTAGCCGGGGTGCGCGAGCAGGCTCTTGATCGGGCTGCCGGCGGCCCGCAGCCGCCGATCGAGCTCCAGCCCGAACAGGATGTTCGCGAACTTCGACTGGGCGTAGAAGGCGGACGGCGAATAGCTGGCCGTGCCGGTCAGGTCGCCCCAATGAATGCTGCCGCGACGATGCAGGGACGAGCTGACGGTGACCACCCGCGGATCCTCAGCGGTCGCCAGCAGATCGAGCAGCAACCCGGTCAGCGCGAAGTGCCCGAGGTGGTTGCCGGCGAACTGGATCTCCTGGCCCTGCGGGCTGAGCGTCCGCGGCGGCATCATCACGCCGGCGTTGTTGATCAGCACATTGACCGGCCGGCCGTCGGCGTGCAGCCCATCGGCGAACGCCCGCACCGAGTCCAGGTCGGCCAGGTCCAGCGCCCTGATCTCCAACAACGCCCCGGGCTGGTCGGCAAGGAGCTCATCGCGGGCCTGCCGACCCTTGATCTCGTTGCGCACCGCCATGATGACGCGCGCGCCGTGTGCGGCCAGGGCCTCGGTGGCCTCCCGGCCGAGGCCACTGTTGGCACCGGTGACCACAAACGTGCGGCCGGTCTGGTCGGGAATATCGTCGGTGGTCCATTGCGAGGGGGACACGGTGTGCGGCATGGGCTCCAGTGTGCCCGCAGCCGAACGCGCGGTACCCCTAGGCCAGCGCGTTCAGCCGCGCGGGTCGGGTCTACCGCTCAACACGGACGGCAACACATCCTTCATGCCGCCGTTCGGATGGTCGTCACCGGTTCCCTGCATTGCCTGTACCGCGACGGCCGATTCGGCAACGATCTCCCGCATCGCCTCCTCGGCGGCCGCGCCGTCGCCGCGACTGGACTGCGGACGCCACGACGCCGTGCAGCCGGATGGCCTCTGGTTCGGCGACGCTCGGCATCAACCGGTGCCGGGTCCGGCCGGCGAGCACCTCGACCACGACATCGGCCAGGCCGGCCAGCATCGGATTGCCCGACGCGACCAGCAGGATCCGGTGGAAGTCGGAGTCGTGCGCCAGGTAGCTGTCGGCATTCGCCGAGCGAGACGTCGACGACATCCCGATGACGGCGGCGGTCAGGGCGCCGCAGTGCTCGGCGGTCGCGTGCTCGGCGGCCAGCCGCGCCGCCAGCGGCTCGACGGCCGAACGGAGCTCGCTGAGCGATTGCAGGTGGCGCAGCCGGTCGGGACCGGCCAGCCGCCACCGGATGATGTTGAGATCGAACGGATTCCAGTTCTCCGGCGGCAGCACGGTGATGCCGACCCGACGACGCACGGTGAGCAGCCCCATCGACTCCAGCACCCGAACGGCCTCACGGACCACGGTGCGGGAGACGCCGAGTTGGACGGCGGCGTCGTCGGCCACGATCCGCGACCCGGGCGGGAGCGCGCCGGAAACGATGTCCCAGCCCCACCGTTGCACGACGGAGTTGTGCAGCTGCTGCAGCACCGGCGACTCCTCACTCACCATCTCAGTATGCATGAACACTGCGACACGTCACACAAATGATGGCCCATTCGGGTGAATCATAAGATTTTTGACGAAACATCTGGCAATCATGTGCGTTGTTCGAGAGAGTATGTCAAGTCGTATGAGGCGGCCGGCTGACCAGCCCCGGCTCGCTTCTACCCGTTCCAGACACCAGGAACAGCCCCCAGTCGAACACGCCCGCCCGACCCGACCCCCGGAGACCCGATGACCGTGCCCCTCCTGATAGCCGCCACCGACCCGATCGTGCCCAGCGGCAGCAACGCCCAGTTGATCCTGGCCGCGATCGGCGGCATCGCCGTGATCGTCGTGTTGATCACCTGGCTCAAGCTGCACGCCTTCCTGGCGCTGATGATCGGCGCCATCGGCGTCGGCATCGCCGCCGGCCTCGGCGCCGTCCCGTCGGTGGCCGCGTTCGCCAAGGGCTTCGGCGACACCATGGGCAGCGTCGGCATCCTGATCGGCCTCGGCGCCATGTACGGCAAGCTGCTCGCCGATTCCGGCGGCGCCGACCGGATCGTCGACACCCTGGTCAGCCGGTCCAGCGTCCGGGCGCTGCCCTGGATGATGGCGCTGGTCGGGGCCCTGATCGGGCTGCCGATGTTCTTCGAGGTCGGCCTGGTGCTGCTGATGCCGGTGATCATCCTGGTGGCCCGCCGATCCGGTCTGCCGCTGATGCGGATCGCCATCCCGACCCTCGCCGGCCTGTCCGCCATGCACGGGCTGGTGCCGCCGCACCCCGGCCCGCTGATCGCGATCACCGCGCTCGGCGCGAACCTCGGCCTCACCCTGGCCCTCGGCATCACCGTCGCGATCCCGACCGTGATCATCGCCGGCCCGCTGTTCAGCAAGTTCGCCGCCCGCTGGGCGCCGGTGCCGGTGCCGGACCTGTTCGTCACCGCCGAGGACGAGGGCATCGACGTCAGCACCCGGCCGCGTCCCAGCTTCGTCGCCGCGCTGGTCAGCATCCTGATCCCGGTGGTGCTGATGCTGCTCAGCGCGCTCACCGACATCGTCTGGGCCGGCTCCGACGCACCGCTCAAGGCGCTCATCGACTTCCTCGGCACCCCGGCCATCGCGCTGCTGATCGCCGTCATCGCCGGCATCTTCATCCTCGGCAGCGGCGGCAAGATGAACAAGGACGCCATCGCCGACACCCTGGAGAAGTCCCTCCCGCCGATCGCCGGCATCATCTTCATCGTCGGCGCCGGTGGCGGCTTCAAGCAGGTGCTGATCACCACCGGCATCGGCCAGGTCATCGCCGACGCCGTCGAGGGCAGCGCGCTCTCGGTGCTCTTCCTGGCCTGGGTGGTCGCGGTGCTGATCCGCGTCGCCACCGGCTCGGCCACCGTCGCCACCGTCACCGCCGCCGGCATCCTCGCGCCGGTCGCCGCCGACCTGACCAGCCCGCACGTCGCCCTGATGGTGCTCGCGATCGGCTCCGGTTCGCTGTTCCTCTCGCACGTCAACGACGCCGGCTTCTGGCTGGTCAAGGGCTACCTCGGCACCAGCATCGGGCAGACCCTGAAGACCTGGACCGTGATGGAATGCCTGATCTCCGTCTGCGGCCTGGTCGGGGTGCTCCTGCTCAGCATCGTCATCTGATCCCGCCCTGCCTACCGACACCTCCCGACCCGACGGAGAAGAGTGAACCGCATGGCCACCGCCGATCATGCCCAGCAGTCCCAGCAACCGGTGCTCGTCATCATGGGCGTCTCCGGATCCGGAAAGTCCACCGTCGCCGGCATCCTCGCCGGCCAGCTCGGCTGGGACCTGGAGGAGGGTGACGACCTGCACCCGGCGGCCAACGTCGCCAAGATGCACGCCGGCATCCCGCTCACCGACGACGATCGCTGGCCCTGGCTGGACTCCGTCGCCGCCTGGATCACCGAGCACACCAGGGCCGGCATCCCCGGCATCATCACCTGCTCGGCCCTCAAGCGGATCTACCGCGACCGGATGCGCGGCGACAACGTGGTGTTCGTGCACCTCGCCGGGAACAAGGACACGATCGAACGACGGCTCAACGCGCGGCTGAACCACTACATGCCGCCCACCCTGCTCGACTCGCAGATCAACACCCTGGAACCACCCGGCCCGGACGAGAACACCCTGGTCGTCGACCTGGGACGAAAACCCGCCGAGGAGGCCGCCGAGATCATCGAACGGCTCGGACTGCACGCGGAGACGGGTTCGTCCACCCTTGGCTCCAGCCACCCCGGCACCTCGTCCGCACCGCCGATCGGCGACCTGTGGGAGGATGAGAGCCGTTCCTCCAGCTGACGTTCTTCAATTCCGGAACGCCCCGCGGCCGGTTGGGGGGTAGCTTCGAGCCTGGTTGCCCCGCTCGGGGGCCGGCGAAGGAGCCGTGTCGTGCACGAACTGGCGGTGATCCAGGGCGTCGTCGATCAGGTGACCGAACGGCTCGGCCGGACTCGGGTGACCGCAGTGCATCTGACCATCGGCAAGCTCAGCGGGGTGGTGCCTGACGCGCTCCGCTTCTGCTTTGATCTGGCCGCGGCCGGCACCACCCTGGATGGCGCCGCACTGGAGATCGACGAGCCGGAGGGGCGCGCCAGATGCCGTTCCTGCCAGCGGGATTTCACCCTGGCGCAGCCCATCCTGCTCTGCCCGTGCGGGAGCGCGGACGTGCTCGTGATCGGTGGACAGGAAATGTTGATCCGATCAGTAAAGGTGGCCTGACGTGTGCGCGACGTGCGGTTGTGGCGATGAGTCCGGAACGCGCATGACGCTGCTCGGAGCGCCTCCCCTGCCATCCGACCACGAGCACAGCGACCACCAGCACAGCGACCACGAGCACAGCGATGGCCACCACCACTCGGCACGCGACCCCGGACACGGACCAACCGGCGCCGACCGCACGGTCGTCCTGGAACAGCAGATCCTGGCCAAGAACGCCTCTCTCGCGGATGGCAACCGGGGCTGGCTTGCGAAACGCAGAGTTCTCGCGGTCAACCTGATGAGTTCGCCGGGTTCGGGCAAGACCACCCTGCTCGAACGGACGATCGCCTTGCTGGGTGGCGATCACCCGATTGCCGTCATCGAGGGTGATCAGGAAACCCCGCTGGACGCGATCAGGATCCGGGCGGCCGGGTGCCCGGTTGTGCAAATCAACACCGGCGCCGGATGTCACCTCGACGCCGAGATGGTGCTGCGCGCGCTGCACGCACTCGACCCGGCGCCCGGTACCTTGCTGTTCATCGAGAATGTGGGAAACCTGGTGTGCCCAGCGCTGTTCGACCTCGGCGAGGCGCATCGGGTGGTCCTCTCCGCGGTCACCGAGGGTGCGGACAAGCCGATGAAGTACCCGCACATGTTCAGCGGCGCCGACCTGGTGCTGATCAACAAAATGGACCTGTTGCCCTACGTCGATTTCGATGTCGAACGCTTCTCGGACGATATCCATCGCCTGAATGCACGCGCCGAAATCCTGCATGTGACCGCAACGGCCACCAATGGTCTCACCCAATGGGCGCAATGGCTGACACATGCGCTAGCGGCGCATCGTCAGTCCGATGATCACCTTGACAGGGTCCTGCGCCAGGGTTAGGAATGTGATGCGCCGCACATGCCGACACGGCCGGTGACGACGGCGTGAATGGGTCTCCCGCCGCAGACCCGGCCAGCGAGGTTGATGCATGCTCACGGAAGAAGCGAAGAAGGCCGAGGAAACACTGATCCACGTGTTGTGGATCAATGCCGGGTTGAGTTGTGACGGTGACTCCGTCGCCCTGACCGCGGCCACCCAACCCAGCATCGAGGAGATCGCGCTCGGTGCGCTGCCGGGGCTGCCCAACATCGCGGTGCACTGGCCGCTGATCGACTTCGAATGCGGCCCGACCGGTGGTGCCGACGACTTCCTCGAATGGTTCTGGAAGGCCGATCGGGGCGAACTGGAGCCCTTCGTGCTCGTGGTCGAGGGGTCGATCCCGAACGAGAAGCTGCACGGGGACGGCTATTGGTGCGGCTTCGGGAACAACCCGGCGACCGGGCAGCCGGTCACCACCAGTGAGTGGCTGGACCGGTTGGCGCCCAAGGCCTTGGCGGTGCTCGCCGTCGGTACCTGCGCCACCTACGGCGGGATCCATGCCATGGCCGGCAATCCCACCGGTGCCATGGGGGTGCCCGATTACCTGGGCTGGCAGTGGCAGTCCAAGGCCGGCATCCCGATCGTCTGCGTCCCCGGCTGTCCCATCCAGCCGGACAACCTGTCCGAGACGATCACCTACCTGCTCTACCAGGCGACCGGGCAGGCGCCGATGATCCCGCTGGACGACGAGCTGCGTCCCACGTGGTTGTTCGGCCAGACCGTGCACGAGGGCTGCGACCGCGCCGGATATTACGAGCAGGGGGATTTCGCCACCGAATACGGATCGCCCAAGTGCATCGTCAAACTGGGCTGTTGGGGTCCGGTGGTGAAATGCAATGTGCCCAAACGCGGCTGGATCAACGGTGTCGGCGGCTGCCCCAACGTGGGCGGCATCTGCATCGGATGCACGATGCCGGGTTTCCCGGACAAGTTCATGCCATTCATGGACGAACCGCCCGGCGGCAAGCTGTCCACCAACGCCGTCGGTCTGTACGGCTCTGCCATCCGCAGCCTGCGCAAGATCACCACGAGAACCCTGAACAAGGAACCGAAATGGCGCCACCGTGGTGCCACGCTCACCACCGGAGCCAGAAGAACCTGGTAGCGACCGGCCGCGATCGCTCGTCGCGGCCGATGAACCGGCTCACCATTGCCGCGGGGTCCGAACCTCGCCGCGTTGAGCAGCCGATTTCCACGAGAGAAATCGCCGTCACCGGCGAACGAGGAGAGAGTCAGGCGATGACCTCCACCAAGCCAGCCGCGCACCGCATGCAGTCAGATCCCGCCGACCTGGTGGAGATGTCGTGGGATCCGATCACCCGGATCGTCGGGTCGCTGGGCATCTACACGAAGATCGACTTCAAGCAGCGGGTGGTGGCGGAGTGCCACAGCACGTCGTCGATCTTCCGCGGCTACTCCATCTTCATGAAGGGCAAGGACCCACGGGACGCGCACTTCATCACCAGCCGGATCTGCGGGATCTGCGGCGACAACCACGCGACCTGCAGCTGCTACGCCCAGAACATGGCCTACGGGGTCAAGCCACCGCACCTGGGCGAATGGATCGTCAATCTCGGCGAGGCCGCCGAATACATGTTCGACCACAACATCTTTCAAGAAAACCTGGTGGGCGTCGACTACTGCGAGCGGATGGTCTCGGAGACCAACCCCGGAGTGCTCGAGCAGGCCAATCGCACCGAGGCGCCGCACTGGGGCGACCACGGCTACAAGACCATCGGCGACATCATGCGCTCGCTCAACCCGTTCACCGGGGAGTTCTACCGGGAGGCCCTGCAGGTCAGCAGGTGGACCCGGGAAATGTTCTGCCTGATGGAGGGTCGGCACGTGCACCCCTCCACGCTCTATCCGGGCGGCGTCGGCACGGTCGCCACCATCCAGCTGATGACCGACTACATCACCCGGCTGATGCGGTACGTGGAGTTCATGAAGAAGGTCGTGCCCATGCATGACGACCTCTTCGATTTCTTCTACGAAGCCCTGCCGGGATATGAGCAGGTCGGCCTGCGCCGGACGCTGCTCGGTTGCTGGGGCTCGTTCCAGGACCCCGAGGTCTGCAACTTCGCCTACAAGGACATGACGAAGTGGGGCAGGGCCATGTTCGTCACCCCCGGCGTCGTGGTTGACGGCGGACTGGTAACCACCGACCTGGTGCAGATCAATCTCGGGATCCGGATCCTGCTCGGCAGCTCGTACTACGACGACTGGGAAGGCCAGGAGATGTTCGTCGCGCGGGACCCACTGGGTAATCCCGTGGACCGCCGACACCCATGGAACCAGCACACCAATCCGCATCCGCAGAAGCGCGACATGGACGACAAGTACTCCTGGGTGATGTCCCCACGATGGTTCGACGGGACCGACCATCTTGCCCTCGACACCGGCGGCGGGCCGCTCGCCCGGCTGTGGTCGACCGCGCTGGCCGGGCTGGTCGACATCGGCTACGTCCGCTCCACCGGGAACAGCGTGCAGATCAACCTGCCGAAGACCGCACTCAAGGGACCGGTCGAGCTGGAGTGGAAGATCCCGCAGTGGAGCAACACCATCGAGCGGAATCGGGCGCGCACCTACTTCCAGGCCTACGCCGCGGCCGCCGCGCTGCACTTCGCGGAGAAGGCGCTGGTGGAGATCCGGGCCGGGCGGACCAAGACCTGGGAGCCGTTCGAGGTGCCGGACGAGGGCATCGGCTGCGGCTTCACCGAGGCAGTTCGCGGTGTGCTGAGCCACCACATGGTGATCAGGGACGGCAAGATCGCGAACTATCACCCCTACCCACCGACCCCGTGGAACGCCAACCCCCGCGATTCCTACGGCACGCCCGGCCCCTACGAGGACGCCGTGCAGGGCCAGCCGATCTTCGAGGAGAACGACCGGGATCATTTCAAGGGGATCGACATCATGCGCACGGTCAGGAGTTTCGACCCTTGCCTGCCGTGCGGCGTGCACATGTACCTCGGTGAAGGCAAGACCATCGAGACGGTGCATTCCCCAACCCAATCCGCCGGAACCGGCTGAGGGCGCACTTTCAGGTAGTGCGTCACCATCAGGGATGCGATGAAGGAGGGGAAAGTGCCGGCTTCGACAGCAGGGTCTGCGCCGTCAACCGGCGTCCCATCGGCGCCGGCGGCAGAGCCCGACGCCGAGCGTCTGGACCTGCGCGCGGTCGGCGATCGGATCGAAACCCTGCTGGAGGCAAGCTCTTCCGGCGGCACCGTGGCTCGCGAACGATCCGAAGAGTTAGTGCGACTGCTCTCCGAGCTCTATGGCGCCGGCCTGCTGCGGATGATGGAGATCCTGGACGAGCAGCACGTGCTGACCGACCCGGTGCTCGACGCCCTGGCCGGCGACGACCTGGTGGCCAGCCTGCTGCTGATCCATGACCTGCATCCGGAGGATGTCAGCACCAGAGTCGAGCGCGCGCTGGATTCGGTGCGGCCCTATCTCGGCTCGCACGGCGGAGACGTGGAATTGCTCGGGATCACCGACGAGGGAGTTGTGCGGCTGCGGTTGCTGGGCAGTTGTGACGGCTGTTCCTCTTCGGCCGCCACCATGTCCCTGGCGATCGAGGACGCCATCTCGCAGGCTGCCCCCGAGGTCACCGGATTCGACGTGCAATCCCCCGCGGCACGCCCGTCCGCTCCGCCGGGACGTGGACTGATCCCGTTGGCGGTGGTTCAGCACGGGTCGTCGCCCCCCGCCACCGACGAACCGGATACGGAGGTCTCGGCCGGCTGGATGGCCGTCCCCGGGCTCGACAATCTCGCCGCCGGCGAGGTGCTCGACCTCACTGTGGGCGGATTGCGGATCATCGTCTGCCGGGTCGGTGCCGATCTGCTGGCCTTCCGTGATGAATGCGCCTGCTGCGGTGTGGGTCTCGGGGCCGCCCGCCTCGAGCGACGGCTCGGCTCGGCGACCGGTGGCGGCGTGCTCACCTGCCCGGCCTGCCGCACGCACTACGACGTCCGACTGGCCGGCGCGGCGATCGACGGCGCAGGCGCCCATCTCGATCCGCTGCCGCTGTTGGCCAGGCATGGACGCATCGAAGTTGCCATCCCGCAATCAGTGTCGAAATCGATGTCTCGAGCGGGGTCCCGGTGACGTCGCCCGCCCCCCGCGGCAACCCACTGGACGTGATCACCAGGATCAACCGGGCACGTCCTCGGCAGGCCACCGGACCGCGCTGTGAGATGTGCGGCGAGCCGATCACGCACACCCACCAGCACGTCGTGAATACCGAGCAGCGCAGCCTGCTCTGCGCGTGCCGCCCGTGCTATCTGCTGTTCACCGCGCAAGGCGCGGCGTTGAAATACCGGGCCGTTCCGGACAGATTCTTGAGTTTTCCGGAGTTCCGGCTCGGCCCGGGACAGTGGGACGACCTGGAAATCCCCGTCGGGCTGGTGTTCGCTTTCCAGAACTCGGCGATGACGAGCATTTCCGCGTTCTACCCGGGCCCGGCCGGCGCCACCGAGTCGACCCTGCCACTGACGGCCTGGGATCGGGTGGTCGCCGAGAACCCAACGCTGCGTGCCCTGCTGCCGGATGTGGAGGCCCTGCTGCTGCGCGCGCCGGTCCGGTCCGGTGATCATTACGAGTGTTTCCTGGTCCCGATCGACAGTTGCTACGAGTTGATCGGCCGGCTCCGCCGGGTGTGGCGGGGATTTGACGGCGGCACTGCCGCGCGGGAACAGATCGACGAGTATTTCGCAGCGATCCGGGCCCGCTCGCGGCCGGCTCCGGCCACCGCTACCGATCCGGCGGTGAGCCGGTGATCGAGTTCGCGGTGACCGGGATCGAGATCGAGCGGTACGCCGCCACTCCGAGCCTGACGCTCAAGGTGCGGATCGCCGAGACCAGCGGCGAGCCAGTGCATGCCGTGGCGCTCCGCTGCCAACTGCGGATCGACCCGCAACGCCGCGGCTACGACCAGGACGAGGCAGCCGGCCTGCTCGATCTGTTCGGCGAAAGGGTGCGCTGGCACGACACCCTGCGGCCGTTCCTGTGGCTGCACACCTCGGCGATGGTGCCCGGCTTCACCGGAGAGACCGAGGCGACCCTGCCGCTGCCACTCACCTACGACCTCGAGGTGGCCGCGCCGAAATACCTGCACGCCGTCCGGAGCGGCGACATCCCGCTCTCCCTGATGTTCTCCGGGACGGCATTCCTGCGGGGTGACAACGGTTTCCAGATCCGGCAGATCCCCTGGGACACCGACCAGACCTACCGGATGCCGGCCGGCATCTGGCGAGAGGCGATGGATCAGTTCTTTCCGGGCGCGGGTTGGATCCGCATGCAACGGGACACGCTGGATGCGCTGTTGCGGGTCAGGTCCGATCTCGGCCTGTCCAGCTGGGAGGAGACCTTCTCCGCCGTGCTGGCCAAGGCGGGGCTGGCTGACCCGGATCGGGTGCCGCCGACATGAGCGTCGACATCGCGCGGGCCGTCGCCGACGCCGTGCTCTGGGAGGGCTACCTGCTCTACCCCTACCGGGCGGATTCGGCGAAGAATCAGATCCGTTGGCAGTTCGGTGTTCTCGGCCCACCACAGCTGGCGCGCAGTGGGATCGCCGAAGATCCGTCGCTGCACTGCGAATGCCTGCTGCGGGGAACCGACGACACCACGGTGCAGCTCACCGTCCGATTCCTGCAGCTGGTCCGCCGGCAGCTCGAAGTACTTTCGGACGGCAGGTACGCGCCGGTGGACAGCATCGCCACCGGCGACGTCACACTGCTGTCGTTCGACGAGGCCACCGCCTGCGAACTGCCCTACGGGCCTTTCACTCTCGCTGACCTGCGCACCGGCCGGACACTGCCGCTCGTCATACCCGCCTCCGTCGACCTGGAGGACATCCTGGACCCGGACGGAACCGTGATCGGCCGGACGGTACGCAGCCGGCAGGCGCTGATCGGCACGCTCCAGCTGAGCGCCGAGGTCATCGCGGGCGGCGGCTCGCAGACGACGCGGTTGTGCTGCACCGTGTCCAACGCCCACCCCGACCGGGTCGCCGACCGGGACGCGGCCACCGCGGTCTCCATGCTCGGCACCCACCTGCTGCTGCAGACCACCGACGGATCTTTCGTGTCGCTGCTGGAGCCGCCACCCGCCGACGAGGCTGCCGCCAAGGACTGCCGGCAATCGCGCTGCTGGCCGGTGCTGGCCGGCACTCCGGGGGAAACCGAGGTGATGCTGGCGTCGCCGATCATCCTGTACGACTACCCGGCCGTCGCTCCGGAAAGCGCTGGTGCGCTGTTCGATTCCACCGAGATCGACGAGATCCTGACGCTGCGGGTGATGACCCTCACCGATGACGAAAAGACGGCGGCCCGGGCCACGGATCCGGCGGCGGCGGCCATCATCGACCGCTGCGACGCAATGACCCCGCAGACCTTGGCTCGGCTGCACGGTGCGCTGCGCAGCCCCCATGCCTTCGACGACATCCCGACTTTTGGCACCCCCAACCCGGCGGGCGATCCCGATGCGCCCTGGTGGGATCCGGGCGTCGACGCGTCGGTCTCCCCCACCACGGACGCGGTGATGATCGCGGGGGTGCGGGTGGCCAAGGGCAGCCTGGTGCGGCTGCGTCCGAGCCGGCGCGCCGACGCGCAGGACCTGTTCTACGACGGGCAACAGGCGAGGGTCACGTCTGTGTATTCCGATGTCGACGACAACATCCATGTCGCCGTCGTGCTGACCGACGATCCGGCGGCCGATCTGCACGACTGGTACGGACGCTTCCTGTATTTCGCGCCGGACGAGCTGCAGCCGCTGGACCTGGAACCCGCCGACACCCACAGCACCCTGCGCGACAGGGCCGACAACTACAGCAGGGAGAACCGGTCATGAGAACCATCGGCAGGCTGACCACTCTCGCGGCCTTCGCCGCCGTGGTGGCCGCGGTCGTCGTCGCGGTGTCGTCCCGCCAGGACGTCGAGCGCTACCTGAAGATCAGGAACATGTGACCGTGCCGGAGCCCGCCCCAGCGCTCGCATTGCCCGCGGCCGACGGCCGCGAGCGAAACCTGCGTGTGCTGGTGGCAGGGGTCGGAAACCTGTTCTTCACCGATGACGGCTTCGGTCCCGAGGCTGCGCGGCAGCTGGCCCTGCACGAAGTCCCGGACGGAGTCCGGGTCACGGACTACGGCATCCGCGGGATGCACCTGGCGCTCGACCTGCTGGACGGGTGGGACCGGTTGATCCTGCTGGATCTGTTGCCCCCCAAGGGGCGGCCCGGCACCGTGCACATCGTCGAGATAGACCCGAACACGGTGGGCGGCGCCGCGCCGGACCCGCACGGTATGGCGCCGCACTCCGTGCTGGCCACCGTCCGCCCGCTGGGCGGCCGGCTGCCACCAACGACGCTGGTCGGCTGCGAGCCGGAGGATGTCGGCGAGGGACTCGGGTTGACCCCCGCCGTCGCCGCGGCCGTTCGACCGGCCGTCGAGGCGGTCCTGGCGTTGCTGCAGACCAAGGGCTCGAACCTGACACCGACGCCCGGCGGCGTCCCGACATCGGGAGGTCGTTAGCCATGTGCCTGGGAATCCCCGGACAGGTGCTGGAGATGGTGGACGGGTACGCCGATCAGATCGCCCTGGTCGACGTCGTCGGCAAGGCGCGGAAGATCAACGTCGGGATGCTGGAAACCCCCATCGCGCCCGGTGACTGGGTTCTGATTCACATGGGCTTCGCGGTCGAGATCGTCGGTCCAGCCGAGGCCGCGAAGGCGCTGTCCGGGCTGGAAATGATGGGTCGGCCGCGTGAGCGGGACGAACTGACCACGCCGTGAGCACCGCCGTGCACCGCACCCCGACGGTCGACCGCGCGATCCCGCAGGTCTCCAGCGCGGACCGCGTGCGGCTGCGGATCACGGTGACCGGCCTGGTGCAGGGGGTGGGGTTCCGGCCCTTCGTCTACGCGACCGCGACCGAACTCCACCTGACCGGTTCGGTGATCAACGACAGCAGCGGTGTCGTGATCGATGTCGAGGGGGAACAGCCGCGAACCGACGCATTCCTCCGGCAACTGCGCGAGCACCCACCGCCGCTGGCCATCGTGGAGCGCGTCGACGTCACGCAGCTGCCTGCCCGTGGCGGGACCGGCTTCTTCATCGGCGATTCAACGCGGTCCGCCGGTGGCCGGACCCTTGCCTCACCGGACGTCGCCACCTGCAGGGACTGCCTGGCGGACCTGGCGAATCCGGCGAACCGGCGGTACCGGCATCCCTTCGTCAGCTGCACGAACTGCGGACCACGATTCACCATCATCACGGCCCTGCCGTACGACCGGGCCAGCACCACGATGGCGGCCTTCGAGATGTGCGGCCCGTGCCGCGCCGAGTACACGGACCCCGCCGACCGACGCTTTCACGCCCAACCCATCGCCTGCCGCGACTGCGGCCCGCGACTGGAATTGATCACCGGCGACGGCCCGATCCGTGGTGACGACGCCGCCATGGCGGACACCCGCAGGCTGTTGGGTGCCGGTGCGATCCTGGCGATCAAGGGCATCGGTGGCTATCACCTGGTCTGCGATGCCGCGGACGAGCTGGCCGTCTCGACGCTGCGCAAGCGAAAGCAGCGGGGCGACAAGCCTTTTGCTGTCATGGTGCCCGACATCGACACCGCCCGAGCGATGGTCGACGTCAGCGGCGCCGAGGAAGCGTTGCTGATGGACCCGGCGCGCCCGATCGTGCTGCTCCCGGAACGTGCCGCAGACGGGGCCACTGCCGGAGGACCGCAGGTGGCACATTCCGTCGCCCCCGGCAGCCCGGACCTGGGCATCATGCTGCCCTACACGCCGCTGCACACCCTGCTGTTCGGGCTGGCCGGCGACGCACCGTCGCCCCGGGTGTTGGTGATGACGTCCGGGAACCTCTCCGGTGAGCCGATCATCACCGACGATGCCGCCGCGACCGAGCTGCTGGCCCCGATCGTCGACGGCTGGCTGCGGCACGACCGCCGAATCCAGGTGCCCTGCGACGATTCTGTATCGAGGGTGGTCGACGGCGAACCGCTGCCGATCCGCCGGTCCCGCGGGTATGCCCCGTTGCCGATCGCCCTGCCGGCCGCCGTCAGGCCGACGCTGGCAGTCGGTGCCGATCTGAAGAACACCTGCTGCGTCGGCGAGGATCGGTACGCCTGGCTCAGCCAGCACATCGGGGACATGGATGACGTGCGCTCGGTCGATACTCTGGACCGCACCGCAGCACACCTGCAGATGCTCACCGCCGTGCGTCCCACCCGGTTGGTCAGCGACCGGCACCCGGGCTACCGGTCCGCCGGTTGGGCGCAGCGGAATCGCCGGGAACGCGAGTTGCGCGGAGTGCAGCATCACCATGCGCACATCTGCTCCGTGCTGGCCGAACACGGGCACGACGGCGCGGCACCCGTCATCGGGATCGCCTTCGACGGAACGGGTTTCGGCATCGATGGCGCCGTCTGGGGTGGTGAGCTGCTGATCGCCGACTACCGGGGATTCCAGCGCTTCGCGCATCTGGGCTATGTGCCGCTGCCGGGCGGGGATGCGGCCGTGCAACGCCCCTACCGGATGGCCCTGTCCCACCTGCGAGCGGCCGGAGTGCCGTGGAACCCGGCGCTGCCCTGTGTCGCGCGTTGTCCCGCTGCCGAACTGCGGGTGCTGCAGACGCAGCTGGCAAGTGGTTTCGGCTGTGTACCGACGTCAAGCATGGGCCGGCTCTTCGACGCCGTCAGCGCCCTGGCCGGGGTACGACAGGTTGCCGCCTACGAGGCGCAGGCGGCCATCGAACTCGAGGGAATCTCCAGGGCGATCGAGATGGACCCGGATCACCCGGACGCCTACCGGTTCTCCTTCTCCGAGGGCGCCGGCCCGCCCGGGTTGGCCGACCCGGGTCCGGTGATCCGGGCAGTGGCGGCGGACGTCCTGTTGGGCGTGCCGGCAGCGCTGATCGGTGCCCGCTTCCATGCCGGCGTCGTTGCGCTGATCGTCGATCTCGCCGTGCGTGCCCGGCAGAGCCAGGGACTTGACACCGTGGCCCTGTCCGGCGGGGTCTTCCAGAACGCGGTGATCCTCGGCGGCGCATGCACCGCCCTGCGAGGCCAGGGCTTCCGGGTGCTGCGGCACACCCGAGTTCCACCGAACGACGGTGGTTTGGCACTCGGGCAACTGATGGCAAGCAGCGATGGTGAATTGCACGATGGGCGAATGATGTGAAAGGAGCACGACATGTGTCTTGCCGTCCCCGGCCGGATTCTACGACTGTTCGAGTCCGATGACACCGTGATGTCCGATGTCGACTTCGGTGGTGTGGTGAAACAGGTTTGCCTGCAATATATCCCGGACGCCGCGGTCGGAGACTACGTCATCGTGCACGTCGGTTTCGCGCTGCAGAAACTCGACGAGGAATCCGCGTTGGCCACCCTGGCGAATTTCGAGCGGCTCGGCATCATGGAGGAGGAATTCGGCGACGGATTCGCCATCGCCGCCAGGCAGGCCGGCGTGCCGCTACCGGTTGGCGAACCGCAGGCGACCGCTTCCCCCGTGAACCACGTCATGAACGGAGCGGCGCGATGAAGTACCTGGAGGAATTCTCCAATCCCGAACTCGCCGGAAAGCTGCTGGACCGGATCCACGCCGCGGCGACCCGCCGCTGGGCGATCATGGAGGTCTGCGGCGGGCAGACGCATTCGATCATCCGGCACGGCATCGATCAACTGCTGCCCGATGAGATCGAGATGATCCACGGGCCAGGCTGTCCGGTCTGCGTGACCCCGTTGGAGATCATCGACCGGGCCCTGGCCATTGCGGCGCAGCCGGGAGTGATCTTCTGCTCCTTCGGCGACATGCTGCGGGTGCCGGGATCGGGCAAGGACCTGTTCAGGATCAAGAGTGCCGGCGGTGACGTCCGGGTGGTGTATTCCCCGTTGGACGCATTGAAGATCGCCAAAGAAAACCCGGACCGGCAGGTGGTGTTCTTCGGCATCGGCTTCGAGACCACCGCCCCGGCGAATGCGATGACCGTGTACCAGGCCAAACGCCTTGGCATCAAGAACTTCTCGCTGCTGGTCTCACACGTGCTGGTGCCACCGGCGATTGCCGCCATCATGGAGTCGCCGAGTTGCCGGGTGCAGGCGTTCCTGGCGGCGGGGCACGTCTGCAGCGTCATGGGCACCACCGAGTATCCGGCACTGGCCGAAAGGTACAAGGTGCCGATCGTGGTCACCGGCTTCGAGCCGCTGGACATCCTCGAAGGTATCCGGCGCACGGTGCTGCAACTGGAATCGGGCCGGTACGAAGTGGAGAACGCCTACGCCAGGGCCGTCACGACCGAGGGCAACTCCGCCGCCCAGGCCATGTTGCTCGACGTCTTCGAGCGCACCGATCGAGTCTGGCGCGGCATCGGCATGATCCCCGGCAGCGGCTGGAGACTGTCCAGCCGCTACGCGCAGTTCGACGCCGAAAACCGGTTCGACGTTCGGGGCATCCTGACCGAGGAATCGACCCTGTGCCGATCCGGCGAGGTGCTGCAGGGTCTGATCAAGCCGCACGAATGCGCGGCCTTCGGCAAGGAATGCACGCCGCGAAATCCGCTTGGTGCGACGATGGTCTCGTCCGAGGGCGCCTGCGCGGCGTACTACCTGTACCGCCGGCTCGAGCTCACCCCGGTGGGTAGCAATGTCTGAGGCATCGACGCAGCCAGTGGATTTCGACGGCTGGACCTGCCCGGTGCCGCTCCGCGATTCCCCGACCATCGTGATGGGTCACGGCGGTGGCGGAGCGATGTCCGGCGAGCTGATCGAGCACCTGTTCCTGCCGGCCTTCGGCGAGGCCGGTACGACGGAGCTGGGCGATTCGGCGGTGCTGCCGGCGCTCGGCGGCCGGCTGGCGTTCTCCACCGATTCGTTCGTAGTGAAGCCGATGTTCTTCCCGGGCGGCAATATTGGCGATCTGGCGGTCAACGGCACCGTCAACGACCTGGCGATGTCCGGCGCGCGCCCGCTGTACCTGTCGACGGCCTTCATCCTGGAAGAGGGCACCGCGCTCGCCGACATCAACCGGATTGCCACCGCCATCGGCCATGCCGCGGCCGCCGCCGGGGTCCGGCTGGTCACCGGGGACACCAAAGTGGTGGACAGCGGCCACGGCGACGGGGTCTTCATCAACACGGCCGGAATCGGGGTGATCGATGACGGGGTCGACATCCGCCCCGGCAGAGCGGCTGTCGGCGACGTGGTGATGATCAGCGGGCCGATCGGGGTGCACGGGGTGGCGATCATGAGCTGCCGAGAGGGGCTCGAATTCGGCACCACGATCGAGACGGACAGCGCACCGCTGAACGGGCTGGTGCAGGCGATGATCGCCACCGGCGCCGACATCCACGTGCTGCGCGATCCGACCCGGGGCGGAGTGTCGGCGTCCCTGAACGAGATCGCCAGGGCCGCGGGCGTGGGGATCGACCTGGTCGAGCGTGACCTGCCGATCCCGGAGATGGTCGGGAACGCCTGCAGCCTGCTCGGCCTCGACCCGCTGCAAGTCGCCAACGAGGGCAAGCTGATCGCGATGGTGGCCGAGCGCGACGCGGAGCTCGTGCTGGGCGCGATGCAGGCCCACGAGCTCGGCAAGGAGGCGGTGGTGATCGGCAGGTGCGGCCCCGACCACCGGGGCATGGTGGTCGCGCGGACGGCGCTCGGCGGGAATCGGGTGGTGGATCTGCCGATCGGCGAGCAGTTGCCGCGGATTTGCTGATGGCCGCACCTGCAGCCAGTAGCGACGACCCCTCCACCGCCCCCGGGTCCGTACCGGCCGGCGAAACCCCGAACGCGGCGGGTGCCGCAATGTTCGCTCGGTACGCCTACCCGCCCAACGAGCTGGGCTATTGCGGACCGGGCGATGGCCGGGATCTGCTGGAGTATGTCAGTGCCGCAGCGGATGTCAACGGTCGGGCGGCGGAATTGGACATGGCCGGACGAGCCCGTGCCTTCGACGGTGCGTCGCCGTACCTGGAGTACCTGGCGACGATCGCAGGGGCGGAGTCGATCATGGACCACCGGGTGGTCGAGGCCTACTGGGTGGGCAACGATCTGCTGCGAGCAAGCGAAGCGACCACCTTTGCCGGCGCGGTCCGGGCTGCCTTCGCCGGCCAGCTCGGGGCCGACTGGCCGGCGCTCGCGCCGGATGTGACGCCGCATCCGTTGCCGCACCACAGCTTTCACGTCTTCACCATCTATCCCTGGGTGGGTGTCCTGCGGCGCACGGGCGCCGACGCCGCGCTGAGCGTGTTGGACCGTTGCCGGATCCGCTGGGGGCTGGTCGAAGCCGTGGACGGCGACGCGGTCGACGTGCAGTGTCAGCCGTTGACCTGGGATGGTGCGACGCTGAGGCTGGGGGCGCTACGGCAGGAACGGGCCCGGCTCGCCTCGTCCGGTCGTTCGCTGGCCGCCGGCGTGAGACGGGGAACGTGGGTGTCGCTGCATTGGGACTGGGTCTGCGACGAACTCAGTGCCGCGCAACTGGCGGCGCTGATCGACGCCACGGAACGGCAACTGTCCATCACCAACAGGGCGACCAGCCGATCCTCGGCGTCGTCGGCGAGCGTGCCGTGACGAACGATTCACGCAAGCCGCTCGCCGGCCGCCCCGCTGCTGATATCGCGCTGGACTGAGCGGAAATCGGCGGGGTCAGTGCCCGCGGAACGCCTCGGCGAGCCACCACGAGCCGTTGTCGTCGCTGACCTTGGCGTCAACGACGAGCGGGATGACGCGGGGCCCGGCGAGCCACGTCCGCACGGCGTCCAGATCCGTCGCCGTGCGGACCGTCACCCCGGCGGCGCCGTAGCCGCGGGCGATGGCGGCGAAGTCGGTGTCCGGGAAGGTCACTGCGCCGAGATCGGCAGCCCTGCCGAAGTGATGGACCTCGGCACCGTAAGCGGCGTCGTTGTAGACGATCACCACCATCGGCAGCGCGAGGCGGACCAGCGTCTCGAGTTCGGAAATTCCCATCAGGAAACCGCCGTCCCCGGTCGCCACCACCGGGAGCCGGTCGGGCCTGGCCAGGGCGGCCCCGATGCCGGTCGCCAGTCCCAGCCCGATCGACTGATAGGCCTGGCTGAAGCAGAAACCGAACTCGTCGGGAACCCGCAGGTAGGCGCTCGGGTAGCCCATGAAGTTGCCCGAGTCCACCGCGACAACCCTTTCGGTGGGCAGCATCTCGTCGAGCGCAGCGGAGAGTACCCGCGGATCGATGGATGTATCGGTGGACAGGTCAGCGGTCTGTTCGTGGTTCCACCTGATCCGGGCGGCGATCCGGGTGCGGACGTGATCGGTGCGGTAGCGGCGCTCCATCGGGTCTCTGCGCATAGCCAACGCGAGATCTGCTGCGGTCTCGGCGGTTCCACCCAGGACGCCGAGGGTGATCGGCCGGTTGGCGCCGAGCGCCGCGTCCTCCACGTCCACCTGGATCACCGCCGCGTCCGACCCGACGAGCGCGCCGTGCCGCATCGTCCACATGTTCAACGTGCAACCCCAGCCGACGATGAGGTCGGCGGCGCTGATCAGCTCGGCGGCCAGCGGGGAGGAGAACCCGCCCGAGATGCCCAGGCGGTACGGGTCAGCTTCGAACAGCCCGTTCGCCACCGCCGATGTCGCGACCAGGGCGCCGACCTGCTCGGCCAGCGCCGCAATCTGCGGGCCGGCACGCCGTGCGCCGCGGCCGGCGATAAACACGGGTCGCCGGGACGCGAGCAGGAGCCGGCGGAACTTTTCGACTGAGGCGGCAGCGGGCCGGACCTGGGCGGGTGCGACGATGCTCCGGCCGCCGCCCGGTGCGTGCTGCAGGGGCATGGCCTGCACGTCGAGTGGCAGGCTGACCACCACGGTGCGCCGGTCGTTGACGGCGGTTCGATAGGCGCGGGTGATGTCGGCAACGGCCGATGCCGGCGAGTGCACCCGCTCGGCCACCGCCCCGACGCTCCGCGTCAGGGCGTCCTGGTCGATCCGGAAATTCGACCCGACGGCCGCGCCGGCGGTGTCGGCCGCCAGCACGATCAGTGGGGTCCGGCTCTTCGCGGCCTCGGTGATGCCGGTGACGGCGTTGGTCAGCCCGCACCCTTGGTGAGTGGTCAGCACCGCGGGCAGCGCCGACATCCGGCTGTACGCGTCGGCCATCGTCGCGGCCCCACCCTCGTGCCGGGCCGCGACGTACGGGACGCCGGCCGCCCGCAGGGCGTTGGTCACCGTGAAGTTGCCGCTGCCGACGACGCCGAACGCGTGCCCGACCCCCAACTCGGCCAGGGTCGCGCCCACAACATCGGCGACCGTTGTGCTTGATTCGTCGGCGGCGGCGCTCACGCCGTCTCGACCAGCGCAAACACCCGCGCCGGGCTGCCCGTTCCGCCGACGATCGGCAGCGGAGCCACCACGAGAAGGGCCCCGGTCAGCGGAAGGCGGTCGAGCCCGCGCAGCTGCGTCAGACCGTACTTGTCCGCGCCGAGCAGAAAGTAGTGCGCCGGGAAGGGCGGGGTGAATCCGCCGGCGGCGCCGGCGTCGATGCCGACGGTTTCCACCCCGAACCCGGTGATCGCCGACTTCTCGGCGAGCCAGCGGGCCCCGTCCGCGGAGATGCCGGGCGTGTGCGGGCCGGCGTCGTCGGCGTTCGCGAAGGCCACGGCGTCACTGGCGCGGGATCCCCAGCCGGTCCGTAGCAGCAGCCAGCAGCCGGCCGGGAGGGTGCCGTTCGCCGCCTCCCACGCCTCCAGATGCGCTGGCGTCAACAGGAAGTCGTGGTCCAGCTCGGCCTCGGCGGTGAAATCGAGCACCACCGCGGGCCCGACCAGCCGGGCCGGCGGGATCTGATCGACGCTCGTACCGTCACGCCCGCTGATCCAGTGCGTCGGGGCGTCCAGATGGGTTCCGGTGTGCTCACCGGTGTGCAGGTTGTTCCAGCTCCACATCGGGCCGGCGTCGTCGAAGTCGCTGACCTTTTCCAACGTCGCGGCGATGGTGTTGGCGAACGGCGGTGGCAACTGCAGCACCGGTGTGCTCGAGCTCAACGGTGCCGTGAGGTCAATGATCTCGACGCGGCCGGACGCGATCGCAGCACTGAATTCGGTGAGCGTGCTCATGGCGAGTTCCTATTCTCCGTCGGCAGGGTCATCAGAGCGTAGGGCCCCACGCTGCAGTGCTCGGTTGGACGGTCGCGGATCGCTGCTACCGAGGTTGCGCAAGTCCCATTGCCGCGCCGAAGGCATCCGCGATGCCTGCGTAGCCGCGCTCGTTCGGGTGGAAGTGGTCGTCGGCGCGGGTGCCGCGCAGCGACGCGAGGGTGCGGCCACGCATGTCGGCGACCCGCACCCGGCCGGCCGCCGCGGCGTCATCGACGAGTGCGTTGATCGCGAGTGCGTGCTTGTTGCGCCGGGGCAGCGTCGCGATCACCGTTGCCCCCGCAGGCAACGTCGCCAACAGCCGGGCGAAGTCTTCGACTGCGGCCTCACGGCGGTTCCGCCGGAGCATGTCGTTGGCGCCCACCAGTACCGTGATCAGATCCGGTTCGAGACCCAGATCGCTGAGCTGTGACAGTTGCTCATCGAGCACGTCGCGCACGCGCGCGCCGGTCTTCGACAGGTTCACCAACCGAAAGTCTTTCCCGGCACTGGTCATTCGGGTGTGCAACTGCCCGACCCAACCGCCGGTGATGTCGCGGGCGCCGATGCCCTGGCTCATCGAGTCGCCGAGCGCCACCCACAGCGGACCATCGCCGGCCAACGCGTCCGCGTTGGCGGCCTGCCAGGCCTTGGCGAACGGCACGGATTGGGCGTGCACGCGGCCGATGCCCGGCATGATGCGAGAGGCGACGGACATCAGGAAGTCGGCTCTGGAGCTCGGGTCCTTCCGTCGTTCGGCGATGGCGTCAGGGTAGCGCGAGGTGAGGGGCTGACCTGGCCATCGACCGGTCCCGCTGCCAGACTTGAGACGTGCGCCCCACTCTGTTCGAGTTCGCCGGCGGCTCGCCCGCCTTCCTCGCGCTGGCCACTGCGCATCACGCCCGGTGCCTCGCCGACCCCGAACTGAATCATCCGTTTTCCCATCCCGACCAGCATCCACAGCACGTCCAGCGGCTCGCTGCCTACTGGGCGGAGGTGCTGGGCGGGCCGCCGGCCTACTCCCAGTCCTGCGGCGATCAGTCGGGCGTGCAGCACCTGCACTCCGGCAACGGAGACATGAGCGACCTTGGCCGTCGATTCGTCGAGTGCTTCGTCCAAGCCGCCGATGACGCCGGCCTGCCCGCCGATCCGGAGTTTCGTGCCGCGCTGCACGCCTACATGCAGTGGGCGGTGGCGGATGTGCTGACGTTCTCGCCGGTCGGGTCGTCGGTGCCGGCCGGGCTGCCGATGCCGCACTGGTCGTGGGACGGCCTGCAGACCCCGATCGCCCGCTGACCTCGGTTCATTCTTCGACTTCTTCCCAGACTCCGTCGGTGCCGGCCACCTGCCGCAGGCTTTCCGACAGCTGTTTCACCAGGCGTTCCGCCCAATCCCCACCTTGGTGGGGAAACTGGTCGATCATGTAGTCGATGGACAGTGCCATGCGGCGCATCACGTCGAACTCGCGCTTCCGGAGAAGCGTCACCAGGGCGGCGGTCGCCTCGTCCTCATCGTTGCTGGTGCTTGGACGTGCCTGGATGTCTCGAACTGCTTCCCGCGCCTCCTGCTCGATCGCGCGATCGTCGGCCACCTGCTCGTCCATGCTTACCTCCGTGGAAGTTGATCGTTAGAGACTACGGTCCTGGCCCACGTTCGATCCGACGTCGATCGCTGCTGGGGCAGTTCGGTCGCTCTGACCCTGAATCAGTCATGCCAGAGCGACCACTGCGACCCGTCAGCAGATCGGGTTCAGTGGTTCTGTTTGCGGGAAGCGAACCCGACGGCAAGCGGGTCGGCCGGGCAGTCGGCCGATCAGCCGTTCCGCCGTGGATGCTCAGGTTCTCCCGATCGGCGGATGTTCTGCCGTCCTGAAAGTCTGGCCCGACCTACCTGACGCGATCTAGGGTCACAGCGTGACGGTTACCGTAGCCATCCTCGGCGAGGTCGACGTTCGCCGTGACGGCGTCCGGCTTGCGCTGCCGTCCGGGAAGTCAACGCACGTGTTGGTCCGCCTCGCGCTGGAGGCGGGCAGGACGGTTTCCGCCGATCGGTTGATCGATGACCTGTGGGCGTCGGAGGCTGGCCTTACGGACCGGAACACGTTGCAGTCAAAGATTTCTCAGCTCCGGAGAGCCGTGGGCGATCCGGCCCTGATCAGCAGCACCAAGATCGGATATGTGCTGAATGTCGTTCCGCGCTCGGTCGATGCACTCGAGGTTCTCGGCACCACCGAGGAGGTTGCTGTGCTGCGCGGCGCGGGTGACCTGGAGGCGGTCGTCGAGCGTTGCTCCACCGCGCTCGCACTCTTTCGCGGGGAGCTGTTGGCGGATTCTGCCGATCCTTGGTTGGAGCCGCACCGAGCACGTCTGGAACAGGTCCGGTTCGGTCTGCTCGAGGAAGCGTTCTCCGCCCGTTTGGAGCTCGGCGGGTCGGCGGAACTGACCACGGAACTGGAAACACTGGTCGCCGCGGCACCACTGCGGGAGCGTGGATGGCTGCTGTTGATCACCGCGCTCTACCGCGCCGGACGGCAGGCGGACGCGCTGGCCAGCTATCGCCGGGTGCGTGACCTTTTCGGCGACGAACTGGGGTTGGAACCCGGTCCGGAGCTGCAACGACTCGAGCAGCAGATCCTGGCGCAGGATCCCGCGCTCGAAGGCGCCGGATTGCGGGTCACGGCAGCTTCGGTCGCGCCCGCGGTGGGAAATCTGCCTGGGCTCTCGTCGCACCTGGTCGGCCGGGACAGTGACCTGCGCGTGGTCGGCGCCCTCGTCGGGGAGCACCGTCTGGTGACGATCGTCGGATCGGCGGGCGTCGGCAAGACCCGACTGGCGCTCGAGGTGGCACGGGCGTTCCAGGCGGCGTCCGGTGCGTGGCTGGTCCGACTGGAAGGCGTTCGGGAGCCCGGGGCGTTGGCCCAGTACACGGCGGAGGCACTCGGCGTGACGACCGGAAATGAGGCGCAGGTCCTGGACCGGCTCCGCGGCTCGGCCATGCTGCTGGTGCTGGACAACTGCGAGCACCTGGCCGACGCAGTGGCGGATCTCGTCGATCGATTCCTGGCCGCGGCTCCGTCGCTGCGAATTTTGACCACCAGTCAGCTACCGCTGGGCGTCGAGGGCGAAACGGTCTACCCCCTGGAACCGCTGTCCGCCGGCGACGCGATGGAACTGTTCACCCAGCGCGCCGTGCAGCGTCGCCGATCGTTCGTGATCGATGACGACTCCGCCCCGATCGTGGAAGCGCTGTGCCGGTCGCTCGATGGCCTTCCACTGGCCATCGAACTGGCCGCGGCGCGGATCAAAGCCCTTTCGGTGCAGGAAATCTCCCGCCGGCTCACCGACCGTTTCGCGCTCTTGGGCAACCCGACCGCGCGCGGGCCCGAGCGCCACCGCACACTTCGGGCGGCGATCGGGTGGAGCTATGACCTGCTGTTTCCCGACGACAAACGCGGCCTGTGGGCATTGAGCTGTTTCGCCGACGGGGCGCCGCTGTCGGCGGTGGAGCACGTGCTGGTCGAGATCGGCGTCCCCGCGGCGGCGAGTCTGGACGTGATCGAGCGGTTGGCCGACCGCTCCTTCGTCCGTCTCGAGGTCGGGATCGGCGGCGCCGTTCGGTATCGGTTGCTCGACAGCGTTCGGGAGTTTGCCGCCGAACAACTCCGGGAGGCAGGTTTGGCCGACGTCGCGGGCCGGGCACACGCACAGTGGTTCGCCGCAGCGGCCGACCGCGCTGCCGACGGTGGCCGGGGTCCACAACAGTCGGAATACGTGGCGTTGGTCAAGAACGAAAGGTCCAACATCGACGCCGCCCTGTCCTGGGCAGCGGCCAACGAGCCTCTGCTCGGGCTGCGGATCGTCAACGGATTGGGCTGGGTGTGGGTCGTGGTCGGCGACGGAGTCACCGGGGCCGCGCGCATCCGGGCCGCGCTCGCCGCCGCGGATTCGCTGGCGGAGCTTGCTGATCGGGCCACGGCGTTGATGCTGTCGGCCTGGCTGGAGGCCTCGGCCGGCAATGTGGAACGGGCGAATGCCGAGGCGGCGCAGGCGATTGCGCTCGCGGATGAGTCCGGCCAGGGTCTGCTGCCGGCGGTCGCCAGGTGGTACCAGTCCTTTGTGCTGATCAGTAGTGGCCGTCCCGCGGACGCCCTGGAGTTGCTCGACGGCTGCCGCCCGGCGTTCCACGAGCTCGGCGACCGCTGGCACGAGGCGGGGAGCGCTCTGCTGACCGGGCACGCCTACCTGTTGATGGGGCAAGCCGCGGCCAGCGGCGACGCCTGCCGTGAGGCGCTGCGGCTCCTCGAACCCATCGGGGATCAGTGGGGTCTGGCGCACGCTGAGGCGTTGCTGGGCACCATTGCCCGATCGGAACATCGCTTGCCCGAGGCCATCGAGCACCTCACGCGGGCGGCGTCCGCGGCCGCGAAGCTGGGCTTCACCGCAGCGGAGGCCTACCACCTGAGCAATCTCGGCCGGGTCCAACAACTGAGTGGCGATCTGCCAGGGGCGGCCGGAACCTTGCAGGACGCGATCGACAAGGCCTGCGCGGCAGGGGACTTCCGGGCGGCGGCGGTGGCGCGGGTGCGACTGGCTCGCGTCCTGCGCGGAACCGGCGACCTGGCATCGGCGCGGGTCGATGACCACGACGGCGATGGAGTGGTACGCCGGGTATGGCGGCGGAGAAGGCGCCCTGCTAGGCGCGTCGACGCTGGCCGCGCTGGACGCCGAGGCCGGCGTCGCCGGCTCGGTCGAGCGCCTCGGCGCGGTGCTGGACCAGGCCCGCGAAGCGCAGGACCACGAGGCGGAGGTGCTGACCCTGGACGCGCTGGCCCGCAGTTACGCGGTTGCCGGTGACCTCGACCGGGCTCTGGATTTCCTCGCTCAGGCCGACGAGATCATGCCCAGCGCAGCGCATCTGGTCTTTGACTCCGACCGGCTCGATGCCCGAAGGGCTCGGACCTTGGTCGATGGTGCCAACCGTGCGGTGGCTCCGACCTGAACGCCTTGCTCAGCGTGCGACGATCTGAACGTGGCTGCCGATTGCCTCGAAATCGGCAGGGTTGCGGGTGATCAGCGGAACTCCCAGGTGGTGGGCCGTCGCCGCGATCATCAGGTCCGCCACTCGAGCCGCGCGAGCGTTTCCCGGCCAGGTGTGACACGCCGAAGAGATAGCCGAAGCTGGCCGCCACCAGAGTCATCGAACGGCACCCCGGACCCGTACACCGCGATGATTCGCTGCATCCGGGCCAGCCGGGAAGCGCTGCCCTTCGGCGGTCTTCGCCACCGCCACGCCGACGTTCATTTCTCCGTAGGTGACGGAACTGACCCGGCCCTCGATGCCGGTCAGGTCCGGCCGCGCGTTCGCGTCGGCGAGCAGGACGGAGGTATCCAGAATCGCCCTCACTGCCGTTCCCAGGGGTCGTCCTGCACGGACTCATCTCGGGCTGCGTTGATGTCGCTCCAGAAGCCGGCGTCGACGGGCACGTCATACACCGCCATCATCTGTTCGGCAGGTACCCAGGTGCTTCGAACGGCGGGCACGATGCGTCCGACCTCTCGACCCTGCACGGTCACGATGAACGACTCCCCGTTTTCGACCTGAGCCAGCACCTGGCTGGCGTTCTGCTTCAACTCCCGGACGCCGACTGACTTCATCCTCACAGGATACCATCGATGTAGAACATGTTCTACTTTGCGCCGGCTCGATGGCGTTGCCGTCACGCCGCACTGATCACGTCCACCGGGCCGGCCCGGGCCCGACCGGTACCGGTCCCGGCGAACGGCCCGGTGCCGGCGCGCGCGGTCACCGTCACCAGCACGTCGGTGCCGACCACCGAGCACGACTGCACCTCGACCCGATTGGCCACCGCGACCCGAACGACGTTGGCGCACACCACATCCGGGCCCTGCAGCACCTTCGCGGCGCCGGCCAGGGCGGCCAGGTCCGCCCCGGTCTCCGCGCGTTGCCGGGCCAGCGCGGCGGCACCGAGATGCACGGCCAGTCCGGTGATCGCGAGCAGCACGACAATCCCCAGGCACGCGTACACCGTCGCGACGCCGCGGTCGGCGGCTCCTTCACGGCGCTCCTGTCACGGTGCCGGCTCCCGGGCGGCGGACGCGGACGCCCGGATGGTGACGCCAGGCAGGATGCCGCCGATCGCCGCCACCGACACCGTCGCCAGCACCAGGTCACCGGACCCGCCCAGGCTGAGCGAGGCACCGTCCGGAGCCAACGTCGCCACCGCGGCGGACGCCCCGCCCGCATCACCGCGACCGGCGAGCCGCGCCGCCTCCCGGGCCGCGTCGGCGCATCGGACCTGCGCGATGACGCAGGCCACGCCCGCCAGGCAGGCAACCAGAACGACGGCGAGCACGGCCAGCGCCATCGCGGCCTCCACCGTGACGCTGCCCCCGTCGACAACGTCATCGCGGAGGTCGTGGCCCGGAACCTCCGAGCCCGCGTCAGCACGGACATCGGTCCGCCTTCGCCGCGCTCGCCGCCTGCCCTTCATGACTGTCGACTCAGAAGAGTCGTCGACAGTGCGGAGTTGATCAGGTTCGTCAAACCGTCGACCACCGAGTCCCCGGTGACGATCTTGTACAGGACGGCGGCGAAAGCGGCTGCGACCACGGTGCCGACTGCATATTCAACCGTGCTCATTCCGGCATCGCTCATTCTCGCGTACGGACTTGTCGGGAACGGCATCGTCCGGATCTTCGACTGACGGCGACCTCTCTCATCCACGTCGGGGACGACCCGAAGTTTCGCGGCTCCCGCACGTGTGCACCATTCCGCGTCCGGGCACCCGCATTCCGCCGCACAGGGACTTGGTTCCATATCGACAGGTCCAGTCCGATACTGCCCGTCATCAGGCCCACCGTCGATGGCTGACCCGGCGGTCGCGGCTCCCTCCGAGATGACCTTCCAGTTCGCGCGAATCCGTTGCAGCACAACGTCCCCCTCTCCTGGCCGACCCGCCGTCGACCTCTGGGACAAAGCCTGCGACCGGACGCCGGACCGGTCCAGCCGCGCTCTTCGAATGTGGATGAAAATCGGTCATGGGAACAAATCTGCGGGGTAAGTGACCCGTAGCCGGCGGCGGCAATCAGCGACCTTCGGCGCGGGGGTCGGATCAATCGACGAGGTATTTGCGGATAAGATAGCGAGAGGTAGCTCCGTACGCCCCACCCGCGAGGAAGATTCGAATGGTCACGATAGCCAATTTTTTAACCAAGTACACCGCCCCTGCGCTGAAGTCCGTTGGCTTCGAAAAAACCGGCAAGACTTTCCGGCTGACGGCTGCGAACGGTGACCAGGTGATCGTCGAAGCGCAGCCCAGCGAGATCGCCAAGGTTGGCATCATGGCCTTTTACATCAATGTTGCTGTCGTTCCTCGGACATACCACGAAGTCACCCGATTTGTGTTCGAGCATGACCTCGGAGTGGTACTGCCAGCGCAACCGACGTCCGCATCTGGACTGATCGTCGGACGAGTCACGCCATCGGCAGAGGTTGCCTACCCCTCCACGTTCGAATCCGTGGACGACCGTTGGTACTTCAACGATGACGCGAGTGCCAAACTCTGCGGCGAACGCCTGGTGGCGAAGCTCCTGAACGAAGCGCTGCCGCTGCTGACGCCTCTTCTGGATCGCAAGGAGCTCGCCAAATATTTGGCACTACCCCGCGATCAGCGTCCGTACTTGGCATTGCCGAGCCTTCGTGCAGTGATCGCGCTCCTCATTGACCTCGGACCCACAGCCGAGCTCCGGCAAGCTATTGACGCCGTGAAGGAGACCGATGACCGCTCCTCGGGGATCTGGGCTGAGGAACGTCTCGCGGAATCGAGATCCCCGCGCTCTAGCGTAATTCGTTGACGGCGTTGTTCAAGGGCGGCAGTGGAGTGCGAAGGCACGGGCTTGCCACCAGGACGTACGGCACGATGTGAATGGTCGCCGTCGGCTCGCTAGTGAATCGGCTCGACACTGATCCCGACCAGCCCATCGGCCAGTGCGGCGAGGTCGCGAGGGTCGCCGGTGAGGATCACCCCGCCACCTCTGCTGACCGCGACGGCCACCACGGTGGCGTCGACGTGGTCGCTTCGACCCACGGCCGGCCCGCGCCAACAGGTTTCCGACCCGCCTGGCCAATTGCCGGTTCGTGTCGGCAACATCGATCCCGGTCTCGCGACCGAGGTAGGAATCGACGACCTGGTCGTGAGCGCCGCCCCGGTACTGCTCGGCCAGCACCGCCGCTGGGACTACGACCTCGGCGCCGACCTGCGACCGCTGCCCGCAACGCGGCCCGAACGGTGCGCTTCGCCGCGGACGGCGCACGGGCCAACTCCGAGAACGCCGCGGAATCGAGGACGAGGACGGTCACGCCAACAGTCGACGGAATCGGTCGACGGCTGCGGGGTCGGTTTCACCCTCTTGCTCGTCGAGTCGGTCGAGAAACCGTTCGAGCGCGGCGCGAACCTCGCGGCGTTGAACCTCCGCGAGCAAGATCGCATTCACGGTCGTCGACAGCGCCTCCGGGTCGTCGCCCAGGGCGGCGACCACCTCCGGATCAAGGGTCAGCGTCTTGCGCACCTTGGCACTCACACTCCAATCATACTATGGGCTTACTTCGAACTCTCAGAAGATCTGCAGCTGCCCGAGCAACCCGACGACCACCGGCGCAAGACCGAGGCAGAGGAACGCGGGCAGGAAACACACGCCCAGCGGAGCCGTCATCAACACCCCGGCCCGGCCCGCCGCGCGCACCGACTCCGCCGCGATGTCCTGGCGCAATTGGGCGGCGTACTCCCGGACGGCCTCGGCGAGCACACCGCCGCCGGCCGCCGAGCGCAGCGCCGCCGCTGCCAGTGGAGCCAGGTCGCCGTCGAGATCGATTGCCCGCCAGGCGGTTGCCGGATCGGCTCCGAGGGACAGCATGGCCGCGACGGCGTCCAGCCCGGCCAGTGGCCCGGCCTGATCCCTCCCTGCATCGCCGGGTCGAGCAGGTGATGCCGGAGCCCGGGATCGACCGGCCGACGGCGATCAGGCGCGGCCAGCACGTCCGACACGGCAAGCAGCGCCGCACCGGTGGCCATCCCGGCATCGAGGCAGGACGCGAACAATTCGGCGTGCACGGCGATCAGCCGCCGCTCCCGCTCCCGACCGGCGGCGGACCGGCGAGCCGGGAGTGCCAGCAGCGCCACCCCGACGAGCAGCGCCGCGGGCAGCGCAACCCACCATGGAAACAGCGACAACCCAGCCGCGGCAACCACGATCGCCCACACGACGGCCCGCGATGCCGGCCGCGCACGGGCGCCGGACCGCCGCTCCCGACGTCGGCGCCCGCCCGATTCGCGGCCGCTGCGGCACCAGCAGCAGCGCCGCCGCGACGAGCACCAGCACCACACCCGTTGCGCCGGTGGACATTCAGATCAGCATCCCGGGCAACCCGCGACGGCGAGGCGCGGCGTCAGGCCCGGCCGGCCCGACCCGGCTCCGGCCACGCACCACCCACCCCGGTCACCGCCGCACGATCCGGTCGGACCAGAGCAGACCGGCGCAGGTCAGCGAGACTCCCACCAGCAGCAGGATGTTTCCGAGTGCCGACGACAGCAGCACCTGAACCGGATCGGCGCCCATGCCGGCCCCCAGGGCCAGCCCCAACAGCGGCAGCAGGGCCATCACGTATCCGGACATCCGCGGTCCGGCGACCTCGCCGGACCGTTCACCGTCGGCCGAGATCTGCTCGGCCAGGTCGGCCGCGAGAGCGTCGATCAGCGGCGTGAAGGCGACGCCATGTCGCCTGGTCAACAGCCACCCGCTGCGCAGCCTGCGCCGATACCTGCACCGCCGGTGGGACGCCCGATGCCAGCGAGCCGGCGATCCCCGCGGAGCCGAGAGGGTGCGCGCTCGCCGAGCGGTCGTCGGAACGGGCCAACTCGGCCAGCCCGACCAGCACGACGGCACCGTCGCCCCTGGCCGCGGTTCCGGCGTTGCGCGCGGCCGCGGCGGGCTCGGCACCGGCCCGAAGTTCCCGGGCCAGCATCCGCAGCCCCGCTTGGATGTCGATCCGGGCCGTCCGCCGTCGCCGATCCGACAGTGCCCGGCGCCCGAGCAGCAATCCGGTGCCGAGCACCGCGGCCATGGCAAGCAGCCCGGCCGGCCCGGCAAGGGCACCTGCCACCGCCGCAACGCCGATCGCGCCAACGGCCAGCATCATCGTTCCGGGAGCGCGTGGACGGGCAAGGGCTATCCGTCGGCGTCCGGTTGCGGTCCGGAGCGGGGCCCGAAAAGGCTTACCGGGCCACAGCAATGACGCCGACGCCAACAACAGGCAGGTCACCACGGGACAGCCTGGCCACGCTCGCGCAGCAGCCCGGCAAGCACATCGCGCCCGGGCTCGCACGGCCGGCCGTCGACGACGGCCGGGACGGCGTCCGCCCAACCCGGCGGCACCCCGCTGCACCACGGCGATCTCGTGCAGCACCCGGCGTTGACCCTCGCGGCGAACGTGCAGCACCACCCGGATCGCACCGGTCAGTTGGGCGTGCAGCGCCTCGCGGCCGATCCCGCCGAGCGCGGCCAACGCCTCCAACCGGGCCGGCACCCCACCGGCGCTGTTGGCGTGCACGGTGCCGGCGCCACCCTCGTGACCGGTGTTCAGCGCGGCGAGCAGATCGACCACTTCGGCGCCACGGACCTCGCCGACCACGATGCGGTCAGGTCGCATCCGCAGGGCCTGCCGCACCAGGTCCCGCAGGGAGATCGTGCCCGCTCCCTCGACATTCGCCTCGCGGGCGACCAGTCGCACGACGTGAGGGTGCGGCGGCGCCAGCTCCTCCGCATCCTCGACGGTGACCAGGCGCTCGTCGGCCGGGACGGCCGCGAGCAGGGCCGAGAGCAGGGTTGTCTTGCCGGAGCCGGTACCGCCGGACACCAGGAAGGTCAGCCGCGCGCGCAGCACCGCCGTCAGCACCGCCATCGTCACGCCGGGCAGGCTCCCGCTGGCGGCCAACGCGGCGAGATCGTGCCGGACCGGTCTGAGCACCCGCAGCGACAGACACGTGCCCGAGGCCGCGACCGGCGCGAGGACGGCGTGCAGCCGGGTGCCGTCCGCCATCCGGGCGTCGACGTGCGGGTGCGCGTCGTCCAGCCGCCGACCGGCGGCCATCGCCAGCCGCCGGGCCAGGCGCTGCACTGCTGCCTCGTCGGGGAACGTCACGCCCGCGTCCTGCCAGCCGTGTCCGCGATCGACCCGGACGTCGGCCGGTGAGTTCACCACCACGTCGGTGGTGCTCGGATCGGCGAGCAAATCGGCGAGCGGTCCGGCGCCGACCAACTCCCGCTGCAGCATCCTGATCAGCCGGAGCATCTCGGCGTCGCTGACCAGCACGGTCGACTCGGCGCGCAGCGCCCGGGCCAACGCGGTCGGCGTCGGTTCGGCGGCATCGTCGACCAACCGTCGCTGCACCCGTTCGATGACGGCGTCGGTCATCGCGATGGTGGCAGGGCTCACTGGTCGACTCCCGGTTCACTCCGCTCCTCGGCGCCGACGCGCCTGCGATGCTCACTCACCTTCGTCTCCAGGCGGTCATGCAGCGGCCCGCAGCGACGACAGCACGGCTCGCGCAGCCTTCGCGAGCGGCCGGCGACGATCGGCGCCGAGCGCCAGGCCGACCTCCAGGTCACGGGCCAGCGACGGATCCGCCCGCATCCGCGCGAGCAGCGGCAAACCAAGCACCTCGGCCAGCTCGTCGGCACCCAGGCCACCGGGCGACGGACCGCGGACCACGACACCGGCGGTGGTCCCGAACTGCCGAATCCGCGCGCAGATCCGGTCCGCGGCCCAGCATCCACGGACGTCGGCGGGCGTGACCAGGACAATCAGGTCTGCCTGTTCCAGCACCCGATCGGCAGCGGGACCGGGCTGCCGAGGCAGGTCGATCACCGTCGCGGCACCCATCCGCCGACCGGCGTCGAGCACGACATCGAGCACGTTCGGGCTGATGTCGCTGCCCGCCGAGCGGCCGTGGCACAGCACCGCGACCCTGCCCTGCCCGACGTTGACCCCCGGCAGGGCCTGGCGCAGCGCGTCGACCTGCAGCCGGCCGGATGGTGCCGCGAGGTCAGCCCAGCGCAGACCGGGTTCGGTCTCGATGCCCAGCAGCACGTCCAGGCCCGCGCCCCACGGATCGCAATCGACCAGCAGCACCTCGCTGGGCGCCTTCGCAGCCGCGAAGGCGATCGAGCTGGCAAGCACCGAAGCACCCGCGCCACCGCAGGCCCCGAGCACGGCGATGCACTGCCCGTGACCGGCCACACCCAGGACGGTGTCCGACAACAGTTCGATCAGCACCTCCTCGGACTCGTGCAGCACCACCGTCCGATCCACCCCGAGGCGGACGCAGAGCTCCCACAACTCCGGGCGCGGCGGTTCCGCGGCGACGACGACCACACCCGTCCGACGGGGCAGCGAGGCGTCGACCGCGCGGCTGACCAGGGCCGCATCGAGGAGCACGACCGGGCGACGCGCGCCAGAGGGCACGCGACTCCGGCTCCCGGGTGTGCGTGACATCAACCCCGGCCGCGGCCGCGACCCGGAGCAGGTCGTCGAGCATCGGTCCGTCATCGGTGATGATCAGTGGTGTGTCGGCCATGGCGCCAGTACACCGGCCACCCGCGGCAGCCGGCGGGCGGACCACCGCGGATGGGGATAAAATTCGGACATGGGAACAAAAACACGGGCCCAGTGACCGGATGGCCGCCCGGGAAGATCCGGGCACGAGCCGTGAAAGCGCTTCCACGCCACCGAACCGGCCACAAGCCAACGGAACGGGCTGCCGGAGAATTAGGGGCGGCCCCCGCCAGGGGGGAGGGCGGGGGCCGCGGGGTTCAGCTCCGGGGGGTTGAGCTGAACCAAGTGGTCGGCTCCGGGGGGGTGGAAACCGACAAGTTCACTGTAGACCCGTCATCCCGACTTCGTCACCTATAGACGCGATGGTTGTCGCAAAGATCTTCGACAACCGGACCGCACACACCCTTTCGGGTGCATCTGAATCGGTCAGGGTCCCTCCGACACGATTGGCATGTTGCCGTTCCAGGCTCCTGCGGGTATCACTAACTCAGGGACCCCCGGTCGGCTAGGGACGAAGTGGAAGAGAAACTTCGCCAACCCCGGTTCGGAGCTCCCCGCGCAGACCCCGGTACCCACTCACCGCTATAAGCCGCGGGAGGTACGTCGTCAGGGTTATCACGAGAGTCGCGGAGCCCGTCACGACGAGTCGTGGTGAAGCTTGGTAGCTGGTCAGCCTGCGCAGATGGCGCCCCACGTCACGTGGGGCGCCATCTTCATACCCGGACTCGCGCGGCCGCGCGGCCGTCAGCCGGCCCCGGTTCCCGGGGCGCTTCGCGAGGCCGCTGAAGCCCGCCATGGCTGCCGATCGTCGGATCCGGCTGCGGACCGGACACGGTCGATATCAGTGCCTCACCATTGCCGGAACCGACCCACAAATCCTCGGACAGCGAGCCATTGAGTTGTCAAACCAATGTCCATTGGTGTGGCAAAATGGTACTATTCGGTCGATTGGGATGATTCGCACAAACGTCGATACGACGAGTAGCTACGCTAGCGAACAGCCAGAATCACCCGAACAGACGCATGCGTGTCGGAGCCGTCTTATCGAGGCCTACGACTGAAAGTTACCGAAAATCACTCTATGCATTCGCATGGAACACCGTCTTCGCCCGGTCGCAGGAATCGATTCGATTGACGGTTCCACACCATGGAATCGCTACCGGCGGCCGGACGTTACTCAAATCGCGGAATCGGCGATCGAGACGCCCTCTCTGGCTCCGACGTCCAGGCACCGGCAGACCTCGACGATCCAGGCTGACCACCGCGATGGGGAGCTCGATAACCCCGCCGCGAGGTCGAGGTAACGCCGTCCCGATCGAAGGTGCGCCACTTCGGGCACGCCCAGACCGGCCGGATCAAGTCCGGTCGAGACCATGGTCAACCGTGCCGCGGCTCTGGCCACGACTCCGTCGCCGAGCCCGAACGGCGCCAGCGTCAGCAGCTCACCGTGCACCAGCGCAACCTGCACCGGCGCCGGCCAGGGCGAGGTCGTGACCAGCTCGGCGAGCCTGGCCAGCCGGGGGCCAACCTCCGGCCCCGCCATGCGCGGTCGACCCAGCTCGTCCGGGGGCACCAGATCGGCGGCGGCAAGCGTGTGCAGCCGGGCCAGTACCTGCAACGGAGCGCGTGGCCAGATCGTGGTCAACGAGCCGAGCGCGGCCGCCACCCGCAGGGCCCCGGCCAGCACCGGGTCCGTGACAGTCTCGGCATCGGGTCCAGTGCCAGCGGCGCCCCGTCCAGCGCGGCCGACGCACGCGCCGCCCTGACCGACGCTGCGGCGGCGGTTCTGGGCCAGCCGGTCCGGTTGGCGGGATGACGGCGCAACGCGGTGACGGCTGATCGGGCGTGCTCCACCGCATCGGTCACCTCCGGGGACCCCGATCACGTCGGGCCAGCTCGGATGTGCCATCGCCGCACGATAGTGCCCGGCGGGTCACGAAGCCGGCGAGGTGGCGCACGCGGAACTGCCGACCAGGCCGATCGAGCTGCCCGGTGGCCGCCGCTGGACGCCGGCGCGGCGCCGTCCGCCGCGGATGCACTGCCGCCCACCGATCCGTCGTGGCATCGACCACCTCCGGCGATACCTTCGACACGCCACGTGCGTTCACGCCTGCGCGCAACCCTGTGCGCAACCTGGACCCGACGAGGCTGCACGACGAAGCTTGACAACGACACTGCCGTCACCGAGGAGAAACCAGATGACTGGTTCCACAAGTACATCCCAGCCCGCAGCGACCGCCGGAAACCGCCGCTGTTGGGTTGGATAATTTGGGGACCGAGGATCGGACGTTCCCGCCGTCGGCGGAGTTCGCGGCGAACGCGAACCTGTCGGCGGAGGCGTACGAGCGGGCCGCGGCCGACCCGATGGCGTTCTGGGCGGAGCAGGCGAACCGGTTGACCTGGGCGACACCGTTCACCCAGGTGTTGGACTGGTCCGACGCCCCGCACGCGAAGTGGTTCGCCGACGGGGAGTTGAACGTCGCGGTGAACTGCGTGGACCGGCACGTGGACGCCGGGCACGGCGAGCAGGTCGCGATCCACTGGGAAGGCGAACCCGGCGACACCCGCACCATCACCTACAACGACCTGCTCACCGAGGTGTGCAAAACCGCGAACGCGTTGACCGTCGCTGGGGTTGAAGGCCGGGGACCGGGTCGCGATCTACCTGCCGATGATCCCCGAAGCGGTGTTCGCGATGCTCGCCTGCGCCCGCCTGGGCCTGGCCCACGGCGTGGTGTTCGCCGGGTTCTCCGCCGAGGCCCTGCGGTCCCGGATCGGCGACGCGCAGGCCCGGGTGGTGATCACCGCCGACGGGCAGTACCGCCGCGGCACCCCCGTCCCGCTCAAGGCCGCGGTCGACGAGGCCGTCGCCGCCGCGGATTCACCGGTGGAGCATGTGCTGGTGGTCCGCCGCACCGGCATCGACATCGACCTGGAACCCGGACAAGGACCAGTGGTGGCACGAGCTGGTCGACACCCAACCCGACGACGCACACCCCGCAGGGGTTCCCCGCCGAGCAACCCCTGTTCGTGCTGTACACCTCCGGCACCACCGGCAAACCCAAGGGCATCGTGCACACCACCGGCGGGTACCTCACCCAGGCCGCGTACACCCACCACGCCGTGTTCGACCACAAACCCGACACCGACGTGTACTGGTGCACCGCCGACATCGGCTGGGTCACCGGGCACTCCTACATCGTCTACGGACCGCTGGCCAACCGGGCCACCCAGGTCATCTACGAGGGCACCCCGAACACCCCGCACGAGGGCCGGCACTGGGAAATCATCGACAAATACCGGGTGTCGATCTACTACACCGCGCCCACCCTGATCCGGACGTTCATGAAATGGGGCGCCGACATCCCCGCGCAAGTACCAGCTGGACTCGCTGCGGGTCCTCGGGTCAGTGTCGGTGAACCGATCAACCCCGAGGCCTGGATGTGGTACCGCACCACCATCGGGCACGACCACTGCCCGATCGTGGACACCTGGTGGCAAACCGAAACCGGCGGCATCATGATCTCCCCGCTGCCCGGGGTGACCGCCACCAAACCCGGCTCCGCGATGACCCCGCTACCCGGGATCAGCGCCATCATCGTCAACGACGAGGGCCACCCCGTCGGCAACGGCGAGGGCGGGTACCTGGTCATCGACAAACCCTGGCCGGCGATGCTCCGCACCATCTTCGGCGACGACGACCGGTACAAGGACACCTACTGGTCCCGGTTCGCCGACCAGGGCTACTACTTCGCCGGTGACGGCGCCAAATACGACACCGACGGCGCGCTCTGGCTGCTCGGCCGGGTCGACGACGTGATGAACATCAGCGGCCACCGGATCTCCACCACCGAGGTCGAATCCGCCCTCGTCTCCCACCCCGCCGTCGCCGAAGCCGCCGTCGTCGGCGCCAACGACGAGATGACCGGACAGGGCATCGTCGCGTTCGTCATCCTCCGCGGCAACGCCGAGAACACCGACACGCTGGTCGCGGAACTCAAAGCCCACGTCGCCAAGGAAATCGGGCCCATCGCCAAACCCAAACGAATCCTCGTCGTCCCCGAACTCCCCAAAACCCGATCCGGCAAAATCATGCGCCGACTCCTCCGCGACATCGCCGAAAACCGCGCCGTCGGCGACGCCACCACCCTGCAGGACAGCAACGTGCTCAACCTGATCAGCTCCGGTCTGTCCGGAGCCACATCGGACTGACCCGACCTCCCAACGCCGCCGGTCCCGACCGGCGGCGTTGGCTTTGCCCCTGTACTCACTCGAAGTAGACACGCGAAGTAGATACGCAATGTATAGTCGCCGTCATGAGCGTGTCCCAGTCCCTGCTCGGCCTGCTGGAAGCCGCACCGCGGCACGGCTACGACCTCAAACGCGCGCACGACGAGCTGTTCCGCACCGAGCGCCCACTGGCCTACGGCCAGGTGTACGCGACGCTGTCCCGGCTGCTGAAAAACGGCCTGGTCACCGTCGAGGGCACCGAACCGGGAGAAGGCCCGGACCGGAAGCGATACGCGATCACCGACGCGGGCGTCACCGACCTGCAGTCCTGGCTCAGCACCCCCGAACGGCCGAAGGAGTATCTGCAGAACACCCTCTACACAAAGGTGGTGCTGGCCTTGCTGTCTCACCGCTCCGCCGACGAGATCCTGGACGCACAACGGGCCGAGCACCTGGCCGCCATGCGGGAGTTCACCCGACGCAAACAGACCGGGGACCTCGCCGACCAGTTGATCTGTGATCACGCCCTTTTCCACCTGGAGGCGGACCTGAAGTGGCTGGAGATCACCGCATCGAGGTTGGCCGAACTGAAGGCGCAGGTGACGTCATGACCGCTCTGCTGGCCGCCACCGCACTGACCAAGTCCTTCGGCGCGACGCCCGCACTGCTGGGCGCCGACCTGACCGTCGACGCCGGCGAGATCGTCGCCGTGCTAGGCCCTTCCGGCTCCGGCAAGTCAACCCTGCTGCACTGCGCGGCCGGCATCCTGCAGGCCGACAGCGGATCGGTGCGGTATGCCGGCACCGAGCTGACCACCATGTCCGACAAGCAGCGATCGGCGTTGCGGCGCAATGAGTTCGGGTTCATCTTCCAGTTCGGACAATTGGTCGGGGAGCTCACCTGCCGGGAGAACGTCGCGCTGCCGCTGCGGTTGGCGGGGTCACCGCCGACGCGCGGCCGAGGCGGCAGCGGACGAATGGCTGGAACGGCTCGACGTGGCCGGATGCCGCCGAGCAGCGCCCGACCGAGATCTCCGGCGGCCAGGGCCAACGAGTCGCGGTCTGCCGCGCCCTGGTCACTGATCCGCGGGTGATCTTCGCCGACGAACCCACAGGTGCGCTCGACTCACTGCAGGGCGAGCGGGTGATGGCGCAGTTGGTGACGGCGGTTCGCACAGTCCGGGGCTGCGCTGGTGCTGGTCACCCACGAGCCGAGGATGGCGGCCTATTCCGATCGCGAGGTGTTGGTGCGGGACGGGCGCACCTCGCAGTCGCCGGTGCCGGCGTGACGGCCAAGGGCGAGCGTGCCGCAGCCGCCGGACGGATGGACACGGACGGCTCGAGGGGTGCCGGCACCGCCCTGTCCGATCTGGCCCTCGGGATCCGGCTGGCGATCGGGGGCGACCGGACGGCCTGGTCACGTCTCGGACTGACCGCGGTTGGCATCGGCCTGTGCACCCTCGTGCTGCTGTTGGCGGCAGCGGTCGGGCCCGCAATGCGCACCCGCGACGCCCGGGCGGCCGCTCTGACCCCGTTGTACCCGAGCATCGCCGCGCAGGATCAGCCGGTCAACGCGTCGGTGAACCCGATTCCCGCGTTGACCGAGCCTGGCGTGTTCGAGGCCTATGACTCCGACATTCCTTACCACGGGCAGTCTGTCATCGGCTTCGACCTCGCCGCCGTCGACCCGGGTACCGGCCCGCCACCGCCCGGGGTCGAGCGGTTCCCGGTACCCGGGCAGCTGCTGCTCTCCCCAGCCCTGGCCGACCTGATGGCCTCCGCCGACGGTGCCCAGCTCCGCGAACGACTTCCCGGCGAGGTGATCGGCCTGATCGACACCGGTGCCCTGCTCGGCCCCGAGGAGCTCCGTTTCTACCGCGGCGCGAGTCCGCGTCAGGCCATCGGTGGTGAGGGGATCGCGGTCGGTTGGGGCAGCAACAGCGCCTTCGGCTACGCACCGGAGCCCAGCGGCCCGTACCTCACCGTGCTGCTGACGGCCGGCACCACGATTGTCGTCGTGCCGTTGTTGATCTTCGTCTCGCTGATGTCCAGAGTCGGCGGAACCGCTCGTGATCGTCGATCTGCCGCCATCAGACTGATGGGTGCTTCGCGGGCCCAGCTGGCCAGGATCACGCTGGTCGAGCCGGCGGTCGCCGCTGTGGCCGGCCTGGTGCTGGGTGGCATCGGCTTCCTGATCGCCCGGCCGTCCGCCCCGCGCGTGCGGATCGGGTCGACCGGGTTTTTCCCGGCCGACCTGACCCCCACCCCGCTGGCGGCGATCCTGATCGCGGTCGCCGTTCCCGTTCTGGCCATCGCCGCGGTGTGGCTGGGAACCAGGCGGACCCTGATCGAGCCACTCGGTGTGGTCCGCAGGACCAAGCCGACGCCGCGGCGCGTCTGGTGGCGGCTCTCGCTGCTGGCGGCGGGGTTGCTGCTGATGCTCGGCAGTTTGTTCTCCGGAGCCCTGTTCGGCGCACCGGGCGACCTCGGCCTCCCTGACCTACGCATTGGCCCTGGCGGTCGTCCTGCTGCTCGCATCGGTCCCGGTGCTGTTGCCCTGGGTGCTGGAAAGGCTGGCCACCGCGCTGCCCACCTCCTCACCGGTGTGGCAGCTGGCGGTCCGTCGGCTGCAGGCCGATCCCGGCGTTGCCTCCCGGGTGATCGCAGGGGTGTCGGTCGTGCTGGCCGGCGCGATTGCCCTGCAATCGCTGCTGATCTTCGGCGGGGCTCCGTCAACGACGAATTCCGGCCTCGGGGCCCCGGCGGCGGACTACAGGATCTACGTGCGCAACCCGACCAGCGCCGACCTGGTGACCGTCGCGAACGCGATCACCGCAACCGGTGAGATGAGCTCCATGGCCGGCGGGGTACCCGATCGGCGGCCGCCGTGCTGGTCGACGACGCGTCGGCGGCACGGGTCCGGGAGCATCCAGAGACCGCCACCTGGGGGATGGCCGTCGTGGCGCCCTGTGTCGCGATTACCGCGCCGAGTTGCCGGGACGGTGACGTCTTCGCCACCGAACGTTCGTCCTCGGATGCGCCGTCGCCGGCAGAGGAAGGCAGCATCCCCGCGAGTGCCGATACCTGGGTGCTGTTGGACTCGGGCACGGGTCCGCCCGTCGAGTTCGCCGTTGCCGAGTTTGCCGGAACCGTGCCGGACACCTTCTTCCGTGGCCAACCGACCAGCCTGGTGCTCACCCCAGGGGCATTGGGCGCGGACACCGACGCAGTGCTGAGTGGGTCCAACCTGGACCTGCGAATCCCGGCAGCGCGCCCGTCGAGCGCCACCGCAGACCGGTTGCGCACGGCGTTCGCCGGAATGACCTGGCGGGCCACCGTCGAAACCTCGGCCGAATTCAGCACCACGGGAACACGCGGCACCTTGGCCGAAACCGCCCGTACCGCAGTCCTTCTCGGCGCCGCACTCACCCTGCTGGTGGCCGCCGCCGGCCTGTTGGTGATGACCATCGAGCAGTTGACCGAACGCTCTCGGGCCCTGACCCTCACCGTCGCCTCCGGCGTGCCGCGCTCGTTGATCACCCGTTCGCTGATCATCGGGGCAGCTATCCCGCTGCTGGCCGGGGTCGCGCTGGCCGACATCGTGGGCTGCGCCCTCGCGCTGTTCCTGCTCGAGCTGATCGGACAGCCGTGGGGTATCGACTGGGCTGCGGTTGCGGCCTATTCGGGAGTTTCCGTGCTGATCGTCATGCTGTCCACGGTGGCGGTGTTGCCGATGGTCGCCAGGCTGACCCGGCCCGACGGCATCCGCACCGGGTGATCTGCCGAGCCGCGCGGTCACCGGCGGTCGTCCGTGCGGCTCGCAGGGACACCTGCCGAGCACCCGGCTACGCCGGAAAGGTTAAGGCGTCGACGTAGGACAGGTCCGCAGCAGCCGACTCGACTAGCCTGCGATGCATGTCACAGTTGACCGCACCCAGCACCCCGATTGTCATCGTCCTGTTCGGTGGGACCGGTGACCTGGCCAAGCGGATGGTCATCCCCGCCTTCTACACGTTGTTCCTGCAGAAGCTGCTGCCCAGCGAGTTCATCCTGGTCGGCAACGGCCGCGGCGACGTCTCGCATGAGGACTTCCGCGGCCACGTGCACGACGTCCTCACCGAGTTCGGCACCAAGCCGGAGGGCAAGGACTGGGAGGAATTCGCCGATCGGCTCCGCTTCGCCGGTGGAGGATTCGACTCCAGCAATCCGGGGAGCCTGCTCGACGTCATCGGCGAGGCGCAGAAGCAGCTCGGCGGCAGTTGCGAGCTGGTGCACTACTTCGCGGTGCCGCCGGTCGCGTTCGCCGACCTGACCGCGGGGCTCGGCGCGCACGGGTTGGCCGCCGGCGCCAGGGTCGTCTACGAGAAGCCGTTCGGCACGTCCCCGGAGAACTTCCGGGAACTCGACGAGGCCGTGCACAAGGTTCTCCGTGAGGATCAGGTGTACCGGATCGACCATTTCCTGGGAAAGGAAGCCACCCAGGACCTGCACGTGCTGCGCTTCGCCAACCGCCTGTTCTCCGTCCCGTGGAACGCCGAGCACATCAAGTCCATCCAGATCGACGCCCCGGAAACGCTCGACATCGACGATCGCGCGCTGTTCTACGACGCGACCGGCGCGATGCTGGACATGCTGATCACCCACCTGTTCCAGGTCGCGGCCGAGGTGGCCATGGAGCCGCCGGCGAGCCTGAGCGCCGCCGACCTGCAGTCCGCCCGGGAAGAGGTGATCGGCTGCTTCCGGCCGCTGGACCCGGCCGAGGTGGTGCTCGGCCAGTACGACGGCTACCGCGACGTCAAGGGGATCAAGCCCGATTCGACGATGGACACCTTCGTCGCGGCCCGGATGTGGGTCGACAACGATCGTTGGCGCGGCGTGCCGTTCCTGCTGCGCACCGGCAAGCGGATGGCCGGGTCGACCCAACGGGTCAGCATCATTCTCCGCGAGCCGGCCGGCGCGCCGTTCGCCGGTGCCCGAAGACGGCGGGGTGCTGACCTTGACCCTCGCCGGCAGCGGGGTCCGTCGACCTCACCATGGTGGTGAAGGAGCCAGGCCCCGGCCTGGAGCTGGTGACGGCCGACGCGACCATCCTGCTGCGCGACGTCGCAGGGCTCCGACGCGCTCGCGCCCTACGTCCGGCTCATCCACGACGTGCTGATCGGCGACCGCGTCGCTGTTCACCCGGCCGGACGGGCTGGCCAGCGCCTGGAACGTGCTCGAGCCGGTGCTGAACAACAGGCCCCCGGTTCATCCGTACGAACAGGGCAGCTGGGGACCCGCCGCCGCCGCGGAACTCACCGCCCCGGACCACTGGTTGCTGGGTCAGTAATCCCGCTGGCCAGCGGGAAAGGCCCCCTGCGGGCAGCCGGGTCCGGAGCGACATGGCACGATGAACCCCGCCACGCACCCCTGAGCGCGCGACGGTGATTGATCGACCAACCTTTGGGGCACTCGCGGCGCGTCAGACCAGCGCGGAGCCATCGACCGGACCCCCGGTCGGCCCCCCGACATTCAGGAGAGGGCTGTGACGACTTCCGGCACGCCAACGCCGCCGAATCAGTTCACCCCTCCGGGGTCGACCGGTGCGTCCATCCCGCTCGTCGCCGAGCCGGCCGTCGACCGGACGGCCTCGATGGGCGCCCTGGTCAAGGACGTGACGACGCACATGTCGACCCTGGTCAGGTCCGAGATCGAACTGGCCAAGCTGGAGATCACCGAGACGGTCAAGACCGGCGCGACCGGCGGCGCGTTCTTCGGCGTCGCGGCCGTCATCGGCGCGTTCTCGATGTGGTTCTTCTTCTTCATGCTGGGCGAGATCCTGGCCATCTGGCTGCCGCGATGGGTGGCATTCACCATCGTCTTCGTCCTGATGCTGGTGCTGGCGGGCCTGTTCGCCTTCCTCGGCCTGCGCAAGGTGAAGAAGATCAAGAAGCCGGAGAAGACCATCGCCTCGCTGGAACAGACGGCGGCGGCACTGAAGTCGGCCGCCACCTCCTGACCCGGGCCGACGAGCTGTCTCCCGATCCGCCTCCCGAGCCACCCGGCGAGGGTTCGCAGGCGCGGTTTCGCGGTTGGCGGCGAAACCGCCCCGACGATTCCGATCCCACCCGACCCGATCCCGACCGGCCCGATCCTCCTCAGGCCGATCCGGACGACCCCGAAGGCCTGCTGGCCCGACCCGGCTCGGCCGATTTCCCCGCCGACGACGCCGACGGACCGCCCGTCCCGGATGGGTCAATTGTCCGGGACCCCGGACCGTGGACCCATCGCGACGTCAGCGCCAACGGCATCCGGTTCCACATCGTCGAAGCGGGGAGCGGACCGCTGGTGCTGCTGCTGCACGGCTTCGGTCAGTACTGGCGGTCCTGGCGGTACCAGATCCCCGGCCTCGCGCAGGCCGGCTTCCGGGTGGTGGCGCCCGATCTGCGCGGGTACGGCGACAGCGACAAGACACCCCGCGGCTATGACGCCTTCTCCCTGGCCGCCGACGTCGCCGGGTTGGTGCGCGGCCTCGGCGAGCGGGACGCGGTGGTGGTGGGACACGGTTACGGCGGCGTCACCGCCTTCGACACGGCCGTGATGAACCCGAGCCAGGTGCGGGGAGTGGTGGCGATCGCCGCACCGCATCCGATCCGGATGGCGCGGATCCGCAAGCCGGTGACCACCGACCGGTACGGCCGGCTGCTGACCTGGGCGGCCACCCCGGCCTGGCCGGAGCGGCACCTGGTCGCCGGCAATGCGGCCCTGCTGGAGCGGATCGTCCGATCCCAGTCCGGTCCGGTCTGGAAGGCATCGACGGATTTCACCGAGACCATGGCGAAGATGCGCCAGGCGATCCGGATCCCCGGCGCCGCCAGGGGCGCGGTCGAACACCTCCGCTGGGTGGCCCGCTCCCCGTGGCGGACGGACGGGCACCGGCACCGTGAGGCATTGGCCACCCCGATCACCGTCCCGGTGCTGCACATCGTCGGCGACGCGGACCGGTTCACCCCGCCGTCCGCGCTGATCGACGCCAGGGAGCAGTGCACCGGTTGGTACACGCTGTCCACCGTGCGCGGGGTCGGGCACTACCCCGCCGAGGAAACCCCGGACACCATCACCAGGATGATCGCGGAGCTGGCCGCCCGCGCCCAGCCGTCCTGACCGCGGCGCACCGGTGATCGAACGGACCGTCGACGCGTCAGGCCGCCGTGCAGGCCTCGGTGGACGCCGCGGAATCGTCGGACAGACCCGCCTGCACCACCGGCGCGACCTCGGCCGCGGTGAGCGCGAACCCGACATCGGTCTCGTCGATGGCGGCCCCGAAGATCACCCCGAGCACCGTGCCGTCCGGCGCGAGCAGCGGCCCGCCGGAGTTTCCCGGCCGGACCTGCGAGCGCAACGTGTACACCTCGCGGGTGACGGTCTCGCTCGAGTAGATGTTCGGTCCACGCAACTCGATCAACGACCGGACTCTGGCCGGCGTGAGCGTGTAGGGCCCGTCCAGCGGGTATCCGGCCACGATCGCGTCGGCACCCGCCGCGGCGGGCGAGGTGGCGAAGGCGAGCGGAGCGGCGGTCAGGTCCGGCACGTCCAGCACGGCGAGATCACGCTGCGAGTCGTACACCACGACCGTGGCGTCCAGGGTCTTCCCGTCGACCTCCACGCCCGCACGGTCCGATCCGGCGACCACGTGCGCGTTGGTCATCACCTTTCCGGGTCCGATGACGAATCCCGTGCCCTCCATCCGACGGGAGCACGACTCGGCCACCGAACGAACCTTCAGGATCGACTCCCCCGCGGCCGCCACCTCCGGCGTGGACGCCACCGCCGGGTCCGGCGGCTCCACCGACGAGTTCGGGGTGGGCGCCAGCGGATCGAGGATGGCCGGGAACCCGGAGTCGTTGAACACCTCGCGGAGCTTCGCCGAGACGTCCTGCACCTGGCTGGGCATCACGTTGTTGACCTGACCGAGCACGGTTGAGCCGCGGATCGCCGACGACAGCCAGGGGATGGGCACCGAGGCCAGCGGAACCGCGATCAACCAGATCACGATCAGCACCGCGCATGCGTACCCGAAAAGACCAAGGGTCCGATCGACGGCCTTCGCCGGGCGCCAGCTGATCCGCTCCGAGATCGCCTTGCCCACCGTCGACCCGGCGATCTCCCCGATGCCGACCCCGGCCACCACGCACGCGATGCCGATGGCGATCTTGGCCGTGGAATCGTCGACCAGGCCCATCAGCAGCGGAGCCAGCTGGATCGCCACAATGGCCCCGGCGATGGCCGTCACCAGGGTGAACATGGCGGTGACCAGGCCCTGCCGGAAGCCGGAGATCGCCGCGGCGATGACCAGCAGCACGACGAGGATGTCCAGGAAGTTCATCCGCTACCCACCCGGCCAGTCATGGCAGCTCCGGGAGGTCGAAAATGCGATTCCGATCCCACGGCACGGACCAGCCGCCCAGCTCCAGCAAGGTGTCGACCAGCCCGGCCGTGAACCCCCAGACCAGCAGGTCGGCGACCTCGAACGCGGGACCGACGAACCCGCTCGGATGGCGGACCAGGCCCCGGTTCGCCGGGTCGACGAGCTCGGCGACCGGCACCCGGGCGACAGCGGCGGTTTCGGCCGGGTCGACGGCCCGGACCTCGCCGGGCTCGCGCCAGTAGCCCAGCACCGGCCGGACCAGGAAGCCCGACGGCGGGAGGTACAGGTCCGGGCAGCAGGGCGACCGGTAGCACCGACGCCGGCACCAGCCCGGTCTCCTCCTGCCCCTCGCGCAGCGCGGCGGTGATCGCGTCCTCGCCGGGGTCGCTCGCCCCACCCGGGAATGCCGGTTGCCCGGCATGCGAACGCATCGTCGCCGACCGCTCGGTCAGCAACAGGTCGGGCCCGCCGGGTCCCTCGCCGAACAGCATCAGCACCGCGCCCCGCCGCGCGTTCGCGGGCGCGAGTCCGACCAGGTTGCGCAGCTGCCCGGGCAGCTGCGCTTCGTGCACGTTGCCGACCAGCGGTCGCATCCAGGACGGCAACTGATCGTCGCCGACCAGCCGATGGCCGAGCACGGTCGGCCGGTCCGCAACCCGGTCGGGGCTCATCGGTCGACCTCGCTCCGCGGCGTCGAGCCGATGCTCGGTGACATTGATTCGCTCGCCAGCTCGCTCACTGGGGCTGCTGCCCGGTGCCGGCCGCGCTCGCGCCGACCTGGGCCCCCAGCCCGACCAGCGACAACAGATGCTCGCGCTCGGGCCCGACGACCAGCGCGGCAGCCGCGTCCGGATCGGTGGTGCCAACCCCGTAGGAGGGGCAGAGCGGCGCCAGGAAGCAGGCGCCGCAGGCCGCACGCTTGGCGTGACAGACCCGCCGTCCGTGGAAGATCACCCGGTCCGAGAACACCGTCCAGTCCGCCTTGGGGAGCTGGGCGTTCAGGTCGATCTCGATCTTGACCGGGTCTGTTTGCTCGGTCAGCCCGAACCTGCTGGTCAACCGGGCCACGTGGGTGTCCACCGTGATCCCCGGGACGCCGAACGCGTGCCCGAGCACCACGTTCGCGGTCTTCCGGCCGATCCCGGGCAGCGTCACCAATTCGGCCAGGGTGCCGGGCACCTCGCCGTCGAACCGCTCGACCAGCGCCTGACCCAGCCCGATCAGCGCACTGGACTTGTTCCGGAAGAACCCGGTCGACTTGATCATCTCTTCCAGCTCGGCGCGCGGCGCGCCGGCATAGTCCGCGGCCGTCCGGAACCGGGCGAACAGCGCCGGGGTGGTCATGTTGACCCGCACGTCGGTGGACTGAGCCGACAGGATGGTGGCCACCGCCAGCTCCAACGGAGTGCTGAAGTCGAGCTCGCAGTGCGCGTCCGGGTAGCCGTCGGCGAGCCTGCTGGACAGCTGTCGGGCGCGACGGGTCCGGGCCAGCGGCGTCGCGGGGATTGTTGCCTTCTTGACCACGCTGCCAGGTTGCCACACAGAACCGACACTGCCGTCTGACGCTTCAGCCGGCGGTGGGTTGCCTCATCTGAGGAGTGCGCACCCGAGCACTCTCGATCGCCCCTGGCCGGCCACGCGCGGGGCCACCCTTGATCGCCGGGACACCTCGGATGAGGGATGATGACCGCACCATGACGGTCTTCCTGGTCCTGCTGATCCCCCTGCTGCTGATGGTGTTCGCCCTTTTCATGGAGCGGGTCGAGAAGCGGCTGAAGACCTCGACCGTCAGCGAGGCCGACGTCCAGGAGTTCCTGGACACCGCCCGGCCCGAAGAGGTCAACACGCTGATCCGGGAGGGCTGGACGAAGGCATTCGCCAAGTTCAGGCTCCGTCGGCGGCCACGGTTTCGGCGCAGGAGCAAGGAGTAGGGCGACCGTCCCCCGTGGATGGGCAGGCCGGCTGCGCGGCGACGACGTGGTCCGCTCGCCGCCATCGACGCGCCCGCCTTTGCTGCCGATGAGACGGACGACACGAACAACCCGCCGCTCCCATCCAGCGCGACAGTCGGCACCAGCGCAGGTCGTCCCCCTAGACTGTGCTCTGCGTCTCAGCGGAGCCGCCGCGCAGTGCTGCGCTCAGTCAAAGGCTGCGGTCGAACAACGGCTGCGGACACATCAGTTTGCTCGATCAGGAGGACAGGGTGGAAGAAACGCTCGCGAAGGCCGGGATCTTCCAAGGGGTCGACCCGGATGCGGCGCTTGCCCTGGGATCACAGCTCGAGCAGGTCGACTACGCCCGGGGAAGTTCGATCTTCTCCGAGGGCGAACTCGGCGATCGGCTGTACGTGATCCTGTCCGGCAAGGTGAAGCTCGGCAGGCACTCCCCCGACGGCCGGGAGAACCTGCTCGCGGTGATGGGTCCGTCCGACATGTTCGGCGAACTGTCGGTGTTCGATCCCGGTCCGCGGACCTCGTCGGCGACGGCGGTGACCGACGTCCGGCTGGCCACCATGGACCGGGAAGCGCTCCGCGAGTGGATCAACAAGCGTCCGGAGATCGCCGAGCAGTTGCTGCGGGTGCTGGCCCGGCGGCTGCGCCGGACGAACAACGCGCTCGCCGACCTGATCTTCACCGACGTCCCCGGCCGGGTGGCCAAGGCGTTGCTGCAGCTCGCGCGGCAGTTCGGCCAGCAGGAGGGCGGCCATCTGCGGGTGACCCACGACCTGACCCAGGAGGAGCTGGCGCAACTCGTCGGCGCCTCCAGGGAGACCGTCAACAAGGCGCTCGCGGACTTCGGGCATCGCGGCTGGCTCCGGTTGGAGGGCAAGAGCGTCGTCCTGCTGGACGCCGAACGGCTGGTCCGCCGGGCCCGCTGAACCTGTCGCGTCAGGCCTGCAGGACCGTGACCGTGACGGCCAGCGTCACGTCGGTGACGTCGTCCAGCGCCGCGACGGCCGCCCGCAACCGGTCCGGCGCGACATGCCGGGCGGATGGCCCCATCCCAGCGACCGCCGCAATGTCGGTCCTGGTGAGCCGCATGACGCGTCGTAGCGCCGTCACGCCCGACCGGCCGGAGCCGCCCGCCGAACGACTCGGCCAGCCGTTCGGGCTTGCCGGCGTCGATCGTGAGCAGGCCGAGCGCCGCACTGATCTCGGTGAGGTGATCCGGTTCCGGGGTGACCACGATCACCCGACCAGCCAGGGGCGAGCACCCGGGCGATCTCGGCGGGATCGCGGGGCGCGAAGACGCTGAGCACCGATCCGATCGCCCCGTCCCGGATCGGTAGCCGGGACCAGGCGTCCGCGACGATCGACCCGATTCGGGCGTGCGCGGAGGCCGCCCGGCGGGCGGCGTATCGGGACGAGTCGAGCGCCAGCCCCACCGCGTCCGGCCCCACCGCGGCCGCAAGCCGGTCGATGGCCGCCCCGAGGTAGTACCCGGTCCCGGCGCCGATCTCCAGCACCGGACCGCCGCCCACCCGATCCGCGACGGCCTCGGCAATCGGCCGGTAGTGCCCCTCGCCCAGGAAGGCCGCCCGCGCGGCGACCATCTCGGCGGTGTCCCCGGTGTCCGTTCTGGCCGCGGTGCCGAGCAACGAGAGGTAGCCCTGCCGGGCCAGGTCGAACCGATGCCCGGAGCCGCAGCCCACCACCCCGCCGTCGCGGCGCAGCCCCGCCGAGCAATGCGGGCAGGCCAGCAACGGGAGCACGCCATCCAGGCCCGGCGGTGGACGCCGGTCGGTCACGATCGGGTCGGTCCAGGTTCGGTGCCTCGGAGATACGCGAGCTGAGCGGCCACCGAATGCTCGGCGGCGAAGCGCACCGAGGCGTCGATGTCGGTGTAGACCGCGTCGGTGACGGCGCCGACTCCTGGCGTCGGGACCGAGCCTGGCCGAGCACCTCGCGGATCGCGGACAGCCGCTGTTCGCGATGCGCCAGGTACTCGGCAGCCACGGCGGACAGGTCCGGCAGCTGCGGTCCGTGCGCGGGCAGCACGAAGCGGGGGCCCAGGCCGGCGAGCAGCCGCAGTGAGGCGAGATAGGCGCCCAGGCTGCCGTCCGGCGGCGCGATGACGGTGGTGCCGCGGCCGAGGATGGTGTCACCGGTCAGCACCGAACCGGCCGGCCCGTCGTCGGGGAGCAGAAAGCTCACCGAGTCGGTGGTGTGTCCCGGCGTGCAGATCACTTCGACGCGCACCCCGGCCGCGGTGATGATCTCGCCGTCGCCGCAGCGGATCGCCGCCGATGCAGTGGTCCGGGTCGGCCGCCCGGACCGGCGCCCCGGTGCGGCGCGGCCAGCTCGGCGGCGCCCTCGGTGTGGTCGTGATGCCGGTGGGTGATCAGGATGAGCTCGACCGGCCCCGCGGCCGCCAGCGCCGCGAGATGACCGTCGTCGTCGGGTCCGGGATCGACCACGATCGACGACGCCGAGCCGGGCGCGGACAGCAGATAGGAATTGGTGCCGTCCAGCGTCATCGGACCGGGGTTGGGTGCGAGCAGGTACGCGGCCTGTTCGGTGACGACCGTCGGTGTCGCCGACGTCATGAGGTCTCTCCTTCGCCCGGCGGCGCGGCATCGTTGCCCGGCAGGGTCGCCACCGCGCCGGTCCGGCGAGAAATGTCCACCTGCGTGACGACCCGCTCGGCCGCCAGGGCCTGCCGCCACCGACGCGAACCCGGCGAGGTCGGTCAGCATGGCCAGGGTCGGCGGCATCAGCCGCAGCGAACCGGCGCCGTGCTCGGCGAGCAGTGCCTGCGGGTCCTGCCACTCGGCCGAGATCGGCTTCGGTGGTCAGCTGCCTGGCGTCTGCTGACCGTCCGGCAACGCCGCCAGGAAGAAGAAGGTGTCGTACCGGCGGGTCCGACCGGGCGGCGTGATCCAGTTCGCCCAGGGCCGCAGCAGGTCGGCGCGCAGCGCCAGGTCGGCCGAGGCCAGGGCCGACGCCAGGGTGATCCGGCGATCCAGGATCGCCAGCCGGGTGGCCTCGGCGAGTTCGACGCTGCGGCCGCCCGGGGCCGCAGCGCGCGACCGGCCAACAGCACGCCGGTCTCCTCGAACAACTCCCGGACGGCGGCGACCACCAGTGCCCGGGCGCAACGGCGTCGTCGATCACCGAGATGCCCGGCCCACCAGGCGCCGTCGGGCCCGATCCAGCCGATCGAGGGATCGTGGTCGGACAGGATCGACCGCGCCGCCGGGGAAGACCGTCATTCCGGGCGCGAAGGCCATCTCGGGCACTCGGCGCAGCACGAACACCTGCAGACCGGAGGCCGAATCACGCAGCACCATCACGGTGCTGGCCGGCCGCACGCCGACGACCCTGATCGACGTCGGCGCGCGCAGCGGTGGGAACGGGCTGAACCACGCCCCAACGGTAAACCCTGCGCCGCACCGGGCGCGTCGCAGTGGCGCGTCATGCGGTGACGGCCGCCGCAGGTGGGACATCACACTGGCGGGTGCCGCGGACGATCCGCCACGTCGCGACGCCCACCGCAACCGCGAGGCGTCAGACCTCCGCGCACTCGCCCACCTCGGCCCGACCGCCCGACCGCCCGACCGCCAACGGCGAATCAGCGCACCTGCAGGATCGCCTCCACCTCGACCGGCGCGCCGAGCGGCAGCTCGGCGACCCCGACCGCGGAGCGGGCGTGCCGGCCGGCCTCGCCGAACACCTCGGCGAGCAGATCCGACACCCCGTTGACGACCCCCGGTTGACCGGTGAAACCCTCCGCCGAGGCGACGAATCCGACGACCTTGACCACCCGCTCGACGGCATCCAGGCCGACGGCGGCATCCACCGCCGCGAGCAGGTTCAGCCCGGCCAACCGGGCGTAGGCCTTGGCGTCCTCCGGCGAGACCTCCGCGCCGACCCGGCCGGTGGCGGGCAGCTTGCCGTCGACGAACGGCAGTTGGCCGGCCGTGAACAGCAGGTTCCCGGTCCGCACCGTCGGCAGGTACGACCCGGCGGCCGCGGCCACGGACGGCAGTTCGATGCCCAGCTCGGCGAGCCGGTCGTGGATCGTCATCCGCGTTCCCGCTTCAGGTACGCCACCAGCTGCTCCGGGTTCGGTCCCGGCACGACCTGGACCAGCTCCCAGCCGTCCTCGCCCCAGGTGTCCAGGATCGCCTTGGTGGCGTGGGTGATCAGCGGAACGGTGGAGTACTCGAAGGTTCGGCGCGGAGTCGAGGGGTTTGACATGGCACAGACTCTAGGACCGAGGCACTCCTATCCTTGACCGATGGTCGACGGATGGCACTGGATCGTCGCGTCGGTCGCCGCGGTGGCCCTGACGATCCTGGTGCTGCTCTGGTACGACACGCTGCGCGAACGGCCGGGTTGGAGCATCGCGCGGGCCACCAAACGGGCAGGGCTGGCCGCGATCGTCATCCCGGTGGGATTCGTGGCGGCCGCGCGTTCCTGCCGCTGTGGGTCGGCGGCGTGCTGATCGTGGTGCCGCTGATCGTCGTCGGCGTCATGGCGCTGGCCGACTGATCGTGTCGCCAGACAGCGGCAGCTCGATCCTGACTGAATTGCGGTCCCTCCTTCGTCGGGCCGGACTAGCCGAGCAGGACGAAGAGCTCGCCGAAACCGTTGACCGCCCAGTGCAGCAGGATCGGCGCGAGCAGGCTGCCGCTGCGGGCCCGCAGTTCGCAGAACAACACTCCGGCGAGCCCGGTGAACAGCACCGTACCCAGCCACCCGGAGCACGACGCCGAGCACGCCGTCGCCGACGCACGCCGGCCACCGATTCGTTGGCCGCGCCGCCGCCGAGGGCCGGAAACACATGCCACAGCCCGAACAGCGCCGAGGACACGACCGTGGCGATCCGCCGTCCGGATTGCCGACGGAGCAGTCCCCAGAGCACACCACGGAAGGCGAACTCCTCTGGGATGACGGTGGTCAGCGGGATCACCACCAACGCCTTGAACAGCGCGTCGGGCCAGGCCGTCACATCGGCGTCGACCACGCCCGCAACGCCGGGAATCAGGGCGGCGATGCCGTAACCGACCGCGACCAGTGCGGCCGCGACGCCTCCCCAGCGCAACCCGGACCCCCACGACCGGCGGGCGAGCCCCAGATCATCGGCGCTGAGATCGCTTGCTCGGGCCACCACCGTCAGGCCGCCGACCAGGCCGACGGCAACGAGGGCGTCCGCGTTGGGTAGACCCGGAAAATGCGGCAGGACACGATGGGACAGCACGTTCGCCGACGCGATCGTGCCCACAGTGAGGCCGAGCGACAGTGGGAAGCGCACAACCGGGCATTCTGCCCGCTGGCCGCACCGAAAGGACAGTGCAGTCCCTCCCCTACGTTGCAACCCCCTTGCAACCGTTGCGTGCGGGTTGCGGGCTCGGCGATGCTGCGGCGGTCAGCTACACCCATGGACTCCGGCGCACCGGTCAGGTGACTCTTGTCGCAAGCAGTGATCGACCATCCCGCCGTCGAGCGGGCGAACGAGCTCGCTCGCAGCGAACCAGCGATCGCACCGGAGCCGCGGCGACGGGTCAGCAGCGGCCGATCGGTAGCCATCGGCCGCCGAGGGGACAACACTCGAGACGTGCGAGTCGAGTCTGAGCAGTCAGCGCCGGGCCGGTCCTTCGAGGCCGCAGTCCCGGCCGGCGAGGACCCGGTGCGGTACGCCCACCTGCTCCGGCAGATTCGTGATGCGGCCTTGTCCGGCGACCGCGCACCGGCCGCAGCGCGCTCACTGGTCGACGATTCCTGGCGCCGCACAATCGGTTTCGGGATGGACCCCGACCGCGGACGCGACCTGCCGGAGACCGTCGGGCCGGACGAGGTCGAGGTCCGCCGGCATTCCAGCAAGCTGGCCAGGGTGCTCCCGGTGCTCGGCGACGTGCTGCTGCCGGCCGCCGAGGACGCCGGCCACGTGATGGTGGTCGTCGACGCCCAGGGCATGGTGCTCTGGCGCGATGGGCCGAAGAAGATCCAGCAACACGCCGAGCGGCTCGGTTTCACCGTCGGCGCGAATTGGAGCGAATGCAACGTCGGTACCAACGCGATCGGCACCGCCCTGGTCCTGGCCCGGCCGGTGCAGATCTACTCCGCGGAGCACTTCGTCAAGACCCACCACGCCTGGACCTGCGCCGCCGCACCGATTCTCGATCCGGTCAACGGGAACCTGCTGGGCGTGGTCGACGTCAGCGGAGCTGCGGCGACCGTGCACCCGAGCACCCTGGCCCTCGTCGACGCCGCCGCCCGGATGGCCGAGTCGTTCCTGCGGGAGGATCACCACGCGGCCCTCGGTGCCCTCCGGGCGATCGCGGCACCGCTGCTGGCCGGCAGCCGGCAACCGATGATGGTCACCGACGCCGACGGCTGGGTGGCCGCCGCGACCGGCACCATGCCGACGGACCGTATTGCACTACCGCTACACCGTGATTCCGACCTGGCCTGGCTCCCGGCCTTCGGGACGTGCCGGCTGGAGCCCGTTCCCGGGGGCTGGCTGGTTCGCGTGCTCGGCGAATCCGCCGCGGAGGCCCCGGCCACCAGCATCGAGATCGACCTGACCGACGAGCGTCAACCGCTGCTGAAGATGCACTCGCAGTCGGGGTACTGGTCGCATCGGCTCAGCCCTCGACACGCGGAGTTGTTGCTGCTGCTGGCGGTCAACCCGGACGGGCTGAGCGCGGCCGCGCTCTCCGAAGAGCTCTACGGCTCACCCGACCACGCCGTGACCGTGCGGGCCGAGGCGTCCCGGCTGCGACGGCACCTCGGCGGCGTGCTGTTGCAACGGCCGTACCGGTTCGCCGATTGGGTTGACGTCCATTTCTCCTACCCGCAGGACGACGGAGCCTTGCTGCCGGCGTCGACAGCGCCCACGGTCCGGCGGATCAGGGCCCAACGCGGGGAAGAGGCCTGACCGTCAGCTGGCCTGCTCCAGGATGACCACCGGGATCTGCCGGCTGGTCTTCTGCTCGTACCCGGCGAATCCGTTGTAATCGGCCTTCTGCGCGGACCAGATCGGCTCCCGTTCGTCGTCCGTCGCGGTCCGTGCGGTGACGTCGACACGGTCCGTGCCGACCTCGATCTCGGCTCGTGGATTCGCCAGCAGGTTGTGGTACCAGTCGGGATTGGTGTCGGCGCCCGCCTTCGATGCGAAAACGGCCCAGGCGTCGCCGACCTTTCGGTACATCATCGGGCTGATGCGTTCACGGCCGCTCTTGGCGCCGGTGCTGTGCAACAACAGCAACGGCGCTCCCTCGAAATTGCCGCCCACCCGCCCGGCATTCGCCCGGAATTCCTCGATGATCTTGTCATTCCATTCGGACACGGAACCAACCCTTCGTCACAGCGTGTGGTGCGGCCCGTATCGCCGACCGGATCTGGGCGGAGATCTCGCCCCAGCTTCCACCCCCTGCGATCAGTACCCGCCACCGGGCATGATGTCGGAGTCGTCGTTCCCCTGACCGGGACTGTCGGTCCTGATCGGACTGCCATCGGGCCCGACGATCCACCATTTCCCGTCGCTCCCCTCGCCGCCGGTCTGCCCGACCGTCTGGTCGCCCGCGAAGAAGTACAGCGGATGGCCGGCGTACTGGACCTGCAGGGAACCATCGGCCCTGGCGACCGTGCCGAGCTTGTCCGCCGCCGCTCCGGCATCGGCGGTCGGCGACCCGGTGACGGTCAGCGGCGGCCAGCTGGTCGCGCAAGCATCCACGCACGACGACACCCCGCCGGAATCGGCGTCGAAGAGGTACAGCGTGCGGCCCGTGCCGTCGACCAGGTAGACGCCGAGCGGGCCCGGGGTCGCCGCCACCACGACGGGACCGGGGGAAACCGTCGGCAGGACCAGCGCGCCGGCGGCTGCTGAGGGAGTGGGGCCGGCCACCGAACCGGAGGTGCCGGACGCACACCCGGCGACCAACCCGATCACGGCGACCCCGGACGACAGTGCAGCGGCGAGGAGTCGCATCGGGTGGTCGAACATCGTTGTCCCCTTCCGCGCGTTGCTCCCCCTACTTGGGAGAACGAGCCCAGTGGCCCGGAAGGTTCATGGCCGCGTCGCGCCGCCCAGCGAAGACGGCAAGGCACCCTCTCTGTGCTCGATGGCGCCTGACTCCTTCGTCGCAGGCGACCGTCCGGCCGTCCTCCGTGGGCACCGCTCGCTGGAAGCCCGGCACGGGACTTCGGCCGGCCTGGCAGGATCGGGGGCATGACCGTCGATCCCGGTGCCGCCGCCGCTCCCGCCGACGGGCATCCGCCCGGCCCCGCCGGCCCGGAGGCGGGATCCCAGATCGACGCCAGGTCGGACGGCCTGTGGGCCGAGCGGGTCGCCACCGACTGCTACACCGGCCACAACGCCCGCGGGGCGCAGGTCCGGATGGGCCCGGTGTCCGCGGGCGACGTCTTCACCCCCGGCGAGCTGTTGAAGATCGCGCTGGCCGGTTGCGCCGGGATGAGCGCGGACCACTCGCTGGCCCGACGGCTCGGCGACGATGTGCCGGTCACCGTGTTCGTCGCGGGACCCAAGCTCCGCCCGGACGAGCGGTACCCGGCGTTGCGGGAGGAACTGGTGGTCGACCTGTCCGGGCTTGCGCAGGCCGAGCGCGATCGGGTGGTCACGGTGGTCCGACGGGCCATCGACCGGAACTGCACCGTCGGCCGGACGCTGGAGCACAGCACCACGATCGAGCTGACCGTCAACGACCTGATCGGCGCCCCGCCGACGATCGCCCCCCTGGCCGACGCGCCCCCTGACCGACGCGACAGCGAGCTAGGCGGCCACGATGACCACCACCGCCTCCCGCGCGGCCAAGCCCGCCACCCCAGAACCCGACCCCGAACAGCAGAGCTGGACCGCCGACTGCCGGCGCGCCCGCTTGCATGTGATCACCGGCAAGGGCGGCACCGGCAAGACCACGGTGTCGGCGGCCCTCGCCCTGGCGCTCGCCGCCAACGGCCGTCGCGTCCTGCTCGTCGAGGTGGAGGAGCGGCAGGGCATCGCCCGGCTGTTCGACGTCCCGCCGCTGCCGTACGAGGAACGCAAGGTCGCGATCGCCACCGGCGGCGGCGAGGTGCGCGCGCTTGGCCGTCGACGTCGAGGCGGCCCTGCTGGAGTACTTCGAGATGTTCTACAACCTCGGCTTCGCCGGCCGGAGCCTGAAGCGGATGGGCGCCGTGGAGTTCGCGACCACCCTCGCGCCGGGCCTGCGGGACGTGCTGTTGACCGGCAAGGTCAAGGAGACGGTGACCCGCCGCGGCAAGGACAACCTGCCGGTGTACGACGACGTGGTGATGGACGCCCCACCGACCGGTCGGGTGGTCACCTTCCTCAGCGTCACCGAGGCCATGTCCGACCTGGCCAAACGCGGGCCCATCCACAGCCAGGCCGAGGGCGTCGTGCGGCTGCTGCACTCCCCCGACACGATCGTGCACCTGGTGACGCTGCTCGAGGACATGCCCGTCACCGAGACCCTCGAGGCCATCGCGCACCTGCGGGAAACCGACCTGCCGGTCGGCACGATCATCGTCAACGCGGCCACCGAGCCGCGGCTACCGGCCGCCGCCCTCAAGGCCGCGGCCAACGGCAAGCTGGACACCGCGAAACTGGCCGCCGGCCTGGCGTCGGCCGGCATCGCCGGCACACCGGAGATGCTCGACGGACTGGCGACGCAGGCCGCCGAGCACGCGGTCCGGGTGCTGGACGAGGCCGACTGCCGCGCCCAACTGGCCGCCACCGGCCTGCCGATGATGTCGCTGCCGCGACTGGTGGACGGCGCGGACCTGGGCGGGGTCTACGAACTTGCCGACCGGCTGACCGCGCAGGGGGTGACATGAGCGAGCCTCGGCGAGCGAATCATGAACATCAGGTCAATGGTCCGCGAGGAACGAGCGGAGTTTTGACATGAGCACCAACCGTCGGATCCTCGACCTCGGCGCCATGCTGGCCAACAAGAAGACCAAGATCGTGGTGACCTGCGGCTCCGGTGGGGTCGGGAAGACCACCACCGCCGCCGCAATGGCGCTCTGGGCCGCAGATTCCGGGCGGAAGGTCGCCGTGCTGACCATCGACCCGGCCAAGCGGCTCGCCCAGTCGCTCGGCCTGGACGAGCTGGACAACGACCCGCGCCGGGTCGAGGTGGAGCTGGCCGGCAACGGAGGTGAGCTCTGGGCGATGATGCTGGACACCCGGCGCACCTTCGACGAGATGGTGGCGAACCACTCGACGCCGGATCGGGCGGCCGCGATCCTGGCCAACCCGTTCTACAAGGTGATCTCCACCTCTTTCTCCGGCACCCAGGAGTACATGGCGATGGAGAAGCTCTCCACCCTGGCCGCCAAGCACGAGTTCGATCTGATCGTCGTCGACACCCCGCCGAGCCGCTCCGCGCTGGACTTCCTGGACGCACCGCAGCGGTTGTCGTCATTCCTGGACGGCCGGATGATCAAGCTGCTGGCCACGCCCAGCCGCGGTGTGATGAAGATCGTCGGCGCCGGGTTCGCGCTGTTCTCCAAGGCCGTCACCACCGTGCTCGGCGGCCAGATGCTGCAGGACGCCGCGCAGTTCGTGCAGCTGTTCGAGGACATGTTCGGCGGGTTCCGGCAACGCGCGCAGGCCACCTACGAGCTGCTTCGGGCGGCCGGCACGAAGTTCGTCGTCGTCTCCATCTGCGAGGCCGACTCGCTGCGCGAGGCGTCGTACTTCGCCGATCGGCTGCGGGCCGAGCACATGCCGCTGGCCGGGCTGATCCTCAACCGGACGCACCCCCCGCTGGCCGACCTGCCCGCCGGTAGGGCCGGGGTCGCCGCGCGACAAGCTGGAAAAGAGCTCACCGTTGACGGCCGCCGTGCTCGGCATCCACACCGAGCGGCTCGCGGTCCGGGCCGCCGAACTGCACATGCGTGAGCGGTTCGACCGGGTGCACACCGACCTGCCCGTCATCGAGGTGCCGGCGCTGCCCTCCGACGCGCACGACCTGCCGGCGCTGCGCGAGATCGGTCGACGGCTCACCGTCGCGTAGATCACCGCCTGGTGGGCGCGGGTTCGGGCCGCGCTCTCAGGCGAAGGTCACCTCCCCCACACGCCACGCCGGTTACCCTGGATCAGTGCGTGCGATGAGCGGTCTTGGACGTCTGGTGCTCGGCACCCTGTTGGCTGGGGTGCTGGTGGCCGGTCTGCTGCTCCCCTTTTCCGTCGGAGTCGGGCTCGCGTCGAACGACGTCACCACGGCCATCGAGGGCGCGCAGGCGGACCCGCTGGACGGGGAAATCCCGCTGCGGACGACCTTCACCGACGCCAGCGGCGCCACCATCGCGACGTTCTACGACCAGAACCGGGTCTACGTCCCGCTCTCCTCGATCTCGGACTACCTCCAGGTCGCGGTCATCTCGATGGAGGACCGGCGGTTCTACCAGCATCAGGGCGTCGACTGGCGCGGCACCGTGCGGGCGCTGCTGCGCAACGCGCAGTCGGACGCGGCCGCGCAGGGCGGGTCGACGCTGACCCAGCAGTACGTGAAGAACTACCTCTACCTGGTGCAGGCACAGACGGAGGCCGAGAAGGCCGACGCCATCGCGACCACACCGATCCGCAAGCTCCGCGAGGCGAAGATGGCGCTCAGCCTCGAGAAGACCCTGAGCAAGGCGGAGATCCTCGAGCGGTACCTCAACCTGGTCGCCTTCGGGCCATCGCAGTACGGCGCCGAGGCCGCGTCGCAGTGGTTCTTCGGGGTGTCCGCCGACCGGCTGACGCTGGCCCAGGCCGCCCTGCTGGCCGGCATGGTGAACAACCCGCCCAAGTACAACCCGCTGGATGAGAACCACGTCCAGGACGCCCGCGACCGTCGCGACCTGGTGCTCGACGTGATGGTGGCCACCGGCCGGTTGTCCAAGGCGACCGCCGAGGAGACCAAGAAACAGGACCTCGGGCTCAACCCGAATCGCACCCGCAACGGCTGCATCCCGGCGGACAACTCCGCGACGAACGGGTTCTTCTGCCAGTACGCCCTCGACTACCTGGCCCAGGCCGGCTTCGACGCCAAGACGGTCGCGCGCAGTGGCTGGACCGTCAAGACCACCCTCGACCCGGCCGTGATGGCCGCCGCGAAGGCCGCCGCCACCTCGAACGCCGACCCGACCGTGCCGGGCGTCGAGCGGATCGCCAACGCGGTCGCGGTCGTCGGCAAGGACGAGCCGCGCAAGGTGCTGGCGCTGGCCGCGAACAGACCCTACGGTCTTGACATCACCAAGGGCGAGACCGTGCAACGGCTACCCACCACGTTCGCGCCGCTCGGCGCCGGGTCGACGTTCAAGATCTTCACCGCGGCCGCGGCCATGGAAATGGGTCTTGGCACCAACGCCACCATCGACGTCCCGGCGCAGTACACCAGTCCGCTGGTACCCACCGGCTCGTTCAAGAACGCCGGCAGCTACCCGGCCTCGATGACGCTCGCGCAGGCCCTGGCCACGTCGCCGAACACCGCCTTCGTCGCCCTGGAGGATCAGGTCGGCCTGCAGAAGGTCGCCGAGATGGCGGTCCGGCTCGGCATGCGCGGGTACTCGCTGGACGCCGGCCAGGTCGACCCCGCGTTCGCCAGCGCCGGCACCGACTACACCGCGCAGGTCACCGCGCAGAAGATGGCCTCGTTCACCCTCGGCGTGTCGCCGGTCAGCCCGCTGGAACTGGCCAACGTCGGCGCGACCCTGAACTCCGACGGCAGATGGTGCCCGCCGACCCCGATCGACACCATCACCGATCGCGACGGCAAGCTGATCACCTGGAACAAGACGCCCTGCGACCAGGCCGTCCCGGCCGACCTGGCCCGCACCCTGGCGGTGGCCATGGAGGGCGACCTGACCGGCAACGGAACGTCGGCGGCGTCGGCGTCGGCGGCCGGCTGGACCTGGACGGCGGCCGGCAAGACCGGCACCACGCAGGAATACAAGTCCTCGGCGTTCCTCGGGTTCACCCCGGAGATGAGCGCGTCGGTGATCCTCTGGGACTCCGAGCCGCGGCCGCAGTCGATCTGCCGGGACCCGATCCGCACCTGCTCGACCGACGAGGCGCTGGCCGGCAACGGCGTGTCCGGTGGTTCGGTGCCGGCCGCGACCTGGTTCGCCGCGATGAAACCGCTCAAGAACGGCCAGCCGGACACCTTCTTCCGGCCGGCCTCCCCCGCCTACCTGAAGGGCGCGGCGAGCACCCAGGTGCCGTCGGTCATCGGCAAGAACGTCGACGACGCCAAGAATCGCTCGACCGCCGCGGGTTTCACGGTCAACGTCACGGCCAAGACGGGCGCCGGCGCCGCGGTGAACATCGTCGTCGACCAGAACCCGAAGGGGACCGCGCTGCCCGGCGGGGCGATCACGCTGGTCGTCTCGGCCGGCGCGGGCTGAGGTGCTGAAATTCGCTCCGTGATCAAGGCCGGGCATGCCGGTGCCGCCGATCGTTAGGCTGGTCCATATGCCCGCGATCAAACGGCCGAACGCGCCCTCGACCATTGCCAGATCGACCGGAGGACTGCGGACCGCACTGCTCGCCACCGGGTTCGCTGGCCGCCGTCGGCGCCGCCACCCTGGCCTGGTCGATCAAGGCCGAGCCGAACCTGTTCACCCTGCGACGCATCGACCTGCCGGTGCTGGACGACGGGGCCTGGCCGATCCGCCTGCTGCACCTGTCGGACCTGCACATCGTCCCTGGGCAGCAACGGAAAACGGCGTGGGTGTCCGCGCTCGCCGATCTGCGGCCGGACCTGGTGATCAATACCGGCGACACCCTGTCGCACCTGAAGGCGGTCCCGGCCGCCGTGGCCGCCTTCGGCGACCTGCTGGACGTGCCGGGCGCCTTCGTGTTCGGCAACAACGACTTCAACGCACCCGTGCCGAAGTCTCCGCACCGGTACTTCGTGCCGTCCCGCGGGCAGATCCGGCGCGGTGCCCCGCTGCCGTGGCAGGACCTGCGGGCCGCCCAGGTGGAACGCGGCTGGCTCGATCTGAACAACAGCAAGACCACGCTGTCGGTGCGCGGGCAGCGGATCGCGCTCGCCGGCGTCAACGACCCGTACACCAAGCGGGACCGCTACCACCGGATCGCCGGCACCGCCGACCGCGATGCCGTCGTCCGGATCGGCCTCGCCCATGCCCCCGAACCGCGGGTGCTCGACCTGTTCGCCGCCGACGGCTACGACCTGGTGCTGGCCGGCCACACCCACGGCGGCCAGGTTCGCATCCCCGGCATCGGCGCGCTGGTCACCAACTGCGAGATCGACCGATCCCGGGCGCGCGGCCTGTCCCGCTGGGGGTCGCACACCTGGCTGAACGTGTCGGCGGGACTCGGCTCCAGCCCGTACATGCCGATGCGGTTCTGCTGCCGGCCGGAGGCGACCCTGATCACCCTGGTGCCCAGGTCGCGGTAGCGGCTGGATGTGGGCCGTGCCCGCCCGGGCCGCAGTCGTGCTGAACTTCTCGTGGTCTCGGGCACCGATGGGCATCGGCTAGACTCGTCCAGGCTTCGGGGTGTGGCGCAGCTTGGTAGCGCGCTTCGTTCGGGACGAAGAGGTCGCAGGTTCAAATCCTGTCACCCCGACCAGGAGACGAGAGGCCCAATCCGGCGACGGATTGGGCCTCTTGCGGTTCTCCGGCCCAACCTCTCATGCGCTGCTCGTCCGATCGGCCCGTCGCTTTCACGTTCGATTGCGATAGTCTGAGAACAATCCCCTGCCGATCGAAAGCTGGTCACATCCGTGCCGTCATGCCCGCCTGCCCCGGAGCCCACCTCCGGATTGTGGCGACCCGCAGCTTGGTGTGGATAACCGGCGAATGTGGAAATGCGCGGCAGCCTGACCCAGCGTCGGCGGTGTGAGCCGATCACCGGCCAGGGTCCGAATGTTCGCGTCTCGCATACCGCCCAGTGACTAACAGCAACATCGTCCCCCGTTGGGCGAACTCGACCGATGTTTGGCAAGGGTCATCTGACGGGGAACGACAACTTTTCACACCAAATGGGTGTTACCCATCATCCGGCCCACGGGTAGGGTTTGGCAACTTTGACGACGGCAGCACGACCCCATTCGTCCTTCGGTGCCCCACCTGCTCCCATTGCGTCGGCCGACCTGCGATTGAAGAGTCAAGAGGGATTTCGTGGTGACCAAGGCCATCGCTATACGACACACAGATGTGCGACCGACGGACGTGCGGCAGACGCTGTATCCACTGCGTGCGGTGGACCGGGTCTGCGACATCATCGACCTGCTCGCCGAGCACCCCAGCGGCATCACGCTGTCGAATCTCGCCGCAACCGTCGGGTTGCCGAAGAGTTCCGCATTCCGCTACCTCGCGGCGTTGGAGGCCCGCGGGTACGTCATCCGATCCGATGACGGCACGGGGTACCGCCTCGGTTCGCCCGTCGACGGCGCCCAGCCCATCGGGCCGGGCCGGCTGGAGCGACTGGTCACCTTCGCCAAGCCGTTGATGGCCCGCCTGACCAGCAGCGACATTCCCGTCTGCATGTTGGCGGCCAATCGACGGGTCGGCATCCGATATCTGTGGGTGACTACGACGCTGACCGGCTGATCCTCGGGTGCCGAAGCCCGGTGATCGCGGGATGCTGCACGCCACGGCGGTGGGCAAGGCGATCGCGTCCCAACTGGCCGACGAGACCGTGCTCACCCTGGTCAATTCGGCCGGCATGCCGCAGTCGACCCCGTCGACCCTGGGCTCGCCGACCGGATTGCTGCGGGAACTGCACCGGATCCGCGGCGAGGGCTTTGCGATGAGCGAGAACGAGCGTCATTCGGACGTCCGCGGAGTCGCGGTGCCGATCGGCGGGGAGACGATCGCCCTGGGTGTCGCCGGCCGGGGCGGATCAACTGACCCAGGACCGGGTCGCGGGCGCTGTTCGCCAATTGCGTCGGGCGGCCGTGGTGCTGGCCCGCGAGTTGCGCGGCTGACCGGGCCTGGACGGTTCGGCGACCGTCCGCCAGCGGGCAGGATGCTAGTCATGCCTGCTTCCCCGACGCATCCCACCGCCCGGATCCCGGACCCGCTGTTCGCCGACCCTGTGCTCGAACAGCGCTGGCGGCAACGGTTCTCGGCCGTGCGGATCAGCCTGCCGCGACTGGGCGCGGGATGCGCCCGGAGCACACCAGTTACGTCTCCAACGAGACCGGCCGGTACGAGGTGTACTGCTGGGACGTCGCCGGCGGTGCGCACACGGTGGCGACCGATCGTCCGGACGGCACGACGCACGCCACCCTGTCGGCCGACGGCGCGCAGTTGTGGTGGTTCGACGACACCGACGGCGACGAGTTCGGCAGTTGGCGGGCGCAGCCGTTCGGGTCGGGCCCCGGGTCGGCCCGGCGAGGCACTGCCCACGGTCGCTGCCGGCTACCCGGCCGGTCTGGAGGTCGGCACGTCCGTCGTGCTCGCCGGGTTCTCCGACGACGACGGCACCCGCATCCACCTGGCCCGCACCGGCGGTGGCGAACCGGACGTGGTCTACCGGCACGCCGAGGACGGCGGGGTCGGCGCGTTGTCCACCGACGAGACGATCTGGGTGCTGTCGCATTCCGAGCACGGCGATTCCCGCTACCCGGCGCTGCGCGCGCTGTCCCTGCCGGCCGGCGACGTCATCGCCGAGCTGTCCGATGCCCCCGGCAAAGGCCTTGCGGCCATGACCTTCTCACCCGTGCGGGGCGATCAGCGACTGCTGGTCGGTCATGAGCGTCGCGGCCGCGACGAGTTGCTGATCTGGGACGTCGCCTCCGGCGCGGTCACCGAACTGGTGATCGACCTGCCGGGCGACCTGGACGCGGACTTCTATCCCGACGCGAGCGCCCTGCTGGTGGTGCACACCCACGCGGGACGCACCACGGTGCATCGGTACGACCTGGCCTCCGGCGGAGCTGACCGACCTGCCGGTGGCCGTTGGGGTGGTGTCCGGCGCGGCCGCGCGGTCGGACGGCTCCGTCTGGTACCGCTGGTCCAGCGCGGCCTCCCCCGGCCAGCTCCGGGTGCTGGACGCCGACCGGTACCGATGGCCTGCTGCTGGCGCCGCCGGGGCCGCCGGCGCCGGGATCGGAACCGGTCCGTGATGTGTGGGTCGACGGACCGGGTGGGCCGATTCACGCGCTGCTGGCGGTTCCGCCGGCGGGGTCGGCGGCACGCTGGCCGCGTGGCCGACCGTGTTTGCCGTGCACGGCGGCCCGGCCGCCGGCGACGAGGACTCCTTCGATGCCAGCCGGGCCGCCTGGTTGGACGCCGGATTCGCGGTCGTCCAGGTCAACTACCGCGGCTCGACCGGTTACGGCTCGGCCTGGCGGGATGCCCTCACCGAACGGATCGGGCACACCGAACTCGCCGATATCGCCGCCGTGCACGACCATCTCATCGCCGACGGGACGGTCGATCCCGCCGCGTCGGTGATCGCCGGTTACTCCTGGGGCGGTTTCCTGGCCCTGCTGGCCCTCGGCACCCAGCCGGAGCGCTGGGCGGCCGGGGTCGCCGGCGTCCCGGTCGCGGACTACGTGGCGGCGTACGAGGACGAGATGGAGCCGCTGCGGGCGTACGACCGGGCGTTGTTCGGTGGGTCACCGGCCGAGGTCCCGGACGCCTACCGGGATTCCTCGCCGTTGACCTACGTGGACCGGGTGCGCGCGCCGGTCCTGGTGCTGGCCGGCGAGAACGACCCGCGCTGCCCGATCCGGCAGATCGACAACTACCTCGACGCGCTCGCCGCCAAGGGTGCGCGGTACGCCGTCTACCGGTACGACGCGGGCCACGGGTCGATGGTGGTCGCCGAGCGGCTGCGCCAACTGGCCTGCGAGATCGGTTTCGTGCGAGACGCTCTATAGCCTGTCTGCCGCCGGAAGTCGAGCTGGCGTCAGCGCAGCTCGGGGAAGTCCTCGATCCGGTATTCGACGCCGCCGTCGGTGCGCTTCGGACGCTCGCCGTCGCCGTGCAGCTGCGGCCTCCAGGCCGCGCAGCTCCACCCGGCGGATCTTGCCGGAGATGGTCTTCGGCAGCGCGGCGAACTCCAGCCGGCGGATCCGCTGGTAGGGCGCCAGCTGGTCGCGGGAGTGCTCGAAGATCAGCCGGGCCGCGACCTTGTTCGGGTGATAGCCGTCGGCCAGCACCACGTAGGCCTTGGGCACCGCGAGCCGAACCGGGTCCGGCGACGGCACCACGGCCGCCTCCGCCACCGCCGGGCTCTCCAGCAGCACCGATTCCAGCGCGAACGGGGAGATCCGGTAGTCGGACGCCTTGAAGACGTCGTCGTCGCGGCCGACGTAGGTGATGTAGCCGTCCTTGTCGCGGACGCCGATGTCGCCGGTGTGGTAGTAACCGCCGCGGGTGGCGCGGGCCGTCCTGGACGGTTCGCCGTGATAGCCGGTCAGCAGCGCCACGGTCCCGGCGTCCAGGTCGAAGCAGATCTCGCCCTCCTCCGCCGGCTGGCCGGTCGCCAGGTCGAGCAGGGCGACCCGGTAGCCCGGCATGGGCCGGCCCATCGAGCCGGTGCGCACCGGCTGCCCCGGGGAATTGCCGACGGCCAGGGTCATCTCGGTCTGCCCGAAGCCGTCCCGGATGGTGACGCCCCAGCCGCGGCGCACCTGCTCGATCACCTCGGGGTTCAGCGGCTCGCCGGCGCCGACCACCTCCCGTGGCGGGGTGGTCAGCAGCGAGAGATCGGCCTGGATCAGCATCCGCCACACCGTGGGCGGGGCGCAGAATGTCGAGACCCGCTGCTCGGCCAGCACCCGCATCAGCGCGACCGCGTCGAACCGGGCGTAGTTGTAGACCAGCACCGTGGCGCCGGCCAGCCAGGGCGCGAACACGTTGGACCAGGCGTGCTTCGCCCAGCCGGGCGATGAGATGTTCAGGTGCACATCACCGGGCCGCAGGCCGATCCAGTACATCGTCGTCAGATGCCCGATCGGGTACGAGATCTGGCTGTGCTCAACCAGTTTGGGCAGCGCCGTGGTGCCGGAGGTGAAATACAGCAGCAGCGGATCGGCGGCCAGGCTGACGCCATCGGGGACGAAATCCTCGGCCGGGAAATTCACCGTGTCGTCGTACTCGATCCACCCCTCGACGGGTCGCCCGACCGCGATCCGCAGGAACGTGCCGGGCACGTGCCGGAACGACATGGCATCGACGTCCCGGGCCACCACGAAACGGGCGCCGCCGCGCAGCACCCGGTCCGCGAGATCCGTTGGAGTCAAAAGGGTGCTGGCCGGGATGAGCACCGCACCGAGCTTGATGGCGGCCAGCACGATCTCCCACAGTTCGACCTGGTTGCCCAGCATCAGCACGATGCGGTGACCGCGTTCGACGCCGTTGGCGCTCAGCCACCCGGCGACCTGGTCCGATCGCCGGGACATCTCGTCATAGGTCCACGACCGGGAGGTCCCGTCCTCCTCGACGATGGTCAGAGCCGGCTGATCGGGGCGCTCGCGTCGCGATGACGTCGAACCATTCAAGCCCCCAGTTGAAGGTGCGCGGCCGCGGCCACTCGAACTTCTCGATCGCGGTGGCGTAGTCCTCCCGGTGCTCGAGCAGGAAATCCCTGGCCGCGCGCAGATCCTCGGTGGCCTGCGTCGGATGCGCCGTCATCATCGGTCCTCTCCGGCCGGGCGCGCCGGGCGCCGGACCTGATCCGAGGATGTCACCGGGACGGCGCGACCGCACCCTCGTGGGTTCGCGGGACCTAGGAGCCTGAACAAGGCTCCTAGTCGGGGCCGGAATCTGGCACGGCCCAGCGCTGTGCGAAGTCGATCAGCTGACCGGCCATGATGCCGATCGCCGAGGCGGTGGAGGCGTCCTGCGTGACGCCGGATTCGTCGAAGGTCGTCGACGGTGCTGTTGATCGCCAGTCCCAACGGTGTCGGCCAGCCGCGGAGCGCGTGCACGACCTGCCGAAGGGTGCCGAGGGTCGAGACCGACGCCTGCCAGCCGCGGGCCACGGCGATCAGGCCAACCGCACGTCCGTCCAGGTAGGGACGTTGATCGGCGCGCAGCTCCTCCAGATAGTCGAGGGCGTTCTTGACCAGGCCGGACACCGTGCCGTGATACCCGGGCGAGCTGATCACCAACGCATCCGCCCGGCGCACCGCGGTGACGTAGTCGCGGGCGGCGGCCGGCACGACGGCGCCTGAGTGATAGGGCGGCAGGTCCAGATCGAGGCCGGAGAACACCTGGACCTCGCCGCCCAGCCCGGTGACGGCGCTGAGCACCGAGCGCAGCACCCGATCCGACTGCGACCCGGCATCTACCGACCCGCCAATGCCAACGACCCTGATGCTCACTGTGTCGATACTGCCTGTACCGGCCATGGCGCTGACCGGAGGGTGGACCCGAACCCGGCACGGCCGGCCGGGTGGCGCAAAATCGCGGAGCGGGGTCGACCGGTGAGCGGTGACGACTACAACGGAGGTTCGATGACGACACTGCAGGAAGCGGCCGCGCTGGCCCGCGATGAGCATGGCTTGGTGGTGGTGTCGACGCTGCGGGCGGACGGCACCATCCAGTCGTCACTGGTCAACGCCGGGGTGCTGCCGCATCCCACGTCGGGCCAGACCGTCCTCGCCTTCGTCACCTACGGCCGGGTGAAGCTCGCCAATCTGCGGGTTCGCCCACAGCTGACGGCGACGTTCCGCAGCGGCTGGCGATGGGCAACCGTCGAGGGGCGGGCCGAACTCGCCGGTCCCGATGATCCGCAGCCGTGGCTCGACCCCGAACGTCTCCGGCTCTTGCTGCGCGAAGTGTTCGTGGCGGCGGGCGGCGAGCACGACAACTGGGCCGACTACGACCGGGTGATGGCCGAACAACGACGAACCGTCGTGCTCGCCCGGCCGGGCCGGGTGTACGGCAACTAGTTGTTTGCCAGACTGGGCTTTGAGAGGTCGGTCAGGGGTCGAGGACGAGGGGGTGGCCAGCATCGACGCACGCCCGGCGTTGTTCGCTGTCGCGATGGTGACGTTCTTCGGGCTGACCGGATGCACGTCTACCCCCGTCGCGGGCACCTTGCCGGAACTCGGGTCTTCCGCTGGCGCAGTCTCATCGTCGATCGCGCCGTCCGCGGCCGTGTCGTCCACGGCGTCGCCGTCAGCATCGGCGGCCGCCGACAGCAGCACGCCGCACGTGCCGGCGGTCAGCCAAACGGTCGTCCAATTGCAGCCCGGCACGTCCGACGAGGCCAGCGGGATCGCCGCCTCGACGACCAGTCCCGGCGACTATTTCCTGGTCGACGACGGCACCGGCACCGACAGTGTCGTCGCCGTGGCCAGCGACGGCGGCGTGGTCGCGCGGATCACCGTCGACGGCATGTCGGCCAGCAACGCCGAGGCCATCGCGTCGGGAAGCTGCGGGGCGACCCCGCTGCCGGACGACTCGACGCCGCAGAACTGTTTGTACGTCGGCGATATCGGTGACAACAGCGCACGGCGCCCGGACATCGCGATCTTCCGGTTCGCCGAACCCGACCTTGCCTCGCCACCGTCGGACCCGGTCCCCGCGGACGAGTGGCACTACACCTACCCCGACGGTCCGCAGAACGCCGAGGCGATGCTGGCCACCCCCGACGGGTCGCTGCTCGTCGTGACGAAACCCCCCGCCAAGGGCGGGCTGCCGCATCGGATGTACCGGGCGGAACCGGGCGGCGGGGAACTTGTCTTCGTCCGGGAGTTCCAACCGCCGCCTGCCCAGCGGCCGCTGCGCACCCTGTTCACCGGCAACGTGGTCACCGACCTCGGCTCGTCACCCGGTCGGGTGCTGCTGCTGACCTACGACGAGGTGCAGGAGTACACCGCGCCCGACCCGACCGCCGACATCACGACCTTCCCCGACTGGCCGCACCACCGGGTCCCGTCCCCCGAGCTCCCGCAGGCCGAGGGCATCACCTCTGCTCTCGACGGTTGCGGCTACACCCTCGCCTCCGAGGCCGGCCCGGCCGGCAAGAACGGGTCGCTGGGCATCGTCAGCTGCGGGTAGCGAACTGCCTCAGCCGGTGGGGACGACCACCGGAACCCCGGCGGCCGACGCGGCAGCTCGCGAGCCTGCGATCGAGAGTCACCAGTGGGATGTTGCGGTGCTGCGCGATCGTCACGTAGGGGGCGTCGTAGGCGCTCAAGTTGTGGCGCGCGCGCCACACCGACGCCAGGAGCCAGCGCTCGGGTCCCACATAGTCGACCTCGGCAGCGAGGACCTCTTTCGCCACCGACTGGGCCTGCGCGGTGGTCAGGAGACCTGCAGTTTCGTATCGCCGAACGGTGCGCAGAGCCTCGATCGGGGCGTGTGCGGGCGCTGTCCATCTGAGATCTTCGGCGAGCACCCGCCGCGCGGCATCACCCATCGAGCCGTCGTCGACCAGGCTGCGGACCCAGACACTCGCGTCGACAACGATCACCGGGGCGCTGCCGCCGCACCCGCCGGGTCAGCATCAACGCGATCAGCATCACCGCGATCCACGGCGAAACCACCGTCCCTGCCCTCTCGGATGATCTGCTCGGGCGCGAGTCCATCCGGAATGACGATCCGGCTACCGGCGGTCCGCTCGAACGCCTCAGCGTTCCGTAGCATTCGGGCCTCCCGTTGCACGAGATCGAGGAGATAGGCCTGCACCGACTGCCCCTGCAGAGCGGCCCGCTGCGCGATCGCGTCCCGAACGTCTTCTGGCACGTCCCTAATCTGCAGAGCCACCACCATGCATGCATAGTACATGCACACCTCTAGCGCTTCAGCCGGACGACGACCGACGCCACCGGCCACTCACCGGTGACATCGGCCGCGACGATCACGTCACCGTCCCAGGTCAGATAGGGCGGCGCAGACGGGGTTGATACCGACAGCGGAACGGTCAGCTCCGTGCCACGGTTCTGCACACCGACGACGACCAGCGAATACACCCCATCCAGCTCGGTCGTCACCGCCAGGTGCGCACCGTCAGGCGAGGACACCGACCCAGCGCAGGAACGCGCGTCCGGCAGGACTTGCACCGTCGCCGATTGGTCAACCGTGACCAGGAGAAGTGCGTCGACGGCGCCGCTGGCCCGTCGCGAACAGATCATCGCAAACCGGCCCAACGGATCCACGCTGCTCAGTACCGTCATTCCGCCGGGTTCGGGAGCCCCGGCTATCCGGCGCGCCGAGCCGGTGGTGTCGAACCACCACAGGACGCCCCGTTGATCGCCGGAGTTGGCGACGACCGCGAGCCCGGTTGTGGTCATCCACAGGCTCGGCGAACCGTTCGCCAGCGCGGCGTCCAACCGGAGGGGTTCGGTCACCGTGCCGGAGGTCAGGTCGAACTGCAGGACCGGGCCGGTCGCGGCCACGGTCTTCGGCACCAGCAGCACGGAGTGGCCGTCCGGTCCCCAGACCGCGCTGGAGAGGTCCCATCCTGGCGGGGTCTCGCCGGCCGCGAAGCTCGCCACCCCCGACTGGGCCGAGCACTCTGGCGGTCCCGTCCAGCGACGTCGAAGACGTACACGCCGGCCGCGGTGACCGGCCCCGCGACGAGCAACAGCTCCGAGCCATCCTGGGAGAAGACGGCGAACGCCGGGGTCGCACCGGCGGCCAGCGGGCCGCATCTCCGCTCGCCGGAGACCGGCACGAAGCAGACCTGATCCCCGACGAACTCGGCGCTCAGATCGCCGGTGGGCGAGGGAATCCCCTGCCCAGGGCCGGTCTCGACGACGGCGGACCAGGCAGCCCCGGCACCGATTGAGGTGGGCGAGGTGCTCAGTGGGCCTGCCGCGGATGGGACGGCCGTCGCACGGTGCCCGACGACGTCGCGACTGCGGACGGCGGCACCGCAGGTGAGGCGAATGATGGCGGGCCAGACGTCACCGCCCGCGTGGAGGCGGCGATCGCCGAACCGCCCAGTGCCGATTCACCCAGTGTCGATTCACCCAGTGTCGATCCGCAACCCGTTGCCAGCAGCGCGACCCCGATCGCGGCCGCGGTCAGCCGGTTGACCCTGCCCAGCACTGTCATGCGGCGAACGGTAGGTGACATGGCCCCCGCGTCGACCGGGTTATCCACACTGCCACCGGCCACGCCCGGGTTGTGCACATCGCGCCGCCGGGGTCGAACCGCGATCAACTGTCTCGAAACGGATCGGTGAGGAAGCCGCCGTCCGGTAGGTGAATCCAGCCCTCCTCGTCGGCCAGGGATGCCTCGTCAGGGTCCGGCAGTGCGGTCCGACCCAGTACGACGGCACCGGCAACCAGCGCGCAGACCACGGCGTCCAGGACGTCGTGATCCCTGGCGCACGCAGCCTCGAACGACGACCAGTCGAGCCATGGTGTGCCGGCCACGAGGGATGCGACCAACGCGTCCCGCCTGGCCTGGTCGGTCTTGTATCCCGCCGTCGATTGGTCCCACAGGCGCAGCGCGGCGGCGGGATAGACCTCGGCGACCAGCGAGTCGATCCCGCTGCGCCGCACCGGATGTCCGATCCTGGCGCAGACGTGCGAGCAAGCCAGCGCAGCGCAGGGCCGGGTAGGCGATGCGGTCGGCCGCGACGCTGAGCGGCCAGCGGCCGGTCAGCTCGTGCACGACCACATCGGTCCGCGCGAAACGCCAGCGCCTGTTTCGCGGCATTGTCCCGGGCGGCGTCGGGCGGCACTGCGTTCGCCCGCGCGGCGATCAGCAGGTCGACGAACGGCGCCGGCCAGCCCAGCGGGCAATCGATGCCGACCATCGCCACTCGTCCCGCGGCCTCGACGATCGCGTCGTTGCCGACCCCCAACCGCACCGACTGAATCGCCGCACCGCCTGCACCCCAACGGATCTCGGCCATCGCGGTGCGATTGTCCTGGGACGCCAGGTCAAGCCCGGCGGTGCGGAACTCGGCACCGCCCGACAACATCACCACCCGACGAGAACCGGCTACCGGGCCGCGGCGATCACTTCGGCGATCTGCACGGCGTTCAGCGCCGCACCCTTGCGCAGGTTGTCGTTGGAGACGAACAGCACCAGCCCGCGGCCGTCCGGAACCCCGGGGTCGGTGCGGATCCGCCCGACGTAGGACGGATCGGATCCGGCCGCCTGCAACGGGTTCGGCACGTCGGTCAGCTCGACACCCGGCGCGCCGGACGAGCAGGTCGATGGCCTGGTCGACGCTGAGCGGCTCGTTGAACTCGGCGTTGATGGACAGCGAATGCCCGGTGAAAACCGGTACCCGGACACAGGTTCCGGACACCAGCAGCTCCGGGATCGAGAGGATCTTGCGAGATTCGTTGCGCAGCTTCTGTTCCTCGTCGGTCTCGCCGGAGCCGTCGTCGACGAAGTTGCCGGCCTGGGCGATCACGTTGAACGCGATCGGCCGCACGTATTTCTTCGGCTCCGGGAAATGCACGGCGCCGCCGTCATGGGTGAGCGCGGCGGCGTTCTCGTAGACCGCCTTGACCTGACCGTCCAGTTCGGCGACCCCGTCGAGCCCGCTGCCGGACACCGCCTGGAAGGTGGAGACGATCAGCCGGCTCGAGCCCGGCGGCGTCGTGCAGCGGCTTGAGCACCGGCATCGCGGCCATCGTGGTGCAGTTCGGGTTGGCGATGATGATGCCCGGCCCGCGCTCCGCCAGCGCGGACAGCGCCGCGTCCGGGTTGACCTCGGAGACCACCAGCGGCACGGTCGGATCCATCCGCCAGGCCGACGAGTTGTCCACCACCGTCACACCGGCCGCGGCGAACCGCGGCGACTGCGCCCGCGAGGTGGTGGCGCCGGCGGAGAACAGCGCGATGTCCAGCCCGGACGGGTCCGCCAGCGCGGCGTCCTCGACCACGACCTCGCCGTCGCCCCACGGCAGCGTCGAGCCGGCCGACCGCGCCGAGGCGAAGAACCGGATCTGCTCGACCGGGAAGTTCCGTTCCGCCAGGATCCGGCGCATCACCCCGCCGACCTGCCCGGTCGCACCGACCACACCGATTCGTAGACCGCTCATCTCTGTTACCTCCCAGACCCTGCGTACACGATGGCGGGGTCGTCCCCGCCGAGATCGAATGCCTTGTGCAACGCGCGGACCGCGTTGTCGAGTTCAACGTCGCGGACCAGCACCGAAATCCGGATCTCCGACGTGGAGATGATGTCGATGTTGACGCCGGCCTCGGCCAGCGCCTCGCAGAACGTCGCCGTCACCCCCGGGTGGCTGCGCATGCCGGCGCCGATCAGCGACACCTTGCCGACGTGGTCGTTGTAGACGATCTGATCGAAGTCGATGTCGGCCTTGCGTGACTCCAGCGCGGCCACCGCCCGCGGCCCGTCGTCCTTGGGCAGGGTGAAGGTGATGTCGGTCTTGCCCTCGGCGGCCCGGGAGATGTTCTGCACCACCATGTCGATGTCGATCTCGGCGTCGGCGATGCAGCGGAAGATCTTCGCGGCCACCCCGGGATGGTCGGGGACGGCGGTGACCGTGACCTTGGCCTCGCCCCGTTCGTGCGCGACGCCGGTGATCAGGGCCTGTTCCATCGTCAAGATCCTCCATGCTGCCTTGCACGATGGTGCCGTTGTTGTCGTTGTACGAACTCCTGACGTGCACCGGGACGCCGTACCGGCGGGCGTACTCGACGCAGCGCAGCATCAGCACCTTGGCGCCGGCCGCGGCCATCTCGAGCATCTCCTCGTAGGTGATGGTGTCCAGCTTCGCGGCGTCCGGCACGATCCGCGGGTCGGCGGTGAAGACGCCGTCCACGTCGGTGTAGATCTCGCAGACGTCGGCGTTCAGCGCGGCGGCCAGCGCGACGGCGGTGGTGTCCGAGCCGCCGCGGCCGAGGGTGGTGATGTCCTTGGTGTCCTGGCTGACGCCCTGGAATCCGGCGACCAGCGCGATGTGACCCTCGTCCAGGGCGGTCCGGATCCGGCCGGGGGTGACGTCGATGATCCGCGCCCGGCCGTGCGACGGAGTCGGTGATGACGCCGGCCTGCGAGCCGGTGAACGACCGGGCCTCGGCGCCGAGCGCGGAGATGGCCATCGCGACCAGCGCGTTGGAGATCCGCTCGCCGGAGGTCAGCAGCATGTCCAGCTCACGGGCCGGCGGCGACGGCGACACCTGCTGCGCCAGGTCCATCAGCTCGTCGGTGGTGTCGCCCATCGCCGAGACGACGACGACCACCTCGTTGCCGTCCTTGCGGGTCGCCACGATCCGTTCGGCGACGCGCTTGATGCGCTCCGCCGTGCCGACCGACGAACCGCCGTACTTCTGGACGACCAGGCCCACTGCTGCTCCCGCTTCCACTCACGTTCGGGCCGCTTTGCCGGGCCACATCCGCACGTCAGACTACCGTCCGCCGTTGGTGCCTCCCGCCCGGTTTTGCAGCCAACTCCAGGCATCACCGCCGAGCGGCAGCCTTGACGACGGGATCCCGGAGGTCCGCGACCGGATCGTCGGCAGCAATCCAATCGACGGTCTCGAACTGCCGGTGACGGACGAATCTCGACAGGGCGCCGTTCACGGCTTCCCGCTTCGTCGCATTCGGACCGATCAGCTGTCGCGCCCGGTCGAGGAGTTCCTCATCGACATCGATGCGCATCTTCGACACCGGCTCTCCGATCGCCGTAGGTCGGTTGAGCTACGAAACCCCCGCCACTCAGGTCCGGGCCGCGTGCCTCCCGTAGGCCAGCGCATCCTCGTACTCGACATCCGCACCGGGCGCTGCCGGATACTCCAGCGCCGCACCCTCCCTGGCCATCGCCTGCAGGACGGACTCGTGCTCGGCCTTGCCGACTCCTGCAGCCGAACCGCGTCGTCGACGCTGTCCGCCGTGTTCACGTACCGCTTGCCGCGGAACATCGAGGCGACGGCGGCGATCAGCAGCATCGCGATCGAGACGCTGAAGGCGACCGTCAGGCCGTCCTTGAACGGCCCGGAGATCAGTGTCGGGAAGAACTCCTGACCGGTCAGGGTGGCCACGTCGGCGCCGCCGCCGGGCTGCAGCTGTGACGGGTCGACCGCCTGCATGAGCTGCTCGATCGGGTTGGCGCCCAGGAAGGCGGCGAACAGCGTGCCGACCGGCGGCGTCTGGGAGATCGCCTGCGCGGATGCGGTGTTCACCCCGAGCGAGGTCAGCCCGTTGTACATCGCCGACGGCAGCGCGTTGGCCAGGCCGATGGCCATCAGCGAGAAGAAGCCGCCCATCGACAGCACCATGCCGGCGTTCATCCCGGTGGCCCGGACGCCGGATGCCGCACCGCGCTGGTCGGCCGGCACCGAGTTCATGATGGCGGCCGAGTTCGGGGCGGCCATCAGGCCGGAGCCGATGCCGTTGATGGCCAGCAGCAGCGCGAACATCGGGTAGGAGAAGTTGGCCGGGATCAGCATCAGGCCGAGGAAGCTGGCCGCCTGGATCAACAGCCCACCGGTCGCGAAGACCCGGGCGCCGAACCGGTCGGACAGGTACCCGGAGACCGGACCGGCGACCAGGAACCCGAGCGTCAGCGGCAGCATGTAGATGCCCGCCCACAGCGGGGTCTGCTCGAAGGTGTAGCCGTGCAGCGGCAACCAGATGCCCTGCAGCCAGATGATCAGGATGAACTGCAGACCACCGCGGGCCATCGACGCCAGCAGGTTGACGATGTTGCCGGCGGCGAAGGCCCGGATCTTGAACAGCTTCATGTTGATCATCGGATCGGCGACGTGGTTTTCGATCACCACGAACAGCACGAGCAGGAAGACGCCGATCCCCATCCCGCCGAGCACCGTCGGGCTGGTCCAGCCCATGGTGTGGCCGCCATAGGGCTGCAGGCCGTAGGTGATGCCGATCAGCAGGGCGATCAATCCGACGCCGAAGGTGAGATTGCCCCACCAGTCGATGATGACGTTCTTGGCGCGGTCCCGTGGCTTGTCGTGCAGGTGCCGGTAGCCCATGTAGGTGCCCCAGATCCCGACCGGGACGCTGACCCAGAACACCGCCCGCCAGTCCCACTCGGCCAGCACCCCGCCGATGATCAGGCCGAGGAAGGACCCGGCGAGGCCGGCGACCTGGTTGACGCCCAGCGCGAAGCCGCGGCGGTCCGGCGGGAAGGTGTCGGCGATGATCGCGGTGGAGTTCGCGGTCAGCATCGCGCCGCCGATCCCCTGGAACACCCGCAGGCCGATCAGCTCCCAGGCGCCGGCGGTGCCGGTGTTCGGAATCAGCGCGCACGCGATGGAGCCGGCGGTGAAGATCGCGAAGCCGAGGTTGAACAGCCGGGCCCTGCCGTACTGGTCACCGAGCCGGCCGAAGGTCACCACCAGCACGGCGGTGGCGAGCAGGTAGCCCATCAGCATCCACAGCAGCAGCGAGATATTGGTCGGCGCCAGCGGATCGAGACCGAGCCCGCCGAAGATCGCCGGTAGCGAGATCAGCAGGATGGAGGCGTTCAGGGTGGCGGCAAGGATGCCCACGGTGGTGACGCCGAGCGCCACGCGCCGTTCGTGGACGGCGGATCCCGTCATGGGACCTCCTTCGGTGGTTTTCATTCGTCGTTAGAAAGGCTAACGATAGATCCGTGCAAACGGAAGCGTTGTGGTCCACGCCACCCCACCCGGGCCTGAAAAGGGCCTACGAAACGGCCAGCAGCGCCACCACGGCGACGCCGTTGAACACCATGTGCGTGACGATCGCCGGCCCGAGCCGACCACTCCAGATGGTCAGCCGGCCCAGCACCCACCCGGCCAGGAAGAGGCCCGGCAGCAGCACCACCGCCGAGGTCAGGTCGCTCACCTCGGACAGATGCAGCAACGCAAAGATCAGGGACGTCGCGGCGATCGAGTACCGGACGCGGCGCTTCGGGTCGGCAAACCTTGGCAGGCCGGCCCGCCGCCACGTGCTGGCGAGCGCCGATCGCAGCCCCAGTCCACGAAAGAAGATCTCCTCGATGGCCGGTCCGACCAGGGCGATCACGGCCACGTTGATCACCAGCCAGACCCCGGTGCCCAGACCGTCCCCGATCACCGCATCGAGGTTGCCGGTCGGCCGCTGCCCCGTCATCGCCGAATAGGCCACCGTCCAGATGCCGATGACGAACCTCAGGCCCAGGCCGGCGCCCAGCCCGATCGCCAGGTCGATCGGCCGGAACCGCAGCGCCAGATCGCGCACCAGATTGCCGGTGCCGTGCCGGCGGCACGCCCAGAACGTCGTGCCCAAGCAGGCCGATCCACACCGGCAACGCCGACACCAACAGCAGCGCGCTGCCGCCGTGCACGTTGCGAACTGCAGCGGGCGCGGCCACCAGCATGGTCAGCAGCAGCACGACGCCGAGGCCGGCGAACACGTCGACAAAGGTCCAGGGCGTCGTGGCCAGCCGGCTTTCGTCGCCCAGGAGCTGCCCGTCGCCGGTCGCTGGGACGGCATACCCGGGCACCTGCGTCCCGGCCGCGAGCACATCGTCGGTGCCGACCCGGACCGCGAGCAGCGGCTGGGTCGGTGGATCCGCGGGCTGCGTCGGTGGCGGGTGGTTCGGCTCGGGAGCTGTCACGGGCTGACTTTCTCACTTCTCAGGGGGCCGGTCGCTGGTGGCGGTGAATGGCCACATCCTCGATGGTGCCCTGTCGAAGCCGCGCCCGGCGACCGCGGCCAACCGAACGGAAAGCCGCCCTTGCCGACTCTGCGCTCCGTGAGACGATCGCGGGGTGGTGGGTATCGCCGCTCAGCCGGTGCCGACGGTCGCGAGCCCCGACCTGTTTGTCGCACTGGGCGGCCGCCCGGGAGTCGGCCTGATCGTCGATGGTCTGTACGACCGCCTCGAGCGAGATCCTGCGCTCGCCCGGATGTTTCGGAGCCGCCGACGCGGCGAGCGGGAACGGCTCAAGGAGTTCTTCGAGACAATCTTCGGTGGCGAGGCGCGCGGCATCAGGGACGTCGGCACCCAGCGCCGCCACCTTGGTCGGCTGATCGGTGCCGAGGAGTCCGCGCGATGGCTCGCGCACTTCGCCGCGGCCATGGACGAGGCCGGCGTCGGTGCCGGCGCGCGGACGACCGTCCTTGGAATGCTGCGTGGGCCCGCGGGCCGTCTGGTGAACGACGGCGCACCCAAGGCGGTGCTGGTGCAGGCACTCGCGGCGGCCGGCCGGGGCGATGTGGACGCCGTTGCCGCGCTGCTGCGGGAGTATCCCCGGCTGCTCGACCAGCGCGGCGGCGACGGGGTCACGATGCTCTGGGCGGCCGCCAGGCGTGGACGGTTGCCGCTGGTTCGCGCTCTCGTGGCCGCGGGTGCGGATATCGACATCCCGGGCTCGGCGGTGCATGTCACCGAGGTGCTGATCTCGCCCTATTGCATCGCGGAGCGATCGGGCCGAACGGAGGCGGCGCGCTTCCTGCTCGAGCAGGGGGCGCGGGTGGACGTGTTCAGCGCCGCGTTCTTGGGTGATCTCGCGGCCCTTCGGGGCTTTGTCGTCGCGGGTCTGGCCAACGCGCAGTCGCCGCACGAGGACTTCCATCCCGTCACGCCGTTGCACTACGCGGTGGACGGCGGATCGATCGAGGCGGTGACGCTGTTGCTCGACAGCGGAGCTGACGCGACGAGGTCCGGCGGGAGGCTGCTCACCTCGGCGGCACGGCAGGGCGCTATCGATATGGTGCGGGTGCTCCTTGCCCACGGTGCGCGGGCAGCTGATGCGCAGAGTCTCGGTCCGCTCGGCGCGGATCGAACCATCGGTGAACTACTGATCGCGCGCGGGTTCGACCTGAACGTGCCCCTCCGCGGCCAGGAAACCCCGCTGACCATGGCCTGCCGTGCGGACAAGGGCGAGCACGCCGGGACTGTCGCGGCGCTACTGGATCTCGGCGCCGATCCGAACGCGCCGAACGCGAAGGGTCGGACTCCGCTCGCGACCGCGACGAGCGCGGGATTCGACGAGACCATTGCCCTGCTGCGTGCGGCGGGAGCCCGCTGACCCAGGCCGAAAAATCTCCCCGGATCGGGCAAGACCCGCCCTGTACTGTCGGCACTACTTGACGCACAGTTGATCGGGGCCCCGAGTTGGCGTTCGACGAGCTACCACATCACGCGGGCTGGTACCGCGACCCGGAGTCCGCCACCGGCGAACGCTGGTGGAACGGATCGCAGTGGACGTCGCACACCAGACCGGACGCCCCGTCCAGCGGTTCGGCCGGCCTCGACGGGCTACCGCCGACCGCCTGGTCGGAGGCCGATTGGACCGCGACCGACGCACCGCCGGTCACCGTTTCGCCGGCGACTGTCTCACCGGCCAGTGTTTCACCGTGGACACCGCCCACCACCGCGTTCGCCGTGGACGGTCCGGTCCAGCCCGCGATGCCGCCGGCGCCGCTGAGCATCGCCCCGGGGTGGTATCCCGACCCGAACGGCCTGCCGGCTCAGCGCTGGTGGGACGGCACGGCGTGGACCGAGCACAGCGCGCCCGTCGCCGCGGCGTTCCCGCCGCCGCCGCCACCCGGCCGGTACACCGGCTACGGCTACTCCGCCCCGTACGGCAGCACGAACATCGTGGTGATGGCCCCGCAGAAGTCGGTGGGCGTCGCGTTCGTCCTGACCTGGTTCTTCGGGCCGCTCGGGATGCTCTATTCCACCGTGAGCGGCGCGCTGATCATGCTGGGTGTGTCGGTCGTCGGCAGCATCTTCATCGGCGCGTCACCTTCGGCCTCGGCCTGATCGTGCTGCTGGCCGCTGATCTGGGTCGCCTCGATCATCTGGGGCTGCGTGGCCGCCGCTAATCAGCGGGGACCCAGCATCACCAGCACGTATCGCTGAGTTCCTACTGCTTGGTCGACTTCTCGATGCTCATCACCAGCACCACCCGGTCCGCGCTGTCCGGCGGTGGCTGCTGTCCCTGGTTTCCGTAGCGGCGACCGAGCCGCACGTAGAACGCCCCGGTCGGGTCCGGCTCGACGTCGACCAGCTTGCCCCGCAACTCCAGGTACCGGAAGTGATTGTCCGGATCGATGATCGACAGGCTCATCGCCGGGTTGTGCTCGAGGTTGCGGAACTTCGCACGCTTCGTCGTGTGGGTGAAACGCAGGTGTTCCCCGCGGACGTCGTCGAACTCGAACCACATCGGATTGACCTGGACGGTGTCGTCCGGCCGGATGGTGCCGAGGTGCCCGTACAGCGGGCGCTCGAGCAGGGAGACATAGTCACTGGGTATCACGCTGGGTGTCGAGAGGTCACGAACCGGTGCAACCTGCCCGGCCAGCCGAAGATTCCCCCGCCAGGGCTCCTGGGCCGGCCGGTTCACCAGCGTGTCGACGGTTGCGCCCGGTCCGATGGTCGGGAGTAGAGTCCCAGCCGTGGTGCGCACCGCAGCGCCCGGCGTCCTCGCGACGACCGGCCTGCTCCTTCGCCGCCGCGACGGAGCCTGATTCCCTCGAGACTGGCTCCTCCGTCGCGGGTTGTCGTGCTGCCGGTCATACCCTCGCCCCTTCGTCGCGGCGCAGTCGTCAAGACCGGCACGGCCGCTGGGCATCACCCTCAAGGACAACCATCATGGGCACCCCAACCCCCTCCCGCCTGCGGACCCCCGTCGGCGACATCCCCGCCGGTCAGGCCGCCTACAACCGGCAGCGCGGCAGCTCCATGCCGATGCACCGCTACCAGTCGTTCCCGCCGATCGACCTGCCCGACCGCAGCTGGCCGACCAAGGTCATCCGCAAGGCGCCGCAGTGGTGCGCGGTCGACCTGCGGGACGGCAACCAGGCGCTGATCGACCCGATGACGCCGGCCCGCAAGCGCCGGATGTTCGACCTGCTGGTGGCCATGGGCTACAAGGAGATCGAGGTCGGCTTCCCGGCCGCCAGCCAGACCGATTTCGACTTCGTCCGGGAGATCATCGAGCAGGACCACGTCCCGTCCGACGTCCGGATCCAGGTCCTGACCCAGGCCCGCCCGGAGCTGATCGCCAGGACGTTCGAGGCCGTCGAGGGCGCGCCGTCGGCGCTGGTCCACCTGTACAACTCGACCTCGACGCTGCAGCGCCGGGTGGTCTTCGGCCTGGACCGCAAGGGCATCACCCGGATCGCCACGGACGGCGCCGAGGAGGTCGCCCGCTGGGCCGAGAAGTACCCGGACACCGACTGGCGCTTCGAGTACTCCCCCGAGTCCTACACCGGCACCGAGCTGGAGTACGCCGTCGAGGTGTGCAACGCGGTCTCGGCGATCTGGCAGCCGACCGAACAGAACCCGATGGTGGTCAACCTGCCGGCCACCGTCGAGATGGCCACCCCGAACGTCTACGCCGACTCGATCGAGTGGATGCACCGCAACCTGGAACGCCGCAACGGGATCGTGCTGTCGCTGCACCCGCACAACGACCGCGGCACCGCGGTGGCGGCCGCCGAGCTCGGCTACATGGCCGGCGCCGACCGGATCGAGGGGTGCCTGTTCGGCAACGGCGAGCGGACCGGCAACGTCTGCCTGGTGACGCTCGGCCTGAACCTGTTCAGCCAGGGCGTCGACCCGCAGATCGACTTCTCCGACATCGACGAGATCCGCCGCACCGTCGAGTACTGCAACCAGCTGCCGGTCCCGGAACGCCACCCGTACGGCGGCGACCTGGTCTACACGGCGTTCTCCGGCTCGCACCAGGACGCGATCAAGAAGGGCTTCGACCACCTGAACCGGGACGCCGCGGCGGCCGGGGTCGACGTGGACGACTTCACCTGGGAGGTCCCGTACCTGCCGATCGACCCGAAGGACGTCGGCCGCTCGTACGAGGCCGTCATCCGGGTCAACTCGCAGTCCGGCAAGGGCGGCGTCGCGTACATCATGAAGACCGAGAACGGGCTCGACCTGCCGCGCCGGCTGCAGATCGAGTTCTCCCGGGTGGTCCAGCAGCACACCGACGCCGAGGGCGGCGAGGTCGACGCCAAGACCATGTGGTCGTACTTCGCCGAGGAGTACCTGGAGCGGACCACCCCGCTGCGGCTGATCCGCACCCGCTTCGAGACCCCGGAGGAGGCCGACTCGGTCTTCGACCAGGTGTCGGCGGTCCTCGTCTCGGGCGGCGAGGAGCAGACCGTCACCGGGACGGGCAACGGTCCGGTCGCCGCGTTCTGCGCGGCGCTCGGCGACGCCGGGCACGACGTCCGGGTGCTCGACTACGTGGAGCACGCGTTGTCGGCCGGCGGTGACGCCCGGGCGGCGGCCTACCTGGAGTGCGCGATCGACGGACAGGTCGTCTGGGGCGTCGGGATCGACTCGTCCATCACCACCGCGTCGCTCAAGGCCGTGGTGTCGGCGGTCAACCGGGCGGCGGCCAACCAGTCGGCGCAGGACGACTCCTGACGGCGATCCGGCTCGGCGAGTGACACCTGGCCAGGGCAAAACGGCACCGTGAGGCCGAAGAACCCTGACCCGATGGCACTCGGCGGACAGCTGGCCATCCTAGCGGACCGACGTCGAACAGGTGGCATTGCACACAGTCTGCCGCGACTCTCGTTTGCGGGAGTAACTTTCCCTGGCAGCCGGCGGTTTCGGTGAGCGGAGGCGGATCGATGGCAGCGCCGAGCAGGTGCGCGGCCGACGACGTGACGCTGCGCGACATCGCGCCGGCGGCGTTCCTGCCGCCGGCGCTGTTCGCGGTCGGTCAGGGCGCGATCGCCCCGGTGGTCGTCATCTCGGCCACCGACCTCGGCGCCTCACCGGCGATGGCGGCGCTGGTGGTCGCCACCGCCGGGCTCGGTCAGATCGTGGCCGACATCCCGGCCGGCACCATCGTGCACCGCTACGGCGAACGTCCGACGATGATCGGCGCGGCGGTGCTGACCGTGCTGGCCCTGCTCGGCTGCATCTTCGCGCCGAACCTGGCCGTCTTCGCGCTGTGCATCTTCGTCACCGGCTCCGGCACCGCGGTCTGGCTGCTGGCCCGGCAGGCCTACGTCACCGAGGTGGTGCCGTACCGGCTGCGGGCCAGGGCCATGTCGACGCTCGGCGGGGTGTTCCGGATCGGGCTGTTCATCGGTCCGTTCATCGGCGGCGCGGTCGTGCACTTCACCGGCCTGTGGGGCGCGTACGCGGTGCACATCGTCGCGGCGCTGGTCGCGGCCGGCGTGTTGTTCCTGGTCAAGGATCTCTCGACGGGGAACGAGGCGGACTCCGGCACCCAGCAACCGCGGGCTCCGGTGGGCCGGATGGTCCGCGAACAACGGTCGGTGTTCGCGACCCTCGGCGTCGGGGTGCTGGTGGTCAGCGCGGTGCGCGCGGCGCGGCAGGTGGTGCTGCCGCTCTGGGGTCAGCACCTCGGGCTCTCCCCGGCGGCCATCTCGGTGATCTTCGGCATCTCCGGCGCCATCGACATGCTGTTCTTCTACCCGGCCGGCAAGGTGATGGACCGCTACGGCCGGGCCTGGGTGGCCGTTCCGTCGATGACGGTGCTCGGCATCTCGCTGGCGCTGGTGCCGCTCGCCCAGACCACCGTGGCACTGCTGCTGGTCGGTCTGCTGATGGGCGTCGGCAACGGGATGAGCTCGGGGCTGGTGATGACGCTCGGCGCGGACCTCGCGCCGCCGGATCAGCGGCCGGTGTTCCTCGGGGTGTGGCGGATGTTCGCCGACTCCGGGAACGGGGTCGGTCCGTTCGTCATCGCCGGCATCACCGCCGTCGCGACGCTCGGGCGTCGGCATCGCGGCGATGGGCGCGGTCGGGTTGCTCGGCGCCGGCTGGTTGGGCTTCTGGATTCCGCGGCGGGTGCCGCCCGTCCACCGGTCAGTTGACCGCACCGCGGAACCCCACGTCTGAGTCCAGACTCCTCGACACCTCCGCGGCTCCTCCGATTGTGGTCGGCGGTGTCGGTCTTCAGCGAACCGACCGGAAATCTGCTTGTCGCGATCGGTAAAATTCTGGACAAACACGAGCACATCCCGGCCCGACCCTGGAATGCGCGCCGCACGCTCGTTGTGGGGACGGAATCTATGGCACAGAAGGTATTCATCAGTTACGCCCGCGAGGACAGCGCTCCAGCGACGGCGATTGCCGACGTCCTTCGGCGCGAGGGTTTTGTTGTTTACCGTGATCAGGATTTTCTGCGGGCCGGCCAGTTCGGCGAGCAGTTGGACGCGGCCATTGCGGGCAGCGACGTGTTCGTGTTGCTCATCTCCAGGTCGGCCGTTCGCTCGACCTACGTGACGCGGGAGTTGCACGTCGCCGCCGACGAGCACCTACGGCCGGTGCTGCCGGTCATGCTCGAGGACACCGATGTGGCCCCCTTCCGGTTGGCCATCGCCGGTCTGCAACGAGTGGACCTGGGCCAGGGCACGGCGGCGCAATTTGCCGACCTCGTCGACGGCGTCTATCGCAGCGCGGCGCTTGGCCGCCGACATGGGCCGACCAACGAACGCCGCGCGCTCAAGGTGTTCGGCACAGTGCTGTCCACCATCGGGCTGATCGTGATCATCGCGGGATTCGGGTCGTTCTTCCTGCTGTTCGCCAGCGCCTGGAACTCCTCGCCAGGCGACGGCCCACCCGCTGAGATCCCCTATGCCTTCATCGGAATCTTCGCCGGGATGGTGGTGGCGGGTTCGGGGGCGGCGTTGCGGAAGGCTGCGCGTCGGACCTGAGCTGAGCTGGCTCGATTCCTGCTCGCCAGTTCATGTGAGCCGGGCACGTTTTACCCGATCCGCAGGCTTGGTCGGACAACGACAAAATGATCGCCCGAACGGTGTCCGAGCAACTGAAAAAGGTCGAATGGCTGCGATACGTGACAGCTGGCCGGCTACCGGGCCGGCCGCGCGGGTCGGGCATAGTCATGGTGACCGACACCGAACTGCGCGTTATCGACCTGAACGACGACTTCAAACCGCGACAGGTTATCCGGCGTCCGCTGGACCTCTTGACCATCGAATTGACGACGCGCCAAGGCCTCCGGCAAACCGCGGATTTGCTGTGGGCTGCCCCGGATTTGACGATCTGAAGATCCTTGGGCTGTTTCGTGCGCAAGCCGAGCTCTTGCTCGAGACGGTCGCACAGGCCGAACGCCCAGGGCGATAACTAAGGACCCGTCAGTCGAACTCGGTGGGCAGCAACGGGTTCCGGTGGTGTTCGAGGATCCGGCCGAGCTGCCGTGCGTTGATCCGGCCGGTCGAGAGCTCCGGCAGCGCGTCCAGAGCGAACCAGCCGACGTCCAGGGTCTCCAGGGCGTCGGGCGGCCGGACCTCGCCGGTCGCCTCGCACAGGAAGAACAGCTTGTAGATCGAGAACGGCAGCTTCGGCAGGTGCCCCTGGGCGTCCCGGTCCCAGCACCCCACCAGTTTGACGGCGCGGGCGCCGTGTCCGGTCTCCTCCAGGATCTCCCGCTCCACCGCCCGCGACGGGGTGTCCAACGGGTCGGCCCACCCACCCGGCAGCGACCACCGGCCGTCCGACCGTTCCCGCATCAGCAGGATCCGCTCCTGCTCGTCGACCAGCGCGCCGCGGACGTCGACCTTGGGGGTGGCGTATCCGGCGTCCCGACCTAGCTCGAGCCGCCAGTGCGCGGCCGGATCGTCGGTGACGGCGGCCAGCAGTTCGGCGGCCAGTGCGCCCAACTTCTGGTAGCGGTCGGTGTCGTAGTCGTTGACGGCGTAGAACAGGCCGCTCTGCGACAGGGCGGTCAGCGCGATCGCGCTGCGCCGAACCTGCTCGGCCGGGTCGAGCGGCGATGCCGTTCGCCTCGCCCGCCGCCGGGTCGAGGCTCACCCGGCCTGCCGTTCGATCTGGGCGCGGGCGTCCCGCACCACCGGCGGTCCGGTCCACTTGTCGGGCAATGCCACCAGGCCCGCCCGGACGGCCCGCAGCACGCCGGTCGCGGCCAGATCGGTGGTCGGCAGCCCGGGCAGCCGGTACAGCCGCCGCGCCCAGGCCGGCAGCAGCGCGAACGCGACCCCGGCCAGCCCTGCCCAGGCCGGGCGGGCCGGCGTGAGCAGGCGCACCCGCTTGGGCATCGGCGGCAGGGCGAGCACCCGGACACCGCGCCGGGCGTCGTCGGTCAGCCGCAACTGCGAGCCGGACGTCATGGAAGTACTGCGTCATCTCGGCGACCGACGACGGCACCAGCCCGGCCGGGATGCCGACCAGTTCGGCGGCCAGCACCTGTTCGCGGAGATAGGCGTCCGCGTCGTCGGGAGTGATCGGGGCGCCCGCCCGGCGGGCCGTGCTCAGGAAGGATTCGACCTCGCAGCAGTGCACCCACAGCAGCAGGTCCGGCCGATCGAGCCGGAACGTGTCGCCGGTCGCCGGATCGGTGCCGTGCAGTTTGCGGTGGATGCCCCTGATCTTCGCGGCGGTGCGCCGGGCCTCGTGCGCGGGCGCGAACGTCAACGTCGAGACGTAGGCCCCGGTGCGGTCGAGCCGGCCCCAGAAGTCCTCCTCGAAGCCGCGCTGCTGGGCGACCGCCGCCATCGTCAGCGGGTGCAGCGCCTGCAGGATCAGCGCTCGCACGCCGCCGATCGCGAAGACCCGATCGGCGTGCACACGCCACGTCATACTGCCGGGTCCGAACAGGCTTTCGTCATCGCTGGGGCCTGATCTCTCCCGGACCTCAGCCCCCGCGCCGATGTCCATGAAGATCACGGTACCTGCGCGATCCGCGGGCATCAGAGCCGTTCGAGGCTGCCCTGTCGCGAGCGTCGATCGTCGGCATCCGGTCTGTCGCAGTCGGCTCGCCGGCGGCGAGCACCCGGATCGGCGCCGGCGTGGCAGCAGCCAGCGCCCTGCGCAGCGACGGGTAGACGATGCAGGCGATGAGCAACGCGCCCACCGCGCAGCCGGAGGTCACCCAGTAGGCCGGGCCCGCGCCGAACCGGTCGATGATCACCCCGGCCAGCGGGGTTGCGGTCGCGATGCCGACGGCGATCCCCGAGGTTGCCCAGGTCATCGACTCGGTGAGCCTGGCGCTCGGCACGATGCGTTCGACCAGCGCCATGCCGGAGATCAGCACCGGGCGAGCAGGCGATGCCGGCCACGAACAGCCCGATGGCGACCAGCCAGATCGAGCCCAGGAACGGCAGCGGGGAGGTGACCACCGCCAGCGCGGCGACCACGACCATGAACTGCCGCAGCAACGACGCCCGCAGCGCCAGCGCCCCGAAGATCAGGCCGGCGAGCAGCGACCCGACGGCATAGAGGGCCAGGATCAGGCCGGCCGCGCTCGGGACACCGGCCTGCCTGGCGAACGCGACCGTGGTCACCTCGAAGGAGCCGAAGATGCCGCCGAGCATGACGAAGATCGCCGCGATGCCGCCGACTCCCGGCAGGAAGATCGCCGGCCGGCCCTTCGGACCGCCGTGCCGGCCGGATCGGCTTGGGTTCGGTCGACTTCTGGGTGAGCAGCAGCAGCGTCCCGATGATCAGCAGCGTGGTGGCCAGGATCAACGCGGCGCTGGGCGCGACCTGCAGCGCCACGATGGTCGCCAACGGCGGGCCCAAGGATGAAGACGGCCTCATCGATCAGCGATTCCCAGGCGAACGCGGTGCGCAGCAGCGACGTGCCGTGCAGCTGCGCGGACCAGCGGGCCCGGATCATCGGGCCGACACTGGGTTGGGCCGCGCCGGCCACCAGCGCGAGGAGGTAGATCGGCCAGGTCAGTGACGTCGCAGTCGTCACGACGATCAACCCGACGATGGCCGGAACGTGCACGAGCAGCTGGATGCGCACCACCCGGCTCTGCCCGAACACGTCGATCAACCGGGAAAGCTGCGGGCCGATGACGGCCGCCGACAGCGCGTAGATCGCCGAGACCGTACCCGCGACCGCGAACGAGCCGCGCTCGACGGAGAGCAGCATGACGGCGCCGAGCCCCGCCATCGACATCTGCATACGGGCCAGGAAACCGGCCGCGGAGAAACGGGCAGCACCGGGCCGCCGAAGAACCTGAACGTACGAGCCGAACACGAGTGAAACCCCACACCGGTAGCGCTGGTGGCCGGCGACCAGTCTCTGTCTCTTTACCGTCCGGCCGGTACAGTCTAGACGTGGCAACCGGCGCGCGCGAGCGCATTCTTGGTGCTCTTCGCGACCTGCTGAGCCGGGGCGGCACCGGGGCCGTCACCCTGGAATCCGTTGCCGCTGCCGCAGGGGTGTCCAAAGGTGGCCTGCTGTACCACTTTCCGTCCAAGTCCGCGCTCTACCTCGGCCTGCTGGCCGCCGTCCGGGATCGCGTCGTCGCCGACATGGCGCAGGCGTCGGCGTCCCTTGGCGCCGGCCGCGCCTACCTGCAATACGCAATCCCGGCCGACGACGCCGAGGGCGGTTTCTTCACCTCGCTGATCGCCGCCGTGCGGACCGGCCCGGACACGGACGCCGAGGCCGCCGAGTTGCTGGCCGATATCTTCCGGGCCTGGGAGGCGCCGATGCGCGCGGCGATCCACGACCCGGTGCAGGCCGAACTGCTGCGACTGGTCGGCAACGGCGTCTATCTGTCGGCGATCGCCGGGCTGCCGCCGACCCCGCCAGCCGTGCTCGCCGAGATCTTCGACCGGCTGCTGGCGGAGGTCAGCGTCGGCTGAGCCGAGTCGACTCTCGCGGGGAGCGATGGGCGCCGGCTCAGCGAGCGGCCGCGGCAGCGAGTCGAGCTCTCGCGGCAGCGATGCGCGTCGGCGGCCCGGCAGCGGAGGTGAGTGAGGAGCACCTCGCCGCTGGGTGCGAAGATCAACGTTTCAGTCCTTCTGATGTCGCTCAGGACAAGAAAAGGACTGAAACGTTGATCATGGAAAATTGGGGCTGGCCGGCTTCACAGATGCCCGTCGGCGGGGCACGCCCTCATCTCCTGCCGGAACGGTTCTCGCCGGTCCCGCCGGCCTGCCGGAACCTGATCCGCCAGCTGCCGCGCACGGCCCTGGCGTCCCTGGTCACCGAGGTGCCGACCAGGACGCCAAGGGCGACCGCGAAGATCGAGATGCCGGTGACCACCAGGTCCGCCGCGCCGCCGGCGACCCCGGTGGCGAGGCTGGACACGCCGCGAAAGCCCAGCGCACCGGGCAGCAGCAGCCAGAACGCCGGGAGCAGCATGACCGCGGCGGGCGGGCTGCGCCGGAAGCGGGCCAGCACGTGGGTCAGCGGGACGATCAGCAGGCCGCCGACGAAGCCGGACAACGCCGGGTCGAGCAGCGCCGCACCGAGGGTCTGCGCCGCGTAGGAGGCGAACAGCGCGATCCACAGGAAGATCAACGAGCCCGGCGGGGCGCTGGTGAACAGCAGATACCCGATGCCGACCAGGGCGACCCCGACCCACGGCGCCCAGGCCCCGACCTGACGCGCGCCGGTGGCGTCGACGGTGCCGACCAGGCTGAGCCCGACGAACACCCCGAACGCCAGCAACAACAGTTGCGACACCCCCCAGACCAGCCGGCTGGCGCCGGACACGATCTGGTCGCTGGCCAGCTCGATCGTCGCGATGGTCAGGGTCGCGCCGGGCAGGAAGGTGATCAGCGCGGGCGCCACCAACCGGATCGGGTCGTCATGCACGAACGGCGCCACCACCTTGACCGCGATGACGGTGACCAGGAAGGACGCGATGACGGGCAGCGCCACCGACAGGGTCACCCATTTGTCGGCGACCATCCGCAGCAGCGCCACGAACGCACCCAGCGCCGCGTAGAAGGGCAGCGCCAGCAGGTCCGGGTTGAGCAGCAGGCCGAACCCGACGCTGAGGATGACCTGACCGAGAACCGCCAGCCACGGCCCGAAACGGGGCTTGGAGGTCAGGATCTGATGCAGCCGTCGCAGCGCCAGGGACGGGCTGATGGTGCCCCGCTGCAGCACCTCGATCAGGTCGTTGACCTGCGCGATCTGATCCAGCCGCAGGCTCCGGTTCGGCACCGAGACCAGGTCGACCTCGTCCGGGCCGATCCGGAACAGGATGCCGGTCGGCATCACCATCGCCTGCACGTCGACGTCGTAGGCCGCGGCCACCTCCTCCAGCATCTCGGTGGTGGTGGCCGCCGAGTCTGCGCTGTTCAGCAGCGCGACGCCGAGCGCCCTGAGCAACTCGACCAGGTCCGGCGGGATCGGCGGCGGCTCACGCGCGATCCGCGGCATCGGCTGGGTGTCCTCGGGGCCGAGGGCGCGCACGGTGTCCCGGATCTGGTCCCGCCAGCGGTATGTCCGGGCCGCCACCGTCGTCGCCGTCGTGCCGGCGACCGCCCTCGGCGCTGCCGCCGTCCTCGCCCTCGGTCACGGTGGCAAGCATGCCCCGTCCGGGTCGCGGGGCGGAAACCCACTCAGCCGAAGACCACGATGTCGGCGCGATCCGCCGTGCGATCCGCCTGGAAGAAGGCGTCCTCGGCGTCCTGCCAGGCGGCCAGTTGCGCGCGTGACGACTCACCGTCCCGCCGTACCGCCCGCTCCAGACGTCCAGCGCCGATCGGGCACCTCGACCCACACCAGCACGCTGGCTCGATCGTCCAGGGCCGTGCGCCCGCAGGAGACGCCCTCCAGGATCAGCGCGTCGACCGGCTGGACGACCATCCAGTCCGCCCGGCCGCGGGTGACCCGTCGACCAATCGGTGAGCTGAACGCGCCCCGGCGCACCGCCGGCCAGTGGTTGCAGCACGCCCGGCGTCGAAGCGGTCCCACCAGCCGAACGGATCGTCCCAGGTGGCCAGCAGGTCGGAGGAGAACAGGCTCACCGTGCCGCCGGCCGCTCGCAGCGCACCGATCAACGCCGCCGCGAAGGTGCTCTTGCCGGAACCGGACGGGCCGTCCACCACCCCGAGCCGCACTCGGCCCAGCCGCGGCGCGCGTTCGAGCAGCAACCGGGCGGCGGCATCGACCGCAACCGGCCCGGGGTCGAGTTGTCGCCGATCCGCCACGTCCGGCGGCTCAGGCGTCCACCGAGCGTCGGCCGGAGAACGCCCGACCCAGGGTGACCTCGTCGGCGTACTCCAGGTCACCGCCGACCGGGAGCCCGCTGGCCAGCCGGGTGACGGACAGGTCCGGGAAGGTGCGCAGCAACCGGCTCAGATAGGTGGCGGTCGCCTCGCCCTCGAGGTTGGGGTCGGTGGCCAGGATCACCTCCCGCACCTCGGGTTCGGCGATCCGGGTGAGCAGCGGCGCGATCCGGAGCTGGTCGGGCCCGATCCCGTCGATCGGCGAGATGGCCCCGCCGAGGACGTGGTACTTGCCGCGGAATTCCCGGGTGCGCTCGATCGCGGCGACGTCCTTGGGTTCCTCGACGACACAGATGATCGCGTCGTCACGGCGCGGGTCGTTGCAGATCCGGCACCGGACGTCGCCGGCGACGTTGCCGCAGACCTCACAGAACCGGACCTCGTCCTTGACCCGCTGCAGCGCCGTCTGCAGCTTGGTGAGGTCGACCGGGTCGGTCGTCAGCAGGTGAAAGGCGATGCGCTGCGCGGACTTCGGGCCGATGCCGGGCAGCCGGCCGAGTTCGTCGATGAGGTCCTGGACGGGGCCTTCGTACACGGAGGGTCAGCCCTCGCCGCTCGTCGAGCCGCTGGGACGCCCTGGTTCGGTGCCACCCGCGGGCGACTGGTCGAGCGGCGTTATCTCCTCGATGACCACGATGTCCTCGGCGGAGACGATGCCGACCTCCTCGTCGTCATCACCCTCGTCGTCGTCATCATCGTCGTCATCGAAATCGTCGTCGTCATCGAGTTCCGGCGCGCCGAATCCGGGAATGCCGAGCCCCGGCAGACCGATCGAGGACAGGTCAAGGCCGCTGGTCGACCGAGCCCATCGCGCTGTTGGCCACGCCCTCGGCGGCGCGCCGGGCGTCGTGCACGGCGGCGATCACCAGGTCCTCGAGGGTCTCGACGTCGGCGGGGTCGACGACCGACGGGATCGATCTGTCAACCTGAGCAGGTCGCCGCTGCCGTTCACCACGGCGGTGACCAGCCCGCTACCGGCCGAGCCGGTCACCTCCGCCTCGGCCAGCGAGGCCTGCGCGCGCTGCATCTCGGCCTGCATCTGCTGCGCCTGCATGAAGATCTGGGACAGGTCCGGCATCCCTGGCATCATTCTCGATTTCCCCGTTTCTCCGCGCGCGGCGGGCACGACGCGTTCATGGCGGGTCCAGGCCACAGTAGTGCGCGCATGCCTCGCGGCTGCCCACGCCGCGTCATGTCCCGGAGGGACGGCCGGTCGATGGCAGAGTACGCACCATGAGTGCCCGCACACCGCGGCTCGCCGTCGCGTTGATGGCCGCCGTGGCCAGCTCCCTGGTGATCGCGTCCTGCTCCGCGCACGGTCGAGGCGCCGCCGCAACGAAGCGCGGCGAGTGCGAGCGATTCGACGTCGGCATCCGCCGGCCCGCCGGTCACCGTGCCGGGCCTGTCCACCGCGGTCCCGTCCCCGCCTGCCCAGCCGAGCCCGTCGCCCACTCCGGAACCGACCACCGAGCCGGCGCCGTCCAGTTCCGAGGAAGCCGATCCGCCGGCCGAACCCGCGCCGCAGGAACCGCCCCAGGTCGAAGAACCCACCCCGGCGCCGGAGCCGGCACCCGCACCCGAACCGGCACCCGCCGCCTGCCCCGGTCAGCGCGCGGCAAGGTGGTCGTCATCGACCCGGGTCACAACGGCGCCAACGGCGCGAACCCGAGCATCATCAACGCGCTGGTCGACGCCGGGTTCGGCGAGACCAAACCCTGCAACACCACCGGCACCGAGACCAACGCCGGATACACCGAGCACCGGTTCACCTGGGCCGTGGCCAACGACCTGCAAGGACATCCTCGAGTCGAACGGCATCACCGTGATCATGACCAGGGACAGCGACGACGGGGTCGGCCCGTGCGTGAACAAACGGGCGGCCATCGGCAACAACGCCAACGCCGACCTGGTGCTGTCCATCCACGGCGACGGCGTCGACACCGACTCCGACCGGGGCTTCTACGTGATGACGGCGCAGCGCGACCCGGCCGGCGGCGGCGATGGCCGCGCAATCGGCGAGGCTGGCGTCCACCATCCGGGACGGCCTGGTCACCGCGGGCCTCTCGCCGTCCAACTATCTCGGCGACAACGGGTTGTGGCAGCGCGACGACCTGGCCGGCCTGAACCTGTCCACCCGGCCCACCGTGATGGTCGAATCCGGCAACATGCGCAGCTCCGCCGACGCCGCGTTGATGAGTTCCGAGGCCGGTCAGCAGCAGTTCGCCAAGGGGTACGCCAACGGGGTGCTCAGCTTCCTCGGCCGCGGCGCGGGCTGACCGCCTGGTTCCGCGCGCCTGCCGGCCCGCAGTTGGCACCTCTCAGATGACGTCGGCCGCCAGGTCATGCGGCTGCAGCGCCCCGGAGGCGATCTCGGTGGCGTAGTGGCAGGCCACCCGATGCCCGCTGCGCAGCTCGATCAGCTCCGGCCGGTCGGTGTCACACAGGGTCGGCTGCCGCCAGGGGCAGCGGGTGTGGAACCGGCAGCCGGTCGGCGGGTTGGCCGGTGACGGCAGGTCGCCGGTGAGCAGGATCCGTTCCCGCATGTCCTCCACCACCGGATCCGGCACCGGCACCGCGGACATCAGCGCCCGGGTGTACGGGTGCAGCGGCTCCGCGTACAGCGCCGCGGACGTCGCCTCCTCGACCAGCGCGCCCAGGTACATCACGCCCACCCGGTCCGAGATGTGCCGGACCACGGCCAGGTCGTGCGCGATGATCAGGTAGGTCAGGCCGAGGTCGGCCTGCAGGTCCTCCAGCAGGTTGATCACCTGCGCCTGCACCGAGACGTCAAGGGCGGAGACCGGCTCGTCGGCGACGATCAGCTCCGGGTTCACCGTCAGCGCCCGGGCGATGCCGATCCGTTGCCGCTGCCCGCCGGAGAACTCGTGCGGATACTTGCGCAGCGCGGTGTTCGGCAGCCCGACGGCCGACAGCAACTCCCGCAGCCGGGCGTTCGTCTTCGTCGTCCGAGTCGGCAAGGCCGTGCGCCTTCATCCCCTCGACCAGGATCGACTGCACCGACTGCCGCGGGTCCAGCGAGCCCAGCGGATCCTGGAACACCATCTGCATCCGCCGCCTGGCGACCCGCAGCGGCTCCGGCTTGAGCGCCGCGATGTTCTCCCCGTCGAACAGCACCGAGCCGGCCGTCGGTTCCACCAGCCGCAGGATCCCCCGGCCGAGAGTGGTTTTCCCGCAACCGGATTCGCCGACCAGCCCGTAGGTCTCGCCGCGCCGGACGGCCAGCGAGACCCCGTCCACCGCGTAGACGTAGCCGATCGTCTTGTCGATCAGCACCCCGCGCTTGATCGGGAAATGCACCTTGAGGTCGTTGACCTCCAGCAGCACGTCGGCGCCGGCGGTCACCGCGCTCAAGCCGCGGCCGGCGCGTCGGGCGCCGGTTCCGACTGGTGCTCGACCGCAACGCCGACCGGCCGGCCAACGAGGCCGCCGCGGCGGCCTCGGCCGTGAGCGCGTCGGGATCCGCCAGCGGTTCCCGGTCCCAGGCCGCCGCCCGTCATGAGGTCGCCTCGCCGAGAGCCAGGCCGGCCGACGGCCGGGCACCACCGGATTGTGGCAGCGCAGCAGGTGATCCCGCTCCGAGGCCAGCGGTTCCAGCACCGGGCTCACCTCCCGGCAGGCGTCGATCTCCCGGGAGCAGCGCGGCGCGAACGCGCACCCGTTCGTCCACGGAATGTTGTCGGCCACCGAGCCGTGGATCGGCGTCAGCCGCTCGCCCGGCGGCGCGTCGAGCCGCGGGATCGACTCCAGCAGGCCGTGGGTGTACGGGTGCCGCGGCGAGGCGAACAGCTCGTGCCGGTCGGCCCGCTCGACGACCCGGCCGCCGTACAGCACGTTCACCTCGTCGACCAGGCCGGCGACCACCCCGAGGTCGTGGGTGATCATGATCAGCGCGGTGCCGTGGTCCACCACCAGCGTCTTCAGCAGGGCCAGGATCTGCGCCTGGATGGTGACGTCCAGCGCGGTGGTCGGCTCGTCGGCGATCAGCAGCCGCGGCCGGCAGGCCAGCGCCATCGCGATCAGCGCGCGCTGCCGCATGCCGCCGGACATCTGATGCGGGTACTCCTTGAGCCGCCGGTTCGGATCCGGGATGCCGACCGATTCCAGCAGGTCGCGGGCCTCGTGCATGGCCGCCGACCGCTTCATCCCGCGGTGCCGCTCCAGCACCTCGGTGACCTGGATCCCGATGGACACCACCGGGTTCAGCGACGACAGCGGGTCCTGGAAGATCATCGCCAGGTCCCGGCCGCGCCGGTCCCGCATCGTGTCCAGCGGCAGCGAGAGCAGGTCGGTGCCCTCGAAATTCACCGACCCGGTGATGGTCGCGCCCGCGCTTCGGCAGCAGCCGCATGATCGCCAGTGACGTCACCGACTTGCCGCAGCCGGATTCGCCGACCAGCCCGACCGTCTGGCCCGGCGCGACGGAGAAGCTCACCCCGTCGACGGCGGTGAACGGGGCAACGCCCTTCCGGTTGAACTGCACCGTCAGGTCGGATCACCTCGAGCAGATCGGCCATCACGTCACCGCCGGTTCTTCGGGTCGATGGCCTCGCGCAGCGACTCGCCCAGCAGGGTGAAGCCCAGCACGACGATGATGATCGCGCCGGCCGGCCAGAACGCCAGCTGCGGGTGCGAGTCGATGCTGGTCTGCGCCTCGCCGAGCATCTGGCCCCATTCCGGTTCGGAGACGTCCTGCGACCCGAGGCCGAGGAAGGACAGCGCGGCGGCGTCGAGGATCGAGGTCGCGACCACCAGGGTCGCCTGCACGATCACCGGGGAGATCGAGTTCGGCAGCATGTGCCGGAAGACGATCGGGCCGCGCTTGACGCCCAGCGCCCGGGCGGCCAGCACGTGGTCGGATTCCCGTTGGGCCAGCATCTGCCCGCGCAGCAGCCGGGCGAACACCGGGATCTGCGGGATCGCCACCGCGATGATCACGCTGGTCAGGTTCGGGATTGGTGAACAGCACGCCGATCGAGATCGCCAGCAGCAGGCTGGGGATGGACAGCATGACGTCGACGATCCGCATGATGACGGTGTCCACCCAGCCGCCGAAGGCGCCGGCCAGGATGCCCAGGATCAGCCCGCCGATCAGCCCGATCAGGGTGGCCAGGATGCCGACCAGCAGGGTCTGCCGGGCACCGACGATCATCCGGGACAGCAGGTCGCGGCCCTGGGTGTCGCCGCCGAGCGGGAAACCCGTCCTGGGCCGGCGCGATGGCGTTGCGGGCCCGCGAGGTCTGGCCGATCAGCAGCTGAGCGCCCGGGTCGTGCGGGGCGATCCACGGCGCCGATGATCGCCAGCACCAGGAACAGCCCGACGATCACCGCGCCGACCCAGAACAGCGGCGAGGCCTTCAGCCGCGTCCAGGCGTCCTGCAGCAGCGAGGTGCCCTCGTCGCCGGAGGTGACCAGGGCGTCGATGCGCTGCTTGCGCGCACGGGAGAAGGTGGTGGCCATCAGCGCGCCCTGATCCGCGGATCGACCAGCGCGTAGGTCAGGTCGACCAGGGTGTTGATGATGACGAAGGCCGCGGCCGCGGCCAGGATGATCACCTGCACCACCGGGTAGTCCTTCTTGGTGAAGCCGAGGTAGAGCGCCTCGCCCAGACCCGGGTAGCCGAAGACCTTTTCGGTCAGCACGGCGCCGGTGAGCAGCAGCCCGGTGAGCAGCCCGGTCACCGTGATCACCGGCAGCATGGCGTTGCGCAGCACGTGCCGGTTCCGGATGGTCGTGCTGGTCAGGCCCTTCGCCTCGGCCGTGCGGACGAAGTCCTCACCCTGCACCTCGAGCACGGAGGCCCTGGTGATCCGGAAGATCACCGCGAACGGGATGGTGCCCAGCGCGATCCACGGCAGGATCAGGTGCTTCACCGAGTCCCAGGCGGCGTCCCATTCCCGGGTGATCACGCCGTCGACGATGAACAACCCGGTCACCCGGGTCGCGTCGATACCGGGGGTCTGCCGGCCGGACGGCGGGAGCAGGCCCCACCGGACCGCGAAGACGTACTTGAGCAGGAAGGCCAGGAAGAACACCGGGACGGCGATGCCGATCAGCGAGAACACGATGGAGCCGTTGTCGAACACTCCGCCGCGCCGCTTGGCGGCCATGTAGCCGAGCGGGATGCCGAGGGCCAGGCCGAAGATCATCGCGCCGATGGTCAGCTCGACGGTCGCGCCGAATCGCGTCACGAACACATCGACCGCCGAGGTTCCCGGTGAAACTCCGGTTGACTCCCCGAAGTTCCCCTGCACCACCCGGCCCAGGAACTTGAGGTACTGCACGAAGATCGGCTGGTCCAGGCCGAGAACCGCGTTCAATTCCTCGCGTTTCTCCGGCGTGGCCCGCTCGCCGAGCAACGCGGTGACCGGCCCGCCCGGCAGGCTCCGCAGCCAGATGAACAGCAGCAGGGACAGCACGAACAGCACCAGAACCAGCTGCAGCAGCCGGCGCACGGTGTACCTCAGCATGGCGCCGACCCCCTCATCGTGGTGTCCAAGGTGATGGTGTCTTCAGACGTGCCGGTCGAGCGATGTGCGCGGCGGGTGCTGGTGGTCATTGGACCACCAGCACCCGCCGCCCCGCACTAGCTCTTGTAGGCGTCGACGAACTTCTCGTCGGTGAGCGGGCTCGGGGTGATCCCCTGCAGGTTCGCGGCCAGCACCAGCGCCGGCGGCGAGGACGAGATCGGGATGGCCGGCAGGTAGTCGCTCATCAACTTCTTGTTGATGTCGTCGTACGCGGCATTCCGCTGGGTCTCGTCCGGGATGGCGTCCGCGGCCGTCAGCGAGTCCGCCAGGGTCTGGCCCCAGGGGGCCGCTGCGGTGTTGAACCGGTTGGTGGTCCGGGTGAAGAAGCCGCCGATGAAGTTGTCCGGCGTGTTGTAGTCACCCGTCCAGCCGAGCAGGAAGAGGTCTGCTGCGTGCGCCTCGACGCCATCGAGGTAGCCACCGTTCCAGTCCTTGGAGGTCTCCTTGACCGTGATGCCGACGGCCTCCAGATCAGCCTTCAGTGCGGTGAACACGCTCTTCGGGTCCGGCATGTACGGCCGGGACACCGCGGTGGGCCACCAGAAGTTGACCGTCAGGTTGCTCTGCCCGGCCTGCGCCAGCAGGTCCTTGGCCTTCTGCACGTCGTAGTCGTAGGACTGGACGCCCTCGGTGAACGGCTTGACGGCCTCCGGGTACAGGATCGGAGCGACGTTGGCGCCATCCGGGAGCTGGGAATCGACGAACTGCTGGCGGTTGAGCGCGTAGGCGATGGCCTGCCGGACTCGGAGGTCGGACAGTGCCGGGTTGGTGCCCTGCGTGATGCCCAGGTACAGGATGTTGAATGCCGGGCGGATGGCCAGGTTGAAGCCCGCCGATTTCAGCGCGTCCCAGTCGGCCGGGTTCGGCAGGTCGTAGCCGTCGATGGTGCCGGCCTGCAGTTCCTGCTTGCGCGCCGTCTCGTCGGGGATGATCTTGAAGATCAGCGTCTTCGACTTGGCCTTCTCACCCCAGTAGTCGTCGTTGCGGACCAGGGTGACCGTGTTGTTCGCCTTGTCGTAGGCCTGGAACTTGAACGGACCGGTGCCGGTCGGGTGGTCCGTGGCATAGGCGGGATAGACGAACGAGTCACCCTCGGCGACCACGTTGTTCGCGTCGTACTGGGTGAGCGCCGTCGGGGACTGCATGGAGAACGACGGCAGGCCGAGGACCGACGGGAACTTCGAGGTGTACCGGGTGAGCTTGATGACGGCATCTCCGGCATCGGAGGCCGTGCAGGACTCGTACACGCTGGGCACCGGCGCGCCGGTCTTGTCCACCTGGCCCTTGAAACCGACCATGTTGTCCGCCCAGTACTGCGCCTGGGTAATGCCGGCGCCGGTCTGGCTGTACATCCGGTCCATGTTGTAACAGACGGCGGCGGCGTCGAACGGGGTCCCGTCGTGGAACTTGACGCCGTCCTGCAGCTTGAAGGTCCAGGTCAGTCCGTCGGCGGACTGCTCCCAGGACTTCGCCAGCGCGGGTTCGACGTCAGCGGTGCCGGGCTTGAAGGCCACCAGGCCCTCGGTCATCTGCCGAACCACCCGGAAGGTCTCGCCGTCCGTGGCGTAGAGCGGGTCGAACATGCTGGGCGCGCCGGCCGCCCCGAAGATGATCTGCCCGTTCGGATCGGCGGGAGCCCCGGTCGCGCTGGCGTCGGCAGTGGCCTCGCCGCTCCCGGTCGCCGCCGCCCCGCTGCTGGAGGTCTCGCTGCCGCGGTCCGAACTCGCACATGCCGTCAGGACCAGGGCGCCGGCCAGGCCGATGCCCAAGAACAAGTGTCGTTTCACGCTGTCTGCTACCTCCAGGGTGTTGATGTGGTGCGCCGGCACCATTGCCGGCGGCGCTGCCCGGTGGCCGATGACGCTGGCCGGTTACTGACTGCGGCCGAGTCGGCGACTTTCTGGGCGTCGGACGTGGAGTCGACGACGACTCAGGGCCAGTTCGGCGGTGCGCCGGGCGGGAATACGGCGTGCCCGGCACGTTCGGTGCTGGGGGAACCGTAAACGCAAGTTCACCGCACGGCCTACCGCCGTCACCGCATCGTTACCTACGCAAGCGTCCGTCCTCGGTGAGAATTCCGGTCAAATCGGGCACCGGGCGGATGATCTTGCGTGGGGGATGTGGCCTCAGTGAGGCCCACGAGCCGCTCGGCGCGCTCCGAGGACGGCCGCCAGCACCGTCCCGGCGACGAGCGCCGCCACCGCGATCGCAAACGGCAGCACCCCGAGCCCGTCGACCCAGCCGGCCAGCACTCCCTGCACCGCTCCGGCAGCGTCGACGATCGGGTCACTGGTTGGTGCGCCGGCGAAGAACACCCGCAGCTCGTACAGGCCGTAGTAGCCGATATACAGGCCCGTCACGATCAGCAACGCGCCGCAGATCCGATTGACAAATGGCAGGACGCGCCGAACACCGCTCGCCGCCGTTGAACCAGCCAGCGCGATCCCGACCGCCAAGACTCCGACCACCAAGGCCATCCCGAGGCCGTAGGCGAGGTAGGCGACCACGCCTTGTGCCACCGAATTGCTGCGGAAGGTTGCCGCGGTGACCGCGAGGAACGGGGCGATCGTGCACGACACGGACGCCAGCGCGTACGCGACGCCGTAACCGACCATCGACCCGAGCCGCCGGGTGGGAGCGCCACGTCCGGGCCGTGGCAGCAGCACGGTGATCTCCCGGCCGGCCAGCAGCCAACCACCGAGCCCGAGCATCGCCGCACCGATCACTACCGTGACGGCGGGCAGGTATTGCTCGATCGACGAGGTCACCGGCGCGATGATCAGCCCGAAGACGCCGAACACCAGCAGGAATCCGGCGGTCATCGCGGCGGTGGCGGTCAACGCCCTGGCCACCGCCGCGCGGCTCCTGGTTGCCGGTTCCGTTGGGCTCGCACCCGGTGTTCTGGTGGCCTCCCCGGCGACCACGAGCGCCAGATACCCGGGCAGCATGGCGAAACCGCAGGGGTTCACCGCCGCGACCGCGCCGGCGGCGAGGGCGAAACCCAGCACGCCGAGGTCCATCAGGGTCGCATCATTCGCGACGCCTCAGCTGGACGTGAGCTGCGCGAGCCGGCTGTCCAGTTCCGTCGCCGACACCCTCGTCTTGACTACGTCGACGGACCCGGCTGCCGAGATGAAGGCGTAGGCCGGTTGCTGGGTGACCCCGAACCGCTGCCAGATCGAACCGTCCACGTCGGCGAGGTGGGTGAACCCGCCCATGCCGTAGGTCGTCACGAACGATTGCATCGCGGGCACGGCGTCGAGCGACGCGACCCCGACGAACGTCACCGATCCCTGGTGGGCCGCGGCGGCGGCCGCCACCTGCCCGGATTCGGCACGGCAGTTCGGGCACCAGGGTGCCCAGAACCAGAGCACGGCCGGATGACCGGCGAGGCTGGCTCCGGCGAACGCCTTTCCATCCACGGTGGTCGCGGTGAACTGCAGCTCGGCGGGCGCGGCGGACGGTGATCCGGCCGCCGGTGTCGATGGGCCGGCGCACGCGCTCACGCAGCCGGCCAGTAGCGCAAAGCCGACCAGCGTGAGGCCGATTCGCTGGAGCAGTCTCATGTCGCGCCTCCAGACAGCACTCGTCCGCCAAGGGCGGGCATCAAGCTCACCGTGGCCACAGGTGGATCGGCCCCACGATCATGCCTCCGGAAACCCCCGTCGGCCACCACCTGCCGGCCGCCGGTCACTGCCGCGGCGGGGAGTCGTGGTGGGCTCGAGCGGCAAACCGATGACGGTCGAAGCGCCAGGGCCGACTACGGTGGAGGCTCGGAGAGGTGGGCGACAACCCATCGCAACGAGCGCCGACGGGCGCAAAACTAGGGAGAACACCAGTCATGACGACTGACGTGGCCACTGGCAGCACAGCCACCGCTTCGATCGGGGACTCTTCGATTCAGGACGCCTTGGTCCAGGACGCCGGTTCGGCCGCAGCGCCGTGGCCGGGTCTCGATGCTCCGCTGGAGGTCGCCGACCCCGAGGTCGCCGAGTACATCGGACGCGAACTGCGCCGCCAGCAGGACACCCTGGAGATGATCGCCTCGGAGAACTTCGCCTCGGTGGCCGCCATGCAGGCCCAGGGCAGCGTGCTGACCAACAAGTACGCGGAGGGTTACCCCGGCCGGCGGTACTACGGCGGCTGCGAGAACGTCGACGTCATCGAGCAACTGGCGATCGACCGGATCAAGGCGTTGTTCGGTGCTGGGTTTGCCAATGTGCAGCCGCACTCCGGGGCCCAGGCCAATGCCGCCGCCATGCAGGCGCTGATCAAGCCCGGCGACACCATTCTCGGGCTTTCGCTGGCGCACGGCGGGCACCTGACCCACGGCATGCGGATCAACTTCTCCGGGCTGCTCTACAACGTCGCGGCCTACGAGGTGTCCAAGGAGGACTACCGGATCGACATGGACGAGGTGGCGCGGTTGGCCCGCCAGTCCTCGCCGAAGCTGATCATCGCCGGCTGGTCGGCCTACCCCCGGCAGCTCGACTTCGAGCGCTTCCGGCAGATCGCCGACGAGGTCGACGCCTACCTGTTGGTGGACATGGCGCATTTCGCCGGGCTGGTCGCGGCCGGGCTGCACCCGTCGCCGGTGCCGCACGCGCACGTCACGACCACCACCACGCACAAGACCCTCGGCGGGCCGCGCGGCGGCGTCATCCTGTCCAACGACCCGGCGATCGCCAAGAAGATCAACTCCGCGGTGTTCCCCGGTCAGCAGGGCGGGCCGCTCGAGCACGTCATCGCGGCGAAGGCCGTCGCGTTCAAGATGGCCGCCGACCCGTCGTTCACCGAGCGGGCGGAGCGGACCATCCGGGGCGCGAAGCTGCTGGCCGAGCGGCTGGTGCAGTCCGACGTCGCGGAGGCCGGGGTGCAGGTGCTGACCGGTGGCACCGACGTCCACCTGGTGCTGGTGGACCTGCGCGAATCGGATCTGGACGGCAAGGCCGCCGAGGACCGGCTGCACTCGGTCGGGATCACGGTCAACCGGAACGCGGTGCCGTTCGACCCGCGACCCCCGATGGTCACCTCGGGCCTGCGGATCGGCACCCCGGCGCTGGCCACCCGCGGATTCGACGACGCGGACTTCGCCGAGGTCGCCGACATCATCGCCGCCGCGCTGGTCGCCCCGGTCGGCGAGCTGGACCCGGCGCTGCAGGCCGCGCTGAGCGCCAGGGTCACCGCCCTGGCGGCGGGCCGGCCGCTCTATCCCGGGCTCGGCGCATGACGAGTTCGCAGAGCACGGCCAGGGTCGAGAAGGTTGTCACCTCGGGCACGTTCAGCCTGGACGGCGGCACCTGGGACGTCGACAACAACGTCTGGCTGGTGGGTGACGACGAGGAGGTCATCGTCATCGACGCCGCGCACGACGCGGACGCGATCAAGGCCGCGGTCGGCTCCCGCCGGGTGAACGCGATCCTGTGCACGCACGGGCACAACGATCACATCGACGCGGCGCCGGCGCTGGCGGACCTGACCGGGGCACCGATCTGGCTGCACCCGGCCGACGCCGCGCTGTGGGGCATGGCCCACCCGGTCCGGCAACCCGACGCCGAGCTGCACGCGGGCCAGGTGCGTGACCGTCGCCGGCATCGATCTGCAGGTGCTGCACACGCCCGGCCACTCACCGGGCGCCGTGTGCTTCTACGCCCCGGCGCTGGGCGCGGTGTTCTCCGGCGACACCCTGTTCGCCGGCGGCCCGGGCGCCACCGGCCGGTCGTTCTCGGACTTCCCGACGATCATCGACTCGATCTCGCACCGGCTGCTGAACCTGCCGGCCGAGACCGTCGTGCACACCGGCCACGGCGACGACACCACCATCGGCGCCGAGGCCCCGCAGCTCGACGACTGGGTGGTCCGCGGGCACTAGGTTCGCTTGGCTGTGGTTCGGTTGGCCGAGGTTCAGGTTGGCTGAGGTCCGGGGTTCGCTGAGCTGGTCTACGAGCAGGACAGTTCGGCTCTACACACGCCTCATGGCCTGTGCAGGTACCGCAGCACGTTCGTGGCCGACGATCCGTGTGTACAGCACACCGCGCGGTTCCGGGATCGTCATTCAGCGGTGATGCCGACCAGGCGGCCGTATCCCGGCCGCCCGGAATGGTCGATGCCGTGCCGGGTCTCGGTATAGAGGTGAAACTCGTGCCCGTCCGGATCGTTGAACGCCACCAGCCACCCCAGCGACGCCTCCACGATCGGCGAGTGACTCACCCCCAGACCGTCGAGGTGGGCGACCCATGGCTCCAACGCGTCCCGGTCGGCGACCGAGATCATCACCTCAAGCCCGACCATGCTGTGTGCCTCCGGGTTGGCCCGCAGCGACAGACCGGTTGTGCTGCCTGGCAATTCGCCGGCGACGCCGACGACGACCCCGTTCGCGTCGGGGAACTCGACGGTGGGCTGATACGCCGAACACCTGCTGGTACCACTGCACGCTGCTGGGCAGATCCTTCACCGGAAGCTTGACCGCGCGCACGCCCGTCAGAGTTGGCATCGTTCTCCTCTTTCCATTATTCGATGCACTCACAATGCATCCATTGCTGTTATGGTGATACCGATGACGGAACATGTCAACCCCGAGGCTGAACCGGTCGGCACGTCAGCCCGACGCACCTACCGGTCACCGCTGCGAGCAGCGGCCGCCGCCAGGACGCGCGCCCAGATCCGCGACGCCGGTGCCCGACTCTTCATCGAAAAGGGTTACGTCACAACCACTGTCCGTGATATCGCGGACGCAGCCGGGGTCGCTGTCCGGACGGTTTTCGCGAGCTTTCCCGGCGGAAAACTGCAGGTGTTCCACGACGCCCTCAACGTGGCCATCGCCGGGGACGAGGAACCGGTGGCCATCGCCGATCGCGACGAGGTCCGCGCGTCGTTGACCAGACCCGATCGGATCGTGGATTCCCTGGTGGACCTTGGCACCGCGATCCAGGACCGGGCCGGACGATTGATCATGACGATGATCGAGTCATCCGGCGCCGACGAGGACATGCAGCGCATGGCGGCCGAGGGCGAGGCCGCCAATACCGCCATCATGCGCAGCGTCGCGGAGGCGCTCGATCGGTTTGGCCTGCTGCGGGAATCGGTCGACGTGGATCGAGCGACCGACATCCTGGTGGCACTGTGCTCGCCGCACGTCCACCACATCCTGCGCCAGTCACGCGGATGGTCGGCGTCGGACTACCGGGGATGGCTGACCGAGACGATCAACCAGACGGTCGTGCTACCTCCGGCCCGATGACCTCAGGGAGCGGTAATCCCCGCCGAACCATCCCCAAGGATTGGAAAGATCGTGAAGGATCCGTCGGTCCCCAGCCCCGAGGGATCCTTCGCAGTGTTGGAGGAACGTCAGGCCGACGGGTCCAACCGGCGGGCACCCAGCTCGGTGGACAGCAGCGCGATGGCGATCTCTTCCGGATCGCGGACCACAACGGCGGCGGCCGAGGGATCCAGCGGTTCGTCGTAGTCGTCCGGAATCTCTTCGTCGGGCGGTTCGACGTCGGGTGGTGGTGGCGCGGGAATCGGTGCCGTCTCGCCACGGCGCGCCGGGCTCGCGCTCGGCGGGCCACCGGTCGCTCCTCGTGGCGGGCCGTCAACGGGGGCCGAGCCGGCTCCCGCGGCCTGGCACCGAATGATCCAATCGACGCCGAGCACCTCTTTCAGGGCCGCCCGCAGCACGTCCGAGTTGGTCGACTCCATCGCCCGCCGCGCCATCACGGCCGAGGGCATCGCAATCTGCAGCACCCCGGCGTCGACGCTGAGCACCGTGGCCGAATCGAGGATGGCCTGGGTGGTGCGCTTATGACGTTTGACGGCGGCCATCACGTCGGGCCACACCCGCCGAACGTCGGTGACGTCAATGGTCGAACTGTCGGTGGGTGAGATGGGCTCCGCTGCCACCGATGTCGCCGGCTCGGGCCTCGCCGCCCCACCCACCGCGGAACCACTCATCGACCGGTCCCCCGCCGATGAGCCGTGCGAACTCAGCGTCGGACGCACGGGCAGCCCCAGGTCCGGCCCTGCCGGAACCGCACGGGGAGCGGGTGTGGAACGAACAGGGGGGCTTGACGTCGCGGCCGGCGCAGCCTGGACCGACCGATCGGACGCGGCCCCGCCAGACCCGGCCTCGGCCGGAGAATCTGGTCGGCCCGGCTGCGAACCCGGACGCTCCGGTACCGAACGCACGGATTTGGACGACGGATCCGCTCCTTGCGCCCGGCCCTCCCCCGCGGTCGCACTCGCCCGAGCCCCCGCCGGCCGGGGCACCGCGACCGAGACCTGAGCGGAAGCAGCCCCGGGATCGAGGCCACCGACGTCGCCGGCGATGTCCATCCGCCGTTCCATTCGTTCCAGCCGCTGCAGCAGCGCGGCGTCACCCGCGGACGCTCCCGGCAGCAGCATCCGCGCGCACAGCAACTCCAGGACAAGCCTGGGCGAGGTGGTCCCCCGCATGTCGACCAGGCCGGTGTGCATCACCTCGGCGAGCCGGGTCAGCGTGGCGATGCCCAGCCGATCCGCCTGCCCGACCATGGACGTCAGCTGATCCTCCGGGGCGTCGATCAGGCCCTTGGCGGCCGCGTCCGGAACTGCGTTGATGATGACCAGGTCGCGGAGCCGCTGCAGCAGGTCCGCAGCGAACCGTCGCGGATCGTGGCCGGCTTCGACCACCCGGTCGACCGCGCCGAACATGGACGCCCCATCGGTCGCGGCCAGTGCGTCGACGACCTCGTCCAGCAGCGCGGCATCGGTGACCCCGAGCAGCGCCACAGCACTGCGATACGTCACACCCTCCGGCCCGGCGCCGGCCAGCAGTTGATCGAGAATCGACAGCGAGTCGCGTGCGGATCCACCGCCCGCGCGGATGACCAGCGGAAACACCGTTGGCTCGACGATGACGCCCTCTTCGGCGCACAACCGCTCCAGCAACCGTCGCAGCGTGGTCGGCGGGATCAGCCGGAAGGGGTAGTGGTGGGTGCGCGACCGGATGGTCGTCATCACCTTGTCGGGTTCGGTGGTGGCGAAGATGAAGACCAGGTGCTCGGGCGGCTCCTCGACGATCTTCAGCAGCGCGTTGAAGCCCTGCGGCGAGACCATGTGCGCCTCGTCGATGATGAACACCCGGTAGCGCGACTCGGCGGGCATGTAGAACGCCTTGTCCCGCAGATCACGGGTGTCGTCGACGCCACCGTGGCTGGCGGCGTCCAATTCGACGACGTCCAGCGACCCCGGACCCTCCGGCGCCAGCGCGATGCATGACGGGCACACTCCGCACGGATCCGGCGTCGGTCCCTGCACGCAGTTCAGCGACCGGGCCAGAATGCGCGCCGATGACGTCTTGCCGCAGCCTCGCGGCCCGGAGAACAGGTACGCGTGATTGATCCGACCGGCCGCCAGAGCTATCCGCAGCGGCTCGGTGACATGCTCCTGCCCCACCACCTCGGAGAAGGTCGCGGGACGGTACTTGCGATACAGGGCGAGCGCCACGGATCGAGGCTACGGCAGCCCACCGACAGCCCGGTCACGCCCGGCACTCGCTGTCGACCCGCCACGATCCGGCGGCTGCTCGATCGGCCCCGAAGACGAAAGGGGACCCCCGCACCCGCCAGAGCTCACGGACCCTTGCTGCCTTCCGGCCCTGGGGGGGTTGATGAGATGGACGCCGCGGGGGTCCGGCGAGAAGTCTAGCCGGGCGAGCCGCAGCAGCCGAATCGATGGCTTGCTGAGCCCGACTGGCTGCCTGCTGATGGGCCGTAGAAGTGGACGCCCGGCCCGATCGGAGGTTGCGCGTCACACGCTCGACAAGAGTGTCTCCAAGGGCACACCCAAGATCGTCACAAAGTACCCTGACCTGCGCGCATAATCGATTCAGATGGATCGAACAGAAGTCGCCCCGGGGCGGCCCCCATCCACCACCAGAGGCCCCGGACCGAACAAGGAGACACCCATGATGAACACCCTGAAAGACACCTTTGCCGCCCACCGCGCGGAGCGCGCTGCGCACCGCCAGCTGGAGCACGAACTCGCGGCCTTCACCAGCCCGTCGGACCGCTTGGAGATCGAGACCATCGCCGACCGCTACAGCGACGACGACGCCCGCGAGGTCCGCCAGATCATGGTGGCGTTGGCCGCCTGACGCTGCCTGTCGCGGCAGCGTGCCCGGCCCGCGAATCCCGGGTCGGGCACACTGCGCTTAGGCTGTGCTAACACCGTCCGACGGGCAGCACGCGGTCCAGACACGAAGGGAGTCAGATCGGTGAACCTTCCGGCCGGCTCCCTCGCCGCGTTCCCGGCGGCGTGACGCAGTGCCCAGCTGGCTCGACGGCAAGCCGTTCGCGATCACGTTCGCGGTGCTGTTCGGCATCGTGCTGCTGCGGGCGCAGGCCACCTATTGGATCGCCCGCGGCGTGACGGCCGGCGTCCTGCACACCAGATGGGCCGCCAAGGTCACCGGCCCGCGGACCACCAGGGCGATCGCCGCGCTCAACCGGTGGGGCCTTCCGCTGGTCACGATCTCCTTTCTCACCATCGGCCTGCAGACGGTGGTCAACGCCGCTGCCGGCCTCATCCGGATGCCGTGGATTCGCTACACGATCGCGATGCTGATCGGCTGTGTCGCCTGGGCGCTGATCTACGCCACCGTCGGCATCGCCGCGGTCGAGGCCGGCACTCGCCCTGGCCGCGCATTCGCCCTGGGCGCTGGTCGTGGTGCTGATGGCCGTCATTGGTGTCGTCATCGCGTTCATCGTCATCCGGCGTCGTCGGGGACGGGCCGCTGCACCAACCGCCGACACCAGCCCGCAGACGGACGCCCGGTTGCTCTGAACCGCGCTTGCCGTGCGCGTCCACCAGGTGGTCGTCACCACCCTGTCCGGCCGTTAGACTCCTGCGCGGTGTATCTTTTCAGGAGGATTCGCCTAGTGGCCTATGGCGCACGCTTGGAAAGCGTGTTGGGTTAACGCCCTCGGGGGTTCGAATCCCCCATCCTCCGCAGGTTCAGAAGTGGACCGGAACTTCGTCCCGGGCCGGCTACCCGAACCGGTCTACCGCTGGCCGGCCGGCCGAGCCGATCGGATGCCAGAATTTCGCCATGCTGCTGGGCCTGACGTTCGCGATCCTGGCCTCGCTCGGCTCCGGGGTCGGGTCGGCGGTCGAGGCCTTCGGGGTTCGCAGGGCGGCCGCCAAGGGCAAGCCCGCCGGAGATCTGGGCCCGCTGCTGCACGAGCCGGTCTACTTCATCGGCCTGACGGTGGATCTGCTCGGCTTCGTCTTCACCGTCATCGCCCTGCAGTTGTTGCCGTTGTTCATGGTGCAGGCCGTGGTGGCGTCGAGCGTCGGGGTGACCGCGCTGATCGTCGCCGCTTCCGGCAAGCCGCTGGGTCGGCCGGCCTGGATCGCGCTCGGCGCATCACTCACCGGGCTGGTGCTGCTCGGCATCTCCTCGCAGGCCAACGACGTGCCGGCCCTGTCCTCCGGTTGGCATTGGTTCCTGCTGGGCTGCGCGCTTCCGCTGGCGGGCCTGGGCGCGCTCGCCATGCGCGTCAACGGCGGCAGGTCGGCGGTGCTGCTCGCGTTCGTCGCCGGACTCGCGTTCACCGTCGTTGCCGTGTCGGCCCGCAGCCTGGACCCGCCGGACCCGGCATGGCGGATCATCCTGGACCCGGCGATCTGGGCGATCGTGGTCAACGGGATTCTCGGCACCGTGCTGTTCGCCCTGGCGTTGCAGCGCGGCCGGGTCACGGTGGTCGCCGCCGTCACGTTCACCACCAACACGGTGCTGCCGGCGACCATCGGCATCGTGTTCCTGGGCGATCAGGTGCGGTCCGGCTATGCCCTGGTCGCCACGGCCGGCTTCCTCATCGCGGTGAGCGGAGCGATCGCGCTGGCCCAGTTCGCCGGACCACTCCCGGCACCCGACTCGCGCACTACGAATGCTGACGCCGCAACGGCCTGAGGCGCACGCCGACCAGCTCACGACATCCGCCGACCCAGCTCACGACAGCCGGCCGCCCTGTCGAACGGGCAACGGGTCGTCCGGGCGGATCAGCCCACACTTGTAGGCGGTCGCGACGGCCTGCGCCCGATCCCGGAACCCCAGCTTGGCAAAGATCCGGCTGATGTGCGTCTTGGTTGTGCCCTCGCCGACCACCAGGTGGTCCGAGATCTCCGCGTTCGACAGCCCGTGCGCGACGAGCACCAGCACCTCGCGTTCCCGGTTGGTCAGCGACTGCAACTCGGCGGGGCTGGGTAATCCCGATTCCGGCCGCGCGGCGAACTCGTCGATCAGCTTGCGGGCGACCGCCGGGTCGAGCCACCCCTCGCCCGCCGCGATGGCCCGGATGGCCGCGACCAACTCGGTGGGCGCCGCGTCCTTCAGGATGAAGCCCGACGCACCGGCGCGAAGCGCCGCGTAGACCGCCCGGTCGACGTGAAAGGTGGTCAACACCAGCACCTTCACCGGCGGGTGGGGGTCGCCGGGAACGCTTGTCGCGCCGACCACGTGCCGGGTGATCTCGACCCCGTCCATGCCCGGCATGCGCACGTCGGTGACCACCACATCCGGCCGGCGGCGAACGATCAGGTCGACCGCCCGGGGACCGCCGTCGACGTCCGCGATCACTTCGATGTCGGGTTCCCCGCTGAGCAACATCGAGATCCCCGACCGGACGATGGGCTCGTCGTCGACCAGCACGACGCGGATCACGGATCGATCCAGGCCAGTGGAGTCCCCGGCCGGATGGCGGCCGTCCGGTGCTCGGAAGAGCCTGCTGCCCGTCTGGCTGGGGTCGCGCTCCCGACCGCGCCGATCGGCAACGGTCGACAGCGGCAGCCTCGCGGCGACCCGGAATCCCCCCGCATCGGTCGCGGCCGGCGACGAAGTCGCCGCCAGCGATGGCAATCCGTTCCCGCAGCCCGGCCAGCCCGTTCCCGGTGGACAACGACGACGCCCTGAACTCGGCGGCATCCATGATCGACTCGCTCGCCGCCGCGCCGCCGCCGTCGTCCTCGCACGGCGACGGTCAGCTTGTCCACACCCCAGTCGATGGTCACCGTCGCGCGCGCACCGGCGCCACGATGCTTGGTCACGTTGGTCAGCGCCTCCTGGACCAGCCGATACGCCGCCAGATCGACGCTGGTGTCCAGCCGTCTGGGCTCGCCGTGGACCTCGAACGCGACCTCGACCCCGGATGCGCGGACCGAATTGATCGTCTGCGCGACCTGCTGCAGGCCCGGCAGCGGTGACCCCGAACGGGGCGGATCCCCCTCGTTCTCCCGCAGCAGCTCGAGCAGTCGGCGCAGTTCTCCCATGGCCTGTTGGCCGGATTCCTCGATGGTGGCGAGCGATTCCTTGGCCCGGGCCGGATCGGTATCCACGACTCGCTTGGCCCCGGCCGCGTGCAGCACCATGATGGTGACCGAGTGCGCGACGATGTCGTGCAGTTCGCGGGCGATCCGCAGCCGCTCCGCCGAGACGGCGTGCTCGGCCGCCTCACGCTGCTCCTGCACCTGCAGGGTGTGCTGCTCCTGCAGGTGCGCCATCCGCAGCCGGTGACGCCGGGCCCAGCGCCCGATGCCCCAGGCGAGGACGTCGATGACCACGTAGAACACGGCCGAGCCGATCGCGGCCGTCAGCTGCCGCTCGCGGTGACGCCGCGCCGGCTGCAGCCGTCACCAGCAACGTCGTCGGCACGGCGAGTGACGCCAGGGCGACCAGCGACACGGTCAGCGACCGCAGCTCGGCGACCATTTCCAGGGCAACCAGCAGGAGCAGCACCGGAACGTAGGCGTCGGTGAACAGCAGCGCGACGATGGAGTGCACCCACACCGCGCCGAACACCAGCACCGGGGCGAGCCGGCGGAAGATCAGCAGGCACACGCCGACGGCCGAATAGCAGACGATGGCAACCCGGGTGGCATTGTCGACATCGGTGCGCAGCAATCTGGAGAACAACAGCACGTCGACGGCGAAGACGATCGGCAGGATCAGCAGGTCGCTGCGGTGCAGCCAGGACGACGGCGTCGCCGGAAGCGCGGCCGAGCGGGACCGTCGACCGATGCTCGGGGCCATGCGCACGCCCATGTGTTCTGCCTTGTCCGTCAGCAAAGCCCCCAGAGATCAGGCTTGCGGCTGATAGCAGACCCGATCCATCAAGCCCCCGCACCATTGCGCTCCGACCGCAGGAGTGCCGGGCGGGGCTGTTTGGGTTGCCCTACCGCAAACCCTAGCGGCGGCAGCAGCCGGTTCGGTGCATCAAGCCACGGCGGGCACCCGCGAGCCCTGTCCGGCACAGCCCGCGGCGAAGCCGACGCCGCTCGGACCACCCGTGACGGCCGCCGCGCACCCCTCGAGCGTGGCGGCCACCCCGGATTCACGCAGCCGAATGGCTTCACGCCGTCGGAGCGTGCCCTTGGACGCACGGACACGCTCTGCGGAGTTCCCACAATCGGGCATCAGTCTTCCTGGCCGGTCCGGCCCGAACGTCACGCCGAGGGCCGATCTCCGGCCTCTATCCGTGGATGGAGGACAACCGCCGGACGTATACCCGTGGATAGACCGCGTCGGTCAGCCGCTGGGCCCGAACCGCTCCACCCGGACGTCCGCCGACGGGCAGCCGAGCTCGACCAGCAGGCTGCTCGCGAACTCGGCGAAACCCGGCCGATCCGCAGACGTAGGTGATGGCGTCCTTGACGACCAGCGGCTGCAGCTCGGCGGCGGTCAGCCGCCCGGCCGGGCGGTGCGGCTGGTCGGTCCGGGACAGCGCGATCGTCGCGCCGGCGGCGGCGAGTTCGTCCGCGTACGGCACGTCCGGCAGCGTCCGCGCGGACACCGCGAGCGTCAGCAGGTCGGGCACGCCGAGCACCGCGGCATGCCGCAGCATCGCCACCAGCGGCACCGCCCCGCTGCCGCCGGCCACGCCGACCGCGCGGCTGGCGCCGTTCCAGACGAACCAGCCACCGATCGGTCCGCGTACCTCGAGATCGTCGCCGGGCTCGACGACGTCGGCCAGGAACCCGGAGACCTCGCCGTCTTCGAGCCGTTCGATCCACAGTTCGACCAGCGGATCCGACGGCGCCGAGGCGATCGAGTAGGACCGCTGCGCGACATAGCCGTCGTCGGCGGTCAGCCGGATCACGTAGTGCTGCCCGGGCAGGTGGTCGACCCGATCCGGGACGTCCAACCGGAGCATCACCGATCGGGGCGTCGGATGGCTGACCTCGACCACCTTCGCGGTGGACCAGCCGCCGATCGGCGCCGGGACGTTGTCGGGCCGCGGCCGTCCGAGCTGCCCGGGCTCGGCCGGAGCCGCTGCCGGCAGACGTCGATCTCAGTCACCCTGGTACCTCTGTTCCAGCCATGGGTCGCCCCGGTCGTGGTAGCCGTTGCGTTCCCAGAATCCCTGTTCGTCGTGATCCATCAGGGTGATCCGGGAGATCCACTTCGCGCTCTTCCAGAAGTACAGGTGCGGCACCAGCAGCCGCACCGGTCCGCCGTGATCGGTGGGCAGCGGCCGACCCTCGTGGGTCCACACCACCCAGGCCTTGCCCCCGGTGACGTCGGCCAGCGGCAGGTTCGTGGTGTAGCCGGTGGACGAGGTCGCCATGATGAAGCTCGCGGTCGGCGACGGTTCCGCCGCCTCCAGCAGGGTGTCGACGCTGACCCCGGCGAAGCTGGTGGCGAGCTTCGACCAGGTGGTGACGCAGTGGATGTCGCCCTCGTACACCGACGGCGGCAGCGCGTGCGCCTCCGCCCAGGTCCAGGTCGTCGGCTTGGCCACCAGACCGTCCACGGTGATGCTCCAGCGCTCGGGCGCGATCCGCGGCGTCACCTCCGCGGTGAGCACCGGCCAGTCCGAGCCGACGTCGTACTGCCCGGGCGGCAGGCGGGGGTCGCGCTCCTTGTGCGCCCGCCCGAAGAAGCCTCGTGTGCCGGCCATGCGGTGCCACCTCTCTTTCCGATGCCAATTGCTGATGATCATGACGCCAGTTCCGCGGTTTGGGGAGAGCCCAGGGCAATTCCGCAGGCAGCAACGGGGCCGGCAGTCGCTCAGCGCGGCTTGATGTGCGGGGTGAGCACCGGACAGGCCGGACATTCCACCGCCGGATCGGATTCGGCAGCTGTCGGATCCGCTGCGCCGCGCGCGACCTTGCGCGGCGATCGGATCGTCGCGAACGCGAGCACACCACCTGACGCACAGATGATTCCGGCGATCAGCGCGGCCCGTTGGAAACCGGCGGAGAGCAGCGCCGGATCCGCATAGGCCGCCGGCGTCAGGCCGGCCAGCGCCGGCAACACGGCCACCGACAGCAGCCCCGCCACCCGCGCGACGTCGTTGTTGATCGCCGACGCGATGCCCGCCTGGTGGTCGGGTGCGGCCGCGAGCACCGTCGAGGTCAGCGGGGCGACGGTGAAGGACAGGCCGAGGCCGAACAGCAGCATCGGCGCGACCACGTCCCCGAGGTAGGTCGAGCCGGCGCCGACCCGGGTCAGCCAGACCATCGCCAGCCCGGCGATGATCGGACCGATCGTCATCGGGATGCGCGGCCCGATGCGCGAGGACAACCGTCCCATCCGGGCCGACAACAGCAGCATCATCACGGTGATCGGCAGCGTCGCCGCGCCGGCCTGCTACCGGGACTGAAGCCGGCCACCAACTGCAGCTGCACCGGCAGCAGGAACAACGCGCCGGCCAGTGCCGCGTACACCGCGAACGTCACCAGGTTGGCCGCGCTGAATTGCAGCACCTTGAACAGCCCGAGCGGCAGCAGCGGGTCGGGCTTGCGACTCTCCACCAGGACGAAGACGACCAGCAGCGCGACGCCGGCGACGGTGATCGCGATGTTGACGGCCGACCAGTCGCTGGCCGGCCCCTCGGTCAGCCCGTACACCACACCCCCGAGGCCGACGGAGGCCAGGATCGCGCCGGAGACGTCCAGCTTGCCGGTCGCCATTTCGTCCCGCGATTCCGGGATGTACCTGCGGCTCAGCACGATCACCACCGCAGCGATCGGGATGTTGATCAGGAACACCAGCCGCCAGCCCCACGGAGCGACCCCGACCAACAGCCCGCCGAGGATCGGCCCGAACGCCGTCGCCACCCCGCCCAGCCCGGACCAGGCACCGACCGCCGTCGATCGGTCCTCCTTGCGGAAGGACGCCTGCAGGATGGCCAACGAGCCCGGCGTCAGCAGCGCCGCGCCGGCGCCCTGCAGGGCCCGCATCCCGATCAGCACCGCGGTGCTCGGCGCCAGCGCGCACCCGATGGAGGCGAGGGTGAACCACAGCACGCCCAGCATGAAGATCCGCCGACGGCCCATCCGGTCACCCAGCGATCCACCGAGCAGCAACAGACCGGACAGCGTCAGCGTGTAGGCGTTCAGCGTCCACTGCAGGCTGGTCAGGCCGCCACCCAGGTCTTCGCCGATCCGCGGCAGCGCGACGTTCACCACGGTGCCGTCGAGCATGGCCAAACCGCTGCCCAGCACGGTGGCCGTCAGCACCCATTTCCCACGGGCTGATGCGTAGATCAGCGGTTCTCTGCCTGGAGCGGTCGCGTTATCGCTGCCCACAGTTGGCAAGGCACACCTCGTCAGCTCCGGGCGGTGCGAGCCCACCGTCCGTGGTGGCCATTCTGCGCCAAAGGTGTCGTCCGCGGCCCGGCGGACAGTCGCCCGCGAGGTGCGAGCCGGGCGCCAATCACTACAGAGATCGGGTCGAGCCGCGACCGGGGGCAGGACCTCGAGGCTCACTGGCTCATCGCGGGAGAAGATCTCGCAGGATGGACGGCAGGGCGGGTCGGCCGCGGTCAACTCGCTGCCTGGCCAGGGCCAACAGATCGATCTCCCGGCCGTCTTGCAGGGTGATGACGGGTTCACCGTTGCTGCGGGTCTCCCACCGGGACTCCGGGAGGCTGGCAAACAGCACCTCGCCGAGCAAGAGTCCGATATGCGAGTCAACGCGGTCCTTGGCCGGCTCGGCCAACCAGGCGTCCACGCAGGCCTCGACGGTTTCCAGATCGGCCCGACCGATCTCGACGTTGCCACGACCGGCGGTCGTGTGGATCAAGGCTCGACCCGACTCGGCCAGCCAGCCGACGATCCGCTCCTGCGACGGTGGCCCGTAGCGCCGATGACGCCAGCTCAGCCGACCAAGACCCCGCGCCATCTCCTCATCGGTCGGCGGAGGTTCCCACAGCCTGGAGGCCAGCACCGGTGCGAGCCGTTCGCGGGCGGATCTGACCGCGGCGTCGTGCTCCGCGGTTCGCGCAGCGATCGGGACCGGGATGAAAACCCGAGGATCGGTCACGTCGATTCGCACCAGGTCATCGGCCGAACCTTCACCCGATGACGAGAACCCGCACGCCGCAGCCCATTCCGGTGGCAGCAGCACCACCGGGTAGGCGTCCGGCAGTCCCCACCGCGGGTCGACCAGGCATTCGTGCACCGGAACGCCGGCCTGCCGGTCGGGTCGAAGCGGCGGCACCATCGGGACGTACCGATCATTCGCGTAGAGGCATGCCCACGCCGGTCGAGGGCGCAGCAAGCGCGCCGCCCGGGCGAGGCCGTCGGTCGCGGCTGCCCATCGGGTGTCGTCGGCCACCTCCGGGCTGGGCATGGACCAGACCAGTTGGCCGCCACCGGCGTGCACGATCCGAAGCAACGTCTTGCCGCGCAACGCGACCAGGGCCAACGACCCTGGGGTCAGGTCCGCAGCGATCGCCAATTGCTCGGCCAACCGGCTCCGGTCAACGTCGAATTCGACGCCATTGAGAGATGCCACATACTGCGCCGCCTCGGTGTCGGCAAGCCATTGCGCCGACGCGCTCAGCCATGAACTCGGTGCCTGTCCGGTACAGCTTGCCGGCGTCATCGTGAACATCGGAGTGTCCATGAACAGGCCAGCGATCCGGGACCGCCGCCGGGGCAGCCTGACCTCGGTGACGCCGGGATCCACCGCGGCCAGTTCCGCGATCAGGTGTACCCAGCGGTCGACAAGACGACCGGGCGCGTCCCCGAGATCGGCATAGATCGCGACGTCGGCGCCGACCAGGAACGGATCGGACACGACCCGGGTCCCGTTCTCGGCCAGGTCGATGCCGTCCGCGGTGAGCCGATCCGCGAACGTCTGTTCCGCGGTCCGCAGCGCGAACATCACCGCGTCCGGTTGCGTCACGCCGCAGATGAGCAGCGTCAGTTCCGCCTTGGAGCGGCGTGCCGCATTCCGGGTTGCTGGTAACACCTGCACCGTGCCCACCAGGCCATAGTGCCTTGCACCTCAGGGGATCTGAACGACGTGCTGTCCGGGCAGGCGCACTGCTGTTGCACTGATGTGGCTATCGAACGTCGCAAGACCCGCGCGCTCTGCGGCGGCGAGCGCGGCCAGGTAGGTGTCGATGACCTGCCCGCCCGATAGCAGTGACCTGGCATCGATGACCTGGTCGTCCAACAGGCTCACTCGATCAGCCACGAAACGGTGCTGGCCGACGCCCGTCAGCGACGCCAGGCTGTCGACGACCACCGCCGGCGAAGCCTGTGAATTGGAGTAGCTCGGGTTGCAGACGATTCTGACGACCGCGTTCTCAACGATCGGGCAGGTCATCCAATCGTGACGCCCTACCCCTGAGAACCATCGGTGAGCCCGGTCGTGATGCAGGTGGCTCGGATCCACCAAAGCGATCACCACGTTGACATCCAGCAGATATCCGCTCACGGAAGTTCATCGCGCAGACGGTTGACTTCCTCCAGCGTTGCCCCGGTTGCCCCAGGTCGAACCGGCAGCAACGTGATGCCGTTCCGGGTTTTTCGTTCGGAGCTGGTCGGTGCTAGGCCGAGACGGGCCAGGGCCGAGATCGCTTGGCCGATACTCTCGCCGGTGTTCGCGGCGCGTTGGCGCGCGGCGAGCATGACGTCGTCATCAATCGTCAATGTCGTTCGCATTTTGATCTCCTTCGCATCACGCATCACGCATCATATCGCCGTTGATGAGCAAGGCCGTCGGGCAACATCGGCCCTCGTTCGCCGTCAGCGAAGGCCGATTCATGCCTGGAACAAACGACCCGTCGATTGCATTGAGTCAAGTACGCTCAACTCTTGAAGGGTGAACTACATGTCCGATATCCGCCGGCTGCCAGTGCTCTCGCTCACCGATGTCGTGGTGCTGCCCGGCATGGTCGTGCCGATCGAGCTCGACGAGCCCGCGCAAGCCGCCGTCGATGCCGCGAAGTCCGCGCACTCCGATGATTCCACTGATTCCGCCAGTGATGGCATCGGCGAGGTGCTGCTCGCACCACGCCTGAAGGACCGCTATTCCGCCTACGGCGTCGTCGCCACCATCGAGCAGGTCGGCCGGCTGGCCGGCGGCGCTCCCGCGGCCGTGCTGCGCGCCGGTCGGCGGGCCCGGATCGGCACCGGCGTCACCGGGCCCGGAGCCGCACTCTGGGTGCAGGCCGAGCTGGTTGACGACGAGCCGGTCACCGATCGCGCCAAGGCTCTGGCCGCCGAGTACAAGTCGTTGGTGATCGCCAACCTGCAGAAGCAGGACGCCTGGCAGGTGATCAACACGGTCGAGAAGATGACCGACCCCTCAGTGCTGGCCGACGCCGCCGGCTGGGCGCCGTACCTGACCAACGAGCAGAAGCGCGAGGTCCTCGAGACCCCCGACGTGGCGGCCCGTTTGGAGCTGCTGATCGGCTGGACCAAGGCCCATCTGAACGAGATGGACGTCGCGGAGAAGATCCGTGACGACGTCCGCGAGGGCATGGAGAAGAGCCAGCGCGAGTTCCTGCTCCGCCAGCAACTGGCCGCGATCCGCAAGGAACTCGGCGAGGGCGAGCCCGACGGTGCCGACGATTTCCGGACCCGGGTCGAGCAGGCCGACCTGCCGCCGAAGGTCCTGGAGGCCGCACTGCGCGAGGTTGGCCGGCTGGAACGGGCCAGCGACCAGAGCCCCGAATCGGGCTGGATCCGCACCTGGCTGGACACGGTGCTGGAGATCCCGTGGCAGACCAAGACCGAGGACAAGACCGACGTGGGCGCCGCCCGTGAGGTGCTGGATGCCGACCACCACGGCCTGGACGACGTGAAGGACCGGATCGTGGAGTACCTGGCGGTCCGCAGCCGGCGTGCCGACCGTGGTCTGCAGGTCGTCGGCGGTCGCGGCAGCGGTGCGGTCATGGTGCTGGTCGGCCCGCCCGGCGTCGGCAAGACCTCGCTGGGTGAGTCCGTGGCACGTGCGCTCGGCCGGAAGTTCGTCCGGGTCGCCCTCGGCGGCGTGCGGGACGAGGCCGAGATCCGCGGCCACCGGCGCACCTACGTCGGCGCGTTGCCCGGCCGTATCGTCCGGGCGATCACCGAGTCCGGCTCGATGAACCCGGTGATGCTGCTCGACGAGATCGACAAGGTCGGCGCCGACTACCGGGGCGACCCGGCGGCCGCGCTGCTCGAGGTGCTCGACCCGGCGCAGAACCACACGTTCCGCGACCACTACCTGGACATCGACCTGGACCTGTCGGACGTGCTGTTCCTGGCCACCGCCAACGTGCTCGACACCATCCCGTCCGCCCTGCTGGACCGGATGGAACTGATCACGATGGACGGCTACACCGAGGAGGACAAGGTCGCGATCGCGCGGACCCACCTGCTCCCCCGGCAGATCGAGCGGGCGGCGCTGAACGCTGACGAGGTCGAACTGACCGACGCGGCGCTGCGCAAGCTGGCCGCCGACTACACCAGGGAGGCAGGTGTCCGGCAGCTGGAACGGTTGCTGGCCAAGGTCTTCCGCAAGGTGGCGACCAGGTTGTCGGGTGGCGCGCAGGCGCCGATCCGGGTGGACGAGCCGGATCTGCGGGAGCTGATCGGCCGGCCGAGGTTCACCTCGGAGACGGCCGAGCGGACCGCGGTGCCGGGTGTGGCGACCGGGCTGGCGGTGACCGGGATGGGCGGCGACGTGCTGTTCATCGAGGCCAACGCGACCGCCGGCGATCACGGTCTGACGTTGACCGGGCAGCTGGGCGACGTGATGAAGGAGTCGGCGCAGATCGCGCTGTCCTACGTCCGCTCGCACGCCGCCGAGATCGGCATCGACCAGGCGGCGCTGGATCGCAAGATCCACCTGCACGTCCCGGCCGGCGCCGTGCCCAAGGACGGACCGTCCGCGGGCGTCACGATGGTGACCGCGCTGGTGTCGCTGGCCACCGGCCGGGCGGTTCGCTCGGACGTGGCGATGACCGGTGAGGTCACGCTGAACGGCCGGGTGCTGCCGATCGGCGGGGTGAAGCAGAAGCTGCTGGCCGCGCAGCGGGCGGGAGTCACCACGGTGTTCATCCCGGCCCGGAACGAGCCCGATCTGGATGACGTGCCGGCTGAGGTTCTGGAGGCGCTCACCGTGCATCCGGTGAAGGACGTCGCGCAGATCCTGGCGCAGGCGTTGGAGCCGGCGGCGCAGGCCGTGGACGCCGTGTCAGACGTTGCTGCCTAAGTAGGGTGCGGGCCCGCGCCGACCAGGGTGAAGCCCGCGCCGACCGGGTGAGGGCCCGCGCCGACCTGGTGCGGGCCCGCGCCTGTCCTTGGCTCGGGCCCGCGCCACACGGGTGCGTGGGCCTGGCAGCTCGAAGATCAACGATTCGGTCCTCTTGATGTTGCGCTACGACATCAGGAGGACGGAGACGTTGATCTTCGTCGATTCCGGTCCAGGCGCGGGGCACCCTCGGTGCAAGGCCCCGCAACCTTGGGCGGCCAATGCCGACTCGGGGCGCGCGGTCAGCGGATGGTGAACCTGGCGATCCGGTCACCGTCGATCTCGAACGTGAAGGTCCCGCCGCCGTTGTAGCCGTCGC
>CAVOFW010000008.1:0-627651 GCA_963695045.1 uncultured Actinomycetota bacterium
TCAGGGCCAGGGCGCTGCCGCCGGCGCCGACCTGGGCGATGCCGATCTTGCCGTTCATCGCCGGGTCGGTCATCACGGTCCAGGAGGTCGGTGCGTCCTGCTTGGACACGATCGCGTTGTTGTAGCCGAAGGTGTAGATCGGGTCGAACGTGCGGTAGTAGTTGCCGCCGTCGAAGACCACGTCCTCGTGCAGGTTCTCCGCGGTTTCCGGGGTGTACGGCTGGAAGACGCCCTTCTCGCTCAGCGAGCTGGCGAACCCGGAGTCCGAGGTGCGGACCACATCGGCCTTGAGTTTGCCGGCGCCGTATTCGGCGGAGATCCGCTCGTACAGCCGGTTGGGGGTGAGCCGGACGACGTTGACCTTGATGCCGGTGTCGGCAGTGAACTGCTTCAGCAGGGCGGCTTCAGTGTTCTCGGTGTATCCGGTGTAGAGGTTGATGCTGCCTTCCGCGACGGCGGCGTCCCAGAGGTCCTTGTCGGCGATCTGCTCGCCGTTGACGACCAGGCCATTGCTGGTGTCGATGGTCTGAGCGGGTTCGACGACCTCTTTCGGGGCCGGTGGTGGGGCACAGGCCGCGGTGGCCATGGCGATTATTCCGACGGCGACGGCGGCAATGCCGGCCCGGCGAATGGATCTGAATGTCCGAATGGTTCTGAATGTAAAGGTGGAGCTGGTCATGTCAGGCCACATCCTTCGCGCCGAGGCGGCGAGCGAGAACTGCGAGGATTCCGATGACCACGATGTAGAGCAGGCTCAGTTCGGCGGCCTGCTGGAAGGACCCGTTGTCGTAGGCGTCGAAGATCGCGATGGACAGCAGGCGGGTGTCGGAGGTGAACAGGAAGAGCACGGCGGTCAGTTCCCGCATGCCGAGCATCAGCAGCAGCAGGAACGTCGAGGACAGGCCGACGCGCAGCAGGGGGACGGTGACGAAGGAGATCGCCTTGGGGCGGCGGGCGCCGAGCATGATGGCGCTGTCTTCGAGGTCCTTGTCGAGTTGGACGATGGAGGAGGACACCCCGCGGTAGCCCTGCGGGATGAACACCGCGATGCAGGCGATGACCAGCACGATCAACGTGCCGTACACCGGGATCGGCAGGGTCAGCCAGGTCCACAGCAGACCGAGGCCGAGGACGATGGCGGGGATGGCCAGGGGCAGCATGGCGATGTATTCCAACCATTTGCGGCCCCAGGCGTTGGTGCGGTACCTGGTGTAGGACAGGGCGAAACACAGGGCGGTGCCGATGAAGGCGGTGCCGAGCCCGACGATGACGCTGTTCTGCAGCACGTGCCAGAATTCGGCGTCCTGCAGGGTCTGGCCCATCGAGTAGAAGGACAGCGCGCCGGGTTCGAACAGTTGGGAGAGTTGCCCGAGGTAGGGGCTGGTCTGCAGTGCGGTGATCAGCAGGGCCGCGATGGGCAGGACGACGGCGAGCAGGAAGTAGGTCCAGGCGGCGATCGCGGACGGCCAGCGCCAGTTGCGCAGCGGCACCCGGCGGGCCCGGACCCCCTTGCCGCTGACGGTGGTGTACTGCTTTTTCGCCACGGTGCGTTGCTGGACGAACACGACGATCATCAGCAGGATGGTGAGCACGACGGCGATGGCGGCGGCGGCGTTCTGCCGGGATGGTGAGGCGTTCATCAGCCGGTAGATCAGGGTGGGCAGGGTGTCGATCTGGCCGGGGACACCGATCACCTGGGCGACCGGGAAGTTCTCCACGGTGAGCGCGAAGACCAGGATCCCGGAACCGACGATGGCCGGCATCACCAGCGGGAAGGTGATGGTGCGCAACATCTTCGACAGTGGGGCGCCGTGCAGGCTGGCCGCGTCCTCCAGGTCGGGGTTCATCAGCGACAACGCCGAGTGGACCATCAGGAACGTGTACGGGGCGTAGTACAGGCCGAGGACGAAGATCAGCCCGCCGAAGCTGTAGATGTTGATCAGGTCGGGCACCCCGATGGCGCGGGCGACGACGTTGATGAACCCGGAGGCCGGGCTGCCCAGTTGCGCCCAGGCCAGGGCACCGACCAGCGCGGGCAGGAACAGCGGTGCGATACCGAAGAAGTAGATGAGTTTGCGGCCGGGGACGTTGGTCCGGGCGGCGAGGAACGCCATCCCGGAGCCGATCACCAGCGCCACGATGGAGGCGCCGAGCCCGACCAACGCGGAGTTCAGCATCGCCGACAGGGCGGTGCCGGTGAACAGGACCTTGAAGTTGCTCAGCGTGAAGGCGGCCTCACCCAGCGATCCCGGCCCTGGGCTGGTGTCGGTGAACGCGGCCAGCAGCACGAACCCGACCGGGAACAACACCAACACGCCCAGGATGATCAACTGGAGTCCGGACGGCAGCACCCGCTTCAGCGTCCGCACGCCGGCCGGTTGGCCCTTGGGCTGCACCGGTGGTGGGGTGGGTTTCGGTCTGGTCATGGTGGCGGTCATGCCGCGACCGCCGTCGCGGCCGCGGGGGTGGTCAGCACGGGGGAGGCGGTGTCGTCCTTGAGGACCTGCGCGGTGTTGGGGGAGACCTGCACGGTGGCGGTGTCGCCGGTGCGGAGCCATTCGCCGGCCTGTGGCATGGCGATGGCCTCGACGACGGGGCCGTCCTCCAGGGTGATCCGGTAGCGGACGGTGGCGCCCTGGAAGCTGGCCACGTCGACGTGTCCGCGCCAGATCCCGGGTCCGGTCGGGTCGCCGGATCGGGCTCTGGATACCAGGAGGTCTTCGGCCCGAAGGCACAGGCTGGTCGGTCCGGTGCCGGCCGGGACCTCGCTGACCGGCAGTGACACCGGGAATCCGGTCATGGTGGCGACGTGCTGGTTGCCGTCCTTGGCGACGGTGCAGGAGAAGATGTTGCCCACGCCGAGGAAGTCGGCGATCGACTTTGTCGAGGGGGCGGCGTAGATCTCCTGCGGGGTGCCGATCTGCACGATCCGGCCGCCCTGCATCAGCGCGATCCGGTCGGCGAGGGCGAAGGCCTCGATCTGGTCGTGGGTGACGTAGACGGTGGTGAGGTTCAGGTCGAGCTGGATCTCCCGGAGTTCGATGCGTAGCCGCTCCCGGAGCCGGGCGTCCAGGTTGGACAGCGGCTCGTCGAGCAGCAACACGCTGGGCTGCATGACCAGGCTGCGGGCCAGCGCGACGCGCTGCATCTGTCCGCCGGAGAGTTGGCTGGCGCCGCGGGTTTCGAAATCCGAAAGGCCAACGACGGCGAGGGCCTTGCGGACCCGTTTGGTGGCCTCCTCTTTCGGGACCTTCTTCATCTTCAGCGAGAAGCCGACGTTCTCGAAGACGGTGCGGTGCGGCCACACGGCGTAGGACTGGAAGACCATCCCGACGTTGCGCTTGTAGGGGGCGACGCTGACCCGGCGCTCGGAGTCGTGGACGACGGTGTCGCCGATGGTGATCCGGCCGCCGCTGGGCTGCTCCAGGCCGGCGATGCACCGCATGGTGCTGGTCTTGCCACAGCCGGATTGGCCGAGCAGGACCAGTGATTCGCCGTCGGCGATTTCCAGGTCCAGCTCTTTCACCACGGTGTTGCCGCTGTACTGCAGGCTCAGGTTCTCGAGGGTGATCTTCATTGGTCTTCCTCTCCGACGCGACGTTCCCATCGTGACGGCTCGGCTGGTGCGGGGATAGGGGTAGAACCGGGGGTGGTCCGGCGGCGGGTCAGGCGACGGTGGTCGCGGCGTGGCGGCGGGGCTGGGTGTGCTCGACGGGGGCGGCGGGTGTGCTGGTGGACGGGATGTAGACCAGGGCATCGACGATGCGGCGGGAGTTACGCCGAAAAGCCACGGCCCGGCCGCTGTTCTCGTTGGTGATCGCTACCTCGATCGCGCCGCTGAGAGTCCCGATCCGGTAGGTCGGCCGGGCGGGGGCGAGGTCGTGGATCAGGCTGCCGGGGATCGTGGCGGCGGCGGCCAATGCCACCGCGCTGGTTAGCCCGATCGCCGGGTGCGGGGCGCTCATCGAGATCATCCGGGCGTTCAGCTCGGCGTCGTCATTGCCGGGGCCGATGATGCCGACCTTGGGCACGGACTGGTCGTTGTCGGGTAGGCCCATGGCGCGGGCGGCGCTGCGCCGCAGTTCGGCGAAGAACGGCATCCTCGCCGCCACCGCATCGGCGTCGTCTTTTCCGGTCAGGCCGATTGCCTCGGCCCGGATCACCGCGACCGGGGCGCCGGCGTCGATCAGGGTGACCGCATAGTCCGATCCGGCCACGCTCAGTTGATCGACCGGGCGCCCGGTGGGCAGCAGCGTTCCGTGAGTGGACCAGGTCAACTCGGTGAAACCCAGGTCGACCGGCACGCCCGGGAACGGCACCCCGCGGACCAGTTGGCCGCCCTGGGACGGGGCGGTCCCGCCGGGGGTGGGCACCGTGGCCTGCAGCACCAGTCCGGTGGTCAGGTTCAGCATGGCGAACTCGGTGACGTTGTCCGCGAGGCCGACCAGTTCGTGCTGGACCGCGTAGAGGGCCAGCGCGGTGGCGCAGTTGCCGCAGTTGCTCAGCCATTCCACCCGCGGGTGGTCGACACTGACCTGCGCGAACGAGTATCGGACCAGGTCAGCGGCCTGCGCCGACGTGCGGTTCTCGACGATGATCGCCTTGCTGGTCGTCGAGGTCGCCCCGCCGATCCCGTCGATCTGCCGCAGGTCCGGGCTGCCGAACGCCCGGAGGAGGAACTCGTCCCTGGTCACCGGCAGCGCGTCGACGTCCGCGGCCTGGAAGATCCAGCACTTGCTGGTGCCTCCCCGGACCCAGGACGCCGGCACCGCCAGCTCGGCGGAACCCACCTCAATGTCGCTCATCTGCCCTCGCAATATCCATCGGTATGTGTGTGAATCCCACTGTATACATTGGGATGCGATTGTCAACACCTGTGTGCCAGGTAACATCATCCGAGCGAGGCGGCATGCAGTCGCGGACAGCTGGATACGACGTCGCGACAGGCGCTTGAGGCGCGTCGGGGAGCCGGCGCAGGGTCACCCGAGAAGGGAATTCGATGAGCGTTCCGGTTTACGACCAGCTTCGTGCGCTGATCCTCAGCGACGAGTTCGGTCCGGACACCATGCTGGTGGAAACCGCATTGGCCGCGCGCCTCGGCGTGAGCCGGACGCCGATCAGGGAGGCGTTGCGCCGCCTCGAGCAGGACGGGCTCGTGGAACGCACCAGCCGGGGGACCCGGGTGGTCGAACGAAGCCCGGAGCAGATCCTGGAGATCTACGAGCTCCGGATCCTGTTGGAAGGACAGGCCGCGCGGACCGCGGCGGAACGGGCGACCAGCCTGGACATCAACCGGTTACGCGCCATCCACGACCAGATGCTGGGCGCCGGCCCGGATGACGACGACGACCGAGTACGGCTCAACCGGCTGTTCCACGAGGCCCTCTGGGCGGCCAGCCACAACGGCACCCTCGTCGAGGTCATCGAGCGGCTCATCGCGCACCTGCACCCGCAGACAACCCTGAGGTTTCCGGGCCGATGGGACAGCATCCTGAAAGAGCACGGCGAGTTGCTGCAGGCCATCACCGAACACCGCGCCGACGATGCGGCCGCCATCGCCACCGACCACATGACCCAGGCCCGGGAGATCAGGTTGCAGCTCTACGCCGGGGCGCTGGGCGACCGGCTCGGAGTGCACTGAATACCCGGCTCCTTCGTCGCCGGTTGTTCAGTGCTCTCCTGCTGTATCGATTGGCGGCCCCTCCTTCGTCGGGTCCGACTCCAGTCGAACGCGGGGCATAGCCGCGGCGATCAGCCGGGAGAGTTCGCGCGCCAGCTGCGGCGCCGCGGCGATGAGAATGTCGAATCCCGGACCGGGAACACGCGTGATGGCGCCGCCACTGGCCGCGACGATCGCCTGCCCGGCCGCGGTGTCCCATTCGGCCAGCCCGCAGCCGACGAAGGCGTCGCATTCCCCGTGCGCCAGGGCCAGGAAATCGCAGGCCGCGGAACCCGCGATGCGCACTCCTCTGATCTGCGGGATGAGCACCCCGATGATGTCGAAGACCCGCTGCCGGGCGGTCAGGTCGTAGGGCAGGCCGAAGGAGACCAGCGCATCGGCGGCGGGGACCTGCTGGTTCACGCTGGGCTGGAACGGTTGTGCGCCGGTGGTGGCGCCCGGCGACTGGATTCCGCCGCTGGCGGTGCCGTCCGCCGCCGCCGCCCAGCGACCGTCCGACACCCGGATGATGGCGCCGGCGGTGATGACGCCGTCGGTCTCCAGGCCGACCGAGACCGCGTGATCGGCCCGGCCGTAGACGAAGTTCGCGGTCCCGTCGAGCGGGTCGACCAGCCAGCGAGAGCCGGACGTCCCGGAGTGCGCACCGCCCTCCTCGCCGAGGATCGCGTCATCGGGCCGGGCGGCGCGGATCACCTCGATGACCGCCGCCTCGGCGGCCTTATCAGCCGTGGTCACCAGGTCGTGGCCGCCGGACTTGAAGTCGGTCCGCACCCCGCCGGACGCGACCACCGCGGCGATCGCGGTCGCGCCGGCCTGCGCGGCCCGCAGGGCCAGGGCGCCCGGCGTCATCGGGACCGGTGCTGTTATTCGTCATCGCTGGCGCCTTTCAAGGGTTGCGTCTCACGCGGTCCGCGCGGCGTCCGGGACGGCCGCCCCGACGGTGATTCCGGCGTTCGCGGCGGCGGCGTTCGCGGCATCGAGCAGGTCCTTCTGCGGCCGCCGCAACGCGCCGGCCAGCGCGGCGACCTGATCGAATTCCGGGGAGACCTGAACGATGACGCCGTCCCGGTGCGCGATCTTGACGGCCACCGACCCGCCGGCGACCTCGACATCGACCCAGGCCCTCGGCAGAGCGTGCTTGCGCACGGCGTGTTCGCGGATGCCGATCGTGCTGGACCACTCGAAGATCAACTCGCGCAGCGTGTCCGCCTGCGCGGGACCGCACAGCACGCTCAGGGTGTGCGCCGGGCGGCCCTTCTTCATCACGATCGGCACCAGCCAGGCGTCGGCGGCGCCGGCCTGCAGCAGCCGGGTCAGGATGCCCGGCCACAACCGCGGGTCCAGATCGTCGACATTGGCCTCCAGCACGAGGCTTTCATCTCCGTCGGCGACGCGGTCCGCGAGGCTGCCGACGATCACCCGGGTGACGTTCGGCCGGCCGGCGGTGTCCCGGCTGCCGGCCCCCATGCCGACCGCGTCGATCGTCATCGACGGCAGGTCCTCGCTGCGCTCGCCGAGCGTCGCGATCAGCGCCATGCCGGTGGGGGTGGTGAGTTCGCCCAGGCCGCCGCCGCGGACCCGCCAGCCCCGGGCGAGTTCCGCGACGGCCGGTGCGGGGATGGGGATCTCGCCGTGCGCCATCGTCACCCGGCCGGATCCGAGGGCGACCTCGCTGGCGCTGACCGTGGTGACACCGAGCAGGTCGAGCGCCGCGCAGACCCCGACCACGTCGGCGATGGAATCCAGCGCGCCCACCTCGTGGAAGTGCACGTCGGCGGCCGGGATGCCGTGCACCTGGCCCTCCGCGTCGGCCAGCCTGCCGAAGACCCGCAGGGCAGCGTCGCGAACCGGTGCCGGCAGGTCCGCCGCGGCGATCAGATCGGCGATGGTGCGCCAGGTTCGGTGCGGCGGGTCGTCCACCAGCAGGTCGACGTCGACCTTCGTCGCCCGCAGGCCGGCCCGGGTCACCGCCGACCGGCGGAGCCGCACCGCGCCCGGCAGCACCGCGTCCACCCTGGCCTGCACGGTCGCCAGGTCGGCCCCGGCGTCCACCAGGGCACCCAGCAGCATGTCCCCGGCGACGCCCGCCGACGCGTCGATGTAGGCGTGCAACCCGGTCATTCCCCCGGCGCCGCGATCTGCGCGGCCAGATGTCCTGCGCCGTAACCATTGTCGATGTTGACAACGGCCACTCCCGGAGCGCAGGAATTGAGCATGGCCAACAGCGCGGCAAGTCCTTCGAAGGCGGCGCCGTAGCCCACCGAGGTCGGCACGGCGACCACCGGGGCGGACACCAGCCCGGCGACCACGCTCGGCAGCGCGCCGTCCATGCCGGCCGCGACCACCACGACGCGGGCCCGGCGGATCAGCTCCAGCCGGGCCAGCACCCGGTGCAACCCGGCCACCCCGACGTCGACCACCAGTTCGGTGGAACGTCCCAGATAGCTTGCGGTGAGCGATGCCTCGCGGGCCACCGGCAGATCCGAGGTGCCGGCGGCGAGCACCACGACCAGACCGCCCGACGGTGCCGGCGGGGTCGGCGGCCAGGCCAGCAGCCGCGCCTGCGGGTCGTGCATGGCGTCCGGCAGCGCGCCGAGCACCGCGGCGGCGTGCTCGGGCGACGCCCTGGTGAACAGGGTGACCGCCTCGGGTCGCTGCGCGATCGCCGCCGCGATCTTCGCCACCTGATCGGGTGTCTTGCCCTCGCAGTAGATGGCCTCCGGATAACCGCGGCGGGCGGTCCGCTCGGAGTCCAGGATGGCAAAGCCGGCCAGGTCGTCGTCGCCGTTCGCGACTCCGGGCAGAGCGACGCCGGGCTCAGCCATGCCGTACCGCTACCAGCGGCAGGGTGAACGCACCGGACTGCACTCCGCCGAGATCGACGGCGGCGTAGCGGAATCCCGCGTCCAGCACCACCCGGCGGATCTCGCCCCGGAGCGGATCGCTGACCGCCCGGACCAGGTCGTCGGCCGGCAGTTCGATCCTGGCGATGTCGCCGTGGTGCCGCACCCGCAGGTCGGCAAAGCCCAGCAGGCGCAGCCCGGCCTCCGCCCGGTCGATCTGCCGGAGCTTCTCCGGGCTGACGATCTGGTGGTGCGGGATGCGGGACGCCAGACAGGGCGCAGCGGGCTTGTCCGCGGACGGCAGGTTCCAGCGTCCGGGCGATGCTGCGGACGTCGGCCTTGGTCAGGCCCGCGGCGGCCAGCGGTCGGAGCACCCGATGATTGCTGGCCGCGCGGGCGCCCGGCCGATCCGGGCGGACGGCGTCATCGGCGTTCTCGCCGTAGGCGACGGCGTCGAGGCGGTGCTCGGCCACCACCTCGTCGCTGATTCTGGAGAACAACTCGTCCTTGCAGTGAAAGCAGCGGTCCGGTCCGTTCGCCCGGTACGCGGCCAGATCGCCCTCGTGGGTGGCGACCTCGACCAGCGGGACGCCGATGAACCGGGCCACGTCGTGCGCGGCGGTGCGTTCGTCGCCGGCCAGGCTCGGTGACACGCCGAGGATCGCCACCACCCGGTCGGCGCCCAGCGCCCGGGCGGCGAGGGCCAGCAGCACGGAGGAGTCGACTCCACCGGAGAACGCCACGCCGAGCCGGCCGATGCCGCGAAGCTGGCTGCCGACCTGCGTCGTCACGGTGTCCGCCAGCGTGGGACTGTCGAGCTCCCCGGTGGTCGTCATCAATTCACTCCTGCTCGCTCGGCGCCGGCCGACCCAGTGTGCACCGCAGCACTGTGCTGGCTAGGACTGCATCCCGTCCACATGAAACCCACACCATCACTCTCGGCCCGAGTCCGCTGGCTGGCAATCGGTTGCCGGATGTTGCGATCAGTTCTAGCGTTGCCACCATCAAGGCAGCTCCCATCAAGGCAGCGGGGTGTGCGCAATGGAGACCGAGCCTCCGGCCGAGGAACCATCGGCTCCACCGCGTCCCCGGCTGCCGACGATCTACGACGTCGCGGCGGCCGCCGGGGTGGCGCCGTCGACCGTGTCCCGGGCCTTCGCCCGCCCCGGCCGGGTGAACTCGGAAACCGCGGAACACATCCGCAAGATCGCCACCGAACTGGGCTACCGCACCAACCCGATGGCCAGGGCGTTGCCGTCCGGCCGCACGTCGATGCTCGCCCTGGTGATCTCCGACGTGACCAACCCGTTCTACAACGAGATCATCCGCGGCGCGGAAACCGCGGCCGTCGAGGCCGGCTACACCATTCTGCTGGCCGACACCCAGGAATCCGACGTGCTGGAGCGCGAGGCACTGGACCGGTCGTTGCCGATGGTCGAGGGCGTCGTGCTGGCCACCTCGAGGATGTCGGACTCGGCGATCCGGATGATGGCCAAGCAGCGCCCGATGATCGCGCTGAACCGCGCCGTCGCCGAGGTGCCCAGCGTGATCTTCGACAATCCACGCGGAATCCGCCGGGCGGTCGAGCACCTGGCCGAGCTGGGTCACCACACCATCGCCTACGTGGCCGGGCCGGAGGCGTCATGGGCGGACGGCATGCGCTGGCGGTCGCTGCGCGAGGCGGCCCTGGAACTGGAGTTGCACGGCCGCCGGGTCGGTCCCTATCCGCCGACCGTCGCCGGCGGCGCCGCCGCGGTCGCCGAGCTGATCAAGCAGCCGTACTCGGCGGTCGTCGCCTACAACGACCTGATGGCCATCGGCGTCATCCGCGCATTGATCTCGCTGGGGGTGCGGGTGCCGCAGGACATCAGCGTCGTCGGCTTCGACAACATCTTCGCCGCCGAACTGGTGACGCCCGCGTTGACCACGGTCGCCTCGCCGCGGCGCATGCAGGGCATGACGGCCGTGCGCAATCTGCTGGCCATCATCGGCGGCGCACGGCCCCGGGCAACCGAACCGGTGGTGTTGCCGATTCGCCTCGTGGTCCGCGAGTCGACCGCGCAACGAGCGCCGACACCGCGGAAACCCGTTGCCAGCAAGGGGTTCTCACCGGCTGTTCCGAAGACCGCGGCGGGCCCGGGACGGCACTGACCGGCCCGGTCAGTGCCCCGGAAAGCTCAGCGCAGCCGGTACAGCACCTCACCGGCCTGTGGCAGCACCAACGTGTCCGGGTCGGCCTCGTAACGCCGCGATATCGACGCTGGCGGGATCCAGGTAATCCAGGTTGATGGACCGCACGACGTCCTCCGGGATGCCGGTGGCCAGCGTGACGGTCACCCGGCCCCGTTCGCCGTGCTCGGCGTCCCAGGTGCCGGCCCCGCGCAGGTGGGTGGAATGCGCCAGGTCGCCCCAGTGGTAGGAGGAGAACGTGTCCCACTGCCCGAGGAAGTAGTCCCGGCAGTGGTAGCCGATCTGCGCGATCACCGGGTGCATCACCGAGACCTCGGTGATGTGCGGGGCGTAGATGATCACCTGACCGCCGTCGGCGACGACCGGTTCGACCTTGTAGAAGCCCTTGGCGCCGGTCCACATGTCCTCGTACTTGGTCGGGATCACGGACAGCACCCGGCGCACCGGTGCGTCCAGGTACCGAACATGGGTCTGCGCGGACACCTCGGCGCAGGCCGCCCAGGCCGACTCCGGCGACCCGAAGGAGGCCGCGTGCAGGGCCCCGGTACCGGACTGCGCGACCAGGCACAGCGCCAGTCGCCGGCTCGGGATCAGTGACGCCGCCTCGTTGATCAGCGCCCGGACGGGGGTGATGCCGCGGCTGCCGATCATGTCCGCGCTGGTGATCAGCGCGCCGAGCCAGTGCGAGAAGTCGATCACGTCCGGGCCGGCCACCCCGGGGAAGAAGTACTTGTTGCCGCCGGAGAAACCGACCACCTCATGCGGGAAGACCGGCCCGACGACGAGCGACACGTCGTGCTCGATCACCGCGCGGTTCAGCACCACCTCCACCGGCTGGTCCAGCAGGCCGCCGGAGAGCTCGATGATCCGCTGCGCGTCGATATGCCCTAGGGAGACGAAGGTTTCGGGCTTCCACCATTCGTGGTTCAGCACCGTCAGACCCGGGTAGGTGGCCGTCAGTTCACCCTCGGCGTAGCCAAGGTGCTTGGCCAGGGCGGCCTCGCTCATCGCGGCGTGCGTGCCCAGCGCGATCAGCACGGTGATCTCCGACGCGCGACCGTGCAGCGCGCGGTGCACGGCGGACAGCAGCAGCGGCAGCGGGCAGCTGCGGGTGCCGTCGGGCACGATCACGCAGACGCTGCGGCCGTCGAGATCGGTCTCGGCCAGGCGCTGCGCGACGAACGCGCTGATCGCCTGGTCGTCCAGGATCTGATCGGGACCGCCGATGCTGACGGCATCGCGGGCTGCGACGGAAACGGGGTCGAGAACATCAGTCATGACGGCAACCCTGCCCCTACCTGCCGGTGTTCGGCAAGGGGCAGGGCAACAGACGGCAACCGATTGCCGACCCGGGGATGCGCGCACGACGATGAGCGGCATGCCCACGAAACCCGCCGCCTTGTCGCCGCACCCGGACCGGCTGTTGCCGACAGATCCGGGCGTGCGGGCGATCGCCCGAGAACTGTATGACGCGGTTCGCGACCTGCCGATCATCTCCCCGCACGGCCACGTCGATCCACAGTGGCTGGTCGACGACGCGCCGTTCGCCGACCCGACAAGCCTGCTGCTGCAACCCGATCACTACGTCACCCGGCTGCTGCACGCCAGCGGCGTCCCGCTGGACGAGCTCGGGGTCGCGTCGGGTCCGCTGCCCGAGCCGCAGGCCAGAGCGGCCTGGCGGCTGCTGTGCGGCAACTGGCACATCTTCCGCGGCACCCCCGTCCGCTACTGGTTCGACACCGAACTTTCCGAGATTTTCGGTATCACCGAGCGGCCGAGCGCCGCCAACGCCGACGCGATCTATGACCAGATCAGCGATCGACTGGCGCAGGACGCCTTCCGCCCGCGCGCCTTGATGAAGCAGTTCGGTATCCAGGTGATGGCCACCACCGACGACCCCGCCGACGACCTGGCCCCCCATGCCGCGCTGGCGCAGGACCCGACGTTCACCCCCAGGGTGATCCCCACCTTCCGTCCGGATCGTTACCTGGAGCCGGCTCGCGACGGGTGGTCCGCGGCCGTCAAACACCTCGGCGCCGCGGCCGGCATCGATGTCGGCGACTACGCCGGATACGTTGCGGCGCTGGAGGATCGGCGCCGGTACTTCATCGCCCACGGCGCCACCTCGGCCGACCACAGCCACCTCGACGCCATCGCCGAACCGCTGGACACCGCGGAGGCGGAGCGGATCTACCGGCTGGCGCTGAGCGGTCAGGCCAGCGCCGACGAGGCCACCGCGTTCCGCCGGCATATGGTGCTGGAGATGGCCCGGATGTCCTGCGACGACGGCCTGGTGATGACGCTGCATCCGGGGGTTCGGCGCAATCACCATCCGGCCACGTTTGCCCGGTTCGGGGCGGACACCGGCCACGACATCCCGGTGGCCGTGGAATTCACCAACGCCCTGCAGCCGCTGCTGGAGCGGTACGGCACCCATCCGAACCTGCATTTGGTGCTGTTCACGCTCGACGCGGACGTCTTCAACCGGGAGATCGCGCCGCTGGCAGGGTTCTACCCGTCGGTCTACGCGGGCGCACCCTGGTGGTTCCTGGACAACCCCAGCGCCATCCACAGCTTCCAGCAACAGGTCACCGAGATCGCCGGCCTGTCAAGACTTTCCGGGTTCATCGACGACACAAGGGCGTTCTGCTCGATCCCGGCCCGGCACGACATGTCCCGCCGGCTGGACGCCGGTTTCCTGGCCGGCCTGGTCGCGCAGCACCGGCTGGACGAGGACGAGGCGCTGGACAGCATCACCACCCTGGTCGCCGACCAGCCCCGAAAGGTGTTCAAGCTATGACCGTGCCATCGACCCTGCCCGCTGCCGATTCCGCAGCGCAAGCCGCGCCGCGGTTGTCCCGGGCCGCCGGCGACGCCGCACCGGCCGCGCCGGTGCGGATCGTGCACCTCGGGCTCGGCAACTTCTTCCGCGCCCACCAGGCCTGGTACACCGACCAGGCGCCCGACAGCGCCGAGTGGGGGATCGCCGCGTTCACCGGACGGTCGGTGGCCCTGGCGCAGGCCCTGACCGGCCAGGACGGCCTCTACACCCTGATCACCCGCGGGCCGGACGGGGACTCGTGCGGGGTGATCGGCAGCGTCAGCGCCGCGCACGCCGGCTCCGACCAGGCGGCGTGGTTGGACTACCTGACCCGTCCCGAGGTGGCGATCGTGACGCTCACCGTCACCGAGGCCGGCTACGTCCGCGGCCCGGACGGCGGGCTCGACGCCTCGCGGGACGACGTCACCGGCGATCTCGCTGCCCTCCGCCGGGACCCGGCCGCCGCCGTGCTGACCGTGCCCGCCCGGCTCGTCGCCGGATTCGCGGCCCGTCGGGCCGTCGGAGCCGGGGCCGTCACCGTCGTCTCGTGCGACAACCTGCCCGACAACGGCGCCGTCACGGCCCGGGTGGTCGGCGACTTCGCCCGGCTACTCGACCCGAGCCTTGCCGACTGGATCGAGCAACACGTTTCCTTCGTCACCACCATGGTCGACCGGATCACCCCCGCCACTGCCGCGGACGACGCCCGGTCGGTGGCCGAGCTGACGGACCGGACCGATGCCGCGCCAGTGGTCACCGAGCCGTACACCGAGTGGGTGCTCAGCGGCGACTTCCCCGCCGGCCGCCCGGCCTGGGATGCCGCCGGCGCCCGGTTCGTCGACGACATCGGACCCTTCGAACAGCGAAAGCTGTGGCTGCTCAACGGCGGTCACTCGCTGCTGGCCTACGCCGGCAGTGCCCGCGGGCACCAGAGGATCGCCGAGGTGATGACGGACCCGGTCTGCCTGGACTGGCTGCGGCAGTTCTGGGCGGAGGCGTCGGACCATCTGACCCTGCCCGCGGACGAGGTGGCCGGCTATCGGGACGCGCTGACGGAGCGGTTCCGCAACCCGCGGATCAGGCACCTGCTGGCGCAGATCGCCTCCGACGGATCACAGAAGATGCCCGTCCGGGTGCTGCCCACCGTGCGGGCCGAACGCGCGGCGGGCCGACTGCCCACCGGTGCGCTGCGCGTCCTGGCGGCCTGGATCAATCACCTGCGCGGCGCCGGGGCGCCGGTCAAAGACGGGAACGCTGAGCTGCTGATCCCGCTCGCCGAGGGCCCGCTGGACCAGGCGGTCGCCCGCGTTATCGACTACCTGGACGCGGACCTTGCGGCGGATGCCGCGGCGGTGTCCGAGGTCACCGACCTGTGCCGGCAGCTCGACAAGACGTCCACAACGAACAGCAGAGAAGGCAACCCATCATGACCGAACCGACACCCCGCCACCGCCCCCGCGTGGCCGCCAACCCGATCCCGTACTGGGTGCGCGACGGGGTGGTGGACAAGTCCAAGGAGGTCTTCGACCAGGCGTTCGCCGACTTCCAGGCCATCGGCTTCACCGCCGTCAAGGCCGACGTACCGGAGGGCATGACGGCCCGGGAGTACGCCGACTGGATCGCCGGCTACGGCCTGGCCCCGTCCCTGAGCCTGTTCAGCTCGCCGTTCGACGAGACGATCGACGTCAAGCGGGAAGTGGAGCGGGCCAAGGCATTCGCCGCCGACCAGGTCGCGCTCGGACTCGACCGCACCATGATCTCCTCCATGTCGCTGCCCGCCCGGATGGCGGAGCCCGCGGTCGGCGCCGGGTTCGACGAGGACCGGCTGCAGCTGGCCATCGAGAACGTCGGGATCGTCTGCCAGGCGCTGGCCGGCGAGGGGCTGCGGCCGCTGCACCACTCGCATGTTGGCGGGGTGTTCGAGACCGAAGAGGAGATCACCCGGTTGCTGGACACGCTGGGCAAGGACGTCATCGGGTTCGGGCCGGACACCGGGCATCTGCGCTGGGCCGGGATCGACCCGGCCGCGCTGATCGCCCGTTATGCCGACCGGATCGGCGGCATCCACATCAAGGACTGCTTCCCCGACTACCTGGACCCCGCCGCCCGGCGCGGCCTGAGCTACCACCAGGTGGGCGGGACCAAGCGGCTGTGGGCCGAACCCGGCCTCGGCGTGGTCGACTTCAAGGCCGTCGTCGCTGCCATGCCGGCGGATTACGACGGTGATTACATGATCGAGGTGGACGAACCCAGCGTGGATTCCCGGTACGACTCGCACCAGCTGTCCTACGCCTGGGCGAGCGACGCCCTCGACTTCGCGCAGATCTGATTCGGGAGCACAGGACGTGACAACGGCGGCGCTGATCGGATGCGGGGATGTTTCGGCGGTTCACCTCGAGGCGATCGCCGCGCTCGACGGCATCGAGCTGGTGGCGGTCTGCGATACCGATCCCGATCGACTGGCCGCCGCCGCTGGAGCCCTTGCCGTGCCCGGGTTCGCCGACCACCGCCAGCTGCTGGACAGGATCCGCCCGGATGTGGTGCACATCTGCACGCCGCACGACCAGCACGTCCAGGTGGCCATCGACTGCCTCGAACGAGGCGTTCACGTCATCACCGAAAAGCCGCTGGCGGACACCGTCAAGGACGGGCAGCTGCTGATCGAGGCGGCCGAGCGGAACCCCGCCAAGATTGCCGTGTGCTTCCAGAATCGTTACAACGCAGGCGTTGCGGCGATGCACCGGCTGCTGACCTCGGGTGAAATCGGGGAGGTTACCGGGGCCGCCGCGACCGTGATGTGGCATCGCACCGCCGAGTACTACCGGGACCGGCCGTGGCGGGGTCGCTGGTCGACCAGCGGCGGCGGGCTGCTGATGAACCAGGCGATCCACACCGTCGACCTCGTGCAATGGCTGGTCGGGCCGGTCACCCGGGTCCGCGGGCACGCCGCTACCCATCTGCTCAAGGACGTGATCGAGGTGGAGGACACCGCCGAGATGGTCTTGCAGCACGCGAACGGGGCCCGATCGGTGTTCTACGCGACGGTGGCGAACACGGTGAACGCACCGGTGACCTTGGACATCACGACGGAGCGGGCGACCCTGAGCCTGCGCGGTGACCTGACCGTCAGCTATTCCGACGGCCGGGTCGAGGTGGTGCCCGAGCGCCGGGCGGCCTCCGGTGGCAGGTCGTACTGGGGGGTGTCGCACGAGCTGCTGATCCGGGACTTCTACGACCGGCTCGGCGACCCGGAACCGTTCTGGATCAGCCCAGCGGAAGCGGCCAAGTCGCTGGCGATCGTCAAAGACGTGTACGCGCAGTCGTTTCCAGCCTGATCGAAGCACTACTGCCCCCGGCGGGGCGAGTCTGCGCCGACATCGGAGCTGGATCGTCAGACCCCAGCCCGCACCCCCAGTCAAACCTGCGAAGATCCTGGGGTGGCAAGGTCGGACAAGTATTTTGGGGCGATCAGTATGAGGGTGCCCGAACCCGAGGGGCGTCGATGCCCACTCCGAATGCGGCCGTGACTCACGCCCAGGCGGCGCGGCTGCTCGAGCGGGACGCCGAACTGGCCGCATTGGGCTCGTTCTGGGCTGATGCCCTCGACGGCCATGGTCGGTTCGTCTTCCTCGGTGGTGAGGGCGGCGCCGGGAAGACTGCTGTCGGGTTGGAGTTTGCCAAACGCGCCGCCGGTCGCGGCAGGTTTCTGGTCGGCTCCTGCGACACCGGGGCGACGCCACGGGCGTTGGGTCCGTTGATCGACGTGGCGGATGCGTTGGGCGTGTGGGCCGCGCTCACGGACCCCGACGTGCGTCGCGCATTGCTGTTTCCGCAGGTGCGGGGGGCACTTGGCCGGACACCGACGGTGCTGTTGCTGGAGGACGTCCATTGGGCCGACGAAGCCACGCTGGACCTCATCCGTTACCTCGGGCGGCGCATGGACGGCCAGCCCGTGCTGGTGGTCGCGACGTTCCGCGATGACGAAGTCACCAGCCCGCACCCGCTGGCCGCCGTCATGGGTGATCTCGCGACAGCTGTCGGCGTGCGCAGGATGCAGTTGCCATTGCTCACCGCGGCGGCAATAGCCGAGCTCGCCCGGGACGCCGACCGCGACGTCGACGTCGCCGCGTTGCATCGCAGCACCGACGGAAACCCGTTCTTCGTCACGGAGGTCCTCGCCGCGCGCACCGCGGCCATTCCGGCAACGGTCCGCGACGCGGTGGCCGCCCGGGCCGGACGGTTGACCGTGGCTGCCCGCCAAGCCTTGGACGCCGCCGCTGTCGTCGGGCCGATGGCCGAGATCGGTGTCGTCATGGCGGTTTCGGGACAGTCGCCGGCGGCTCCGGACGAGTGCGTGCGTAGCGGGATGCTGCTTGATCGGGGGACGTCGGTCGCGTTCCGGCACGAATTGGCCCGCCAAGCGATCCTGGACAGCATGCCGCCGGCACATCGGGCGGATCTGCATCGTCAGGTCCTTGCCTGGTTGACGAGCGCCGGCAGCACGGACCATCGCCGCTTGGCGCAGCACGCCGTCGGCTGCGCGGATGCCGACGCCGTGGTCCTGCATTCACCCCGGGCCGCAGAACTGGCTGCTCGGCTGGGTTCTCATCGGGAGGCCGCCGAGCACCTACGGACGGCGCTGCAGTCACGGCGACGCGCTGGATCCATCGGCCAGGGCCGACCTCTTGGAGCGGCTCTCCTACGAGTGTTACCTGATTTCTCAGCACGCTGAGTCGCTCGAACTTCGCCTGGGCGCCGTCGCCGTGCACGAGGCGGCGGGTGATGCGCGTCGGCTGGGCGTTGGTCAGCGGTGGCTTTCCCGGCTGTCATGGTTTCTCGGTCGGAACGCGGACGCGCAGCGGTACGCCCTTGCTGCCGTTCGAACGCTCGAGCCGCTCGGCACGGGCGCGGACCTGGCCATGGCCTACAGCAACATGTCCCAGCTGCGGATGCTGGCCGGCCCGGCGCAGGAGGCGATCACGTGGGGCGAGCGGGCCCTGCACGAGGCGCGCGCAGCGGGCAACCGCGAGGTGGAATCGCACGCGCTGAACAACATCGGTACCGCACTGCTGGGCGAGGGCGACCTGATCGCCGGACAGGCCCGGCTCGGCGAGTCGTTGGCCATTGCGCTCGCTGATGGTCTGGAGGAACACGCTGCCCGGGCGTGGACCAACCTTGGAAGCCTTCAGGCGAAGATGCGCATGCTTGCCGACGCCGAGCAGACCTTCCGCGCCGGGTTGTCCTATTGCGAGGCAAGAGATCTCGACTCCTGGTCGCTGTATATGCGGGCTTGGCTGGCCGGGGTGCTGCTGGAACAGGGCAACACCACCGCCGCCGTGCGCCTCGCGGAACAGCTCCTACAGCACCCGCACCTCTCCCTCGTCGGCCGTATCCACGCGTTGCTGGTCACCGGCCAAGCCGCGCTCAGGCGAGGCGACCCAGAAGCGCAGGCGCAACTGGCCGAATCGCACGCCATGGCCAGAGGCACCGCGGAGCCGCAGCGGATTCTGCCGGTCGCCCTGCTGCAGGCCGAGGCGGCGTGGACCGACCGGACGGGTCACCGACATCGTCGCGCTCACCGATGAGGTGTGGGCCTCCTACGCCGCCGCGGGGCAGGAGCCGTGGCTGTTGGCCGAACTGGCCTTTTGGCGGGCACTTGGCGGAGCGGTGGACGAACTGCCGTTCGAAGCTGCCCGAGCCGTTCGCGCTGATGCGGGACGGCCGGGCGCGGGAGGCCAGCGATGCCTGGGTCGCTATCGGCCGGCCGTTCTGGGCCGCGCTCGCGCTGACTTCCGGCGACCCGGCTCAGAGGGCCGAAGCGGTTGCCGCCATGCTCCGCCTCGAAGCACCGGCCATCGGCCCAGGCCGTCCGGCGCGATCTCGGGCGGCGCGGACTGCCCGTGCCCCGCGGACCTCGCGCCTTCGCCCGAACCAACCCTGCCGGTTTGACCGCACGGGAGCTCGACGTCCTGGGTTGTCTGGTGGAGGGTCTGTCCGACGCGGAGATCGCGAAGCTGCTGACCCTTTCCGAACGCACCGTCGGGCATCATGTCTCGGCCGTCCTTCGCAAGCTCGGCGTGCCGACCCGGTCACGGGCGCGCGGCCGCCGCTCGCATGTCTGGGAACGATGTCCCCAACATAGGCAGGACTCCCGATGTCGCGGGCGCGGCTGGGCGTTTTCCTGAAGTGGTCAGCACACACCCACCGAAGGAGTTCGCGTGCCACTGTTCATGGATGTGCACACCATTGGCGAGAAGCTCGCCCTCGCCGACGTCGCCAACGCCCACGCGGCCGACCTGAAATGCCAGGACGCCCATGGCGTCCACTACCTGCGGTACTGGGTCGACGAAAGCAACGGCAAGATCTTCTGCCTGGTCGACGCGCCGGACGCCGATAGTGCGGCGACCGTCCACCGCGAGGCCCACGGGTTGGTCGCCGACGAGATCTACCAGGTGCAGGAAGGCGCCTGAGCTGAGTTGATCCACGGGGAGGCGCAACAACGCGGACGTCCGTTGGTCCCCGCGGTGGGCTGAGCGTCAGCGGGCTTCGCGCTTGGAGACGGGGATCCGCAGATGGGTCACCCGCGCGCTCGGAACGCATATATCCGGGTCGCCCACTGCGATGTCGTCGATCGAGAGGCCCGGAAAGAACGGTCGCCCACCGCCCATCACCACCGGCACCAGGTCGATCGCCACCACATCGAGCAGCCCAAGCTGCAGGCACTGGGCGGCGATCGTCCCGGCAGCGACCGCGACCGTCCTGTCACCGGCGATCGTCTGAGCGCGGGCAATGGCGGCGGCCACGCCGTCGGTCACGAACTCAAAGGGTGCATCCGGGTGGTCTCGCACCCATCGCGTCGGCACACTGTGGGTGACCACAACGACCGGTGCGTCCATCGTGTGCCGCCCTCCCCAGCCGTCGGTGACGTCGAACAACGTCCGGCCACAGACCAGTACACCGAGACCCGCGGTCCACTCCCGCCAGTAGGCGGCGCTGACCGGCGTGAGGTGGAAGGTGATGTCGGGCGTCGCGGTCGGCACCTCGACATCGCCGGCTTGGTACCAGTCGAAGAGCCGTCCGATGCTGTTGTCCGTCTTGGCGATGTAGCCGTCCAGTGACATCGACGCCTGCGCGACCACTGCTCCCATGGTGATTCCCTCCTCGGTCGGAGCCGGTCGGCTCACTGGGAGGGTCAGACCACCGGCCGGCGCAGGACTCATCGGCCGCTCGCCGTTGCATTCACGCACGGCTCTCGATTGCCGTCAACACCCGAATGGGTGCCAGGCCCAACTCTGCACCTTCTCATCGACCTCATCCGGGCGGTGCTCGACCGTTGATAAGGGGCCGAGCAATGAAACGGGTGGATTATCCCGCATTGACAGCTGCCGGGGGCATCACCGGGTCATTTCCAGTGTCGTAGTGACATATGCATTTGTGGGTCCAACCGTTCGGTGTCGGTCGCCGGATCCGGGTGGTCCGCCGAACACGCACACCCCTTGTATTGGGTGTAGACAAAATTTCTCATGAATGCGGTAAAACCCTAAAGAGGGGTTCTGTTGAAAACCTCTGGACAGAGACTGAATTACCCCTTAATGTCCGATCCGGTCGATGTCATCCACCTGCTCCGCTATGAGTTTCCGCGTTCCATGCACCCTCCGCGTATCGCGCAGAGGGGGAATTGATCACCCGCCGTGCAACGGCTGGGCCGCACCCCAGGAGATCGCCCTATGCGTTTACCAACATCGACCCACACGCGGCGTACGTTCGTCGCCGTATTCACCGGCGCCGTCGCCTTCGCGGCCGTGGCGGTACCGGCGCAGGCGCAGGCCGCTCCACCGCCGTCACCCAATGTCGTGTCCTCGCCGATCGAAGCGCTGTCCGCGTTGAGCGCCGCCGACTATTGGACGCCGGCGAGAATGGCGTCCGCGATACCGGCCGACCTGGCCGCTCCGACGCCGCCGGTCACCGCGGCGGCCGCCGCTCCCGCCCCAACGGGCCCGCCGGTGTCGGTCAACCCGACAGCGGGCACGCTCCCGGCCCCGACCGGCCCCCAACCGTTGGCCGCGACCAGCGTTGCGCGACCGTACACCAACCTGCCGGATCGGTTGAACGGCAAGGTCTTCTTCAGCGATGGCGCCAGCAATTTCGTCTGCTCCGGCACCGTGGTCAACAGCACGAACAAGGACATGGTGGACACGGCCGGGCATTGCGTCAGCAACGGCGCCGGCAGATTCTTCACCAACTGGATCTTCGTTCCGGGGTACTCGTCCGCCGCCACCGGATGCCGGACCACCGCCGGCTGCTTCCCGTTCGGTAAGTGGACCGCCCGGCGGCTGACCGCCCGGACGGAGTGGCACAACTTCGGCAACTTCAAGCAGGATCTCGGCTACGCGGTCCTGAACACTCTCGGCGGGCAGCACATTGCGAACCGACTCGGTGGGCAAGGCACCACCTTCAACGCGTCCCGTACCCAGACCTGGCGCGACTTCGGCTACCCGCAGGCCGCGCCGTTCAACGGCTTCGACCAGAAGCTGTGTGTCTCCGGGCGGCTCGCCAATGACAACCCGACCAGCCGTCCTGGCCCGCTCACGATGCGCATTTCCTGCAACATGACCGGCGGGTCCAGCGGCGGCGGATGGTTGATCAACCTCTCCGGCACCACCGGTCTTGGCTTCGTGAACAGCCACAACAGCTACAAATACGTCAGCGGACCGCTGGCCAACTCGGGCCACATGTACGGCCCGTATTACGGCGCCGAGGCCCAGTCCTTGTTCAATTCGGCCAGGCTCCTCTAGCGAGTCTGGGCAAAGGCGGCCGAACTCGCTTTTCTGTTCCCGACTGGTCGGACATTTATCGCGCGAAGGGCCCCCGGATCAAACGGTCCGGGGGCAACCCTTTCGTCGACACAGATCCGCCGGACTGATTTCCCGAACACCGGATCACCGGATCGCAGAGTCGACCTCAACGTTCAGGATCAACAAATGAATGGCAAGCTCGCCAGCAGAATAACCATGGTCAACCGCCGGCTCTGCTGTCTGACGGCGGTCGCTGTGATGCTCTTGTCCGGTTGCGCACAAGGAGGCCCCGTCAACGTGCAGGACGCATCGACCAGCGGCAACATCGCGGACACACCCACCGGCCCGACAGTGTCCGATACCGGGGTCGGCGGCGTCGTGACCGGCGCGGATCGCACCCCGGTGGTGATGGCAAGTGTGGAGCGTGCGGCCGCAGATTCTTCCGCGCCCGTCACCCCATTGGCCGGCATCACCGGGAATGACGGCCGCTACTTCTGGGCACTCACACCTGGGACGTGGGACATCACCGTCACCGCTCCGCGGTTCGCGACGCAAACCCGACAGGTGATCGTGACCGCCGGGCAAACGGCCATCCTGGACTTCGTCCTCCAGCCCGAATAGCGCCGGTCTGGACGAACGCCGTCCGGCCGGGCGCTCCCGGCAGATGGCTGTGGCGCGGGCGATGCGGTTGTCCCGCTGGGTGTTCCGTTCAGCGGAGCGGACGTAGACGAGGAAGAGGGTGGCGGCGCCGACCCAGCCGAAGTTGGCGTAGAGGAGGGTGACGATGAAGGGGGTGAAACCGGAGACGACGGCGGAGAACTGGTAGACGATGGAGGCGCCGGAGGAGCGGGTGTTGGCGTTGAACAGTTCGGGGAACCAGGCGCCCTGCTGCGGAGAAGCTCGAAGCCGATGGGGTCGATGTGGCCGTCACCCACGTGCCGACGATCAAACCCCTGGACAACGCGGCGCATCGGCCGGCGCGCCGGCCGCGCGGCGGTGGACGACTGGTCGTCACCCTGGAAAACCACACCATCATCGGCGGTCTCGCCGACGCCGTCGCGTCCAGTTTGATGTTCGGCGAGGGGACCCGGACGGTCCCGACCATCCGCCGCGTCGGGCTGCCGGACGAATGTTCCTCGGCACCGGCGCCCTGCCCACCCTGCACGACAAGTACGGCCTGTCCACCGACGCCATCGTGAAGTCCGGGCACGGCTGGCTGGGCTGAACGCCCTTTGTCAGCAACAATCGAGGAACTCGTGATGACTGACCGACGGCAGATCGCCGTCGGTCAGCGACCACGCGTGCTGGTCTCCCAGCACGGCTCGCCGGAAGCCCAAGCGCAATAGACGAGGGCGCACCGCGGATGATCTAGTCCGGGCTACCGTTGCTCGCCTGGGATGGGGATGCGCGTCCTCATCCCAGGCGAGGCTACCGGCGCAAGAAGAGAGGCCGCGATGACGTTCCACTCGCTGTACGCGCACGGTTTCGCGCGCGTCGCGGCCTGCACCAGCAACGTGCACATTGCCGACCCGGTCCGCAACGCGGACGGCATCGTCGACGTCGCGCGGCGCTGCTCCGATCAGGGCGTGGCGGTCGCGCTCTTCCCGGAACTGGCGCTCACCGGCTATGCCATTGACGACCTGCTGGGTCAGGACGCGCTCCTCGACGCGGTGCACGAAGGACTCCGCCGGCTGGTCGAGGCGTCCACCGACCTGCTGACCGTGCTGATCGTCGGCGCTCCGCTGCGTCAGCAGAACCGGCTGTTCAACACCGCCGTGCTGATTCACCGCGGCGAGGTGCTCGGCGTGGTGCCCAAGCTGCACCTGCCGAATTACCGCGAGTTCTACGAACGCCGACAGTTCGCCTCCGGTCACGGCATCAACGGCCTGGAGATCACGGTTGCCGGTCGAACGGCGCCGTTCGGCACCGATCTCCTCTTTGCCGCAACGGATGTCGCGGGCCTAACCGTCGGGGTGGAGATCTGCGAGGACATGTTCGTGCCGGTGCCGCCGTCCAGCGGGCTGGCCCTGGCCGGCGCGACGGTGCTGGCGAACCTCTCCGGTAGCCCGATCACCATCGGCCGGGCCGGCACCCGCAGCGTGCTGTGCCGATCGCAGTCGTTGCGTTGCCTGGCGGCGTACCTGTACGCGGCGGCCGGGCATGGCGAGTCGACTACCGACCTGAGCTGGGACGGGCAGACCAGCATCTTCGAGAACGGCGCCGCGCTGGCGCAGGGCCGGCGCTTCGCCGACGAACCGCAGCTGACCATCGCCGACGTCGACCTCGACCTGCTCCGGCAGGAACGGGCCAGGCAGGGCACCTTCGAGGACAATCGCCGGGCCGTCGGGGGCGCGAACTACCGCACCGTGGAGTTCACCCTCAACCCGCCCGATGACGACCTCGGCCTGCTCCGGCCGATCGAGCGGTTCCCGTTCGTCCCCGCCGACCCGCAACGGCTGGCGCAGGACGCGTTCGAGGCCTACAACATCCAGGTCGACGGGCTCGTCCAGCGGCTGCGGGCGATCAGGACCGAGCGCGTGGTGATCGGGGTGTCCGGTGGGCTCGATTCCACCCACGCGCTGATCGTCGCGGCCCGGGCGATGGACCTGCTCGGCCTGCCGCGGACCAACATCCTGGCATTCACCATGCCGGGCTTCGCGACCGGCAGCTCCACCAAGGCCAACGCCTGGGCGCTGATGCGGGCGCTCGAGGTGACCGCCGCTGAGCTGGACATCCGGCCCGCGGCCAGGCAGATGCTGGCCGACCTGGATCATCCCTTCGGGCGCGGCGAGGAGGTCTACGACGTCACCTTCGAGAACGTGCAGGCGGGACTGCGCACCGACTACCTGTTCCGGCTCGCCAACCACCACCACGGGATCGTGCTGGGCACCGGAGACCTGTCGGAGCTGGCGCTGGGCTGGAGCACCTACGGGGTCGGCGACCAGATGTCGCACTACAACGTCAACGCGGGGGTGCCCAAGACGCTGATCCAGCACCTGATCCGCTGGGTCAGCGGTCTGGACGACTTCTCCGAGCGGGTCGACGAGATCCTGCTGGCCATCCTGAACACCGAGATCTCCCCGGAATTGATCCCGGTGAAGGAGGGCGAGGTGCCGCAGAGCACGGAGAAATCCATCGGCCCGTACGAACTGCAGGATTTCAACCTGTTCTACACGCTGCGGTACGGGTTCCGGCCGTCGAAGATCGCCTTCCTGGCCCTGCACGCCTGGGGCGACGTCTCCAGCGGCGGCTGGCCAACGGGTTTCCCGCCGGAACGCCGCCGCGCCTACGACCTGCCGGCCATCCGGAAATGGCTGGTGGTCTTCGTCGGCCGGTTCTTCGGGTTCAGCCAGTTCAAACGCTCGGCGATGCCCAACGGGCCCAAGGTGTCCGCGGGCGGCTCGCTCTCCCCGCGGGGAGATTGGCGGGCGCCGTCGGACGGGAACGCCGCCGTCTGGCTGGCCGAGATCGAACGCAACGTGCCCGGCTAACGCCCGCGACGAAGTCGTCAGGCGCAATTCAACGGCCCTACAGCCGGGTGTCGAACGAATCGCAGAACACGTTGTCGTTGAACGTGCCCTGAAATTCCGACTTGCCGATGATCTTCTGCACGGTCGCGTGGATCGCCTCCCGGGTGTCGGCGTGCGCGTTGATCGCGGTCCGCACCATCGGCACGTCGATCAGGTGGTTCGGCTGCGTGAGCGAGACGAACACCGTCGGGACCTCCGTTGCGTACCAGGGGATCTCCGCGGCCATCGGGGTCGACCACTTGATCCGGATCGCGGCCTCCTGGGCGAAGCCCTTCACGTTGGCGAAAATGAAGGCGGCGTCGTACTTGTCGGCGTAGTCGCCGGTGCCCTCCTCGGCGATGACGGCCATGAAGTTCGCCTCGCTGTCGCCATCGGCCTGCCGTTGCTCCGCGGTCTTGAACACGTGCACCTCGAATCCGACCGCCTCCAGTTCCTGCCGGACGGTGTCCAGGTACCCCAACGGGTCGGTGCGGGTGAAATCCCGGCCGCCCGAAATCCCGTACAGCCGGACCCGGGGGTGGGTCTGCGGGGTGATGCGGCAGGTTCTTCTGGGTGTCCTTGAGCAGGGTGACGGTCTTGTCGGCGATCGCGGCCGCGATCTCGTGGTGCCGCTCGCTGCCGACGACGGCGAGCGCCTCGGGGTCGGGCACCACGTCGGCGCGTGGGATGCGATGCAGGCCAAGGGAGGCCTTCAGCGCCAGGATGCGTTCCAGGGCGTCCTGCAGACGTTGTTCGGTGATCACCCCGCCCAGATAGCCGTCCATCATGTACTGGAAATCCTCGGCCGGGTTGCGGAAGAACAGGAACATGTCGCAGCCCGCCGCGATGGTGGCGGGCACCAGGTCACGGCGTTTCATGGCCTGGGTCAACCCGATCATCTGGGAGGCGTCGGTGAGGATCAGGCCGTTGAAACCGAGTTCGCCGCGGAGCAGATCCTGCAGCAGTTCCGGGGACAGGGTGGCCGGCTTGATCTCGGCGTCCTGAATTCCCGGCCGGTATTTGCGGGACAGTTCCGGGGCGCCGATATGCCCGACCATGATGGATTGAACGCCGTAGTCGATCATTTCCCGGTACACCCGGCCGTACGTCCGGTCCCATTCGTCGACCGGCAGCGTGTTGTACGAGGTGACCACGTGCTGATCGCGTTCGTCGATGCCGTCGCCGGGGAAATGCTTCATGGCGCAGACCATGTTGTGCGCGCTGATCCCGTCGAAGTATTCCTTCGCCCGCTCGATCACCACGTCCGGGGTATTGCCGAAGGACCTGGTGGAGATCACCGTGTTGCGCCAGTTGTAGTGGATGTCCACGATCGGCGCGAACGCCCAGTTGCAGCCGATGGCATGGCATTCCGCGCCGGCCACGTCGCCCATGTCGCGGGCGATCGAGGCGTCCGGATGGGAGCCGGCCTGCAGGTGGGTGCAGACGAAGGTGCCGTCGTTGCTGCTGCCGAAGCCGCCCATCTCCGGGTTGGACGCGATCAGCAACGGCACCTTCGATTTCGACTGGGCGTAGCGGGCGTGCGCCTGGATCTCCGCCGCGTCGCCGGACCGGTACCGCATGCCGCCGACGTGATAGTTCTCCAGCACGTCGTCCAGGTAATCCTCGCTGTAGGAGTTGTTGTGATTGATGAACAGCTGGCCGATCTTCTCCGGCAGCGTCATGGACGCGATGGTGTCGTGCACCCAGTCGATCGCCTCCTCGTCGAGGTGGAACGGCTTCGCGGACAGGTCGACCATGGTCATGCCTTTCATTCTTGATTGATGTCAATGGTTGTGCGAGTGCGGGGCGGTCAGCCGATGCCCGACGGGATCGGCACGGTGGCGAAGTTTTCCTTCTGCAGAATGGCCCTCTTGCGGTTGTCGTTCTCCGCGACGATGTCCCGGTACTTCTTCTCGGTCAGCGGGTAGGCGATGAAGGCGAGCATGGCCAAGATGGCGGCCGCGGCCGGCACCAGACCCATCGACGCCTTGATGGCGGTGATGGCGCCGTCCGGCTGGACCTGGCCGGCGTCGAGCTTGGTGATGTACCCGCCGAGGGCCAGGGCGAATGCGCCGAGCGCGCCGCCGATCGACTGGGTGATCTTGCGGGTGAAGGAGAAGATCGCGTACGTGGCGCCCTCGGTGCGCTGCCCGGTCTTCCATTCGCCGTACTCGACGGTGTCTGCCTCCAGCGCGAACATCAGGGTGTTGATCAGCTGCACGCCGAAGGCCTTGATGCCGATCAGGACCAGGGCCAGCAGCAGCAGGTTTCCGGGGATGAAGAACAGGCCAACGCCGCCGACCACGGTGAACAGGCCACAGAACTGGAACAGGTTCTTCTTGCCGAAGCGGGCGACCAGCATCGGCACGAAGGGCGCGGTGGCCAGCTGGACCAGGAACGTCACCAGGGTGATCCAGATGATGTACGTCGCCGAGCCGAGCACATAGATGGCATAGAACGCGGTGGCGCCGCCCACCGCGAACAGCCCGATCAGGTAGAAGAAGCTCGACGCACAGAGAATGCCGAGTGGCTTGTTGGTCTTCAGCGTCCGGAAGGTGTCCTTGATGCCGACCCTGGGTTCGATCCGGACGACGGTCTCCCGGCACCACAGGAAGGTCAGGAAGTACAGCCCGAATCCGACGGCCACGAACAGCAGCGTGGTCTGGAAGAAGATCGACTGCAACTGATCGGCCCGGTCGACCGCGGACAGGGTCTTGTCCCCCGTGACGGCGGCAATGCGCGGAGCGATCAGGAACGTCAGCCCCAGCCCGGCGAGGCTGGCGCCGAGGCCGCGGGCGACAGCCAGCTTGGCCCGTTCGCGGGAGACCTGCGTCATCGCGGTCGCCAGCGATCCGTAGGGCACGTTGACCAACGAGTAGACCAGGCCGAGGACGGCGTAGGTCAGGTAGGCATAGAGCAGCTGCGCGCCGCCGTCCCAACCCTGCGGGACGTAGAAGGTGAGCAGGCTCATCACCAGCAGCGGGACCGACCCGAACAGGATGAAGGGCCGGAACTTCCCCCAGCGGGTCATGGTGCGGTCGACCATCCGGCCGGCGAACAGGTCCGCGAACGCGTCCCAGAGCCGAACCACGAGGAACATCGTGCCGATCGCTGCGGCCGGCAGGCCGATGACGTCGGTGTAGTACAGCAACAGGAAGGTGGTGCTCAGGCTGAATGCGAGGTTGTTGGCGGCATCGCCGGCGCCGTATCCGATGACCGATCTGAAACTAACCTTCATGGGTGGCCTTTCACGGGGGACATGATGTTTCATGAATGTTCATGAAAATGTGTAGCCACACCATGTGCCCAGCCCCACCACAGTGGCAATCGGTTGCCATGAGTTGCCTGACCATTCCTCCGGCCGCCCGAACAACATCTGGCAATCGGTTGCAGCGACGAGCCGTCGGTCTGCCGTAATGACATCTGCTGGTGCCGTCCGCAGATGGCACCGCACGACTTCACCCGCCACCGCAAGGAGAAACGCTCTATGACCAACAAGGTGCGCCTCGGGATCATCGGACTCGGCGCGCAGGGATCCATGTACGCGAAATTCATCAGCGAAGGCCTGGTGCCGAACATGGAGATCGGCGCGATCGCGGACTCCGATCCGGCCAAGGCCGCGGTCGTCGACGCCGACTACAGCGTGCCGTTCTTCACTGACTACATCCAGCTGCTGGACAGCGGCACCGTGGACGCCGTCGTCACCTGCGTCCCGCATTACCTGCATCCCGAGATCGGCATCAACGCCCTGGCCCGTGACGTGCACGCCCTGGTGGAGAAGCCGGCCGGCGTGTACACCAAGCAGGTCAAGGCGCTCAACGACTTTGCCGCGACCAAGCCCGAGCTCACCTTCGGCATCATGTTCAACCAACGGAACAACCCGCTCTACATCAAGATCAAGGACATCGTCGACAACGGCGAGATCGGCAAGATCCGCCGGACGAACTGGATCATCACCACCTGGTGGCGGCCGCAGGGCTATTACGACCAGAGCGCGTGGCGCGCGACCTGGGGCGGCGAGGGTGGCGGCGTGCTGGTCAACCAGGCGCCGCACCAGCTCGACCTGTTGCAGTGGATCTGCGGGGTCCCGAAGTCCGTGTACGCCAAGGTCGCGTACGGGTTCCGGCGGAACATCGCCGTCGAGGACGAGGTCACCGCCGTCGTTGACTACGGGGACGGCGCCACCGGGGTGTTCGTCACGGCGACCCACGATCTGGTGGGCACCGACCGGTTCGAGATCCTCGGTGACCAGGGCAAGATCGTCGTCGAAGGCAGCAAGATCGCGACGGTGACCCGGCTGGTGAAGCCGGAGCGGGAGATCAGCGACGGCATGGACGCCGCCGACGTGCGCAAGCTCTTCACCGGCCAGTTCAACACCGAGGAGCTGTACACCCAGGAGGTCATCGAGTTCGACTCCGCCTGGGGCGCGCAGCATTCGGGCGTTCTGCAGAACTTCGCGGCCAACATCCTGGACGGCACCCCGCTGCTGGCGCCCGGCTCGGACGGGATCAACGGCGTCCGGCTGGCCAACGCGATCCACCTGTCCAGCTGGACCGGGCAAGAGGTGTCACTGGACTTCGACGAGGACGACTACCTGGCCGAGCTCAACAAGCGGATCAGCGAAGAGGGCACCTTCGGCCAGCGGAGCTGATCCTCGCCTGCCCCCGCCCGTCGCCACAACCTGCTCGACGTCGCCACAACGTGGGTCGCGACACCACAACGTGCGCGACGTTGTGGAGACCCTCCTGCCGTTGTGGCGACGCTCGGCGCGGTTGTGGCGACGCGCGGGGCCGTTGTGGCGATGGCCCGGGCGGTTGCGCCTGACCGGCGGCGCCCCTGATACACAGGGTGACCCCTGACCATCTCAGGGACAAACCGGATGATCCTGTGCTCTGGGTGCCTTACCGTCATTCGTAACCCCAATGCAGGAGAGCCCACGATGACGCATGCCGCGCCCGACCAGGACGAGATCGCCACCGCCACGCCGCCGACGCCGAACATCCCATCAGCCGGAAGTCCGCCCGCCGCAAGAGCCGTCGACCTGCGCAAGGTCTACGGCTCCGGCGACACCCAGGTCGCCGCCCTCGACGGGGTGAACGTCGAGTTCTGGCCGGGGCAGTTCACCGCCATCATGGGACCGTCCGGCTCCGGCAAGTCGACCCTGATGCACTGCCTGGCCGCGCTCGACGACGCCACGTCCGGCCAGGTGTTCGTCGGCGACGCCGACCTCACCACGCTCGGCGACAAGGAGCTCACCCGGATCCGGCGGGACCGGATCGGGTTCGTGTTCCAGTCGTTCAACCTGGTCCCGACGCTCACCGCGATCGAGAACATCACGCTGCCGATGGATATCGCCGGTCGCAAGCCCGACCAGCAATGGCTGGACACCGTGATCAAGACCGTTGGCCTGGGCGATCGGCTGACCCACAAGCCCAGCCAGCTGTCCGGCGGGCAGCAGCAGCGCGTCGCCTGCGCCAGGGCGCTGGCCGGGCGGCCGGACATCGTGTTCGCCGACGAACCGACCGGCAACCTGGATTCGGTCTCCGGCGCCGAGGTGCTCGGCTTCCTGCAGGGCTCGGTGCGGGAGTTCGGGCAGACCGTCGTCATGGTGACCCACGACCCGAACGCCGCCGGATACGCGGACCGGGTGCTGTTCCTGGCCGACGGGCGGATCGTCGACGAGATGCTCGACCCGACGTCCGAACGGGTGCTCGACCGGATGAAGAGCTTCGACGCCCACGCCGCCGCGCACGCGGCACCGGTGTCCTGAGATGTTCCGCGCCACCCTGAAAAGCCTGCTGGCCCACAAGCTCCGGATGGGGATGAGCGCCTTCGCCATCGTCCTCGGGGTCGCCTTCGTGGCCGGCACCTTCGTCTTCACCGACACCCTGAACAGCAGCTTCACCGAGCTGTTCCGGCAGACCGCACCGGACGTCACCGTCCGCCCCGCCCAAGTCGGCGGCCGCGGCCGCCGGTGGGTTCACCGGCGCCGACACCCGGACCGTGCCGGCCGCGATCGTCGATGAGCTGACCGGCCTGGACGGCGTGCAGCGCGTCGACGGCACCGTCAGCGACCAGGGCACCTACATCATCGGCACCGACGGCAAGGTCCTCGGCAGCGGCGGCGGCGCGCCGGGCATCGGCGGCAACTTCAGCGACGCGCCGGCGTCGGACGGGACCCCGATCGTCAGCATCAGCAGCGGCCGCGCGCCGGCCGGTCCCGACGAGGTGGTGATCGACGACAAGTCCGCCGCCACCGGCGGGTACCAGCTCGGCGACACCGTTCCGCTGGTCACCTCGGGCGAACAGCCGTCGCTGACCGCCACCCTGGTCGGCACGGTCAAGTTCGGCGAGACGGGCAACCTGATCGGCGCCACGCTGGCCCTGTTCGACACCCCGACCGCGCAGGCGCTCTACCTGGGCGGCCAGGATGTCTTCAACGTCGTCGATGTCACCGGTGACGGCTCGCTGTCGAACGAAGCGCTGCGGGACGAGGTCGAACGCGGCGCTGCCGGCCGGCTTCGAGGCGCTCGACGGCGACCAGATCGCCACCGAGAACCAGAACCAGCTGCAGCAGGGGTTGTCGTTCATCACCACGTTCCTGCTGGTGTTCGCGGCCGTCGCGCTGGTCGTCGGCACCTTCCTGATCCTGAACACCTTCTCGATCATCGTCGCGCAGCGGACCAGGGAACTGGCGCTGTTCCGGGCGCTCGGCGCATCCAAGGGGCAGGTCACCCGATCCGTGCTGCTGGAGGCGCTGGTGGTCGGCCTGGTCGGGTCCACCGTCGGGCTGGCGCTGGGCTTCGCGCTCGCCGCCGGGCTCAAGGCACTGTTCGGCGCGATCGGCCTCGACCTCGGCCAGGCCGGCCTGGTCTTCGCGCCCCGCACCGCGATCGCCGCCTACGCGGTCGGTGTGCTGGTGACGCTGCTCGCGGCGTACCTGCCGGCCCGCAAGGCGGCCAAGGTGCCGCCCGTCGCGGCCATGCGCGACGACGTCTCCATCCCCGAATCGTCGATGCGGCGGCGGCTGATCGGCGGCGCCGCGCTGACCGTCGTCGGGGCCGGCCTGATGATCTGGGCGCTGGCCTTCGACGGCGGCCTGCAACCGCTGGGCGGCGGCGTGCTGGCCGTCTTCATCGGGGTCGCGTTGCTCAGTCCGGTGATCAGCCGGCCGATCGTGGCCGTCATCGCGGGTGGGTATCCCCGGGTCTTCGGCACCGTCGGAGTGCTGGCCAAGGAGAACGCCCGGCGCAACCCGCGACGGACCGCGGCGACCGCGTCGGCGCTGATGATCGGGCTCGCGCTGGTCACCACCATGGCCATCCTCGGGCAGTCGACGAAGTCCAGCGTCGACGACCTGGTGAAGACGGACCTGAAGGCCGACTACATCGTGTCGAACGCCGTCCAGGCGCCGTTCTCGGCGGCCATCGCGCCGCAGATCGCGGCCGTCGACTGGGGTCAGCGACGCGGTTCCGTTCCGGTTCGGCGCGGCCCAGATCGGTGGCCAGCAGACCTTCGTCTCGGCGTTCGACGCCCAGGCGATGAGCCGGATGATCACGCTCACCGTGGAATCCGGGTCGCTGGACACCGGCGACGACGGCCTGCTCGTGGTGTCCGACCGGGCCACGTCAGAGGGCTGGAAGGTCGGTGATGTCGTCACCGTCGGCCTGCCCGACCGGTCCGGCCGAGCTGCCGATCGCCGGGATCATCGGGCGCAGCAACTTCATCGGCGGCGACATCGTGCTGCCGCTGGCGGCACTGCGAGGCCGGCGGCGTCGCGCCGGTCGACTCGACCGTCTACGTCAAACGCGCCGCGGGCGCCGACCCGGCGGCCGTGCTGTCGGGCATCGACGGCGTGCTGGCCGACCTGCCGACCGTGACCGCCAAGGATCAGGACCAGTTCGCCGCCGATCAGCGAGCCCCGGTCGATCAGCTGTTGGGCATCATCTACGCCCTGCTCGGGCTGGCCGTGATCATCGCGGTGCTCGGCATCGTCAACACGCTGGCCCTGTCGGTGATCGAACGGACCCGGGAGGTGGGGCTGCTCCGCGCGGTCGGCATGAGCCGCCGTCAGCTGCGCACGATGATCCGTCTCGAGTCGGTCGCGATCTCGGTGCTCGGTGCGGTGCTGGGCATCGGTCTCGGGTTGATCTTCGGGATCAGCCTGCAGCGGGCCATCTCCGGCCAGGGCATCAAGGTGCTGAGTGTGCCGGCGACGCAGCTGCTGATCTTCGTGCTGCTGGCGGCCGTCGTCGGCGTGCTGGCCGCCGTCTGGCCGGCACGGCGGGCGGCCCGGATGGACGTGCTGCGGGCGATCACCTCCGAGTAACGCTCTGCGCCGAGTGATGCACTGCCCATCTGCCACAGATGCACCTTCCCCGAGCTCGGGAAGGTGCATCTGTGGCAATTCGATATCCGGCATACCGCCTCAGGAGTGCATGTCCTCCAACTGCTTGCCCTTCGTCTCCTCGATGAATTTCCAGACGAAGAAGAACGAGAGCAACGCGAACCCGGCGTACAGGCCGTAGGCCAGGCCGAGCCCGATGTCCTTGAGCGTCGGGAAGCTGACCGTGACGATCCAGTTGGCGACCCACTGGCCGCCCGCGGCCAGGGACAGCGCCGCGGCGCGCATCCGGTTCGGGAACATCTCGCCGAGCAGCACCCAGACGACCGGCCCCCAGGACATGCCGAACGCGACCACGAACAGGTTGGCGGCGATCAGCGCGATGGTGCCGGAGGAGCTGCCGAAGACCGCGGTGGTCAGGTCGGGGGTCTTGTCGGTGATGTTCTGCTGCGTGCACAGGCTGTTGACGGTGGTGCACGCCGAAGCGCTGCCGAAGATGATGGCCATGGTGCCGAGGGTGATCGTCATGCCGATCGACCCGATGATCAGCAACGGTTTTCGGCCGATCCGGTCGATCGTCGCGATGGCGATCAGCGTGGTCAGCACGTTGATGGTGGCGCCGATCAGCGAGATGACGAACGACTGGCTCTCGTCGAACCCGACGGCCTGCCAGAGCACGTTCGAGTAGTAGAAGATCACGTTGATGCCGACGAACTGCTGGAAGACCGACAGTGCAAGGCCGATCCAGACGATGGTGGCGATCTTGCCGGTCGCCGGCACCTTCAGGTCCTGCCAGGACGGCTCCTTCTCCCGCTCCATCGACAGCCGGATCTTCTCGACCTTGGCGTCGATGTTGACCGGCCCCAACAGGCCACTGAGGATCGCCTTCGCCTCCGGCACCCGGTGCTTGGCGATCAGGTATCGCGGCGACTCGGGAATGGTCAGCGCCAGCAACCCGTAGATGATCGCCGGGATCACCATGGCGATGAACATCCAGCGCCAGGCCTCCAGCCCGAACCAGAAGTCCGCACTCGCGCTGCCGGCCCACGACGCGATGACGTAGTCGACCAGGAACGAGATGAAGATGCCGGTGACGATCGCGAGCTGCTGCAGGGAGCCCAGCCGGCCGCGGAGTTTGGCCGGTGCGATCTCGGCGATGTAGGCGGGCGCGATCACCGAGGCGATGCCGACACCAAGGCCGCCGACCACCCGGAACAGCACCAACCACCACACGTTGGGCGACAGACCGGTGCCGATGGCGCTGATGAAGAACAGGATCGCGGCGATCCGCATCACCATCAGCCGGCCGATGTGGTCGGCGATCCGGCCGGCGATCAGCGCGCCGGCCGCCGCGCCGAGCAGCGCGGAGGCCACCGCGAAGCCCAGCTCCGCGGCGTCCGTGCCGAACTGTTCGTTGATCGCCGCGACCGCGCCGTTGATGACGGCACTGTCGTACCCGAACAGGAACCCACCGAGCGCCGCGACCGACGCTATTCGGACAACACCGCTGCCCTCGTCGGTGTCGTCATAGATGGATTCACCGCTGAAAGACGCGCCGTGCTCACCCATGGGGTTCCCCTTTCACCAACGCTGGCTCCAGCAGAGCTTTCCACTATCGCCATGATCCGCATCTCGAAAGCTGCAGTGTCTTTGCGTCAATGCCGTTTGCGCAGGTCACGTCGCATCTTCATGATCACGATACGGTCTCGGGCGGCCGGCAGGGCCGGGCCCGAGACCGCCGTCCGCCCTGCAGGAATCATCCGAATGCCCGAGCTGCGGGCCGACCTATACCGTTGCGCCCGTGACCGGATCCGCCGCCGACCCAGTGCTCATTCGCGTGGAGAACTACCTCGGTCACATCACCTTGAACCGCCCGCGGCACATCAATGCGCTGACTCTCGAGATGATTCACGCCGTGCAGGTCGCGTTGGCGTCCTGGGTCGACGATCCGCGGATCGCGGTGGTGCTGATCGACGGTGCCGGTGATCGGGGCCTGTGCGCCGGCGGCGACATCCGGTTGCTGTACGAGGGACTGACCGGCACGGCGCCCGCGCCGGCGGAGTTCTGGACGGACGAGTACCGGATGAACTCGACCCTCGGGCACTACCCGAAACCGATCGTCTCGTACATGACCGGCATCACCCTTGGTGGCGGGGTCGGGATCTCCGCCCATTGCCGGGTCCGGATCGTCACCGAATCCTCGCAGGTCGGCATGCCGGAGACGGCCATCGGGCTGAGCCCGGATGTCGGTGGGCTCTACCTGTTGTCGCGTTCGCCGGGCGAGGTGGGCACGCACGCCGCCCTCACCGGCGCCCGGCTCGGGCCGGCCGATGCGATCGCGGCCGGGCTGGCCGACCATTTCGTCCCGGCCGCCGGGTTGGCCCGACTGACCGAGCAATTGCGCGGCGGGACGGTGCCGGACCTGGGCGGGCAGCGGGCTCCGGTCGGCGAGCTCGCAGGTCAACGGTCCTGGATCGACGAGTGCTACGCCGGCGACGACGTCCAGACGATCATCGCTGCGCTCAGGGCACGTCCGGAGCCGGCGGCCGGGCAGACCGCGCAGGTGTTGGCGAAGATGGCGCCGACGGCGCTGAAGGTCACGCTGGTCGCGATCCGCCGGGCGGCGACGCTGTCCCTGGATGAGGTGCTGGATCAGGACTTTCGGGTCGGCAACCGGTTCCTGCGGCATCCGGATCTGCAAGAGGGGATCCGCGCGCGGATCATCGACAAGGACCGGCAGCCGCGGTGGAACCCGGCGGCGCTCGATGAGGTCACGGACGCCGACGTCGCGGCGTTTTTCGAGCCGTTGGAGGCTCCGATCGACAACTGATGGTGATGCCGTAGCAAGTCACGACTCGCCGCCGGTCACCACCAGATCGGTCGGCCAGAATCCGTCGAGGTCGCTATCGGAGGCCATGCCGTCGACCATCGGAACGGCAACGTCAGCGACGCTGATCATCCCGACCAGGACTCCGTTTTCGATCACCGGCAATTCGGCGAGCGGCTGTCGAACGATCATCGCCAGCACCGTCGGGTCGGCGGCGCGATCGGGGTCGACGACCTGTTGCTGGCCGTCCAGCAGGGATCCGACCGTCACGGCGCGTGGATCGTGCCCGTCGGCGGCGCACCGCTCGACGATGTCCCGGTCGGACAGCATGCCGAGGAACAACCCTCGTTCATCGCTGACCGGGAGGGACACCGCTCCCGACGCCCGCATCCGCCGGGCCGCCGACATCACCGTCTCGAACTGGTCGATGCCGGGTTGCGGCGGTGACATCAGCTGGCGGACGGTCGGAGTCACGAGATACGGCCGCGGCGCATCCACGGCACCCAATGGATCGATCATCTCGGACCTCCGGATGGCACTCCACAACGACGAATGTCACCGGGGACCGGGGCGACGTGTACTGCCGCCCACGATATGCCCGTGGGGTGTCGAAGCCAACGTCCGTCCCACTGAGCAGTGCGACGGCCTGCTCAGCCGGCGATCTGGGCGATCGCCGGGTGCCCGGGCGACACCTGCGTCGTCGACGCGGTGATGCCCGCCTGCTTCATCAGCTTGCGCAGGTCGGCCGCCTGATCCGGCAGCATGACGGTGATCACCGTGCCGCCGGCACCGGCCCGTGCGGTCCGGCCGGAGCGGTGCAGGTACGCCTTGTGCTCGGTCGGCGGGTCCAGGTGCACGACCAGTTCGACGTCATCGACGTGAATGCCGCGGGCCGCGATGTCGGTGGCCACCAACACCTTCGCGCTGCCCGAGGAGAACGCGGCGAGGTTGCGCTCCCGGGCGTTCTGCGACAGGTTGCCGTGCAGATCGACGGCGGGAATGCCCTGCTTGGACAGCGCTGCCGCCCACTTCTTGGCGCTGTGCTTGGTCCTGGTGAACAGCATCCGACGTCCGCCGCCGGCGGCGAGTTCGCGGATCACCTGCGGGCGGTTCTCGAGGCTGACCGCGAAGACGTGATGCGCCATCGACTCGATCGGCGAGTTCGCGTCGTCGACGGCATGCAGGATCGGGTCGGTGAGGAATTCCTTGACCAGCACCGAGATGCCGTTGTCCAGGGTGGCGGAGAACAGCAGCCGCTGACCCCTGGCCGGGGTGGTGCGCAGCAGTCGCCGGACGACCGGCAGGAACCCGAGGTCGGCCATGTGGTCGGCCTCGTCGAGCACGGTGACCTCGACGGCTGCTCAGGTCGCAGGCCCGCTGGTTGACCAGGTCCTCGAGCCGGCCGGGGCAGGCGATGACGATGTCGACGCCGCTGCGCAGCGCGGCGGTCTGGTTGCCGTAGCCGACGCCGCCGAAGATGACCACGGTGCGCAGGCCGGCGGCCGCGGCGAGCGGTTCGACGGTCCGCGCCACCTGCAGCGCGAGCTCACGGGTGGGCAGCAGGATCAGGCCGCGTGGCTTTCCCGCGACGCGGCGGCCGCCGGTCAGCCTGGTGACCAGCGGGATGGCGAACGCGATGGTCTTGCCGGAGCCGGTCTTGCCGCGGCCCAGCACGTCCCGGCCGGCCAGGGTGGCCGGCAGCGTCGCCTCCTGGATCGGGAACGGCGTCACCGCTCCGAGTTTGGTCAGCACCGGCAGCAACGAGGCCGGCACGCCCAGCTCGGCGAAGCTCGCCGCGGCATGCCCGGGGGTGGTCTGAACGCGTTCTGCGGCAACGGGAAAGGCGGTGTTGTTCGAGGTGACTGGCGCCGCCGGACGGCTGAGTCGGCGGCGACTGCCGGGCGCTGGGCTGGCGGGCAGGCTGCGGCCGGTTGGAATTCTCGGTGCCACCCTGGCGGCGACGACGGCCCTCGCCGCTCCGGGTGGAGCGGCCCTGCGCGGCGGGTGCTTCGCTGGTCCGGTTCAGCCGGTCGGCCGATCGGGACGACGCGGGACGGCCGGCGGACGGCTGGCCGCCGCCCTGCCGGATGCTGGAGGAGAAGGCGCCGACGGAGAAGACGCCGGTGGTGAAGGCATCGTCACGGCCGGCGGCCGGACGGTCTGATCGGGGCGGCCGCGCAGTCGATCTGCGGGCGCGCGGCAGCTGAAGAAGAAGAGGTGCTCATGAAGTAGCGAGGTTCCAATCGGGTCGGACAGCGGTTGGCCGTGATGCTGGCCCACTCGCGATGTCCGTGACACCGTGCGGAGAATCGGAACGCCTACGTTGGCGTTCACAGCAGCGACCTCGACAGACCTCAGGACGAGGCCGTCACCTACGACTGTACGGGTGCCTGGCCGCACGCCGGCACCGCAGTCGCCAAGATCACGTTCGGGCGACCGCGGTGCTCGGCTTCAAGTTCCCGTCAGGCGTCGACGATGGCCCCGGCGAACTGCGCGTTGTAGAGGTCGGCGTACGCGCCGCCGGCCTCCAGCAGTTCGTTGTGGGTGCCCTGCTCGACGATCGCGCCGGACTTCATCACCAGGATCAGATCGGCATCCCTGATCGTGGAAAGCCGGTGTGCGATGACGAAACTCGTCCGGTCCTGGCGCAGCGCCGCCATCGCGTGCTGGACCAGCACCTCGGTCCGGGTGTCCACCGAACTGGTCGCCTCGTCCAGGATCAACAGCGCCGGATCGGCCAGGAACGCCCTGGCGATGGTGAGCAACTGCTTCTCGCCGGCGCTGATGTTGCTGCCCTCGTCGTCGATCAGCGTGTCGTATCCGTCGGGCAGCGAGTGCACGAACCGGTCGACGTAGGTCGCCCGGGCGGCGGCCAGGATCTCCTCCTCGGTGGCGTCCGGGCGGCCGTAGGCGATGTTGTCCCGGATGGTGCCGGCGAACAGCCAGGTGTCCTGCAGCACCATGCCGATCCGCGAGCGCAGGTCGGCCCGGGTCAACCGGGAGATGTCGACGCCGTCCAGGGTGATCCGGCCGGAGTCGATCTCGTAGAACCGCATGATCAGGTTGACCAGGGTGGTCTTGCCGGCGCCGGTCGGTCCGACGATGGCGACCGTCTGGCCGGGCGCCGCCACCAGCGACAGGTCGTCGATCAGCGGCGTCTCCGGCTCGTAGCGGAAGGCGACGTCGGTGAACTCGACCCGGCCGCGCGGGGTCTGCACCCGCTCCGGATCGGCCGGATCGGGGGACTGCTCGTCGGCGTCGAGGAACTCGAAGACCCGTTCCGCGGACGCCACCCCGGACTGCAGGACGTTCGCCATCGACGCCAGCTGGGTGAGCGGCTGGGTGAACTGCCGGGAGTACTGGATGAACGCCTGCACGTCGCCGAGCGACATGCTGCCGGACGCCACGAACAGGCCACCGACAACCGCGATCACCACGTAGGTGAGGTTTCCGATGAACATCATCGACGGCATGATCATCCCGGACAGGAACTGTGCGCCGAACGATGATTGGTAGAGCTCGGCGTTCTTGTCCTCGAACGCCTTCTCCGCGTCCTTCTGCCGGCCGAACACCTTGACCAGGCTGTGCCCGGTGAAGGTCTCCTCGACCCTGGCGTTGAGCTCGCCGGTGCTGCGCCACTGCGCGATGAACTTCGGCTGTGAACGCTTGGCGACCATCGTCGTCACGAGCAGCGACAACGGGATGGCGATCAGCGCCACGATCGCCAGCACCGGCGAGATGATCACCATCATCACCAGCACCCCGACGACGGTGAGCAGCGAGGTCAGCGTCTGGGACAGCGTCTGCTGCAGGGTCTGCGAGATGTTGTCGATGTCGTTGGTGACCCGGCTGAGCACCTCACCGCGCTGGTGCTTGTCCAGGTAGCGCAGCGGCAGGCTGTTCAGCTTGTCCTCGACCTCGGCGCGGAGCTTGAGGATGGTGCGCTGCACGATGCCGTTGAGCAGGTAGCCCTGCAGGTAGGCGAACACCGACGCGAACACGTACAGCACCAGCACCATCATCAGCACCCGGCCGAGTTCGGTGAAGTCGATGCCCTGGCCGGGCGTCAGCGTCATCGCCGACAGCATGTTCGCCAGCTGGTCGTTGCCGGCGGCGCGGGCGCCGTCGATCGCCTGCTGCTGGGTGATGCCGGCCGGCAGCTGCTTGCTGACCACGCCGTCGAAGATGATGTTGGTGGCGTTGCCCAGGATCTTCGGCCCGAGCACGGACAGCACGACGCTGATCACGCCGAGCGCGATGACCATGATCAGGCCGAGCCGCTCGGGGTTCATCCGGCGCAGCAGCCGTTTCGCCGACGGCCCGAAGTTCAGCGACTTCTCGGCGGGCATGCCCATGCCGCCGCCGAACGGGCCGCCGCCGCCCGGACCGCGCCGGGCGCCGGGTGGTGGCGCAAACTTGGGCCGTTCCGGGGCAGCCCCCGGCTTGGTTGCTGGGGTCGTCATGCCATCACTCCCGCTCGTTCCTCGCGGACTGATGGCCTGCTGTTCGATGATTCGTTCGCTGGCGCTCGCTCATGCCGACACCTCCGCGGCGAGTTGGGACTGCACGATCTCGACGAAGGTCGGGCTGGTCTCGAGCAGTTCGGCGTGGGTGCCGACGCCGACGATCCGGCCGTCCTCCAGCACCACGATCTGGTCGGCGTCGGCGATGGTGGACACCCGCTGCGCCACGATGATCACCGTCCGGTCCGCGGTCACCGGCTTCAGCGCCGCTCGCAACCGAGCGTCGGTGGCCAGGTCCAGTGCCGAGAACGAGTCGTCGAACAGGTAGATGTTCGGCTCCGCGACCAGCGCCCTGGCGATCGCCAGCCGTTGCCGCTGGCCGCCGGACACGTTGGAGCCGCCCTGGGTGATGGCCGAATCGAGGCCGTCGGGCATGGCCGCGACGAAATCCCTGGCCTGCGCGATGGTCAGCGCGGTCCAGAGCTGCTCGTCGGTGGCGTCCGGGTTGCCGTAGCGCAGGTTGGAGGCCACCGTCCCGGTGAACAGGAACGGCTTCTGCGGCACCAGTCCGATCCGGTCCCAGAGAGTCTCGGGATCGAAGTCGCGGACGTTCACCCCGTCGACGGCGACCGTGCCGCCGGTGGCGTCGAACAGCCGGGGGATCAGCGAGAGCAGGGTGGTCTTGCCGGCGCCGGTCGATCCGATGATCGCCGTTGTGGTCCCCGGCCGGGCCTTCAGGGTGATGTCCCGCAGCACCGGCTCGCTGGCACCCGGGTAGCTGAACTCGACCGCGTCGAGCTCGACGAGCCCGGTGTTGGTCTGCGGCGAGACCGGCTTGCTGGGCGGGACCACCGACGAGTCGGTGTCCAGCACCTCGGTGATCCGGTCGGCGCTGACCGCCGCGCGCGGCACCATGACGGCCATGAAGGTCGCCATCATCACCGAGAACAGGATCTGCATCAGGTAGTTGAGGAAGGCGATCAGGGCGCCGATCTCGATGTCGCCGTCGTTCACCCGGTGCCCGCCGAACCACAGCACGGCGACGCTGGAGGCGTTCAGCACCAGCATGACGGTCGGGAACATCAGCGCCATCAGCCGGCCGGCGCGCACCGCGGTGTCGGTGAGTTGCTGGTTGGCGTCGGCGAACCGGCGGGTCTCCAACGGCTCCCGGACGAACGCCCGGACCACCCGGATGCCGGTGATCTGCTCGCGCAGCACCCGGTTGACCACGTCGATCCGGGTCTGCATCATCCGGAACTGCGGGATCATCCGGGTCACGATCAGGCCGATCGCGATCACCAGCACCGGCACGCTGATCAGCAGCAGCCAGGCCAGCCCGAGGTCGGTCTTCAGCGCCATGAAGATGCCGCCGATGCACATGATCGGCGCGGCCACCAGCAGGGTGCAGGTCATCAGCACCAGCATCTGCACCTGTGTGCACGTCGTTGGTGTTGCGGGTGATCAGGGTCGGTGCGCCGAACTTGGCCATCTCCCGGTCGGAGAAGCTGCCGACCTGGTGGAACAGCGCCGCCCGGACGTCCCGGCCGAAGCCCATCGCGGTGCGGGCGCCGAAGTAGACGGCGATGATCGTGCAGACGATCTGCAGCACGGTGATCACCAGCATCACCATGCCGGTGGACATGATGAATTGGGTGTCGCCCTTGGCCACCCCGTCGTCGATGATCTCGGCGTTCAGCGCCGGCAGGTACAGCGAGGCGATGGTGCCGATCAGCTGGAAGATCACCACGGCGGTCAGCGGGCCGCGGTAGGCCACCAGGTACTTGCGTAGCAGGGGAATCAACATCACGGGGCTCCGACTGGTTCGTGCTGCAGGGATTCGTGTCGGGAATCGCGGCGGATGCGGGGAGAGGGTCCGGGGGGTGAGTCTGCCGCTGCATCAGACCGATCGGAACTGGTTTTCTCAGCGGTGGGTCGCGCCGGTTGTTGGCTCGCGGGCGCTGATGCCGTGCAGCAGCAGCTCGACGATCTCCGCGGTGGACAGCCGCTGCCCGTCGGTGATGGTCGGGTGGGCGCTGGAGAAGGTGACCAGCCGGAAGATCCGTGCGGCCTCGAGCGGTGTCAGTCGCAACTGGTCGCCGTGCGGCTCCAGCAGGGCGGCGAGGGTGTTGGTGGCCTCGGTCAGGTCCGGTCGCGGCGGTGGCCCCGGTGTCGCCGCCGGGCCCGGTATTGGCGCTGACGACCACGAACTTCGACGTGTCCCGCTCGTTCCCGGGCGGGCCGGTGACCCGGAGCATCCACATGATCTGCCAGACGCTGTCCAGCCGGCGCCGCATGGCGTCGACGGCCTGGGTCAGGATCTGTTCCAACGGGTCGAACGGGTCGATCAGGCGCAGCTCGGCGACGTAGGGGGCAGGGTCGAGCACGGCGGTGACGACCGCGTTGATCACGGCGTCCTTGTCCGGGAACACCCGGAAGATGGTGCCCTCGGCAATGCCGGCGGCCTCGGCGATCTCCCGGGTGGTGACGGCGGAACCGTGATCGCAGACCAGCGGGATCGCGGCAGCGATGATCGCGGCCCTGCGCTGGTCCGGCGGCAGTGGGGTGGCTCTGGACGATGGTGGGGTCACGATGGGCAGGCTAGCTGAGTGAGGACTCACTCACAAGCGGATTTGCCGACAGCGAACGGAAGAACCGCGCCCCGGCAATGACCCACGCTGCAAAGACCTTCTCTATCCAAGGGCAACCCAGTGGATTTACTGTGAGCCCGGCGAATGAGCCACTTCCTTCGAGGTCGGCGAGGATGCTCATGACTGTTGAAGGCTCGGCGAGGCACATCGGTGACGGCGACGACCCGCACGGGTCGCCCGACGGACATCACCATCCGCAGGTCGAAAAGGGACTTGCCGAGGGATCCGTCGGACTCCTCGGCGGCACGGTGCTGGGCATTTCCAGCGTCGCCCCGGCCTATGCGCTCACCGCGACCATCGGGCTGGTCGTCGCGGTGGCCGGGGTGAAGATGCCGATCATCTTCATCGCCGGGTTCCTGCCGATGTTCTTCGCCGCCTATGCCTACCGCGAGTTCAACCGGGTCGATCCGGACTGCGGCACCTCGTTCACCTGGACGACCCGCGCGTTCGGGCCGTACGTCGGGTGGATGGGCGGCTGGGTGGCGGTGATCGCGACGATCATCGTGCTGGCGAACCTGGCCGGAATCGGCGTCCAGTTCCTCTATCAGCTGCTCGGCAGCGTCTTCGACAATCCCGATCTCGGCGACCTCTGGCAGAACAGGGTGGTCAACGTGCTGACCTGCCTGGCGTTCCTGGTGTTGGCCACCTTCATTGCCTACCGCGGGATCACCACCACCGAGAAGGTCCAGTTCGTCCTGGTCTTCTTCCAGCTCGCGGTGCTGGCGCTGTTCGTGATCATGGCCTTTGCCAAGGCCGGCGGGCCGGACGATCCGGACGGCATCCCGTTCTCCTGGGACTGGTTCAACCCGTTCACCGGGCTGACGGTCAGCGCGCTGGTCGCCGGACTGTCGGCGTCGATCTTCTCGTTCTGGGGCTGGGACACCGCGCTCACCGTCAACGAGGAATCCAAGGACTCGGACAAGACCCCGGGACGGGCCGCGCTGCTGTGCGTGGTGTCCATCCTGCTGACCTACCTGCTGGTCTCGGTGGCCACCCTGATGTACGCCGGCGTCGGCGAGGAGGGCCTCGGCCTGGCCAACCCGGACATCCAGGACAACGTGTTCGGCGCACTCGCCGAACCGGTGATGGGCGCGCCGTTGCACAACCTGCTGTTCCTGGCCGTGCTGGCGTCGTCGGCGGCCAGCCTGATGACGACGTTCCTGCCGTCCACCCGGACGATGCTGGGCATGGCGTCCTACAAGGCACTGCCGGCCCGGTTCGCCAGCATCCACCCGAAGTACCTGACCCCCGGGTACGGCACCGTCGTGGCCGGCATCATCGCCGGCACGTTCTACACCGTGCTGACCTTCGTCTCCGAGTCGGTGCTTTTCGACACCATCCTGTCGCTCGGCCTGATGATCTGCTTCTACTACGGGCTGACCGCGATCGGCTGCATCTGGTACTTCCGCAAAGAGCTGTTCACCAGCTTCTACAACTTCATCTTCAAATTCCTGTTTCCGTTGCTGGGCGGTCTCGGGCTCTGGTTCGTGTTCTTCGTGACCATCAGGGACAGCGCCAGCCCGGAATACTCCGGATCGAGCGTCTTCGGGGTCGGCACCGTCCTGGTGCTCGGCCTCGGGCTGATCCTGCTCGGCCTGGTGTTCATGTTCATCTGGCGGGTCAAGGCCCCGGCGTTCTTCCGCGGCGAGACACTTCGGCGGGACACGCCGTCACTCATCGTTCCCGAATAACTCCCGGAAGTGGCGCTGATGCTCGGCTGCATCAGCAAATGTCAGCCCTGACTGACTGTGCGCGGTCGGCGCGATAACTCGGTGAATTCACCGGGATCGGAAATGTGCGGGAGTTTGTTGTGCGGGCTGTACAGTTCGAGCGGGTTCGGGTCACTTTCAATGACCAAGCCGACGGCCGCAATGATCGCGAAGTCGGCATGGTCCGCAAGGGGGATTTAGTGATCAAGAAGTCGCTGGGCGTTGTCCTGCTGGCGCTGACCGGTGTGGTGTTGGGCGACACCGCTGCTTTCGCCGCCTCCGACTACTCACATCTGTGCGTGGCAGGCCGTCACCGGCGACGCCGGCAGGGTCTTCATCGGGTCGGCGTCCACGACCCCGTTGGCCGCCACCGGCGCCGGATTCGACGTGGGGGCGTGGGTCTTCGCCGGGATCGCCATTCTGATCGTCGGCCTGGCCTTCACGCTGGTGCCGTCACGTCGCGCGACGCCGACGACGGGGCCGTCGTTGTCCGGCTGAATCTGCCGCTGATGAGTGACTGTCGGGGTCGGCAAGCACAATGGCGGAATGAGCACCGGGGCGGTCGACGACGGCGGGCCCGCCGCTGCCCTGAGACCGGTTCGACCCGCTGGTCCGGGACTGGTTCACCGCCGCGTTCGCCGAACCGACCACGGCCCAGGCCGGCGCCTGGGATGCCATCGGCAAGGGCGATCACACCCTGGTGGTCGCGCCGACCGGGTCCGGCAAGACGCTGGCCGCCTTCCTGTCGGCGATCGACGATCTGGTCTCCCGGGCCGCCGAGGCCGACGCCGCACCAGCCGCTCAGCGGTGCACCGTGCTGTACCTGTCGCCGCTGAAGGCGCTGGCCGTCGACGTCGAACGGAACCTGCGGTCCCCGCTGACCGGGATCGGCGCCGTCGCCGCCCGCGCCGGCGTCAGCGCGCCGCAGATCTCGGTCGCGGTGCGATCCGGCGACACCCCGTCCGGGGATCGGCGCGCCTTCGCCCGGGACGGCGCGGACATCCTGATCACCACGCCGGAGTCGCTGTTCCTGCTGCTGACCAGCCGGGCCCGGGAGATGCTGACCGGCGTCCGGACCGTGATCATCGACGAGGTGCACGCCGTTGCCGGCACCAAACGCGGTGCGCACCTGGCGGTCTCGCTCGACCGGCTGGATGCGTTGCTGGACCGGCCGGCGCAACGGATCGGGCTGTCGGCCACCGTCCGGCCGGTCGAGGAGGTCGCCAGATTCCTGACCGGCGGCCGCCCGGTGACGGTGGTGCAGCCGCCGTCCACCAAGCAGATCGACGTCGACGTCGTCGTGCCGGTGCCGGACATGAGCGCGCTGGGCACCACCACCGGCGACCTGACCGGGAAGGCGGCCGGGGAGGTCGCCCGGACCTCGATCTGGCCGCACGTCGAGGAACGGGTCGTCGATCTGATCGAGTCGCACCGCTCGACGATCGTGTTCGCCAACTCGCGCCGGCTCGCCGAGCGGCTGACCGCGCGGCTGAACGAGATCCACGGCGAGCGGCTGGAGGCCGTCCAGCTCCGGGCGGAGGCCGAACGGTCCGGTCCGGCCGCCCAGGTGATGGCCCAGTCCGGCACCGCCGTCGGCGCCCCCGCCGTGCTGGCCAAGGCGCACCACGGGTCGGTCTCCCGGGAGCAGCGCTCGCTGATCGAGGACGAGCTGAAGACCGGGCTGCTGCCCGCGGTGGTCGCGACGTCGTCGCTGGAGCTGGGCATCGACATGGGCGCCGTCGACCTGGTGATCCAGGTGGAATCGCCGCCGTCGGTGGCCAGCGGCCTGCAGCGGATCGGCCGGGCCGGTCACCAGGTCGGCGCGCCGAGCCACGGGGTGATGTTCCCGAAGTTCCGCGGCGACCTGATCTCCGCGGCCGTCGTCGCCGGCCGGATGCAGATCGGGGCGATCGAGTCGCTGGCGGTGATCGCCAATCCGCTGGACATCGCGGCCCAGCAGATCGTCGCGATCTGCGCGATGGACCCGATCACGGTCGACGACCTGCTCGAACTGCTGCGCCGGTCGGCGCCGTTCGCCGCGCTGGGCCGGGGCGCGCTGGAGACCGTGCTGGACATGCTGTCCGGGCGGTACCCGAGCGAGCAGTTCGCCGAACTCCGGCCGCGGCTGACCTGGGACCGGACCACCGGCCTGCTCACCGGCCGGCCGGGCGCGCAGCGGCTGGCGGTCACCTCCGGCGGCACGATCCCGGACCGCGGGCTGTACGGGGTGTTCCTGGCCGGCGGCGAGGGGCCCGGCCGGCGGGTCGGCGAGCTCGACGAGGAGATGGTCTACGAGTCCAGGGTCGGTGACGTGTTCGCCCTCGGCTCCAGCTCCTGGCGGATCGTCGACATCACCCGCGATCAGGTGCTGGTGCTGCCGGCGCCCGGGCTGCCCGGCCGGTTGCCGTTCTGGAAGGGCGACACCCTGGGTCGGCCGGCCGAGTTGGGCCGCGCGCACGGCGAGTTCGTCCGGGAGATCTCCGGCGCCGCCGGCCGCGGTCGCGCGAGGAACGGCTTGACCGCGGCCGGGCTGGACGAGTACGCGCGGCGCAACCTGGTCGACTACCTGGTCGAGCAGAAAAACGCGACCGGGGTCGTCCCCGACGAGAAGACCCTGGTGATCGAACGGTTCCGCGACGAGCTGGGCGATTGGCGGATCGTGCTGCACTCGCCGTACGGGGCGGCCGTGCACGCACCGTGGGCGTTGGTGATCGCCGCCCGGATGCGCGAGCGGTACGGCGTCGACGTCGCCGCGATGCACGCCGACGACGGCATCGTGCTGCGGCTGCCGGACGTCGAATACGAGAACGGTCCACCGGATTTCGCCGACTTCGTGGTGCTGGACCCGCAGACCCTGGAGGCCGAGGTGACCGCGGAGATCGGCGGCGCGGCGATCTTCGCGGCCCGCTTCCGGGAGTGCGCGGCCCGGGCATTGCTGTTGCCGCGCAGGCAGATCGGTAAGCGTCAGCCGCTCTGGCAGCAGCGCCAGCGGGCGACCCAGCTGCTGGAGGTGGCCTCGGCGTACCCGTCGTTCCCGATCGTGGCCGAGGCGGTCCGGGAGTGCCTGTCCGATGTGTTCGACGTGCCGGCCCTGGTCGGCCTGATGCGCGAGCTGGAGGCCCGGACCGTGCGGATCGCCGAGGTCACCACGCCGTCGCCGTCGCCGTTCGCCTCCTCGCTGCTGTTCGGTTATGTCGCGCAGTTCCTCTACGAGGGCGACTCGCCGCTGGCGGAACGGCGAGCGGCGGCCCTCACCGTCGACCCGACGCTGCTGGCCGAGCTGCTCGGGCACGGCGACGGGCTGTCGCTGCGGGACCTGCTGGACCCGAACTCGCTGGCCGACATCGAGTCCGAGCTGCAGCGGGTCGCGGAGAGCCGGCGCGCCCGCAACCCCGACGAGATCGCCGATCTGCTGCGGATTCTCGGTCCGCTGACGACCACCGAGGTCGACCTGCGGAGCTCGGTGGACGACGTCGGCGCCGCGCTGACGGAGCTCGGCGTCGGCCCGCCGGGTGATCGAGGTGCGGATCGGCGGTGAGGTGATGTGGGCCGACCCGACGGACGCGCCGATCCTGCGGGACGCCCTCGGCACCGCACTGCCGCCCGGCATCGCCGAGTCGCTGCTGACCTCGATCGACGACCCGCTCGGCCGGCTGCTCGGCCGGTACGCCCGCACCCACGGGCCGTTCGTCGCCGCCGAGCCGGCGTCGCGGTTCGGGCTCGGCGTCGCCGTGGTCACCGACGCGCTGCGCCGGTTGACCTCTTCCGGGCGGCTGGCGGAGGGGGAGTTCCGGCCGCTCGGAGCCATCCAGGTCCGCGGCGGGGAGGCCGGCGGCGGCCCGGAGTTCGTCGACGCCGAGGTGCTGCGGTTGCTCCGCCGCCGGTCGTTGGCGGCGCTGCGGGCCGAGGTCGAGCCGGTCGAGAAGCAGGCGCTGGCCCGGTTCCTGCCGGCCTGGAACGGCATCGGGCTGCTCCGCGGTTCGGATGCGCTGCGCGGCACCGACGGCCTGCTGCGGGCGGTGGAACAGCTGGCCGGCGCGCTGATCCCGGCCTCCGCGCTGGAGTCGCTGGTGCTGCCGGCCCGGATCCCCGGGTACCTGCCGGCGATGCTCGACGAGTTGACCACGGCCGGTGAGGTGCTGTGGACCGGTCACGGATCGCTCGCCGGCGATGACGGCTGGATCGCGCTGCACCTGGCCGAGACCGCCCCGCTGACCATCCCGCTCCCGGAGTCCGACGCGGTGGTGCCGTCCGGTGAGCTGCACCGGGCGATCCTCGACGTGCTCGGCGGCGGCGGCGCGTTCTTCTTCCGGCCGCTGGCCGACGCGGTGGCCGCGATCGTCGTGAACGGTTCCGTGGCCGGCGGATCTGCCGGGCCGGCGCAGGCCGACGACGCATCGATCGCTGACGCCCTGTGGGACCTGGTCTTCGCCGGCCTGGTCAGCAGCGACACGCTCGCCCCGCTGCGGGCCAGGCTGATCGGCGGGCGCACCACCCACCGGTCCCGGACGCCGGCGCCGCGGGCCCGGATGCGCAGCCCATCGGGTCTCGCGCTGCTGTCCTCCGGTCGGTACCGGGGGCGGCCGGCGGGCGACGCCAGCACCGGCATCCGGCGCACGGTGCCGCCGTCGGTGGTGGGCCGGTGGTCGCTGGCGCCGGGTGCCGAGACCGACGCGACGGTGCGGACGCACGCCGCCGCCGAGGTGCTGCTGGACCGGCACGGCATCGTCACCCGCGGCGCGGTGGTCGCCGAGGGCACCGTCGGCGGGTTCGCCGGGGTGTACCGGGTGTTGTCCGCACTGGAGGAGACCGGCCGGATCCGCCGCGGGTACTTCGTCGAGGGCCTCGGGGCGGCGCAGTTCGCCTCGGCCGGCGCCGTCGATCGGGTGCGCGCGTTCGCGCCGCGACCCGGCGAGGACCGGGAGGTCCCGGTCGGGCTGGTGCTGGCCGCCGCCGACCCGGCGAATCCGTACGGCGCTGCGCTGCCCTGGCCGGGCGCGGCCGGCAAGAACGACGTACTCCGCGCGGACGACGAGCCCGCCGGCAGCGGCGGCCCGGCGGACCGGCACCGGCCGGCCCGGCGGGCGGGTGCGCTGACCGTGCTGGTCGACGGCGAGGCAGCGTTGTACGCCGAACGCGGCGGTCGCTCGCTGCTGTCGTTCACCTCGGACCCGGTGCTGCTGGCCGCGGCCGCGGAGGCGTTGTCCGAGCGGGTTCGGTCCGGGCGGATCGGCTCGTTGACCATCACCAAGATCGACGGTGCGGAGGCGCTGACCTCGGCCGGTGCCGTGATCGACGCGCTGACCGCCGCCGGTTTCAGCATGACCCCGCGCGGGCTGCGGCTGCGCGCCCCGGCCCGATGAGCACCCGGATCCCACATGCCCGAGGGTGACACCGTGCTGCGGACGGCCCGGCGGCTGCACCAGGCGCTGGCCGGGCGCGCGTTGGTCCGCGCCGAACTGCGCTGGCCGACGCTGGGCGAGGCCGACCTCGCCGGGCGGACGGTGACCGAGGTCGTCGCGTACGGCAAACAGATCCTGACCAGGTTCGCCGCCGCCGACCCGGACGCCCCGCGGCCCAGAGTGCCCACCGTCCCGGACGTTCCGCTGACGCTGCGCTCGCACCTGCGGATGGAGGGCCGCTGGTACGTGCACGCCAGGGACGCCGAGCCGTGGCCATCACCGAACCGGGCCAGCGTGCGGGCCGTACTCGGCGGGGTCGAATGGACCGCTGTCGGCACTTGGCTGGGGCTGCTCGACCTGATCCCGACCGGCGCGGAGCCGTCACTCATCGGGCACCTCGGTCCGGACATCATGGCCGACGGCTTCAACCCCGACGGCGCCGCCGAGGCCATCCGCCGGCTGACGGCCGAACCCGGGCGGCACATCGGTGCCGCGCTGCTGGATCAAACAACCGTTGCCGGCATCGGCACCATGTACATGGCCGAGGCGCTGTTCGTGCAGCGGATCTCGCCGTGGACCCCGATCGCCGAGGTCGACCTGCCGGAGCTGCTCGCGACGGCTCGGCGACTGTTGCTCGGGGTGCCACCCAGGCGGCCCCGACCACCACCGGCAATCCGCGTCGCGGGCTGGAAACCTGGGTGCACGGCCGGTCCGGCCGGCCCTGCCAACGCTGCGGCAGCGTGGTTCGGGTGGCGCCGATCGGGCCACCGCTCAAGGAGCGCCCGGCGTTCTACTGCCCGAACTGCCAGCCCGGCCCGACGCCGACCGACGACGGAAAGCCCCGCAACCCGCTGGGCGCCAACCCGCGGTTCCGGGAGGATCGACGCCCCACCGGCTACCGGCGCTAGTGGGGTGACCGATGATGGCGGGGCCGCAACGTCGCGGCAGAGTCCGCCCACAGTCAAGGGGAGCCATGGGGTCCGGTCGCTGGTTCCGGCTGAGCATCGGCCTGGTTCTCGTCATCGTCCCGCTGTGGGCGCTGTTCAGCCGGTTGGACGCGATCTGGAACGGTCACCCGGCCTATCCGACCACGCTGCTGGTGACGGTCGGTGCCGGGCTGATGCTGATCGCCTTCGCGCTGTACCCGTGGCGCCGTGACCCGGAACCGAACGGACCCCCTTGGGAGGCGGACGAGCGGGCGGCGGACGAGCGCGACGGCAGGCGGACGAACCAGGCAGGGCCAGGGCACGCCGCGGCCGTTTGGCGCGGCCGGCTGAGCGACGCCGTCGAGCCTGGCGGGTGGCGGGCCGGGTGCTGATCGCGGTCATGGTCCTGCTGCTGGTCGGGTTCCTCGGCTGGCTCCGCCCCTTCGAGGCCGGACCCGACGCGCTCGCCGCGCTGCACAGCGACGGGATCGTGTCCGTCGTCGACACCCCGACGACCATCGAACTGTCCCCGGTCGGCACCGAGCAGCCGACGGTGGGTCTGGTCTTCTCCCCCGGGGCCCGGGTCGATTCCCGGGCCTACGCCGCGTTGTTGCGCCCGATCGCCGAGGCCGGCTATCTGGTGGTGATCCTCAAGGAGCCCTTCGGCCTGGCGATCACCCAGATCGGTCAGGCCGCCGGCCCGATCGCCGATCACCCGGAGATCACCACCTGGGCGGTCGGCGGCCATTCGCTGGGTGGGGTGAGCGCGGCGTCCTTCGCCGCCGACAACCCCGCCTCGGTGTCCGGGTTGCTGCTCTGGGCGTCCTACCCGAACGGCGACCTATCGACCACAACGCCTGCAGGTCGCATCGATCTCCGGCAGCAACGACGGGCTGACCACCCCGGCCGACATCGAAAAGTCGAAGGCCAACCTGCCGGCCGACACCACCTTCACGGTGATCGACGGCGGGGTGCACGCGTTCTTCGCCGACTACGGCGAGCAACCCGGCGACGGGCAGCCCACGATCGACCGCGATGAAGCGTCGGCGCAGATCATCAAGGCCAGCACGGCGTTGCTCGATCAGCTGGCGCGAGCCTCAGCCGGGTGACCTGGTCGGCCAGCATGGCGGTCACCGATGAGCTCGGCCGGGCTCAAGGGTCGAACTTGAACAGCAGAGAACCGGAGGCACGGTATGACCATGAGGACCGAGCTGGACGAGCGGTACAGCGACCCGGACGCCTCGGCGACCGGTTGGGACCAGGCCCGCGCCCGTTGGGATGAGGCGCAGATCTACTGGCTGTCCACGGTCCGGCCCGACGGCCGGCCGCACGTCACTCCGCTGATCGCGGTGTGGCACGACGGCGCCGCGTACTTCTGCACCGGCCCGGGCGAACGGAAGGCCCGGAACCTGGCCAGCAACGCGAATGTTGTGCTCACCACGGGCAGCAACGAGCTGGACCAGGGCCTGGATCTGGTCATCGAGGGCGTGGCTGTGGAACTCGGCGACGACGCCAAATTGCACCGCATCGCCGACGCCTACGTGCAGAAGTACGGACGGCAATGGCACTTCGACGTCCGGGACGGCGCCTTCTTCGGCGGGGGCGGCCGCGCGGTTGTCTACGAGGTCCGGCCGGTGACGGCTTTCGGCTTCACCAAGGGCGGCTACAGCCAGACCAGATGGACCTTCGGGGACTGACGCCGACCCACAATTTTCCAGGTCACGCCACCCGGCAGAGCACCTCGGCATTCAGCACGGCGAACCAGCCGTCGTCCTGCGCCGCCCATTCCCGCCAGCCTGCCGCGAGGTCGGCCAGCTCCGACTTGTCCGCGAATCCCGCCGCGACAGCCTGGTGGGCGAGGGCGGATTCGGTGATCCGTTCCGCCCACAGTCCACCCCACCAGGCGCGTTCGTCAGGGGTCGAGTAGCACCACACCGTCGCCGTGCTGGTCACCTCCGAGTATCCGGCGGCGTGGGCCCAGGACAGCAGCCGCCGACCGGCGTCCGGCTCGCCGCCGTTGTCCCGGGCAACCCGGCGGTAGAGCTCGAGCCAGCGATCGAGCCGCTGGTTGGCCGGATACCAGGTCATCGCGGCGTAGTCCGCGTCCCGGGCCGCGAGATAGCCGCCGGACCTGCACACCCGGCCCATCTCCCGCAGCGCCGCCGCCGGATCGGTGAGGTGCTGCAGCACCTGGTGGGCGTGCACGACGTCGAAGCTGTCGTCCGGGAAATCCAGTTGGTAGACGTCGCCGACGGTGAAGCCGACATTGTGCACCTGCTGCTCGACCGCGGCCGTGCGCGCGGACACCAGCGGTGCTACCTCCCGGTCCAGGCCGATGGTCTGCCCGGGAGCCACCAACCGCGCCAGATCCAGGGTGATAGTGCCAGGCCCGCACCCGATGTCGAGCAACCGCTGGCCGGGGACCAGGTGCGGGAGGAGGTACCCGGCGGAGTTCTCCGCGGTGCGCCACCGGTGCGATCGCAGCACGCTGTCGTGATGACCATGGGTGTAGGTCTCCGCCGGGCTCATCTCACCATTGTCTCCGGTTCATACCGTGTGTGATTCCGTATCGGGTCATTCACGAACTGCAGTCCTGTCACCAACGCCTGACCTCTGCCGATCGCTCGCACGAGCCTTCGGCCCGCGCTCGCTGGATCGGCCGTGAATAATCCTCCTGGCATCCTGCCGCCTGCGGGCCATTGGCGCCGCCCGCCGCCCGCCGGCGGCCGAGCAGCTCAGCCGCCGGGCAGCTCAGCCGCCGGGCAGCTCAGCCGCCGGGCAGCTCAGCCGCCGGGCAGCTCAGGCGCTGGGCAACTCAGCTGTCGGCCGGCTCCAACCGTCAGCGACACACCGTTGATGCAGTACCGGTCATCGGTCGGCGTGCCGTAGCCCTCCCCGGAGAACACATGGCCCAGGTGCGAGCCGCAGTTCGCGCAGCGCACCTCCGTGCGGACCGAACCGAAGGAACGGTCCTCGATCAGCTCGACCCGATCCTTGGCCAGCGGGGTGTAGAACGCCGGCCACCCGCAGTGCGCGTCGAACTTGTGCTCGCTGCGGAACAGCTCGGATCCACAGCCCCGGCAGCGGTACACGCCGACGGTCTTGTCGGTCTCGTAGGAGCTGGAGAACGGCCGCTCGGTCCCGGCCTGGCGGAGCACCCGGTACTCCTGCGGGCTCAGCTCGGCGCGCCACTGGTCATCGGACTTCTGTACGTCATAGGTCTGGTTGGTCTTCATGCCCTTCATTGTCATGTCCTGGTAAACAACGAACCCGCCGTCGGCGTTCCCGGCCGGATCCTTACGGCGGCGTAAGGATTGCCGGGCCGTCACGCTGCGGGTGCGGGCGAAGGACCGGACGGGCCGGTAGGTTGCGGGGATGGCGCGGACGACACCGGCGGTTGAGCTCGATGCGGGCGGGCGGAGCGTCCGGGTCAGCAACCCGGACAAGATCTATTTCGCCGAGCGCGGGATCACCAAACTCGATGTGGTGCAGTACTTCCTGTCCGTCGGCGACGGCATCCTCGGCGCGCTGCGGGATCGGCCGACCACCCTGGAACGCTGGCCGAGCGGGGTCTTCGAGGGCGCGAAGCTCTCCACCAGGGCGGACAACCGGGGCGACGCGTTCTACCAGAAACGGGTTCCGCAGGGGGCCCCCGACTACGTGCAGACCGCGACGATCACCTTCCCCAGCGGCCGGACCGCCGACGAGATCTGCCCGACCGAGCTCGCGGTGGTCGCCTACTGCGCGAACCTCGGCACGCTGACGTTCCACCCGTGGCCGGTCCGCCGCGCGAACGTCGACCAGCCGGACCAGTTGCGGATCGACCTCGATCCGCAGCCGGGGACGGACTTCTCCGACGCGGTCCGGGTGTCCGGACAGCGCGCGGGCGTTGCTGCAGGAACTGGGGATGGATGGTCATCCGAAGACCTCCGGCGGTCGCGGGCTGCACGTGTACGTGCCGATCGAGCCGCGCTGGACGTTCGTGCAGGCCCGGCGTGCCGTCATCGCCTTCGGCCGCGAGCTGGAACGGCGGATGCCCGAGCACGTGACGATGAACTGGTGGAAGGAGGAGCGCGGGCGAGCGGATCTTCATCGACTTCAACCAGATGGCCAGGGACCGGACGATCGCCTCCGCGTATTCCGTCCGGGCCAATTCCCGGGCGCGGGTGTCGGCGCCGCTGCGCTGGGAGGAGGTACCGGATGTGGTGCCGAACGACTTCGACGTGATCACCATGCCGGCCCGGTTCGCCGAGGTCGGGGATCTGCACGCCGCGGTGAACACCGAGGCCTACTCGCTGGACCGGCTGCTCGAGATGTCCGAGCGCGACGAGCGGGACCACGGCCAGGGCGACATGCCCTATCCGCCGGAGTACCCGAAGATGCCGGGGGAGCCGCCCAGGGTCCAGCCCAGCCGGAAGAACGCGGCCAACTGGGACAACGACTAAGTCGCACGCGACGAAGGAGCGGGCGCAATCTGACTGAGCTCAGCGCCGCCGGTTGGCCGCCCAGGCGAAGCAGTACACACCGAACAACGCCAGGCCGATCGCCTTGAGCACGAGCAGCACCCCGCCGGCGGGGGACAGATTCAGCAGTCGCAGCACGGCCTGCAGCCCGGGCGGGCCGGTCCGCCCGTCGAATCCCGTGACGATCATCAGCGCCCCGATGATCGCGAAGGTGATGCCCTTCCCGATGAAGCCGGCCTGCCCGAGAACGATCACCTTCGTCGACACGGAGTCCTTCAGGTCGTCGACGAAGCGGCGCCGGATGCCGCGGTAGATCGCCCGGACCGCGACCACGATCAGCACTACTCCGATGGTCACGGCGAGCACCCGGAGCACGATTTCCTCCGCAGCGGTGGAGGTGTCGACGGTGCGCCGGCCGTTCCGGGCGGCATGCCCGACCAGCGCCACCCTGGCGGCGCTGATGCCAAGGGTCAGGTAGGCCGCCGCGCTGAACAGCGAACCGGTCCGGCCGAACGCCTTGTTGAGCCGGCCCTCCTCGGGCGCCCGGCGCCAGATCGTCTCGAAGATCTGCCACAGCGTGAGCGCGGCCAGGCCGACCGTGGTGATCCACAGCAGCGTCTCGCCGTAGACGGTCTCGGCCAGTGCGGCCAGCGCGGCGTCCTGCGAGTCGTTGCCGCGCCCGGTCCAGGCGATCCGCACCGCGATCCAGGCGATCAGCAGATGCACGATGCCGTAGGTGACCAGGCCGACCCCGACGACGACGTCGAACCCGGTGCTCTGGTGGACCTGCCGGCCGCGCCGGCTCGCGGCCGTCGAGGACCTTGAGGCGGGTAGCTGTCTCGGTGACGGGTGCCGGCTCGTCGAGTTCGCTCACCACGCCCCCTGCGGTCAGTCGCGCTCGCGACCTGATCGCCGGCTCAGTATGGCGACACCGCGTCGGCTGAGTGCCAGATCGCGTCCAGCGGCATGCAGGCACACTAACAATGTTCGTCATGGATGGATCTTCGAACCTGTGGCAGTCGGCGCGGTCGGCCGCGAGTTTCCTGACGTCGGCGGTCGATCGTGACTGGGATCGACCGATTCCGGAGATGACCTGGTCGGTGCGGGAGGTCGTCGCTCACGTCAGCGAGGTGCTGCTCTGGTACGCCACCGACCTGTCGGCCGGCAACCGTGAGCTCAGCACGATGGATCTCAAGGTCCGATCGTCGGATCGAGCCCGCGGAACTCATCCGGACGATCACGTCGTTCAGTTCGGTGCTGGGTCACGTCGTCGACGGGGTTGACCCCGGTCAGCGCGGCTGGCATCCGGACGGCTTGGCCGACGCCTCCGGATTCGCGGCCATGGGATGCGACGAATTGCTGGTGCACACCTGGGATGCCGCCCGCGGGCTCGGCCTGGAGTTCGAGCCGTCCCAGGTGCTGAGCCAGGCCGTGCTGCAGCGGCTGTTCCCCTGGGCACCGCGCGATACCGATCCCTGGGACACCCTGCTGTGGGCGAACGGCCGACGGGAACTGCCCGACCGGCCCCGACAGCAGCAATTGGCATCGCCACCCCGCGCCGTTGTCGGAATGGAACGCCGCATCGGGTGAGGGTGGCCGCTACGGTTCGGCCGGCGCCTGACGGCCGCTGCGGCGGACCGGGTTTCATTCCGTCGCCGCGGGGCACTCCCATGACGTCAGCTATGTCTTTTTCAGTAACCGGGTTATTCACGACCTGCAGTCCTGTATCCAATTCCCACAGCTGCGCCGATCGCTCGCACGAGCCTCCGGCCCACGCTCGCTGGATCGGCCCGTGAATAACCCTCCAAGGGAGGAAATTCATCGTGATCGATGTGGAACGAACGTTTGTGGTGGCCAAGCCGATCGATGTGGTCGTCGACTACCTCAAGGACTTCGCCAACGCCGAGCAGTGGGATCCCGGAACCAAGAAGTGCACCCAACAGACTCCCGGTCCCGTCATGGTGGGCACGACCTGGCACAACGTGTCGGAGATCAAGGGTCACGAGACCGAATTGGCGTATCGCCTGGAAGAGTTGTCCCCGACCCACCTCAAGTTCGTCGGCGAGAACAAGGGCGCGACCTCGATCGACGAGATGACCTTCGTCCCGGCCGGGACCGGAACCGCCATCACCTACCACTCGCACGTCGAATTTCACGGCGTCGCGAAGCTCGCGGGTCCCTTCCTGCAGGGAGAGTTCAAGGAATTGGGTGTGACGACCGAGCGGCAGATCACCGAGGCGATCAACGCGCTCTGAGTTGACCGCCCCGGCGTAGCTTGCTTCGCTCAGCAGCTGCCACCGCCACCGCCGTCGCCCCCGCATCCACCGCCACCGCCGTCGAAGCCGCCGCCATCGAAACCACCGCCGAAGCCGCCTCCACCGTCCCCGCCGCCGAAGAAGCCCCAACTGCTGGTGGAGGCGCCGCTGGCAGACCGTCGCCGGGACCTTTCGGCATGCTGGTCATTCGCAAGCATTTCGCTCATTCCGATTGACCGACGTTTGCGGTCGATCAACGCTCCGGCGCCAACCAGTACCGCCAGGATTCCGAGTATCCAAACGATTGCCATCGCGCACCTCCGGGTTGTCCCTGCGGACCGGACCGGTGCCGGCCTCTGCAGTGAACGGTCGCAGGTCGGTCGACATGATGAAAGAGTGATTGCAATATTGCAGTCAAACGGGCTGACCTGAGCGCGGTCCGGAACCGCGGTGCTGGCTGGCAGGGCAGGATCTACCCCAACTGGTCGCGGCGGCGGGTCAGGGTGGCGGTCTCGGCGGTGTTGCCCGCCAGTTCAATGGCCTTGTCGTACGCCGCGCGCGACATCTGGGTACGGCCCAGCCTGCGCAGCAGGTCGGCGCGGGTCGCGTGGTAGGCGTGATAGCCGAGCAACGTGTCCGCAAGACGGTCGACGGCCGCCAATGCCACCTCCGGTCCGTCAAGCTCGGCAACCGCGATGGCCCGGTTGAGGGCGATGATCGGCGACGGGTCGATCCGGGTGAGCTGGTCGTACAGCGCGACGACCTGCGACCAGTCGGTGTCGCGGACATCGCGAGCGGAGGTGTGCACGGCGCTGATCGCGGCGAGGATCTGGTAACGACCCGGCGCCACCCCCGCGGCACTGGCGGCCAGGCGCTCACGCACCAGCCGATGGCCCTCGGCGATCAGCGCGGCGTCCCAGCTTCCGCGGTCCTGCTCGACGAGCGTGACCAGTTCGCCGCTGGCCGCAACCCGGGCGGTGCGGCGGGCCTGGGTGAGCAACATCAGCGCCAGCAGTCCGGCCACCTCACCGTCCTCCGGCAGCAGGGCGCGGATCAGGCGAGTGAGCCGGATCGCCTCGGCGGTCAGGTCATGACGGACCGGATCTGCGTCGGGGCCGGTCGCTAGGTAGCCCTCGTTGAAGACGAGGTACAGGACGGCGAGTACGCCCGAGAGCCGTGCCGGGAGATCCTCCGCGGTCGGTACCCGATAAGGGATGCGAGCTGCCTTGATCTTCGCCTTCGCGCGGGTGATCCGTTGCCCCACGGCGCTTTCCTGCATGAGGAAGGCACGGGCGATCTCGGGCACGGTCAGGCCGGCGACCATCCGCAGGGTCAGCGCCACCCGGGTTTCCATCGCAAGCGCCGGGTGACAGCAGGTGAAGACCAGCCTCAGTCGCTCGTCGTCGATGGCACCGATCGGAGCCGGCGGATCGGGAGGGTCTGGAGGGTCGACCACCAGCTGAGCCTCCTTGTGCTTGCCGTCGCGCTTGTTCTCGCGCCGGATCCGGTCGATGGCCTTGCGGGTGGCCGTCGTGGTCAGCCAGGCACCAGGGTTTGGTGGAACACCGTCGGACGGCCATCGCTCGACGGCGGTCGCGAACGCCTCGGCCGCCCCCTCCTCGGCGATGTCCAGGTCGCCGAAACGTCTGGTCAGGGCGGCGACCACGCGGGCCCACTGCTCCTGATGGGCCTGGGTGATGGCCTCCCGGGCATGAACCACGCTCACAAGAACGGCCGCACCTCGACCTTCCGGTTGCAGGCCTTCGAGCCCTCGGCGGCGAGCCCCAGCGCAACATCGAGGTCGGCGGCCTCGATCACCCAGAAGCCGGCGAGATACTCCTTGGACTCCAGGAAGGGCCCGTCGGTGAACATCGCCGCCCCATCCCGATTGTCGATGACGCTGGCCGTGCTGGGCGATCCGAGGCCGCCGGCGAACACCCAGTTACCCCCGGCGACGAGCCGGTCGTTGAACACGTCGATGGCAGCCATCTCGTCCGGGGTGGCGAGGCTGGCCGAGTCGTGGATCACGGAAAGCAGAAACTGCATCTGAAGATCATCTCCTGTGTTTCGGGGCGCACCTCACGGGCGGCTGCTCCCGGCTCTGGGTCACCGCCGTGTTCAGCCGGTTGCAGACTTCGGGCGCCCGGCCGGCCGGTAAACCTGGATCGTGACGCCCTTCGAGTCGACTCGCGATTCGACCAGGTCAAGCGCGATGTCCGGGCCGGTGTGCGGGAACAGCCGAGCGCCCTGGCCGAGGACGACGGGAACGATCAGCAGAATCATCTCGTCGACCAGGTCGTTCTCGAGCAGCCACCGGACCAGGCCGCCGCTGCCGTGCACCTGCAGCTCGCCCTCCGGCTTGGCCTTCAGCTCGCTGATGGCCGCCGCCAGGTCACCGGAGAGGACGGTCGTCTCTGCCCAGTGCGGTGCGGTGAGCGTCGTCGATGCGACGTACTTGGGCATATCGTTCAACGCCGCGCCGATGGGGTGGGCGCGCATCCCGTCGATCGATCCCCAGGAGCCGGCGAAGAGCTCGTAGGTCCGCCGCCCGAAGAGGAATGCGTCGGCGCGCTGGTAGGTCTCGCTGATGAACGTCCTGGTTCCGTCGTCGCCCGCACCCAGGGCCCATCCGCCACGCTCGAATCCGTTTCGGCGGTCCTCATCCGTCGCACCGCCGTTTCCCTGCATCACGCCATCGACGGTCACCTGAGTCATGGTCGTCAGTTTCATGATCGCTCTTCCCTGGTCCCTGGGGCCGTCCGTGGCTGGGCGGCCGCTCACCCCTGCTACGAACACCTCCTCCCCAATCCGACAGCGCCACGGATTTCTTTGGCTCGAATTTCCTCCCGGATTCCCTTTTGGGTCTTTCCGGACGCCCAGGAACACCCGCCGGCCACCGCCAGCGATGGACAACCGAATCGACTCTGCGACCAGGACACCACCATCAGCGGCATCACCGAACGGCAGGGACACTAGGCGGGTGCAGCTACCCGTCATGCCACCCGTCTCGCCCATGCTGGCCAAACCGGTCAGCGCCATCCCCGCGGACCAGCTCTACGAACCCAAGTGGGATGGATTCAGGTCCATCATTTTTCGCGACGGTGACGAGGTCGAGATCGGCAGCCGGAACGAACGCCCGATGACCAGGTACTTCCCGGAGGTCGTCGAGGCGGTGCTGGCCAACTTTCCCGAGCGGGCGGTGATCGACGGGGAGATCATCGTTGCCAACTTGGAAGGCAACACCCTGGACTTCGAGGCCCTGCAGCAGCGGATCCACCCGGCGGCGAGCCGGGTCAAGATGCTTTCCGGCGCCACCCCGGCCAGCTTCGTCGCGTTCGATCTGCTCGCCATCGGTGACGAGAACCTGATGAGTACCCCGCTGATCGAGCGCCGAGCGGCGTTGCAACAGGCGTTGGCGGACGCGCAGCCGCCGATTCACATCACGCCGGCGACCCAGGATCTGGTGGAGGCGCAGCGGTGGTTCGAGGAGTTCGAGGGCGCCGGCCTCGACGGGTTGATCGCCAAGAAGCTCGACCTGCGCTATCAGCCGGACAAGCGGGTGATGAGCAAGATCAAGCACGAACGCACCGCCGACTGCGTCGTCGCCGGGTATCGGGTGCACAAATCCGGGCCGGACGCGATCGGGTCGGTACTGCTCGGCCTCTACGACGACCGCGGCGTGCTGGCCTCGGTCGGGCGTCATCGGCGCGTTCCCGATGGCGACGCGGAAGAAGCTGTTCACCGAACTGCAGCCCTTCGTCACCACCTTCGATGGCCACCCGTGGAACTGGGCGGCCCACGAAGAGGGCGAACGCACACCGCGGAAGAACGAGACCAGCCGGTGGAACGTCGGCAAGGATCTGTCCTTCGTCCCGCTCCGACCCGAGCAGGTCGTCGAGGTCCGTTACGACTACATGGAGGGGGTCCGGTTCCGGCACACCGCGCAGTTCGTCCGCTGGCGGCCGGACCGCGACCCCGAGTCCTGCACCTACGAGCAATTGGACCGGCCCGTCCGGTTCAATCTTGCTGACGTTCTCACGAGCGGGTAGCCCAGCAGGTAGCCGGGGCCGGCACGGGGTATGGGTTTCTGGGCTCGCACCGAAGTTGCCCGGTGGAGCGTCTTTGCCCAACCCGAGAATCCTCGTTGGGGCGACGGAACGCGCCGATGAACCAACCCGGTCGGCGCCGCTGAGCCGGCTGCTCGCGCCCGAATTGTCAGGGCAATCGCTGCCGCCGGGTGAACCGCGCTGCCGCTGAGTGAACAGCGTGGGCGTCACAACTGCGGCGCCGGTCATACTGGGCCGATGTTCGCGCAACAGGGACGTTGGGCGACCCGGGCCGCCCACGTCGATGGACGTCGTGGGGTCGCGTCGTGACGTCCAGCAAGAAGAAGCACCACCCACCGGGGGCGGTGGCCGGGGCGCCGCACAGCCGTGTCACAACAACCACGGCAGCCGGCGGTCACTCGCTCGTCATCGGGTGCTCGGCCGTCGGCGAGCCCGCCTTCGAACCCGAACTCCACGCGTCAGTGGGTCATCCGGATCATCGGGGCGCTCGCGATCATCGGCGGCCTGACAATCACCTTGATCGGCGCGACACCAGGCATCCTGGGCGGTTGGGGCACGATCGGGCTGATGGTCCCGGGAATGCTGATCGCCACCGGCGGCTTCGTGGCCATCATCGAGACCACGCCGTTGGCGCGGAGCCGGCGGCGCTGAGTCCTTCGGCGGTGTCCCAACCGCTACCGCCCGGAGACCGAAAAGTGCTGATAATCGATCGGTCCTGACCAGGTGCCGCCCCAGGTCCAGCCGTGACTGCCGAACGCCCTGACGACCGCGTCGCCCGGCTGAATCACGCCGGGTGCGTCGGGTCGGTCCACGAACGCCCGACCGGCCGGAGGTAGCACGAGACTTCCGCTCAGATAAGGGTTTTCGACGGGATTCAGGTCGATCGCGGTGCCGTAGGAATGCTCGGAGAATCCGCCGCCGCCGGTCACCGGCCGACAGTTGAACGCCGAGCTGTTGTCGGCGGACATGGAGTCGTCGTCACTGCCGCCGAAGTCGTCGACCAGCCGGAGTGAGGCGATTGGATACCCGGCGTCATACAACTGGCTGAAGATGTCCGTGACGTCCGTCGCGACGCCGGCGGCGACGACCAACTCGCCGTCGTGGTCGGTGCCGTCGAAGCCCCGGTAGGTCACCGTGAGATAGCGCAGATCGGACAGCGGAACCGGGCAGCCTTGATGCCAGCTGCTGCCCATTCGGGCGGCGGTCGCCGGGTCGATCTCGCTGATCGTGCTCACGAAGCCGTGGGTCTGCGCCGGGGGCTGTTCCGCGGTGACCTCGTTCGGCGGCGTGCTAGTGCTACCGGCAATCGCGGTGCTGGGTTCGAGGTTCGCCGGCTCCGATGGAGCGGCTAGGCCTGAGTCAGGTGGCGTGGATTCGGCTGTTGAAGGAACGCTGGAACTTACTGTCGGCGTGGTAGCCGTGGACCTGCCGGTAGTGGCCGTCGCGGTGTCAGATGTGGGACCGAGCGCGGCGGATGCGGCCGTAGTCGTGGTCTGCGTGGTTGCGGTCTGCGTGGTTGCGGTTGGGGTGGCGGAGCAGGCCGCCAGCGCGAGAACCGCGGCGATCAGACCGGCAAGCCTCGCCGAGGTACGTCGGTGACCGCGTCTTCCGTGCATCACACCATCGTTGCTCGCCGGATCGCAGTCGTGGTGCCCGGGCCGGTTCCGGTTTCGCCAGTTGTCGCGCTACTGCGATGCCCCAACCGCTGGTTCCGTCAGCCGCCGCAGGTGCCGGTCGGCGATGGCCACCACCTTGTCGACCCGGCGGCGGTACTTCTCCTCGCCGCCCGGGCCGCCGAGGTAGTCGGTTGTCATCCACACCCGGACGATCTCCAGCGCAAGGGCCGAGCCGATGATCTTCCCGCCCAGGCACAGCGCGTTCGTGTTGGAGTGGGAGCGGGCCAACTCGGCGCAGAACGGGTCTTGGCAGACCGCGGCGTACACACCGTGGATCTTGTTCGCGATCATGGCGCTGCCATATCCGACTCCGTCGACGAAGATTCCCCGTTCCACCTCACCGCGGCCGACCGCAAGAGCCGCGGGATAGGCGAAGTCCGGCAGGTCACAGGCGTTCTCGTCGTGGGTGCCGAAGTCGACAACCTCGTGGCCGGCTGTCTCGAGCTGCTGCCTGATCTCCATCTTCAACGAATATCCGGCATGGTCGTTGGCCATTGCGATGCGCATCGATCCGCTCCCTTGTGCTCTCTGGCGGATGGCGGGCGCCGGCTGCATCGGCAGCGGCTCCGATCCGCCAGATCAAGGTAGCGGCGAAGCCGACCCTGCGCGCCTTGTAAGCCCGGGGTCGTGCCTCCGGCCGAGCATGAGGGAGCGACGCGCATGGAGGCCGGATGGTCCGGCATGAATGGGGGATGGGTCCGCGCATGGACTCCGGATGACCCGGCGCATGGATGCCGGATGGCTCCACGCACGGACTCCGGATAGCTCCGGGGATGGAAGCGGGGCCCGGCGTGTCCGCTGGGCCCCGCTGTGCGGTGGGGGACCCGGGCAAGCGCAACGATGCGCTCACATCCGGGCGCCGGTGTGACTCCCGATCCCATCGCCGCCGCCCGAACCTTGACGGTTCCAGCTGCGCGACGTCCGCCCGCCGCGTCGAAGATCAGGTTCCGGATCCGCATCCGATGTCACCGTCGGGGGAGCGTCGGTTGCCCGACGCCATCCATCCGGTCCTGCTCCTCGGCTCACACCGGGAGATGCAGCGCGCATCGATGTCACCACCGACGCGGTCGCGCCACCCGTTGTGTGGAACCTGTCTACTCGGGTCGTGCACCTCCCGCAAGCCGTCCCGAGCAACTGCATCGATCAACCTCCGGCAATTTCTGTCGTCCCGGCGTGGGCGCGACAATGACGGGCATGTCCTTGCCCCGCAATCATTCTCTGGTGACCTACCCGCAGGGCGCGCTTGCCGGGCGGTCGACCGTTGTTCATGTGACCGCGCATGACGAACAGATTTCTGGTGCTCACGGAGACCACGCCATGCCATCCGATGGATCCGCGGTGGCCAGATCAAGGGCCAGACCTGGGAACCCTGACCTGGTCGCGGCCGCAGTTCGGGTACGTCGCGCCATTGCTTGATTGCGTGATCGGTGCCAGCGACGGGTCCAACTTGTTCGTCGGTGACGATGTTCCGGTTCGCCGCGGCGAACCCGGATGGGCGTTCGTGGTCGTGCACGTCATTGCTGCCGCCGGAGGGGCCCCGGCGGAAGGTGACGAGGTGTCGTTCACCGTCGACGCGTCACACCGGGCCGCGCTTGTCGGCCGGTCACACCGCGTGCCATGTCGCGGCGGTTGCACTCAATGCTGCGCTCGCAGGTCGATGGCGCAAGCCGGTTCGCACCGACGGACTCGGCCATCCCGATTTCGATCAACTGGCCATTGTCTCGTCGCAGAATCGAGCCAAATGGTGCCGTCGACACCTACCGGCTCGGTCGGTCATTGCGCAAGAAGGGGTTCGACGTTGACGACCTGGCCGTCGAATTGCCTGCCATCGAGGCGGACATGAATCGACTGCTAACCGGCTGGATCGCGTCCGGCGCGCGCATCGAGCTGGTGGTGAGCGGCCCTCGGCTGACCGACCTGCGCGAGTGGGTCTGCACGCTCCCCGAGGGGACGCAGAGGATCCCCTGCGGCGGAACGCACCTGCGGTCGTTGGCGGAGGTCGAGGCGGTTTCCGTCGAACTGGTTTACGACCAGTCGATCGGCGAACTGGTGATGACCACGCAAGTGCGCCGTTAGTCGCGCAGACCAGGCGATGCTGGCTGACGGGTCGCTGTCTCTGGCGTCGCCGGAATTGGGTCCACCCCAGCCGAAGAGATGGCCCCACCTTTCCAGCGATCACCCGGCGAAGTCCCCGCCCGCACTGGTCGTAGCGCCGCCTCGACCGCATAGAACTTCTCATTCGCCCCCCTTGCCAATGCGCTGTTCAATTGATACTATACGAACACACGTCCAGCGGTGTCAACCTCGGGGGGAGGGATCAGATGACCGAGCACCCGCCCATCATGAACCCCACCCCCGACAACCCCGACTGGGCCGGCCTGGCAAAGGCACCCGCGGACGCTGCGTCGCTGGTGGCGTTGGCGGGCGCCGCTCCAGATTCGATGACCGGGTCGGCGTTGGTGGACGCCATCGTGGCCAGCGAGAAGGCCCTGTCCTTCCTCGCCGCCAAACAGATGCGGTTACTGACCGCGTTCGCGCAACCGTTCAAGGCCGGCGACCCGATGCGGCTGGCCCGGCGGTTGGCCAGGAAGAACTGCATCACCGGGGACGACGACCCCGACCACGTCGCACTGTTCGTCGACGAGGCCGCGCGGTCACTGGCCGCAGGCGGAGGTCGCGGCCGCGTTACGGATCCCCAGCAAAACCGCCGGTGGCCGCGTCCAGGAGGCCACCACCATGACCGGGGTGCTCGCCCCCACACTGGACGCGTTGCAGACCGGGGTGCTGGACCGCGGGAAGGCCAGAGTCATCGCCGAACACTGCGCACCCCTGTCCCCCGACAACACCACGAAGGTGCAGGACCTGGTACTCCCCACCGCCGGTGACCTGACCACCAGCGAACTGCGGGAAGTCACCGGGCAGGCGGTGATCACCGTCGACCCCGACGGCGCCCAGCAACGGCACCAGGCCGCCGCCACCCGCCGCGAACTCGCCCTGCAAGCCCTACCCGATGCCATGGCCTCCCTCAAGGCGTACCTGCCCGCGGACGGCGCGGTGAAGATCTTCCAAATCTCCGACCTGCTGGCCACCGGCACCGCCGGCACCCCCGGCGACACCCGCGGGATCGGTGCCCGCCGGGTCGACGCCCTCGTCGACATCGCCGACCAACTACTCACCAACGGGTACCTCGATCTGACCGGGTACCTCGGCGCCGAACTCCCCGACCACGGCACCCCCCGCCCACGAGGCGGCTGCCCCGACCCCGACCTCACCCGCGACAGCCGAACCCAACACGCCCGGTGACACCACCGCTGAGACCGAAGATCAGGTGGTCGCCGAAGACACCGCCGACGCCGAGGACCAGGTCGCCGACGACGTGGCACAGATCAAGGAGCAGGTCGTCCACAACACTGCCGACGCCGAGGCCGAGTTCGACACCGACCGGCGCGACGCCGACCAGTCAACCCGCGAGCGCGGCGACGACGTCACCACCACCGCGACGGCGTCCACGGACGACGCCGCGGACGACTCCACCGCCAACGAAGCGGCGGCAACTACCGACGACGCCGAGGTTAGCGAAACTCACGGCGACGATGCGCACGTCGACGAAGAGCCAGCCTCCAGCACCGAACAGACCACCAAGACCAGCAAACCGCAGCGACAAGGCAAGCAAGGCAGGCAATGCTCGGGTGTTCACCCGGCAGGGCCGCCGCCCCCACCTATCAGTCACCCTGGGCCTTGGCACCCTCGCCGGACTGGACGACCTGCCCGGCACCCTCGCCGGGTTCGGCGCCATCCCCGCCGGCCTGGCCCGCAGCATCGCCGCCTCCGCCGCCACCATCAACGCCCTACTGACCAACCCCGCCACCGGGACCATCACCGCCGCCGGGGCCCTCACCTACCGACCCACCCAGGAACTCCGCGACCAGATCGCCGCGATCCTCAACGTCTGCCAATTCCCGTCCTGCCGGCAACCCGTCTGGCGCTGCGACAACGACCACCTGGAAACGTTCAACCATGAACACCCAGAGCGCGGCGGAGAAACCAGCCTGTCCAATAACGGTCCGTTCTGCCGCCGTCACCATCTCATCAAACACCATTCCGAATGGAAAGTCCGGCCCGACCCGGACCGCACGGTTCTGCATTTCACCAGCCCCACCGGACATGAATACACCAAACGCGGCCGGCAGGCCGCGCCACCCGCGATGTGGGTCACCACCGCCGGCACCGCGATCGCCGAACGCCTCGACACCATCACCGCCACCGCCGAGGTCAACCGACCACCCACCCAACGCAGCGGCGTCGAAGAACTGCTCAAGACGATCCTCATCCGGCACGCACTGAACACAAAGCCAATCGATTACCAGCACGACGACACGACCTGGGACCACGCCGCCGAGCAATGGAACGACCCACCACCGTTCTGAGCCGTACCCCCTGGCGGCCTCATCCGTACCCGCTGCTCCTGATCCACACCCTGCCGTCGCGGCGCTGAGCGGCCGCCCAAATACCGCTGAGACCAGCCCATCCGAGTGATAAAGCCCTCGCGGTTTCGCCAACGAAATACCGGCGCCAAGCAAGATCACTCACAGGATCGTCGCCGGGCGTACCCACTCGGGCAGGGCCGATCAGGCGCTGACGGGTTGGTCCCAATCGATCCGGAATCGCTGTTCAGCACCGAGAGTTTTCTCCGGCTTCATCACAGTCTTCAGCGCGAGTGGCATCAGCAGCCCCATCATCCTGGTCGCCAAGGGCCCAAGTGCCTTGCTGTTGTTGGTCTTTGCGGCCCGCGAGGCGACCTTCTCCACCCTGGGTCGGCGCAAGGCCTCATACCGGGCAAAGGCGCTCGCTACATCAGGCATGTCCCGCAAACACTGGGCGAGCTGGATCGCGCTTTCAATGGCCAGTGATGCACCCTGTCCGGAACTGGAAGAAGGGGCGTGCGCCGAGTCGCCGACCAGCACCATCCGGCCGCGATACCAATGAGGCACCTTCGGCATGATCTCCATCGATCCGAAGGACAGAAGGGCGTCAGAGCTTGTGTTCGCCAACAGTTCCCGGCTCGGTATGTCGTCGGCGTAGACCTCGCGGAGCCTGCCCAACCAACTCTCGGCCGACGATTCGCGGGCCTGAGCGATCGACATCGGAGTCGAGTCGGGCAGGTTGCTGAACCATCCGGTCCGGCCATCCGGCTGGTTCCAGTAGCCCAGAAACGCGCGCTTGCCAAACACGAAGTACATGGCGTCGGTGCGTGCCGGTACTGAAATGTCCGACATCGCTCCGAAGTTCAGCAGCGGGATCTGCCGGGGACCGGGTGCGTTCGGGTCGATCAGCGTTCGCACTCTTGATCGGATGCCGTCGGTGCCAATGAGCACATCTGCCGTCGCCGTGGTGCCGTCGGCGAAACTGGCGTTGACGCCACTCGCCAATTCCTCGGCGTCGACGAGGCGCTTGCCGCTGTGGATCTGGACACCTGCCGCAACCGCACGTTCGCGCAAAATCCGGCAAAGATCGAAACGCCAGAGCGCCCGACTGGGCGGCAGTCCATCGAGTCCCGGAAACTCGCCGATCTGCCGGCCACGGCCGTCGGCCATGATCATGCTCGACATCGGCTGGCCGACAAGGCGGACCGCCTCATCTGCGTCGACGATCGACAGTGCGTCGAGCCCGTTCGGGGCGACCGTGAGCATGCCACCGATGGTGTCCGCCGCGGCCGAATACGCTTCGTACACCGTGGCCTCGATGCCGGCCCTCTGAAGGGCCATTGCCATCACCGGCCCGGCAACTCCGCCGCCGATCACCAGTGCTGTTTTGACGTGCGTCATGGGAGTCTCCCAAAGCTCTCTTGCCATTCCCGGACGTAATCCGGCTGCTGAAGTGATTGCATAAGGCGCGTGACGAATCTCGATTCGGCCTCCAATACCGCCAATCGGTATTCCTCCTCGATGAGGAACACCCAGCCGACGCCGCCTTCCGTTGCGGTCTGGATCGTGCTGCGGATGTCCGCGACACTGGCAACCAGCGACGCGAGCCGCCGGGTCAGCATTTCCACGGCCTCGGCGGGTGGCAGCACGCTCAGTAGCGAGAGCGCGACTCCGAACTGCAGGTACTCGTGCCGCGGTTCGGCAACCAGTTCGCGCATCCAGTCGTAGAGCTCGGTCCGCCCGTCATCGGTCAGCGCATAGACGGTGCGTTCGGGACGCTGAGAGTCGCGCACAGTTTCCTGTTCCGCGACGAATCCGGCCTTGCTGAGCTGTTCGATCACCATGTACAGCGAACCGCGATTGAACTTGACGCTGCGGTCCATGCCCGTCTCCTGCAGCCGGCGGCCGAGCTCGTAGGGGTGCATCGGCCCGGTCATCAGCCATGCCAGTACCGCCAAACCCAGCGGGTTTGCCACCTTGCGCCGTTTCGCCATCGCAGTCTCCTAGATAGTCGATACCAACTATCCGACAACAATTAGTTGATGTCAACTAGCGGGCATCAGCGAACCGGAACGGACCACACCGCCAGCAACGAAGTAGCGGCGGCAGGGGAGGGGTCGACCCAACAGGCTGTGCCCCAACGGCTGTGCCCACGGCGTGCCCAGGGTCCGCGGCCGTCCAGGCGAGCAACTCCCTGGAGCGGGCCGGTCGGTCAGGCGCCGAACCCGGGCTCGGCGACATCCTCCGCGGTCTGCAGCACCCGCAGGATGTTCCCGCTGGTCAACGCGGACAGATCATCATCCGACCATCCGCGATCGGCGAGCTCGGCCAGCAGGGCCGGATAGCAGGACACATCCTCCAACCCGACCGGCAGGCTCTCGGTGCCGTCGTAGTCGCCGCCGAGCCCGACGTGCGCGACCCCGGCGACGTCCCTGGCGTGCTCGATGTGATCCGCGACCTGCGCCAGAGTTGCTCTGGGTTCAGGGTTCTCGGCGCGCCAACGGTCCAGCTCGGCCACCACGGCGGGATCCAGGTGCTCGCCGGCGTGCTCGGTGTAGATGGTGACCTTGTCCAATCCGAGAGCATGCCGCTCGGCGTCCTCGGCGGCGCTACGATCCGCGCATTCCTGAGAGACGAAGTCAGGCACGAAGGTGATCATGACGATGCCTCCGTTGCCCGCCAGTCGCTCCAGCACCGGGTCCGGCACATCTCGTACGTGATCGGTCAGTGCCCGGCACGACGAATGCGAGAAGATCACCGGCGCTCTCGAGACATCAAGGGCCGCATGCATTGTCGCAGGAGCGACATGTGAGATGTCGACCAGCATGCCGATCCGGTTCATCTCCAGCACCACATCCCGGCCGAAGTCGGTGAGCCCGCCAACCGCGGGGACATCGGTGGCCGCGTCCGCCCAGGGCACGTTCTGGTTGTGCGTCAGCGTCATGTAGGCAACGCCGAGCCGGCGCAGCGCCCGCAGGGCGCCCAGTGAGCAGTCGATGCTGTGTCCGCCTTCGGCGCCCATCAGTGCCGCGATCCGGCCGCCGGCGATCGCGCGGCGCACGTCGGATGCGGTCCGGGCGGCCTCGAATGTCTCCGGATAGGCGGCGATAAGCCCTGCCACACAGTCGATCTGCTCCAGAGTTGCGGTCACGGCCGCGCCGCCGAGCAGGGTACCGGGCACGTACACCGAGAAGAATTGCGCGCCGACCCCACCCGCCCGCAGCCTCGGGATGTCGGTGTGCAACAAAGGTTGGCGGACGGCGATGTCCCGCTGCGACAGGTCGTAGGCGACCTGCTTCCGCAGCGCCCAGGCGAGGTCGTTATGCCCGTCGAAGACCGGCGCCCGGGTCAGCAGCGACGCGATCCGCGCGTCGGTGGCGTCGCTCATCGCATGGACCCGAGTCGGCGGACGGCCTCGTCGATGACGTCGTCCCGCTTGCAGAAGGCGAACCGGACGAACGGTTTACCGTCGCGTGGGTCGTCGTGGAAGACCTCGTCGGGCACGGCGACCACCCCGGCCCTGGCCGGCAGGTCGAGGCAGAACCGCATGCCGTCGTCGGCGCCGAGCGGCCGGATATCGGTCATCACGAAATAGGTGCCCTGCGGTCGGTACACCCCGAACCCCGCCGCGGCCAGTCCCGCGCAGAGCCGATCCCGCTTGCCCTGCAGGCTGTCCCGAAGTCCAGCGACCCAGCCCATCTCGGACTCCAGAGCGCCCGCAACGGCCGGCTGGAACGGCGCGCCACCCACATAAGTGAGGAACTGCTTCGCCGCCCGGACCGCGGCGATCAGCGGCGCCGGACCGCACGCCCAGCCAATCTTCCAGCCGGTCGTGTTGAACGTCTTGCCTGCGCTGGAAATCGTGACCGTCCGCTCCGCCATCCCGTCGAAGGTGGCCAGCGGCAGGTGCACGGCGTCGTCATACACCAGGTACTCGTACACCTCATCGGTCAGCACGATCAGGTCGTGGCGCACCGCCACCGCCGCGACGCCGGCGAGCTCCTCGCGGGTGAGCACGGTGCCGGTCGGATTGTGCGGGGTGTTCAGGATCAGCATCCTGGTCCGGGGCCCGATCGCCGCCGCCAGTTCGTCGATGTCGAGGGCGAACCGCCCGCTGGCGTCCGGGCGCAGCGGCACCGAGCGATGGGTACCACCGGCCATGGCCACGATCGGCGGGTAGGAGTCGTAGTGCGGCTCCAGCATCAGCACCTCGTCTCCCGGCTCGCACAGCCCGAGCACCGCGGCCGCCAGCGCCTCGGTCGCCCCGACGGTCACCAGCACCTCGGTGTCGGGATCGAACCGCTGGCCGTGGTCGCGCAGCCGCGCGTCCGAGATCGCCCGACGCAGCGCCGGGATCCCTGGTCCCGGTGGGTACTGGTTGGCGCCGTCCGAGATGGCCTGGCGCGCCGCCGCCAGCAGTGATGCCGGGCCGTCGGTGTCCGGGAAGCCCTGGCCGAGGTTGATGGCGCCGGTCGCCGTCGCCAATGCGGACATCTCCGCGAAGATCGTCGTCGTGTACGGCCGGAGCCGGCGAACCAGGGGATCGGTCAGCCGTTTCGACACGGCGGACGCCGGGGCCGGAGAGTGCTCGGACGCCAGGGTCATGGCCTTATTCCTACCGTGTGGTCCCCCGAACCGCGCTCACCCCGGGTCAATCCGGGAACAATGAGGTCATGAGCACCACGGAATCAGAGTCGGCCGAGTCCACCGCCCGACCTCCCAGCCCGTCGGCCACCGCGCCCGAGACGGTGAGTCCGGCGACCGCGAACGGTCCGAAACGGGCTGCCACGCCGCGGGCCGTCACCGCGGAAGTGCTCAGCCCGGCCGATCAGGAACGCCGCCGCCGATTGAACCGGATGAAGGCGGTGGCCACCGGCGCGCTGGTGCTGATGGCTGTGATCTTCGTGATCGCCTTCTCGTTGGAGGAAAAGTACCCATGGCTCGGCTACGTGCGGGCCATGGCCGAGGCCGGGATGGTCGGCGCGCTGGCCGACTGGTTCGCAGTTACGGCGCTGTTCCGCAGGCCTATGGGACTGCCGATCCCGCACACCGCGATCATCCCCAACCGCAAGGACGCCATCGGGTCGTCCCTCTCGGAGTTCGTCGCGACCAACTTCCTGTCCGAGGCCGTCGTCCGGGAGAAGCTCGCGGGCTTCTCGGTGGCTCAGCGAATCGGTGAGTTCCTGGTCAAGCCCGGATCCGCGGAGCGCGTCACGGCGGAGCTGGCCACCGCGGTGCGCGGGATCAGCACCGTGCTGAGCGACGATCAGGTGGCCGATCTGCTCGAATCGATGGCCAGACGAAAGATTGCCGAGACCAAGATCGGGCCACCGCTCGGCCGGATCGCCGCCGAAGTCTTCCAACGCGGCGACCACCACCCGCTGGTCGACTTCGTCGTCGACCGCTGCTACGAGTGGATCAGGGACAACTACACGGTGGTCTCCAGGGTGGTGTCCCAGCGTGCGCCCTCCTGGTCGCCGCGATTCCTGGACGGAATCGTCGCCGACCGGATCTACAACGAGGTGCTGAACTTTGCGGAGGCGGTCAAGACCGATCCACAGCATCAACTTCGCGGTGCGCTGGATCGTTTCCTGGCCGAGTTCGCGCAGGACCTACAGACCGACCCGGCGACGATCGAGCGGGCTGAGTCGATCAAGGATCAGATCGTCAGCAATACCGAGGTCCGCTCGCTGGCAGCGAGCGCCTGGACGTCGATCAAGGACTCGCTGCTGAAGGCAGCCGAGGACCCGAATTCGGAGCTCCGGCAATCGGTCACGAAGGCTTTGGTCTCCCTCGGCGAGAAGCTGACCCAGGACGGTCCGATGGCGGCCAAGGTCGACGGGTGGGTCGCTGACGCCGCCGGGTATGTGGCCCGGAACCACGCCCGCAGCATTACCGGAATCATCGACGAGACCATCGCCCGATGGGACGGCGAGGCGACCAGCCGGAAGATCGAACTGCAGGTGGGCCGCGACCTGCAGTTCATCAGGATCAACGGAACGGTGGTTGGGGCGCTGGCCGGCTTGCTGATCTATACGCTCGCCGAACTGTTGCTGCGCTGATCCGGCAGGTCTGCGTAGCCCGTCGGGACGCGGGAAGGGTGACTGTCGGACCCTGGTGCTGTGATGTCAGGCATGACAACCACCACATCCTCGGCCGAGCCGGAGAGCTCGGCCGGCGCCATTGCACGGTTCGATCTCGTCGTGCTGGACACACCCGAGCCGCGGGCCCTGGCCGACTTCTACTGCGCCCTTTTGGGCTGGCGGATCATTCGAGAAGAGGACGACTGGGTGACCATCCGCGGCGACTCCAGTGCCGGGATGGCGTTCCAGCTCGCGCCGAATCTCGTTCCACCGACGTGGCCCGATCCCGCGGTCCCGCAACAGTTCCATCTGGATGTCACCGTGCCGGATCTGGAGGCCGCGGAGCAGCGGGTGCTGGCGATCGGGGCCCGGCTGACCGGTCAGCCGGAGCAGCCGGCCAGTTTCCGGGCCTACCTGGATCCGTCGGGGCACCCGTTCTGCCTCTGTCTGGATAGCGGTTGAGATACCTGGACGAACGTTCTGAGGGCAGCACGGAGCGGGTCCTGCGCTGATCGATCCGCGCCGGCGGATCTGGCCGTCCGCCGGCGTCGATCAGCGCGATGGATAGGGCAGGCCCGGTGACCGCGCCGGTTGCGCGCCAACCGGCGGATCGGTGGGAACCGGCGCCCTGGCAGGGTGGATCCGGTGCGCTTCGTCCCGCTGACTCCCGCCCGGCTCGCCGCCGACCTCGCCGAGTGGGTCTGTGATCTCGGGCCGTCGCGCCCGCGGATCGGCTTTGACGGCCCGATCGAAGTCGGCACCGCCGGGCTCGCTGATGCGGTCGCGGCCGCGTTGCCCACCTTCGGCCGCTCCGCGGTTCGGGTGTCGACGAGCTGGTGGTGGCGCCCGGCGTCGCTTCGACTCGAGCTCGGCAGGACGGACGTGGACATGCTGCTCGGGGGATGGGTCGACGATGCTGCGCTCCGCCGCGAGCTGCTCGACCCCTTCGGGCCGGGCGGGACCGGTCGTATTCTTCGCAGGCTGCGGGACCCGATCACCGACCGCTCGATTCGCGAAGATCGGATACCGGTCAGCGGGCAGGATGCCCTGCTGCTGGACGGCCCGTTCCTCCGGACGGGAGGACTGCCGCTGGATGCCGTCGTGCACATCCAGGTGTCTACGAACACCCTGGCCCGGTCGCTGCCGGCCGATCGACAATGGTGGTTGGCAGCCTTCGACCGGTACCTGATCGAGGATCGGCCGATCGAGCAGGCCGCCGCGATCGTCGCCTACGACCACCCGGCGGCTCCCGCGATCAGCTGGGCCGTGCGACCCGGGTAGGCCCGCGGGCGGGTCCTGTCGAGGTTTGCGCGACACCGGCAAGTTCGTCGCCGCGCCGAGGTCCGGACCTTCGTGATCGCCTCGCCAAGCCCGATCACGTGACCTTTGTCACGACGCCCGACGACGCTCAACGCTGCTAACACGGTGCTTGCAATTGCAAGCACTGCGATAGCGTTCCGGGTCTGACCGACGTGGGATTGGTATGTCGTCCGTGATCGCAAGGGGGTGCGAGGGATTGGACCTGAATCCGGTGTTGAACCCAGTTTTGAATCCGGTTCGTGACCTGGGCGAGTTCATCCGGGATCAGCGCACGGCGGCGCAAATCTCGATCCGCGGGTTGGCCGCCAAGGCCGGGGTGTCCAATCCTTACCTGTCGCAGGTTGAACGGGGTCTACGTCGGCCGAGTGCCGACATCCTCGCCCAGATCGCTCATGGGTTGTCGATCTCGGTCGAGTCCCTGCTCGCCAAGGCGGGCATCCTGGAGAGCGCCGAATCCCCGGCGGTGGTGAGCGCAATCCGGGGCGACGCGGTGCTGACCGAACGGCAGAAGTCGGCTCTGATCGACATCTACGCTGCGTTCCGTAAAGAGGCCGAGTCAGCGGTGACATTGACCGCTGGGTCGGCGGTGCCATTGACCGCCGGGTCGGACGCTCTGGCCGAGCCAGGTTTGCTGGCCGGAGGAAGCGGCGAATCAATGCCGATCTTCGCCGGACGGCCGGCGAACACCGATGCTCCGGCAGTGAACCCAGATGATCGGGCAGTAGGCCCCTGGGATCCGGCGGTCAACCCACCGGACTCGGCTGCGAGCACTGACGATCCGGCATCGAATGCCCAAGACCGATCCAGCCCTACTGATTGACCTATTCGACCGAAAGAACCAAGGCCTGTCCGCAATCAAGGCATCACCGCACGATGCCGGAGGGAGACACATGTCATTCGTGACCGATATCCGCACTGTGTCCGAAAGCGCGATCGAGCAAATCGCGGACCGTTTTGCCGACCTGCCCCGGCCGCTGCTGGCGGCCATCGGTGCGGGCGACCTCGCGGTAGAGCAGTGGGCCGCGCTGCGCGAGAGCATCATCGAGCAGATGGCCAATGGCGGCTCGCGGGGGGTCGACGCGGTGACATTCACCACGGATTTGCCCGCTCGGGCGCAACAGGCCGCGACGGAGTACGCCGGCAAGGTGCAGCAGGCAGCCACCGATTACGCCGGGAAGGCACAGCAGGCAGCCACCGATTACGTCGGGAAGGCACAGCAGGCAGCCACCGATTACGTCGGGAAGGCACAGCAGGTAACCACCGACTACGTCGGTAAGGCGCAGCAGGTCGTCATCGATCTTCCGGCCAGGGCGCAACAGACCGCCCGCGAGCTTCCCGGCCGGGCGCAGCAGGTCGCCGGTGGACTGGGCAAGGCCCCGCAGGCGGCCGCTGATCTGCCGTTGCGCGCTCAGGCGGTTGCCGCGCAGGTGGCCCAGTCCATCGGCGCCTTCGCCAGCCAGATGCCCGCCAAGGCTCAGGAGTTGCTGGCCGAGTTGCCGGAGAAGATCGCCGAATTCTCCGGTGATCTGACGGTGGAGACGGTGCGGGACACGATGGACGCCTACACCGAGCTCGTCGGTTCGATCTACGGCAGCCTGGCCGATCGCGGCGATCGGACCTGGTCGCGGGTGCGGTCGTCGCCGCTGCGGCCCGGCACTGTTGTCGACGCCGCCCCGGATGCCCCGCTGAAGGCCGGCAACGGCGTCGCTACGACCACCAGTCGGGCACCCCGCGGCGCGGCGACCGATAGCGCCGATATTCCGGCGCAGGATGGCGGGGTCGGCTCGAGGAGTCCGGTCGACACCAAGGTGACTACCGCGGCACCCAAGGCGGCTCGGGCGGCCAGGTCGGCCGCAGCGAAGACGCCGGCCAAGGCAGCGCCGAAGGCCGGGAACGACAGGAAGATCGCGACACCATCGGGGGCCGGGACTCCCCGGGCAGCGACTTCCCGGGCTGCGACTTCCCGGGCTGCGACTTCCCGAGCCGCGACTTCCGGAGCGGCGACCTCCCGGGCGGCGACGTCCGGAACTGGGAAAGACGGAGCCACAAGGTCTGGGGCTGCGAAGCATGCGAGCAAGAAGGATGCGCCAACGAAGGACGCGGCCGCACCGCCCACCCCCAGCAGCGCCAAGGCTCGAACCGTCAAGCCGGCGGCGTCCAGCGGGACCGCGCGTTCGCCGAAGAGCCCGCCGCAGCAGGGTTGAGCCGGCCCAGGCGAGGTCACCGGTCAAGTTCAACGGCGGCCACCGCCGCCGCCTTCGAACCGAAAATATGCGCCGCAGATCCGGGTTGATCGTGGATCGGATGCTGGATGTGGTCCAGTTGGCACGTACCCTGACCTAGTGGGCTTGGGCTTGGTAACGCCGATCATGGACATCATCACGTGGATTCTCGCCATCGGTGGCGCGATCGCCGGTGTCTTCGCCGCGGTTGACGCCGCCACTCGGCGATCAGACGCGTTCGCGGCCGCCGACAAGCAGACCAAGGGAACGTGGGCCGGCATCACCATCGCCTGCGCGGTCGTACTCGGGCTTTCGGTGTTCGGTGGAGCCTTCGCGCCGCAGAGCTTGCTGTGGCTGGCCGGACTCACCGGCAGCCTGGTCTACCTGCTCGACGTCCGGCCGCGGCTGCGCGAGGTACAACGCGGCGGTCGCTGGTAAGCAGCTCGACGCACGGCGGGGCTGCGCGAGGCAACGCGGCGGATCCGATACGCAGTGCTCTGGCCGGATTTCCCGAGCCGCGGGTTCAGCGAGAGACGCCGGCTCCCGGACCGGGAGCGGCGCCGAAGCTTCTCGGCGCCGCCACGCCCGACGAGTTCGATCCTGCCCGGGGAAATGGCTAGCTGTGTGACGTCTGCCGACCGGGGCTCGGCGCGGTCGACGGCGTCACCCTCGCGGTGCGTGTGCCGGTCGCCGGTGGCGATCGCCGCCTCGGCAGCCAGGTGCTTGCGCTCCCGGTCGTAGGAGATGCCGATCTCCAGTTCCGCTTCTTCCCGACCGACCCAGTTCGCGCCCTCGACGCTCTTACCCGGCTCGAGGTCCTTGTAGACCTCGAAGAAGTGCTGGATCTCCAGCTTCTCGAAGATGTTCAGATCGCCGATGTCCTGCAAGTGGGCCTGCCGCGGGTCGTTGGCGGACACGCACAGCACCTTGTCGTCCGGTCCGGCCTCGTCCGTCATCCGGAACATGCCGATCGCCCGCGCGGTCACCAGGCAGCCGGGAAAGGTCGCCTCGGCCAGCAGCACCAACGCGTCAAGGGGGTCGCCGTCCTGCCCAAGGGTGTCGTCGATGAACCCGTAGTCGGCCGGATACTGGGTGGCCGTGAAGAGCGTCCGATCGAGCCTGATTCGACCCGAATGGTGGTCCACCTCGTACTTGTTACGACTGCCCTTGGGGATCTCGATGGTCACGTCGAACTCCACCAGTGTCACCTTTCGCGTGTGCGTTATGCCGACCCGATCAAGGAGTCGGGTAGGTGGCCGAATATCTCCGGCCCGTGCCGGAACGACGGGCAATCTGGGGTTCCCCCGGATCGGTGGCCCGGCGCGGGCCCGTTCAGACTCTAGTCTGGACCACGTCGTCGGGCTCGCCGCACCGGAGTCCGGCCGGCAAACAACGCGGCCGGACCGCGGCTTTGATGTTTCAGGTCGCCGGGTGCTCGGTTGCTTTGCAGGTGCCGCTCTCACCAGATACTGACGTCAGCACTGATATGCACTCATAGGCATCTGTGCAGCACGAAAAGAAGGAGTTGTTCGTTGGCCGCGTTAACCGGATCGCGCCGGACGGTGATCATCGTTGTGGCGGTCGTCGTCGTGGCGGTCGTCGCGGTGGGCGCGGTCCTGTTCGTCAAATCCCGTGATCAGACCACCAGCGCATCCGATTCCGGGTCATCGTCGGCCCAGATCGTCGACCCGCCGGTCGCCGAGCCGCCGCCGAAGATCGTTCCGCTGGCGGCGTCCGACAAGGTTCCGAGCACCGCCGGGATCGAGGCGCAGTTGGCCGGTCAGCTGGCCGACCCTGCGCTGGCCCAGTTCTCGGGCATCGTGATCGACCCGGAAACCGGCACCGTGCTGTGGAACAAGGACTCGAACTCCCCGCAACTGCCGGCTTCCACCGCCAAGCTGCTGACCGGCACGGCCCTGCTGACCTCCGTCGACCCGACCAGCCGCTTTGTCACCAAGGTCGTGGCGGGTGACCAGGAAGGCGACATCGTGTTGGTCGGCGGCGGCGACGTCACCCTCTCCGCCCGGAACGAGGGTGTCGGCACCGTCTACGACGGAGCGCCGCTGATGGCCGATCTCGCGGCCCAGGTGCGGGCCAGCGGGGTGGACGTCAAACGCATCGTGCTGGACACCGACTACTGGTCGGATCCGGATCTCGCCGACGGCTGGCTGACCAGCGACATCCGCGGCACGCCAGGCAGTGCGCAGGGCTACATCACCCGGATGTCACCGCTGATGGTCGACGGCGACCGCGAAGACCCGGCGAACGAGAACTCGGTTCGGACCGGCGACCCGGCGAACACCGCGGGCAAGGCATTGGCCCGCCTGCTCGGCAATCCCGACCTGACACTGGTCGCCGGGACCGCACCGGAGAACGGCACGGTGATCGGCCAGGTCTCCTCGCAGCCGATGTCGGTGCTGCTGGCCCAGGCCCTGGAGAAATCCGACAACGTGCTGGCCGAGGCGCTGGCCCGGCAGGTCGCGATCGCCCGCGGTGCGCCGCCGAGCTTCGCCGGCGCGTCCGCCGCGATCCTCGAGGCGCTGGAGGATCTGAAGATCGACACCATCGGTGTCGAGATGTATGACGGATCCGGTATCTCCACCAAGGACCGGGTGCCGCCGGCGGTGCTTGCCCAGGTGGTCGCCCTCGCGGTCAAGGGTGACACCCCCGCACTGCGGAATCTGCTGACCGGCCTGCCGGTCGCCGGCGTTTCCGGCAGCCTCGCGGATCGGTTCCAGGATCCCGGATCGAGCGCCGGCGCCGGTTGGGTGCGCGCCAAGACCGGGTCGCTCGAGGTGACGTACGCGCTGGCCGGCTACGTACCGGACGTTGACGGCCGGATCGTGGTCTTCGCGTTCGTGTCCAACGGCGTCGGCGCCGGCACCCGCCCGGCGCTGGACGCCCTGGCGGCTGGGCTGCGCGGCTGCGGCTGCACCTGACGCCTGGCGGCTGGCCGGAGCGAGGCGCCGGCCGGCCGTTGCTCTACCGTTGCTCTGGTGGGAGCAGAAGCTGTGGGAACGGACGTGGGCGCGGCGCCGATCGACTGGGCGGCCGCGATACGTGCCGGTCAGCGGCTCGCGCCGATGGGTCCGACGGTCACGGCCGCGGAGGCCGCGGACGTGGTGGCGGATCTGCGCGCGTTTTCCGCCCGAGCCGAATTGGTCGTCCGGGACACCACCGGTCTCGGCCACGGACTGCCCGTCGATGACGCCGACGTTGTCGACCGTCCCGGCTGGGTCAAGGCGACCGCGGAGGGCATGGAACTGCTCGCGGCACCGTTGACGGCCAAGCTCAGCGGCGTCGGCGGCCGGAAGGCCGGCGCCTGGACCAGGGGAGTGGCCGGTTCGCAGGTCGGCTTCATCCTCGGCTTCCTGTCCGGCAAGGTGCTCGGTCAGTTCGACCCGCTGGGCGGCGACCCGGCGCGTCCTGGCCGGCTGTTGCTGGTCGCGCCGAACATCGTGAAGGTGGAACGCGAACTGGCCGCCAAGCCCGCCGATTTCCGGCTGTGGGTGTGTCTGCACGAGAGCACGCATCGGCTGCAGTTCACCGCGGTTCCCTGGCTGCGCGACTACTTCCGATCGCTGGTCGGAGACTTCGCCGACAAGGCCGACACCGATCCGTCCGACATGCTGCGACGCGCGGTGGACGCCATCAAGGGTCGCGATCCCAAGAACGGGTGCATCAGCGTCCTGGATCGAAAACATCCAGTCGCCGGAGCAGCGCCTGGTGTTCGACCAGCTGATGGGCCTGATGACGTTGCTGGAGGGCCACGCGACTCATGTGATGGACGCCGTCGGCCCGACCGTCGTGCCATCGGTGGCCGCGATCAGCGCGTCCTTCAGCGAACGGCGGCGCCGGTCGAAGGGTCCGATCGATCGACTGCTGCGCGCGCTGCTCGGGATGGACATGAAGCTCGCCCAGTACGTCAACGGGGCGGCGTTCGTCGACGCGGTCGTGGAACAGGTCGGGATGGCGTCGTTCAACGCCGATCTGGACGTCGCCGGAGACGTTGCCGACCCGCAAAGAGATCGCCGACCCGTCGGCCTGGGTCGCCCGGGTGCACGGCTGACCGTGCCCGACCCGGTGCTGCGCGCCACCCGCGGCTGGCTGGCCGACCACCTGCGCGCCGCACGCGCCGGTCGTCGTTGCGTGTTCGGGCGGTGCCGACTCACTGGCCCTCGCGGTCGCCTGCGCAGCCGACTGTGGGATCGGCCGGCGCCTGGTCGGTGCGACCGTCGATCACCGCCTGCAGCCGGGCTCCGCCGAGCGAGCCGCCGACACCGCCGAGCATCCTCGCCGAGCTCGGATACGCCGATGTCCGGGTGCTCACGGTCACCGTCGACGGCCCCGGAGGCATGGAGGCGGCCGCCCGCACGGCCAGGTACGCGGCACTGCGGGAGCTCGCCGACTCCTTGGGCGCCCGCGGACCGGACGCCGCGGTGCTGCTGGCGCATACCGCCGACGACCAGGCCGAGACGGTGCTGCTCGGGCTGGCTCGCGGGTCGGGGCCGCGCTCGATCGCCGGGATGCGGGCCTGGCGGCCGCCCTGGGGCCGGCCGCTGCTCGGTCTGCGCCGGGCAGACACCGAACGGACCTGCCGGTCGGCCGGCCTGACGCCCTGGCAGGACCCGCACAACAGCAATCCGGCATTCACCAGGGTGCGGGTGCGTCGCGAGGTGCTGCCGCTGCTGGACGACGTGCTCGGCGGAGGCGTACGACCGGCGCTGGCCCGCACCGCCGAGCTGATGGCGCAGGACCTGGATGCGCTGGACGAGATCGCCGCGACGGCGCTGGCCCAGGCGCGGACCGCCCGACGGATCCCTGGACATCGCGGCGTTGCGGCGGCAGCCGGTCGCGATCGTCGGCCGCGTGCTCCGGGCGTGGGCGATGTCCGGCGGATCCGGGCCGCTCACCTACGACCACCTGAACCGGATGACCGCGCAGGTCGCCTCGGACGACGGGCCCACCCAGGTCAGGATCCCCGGATTGCTGGACGTGATCAGGGCCGGCGGCGCGTTGCGGCTGCGGCCGCGTCTGATCGCCCGCGAAGGCGATGCACACGGGTGAACCGCGCAGCCGCCCCCGGCGTCGGGCTGCTCCCGCGGCGGTGGCAAGCTCTGGACCAGGTCGACAAGCTGGCGTTCGAACCACTCGGGGAGAGTCGTGACTGGTAGTGAGTCGTCAGTGCCGAACGGTGCACCTCCGGTCGGCGAGGCGCCCTGGCCCGGCCTGACCGCCTATGTGACCAGCGCGGACGCGATTCCGACCGCGGCGACCTGGGATCCCGGGGCCGAGCACGGCTACCACGGCGAGCTGTCCGCGGTGCTGATCCCGGCGCCCATCCTGCAGGCCAAGATCGTCGAGCTGGCCAGGGCCGTCGCGGCGGACCACGCCCTGGAGAGCCCGCCACTGCTGATCTGCGTGCTCAAGGGCGCGGTGATGTTCCTGACCGACTTCGCCAGGGCGCTGCCGATCCCCTCGGAGCTGGAATTCATGGCGGTGACGTCATACGGATCGGCGACGTCGTCGTCCGGAGTGGTGCGCATCCTCAAGGATCTCGACCGCGACATCACCGGCCGCCGGGTGATCATCGTCGAGGACATCATCGATTCCGGGTTGACCCTGTCCTGGCTGCTGAAGAACCTGGCAACTCGGGGGCCGGCGATCATCGACGTGGTTGCCCTGCTGCGCAAGCCGGAGGCGATCAAGGTCGAGGTGGACGTCCGGTACATCGGCTTCGACATCCCCACCGACTTCGTCGTCGGCTACGGACTCGACTACGCCGAGCGCTATCGGGACCTGCCGTTCGTCGGGTTGCTCGGCGAGCACATGTATGGCTGAGCTGGCGGCCCCATTCCACGATCGCAGCAGGTCAGGCCTCCCCAAGGAGTGACACCGGCCCCGCCGGGGTGGTGCCGGGAACCTGCGGCCCGGCGCGCGCGTTCTGCTGTCGGCTAACGCCGTAGCAACGCCGGCTGGGCTGTCGGGGCCGCGCGGTAGTCTGAACCCACTGGTCGCGCCCAGCGCTGCCCGGATCTGCGGGGCTTGTCGTGTCTTGCGCGGCCCCCAGCCTCCGGACTTTCTGGGCCACCACACTCGAGAACGTCAGGGAGGGTCGAGGCCGCTCAGCGGCCGAACACCACATGGATAAGAAACGCCTGCTTCGCTCGCCGCTGGTGTGGATCGCCGTGGTGCTGGTGGTCTACCTGATGTACTCCTACTTCGCCGACGAGACCCGCGGCTACGTGCCGCAGTCGACCTCCGTCGCGCTCGCGCAGTTGAAGGACGGCAACGTCACCCTCGCGACGATCGACGACAAGGAGCAACGGCTCCGCCTCGACCTGGCCACCCCGGTCGACGGTGCCACCAAGATCTACACGTCCTACCCCGCGGAGTCCGGCAACGAGATCTTCAACGACGTCCAGGCCGCGACCATCTCCGGTGGCTACGACACCGTGGTCACCAGCGAATCCACCCTGTTCTCGCTGCTGATCTACCTGATCCCGGTCGGCCTCATCATCCTGTTCCTGCTCTGGATGATGAACAACGCCCAGGGCGGCGGCAACAAGGTCCTTTCGTTCGGCAAGTCCAAGGCCAAGCTGCTCACCAAGGACATGCCGGTCACCAAGTTCACCGATGTCGCCGGTGCCGACGAGGCTGTCCAGGAGCTCGACGAGATCCGCGACTTCCTGGCCAATCCGACGCGATATCAGGCGCTCGGCGCCAAGATCCCCAAGGGTGTACTGCTGTACGGCCCACCGGGCACCGGAAAGACGCTGCTGGCGCGCGCCGTTGCCGGCGAGGCCGGTGTGCCGTTCTACTCGATCTCCGGTTCGGACTTCGTCGAGATGTTCGTCGGCGTCGGCGCCTCCCGGGTGCGTGACCTGTTCGAGCAGGCCAAGGCCAACGCCCCGGCGATCATCTTCGTCGACGAGATCGACGCCGTCGGCCGGCACCGCGGCGCTGGCATGGGTGGCGGCCACGACGAGCGCGAGCAGACGCTGAACCAGCTGCTGGTCGAGATGGACGGCTTCGAGGCGAAGGGCGGCATCATCCTGATCGCCGCGACGAACCGCCCGGACATCCTGGACCCGGCGCTGCTGCGGCCCGGCCGGTTCGACCGGCAGATCCCGGTCGGTCAGCCCGACCTCAAGGGTCGGCAGGCGATTCTGGCCGTGCACTCCAAGGGCAAGCCGTTCGCCCCGGACGTCGAGTTCCTGCCGCTGGCCAAGCGCACCGTCGGGATGTCCGGCGCCGACCTGGCCAACGTCATCAACGAGGCGGCGCTGCTGACCGCGCGCGAGCACGGCACGGTGATCACCAATGCGGCACTCGAGGAGTCCGTCGACCGGGTGGTCGGCGGGCCGGCCAGGCGCGGGAAGGTGATCTCCGAGAAGGAAAAGAAGATCACCGCCTATCACGAGGGTGGCCACGCGCTGGCCGCCTGGGCGATGCCGGGACTGGAGCCCGTCTACAAGGTGACGATCCTGCCCCGCGGACGCACGGGCGGGCATGCGCTGGTGGTCCCAGAGGACGACAAGTCGCTGATGACGCGGTCGGAGATGATCGCGCGCCTGGTGATGGCCATGGGCGGTCGCGCCGCCGAGGAGTTGGTGTTCGCCGAGCCGACCACCGGCGCGTCGTCGGACATCGCGCAGGCGACCAAGATCGCCCGCGCGATGGTCACCGAATACGGCATGTCGGCCAAGTTGGGCGCCGTCAAGTACGGCCACGGCGACGACGAACCGTTCCTCGGCCGCACCTACGGCAGCGGGCCCGAGTACTCGATCGAGGTCGGCAGCGAGATCGACGGTGAGGTGCGCGCGCTGATCGAGGCCGCGCACACCGAGGCGTGGGCGGTGCTGAACACCTACCGGGACATCCTGGATTCGTTGGCGTCGGCGTTGCTGGAGAAGGAAACCCTGGATCGCCGGGATCTCGAGGTGATCTTCGCCGAGGTGGAGAAGCGTCCCAGGATCACCACCTTCGACGAGTTCGGTCCGCGGTTGCCGTCGGACCGCCCGCCGATCAAGACCCCGGGCGAGCTCGCGATCGAGCGTGGCGAACCATGGCCGCCGCCGGAGTCGTTGCCCGGCGGTCGCGATCAGCAGCCCGTGCCGGTCGGCGCGGTGTCGGGCTATCCGGGTCAGAGTGGCTACAACACCGGGCCGGGCTATCCGTCGGTCGGCGCAGCCGCAGGCCGTCACGGGCGGGCCCGGTCCGTCGCAGGTGCCGCCGAACTGGACCGGCGGGGTGCTACCTGGGCCGCTGGCGCCGTTGCCGGGCTGGCAGCAGCCCGGCCCGGATGCCGGTGCGGCGGGTCGCGGGCAGCGGGGCAGCAACGGCGCGCACCAGGCGGCTCCCAACGGCGGGCCGAACGGTGCCCATCACGCCGCTCCGTACACCCCCTACGGTTCCAATGGCTCGGCGGTCCGAACGGCGTCGGCGGACCGAACGGCGGCGGCGGACCGCGCACCGGCGGCAGCCATGCCGCCGGCCCGTATTCGCCGGGTCCGGATCTCACCAAGGGCCGCGGTGGCCCACCCGCGCCCCAGTACCCACCGGCGCAGCAGTACCCCCCGGCGCAGGAGAACGGCCAGCCGCCGGCCGATCCGTGGGCACCCCCACCGGATGCCGCGTCGGTGACGGGCCAGTTGGTCGACGGGTTCGCCCCGCCGGCGCGGGTGTTCGACAGCGCGCGGGCGGAGGCGGCCGTCCGGGAGTTGCTGATCGCGGTCGGTGAGGACCCCGACCGTGCTGGGCTGCTCGGCACCCCGGGCCGGGTTGCGCGGGCCTACGCCGAACAGTTCTCCGGGCTTGTACACCGACCCGTCGACGGTGCTGGACACCTCGTTCGACGAGAACCACAACGAGATGATCCTGATGCGGGACATCGACATGTACTCCACCTGCGAGCATCACCTGGTGCCGTTTTTCGGCAAGGCCCACGTCGGGTACATCCCTGGCCCGGACGGACGGGTGACCGGCCTGTCCAAGCTGGCCAGGCTGGTCGACGGGTTCGCCAAGCGGCCGCAGGTCCAGGAGCGGTTGACCACGCAGATCGCGGACGCGTTGGTGAACCGGCTTCGACCCGCCGGGGCGATCGTCGTGATCGAGGCCGAACACCTGTGCATGGCCATGCGCGGGATTCGCAAGCCTGGTGCCGTGACCACCACGTCCGCCGTGCGCGGGATCTTCCAATCGCAGGACCGTACCCGTGCCGAGGCGATGAGTCTGATCACGGGCCGGTGAGCGTCGTGCACGAACCGGGTGGTCGTGAACCCGGCGGCAGTGCCGGTCGGGTGTCGGTGATGGGCGTGCTCAACGTCACCGCGGATTCCTTCTCCGACGGCGGCCGCTATCTCGATCCCGCGGCGGCCGTCGCAAGGGGCCGCGCACTGGCCGCGAACGGCGCGGACATCGTCGACGTCGGCGGCGAATCCACCAGGCCGGGCGCCCACCGGGTGCCGCCGGAGGTGGAGGCCGCGCGGGTGGTGCCGGTGATCGCCGAGCTGTCCAGCAGCGGCATCGTCTGCAGCGTGGACACCACCAGGGCCGCCGTGGCGGCCGAGGCCCTCAGCGCGGGCGCCGGCATCGTGAACGACGTGTCGGGCGGTCTTGCGGATCCGGAGATGGCGTCCGTCGTCGCCGGTTCCGGGGTGCCGTGGATCCTGATGCACTGGCGCGGCCACAGCGCCGATATGGACGCCCTGGCGACCTACCACGACGTGGTCGATGATGTGCGGCGCGAGTTGCTGGACCGGGTGGCGGCGGCCGTCGACGCCGGGGTGGACGAATCGCTGATCGTGCTCGACCCCGGATTGGGTTTCGCCAAGACCGCGGAGCACAACTGGTCGCTGTTGCGCGCGCTGCCGGCGATCACCGGATTGGTCGGCCCGGGTTGGGGTTTCCCGGTCCTGGTCGGCGCGTCCCGCAAACGGTTCCTCGGCGCCTTGCTCGCCGACGCCGCCGGGCCGCGTCCGCCCGGCGGCCGGGAGGCGGCAACCACCGCGATCTCCGCGCTGGCCGCAGCGGCCGGGGTGTGGGGTGTCCGGGTGCACGAGGCCGCGGCCTCCGCTCGACGCTGTCCGGGTCGCCGCCGCGACCACCGGCGTCGGGCCGATCCGCGGGTTGGCGGTGCCCGGCTTACGGTCGGCAGGTTCAGCGCCGGTGGTGACCGGTGGCTGACCGGATCACCCTGACCGGGCTGGCCGTGTTCGGTCACCACGGCGTCTTCGACCACGAGAAGCGTGACGGGCAAGAGTTTCTGATCGACATCACGCTCTGGCTGGATCTTTCGGCCGCCGCGCGGTCGGACGACCTGACGACAGACGGTGCACTACGGCGAGCTGGCCGAGTTGGCCGAGCGGATCGTCGCCGGGCCGTCCAGGGACCTGATCGAGGCGGTGGCCGGCGAGATCGCCGATGCGGTGATGGCGGCGTTTGTGGTGCATGCCGTCGAGGTCACCATCCACAAGCCGTCGGCGCCGATTCCGCTGACGTTCGCCGACGTCAGCGTGACGATCCGGCGATCGTCCCGCACCGAGTCGGGCCCCGCTGTGACGAGGACGCGGCGATGATGCTGACCCAGCGCGCGATCCGGACCCAGCGGTGAGCCGCGCGGTGTTGTCGCTTGGCTCGAACATGGGCGACCGAACGGCCCATCTGCAGACCGCGGTGTCCGCGCTGGGCCGGACCGTCCGTGCGGTGTCGGCGATCTACCGCACCCCGCCGTGGGGTGGCGTCGAACAGGAGGACTTCTACAACATCGTGGTGCTGGCCGAGGACGGCCACGTGGACGACGCCCGCTGGTGGTGGGATCGCTGCCAGCAGCTCGAGCAGGCGGCCGGCCGGGAGCGGGTGGTCCGCTGGGGCCCGCGCACCCTGGACGCCGACGTCATCACCGTCGAGCTGCACGGCCGTCAGGTGCGCAGCGACGATCCGGAACTGACCCTGCCGCATCCCAGGGCCGCCGAACGCGCGTTTGTGCTGCTGCCGTGGGCCGAGGTCGACCCGACCGCCGAGTTGCCCGGTGCCGGCCCGATCGCCGACCTGCTCGAGGGCCTGGAGACCGAGCGGAATCACCAGGGTCGGACATGTGCACTGAGCCGCGGATCCATGGGGTCGCCGGCGACATCTCACCGGGTGGCGGCCGGTGATGGCTGAGGCGAACCGGATGGGCTTCACCCGCCCGCGTGACCTGCTGGCGGTCGCCGTCGTGGCGGCCGCGCTGGCGTACCTGGTGGTCCGGCTGAACTACCAGCGGATGCCGCCGCTGCCCCGGTTCGCCGGCCTGGCCGCGGCGTTGGTGGGCATCGGCGAGGCGTTTGCCGGGTTCGGCCTGCGCAGCCGGATCCGGCCGCGGGAGCGAGCCAACACCGGTGCCAGCACCCGCAAACCGGTGCCGCCACTGACCGCCGCCCGCGCCGTCGATGGCCGCGAAGGCGACGTCGTTGGCCGGTGCCGCGGTGGCCGGGCTCTGGGTCGGACTGTTGCTGTACGTGTTGCCGTCCTGGTCGATGCTGGCGGCGGCCCAGGCGGACAGCATCACCGGGATCATCGGGCTGGTCGGCGCCATGATCATGGTCGGTGGTGGGTTGTTTCTGGAACATTGTTGCCGGGCACCGGGTGTGGATCGCTGAGCCGGCCGACTCGCCGGCCCCGCCGGCCCGGCCGGTGCCGACCAGCTCATCCAGCACGACGAGCAACCGGTCCCGCAGAACCTGGGCCGAAGCCGCGAACTCCCGTTGCGCGGCAACGTATTCGGCCTTGCCGGCGGCGGTCTCGATCCGTACCGGCGAATAGCCCAGATCGGAAAGGTCATACGGCGACGCCCGCATGTCCAACTCCCGGATCGCCCTGGCCAGCGATGAAGGCGTCCAGCAGCAGGTCGCTCGGCACCACCGGGATCAGCTTGTAGGCCCACTTGTAGATGTCCATCGACGCATGCAGGCAGCCGGGTTGCTCCAAGTCCACCCGGGATGCCAGGTCCGGCTGCATCGCGTTGCGCGGCCGGGCCTGCGGGGTGAAGAAGCGGAACGCGTCGTAGTGCGTGCATTTGATCTGGTGCGCGCGCACCACCTCGTCGGTCCCGGCCTGCCCCAGCCGGAGCGGTCGATCCAGGTGCCTGCGCTGCGCATCGTCCTGCCGGTACACCATCGCCCACTCGTGCAAACCGAAGCAGCCGAACTGTCCGGGAGCCGCGCGTGGTGGCCGCCAGCAGTCGTCGGGTGAAGGCGATCTGCGAGCTGCGGGCCCGGAGAAAGGCCGGCACATCCACCGCCACGGTCGCTGCGTCCGACCCCGCCCGCCCCGGTCGGCAGCACCCGATGAAATCGCCAGCCGGCCCGTTCCGGGGCGTCGGCCAACGCCACACCCGCTCCCGGATACCAGCGGCGGAGCTGCGCGGGCCGCAGGGAGTAATAGGTGAACAGGAAATCCTCGACCGGGTGCGGAATGCCGCGGCCGGCCCGCGACCGGTGCCCGCTGGTCAGCTCCTGCACCCGGTCGACGTGCCGGGCCTGCCGGTCCCGCCACTGGGCGGCGGGGACCACGGTCAACGGCATGTCGATCGCCAGACCTGACAGACCACCGGGATCGTCACGCTCTGGCGACCCGGGAAGTGCCGCTCGGCGATGACGTCGACCGTCCTGGTCCAGCCAGGCGCGGGCGTCCGGCGAGGCCCGGATCACGTAGGAATAGGTGTGCATCAGCCCGATCAGGTCGGGCACGCTCTGCTGGCGCTGCCAGCTGAATTCGGTCAGCTCGGGCTCGGTGAACGACGGGTGCAAAGCGAACGGCGGCACTCCGGACCCGCTGGTCACCCCAGGCCCGGTTGACGGTTCTCCCGATTTCGCCGACCGCCGCGGTGGGGTGCCGCGGCCGGTGGTGCCGCCCACCGGCCGGCCGATCCGGGTCAGCGCACCCTGGAAGTCCCGCACGAACGCGTCTTTCTCGTCGTCGTGATTGGAGATCAGGCTGAGCGTGCCGGCCGGGCGCAGCACCCGGGCGATCTCGTCCAGCGCCCGATCGGCGTCGAACCAGTGAAATGCCTGCCCGACGACGACCGCGTCCACGACGGCGCCCCGCAGCGGGATGTGTTCGGCGACGCCCAGCACGGCCGCTGGCCTCGGGGAATGCGCGGTGCAGCTCGGCGAGCATGCCCGGAAGGGGTTCCACGGCAATGACGTCGCGTCCCAGCGCCGAGCAGCGGTCCGGTCAACTTGCCGGTCCCGGCGGCCAGGTCGAGGACGGCTCCGGCGCCGGCCGGGAGCGCCGCGGCGATCGCGGCGGCCGGATAGTCGGGCCTGCGCCGGGCGTATTCGGCGGCCTGGATGTCGAAGGAGGTCGCCAGTGTGCGGCTCCACCCCGACCGGGGCGGCTCCGGTTCGGGTTGACCTGCCGTCGTCGCCACGGGCCCATTGTCACCCGGCCGGCGCGCGCGGCCGGTTCCGGCGGTCGGCGGGGCAGCGGTGGCAAAGTAGGCTGCTCACCCGTGACGAAACCGACGAATCCGCCTTGGCGAGGGCGACGACCTGCCCGAACAGTTGCGAGTTCGCCGGGAGAAGCGGCAGCGACTGCTCGACCAGGGCATCGATCCGTATCCGGTCGGCGTGCCGCGGACGACGACTTTAGCGGCAGTAAGGGAGGCTTTTCCCGATCTGCCGCCGGATAGCGATACCGGCGAAATCGTCGGCATCGCCGGTCGGGTCATCTTCCTGCGGAACTCCGGGAAGTTGTGTTTCGTCACCCTGCGGGAAGGCGGCGCGGGCGACACCGGCACGGAATTGCAGGTGATGGTGTCGCTGGCCAGCGTCGGCGCGGAATCGCTGGCCGCATTCAAGTCGGACGTCGATCTGGGCGACCACCTGTTCGTGCACGGCAAGGTGATCACCTCGCGCCGCGGTGAGCTCTCGGTGCTGGCCGATTCCTGGTCGATCGCGGCCAAGACCCTCCGGCCATTGCCGGTCGCGCACAAACCACTCTCCGAAGAGAGCCGGGTTCGGCAACGCTATGTGGATTTGATCGTCCGACCGCAGGCCCGTCGCACCGTAGAGGTGCGGAGCGTCGTCAATCGCTCGCTGCGCGCGACGCTGCACGATCGTGACTATCTCGAGGTGGAAACGCCGATGCTTCAGGTGTTGCACGGCGGAGCGGCGGCGCGGCCATTCGTGACACATATGAATGCGCTGGACATGGACCTGTACCTTCGTATCGCGCCGGAGCTGTACCTCAAGCGGGTCGTGGTCGGCGGAATCGAGCGGGTCTTCGAGATCAACCGAAACTTCCGGAACGAAGGGGTCGACTCCTCACATTCACCGGAGTTTGCCATGTTGGAGGCGTACGAGGCCTACACCGACTACAACGGCATGGCCGAGCTCACCACGGCATTGATCCAGCAGGCCACGATCGCGGTGCACGGGTCCACCACGGCGGTGCACGCCGACGGCTCCGAATTCGACCTCGGCGGTGCCTGGCGGTCGATCACGTTGTACGGGGCCCTGTCCGACGCCCTGGGCGAGGAGGTCACGGTCCAGACGCCGATGGCGGAGCTGGTCGGCGCTGGCGGAGAAGGTGGGCGTGCCGGTGGCCCCGCACTACGGCCCGGGCAAACTCGCCGAGGAATTGTTCGACGAGTTGGTTGTCGACTCGCTGGTGGCCCCGACGTTCGTCCGCGATTTCCCGGTCGAGACCTCCCCGCTCACCAGGGACCACAGAGAAATGCCCGGTTTGACCGAAAAATGGGACCTCTACATCCGGGGGATTGAAACGGCCACCGGTTACTCGGAACTGGTCGACCCGGTCGTTCAACGGGCACGTTTCCTGGACCAGGCGCGTTTTGCCGGGATGGGTGACGCCGAGGCGATGGTTCTCGACGAGGAGTTCCTGCGGGCGATGGAGTATGGAATGCCGCCGGCCGGCGGGATCGGGATGGGAATCGACAGATTGATCATGGCGCTGACCGGTTTGGGCATCCGCGAGACGATCCTGTTTCCGTTCGTCAGACCGGGCGATTGACCCGGCGGCTCACCGGTGGCGCGTCGCGCTGAAAACGGCAATCGCGGCGCGCTGGACCGAAAGATTGTCGTCAGATGTTTGCGTTCCGTTCGAGGGTCGATCTCCGTTCGCTCCGTTGACCAGTGATTGGCGGGCGGCGGAATGACGGGACGCGTCGCGACGCGTTCGGCGCCAATGGTCGGATATGGTGGAAAGGTGCGTAAATAGGCACTACCCTGGGCGTTCGGGGAAAACGAAGGCCCTTCTAGGAGGAACAAGCATGGCAACCATGACCACCGTCACTCTCGTGGACGATCTTGATGGATCCGAGGCATCGGGATCCGTTTCGTTCGCCCTTGACGGAGCGTCGTACGAGATCGATCTGAGCGAGGACAACGCGGAGAAACTCCGCGACGCACTTGCCGGGTACGTGGCCAGCGCGCGTCGGGTCGACGGCGGCCGTCGTGGCCCGGGTCGTCCCAAGGCTGCGGCCAAGCCGGCGAAGGCCGTCCGCGGCGCCCGCACCGCCCCGGATCGCGAGCAGACCGCGGCCGTCCGCGAGTGGGCCCGCTCCAATGGCTACGAGGTCTCCGAGCGCGGCCGGCTGTCCGCGACGGTGCTGTCGGCGTTCGAGGCAGCGCACTGACCTAGCCGTGCCGTCTCTCCGGCCCCCATCCCGCTGCAGCGGGGCGGGGGCCGGAGTCGTCTCGGCAATCCCTGGATGTGGGCGTGTGTCCGGCCACATCACCCCTGTTCGCCCACGGCGTAGCCAGCGATGTGGCGGAACGAGAGTCGCTGGGGCAGCGTTAGACAGCAGTGACGGCACGGTGCGCAGTGTCGTCATCGGTCCGTGACTCGCATCGTCGGGCCCGCTCCGCCTACTACAGTGAGTGAACCACTGTCGTCGGGATCGGCGGGCACGTCGATCTGGTGGCAGCGGGACGAGTGGTAGTAGTCGACCGCATAGCCGCGCACGCCCGTAAGGAGTGCAAATGTTCGAACGGTTTACCGACAGAGCGCGTCGTGTGGTTGTCCTGGCCCAGGAAGAGGCCCGGATGCTCAACCACAATTACATCGGCACGGAGCACATCCTGCTCGGCCTCATCCACGAGGGCGAGGGCGTCGCCGCCAAGGCGCTGGAATCCCTTGGCATCGCGCTGGAGGGCGTCCGCGCCCAGGTCGAGGAGATCATCGGGCAGGGACAGCAGTCCCCGTCCGGGCACATCCCCTTCACCCCGCGCGCCAAGAAGGTGCTGGAGCTGAGCCTGCGCGAGGCGCTGCAGCTCGGCCACAACTACATCGGCACCGAGCACATCCTGCTCGGGCTGATCCGCGAGGGCGAGGGCGTCGCCGCCCAGGTCCTCGTCAAGCTCGGCGCCGACCTCAACCGGGTCCGCCAGCAGGTCCTGCAGCTGCTCTCCGGCTACCAGGGCAAGGAGACCGCCGCCGCAGAGGGCGGGCGCTCCGAGGGCACCCCGTCCACCTCGCTGGTGCTCGACCAGTTCGGTCGCAACCTCACCCAGTCGGCCCGGGAGGGCAAGCTGGACCCGGTCATCGGCCGGGAGAAGGAGATCGAGCGGGTGATGCAGGTGCTCTCCCGCCGGACCAAGAACAACCCGGTGCTGATCGGCGAGCCCGGCGTCGGCAAGACCGCGGTCGTCGAGGGCCTGGCCCAGGCGATCATCCGCGGCGACGTCCCGCAGACCCTGAAGGACAAGCATCTCTACACGCTCGACCTCGGCATCGCTGGTCGCCGGCTCCCGCTACCGCGGTGATTTCGAGGAGCGCCTGAAGAAGGTGCTCAAGGAGATCCGCACCCGCGGCGACATCATCATGTTCATCGACGAGATCCACACCCTGGTGGGTGCCGGTGCCGCCGAGGGCGCGATCGACGCCGCGTCCATCCTGAAGCCGATGCTGGCCCGCGGTGAGCTGCAGACCATCGGTGCCACCACCCTGGACGAGTACCGCAAGTACGTGGAGAAGGACGCCGCGCTCGAGCGTCGTTTCCAGCCGATCCAGGTCGGCGAGCCGACGGTGGCGCACACCATCGAGATCCTCAAGGGGCTGCGCGACCGGTACGAGGCGCACCACCGGATCACCATCACCGACGACGCGCTGGTCGTCCGCGGCCACCCTGGCCGACCGGTACATCAGCGACCGCTACCTGCCGGACAAGGCGATCGACCTGATCGACGAGGCCGGCGCCCGGATGCGGATCCGCCGGATGACGGCGCCGCCGGACCTGCGCGACTTCGACGAGAAGCTCGCGGCTGTCCGCCGGGACAAGGAGTCGGCGATCGACTCGCAGGACTTCGAGAAGGCCGCGGCGCTCCGGGATTCGGAGAAGCAGCTGCTGGCTCGCAAGTCCGAGCGGGAGAAGGCCTGGAAGGACGGCGATCTCGACGTCGTCTCCGAGGTCGACGACGAGCAGATCGCGGAGGTGCTGGCCAACTGGACCGGCATCCCGGTGTTCAAGCTGACCGAGGAGGAGACCACCCGGCTGCTGAAGATGGAAGATGAGCTGCACAAGCGGATCATCGGCCAGAACCAGGCGGTCAAGGCGGTGTCGCAGGCCATCCGGCGGACCAGGGCCGGCCTGAAGGATCCGAAGCGGCCGTCCGGCTCGTTCATCTTCGCCGGCCCGTCGGGCGTCGGGAAGACCGAGCTGACCAAGGCGCTGGCCGAGTTCCTGTTCGGTGACGAGGACGCGCTGATCCAGGTCGACATGGGCGAGTTCCACGACCGGTACACCGCGTCGCGGCTGTTCGGTGCCCCTCCCGGATACGTCGGCTACGAAGAGGGCGGGCAGCTCACCGAGAAGGTGCGCCGCAAGCCGTTCTCCGTGGTGCTGTTCGACGAGATCGAGAAGGCGCACCAGGACATCTACAACACGCTGCTGCAGGTGCTGGAGGATGGCCGGCTGACCGACGGTCAGGGCCGCACGGTGGACTTCAAGAACACCGTGATCGTGTTCACGTCCAACCTGGGTACCCAGGACATCTCCAAGTCGGTGTCCCTCGGCTTCGCGCAGGGCAACGACGCGGAGTCGAACTACGACCGGATGAAGCAGAAGGTCAACGACGAGCTCAAGCGGCACTTCCGGCCTGAGTTCCTCAACCGGATCGACGACGTCGTGGTGTTCCACCAGCTGACCACGACCGAGATCAACCAGATGGTCGACCTGATGCTGAAGCGTGTCGAGGGTGCGCTGAAGAACAAGGACATGACCATGGAGGTCACCGAGGCGGCCAAGACGCTGCTCGGCGAGCGCGGGTTCGATCCCGTCCTCGGCGCGCGGCCGCTGCGTCGGACGATCCAGCGGGAGATCGAGGACAAGCTCTCGGAGAAGATCCTGTTCGACGAGATCCGGCCCGGGCAGATCATCCTGGTGGATGTCACCGGCGAGGGCAAGGACCAGGAGTTCACCTTCCGCGGCGAGATGCGACCGTCCCCGGTGCCGGAGGTCGTCCCCGTCGGACTGGCCACCGATGCCGGCGAGGCCGTGTAGTTCTCGGTCCGCTCGACGCTGTACCGCACGAGGCTCCGGCCCGCTTCCCTTCGGGGAGCGGGCCGGAGGTGTGTTCGGGGGCAGCTACCTGCGCCCATGAGCCCTGGCTCAGTCGGGCAGGCCGATGTGTGCAGCGCCAACCGGCACGGCCAGCCCATCGGCCAGCAGTGACGCCAGGCACCGTGCGCCCTGGATCGGCTCGACTGCCGCGCCGGTCAACTCCGTTCGCGGCACCGCTGCCGCACTGGCCCGCAGCGTCGCCATGATCCGTCCTCGCACCTGCCGGTCGGTGCCGTGCCAGGCCTGCACCGCCCGCCTGGCCTCGCCGGCAACCGATCCCGCGAGCCGCCACCGGCACCGGTCTGCCAGCGGACACGATCCGCAGGCGGGTGCCCGCGCCGAGCAGACGAGCGCACCGAGTTCCATCACCGCTGCCGAGAATCTCGCCGCCCTTGCGGGTTCCTGCGGCAGCAGCAACGACATCTCGGCTCGGTCGGCGGCGGTGGCCGGCTCCCGGGGCTCGTCCAGGCCGCGGACGGCCCGCGTCAGCACCCGCCGGACATTGGTGTCGACGACGGGTGTCCTGGCGCCGAACGCGAAGGCCGCGACCGCCCGCGCGGTGTACTCACCGATGCCGGGCAGCGTCAGCAATTGCTCGACCGAATCGGGCACGAAGCCGTCATGCTCGATCGTGATGGCGGTGGCCGCCGCATGCAGCCGCAGCGCCCGCCGCGGGTAACCGAGGCGCTCCCAGGCCCTGATGGCGGCGGCGGGGGAGTCGCCGGCCAGGTCCGCCGGTGTCGGCCATCGGGTGAGCCAGCGTTCAAAGGCCGGCAGCACTCGCACTACCGGCGTCTGCTGGAGCATCACCTCGCTGACCAGGACCGCCCACGGTGAGGCCTCCGGCCGGCGCCAGGGTAGGTCACGGCCGTGCTGGTCGAAAAAGTCGATCAGCAGGTTCGCGTCCAGCGGCGACGGTGCGACTGTCTCGACGACGGACCGGGAAATGGCCTCGCTCGGTCGGGCCAGCTCAGTGGCCCCCGGCTCCGCTATCGGCCGACACGGAGTCGGCGACCACGACCCGCGCCGAACCCGGCGGTGGAGGTGTCGCTTCCACCTCCAGCTGCCCGGTGGGGGCGTCGCCGTCGACGAAAACCTCCTCCAGCAGGCCGGTGTTGACGTCGAAGATGAAGCCGCGTACCTGGTCGTGATGCAGCAGGAACGGTGAATCCCGGATGCGGCGCAGCGATTCGCGCACCGAATCGTGCGGATCCTTGAAGGCCTGCACCGCCCAGGTCGGCCGGTATCCGGCGAAGGTGGCCAGATGCGCCCGGAACTTGTCCTCCTCCAGGCGCGCAAGACCGCAGTCGGTGTGATGGATGATCATGATCTCGCGGGTGCCCAGCGCGTGCTGCGAGATCGACAGCGAACGGATGACGTCGTCGGTCACCACGCCTCCGGCGTTGCGCAGCAGATGCACCTCGCCGAGATTGAGCCGGAATGCTCCGTGCCCGTCGATCCGGGCGTCCATGCACATCAGCAGCGCGATCTTCAGGGTCGGCATCGGACCCATGCCGACCGGGTGATACTCAGCGGCTGCAAGGTTTCTGGCGAGTAGTTCGTCGATGGCCGTCACACTGCACTCCTCGGCGTTGCTCCCAAGATTGGCGACGCCCCGAGACTACCGTCGCTCCTGTGATGCACCCCGTTGGCCCTCTGAACTCCAAGGTGTACTGGGTCCGCCGGGTCTCGATCGTCGTACTTGCAGTCGCGGTGCTGATCGGCCTGGTCTGGTTCCTGGCAAGCCGAACGTCGCGTTCGTCGGCAGGACAGGACGCCGCGACCGGCGCCGTCAACACCTCAGCCGCCCCGACCCTGACCGGTGTGCTGGCCGCGTCCAGCGGGGCGACCAGGTCGACGGTGCCGTCGCCCAGTCCGAGCCCCAGCCCCAGCCCGTCAGCCGCCGTGTCGGGCACGCCGGCCAGCGGGGCAGCGTCGGTCAGCCCGGCGGCGGCGCCCAGCGTTGATGCCGCAGCCCAGGCCGCCGCGGCTGCAGCGGCCGCGGAGTCCGCCGCTTCCGCCGCAGCAGCTGCCGCAGCCGCGGCCGCCGCCGCCGCGCCGACCGACCGATACCGCGCCGGCCGCTCCCGCAGAACCAGCACCAGCACCGGCGCCCGCTCCTGCCCCGCCGCCGCCGTCCTACGACGCGCAGGGCAAGCTGATCTGCCCGGACAGCGCCATCGCCATCACGGCGACCACGAACGCGCCGTCTTTCGCGGCCGGTAGCCAACCGATCGTCGGGATGGTGATCACCAACTCCGGTACCGAAACCTGCCAGCGGGATGTCTCCGGCACGCTGCAGTCGTTCACCGTCTTCGCCGCCGACGGCAGCCGGGTGTGGTCGACCGCCGACTGCTTCCCCGGCGAGGGCACCGAGGTCCGGGAACTGACCCCGGGCCAGACGCTGAAGTACACGATCAAGTGGTCGGGCACGACGTCGCAGCCCGGCTGCGCCGGCGATCGCGCGCCGGTGCCCGCTGGTGACTACACCGTGGTCGCCCAGTTGGGTGGCCTGTCGAGCGCTCCCGCCGCGTTTGCCATCACCGGCTGACCATCGACCGTTCACGCGGCCGGGCTCTACAGCGCGGCTCCGTAGCGGTCCACGATCGACGATTCGGCCAGCCTGGACAAACCCTCCCGGACGACCCTGGCTCGGGCCTCACCGACGCCCTCGACGGCCTGCAGGTCGGCTGCGGTGGCGGCCAGCAGGCCCTGCAGGTTGCCGAAATGCTGAATCAGCCGATCGAGAATGGCCGGTGGCACCCGGGGAATCCCGGCCAGCAGCCGGTACCCGCGCGGACTGACGCCGGCGTCCAGCGCGTCACCGTAGGTGGACAGGCCGATGACCCGGGCCACCGCGGTCAGGTCGAGCAGCGCCACCTCGTCCAGGTCGTCGAGCGCCGCAACGATGTTGTCGACCTGGTCGGGGCTCTGGTCCGGCGGCAGGTAGTCGCGGATCAGCAGTTCCTGCAGGCCCTGAGTGCCGCTGAGCATCTCGTCGAGCTGCAGACCGAGCAGCCGCCCGTCGGTGCCGAGTTCGACGACGTTGCTGGTCAACTCGTCGGCGATGCGGCGCACCATCAGCAGTCGCTGCAGCACCGTCATGGCGTCGCGCAGCGTGGCGAAGTCCTCGATCTCCAGCGCGGACAGCGCCCTGGCCACCTCGTCCAGCCGGAACTTGTAGCGCTGCAGCGTCGCCAGCGCCTGGTTGGCCCGGCCGAGGATGGTGGGCGGATCCGCGACCACGTGCCGACGCCCGCCGAAGTACAGATTGATGATCGACATCGAATGGCTCACCGCGATCACCGGGTGACCGGTCTGCAAGCCGGTGCGTTCGGCCGTGCGGTGCCTGGTGCCGGATTCGACCGTCGGGATGGTCGAGTCGGGGGTCAGCTGCACGTTGGCGCGCAGGATCCGGGTGGCGTCGTCGTTCAGCACCACGGCGCCGTCCATCTTGCACAGTTCCCGCAGCCTCGTGGAGGAGAACTCGACGTCCAGCCGGAAGCCGCCGTCGCAGAGATCTTCGACGGCCTGATCGAATCCGAGCACGATCAGTGCCCCGGTCCGACCTCGCAGAATCCGCTCCAGACCGTCGCGCAGCGGGGTACCAGGGGCGACTCTGGCCAACACAGCGCGATGCGCTGCGACACTCATCCGATCCTCCACCCCGACCCTCCCCCCGGCAGTGCTCAGCGATCAGTTTAGGGCGGGCACAAGGCGGGTCTGTCAAATCGAGCGAACTAGGATGCCGCTGAAGTCTTGAATGGCGGCCCCTGCTTCGTCCGGGTCCGACTAGCCACCGCGGCGCCGGAGCCACTGCACGACGCCATCATCGTTGCCGAGCGACCGAAATGCATCCCCCAGGTTGCTGGCCTCGTCGACCCGCATCCCCTTCGGGCGCTCGGCGCCGACCCCTTCCGGCACGACGGCGTGGTCGAACCCCAGCCGCGCCGCCTCGGCCAACCGCCGCGGGACCCCACCGACCGGCCGAACGTCGGCGGCCAGGCCCAGTTCGCCGATCACCACCAGGCCGGGGGCCAGCGGGATGTCGCGAGCCGACGACCAGATCGCCAGGGCCAGCGGCAGGTCCGCGGCCGGTTCGGTCATCCGGGCGCCACCGACCGTGGCGGCCAGCACGTCCTTGCCGCCGAGCGCCACCCCGCCCCAGCGCTGCAGCACGGCGATCACCATCGACGCCCTCGCCGAATCCAGGCCGGACACGGTGCGCCTGCTTACTTCCCCGGTGCTGGGCGTGATCAGCGCCTGCAATTCGGCCGGCAGCGCCCGTCGGCCCTGCATCGTCACCGTCGCGCAGGTTCCTGGCACCGGCGATCGGCGCTGGGTCAGGAAGATTCCCGACGGGTCGGCCAGTCCGACGATGCCGTCCGCCACCATCTGAAAGCAGCCGACCTCGTCCGATGGCCCGTAGCGGTTCTTCACCCCCCGGATGGTGCGCAGGGTCGAGTGCCGATCGCCCTCGAATTGCAGCACCACGTCGACCAGGTGCTCCAAGACCCGCGGCCCGGCGATCGCGCCGTCCTTGGTGACGTGACCGACCAGCACGCAGGCCATGTTGCGTTCCTTCGCGACCGCGGACAACGCCGCGGCCACGGCCCGCACCTGGCTGACCCCACCGGCCGTGCCGTCAACCTCGGCGCTGGCGATGGTCTGCACCGAGTCGACCACCAGCAGTCGCGGCTGCACCTGGTCGATCTGCCCCAGCACGGCCGCCAGGTCGCTCTCGGCCGCCAGGTAGATGTTCGGGTGCAGCGCGCCCATCCGATCCGCGCGGAGCCGCACCTGCGCCGCGGATTCCTCGCCGCTGACGATCAGCACCGGACCCTGATCGCGGGTCGCCCATTGCTTGGCCGCGGCCAGCAGTAGTGTGGATTTGCCAACGCCTGGTTCACCCGCCAGCAGCACCACTGCGCCGGGAGTGAGGCCTCCGCCCAACACCCGGTCGAGTTCTCCGACCCCGCTGGCCTGCGGGCTGACCTGGTCGGCAGAGACCTGGTCGATGCGCTGCGCGGGCGCCGACACCGGACCCGCGGCGAGCCGCTTCAACAAAACCTGGGCCGGGCCGCCCTCGATCAGGGTGCCCCACGCCTGACACTCCGGGCACCGCCCGTGCCATTTGCCCGCCTCGAGACCGCACTCGCTGCACCGGTACGTCGACTTGGGGACCGACTTGCTCGGCCGGGACGTCCGGTCGGGGGTGGTTGATCTCATGTCGCGAACCATAGACCGGGGGTCCGACAGGCGTGCGGAAGAGCGCCCTGACCGGGCCGGATTGGCCCTGGGCAACCGCGAACGAGCGAGAAGTCAGTGGCCCGATTCGCTGGTGGTCTCGGCGGCGGCGCCGGCCTCGCCGTGCTCGTCCTGCTCCCAGATCGGCGTCGGGTGCGCGGGTTGGATGTCGACCGTCGGCCGGTCGGTGGAGCGCTGTTCCGGAATCTGGATCGGGATGTTCAGCGACAGGGCGCCGGCATTCTTGAAGTTGAACGTCACCGGGATCGACTGCCCGTAGAACTGGTCCTGCAGGAATCCGGTGACGGTCACCTGGGTGCCCTGATCGGTGGCGAAGTCGGCCAGTGTCTGCCCTGGCACGGCCGGATCGCCGGTGATCTTCACCGAGCTGGCCGCCGACGTTGCTGACGCTGCTGAGGGCATCCGGGTTCAGGCTGTCGTTCGAGATCCACAGCAGCAGCCGAGCATTGGAGCCCGCAGGGTATTTCTCCCGCTCGGTGGGCGCCAGCCGGGCGTTGAGCACGGCGATGCTACCGATGGTTCCGTTGGCCCCGTCGATGGAGGCGACCTGAGCTGCGGTCTGCGAATACTGACCCGCCGCACATCCGCTGAGCACCAACGACGCCGCGGCCAGCAGTGACAGGGCGGTCGGAACGAGCACGCGACGCGGGCGGCGGGCGGTGCGGGACACGGCGATTCCCCTCTTCTCGACAGGCCTTGCGAGACGGTGGATGCCGTTGGCACCGGGCCGTCGCGTCGAGCGCTGCGTGGCGGTGATTCTTTGCCCCGTGCGGAGCACGGTTTGGTGCGGCACCGGCAATGCTCCATCGGGGCAGTGTCGGTGGCATGAGGTTAGCTGCCGCAGGGGTGGACGTGCGCGCCGGGCACGCCCACGGGGCGCCGTCGGCGTGCCGCGTTCGGCGGGTCGCAATCGGCCGGGCCGCCCGGATGCACGCGGGCGTCCGATTTGTCAAGTAACGGCATAGGCCCTGACCTGCGACAACAGGTGATAGTCCGGCCGAACACGTGCTAAACTAGTGGGAGCGAAAGGGGTCTTGAACGCTCATGGTTTTCAATGTTGGTGAAACCGTTGTCTACCCCCATCATGGGGCAGCTCTCATCCAGGCCACCGAAACCCGGACCGTCAAGGGTGTCGAGAAACTGTATCTGGTCCTCAAGGTCGCCCAGGGCGACCTCACCGTGAAGGTTCCCGCAGACAATGCCGAGATCGTCGGCGTTCGTGATGTGGTGGACCGGACCGGTCTGGATCATGTGTTCGAGGTGCTGCGCGCACCGCACACCGAGGAGCCGACGAACTGGTCCCGTCGGTACAAGGCGAATCTGGAGAAGCTGGCCTCCGGCGATGTGAACAAGGTGGCCGAGGTCGTGCGTGACCTGTGGCGTCGGGATCGTGAACGTGGGCTGTCCGCCGGCGAGAAGCGGATGCTGGCCAAGGCTCGGCAGATTCTGGTTTCCGAGTTGGCATTGGCCGAGGGCACGAACGAACTCAAGGCCGAGGGCATCCTCGACGAGGTTCTCGCTTCCTGACGGGTTGGGTGCGGCGGTTTGTCGTACCCGTTCCCGGTTCGGGATTGTCGCTGTGACGTGACCATCGCCGCGCTTGTTCCGGCAGCGGGAACCGGTGAACGCCTTGGTGGCCCTGTGCCCAAGGCGTTCGTCCGGGTGGCCGGCCGGGAATTGTTGCTCCACGCTGTCGATCGGCTCTTTCGGGCCGGGGTCGACAGCGTGGTGGTCGCCGTATCGGCCGATCAATTCGATGCGGCCCGCACATTGCTGGGCGATCGCGTCACTCTTGTCGTCGGCGGCGCCGACCGGACGGCATCGGTGTCCGCCGCGCTCGCCGTTGTGGGCGACGATGCCGACGTGGTGCTGGTGCACGACGCGGCTCGGGCATTCGCCCCGGAGTCGCTGGTCCGTTCCGTGGTCGAAGCGGTCCGGGCAGGTGCGCCCGCCGTCGTCCCGGTGCTGCCGGTCGTCGACACCATGCGCTCGGTGGCAGCAGACGGCAGCCTGCTCGGCATCGTCAATCGCGATCAACTGCGGGTGGTGCAGACCCCGCAGGGCTTCTCTCCGGCGGTGCTGCGGCGCGCGCATCTCGCCGCGGCAACCGGCGGCCGAGCGGCCACCGACGACGCGGGCCTCGTCGAAACCATCGGCGTGCAGATTCATCCGGTGCCCGGCGACCGGGCCGCCTTCAAGATCACCACCCCGGACGACCTGCTGGAGGCGGAGCGGTTGATGGCGCCCCGCCTCGGTTGGGCCGGCGCTACGGGTGGGCACCGGGATCGACGTGCATCCGATCGAGCCGGGCCGGGCGTGCTGGCTGGCCGGGCTGCTGTTCCCGGAGGCCGATGGATGTTCCGGCCATTCCGACGGCGACGTCGCCGCGCACGCACTGTGTGACGCAGTGCTGGCCGCCGCCGGTCTCGGGGATCTCGGCGCGGTCTTCGGCGTCGACGACCCCCGCTGGGCCGCCGCGTCCGGCGCCGCGCTGTTGGCCGAGGTCCTGGCCAGGGTCCGGGCCGGCGGATTCACCGTCGTCAACGCTTCCGTGCAGGTCATCGCCAACCGCCCGCGCCTCGCCCCGCGGCGGGCGGAGGCCGAGCAGGTGCTCTCCGAGGTGCTGGGCGCCCCGGTCTCGGTGGCTGGCACCACCACCGACGGGCTCGGTCTGACCGGTCGCGGGGAGGGGCGGGCCGCGGTGGCAACCGCCCTGCTCAGGCGCGTCGATTGGCTGACCAGCGAATTCAGCCGGCTGCGGCCGGCAACTCGTCCTCGACGTAACGCGGCCGCACGGCAAAGCAACCGGCGAACGCCTGGGTCACCACGACGGCGCACAGGGCCAGCAGCGGCACCGTCCAGCCGCCCGTCAGGTCGTACAGCACGCCGAAGCCGAACGGCCCGATGCTGGCGATCAGGTAGCCGCAGCACTGGGTGAACGCCGACAGCGAGGTGGTGGCCATCGACGTCCTGGACCGCAGCGCAACCAGCGTCAGCGCCAGTGGGAACGCGCCGGTGCCGACCCCGATCAGAATGCAGATCGGCAGCACGGCCTGCCCCGGGAACAGGATCAGCCCGAGAAATGCTGCCGCATAACAACTTGACAGGGCGACCACCAGGATCGCCGGCCGGCTCATCCGGCCCAGCAGCGGCGGCACCACCGCCGCCAGCGGAATCCCGACCGCGATCGCGACGCCAACCATCGCCGCGGCGGCGGTATCCGTCATGCCGGTATCGGTCAGGATCTCCGACAGCCAGCCGAACACCACGTAGGCCACCATCGATTGGCAGCCGAAGTACAACGCCAGCGCCCACGCCACCCGGGTGCGGGCCAGCACGGACAGCGGCAGCCGGGCGCCGGAGACGCCGGAGGCGCCGCCGCGGCGCGACTTGCCCGCGGACCAGCAGCAGCCAGGGGATGAGCGCCACCACCGCGGTGCCCGCCCACATGCCAAGGCCGGTCCGCCAGTCACCGCCCAACGCGCGTTCCACCGGCAGGGTGACGGCCGCTGCGGCGGCACCACCGATGGTCAACAGGGTGGTGTAGGCCGCCGTCATCGCCGGGATGCGATCGGGAAAATGCAGCCGGACCAGGCCGGGCAGCAGCACGTTGCCGACCGCGATGCCGGCCAGTGCGATCAGCGAGCCGGCGAACAACGCCGCCGTCCCCGGCAGCACCGCCCTGATCACTTGGCCGGCGATCAGCGCCAGCAGCGTCAGCACCACGGTCGCATGCGAACCGAGCCGCGCGGCCAACACCGGCGCGGCCAGACCCAGCACGGCGAAGGCGATGGTGGGCAGCGACAGCAGCAGGCCGGTCGTCGCCGCGGGAAGGCCGGTCGCGTCCCGCAACTCCGGGATGACGGCGCCGAGCGCGTTCACCACGGGCCGTAGGTTGATCGCCAACAGCAGGACGGCCACGGTGACCAAGACCCGCGACTGCGCCGGTGCTGGGGTACTCACTCCAGGAGGATAGAGATTGCCCCAGCCGGCCTGGCGCCGGCTCAGCCTCCGCCAGCAAGGCCCGGTGAACTCGCCGTCCAGCCGTTGCCGGCCGGCGCCGTCATACCGCGCAGGAGTTCGCGTTCCGAACGGTGCAGGTAGTCGCCCAGCGCCTGGGCGGCCGCGTCGAAGTCGCCGGCCTCGACCCGGGCGCAGATCTGCTCGTTGTCGGGCAGGAACGAGTCGTGGAACTCCCCGCTGATCCGGACCGCGTGGAACACCAGCCGCATTTCGGCCAGCACCTGGTTCATCACGGCGTTGAGCCGGTCGCTGCCGGCCAGCGCGACCAAGGCCCGGTGGAAATGCTGGTTGGCAGTGCCGAGCGCCCGGCCGTCACCGGCCACATGGGCGCGCCGTCCCTCGTCCACTGCCTCGCGGACCGCGCCGACCGCGGCCGGGGAGCCGCCGCCGCTGACCGCGCCGATCTCCACCACCCGCCGCACCCGGTAGAGGTCGGCGATGTCGTCTGGGCTCAGTTCTGCGACGAAGACGCCGCGGTTGGGCTGTCGGACGACCAAACGCTCGCCGGCCAGCTGCACGAAGGCCTCCCGAATGGTGTTCCGGGACACCCCCAGGGCCTCGCCGATGGCCTCCTCGGGGAGGCGGGATCCGGGCGGCAGCAGTCCGTCCGTCAGCTGTTCGCGGAGCGCGTCGGCAACCCGGGCCGCGGTGGAGACCGGCAGCATCCGCGAGCGCACTCCGGACAGCGCGGAGAGGGCGGTATCGAGGGATCCGGGTGCGGCCATGCCAAAGGTTACCTCAGATAGAATCCGAGAATCGTTGAACAATCCGACAATCTGTGCCATGCTTGTTCCACTACGGATTCCGCACCCCGGTCGGCACGTGCCGATCCGCAAGGCCGAGTCGCACCATTCCCCAGTGTTGGAGGACATTCCACGATGACCACATCCGAAGTGCAGCGATCGACCTGAACAGTGACGTCGGCGAGTCGTTCGGCAGGTGGACCCTCGGCGACGACGCGGCCATGATGACCGCGGTGACCAGCGCGAACGTCGCGTGCGGATTCCACGCCGGCGACCCGACGACGCTGCGGCGCACCTGCCAGGACGCCGCAGCGGCCGGCGTCGTCATCGGCGCCCAGGTCGGTTACCGCGACCTCGCCGGCTTCGGGCGGCGATTCATCGACATGGACCCGGTCGAACTGGCCGACGACATCGTCTATCAGATCGGCGCCCTGCAGGCGCTGGCCGCCGTCGCCGGGTCGCGGGTCAGCTACGTGAAGCCGCACGGCGCCCTCTACAACACCGCCGTGCACCACGAGGTGCAGGCGCGCGCCGTCGTGGACGCCGTCCGGTCCGTCGACCCGGGTTTGCCGTTGTTGGGGCTGCCCGGCTCGCGACTGCTGGCGCTGGCCGAGGCGGCCGGGTTGCGGGCGGTGACCGAGGCGTTCGCCGACCGCGGGTACACCCCGGCGGGCACCCTGGTGCCGCGGTCGCAGCCTGGTGCGCTGCTGCACGACCCGGCCGAGGTGGCCGCCAGGATGGTCCGGCTGGTGACCGACGGCAAGATCACCGCCGTGGACGGGTCCGACGTCGCGGTCCGCGCCGAAAGCCTCTGCGTGCACGGCGATTCGCCCGGTGCCGTGCAGATGGCCGGCGCCGTGCGGGAAGCACTGCGGCAGGCCGGGATCACCGTGCGGGCGTTCGCATGAGAGGCGCGTCAGCGAGTGACGCAGGTGTCTGCCGGCCGGCGACCGCGGCCTGCTGGTCGAGGTCGACGACCTGGACACCGTGCTGGCGCTTGCCGACCGGCTCCGGTCCGCCAGGCTGGCCGGGGTGCAGGACGTCGTGCCGGCCTCCCGGACGGTGCTGATCCGGACCGGGCCGGCCGCGATCTGCGCCGCCTCGGCAGCGAGATACTCGACCTGGCAAGCGATCTGCCGGTCGGTGCCGGCGCCCGATGCGGCCGCGGCATGTGCTCGACATCCGGGTGCGGTACGACGGTCCGGACCTGGACGAGGTGGCCGCGATCACCGGGCTGACCCGCGCCGAGGTGGTGGCCGCGCACACCGGTCAGCCGTGGCGCGCGCCTTCGCCGGGTTCGCGCCGGGATTCTGCTATCTCACCGGCGGCGACCCCCGGCTCGACGTGCCGCGACGGCACGAGTCGCGCACCAGCGTCCCGGCCGGATCCGTCGCGCTGGCCGGCGGCTTCTCGGCCGTCTATCCGCGGGAATCACCCGGCGGCTGGCAGTTGATCGGCACCACGGATGCGGTGTTGTGGGACGTCGATCGGCAACCGCCCGCGTTGCTCCGGTCGGGCGGTTGGGTGCGGTTCGTCGACGTCTCTGCCGGCGCGGCCGACGCCGACGCAGATTCGCAGCAGTCGTCAGCGCCGGGAGCGGGCGATGAGCGCGTCGCTGGTGGTGGTCAAGCCCGGACCGCTCAGCCTGATCCAGGACACCGGCCGGCCGGGTCTCGCGTCCATCGGGGTCGGTCGATCCGGGGCCGCCGACCGCGGCGCCTATGCGCTGGCGAATCGACTGGTCGGCAATCAACCGGGCGTCGCTGCCATCGAATGCACGTTCGGCGGCCTCGCCATCCGGGCACAGGGCGAGGTGCGGGTGGCGATCACCGGCGCCAACTGCCCGGCGACCGTCGACGGCGACAGCGTCGAGCGCGACAAGCCGATCGACCTGCACGACGGGCAGACCCTGACCCTGCGAACGCCGACATCGGGCCTGCGCAGCTATCTCGCGGTGCGCGGCGGACTCGATGTGCCAGGCGGTTCTCGGGTCGCGGAGCACCGACACCCTGGCCGGGCTCGGGCCGGCGGTGTTGCGCCGGGGCGATGAGTTGCCGGTCGGAGACGAGTCGGTGGGCAGCGAGCCATCGGACACTCCCGGGCCAACGTCGCGGTCCACCGGCGACGTGCTCACACTTCGGGCGATGCTCGGTCCCCGCGACGACTGGTTCACTGCCCCAACGGATCTCGGGGTCGGTGATTGGGTGGTGTCACCGCGCAGCAACCGGGTCGGCCTGCGGCTGGACCGGCCGGCGCCCGCCGAGCAGCTGGGCGGCACCGCTGCCGAGCAGTCCAACGGCGCGGCTGCCGAGCAGCCCAGCAGCGCCGCAGCCCCACCACCGCCGCCGTTGCGGCGCAAGGATTCTCGCGAACTCCCCAGCGAGGGCGTGGTGCTCGGCGCCGTCCAGGTGCCGCCCAGCGGGCAGCCCGTGCTGTTCCTCGCCGACCACCCGGTGACCGGCGGGTATCCCGTCATCGCGGTCGTCCTGGACAGCGACATCGACCTGGCCGCGCAGGCCAGACCGGGCCAGCGGCTGCGCTTCCGGCTCGAACACTGGGCCTGAGCTCGCCCCGCCCCGCACCGCCAGATCAGCCTCCCCGCACTTTCCGCCCCCACGGCAGGAGCCAAATCCACATGACCGACACTTCTCCGCACAGTGACATGCATGAGCCTGACAAGCGACAGGTACGCCCGCGGCCCGCTGATCAAGGCCTACACGGCCAGCCTGACCGGCACCGCGCTCGAGTACTACGACTTCGCGGTCTACTCCGCGGCGGCCGCGCTGGTCTTCCCGAAGCTGTTCTTCCCGGACAGCGACCCGCTCACCGGCACGCTGCTGTCCTTCTCCACGTACGCCGTCGGGTTCCTCGCCCGCCCGGTCGGCGGCATCTTCTTCGGCCGGCTCGGCGACAAGCTGGGCCGCAAGCACGTGCTGGTCAGCACGCTGCTGCTGATCGGCGTCGCGACCGTGCTGATCGGGCTGCTGCCCGGGTATGCCGCCATCGGCGTGCTCGCCCCGATCGCGCTGGTCATCCTGCGGTTCGCCCAGGGCGTCGGCGTCGGCGGCGAATGGGGCGGCGCGGTGCTGCTGTCCAGCGAATACGGCGACCCCAAGAAGCGCGGCTTCTGGGCGTCGGCCGCGCAGATCGGGCCGCCCGCCGGCAACCTGCTGGCCAACGCCACCCTGGCCGTGCTGGCCGTGGCGCTGACCGACGAACAGTTCGAATCCTGGGGCTGGCGGGTCGCGTTCCTGATCTCGGCGGTGCTGGTCGGCATTCGGGCTGTGGATCCGGCTCAAGCTGGAGGACACCCCGGTGTTCCTCGCACTCAAGGAGAGCGGCGAACGGCCGAAGGCACCGATCAAGGAGGTCTTCGCCACCCAGAAGCGCCCGCTGCTGGCCGCCGCGCTGGCCCGGGTCGGCCCCGACGTGCTCTACGCGCTGTTTACCGTGTTCGTGGCCACCTACGCCACCACTGTGCTTGGCATGACCCGCGGCCAGGTGCTGACGGCCGTGCTGATCGGGTCGGCGTTCCAGCTGTTCCTGATCCCGTTGGCCGGGTCGATCAGCGACCGGATCAACCGCCGGCTGGTCTACGCCATCGCGGCCGTCGGTGCGGCGATCTGGGTGCCGCTGTTCTTCGTCGTCATCGGCGGATCGTCCGTGCCGCTGCTGATTGTCGGCATCGTCATCGGGCTGGCCTTCCACGCGTTCATGTACGGACCGCAGGCCGCGTACATCACCGAGCAGTTCGACATCCGGCTGCGCTACGCCGGCAGCTCGCTGGCGTACACACTGGCCGGCTTGGTCGGCGGGGCCATCGCGCCGCTGGTCTTCACCGCGTTGCTCGGCGCCTGGGGGACGTGGGTGCCGATCGCGCTGTACCTGGCCGTCGCCGCCGGGGTGACGCTGGTCGGGCTGGGCCTTGGCCGCGATCCGCAACCGGAGGAGGACGAATCCGTGCTGGCCGGGCACGGCGCCGATCTCGGGCGGGCCGATCAGAGTTTCTGACGTGCAAGACTGCTCACCCGATATCGCCAAGGAAGACAGGTATTGACCACCATGTTTGATTCCCTGCTCGTCGCCAACCGGGGCGAGATCGCCACCCGGGTCATCCGGACCGCCAAGCGGATGGGCATCCGCACGATCGCCGTGTACTCCGACGCCGACAAGGAACTGCCCTTCGTCGCGGCCGCCGACGACGCGATCGGGATCGGCCCGGCCAACCCGGCCCTGTCCTACCGCAACGCCGACGCGGTGCTGGCCGCCGCGAGGCAGTCCGGTGCCGCCGCCATCCACCCCGGTTACGGCTTCCTCTCCGAGAGCGCGTCGTTCGCGGCGGCCGTCGTCGACGCCGGGCTGATCTGGATCGGACCCAGCCCGGACGCGATCACCGCGATGGGCGACAAGATCGCCGGCCGCAACCTGATGGCCGCCGCCGGGGTGCCGGTCGCGCCGGGCACCGAAGAGCCGGTCACGTCCGGCGACGATGCCGTCGCGGCGGCCGCCGGGATCGGCTACCCGGTGATCATCAAGGCCTCCGCGGGCGGCGGCGGGATGGGGATGGCCATCGTCACCGACGCCGACGCCATGCCGGCCGAATTCACCAAGGTCACCGGGTTCGCCGAGCGGGTCTTCGGCGACGGATCGGTGTTCGTGGAGAAGTACTTCCCGCGGATCCGGCACGTCGAGGTGCAGATCCTCGGACTGGCCGACGGCACCGTGCTGGCGCTGGGGGAGCGGGACTGCTCGGTGCAGCGGCGGAACCAGAAGGTCGCCGAGGAGACCCCGTCGCCGGCCCTGAACGAGCCGACCCGCCGCCGCATGCTGGACGCCGCCCGCAAGGCCGGCGAGGCCGTCGGCTACCGGGGCGCCGGGACCGTCGAGTTCCTGTTCAGCCCGGCCACCAGCGAGAACGATGCCGAGTTCTACTTCCTGGAGATGAACACCCGGCTGCAGGTCGAGCACCCGATCACCGAGGCCGTGCTGGGCATCGACCTGGTGGAGGCCCAGTTGCGGATCGCTGCCGGGGAGGCGCCCGGCTTCGACCCCGCGGCGCTGACCCCGAACGGGCACGCCATCGAATTGCGGATCAACGCCGAGGATTCCAAGCGGTTCCTGCCCGGCCCTGGCGCCATCACCGAGTGGGTCGAGCCCACCGGCGACGGCATCCGGGTCGACGCCGGCTTCGCCGCCGGGACAACCGTCACGCCGAATTACGACTCGCTGATGGCGAAGCTGATCGTGCACGCGCCGGATCGGCCGGCGGCCCTCGCGCTGGCCGCGAGAGCGGTGGCCGGGTTCACCGTGGTCGGCCCGAAGTCGAACCTGGCCTTCCACGCCGAACTGCTCGCCAACCCGGAGTTCATCTCCGGCGACTACGACACCGGCATCATCGGCCGGATGCGGGCCTGACGTGTCTTTTGGGCGCCTAGACGACTTCGTCGCAGGCGATTAGCCGCCCAGCCGGCGGTAGGCGCGCACCGCCAGCGGCGCGAACACCGCGGTGATCACCACCGGCCAGGCAATCGCCAGCAGCAGCGCGTGCTCGGCGAGCCAGGTGCCGTCGTTCCAGCCGGGATTGCCGAACAGCTCCCTGGTCGCGGCCGCGGTCGCGGACAGCGGGTTGACCGACGCGATCGACGCCCAGCCACGCCGGCATGGTCGCCGGGTCGACGAAGAGGTTGGACAGCATGCTGACCGGCCAGACCAGGATCTGCACGGCCGACACCGATTCCGGGCCCTTGGCCTTGAGCCCGATGAAGATGCCGACCCACAGCAGCGCGAACCGCAGCAACATCAGCAGGCCGAAGGCGGCCGATGCGGCGGGCAGGCCACCCGTCCAGCGACCAGCCCAGCAGCAGCCCGGTCACCACCAGCACCGCGAGACCCGCGACGCTGTGGATCATGTCGGCGATGCACCGGCCGAGCACCACGGCGGCGGAGCTGATCGGCAGCGACCGGAACCGGTCGGTGACCCCCTTGGCGGCGTCGGCGTTGACCGCCGTCATCGTCGATTCCAACCCGAAAAGCATTGCCATGGTGAAGATCCCGGGCATCAGGAAGGCGTAGTAGTCGCCACCCGGGCCGGCGATGGCGCCGCCGAACAGGGCCCCGAACATCAGCGTGACGAGCACCGGGAACAGCAGCCCGACCAGCAGCACGCCCGGCTGGGCCCGCCAGTGCAGGAACTGCCGCCCGGTGATCAGCAGGGCGTCGCCCAGCGCCGACCCGGTCCTCTCCGCGGACAAGGTGCTCACTGGGCCACCCCCGCGTTCAGGTGCAGGAAGACCTCGTCGAGGGTCGGCCGCCGGACCGAGATGTCCAGCGGCTCCAATCCGCTCTCGGTGAGCGCGGCCGAGAGGCCCACCAGTGCCCTGGTCCGATCGGCCACCGGAATGCTGATCTTCGCCGCCGCCGCATCGATCCGCAGGTCGCCGGCCGCGAACGGCGCGGCCAGGTCGCGCAGCCGCGGCAGGTCGGCCGGGTCGGCCACGCAGACGTCCAGCCAGTCGCCGCCGATCGCCGACTTCAGCTCCTCGGGGGAGCCCTCCGCGGCGATGACGCCGCCGCGGAGCATCGAGATCCGGTCGGCCAGCTGGTCGGCCTCCTCCAGGTATTGCGTGGTCAGCAGCACGGTGGTGCCGCCGCTGACCAGCTCGGAGATCGCCGACCAGACCTCGCGACGGCCCTGCGGATCGAGACCGGTGGTCGGCTCGTCGACGAACAGCACGGCCGGGGAGACGACCAGCGCGGCCGCCAGGTCCAGCCGGCGGCGCATCCCGCCGGAGTAGCCGCCGACCTTGCGGTCGGCCGCATCGGTGAGCGAGAACCGTTGCAGCAGCTCGATTGCCCGCCGCACCGCGGCGGACCTGTCGAGGTGATTGAGCCGGCCGACGAGGATCAGGTTCTGCCGCCCGGTGAGCACCTCGTCGACGGCCGCGGACTGGCCGACCAGCCCGATCCGGCGCCGAACCGCGCGGCCCTGGGTACGGACGTCATATCCGGCGACCGTCGCGGACCCGTCGTCCATTCGCAGCAGCGTGGTCAGGATCCGGACGGCCGTGGTCTTGCCGGCCCCGTTCGGGCCGAGCAGGCCGTGCACGGTGCCCGGCTCGACCTGGAGGTCGATGCCGTTCAGCCCGGTGCCGTCCGGCGAGCCAGGGTAGTGCTTGCGCAGGCCCCGCACATCGATCGCGGGGCCCGAACCCGGCGTCGTCTCGTCATCGGTCGTCCGTTGCATGGCGTGTCCTTCCGGAGTTCCGTACGTTGTACCGTACGGCGTACGGTGCTAGCTCAACGAGGCAGGGTCGGAGAATGTTCCGGTGAGCGCGAGAAAGTCGTCGGGAGAATCCGCCGGGGTCGACCCGGCGCAGAGCCTCGCGCTGCTGTGGGGCCCACAGGATCGGCCCGGCCGGTCGGGTCTGACGGTGCGGGCGATCGTCGACGCCGCGATCGAACTGGCCGACGCGGACGGGATCGGCGCGCTGTCCATGCGGGCGATCGCCGGGCGGCTCGGCGCCGGCACGATGTCGCTGTACACGCACGTGCCGAGCAAGCCGGTGCTGATCGAGCTGATGATCGACGCGGTGTGTGGCCAGGTCTATTCCGACCTCGGCGAGCCGGCCGCGCAGCCCGACGGGTGGCGGGGAGCGCTGACGTTCATCGCGCAGCGCAACTGGGACCTGTTTCTGCGGCATCCCTGGCTGCTGCACGTGCTGGACGGCCGGCCGGTGCTGGGACCGAACATCAACCGCAAGTACGAGGCCGAGCTGCGTCCGCTGGACGGTATCGGACTGTCCGACATCGACATGGACAGCGTGCTCACCCTGGTCCTGATGCACGTCGAGGGGATGGCGCGCTGGCAGGTCGGGCTGCTCGCGATCCGGGAGCAGAGCGGGCAGTCCGACGTGCAATGGTGGACGAACCTGGAGCCGGCGCTGGCTGCGATGATGGACCCGGCGGGGTTTCCGCTGGGTTCGCGGGTCGGGCGGGCCGCGGGGGAGTTCCACCAGAGCGCCGGCGATCCCCGGCACAGCCTGGATTTCGGTCTGGAGCGCATCCTCGACGGCGTCGCGGCACTGATCGACACGAACCGGATCGCAGCGCCCGATCGGTCCTTCGGCCCCCGGCATGGCACCCTGATCGCCATGACGACGATCGCCATCCTGGGCGCGGGCAAGATCGGTGAGGCCATGCTGGCCGGGCTGCTGAAGGCGGGCCGCTCGCCGGACTCGCTGATGTTCACCGAGCGCTACCCGGAACGGGTCGCCGAACTGACCGCCCGCTACGGCGTGCCCGGCGTGGAGACCGACGAGGCCGCGAAGCTCGCCGACGTGCTGATCGTTGCGGTCAAGCCGCAGGACATCGAGCCGCTGCTGCTGACGCTTGGCCGGCGCCATCACCCCCGGCACCCTGGTCGTCTCGCTGTGCGCCGGGCTGCCCACCTCGCTCTACGAGCGGCACCTGCCGGCCGGCACCCCGGTCGTGCGGGTGATGCCGAACACCCCGATGCTGGTCGGCGAGGCGATGAGCGCGATCTCCGCCGGCTCGCATGCGCTGCCGGAGCACCTGCAGCTGGTGCAGGACCTGCTGTCCACCGTCGGCAAGGTGGTCCGGGTGCCGGAGGCCCAGCAGGACGCGGTCACCGCGCTCTCCGGGTCGGGCCCGGCGTACTTCTTCTTCCTGGTCGAGGCGATGATCGACGCCGGGATCCTGCTCGGGCTGCCGCGGGCGGTGTCCGCCGAGCTGATCATCCAGTCGGCCGTCGGCGCGGCCACCATGCTCCGGGACTCCGGCGAGCACCCGACGATGCTGCGCGAGGCCGTCACCTCACCGGGTGGCACCACCATCGCCGCGATCCGGGAGCTGGAGAACCACGCGGTGCGGGCCGCGCTGCTGTCCGCCATCGAGGCGGCCGCGGTGCGTTCGGCCGAGCTGGGCAAGGCGCACGAGCAGAGCTGAGCTGGGTCTGTGTGCAGGCCTGTCGGTGGTTCATGATGATCTACGTGTGCCGATCGCCGGCTGCCGGCGATGGCATCGAGCACAGCTCCTGACCCTGGAGGCAATGTGAGTGCGGTTGATCAGAATCCGGGCGGTTCGCAGCCGAACCCGACAAGGCCGCCCGCGGCTGTCGCCGTCACGGAGCCCCCCGACCCGAACCCCAAGCCGGTGCCGCCGATCCTGCGGCTGCTGAAAAGGCTGCCGTTCACCACGTTCTACGTGGTGCTCACCCTGGTGCTGGCGGTCGTCTGCACGACGTTGTGGAACCGCATCGAAGAGCTCTCGATCTATCCGGACGTCGCGTACGGGCTGCCGGCCTTCGAGGACGGCCGCTGGCTGACCCTGATCTGGGGCAACTTCTTCGCGCTCACCCCCTTCTACTACGTGTACGTGGCCGGTGCGTTCGCCTTCCTCACCGGCTTCTCCGAATGGGTGCTCGGCACCAAACGCACCATCATCATCTGCGTCGTCTACCAGATCGCCGCCGTGCTGCTCACCGCGCTGGTGTTCCTGATCTTCCGGAACTCCGGCTGGGAGTGGGCCGCGCAGCGGGCCACCGAGACCGACGTCGGATTCTCCGCCGGCATGCTGGCGGTGCTCAGCGTGGCCAGCGCGACGGTCCGGCCGCCCTGGCGGCTGCGGCTGCGGCTCGGCATCTGGGCGTACGTGCTGTTCTCCATCATGTTCGTCGGGCAGATGGCCGACGCCGAGCATCTCGTCGCCGTCGCGCTGAGCCTGCCGTTCTCGTCCCGGCTGGCCGGCCCGCACGCCCTGCAAGGCCAGGGCCCTGCCGACCCGGCACGAGCTCCGGCTGCTCGCCATGGTCGGGGTGCTGCTGATCGCCGCGGTGCAGCTGGTGACGAATTTCGTGCCCGGCCGGCTCACCCCGTTCGGCCAGCCGCAGGACGATCCGGAGGCGTGGTACTTCCTGATCGTCGACATGGCGATCTCGCTGTTCATCGCGAACGGACTCCGCAAGGGCTACCGGTGGGCCTGGTGGATCGCGGTGGTGCTCTGCGGGATCCAGGTGTTCTTCGCCGGCCTGATCACGGTCGTCCTCGTCCTCGTGGCGATTCTCGACCCGGCCGACTTCGATACCGGCGATCTGAACGGTGTGCCGCAGTTCCTGGCCAGTGCGACGCTGTACCTGGCCTTCATCATCGTGTTGATCGCCGGGCGGCGCGCCTTCCGGGTGCCCAGACGCAGCAAACGCCGGCTCGCCAGCGGCACCTCGCATCCCGACACGGCCAAGGACCTGCTGCGCACCTGGGGCGGCAGCACGATCTCCTGGATGACGACCTGGCCGGAGAACCGGCACATGATCACCGCGGACGGGCAGAGCTACCTCGCGTTCCGCAAGCACGCCGGGGTGGCGGTCGCGCTGGGCGACCCGGTCGGACCGCCGGGTTCGGCGGAGGCGACCATCAAGGACTTCATCGCGACGTGCGACCGCGCCGCGCATGGTGCCGTACATCTTCTCCTGCACCCGGGCCACCGCGGACGTGACCGACGCCCTCGGCTGGCAGAGCGTTCAGGTCGCCGAGGACAACCTGATCGACCTGCCGGAGCTGGCGTTCAAGGGCAAGAAGTGGCAGGACATCCGGACCGCGCTGAACAAGGCGCCCAAGGAGGGCGTCACCTTCAGGATGGTCACGCTGGCCGACGAGTCGTGGGCCATGGTCCGGCAGGTCGAGCACCTGTCCCAGGAATGGCTCGGCGACAAGGAACTGCCGGAGATGGGCTTCACCCTCGGCGGGGTCACCGAGGCGCTGGACCGGGAGGTGAAGGTCGGCCTCGCGGTCGGCGCCGACGGCACCCTGCACGGCGTCACCTCCTGGATGCCGGTCTACGGCGGCAACGGCGAGGTCGTCGGCTGGACCCTGGATCTCATGCGCCGCGCGGACGGCGGGTTCCGGGCGACCATGGAGTTCCTGATCGCGTCGTCCTGCCTGTACTTCAAGGAGCAGGGGGCGCTGTACGTCTCGCTGTCCGGGGCTCCGCTGGCCAGGTCCGACGCGGATCCCACAGCGGAAACCACCATCGAGAAGTTCCTGGACACGCTGGGCGCCACCCTTGAGCCGGTGTACGGATTCCGGTCGCTGCACAACTTCAAGAGCAAGTTCCAGCCCCGGCTTTCGCCGATGTACATGGTCTTCCGGGACGAGGCGGATCTGCCGCGGATCGGCATCGCGATCACCCGCGCCTATCTGCCGACGGCCGGGGTTCGGGACATGATCTCGGTGGTGAAGCACTAGGAGTGATCGCGGTTGCTGCGTTCGGTCCGGTCGGCGTCGACCGGGGCAGTCGAAGCAGGAAGGCCGCGCCGGTCAACGGGGCGGGCGGTGGAACGCAGGTCAGCTCGCCGCCATGCGATCGGGCGATGCCTCGCGCGATGGCGAGGCCAAGGCCGGAGCCCAACGACTGGACGGCCGATCCGTCCTCCCGGGTGCGGGCGTCGTCCAGCCGGACCATCCGGTCGAAGATCCGCTCCCGATCCGCCTGTCGGGATGCCCGGTCCGTCGTCGGCAACCAGCACGTCGACCCCTGTCGCGTCGCCGTTGATGCTGAGCAGCACCCGCCCAGGGCGCGGTACGTACCGCCGGGCGTTCTCCAGCAAATTGGCGAAGACCTGGGTCAGCTGCTGCTGATCGGCCAGGATGGTGCAGGGCGGCGCGAGGACCTCGACCGTCAGATCGGGTGCCAGCAGCCGCAGATGTTCGGCCTGCGCGGTGACCAGGGCCGCCAGGTCCACCGGTTCGAGCCGCATTTCCAGCCCGGAGTCGATCCGGGCCAGCGACAGCAGATCCTCGACCAGCCGGGACGCGCGGCGGGCCTCGCCGAGCACCAGCACCTGCAACCGCTCCCGATCAACAGCATCTGCCGATGGGCCCGCCGTGAGCATTGCCTCCGATGCGGCCTGGACGCCGGCGATCGGGGTGCGCAGCTCGTGTGCGGCGTCGGCGACGAACTGCCGGGTCCTGGACTCCGAGGCCAGCGCCCTGGCCTCCGCCCCCTCCAGCGCGTCCAGCATCTCGTCGAACGCCGCAGCGGTCCGGCCCAGTTCGGTGTCGGTGCGCTCGGGCGCGAGCCGCCTGCCCCGTTGCCCACGGGTGATGCCCTGCGCCAACCTGGTCATCCGGTCCAGCGGTCGCAACGCGGTGCGGGTCGCGATCGTCAGCAGCAGCCCGGCCAGCACCAACGCGCCCACCAGCAGCGGGATCAGGACGGTGCGCAGTTGGCTGCGAACATCGTCGATGCCGGCGGTATCGACGGCGACGGTGAGCACCGACCCGTCGGACAACGTGCGGGTGATCTGCTGCAGACGACGCCGCATCGCCGGGCCGCCCCGCCGGGCCGGGTGGCGCCGGGCCAGTGGACGCCGGGCCGGCCGGCGCCGGCCCGGGACCACTCGCCGACGGCCCGCTCCCGGTCCCCTCCCCGGTCGCCGGGGCTGGTGGGTTGGCCGCCGATCCAGGGGGAACCGGAACCACGTCGGGATTGCCGACGACCGTGCCGTCCGGCTCCAGCAGCGAGGCGGTCACCCCGTCGCCCTGGGCTGCCGCCACCACCTCGCGGGATTGCGCGCCGTCGGTCAGCGCGGCCTGCGCCTGGGCGATCCGGCTTTCCAACCGGGTCGCCGCATCGGACCGGAGTTGGGCGCCCAGCAGCACATCGGTGAGCACCCCGGCGCCGGCCAGCACCAGGATCAGCACGGCCATCGAGCCGAGAACGACCCGGCGGCTCAATGACGAGGTGCGCAGCCCGGCGGGTTCGTCCGTTTCCGCGAAGGCTCATTCCCGCAACACGTACCCGAGACCGCGGACGGTGTGCAGGACCCGGTCGCCGTGCGCTTCCAGCTTCCGGCGCAGCGCGCTGACGTGCACCTCGACGAGATTGGGGTCGTAGTCGTCGTAACCCCAGACCTGGGTGAGGATCTGTCCCTTGCTGACGGTTCGCCCGCGTTGGGCGGCGAGGTAGGCCAGCAGCCGGAGTTCGGTGGCCGTCAGGTCCAGTGGCCGGCCGGCCCGCAGGGCCGTGCCGGCGCCGGCATCGACCAGCACGTCGGCCACCTGCAGCACGCTCGGGATCCGGCCGAGCCGGCGCAGCACGGCGGCCGCCCTCGCCACGCAGCTCGACCAGCGCGAACGGCTTGACCACGTAGTCGTCGGCGCCCTGATTGAGGCCACGCAGCCGGTCGTCGACGGTGTCCCTGGCCGTCAGCAGGATGACGCCCGCATCGGTCCGGCCCTTGGCGATCGCCATCAGGGTCAACCCGTCGCGTCCGGGCAACATCAGGTCCAACACCACCAGGTCCGGCCGGAAAACGGCGAGGAGATCCTCGAGGTCCCGGCCGTCCGGCACCGACATGACCTGATGGCCGGCCGCGCTGAAGGCGGTCGCCACGGCTAGCCGAATGGCCTCGGAATCTTCCACGACCAGCACCCGAGCCTGGGTCGGGGCGGCGGACGTTCCGGGAACCTGCATCACCCCATCATCAGCTCGCACCGGCGCGGGGGTGGTTCGCCGAGCTGAAGGTTTGCTGAAGCCTCGCCCCGATGACGGGATTCTTCAGCCTGGCTTCAGCCCCGGTCGGCATCGTCGGCGGGCAGATCGAGGCACACCGTTTCGATCGCCCACCCGATGAAGGAGCCAGCCATGCGCCACCAGCACGATGATCCGACTACCCCAACACCGACCGGCGATCCCGCCGAGCGGAGCGGCGCCGCGACCAGGCCACGCCGCAGGTGGATCCCGGCCTCCGCGATCGTCGGCGGCGCGTTGCTCACCGCCGCGCTGACCGGCACCAGCATTGCCAATGCCGCTGATGAGGGCGGCACCCCGACGGGTTCGCCGGCGAGTTCATCGTCATCGACGCCGGCCGCGACGTCGGCACCCGACCCGACCAGCGGCGCTGCGCCCGCTCCGGCAACCGCAGGAGGCGCATCCGCACCGGCGTCCGACGGCACGACGCCCGCATCGGGCGCGGTGCCGCCGAGCCCGCCGTCAGGAGCGGTGCCGCCGAGCCCGCCGTCAGGCGCGGCGCCGCCCAGCCCGCCGGCAGGCGCGGTGCCGCCCGGCCCGCCGGCGGACGGTGCGTTGCCAGCACCGCCCGAGGGTGCCGGCGCTGCGGCCCCCGGGGTCCCGCTGCCGACGGCTCGACCAGGGTGCTCGGCGTGGTCACCGCGATCGACGACTCCAGCATCACCGTCCGCACCGACGCCGGCGACGAGGTCACCGCGACGCTGAGCGACGCGACCCACTACCGGGCCGAGGCGCCGGTCCCGGGCGCCGATCCGTCGAGCGCGGCGACCAGCAAGCCGGTGGTCGGGCAGCGGGTCGAACTGCGGGTCCTGGACGGCGCGGTCGTCGACGCCGGCGTCGTCCACGCGCACGCCGACGGCACGGTGCTCAGCACCAGTGGGACATCGGCGGTGCTCTCCACCAGGGAGGGTCTGCGTGTGACGCTCGACCTTTCGGCCAGCGACGCGACCGTCGCCGTCGGTGATCAGGTGCACGTCGACGGCGCGGCCAACTCGGATGGATCCGCGATCGTGGTCAGCTCGCTGCACACCGTCGGCTGAGTCCCGCCGAACATCCGGGGCGGGCCCGACCGGTCACTCCATCGCGTATTCGCGGTCCTTGCCACCGCCGTCGTAGCCACCGGTCATGGCTGGCCACGACGACCGTCCCGAGCGCGGCTCCGAGCGCGTCCTCGAGTTCGGCCGCCAGCGTGAGCGAGATGTGGTTGGTGGGCTCGTCGAGCAGCACCAGGTCGGGCGAACCGGCGATCAGGATCGCCAGGGCCAGCCTGCGCCGTTGCCCGACGCTGAGCGTGCCGACGGGGGAACCGATCTCCCGCGGACGGAGCAGGCCGAGCGCGGTCAGTAGCTCGGCCGCCGCGTCGGGTTCATCGTGCGTTGCGGCGGCCCCGATGGCATCGGCGAAGGTGGCCAGGGCCGAGGCATCCGGATCGGGGAACACCACGTCCTGTTCGAGCAGTCCGATCCGTCCGGCGGCAACCTCGACGATGCCGCTGGACGGTCGGAGCCGGCCGGCCAGCACGCTGAGCAGGCTCGACTTTCCCGAACCGTTCGATCCGGTGAGCAGCAGTTTGTCTCCGGTACGGACGTCGAGCAGCGGCACGCTCACCCGGCCGGGGACGTGCACATCCCTGATCCGGATGGATGTCTGCGCTGCCCCGAGTTCGGACGTAGCGGCGGACAGCCGACCGCGGAACACCAGTTGCCGCGGTGGCCTTGGCACCTGGCCCAGTTCCGCGACGACCAGTCGACGTTGCGCGTCGTGCACCCGGCGGGCGAGGGCACGTTCGACGTTGCCGCCCTTGAACGAGTAGATGAACTTGTCGTTGTCCCGCGGCCCGCGGCCGTGCGCGATGCTGGAGGTGTCGATCCGGGCGGCGTCCCGCAGTTCGGCGATCTGGGTCTGCTGGGCGGCGTAGGTCGCCTCCCACCGCCTGCGCGCGGCGGCCTTGTAGTCGCGGTACTCGGTGAAGCCGCCACCGTAGCGCCGTCCGCCGTGGCCGTCGGTGCCGAACGCGGTGGGATCGAGATCGACGATCTCCGTGGCGATCCGGTCGAGAAAGACCCGGTCGTGGCTGGCCGCGACGACGATGCCGGGCAGGCCCGACAGGAAGTCCTCCAGCAGTTCCATCGCGGCGTCGTCGAGGTGGTTGGTGGGCTCGTCGAGCAGCACGCAACCCGGCCGGGTGGTGATCAGGGCGGCCAACGCCAGCCGGCTCCGTTCGCCACCGGAGAGACTGTGCACGGGCGGTCCGGATCGATGCCGGACACGCCGAGCCGATCAGCCGCGAGCGCGGTGCGCCGGTCCGCGTCCCAGGCGTCGTGCAGTTCCGCCCACTCCAACGCACGCGCGTACCGCGCCGCCGCGGAAGGGTCGTGAACCATTGCGGCGGCAAGGGTTTCGACCCGGCGAACGGCCGAGTGCAACGGCGCCAACGCATCGGCCAGCACCTGGGCGACCGTGCCGGACAGCTCCGGTTCCTGGGGCAGGTAACCGAAGTCGGCGGGCCGTTCGATGCTCCCGGAATCCGGCGATTCGATGCCGGCAAGCAGGCGCAGCAGCGTGGACTTGCCGGCACCGTTCTCGCCGACGACGCCGACCCGATGGCCGGGCGCGGCCCGCAGATCGATGCCGTGCAGCACGGTGCGTCCGGCGTACGACTTGGTGACGTCGCTGGCCAGCAGGGTGCCGGCATTGGCAGCCGACCGCGGCACAGCTGCAAGGTTGAGGGTTGGGACAGGCATCGTTTCTCCCGGCGCTTCAAGGGGGAGCGGAGCCCGCCGGGTCTGCCAGCCGCAATCGGCGATGGCTACCTCGGGCGCGGGCCGGAACGATGTCAGCGATCCATGATGCTTCGGACGATACCGCGCGGCCGGGCATGCGTCACGGGATTAAGCCGGGCACGCGTCATAGGAACAGCCGGGTGCCGGGATCGAGGCCCGACCGTCACCGGCCCAGCCGCGGACCCGGCACCTCGCCGTCGCCACACCCGCCGGCGTGACGCCACACCAGCGCGGACGTTGTGGAGACCACCGCACGGTTGTGGCCCGCATTGTCAAGCGGTCGGGGAGGTTGCCGCGAACCTTCGCACGGTTGTGGCGACGGTCGGACCTCAGGGTCAAGCCATCTCGGGTACCCGCAGGTGAGCGACCAGCAGGTCGAATTCCGCGACGTCCAGGATGTCGACCTTGGTGTCGCGGGCGGTTGTCCGGCGCAGCGCCATGGCGGCGTCGCGGCTGGCTTCCATGGCCTGCCGGCTGTCATAGGTCACGGACGTGACGGCGCGGCCTACCGCCCGGTCGACGAACATGCTGGCACTGCAGAAGCCCTCGAGGTTTTCCATGGCCGGCATGGTGCCCATCCGGAAGGTGTCGATCGGCCTGGTCGATCATCTGCGGGTCGCCATGGGTCCAGGTGGCCCGGATACAGGCGCCTTGGTGGGAGTGATGGTTCCGGTGCAGGATCGCGATCTCCCATTCCTCCACAAATGGCGAGCCGCCGAGCACCTTTCCGGCACGCTCGCGGAGCGGCGTGATCGCGGCGTCGCTGGCGCGCATTTCGTCCCGCGACTCCCAGGCGCTGGTCACGATGCAGCGGCCGGACCGGCGGTCCGCCATCATGGACATTCCCATGCAGCCGGACATTGCCTGGACGGCAGGCATCACTTCGTCGCGAATGAGCCCGATGCCGGCATCGATGGACGACGCCTTCGCCTGGAATGTGGTCGATCGTGCGTACATGGACGCACCCCCTGATTCGAGGAGGCAGCGCCCCGGCGGCGCTGGCCGGACCACTAACGATCCTCCTGAACGCAGGGACCCGCAATGCGGCCCGCCGGGTCGTCCTGCGCCCATGCCTTGCAAGCTGGCGCTCTTCACCGGAAATAACTCGCCATCGCCTTATTCCCACCTGTAACGCTAGAGTTCAACAAGCACGTACGTATGGTGTCCGCCGGAGGGGAAGCCTGGCGGCGCGAAACGTGCCGGAAGACGGTGCCCTGATGCCCGCTCGTGACGATCGACCCCCGAGGGAGCCGAACCCTCGGGATCCAACGCTGGCCGAGATGCGTTTCTTGACCGTCGCCGAGGTCGCCGCGTTGATGCGGGTATCCCGAATGACGGTCTACCGGCTCGTGCACTCCGGGGAGCTTCCCGCCGTTCGGGTCGGACGCTCGTTCCGGGTGCCGGAGCGGGCGGTGCACGACTATCTGCGCACGGCGTTCAACGACGTCGGCTGACACCCCGCCATCGGTGTGCCGCAAGCTCGGCGGCGCCAGTTGGCAGCCCGAGCCGTCGGGCGAGGCGGCGGTCACGTGCTGCCGCCCCGGTCCGGACATCGGGGCTTGGCGCGGCCGGTAGGATGACCCGGTCCGGCAATCCGTCGGGCTGGCGGCCGTCACCGGTTCGCTCGCAGTCACCTGGCGTCGAGGCGGCGAAACCGCGACGGCGGCACCACACCTGGAGAGATCACCTTCATGGGTTCTGTCATCAAGAAGCGTCGCAAGCGGATGGCCAAGAAGAAGCACCGCAAGCTGCTGCGCAAGACCCGAGTGGCCCGTCGCAAGGCCGGCAAGTAGGCAGGTTTCGGAGGCGCCGGCCCGGCGCGACCCCGGCGCCGGTGCCACCCTGACCGACATTCATCAAGAGGGGTGCGTGACATCGATGGCCGGTCTGATCGTGCTGGTGACCGGTGTCACCAGGTTCATCGGTTCCGCGCTGGCCGGGCGGCTGGCCGAGCACCCGATGGTGGACCGGGTCATCGGGGTTGACGCCGCGCTGCCCGAGCCCGCAGCCAGGGCCCGGATGGGCGCCGCCGATTTCGCTCGCGTCGACATCCGGAACCCGCTGGTGGCCAGGGTGATCGAGGCGGCCGGAGTGGACACGGTGGTGCACGCGTCGGCGTCCTCCACCCCGGCGTCGTCGGCGGCTCGGAGCATGGCCAAGGAGATGAACGTCCTTGGCACCATGCAGTTGCTGGCCGCCTGCCAGCGCTCGGAAAGCGTGCGCAACCTGATCGTGCGGTCCACCGGCGCGGTGTACGGGGCGTCATCCCGCGATCCGGCGATCTTCACCGAGGAGATGTCGGCGCGGTCGGTGCCGTCGTCCGGCCCGGGTCGCGACGCCATCGACATCGAGGCCTACGTCCGCGGATTCGGTCGTCGGCGACCGGACGTCCGGATCGCCGTGCCGCGCCTCGCGGACGTCATCGGCCCGACCGTCGTCACCCCGCTGACCCGGTATTTCGCGCTCTCCCCGGTCGTGCCGATGGTGCTCGGCCGGGACGCCAGGCTCCAGTTGGTGCACGAAACCGATGCCGTCGGAGTGCTGGAACACCTTGCGGTGGGCGACTTCTCGGGAACGGTCAATGTCGCGGGCGACGGCGCCATCACGCTCGCGCAGGCGATTCACCGGGCCGGCCGGATCCCGCTGCCGGTGCCATCGCTGAGCCTCGATGGCCTGTCCAGAGTGATGCGGACGGTCCGGATGGGCGGGTTCTCCCCTGGTCAGGTCAAGCTGCTGTCGGCCGGACGGGTGCTCGACACCACCCGGCTCCGCGAGCGGGTCGGGTACCTGCCCCGGTTCACCACCGTCGAGGCGTTCGACGACTTCGCCGCGTCCCTGCGGCCGGCGCTGGCCCCGCAGACCGTGCGCCGGGTCGAGGTCCGGCTGGCCGGCGCGCTGGGCGCCAGGCCCGTGCCCGAGACGGCCGCCCTGGTTGCCGCCGGCGGGCCTGCGATCGGGGCCGGGACGGCCGGCGATACCGGCGTGCTGACCGATGACGCGGCGCCACCCGCCTCGGACGCCGACGTCCTGGGCGTCGGCGACGAGCAGACCTACGGTCGGCCCCGGCTGGTCGGGATCACCGGTGACGGCGCCGGGACACCCCGCCGCCGCAGAACGCGGTGAGCATGCCCAGGAGTGCCGATTTCCGACAGCGTTGACGCGAGGGGAGGAGAAACACTGATGCCTAGTACCGAAGTTCCGCATGGCACCGGCGTTGGCACGCCGAAGCCACCCGCGGCCGCGCCGACCGCGCCGGCCAACCGCTGACTGCCATCCGACCCCGCCGGCCGCGACTCCGACGTCCCCGCCGGCCGCGAACCTGTCCCCGCCGGCCGAGCAGGTCCCCGCCGTCCCCGCCGAAACCGGTTGGAAGCGCGGCCTGGCCAACTCGCTGGCCTTCGTCCGGCGCCGGATGACCGGCGACTACGAGGTCGACGACTTCGGCTACGACCCGGACTTCACCGACAACGTCATCGTGCCGCCGTTGAAGGTGCTGTACGAGAAGTGGTTCCGGATCGAGACCATCGGCATGGAGAACATCCCGGACACCGGTGGGGCGCTGTTGGTGGCCAACCATTCCGGCACCATCGCCGTCGACGCGCTGATGACGGCCGTCGCGGTCCGCGAACACCACCCGATGAAGCGCCCGCTGCGGATGCTCGGCGCCGACCTGATCTTCCAGACGCCGTTCCTCGGGCCGATCAACCGCAAGGCCGGAAACACGCTGGCCTGCAATCCCGACGCGGAGCGGTTGCTGTCCACCGGTGAACTGGTGTCGGTGTTCCCGGAGGGGTTCAAGGGCGTCGGCAAGCCGTACTCGCAGCGGTACAAGCTGCAGCGGTTCGGTCGCGGCGGGTTCGTGACGGCGGCGCTGAACACCGGCATGCCGATCATCCCGGTGCTCGATCGTCGGCGCCGAGGAGATCTATCCGCTGATCGGCAACATCAAGCCGCTGGCCAGGGCGCTCGGGTTCCCCTATTTCCCGGTGACGCCGACGTTCCCGCTGCTCGGGCCGCTCGGGGCGATCCCGCTGCCGAGCAAGTGGATCATCGAATTCGGCGAGCCGATCCCGACGGACATCTACGCCGACATCGGCCGCGGACGATCCGATGGTGGTGTTCAACCTCACCGACCGGGTGCGGGAGACCATCCAGCAGACGCTGTACCGGCTGTTGCTGCGGCGCGGCCACCCGTTCCTGGGCTGACCGGCCGGACACTGCCGGGCCGACAATTACCGGGCGCGCGCAGGCAGCCGTCGCTTGCGCCAGACCGACCGGCCGACCAGCACGGCGCCGCCGATCGCGCCCGCGCCGACGACCGTCGGGGCCCAGATCTTGGCCGCCTTGCGTCCGGTCCGCCAGTCCCTGATCTGCCAGCCGCGTTCGCGGGCGACGTCCCGCAGCGCGCCGTCCGGGTTGATCGCCACCGCGGTGCCGACCACCGACAGCATCGGCACGTCGTTCACCGAGTCCGAGTAGGCGGTGCATCGGCGCAGGTCCAGGCCTTCCCGGGCGGCCAGCGCGCGGACCGCGGCCGCCTTGGCCTGGCCGTGCAGCAGCTCACCGAAGAGCCGCCCGGTGTAGACGCCGTCCTCCTGCTCCGCGACCGTGCCGAGCGCACCGGTCAGCCCGAGCCGGCGGCCGATGATCTGCGCGAGCTCGACCGGCGTCGCGGTCACCAGCCAGACCCGCTGCCCGGCGTCCAGGTGCCGCTGCGCCAGTTCGCGGGTGCCCGGATAGATCTTGTCGGCCATCAGCTCGTCGTAGATCTCCTCGCCGAGCTCCACGATCTCGGACACCTGGCGTCCCGCGACGAAGGCCAGCGCGCCCTCCCGGGCGCGGGAGGTGTCCTCCGCGTCCTCGCCGGCGATCCGGAACTTGATCTGCAGCAACGCGAACCGCAGCAGATCGCCGGTGGTGAAGAAGTTCCTGGCGACCAGCCCGCGGGCGAAGTGGAAGATCGACGCGCCCTGCATCATCGTGTTGTCGACGTCGAAGAACGCGGCCGCGGTCAGGTCGGCGCCGGGCGCCAGCGGCGGTTCGTCCTCGTGCACCGCCAGGTAGGCCGCCTCGGCGGACGCCGCGCCCGCGATCTCCGCGGCCTGCGCCTGCTGGCCGAAGTTCTGCGCCCTACGGTTCCTCACGGTTGCCCTTCCCCACCTCTCCCGGCGCCCGCCCACTGCCGGAGTGCCTCGCCCGCCCGGCTCACCGTCATTCCGATGCCGCGTCAGACTATCCGCCGAACCACTGCTCGCCCGCTGGCCGACGGGCCGAGCGCCCAGGCGCCTGCGACGGAGTCGTCAGGCGCAATTGGACACGCGCCGCCAAGGGGCCTCGTCGGGTGCCCGCCGACCTGGTGAACCAGAATGGTCGGGTGAGTAGCCCTGACGGAACCGGAGACATCGGAATACCCGCCAACCCCGGAACCAACGTGGCAGACCTGTTGCGGGCGGCGGCCCGGCGATATCCGGAGCGGCCGGCCGTGATCGAGCCGAGCGACAGCCGGACCTGGGGACAACTCGACGCGGCCGCCGACGCCGGGGTCGCCGCGTTGGTCGGCCTGGGGGTCAGTCCCGGCGAGCGGGTGGTCATCGCGCTGCCGACGGGCGCCGATCTTGCGCTGGCCCTGTTCGCGGTGGCCCGGGCGGGGCTGATCGCGGTGCCGATCGGGCCACCCCGCGGCGACGCCGGCGCGTTCGCCGACCGGGTGGGCGCCATCGCGGCCATCTCCGACGAGGACGACCATGGCCTGCCGATCGGCCTGAACACGGCGAGCCTGCGCGCAGTGGTGGCGGGCCGACCCGGTCGCGGATCCGCCGGCGGCCATCGGCGGCGGCGAGGACCTGACGCTGCTGGCCAGGGCCCGCGGCGACCGTGCGGTGATGCTGTCGCATCGCGCGGTGCTGGCCGCGGTCGCGGCGATCGGTGAACTCGGCAACCTGCGGCTGCGCGACCATGACCGGGTGCTGCAGGTGCTGCCGATGTACCACCTGGCCGGCTGGGTGGTCGCGTTCCTGCCGACGGCGCTGATCGGCGGCGCGACGATCGTCCCGGCGGTCGGATTCGACGCGGCCCTGGTCGGGATCGGCGTGCACGGTGGCTCCGCGCAGGGCGGCGACGCTGCCGCCGCGGGGCGGGCGGCCACCGAGTCGGCGCTGGCGGCGGCCCATGAGCACCGGGCCACCCTGGTCCCCGGCGCGCCCGGTTTCTATCACCACCTGGTCACCGCTGCAGGGCGCCGAACGGGCGCTGTCGTCCGTCCGGTTGCTCACCTCGGGCACCGCGCCGCTGGAGCCGGACGACTTCGCCCTGGTGCACACCCTGATGGGCCAGCCGGTCTGGGAGGGCTACGGGCTGTCGGAATCCGCGTCCGTCGTGACCAGTTCGCTGCGCACCCCGCGGCCGCACCATGGCTCGGTCGGCCGGCCGCTGGCCGGTCTGGAGCTCCGCGTCATCGGACCCGACGGGCATGACGTCACCCCGACCGTCGGCCCGGTCAGCGCCCAGGACGCCGAGCCGCTGACCCACGACCGGTTCGACTTCGTCGCGGAAACGCCGGATGCCGGCGAGGTGGGCCGGATCGTGATCCGCGGCGCCACCCTGTTCTCCGGGTACTGGCCGGACGGCGGCGGTGGTCCGGGCGCGGACGGCTGGTTCGTCACCGGTGACATCGGTTATCTCGACGACGCCGGCGAGTTGCACCTGGTCGACCGGGCGGCGGAGGTGATCAAGGTCGCCGGCTTCACCGTCTACCCGCGGGAGGTGGAGGAGGTGTTGGCCACCCACCCGTACGTCGCCGAGGTCGCCGTCATCGGGATGCCGGGAGCGGACGGCCAGGAGCAGGTGGTCGCGGTGCTGGTGCCGCGGGCCGGCACGCATCCCACCCCGGACGACCTGACCGAGTTCCTCGGCGGTCAGCTGGCGGCCTTCAAACGACCCGTCGTCTATCACCTGGTGTCGGCCCTGCCCCGGACGGAGGTGGGCCGGCTGGACCGCGGGTCCGTGCAACGCGGCTACGCACTGGCGGCCGGGCTGCCGCTGTCCCGGCTGACGTCGGTGGGTCCACGCGGCGCCGACGGATCGACCGGCGACGACCGAGCAGGACGGCGCCGACCCGGTGGACACCGCGCCCGGAAGCGGTGGCCGAACCTGGACGAACTCGGGACCAAGTTGCCGGGCACCGGCAACCGTGCCGACCGCGGCGACCTGGACACCGACGAGGACTTGTTCTGACGGCAGACTGGAGTGGTACACGGCCGCAGCAGCCGGGATCAGTGCGAAGTAAGGGGGCCCACGATGACCGGCACCGTCGTCGACCGCGAGCTGCCGAGCGCCGAGGCCGCCGATCTGCTCGAGCTGACCCGCGACCTGGTGACCAGGGAGCTGGCGCCGCGCGCCGACAAGGCAGAGGCGGCGCACTCCTTTCCCCGGGATCTGATCGCCCAGCTCGGCGAGCTCGGCCTGTTGTCGCTGCCGTATCCGGAGGAGTTCGGCGGCGGCGGCCAGCCGGCCGTCGTCTACCTGCAGGTGCTCGAGGAGCTGGCCCGCGGCTGGGCGACGATCGCGCTGAGCACCAGCGTGCACGTGCTGTCCTGCAGCGGGATCGCCGAGTTCGGCACCGATGAGCAGCGCAAACGCTTCCTGCCCGAGATGCTCGGCGGCGCCACCCTCGGCGCGTACTGCCTGTCGGAGTCGCACGCCGGCTCCGACGCCGGGGCGATGCGGACCAGGGCCGTCCGGCAGGGCGACGAGTACGTGATCACCGGTGACAAGGCCTGGATCACCCACGGCCCGATCGCCGACTTCATGCTGGTCGCGGCGCGGACCGGCGATCAGGCGCAGCAGGGCGCGCGCGGGATCAGCGCGTTCCTGGTCGATGCGTCCGCGGCCGGGGTCAGCGCCGGGACGCCGGAACGGAAGATGGGCTTTCGGGGCTCGCCGACCAGCCAGGTGCATTTCGACTCGGTTCAGCGTCGAGGCCGACCGGCGGATCGGCGACGAGGGTCAGGGCTTCCGGATCGCGATGGCCGCGCTCGACGCCGGCCGGCTGGGCATCTCGGCCTGTGCGGTGGGGCTGGCCCAGGCGGCGCTGGACACCGCCGCCGACTACGCCGGGCAACGGACCGCCTTCGGCCGGACCATCGACGAGTTCCAGGGCGTCTCGTTCCTGCTGGCCGACGCCGCCGCGCAGATCGCCGCCGCCCGCCAGCTCTACCTCTACGCGGCCCGCCGCAAGGACGCCGGCCGGCCGTTCTCCACCGAGGCCGCGATGGCCAAGCTGACCGCGACCGACATGGCCATGAAGGTGACGACGGACATGGTGCAGGTGCTCGGCGGCGCCGGCTACGTCGAGGACCACCCGCTGGAGCGGTACATGCGGGAGGCCAAGGTGCTGCAGATCGTCGAGGGCACCAACCAGATCCAGCGGATGGTCATCGCCCGGTCGCTGCGGCCCGGGGCTCGGTGACGCCGTCATGAGTCACGTCACGGTGTACACCCGGGTGGACTGCCACCTGTGCGAGGTCGCGCTGCAGCAGGTCGAGTCGATCGCCGCGGAGTCCGGGTGCAACGTGGTCGGCGGTGGACGTGGACGCCGACCCGGACGACCGCGCCGAGTACGGCGACCGGGTTCCGGTGATCCTGGTGGACGGTGTCGAGCACGGGTACTACCGGGTCGAGCCGGAACGGCTGCGCCGCGCGCTGACCGGCTGAGTTGCGTGGTCGTCGAGAGGATCTCACCCGGCACGCGAACCGTGTGCGGTGATCTTGGCGGCCGTCGCCTGAGCGGCTAGCCACAGCGGGTCACGTGACGCAGGTCACCATCCCGGCCCGACTCTCACATCCTGGGATTCCGATCCCATCGCGACTTTGTGCACACGTTCACGAATGGTTAGGCTTCGCGGTACCGGGGACCTACCACATGTCGGTCGCCACGGCAGCGGTGGGGGCGCGTTCCCTACTGTGGAGGCAAACGGGTGACAGGGCAGGTCGGCGGGACACGGGAGAGTGGTCGCGCCCGGACCATTCCCGAGGCCACCGTTGCCCGACTGGCCGTCTACCTGCGGATACTGTCCGGCCTCGGTGACCGCCAGGGTGAGCGCGAATCGACGATCTCCTCCGACGAACTCGCCCGCTCCGCCGGGGTCAACTCCGCCAAACTTCGCAAGGACCTGTCCTTTCTCGGCACGTACGGCATCCGCGGCGTCGGGTATGACGTCGGTACGTTGACCGAGGAGATCAGCCGCACGCTCGGGGCCCATCGGGCGCATCGGGTCGCGCTGGTCGGGCTCGGCAACCTCGGTCAGGCACTGGCCGGCTACCCCGGGTTCGCCGGTCGCGGGTTCGTCATCTCGGCCCTGTTCGACGCCGATCCTGGGCGGATCGGTCGTCGAGGTCGCGGGACTTCGCATCCAGCACATCGATGACGCCATCGCGGTCTGCCGGAGCAGCGGCGTCACCATCGGGGTGATCGCGACTCCGGCGAGTGCGGCCCAGGAGGTCGCCGAGACCCTGGTGGCCGCGGGCGTCCGGTCGATCCTGAACTTCGCGCCCGGGATCCTGACCGTGCCCGACGATGTCGAGGTCCGGCACGTCGATCTGTCGCTGGAGTTGCAGATCCTGGCCTTCCACGAGTCCCGGCGGGTCGCCGACCTGCCCGACGGGCCGCGACCCGAACCGCTGCGACCCGAATCGCTGCGATCCGACGGCTCGCGATCCGCGGAGCCGTCCGCCCAGGTGGCAACCGCCTTTCCCACCAAGAGCATTACCGAGGCGGTGGCGGTGAGGTCATGAACGACGGCCCCTCCACCGTGATCTGTCACAGCGATCCATTCCGGGTCGCTGGCTGCCGCGGATTCTCCGCGACGGCAACCCTCTGGTCGGTGTCGCAGGGTCTGCGCGCCGGCGTTCCTCCACGCGCAAGGAGCACGTCATGACCCGTGCACGCAGAACCGTTGGCCGCATCGCCTTTGTCGGCGCGGGACCGGGAGATCCGGGGCTGTTGACCATGAGAGCCGCGCAGGCGCTGGCGGCCGCATCGGTGGTGGTGACCGATCCGGATGTGCCGGCGGATGTCACCGCGCTGGCCGTCGACGCGGAGATCAGGCCGGCGGTGGGGGAGCCCGCCGAGGTGGCCAAGTCGCTGGTCACCGCGGCGCGGATGGGTCAGTACGTGGTGCGGTTGGTGGCCGGTGACGTGCTCACCGCCGATCCGGTGGTCAAGGAACTGCAGGGGGTCTCCCGCAGTTCGGTGATGTTCGACGTCATTCCGGGGCTCTCCGCGGCCGCGGTGGCGTCGTACTCCGGGATCGCGGTCGGCTCGGTACACACCATCGCCGACGTCCGGTCCACCTCGGACTGGGCCAGGCTCGCGTCCGCGCCCGGCATGTTGCTGCTGCAGGCGGCGGCCGGTCATCTGGCGGACACCGCTGCGCTGCTGGCGAAGTCGGGGATGGCCGGGGAGACCCCGGCCTCGGTCACCTCGGGCGCGACGCTGCCGACGCAGCGCACGGTCGACGGCACGCTGGCCACCCTGGACGGCATCGGCGGCGACATGCTCGGACCGCTGGTGATCACCGTCGGGGCCGGAACCTCGCAGCGCGGCCGGCTGTCCTGGTGGGAGTCGCGGGCGCTGTACGGCTGGCGGGTGCTGATCCCGCAGACCAAGGACCCGGCCGAGGGCATGCTCGAAATGCTCCGGATGCACGGCGCCATTCCGCAGCGGGTGCCGACCGTCGCCGTCGAGCCGCCGCGCACCCCGGCGCAGATGGAACGCGCCGTCAAGGGCCTGGTCGACGGCCGCTACCAGTGGGTGGTGTTCACCTCGACCAACTCGGTGCGGGCGCTGTGGGAGAAGTTCACCGAGTTCGGGCTGGACGCCAGGGCGTTCTCCGGGGTGCGGATCGCCTGCGTGGACAGCGCCACCGGCGACGCGGTGCGGGCGCTCGGCATCATCCCCGAGCTGATCTCCGACGATCAGCATTCCTCGGCCGGACTGCTGGACACCTTCCCGGAGTACGACGACGTGCTCGACCCGGTCGACCGGGTGCTGCTGCCGCGCGCGGACATCGCCACCGAGACCCTGGCCGAGGGGCTGCGCGAGCGCGGCTGGGAGATCGACGACGTGACGGCCTACCGCACGGTGCGGGCCGCGCCGCCGGCGGCGCCGATCCGCGAGGCGATCAAGACCGGCGGCTTCGACGCGGTGTGCTTCACCTCGTCGTCGACCGTGCGGAACCTCGTCGGCATCGCCGGCAAGCCGCATTCCCGCTCGATCGTGGCGTGCCTGGGCCCGAAGACGGCGGAGACCGCGCGCGAATTCGGGCTGCGGGTCGACGTGCAGCCGGAGGTCGCCGAGATCGGTGCGCTGATCGATTCGCTGGCCGAACACGCCACCCGGCTGCGGGCCGAGGGCGCGCTGCCGCCGCCGCGGAAGTCGCCGCGCCGGCGCTGAGCTCGACGCCGGGTGCAAGGTCGCGCCGTGTCGGCCAGGTTTGGATGCACTGCGCGGTGGAACCGAACACCGCGCGGTGCCGGTAAGTTCGTCGTTATGAGTTTCGGTTCGGGCGATGCCCGCAAACGCCCCGGAATCTTCGACTCTTTTCGGGCGGCGATGACGCCGGCGGAACTGCCGCCGGATGACGGCAAGCCGATCAGTCCCGCCGAAGGCGGTGCTCGCGGCCACGGTGATGTCCATCCTCGCCGGGCTGGTGTTCGTGCTGATCGGCGGCGTGTCGTTGGCGACCACCGACGATCAGCTCGGACACCGCGGTCACGGCCTACAACAAGGCCATCGCCGACTGCACCACGCAGTTCGGTGGCATCGGTGACAGCGTTGTGGTGCCGGCGGGCGCCAGCAGCGACGTCACGGCTCAAGGCGAGACCTGCAAGGGCTACCGACCGCTGACCGATGAGACGATCTCCGCGGCCAAGACCCAGAACATCATGATCAGCGTGATCATCGTGGTGATCGGTCTGATCGCCATCGGCGGCGGCTGGTTCCTGCGTGCGGGCGCGAAGTGGAGCCGGCTCACCGTGGTCGGTGCCGTCCTGATCTCGGTCATCGTCACCATGTTGTTCCAGGTCTCGAACATCTTCACGCTGGCCGGCACGCTGCTCCTGGTCGTCTCGGTGATGCTCTGCTACATCGGCAAGGGTGCGATCTTCTTCGCGCGCCTGAAGGCCAGGCGCGCGGGGTGACCGCAACGGGCGCCGAGGCCGGCCGCGACCTGGTCCCGGCAGGTCCGGCAGACCCAGCACCGCAGACGCGGCCGTCTCCACCGGCGCCGGCACCGACCGAGCCGACCATCGGAGAACTGGTCGGCGATCGGACCACCCGTTCGCCGCGGCAGCTGGTCCGTGCCGCCGCCGCCGGGATCCTCGCCGTGCTGGCGGGCGCCGCCGCCTGGCTGCTGCTCCGGCATGGCGTCCGGACCGACGCCTTCCCGCCGTTCCTGGCGGGCACAGACGTCCACCCCGATCACCAGGTACTCCGGTCCGTGGATCACCGCGGCCGCGGGCGCCGCTCTGCTGGCGGCACTGCTGCTGCTGTCCGCGCTGGTCGACGTCGATCCGCTGGTCCAGGGCCGTGCCGCAGAGCGCCGGCGTGACCTCGCACCCACCCGCGCGACCTGGAACAATTCAGGAGTGCCCACCGCCCCGCTGTCCGCGCCACCGGGCCGCCGCGGGTGAGCCAGACCCTGGTTCACCTGCTGCGGCACGGCAAGGTGCAGAACCCCGACGACATCCTCTACGGCCGGCTGCCCGGCTACCGGCTGGCCGCGTCCGGCCGGGCGATGGCCGCCGGGGTCGCCGACTACCTCGCCGGCTCGGACATCACCTACCTGGCCGCGTCCTCGCTGCAGCGGGCCCAGCAGACGGCGGCGCCGCTGGCCGGCGCGTTCGGGCTGCCGATCGTCACCGACGACCGGATCATCGAGGCCGCCAACGACTTCGAGGGTGTCCCGTTCCGGATCAACCGCACCCTTGGCAACCCGCGGGCCTGGGCCAAGCTGCGCGACCCGCGGACGCCCGTCCTGGGGCGAGCCGTACCTGGACATCGCGCACCGGATGCTGGCGGCGATCTACACGGCGGTGCAGGCGGCCGACGGGCACGAGGCGGTGCTGGTGTCGCACCAGCTGCCGATCGTGACCGCCCGCCGCTACCTGAACGGGCAGCGGCTGTGGCACGACCCGCGCCACCGCAGCTGCGCGGTGGCCTCGCTGACCTCGCTCTCGTTCACCGACGGCATCTTCACCGGCTCCTCCTACCCGGAGCCGGTGGCGCACATCGCCGCCGTCAACGATCCGGACGTCGAGACCTTCCCAGCTGTGACGACACCGGCAGCGACGACACCAGCGACGCGCCGACGGCACCCGGGGCAACGCGTCGGAGGCATCCGGATGAGTCGACTCGGCCGGACCGACACCTGGCGGGCCCGCGCGATCGCGGCTGATCACGGCGGTCGCCCTGGCCTGCACGCTGGCCGCCTGCAGCACCGGCAACGACGCCGCGGTGTACGGCGGATCGTTCTCCTTCGTCTCGCCCGGCGGCAAGACCGAGTTCTCCTACCCGCCGGACGAGCGCGGCACCGTCGCCGACCTGTCGGGGCAGAACCTCGTCGGCGACGGCACGCTCGCGCTGTCGGACTACGCGGGCAAGGTCGTGGTGCTGAACTTCTGGGGTTCCTGGTGCGCGCCCTGCCGGGCGGAGGCGCCCGAGCTGGAGCAGGCCGCCGCCGCGCTGGCCCCGCTCGGGGTGCAGTTCCTCGGGGTCAACGTGCAAGGACACCAAGGCGGCCGGCGCCGACTTCGTGACCAGCAAGCAGGTGTCGTACCCGTCGATCTACGACCCGTCGATGCGGACGCTGCTGTCCATCCAGGGCTTCCCGACCACGTCCATCCCGTCGACGATCGTGATCGACCGGCAGGGCCGGGTCGCGCACATCTTGCTGGAGGCGATCACCGATCCGCAGCAACTGATCGACCCGGTGTCGACCATCGCCGCGGAACAGGGCTGAGGTGGCGGCGCCATGCCGGCCGTGACCGACACGGTGATCTCCGGGCCCTACCTGCTGGCCGCGCTGCTGTCGGTGGCGGCCGGCGCGGTGTCGTTCGCCTCGCCGTGCGTCATCCCGCTGGTGCCCGGTTACCTGGCCTACCTGACCTCGCTGGTGGGGGCGCAGGCCGCCGTCGCGGTGCCGACGCGGCGGGCCGCCGAGGTCGGCTGCGGAATCCAGCCGGGTCTCGCTGGCCATCCGCGGGAAGGCGGTGACGGCGACCGCGCTGTTCGTGCTCGGCTTCACCGTGGTGTTCCTCGCCCAGTCCGTCGCGGTGATCGGGTTCTCCCGGGCGATGCTGGTCAACAGCGAGACCCTGATGCGGGTCGGCGGCGCGGTCACCATCGTGATGGGCCTGGCGATGCTCGGCCTGATCCGGCCGCTGCAGGCCGAACGTCGGCTGCACGCCCGGCCGACCGGCCGGATCCTGGGCGCGCCGCTGCTCGGCGCGGTGTTCGCCCTCGGCTGGACGGTGTGCCTCGGCCCGACGCTGGTCGGCGTGCTGTCGCTGGCCAACGCCACCGACTGGGGCGGCTCGGCCTGGCGCGGCCTGTCCCTGGTGCTGTTCTACTGCGCCGGGCTCGGCATCCCGTTCCTGCTGCTGGGCTTCGGCTTCGGCTGGGCCACCGGCGCCCTCGGCTTCCTGCGCCGGCACTCCCGGACCATCCAGATCGTCGGCGCCGTCTGCCTGATCGTGCTCGGCGTGCTGATGGTGACCGGCCTGTGGGGGACGTTCATCGCCTGGTTGCAGGGTCGGTTCGCCGGGATCGAGACGCTGCTGTGACGGTCCGCGACGCCCGCCAGTTCGGTGGCGGCTCTGACCGGCCCGCGACGGCCGCCCGCCGACAGCCGCCGGCGGCCGCCGGCGACGGCCGCCGCGGCAGAGCGCGCCGGGCGGCGTGCTGGCCTTCGGCCGCAACACCTGGCGGCAGCTGACCAGCATGCGGACGGCGCTGATCCTGCTGTTCCTGCTGGCCCTGGCCTCGCTGCCGGGGGCGCTGCTGCCGCAGTGGTCGCTGAACACCGCGAAGACGGCGCAGTACATCGTCGACCACCCGACCCTCGGGCCCGTTGCTGGACCGGTTCGGGTTCTTCGAGGTGTTCGGCTCGCCCTGGTACGCGGCCATCTACCTGCTGCTGTTCCTGTCGCTGATCGGCTGCCTGCTGCCGCGCACCATGGAGTTCGTCGGCCAGCTGCGGATGCCGCCGGTGGCCACCCCGCGCAACCTCGGGCGGCTGCCGCATCACCACACCGACGAGGTGCCGGGATCGCCCGACCAGGTCGCCGACCGGATCGACCGCCGGTCTCAAGGGCTGGCGGATCGCCCGGCGCGACCGAGGCAGGTCGCCGGGCAGCCGCGCCAGCGCGTGACGATCTCGGCCGAGAAGGGCTACGTCCGCGAGGTCGGCAACCTGGTCTTCCACCTGTCCCTGCTGGGGCTGCTGGTGGCGATCGCGGTCGGCAAGCTGGTCGGCTACGAGGGGTCGGTGATCGTCAACGTCGGCTCCCAGTTCTGCTCCACCTCGCCCGCGTCCTACGACAACTTCCGGCCCGGGCTGCTGGTCGACGGCACCGGCGATGTCGCCGTTCTGCGTGGACGTCAAGGACTTCACCGCGACCTACACCGACGCCGGCGAGGCCAGCGGGTTCGTCGCGCAGGTCCAGGCGCAAAGCGGCGCGGCCGCCGGCACCGACCAATGGCAGCGCGCCGAACTGCAGGTCAACGACCCGCTCCGGATGGACGGCGAGCGGCTGTACCTGCTCGGCCACGGCTTCACCCCGCACTTCCGGATCACCTTCCCGGACGGCACGGTGCGCGACTACTCGCAGACCGTTCGCCCCGGAGCCGAACGACCCGAACTTCACCTCGCAGGGCGCGGTCAAGGTGCTCGACCCGCCGGGCGTCACCGGGGATGCGGTGCGCAAACAGCAGTTGGCGATCGTCGGGATCTTCGCGCCGACCGCGTTCCTGCACGGCGCGATCATGACCTCGTCGTTCCCGGCACCCGAACAACCCGGGCGTCGCGGTCGACGTCTACCGCGGCGACCTCGGCATGGAGGGCGGCCGGGCGCAGTCGGTGTTCGCCATCGACACCTCACAGGTCGACAAGGGGTTGCTGACCAAGCAGGCGCGGGCGAACCTGATGCTGGGCGAGTCGATCACCCTCGACGACGGCACCAAGATCACCTTCACCGGCTTACAACGAGTGGGTGTCGCTGCAGACCTCGTTCGACCCGGCGCAGGTCTGGGCGCTGGTCTTCGCGGTGACGATGCTGGTCGGTCTGATGGTCTCGCTGGTGTTCAAGCGCCGGCGGGTGTGGTTCCGGCTGCGGCCCGTTCCGGCGCCCGGCGAGGCCGCGACGGACCCGCCGAGCGGGTCCGACCGGGCGGCTGCGCGGGCCGGGCCGGCGGACCGTACCGTGGTGGAGGTCGGCGGGCTGGCCCGCACCGACCAGGCAGGATACGGCGAGGAATTCGCCACGCTGGCCGTGCTTCCCGGGCCATGCGGCAGTGACCGGCAAGCGCAGCGATTGGTGACGGCGACATGAACACAGTGACATGAACGACACCTGGGCACACATCTCCGATCTCGCCTTCGAGGCGGCGCTGGCCGGTTATGTGGTCGCGCTGGTCTGCTACGCGATCGAGTTCGCCGCCCGGCGGGGTGGGGACGTGCCGGCCGACCAGGCTGTCGATCGCCACCGCGGGCCGGGTGGCCGCGGCGCGGTGGCACCTCGACGCTGACCCGGACCGGGGGGGCCGGATCGGCGAAGTACGGCGACATCGGACCCGATCGGCGCCCTGCCCGCACGTCCGGCGACTGCCGTGGGGCGAGCGGTTCGGCCGGGCCGCGGTGGTCGTCACGGTGATCGGGCTGGCGGCGAACGTCCTGTCGATCGTGGCCAGGGGGCTCGCCGCCTCCCGGCTGCCGCTGGGCAACATGTACGAGTTCACCTCGGTCTTCTGCGCGGTCGCCGTGCTGTGCTGGCTGGTCATGCTGGTCAAGACCGGCGCCCGGACGATGGGCATGTTCGTGATGCTGCCGGTGGTGATCCTGCTGTTCGTGGCCGGCACCGTGCTGTACGTGCCGGCGGCACCGGTGGTGCCGGCGCTGAACTCGTACTGGAAGTGGATTCACGTCACCACCGTCTCGATGTCCTCCAGCGTGCTGATGGTCAGCGGCGCGGCGTCGGTGCTCTACCTGCTGCGCGGCCGCTACGACCGCCAGCAGGCCGCTCTGGTGTCCGGCGAACCTGCGTCGATGGCGGTCGCCGAGCGACCGGTCCGGCCGCGGCGGGGCGCGGGGCTCGATGTTCGGCCGGTTGCCGTCGACCGCGACGCTGGATCGGATCGCCTACCGGACCGCCATCGTGGCGTTCCCGGTGTACACGTTCGCGGTGATCGCCGGCGCGATGTGGGCCGAGGTGGCCTGGGGCCGGTACTGGGGCTGGGATCCGAAGGAGACCTGCGCGTTCATCACCTGGGTGATCTACGCGTCCTACCTGCACGCCCGGTCGACGGCGGGCTGGCGCGGACGCCGGGCGGCCTGGATCTCCGTGGTGGGCTTCGTCTCGATCCTGTTCAACCTGTTCTTCGTGAACATGGTGGTGTCGGGACTGCATTCCTACGCCGGGCTGAACTGAGCCACTCACGGCCCGATTGCTCGTCAGTGGTTCGTTCGGCGGCATCCACTGGTACGCATGGCGGCCCTCCGTCGTCGGGTCCGACTAGCCGCGGGCACTGCTCGGACGGCGCAAAGCCGTCAGGTTCAGTGCGGGTCGGGGCGGCACCGAGCAGCTCGGTCGAGACCGACGTGGCAGATCAGGAGTGCCGGTCAGCCGCTCTTGTCCTCGCCGCGCAGCTTCCGGTTGATCTCATTCAGAAACTCGGGATCGTCGTCGGGTGCGATGGTGCGAGTGGGACGTGCCGGACGTTGCGGTCGGGCCACACCTGGGCCGGACGACGAATCTGCACCGGGTGTGCGTGCGCCGATACCGCGCCAGGCCAAGGCAATCACCAGAATCGTCACGGCGATCGCTACGAGCATGTACATCGGCCACCTCCTTCTATGCTGCTCAGAGTACGCACATCCCGGGGGCGGTGAACTGTCCAATATGGGTGACGTTGCGGGTGACGTCGACGTCGACACGCCGTCATCTCGCCGGGATGGAACGCGCAAGCGCCCCGGTCCCGCAGCGTGAGCTGCGGCACCGGGGCGCTGCTGGTACGCGGCAGACCTGCTGGACCGGCCTGCGCCTCAGGCTCTGAACGGCTGCCCTGCGCCAGCCGTCAGGCGGTCGAGCGCGACGCGTCCACGGTCAGGTCGGCGAGCAGCGCGCTCACCTCGGACTCGCGGAACCTGCGGTGTCCACCCGGCGTCCGGATCGATCCGATGCGACCGGCGGATGCCCACCTGGTCACTGTCTTCGGATCGACCCTGAACATCAGGGCTACCTCCCCTGGGGTTAGTAACCGCTCAGAGATTTCCATGGTCACGTGCCACCTCCATATTCGGGCCCCGACTGGCCTCGTCCGCCGGGCTGGCGTCTGTCCATTGTGCGACATTCGTTTTGCCGCATCGAGCGCTGGGTAAGGACAATCCAGACCCCGCGCTCGCGAGTAATGCTGGTTTTACGTACCTGTGCTTACGTACGCTTTGTCCTGATTCTACATTGACACCTGGGTTAGTTGCGAGCCGGAAGCGAAAATTTCTCATCTGATTGTCAACGAGTTCGCAGCGACATCTCGACCTCCTGACATGTTGGTCACGGCGCCCCGATCGGGCGGCCGCGCTACCGTTCATATCGGGGCAGATGGCACGAGCGAAGGCGGCTGGCGATGGATGCGGTCGATCGAAAGCTGATCGAGGCGCTGCGCTACGACGGACGGGCCAGCTACGCCGAATTGGCCCGGCTGGTCGGACTGTCGTCATCGGCGGTTCACGAGCGGGTCGCGAAGCTCGAGGCGACCGGCGTCATCACCGGCTTCCGGGCAACGGTCGAACCCAGCGCCATCGGTCTGGGCGTGACCGCGCTGGTCGGCATCGAGCCGGGTGAGTACGGCCGCGATGAGTTGATCGCGGCGGCCTTGGAGGCGATCACCGAGGTGGAGAGTTGCTACGGCGTCGCCGGCGACGAGGCATTCGTCGTGCAGGTGCGGGTCGCCTCCGTCGACCATCTGCATCGCTGCATCGGCCGTCTGCGGGCGATCGAGGGTGTCGCCCGCACCCGCACGACCGTCGTGCTGGCGACCCGCTTCGAGCACCGTCCGACACATGATTCCGACCCGCTCGACCGGCCCTGACACCGGCAGCGCCAGTCCGAGCTAGCCTGACTGCGTGGACATCTCCGGCCCTGCGCCACATCAGCGACCTGAATCTCCCGCGCCCGTTCCGGCCTCGCCTGGACACGACGGCATGGCGCCCGAAGGTTCGGAAGTCGGGCAGCCGGGCACCGGCCGCCGGTTCCGCGCCTGGGCATCTGTTCCGCTATCTGGCGGTGTACACGGTCCTGCGGGTGGCCCTGGTCGCGGTGCTGACCGCTGGCGTTGTCGTTCTTCATGCCGCTGATCGTCGCCCTGCTGTTCGCGATCATCGCGCAACTGCCGCTGGCCTGGCTGTTGTTCGCCGGACCCCGCCGCCGGGTCAATGAAGCCATCGCCCAGGCGTCGGCGCAGCGTCGGGCCGAGCGCGCCCGGCTGCAATCCGCGTTGTCCGGCGACGTCGACCCGGCCTGAGGTCCTGATCTGTCAACCCTGATCTCTTAACGGGGCGACACGCCTATGGTGATGCCCTATGAGCACCGCGTCCGGTCCGACCGCTGGGGCGGACGTCGACCGTTCCGATCCCGATCATCGGGCCTGGGTCGCGCGTGCCGTCCGGCTCATCGAGGCGGACCAGCAGCGCAGCGCGGACACTCATCTGCTGCGTTTCCCGATGGCCGAGGTGGCGGGCGATCCGGGAGTCGACCTGTATCTCAAGGACGAGAGCACGCACGTCACCGGATCGTTGAAGCATCGGCTCGGTCGATCGCTGTTCCTCTATTCCCTGTGCAACGGCTGGCTGTCCCGGACGACCACCGTGATCGAGTCGTCCAGCGGATCCACCGCGGTCTCCGAGGCCTACTTCGCCAGGATGATCGGCTTGCCGTTCGTCGCGGTGATGCCGGCCAGCACATCCAGGGAGAAGATCGCGCTGATCGAGGCACAGGGCGGCCGGTGTCATCTGGTGAGCGACCCGGGGACGATCTACGCCGAGTCGCGCCGGCTGGCCCACGAGTGCGGCGGGCACTACATGGACCAGTTCACCCACGCCGAGCGGGCCACCGATTGGCGCGGCAACAACAACATCGCGGAGTCGATCTTCGCCCAGTTGAGCCTGGAGCGTCATCCGGTGCCGGAATGGATCGTCATCGGGGCGGGCACGGGCGGCACCAGCGCGACTATCGGCCGGTACGTCCGCTACCGCGGCCATTCCACCAGGGTGTGCGTGCCGGACCCGGATGGCTCGGCGTTCTTCGGCGCCTGGCGGGACTCCGATCCCGCTCCGCACGGGAGTGGGGTCCCGGATCGAGGGGATCGGCCGGCCACGGGTGGAACCGTCCTTCGTCGGGCAGGTCATCGACCGGATGGTCAGGGTGCCCGATGCGGCCTCGGTCGGTGCCATGCGCGAGGTGGAAAGCACGCTCGGGCGCCGGGTTGGTCCGTCCACGGGCACCAATCTGTGGGCTGCGTTCGGGTTGATCGCCCAGTTGCGGGCCGCTGGGACGGCCGGTTCCATCGTCACCTTGTTGTGCGATTCCGGCGACCGGTATGCCCGGACCTACTACGACGACGGGTGGGTCGCCCAGCAGGGCTGGGACCTCGATCCCTACCGCGCCGCGGTGCGGGAGTTCCTGGACCGTGGGGTCTGGTCCGACGCCGCCACGCAGCACGTCCAGGCCGGTCGATGACGACGTCCGCCGCGAGGGTGTGGCTGACTGCCCGGCTGCCGGAGCTGCTGGCCGACCTCGAGGCCCTGGTCAGCTGCGAGTCGCCGTCCGCCGACCTCGCCGCGGTGCGGCGCAGCGCCGACCTGATCGCCGAGATCGGTTCCCGGCGTTTGGGTATCGCGCCCGAGTTGGTGGAGGTCGACGGCTGCAGCCACCTGCGCTGGCGGTTCGGCGCCGGACCGAACCGGATCCTGATCCTGGCTCATCACGACACCGTCTGGCCCATCGGGTCCCTGCTGACGCACCCGTGGTCCATCCGGGGGAACGTCATCCGCGGGCCCGGCACCGTCGACATGAAGGCCGGTCTGCTGCAGGCGGTCTACGCGTTGGCGGCGCTGATCGAGTCGGGCGCTGCGCTGGACGGGGTCTGCCTGCTGGTCACCGGCGACGAGGAGATCGGGTCGCCCACCTCCAGGGCGCTGATCGAGGACGAGGCCCGAGGCTGCGCAGCGTGTTTCGTGCTGGAGGGCGCCGGCCCGGGGCGCTCCCTGAAGACCGGTCGCAAGGGCACGTCGGGGTACCGGATCGAGATCACCGGCCGGGCGGCGCATGCCGGCGCCGAACCGGAGAAGGGCATCAACGCCGGCGTCGAGCTCGCCCACCTGATCCTGACGATTGCCGGGATGGGCGTCCCGGAGGTGGGCACGCACCGTGACGCCGACGGTCGCCGGCGCGGGCACCACCAGCAACACCGTGCCGGCATCGGCGTACCTGGTGGTCGACGTGCGGGCCCGGACCCAACCGGAGCAGGACCGGGTGCACGAGGCCATGCTCGGGTTGGTCCCGACCCTGCCCGGCGCCGCGCTGACCGTGCTCGGGGAACCGAACCGGCCGCCGATGGAGGTCACCTCAGGCGCGGCTCTCTTCGAGCGGGCGCGGGTCATCGCGCTGCGCGACGGACTGGGCGAGCTGAACCAGTCGTCGGTCGGCGGGGCGTCGGACGGGAACTTCACGGCCGGGATCGGCGTGCCGACCCTCGACGGTCTCGGTGCGGTTGGCGGCGGCGCGCATGCCGACAACGAGCACATCCTGCTGGACGAGCTGCTGCCGCGGACCGGGTTGCTGGTGGGCTTGCTCCAGGAGGTGCTCGCCGATCCGCCCGCCGACCCCGCGGCCGGCGGCGGGCCATGACCGGCCAGGCGGGCCGGGAGCTGCTTGCTCAGGCGGCGGCGACCGCCGCCGCGACCGCGGACCGGGCCGGCGTCGACATCCGGCCACTCGAGTCGCTGGACCAGATGCGGGCGGCCTGCGAGGTGTTGTCCAGGGTGTGGGACATCAGGCCGCCGGCGATGATCGACGTGCAGCCACACCTGTTGCGGGCGCTCGGACATGGAGGCAGCTACCAGGTCGGGGCGTACCGCGCCGGCAGTACCGAGATGGTCGGCGCCAGCGTGGCGTTCTTCATCGAGCCGCTCGGCGCCGCCATGCACTCGCACATCACCGGGGTGCTGCCCGGTACGGCCGGTCGGGGCGTGGGCGCCGCGCTGAAGTGGCAGCAGCGGCAGTGGGCGTTGGAACGTGGGCTGAGCCGGATCACCTGGACCTTCGACCCGCTGATCGCGCGGAATTCCTTCTTCAACCTGACGCGGTTGGGCGCGCGTCCGGAGAACTACTTCGTCGACTTCTACGGCCCGCTGGACGATGGCCCCAACCGTGGGCAGCCCACCGATCGCGCTGAGGTCGTCTGGGACCTCACCTCAGGTTCTACTCTCGAAGCGGAACGGGCCGCGCTGCAGGGTGTTTCGCCGGGCGTTGAGCTCGACGTCGATGCTCTGCTGCGGTCCGGCGGGGCGGCAGCGCTGCACGTCGGGCCGAACGGCGAGCCGGTGCCCGGACCGTCGGCGGTTGCCGGCGATGCTGCCGTGCTGGTCGGCATTCCCGCCGACATCGAGGCGGTTCGCCGGTCGGATCCGGCCGTTGCGCTTGCCTGGCGCTACCACTTGCGCGCGACGTTGTCCTCGCTGATGGCTGACAAGTCATGGCAAGTAACTGGTTTCGCCCGGTCCGGGTGGTACCTGCTGGAGCGCAGGAAGCCGGCCGCTGGGGCCGCGGGAGGAGGGCCATGAAGATCACCGGTGTCGAACTGCGGACCATCAAGATGCCGCTACGGAGTCCGTTCGAAACCTCGTTCGGGGTCGAGGAGGAGCGGACGGCGGTGTTGATCCGGGTGGTCGGCACGGTGCCCAGTCGCGATCATCACCATCCTCATCCGGTCGAGGTGCAGGGCTGGGGCGAATGCGTGGCGATGGAGCTTCCGCTCTACAGCTCGGAGTACGCCGACGCGGCCGCAGAGGTGTTGCGCCGCTTCCTGGTTCCGCGTCTGTTGGCCGAGGGCGAGGCCGGCCGGGACGTCACGGCCGAGTTGGTCGACCCGTTGCTGGCGCCGATCATCGGGCACCGGATGGCGAAGGGTGCGCTGGAGATGGCCGTGCTGGATGCGCAACTGCGGGCCACCGGGCAGTCGCTCGCCGGGTACTTCGGCGCGACCAGGGCGGCGGTGCCGTCGGGCGTCTCGGTGGGCATTCAGCCGTCGATTGCCGCGCTGCTGGATGTGGTGAGCGACTATCTGGCCGACGGTTACGTGCGGATCAAGTTGAAGATCAAGCCCGGGTGGGACGTCGCGCCTGTTGAGGCGGTGCGTGAACGGTTCGGTGAGCTGATCCTGCTGCAGGTCGACGCCAACGCCGCCTACACACTCGCCGACGCCCGGCTGCTGCGTCGGCTCGACGCGTTCGACCTGCTGCTCATCGAGCAGCCGTTACCCGAGGACGACATCCGCCAGCACGCCGAGTTGGCGAAGCTGATCCAGACCCCGATCTGCCTCGACGAATCGGTGGTCTCGGTGCGCGCGGCCGCCGACGCGATCGCCCTGCGGGCCTGCCAGGTGATCAACATCAAGGCGGGTCGGGTCGGCGGCTACCTGAATGCGCGGAAGGTGCACGACCTGTGCCAGGCGAACGGAATCCCGGTCTGGTGCGGCGGGATGGTGGAGACCGGGCTGGGCCGGGCCGCGAACGCCGCGCTGGCCGCACTGCCGGGGTTCACCCTGCCTGGCGACATCTCCGCGTCCGACCGGTTCTACGACCAGGACATCACCGAGCCGTTCGTGCTGGAGGACGGCGAGATCGCGGTGCCGACCGGGCCGGGGATCGGCGTCGAGCCGATCCAGGACGTGCTCGACCGGTTCACCGTTGCGACGGAGTGGATCCAGGCGTAGGGCTGGGTCGGGAGGCCGCGCTCGGAGCGGCGCGGCGGCCCCACAACCGTTCTGCTGCGCGCCTTCAAGGCGCGAGGGTTCGCCACAGCGGTTCCGGGGGGTCGTCACAGCGGTTCCGGCGTCGCCACAACGGTACCGAGCGTCGCCACACCCGTTGCTGCGACGCAACAACGTCCCAAACGTTGTTCAGACACCACGGTGGTTGTGGTGATGGGTCGTCCGGACATGAAAGCGGCAGGCGAAAGCGGTCAGGGCACGATGATCAGCGCTTCGCCGGTCGAGGTTCGCAGGATGCCAAAGTGCCGCCGATCGAGCGTCGCGATGGTGCGGGTTCCGAACCGCTCGGCCAAGACGACAATCGATGCGTCCGCCAGTCCGATCCGCTGATCCGAGTACCTGGCAATGATGTCCCTAGCGGCCCTCACATCTGTGCGCTCGAGACACGGGAGTTCCCACGCGCCACCGGCCAACTCATCGAGCACGGCGAGTTCGGCGGGTACTCCGTGGCGGGTGGACACCAGGTAGTCGACCTCGGCCAACACATACGGCGAGACGACAAGGGGCGAGTCGCTTGCCTCGAGTGCCGCCGAAACGGCCAAATGTTCCGGCTCCGCTCGATCGAAGAAGGCCAGCAGCGCGCTGGTGTCAACGATCACTGCTCGCCGAAGCCCTCGAGCAATTCGTCGGCCCGCGTTGCGATCGGTTCGGTGCCCTCGAACAGTCCTCCCCGAGGGGCCGGGCGGGTCTGTGTCACCGCGGCCCGGATGGCGTCCCGAATGACCGTCGCCTCCGAGACGCCCCGCGACCTCGCCACGCGTTTGAGCTGGGCCTTCAGGTCGTCGGGCAGGTACACCGTCGTCTTTTCCACGCCACATATGGTACCACCGGTGGCAGGTGGCGGATCTATTGCGGGACGCGGTAGGCGACGACGCCGTCGGGGGTCGAGACGAACCACAGCCCGTCATCCGTACCGCTGGATGCCGCGCGCGGAATGGCGGTAGGAAGGCCGGAGATGGCATTGCCACCACCGCCACACAGGAAGAACTCGCCCTCGATGCGTCGGTCGTAGTGCACGCTGCCATCGGTGCTGTTCCAAGGAATTGATTGGGTGAACGATTGCGATCGCGGGCACCAGAATGTTTCTCCATCCGCCGGCGGTCGAGTCGAACCGTCAACGACGTCGAGTACCTGACCGCCGATCAGCAATTGATGGTCATCCAACAGGCCGACTTTCACACCGTTGGAGTCGACGGCCACCGAGCGTTCCGCGCCCAACGGCACCGACCACACCGGTTGGCCAGTCTGCACGTTGACCCGTTCCAGGCTCACCGTCAGATCGGACGGCGTCGTGAGGTTGTAGTCATGGCCGGTTGGCGTCGAGTCCAGTCGGCCGGTGTAACGGCACCACAGGGCCGGACTCCACGAGCCCGGGGTCGACATCTGACTCCGCGCGGGAAGTCCGTCGCGGCAGCCGATCCAGGTGCCCGGTTGGGACCACACGACGGAGCCGTCTGTGCTGTTGACACCAACGGTCACCAGGTTTGCTGCCAGATCGAGCGGCGGGAATTTGCCGTCGGCCTCGGCCCAACCAACGGTGACCGAAAGATAGGAGATCGGAATGTCGCCGTGCTCGTCATTGGCGTACCAGCCGTGGTCGAGCGTGGCGCCCGCTCCGGCAATATCGGCGAGCGGGCGTGACCAGACCAAGGCACCGTTTTTCACGACACCGACCGTTTCGACCGGTGCGCCATTGACTTGCACGAAGTCGTTGTACAGCCTCGTATATTCGGAGGTATTCTCCGACTCTTCCGGAACCAGGGTCGTGGCGCCAGTGGCTCGGTCCATCCTGAAATGGCGACTCGGTATTGTTTCTTCGCCCGATGAGCGGTCGTAGGCCGACGCGCAAACATAGGAATCGTCGTCGTCGCACACCTCGGGGAGGCTGCTCCACTCCATCAGTGCTGACGCGACCTGATCGACACCGCTGACAGGGTCAATGAGCACGATCTGCGACAGCCGATCGTCCTCAACAGGACGGAGGTAAGCGACAAAGTCCCCAACTTTTACCACTTTGACTTCCGTGGACGGTGGAAACGCAGATGCGCTTGCGGACCGCCGCCATCGCTCCGCGCCGGTCGCCGGATCGAGCCCGAGTAGGTACAGGTCATCGCCGACGGCGCCGTAGAGTACGGCGGTCCCGCCGATAATGGTTGGTGACGTCTTCGCCTCGAACCCCGACGATGCCCATACCCGTTCGATGGACCCAGGTGTCATCGTCATCGGCGCTGGAATAGTGGCCGGCGCACTCGACGACACACTCCCTGGGCTGGATGAGCTTGCCGTCGAGGATGCGCTCGCGACCGTGTCCGGCTCGTCATCGCCGGCAGGTAGGGGCGGCACCATGAGGCCGGTCACGCTGCCTACCAAGGCGACCGCCTGAATGTCGCCGTCGAATGACGCCGCGACGCCGGACGGTATCCGCACCGTCGGCAGCGGCGCGTCCTCTCCGGTGGATCTGCAGGGTCGCACGATACCCTTCTTCTCGCCGACGGTCACCGGAACCGAATCGTCGAAGTGTGGAGTCGTGAGCGGAAATGCGCCTTCCGCCTCGCACCAGAAGGACTCTTCAACCAGCGGTTGTCGGGTCTCGCCGGTTTCGAGGTCGACGACAAGCCCTCCGGCCGAATTGGGTTCGAAGAGATGGTCGTCGTCGAGCAGGGCGGACCCCATGGTGCCGCTGGTATCGCCGGCGAGCGTCTTGGCGTCACCCAGTGCACTTGACCAGCGAACCTCGCCCGTCGCGGGGTCGATGCGTTCCAACTGCACTGTGAGATTCGTGGTAGTCATCTGGGACTCGTCGCTGACTTTGCTCGCAGCGACCCCAGATCCGGTGTACTGACAGATGTACTCCTCCGTGACGCCGTCGTCTGATTCGGACGACGGATCAACGAACGGATCGCCACCGCAACCCAACCAGGCGCCCTCGCGCTTCCAGCGGGTACTGCCATCGCCCAGCGAATACGCATTCGTCGCGATGTCTTTTGTGAGATCCAAGGTTGGCGACACGCCGCCAATTCCCGATCCGACGGCAGTGATGAACGCGTAGTCGCTGCCTCGCGGATTCCATATCCAGACTTGTCTGGGCTGTGGAAGGGCAGTGGAGAACATTTCGGTCGCTCGCTTCGTCCACGCGCTCGCTCCGTCGACCCATCGACCGAAGGTCATCTCCCCGTCGTCAGTATTGGCGTCGGTCGCGTCGACGGCATTGTCTGGAAGCGTGTAATACAGGTCGTTGATCAAAGGGGCTCCGTCATCCGGCGACTTCACCGTGCTACTGCTGATCGGTGCCGACATCCCAGATGCCAGGTCGACACGAAAGGTCTGCGAGCTCCAGCCGTTAGGAGTATTGACCCACGAGTTGAGGCAAGCGAATGACTGGTCACTTTCGCAATCCGGTCGGTGCACGCTCCAGTACCTGGCCGCGGAAACTGTCTTGTCGACGCCGGTCTTTGGGTCGGCCAACACAAGTTGGTTCATTCGCGGTGTCTCAGTCGGCCGGAAGTAGGCAACCGATCCGGCGATCTCGCGAACCCGCGCGCTCGTTGAATCGGCGGTTGGCATTGCCGCCGGCTTGGCCCACAACTGCGCGCCGGTGGCCGGGTCCAGCCCGTAGATGCACCAATCCGCCCGGCGTCGTCCCGTAGACCACGGCCACCCCACCGACGTTCCGCACCGCACTCACCGGCTCGAGGCCGGCCGTGGTCCAGATCTGCTCGGCCGTGGTCCGGACCGGCGCGGCCGCCGGCTCATCGGACGTGCAGGCCACCAGTCCGGCCAGCAGGGCCAGCGTGACGCCGAGCGCGAGCGCACGACAGCGCGCGGGAACAACAACCATGACCAGCCTCCCGACGGCACGCCAGGGTCAGGACGGTGCCGATCGAGAGACTGTAGGTGAAACGACCGAAACGCCCGTCGAGTTGTCCACACGGCCACCGCCGCGGCCGGAAAGCGCCGCCACCGGGGCCGGGAACGGGACAGCGGTCAGGCCAGGGCCAGGATCCTCGGCCGCAGCCAGTCCAGCGCGTTGTCCAGGTCGGCGATCAGGTGCCGGGTCAGCATGAGGTGGTCGGGCGCGAGGATCCAGGCGTGTTTGGTCTGCACACCGATCACGGTGATCCGGACATTGAACGGCTGCGGGCGGCGCCCCAAGATCTTCGGCAGGTCGCGCACCAGGGCATTGAGCCCGATACCGGGCGCGTTGTGCGCCGCCTTGATCCGCGGGTCGTCGTTCAGTCCGTCAGACCAGAGACTCGCGTTGTAGTAGTGCCGCTGCAGCAGGGCGCGCAGGTCGGGCACGCCGGACAGGGCGAGGAACGAGGGCGGCCGGAAATCGTCGATCGCGCCCGAGCCGATCTCCAGCGCGTGCCGCCACCACCTGGCCCACTGGCTCGAGGCGATCTCCAGGTCGACGTCGCGACCGCCGAGCAACCGAACGCCGCCGGAGGCCGGCACCTCGACCGGACGCCGGGACCACACCGGCCAGACGTCGGCCGGCGGATCCAGCGGCGGGATCATCGGGTCGGTGACGGGTGCCAGCCCGGCGACGTCGCGAACGTACAGGGCGATGCGCAGGGCCTCAGGCTCGACGATGGTGATCTTCCACCGCTCCGTCCCTGCGATAAACATGCCGTCCATGGTGCCAGTGCGCGGGGCCCCGTGGCACCCGATCGTGGGGAGCGAGTACGGCCGCCGAGCCGCCCTACACCCAGACCTCCAAGGCAAGACCAAGCCCGAGGAGCACCGCGTAGACGATCTCCACCCTGGCGGTCGCGCCGAGCACCACGACCAGCGCCGGACCGCGCGCGCCGGTCAGCACCTGCCGGACCGGCGGCACGGCAAGTGGCAGCGGCCAGCAGGGCGAGCAGGCACCAGGGGTGGCTCACCGCCATCACCAGGGCGGCCAGGAACGCGCCCGCCGACCATCAACGCGAACACCTTCCGGCTCAGCGGTTCGCCCAGCAGCACGGCCAGGGTCCGTTTGCCGGCCGCGACGTCGGTGTGCACGTCACGCAGGTTGTTGGCCATCAGCAGCGCGCAGGCCAAGCAGCCCGATCCCGACCGCGGCGATGGTCGCGGTCAGCGAGATCCGACCGGCCTGCACGTAGGTGGTGCCGAGCACGGCGACCAGGCCGAAGAACACGAAGACGAAGATCTCGCCGAACCCGGCATAGCCGTAGGGCTTCGGTCCGCCGGTGTAGAACCAGGCGGCCGCGACCGCGGCGATGCCCACCGGGATCAGCCACCACGAGGTCAGCGCGGCCAGGATCAGCCCGGCCAGCCCGGCGACGCCGAAGCAGCCGAACGCCGCCAGCTTGACCGTTGACGGCGTGGCCAGGCCCGCGCCGACCAGCCGGGTCGGGCCGACCCGGTCGGCGTCCGTGCCGCGGATCGCCGTCGGAGTAGTCGTTGGAGTAGTTGACGCCGACCTGCAGGGCGAGCGACACCAGCAGCGCCAGCCCGCCGCGCAACCAGGAGAACCCACCGAGCTCGATGCCGGCGCCGGTCCCGACCAGGACGGGCGCCACGGCGGCGGGCAGCGTCCGGGGACGAGCGGCCGAGAACCATTGCTGTGCGGTTGCCACGTGCACCGACCCTACTGTTCCGGGGCGCCCGGCCTCGCCAGGTCCATTCTTCCGGGCGCCGTCGTGGTGGTTTCCGGCTGCTCGATGACGCCCGCGGCGATGGCCGCCGCGCGGTAGGCCGCGGCCAGCGACACCGGCGTCTCGTGGGCGTTCAGGCCGCTCGGGTTCGGCAGCACCCACAGCTCGGCACCCGCCAGCGTCGGCCGGCTGCTTGCCCGGCCCGGCCTTCCGGTCGGCGAAGGCCTGCCGGTAGGCGGTGAGCCCGAGGACGGCGACCACCTTCGGCCGGGTGGCTCGGACCAGGGTGGTCAGCGAGTCCACCGAGGCCCGCAGTTGCGCGTCGGTCAGCTCGTCGGCGCGGGCGGTGGCGAACGGCACCAGGTTGCTGATCCCGATACCCAGACCGACCAGCAGTTCACTGTCCGCGCGGAGCAGGCCGCGGCTGGCGTCGATGCGATACGGGGTGATCCCGGCCAGCTGCAGGGCGGGCCAGAATCGGTTGCCGGGCCGGGCGAAATGCGCGTTGACCGCGGCGGTCCACAGACCTGGATTGATCCCGACGAACAGCAGCCGCAGATCCGGGTCCGATCAGGTCGTCCACCTTGGCGCCGTGGAACGACTCGAGCTCGGCGCGGGTGAAGCGGGCCTGCCGTCCGCCGGGGGCGGCGGCTATGACGTCGGCTCCCGCCGGGCAAGCTCGCGCCGGGCGAGTTCGCCGATCGCGGCGCGATCCGGCTTTCCGGGCCCGCGGCGCGGCAGATCGCTCACCAGCACCAGATGTTTCGGCGCCGCCGCCGGACCCTGCGCGTACGCGGCAGCGGCCCGGATCGTGGCCAGGTCCGGCGTGACGTCCGGACCGGCCTGCACCACGGCGACGACGGTGGTGCCCCATTCCGCGTCCGGCACCCCGGTGATCACCACGTCCGTCGACCCCGGCCACCCTGACCAGCACGGACTCCACGACGGCCGGGTCGATCTTGACGCCGCCGGTGACGATGACGTCGTCAATCCGGCCGACGATGCTGACCCGGTGTCCGCCGATGTGAGCCAGGTCGTCGGTGACGAAGGTGCGATAGCGCTCACCGGGATGCCGGACGAAGGCGGGGTGATGCGGCATGTCGCGATACCCCCGGGCGACCATCGGACCGGTGATCGACACCCGTCCTGGCCGCCTGCGGTTGTCTCCGGTGCGGTGGCCTCCCGGAGGAGTCGCCGTCCGGGTCGATGCTCACCGAGACCAGTTCCAGCGGCACCCCGTCGTACACGCAGCCGCCGCAGGTCTCGCTCATCCCGTAGGTGGTGACGATCGACACGCCCGCCTGCCGGGCGTCGTCGATCAACGATTGCGGGGTCGACGCGCCGCCGACCAGCACCGCCGCGAAGCTGCCCAGGGCCGTGGTGGCGGCGGGGTTCGGCCAGGATCCGATGCAGTTGGGTGGGCACCAGGGAGACGAAGCGCCGGCCGGACGGCATCCGGTCGACGGCGCTGACGAAGGCGTCGGCGGTGAACCGCAACGCGGTGTCCATGATCGCCGGCTCGGTGCCCTCGGCCACCGCGCGCAACAGCACCTGCAGTCCCGCGATGTGGTGGGCCGGCAGCGTGAGCAGCCAGGTCCCGGTCGGCAGCGGGGCGCGCGGAGGCCCGTTCGTGCGATGCGGGTGCAGCCCGCCGGTGCAGGTCAACGCGCATCGGGTGGCGTCGGCCGACGCGGTGAGCGCCGACACCGGCAGCAATGCGCCCTTGGGCGTGCCCGGTCGACCCGGACGTGCCGATCACCACCGCCGTCGGGTCGGCGGCGTCGTCCTCGATCCCGGACAGCGCCGCGCCGCCGGCCAGACCGGTGACCAGCCGGCTCGCCTCGGCCGGGTTGTCGGCCGGCACCGGCAGCAGTGCGGGCCCGTCACCGTCGAGCGCGCGTCCGCAGGCGCGGCAGCAGGTCGAGCAGATCGCTCGCCGGTGGGAACCTCGAGAACCTCCAGCAGGCGCGGCATGTCGCTCAGTATGCCCAGGGGTAGGGGGAGAAATCCGCGGCCCGCTTCTGCAGGAAGGAATCCCGGCCCTCCACCGCCTCGTCGGTGCCGTACGCCAGCCGGGTCGCCTCGCCGGCGAACAGTTGCTGCCCGACCATGCCGTCATCGGCCAGGTTGAACGCGTATTTCAACATCCGTTGCGCCGTCGGGGATTTGCCGTTGATCAGCGCGGCCCATTGCAGCGCAACGGTTTCCAGGTCGGCATGCGGGACAACCTGGTTGACCGCGCCCATCGCGTGCATCTCGTCGGCGGTGTATTCCAGGCCCAGGAAGAAGATCTCGCGGGCGAACTTCTGCCCGACCATGCGGGTCAGGTATGCCGATCCGTAGCCGGCGTCGAACGACCCGACGTCGGCGTCGGTCTGCTTGAATCGGGCGTGCTCGGCGCTGGCCAGCGTGAGATCGCAGACCACGTGCAGGGAATGCCCACCGCCGGCCGCCCAACCCGGGACCACCGCGACGACGATCTTCGGCATGAACCGGATCAGCCGCTGCACCTCCAGGATGTGCAGCCGGCCGGCCCGGGCCGGATCGACGGTCTCGGCGGTCTCGCCGTCCGCGTATTGGTAGCCGGTCCGCCCGCGGATCCGCTGGTCGCCGCCCGAGCAGAATGCCCAGCCGCCGTCGCGTTCGCTCGGTCCGTTACCGGTGAGCAGCACGCACCCGACGCTGCTGGTCATCCGGGCGTGGTCAAGGGCCCGATAGAGCTCGTCGACGGTGTGCGGGCGGAACGCGTTGCGGACCTCCGGCCGGTGGAACGCGATGCGGACCGTGGGCAGGTCAACGACGCGCGCTGTCCGATCCCGCGCTGTCCGATCCCGCGCTGTCCGATCCCGGGCGGGGGCCGATGTGCCGGTGATAGGTGATGTCGGTGAAGTCGAAGCCGTCGACCTCCCGCCAGCGGGTCGGGTCGAAGATCGCGCTGACAGCGGCGGAGCCCATGTCCGTCAGCCTACGAGCGGCCCCCGCCGGCGACCGGCACCCGGGGGGTGGCGGTGCGGGTTGGCCCGGTGCTAGCGCAGGCCGGCGAAGTCCGCCACCATCGGCAGGTCGTCGGCGGGCGCCCGCCGCCTGCGAACCGTCACACCGATTATTTCCCGGGGCCACGACCGTCTTAACCTGCAGAACCGTTTCGCGAGATGGCCCGTAGTACAGCTTGAAGAGAGTTGCCATCGGCATTCGGCGGCCGACGCCCGGCCGCCGCGGTGACCAACTCGACCACCCGCCTACGACGACGTCGTCAGGCGCTGTCAGATGTATCCGCCCCATTACGTGACAGCCGACGCCCGGTTGCCGATGGGGCAGACTTCCGCCAACTTCACGCAACCCGAACATTGTGCGGACCTTGCCCGTAAAGGCGACGCCGAAGCTGAGCTCAGCACAGAGTCGCGGGGACGGCCGATCGGGCCGCCCGTCGGGCATTGTGCCGACCGGCATCGGGCCGGCCGAATCGATGGCGAGGAGCGCAGCAATGACGAAAAAGGCAGTGTGGGGAACGATCGCCGGCGGGATGGCCGCCGCGGCGCTGGCCACCGCGGTGGCGTTCGCGGTACCCGCGGCCGCCCAGACCGGTGGGCAGGCCGTTGCCGCGGGGCAAGGTGCCGCGGTCGTCGCGGCGGGAGCAGCGACCCCCGACAAGACAGTGATCCCGGACAAGACGGCGCTGTGCGACCGGCTGAAGAAGAACGAGCAGCGGCGCCAGGCCCTGCAGACCCGGCTCAGCGCCGACGCAAACACCCGCGGATCCATTGCCTGGCTCACCGCGAAGGCCGCCTCCGCCACCGCCGCCGGCGACCAGGCGCTGGCCAAGCTGTACACCGACAGGGCCACCCTCCGGTCGCAGGTGATGGATCCCCTGAAGACCGTGACGGCGGATCTGGACGCCGTGATCAAAGCCAAGTGCAGCTGATTGTCCTGGACCTGCGCGGCGCGGGGTGTCGATGTTGGACTCGCGGTGGTCAAGGCTGAGCAGATGGCATTCCCGAGTGGGCCGGTCGGCGCCGATCCGGTGATCGCGGCCACCGGTGCCGGACGTGGCCTGGTGCTGGTGATCGAGGACGAGACGGTCATCGCCGACGTCATGCGCCGCTACCTCGCGGCAGCCGGGTTCGGGGTGCGGATCTGCGGCACCGCCAGGGACGGACTGGCCGTGATCCGGCAGGACCGGCCGGCGGCGATCGTGCTGGATATCGGGCTGCCGGACATGGACGGGCTCGACCTCTGTCGCCAGTTGCGGGCGGCGGGAGATTGGACCCCGTTGCTGTTCGTGACGGCCAGGGACGAGGACATCGACCGGATCCTCGGCCTGGAGCTGGGCGGTGACGACTACCTGGTCAAACCGTTCAACCCCCGGGAGTTGGTGGCCCGAGTCCGCGCGGTGCTCCGCCGGTCCGCAGGACCGGGGTCGACGCCCGCCCCGGTGTTCCGGGCCGGCCGGGTGCGGCTCGATCCCGGCCAGCGGCGGGTCTGGGTGGAACCCGGCTCCGGGGACGGTCCCACCGGAGACGGCCCCGACCGCATTGTCAGGACCGCCATCGGCGGACTCTACGCCACGCGAAATTGAACTCACGGCAACCGAATTCGACCTGCTGCTGTTTCTGGTCCGGCATCCCGGCCGGGTGTTCGAGCGGGCGAGCCTGCTCAGTTCGGTGTGGGGATACCCGGCGGCGGCCGGGGCGCGAACCGTCGACGTTCACGTCGCGGCGCTGCGCTCGAAACTCGGTGATGCCAGCCCGATCAGGACCGTCCGCGGCGTCGGGTATTCGGCGGATGTCCGGTGAGCGAGCTTGCGAGCGAATCAATGTCACAGGGCATCGGCTCGACGCCGCGGAGCGGGGTCGACCGGCGAGCTGCGAGCGAATCAATGTCACAGGCATCGGCTCGACGCCGCGGAGCGGGCGACCGGTGACCGGGCCGCTCCCAGCCCCGCCGCGCCGGCCGCGCACCACCCTCGCGGTCCGGGTCACGCTGCTGGTGGTCGCGGTGGCGGTGCTGGTGGCGGTGATCGCGAGCGTGGTGGGCGTGCTGGTGGTCCGGCGAACGCTGATCGACGTCACCACGCAGGCACTGTCCGATCGGGCCGACGTCATCGCCGCCCAGTTGACGGCAGACCCGGCCGCCGCCGGCGGCTCGCTGGCCGCGACGTCGACGGTGCTCGCCGAGCAGGGCATCGACGTCGTGACCATCGGCAGCGACGGCTCGTTGACCGGCCCCGACTCGTGCGGTCCGGGCCGCGCGTCAGGCCGGAGCGGGTCAGGCGGTCGACGGCCGGTCGGTCTCCGGCTCGGTCACTTTGGGTGCGCTGCAACTCGTCGAGGCCCGCTCCACGTCGTCCGGTGGTTTCGCGCTGGTGGCACCGGCCGACGTGGCAGCCGCGACGCGGCAGGCCTTGGAGCGGCGGCTGGCCTCGGCCATTCTCGCCGGGTTGGTGGCCGCGGTGCTGGTCGGCTTTCTGGTGGCCAGGGTGGTCTCTGCCCCGCTGCGCCGCACCGCCGGCCTGGCCCGTGCGATGGGTCGGGGGGCCCGCGACGTGCGCGCCCCGATCGCCGGGCCGCGGGAGGTAGCGGACGTCTCGACGGCCGTCAATGAACTCGCGGATGCTCTGCAACACAGCGAGTCTCGCCAGCGAGAGTTTCTCACCTCGGTGTCCCACGAGCTGCGAACGCCGCTGGCCGGGATCACCGGACAGGCCCAGGCGCTGGCGGACGAGATGGTCCCGCCGGCCGAACAGGCCGACGTCGGCCGGAGCATCCGCGGGGAGGCGGCCCGGCTGGAACGGCTGGTATCCGACCTGCTCGACCTGGCCCGGCTCGGCGCCGACACCTTCCGGCTGGACCTGGCCGGCACCGACCTGACCGCGTTGCTGACCGAGATGGCCGTGGTCTGGCAGGTCCGTTGCGACGCCCGGCGGGTCGTCCTGGTGACGCAGCTGCCGGCACGGCCCTTGGTGGTGACCACCGATGCCCGGCGGGTGCGCCAGGTGCTGGACGGCCTTGCCGAAAACGCGCTGCGGCTGCTCGGCCCCGGGCAGTTGCTGGTGCTGCACCTTGGGGCCGAGGAGCGATGGGCCGTCCTGCAGGTCCGTGACGGTGGGCCTGGCCTTGCGCCGGAGGACTATCCGGTCGTCTTCGAGCAGGGCGTCCTGCACGAGCGTTACCGGGGCCGGCGGCCCACCGGCGCCGGGCTCGGACTCGCCACTGGCGGACAACCTGATCGGGCGGTTGGGCGGCAGCATCGTGGCGTCGCCGGCCGCCGAGGGTGGGGTGGCGATGACGATTCGGCTGCCACTGGCCTGATGCCTACGTCCAGCGTCGTCGATCGGCCTGGCGGGCGGTGGTCGTTCCGCCGGGCAGGATGGCGGGGTGACCGTGGATCTCGACTCGCTGCTGGCGTCGGCGCGGGTGTTCGCGATCCCGCTCGTCGAACGGTTCCGCGGGATCACCGTGCGCGAGGGCATCCTGCTGCGCGGCCCGGCCGGCTGGGCCGAGTTCGCGCCGTTCCGGGACTACCCCGACGCGGAGTGTGTGCCGTGGCTGCGCAGTGCTGTCGAGTCGGCGACAATGCCGTGGCCGCAGCGGCTTCGGGATCGGATCGAGGTCAACACCACGGTTCCGGTGGTTCCCGAAGAGCGCGCGGCGGAATTGGTCCGGGCGTCCGGCTGCCGCACCGCGAAGGTCAAGGTCGCCGATCCCAGGGTCAATCTGGCCGCCGACGCCCGCCGGGTCGCCGCGGTGCGGGACGCGCTGGGACCCGACGGGAAGATTCGGGTCGACGCGAATGGCGCCTGGACCGTCCCGCAGGCGCTCGACGCGATCGACGTGCTCGACGCGGCGGCCGGCGGGCTGGAATACGTCGAGCAGCCGTGCCGTACGTTGGCCGAGCTGGCCGAGGTACGGCGGCTCGTCCGGGTGCCGATCGCCGCGGACGAATCCATCCGCCGGGCAACGGATCCCGCGCGGGTCGCGCTCGCCGGCGCGGCCGATATCGCGGTGATCAAGGTGGCGCCGCTGGGTGGGGTCCGGGCCGCGCTGCGGATCGCCGCGGCCGCGGGGCTGCCGGTCGTGGTGTCGTCCGCGGTGGACAGCTCGGTCGGGCTCGCTGCCGGGTTGGCGCTGGCCGCGGCGCTGCCGGACTTGCCCTACGCCTGCGGCCTCGGAACCGCCAGCCTGCTCGCCGATGACGTGACAACCGCTGCGCTGCAACCCATCAATGGGTTCATCGAGGTGCCGGCCCAGGCGCCCGAGCCGGATCGATACGAATGCGCGCGGGCCGACCGGCCGACGACCCGCTATTGGCTCGATCGGCTGGACCGCGTGCGTCGCGTTGATCTGAACGGGACTTTGGACCCTGTCGGATGCCGGTCGCTGCGCACATGCTGGTGTCATGACCGAAACTGTCGCCCCCGTCAGCATCCTTACCGAGATCGAGTGCTGGGATCTGCTGCACCGCAACGCCTTTGCGCGGTTGGCCCTCAGTGTTGGGGACCAGCCGGAGATCTTCCCGATCAACTACGTGGTGCAGGGCAGCACGCTGCTGTTCCGTACGTCGCAGGGCACCAAACTCGCCGCGCTGACGATCAACGAGTCCGTCGCGCTCGAGATCGACGGGCACGACGACCTGGGCGGCTGGAGCGTCGTCGTCAAGGGTGACGCGCACGCGGCCGAGTGGGGCGACGACTACAACGAGGCGGACGTCGCCGGCCTGCGGCCGTGGGTGGCCACCCGCAAACCGGTGTTTGTCCGGGTGAAGCCCTCGCAGATCACCGGGCGCACGTTCGTCTTCGGACCGGAGCCGGAGGATCTCTGAGCCGTGCCCTGATCGGGTCGGCATGGGTGGGAGCGCAGCCGGTCGGCGCGGCCCAGCGACAATGGCGGACGTGAATCCGTCGACGGCGCTGGCCCGTGTCCTGGTCGACGAACTGATCGCCTGCGGCGTCACCGACGCCGTGCTGGCGCCGGGATCCCGGAACGCACCGCTGTCCATGGCACTGCACGACGCCGACGCCACCGGTCGGCTGCGGCTGCACGTGCGGATCGACGAACGCACGGCCGGCTTCCTCGCCGTCGGGCTGGCCCGGGGTCTGGGCGGCCGGCGGTTGTCGTCACCACTTCGGGAACGGCGGTCGCCAACCTGCATCCGGCCGTGCTGGAGGCGCACCACGGCGGGGTCCCGCTGCTGGTGCTCTCCGCCGATCGGCCACCGTGGCTGCGCGACGTCGGCGCCAACCAGGCCATCGACCAGCAGTCGCTGTTCGGGCCGGCGCTCCGGTTCTTCCACGAATTCGCGGTCGCGCAGCGGGTCTCGGGGCAGAACGCGGCCTGGCGGGCGATGGTGTGCCGGGCCGTCGGCGCAGCCAGGGGCGCCGGCGGAGTCGCCGGGCCGGTGCAGCTGAACCTGCCGCTCGCCGAACCGCTGCTGCCGGACGCCGACGACGTTCCCGACCGGCCGCCGGCCGACTGGCCGGAATCGCTGGTCGGCCGGGACGGCCCATGGACCACCGTCGTCGGCTCCGACGACACCTTCGGGCCGTCGGTGCCCGCCCCCGGGCCCGGCGAGCGGGTGCTCTTCGTCGCCGACCTCACCCATCCCTGGGCGGCCGCCGTCGCCGACGCCGGACACCTGGTGATCTCCGAGGCGGGCGGCGCGGCGGGTTCGTCGGTGTTGGGCGCGGGCATGCACCTGCTGGCGGCTGCCGGCTTTCTCGACGAGGCACGCCCGGAGCGGGTGATCGTGCTCGGCCGGCCGACGCTGTTCCGGCCGGTGCAACGGCTGCTGGGCGATCCGCGGGTGACGGTGGACGTGATCGCCCACCCGCGGGGGTACGCCGATCCGTCCGGGATGGCACGAACCGTCGCCGCCGGGTGGCCCGACCTGCGGGAATTACCCGATGTCGAATGGGCGAGGCGCTGGCGGCAGGCCGACCGACTGGCCGCGGACGCGGTCCGCGGCGGTGCTGGACGAGCTCGACATCGCCGCGTCGCCGCGGCTGGCCCGGGACCTGGTCGCGGTCCTGCCCGGGCGGGCCACCCTGGTGCTCGGCTCCTCGCAGGCCCCGCGCGACGTCGCGCTGTCGACGGCGGCGCGGGACGGTCTGCGGGTGGTCGCGAACCGCGGGGTCGCCGGCATCGACGGCACCGTCTCCACCGCCGTCGGGGTGGCGCTGACCGCCGACGACGACGGTCCGACCGTCGCGCTGATGGGCGATCTGACGTTCCTGCATGACGTGACCGGCCTGGTGATCGGCCCGCACGAGCCTCGTCCCGATCTGACCATCGTGGTCAGCAACAACGACGGCGGCGCCATCTTCTCCACTCTCGAACCTGGAGCACCGCAGCACGCCAGGGCCTTCGACCGGGTGTTCGGCACCCCGCACGGGGTGATGCTCGCCGGCGCTGGCCGAGAGTTGCGGCGTCGAGCACGTTTTCGTCTCCACCGTCGGACGAGCTGGCCGATGCGATCGGCGACCCCGGCGGGATCCGGGTGGTCGAGGTGCCGACCTCGCGGACGGAGTTGCCCGGCACGCTGCGCTCGATGTCGGAAGCGGTCCGCGCGGTGCTGTAGCCAGTGATCGACCTCATAGACCACAAATGAGGTCAGCCGCGCGCCTCCAGCGCGTCCCGGATCGGGATCATCTTGATCTGCGCCTCCCTGGCCTCGATCTCCGGGTCGGAATCGGCGACGATGCCGCAGCCGGCCATCAGCCGGACGCTGCGGCCGTTCACCTGGGCGCACCGCAGCGCGATCGCGAACTCGCCGTCGCCGCGGCTGTCCATCCAACCGACCGGCGCGGCGTACCGGGCCCGGCTCATCGGTTCGAGCTCCCGGATCACTTGCCGCGCAACCTCTGTCGGGCTGCCGCCGACGGCGGCCGTCGGATGCAGGCGGGCCGCCAACTCCAGCGCGGTCGGCGCGCGATCGTCCAAGCCGGCCGGTGATGTCCGTGGACAGGTGGGTCAGGTTGGCAAGCTCCAGCGGCACCGGTCCGGCCGGCACCTCCAGGTCGACGGTCGCCTGGGTCAGCACGTCGGCGACCGACCGCACCGCGTAGGCGTGCTCGGCGATGTCCTTCGCACTGCCCAACAGGTCCGCCGAGACGGCGTCCCCACTGTGTTCCTTCCACGCGGTCCCGGCCAGCACCCGCGACGCGATAGCCCGGCCGGTCCGGCGGATCAGCAGCTCGGGGCTGGCGCCGAGCAGGCCCTCGACGGCGAACGTCCAGCAATCCGGGTAGGCACCGGCAAGTTGACCGAGCATGAAGCGCTCGTCGACCGGCCGCGCGGTCGTCGCCTCGAGGTCGTGCGCCAGCACCACCTTCTGCAGCTCGCCGGCCCGGATCCGGGCCGCGGCCGCCGTCACGGCGGTGGTGAAACCGGCCACCGACAGTTCCGCGTCGGCGTAACTGACCCGACCAGGTGACTTGACCGGCAGCTTCCGCGGTGAGCCTGCATTGGTGATCGCCGCACCACTCCGCTCCGCCGATGCGCTGTCCGATGGGAGAGAGTCGGCTGCACCGATCCTGGTGACGAACGCCGTGCCGCCCGCGTTGCCCAGCACGGTGGTGGGCACGACCGCGACCGAAACGTCGTCGTCGTCGAATCCGAGGGAGACGAAGGCCACCGGTCCGGTGCCGGGCAGCCCCACCGCGTCCTCAACCCGCAGACCGGCGCAAACGTCGGCAAACCACTGCTGAATCTGCTCCGCGGCGTTCGGGCCGGTTGCGCTGATCCGCTCGTGCACACCCCAGCCGACCAGGCCATTGCCCGCTCGCAGGAAGCACAAGGTCCCGGTCGGTCGGGCCAGCGCGGACAGCAGGTCGGCGGGTGCGTCCACCCGCTGCGAGACCGCCGTCACCGCCAATCGGGTCGTCGGCACGGCAGTCACGAGCGCCAAGAGTAGTCGCCGGTTGCGCCCGTTCACCGCTGGTCGGACGTGACGCTCATGACGGCGCGGCGCCGGCCGCCCCGGGACGGCCGGACGATCGCCGCAGCGCTCGACCAACAGCTGGGGCCCCGCGCCGGACCTAGACTCGCTCTGGTGACGGCCGACGCAGCCCCGGGAGCGCAGGCGCCCCCGGCTGCCGGGGCGGCAGATGCGCTCGACGTCGAACCGACGCGGGCGCCCGAAGACGCGGCGGTGGCCGGCCCGTCCCGCCGCCGGCTGGGGTGGCGCTGGGCCGCCAGGGGGTTCGCGCTGATCGCGGTCGCGATCACCGTGATGATGCTGGCGTTGGCCATCGGCATGCGGGCCAACGACTCGGCCATTGACGAGAACCTCGGCACCGCAACGGCCACCGTCCTCTCGGTATCGCCGCTGCGGACCGGGATCGAGTTCGTCGACGGCACCGGCGCGACCATCCGGCCGGACGGCGGTGTGCTCTACCCGGGCCTGTTGAACCTCGGCCAGCAGTTCGTCGTCGAGTACTCCACCAAGGATCCGCAGATCGCCAGGGTCGCCGGCCGGACCGCGTCGGTCGGGACGGTGATGATTGTCATCACCCTGGGGGTGACGTACCTGATCACCTTGCCGCTGATCTGGTGGTGCCTGCGGCGGGCACGGTTGCCGCTGCTCGGTCTGCATCGCGGGCCGGGACACGCCGCGCCGCCACGGACCAGGACGAGTCCATGAGCACCCCGCTTGCTCGGTAGGCTGCCGTCTCATGAGCAGCGGTGAGTCGACTCGATGAGCAGGAGACGAAGGTGAGTGAGCATCGCAGGCGCCCCTGGCGCCGAGGAGCGGAGCGAACCGGGAGTCGACCATGAGCAGGAGACGAAGGTGAGTGAGCATCGCTGGCGCGTGTGCGCCCGCGAGCGCGGGGGCGTGAGCATCGCAGGCGCATTTTGGACGCCCGCGAGCGCGGGGGAGCGAGCATCGCAGGCGCGTCGGCGCCGAGGAGCGGAGCGACTCCAGAGCGAGCCATCGGCAAGGAGCGGAGCGACCCCAGAGCGAGCGATGGGCACGCCAGCGGAGCGAGCCGGGAGTCGACCATGAGCAGGGCCGGGCTGGAGAAGGAGCCGCGCCAGGTCGCCGCGATGTTCGACGCCGTGGCCCAGCGGTACGACCGCACGAACACGATCTTGTCCGCCGGGCAGGACCGCCGCTGGCGCCGGCACACCGTCCGCGCCCTGCAACTGCTGCCCGGCCAAAAGGTGCTCGACGTCGCCGCCGGGACCGGTGTTTCCACCAGAGCGTTGTCCGCCACCGGCGCGTGGTCCGTCGCCACCGACTTCTCTTTCGGCATGCTTTCCGCCGCGAAGAGCGATTTCCGGTTGCCCAGGGTGGCCGGCGACGCGTTGCACCTGCCGTTCGCCGATGGCGCATTCGACGCCGTGACGATCTCGTTCGGGCTGCGCAACGTGGTGGATCCGGGCGCCGCGCTGGCCGAGTTCGCCCGGGTCACCCGGCCCGGCGGACAGCTGCTGGTCTGCGAATTCTCCCGGCCGCGGCCCGCGCCGATCCGCTGGGGATACCACTGGTATCTGCGCAATGTGCTGCCGCGGCTGGCGCGCCGGGTCTCGTCCAACCCTGATGCCTACATCTACCTGCAGGAAACCATCGACGCCTGGCCCGATCAGCCGTCGTTGGCCAGGATGATCGCGCGCTCCGGCTGGACCGACGTCGTCTGGCGGAACATGACCTTCGGTGTGGTGGCGCTTCATCACGCTGTCCGCCGCGCGGACTGACCAGCGCACCGGCCGCGGGAAGTGAGCCGTCCGACCCCGGAACGGGACCGCTGCGCGCCGCGCGCCACCCTTGGTACCGAGTGTCGGTGACGAGTCCTACACTGTGTGCGAAAGGCCTCGTGAACGAATTCACAAACTCGATTCGCCTGTCGCAGGGACTGCCGCCGCATCCCCCTCCAGGCCTGATGTGCACCGGTTGCGGGGGAGGGATCCCGATGAGCGAGCGTGCGAGCGAATCAATGTCACCGATCGTCGGCTCGACACCGCGGAGCGGGGTCGACCAGTGAGCGAGCGTGCGAGCGAATCAACGGCGCCGATGAGCCTGTCGAACGTGGTCAAGGACCCGGACGCCTCGGCCGACGTCATCGTTGTGGGCGCCGGCCCGGCCGGCGCGACCGCGGCGACCTACCTGGCCCGCTCCGGCGTCGATGTGCTGCTGCTGGAAAAGTCCACCTTCCCGCGGGACAAGGTCTGTGGTGACGGGCTGACCCCGCGCGGCGTCAAGCAGGTGCTCGCGCTGGGCGTCGACGTCTCGGGTTCGGACTGGATCAAGAACAAGGGCCTGCGGGTGGTCGGCGGCGGGACCAGCCTGGAGCTGCCGTGGCCCGTCCTGCAGGATTTCCCGGATTTCGGTCTGGTCCGGCCCCGGCGTGACTTCGACGAGATGCTGGCCACTCTCGCGGTCAAGGCCGGCGCCCGGATGCGGGTCGCCACCACCGTCACCGCGCCGATCCGGGACGATCGCACCGGGCGGATCACCGGCGTCACCGCCAAGACCGCCGATGGGCCCAAGGAGTTCCAGGCGCCGCTGATCCTGGCCTGCGACGGCGTGTCGGCGCGGGTTGCGCTGGGGATGGGCGTGAACAAACGGGACGACCGACCGCTCGGCGTCGCGGTCCGCCGGTACTACAACAGCCCGAGCCGCACCAACGACGACTACCTGGAATCCCACCTGGAACTCTGGGACCGATCCAATCCGGCCAAGGCCAAGCTGCTGCCCGGCTACGGCTGGATCTTCGGCCTGGGTGACGGCACGGTCAACGTCGGCCTTGGCATGCTCAGCTCGTCCAAGGCGTTCGGCAAGACGGATTACCGAGCCCTGCTGCGGACCTGGCTGGACGGCACCCCGGAGGAATGGGGGCTGCGCGAGGAGAACGCCATCGGCCCGATCGGTGGTGCCGGCCTGCCGATGGGCTTCAACCGCACACCGCACTACGCCGACGGCCTGCTGCTGGTCGGCGACGCCGGCGGCGCGGTGAACCCGTTCAACGGCGAGGGCATCGCCTACGCGATGGAGTCGGCGGCGCTGGCCGCGGAGTCCGTGCTGCAGGCGCTCGGCCGGCCGGAGGGCGCCAGCCGGGAGGCGGCGCTGCACGGCTACGTCACCGCCATGAAGGACCACCTGGGTGCCTACTACCGGCTGGGCGGCATCTTCTCCACGTTGATCGGCAAGCCCGCCGTGATGAAGACCGCGACCAGGCTTGGCCTGCCCCGCAAGGATCTGATGTACCTGGTGCTCAAGCTGCTGGCCGGGCTGTATGACAGCCGGGACGGCGACTGGGCCGACAAGGTCGTCCGGTCGCTGACCAGGTTGGCGCCCAGTGTTTAGCGGATCGTCGTCTGCTGGCCGCCGCCGAACCGGGCACCCGGGCGATGACGTTGGAACGATGAGGGAGACACTGATGTCTCGTCAGCGGGGGAGGGCCCTGCCGTGTTGAGTTCCTATTTGCCGATCGTGATTCTGTTGGTCATCGTCGCGGGTTTCGCGATCACGATGGTCACCGTGGTCAGCGACGGGCTCGGCCCCCGGCGGTACAACCGGGCCAAGCTGGACGCCTACGAATGTGGCATCGAGCCCACCCCGCTGCCGGCCGGAACCGCCGGACGGTTCCCGATCAAGTTCTATCTGACCGCGATGCTGTTCATCGTGTTCGACATCGAGATCGTGTTCCTCTATCCCTGGGCGCAGTCCGCGGTCCAGCTCGGGGTGCTGGGCCTGGTCGAGATCATCCTGTTCATCGTCACGGTCGCGGTCGTCTTCGCCTACGCCTGGCGGCGCGGCGGGCTCGACTGGGATTGATCCCCGCATTCTGACCTGCACGACGAAGAAGGGAGCAGGGCAATGGGTTTGGAAGAGAAACTGCCCAGCGGAATTCTGCTGACCAGTGTGGAAAAACTGGTCAACTGGACCCGGAAGGCGTCGTTGTTCCCGGCCACCTTCGGGCTGGCGTGCTGCGCGATCGAGATGATGACGACCGGCGCTCCGCGGTACGACCTCGGCCGGTTCGGCATGGAGGTCTTCCGGGCGTCGCCGAGGCAGGCCGATCTGATGATCGTCGCCGGCCGGGTCAGCCAGAAGATGGCGCCGGTGCTCCGGCAGATCTACGACCAGATGGCGGAGCCCAAGTGGGTGCTGTCGATGGGGGTCTGCGCGTCCTCGGGCGGCATGTTCAACAACTACGCGATCGTGCAGGGCGTCGACCACATCGTCCCGGTGGACATGTACCTGCCCGGCTGCCCGCCCCGACCGGAAATGCTGATCGACGCCATCCTGAAGCTGCACGCCAAGATCATGGACGAGCCGCTCGGGCCCAAGCGCGCCGCCGAGCAGCTCGGCCAGCGGACCGAACTGGTCGCGTCATCGGTCCGCTACGGCAAGCTGGCGGCGCCGATCGGCACCCCCGAGGTCAACATTCCCGAGATCACCGCGGGGCGTTGATGACCACTCCAGCTGGCGGCCTGCCGCCGCAAACCTCCGTCGACACCCCCGGCGAGAAGCCGTCCGGCACCACATCGGACGCCTCTCAGCAGGGCGGCGAGTCCAGCGCCGTCGCGGAGCGGGCCCTGCACGACCCGACCCCCGCGGTGACCGCGACCGGGGTCGAGCGCACCGGCATGTTCGGCGTGCACGGTTCCGGCGACACCTCCGGCTACGGCCTGCTGGTGCTCGAGGCGCACACCCCGGTTCCGGCGGAACGGCCTTATGGCGGTTACTTTGACGAGGTTGCCGACGCGCTGATCGCGGCGATGGCGGCGCGGTCGATCCCGCCGCAGGCGCTGCTGCAGACCACCGTGGCGAACAAGGAGATCACCTTCTACGTCGCCCGCGACTACGTCACGCAGTTTCTCTGGGCGTTGCGGGACGACGAGTCGTTGCGTTTCGAACTGGCGTCGTCCATCTCCGGCGTCGACTACGGCGAGAAGGTGGCCAGGCGGCTGCACGTGGTCTACGAGCTCACCTCGATGACGTACCGGCGGCATATCCGGCTCGAGGTGGCGGTCGACGTCACCGACGCTCACGTGCCCAGCGCGGTCGCGGTGTACCCGACCGCGGACTGGCAGGAGCGCGAGATCTGGGACATGTTCGGGATCAATTTCTCCGGGCACCCGGGGTTGACCAGAATTCTGATGCCGGACGACTGGATCGGCCATCCCCAACGTAAGGATTACCCGCTCGGCGGGATCCCGGTGGAATACAAGGGCGCCGAGATCCCAGCCCCGGATCAGCGGAGGTCGTACTCATGACCGAGAACCACGGCGGCGCAGGCGGTTACCAAGCGACCGCCTCGGATGATCCGCGCGACAAGGGCTTTTCGTCCAAGTTCGCGGAAGACTTCCTGCCGCCCGATCTGCAGGATGCCGAGACCCGGTACCGCGCCACGCATGGCGGTCAGGACCCACGCCGGGCCCGCGGCACGGACACCACCGAGGGCCGGATGTTCACCGTCACCGGCGGTGACTGGGACGAGCTGCTCGCCGAAACGCAGTTCGAGAACGACGAACGCATCATCATCAACATGGGTCCGCAGCACCCGTCCACGCACGGTGTGCTGCGGCTGATCCTCGAACTCGAGGGCGAAACCGTGGTGCAGGCCCGGTCGGTGATCGGCTACCTGCACACCGGCATCGAGAAGTCCTGCGAGTACCGCACCTGGACCCAGGGCGTCACGTTCGTCACCCGGGCGGACTACCTGTCGCCGGCCTTCAACGAGGCCGTGTACTGCATGTCGGTCGAGAAGCTGCTGGGCATCGAGGTTCCGGTCCGCGCCCAGGTGATCCGGGTGCTGCTGATGGAACTGACCCGGATCTCCTCGCACCTGGTGGCGCTGGCCACCGGCGCCATGGAACTCGGCGCGCTGACGGGCATGACGGCCGGCTTCCGCGAGCGCGAGGAAGCGCTGCACCTGATGGAATTCCTCACCGGGCTGCGGATGAACATGGCCTTCATCCGGCCGGGCGGGGTGGCCCAGGAATTGCCGGAGAATTCGATCGACCGGATCAACCAATTCATCACGATCATGGAGTCCCGGCTGCCGGAGTACGACAAACTGCTGACCGGGCAACCGATCTGGAAGGCACGGATGGTCGGCGTCGGCATCCTCCCGCTGGAGGCGTGCATGCAGCTGGGCGTCACCGGGCCGATCCTGCGGTCGGCCGGGCTGCCGTGGGACCTGCGCAAGGTGATGCCGTACAGCGGGTACGAGGATTACGAGTTCGAGGTGCCGACGTCCACCGACGCCGATTGCTACTCGCGGTTCCTGCTCCGGCTGGCCGAGATGTGGGAGTCGCTCAAGATCATGAAGCAGTGCGTGGTGCGGCTCGCCGAGCCCGGCCCGGTGATGATCCAGGACGCGAAAATTGGCTGGCCGGCGCAGCTCTCGCTCGGGTCGGACGGGATGGGTAACTCGCTGGAGTACATCCGCAAGATCATGGGCCAGTCGATGGAGTCGCTGATCCACCACTTCAAGCTGGTCACCGAGGGTTTCGACGTGCCCGCCGGGCAGGCGTATCAGGCCATCGAGAATCCGCGTGGTGAGCTCGGCTGCCATGTGGTCTCCTCCGGCGGCACCCGGCCGTGGCGAGTGCATCTGCGGGACCCGGGATTCGTCAACCTGCAGGCGATGCCCGCGATGGCGGAGGGTTCGATGATCGCCGACGTGGTGGCAGCGGTGGCGTCGATTGATCCGGTGATGGGTGGGGTGGACCGATGAGTAACCGCCGGATTGGCGTTCCGGTTTTTCTCAGTACGGACGTGGTCTTCGACGAGCTGACGCACGGCCGGGCGGAGGAGATCATCGCCCGCTACCCGGTGTCGCGGTCCGCGCTGCTGCCGCTGCTGCACCTGGTGCAGTCGGTGGAGGGCTTCGTGTCCCAGCCGGGCATCGAGTTCTGCGCGCAGAAGCTGGCGCTGACCGACGCCGAGGTCTCGGCGGTCGCGACGTTCTACACGATGTACAAGCGCACCCCCTGCGGCGAGCACCTGGTCAGCGTCTGCACCAACGCGCTGTGCGCCGGGCTCGGTGGCGACGCCATCTACGCGACGCTGTCGGCGCACCTGGGCGTCGGGCACGAGGAGACGTCGGGCGAGCCGGGCGCACCTGGCTCGATCACCCTGGAACACGCCGAGTGCCTGGCGGCCTGCGACCACGGCCCGGTGCTGCAGGTCAATTACGAGTTCTACGACAACCAGACACCCGACGGTGCACTGGATCTGGTGCAGGCGCTGCAGGCAGGTGAGCGGCCGCACCCGACCAGGGGAGCCACCCTGACCGATTTCCGGTCGGTCGAATTGGAGATCGCCGGGATCTTCACTAACCTCGCCGAGCGGGTGGAGGCGCCGACCGCGTCGGTGCCGACCCTGCGCGGCTCGGTCCTCGCCGAACGCACCGAACAACGCGCGCCGACGATGCCCGACTCGGTGGATTTTCCGCCGCTGCCGCAGAAGAAGTGATCACCGTGCGAAGAGGTGAGCAGTGCAATACAGAGGTGAGCAGTACAGAAGCGAGAAATGCGTTGGGCAAGGTCGCCGCCAGCAGCACCCCAGTGAGGAGCCAGCGATGAGCAATCCGTCGGAGCCAACGCCGGAGCCGGGTGCTCCGGCGGCCGTGCCGCCGCCCGCTGCCACCCCCGTCGAAGCGGCCGTGTCGAAGGAAACGGGTCCGGGCACCTTCAGCTCGCCGGGCACCGGGGAGGCACCGGGGCCGATCCCGGTCACCATCGAGCCGACCCTTCCACCGGCCGCCGAACCCGGCGGGCCGCTGAGCCTGGAGGCCGCGCTACGGGGCACCGTGCCCGCGCCCGGCGAGCACTGGCCGACCCCCGCTGACGGCGCCGCCCCGCTGACCCCGATGCTGACCCGGCGGTGGGCGTCGCCCCGCTCCTGGAGCATGTCGACCTACCGGCAGCTCGACGGGTACCAGGCGCTGCCGCTGGCGCTGGGCGTCGATCAGGGCCGGATCACCGAACTGATCAAGAACTCCGGGCTCCGCGGCCGCGGCGGCGCTGGATTCCCGACCGGCCTGAAGTGGTCGTTCCTGCCGCAGGGCGACACCAAGCCGCACTACCTGGTGATCAACGCCGACGAGGGCGAACCCGGTACCTGCAAGGACATCCCGCTGATGATGGCCGATCCGCATTCGCTGATCGAAGGCTGCATCATCACCTCCTACGCCATCCGGGCGCCGTTCTGCGCGATCTACGTTCGCGGCGAGGCGGTACACGCGCTGCGCCGTGTCGCCAACGCCGTCGCCGAGGCGAGGGCGCACGGCTACGTCGGCAAGAACATCCTCGGCTCCGGCTACGACCTGGAGATCGTGGTGCACGCCGGCGCCGGCGCCTACATCTGCGGCGAGGAAACCGCGCTGCTGGACTCCCTGGAGGGCCGTCGCGGTCAGCCGCGGCTGAAGCCGCCGTTCCCGGCCATCGCCGGGCTGTACGCCTGCCCGACGGTGGTGAACAACGTGGAGACGATCGCGTCGGTGCCGGCCATCGTGCTCGGCGGGTCCGACTGGTACCGGTCGATGGGCACCGAGAAGTCGCCCGGACCGAAGATCTACTCGCTGTCCGGGCACGTCACCAACCCAGGTCAGTACGAGGCCCCGATGGGGACGACGTTGCGGCAGTTGCTGGTCTCGGCCGGCGGCATGCTGGACGGCATCCCGCTGAAGTTCTTCACCCCTGGCGGGTCGTCAACGCCGATCTTCACCCCGGCGCAGCTGGACGTGCCGCTGTCCTTCGACGACGTCGCGGCCGCCGGCTCGATGCTCGGCACCACGGCGCTGATGTGCTTCAACGAGACCGTGTCGGTGCCGTGGGCCGTCTGGAAGTGGCTGGAGTTCTACAAGCACGAGTCCTGCGGCAAGTGCACCCCGTGCCGGGAGGGCACCGGCTGGCTGGTGCAGATCCTGCGCCGGATCGTCTCCGGCAGCGGCACGCTCGAGGACCTGGACACCATGGCCGACGCCGCGGCCAACATCGCGGGTCGGTCGTTCTGCGCGCTTGGTGACGCCGCGGCCACCCCGGTGCTGTCCAGCTTCAAGTACTTCCGATCCGAATTCGAGGACCTGGTCACCGGCCGGACTCCTCCGGTCGTTGAGTCAAGACTGCTCGTGGGGGCGCACTGATGACCCAGGTAGCCGTGCCCCCCGGGGCCAGCGCAGCCGGAGACCGGATCCCGGTCACCCCCGATTCCAGCGGGGCATGTCCGGCTGGTGATCGACGGCGTCAGCGTCATCGCGCCCAAGGGTGAGCTGGTGATCCGGGCGGCCGAACGGATCGGCACCGCGATCCCGCGGTTCTGCGACCACCCGCTGCTGGAGCCGGTCGGTGCCTGCCGGCAGTGCCTGGTCGAGGTCGAGATGGGCGGCCGGCCGATGCCCAAGCCGCAGGCCGCCTGCACCCAGACCGTCGCCGACGGGATGGTGGTCAAGACCCAGCTCAGTTCCCCGGTGGCGGAGAAGGCGCAGCGATCGAACCTGGAATTCCTGCTGCTCAACCACCCGCTGGACTGCCCGATCTGCGACAAGGGCGGGGAGTGCCCGCTGCAGAACCAGACGCTGGCGAACGGGTCGTCTCACTCGCGGATGCGCGACCCGAAGCGGGTGTTCGTCAAGCCGATCGCGGTGTCCACCGAGATCCTGCTGGACCGCGAACGGTGCGTGCTGTGCCAGCGCTGCACCCGGTTCTCCGACCAGATCGCCGGGGACAAGTTCATCGACCTGCTGGAACGTGGCTCGGCGCAGCAGATCGGGATCAACTCCGCCGAGCCGTTCCAGTCGTACTTCTCCGGCAACACCATCCAGATCTGCCCGGTCGGTGCGCTGACCTCGGCGGCCTACCGGTTCCGGGCCCGGCCGTTCGACCTGGTCTCCACCGACACCGTCTGCGAGCACTGCGCGTCCGGTTGCGCGCTGCGCACCGACCACCGGGCCGGCGCCGTGACCCGGCGGCTGGCCCGCACCGACCCGGACGTGAACGAGGACTGGAACTGCGACAAGGGCCGGTTCGCCTTCCCGTATGTCCGGGAGGGTGACCGGATCACCCGGCCGCTGGTCCGCGACGCCGACGGGGTGCTGCAGCAGGCGTCCTGGACCGAGGCAATGTCGGTCGCAGCCGGCGGCCTCCTCGAGGCTCGCGACAACGGCGGCGTCGGGGTGCTGACCGGCGGCCGGCTCACCGTCACCGATGCGTACGCCTACGCCAAGTTCGCCCGGCTGGCGCTGCGGACCAACGACATCGACTTCCGGGCCCGCGCGCATTCCGCCGAGGAGGCCGCCTTCCTGGGCGCCAGAGTGGCCGGTTCGTCGCCGGAGCGCGGCGGGGTGACCTACGCCGCTCTGGAAAAGGCCTCGGTGGTCGTGCTGGTCGCGTTGGAACCCGAGGAGGAGTCACCGATCCTGTTCCTGCGGCTGCGCAAGGCCGCCCGCAAGGGGCTGACCGTTTTCTCGGTGTCGCCCGTGCTGAGCAATGGCCTGCACAAGCTCTCCGGCACTCTGATCGGGGCCGCGCCGGGCGATGAGCCGGCCGTGCTGACCGGGCTCGCCGGAGAGGTCCAGGCCGATGACGGGGTACCAGACGCCGCGGAACGCAACCGGCTCGGCGCCCTGCTGCGCAACCCCGGCGCCGTGGTCCTGGTCGGCGAACGCGCCGCCCAGACCCCCGGTCTGCTGACCGCGGTCGGCGATCTGGTGGACGCCACCGGCGCCGCCTTGGCGTGGGTGCCGCGCCGGGCGGGGGAGCGGGGTGCGCTGGACGCCGGAGCCATCGGCACGCTGCTGCCCGGTGGTCGCCCGCTGTCCGATCCGGCGGCCCGCGCAGAGGTGGAAAAGGCCTGGGGCGCGTCGATTCCCGTAACGCCCGGCCGGGACACCGCGGGCATCCTGGCCGCGGTCGGCATCGCCGAGCCGGAACTGACCGACTTCGGCGTCGCGGCCGAGGCATTCGACGCGGAGCAGCATTTCCACGGCGAGGTCGACAATCCCGAGGACCGCGCGCCCGGGCTGGCCGGCCTGCTGATCGGCGGTGTGGAGATCTCCGACCTGCCCGACCCGGCGGCAGCGTTGGCCGCGGTGGCCAGCGCCGGTTTCGTGGTCAGCCTGGAGATCAGGGTCAGCGCCGTCACCGAACTCGCCAACGTGGTGTTCCCGGTCGCGGCCGCCGCGGAGAAGTCCGGCGCGTACGTCAACTGGGAGGGCCGGGTGCGTCCGTTCGCCGCCGCGCTGCCCGAGGCCGGCATGCTGGACGAGGCCCGGATCCTGGACACCCTCGGCGTCGAGATGGACGTCGATCTCTACACCCAGACGCCGGCGGCGGCTTCCGCCGAGATCGCCCGGCTGGGCGTCTGGTCCGGGGCTCTTCCGGTCGCCGAACGGGCCGCGCCGGCCGCGGGTGCGCCCGCCGGTACCGGCTTCCGGTTGGCCTCCTGGCGGATGAACCTGGACGGCGGCCGGGCTCTGGACGGTGAGCCGCACCTGATGGGCACCGCCAAACCGGACGTGGTTCGGTTGTCGCCGGCCGCCGCGCTGGAATTGGGCGTCCGCAGCGGCGATGCCGTCGCCGTCCGGGGCACCGCCAGCTCGATCACCCTGCCGCTGGCGATCACCGGGATGGTCGACGACGTCGTCTGGCTGCCCGCGCACATCGACGGCATCGCGACCACCGGCCGGCTCGGCGTTCAGGTCGGCGATCGCGTCCAGGTGCAGGCCGTTGCCGTAGGAAGGGACAGCCGATGAGTGTGGCATTTCTCCAGGCGGCCGCCGACGTGCCGCTGGGCACCGACGGGTCCGTCGAGCCGCTGCTGGCCGACGATCCGTGGTGGCTGGGGCTGATCAAGGCGCTGATGATCTTCGTCATCCTGCTGCTGCTGACCCTGTTCGCGATCTGGTTCGAACGCAAGGTCGTCGGCCGGATGCAGCACCGGCCCGGCCCCAACTGGAACGGCCCGTTCGGCCTGCTGCAATCGCTGGCCGACGCGCTGAAGCTGCATTTCAAGGAAGGCATCATCCCGGCCGGGCGGACAAGGTCGTCTACATCCTGGCGCCGGCGTTCGCGGCCATCCCGGCGTTCCTGATCTTCTCGATCATCCCGGTCGGCGGCGAGGTCACCATGTTCGGTGAGCAGACCGCGCTGCAGCTGATCGACCCGCCGGTCGGCGTGCTGGTCGCGCTGGCGCTGGCCTCGATCGGCGTCTACGGGATCGTGCTCGGCGGCTGGGCGTCCGGATCGACCTACCCGCTGCTCGGCGGATTGCGGTCGGCGGCCCAGATGATCTCCTACGACGTCGCCATGGGGCTGTCCTTCGTCGCGGTGTTCCTCTACTCCGGGACGCTGTCCACCTCGGCGATCGTCAACCAGCAGGAGTCCGGCTGGTACGTCTGGCTGCTGCCGGTGTCGTTCCTCGTCTACTGCGTGTCGATGGTCGGCGAGACCAACCGGGCACCGTTCGACCTGGCCGAGGCCGAGGGCGAACTGGTCGGCGGGTTCAACACCGAGTACTCGTCGATGCGGTTCGGGCTGTTCTTCCTGGCCGAGTACATCAACCTGATCAACGTCTCGGCGATCGCGACCACGCTGTTCCTGGGCGGCTGGCGGGCCCCGTGGCCGGTGTCGCTGCTGCCGTTCGCGAACGAGGGCTACTGGACGCTGCTGTGGTTCTTCATCAAGGTGCTGATCTTCATGTTCGTGTTCGTCTGGCTCCGCGGCACGTTGCCCCGGATCCGCTACGACCAGTTCATGTCGCTCGGCTGGAAGGTGCTGATCCCGGTCTCGCTGGTCTGGATCGTGCTGGTCGGATCGGTTCGCGTGCTGCGCAACGCCGAGGGCTTCTCCACCACCGAGGTGCTGCTCTGGGTGGGCATTCCGCTGGCGATCCTGCTGATCGCCGCGGTGGCCTGGCCGGCCAAGGTGCCCCCCGACGACGAGGAAGACGCGCTGGACGACGAGTTGCTGGCCATGGGGGAGACCGATTCCGGTGGCACCGAGCCGGCGGTGGTGTCCGAGGCCCGCGGTCGTTATCCGGTCCCGCCGCTCGACCTGAAGGTGCCGATCCCACCGATCCGGGCCGCCCGCGCGGCCGAGCGCCGAATGGCCGTCAGCACCGGCGCCGCCGCGCTCACCGGTGCCCGCACCAACGAACTGCCGGGAGGCAGCGATGTCGTTTCTTGATCCCGTCAAGGGGTTCGGGGTCACCTTCGCGACCATGTTCAAGCCGGTGGTCACCGAGGACTACCCGAAGAACCCTGAGCAGCCGGCCAAGCGGTACCACGGCCGTCATCAGCTGAACCGCCATCCCGACGGGCTGGAGAAGTGCGTCGGCTGCGAGCTGTGCGCCTGGGCCTGCCCGGCCGACGCGATCTTCGTCGAGGGCGGCGACAACACCGACGAGGAGCGTTACTCGCCGGGTGAGCGGTACGGCAAGAACTACCAGATCAACTACCTGCGGTGCATCGGCTGCGGCCTGTGCATCGAGGCGTGCCCGACCCGCTCGCTCACCATGACCAACGAGTACGAGCTGGCCGACGACGACCGGCAGCGGTTGATCTACACCAAGGACATGCTGCTGGCCCCGCTGCTGCCCGGCATGGAGCAGCCGCCGCACCCGATGCGGCTCGGTGACGAGCACGACTACTACGCCCGCGGTCCCGAGCTGCTGCGTGACGCGCCGGCCGGCCAGCGCGCCAGCGGGGCCGACGGCCCGGCCCGGTCGGAGGCGGAGACGCGGGGCACCGCCGGACCGGTCGCTGCCCCGGCGGGCAGCCCGTCGTGATCACCCAGGCACTGACTCAGGTCGCGGCGGCGGCCGCCGCCGCCCCGGTGGAATCCGGGCGCCGAACTGATCGCGTTCTGGATCCTGGCGCCGCTGGCCCTGCTCGGCGCGGTCGGCATGGTGTTCTCCCGGGTCGCGGTGCATTCCGCGCTCTGGCTGGTGCTGACCATGCTGTGCCTGGGCTGCCTGTACATCGCGCAGGACGCCGAATTCCTCGGCTTCGTGCAGATCATCGTCTACACCGGCGCGATCATGATGCTGTTCCTGTTCGTGCTGATGCTGACCGGCCGGGACGCCGGTGACTCCACCTTCGAGGTGCTCAAGAAGCAGCGGATCATCGCCACCGTCATCGGCATCGCGTTCGTGACGCTGCTGGTGACGGGGCTGCTGCGGGCGCTGGACGCGGTCCCGTTCGTCGGCCTCACCGATGCCATGGCGGCCCGCGGCCCGATCGGGTCGATCGCCGAACTGCTGTTCACCGACTACCTGTTCCCGTTCGAGCTGACCAGCGCGCTGCTGATCACCGCCGCCACCGGCGCCATGGTGCTGACCCACATCGAGAAGGCGCCCGGCGAACGGAAGACGCAGCGGCAGCGGGTGCACGAGCGGATGCGCTCCGACCGGATGTCGCCGCTGCCCGGCCCCGGCGTGTTCGCCACGTCCTCGTCGAACGCCACCCCCGCGCTGCTGCCGGACGGCTCCATCGCGCCGGGCTCGGTGTCCGACCTGGTGGAGTTCTCGGAGAGCGAGCGGGTGGCCAACCGGTTCCGCAGCGGCGGCTCCGTCACCGAGATCGAGAGCGCCGAGCACCCCAGCCGGACCGACGACGAACTGGTCGACGGACGCGCGGTTGGCTCTGCCGGTGCCGCGCCGTCGCAGGAGGGTGACCGGTGACCCCGAATCACTATCTGATCCTGTCCGCGCTGCTGTTCGGCATCGGGGCCGTCGGTTTCCTGATCCGGAAGAACGCGATCGTGGTGTTCATGTGCGTCGAGCTGATGCTGAACGCCGTCAACCTGTCGCTGGTCACCTTCGCCAATGTCTGGGGCAACCTCGACGGCGTCATCTTCGCGTTCTTCGTGATGGTGGTGGCCGCCGCCGAGGTGGTTGTCGGCCTGGCGATCATCATGTCCATCTTCCGCAGCCGGCGCAGTGCCTCCGTCGACGACGCGAACCTGCTCAAGTTCTAGATCCGGGAGTTCTCGTGACGGAATTGGTGGCTGAGTTGAGCCAGAAGGAATTGATCCAGTGACGGGTCTGTACGGGGCGTCGGTGCTGCTCATCGCGCTGCCGCTGGCCGGTGCGATCGTGCTGCTGGTCGGCGGCCGGGTGCTCGACCGGATCGGCCACCTGATCGGCTGCGCGACCGTGATCGCGGCGTTCGTGCTCGGCTTCGTCGTGTTCCTGAACGTGCTGGGTGAGCCGTCCACCGACCGGGTGCACCAGGTGAGCATCTTCACCTGGATCCAGTCCGGATCGCTGAACATCGACCTCGGGCTGTTCATCGACCCGCTGTCGCTGACCTTCGTGCTGCTGATCACCGGCGTCGGCTCGCTGATCCACATCTATTCCATCGGCTACATGTCGCACGACCCGGACCGGCGCAAGTTCTTCGCCTACCTGAACCTGTTCGTCGCGGCCATGCTGCTGCTGGTGCTCGGCAACTCGTTCGTCTCGCTGTACGCCGGCTGGGAGGGCGTCGGCCTGGCGTCCTACCTGCTGATCGGGTTCTGGTCGGATCGGCCGGCCGCCGCGACGGCCGCGAAGAAGGCCTTCATCATGAACCGGGTCGGTGACGTCGGCCTGGCGCTGGCCATCTTCCTGATGTTCAAGGAACTGGGCACCGTCTCGTTCACCGGGGTGTTCGACCGGATCGACGAACTGGCCGCGCAGTCGCCGGGCACCGTCACCCTGATGGCCCTGCTGTTGCTGCTCGGCGCCTGCGGCAAGTCCGGTCAGGTGCCGCTGCAGGCGTGGTTGCCCGACGCCATGGAGGGCCCGACCCCGGTCTCCGCGCTGATCCACGCCGCGACCATGGTCACCGCGGGCGTGTACCTGATCGCCCGCTGCTCGCCGATCTACGACCTGACCGCGGACGGCGGGCTGGTGGTCGCGATCATCGGCACCGTGACCCTGCTGGTCGGCTGCATCGGCGGCTGCGCCAAGGACGACATCAAGAAGGTGCTCGCCTACTCGACGGTCTCGCAGATCGGCTACATGTTCCTGGCGGTCGGGCTCGGCGCCGGGGTCTACGCGCTGGGCATCCTGCTGCTGCTCTGCCACGGCTTCTTCAAGGCCGGGCTCTTCCTCGGCGCCGGTTCGATCATGCACGCGATGAACGACGACGTCGACATGCGGCACTACGGCGCGCTGGCCCGCAAGCTGCCGATCACCTTCTGGACCATGACGGCCGCGTACCTCGCGATCATCGGCTTCCCGCTGTTCGACGGCTTCTACGCCAAGGACCCGATCATCGAGGCGGCCTTCGCGGCCGAGGGCGCCGAGGGCTGGCTGCTCGGCTCGGCGGCGCTGATCGGCGCCGGCATCACGGCCTTCTACATGACCCGAATGATGATCATGACGTTCTTCGGCGAGCCGCGGTGGAAGGAACTCAAGTCCGCCGACGGCCGTGACTACCACCCGCACGAATCGCCGCTGGTGATGACCGTGCCGATGATCATCCTGGCGGTCGGGTCGGTCGGCGCGGGGGCGTTCCTGGCCATCAACAACCGGCTGGCCGACTGGCTGGCGCCGTCGGTCGGGCCGTACGAGGAGCCGGAACCGCCGATGGCTCCGATCCTGATCACCGTCGCCACCCTGGTCGTCGTGGCGGTCGGCGTGTTCATCGCCTACTGGATCATCGGCCGCCGGCCGGTGCCGGTCACCGCACCCATGCCGGTCAGCCCGGTGGTGGCGCTGGCCAGGGCCGACGTCGGCGGCAACGCGATCAACGAGGCGCTGTTCGCCCGGCCGGGCATCTGGCTGACCAGGATGTCGGTCTTCGCGGACGCCAAGGGCGTCGACGGTGCGGTCAACGGCCTGGCCGCCGGGCTCGGTGGCCTCTCCGGCCGATGGCGGCACTGGCAGAACGGTTTCGTCCGGTCCTACGCGCTGTCGATGTTCGCCGGAACCCTGGTCGTCGTGCTGATGCTGCTGCTGGTGAGGTCGACATGAACAGTCTCTATCTGGTGATCCTGATCGCGCTGCCGATCGCCGGCGCGGTGGTGCTCGCGGCGATGTCCGGTGCGCCGGTGAAGACGGTCAAGCTGGTGGCGCTGGCCTTCACGCTGGCCGAACTGGTGGTGGTGATCGCGCTCTGGATCGCCTACCGCTCGGTCATGGGCAGCGCGGCCGATCAGGTCGTCGTGCCGTTCCAGGAAGTGTTCAACGTCGATTGGATCCCGACGTTCGGGATCAGCTTCACCCTGGGCGTCGACGGCATCTCGCTGACGATGATCGCGCTGATCGCCGTGCTGATGCCGATCGTGCTGGGCGCCTCCTGGGAGGAGAAGCTGCCGGCCGGGCGGACCATCGGCGGGTACTTCGCGCTGCTGCTGGTCCTGCAGGGCGCCATGGTCGCGGTCTTCGCGGCGACCAACGTCTTCGTCTTCTACGTCGCGTTCGAGGTCATGCTGATCCCGATGTACTTCCTGATCGGGGCGTTCGGCGGGGTCCGCCGGGCGTACGCGGCGACCAAGTTCTTCCTGTATTCGCTGCTCGGCGGCCTGCTCATGCTGGCGTCGGTGATCGGCCTGTACGTGGCGGCCGGGAACGTGCTGCCCACCGGCGGGACGTTCGACTGGGTGACGCTGCGCTCGATCGCCGGCCAGATCCCGGAGTCCACCCAGCTGTGGATCTTCGCCGGGTTCGCCATCGCGTTCGCGATCAAGGCGCCGCTGGTGCCGCTGCACACCTGGCTGCCCGACGCCGGTACCGAGGCGCCGGTCGGCGCCGGCACGCTGCTGGTCGGCGTGCTGGACAAGGTCGGCACCTTCGGGTTCCTGCGGATCTGCCTGCCGCTGCTGCCGGCCGCGAGCGCCAAGCTGGCCTGGCTGATCATCCTGCTGGCCGTGATCGGCATCGTCTACGGCGCGATCGTGGCCGCCGGGCAGAGCGACATCAAGCGCTTCGTGACGTTCACCTCGATCGCCCACTTCGGGTTCATCGCGCTGGGCGTGTTCGCCTTCACCACCCAGTCGATCGCCGGCGCCGCGTTCTACATGGTCAACCACGGCATCGCCACCGGCCTGCTGTTCATCGTCGTCGGCATGCTGACCACCCGCGGCGGCTCGAAGCTGATCGGCGACTACGGCGGCGTCTGGAAGGTCGCGCCGATCCTCGGCGGGATGTTCCTGATCGCGTCGCTGGCCACCATCGCGATGCCGGGCACCAACTCGTTCATCTCCGAGTTCCTGGTGCTGATCGGCACCTTCACCGTGTACCCGGCCTGGGCCACCATCGCGACGTTCGGCATCGTGTTGGCCGCCGTCTACATGCTCTGGGTGTTCCAGCGGACGATGACCGGCCCGGTCCGCGGGGTCGGTGTGCTCGGCGGCTCGCCATCGCGGTGACGATTTCGGACTGGACGGCGGCTCCGGCGGCGCTGGTGCCCGTCGGGGCGCCGGCTGCTGCGCACGGCGGAAGGCGGCTCGGCCTCGCAGCCCGAGGGTCAGGTCCCGACCGGCCATCCGGCGGGCGAGGCCCAGCGCATGCGCCGTCGAAGATCCGGGCGAAGTTCGGCGACCTGACTGCGCGGGAGATCGTCGTGGTGACCCCGCTGGTGGTGCTGATCATCCTGCTGGGGGTCTACCCGCAGCCGGTGCTGGACGTGATCAACCCGACCGCGGAACGAACGATGGTCGACGTCGGCTTCACCGACCCGCCGCCCGCTGTTGACGCCCCGAGCGAAGGTGGCCGGTGATGGCTGTAGTTCGCTGCGTTCAGCTCCGCAAACGTGGCGGCTGCGGCCGCGCCGACCGATCCGATCACCGCCCCGGCGATCAGTTTCAGCCAGACGGCGCCGGTGCTGATCGTGCTCGGCGGCGCGGTGCTGGCGATCCTGTTCGAGGCGTTCCTGCCGCGGCGCCTCCGGTATCCGGTGCAGGTCGGGCTGGCGATCGTCGTGGTCGCGGCGGCGCTGGTCTGGACCCTGGTCGGCGCCCGCAACAGCGACTACGGCGTGACGTTCGGCGGCGCGGTCGCCGTCGACGCCGGCACCTACGTCATCTGGGGGGTGCTGCTGGTCCTCGCCCTGCCGTCCGTGCTGCTGATGGCCGACCGGACCTCCGAGCCCGGCGGCGCCTTCGTCACCCAGGCCGCCGCCAAGGTCGGGTCCGCAGCGCGACCGGGTGGCGACCAAGGTGGCCGCGCCGATGCAGACGGAGATCTTCCCGCTGGCGTTGTTCGCCATCGGCGGGATGATGGTCTTCCCCGCCGCCACCGACACGGTGACGCTGTTCGTCGCGCTCGAGGTGCTCTCGCTGCCGCTCTACCTGCTGTGCGGGCTGGCCCGGCGGCGGCGGTTGATCTCCCAGGAGTCGGCGGTCAAGTACTTCCTGCTGGGCGCGTTCACCTCGGCGATCTTCGTCTACGGGCTGGCGCTGCTCTACGGATACGCCGGGTCCACGAAGTTCGCCGCGATCGCCAGCCAGGCCAGGGCCGGCGACAGCAGCGACGTGCTGCTGATCGGCGGCCTGGCGCTGGTGCTGGTCGGGCTGCTGTTCAAGGCCTCGGTCGGGCCGTTCCACCTGTGGACCCCCGACGTCTACCAGGGGGCGCCGACGCCCATCACGGCGTTCATGGCGTCCTGCACCAAGGTGGCGGCGTTCGCGGCCATGCTGCGGGTCTGCCAGGTGGCGCTGGCGCCGATGGCGTGGACCTGGCAGCCGGTGCTGGGCGTGATCGCCGGGGCGTCGATGGTGATCGGCGCCGTCATCGGGATCACCCAGACCGACATGAAGCGGATGCTGGCCTACTCCTCGGTGGCGCACGCCGGCTTCATCCTGCTGGGCGTGCTGGCGATGTCCGAGCAGGGCGCGTCGGCGACGATGTTCTACCTGCTCACCTACGGCATGGCGACCATCGGTGCGTTCGCGATCCTGACGGTCGTCCGCAAGGGCGACGGCGAGGCCTCGCACGTGTCGGATTGGGCCGGGCTGGCCAAGCGCTCGCCGGTGCTCGCCGCGTCGATGAGCCTGTTCCTGCTGTCGTTCGCCGGCATCCCGCTGACGGCCGGGTTCATCGGGAAGCTCAGCGTGTTCACCGCGGCCATGCAGTCCGGGTATGGCGGCGCTGGTGGTGCTGGCGATGGTGGCCACCGCCGTCACCGCCTTCTTCTACCTGCGGATCGTCGTGGTCATGTACTTCTCCGAACCGGCCTCGGCGCAGCTGCCGGTGCCGGTCGGCGCGGCGGCGGCCGGCGCCGGTGCGGCGGTCGGTGGCGGCGACGCAGCGCGGAGTCCGCGGCCGCCACCCGAGCGGATCGCCACCGACGCGCCGTTCGTGGTGGTGCCGGGCATCCTGACCGTCATCGTCATCGCGGTCGCCGTCATCGTCACCCTGGGGCTGGGGCTCTTCCCGGGACCGGTGCTGGACTGGCTCACCGTTCCGATCCCCATGCTGTCGTGACGGCACGACTCGTCGCTCCGTGGAGCGCGCTCGAGATTGTTCACCTGTCGCGAATCTCACCGTCTGAACAGGGCGGCAACAGACCTGACATAGGCTACTCACCGTGAACGCCCCGACCATGCTTGCCGGCATCGAGCTTGCCGACCCCGACCTCTCGGCCAGGGTCGCGTCCGGCTTGACCCGCGTCGAGGACCTGCTCGAACGCGAACTGATCAGCGAGTTCAGCTTCGTGACCGAGGCGGCATCGCACCTGATGCATGCCGGCGGCAAGCGCTTCCGCCCGCTTGTTCACCCTGGTGGCGGCCGGCGTCGGGCCGCAAGCCGGACGCCGAAGAGGTGATCGTCGCGTCCGCCGTCGTCGAGCTCATCCACCTGGCCACGCTGTACCACGACGATGTGATGGACGAGGCGGACCTGCGCCGCGGGGCCAAGTCCGCCAACGCCCGCTGGGACAACTCGATCGCGATCCTGACCGGCGACTTCCTGTTCGCGCACGCCTCGCGGCTGGTCGCGGGTCTTGGCCCGGACGCGGTGCGGATCATCGCCGAGACCTTCGCCGAGCTGGTCACCGGGCAGACCAGGGAAACGGTGGGAGCGTCAGCCAGATGACGACCCGATCAGCCATCACCTGCGGGTGCTGGACGAGAAGACGGCGGCGCTGATCGACACCTGCGCGCGGTACGCCGGGATGTTCTCCGGGGCCCGCGACGAGGAGATCGCGGCCCTGCGCCGGTACGGCCGGGCCGTCGGGATGGCCTTCCAGATCTCCGACGACATCATCGACATCGCGTCCACCGACTCGGGGAAGACGCCCGGTACGGATCTGCGGGAAGGCGTCCGGACCCTGCCGGTGCTGTACACGCTGGCCGATCCGGCCGCCGACCCGAGGCTCCGCGAGCTGGTGTCCGGACCGATCACGTCCGACGCGGAACTCCGCGAGGCCGTGGCGCTGTTGAGCTGCTCGCCGGGGATGGCCGCGGCTCGCGACACCCTGGCCGGATACGCCGACGCCGCGAAGGCCGAGCTGGCCCTGCTGCCCGACTCGTCGTCCATGCAGGCGTTGTCGTCGCTGGTCAGGTACGTCGTCGCCAGGACCAGGTAGTTCGGTCGCGTCGTCGTCGAGGTCGGCTGGCCGCGCGCCCTTGGAGCAGGGTAGGTAACCACCGCGGCGTCTAGTGCACCTGACTCAGGCAAGTGAGGCCATCCAGGGCATGTCGGAGAGTAATTGAGCAATTACTCTCGGTATTGTCAACGAAGAGCCCGCAAGGGTTCGCCAAGGATCCACAGCCACAAAGGTCTTCCCAGCGCCAGCCGATGCCCGGCCGACGTGGTGCGCAGTCTCGTTCCATGATCCGCTGCCTCAGGTGGCGCCCGATGCCCGGGCGCCGAGGCGGATTCGTGGATGAGCAGCTGGCACCGAGACCGAGGGCTCTGGACCGCCTTCGGCGGGCGGTCGTTGACGACGAACCGATGGCGACCGTGCTGGCTCCGCACATCACGATCCATGCTGTTGCAGCAGCCCGATCACGATCAGCACCACCACCACGAGCAGCGTCAGCACGCCGCAGATCACACCCGCCGGGCGCCCGAAGTTGATCGTCCAGCCGATCCCCAGCCGTTTCGGCACCATGATCGCCGGGTCGTCCGGGTTGACGTAGAAGAGCCCGGCCTTCCAGTGCGAGTCATCATCCGGCGACTGCGCCGCCGCCGCCCCCACTGCCGCGGTGCCCGACCCCGCCGTCGCCGAGCCGGCCCGGGCGAACCGCAGCAGCAGGATCAGCACGCCGGCGGCGACCAACAGCACAAAGCCGAGTCCCGCCGCAACCAGGCCGGCACCGTCGACGCCGCACCAGATGACGACCTGCAGGGCCACCGCGCCCAGCGTGACGAGCAGGGTGAGCAGCCCGAGCCCGGACTGCACGCTTGCCTGAACCGCGACCCGCCGTCGCTCGGCACCGCCGGGATCGCCGTCCGCGTACCTGCGTTCCGGCAGTCGCGCCGCCAGCGTGGCGATCGCGGCCATGAACAGCGCAACGCCCAGCAGCACGGCCAACGGCGCGAAGACCGTCAGCACGGTCTTCGTGGCGAACGAATCCGCGGTACCCGATGCGTTCCAGTGCGTCGGGTAGGGGTCGGGCTGACGGTCGTACAGCGCGGCGCCGATGATCGCGCCCGCGGCGACGACACCCACACTCGCGACAGTACCACGGCCAGGCCACCCGCACCCGCCGCGGTTCGTCGGTGAGCCGGGCGGTCATCCGGACCGGCAGCCCGTCGTACCACCCGCCGGCCTGCTTGGCCCGCAGGATCGGCCGCCTGGCCCACACGAATACGGCGCCGGCCGCGGCCAACAAGACGAACGGAGCGGCTTCATCGGCGACCGCCGAAGCGCCGAGCACGACGACGAGCCACACCACGACGACGCCGCAGGCCAGCACGCCGATGCGGTAGCGGCGCATGCAGCGGTGAACCACCGGCTCGTCCAGCCGGGTGGTCGGCACGCTGACGCCGAGCGGAACCGTCGGCCGGGACAGTGCCGGCAGGGCGACCAGCACCGCCACGATCAGCAGGATGGGAATCAGGTTGACCCAGAGCATCTTTCGTTTCCCCCAGTCGTCATGCCGCTGAAATCGCCGACAACGGCCTGGCAGTCCGCCAGGATCGCCTCCGGCCGTCAGGCCCTGCGCGTGGGCCTCCGCCAGCACCGTGCGCAGCCGCTGCCGCCAGTGCTCGGGGAACGCGTCCGGTGGCGGCCCGGACGTCGGATCCCGAGCGATCGTCGAACCCGATCTGATGTTGGTCGCGACCAGCCCCTCGGACCGCAGCAGCTCGTAGGCCTTGGCCACCGTCGCCGGATTGATCCCGAACTCCGCACTGACCGACCGCACCGACGCCAATCCCTGCCCGCGGGTCAGGTCACCGGCGGCGATGGCCTCCACGACGCGGTCGCGGATCTGTTGGTAGATCGGCACCTCGGACAGTGGGTCGACGGTGATGTCCACTCGACTCCCCCCGCACCGCCTGTACTAAGGGTAGTAGTACAGGCCGATCCGGCCAACGGGTTTACCGCTCGGGTGCTCAGTCACCGGCCGAGAGGCTTGAACAGCGCCGTGACGGCCGCGCCGATGTCCCGGCCGACCGCCTGCAACGCTGCGAAGAAATGAGCGGCCGGGCTGGGTGCGGGCGGCACGGCTGCGCTGGTGGGGCCGGGCGCGGCACTGGGTGGTACCGGCTCGCTGGTGGCCGGCGCTGCGCTGTCCACGGGCGGGGCCGCCTCGGGTGCGCCGGTGTCGGGCGTGGTCGCCGTGCTGGCTACGGTCGGATCGTCCCCGGCGGTCCCGGTCGGCCCGGCCTGCTCTGCGGCGAGCAGGGCCTGCGCTGTGCGGGTGGAGTCCGCCCGCATGGTGTCGTAGTCCGAAGCGGTCGAGGTCTGCAGGATCGCCACGAAGAATCTGTCGGTCCAGCCCACCGAGTGGATCTGCACCCGCTGGGTGGAACCCACATCGGTCCAGCCCTGCTTGGACCCGTGGTCGCCGGTCAGCGAATTCAGCCCGAAGGATTGGTCGAAGCCGTCCGATCCGGTCGGGGCGACGTTGGCCATCGCGTCCATCAGTAGCGGCGCAACCTCGGGATCGTTCGACATCTTGAACAGGAAGTCGGCCTCGTCGTCGGCGGTGATCAGTTCCCAGCCCCAGTCGTGCGGGCCGGTCTTCGGGCCGTTGCTGGTGTTGGCCAGCCCGTATCGGGCGGCCATCGCCGGCACGATGTCGACGTTCCACAACGACGACTCGATCGCATCGTCCGAGTGAATGATCATGGTGCGGAGCCGCGCGGCCATCGTCTCGTCCGGTCGGCCGCCGGCCTGGACCTCGTAGTACGCCACCGTGAACAGCTTGACGATCGATTCGGAGATGTACTGCTGGTCACCCCCGCTGCTCGCCACCCTGGCGCCGGTCACTCGGTCGACGACCGACACGCTCTGGGTGATGCCGTCGGCGGCCGCCGCGGCCACTGCGTCGACGACCGCGTCCTGGACCGGACTGCTGGCCGCAGCGGGTGAGGCAGCGCTGAGCGCCGCGCAGGCAACGAGGGCCAACAGGCTGGCGGCCAGTGTCTTGGCGGTCACCCGGCTGACGTCCATCCCTTCACGCTGCCACATTTGGGCTCCGACACCACAGCCCGCCCGGTCCTGGGGTGGACCGGGCGGGCTGTTGGTGGGAGCGTCCGGGTCAGGGGGTCGGCGCGTCGGCCGGTGCCTGGGCGTTCGGGCTGGTGTACGCCAGGAGCTGGCTCAGCGGCATCAGGCCGTTCCAGATGCTGTCGTCGTGGGCCCAGTAGATGCTCTGGAAGCCGCAGGACTGGGCTTGGGCGATGGTGACGGCCATCATGCCCTGGGCCGACGGGTCCAGGTAGAACGCCCGCTTCGGATCGCCGACCGCCGGCAGACCCGGGTTCTCCCCGGACTTGGCGAAGCCGTACTCGTTGGCGATCCGGGCGATCCAGGCCGCGGCGGAGAAGTTGGTGGTGGCGGGGGAGTCAAGTGCGACGGCGGCGTCGGCCGGGGTGCAGCCGGTGTTGTTCTTGGAGCCGTCGGCCATCGAGGAGTCGTAGGCGACGACGTTCGGGATGCCGACCATCTTCTTGTACAGGACGCCCCAGGCCGCGCCGACGCCGAGGGTGCCGTTCGGCAGGTTGCTGGCGACCAGGCTGGGGATCTTGCTGTTCAGCACGCCGATGCCAGGCGTGACCACCTGGATGTAGCCGGTGAACCCGTAATTCCGCACTGCGTTGGCCTGCCAGCGGGCGGTGTCGGCGAGCGCGCCGACATACCAGTCGACCCACTGGGTCATCTGCGGGGCGGTCAGGCCGGCGGTGCCGGGCAGCCAGCCGGGGAACGGGTTGAGCGCCATGCTGGCGGGCAGGTTGGGGCCGTTCTGGGCGTTCACGTCGAACGCCCAGTACTTGCCGCCCTGCGGGTAGAGGGTCTCGCTCTTGGCGCCGGAGGTGACCCGGACGGCCCAGAAGTCGGAGAAGTGCAGCGCGGCGTTGGCCCTGGCGAAGTACTCCTGGGCCATGATCCGCAGGTTGTTGTTGAACACCAGGTTGGCCTCGGTGGACACCGTGCCGTCCTGGGCGACGAACCGGCCATTGGGCTGGTTCGCCACCCACGCCGGGGTGAAGTGCAGGCCCAGGCCCAGGGTGACCTTCATGCCGGCCGCCTTCAGCTGCGCGAGCCGGGTCTTCATCTGGTTCTCGTAGGTGACGTTGAAGACGCCGCGCGCTGTTTCGTACTTGCCCCAGTTGAGTTCCATCATCGCGACCTTGACGCCGCCGGCGGATTCTTCGGCGGCGTGGTCCGGGTTGGTGCCCAGGGTGCCGATGGCCAGCGGCGTGGGGTCGGCACTGGCCGCGGGGGCGACGATCAGCGAGAGCATGCCGAAGATGATCGTCATGCAGGTCACCATAAGGCGCACCGACCGCCCGAGGCCCCGGCGCGGCGCGGCGTGGGCGGTGGTGTCGGAGATGGCTTGCGCGGTGGCGGTCATGGCGGCACTTCCTTCGGTGATCGCAGCCAGTGATCCGGCTGTTGTCACTAAAAGTAATTCCGCGGCTACCTCTTGACATCCGGTGAATGGTCCGAATGGTACTGAGGTAAATGCCTCAGGCGCCGCCGTTCATCTATCCGCGGGTAGTGCGATCGAATCACCCCGGGCTACCCCAAACATCTCCGGGTTCCGGTCGCAAGGCATCCGCGGCGGCCGGCTGCCTGCTCTCACCAGGTGTGCAGAACTGTTGGGGCACAGGTTGTTTCAAGGCGCCAAAGAACCGCCTCCGGTTTGCGCAATGCGCTGGAGGCGACCGGTGCCGACCGCTGCCACTCGATCGCCCCGTGTCGGCAACCGGCGGCCGTTGTGCGACATCCACAGCTGAATCGACCGATCGCCGACGATCGGCGGCGGATTCGGCGGGATGCCCATCCGCGAGTCCTTTCTCGCTTGACGTGACGGATCTTCACCTAAAGGTCACGAATCCTGAAGAATTCATAAATGGAGCGCGTGTTAGGCCCATTTGGCGCAGGCTCCTGGGTGAGTGCATCACGCGGGGGACATGGTGAAAATGTCCCGGTTTGAATGACCGCGCGACCAGCGTAGTGACTCTGAGTTAAATCGGAGGGCGCTGAGCTTACGCTGAGTCACACGGCGGGCAGGGGGCGAGTGCTAGCCGTGTGCCGTGTCGTGCCCGGAGCCGCGGGATCGCCCGGGGTCGAGCGGATTGTCCGGGGTCGAGGGATCGCCCGGAGTCGCGGGGATTGTCCGGAGTCGCGGGATGGCGAGGTGCCGGGTACTACCCGCAGTCGCGGGATTGCCCGGAGTCGCCCGACTGCGTCGATTCACCGGACGGCGCCCGGTCGGTTGACCCGTCCGCTCGGCGGGACGCAGCGATGATGGCCCAGCCGCCGGCGGTCAGCACGACGATCAGGACCGCACCCAGGATGACCAGGAACTCCCCGGCAGGCGCGCTGGTGGTGGGCACCGGCCCGCCCCCCGCGCAGTCCGTGGTTGCGGCCGCCGGCACGTCCCCGACCGCCCACAGTTGCAGCAGTTCCGACGACCTGCTGGGCGTCTGCACGAGCAGCCGGCCGTTCGTGGTGATCCAGTCGGCCAGCGCCGAGCTCATGTTGCCGTAGCCGTACCGGGCGTCCTTCGGTGACAGCAGGAAGAGGTGCACGCCGCCCTGTACCGCCTCCGGTCCACTGCGCCAGAACCGCAGCGGGTGGTCGGGCAGCGCCGCCTCCCAGCGGGGCTGGCTGCCCGAGGTGTTGATCGGGACGCAGGCGGGCACGTTGGCCTGGACGTAGGCGGCGATCCTCGATGTGCCGTCATCGGGTTCGATCGCGTAATACCGCAGCCAGCCCACCGAGCCGAGCAGCAGCAGCAGCCCGATCACGATGCCCGTTGCCACGGGCCTTGCCGACCACCGGGGCTCGTCGGGCTCAACCCGGGCGAGATCGAAGAAGAGCACGGTGCACAGCAACGCGGACGCGGGCGCCGAATACATCATGAATTGCTGGTTACCCGCGCCGAACGCGAACGAATAGGCAAGGAACCCGTACGAGATCAGCCCATAGGCCAGGATCAGGCCGACCGAGCCGTCCACCCGGGGGGATCGGGTCAGCACGCCGCGTCGGACCGCGATGGTCACCAGGGTGAGCACGCCGACGAACAGGCTCGCGTAGCCACTGGCGTACAGGGCAAAGGTGCGCAGGAACTGGGTCAGCGGCGACCCGTTGGGCAACGTCACCCCGGACGTGTGCAGCAGCCCGATCAACCGCTGGATGCTCACCGATTGCTGGCTCCAGAACGCGGCCGAATGCCCGTTGACGGCGGCCCAGATCGGGAACGCGGACCAGACCGCGCCACCGACCGCAACCGCCGCCGCCCCGATCAGTACCCGCCGCCGGCTACGCATCAGCACACCGCTCAGCAGGGGAGTGAGCGCAACGAACAGCACGGTCTGCTTGATCAGGGTGCCGAACCCGATCAGCACGCCGAGCAGCACGACCTGCTGTACCGCCGGTCGATCCCGGATTCGGTAGGCAACCAGGACGATGCCAGCGCCGGCCGCGATGGCCGCCGGCTCGAGCAGGGCGGTGCGCCCGAAGTTCAGCATGAATCCGTTGGTGGCGACCAGCAGCGTCGCCACCACCCCGGCCAGGACCCGCCGCTCCGGGGTGTGGGTGGACAGCACGTCCCTGGCGAGGATGCCGGTGGCCAGCGCGGTGAACACGCAGCAGGCGGCGCTGAACACCCTGATGCTGGTCAGCGCGGACAGCACCGAGTCGGACGCGACTCCGGTGATGGAGATCCACAGCGCACCCAGAAAGAAGTCCATCGGCGGATGGACCAGGAACGGCCCGGTCAGCGAGATCGCGTTGAACGTGATGATGTGCTGGCTCAGCTGGGCGTAGAGCACCTCGTCGGCGTTGAAGTCGGGGGAGATCGACAGGTTGAACAGGTACAAACCGGCGACGGCGACACCCAATAGCCCGAACAACGCCGTCGGGTGGCTATTCGCCCACCGCAGTACCGAGAGCACTCTGGAGGGCCGGGACGGCGTCGCCGTGCTGTCGATGGCCGTCGTCATCGAAGCCGCACCCGGGCAGGACGCGGACCCGAGAAAGTTCCGTTCAAGAACTCCCACCCTCAGTTCAGTCTGCGACGAAGTCGTCAGGCACCATCGGACATCTAGCCGGTGACGCTACGCTCATCGCTGACTACTAAGAGCAAATCTGGGCCCCTAATGACGTGTGACGTCGGCGGGTGAACAGCTCGGTCAGGGCGCGACGTAGTTCGCGAGGTGCTCGCCGGTGAGGGTGGAGCGGGCAGCGATGAGGTCGGCGGGCGATCCTTCGAAGACGATCCGGCCGCCGTCGTGCCCGGCGCCGGGACCCAGGTCGATGATCCAGTCGGCGTGCGCCATGACGGCCTGGTGGTGCTCGATGACGATCACCGACTTGCCGGCGTCGACCAGCCGGTCGAGCAGGCCCAGCAGGTTCTCGACGTCGGCCAGATGCAGGCCGGTGGTCGGCTCGTCGAGGATGTAGACGCCACCCCGCTCGCCCAGATGGGTCGCCAGCTTGAGCCGCTGCCGCTCGCCACCGGACAGCGTCGGGAGCGGTTGGCCGATGGTCAGGTAGCCGAGCCCGACGTCGACCAGATGGGCGAGGATCTTGTGCGCGACCGGCGTTTTCGCCTCCCCCGTGCCGAAGAACTCCATGGCCTGCGCCACCGGCATGGCGAGCACTTCGCTGATGTTCTTGCCGCCCAGGGTGTACTCGAGCACCTCCGGCTGGAAACGCTTCCCGTCGCACACCTCGCAGACGGTGCTGACCCCGGCCATCATGGCCAGGTCGGTGTAGATCACGCCGGCGCCGTTGCAGTTCGGGCAGGCGCCCTCGGAGTTGGCGCTGAACAGCGCCGGCTTCACCCCGTTGGCCTTTGCGAAGGCCTTGCGGATCGGCTCGAGCAGCCCGGTGTACGTCGCCGGGTTGCTGCGCCGTGAGCCCTTGATGGCGCCCTGGTCGACCGACACCACCCCGTCCCGGCCCGCCACCGAGCCCTGGATCAGCGAGCTCTTGCCCGAGCCGGCCACGCCGGTCAGCACCACCAGCACGCCGAGCGGAATGTCGACATCGACACCGCGCAGGTTGTGGGTGGTGGCGCCGCGGACCTCCAGCGCGCCCTTCGGCGTGCGCACCGCCGGCTTCACGCTGGCCCGGTCGTCCAGGTGCCGGCCGGTCAGCGTGCCGCTGGCTCGCAGCCCGTCGACCGTGCCCTCGAACACCACCTCGCCACCGGCGGTACCGGCGCCCGGGCCGAGGTCGACGACGTGGTCGCCGATCGCGATCGCCTCCGGCTTGTGCTCGACGACCAGCACCGTGTTGCCCTTGTCGCGCAGTTGCAGCAGCAGGTTGTTCATCCGCGCGATGTCGTGCGGGTGCAGTCCCGACGGTCGGCTCGTCGAAGACGTAGGTGACGTCGGTGAGCGAGGATCCGAGGTGGCGGATCATCTTGATCCGCTGGGCCTCGCCGCCGGACAGTGTGCCCGACGCCCGGTCCAGCGAGAGGTAGCCCAGACCGATCTCGACGAACGAGTCGAGGGTGTGCCGGAGCGAGCCGAGCAGCGGCGCCACCGACGGGACGTCGAGGCCTCGCAACCATTCGGCAAGGTCGCTGATCTGCATGGCGCAGGCGTCGGCGATGCTGATCCCGTCGATCTTCGACGACCGGGCGCCCTCGGACAGCCGGGTCCCGTCGCATTCGGGGCACGTCGTGAACGTCACTGCGCGTTCCACGAAGGCCCGGACGTGCGGCTGCAGCGCGTCGACGTCCTTGGAGAGCATCGACTTCTGGATCTTCGGGATCAGCCCCTCGTAGGTGAGGTTGATGCCCTCGACCTTGATCTTGGTCGGCTCCTTGTACAACAGGTCGTTGCAGCTCCCGTTTGGTGAACTTGCTGATCGGCTTGTCCATGTCGAAGCCGGCGCCCGTGAAGATGCGGCCGTACCAGCCGTCCATGCTGTACCCGGGAATGGTGAGGGCACCCTCGCTCAGGGACTTGCTGTCGTCGTAGAGGGCGGTCAGGTCGATGTCCGTGACGGAGCCCCGACCCTCGCAGCGCGGGCACATGCCGCCGGTGATGGAGAAGGCCCGGCGCTCCTTGACGGTCTGCCCGCCGCGCTCCATGGTGACCGCGCCGGCGCCGCTGATCGAGGCGACATTGAACGAATACGCCTGCGGCGAGCCGATCTGCGGCTGCCCGAGCCGGCTGAACAGGATGCGCAACATCGCGTTGGCGTCGGTGGCGGTGCCGACGGTGGACCGGACGTTGGCCCCCATCCGCTCCTGGTCGATGATGATCGCCGTCGTCAGACCGTCCAGCACGTCCACATCCGGCCGGGCCAGCGTCGGCATGAAGCCCTGCACGAAGCTGCTGTAGGTCTCGTTGATCATCCGCTGCGACTCCGCGGCGATGGTGCTGAACACCAACGAGCTCTTGCCGGAGCCGGAGACGCCGGTGAACACCGTCAGCCGGCGCTTCGGGATCTCGATGCTGACGTCTTTGAGGTTGTTCTCCCGCGCACCGTGCACGCGGATCAGGTCGTGGCTGTCGGCAAGGTGCAGCGCCGGCTCTGTTTCGGTCCTGGTGGCCGAGCTCATCGTGACTCCATTGCTTGTCGCATCAGGTCGGTGGCGCCGCAGACCTGCCGGCCGCAACTATCTGGCGAACACGCTAGTTGCGGCTCGGCGGTGGGCGCTTCTCGATTCCTGATGGGTCTTGCGCGGTCAGGCAGGGCTAGCCAGCCGCCCTGGCCGCCTGCCGGTCGCGCAGCTTCTGCCGCTGCTCGACGAATCGGGTCGCCTGGGCGTCGAGTTCGGCCAGGAAGGCGACCAGCTCTTCCCGGGCCTGCTCGCCCTCGGGCCCGAAGTCGGTGCGGTCCAGCACCTTCCAGTACTTCAGCACCGGCATGATGACGGCGTCGTGATGCAGCCGCAGGTCGTAGATGCCGGCCTTGGCGATCGTCACCGAGTTCCGCTGGAAGTCCGTCATCCCGGCGCCCGGCATGGTGAAGCCGACGACCTCGTCGCGGATCGCGGACATCGTCTCGTCCGGCGCCCGGTCCAGCGCGGCCTGCACCAGGTTCCGGTAGAAGATCATGTGCAGGTTCTCGTCCTGGGCGATCCGGCCCAGCAGTTGTTCGGCGACCGGGCACCCGGTCGCCGCTCCGGTGTTGCGGTGCGAGACCCGGGTGGCCAGCTCCTGGAACGACACGTAGGCAACGGCCTGCAGCGCTGTCTTCTCGCCGGAGTCGTAGCCGGCGGTCATGTGCTCCATCCGGAGCGCTTCCAGCTTGACCGGGTCGACCCCACGGGTGACCACCAGGTAGTCGCGCAGCGCGATGCCGTGCCGGCCCTCTTCGGCGGTCCACCGGCCGACCCATTGCCCCCAGGCGCCCTCGCGGCTGAACCGGGTGGCGATCTCCCGGTGGTAGCTGGGCAGGTTGTCCTCGGTGAGCAGGTTCACCACCATCGCGGTCTTGGCGACCGGGTCGAGCGGGGAATCCTCCGGGACCCAGTCCTCGCCGCCCAGGAAGGCGAAGTCCCGGCCCCGGCTCCACGGGATGTAGTCGTGCGGCTGCCAGTCCTTGGCGATCGCGTAGTGCCGGTTCAGGTTCTCCTCGACGACAGGTTCCAATTCGTGCAGCAGCCGGGTCTGAAAACCCTCGGCTCCAGCGGGGATTCGACCCGCTGCCGCGCTCATCCGCGGACCCTGTTGCAGGGGGCGGACCGGTATGAACCGGCAGGGGGGTGTCTATCGGATCGATCGGTGGACGGCTGCATAGGAAACACTCCAGCGGTAAGGGTCGACTAACTAGGTGACCGCCAGCCTAGCCGTCTGCGGGGAAGTTGCTCCAGGATCCTCCTATCATTCCCACTGTCCGGCCACAACAGCGAGTCCAGCCGGCGTCCGCGACGCCGTCGCCTTCAGATCGAAAGACCAAAGGATCGGTGGGCTGCCCCGGACGTGACAGTGCCCCGGCGATCACGAGGACCACCGGGGCACCGACGTTCTATGGCTAACTTCGTCAGGCCGGCTGGTGTGCGCCGGTCGACACCCGCTCCGACATCCGCAGGTCCTCGGGCTTGAGCGGCCCGGTCAGCTGCAGCGGCTTGTCGATCAGGTACCGCACGTACGCGTACGGGGTGAAGAAGCCCGGCAGGTCGTCGCCCAGCGCCGACTCGTTGAAGACGTCCCTGGCCTCCTGGACGTGCCGGCGCCCGCGATCGTCGGTGGCCAGCGCGGTCAGCCGGTCGACCTCGTGCGTGACGAGTTCGGTGACCAGCTCCGGCGTGACGACCAGGCCCTCGGCCAGCCGGGTCTTGTGGTGCAGCCACTGCCAGATCTGCGTGCGCGAGATCTCGACGGTGGCCGCGTCTTCCATCTGGTTGTGGATGGTGACCGCGCCCTGCTCGCTGACCCAGGCGGTGAGGTACTGCAGGGCCACCGAGATGTTGGTGCGCACGCCCTCCAGGGTGACGGTGCCGGGGGTGGAACCGGCCGCGATCAGCTCGGCGGCCGTGACGTGCACGTCCGGACGCTGCTTGTCGAGCTGGTTCGGCCGGTCGCCGAGCACCAGGGTGAAGGCCTCGGTGCAGGTCGGGCACCAGACCCGGGTGCGCGACCCAGGAGCCGTCGAAGCCGTCGCCGGCCTCCCTGGTCTTGTCCGCCTTGACCTTGGCCAGGGCCTGCTCGGTGACCGCCGGGTCGGCCTTGTTCGGCACGAACGCCGCCATCCCGCCGATCGCATGCGCGCCCCGGCGATGACAGGTCGAGACCAGCAGTTCGGTGTACGACCGCATGAACGGGGTGGTCATGGTGATCTGCGAGCGGTCCGGCAGCACGTACTCGTCGCCGCGCTGGGCGAAGGTCTTGATGTAGCGAGAAGATGTAGTCCCAGCGACCGGCGTTCAACCCGGACGAGTGGTCCCGCAGCTCGTAGAGGATCTCCTCCATCTCGAACGCGGCGGGCAGCGTCTCGATCAGCACGGTGGCCCGGATGGTGCCCTGCGGGATCCCGAGCAGCGCCTGGGCCTGCACGAACACGTCGTTCCACAGCCGGGCTTCCAGATGCGACTCCAGCTTCGGCAGGTAGAAGTACGGTCCGGCGCCGCCGTCGATCAGCTTCTGCGCGTTGTGGAAGAAGAACAGCCCGAAGTCGACCAGCGCGGCGGGCAGCGGGCGCCCGTCGATGCTGATGTGCTTCTCGCAGAGCCGCCAGCCGCGCGGCCGGACCACGATCGTCGGGGTCACGTCGCCGACCCGGTACTCCTTGCCGTCCTCGGCGTCGAAGGACAGGTTGCCGCGGATGGCGTCATACAGGTTGATCTGGCCGTCGATGACGTTCGACCAGCTCGGCGCGGTGGCGTCCTCGAAGTCGGCCATCCACACCTTCGCGCCGGAGTTGAGCGCGTTGATGCTCATCTTCCGGGTCGGCGGACCGGTGATCTCGCAGCGGCGGTCCTCGAGGCCCGGCGCCGGGGGAGCGACCCGCCAGAGCGTGTCCGTGCGGATGTCGGCCGTGCTGGCCAGGAAATCGACCGCGTCGCCGGCGGAGATCCGCTTGCCGCGCTCGCGGCGGGCCGCCAGCAGTTCGGCGCGGCGGCCGGAGTGGGCGCCGTCGAGCCTGGCCACGAATGCCAGGGCCTCGGGGGTGAGGATCTCCTCGAAGCGGGGGTGCATCGAGCCCTTGATCCTGGGGAGCTTCGGCGGGTCGAACATGACGTGCCTCCTGTGCGGCGAAAACTGTTGGTTGATCGAGTTTGGGCCCTGCTGCCGGCACCCGATCGGGCGGGGTGCCAGCAGCAGGGGCACTACAGATTTAGTGGAACTGCTCTTCTTCGGTGGAGCCCTTCAGCGCGAGGGTGCCGCTGTCCGGGTTGAGGGCGGTGGCGACCTTGTCGAAGTACCCGGTGCCGACCTCTGCCTGGTGCTTGACCGCGGTGTAGCCGGCGGACTCGTCGGCGAATTCGGCCTCCTGCAGCTCGACGTAGGCCGTCATGCCGCTCTTGGCGTACCCCTGGGCCAGGTGGAACATCGAGTGGTTCAGCGCGTGGAAGCCCGCCAGGGTGATGAACTGGAACTTGTAGCCCAGCTCGCCCAGCTCGTCCTGGAACACCGCGATCTCGTCGTCGCTGAGCTTGGAACGCCAGTTGAACGACGGGGAGCAGTTGTAGGCCAGCATCTTTCCGGGGAATTCCTTGTGCAGCTCGGTCGCGAACTCGCGGGCCAGGCCGAGGTCCGGGGTGCCGGTCTCGACCCAGATCAGGTCGCAGTACGGCGCGTAGGCCTTGGCCCGGGCGAGCACTGGCTCGAGCCCGCTGCGTACTCGGTAGAACCCCTCCGCGGTGCGCTCACCGGTGAGGAACGGCTGGTCGATCGGGTCGATGTCGCTGGTGATCAGGTCGGCGGCCAGCGCGTCGGTGCGGGCGACGACCAGCGTCGGCACGCCCGAGATGTCGGCGGCCAGCCGGGCCGCGTTCAGCGTCCGGACGTGCTGCGCGGTCGGGCACCAGCACCTTGCCGCCCATGTGGCCGCACTTCTTCTCCGACGCGAGCTGGTCCTCCCAGTGCACGCCGGCCGCGCCGGAGGCGATCATCGACTTCATCAGCTCGAAGGCGTTCAGCGGGCCACCGAAGCCGGCCTCGGCGTCAGCGACGATCGGCACCAGGTAGTCGGTTCCGGTCTTGCCGGTGCTGTGGTCGATCTGGTCGGCGCGCAGCAGGGCGTTGTTGATCCGGCGGACGACGGCCGGCACCGAGTTGGCCGGGTACAGGCTCTGGTCCGGGTAGGTCTGCCCCGCGAGGTTCGCGTCGGCCGCGACCTGCCAGCCGGACAGGTAGATGGCCTCCAGTCCGCCGCGCACCATCTGCACCGCCTGGTTGCCGGTGAGGGCGCCCAGCGCGCGGGTGAAGGTCTTGGTGTGCAACGCCTCCCACAGCCGCTCCGCGCCGCGGCGGGCCAGCGTGTGCTCCTCCTGGACGGTGCCGCGGAGCCGGATCACGTCTTCGGCGGAGTAGCTGCGCTCGATGCCGGCCCAGCGTGAATCGTCGGCCCACTCCTGGCGGAGCAGCGCTGCCTGGTCCGAAATTCGGGTGGCGCCGTTGGTCGAAGGTGGCTGTGGTGGTGGGATCCAACGTGGCGGTCATCGCTGGCCGTCCTTTCCGATTGCGCTCGTGGTTGTCAGTGGCGGTTGTTAGCCGACTTAGCAACCATGTGTTCAAGAACGGCCAGACTCAACGACCACAACCAGTGAAGAATCGCGTTTCTTGCGATACCGTGCAGCAATGACCGAAACCAGCCCCTCGAAGGCCGAAAAGGGCCCATCGAGCAAGCGTGATCCGCATCACCCATTCGGCCAGGCCGGGACGGGATTTCAAACGGCACAGCGATTTTCGGGACGTGGATCACAGGCGCCCGTTGCTGCCGGCGGTCAGCGCGGGGCCATCAAGGGGCAATCAGCGGGCGTCAAGGCGGGTTCCAACCCTGCGCGCGCCGACGTCGGCGACGGTGCCGGGCATCCGCACCTCGCCCCGCTGGACACCGACGCCGGCGCCGCTCCCGACCCGCTGACGATCGGGCGGCGGCTCCGGCACATCCGGCGCGCCGCCGGATTGACGCTGGACCAGGTCGCGGCCGCGGCGTCGATCAGCGCGTCCGCGCTGTCGTTGATCGAGAACGGCAAACGGGAGGCGAAGCTGTCGCTGCTGTCCACCCTGGCCGCGGCCCTGGACAGCAGCCTGTCGGACCTGTTGACGGTGGCCGCGCCCAGCCGCCGGGCCGCGCTGGAGATCGAACTGGAGAAGGCCCAGCGCTCGGCCGCGTTCCAGGCGCTGGACATCCCGGCGGTCCGGCCCGGACCCCGGTTGCAGACGGAGGCGCTCGAGTCGCTGGTCGGGCTGCACCGGGCGATGGCCAGGATCCAGGCCGAGCGGGCCGCCACCCCGGAGCAGGCCAGGCGCGCCAACGCCGAGCTGCGGGACCGGATGCGCCGGCAGGGCAACTACTTCGGCGAGATCGAGACGGTCGCGGCCGACCTGCTGACGGCCACCAAGTACGACGGCGGCCCGATCACCAGGACCGTCGTCGACCGGCTGGCCGCGCACCTGGGGTTCCGGCTGGCGCACACCACCGACCTGCCGGAATCCACCCGCACCGTCACCGATCTGGCGCATCGGATCGTGTACCTGCCGCAGCCCGACGCCGGCCAGCACGATTCGCGTTCGCTGGCCCTGCAGGCCCTCGGGCATGTCGTGCTCGGGCACAAGGTGCCCGGAGGACTACTCCGAGTTTCTCGAGCAGCGGGTCGAGATCAACTACTTCGCCGCGTCCCTGCTGATCCCGGAGCGGGGTGCGCTGGCCCTGCTCGAAGCGGGCCAAGGCGGCCAAGGACATCGCGATCGAGGACCTGCGCGACGCCTACGCGGTGTCCTACGAGACGGCCGCGCACCGGTTCACCAACCTGGCGACCCGGCATCTGGATCTGCCGGTGCACTTCATGCGGATCTCGTCATCGGGGGTGATCTACAAGGCGTACGAGAACGACGGCGTGCATTTCCCGATGGACGCGACCGGTGCGATCGAGGGTCAGCGGGTGTGCCGTTACTGGACCGCGCGGGTGGTCTTCGACCGCCCGGACCTGTCGTCTGCGTACCAGCAGTACACCGACACCAAGTCCGGAACATATTGGTGCACAGCGGTTGTCGATCGCACCCCGGCCGGGATTTTCAGCGTCAGCGTCGGCGTCCCGTACGCGGACGTGAAGTGGATGCGCGGCCGGGAGACCTCGGAACGGTCCAAGTCGCGCTGCCCCGACCCGGCGTGCTGCTCGCAGCCGCCGGCCGAACTGGCCGGCCGGTGGGAGGGCAGCGCCTGGCCGAGCGCCCGGGTGCACTCGCACCTGCTGGCCGCGATGCCGCCCGGGGTGTTCCCGGGCGTCGACCAGACCGACGTGCTGACGTTCCTGGAGCGGCATTCGTCGGGCTGACCGCACAGCCTCACATGCGGTTTTCACCCGGTCGGGGTGACGATCACCACTGCCATCTGGCAGATTCTGTGATTGTCAACCGCGCCCGGTGCGCGCCACCACCCCTGCCCGGAGGGCGCCGTGATCCAGCAGAGGAACCTTCGACCTGAGCAATCGAGCGACGGCCGGGGGTGGGTGGCACTGAGCGAGCGTCAGCGAGCGAATCATGGACACAGTCAGGCCAACAATCCGCGAGGGACGAGCGGAGTGATGGCATGAGCATCATCGGCTGGATCATCATCTTCATCCTGGTCATCCCGATCATCGGGGTGCTGCTCTGGATGCTGCTCGCGGCGTCCTTCGTCCGGGTGCCGTCCGGCAGCATCGGCCTGGTGATGATCAAGGGCAAGGCGACCGACAAGGCGCTGCCGCCCGGTCCGCACTTCGTGCCGGCGCTGCGCCGGCACATGATCGAGGAGTACCCGTCGGTCGAGTTGGCCTACCGGGCCGGCGGCCAGGACGACCCGGTCAAGCCCGAGTTCAACCAAACCGGGCCGGCGCTGCAGGTCACCCTCGGCGATCGGACGACGGCCGTGGTGTCGCTGACGGTGCGCTTCCGGATCATTCCCGAGCAGCTGAAGCTGTTGCACGAGCGATTCGGGCCGAAGGGGATCTTCGGCATCGTCCGGGACGAGACCAGCCGGGCGGTGATCACCACGTTGGGCGCGCACGAGACGCGCATCGACAACCTGTTCGGGCCCGCGCTGCACGAGTCCGAGGAACGGCTGCGGAAGGAGCTCAACCCGGTGCTCGGCGCCGAGGGGATCGAGCTGACGTCGCTGTTGCTCGGCCCGGTCGACCTCGGTCAGACCGGCGAGGTGATCGCGGCAACCGTGCGAGCGCACTACGAGCTGGAGCGGGAACAGGCGGAGGCGGCCACCCGGTTGGCCCGCGCGCTCAATGACGCCAAGCTGCAGGACCAAATGACGTCACCGGTCGACGACGCCTGGCGGTATCGGGAGACCGACCTGTGGCGTGAGCTGGTGCAACGCACCGAGGCGCTGCAGGTGGCGCTCCGCGCCGGCCCCGGCGCTCCGGGCCAGTTGAGCGCAGTCGTCGACCCGGCGCTGGTGGATGACACCTCCGCACCGGTGACCCCGCAGTGAAAGAACAGCACAGCCTGATCGATCGCCTGATCGAGATCGTCGCTGTCCTGATGCTCGGCATCACCACGGTCGGTACCGCCTGGTGCGGCTATGAGGCGTCGCAGTGGAACGGCCAGCAGTCCGACCTGGCCCGGCAATCCTCCGACGAGCGGGTGGAGGCGGGCCGGCTGTTCGGCCTGGCCACCCAGAAGGTGGCCTACGACAGCAGCATCATCGCCCAGTACGCGGTGGCCGCGCAGGCGGGAAACACCGCACTGACGGATTTCTACCGGAAGACGCTGGTGCGCACGGATTTCCTGCCGGTGCTGGACAAATGGATCGCGGAGGTCAAGGCCGGCGGCACGCCGACCAACCTCACGGAGGATCAGGACTACCTGAACGCGCAGTTCGCCGACTACAAGGCGGCCACCGCCAGCGCCGAGGCGCTGTCGGTGCAAAGCCAGCAGGCCGGTAATACCGGCGACCAATACGTGGTGACCACCATCCTGCTGGCGGTGGCTCTGTTCTTCGCGGGCGTGACGTCGTCATTCCGGTACCGACCGGCGCAGCTGTTCCTGCTCATCCTCGCCGTTGGCACGGTCGCGGTGGCCGCGTCACGGCTGGCGGACCTGCCCGTCCTCTGGTAGCCGCACTCGGGCCGCCACCTGCGATCGGCGCGCGTGCCGGAGCGCGTCGAACGTCAGGACCGCGAGCGCCGCCCAGACCAGGGCGAAGCCGACCCAGCGGTAGGGCGGCATCGCTTCGTGGAACCACAACACGCCGAGCAGAAACTGCGCGACCGGCGTCAGGTATTGCAGCAGCCCGAGGATGGACAGCGGCAGCGCCTGTGCCGCGACGGCGAAGGCCAGCAGCGGCACGCACGTCACCACCCCGGAACTGGCCAGCAGCAACATATGGCCAGGGCCGTTGTCGGTCAGCGTCGAGGTTCCCGTTGCCGTGATGAACACCAGGTACCCCAGTGCCGGGAGCAACTGGACCAGGCCCTCCGCGGTCAGCGACGCCGTCGGCGGCAGCGGGATGACCTTCTTCACCAGGCCGTAGCAGGCGAAGCTGGCGGCCAGGCTCAGCGCGACCCACGGGAAGACGCCGCCGGCGACGGCCAGCACGGCGACCGCAGCCGCGCCGCAGCCGACCGCGGCCCATTGCGTTGTCCGCAGCCGTTCCCGGAAGATCAGCACCCCGAACAGCACGGTGACCAGCGGATTGATGAAGTAGCCGAGCGCCGCATCCACCACATGACCGGCATTGACCGCCCAGATGTAGATGCCCCAGTTCACTGCGATCAGCACGGCGCCGGCCAGCACCAGCGCCCAGACCCGCGCCGGCATCCTGCGGATCGCCGTCCACCCGCCGACCACCGTCAGCACGATGGACGACACCACCAGCGACCAGACCATCCGTTGCGCCAGGATCTCCAGCGCCCCGGCCGGCTCCAGCAGCGGGAAGTACAGCGGGAACAAGCCCCAGATCAGGTAGGCGGCTGCGCCGAAGGTCAGTCCGCGACGCATGTCGACCCACGAGCCCGACGCACCCCGTTACCGGTAGTTCGTGAACTGCAGGGCGATGTCCAGGTCGGCGTCCTTGAGCAGCGCGATCACGGCCTGCAGGTCGTCCCGCTTCTTGCCCGACACCCGCAGCTGATCACCCTGGATCTGCGCGTTGACGCCCTTCAGCCCGGCGTCCCGGATCTTCTTGGTGATCACCTTGGCCTTGTCCGATGCGATGCCCTGCACGAAGGAACCGGTGACCTTGTAAGTCTTTCCGGATGCGGACGGCTCGCCGACCTCGAAGGCCCGCAGCGAGATGCCGCGCTTGATCAGCTTGTCCTTGAACACCTCGATGGCGGCCACGCAGCGTTCCTCGGTCGACGAGGTGATGGTCACGCCGTCCTCGCCCGCCCAGACGATGGTGGTGTCCGTGCCGCGGAAATCGAATCGCTGCGACAACTCCTTGCCGGCCTGATTGAGGGCGTTGTCGGCCTCCTGGTGGTCGACCTTGCTCACGATGTCGAACGAGGCGTCAGCCACAGTTGTCTCCTTGTCATCTCCGGAACAGGTCTGGCAAGTGCGGCCCGACCAGCGTTGAGCCTGCCACGACGGGAGCGTGGCCGGTATCTCGCGGCACCGATTGGGTCCCGTGCCGCGCGCCTTGTAGGCTGTGCCAGCGCCAAGTTCCACCGGGCGTCACGGCAGGTTGCCCGAGTGGCCAAAGGGAGCTGACTGTAAATCAGCCGGCATTGCCTACGGGGGTTCGAATCCCTCACCTGCCACATCGGCGGTGCATCAGCGGGTTTCCCTCACGGGAGACCCGCTGATGTTTTTTACTGGAAATGACCTGGCGAGCGCGTTCGGAGCAAGGTCGGCGTCATTGATCCGGATAGATCCGACAAATTGCTCAGTAAGACCACTCAGGGTGGGGCGCGGGCACGCCTAGTCACTCTTTCGCCAGGAATGTGCAGCACAGGGCCAACTCCTTTGCAAGGAACATTCCCAACTTGGCACCAAAAGCGCTACGCTCCGTAGGTGATCGGGGATGTTTGTCGTTTGGCATGTGATGGGCCGTGCCCGCGCATCCCCCGAATGCGATCCCTCCGGGTGAGGGGGCGTTCGCTATGACGACCGAAGTCGACGTCCCGGAAAAGCCTCGCCGGAACTACACGGGCAGCCAGGTCTTCCCGGTGGTCGCTGCCCTGATGTTCGGCGTGTCCGTGCCGATCTGGCTGATCGTGCTGCGGCTCGAGTCGCAAGAAATGCCGCCTGAGGCGCTGTTGCTGGGCGCCGCCATCCTGCTGGCTGCTTTTCTCGCCGGCGAGTTGTTCCCGCTGCAGATCGAGGTCCGGCGGGAAACGCTGCTGGTCAGCGGGTCGGAACTGCCGATGGTGCTGGGCCTTTTGCTGCTGCCGGCGTGGACGGTGGGATTGACCCACGTTGCGGCCGGTGCGTTGGTTTTCCTGATTCGCCGGGACAGCTGGCGCAACATCGCCGTCAACCTGTCGTTCATCACTGTCGAGACCGGCACCGCGGCACTGGTCATGAACCTGATCAGCGATCCGGACAGCCCGACCGGCATCAAGTACCTGGGCGTGGCGCTCGGTGTGCTCGCCGGTGCGTTGATGTCGGCGGTGGCCGTCGGGCTGACCTACCGGCTGTTGGGTCCTGCCGAGCCGCTGCTTCGGGTGATCGGGCGGTCGATGCTGTCCGCCGCCGCGATCGTCACGTTTGCGTTGGCCGGGTACACCGTCTGGCAGCCCTGGCCCTACGGGCCCATCGTCTGCATCGCACTGGCCGCGGTGCTCGGCGTCATTTACCGCACCTATTTCCTGTTTCTCCGCCAGCACGCCGACCTGACCAGGATGTACAGCTTCGGCCGGCAGGTGACCAACGTCGGCTCCGCCATCGACGACTGGCGTGGCGTGCTCGAGCAGGTCCGAGATCAGCTCAACGCCGAGGTCGCGGTGCTGCGGCTGAACGACGGCGAGAGCGCCCTGCGGACCCTGGCCATCGGCCCGGAGGGCGTGCTGGACGAACCACCCATGCAGGAGGACGACCCGCTGCTGACCATGGCCCGGATCACCGGGCGGGCGCGGGCGTCGACCGATCGAAGCCCGAACCCCGAGGTGCTGGCCGCGCTGGCCGAGCGCAGGTCCTGGGACGTGCTGGTCGTCCCGCTGCAATCCGGTGACCGGGACCGCGGCTACCTCGAGGTGCGCGACCGGCTGAGCAGGTGGGGCCGGTTCCGGGACGAGGACCTCCAGCTGCTGGAGACGCTCAGCGGCCACGTCGCGACCGCGCTGGACAACCTGCGGCTGCTTGGAATCCCTGCGCCACGAGGCCTATCACGACGCGATCACGGGACTGCGCAACCGGCTCGGCCTGCACGTCGAAGGCCAGGCGGCGATCACCCAGGGCTGGGGTGGCGCGATCCTGCTGGTCGAGTTGGACGTGCTGTCCCAGGTCAACAATGCGCTCGGGCACGACCGCGGCGAGCGGCTGCTGCGAATGGCCGGCGAACGACTGGTGGCACTGGTCGGCGACTCCCGACCGGTCGCCCGGATCGAGGCGGATCGGTTCGCCGTGCTGGTCGGCGCGATGTCCGAGGCCGAGCTGACCGCGTTGGGCACCGAGATCCTGGCCACCGTCGGCCGGGCCTACTCGCTGGACGGCATCGAGGTTGACCCGCAGGCGGTGGTGGGCATCGCGTTCGTGCCGGGCGGGACCGTCGATGTCGGCGGGGACAACAGTCTGGACCCGAGCACCCTGCTGCAGCGTGCCGAGATGGCAATGCTGGCCGCGAAGAGCAAGTCCGAGCAGCTGCAGATCTACCGGCCCAGCATGGGTGAGGTCTACCGCCGTCGTTTTCAGCTGGTCACCCAGTTCCGGCAGGCGGTCGAGCAGGGCCGGATCATCGTGCACTACCAGCCCAAGGTTGACCTCGCGCAACGCGAGCTGGTCGGCGTCGAGGCGTTGGTCAGATGGATGCACCCGGAGTTCGGGCTGGTCTCACCGGCCGAGTTCGTCGAGGCCATCGAGGCAACCGGCTCCATCGACATCCTGCTGGGCCACGTGCTGGACATCGTGCTGCAGCAGCTGCGGGAATGGACCAAGCAGGGCATCTACATCACGGCCGCCGTCAACCTGTCGGTGCGGAACCTGCTCGCGGAGAACTTCCCGGCCAAGGTCGCGGACGCCTTGGCGCTCCGCGGCGTGCCGGCCGAGCTGCTGACCTCTGGAGATCACCGAGTCCAGCGTGATGACCGATCCGGAGCACTCGCTACCGGTGCTGCAGGAACTGCACGCGATGGGTGTCCACCTGTCGGTGGACGACTTCGGCACGGGCTACTCGTCGCTGGCCTACCTCCGCCGGCTGCCGATCGACGAGATCAAGATCGACAGGTCGTTCGTCCAGGGCATGGGCACCGACCTCTCCGACCTGGCGATCGTTCGAGCCATCGTCGACCTGGGGCACTCCCTCGACCTCTCGGTGGTCGCCGAGGGGGTCGAGGAGGAGGCCGCCAGGGACGCCCTGCGGGAAATGAAGTGCGACCAGGCGCAGGGTTTCCTGATCGCCCGGCCGATGCCGCTGGATCGCTTCGAGGCGTGGCTGCAGGCCAGGACCGTCAGCATCTACGACCCGTCCTCCACCACGCACGTGCTGCGAATGATGAGCTGACCGCGCAGTCGCCAAGGCGGCCGGGTTCGCTCGTTTTCGTGCATTCGCCCTGCTGGGGTAGAGTTGCCCAGGCTGTCAGCGGGCGGGTTCGGCCGAATCCGATCATGTACCGCAGGCGGTGGTTGCCCCTTTAGCTCAGTCGGCAGAGCGTCTCCATGGTAAGGAGAAGGTCTACGGTTCGATTCCGTAAAGGGGCTCGGATAGCGGCCAGTCGGGCGGGGGAACAACCCGACCGGTCCGGTCGTTTTCCTTCCCGGGTGGTTTGCCTTCAGGGTTTTGGCCCGCAAGGCGGTGTAGCTCAGCTGGCAGAGCAAGCGGCTCATAATCGCTGTGTCGCCGGTTCAAGTCCGGCCACCGCTACCCAGCCGCTCCAGCAGCGGCAGTCCGATGCGGACGGCGAACACCTGCCGACCGTCCGAGCACCTGCAACGAGAAAGAGGCAGCTACCGTGGCCGCCACCGATGTGCGCCCCAAGATCACCTTGGCGTGCGAAGAGTGTAAGCACCGCAACTACATCACCCGGAAGAACCGGCGTAACGACCCGGATCGGCTGGAGATCAAGAAGTTCTGCCCGAACTGCGGCTGCCACCGTAAGCACAAGGAAACCCGCTAACTCCGGCGCTGCGCAATGGCGCTGAATCCCGAGTTCGTCGGCAAGGCATTCCCGTATGACGAGGCGTTCTGCGTCGGCGTCGAGAAGATCCGGGAGTTCGCCAGGGCCATCGGCGACGACAATCCGCTGTACCGCGACCGCGATGCGGCGCGGGCGGCGGGCTATCCCGACCTGGTCGCCCCGCCGACGTTCGCCATCGCGGTGATCATGAAGGCGCAGGACAAGCTGCTGTTCGACCCGCGGCTCGGCCTGAACTTCGACGTCGTGGTGCACGGCGACCAGCGCTTCGTCTGGCACCGGCCGATCGTGGCCGGCGACGAGCTGTCGTCCACCCCGTACGTCGATCAGGTCCGCGTGCTCGGCGGTAACGACCTGATCAGCCTGCGCACCGAGGTGACCGACCCGGAGGGCAACCCGGTCTGTCACGGCGTACGGCACCCTGGTCGCCAGGGGCACCGGATGACGCCCACGCTGGCGGAGCTGACGGTCGGCGACGCCCTGCCGCCGCTGACCTACCGGGTGACCCGCAAGCAGCTGGTGCAGTACGCCGGCGCGGCGGGCGACTTCAACGCGATCCACTGGAACCAGCGGGTCGCGGTCGATGTCGGGCTGCCGGACGTCATCGCGCACGGCATGTTCACGATGGCATCCGCGCTGCGCATCGTCACCGACTGGCTCGGCGACCCCGGCCGGGTCAAGCAGTACGAGGTCCGGTTCACCCGCCCCGTCGTCGTCGCCGACGACGACCAGGGCGCCGAGGTGCAGGTGAGCGCCGTCGTCGGCGCGCTCGACCCGGAGGCGGGCACCGCCCGGATCGACATCACCTCGAAGTTCAACGGCCAGACGGTGCTGGGCAAGGCCCGCGCCACGGTGACGCTGGCTCGCTGACCGGCGGGCCGGTCGCCGGGTTCCCACTCGATGCGGGTGGGAACGTCCGGGACCCGCCTGCTTCGCTCAGTCCTTGGCCGTCGCCAGGAACTCGGCCATCCGGGTCACTCCGGTGACCAGGTCGTCGTCGCCCAGCGCGTAGGACAGCCGGAAGTAGCCGGGGGTGCCGAACGCCTCGCCCGGAACCACGGCGACCTCGGCCTTCTCCAGCACCAGCGTGGCCAACTCGGCCGATGACGCCGGCCGCACCCCGTCGAAGGACTTGCCGATCAGCCCGGTCACCGACGGGTAGGCGTAGAACGCACCCTCCGGTTCCGGGCAGCTGACGCCGGGGATGGCGTCCAGCAGGCCGACGATCAGCCCGCGCCGCCGGTCGAACGCGGAGCGCATGTCGGCGACGGCGTCCAGCGACCCGCTGACGGCCGTCAACGCCGCCTGCTGGGCCACGTTGCAGACGTTGGACGTCAGGTGCGACTGCAGGTTCGTCGCGGCCTTGATGACGTCCTTCGGCCCGATCATCCAGCCGACCCGCCAGCCGGTCATCGCGTAGGTCTTGGCCACCCCATTGACCACGATGCAGCGGTCGGCGATCTCCGGCGCGACCACCGGCATCGAGACGTGCTGCGCGCCGCCGTACACCAGATGCTCGTAGATCTCGTCGGTGATCACCCAGATCCCGTTCGCCGCCGCCCACCGGCCGATCGCCGCGACCTGCTCGGGTGGATACACCGCGCCGGTCGGGTTCGAGGGCGAGCAGAACAGCAGCACCTTGGTCCGCGGGGTCAGCGCGGCCTCCAGCTGATCGATGCTGACCAGGTAGCCGGCGGTCTCGTCGGCGACGATCGGCACGCTGACGCCGCCGGCCAGCGAAACCGCCTCCGGGTAGGTGGTCCAGTACGGGGCCGGCAGCAGCACCTCGTCGCCCGGGTCGAGCAGCGTCGCGAACGCCTGGTAGACGGCCTGCTTGCCGCCGTTGGTGATCAGCACCTGGTCGGGCGTCACCTGGTAGCCGGAATCCCGCAGCGTCTTGTCGGCCACCGCCTTGCGCAGCGCGGGCAGGCCGGCGGCCGGGGTGTACCGGTGATTGGCGACCACCGCGCAGGCGGCCGCGGCGGCCGCGACGATGTAGTCCGGCGTCGGGAAGTCGGGCTCGCCGGCGCCGAACCCGATGACCGGCCGGCCGGCCGCCTTGAGGGCCTTCGACTTGGCGTCGACGGCGAGGGTGGCCGATTCCGCGATGCCGCCGATCCGGGCCGAGATCCGGCCCCGGGTCGGCTGCGGCGGGGGCGGTGCTGAAGTCGGCGACGGTGCCTTCCGGTGCGTGGATACTCATGCTGCCATCGTGGCACGCAGTGCCGCGGAAGGTGATCCGGGTCGTCGTGGCCCGACGGGCGTCCGGGGCACCAGGGTGCGGAGTTCGTCGGCTTGGCGTCCGGTGGCCTACACTGGTCGTTCTGGGGTGTGATGTCGCTTGCCCGCGTGTCGGGCCGGAGGCCACATCCCGGACTTGCGAGAGGGGTTCTGCTGGCTGCTGCGGTGGATCGGGTCGACCGGCCACCGGGGTGTCCAAAGGGGCGTAGCTCAATTGGCAGAGCAGCGGTCTCCAACACCGCAGGTTGCAGGTTCAATTCCTGTCGCCCCTGCAGTACTTCGAACGGATAGCAGGTCCCTGGTGGTCAAGCGCCGGAGGTCAGCAACAAGGACGTGAGGACGTAAACGAGTGAGCAACGATCACGACGGGGTGTCGGAGGACGGGCAGGAGCCCGTCGTTGCCGCCCCGTCGGACGAGGCTGCGCAGGCGCCGGCCGACGCCGCCGGGTCGGCGACGCGCGGGCGCGCGCCGGGTCGACCGACGGTCGCGACAAGCCGCGGGCCGCGCCACCGTCGGATGAAACGTCGGCCGGCTCGGACGCCGCGGACGACGACGGATCCGCAGCGAGTGGTGAGGCCGACGCGAACGCAGCCGGCACCGATATCGCCGCGCTGGGCAGCTCTGGCACCGTGTCGCCCGGGTCGGCCCGGGCCGCGGCCAGGCGATCGGCCGCCCGCGCCGGAATCTCCGAGGCGAAGGGTGCGGCCACCCCCAAGCGGGCGGCGGCGACCACCGTCAAGCGTCCGAACATGTTCGCCCGGTTCGGCCGGTTCCTGCGTGAGGTGGTTGCCGAGCTGCGGAAGGTCATCTGGCCGACCCGCAACCAGATGGTCACCTACACCATCGTGGTGATCGTCTTCGTGTCGTTCATGGTCGCGCTGGTCGGGGTGCTCGACCTGCTCTTCGCCAAGGGCGTGCTGGCGGTCTTCGGCTGACGCCGAGGCTCGCACGACCGAAACACCTGTCAACAATCACCGCATCAAGGGCCGGCGCAGTCATGACCTGAGCCCGGTTTGATCATTACACCGAGAACCAAGTACCAGGAAGCGAGCACAACCGTGTCGAGCCACGTCGAATCCCCTGACGAGGAGCCGCTGAGCAGCCTCGTTCTGACGGACGGCGACGAGACCATTCTCGCCACCGCGTCGGAATCCACCGACGACGGCGTCGACCACGACGTCGACGCCGAGACCGCCGAGATCGAAGACGCGATCGAGGCTGTCGAAGAGAGCCTCGACGGCGAGGTCGCAGCCGACACCGACGATTCCGTCGTACGCTGACGCTGACGCTGACGAGCGACGCCGCTGCGTCGGAGCCGGCCGTGGCCGAGGTCGAGGAGGTGCTCGACCCCGCCGAGGAACTGCGGTCCGCGCTCAAGCGGGCCGCCGGTGACTGGTATGTCGTGCACTCCTACGCCGGCTACGAGAACAAGGTCAAGACCAACCTCGAGACCCGGATCAAGTCGCTGGACATGGAGGAGTACATCTTCCAGATCGAGGTCCCGACCGAAGAGGTCACCGAGATCAAGAACGGCCAGCGCAAGCAGGTCCAGCGCAAGGTCTACCCCGGCTACATCCTGGTCCGGATGGATCTGACCGACGGATCCTGGAGCGCCGTGCGGAACACCCCGGGCGTCACCGGGTTCGTCGGCGCGACCGCGCAGCGGCCGTCCGCGCTGTCGATCGACGAGGTCGTCAAGATCCTCACCCCGGCGGCCCCGCGCAAGTCCGCGGCGGTCGCCACCACCGGCGGTGCCGCGCCGACCCGCACCGAGGTCGACTTCTCGGTCGGCGAGTCGGTCACCGTCATGGACGGGCCGTTCGCCACGTTGCCGGCGACCATCAACGAGGTCAACGCCGACGCCCAGAAGCTCAAGGTGCTGGTCTCGATCTTCGGCCGCGAGACGCCCGTCGAGCTGTCGTTCACCCAGGTCGCCAAGATCTGATCAAGCCCGCCGGGTCCCTGACAACCCGGGTCCGTACTAACAGGAAAGAAGCACAGCGAAATGCCCCCGAAGAAGAAGAAACTCGCAGCCATCGTCAAGCTGCAGATCAAGGCCGGCATGGCCAACCCGGCCCCGCCGGTCGGCCCGGCGCTCGGCCAGCACGGCGTCAACATCATGGAGTTCTGCAAGGCCTACAACGCCGCGACCGAGTCGCAGCGCGGCGACGTCGTGCCGGTGGAGATCTCCATCTACGAGGACCGGTCGTTCGACTTCAAGCTGAAGACGCCGCCCGCCGCCCGGTTGCTGCTCAAGGCCGCCGGCGTGGAGAAGGGATCCGGAACCCCGCACACGACCAAGGTCGCGTCGGTGTCCGCCGCCCAGCTCCGCGAGATCGCGACGCTCAAGCAGGTCGACCTGAACGCCAACGACATCGATGCCGCATCGAAGATCATCGCCGGCACCGCCCGGTCGATGGGGATTACCATCACCGACTGATTTGTTGTACGAGTTGCGACAGTCAGTCACCAGTGGGAGGGCCGAGCGCGGCCCGCGGCAACCACGACCTCCGCGTCGGAGCGAAAACGCTCCGTCGCATCACAGCACCAGGAGATAGAAAATGAAGCGCAGCAAGGCTTACCGGCAGGCCGCCGAACTCGTCGACCGGGAGAAGCTGTACTCCCCGCTCGAGGCGGCGGAACTGGCCAAGAAGACGTCCCCCACCAAGATGGACGCCACCGTCGAGGTCGCCATGCGCCTCGGTGTCGACCCGCGCAAGGCCGACCAGATGGTCCGCGGCACCGTCTACCTGCCGCACGGCACCGGTAAGACCGCCCGGGTGATCGTGTTCGCGGTCGGCGACAAGGCCACCGAGGCCGAGGCCGCCGGTGCGGACGCCGTCGGCTCCGACGATCTGATCGCCCGCATCCAGGGTGGCTGGCTCGACTTCGACGCCGCGATCGCGACCCCCGACCAGATGGCCAAGGTCGGCCGGATCGCCCGCATCCTCGGGCCGCGTGGCCTGATGCCGAACCCGAAGACCGGCACCGTCACCCCGGACGTGGCCAAGGCCGTCGCCGACATCAAGGGCGGCAAGATCAACTACCGGGTCGACAAGGCAGCGAACCTGCACCTGGTGATCGGCAAGGTGTCGTTCCCGACCGAGAAGCTGGTGGAGAACTACGCCGCCGCGCTGGACGAGGTGCTGCGGGCGAAGCCGGCCGCGGCCAAGGGCCGGTACCTGAAGCGGATCGCCTTCGCCACCACGATGGGCCCCGGCATCTTCGTCGACCCGACGCGGCAGCGGAACCTGCTGGAGACCGAAGAGGTCTGACCGGCCCGCTCGATGTCCGACAGCGACACCGAACCGCCACCGACCGTCAGGGGTCGTGGCGGTTCAGTCGTTTCGTGGGGTTCGACCGGTTGCGGCCGCCGCGATTTGGTCCCGGTCGATTCCGTCCCGTACGCTGGTCACTGATCCACCGAAGACCGTCGGCTCCTGCCTGTCTCAACCACAGCGCGGGTGAAGGTTCCGGGAAGTTCCGGACGGCCCGCGCAGGAGGACGAGGTCAGACCGGCCGCCCGATTTCTCGGGCTGCACTCTCACGCCCCGTGCCCATGCGCATGGGGCGTTCGTCATTTCCCGGGCGTGCGAGCAGCTCATCGAGCCACCCGCCCGACGCATCCGGTGGACGGTGCCGGCAGTTGCCGCACCGATACGACGTAGATGTCAGGAAGGAGGCGACGCATGCCGAAGGCCGACAAGGTTGCAACGGTCGCCGAGATCACGGACAAGTTCCGTAGTTCCAGCGCCGCGGTGGTCACCGAGTACCGCGGTCTGACCATGGCGCAGCTCACCGAGCTGCGCCGGTCCCTTGGCAAGGACACCGCCTACACCGTCGCAAAGAACACCCTGGTCAAGCGGGCAGCCGCCGATGCCGGGGTCACCGGGCTGGACGACATGTTCGTCGGTCCGACAGCGGTGGCGTTCATCGGCGGCGAGCCGGTCGACGCGGCGAAGGCGCTGCGCGACTTCGCCAAGACGCACCCGCTGCTGGTGATCAAGGGCGGGCTGCTCGACGGTCGCAAGATCGAGCCCGGCGAGGTCTCCAAGCTCGCCGACCTGGAGTCGCGCGACGTGCTGCTGGCCAAGATGGCCGGCGCCATGCTGGCCACGCTGACCAAGGCCGCCTACGTCTTCAACGCCCTGCCCTCGCAGGTGGCGCGGCTGGCCGCGGCCCTGCAGGACAAGCGGATCGCCGACGGTGAGGTCCTCGAGGCAGCACCGGCTGCCGAGAGTGCCGATGACGCCGCCGTGGTGGCTGCCGCCGAGGCGGTCGTCACGGAAGAGGCCGACGAGGTCGCCAAGGAGATCATCACCGCCGAAGGCGCCGCCGCGGAGGCCGCCGAAGCTGCCGTTGAGGCTGCCCAGGTTGAAGCCGAGGTGGAGGCGGTCGAAGAGATCGCCGTCGCCGAGGTCGATCGCCGAAGAGGCTGTGGCGGTGGAGTTGGCGGAAGAGATCGCCGTCATCGAGGAGGTGGCCGAGGAGGCCATCGCCGAGGCTCCGGACGAGGCCGCAGCCGAAGAGGTGCTGGCCGAGGCCGCCGTCGCCGAGGTGGTTGCCATCGAGGCAGCCGCCGAGGATATCGAGGTCATCGAGGCAGTTGCCGAAGAGCTCGCCGAGGAAGTTGTTGCCGAAGGTACCGAGCCAGTCACCGAGGAGCAGGCCGAGCAGGCCTGATCCGACCAGCACCACGGTCGGCTCAGCCAACCTGGACCGATCTACCCCCACCAGATATCCCGCCCGTCATGCCGCGAAAACTGCGGCCGGGCAACAGATGTGAAAGGACGCCCATCATGGCGAAGCTGACCACCGACGAGTTGCTCGACGCTTTCAAGGAGCTCACCCTCATCGAGCTGTCGGAGTTCGTGAAGCAGTTCGAAGACACCTTCGGCGTCACCGCGGCCGCCCCGGTCGCCGTGGCCGGCCCGGCCGGTCCGGCCGCCGCCGCCGAGGTCGTCGAGGAGCAGGACGAGTTCGACGTCATCCTCGAATCGGCCGGCGAGAAGAAGGTCCAGGTCATCAAGGCCGTTCGCGAGCTCGTCTCCGGGCTCGGCCTGAAGGAAGCCAAGGACCTCGTCGACGCCGCCCCCAAGGCCATCCTGGAGAAGGCCACCAAGGAGGCCGCCGAGGCCGCCAAGGCAGAAGCTGGAAGACGCCGGCGCCAAGGCCACCGTCAAGTAGTCTTGCGCTGAAACGTTCTGGCGCTGCAAGGCTTCTGCACAGCAGCACCGGGGCGGACCCATACGGGTCCGCCCCGTTTTGCTGTCTGCACGGCTTTGCGGAAGCGTGAAGGATCCGTCGGTGCAGGGCCGGATCCTTCACGATGATGGCCGAGCGGGCGGTGATACGCAGCAGGGTGGGTCGCGCCTGCTCTGCAGCGCGATAGGGCACTCGCCCGATGCCGCGGCCCGCGGCCGGCAGCCATGATGAACCCGACCGCGGGCGATGGTCCGCGTCCCGACACGGTGGGGGCGAGGATGCAAACGCGGCTGATCGACCTGGTGAAGCGGCTGGCCGCCGCGGCCGATCGCCGCCGCGGCATGGATCCGGCGCTGCTCGGTCAGCTCGACACCACGGTGGCCGTGCTGCAGCAGGACCATCAGGTCGCGGGCGAGGACGACGACATCCTCGGCCGGTTGGGCGAGGTGTACGGGCTGGACTCGCTCGACCTCGACCTGCTGCTGATCGCCGTGGCCACCGACCTGGACGCCAACATCGCACTGGCCTACGGCATCCTGCGCGGCGGCTCGGGACCGGCCCGCCCCAGCATCGGGCTGGCGCTGGAACTCGCCGGCGTCTCCAGCATGTCCGGCCAGGCCAGCGGGCGATTGGGTGCATCGAGCGAGCTCCGGCGCGGCGCGCTGCTGGACGTGTCCACCACGCAGCCGTGGCTGTCGCGGGAGCTCAGTTGCCCGGACCGGGTGATCGCGCATCTGCAGGGCAACAACACACCCGAACCCGACCTCGCGGAGTTGCTGCTGGACCCGGTCCCGCTGCTGCTGCCCGGTAGCCGGCAGGTTGCCGACGCACTCGAAGGCGGCGTCGGGCTGGTCTGGATCCACGCGCCGATCGGTTCCGCCGGGATATGCATGGCCGCCGGGGCGCTTGCGCGAGATCGGCGTCCGGGCCCTCGCGGTCGAGGTGCCACCCGCGCGCGGACGGTCGATCGTTCCTGCGAGTCGCGGTCCGGGAGGCCGCCCTGCAGGGCCGGGTGCTGCTGCTGGACGGCGCGGAGCGGTTGGCCCAGGCGGGCGGCGGCGCGCTGGCGATGCTGTCGAACCCCGTCATCCCGGTGATCGCGGCGAGTCGACTGCCGTGGGACGGCGGCTGGGCGCCGCTGCTGAGCCCGTTGCTGATCGACGCTCCCCAGCTCGACGCGCCGCACCGGGACCTGCTGTGGCTGGCCATGACGGGCGAGTCGGTGCCGGACGGGGCGCTGACGGGGCTGCGGTTGTCGCCGGACACGTTGGCCCAGACCGCGCGGTACGCGCAACTGCTGGCGTCCGCTTCCGGGACGCCCATGACGGCCGAGCTGATCCGGGACTGCGTCCGGCGGGTCACCGGATCGGCCGACCCCGGCGGCCGGGCCGGGGGTGAGCTTCGCCGATCTGGTGCTGCCCGACGCGGTGAACGAGTCCGTGCATCGATTGGTCGGTTGGGCCCGGCACCGGGAGCAATTGGTGGCCGACGGGTTGCTGCTCGAGGCCGGCGGCTCCGGACGCGGCATCACCGCACTGTTCAGCGGCAGCCCCGGCACCGGAAAGACGCTCGCCGCGCACGTGGTGGCCGCCGAGCTCGGACTCGACATCATGCGGGTCGACCTGGCCGCCATCGTCGACAAGTACATCGGGGAGACCCAGAAGAACCTGGAGCGCGTCTTCCATCAGGCGGAGAGCCTGAACGTGGTGTTGTTCTTCGACGAGGCCGACGCGCTGTTCGGGCGCCGTTCCGAGGTCAAGGACAGCCACGACCGTTACGCCAACCAGGAGGTTGCCTACCTCTTGCAGCGGATGGAGCAATTCGACGGGATCACCATCCTGGCCACCAATCTGCGCGGCAATCTGGACCCGGCATTCAGCCGTCGGCTGAGCTTCATCGTGCATTTCCCGGACCCCGATGTGCCGACCCGCAGCCGGCTGTGGCGCAGCCATCTCGCCCGGCTGGGCGCACCGGATCCGGCCGATCCGATCGACGCCGACCAGCTGGCCGCGGCCGTGGAGTTGACCGGCGGCGATATCAGGAACATCGTGGTGGCGGCCGGGTATGACGCGGCCATCGAAGGTAGTAGGCCGGGAATGCGGCACGTCATCGCGGCCACCATCGGTGAATACTCCAAGCTCGGGCGCCGGGTTCCGGCCGGTGGATTCCAAGGGGAACGGCGATGAGCGTGAAAAGCCTGGTCGAGGATCGGGAAAGGGCTGAGCCAGCAGCCCGTCGCCGTGCCCAGCCCGCCGGCCGCCTTCGCCACGGATTCGTTCTCCCCGGTGCCCGTTGCCGGCCTGCTCGGGCCGCAGCCACCGCGGCACCGATCCCGATGACGTGCTCGGCGGGACGGCCGTGCCGGCCGAAACCCGGATCGATCCTGACCCGGCGGCGTGGTTCCGGCGCATCCCTGCCGGAGGGGGTGACCCGGCGGATGGAGGCGGGATTCGGCACCCCGCTGGATCACGTCCGGGTGCACGCCGACGCGGAGGCCGACGGCCTCACCCGGCAACTGCAGGCCACCGCGTTCACGCTCGGATCGGACATCTACTTCTCCCGCGGCAGCTACGCGCCGACCACCGGCCCCGGCCAGCGACTGCTGGCGCACGAGCTGGCGCACGTCGCCCAGCAGTCGGCGGGGACCGGCGGCGGTGGCAGCGGGCTGACCGTCGGGCACGCCGCGGACCCGGCGGAGGCCCAGGCGGACGCGATGGCCGACACCGTGCTGCGCAGTCTGCGGTTGCCGGGCGCGGAGCTGCGCCGATCGACGATCCGCCGGTGGTCGATGCGCGGCTGAGTCGCCCGCGACGGTCGGAGTCGGCCGGCGCCACGTACAGAGTGCTGTCTGCCGGCCTTGACAGACATCTGACGTTCCGCCGACCGAAACGGGCAGAGCCAACATAGGGCGATCGCCCGATGCCGACCCGAACCGGCGGGTGATGGGCTGGGACCCGTACTGCCGGAGATCCGGCGCCGCCCGCGCCGGGCACAATTGCGTGGCGCGCAGGCACCGGAGCGAATTCGGGGAGCCCAATGACGTTGCGCGCCATCATCGACGCATCGTCGACGCACGAAGGTGCCGATCCCGGCATGATCATCCCGACGATCGACACCGGCCTCGAGGCGCTGTTGCGGGAACGACTGCCGTTGCCGGCCACGTTGGGTGACATCTCCTTCGAATCGCCGTCCGGCACCTGGTCTGCTCAGCTCAGCCGGATCACCGTCAACCTGTTCCTGTTCGGCGTCGGCCGGTCCACCCAACAGCCCAGGCCCGCGACCGATCGGGTGGTTGACGGGCGGAAGCAGCGGCGCAATCCGATCCCGATGCTGGAATTGCACTACCTGGTCTCCGCCTGGGCCGGGGTGGTCCGGGACGAGCATCAGCTGCTCGGCGACGCGCTCGGCTGCCTGATCGATTCCCAGGTGCTGCCGGCCGAGCATCTCCCGATGGAACTGACCGCCGCGGTCCAGTTGGCGATCGCGCCGTACGACAACACCAGGGCCAAGGACGTCTGGGCGACGGTGGGCGGCGCGATCAAGCCGTCCTTCGAGCTCATCGCCACCACGGCCGGCGACGCGCTGCCGTTCGTCGAGTTGCCGCCCCTTGTGCGAGCGGGTGGCAGCCATGGTTGCCCCCGTCGCACGACCGGGCGGCTGATCGGCGTGCGGGTCAGCGCGGACTCCACCCTGGTCGATCTGGCTCCCGGGTCGTCGGCGGACATCGTCCTGGATGTGATCAACACCGGCGCCGTGATCGACGGCATCACGGCCCGGGTGGTCGGCCTGCCCGAGCGTCAGGTCACCACGAAACCGCCTGTGCTGGCGCTGTTCCCGGAGGCCACCGGGCGGATGACGGTGAGCCTCGGGCTGCCGTCGGCGTTCCCTGCCGGTCGCCACCCGCTCACCGTCGAGGTGCATTCCCGGCAGCCCGAGACGGATCCGGAGTATCTCGACCTCGACCTGCTGGTGTCGCCGCAGGCGGCGTTCGGACTCTTCCCCCGGCCGCGGGTGGCCCGCGCGCACCGGACGGGGCGGTTCGTGCTGACCGTCACCAACGACGGCAACGTCGTCCTCGACGTGACGCTCAGCGCCGTCGACCCGGAGAAGGCCCTGGAGATCACCTTCGAGCCGGGCCGGTTGACCGTCGAGCCCGGCCGTTCGCGGGACGTGCTGCTGCAGATCCGCGGCCCCCGGATGCTGCTCGGCTCCGAGATCGACCGGCCGGCGACCGTGACGGCCGCCGTGACGACGGCCGCGCCCGCCGTGGCGACCGCCGGCGTTCGATGCGCCCGTCGCCGATGCCGCCGCCAGTCGCCGCGCCGCGCCCGCGACTCGCCGACGACGATGCTCCGGGACGGGCCGGCCCGGACGCGCAGTCGATCACCGTCACCCTGCGGCAGCGTCCCTGGCTGACCAGGGGCATGCTGACCGCGCTGATCCTGCTCGCCATCATCGCGCTGTGGGCCACCGTGTTCCTGTTCGGGCTGAAGCAGGTGTTCGCCACCGAACCACCCACCAAGGTCGCGCCGTTGTCGTTCAGCGTCGTCACCGTCTCGGCGGAAACCACCCAGGACGCCCAGGCGGCGCCGGCCAGCGACGGCGCCGCGCCGGCGACCGGCGCAGCGGCACCGGCGGCCGGCGCCGCCGCACCGGCGACCGGCGCAGCGCCCCCGCGACCGACGCCGCCGCGCACCGGCCGGCCGCCCGCGCGCCGACCCCAGCGTCCGGCGCCGAGCCCACCGCCCCGGCGGCACCGGCCGGGCCGCCGCCGCCCGGCCCGCCGCCACCGGGCGCACTGCCCAAGGACGGGACGATGCCGGCCGGCCTGGGCGGCACCATCACCGGCACCGTCCGTGCGGCCAGCAGCGGCGAGCCGGTCGGCCGGATCCTGGTCGACGCGCTCCGCCCGGACGCCACCGGAGCCCTGCAGATCGCCGCCTCCGGCGCCACCCAGGCCGACGGCTCCTACCAGCTGGCGGGCCTGTTCCCGACCGACTACGTGCTCAGGTTCTCCGCCGACGGGTTCGACCCGACCTGGTACCCGGGCGCCCCGGACCAGACCGGCGCCGCCGCCGTGCCCGCCACCGTGGACGCGGTCACCACCGGGAAGGACGTGGTGATCACCGGAAAGCCCGGCTCGATCACCGGCACCGTCGACCCCGGCGACGCGCTGGCGCCCGTGGTCACCACCGTCACCGTCCGGGCCACCCAGGGCGCCACCGCCGGTCAGGACGTCGCCACCACCACGACCGACGGCGTCAACGCCTACTCGATTCCCGAACCTGCCGGCGCCGGCGGTCTACGAACTGAGCTTCGCCGCGCCCGGCTACCTGCCCAGCGTGGTGAGCACCTCGGTGGACGGCGGCGCGGCCCGGATCCAGCCGACCGTGCTGCTCAGCGCGTCCAACGGATCGATCACCGGGACCGTCACCGACGGCACCAACTCCGCTGGGCGGGGCCACCGTCAGCACCACCGTCGACGGCACCGCGGTGACCACCGGGACGCCGACCACCGGGCAGGTCGGCCAGTTCGTGCTCGGCGACCTGCCGACCCCGGCCACCTATGTGCTGACCGTCAGCGCACCCGGCTACGGCCAGAACACGGTCGTGGTCGGCCTCGGGCCCGGTGAGCAGCGGGCCGATCTGACGCTGTCGCTGGCCGCCGGCACCGGCACCCTCACCGGCCAACTCGTCGATCCGAACGGCGCCGGCATCGGCGGGGCGATCGTCACCGTCGGCGGCATGACCAACCCGCCGACCACCAGCACGCTGACCGACGGGGCGGTGGGCTCGTTCACCCTGTCGGGCCTGTCCGCCGGCGGCGGGTTGACGCTGTCCTTCACCCACCCCGGTTTCGCCGAGGCGACCGTCCCGGTGCAGCTCGGCGGCACGACCCCGCTGACCGTGACGATGAGCCCGTCCCAGGGCCGGATCACCGGACAGGTCACCGGTGCCAACGGGGCGCCGATCGCCGGGGCGACCATCACCGCCACCGACGGTCAACACCGCTGGCCGGTGACGTCGACCGCAGGGTCACCCGGCACCCCGGCCGGCGGGTACGTCATCTCCCAGCTGCCCGCCGGACCGTTCACCGTTTCGGCGGTGGTCGCCGACGGTCCGTCCCAAACGGCGCTGGCCACGGTCACGGCCGGCGGCGACACGACGGTCGACTTCGTCATGCCGGACGGCGGGTAGCGGTGCGCGTCCAGGTCACTCCGGAACGGGTGGAGCTCACCGAGGACAACGCCGTCGAGGTGTTCGTCACGGTGCACAACACCGGCGACCTGATCGGCGGCTACCACCTGCGGGTGCTGGGTGCGGACCCGACCTGGGTGACGCTGGAAACGGAGAACCTCTCGCTGTTCCCGGACGCGTCGGAGACGGTCCGGGCCCTGGTCCGCATTCCGCACGGGGTCGCCGCCGGTGAACGGCGGATCGCCGTTCAGGTGCGGGAACTGACGCCGCCGCAGGCGATCTCGATCGCCGAGATCGAGTTGGTGGTGCCGCCGCAGCAGGCCCTTCGGCTGACGTTGACGCCGATGACGGTGATCGCCGGGCGGGCGGGCACGTTCGGGGTGATCTTAGAAAACACAGGGAATACGACCGTTGTGGCGCCGTTGGCCGGCACCGACGCCGAGGACGTCATGCGGTTCGAGTTCGTGCCCCAGGTGCTGACGCTGGCGCCCGGTGATCAGGCGATCGGCGAGCTCAAGGCCAGCGGGCCGCGGCGATGGTTCGGTTCCCCGGTGGTGCGGGCGTTCGGCATCGGCCTGAAACCCGAACCGGCCGCACCGCCGGCCCCGAACGGACCAGCCCCGAACGGACCAGCCCCGAACGAACCAGCCCAGAACGGAACGGCCCCGGACCGATCAGCAGCCCCGATCGACCCGACCGGCAAACCGCTGGCCTCCGACGAGCCGCTGGCCACCGGAACCCTGCTGCAGAAGCCGCGGATCAGCCGGGCCGCGTTGAGCCTGCTCAGCCTGCTGCTGGCCGTGACGGTCTTCGCGACCGTGATCACCATCGCGCTGAGCGCCGTGGTCGGGCAGTCCGCACAGGACCGGGACCTGGCCATTCAGATCGCGGCCGCCCGGAACTCGGTGGCGATCGCCGGTTCGTCGACGCTCGGCGGCACGGTGGTGCTGCTGACCAACGGCGCACCGGTGGCCGGCGTCACGGTGGAGCTGTACGCGGCGTCCGCGACCACCGTCCCGGTCAAGCAGACCGCCACCGGCGCCGACGGCACGTGGAAGATCGACCAGCTGCCCAGCGGCTCGTACCTGTTCCGGGTCACCGGGGCCGGCTTCGCGGAGATCTGGTACCCGGCGGCGGCGTCGGCATCGGACGCCACCGCGGTCACCGTGCAGGTCGGGCAGCAGATCACCGACCTGCAGGTGGCGCTGGGCGGGCTGCCGGCGTCGGTGTCCGGGCTGGTGGTGGGCACGGACGTCGCGGGCGCGGTGCTCACGGTGCAGGTGCCGGTGGAGTTCCTGCCGCAGGATGCGGTCGACCGGGGCCGCCGTGCCCGCCGGTGCCGCCGCGCCCACCGACGCACCCGCCGGGGCGGTGCTGCAGACGGTGCCGATCGGCTCGGACGGAAAGTTCGAGGTCACCGACATTCCGTCCCCCCGGGTCTACGACCTGGTCGTCGTCAAGCCCGGCTTCGCCACCGGGGTGCAGCGCGTCGACCTGTCGGCGGGCGAATCCCGGACCGGTGTTCAGCTGCGGCTGCGCACCGGCGACGGGCTGATCAGCGGGACGGTCACCGGGCCGGACGGCCCGCTCGGCGGCGCGGTGGTCACCGCCACCACCGGGACCACCAAGGTCGAGACCGTGTCGCTGACCGAGGGCGACGTCGGCGCGTTCACCGTGCAGGGCCTGGCCACGCCGGCCACCTACACGGTGACGGTGACCTCGCCCGGGCTTCACCACGCAGACCTCGACGCTGTCGCTGACCGCCGGGCAGAAGCTCACCGGCGTGCAGTTGACCGTCGCCAGGGCGGCCGGCTCGCTGTCCGGCACGGTGACCACCATTCCGGGCGACGCGCCCGCCCCCGGGGTCGCGGTCTCGGTCACGTCCGGCGCGACCAGCGTGCAGACCGTGACCCAGTCGACCGGTGCGGTCGGCGGGTGGACGGTCGCCGGGCTGCCGATCCCCGGCACGTACACCGTCACCTTCAGCCGGGCCGACCTGCAGTCGCAGACCATCGCCGTGACGCTGGACGCGGCCGGCAACCTGGGCAGCGGATCGGGGGTGAGCGGCAACACCATCGCCGTCGCGATGACGTCGGCGTTCGCGCAGATCTCCGGCGTGGTGTCCCAGCGGGACGCCGACGGGTCGACCCACCCGGTGGGTGAGGCGGTGGTCGGGCTCACCTCGGGTGTCGACACCTACACCGTGACCAGCGCCTCGCAACCGGCGGGCGCGGTCGGGTCGTACCAGGTCGCCGGGGTGAAGCCGGGCACCTACACGTTGTCCGCGAGCCTGCCGGGGACCAGCCCGACGACCGTCATCGTCACCGTCGTGGCCGGCCAGAACCTCGCCTTCAACCCGGTGTTGATCCCGCCGGCCTCGATCGCCGGGACGGTCACCGACCGCTCCGGCGCCGCACTGGGCGGCGTCGAGGTGATCCTGTTCCGGGCCTCGCAGTACCCGGCGCAGTCCGCGCAGAGCACCATCACCGATCCGCAGGGCGGGTACCGGTTCGCCGATGTGGACGCCCCGCAGGCCTACGTGGTGGAGGTGCGCAGCCCCACCACCGGTGCGCTCGGCTCGGCGACCCTGGTGCTGGCGGCCAGCGAGGCCGCGGTGCTGGACATCACCGTCGGTCCGCAGGTGCCAACCAGCGCCGCCAACCCATCGACGTCCGCTCCGGCTCCGGCGCCGCCGGACGACCGACGCCGCCGCCTGACCAGACGCCGCCGGCCGAAACCCCGGCCAATCCACCGGACACCGGGGGTGGACCGTGAGCCCGCGACCCGGGATCAACCCGGCCGCACCCGAGATCGGGGTTGCGCCGCTGATCGCCTGCGGGGCCGGCGTCAGCGGCGTCATCGAGGTCTACCTCCGGCACCCGGGTCCACGGCCGGCGATGGTGGCGCTCACCGTCATCGGCCTGGACCGGTCCTGGGTCGGAGAGCCGGTCGTGGTCGGGCCGATGCAGCCGGGGGAGATCACCCGGGTGCAGCTGCCGGTGCAACCGGAGCCGGGCGCCATGGGCGCGCGGTATCCGTTCGTGGTCGCGGCGGAGTCCACCGACCTGACGGGCTACGGCTCGCCGGTGATGAGCACGGCGGAATCCACCCTGGCGGTCGACAGCCGGGAGCGGGTGGTGCTGTCCGTCGAGCCCGACCAGCTGACGGCGATCTTCGGCCGCCGGGTGCGGGTACAGATCACCAACCCGTCGCCGCAGGACCGGGCCGTCACGCTGCGGCCGACGGCCGGAAAGGGCATCGAGCTGCGGCTGCGGTCCGATCCGATCGACGTGCCGGCCGGCCGCACGGTGACGGTGCGCGGGCGGGTCCGGGTGCGCCGGCCACGCGTGTTCGGCACCGTGCAGGCGCACGCCTACGCCCTGGCGGCGCGGGGTCAGGGCGCGCCGGTCGTGGTCGAGGGCACGGTCAGGGCCCGTCCGCTGCTGCGTGGCTCGCTGGTCAAGTCGGTGGCCGTGGTGCTGGTCGTCGCCGTCTGGGCCGCGCTCGGCATCATCGCGATTCCGCGGATCGCGGCGTTTTTCACCAGCAGCGCGTCGACGTCGGAGACCGCGACCGGTGCGGCCGACGGCGCCGGCGCAGCCGTCCGGAACGGCCGGGGCGACTCCGGGGGCGGACGGCGGTGCGGCCGCCGGTGGTGCAGGTGCCGGTGGAGCGGGAGCCGGCGGTGCGGGTGCCGGCGGTGCGGCGGGCGCCGCTGGAGGCGCTGCCGGCGGGCTGGCGCTGCGCGGCACCGTCACCGGCCCGGAACCCGGCCAGGTTGCCGTCATCCTGGTGCCGACCAGCCTGAACGAGGCGGCCGCGGCGGGCGCCGAACCCGCCCCCGGCACCGACGAGCAAACCGCGTCGGGGCTGCGGGCCGCGGGTTCGGCGTTCGGCAAGATCCCGTCGTGGGCGGTGCGGCTGGCCAGCGCCAAGGTCCCGCCGAGCGTCAGCACGCGAGACCGGCGACGACGGGTCCTTCTCGCTGGCCGGCATCCAGGCACCCGGCCTGTATCTGCTGACGTTCGCCAGGGCCGGTTTCCAAACCCAGCGGTTCATCGTGAACGCCGACACCCTGGCCGGCCGCCGACCCGATGAAGGTCGAGCTCAAGGCCGGTCAGGGAACGCTGTCCGGTTCGGTGGTCAGCGCCGGCGGCCCGATCGGCGCGGCCACGGTGGCCATCACCGACGGTCGGGTCGCGCTGCAGACCTCGACCGTGTCCGACGCGGCGACCGGCACCCCCGGGTCGTGGAACGTCACCGGGCTGTCCACCCCAGGCACGTACCTGGTGCAGGCATCGAGCCCGGGGTTCGGCACCGCGTCGTCGCTGGTCACCCTGGACGCCGGGGGCACGGCCACGGCGGACCTGACGCTCGTCACCGGGGTGGCGGCGATCACCGGGCAGGTGTCCGGGCTCGATCAGCTGGGCCGGCTCGGCGGGCTGGGCGGGATCTCCGTCGCGGTGACCGGGCGCTCCGGCGACGTCACCACCACCCGGACGGCCACCACCGTGACGTCCGGTCCGGTCGGCCGCTTCACCCTGCCCGACCTGCCGACGCCGGGCGACTACACGCTCACCGTGTGCGGTCCCGGCTACCAGCAACAGGTCCAGGACGTCAGCCTGGCCGCCGGGGCCGGCGCCGTCGACCTGAACATCTCGCTGACCAGGGCGGACGGCGTGATCAGCGGCACGGTGTTCGGCGATCCCGGCCACCGACAGCAAGCCGGACGAGGGCGGGCTGATCGGGGCCGGCCTGACCCTCACCGGGCCGACGGCCAGCTTCAAGACCATGTCCACCTCCGACCCGGCCGGGTCGTTCCGCTTCACCGGCGTCCCGCCAGGGACATACGTGCTGGCCGCCAGCATGTTCGGCCGGGTGTCCACGACGGTGACGGTGGAGCTGGCCGCCGCCGGCGAGGTGACCAGCGACCTGCGGCTGCTCAGCAACGCCGACACCGAACTGCCCGCCAACGGCCGGATCAGCGGCCGCGCGGTGGACGCCCGCACCAGCGGGCCATTGACCTGCGACCGGGTGCCGGCGCCGGCGCCGGACTGCGTGCTCACCGCCACCATCGATATCCCGGTCGCCGATCCGATCACCGGCCGGATCGTGGCCGGCGCGCCGGTGCGCGAGGCGACCACCACCAGCACCGCCGCGCAAAACTTCGAGTACACCCTGCCGGCGCTGGACGACCCGATCAATCCCGGCCTGGTGCCGGGCCTGTACACGGTGCGGCTGTCCGCGCCTGGCTACGAACCGGCCACCACCGACGTCCGGGTCGCGCAGGGCCAGATCGCCGCGGCCGAGCCGACCGTCATGCAGCCGCTGGGGCTGATCTCCGGGATTCTCACCTACCGGACCGGTACTCCGGCGACTCCCACCTGTGTCGTGGTGGTGCCCGCCGGCGCGGCGAACCCGACGTCCTGCGTGCCCGACCCCGACGGCGTCCACGTGCACCGCGGACGGCGGGCCCGGGCAACGCTGCAGCCTGGTCGCGGCGGACGGCACGCTACTCGGTCGTCGGGCTGACCCATGGGTCGTACCTGCTCTCGGTGTTGCCCACCGACCCCGAGTTCCAGCGACCCCCTGCCTTCGCCATCCAATTGCCCCTCGGGTCGGATTTCCGGTATGACCCGGTGATCAACCGGTACGGCCGGCTGACCGTGACGGTGGAGACGCCGAACGAGGACACCGGTGATGCTGAAGCCCCTGCCGAACGCAACAGTCACCGCGGTGAACGCACGCGGGAGGCACGGTCGAGCCCGTCATCTCCGGGACCCGATCGGCGATCGCGCTGCTGACCGGCTGAACGGCAGGTACCTGATCCGAGGCGGTGCTCGATCCGAACGACCCGACATCACCGCGTCGGCGGAAAAGTCGGACGTCTCGGTCGGGTTGAACAGCGACGAGCAGCTGACCTGGTGCCCGACCGCGCCGATCGGCCCATTCGTCGGCAAGGTCGTCGTGGTGGCCGGCGTCGAGTCCGCCGGTTCGAACGGGCACGGTCGCATCACCAGGGCGGTCTACGGTTATCGACGGCGCGGCCCCGCAGTTGGGCACGGCGACCGTCGAACACCGACGACAACGGGTGCTTTGCCATCGTCCGGCCGGGCACGGCTCCCCGGACAACCTGACGTCCGCCGACTGCCCGACCCGGTGCTGCCGGGGTACCGCCGCGATCGAGACGATCACGATTCTCGCCGGCAACGACGCTGCGCTGGTCGCCCGACGATGGTGTCAGCGTCAGCGGCACGAACGATCCGGACCTTCGACCCCGCGGGCGCGTTGACGTCGTCGGCACCGACCCGGTCAAGTCGCTGCCCAAGATCCTGGTGACGGCAGCGCCGGTGCCGATCGGGAGTGTCAAATTGACCTCGGCATCACCGCTTGACGACCCGCGACACCGCCGCGCACCGTTCACGCAGGCAACGGTGACGGTGGTCAACCCGGTTCAGGGATCGAACGGAATTGTGTGTCAGCAGCAGATTCCGACGGCACCTTGAACTGGCGTGACCCAACACCATCGGCGAGCGGAATAAGGTCGTCCCGGGGCGCTACGACCTGACGGCCCAGATGCCGACCGGCAGTGGCTGGGTCGGCGCGACGGGTCACCTGCTGTGTGCCTTCAACACCGACTGTCGGTTCGTGGATTCGCCGACCAGCACGGCCGACGGCAGTTTCCAACTGCTCAGGCTGCCATTCCTGACCGGAACGGTCAGCGGGCTCCCACCGAATGTCGCAGCGGATTTCACGCGACTGACGGTGACGACTACTCCGCCCAGTTCCCTCATTTTCACCGGCGCGAATACCAGCCCGTCGACCGGCACCATTTCCTTCAGGGACCCCGCGCTGGATGCGACGGCGGCCGGATTCGCCCAACCCGGGACCTACCTGATGACCGTGGCATTACCGGGATACGCGAGCCGGCAGGTTTCCGTCTCCTGCGGGCAGACGTATCTCGACCATCAAGGCGAAGCCGGTTGGAGTAATGGTTGTCAACTGTTCGACGTCAGCCTGACCCGGTTCGCCGACTTCGTGGGCAGTGTCTCGCTGTCGCCGCCGACCGCGCCGGGGAGCACGGTCCCGTTGGATCGATCCGTGATCACCGTCACGGTGACCGGAGGTGCGGCGAATATCAGGGTCAGCGTTGCCGCGGACGGAACGCTCAGCCTGGGCCGATCCGACTCAGCCACCCGGCCTGATTATTCCGGGCAATTACACACTCACCTTCCATCGGGCCGGTTTCGCCGACAAAGACGTGCCGTTCAATTGCGGGGCCAACGCCAGAACCTGCGGCCCCGGTGCCGTCACCCTGGCCATGTTGCCGCAGGCCGGTGGGTCCGTGCGGCTGGGCAGTGTGCTCTTCAATCCGATCGGGTCGACGGTGACGGTGGTGACCAAACCGGACCTCGCCAACGTCCAGGTGACATTGGCAACGACGGGCAGCAGCAATGAATTGGCGTTGCAGTGGTCCGACCCGACCCAGCCGTTCCGGGGAATTGTGCCATCGGGGGACTATTCGATCAGGGTTCATATTCCCGGCTACGCGGACACCACCTCCCCGGTGTTCAACTGCCCCGTCGGTGGTACCTGTGGGCCAACCCTCACCATGCAGGCGATCCCGTCGTTCAACGGGCAGGTTTCGTTGTCCCCGCCGACAGCTCCGGGAAGTCAAGTCGCCCTCGATCCGTCATTGGTCAACGTCACGGTCGTGGGTGATACGTCGGGCATCAAGGTCACTGTCGGCGCGACCGGAGCGCTGACCTGGACCGCCCCCGGCCAGCCCGCCGGCCTGGTCGTGCCGGGACCTCCTTACCAGCTGAAGTTCGCGCGGGCCGGGTTCGCCGACAACGTGGTGTCCTTCACCTGTGCGGCCGGTGCCAACTCCTGTGGCCCGGGCACCGTGACGCTGCTGATGCTGCCAAGAGCGGGCGGCACCGTCACGCTCGCCAGCCCGCCGGCCAATCTGGATCGGGGCGACGGCGACGCTGACCATCACACCGGATGGCGGAAAAAATGCTCAGATATCTCTGGTGCAAAATCCGCCTGGTTCGAAGACCATTGATCTGCAATGGTCCGATTCAACTTTGCCATTCAAGGGAATCGTGGCCCCCGGGTTTTATACGGTCGTCATACACATTCCGGGTTACGCCGACCTGACGCCTGCGCAGTTCGAATGCAAGGTGGGAGAATCCTGCGGGCCGGGTAACCTGACCCCGAGCGCCAACCCGAGATTCACCGGCACGCTGACCCTGAACCCGGAATCGCCGACCAGCACACCGCAGATCCGGGTCACTCCGCCCGGGGTCGGCACCGTCACCGTTCGGTACGCCGCCGGCGTCCTGCACTGGCAGGAGCCCGGGGCACCGGAGGACACCATCACGCCGGGTCTCTACACGGTCTCGGTGACGCTCGCCGGATACGGTCCGATCGTCGACCAACCATTCAATTGCGTGTCCGGCGCGAGTTGCCGACTCGATCTGGCGATGATCAAGCCGACCAACCTCACCGTCATCGGGACCGCGGCCGGCGGTGATCCGCTCGGCGCGCGCTATTCCCTCACGATTGGTGGCGCAACACCTCAACTCACCGCCGGCGCGACCGCCAACAGGGTCACCTTCGCCGGCTTGACGTCCGGCCCGCCGGCCACGCTGACAGATCGAGGCGGGGGGATTCCAGACCATCACGGTCGATCAGAACAGTCCGCAGGTGACCTGCGCGCAGGGCCAAACCGGCCTGAAACTTGTCCCGGGCGATGTGACCTGCACGGTCACGATGAAACGCATCGGCCGGGTGCCGCTGCTGACCAGGGGCGTTGTCGCGAACGGATCCGTCCAGCTGGAATCAACCTCGGTCACCGCCGTCCAGATCGCCACGCCTCCCGTTGGCGCGACGCCCTTCTCGGATGTGACGCAGACTGGCGGTGTTGGCCTGCTGATCGGAACCAACGACCGCGAGGGACTCAACGCGGGTGACTGGCGGATCACCGCAACCCGGACGGGGTACCTCCAGACGGAGGGCGTGATCACGATCGACCCCGCGACGCTATGCCTTCGTGGTGAAGTCAGGGGCACCGGCGACCGCATTCGGGCCCGGACTCGCCCTGCTGGCCAGCGGTGAGCTGGCCGTCGTGCTCGCGCCGGTGCCCGCGGCGCCCGCTGTTCAGCTCAGAACCGCTGCGGGCGACAGCGTCCTGCCCGCGTCCACGGTCACGGTGTCGGGCGGCGCCTTGGCGCAGTCCTGCACGTTTGGTTCACCCGATCCGTCCGCCTGCCCGAGCGGCGCGCCGGGTGCGCTCAGCGTGGACGGCAACGGGAAGGGACTGACCGCAGCCGACCTGCCGCCCGGTCTCTATCAGGTCGCGGTCACCTCGGGCACCGGTCAGTTCAGCCAGGTCGCGCAACCGATGCTGGTCAGCCCCGCCGACCCGGATCCGGGCGTCGCGCTGACCCTGGCGGCGAACTGGTCCACCCAGTCGGGCACGGTGGTGGACGGCAGCGGCGCCGCGCAAGCGGGCGCGCAGGTGTCGCTGCACGCTGTCGCGGACCCGGCCAACCCGGCCACCGATGTCGATCAGCAGCCGCTGCAGGTCAGCACCGGCGACGACGGCCGGTTCAGCTTCGAGAAGGTGCCGGACGGCATCTACACGGTCGTCACGCACAAGGACGGTTGGGGGCCGGTCAGCGGACCGACCGTCACCATTTCCGCGGCCAAGAACCCGATGCCGGCCGACATCACGGTGACCGTGACGGCCCGGGACAGCCGGACCGTCGTGGTCGGCCTGGACAGCGCGGCGCGGACCGCCGACGGCCGGCCGGTGGACTTCTCCGGCGCCCAACTGTCGCTGAAACCCGTTGCCGGGAGCCAACCGTCGGGCACGCCGGAGAACGCGCCGCTGACCGGGCTGACCGCGAGCGCGACGCCCACCGGGTTCGCCGTGACCGCCAATCAGGTGCCGACCGGCAGCTGGACGCTGTCGGTCGACGGGCTCAGCGGGGCCGCCTTCCTGCCTTTCGAGGGCGAACCGTTTGCGGTGCCGGCAGCGGATCCGGCGCGATACCTCCGCTCCGGTGCAGGTGCAGCAGTCGGTCGACCTGACGCCGGCGAACATCACCGTCGCATGGACGGCAGGCTGCGGCGGTGCGTCCGGGGGAGCGCCGGCCACCGGGTCGCTGCCGATCCGGTTGACCCGCGCCGGCACCGCCGACCCGGTGACGGTCAACGCCACGGTCAGCGCCGCCGCGGACGGTCGGGATCGGCCGTGCTGACCGTGTTCCTGCCGCCAGGTGATTACGACTGGTCGGCGCAGCCCGGTGCGGCCGGCTGGTCCGGGGGCACCGGCTCGTTCTCGGTGCCGGCCGGCTCGTCGGCACCGGTCGGTTCGACCGGGACTTTGCTGGCTCCCACCGTGCCGGTGACCGTCTCGCTCACCGTGAACGGCGCGGCGGTGTCCGGCCGCGCGGTCGCGGCCATCCCGCCCGGCGGCGGCGACCCCGATCGTCGGGCAGACCGGAACGCCGTTCTGCGTGCCGCCGGGGGATGGCTGGACGCTTCAGCGTCAACGACCCGAAGCCGGCCGCCGGAACCCCGCTGCTGATCCCGGACCAGACCGGCGTCACGGTGCGGGCGCAGGGCCAGAACACCGTGCAGTTCACCGGCTTCGGCCTGCGTCCCGGCGCTGCAACTGGCCACCGTCGCCGGCCGGCCGCCGGACCAGGCGCCGCGATCGGTCGATCTTTCGCTCGCGCGTGACGGCGACGAAGTCTGGACCGGCACGGCGACCATCCCGGCGGGGGCGACCACCGCGCAGGGTCCGGCGCTGATCGTCGGCGGCGGCACCTACACGCTGACCGGGACGCCGCCGGACGGCGATGCCTTCGGCGCCGGGACGGTGACGGGGATCGACCCGGCGGCGACGCCGGCGCCGGTGCTGACCCTGCCGTACACCGCGGTGACGCTGACCGTGACCGCGCTCGCCGGCGGCGCCCCGCGCGGGGGCGCGACGGTCACCCTGACGTCGGACTCCGGCGCCGGTCCGGTTTCCCAGACGTCGAACACTGCCGGTGTCGCGGTGTTCCGGGACCTGCCGCCGGGGACCTACACGGTGACGGCGGAGTCGACCCTGGCCGGGGCGACCGTGCGGGGTGAGGTCAGCCGGTGAGCAGGTCGACGGCGGCGCGGCCGCGGTGACGGTGTCGATGTTGCCGGGGTCGTAGTCGCACCCGACAAGGAGCGGGCGCAATTGGGCACAGCGAGTTTTTCTGCACCGTTTGCCGGACATTGATCTGAGCCATTCGCGCGACGGTGGTCACCGGGTGGCGCTTGCTTTGTGTACTGTCCGCGTGGTGTCCAGCGCCGGTGCTCGCAGTGGAGTGACCCAGTCCCTGATGGAACCAACTGTTGCCGCAAGCTGTAGGCGCGCGCCGATGACGCTCTCAGCGACCAGCGTGCGCGGAACCCTGGCCGCGGTCGCGGCAGTCTTTCTGCTGGCCGGATGCGCCTCACCCGGCCCCGTTTCGACCGAGGCGGTGAGCGCCGGACAACAACCAGGGACATCAGCGGCGCCGTCCTCTGGATCCGCGACTGGTGGATCAACCGGGTCAACGCCGGCATCGTTCGCCGAGCCGTCCGGCGGGTCCGCGGGACCGGCAACCGAGACGGTCGACGGTGGCAGCGCGGTCAGCGACGACCCAACCGCGGCCGACACGACACCAGGGACACAACCCTCCAGCACCCCGGCGCCGGTGCCTGCCGCGCCGTCCGTCCCGACGTTGTTCCTCACCGCGGACGGCGGGCTGTCCGACGCGGCCGCCCGACCCGGGCGTCATCACCATCAACTCGGCCGACGGCCAGACCCGCGACGGCGATCCGTACCAGCCGATCGTCTTCGCCGGATCGGGCCTGACGCTGGCCTACGACGGCGGGTCGACGTCCTTCCGGTTGGCAGTGGACGCAGGCGAAACAGTGGGATCCGCGACGCAGCTGAGGATCTCGGTCGACCTTACCGGCGACGGCAGCTGGGACCGGGTCGAGACCTACCGGTATTTCGCCACCGATCCGGTGCCCGGAGCAGAGCAGTACGACGAAGTCGGCGGGGATCCTGACTGCGGACGGTGCCTGGGGCGACCTGACGAATGGCGTGGTCCGGGTCGAGGTCTGGGCTGCGTTGGGGAACGCCCCGAGCACGCTCGATCTGGGTGACGGGTCGTTCGTGACGTTGCCGATGAGCTGAGCACCACGACCGCACGGTGATCGTGAAGGGTCCGTCGGCTGGGGAGCCGGCTGGGAGCCGCTGGATCCTTCACGTTGTGCTCGCTGGTCGCCTTCGGCAAGGGCTGCCTGCCGCAGCCGATGGTCCCCGGGTAAGAATGTGCCAATGCCCGCGCCCCAGCCGAAGGATCGCTACCGGACCGTTGATGTCACCCGTGCGCGGCGGCAAGCTGCGCGTCGGCATCTGGGACCCGGAACCTGCCGATGACGATAGCCTCCACCCGCCAACGATTCTCGCTATTCACGGGGTCACAGCGTCGCATCGTTGCTGGGACCTGCTGGCAGCCGCGCTACCCGGTTACCGGGTGATCGCCCCTGACCTGCGCGGTCGCGGACGGTCCAACGCGCTGCCCGGTCCGTACGGCATGGTGCAGCACGCCGACGACATGGCCGATGTGCTGGACTTCCTCGGCGTGCCGCAGGCGTTGGTGGTCGGGCACTCGATGGGCGGGTTCGTCTCCGTCATGGTGGCCCACCGGCATGCCGGGCGGGTCGCGGCCGCTGCTGCTGGTCGACGGTGGCCTGCCGTTGCGGATGCCGGACGGGATGACCACCGATTCGCTCATCGCCGCATTGGGTCCGGCGGCGGAGCGGCTCTCCATGACGTTCCCGGACCACGAGGCCTACCAGGCGTTCTGGCGTGTCCACCCGGCGTTCGTCGATGCCTGGAACGAGGCGGTGACCAACTACGTCAACTACGACCTGGTCGGCATCCCACCCGAGCTGCATCCGGCGACGTCGATCGGCGGCGATGACCGCGGACATCCCCGATCAGTACGGGACCGATCCCATGCTGGCCGCGGTCGCGCAGCTGCCGGCACCGACCATCTTCTTGCGGGCGCCGCTTGGGCTTCTTCAACGATCCGCCCGGAATCTATGCACCGGATTGGATCCAGCATTGGCAGCAGGAGTTGCCGGCGCTGGACGTCAGGCTGGTCGAGGGCGTCAACCATTACACCATCGTGTTCACCGATCTCGGCGTCTCTGCGGTGAAAGACGCTGTGCTGGAGTCGCTTCGGCGTGTCGAGCATGCCGGGCTGACGATGCCGGCAGGTCAGCTCGTCACCCCCCAGATGATCATGATCACCAGGATGGCGATGCAGATCCCGATCAGCGCCAGCCACCACCACTCGAACACCGGTTCCGGGCGGTGGTTCCGGTTCGGGCTCCGGCTCGGGTATGACGACAACCGGCTCCGGCTCCGGAATCTCGACCGGGTGCAGGCTCAGCGCGCAGCGGATGCAGATCTGCGCGGCGGGCGAGTTCGGTTCGCCGCAGTGCGGGCAGAGCAGTGCCGCGGTGGCCGCCCGGCCGACGGTGCCGGGCAGTCGGCGCAGCGACGCGCCGGTGTCCTCCCCGGAGGGCGCGATCACCGTGCTGTTGGCCCAGAACAGCGGGTAGTCGCAGTTCCGGCAGAAGTCCTCGGCCTGCCGGCGGGCCATGTCGACGGTGGCCATCTGCCCGCATTCGGGGCAGGTCACCAGGTCGGTGGCGAGCGCGGCCCGGGTCGGTCCGGCCGAGACCGGGAACGAACTCGCCGATTGCACGGTGCCAACCCCGGCCCGGCCGCCGGCGCGGCCCGGACAGGGCGATGACGTCGGTGATCGGGGCGGTCGGCGGCCCCATCGGAATCCAGTCCAGCGCGTCCGGCGGTTCCGGCGCCGGCGCCGGCCGTGCAGGTCCCCGGCCTGGGCCTTGCGGTCATCGGCCATGACGTTCCTCCTCCATCGTGGAGAGCACCCGACGCGGACCTACCCAGAACTCGATCCGGACATGCGCCGGAATCTCGTCCCGAATCATCGCGGCGAACTCGTCGGCCGACAGATGCCCGGTGCCGGCGACGGTCACCTTCACCCAGCCGACGTCCTGCGGCGCATCACCTTCCCGCCAGACCCCGCCGCCGTCCAGCACCTCGGCGGGACCGCCGGACAGCATCTCGACGAACTCCCGCAGCCCGCGGACAGTGCCGCGGTGGGCGAGCGACCGCGATGACGACGCGACGATCGTGCGCTGCAGTTGCTCGGGCAGCGACGCGTCGACGACGTCGACACCGATCCAGGACGCCAGGCTCTGCAGCATCGGCGCCGGTGTCACGGTGACGTCGGGAATGTGCTCGACCAGGTCGGCATCGTCGAGCAGGGTGGAGGCGACCTCCTGGAACAGCGCGACGAAACGCACGAAGAAGTCGCTCTGCACCATGCCGACGGGCAGCTGATCCACCAGCCAGCGTGGATGCCGCGGTGGGCGGCTGACCCGCATGCCCCGGCGCACCGGCACGCCGACGGCGGCGGCGGGCAGTCCGACCTCGGCGTGGATCCCGATGGCTCCCGATCCTCCCGTTCCCGGCCCTCCGACGGCCCCGGGGACCCCGACCGCCCCGGGACCCCGACCGCTTCCGGTACCCCGACCGCGGTGGACGGCGCGTCGGCCGGAACCTCGGCCGCCGGCCGGGCGGGCTCGTCACTCGTCATTGCCGGCTCGGCGATTGTGCCGCACGGTGCGGACCACCACCCGATGCGGACCGGACAGGAACAGCGAGTGCTGGTCCAGCCGGATCACGTCCCGCCCGGCGCCGATCCGTTGGCCGGTGCGCAGGTCGAACTCGAAGAGCTGCACCTCGTCCACCCGGCTGACGCCCTCGACCGCCTCCAGCAGCTGGGCGATCGCGGCGGCGTTGAGATCGGCGTCGAAGAGCCAGCCCGATCCGCCGGCCCCGCCGGTCAGCGGGTGGATGTAGCGGGTGAGCTCGTCGGTTGCCCGTTGCCGGACCAGCGCGGCCGGCCGGCCGGGCGGCGAATGCAGCAGCGCGGCGACCGAGACTCCCTGGTAGTAGGGCGTTCCCACCTCGACCGCGGTGCCGACGATGCGGTGCGCGTCCAGATGGTCGGTGATCCTGCGCATCAGCGGTGCCGCCAGCGCGAAGTCGTCCAGCACGTGTTGCCGCGGATCGGTGCGCAGCGCCGGCACGACCAGCAGCCGCACCGGGCCGCGGCCGGTCGCCGACGGCAGGCACCTGGCGCGCGCCACCTCGATCGACGACTCCAGCGTCAGTCGCTCGAAATCGCCTGCGGTGACGGCACGTTGCCCGGTGCGCAGGGTCAGCGGTCCGCGGATCTTCGCCTCCGCAACGGTTTCCGCGTCCACCCCGCCCGTCGCGGCCCGCAGGTTGACGGCCCCGGAGATGTACGGGCACGGAACTGCGCAGCACGGTCAGGGTGCGGGCACCGACGTTGCCGGTGGCCCCGCCGCCGTACCGGTAGCCGGTGACGGCGATCTCGGCGCCGTCCCGGGGAATCCGGCCGTGCTGCCGCACCGATCCGTCGGCGTAGCGGATCCGCGGGCCGAACCGGACCACACCCGACGCCGAGTCCCAGACGAAATGGTTGTCGGTCGACCCGGAGCGGGAGAAGTCCTCCACCTCGGTCCATTCCACCGTGCCACCGGCGATCGGTGACCTGCACGGTCTCACCCGCCCGGCGCGGGATCACCGGCGGGAACGCCACCCGGTACTCCTGCCCGGGGCTGCCGTCGGACCGGCCGAGCACCTCGGCGGGCGAACTCGACGCGTGCTCGGCCTGCACCGTCGCCCCGATGGTGGCCACGCTCAGATCGTCGATCGTCGGGGTCGCCTGGTAGGTCGGCTGCCCCGGCCGGGGCGCCAGCAACCGCACCCGGAGCCAGAACGCGGCGGTGCTGCCCAGGGTGAGCATCTCGTGCTCGTTCGGGACCATCAGCACGATCTCGCCGGACCTGTTGAGCCCGCCGGTGGTGTCACTGAACACGTCGGCCGCGATCCAGGCCTCGCCGTTCCACACCTCCCAGGCCAGCGGCGGCCGCAGCGGGTCGACCCCGATGCCCTGCGCCACGGCGATGACCGACATCCGCAGCGCGACGCCCGCCAACGATCGGGCGAAGCCCAGCAGCAGCGCGTCTCCCGGCACCAGATGGCCGGAACCGTCGACGGTGCTGAAACAGTCGACCGACGCCGCCGGCGTAGCGCAGATCGTCGGTGACGTCGGTGAGCCGCTGCAGCCTGGCGTCGGAGGTCATCGCCACCGTCAGCTCGGGCGGGGTGATGTCCAGCTGGTTGACGGTGGTGAACACCACCGAGCTCTCGCCGGCGATGTCCCGCGCCGTCGTCACCTGCATGCCCGGCCGGCACCGAGATCGTCGCGTCCTGCGCGGCGGACAGCCAGAAGGTGATGTCGGCCCGCGCCACGGACGGCGGGAACGGTTCGATACCAACCAGATTCAAGAAATGCACGAACAGCCGGTCCGGCACCTGATTGACCCGGAACAACACCATCTCGCTCATCCAGGCGAACAACTCGATCAGCGCGACGCCGGGATCGGACAGGTTGTGGTTCGTCCATTCCGGGGTGTACCGCGGGATCAGCCGTTTCGCCTCGTCGACGATGTCCTGAAAGGTGCGGTCGTCCAGATTCACTGCGGGCAGCGCCATCAGCCCTCCTCATGCGGGATCACGTAGAACGGGTACACCAGGTTCCGCCGGTCGTTGGTCGCCTTGACCCGGTAGCCGACCCTGATGCTGACCACCGCGGAATCGTCGCGGGTCGGGCACGGTGTCGACCGTTTCGACGATCACCCTGGGTTCCCACTGGGTGAGCGCGTCCCGGACCGCCTGCGCCATCAGGCCCGAGCAGGTTGGCCGTCACCGGCTCGAACAGCAGATCCCATATCCGGCAACCGAAGTCGGGTCGCATCACCCGCTCGCCCGGGTGCCGTCGCCAGCACCACCGCCATCGCCGCGTCGATGTCGGCCGCACCGTCGGTGAGCCGGATCGAGCCGGTGTGATCCACCTGCATGGGCCAGAAGAACCCACGCCCGACGAACGACGCGTCATGCTGCGCCGGTTCCGTCGAACCCGCCGCCGGCACCGGGATCTCCTCCATCAGTTCACCGCCACCATGGCGCCCTTGATGGTCATCGCGCCGCCCGCGGAGACCTCGCCGGTCGCCGACGCCTTCACCTCGGTCATGGTGCCGGAGATCGCCGCCTTGACGCTCGCCTTCGCGGTGATGTTCACTCCCGAGATCTCCACGTCGGTCTCGGATTTCAGGGTGATCTTCTTGCCGGCCAGGGTGATCGAGCCGTCCTGGCCGATCTCCATCTTGGAGGTGCCGGCGGTGATCGTGACCGGGATACCCGCCGGCACCGACGCGGTGAGCTTGTCCTTGCCGAGCCGCACCTGGTGTTTGCCGCCGGCCAGGTTCAGGTCGATGTGCTGGCTGGCTGTGTCGGTGCCGTCGCCGAATTCGACGAAATGCCCGAGCCGGGAGGTGATCCGGCGCTGCGACACGGTGTTGTTCTGCACCCCGAATTCGACCGGGACGTCCTTGCCGTTGAACAGGCCGCCGAGAATCACCGGCCGTCGGGCGTCGCCACCCTCGAACCCGACGATCACCTCGTCGTTGATCTCGGGGATGAACGTCATCCCGCGCTGCGACCCGGCGCCGAGGGTGACGATCCTGGCCCAGTTGCTCTCCACCTGATCACCGATCGAGACGTACTTGACCTTCACGTCCCCGGCGGAGCCCTGCGCCGTTGCCGACCATGGTGACGATTCCGACCACCAGTCCGTCCCGGCGGAAGCTCGACGGGCGCTCGGTGGACAGCACGTCGACCAGGCTGGACGGCCGTCGATCGCCTGCGGTGAAACGGGTCTCGAAACCACGGGGGGAGTAGGAATGTTCGACCTCGGTGACGTGGTAGGTCCCCGACGCCGGCCCGGCATCGGCGATCTCCACCGATCCACCCGGGAGCGATCCGCGGATCCGCCGGACAGCTGCCCTTCGCGGTGACGGCCCCCGCCGTCCACCGGTCGACCAGCCGGTCGGCCAGCGTCTCGGCCTCCTTCTGATCACCCGCCATGTCCGCCGTGCTGATCGTCGTGTTGGACTGTTCGAGCTGCTTGGCGGCGAGGTAGGGGCCGACCAGATCGGCCGTCGAACCGGCCGTCGAGGTGGCGCCGTTCGCGGTGACCGACTGCTTCGTCGTCGGCCACCATCCGCAAATGGTCGGTGTGCCCGGATGCAGTGCGCTGGCCCGCACCGAGAACGAGTCCAGGTCCTCGCCGACCGTGAGCCGGACGGCGGTCCCGGTCGGCGTTGACGGCCGGAAGTACAGGGTCTTGCCGTCGACCCACCAGTCGTGGCCGGTGCGGTCGGCGATCTCGGTGACGAAGCCGAAGTCGCTGTCGGCCTGCATCAGGTATTCCTGCCGTTCGTCGTGTCGCGGTCACCTCACTCTGCAGCCCGTATTCTCGGGCGATTTGCGAGATCACCTCGGAATAGCTGACCTTGGTGAAGGTGCGCACCTTGGTGCCCAGCGTCATCTTGTAGGCGAGGTCGTCGACGATCACGCGTGAGCTCGGGTTGTCCGCGGTCCAGCAGCATCTCGACGCCGGTCACCTCGCCCAGGAACATGCTGGTGCCGGCTGGGGAGTCGATGGCGACCTCGGTGCCGATGCCGAAGACCTGGCCCGCCGCGACGGAGTATCCGATGTCGGCGAATTTGAGCACGGCCCGGCCGGGCAGGCCCAGTGCGCGGGAGATCCGGAGGCCGTCGAGTTGCTGCAGCACCAGGTCGCTGGCCAGCGCCCCGTTGATCTTGATGACCGGGGCAATGGTGGTCAGCGCGGCGGTCATTGGCCGGCTCGCGGGATGCTGAGCAGCGAGCCGTTGCGCAGGGCGAGCGGGTCGACGATGCCGTTGGCCGCGGCGATCGCCCGCCACCGGGTGGAATCCCCGTAGTACTTGGCCGAGATGCGGTCCAGGGTCTCGCCGGGTTGGACGCGATGCACCCGATGCGGTTCCGGGGTGCCGGATGTCGGATTCTGCGGGCCGAAGGCCGCGGACTGCGCGAACTGGGTCAGCGACAGGTCGACCTTGGCCCGCAGGGGGACGCCGGTCGAGGAGAAGTAGGTGAACTGCAGGGTCAGGTCGGTGACCACCGCCTTGAACGAATGGATGTTTCCCCAGTGGAAGATGACGTAGGGCGGCCGCGCGTTGTTGGTCTGCGGATCGAAACCGGGCAACGCCGGGTCGATGTCCATCAGCTTCATCACCTTGCCGGTGTGCCGGGTGACCGCGTTACCGGTGTCGGTGGTGTCGAACCACAGGTGGATGCGTCATCGTCCCGGATTCGGCGCCGAGGTACTTCGCCTGCGGAACACCCTGTCCGGCAATGGATGTGCCGCGCCAGGTGTTTCTCCGGGTGACCGACAGGTCCTCCGGGTTGAACATGCAGGGCACGGTGTCGGCGCTGCCCTCGATCTCCAGGAATGCCTTTTCGGTCAGCGCCATGATGCGGTCCCGTCCGCTCGTTGCCTGACCGTGGTCATGGTCAGAACACCCCGGGGGAGAATCGCCGGCCGCGGCGGGCGAGTTCGTCGCGGACCCTGTCCTCGAGCCTGTCGACGACGAGGTCGACCAGTTCGTCCCATTCCCGCGGGGTCAAGGCGTCGGCCACCGCCTGTGGTGTCGGTGTCTCGACCGTCTATTTCTGTCATGGCACTCCTTGGTGACACTGCGCTGGCGAAGCCGTGGAATCGCCGGATCTCGCCGGTGGTGGTGCTGCCGGGCCTGGTCCCCGGCCGTGCGCCGCCGACAGCGGGATGCTCGGCATCGCTGTCCCGTTGATCGAGGTGGCCAGGCCCGCCCGTGCCCGTTCGAACAGACCGACGGGCACCCGGTCCAGCAGGCTGGGCGGCTTGGATTGGCTGAACGACGTGGGTCCGGTCAATGAACTCGGTGCCGTCGCCGGGGTCCGCGCTGCCGGTGCGGCCTTGGCCGATCCCGGGCGACGGCCGGCACAGCGGGAGGTGCGGTCCTGCCGCGTTGCGGAATCCCGGCCGGCGGCGCGGTCGGCGCGCGGCGAATCAGCGCGACGGTTGCCGGTTCCACCGTGGTCGGCTGACGCGAGATCATCTGTCTCAGCACGAGTTCGTGCGGCACGGTGCTGAACGCCTTGCTGAACGTGGGGGAGGGGCGGTCGGCGGTGGCGGGTCCTTGCTGCGTGCCGGTCGCCCCCGTCGCGCGGTGCCCCGCCCGGTTCGGTCCGGTCGCGCCGGGTTCTGTGGTGCCCGGTCCTGTACCGCTCAACCTGGTGCCGCTCGGCCCCGTGCCGCTCAACCTGGTGCTGCTCGGTCCCGTGCCGCTCGACCGTGCCCCGTAGCGGTCGGGTGTCGCGTTCGGCGGGCGGCTCGGACCCGGGCCTGGCCGACGCGGCGAGGTCCGCGGTGCGATCATGCCGGCGGATCGGAACACGGTGGTGAGTCCTGGGACCCTCAGCGACATCGGGTCTATCGGACGGCCGCGGTAGGCCGCCGCGGTAGGCGTCCGTCGCTGGGTGACCTGTCCGATGCCGACCAGCGCCTGGGCCCTGTCCGCCGTGCTGCGTCCTGGCGTGACGCGTTCTTCTGATCCGGTCGGTATGGACTGCCCCACAACCCGTCCCACGGCGGGCCGGATCAGGGCGCGGGCCGCTGGCGCGGCGACCATGGCAATCGTCGACTGGCGCCCGAGAAGGGTGCGGTGTGCGGTGCGGAGAGGTGATTCCGCGACGGTGCTGCCTGATGGGCCGGCCGCCTGTGCAAGGAACCCGACCCGAGGCCGGGCGGCACTGCGGTTGACGGCACTTCGGTGCGTTGTCCTGCGGTGCGCTGGACTGCAATTGGTTGCCTTATGGTTCGCTGTGCCCGGCCGGGCCGTGCACCGCTCGCCGATGCACCCACGGTCGTGGCGTTGATGGCTGCTCCCAGCAGTCCGGGCCGTAGGGCGCTCCGATCGGATGGAGATGCAGTGGCCCGGCGCTGGTCAGCCCAGCGGTGCAGCGGCGGCGCCGGGCGATGCGAGCGGCGGACCGGACCCGCCCCACGGCCGGCCCCTGGGCCAGTCGAACGCGCCGCGGGGCGGTCGGTCGTCGCCGACCCGAGGAGCGCCCGCGCACGAGCCGGTGTGCCAGCCGAGATCGTTCCCAAGGCCGGCGGCCGCGGTGTACGTCCCGTCGTCGCCGGTGAGATCGGCTGGTACGCAAATGATCCTGCAATCGCTGACGCAGCCGGGGTGAACGATCGGCCGGGTTGGAGCACGCCGGCCCCGGCTAGGACGGCAAGGCTCCTGGGGAGTCGCAGGGGACTCGCGACCCCCATCGATCGGCGGGCGGGCAGTCGGCCGATGCTGCCGACGTCGTCACCAGTTGGGTGACGCCGCGCCGCGACACCGTCGCTCGGGTGACGCCGCGCCGGACACCGCCGCTCGCCAAGCCGCCGTGCCGCGACACCGACGATTCTCAGACCGCCCACTGCCGAGCCGGTGACGATCGGCGCTCCACCGCGGGGCGATGCCGGCACACCTGCGCGGTCCGGCTCGTTGTAGCTGGGTCGCGCCGTCCCGTTCGGTCGTTGGCCCGGCAGGAGTGCGGCACCGGTGTTCCCCCACGCCGGCAAACGCGGGTCGCGCCGGATCGCGACCGGTGAGATGGCCTGCGACGCAAAGGTGAGGCGCTTGTTCGTGCTGGGCTCCCGGGTTGGCGGAACCCCTGCGGGCGGCCCGGCCGCCGAGATCGGTAGGACTGCCCGGGGCATCCGCGAGGGACGCGATACCACCGAGCCGCGCCGCACTGGTGCGCCCGTCGACAGCCGTGAGACGGATCGACCCGGACCGGTCGCGCGACCGGGGCGGGGCTCCCGAACGTCCGCCTCGCGTGGTGCGCGGTCTCCGGAGCGGCTCTGCGCACGTGCGAGTTGGCTGGGCCGAGTGGCGACGACGGCGCTCCCCATGCTCGGCAGGTGGGGAGTGCGGTGCACGAGCGATGGCGAGATGAATTGTGGCGCTGGAACGACGCGAGCAGACTGGATCGACCGAGGCGCATCGGCATCGGGGTGGCGCCGGTTCGGGCGCTCCCGGTCAACGGTTCCAGCGCCCGGTACAAGGCGGCCCCGCGGCGCCCCGCAGTCGGCTCGGCACGTGCGGCGATCCGGTGGATCATCGGCGCGGTTCGTCGCCGCAGCACGCCAAGCCGTGATCCCAACGCCGGGGAGGTGCCGGCGGCAGAGGTGCTGGCCGAGCCTGTTCCGCCGAGGTCATCCGAGACCGCCGAAGTGATGGGTGTCGAAGCCCTTTCGGCATGGCTCAGGGAATCGGCCGGTCGGGACGATCCGGCCGCCGTTGATGGCGTAGCAGGGTCAGACCGCACTCGGGCGGCAGCCGAGGTGCTTTCGCCGGCCCGGGTGCCGTCGCCAGACGGGTCTGTGTTGCCAAGCCACGACCGGTTCGCCGCGCTGGCCCCGAGGATGACCAGAGGCCGAACCGGTCATCGATCGGGAGTCGATCGCCAGTGGCAGCCTCGACGAGTTCAAGGCCGAGTTCCGGCGAATGGTCGCCGCCAACGGAGTCGCGGATTCACCCGCATTGGTGGCGGGGCGACGGTCCTGACCGGGAGCGACCCTCTGCGATCCGCCGGCTTCGGGTGATGCCGCATCCCCGGAGACAGGTTGTGACATGGCAGGGCGCCGGTCCGCGTTCGCCTGTTTGGCCGCCGATGGTCCTGGTACGCCCGCTCCACGCTCGGGCCGGCGATTGACGGTGCTCGGGTCGGTGTGCGGGCCCCGGCGCCCGCGATGGCCCAACCCAGGATCGACCGTCGTCGTGACCACCGACCACCTGGCCGCTTCTCCTGGCGTGGCGGGTAGCAGCGAGAGTCGACAACGCCGGGACGACGTTGCGATCCACCAAGTCCCCACCGCTGACGCCGGGCCGTGAGGTATCCGGTGGTCGCCGGCGGGCGGAGCGACTCACGCACCTGCACGCGGCGAGATGAACTGGGGTGCGGCGGTTCCCACGGGAAGCCGAGCCGGTGCCGATCCGATCGGCGCGACCGGGCCGGGACTGGGGAGTGCACCGGGCAGTCCGACGACCAGCGCGCGGCAGGAGCAGCGGGTTCGCGCCGGTAGAGCGGCGCACCCGCATGCCGGTTCGCCCACCGACGACGTCGAGCGACCGCGCCGGGGTACCGGGGCCGTGGGTTGCCTCGCGGGAGAACCCGACCGCGTTGCCGGGTTGATCGGCTCCGAGGGACGCTCCCATCGCCGGGGGATTCCAGCGACGCGACCGGACCCGAACCGTGCGACGGATTGATCGGCGGTGACGGCGTGCGCCGGATCGAAGAGGGCAAGGGGCGTGCGGCGTTCTCGCTCCCCGGGCCGGGCCGATCGACGGAATGAGAGTGTTCGACGGAATTGGAGTTTTCGACGGTATTGGGTCGTTCAACGGAGCTGGGTTGACCGACGAGGGTGGCCCGATCGACCGAACCAGGTCGAAGAGTGGAACCGGCCGGGCCCACCGCGTTGGGCTGACTGACGGTGCCCGGCCTATTCGGTATCTCCGAAGCGGCGACGCGGCGAATCGTCGGGACATCCGGCACGGCGGCGCGATGGTCGTCAGCGCGCTGCCCCGGCGGTGCTTCGGTAGCGGGCGGCATTTCCGGACGCCGGCCGGTGGATGACGAGCCGGCGGTCGGTTGCCTCGCAAAAGGCTTGGTGGATAAAGGCTTGGTGGATAACGACTCGGGGATAGCGACTGCGGGGATAACGACTGCGGGGATAACGGTTGGGCGGTCGCGGGTTGGGTCGCGGCGGTACCCGGAGGCGGTTCGGCCGGCGCCGGCCTCATCGCCGGCAAGGGTTGCGGCCGGGGCACGAACCACGCACGGCGGATCGTCGCGGCGTTCTGCTCCGGCCCGACACGGCGCGCCATGGCCGGGGCCGAACCGGGGGTTGCCGCCGGAGTGCGCGTACGCCCAGTCACCCCTGGGCCGCCCGCCGATCCGACCCGGGGGTCGACACCGATCCGGTTGAGCGCATGGCCGACCCGGTCCACCGCCCAAACTGGCTTCCAGCAGTTGCCGGCGACCGACCTTGCGCCACGGGCGTCGAGCGAGCCCGATCGGCCCCGGCTACCGCTGCGGCTGCCGCCCGGCGAACACCGACGCCGAACTTCGGCGTCGTGGAAACCGATGATCGGGGGACGGCGCGGGCGGCGAAAAGGTGGGTTCCGCCGTCCCCCGGCCGTGGCCCCGGCGGACCCACCGCCCCTCGTGAACCGGCCCGGCCGTTCTGAGCCGAACCGCCCGGTCCGCCGATGCCCGGGCCACCCTGGCCGCTCGGACCCGCAGCGGGCGTACCGGTACCGGTCGTGCCAGTGCCCGCGCCGCTGGGGCCGGCGACGCCGTCCCGAGATCGAGGCCGTACCAGCTTGCTGGCGGCACCCCTCATCGGACCGGAGAACTGCACGTCCGGGATGCGCCGCACCGGCACCGACTTCCCCGCCATTGCCACCCCGGCGGACCCCGGTTGGCGGTCGCTGCCGGCGGGTACTCGCCCCGCCGCCCGACGCAGCAGCCGATCGGGGATCCGGGTGGGCGCCCGGTTCCCATCGCCCCGGTTCCCGCCGCCCCAGACCGGCGAGCCGCCGCGTTCGTTCGGCAGCCACCACAACGGCGGGCGCACCGGCCCGAAACCGCTCGCCGGCCGCACCGAAGCCGGCCCGGCCAGCTGCCGGCGGATCTGCGGAGGGCGGCCAAGGCCGGCCGAGAACCGCATCGCCGCCTCGGCAACGCTGCCCAGCGGGGCCGGGCGCGCCCGGGACCGCGGTCCCGGAGGCGCCCAACGGCGAGCCACCGACCGCCCGAGCCCGCCGCCTCCGAGCCTGCCTCCCCCGAGGCCGCCGTCCCCCGGCGCGCCGCCACCGAGCCGGGAGTGATCGCTCGTCGCCGAATCCACGGTGCCATCCACCATGGGGTCAGCCGCTCGCGTTGGAGCTGCGGAACCCGTGATGGGCGACCTCGAGCTCCTCGGTCAGCGGGTCGTCATTCGTGGCGGCGAAATCCGGTCCGGTCCACCGCACCGGAAAGACGCCATCGAGCGACCAGGAACGCAGCCTGCTGCCGTCGCTCGCCCACCGCGGTGATCGCGCCGGTGGACCGGGTGATCTTGTTCCCGGCCGCGGCGAATCCCTCGCCCGCGGTCTTGTTCACCCAGTCGAACAGCGCGTCCGTGTCGGTCAACCCTCGGGAGAAGGTGATGTTCGGCCACTCCAGCCGACCGGGCAACCGGTAGGCGAAGCCGTTCTGGCCACCCTCGGTGATGCTCTGGGTTTCCGAGGTCACCTGCAGCCCGCGCACCGAGGCGAACAGGCCGATCTCGACGCCGTCCACCTCGAACAGGAACCTGGAGCCGAGCGCGGGCTCGCCGCCGAGGTACCGCGACGAATTAGGCGAACTCACGCACGACCTCCCAGGCTCGTTCGTTCAGGCCGGCCACCGCGCGCACCAGCCGCACCCGATCCATGTGTTCCAGGTCGAGCAGCTCGTCCATCGGCCAGTGCAGGTGGTAGGCCAGGTAGGCGATCTCCTGCCAGAGCACCTCGACCGGATAGCGCAGCATTGCGAATCAGACTCCGCACGCGCGGGATCTCTTCGATCCGCGGCCGTTGGATCGGCCGCGAAGCGTCTCCCGCAGGCGGAGTTTCGCCCGCAGGCGCGGCAAATCCGTTGGTACGAGCCGCGGCCGGCGGTGGCACGCCGATCAACGGCGCCGATTCCGCCTGCGCCGCCAGCAGCGCCTCGTACTCCTCCTGGTTGCCGAAGTTGATCACGCCGTAGAAATCCTGCAGGAATGCCAGATCGGCCGCGAACAGGCCTTCGATCTCGTGCGGTGTGACCATCGGCAGGTCGCCGAGCTTGTCGACCACCCTGGCCAGGATCAGCACCGTCAATCGTGGGTCGTCCGGTCCGTTGACGGTCGGGTCGCGCAGCGGCTCCAGCTCGTCCCGGGCGGTCGCCAAGTCGCATCAACCCGGTCCGGTGCAGGCCACCGTCGCGGTCGACATATCCACGCGGCAGCGTGAATTCGTACTGGGTGGTCAGGCTCACTTCACCCTCGCCAGGCTCTCCACGGTGAGGGTGATCGTCTCTTTCACCGGGTCGTTGGATTCGACGGACAGCTGGTCGGTGGAGATCTTGGACGGCCAGCCGTTGGTGAAGTTGAACCTGGCGATCTCGGCGTTGGTCGAGTCGTACATCACGATCGAGCCATTCTTGCGGTTGTTCGAGCGGTCGGACAGCAGGATGCCCTTGTCTCGGATGTCGTTGAACCAGCCCCAGAGCTTGTCCTGGGTCATGTCCGGCGGCGCCATCCGGGTGAGCGACAGGTCGGGTGCCTTGTTCGCCTTGCCCAGGGTCTTGACCACCTGGACCTTGCCGTTGGCCCCGGCCTGTTCCATGGTGACGACCTCCATCTCGATGTCCAGGCCGCTGACGCTGGACAGGATGGACACCACATTTCCGTCGATCTCCAGGAAGAAGTTCTGGCTGACGATCGGGTCGTTGCTGATCAATGCATTGGGCATGCTCTGCTCCTCGGGTGGTTGTGCTGACGAGGTCAGTGGCGGAAGTCAGCTGGCGATCTGCTTGTGCTGCGCGATGCGGAAGACGACGAACTCGGCCGGCTTGACCGGTGCGATGCCGACCTCGACGATGAGCAGCCCCTGGTCGATCGATTCCGGCGGGTTGGTCTCGGCGTCGCACTTGACGTAGAACGCCTGATCCACCGACTGGCCGAAAAGTGCTCCGGCACTCCACAATCCGCGCAGGAACGCGTTCAGCGTGCGCTTGATGCCCTCCCACAGGGCGACGTCGTTCGGCTCGAAGACGGCCCACTGGGTGCCCTGCAGGATCGTCGTCTCGACCATGTTGAACAGCCGCCGCACGTTGATGTAGCGCCAGTCCGAATCGCTGGCCAGCGTGCGCGCGCCCCAGATCCGGATGCCGCGGGTGCCGAACGGCCGGATGCAGTTGATGCCGATCGGGTTCAGCACGGATTGTTCGTTCTGCGTGACGCCGTACGCCACATCCAGGCAGCCGCGGATGGTGTCGTTGGCCGGCGCCTTCCAGACCCCACGGCTCTCGTCGGTGCGGGCCCAGACCCCGGCGATGTGCCCGCTCGGCGGGATGAACACCTCGGCGTCGCCGTTGACCCCGATCGGGTTCTCGACCTTGATCCACGGGTAGTAGAGCGCGGCGTACGCCGAGTCGTACATGGCGACCTCGCTGCGCCAGTCCCGGATCTGCTGCGGCGTCATTCCGGGCGGCGCGTCCAGCACCGCCATCCGGTTGCCGTTCTGCTCGCAGTGGCTGATCAGCGTGGTCTGCACGGCCTTCCACAGGCCAAGGTCGAGCGTGCCGTCCGCCTTCGTGGCGGCGGTGACCAGGTCCGGCACCACGACCATCGTGACGTCGTCGGCGACGGCCAGTCCGTTGATGCCCTGGCGCGCAGATTCCGATCCGGCGAACTTCCGGCCGGTCACCGGAACCGCTGTCGGCGTTGCCTTCTCGAGCGGGTAGACCCCGGGCTTGAGGACCTCGAGCTGGCCGGAAAGGTCGGTCTTCTCGTCCAGCAGGACGTTGATCTTGATCTTGGTCGAGGTCTCGTTGACCACGGTGGCCACATTGCGCTTGCCTTTGCCCAGGGTCAGCCCGGTGAACGACTCGACCACCGTCGCCGCCGGACAGCACGTCGATGCTGAACGGGCTCGGCCCCTCCTCGTCGGTCTCGTCGGTGCCGACCTGGATGCTGATGTCGGCGTCCGGTTCCTGGCTCTCGACGGAGATCGGCAGCCCGAGCGCGCGGTCGGCCGCCGGAATCTCCCGGCGGGACGGCTCGCCGGACGGTGCGGTGTTCGGCACCCGGACGATGTAGGCGAGCGCTCCGCCGTTGGCGAAATAGCCGTACACCGAGAGCGGCAGGATCGCTCCGGGAGTGAAGCTGCCGTACAGGTTCTCGAACTGGGTCCAGCTGGTGATCAATCTGGGCGCGAGGCCCTCGGGGTCGGCGGGGTCGTCGGTCGGGAAGCGCTCGGTGAAGCCGACGAACGCGGCCACCGCCGTTGGCGCCGCGGACAGCACCTTCTGGGTTGAGACGACTTCCTCGACGTACACACCGGGTGCTGTGTAGGTGGGCATTTCCACTCCTGTCGTTGGGCCACGCTGGGGTTGTCAAGCCTGGGGATGCTGGTCACTGCCGCAGTGTCGAATCGGAATGCCTTGCCTCCCTTGTCTTTCCATCCGGATGCCGATCAGCCGGCCATCGTGCGGACCGCGCCGGGCATCACCAGCGAGATGGACCCGCCGTAGGCGCAGATGCAGGTCGATCCGGCGACCAGGACCGGGATTCCACCGGCGGTGGTCTGCGGTGCCAGCGGGATCCACGGCGCTGGCACCGCCGGAACGCAGGGCATCGGCGTCAGCACTCCGAGCGCGGCGGCGGTCGCGGCCGCCACCATGGGGTTCGCCAACGACTGGCACATGCCGAACGGGGCGATGTTGGCGCCCGGCGCGACGTCGGTGATGGTGGCCACCGGACGACCCTCGACGATCGGGCGGCGGGGCGACCACCGTCAGGGTGGAGGGCGCGAGGCCGAAGGTGCACATGATCATGGCGCCCGGAGACGGCGCAGGGCTTACCCATCGGTGGTCACCGTCCGCGCCTCACCATTTCGTGCCCTTCACACTGGCGGTCAATTCCTCGCCGGTCGTGGTGGCGAAGCAGATGACCGCCCGATCGTCCGATTCCTGCCACCCGCGGGCGGACGGCACCAGGAAGGTGAAGTACAGCGACGAGTTCAGATAGCTGACCCCCACGTAGGGCTGGAACGCTTCCGCGCAGGCGGCATTCGCGTAGTTCGCCAGCAGCGCGTCCCCCGGATAGGCATCGCCCTGGACGACCGCCGGCTGCTGATAGGCGAGTGACGCGTACGCCTCCTGCCGATGCGGCCCGTCACACGGCACGGCCTGCAGGTCGGTGACCTCGGTCTGCGGCTTCTCCGGGGTGGCGAAGCATTGGCCGACGGACACCTTGAAGACCGACACCGCCTGCGGCTTCGGTGTGTCGTCGTCGCCGAACCAGCCGGACACCACGCCGCAGCCGGACAACGTCATGGCCAACCCGCAGGCCAGCAGGGTCAGCGCCCCGCTGAGCAGGGTTCGCGACGGCTCGATCCTTCGGCTGCCACCGCGGGCGGGCAGCGAGCGTTCGTCCGGGCTCACCGCCATCACCCCGCTCACCGCACGCGCCGTCGCCGCCACGCTGCCCAGCCGGGAGCGTCGAGCATGAGCCCATCAGCATGGCGAGGGTCGGGCATCGGGCGATCGCCCTATTTCCGCTGCCGATGATCGATTCGCCGCTGATGCACCTTCGTTCGCCCGACGAACGTGTCACTGTGGCCAATCGATCGTCAGGCGCTGCCAGCAGCGGCCCGACCCGACGTCAGGCGGTGTTCCGCCCGCCGCTGAGGTCGAATGTTTGACCGGTCGTGTAACTCGCCTCCGCCGAGAGCAGCCAGGCGGCGAGTGCGGCGAACTCAACGGGTTGCCCGATGCGGCCCATCGGCACCCGGGCGAGGAGCTGGGCGTTTCGCTCCGGGCTCAGGTCCTTCAGCAAGGGTGTTTCGAACATCGACGGGGCGACCGCGTTGACGGTGACGCCATCCTTGGCGGTCTCCTTGGCCGCCGTCTTTACCAGCGCGATAACGGCGGCCTTGGAGCAGGAGTAGGCAGCCATGTTCGGATTGCCCTCGCGCGCAGCGATCGAGGAGAGGACCGCCACCCGCCCATATTTCTGCCTGGTCAGGTGCGGCAGGATCACCGCGAGCCCGTGGAAGCATCCGGTCAGGTTGATGTCCATGCACCTGGCCCAGCCGTCCACCGGCATCTCCGTGACGATGTACTCGGGGCCCTGGACACCGTGACAGAACAGCGCGCCGTCGATGTGGCCGTGCTGCTCGATGGCCGCGCTGACGACGTCGGTCCAGGCTTCGCGACTGCGGACGTCAAGGGCAACCATCCCAGGATCGGCGCGGACAACATCGGTGGCGATGACGGCGGCGCCCTCGGCCTCGAGACGCGTCCTGGCCGCTGAGCCCAGTCCGCCGGCCGCGCCGGTGACGAGGATGACCCGTCCAGTGAATCGACCGGGCCAGATCGACGTGCCGGTGGCGTTCTCGCTCATCCTGCGGCCCGCTCCGCTGACTTCAGATCCGGGCCGGCGTCAACGTGCAGTCGGGTGCTCATGTGGATGTACCGCCGGTAGGAGTTGGTGATGTGGTCCTCGACCGCCGCGACCGATCCCGGCACATCATGTCGGCGCAGCGCGCCGGCGATGTCGGCGTGCTCCTGCGGCTTCATACCCTCGATGACGACCATTTCGTACCAGATCCGCAGGGCCGAGATGTTGACCCTGGTCGACGCGTCGACCAGGAACTGGTTGCCGGTTGCCTCGGCCACCCCCTTGTGAAACAGCAGGTCCACCTCCGCGGCCTCGTAGGCCATGTTCCGTGCGACGAAGTCCGCCTGCTGCACCACCAACCCATCCAGCCGTGCGGCGTGGTCGTCGGTGATGCGTTCCGCAGCCAGCGCGGCGATCTGCGTTTCGAAGATCGTCCGCGCCTCATAGAGCGACTTCACCTGGGCGACACCGATTTCGGGTACATAAGGTGAGCGCCGATCCGGCCACACGATCAACTGATCATGACGCAACTGCTTGAGCGCCTCGCGGATGGGCGTCCGGCCGAGCCCGTACCGGTCACCCAAGGCGGTCTCGTCGATGGCTTCGTTCGCGGCGATCACGCCCGTCACGATGTCCCGCCGGGCCCGGTCGTAGGCCACGTTCGACTTCGTTGCCGAAATATTCATCAACGCCCCTCTTGACAGCTTCCGTATACCTTGAATATATTTCTCTCAGCCCGGGACGTCAAGCCTTGGACCGCGGACACGACGAGTACTCGCCCGCGGGCATCCAGGCCAACACCTGTAGCGACGTACGACGCTGCGGGCATGGGCACCACAGCAATGATTCCGATCCGCGCGGCCACCGGGGTCGGCTCATCGGTTCGCCATCGTTCGAACAGCACCTCCATCTGCACATCACCTACCAGAGAGAGTCGACATGAAGATCGCGGTTCTACACGGATCCAACCTCAACCGACTGGGTAAGCGGAACCCGGCGAAGTACGGCCACGCCACCCTGGCCGACATTACGGCCGACGTCGAGAAGACCGCCGCCGAGATCGGCGTGGACGTCACCCACCTGCAGTCGAACAGCGAGGCCGCCCTCATCGACTTCATCCACGACAACCAGGACGAGTGGGACGGCATCGTCATCAACCCGGCCGGCTTCAGTTCCGCCAGCTACCCGCTCCTGGACGCGGTGCGCGACACCGAGTTGCCCTACGCCGTCATCCACATCTCGCAGTGGCACGCCATCGACGCCAAGGAACGGGTCGACATCTTCGCCAGCGGCGCGACCGTGTACGTCGCCGGGGCCGGCTGGCGGGGCTATTCCGCGGCGCTCGACGCGATCGTGCACAAGGTTCGCAAGGACTGACCTGGCTCTTGGCCTGGTCCTCAGCATTCACGTCCCCCATCACCAAGATCCTCTTCACCAAGATCCTCAGCACCCAGAACCCCATCCGCTACCAACCACGAGACACCACAACGACGCGGGAGTCCCACATGTCAACCGTCACCCATCAAAAACAGCCGAAGAAGGCCGCGATCGCGGCCTGGGTCGGTAGTTCACTCGAGTACTACGACTTCTTCGTGTACGGCACCGTCGCCGCCCTGGTCTTCCCGAAGATCTTCTTCGACCAGAGCAACCCCACCACCGCCACCCTCGCCTCACTCGCGACGTTCGGCGTCGCCTATATCGCCCGGCCGGTCGGGTCGTTCCTGATGGGCCACATCGGCGACAAGGTCGGCCGCAAGACCGTCATGGTCGGCACCCTGCTGCTCATGGGCGTCTCCACCTTCCTGATCGGCTGCCTACCCACCTACAGCTCCATCGGCATCTGGGCACCCATCCTGCTGGTCCTGCTGCGAGTGCTCCAGGGGCTGTCCGCATCCGGTGAACAGGCCGGCGCGAACTCCATGTCCTTCGAACACGCACCCGAAAGGCGGCGCGGCTACTACACCAGCTGGACGCTCAGCGGCACTGTCGGCGGCCAGGTCATCGCACCCGCCGTCGTCCTCCCGCTGTCCGCGCTGCTCACCGACGAACAACTCCAGAGCTGGGGATGGCGGATCCCGTTCCTGCTCAGCGCGATCGTCGTACTCGTCGGGTACCTCATCCGCCGCACCCTGCACGAGACCCCGGCCTTCGAGGCCGAGGAGGACGAAGGCACCGTCCCCACCGTCCCGCTCAAGATCCTGTTCCGCGACCACTGGAAGGGCGTGCTGCGGGTCTTCTTCGCGGCCTTCATCGCCGCCACCGGGACCCTGTTCAGCGTCTTCGGGCTCGCCTTCGCCACCGGCAGCGTCTACGGCATCGGGGTCAGCCGGACCAGCATGCTGTGGCTGGCGATCGTGTCGAACTTCATCGCCATCTTCACCATCCCGATGTTCGCCGCCCTGTCCGACCGGATCGGCCGCAAGAAGGTGTTCATCTCCGGCATCATCGGTTGCGCGGTCTCGCTCTCGGCGTTCTTCTACTCGGTCACCACCGGCAACATGGTGCTGATCTTCGCCACCGGCATCCTGTTCAACAGCTTCCTGTACGCGATGACCAACGCGGTATGGCCCGCCACCTATGCGGAGATCTTCCCCACCAAGGTGCGGCTCTCCGGAATGGCGATCGGCACCCAATTCGGGTTCGCCCTCGCCGGGTTCAGCCCCACCATTGCCGTCGCCATCGCCGGTGATTCCGCCAATGGATGGGTCGCCGTCTCCATCTTTGTCGCCGTCATCTGCCTGATCTCCGGTATCTCCGTCGCGCTCGGGCGGGAAACCAACAAGACTCCGATGGACGACCTCGGCAAGAAGCCGGCCGACCTGGTCGGCGCAGGCGTCTGATCGCATCGAGGGGTACCTGGCCCACGCGGAGCGTCCGTTTCTTCAGGACGTCCGCGTGGGCTCGGTCCTGTGTAACGAACCGAAGGGAATGAATACATGATCCGGCACGTCGCCGTCTTCAAATGGAAACCAGGTTTCCCCGACAAGGATCTGCAGCGAATGGATGGACCGCCTCCGCGCGCTCCCCGAGCAGATCGAAGAACTGTCATCGCTCACGGTGGGCAGCGATGTCGTGCACGGTGGTCGGTCCTGGGACGCAGCGGTTGTCGCAGACGTCGACAGCATCGAGGCCCTCGCCATCTACAACGAGAACCCCGAACACCAGGCGATCGGAAAAATCTCCGCACCCAACATCGAGCAGGTCATCCAGGTAGATTTCGAATACTAACTCCGCGCCTCGATCGATTCGCCACTGATACACCTTCGTTTTCCCGATCAGCATGCAACTCTGGCGAATCGATCCGGGCCGCGGTCGGATCATAAGGTCGGGGACCGCAGCAGCCCGGTCCGATAGGCCAGCGCCACCGCCTCGGCCCGGCCACCCACCGCCAATTTCCGATAAATGCTGGTGGAATGGTGCATGACGGTCTTCGCGCTGAGGAACAGGTCCTTGGCGATCTGCGCGTTGGTCCGGCCGCTGGCAATGGCAGCCAGGATCTCCAGCTCCCGGGCCGTCAACTCCGGGCGCGGTCCCGAGCCGTTGGTCCGGCCGCGCTGCGCCATCCGGGCGCCGGCGACGCCAAGGGCGGAGGCGCCGGAATCACACCCGGATCGCGCCCGCCGCCGCAGCCGCACCCACCACCATCGCGGATTCGGCAATCTCGGCCGCGACCTCCAGCGCTCGGTTACGGAGCCAGCCCCAGCCGTGGCCGCCGGAGGACCGGGGTCCCGCGCCGGCCGCCGTCCGCGACCGGATCATGGCCGCCGTGTAGTCGGCGACCAGCACCTCGGGCAGGCCCGGTTGGACCGCTGCCAGATGGTCGTTCAGGGCGTCGTCCATACGCACGGCGTCGTCGGATCGTCCCGCCCGCGCCGCCAGGAAGGCGACTCCCCACGTGCAGTACAGCTCGCCCAGTCCATAGCCGATCCGCCTGGTCTCGACGATCGCGTCCCGGAGCCACGACCCGGCGGCGATCGGGTCGCCCAGCTCGATGTGGATGGTGCCAAGACACTGCAGCGCGCTGACCGTCGCGGGTCGATCGCCGATCTCCCGAAGGTCGGCAAGGGCGGCGGTCATCGCCCGCTGAGCCCCGCTCCAGTCGCGCTCGGCGACCCGGCACAGCCCCAGCAAACTTGCCGAGCGGGCGGCCACCCGTCGGTGCCCGTTGGTGCGGGCGACCTCCAGCGCCTCCTCGACATACGGCACCGCCCGCTGTACCAGTCCGCCGCGGGCCTGCGTCCAGTGCAGATAGGCGCGGCGGAAGAGGTACAGGCTGAGCCAATACGAGTCGTCCGACTCCCGGGCCAGCCTGGTCCCGGCGTCGATGAGGTCCCTGCACTCCGCAGGATCACGACCCAGCAGCAGCGCGGACACCAGATGGTCCGTCGAGCGATGGAACTGCGCCGGTGAGCAGCCGGCATTGACGACGCTGGCCCGGGCGCGGCGGAGCTCGTCCAGCTGCGGTGGCTCACCGCTCTCCTGCCGCAGCCGTTGCATCCAGCACACCGCCATCCCGCGATCCACGTCGGTGAGCCGTCCGGTGAGGTGGTCGATGTCCAGGAACGTTCGCATCCAGGTCATGGCCTCCCGGATCGGTCCCCGTTGGATCCAGAGCTCGGCCACGGCCGTCACGAGTGCGACACCTCGGACGGCGTCGGACGACTTCGCCAACGCGGCCAAGGTCGTCCGGATGGTCGGTAGCTCCGCCTCGACCAGGTCGAGCCAGCGTCGCTCCTGGGCGGAGGCAAGCCCGTGCGCCGCGCGTTCGGCAAAGCCCAGGCACCACTCGTACATCCGCGCGCGCACGTCGTCGAGTTCGCCGGACATCTCCAGCAGCTCGATCGCATACGCCCGGGGAGCCTCCAGCAGGGTGAACCGGGGCAGTTCCGGATCGCCGCTGGAGGGTTCGACCAGGTGCAGCTCGACCAGCGTGCTGATGGCATCGAGAACCCGTTCGCGATCCAGGCTGGCGCCCTCGGCGGTGACGCCAACGCACACCGATTCCGCGGCGTGCAGATTGAACGAGCCGGTGAAGACGCCGAGCCTGCGCAGCAATGCCTGCTCCCTGCTGCGCAGGAGTTGATAGCTCCAGGCCGTCGCCGCGCGGATGCTCCGATGCCGGGCGGGTGCGTCCACCGGTCCGTTCGCCAGCACCCCGAGCAGGTCCGCCGGCTCCGCCGAACCCATCCTGGCCAGCAGTGCCGCCGGCGGCAGCAGGGTGGTGCGGCCGGCCGCCAGTTCGATCGCCAGCGGCACCCCGCGCAGCTGCCGACAGACGGCAGCGATCGCCGCCTCCTGGCCGATCCCACCGAGGTCGCCGCCGGCCGCCTTCGATCGCTCGCGGAACATCTGCTCGGCCGGCCCGCCGGGGTGTACCGCGAGCCCGCTCAAGGGCAGGACCCTTTCGAAGCGGAGCGCCAGCCGCGCCCTGCTGGTCGCCAGCACCACCAGGTCGGGGTCGGCCCGCTGGGCGAGCCCGATTGCGCTGGCCGGTCCGACCAGCTGGTCGGCGTCGTGCAACCGGTCGAACGTGTCCAGGAGCAGTAGCACTCGTCGTTGCCTGATCGATTGCTGCTGTTGAATCGAATGCTGTGGGAGCACCGTCCCTGCTTGCAGCGGTACATCCAGGCCGGTCATCGAGGTCAACTGAGCGGCCTTGATCGCGGCGGAGACGGCGGTCGCCAGGTCGGCGGCGTGCAGGTCGGCCAGCTGCAGGAACAGCAGGCGGTAACCCAGCCGGTGGGCGGCCTCCAGGGCAACCCTGGTCTTGCCGATCCCACCCTGCCCGGTGATCGTCACCAACGGCGCCCCGTTTGTCACCAGATCGACGACCTCCGCCACCTCGGCCTCGCGGCCGAACAGCGGCGTGCCGACGACCGGAACCCGGCGCCAGGTTTCATCACCTGATCGCCGGGTGGCGCCGCCGACCACCACTGGGGGAGTTTCCGTCATAGCGCGCGAGGACACCTGTTCTGTTGCGGATGCCCCGGCAATCCAGATCTGGCTTCGTTGTCATAATTACGGAAATCGCACGCGCGGTCACGCTATGTCACTCGTTTGCACTAGTGAGCGGAGCGAAGAAGGCCCGGATGCGAGTGTCGACAATGTGCGAACGGCCCCTCGGCCGTACCCCGGCCGCGCCAGGGCCGATGTGGCTCCGCTCGGCCCGCCTGCCCTCTTTGGGCCGGTCAGCCCTACCGTGGCGACGAAGCGAATCTGTCGTTAATGCTTGACGGATGACGCTTCGAGGGCCACGCTAATAGCGCGACGTCGGTCATATGCAGGGCCGCGTCCTTCGGACGTAGCAGTCCGTCGGCTTGATGGTTTGGTGCGGTTCGTCCGCGCTCCTCGCTGGCGGCTGTTCGGCTCGAAGGGTACGTCTGGACAGACTTGCCCTTTGGTGCTAAGCTGCATGTTTGCGCTGCCCTCTTTGTGCTGCCCAGGTTCTCCGGACCCCTCGCCGACCCGCGTGGAAGTCCGTTGACCTGCGTCGATACGTCGCGGGCAGGCCACAGACAGTCCGCCACCCCGCCAACCACACCCGCCAATCCACCCCCGCAACCGCAGGAAGCATGCAGTAGCCCCAGTCGCACGGCGATCGACTGGGAGAGGAAGTGTCCACACAGCGTTTGTCCTTGGAAGGACGCATCTTGGCAGTCACCAGCATGTCCAGGTCAACACCCGGAGCCCCGCGAGTTTCTTTCGCAAAACTCCGCGAACCGCTCGAAGTACCGAACCTTCTCGCCCTGCAAACCGATTCCTTTGACTGGCTCGTTGGCGGCACCGCCTGGCGCGCACGCCAGACCCAGCCGACGCCGAGCGGTCTGGACGAAATCCTCGACGAGATCTCGCCGATCGAGGACTTCTCCGGCAATCTCTCGCTGTCCTTCTCCGACCCGCGTTTCGACGAGGTCAAGGCGAACGAGGAGGAGTGCCGGGACAAGGACATGACCTACTCGGCGCCGCTGTTCGTCACCGCCGAGTTCATGAACGGCGAGACCGGCGAGATCAAGTCGCAGACCGTCTTCATGGGCGATTTCCCGATGATGACCAGCAAGGGCACGTTCATCATCAACGGCACCGAGCGGGTCGTCGTCAGCCAGCTCGTCAGGTCGCCCGGCGTCTACTTCGACAAGAACCTCGACAAGACCGCCGGCAAGGACGTCTTCTCGGTCAAGGTCATCCCGTCCCGCGGCGCCTGGCTCGAGTTCGACATCGACAAGCGCGACACCATCGGCGTGCGCATCGACCGCAAGCGCCGCCAGCCGGTCACCGTGCTGCTGAAGGCCCTGGGCTGGGACGCCGACCGGATCCGGGAGCATTTCTCCTGGTCACCGGTGCTGCTGGCGACCCTGGAGAAGGACCACATCGGCGGCCAGGACGAGGCGCTGCTGGACATCTACCGCAAGCTGCGCCCGGGCGAGCCGCCGACCAAGGAGAGCGCGCAGGCCCTGCTGGACAACCTGTTCTTCAAGGACAAGCGCTACGACCTGGCCAAGGTGGGCCGCTACAAGGTCAACAAGAAGCTGGGCGTCAACAAGCCGACCAGCGTCGGCACGCTGACCGAGGACGACCTGCTGGCCACCGTTGAGTACCTCCTGCGCCTGCACCAGGGCGACGAGGAGTGGACCAACAGCATGGGCGAGCAGCGCCCGGTGGAGACCGACGACATCGACCACTTCGGCAACCGTCGCCTGCGCACCGTCGGCGAGCTGATCCAGAACCAGATCCGGGTGGGCCTGTCCCGCATGGAGCGGGTGGTCCGCGAGCGGATGACGACCCAGGACGTCGAGGCCATCACGCCGCAGACCCTGATCAACATCCGGCCGGTCGTCGCCTCCATCAAGGAGTTCTTCGGCACCAGCCAGCTGTCCCAGTTCATGGACCAGACCAACCCGCTGGCCGGGCTGACCCACAAGCGCCGGCTGTCGGCGCTCGGGCCGGGCGGTCTGTCCCGCGACCGCGCCTCGCTCGAGGTCCGCGACGTGCACCCGTCCCACTACGGCCGGATGTGCCCGATCGAGACCCCGGAAGGCCCGAACATCGGCCTGATCGGCTCGCTCGCCACCTTCGCCCGGGTCAACCCGTTCGGGTTCATCGAGACCCCGTACCGCAAGGTCAACGACGGCGTGGCCAGCGACGACATCGAGTACCTGACCGCCGATGAGGAGGATCGCTTCATCATCGCGCAGGCCAGCGCCAAGCTGGACGCGAACGGCGCCTTCACCGAGAACCGGGTGCTGGTCCGTCGTAAGGGTTCCGGCGAGGTCGATCAGGTCCCGCCGGCCGAGGTCGAGTACATGGACGTGTCGCCGCGGCAGACCGTGTCGGTCGCCACCGCGATGATCCCGTTCCTGGAGCACGACGAGGCCAACCGGGCGCTGATGGGCGCCAACATGCAGCGCCAGTCCGTCCCGTTGCTGCGCAGCGAGGCACCCCTGGTCGGCACCGGCATGGAGGCCCGCGCGGCCAAGGATGCCGGCGACGTCGTCGTCGCGGAGAAGTCCGGTGTGGTCGAAGAGGCCACCGCGGACTACGTCTCGGTGATGAACGACGACGGCAGCCACCGCACCTACCGGCTGAACAAGTTCCGCCGGTCGAACCAGGGCACCAGCTTCAACCAGCGGCCGATCGTTGATGAAGGAGCGAGGGTCCTCGAGGGCCAGGTCATCGCGGACGGTCCGTGCACCGACGGCGGCGAGATGGCGCTCGGCAAGAACATGCTGGTCGCGTTCATGCCGTGGGAGGGTCACAACTACGAGGACGCGATCATCCTGTCCCAGCGCATCGTCCAGGACGACGTGCTGACCTCGATCCACATCGAGGAGCACGAGATCGACGCCCGCGACACCAAGCTCGGGCCGGAGGAGATCACCCGGGACATCCCGAACGTCTCCGAGGACGTGCTGGCCGACCTCGACGAGCGCGGCATCATCCGGATCGGCGCCGAGGTGCAGGACGGCGACATCCTGGTCGGGAAGGTCACGCCCAAGGGCGAGACCGAGCTGACCCCGGAGGAGCGGCTGCTGCGCGCGATCTTCGGCGAGAAGGCGCGGGAGGTCCGCGACACCTCGCTGAAGGTGCCGCACGGCGAGACCGGCAAGGTGATCGGCATCCGCGTGTTCAACCGCGAGGATGACGGCGCCGAGCTGCCCCCGGGCGTGAACGAGCTGGTCCGGGTGTACGTGGCCCAGAAGCGCAAGATCCAGGACGGCGACAAGCTCGCCGGCCGGCACGGCAACAAGGGCGTCATCGGCAAGATCCTGCCCGCCGAGGACATGCCCTTCCTGCCCGACGGCACCCCGGTCGACATCGTGCTGAACCCGCACGGCGTGCCCCGCCGGATGAACATCGGCCAGATCCTGGAGACGCACCTCGGGTGGGTCGCCGCGCAGGGCTGGACCATCGAGGGCGACCCCGACTGGGCCAAGAACCTCCCCGAGGCGGCCCGCTCCGGCGAACCGTTCACCAAGACCGCGACGCCGGTGTTCTCCGGTGCCTCGGAGGAGGAGATCCTCGGCCTGCTCGGCTCGACCACCCCCACCCGGGACGGCGACCGGCTCGTGCAGACCGACGGCAAGGCCACCCTGTTCGACGGCCGGACCGGGGAACCGTTCCCGTACCCGGTCGCGGTCGGCTACATGTACATCATCAAGCTGCTCCACCTGGTCGACGACAAGATCCACGCCCGGTCCACCGGCCCGTACTCGATGATCACCCAGCAGCCGCTGGGTGGTAAGGCGCAGTTCGGTGGCCAGCGGTTCGGCGAGATGGAGTGCTGGGCGATGCAGGCCTACGGGGCTGCTTACACCCTGCAGGAACTGCTCACCATCAAGTCCGACGACATCGTTGGTCGGGTGAAGGTCTACGAGGCCATCGTCAAGGGCGAGAACATCCCCGAGCCCGGAATCCCGGAGTCGTTCAAGGTGTTGCTCAAAGAGCTCCAGGCGTTGTGTTTGAACGTCGAGGTGCTCTCCAGTGATGGTGTGGCCATCGAGATGCGTGATTCGGATGATGACGATCTCGAACGCGCCGCCGCCAACCTTGGAATCAACCTGTCGCGCAATGAGTCGGCCTCGGTCGACGACCTCGTGAACTAGCCAGGAACGGCGAACCAGCCGCTCCACCGGAAGGCCCCCCGGGAACGGGGGACAGCTGTGGCGGGACCCACCTCCCGCGGGCCCCGCCACTGCCGCTCTCGTTCCCGGGTTCTCCGCCCCTTCCAATCCCGACCGTCCGGCTCGACCAGCAGGTGCTGCTGGCAGCAGGCGATCACCCGAATTACTGACAGACAGGGACGTGCCACCAGTGCTCGACGTCAACTTCTTCGACGAGTTGCGTATCGGTCTCGCCACCGCGGACGACATTCGCGCGTGGTCCCACGGCGAGGTCAAGAAGCCGGAAACCATCAACTACCGCACCCTCAAGCCGGAAAAGGACGGGCTCTTCTGCGAGAAGATCTTCGGCCCGACCCGGGACTGGGAGTGCGCCTGCGGCAAGTACAAGCGTGTCCGGTTCAAGGGCATCATCTGCGAGCGCTGCGGCGTCGAGGTCACTCGCGCCAAGGTGCGTCGTGAGCGGATGGGGCACATCGAGCTGGCCGCGCCGGTCACTCATATCTGGTACTTCAAGGGCGTCCCGTCACGCCTTGGCTACCTGCTCGACCTGGCCCCGAAGGATCTCGAGAAGATCATCTACTTCGCGGCCTACCTGATCACCTCGGTGGACGACACGGCCCGGCACAACGACCTGCCGACCATCGAGGCCGAGATGTCGGTCGAGCGCAAGAACCTGGAGAACGCCCGCGACGCCGACATCGACGCGCGCGCCAAGAAGCTGGAAGGCGACCTGGCCGAGCTCGAGGCCGAGGGTGCCAAGTCCGACGTGCGCCGCAAGGTGCGCGAGGGTGGCGAGCGTGAGCAGCGGCAGATCCGCGACCGCGCGCAGCGGTCGATCGACCGGCTGGACGAGGTGCTCGACACCTTCCGCAAGCTCAAGGTCCGCGACCTGATCATCGACGAGGTGCTCTACCGCGAGCTGGAGGACCGCTTCGGCGACTACTTCCACGGCGGCATGGGCGCCGAGGCGCTCAAGCAGATCATCTCGGACTTCGACATCGACCGGGAAACCGAGATCCTGCGCGACACCATCAAGAACGGCAAGGGCCAGCGCAAGATCCGCGCGATCAAGCGGCTCAAGGTCGTCGCGGCGTTCCAGCAGACGACGAACTCGCCGCTGGGCATGGTGCTGGACTGCGTCCCGGTGATCCCGCCGGAGCTGCGGCCGATGGTGCAGCTGGACGGTGGCCGCTTCGCGACCTCCGACCTCAACGACCTGTACCGCAGGGTGATCAACCGGAACAACCGGTTGAAGCGACTGATCGACCTCGGCGCGCCCGAGATCATCGTCAACAACGAGAAGCGGATGCTGCAGGAGGCCGTCGACGCACTGTTCGACAACGGCCGCCGTGGCCGTCCGGTCACCGGACCGGGCAACCGCCCGCTCAAGTCGCTGTCCGATCTGCTCAAGGGCAAGCAGGGCCGGTTCCGGCAGAACCTGCTCGGCAAGCGCGTCGACTACTCCGGCCGCTCGGTCATCGTGGTCGGCCCGCAGCTCAAGCTGCACCAGTGCGGCCTGCCCAAGCTGATGGCGCTCGAGCTGTTCAAGCCGTTCGTGATGAAGCGTCTGGTCGACCTGAACCATGCGCAGAACATCAAGTCCGCCAAGCGGATGGTCGAGCGTCAGCGCTCACAGGTGTGGGACGTCCTGGAAGAGGTCATCTCCGCGCACCCGGTGCTGCTGAACCGCGCCCCGACCCTGCATCGCCTGGGCATCCAGGCCTTCGAGCCGCAGCTGGTGGAAGGCAAGGCCATCCAGCTGCACCCGCTGGTCTGCGCCGCGTTCAACGCCGACTTCGACGGTGACCAGATGGCCGTGCACGTGCCGCTGTCCGCCGAGGCGCAGGCCGAGGCCCGCGTGCTGATGCTGTCGTCGAACAACATCCTGTCCCCGGGCTCCGGCCGGCCGCTGGCCATGCCGTCGCTCGACCTCGTCACGGGGCTGTTCTACCTGTGCGGGCTCAAGCCGGAGGGCAAGGGCGCCGGTTCGGTCTTCTCGTCGCCGGCCGAGGGCATCATGGCGCTGGACGCCGGTCACATCGACCTGCGGGCGCCGATCAAGGTCCGGCTCTCCGGGTCCGTCGTGCCGGGTCAGGACGCCGTCCTGCCCGAGGACTACGAGCCGGGAACGCCGTGGATCGCCGACACCACCCTTGGCCGGGTGCTGTTCAACGAGCTGCTGCCGACCGGGTACCCGTTCGTCAACGACGAGCTGCCCAAGAAGCGGCAGGCCGCGATCGTCAACGACCTGGCCGAGCACTACCCGATGTCCGTCGTCGCGCAGACCCTGGACCGGCTCAAGGAAGCCGGCTTCCACTGGGCGACCCGCTCGGGCATGACGGTGGCCATCGGCGACGTCATCATCCCGCCGGAGAAGGAAGAGATCCTGCTCCGTCACGAGATCGAGGCCGAGCGCGTCGAGAAGGCGTACCAGCGGGGCAACCTGTCGCACGCCGAGCGCAACGACGACCTGGTGAAGATCTGGGAGGCGGCCACCAAGGAAATCGAGGAGGCCATCCCCGCGGCGTACCCGAAGGACAACCCGGTCTACATCCTGGTTGCCGCCGGTGCCGCCGGTAACTGGATCCAGGTCCGTTCGCTGGCCGGCATGAAGGGCGTGGTGGCGAACTCCAAGGGTCAGCAGATCCCGCGGCCGATTCGCTCCTCGTTCCGTGAGGGCCTGTCGGTGTTGGAGTACTTCATCAACACCCACTCCGCCCGTAAGGGCCTGGCCGACACCGCGCTGCGGACCGCCGAGTCCGGTTACCTGACCCGTCGTCTGGTCGACGTGTCGCAGGACGTCATCGTGCGCGAGTCGGACTGTGGCACCGAGCGTGGTGTCGATCTGCCGATGGCGGATCGGTACGCGGACGGCAGCCTGCACATCAACGAGTTCATCGAGACCTCGGTGCAGGGCCGCGTCCTCGCGGTCGACCTGGTTGCCGCTGACGGCACCGTGGTTGTCCCGCGCGGCACCGACATGCGGGAGCAGCACGTCAAGGAGGCGACCGACGCGGGCATCACCACCGCGAAGGTGCGTTCGGTGCTGACCTGCGAGGCGGCCATCGGTACCTGCGCGACCTGCTACGGCCGGTCGCTGGCCACCGGCAACCTGGTCGACGTCGGCGAGGCGGTCGGTATCGTCGCCGCGCAGTCCATCGGCGAGCCGGGCACGCAGCTGACCATGCGTACCTTCCACACCGGTGCGGCTTCCGGTTCTTCGGACATCACGCAGGGTCTGCCCCGTGTGCAGGAGCTGTTCGAGGCCCGGGTGCCCAAGGGCAAGGCGCCGATCGCCGACGCCGTTGGCCGGATCCGGATCGAGGACGCGGACAAGTTCATCAAGATGACCATCGTCCCCGACGACGGTTCGGAAGAGATCGTGTACGACAAGCTGCCTCGCACGCAGCGGCTCGCCACGATCTCGGTGGACGGCTCCGAGCGGCTGCTGGTCGAGGGCGACACCGTCCAGGTCGGCCAGCAACTGCTGGAAGGCAACCCGGATCCGCACGAGGTGCTGCGCGTGATGGGCCCCCGCCAGGTGCAGCTGCACCTGGTCCGCGAGGTGCAGAACGTGTACCGCTCGCAGGGTGTGTCCATCCACGACAAGCACATCGAGGTGATCATCCGGCAGATGCTGCGCCGGGTGACCATCATCGACTCCGGCTCGACCGAGTTCCTGCCGGGTGCGGTGATCGAGCGCAAGGAGTTCGAGGCGTCCAACCGCCGGGTGCTCGCCGAGGGTGGGGAGCCGGCCGCCGGTCGCCCCGCGCTGATGGGCATCACCAAGGCGTCGCTGGCCACCGAGTCGTGGCTCTCGGCCGCCTCCTTCCAGGAGACGACCCGGGTGCTCACCGACGCGGCGATCAACGCCAAGAGCGATCGCCTGGTCGGGCTCAAGGAGAACGTCATCATCGGCAAGCTGATCCCCGCCGGGACCGGCATCGCGCGGTACCGCGACATCGCGGTGCAGCCGACCGAGGAGGCACGCGCGGCGGCCTACACGCTGCCGTCGTTCGACGACACCTACTACGGCGCGGACACCTTCGGGGTCTCCGCCGGGGCGTCGGTGCCGCTGGATGACTTCGACCTGGGGCGCGACTACCGGTAGTTCTGTTCGGTTCTGAAGGCCCGGCCCCCTGATGGGGGCCGGGCCTTCGGCGTTGCTGGGCGCCGGGTTGGTTGGGTTTGGCGAGGTGGCCCCGCCGCGTTCCGTGCCGCGGCCCGATCACGCCTCGGCCGCGCCACGGCCACGCCCCGGCCCGCGGCCCACCTCGGCCGCGCCCGGCCACGACCTCCGCCCGGCCGCGCCCAGCCCCGGCCTCCGCCGCCCCGCCGGCTGCGGCCCACACCCCGGCCCCGCCGCGGCCCACCGCCCGGCCCGTCGTCATCGTGAAGGATTCGTCTGCTCTGGACCGACGGATCCTTCACGTTGTGCCAATGCGTCTGGTCAGGAGCGGCTGCAGGCCGCAGGTGGCGACCGCACGGCTGCGGCGATCCGCTCCACCCTCGGGCGGTCAGCAACACCGCGACCTGGGCTGCCACCGCGCACGGGTCGCCGACCACGTCCCGCCAGCCGTAACGCAGGGAAGCGTCGCCGGCGATTGTCGCCCGATTGTCCCTACGATCATCGCGGAATTTCTCGTCAGGCGGATGTGCCTCTCGACCGTCGAGTTCGATGATCGTTTTCCATTGCGGGTAGCGAACATCGCGGTACATGCTGCCGCCGCTTGGGCCTTGCTCGCGACGATTGCGCACACCGTCGGGTAGCCCATGGCGACGCTCGACGTTCCGCCGATAACGCAGCTCCAGCGCCGACGCGACGCCATCACGCGCCTCGCTCAACATGTCGATGATCAGTCGCCGCCATCGGTGTCGTGGTCGGGTGTCAAGGACGCATCGGATCCGGTCGGCAGTGGTCAGCCGCCGTTGGATGGCGCTCAACACGAGATGTGCTGTCTGTCCGGCGCTTTCGTATTCACATTGGTCGAGCAGTGCACTCTCGAGGCGGATGCGCGGCGGACTTGCACTCGGGTGCACGATCGTTTGACGCGGGTCGTCCAGAGGTCGGCTGAGGTGAATGCGGATGCCCGGCTGGCGCAGCACCCTGCGGGACGCCGGGATGGATACGTGCACTGGATCAATCGCCTCGTCGAGAAGTCCACCCAGCCACAAGGCAGTGCGATGACTGGCCGCTGCGCCGGAGCCCGCGTAGAGCACCGCAGCCCAGGTGCGGGCAGTGGCGCTGATCGGGCCGGTGAACGATGCGTAGACCCCCGGAAGCAAGGGCCGCCACCGTCCGTTGTCGATGTCCACGCGGGCTTGACCCGGGGACAGCCCGACGGCCAGTAGTTGGGCCCGGCTGAGGATGCCGTGCTGCTGCTCGGCAAGGTTCTGCCACATCGGCGCATGGAGGCGAAGCATTGCTGGCACGCGCAGATCATTGCTGGCAGCGCCGCTGTGAACCGGTGGCTATCCACAATCGACGATTTGCCTGCACAACGTGAAGGATCCGTCGGTGCACAGCCGACGGATCCTTCACTATCAGGCGTTTGATTGGCTGGTAGGCGGTGGCGCCGCGCTCGCCGGCGGCGTCGACGCCCGTCGCGCGCTGGCATCATGTGACCGGTGTCCAAGCGCAGAGCCATCAGACCGCCGTCTCAGCGTCGTCCCCTCGTCGGAAGCACCGGCAATTGACCGGTGACGCCTCCCCGAGCGCGGCCTCGCGCACCGCAACCCGAACCCGGCTTGTTCGAGCTGGACGTCGTCGACGATTCCGCACGACCGCCAGCCTCGTCACCAGCGATAGCCGATGCCGACCCGCTGCCGGAGGGGATCACCACAGCCGACATCCGGCGCGAAATGGCCGAATTGGGTGCGCCGGCCGACGTGCTGGCCACCGCGGAGAGTTTCGGCGAGGACGTTGCGGCGCTCTTGTCGTGGCTCCGCGAGGTCCACGGAGAAGGCGCGCAGTTGGACTCGCTCGACGCCCTCATGCAGAACTGGAAGGTGCTGCTGAAGCGTGGCACGACACCGCTGGATGCCGAGCTCTGCGCGGTGGAGTTCCTGATGATGTTCGAGGAGGCGATCGGTGACCTCGACCTCGTGGAGGGCCTCACTCACCTCATCGAGGAGGCCACTGCGACCGGATCACCCGAGGCTCTGGCGATGTGTCGCGCGCTTGCCCACCTGGGACCGCCGGAGATCAAGGCGACCGCCAACCGAGCGGCCAACACCCTTGCCTCGGCCGGCGTCAAGGACAGACCATGGGTTCATTCGCTCGGCAAGGCCGAGTTCGTGGATGCCTACGGCTACTCCGATGACGAAGGCGCACAGCAATCGATCGCGCTGGAGTTTCGGTACAACAAGACCAAGCACGTACTCGTTGTGCTGATCGACCACGACCTCGGGGGTGGGATCAAGGACTGCTTCGTCAGCGACGACACCACCAGGATGCTCGCCGAGATGCGGATCGAGGCGCTGCGAAACCGTCTGCAGCTGGTCGTGCACTCGCCTGAGAACGCAGCCCTGATCGTGCATTCCGCCCTTGCGCAGCGACCGTGTCCCGTTGAGCCGGACCAAGTGGAGGACCTGAGCATCTACCTCCCCCTGTTGCGGGAACGAGTGCGAACCATGCCGAAGCCAGCTCGACCGGTGGTGCTGCCGGCGTCGCCCGCCGACACCTGGGTATCGCCGATCGCCGTCAGCGACTTCACGAGTTCAGGACGGCGAACGCCGCCAGCGGGTCGTTCCCGAGGCCGCCGCGCATCGGTGCCAGTCGTCCACCGCATCAAGGTCACGATTGCGGGATCGAAGCCGCCCATCTGGCGGCGCCTCGAAGTGCCATCGGCGATCTCGCTGGTCGGCCTCCACGAGGTCCTGCAGACGGCGTTCGAATGGGACGGCGATCATCTTTGGCTCTTCGAGGCAGGCACGGACACCTTCGGAGTCGGGGACCTGGGTACGCCCAGCAAGGACGCGAGGCGGGTGACGCTGGGACAGGTTGCGCCCCGCAAGGGATTCACGATGTCCTACGTCTACGACTTCGGCGACGATTGGCGGCACCACATCCAGGTGGAGGACATCGGTGCGGCCGAGCCCGGGGTCACGTACCCCAGATGCCTGACGGGCAGGCGTGCCGCGCCACCCGAGGACTGCGGCGGAGTCTGGGGCTATGCCGAACTGATCGAGATCCTGGCCGACCCCGCGCATCCGGAGTACGGGGACCGACTGGAATGGTTGGGGTTGGGGCCGGATTCAGCGGACGAGTTCGATCCCGCGGAGTTCAGTGTCGACGAGGTCAACGAGATGCTGGCGCAGCTGGCGGAGGCGCCCACCCGCTGACTCTCGTCGTCTGTCAGGACGACTTTGTGACGGCTCACTGTGGCAGTTCGGTCAACAGTGGCTCAACGGCACGGCCGCGGTGATCACTTCATACGTCTGAATAGTGACGCTAGCAGGGCTCGTCGTTACGGTGATCGGACGGCGGGCGGGGTGCAAACCTGCGGCCCTCTCCCAGTCAGGGCATTTCGCGTCCGGGGCACTTGCATCGCGGACGACGATCGAAGTCGACATCGATTGGGCCCGTCGCGCACAGGCGGCAGCGCAGGTGCGTCAGGTTGGCGCCGGCACGCGCAGTTCCTCGGTCAGCTCGATGTCCCGTTCCGTTGCGGTGCCTTGCTTCTCGATCCAGGTAAGCTTCGACGGTTTCGTCTCGTCGCCGGCGAGCAAGTCGCAGTAATTAAGGACCACGCCCAACAGGTTGACCATTTCGTGGCGGAAAGTCGACAACATCGTGGCAACGCCGTCGTTGGTGTGCTCGCTGACGGCCGAGGACTGTGACCCGGTGCCGGGGTTGAATCGGGATGGAATGGTCGCAGTGGACAGTTGCGCTGCCGGCTCCCCCAGGCGATCGATCAGGTCGAGCAAGCGGGAGACATTGACGGGCTTCGTCTCATAGGACGTTGCGCCCAGCGCGATGAGCCGATGGGGTTGGTCGGGGGTGGCGTCGGCGCTGAGGATGACGATCGGCGTTCCGGCGGTGCGGGGGTCGGCCCGCAGACGCTGTACCACCTCTTGTCCAGAGAGGCGGGAAGGTGGAGGTCGAGCAGGATCAGGTGGGCGGGTCCCTAGCGTGTCGCCAATCGCAAGGCTGGTCGCCGCACGGCGTGGAACCGGGTCGTGGCGACGTCGGAAGCATTTGACCTGTGCAGCGATAGGCATATCGAACTGTGCGCGGTGCGGTCGCTAGACCGAAGTAGGTCATCTGGACTACTCAATTGTTGGCCCGCCCGACCCTGCCACTGAGCGTCACACGCAAATACTCTCTGTAATTAGAGAGCTGCTGATGAACACCCGCTGACTGGCAGGGCCCAATCCTTCAGTTGGTTGAATACGTCGATATACGGAATTCGATGAACTTGGAGTAGTTGCCACACTTCTCGAATATAGGTATCGAACCTGCGAATCGGGGACTGGAAATCCTCTCGTTCATCTGCACTCTCCGAAACCATTCTGCACTAGCACTCGGACATTGGCTGGATCAGCCGTGGCGCGCGTGCCGGCAAGGTCAGGGGAATCGCTCATGCTCGCAATAATGAAGAGTTCCATACTCGCGGTGACAGTCGCCGCGGCGTCGGTCATCCCCATTCAACAAGCAACGACCTTCAGTCAGCTTGCCTTGAATGCCCAAGTGAGCGGAACGTCGGTGACCGCATCGACGACCGTCTCCGCATCGAAGCAGACCATTGCTGCGAACTTTGGGATTTGTGTCCGGGATTCATCCGGGGCAAACGCAGACTTCGCGCTCTCGACGAACGTCGTCATCGCGACGACCGGCACGAGCGTCACCAAGGTCAAGTCCTTCGCGAAGGGCACCTACAGCTACGGTCCGTGTGTGCAGGCGTCCGGGTCGTGGGTCAACGTCGGCGCGAGCAAGGTCTTCACCGTGGCCGGGACGGCCAGTGCACCAACGACAACGGTGCCCGTGCCAACGACACCGGCGCCAACGACGTCGGTGAGCCCGCCCACAACCCCGGCGCCAACGACAGCTCCGCCAACCACTTCGACACCGGCACCAACGACGCCCGTGAGTCCACCGACGACGTCGGCGCCTGCGACATCGACCCAGGCACCCGCGACCACCAGCCCCGCGACCCAGACCCTGAACCCGATGAGCGGGATCGCCATTCCGGGCACGCATCTGGCCTACGAATCCCAGGCGGACCTGGACCACGAGATGACGCTGGTCGCCGCCTCCGGCTCGAAATGGCTGCGCTTCGACGTGGCGGCAACCCAGATCGAGGCAACATCAGGCGTTCGTTACTGGACGAACATCGACCGGGTTGTCGCATCGGCCCTGGCTCATGGACTGACACCGCTCGGTGTGCTGACCACCCTGCCGGCCTGGGCCGCGTCGACGTGGTACACGGGTGCGACCACCGCCGCTCAGCGGACCGCATTTGCCAGCTTCGCCCAGGCTGCCGCGGCACACTTCGCCGGCAAGATCGGCTACTGGGAGGTCTGGAACGAACCGAACAACCCGACATTCTGGCAGAACCCTTCGATCGCGAACTACACGCTCTTGCTGAAGGCCGCCTACCCGGCGATCAAGGCCGGTAGTCCATCGGTGAAGGTGCTCATGGGTGGCACAGCAGGCGGCCAGTCCGCACCGAACAACACCGAGACCTGGTTGACCGGCCTCTATGCCAACGGCGGCAAGGCGTACTTCGACTGCGCGAACATCCACCCGTATCCAGACGGCGGTACCGCAACGGTGAACCCGAGTTCCGGCGAGATGTCGCACATCGCGCACCTACGGACCACCATGGCCGCGAACGGCGACAGTGCAAAGGTCATCTTCGGCACCGAGACCGGCTTCCCCACCGCCGGTGCGAATTCGACCTCCGAAGCGGGACAAGCCACGCTGGTGACCGGACTTTTCGCCTACTGGAAGACGGCGACCGGCTCACAGCAGGGTCCACTGTTCGTCTACACCCTGCGGGACCTGCCGGGCGCAGCGGATCGTGAAGCCTGGTTCGGGTTGGTGCGCAACGACTTCTCGGTGAAACCCGCATTCGCGGCGCTGACCGCCGTCAACGCAGCGGCTACTGGCCACTAGCGGTCACGACCAGCCGGCCGGGTGAGGACCCGGCCTGCTGATCACCGCGAGTCCGGATCATTCCGACTTGCCGCTCAGATTTCCGCGGGCCCCTTCGACGCATCCGACCCTGACCCGGCCGGCTGCGACGAAGGGGCCCTGCCGCGTCGCCCATGCCATATCCAAGTCGGTTCTCGAAGGCCGGTCGTCGCAGTTAAGGGTGCAGCATCAGGTGAGCTGCGTCGCGTTCATCACCTGATCGGCAATAACTTCATAACCCAGATCGGTCGGGTGTGGGTCACCCAACTCGCAATACGTGGTGAGGGTGCAGATCTGCGCGACGGGAGTCGGAATGACGCCGTACGGTTGCAGATCTGTCATCGGCCCGAAGGGCCCGTAGCCGCCGGTCGCCTCGGTCACGTCGGCAAAGGACGCCTGGGCCCGGGTGAACTCGTCCTGCAACAGTGGATTCAACCGATCACGATAAAAGGGAATCGAGGCCTCGGCCAGTTTCTTGGCGGCGTCGTTACCGAGCAACCAGGCGCCGAGATAGATATCTGGATACGTCAGACCCAGTATGGGGATATCCGGCCCGGCCACCCCGCGGATACGTCCGAGGATTTCCCGGAGGTTCGCGCTCAGGGTCGCGACCGCCCGGTCCAGGCAAGCCGCGTCGCCGTCGGTCAAATCGACACTGGACGGCGGCAGGCAGCCGTTGACGTCGTTGCCGCCGATAATGATGGTGATCAAGCGCATCTTGGAACGATTCTGAGTGATGGCCGCCACCGCGGCATCGATCTGGGTGCTCGACGAATAGGGGGCAGCCGCCGGGCCCATCGCCTCCTGGTCGCAGCCGATCTGGGTCAGCACGCTCGTCGACGTCGCCCCCGAGCAGCCGAAGTTCAACAGCTCAAGGTGCCCGCCGGCTGCGGCCACCCGGCTCTCGACCACGTAGGCGAAGCCTTTCCTGGTGGTGTGCAGGCCGCCGTTCGGCGCCGGTTGCGAGCCCGCGGCATAGGAGTCGCCGATCGAGATGTAAATGCCGTCGGCGGGAACGGGGTAGGCGGGCCCGGGTTCTTGACCTGAACAGCCCGACAACAGGACCGTCATCACGGCCATGAGGACGACGAAGGGGCGAATCGGCAGAGGATATCGAGTGCTCAACGGACTTCGGCATCCGGTCCGGGTCGGTTGGGAGCAGCAGCGCGGATGATGTCGAAGAGTCGGTTCGCCGTCATGTCGACGTTCAAGTCCTGCTCCACTCGTCTGCGGGCGTTGTGGCCGAGAATGTCGAGACGCTGGGGATCGTCGAGCAATCCGTTGATCGTGTCCCGCAAAGTCTTGTGGCTGCCGTCCGGCAGAATGACGCCGGCGTGGCCATGCTGGACCATTTCGGGCAGCCCGCCCACGTTGCTGACCACGGCCGGCACGCCGTACGACATCGCCTCCATGACGGCGTTCGGCCACTGGTCCAATCGGCTCGGCAGGACCATCAGGTCGGAGCTCGCCAGCAATGAGTTGACCCGGCCGTCTCCCGGTCGGGCATCGTTGATCACCGTCAGGTTTCTACCGGGCGGCACGGCATCCTGCGTCACCAGAACAAGCCGGCAGCGATCTGCCAACCATTGTTGGTGGACGCGCAGCAGATCATTGCCACCTTTCCGCTCCATGGTGCGGCCGATGAATATCACGGTCGGCAGCCGTTGCCGCGACGGCGTCGACGTTGCCAAAGGTGGGACCGGAATCCCCATCGGGACGATCCGTATTCGTTCGGCCGGGACCCCGTAGTCCGTCCTCAGTGAATCGGCGGACCACGTGCTGTTGGCGACCACTGTTCGGGCGCGCGCGTACACCGAGCGCTCGAACGGCCGCACCGCCTTGGTGGACAAGGTGGAGAACCTGGTGGGCTCGCGAGTCGGGTGCATCAGGTTGCTCTGGGTGTTGGTCGAGTCGATGGTCACCACGTAGGGGACGGTGCCAACGACTCGCCTGCTGAGCAACGCGGCATTGTGCGTGTAGAAATGCACGACATCGAATCGACCTTCGCCGCCGCCGGCGATCCAGCCGGGCAATTGGCGCATTGTCCAGGCCGACTGAGCCAGCTGATACCGGACGGGCCGCAGGTCGGCATCGATCCTGCCGAGACCAGGGATGGCCACCGCGACGGCCTTGCGGAAGAACCCGGGCGGCGGTACATCGACGATACGAATCCGAATGTCGTCGCGTCGGGTGGCGATCTCGCGGAGATGATGGTGGACCGTGGCGTGCCCACCGATGTTCTCGTTGACCATGAGGATCCGAATCGGCCTGCTGGCCGTCACTGGGCAGCCACCACCTTTTGGGCAGGACCGGATAGCGACTCGACCGTTTCACCGTATCGAGCCGAGCCGCCCGGGAAATTCGCGTCCCCGGTCGCGCCACATTCGAATTCAGGCATCGTCTCTACTCTCGTCGGCGATTGGGAATGATCTTGCCCGACGGCTGTCAGGCGACGTGCCAGCCGCTGCGGGTGGCCCGGGCCCAGCCGCCCTCCCGAAGAGGGTTCTCGAGGTGTTCAGGCGCAAGGAGGATCAGGCGCTCGTGAATGGATGCGACGGCCTGGTGCAGATCGGCGGCCGATGCGTAGTCCCGCGGGTCGACGACTTCATCGACGTCGACGAACCATTTACGCCCGCGCGGCAGTATCCCCACCGGAACGATCAGACTATCCGTCATCTTGGACAATCTGGCGGTTCCGTCCGCCATTTCGACCGGTTTTCCGAGGAACTGGGTCGATGTCCGGCCCGGCAGGTCCATACCCAGGAGCACGGTTTCCCGGGCCTTGAGGAGGGTGATCAATTGGCGAGCCGAATTCTGTGCCCGGAGCATCTCGAATCCCGCATCGACGAGCACCTTGCGCCGCTGCTCCAGCTGATATCCATTATATCCGGGACGCGGGGATTCGAGCAGCCATTCGCCGACCGCGGTGTACAGCGGGCGGCAATGCTCGGCAAGCGGCACCAGGGCCATGAACGGGCCCATGTGGTTGTAGCTGATGAGCACCCCGCGTCCGGTCGCCCGCGCCGCGTCGAGCCGTTCGAGCCCTTCGATGGGCGTGGCGGCCAATTCCCACGGCCGGAAGGTGAGCTCCCAGCCGCGGGCCTGGGCCGTGACCTGGCGACGGGCCCGGCGGGGGATGGCATTGTCGGCGGTGGTGCCGCCCACCACGGCCTCCATGCCCGAGCGGGCGACGGTTCTGCGGCCCTTGCTGACCAGCAGACTCAGTTCGCTGAGCAGGTCGGTGCCGATCAACGCCAATTCGGTTGGCACGAACCGCCTGGCCCTCTCGCTGGCCCGGACTCGGGCGATGACTCCGCCCCACGGCACGGGACGGGACGTCCGGATGGGATCTTCGACGATCTGGGTCATGGTCATTGCTCGATGCTCCTTGCGGCGATTGGCAGGTTGTCCGGACCGGATGACTGCGGGTGTGGCGCGGTGGGTTGGACGGAGGTCATGTCGATCGGCGACGCGGGTTGTTCGGCGCGGGTGGGGCTGCGGTTGTGGATCAGCAGATCGCGCAATCCGACGACAAAGATCAGCGCCAGAATTGTTGCTCCGACGGCAGTTCCGATCGCGGGTGCCACCGCGTCCGGCCGCCGCGCGGCGATGGCCAGGCTGACGCCAAGCGCGGCGGCGGTGGCGATCAGCGCGCCGAGCGCAAGCCACTTGACCTGGTGACGTACCAACAGAAATGGCCAGGCAACGAAGGCAACCAGGATCGGAAGTGCTGACAGGGCGATCAGCCGGACCAGGGGAACCGCGTCGACCCAGTCCTCGCCGAAGGGAATGGTGGTCAGGGGACCCGCGGCGAGCACCCCGATGACGGCGACACCGGTACCGGCAAGAGCCGCCAGGCCGATGTATTTTCGGGCGGCGGCTCGGAATTCGGTCGGGTGGTTGGCGAGCGCGGACATGCCTGGCACCAGGCCGAATCCGGCCGTGTGCGCGACGGTGACGCCGGCATCGAGAAAACGGGTGGCGACCACATAGGTGGCCAACGCCCCGACGGTGCCGGTGGTGGCGACCACAAACGTGCCTTGCCGCCACAACAGGATGACGGCGGTGCCGCCGAGCGCCACCCAGAGGCTCTGACCCAGCAACTGACGGGTGTGCACGTGCTCCCGCCGACGTGGGCGAATCAGCACCATCAGGATGGCAAGGACGACCGCCTCCTTGCCGACGACGATCAACAACAGATCGGTGACATCGCCGCCGAGGTAGATCACGGCGACGCCGCCAACGACCAGTGCAACTGCGGAACCCATTTGCAGCCAGCCCTCGAGCACCACCCTGCCGGTGGCCCGCAGGAGTTCGGCCCAGAGATTCACGAAACCACCGACGACGACGAAGGCGGCGGTCAACGCGATGGCCATCCCGGGCACGGAGGCCGGTCCGGCGACGAGGGTGAGCAGCACGGTGGCGACCGCGGCGGCCAGCACGGACACACTTTGCGGGATCAGCGCCGCATGGAGAGCACCGTCGACCGGCATCCGGCCGGCCGCCACTTCCCGGCCCGCGACTGCCGCCACCCCCAGGTCGGTGAAGGTCGCCACCAAGGTGGCCGCCCCCAACAGGTACCCGTAGGTCGCGACGGTGTCCGGATCTGACTCGCGGGCCAGCAGGACGACCAGGCCGATCCCGACCAGCCGGCCGAACACCCGCGAGATGACGGCGGCCAGCATGCCGATCTTGGCCAGCCTGGCACCGTGGACGGTGACGTCGCTCATGGTGATTGCTCCGATATCTGCGTGGCCGCCATCAGTACGCCCAGCACGTAGAGCGTGAGAAAACCGGTGGTATAGCTGGCGAGTGAAGATCTACCGATCCAGTCGACCGCCGACACGGCCAGCACGGCCAGGGCCGCCCATGCGGCGTTGTCATCGGACCGTCTTCGGCAGCGCCTGAGGAGGGTCAGAAAGAGGCCGGCCAGACTGCCGACCAGGGCGAGGGTTCCCACTATCCCAACGTCGGACTGCACTTGTGCGTAGGACGAGTCGAGGAAGGCTGAACTTCCCGCAAACTCGGCCGGAGGAGCCGATGTCGGGTCGTACGCAGGCGGAGCCGATACTGCCGTTGCTTCTCGGGTCGAGCCAATCCCGCGATCCCCGACCCCATGGCCGACGACCAGGGAATCCCAGCTGTCCACGGCCTGCGCCCATGCGGTCGATCGTCCGTTCAGGGTCAGCAGCAGGGATTCCTGCGGCGCTCCGGGCTGGACAGCGGTCGTCGTGGTGGCGAGGACATACACGGCGGCGAAGGCAGGCAACCGCAGCTAGCGCAGCCGTCTGCCTCCACCAGCCGCGCCTGATCAGGAAGATCACCAGCAATAGCGCGGCCTGCAGCATGGCGGTCCGTACCGACGTCGCGCCGAGGACGGCGATCGCGGCCACCGTCAGGATGACCGCCTGCCGCCGCGGAGCCACAAACAGGGCCAGCGCCAGACCAAGCACGGCGAGAGCGACCAACTGAAAGGGGTCCTCGAAGGTTCCGGACGTCCGCAGGCCACCACCGCTGGTGACTCTGACCTGCGCGCCGTACCGGTAGCCCCACTGAAAGACCAGGGCGGTCGGACCGGCCAGCTGCTGGATCCAGGCGAACACCGCTTCCACTACCAGCATCACGGTGAATGCCCGCAGAAGGTGGGTCAGCGTCCGGCCCGGCTGGGCGCACAGCACACCCAGGATCAGCAGGACCAGGACCTCCAGCAGCAGTCGGGTGCCGAAAAGCCATGGAGCGCCGTGCCCGCCCGCCGGGTCCAGCAGGTACATCCCGGTCAGGATGGCCAGACAGAGCAGGGGGACGGCGAACGGCCGCATCCGGCCGAGAACCGTTCGCTTCTGGAACACCTGAACGGCCAGCACAACGACCAGCACCACAATGAAAGCGTCTTTGACCGCGCCCAGTTCTGGGGACAGGCGCAGACGCAATTCGGCGGAGGTGGAGAAAATGACCACGGCGCCCCAGGGGATCAGCCATGGTCGCCGATACACCACGACACCGAGTGCGGCCGCGCCGGCCCCGCCGACGGCGGCTGCCACCGCCAGCAGGGTGAGCTCGGGCGCGGCCAGCGCGAGCGCGGCTGCGCCGAGTATCGCGACCAGGCCGAGCGTCATCGGCGCGCCGGTCGGATGCACTCGAAACCAGCCGCGCAGGAAAGGTTCTGCCCGGTGTGCACCCCTTCCCGATAGCGCCGGTCGTTCGAATCGGACGATGGCCGGCCGGGAATCCTGGCGGTAGTCCCGGGGGCGGCCCGGCGCCTGGATGCCGTTCACCCGACGACGACGATCGCGTCTGCCGGGCGCCACGTCGCCAGCAGCATGGTGGCGTCACTGAGTACCCGGCCCGCAGTGCCGGCCGGTACCACCAGCAGCACGGCGGCAACCTGTGCGGTCAGCTGCCCAGAACGCAGCACCGTCCCGGCCGGATCTGCGGTCAGCAGCACCCGGCTCCCGAGCTCGGAGGCGCGACTCTGCTGCTCAGCCGTCCGATATGACTTGCCGCCAACGGTTCCGGCCATGTCGGCGATGAGCCGCACACCAGAAGCCTGAGCGTCGAGGTGGCGGGCTCGCAACCAGTCGACGAATTCTCCTGCCTGCTCCTCCGCGCCGATCTCCACCGGGCACACCACAATCGTCCCGGTCGGCCGACCGTCCAACAGATCGGAGATCAGCCGGGAAACCTCCGGCCCACCGTCCGGCGCGACAAACCCGGCCGACGGCAACGCGACAAGCCGTTGTGCATCTCGCGGACGTCGAACGGCGGGTCGCAACAGCGCGAGCGCAACGATGAACAGCGCTCCCGCTGCCATCCCGACGATGGCCAGGGAAATGGGGGTCTGGATGCTCGGCGTGATTTGCTCGGCTTGACCAGAGCCGATGACCTGCAACGGTTCGAGGCTGCTGGTCATCAGTTGTGCCCGACGGGCGAGTTCGGAGTCGTTGGCACTGGCGATCGGGGATAGCTTGGCCGCCGCTGCTTGCATACGCTCCTTGGCGATATCCGAAACGGTTGTGGCGACCACCTCAGAAGTGCGCACTGCGGTTTCCGGGTCGGTCGCTTTCGCCGTGATCGACACGACATGGGAGGCAGCCACCGGCAATGCCGAGACCCGCGCGCTGAGGTCCGTCCAGTCGTCGCCCTCGTTCATCTGCAGGGCTACTCGGGTGAGCACCGGCTGCGACACCGCCATCGCAGCGGAATCGGCGATGTCCTCGTTGCTGACCGTCGCTGCCTGACCGGTCAGCAGCAGGGCGTCAACTGATGAAACCTGCACCAGAACCTCGGTGCTGGCTTTCCATTCCGGACCGCGCACTTGATCGAGCGCAACCCCGACGCAGGCCCCGGCGATCGCCAGGCCGATCAGGATCAGCACGGCCGTCCGTGCCGGTGGTGCTGTTATCGCTGGGTGCCTTGGCACAGCACTTCCTCCGTCGTCGACAAGACTGTGGCCATCAGGCTGCGAGTTCTTCGAACAGACCGGTGATCTGATCGGTCCACCGGTCCAGTGGGTAAACCTGACGGGCCCGGGTCCAGCCCGCGGCCCCCCAACCGGGGTCGTTGCCGGCGGCATCCGTGAGGCCCTCGATGATGGCGCTCCCGAGTGCCGCCGAGTCGCGCGTCGGGACCAATCGCCCGGTGAATCCGTCGTCCACCAGTTCCGGCAGGCCGGCGACGTTGGTGGAGACGACGCCGCGACCGGCGGCCATGGCCTCGAGCACCGCGTATGGGAAGCACTCCACCGCATAGGACGCCAGGACCAGCAGATGCGCCCGGGCCAGCAGGGAGTCGACATCGGATCGGACTCCGAGAAATTGCACGCTCCCGCTGATTCCCAGTCTTGCCGCCTGCCGTTCCAGGTCGCTGCGGCACGGACCGGCTCCGGCGAACTGCAGCACGGCGTGCGGGTACCGGCTGAGCACCAGCGGCCAGGCGCGCAGTACCAGCGAATGGTCCTTGTCCGCTCGCAGGGCAGCCGTCATCAACACGATCGGCGGGCCGGCCGGCGGTCGATCCGGGCGCTCGGCCGGAACCGGAACCGCATTCGGCACCACGGAGATCTTCTCGGGCGAAAGGCCCAGTTGGTCGGTGAGGTACCGCACCTGGGTATGGCAGACGGCACCGTATCGGGTCACCGCCCGACCGGTGAGTCCCTCGAAGACTCGCTCGCGAAGGCCACGGTGTCCGATGTGCCCGTAGGTGTGTTTCCACGCGATGTTGGGGATGCGGTCGCCGCGGGTGGCCAGCCGGATCGAGGATTCGGCCAGAATGTGGTGCCCGCTGATCACGGCCGGCCGGATGTCCTGCACCGCACGGCTGACCGCGGCGGCCGCGGCCGGGATCTTCGAACGACCACCGGGGACGTGTTCGACGACAACCGGCACGCCGCGGGCGGCGAGTTCCCGGTGCAGAGGTCCGTCGTCGAAGGCGAGCACATGTGGCCTCCAACGCGTGGTATCCAACTGGGTGGCAATCATGCAGGCATGACGTTCTGCACCACCGCGAGCCAGGGACGGCATCACGATCAACAGCGGAGTCGGCTTCATCGGTGTCGTCGCTGACGTCGGAGCAGACCCTCGAGGGCACCGACAATCTTGCCGACGTCCTTGACCGTGAGAGCCACGGGAAGGAGCAGAACGGTCAGCGGACCGGTGCGGGCGCGGACCGCGCGCGTCACCGGAAGTGAGAGGTAGGCGCCGGCACCGATCGCGGTCAGCATCCGCCCTGCCTTATTCGAGAGCAGCACCGGCGCGAGGAGGTAGGCAACCAGCCGGGCGCCATCCCGAGCGGCCAACGCGGCGCCGCCACCCGACGTGCTGGCTCGCCCATAACCCCGATACATCCGCCAGGTCGCGGCCATCCCATCCCGTTGCTTCCAGCTCACGGCCGCGTCAACGCTGGCGAGGCAGTCGCCGGTGCGCGCCACGGCGAGGCCGAAGGACACGTCTTCCCCGGTTGCCAGGTGCTCGGGAAATCCGTCGACCTGATCCCAGGCCGCCCGGGTGAACGCGACGCAACGACCGACGGCGAAGCGGGGGTCGAAGCCGGTCCCGAAGATCCGGCTGTACGTACGGACTGCGACGTCCGGGCGCCGCACCTCGCGTGGTTGCGGATAGCAGGCCAACGCCTGGGCTCGCTCGAGCGCGTTCGTCGACTGCACGCTATAAACGCCGGAGACGAGAGCCGGTGGCTCTGACCCACTAAATGCCCGCCGAAAACCATCGATGAAACCGGGATCCGGGTCGCAGCCGGCGTCAGTGCAAACGATCACATCGTGGCGGGCCACTCGGACGCCGTGATTCCGGCCGGCCGAGATCCCCGCGCCCGGGACGATCTCCACCCGAAGTTGTGGATGGACCGGCAAGGTAGCGACGCTGCCATCGGTTGATCCACCGTCGACGATGATGATCTCGTCGTCGGGAGAGCTTTGCAGCAGTAGCTTCTCCACCAGCGGGCGCAGCTCGGAGCCCTCGTTGAGAACGGTCACCACGGCGCTGACCGGCGGACCGCCGACGCTGTCCGCTCCTGGTCGCCTGGCGATCCTGGCGAGATCGTCGCCTGCGACGGCGCCGGTCAGGATCGGGGCGGCAAGCGCGATCGCGGAGCCCCGTTGGCCACCCTGCCACCACACCGGAACTCCCATCGCGGACAGCGCCGACGCCCGAAAACCGGTCGCCCGCGATGCACCCGCCAATGCCACGACGTCCGCATGCCGGAGGGCACCTCCGGCAACCGACCGCAGGACCTTGTCGACCGGCAGGACCCGGAGCGGCCGCGACAGCTTCGGGCCTCGATTGGCCTGATTGACCAGCAGATCGTTCCAGGCCTTGAGGCCGGTTCGGATATCCCCGACCGACAACACCCTTTCCCGGGCGGCTCGGCCGGCCGCCGCGCACGCCACCGGGTCGCCCAGCAGGGTCACCATTGCCTGTGCCATTCCGGCCAGATCACCCTGCCGAAGGATGATGCCGGTATCGCCAGCAGCGGCCCCGATGCCGTCGACCTCGAATGCCACCAATGCACGGCCGGCCGCCATCGTTTCGAGCGAGACCAGTGGGGTGGACTCCCATCGGGAGGGCAGCACCACGACATCTGCTGCGGCCAAATAGGTGTCGACATCCTCCTGGGTGCCGGCGAAGCTGACCGATGGCGGGGCGATCCGCTGCAGATCGGGGCGCATCGGCCCGTCGCCGACGAGAATCAGCCTTGCATTTGGCACGGAACTCAGCACGGTCGGCCACAATTCGAGCAGGAGGTCCTGGCCCTTTTGTGGCGCGAGCCGGCCGACGCAGACGACCGTGGGCGAGTCTGGCATGCCGAGTTGGGTTCGGGCCACGTCGGTGGGTTGTGGAACGCGGGTCTCGACGTCGACGCCGTTGGGGATGACCTCGATCGGACAGGAAACACCGGATTGCAGTCCGCGCTGCCGCTCGTCGTCGCTGACGCAGACGACGACATCGGTCCAGCGACCCGCAACAACTTCCCACCATTTGCTGACGGCGGCTACCGAACCGTCGACGGCCTCGAACGACCAGGCGTGCGGGACGTAGACGGTCGGCCGCCGGTGGCGGATCTGCGCCAACCGTCCCGCCAATCCAGCCTTTGCCGAATGGAGGATGACGACATCGGGGTCGACCTGGTCGATGATCCGCCGCAGTCGACGGACCTCGCCGGGCACGGTTCGGCCGGGGAATCGACTGGCCTGCCAGGCGTGATGCACACCGCCGAGGCTCGCTACCCGGTCGGCCAGGCCGGCGCCCGGTGGGCACGCAACATGAACCTCATCATTGCGGTTCAACTCGTCCGCAAGCAACGCTGTGACAACATTGGGCACGCCCGCCTCGACGGGTTGACTCACATGAAGAATTCGCATTTCTAGTTCCCCTCGGGGTTATGGTTCGGGCCGCGTGGAAGATTGGAGCTGGCGACTGCGCGATGGCCACGGCCGGCTCAGCGACCCCGAGCGAAAAGCACTTCGAAAAACGTGCGGAAGACTATCTTGACGTCCAGCCACAGTGACCAATTCTCGATGTAGTAATTGTCGAAGCGTGCGCGGTCGGCGATCGAGGTATCACCGCGCAGCCCGCTCACCTGGGCCAGGCCGGTAAGACCCACTTGAACCCGGTGGCGATGGACGTACCGGTCATATTTTTCCGAGAACTCCTCGACGAAATGTGGCCGCTCCGGGCGGGGCCCGACGAGGGTCATGTCTCCGCGCAGGATGTTCCATAGTTGCGGCAGTTCGTCGACGGAAGTTCTCCGCAGCAGCCGGCCGATTCTGCTGACCCGCTGGTCATTCGCGATCGACCAGTTCGTGGAGGACTCAGCGGCATCAACGGGACGCATTGATCGCAATTTCAGACAGTCGAAGAGTTCGCCGTTACGGCCGACTCGCGTTTGCCGGAATATTACGTTCGGACCGCCTTCCAATCGCAATGCAATTGCGCAAAGAATGAGCAGGGGCGACAGAATAATCAGCAGGAAACCCGCAACTGTAATATCGAAGGCGCGTTTTACAATTCGAGCCGGCCCGTTGAGCTGCGGTGTCCGGACGCGCATGATCGGGATCGACCCAACGTGATCTGCGATTCCGGTCTGGGTGTGGAAGTGGTGTAAGCGAGGCACCACGAGTAGATCGCATCCCAGGCAGGATCTGGTTCGGACGGCATCGAGCAGCTCGCGTTCGCTCATGGCGGGGTCCGCGATCAGCAGGACATCGGCGCCCGTTTGCCTGACCACCGTGTCCAGTCGAGCGTCGCTCCCAGGTGTGGGCTGAACTCAGCGGCCGGGCAATCGTCGCCGTCCTCGACGAAGCCGACGATCGTCAGGCCATAGCGTGGATGCTGTTGCAGAATCCGGGCCAACTCGGCGGCGAGCGCACCGCCGCCGATGATGACGGTCGGATGTGCTGTGACGCGGTGCCGGCGGCTCCAGATGATCAATTGAGTGACAATCTCGCGGCCGGCAATGACCAGAAGTATGGAAATTGCGCAATTCTGGAGAAAGGTCGTCACTTCGTCCTGCTCGTGCCGCAGTGCAATTACGGTAGCGACAATCGCCGAGGCGGTAAAGAGGTTTCCCAGTAGTGCCGGCAATTCGTCGAGCACGCTCAGATGAAGGCGTGCCCGGTATCGGCCCCGTCCGACAATCAACAGTAGCGACAGGATAGTCATCGAAATGGTGGCCTTCAATTGTTCAGGTGCCCATATCGCTGGTGTCATGAGTAACACTGCATCGACAGGGAGAACCACCATCCACGCTCGGACGCGTGCCAACAGTCGTTGCGGCTGGACCCGGAAGCGCCCCTCGCCCTCGACGATTTCGAGGGGCACTTTCGGGATCCGCGATGAAGCTCGGTGGCGTCGGGTTGTGGTTAGGCCATTAGTGGTTGGATCGGACGATCGTGACGACGGACTGTTAAGTAGATCCACGCTAACCCCCCTGGGGTGCCCATATCGGACAGTGACAACAGACTATCGGGTGGTTGGCGTGCCGCAGGGCGTCACGTTGTGCAATGTCGCCGAGAAGCCGCGCGACGCCCTGAGCGGGGCTGCGCCCTGACCGTCCGGACCTGCGGAAACCTTGGAGAGCGTGGAATCTTTCGTTTCATTCTGGTTAAAAGGTGAGGTGGCTCACTAGTGCCACAAAATAGCCGACCAAGCATCGCATTGGGCCAATTGGGTGCCATTATTGGGCGGTCGATCCCTGGATTTGACAGGACGGGATATTCAATGCATGCGGCGCCCCGGCTGGCGATTGCTGGACGGCCGGTGAATTCCAGATGACCGTGCGGGATCGCGAATATGACGCGGAGCCCAACTGTGCAAATCACCTACCCATTTGGCTGCTCCCGCAACGCATCCGGCGGCGCGTCACCTGCCGTCGCTCGCGGGCGGCCGTCCGACAGCTTGCGGCCCGGCCCGGGAGTCTGTGCGGACCGGTTGATATCGGATGGGCGGCTTTAGCCGACGCCCCACAGCGACACCGAGAACCACTCCCGCTCGTCGGTCCACCATCCGCGCGGGGCGAAGCCAGCGGCCGCTGAGTTCGGCGGACAGCGCCTCGCGGCGGAACTTCGCGGAGATTTCCGTGCGAATGTCCTCGCCCCGGGCGATTTCCACCCGGAGCCCCACCCCTGGTACCCGGGCCACGACATCACGCGTGGCCCGTAGGCGCATCTCGATCCATTCCTGCTCGGCATTCCACACGGCTCTGTGCCGGAATGCCGACCGGTCGAAGTCGGCGTCGAGGCGCTGGTTCAGCACGTCCAGCACGTTGAGGTTGAACGCTGCGGTCACCCCGGCCGCGTCGTCGTAGGCAGGGACAAGCACGTCAGCGGACTTGACCAGGTCGGCACCGAGCAGGAATTGATCCGCCGGGCTCATCACGGACCGCAGGGACCGGAGGAAGGACGCCCGCTCGGCCGGCTCGAAGTTGCCGATGGTGCTGCCCAGGAATGCGATTGTCCGGGCCTCTCCCGGTGGCAGGACGTCCAGCTGATGGGTGAAATCGGCACGCAGCGCTCCGACCCGCAGCCGCGGATAGATCGCGACGAGCCCGGCGCAGGCCGACCGCAGGGCGTCCTCGCTGACGTCGAGCGCGACATATGACGCGCCATCGGGAACCGCCGCCAGCATCGCGTCCAGCAGCAGCCGGGTCTTCTCCGACGATCCGGAACCGAGCTCGATGAGGGTGTGCGTGCCGGCCGCCCGGACCATGTCCGTCGCGTGCGCGAGCAGGATGCCGCGTTCGGTCCGGGTCGGGTAGTACTCGGGCAGCGCGGTGATCTCCTCGAACAGTTCGCTGCCGACCTTGTCGTAGAACCACTTGGGCGGCAGCCACTTCTCGGCCGCGGTGAGCCCTTCCGTGACGTCGGCGCGCAGGCTCTGGTCGCTGAAGTCGGGGGGCAGATGATCGGTGAACGTGTAGCCGTTGCTGGGAGTCATGACTGGTCTCCGTGATCGGAAAGTAGTGGATAAGGCTGATTGCGCCGGGGCGCGTGCAGGCGCGCACGGCCGTTGGGTCCGGCCGGCCGCCGGTTGGAGCGCGTCGCGGATCGGTGTTGAACGTGTGGTCGGCGATGCATCCGGCCAGCGATGCGTCAGCCGAGCGGCTCGACTCGGACGCCGCTGGGATCCGCCGACGAGCAACGAGCCGTCCGGCACCTCGACCCAGTCGGGATCGTCGTCATACGGCTCGGAGGCCACGACGACTCCACCGGGTAGCAGCCGCCAGCACAGGCTGGTACCCCAGCACGTCGCGGTGATGCCGTGGCCATCGCTGAGCAGCATGGTCAACCGGCCGCCGCCGGCGTCGACGGCCCGCCCGACCACCTCGGCGAGCGCCGCCTCGGGAGGTTTGCCGCGGGCCAGCAGATCGCGTGGTCATGGCCCACAGCAACGCGGAATCGGTCGGAGCCTCCAGCCGGGCCAACGCGCCAGGGTCAAGGCCCCAGGCCAACCGGGACGGCCACATCGGGCCAGCCCGCCACGGCGCCGTTGTGACTGAACAGCCACGGACCCGATCGAAACGGCGCGGCCGCGGCCTGCCCGCCGCGCCATGCCGGTGGTGGCCGACCGAACGGCGGCCATGCATCGCGCCGGTTCGGATCACCCGCACCAGGTCGGCGAACGTCTCGTCCGACCAGATCGGACCGGCGCCTCGATGCCGGGCCGGCTCGGCGAGACCGTCGACGTACCAACCGACTCCGAAGCCGTCCGCGTTGACCACCCCGTGCTGCTGGCGGCGCGGCGCCCACGACTGGCGGACCAGCGAAAACGGCGGGTCGGTGAGCAGAGTGCCCAGCAGCACCGGCGCACCGACATAGGCCAGATGACGGCACACGGCTCAGCCCTCCCCGGGAGCGGCGTCCCGAGCGCAGCGGAACCCGGAGAAGATCTGCCGGCGGATCGGGTAGTCCCAGTTGCGGAACGTGCCGCGGCAGGCCACCCGGTCGGCGGCAAACGATCCGCCGCGCAACACCTTGTAGTCGGGACCGAAGAACACCTCGGAGTACTCCCGATACGGCCACGCGGCGAAGCCCGGATAGCCGGTGAAGTCGCTGGAGGTCCATTCCCAGACGTCACCGATGAGCTGATGGATGCCCAGCGGCGAGGCTCCGGCCGGGTAGGCACCGACCGCCGCGGGTTGCAGATGGTCCTGACCGAGATTCGCCCGCTCCGCGGTCGGCGTCGTCGTCGCCCCATGGGTACTGCCGACTGGTTCCGGAGACCGGATCGTGCCGGGCAGCCTTCTCCCACTCGGTCTCGGTGGGCAGCCGTTTGCCGGCCCAGCGGGCGTAGGCGTCGGCCTCGTACCAGCAGACGTGCATCACCGGCTCGTCCGCCGGGATCGGCTCGAGCCGACCGAACCTGCGGCGCAGCCAGTCCCGGCCCTCCAGCCGCCAGAACAGCGGCGCCGCAGAGCCCTGCGCTCTGCACATGCCGCCAGCCGGCCGGGTCCCACCAGCGTCGTTGCTGGTAGCCGCCGTCGGCGATGAAGTCCTGATAGTCGGCGTTGCTGACCGGCACCGTGTCCAGCCAGAAGGCGTCGACATCCACCTGGTGGGCCGGTCGTTCGTTGTCCAGCGCCCAGGGATGCACGGACGTGCCCATGGTGAAGGGCCCGCCGGGGACCAGCACCTCGGCCGGCAGCCGACCGGCCGCCGGCAGCGGCGGCGGGGGAGCGGACAGCACCGGATCGCCCACCCGAAGCTGGTGGGTGGCGAGCATCGTCTCGGCGTGCTGCTGCTCGTGCTGCGCGATCATGCCGAACACGAAGCCGCCCTCGGTGAGCCGCGTGCCGTGCAGCGGGGTGCGTTCCAGCAGGTCGATGACCTTGGTCCGGACCTCGCCGACATACTTGCGCGACGAGGCCGGGTCGAGCAGCGGCAGCGCCGGGCGGTCGGCGCGGGGGTGCTGAAAGGCGTCATACAGCTGGTCGACGGTCTCCGGCAGGATCGGCTCGCGGCCGCCGACGTCGCGCAGCAACCAGAGCTCCTCCTGGTTGCCGATGTGGGCCAGGTCCCAGACCAGCGGCGACATCAGCCGGGAGTGCTGGCGGACGAGTTCGGCGTCGTCCAACGCCTCCGTCAACACGCCGGTCCGGGCTCGGGCTCGGCCCAGATCCTCGACGATGCGGTCCTTGATCCGGTCGTCGTCCAGATGCGCCGCGCCCAGCTCCCGCGGCCCCAGGGCGCGGCTGTCGGCGTCGGCGGCATTCCAGAGTGGCGCGGATGGGGGCACTGCTGACTGGTTCGATGCTGGCTGGTTCATGAAGGCTCATCCCCCTGAGTTCCGTTGCTGCGCAAGCTTGTCGGGCCGGTAAAGCCGGCGAGTGGGTCGTCGGCCGGACATCGGCCCCTGGCGGTCCACCGGTCGAGGTATCCCTCCACCTGCCCGGCCAACCAGGTGTTGGCCGGCGCTGTGCGGAGCGCACCGACGGCGATCTCCAGCAGCCGAGTGGCCGCTCTCGCCAAGTTCGGCATCGTCCATGCCGACCCTGGCCGCGTCCCGCCACCGTCCTTCGACGGGTGCGCAGGCATGCCTGGCCCGGTCGGCGGCGGTCTCGTCGTCGAGCAGCGCCGCGATGACGGCCGGCGGCACGGTCCACCACTGGCCGGGCTGAGCGTCGATGAACCGGACCTCGAGGTGACCGCGCGGCCGGACCTGCGGAAACAGAGTCGTCAGGTGGTAGGCCAGGTCGTCGGTGAGTTGGCGGGTGCCGATCCGGGACGACGCCGCGCCCCCGTCGCAGCCATTGCCGAAAACTCACCCCGGCGGGGGCTGTCCAGGGCGCGTCATCCCGTCGCACCAGCAACAGCGGAGCGTCCAGCGCCCAGCGGGTGAACGCCCACTCCAGATTCCTCGCCGGGGCGGATCGGCGGGACACCCGTACGAGCCGGATCCAGCCGCATCCAGACGGCCTGCCTGGTGCTCTTCCAGCCCGTTGCGCCGGCCGGCGCGGCGTGGTGAGTTGGCGAACGCCGCCACCAAGGCCGGTCCGATGGCGTGCAGCAGGTCCCACCGTTGCCGGATCCCCTGGAGTGGAGAGGGCGCCGATGAGTCGGCCGGCAGACCGATCCCCGTCGGAGTCGGGCGTCTCGCGCCATTGGTCGGCGGTGGCCGGACGCCTGCCTCGACGTTGACCTGCACCGATGCGGTCGAGCACATCATGACCCGGCCCGCGGAGCCCCAGCCGCCGAAGTACTGCTCCATCGCGACGTATCTGGGCTGGTCCACGATCCGGACCGGCGGCCGAACCGGGTCAACCCCGAAGCCGATGAGCCGGGCACCCGATCGGGCGGCGCGAGCGCGGAGGACGGCAAGGTCGCTGCGCACGACGTCGACGGTCTGCGCAACGGTTGGCCCTGGGCGGGAGCTGAGCTCGACCTGCCCACCGGGCTCGACGGTCAGTTGCCCATCGAGGCCGCCACCCGCCGCAAGATCGAGCAGCAGCTCGGGATGGCGATGACCCGGGTAGTGCGCCGCCAGCCCGTCCGGGTGCCGGGCATCAACGACCAACAGCTCGAGTTCGACGCCGATCTGCGACGGTGGTCCGTTCTTGAAACAGGTCCGCGGGATCCAGGCCTCCGCGGCCGCCTCGGACAGCGGCGGCTCGATCGCCGTCGACACCGTGTTGATCGGCATGCTGTGCGTGGTGCGCATCGCGGCCTCCAGGGCGGGAATGTGTGACGAACCTTGTCCAGTGTGTCTCGCAGCACCGACAGTCGTAACAAAACAGTTGGTGAACGGCATCCGGCCGATCCCGGCGACGTGCATAATTGCAGGTCGGAGCGGGTCGTGGACCCGGTGGAGCGGGATCTGGCCGGGGTCGGCCGGGTCCAGGCAACGCCGGGGCGGGCCCGGCCGGCGAGATGAAGGGCAGCTCGGGCCTCGTCCCGGCGAACTAGTGAACAACGCTTACGAACGTCATCGAACTCCTGACGGCCGTACAGCGTGTCCATAGGGGAACCGTTCGGACACGAGTCCGTACGAGCGGCCGGCACCTCGGTGCCGGCCGCCCGGAACGCGCTGGTTTCACCTGGATGACCGAGATCGGAGGTAGGCGTGCCCGACGACGACAGCAATGTGCACGCCTTCAAAGGCCGCACTGCCGCGGGGAGCAGCGCGGAGGACGCCGAACTGCTCCGCACGCTGCACGACGAACATGCCGCCGCGTTGTGGGCATTCGTGCTGCACCTCACCGGTGGCGATCGCGGCCGGGCCGAGGACGTGGTGCAGGAAACCCTGTTCCGGGCCTGGCGGCGGCCAGCCGTGCTGGCTCAGCAGGACGCATCTGCTCGCGGCTGGCTCTTCACGGTCGCACGTAACATCGTGGTGGACGACTGGAGGGCAGGTCAACGCCGGCCGACGACATCGTCGGAGCTGTTGCCCGAGCCGCTCGAGCCCGACGCCACCGACACGGCCCTGCAATCGATCATGGTGGCGGAGGCCCTTCGCAGGTTGAGTCGAGACCACCGGACGGTGTTGCTCGAGTGCTACTTCCGCGGCTGCACCGCGGCGCAGGCCGCGGCCAGAATCGGCGTGCCAGTGGGCACGGTCAAGTCTCGTTTGCACTACGCGCTGCACGCACTGCGGCTCGTGTTCGAAGAAATGGGGGTCGTGACGTGAGCGATCTCTGCACCAGCGATGCCGCCTATGTGCTGGGCGCTCTCTCGCCCGCGGATCGACGCGCCTACGAGGACCATCTGCGCGGCTGCGCGGAATGTCAGGTGTCGGTACAGCGCCTTGCCGGCCTCCCCGGCTTGCTCGCGCTCACCTCTGCGGAGGCGGTGGAGGGCGAAGGACAACCGATTCCGGATACCCTGCTGCCCGGACTGATCAAGCGCGTGCAGGCCGAGCGTCGCCGGCGCAATTGGGTGGTCGGCGGGGCGATGGCCGCCGCCGTCGCGGCCGTCGTGGTCCTGGTCGGGACGCTCGTCGTGCATGAGTCCACTGAAACCGCTGGTGAATATGTGCCCGGCGCGGCGGCCACGGTGAGCTCATCGGCCGCGCCGCCCGCGTCCGCGACGTCAAGCGCCACGGTGATCGACGAGACCACGGTGATGAAGCCAGTGGGGGCGCCTGGACCGATGTCGGCCTCGCTCCAACTGGTCGACAAGAAATGGGGCACCGCGATCACTGTCGTCTGCCAATACGACCAGCAGAGCGACGCCTCCTGGGTCTACGACTTGGCGGTCATCGACACCGACGGCAATCTCAGTCCGGCGGGAACCTGGAGCGCCGTGCCTGGCGTCACTGCCAAGGTGACGACCGCTACTTCTATTCCGCGCGACCGCATTGCGGCATTTGAGGTGCGATTGCCGAACGGAACCGCGATCCTGCGCGGCTGGCCGTAAGCGGCGGCCGTCCGGTGCGCATTGTCTGGGTTTAATTCTATGCACGGATTGTTCATCAATAGAAATGTCCACCGACACCTGGGCGCTCATTCACCAGGAGCGGCAGAACCTGATCATCGATCTGGCGAACCTCCGGCCAGATCACTGGGACACTCAGTCGTTGGGCGCTGGACTCCCTGGATCGGCGCAGTCGTTGTGCACTCGGCGGATATCCGCCCCGACCATTGGGCACCGACTATGCGCAGCCCGCCGCGACGTCAAGAAGGGTCGCTGATTTCTACACCAATTCGAATCTGTTGATCGGCGCCAAGAATCGTATTGCGGAGGTTCGCCTGATCGCCACGGATACCGAATGGCGCACGGCATCCGGCCCCGAGGTGCAGGGGCCGATCCTTTCCCTGATCCAGGCCATGACCGGACGTGGCGCCGCATTGGCAGATCTCACCGGTGACGGCGTCGCCCTGCTCGGCAGCCGGATGCGCGCCACCACCTGATTACGTCCTGGTTCGCTGGGCCGTCGGTGAAATACCCCTCGTTTGCGCGTTGCCGGTTCGAACCGAGTGATCTGCGCCGATGATCATCGCGTCCGGTTTGGCTGTTAACGGCGTGTTTCATCCATTGACACCGAGCACCTCCTGCCATGGGATTGAGCCCATGGAAAGTGGGCGAAAAGCCGATGTCGTCGTCGTCGGCAACGTGGGAATCGACACCAACGTCTATCTCGCCAGGCCGCCGGACCTGTCGCAGGAGGACCATTTCACCGAGAACGTCGACTACCTGGGTCAACCAGGCGGGTACACCAGTCGCGGCTTCCTGCGGCTCGGCCTGGCGACGTCCTTCATCGGTCACGTGGGTGACGACCCGCTCGGGAGTTGGGTCCGGTCCGAGTTGGCCGCCGATGGCATCGACCTTTCCGGCCTCGCCGTCGACCCGGCAGGCACCGGCCGATGCGTCAACCTGATGGGGCCCGACGGCTCCAGGGTCAGCTTCTACGACGGTCGCGGGCACCGCAGCCTTTCGGTCGAGCCGGCCGCCGCCGCCGAGATCTTCGCCGGTGCCGGGTTGGCGATGTTCCATCTGCCCGATTGGGCCAGGGTGCTGGTGCCCGTGGCGCGGCAGGCCGGCGCCGTCGTCGCCTGCGATCTGCAGGACGTCCGGGACCCGGACGACGAGTATCTGCGGGACTTCCTGGAGGGCTCGGACGTGCTGTTCGTGTCGTCAGCGCACCATCCGAACCCCGCGCCCATGCTCAAACAGCTGGTCCGGCGCAGCGGCGGCTCGACAGTGGTCTGCGGCCGCGGCGGCCTCGGAGTCGCCGTGGCGACGACCGAGGGGATCAGGGTGTACCCGCCGCCGCATGTCGATCTGCCCGTGCTGGACGTCAACGGTGCCGGCGATGCGCTCGCCGTCGGGTTCCTGGTGGCCCACGAACTGGAGGGGCGACCGATCGAGGACGCTGTGCTGCGTGGCCAACTGGCCGCTCGTTGGGCCTGTGCGCAGCGGGCAAGTAGTGCCGGCCTGGTCACCCGGGAGCAGCTCGAGGCCCTGGTCGTCGAGGCGAGCGGTGCGTTGCAGACCGTCTGACTTCACGGTTTCCGTCACCGATCCGATGATGACCTCGCAGGTACTGCGTGCGCTCGAACAGCGGGAGCTGATCAGGCGAGTTGAGCACCCGCGAGACAGGCGAGCGGTTGCCGTATCGGTGACCGATCAGGGATCGGTCTTGGCCAACCGGGCCACTGTCGCGGTCGAGGCGTGCGATCGGGCCTTTTTCGCCAAACTGGGTCCATTGGCTGAGGACTTCGTGACTTCGCTGCGGACACTGCAGGGGCCCTCGTCATGAGGGCGGGGGGCCGGCCGCGGACTGATCGCAGGACGGGTTCACCCGCTCGCGGAGGGCGGCGTGTGCCCCCAGACGAAGTGCTCGATCCGGCGCCGCTGCAACATCTTTCGGGTCAACGCCGGATGTGCTGGTAACGCCACGTCGGGCCCGATCAGCTCCGGTCGTTCGAGCAGGTGGTCGATATTCCTTGTTCGCAGGCCAAACGAGCCTGCGGCCAGGACGTTCTGGACCCATTGCGATGCGGTCCCGTACAGAACCGCGATGACGAAGCCGTCGCCCAAGGGGTAGGCCGAGACCGGATTTCGAAACGTCCGACCCGATCTTCGGCCGACATGCACGACGATCGAATACGCACGGAACCGGCGACCGGAGATGGCCAGGAAGATCCGGTTGGAGAGGCTTCGGACGGAAACGCGGTTCGCTGTTGTCGCCATGACATCAACTCCTGGAGGTGGTCGTCCTGGGTGTCAGGGGTGCGAGGTCCTCGTGCTGAAGACCCGCCAACAGATCGATGACCTGATCCCTGATCTTCCGTTGCTCGTCCGCGGTCAGTTCGGGCTCCTGTTCGAATGCGCGCCTGACGGTCTGTGCCAGCAGTTCCGCCCTGGCCTCGGTTGCCGGTGCCGGGGGATGTCTGCTGGCCGGTGCGACCGGAGCATCTGCTGCCTCGACATGCACGAAGCCCTCGAAAGTGGCCAGGAATGCGTCGGAAATGGCGCGGGTGCTCATGTCCCCGCGCACCAGTCCGGCCGCCCGGAGGATCCCGATGTAGTTCTGCGCCATCAATTGGTGGCGCGCTTCCCGCTGTCCGTCGGCTGTCAACAGCGCGCCCAGGAGGTCCCGATCGGAGATCAACGCTCCCAGAAGCAGGGGACGGGTGACGATTGCGAGGAAGTAGGCCCTGGCGAATTGATGTAGCCGCCAGGCTTGCATTCCGCCCCGGAGCGCGCTGAGCAATTCGTCGATCGCGCTGGATGACTCTCGCGAGAGCACCGCCTGGAACAGCTCTCCGCGAGACTTCCAGTGCAGGTAGATCGTGCCCTTACCGATGGCTGCCTGCTTGGCGACGTCGTCGATGGTCACCCGCCGGTAGCCGTGCCGGCAGAGCAGGTCCGCGGCCGTCCTGAGGATTGTTTCAGCGCGGGCGGTTCGGTCACCGCTATCGGGCATCCGGGAAGGATGGTGGACCATAGGATCAACATATGACCAAATATCTAATCTGGTCAAGTGTCGGAATCCGGAATCTGCCGTGGGGTGAGGATCTGGCTCCCCTGCGCCGGGTATCCTGAGCAACCGAAGCACCCAGCGCTGAGGTCCGGTCTGCCGTTTGTCCGCTCGTCATGAGCGATCCAGCGGAGGCCGAGCCGACGGCACGGATCGCGGATCGGCCCATCGGGGGCCGATGCAGCGGCCGATGACGTCCAGCCCTGACCGCACGACCTCGTGATTTGCAGGCTTCCCGCCCCGGCGGGTAGTCTGGGCGACTGGCCCGGTCCTGCTGGGTCGCTGTCGTATGCCCGCAGTCCAGTGACGGTTGGTAGGCGATGGGCCCGCAGACCGCTTCACCTCGCTGCTCCCTGTCGGGGGCATCGGATACAACAGCACTCAGACCGTTAGCTTTGCCTCGTCGCGAACTCGCGAAGGAAGAAGTCGCCAGCACACCGCGCTGCTCACGGGCGCAGGGCCGCTCACAGATCACCAGACAGTTACAGCCTGCCTCGTCGCGAACTCGCGAAGGAAGAAGTCGCCAGCACATGCCCACGATCCAGCAGTTGGTCCGCAAGGGCCGCACCGACAAGATCGGCAAGACCAAGACTCCTGCCCTCAAGGGCAGTCCGCAGCGGCGCGGTGTCTGCACCCGCGTCTATACGACGACCCCGAAGAAGCCGAACTCGGCGCTGCGCAAGGTCGCCCGGGTCAAGCTGACCAGCCAGGTCGAGGTCACCGCCTACATCCCCGGCGAGGGCCACAACCTGCAGGAACACTCCATCGTGCTGGTCCGTGGCGGCCGGGTGAAGGACCTCCCCGGCGTTCGTTACAAGATCATCCGCGGATCGCTGGACACCCAGGGCGTCAAGAACCGCAAGCAGGCTCGCAGCCGTTATGGCGCGAAGAAGGAGAAGAGCTAATGCCCCGCAAGGGACCCGCTCCGCGTCGGCCGCTCGTTGCCGATCCGGTGTACAACTCGCCGCTGGTCACCCAGCTGGTCAACAAGGTGCTGATGGACGGCAAGCGCTCCATCGCCCAGTCGATCGTGTACGGCGCGCTCGAAGGCTGCCGCGACAAGACCGGCAGCGACCCGGTCGTCACGCTCAAGCGCGCGCTGGACAACGTCAAGCCGGCGCTCGAGGTCAAGAGCCGGCGCGTCGGCGGCGCCACCTACCAGGTGCCGATCGAGGTCAAGCCGGGACGCTCCACCACCCTGGCCCTGCGCTGGGTGGTCGGCTACTCCAAGGCCCGCCGCGAGAAGACGATGACCGAGCGGCTGATGAACGAGCTGCTGGACGCCTCCAACGGCCTCGGCGCCTCGGTCAAGCGGCGCGAGGACACGCACAAGATGGCCGAGTCGAACAAGGCCTTCGCGCACTACCGCTGGTAGCACTGCAGCAGCGCTGGGCGGGAATATCGCACCCCTGTTCGGCGCTGTATGTGGTGCTGCCCTCTGACGGCTCGAGCAGGCAGCGCACCCACCATCCCTGAGCAATTGAGACGAGGAAGAAGCCACCGTGGCCACGAACGCCCTGGACAAGGTCCGCAACATCGGGATCATGGCGCATATCGACGCGGGCAAGACCACCACGACCGAACGCATCCTGTTCTACACCGGCATCACCTACAAGATCGGTGAGGTCCACGACGGCGGCGCCGTCATGGACTGGATGGACCAGGAGCAGGAGCGGGGGATCACCATCACCTCCGCCGCCACGACGACGTCGTGGAAGGGTCACAAGATCAACATCATCGACACCCCCGGGCACGTCGACTTCACCGTCGAGGTGGAGCGGTCGCTGCGGGTGCTCGACGGTGCCGTTGCCGTGTTCGATGGCGTCGCCGGCGTCGAGCCGCAGACCGAGCAGGTCTGGCGGCAGGCGGAGAAGTACCACGTGCCGCGGATGTGCTTCGTCAACAAGCTCGACCGCACGGGAGCCAACTACTTCCGCTGCATCGACATGATGAAGGAGCGCCTCGGCGCGACCCCGCTGGTGCTGCAGATCCCGATCGGCGCCGAGGGCGGCTTCATCGGCGTCGTCGACCTGCTGCAGATGCGGGCGCTGACCTGGCGCGGCGAGACCGTCAAGGGCGAGGACTACGAGATCGAGGAGATCCCGGCCGATCTCGCCGATCAGGCCGCCCAGTGGCGCGAGACGCTGATCGAGACGATCTCCGAGAACGACGACGAGGCCATGGAGGCCTACCTCGTCGGCGAGGAGCTCACGCTCGCGCAGCTCAACGCCGCGATCCGCCGGGCCACCATCGCCGGCAAGGTCAACCCGGTCGTCACCGGCTCCGCGTTCAAGAACAAGGGCGTGCAGCCCATGCTCGACGCGGTCGTCGAGTACCTGCCGTCCCCGCTGGACATCGGCGCCATCGAGGGCACGCTGACCGACGGGGTCACCCCGGCCGAGCGGCACCCGGACCCGAAGGACAACTTCTCCGGGCTGGCGTTCAAGGTCGCGACCGACCCGCACCTGGGCAAGCTGACCTTCGTCCGGGTGTACTCCGGCACCTTGAACACCGGCACCCAGGTCGTCAACGCGACCAAGGACCGCAAGGAGCGGATCGGCAAGATCTACCAGATGCACGCCAACAAGCGTGAGGAGCTGGCCTCGGTCAGCGCCGGCGACATCGTCGCCGTCATGGGGCTCAAGCAGACCACCACCGGCGACACGCTGTCCGATCCGGCGCACCAGATCGTGCTCGAGTCGATGAACTTCCCGGATCCGGTCATCTCGGTGGCCATCGAGCCGAAGACCAAGAGTGACCAGGAAAAGCTGGGCACCGCGATCCAGAAGCTCGCCGAAGAGGACCCGACGTTCAAGGTCAAGAACGACGAGGAGACCGGCCAGACGGTCATCTCCGGCATGGGTGAGCTGCACCTGGACATCCTGGTGGAGCGCATGCGGCGGGAGTTCGGCGTCGACGCCAACATCGGCAAGCCGCAGGTCGCGTACCGCGAGACCATCCGCGGCACCGTGGAGAAGTACAGCTACGTGCACAAGAAGCAGACCGGTGGATCCGGGCAGTACGCCAAGATCCTCATCACGGTCGAGCCCTTGGACATGGAGGCATCGGAAGGTGCCACCTACGAGTTCGTCAACGCCGTCACGGGTGGGCGAATCCCGAAGGAGTACATCCCCTCGGTCGACGCGGGCGCACAGGATGCGCTGCAGTACGGCATCCTGGCCGGCTACCCGGTGCTCGGGGTCAAGCTGACCCTGGTCGACGGTGCCTACCACGAGGTCGACTCGTCCGAAATGGCGTTCAAGATCGCGGGATCGATCGCGATGAAGGAAGCCGCTCGGATGGCCAAGCCGGTCCTGCTGGAGCCGTTGATGAGCGTCGAGGTCGTCACGCCCGAGGACAACATGGGTGACGTCATCGGCGACCTGAACTCGCGTCGTGGGCAGATCCAGTCCATGAGCGAGCGGTCCGGGGCACGCGTGGTCACCGCGCTGGTGCCGCTGTCGGAGATGTTCGGCTATGTCGGCGACCTGCGGTCGCGGACCCAGGGCCGGGCGTCGTACTCGATGGTCTTCGATCGCTACTCCGAGGTGCCGTCCAACGTCGCCAAGGAGATCATTGCGAAGCAGAACGGGGAATGAGGCAGTCACACTCAGCCGGCGCGATGAGCGCCGGCGAGCGTGACCGGAATTCTCTCCAGGCAGTCCAATCCGCAAAGCAGAACGGCTAGTGATCATGCAGCAGGTAGCGGTACGTCGTGAATCGAGCACCGGGCACGTCCCGGTGCTCAACCCGGCAGACAACGCCATGACGGCCGTCGAACAGTCGGGGGAGTTCCTGGCGTTCGTCATCGCGCACAGCGAAGGCCAGTGGCGCGTCGGTACCAGCAAGCGGTTGCGAGCAAGAAAGTAACTCAGCGGTACGGACTGGCCCGAATGCGTGGCCGTCCGTACCCTGCACAGTCGTGGTCGGCGGGGCGCGAGTCCCGCCGGCACGGGTCCGGGCTCGACAGCGAGCCCGGTCCAGATCCATCCACCAACGCCCTGACGACCTGAACTAAGAACCGAAGTCGCACGGCGCATCATCAAGTCCTGAGGAGGACCAGCAGTGGCGAAGGCGAAGTTCGACCGGAGCAAGCCGCACGTCAACATTGGCACCATCGGCCACGTTGACCATGGCAAGACCACCCTGACCGCGGCAATCACGAAGGTCCTTGCCGACAAGTACCCGACCCTGAACCAGGCGTCGGCGTTCGACCAGATCGACAAGGCGCCGGAAGAGCGCCAGCGCGGCATCACCATCAACATCGCGCACGTCGAGTACCAGACCGAGAAGCGCCACTACGCGCACGTCGACGCCCCTGGGCACGCCGACTACATCAAGAACATGATCACCGGTGCCGCCCAGATGGACGGCGCGATCCTGGTCGTGGCCGCCACCGACGGCCCGATGCCGCAGACCAAGGAGCACGTGCTCCTGGCCCGCCAGGTTGGCGTCCCCTACATCCTGGTCGCGCTGAACAAGGCCGACATGGTCGACGACGAGGAGATCCTGGAGCTCGTCGAGCTCGAGGTCCGCGAGCTGCTCGCGGCGCAGGAATTCGACGAGGACGCCCCGGTCATCCGGACGTCCGGGCTCAAGGCGCTCGAGGGCGACCCGGTCTGGGTCGAGACCGTCGTCGAACTGATGAACGCCGTTGACGAGTCCATCCCGGAGCCCGTCCGCGACACCGAGAAGCCGTTCCTGATGCCGATCGAGGACGTCTTCACGATCACCGGCCGTGGCACCGTCGTCACCGGCAAGGTCGAGCGTGGCTCGATCAACGTCAACGCGACGGTGGAGATCGTCGGCATCAAGCCGAAGTCCTTCCAGACCACCGTCACCGGCATCGAGATGTTCCGCAAGCTGCTCGACTCGGCGACCGCCGGCGACAACGCCGGTCTGCTGCTTCGTGGCACCAAGCGCGAAGATGTCGAGCGCGGCCAGGTTGTCGTCAAGCCCGGCTCGATCACCCCGCACACGGAGTTCGAGGCGACGGTCTACATCCTGGGCAAGGACGAGGGCGGACGGCACACGCCGTTCTTCAACAACTACCGCCCGCAGTTCTTCTTCCGCACCACCGACGTGACCGGGGTTGTCCAGCTTCCCGAGGGCACCGAGATGGTCATGCCCGGCGACACCACCGACATGATCGTGTCGCTGATCCAGCCGATCGCCATCGAAGAGGGCCTCCGGTTCGCGATTCGTGAAGGTGGCCGCACCGTCGGCGCCGGCTCGGTCACGAAGATCATCAAGTAGTTCTCGGCGGGCTGCTGCCGGTCCGCTGTCCCCCGGGCCCCGCTCGCGACTTCGTCGCGGCGGGGCTCTTTGGTGTCCGGCAGGGAGTAGTGGGCGAGATGTCAGGATGGGGCATGAGCGGTCTGTTTGCTCTCCTCGATGACGTAGCAGCCATGGTCAAGCTCACGGCGTCGTCGTTGGACGACATCGCGGCCGGCGCCGGACGGGCCAGCATCAAGGCGGCCGGGGTGGTGGTCGACGACGCGGCGGTCACCCCGCGGTACGTGCAGGGGCTGAAACCCGAGCGTGAGCTCTCGATCATCTGGCGGATCGCCAAGGGATCGCTGCGCAACAAGCTGCTGATCATCCTGCCGGTGGCGCTGCTGCTGAGCCAGTTCGCGCCGTTCCTGCTCACGCCGATCCTGATGATCGGCGGCACGTACCTGTGTTACGAGGGCGCCGAGAAGATCTGGGAAAAGTTCTCCGGGCACGAGGCCAAGGCCCAGGACCCGAACGAGTCGGCCGGTGCCGACGCGGTCGACCACGAGAAGCAGGTGGTGCTCGTCCGCGACCCGCACCGACTTCATCCTGTCCGCCGAGATCATGGTGATCGCCCTCAACGAGGTGGCGACCGAGCCCCTGTTCTCCAGCGCCATCATCCTGCTCGTGGTGGCGGTGCTGATCACGGCGCTGGTGTACGGCGTTGTCGGGCTGATCGTGAAGATGGACGATGCCGGCCTCGCTCTCGCCCAGCGTCCGGGCAAGGCCGTCTCCGGGTTCGGGCGAGGGCTGGTCAAGGCCATGCCCAAGGTGCTGTCGACGCTGTCCTGGGTCGGGATGGTGGCGATGCTGTGGGTCGGCGGTCACATCCTGCTGGTCGGCGCCGACGAACTCGGTCTGCACGCCCCCTATGACCTGGTGCACCATCTGGAGGTGGCTGTCCACGACGCCACCGGGGCCTTCGGTCCCGCGCTCGGCTGGATCACCAACACGTTCTTCTCGGCCATCCTCGGGGTGATCGTCGGCGCCATCGTGGTCCTCGCTGCTGCATCTGCTACCGAAGCGCGGCAAATCCGCCGGCCATTCGACGAAGTCCGAAGACGCCGCTCCAGCCGATGTGGACGGATCCGCGGACCGGCCCGCCGATCATTGAGCCAGGGCTGGGTGCCTCAGTGATTGCTCGCCGAGCTGCTACTCACTGCATCTTCTGAGAGGCCGCCCCAGATTCCATTGGGCTCCGGGATGGTCAGTGCGGCTGAACGATCAGCTGGCGGATGCGAGGATCCGCTGTCGCAGCTTCTCTTCCTTGGCGATGACCTCGAGGACGCGTTCCGGGGCGGTGGATGCGTGGGCGGCGGGGATGATGGCGATGCCGTCGGCGTCGCCGACGATGATGTCGCCGGCGGAGATGACGACGCCGCCGACGGCGACGGGGTTGCCGATGATGCCGGGGCCGTTCTTGTAGGGGCCGGCGGGGGTGGTGCCGCGGGCGAAGACGGCCAGGCCCTGCCGGGACAGGGTTTCGGCGTCGCGGATGACGCCGTCGACGATGGCGCCGAGGACGCCTTTGGCGACCATGATCTCGCCGATGAGGTCGCCGATGAGGGCGCGGCTGAGGTCGCCTTGGCCGTTGATGACCAGGACGTCACCGGGTTGGGCGTCGTCGAGGGCGTAGTGGATGGCGAGGTTGTCGCCGGCTCTGGTCAGGATGGGCAGGGCGGTGCCGACGAGCCGGGTTTGGCTGGTGAGGCAGCGGATGCCGCTGTCCAGGACGAGGAGCCGGTCGAAGACGTCGCCGACGTTGGCGGCCGGCGCTGTCGTGTACTGATCGAGCAGGTCCGCGGGGTGCCGGGGCCAGTCCTTGGTGCTGCTGATGTTGTCGGTGGGCGCGGTGATGAACATGGCTGTCTCCGATGTGTGGCGGTTGGGGGTTGGACGACTGGTGGGGATCGGCCCTGGGGCGGGGGTCAGGCGACGCTGGGTTCGGCGATGGTGTTCAGCGCGTGGTTGGGGGTGTGGCCGGCCAAGGCCTGCCGGATGCAGGTGAGCGCGGCGGCCCCGACGTTGCGCAGGGACTCGTTGGTCTGGCCGGCGACGTGCGGTGTGACGATGAGGGTGTCGACCTCGTCGAGGGGCAGCTGGTTGTGCGGCAGCGGGTCTTTCATGTCGATGTTCTCGGCGGCGAGGACGTCCACTCCGGCGCCGCCCAGGTGCCCGGAGCGCAGGGCGTCGATGAGCGCTTGTTCGTCGATGAGCCCGCCGCGGGCGGTGTTGATCAGCAGCGTTCCCGGTCGCATCGTGGTGATGGCGTCGGCGTTGATGACGTGCCGGGTGGCGGGGGTGAGCGGGATGTGCAGGCTGATGATGTCTGCGGTGGTGAGGAGTTCGTCGAGGTCGACCTTGCGGCCACCGGCCTGGGCGACCTGCTCTGCGGTGAGGTAGGGGTCGGTGACGATGATGTTCATCCCGAATCCGTCGGCGATTGTAGCGACCCGGGTGCCGATGCTGCCCAGCCCGTACAGGCCAGGGTTTTGCCGTGCAGTTCGCTGCCGACGAGGCCGGCCTTGACGGTCGACCAGGCGCCACCCCGGGTGGCGGTGGCGGCCGGCGACGACCTTCCGGGCCAGCGCGAGGGCGAGTGCGAAGACGTGTTCGGCGACGGCCTGGCTGTTCTGTCCGGGGGTGACGGTGACCCACACGCCGTGCTCGGTGGCGGCGGGGATGTCGACGTTGTCAGCTGCCGACACCATGCCGGGCAATGATTTTCAGCCTTGGTGACGCGGAGATCATCTCGGCGGTGAAGGTCTCGGTGCGGAGCATCACCGCGTCGACGTGGTCGCGGATGTCGTCGTAGCGGACGGCCTGCGGTCCGTATCCGAGGTAGACGCTCGCCGAGTTCGGCGAGATCCGGCGAGCACGTCGGGGTGGATCGGATCGGACACGTAGATGGCGGTCATCGTCGGCTCGCTTTCTACCGGTAGAGGTGGGAGGCGGTGGCGGGGAGCTTGCGGGCGGCGACGGTGATGACCAGGAATCCGGTGACGCCGGCGAGGACCATCATGAAGCCGGGGATGTAGGTGTTGCCGGTCTCGGCGATGAAGAAGGTGGCCAGGTAGGGGGTGAGGCCGCCGATGACGGCGCCGGTGCTGTGGCCGAAGGCGACACCGGTGTGCCGGACCTCGACGGGGAAGAACTCGGGCATGACGGCGTAGGTGCCGGCCTGGCACAGGGCGTACGGGATCATGCTGAGCGCGAGTCCGGCCATCGCAAGTCCGATGACGCCCTGGTTCATCAGCAGGAACGCCGGCAGGGTGAGCAGCGCGTAGGCGGCGAAGGAGATGACCAGGATCCGTTTGCCGCCGAACGCGGTTGCCCAGTTGCCCGGCGAAGGGGATGAGGATCGCGGCGAGCAGCACGGCGAGCAGCACGACGGTGGACGCGGTGCCCTTGGAGAATCCGAGGACGTTGGAGAAGTACACGGAGATGTAGACGGTGCCGACGTAGGTGCCGATGGTCTGCACGGTGGCGATCAGGATGACCTTGAGCAGCGGTGCCCGGTAGTTCGCGAACAGGTCCTTGACGGGTTTGTCGTCGGTGTTGCCCTTGGCCTTGGCCGCGACGAATTCGGGGCTGTCCTCGACCTGCAGGCGGAGGTAGAGGCACAGCGCGCCGAGCGGCAGGGCGAGCAGGAACGGGATCCGCCAGCCCCAGGATTCCATGGCCGGGCCGGCCAGGGCGAGCGCGACGAGGGCGGCGATGCCGGCGGCCAGGGCCTTGCCGAGCTGGGCGACGCTGGGGATGAAGGAGATGTACAGCGGGCGGCGCTTGGGCGGTGCCCATTCCCTGATGTAGCTGGCGGCGCCGCCGATCTCGCCGCCGGTGGAGAAGCCCTGCAGGATCCGCATCAACACCAGCAGGATCGGCGCCCACACGCCGATCTGGGCGTACCCGGGGAGCAGTCCGGTGACGAACCCGGCCAGACCCATCAGAGTCACGCTGGCGATCAGGCTGGTCCTGCGGCCCTTGCGGTCACCGAGCCGGCCGAAGAAGATCGCGCCGATCGGGCGGACCACGAACGCGGCGCCGAACACCAACAGCGTGTTCAGCAGGCCCATCGTCGGGTCGTCGGAGGGGAAGAACACCACCGCCAGCGTCGCGGCCACGTAGCCGTAGACGCTGAAGTCGTAGTACTCGATGAAGGTGCCGAAGACGGCGACCAGCGTCGCCTTCTTGGCCTTCTTGATCCGCTCCGGTGAGGGCGGGTGCTCCTCGAGAACAGTCTGGGTCGACATGACGCTCCTTTGTGTCAATCATCCAACCTGGCAAAAACTGGGACAGTGTCTCACTTGCTTGGAATGAGTGTGGGGGAGTGCTCGGGTCGGTGTCAAGACCCGATGCTAAGATTTTCTGACACTGTCCCAATTCTTGAAGCGGAGTCAGGATGACCGCGTCGCCGATCGACACCACACCGGTGGTGGTCGCGGGCAACGACCGCGCGCTGGACGTCATCGACGCGCTGGTGACACGAAGCGCCGCCGGTCCCTGGGGCGTCCGGGAACTGGCCGACCACCTGGGCGCCAGCCGAAGCACGGTGAACCGGGTATTACAGGGGCTGGCCGCCCGGCAGTTGGCCGCCGTCGACTCCGCTGGTGCGTACGCCGTCGGGCCGCGGCTGCGGGTGCTCACCCACACCCTGTTCGAGGTGCACCCCACCTTGGGTGGTGCCCGCGGCATCATCGGTGAGCTCGGCACCGCGTGCGCGGCCACCGTCATGGTGGCGCTGCAAAGTCCCGAACGGGCAACGGCTTTCATCGCCCTCGTGCACGAGCGGCCCGGGCCGATCCGCTACCACCTCATCCCCGGCATGACACTGCCGCTGCACGCCGGCGCGGCCGGTAGGGCGATCCTCGGCGCGGTCGGTATGAGCGCGCTGGACGGCACAGAGCTGCAGCAGTTCAGCGCGGAAACCATCACCGACCGGAATCGGCTGCAGTCCGAACTGGACAAGGCCAACCGACAGGGTTTTCGTTACCAGCACCGGTCAGCACATCCCGCTCGCGGCCGGTGTCGCGGCCCCGTTCCGGCTCGACTCCGGGATCGTCGGCGCCATCTCCGTCACCCGATCCAGGTACGAGACAACCGACGCCGACCTACTCCGATTCGGCCCGCTGGTCGCCGCCGCCGCCAAGGAAGTCGCCGCCCAACACCCATCGACCACCCCACCCGGGCCGATCCGTACGGCCCGGCCCGCGGCGGGCAGCAAGGACACCCCAGGAGGTTCCGCACTGAACCGCATCGAACGGTTCATCAACGCTCTGGTCGCCTTCCCCGACGGGCTCACCGCCACCAGCCGGGAACTGTCCCAACGAGTGGGCGCCGTCGGACCCACCGCGGAACGGCTCAAAGCCACCGCGTTGCTCACCGGGCTTGCCGTCTCACCCCACCCCGACCGGCTCTATCCCGGCCCGCTGTTGCTCAAATGGGCGGCCATCCTCGGACCACACCTGGACATCGGCGACATCGTGCGACCCGAAATCGAGGCCCTCGCGGCCGAAGTCGGCGAAACCATCGGTCACGTCGCCTTTGATCCGGTGACCGGGACCGCCATCATGGACACCGTCGCCTGGGGGAGCACCCCCCTGAAATACGGGCTGGCAACAGGTGTCGAGATCCCGCTGTACGCCGGCGCCGCAGGAAAGGCGATTCTCGCGTTCGCCCGACCGGACGTGATCGACCAGCAGGTCCTCGTCCCGCTCAACCCCAACACCATCACCAACCTCGACGAGCTCCGTGCGCAACTCGCCCAGATCCGCGAAAACGGTTGGGCCACCGGTGATGGCGAACGCATCCCCGATGCCTACGGTGTCGCAGCACCCATTTTCACCAACGGCAATGTCACCGGGTCAGTCACCATCTCCATTCCCAGCTACCGATCCCACGACACCGACATCCACCAGCTCAGCACCGCGCTCACCCACACCACGAACAGGATCAGCAAACTGCTGAGCGTGGACGCCGACAGCACCTGATCCGCCTGAGCCGGCCACGCACCGAAGTGTTCATGCATCTCCTGCGCCGGGCATGAAAAGCCTTTGCGGCGGGGTGTGTCGAGAACTATCGCCGGTGTCGGAGGTGATCGGCGAGGTACCGCCCGGTGACGCTGTCGGGGTCTCGGCGACGCGCTCGGTGGTGCCGGTCGCGACGATCGTCCGCCGCCGGCGCCGCCGCCGGGTCCCATGTCGACGACGTAGTCGGCGTTGGCGATCATGTCGAGGTCGTGCTCGATCGACGATCGACGGTGGCGCCCGTCGCCGACGAGCCGGTCGAGCACGCCGAGCAGGACCCGGATGTCGAGGGGGTGCAGGCCGACGCTGGGCTCGTCGAGGACGAACAGCGGCGTCGGACTGGTTGCGGTCCGAGTTCGGTGGCGAGCTTGAGCCGTTGGGCCTCGCCGCCGGACAGCGCCGGGGTGTCCTCGCCGAGGGTCAGGTAGCCCAGCCCGAGGTCGACGAGGGTCTGCAGCTTCTGGTGCGACCTTGGGCAGGTCGCTCGGTGTGCTCGACGGCCTGGGTGACGGTGAGGCCGAGCAGCTCGGGCAGGGACAGTCCGTCGCCCTCGCCGGTCGGCGGCCGGACTGTCGCGGCGTCCGGGGCGTAGCGGGAGCCGTCGCAGTCGGGGCAGGGGATGTCGACGTCGGGCAGGAACTGGACGTCGAGGAGATCTGGCCCGGTGCCCTCGCAGCGCGGGCAGCGCAGGGAGCCGGTGTTGTAGGAGAAGTCGACGCGGTCAGGCCGCGGCTCCTTCGCTGCGTCGAGGGCGGCGTAGGCGCGGCGCAGGTCGTCGAGGACGCCGCTGTAGGTGGCGACGGTGGACCGCACGTTGGTGCCGATGGGGTGGCGTCGACGACGTTGACCCGCGCGATGCCCGACGGGGTCGACCGACGCGGACGTGCGCGGGCAGCGGCTGTCGCCGCGGCGCCGCGGTCTGCAGCGCCGGGACCAGGCTCTCCAGGACCAGCGTGGTCTTGCCGGACCCGGAGACGCCGGTGACGGCGGTGAGCCGGCCCTTGGGGATGTCGACGTCGAGGGCGTGCACCGTGTGCAGCGGGCGGGTCGACAGCCGGATGCCGCCCGTGGTCGAACACGTCGGCTCGGCGGGACGCGGTCGCGGACGCGGATCGGCTCGGTGCCGGCGAGGAACCCGGCGATCAGCGACGCCGGGCTGCTCACGAGGTCGGCGAGCGTTCCTTCGGCGAGGACGGTGCCGCCCTCGCTGCCGGAGCCGGGGCCGATCTCGATGAACCAGTCGGCTTCGCGCAGGACCTGGACGTCGTGGTCGACCAGCACGACGGAGTTGCCGTCGCGCAGCAGGTCGCGGATGACGCCGTTGAGGCCGTCGATGTTGGACGGGTGCAGGCCGATGGACGGTTCGTCGAGGACGTACAGCACGCCCGGTGGTCTGGTTGCGCACGGCGCGGGACGAGCTGCGACCCGTTGCCGCTCGCCGGTGGACAGCGTGGACGCTGGGGCGGTCGAGGCCGAGGTAGCCGAGGCCGAGTTCGACGAGCCGCTGCGGCCATCTCGAGCAGCTGCGCGACGATCGCGGTCGCCATCGAGCGCATGTCGGCTGGGCAGGGTGTCGGCGACCGTTGGCGCCCAGGCGATCACGTCGTCGAGGGTCTTCGCGGTCGCCTCGGCGAGGTTGATGCCCGTCGACGTGGGTGCCAGCGGGCCTGCTCGCTGAGCCGGGTGCCGTGGCACGTCGGGCAGGTCTGGTGCGTGATGAACTTGTTGACCCGGTCGAGGCCCCTCTCGCTGGCGGCCTTGTCGAGCGCCTCCTGCACGGCCAGGCGGGCGTTGCGGTAGGTGAAGTTGACCTCGAACAGCTTGCCGCTCTTCGACGGCACCGTGATGCGGTGCTTGTCCGCGGGCCCGTGCAGGACGACGTCGCGCTCGTCGTCGGTGAGCTCGCGGTACGGCACGTCGGTGCGCACGCCGAGCTCGCCGACCATCTGCGGCATGACGGCAAGCCCGATCATCTTCCACGGGGCGACCGCGCCGTCGGCGATCGTCCGCGACGGGTCGGGAACCAGCAGTGCGTCGTCGATCTCGCGCACCACCCCGATGGCCGCCGCAGGTCGGGCACGCGCCGTCGGAGTTGAAGGCCAGCGCCTCGGCGCCCGGCGGGGTGAACGTGACGCCGCAGACCGGGCAGGTGAGGTCCAGGCCGGCGGCGACGTCGATCGTCGGCTGCTAGGCGGTGCCCGTTGGGGCAGAGGTGCGGCCCGAGGCGGGAGAACAGCAGGCGCAGGACGTTGAGCAGTTCGGTCGAGGTGCCGAACGTGCTGCGCGCCCCGGGGACGCCGGGTCGCTGCCGCAGGGCGAGGGCGGCGGGGACGTGCCGGACGCTGTCGACGGTGGCCTTGGTGGCGTGCGACATCCGGCGCCGGGTGTAGGTCGACAGCGCCTCGACGTAGCGACGGGACCCCTCGGCGTAGAGCACCCCCATCGCCAGCGACGACTTGCCCGACCCGGAAACCCCTGCGATGGCGACCATCTGGTGCAGGGGCACGTCGACGTCGATGTTCTCGAGGTTGTGCACGCGCGCGCCGCGCACCTGCGTCACCGGGTGCGCATTCGTTCCAGCAAGGCTGTGCTGGTTCAACGTCAACGACTCCCGGGGTGTGGCCCGCATCGGCCCAGGCTACGACGGGGGAAATGCCGCCGGCGTCGGCCGTCGCGGTCGTTGCCGCTCACCCGGCGTTCGTGGGCTCGGCATCGTGTGTGACCCGGCCGATCAGCCGACGAACGCAGAGCGCCCCTGCATCGCGGAGGTCCCGAGGTCGCTCTTGGGCAATACCTCACTGGCGGCAACGGCCGCAACCCAGGCTGCGGTACTGGCAACGGCGGCGAAGTTGGAGTGCAGCAGCACGAGCAGGGTCTCGTGCAACTGGTCGGCGGAGACCTTGCCGGCTTCATTGGCCAGGTGGATGGCGCCGCTGGCGTCGGACAGGATCTCGGCGGCCAGACCAAGCTCCTCAGCGCCGACGGCAGTGGCGAGGTCGCAGTTGTTGGTCATGTAGCCGACGATCGTGATGGTGTCGACGCCCTGCTCGGCAAGCCACGCCGCAACATCTGTTCCAGCGAAGACACTGCCCTTGTCCTTGGTGACGCGCTTGTATGACGGCTTCAGCCGCTGCTCGATCTCGGGGTGCAGTGCCCAGCTCTCGCTGCCAACGGCGAAAACCGGCGCGCCTCCGGCAACTGGTGCTGCACAACGACAACCGGCAGGTCCTGCTGCTCCCACCCCGCGTTTGCTGGCCCGGGGGGTACCGGAGCAGGGGTCGCCACAACGGTTCCGACGCGCGGTTCAGCAGCCACCGGTGTGTTGTCAGGTCGCCACGAGATGCGCCGTCAGGTCCGGGGATCTGCTGGGTCCGGGGGATCCGGAGAGCGGGTTTGGCGGCCCAGTGGCCGGCCAGTCCGCCTGCCGTGACGATCCTGCGGCTGCGGTCGAGGTTTCCCTTGATCTTGGCGACGACTGCCGCCGGGTTGCCGAGATCGTTCCAGTCGAAGCGGATCACGGTGTAACCAAGTCCGCGAATGAGATCCTCCCGCTCCTTCTCGGCCACGACAACCTCATCGATCGATTGGCCCTGCCTTCGAAGCTTGGTGTATTTGGTCTTCCCGTCGAACTCCATCAGCAGTCCCAGCTCCGGGTAGCCAAGGTCAACCCGGCCCAGGAACGTGCCGTCCGGCGCATAGACCCGGACCTGAAGTACCGGGAGCCGGTAGTCCCGCGCGGTGTATCTCCAACCGCAACCGAGACTCTCCCGGGCTCTCGCTGCGGCCATTGGCAAACAGCAAGGCGCGGCGCGCGGCCGCTGCGCCGCGACGATGTCGGGTTCTGTGAAAGGGCGTCACCCAGTACTTCCGGCGTCACCAATTCGTGGTGCAACGCATGGTCGGCGGCGACTACCGCCGCAGCGAACGATGCAGTGCAGGCATGGTCGAGCAGTGTCCGCGCAACGTTGGTGAGCTGAAAACCGTTGCGGGTCAGGACTTCGTCGGGCTCCAACTCCGCAACGTGGACGACCCGGCCGGGGCCGAGTCCGTCCACCGCTGGCACCCATGCGGGTCAAATGAATCGTGTCGAGTTGGACGCCGAACAACGGCAAACGATGAACCGCAGCCGCCGAAACGTGACTGAGAACCAGGTTCGGAGACCGGCCCGCCAACGCGATGGCGCGCAGTCGGTACATCCCGTCCTTACTCAAGGAGGACGTCGACTCCGACGCACAGTAGGTTCCGCGATGCAGCTTCGTCCATGCTCCGTTGCTGCGTGCCCACCGAATCTCGTCCTCGGTGACCCCGGACGCCAGGAGTGCTTGGCGGTACATGACCGGGGGGAGCGATGGCGTGCGGTCGGGCTGCATTCCCCAGATGGTGGCAAGCCGAGCGTTCTGCCAGGGGCGGCGACTGCAGAATGTGCACAGGTCGGCGGTGAACACTGTGGTTGCGGAATTGGGGATAAGTCCGGCCCAGGTGTCGGCTGTGCGTAACGCGAGGATGTACGTCGGGCGTGACGTGCGCGCGTCGAAATCGTGGCGTAACCGAGTGCGGAGGGGCGTCGCCACAACGGCTGTGGTGACTGGACAACGTTTGTGAGACGTCGCCACAACGGCAGCGGTGACTCCACAACTGTTGCGACGTTGTGGTGTCGCAGCAACGGGTGTGGCGATATCGGGGACGTTGTGGCGACGGCCCGGCGGCGCCGCCGGCCCACGGACCCGCAGGCCCCCGCGCCCGCCGGTGCACCGCGCGGCGCCTCCGCACTCCCGAGCGCACCAGGCCCCGCGCGCCCGGCCCCCGCCGGTGCACCCGGTACCGGTGCCTGCTCGCCACCGCCACGCCGGCGTCACCCGTGTCGTCAGGCAGGCACCGGCCGTACGGCCTGTACTCGGTCGACGGAGAACACCCGCTCGTCCTCGCGCAGGTGGCACCAGGCGTACATCAGGCCGTTGACCATCTCGATGTCGGAGATCGTCCGGGTGGTGGTGCCGCCGGTCGACGACGTGTAGGTGATCGTCACCGGCACATGGTGGTCGACGGCGAAGGCCAACTGCCGACGTTCGACGATGTCCAGGTGTTGACCGAACGCATCGATCATCGCCTCGACCTCGGATACCTCGACATCGCGCCCGCGAGTCGTGGCCCCCGCGAGCAGTTCCGCCGCCAGTTCCAGCACTGACCGGTCGCCGGGCCCGCCCGGCGGGCGAGACCCATAGTCACGCAATCGATCCACCGTTGGCAGCGGCAGGTCCGGATCCCCGGCCGGCGTCGCCGCTGAACCGGACCGTGCGCGACCCAGCTGCACGACGCCGCTCTCATCCGCCGGCACCGGCATGTACCCGGCCGTCCGCAGCGCATCGAGCACCGCGTCGGCCGCCCCGGCAAAGGCGATCACCGTCGGCGCGATCAGTAGCGGCCGGAGCGAGCGCAGGCCGCGGTGCGCGGCCACCTCGATCAGCAGGGATTCGTCGTCGGACCGCACGCAGCACAGCGCGGGCTGCACGGTCAGCGACCCGTGCCGGCGTTGCACGTCGCCGATCAGGTAACGCAGTGGCTGCGGCAGATCGGTCTCGGCGATGCCGCGCAAAGCCGCAAGCAGCTCGTCCGCCGAACGACCCTCATCCAGCGCACGCCGCACGCTGGCCGGGGAGAACCGCCAGAGCACAGCAGCGCCGCGGCTTTCCCGGTCGGCGCAGGAATCAAGCAGGGCGCTGACCGCCGCAGACGGCGAACCGGCGACCATCACGGTCAGGTCCGAGCCGAAACGACCCAGGGTGGCCGCGGGTGCCATCAGTCCGGCGGCGACCGCCAGCAACTCGTCGGGGTCGGCGTCCAGCAGGGCGCGTCCCACGGGCGTGAGCGCTCCCTGGGCGAGCACCCCGAGGTCGTGCGCCTCGGTCCAGGTTGTCGCCAGGGCCGGGTCGTTCCGGGCGATCTTGGTGGGCAGCCGCCAGCTCAGCAGCTCACCCAGGGTGTCCGCAGACGACAGGCCAGTCCCTGCCGGCTGCGCGCCGATTGCCTCGATGACTTCCCATCGCAGGGTCATCACCGAGGCGTCCGCGGCCCGCCGTCCCACCGCCGGAATCGGCTTGCCCTCGGTATCGCGGCCGACGCTCGGCAGCACCGGCAGTCCCCACCAGGTGACGACCAGATCGGCGAACCGGGTGCTGGGCTCCGCGGCCCGCCAGCTGCCGGCCAGCTCGTTCGGGAAAGACCCGATCACCGCCGGCGGCGAGCAGAGCGAGGTCTCTGACCAGCTCCAGCGCGAAGCGCACCCGACCATCATCCGAGCCGATGCCCTTGGCGATCCGGGTGATCTCGCGGGTGCCGATGCCGCCCGCCTTCAGTGCGGGCGGTGGTGATCGCGCGATCCAGTCCAGCACCGCGGCAACGGTTTCGGTGAACTCCGCGGCGGCGCCGGCGGCGCCGGACGCGATCGCTGCTGAGGTCAGCGGATGAGTGGTCAAGGCCGGCGGATCGGGCTCGAACCGGACCACGATGTCGCCCGCGCGCACCGCCAAGACGATCTCGACCGGCATCTCGGCCGAGAAGTAATCGCCGCCGAACAGCAGGCCACGCCGGCGGGCCCAGTTGTCGCCCTCCCGTTGCTGTTGATCCTTGGGGAGGTAGTTTCCCGGCGACGTATCCGCCGTGGCCAGATCCTGTATCCGGCGGCGGGCCTGGGGTGGCGCGGATTGCACCAGCCTTCGGACCTGCTCAGGGTCGGTCAGGAACCCACACAGCATCGTGCACACCTCGTCCCGGCGCATCGAGTCGGGCAGGCCGAGGTTGCGCAGGAGTCCGCGCAAATGGTCGACCGGACTGTGTTCGAGATGGCTTGCGACGGTGCGGCCCAGGCCCAGCGGCCGGTCGATCACCAGCGCTGCCGCGGGAACGACCGAGATCGTCTCGTCGTCGACCTCCCAGGCCAGCGCCCGGTCCGACAGCCGGGCCAAGGCCCCACGGACCGCGTCCCGCTGGGCGTCCGGTGTCCGGTCGGCGGCGTGCAGCAGGTCCGCCGCCGCCGTGATCGTCGGCGATGGTCCGAGGGCCGCGAGTGCGTGCAGCAGTTCGAACGCGGGCAGCGGCAACTGGGTGACAGCATTGCCGACCGACGCCGGTTGACTCAGCCGGGCCGCGAGGTCGTCCAACCCGCGCAGCGGCGCACCCCACACGGCGTCCGGACGGAGCTCCAGGATCGCGGCCAGCTGCTCCGCAGAGCGGCTGGCGAGCCAGTCAACCAGCGGCATGGTGTCCGTCACGGCATCCATTGAACCCGCCGCGGCTCGCCGGGCGAGCGCGGGCCGGCGTTCTTGATCACCCAACTTGAACTCTGGATGCCCGGTGAGGCATACTTCTCGGGTTGCCCTCTGGCGGGGTCGTGCCTTCGCGCGGCCCTAGGCAGGCGGTGGTGCCATGGCGAAGTTGATCACCACGGTGATCAACGAGCCGATGTACTGCCGGCGACAACCAGTATGACGAGTACGAAACAGCAATCGTCGCGCTCAACCGAGCGCGGCCGGTCCACCAGCATCCGCCAAGGATTCCGGGGCGGATGCGTGAGCTGTGAGGGCGACACGCCCGACCGCGTGGACCGGTGAACCCGGACAGATGAACAGTGGCGGCGGACGTACGTCCGCGCGGCGCGAACGCGCCGGTTGCCGGGCGAACTGCGCCCGGCGTCGGCGGCCGAGCAGGGACAGGCACGGGGAAACCCGTGACGACAAGAAGGCGTGGGCACACCCGCGAGCGGCAACGCCGCGGGGCAACTCGCGGCGAGGGACAGCAGCGGGAACACCGCACGAGTACGGCATGACCCGGGCATACCCGGGTCAGCGACAGGCGCGGGAAACCGCGACAAGAGAAGGACGGCAAGCGTGGCGGGACAGAAGATCCGCATCCGGCTCAAGGCCTACGACCATGAGGCGATCGACGCGTCCGCGCGCAAGATCGTCGAGACGGTGACCCGCACGGGCGCCCGGGTGGTCGGCCCGGTGCCGCTGCCCACGGAGAAGAACGTGTACTGCGTCATCCGCTCGCCCCACAAGTACAAGGATTCGCGCGAGCACTTCGAGATGCGCACGCACAAGCGGTTGATCGACATCCTCGACCCGACGCCCAAGACGGTTGACGCGCTGATGCGCATCGACCTGCCGGCGTCCGTGGACGTCAACATCCAGTAAGGGCCGTCCCACACGGTCCTGAACCGATCACGTCCACTCGCTCTTGCACCGTTAAGAGCACATGTCTGCACAGGAGATGGGTACTTCCACAATGGCAAACACGATCAAGGGAATCCTGGGCCACAAGCTCGGGATGACCCAGGTCTTCGACGAGTCGAACCGGGTTGTCCCGGTCACCGTCGTCGCTGCCGGTCCGGTCGTCGTCACCGCCGTCCGCACCCCTGACACCGACGGCTACGGCGCGGTGCAGTTGGCGTTCGGCGCAATCGATCCGCGCAAGGTGACCAAGCCGGTGGCCGGCCATTTCGCCAAGGCGGGCGTCACGCCGCGCCGGCATATCGCCGAGCTGCGCACCGACGATGTCGCCGACTACACCGTCGGACAGGAACTGACCGCGTCGGAGGTCTTCGACGCCGGGAACCTGGTCGACGTGACCGGCACGTCCAAGGGCAAGGGCTACGCGGGCGTCATGAAGCGTCACGGCTTCAAGGGCCTCGGCGCCGGCCACGGCGTGCAGCGCAAGCACCGCTCGCCGGGTTCCATCGGCGGCTGCTCGACCCCGGGCCGGGTGTTCAAGGGCATGCGGATGGCCGGCCGGATGGGCGGCGAGCAGGTCACCACCCAGAACCTGACCATTCACGCGATCGACGCCGAGAAGGGCCTGGTGCTGATCCTCGGCGCCGTCCCCGGCCCGAAGAACGGTGTCGTCTTCATCAAGTCCGCCGTCAAGAACCACAGCAAGGTTGGTGCCTGATGACCACGGTCCAGATCACCACCCCGGCCGGCGCGGCCGACGGCGAAGTCGAGCTCCCGGCCGAGATCTTCGACGTCACGGCCAATGTGCCGCTGATGCACCAGGTCGTGGTGGCCCAGCTGGCCGCCGCCCGGCAGGGCACGCACAAGACCAAGACCCGCGGTGAGGTCTCCGGCGGCGGCAAGAAGCCGTACCGGCAAAAGGGCACCGGCCGCGCCCGCCAGGGCTCGACCCGCGCACCGCAGTTCAACGGCGGCGGCGTCGTGCACGGCCCGACCGTGCACGGCTACGCCCAGCGCACGCCCAAGAAGATGAAGGCCGCCGCGCTCCGCGGCGCCCTGTCCGATCGGGCCCGCGGCGGCAATGTGCACGTGCTGTCCACCCTGGCGATCGACGGAACCCCGTCGACCAAGACCGCCATGGGCGCACTGAAGGCCGTGTCCAGCGCGAAGAACATCCTGGTGGTGCTCAGCGCCGAGGACGTCTCCGGCTGGAAGAGCCTGCGCAACGTCCCCGAGGTGCACCTGATCACCTCCGGCCAGCTGAACACCTACGACGTGCTGGTCAGCGACGACGTGGTCTTCACCCGGGCCGCGCTGGACGAGTTCGTGTCGAACGCCAGCCGGGGCATCTCGGTCAAGGTGGCCGTCGCGGTCGACGCAGACGCCGATGACTCGCCCTCGGGCCGGCACGCGGCGCGCGACGACGACGCTGCCATCACGCTGACCAAGACGCCGGCCGTGGCCGACGACAGCACCGTTGCGGCAGCGACTGATAGCACCGTTGCGGCAGCGACCGATGTTACCGAGGAGGACGCGAAGTGATCCCCGATCCGCGCGACATCATCATCCGGCCGATCGTCTCCGAGAAGAGCTATGGCCTGCTGGAGTCCGGCAGCTACACCTTCGAGGTGCACCCGGACGCCAACAAGACGCAGGTCAAGATCGCCATCGAGAAGATCTTCGACGGGGTCAAGGTCATCTCGGTGAACACGCTCAACCGGCAGGGCAAGCGCAAGCGCACCCGGGCCGGCTACGGCCAGCGCAAAGCCACCAAGCGAGCCATCGTCACGCTGTCCAAGGACAGCAAGCCGATCGACGTCTTCTCGGGCGCCTGAGCGGGGTTAGGGAAAAACCATGGGTATCCGTAAATACAAGCCGACGACCCCCGGTCGTCGTGGCGCTTCGGTCGCCGACTTCGCCGAGGTCACCCGCGACACCCCCGAGAAGTCGCTGATCCGTCCGCTGCATTCCAAGGGCGGCCGCAACGTGCACGGGCGGGTCACCGCTCGGCACCAGGGCGGCGGTCACAAGCGGGCGTACCGGCTGGTCGACTTCAAGCGGTCCGAGAAGGACGGCGTGCCGGCCGTTGTCGCGCACATCGAGTACGACCCGAACCGCACCGCTCGGATCGCGCTGCTGCACTTCGCCGACGGCGAGAAGCGCTACATCATCGCGCCGAACAAGCTGTCGCAGGGCGACCGGATCGAGACCGGCGCCAGCGCCGACATCAAGCCGGGCAACAACCTGCCGCTGCGCAACATCCCGGTCGGCACGGTCGTGCACGCCATCGAGCTGCGGCCCGGCGGCGGCGCCAAGATCGCCCGTTCCGCGGGCGCGAAGGTGCAGCTCGTCGCGAAGGACGGCCCCTACGCCCAGCTCCGGATGCCGTCCGGCGAGATCCGCAACGTCGACGTGCGCTGCCGCGCCACCGTCGGCGAGGTGGGCAACGCCGAGCAGGCGAACATCAACTGGGGCAAGGCCGGCCGGATGCGCTGGAAGGGCAAGCGCCCCTCCGTCCGCGGTGTCGCGATGAACCCGGTCGACCACCCGCACGGTGGTGGCGAGGGCAAGACCTCCGGTGGTCGTCACCCGGTCAACCCGGGTGGCAAGCCAGAGGGCCGCACCCGCCGCCCGAACAAGGCCAGCGACAAGCTGATCGTTCGTCGTCGCCGTAAGGGTGGCAAGAAGCGATGAGCCCAGCAATGACCGCCGTAGAACACCAAAAACAGAGCAGGAAGGTAGGCAAGAGATGCCCCGCAGTCTCAAAAAGGGTCCGTTCATTGACGACCACCTGCTCAAGAAGGTGGACGCGGCGAACGACAAGGGCTCCAAGTCGGTCATCAAGACCTGGTCACGGCGCTCGACGATCATCCCCGACATGCTCGGGCACACGATCGCCGTGCACGACGGCCGCAAGCACGTCCCGGTGTTCGTCACCGAGTCGATGGTCGGGCACAAGCTCGGCGAGTTTGCTCCGACCCGGACCTTCAAGGGCCACATCAAAGACGACCGTCGCGCACGGCGTGGCTGAGAAGGGACAGGTCGATATGAGTAAGAAGCAGGCAGTTGAAGAACTGCCGCGCGCCAAGGCGACGGTGCGCTATGCGCGCCTGACCCCGATGAAGGCTCGCCGTGTGGTGAACCTGATCCGTGGTCGGTCCGTCGCGGACGCCGCCTCGATCCTGCAGTTCTCCCCGCAGGCCGCGAGCGAGCCGGTGGCGAAGCTGCTGGCCTCGGCCGTTGCCAACGCCGAGAACAACCAGGGCATCGACCCGACCACGCTGATCGTCGACGTGGCCTACGTGGACGAGGGTCCGACGCTCAAGCGCTTCCAACCGCGGGCGCAGGGCCGGGCGTTCCGGATCCGCAAGCGGACGTGCCACATCACCATCGAACTGGTTTCCATCGACGTCAACGCCGGCCAGTCCAAGAGTGCGAAGGGAAGGACCCGCTAGTGGGTCAGAAGATCAACCCGCACGGGTTCCGTCTCGGCATCACCACCGACTGGAGCTCCCGCTGGTACGCCGACAAGGCCTATTCCGACTACGTCGCACGAAGACGTGCAGATCCGCAAGCTGATGGCCAAGGGCATGGAGCGCGCCGGGATCTCCAAGGTGGAGATCGAGCGCACCCGTGACCGGGTCCGGGTGGACATCCACACGGCCCGCCCCGGCATCGTCATCGGCCGCCGCGGCGCCGAGGCCGACCGCATCCGCGGCCAGCTGGAGAAGCTCACCGGAAAGCAGGTGCAGCTGAACATCCTCGAGGTGCGTAACCCCGAGTCCGATGCGCAGCTGGTTGCCCAGGGTGTCGCCGAGCAGCTGTCCAACCGGGTCAGCTTCCGTCGGGCCATGCGCAAGTCCATGCAGTCCGCGCAGCGCTCGTCCACCGTCAAGGGCATCCGGATCCAGTGCTCCGGACGTCTGGGCGGCGCCGAGATGAGCCGCTCGGAGTTCTACCGCGAGGGCCGGGTGCCGTTGCACACCCTGCGGGCGGACATCGACTACGGCTTCTTCGAGGCCAAGACGACCTTCGGCCGGATCGGCGTGAAGGTCTGGATCTACAAGGGCGACAAGGTGGGCACCCTCGCCGAGCAGCGTGCGGCCGAGGCCGCCGCCGCGCAGCGTGGCGCCCGCGGCGACACCCGTGGCCGTCCGGACGACCGGGCGGAGCGTCCGGCCCGTCGTCGCTCCGGGTCGTCGGGCACCACGCCGACGTCCACCGACGCCGGCCGCGCCGCCGTCGAGGAGAACCCCGAGGCGATCGCGCCAGAACCAGAAACGACAGGGGTCTGATCGACGTGTTGATTCCCCGCAGGGTCAAGCACCGCAAGCAGCACCGGCCGAACCGGGTTGGCATGGCCAGTGGCGGTACCCAGGTCACCTTCGGTGACTTCGGTATCCAGGCACTGGAGCCGGCGTACGTCACCAACCGGCAGATCGAGTCCGCTCGTATCGCCATCAACCGGCACATCAAGCGTGGCGGCAAGGTCTGGATCAACATCTACCCGGACCGCCCGCTGACCAAGAAGCCGGCCGAAACCCGGATGGGTTCCGGCAAGGGTTCGCCGGAGTGGTGGGTGGCCAACGTCAAGCCGGGCCGGGTGCTGTTCGAGATGAGCTACCCGACCGAGGCCGTCGCCCGCGAGGCGCTGCGCCGCGCGATCCACAAACTGCCGATGAAGTGCCGCATCGTGACCCGGGAGGGTGGTGATTCCTGATGGCTACCACCGAGACCGCAGCGAATGAGCTGCGCGAACTGGGTACCGACGAGCTGGTGCTCCGGCTGCGCGAGGCCAAGGAGGAGCTGTTCAACCTCCGCTTCCAGATGGCCACCGGCCAGATGGACAACAACCGCCGGCTCCGTACGGTCCGGCACGACATCGCCCGGATCTACACCGTCATGCGCGAGCGCGAGCTCGGGCTGTCGACCGGCCCGGACGAACTTGCCAGTGAAGGAGGTGCCGCGTGAGCGAGCAGCCAGAGGTAACGACTGCCGACGTCGAGCAAGACGTGGCGCCGACGGTGTCCGAAAATGCGGCGAAGAAGCGTGGCGACCGGAAGACCCGCGAGGGCATGGTCGTCTCGGACAAGATGGAAAAGACGATCGTGGTCGAGCTCGAGGACCGGGTCAAGCACCCGCGGTACTCGAAGGTCATCCGCCGGACCACCAAGGTCAAGGCGCATGACGAGAACGGAACCGCCGGCGTCGGCGACCGGGTGCTGCTCGCCGAGACCCGCCCGCTGTCGGCCACCAAGCGCTGGCGGCTGGTCTCGATCCTCGAGCGCGCCCAGTAGTTCTGCAGTACCGCAGCAAAGAGCATCAAAGAAGAAGAAGTCGTTGCCCCGCTTGGGGTAGCCGATCAGTAATCAAGTGCTTGGCGGGGATTTCTCCGGCGAGCGCACATCGCAAAGGTTGGGACTGACGTGATTCAGCAGGAGTCCAGGCTCCGGGTCGCCGACAACACGGGCGCCAAAGAGATCCTGTGCATCCGCGTGCTCGGCGGCTCCTCCCGTCGGTACGCAGGCATCGGAGACATCATCGTGGCGACCGTCAAGGACGCCATCCCCGGTGCCGGTGTGAAGAAGGGCGACGTCGTCAAGGCCGTCATCGTGCGCACCGTCAAGGAGAAGCGCCGTCCGGACGGCTCGTACATCAAGTTCGACGAGAACGCCGCCGTGCTGCTCAAGGGCGACGGCGACCCGCGGGGCACGCGCATCTTCGGGCCGGTCGGCCGCGAGCTGCGCGACAAGAGGTACATGAAGATCATTTCGCTGGCGCCGGAGGTGCTGTAGTCATGGGACTGAAGGTCAAGAAGGGCGATACCGTCCTGGTCATCGCCGGCAAGGACAAGGGCGCCAGGGGCAAGGTCATCCAGGCCTACCCGGACCGCAGCCGGGTCCTGGTCGAGGGTGTCAACCGGATCAAGAAGCACACCAAGGTTTCCACCACCCAGCGTGGTGCGAAGTCCGGCGGCATCGTGACCCAGGAAGCACCGATCCACATCTCGAACGTGCAGGTGGTGGACGGCGACAACAAGCCGACCAGGGTCGGCAAGCGCGTCAATGAAGAGGGCCGCAACGTTCGCGTGGCGCGCCGCACCGGTAAGGATCTGTAATGACAGCAGTGGTAGAGACAGCTCCCGCGGTGAAGCCGCGGCTCAAGGTGCGCTACGACGACGAGATCCGCGACGCGTTGAAGCAGCAGTTCGGCTTCGACAACGTCATGCAGATCCCCGGCGTGGTCAAGGTTGTCGTCAACATGGGTGTCGGTGAGGCTGCTCGGGACGCGAAGCTGATCGAGGGCGCCGTTCGCGACCTCGCGACGATCACCGGGCAGAAGCCGATCGTCCGCAAGGCGACCAAGTCCATCGCGCAGTTCAAGCTGCGCGAGGGAATGCCGATCGGCGCGAAGGTCACCCTGCGCAACGACCGGATGTGGGAGTTCCTGGACCGGCTGCTGACCATCGCGCTGCCGCGTATCCGCGACTTCCGGGGCCTGTCGGCCAAGCAGTTCGACGGCAACGGCAACTACACCTTCGGGCTGAACGAGCAGTCGATGTTCCACGAGATCGACATCGACCGGATCGACCGGCCCCGCGGCATGGACATCACGGTCGTCACCACGGCCACGACGGACGACCAGGGACGCGCGCTGCTCAAGCAGCTGGGCTTCCCCTTCAAGGAGAACTGATCATGGCCAAGACCGCACTGATCATGAAGAGCAAGCGCAAGCCGAAGTTCAAGGTGCGCGGCTACACCCGCTGCAACCGCTGCGGCCGCCCGCATTCGGTGTACAAGAAGTTCGGCCTGTGCCGGATCTGCCTGCGCGAGATGGCGCACGCCGGCGAGCTGCCCGGTGTCACCAAGTCGAGCTGGTAAAGCTTTTCCACCGGCTCGACGCCGGTGACGCCGTGGGTCACAGCGTCACCAAGTCGTCCTGGTGAACTGACCTTTTTTCAACATTTGGCGCCCAGCAGCGCCCAACATCGTCACAGGCCTGCCCTCGGTGAACCGGGCGCGGGAACCAGGCGAGAGAGGCACGACCGCACATGACCATGACCGACCCGATCGCGGACTTCCTGACCAGGATCCGCAACGCCAACTCGGCGTATCACGACGAGGTCGTGATGCCCTTCTCCAAGCTGAAGGGCAGCATCTCCGACATCCTCGTCAAAGAGGGCTACATCGCCTCCTGGACCACTGCGGACGCCACCGTCGGCAAGTCCCTGGTGGTCAAGCTGAAGTACGGCCCCAACCGGGAGCGCTCGATCGCCGGAGTCCGCCGGGTGTCCAAGCCCGGGCTTCGGGTGTACGCGCGCTCGACCGAGCTGCCCAAGGTGCTCGGCGGGCTGGGCGTTGCCATCATCTCGACCTCGACCGGTCTGCTGACCGACCGTCAGGCCGCCAAGAAGAAGGTAGGCGGGGAAGTTCTCGCCTACGTCTGGTAGGGGAGGCAGACATGTCACGAATCGGACGACTGCCGATTCCCGTTCCGGCGGGTGTCGACGTCACCATCGAAGGTTCGCAGGTCACCGTCAAGGGACCGAAGGGCACGCTGCAGCACGTCGTGGTCGAGCCGATCACGGTGGCCAAGGACGGCGGCGAGCTGGTGGTCACCCGGCCGAACGACGAGCGCGACGCTCGGTCGCGGCACGGCCTGACCCGCACGCTGGTCAACAACATGGTCGTCGGCGTCACCCAGGGCTACACCAAGTCCATGGAAATCGTCGGCGTCGGCTACCGGGTCGCCGCCAAGGGCTCGAACCTCGAGTTCGCCCTCGGCTACTCGCACCCGGTGCCGGTGCTCGCCCCTCCCGGGATCAGCTTCGTGGTCGAATCCCCGATCAAGTTCCGGGTCGAGGGCATCGACAAGCAGCAGGTCGGCGAGGTCGCCGCGAACATCCGCAAGCTCCGCAAGCCCGATCCGTACAAGGGCAAGGGCGTGCGATACGCCGGCGAGGTCGTCAAGCGCAAGGTCGGAAAGACAGGTAAGTGATGGCATCCTCCGTTTCCCACGATCGGCGCACGGCGCGCGCTCGGCGGCACTTCCGGCTCCGGAAGAAGGTCACCGGCACGGCCGCCCGCCCTCGCCTGGTGGTCACCCGGTCCGCGCGGCACATCGCGGTTCAGCTGGTCGACGATTCCGTCGGTCGCACGCTGACGTCCGCATCCACGCTGGAGGCTGACCTGCGGGCCGCCGACGGCGACAAGAGCGCCAAGGCGCGCAAGGTCGGCGAGCTGGTCGGCCGGCGGGCCGTCGAGCTGGGTGTCACCGCAGTGGTCTTCGACCGCGGCGGCGATGCCTATCACGGCCGGGTTGCTGCCCTTGCCGATGGCGCGCGCGGCGCCGGGCTGGAGTTCTAAATGAACCTCTGGCGAGCAATGAGCATTCACATGAGCAAGATCGAGAGGGATATCTGATGCCCGGACCCCAACGCGGCGGCTTCGGCGGCGGCGACCGAGCGGGTGGCACCGGCGATCGCGCCGGCGGTACCGGCGATCGTCGTGACCGCCGCGGCGGCCGTGACGGCAACCGTCGGGACGCCCCCGTCGAGAAGAACCCACTGCTCGAGCGGATCGTCGTCACCAACCGCGTCGCCAAGGTCGTCAAGGGTGGACGTCGGTTCTCCTTCACCGCCCTGGTCGTCGTCGGTGACGGCGACGGCTCGGTCGGCGTCGGCTACGGCAAGGCCAAGGAGATTCCCGCGGCCATCGCCAAGGGCGTCGAGGAAGCCAAGAAACACATGTTCAAGGTGCCCCGCATCGCGCTGACCATCCCGCACCCGGTGCAGGGTGAGGCCGCCGCGGGTGTGGTGCTGCTCCGTCCCGCATCCCCCGGTACCGGCGTCATCGCCGGTGGTCCGGTGCGTGCCGTGCTGGAGTGCGCCGGCATCCACGACGTGCTGTCCAAGTCGCTCGGCTCGGACAACCCGATCAACATCGTGCACGCCACCATCCAGGCGCTGAAGAACCTGCAGCGTCCGGAAGAGGTCGCGGCCCGTCGCGGGCTGCCGATCGAGGATGTCGCGCCGGCCGCCATGCTGCGGGCGCGCGCCGGGCAGGGGGTGTGACATGGGTGATCTCAAGGTGACCCAGGTCAAGTCCACCATCGGCAACAAGCGCCCGGCCCGCGAGTCGGTCCGCTCGCTCGGTCTCAAGCGCATCCACCACACGGTGGTGGTGCCGGACAACGCCACCAACCGCGGGTACATCAACCGCGCGACGCATCTGCTGTCGGTAGAAGAAGTACAGGGAAGTGACTCGTAATGCCTATCAAGGTTCACCACCTGCGCCCGGCGCCAGGTGCGAAGAAGGCCAAGATGCGGGTCGGCCGCGGCGAGGCGTCCAAGGGCAAGACCGCCGGCCGTGGCACCAAGGGCACCGGCGCGCGGAAGAACGTTCCCGCGGGCTTCGAAGGCGGACAGCTGCCGCTGCACATGCGGCTGCCGAAGCTCAAGGGCTTCAAGAACCGTTTCCGGGTCGAGTTCCAGGTCGTCAATGTCGGCCAACTCGCGACACTGTTCCCGGCCGGCGGCGAGATCGGCATCGACGATCTGGTGTCGGCCGGCGCGGTCCGCAAGGGACAGCTGGTCAAGGTCCTCGGTGACGGGGACCTGGACGGGGTGACCCTGCAGGTCAGCGCCAACAAGTTCTCCGGGTCCGCCACAGAGAAGCTGACCGCAGCGGGCGGTACCGCCACCGTCGTCTGACGCGATCCACCCAGCTTGCTGCTGCCGTCCGGTGTCACCCCATCAGGGTGGTCCGGGCGGCAGTTTGCGTTTTCGGGCATATCCGGCGGCCACGTCCTTGACGGTCCATGATCGTCGTGCTGGGGGTACGGCCATCGAGGAGGCTTTCGGGTCATGACAATCGTCGTCGGCTATCTCCCCGCCAAGGGTGGCCGAGCCAGCCTGGACCGAGCGGCTGTGCTGGCGCGTTCGGGAGTGGCCGAGCAGGTGGCGGTGGTCACGGTCGTCCCGCCGCACTGGACAACCCCGTCGATGGCCAAGGTCGATGCCGAATTCGCGGCCTGGACGCACCAACAGGGCGAGGCCGCGCTCGATCAGGCCCGACGGTATCTCGCCGCGAAGTGGCCGGACGTCGCGGCCACGTTCCAGCAGACGCACGGGCGTTCCGTGCCGTCCGCGTTGATCGGCGCCTGCGACGAGTTGTCCGGCAATCTGCTGGTCCTCGGCTCGTCGACGGACGGTCGGGTCGGCCAGATCGTCGTCGGATCCACGGCGACCCCGTTGCTGCATTCCTCCGAGGTGCCGATCGCGATCGCGCCCCGCGGCTTTCGCGCCGCGAAGGGCTCCGCTCTCGGCCGGCTCACCTGTTCGTTCGCCGCGACCGGCATCGAAAACTCGCATCTCGGGCGGCATGAACATGTCGGGCTCGTTCATGATCCCGCCCACCCGAGCCCTGACGAGAGCGGAGAGGGAGCGAGCTGACATGCATGACGTCGACCAGACCACCGAACAGATGGTGCGCAGCGTGCTCGCGTACGCGGAGAACCGGCTCCGGATGGACCCGGTACCGCTGGACAAGGGCACCCAATCCGCGGCCGACCTCTATCACGTGCTGGATGGCGTGATCCGGGATCGCGGGCGGTCGCCCGACGAGGTGCTGGGCGTGTACTCCTCGGTGATCGCGCCGAGCATCATCTCCGCGGACAGCCCCCGGTTCCTCGGCTTCATCCCGGCCGCGCCGACCAAGGCCAGCCTGCTGTTCGACATGCTGGTGTCCTGCGCGTCGATCCAGGGCATCTCCTGGCTGGAGGCGTCCGGCGCGATCGCGGCGGAGAACACCGTGCTGCGGTTGATCGCCGACGAGGCGGGCATGCCGGCCGGCGCCGGCGGCTGCTTCGTCTCCGGTGGATCAGCCGGCAACCTGTCGGCCATCGCGGTGGCCAGGGAGACCGGCAAGAAGCGGCTCGGCGCGGCCGCCGTTGGGCGCAGGTTGCGGGTCGTCGTCGGCACGGATGCGCATTCGTCGATCGTGAACACGCTGCGGCTGCTGGAGATGGACGCCCTGGTGGTGGACACCCCCGATCACCGGCTGACGGCGGAGACCGTCCGCACGGCGATCGACGCCGATCCCGACGTCAGCGACGTGGTGGCGGTGATCTGCACCTCGGGCACCACGAACGCCGGGATCGTCGACGACCTGGCCGGGGTGGGGGCGATCGCCAGGGAACGCGGCTGGTGGTTCCACGTCGACGGCGCCTACGGTGGGTCCGGCATCTTCGCCCGGTCCATCCGGGCCAAGTACGACGGCATCGAACACGCCGACTCGTTCATCCTGGACCCGCACAAGTGGCTGTTCACCCCGTTCGACTGCTGCTCGCTGCTGTACCGCGACCCCGAACTGGCCAGGGCCACGCACACCCAGGACGCGTCCTACCTGGACGTCATCCACACCGCCGACGGCGAGTGGAACCCGACCGACTACGCCTACCACCTGACCCGCCGCGCCAGGGGACTGCCGCTGTGGTTCTCGCTGGCCGTCAACGGGGTGGACGCGTATCGGGAGGCCATCGAGACCGCGGTCGGGCTGGCGCGGGACACCGCGGAGTTGATCAAGGCAACACCCCAGCTGGAGCTGATCCGGGAACCGGACCTCGGCGTCGTGCTGTTCCGCCGGGTCGGCTGGGAGCCCGCGGACTACGACAAGTGGGCGCAGGCGCTGCACGCCGACGAGGTCGCCTTCATCCCGCCGAGCAAGTGGGAGGGCGAGACCGTCGGCAGGTTCGCGTTCCTGCACCCGCACACCACGATGGACCTGGTGCGGGAGATCCTGGACCGCACCGCCTGACTCGCGTTTGGCGGCCGGCTCTACACACGCATTGTCGGCTGTGCGGGTGCTGCGGTGCGTGGGTGGCTGACGTTTGGTGTGTAAAGCGGGCCGCCTCACCTGCGCCCATGCCCGATGATCGCTCGCAGAAACCTTTCCGCAACCCCTTGACGACGCCCGGCAGATGCCTCATATTTGACTAAACCGAATGTGATTCGGTTTAAGCCTCGATGAACTACCCCTCGCGGCGCGGAGTCGCCCGCGACGCAAACGTCTAGCGCCATCCGATCGAGTGCCACCCGTCAGCCGACCGCCCCCCAGCCAGCGCCAGGAAAGAGTCCGATGTCCGTAGCATCCTCAGTTGTGCCGACCAACGGCCAACCCGGCCCGGCGCCCGCGCCCGGCCAACAGCCCACGCCCGGCCAGCAGTCCACGCCCGGGCAACAGCCCGCCGCCGGGCAGCCCGCCGCCGGGCAGCCCGCCGCCGGGCAGCCCCGCCAGCAGCCCACCGAGCACCTGAAGACCAATGCCCTCGGCGCCCGCAGCATCACGTTCCTGGTGGTGGCCGCGGCCGCGCCGCTGACCGTGATGGCCGGGGTCGCGCCGCTGGCGATCCTGGTCGGCGGGATCGGCGCCCCCGCCGGCTATCTCGCCGCGGGCGCGGTGCTCATGCTGTTCGCGGTCGGCTTCATGGCCATGACCAGGCACACCGGCGGCGCCGGCGCGTTCTACTCCTACATCACCCTCGGGCTCGGCCGGACGACCGGAATGGCCTCCGGGATCCTCGCCGTCGTCGCCTACAACGCCCTGCAGATCGGCGTCTACGGACTGCTCGGCCAGCAGATCAGCGACGCGGTCGCCACCTTCACCGGTGTGACGGCTCCCTGGTGGGTATATGCGCTGGTCGCGATGGCCATCGTCTGGTTCATCGGCCGGCGCGGCGTCGACGTCGGCGCGAAGCTGCTCGGCGTGCTGCTGATCGCGGAGACCGCGATCCTCGCGCTGCTGGTGGTCGCGGTGATCGTCAAGGGCGGCGCCGACGGCACCGCGCCACTGAACGCGGACTCCTTCGCCCCGTCGGCGATGTTCGCGCCCGGCATGGTGGGCGTGCTGGCGTTCGCCTTCGCCGCGTTCATGGGCTTCGAGTCGACCGCGCTGTACCGCTCGGAGGCCCGCAACCCGGAGCGCACCATTCCGCGGGCCACCTACACCGCGGTGATCTTCATGGGGCTGTTCTACTGCCTGGTGGTCTGGGCGATCATTCAGGCCTTCGGCAACGAGGGCGTCATGGCGGCGGCCGCCGCCGACCCCGCGATCGCTGTTCTTCGTGGCCATGGAGCAGTACGTCGGCACCTGGGCCAGCGACGTGATGTACGTGCTGATCATCACGAGCGTGCTGGCCTCGCAGATCGCGTTCCACAACGCCATCAACCGGTACACCTTCAACCTCGCCAGGGACGGCATCCTGCCCGCCCGGCTGGCGCACACCCACCCGCGGTTCGGCTCGCCGTCGACGGCCGGGACCGCGCAGACCGTGCTCGCCGTCGTGGTCGTCGGGCTGTTCGCGGTCTTCGGCGCCGACCCCTACCTGGACCTGCTGCTGAAGGTCAACACCCCCGGCATCGTCGGCATCATCGGGCTGCAGGCGATCACCTCCGTCGCGGTCGTCGCCTACTTCGTCCGTCGCCGGCACACCGTCAACGCCCGGCTGGCGATCGCCTGCGCCGCCATCGCGGCCGTGCTGCTGACCGCGGCCGTGCTGGCCCTGGCCATCAACATCGACCTGCTGACCGCCGCCGGCGCCACGACCAACATCCTGCTCGTCGGCCTGGTGCCGCTCACCCTGCTGGTCGGGCGTCATCGCGGCCCGGATCCTCAAGGCTCGTCGCCCCGAGGTGTACGCCCGGATCGGCGGCGCGCACCTCGAGGACGGGCACATCCCGGCGCCGGAGCCGGTCGACCCCAGCCACGACGACAACGCGGAAGGCGCCCACTCATGACGCATGTCAACCACCGCCGAGCTGATCGTGGTCGCCGACCGCGTGCACACGCATGAACCCCGGTCACCCGCACGCGCAGGCCGTCGCGATCCGCGACGGGCTGATCATCGGCGTCGGCGATCGCGATGACGTCCGGCAATGGCGCGGCGCCGGCACGCGAGGTCGATCGACCTGGGCGCGGCCACCGTCACCCCCGGCCTGGTCGACGGGCACATCCACCCGGTGCTGGGGCTGGGTCTGACCCAGGGCGCCGACCTCAGCGCGGTCGGCAGCGTGCCGGAGCTGATCCGGGCCCTGCGGGACGCGCAGCGCGCGGATCCGGGGGAGTGGGTGCTCGGGCTGGGGGCTGAACCCCAACGCGTTCGGCACCGCCCGGATCACCGCCGAACCGCTGATCGAGGCGCTCGGCGACGTCCCGGCCCTGGTGGTGCTGTTCGACGCGCACTCGGCGATCGCCACTCCGGCGGCGCTGAAGCGGGCCGGCATCGACGGGCCCCGCGACTTCGACGGCGCCGCCGAGGTGGTCTGCGACGAGCGGGGCGAGCCGACCGGGCACCTGCTGGAACTGCCGGCCTACGAGCTGGTGACCGGCGTCATTCCGGCGCAGAGCCCGGCCGACCCGCCGGGCCAGGCTCGCCGACCTGCTGCGGGCGATGGCGGCCACCGGGCTGACGGCCGGCAACGCGATGGACTTCGACGGCGACTCCGAGCAACTGGTCGGCGGCCTGGCCCAGGAGCTGGACCTGCCGCTGCGGCTGCGGTTCGCGCCGATGTGCATGCCGGGCGCCACCCGGGATTTCCTCGACCACGTCATCGACCAGCAGCGGCTCGGCGGCCGGCGCTGGGCGGTCGACGGGGTGAAGTTCATGATCGACGGCACCATCGACGGCGGCACCGCCTGGCTGGAGCACGCCGACACGCCACGGCGAATCCACCGCGCCGTTCTGGCCCGAGCCGCAGGCCTACACCGAGGCGGCTCGGTACCTCGCCGCCGCCGGGGTGCCGACCGTCACGCACGCCATCGGCGACGCCGGGGTCCGTTACGTGCTCGACGCGCTGTCCGGCATCCCCGCCGAGCGGACGCGGGTGCCGCACCGGATCGAGCACATCGAGACCATCCCGGCCGACCTGCTGGGCCGGTTCCGGGCACTGGACGTCACCGCCAGCATGCAGCCGACCCACTGCACCCTCTATACCAATGCCGATCACAGCGACAACTGGTCCGAGCGGCTCGGCACGGAGCGGGCCAACCGGGCGTTCCGCTGCCGCGACCTGCGCGACGCCGGGGCGCGGCTGGCGCTCGGCTCCGATTGGCCGGTCGCGCCGTTCGACGCCCGGCAGGTGATGGCGGCCGCGCGGCTGCGGCGGCCGGCCGGCCACCACGACGCCGACCCGGTGCTGCCGGACCAGGCGCTGACGGCCCTGATGACGCTCGAGGGCTACACCACGCACGCCGCCGGGCCGCCGGACTGCAGGACGTCGCCGGCCGGATCGCCGTCGGCTACCGCGCCGACCTGTCGGCGTTCGGTCTCGACCCGCTGACGGCACGCGCCCGACGAGTTCGCCCAGTCGCCGGTGCCGCTCACCGTGGTCGACGGGGCGATCGTGCACCGCGGCCCCGAGACACGGGCGCTGATGCCAAGGCCCTCCGCGCCGATCCTGTCCAGGGAGCTGATCTACCGCACCGCTCTGGGAATGCTCGACCGGACCGGCCGGTTCACCGTGCCCGAGCTGGCGCAGCGGCTGGGCGTCAGCGTGTCCTCGCTGTACCACCACGTCAGTGGCCGGGCGGCGATCGTCGAGGGCATCCGCGGCCTGATGGCGGCGCCGTTCGCCGAGATCGCGGCCGATGCGCCGTGGGAGGAGGCGGTGGCGTCATGGGCGCGCAGCTACCGCGACGCGTTCGCCGCCCACCCGGCCGCGATCCCGGCGTTGGTGGCGCAGACCATCTCGGATCCGGCGACGCTCGAGCAGTACGACCGGGTTGCCGGGCTGCTCCGCGGCGCCGGTTTCAGCCCGAATTCGGTGGTGCTGGCGATCACCATGCTGGACAACCTGTGCCTGGGCGCCGCGCTCGACGTCGGTGCGCCGTCGGTGATCTGGGAGGACACCGGCCGCGGCGATTCGCCGTTGCGGCAGGTTCTGGCGCAGGCGTCCCTGCCCGATGGCCCGGACGGCCGGTCCGGGCAGGCCTTCGAGCTGGAGCTGTCGTACATCGTCACCGGGATGGCCGATCTGCTGGCGAGGGATCGGCTGGCGGGCAGTTGGACCGCCGACGGGTGGTCCCCGTCGTAAGCTGTCCGCGCCGGGATCGGCACGTTTTGTCCATTTCGGCAGGAGTGCGGCAATTGCCCTCTATCACGATGCCTGCCGCGGCCATTGGGTAGGTTAGAGTCGAAGGCTGCGGCCGGCGCCTCGCCGGCATTGCGATGGTGCCCGCAGGACTTTCGAGTCCGGGTACCTCGGGTGCCGACAGGGTTCCGCCACAGCGTCGGGTCAGCTTCGACGTGAACGGGGAAGCGCCTGACCGCACCGAAGGAACCATCTGCAGTTGTGAACATGTGCAGTATCAAGACGCGGTGTTGATACGTGTGGTGGGCACACTTGCAGCGGTCACACTTGCAGGACGCGCCACTGTCAGGACACGGCTCACCGGCCGTGATTGGAAGACGGAGGTCCGGTCGCCAAACCGGGTCTCCGCCACCCGCCCGTCATCACCGGGGCAGGTGTAGCCAGGAGGATCATTGCTCGCCGCTTTCGTTTCGGCGCTGAAGACGCCCGATCTGCGCAAGAAGATCCTCTTCACGCTCGCCATGGTCGCCATCTACCGGCTGGGTGCCACCGTCCCCTCGCCCGGGGTGTCCTACGGCGCGATCAACCAGTGCATCGACGAGGCCGGCACCGGCAACGACCTGTTCACGGTGCTCAACCTGTTCTCCGGTGGGGCGCTGCTGCGGCTGAGCGTCTTCGCGCTGGGCATCATGCCGTACATCACGGCGTCGATCATCGTGCAGCTGCTGACCGTGGTGATCCCCCGGTTCGAACAGCTCAAGAAGCAGGGCCAGGCCGGCCAGGCCAAGCTCACCCAGTACACCCGGTACCTGACGATCGGGCTGGGCATCCTGCAGTCCACGGCGTTCCTGGCGCTGGCGCTGAACGGCCAGATGTTCCCCGGCTGCTCCACCAACGACCAGATCATCCCGGACCAGAGCCCGTTCGCGCTGATCACCCTCGTGCTCACGATGACCGCCGGCACCGCCGCGATCATGTGGATGGGCGAGATGATCACCGATCGCGGCATCGGCAACGGCATGTCGATCCTGATCTTCACCTCGATCGCCGCCCGGATTCCCGCCGAGGGCAAGAACATCCTGGACAACCAGGGCGCGGTGGTCTTCACCGTCGTGCTGGTGATGGCGCTGGCCATCATCGCCACCGTGGTGTTCGTCGAGCAGGGCCAGCGCCGGCTGCCGGTGCAGTACGCCAAGCGCATGATCGGCCGCAAGATGTACGGCGGCACCAACACCTACCTGCCGTTGAAGGTGAACCAGGCGGGCGTCATCCCGGTCATCTTCGCCACCTCGCTGCTGTATCTGCCGCTGCTGCTGGTGCAGCTGATCAACCCGACGACGGTGAACGCGGACGGCACCACCGAGGTCAGCGGCTGGGCCCAGTTCCTGCAGCTCTACGTGGTCAACCAGGCCAGCTGGGTGCACATCCTGCTGTACTTCGCCTTGATCATCTTCTTCACCTACTTCTATGTCGGCATCACCTTCAACCCGACCGAACGCGCCGACGAGCTGAAGAAGTACGGCGGCTTCATCCCCGGCATCCGGCCGGGCCGGCCCACCGCCGAATACCTGCAGTACGTGCTGTCCCGGATCACCCTGCCGGGCTCGATCTACCTGGGCATCGTCGCGATCCTGCCCAACCTGTTCCTGGACCTCACCGGGCGACGGCAACAACCAGAACTTCCCGTTCGGTGGTACCGCTGTGCTGATCATGGTCGGCGTCGGGTTGGATACGGTGAAACAGATCGAAACCCAGCTGATGCAGCGCAACTATGAAGGGTTCCTCCGCTGATGAGAGTTCTGATCGTTGGCCCGCAGGGCGCCGGCAAGGGCACCCAGGCCACGTTGCTGGCGCAGAACCTGCAGGTGCCGCACATCTCCACCGGTGACATCTTCCGGGCCAACGCCACCGCGGGCACCGATCTGGGCGCCCTGGCGAAGAAGTACATGGATGCCGGTGAGCTGGTGCCGGACGAGGTGACCAGCGCGATGGTCAAGGCCCGGCTGGAGGAATCCGACGTCGACGGCGGATTCCTGCTCGACGGATTCCCGCGCACCGTTCCGCAGGCGCAGTGGCTGGGCGGGGTGCTGCACGAGAACGAGCACGACCTGGATGCCGTGCTGCTGCTGGATGCGCCCGACGACGTGCTGCATGGAGCGGATGCTGGCCCGCGGGCGGGCGGACGACACCGCGGAGGCGATCTCCCGTCGGCTGGCGCTGTACCACTCCGAGACCAAGCCGTTGCTCGACTACTACGCGAACATCCTGGTTGCCGTCAATGGGGTCGGCGCGGTCGAAGAGGTGCAGGAGCGGGCGTTGGCTGCCCTCAAGGGCGCGGCCGACAGCGCTCCGACAGCACGGCCTGAGGGTCGCAACCGGCATGGTCGAACGGGGGATCCAGCTCAAGACCCGCGGTGAGCTGCAGGCGATGCGGGCCTCTGGGCGGGTGCTGGCCGACGCGATCGCGGCCGGCCGGGCGGCCGTCGCGCCCGGCGTCAGCACGCTGGACATCAACGACGCGGTGGCCGACCGTCATCGCCGATGCCGGCGCGACCAGCAATTTCCTGCACTACGGCGCCCACGGCGCGGACCGCGGCTTCCCGGCGACCATCTGCGCCTCGGTCAACGACGAGGTCGTGCACGGCATCCCGCTGCCGACCAGGATCCTGCACGAGGGCGATCTGCTGACGATCGACGCCGGCTGCATCCTGGACGGCTGGCATTCCGATTCCGCGGTGTCCGTGCATGTCGGCGAGCCGCCGTCGATGGCGGAGGTCGATCTGATCGCCGCCTGCGACCTGGCCATGTGGGCCGGCATCTCGGTGGCCAGGGCCGGTGGTCGGCTCGGTGACATCTCCTTCGCGATCGAGCATTCCGTGCAATTGTCCGGACGCAATGACGGCCGGCGGTACGGCTCCGTCGAGGGTTACGGCGGGCACGGCATCGGCACGGCCATGCACATGGCGCCCTTCGTGGCCAACCAGGGCAAGCGCGGCAAGGGTCCGCGGCTGGCGGCCGGGACGGCGCTGGCCATCGAGCCGATGGTCACCCTCGGCCGGCCGGCGACCCGGCAGTTGGCCGACGGCTGGACCGTGGTGACCAAGGACGGCGCCCGCGCCGCGCACGCCGAGCACTCGATCGCCATCGGCGATGACGGCATCTGCGTGCTGACGGCCGCCGACGGCGGCCTCGCCGGCCTGGCCCCGTTCGGGGTCACCCCGATCTCGCTCGACTGACCACCGTTACCCTCCGGGTAGCCGGCACCGCTGCCGGGCCGGCGCCGGACCGTGTCGCCGGGAGGTGGCGGACCTGATGAATCAGCACGCCCCGGCGAGCCGGCCCGTGGCGAAGGTGACCCTGCTGCTAGGGCGGTTCAGGGCCGACGCCGCCCGCCGGACACCGGTCTTCGTCCTGGTCACGATGCTGCTCTGTGCGCTCACCCTGGGCGCCGGATACGCCAACAAGGCACGCTGCGTCGGGCCGTCCTTCGACAGCCAGGGCCGGAGCGAACCCGACTTCGGGGTGCGGATCTCCCGGGACGTCTGCTACTCCGACATCCAGTACCTGTGGATCGGCCGGGACATCGACCGGCACGTGTTCCCCTACGTCCACGGCGGCTACAACCCGGTCAGCGAGCAGCTTTTCGGCGGCGCGCTGGAGTACCCGGTGCTCACCGGGATGGCGATCTACCTGGCCGCGGCGCCGTCGTCGACGGACGGCGACTTCCTGTTCTGGTCGGCGGTGCTGCTGGCCGTGGCCGGCCTGCTGACCGCCGCGCTGCTGGCCTGGCTCGCCGGGCTGCGTTCCTGGTGGTTTGCCCTGGCCCCGCCGCTGGTGCTGTACGCGTTCCACAACTGGGACCTGTTCGCGGTCTGCGCGACGGTGGTGGCGTTCTGGGTGCTGCTTGCGCGCGGGACGGGGTGGCCCGTCACCCGGCGGCGCTGGCAACGTAGCTGGGATCAGCCGGGCGCGGCCGCTGGTGCTGGCCGCGATCGCGTTGGGCGTCGGCGGCGCCTTCAAGCTGTACCCGATGATGTTCGCCCTGCCGATCGCCCTGTGGCTGGGTACCGGGGGGTGGCTCGGTACGGGGAGCCGGTGGCTCGGCACGGAGGGACCGCGAGGGTCGAACGGATCTGCGCACGCGACCAGGTCGCGGTGGCTGGTCGCGGCCGCCTTCGCGATCGGCACCGGGGTGGTGTTCCTGGTGATCAACCTGCCGTTCATGATCGCCGGGTTCACCGGTTGGTGGGCGTCATTCCAGTTCCAGTGGAGCCGGCCGATCGACCTGACCACCAACACGATCTGGTTCTGGGGCGCCAGGCCCTACAGCGACTCGAACAACGCCGCGGTACAACACGACCTGGCGATGGCCGCGACCGTCACCACGCTGGCCGCGCTGCTGCTGGCCTGCGCGCTCGGCTTTCTGCGGTTCGGCCGCGGCCGTGCCTACCCGTGGCTGCCGGTCTGCGCCGCGATGATCTGCGGGTACCTGCTGTTCAACAAGGTGCACTCGCCGCAGTTCGCGTTGTGGTTGCTGCCGTTCTTCGTGCTGCTGCGGATCCGGGCCGGGTGGATCCTGGCGTACTTCGTCGCGGACGCGGCGATCGGCATCGGGTTCTTCCGCTGGCAGTATCTGATCACCAGCGGTGCCCCGAGCGGCACCTACGACGCGTTGTCCCCGCAACTGGTGCTGATCGGCGTCTGGGGCCGGGCCGCCCTGCTGGTGGCGCTGTTCATCGTGTTCCTGCGAGCCCGGGTGGTGGAGCAGCTTGGCGCCCGAGCCGCGGGCTCGACCCCCCGAGGACGGCAGTCCGCGGCGGCCACGGGGCACACGCCCTAGCGGCCCGGCGACCCGTCCCGCGCCCTACACATCCTTCGTCGGCCTCCGACGCACTGCAGAGGGTGGATCCGGGACGCTCCATGTGTCAAGCGGGCCACGACGGAACGGACAGGCCGATGGGCCGCATCGCGGAGCGATGCGGCCCATCAGGTCTCTGTTGCTCGGTGGGCGAGCCGCGTCAGTGCGCGGCCACGACCTCTTTGTGCTTGTACGAGTCGACGTCGGCCTTGTGTTCGGCGGCGGAGTGCTCGTCGAGCATGTCGGTGTCGTCGAAGGGGTCCTCGCCGGAGAAGACGCGGTTGGCCTGGTCGTGGTCGATTTCCTTGACCCAGTTGGCGATGACGAGGGTGGCGACGGCGTTGCCGGAGAAGTTGGTCAGCGCGCGGGCCTCGGACATGAACCGGTCGACGGCGACGATGAGTCCGACGCCGGGCACCAGGTCGGGGCGGTGCGAGGCGAGGCCGCCGCCGAGGGTGGCCAGGCCGGCGCCGGTGACGCCGGCGGCGCCCTTGGAGGCGACGATCATGAAGACCAGCAGGGACAGCTGCTCGGACCAGGACAGCGGGGCGCCCATGGCGTTGGCGATGAACAGCGAGGCCATGGTCAGGTACATGGCGGTGCCGTCCAGGTTGAACGAGTAGCCGGTGGGCACGACGATGCCGACGACGGGCTTGGAGACGCCCAGGTGCTCCATCTTGGCGATGAGCCGGGGCAGCGCGGTCTCGGAGGACGAGGTGGCGACGATCAGCAGGTATTCCTGGCGCAGGTAGTACAGGACCTTGAAGATGTTCATGCCGGTGGTGGCCTTGAGGATGGCGCCGAGGATGACGACGACGAACACGACGCAGGTGGCGTAGAAGACGGCGACGAGCATGGACAGCGATCCGATGGCGGACCAGCCGGCGGCACCGACGACGCCGGCGATGGCGCCGAACGCGCCGATCGGGGCCAGCCACATGATGCCGGCCAGGATCTTGAAGACGAGGCGTTGCAGGACGGTGACGAAGTTCAGGATCGGTTCGCCCTTGGAGCCCAGGGCCTGGACGGCGAAGCCGACCAGCAGCGCGACGAACAGGGCCTGCAGGACGGAGCCGGCGGTGAGGGCGGAGAAGAGGGTGGTGGGGATGATGTCGAGGATGAAGTTGCCGGAGCTAGCGGGGGCGTCGGGGACGGTGTAGGTCGCGGTGGCCGCGGCTGCTTGGAGTCCTTCGCCGGGGTGGATGAGGTTGCCCACCAGCAGGCCCAGGGCGAGGGCGAAGGTGGACATGGTGATGAAGTAGAGCAGGGCGATGCCGCCGACCTTGCCGACTTGGGAGGCCTTGCGGACCGATCCGATGCCCAGCACGATGGTGCAGAAGATGATCGGGCCGATCATCATCTTGATCAGGGCGACGAACGCGGTGCCGATGACGGACAGGCCGGCGGCGTCCTTGCCGAAGATGAGGCCGACGGCCGCGCCGGCGACCACCGCGACGATGACGGCGATGTACAGATAGTGGGTGCTGATCTTCTTCCGCTTGGGCGGGTCGACCTCTGTGGTGCGGGTGTCCGGTGATACCGGGGGCTTCGTGGTCGTCATTGACTCTCCTGCGGCTGGGATCGGCTGGGGGTGTCCCCGCCGTGGTGGTGGGGGAGGATCGCCAGATGAGCGTCTCCTAGTCCGCTCGTCCCGTCACGAATACGTACATAAGGAAAACTGGCAGGCGGTCCGGTCCGGCAATGACCTTGTGCTCCCTGCCCCCGCGACCAGCTGAGATCGTCGCCGGGTAAGCGCACTCGCGACGGGCCCGGCCGTCGCCGGTTCGGCGATCAGCGCCGCAGTCCGGCATACAACCGCACCGGCGCCGGCCAGACCCGCGGGATCTCCTGGGCGTCGGACAGCCCGGCCGTCGCGATCAGGTCGATGATCTCCTCGGGACGCCAGGGGTGGCCACCCGACCGGACGGTGCGCAGGTCCGTCAGCAGTTCGGACAGCCGATCACCGGGTCCGGTGAATGTGCCGGGCAGCAGCCACCCGCCGGGTTTGAGCGAGCGAGCGGCGGCGTTCACGATCGGCACGACCACGGCCTTCGGGAGGAACGGCAGCGCCAGCCAGATCGCGTCGTACCCGCCGCGCTCGTCCAGCAGCGCCGCGTCCTGCAAACGGAGTTCGATCCGGTCGGCAAGGCCGGCACCCTCGACGTTGGCCCGGGCGAGATCCAGGGCCGGCTGGAAGATGTCGATGCCGACGACATGCAGCGTCGGGTGCGATTGCGCGATGGCGATGGCCAACCAGCCAGTGCCGGTGCCGACGTCGAGGAACCTGGCATCGGCGGCCGAGAGTCGGCCGCGCAGATCGGGCAACCGACTCTCGGCGGCCAGCACGGCCGCGCTGATCCCCATCGACAGCCTGCCCATGCTTTGCAGCAGCGGAACGTCGACCTGGTCCCAACCGCCGCTGCGGCCTGGGTTCTCGACCAATTCGCTCGCCTGCCGCAGAAACGTGCGCGCCAACCCGATCGTCGGCGCCGATGTCGCCGGATCGGGCCCTCCGTCGCCAACCAGTTCCGCGGCGATGGTCGCCAACAGTTCACGGACCGCTGGATCGGCCGGCAACTGTTCGGTCTCCAACCGGAGATGCGCGACGAGCGCGGCCAGCGCGTCGACCGAGTTGCCCAGCCGCACCGCCGTTTTCAACACGTCCTGGTCAGCCATCCGCGCCTCCTTGCCTGTTCCGCAGTCCCGGCGAAGCCACCGCGGAGTTCAGCCTCTCCCAGCGACGCCACGGTCACAACAGCAGGAGCCAGCGCGAATGCCTCAGGCCACGCCGGCGCGCCGTTCGATCTCCTCGGCGGCGGCGTTCCAGTCCGCCTTGGCCGCTCGCCAACCCTCTTCGGTGGCGCCGATCCGCCAGTACCCGGAGATGGACAGCCGATCCCTCGGCACGCCGACGTTGACTCGCAACAGCCGCCGCAGGTCGGCAACGAAACCGGCTTCACCGTGCACGAACGCTTGCACGTCGACGGGTGGAATCGCCAGCGCGGCAACGGCTTCCACCAGTGCCCGGCCGGGCGCGGCCGCGCCGGCCGGATCGCTGTGCAGCCAGTCGAGCCGCACACCGAGCGGAACCGGCAGGTCGATCTCCGACTCGGCACCCGGGACCTCGATCAGCACCTGTCCCTCGGCGTCGGCGGCGAGGCCCTCGACCGCCGCACTGATCGCCGGCAGCGCGCTCTCGTCGCCGACCAACAGATGCCAGCCGGCGCGTGGATCGGGGGCGTACGCGCCGCCGGGGCCGGACAGGTAGATCCGGTCGCCGGGTTCCGCGGCCGCCGCCCACGGGCCGGCAACGCCGTGATCGCCGTGCACCACGAAGTCGACGGCCAACTCGATCCGTTCCGGATCGAAGGCCCTGACCGTGTACGTGCGAACCACCGGCCACTGCGACTGCGGGTAGCTCGACTGGATCTGGACCAGGTCGAACGGCTCCGGATAGGTCACGCCGGGGCTGGGAAACGTCAGCTTCACGTACGAGTCGGTGCACGCCGACGGCTGGAACCGCCGCAGCTCGGGGCCGCCGAACCACACTCGCACCATGGTGGCGCTGATCCGGCGGCTACGCAGCACCGTCACAGCCATCGGCGGCGGTCGGCGGGGTCTGTCCGTGGTGGTGCGATCGGCCATGAGAGCTCCCTGGGTCACAGTTCTAGTAAGGGTAACCTTACCTGATCGATCCGCGGGGGCGGAACGGCGGTCGTGGGGAGCAGAATGCCTGTGACGGGGCCGGAGGGGTCAAGCCTCGCTGGAATGGGGGATCGTCATGGGCACCGCGCATCTCTACATCGACGATTCGGCCATCGAATCCGGACGACGATCGGGGCATCTGACGTTCGCGGACGGTTCGGCGCTGACCCTGTGGTTCGAAGTCGAGGGCATCGCACTGTCCGCCCGGCCTGGGGCAGATCCTTTTGTGCTGGGTACCTGGCTGCTGTTGATGAGGCGCGGCGGACGCTTTCACATCCACGGATCGGTCAGTCGTCGTCTGCTCTCCGGGCTGACGGAATTCCAAGCTGCCTGGATGCGCTGGCGTCCGGGCCGCTATTCCCGCGTCGACGTCACCGCCGACCATGTTCGTGAGGATTCCGTCCGGAACCCGAAGGCCGTCATAGCCTTTTCCGGCGGTGTCGATGCGAGCTTCAGCTTTCGCCGGCACAACACCGGCGACGCCGGTTGGCGCACCGTCGATCTGCGCGCGGCGATGCTGGTGCACGGGTTCGACATCGGCCTCGCCGAGACCGTCGCATTCGACAACGCCCGCATCCGAGCCGAGAAGATGCTGCAGGGCTCGGGAGTCGAGTTGATCACCGTCCGGACAAACCTCCGGGAATTGCACGAGAAATGGTATGACGTCTTCGCTCTCGGCCTTGCGTCCGGCTTCTCCCTGTTGTCACCCGGATACGGCGTCGGCCTCATCGGCAGTAGTGACTCCTACGACACGATCGACTTCTTGGGCGGTTCGAATCCGGTGACCGACCCGCTCACGTCCACCGGGGACATGGAAGTTCGGTTGGACGGCGCGGGCATGAGTCGAACGGACAAGGCGGCCTATCTCGCCACTTGGGATCTGGGTATGCCCCTGCTCCGGGTGTGCTGGCAGGGCCGGGTCGCGGACGGCAACTGCGGCCGTTGTGAAAAGTGCGTCCGGACCAGGCTCAATTTTCAGATTGCGGGCGTCCCCGTCCCGTCGCTGCCTGCCGCCGGTGGCAGGGGCGCAGAAACGTATCTGGTTGAAAAGTCCGGCCTCGCTGGCATCGTGGGTAGCGCTGCGCCGGCAGGCCCGGCTTGCCGGGCAACGGGACGTGGTTGCCGTCACGAACAAGGTGATCCGGCGCAGCCGGCCGCTGGTCGCCATCTACGGAAGCCCGCCGCTGCACGCCGTCGCCCACCGGGGGCGCCGCGCGCTGGACCGGCTGCGCGGTGACCGGTCGACCGCTCAGCGGCGGTAGCCGACGGTTCAATGCGTCATCACCGGCTGGGGTCCGGAATCACCTGGCTGGTCGAACCATGCCGGCGCGGTCCCGGCCAACCCGATGACCGTGACCGCGACCACCGCAGCGATCAGCAGACCCCGCAGATGAGCCGACACGGCGGGGCGACGGCCGCGGGCCGGGGTGGCGCGGAGCAGCCAGACCGCGGCAAGCAGCGTCAGCAGCTCCAACGCGCAGGCAGCGCACCCGGAGACGGAGACGGCCTCGGCGATGCCGGCGCCGGGCCCGAACGGCAGGCCGAAAGTGCGCGAGTACAAGTACAGCAGGATCGGGCCGATGGACATCGCCGCGGCGGCCAGCAGCGCCGCCCGGCCCGGACGGGCGAGCAGCAGGCCGGCGACGGCGACCTCCGCCGCCGCCAGCAGCAGGAAGAATCCCGCGGCCGCCGGCCATCCAGCGAGGTGCACCGGGATGAGCGCGGCGTGCAGGTGGGCGCTGCCCAGCAGGCCGACGACCACCAGCAGCCGGACGTCATCGACCCGGTTGCCGGTGGTTGGCCGGGCGTCGTCTGCGCCGCCCACCGGGCCTGGCGCTCGCACCCGAGTCGCCACCGCCAGCCGGCCACCCCGCATCGCCACCAGCCAACCGACCAGGACGACGTTGGTGACCAGCAGCAGGCCGCTGGCCCACAGCACCGCGCGCAGCTGAAGCTCGAGCGACGATTGCTGGGCCTGCGCCAGGCAACTGCCCGTGCACAGGCCATGCATCGTTTCGATCATCTGCAGCTGGCTGGACTGCAGGTAGTAGTCGTAGGCAGAGCTGACCGCGGTTTCCGCGATGCCGACGACGGTGCCGGCGCCGGCGACCAGCAAGGTCCCCACCGCGATCGCCCGGAATGTTCGGAGCTCCGGCCCGAACAACCGGATCGCCAGCAGCAGCGCCGCCAGCACCGCGACGACGAAGATCGGCAGGCTGACGATCGACTCCCGCCACCAGCTGGTGAACGCGCCGTCGGATCGTTCGATGGCGCCCGTCGCGCCGCGCATCGCGACCATCCAGAACGCGTCCGCGAACGCCATCACGGTGGCGAGCAGCAGCACCGTGAACCAGGGAACGGCCAGCCTGGCGTCGAGCCTGCCCGTTGGCTGCTTGGCGGAGTCGATGGACATCGTCACTCATCTCTGCTCGAGTCACGTTCGGTGGCAAGTCATCTCGGCCGGCTAGGGAATGATCTCCCAGCCGAACATCATGGCGTGATCCTCGTGCGCCAGATTGTGGCAGTGCGCCACATAAGGCCCCACGAAATCCCGGAACCCGCGATAAATGATCACCGACTCGCCCGGGTCGAGGGCAACGAGGTCTTCCCTGGAGTAGTCATCGGGATGCCCGGGATCGCCACCTCCGGTCACGTCCTTGCCGTTCCGCATGACGGTGCGGTGTTCCTCCATGTGCAGGTGGAACGGGTGCACCCAGCCACCGCCGCCGTTGCGGATCTCCCACAGGTTGAAACTGTTCTTCTTCTGCTGGGCCAGCGGCGTCTTGTTCGCCGGGTTCTTCAAGCTGGTCGCAACAGTGGCCGGATCGAAGGGCTTGCCGTTGATCAGCCACTCGATCTCGCCGCCGACGGCACCTCGCTTGACTTCGAAGATCAGCCGGTTGGCCATCAGGGTCTTCCAGTTGTCCGGCAGCGGCGGTAGCTCCCGCATCCGCTGCGGGATGACGCTGTCGTCCGGCTCCAGTTCGTCGCTTTCGATCACGAACTTCAGCACCGGGACCTTGTATTTCGGGTCCGGGAAGAAACGGGACGAATTCGTCCACATCCGGCCGTCGGGCATCTTCATCACATCGGTCAGGTAGATGACGTCATTCTTCTTGGTCGGGCTGTTGTCCTGGTATTTGGTGAAGTCGACGATGAATTCGCGCCGCTTGGCGGGCCACAGCTCGAAGGAGTCCCGGGTGATCGGCACCGGCAGAAGCCCGCCGTCGGAGGCGATCTGGACGAACTGCATGCACTGCTGTCCGTCGGGGATGCGGTACTGACCCTCGAGATCGTCGTCGGTGAAACCCAGCGACGCCGCGCTCTTGGGTCCCTGCGCCGACTTCATCAGCTTGAATTCGTAGATCCTGGAGATGGATGCATCCAGGAACCGGAGGCGGTACTTGCGCCGCTTGACCACGTGCACCGGGTAGGCGGTGCCGTTGACGGTGAAGATGTCGCCGACGAAGCCGTGGTTGGGGAAGTGCTTGTAGAACGTCTTCCCCCACCATTCGGGGTGGGTCGCCGGGTTGTGCGCGTCCGGGAACTCGCCCTGGGTGTCGTGGATGTCCTTGTGAATCGTCACGCCGTCATCCAGTCGGCAGTCGTAGAACGCCAACGGGATGTCGTACTCGACGTCGAACGACCCGTCAGAGTTGTCGGTCCGGACGCCGGGAAGCCGGAACCCCTGCGTCTCATCTCCCATGTCGGCACCGCCGGGGATGTCCTTGTAGGGCTGCGGGTCGTAGATCGGATACAGCCCGACCATGCCCTTGTAGACGTTTGATCCGGTGTGGTCCATCCGGTGGTCGTGGAACCAGAAGAAGCTCTGCTTCTCCTCAGGGACACCATCGGCCGGCCAGTTGAGGTAGAGGTTATCGACAAACTGCTGAGGGTAGTAACCCTCGTGCTGCGGCCCGTGTCGCATTGCGTAGTGCGGGTTTCCGTCGCTCTCGGGGGCGGTGTGCCCGTTGTGCAGGTGGATCAGGGCGGAATAGTCCTTGGTGCCGAAGTCCTGCCGGTCCAGGCCGAGCGGGTTCTCGTCAAGGTGGTTATCGAACCGGACAATCACCGGCTTGCCGTATTCGGCGTTGATCCGTGGGCCGGGGAACGTGCCGTTGAATCCGTAGATCGTGCTGGGCGGAAGCGTTCGTTGGGTGCCGGCCGAGTAGGTCTTGCCTGTCGAGTCGAACGAGACCGTTGGCTTGCCTTTCCGGTCGATCGGCAAGACCTGGGACGTGGTGAACGAGTGGGTGCTGACCAGATGGTCGATCTTGTAGACGATCGGCTCCGGGTAGCCGATCTGGCTCGGCCAGATCTGATGGGTCTCGTTGTTCAACGTGCGCAACGGGTCGGTGCCGCGGTAGCCGTTCTGCTGGCCCGGCCCACCGCTGGGCCGTTGCGACCAGGTTTCGAGCTCGGACTCCGGAACCGGCCGGAGCGCCTTCGGAACGAGCAGGGGGTCGGTGAACGGCTTGAGGATCAGTGGGCTGGTCGGGAAGGCTTCGATGTAGACCAGGTCGGCCAGTGCGGTCGCGGCGGCGGCGAACACCCCGTCGGACGACAACACCCCCTGTTGGGCAAGGTACGGCTCGGCCACCGCGCGGCCAGCGGTGAACGCGACGCCGGCCGCTCCCACCGCACCGACCCTGATCAACGTCCGTCGGGACAGCCCGCTGTGCACCGCGGCCTGCTCGTCGGCAGTGATCCCGCCGTCGGCCGGCACCCACAGCCGGGGTGGGGCATCCGCGGTGCCAGCCGCTTCGTCAGGGTGAGCAAGATCCTCTGCGGTCATGGGGACTCCTTTGCCTGGAGTGGCGAGAAGACTGATGTAGCAACGGAAAGGCACCGACTCTTCGGATGGTTAGCACACGTCGGTTGGGCGTGCCGGCGGGATCGAAGCTCCTCAACGGCGAGGGGCGTGAACTCGTCATCGCTGCATCGCGATGCGCAGCCCTACTGATGCCAACGTCGCCAAGCGCGTTACCTCGAGCCGCTGCGCGTGTCTAGAGGCAACTTCAATGGGAGCACGGTCGGGATGGCCGCCAACCCCCACATTGGGGTGGCCCAAACTCCCTAAAATGGGGGGTTTTATCCGGATTTCTTAATTTAAGCTGTGAGTTGTCTGCTGCGGTTGATCTGCGGGTTGATCTGCTGCAGGCTGATTCGGCGGCGAAGCGCATCTCGCTCACGCATCGTTGGGGTCAGGCCACCGGACCCGGTGCGAGAGACGAGAGGAGTGCCCATGTTCACGACCAGAGGATCGGCGAGCGCGGCAACGGAGGTGGCACCGCCCGGCGCGTTCGATGATCAACTGTCCGCACGGTTGCTGCACCAGCGAATCGTGGTGCTCGGCCAGGAGGTCGATGACGCCATCGCGAACCGGATCTGCGCCCAGCTGCTGCTGCTCTCCGCCGAGGATCAACGGCGAGACATCAGCCTCTACATCAATTCTCCGGGCGGATCGGTGTCCGCCGGGCTCGCGATCTACGACACCATGCGGTTGATCCCCAACGATGTCAGCACGCTGGCCATGGGCATCGCGGCCAGCATGGGCCAATTCCTGCTGTCCGCGGGCACCCCCGGGAAGCGCTACACGCTGCCGCACGCGCGAATACTGATGCACCAGGGCTCGGCCGGGATCCGCGGTACCGCCGTCGATGTCGAGATCCAGGCCGAGAATCTCGAGTACACCAAGGCTTTGATGATCGCTCTGATCGCCGAGCACACCGGGCAGGACCTGGCGACGATCGAGCGGGACGCCGACCGCGACCGGTGGTTCACCGCCGAGCAGGCGCTGGAGTACGGGTTCGTGGACCAGATTCTGCAGTCCGTTGCCGACGTTCGGCCGGCGACCGACCGTCAGCGGATCGGGCTGGGCTGATCATGGGCCACTACACCGTGCCGACCGTGGTGGAGAAGACCCCGTCGGGTGAGCGCGTGGTCGACGTCTATTCCCGGCTGCTGTCCGATCGGATCATCTACCTGGGCACCGAGATCGATGATGACGTCGCGAATGTCATCGTGGCGCAGCTGTTGTTCCTGGAGTCGGACAACCCGGACCGGGAGATCTCGTTGTACATCAACTCGCCGGGCGGCTCGATGTCGGCGATGACGGCGATCTACGACACCATGCAATTCGTCCGGGCGCCGGTGGGCACCACCTGTGTCGGTCAGGCCGCGTCCGCGGCTGCGGTCATCCTGGCCGCCGGCGCGCCCGGTCGGCGATCGTTGCTGCCGCACACCAGGGTTTTGCTGCACCAACCGTCCGCCGGCGGGCAGGGCACCATCTCCGATCTGTCGTTGCAGGCAAGGGAACTGCTCCGGGTCCGCGCGCAGATGGAAGAGGTGCTCAGCCGGCACACCGGGCAGGACGTGGCCACCCTGCGTGCCGATACGGACCGGGACAAGATCTTCACCGCGGAGCAGGCGATCGAGTACGGACTGGCCGACCACATCATCGCGACCAGGTCCCTGGCGATAGCGCGGCCGGCCTGACCCGGGCGACCGGGACTGATGTAGTCGGGTCAGGCCGCGAGCAGCACCGGCCCGGACGGACGCGCGGCGGCGGCGGTGATCGTCCGGGCGCACCGGGTGGCGAACTCCGCCAGGCTCAGCCCGAGCGCTCCGCAGGCGGCACCGAGCATCTCGGACGAGGCCTCCTTGCGGCCTCGTTCGAGTTCGGACAGGTATTGGACGGACATGCCGGCCCGCTCCGCGACCTGGGAGAGGGTGCGATGTTGCCGACGGCGTTCGTCACGAAGCACGGATCCCGCAACTTCCCGCCAGAGCGGGTCGGGTCGCGAGCCGAATGACGGGGCCGCCAATCTCTGCGGTGCAGAGGGCACGCGGGACGATCGTGCCGGGCGCGCCGGCGTGTGGCTCGATCGAAACGGGATGACCTCGCCCATGGCAGGTTCCTCTCGGGTCCCGGCCGACGCGAGGCCGATCCGCCGAATGTATGGCGTCCGGCCGGCGGTGCGCTGCGTTGTTCGCGGCCAGCGGAAGGATTGCCGCGAACGGAAGGACTATCGGGCGACCAGGACATCAACCTCAAGTGCCCGATAGGTCGCCAGCGCGCGGCGATCGCGAGTGAGCAGCTGAACCTGATGCTCGGCGGCGGTCGCACCGACCAGTGCGTCGTAGACGGCGCCCCCGGAAACTCCCGCCTCGGCCAACCTGATCAAGAGGGCGGCCGTCGCGCCCGGACTGAGGAACCGGGTGTACGGGAAGTTCGCGGCCAACAGCCTGCTGACGGCCGCCGGGGTCCGCCGAGCCGGGGCGGGCAGCCGAGTCAAGACCGAGAACGATTCGAATGCCGCATGACCCGCGAGGCCGATTCGGCGGCCGGCAACCGCGGCGAGGACGGCAGCGTGGGCCTCGTGGTCGGCGACGCTCAACGCGACCGCGACGCTGGTATCGACGAGTAATTCCGGGTCAGAAAGATCTGGATCCGACGCGACCTTCACCGCTGGTCGGCATCTCGGAGGGCCCGGACGTCCTCATCGCTCAGCGGCGGGCCCGACGCCGGGATGACCAGCAAACCATCTTGTTCGTCGAGTTCGTCGCCGGCACGGGGACGAACCCGCAAGTCGGACCCATCGGCCTCGACATCGACGACTCCTGGACGCAGGCCCAGTCGGTCTCGCAGGACCTTGGGGATAACCAGACGCCCGGCACTGTCAATGGTTGCCTTCATGCCTGAAGTCTACCAATGGCGCCCCCAACATCGCCCAGACCGACGGCAGTTGAGTAGGGTCAGCATCGGGCCGCGATGCCGCTGCCCCCTCAGGTCGGCGGGGAGGTCGAGCCGTGCAAGCTGGTTCCAGCTGGTCCCTGGCCCGGCGAATCCTCGCGCTGCAGGCCGTGGTGTTGATCGTGGTGCTCGCCGCCGTGCTGCTCGCGTTGCTGGTCGACACCAGTGCGCAGACCGAGCAAGCAACCAGCGACCGGGTGATCGCCGTGGCGTCGACGGTGGCCGCCGCGCCCAGCGTGCGGGCCGCCGTCACCGCGACCTATCCGCCGGGCCAGGAAATCACCGGCCCATCGGCGGCCATGGAGGGCTACGCCACCGACGTCAAGAACGCGACCGGCGCGGACTTCGTGGTGATCATGACCCCGGCCGGCATCCGCTTCACCCACCCGAATCCGGACGAGATCGGCAAGCAGTACCAGGGCAGCCGAGATGCGGCGCTGGCCGGCGGCGTCGGGGTCGAGACCTACACCGGAACCCTGGGGCCGTCGGTGCGGGCCATCGTTCCGATCAAGGCCAACGGCGAGGTCGTCGCGCTCGTCGCGGTCGGCGTGACCGTCGACCACATCAACGAGGTCACCAAGCGCCGGATCCTGTTGATCGGCATCATCGCCCTTGCCGCCCTGCTGATCGGGTTCGTCGGGTCGTTGCTGATCGCCCGCTGGGTGCGCCGGCAGACCCTCGGCATGGGTCCGCGCGAGCTGGCGGAGCTGTTCACCTACTACGACGCGGTGCTCGCCTCGGTGCACGAGGGCATGCTGCTCCTGGACGGCGACGGGCGGATCGTCAGCGTGAACACCGAAGGTCGGCGATTGCTCGGGCTGACCGACGAGGCGATCGGCCGGACAGCAGCTGAAGCGGGGCTGCCGGTGCACGTTGCGGCGCTGATCGACGACCCGGGGGACCTCACCGACGAGCTGACGCTGTCCGACCAGCGGGTGCTGCTGATCAGCCGGCGGCCGGTCCGGGTCAAGGGCAAGACGGTCGGCGCGGTGCTGACCTTGCGCGACCACACCGAACTGGAATCGCTCAGCGGGGAACTGGACCGCGTCCAGGGGTTCTCCGACGCGCTGCGGGCGCAGGCCCACGAGTCGGCCAACCGGCTGCACACGGTGATCTCGCTGATCGAACTCGGCGAGACCGAGCACGCCCTGACCTTCGCCGTCGCGGAGTTGCAGACGGCGCAGAGCCTGGCCGACCGGGTGCTCGAGGGGGTCGGCAACCCGGCCGTCGCCGCCCTGTTGCTGGCCAAGTCCGCGCAGGCCGCGGAGCGCGGCATCGACCTGACCGTCCGGCAGGGCTCGTACCTGCCGCCGGACGCGGCGCCCGACCACGAGCTGGTGACGATCGTCGGCAACCTGGTCGACAACGCCTTCGACGTGCTGTCCGGCATGACGGCGGACGACGGCCCGCGGCGGGTGCAGGTCGCCGGCGAAACCGTCGACCACACCGTGCTGATCACCGTCACCGACAGCGGCCCCGGGCTGACGCCGGAGCAGGCCACATCGGTGTTCGCCCGCGGCTGGTCGACCAAGACGGCGCGCGGCCCGGCGGGTGACCGCGGCCTCGGGCTGGCGCTGGTCGCGCAGGCGGTGGCCCGTTGCGGGGGGACGGTGGTGGTGCAGCCCGGCAAGGGGGCGAAGTTCGTCGTGTCGCTGCCCTATCGCGGTGCCGTCGAGGACGACGCCGTCGGGCTCGGCGGACGATCGGTGGATGGTGCGGTCGGCACCGGCGAACCGACAGATCGTGCGGACACCACCGGTGAACCGGCGGGTCGAAGCCAGCGATGATCCACGTGCTGGTCGTCGAGGACGAGCCGATCGCCGCCCGCGCGCACCGCGCGTACGTCGAACGGGTGGCAGGGTTCTCGGTGGCCGCGGTGGCGCATTCCAGGGTCGAGGCCGAGCGTGCCCTTGGCCGGGGCGGGGTGGATCTGGTGTTGCTGGACCTGCACCTGCCGGACGGCAGCGGCCTTGACCTGTTCCGCCGGATCCGCGCTGCCGGGTCGACCGTCGACGTGATGGTGGTGTCCTCCGCGCGGGACGCCGACATCGTGCGGTCGGCCGTCGCCCAGGGTGCCGTGCAATACGTCATCAAGCCATTCGCCTTCGGCACGCTGCGGGACCGGTTGCTGGCGTACCAGGAGTTCCGCAACCAGGTGGCCGGCGATTCCGACGTCGATCAGGCCGCGGTGGACAAGGCCCTGGGGATGCTCCGCTCGCCGGCGGGGGAGACCCTGCCGAAGGGGATGACGAAGGAGACCCTGGCCATCGTGATCGGTGCCCTGCGGGAACTCGGCGAGGCATCCGCGACGCAGATCGCGGACTTTCTCGGCGTGTCCAGGATCACCGCCCGTCGGTACCTGGAGCATCTGGCGGACACCAATGCGGCCGAGCGGAGCCTGCGGTATGGCCAGGTCGGCCGGCCCGAGACCCGGTACGGGTTGCGCAAGCCCAGCAATTAATTGTGCGCGGCCGCCTTACATTGTCTCCGGTTTGCCAATGTTAGGCCTCATTGTTGACACGATCAGGCATCAATTACTCGGCGACCGATCCAGTGGGGCTCCCTGACCGATCTCGCTCCGGCGGAATGGTGGAATCGCTTTATTCGCCTTGGGGGAGGTGGGGCGCATTGCCCGAAGAGTACCAGGGAACGATCCGCGGTGAATCAGGCATGCATGACGCCTTTTCAGAAGATGAATGGTAGGCGCACCAGGAACAGGCTCCGGGGCCTTGCTGGCGGCGGGTTTCTGTGTGATCGAGGTGGCCAAGCTGTAGATTAATGTGCGAACCGCGTGTCAACGATCTGAGAGTTTCGCGAACATTTGCCCTTTAGCTGTGCAAATCTCCCATCTGCCAAGAGACATCACTCCCGCGCGGCTACATCGCCCTCGACCTGGCACCGTTCCGACCGCCCATAACGCAGTTGATCTTGTGGCCGGGGGTGGCCTACAGGTCGCATTCATATATGAAGAAATTTTCACTGTTAATTCAGACAATTGTGAGCGGTTGCCCCCCACATTGGGGGTTCATTGGTCAGAGCGTGGTCCATACCGTCAGCCGTAGGCGGGTCAATTATCCCGCGAGAGATCTGGGTGCATGCCCTTTCTTTGGCGCGCCCAAAAACCCTGGAGGCGGCTGCTGTGCGCAAGTCGAAGAGATTCCTCGCAATGGGGGTGGCGTTCGCGATGTCTATCGCGAGCGTCACCGGAGTGATGGCCGCAAGCGCTCAGGCGTCCGTGGCGCCGGTCGGGAACGGATTCACCGTCACCGCCGGCGACCTGACCTTCATTCTCAAACAGATCAAGATCGCGGAACGACACTCCCGGCAGTATCGGGGCGTTGCGCTTCCGGCCGCAGGGACGACAGCAGCCGAACCAGCGGTTCCGAACCCCCATCCGACGACGGATCCGATGTACTGTTCGGCATTGCTCGGGCCGGACGCGGACCAGATTCCGGACATCATCACGTCGTACGGTCTGCGGACCGTCGACGGCGAGTGCAACAACCTCAAGATCGACACGGGGGTCGGGACACCTTCGGCCAGCGGGTCGGCGCGGCCGATGTGCCGTTCCCGCGGCTGACCACGCCGTCGTTCCGGCCGGCCGAAGACATCACTGCCGCACTGCCGGTTGGCCCATTGGGACCGACAAGCTATGCGCAGAAGTCCGGGAACGTGGTCGACTCGCAACCACGCGTGATCAGCAACCTGATCGTCGACCAGACGTCGACCAACCCGGCCGCAATTGCTGCCGCCGGGTTCGCCGGTCCGGAGCCAGAACAACCCGGGCTCGTTCCCCTGCACAATCGACCCTGACCCCCAGGCGACACCGCCGGTGGACGGGGCGCCAGCGGGCTGTGTGCCGTCGCACCAGACCCTTTTCATTCCGAACGTCACCACCGACGTCGGCCTGTCGCCGCCGTACAACTCGCTGTTCACGTTCTTCGGCCAGTTCTTCGATCACGGCGTTGATCAGACGGTGAAGAGCGGCTCGACCGTCTTCGTCCCGCTGAAGGCCGACGACCCGTTGCGGACCCTCGGGCCGGACGGCAAGGCCGGCACCGGTGACGAGGTCCCCGCGAGCCAGGCGTTCATGGTGCTGACCAGGGCGCAGAACCAGCCCGGCCCGGACGGTGTTCTCGGGACAAATGATGACGTCCAGAACGCCACCAACACCGACTCCCCGTGGGTGGACCAGAGCCAGACGTACACCTCGCACGCGTCGCACCAGGTCTTCCTGCGGGAATACTCTCTCGACGCCTCGAACCACCCGATCTCGACCGGGAAACTGCTCGGCGGAATTGCCTCCGACAATCCCATCGTTTCGTCGACCTGTTCAACCGCGCTGACAAACATCTGCTACAACGATGGCAACGCGACGACCAGCAGCATCTCAACCTGGGCGTCGACCAAGCAGCAGGCAGCTCAGAAGCTCGGTCTTCGCCTGACCGACGCGGACGTGACCAACATCCCGATGATCGCGGCCGATCCGTATGGCAATTTCATTCCGGACGCTACGACCGGACTGCCGGACTATGTCACCACCACCGGCCTGGTCTCGGGCAACCTGACGAACCCGGTGCCGGTGCCGGCGAATGTCCTGCATTTCGACACCCCGTTCCTGACCGACATCGCGCATAACGCGGATCCGTCGCCTGACCCGCAGACCGGCCACATCCCCACCCCGGACACGGATCTGGTGGCCTCGGCCGATTTCGCGCACCAGCCGGCTGGGCACCTATGACGACGAGATGCTCAACGATCACTTCACCTGTGGTGACGGCCGCTGCAACGAGAACATCGCACTGAGCACCATTCACCAGATTTTCCATTCCGAGCACGACCGCCTGGTCGGCGACATCACGGACACGCTGCACGCCACCGGCAACGAGGCGTTGCTTGCGGACTTCCAAAGTGCCCCTGCTGACACCACGTTCGGATTGGGCGGTCGGCTGTTCCAGGCTGCCCGGTTCGTGACCGAGATGGAGTACCAGCACTTGGTTTTCGAGGAGTTCGCGCGGAAGGTGCAGCCGGCGGTCCGGCCGTTCCACGTGTACATCCCGGATATCAACCCGGCCATCGAGGCCGAGTTCGCACACGCCGTCTACCGTTTCGGCCATTCGATGCTGGACGACGACGTCGCCCGCGATCAACGTGGATGCGAACGGGTGCACAAAAGAAGAACAACAGTTTGCCGTTGCTGACGGCGTTCTTGAATCCCCCCGAATACTTCAACAGTGGGGATGCTGCAACTCCACTGACACCCGAAGCTGCCGCGGGCTCCATCGTGATGGGCTCGTCCGATCAGATCGGTAACGAACTCGACGAGTTCGTGACCGAGACGCTACGCAACAACCTGCTCGGACTCCCGCTCGACCTGCCCACGATCAACATGACCAGGGCACGGGAGGCCGGGGTGCCGCCGCTCAACAGTGTTCGCCGGCAGATCCATGCGCAGACGAATGACGGTGCAGTTGGCGCCGTACACCGACTGGTCGGATTTCGGTCAGCACCTCAAGCACCCGGAGTCGTTGATCAACTTCGTGGCCGCGTACGGCACGCACCCCACAATCGTGAATGCAACTGGGAACGCGGGACCTGACGATGTCGCTGGAAACGCCGACGATGTCACCCTGGTCGCCGCCAAGCGGGCCGCGGCACGGGCAATCGTCAACCCGTTGGTCACCGATGTCCCACCGGCCGACGCCGCTGACTTCATGTTCAGCACCGGCGCCTGGGCATCGGACGCCAACGGTGTGACCACCACCGGACTGGACAACGTCGACCTGTGGGTCGGCGGTCTGGCCGAGGTCACGAACCTCTTCGGTGGGCTGCTCGGCAGCACCTTCAACTACGTCTTCCAGAACCAGTTGGAGAAGCTGCAGGACGGCGACCGGCTCTACTACCTGGCCCGCACGCCAGGGATGAACCTGCGGACCCAGCTCGAGGGCAACTCGTTCTCCGAGCTGATCGGACGCAACACCACCGGCACCAACACGCTGAAGGCCGATGCCTTCGCCACGGCCGACTGCAAGTTCCAGCTGGCCAACATCACCTTCCCGGGTACAGCGGCCGGAAGCCCCACCACCCCGGCGGCCAAACTGATCACCGGTGCCGGCTCGGTCAACGACGACCCGACCACCGACTGCGATGAGAACCAGCTCCTGCTGCGCAAGCCGGACGGCACGATCCAGTACCGGGCCATCAACACCGTCGATCCGGCCGGCATCAACGGTCAGTCCGTCTACAACGGCGGCACCAGCACGACTGCCAACCGGGTCATTCGGCGGCAACGACAACGACACCTTCTGGGGTGGCCCCGGCAACGACGTCATCGAGGGCAACGGCGGCGACGACGTCGCACTCGGTGGCGACGGCAACGACATCATCACCGACCTGGACGGCGCGGACGTCCTCAAGGGTGGTCCCGGCAACGACGCTGCTCGATGCCGGTCCCGGCGACGACATCATGATGGGTGGCGACGGTTCGGACTTCCTCAATGGTGGCGCCAACGACAACGAGGAATTTGCCGGACCCGGCAACGACTTCGTGATCGCCGGTCAGGGTGCCGACGCCGTGTTCGGCGACGGTGGCGACGACTGGATCGAGGGTGGCACCGGTCAGGACCTGCTGCAGGGCGATCATGGTGCGCCGTTCTTCGACGACCCGGCCGAAACCGCACCCGGTAACGACATCTTCGTCGGTCAGGAAGGCGAGAACGACTACGACGCCGAGGGTGGCGACGACGTGATGTCGCAGAACGCCGCCGATCGATCGCAACGCCGGTGCGGGCGGGTTCGACTGGGCATTCCACCAGTACGACACGGTCGGCGGCGACGACGACATGAAGATCAACCAGCAGTTGGTCGGTCTGCCGATCCAGCTGGTCGTCAACCGCGACCGCTGGCAGGAGACCGAAGCCGATTCCGGATCGAAGTTCAACGACATCATTCGTGGTGACGATCTGGAACGGGTTGTCGGCCCGGGTGGGTTCTCCGGCTGCGACGCGCTCGACCCGGCCGGTGTGGCCCGGATCACCGGACTCAACAAGTTGGTCACGACCTTCCCGTCGTCACTCGCGGATGTCCTCGCCGCTGCCAACAGCGGTAGGGGTGGCCCCTGCCCGCTGGCCGGATTCGGTGGGACGCCAGGCAACCTCTCCAGCGGAACCGTGTGGGCGGAGGGCAACATCCTCCTCGGTGGCGCCGGCAGCGACCTGATCGAGGGTCGCGGCAACAACGACATCATCGATGGTGACCACGCGCTGAGCGTTCGGATCAGCGTGCGCACCAACCCGGCCGACCCGGCCACCGAGATCGGCTCGACCGACCTCATGGAGCATGCGGCCATCACCGGCAACTTCGGTGCGGGCAGCACGCCGACCATGACCCTGCAGCAGGCTGTGTTCGCGGGAATTGTCAATCCGGGCAACTTGGTTGGCGTCCGCGACATCATGGACCCGGCCGGTACCCTTTTGGCGTCCCGCACCACGCCGAATCTGGGCGCTGCGGGCGACTGCGGCCCGATCGTCACCACCCCAACCACCCCACCGAGTTCCATGGTGACGACGACCGGTAAGGCCAACTGCGACACCGCGCTGTACGAGGGCGTGACCCTGGATCCGACGACCCCGGCGACGTTCCAAGCCAGCCTGACCGCGGCCTACACGATCACCAGGAATGCGAACGGCAGCGTGACAGTCGCCGACAACGCATTCGTCGCCGCCGCGGACCTGTTCGCCAAGGGCGACGGTGTCGACACGTTGTGGAACATGGAGAACCTGCGGTTCTGCATCGGTAACGATGCGGTGACAAAGGCCTGCAACGCTTTCCGGGACGTTCCGCTAGCACCGGTGATCAGCGTTGCGCCGGCGACGGTGGCATTCGGAAACACGTTCGTCAACGCGACCTCGGCTGCGCAGACCATCACGGTCGGCAACACCGGGTTCTCACCGCTGAACGTGACCGGGGTCACCAAGACCGGCACCGATGCGGCGTCGTTCACCCCGACGAACAACTGCACGGCACCGGTGGCTCCTGGCGCAACCTGCACCATCACGGTGACCTTCAGTCCAACCACGGCTGGGGCAAAGACGGCCACGTTGGCCATCGCGTCGAACGACCCGTCGACACCGTCGAAGACCGTCGCGCTGACCGGTACGGGCGTCAACCCGAGCGTGTCCTTGACGCCGGGCAGCCTGACCTTCGCCGCACAGAACGTCGGCACCAACTCGGTTGTGCAGACCATCGTGGTCCGTAACACCGGGACCGTGCGGATCACCGGGCAGACGGTGACCCTCGCCGGGGCGAACGCGAACCAGTTCGTCATCAACAACCCGCTCGGCTGCGTCGGAAACCTCCCGGTCGGCGCCACCTGCAACATCAACGTCAGGTTCACGCCAACCGCTGGGACCGCTTCCGGGCCCAGGACGGCGACCATCACCGTTTCCAGTGCGATCGGCGGTACGGTCGTCGCGAACCTGACCGGGACGGCGGTTGCCCCGCCGACCCTCACGGTGGCGAATGCAGTGGCCTTTGGTCGGCATCCGGTCAACAGCACGACGACGACGACCCTGGCAATCACCAACAGCGGACTGGCCACTACCAATCCACTGGCCATCGCGTCGTTCGCGGTGAGCGGAGCCGGAAGTGCGGTATTTACCGTCACCGCCGGGACCTGCACCGCACCGCTGGCGGCCGGCGCGAGCTGCCAGCTCAACGTCACCTTCAAGCCGGTCGCCGCCGCGACGACGTCGGTCGGAACTCTGACGATCACGAGCAACGCGACAGGCAGTCCGCACACTGTGACCCTGCGGGGCAACACCCCGTAAGGCCGCGAACGGTTGGGGGCAGGGAGTTCCCTGCCCCCACCGTGTCCAACTCAGCACGGGAAACCCGCGCTGGGCACTCCTTCGGACTTCTCCAACCTCGTGACGCCGCGATGATCGGGTAGCGATCGAGGGAACCAAACCTGACTGCGGCCCGCCGTTGGGGGCGGGCCGCAGGAGGGACACTGAATAGTTTTCCAGGCCGATGCCTCGCCCCAGGTTGGGGCGAGGCATCTGCCGTTTCGTCGGCAATGCTGGCACGGCGCGCATCAGAAGTTATGGCGAGCAGGTCTCTGACGACATTTGATCTCCTCACCCGATGGGAGCCCGAGTACCTGGTGAACGATCAAACATGATGTCCAGCTTGCTGAATCCCGCGAGAGTTGCTTGGTCGTGGCGACTCCCAGCTTCGCGGTCACCAGGCCATTCAGCGCGGCAGCTGCCGGTATTCCTCCACCTGGGAGCGCCGATTGAGAATCAATCTGATAGGCCGGTCGCGGCAAATGTTCGCGGAGGAAATAGATTCTGTGATGTTCGCCGCGCTGACTTCGCGGCCGGACTTGACGGCGATGGTTCCAATCATGGCCGCCCTTATCGCGCCTCAAGTCGACGTTAATCCAGTAGTCCCGGGCCAAACCCGCGAGCCCGTCGGACCAGCCCTGTCCAACCGCGCGCAGGCGCCAGTTGCCGTTGCGCAGGTAAAGCTCTCCCCAGACCAGCGCGCTCACGCGAGCGGCGTCGGCAGGGTGGAACCGGAGGTCGATCCCACCGCCCAGTTGTTGGACAACGGCGTTCGCATCCGTCATGGACTTGCCGTCGCCCGCGCTGACGACCAGCACCACGCGTTCGCAGTGCTGCGGCAGCAGGGCGGTGGCGATACTCGAGCCATTGGCTGTCAACGTCACGGCACCGTCTGCGCTTCGGGGATTGTTGGAAAGGATGAAGTCCTCATCGCGGTCACCGCGTCCGCTTGCGCCAAGCAGGAGTACGGACAGATCCACGTGGCTTGCAAGCACCTGCACGTGCACCTGCGGCCCAGCGAGTGGCACGTTCTGGCCAGCACGCAACTGTTGCTGCTCCGACGCCTTTATCGGCGAAGGGACCTCGTGTAACAAAGGGGGATCTGTTGGCGGGGCGCGACTCGGGTCCGGCTCGTCATCGGTGCTCAGCGTGTAGTCCGCTTCGAGCGAGCCGGTCAGCACGATCGGCTCGACCGGCTGGAATTTGCTGGGGTCTTTGCTGACCCGTCCTTCCAGATGCGTCAGGCATGCGACGGTGTCGATCCGGGCCAGATCGACCTCAAGGAGGCGTTCCCGGGATGTCGCGAGGGCAATGAGGCAAGGGCGGACGTCGCGGCCGGTGGCCGGATCGGTGCCGTTGACGCAACCGTTGAAGACCACTGTGCGGATTGCACGACCCCGGTCGGCCTCCAGAACCTCATGCAGGACTCGCAGGGCGGTCTGCCGCGGCATTTCGGCGTAGCGGCTGCGGATCTGGGCAACCGGGCGGGCGGACGGGGTGATCGTGTCAGCGCTCTTGACGTACTTGTAGGCCTTGTCTTTGGGCACTACATCCACTGTCGGCAATTCGTATTCGATGGTGAGGTGTCCGGACGCTGCGGCGTAGCCGAGGATCCACGAGTGTGGGAAGCCGTCGGGGTAGTCGGCGGCCTCCAGCACGAGGTCCAGGTAGCGGACAACGTGCTCCGGTTGACGCGCGGCTAAGCCGCGTTGCAGCGCGCTGACTTCTTCAACGTGCCGTCGGTGCTCCTCTGCTAGACGCCCCGCGTCCCGCTTCGTCCGGCGGCGCGCCTCCTCAAACCGCTGCGCGTGCTGTTGCGCCGCGACCCGGTAGTCGTCGAGGGCTTGTTTGAACTCGGCCTGACGCTGCTCCGCCCGAGCGGCATGCTTCGAGGCGGCGAACACTCGCCCGACGGTCGAAGGGCCTTCCACCGCGAAGTCGGCCTCGCGAGGCGGCGAGGGCGATGCTCCGACGGTGCTCGGGTCGAACACGGGATAGTGCGGAGGTCGCTTGAGGGCCTCGAGGTCCAGGAAATCGTCGATGTCGAGCGTCGCCGCGAGCACGCTCTGCAGGACCTCGACCTGACGCTCAACCTGCGCTGTGTCCTCGGCGCCTCACGCGTCCTGCAGACCTGCACCATCCCGCTTGCGGTCGCGCGCGGCGGTTCGGGCAGCTCGCTCGGCGAGTGCCGCGAAGGCGGCGAGGAGTTCGGGCGGGCCCTGCACTTCGATCTCGACGTCAAATCGGGCGAGCGCGGCGGCGAGACCGGGCCACGACCATGCGCCCAGGCGGAGCCGACACCGGTCGGGGCCAACGGGTTGGACCACACCGTCACCAGCGAACGGGATCACCTCGGCGACGGGTAGATCGAGAATGACCTCGCCAAGACAGGGCCACTCGTCGCGCGAGCGGGAGCCCTTGAACCTCGAGGAAACGAACGCGCCGACGTCCCCACCGGGAATCTCGTGCGGAGTGAAGCGAGGACCGTTTGGCGTGCGTGGGCTGATCCGGTCGGCGCGGTAGATCCGCCAGTCCGCACGCCGGGGCTCCCACGCGACGAGGTACCAGCGTCCGCCGCGCATCACGAGCTGATGGGGTTGCACCTGGCGGGGCCACGACCGATCGCCGTCCTTGCTCCCGCCTGCGTCCGCTGGGGACTCGTAGTCGAACCGCAGCTCTTGCCGCTCTCGGATGGCGGCCCCGATACCCAGCAGGACACTGGTGTGGACCTGTGGGTCGGCACCGGTGCCGATGCGGGGGATGGCGGTCAGCTCGAGGGCGTCGATGCGTGCCCGGAGTCGGGTGGGCAGGACCTGTCGCAGGGTGGCCAGCGCTCGCGCAGCGGCGTCCTCGATGCCGGCGCCCGTCGTTGCGGCGGTGCGGAGCGCAACGGCGAGCGCCACTGCCTGATCGTCGTCGAACAGCAACGGCGGTAGTTGGGTGCCGGCGGCCAGTTGGTAGCCGCCGTCGGGCCCCCTGGTCGCTCGGATCGGGTAGCCGATGTCGCGGAGGCGGTCGATGTCGCGGCGCACGGTGCGCTCGCTGACAGCGAGCCGCTCAGCCAGCACACCGCCCGGCCAGTCCCGCCGTGTCTGGAGGAGAGAGAGCAGCGACAGCAACCGCCGGGAGGTCGTGGGCGCGGCGGTCGTCGGCATGTGGTCGATCCTGCCGGTCATTCAGGACAATCCCTGACCGGTATAGCGGACAGAGTGCTCCTTGTGCCCCGGAACACCGCGGCGCGCCGATCGAACGAGGAGCACGAACATGAGCGTGAACGCTGTCGCCCACCTCAACTTCCATGGCCAGGCTCGCGAGGCGCTGGACTTCTACCAATCGGTGTTCGGCGGCCAGGTCGCCATCGCCACCTATGGTGATTTTGGGCTGCCCAAGGATCTGCCGGACGCCAACAAGGTCGTATTCGGACAGATTGCTGCCGACAACGGCTTCCGCGTGATGGCGTATGACGTCCCTGTTCAGCGCGAATCCGCCACGCTCGCGACCACAGCGGCACGGTCGACCAGACGCGAGAACGGCATGACGTTGACCAGCGAACCGTTTTTTCTCTCCGTCCGTGGTGACACCGTTGAGGAGGTCGAAGCCATGTGGGACAAGCTGTCCGACGCTGCCACGATCATTGAGGCCTTCGGCCCCGCCCAGTGGGCACCGGCCTTTGGCATGCTGACCGATCGCTTCGGCGTCACCTGGATCCTCGACGTCGCCGTAACGTACTGAGGACGCTCTGCGGAAGTACCACTGCGACACAACGGCGCGGTCCCGACGCAAGGGGCCCACCTCTGCCGGTTCACTCCAGAACACGTAAGGCAGGCTAAGGGCGATACTGTCGGTCATCTTCGTCGACAACTATTACCGGCGCCCCACTGGATTCACCGGTGCCCCCGGATCGCCGCAGGAGCCCGAGCAGCGCATCCCGGACAGATCGGGACAACTGGGCGCAGACGTGCCGATCTGGGTCGATCTGCGGATATAGCCAATGTCGGCCGAAATCGCATTGACATCACCGTAGAACACTGCCTTCTGGTTTCTTGAACACGGAGCGAATCCTTCCCGCGCGGACCCCGGAGAGTGCCTGCACCGACGAGTGTCAATCTGTACCCGAAAGGGTGATGGCCCCGGGGTAAACGGTCCCACTGCGCGAGTTTCAGAAAGCGCGGCGGTCGTTCGTGTGCCACCCATTCGACATAAGCGTTCAGCAGTCTGCGCCGGTGCCGCCCCGATCGACGCGCCGCGGAGTTCCGGCACATCGAATGGCAACATTGGCTCGGACTCGTCTGGGATAACCGCCAAGAAATGTGCACTCGGATCTCGAGAGCTGCCGGACCCGGACGATCATCGTCCGCCGAATTCACGGATCCCCCGTCGGAACGGTCACCTCACATCGTTGTCAGCGCTGGTCCCGGGCGACTCCGGGCGTTATTGGTCAGGTCAACGAGCGATGGAGACCCCTGATATAGCGTGCTGTTTGGTTCGCGATCGCTGGGGGCACTGGTGATGGAAGACCGCGCTGGACCTGACCCGGCCCGAACCGGCGGCCGGTGGACGGCTCCACCAGGGCAGTGAGCTCAAGAACGAATCCCGGCAGAATTCCGCAGCCCTTCGAGTGCGCTGACGGCGTCCTGTATTAAATTTGCGCTTGACCAGAGCCCGCGACCTATCCTTCCCGAGAATGGTGTCGGCGGAGGTCGGCGAGTAATTCCAGCTGTGGTCCCCGCCGATCTTTCAATACATGGAGGAGCTTCTTCATCGACGCTTCCGGGCCATTCAGAAGAAATTCAGAAACCACGAGCAGAGCGATGTTCAGGATTCTTTAAGAAATTTCGGACACTCTCCCCCCAGATTGGGGGTACTTCGCGCAGATCACTGTCCCTAACGTGAATTTTGGGCGGGTCGATGATTCCGCTCAAGATCTGGGTGCACGTGCTGTGGCTGGTGTGCGCCCAAAATCCTTGGAGGCGGCAGTGCACAAGTCGAAGCGATTCCTGGCAATGGGGGTGGCCTTCGCGATGTCGATCGCGACGGTCACCGGGTTGGCGTCGACGGCAGGGGCGGTGGCGCCCGTTGGGGCCGGCTTCACCGTCACGGCCGGTGACCTTTCGTTCATCCTGAAGCAGATCAAGATCGCCGAACGGCACACGACGACCCTGACCGCCTCGAATCCCTGCGGCACGTTGCTCAACAATCCAGGGGGCGTGAACGACGGGATCCCCGATGCGGAGCAAGTCCCGGACATCATCACGTCCTACGGCTTGCGGACCGTCGATGGCTCCTGCAACAACCTGAAGGACGCGACCACGACCAAATTCGCCGCATCCGACCAGGTCTTCCCGCGCCTGACGAATCCGGTGTGGCGGGCCCCCAGCGCGGATCCCACCTTCCCGGTGCCATCCACGCCGACTTACCAGGGCACCGGCAACGTGGTGGACACCGCTGCCCCGCACGATCAGCAACCTGATCGACGACCAAACCTCGACCAACCCCGCCGCCATTGCCGCGGCTGGAAAGCCGGTGCGGTCGCAGGACGCCAACACGCCGAGTGCGGTGCCGTGCACGACGGACCCTGTTGGGGTGCCGCCGGCGCCGACCACGCCAGGTGTGCCGGCCGGTTGCACGCCCTCACACAAGACGCTGTTCATCCCGAACATCACCACCGACGTCGGTCTGTCGCCGCCGTTCAACTCGCTGTTCACCTTCTTCGGCCAGTTCTTCGACCACGGTGTCGACCAGACCGTGAAGAGCGGCAGCTCCGTCTTCGTCCCCCTTCGCCCGGACGACCCACTGATCACCCTCGGCCCGGACGGCGTCCCGAACAGTGGTGACGAGGTCAACCCGGCCAACGGCAACGCGTTCATGGTCCTCACCCGGGCGCAGAACCAGCCCGGCGCCGTTCAGAACGCCACCAACACCGACACGCCGTGGGTCGATCAGAGCCAGACCTACACCTCGCACGCCTCGCACCAGGTCTTCCTGCGCCAGTACACCCTGAACGCGGGACCGGACCAGATCTTGGGCACCGCCGACGACGCGCCGGGCACGCGCCCGGTCGCGACCGGCTCGCTGCTGACCGGCCTCCCGGCCGGCCAGACCTACTTGAACTCACCGGACATGACCGATGGCGAATCGACCTGGGCCTCGGTGAAGAAGCAGGCCCACGACGTCCTCGGGCTGCAGCTCACCGACGCGGACGTGACCAACATTCCGATGCTGGCCACTGACCCGTACGGCAAGTACCTGCCCGGCCCCAACGGGTTGCCGCAGTACGTGACGACCGGTCACGGTCTCGTCGAGGGCAATCTCACCACCCCCGTGCCGGTGCCGGCCGACGTGCAGCACTTCGACGCCCCGTTCGTCACCGACATCGCGCACAACGCCGACCCGAGCCCGCAGGACACCGACCACAACCCGGCGACCCCGCCAGTGGCGCCGGTACCCGATACGGACAACACGCCTTCGGCCGACTTTGCGAACCAGCCCGCCGGCACTTACGACGACGAGATGCTCAACGCGCACGCCGCCTGTGGTGACGGCCGGTGCAACGAGAACATCGCGCTGACCTCGATCCACCAGATCTTCCACTCCGAGCACAACCGACTCGTCGGCGACATCAACACGACGCTGCACGCGCCGGGCAACGCGGCGCTGCTGGCCGCGTATCAGGCCGCAGGTGTGTCGGGCGCCAACAGCACCGGTAGCTACAACTACGGCGAGCGGCTGTTCCAGGCCGCCCGGTTCGTGACCGAAATGGAGTACCAGCACCTGGTCTTCGAGGAGTTCGCCCGCAAGGTGCAGCCGGCCGTCCGGCCGTTCCACGTGTATTCGCCGGACATCAACCCGGCCATCGATGCCGAGTTCGCCCACGCTGTCTACCGCTTCGGTCACTCCATGCTCGACGACACCGTGGCCCGCACGAACGTCGACCCGACCACCGGTGCCAAGTCCGACAACTCGCTGCCGTTGCTCGACGCGTTCCTGAATCCGCCGGCGCTGTACGACGGCGGTTCGGCCGGCACGCTCACTGCTGCCCGCGGGGCGGGCTCGGTGATCATGGGTTCGTCTGACCAGACCGGGAACGAGATCGACGAGTTCGTGACCGAGACCCTGCGCAACAACCTGCTCGGCCTGCCGCTCGACCTGCCCGCGATCAACATGGCACGAGCACGTGAAGCGGGGGTGCCGCCGCTCAACGACGTGCGCCGGCAGCTCTTCGCCCAGACCAACGACGGCCAGCTCGCGCCCTACACCAGCTGGAGCGACTTCGGCCAGCACCTCAAGCACCCGGAATCGCTGATCAACTTCGTGGCTGCCTACGGCACCCACCCGTCGATCACCAGCCAGACCACGCTGGCCGGCAAGCGGCGCGCCGCCCGGGCGATCGTCGACCCGGTGCTGGCTCCGACCGACCCGGCCGACATCCCGCCGACCGACGCAGCTGACTTCATGTTCAGCACCGGCGCCTAGTCCAGCAACGCCCAAGGCGTGACCAACACCGGCCTGGACGACGTCGACCTGTGGGTGGGTGGCCTCGCCGAGGTGACCAACCTCTTCGGTGGGCTGCTCGGCAGCACCTTCAACTACGTCTTCGAGACACAGCTGGAGAAGCTGCAGGACGGCGACCGGCTGTACTACCTGGCCCGCACCCCCGGCATGAACCTGCGGACCCAGCTCGAGAGCAACTCGTTCTCCGAGATCATCCAGCGCAACACCGACGGCACGAACACGCTGAAGGCGGACGCGTTCGCGACGGCCGACTGCAAGTTCCAGCTCGCCAACCTGAACGGCACACCGGCCGGCTTCACCCAGTTCGGTGCGACCGTCGCCGACGACCCGTCGACAACCGACTGCAACGAGAACCTGCTGCTGCTGCGCAAGCCGGACGGCACGATCCAGTACAAGGCGATCAACTCCGTCGACCCTGCCGGAATCAACGGTCAGTCCGTCTACAACGGCACGGCCGGCGATGACAAGGTGTTCGGCGGCAACGACAACGACACCTTCTGGGGCAACACCGGCAACGACGTCATCGAGGGCGGCGGCGGCGACGACATCGCACTCGGCGGCGATGGCAACGACATCATCACCGACCTCTCCGGTGCCGATGTGCTGAAGGGCGGTCCAGGGAACGACGCCATCGATTCCGGCATCGGCGACGACATCAACATGGGCGGCGACGGCTCGGACTTCATCAACGCCGGCGCCAACGACAACGAGTCCTTCGCCGGCCCCGGCAACGACTACATCATCGCCGGTCAGGGCGCCGACGCCGTGTTCGGCGACGGCGGCGACGACTGGATCGAGGGCGGCACCGGGCAGGACCTGCTGCAGGGTGACCACGGTGCGCCGTTCTTCGACGACCCGGCAGAGACCGCGCCGGGCAACGACATCTTCGTCGGTCAGCCCGGCGAGAACGACTACGACGCCGAGGGCGGCGACGACATCATGGCGCAGAACGCGGCCATCGACCGCAACGCCGGCGCCGGCGGGTTCGACTGGGCGATCGAGCAGTACAACACCGTCGCTCAGGACGACGACATGATGATCAACAACAACCTGGGTGGACTTCCGATTCAGGTGATCGTCAACCGCGACCGCTGGCAGGAGACCGAGGCCGACTCGGGAACCGCCTTCAACGACACGATCAAGGGCACCGACGGTGTGCTGGCCACCCCGCGGTTGATCACCGGTGGTGGATTCACCGGCTGTGACGCCCTCGACCAGGCCGGCGTCGACCGGATCTCCGGTCTTGCCGATCTGCTTCCGCCGTCCTCGGCCTGGCTCGGCAACGCCGCGGACGTCGCTGCGCTGTCCGTCTCCGGGACCTGCCCGCTGACCGGCCCGGTCTGGGGCGAAGGGGACATCCTGCTCGGTGGCGCCGGCAGTGACACCATCACCGGCCGCGCCGGTGACGAGGTCATCGACGGCGACAAGGAACTGCGTGTCGCCATCAGCGTCCCACCGACCGGCCGCCGGCACCACCGAGGTCGGTCGTACCGACCTGATGGAGGGCACCGACTCGACCGGGAACAACTTCGGCACCGGTATCGCCGGCATGACGTTGCAGCAGGCCGTCTTCGCCGGTCTGGTCGACCCGGGCAACCTGGTCAACGTCCGCGAGATCGTCAACCAGGTCACCGCACCCGCCGACTGCGCTGCAGCCGCGCCGGTCAACTGCGACACCGCGGTGTTCTCCGGTCCGCAGTTCAACTACACGATCACTCCCGGGACCAAGCCCGGCCAGGTGATCGTCAGCAACACCGGACCCGTCGTGGCGCCGCAGAAGATCAGCGACGGCACCGACACCCTCACCAACATCGAGCGGCTGCAGTTCAGCGACTCGACTCTCACGTTGGCGGTTCCCGACGCCCCGACCGCGGTGAGCGCCGTCGCCGGCAACGCCTCGGCCCAGGTCAGCTTCACGCCGCCGGCCGGCGCTACCGGACTGACTGGATTCACCGTCCAGGCCGTGCCGGCCACCGTGGGAGCCGCCGCACCGGCGGTGACCGTCACCGACGGATCGGTTCCCGCGTTCGTCTCCGGGCTGACCAACGGCGTGGCGTACCAGTTCAAGGTGGCCGCGAGCAACCAGTTCGGCCAGGGCGCGTTCTCGGCCCTGTCCGTCGCGGTGACCCCGACCGCTCCGATCCCGCCGGCGACTGCATCGCTGTCGGCGCCGCTGGTCTTCGGTAACACCACGATCGGCACCACCAGTGCGGCGCAAACGGTCACCCTGACCAACTCCGGCGGCACCACGCTGAACATCACCGGCATCGCGATCGGCGGGACCGACTCCACCAACTTCGCGAAGGGCGCGACCACCTGCGGTTCGACCCTGGCCGCCGCCGCCAGCTGCACCACCAGCGTGACCTTCACCCCGTCCGCCGCCGGCACCCGCTCGGGCACCTTCGTGGTGACCGACAGCGCCCCCTTCAGCCCGCACAGCATCACGCTGACCGGGACCGGGACGGCGGTGCCGGACACCACGGCACCGACCTTGACTGCTCGGGTTCCGGCGGTGAACGCGACCGGCGTGGCGCCGGCTGCCGATCTGTCGGTGACGTTCAGCGAGGTGGTGCAGGGCGTCAGCACGGCGAACTTCACTGTTCGCCAAGGCGCCAACCCGGTTCTCGCCGGCACCGTGACAGCGGGTCCAGGTGCGAACCAGTTCACGCTCAACCCGACTGCCAACCTGGCGCCGAGCACCGTCTACACGGTGACGCTGACCGGCAACGCCAGCACCGGTATCCGGGACGGCGCGAACAACCCGCTGGCCAGCACGACGTGGACATTCACCACGGGGGCCGTAGCGGACACCACGGCTCCGACGGCGTCGGCGTTCACTCCGGTGAACAACGCGACGAATCAGGCGTTGGCGGTGAATGCGACCGCCACGTTCAGTGAGGCGATCACCGGGTTCAGCGCGGCGACGGCGACGATCCGGGTGGGGACCGCGGCCAATGGTGCGCTGGTGCCGTCGGTGGTGACGTTCAACACCACGACAAGGGTGTTGACGATCAACCCGAATGCGAACCTGACGGCTGATACCAGGTACACGGTGCGGTTGACCGGTGGCGCGGCGGCGATCAGGGACATCGCGAACAACCCGTTGACGTCGGTGAGTTGGACGTTCCTGACCGGGCCGGCACCGACGGTCACGGCCAGAACGCCGGCGGCGGGAGCCAATGCGGTGGCGGTGGCGAGCAATGTGACCGCGACGTTCAGTGAGGCGGTCACCGGGTTCAGTACCACCACGGCGACGGTGCGGGCCGGGACGGCGGCGCCGGTGGCGGCGGCGGTCACGTTCGCGGCGGCGACCAGGGTGTTGACGATCAACCCGACGGCGAACCTGGCCAACGACACGCTGTACACGGTGACGTTGACCGGCGGGACGGCGGCGATCCGGGACACCGCCGGGAACCCGCTGGCGACCACGACGTGGACGTTCCGCACCGGACCGGCACCGACGGTCACGGGCAGGACACCGGCCAGCGGTGCGGTCGGGGCCAGCCGGACGGCGAACGTCACGGCCACCTTCAGCGAGAACGTCGCCGGTGCTGGTAGCGCCGCGAACGTGTCGCTGCGAGTGGGCACGCTCACCACTGGTGCGCTCGTGCCCGCGGTGGTGACGTACAACGCCACCACGCATGTGGTGTCGATCAACCCGAATGCCACGCTTCCCGCGAACACTCAGTTCACGGTGCGGCTGACGACGGGTATCACCGATATCGCTGGTAATCCGTTGACTGCCACGCAGTGGAGTTTCCGGACGGGCGCATAGCGGCGGCGGTCAACCAGCCGGGCGGCCCGCCAGTAGGGGGTAGGCCGCCCGGCTGGGTTGGTGTAACACATCAGGTCGTCAGGGAGATCTAAGGCAAACAAGCCTGCATGGCCCGGTCCCGGGATGCTGTCGGGACCGGGCCATCAGGCTGCTCGCAGAGGGTTTCTGCGGCCTTCGCCCCACCACAATTGGGGGGAGGTCGCGGAGCCATTCTGCTGGCATCCTGAATTCGGATCGTCAGGTCCTGTTGCCCGGCCATCCTGCGGGGGAGGGTCTACGAACTCAGTTCGAGACACTCGGGCAAGGCCCTTGACTCAGTCCGGACGTCAGCAGCGAGCACGACCATCCGAGCAGTCACACGAAGAACCGAGAGGGGCATGCGGTGAGGGGTCGGCACCGGAGTGCTCGGGTCGGTCCAGCAACGCGCGCGTACCTGCGGCGGGTGGGTCGCCGGGGGAGCACGCTGGGAGTGCTCGCGGTGATCGCGTTGGTCCCCGTGGTGGCCACCGCCGGCACCGTGGTGCCCAGCATCGCGGCGGCGACCCTCGCGGCTGGTGGGTCAGAAGTGACCGGTAACGGCGCGGAACTGGCCGCGCAGCTGCCCGACGCGGATCCCGACGACTCGCCGAACATCGGTGCGTCATCGGCCTACTCGGCCGCCGATCCGGCGGGCTCCTGCCCGGCAGCCCCCGCTGGTGCTCAGGCGGTGGCGTCCGACGCCTGCGCGCTGTCCGAACCACCGGCCGACGCCGGGGCCGCGACGGCCGGGGACGCATCCCAGGGTGCGGCCCTGCCGGTGTCCTCGGTGAGCGGCGGGACGGTGTTCGACGCGGGCAACATCATCTCCGACTCGGTGTTCTACAACTCGTCCTCGATGACCGACGAGCAGATCCAGGCGTTCCTCGCGGCGCAGGGTGCGAGCTGCACCGGAGCGTTCTGCGTGAAGAACCTCCGCGTGGACGTGGCGGCGCAGCCGGCCGACGAGTTCTGTGCGGCCGTGCCGGGTGGCGCCGGGTTGACCGCGGCCGCGGTGATCGGGATGGTCTCCCGCGCGTGTGGGGTGAACCCGCAGGTAATGCTGGTGACGTTGGAGAAGGAGTCCGGGCTGCTGGACCGTTCGGGTCCCTCGGCATCCAGTTACGACGCCGCCTGGGGCTGGCACTGCCCGGACTCGGGTCCCGGTGGCACCGCGAATTGCGACCCGGCGTACGCGGGATTTGTCAATCAGGCCTACGGCATGGCCAAGCAGTGGTCGCGCTACAAGGTGCATCCCGAGCAGTACCGGTACCACGCGGGCGAGACCGTCGACATCCTGTGGAACGTGGTCGAGTCCGGCTGCGGCGGGGCGCCGGTGACGATCGCGAACACGGCCACCGCGTCCTTGTACAACTACACCCCGTACCAGCCCAATCCGGCGGCGCTGGCGGCGTATCCGGGCGTCGGAGACGCCTGCTCCGCATATGGCAACCGGAACTTCTTCTTCCTGTTCAACCGCTACTTCGCCTCGACCGGCGGCGGCAACACCGGGATCAACGTGGCCGCCGCAGTCACCGGGCTGGCGACGCCGGTGTCGGTGCCGGTCCCGGCCAACGGATTCGTCTCCGGTGGGCTGGCCGGCCGCTCGATCATGGCACCCACCCCGGCCGTAGCGGCAGGGTTGCGCGCCGGGTTCGCGGCGCTGGGGTTGCCCTACGTGTGGGGTGGCGGAGGTTCGGGCGCGGGCCCGAACAACGGCTGCGCGCGGGGCGGCGGCCAGTTCAACAGCTGCGGCACGGAGATCGGGTTCGACTGTTCCGGGTTGACCGCCTATGTGTTGGGTCAGGCCGGGTTCGGCATTCCGGGTGACTCCTCCGGCCAGCGCCGGGCCGGGATCCCGGTCTCGTGGGATCGCGCGCTGCCCGGCGACATCGTCGGCTACCCGGGCCACGTCGCGCTCTACCTGGGCATCACCGACGGTGTTCGGTACATCCTCGAGGCGTCCTGGGTGGGTACCCCGGTGCACATCGTGCCGCTCACCCGCACCGACGCCGACGCCACCGTCTACCGCTACTGGACCGGAATTCCGGGTGTCGTCGACGCATCGGCCGGCACCCTGAACCCGAACGTCGCCGCTGCCGCACCCCGTTCGTACGTGGCCAACCTGGCACCGCTGCCCGTCCCGGCCGGGGTTCCCGGGACCAGCTCGACGCCACCGGCAGCGCCGACTTCCTCCGACACTCGGATCGGGATCGGGTTCGGGTTCGCCGTCGTCCGGAAGCCCGTCACCGACGGCGTCGTCCGCCAGTGGTTCTCCCTCCTCAACGGCGACCACCAGCCCGGTCACGGGCGGCACAACGACCGCTAGCAGCGGCCCCGGGTCCTCCGGCCCGGCCACGACCGGCCCGGCCACGACCGCAACCACGGCGACGGGAACCAGCACGACGCCAAGCGCTACGGGAACGACGACGAGCGGCACGGCGACGTCCGCGCCGGCCACCACGACGACGACCGGCGGTTCCACCGCGACCAGCCGCGCGACCATGCCGACCCTGACGTCCACCGGGCAATCGACCGCAACCGACAGCCAATCCGCGACCAGTGCGCCGGGCAGCACTGCGCCCGGAACCACGGCGAGCTCGACCACCACGAGTCCAACGACGTCGGCGCTCCCCACCACGACGTCGACCACCAGCGCACCGCCGGCCACCACCCCGGTGATGTGCCCGCCGACAACCCCCGAGGTCACCCCGACCCTGACGCCAAGCCTGACGCCGACCCTGCCACCGCCGACCGTGGGCAGCCCGGGCACCACAGCCGGCACCGCGAAGCCGGCGGCGGGCATCACGACCACGACCTTCGCCGCGCTGATCGAGTCGTTGCGGGGCGATCCCTGCGGCTGAACCATGGAAGCGTCGCCGCGCGGCAGCGCCCTGGCCGACTACAGTGCATCGGCGGCCGGGTCTACATGGATCGGCCAGACGGTGGTCCAACAGGTGAGCGGTGATACTCGGGCAATGCAGTCACGGCGAGTACTGATCGTTGAGGATGACGCGGGTCTGCGCGCTTCGCTGACCCGGGGGCTGGCAGGGCCGAGCCTGGACGTCGTCGCCGTCGCCGACGGCGCGTCGGCGCTGGCCGAAGCATCGCCACCCAGTGAACCGTTCGACGTCATCGTGATGGATATCGGTCTGCCGGATTCCGATGGCCGCGATGTCTGCCAGGCGCTGCGGGCCCGCGGCGTGACGGCGCTGGTGTTGTTCCTGACCGCGCGGGGCCAGGTCGGCGATCAGCTCAGCGGCTTCGCGTCCGGCGGTGACGACTATCTGACCAAGCCGTTCGATTTCGCGGTGCTGCTCGCCCGGGTCACCGCGTTGGCCCGGCGCACCGAGCGGACCAGCACCGCTGCCGCGTCGCCCGGGCAGCCCCGGCTCGACGAGGCCACCCACGCACTCGTCGACGGCGAGGTCAGCGTCCCGCTTACCCCGACGGAGTTCCGGATCCTCACCGCCCTGATGGGGGCGACCGACCGGGTGGTGCGTCGACACGAGCTCGAGCTGGCGGCGTGGCCGCCCGGATCCACCGTCAAGCACAACCTGTTGGACCAGTACGTGGCACGCATCCGGCGCAAACTGATGGGCATGGCCAACGCTCCACGCCTGGTCACCGTCCATGGGGTGGGGTACCGGCTGCTCCCGGATCGACAGTGATCACGAAGCCGGCATGACCACCGGCCGAGCATGACCACCGGGCGACGCTGGAGCCTGAGCAGGAGAGTCGCCCTCGTCGCGGTGATCGTGCTGGCCGGGTGGGTCGTGGTGCTGACCGTCGGGGTCAATCTGGTGGTGACCGATCGGCTGGCCGGGGAGGCCGACGACCTGCTCCGTACCGAGGCCCAGGTGACGGCGGACACCGTCGCGATCGGCACGAACGGTGAGCTGGTCATCGCGACCAGCACCAACGACGAGGCACTTGACGTCGGCACCTGGATCTTGCACGGAACAGAGATCGTGCAGGGGCCGCCGGACAGTCGAAACCTCGACGCTCAAGCGGTGCTGCTCGCCGGTCGCGGTCAAGCCTTCGACCAGACCAACGGATCCGATGGCGTGCGCTGGTACGCCGAACCGATAGTCGACGGTGGACAGCAGGTGGGGACGGTGGTGACCGCCCTGTCACTTGCCCCTTACCAGTCGACGGGCCAGTACACCCTTGCGGGCACCGCGGTGCTGGCCGTGTTGTTGCTTTCCGGCGCCTACCTGGTGCTGCATGCCGGCGTCGCCCGAGCGCTGCGTCCCGTCGAGGAGATGACCAACCAGGCCGGGCGGTGGAGCACCGACGACGTCGACCGACGGTTCGGCGACCACCGCAGGCCGGCCGAGCTGGACAACCTGGCGATGACCCTCGACGCACTGCTGGACCGGCTATCGGCGGTGCTGCGCAACGAACGGCAGCTCAGTGCCGAGATCTCCCACGAGCTGCGAACACCGCTGGCCCGGGCGCTCGCGGAGATCCAACTGTTGCTGCAATTGCCCGACCAAACCCAGGACACCACGCAGGCCCTGGGTGACATCGAATACAGCCTGCAGGAGATGGCCGACATTCTGGAGACCCTGATGACCGCCGCGCGGCAGCAGAGCACCAGCCCGCCCGGCCGGTGCGATGTGCTGTCGGTCGTGCGCGGGCTGGCCGACCGTCGCGGGCAGTCGTTGCCGGAGTTCACCCTGATCGCGAACGGACCGGCGGTCGCCGGTGTCGATGCCGCCGTCCTGGAGCGGGCGCTGAGCCCGCTGCTCGACAACGCCAAGCGCTTCGCGGCCTCCGACGTGGACGTCGAGGTCACCGCGCTGCGCGGCTCGGTGCGGATCGTGGTGCGCGACGACGGGCCCGGGATCGCCGCGGCCGACCTGCCGCACATTTTCGAGCCCGGCTATCGAGGGCAATCGGCGGACGGGCATCAGGGCGCCGGACTTGGCCTGGCCCTCGCCCACCGGTTGATCACGGCCGCCGACGGCAGCATCGCTGCGGCCAACCGGAACGGTCGCGGCGCGGTGCTGACCGTCACGGTGCCGGCCGCTTGAGCGAGCGATCAGGTCCGACCGGGCCCGCTCGCCCGTGGATCCGCCGGCGGCCCGGACTCGCTGACCAGCAGTTCCGGCTTCCCGCGGGTCTGCCGCCACACCTGCCGAACGGTGAGACACAACGCCAACCAGGCCAGCCCGGTCACCCAGCCGCCGATCACGTCGGTGGCCCAGTGCACCCCCAGGTAGAGCCGGGACAACCCGATGGACAGCCAGAACAGTCCCACCCCGACCAGCACCCAGATCCGCGCGGCCCGGCTCGGGATCGAGGGCAGCAGCACCACCAGCACCACCCCGAGAATCGCCGCGGACGCCAGCGCGTGGCCCGACGGGAACGACTCGTTGGTCTCGGTGACCAGCCGGAACTCGGCCGGCGGGCGCTCCCGGCCGACGGTGGCCTTGCCGACGGTGACCAGGAGCCCGGCCCCGGCCGCGACCACCGCGACCAGCACGGCGTCCCCGAATCGGCGCTTGAACAGCAGGAAGACGACGGTCGCGGCGGCGATGATCGTCATGGAAACGGTGCTGCCGACGTTGGTGACCACGATCGCGACCGTCGTCAGGGCCGGCGTGCGATGGTCGATCATCCATTGCCAGACCGGCGGATCGATCGAGGCCAGGCCGTTGCTCTCGGAGGCGCCGTCGGCCAGGCCCAGCACGATGCCCGCCAGCACGGCGAGCAGCGCTCCGCAGGTGATCAGGAGCTCCGCGGTGCCCGGTGACGAGCGGCGCCACCGCACGGCAGCGACGGCGCCGAGCGCGAACAGGACCAACGCCGCGATGGCGTACGGCAGCCAGACATAGCCGTACTCGAAGAAGGCGTCGTCGGCCGACGCCGACAGCAGCGGCGGGGCAGCAAGTCCGGAAATGGTGATCTCCTCCAGGTCAGCGGACGCCATCATCGTGCCTGGAGATCAGAAGGTTCTCAGGTTGGAGCGCGCCGCGGGGGCTCTCGTGTGCCGGCTCTACACGCGCTTCGTCGGCCGTGCGGGTGCTGCAGCGGGTGGATGGGGGACGGTCGGTGTGTAGAGCCACGGACGGTGTGTAGAGCCACGGTCGGTGTGCAGAGCGCTTGGCGGGAGCTCTCGTGCGCCGGGCGCTACTCGAAGAAGTCCTCCAGGAACGGCTTCTTGCGCTTCTTGACCTTCCCGCGCAGCTTCCGGTCGTCGGTGTACAGCCGCTCGGACCGCTTGCGGTCATCGGAGACCGGCCGGCGCGGGGCGTCGTAGTCGGGGATCCGCTCCGCCGGCGCCGCCGGGTCGAGAGGCTCGAGACCGAAGAACCGGGCCTCTGCGGCCATCAGCAGGTCGAGCTCACCTCGGTCGAGGAAGACGCCGCGGCAGCCCTTGCACTGCTCGACGGTGATGCCGCTGCGCTCGAAGCTGCGCATCTTGCTCTGGCACTTGGGGCAGATCAGGCTCATGATCCTGCAACGGTATCGCGAGCCGTGCCGGCCCGATCCGGCGGTGGGTTGGAGCATGCCCCGGACGAGCGTAGAGTGGAACGTCGGCGCGCGGGTCGTGTCGGCTTGATGCTGCACGCGTCCGGTCGGCATCGGATGAATGGCATCTGAGCGCGTCGGCCTCCCGCGGAGAAGCTGGTTCGTCATTATGCCGAATCAGGGGGATTCGCGCGGGGTTTGGCACGAATCAGACCCTCTTGCCGTCGCGCGCAGGTGGGCGACGGGCACGGCCAACGGAACGGATTGCGGAGGACATGGGCAAGAAAGACGGGGCCATCGAGGTCGAGGGTCGCGTGGTCGAGCCGCTGCCCAACGCGATGTTTCGGGTGGAGCTGGAAAACGGGCACCGGGTGCTCGCGCACATCAGCGGCAAGATGCGGCAGCACTACATCCGCATCCTGCCCGAGGACCGGGTTGTCGTGGAGCTCTCGCCCTATGACCTCTCGCGCGGCCGGATCGTCTACCGCTACAAGTAGGCAGCACTACAGGCAAGTCACGCAGTCAGCAGTGAAATCCACCCCTTTCTCGGGGGTGGGCCCGGACATCATCCCGGGACGATCGGCCCGCCCACGCGGGACCGGTAGGGAGCGCACCAGATGAGTGCGCGTGGTCCAGCCCTGAACGTCAGGGCCGGTACTAGAGAGTAGGACAGCAGTGAAGGTTCAACCCAGCGTCAAGAAGATCTGCGACAAGTGCAAGGTGATCCGCCGGCACGGCCGCGTCATGGTCATCTGCGAGAGCAACGCCCGGCACAAGCAACGCCAAGGCTGACGCTTCCCCCATCGTGGAGCGGCCGGGAACAAACTCCCGGGCACCGCGCCGCAGGCCGCCGGTTCGATGACCGGCGGTCGCACCAAACAATCGCGCCACCACCCGCCCGCGCCAGGTCCGCAAGACCGGCGCCGGCGGTACACCCCCGGACTACAGGCCGGGGCCTCAACACCAGAGTTGGGGACGGGACGCGACCGACACCTGTGGGAACGACGAAGGAGTACCGCGCCAGATGGCGAGACTCGTTGGCGTCGATCTGCCCCGCGACAAGCGGATGGAGATCGCGCTCACCTACATCTACGGGATCGGTCGCACCCGATCCCTCGAACTGCTGAAGGCCACCGGCATCAGCCCCGACCTGCGTTCCAAGGACCTGACCGACGAGGACGTGCTCTCGCTGCGCGACGCGATCGACCAGGCCGACCTGAAGGTGGAAGGTGACCTGCGCCGCGAGGTGCAGGCCGACATCCGCCGGAAGATGGAGATCGGCTCCTACCAGGGTCTGCGGCATCGCCGTCACCTCCCGGTCCGCGGCCAGCGCACGAAGACCAACGCGCGAACCCGCAAGGGACCGAAGAAGACGATCGCCGGCAAGAAGAAGGCCAGGTAACGACGATGCCCCCCAAAGCCCGTTCCGGAAATGCAGCAGTCAAGAAGGTGCGCCGCAAGGAGAAGAAGAACGTCTCCCACGGCCACGCGCACATCAAGAGCACCTTCAACAACACCATCGTCTCGATCACCGACCCCACCGGTGCGGTGATCTCCTGGGCGTCCGCCGGCCATGTCGGCTTCAAGGGCTCGCGCAAGTCGACGCCGTTCGCGGCGCAGATGGCGGCCGAGAACGCCGCCCGGCAGGCCATCGAGCACGGCATGCGCAAGGTGGATGTGTTCGTCAAGGGCCCGGGTTCGGGTCGAGAAACCGCGATTCGTTCGCTGCAGGCCGCGGGCCTGGAAGTCGGCGCGATCTCCGATGTCACCCCGCAGGCCCACAACGGAACCCGGCCGCCCAAGCGGCGTCGGGTCTGAGCGGGGAGGAAGCTAAGTAATGGCTCGCTACACCGGTCCCATGACCAAGAAGTCCCGTCGCCTGAAGACCGACCTCGTCGGCGGCGACCAGGCCTTCGAGCGCCGTCCCTTCCCGCCCGGCCAGCACGGCCGCGCGCGGACGAAGGAGAAGGAATACCTGACCCAGCTGCAGGAGAAGCAGAAGGCCCGCTTCACCTACGGCGTGATGGAAAAGCAGTTCCGCCGCTACTACGCGGAGGCCGCGTCCCGCCCCGGCAAGACCGGCGAGACGCTGCTGCAGATCCTGGAATCCCGGCTGGACAACGTCGTGTACCGGGCGGGCCTGGCCCGCACCCGGCGCGCGTCGCGTCAGCTCGTCACGCACGGACACTTCCTGGTCAACGGCCAGCGGGTGGACGTGCCGTCCTACCGGGTCGAGCAGTACGACATCATCACGGTCCGCAAGCAGTCGAAGGAGACATTCCCCTTCGAGCTCGCCCGGGCGACCTTCGGTGACCGTCCGACGCCGGCCTGGCTCAAGGTCGTCCCGGAGTCGCTGACGATCCTGATCCATTCGTTGCCGGTGCGTGCGCAGATCGATTCGCAGGTCACCGAGCAGCTGATCGTGGAGTTCTACTCCAAGTAAGCGCGGCAGCCCGGTCGGAAGGTGCGTTTGCCTCCTGGCCGGGCTTCGCAATGTTTTCCAGCGTTATCCGCGCGTGGTCCGGGCAACCGGATGGCGCGCACGCGGTCGCCCCACCGGCCGTTTGCAGTACACCCCAGTGACGTCATATGGCGGATGTCACCTGCGAAAGGAACGAATCACTGTGCTGATTTCCCAGCGCCCAGCATTAACCGAAGAGACAGTCGCCGAGAACCGCTCGCGGTTTGTCATCGAGCCGCTCGAGCCCGGATTCGGCTACACCCTCGGGAACTCGCTTCGCCGCACCCTGCTGTCCTCCATCCCGGGGGCCAGCGTCACCAGCATCCGCGTCGACGGCGTGCTGCACGAATTCACCACCGTCCCCGGCGTCAAGGAGGACATCACCGAGCTCATCCTGAACCTCAAGGAGCTGGTGGTTTCCTCCGAGGACGACGAGCCCGTCACCATGTACCTGCGCAAGCAGGGCCCCGGTGACGTCACCGCCGCCGACATCGCGCCGCCGGCCGGCGTCACCGTGCACAACTCCGATCTGAAGCTGGCCACGCTGACCAAGAAGGGCAAGCTCGAGATCGAGCTGGTCGTCGAACGCGGCCGGGGCTACGTCCCGGCCTCGCCGAACAAGGTCGTCGGCGCCGAGATCGGCCGCATCCCGGTCGACTCGATCTACTCGCCGGTGCTCAAGGTCACCTACCGGGTCGAGGCCACCCGCGTCGAGCAGCGCACCGACTTCGACCGGCTGGTGCTGGACGTCGAGACCAAGCCGTCGATCTCCCCGCGGGACGCGCTGGCCTCGGCCGGCACCACCCTGGTGGAGCTGTTCGGCCTGGCCCGCGAGCTGAACGTGGACGCCGAGGGCATCGAGATCGGGCCGTCGCCCGCCGAGGCCGATCACATCGCGGCGTTCGGGCTGCCGATCGAGGAGATGGACCTGACCGTCCGCTCCTACAACTGCCTCAAGCGCGAGGGCATCCACACCGTCGGCGAACTGGTCTCCAGGACCGAGGCCGACCTGCTGGATATCCGCAACTTCGGGCAGAAGTCGATCGACGAGGTCAAGATCAAGCTCGCCGGCATGGGTCTGTCCCTGAAGGACTCGCCGGCCGGGTTCGATCCGGCCGTCGCCGCGCTGGCCTACAGCGACAACGACTGGAACGACGACACCGACGACAGCTCGTACGGCGTGGTGTCCACTCCGGACACGTCGGACGACACCGATTACGCGGAGACCGAGCAGATCTGAGCTCGGTTCCCGTTGGGTCCACCCGCATGTCGGGTGGGCGGTGCGGCATCTGCGATCTGCAGGCCGCACCGAACACGGACAGGAAACCGTCGGCGCCCGGGAGTTCGCTCCCGGGCCGCCGCCTCACCCGCAGTCGCCTTGATTGCGGACAACGACAGTAAGGAAATGACATGCCCACGCCCCCCAAGGGTCCCCGCCTCGGCGGCTCACCGGCGCACGAGCGCCTGATCCTGGCCAACCTCGCCCGGTCACTGTTCGAGCACGGCAAGATCACCACCACCGAGACCAAGGCCAAGCGGCTCCGCCCGCATGCGGAGAAGTTGATCACCATCGCGAAGAAGGGCACCTTGCACTCGCGTCGCGAGGTGCTCAAGACCATTCGCGACAAGGACGTGGTGCACAAGCTTTTCGCCGACATCGCGCCGTCGTTCGCGACCCGCGACGGTGGGTACACCCGGATCATCAAGACCGCCCCGCGCAAGGGTGACAACGCTCCGATGGCGATCATCGAGCTGGTCGGCGAGGAGACCGTGTCGGCCTCCGCCTCCCGGGTGGCCCGGCGGGCCGCGTCGAGCCGTGGCGACCGTAGTGCCCGCGTTGCCGCGTCGTCGGGAGCGGCCGCCGCCGTCGTCGACAGCGCGACCGACGCCGAGGACAGCCCCGACCGCGAAAGTGGCTCGGTGCAGGCCGTCGAGGCGGCTACCGAGGCGCCCGCCGAGGGCGCGGACGACGCGTCGGCCGAGGTCGGGTCCGACGTTCGCAGTGGACAGCGCAACGTCGGACGAGGACAGCGCCGATCGGGAGAGCGGTTCCGTGCAGGCCGTCGAGGCGGCCACCGAGGCGCCGGCCGAGGGCGCGGACGACACCAAGTAGTTACCAGCATTGCGGGCGGGGGCGGACTGACGGAAACGTCGGGCCGCCCCCGTCGTGCTGACCGGGGTCGTTGATTGTGGAGCATCGGCCCGCTCGGCTGGAATGGATGTTCCACGCTGAGTGGGCTCGGGTGTCAGTGGAATGGGGGATCGCGGTGAGCCGTGGCTGACGGCGTCCGGCTTCGGCTGGACATCTCCTATGACGGCACCGACTTCTCGGGTTGGGCGATCCAACCCGACCGCCGGACCGTGGCCGGTGAGCTCACCCAGGCGTTGACGGTGCTGCTGCGGCATCCGGTGCAAGTGGTGGTCGCGGGACGGACGGACGCCGGGGTGCATGCGCTCGGCCAGGTGGCCCACGTCGACGTCGCGGTCGACGCGCCTGCGCGCTTTGGCACCGCGGAACCCGACCGTCGACGAGGATTCGGCCGCGCGGCATGGCCTGCTTCGTCGGTTGGCCGGCGTGCTCCCGCCCGATGTCCGGGTTCGCTCGGTGACCTTGGCGGCCAACGGTTTCGACGCCCGGTTCTCCGCGCTGCGCCGTCACTACCGGTACCGGATCGGCACCTGCGAGTGGGGCGTCGAGCCAAAGGATCGGCGGTTTGTGCTGGCCCGCCGGCGCGCCCTGGACACCGACGCGATGGCCAGGGCCGGCGCGGCGCTGATCGGCCTGCACGACTTCGCGGCGTTCTGCCGGCCCCGGGAAGGTGCCAGCACCACCAGGGAGTTGCAGGGTCTCACCGTCGGACGGTCCTCGCCGGAACATGATGGCCCGGAATCGGACTCCGGCGAGGTGTGGATCGACGTCGTCGCCGATGCCTTCTGCCACTCGATGGTCCGCGCGCTGGTCGGCTCCCTGCTGGCCGTCGGGGAGGGTCGTGATCCGGTCGAACGACCCGCCGCCGTGCTGGCCGCCGGGCTGCGCACCTCCGCCATTCACGTCGCCCCCGCGCATGGCCTGACGCTGCTGGCGGTGGACTACCCGGCCGACGCCGAACTGGCCCGGCGTGCCGAACTCACCCGCGCGCGCCGCCCCGGCGGCGCCGCAGGGGCGAGCTAGCCGGGGATCCCGGCCGGTCGGTCGTCGGTTGCGAGATAGGTGCCATGACCCTCCCGCACCAGGCCGTCGTCGTCGAACAGCAGCACCTCGTTGACCAGCCCGCCGCGTTGATTGCGGTAGTTGATCACGATCGAACCGACACCGGTGTAGACACCGACCAGTTCGAATTTCAGGTCCGGGACCAGCCCCAGTGCGTGCGTCCAATATCCGCGCAGAGCGTCCTTTCCCACGATCACGCCGTTGCTGCCGCTCATCACCCGGGTGGCGACCGGCGAGCTGAAGACGACATCTTCGGTGAAGTGCTGGAGCACGGCCTCGACGTCATGGGCGTTCCAAGCGGCCAGCCACCCGCGGGTGAATTCGCTGGGTTCGGGAGTATTCATGGGCAATATTCTCCTAGATCAGCCTCCCGCGGACTGCGCAGCCGGGAAATCGCTGACTGTTCTGGTCGTCTCGATCAGAACCGTGGACAACCACCTGCAGGCGATCTACGGGAAGCTGGGCATCGCCGGGCGCCGGGAGCTGGCCTCCGCGCTCCGGGTCAGCTGATCTTCCTGGCCGCGGCCAGGGCCACGACGCCGAGCGGCTTCTCCTGCCAACAAGATGATGACCGCCGGCGATGTCGGTCCTAGCGTTGACCATCTGCACAGTGAGCCGGCTGGGTCGGTAGGCGGGAGGTGGAGCTCTAGTGAGCGGTCACGACGCGGAAAGCGCGCCGTCAGCTGATGACGACCCGGCCGTTGCGAGCGACACTTCTACTGCTGCGCGGGCGGCGACCCGCGCTCGGGCCAGGCAGGCGTTCCTCGGCTGGTTCCGTGGTATCCGGCCCCGGCGGGAGGACGTCAAGGCCGACGTGTTGGCGGGCCTCCCCGGTGCGATCAGCTCGGTCCCGGACGGCATGGCGACCGCTCTGCTGGCGGGGGTCAACCCCGCCTACGGGCTCTACGCATCCTTCGCCGGCAAGATCGGCGGCGGCTTGTCGACCAGCACGAAGCTGATGGTGGTCACCACTACCACCGCGGCGTCGCTGGCGGCCGCATCGGCGCTGGCCGACATCGCCCCGGAGAACCGGGACGGCGCGATCGTCACCCTGACCCTCTTGACCGGAGTGGTGATGGTGCTGGCCGGTGCGTTCCACCTCGGCCGCTACATCAGGTTCGTCTCCCGGTCGGTGATGCTCGGCTTCCTCACCGGCGTCGCAGTCAACATCATCCTCGGCCAGCTCGCCGGGCTGCTCGGTTCTTCGACCGAGGGTGGCGTCGCGGCGCAGAAGGCGTACTACGTGGTCAGCCACCCGTCCGGGATCAACCTGGCGTCGGCGATCGTCGGGGTGTCCGCGCTGGCAGTGATGTTCCTGCTGAGCCGTACCAGGATCGCGCTGTTCGCCACCCTGATCGCGGTGGTGGTGCCGACCGTGGTGGTCGCGCTGATGGGGCTGGACAGCGTGCAGACGGTGGCCGACGTCGGGGCGATCCCCAGCGGGCTGCCACCGCTCGGCTTGCCGCAACTGTCCGACCTGTCGGTTGGCATCATCACCGGGGCATTCGCCATCGCCGCGATCGCGCTGGTGCAGGGCGCAGGAGTGTCAGAGGCGGCGCCGAACCCGGATGGCTCGCCGTCCCGGACGAACCGCGACTTCATCGGGCAGGGCGTGGCGAACCTGGCATCGGGCGTCTTCCACGGGACCCCGGTCGGCGGGTCGGTGAGCAGCACCGCGCTCAATGTCGCGGCCGGCGCCCGCAGCCGGTGGGCAGCCATCTTCGCCGGCGTCTGGATGTTGATCATCCTGCTGGCCTTGGCCCGGCTCGTCGGACTGGTGCCGATGCCGACGCTGGCCGCCGTGCTGATCTTCGCGGCCGTGATGTCACTGCGTTTCGGGGACATCGGGGTGGTCTGGAAGACCAGCCACACCGGCAAGATCGGCATGGTCCTGACCTTCCTGTCGACCCTGGCGCTGCCGGTCGCGGCGGCCGTCGCGGTCGGGGTGATCTGCTCATTACTGCTGCAGCTGAACAAGTCCCAAGCAGATCTGCGGATCGTCCGGCTGGGCCGGAACGCCGACGGCATGTTCGTCGAACAACCGGTGCCGACGGTGCTGCCGGACGCCGAGCCGGTCGTGCTCGATGTCTACGGCAGCCTGTTGTACGCCGGGGCGCGCACCCTCGGCGCGCACCTGCCGGACCCGCGCGGCTCGCACCGGCCGGTGGTGATCCTGCGGCTGCGCGGACGGACCTCGCTCGGGTCGACGTTCTTCGGGGTGATCGCCGGATATGCGGACGCGCTCGCCGCGGCCGGCGGCCGGCTGTACCTGTCGGGCGTGCAACCCGACATGGTCCACCGGTTTCACCGCAGTCAGGTCGAGGACGTGCAGGGCAAGATCAAGGTGTTCCACGCGTCGGAGGTGATCGGGGCCTCCACCATCGCCGCCGTCGAGGATGCGCGGACCTGGTTGGTGGGGCAGGAGGCCCAGTCCGGCGAGGCCGCGGACGACTGATCTCGACGGGACGCCGGTCTCGGTCGGAATTCACCCGCAGAGGTTGGTGCCTAACCACCAGGCGCAACTGATGGACCGGGCGAGGTTACCGCTCGACTTCTCGAAATGAGGCAGGTTTCGGCGGGGCGGGTGAAGGTATCATCACGGACGGTCACCGCGGTCCGGCAGTGAAGGTCCCTGTTTTGACCTTGCCGACGCCCGCGCGGTACCCTCGGTGGTCGGTGTGCCGCGCGGCTGTGTGCGGCGGTTCTTTCGTGTGTGCAGGTTGTGCCCGCCGTTGGACCGCATTGTGCAGTTGAGGTTCGATCTCCTCGGGTTCTCGGGGGTATTGGCCACGTGGTGCCGAGCACCGCGAGGGGCATCCGCCCCGGCAAGACCACCCTGGACTAACGAAGAGGCATATCCGTGCGCACGTACAGCCCCAAGCCCGGCGATGTGACCCACGCCTGGCACGTGATCGACGCGTCCGACGTCGTGCTCGGCCGGCTGGCCAGCCAGGCCGCGCAGCTGCTGCGTGGCAAGCACAAGGCGATCTACGCCCCGCATGTTGACACCGGCGACTTCGTCGTCATCGTCAACGCAGGCAAGGTTGCCATCTCCGGCAACAAGCGGGACGGCAAGTTCCTCTACAGCCACTCCGGCTACCCGGGCGGCCTGCGGAAGCAGACCGTCGGCGACATGCTCGACTCCAAGCCGGAGCGGCTGGTCGAGAAGGCCGTCATCGGCATGCTGCCGCACAACTCGCTGGGTCGGTCGATGGCCCGCAAGCTCAAGGTCTACGCGGGCCCCGAGCACCCGCATGTGGCCCAGCAGCCGCAGCCGTTCGAGATCACCCAGGTCGCCCAGTAACCATCTGGCGACATCAGCACGCCACCGCACACAGAACAGCGAGATGAGTCAGTCCGTGAGTCAGAACCCCGAAGCTGCCGTCGACGAAGCCTACGAGCTGCCCGACGACGAAATCGTCGAGGCCGTCGAGGTCATCGCCGATGACCTGTCCGACGAGGCGCCGGAGGTGGTCCCCGCCGTCGTGCTGCCGGTCGCGATCGACCGCCCGGTGCAGACCGTCGGCCGCCGCAAGGAAGCCGTCGTCCGCATCCGCCTGATGCCCGGGAACGGCACCTTCACGCTGAACGGGCGCACGATGGACAGCTACTTCCCGAACAAGGTGCACCAGCAGCTGATCAAGGAGCCGCTGGTCATCCTGGAGAAGGCGGAGATCTACAACGTCGTCGCGCGGCTGCACGGTGGCGGCGTCACCGGCCAGGCCGGCGCACTCCGGCTGGCCATCGCCCGGGCGCTGATCGAGCTGGACGAGACCGACCGACCGCCGTTGAAGAAGGCCGGCTTCCTGACCAGGGACGCCCGCGCCACCGAGCGGAAGAAGTACGGATTGAAGAAGGCCCGCAAGGCTCCCCAGTACTCGAAGCGCTGATCACCGTGGGGGGACGGTTGTTCGGCACAGATGGTGTACGGGGATTGGCCAATGCCGATCTGACTCCGGTTCTGGCGCTGCGTCTGGCGACTGCGGCCGCGCAGGTGCTCGGCGAGAACAGAGGGTTGGCTGCATCGCAGCCCGCGTCGTCTCCGCTCGCCTCGACGGCCGCGTCGAGGCGAGCTCGGGCGGCTCGTGAGCACGGCCGACCGGCAAGCCCGGCTCGGCCGCTCGCCGTCATCGGTCGTGACCCGCGGGCCAGCGGCGAAATGCTGGAGGCGGCCGTCGCGGCCGGTCTGGCATCGGCCGGGGTCGATGTGCTGCTGCTGGGCGTGCTGCCGACTCCGGCGGTCGCGTTCCTCACCGACGACTTCTCCGCCGACCTGGGCGTGGTGATCTCCGCGTCGCACAATGCCATGCCCGACAACGGCATCAAGATCTTCGCGGCCGGCGGGCTGAAGTTGGACGATGCCGTCGAGGACGCCATCGAGCGGCGGATGGCCGAACCGGCTCCGTTGCCGACTGGTGAGGGGGTCGGGAGGATCCGGCAGGCCGTCGACGCCGACCGGCGGTATCTCGACCACTTGCTGGTGGCCACCCCGAACCCGTTGAAGGGACTTCGGGTCGTCGTCGACTGCGCCCACGGCGCCGCGTCCGACCTGGCGCCCGAGGTGTACCGGCGGGCCGGTGCCGAGGTGGTCGTCATCGGCGGCAGCCCGGACGGCCTGAACATCAACGCCGGTGTCGGCTCGACCTATCTCGCAGGTTTGCGGGCTGCGGTGATCGCCGAACAGGCCGACCTGGGCATCGCCCACGACGGCGACGCCGACCGGTGCCTGGCCATCGCCGCGGACGGGTCCGACGTCGACGGTGACGTCATCCTGGCGCTGCTGGCGGTGTCGCTGAAGGAACGCGGCCGGCTGGTCGACGACACCGTGGTCGCCACCGTGATGGCGAACATCGGCTTCCATCAGGCGATGGCCCAGGCGGGCATCAAGGTCCGGCAGACCGCGGTCGGTGACCGGTACGTGCTCGAGGACATGCGGGCCGGTGGCTACTCGCTGGGTGGCGAACAGTCGGGTCACCTGATCCTGGCCGACCACGCCACCACCGGCGACGGCCTGCTGTCCGCATTGCATCTGATGGCCGCGGTCGCCGAATCCGGTCGTCCGCTGGCCGAGCTGGCGTCCTTCATCAAGCGGTTCCCGCAGATCCTGGTCAACGTGCGGGTGGCGGACAAGGTCGCGGTCGCGTCGGCGCCTGCCGTGCTGGCCGCTGTCGCGGAGGCCGAGGTGGAACTGGGCGATTCCGGCCGGGTGCTGCTGCGCCCGTCGGGCACCGAGTCGCTGGTCAGGGTGATGGTCGAGGCCGCCACCATCGAGCAGGCGCAGGCCGTCGCTGAGCGGGTCGCCGGGGTCGTCGCGGCCGTCTGACGGCGTGGCCGAGTTGGGTCGAGTTCTGGTACGACCTGGTTGGTGGCAGCGCACGAGAACTCCACTCCACTCCGAGCCCGGGTGAGGCAAGGGGCGGCGACGTCATGGCCATACCGCGCCGCGGCGCCGCAGTTCGTGGGTGATCTGCTCGGTCAGCAGGGCCCGGCCGGAAAAGAGCATCGGGGCGGTGACCGACACGATTGACCAGCCCTGTCTGCGGAGCGCATTGCCGCGGGCCCGGTCCGACGTCAGCGCCGAGCCCGTGTGGAACTCGACGCCGTCATATTCCAGACCCAGTTTCAACTCGGGCCAGGCAAGGTCGACCCGAAACCATGCACCGTTGGTGCTCTTCACCCAGAACTGCGGTTCGGGCGGCGGCAACCCGGCGTCATGACAGACCCATCTGAGCCACGACTCACCCGGTGACTCCGCTCGTCCATCAGCGAGTCTGACCAGGGCACGCACCGAGGCGATACGGTCGATGTGCAACTGCTCGGCAGCCTCGGTCAGGGTCGGGGCGGAGGTGTAGTGGGATCGGAGTGCCGCATCAAGACCCGCGAGGGCATGTGGCGCGGAACGGGTGAGCGCCGCAATCCGCACGGCGGTTTCGGCCGGATCAGTCATGCCGAATCGGTCGGCTCTGGCGGTAGGTCTGCGTGCGGGCGTTCGGTGGACCGCAAGTGCTCCCAGTGCTGACCGGGACTCGCCGATGACATGGGTGCGTCGGTCAGCCCCGAGATCGAACCCGTACAACTCCGCAGCCGTGTGCAGGCACGCGATGACAGGCCGGGCCAGCGTCAGTTCGGCCGCGGCCAAGCGGGTGCGGACCGGGATGTGAAAAGGCGGCAAGGGAACTGCCGTGCCGCCTGATGACGTCGGGGTCGATGCGTTGTCGCGCCGGTCGGTGCGCTGGGTTGGCAGGCCGTTCTGAACCCGCTGGACGGGAACGGGACTCGGTCGGTCGGGCCGGCGATCCGGGAGTGCAGCGGTCACGGCGTACGCCCCCTGCCACAGTCTTATCAGTCGGCCGTCTCGCACGGCGCTGCGCAGGGCCCGCTCGCCCATCACGCCACGCAACTGCATCCCGGTGACCGCGGCTTGTTGCTGTCGCGCAAGTTCGAGCACGCCGCCCGGCAGCGCGGCCGGCGCGGGTTTGCTGGGCGCACGCGCGACCGGGGCAGCAGACATGCAACCCAGCGTCACATCCGCGATGGCGGCCACCGGTCCGTCCGCGAAAATTGTGGACAGTTCGACGGATGGGGATAACTGGGCTGCGGGTACCCGGACTAGTTGGGTCGAGAGATCGTGCGCGTCCACGGCCTGCGGCGCACGAAAGCGCAACCCAACTCCCGATAACCGGGCCGTGTAACCAATGCCCCTATCTCTAGGTAGGCGACTTCGCGTCGCGAGACCGGGATCGGGGGTGGGCGTTGGCAGGCACTGGGCGCGCCGCCCGCGGGATCGCGGCGAACCTGGCCCTGGCCGGTCACGCGGCCGCCGAGGCTGGTGGCCCGGTCGGTAGTACCGCTAAGTTGACCCTCGTGACCGGGGAGTTCTACCGGGATTGGGAGGCGGTGTACCGGGACAACGTGGACCGGGTCTACCGCCTGATGTTCGCGAAGGTCGGCAACCGGCACGACGCCGAGGATCTGACGGCTGAGGTGTTCGTCGCGGCGCTCCGCCCGCTGCGGGTCTCCGCCAGCGTGGGCGAGGTCCGCGCGTACCTGCTGGCCGCTGCCCGGACGACGCTCGCCGGGCACTGGCGGCGCACGCTCGGGCGCGAGATCACCACGCTCGATGACGACATGGCCGAAACAGTGTTCGCCGACCCGCCGTCGTCACCACAGGTCCCGGACCGCATCGCCGCGATCCTGGCCACCCTGCCGGAGCAGTACCGACGAATCCTCGAGCTGCGGTTTCTCGACGGTTGCTCGGTGCGGGAGGCGGCGGCGCAGCTGGGTGTCAGCGTGGCCAATGCCAAGGTGCTGCAGTATCGCGCCCTGCGCAAGGCCGCCCAGGCGGAGCAGGAGGTGGACCGATGACGGGGCGGGGAGCACGCCGGTTCATCGAGGACCTGCTGAGCGGGCGACGGCCCCGCTCGTTCCCGGCGCAGGAGTCCGACGTCGAGGATCTTCGCACCGCGATCACCCTCCGGGCGGCCCGACCGGGATCGGGCGCGCCGCGCGAAGAGTTCGTCACCGACCTGCACCGGCGGTTGGCCGCCGAGCACAGCGGTGAGGGATCCGCGGGTGGCCAGGTTCGATCGATCGGTGGGACCAGGCGCAGGTTCGTCCAGGGCGCCGCGATCGCGGCCGCAGCCGCCGCGGTGGGCGTTGCGGTGGACCGCACGCTGATCGCCGGCGACGACGGTTCGGGGGACGGTCAGCAGGCAGCGCCGGCAGCGCAGACCCTGACCCCGTCGGTGGGTGACTGGCGCACGGTCGCGGCGAGCGAAGAACTCCCGGACGGCGCGGTACGGGCATTCGACCTGACGTCACTGGTCGGTTTCGTGCAACGCACCGACGGGGTGGTGCAGGCGGTCTCCGGTACCTGCACCCATCAGGGTTGCCGGCTGATGCTCGACGCCGCCGCCCGGCGGTTGAACTGCCCGTGCCACCGGACCGCGTTCGCGGTCGACGGGGAATTGCTGACGCATGAGCTCCCGGTCGCGCCCGCGCCGCTCCCGCACATCGCGACGCGCGAGGTCAACGGCGCCGTGCAGGTGTACGCGCCACCGCCGACCGCCTGACCGCGAAGCTCGCAAGCGCGGGTGTAACCCCCGTGCCTATTACTTGAGAGAACACTCCCGAGGCAATTCCTCCGCAGATCGGTCGAGCATTATCGGTCATTTCGCGGTGTAACCCCGGGACATATCAATAAGCAGGACAAAAACCTCGGATCGCGACCCGTCACATTCGGATCCGGCCGTTTCGGCGATTCCGTCGATGTCCTGTCACCTTTCCGGAAAGGAAATCGAACCATGCGCAAAACCTCCATCGCCGCGCTCGCCGCCGTGGCCATCGCCATCACCGGAGCGGGTGTCCTCGCGACCACCGGCGCCGGGAACGCTGCCCCCGCGGTGTCGGGTTCGACGCCCGACCCGGCAGCCGCCCCGCCAGCACAGAACAACGCGGCCATCGAATGGAACCAGGCGTTGCTGGACATCACCTCCGCACCACCGGCCCCCGGGGCGCCGCCCAGCACCGTCCAGCCCACCCGCAACTTCGCCATTCTCGCCCTGGCGATCGACGGCGCGGTCAACTCGATCGACCACACCCACCAACCAACCACCGGCGAACCGACCGCGCCCCCTGGCGCGTCTGCGCCCGCGGCGGCCGTCACCGCCGCTCACGACGCGCTGGTGGCGCTGTACCCCGCCCACCAGGCCGACCTCGACGCCCGACTGGCCAACGATCTCGCCACCCTGCCCAGCGACAGTGCCACCCAGCAGGGCATTCTCGTGGGGCAGGCGGCCGCCCAGATCATCCTGAACTCACGGGCGCAGGACGGCGCCGACACCCCGCCCCCGCCGTATGTCAGCCGATCCAGCGCCGGGCCGATACCAGCCCACGCCGCCGTCGCTGGCGACCCCGGTGTTCACCGGCTGGGCATCGGTCATGCCATTCGTCCTGCACGGCGGCGATCAGTTCCGCCCGGCCGCGCCGCCGGCCCTCGATAGCCAGGCCTACGCCGCCGCTCTCACCGAAACCCAGCAACTGGGCGCCAAGACAAGTGCCGGCCGCACCGCTGACCAAACCCAGGACGCGACCTTCTGGGCCGGCCCGATCCAGAATTACTGGAACGCCATCGCCGATCAGGTCGCTCTTGCCCATGGCACCGATCTGGACGGCTCGGCCTACCTGTTCACCCAGTTGGACACCACGCTGGCCGACGCCACCATCGCCCTCTACGACGCCAAGTACACCTACCAGCTGTGGCGTCCCATCACCGCGATCCGGCAGGCCGACACCGACCAGAACGACGGCACCACAGCAGATGTCACCTGGGAGCCATTGGCGAACACGCCCGCCGATCCGTCCTATCCCGGCGCGCACAGCGACCTGAGCTTTGCCGCCGCGACCGTCCTGGCCCACCAGTACGGCGACAGCAATCGGTTCACCGTCACCAGCTCGACGCTGCCCGGGGTCAACCGAACGTTCAGTCAGTTCAGCGATGCCGCCACCGCGGCCGGCCTGAGCCGGATCTACGCCGGCGTGCACACCCGCATCGACCACGAAGCCGGCCGCGAACTCGGCATTCAGGTCGCCGACTACGTGCTGAGCCTGACCCCCAGCCCGGCCGGGTGAGTCCCGCCTGGCGCTGTATCCGCGAAAGCCGTTACGGCGCGGTCACAGTCATGCCGACACACGGTCGGCGCCAACCAATAATCCAGACCAACCCAAGGGAACTTCGCCATGAAACGATCACGCATGCTTGTGCTGGCCGGCGGCGCCGCGGCGCTCGCCCTCGCGGCCGCTGCCTGCAGCTCTCCGACCACCGGCGGCACGGGCGGAGCCGGCGGCTACTACGCGGCAGGGGCGCCGGCTGCGGCCGCAGATCCAGCGGTGCCGGTCGCCGAAATCAGCAGTGCCGCTCTCGGCCCGGGGACGGCCCTGGTCGACGGCACCGGCCGGGCCATGTACCTGTTCGAGAACGACAGCACTTCAGCTTCGACCTGTGCCGGGGCCTGCGCGAGCGTCTGGCCGCCGGTGCCCGCCCCGGCCGGCGCCGCCTCGGCAGGGAATGCAGCGCTGGGCAACATTCCGCGCCCCGACGGGGGAGCGCAACTCACCTATGACGGTCATCCGCTCTATTACTATGTCGGCGACCAGAATCCCGGTGATAGCCGCGGCCAAGGTCTGAATCAATTCGGCGCTCATTGGTACCTGGTGCAGCCGAACGGCACCGAGCTGGGCAAAGACTGATGAATATCCCCGAAATTGCGCCGGGGCCGGCGTCGCAATCGGCAAATGCACAGTCAGATGTCACCGTGATGGACCTGCGATGCCTCGACGACGCGAGTTATGTCCTGGGCGCGTTGACGCCCGCGGAACGGCGGGTATTCCAGCGGCACCTGGGGCACTGTTCGCGCTGTCAGGCATCCGTCCGGCAGCTCACGCGGGTGCAGTGGCTGCTCGGGGTCACCGAGGCGCATGCGCACGGGCAGCCGCCGCGACCCTGACCACCTCGGCCGGCGACGTCCCCGGGGGAAGATCCAGTTGCTGGGGGACAACTTTTGTTCCGCAGTGAGCGCCGGGGCCGGCGCGCGGCCTAGATCATCGCCGTCGCGGCCAGGTCGGCGGCGTCGACGGTGGAGTGCAGATCCGGGTCCTCCAGCGACTCGACGGTCGTGCCCCGCACCTTGTCCTCCAGCTCGTCCGCGAGCTGGTCGGCGTCCGTCAGGTGCCGGATGAAGAACGCCGAGGCGAGCATCCTGGTCGCCTGCTGCACCCGCTTGTCCGAATCAGCTCCCAGGATGCCGTTGATGAACGACTTGCCCTCGGCGAGCCCCAGATGGCCGGTGCCCTTGACCATCCGCAGCTGCGCCGGCCCGCCCCAGGATCGGGCGATCTTCGCGCCGTCGGACTCCGCCCAATCGTCCTTCGACCCGATCAGGTGCAGGCTGGGCGCCTCGACCCGCCCCGCGGCCTCGACCGCTGACGGCTTGGTCTCCGCCGCGGTGACCGTCACCACCGCCTTGATCTGGTCGTCCCTGGCGGCCGCCAGCACGGCCGCGCCGCCGCCGGTGGAATGCCCGATGACGCCCATCCGCCGCAGGTCGCCGCGGACCCGGCCGGCGCCGAGTTCACCGTAGGCGACCATCCGCAGCGCGCGGGACAGGTCGAGCCCCAGGCCCTGATGGGAGGAGAACAGGCTCCGGTGGGTGTTCGGCGCGACGACGATGATGCCCCAGGACGCCAGGTAGCGCATCGTGTCGGAGTACCGGTCCGCCGACTGCAGCCAGCCGTGCCCGAACGCCACGATCGGGCAGCGCCGGCCCGAGGTGGGGGCGAAGATCAGGCCCGGCAGCCCGGCTGGTGCGAGGTCGCCGATCGCCACGCGGTTCGGGCCGCGATAGGCGAAGTACTCCAGCGTGGGGCGCTTGATGCTGGGGGGCTGGCGCTTGGCCATCGGCTCCTCCAAGTTCGTCGGTGCGCACCGCGCCGGGGCACGGTCCGACGCGAAATGCTCTCGTACAGTAGCCGGTGCGCCCGGTGGGGCTGCCGAGCGAAGGAGTGCAGGCGTGGAAGACAGCTTCGCGACGAACCTGCGGCGGCTGATTCGGGCCCGGTTCCCGCTGCTCTCGATCCAGACCGCCGAGGAGTCGCGGGCGCTCGCGGAGATCGCCGCCGTGGTCGGCAATCGCACCCAGGTGGTGCCCGCCCGGCAGGTCTACACCTGGTCGACAGCGAACGGGTTCGCCGCGCTCGGCCAGCCGGGTAATCAGGACACCCGGACCCCGCACGCGGCGCTCACCGCGGCGGCCGCGTTGACGATGCCCAGCGTCGTGGTGCTGCTCGATCTGCATCCGTGGCTGGGCTCGCAACCAGTCGCCGCCGGACACCCAGCTGGTCCGCGCGCTGAAGGACACCGTCCGGTACTACAAGGACGGTCCGGTGCCCAGGACGCTGATCCTCATTTCGCCGACGCCGCAGATCCCGCCGGAGCTGGAATCGCTGGTCACCCTGGTCGACTTCCCGCTGCCAACGGAACCGCAGATCCGGGCGACGCTGGACGGCATGATCGCCCGTAACACCGCGGCGGGCGCGCTCAAGGTCGAACTCGGCCCGGCCGGCGCGGAGCGGCTGGCGAAGGCGGCGCTCGGGCTGACCGCGTTCGAGGCGGAGAACGCGTTCGCCCGGTCGATGGTCGACGACGGCCGGCTCACCGATGACGACATCGCGCTGGTCCAGGAGGAGAAGCGGCAGATCGTGCAGAAGTCGGGGGTGCTGGAGGTCGTCCGGTCCACCGTTGGCCTGGACGACATCGGCGGCCTGGAGAACCTCAAGACCTGGCTGCGCAAACGGAACGGGTCCTGGCTCGACGAGGCCGCCGCCTACGGCCTGCCGGCGCCGAAGGGCGTGCTGGTCACCGGGGTGCCGGGCTGCGGAAAGTCGTTGACCGCCAAGGCGATGGCATCGGCCTGGTCGCTGCCGCTGGTCCGGCTCGACATCGGCCGGGTGTTCGGCGGGCTGGTCGGGGCCAGCGAGCAGAACATGCGCACGGCGCTGCGGACCGCGGAGGCGATCGCCCCCTGCGTCATGTGGATCGACGAGATCGAGAAGGGGTTCGCCTCGGGCGCGTCCGGGTCCGGGGACAGCGGGACCTCGGCCAGGGTGTTCGGCACGTTCCTGAGCTGGATGCAGGAGAAGACCGCGGCGGTGTTCGTCATCGCGACCGCGAATCAGATCTCCCTGCTGCCGCCGGAGATGATGCGCAAGGGCCGGTTCGACGAGATCTTCTTCATCGACCTGCCCACCGACGCCGAGCGTTGGGTGATCTTCTCGCTGCACCTGAAGGCCCGGCTCAAGGCCGGACCGGCGCTCGGCGCGCTGCCGGTGACCGACGAGTTGCTCGAGCAGCCTGTGCGCGGCGACGGAGGGATTCTCCGGCGCGGAGATCGAACAGGTGGTGATCGCGGCCTGCTTCGATGCGTTCAACGAGCGCCGCGCGCTGACGGCCGACGACCTGCTGCACGAGATCGCGAACACCGTGCCGCTGTCGGTGACCCAGGCCGAACAGATCGCCGAGCTGCGGGCCTGGGCCGACATCCGCGCGGTCGCGGCGTCCGCCCCGGAGGATCGGGAGGGGTACGCGACCCCCGAGCCCGGCGCCGTGGCGGCCACGCCGCCGCTGGAATCCGCCATGGCCAGGGGCGGCCGGCCGGTCGAGGCATAGTCGCCGCGAGGTGCGAGCCGGGTGCCATCCAAGACAGGGTCTGCCCGAGATGGTCAGCTCCGGTCGACGGCGTCCCGCAACGCGGTGTAGGACGCGACCAACAGCCGCCGCTCCTGCGCGAGCAGCGGATCCGCCCGGTCGCAGCCGGCGGCGACCCAGCGGTCCGAGGCGTCCATCGCCAGCATCCGCAGCCTGGCCGCCTCGCGCACCCGGTCCGGCGGCACCTGGTAGACGTACGCGTACAGCGCCACCAGGGCCGCGGTCAGGTCGTCCTCGGTGAGATCCGCGGAATGCTGATGCGCGCGGTGCACCCGCCACCACTGCACCTCCAGCTCCGCCGCCCGCACCGGGTCGAGCAGGGGGTAGCCCTGGGAGGCGACGAGCGCGTAGAAGCGCCGCATCTGTTCGCGGGCCGCGTCCGGGTCGTTGTCCGGGTACGGCGCCCAGACCTGGTTGGCCCGCAGCACGTACCAGGCGCCGGCCAGGGTTCGCCGCGGACCCATCCCGAAACCGGCACCCACCATGCCGACCGCGGCCTTCAGGAACGGCCCCCATTCGCGCCGGTAGTACGCCGCCCAGGCGTCACACTCCATCCGGCCGATGGCGACCGGATCGAAGGTGCGCGGGGTGGACCTGGCCGCCTGCGACGAAGTCGTCAGGCGCAATCGAGCACTGAGATCCCGTCTGACCGTATCTGTCAGACGGGATCTGACGGTTGTCGACATCACAGACCTCCACGGAGAATGCCGATATGAGAGGTTACGACCTCTTCCTGACAGATATCCGGTACCGGGCCATCCGGGGATTGCCGGGCGACGAAAACAGGACATGGTGACCACCTTCGACGACCAGACGATCGATGCCGTGCTGGCCCGCATGCAGCAGCGGATCGACGCCCTGCCAACGGATCTCGCACATCGGCGGATCTTCGCCAGCACCTACCTGCGGACCACGAAGGCGATCGGCGCGGCGATCGACGACGCCCGCTTCGAGGACCCGGCATGGGTCGAGAACTGGGACGTGGTCTTCGCGGACCTGTACCTGGACGCGCACGACGCCGACCGCGACGGCCGAGGCAGGACGTGCCCCGGCCCTGGCGGCTGGCCTTCGACGCGCCGGCCGACCTGCCGCCGCTGCGGCACGTGCTGCTCGGCATCAACGCGCACGTGAACTACGACCTGCCGCAGGCGCTGCTCGCCGTCATCAGCGACGAGGATTTCACCGACCCGGTGCTGATCGGACGTCGGCAACGTGACCACGAACGGATCGACGCGGTGCTCGCCTCCAGGGTGGCCGACGAGAACGGCATGCTCGGCCCGCTGAGCGTCCTCGACCGACTCCTGCGACCGCTGAACCAGGCCAGTTCCAAGCGGTTCCTGCGCGAGGCGCGGCAGAAGGTCTGGCTCAACGTCGAGCAATTGCAGGCCGCCCGGCTGGCCGGGGCCGATGCGTACCGGCAGCGGCTGGCCGAGCTGGAGGTGCTCAGCGCGGCGAAGATCGCCGATCTGCTCGCGCCGGGGCAGGTGCTGCTGCGGCTGGCGGTCGCCGGGTTCGGGGTGGTGCTTCCGCCGCTGTAAGTTCTCGCGCGCCGATCGTGGCGTCGAGGGCCCGGCCATCAACAAGGTGAAGCTTGTCGGCTCCGACTGATCCGCGAGTCACTCGCCCGGTGATCGCCGGCCGCCAGTTCGCCGCCATGGAGCGACGAGGGGTCTACGCAGTGTCACGGCCTGGGTCTTTTGTTCACTGCGTGCTTCGTGCGTCGCCAATGCCCGGCTTTCGACCCATTAACCTTGGATACATGTGTGGCATCGTCGGATACACCGGTCCTCATCAGGCCCTCCCCTTTGTGCTGGCCGGACTCGGCCGGCTCGAATATCGCGGCTACGACTCGGCCGGCGTCGCCGTCTTGGACGACGAGGGCGACCTGCACACCGCCAAGAAGGCCGGCGCGCTGGTCAACCTCGAGCGGCACATCGACGCCGGTGAGGTCGCGCTGGGCGGGACCGTCGGCATCGGGCACACCCGCTGGGCCACCCACGGCGGCCCGACCGACCGCAACGCGCACCCGCACACCGACGCCAGCGGCAAGGTGGCCGTCATCCACAACGGCATCATCGAGAACTTCGGCCCGCTGCGGAAGTCACTCGAGGCGCAGGGCATCGAGATGCGCAGCGACACCGACACCGAGGTGGTCGCGCACCTGCTCGGCCAGGCGTTCGCCAGCGGCCCGACCGCCGGTGACCTGCCGGCCAGCATGGGCGCCGTCTGCCGCACCCTGGACGGCGCGTTCACCCTGGTCGCGATGCACGCCGACGTCCCGGAGATGCTCGTCGCGGCCCGGCGCAACTCGCCGCTGGTGATCGGCGTCGGCAAGGGCGAGATGTTCGTGGCCAGCGACGTCGCCGCGTTCATCGCGCACACCCGGGAGGCCGTCGAACTCGGCCAGGACCAGCTGGTGGTGATCACCCCGGACAGCTACGAGGTCACCTCCTTCTCCGACAGCCCGAACGCCGTCGCCGACTACCGCGCCTTCCACGTCGACTGGGACCTGGCCGCCGCCGAAAAGGGCGGCTTCGCGTACTTCATGGACAAGGAGATCGCCGAGCAGCCCGCGGCGGTCAACGACACCCTGCTCGGCCACTTCGACGGCTCCGGCATCGTGCTGGACGAGCTGCGGCTGTCCGAGGACGACCTGCGCACCATCGACAAGGTCTTCGTGGTCGCCTGCGGCACCGCCTACCACTCCGGGCTGATCGCCAAGTACGCGATCGAGCACTGGACCAGGCTGCCGGTCGAGGTCGAGGTGGCCAGCGAGTTCCGTTACCGGGATCCGGTGCTGGACCGGGACACGCTGGTCGTCGCGGTCAGCCAGTCCGGCGAGACGGCCGACACCCTGGAGGCCGTCCGGCACGCCAGGCGGCAGCGCGCCCGGGTGCTCGCGGTCTGCAACACCAACGGCTCGCAGATCCCGCGGGAGTCCGACGCGGTGCTCTACACGCACGCCGGACCGGAGGTCGGCGTCGCGTCGACGAAGGCGTTCCTGGCCCAGCTGACCGCGAACTACCTGGTCGGCCTCGCGCTGGCGCAGGCCCGCGGCACCAAGTACCGGGACGAGATCGCCCGCGACTTCGAGCTGCTCAGCCAGATGCCCGAAGCGGTCGCGACGACGCTGACCCTGATGGACCCGGTGCGCAAGCTCGCCCAGGAGATCGCCCAGTCCAAGGCGGTGCTGTTCCTCGGCCGGCACGTCGGGTACCCGGTCGCCCTCGAGGGCGCGCTCAAGCTCAAGGAACTCGCGTACATGCACGCCGAGGGCTTCGCCGCCGGTGAGCTCAAGCACGGCCCGATCGCGCTGATCGAGGACGGGCCTGCCGGTGGTGGTGATCACCCCGTCGCCGATCACCGACCCGCTGCTGCACTCCAAGCTGCTGTCCAACATCCGGGAGATCCAGGCCCGCGGCGCGCGCACCATCGTCATCGCCGAGGAGGGCGACGAGACGGTCGCCCCGTTCGCCGACTTCCTGGTCGAGCTGCCGCGGGTGCCCAAGCTGTTCCAGCCGCTGGTGACCACGGTGCCGCTGCAGATCCTGGCCGCCGAGATCGCCAGGTCCCGCGGGTACGACATCGACAAGCCGCGGAACCTGGCCAAGTCCGTGACGGTCGAGTAGCCGGCTCGTCCGGTCGGCCACACGGGATCCGGTCGCGTCGGTCGGCGCCCGCGAAGTCGCTTCCGTAGGGTCGGTCGGATGAGAATGCCCGAGGTGCCGTCCGGGGCGAGGGTGATCTCGGTCGGCATCGATGTTGTCGCGGTGGATCGGTTCGCCGCGTCGCTGGCCAGGACACCCGGCGCTGGCCCGTCGGTTGTTCACCGCCCGGCGAGCAGGTGACGGCCTACCGGTCATCCGCGCGGCGCCGCATCGTTGGCCGCCCGGTTCGCGGTGAAGGAGGCCGCCGCCAAGGCGCTCGGAGTGCCGGCCGGGATGGATTGGCACGACTGCCAGGTGATCTCGGAGAATTCGGGCCGGCCGGTCCTGGAGGTCACCAAGACCGTCGCCGCCGCGGCCGCTGACCTCGGCATCACCGGCTGGCGGATCTCGGTGTCGCACGACGCGGGGATCGCGGCGGCCGTCGTCATCGCCCTGGGCTGATATCCATGGCTGCCGATTGGCCGGAGGAGCTGCCACCCTCGGTCAGGTCGACCGTGCTCAAGGGCGGCATGATCTGCGTTACCACCCTCGACCGGCTGGCAGACGGCCGCGACGTCGTCGTCAAGCGTTGCCCGTACCCGGCCGAAGTGGAGGCCGAGGGGCTGCGTGCGCTGGCCGCGGCCGGTGGTCCCGTCCCGGCGGTACTCGGCTGTGCGGCGAACGTGCTGGTGCTGGAGTTCGTCGAGGGCCCGCCCGCCTGGGCCGATCTCGGCCGAGGGCTGGCCAGGGTGCACCGCGCGACGTCGGATCGGTTCGGCTGGCATCGGGACAACCCGGCCGGCCTGTTCGATCAGCAGAACGACTGGTGTGACGACTGGCCGACCTTCTTCGTCCGGCACCGGATTCTGGCCCACCTGACCGACCCGGCGGTGCCTGCGCCGATTGCCCTGCGACTCCGCCGGGCCTGCGAAGGTCCGCTGCCCGCGTTGTTGCCGGTGCGGCCGGCGGCGTCGCTGACTCACGGCGACCTCTGGTACGGCAACGTCGTCGGCGGACGGGCGATGGTCGACCCGGCCGTCTGCTACGCCGACCGGGAGCTCGATCTGGCGTTCATGCAGACCGGCGGGCTGCCCGACGAACTGTTCGACGCGTACCTCCGGGAGTGGCCGCTGGAGCCCGGTTATGCCGCCCGTCGCCCGGCACTGCAGTTACACAAGATGCTGGTCGGGCTGCGGCACTTCGGTCCTGCTCGGCTGCCGCGGATCGAGGCCGTGCTGGACCATTACGGCTGGTAGGGGTTCTGGTTCTGCTGGAGCGGGGGTGAAGCGGCGCAGCGCGGGATGGGTCGCGGCGATCACTGCCACACCCAGCACGCAGAGCAGCCCGCCGCCGCTCATCGCCACGGTGGCCGATGTCAGGCCCGCGAGCAGCCCGCCGCGGACGTTGCCGAGCTCGGGACCGGCCACCCCGACGACCTGCTCGACCGCGCTGACCCGGCCGCGGAAGGCGTCCTCGGTCGCCAGTTGGACCACCGAACCCCGGGAGATCACCGAGACGGTGTCCGCCGCGCCGGCGACGACCAGGCAGGCCAGCGCGCACCACAAGACCCCGGCGACCCCCAACCCGGCCAGCGCCAGGCCCCACACACCGGCGGCGGCGAGCTGGATCGCGCCGGGCCGGGTCGCCCGGGTGACGGCGCCGGACAGCAGGCCGGCGCCGATGCCGCCTACGGCGATCGCCGAGAAGAACAGCCCGAGCGTTTCGGGGTTACCGCCGAACCGCTCCTGGTTGATCACCGGGAACAGCGCGACCGGCATCGCCAGCACGGTGGCCGCGAGGTCGGTCAGGAACGAACCACCGAGCGCCGGGCGGCGGGCGATGTACCGAAAACCGGCGCCGATGGCCCTGATTCCGGCGCGCTCGAACGTCTCCGCTGCCGCCGAGCCTGTTCCTGACGGGCCCGATGGCGACGGGCTGGCCGGCCGCATGGCCGGCAGGCTGGCCACTCCGTACAACGCGACGCCGAAGGTCGCCGCATCGAGTAGGTAGCAGACCGGCAGACCCCAGGCCGCCGATGACCAGGCCCGGCGATCGCCGGACCGATCAGCATGGCGGCCTGAAACCCGATGTGCGTCAACGCGATTCCGGCCGCCACCTGATCACGCTCGAGCACGCGCGGAACGAATGTCTTGCGTGCGGGACCGCCCAGCGCCGAGCAGGCAGCGGATCCGGCGACCAACCCCAGCACCAAGGGCAGCGATTCCCACCCGGCGACCGCCTGTGCTGCCAGCAACGCGGACATGACCATGGAGCCGACGGTCGTCGCCAGTACCAGCCGGCGGCGGTCGATCGCGTCGGCCAACGAGCCGCCGATGCAGGCTGAAGACGATCAGCGGCACGGCGTGCGCCAGGCCGATGACGCCCACCCAGACCGGGCTGCCGGTCAGTTGCCACACCTGGTAGAGCACCGCGACGGTGGTGATCTGGCTGCCGAAAGCCGATGCGGCCGAACCGATCCACAGCCGTCGGAAGGCCGGGCTGGTGCGCAGCGGGCGGGTATCGATCAGGGTGTCGGTGATGGCCATGTCAGCTCTCCGCCGTGGCCAGGTGGTGGGTGATCCGATCCAGGAATGACCGTCTTTCCAGTGCCGCCGCCAGGTCGGCCACTACCCGGGTCAACGGGTAGGGCACCTCGGCCTCGAGTTCGGCGACGGCCGCCTCGGTCGCCCGCCATTCCGCTTCCAGGAACGGCACCTGGGCCCGGCCCTTGTCGGTCAGCGCGATGGTTCTGGTTCTGGCGTCCGCCCCGGGTGAGCTCTGCACCAGGCCCTCGCGCCGCATGGCGGTGATGGTCTGGCTCATCGCGGAGTGGGTGACGTCCACCTCGGCCGCCAACTGTCGAATGGTCAGCGGGCCGAGATGGTGCAGCCTGATCAACGTCATGCTGAACCGGGGACGCACGCCGGCGACGCCGCGCTGCGCGTACAGCCGCGCGATGTCGTCGTCCATGGCGTCGAGCAGCACCTTGAGCGGGCGCATCGAACTGCTGCGGGTGGGATCGTCCGTAGAAGATGTCACAGCGCTAATATAACAGCCCTTATGTAATTTCTCCCCGGGTTTTCGGCCAGTGCAGTGCTTCGTGGGTCAGGATGGGCGGGTGATCCAGGCCTACTCCGTCGAACAGATCCGTGCCGTCGAGGCGATCGCGCTGGCCAGGGACGGCGACGAGACGCTGATGCGCCGGGCGTCCTACGCGGTCGCGGTCGTCGTCGCCGAGCGGGTGCCATCGCCGCATCCGGGTCGGCGGGTGGTGCTGCTGGTCGGATCCGGCAACAACGGCGGTGACGCCCTGTACGCCGGGGCCTTCCTGCGGCGCCGCGGGATGCGGGTCGTCGCGGTGCTGACCGACCCCGGCAAGGCACACCAGGGTGGCCTTGCGGCGCTGCGCCGGGCGGGTGGTCGGGTCCTGGTTCACGACGACGCCGCGGTGGAGTCGGTCATTGCTCGGCCGACGTCATCATCGACGGTCTGGTCGGGCTCTCGGCGAAGCCGCCGCTGCGCGAGTCCGCCGCCGCCCTGGTCGGTCACGCGAACGCCACCGACGCGCTGCGGGTCGCGGTCGACCTGCCGAGCGGCATCGAACCGGACACCGGCCAGGTGCGCGGAGTGAGCTTTCTGGCCGACGTCACCGTGACCTTCGGCGGGATCAAGACCGGACTGCTGATCGCCGACCAGCAGGTCGGCACCGTGGTCAGCGTGCCGATCGGGATGGACATGTCGGACCGGCCGGCCGACCTGATCGCCATGACGGACGGCACCCTGCAACGGATGCTGCCCGGGCCCGGCCCGGCGTCGGACAAGTTCAGCGGCGGGCTGGTGGGGATCGTCGCCGGGTCACCGGGTTATCCGGGGGCCGCGGTGCTGTCGGTGGGCGGCGCGGTCCGCACCCGGCCGGGGATGGTTCGCTACGCCGGGGTGCAGGCCGATCCGGTGCTCGCCCGCTGGCCGGAGGTGGTCGCGGCCCCCAGCCCGGCCGATGCCGGGAAGGTGCAGGCCTGGGTGGTCGGGCCGGGGCTGGGCACCGAGGGGCAGTCGATCTCGCTGCTGCGCTGGGTGCTGTCGCAGGACGTCCCGGTGCTGGTGGACGCGGACGGGTTGACCATTCTCGCCGCGATGCCGTCCCTGTTGGCCGTGCGGCGGCGGTCGGGGCAGACGACGGTGCTGACCCCGCACGACCGCGAGTTCGCCCGGGTGTTCCCGGACATCGATCTGACCGATCGGCTGACCGCGGTGCGCCGGGCGGCCCGGGACAGTGGGGCGACGGTGCTGCTGAAGGGCCATCGGACGCTGATCGCGGAGCCGGGCGGGCAGACCGCGGTGAACCTGTCGGGGTCGTCCTGGCTGGCCACCGCCGGCTCCGGTGACGTGCTGTCCGGGGTGATCGGTTCCCTGCTGGCCACCGGCCTGCCGCCGCTGATCGCCGCCGCCGCCGGCGCGTTCCTGCACGGCAGGGCGGGCGAGCGCGCCGAGCGATCGGGGCTGTTCGGCGCCCAGGTGCTGTGGGATCACCTGGGGGTGCGGGTATAGGCCGCTGGCGCTCGCCGATCGTCGCCACACCCGGCGCTGCGACGCCACAACGTGCGGGAGGTTGTGCAGACCCCACGGCGGGTGTGGCGATGGCATCCCATCGGATGCCGGCCTGCCGACGCTCGGTGATCGTTTTCCAGGCCCATGGCCTGGGGTGCAGCGCTTCACCGGGGCAACGTGATTCCATCGTGGGGTGAGCCCCTCCGCCGCCACCGCGCGAACCGGCGCCGCAAGCGACCCTGCGGGGTCGCCGTTGCCTGTCGCGTCGCCATCGGCCGGGCCGCCGTCGCCCCAGGTCAGGGCCGAGGCGGTCATCGACACCGACGCGATCGCCAGCAACACGCGCGTGCTGCTGGCGAGGCTGCGCGGTCACAATCCCACCGCGAACCTGATGGCCGTGGTCAAGGCCGACGGCTACGGGCATGGGGCGGTCGAGTCCGCGAGGGCGGCTCTTCGCGGCGGCGCCGCGTCGCTGGGCGTCGCCACGCCGACCGAGGCACTGGAGCTTCGCGCTGCCGGCATCGAGGCGCCGGTCCTCGCCTGGCTGTGGCCGGCAGGCGAGGACATCGGCCCGGCGTTGGCGGCCGGCATCGATCTGGGGATCTCCAGCATCGCGCACCTCGATGCAGTGCTGGCCGCGGCCGGCGCGACCCGGCCGAAGATCCACCTCAAGATCGACACCGGGCTTGGCCGTAACGGTGTCGGCCCCGCCGAACTCGAGGCGACACTGCACGCGATCGCCGCCGCCCAAGACGCCGGCCGGGTCGAGGTGGCCGGGTTGATGAGCCACCTGGCCAGCGCGGATGTGCCTGGAGACGCCGTCCGTGGCGCAGCAGACCCGCGAGTTCCGGGACGCGATCGACCGGGCCGAACGGGCGGGAATTCGCGGCGGGCATTCGTCATCTGGCGAACACCCCGGCCGTCATCGACCACCCGGCCACCTACTTCGATCTCGGCCGCTGCGGGATCGGGATCTATGGCCTGAACCCGGTCGCGACCCCGGCGGGATTGCGGCCGGCAATGACGCTGCGCGGCACCGTCGCGCTGACCAAACGCGTCCCGGCCGGGTACGGAGTGTCGTACGGGCTGACCTACCGCACCAGCGCCGACACGACCCTGGCCCTGGTGCCCCTCGGCTACGCCGACGGCATCCCGCGTGCGGCCAGCTCGGTCGGCGAGGTGCTCATCGGCGGCGAGCGCCGGCGGATCGCCGGCCGGGTGGCCATGGACCAGGTGGTCGTCGACTGCGGCGACGACCCGGTCTCGGCCGGCGCCGAGGTGATCGTCTTCGGTCCAGGTGACCAGGGCGAACCCACCGCGGACGACTGGGCGAGCGCCTGCGACACCATCGGCTACGAAATCGTCACCCGGATCGGTCCGCGGGTGCCCCGGCGTTATGTCGGTGCGCCGACCGATCCGGCCGCATCAGTGACCACCCAGACGGACTCCTCTAGCGGGGACACAACCGCGATCGGAGGCGATCACCAATGAGCACCCTCGGCAAGATCCTCGGCGCCGCGGGCATCGCGACCGGCGTCCTGGGCGCGGCGGCGCTCGGCGGCGTGACCGCGCAACGGGTGTCGGTCCGCCGGTACCAGTCGGCGCAGGCCGCGTTGCTGACCGACCCGAACCAGGAGGACGGCTACGGGTCGCTGAAGGCCGACCGGACCTATTCCGTCGACGCCGACGACGGCGTCGCGCTGCACGTCGAGGAGGTCGGCCCGGTCACGGCGCCGATCACCGTCATCTTCTCGCACGGCTGGACCCTGCGGTCAGGATCGTGGCACTACCAGCGGCTTGCCCTGGCCGGGCCCGGGCTTCGGCGACCCGCCGTCGGAAGCCGAGAAGGCCCAGGATGCGCAGGCATCGATCACCGCGCGACTGGTCTTCTACGACCTGCGCTCGCACGGCAAGTCCACCCGCGCGCCGGACGACCACTCGACGATGGACCACCTGGCCGCGGACCTGCGGAGCATGATCGCGACCGCGGCCCCGGTCGGCCCCGTCGTGCTGATCGGGCATTCCATGGGCGGGATGGCGATCCTGAAATTGGCCGCCCGCGACCCCGACCTGTTCGCGGAACGGATCGCCGGGATCGGCCTGATCTGCACGGGCGCCACCTACCTGAAGGCCTCCGAGCTCAACCGGCTGCTGACCACCGGCGGAAATCCGCTGGTCCGGGCCATCACCAGAAGTCGCGGCCAGGTATCCGGCGGTGTTCGAGCGCGGCCGGGCCAGCAGCCGGGACGCGGTGTGGCTGCTCACCCGAAGCCTCGGCTTCGCCCGCAAGGACGTGCCGGGCGCGATGGTCGACTACCTGGACGAGATGATCTCCGGGACACCGGTGGACGTCATCGCCGAGTTCGCGCCCGCCCTGTTCAGCCATGATGAGTCGGACGCGGTCCCGGCGTTGGCCGGGATTCCGACGGCCATCGTCGCCGGTGACAAGGACCGGGTGACGCCGCTGGATCGCTCGCAGGCAATCGCCGACGTGCTGCCCGAGGCGGAATTCGTCGTCGCCGTCGGATCCGGGCACATGGCGATGATGGAGGACCCGACACTGACCAACGACGCGCTGCGCCGGATGCTGCAGCGCGCGGTGCGCTACGCCGAGGTGGCGGCAACGCGCCCAGATCGCGCACGGCGAGCCAAGGTGCACCCGTGACGATCACGCTGGACACCGTCGAGGCCACCCTCGCCCTTGGGATTGCCCTCGGAAAGCAGCTCCGGGCAGGCGATCTCGTCATCCTGGGTGGGTCGCTGGGAGCGGGGAAGACGACGCTGACCAAGGGCATCGCGACCGGCATGGGCGTGTCCGGGCGGGTGACGTCACCGACGTTCGTCATCGCCAGGGTGCACCGGCCGGACCCGGATTCCGGTCGCGGTGTCCCGCTGGTGCACGTCGATGCCTACCGGCTCGCCGGGGCGCTCGAGCTGGACGACCTCGACCTGGACACCGACCTGGATGCCGCGGCGGTGGTGATCGAGTGGGGCGAGGGGGTCGCCGAGCGATTGTCGAGCGAACGATTGACCATCGAACTGGTCCGGCTGCCCGACGACACCCGAACCGCCGAGCTGATCGCGGTCGGCGAGCGCTGGCAGGCCCGCGCCCAGGCGGTGGTCGGCGCGTTCACCGATTCCGTGGCGGCCGGAAGTCCTTACGGTTCGGAGTAGGACGACCACGCGGCCTGGTGCCCGCGCCATTCGGCGGCCTACCGTCGTCAATGACGCCTCGATGAGCGGCCGGACTATCTGCGGAAGAGGCAATCAGGGTGACCGGGCAATCCCGTGTGCTGGTCGTCGATGACGACGACACCGTCCGAGAAGTGTTGCGCCGTTACCTGACTCGCGACGGGCATGAGGTGATCGAGGCGGCCGACGGGATCACCGGGCTTGGCCTGGTCCGATCGCGGCACCCTGATCTGGTGGTCCTGGATCTGATGCTGCCGGGCATGGACGGGCTGGAGGTCTGCCGGGAGATCCGCCGCACGTCCAGCATCCCGGTGATCATGCTGACCGCACTGGGACAGGAATCCGATCGGGTGGTCGGCCTCGAGTACGGCGCCGACGACTACGTGGTCAAACCGTTCAGCCCACGCGAACTGGCCCTGCGGGTGGGGCGGGTGCTGGAACGCAGCCGCGGGACGGTCGGGCCGTCATCCGGCGGGGCGCTGGTGACCAGTGCCGACGGCGAACTGTCCGCCGACCCGGTGTCCCGCACGGCGCGGCTGCACGGCTCGGAGTTGACGTTGACCAGCCGGGAGTTCGACCTGCTGCATTTCCTGCTGCAGCATCCCGGGCAGGTGTTCGGCAGGGCCGAGATGATGGAGCGGGTGTGGGGCTGGACGTTCGGCGACCAGTCGACCGTCACCGTCCATGTCCGCCGGCTCCGGGAGAAGATCGAACCGGACCCGGCGCGTCCGACCCGGATCGTCACGGTCTGGGGGGTCGGCTACCGGCTGGACCCCGGGCTACCCCGCGAACGGCGGCAACGACAGCGAGAGTCGCTCGAGATGACCGACTTCATGCACATGCTGCCCTGGGCCCTGCTGGCCGCGGCGCTGACCGGCGCGGTCGAGGTCGGCGTCCTGCACCTGCTGCGGGGCAGATCGGCCGCGGCCAACATCGCCGCACTGGTGACCGTCCCGATCCTGGCGGTGCTGATCTTCGTCGTCACCATCAGCGGCTTCATGTATCAGCCCGGCGCTGGCGCCCACCGCGACCGCCTGCGCGCTGATCGCGGTGGTGGTGATCCCGGTCGCGGTGTTCCTGGGCCGGCGGATCGCGCTGGGCGCGTTGGCCGCCGAGCAGGAGCGGGCCGCCGAACGGGCGGCCGAGGCGTCCCGCCGGCAACTCGTGGCGTGGGTCAGCCACGACCTGCGGACGCCGCTGGCCGGGATCAGGGCGATGAGCGAGGCCCTGGAGGACGCCGTCGTCGTCGACCCGGCCGAGGTCGCCGATTACGCCCGCCGGATCAGTTCCGAGACCACCCGGTTGTCCACCATGGTCGACGACCTGTTCGAGCTGTCCCGGATCAATGCCGGGGCGCTGACGCTGACGTTCGGCCCGGTGTCCACCGAAGAACTGGTGGCCCAGGCCATGGAGACGGCGGCGCCGGCGGCGCAGCTGCGCGGTGTGCACCTGACCGCGTCCGCGGAGCCCCGCTGGCCGACGGTCCGCGGGTCGGATCCCGAGCTGATCCGGGTGCTGCGGAACCTGCTGGTCAATGCCATCCGGCACACCCCGTCCGACCAGACCATCGAGGTGGTCGCCGGGCAGACCTCCGACTACGCCTGGCTGGCTGTGCAGGACGGCTGCGGCGGCATCGACCCCGACGACCTGCCCAGGGTGTTCGACGTCGCGTTCCGTGGGGCGTCCGCCAGGTCGCCACAGGCCGGCGTGGCGCGCGCGGAGACCGGCGCCGGGCTGGGGCTGGCCATCGCCCGGGGGCTCGTGCAGGCGCACGGCGGCGAGATCAGCGTGCGCAACCACGGTGACGGCTGCCGGTTCGAGGTGCGGCTGCCGGTCGCGGTCTGAGCGGCTCAGCCGGCGAGATCGGCGGCGTGCTTGAGCGCGGTGAGCGGGTCGCCCGCGTGGTAGGGATGTTCGTCCGGCTCGATGTTGTCCAGGAAGTGCTGATAGATGACAGCGCCGTAGAACGCGGTCACCGGTCGGAGCGCGGTCGCCGCCCGGTCCGCGTCACAGCCGGGCACCACGGCCTGCCATTGCATGGCCCACAGCCTCTCGGCGGCCTCCCGATCGGCGCAATCCAGCCGTTGCCCGAACGCGAGCTGGTCGATCATCGGGTGGCCGACCGCGCAGTCGCCCCAGTCCAGGATCGTGAATCGACCCGGCTCGCCGCGCACGTTCCCGGGGTGATAGTCGCCGTGCACCAACGTGTCCGGCACCCCGCAGGCATCGATCTCGGCGAACCGCCGCGGTAGCCCGGCGACCAAGTCGGTCGATCCGACCCTGCTCGGCGCCGTTCAGCTCGTCGCGATGACGCTCCACTGCGGCCCGGATCCGCGGGATCAGCGCCGCCGGTCGCAGGTCCGGGACGCCGAGGGCCAGCAACTCCGCCGTCCGGTCGATCCACTCCACCTGGAGGCGAACCAGCATCCGCACCATCTCCAGCAGCGAGTCTCCGGTGGCCTCGTACTGGTCGTCCCCGGGCACGTCGCGGAGCAGCACTCGGCCGGGCTCGGCACCCAGCACCGGTGGCACGACGGCCGGGTCCAGCAGCGGCAGCACGATGCCCTCGTGGGCGAAGAACGGCGGCACCACCTTGAGCCACACGGGCCCGACGCTGGTCGGCAGCCGCCAGATGCTCGACAGGTTCCACGTTCGAATTTGCTCTGGCGCGGCGATGATCGTGATGCCCTGCCGGTTCAGCACGCCCCGCGCCCAGGACAGGTCCGCCCGATGGCCGCCCGGCCGGGCGTACGGCAGGCGGAGCGGCTCGTCGGCCAGTGGGTCCTTGCCCGGCCAGGATCGCAAAGGGACGTCGGGAGCGACGTCGACCTCCGCCAGGTAGCTCACCGGTCCGCCGCCCGGGTACTGCCGTGTCTCACAGCTCAGCAGACGCAGAACCCGGACGTCGACGCCGTGCACCGCGCTGGCCCCGGCCACGACGTCGTCGACCTGCCGCCACCACTGCGTCGGCACGTCGAAGGACGGCAGGGCGCCGAGCAGCTCGCCGTCGGGAGTGCAGAGCACCAGCGTGACCTGACGATCGGACATGACGGCAGGCTAGGCGTCCTCCATGCCGCCGACCAGCGGTTTTCCACCAGGCGCGACCCGCTCTGCGGGGCGACACGACTGCCTGCCCGACGCGGGTTCGCCGGGGGCTCCGCATCCTGATCTACTGGCCTGCGGATCGAACCGATCACGTCGGGAAAAGCTCGGGAGCCGTCAATGACCGCAACACCAGTGGGGGACACCACGTCACCGATCGCCCAGCGGGTCGCCGGGCTGATGCCGGACCTGATCAAGGAATTGGCGACGCTGGTCGCCATTCCCTCGGTGGCGTTCCCCGGGTTTCCCGCCGAGCCGGTGCACCGGATGAGCGAGGCCGTCGTCGACCTGCTGCGGCGCAGCGGCGCGGAGAACGCCCGGCTGCTCGAGATTCCCGGCGGCTATCCGGCCGTGTGGGCCGAGATCCCGGCGCCGGCGGGCGCGCCGACGGTCCTGCTGTACGCGCACTACGACGTGCAACCGGCCCCGCCGGAGCAGGGCTGGGACACCGATCCGTTCACCGCGACCACCAAGCCGGACGGACGGATCTACGGTCGCGGCGCCGCCGACGACAAGTCGGGCCTGATCATCCACGCCGGCGTCCTGCAGGCACTCGGCGACGACATCCCGGTCGGCGTCAAGATCCTCATCGAGGGTGAGGAGGAGACCATCAGCCACCTGGAGGATTTCGTCGACGCGAACCCCGAGATGTTCGACTGCGACGCCTTTGTCATCGCCGACATGGGCAATCAGGCCGTCGGCCGGCCCGCGCTGACCACCGCACTGCGCGGCGAGGTCTCGTGCACCGTCCGGGTCCGGACACTCGCCTTCCCGGTGCATTCCGGCGTCTTCGGCGGCGCCGCGCCGGACGCGCTGATCGCGTTGATCAAGATGCTGGCCACCCTGCACGACGACGCCGGCGACACCATCGTGCCCGGCGTCGCCACCGGCGAGTGGCCGGGCGCGGACGTCGACGCGCAGGTCTACCAGGACAGCTCCGGCATCCTGCCCGGCGTCGACCTGGTCGGCACCGGAACACTGTCCTCCAGGCTGTGGGCCAAGCCGTCGGCGACCGTCATCGGGATCGACGCGCCGTCGGTGGCGGAGGCGGCCAACATCCTGATCCCCGAGGCCACCGCGAAGGTCTCGATGCGGATCGTGCCCGGCGCGGACGCCGACCACGAACTGGACCTGCTGGTCGAGCACCTGAAGTCGGTGGCGCCGTGGCACGTCCAGGTGGAGGTCACCCCGATCAAGGCGGGGTGGCCGTTCGCGGTCGACATGAACGGCCCGGCGGTGCTGGCGGCAGAGGCCGGGCTGACCGAGGCGTTCGGCACGCCGGTCGAGGCCATCGGCTCCGGCGGCTCGATCCCGCTGATCAACTCGCTGAAGAACGCCTGCCCGCGCGCGGACGTGATCCTCTGGGGCGCGGAGGACACCGCGCTGTCCCGGATCCACGCCTCCAACGAGAGCGTCGACCCGGCGGAAATCCAGCGGATGATCACCGCCGAGGTGCTGACGCTGCAGCAGCTGGGATCGGCCTGACGGGTCGCGGGGGTCATCCACCGCCGAGCGTGCGGTCAGCCACCTGCTGCCCGCGTCCCGCTGCAGGAATCATGGACAGCGGTGACCACAAGAGTCGGAAGGTGATCGGCAATGACCAGCGTCAGGGTCCTGATCGTCGATGACCAGGTGCCGTTCCGCCGGGCGGCGCCGGCGGTCGTCGAGTGCACCGATTCCTTCGTGGTCGTCGGGGCGGTGCCGCACCGCCGAGGACGGGCTCGCGGCGGTCGGCGAACTGCTCCCCGATCTGGTCCTGATGGACGTCAACCTGCCCGGGATCGACGGCATGGAGGCCAGCCGCCGGCTGCGCGCGGACTTTCCGGGAGTGCGGGTGATCCTGCTGTCCTCCTATGACGAGGCCGAGTTCGCCGACCTCACGCAACGACTGCGGTGCTGCGGCCTACGTGCCGAAGTCGGCGTTCGGGCCGGACCGGCTGGAAGAGGTCTGGGCGGCGATCGCGGTCTCCTGACCGGAATTGGCACCTGCCATGGCCGGTCGTTGATCGCTGAAGTGCGCTTGCGGAGTCCGGTCCCCGAGTGGGATGACTGCGACCGCATCGACCTGGCCCGCACCGTTCCGACCCACCCGCACGACTCCGTCCAGTGCGGCAACCCTGTCCCTGGCGTGCTGCCACGCGTCGGCATCGTCCGTGACCGGACGCGCCCCACCCGCCGGATCGGGTGCTGACTGATCGACGGCTGCCCACGATCCCTCCGCGGAGACCGAGACGACCAGTCGGTCGTCCTCGACCCGCAACGAGATCACCGACCGCCGGTCGGTCGGGGTCACGTCGATGCAGAACTGGTACGCCGCCGCCTCGGCCGCCCGATCGAGCCGGTGATCGGCCGAATCATCGACGTCCAACAACGCCAGCGGGTGCGTCGCGTCCAACTGCGACGACAGCGCCGGGATCAGCCCGCGGCGCTCCAGCAACGCCGGAAACACGCCGCGGCAGACGGTGCGGAGTTCCTCCAGCGCGCGTTCGATCTCACCGATGAGCCTCTCCAGGAGGTTTCGGGCGCCATCCGGGTCGGCGCCGAACGGGTTCATCGGGTCGGTGGGATCGGTGCGGTGTCGTGCGGTGTCGGTGGACGGCGCGCCGATGGCCTGCTCGACGGCCGCCAGGTGTGGTACGACGCCTCGCCGGATCGCCGCCGACAGCCCCTCCCTTGCCTCGTCCTCGACGCCGAGCAGCCGTCGCCGGGATGCGGCCAGTTCGACTGACTGCCGCTCGACGTCCGCGACTCTGGCGGCCAACTCGGCCTCCAGCAGGGCGTTGCGGAAGGCCACCCCCGCCTGGCCGGCGACGTCCTGGAGCAGGTTGCGTTCGAACGTCCGCAGCTCGCGGCCGGGCGGTGTGCTGACCTCGATGCTGCCGATCTGCTCGTCCATGTCGAGGACCGGGAGCCGGACCGTGGTCCCGGCGTCACGCGCGGAACCTGTTGCCGACCTTGCCTTGTCATCACTCCAGATCGCGGTGCGCACCGGTGCTTCACCGCCGGGTTCGCCGAGCCGCACCACCGTCCGGACGGCGCCGACGGCACGGCCGGTTGCCTCCGCGACCCGCTCGGGGAGGGCCTCCGGGGAGGGGCTGTCGGCGAGCCGGCGGCTGAGCGATGCCAGCGCCTCGTAGGGGGCGGCGCGGTTGCCGTAGACCAGCTGATCGGCCAGCCGCAGCACGTGCCGGCGCACCGGTTGGAAGGCCACCGCGACCAGCGCGGTCGCCACCAGCGACGGCCAGTACAGGCTCGATCCCGGCGCGCCGATCGCGGCCAGCACCGCCCCGATCGCAACCACGACGCCGATGTAGCCGACCGTGACGAACACCGCCAGCACGCCCAGCACGATCGCCCGGCTCAGGATCACGTCGATGTCGTAGAGCCGGTAGCGCAGGATGGCGACGCCGACGCTGAGCGTCACCCCGATGTACGCCAGGTGCAGCACCACCTGCAGCGGCCACAGCTCCTGGCCGAGGCTGATGTTCGCGATCGCCACCGTGGTGAACGTCCCCGCCAAGAAGAACGCCGACGCCACGATCCAGCGGAGCTGTCGGCGTCGCTCGCCGGTTGATCGCCGGAGCCTGAGCCACAATGCGACCGAACCGAGCGCGAGCGCGATCAACAGCAGGATGACGCCCGCGAGCTCCAGCGAATAGGCGGTGCTCAGCTGTTCCGCGGTCGGGTTGTCGAAGACCCCGATGGAGACCGCGAAAACCACCGCGGCGTGCGTCGCCCAGGCCAGGATCGGCACGACCAGCGCATATCGCCACCGCCAGGACAGCAGCCGCCCGTCCGGTGCGATCATGAAGATCACCGCGAGAAACCCGGCGGTGAAAATGGCGTTGAAGTAGTTGTCCGCGTAGGAGGCCGCTCGACCCGCCGTCTGCCGCTTCCACAACACCCTGCGAGACCAGCAGCGCAAAAGCGCCGCCGGCCAGGCTGATCGCGCTGCCCAGTTGCCCGATGCAGAACAACCAACCGACGGCGTTGCGCGGGTATCGGGAGACGATCAGGGCGCCAACTGCCGCACCGATCAAGGCGCCGATCGGGACCAGCGGAAATGACGCGCTGACCAGGACCTCCGTGGACAGCATCGGATAGTCGGAGGCGGCCAGCATGATGCCCTGCGCGACGACCAACACGCACGTGGCGGCGAACATCACCCAGCCAAGTCGGCGCATCTCAGCCACCCGCCGCCGGCACCGTCATCGAGAGCCTGTCCGGGGTCGGTTTCGTCCGTACCGCGGACGACGTCTTCGCCGTGCCGTGAGTTCGTGCAGTGGGGATCAGGGCCCGGACGGAGGTGCCGTGCCCGGTTCCGGATTCGATGGAGATAGTGCCCTGGACGGACTCGATCCGGTCGCGGATGTTCGCCAGCCCATTCCCGGTCGGGCCGTCGATGTCGAAACCGCGCCCGTCGTCGGTGACGGTCAGTTCGATGTTCCCGACGCCGGCGGCGTCGAACCGCCCGCAGATGTCGATGACGATGCGCGTCGCGCCGGAGTGTTTGGTGGCGTTCTGCACCGCCTCCAGGCAGCAGAAGTACACGGCGGCCTCCACCGCGGGCTCGCACCGTGGCACCGGTGACGAGGTCAGGTGCACCGGAATCGGGCCGGACGCGACCGCCGCCCGCAGCGCGGCGACCGGGCCGTCGTCGGTGAGCAGCCGCGGATACAGCCCACCGGAGAGTGCGGCCAGCGTATCGATCGTTGCCCTGGCGGCAGCGGCCTGTTCGGCCAGCAGCCGGGCGCCGCGCTCCGGAGACCGGCTGAGCAGGGTCTGCGCCAACCGGAGGTTGACCAGCAACGCGATGACCTCCTGCTGCGCGCCGTCGTGAATGTTGCGTTCCAGGCGTTGCCGGGCAGCGTCCTGCCGGGCGACCAGATCTCGACGGGCCCTGCGCAGTTCGCCGGTGCGTCGCTCCAGTTGGGCGAGTTGCTGTTCGAGTTCGGCACGCAGGCCCGCCACCCGGAGCATCAGACCGGACTGGGCCGCCAGACCGGCGAACAGCCGCTCCTCGACGGCGGTGAGTCGTTGCCCCTCGCGGACGACGACGGTCAGCGCGCCCAGCAGTTCTCCCCGTTCGCGGACGGCGAGGCTGTGCCGCAATCCGTCGACGACGATGACGGGTGGTTCGCCGGGGCGGTCCAGGCCGAGCTGGGGTGCGGCGGCGGCCGGCGTGGCCGGTGGTCGATCGGCGGTGCGTCGATTCGGCAGGCCAGCTGGCCGCCAGCTCCAGCCGGCCGTGCACCACCAGCCAGACCTCGGCGCGTGCGGTGCCGGTGCCCTCGGCCAGCACCATGGCCATCCGGGCCGGCAGTTCCTCCGCCGGGTAGGCACCGGTGACCGATGGAGGGGAACCGTGCCAGCACCTGGTATGGCGAGATCCGGTCCTGGCCGAGCGCGCGGGAGAACCGGCGGTGCACGGCGCGGCGGACCGGCTCGAAGCCGATGGCCACGATCGCGGTGGCGAGCACGGACAGCCACAGACTGGGCGAACCGGTGCGCCCCAGCAGGGCACCGAACCCGATCACCACGACGACGTAGACCAGCACCACGAATGCGACCATCGCAACCGCCGTGAGCACGCCCAGTCCGCGGTCCTGCCGGATCCGGTCCGCCGCCACCCGGGCGAGCGAACGGGTGCGCTCCTGCGCCATCGACTCAGCATCCTCTCCGACTCGGGAACCGACCAGCCCACGACGCCATGCGACGGGGTCGTCAGGCGCCGCGACGTCGAGCAGGGCCCGCAGCGAAAGCTACGGGCCCTTTCTCGGGGGTGGCAGGGGGTTGACCCTCGCATCGCCGGGGGTCAGCCCCCAGTCTCAGTGGTCGACCACTGGCGCTGGACCGACGAGCCGACCGCAACACGGTGACGGCGGAAACGGCGAGCAGCACGATCTCGACGGCACCCGCGGCGCGCTGCAGGATCCCCGGCGGGAGCATCAGCTCCGGCATCCCGATCACGCCCGGCAGCCGGTTCAGGATCAACGCGGTGCTGAGCAGGACGCTGAACACCGAGATCGCAGTCAGGGCAATGGTCATCGCAGTGCGGCCGGTCAACCTGCGCTGCCGGCGAGCCAACAGCACACCCGCCGCGGGTAGCGCCGCGAACACGACCGCGCCGGCGTACAGGTGAACGCCCGAGGAGAAGTTCTCCGGGGTTCCGCGCAGGTTGGTCGGGAAGATCGCCGCGATCAGCAGGGCGACCGCCCAGGCCGCCAGCAGCCCGCGCAGCACCCGGGTGCCGGTGAGCTGAGACAGCCCGCGGGCCAGCATGCCGGCCCCGATCGCCAGCGCCGCCGCCGTCATCCCGAACAGCGGGATCCCGTAGGGCAGGGTGACGACGTAGTCGCTGATCGTCCAGCTGGCCGGGTCGACGGCGGCGGTGGCGTTCAGGTGCAGCATGGTGATCGGCGGCACGGCAGCGGCGGCGGAGACCAGCGCCACCTTCGCCGGCTGCGCAAGGTCCCCGGACGTCCCGAGCGATCGCAGGTTCGGGATCGCCACGGGAGAGTGGGTCCGATGGAGATCGATGGTGGTCATCTCGGCGTTCCTCACGATCATCTTCCGACCGGTGTGTCGGTGTGTCGATGACGTTATGGATTGCCAAAGCCGCAGGTCAGGGCGTTAGCCGCCGTAGTGGCGGGGCTCGCGCCGCCATTTTTTGGTGGGCCTCCCCTGGCTCGATGTGGGTGTTTGTCACCGCCGGGGTAGGCCAAGCCCCACCCGCTGGTGGGGTGGTTCGGCGGCCGGGGCGGTCATCCCCACGGTGGGCGTGCGGTCAGCCGCACGCGCGCAGCGATGGGCGCGCGGATCGGTACTGCGGATGATGTGGCTGCTTGTAGCAACCGGATCATCCGCGCTGACGTTCTACATCTCAGCCGAACAGCGGGCCCAGCGCCTCCAGTCCCTTGCGCACATAGGGCTCTCGACCCGCCGCATCACCCCAGGCGAGGTCCTCCAGCACACTGCATCGGGCATAGAAAATGGCCCGCTCACCGATCTCGTCGAGCCTGTCCGCCGGGTAGTCGGCGAGCGCGGCATCGAGCGCCGCGGGGCCCAGATCGCGCAGCAGCAGACCGAAGTCGTAGGCCGGATCGACCAGTGCGGCATCCGTCCAGTCGAGAACACCGGTCACCGCGGCGGTGTCGGGGTCGACCAGCACGTGTTCGATGCCCAGATCGTTGTGTGAGAAGACCAACTCGTGCTGGCCCGACCGTGGGGCAGCGGCGAGGAAGGCCTCGATCCGGCCGCGTATCGCGACCGGCACGATGGGGAAGGCGGCCTGGTAGGACTCGATCGCGTCCGCCAGCCATTGCGCGGCCGGATCGTCGTCGCCGTCGACCAGGCCCGCGACCAGGTCGACCGGAATGGCGTGCAGCGCGGCGAGGAATCCGCCGAGCACCGCCGCGATCTCGGCGGCGTGCTGCGTTTGGAAAGCCCGGGGAGTGTCCAGCAGCGGCCGGCCGGCGAGGGTGCGATACATCAGGGCCGTGTCGGCAACGACGACCGGTGCCGGGATCGGCACCGGCGAGAATGGCGCCACGATTTCGAGCAACTCTGCCTCGCGGGCGACCAGCGAGGCCCGTCGGTCCGGATCGTCCTCTTTGCTGATGCGCAGGATGAATTCCGAGTTGACGTCATAGGCGACGTTTTCCAGGCCCTCGCCGCGGAACCCGATCGAGTCGACGATGAGGTCGGGCAGGTGCTCCGCGAGTAGGTCGCGGATCGTCGCGTCCGATGGCCGGGCATCCACCGGGCCAACGGTAGTCGTCGGCGATGCGCCGGCCGACGCCGCCGGCCGCCCCGGCACCGGTGAATCGGTGTCGGGGCGGCCATCGGGTCGGTGTCGAAAGGTCTCAGTGGGCAGCGGCTTTCGCCGTCATCGGGACCGCGTTGTCGGCGGCGTCGTGGTGCACGTCAATGTCGTCGATCTCCAGTTCCGCCTCCGAGGTGAGCAGGTGCGGGTTGTGCTTGGTGTCGTAGAGCACCTGCACTGCGCGGTCCTGGTCGAAGTCGCCCTCCCATTTCGCCACCACGATGGTGGCGATCGCGTTGCCCAGCACGTTGATGAACACCCGGCCCTCGTTGAGGATGCGGTCCACCCCGACGATCAGGGCGAGCGCGGCGACCGGGACGCTGCCGATCGCGGTGAGGCTGCTGGCCAGCACCACGAACGCGCCGCCGGCGACTCCTGCTGTGCCCTTGCTGGTCAGCATCATGATGCCGACCATGGCGAGTTGCTGCTGCCAGGACAGGTCGATGCCGACGGCCTGGGCCAGGAACAGCGAGGCCATCGTCAGGTAGATCGCGGAGCCGTCCAGGTTGAAGGAGAATCCGGCCGGGATGGTGATGCCGACGACGGGCTTGCTGGCGCCGAGGTTCTCCATCTTCCGCATGAGCTGCGGCAGCACCGCTTCGCTGGACACGGTGGCCAGCACGATGATCAGTTCGGTCTTCAAATACCGGATCAGCCCGAACAGGCTGAGCTTGCAGGCCCGCATGATCGGCCACAGGATGGCGAACACGTAGATCACGCAGGTCCCGGTGAACACCAGGATCAGCATGCCCAGGTTTGCCAAGCTGGACGCACCGTAGTTGGCGACCACCGCGGCCAGCGCACCGAAGGTGCCGAACGGCGCCAGCTTCATCACCCAGCCGACGATCCGGAAGATGACGACCTGCAGTGCGCTGACGAAGTCGACGATGGGTTTGCCCTTGGAGCCGGACATGTTGAGGGCGAAGCCGAACACGATGGAAATGAACAAGGCCGGCAGGATCGCCCCGGACGTGAACGCGGACAACAGGGTTTCCGGGATCAGGCCGGACACGAAGTGCACGAACCCGGTTTCGGTGTTCTGCCCAGGAATCTTCGACGGATCCAGCGTGCTGGGGTCGATGTTCATCCCCAGGCCGGGCTTGAAGATGTTCCCGACGGCCAGGCCGATGATCATCGACAACAACGAGAACGCGATGAAGTAGCTCAGCGCCTTGACGCCGATCTTGCCGACCCGGCGGACGTTGTCCATGGTGGCGACCGCGTGCACCACCACCACGAAGATGACCGGGGCAACGATCATCTTGACCAGGGCGATGAACCAGTCGTTCAACGGTTTGACCGCCGCCCCGAGGGTGGGCCACAACAAGCCGACCGCGATTCCCAGCACCGCGGCGATCAGGACCTGGACCCATAGTTCTTTCAGGTGGCGGAATTTCGAGCGAGAAACCTTCTCTGGTACGACTACTTGGGACATGTGCCCCACTCCTTCGCACAGCCTTGTGGCAGGGATGATTCGGACGGGAGTGCCATGGTCGGTCAGCTGTGCAGGGCCTTGAGGACCTTGTAGAACGCGGCCTTGCCTTCAAAACCGATGCCGGGGATGTCGGTGAGCCCGACCTGGCTGTCCAGCACGACGGCGTTGTCGGCGAACCCGCCGGTGGGCTGGAACTCGCCCGGGTAGGACTCGTTCCCGCCGAGCTTCAGCGCGGCCGCGATGTGCAGCGAGAACTGATGCCCGCCGTGCGGGATGCAGCGGCGGGAGGACCAACCGTGCTGGCGCAGCATGTCCTGGATCCGCAGGTACTCGGTGAGCCCGTAGCTCAGCGCCGGGTCGACCTGGATGATGTCCCGGTCCGGGCGCATCCCGCCGTAGCGGACCAGGTTCCGGGCGTCCTGCAGGGAGAACAGGTTCTCCCCGGTGGCGATGCGGCCCTTGTAGTGCTCGGACACGGTCGCGTTCAGCGCGTAGTCCAGCGGGTCGCCGATCTCCTCGTACCAGAACAGGTCGTAGGGCTCGATGGCCTTCGCGTACTCCAGGGCCTCCGACAGGTCGAACCGGCCGTTGACGTCGACGGCGAGCCGCTGGCCGTCACCTCCGAGGACGTCGAGCACGGACTCGATGCGCTTGAGGTCCTCGCTCAGCGGTGCGCCGCCGATCTTCATCTTCACCACCCGGTAGCCCAGGTCGAGGAATCTGCGCATCTCGTCCTGCAGCTCCGGCAGGCCCTTGTCCGGGGCGTAGTAGCCGCCGGCGGCGTAGACGAACACCGAGTCGTCGGGCTGCCCGTCGCCGTACTTGTCGGACAGGAACCGGTAGAGCGGTTGGCCGGCGACCTTCGCGGCAAGGTCGAACAGTGCCATGTCGATGACGCCGACCGCGACGGAGCGTTCGCCGTGGCCGCCGGGCTTCTCGTTGCGCATCAGGAAGTCCCACGCCTTGGTGGGATCGAAGTTGGTGCCGTCCTCGTTCAGGATCTCCTCCGCTGGGGCGGCCAGCAGCCGGGGGATGATCCGGCGCCGCAGGATGTCACCCGCGGAGTACCGGCCGTTCGAGTTGAACCCGTACCCGACAAGGGGTTTGCCGTCCACGATCACGTCGCTGACCACCGCGACGATCGAGCAGTCCATCGAGCTGAAGTCGATCCAGGCGTTCCGGATGGACGAGCTGATGGGGACGATTCCCTCATGCACCGACACGATCTTCATGACTGCCTCCATGAGCTTGTAACTTATAAGATATGAAGGACGGTATTATAAGAAGTCTCCGAGCACAAGGGGGCAACCGTGTCCGCGCCGAACATTTTTTCCACCAAGAGCGACGCCGCGTACGCCGAGGTCCGGCGGCGCATCCTGGCCGGCGAACTCGCCCCCGGATCCGTGCTGGATCAGTACTCACTGTCGGATTCGATGGGCATGAGCATCACCCCGCTGCGGGAAGCACTGCGCCGGCTCCGCGGTGAAGGACTGATCGACATCGACGTGCACAAGAACACCCGGGTGACCCCGCTGAACGCCACCGAGGCCCGCGAGCTGTTCGAGATCCGGATGGCCCTGGACCCAACGGCCGCCGAGCTCGCCGCCCAGCGGCGCACCGACGCCGACATCACTACCTTGCGCAGCGCCGCCAAACACCTCGTCCCGGTGACCCGCACCTGGGGGGAGAAGGGGCTGCTTGCCCATTCCGCGTTCCACCGGGCCATCTATGTGGCGTCACACAACGACAACCTGATCGGCATGCTCGACGGCCTGTGGGACAAGTCCGACCGTTACCGCCGGCTGGGGCTGCTGCTGCCCTCCGGCGCCGAGAACCGGGAGCGCGACTTCGCCGAACACCGCAAGATGATGGAGATGATCATCGACGGCGATGCACCCGGTGTCGCCGAACTGATGCGCCAGCACATCCGGCTCAGCCTCACCGTCGCAGCCATCGACGCCCTCGACGAACAACTCGGTAACACCTCACAGCCAAGGCGATAGCCAGATGACGAGCACCGCGAAAGTTGCGGTCGAACTCCTGCCGCACCTGCGTCGAGCCCGCGATCACGTTGACCTGCAATGGGGACTGCCGCTCGACCTTGATGCGCTGGCCGCCGTCGCCGGCGTCTCGAAGTTCCATTTCACCCGCTGCTTCGCGGCGGTCTACGGCGAGACGCCGATGCGGTACCTGACCCGGCGGCGGATCGAGCGGGCCCAGGATCTGCTGCGGTCGGCCAACCTGACCGTGACCGAGATCTGCATGGCAGTCGGATTTTCCAGCCTCGGATCGTTCTCCTCCCGGTTCAGCCAGCTGGTCGGCGAGACACCAACGGCGTATCGCAACCGCTGGGCCGCCGCCGGCGGACCGCGGGTGCCGGGGTGCTTCCTGTTCATGTGCGGGGTGCTGGATCCGGGTGTCACCGGCAGTACGGGAGTTTTGGCGCCCTGACCCGTCGCCGGATCGCGCAATTCGGGAGAAGCGTTCCGCCGAAGATCGTCCTACGGTCGAGCAATGATCACCAACATCTCCCTGGTCACCGTCTACTGCCTCGACCAGGACGTCGCCCGCGACTTCTATGTCGACGTCCTGGGTTTCACGCCCAACACCGATGTCACGATGGGTCCGAACTACCGGTGGCTGACGGTCAATCATCCGAACCAGCCGGAACTCGAGGTCACGCTGATGCTGCCGGGGCCGCCGCTGGACGAGGAGGCCGCGGCGTTCGTCCGGCGTCAACTGGAGAAGGGGCAGATGGGCGGCCTCGGTCTGCGGGTCGACGACTGCCGTAAGACCCATCAGGAACTCGTCGAGAAGGGCGTGACGTTCCTGCAGGAGCCGGCCGACCGGCCCTACGGCGTCGAGGCGGTGTTCCGGGACAACTCCGGCAACTGGCTGGTGCTGGTGGAGCGGAAGGAGTTCAACCCGGAGGACTTCAAGACCGGTGAGCAGGGATAGCGCTAACGGCCGGGGTGGCTGGCCTCCAGGAACGCCAGGACGGCCATCACCCGCCGGTTGACCTCGCCCTCGTCGATCAGCCCGAGCTTCTGGAACACCACGCCGATGTGCTTCTCGACGGCCCGGTCGCTGAGGAACAGGGTCTTGGCGATCGCGGCGTTGTTCCGGCCGGCGGCCATCTCGGCCAGCACGTCCCGTTCCCGTTCGGTCAGCGCATGCAGCGGTGATTTCGCCTCCCGCGAGCGCCGGGACATCAGCCCCTCGACGATCTTGGGGTCCAGTGCGGACCCGCCCCGGCAGACCTCCTGCAGCGCCCGAACCAGCTCGTCGACCTGCGAGATGCGTTCCTTGAGCAGGTATCCCAGGCCGGCGACACCATCGGACAGCAATTCGAAGGCCAGGTCGTCCTCGGCGTACTGGGACAGCACCACCACACCCACTGTCGGGTGGTCGATGCGGATCCGTTTGGCCGCGTCGATGCCTTCGGAGGTGAACGTCGGCGGCATCCGGATGTCGGTGAGCACGGCGTCGGGTTGCAAGTTCCGCGACGGACTTCAGCAGCGAGTTCGGGTCCTCGACGACGCCGACCAGGTCGATCTCGTCGACCTCGGCAAGCAGCGCGGACGTGCCCTCCCGGACGAGGTAGTTGTCCTCCGCGAAGACCACGCGCAGCGCCACGGAGAAGGACTCTAGTCGTCCCCACCGAATCGGGCAGATCGACCAGAGCGTGAAGGAAAGATCGGTCCACAGCAGCAAATTCCCACACGATGTCGGCCATCCGGGCCCGTCGACAAGCAACCATCCACCGGCGCTACAGCGTGACCGGTGCGGAGCCGAACGCAACGTTGAACCGATCGCACCAGATGATCACCGACGTCAGGCCGGCCAGGTCAGCGTCGGCCGGGATGGCGTAGTTCTGGTTGCCGTCGGTGCCCTTGAGGCCGCCGAGTTCGAGGTAGCGCCCGTCGTCGTACTTGCCCCAATCGTCACCGCCCGCCTGCTGGTCGGTGATCCAGACATGCACATCGGGGCCGTCACTGGTCGAGAAGTCCTCCAGCCGAACAAATCTCGAGCCGTCGGGCAGCTGCAGGACGCTCGCGCGGCCGGACGTCGAGTGCTCGCCGTCGACGAATGAACCGGACGCCAGCACCACCGGCTCGGCAGGGACCGGCCCGGGTACGGCCGCCGGTGCCGGCGCAATCTCGGTCGCTGGTTCCTCCGCAGGCGGGGATGCCACCGCCGGTGCGGAGGCGACCACCGACCCGGGCACGGCGACCGTCGTCGGCCCACTCGCTGAACCGGCAGCAGCGGTCACGGCCACCGGCAACGCCTCGTCCACGGTGCTGCGGGTGAAGATCTTCCAGGGCTGAAACAGCGCGAGGCCAACCGCAACGCCGATGACGACCACCACGGCAACGGTCACCAGGATCGGCTTGCGCCGGCTGCGCGGGCTCGGCGCTCGAGTATCCAGATCGGTCATCACACGGCTCCAGGTTCGCGGCGCACACCGCGGTGGGTTCGGGGGGCGGCTCAAGCACACCGTGAGAGCTGAGTACCGATCAAGGGCCAAGCCATTACAGAACTCTCACAGGTCAACGCCGAACGCCCAGGTCACCCACGTCGCGGTGGCGTGCTCTCTCGCACCACCACTTCACCGGCGACCGAAACCACCACCTGATCACCTTCCGCGTCACCGTCCGCGGCCGGCCCGTCGAGCGCCATCACCAGAGCGCGACGCCCCAGGTCCACCAACGGGAGTCGCACCGTCGTCAAAGCCGGCCGGACGTCCCGGAGGGTGGGGATGTCGTCGAACCCGGCCACCGCCATGTCCCGCGGCACCCGGTAGCCCTGGTCGCGCAGCGCCGCCGTGGCACCAACGGCCATCACGTCGTTGACCGCGAACACCACGTCGACATCGATCTCCCGATCCAGCAATTCGGTCATCGCGACGTACCCGCCGTCCCGGCTGAACTGCGCCTCGATGGTGTTCTCCTCGGGCAGTTCGAGGCCGGCGGAAACCAGCCCCTGGCGAAATCCGGTGACCCTGTCCTCCGAGGTGATCAGCGTCTCCGGGCCGGTCAGCACGGCGAACCGGCGATACCCGAGTGACACCAGGGCGAGCGCCAAACGGCTTGCGCCACCGACGTTGTCGATGACGATCGTGTTCAGCGGCAGGGTGTGCTGACCGATCACGGCGACATGGCCGCCGCCGACGGAGAAGCCGACCAGTTCCTCGGCCAACCGCTCGGCGGACTCGACGTCGTTGAAGCGGGATCCGGCCAGGATGACCGCCTTCGCCCGTTGGCTGCGCAGCGCCTCGACGTGCCGGATCTCGGTGAACGGATCGGACAGGGTGGACGCGATGGTGACGATCAGGTCCCGTTCCGCGGCGGCGGCCATCACGCCGGACGCCAGTGACGCGGCGGACGGGTCTGCGATGTCGTGCACGATCAGCCCCACCGTGCTGGTGGTGCCGCGCACCACCGCGCGCGCGTTGGCGTTGGGGGAGTAGTTGAGCTCGGCCGCGGCCGCCCGGACCCTGGCCCGCAGTTCAGGTCCGACGGTGCGGCCGGCCCCACCGTGCAGGGCCCTGGAAGCGGTGGCCAGTGAGACGCCGGCCCAGCGGGCGACGTCGGCGAGGGTGACCTGTCCCGACACGGTCACCTCCTGGCTGACGGTACGAACCGGTCGTTGCGGACCTGGCGATCCGAGCTGCCGGAGCGCTCAGCCTATCGGCCGGGCGTCAGCCGTCCTGCTCGTTCAGCAGCGGGGCGATGATCAGACCGAGGTGCAGCCGGAGCCGATCGTGCCCGCTGTCCAGCGACAAGCCGGTGAGCTGTTCCGCCTTGCCGAGCCGGGCATAGAGCGTCTGGCGATGAACGTGCAGCGCGGCGGCCGTCTGCGCAATGTTGCCGGCCCGGTCGAGGTAGGCGCGGACGGTGTCGGCGAGGTCCGGCGAGTCCAGCAGCCGGCGCACCGGTGCGTCCAGCAGCAGCTGCGCCAGATCGGGGTCGGGTAGCGCGGCGAGCAGCCGGTAGACGCCGAGCTCCGCCCAACGGGCGATCGGCCGGACTGCAGGCACGGCCGCCGCCACCCGCGCCGCCAGCCGAGCCTCCAGCCAGGAATCGCGGACGGCGCCGATGTCCGAGCGTGGGTCGCCGACGCCCGCGACCAGCTGACCGTCCCAGTCAGGTGGCGCCGCGTCGGAGTAGAGCTTGCGGGTGAGCTCGGCCGCCTCCAGGGCGGGGGTGAGGTCCTCGGTGCTGCGCAGCGGGACCAGCAGGGTCGTGCTGGTGTGGCCCGAATCGGCGAGCACCGTCCTGGGCAGTGCCCAGAGGTTCGGGATCAGGGCGTCGCCGGCCTCGAACGCACCCCAGCCGCCGACGACCACGGCGACCACCGGGGTGCGCCTGGCGATCAGGCCACGGTCGACCACCCAGAGCGTCGACCGCCGCACGGTGTCGGCGTCGCTGGACAGCAGATCCGTCACGGCCAGCGAGTCGTCCTCCCGCTGCCGGTTGAATTGCGCCAGATAGGCGGCGGCATGCTCGGCCAGCTGTTCGACGAGTACGACGGCTGGATCGTCGACGGTCACGGTGTCGTGGATGGCCCAGATGTAGCCGTAGGTGACGCCCCGCCAGCGGGCCGGGACGCACAGCCGTGACCGGATCCCCGCGACTGCGTCGGCCGGCGTGCGGATCGGTCGGGGACTGCTGGCGATGCCGAACTGCTCGAACCACTCCCGCACCTGATGGGTCGAGTGCCGGCGCAGGATGGATTCCAGCCGGATGGCGTCGACGTCGTCGCGTTGCGTACCGAACGCCACCAGGTTGAACTCCCGATCCTCGACGGTGACGTCGGCGTCGAGGATCCTGGACGCCTCGTCCGCGATCTCCTGCAGCTCGGGTCGCACCGCCATCGCCTCCTGCGGACAAATGTCTGATCGAATCCTGCCAATACTGCGACAAATGTACATTGCCCGGTGGTGTGTGCGGGGTGTCTCATATCAACTACATCCAGTGACAACCGCTGGCCGCGCGAGGTTCGCAGGACGGGATCCGGACTCGCCGATCCGCTGAATTCTGCCAAGAGATCACGAAAACGGAGTGCACATGGTCAACAAGCTCATCCTCTGGGCCGCCGACAACAAAAAGCTGGAGAAGATCGTCAGCGGTAACCGGCTGACCACCAACACGGTGCAGCGGTTCGTCGCGGGCGCCCAGCTCACGGACGCGATCAACGCCGCGGTGGACTTGAACAAGCACGGCATCAGCGGCATTCTCGATCTGCTGGGCGAGGGCGTCACCGACCTTGCCGGCGCGACCACGGCCACCGGTCAGTACCAGCACGCCATCACCCAGATCGCCGACCGCGGCATCGACGCGTCGGTCTCGCTCAAGCTCTCCCAGCTGGGACTGCTCGTCGACCAGGACGCGTGCCTGGCAAACCTGTTGCAGGTCTTGGAGTATGCGTCCGACCTCGGCGTTGGGGTCGAGGTGGACATGGAGCAGAGCGAGATCGTCGACGCCACCCTCCAGGTCTTCACCCAGGTCACGGATGCGCACCCGGACACCCGCCTGGCCATGCAGGCCTGCCTGCACCGCACACCCGCCGACCTGGACTCCATGTCGAGCGCCAAGCCCCGCGTCCGGCTGGTCAAGGGCGCCTACGCCGAGCCGGCCGAGAAGGCCCTGCAGTCGCGGTCCGCGGTGCTCGAGCAGTACCGCATGCTGACGAACTGGCTGTTCTCCCGCGGCGTCGACCCTGCGTTCGGTACCCATGACGACGACTGCATCGACTACGCCAAGCAGGCCGCCGCGGCGGCCGGCCGGGACAAGGGCGACTTCGAATTCCAGATGCTGTACGGCATCCGGCGAGATCTGCAACGTTCGTTGGTGCAGGACGGTTACCGGGTCCGGGTCTACATCCCGTTCGGCTCGGCCTGGTACCCGTACCTGATGCGCCGGATGGCCGAACGCCCGGCGAACCTGCTGTTCTTCCTGCGGTCGCTGGTCGGCAAGTAACTGCGCCGGAACTCGATCGATTCGCCACTCCTGCACCCTCTTGGGCCACGAACAGCAGAGCGGCGAATCGATTCCTGCACGGCACCTCGAATGGAGCGAAACATGTTGGATGCACTGACAACACCCCCGCAAGCGCTGAACGAAAAGGTCCTGGACTACGCACCGGGCAGCGCCGAACGGTTCGAGCTGGAGTCGCGGCTCAAGGAAATGGCCGCCGAGCGGATCGACCTGACCATGGCGATCGGTGGGGAACGCCGAATGGGTGGCGGCGCACCGATCGACGTGGTCCAGCCGCACCGGCACGCTGCCGTCCTCGGCACCCTGTCGGACGCCACCAGCGACCGACGTCAGGGACGCGGTCGCGGCGGCCAAGGCGGCGGCACCGGCCTGGCGCCGGATGTCCTTCGACGATCGGGCCGCGATCTTCCTCAAGGCCGCCGACCTGCTCGCCGGACCGTGGCGGGCAACCCTGAACGCCGCCACCATGCTCGGGCAGAGCAAGACCGCCTACCAGGCCGAAATCGACTCGGCCTGCGAAATGGCCGACTTCTGGCGGTACAACGTCGGTTTCGCCCGGCAGATCCTGCAGGACCAGCCGGTCAGCGGCCCTGGGGTGTGGAACCGGATGGATCACCGGCCGCTGGAAGGTTTCGTGCTGGCCATCACGCCGTTCAACTTCACCGCCATCGCCGGCAACCTGCCCACCGCGCCGGCCCTGATGGGTAACACCGTGGTCTGGAAACCTTCACCGACACAGCAGCTCTCGGCGCACTACACGATGGCGCTGCTGGAGGCCGCCGGCCTGCCGCCCGGGGTGATCAACATGGTGACCGGGCACGGCGCCGCGGTCAGCGAGGTGGCGGTTCCCGATCCCGCCCTGGCCGGCATCCACTTCACCGGCTCCACCGCGGTTTTCGGCAATCTGTGGAGCGCCGTCGGACAGAACCTGAGCGCCTATCACAGCTATCCCGCGGCTGGTGGGGGAGACCGGCGGGAAGGACTTCGTGCTGGCGCATCCGTCCGCGGACCCGGACGTGCTGCGGGTGGCGTTGCTCCGCGGTGCCTTCGAGTACCAGGGGCAGAAGTGCTCGGCCGCGTCCCGGGCCTATGTGCCGCGGTCGGTCTGGTCGCGGATGCGTGACGACCTGATCGGCGAGGTCGAGAGCCTGCGGGTCGGTGACGTGACGGATCTGACGACCTTCATGGGGGCCGTCATCGACGATCGGAGTTTCGCCAGGCTCAGTGGCGTGATCGATCGGGTCAAGGGGGAGAACGGCGTGGACATTCTGGCGGGCGGCAAGGTTGACGACAGCGAGGGGTACTTTGTCCGCCCGACCATTGTCCAGGCCGACAATCCCGATCATGAGGTCTTCACCAAGGAATACTTCGGGCCGATCCTGGGCGTGCTGGTCTATGACGACGAAGATTTCTCCGACGTTATGCACCGGTCCGCGGCGGCCGGGCCGTACGGGCTGACCGGGTCGATCATCGCGGCCGATCGGGCCGCCATCGCGGACGCCACGGACGCCCTGCGATTCGCCGCCGGGAATTTCTACATCAACGACAAGCCCATCTGGGGCCGTGGTCGGTCAGCAGCCGTTCGGCGGCGCCCGCGGCAGCGGCACCAACGACAAGGCCGGGTCGATCCTGAACCTGCTGCGCTGGGTGTCGCCGCGGACGATCAAGGAGACCTTCGTGCCGGCCACCCGGAATCACTACCCGTACATGGGTGGGTGACCCGGGCCAGGTCTGTCAACCCGGCGACGGCGTACGACGAATGACCCGATCGTGCGGCCTCCCCGCTGCGTCGCGTCCGTAGGATGGCTCATCGTGCTGGTGCTCGCCCTGGATACGTCGACGCCATCGGTGACCGCCGGTGTGGTGCGGCTGCGCCGACCCCACGAGATCATCGCGGCGCTCGAGGCGGGTGCGGTGCTGGGCGACGCGGCCAGCCGGCCCGGCGCAACTGCTGGCAGAGCAATCGGTGACCGATCCGTACGCGCACGCCGAGCGGCTGATGCCGCTGGCCCTGGCCGCGCTGGCCGACGCCGGCCGTAGCCTCAGAGACTTGGAGGCCGTCGTCGTCGGTCTCGGGCCAGGTCCGTTCACCGGGCTGCGGGTCGGGATCGCGACCGCGGCGGCGCTCGGCGACGGGTTGGGCATCGGCGTGCACGGGGTGCCGAGCCACGACGGCACGGCGCGGGCGCTGGAGCCGTTGCCCGGCTCGCTGCTGGTGGTCACCGACGCCCGGCGCCGCGAGGTGTACCTGTCGGCCTACCGGGCCGACGGCAGCAAGGCGTTGGGCCCGCTGGTGGTGGCGCCCGCGGCCGTGCCGCAACTGCTGGCCGATCACGACGCCGCCTGCGCATTCATCACCGGCTCGGGCAGCACGCTGGTGGACCCGTTCCGATCGCCGTCCTTCGACCCGGCCGTGCTCGACTCGGCCGGCGCCGCAGGCAGTCTCGGCCTGGTCGAGCGGGCCGCTGTCGCGCTGCTCACCGGCGTGGTGCCCGGTCCGCTGACCCCGCTGTATCTGCGCCGCCCGGACGCCACCGAGCCCGGGGCGCGCAAGTCCGTGCTGGGCAGGTGATCTCGCCCGTGGTCAACCGTCACCACCGGCCGCCGATCGCCCCCGGCCTGGAGATCCTCGACTGGGCCGACATTCCCGCCCTGGTCGAGCTGGAGGAGATCCTCTTTCCCGGGGATGCCCCGTGGACCTACCAGATGTTCGCGGGCGAGTTGGAGGCCGGGTGTTTTTACGTGGTGCACCGTGACCAGGACGGTCTGATCGATGGCTATGCCGGAATGGCCATGACCGCCGTCGAGGCCGAGGTGCATACCATCGGTGTCCGGCCCGCCGCGCAGGGTGCCGGGTTGGGGCGAAAATTGTTGCGGCAGTTGATCTCCGCCGCGGAGGACCGACGATTGCTGTTGGAGGTTCGGACCGACAACGCCGCGGCGATCGCGCTGTATGTTTCCGAGGGTTTCACCACGCTCGGGGTGCGACGGCGGTATTACGAGCAGAGCGGGGCGGACGCGTTCACCATGGCCAGGCCGAAATGACCCGACAATCCGTCGGCACGATCGTGTTGGGCATCGAATCCTCGTGCGACGAAACTGGTGCCGGGCTGGTCCGGATCACCGACGGGGCACCGGAACTGCTCGGTCACGCGCTCGCGTCCAGCCAGGACGAGCACGCCCGGTTCGGTGGAGTGGTGCCGGAGATCGCCTCCCGCGCCCACCTGGAGGCGATGACGTCGACCGTCCGCGCGGCGTTCAGCAATGCGGGGCTGGGGTATCGGGACGTCGATGCCGTTGCGGTGACCTGCGGCCCCGGGCTGGCCGGCGCGTTGCTCGTCGGTGTGGCCGCCGCCAAGGCCTACGCGGCCGCCTGGGACGTGCCGCTCTACGGCGTGAACCACCTCGCCGGGCACGTCGCGGCCGACACCCTGGAGCACGGCTTGCTGCCGACACCGACACTGGCGCTGCTGGTCTCGGGCGGGCACACCCAGCTGCTGCGCGTCGACGACCTGGCCGGGAGCATCACCGAGCTCGGCAGCACCGTCGACGACGCGGCCGGTGAGGCGTACGACAAGGTGGCCCGCCTGCTCGGGCTCGGCTATCCCGGCGGCCCGGTGATCGACAAGCTCGCCCATGACGGGAATCCGCTGGCCGTCAGGTTTCCGCGTGGGTTGACCGGCCCCCGCGACGCCCCCTACGACTTCTCGTTCTCCGGTTTGAAAACCGCGGTGGCCCGGCACGTCGAGGCCGCGGAGCGCGCCGGCCGGGTGGTCGACGTGCCCGATGTCTGCGCGTCCTTCCAGGAGGCCGTGGTGGATGTGCTGACCGCGAAGACCGTCCGTGCCGCAACGGATCTGGGCATCGACACGGTGGTGGTCGCGGGCGGTGTGGCGGCCAACCGGCGGCTGCGGCAGCTGGCCGAGGAGCGCTGCGCGGCGGCCGGTCTCACCCTTCGGGTGCCGAGACCCGGGCTGTGCACGGACAACGGCGCCATGATCGCGGCGGTCGGCGCGCATGTGGTGGCCGCGGGCGGCGCCCCGTCCGGCCCGCTGCTCACCGGCGACCCCGGCCTGCCGGTGTCGGTCGTGCACGTGGCGGGCGACCCGGTCAGGTCCTGACCCCAGACGCCGGCCCGATCACTGGTGCTGGTGGAACCGGTCGAAGGCGTCGCCGATCCGGGCCAACGAGTCGGTCATCACGGTGCGCAGCGGTTCCTTGCCATCCGATTCGATCCATCGGCGGAGCGCTACCTTGACCACGCCGACCGCGGTCTCGGCCACCACGGCCGCGGTCAGATCGTCGACGCCGCGACCTCGGAACGCCTCGGCGATGGCGTCGACCAGGGTTTCCATCTTGCGCAGTTCGCGTTCGCGCAGCCCGTCGTGCCCGTCCATGACGGCCTTGCGTTGCTTCAGTTGCTCGAGCCGGCCCTCGAAGGCCGTCGACGCCAGCACCGGTAGCCCCTGCGCCACAATGTCTATCGGCCCGAGGTCGGGCGGAGCGTCGAGCACCAGGCGGGCCGCCAGGGCCGGCATCTGCGTCGGCGTCGGCGAACAGCACCTCGCGTTTGTCGGCGAAGTGCCGGAAGAAGGTGCGGGTGGTCAGCCCCGCGCGGGCGGTGATCTCGGGGACGGTCACGGCGTCGAAGCCGCGTTCGACGAACAGCTCCAGCGCGGCACGCTCGAGCCGATCCCGCGCATCCGGCTCCCAGCGACCCATGCGCCGATCCTAGGTGATGACACGTCGTGTCGTCGTGGTCTACAGTGATGACACGACGTGTCATCGGATCGACGGACTTTCTCGAGAGGCAAGCACATGGGTAACGACATCTGGGTGTTGGGCGCCACCGGCCGTTCGGGGCGGGGGATCGCCCGGCGCTTGTCCGAGACGGGTCACACCGTGGTGCTGGCCGGACGTGACGAGGCCCGGCTCGCCTCGATCGCGGGGGAGTTGGGTGGTGTCGAGGTCGTGTCCGGCTCGTTCGAGTCGCTGCTGGCGCAGTTGCGACGGGCCGCACCGGCGGTCGTGGTGAACACGGTCGGCCCGTTCGCCCGCACCTCCGCGCAGGTGGTCGACGCCTGCCCTCCGGGGACGCACTACGTCGACATCGGCAACGAGTTGCCCGGTGTCCAGGCGGTCCTGAGCCGGCACGACCGGGCGGTTGCCGACGGCCGCACCGTGGTGACCGGCGCCGGCTTCGGCGTGCTGGCCACCGAAAGCGTCGTGCTCCGACTGTGCGAGGGTCGGCCGGCGCCGGCCCGGGTGCGGGTGGACGCGATCCCGTCGCTCGCCACCGAGAAGGGGGTCATCGGCTCCGCCCTCGCCGGCAGCATGCTCGACGGCGTGCCCGACGGCGGTCGGCGCGTCGAGCACGGACGCCTGGTCCGGTTCCCGGTGGCCGGCGCGCGGCAACAGCTGACCACCCCGGCCGGCGACGTGGTCACCACCGCCGCCCTGCCCACCGGTGACCTGCTCGCCGCCTGGCGGGCCAGCAACGCCGACTCGGTCATCGCCGCGACATCGGCGATCCCGTCCGGCCCGGCCGTGCGGGTGGTGTTTCCCGGCGCTGTCAGTTCTGCTCCGCTGGTCGGCGCTGCGCCGCTTCGCCATCGGGCGGGTGGCCCGCATCCCCATCGGCGTGCACGAGCGAACGCGGGAGTTCTCCTGGGGGCACGCCCGCGCCGAGTGGAACGACGGCACCAGTCGCGAAGGCTGGCTACGACTCGGCGATGCGCAGCATTTCACCGAGGCGGCCACCGCCGAGGTTGCTCGCCGCCTGGTGGCAGGGCAGGCCCAGCCGGGTGCCTACACGCCGGGTGCGCTGTTCGGTGCGTCGCTGGCCACCGACGTCGGCGCCGAGTTCGTCTGAGGGCCGCGCTCTACAAACACGGAGCGTCGCCCATCCACGCGCTGCGGCACCCGGATGGGGGCCGCAGCGTGTGTAGAGAGCCGGGTTAGGCGACGGGGTCCCGATGCCGGGCGGGTAGGAACAGCAGCACGGCAACCGCCGCGATGCCCGTGGCGCCGGCGGCCACCCAGGACCCGGCGGCCACCCCGTCGACAAAGGCCTGCGAGACCGCGGCGATCACCGTCCCGGCCTCGGAAGGCGGAACGAGTGCGGCGCTCTGGAATCCCGCGGTCACCGAACGGGTGGCGTTCTGCACTGCGTCCGCGGACAGCGAGGTGCCCGCCAGACTCTCCACGACCTGGGCGCCGTAGATCGAGCTCATCACCGACCCGACGATGGCGACGCCGAGCGTGCCGCCGATCTCCCTGGTGGTGTCGTTGACCGCAGATCCGGCGCCGACCCGGCCGGCCGGGAGCGCACCCATGATCGCCTCGGTGGCCGGCCCGGAGGTCAGCGCGAGCCCGCTGGCCATCAACACCATCGACCCGACAATCCTGCCCCAGTAGGCGGAGTCGACGTCCGATCCGGCGGCCAGCACGAACCCGCTGCTCATCAGCGCCAACCCCGCGGTGACGACCGCGGTGGTGCCGAACCGCTTCATCAGGATGATCGCGACGGGCGACAGCGACCCGATCACCACCGCGAACGGCAGGGTGGCCACCCCGGCCTCGAGCACCCCGTAGCCGCGCACCACCTGGAAGTACTGGGTGATCAGGAAGATGAATCCGAACAGGCCGAAGAACGCGGCCGCGATCGCCCCGCTGGCCGCCGAGAAGCGCGCATTCGCGAACAGGGTGACGTCGAACAGCGGATCGGCCCGACGCACCTCCCACCACACGAAACCGGCCAGCAAGACTGCGGATCCGACCAGGCCGCCGATGGTGACCGCCGATCCCCAGCCGTGCGCCGGCGCCTCGATGATCGTCCAGACCAGCAGCCCGACGCCGGCCATCGACCCGACGGCGCCGAGCGGGTCGAACCGCCCCGGCTTCGGGTCCCGCGACTCGCGGACGAGCAGGCGGATCGCGACGATCGCCAATGCGGCCAGCGGCACGTTCACCAGGAACACCGCCGACCAGCTGAAATGCTCGACCAGCAATCCGCCGCCGATCGGACCGAGCGCGACGGACAGACCCGTCACTCCGGACCAGATGCCGATCGCCGCCGCGCGTTCCTTGCGATCGGGGAACAGCGACACCAGCAGCGCCAGGGTGGCCGGGAAGATCAGCGCGGCACCGACCCCCATCGCGGCGCGGCCGGCGATCAAGCCGGTCGTGCTGGTGGCCATCGACGCGGCGATCGAGGTCAGGGCGAACAGCGCCAGTCCGGTCAGCAGCATCCGCCGTCGGCCGAACCGGTCACCTAGATGTCCGGCCAGCAGCAGCAGCGTCGCGAAGACCAGCGTGTAGCCGTCCACCACCCACTGCAGGTCGCTGGTGCTCGCGTCCAGGTCGCGACCGATGGTGGGCAGCGCCACGTTCACGATCGTGTTGTCGATGCCGACCAGCAGCACGCCGAGGCACAGCGCGGCCAGGGCCCACCAGCGCCGACGGGCGGTCGCCGGCGCAGGCGCGGCCAGGTGCCGTGGCCCGGATGATCGCTCGACGCGAGCGAACGCAGCTGTCTCGGAAGCCGTGGCCATCAGGGTTCTCCTCAATAGAACGTCGTACTATATCTACAGAACATCGTTCTACCATGAACCTGGGAGTGTGCCAAGTGGCCCGAACGGAGAGCCGTCCGCGAGGCGCACGCTGGCCGGGAGGGTGGCCGATCAGCAGCACCGCAACGTGCACAATCACGGCCATGGCTGCAACGGCAAGGACCCCGAGTCGCGATATCGAGGCCGCGCTGATCGATGCGGCCGAACGGGTGCTGGTTCGCGACGGCCCCGAGGCGGTCACCGTTCGGGCGGTCGCCGCCGAGGCCGGCGTCGCGCCGATGGGCGTCTACAACCGGTTCGGCGGCAAGGACGGTCTGGTTGACGAATTGCTCTCCCGCGGGTTCATCGGGCTGCGCGATGCGATCGCCCCGCACGGCGAGACCGACCCGGTGCGGCGATTGGCCGAAAGCGGCCGGCGGTACCGCGAATTCGCGCTCGCCCATCCGGCGCACTACCTGGCCATGTTCGACGACGCGATTCACCAGGAGACGACCTCGCCGACTGTCGAGCAGCTCGCCACCGCGACCTTCGACGAACTCGTCGGTCACGTTCAGTACGGGATGGTCGGCGGTGTGCTCGCGGAGGGCGACCCGGTGCAGGTCGCACAACAGATCTGGAGCTGCGTGCACGGCGCCGTCCAGCTGGAGATCAAGGGCATGCTGCAGGTGCCGGACGCGGAGCAGGCCTACGGCGAGCTGATCGCAACCCTCTTCCGCGGACTGCAGGTAGCCGAGCGTTTAGAGCAGGCGTAGCAGCGAGGGCCTCATGTGCGGGCGGCTCGGTCCGCACTGCCGAGCGCGCCTGCCGAGTGCCACCACATCAGGGAAACCGGGCTGGGAATCGGCGAAAATCCCTGATCCGGTGGCAGTCGGCAGCCGTCGAGATCTGGCCCGGCCAGCCGGCCTTACCCGGCCACCCGCGGCAGACCGTGCCAGGCTGGTTGTCGCAGTGCGGACACCGACGTCCGCGCCTGCCCTGGAAAGGAACCGCGATGGCCACGACGAGTCCCGGATATTCGATCACCGTTCGGGTGGAGGCGCCGTCCGCGATCGGCGCAACGGCCGACCTGGCCGCGGCGGTGATGACGGCCGGCGGAGCGCTGACCGCACTGGACGTCGTCGAATCCGGCCCGGACCTGATCGTGGTGGACGTGACCTGCGACGCGGTCGACGCGAACCACGCCGACGAGGTCACCAAGTCCATCGAGGATCTGCCGGGGGTGCGGGTCCGCAAGGTCAGCGACCGGACCTTCCTGCTGCACCTGGGCGGCAAGATCGAGGTGGTGCCCAAGGTGCCGCTCAAGCACCGGGACGATCTGTCCCGCGCGTACACCCCGGGGGTGGCCCGGGTCTGCCTGGCCATCGCGAAGAACCCGGCCGACGCCCGCCGGTTGACGATCAAGCGGAACACCGTCGCGGTGGTCACCGACGGGTCGGCAGTGCTGGGCCTTGGCAACATCGGGCCCGCCGCCGCGATGCCGGTGATGGAGGGAAAGGCCGCGCTGTTCAAGCAGTTCGGCGGCGTCGACGCCTGGCCGGTGGTGCTGGACACCCAGGACACGGATCTGATCGTGGAAATCGTCCGTTGCATCGCACCCGGCTACGGCGGCATCAACCTCGAGGACATTGCGGCACCCCGGTGCTTCGAGATCGAACGGCGGCTGCGGGACCTGCTCGACATTCCGGTCTTCCATGACGACCAGCACGGCACCGCGATCGTCGTGCTGGCCGCGCTGACCAATGCGCTGCGGGTGGTCAAGAAGGAACCGAAGGACGTCCGGGTCGTGGTCAGCGGGGTCGGCGCCGCCGGGCGGGCGATCATCCAACTGCTGCATCACCAGGGCTTCAGCGACATCATCGGCTGCGATCGCAACGGCGCCATCCGGCCCGACAACCCCAACCTGGACGAGTACCGCAGGTGGATCGCGGACACCACGAACCCTCGCGGCGCGCAGGGCACCCTGGCGGAAATGCTGGTCGGCGCCGACGTTTTCATCGGGGTGTCCGCCCCCAACCTGCTCACCGGAGACGACATCGCACAGATGGCGTCGGACGCCATCGTGTTCGCGCTGGCCAACCCCGACCCCGAGGTCGATCCGTTCGCGGCCAGCAAGCACGCGGCGATCGTCGCCACCGGCCGGTCGGACTACCCGAACCAGATCAACAACGTGCTGGCGTTCCCCGGATTCTTCCGCGGCATGCTCGATTCCGGCGCGAGCGAGATCACCGACGATTGCCTGCTGGCCGCGGCCACCGCGATCGCCGACTGCGTCAAGCCGGGCGAGTTGAACGCGAACTACATCGTCCCGTCGGTGTTCGACCCGGACGTTGCGCCGGCCGTGGCGGCCGCCGTCCGGGAGGCGACCACGACGAGCTGACGACCGCCGCATCCTGCTCGTCCGGAAGCTGCGTGTCCTATCCAGTAATCGGGTTATTCACGGACTGCATTGCTGTCACCAACGCCCTTCCCTACGCCGATCGCTCGCACGAGCCTCCGGCCCGTGCTCTCCGGATCGGCCCGTGAATAACCCTCAGCGAAGGAGGATTTTCTCGCGGACGGGTGCCGGCAGCGCAGGGGCTTACTCTGGGTTCGGGGCCACCGTCGGAACCCGCGTTGCGACCTGGAAAATCGGTCCCCTGAATGCGAGGGAGCCCTGATGACCGCCCCGACTGCGCACGATGCGAACCCCTACCTGGCGAGCGAGGCCGCGGCGCGGCTGTTGGTCGACCTCCGGCAGGCCACGGACGGCCGGACCGGGGACCGGTTGTCCGCCGCGATCCGTGCGGTCACCTCATCGGGGTCGAGACTGCCGTCGGATCAGGTCGACGCGGCGATCGCCGCGATTGCGCTGTTGCTGACGGAGTACGAGCCCACCCTGCTGGACGGAGCCCAGGACGAGCAGGGCCTGCGCGCCTGGTTGCACAACGTGGACACCGATCTGACGCCCGGGCGCGGGCTCGCTGCTTCGGCCGCGCTGGCCCGGATCGAGCTGAATTTGGATAACGAGTGGTATTCCGCTCACCTGCGAGCCGGGACCTTGAAGCCCGCGCTGGCCGCGGTACACCGGCTCCGGGATGGATTGGCCGACGCGTCATCCGGTTGAGCGGCCTGGGGGACGTGTCCGGGACGCTGCGGCCAAGGATTCGTCGCCGGCGACCGGTGCCAATCCGGGCCCTGTGGTTGAGACCTGGCACTCGCATGGCTAGAGTGCTAGTCGAACGGCACAGTGACGGTCCGGCTCCCGCGACGACGGGCCTGATCCGCGCCGGGCAATCCAGACAACCACTTGGCAGCTGCCGCGAGGTTGCTGCCGCAGAATCGAACCCCAGAAGGGGGAGGTCACACCGTGGCGAGCGTGAACATCCAGCCGCTCGAGGACAAGATCCTCGTTGAGGCCAATGAGGCCGAGACGACGACCGCGTCCGGCATCGTCATCCCCGACACCGCCAAGGAGAAGCCCCAGGAGGGCAAGGTCTTGGCCGTCGGACCGGGTCGTTACGACGACAACGGTAAGCGGATTCCGATTGATGTCGTTGAAGGCGATGTCGTCATCTACTCGAAGTACGGCGGCACCGAGGTCAAGTACGCCGGCAAGGAGTACCTGCTCCTGTCCGCACGTGACGTGCTGGCCAAGGTCGCAAAGTGACATCGGCCGGGCGCGCCGGGCCTTCGTAGTCCGAGGGTTTCCGGCGTTCGCACCGGCCTGACAAGGCAGTATCCGTGCCCCGGCGGCCCGCACCCGCGGGCGGTCGGGGCACGGTTGTACCGGGGTAAGCCAGTCCGGAGGTTCGATCGCGCCCAGCGCGAAATGGACTGCCCCCGGCCGACCCAAGAGATTCAACCCAGGTCCGAACCACATTCCGGACCCAATTATCCCGCTGATTGTTTTAAGGACTGGACAACACATGGCGAAGCAGATCAGCTTCGATACGCAGGCCAGGTCCGCGCTGCAGCGCGGCGTGGATAAGTTGGCCGACGCGGTCAAGGTCACCCTCGGCCCGCGTGGCCGGTACGTGGTGCTGGACAAGAAGTTCGGCGGCCCGACCATCACCAACGACGGTGTCACGATCGCCCGGGACATCGAACTGGACGACCCGCAGGAAAACATGGGCGCCCAGTTGGCCAAGACGGCCGCGACCAAGACCAATGACGTCGCCGGTGACGGCACCACCACGGCGACCATTCTCACCCAGGCGATCATCGCCGAGGGAATCCGCAATGTGACGGCCGGCGCAAATCCGATGGCGCTGCGGTCGGGCATCACCCAGGCGGCCGACCGGGTCAACGAATTGCTGACCGAATGGGCCACCCCGGTCGCCGGCGACCGCGCCGCCATCGCGCAGGTCGGCACCATCGCATCGCGCGACGAGCTGATCGGCGATCTGCTCGGTGACGCGTTGCAGAAGGTCGGCGCCGACGGTGTGGTGTCGGTCGAGGAACACTCCGGGCTGACCACCGAGCTCGAGTACACCGACGGCGTGCAGTTCGACAAGGGCTACATCTCTCCGTACTTCGCGACCGACCCGGAGGCCGGCGAGGCAGTCCTGGAGGACGCCCTCGTGCTCCTGGTTCGGGAGAAGATCTCGGCGCTGGCCGACCTGCTGCCGCTGCTGGAGAAGGTGCTGGAGAGCAAGAAGCCGCTGCTGATCGTGGCCGAGGACGTCGAGGGCGAGGCGCTGTCGACCCTGGTCGTCAATGCCATCCGGAAGACCTTCGTCGTCGTCGCGGTCAAGTCGCCGTTCTTCGGCGACCGCCGCAAGGCCTTCACCCAGGATCTGGCCATCGTGACCGGTGCGGAGGTGGTCTCTTCCGAGGTCGGCCTGAAGCTGGCCGAGGTCGGGCTCGAGGTGCTGGGCAGCGCCCGGCGGGTCACCGTCACCAAGGACGACACCACGATCGTCGATGGCGGCGGCTCCAAGTCGGCGGTAGCGGAGCGCGCCGCGCAGCTGCGGGCGGACATCGAGAGCACCGATTCCGATTGGGACCGGGAGAAGCTGCAGGAACGGCTGGCGAAGCTGGCCGGCGGTGTTGCGGTGATCAAGGTCGGCGCCGCCACCGAGATCGAGGCCAAGGAGCGCAAGCACCGCATCGAGGACGCCGTGAACGCGACGAAGGCCGCCGTTGCCGAGGGGATCATCGCGGGCGGCGGTTCGGCGTTGGTGCACGCCGCGGCGAAGCTGGCCGACTTGCAGGCCGAGCTCACCGGGGACGAGGCGACCGGTGTCGCCATCGTCCGCCGGGCACTGACCTCGCCGGCGTTCTGGATCGCCGCGAACGGCGGCGAGGAGGGCGCCGTGGTGGTCAACAAGATCGCTGAGCTGCCGATCGGGCACGGCTACGACGCGGCAGAGGGCGTCTATGTCGACATGGTCAAGGCCGGCATCATCGACCCGGTCAAGGTGACCAAGTCGGCGGTCTCCAACGCGGCCTCGATCGCCGGGATGGTGCTGACCACCGAGTCCACCGTCTCCGACATCAAGGCGCCCGAGCCGGAGGCGGCGCACGGGCATCACGGTCACAGCCACTGACCCTGCACAGCCACTGATCTTGGTGGCGAGTCGATCGTCAGGCGGGTGGCCACCATTGGTGGCCACCCGCTTGGTCGATCTGCGCCGGGAACGGTCTGATTTGAGCGGATTGATCTCGTTGTCGACCTTGGCAGACGACGGAAAGGTCACGGGCCGATCACTGCGTGCAGCAGTCATATCTGCCAAAGGTGCGCAGATAGCCGATCGGACCACTACGATCGAGTGATGGCGCGCTCAACAGTGGTCCCTGCGCGGACCCGACACGAGCAACTGCCGCCGTCCGGACGACAACGTTGGACTCATTCGGGTGGTGTTGTGCCGCAGGTCAAGACACGTACCGCAGTTGCGGGAGGGTCGACCTCGCCGGATGGGTGGATGGTCGCCCACCGCCACCCGACTGCGGCGCACGCCACCGTTCGGGCGAATTACCCAAGGCCAAGCGACGGCGCAGCGTCAGTGCGCCGCGGAAAGCGTGAGCATTTGCGCACGTTCGCCCTCGGAGAGGCCGCCCCAGATGCCGTAGGGCTCATGGACCTGGAGCGCGTGAGCCCGGCAGGCCGCCATCGCCGGACATTCGAAGCACACGGCCTTGGCCTGCGCTTCCCGTCTGGCCCTTGCTGGTCCGCGTTCCCCCTCCGGGTGGAAGAAGAACGAACTGGCCATCCCGCGACAGGCTGCGTGCAACTGCCAGTCCCACAGGTCAGCGTTCGGGCCGGGAAGGCGCCTGGTGTCCGCCACATCGATCCCCTCTATAGGAATCGGCGCCGTCGAAATCAGCGCCGCATTGACCGGCCCGGGGCGAATCGGCGCAATTCCCAGAGGTGCTGGGCCAACGTGCGCCGTTTCGACCTGAGCCGCCGAGATCCGATCTGTGCAGATCGGAACCCGGGTATTGCGACAGTGCCTGGGATCTGGGCGCGGTCGACACCGCGAACGAACCAAACCGGGGTCCTGCTCGCCGAGCTGGCGAGTAAATCCCCTCGTAGGTTGCCGCGTTCTGGCCGGATCCGCGCTGATCCAAGCGCTGTTGATCTCCAGACACTAGATCGCTTCAGCTCCTTCGACAAGAGCTTGATCACGAATTTTGTCGATCTTGATGACGACTTTTTTCCGGTCCCGGCACCCGCCGGATCGACCACCATACAGCCTGCCGAATGTGTCATCGCTCACACCACCGAGGAATCTATTTTCGGTGTCGGACAGTGGCGGATACGTGGGTAGACGACTACTCTCCGCAGTGTCACGTGCATCGATCGCGCGATTTTGTCCGAAGCATCCTCTTTTGGGGCCGTATTGTCGTAGCGCCGTAGGTCAGGGGTCCGGCGGTTCGACCAGCAGGGAAACTCAACCATCCACACCGTCCGCAGGGGGAATCACGTGACCAGCGTGTTGATTTGCGACGAACGCCGGAGTGCCCGCGATGGCCTGACCAGGGTGATGGGGGCGGTGCCGTCGGTGGACGGCATCGACTGCGTCGGCAGTGGTGACGAACTGCTCTCCCGCTACGGCCGACAGTCCGCCGACGTGGTGTTGATCGGCACCCAACGCGCGTTGACCAGCGGCATCGAGGCGACTCGCCGGCTGCTCGCCATCCATCCTTCGGCGGTGGTGATCGTCTTCGGCTCGCCGGACGACACCGCCTCCATCGCCGCCGCGATCGCCTGCGGTGCTCGCGGGTTCCTGCGCTGGGACGCCACCCAGCCGGAGATCGTGGCAGCACTGGCCGACACTCTGACGACGCCGAGGCTGCCCGCACTGCGGGACTCGATGGACGGCGAGGCGCCGCTCACCGAGCGCGAAATGCAGGTGCTCCGCGGAATGAGCCAGGGACAGTCGAACGGCGAGATCGGTCGCGAACTTTTCCTTTCCGAGGACACCGTCAAGACGCACGCCCGCCGGCTCTTCCGCAAGCTCGGCGCGCGAGATCGGGCACAGGCCGTCGCGTTGGGCTTCCGCCGTGGCTTCGTGGCCTGAGTTGCCGCGGTGGCAAGCCACGATTGGCCCGATTTTGGGTGGCGCGGATTTCGCCACCGAGCGGTTACGATGAGTCGACTGTGCCGGCGGGGTGCGCCGAACGGTACAGAGAATGCGCGATCGTGACATTCTGTCACCGGGTGTAACGGGGGAGCCGCCGAAGGCGATGAAGCAGTTACAAGAACCGACTGACTCGATCGACCTGGATGCACTGGTCGACCGAGCGGTCAAAGGGGATGCACTGGCGTTGGACGGTGTCCTGGGCCGGATTCACCCCGTGGTTGTTCGTTACTGCCGTTCCCGCATGTCTGCTGGACACCGATCGTCGGCGTCCGCCGACGACGTCGCACAGGAGGTGTGCATGGCCGTCATCACGGCGCTGCCCACGTTCCGGCACGAAGGCAAACCGTTTCTGGCATTTGTCTATGGCATCTGCGCGCACAAGGTGGCCGACGCGCACCGCGCCGCGTCCCGATCCCGATCGCACTCGGTGGCCGACGTTCCGGACGCGCCCTCGACCGAACGTGGCCCGGAGCAGCGAGTGGTGGCCAACTCGACCGCGGCCGTGATCGACGGGCTGCTCGGCACTCTTGCCCGAAACGCAGCAGGAGATCCTTCGACTGCGGGTCGTCGTCGGGCTGAGCGCCGAGGAAACCGCCGAGGCATTGGCGATGACGGCCGGCGCGGTTCGGGTGTCCCAGCACCGCGCGCTGGCCAAACTTCGGCATCTGCTGTCCACCGACGCCTCCCTGACAGAGCAGTTGGTGTGATGGAGGGTCGACCCGGACGGTCCGGTCGGCGCCGACAGGACCACAGTTCGCCACTCGTCGATGTGGACATCGTGTTCGCCGACGATCGGTTGATCGACCGCATCGCGCAGAGCCCGTGGGGGCCGGCGGAGCGAACGTCGACCGGCGGCGCCCACCGCAGGGATGCCCGTCGGCCCGCCTACAGCGAACTGGCCACCGCGGATCCGCTGACCGAACTGTTCGAAACCTGGCGGGACGAGCTCGCGGCCGACCCGATGCCCGCCCTGCCCAGGCTGCGGCCGACGCTGGTTCCGCAGGTTGCCGAGCGACCCCCGAAGCGCCGGTCGATGCGCCCGGCGTTGGCCATTGCGGCCGCGATCGCGGCACTGCTGGTCGGCACGGCTACGATCGGGTCGAAGAACGCCGACGCCGGAATCGGCCCTGTGGGGTATCACCCAGGTGGTGTGGCCGAACCGGGTGGAGTCCGTCGCGTCCGCGAAGATCGTCGAGGTTCAGTTGCAGCGGGCGCAGACGGCGCTGGCGGCCGGCCGATCCAGGGAGGCCCAAGAAGCACTGAGGGCGGCCACCGAGGAGCTCGGCAAGATCGATCCTGTCGATGGCCGAGATGACATCAAGCAAAAGGTCGACGAACTGTGGCAGACCGCCTCCAACCAGGTCGCTGCCGCAACGCAGGACAGTACCTCCCCCAGCAGCTCCGTCACCTCTAGTGCCGATCTTGCGACGCTCCTCGGCAGCACCGCGCCGAGCACGCTGATCCCCGCACCACTGGTGCCTGCGACCTCGAGCGATCCATCGCTAGCGGACCTCGCCGGCGGACTGGTCGGAGCGCCGACGCCCGTCCAAGCGCCGTCGGTGGCCGCGGCGGCGCCGGCTCCCGCGCTGCCGCCGACCGATGCGGGCACGCCCGTCGATCCGTCCGATGTGGCGCCGACCAGCGAGGCGCCGATAGCGTCATCCCCGGCCCCGGTGTCGGACTCCGAGGTGCCTCCGCCGCTCGACCGAACCGCCGCCATCAGACGAGACAACCTCCCTGCCGCCGCCGGAACCCGTGCAGTCGGCGGAGGTTCGCGCCGCCGGTCTCGGCCGGACAGAGCGCTCCCGAGCAATCGCCGCCGGCCCCGACGCCGTTGACGCAGGCCCCCGAGCCGGATCCCACCATCGATCCGGGCACGTCCGCCGTCGCCGACTCGCTGTCGGCGCCGGCCGATTCCGCCAGCAACGCCGCGCCGTAGCGCATCGGGGTGTCGCGTCCTGATCGCCGCCGCCGGGACAGCTCCGGGCACTGTGCGTGTGGGTGGCTCGTCGGCTCGCCTACGATGAATCCAAGTGCTGCCGGGCACCGTCTACCCGGCCTACCCCGCGGGGGAACGTCAGCGGAAGGTCGGTCATGTCGTCGTCGGTATCGCAACAGGCAGCTTCGTTTCGGACCGACGGGGTTGACGAGAAGTTCGCCACGGTCGGGCTGACCTACGACGACGTTCTGTTGCTGCCGGACGCCTCCGATCTGGTGCCGAGCGAGGCCGACACCAGCACCTGGCTGTCGCGCAATGTGCGGCTGCGGGTCCCGCTGGTGTCCAGCGCGATGGACACCGTGACCGAGTCCCGGATGGCCATCTCGATGGCCCGCGAGGGTGGCCTCGGCGTGCTGCACCGGAACCTGTCGATCGAGGACCAGGCGTCACAGGTGGAGATCGTCAAACGGTCCGAGGCCGGCATGGTCACCGACCCGGTCACCTGCCGGCCGGACGCGACGCTGCGCGAGGCGGACGCGCTGTGCGCCAAGTTCCGGATCTCCGGGGTGCCGGTCACCGACGGGGACGGTCGGCTGCTCGGCATCATCACCAACCGCGACATGCGCTTCGAGGTGGATCTCAGCCGGCCCGTCCGCGAGGTGATGACGCCGATGCCGCTGGTCACCGCGCCGGTCGGGGTCAGCGCCGAGGCGGCGCTCGGCCTGCTGCGCAAACACAAGATCGAGAAACTGCCGTTGGTGGACGCCGACGGCAAGCTCCGCGGCCTGATCACGGTCAAGGACTTCGTCAAGACCGAGCAGTACCCGCAGGCCACCAAGGACGCCGACGGCCGGCTGCTGTGCGGCGCCGCCGTTGGGGTCGGCGAGGAGTCCTACAAGCGGGCGATGGCCCTGGTGGACGCCGGCATCGACGTGATCATGGTGGACACCGCGCACGGGCACTCGATGCGGGTGGTGGAGATGGTCGCCAGGCTCCGGCACGACGTCGGTGCGCGGGTGGACATCGTCGGCGGCAACGTCGCCACCAGGGCCGGCGCGCAGGCGCTGGTCGATGCCGGCGCGGACGCGGTCAAGGTCGGCGTCGGTCCCGGGTCGATCTGCACCACCCGGGTCGTCACCGGGATCGGGGTGCCCCAGGTGACCGCCATCTACGAGGCGGCCAAGGCCTGCCGGCCGGCCGGCATCCCGGTGATCGGCGACGGCGGGCTGCAGTACTCCGGCGACATCGCGAAGGCGATCGCGGTCGGCGCCGACACGGTGATGCTCGGGTCGCTGCTGGCCGGCGTCGCCGAGTCGCCCGGTGAGCTGATCTTCGTCGCCGGCAAGCAGTACAAGACCTACCGCGGGATGGGGTCGCTCGGCGCCATGCAGTCCCGCGGCGAGGCGCGGTCCTACTCGAAGGACCGGTATTCGCAGGACGACGTGCTGTCCGACGACAAGCTGGTGCCGGAGGGCATCGAGGGCCGGGTGCCGTTCCGCGGCCGGCTGTCCGACGTGGCGCATCAGCTGGTCGGCGGTCTGCGGGCGGCGATGGGCTACACCGGCGCCGCGACGATCGAGCAGCTCAAGGACGCCAAGCTGATCCGGATCACCTCGGCGGGGCTGCGCGAGTCGCACCCGCACGACATCTCCATCACCTCAGAGGCGCCGAACTACATCGACCGGTAGCGCGTCGTGCCGGCGTCGCGTCGCGGGCGACCGGGCGCATCGCCTACCCTTCGACGCGGAAGTGCGTGTCCGCGAGACGTGAGGAGCAACGGTGCCAGAGGTCGAGATCGGCATGGGGCGCACCGCCCGATCGGCCTACGACCTGGCCGACGTCACCATCGTCCCGTCGCGCCGCACCCGGAGTTCGTCGGACATCTCCACCGCGTGGCAGATCGACGCCTACCGGTTCGACATTCCGCTGTTGACCCAGCCGACCGACGCCATCGTCTCCCCCGCGGTGGCGACGGCGGTGGCCGGCATCGGCGGGCTCGGGGTGCTGGACGGCGAGGGGCTGTGGGCCAGGTATCCCGACCCGCAGCGGGTGATCGACGAGCTGCTCACCGCCGGCGAGGCGGCCGACGATCCCGACGAGATGATCGCCGCGTTGCAGAAGGTGTACACCCAACCGGTGTCGGTCGACCTGCTCACCGAGGCGATCCACACCCTGCGGGACGGCGGCGGCACCGTCGCCATCCGGCTGTCCCCGCAGAACGCCGCGGTGCTGGCCGGCCCGGCGATCGCGGCCGGCATCGAGCTGCTGATCATCCAGGGCACCATCGTGTCGGCCGAGCACGTGCAGGCCAACGGCACGGCGCTGAACCTGAAGTCGTTCATCGCCGACCTCGACGTGCCGGTCATCGTCGGCGGCTGCTCCAACTACCAGACCGCCACCCACCTGATGCGGACCGGTGCGGCCGGCGTCATCGTCGGCACCGGGCACGGCGAGACCACCACCACCGACGACGTGCTGGGCATCGCGGTCCCGATGGCCACCGCGATCGCCGACGCGGCCGCCGCCCGCCGCTCGTACCTGGACGAGACCGGTGGCCGGTACGTGCACGTGGTGGCGGCCGGTGGGATCGACTCCAGCGCCGACATCGCCAAGGCGATCGCCTGCGGGGCCGACGCGGTGATGCTCGGCGAGCCGCTGACCTGGGCCGCCGAGGCGCCCGCCGCCGGCTGGTACTGGCCGACCACCGCGGCGCATCCGGTGCTGCCGCGCGGTTTCGCGGCGCCGTGCGGCCCGGCCGACGTCCCGCTGCGGCAGCTGCTGATGGGCCCGGCGCTCGGCGCCGACGGCCGCACCAACCTGTTCGGCGCGCTGCGCCGGGCGATGGCCAAGGCCGGCTACTCCGACCTCAAGGAATTCCAGAAGGTCGGGCTCAGCGTGCACGCCTGACCGACGTCGCGAGGTCAGAGCCAGTCGCTGCGCCGGAACAGCACGAACAGGGTGACCACCGCGGTGATCATGATGCCCAGCCCGATCAGGAATCCGGCGCCCTGGCCGAACCCGGGGTACGGCACGTTCATCCCGAAGAAACCGGTGATCAGGGTCGGCACCGCGATGATCGCCGCCCAGGCCGAGAGCTTCTTCATGATCATGTTCAGGTGCACGTCGGACAGCGCCAGGTTGGTCTCGAAGGCGGAGTTCAACATTTCCCGCAGCGTGGTGATGCCGTCCGCGGCATGCCTGGCGTGATCGGCGACGTCGGCGAACCGCCGGGCATTCGCGGTGCCGAGCAGTGCCGCGACCGGATCCGTCGCCTCGTCGACCTCGGGTCGCCTGGCCGCGCTGGCCAGGTCGGCCGTGACGTCCACCATCGGGGTGGCGATCTTGCGCAGGTGGGAGATCGCCTGGCGCAGCTGGAACGCGCGCAGCTGGTCGTCCCGGTCCAGCGGCTTGTCGGCGAACAGCGAGGCGGTCAGCGCGTCGTTGGCCTCCACCATCTGCTCGACCGCGCGGCTGTAGGTGCCCACCAGGGCGTTGACCACCGTGTGCACCCCGGCCCCGATGCCCTCCGTCTGCATCCGGGCGGTGCACTGTGCCAGCAGCGGCGACAGCCGCGACAACGGCTCGTCGTCGGCGATGACGACCATCACCCGCTCGGTCGCCACGATCGACACCCGCTGGATCCGTCAGTTCCGCCGTCGGCTCGTCGAAGTCCAGCCCGGCGCTGACGATCAGCACGGTGTCGCCGATGACGTCCAGCTTCGGCGACTCCCGCGGGCCGACGACGTCCTCGACCGCGTAGAGATCCAGGCCCAGCAGGTCGGCGGTCTTGTCCACCGCGCCGGCGTCCCTGGGCAGGAACCACCAGGCGCGGGTGTCCGGGTCGGCGTCCAGCTCGTGGGCGATCCGGTCGTACGGCACGTCGGTGGCCACCGTCCGGCCGCCGCGCCAGACCAACGACCGCCACGTTCGGCTCGTGACCGGTGGTCTGCTCGTGCGTGGTGATGCTCACCTGATCATGATGACGCGTCATCGGGCCGGGACGACGTCGGTTGCCCTGGTGCATCGTCTGGGAGTGCTGCGCCGGATCAGCGGCGGTCCCGCTTGGGCCGCCGGAGCCCGGCCGCGCCGATCCGTCGGAGCAGCTCCCGCGAGTCGACCGGCACCGCGCCGGCCGCGATCAGCAGCTGGTAGCGATCGCCCGGGACGTCGTAGTGGTCGTGGTCGAAGCCGCGTTCGGGAATGCCGTTGGCCCGGGCGAACGCATGCAGCTCGGCGTGGGACGCGTCGCTGACCAGGTGCGACCAGACCCGGCCGTGCGCCGGCCAGCGGGGCGGGTCGATCAACACGGTCACGCACGCAGGGTAGAGCCGGTGACGGCGGGCAGCGCGCCGGGTCGGCGACCGCAGGCTTGGATAGACTCCGCCGGGGCCAGCGGAGACCGCCCGCGATCCCACGCTGCGCCATGACGAAAGGCGGCCACCGTGCCCGACGAGACCCTCCCCGATCCCCTCGCAACCGTGGCCGCGGGGTCCGACCGGCCGGATGATCAAAGTTTCGGGCCCGCTGCTGTCGCTGCAGCAGCAGCAGATGGCCACGGACGTTGATCATCGGGCAGGGCCAACGCCCGCACCCCGGACGACGGTGGCGCCCGGCGCCCCGCAACCGGAGGGCCAGGCGCACCCGGTGCTGGTGATCGACTTCGGCGCGCAGTACGCGCAGCTGATCGCGCGCCGGGTCCGGGAGGCGAGCGTCTACTCCGAGATCGTGCCGTCCAGCATCACGGCCGCCGAGATCGCGGCCAAGAACCCGGCCGCGATCATCCTGTCCGGCGGCCCGTCCAGCGTCTACGCCGACGGCGCGCCCGGCGTCGACCCGGCCCTGTTCGACACCGACATCCCGGTGTTCGGCATCTGCTACGGCTTCCAGGCGATGGCGCTGGCCCTCGGTGGCAGCGTCGACCGCACCGGCCGGCGGGAGTACGGCGCCACCGAGCTGACCGTCACCGACCCGGCGCGCGGCGCTGCTGCACGGCATGCCCGGCACGCTCGGCGTCTGGATGAGCCACGGCGACGCGGTGTCGAAGGCCCCGCACGGGTTCTCCGTCACCGCGACCACCGCCGACACCCCGATCGCCGCGTTCGAGAACGTCGGCCGGCGGCTGGCCGGTGTGCAGTACCACCCCGAGGTCGTGCACACCCAGTTCGGCCAGGAGGTGCTGCGCCGGTTCCTGCACGACGTCGCCGGGATCGCGCCGGACTGGACCCCGGCCGAGATCCTGACCGAGCAGGTGGCGGCGATCCGGGCCACCGTCGGCACCGAGAAGGTGATCTGCGGGCTGTCCGGCGGGGTCGACTCCGCGGTGGCGGCCGCGTTGGTGCACCGCGCCGTCGGCGACCAGCTGACCTGCGTCTTCGTCGACCACGGGCTGCTGCGGGCGGGGGAGCGGGAACAGGTCGAGCGGGACTACGTCGCGGCCACCGGGATCAACCTGGTCACCGTCGACGCCGCCGACCGCTTCCTGGACGCGCTCGCCGGGGTCACCGACCCGGAGACCAAACGCAAGATCATCGGCCGGGAGTTCATCCGGGTGTTCGAGGGGGCCGCGGCGACGATCAGCGCGGAGGAGGGCGGGGTGAAGTTCCTGGTGCAGGGCACGCTGTACCCGGACGTCGTGGAGTCCGGCGGCGGCACCGGCACGGCCACCATCAAGTCCCATCACAACGTCGGCGGGCTGCCTGACGACCTGAAGTTCGAGCTGGTCGAGCCGCTGCGCACGCTGTTCAAGGACGAGGTCCGGCTGCTCGGCGAGGAGCTCGGGCTGCCGCGCGAGATCGTCCAGCGGCACCCGTTCCCCGGGCCCGGGCTCGGGATCAGGATCATCGGCTCGGTGGACGCGGACCGGCTCGCCATCCTGCGCGCCGCGGACGCGATCGTCCGGGCGGAGATGACGGCGGCCGGCGTGGACGGGCACATCTGGCAGTGCCCGGTGGTGCTGCTGGCCGACGTCCGCTCGGTGGGCGTGCAGGGCGACGGCCGCACCTACGGGCACCCGATCGTGCTGCGCCCGGTGTCCAGCGAGGACGCCATGACGGCCGACTGGTCGCGGCTGCCGTACGACCTGCTGGCCAGGATCTCCAACCGGATCACCGGCGAGGTGCCGGAGGTCAACCGGGTGGTGCTGGATGTGACGAGCAAGCCGCCGGGCACCATCGAGTGGGAGTGACGGAACCCGGCAAGCGCCGCGCCGAGTCGACCGGCGGCCGACCGGGACGGGTCGCCGGGCCGCGCCAGGGGCGGGCTCTGGTCTGATCATCGCGCTCGGCGCGCTGTCCGGGTTCGGCCCGCTGTGCCTGGACATGTACCTGCCGGCGCTGCCGCAGCTGCCCGCCGACCTGTCGTCGACGTCGGCCGCCGCGCAGCTGACCCTGTCGTCCTGCATCGTCGGGCTGGCCGTCGGTCAACTGATCACCGGACCGTTGTCGGACCGGCTCGGCCGCCGCGGACCGCTGCTGGTCGGGGTGGCGATCTTCGTCGTCGCCTCGGTGATCTGCGCGGTGACCACGTCGATGACGGTGCTGATCGCGGTCCGGCTGGTGCAGGGTGCGGCCGGGGCAGCCGGCATCGTGGTCGGCCGGGCGGTGGTGGCCGACATGTTCGCCGGAAAGGTCGCGGCGGCCTACTTCTCGGCCATCGCCACGATCAACGGGCTGGCGCCGATCCTGGCGCCGGTGATCGGCGGGCAGGTGCTGCGGGTCGGCACCTGGCGCACGGTGTTCTGGGTGCTGGCCGGGATCGGTGTGCTGATGCTGGTGCTGGCCGCCCTGGTGATCAAGGAGAGCCTGCCGCCGGAGCGCCGGTCCAGCGGCGGTTTCGGCGGCACCCTGCGCGCCTTCGGCACGCTGGTCAGGGACCGTGGCTACGTCGGCTCGGTGCTGGCCGGGAGCATGGTGACGGCGGCGATGTTCGGGTACATCTCCGCGTCGCCGTTCCTGCTGCAGGACGGATTCGGCCTGTCGGCGCAGCAATTCAGCGCCTGCTTCGCGCTGAACGCGACCGGGCATCGTGCTGGCCACCCAGATCGGCCGGATGCTGCTCCGCCGGACCACGTCGTTCGCGCTGCTCGCCTGGGGCGTCGGTCAGGCACTCGTCGGGGCGATCGCGCTGACCGCAACGGTGTTCGCGGGGTGGGGCCTGGCGATGGTGCTGGTGTCGCTGTTCGTGATGGTGTCCGCGGTCGGGTTCGCCCTGCCGCACGCGTCGGCGATCGCGATGGACCGGCACCGGCGGATCGCCGGGTCGGCGTCGGCGCTGCTCGGCCTGACCCAGTTCGCGCTGGGGGCGGTCACCGCACCACTGGTCGGCCTCGGCGACGGCACGGCCGGCGCCGCGCTCGCCGTCACCGCGCTGGCCGCGACGCTCGTCGGCGTGCTGGCGTTGCTCATCGCAAGACCGGACATCGTGGGGGTGGCGCACGGGTCGCCGGAGCACCTGGCGCCGCAGGGCGGGTGAACGTCTTGCCGGGGCCGGTCTAGTTGAAGGCTCCGACCTTTGTCTCGACGTTGTCGCCGGTGACGCCCGAGACCTGCAGGTAGTCCAGCCAGGCGGCTCCGCTCTCGACCAGAATGTTGTCGCCCGGCAACCTTTCGCCGGCGAGGAACTTGATCCCCGCAGCGAAGACCTTGCCGGTGCCGCCGCAATGCAGGTGGATGACCAGTGTCTGGTCGCCGGCGCCAACGACCTGTGCCTTCGGGGTGAGCTTGACGCTGAGACCGAACTTGTTGTTCTCCCGATTCCCGTGACCATCCTTCTCGAAACGGGAAAGAAAACACCGATGCGGTGCCTCGACCTTCACGTATTTGTTCTCGATCAAGAATTTCAGCGACGCCCCGTGGCCCGTGTTACCCGGCTCAACCTGAATCTTGTTCCAGTAGATCGGGAGCGTAGAAGTCGTTCTCGACCTTCAAGGCGGCGGCGTCCTGCGCCTCTTTGGCGGCCCTCGCCTGGTCCGCGGCGATCCGGGCAAGCTCTTCCTGCTGCTTCTTCTTCTGAAGTGCCTTTTCCTTCTTTTCGTGCCTCTTCCGTCCGGCGGACTTCTTGGCCGGCGTCTTCCCGGTCGCAGGCTTCCCTCCCGGCTCCTCCGGGTCCCGGATCCAGATGTCCTGGCACTGGGTGATCAGGGGCGATTCGGCGGCATTGAGCTTCAACCACTCGATGACCTTTTCGATTTTGGCGTCATTCTGCTTTCCAGCATTCTTCAGCTGGGTGATCGCCGCGATGAATTCGTCGGGCTTGTCGGTGTCCAACACCGTCTTCCCGGCGGTCGCCTTGGGGACACGCAGGCGGCGCACCACTCCGTGGTCGGGTGCTGAAGCCGCGGTGGATGGCCCAGGATCCTGGGTCGATCCCCTGAGCCTGGCCAGCCGTCCGGCGTCGACACGGATCCGGCCGGCGGTGTGCTGCAGTCGGCCGCTCGTCGGCGGCGCGTCAGCAGATGTCCGCGCCAGGCCGGCGACCGGTACCGCAAAGGCCGGTTCGAACTCGGGAATGGGTACCGATTCGGTGGTCGACGCAGGCGCGCCGGTCCGACGCTTGCGCAGTTCAGCTGTCACCGTGGACATCGGCGCGTCTCCACTCGTTGCTCGCGATCACGATCGACCGGGTGGAGCCTATGGCCGATCCGCTGACCGGGGCAATGCCGCGCCGAATGTCGAAATGGGCCAGGCGACGGCGTCTGCGGGGTGTCGCCACTTCCGGCGACGCCAGTGCCGGCTCCGCCCGGCCCGCCTTGTGGAGGATCACCATGACCACTGTCACCGCTGCCCAGGCCGTAGCCAGCGTCACGCAGAAGCTGCAATTCGCTATCCGGGCCACCCCCGACGAGGTGTGGCGGGCCCTCACGGACGGGGAGATCACACCCGCGTACTACGTCGGATTCCGGGCCGAGTACGACCTCACTGCGGGCGGGCGCTACCGGTACACCGCCGGGGGTGGCGACATGATCACCGGCACCGTGCTGGCCGTGCGGCCCGGTCTGTTGTTGCAGACCACGTTCAACGGCCATTGGGATCCGATGGTGGCGCAGCTCCCGGAGTCCTCCGTCACGTTTGAAATCTTTGAACCCTTCATGCCCATGCCCGGCGTGACGTTTCTTTCCTGCGAGCACGAGGGTCTGGCGGACACAGAGGCCGCCAAGCACCTGGAAATCGGCTGGGTAGCAATTCTTTCCGGACTCAAGACGCTGCTGGAGACCGGCGCCCCGATGATCGGCGGACCGCTGCACTGACGGAGCCGTGCGCTGACAGTCCTTGCCCCTTCACCGTGTGCCCGGCCGGGTCGCCGGTACAACGGTGGAGGGGCAATCCCAGAAGCGACCCCGCGGCACTGCTGCCGGAGGACCTGCGGACCACGCACCAACGAGAGGACGGCGACGTGCAGTACATGATCTTGGCGATGGAGCATCCGTCCGCTTTCGGCACCCGTGAGTCGGACGGCGCCGAGGAGTACTGGTCGGCATGGTCGGGCTACATTCGGGCGCTGACCGAGAGCGGGGTGCTCACCTCGGCCGCTGGATTGCAACCACCATCGGCCGCCAGCACCGTGCGACTGCGGGACGGGCGCCGACTGCTGCAGGATGGCCCATTTGCCGACACCAAGGAGCAACTCGGCGGCTACTTCGTCATCGACGTCCCCGATCTGGCCGCCGCTCTTGAGTGGGCGGAGCGCTGTCCATCTGCCCCCGACGGGGCCGTCGAGGTTCGCCCGCTGCTCCCCCCGATGGTGGGGTGACGGACGACCCGGCGGCCGCGACCCGGCAAGCGATCCAGGACGTAGCGCGGGCCTCGTACGGCCGCCTGGTGGCCTACCTGGCATCGGTGACCGGCGACCTGGCGGCCGCAGAGGATGCCCTGTCCGACGCCTTCCTCGCCGCCCTACGGACCTGGCCGGATCGCGGGGTGCCGCAGCGGCCGGACGCCTGGCTGGTGACGGCGGCCCGGCGGAACCTCATCGACGCCGCGCGCCGGCGGGCGGTGGCCGACCGAGGGCTGCCCGAGATCGCTCGGCTGCTGGACGAGCGGGCAAGCGCGCCGAGTTCGGCGGTCATCCCGGACAAACGGCTGGAATTGCTGTTCGCCTGTACTCACCCGGTCATCGACCCCGACATGCGGGCACCGTTGATGCTCCAGTCGGTGCTGGGCCTGGATGCCGCGCGAATCGGCGCTGCCTTTCTTGTCGCGGCGTCCACCATGGGACAGCGACTGGTCCGGATGAAGGCGACCATCAGGAAGGCCGGAGTCCCGTTCGTCGTGCCCGACCACGAGCGGTTGCCGGAGCGGGTCGCGTCGGTGCTCGACGCCATCTACGCCGCCTACGGCACCGGGTGGGACGAGCCGGACAGCCAGGTCGGCGCAGGTGTTGGGAGCGGCCTGATCCCCGAATCGATCCGGCTCGCCGAGTTGGTCACCGAATTGCTGCCAGACGATCCCGAAACCCACGGGCTACTGGCGCTGTTGTTGCACAGCAACGCCCGGGCCGGCGCCCGCAGGTCGGCCGATGGAACCTTCGTGCCGTTGGATCGGCAGGACAGCGCGCTGTGGTCGCCGGGCGCTATCGACTCCGCGGAGCGCCACCTGAGCAGGGCCTTGGCCCTCGGTCGGGTCGGCCCCTATCAGCTGCATGCGGCCATCCACTCCGTGCACAACCGCCGCGCACTCACCGGCCGGACCGACTGGACGGCGATTTCCGCGCTGTACGCCGGGTTGGCCAACGCCACCCCAACCGTCGGGGTGTTGGTCGCGCTGGCGAAGGCGCGCAGCCACACCGACGGACCCTCCGCGGGATTGCGGCTGCTTGACGACCTGCCGGCGGATCGGGTCGAGAGGTACCAGCCGTACTGGGTCGTGCTGGCCTATTGCCGGCAACGGGCGGGCGAGCACGAGGGCGCGGACGCCGCCGCACGCAGGGCCGTCGCGCTCACCGTCGATGACGGCGTGCGCAGGTTTCTCGTGTCGGAGTACCGGCTCGATGGCCCATGATCGATGAGGGCGCACATCACGTCGACCCGGACCGCGCATTCTCGTCGTACCGCTCCCGGGCCACCAGGACCTCGTCCATGTTGGCCTCGGCCCAGTCCTTGATCGCGGCCAGAATGGTCAGCAGCGATACGCCCAATGGCGTCAGCGCGTAATCCACCCGCACCGGCACGGACACGGTCAGCTCCCTGGTGATCAACCCGTCGCGTTCCAGGATGCGCAGCGTCTGGGTGAGCATCTTCTGACTGACCCCGGCGATCTGCCTGGACAGCTCCGAGTACCGCTGGCTGCCGCCGGCCAGCGCGACCAGAACCAGAGAGACCCATTTGTCGCTGATCCGGTCGAGCAGGGCACGGCTCGGGCAGGCGGCCAGGAACGCGTCGTACGCCTCTTTGGCCTCGGCGCGACTATCGGCGGCGGTCAGCGTCGTCATCCAACTTCCCTTCGTCATCCTTACGCACTTTTAGGTGCCTACTTCCCAATGGAGAGTGCCAGGTGGATCGTGAAGGAGCAAGCCCGATCCACCCGCGAAGGAGTCAGCCATGCGCGCCATCACCACCACCGGTCACGACGATCTGCACGTCATCGAAACGGCCATCCCCGAGCCTGGACCCGGCGAAATCCGGATCGCCACCATTGCCTCCGGGGTCAACTCGTTCGACATCGCGGTGCGCCGCGGCGTCTTCCACCAACTGGGCATGATCAGCCGATCCGACCACACCGGCCTTGGCTGGGATGTAGCGGGGACGGTCGACTCGCTCGGGTCTGGAGTCGAAGGCCCACCCGTGGGCACGCCCGTCGCGGCCATGCTGGACAACTTCGACGTCGCCCTGGGCGCCTACGCCGAGTTCGCCATCGCGCCGGCGGCTGGTGTCGCGGTGCTGCCGCAAGGGGTCGACCCGATCGCCGCCGCCACCGTTCCGACCAACGCGTTGACCGCTGACCAGGCCCTTGACCTGATCGATCCGGCTCACCTGATCGATGCGGAGGGCGACCGCCGGTTGCTGGTCACCGGAGCCGGCGGAGCCGTCGGCGGTTACGCGGTGACTTTGGCCGCTCGTCGCGGCTGGCAGGTCACTGCATTGGCCAGGTCAACCGACGAAGAGTTCCTGCGGTCGGCGGGCGCCAGCGAGGTGCTGACCGAGCTGCCGGTGGCCGCCACGGACGGCGATGGGTTCGACGCGGTGTTCGACGCCGCGGTGCTGGTCGGGCCTGCCCTGGCCGCGGTCCGGGACGGTGGGTCCTACCTGGGCGTGCAACCGTCCGACGTTCCCCAGGGCTCAAGGGGTATCACCACTGTCGCGGTCACCAGCCACCATGACGGAGCGCGGCTGGCCGGGCTGCTGGCGCTGGTCGCCACCGGCGAGCTGCCGACCCGGATAGCCGGGACTTTGCCGTTGGTCGACGCCGCACAGGCGCAGGCCAATGTGGAGAAGGGCGCACAGCGCGGGCGCTGGGTGCTGCTTCCTTGACCTGCCCATGACGTACAAGGCCCCGCCACCGGTGGTCGATGGCGGGGCCTTCCTGGAGCGCCGGCGGTGAGGGGTCCGCGCAACGCACAGCTTTTCTGGCTAGTTCACTTTGTTGCGTTGCCGGCCCGGCAAGGCGGTCGCCAGCAGGCTCACCCCGATCAGTGCGACGACGCCGGCGACGATCCACTTGGTGGCCGAGTTGAGCAGCCACCACGGGTCGCCGGTGAAGCCCACCGAGGCGACGGCCAGGAAGATCAGCGCGAAAACCACGCCGACCACGCTCACCCGCCGGCCCTGCGATGTCGTTGTGTGCTCAGCCATTGCGCACCTCCGCCTGTCCGGCGCCGACGTGCACGCTCAGATTGATCGTTCCCTGGTCGGTCGAACCGGTCCGGGTGTTCGACGCTGCCTTGTGCAAGCCGCTCTCCACGATGCCCAGGCAGTCGATGTCGCCCGCATTGGTGCTGCAGGTGACGTCGACAGTGGCGTTCTCCGGCACGATCACCGATGCCTGCCCGGCCCTGCACCTCGACCTCGGTGGTGACCGTCTGGCCGGCCGGGATCGTCAGGCCGCTCAGGTCCAGTTGGCCCTGACCGCCGTTCAGCACGTACTCGGGTTCGACGGTGTTCCAGCTGGCGGGCCGCCAGGTCTGCTGGCCGTAGCCCCCGGTGCCGTCGATCCCGGTCATGGTGAGTGCGATGGTCAGTGCGGAGAGGAAGATTCCCGGCCCGATCAGGCTCTTGCCGCGACCGCGTAGCGATCCGACCAGCAGGCCGAGCGCGACCACCACCAGTGCGGTTGCCGCCACGCCGGCCCAGGTCAGATGCCACCAACCGGCGAAGACGCCGACCGTGGCCAGTCCGCCGACCAGCAGCACGGCACCCATGGTCACCCTGCCGACGACGCCGCGGGGCTGTGGCACGGGTGGCGGCGGCGGCGCCGGCGACGGCTCGGGCAGGTCCCAGGCGAACGGCGCGACACCGAGTGGGTCCCACGCCGGCGGGGTCGGTTCGGCAGGTGCTGGTTGCTGGGCCGGGCCGGCGGGACGTCCTTGCTCAGGTTCACTCGGCTGGCACCGGGTGCGCCGCCGGCCGCGTCCTCGTCCCAGAAGGCGGGCTTCTCGAACGGCGACGGCTGCTCCGTGCCGGTGCCCGAGCCGCCGGTGGTGGGTGTGGTGCCGGACCAGGGTTGCCGGGCCACCCACTGCTCGGCCTGCGCGCCCCAGGATTCGGCCTGCCGACCCATCCGGGCCGACCAATCGCCGGCGTGCTGCGCCGGGTCACCATGCCGGGAGCAGCCACCCATCCGGCCGCGCTTGCGCATCACCAGCACCACGATCACGCCGCCGATGATCAACGGCGCCACCGGGAGTCCCCAGGAGAAAATGGTGGCGATGGACATCAGCGCGACGATGCCGAGCCCCACCGCGAGGACCGGCGGCGTCGACGATTGGCCGCGGCCCAGCAGGGACTCGCCCGCGGAAACCTCGTCACCGTCGGCGGGCAGCAACAGCCAGCCCAGCACGTAGAACAGCAGCCCGAAGCCGCCCGCGAAGAACAGGATGACGAAGCCGACGCGGAACAGCACCGGATCGATGCCGAAGGCGCGGCCCAGGCCGCCGGCGACTCCGGCAACCTTCCGGTCGTTCGCGGATCGACGTGGGCGCCGGGTCCACCAGTCCCCGCCGGGGGCGCCCGGTCCCGCGGTGCTGTCGTGCTGCGTGTTACTCATGCCAATCAGCGTCGCGGCGCACGGCCGTTTCCACCATCCGGGATCACCCTGGTTTGCCGATCCAGGGTCAACCCCTATACCGGACGGTCTGTGAACGTGTGACCCTGGAAGGGTGAAGTCGAGGCCAGGAGTCCAGCGCGGGCACCCGTTGGGGTTCCGCGCGTCGCGGCCGTGGCAGGCGCAGGGTCCGGGCGATCCCGACCCGGGCCGGGGCGAGGAAGATCTTCGGGTGACGCAGCCCATCCCGGTGCAGGCGGCCGGCCCCACGCTGTGCCCGCTGATGCAGCCGCGCCGCCCGGCGAGCCGACGCCGCCCGCCGGACGGTTCACCCCGGACGGCATTCCGAAGCTGACCCGCCGCCCGGAAGGGTCGATCCTCGGTGGGGTCGCCAGCGGCATCGCCGACCATCTGAAGGTTCCGGTGCTGTGGGTGCGCGGCACCTTCGCGGTGATGGCCATTGCCGGCCTCGGCGTCATCGCCTACGCCTTGCTCTGGATCTTCGTCCCGCAACGACCGGCGTCCGAGCAGGAACCCGTCCGCGCAGGCGAGTCCGCTGGAACGGCGGCAGGCCTACGGCGTGGCCGCGGTCGGGATCGCCCTGCTGATCGTCGCGACCGCACTTGGCTTCGGGCAGGCGCTGACCTGGGTGCTGGGCCCGCTGGGGCTGGCGGCCACCGGCGCTGCGTTCATCTGGCGGGAGGCCGACGACGCCAGGCGCGCCCGCTGGCGGCGCACCGCGGCCGGCATCGTCGGACCCAGCAAGGGGTCGTGGTGGCGGCTCGTCGGGGGGTGCCTGCTGGTCGTCGGCGGGACTGTCGGTCTTCGCCATCGGGCAATCGGACTTCGCCACGGTCCGATCGGCGCTGATCGCCGTGGTGCTGACGTTGGTCGGCGTCGCGATCATCACGATCCCCTGGTGGCTGCGACTGGTGCGGGACCTGGGCGACGAGCGGCGCGGCCGGGTGCAGGAGCGCGAACGCGCCGAGATCGCCGCGCACCTGCACGATTCGGTGTTGCAGACACTGGCCCTGATCCAGCGCCAGGCCGGCGACAGCCGGGAGGTGCTGCGGCTGGCCCGCAGCCAGGAGCGGCAGCTGCGGACCTGGTTGTACGGTCCGGCCGGCTACGCGTCCGCCGGCGATGCGCCGACTCCGGCGTCCAGCTCGCTGGCGGCCTCGCTCGCCGAGGCGGCCGGCGAGGTCGAGGACACCTACGCCATGTCGGTCACTCCGGTGATCGTCGGCGATGTGCCGATGGATCAGCATCTGGCCGCCCTGGTCGCGGCCGCCCGGGAGGCGATGGTGAACGCGGCCAAGCATGCCGGGGTCGAGGAGATCAGCGTGTACGCGGAGGTCGAGGACGGGACCGTCAGCGTTTTCGTTCGCGACCGAGGCGTCGGGTTCGACCCGACCGCCGTCGGTACCGACCGGCGTGGACTGGCCGAATCGATCCGCGGGCGGATGGAACGGCATGGCGGCACGGCCACCGTGCGCTCGCGGCCGGGGGAGGGCACCGAGGTGGAGCTGACCGTGCCGGTGACCGCCGCGACCGATCCGGGCCATGGGGCGCCGGACAGCACGGCCGAGCCGCGTGTCGATGCGGGTGTTGGCGGTACCGTCAAGGCGCACGCCGACGCAAAGGGGACCTCGTGAGCCATCCGGTCAAGGTGTTCCTGGTCGACGACCACGCGCTGTTCCGCACCGGGGTGAAGGCGGAGCTCGCCGGCCTGGACGACGACCGGATCGAGGTGGTCGGCGAGGCCGGTTCGGTGGGCGAGGCCGTCGTCCGGATCTCGTCGCAGCCGCCGGATGTGGTGTTGCTGGACGTGCACATGCCCGACGGCGGCGGTCGGGCCGTGCTGGAGCAGGTGCATGCCGCGCTGCCCGATGTGGTGTTTCTTGCGCTGAGCGTCTCCGATGCCGCCGAGGACGTCATCGCGGTGATCAGGGCGGGTGCGCGGGGTTACGTCACCAAGACCATTTCCGGGCGCGAACTCGCCGACGCCGTTGTCCGGGTGGCCGCCGGCGACGCGGTGTTCTCACCGCGGCTCGCCGGGTTCGTGCTGGACGCCTTTTCCGACCGCAACGGCCCGGCGCCGGTCACCGACCCGGAGCTTGACCTGCTGTCCCCCCGCGAGCGGGAGGTGCTGAAGCTGCTGGCCCGCGGTTACGCCTACAAGGAGATCGCCGCCCAACTGTTCATCTCGATCAAGACCGTCGAGACCCACGTGTCCAGCGTGCTGCGGAAGACGCAGAAATCCAACAGGTACGAGCTGTCGCGGTGGGCGTCGGACCGCCGACTGGTCTGAGCTCACGCTCTAATCAGGCGGACCCGCCAGGCCGTTGAGCAGCAGGGAAGTGAGCGTGTCGATCACCTCGTCGTCCGATAGTCCGGACGCGTCCGAGGTCAGCACGGCATAGGCCAGCATCGACAGCACGCCGCCCATCGCGGCCGCCACCAGCGTCGGCTCGCCGGGCAGCGGGTGGCCCCGGTCCCGCAGATACTCCAGGTGCCCCCTCAGCGCGTCGGTGTCGTCGACCAGTCGCCGCCACATCGCGCCCGAGGCGGGCCGCTGGGCGATCGCCGATTCGAAGAGCGCGACCATCACCGGCAGGTTGCCGCGGATCACCTGCCAGCCGATGTCCAGATGCGCGCGGAGCTGTGCGCGGTCGGTCAGGTCGTGGTCGACCGGGTGGTGCTCGGCCGTCATCTCCTCGCTCGCCGTCTGCTGCATGTCGGCCAGCAGCGACTGGAGCAACTCCTCCTTGCCGGCGAAATGTTCGTAGAACGAGCCGGTCGAACGACCGGCCGCGGTGGTGATGTCGGTGATCTTGGTGTTCAGGTAACCCCGCTCCACGAACTCACGACGAGCCGCGGCCTTCAGTGCCTCCCGGGTCTGCACCGATTGCGCCTTGCGAACACCCACGTCATACCTCCTTGACCACCAGCTGCCTGGTCAGCATACTGATCCGAGATTCACCGAATCAAAGTTCAGTGAAATTCGATTCAGGGAGTTCCAATGCGAGTCGTCATGGTGGGTGGTGGAGTGGCCGGCGCTGCTTGCGCGATCGCAGTGCGCCGGATCGGGATGGACGTCGACGTGTACGAGACGTACGACGACCCTGCGGGCCGGGTCGGCTCCTTCGTCAGCCTGGCCGGCAACGGTCTACGGGCGCTGGACGCGCTCGGCGTCCTGCCGCAGGTGCAGGCTGCCGGATTCGCGGTGGACCGGCAGCGGATGTGGTCCGGCAACGGCCGCCTGCTGGGCGATGTGCCGCGCGGGCGGCGCGGCGACGACCCGCTGCGCAGTGTCACGTTGATGCGAGCCGATCTGGTCGCGGTCCTGCGCGCCGCGGCGGTGGCGGCAGGGGCGCGGATCGTCACGGGTGAACGGCGCGCGCCCGGCGATCCACGTGACCGTGCCGCCGAGTTGATTGTCGGGGCGGACGGGATCTGGTCGACGACCCGGCGCGCCCTGGACCCATCGGCGCCCGAACCCCGCTACGCGGGCATGGTCACGGCCTCCGGATTCGCGCGGGGTCTCGCGCTCGAGCCGGGGTCGTTCAACATGATCTTCGGCCGGGCCGGTGCGTTCCTGTATCTGCCGGCCCCCGACGGAACCGTGTGGTGGTCCGCGCAGGTCGCGGCGGCCCAGCCTCCAGACGCGGCAGACCTCGCCCTGCTGGCGGACCTGTTCGGCGGCGAGCCGCGGGCCAGCGAGATCATCCGTGCCACCCGGGACGCCCCCACCGTCACCATCAACCACGTGCTGGCCGCGGTGTCCCGGCAGCATGACGACCGGACGGTGCTGGTCGGTGACGCCGCGCATCCCGTGGGTGCCGGTCAGGGCGCGTCGATGGCCATCGAGGACGCGGTGGTGCTGGCCAGGGAACTGCACCGCTCGGGCCATGTACCGAGCGCGCTGGCTTCCTTCGTTGACCTCCGACGGGCCCGGCTGGGCAAGCTAGCGCGGACGGCCAGCCGGAATCGGGACGCCAAGACCGCCGGTCCGCTGGCGGCGCGGATCAGGGACCTGGTCATGCCCGTCACCTTCAACCGGTTCTACGAGAAGGCCACCGGGTGGCTCTACGACTACGACCCGGGGCGGCTGCCGACGGCCACCCGGGATCGGGCCTGATGACCGGGCTACTTGCGGCCGAGCTTGCCGCGACCCATCGCCAACAACAGCATCCCGAGGTCGGTGCCGGCGGGACCAAGAGCACGGAAGCGTTCCAGAACCGCCATTTCCCGGCTGTAGACGATCTTCGGGCCGCCGAGGGTCTTGCGGGCGGTGCCGATGGCGTGCGAGATGGCCGTGCGGTGCAGGATCAGCCTGACCAGCTCGGCATCGATCGCGTCGATCTCCACCCTCAGCTTGTCGATGCCGTCCTGGTCGGCCGGGACGGGGACTTCTTCCGGGGGTGTCGCAGTGGCGTCGATGGCCTGCTCCGTCATGCTTCCTCTGGTCCGTTGGTGCACCGGCAACGTGGTGGCCGGTGCTGGCGTGGATAGGACGCTGGTCATTGCTCGATCCTCATTCTGCCCCGGTCCACCGGACCCGGGCACGAAAAACGCCCCGGGTCTGGATGGACCTCGGGGCGTCGTCGTGGCGGGGGTTCAGCCGCGAACAGGCACCGGGATCCGGTACCCATAAAAAAACTCGCGGCTGATCATGCTCGGAAGTAGACCACACGATGCCGCTGTGCGCCAGAGCGATTCGGATTTGCCGGCGCGGCTCGCTCGCCCGATGCCGCGGGCCTGTCGGTGCCTCCGGGTAGCGTGATAGCCGTCATGACGAGTCTTTTCGAGCTCCCCGCCGCCGCGATTTCCACGGCCGTCTCCGTCGGGTTCGGCGGACCGGGCACCTTCGACCCCCAAGGCGCCGGTCCGGACGGGGTCGACCCCGCAGCCGCGGCGGCCGAGCGTGCCCGGGAACGGGCCGAACGCGCCCGCGAACGGGCCGAGCAACTGCTCGACGGCCTGAATCCTCCGCAGCGGGAGGCCGTGCAGCACCGCGGAGCGCCTCTGCTGGTCGTCGCGGGTGCCGGATCGGGCAAGACCAGGGTGCTGACCCGGCGGATCGCCTACCTGCTGGCCGCCGGCGGCGCCCAGCCGGGGGAGATCCTGGCCATCACGTTCACCAACAAGGCCGCTCGGGAGATGAAGGAGCGGGTCGGCGACCTGATCGGCAACCGCGCCCGGGCCATGTGGGTGTCGACCTTCCACTCGATGTGTGTGCGCATCCTGCGGGCGGAGGCCGGCCAACTCGGGATGAAGTCGACGTTCACCATCTACGACGCCGCGGATTCGCAGCGGCTCGCCCAGCTGGTGGCGAACGGTCTGAACATCGACACCAAGAAGTACCCCGCCCGCTCCCTGGCCGCGCAGATCTCCAACCTGAAGAACGAGCTGATCGACCCGGAGACCGCCCTGGAACGGGCCGACTCGGACCAGACGAAGATCGTGGCCCGGGTCTATGAGGGCTACCAGTCCCGGCTGAAGGCCGCGGCCGCGTTCGACTTCGACGACCTGATCATGCAGACGGTGTTCCTGCTGCAGGCCTTCCCCGCGGTCGCCGAGCATTACCGCCGGCGCTTCCGGCACGTGCTGGTCGACGAGTACCAGGACACCAACCACGCCCAGTACATGCTGGTCAAGGAGCTGGTCGGGGGCACCCACGACGAGCGGGAGGTGCGCACCGCCGACGGCGAACTGGTCCGCGGGCTTGCCTCTGCGGTGCCGCCCGCCGAGCTGGTGGTGGTCGGCGACGCCGACCAGTCCATCTACGCGTTCCGTGGTGCCACGATCCGCAACATCGTGGAGTTCGAGCGGGACTACCCGAATGCCCGGACGATCATGCTGGAGCAGAACTACCGGTCCACGCAGACCATCCTGTCCGCGGCCAACGCCGTCATCGCGCGCAACCCGCAGCGCCGCGCGAAGAATCTGTGGACCGCCCAGGGGGGTGGGCTGCAGATCGTCGGGTATGTCGGCGACAACGAGCACGACGAGGCGCAGTTCGTCGGCAAGGAGATCGACGCGCTGGTCGACAAGGGCGACGCCATCTTCGGCGATGTCGCCGTGTTCTACCGGACCAATTCGGCGTCCCGGGCGCTGGAGGACGTGTTCATCCGCACCGGTATGCCGTACCGGATCGTCGGCGGAGTCCGGTTCTACGAGCGCAAAGAGGTCAAGGACGCGCTGGCCTACCTGCGGGCCATCGCCAACCCCGACGACGAGATCAACCTGCGCCGCATCCTGAACACCCCGCGGCGCGGCATCGGCGACCGGGCCGAGGCCTGCGTGTCGGTGTTCGCCGAACGGGAGCGGATCGGGTTCGGCGAGGCGCTGCAACGGATCCCGGAGGTCCCGGGGCTGGCCGCGCGGTCGGCGAACTCGCTGGCGTCGTTCGGCGAACTGCTGACCGGGCTGCGGGCAGAGGTGGGGTTCGGCATGGAGCCCGCCGACCTGCTGACGGCGGTGCTGGACCGGACCGGATACCGCGCGGAGTTGGAGGCGTCCGACGATCCGCAGGACGGGTCGCGGCTGGAGAACCTCGACCAGCTGGTCAGCGTGCTCCGGGAGGCGACCGAAACCCTCATCGCCACCGCGTCTCTCGCGTCGATCGAGACCGCGGCCGGCGATGCGGATGCGGTCGACCAGTCGGAAGCTGCTGACGCCGGCGTCGATGTGGAAGCTGCCCAGCCCGCGGACGAGGACGTGCCGCCGGACGCCAGCGACCTGCTGATCGCCGTGATGGAACAGTTGTCGCTGGTCGCCGACGCGGACGCCGTCCCGGACTCGGCCGACGGCGTCGTCACCCTGATGACGTTGCACACCGCCAAGGGGCTGGAGTTTCCGGTCGTCTTCCTGACCGGCTGGGAGGACGGCATCTTCCCGCACCAGCGTTCGCTGGGGGACGAGGTCGAGCTGGCGGAGGAACGCCGGCTGGCCTACGTCGGCATCACCAGGGCCAAGCAGCGGCTGTACGTCTCCCGTGCCATGTTGCGATCGGCCTGGGGCCAGCCCGGCGCGAATCCCGCGTCCCGGTTCCTGGACGACATCCCGGCCGATCTGATCGACTGGCGGCGCACCGACATCGATGCCCGGGCTGGCGGTTTCATCGGCGACAGCTCGTTCGAGGGCGGCGACTTCACCTACGGCGGCAGGGGTTTCGGCGGCCGGGCCGGGTCGCGCAGCTTCGGTTCGAGCACGTACGGGTCCGGTGGAGGTCGGTCGGCCCCGGTCACGGCGGGCCGGTTCGGCGCCAACTCGCCGTCCCGGGCCGGCCGCAGGCCCACCCTAGGGTCCGGCCCGGCGCTGGAACTCGCTGTGGGGAACCGGGTCTCGCACGACAAGTACGGGCTCGGCACGGTCGTCGCGGTGGACGGGGTCGGTCAGCGTGCCACCGCAACCATCGACTTCGGGTCCGCCGGCAAGGTCCGGCTGATGCTGATCGGCGGCGTGCCGATGACCAAGCTCTGATCAGGCCTGCCGCGGTCGCTTGATCAGCGCTGCCGGGACAATCGTGACGGGGAAAGGCTTCTCGAGCGTGGCGGCCTCGTCGCGGGTAGCTTCGGCAGCAGTCTTGTACTGTCCGTCCACGAGCTCCAGCGCGGTGATCGACGGCGCAGCCGGGTCGACGATCCAGTAGCTCTGCACTCCGGCGTCCTGGTATTTGGAACGTTTGAGGAACAAGTCTTTGCGTCGGGTGGACGGGGACAGAACCTCGACGGCAAGGATCATCGTCTCGCCGACGTTTGCGTCGAGGTCTGTCGTGCCAAGGACAAGCACATCGGGTTGCAGTGACGTCAGCCGATCAGGGCGCCAATCCAGTGGCGCGTAGAGGACCTCCGTGTCCGGCGGGCAAGCCTGGCTCAGCACGATGAACAGCTTGCCCCCGCCCGTTGATGGCGCCTGGTCGGTGCAGGGCTCACCAGCAGCATCCCGTCCAGCAAGTTCGTACTGCAGCCCGTCATCGGGCAACAGGTCGAGGTCGTCGACCGTCCAGTCGCGGACGTCATGCGGCATCACGGGCATGGCTGTCATGGTCCCCTCCGGGGCATGCGTTGTCATCAACGATCACCTCGGCAGGCTTGGACGGCGGTCATCTTTCGATGGGACGTTGTCCACAATCGAGGCGCGTCAACGGATCAGAGTCGACGGGACAATCGTCACGCCGAACGGCTTCTCCACGGTGACGGCCTGGTCGCCGCGTGCCTCGCCGACGATCTCGTAGCGGCCATCAACCAGGTCAAGGGCGAGGATCGACGGCGCCTCGGGGTCGACGATCCAGTAGCTGGCGATGCCCTCGTCTTCGTACTTGGAGCGCTTGTAGATGGCGTCCTTGCGCCGGGATGACGGCGAGAGCACCTCGACGGCCAGGATCATCGACTCGGCCGCTGTTGACGTCAGGTCGCGGTTGCCGAGCACCAGGACGTCAGGCTGCAGGGATGACCTCCGGTCCGGTCGCCAGTCGAGTGGGGCGACCAACACTTCGAGCTCTGGCGGGCACGCGGCCTGCAGCACCAGACCCAGCTGCCATGCAGCGCGCTGATGGCGGCGGGTGGGTGCCGGGCTCACCAGCAGGGTCCCATCGAGCAGCTCATAGCGCAGGCCGTCGTCGGGCAGCCGGTCGAGGTCGTCGACCGTCCACTCGGCTGTCCCACGAGGCATCGCCGTCATGGCTGTCATGGTCCACTCCCGGGGGCTGGTTGTCACCGACGATCACCGCGGCAGGGTTCCAGATCGGGTGCCATCTCGAATGCGGTTATCCACAACGACGACATTTGCGAGTTAACGAGTGTTGTCCCTGTGCTGGTCCCGGCTCTGCCAAAGCCACATCAACCCGAGCACCGGCAGGATGATCGGCACGTAGCCGTAGCCGGCGCCGAACCGCGACCACACGGTGTCGTGCGGGAACGCGGTCGAATCGATGATCGAGGCGAGGCCGATGGTGACGACGCCGACCATCTCGGTGCCGACCGCGGCCCAGGCCAGCGGTCTCGACCAGCGCCGATTGGTGACCAGACCGACGGTCGCGGCGATGTAGACGAACCCGGAGAACAGCGAGAGCGAATAGGCCAGCGGCGCCTCGTCGTACTTGGTGGCGATCTGCACGATCCCGCGGGCAGTGGCGGCGAGCGCGAAGATCGCATACAGCGCGATCAGCACCCGGCGGGGCCCGGTGGGTGGCGCGTCGTCCTCGGGTTCGGGCGCCGCGCCAGTGGCCGGGTGCAGCGGTGCGGCCGCCGTGCGGGCAGCGTCCGAACCGGCGTCGTGCTCAGACACGTCCGACCTGCCAGAGCTGCATCAGCCGCAGGGTCATCACCGCTACCACCACTGCAGTGAAGCACAGCGAGAGCGAACCCCAGCGCGTCCGCTCGATCCGGGCCAGGTAGAAGCCCAACGGCAGAGGCAACAGGATGCCAATCGAGTAGGCGACGAACGTCACGCCTTCGTCGACCTGCACGCCGCCGATCAGCCGGACGATGGCGATGACGGTCTGCACCAGCAGCGCGGTTTCCAGCACGATGGCGGCGATCATCTGGGCGTCGTTGGTCGGTCGCCCCCGCCCGGCCGCAATGCCCAGCCAGGCGCCGAGCAGCAGCCCTGCGCAGAGGATGCCGATGGCAAGGCCTTGGATCATCGTTCGATCATCTCTGATGTGCCGGCGGGCTCGGCCCGGTACGCACCGCGACCGGGCCTGGACCGGCAATCACCAGGGGGTGGATTGTCGTCGGGGCGACCCATTGTCGTCCCGTGTTGCTACGGTCGAAACCGTGCAGACCGTCGATCACCCGGACGTCATCGCTGATGGCGCTGCGATGTCGGCGGTGCCCGCGCCATGACGGCACCGGACGTGGCGGCCGAAACGGCGGAGCGTCGACCGGCACTCGTGCTGTCGGCGTTGTTGCTGGTCGCCGGGGTACTAGCGGGCCTGAGCCCGATCGTCGGTATCGTCCGGACGGCGGACGGGTCGCCCATAACGGCGTCGGTGCCCGCCGCATTCGTGGCCGTACTGCCCGGGGTGCTTGCCGTGCTGCTCGCGTTGCGGCGACCGTCGTGGGGACTCGCCGCGACGGCCGGCGGCGGCATCGTCGGGCTGGCCAGGTTGCTGGCGGATCTGGCGGTGTTGACCGAGATCGACCGGATCAGCCGTCCGGAGCTGTTCGCCGAGACCACCGACCGGGCCCGGCCGTTCGCCCCGGCCGGCGGTGGGTGGCTGCTGCTGCTGGCCGATCTGCTGATGCTGGTGGTCGGCGTGCTGGCCGCGACCCGACTGGCGGCGCTGGTTCCGTCGCCCGGCGATCCCCGCCCGGACGACCTTTTCGGCGGCCCCGATCCTTCGGCCGGCCTCGACGCAGCGCTCGACTCCGAAGCGCCCGCCGACCCGGCCCTCGATGAGATGACGGCGGCGCTGAGCCGGCTGCCTCCCGGTCGTCGTCCACTGAACATGCCGATGCTGCTGGTGGGATTCGTCGGTGCGGTCCTGCTCCTCGTCGGTAATCTCGGAACTCCTTACTCCGGTGGATATCTGGCGCTGCGCATCCTGCCGTTCGGTTCGAGCCTGACCGGTCTGCTGGCGGCGGCGCTGCTGGCGTTCCTGGCCGCGATGGTCGTTGTGGTCGCTGCCGCGCTGCCGCGGTCGATCGGCCAGGCATTGTTGGGGGGCACCGCGCTGGCCGCAGCCGTGCCGAGCATCACCGCGGTCGTTGCGGTCCTGACCGGGGCTCCCACGAGTCTGTCGCCGGTGGTCTGGTGGGGTCTGGCCGGGGCCGTGATCCTCGCCTGTTCGGGTCTGCTCGCCCGGCGAGGGGCGTCGACGGAGTTGTCGGCGGAACCGGATCCAGCGCCCCCCCGGGGTTGGCTGATCATCGGCGGTGGAGCGCTGGCCCTGCTGGCCGCGGGCTGCCTGGCCGCGGCCTCGCAACTTCCGTTGCTCTATCTCGATGGCAACGCACCCGATGACATCGCCGGCACAGCCCTGGCCCCGGCGGGACCACCGCTGCTGATCGCGTCGATCCCGCTCGCCGTTGCCGGCGTCCTGGCGCTGATCCCGTTCGCCGCCGCGGCCGGCAGGGCTGCTGTTGCCGTGGTCTGGGCGGGCGCCTGTTACGCCTTCGGGCAGGCCATCTGGGCGCGTTCCCTGGTGTTGTCGACCTCGGGTGGTTCGGACGGCACGTTCCAGCACAGCTGGACATCGGGCCCGGGGGAGTGGCTGACGTGGCTGGGCACGCTGATCGCGGTGATCGCCGCGGTGGTGGCCGTGGTGGCCTCACGGCGGGTCGCTGAATCCTTGCCGGACATCATCGACGAAGAGTCGCTGGCAGCATCACGAGGGACGCGTCGGTGGCCCGCGGTCGTCGCGACCATGCTGATCCTGGTGGCGTTGGCGCTCCCGGTGCGGGGCGACCTGGGTACCGGATCGGCACCGTCGCTGCTGCACGGGTACGACCTGGACACCTGGGGTTTCTGGGCGCTGGCGGTGGGCGCGGTCGGTGCCGTCTGGGCGGGCGCACTGACCCGCAGTGCCGGGGTTGCCGCCGCGACCCTGGTTGCCGCCGCTTCCCTGCTCGCGCAACCCCTTTTCGTGCCCGCCGCGATCCGGGCCATCCCCGGGTATGCCGTGGGCGCCGGATTCTGGGTGGGGCTCGGCGTGATCGTGTTGCTGATTGCCGCCGCCCCGTTCTTCGCGGTGGCCGCGGCGGCGGGTGCGGTTGCTGGACCCGCCGACGTTCGACATCGCCGATCGTGCGCAAGCACCCGACCATGTCACCGCCGAATCGAAAGGTGGCTGAGCTGAGATGACGACGCCGACTCCGGCTGACTCCGCCCCGACGGCCGATTCCGTGCAGGACCGATCGGAGGCAGCGACGCTCGACGCCCCAGCGACGCCCGACGCTCCCGCGACCGCGACGAGGCCGATCCGGGTCGTGGTGGCCAAGCCGGGACTGGACGGGCACGACCGCGGCATCAAGGTCGTCGCTCGGGCCCTGCGGGACGCTGGGATGGAGGTCATCTACACCGGGTTGCACCAGACGCCCGAACAGATCGTCGCCGCCGCACTCGCCGAGGACGCCGATGCCGTCGGTCTGTCGGTCCTGTCCGGGGCACACATGACCCAGTTCCGGCGGGTCGTTGCCCTGCTCGACGAGGCCGACGCCGCCGACATCATCGTGTTCGGCGGCGGCATCATTCCGGCCGAAGACATCAAGGAATTGGCCGAGATCGGCGTCACCGGCATCTTCACCCCCGGTGCGCCGACAGCCACGATCGTCGACTGGCTCCGGGTGCAGGCGGCACCGCGGCTCGCCGCCGACTGAGAGCACCGCAGGCGGGTTTACGGCCGAGACGGGCTTGTGCGGCTCGCGTCAGGACTGGTCGGCGTCATGCACGACGATGGCGATCTGCACCCGGTTGGCGACGTTGAGTTTGCTGAACAGGTGCGACACGTGCGCCTTGACCGTGGCCTCGCTCAAGAACAACGAGGCGCCCACCTGGGCGTTGGACGCACCGGACCCGATCGCCATCGCGACCTGGCGCTCGCGATCGGTCAGTGTGGCCAGTCGCCGCGCTGCCGCTTGACGTCGCTCGGTGGCCGGGGCGTCCCCGAAATGGGCAAGCAGGGTGCGGGTGACCGACGGCGACAGCATCGCATCGCCGGCGGCGACCAGGCGCACCGCGTTCACGATCTCCGCGGGCGGGGTGTCCTTGAGCAGGAAACCGTCCGCGCCGGCTCGTAACGCGCTCATCACCTGCTCGTCGGCCTGAAACGTGGTCAAAACGATCACCCTCGGCGGCGCCGTCGAGCTGGCGCAGCGCCGCGGTCGCGGCGATACCGTCCAGCACCGGCATCCTGATGTCCATCAGCACGACGTCCGGCCGGTGCGTCCGGACCGCAGTCACCGCGGCGACGCCGTCGTCGGCCTCGCCGACGACCTGCATGTCGTCGACCGCGGACAGGATCATCCGGAGGCCGGCGCGGACCAGCGCGTCGTCGTCGACCAGGAGTACCCGCACGGTCACCATGGCAACTCGGCCTCCACCACGAAGTCCCCCGACCCGTCCGGGCCGTGCACCAGAGTGCCGCCCGCCAAGGCGACCCGCTCCTGCAGGCCGAGCAATCCGGTACCCGACCCCGGCAGCGCCGGTTCGGCCAGGGAGTGGACGGGCAACCGGTTGCGAACGCTTACGCGCAGGCCGTGGTCCGCCGCACCGGTCACCTGCACCCCTCCCGACGTACCGCGGGCGTGTTTTCCGATGTTGGTGAGCCCCTCCTGCACAACGCGATAGGCATCGCGGCCCAGCGCGTTGGGCGCGGTCTCCGGGTGCTCGACCCGCATCTCGAAGTCGATCTTGGTGCCGGTCCTCCTGGTTTCATCGACCAGTCGAGGGATGTCCGACAGTGTTGGTTGTGGAGCTACCGGCGATTCCTGGCCGGGCTCGTCACGCAGCACTCCGATGACGGCCCGCAACTCCTCGAGTGCCTGGCGGGCCGTCGAACGCATCAATTCCGCGGTCTCCCGTACCTGCTCGGTCGGCTGCTCCGGTTGGAAGGCCAGCGCGCCCGCGTGCAGCGCCAGCAGCGAGATCCGGTGGCCGAGCACGTCATGCATCTCGCGCGCGATCCGGGTGCGCTCGGCCAGCCGGATCCGGTCCGCATGCAGTCGCTGAGCCTCCTCGGCCCGGAGCGCCCGTTCGCGCAGTGTGAGGAGAAGCTGCCGTCGAGCTCGGATGAACATGCCCCAGGCGGTGGCCGTGAACACCAGCGGAGTGACCAGCACTACCACCGAGAGCGCGTCGGTGGTGGGGCTGTAGACGGCGAAGAGCAGCAGGGACGGGATCCACAGCGCGGCGACCAGCATCGCCTGCCTGGCGTTTCGGTGCACGGCCAGGGAGAACAGCGCCAGCAGCCCGGCCGGCGTGGCCGAGATGGATGCCGCCCCCAACAGAGCGCAGGAAATCGCGACGCCCAGCGGCCAGCGCCGCCGCCAGTAGAGCGCAAGACAGGCAAGCGATCCGCAGGCGACGTCGATCATCAGCTGCGGCGTCGACAGCAGTCCGCCGCTGTTCTTGATGGTCGGGATCAGGAACAGCGCGCCGAGCGCGGCCGCCAGGAGGCATCCGGCGGCGTCGAAAGCCTTGTCGCGGCCGGTCCGCGGTCCGGCCGCGTTCGGTTGGGCCGGGTCGACCGGTGCCGGCAACGACGGCGGCGTCAACTGCTCGGCCGGAAACCTGCGTGGCCCGGTCATCTGCCGAGCGTAGAGGCCGGTGAAGGCGGGGGATACCGACGAAAGTCGTATCCCGCCGACACCAAAGGCCGTATCGGCCGCGTGCCGGGGCATGCCTTTCCGACGGGCAGGCTAGCTCGCCGGCCGATGCGCCTGGCCGCAACAAGCGACCAGGCTCATTTCATGTTCCCGGCAGCCACCAAACAGTCGCCACCACCGGTGGCGTCACTGGCCCGAGCATCCGCCCACCTGCACCAGGAGAACCGTTATGACCAGCCCCGCCACGGAAACGAATTTCCCGCGAAACGATCGGAAAACTGCCGCGGCACCCGCCCAACTGTCACTCCCGCGCCTGTACCTGCTGCGGCTCGGCTATCTGGTGCTCGCAGTCGGACTCGTCGCAGCGAAATGGCCACTGATCGTCAACCATCAGGGCCCGTGGCCCCTGTTCGAAGGGGTCGAGACGTGCATGCTGGTGGCGTTGTCACTGCTGTTTTTCCTCGGGGTTCGCTACCCGATCAAGATGCTGCCGATCCTGTTCTTCGAAATCGGCTGGAAAATCGTCTGGCTGGCCGTCATCGCAGTACCCGCGTTGATCACCGGCCACATTGACTCCGCCACCTTGACCTCGGTGTATTCCTGCCTCTGGGTGGTGATCGTGCTCGCCGTCATGCCGTGGCGTTATGTCATCAGGCAGTTCGTCATCGGACGGGGCGATCCGTGGCGTCCGGCCGCGAGCCGCTCCGCAGAGTAGACGGGTGTGCCGGCGCCGGCGGCCAAGGCGGCGCCGGCCCCGCTGGCCAAGGCGGCGTCGGCCCCGCTGGCTCGCATTTCTCCTGCCGTCCCATCGATGTCGGGCGGCTCGCGGGTTGAAAAAGGCGGGGTACCGAGGGTGGCCGATGGGGTGAGCCGCGCATGAGCGAACGGTCCGGTGGTGGCCAAGGTGTTGTGCGCGCCCGAACCTGACGACCCGCAGCCCAACCACTATCGGAATAGCCGGATTTTCTTTGCCGGTCTGATGGGCTGACCGCTACGAAGCGCCCGTGATGCCGCTCCGCTCGGCGAGTCTGGCCAGCCACAGGTCGAGGGCCACCGAGACCAGCGACAGGGTCGGAAGTTCGGCGACCTGCTCCAGCGGGACCCAGCGTGCCTCGTCGGTGGTGCCGCCAACCTCGACGGTGAGCGAGCCGCCCACGACGCGGGCCTGGTAAATGATCCGGAGCGCATGCAGTGTCCGGCCGTTCGGCGAGAGCCGGTCTTCCGGCTTGACGAAAAGCGAATCTATTCCGAGCAGCGCGGTCAATTCAGCGACGTACCCGGTTTCCTCGGCAATCTCGCGGATCGCCGCTTGGTCGGCGGTCTCGAAGTCTTCCAACCCGCCGCCGGGCAGCGTCCAGCCGGTTCGCCCGTCCTCGTTCCAATGCGCGAGCAGGAGGTTGCCGTCCTTGACGATGACGCCGTATGCCGCGATTCGAACGTCCATCGTGGGGATTATTCTCCGGCCGATCGACGGGCACCGGCCGAGGGTTGCATAGCGTTGAGTCCTCGCTCGGCGGCGTGAACTCGCTGCGGTGAATCTCTGGGCCTTTCGGCAGATGCCAGTGCGAAGTCGGGTGGAGCGCCGGCGAGCCGTTCGAGAAGTACGCGCGCCGAGCGGTTCTCGATCCCGTCGGAATGCAGACGACCGGATTCGAGCATCATCCGGCTGGGATTCGGCCACCGGTCACGTGCGGCTACCCCGCCCGGTTGTTGCGCTTGCACCTGGCCGACGGAATCGTCGACGGTCAGCGGGCCGTCGCGACATTGCTCGTGATCATGTGCCCGTGATCATGTGCCCGTGATCATGTGCCCGTGATCAGGGGATCCTGATCGTGCCTCGTTGATCGGGCCGAGGCTGACGAGCGTTCAGCCCAGCCGGGCCGTCGATGCCCGCGGCACCAGCTCCACCGGGACGAGTTCGACAGCGTCGGAAGCGTGGCCGGAGAGCAGCCGAGCCAACATCGCGGTTGCCCGTCCGCCCATCTCACGGGGATTGAGCTCCAGCGCGGTGATCTGCGGCGTCGACAGGGCCATCACCGCGCTGTCCACCCCGGACGCGATCAGGATGTCCTGTGGCACTCGCAGACCGTGCGCGCCGGCCACCTGCAGCGCAGCAGCCGCGCCACCGTCCGGCAGCGACAGGATGGCGTCCACCGGCCCGGCGGCCAGGATCTGCTCGACGGCCGCCCGCTCGGACTCCGGGGTGCTGACGAATCCAACCGTGGCCAGTGAGAAGGGAATGCCGCGTTCGGAGCAGAAGGCGCGGTAGGCGGCGAGCGACTCGATGGACCAGCTGGTGGTCTCCGGTGGTGCGATGACGGCGATGGTGATGGCACCCTGCTCGGTGAGGTGGTCGAGCATCCGGCGCACGCCGGCTGTGTTGTCGCCGGCCACCGAACCGGCGTGCTGGCCGCCGGACGGATCCACCTCGCAGGTGACCACCGGCAGCGCGGACGCCCCCAGCCGGGCCAGCATCGGGTCGTCGATGAGCGGGTCGACGACGATCATGCCCTCGACCGGCATCCCGGCGAGCTGGGCTGTCGAGGCGTTCGGCGGGACCAGGGTGAGGGCCAGATCGTGCGCCATTGCCTCCGCCGCAGCGCCGAAGGCGAGCTGCATGTAGTACTCGAGACTCAGGACCTGGTCCGGGAGGCACAGGCCGATCGAGCCGGTGCGGGCCGATCGGAGGAACCGGGCGCTCGGGCTGGCGACATAGCCGAGCCGCTCCGCGGCGGCCGAGACGCGTTCGCGGGTTTCGGCGGCCAGTCGACCGTTGCCGGAGAGCGCGGTGGACACGGTGGTGACCGACACCTGCGCCTCGCGGGCGACGTCGCGAATGGTGATCCGCTTCGTGTGCGGCGTCGGGCCGCTGGTGTCGGCGGCGGGCCTGGTCGGCACCGGTGCTCCTTTCGTTGACGACGGGTGGTTCTTCACGACGACGGTTCCGCCTTCGTGGCCGACGGAGTGCTGCGACTTGTTTCCGCGATCTGTCGGGACATTCAGCGGACGGAACTGTGACCGTGGTCACATTCCCGCAACCACCATTGCAGAAACCTTTCCGCACTGCCAATCTACTACCTGTCAGCAGTGCGGAAACCTTTCCGCATCCTCCGACCCGCAGGAGTCGAGCCCTTATGACAGCCACCATTGATCCCGTGTCGTCGCCGGCGGCGGCCGGCCAGCACGGCTCCGGCCACCGCGCCGCCCAGCGCGGCCCGGCCGGCGACGGAGCCGCCCAGCGCGGCCCGGCCGGCGACGGAGCCGCCCAGCACGGCCCGGCCGGCGACGGCACCGCCCAACACGACGTCGCCTCCCTCGTCGAGACCCACTCGATCGACTGGATCCCCGACTCGGAGCGCACCGGCCGGGTGCGCAACCTCGGCTCCATCTGGTTCGTCGGCAACATCAACCTGACCGCCATGTCCACCGGGACGGCGGCGATCCTGTTCGGGGCGGGCCTGTTCTGGACCATCGTCGCCACCGTGCTCGGGTCCATTTTCGGCACCTTCTTCATGGCGTTCCATTCGGCTCAGGGTCCGCAGCTCGGCCTACCGCAGCTGGTCCAATCCCGACCGCAGTTCGGCTACCTCGGCGCCGCCGTCACGGTGTGGATCTTCGCCCTGATCAACTACATCGCCTTCAACACCTCGGACGCCATCCTGTCCGGCGCCGCCATGCATTCGGTGTTCGGCATCGACAGCACACTCGGCTTCGTCATCGCCGCCGCGGGGGCGGCCGCGATCGCGCTGCTCGGTTACAAGTGGATCCACCGGTTCAACAAGGTGCTGACCATCCCATTGGTGCTGGTGATGGTGCTGCTCACCGTCGCGGCGTTCTCGAACACCGGCCTGGCGCTGGACGCCTTCGCGCCCGGCCCGTTCGACCTGGCGTCCTTCATGACCGTGTTCGTGATCATGGCCGGCTTCCAACTCGGTTGGGCGCCTTACGTTTCCGACTACTCGCGGTACCTGCCGGCCAGCAGTTCGGTGCGCAGCACGTTCTGGTGGACGTACCTGCCGAGCCTGATCTCCGGGATCTGGGTGTTCATCCTGGGTGCCGTGATGTCCGCGGCGCTGCCCGGCGCCGACCCGATCACCGCCTTCCGCGACGCCGCCGACAACCTCTTCCCGGGCTGCGGCCTGATCGTGATGGTCGCCCTGCTGCTCGGCGCGCTGTCGATCATGTCGCTGAATCAATACGGCGGCAGCCTGACCATGATCTCGATCCGCGACTCCTTCAAGCCGATCACCCCGACCAGGCGCATCCGGGTGATCACGATCCTGGCCATGTCGGTGATTGCCTGGGCCATCGCCACCTTCGTCGGCGTCGATCGGTTCGACATGTTCTACGGCAACACGCTGATCTTCCTGGCCTATCTGTTCACCCCATGGACCGCGATCAACCTGGCCGACTACTTCTTCGTCCGCAAGGGCCTGTACGTGATCGGCGAGATCTTCAACCCGCGCGGAATCTATGGTCGCTGGGGCTGGCGTGGCCAGACCGCCTATGCCATCGGCATTCTCGCCATGATCCCGTTCATGGTGACCGATCCGTTCACCGGGTTCGGCGCCGAGGCGCTCGGCGGGGTCGACTACTCGCTGTTCATCGGGCTGGCGGTGTCCGGGGCGGTCTACCTGCTGCTGGCCCGCACCCTCGACCTCACGGCCGAGCGTCGTCTGGTGGCGAAGGAGGGCGTGCTGGACATGCACGGCCTGGAGCCCGAGGACCCCTCGACCGCAGCCCCCAACGGCGCCAGCGCGGAGGAAGCCTCCGCCGAACACCACGAACAGAGCAATCACCCAGCGAAAGGGAACTCCCCGTCATGGACCTGATCACCAACTACGACATCCAGCCGTCCCCGGCCCGCACCCGCGAACCCCACCGATCACCGGTCCGGGTTGCCATGGTGCAACAGCGTTATCACCACGACCCGGTCCACCACCGGACCGCGCTGAACGCAGGCATCGCGATCGCTGCAGCCGAGGGAGCGGACGTCGTCTGTCTCTCCGAGCTGACGCTGTCCCCGTACTTCTGCTTCAACCGGCGGGTCGACGACAACGGCGAGCACCGCCCGGAAGATCTGCTGACCGGGCCGACCTTGACGTTTGCTACCGACGCCGCGCGGGCGAACGGCGTGTTCGTGCACGCCTCGCTCTGGGAGTCGTCGCCCCTGGACGAATCCGGGACGGCCGACGGCCTCGGCTACAACACGGCGATCCTGGTCGGCCCGCGGGGCGAGTTGGTCAGCCGCACCCGCAAGCTGCACATCCCGCGGACCGCTGGGTACTACGAGCACGAATATTTCCGTCCCGGGCCGGCGACGGACCAGGCCTACCGCGTGGTCGCCGTCGACACCGCGGGCAGCGCCGTGCGCATGGGCTTTCCGACGTGCTGGGACCAGTGGTTCCCCGAGGTTGCCCGGGCCTACTCGCTCGGCGGCGCGGATCTGCTGGTGTACCCCACCGCGATCGGCTCCGAACCCGACCACCCGGGTTTCGACACCCAGCCGCTCTGGCAGCAGGTGATCGTCGGCAACGGTGTCGCCAACGGGCTGTTCATGGTGGTGCCCAACAGGTTCGGTCCGGAGGGCCCGTTGACCTTCTACGGCAGCTCGTTCATCTCCGACCCCTACGGGCGGATCCTGGTGCAGGCCCCGCGTGACCGCGCCGCCGTGCTGGTGGCCGACCTCGATCTCGATCAGCGGCGGGACTGGCTGGAGCTGTTCCCGTTCCTGGCGACCCGCCGGCCGGACTCCTATGGCCCCCTGCTGGCCGATCGCGCCGTCCCCGAACCGTCGGCTCCCGCGGGTGACCTGGTCGCGGTCGGCGGCTGACCGGTCGTCCGCGCCGACGTCGTCGGGCGCGGTCCGGTACAGCGGACGCGTCTGGCGCATCGTCCGGACTCGTCCTGGCCCGCTGATCCGGGCCGGTACGTGGGAGACGTCTCACGTACCGGCCCCAATCGCGGCACCGCGGGTGGCTAGGGTAGGTCCGACGGTGCATGGTGCCCGGCCTATTCGGCTGCGCCTGCGCCCTTTCCGGCACCTGCCGCCCTGCGAGGGAGAACACGTGGATCTGTACGAGTACCAGGCGAAAGAGCTGTTCGCCGCGCACGGAGTGCCGGCGCCGGCGGGGAAGGTCGCCCGGACGGTGGACGAGGCGGTCGAGGCGGCCGAGGACCTGGGTTTGCCGGTGATGGTGAAGTCGCAGGTGAAGATCGGTGGCCGCGGCAAGGCCGGTGGGGTGAAGTTCGCCAAGACCATCGACGACGTCCGCACCCATGCCGGGAACATCCTCGGGCTGGACATCAAGGGCCACGTCACCCGGCAGGTCCTGATCACCCCGGCCAGCGACATCGCCGCCGAGTACTACGTGTCGTTCCTGCTCGACCGGTCCAACCGGACCTTCCTGAGCCTGGCCACCTTCGAGGGCGGCATGGAGATCGAGCAGCTGGCCGAGGAGCGGCCGGACGCGCTGGCGAAGATCGAGGTCAACGCGCTGACCGGGGTGGACGCCGCGAAGGCCGCGGAGATCGCCGACGCCGGGAAGTTCCCGGCCGACGTGCGGGACCAGGTGATCGACATCCTGCAGCACCTGTGGGAGACGTTCGTCGCCGAGGACGCCACCCTGGTCGAGGTGAACCCGCTGGTCAAGGACGGCGTCGGCAAGGTCGTCGCGTTGGACGGCAAGGTCACGCTGGACGACAACGCCGCGTTCCGGCACCCCGATCACGCCGCGCTCGAGGACAGCTCCGCGGAGAACCCGCTGGAGGTGCAGGCCAAGGAGAAGGGCCTGAACTACGTCAAACTCGACGGTCAGGTCGGCATCATCGGCAACGGCGCCGGTCTGGTGATGTCCACCCTCGACGTCGTCGCCTACGCCGGGGAGGAGCACGGCGGGGTGACGCCGGCGAACTTCCTGGACATCGGCGGCGGCGCCAGCGCCGAGGTGATGGCCAACGGGCTGCACATCATCCTGCACGACCCGGACGTGAAGAGCGTCTTCGTGAACGTGTTCGGCGGCATCACCTCGTGTGACGCGGTCGCGAACGGCATCGTCGGCGCGCTGCAGATGCTCGGCGACGAGGCGACCAAGCCGTTGGTGGTGCGGTTGGACGGCAACAACGTCGACGAGGGCCGGCGGATTCTGAACGAGGCCGCGCACCCGTTGGTGACGCAGGCGCAAACCATGGACGAGGGCGCCGCCAAGGCCGCCGAACTTGCGAACGTTGGAGTCTGACGACATGGCGATCTTTCTGACCGAGATCTTCCAAGGTCATCGTGCAGGGCATGACGGGCTCCGAGGGCAGCAAGCACACCCGGCGGATGCTGGCGTCCGGGACGAACATCGTCGGCGGGGTGAACGCCCGCAAGGCCGGCACCACCGTCGATGTGGACGGCACCGAGCTGCCGGTGTTCGGGTCGGTGGTCGAGGCGATGGACAAGACCGGCGCCGATGTGTCGGTGCTGTTCGTGCCGCCGGCGTTCACCAAGGACGCGATCATCGAGGCCATCGACTCGGGCATCGGGTTGGCCGTGGTGATCACCGAGGGGGTGCCGGTGCACGACTCCGCGGTGGCCTGGGCGCACGCCGTCAAGACCGGTAACAAGACCCGGATCATCGGGCCGAACTGCCCCGGGATCATCTCGCCCGGGAAGTCGAACGCGGGGATCATCCCGGCGAACATCACCGGGCCGGGCCGGGTCGGGCTGGTGTCGAAGTCCGGCACCTTGACCTACCAGATGATGTTCGAGCTGCGGGATCTCGGGTTCTCCACGGCGATCGGCATCGGTGGTGACCCGATCATCGGGACCACGCACATCGACGCGCTGGAGGCGTTCGAGGCGGACCCGGAGACCGACGCGATCGTGATGATCGGGGAGATCGGCGGCGACGCCGAGGAGCGGGCCGCCGCGTTCATCGGCAAGAACGTGACCAAGCCGGTCGTCGGGTACGTGGCCGGGTTCACCGCCCCGGAGGGCAAGACCATGGGCCACGCCGGGGCCATCGTCTCCGGGTCGGCCGGCACCGCGCAGGCCAAGAAGGAGGCCCTGGAGGCCGTCGGCGTCAAGGTCGGCAAGACGCCATCGGAAACCGCGCGGCTGCTGCGCGCGGCGATCGGCTGATCGGGCGTCCGGGCGCGCCCGACGTGGGTACGGTCGACGGTAGAAGTATTTGTCGATCACACGCGGTGTTCACCGTCCTGACGATCACGGGCCTGATCGGCCCTGGTGGTCAGCGCGCGAGCGTTTCGCGGGCGTAGCAGCCGTCGCGGACGAACCCGACTCACCCAGGCGCCGAGGAGTCCACAGCCGATGACTACCCCCGACTATCCGCAGCACCCCCAGCAACCACCATGGGATTCGGGGCGGCCCGCCGGGCAGTACCCGGCGGGTGGTCACTATCCGACGGGAGCCCGGCATCCGACCGGCGGTGAGTATCCGGCAGGGGCTCAGTTCCCGGCGGGCGGTCAGTATCCGACGGGCGGTCAGGCGGGCGGCGGCTTTCCGACGGGAAGTCAGTACCCGGCACCGGGTTGGTCCGGCCAGTACCCGAACGGGCCGCACTACCCGGGCCCGCAGCCGCCCGCACCGGGGTACGGGTCGGGCCAGGACTGGAACCTCGCCGGCAACCAGCAGGACCCCGGCGCGGGACGGCCCCCCACGCCGGGCGGAGTCGCCTTCGATCAGGCGGACGGTGCGCAATCACCGGCCGGGCACCGCCGCCGGGTCGATCCGGCGAAGATTTTCGGGCTCGCGGTCGCGCTGCTCGGCGCCCTGAACTTCGTCTGGGGATTCCTGCCGGAGGTGTCCGCCCCACGCTCCGGCGCGACGTTGTCGGTCTTCGCGGTCGGGCCGGCCTACGTGCCGATCCTGCTGTTGATCGCCGGTCTGCTTGCGCTGGCGGCGTTCCTACCGGGCAGTGAACGATCACGGCTCGCGGTGGCGGCGGTCTCGGTTGGCGGCGCGGCGGGCGCGATCGTCTCCCTCGGCACTCCAGGGTCCTTCGAACTGTTCGCTAATCCGAATCAGGTGACCAGTGGGCTCGGCGCGATCCTGCTGGTGATTTTCGGCATCATTCAGGCGGTCATCGCCGTGGGTGCCTACGTCGTCGGTGCGGACACGCTATGGAAGCCCAGGAGCGGCAACGGACCTGCTGGCCCGGCACCGGTCCCGGCCGGCCCCGCCGGGTGGGATCCCGGGGTTCCCACGCCTGGCTCCGGTCCGATCGATCCAAGCCTGGTCGGCGTGTACCCACCCGAGCGACCACGTGACGTCGATGCCGGTTATCAGGGACGAGGCGGGACGGCCTGGTCGACCGACCGGGACGCTGCCCAGCAGATTTGGGTCAACCGCGGGGCGTCATCGGGTTATTCGCCATCCGTGCCCAGCTATGGGCGGCCGGGGCAGTCAATGGCACCGGCCGCATCCGGCTCGCCGTCGCCACCGGTGTACGCGCAGGAGCCGGCGACCGGTCCGCAGGTAGTTGTCGGCCTGGAGACCGCGCGGGTCGACACCCTGAACATGGCCGGTGACGGATCGACGGCCGCCGGCAGCGGTCAACCATCTCGTGCCGTGGCGCCGGTGGGTGACCTGGTTGCGCCGACCGCCGAGTCGGCCGACCTGCCCGGGCCAGGTGAACCTGACCCGAACGCCCCCCAACCGACCGACAGCGGGCGATCGACAGAGCCGGAGCCCGCTCGCCGCCAGGAGCCCTGACCGGGTCGCCACAGCCGCCCCGATCGTCGCCACAACCCCAGCTGCGACAGGGCAACCCGCGTGCGGGATGTGTCGTCGCCATCGCCGCCTCGGCGATGGCGTTGCGGACAGACCCGGCTGATCCGGCCGTCGATCTGAGGCACAGCGGCGTGCCTGGCGGAGAACCGGCGCATGGTCGTGTGACAGTGGCGGAGTGATCCGCCAGTTGGCTCCCGAGCGTCTCGCCGCCACCGGGCGCGCCCCGAACGACGGCAGTGCGACCGGACTGGTCGCGGCCGCGGCGGCCATGCGCGGGGCCGCCGTTGCGGTGTCGGGCCTGCTGCTGACGGCAGGTCTCGCGCTGGTGCTCTGGGCGGTCACGCCGGCATCCGGCGACGACGTTGCCGGCGCCCTGCAGGGCGGAGTCACGGCATTCGCCGCCGCGAACCTCATGCCAGTCGTGATCGGCGGCGTCACACTCAGCCTGCCGCCCTTGCTGTTGACCGCGGTGATCGCCGGACTGTTCTACTCCACCGCGCGCCGCGGCAGATTCATGCCCCTAGGTCGACAGCAGGAAGCCCTCTCGGTGCTGTTGACCGCCGCGGTCTACGGCCTCATTGTGGCGATCACCACGCGCGGCCTGGGAACGGCCGGCGCGGTGCCGGCGGGCTGGGTGTGGACGGCGTGCGGGCTCGCCCTGGTTGCAACGGCCGCGGGGATGTGCCGACGCGGGTCGGCATGGCACGACTGGTGGACGCTGGTGTCGGCGACCTGGTTGCGACTTGGCGTGCGCGGCGGGTGGGTCGGCCTGTGGGTCCTGATCGCCGGCGGCGGTATGGCCCTCTCGGCGGGGCTGATCGCGCATTTCGGGTCTGCCGTCGGCGTCGCGGCGATTGCGGCGCCGTCGTGGACCGATGGCCTCGGCATGGCGATGCTGGGGGTCGCGTATGTGCCCAACGCGGTGATCGCCGGCGTTGGCTACGTCAGCGGGGTCGGCTTCGAGATTGGTCCCGGCACCTACTCGCCGCTGGCGACTGCGACGGTTGATCTGCCCGGGGTGCCGCTGCTGGCGGCGGCACCGGACCACCTCGGCCGCTCCTGGATCGGGTTGGCGTTTCTTGCCGTGCCCGCCGTCGCCGGATATCTGATCGCGCGCCCGGTGGTCAAGGCGCTGGCCATCCGGTCCGATCGTCTGCTCGCCGCGGGTCTGGCTTCGGTGCTCACCGGCGCCCTTGTTGCCGTCGCGGCGGCAGTGGCGCGAGGTGGCATCGGGGACGGCCGATGGTCGAGCATCGGGACGCCACCGTTGCTGGTCGGTGCGGTGGTCGTGGCGGAGGTCGGGGTCGTCGCGCTCGCCGTTGCGGGTCTGGCCGGTGGCCGCGCGGTGCCCTGGCAGGTGGCAAAGGTCCGAAGTCCCCGACCCGCGACCGCGACAGGGGCCGTCACCGTCGACCTCGATGCCGGCGTCGAGGATGACCTGGTGGCCGAGGATGACCCGGTGGACGGGCCGACCGCATCCGGCGATTCGGCTGCCGACGAGGCGCCTTTCGACGATGAACCTGTGCCTGACGAAACCGTGCTCGACGAAACCGTGCTCGACGAAACCGTGCTCGACGAAACCGTGCTCGACGAAACCGTGCCTGACGAAGCTGTGCTCGACGAAACGCTGCTCGACGAAACGCTGCCCGACGAAGCCGTGCCCGATGGTTCGCGGGACGATGTTCCACCGTCCAGCAGCACCTGAACGACGTCGAGCCGGCTAGCAGCTCGGACGGCACAGCCGCTGACCGACGGCATCGAGGAAGATCTCACCGATCTGCCGCGGATCCTTCGATTCGTAGGTGACACCGCCGGTGGCGTTGCTGATCTGGGTGAGCGAATCCAGGTCGCTGTCCGGGCCGAAGGCGAGCGCGATCACCGGGATGACCTGGCCCGGAATCTGCTCCGCGGCGAGCGTGCTCAACAGGGTCTGCAGGCTGATCCCGTTGGCGTCGTCATTCATCCCGTCGGTGAGGATCAACACGGAGTTCGCGCGGGCCGGGTCGTAGTTCGCCCGCATCGTCCGGACGGCGTCCAGCACGGTGTCGTACAACCCGGTGCCGCCGTCCGGAATCGCTTGCAGGCCGTCGATGGCCTGCGCCAACCGCTGCGCGCCGGTCCCACCCTGCCCGTCCGGTCCCAGGGTGCTGACCGGGATCAGCTCGCGGTGGTCGCTGCCGGGGACAAGGTTGGTGGAGAACTCCCACAGCCCGATGTCGCTGCTGGCCGGGTACAGACCGAGTCCGATCGATGCCGCCTGCTTGGCCAGGTCGATCCTGGTAGCCCCGCCCGCACCGTCCACCTGCGCCTGCATCGAGCCGGAAATATCCATGATGGCCAGCATTCTGGATGGCTCGTTGCTGATCTGCACGCTGCGGATCGCGTCGTCGTCGGCCGCCAGCGCGGGCAACGGCGACGTCACCGTGACCACCGGGTTCATCCCGCTGGCGGTGGATGATTCCGGGCCGGCCGACCCGTCGGGAGCGCGGAACCCCGCGTTCAGCAGCGCAGCCTTGCCGGTGTCACCGATCAGCAGGCCGACCAGGTCGTCCGCCGCCGCGACGGCCGCCGGGTCGGTCGACACCGTGACCACCGGGTAGTCGAGCGCGACGGCACCGGCGCCCGGGTAGATCGCCGTGGCCGCCGGGGTGCCTGCGCCGCCGTTGTAGGCGATCACGGAATGCTCGCTCACCGGCACGGCGGTGTTCGGGTCGGCGGCGAGCCGGGCCAGCAGGTCACTGTCGCCGATCGGCAGGTCCGGCGGGCTGGAACGCATCGCCCAGGTCAACGCCGCCCGCGCGTCGGTGGTGCCGGTGACCGCGGCGCGAGCTGCGAGCACCGCCGCGACCGCGGTGGCCGAACGCTGCGGATCGGGGAGCCCGACCCGGATCGGGGATGCCGTGGTTCTGGTGGCCAGGATGGCCTCCACGTTGGGGGTGGCCCCGGCCGCGGTCAATTGCGCGACGGTCGACGCGGACAGCGCAAACACCACCGGGCTGGTCGCGATCACCGGATTCTGCGCCGGCACGGCCTGACCGGCCGCGGCAGCTCGCTGGACCCACATCGACGAATCCGGGATCCACACGTCGGCGCCTGACGGTCCGTCGGTGACGAGCTGAGCCGGGTCGACCGACGTCACGGAGACCGCGCAGCCGCCGGTGGCCGCGGGCCCGGCCGCCTGGGTCACCGCGCGTGATGACGCCGGCAATGTCCGGTGCCGCCGCAACGGTCAACGAGCCGCCGGGAACGGTGCACCCTGCCGAGCCGGCCGCCGCTCCGGCCGAGACCGAGGCGGCCGAGCGGGCGCCGCTCGACGTGGTTGCCGCGGTCCGCTGCCCGGTCGTCGGTGATCCAGCGGCATCGCTGGTCTGCTGCGATCCTGACGAACCAGGTCAGGCCGGCGGCCGCGGCGATCGCCACCACCACGGCCACGATCACCCAGTTGCGGCCCGTCCGGGATCGGTAGCGATGACGGCCCGGCTGCCCGGACGGTTGCTGGCCCATGAATTCTGCCATCGCGGCGATGCCACCCTTTCAGGACAACGTTGTTGCCCACCGTATTCGGATCGACCGCAGGAGCAACCGGACCGGCGCTCTCCAGGACCGCACTGAACACCAGGCTCCTGCGTCGCTAGGTCGCGTCAGCGCTGTTGCGGTCCGACTAGTGGACCGATCTGGCGGCCCGGTGATACCCCGGCATCGGAATGGATCAGCGGCGACGGCGTTTCCACTACCCTGAACCCGCCCGTCCCGCCCACCCCGGAGCCGCCGCGCTCGCTCACCCTCGCCCGCCCGATGAGAGAGGTTTCCGGTGACTCCCGCGCCACCCACCGCCAGCGGCACCCCGTCCGCGAAGAACGTCGTCGTGCTGGCGTCGGGTTCGGGCACCCTGCTGCAGGCGCTGCTGGACGACCCGGACCCCAAGCCGTACCGGGTGGCCGCGGTCGGGTCGGATCGATCGAGTTGCCCGGCGCTGGATCGAGCGGTGGCCGCCGGAGTCCCGACGTTCACCTGCCGGATCGCCGATCACGACGACCGGGACGCCTGGAACCGCGGGTTGGCCGTGCTGACCGCGTCCTTCAACGCGGATCTGGTGGTGCTGGCCGGGTTTCATGAAGCTGGTCGGTCCGACGTTCCTCGAGGCCTTCCCGGATCGGGTGCTCAACGCGCATCCGTCGCTGCTGCCCGCATTCCCCGGCATGCACGCCCCGGCGGACGCGCTGGCGCACGGCGTGAAGCTCACCGGCTGCACGGTGTTCCTGGTGGACGGCGGGATCGATGCCGGCCCGATCGTCGCGCAACGGGCCGTGCCGGTGCACGACGACGATGACGTCGCGACCCTGCACGAACGGATCAAGGTGGCCGAACGTACCCTGCTGGTCGAGGTGGTCGCCGCGCTGACCCAGTCTTCCTACACCGTGACCGGACGAAGGGTGAGCGTCGGATGACGACAGGCGATATGGCCGGATCCAGCCAGGACGAGCGGGACGAGGGGCGCCGACCGATCCGGCGGGCCCTGCTGTCGGTGTCGGACAAGACCGGCCTGGTCGAACTCGCCGGCGCGCTGGACGCCGCCGGGGTCGCGCTGGTGTCCACCGGCGGGTCGGCCCGGGCGATCGCCGAGGCCGGCCTCCCGGTGACCGCGGTCGAGCAGGTCACCGGCTTCCCGGAATGCCTGGACGGCAGGGTCAAGACTCTGCACCCGGCGATCCACGGCGGGCTGCTCGCCGACACCCGGCTGCCCGCTCATCTGCGGCAGATCGCCGAGCTGGGCATCGAGCCGTTCGAGCTGGTGGTGGTCAACCTCTACCCGTTCCGCGAGACGGTGGCCGCCGGGGCGACCTTCGACGAGAGCGTCGAGCAGATCGACATCGGCGGCCCGGCGATGATCAGGGCCGCGGCGAAGAATCATCCGTCGGTGGCCGTCGTGGTCGATCCCGCCGGCTATCCCGCGATCGAGAAGGCCGTCGCGGCGGGAGGTTTCACGCTCCGCGAGCGAACCGCGCTGGCCGCTGCTGCGTTCGCGCACACCGCGGCGTACGACACGGCGGTGGCGTCCTATCTGAACGGCGTGACCAGCCCGGACGACGGCTGGCCGGAGTGGACCGGCGCCACCTGGGACAAGGTGTCCGCGCTCCGCTACGGCGAGAACCCGCACCAGCAGGCCGCGCTGTACCGGCACTGGCGTCCGGGCCTGGCGTCCGCGGAGCAGTTGCACGGCAAGGAAATGAGCTACAACAACTATGTCGACGTGGACGCCGCCTGGCGGGCGGCCAGTGATTTCACCGATCCCGCGGTGGCGATCATCAAGCACGCCAATCCCTGTGGCATCGCAGCCATCTCGGGCGGTGACGACTCGTCCGTCGCCCTCGCCCACGAACGGGCGCATGCCTGCGATCCGGTCTCCGCGTACGGCGGCGTCATCGCGGTGAACCGCCCGGTGACCGCGGAACTGGCCGAGCAGATCGCCCCGATCTTCACCGAAGTGCTGCTGGCGCCCGGCTTCTCGGCCGACGCGCTGGAAATTCTGCAGAGAAAGAAGAACATCCGGCTGCTGGTGATGCCGGCCGACACCGCACCCGATCCGGCCGAATTCAAGGCGATCTCCGGCGGCCTGCTGGTGCAGCTGCGCGATCGACTGAACGCGCCGGGGGATGACCCGGCCTCGTGGACGCTGGCGGCCGGGCCGGCGGCCGACGCCGGCACCCTGGCCGACCTCGACTTCGCGTGGCGGGCGTGCCGAAGCGTGAAGTCGAATGCGATCCTGCTGGCTCACGACGGGGCCAGCGTCGGCATCGGTATGGGGCAGGTGAACCGGGTCGACTCGGCCCGGCTCGCCGTGCAGCGGGCGGGGGAGCGGGCAGCGGGGGCGGTCGCCGCGTCGGACGCCTTCTTCCCGTTCGCCGACGGGCTGGACATTCTGATCGCGGGCGGAGTGCGGGCCGTGGTGCAGCCCGGCGGATCGGTGCGGGACCCAGAGGTGATCGCCGCCGCCGAGGCCGCCGGGGTGACCATGTACCTGACCGGCACCCGGCACTTCTTCCACTGATCATGACCCTGGAACTGACCGAGAAGTCCTACTTCGAAGAGGATTTCGCCGACGTCGACCTGGCCGGCCGGTCGCTCGAGGAGGTCTCGTTCGTCGATTGCGACTTCACCGACGCCTCGCTCGTCGACGTCCGGACCAGGCGGGCCACCTTCGAGCGCTGCCGGTTCGTCGGCACCGAGCTGTACGGCAGCGTCCACCAATCCAGCTCGTTCGTCTCGTGCACGTTCGAACGTGCTGCGCTGCATGGGGTTACGCTGACCGGGTGCCGGTTGACCGGGTCGACGTTCACCGACTGCCGGATGCTGCCGATCACCATCCGGGACTGCGACCTGACCCTGGTCTCGCTGGCCGGCGCCAAGCTCGCCGGCACAGACCTCTCCGGCCTGCGGATGCGGGAGGCGAACCTGGTGGGCGCCAACCTCTCCGGGTGTGACCTGCGGGGCGCCGACCTGACCGGTGCCCGGCCGCAGCGGCTCGACCTGACCGGCGCCGACCTACGGGGCGCGCGGGCCGACGCTGCCTTGTGGGTCGGTGCGACCTTGGTCGGGGCGGTTGTCGACGTCGAGCAGGCCGTGCTGTTCGCGGCCGCGCATGGGCTCGTGCTGGGGACCGACGGAGCGGGCGAGCGTTGACTGATTGACTGTCGCGATCAAGGGCGCAATGTCCGCGGCGGGCTGCTAGCCCGACCATGGGTATGTGGCCACCGCTTGATCCGCGCCCGCAGGCCCTTGTCAACTGGGGCCGGGGTGGGGACGTCGACCTCGATCGCCGCGGCCCGTTCGTGCAGCCGCGTGCGGACGTCGTCGGGGGTGTACGCGCGCCGCTGCCGTTCGTTCCGGGCCACCACGGCGCCGGTGGCCGCGACACCGGCCAGCCCGGCGACACCGATCCACTTCCAGAGGCGCATCTGGCTAACCTAGCCGGATGCCCTTGCACCGACCCGGCGACCGGCTCACCCTGGATCGAGCCGTCGACCTGACCCGCACGGGCGACGTCTGGCTGTTTCGAGGGTCAACGCCCGCCGATCGGGCCATCCAGACGCTGACCAACTCCCCGGTCAATCACGTCGGGATGGCCGTGGTGCTGGACGACCTACCGCCGCTGTTGTGGCACGCGGAACTGGGAAAGTCGTTGCCGGACATGTGGACCGGCGGGCGGCAGCGCGGGGTGCAGCTGCACGACCTGCGCGATGCGGTCACCCTGTGGAACACCAAATACGGGGCGCGGGCATGGCTCCGTCAACTGCACTGCGACGTGACGAAGGAGATGGAGGACGCCGTGCTGACGACGATCGCGCGGCTTGACGGCAAACCGTTCCCGACCACCAAGGGCCTCGCGCAGGGCTGGCTCACCGGTCGCCTTCGTTATCACCGGTCCTCCGAAACGATCTACTGTGCCGAACTGGTCGCCGTCACCTACCAGGCGATGGGTCTGCTGGCCGCCGAGCGCCCGCAGAACTGGTACGACCCCGGCCGGTTCTGGAGCGGTGACCGGCTGGAACTTCGACTCGGCGCCCGCCTCGGCGACGAGATCGCCATCGGGCCGCACCACTGAATTCGGCGCAGACACGCGCGGTTTCCCGGGGAAGACCCACCCGATGGTGTCCCGGAACGTCGGATAACGTCGAAGCATGACGACGAACGACAAGGCTCTCACGCTCAAGGCGCTGCACGAAGCTCCCGAGATCCTGCGGGTGGTGAATGTCTGGGATGCGATCAGCGCGAAGGTGGTCGCCGATCTGCCCGGGACGAAGGCCATCGCGACAGCGGGCCACTCGATCGCCGCGAGCCTCGGCTATCCCGACGGCGGCATGTCGCTCGACGTCGCGCTCGCCGGCGCGAAGACGATCGTGGATGCCGTCGACCTGCCGGTGTCGGCCGACCTCGACGACGGGTACTCCGATCCGGCCGAGACGATCCGGCGCGCGATCGGGTTCGGCGTCGTCGGCGCCAACGTCGAAGACCGCCTTCGCCCGTTCGAGGAGTCGGTGGCCCGGGTGGCCGCGATCGTGGCCGCCGCCGAGAAGGAGGGCGTCGCCTTCCAGCTCAACGCCCGCACCGACGCCATCGCCCGTGGCGGTGACCGCCCGATCGAGCAGAGCATCGAGGACGCCATCGCGCGCGGCACGGCGTTCCTCGACGCGGGCGCCGCGTTGGTGTTCGTGCCGGGGGCGTTCCGCCGTGAGGTCGTCGAGCAGATCGTCGCCGGCCTCGGTCGCGGCAAGCTGTCGGTGATCGGCGTACCCGGCGCCCTCCCGGCGGCGGAGTATCAGGAACTCGGCGTCGCGCGCATCTCCTACGGCCCGCTGACGCAGCGCGTGGCCCTGCGGGCGCTGCGCGACCTGGCGACGGATCTCTACGGCGATGGGGTCATTCCCACGGACACACCGGCACTCAACTAACGCCCGGTTGGGCGATCCCCGGCAACCGCGATCTCTAGACGAACGCGGATTTACCGGTGATCGCCCGCCCGACGATCAGCGCATTGATCTGCGCAGTGCCCTCATAGGAATACAGCGCCTCGGCATCGGCGAAGAACCGCACCGCGTCCCGATCCAGCAGGATCCCGTTGCCGCCCATCACTTCCCGAGCCCAGGCCGCGGTCTCCCGTAATCTCGTGGTGGAATACCACTTGGCCAGTGCCGCCTGCTCGTCCCGGAAAATGCCCTGTTGTTGCAGTTGCGACACCCGCACGGCCATGCCAAGGGATGCAGTGATGTTGCCGAGCATGCGGGCCAGCAGATCCTGCACGAGTTGGAAGTGCCCGATCGGTTTGCCGAATTGCTTGCGCTCCTTCGCGTAGTCGACGGCGGCGTCATACGCGCCGATCTGGCAGCCGACGGCCGACCAGGTGACGCCGCCCCTGGTGGTCCGTAGCACCCTTGCGGTGTCGCGAAAGGAATTCGCGTTCTGCAACCGATTCGCCTCGCTCACCGGGCAATCGGTCAGGACGATGTCGGCATTTTGCACGGTCCGCAGTGACGCCTTGTTCTCGATCTTGGTGGCGACGAAACCGGGGGTGTCCTTCTCCACGACGAAACCTTTCACCTGGTCGTCGTCCACATCGCGCGCCCAGATGATGGTCAGGTCGGCGAATGTCGCGTTCCCGATCCAGCGTTTTGCGCCGTTCAGGATCCACTCGTCCCCGGATCGTTTCGCGGTGGTCCGCATGCCGCCGGCGACGTCCGATCCGCCGTCCGGCTCGGTCAGGCCGAAGGCGCCGATCAACTCCATTCGCTGCATGGCGGGCAGCCATCGTTGCTGCTGCTCGGCGGAGCCGCACAACACGATCGTGCCCATGGCCAGTCCGCTGTGCACGCCGATGAAGGTGGCGATCGAGGGGTCGACCCTGGCGATCTCCAGCCCGATGAACCCGGTCAGTAATTGGCTGGCCGCCGCCGCGCCATCCAGGCCATAGGCGCGTCCGATGATGCCGACGTCGGCCAGTGGCTTGATGATCTGGAACGGGAACTCGGCCCGCGCCCAGCACTCCTGGGCGACCGGGGCGACATGCTCGGCCAGGAAGCCGCGGGTCCGCTGCACGACCTCCCATTCCGCCGGCGTCAGCATCGCTTCGTAGCCGAACAGGTCGGCGGTCATGAGATCAGGGGGGCTGGCGTCCGGCGCCAAGTCGACGAGTTCTTGTGGGGCAGACATCCGTCCAACCTAATGGGAGTGCGAAGCACGGCCACGGTCCGCACAGCCCGATGTTCGGTAGCGTCCTGCTCAGCGCGCACGGACGAGGGGAGCGCAGGACATGGGCAGGCGGGTGGCCGCGACGCTCGTCATGGCGGCGGTTCTGGGGGTGACGGCCGGATGCGGCAATGACGCCGCCGAACCGCCCCCGCCTCCCACGGTCAGGTTCACCTTCGCAGACCCGACAGCCCCGGTCGGCAGCCCGACCTCGGCATCGGCGTCGAGCGGGGCGCCGGGCGGTTTGCCCGCCGACCAGGCGTCGGCGTCCAACCCATGGCCCGCGAGCCTGACCCCCGCCCAGATCACGTCGGCACAGGCGGCTCTCGGCGCCTACCAGCGGTACTGGTCGGTAATGGACTCGATCGCCGGCAACCCGGGTGCCGACGTGGCCGCGCAGATCGCCGACGTCGCGACCGCCGAAGCCGGCGACGACATGCTCACCACCGCGCAGGACCTGGCGGCGGCCGGCCGGCATTCGGTCGGCGGCACCGCGGTCGACCCCAGGGTCACCGGCGTGGCCGGCGGGGTCGTCAGCCTGACCGCCTGCGTCGACACCAGCGCCGCGGACGTGGTTGACGGGAGCGGTGTCTCGGTCCGGCCACCCGATGCGCCCGGGTCGTATCGGCGCTACGTGTCCGCAGCCCAGGTCGCCGTGTTCAACGGTGGCCAGTGGCTGGTCGCGGTGGATGACGCTGATCGGTCGAAGACCTGCTGACCAGCGATCATCGCGCAGCGCTCATGGCATCATGTGCTCTCGTGACAGCGACGATCCTGGACGGCAAGGCCACCCTCGCCGCGATCAAGTCCGAACTCCGCGGCCGGGTGCAGGCGCTGGCCGCCCGTGGTGTGGTCCCCGGCCTTGGCACCGTCCTGGTCGGTGACGACCCGGCCAGCCGCTGGTACGTCGCAGCCAAACACCGGGATTGCGCCGAACTCGGCATCGCCAGCATCGCGCGCGAGCTGCCCGCCGGTAGCAGCCAGGCCGAGGTCGAGGCCGTCGTCGACCAACTCAACGCCGACCCGGCGTGCACGGCGTTCCTGGTGCAGCAGCCGACAGGGCTAGACGAATACGCCATCCTCAGCCGGGTCGATCCGACCAAGGACGTCGACGGGTTGCACCCACAGAACCTGGGTGCGCTGGTGTTGGGCAAGGCCGCGCCGCTGCCCTGCACTCCGCTGGGCATCGTCGAGCTGCTCCGTCGGTACGAGATTTCGATCAACGGGGCGCATGCCGTGGTCGTCGGTCGCGGGCTCACCGTTGGCCGGCCGATGGGCCTGCTGCTGACCAGGCGGAGCGAGAACGCGACGGTCACCCTCTGCCACACCGGTACCCGGAACCTGCCCGGCGTGGTCCGGCAGGCCGACATCGTCATCGCCGCCGCCGGGGTGCCGTGGCTGATCACCGCCGACATGGTCAAGCCCGGCGCCGCCGTCCTGGACGTCGGGGTCAGCCGGGTCAACGGACGCATCGTCGGCGATGTCGCACCCGAGGTGGCGGAGGTCGCCGGGTTTGTCGCGCCCAACCCCGGTGGTGTCGGGCCGATGACCAGGGCAATGTTGTTGTCCAATGTGGTGGACGCCGCAGAGGTGGCCTAGTCGGACCCGACGAAGGAGGGCCGCCCTTCAATACAGTGGATGGCGCTGAACGAACCGGTGACGGAAGAATCGGGCTGTTCAGCGGCGTCCTAGCTGTGTGCGACCGTCGATGGTGCCGGTGAGAGGAACTTCAGTGCCCTGGAACGCCAGTTGACGACCGACCGGCCGATGCTGCGCGCCATACCGATCACGGTGGTGTTGACCATCGTCGCGGGCGCTCTGATCTTGATCTCCTTCGCCTACTGGCGTCGCGGGGCCTTCGCGCTCGGCATGGCCATGCTGTTGGCCGGCGTGCTCAGGGCGCTGCTGAGCGATCGGACGATCGGGGTGTTAGCGGTGCGGGGCAAGAAGTTCGACCTGCTGTTCTACTTCGCGACGGCCGCTTTCATGTTCGTGGTCACGGTGGGCACTGGGTAGCGCTGCCTAGTTGTCGGACTACGCCCACGGCACCTGCGCGTTTCCGAGCCCGGTCAAAGACCCGGTCAGCAGGCGTGCCGTGACGGTGCTGATGGTGCACGCGGCCCGGTAGGGCCCGCCGCGCCCGGGGCCCCACCCCTCGCGGACCACCCCATCGGTCACCCGCAGATATGCGACCACCGACCGCAGTGCACCCCGTGCGGTTGGATCGGCCATCCCCGTGATCCGTGCAGCCAGTTCCGCGCAGGATTGATCAAAAGACCTTTGGGCGGCGGCGTCTTCGTCTGCCACCCGCCAGCCAAGGATCTCCGTGGAGTGCGGCTGATCGCAGGGCACGGAAACGTCGAGTACGACCTCTGGATGCTGGGTACACAATGCGATGGCGCTGGACCGTGGGGGACCGCCGAACACATGGGCCGGGCTGCCGATGATCGATCCGTGAGGGCTGATCATCACACATGCGGCCCACGACTGGCCGATCCGCAGTTGCAATGCACTCGGGAAGAGGGTTTGGAACTTCGCCGAGAACGCCGGCCACCACCGACCGAGCACGGTGGACCGTTCCCCTGCCCGATCGGGTGGATGTACCCCGAAATACCAGTAGGCCGTATTGGCGCACGCGTCCACGTTCGGAATGACGCCGCCGCCCAGTTTGCCCGTCGAATCGCCCATCACTGTCACCGTCTGGGTGATGATTTCTCCTTCATGCGCAGCCGAGCACGGCACGGAGAAAGGAGCTGGATCGGCCCCTGCCTCCGCCGGCAGATCCGGTGGCACGTCGAGCAAGCAATCACCGACCCGCGGCGCCGCCGGAATCAGCAGCGCCACTGCGTTGCCCACGATTCTTCGACCGGCAACCGCTGGCACCGTTACCGCGGCAAGAAGAACCACAACAACCAGAGCGAGCCCAATCCAGTGCCGACCCATACTGGACCATATCTCGGACTGCGCTCATCAGGTTGTGACGGTCGGTACCGCATCAGCGGGTGGCGCCCGACGTTATTTGACCGAGCCGGCGGTCAGGCCGGCCACAAAAGAACCGCTGCAGTGCCAAGAAGGCGATGACCACGGGCACGGACCCCATCAGCGACGCGGCCATGATCTGGTTCCAGTACACGTCGGTTTGGGTTGCGTAGTTCTGCAGTCCGATGGCCAACGTTGCGGTCTGGTTGTCGGTGAGTTGGGAGGCGAAGAGAATTTCACCCCAGGCGAGCATGAAGGAATACTGGGCTGCCCTGTTAATTCCGGAACGCCATGTGCAGGTTCGTGGTGTAGGCGGCGCCCGGCATGGTCAGCCCCCAGACACTGCCGTCGCTCTTGGTCAGAGCCTTCGCGGCAGCGGTCAATTCGGCCCAGTTCGTGGGGGGCTCCACGCCGGCGGCCTGGAGCATCGCCTTGTTGTAGAACAGGCCATATGCCTGGGCGAGCAGTGGAATCGAGGTCGGTGGTTGGCCTTCGGCGCCGGTGGTGGCGAACGAGGACTTCAGGAACCGGGATTCCCCGCCAAGGTCGGTGATCGCGGCGTCATCGAATTCGGTGAACGCGCCGGTCGATTGCAGGGACGAGGACCAGGTGTTGCCGATGCTCACCACGTCCGGTCCTTTCCCGGAGGTGACCGCGGAGGTGATCCGGCTGTACAGGTCCTTCCAGGGGACCACCTCCACATTCACGGTGACACCGCTGGCCGCCTTGAACTTGGCCAATTCCGGGTTCAGGACTGCGAGGTCTTCATCCAGGCTCGCGGCCTGGTTGGTCGCCCACCAGGTGATTTCCTTGCTGTCCGAACCTGCCGCACCCGAACTCGAACTCGAGCCGGAGGAACTGGAACCGCAGGCGGTGAGGGCGGTCGCCGTGATGATGGCCGCCGCCGCCGCGATAAGTCTCTTGGTGTGTTTCATTGACTCGAATCTCCTTTGATTGATGCGCGGCTCATGGAGGGCTATTCACGGGCCGGTCCAGCGAGCGCGGGCCGAAGGCTCGTGCGAGTGATCGGCGCAGGTGAGGGCGCTGGTGAAACAACTGCATCTGGTGAATAGCCCGGATACTGAATAGGACACAGGGTCTGCTGCCTTTTGGCAGACATCGGTCTATCTGCTGCGCTCGAGCGGGTTCCAATTTTCGGGGAGAGGCTGGACCGCTGTGCAGGTGCTGTTGACCGGTAGGGTCTGTCCGGCCGTGACTGCGGCGGTGAGCGTTTCCATCACGTCCAGGACGTGCAGTGCGGTGGCCGCCGAGGCGCGCGGCCCGGTCGTCGAGCTCAGTGAGCGAACCATGTCCAACACGCCCATCCCGCGGCCCTCGGTGCTACCGGCGGCGGGACCTCGATCCACTCTTCGGAGTTCCTCTCGCACAGCAGCACCGAGCCGTCAAACATGTTGGGGTCCGGCAGTCGCAGAGTTGCTGTCGTGCCGAGAATTTCCAATTCCCTGACGGCATGCGGTGAATCGAAACTGAAGGTCACGTTGGCAACCTGGCCGCCGGCGAACTCCAGCAGACCGACGACGTGGGTATCGACGGTGACATCGAAGCGTTCCCCGGCCCGCGGACCCTGGATGATGGTGCGCTTGCGCTGGGCGCGGCGACCGAACCCGGCCACCCTGGCCACCGGTCCGAGGATCTGGATCAGCGCCGTCAGGTAGTACGGCCCCATGTCCAGCAGCGGACCACCTCCGGCCTGAAACAAAAAGGCCGGGCTGGGATGCCACTGGTCCGGGCCCGGGGTGGCGAACGTCGCACGCGCCGCGATCGGCGTGCCGATCCGCCCTTCCTCGATCAGGCGCCGCGCGGTCTGCAACCCGGCCCCCAGGAAGGTATCTGGGGCATTGCCAAGCGCGGTGCCATGCTGCTCCGCCGCCGCGATCACCGCCTGCGCTTCCTGCACCGTGAGGGCGAACGGCTTCTCGCCATAGACGTGTTTTCCCCGCGCTGATGGCCGCAATCGCCACGGTCGCATGCACCGCGGGCGTGGTGAGGTTGACCACCAGGTCAACCCCGGGCAACGCCAGGATGCTGCCCGGATCGCCCGAGTGCGGCACCCCGTATTTGGCCGCCTGCTCGGCTGCTAGCTGTGCGGCAGGTAGGCGGCCGGCACGACCCCGAGCCGCCCGGCCTGGTAGTCCTCGAAGGCCTCCTGCAGCTCCTGCCTGGTGTTCATCACGAACGGTCCGTACATCGCCACCGGTTCGTTGATCGGTTTTCCGCCCAGCAGCAACAGTTCGACCCCACCGGAATGCCTTGCGTCCTGGTTGTTCTCGGCGCCGATGGTGATGAAGTCGCCGCCGCCGAACACAGCCAGCTGGCCTTCGTTGAGCGGTTGCCGTGACTCGCCGACGGTGGCCGTGCCGCCGAGATTGAAGATCAGGGCGTTGTGCTCGACGGGCCACGGCAGCCGCAGCCCGGCACCGGGGTGCACGGTGGCGTGCACCAAGGTGATCGGGGTGTGCGTCGAGCCCGGTCCGCGGTGGCCGCCGAGTTCGCCGGCGATGATGCGCAGCAGTGCACCGCCGTCCGCGCTGGTGACCAGCGCGACGCGGGCCGACTGGATGTCCTGATAGCGCGGATCGGCGAACTTCATCACCCTGGGCAGGTTCACCCACAGCTGGAAACCGTGGAAGAGGCCGCCGGATGCCACCAGATGCTCAGGTGGGGTTTCGATGTGCAGGATGCCGGCGCCCGCCGTCATCCACTGGGTGTCGCCGCCACCGATCAGGCCGCCGCCGCCGCAGGAATCGTGATGCTGCATCTCGCCGTCGATCATGTAGGTGACGGTCTCGAAGCCGCGGTGCGGGTGCCACGGCGTGCCCTTCGGCTCGCCGGGTGCGTAATCGACCTCGCCCATCTGATCCAGGTGCAGGAACGGATCGAGGGTGGCGAGGTCGACACCGGCAAACGCCCGGCGAACCGGGAAACCCTCACCCTCGAATCCATGGGTGGACGTGGTGATGCCGCGCACCGGTCGGGCCAGCGCCAAGGCGGCATCCGGCGCTGGGACGCGAGGCAGGGTGAGCACGCTTGGAACGGTGACGGCTGGCATCGCAGACCTCTCAGCTGATCAGACTTCCGATGGTAGCGCTTCTATGCGTTCGCATACTTCTACGCGGGCAGTCCCGACTGGCCCCAATGTCCGATTCTGCCGCATGCTTCCGTCGTCGGCGAAGATTTCGCTCCGAAGGTCAGGGTGTCGACACGCCGGCACTGGCTGTTCAGTCCTAACGGGGCTTCGCCCCAGCCCGACGAGGCGTGAGGTCTCACCTTTGGGTTGTGAGGGGCTCCGGTCGGGTGGGATCTAGACCCTGGTCGGTGTCCCGGCCTGGGTGTATGAACTGCCCTGAGCAGTTAGGTGGCCGTTGGCCTCACCCGTCCGACCGGAGCCCATCATGACGGTAGCGCGCACCGTGGCAGATGTCCTGACCGAGCACGTGGTCTTCGAGGTGGAATGCATCGACCGGATGTACTTGAACGTCTACCAACCCAAGCTGCAGTACGCGACCGGGATCATCGGCTACCTGCGTGAGCGGCTCGATATGCGGATCACCTCGACGGCGCCGCTGGGCAGGATCAGCGACCGGTTCTCCCGCGCGGTGCACCGGTTCGCCGAGACCGAGGGCATTGAGTGGGTCGACTTCGTCAAGGGTGAGCGGAAGGACGACGTCATGCAGGAACGCCTCAAGGGCTTCACCGCACCGGAGGGGGTGGTGTTCATCGGGCGGGCGCAGGAGAAGAACTCCGTGTTCCGCACTGAGAAGCGGCGTCACCCGGACGGGTCGACGTATCCGTGGATCGTGAAGAGCACCGGGGTGATCAACCAGTTCTACTTCTATTGCGTGGACACCGATTTCGGGCCGTTCTTCCTGAAATTCTGTTCCTATTTCCCCTATACCGGCAAACTTTGCATCAACGGAAATCATTGGGCTCAGCGCCAGGCCGCGAAGGCGGGGATCGATTTCACCGCGATGGACAACGCGTTCGCCGCTGTGGAGGACCCGGCCGAGTTGCAGCAGATCTGCGACCGACTCGGCCCTGTGCAGATCCAGGCGTTGCTGGACAAGTGGTTGGCGATCCTGCCGAATCCGTTCACCGAGGCGGACACCGACGCCGGGTACCGGTATCAACTGTCGATCCAGCAGGCCGAGTTCTCGCTGACCCAGATGCTGGACAACCCGGTGTCCGGGCGGGTGTTCTTCGAGGAGGTGATCCGGGAGAATCTGGACATCGGCCGCCCGGATCAGGTCGGGCTGATCTTCGACCGCGGCCTGCGGCGGCGTGGTCCCCGTCCGACGCCGGGCCGGTTCCGGACCCGGGTGATCACCGAGGGCGTCACCCCGAGCCTGCACGTCGACTACAAGAAGACCTCGATCAAGCAGTACCACAAGTCAGGGAGGGCGCTGCGGACGGAGACGACCATCAACGACACCCGCGACTTCGACATCGGGAAACGGCTCACGAATCTGCCCGTCCTGCGGGAGATCGGCTTCCCCGCCAACCGACGCCTGCTGCGCGTCCAAACACTGAGTCACGACCCGATCACCGGCATCGACGTCCTGCACACCATCACCGACCCCGTCACCACCGACAACGGCACCCGCATCCCGGGGCTACGGCTCGGTCAACAACGCAGCCGCCGCGCGGCTCAGTCCTCGGCCCGCGGCTCAGTCCTCGGCAGCGCGGTGTGACCGACCACCTGCAGCGGACCCGGAGGGCAGGCTCCTGCGGGTCGGACGGGCTGTGGAGCGGGCCACCGGCCGCGCGCCTTTGCCCTGCTCGGGCAGGGACCCGGGCACCGCGGCGCGACCGTTCTGCAGTCGGCTGAAGACCCGAGCGAGCGTTTCGGCCTCCCCGTCGCTGAGCTTCGAGGTGAACTCGCGCTCGATACCGGCGATGTGCACGACGGCGGCGCTGCGCAGGGCCGCCCGGCCCGCCCTGGTCATCCGGACCAACACCCCGCGGCCGTCGTTCGGGTCGGGGAGTCGCTCGACCAGGCCCTCCTCCTCCAATCGGGCCACCTTGCGGGAAAGGCCGGGCTGGGACAGCAGGACAAGGTTGACCAGGTCGCGCAGGCGGAGCAGGCCGCCGTTCTCGGTGAGTTGCACCAGGATGTCGTAGGTGGACAGCGGGATCTTCCCGGCGTCATCGAGTTCTCGTCCCAATTGCGACATGGTCTGCGCATGGACGTGCAGCATGCCGACCCACGCATCCTTGCGGTCGCCCTCGAAGCGTCCCGACCCCATGTCCGTCCCCCAGCCGTTCGTGAGCCGGTTCCACGGTAGGCCCCTACCCACCGCATCCCACCCCGGAGCCTTGACGGTACGGTCTGCCCGGAGATCCTGCACCACCATGACCGCCCGGACCACCCAGATGCCGGGCGTCGATGAACCTGATGGCGCCTTCGGAGGGAGACGACAGCTCATGTCGAAGATCAAGGTCACGGGCACGGTCGTCGAACTGGACGGCGACGAGATGACCCGCATCATCTGGCAGTTCATCAAGGACAAACTGATCCTGCCGTACCTGGACGTCAACCTCGAGTACTACGACCTCGGCATCGAGAGTCGCGACGACACCAACGACCAGATCACCATCGACTCCGCGCATGCGATCCAAAAGCACGGCGTCGGCGTCAAGTGCGCGACCATCACTCCGGACGAGGCGCGGGTCGAGGAGTTCGGCCTGAAGAAGATGTGGCGCTCGCCGAACGGCACCATCCGCAACATCCTGGGCGGCGTCATCTTTCGCGAGCCGATCATCATCTCCAACATTCCGCGGTTGGTCCCGGGGTGGACGAAGCCGATCATCGTCGGCCGTCACGCATTCGGCGATCAGTACCGGGCCACCGACTTCAAGTTCCCCGGCAAGGGCAAACTGATGATGTCGTTCATTCCCGAAGACGGTTCCGCGCCGATCGAGGCGCTGGTCTATGACGCGCCCGCGGCCGGTGTCGCGCTGGCCATGTACAACCTGGACGACTCGATCAGGGACTTCGCGAAGGCCTCGCTGAATTACGGCCTGGCCCGCAACTACCCGGTCTACCTGTCGACCAAGAACACCATCCTCAAGACCTACGACGGCCGGTTCAAGGACATCTTCCAGGAGGTGTTCGACACCGAGTTTGCCGTGCAGTACAAGGAAGCCGGCCTGACCTACGAGCACCGACTGATCGACGACATGGTCGCCTCCGCGCTCAAGTGGGAGGGCGGGTACGTCTGGGCGTGCAAGAACTATGACGGCGATGTCCAGTCGGACACGGTCGCGCAGGGCTTCGGGTCCCTGGGCCTGATGACCTCTGTGTTGTCCACTCCGGACGGCAGCGTCGTGGAGGCCGAGGCCGCGCACGGCACCGTCACCCGGCATTACCGGCAGCACCAGGCCGGCAAGCCCACGTCGACCAACCCGATCGCGTCCATCTACGCCTGGACCGGAGGGCTCAAGCATCGCGGCAAGCTCGACTCCACCCCGGAGGTGATCGGCTTCGCCGACGCGCTGGAGGACGTGATCATCAAGACCGTGGAGAGCGGCAAGATGACCAAGGACCTGGCGGCGCTGGTCGGGCCCGACCAGCCGTGGATGACCACCGAGGACTTCCTCAGCGCGCTGGACGAGAACCTCGCGTCGCGGCTGGGCTGAGCCGGGGCCGGGCTCGTTGGCCCGCTCTGCGCGGGCTGAGCCGGGCCGGGCTCGTTGGCCCGCTGTACACACGGAACGTCGCGCCTCTACGTTCTGCAGCACGTCCGCGGCCAATGAAACGTGTGTAGAGCAGGCGTGTGTCACACGATGAGCGCGGTCACACCGGCCAGCGCGGCATCTCGGTGCCCTGCGCGAAGAACATCCACTCGTACCTGCTGGACCGCTCGAACTCGGCGGCCATGACGGTGAGCTGGACCGCCGAGGCCCGCGTCGCCGCCCGGTCGGTCAGCGCGATGGCCGTCGCGGTGAGCTCGGCGAAGTCCGGGTCGGCGTAGGTGTCGATCCATGCCGCGTAGGGATGGTCGGTCGAACCCGGATGGGCACGCAGCGCCGCCAGTCGCTCGCCGATGTGCTGGTACAGCCAGAAGCACGGCAACACGGCCGCTATCGCCGCCGGATAGTCGCCGGCCGCGCAGGCCCGCTGCAGATGGTCGACGTAGGCCGCGGTGACCGGTGAAACCTCAACGCCCGCAAGGCTTTCGCCGTCCTGGGAGAGCAGTGATCGGTGCAGCGTGAGTTCGGCGTCCAGCGCGCCCGCGGAGGCGTGGGCGAAGAATTCCTGCGCATCCTGATCCGGCGCCAGCGCGGCCACTCGGGCCAGGCAGCGCGCGTACTCCCGCAGATAGTGCGCGTCCTGGGCCAGGTAGAACCGGAAGTTCGGCCACGGCAGGCTCCCGTCGGCCAGCGCCCGGATGAACGGCATGGTCTCGATCGCTTCGCGGACCGGCTCGATCTGCCGCCACATCCGCACCGAGAACGGTTCGGCCGGCGGCCACAGGTGGTGCAGGTGATGGACGGGCCCGGCACCGCCCCCGACGGCGAGCTGGTCGGAGGCCAGCAGTGCGCCGGACAGCCACGCCTTGGCGTCGGCCGCCGCGTCGGCCCAGCTCGCCCGTTGTGGCCGGAGCGCCGCCAGCGCCGAGGACAGCGAGCAGCCGGTGCCGTGGGTGTTCGGGGTGTCGACCCAGGGGCCGGGCAGCAGCGTGCGGGTGCCGTCGGGGTCGACCAGGGCGTCGGTGGCCTGTGCCGTGCCGGGCAGGTGCCCGCCCTTGACCAGCACCCGGGTACCGGTGCGGGCGGCCAGCCGGTGGCCCTGGGCGATCGCCGCCTCCAGGTCCGGGGCGGCCGGCTCACCCACCAGCACCGCGAGCTCGGCCAGGTTCGGGGTGATGACGTCGGCCAGCGGCAGCAGCCGGGTGATGGCCAGTTCGGCGTCCGGATCCAGCAGCCGGTCACCGCTGGTGGCAACCATCACCGGGTCGAGGACCACGTGGTCCGGACGATGCCCGGTCAGCCACCGCGCCACCACGGCCACGTTGGCCGCGTTGCCGAGCATCCCGATCTTGACCGTGTCGACCACGATGTCGTCGCTGATCGCGGTGAGCTGCTCGGCCAGGAACTCCGCCGGGGGACTGAACACGCCGCGCACGCCACGGGTGTTCTGGGCGGTCAGCGAGGCGATCGCGGCCATGCCGTACGCGCCGTGCGCGGCGAACGACTTGAGGTCCGCCTGGATGCCGGCCCCGCCGGACGGGTCGGAGCCGGCGATGGACAGGGCGCGGACAATCACCGGTCCAGTGTCTCTCACGGCACGAGGGCCCCGATCCGTTTGACATGCTGTCGAGATGGGCGACGACGGCAGCACCTCGAAGGCGGCTCGCATTGGGCTGGAGATCCTCGGCTGGCTGCTGCTGGCCGCCGGTGTGGCCGCGCTGGTGCTCCCCGGCCCCGGCCTGCTGTTGCTGGCACTGGGGCTGTGGGTGCTCGCGAAGAACTACCGGTGGGCCGACCGGTTGCTCGACCCGGTCAAACGGGCGGCGTACCGCGGCGCCGCGGAAAGCGTCACGTCCTGGCCGCGGATCGTTCTGTCGACCCTGCTCGCGCTGGCCCTCATCGGTATCGGCGTCTACTGGGGTGTCCGCCCGCCGGCACCGGGTTGGTGGCCGCTCGATGCGAAGTGGTGGCTCTTCGGTGGGTGGGGCACCGGCGTCTTCCTCATCGCTTCCGGCCTGCTGGCGCTCGGTCTGCTCGGCTGGAGCATGAAGAACTTCCGGTACGGAGACTCGACCCTGGAAGAGGTATACAAGTCTCACCACCTCAAAGAGGGCCCGCGCCGGCCCGATTGATTTCGCGCGCAGCACCAAGACGCTGGATCGGCTGTGTCGACGCTCACCCTTTGGTTGTCGCTACAACTATGCTAGTTTTGTTGTAGCAACAACCAACCGGCTGACCAGCCAACGACAATGGGAGCAGAAAATGACCGACGTCACGATCTTCGGATCCGGCAACATGGGCACCGCCATCGACGGAGTGCTGACCTCCGGGGGTGCCGTCGTCGAGCACATCGGTTCGGCCGACCCCGACGCCAAGATCGCCGGCGACATCGTGATCCTCGCCGTGCCGTACCCGGCGTTGAGCGACATCATCGCCAACTACGGTGAGCAGCTCGCCGGCAAGGTGGTCGTCGACATCACCAACCCGTTGAACTTCGACACCTTCGACTCACTCACCGTTCCCGCGGAAAGCTCCGCCGCGGCCGAGCTCGCCGAGGCGCTGCCCGAATCGAAGGTGCTCAAGGCGTTCAACACGACGTTCGCGGCGACCCTGGGTGCAAAGGCGGTCGGACCCAACACGACAACGGTGCTGATCGCGGGCGACGACGCCGACGCGAAGGCCGCGCTGGCGGCAGTGATCAGCGCGGGTGGTGTCGACGCGATCGACGCCGGGGCCTTGAGCCGGGCCCGCGAGCTGGAAGCCATCGGGTTCCTCCAGCTGACCCTCGCGGTTGGCGAGAAGATTGGGTGGACCGGTGGATTCGGTGTCGTCCGCTAAAGGGAGATGACCTTGGCTGAGCGTGGGACACGGTGGCTCAGCCCCGACGAGCAAAGTGCCTGGTTGGGGCTGATCGCCGTGGTGGAGTTGTTGCCCGGTGCACTCGATAGCCAGCTGCAGCGCGACGCCGGGGTCAGTCATTTCGAGTACATGGTGATCTCGATGCTGTCCGAGGCGCCCGATCGCACGTTGCGGATGACAACCCTGGCGGCGCGGACGAATTCGACACTGCCGCGGTTGTCGCACGTGGTGACTCGGCTGGTCGCCCGCGGCTATGTCGAGCGCGTCCCATGCCCGGGCGACAAACGCGCGACGAACGCCCACCTGACCGACGACGGCTGGGCCCAGATCCAGCTGTGGGCACCGGGTCACGTGGCGACCGTCGATCGCCTGGTGATCGACCCCTTGTCCGCCAGTCAGATCGAGCAGCTCCGCGACATCACGTCGGCAATTCTCCGCAGACTCGATCCGGAGAAGCGTTTCCCGGCAAAGGATCTCTGAAGACCGTCGGCGACCAGTTGGTGGCTTGCGTCGGCAGCGGCCCACGGTGCCCTGCCGACGACCCCGAGCCTGTGACGAGGTGGTACGAGCCGAACGCGGAAGGTCGCTACGAGTAACTCCCGCTGTGGGCTTGCAGGACGAAGGCGTCTCGAGGCTCCACCCCCGATTCCAGGGCTTCCTCGACGACGTGCCCCTGCGGCATCCGCCGGATCCAGAACCAACCGATCGCGGTGGTGAAGATGACGCAGGCGGTCAGGAAGCCGAACAGCAGCGTCGGGCCGACCTCGATGAGCAGCGGCGTCCACAGGGCGACAACGGCTGCCAGGACTCGGGTGAAGAACGTCGTGGCGCCCTGTGCGCTGGACCGCAGCAGGGTCGGGAAGAGTTCCTGCGACCAGATTTTCCACATCGGTTCGCCGGCGAACGCCCCGCCGATCCCGCCGAGGGCCTGCCAGAGCACCAGGGTGACGGTCGAGACGCCGAACACCAGCGGCAGTGCCTGGGCGACGATGTAGATGATGCCGCCGGCCAGGAAGAAGGCCATCCGATTGGGCCGTTCGATGATCCGCATGAAGGCCAGGGCGGAGAGAAACGAGATGCCCAGCACGACGAGGCCCAGCATCCCGGCCGTGCCCACCGAGACCCCGGCGAGATCGGTGTAGAGCAGGGTGGCGAACTGACCGCCGGTGTTCGCCGAGAGGTTGACGATTCCGTAGAACAGACCCAAAGCGATGAGCGGAAGCACGAACGGCCGGCGGAACATCTCGCGTCCGGCATCCAATCGGTGGCCTTCGACGTCATTCAGTTGGCCATCGTCGGCCCGCACCTTCGCCGCGGCCCATTCCTTCGATTCCGGCATGGTGCTGCGCAGGATGAGCACGACGACGGTCACGATGAAAAGGTGGGCCCACATGATCCTGGCGCCGAGCACACCGAGGTCGCCGACGATGGCCTGCAGGGCGAGGACCACGCCGATGGCGAGCATCCACAAGACGTGGGAGAACGCGACGAGCCGGGCCTTGGCGCCCTCAGGCGCTTCCTCGGCGATCATCGCCAGCGACACCGGCAGGTCCGCGCCGATGCTGAAGCCGATGATGACGGCTCCGACGTAGAGCATCGCGACGTTCTGTGCGCCGCCGGTGATAGCGATGCCAACTGCGAGCCCGATCATGGTGACGGTGAAGACCCTGCGGCGGCCGAATCGGTCCCCGAGGCGTCCGCCGATCAGTGCGCCGATCGCGAACAGCAGGGTCATCAGCGCCGACAGCGCCCCGACCGTGCCGGCGCCGAATCCGAAGGCGTCCCGGAAGATGACCAGGGTCGCCCCACTGGTGACGATGGCTCCTGCGTCGAGGTAGGACGCCATTCCGGCGAGCACGGCGACCTTCCACGCCTGCCGTGGTACCTGGATCTTGGTGGCTGCGGGGGTGTTCATGCGGCTCCTTCGACACATGGCGGACGCACATCGGCGGATTTGAACCGTATCAATGTAGCTGAGTCTAAGGGGTAGTCGCACGCGCGGTCAATACCCGCCCAACGCCAGACGAGCGGTCGATTATGCACAATCCTGCGCCGCGGACATACTTGAATCGCTTCATCCAGCTAGGCGGAGTCTCCGGTGGTGGGCTCTTCGATTCGGCGGTGGTCGCTCGACGCCCGCACGATCAGCTCGGGAGTGAACACGACCGCGCGGTGACGGTGCGTGTCCTGGTCGGCGATCTCCTCAAGCAGCAGCCGCACAGCCGATCGGCCCATTTCCTCGCGTGGTTGCCGCACCGACGACAGGGGGACCGCAGCGCCCGCCGCGTAGGAAATATCGTCGTATCCCACGATGGCAACGTCTTCCGGCACCCGGATACCTGCGATGGTCATTGCCTGGAGCACTCCGAGCGCCATCAGATCGTTCCCACACACAATGCCGGTGGGACGCTCGGCGGGTGACATCGCCGCCAGTTGGTCGCCGAACTGCCGGCCTCCTTCGTGCGAGGCCGGTGATTCGTGGGCATAGATCTGGAACGTCACGGGTGACCCCTCGTGGGAGGCGATGGCCAGCCGGACGCCGCGCAGTCGGTCGGGAAACGGACCAACGAACGCGAGCCGTCGGTGCCCCTGTTCGATGAGGTGATTCGCTGCGAGTTCGCCGCCGGCAACGTCGTCCGTCGAAACGGAGCAGCGGTCCTGACCGCGGGCTCGCCGTGCGATGACCACCACCGGAACGCTGGATCCCAGCAGGTCGTCGAGGTTCAGGTCGTCGAGTTCGAGCGGGTTGACCAGAATGCCCTTGACCCGCTGGCTGGCCAGGCGCTGCAGGTGCTTGACCTCGCGGGCCGCCGAGTTGGTGCTGCTGCACAGGCTGACCACGTCGCCGACGTCGTCGGCCGCGTCGTCGGCTCCGCGGGCGACGTCGGTGAAGAACGGGTTGGTGAGATCGGTGACCAGCAGTCCGATCTCGCGGCTACGTCCCACCTTGAGCGCGCGAGCTGACTCGTTCCGCACGTAGCCGAGCTCGGCGATGGCTGCATGGACCCGAGCCTGGACCTTCCGGCTGACCTTCTCCGGCTTGTTCAGTGTGTTGCTGACGGTGCCGACCGCGACACCCGCTCGTTCGGCGACCTCGCGGATGGAGATGGTGTTGCTCATCGCACGCCTCTGCTGTGTTCGGTCGGAACAACTGTGAACGTTTCACGATACCTGAGGCAAGTTCCTCGGTTGCAGGTGTGTACCAGTGCACGTCAGCCATCGGTCGAGTGATCGAGTGAGAATGCCTTGTCAGAGGCGACAGTCATCTTCCCGGTCAACAGCCTTGTCGGCGGCACCAGGCGAAGTGCTGCGCGCGACTCAGCAGGAGGTCGGCTTTCAGGGTGCGGTTCGCTGAAACGACACAAGGTGACACTCCTGGACGTCGCGGTCGCCCGGTCCGAACAGCATGCCGCGCCGGACAGGTGGTCCTGCCCGGCGCGGCACTGTGGGTCAGGCGCCTTGTGCGTAGGCGGCGTCCATCTTGGCCAGCGCGTCCTGCACGGTGGTGTTGTCGCCGAGCAGGGCTTGGACGACGTCGAAGTGGGTCTGTTGGACCCGGGCGTTCGGCCAGAACTGGTCCATGAACGGGTCGGTCTTGTTGTCCTTCTGGTATTCGGCGAGCGAGGCCAGGGCGGGGTCGACCTTGAATGCGTCGTTCGGGATCGCCGGGAGTGCGCCGTTGGTCTCGGCGTACAGGTTGGTGGCGTCCTGGGTGGTCAGGAAGTCGATGAACTTGGTAGCGAGGTCCGGGTTCTTGGTCTTGGCATTGATGCCGTAGGAGGATCCGGTGGCGCCGGCCATCCTGGTGGCGGTGGCGTCATCGGTGGCGGGCAGCGGTAGCAGGGTCAGGTTCGCATTGGGTGCGGTCTTCTTGATGCCGGGGACGGCGGAGTTGACCTGAACGACACCGAGGGCGTCGCCCTTGCCGACCATGGAGAGGGTGGTTTCGTAGTTGGTGCCCAGTGGGCTGTCCTGGAAGCAGCCGCTGGTCTGCATCTCCTTGTACTTGTCCATCGAGTCCACCCACTTCGAGTTGGCGAAGGTGGCCTTGCCGTCACTCATGTCCTGCGGAAAGGTCGGATCGGGCCCGTAGACCAGGGTGGGGGTGAGGGCGTAGTTGATCAGCTGGGTGTTCCATGGGGTGGCACCGCCGAGGGCATACGCGACCTTGCCCTTGGCCTTGGCGTCCGAGCAGAACTGGATCAGCTCGGTCCAGGTGGTCGGGGCGGTCAGGCCGAGCTCCTTGAGCGCGTCTTCGTTGTACACGGCGCCGATGCCGGAGAAGGTGATCGGTGCGATGTAGGTCTTGCCGTCGATCTGGGCGACCTTCTTGACCGCGTCCGGCAGCTTGCCGGCGAAGCTCTCGCCGGACAGATCCTTGAGGAAGTTGGCGCCGGCCACTGTCTTCATGGCCATCGGATTGCCGTCACCGGGCCAGACGAAGACGACGTCAGGTGCGGTGCCGGAAGATAGCTGGGTGCGGGTGGTGGTCTGGTACTGGTCCAACGCCGAATAGGTTGCCTTCACGTCGACGCCTGGGTTGGCCTTCTTGAACGCGTCGATCGCCGCGGTCATGGCGGGCTGCTCGTTGGTGGTGGCGGCCAGGGTGATGGTGTTCGGGTCCGAGCTGCTGCCGCCGGTGGTGGCGGAGTTCGAACAGGCCGTGAGGGCCAGTGCGAGGGCGACGCCGGCTGCTGCGGTGGCGACGCGGGCTTTGCGCAAATGCATGGGGTTGTTCTCCTTTGAACGCGGTGAAACGGGGTTGGGTGAGGTCGCGAGCGCCCGGATGGTTCTCGCGAAATGCGTTACTGCGTGGCTCTTCTGCTGTCGAGAACGGTGACCGTTAGCCCTTGAGGCCTCCGGAGAAGCCTTGGATGACGCTCTTCTGCAGCAGGAAGTACACGAGCAGGATCGGGAAGACGGTGATCACCAGGCCGGCGAACACCAGGTTCCACTGGGAGACGTACTGGCCGACGAACCCGAAGAGTGCGACCGGGATGGTCTGCTGGCCGCTGCCGGACAGGTAGAGCAGCGGGGTGAGGAAGTCGTTCCAGACGTGGATGACGTTGAGGATGACGACGGTGCCGGTGATCGGGCGGAGCAGCGGGAACACCACCCGCCAGAAGGTGCCGAACGGTCCGCAGCCGTCCAGGGCGGCGGCCTCCTCGTATTCACCGGGCAGGGCCCGGAGGAAGCCGGTGTACAGGAAGATCGAGAACGGGGCCTGCACGCCGACGTAGTAGATGATCAGCCCCCACAGGGTGCCGAGCAGGCCAAGGTCCCTGATGGTGGTGTACAGCGGGATCATCGCCAGCTGAAAGGGCACCAGCAGGCCGAACATGAACCCGAAGAAGGCGATCTTCGACCAAGCCGCGGTGATTCGGGCCAGCGGGTAGGCGGCCATCGCGGAGATGATGACGAGCAGCACGACGCTGACGATGGTGACGATGGCGCTGTTCATCAGGGCGCTGCCAAGGCCCGCCTGGGTCCAGGCGTCGCTGTAGTTGCTGAACGTGGGGGAGGTGACCAGGCTGAGCGGGGAGGACGTGTCGTCCGGCGCCTTCAGGGACAGGTTGATCAGCACGTAGACGGGGATGAAGAACAGCGCGGCCACGAAGATCATCAGGATCTCCAGGGCGAGGGTCCGCTTGCGGTATTTGAACATCAGGCGCTGCCTTCCTGCCGGCCGAGGAGCTTGTACTGCACGCCGGAGATGGCGGCGACGAAGATGGTCAGGACGACCGCGAGGGCGATGCCGTAGGCGAAGTCGTTGAACTGGAACGCGCTTTTGTAGATGAGGGTGGAGATGGTCTCGGTGGCGCCGCCGGGGCCGCCCTGGGTCATCACCCAAACCTGGTCGAACAGTTTCAGGCCGCCGATGATGGACAGCATCAGGTTGATGGTGATCGCTGGGGCCAGGAACGGCCGGACGATGGACCAGAACCGGCGGAACGGTCCGGCGCCGTCGACCAGGGACGCCTCGATGCAGTCTTCCGGGACGCTCTGCAGGCCGGCCAGGAAGATGACCATCGAGTACCCGGCGAACTGCCAGATGATGACGAAGATGATGCACCAGATGGCGATCTTGCCGTTGCCCAGCCAGTCCTGTTTCAGGGCGCCCAGACCGACGGCGTCGAGCAGTTCGTTGACCGCTCCGTCGGGGGCCAGCAGGTTCTGCCAGAGGAACCCGACGGCCACCGGGGTGATCACGGCCGGGGCGAACAGCATGACCCGCAGGAAGTTTCGGGTCTTGATCTGGGAGTTGACGCCCAGGGCCAGGAGCAACCCGATGAGGTTCTGCACGATGGTGATGGCCACCGCGATCAGCAGGGTGTGCCAGATCGCGCTGGTGGAGGCCGGGTCCTGGATGATCCGCTGGAAGTTCTCCAGCCCGATGAAGTTCTTGACGTCGGACAGGCCGTCCCAGTCGGTGAACGCCAGGCCGGCGCCCTGGACGCTGGGCCAGACCACCACGAAGACGTAGAGCACCGCGGCGGGCACCAGGAAGACCCACAACCTGCCGCGGCCCTTGGCCGCGATACCCGTCTTGTTCTTCGATGGCGTCTTGAGCGTCGCCTCGGCCTGGCCGGCCTCGATCACACCCGAGTCGAGGGAGCTCACCGTCGCTCACCTGCCGAGCCGCTGCCCGGGTGGCTTCGTTTCCAGGTCATCGATGACCTCCAAGTAGTTGAGATTGAGTCGATTCACTCACCGGCGATGACTGTAGGTCCTGCCCATTACCGCGGTCAAGACCACGGTCACAAAATTGTTTCCAGCGCTGCCGAATCGAAGGGCGAGTTGGTCCGGACGAGGTACACGTTGTGCACCTCCAATGCGGTCGAGTGATCGCCATAGTTGTTACTGTGCAGAGTGTTACGTGCAATCTTCGCGCCTGGCGATAGAGCAGGGGCGAGGTTCGGCGGGAGCGCGGATGGCGTCGAGTAGCAGGCCGTCGGGCCACTGCAGGTCAGCGAGTCCGGGCGGATTCCGTGGTCTGGGAAGCGCCGATCGAGGCGCCCGCGGAGAGCGCCGAGTCGTTGGATTTTGAACTAGACTTGTGAAACGTTATTTGAGGTTCTAGGCTGTCCGTGACCAGGGCTGCATGCTGGTCGGATCCCCTCGCATCGCCGGGGCTGCCGTGCCGCGTTGCGGCCGCTCGGGCACAAAGAAGAAGGACTTCATGACTCTGAACGCACCGACGCGCCTGAGCTCGCTCGCCATTTCCACTCCGCGCGCCGAGCACTACGACGTCCCGCTGGGTATCGGGCTGACCCGACCCCGGTTGTCCTGGACGGTGCACACGGCGGAGCCGGGATGGCGGCAGGCCGGCTACGAGATCGAGACCGTGGCGGCTGACCAGACCCCGGTCGCGGCCTCGGGTCGGGTCGATTCGGTCGACAGCGTGCTGGTCCCCTGGATCGGGCCGGATCTGGTCTCGCGCGAGCGGATCGGGGTGCGGGTGCGGGTGTGGTCGACCGCCGATGATGAGCCCAGTCAGTGGAGCCCCATCTGCTGGGTCGAGGCCGGGCTGCTTGGCCTCGACGACTGGTCGGCCGTCCCGATCACCGCGGAGCGGGCGATCGACCCGGCCGCTGACCACCCGCCGGTGCAGTTGCGGCGAGATTTCATCGTCGGCGCCGGACTGGCGTCCGCCCGGCTGTATGTCACGGCGTGCGGCCTGTACGAGGCCGAGATCAACGGCCGGCGAGTCGGGGACGACGTCCTGACCCCGGGATGGACCAGCTATCACCATCGCCTGCAGTACCAGACCTATGACGTCACAGATCATCTCGCCGAAGGAGCCAATGCCGTAGGGGCGTACCTGGCGGACGGCTGGTACCGCGGGAGCTACGCCTGGAACCGGGAACCCAACAGGTACGGGGAAGACACGGCGCTGCTCGCGCAGCTGGAGCTGACCTACACCGACGGGCGTCGGGAGACCGTGGTCACGGACTCCTCGTGGACCTGGTCGGCCGGACCGATCACCGCCTCGCACCTGTATGACGGGGAACACCACGATGCCCGCCTGGACGATCCGACCTGGTCAAGGCCGGGCGGCGGAATCGGCTGGGCTCCGGTCATCGCGGTGAACCCGAAGGTCGGCGATCTGGTGGCCCCGGTCGGTCCGCCGGTCCGCCGCACCGAACTGGTCGCACCGATTTCCATCGCTACGGTGGAACCCGGCGTGCAGTTGCTGGACTTCGGGCAGAACCTGGTCGGCCGGCTCAGGCTGACCGTCGCCGGCGCCGGCGGCACCACCGTCACCGTGCGGCACGCGGAGATCCTGCAGGGCGGCCGCCTGTACACCCGACCGATGCGGTCGGCGAAGTCCACGGATTCGTACACGCTCGCCGGCGATGGGGTCGAGACCTGGGAGCCCAGGTTCACCACCCACGGCTTTCGCTACGCCGAGATCACCGGCTGGCCCGGCGATCTCACGTCCGCCGACGTGGTCGCGGTGGTCGTGCACGACGACATGACCCGCACCGGGTGGTTCACCTCCTCCAACCCGCAGCTGGACCGGCTGCACGAGAACGTGCGGTGGAGCATGCGCGGCAACTTCGTCAGCGTCCCCACCGACTGCCCACAACGCGACGAGCGGCTCGGGTGGACCGGCGACCTGCAGGTCTTCGCTCCGACCGCCTCCTTCCTGTACGACTCCGCCGGTGCCATCACCGACTGGCTGCAGGATGTCGCCGCAGAAACCGGCGAGGACGGCCTGGTCCCGCTCTACGTGCCGCACCTGGAAACCTCGTTTCGGCAGTTCATCTGCGCGGTCTGGGGGGACGTCACCACCGTCGTCCCCGAGGTGCTGTTCGAACGGTTCGGCGACCCGGATGTCGCCCGCCAGCTGTACGTGACCGCGCAGCGGTGGGTCGATGGCTGCGCGCGGTTGCTGGATGTTAACGACGTGATCTCCACGGGTTCGCAGCTGGGGGACTGGCTTGACCCGGCTGCTCCGCCGGATTACCCGGCGGATGCTCTCACCGATCCCTACCTGGTGGCCACCGCCTACCTGGCGTACTCGGCCCGGTTGCTGGCGCGGTTCGCTGACCGACTGGACAAACCAGACGATGTGCAGACGTACCGTGCCCTGGAGGCCAGGGTGACCGCCGGGTTCCAGCGGGAGTTCGTCACCCCGTCAGGCCGGTTGGCGTCCGACGCGCAGACCGCATACGCCATCGCCCTGCGGTTCGGACTGATCGTGGATCCGAACGAACGCGCGCACGCCGCCGCCCGGCTCGCCGCGCTCGTTCGCAAGGCGCGGTGCACCATCGGCACGGGATTCGCCGGCACCCCGCTGATCCTGGACGCCCTCGCCGACGCCGGCGAGTACGAGCTGGCGTACCGGATGTTGCTGCAGACTGACGCGCCTTCCTGGCTGTATGCGGTCAACCAGGGCGGGACCACGATTTGGGAACGTTGGGACAGCATGCTGCCGGACGGTTCGGTCAACCCCGGCGAGATGACATCGTTCAATCACTACGCGCTCGGCGCGGTCGCCGACTTCCTGCACCGCACCGTCGCCGGCCTTGCGCCGGCAGAACCCGGCTATCGCACCCTGTTGGTGAAGCCCGTTCCGGGCGGCGGCCTCACCCATGCGGCCGCCGAACACCTCACGCCCTACGGGCAGGCGAAGGTGAGCTGGCGTCGGGCCGATGGACGGTTGACCGTGGACGTGACCGTCCCCCCGAACTGCACGGCGATCATCGATCTCCCGGGCCGGGAGACCTCGACCGTCGGTTCCGGGGACAATCAGTTCCAGGTGCGCTACCCCGATCCAAACGACGATCCAACCTCGCCGCTGTCGCCACGTGAGAAGTACTGAACCGCGTCAGTTGCGCTCGTGGGGCCCGCACGTGGCCCCAGCGGACCGCGTCACGGTTACCGCCGTCGCCCAGCCGTTCCGGCCTGTGCGGAATGCCGAAGGGCGTCGGGGTTCACCACGTTGATCGGCGTGCCATGGCTGTAGGCGACGATCTGGTCGAACACGTCGGCGAATTGAAGGTCGAATTCGTCGCGGGTGACGTACCCGATATGCGGTGTGCAGACGACGTTGTCGAGTTGCAGCAGACTGTCCGACGGGTCGCTGAATGGTTCCTGCTCGCACACGTCGACGGCCGCACGGCCGGGCCGGCCGACCCGCAGCGCCGCGACCAGCGCGCCGGGTGCGATCAGCCCGGCCCGGCTGGTGTTGACCAGGATCGCGGTCGGCTTCATCGACGCCAGATCGGCGGCGGTGACGATGCCGCGGGTGGCTCCGACCAGTCGCAGGTGCAGGCTCAGCACGTCGCACTCGGCGAAGAACGCCGACCGGTCGGCGGCGACGGGATACCCATCGGCCTGGGCGGCGAGGCGGGAGCCCGGACCGCCCCAGATGACGACCCGCATCCCGAACGCCCGACCGTACCCGGCGACCACCCGGCCGATCCGGCCGTAGCCGAAGATGCCGAGGGTCTTGCCGCGCAGCGTGTCCCCGACGCCGGCCTGCCAGGTTCCGGCCCGGAGCGACGCCTGCTGGCGCGGGATGTCGCGTGCCGCGGCCAGGATCAGGGCCCAGGTCAGTTCGGCCGCCGCGTACGACGGGGTGCCGGCGTGCTGGTCGGAACACACCACCACCCCGTGGCTGGTGCACGCCTCGACATCGATGTGCGGGAAGGCACTTCGCTGGCTGATCAAGCGGAGGTTCGGCAGTCGTTCCAGCAGCGACGCCTCGATCCGGGTGCGCTCCCGGATCAGCACCAGGGCCTCGGTGCCGGCGAGCCGATCGGCGAGCACGTCGGTGTCCTGGGTGTGGTCGGTCCAGACGGTCACCTCGTGCCCGTCGAGCCTGGCAAAGCACGGCAACGTGCGCAGCGTGTCGAACCAGTCGTCCAGAATGGTGATCTTCATCGACGCCTACATGGCAAGAACTGCGTAGGCCAGGACCCCCGTGGTGATCAGGGTGGTGAGCACCGCGGCACCGGTCGTCAGGGCGGTCGTCCTGTTGCGGGGTCCGGCCGCCGATCGCGAAAGACTTGCGGCATAGGCCCTTCGCTCGCGGCGCCGGGCGATGAGCATGCGCAGGATGAAGCCCGGCCGTGGCGGTATCCAGCCCACCTGCTTGGCCATGCCCAGGTCGTCACGGACCGCGTCGTGTTCGGCGATCGCGCCGTCGGCGATCCGGAACCAATGCACCTGGCGGGTCGCGAAACCGCGCCCGGTCGGCGGGAACACGTCCGTCACCGACCCATCGGGAGAGTCGTGCACGACGAATGGGCCGGTGTTCCTGCCGTGCAGGGTGACCCAGGCGATCACCCGGTCGTCGATCACGGCGATGTCATGGATGTCGAATCGCAGATCGCTGAACGCCCGGCGCAGCCAGCCGGCCGTCGCCTTCAGGGCGTCCGGTCCGCCAGAGCGGGCGGCAAGCGGCTCGTGCACGGACCGATGATTGACATATGCGGGCGTGACGTTGGCCTCGGCCAGGTCGAGCTCGCCGGTCTCGATGATTCGGAATTGCTCGCGGACAAGTCGCTCGGCTTCCCGTTGAGAGATGGATTTCGGTGAGTTGGTCATATTCTCGGTCCTCAGTGTGAATGCTGTGGCTCGGTAACGGGTTCGGTTGCTGCGAGAGGCGGCCCGACGATCCGCAGGCCGTACTGCGGCGCCAGTTCGGCCCAGCGGGCGATATCCCCGGGCGGCGCGCCGCCGTCCGGAATTCTCCGCTGCGTGGCGGGCGAGCCGACCTGGTCGTACAGGTCCAGCAGGTTTCCTGGAACTGCGAGCGCCAGAAATCGGACGGGGGTCGACCCGGTGGTGCGGAAACCGTGTGGAACGCCGCGTGGCAGGTAGATGAAATCGCCCGCGGATAGCTCGAAGAACTTGCCGTCGGCCATATAGGTCATCGTCCCGTCGAGGATGAACCAGGCCTCGGCCTCTCGGGTGTGCACATGCAGGGGACTGGCCATCCCGGGCGGCTGGGTGACGATCGAGACCCCCAGCTGCCCGCCGGTTTCCCCTGCGCTCACCAGCTTCTCGTACAGCGAGCCCAGCGCCCAGGTGGCGGTGCCGCTCCCGCGGGTGCACACCACGACGTCGTCGCGGGGCGGCGAGCCTTTCACGCCGACGTCCGCGTCCGCGGACATTGCTTGATCATCAGAAATGGTCATGTTTCTTCCTCAAATCTTGGTCGGGGTAATAATTGCGAGTTAAGGGTTCGCCAACAGCAGACGGGCCCAGGCGTCGGTGAGGAATTCACCGAAACGCTGATGGCTCCAGCCGCGGTCGTCGACCATCAGCACCCAGTACTCCGCGCCGTTCATGCCCCAGACGATGTCCGCGACCTCGTCGTCGGAAAGGTCTTGGCGGAGTTCGCCGGTGGCCCGTAGATCGGCCGCGAAGTCCCGCATGTTCGCCGCCCGCCGGTTGTTGATCTCGGCCCACAGCGCGGCCGAGTCCGGATCGGTGGCCGCAGCGTCCCGGATGGCCAGGTACACCGGTGCGAGCCGGGATTGGATCTGCACGATGGCGCCGGCGTAGAGAGCCAGTTTGTCCCGGGCGGAGCGGGCGGCGCGGATGCGGGCGACGTAGTCCCGGTCGCCCGCCGGGACCGCCTGGTCGGTGCCCGAGATCGCCGTCTCGAGCACCTCACGGAGCAGGGCGGGCTTGCGCCCGACGGTGGCGTAGACCGTGTCGACGGCGACCCGCGGCGACCCTGGCGATGTCGGCAACGGTGGTGGCGGCGTAGCCGTTGCGAACGAACAACTCTCGCGCGGCCTCGAGGACCTCGGCGCGGGTGGCCGCGGCCTGCTCGGCGCGGCGTGGAGAGTTGTAGCGGCGCACCGGTTTGCGTTCCGCCATTCGCCGTCATCCCTCCGCGTCTGCTCCGCGCACTATCTCACGCCAACCGGTCCAGCAGCCCGGTCTGGGCGAGCACCGCGAACCGGTCGGGGACGCCCCAGTGCTCGACGATGCGGTCGTCGACGATGCGGGCGATGTCGACCACGGTGAAATCGACCGGACGGCCGCTGGGTGGCCCGAAGAACGGCCCGGTCGCTGTGCCGCGGCCACGCACCCGCACCCAGATGGTGTCGCCGGACTCGACGGCGTCCTCGATGGTGAAGGCGATGTCGGGGATGGCGCCGTGCACGTCGCGGATCGCGTCCTTGACGTGCTGGACCGCGTCGGCTCCGGCGCCGGCCAGGCCGAATTGGTGCTCGACGAGGTCGGGCGAGCAGAGCTCGTCGACGACGGCGCCGTTCCCGGTGGCGAAGCCCTCGTCGAACATCCGCTGCATCACGACCAGCGCGTTCGATCGGGTGAGGCTGCTTGTGGTCATCGTGTCCTCCAGTGGACTCTCAATTTGATCCGACTGGCTATCGGATCAATAGAAGCAGCGTAGGACGAACTGATGCGCAGGTCAAGAGGCTCGGCGAACCGCAGGAAGTGCACGTGATCTGCGCGACCGCGCCGTCCTTTGTCGTTGACAGGCAGGTCAGTGGACCCTTAGCTTCCAGCGTGTGCGGATGACGGATGTCGAGCGGAGCGCCCCGGTGGCTGCTTGCCCGCGCGCGCGGCTGAACCACCGGCGCCGGCACGTCGATCTGCAGCGCGTGTCCAGCGCATTGTGTTGTCGCTGACCAGCTGATCCTGGCAATCCTTCCGGCGTGATCGCCGGGATGTTGGCTGTGCCCGACGACCTCGGGTGGAACCGGCGAGCGTCGCGGACGGTTCCGACGCGGAGCGATCAGCGTTTGGCCGCCCGGCACACCCGTTCACGCGACATCACCGATCGGAAATCCCATGACGCCGTCCCCGGCGATCGACATCCACCAACACCTCTGGCCGCCCGAGCTGATCGACGCACTCCGGTCGCGCAGCGCGGCGCCCCGGCTGGACGGGTGGACCCTGCTGCTGGACGGCGAGCCTGCCTACCAGGTCGACCCGAGCGACCACGACCCGGACCATCGCCGTGGGCTCGAGCACAGCCGAATCGTGCTGGGCCTGTCCAGCCCGCTCGGGATCGAGGACCTGCCTCCGGCGCAGGCGGCGCCGCTGCTCGCGGCCTGGCATGACGGGGTGGCGCGGCTACGGCCCGACTTCGAGGCATGGGCAGCGGTGAGCCGGATCGACCCGGACCTGGACGACCTGGCGAAGCGGTTGGCCGACGGTTTCGTCGGCCTGCAGATCCCGGCGACCTGGCTGGCCACTCCGGCGGCCCTGGACCGGCTCGCGGACACCCTCGCGGTGGCGGCCGCCGCGGACCGGCCGGTGTTCGTCCACCCGGGTCCGGCCTCTCCGATCGACGCGACCCTGATTCGCGACGACTCCCGGCCGGCCTGGTGGGCGGCGGTCGTCGACTACCCCAGCCAGCTGTCCGCCGCCTGGTGGTCCTGGCACGCCGCCGGCCGGTCCCAGTTCCCCGACCTGCGGATCTGCTTCGCCGCCGGTGCGGGCCTCGCCCCGGTGCATCACGAGCGGTATCTGGCCCGCGGCGGTCGACCGCTGGTCGTGGATCAGCACACGTTCATCGACACCTCGTCGTATTCGCGGCAGGGCGTCGACAGCCTGATCCGCGTGCTCGGCGTCGACCCGATCGTCATCGGCAGCGACCGGCCCTATGGCACGGCGTTCGAAACCGATCAGGGCGATGCCGCGGCGACAGCTTTCCGCTACACCAACCCGCTCCGACTCCTGGAAGGAACACGCACATGACCATCGCTCCCGGCACCTCCCGCCCGGCCGCCGTCGACGCGGCCCCCCAGGACGTCCAGGTCTGTGATCCCGCGGCCGACATCGCCGGTCGGGTCGACCAGGACACCGTTCCGGCGCGGCAGGCGCTGCGCCTCGCCGCCGTCGCGGAACGGCCCGGCGCGGTCACCCTGGACACCCTGCCCGGGCGCGATCTCGACCAGGCGGAGCTGCTCGAACTGGCCAGTTCGATCGCCGCGGACCCGGCAAACCTGCAGCAGCACATCGCCTTCAGCGACGACCAGCGGCACTACGTCAGCCTGCACCGGGACACCCACGTCGACGTGTGGCTGCTCTGCTGGACGCCGCAGAACGACACCGGCTGGCACGACCACGACATCTCCTCCGGCGCGGTCGCGGTGTTGCAGGGCACGCTGACCGAGCACAACCTGGCGATCGGGACGCCGAGCATCGAGACCGAGATCGGCGCCGGCTCGGCGTACAGCTTCGGACCCGACCACATCCATCGGCTCACCGGCCGGGACCCGGGCAGCGTGTCCGTGCACGCCTACTCGCCGCCGCTGTGGCGGATGGGTCAGTACACCCTCGGTGCGAGCGGGCAGCTGCGTCGCAAGTCGGTGTCCTACGCCGACGAACTCCGGCCGCTGGACGACATGTCCTGAGCGGGGGTTGATCAGCGACGGCCGACGGCCCGCGCGGGGCATTTCCGCGTCCGGCCCGTAGCATCAAGCACTGTGGACCCCCCGCCTGCCAGATCCGGGTCTGCCGTCCGGCGCCGACGCCCCCTGGGTGACCGCGTGCGCTGGAATCCGTGGGCCGTCGAACGAGCCCGGCGGCGACCGGTGAGCGAACGATGAGCGAACGATGAGCGAACTGCTCTGGGACATCGTCGTCGTCCTGGTGTTCATCATCATCGGCGGCATCTTCAACGCGGCCGAGGTCGCCATGATCTCGCTGCGGCAAAGTCAGGTCGAGCACCTGGCGGCGACCCGGGGACGCAACGGGCAGCGGCTGGAAAAGCTGGTGTCCGACCCGACGCAGTTTCTGGCCGCCGTGCAGATCGGCGTCACCGTCGCCACGATGCTCTCGTCCGCGTTCGGCGCGGCGACCGTGTCGGAGAACGTCTCCGCCTGGCTGGTCGGACTCGGCGTGGAATCGACGGTGGCCGAGCCGGTCGCCCTGGTCGGCGTCACGCTGATCATCTCGTTCTGCTCACTGGTCCTCGGTGAGCTCACGCCCAAGCGGCTCGGACTGCAGCGCAGCGAGCAGATCGCGCTGGCCGGGGCCGGCCCGTTGTCGGTGCTGGCCCGGTTGTTCACGCCCGTCGTCTGGCTGCTCGGGCGGTCGTCGGACCTGTTCGTCAGGTTGCTCGGCGGCAATCCCAAGGCCCGCGGTGACGTCATGGGGCAGGACGAACTGCGTTCGCTGGTGCTGGCGCACGAGTCGCTGACCAGCATCGAGCGCCGGGTGATCGTCGACCTCTTCGACGCGGAGACCACCAGGGTCCGGGAGGTGATGGTGCCTCGGCCGGACGTCGCGTTCCTGCCGGCGTCGATGTCGATCTCCCGGGCGGCCCGGACGGCGCTCACCCACCCGCATTCGCGGTACCCGGTGTTCGGTCATGATTCGGACGAAATCGTCGGGGTGGTCCACCTGCGGGATCTGCTGGCGCCGAATCATCCACTCGGCCGGGCGGCCTGCGTCGGGGACGTCTGCCACCCGGTCACGGTGATGCCCGGTACCAAGATCGTCCTGGAGGCGCTGCAGGAGATGCGGGCATCGGGGGAGCACCTGGCCGTGGTGGTCGACGAGTACGGCGGCACCGATGGCATCGTCACCCTCGAGGACCTGGTCGAGGAGATCGTCGGTGAGATGGTCGAGCAGGGCGCGCTGGCGTTGGCCGGCGCGGCGTCCCCGAGCGGACCCGCCGAGGTCGACGGCCGGCTCAACCTGGACGACTTCGCGGAGGTCACCGGCATCATGCTGCCGCCCGGCCCGTACGACACGGCGGCCGGTTTCCTGATGGCCGGGCTGGGCCGGTTGCCGGAGAAGGGCGACGCGGTCGTGTGTGACGACCGGGTGCTGACCGTCGCTGCCATGGAGGGGCGGCGGATCGCTCGCATCGAGGTCCGCGCGGTCGCGGAGTAGCCGGCGCCGGCGGGGACGGTGGCCGAACGGCACACCCCGCGGATGGCAAGATCGCCGTCATGAGCTCGTCATCCCCAGAACCGTCGGCAGCGAAGAGACCCCGGGTGCTGTCCGGCATCCAGCCGACCGCCGATTCCTTTCACGTCGGCAACTATCTCGGTGCGTTGCGGCAGTGGGTGGAACTGCAGGACACTCACGAAACCTTCTACACGATCGTCGATTTGCACGCGATCACGGTCGAGCAGGACCCGGCGTTGCTGCGGCAGCGGACCAGGGTGGCGGTCGCGCAGTTGTTGGCGTTGGGCATCGATCCGCGGCGGTCGACGTTGTTCGTGCAGTCACACGTCTCCGCGCACACCCAGTTGTCCTGGGTGATGGAGTGCATGACGGGGTTCGGCGAGGCCAGCCGGATGACCCAGTTCAAGGACAAATCCGTGAAGGGCGGTGCCGACCGCTCCAGCGTCGGGTTGTTCACCTACCCGATCCTGCAGGCCGCCGACATCCTGGCCTACCAGGCGGATGCTGTCCCGGTCGGGGAGGACCAGCGGCAGCACCTGGAACTCACCCGGAACCTCGCGCAGCGGTTCAACGCCCGCTACGGCCCGACGCTCACCGTGCCGGAGCCGTACATCCTGAAGGAGACGGCGAAGATCTACGACCTTTCCGAGCCGAGCGCAAAGATGAGCAAGTCGTCCCCGGGTGGATCGCTCGACCTGTTGGCGCCGGTCAAGGCGTCGGTGAAGAAGATCAAGTCCGCGGTCACCGACACGGAGCGGGAGATCAGGTTCGACGCTCGAGGCCAAGCCCGGGGTGTCGAACCTGCTGTCGTTGCTGTCGGTGTTCACCGGCACGCCCATCCCGACCCTGGAGAAGCAGTACGAGGGCAGGGGATATGGCGACCTCAAGGCTGATTTGGCACAGGTCTGGACCGACTTCGTCACGCCGCTGCAGGCGCAGGTCGCGGTTTACCTCGCAGATCCTGGGGAATTGGACAGAATATTGGCGTCGGGAGCGATCCGGGCGCGGGAGGTCGCGGACGCCACGGTGGCCGCGGTGTACGACAAGGTTGGGTTGCTCGGCGGCTGACGTCCGGTCCGGTCGGGACATCGACGAACTCCGGACATGCACGTGCCGCCCGACACAGGAGGTCCTCATGGCCGATTCCAGCCCAGCGACGCGGCTGAACGGTGCCGTGGGCAAGAAGGCCCCGCCGCCGGTCGAGAAGCCGTCCTTGATCGGCCGGCTGGTCCTGCGGGGCAAGCGCATCGCGTCGCAGAAGAGCGTCAAACACCTGATCGCCGCGATCACCAGGTACGGCGACCGGTTGGGTAGCCAGTTCGCCGGGGCGATGACGTACTTCTCCTTCCTCTCGCTGGTGCCGATCCTGATGGTTGGCTTCGCGGTCGGCGGCATCGTGCTGGGCAACAACGAGCAGTTGCTCAACGAGCTGATCGAGCAGGTGCAGCAGCTGCTCCCCGCGGGCAACATCGCCGACAGCATCATCGGTTTGATCAATAGCATCGTCGCCAACCCGCTCGGGGTAGGTATCGTCGGCCTGCTGATTGCCCTGTACTCGGGCATCGGCTGGATGGGCAACCTCCGCAAGGCGGTCCGGGCGATCTGGCGCCCCGAGTTCGAAGAGGACAAGGCACAGGTCGACAACTTCATCCTGGCCACGGTGAAGGATCTTGGGTCGCTGGCCGGACTCGCGGTGGCCATCGTGGTGTCGTTGGCGCTCAGCACCTTTGGTGCCCAGTTCGCCACCCAGGCGCTGGATTGGTTCGGGCTGAGCGACCAGCCCTGGCTCGCGCCGGTGATCACCATCGTCACGCTGCTGATCGCGATGGCCGCCGACGTCTTGATCTTCTTGTGGGTCTACACGGTCCTGCCAGGTAAGCAACTGCGCTCCCCGTTCAAGGCCCGGCTGCGGGGTTCGATCTTGGCCGCGATCGGATTTGAGATCCTGAAGTACGCGCTGATCACGTTGCTGCCGGACGCGTCCGGCGGGTCGAAAACGGCTGCCGTTTTCGGCCCGGTCATCGGCCTGCTGTTCTTCTTCAACCTGGTCTCGCAGCTGGTGCTGTTCGTCGCGGCCTGGATCGCGACGGCCGAGGGCGGTCCGGAACTCGATGACGGACCGCTGCCCGAGGTGCCGGAGGCGACGCTGATCGTCCGGAAGGACCGCTCCACGACCCGGTCCGCAGCGTTGGTCGGGGTCGGTGCGGCCGTTGGGTGGGGTGCCGCGCGGCGGCGGCGCTGATCAGGGTTTGGTGTGCGGCTCCGGCTCGGGCTCGGCCTCCGGAGCGGGGCTGGCCTCCGGCTCGGGGCCGGCCCCCGGTTGGTTTTCGGTGGGCGGCGTGGGTTCGTCCGGCGCCTGGGGGTCGGGCGGGTCTGCTTCTCGTGCGGCCGGTGCTACTTCGTCAGCGGTCGGCGGGTCCTCGGCGGGACCGTCGCCCGCAGCCCCTCCTTCGGCCGGTGCTTCCGCGGGTGGCTCCTCCTCGGCCGGCTCATCGTCAGTCGGGGGTTTTGCGTCGCCGGCGAAGACCGGGCGTTTGTTGAGGTGCCGGCGCCGCAGTAGCAAGAGCACCCCGAGGATGACGATCAGCACCCCGATCCCGGCCAGCACGATGGTGGCCGTGGGTGCTCCGCTGGTGTTCGACGTCGGCTCGGCGGCGGCGTCGGTGGTCCGCTCGGCCGAATCCTCAAGGCTGCCGGCCACGGACGCCCCGCCGGACGGCGAAGCGCTGGCTGGGACGCCGGTGCTCTCGGTCGGCTGCGCGGTCGCGGCGGTCGCCTCGGCCAACGATCCGACCAGCTTGCCGACCGGCGGCGTCGTTCCGGGTAGCGCAAAGCCCCAGTCCAGCAATGACGCGCCCTGCATCCATTGGCGCCTGGGCTGCTGGGTGCCGTGCATCATCGTCACCACGAGCCGCCGGCCGTTCTGCGCGGCCATGCCGACGTAGGTGTTGCCGGCGTCGTCGGTGAATCCGGTCTTGCCGCCCAGCGCGCCGGGGTACTGGTACAGCAGTTGATTGTCGTTGGCCGCGATGTAGCCGTCACCGTCCGCGGCCGGAACCTTCACGTCGACGCTGGAGACAATCTCGGGGAAGACCGGCGTCGCCATGTCGGCCCTGGCGAACAGCGCGAGGTCGTAGGCGGACGTCGACTGACCGGGTCCGTCGAGACCGGACACGGTCGCGGCCCGGGTATCCAGCGCACCGAGCGCGTTCGCGGTCGCGTTCATGTCGGCGACGGTCTTGTCGTAGCCGCCGTTGGTCCTGGCCAGCGCGTTGGCGGCGTCGTTGCCCGAAATGATGATCAGGTACGTCAGCAATTGCCGGACCGTGTACTGGCCGCCGGCCTCGATGCCGACCCGGGTGCCGTCCTGGTCGGAGTCGTTCTGGGTGCCCTCGACGACCTGATCCAGGTTCGTCAGGTTCTTCAGCAGCGGCTGTACGGTCAGCAGCTTGAGGGTGCTGGCGGGCCGGTAGCGGCCGTGTGGGTCCTTGGCCGCCAACACCTGGCCGGTGTCCAGGTCGGCGATCAGCCACGCGCCTGCAGAGATGTCCGACGGCAACGGCGGGGCACCCGCGGGGACGACGAGCCCGCACTCGCCGAGACGGCCGCCGCCGATGGGGCTGGCCGGCACCGGCAGTGGTGCGGGCGGGGTGGCGCCGGGCGGGACATCCTCCGAGGTGTCCACCGGGGGTGGTGGCTGGCTGCGCTGGGCGCAGTCGTCGGTGGAGGGGGTCTCGATGGTCTCACTCGGCGCGACGTACGGATCGGTGTTCGGCGCCGCCGCGGCGACCGGCGCACCCACGACGGCCTGAAACGCCAGCACCGCGCCGACCAGGCAGCACGCGAGGGCCCGTGACGGTCTGCGCCTTCGCGTGGCGGCGGGCAAGGTCAAGGTCATCATCGGGGCCGACTGTATCTGGATGGAGATGACGACTCCGTCAGATCGGTGCTGCAGCCTCGCGTGGATTCGTCACATGATCGGGATCGACACGTTCCGCCGGACGCCGAATTGGCACGTCCCCGAGGGGACGTGCCAATGTCAGGGTATTGATCTAGTGGTCAGACGGTTTGCTGTGCGGCCGCGGGCGCCTGCTCTGCCGCGGCGATCGCCTCGGCCACCTGGGCGCGGACGTCATCCATGTCCAAGCCCTTGACGCCCTGGATGACCTGCTCCAAGGCGCTCGGCGGCAGCGCACCCGGCTGCGAGAAGACCAGGATGCCGTCCCGGAACGCCATCAGCGTCGGGATGGAGCGGATGCCGGCCGCGCCGGCCAACTCCTGCTCCGCCTCGGTGTCCACCTTGCCGAACACGATGTCCGGGTGTGCTTCCGACGCGCTTTCGAATGTCGGCGCGAACCGCACACACGGCCCGCACCAGCTGGCCCAGAAGTCGACCAGCACGATGCCGTCGTTGCTGACGGTGGGTTCGAACGTTGTCTTCGTCAATGCCTGCGTGGCCATGCCCGCGGCTCCTTCCGATTGCTTTTTCGTTGTTGGTGTTTAGGTCAACCAGATCGGGGGCACGGGTAATCCCGGCTGATCTGGCCGGTGTCCGCGAACACGTGATCGCTCACCCGGACGGCCCGCGGCTCTGGCTGGAAGCTGATGAGCCGACTCGTCGGGTCGGCGCTGGAATACTGGCGGGCGATTGAACGATCGGGGGTGACTGATGACCGCGGAGACGATCGCCGGCCGATATGTGTTGTGCGATCCGATCGGCTCGGGGGGCTCGGGCACCGTGTGGCGGGCGTACGACCAACAACGAGGCAGGTACTGCGCGGCCAAGTTGCTGCGTCAGCGGGATGCAGGAGAACTACTGCGGTTCGCCAGGGAACAGTCCGTCCGTCTCGATCACTCGCACATCGTCAGCCCGTATGCGTGGGCGGCCGACGACGGCATGGTGCTGATCGCCAGCGAGCTGATCGACGGCGGGTCGTTGCAGGTGCTGCTCGGTGATTACGGCGCGCTTGCCGAGGAAACGGTCGTGGAGATCCTCGACCAGGTGCTGTCCGCGCTGGGGGCGGTGCACACGGCGGAATTGATCCACCGGGATGTCAAGCCCGGCAATCTGCTGCTCAGGGCGACCGGAAACGGTCCACTGCTGGTGATGTTGGCCGACTTCGGCCTGACGATCAGTCGACGGGACGCCCGGTTGACCGCGACGGGAATGGTCATCGGTACTCCCGGTTACCTGCCGCCGGAGGTGCTGGTCGGCCGGGTATCGCCGGAACCCGCACACGATATGTACGCCGTGGGCAGGCTCGCGCTGGCCCTGCTTGCCGGGCAGGAGATCGCGGCCGCCGAACAGGACGACGTACCGATCTCGGATTCGAGCCTTCGTGAGGTGGTGCACGGCCTGCTCCGCGCCGACCCGGCAGACAGGCCCGCGAGTGCGCTGGCGGCTCGGACGATGTTGCTGGGCGCCCAGCGGTCGGCCAACCCGCGGACCAACAACGGCGACCCGATCACGGTCCTCGACCAATTACCGCTCCTGCCGGACGGCTGGGGCGAGGCAGGTGAAATCCGCAGCCTGAGAAATTCATCGGAGAAGGGCTCGGCCAGTGCCGCACGGGCGACCCTGGTCGAGACCGCCCGGTCCGATCCGGATGGATCGCCGGCCGGGCTGCTGGTGGAGCAGGCCACCGCGCCGACTCGTCACGGGACCCCCGCATCTCCTTTCGACGGCGCCGCTCCGCATGATCGGCCGGTGATCGGGTTGAGCGCGCCGATGATGAGTCAACTGATCACCGGTCAACGGGTGAAGATCAGCAATCCGGCGGTGTACGGCCGGATCGTTCGGCTGGAGGAGCTGCTGTCCTCCGCGGTGGTGCAACGGCGGGATCGCGATCGGCTGGAGAAGTTGCTGGCGGAGGTGGCGGCGTCACAACCCTCGCTGACAACGATGAGTGGCGCTGACGAAACGAGCGTGACTCCCGGGGTCGACTCGGTCGTGCTCGAGCAGCAGCAGGTGGTGCGCTGGCTCGCCGCCAACACGACCGCCCCGGGCCGCACCGCCGCGGCTGAAGCCGCAGCCCGGGCCGGTGATCTGACTTTGGCCGAGGTTCTGCGGGTGGCCGGCCGCTGACGAAAGGTAGTGGGTGCTGCGTGGGGGTGACTGCCCGAGGCCGGACGCGGATCGGCGGGTCGTCACAACTGTTCCGGCTGTCGCCACAACCGCCCCGACGGTCGCCACAACCGGCGTTGCGACTGAACAACCGCGCGGATGTTGTTGTGTCGCAACGGATGTTGTGGCGAGGGGGCACCCGCGCCGCGGCGCGGCCAGCTGACGCCTGGCCCGAAGTCTCAGATCCGCCGGAACATCAAGGCGCGCTTGACTTCTTGGATCGCCTTGGTGACCTGGATGCCGCGGGGGCAGGCTTCGGTGCAGTTGAAGGTGGTGCGGCAGCGCCAGACGCCTTCGGAGTCGGAGAGGATCTCCAGCCGCTCCTGGCCACCCTCGTCACGGGAGTCGAAGATGAACCGGTGCGCGTTGACGATGGCCGCTGGGCCGACGTAGGCGTCCTCGGACCAGTACACCGGGCACGATGTGGTGCAGGCCGCGCAGAGGATGCACTTGGTGGTGTCGTCGAACCGGAGCCGGTCGGACTGGGACTGTACGTACTCCCGGGTCGGTTCCGGGCTGTAGGTGATCAGGAACGGCTTCACCGCTCGGTAGGCGTCGAAGAAGGGCTCCATGTCGACGACCAGGTCCTTCAGCAGCGGCAGGCCCTTGATCGGCTCGATCGTCACCTCGTTCTTCTTGTTCCCGATCAAGTCCTTGACCAACACCTTGCAGCACAACCGGTTTCGGCCGTTGATCCGCATCGCGTCGGACCCGCAGACGCCGTGCGCGCAGGACCGGCGGAAGGTCAGCGTGCCGTCGATGTACCACTTGATGTAGTGCAGCACGTTGAGCAGCCGGTCACCGGGCAGCGCCGGCACCCGGTAGGACTCGGTGTGCGGCAACTCGTCGAGTTCGGGGTTGTACCGCTGGATGTGCACGGTCAGCATGACGGCGCCTTCGGGCACGGGCGGCAGCCCGACGGCGCCGTACGTGCCGTCGGTGTTCTCTGCGACCTGTGAGATCGTCGTCATCAGTACTTGCGCTCCATCGGCTGGTAACGGGTCTGGACCACTGGCTTGTAGTCCAGGCGGATGTCGGCGGTCAGCTCCAGGCCCTGCTTGTAGGCCATGGTGTGCCGCATCCAATTGGTGTCGTCGCGGTTCGGGTAGTCCTCCCGGGCGTGACCGCCGCGGGATTCGGTGCGGACCAGCGCACCGACGACGAGCACCTCGGCCAGTTCCAGCAGGAAGCCGAGCTCGACGGCCTCGAGCAGGTCGGTGTTGTACCGCTGCCCCTTGTCCATGATCGACACCCGGGCGTACCGCTCCTTGAGCAGCCGGATGTCGTTCAGGGCCTCCTTGAGGGTGGCCTCGGTGCGATAAACGGCGGCATTGATGTCCATCGTGGTCTGCAGCGCAGTGCGGATGTCGGCGACCCGTTCGGTCCCGGTCGCGTCCCGCAGTTTGGTCACCATCTCGATCACCACGGCGGCCGGTTCGTCGGGCAGCTGAGTGAAGTCGGCCGTGGAGTTGGCGTGCTCGGCGGCGGCGATCCCGGCCCGCCGACCGAAGACGTTGATGTCCAGCAGCGAGTTGGTGCCGAGCCGGTTGGAGCCGTGCACGGACACGCACGCGCATTCCCCGGCCGCAAACAGCCCCGGCACCACGTCGGTGTTGTTCGCCAGCACCTGCCCGGCGATGTTGGTCGGGATGCCGCCCATCACGTAGTGGCAGGTCGGGAACACCGGCACCGGCTCGTCCAGCGGCTCCACACCCAGGTAGGTGCGGGAGAACTCAGCAATATCAGGCAGTTTCGTCTCCAGCACCTCCTTACCAAGGTGCGTGACGTCCAGCAGCACGTAGTCCTTGTTGGGTCCGGCGCCGCGGCCCTCCCGGACCTCCAGCACCATCGAACGGGCCACGATGTCCCGCGGCGCGAGGTCCTTGATGGTCGGGGCGTACCGCTCCATGAACCGTTCGCCGTCCCCGTTGCGCAGAATCCCGCCCTCGCCGCGGACCGCCTCGGAAATCAGAATGCCAAGCCCGGCAAGCCCTGTCGGGTGGAACTGGAAGAACTCCATGTCCTCCAGCGGCAGCCCCTTGCGGAACACGATGCCCAGCCCGTCACCGGTCAGGGTGTGCGCGTTGGAGGTGGTCTTGAAGATCTTGCCGGCGCCGCCGGTGGCCAGCACCACCGACTTCGCCTGGAAGACGTGGATCTCGCCGGTGGCCAACTCGTAGGCGACGGCTCCGGTGCAGGTCTCGCCCTCGTCGGTCTTGGTCAGCAGCAGGTCGAGGACGTAGAACTCGTTGTAGAACTCGATCCCGAGCTTCACGCAGTTCTGGTACAGCGTCTGCAGGATCATGTGGCCGGTGCGGTCCGCGGCGTAACAGGCGCGCCGGACGGCGGCCTCGCCGTGGTTGCGGGTGTGCCCGCCGAACCGGCGCTGGTCGATCCGGCCCTCCGGGGTGCGGTTGAACGGCAGACCCATCTTCTCCAGGTCGAGGACGGCGTCGATGGCCTCCTTGCACATCACCTCGGCGGCGTCCTGGTCGACCAGGTAGTCACCGCCCTTGACGGTGTCGAAGGTGTGCCACTCCCAGTTGTCGTCCTCCACGTTGGCCAGCGCGGCGCACATCCCGCCCTGCGCGGCGCCGGTGTGCGACCGGGTCGGGTACAGCTTGGTCAGCACGGCGGTGCGGGCGCGTTTGCCGGATTCGATGGCCGCGCGCATGCCGGCACCGCCGGCACCGACGATCACCACGTCATAGCGGTGGAACTGCATTTCGCCTCGCGCTCCCGTCAGATATTCGGATCGAAGGTGAAGATCACCAGAGTGCCGACGCCGAGGATCAGCACCACCGACGCGGCCAGCATCAGCTGCAGCCAGAACCGGGTGCCGTCCTTGCGGGCGTAGTCGTTGATCACCGTGCGCAGCCCGTTCGCGCCGTGGATCTCGGCGAGCCACAGCATGATCAGGTCCCAGGCCTGCCAGAACGGGTTGGCCCAGCGTCCGGCGACGAAGCCGAAGTTGATCCGGTGCACCCCGCCGTCCAGCACGTTCATGATCAGCAGGTGGCCCAGCACGAGGACGACCAGCACGACGCCGGAGACCCGCATGAACATCCACGAGTACATCTCGTAATTACTGCGCCGACCGGAGACCCGTCGCCGGGGCGCGCGGGGCGCCTCGATGCCGCGAGTGGCCGGTGGGTCGAAGGCGGCGGTCACGATCCGCTCCCGAACAGGTTCAGCACGGTGCGCTGCAGCATGAAGTAGACGCCCGGGATCATCACCACGAACCAGATGGCCAGGATGATCCACAGCATCAGCCGCTGGTACTTCGCGCCCTTGGCCCAGAAGTCGACGAGCATGATCCGCACGCCGTTCAGCGCGTGGTAGAGCACTGCCGCGACCAGGCCGACCTCGAGCAGGTTGACCACCGGGTTCTTGTAGGTCTCGATGACGGAGTTGTAGGCCTCCGGGGAGACCCGGACCAGCGCGGTGTCCAGCACGTGCGCGAAGAGGAAGAAGAAGGTCAGCACCCCGGTGATCCGGTGCGCGACCCACGACCACATGCCGGCATCGCCGCGATAGACCGAACCGCGGCGCGGCAGCGGCACCCGCTCGCCGCTGGCGAAGGTGGTGGGGATGGACATGATCGTTCTCGACCTCCGGCATCGACGACGGACGCGTCTGGATGTACCTGCGGAATGGACTGGACGTGCGGCGTTCGACCGCCCGGCCACCACTGCGCGATCTGTGGCCAAGGCTAACCCTGAGTTCACATCCGGAGCGACCGGGTCGGTGTGTGACGAGACCGACATCGGGCGTGTGTTACCGCACATCAGGCGTGGGAAGGCGGTGAGATCGCCGTTGCATGCCGACGGCCCGCCCGAGCGGATCAACGACGGGCGCGCGGACCAACCCGCCGCGAACGTCAACGAAGGGACGGAAACAACCAGTTGAGCCGCCAGGACGGAGAGAACGGGGCACGGTCAACGGGGTGACAATCTGCGACGAATGCGCGGCCCGGCATGCGGCCGAACGGTGGAACTTGCGCTGCAGAGTCGACAACGAAGCACCTTTTCGTGTGGCAACAGGACGTAACGGACGAGATGGAGCACGATTCGGTTACGGAGCGGGATCGGCGCTCGCCCTGTCCGCTTACCCGCGGGTAACGTCCGACAATGCCCACCGCGCGGACAACCCGTCCGCAAGGTCCACCGTCCCCCGACCGGGGTGACGTGCAGTGCTGAAGAGGAGAACAACGTGCGTCGAGCTCGAAGCCTGAAGCTCATCGCTGGACTTGCGGCGGCCGGCCTCGCGCTGGCCGCCTGTTCGTCCGGCACCAGTTCATCGACCAGCAGCAGCAGCGCGGCGACGTCCGCCGCCGCATCGTCGGCCGGATCGTCCTCGGCGAAGCCGTCGGCCGCCGGTTCCAGCGGCGCCGCGGTGTCCGCGGCAGCGGAAATGACCGGTGATCCCGGCTCGATCAAGCTCGGCCTCGCCTACGACGTCGGCGGCCGCGGCGATCAGTCGTTCAACGACCTGGCGGCCGCGAGCCTGGACAAGGCCAAGGCCGCCGGAGTCACCATCACCGGCGAGCTCACCGCCGCCCAGGGTGAACCGGATTCGGCGAAGACCGACCGGCTGAACCAGCTGATCGACGACGGCGCCACCGACATCATCGCGGTCGGCTTCGCCTACGCGAGCGCCTTGAAGGACGTGGCCGCGGCCAATCCCGACGTCAACTTCGCGATCGTCGACGACAATTCGCTGGCCGCCGTGGCCAATGTCGCCTCGCTGACCTTCACCGAGGAGCAGGGCTCCTACCTGGTGGGTGTCGCCGCCGGCAAGAAGACCAAGACCAACAAGGTCGGATTCATCGGCGGCGTCAACACCCCGTTGATCCAGAAGTTCCAGGCCGGCTATGAGGCCGGCGTCAAGGCCGCCAACCCGAGCGCGACCGTGACGGCCAAGTACATCAGCGAGCCGCCGGACTTCACCGGCTTCAACGCCCCCGACAAGGGCGAGACCATCGCGACCGGCATGTACAACGACGGCATCGACATCATCTACGCGGCCGCCGGCGGCTCCGGCGCGGGCGTCTTCAAGGCCGCAAAGGCCACCGGGAACCTCGGTATCGGCGTCGACTCCGACCAGTACAACTCGCCGACCCTGGCCGACGTCAAGGACGTCATCATGACCTCGATGCTGAAGAAGGTCGACGTCGCCACCTACGACTTCATCACCAGCGCAGTGAACGGAGCCCCGCTGACCGGGGAGCACCGGTACAGCCTGGCCAACAATGGCGTGGGCTACGCGACGTCCGGCGGACAGATCGACGACATCGTGCCCGATCTGGAGAAGGCCAAGGCGGACATCATCGACGGGACGATCACCGTGCCGTCGACCACCGGCTGATCGTTTTCTCGCGGTGTGAAGCGGTGTGCGGCCCCGTCGGGATTCCCGTCGGGGCCGCGCCGTTTCCGCCGAGCGGCTGAGCCGGCGGCTCAGCCGCGGCAGCCTGTCCGAGCGATCGACGCCGATCTGGGCAAAGGTGGGAACACGCAGTACGCACAACGACCGGATCTGCACGAGATACACACCTGCATGACCTTCTGACGTCGCGGAAGCAGGACACATGACATCCGATGCCAAGACCCCCGCCGGTCGCCGCCACCGCCGGATCGGTGGCCGTCCAACTGACCGGGATCACCAAGCGGTTTCCCGGCGTGGTGGCCAATTCCGACATCAACATCACCGTGCGGCGGGGGACCGTCCATGCGCTGGTCGGCGAAAACGGCGCGGGGAAATCGACCCTGATGAAGACCCTCTACGGCATGCACCAGCCGGAGGAGGGCACGATCACCGTCAATGGCAGCCAGGTGGTCTTCCACTCGCCGGCCGACGCGATCGGCGTCGGCATCGGCATGGTGCATCAGCACTTCATGCTGGCCGACAACCTGACCGTCTGGGAGAACATCGTGCTCGGCGCCGAGCAGATGGGTTCCGGTGGACGGCTGGACGTCAAGGGATCGCGCGCCAGGATCGACGAACTCGGCCGCCGGTACGGATTGATGGTCGATTCCGGCGCCATGGTGGAAACCCTGGGCGTCGGCGCCCGCCAGCGGGTGGAGATCCTCAAGGTGCTCTATCGCGGGGCCAAGATTCTGATCCTCGACGAACCCACCGCGGTGCTGGTGCCACAGGAGGTCGACGAGCTGTTCGGCAACCTCCGGGAGTTGAAATCCGAGGGCCTGACGATCATCTTCATCTCGCACAAACTGGACGAGGTCCGCTCCATCGCCGACGACATCACCGTCATCCGCCGCGGCACTACCGTCGGCACCGCCGATCCCAAGACCGTCACCAACCGGCAACTGGCCGAGCTGATGGTCGGTTCCGCGCTGCCGGTGCCGGAACTGCGGGAATCGACGGTGACCGATCGGGTGGTGCTGCGATTGGCCGGGGTGCGGGTCGCCGGCTCCGCCGTCGGTGGGCGCGACGTGCTGTCCGACATCGACCTGGCCATTCACGCCGGCGAAGTGCTCGGCATCGCCGGCGTCGAGGGAAATGGCCAGGCGGAGCTGGTGGACGCGATCATGGGCATTCGGCCGCTGGCCGGCGGCAATGTCGAACTTGCCGGCAAGGACATCGGGCGCGCCTCGACCGCGAGCCGGCGCGAGGCCGGCGTGGGCTTCATCCCCGAGGACCGCCACCGTCAGGGGCTGATCCTGGAGGGCTCCCTGTGGGAGAACCGCATTCTCGGGCACCAGACCCGCCGACCGTCATCCCGTGGATTCCTGCTGGACCGGGCGGCCGCGAAGGCCGACACCCGGCGGATCGTCGAGGAATTCGACGTCCGGACGCCCGGCATCGAGGTCACCGCCGCGTCGCTGTCCGGCGGGAATCAGCAGAAACTGATCGTGGGCCGCGAGATGAGCGAGAACCCGGTGCTGCTGATCGCCTCGCATCCCACTCGCGGCGTGGACGTCGGCGCACAATCGGCGATCTGGGACCAGTTACGCACCGCGCGGGCGGCCGGCCTTGCTGTCCTGCTGATCTCCGCCGACCTGGAGGAGTTGATCGGCATGTCCGACCGGCTGACGGTCATCCTTCGGGGCCGGCTGACCGGCACCTACGACCCGCGGACCGTCACCACCCAGCAACTCGGCGCGGCCATGACCGGCGCCGGTGACGATCAGGTCGGGGAGGTGGCCTGATGACCGGCTCCCGGACCCGGCGGATCCTGCTCGGCGCGGCCGCCCCGGTGGGCGCGCTGCTGGTCGCCTTCCTGATCACCTCGGTGCTGCTGCTGCTGACCGGCAGCAATCCCTTCGACGCCTTCGGTGCCATGGCCGGGGCCCTGGGCCGCACCAGGGTCATCCTCGGGACGATCAATCAGACGGCGGTGTACTACCTGTCCGCCGTCGCGGTCGCCATCGGCTTCAAGATGAACCTGTTCAACATCGGCGTCGACGGCCAGTACCGGCTGGCGGCGATGTTGGCGGCGGCGGTCGCGGGCGCGTCGTTCATGAGTTCGCTGCCGGGCCCGCTGCGGATCGCGATCACGCTGATCGTGGCGATGGTGGTGGGCGCGCTCTGGGCCGGTATCGCGGCACTGCTCAAGGTCACCCGCGGGGTCAGCGAGGTGATCAGCACGATCATGCTCAACTCGATCGCCACGTTCATCGTCGCCTACCTGCTGACGCCGCAGATGCTGGCCGTGCTCGAGGGCAACAACATCAGCACCCCGAAGATCACCGAGGGCGGCCAGCTGCCGGTGATCACCTTCACCGGGTCGACGACGCCGCTGTACACGCTGGGCATTCTGGCCGTGATCGTCGGCGTGATCTACGCGCTCGTGCTGTCCCGGACCGTGTTCGGGTTCTCGATCAAGGCCACCGGGATGTCCGAGTCGGCCGCCGTCGCCAGCGGGATCTCGGTCAACAGGATGATCGTCTCGGCGATGTTGCTGTCCGGTGCGGTGGCCGGGTTGATCGGCATGCCGGAGCTGCTGAACGGCTCGTCGGCGTCCTACTCGCTGAATTTCCCGACCGGAATCGGCTTCACCGGGATCGCGGTCGCCCTGCTGGGCCGCAACCACCCGGTCGGCATGGCCTTCTCGGCGCTGCTGTGGGCGGCGCTGGACTCCACGGCAAACGCGCTGCAGGGGGTCGGGGTGGCCCGCGAACTGGTGACGATCATGCAGGGCGTGATCGTGTTGGCGGTCGTCGTGGCCTACGAGTTCGTCAGGCGGTATCGATTGGTGCTGGAGGCGCGGGACGTCGCGCGGGCGCTGGCCGCCCCCTCGACACCTGAGGCGGTGACAGCGGCATGAGCGAGCGCCAGCGAGCGAATCGTGGGGATCAGGCCAATACGCCGCGAGGGACGAGCGGGGTGGTGGCATGAGCGGAGTCGAATCGGACGTCGCCACGGCGCTGCCGAAATATCGGGCGACGCCAACGTTGACCCCGGTCGGGTGGCTCGGCGTCGTCGCTGCCGCGATTGCCGTGGTGTCGCTGGTCCGGATCTGGACCGGGGCGCAGAATCTGGACTCGGCCGGGGCCATCGAGGCGGCGATCACGGCTGCGGTGCCCATCGCGCTGGCCGGTCTGTCCGGTCTGTGGTCCGAGCGGGCCGGCGTGGTGAACATCGGCATCGAGGGAATGATGGTGCTCGGCACCTTCGGTGCCGGGTACGCGGGCTATCAATGGGGTCCTTGGGCCGGCGTGTTCTTCGGCATCGTCTGCGGCCTGCTCGGTGGGCTGCTGCACGGGCTGGTGACGATCACCGTCGGCGTCGACCACATCATCTCCGGTGTGGCGATCAACATCCTCGCGCCCGGACTCACCCTGTACCTGTCCCGGCTGGTGTTCACCGACGCACCCGGCGGTGGTCAGCGTCAGTCGCCGCCGGTGCCGGACGTCGGCCGGATCACCCTGCCGTTCCTGTCGGACTGGCTCGGCGAGATCGAGGACAAGGGCTGGTTCTTCGTCTCCGATGTCGCGAGCATCCTCCGCGGCTTCTGCACCAACCTCTCGCTGCTCTCGGTGCTGGCCGCGGTGTTGATCGCGTTCACCGGCTGGCTGCTCTGGCGGACCAGGCTGGGGCTGCGGCTGCGGTCGGTCGGCGAGGCGCCCTACGCCGCGGAATCCCTGGGCGTCAACGTCTACTGGTACAAGTACATCGCGGTCTCGATCTCCGGCGGGCTGGCCGGACTGGCCGGAGCGTTTCTGGTTGTCGGGCTGAAGTTCCAGGATGGGCAGACCGGCGGCCGCGGTTTCATCGGTCTGGCCGCGATGATCTTCGGCAACTGGCGGCCCGGTGGGATGGCCATGGGCGCCGGGCTGTTCGGCTATACCGACGGCGTCCAGCAGTACGACTCCTCCGGCTCCGCCATGCACGCGTTCCTGATTCTGGTCGCGCTGGCGCTGGTCGCGGTGGCGATCCTGCAGTACCGGCAGGGGCACCCGATCGTCGCGGCCGTGGCCGCCGTCATCGCCGCGATCTGTCTGTGGTGGTTCTCGGCGACCGACGAGCTGCCGCAGCAGTTGGTCAAGGCCGCGCCGTACGCGATCACCCTGCTGGTGATGGCGCTGGCCTCGCAGAACCTGCGAATGCCGAAGGCCGACGGGCTGATTTACCGGAAGGGCGGCGGCTGATGGCCGGTATTGGAGGCAGGACCTCAGGCTCTGCCCGGGGTGGACGGCGCGCGCCGGGCAACATGGGTGGCCGCCAAAGACCCTTGGTGATCAACGTTTCTGGCCCCTTGAGGTTGTCCTGCAGCACGAAGGGGCCAGAAACGTTGATCATGGGGGGTGGCGGCAGATCGGCGGCCGACAGTCGATCGAGGACCGGCGGTCACAAGGGCACCGGCAGTCGCAAGGGCACCGGTCACTGCCCATCTGGTGGTCCGGCATGACGAGGCCGCTGACCGTCGATTGGGAGGCATTGCGTGCGTTGGCCGTCGAGGCCGCGGCGGCGGCCTACTGCCCTTACTCGAAGCTCCAGGTGGGAGCCGCTGCGCTGGTCGACGACGGCCGGATGATCACCGGCTGCAACGTGGAGAACGCCTCCTACGGCCTGGGTTTGTGCGCGGAGTGCACGCTGGTCGGGCAGCTGCGGCTGACCGGCGGCGGCCGGTTGGTCGCGCTGGCCTGCCGGTCCGGCACCGGTGAGCTGCTGATGCCGTGTGGTCGTTGCCGGCAGGTGATCTACGAGTTCGGAGGGGAGAACCTGATGGTCGACACTCCTACCGGGCCGGAGACCATGACCTGGGTGCTGCCGGCCGCCTTTGGTCCCGAGCATTTGCCGCCGGCATGACCGGCTTCGCGGCGGTGGACGTCATCATCGCCAAGCGGGATCACCGCGAGCTGTCCGGCGCGCAGATCCAGTGGGTGATCGACGCCTACACGGCCGGCGAGGTTGCCGAGGAACAGATGTCGGCGCTGTTGATGGCCATCCTGCTGAACGGCATGACGGCCGCCGAGATCGCCGGATGGACGACCGCGATGCTCCGTTCGGGGATCCGGCTGGATCTGTCCGGGGTGGGCCGGCCGACCGTGGACAAACACTCGACCGGCGGAGTGGGGGACAAGATCTCGCTGCCGCTGGCGCCGCTGCTGGCGGCCTGTGGGGCCGCGGTGCCGCAGCTCTCCGGCCGCGGGCTCGGGCACACCGGCGGCACCCTGGACAAGATGGAGTCGATCCTCGGGTGGCGGGCACGGCTCAGCCCGCAGGAGATGATCGCCCAGCTGACCGACGTCGGCGCTGTCATTTGTGCCGCCTCGGACGATCTCGCGCCGGCGGACCGCAAGTTGTACGCGCTGCGGGACGTCACGGGCACGGTCGAATCGATCCCGATGATCGCTGCGTCGATCATGAGCAAGAAGATCGCCGAGGGCACCGATGCGTTGGTGTTGGACGTCAAGGTCGGCACCGGCGCCTTCATGAAGCGGGCGGACCACGCGGCCGAGCTGGCCAGGACGATGGTGGAACTCGGGGCGCGGGAAGGGGTCCGGACCACGGCGCTGCTCACTGATATGTCGACGCCACTGGGCGTCGCGGTCGGCAACGCCGTCGAGGTCGCCGAATCGGTCGAGGTGCTGGCCGGTGGGGGACCGGCCGACGTCGTCGAGCTGACGCTGGCCCTTGCCCGGGAGATGGTCGCGCTGGCCGGCCTGGACGTGGACCCGGCGGACGTGCTGGCCTCCGGCCGGGCCATGGACAGCTGGCGGGCCATGGTGGCCGCGCAGGGCGGTGATCCGGACGCGCCACTGCCGACGCCGCGGTTCCGGGAGATCGTCGTCGCCGACACGGCGGGTGTGGTCAGCGGGCTGGACGCGCTTTCGGTCGGCACGGCGGCGTGGCGGCTGGGCGCCGGCCGGGCGCGGCGCGAGCACGACGTGCAGCAGGCGGCCGGCATCCTCTGCCGGGCCAAGCTCGGCGAGGCAGTGCGGGTGGGTCAGCCACTGTTCGAGTTGCACACCGACACCCCGGAACGCTTCCCGGGCGCGCTGGCCGATCTCGCCGGCGCGGTGACGATCGCGCCGCCGGGCACCGTGGTAGCACGCATTCCGCTGGTGATGGAGGTCATCAGAGCCGTCTGACGGCGCGCCGGCAGCCTGGGTTTCGCGGTGGGATGCCTTGCGCGACGTGCACTTTCGGGTTTCTGACGCGGGCGTCAAGCATACTGGTTGGTAGACGCGGCCGCGCTGTGCGGGTCGCGGCACGACCCGCGGAGGTGGCGCATGAGACCTGCTCACCGGACGCGGCCAGGGCGTCGTCGCTGGGCCGCCGGAGCGCTATCGCTGCTGGCGATTGCCGTCGTGGCCGTGATGGTCCTGGTCGTCGTCGAGCGACCCGAGCTCTCGGCCGGCTCGGAGGCACCGCAGGGACCTGCCACAGTCACTGTCGCGTCCGATAGAGAGCCGAGCATCGGCTCGGTGGCGAGCCCCAGCAGCCCGGCAGACCCGTTCCCGGACGACGGGGTCGCCGAGGACATGACGCCATGGCCGCCGCCGCCCGCTGACCCGACCGGTCCGGTGGCACAAGCGGTGGCCGACGCCGAGGCGAACGGCGTGCAGCTTGCCGTGGTCGTCATCGACCGGACGACCGGAGCCACCCTGGCGCAGGTCGATCAGGACGAAGCATTCCCCGCATTGAGTCTGGTCAAGCTGATGATCGCGGCCGACGTGCTGACCGACGGTGACGGATCGGCCGGCGCCGGCGGGCTCGACCCGACTACCCGAATGATGCTGCGGGAGATGATTTCCCAGTCCGATGACGTGGCCGCCTCCGACCTGTACGCCCAGCTGGGCGCGGACGAAATGGTCGAACGGGTCGCCGATCGGTTCGAACTGGCCGGGACGTCTCCCACCCCCGACGGCCAGTTTTGGGGCAATGTGCAGACGACGGCGGCGGACCTGGCGTCATTACTCGGGCAATCGCTCGCGGATCCGGTCATCGCGCCGGTCCTCGGTCCGGACATGCTCGCGGCGACGGCTATCGCCGCGGACGGCGTCGATCAGCGGATCGGCATGCGGTTGGTGCCGGGCGCCGGTTCGAAACAGGGCTGGGGGTGTTGCCTCAGCGGGGTTCTCGGCATCCATTCGATGGGTTTCACCGACACCCGGATCGTCGTGGTGTTGAGCTCGGCCGAGCCGGACGACTACTCGCTGGGTCAGCAGGATGGGCTGGCGCTGCAGGCCGACCCGGGCGCGCAGGTGTCGATCGAGGCGGTCGACGCGACGGTCCGGGCAGCGTTGGGTGGGCCGGCTCTGTGAGACGTGCGCGGCAATCGAGCCGCGCGAGCCGATGATATAGCTGCGATATACTGCTGGGGTGAGCGGTCGCATCATCCAGCAAGCGCGGGAGGCTGCTGGTCTGTCGCAATCCGAACTAGCGGCCCGTTCCGGTGTTGCTCAGCCGAACATCTCGGCCTACGAGTCCGGGGCGCGCAGGCCCTCCACCAAGATGGTCTCCCGCCTGGTGGCCGCTGCGCGCCCTCGGCCATCCTCTCGCCTGGCGGCACACCGAGACGAAGTGCTGGCGATCGCGCGGGCCAACAAGGCGGGTGACGTGCGCGTTTTCGGTTCGATCGCCCGGGGCGACGACACTCCTGACAGCGACATCGATCTGCTGGTCCGGTTCGCCCCCGGCGCGTCACTGCTGGACCAGTCCAGCCTGGTTCTGGAGCTCGAGGACCTGCTCGGAGTTCGGGTCGACGTGGTATCCGAGGGCGGCCTGCGTGGCGATCACGACGAGATTCGTCGGCAGGCAGTTGCACTGTGAACAATCCCAATGGTGATTGGGCACGCAGAACCTATGGAACGAGAACCGTTGACGCGCTGACCGATCTGTGTGCGCATGCCGCGATGGCGCGGCGATTGGTCTCGCGTGGCCGCGCGGAGTTTGACCGGGATGAGGTAATCCGGCTGGCAGGTGAAGCGGTGATCCATCGCATCGGCGAGTCCGCCGGTCGGCTGCCCGATGCATTCGTGGCGGATTTCTCCGCGTTGCGGTTGAAAGCCTTCAAGGGGATGCGAAACCTGGTCGCCCACCAGTACCAGCGTGTCGACTACGAGATCATCTGGGAAACGATCGCCGTCGACGTGCCGCGGCTCGATGCTCAAGCGAGGGAAATTCTCCGGCGGAGTTGAGCGCCCCGCCGAGCCTACTGGGCCTTCTGGGGCGGGTCCGGCAGCGTTCATCCAGGGCAGGTAACGTCCGCCGGATGCCAACCCCGCTGACCGCCGACACGATCGTCACCGCCCCGAAGGTCCTGCTGCACGATCATCTGGACGGCGGTCTGCGCCCGGCGACACTGGTCGACCTCGCCGAACAGGACGGTTATGACGGTCTGCCGACCACGGTGGTGCCCGACCTGGCGCGCTGGTTCGCCGAGTCTGCCTACTCCGGCTCGCTGGAGCGGTACCTGGAAACCTTCGTGCACACCACCGCCGTGATGCAGACCCGGGAGTCACTGATCAGGGTGGCCTCCGAATGCGTGCAGGACCTGGCCGCCGACGGCGTTGTCTACGCCGAGGTCCGGTTCGCTCCCGAGCTGCACACCGAACGCAACCTGACGCTGAACGAGGTGGTCCGGGCAGTACTGGACGGGGTCGCGGCCGGCACCACGGCCGCCACGTTGGCGGGACACGAGATCCGGGTACGGCTGCTGTTGACGGCGATGCGACATGCCGCCCGGTCCCGCGAAATCGCCGAACTGGCCATCGCATTCCGGGATGACGGAGTCGCCGGCTTCGACATCGCCGGGGCCGAGGCCGGTTTCCCGCCGACCAGACATCTGGACGCATTCGAGTATCTGCGCCGGGAAAACGCGCATTTCACGATCCATGCCGGCGAGGCCTTTGGGCTGCCGTCGATCTGGGAGGCATTGCAATGGTGCGGCGCCGACCGGCTCGGCCACGGGGTGCGGATCGTCGACGACATCAGGGTGGATCGGGACGGCACGGCGACCCTGGGCCGATTGGCCGCGTACGTGCGGGACAAGCGGATACCGCTGGAAATGGCGCCGACCTCGAACGTGCAGACCGGGGCCGCGACGTCCATCGCCGAACATCCGATCGGGCTGCTGACCGCGCTGAAGTTCCGGGTGACGGTCAACACCGACAACCGGCTGATGTCGGGGTGTTCGATGACCAGCGAGATGGCTGCGCTCAGCGAGGCTTTCGGCTACGACTGGGACACGCTGCAGTGGTTCACGGTGAACGCGATGAAGTCGGCGTTCCTGCCGTTCGCCGAACGTCTGGAGATCATCAACCGGGTGATCAAGCCGGGGTACGACCGGCTCCGCGCCGGATGACCTTGTCCAGCGCGTCCTTGATGGTGGTCAGTTCGGCGAGGGTCAGCGCGGCTGCCGAACTGCTCGTCGATGCCGTCCAGATAGGTCGGGGCGGCCTGCCGAAACACGCGTGCGGCCCTTGGTGGTCAGCACCGCGTAGGCCGACCGCCGGTCGTCGGGGTTTGCCTCCCGGACGACCAGGCCGGCCGCGGTCATCTCGTCCACCAGTCGGCTCACCCGGGTCCGGCTGAGGGTGACCCGCTCGCCGAGCTCGCTCATCCGCAGCCGCCGGTCCGGGCCGTAGTTGAGCTCGAGCAGCACGTCGTACCAGGCCAGTGGCAGGTGGTGCTTGGCCTGCAGTTCCCGATCCAGTTGCGGAACCAGGGCGGCGTGCACCCGGAGCAGCGCGCCCCAGGCGTCGGCGGCCGCCATGTCCCGTCTTCATTCTTTCCGGCATTTTCCCATCGTACCACTTGCGTGCGTGCGCACACACTTGCTAGTGTGTGCGCACGCACCTAAATCTGGTGTCCAGGAGATAACCGGAGAGAGGATCCACAATGACCACCTTGCTGCACATCTCAGCCTCACCCCGTGGCGCGAAGTCCGAGTCGCTGGCAATCGCCGAGACCTTCCTTTCGGCGTACCGGGAGACCCACCCGGACAACGACATCCAGACCTGGGATCTCTGGGACGGCACATTGCCGGAATTCGGTCCGGCCGCCGCGGCGGCCAAGATGGCGGTATTCGCCGGGGCCGATCCGATGGGCGACGAGGCCTCGGCATGGCGGGCCGCAAGTCAGGCGTTCGAAAGATTCGCCGCCGCCGACGAGTACCTGTTCAGCGTCCCGATGTGGAACGCCGGCATTCCGTACATCCTCAAGCAGTTCATCGACGTCGTCAGTCAGCCGGGCATGGTCTTCGGCTTCGACGGCGAGCGCGGCTACACCGGGCTGCTGACCGGACGCAAGGCGGCGCTGGTCTACACCAGCGCCGTCTACGGCGAGGGCCGGCCGCCGTCATTCGGGTCGGACTTCCAGGCGCCGTACCTGCGTGACTGGCTGAACTGGGCCGGCATCGATGACGTCACCGAGGTCGCGTTTCGGCCCAACCTGGCGACCGCGGACGCCGAAACCGGTCGGCAGGCCGCGCATGCCGCCGCTCGGGACGCCGGCAAGGTGTTCTGACCGTCCGGTCGGTCAGTCGCGTTCGCCGTCCCAATCCAGGGTGGCGGAGAACCGGTCGACGAGCACGGTCCAGGCCGCGACCTCGTCGTCGTACGGCGGCGCCGGCGCCAGCCGGTCGGGGTCCGGCTTGATGGTGGCGCCGACCAGGTTGCCCAGCGGGCTGGCCGAACCGAGAGCGTCGGTGGTCTCGCTGTCGCCGCGTTGCAGGGCGGCGTCGATCAGCAGCTCAACTGCCAACTCGAGCTGCTTGCGGTCGACGGCCTCCGGTCCCTCCAGCAGGCTCTTGTCCAGACCGTCCATCAGGTAGGTGTTCTCGGGTCCGGCCAGCACCGCGGCCTCGCCGTCGGTGACCGCCTTGCGGATCTCCGGCCAGACCTCGAGGGAGGCGAGGGCGTGCTGCGGGTCGGCCGTCATCAGGTAGTTCTCCAGGTCTTCGGGCGAGGAGTAGATCTGGATCCGGCCGCCCTCGGCGAGGAAGACCGGGTCCTCGCCGAGATAACACCGCAGGGTGTAGCCGACGCGTCCGCCGATGGTGACCTCCAGGCAGTCCACCCCCGTCTCGTCCCAGAATTCCAGGTCTTCGTCGCGATCCTCGTCGAGTTCGATCTCCTCGTCCTCGGCTCCGTCGATGCTGGCGCCCGGCACCAAGGTCTCTTCGGGTCGTTTCTCGGCGGCGCTGATCGCGGCGGCCTCTGCCTGACCCATCTCCAGGGCTTCGACGTCGACCTCCGGGGTGGTGACGATCGCGTCCAGCGCGTCCACCACCTCATCCCACCGGTCCACGACCACGGCGCCGATCTCGTTCCACAGCTTCTCGCCGTTGCGCCCGGTGAACGCCAGTTGACCGGCGGAGAGCAGGGCGAATCCGTCTGCCGAGTCAAGCACCTCGTTGATGGTGTCCAGGCCGCAGACGTCGGCCAACGACCGGAGGATCCCGATGGTGTCGGTCAGCGCGGCAAGCGTCCAGATGTCCGGCGGCTCGGCCACCAGGTCGGGCATCCCGACGATGTCGAAGCAGTGGTCGTCGTCCGGCGACAGCTCGTCCACCAGCAACTCCGCCGCCGTCTCCCATTCCGGGTGATCCAGCAGGTCGTGCTCGGTGCTGGTGCGGATGAAGGCGGCCAGGTGAGCCGTGGTGGGGAACACGTAGAGCTGGTCGCCGTGCCCGAGGAACGCCTCCCAGTCCTCGCCGTCCTCACGCCACGTCGGTGCCCACAGGGTCAGCCCGTTGCCGGCCGTCAGGCCGAGCTCGATGGGAATGATGTCCGCTGCCACCGGTGGTCCTCCGCGCTGTGATGAATCGCTGGGATGAAATATCGGCCCGTCGAGCGATCGGTGCCGATCACGCGGCGCCCAGCCTAGCCGCTGCCCGGTGGAGTTCCGTGGGATCCACCGGTTGCCGCGCGGTGCGGGCGCTATCCGACTGGCATCCGGCGGCCGGGTCAGGCAATGATGGGGCGTCGGCCCGGGCCAGCTCGGGGCGGCCACATGTTCCACGCGACGTTCGAGCCGCTTGCGCCAGGAGGCCCACCTTGTCCGGTAAGTCCACAGAGCAGGAACCGGGAACCGAGGTTCCGAACGGGTCGGCCGCGGTTGCAGAGGCATCCGTTACGGAGACGTCCGATACGGAGGCTTCCGATACGGAGGTCGACGAGGCGGAGGCCGGCGTGCCGGTGACCAGCTCCGCCAAGGAGGTCTTCGCCGCCGCCCTGGAGAAGAAGAAGGCCGCCGGGCAGGCGCGCAGCGCGCACCTGGACGGGCACGGCGGCGTCGGTGGGGCCACCGCCAGTCACAAGGCGACGCAGGACGTTCCGGCGGAAGTCCGGCTGAGTCTCCGGGCGGTGCTTGGCAGGTCGGTTGGCACTGCCGATCAGAGGACGACAACCGACCGCAGCACCTCACCCCGGTGCATCTTCTCGAACGCGCTCTCGATGTCGGTGATCCCGATCTTCTCCGACACGAACTTGTCCAGCGGCAGCCGACCCTGCAGGAACAGCTCGCTCAGCACGGGAAAGTCCCTGCTGGGCAGGCAGTCTCCGTACCAGGACGACTTGAGCGAGCCGCCGCGACCGAAGAATTCCAGCAGCGGCATCTCCAGCGTCATCGTCGGGGTCGGCACCCCGACCAGGACGACGGTGCCAGCGAGATCCCGTCCGTAGAACGCCTGTTTCCAGGTTTCCGGGCGACCGACGGCGTCGATCGCGACGTCCACTCCGAAACCGTCGGTGAGCGCCTGGATCTGCTCGACGACGTCGCCGTCGGACACCAGGACGGTGTGGGTGGCGCCGAATTCCTTGGCCAGCTCCAGCTTTCGGGCGTCGGTGTCGACCGCGATGATGGTGTGCGCGCCGACCAGCCTGGATCCGGCGATCGCGGCGTCGCCGACACCACCGCAGCCGATGACGGCCACCGAGTCGTTCCGGGTGACGTTGCCGGTGTTGATCGCGGCGCCGATGCCGGCCATCACCCCGCAGCCCAGCAGGCCGGCGACCTCGGGCGGCACGGCAGGATTGACCTTGGTGCACTGACCGGCCGCGACCAGGGTCTTCTCGACGAAGGCGCCGATGCCGAGCGCGGGGGAGAGCACCGTGCCGTCGGCCAGGGTCATCTTCTGCTGGGCGTTGTGAGTGGCGAAGCAGTACCACGGCCGGCCACGGCGACAGGCCCGGCAGGAACCGCAGACGGCGCGCCAGTTCAGGATGACGTAGTCGCCGGGTGCCACGTCGGTGACGCCCGCGCCGACCGCCTCGACGACGCCGGCCGCCTCATGCCCGAGCAGGTACGGATAGTCGTCACCGATGCCGCCCAGCTTGTAGTGCAGATCCGTATGGCACACCCCGCAGGCCTGCACCTGGACCAGTGCCTCGCCCGGCCCCGGGTCGGGCACCAGGATCGTGGTCAGCTCGACCGGGGCGTCCTTGCTGCGGGAAATGACGCCCTGGACCTCGTGCACCATTGCTTGCTCCTCCGCGGCGTTGTGGACGCTGTCTGTCGTGATCGCCTCCGAAACCCTCGCGAGGGTAACCGGCAATCCGGGTTCGCGCGGACGGAGTGGCCGTACCCGCCCAGACGAAGTCGGCAACTCGCGTCACTCTGTTCCCAAGGACGCGGAGTTCAGCCGCGCCGGCGTCGTTGATCCGCGCGGTGGGGACGGGCGGCGCCGGTCTCAGCGCCGCGCGGCGATCTCCGTCATACCGGCCCGGGAGGTGTGCTTGACCCGAGCGCGGCCGTGCGGCGCGCCCGATGCCAGCTCGTGCGCGTCCAGCCGGTCCCAGCCCGCGAAATCGGTGAGCGGCAGGCCCTTTGCGGCCAGCAACGCATCCACTGACGACCCGGCACGATGCGGCGCGGCTGACAGGCCGGGTGCATCGGAGAGCAGATTCGCGATGGTCTCCGCGGCGTCGGACTTGGTGTGCCCGATCAGCCCGACCGGGCCGCGCTTCACCCAGCCGGTCGCGTACAGGCCAGGGAGCGGTGCGCCGTCCAGGTCCAGCAGCCGACCGCCGTCGTTCGGCAGCACCATCCGCCTGGTGTCGAACGGCAGGTCCTCGATGGCCTCGGAGCGGTACCCCACGGCCCGATAGACCGCCTGGACGTCCCAGTCGGTGAACTCACCGGTGCCCCGAACGGTGCCGTCGCCGACCAGTTCCTGCCGTTCGGTGCGCAGGCCGACCACCGCCCCGTCCTCGCCCAGGATCTCGGTCGGGTTCTCCAGGAAGTGCAGGTGGATCCGCCGGTGCGGGCCCGGCTCCGGGTCGCGCATCGCCCAGTCGCTGAGCACGTCGACGACCATCCGCAGCGACTTGCTCCGGGACAGTGAGGCTTGTGACTCCGCGTCGAACTCCATGCCCTCCGGGACGACCACGACCTGCACGTTGGGTGAATGGTCCAGCTCGCGCAGTTCGACCGGGGTGAACTTGGCCTGCGCCGGACCGCGGCGGGCGAACATGTGCACGTCGGTGACGGCCGAGTTGGCCAGTACCTCGTACACGTGCGGCGGGATGTCGGTGGCGAGGAGTTCGTCGGCGGTGCGGGCGAGCATCCGGGCGACATCCAGGCCGACGTTGCCGACGCCGACCACCGCGACGGAGCGCTGGCCGGACAGGTCCCAGGTCTGCTCGCGGTCGGGATGTGAGTCGTAGAAGGCGACGAAGTCCGCCGCGCCGTATGACCCGTGCAGTTCTTCGCCGGGGATCCGCATGGAGCGGTCCCGCTCGGCGCCGGTTGCGAAGATGACCGCGTCGTAGAACAGCCGCAGCTCATCGACCTTCAGGTCGATGCCGACGTGCACGTTCCCGATGAACCGGATGCGTTCGTTGTCCATCACCCGGTGCAGTGCAACGATGATGGCCTTGATCCGCGGGTGGTCCGGCGCGACGCCGTACCGGATCAGGCCGTACGGGGTGGGCAGCCGGTCGAAGATGTCGACGGTCGCTGCTGGGTCCTTCGTGGTCAGGATGTCGGCGGCGTAGATGCCGGCCGGTCCGGCGCCCACGATGGCGACCCGTAGTGGCAGGGACATGCGAACTCTCCTCCTCGTCGCCTGCGACGAAGTCGGCAGGCGCAATCCAGCACATCAAGAGCGGGCCTGGCCCGCGTCGCGCGCGACGCGGGCCAGACTCGCTCTGGTTAGGCAACCCTTCCCAGGCTAAAGAGGCTTCGAGAGTGCTTGCGGCCATCGTGATCAAGGTCGCAGGCCGTGGGAGCGTGGCGCGTGACACCCGTCACGGGCTCAATCGGCCAGATCAGGGTGAGATGACCTCGACAGTCGGGAAATAACTGCGGTACCGGCCGGCGTCACGAGTCAGCAGGCGGAGCTCGCTGACGGCGGCATGCGCGCCGATGAAGAAGTCCGGCCGGCATAGACGATGGGATTGACCAGCACTGGCCCGCTGCGCACGGTGTCGGCGAGTGCGGCCGCTGACCAGTCGAACCAGATCGGGTCCTGCGTTGCCACGTCGAGCAGGACGCTGGAATCGACGAGTGTGCCGGGCACGTCGTCAGCCTCGGGTGAGGGCCAGGATCTCGTCCGTACTCATTCCGGTGCTCGCGGTACCGCGCAGTCGGGCCACCGCCCTCGAGCCTCGGTCATTGTCCTTCGCGGGCTGCGGGACCAGCGTCACCTGCCCGCCCGTGACCACGAACTCCACCTCCGTGTCGGGGAGTAGCCCATAGCGCTCCCGGATGGCCTGCGGAATGGTGACCTGCCCGAGGTAGCACATCAAGTGCTACCCTGCTCCCATGGAGCGGATCGGTGTTCGGGAGTTGCGGCAGAACGCCAGCAAGTACCTCGCCAAGGTCAAGGCCGGCGAGACGGTCGAGGTGACCGAGCGCGGGACGCTGATCGCGATGCTGGTGCCGCCGACCCCCTCGCAGAGTGCCCGCGACCGGCTGGTCGCCGAGGGCAAACTGATCCCCGGGTCGGGCCGTCCCATCAGGTTTCCCACTCGCGTGAAGGCTGACTTGGACAGCGGCGCCGTGCTGGATGAGATGCGAGAGGACCGATTCTGATCTACCTGGACTCTTCGGCGCTGCTCAAGCTGGTGCTCGAAGAACGAGAGAGCGCTGACCTCGAGCTCTGGCTGTCGGATCGACGCGGCGAACCAGTGGCCAGCAGTGAGCTGGCGAGGGTGGAGGTGCTGCGCGGATGCCGACGCCTTGATGCCGCGACCGTGCCTGCGGCACGTGAACTGCTGGCCGACATTGAGCTGATCCCGTTGTCCGGCCGAGTGATCGAGGAGGCCGGCGACAGTGCCGAGCCGTTACTGCGAAGCCTGGATGCTCTGCACCTGGCCAGTGCCCTGTCCATCGCCAGCGATCTGACCGCGTTCATCGCCTACGACCGCCGACTTGCCTCGGCGGCCGAGGCAGCGGGTCTGCCAACGATCCAACCGGGCGCCTGACGCCGCGTTCGCTGTCGCTCGGTCCGTCAGTACCCGGTCCCACCCGCCAGCGACACGGCGCCCGTCGGATGCCACACCGTCTTGATCTCCAGGAACGCCCGCAATCGGGCCGTCCCCGGCAGCCGGGAGAAGTTCTGCGCGGCAGGGGCATAGACCCGTTTGACGGTGCCGGCGGCGGCCCGTTCCAGTTCGGTCCGCAGCGATCCCTCGGCGCCGGTCAGATCCAGCGCGTTGACGTCGCCGTGCGCCGCCAGGTGCGGCGCCATCTCCGCCGGGTCGCCGGTGAGGATGTTCACCACACCCCCGGGCAGGTCGGAGGTGGCCAGCACCTCGGCCAGGGTGACCGCAGCCAGCGGTTGCTGCTGCGACGCGATCACCACCGCCGTATTGCCCGACGTGATGATCGGCGCAATCACCGACACCAACCCGAGCAATGGGTCATTCTGCGGCGCGATCGCCGCGACCACCCCGGTCGGCTCCGGGGTGGAGAACGAGAAGTACGGCCCGGCAACGGGGTTGGCCCCGCCGAACACCGCCGCCAGCTTGTCGGTCCAGCCCGCGTAGTGCACCAGGCGGTCGATCGCGGCGTCCACCGACACCGCGTCCTCGGCGCGACCGCCGAGCAGGTCGACGAACTGAGCGCGGCGTCCCTCGAGCATCTCGGCGATCCGGTAGACCACCTGACCACGGTTGTAGGCCGTCGCGGACGACCAGCCCTTGAATGCCTTGCGGGCGGCCGCGACCGCGTCCCGGGCGTCCTTGCGGGAGCCTTGGGCGACGTTGGCCTTGACCGACCCGCCGACGCCGCCGGTCGCCGGGTACGTCCGGCCCGATTCGGAGCGCGGGAACGCGCCGCCCAGATAGAGCTTGTAGGTCTTCGCCACGGCAAGGCGTTGGCTACCGACAACCTGCGCAGTCAACTGCAGGTCTGACTGATCAGATTGCACGGCGATATCGTCGGTTGACTGTGAGGATTGCGCGGCGACGAGCACTTCTGCCGCATCGGCCACGGCCTCGGCCTCGGAGAGCTCGGCGGCCGCCGCGGCGATCCCGGCCCTGGCGGTGGCGGGCGGCGGCGCCGGCATCATCGAGTCGTCATCGGTGTGCAGATACGCACCGAGCCCGGCCGGCCCACCTTCCCGGCCGAAACCGGACTCCTTGTACCCACCGAACGCCGCGGTTGGATCGAACCGGTTGAAGGTGTTGGCCCAGACCACCCCGGCCCGCAGTGCCGAGGCCATTCCCAGGATGCGGGACCCCTTTTCGGTCCAGACTCCAGCGGACAGCCCGTAGGGGGTGTTGTTCGCCTTGGCCACCGCCTCGTCGGGGGTGCGGAAGGTCAGCACCGAGAGCACCGGCCCGAAGATCTCCTCCCGGGCGATCCGCATGGACTGCGAGACCTGGGTGAAGACCGTCGGCGCGAAGAAGAAGCCACGATCGGGCACCGGGCACGGCGACGTCCAGCGCACGGCTCCCTCCGCCTCTCCGGTCGCGGTCAGCGCCCGGATGGTGGCCAGCTGGGTCGCCGAGTTGATCGCCCCGATGTCGGTGTTCTTGTCCATCGGATCGCCGAGCCGCAGCGTGGCGATCCGCGCCCGCAACTTCTCGTTGACCTCGTCGGCGATCGACTCCTGCACAAGTAGCCGCGACCCGGCACAGCAGACATGACCCTGATTGAAGAAGATCCCATTGACGATGCCCTCGACGGCCTGGTCGATCGGTGCATCGTCAAAGACGATGTTGGCGGCCTTGCCGCCGAGTTCCAGGGTGATCTTCCGGCCGGTGCCGGCGAGTGACGCCTGGATCTGCCGACCGACGTCGGTGGATCCGGTGAAGGCGACCTTGTCGATGCCGGGGTGATTGACCAGCGCGGCACCGATGTCCCCGGCGCCGGTGATGATGTTCACCACGCCCGGCGGCAGGTCAGCGTCGGCGATGATCTCGGCCAGCACCAGGATCGACAACGGCGTCGTCTCGGCGGGTTTGATCACCACGGTGTTCCCGGCGGCCAGCGCGGGCGCGATCTTCCACGCCGCCATCAGCAGCGGGAAGTTCCATGGAATCACCTGGCCGGCCACCCCGAGCGGGGCCGGTGCCGCACCAAACCCTGCGTGCTGCAGCTTGTCCGCCCAACCGGCGTAGTAGAAGAAGTGCGCCGCGGCGGTGGGCACGTCGACGTCGCGCGACTCCTTGATCGGCTTGCCGTTATCCAGTGTCTCCACGACGGCGAGTTCCCGGGCGCGTTCGGCGATGCCGCGGGCGATGCGGTAGAGGTACTTCCCGCGTTCGGCCTGCGAGATCCGTGACCAGACCTGGTCATAGGCAGTTCGGGCGGCCGCCACCGCATCGTCGACGTCGGAGGTGCTGGCCGTACTCACTGAGGCCAGTGCCTCCTCGGTGGCCGGGTTGATGCTCTTGACGTCATCCCCGCGACCGTCGACAAACCGGCCACCGATGAACATCTGGTAGCGGTCCTGCAGTCGGCCGATCGCGGCGGACTCGGGTGCCGGCGCGTAATCCCAATCCAAGTGATTCATGGCAGCGTCCTTCGCTGTCACCGGTTCAGTCAACGGTGACGTAGTCGGGCCCGGAGTAGTGGCCCTCGAGTTGAGTGCGTCGCTGCATCAGCAGGTCGTTCAGCAGGCTGGACGCGCCGAACCGAAACAGGAACGGGTCCAACCACTCCGCACCGGCCACCTCCTTGACGGCGACCAGGTAGCGGATGGCGTCCTTGGTATTTCGGATGCCGCCGGCCGGTTTGACGGCCCTGCGCTCGCCGGTCTGCTCGTACCAGTCGCGGACCGCCTGCAGCATCACGTGCGTCACCGGCAGCGTCGCTGCCGGCGAGATCTTCCCGGTCGAGGTCTTGATGAAGTCACCGCCGGCGAGCAGGGCCAGCCAGGACGCCCGGCGCACGTTGTCGTAGGTCGCGAGCTCGCCGGTCTCCAGGATCACCTTGAGTCGGGCGCCTCGACAGGCTTGCTTGACCCGGACGATGTCGTCGATAGACCTTGCCGTAGTGCCCGGAGAGGAATGCGCCCCGGTCGATCACCATGTCGATCTCGGTCGCGCCGGCCGCGACGGCGACCTGCGGTGTCCGCCAACCGCACCTCGATGGAGGTTCGGCCGGTCGGGAACGCCGTTGCCACCGAAGCGATCCCGACACCGGATCCGGCCAGCGCCGCGACGGCGACGGCCACCATGTCGGGATAGATGCACAGGGCAGCGACGTGCGGGGTGTCCGGGTTCGCGGGATCCGGGCGGCGCGCCTTCGCGGCCAGGGTGCGGACCTTTCCGGCGGTGTCCGACCCCTCGAGCGTGGTCAGGTCCACCATCGAAATGGCCAGGTCGATGGCCGCGAGCTTGGACCCCTTCTTGATCGAACGGGTGGCCAAGCCGGCGGACCGCTGCTCCACCCCGACGGGATCGACGCCGGGCAGGCCGTGCAGGAACCGCCTGAGCGACGCCTCGTCGCTCGCGACGTCGCGCAGGTGCGGAGGAAGTTCGGGAGCCGGTCCACCGGGCACGACGGGGTGGGGTGCGACTGTGCTCATTCCGCTCATCCTAGGTGCGCCGGGCCCGCCCGGCCCTGGTCGACCCCTCTGACCTGCGACGACTGGACGCACCGGACGCACCAAGGGGCTCCTTCGCCGACCAAAGGACGAGCGTGGGCGAATAATCCCCAACAACCCCGAGCACCTCGGCACACAGAAAGATCACCCATGACTCCGCAGCAGCGCGCCCCCCACGAGATTCCCGCCGACCTCGACGTCACGGTGGTCGATCACCCGCTGGCGGCCGCCCGGCTGTCGACGATGCGTGACGCCCGCACCGACAACGCCGCGTTTCGCGCCGCACTGCGCGAACTGACCCTGATGCTGATCTACGAAGCGTCCCGCACCCTGCAGACCGAGCAGGTGCCGATCCACACCCCGGTCGCCCGGACCACGGCCACCCGATTGCCCAATCCGCCGTTGCTGGTGCCGGTGCTGCGGGCGGGGCTCGGGATGGCCGACCAGGCGCACGCGCTGATCCCGGAGTCGCAGATGGGTTTCGTCGGCTTGGCCCGGGACGAGGAAACGCTGCTGCCCACCCCGTACATGGAGTCGCTGCCCGAATCTTTGGCGGGCCGGCCGGTCTACGTGCTGGATCCGATGCTGGCCACCGGCGGTTCGATGGTGCACACCATCGAGCTGCTGACCGGGCGCGGGGCGACCGACGTCACCGCGATCTGTGCCCTGGCCGCGCCCGAGGGGCTGTTCACCCTCGCGGCAGCGGGGCTGCCGGTCCGGGTGGTCACCGCCTCGGTGGACGAGCGACTGAACGATTCCGGGTACATCGTGCCCGGGCTCGGCGACGCAGGCGATCGGCAGTTCGGCGCAGTCTGACGGTGGTTCCGACACTATTACTATTGGGACGATCCGCCCGAAACGGCCATCTGTCACACTATGGATATTCCAGCATGGAAGGGCGCTAGGGCAGTCGACGGATGCGGCGACACCGAGAAGCCGGCAGGCGAAAGGTGGAAATGAGTATCGGTGAGAACCACAATCCAGACCTCATGGCTGCTGAGCGCGGCGACCCTCACGGTGCTGGGCCTGGCGGCCTGTGCCGGCCACAGCAGTACAGCCCCGGCGGCCGGGAGCTCTGCATCGCCGAAGCCGTCCATTCCTGCCCGGTCACAGGCAACGGGTAGCGCGGACGCAGGGACCGCACGTTCGGGTCCGGCGCCCGGGGTCGCGCAGTTCGACGGGATCACCTTCGTCAGCAACGAGGTGACCGGCACGCATGCCATCGTCCCCGGCTCGACCATCACGCTTGCTTTCGAGGGCGGGTCGGTCTCCGCCCATGCCGGTTGCAACTACCTGTTCGGCCCGTACGCCGCCACCGACAACGTTGTGAGCGCAGGCCATCTCGGAACCACGGCCATGGCGTGCGATTCCCGGTTGATGGCACAGGACAAATGGCTGGCGACCTTCCTCGCTTCCGCGCCGACCTGGACCGACGACGGCGGCACCCTCACGCTGACCAACGGCACCGACACCATCGCCATGACCAGGACACCCCGCGGTGCCGAGGCGCTCGTCGCAACCGGATGGAAGCTGGTGGTGCTGATCTCACCGGGTCAGTACGTGCCGGTGGACCAGGGCGTCCAGGCGTGGGTGCGGTTCGACGGCAGCGAGGTCGCCTTTGACACGTCCTGCAACCAGGGCGGCGGTAGCGCCGAGGTCACCGACGAGACCATTGTCTTCGGCGCGCTCAGCGCCACGGTGATCACCTGCGACGGCGCCAGGGGAGAAACTGAGCGAGCCATGAACGCCGTCCTGGTGGGCACGACCAGCTATCGGCTCGAGGGCCGGTCGTCGGTACTGACCATCACCTCGCAGGATGGTGCCAACGGCTTGCAGTTCACGGCCGATCCGGGGGTTGGGGCAGACGCGTTCGCGGCTACGTCCGGGTCTGCTTCAGCGGGCGTGACCGCAACACCGACGAGCTGACGGGCCCGGCCGCGGCGTCCGCGCCGGCGTCTTGTCGACGCGGCATCACGTGCCGTCAACCGTCCGTCGACCGGAAGTTCGGCGGCGCCCTGTGGGGGTCGTCCAGCCGGTCGGCGGAAGCTCGCCAACCCTTGCAACCATCCCAACGGGACGATCCGTCCTATCGGGGACTGCTGGCACAGTAGGCGCGCTGACACCGATGAGCCGTCCCGGACAACCGCGGCGGAATGAGGAAGTGGGTACCTGTGGTGAGAACCACCGTTCGGACGACGACTCTGCTCGGCGCGGCGGCCATCGTGTTGTTGGGTCTGACGGCCTGTGCGAGCAACAGCAGCACGACCCCGCCGGCGGCCGGCAGCTCCACTGCAGCAAGCCCGTCATCGGCCCAGGGATCGACCAGTGGTGCCGCCCGCTCAGGGGCGGCATCCTCAGGCGCTGGGTCTTCCGCGGCCGCGTCCGGGATCGCGCAGTTCGAGGGCATCACGTTCGTCGCCACCGAGGTGACCGGCGCGCACACCATCGTTCCCGGCTCCACCATCACGCTGACCTTCGAGAGGGGTGCCCTGTCCGCCCGGGCCGGGTGCAACAGCATGTTCGGGCAGTACACCATCACCGGCGGGGTGCTGAGCGCGCCGCAACTGGCGTCTACGTTGATGGCCTGCGACGACGCCCTGATGGCGCAGGACACCTGGCTGGCGGCCTTCCTGGCCTCCTCGCCGAGCTGGACGTACCAGAACGGCACCCTGACCCTCACCAACGGCACCGACACGATCGCCATGACCAAGGCGCCCAGCGGCGCCGAGGCGCTGGAGGCGACCGGCTGGAAGCTGGTCGGGCTGAACTCCAAGACGGCAACCGCGAACACCACGACGGCCGTCGACCCCACGCTGACCGCCTGGGTGCGGTTCAACGGCAGCGAGGTCGCGTACAACACCTCCTGCAATGTTGGCGGCGGTAGCGCCGAGGTGGCAGAGGACACCATCACCTTCGGTGCGCTGCGCAGCACGCTGGTCTTCTGCGACGGCGCCAGCGGCCAAACCGAACAAGCCATGAACGCGGTCATGCAGGGCACCACCACCTACAAGATCACCGACGATCCGTCCGGCGCGCTGCTGACCATCACCTCGCAGGACGGTGCCAGCGGCCTGCAGTTCACCGCGGATCCGACCGTCGGGGCGGACGCGTTCTCCACCGCGACGTCATCGTCCGGTAATACGGCATCGCCGACCAGCTGACGGAAGTCCGCCGTTCTGCGAGGCGGCTGTGCTCCCGAAGCGGGAGAGCCAAAGCTCATGCGGTAGAACGTTCGCATGGCGAATTCAACGGACCCGGACGACCAGCTGATCCTGACCGGCACGTTCGGCTCGCGGAAGCGCAAAGGCGTCTGGTCGGTGCCGCGGTTGATCATCATCGACACCAAGATGGGATCGACGGAGCTGGACTTCACGGCCGCGGAATTCCAGCACGACGCGCTCGAGGTCCAGGTGACGATGTTCGGCGGGTCGATCGAATTCCGGGTTCCGGCCGACGCCGGCGTCACCACCAACCGGGTGACCACCCGCCTCGCGTCGGTCGAGGATCACCGGAAGACGCCTCCCACCAAGGGATCTCCGCAGATCGACATCGTCGGCAGCCTCACTTGGGGTTCGCTGGAGATCCGCGGACCCCGCTGAGCTGGTGCTCTGGCGTGCCCTTAACGCCGACCGACCGCTCGATCTGTGCGGCGTCGCGACCGACCGCCGCGCTGTGCTCGGCGAGGATGGGTCTATTGCGCTTAAGCACCTCGAGCAGGAGCCGGTCGAAACCGCACGCCCTCATCGCCGGCAGCAGAAGGGGATCGCCGCCGCAGGCCCAAACCAGACCGGTTCCCGACAACCGGACGCCCAGCTCGTCCACGTCGCGCCCGACAAAGTTGCGCAGGTCTTGCTCCTCAGCAAGGAGCCCCAACGAGGACATTGACTCAAGTTCACCCTCGACGCGTCGTGCCCGTTCCGCGGGTCCGGCCGCGTCGTGCGCGTTGACGAGGACCTGAGCGCTCCGACGATCACCCGCCAGGTCGGCGAGAGCTGTGCCGCACGTGCCGAGGGAGTATTACGACAGGTAGAGGCGCATTGGCCCAGTATGGGATGTCGAAAAGCGCGGCGAAACCGGCGCCGATGCTGCCGTGACAGAATCATCCGACCGCAGCTGTGACCATGAAGTGCAAGCCGCCAGTGGACGATACGGGCTGGCTGGAGTCCCGCTCACTGGAGGTCGGATGCGCCTGTACGACACGGCGTCGAGAGCCTTTGTTTCCATCCCGCAGGGCGACCAACCCGTCGGTATGTACTTCTGCGGACCCACCGTCTATGGCCGGGCGCACGCCGGCAATGCACGCCCTTTCATATTGGGGATGTGGCTTGCGCGTTGGCTGCGTCGTTCGGGGCAGGCCGTTACCTTCGTCAACAACATCACCGACATCAACCACAGGATTTACCTCGCTGCAGCATCGGGCGGGAGCGCCCGCCTGGCCGATGACGCCACTCGGTGGTATCTCGAGGACGTCGAGGCCCTGGGTCTCGGGATGCCGGATCACATGCCGCGAGTCACGCAGTACGTTCCCCAGATCGTCAAATCCATCCAAGACCTGATCGATCACGGTGCCGCCTACCGCGTGGGGTCGGACGTCTACTTCCGTGTCTCGAGCGATCCCGGTTATGGACGCCTTTCGCGGCAACGCATGCTCGAGCCGGAGGACCGGCACCCAGAGCCCACCAAGGAAGACTCGCGTGACTTCGCGCTATGGAAGGGGCACAAGGAGGGGGAGGACACCTTCTGGAACTCACCCTGGGGCCCGGGCCGACCGGGGTGGCACATCGAGTGCTCGGTGATGGCCGAGGCGATCTTGGGCAAGACGTTCGACGTCCACGGGGGCGGGCTCGATCTCATCTTCCCGCACCACGAAAACGAGCTCGCCCAATCGCGGGCGCTTGGTCATCCTTTTGCTCGCGTCTGGGCCCACAATGGAATGCTGCAGTTCACCGGCGCGAAGATGTCTAAGTCGGAGGGCAACACCACGACCATCCGCGAGGTCTTAAATGAGTGGGGTGCGGAGACGTTCCTGCTCTTCATGATGACCGGCCACTGGCGACGGCCAATCGAGTTCTCCGACGAGACTTTGACGCAGGCCGTGGCGGTCCAGGTCCCGCTGCGGGTCCACCACGATCGCCGACTCGCCGTCGTGGGCCAGGTAACTCCGATCGCCGAGTTCTTCGGTCGAGATCACTTCTACCTGCATCGGACCAGACCCTCTCTTGCTGTTGAGTACGAATGTCCGTTCATTACCGTCCGACCCTGTTCGCCCAATGGCGTCTCGCTGCGCCGTGAAACCGCGGAATGACCGGATGATGGAGCCGTGTGACGGGAGACTGTCGAGCACGGTTCTCAGAGAGTGGGGGGGTGAGATTCCCCCCGCTACTCGCTAAACCGATGTAAACGGAACAGAATCACACGACACCAGCAGGCGGCGTTAGCGATTGACCGCTTGTCCAACCTCGATGAGATGCCCGTCGGGGTCGCGTACATAGCACCGGATCTCGGCGTCGCGGTCTATGGGCGGAGTGAGGAATTGCGCGCCGCGCGCCGACCATGTTTCGTAGATCTCCTGCACGTCAGCGACGCGGATGTTCAGGAATGCACTAACAAGATCCGGGTGCGTTGGGACCTGAAGGGTGACCGTTGGTTTGTCATCCGTTGGACCGCCGCCTTCGTTGATGATGATCCACGAATTCGCGAGCTCGACTATCGTCGGTCCGCCACTCATCACGATCTCCCCTCCCAGAACTTCCGAGTAGAACCTTGCTGAACGGTCAACGTCGGCCGAGACGATGAAATGGGTGAGAACGATGCCTTCGCGGGGATCCGGGAATGTCGCCATGAGGATATCCAATCTATTGTTTGTCTCGTGCGGGAGCACCGGCGGCAATGCGAGTACGGACTGCATGACATAGGGGAGGGTTGCGTCGTCGCGGACGGGTGTTTCGCCGCCACAATCCGTCGAGCTGAGGCGAACCCGACCTGATGACACGTGAAGCTCGACGTGTCGACCGGTGGGTCGATTCGCTGCGTAAGCAGTAGTCAACCCCCCTACGAAACTGCTACCGCCCCGGCCTCTCAGTACCGCGACGGGCTGTTCGGACCGCATCACTCAGTCAGACGGCAGGAGCAGTCGGACTAAGCAGTTCAATCGATGACGGCTATGGCTTCGATCTCGACGAGGATATCGGGCGTGAACAATGCGGCGACGCCGACGAGTGTGCCTGGCGCTAGCGAGGTTACCCCGATTCTTGCGAGGGCACGGGCGCGGCCTTCTTGAACTAGGGGCATCTTGTCGAGGGTCCAGTTGGTGAGGTAAGTGGTTAACTTGGCGACGTCATCGAAGGTGCCGCCCGCCTCGGCAACGGCAGCGGCAACGTTGAGGTAACACTGTTCTACCTGCGCAGCGAGGTCACCTTTGCCGACCAGAGTTCCGTCGGCGTCCCAGGCGACCTGGCCGGCCATGAATACAAGTCTCGATCCGGTGGCGATCGCCACCTGCCGGAAGAAGTCGACCTTTGGCAGCGTTTCGGGGTTGGTCAGGGTGATAGTCATGCTGACTCCTTGGTGGCTATTGGGTGCGTTGTCGGTTGTGGAATTTGTTGATTCGAATGCGGACATCGGAGTTGCGAAAAGGAAACTCCCCGTCAGTGTGCTCGCGCCAGCCCCTTCGAGAAGAATTCTGCGGCCCTGGACGCGCTCCGGTGATCAGGGTCATCGCAGAGGTCACGATGTAGCCGGCCACGATGAGCTGCAGGCCTGCATCAGATGTGTGCAGATCGAGCTGAATCATCGGTGCCGCCACGTTCACGATGGTGAGATCGATCATGGCCATCAGCTGAGCCGCCAGAACGACAAGAAATTGGCCGACCGGCTTGCAGCCGGGCGTGATCCGCGGTCAGAGCACCCCCAAACCGCGAGGGGCGGACGGGAACGGTCGTAGCTGACGCGGTGGAGATGCTCATAGAGCTACTCTGAACCCCTTGCAACGCTGGTAGTGAGAGTCCATTGATACTGGTACTGATAGCACCAGGCTAGATCGCGGATAGTCAGGGAAGGTGAGCGATGCGGTCCGTCTCGGAAACCGTGCGCGGCCAGCGTCGGGCTGAACTGGCCGCGTTCCTGCGCAGCCGCCGCGCGCTCGTCACGCCCGACGATGTCGGCCTTGCCACGGGCCCGAGGCGCCGCACGCCTGGGCTCCGGCGCGAGGAGGTCGCGCAGCTCGCCGGCGTCGGAGTCACCTGGTACACATGGCTCGAACAGGGGCGACCAATCAACGTGAGCCCGCAGGTGCTCGACGCGGTCGCCAGCGTTTTACGCCTTGATCGCGCAGAGCACAATCATCTCTACCGCCTGGCCGACATGCCGGAGGTGCCGGCACCGCCGTGCAATGACGCCCAGTTATCGCCAAATATTCAGGTGGTCCTTGACGGATTCACGGACCTTCCCGCGTGTGTCTACAACGGCAAGTTCGACCTGCTGGCATGGAATGACAGTTTTGCCGCTCTGTTTCCGTCCCTCACCGCCGACGGTATCGACCGCAACGCACTCTGGTACACCTTCACTTATCGAGGCACCGAGAACCCGCTCGGCTCGGATGAATGCCTGGCCCATATGGTGGCGACGGTGCGTTCGGCGTACGCGCGCCATATAGGTGAGCCGGCGTGGGTGAATTGGGTCGAGCGCATGTCGACGGCCAGCCAGTTGTTCGAGTCGATGTGGGCGAGCAACCGGGTGTCGACTCCCATGCCGCTCGAGCGGGAATTGAGTTGCGCTTTTCATAGCACGTTCCACGCCCGGATGACCAGCTTCGCCATTACTGGTGCGCCCGAGAGTCACCTGATCGTCTACATACCCGTTGCGAACGAGGACGTAAATCTCCTAGCGGAATTACGGCAGGCTCGCGCGGCCGATTCGGCGCCTCACCGATGACAAGGTCGTCGGCGCACCCACGTTTCGTCAAATACGGATGGATCTGATCGGCGTCACCCGACGGCCGGATCATCCTCTGGCCTACAACAGTGAAACCGCTTCTGTTGTCGGGCTGCGAAGTAGACCGCTGGAGGAGTGGGGCTGAGGCTCTCAGCGTCACTACGGCCCTACAGTTGATTCACCCAGCCTGGGGGGCCTGCGGCGACGTGCCAGGCTCCCCGCCCGGGGCGGGCGGGCTACCCGGCCCGGCGCCGGACGACCTGAATAGACGATGACATACGCAACACGTCTGAGCACCTAAAAGTAAAAGATGTATAGGAGTTCCCGCCGGTGCGGGTCTGCGTCACAGCGCCATCTATCACGCCACTGCCATTCCGCACCGATCCGACGCTCAGCCCTGACCACTGTCCAATCCGTGCAGCCCGACCGCGGCCGCGATCTCCGTGGTCAGCCTCGACATCTCGCCGGCCGCGGTCAGCCGCATCTCGGCAAGGTCGGCCCCTTCGGGGACGGCCGTCACCACCTGCAGGTAGCACTTCAGTTTCGGTTCCGTCCCGGACGGCCGGATCACCACCCTGACCCGGCTTGTCCGCAGCCGGATGCCGTCGGTGCTGGGCAGCAGATCGGTCACTTCGATGACCGGCTCAGCCAGCAGCTCGGCCGGCGGCTCCGAGCGGACCTGGGCCATGGCCCGCGCGATCTCCGCCAGATCCTGTACCCGGACGGAAAGTTGACCGGTACTGAACAGGCCGTGGGTGCGTGCAAGCTCGTCCATCCGATCCGGCAGCGCCTGTCCGGCCGCGCGCAGCGTGGCCACCAGATCGCACGCCACGACGGCCGCCGAGATCCCGTCCTTGTCCCGGACGAAATCCGGGTCCACGCACAGACCCAGCGCCTCCTCGTACCCGAACACCAGGCCGGTGCCGGCGCCGTCGCCGGCCCGGACGATCCACTTGAACCCGGTGAGCGTCTCGTCGTAGCGGGCGTCATACCCCGCCGCGATCGATCGCAACAGCTCGCCCGAGACGATGGTGGTGGCCACCAGCGGATCCGGCTGTGCCACCCGGTCGAGAGAGCGCAGCAGGTGGTCGCCGATCAGCGCACCGGTCTCGTCACCGTTGAGCATCCGCCACCCGCCGTCCGGCAGTGGAATCCCGATGGCGCAGCGGTCCGCGTCCGGGTCAAGGGCGATGGCGATGTCCGCGCCGACCCGCTCGGCCAGCGCCAGCAGCAGATCCGCCGCTCCCTTCTCCTCCGGGTTCGGAAAGGGCACCGTAGGGAAGTCGCCGTCGGGCGCGGCCTGCTCCGGAACCACGTGCACGTCGGTGAACCCGGCGAGATGCAAGGCCTTGACGGCCGTCTCGCCGCCCACCCCGTGCATCGGGGTGATCGCGACGCGGATCCCGGCCTTCGCGGCCGACGACCTCGCCAGCGAACCGGCGCGGTCCAGGTAGGCCTGCACCAGGTCGTCCGGCCACGGCCGCGGGGAGCCGTCGGCGTCGACGGACCTGGCCGGCCGGGCGGCGGCGATCGCCGCCTCGATCTCGGTGTCCTCCGGTGTGACGAGTTGCGCGCCCTGCGCCGAGGTACACCTTGAGCCCGTTGTCCTGCGGCGGGTTGTGCGACGCGGTGACCTGCACGCCGGCGGCCGCGGCCAGCTGCCGGACGGCGAACGCGGTCAGCGGGGTGGGCAGCGGCCCGGGCGCGAGCAACACCGAAAAGCCCGCCGCGGCAAGCACTCCGGCCACGTCGGCGGCGAATTCGGCGGACCGGTGACGGCCGTCGTAGCCGACCACCACGGTCCCGCCGCGATGCCCGTGCCGGCTCAGGTGCGCGGCGATGCCCGCCGCGGCGCGGCGGACCACGGCCAGGTTCATCCCGGCCGGCCCGGCCCGCAGCGGCCCGCGGAGCCCGGCGGTGCCGAAGGCGAGCGGCTCCCGCATCCGGTCCTGCAGGTCAATGACCGCGTCCGCCCGGCCGGCCATCGCGTCGGCCAGCACCCGTTGCAGCTCGGCCCGGTCGACCGGTGACGGGTCGTCGGCGATCCAGCGGATGGTGGCGTCCCGCAGAGCGGGCGTCAGCCGGGGCGCCGTCATGCCCGGGCGATCAACTCGGCCAGCAGATCACCCATGGCGACCGCGGCGGCCCGCCCGGTGGCCAGCACCTCCTCGTGGTTCAGCGGCTCGCCGGTCATCCCGGCGGCCAGGTTCGTCACCAGGGACAGGCCGAACACCTCATCGGCACCGGCCTCGCGGGCCGCGATCGCCTCGAGCACGGTGGACATCCCGACCAGATCGGCGCCGAGCGTGCGCAGCATCCTGATCTCGGCCGGGGTTTCGAAGTGTGGCCCGGGAAGCTGCGCGTACACCCCCTCGGTCAGGTTCGGGTCGATCTGCCGGGCCAACGCGCGGAGCCGCGGCGAGTACAGATCGGTGAGGTCGACGAAGTTTGCTCCGGCGATCGGTGACGTTGCGGTCAGGTTCAGGTGATCGGAGATCAGCACGGCGTCGCCGGGCGCCATGCCCTGCCGCAGCCCGCCGGCCGCGTTGGTCAGCACGATGATCCGGGCGCCGGCCGCGACGGCGGTGCGGATCCCGTGCACCACCGGCCCGACGCCGCGGCCCTCGTAGAGATGGGTGCGGCCGAGCAGCACCAGCGCCTGCTTGCCGCCGATGGGGACGGACAGCATCCGACCCGAATGCCCGGCCACCGTCGGCGCGGAAAAGCCGGGTAGCGAGGCCACCTCGATGTCGGCAGTCGGGGTGCCCAACCGCTCGGCCGCCGGGGCCCAGCCGGAGCCCATGATCAGGGCGACGTCGTGGCGGTGCACCCCCGTCGCGCTCGCCAACGCGGTGGCGGCCGCCTCGGCCTTGGCTCTTGTCTCGGTTGCGGCATCGGCTGGCATGTCCGGGAGCGTAGGCCCACGGCCCGGCGTTGGCGCGCGCCGGATTGCTCAGAAACCTGACGGCTCGCTCCACGAAACGGCCGTCTGCGGGGCGATCACCGATCCTGGCGACGCGCCCTCGGTGGCCAGATCGGCGATGATCCGGACACCGAAGAAGCCGGCAACGGCGGCCACCAGTGCGACCAGCACTGCGGCAAGCAACCGCAGCCGGTGCGGTGTCTCGGCGGCCGTTTCCGGCAGCGGGGCGAGGGTCGCGGAATCCGACTGGGCCCAGGGCGGCGGCGGCAGCGCCTCCGCCGGGCCCGGGATGCTCGAGTTGACCGGGCCGGGAAACTGCGCGGAGCCGGTCGGCTGTGGCAGGTTGGTCGGCCGCAGGCTGGACTGCGGATCCTGTTGGCCCGGTGCGAGCCCCAGCGGCACGAACCCGGGCGCTCCGGCGGCTCGCGGCGGCGGTCCGTAAGGGGGTTGGCCCTGCAGTCCGCCCAATTCGGTCGGCCGACCGGTCGATTGCCCAGCCGATGGTCCGGGTGGCGGGCCCTGGCCGGGCCCGAACGGGCCGACCGCGGGCGTGCCGGGCGGGTGAGTGGAGGCGTCCGCCGGGCTGGTGGCCGGCGGACGGGGCGTGGAGTGCAGCGGGGAGCGAGAGTCCTGTACTTGAAAGGGTCGCCCGGGCGCCGCGCTGCCGGACGCCGCGCTGCCGGTCGGCGCGCCGGGCGTGCGCGGCATCGGCGAGCCGTCCCGCGGGATCTTCGCCACCACCGCGAGATTGGTGCCGGACGGATCGTCGGCGATGCCGCGCATGATCGTCAGCGCCCGGTCGACCCGCATCCGCAGGCTCGGCGTCTTGACCAGCAGCCCGGACACCACCGCGCCCAGCCGACCCGAATGCGGGTGCGGCGGCACCGGGTCCTTGACCACCGACGTCAGCGTCGCGATGGCGGTGCCCTGGTCGAACGGCGGACGTCCCTCCACGCTGGCGAACAGCAGGCCGCCCAGGCTCCAGGCATCCGAGACCGGGCCGGCCGGAACACCGCTGGCCACCTCGGGGGCAATGTAGGCAGGCGACCCGAGCAGCAGCCCGGTAGCCGTCATGGTCTGATCGCCGGAACTGCGGGCGATCCCGAAATCGGTCAGCTTGATCCGTCCGTCGTCACAGATCAGCACGTTGCCCGGTTTGACGTCGCGATGGGTGATGCCGGCCGCGTGCGCGGCGAGCAGGCCGGACGCGACCGCGACCCCCACGGTCGCGGCCTGCCCGTCCGGCAGCCGGCCGACCTTGCGCAGGATCTCGGCCAGCGATCGGGCACGCAGCAGCTCCATGACGATCACCGGCCCGTTGTTCAGGGTCAGGATGTCGAACAGGGTGATCACGTAGGGGTTGGACAGCGCCGCGATGGCCCTGGCCTCACGGAGCGTGCGATGTTCCAGTTGGGCGCGTTCGGCGGCCGGAATGCCGACCGGGAAGTCGATCTCCTTGATCGCCACCTGCCGGTGCAGGACCTCGTCGGTCGCCGCCCAGACGGTGCCCATCGAGCCCTTGCCGATGACCGAGTCCAACCGGTAGCGGCCGGCGAGCCGGCGCGGGTTGTCCGCCGGTGACGGTCCGCGGGCGGGCACGCCACGAGCACCCGGGTGATCCGGCGAAGGCGGCGCGGCTGATGTCACGTTGTCATCCTGTCAAAGCTGGCACGATTGCGGACCGGGTTTGGGCTCGGGAACACCCGCACTGTGACAGTGATGTGCCGCACGGCGTCATGGTTGCGCTGCCGTGCTGGGTAGTTGCTGTGGATCGCCCGGACGGACCGGGCGCAGAGCCCGGCAGTCCGGTGCGGGTGGCCTTGGCGGGTCCGCGTCGCGCCCGTGAGTTCGTGCTCGCGTGGATCTTCACCACCCCGGGCAGGAATCCTTCAAGATCAAAATTTGTGGCCATCTGGTGTTGCAGCGCAACCTCGAAAGGACTGAAACTTTGATCATCCGAGTCTCGGCCAACCCCGCCGAGGATGGGCACCACCGTGGACCCGACACCTTGAGCCGCTCGTGCCGCCGAGCCGTGGCCGAACCTGCGCCCTACCCCAGCGGCGGGGCGCCGGACTTCCCGGACGAGAAGTGCGGCACCACGAACCGACCGTCGGGGTCCGCAGTGGAGCGGACCCTGTTCAGCCGATCCCAGTGCGCCGTCGGCACCGCCCGGCGCTCGTCCACCCGGTCGTCGATCATCGACAGGTACAACGCGCCGGTTCCCCAGGGCTGCAGGGCGTCCAGCACCCGCTCCGCGTCCGCGCGTTGGGTCGCCCAGCCGTCCGGGCTTCGTGACGCAGCGCGCACTCGGCGCCCGACAGGTCGCGGTACACCGCGTCCTGCACCAACGGGTGCACGAACCGAGCCGCTCGTCGGACACCACGTCACCGCGGGCGATGATCAGGGCCGCCAGCGCCGCTCGCTGGCGCCGTCCGCCGAGCTCGATCCTGGCGCCGTCGCGGACCGCGTCGAGCTCGCCCAGCACCCGCAGCGTCAGTGCCCGCGCGGTAGGCGCCATGTCCGAGCCGGGTCTGCCCCTGCCCGCACGTTGCCAACCCGCCGGTCGTCCACGCCGCTCCGCCCACCTCGTCGGCCGGCCCACGGTTGCCGGCTCGCGAGTGTCGGACCGCGCGGTCGGCAACCGGCGACGTACGCGAAAGATTACCCGCGCTGGCCGTACTGCGAGCCGACCGCACCGGTCACCGCGCGCCGGCGTCAGGCGTTGATCATCACCTTGAGCGCCTTGGTCTCCGCCGCGCGGCCGAACACGTCGTAGGCGTCGAGAATGTCGTCCAGCGCGAAGGTGTGACTGATGAAGTGCTCGGCCGGGATCTTCTGCTGCGCGACCAGCTTCAGCAGGGTGCCCAGCGTGTTGGTGTTGACCAGCCCCATGCTGATCACGATGTTGGAGATCCACAGATCCTGCAGCGCAAGCTCGACGGGCTTGCCGTGCACCCCGACGTTGGCGACATGCCCGGCGGGACGGACGATGTCGACGCACATGGTGAAGGTCGCCGGGACGCCGACCGCCTCGATGGCCACGTCGACGCCGAGCCCGTCGGTCAGCGCGAGGACCTGCTGCGCCAATCCGGGTCGCTGGACAGCACGCCGTCCGTGGCGCCGAATTTCCTGGCCTGCTCGACCCGGTTGGCGTCGAGATCGATCGCGATCACCCGGCTCGGTCCGTAGAGGCCGGCGGTGGCGATCGCCGCCAGCCCGACCGGTCCGGCGCCGATCACGGCGACGACGTCACCGGGCTTGATCCGGCCGTACTGGACGCCGATCTCGTGACCGGTGGGCAGGATGTCGGACAGCAGCGTGCCCAACTGTGGGCTGACCCCGGCGGGCAATTTGTACACGGAGGTCTCCGCGTACGGCACCCGAACGTACTCGGCCTGGGTGCCGTCGATGAGGTGCCCGAAGATCCAGCCGATCCCGGAGGCCCCTTCCGTTCCGAGGCAGTGCGAGTAGACCCCCTGCTTGCAGAAGTCGCAGTGCCCGCAGGCCGAGATGCACGACAGGATCACCTGGTCGCCGATATTGAGATCGCTGACCGCGGAGCCGATCTCGGTGATGGTGCCGACACCCTCATGGCCGAGGATGCGCCCGGCGGCCACCGTCGGCACGTCACCCTTGAGGATGTGCAGGTCGGTCCCGCAGATGGTGGTCGTGTCCATCTTGACGATGACGTCGGTGGCCTGCTCGATCTTCGGGTCCGGGACGTCCTCCCACGCCTTGATGCCGGGTCCGTGGTACACGAGTGCCTTCATGATCGTTCTCCTTTGAACGGTGACCCCGACGGGGTGGCGGGTTATGCGTGCCGGTGCGGTCAGTGCTGCGGCCGTGGGCGAAACCTCGCTGAGCAATGTCGCCCACTTGATCAGGTGCAGGTCGGGCAGGAAGTGGCGCGCCCGCTGCGCGGCGCCGACGCCGAGGGCCGACGCCTGCGCGGGGTGGTCCAGCAGCTGCCGGACCAGCCGGCCGAACTCGGGCAGGTCGGCCGGATCGGGCAGCAGGAGTCCGCTCTCGCCGTCGACGACCTGGTCGCGGATCCCGCCGACACCGCTGGCGACGACCGGCCGGCCCTTCCACATCGCTTCCAGCACGGTGAGACCGAACCCCTCGGCCAGGCTCTTCTGGACCACGACACTGGCGTGCCGCTGCAGTGCGTTGACGATGACGGCGTTCTCCTCGACATCGGCGACGGGCAGGCAGGCGAGATGAATGCGCTGTCGTGCCGAATGGGGTAGCCCGCGCCAGGTTCGAATGCAGTTCTCCAGGTCTGCTGGCTCCCTCCGGATCGTCGGAGACCCCACTCACATTCGGTCCGGCGAGGATCAGGTGCCCAGGTCCCGTCGTCGCGACGTGGTCCGCGAAACCGACCATGACGCCAGTCATGTCCTTGAGCCGGTCCCAGCGGGAGACCTGAACCACCAGCGGTTCGCCCTGCGGGACCGGCGGGCCGAGCTGGATGACGTCGGCGCGTCGTTCCAACCGGGCCGTTGATCCGTCCCGCCGCAGGAAGACGGGCGGCTGGGCCGACGGATCCCCGTCGATCAGTCCGGTGAAGGCCAGCACGGACTCCACCGCGGCCTCGGTCATCGGCCGGTTCTTCGCGGACAGCGGATCCAGCGACGGCGTGATGATCCGGACGCGTTCGGCGGCAACGCAATCGGGCCGGTAGTCGGCCCTGGTGAAGACGAACCTGTCGACGTCGTCCAGGTACGGCTTCAGGAATGTCCAGGCGTCGTCGGTCTCCGCGTTGAAGGTATCGATGCCGATATGGCACCGCCACACCGTGCGCACCCCGATCCGGTGCAGCAGCGGAGCCAGTCCCAGCGTCTGCGGATCATGCAGCACCGCGAGGTCACCGGCTCGGAGCGTGGTCAGCAGATCGTCGGCATTGCCGGTCAGGACCTCGTCGTACACGCGCCGCTCGTCAGGTCCCAGCGGACCGCCGTCGCCGGGTTCACCGTGCAGGCGGTTGTGCAGGCGTTTGGTCACGTCGAAGAACTCGGGGGTGCCTTGCACCACCTGCCATCTGGCGTCGAAGCCAGAGCCTCGCGCGTAGCCGAGCAAGGTCGGCAGCATTTCGGCGACACCACCGCCGGTCGAGGTCGAATTCACATGGACGATGACCCGGCCGGCCAGCGCATCGCGGGCGCCGTCGATGGTCGTGGTGAGGGCGACCTGACGATCGCGGCCGATGACGAGACCGAGCTCATCCAAGCTCAGCGGAAGGACTGGAACGAGCAGAGTCACGTCAGGACCGCCTTCGTCGTGCGGTCCGACCGAACCACGGCTTTGGGTTGTGCTGACAGTTCACCACCACCCCGGCCGTCCCGGCAGGGTCCAAAGGCCTGTCATCGGCGCATCCCCGCCACCACCCGGCAACGCCGGGCGACTACCCCGCGACGACGTGCCGGACGACCGCGAGCGGCACGTCCGCGTGAGCCAGCAGCCCGCGGCTGGTTGAGCCGAGCTGCTGCCCGTCGGCGGTGCCAACGCCCACGGCACCCACCACCAGCAGTGACGCGTGCTGTTCCGTGGCGACATCGAGCAGCACCCGCTGGGGATGTCCGCGCCGCACGGTCGGCTGCACCGTGACTCCGGGATGCCGTTCGGTGTGCTCCGCCAGGGCGGACGTCAGCTCAGCCAGCTGTTCGCGCTCTGCCTGGTCATGATCGACATGAAGGTGGAACGTGCGGCGGAAACCCTGCACCGGGCTGCTGTCCCAGCTGTGGACGGCCAGCAGCGGTACCCCCCGGGACTGCGCGGCCTCGAAGGCGAAGTCGACCGCTGATTCCGATGCCGCGGAGCCGTCGACGCCCAGCACGACCGGTCCGCTCGCCGACACCGATGATGCGTCGCCGCGCAGGACCACGACCGGTCCCTCGCTCTGCTCGGCGGTATACGTGGCCACCGAACCCATCAAGGTTTCCAACGCCTGGTGTTTGGCCTGGCTGGCGATCACGGTCAGCGCCGCCGCCCCGGTGATCTCGAGCAGTGCGGTGGCGGCCGGCTCGTGTTCCTGGATGGTCTGGATCGTCAGCGTCGGATGGTCGCGCCGGACCGCGTCGGCGGCCGTGGCCAGCAGTTGATCGGCGTCGATCTCGGCCTCCTCGTACGGGACGGAACCCGGGAGCGCGCTGTCCTTGGATCCGTAGGCATAGAGCACATAGGCGTAGAGCAGCACCAGCCGCACGCCGCGCCGATCCGCCTCGCCGGCGGCCCACAGCGCGGCGGCAGTCGAGGTGTCGGAGCCATCGATCCCGACGACGACGTCGGTCTTCCTGATGCCGTGCATGCTCTGCCGCTCCCTGACCTGTTCGACCCGCACCGCCCGCGGATTGCCGATGTGACCCTACCGACGGCGCGGCCGGTGGGGGGGTCTATAGGCGCGATCTAGGCGATTGGCCCGAAAAGCCGTGTTTTGTCGAGGCTCTCATCCTCGATGGCGTCGAGCAGGCCGACCAGCTGCTTTTCTTCGAACCGGAAGTGCGACTCCATGATGGCCCCGATGCCGTCGAGGTGTCGAAGCAGCGATGCGGCGTCCGCCGCCGGTCCTGACGGCGTTGTCCAGGGCCCGGATCAGGTGGGCGATCATGCTGTGGTCCTGGATCAGCTTGGCCACCACCGGCGCGAGATCGGGGTGGTCCGCGAGCACCATCGGGAACAGCGTCGCGTCCTCGCTGGCGTGATGCCCGCCGAGCGCGCACGCAGAACCCCACGCAGTACATCTGCAGGTCACGCGCCATCGCCTCCGGATCCCCGCCGTCCTCGATGGTCTCCCGGGCGATGTCCAGGGCGCGGCGCAGGCGCTGATGGACGGCTCGCAATTCCTGTCCCCAGGCGACGAGCCGCTCGGTGCTCACGACGCAACCCCCGTTCCTGGCACCGGCGACCGTACTGAACGCGGGCCGGGATCGGCAAACCACGGCGGTCACATCGCCGCCGGCGATCATCGGCGAGCGCTCCAGCTGACGACCTGGTGAATGATCGAGTCGTGGTCACCGATCCCGGACATCCCGCGCCCGCCGCCGGGCGCAGCGCGGCGACGGACGGCGCCGACCCGCGGCAGCGGGGCCGGCTCCGGGTGTACCTCGGCGCGGCACCGGGGGTCGGCAAGACCGTCGCGATGCTGTCCGAGGGCCGGCGCCGGGCGAGCCGCGGCACCGACGTGGTGGTCGGCATCGTGGAGAGCCACGGGCGGGAGTTCACCGCCGGGCAGGTCGGCGATCTCCCGGTGGTGCCGCGGCTGCTGCTGGAGCATCGCGGCGTGCAGTTGCCGGAGATGGACCTGCGGGCGGTCCTCGACCGGCACCCGGACGTCGCGCTGGTGGACGAGCTGGCGCACACCAACGCACCCGGTTCCGGCAACGAGAAGCGTTGGCAGGACGTCGATCAGCTGCTCGCCGCCGGCATCGACGTGATCACCACGGTGAACGTGCAGCACCTGGAATCGCTGAACGACGTGGTCGCCGCCATCACCGGCATCAAGCAGTCCGAGACCGTGCCGGACGAGGTGGTCAGGGCCGCCGAGCAGATCGAACTGGTGGACATGACCCCGCAGGCGCTGCGCCGCCGGATGGCGCACGGCCATATCTACCCGGCCGACCGGATCGACACCGCGCTCGGCAATTACTTCCGCGAGGGCAACCTGACGGCGCTGCGCGAACTGGCCCTGCTGTGGGTGGCCGACCGGGTCGAGGAGGGTCTGGACCGGTACCGCGCGCAACACGGCATCCGCGGCACCTGGGCCGCCAGGGATCGGGTGGTGGTCGCGCTGACCGGCGGCCCCGAGGGGCCGATGCTGCTGCGCCGAGGGGCCAGGATCGCCGGCCGGGTGGCCGGCCGTTCGCTGGTCGCCGTCCATGTGGTGCGGTCCGACGGCACGGTCGGCTCGTCCGCCCCGGAGATCGAGAAGCAGCGGATGCTGGCCGAGAACCTCGGCGGCAGCCTGCAACTCGTGGTCGGCGACGACGTCGCCGCGACCGTGCTGGAGTTCGCCCGCACCGTCAACGGCACCCAGATCGTGGTCGGCGCCTCCCGGCACGGCCGGTTCGCGCAGCTGGTGCGGCCCAGCACCTCCAACGCGATCGTCCGCGGGTCCGGCGACATCGACGTCTACGTGGTGACCCACCAGAAGGCGGCCAGGGCATCCGCCAGGTTCGCCGCGCCGCGGATCATCCGGCGGGGGCCCTGGCCGTGGCTGGCGGCGGTGCTGATTCCGAGCGTGCTGGCCGTCGCGCTGCTGCCGCTGCGCGCCGAGCTGGCGTTGTCCACCGTGTTGTTGATCTTCCTGCTGGGCGTGCTGGCCAACGCGCTGATCGGCGGCGTCGTGCCGGCCGCGCTGGCCGCGCTGATCGCGGGCTCGCTGGCCAACCTGCTGTTCACCCGGCCGTACGGGTCGCTGACCATCTCGCAACCCGAGAACGCCTTCGCGTTGGTGGTTTTCGTCGTCGTCGGGGTGACGGTGGCATCGGTGGTGGATCGCAGCGCGGTGCGGGCTGCCGGTGCCGCGCGTGGGCGGGCCGAGGCGCAGCTGGTGGCCGCGGCCGCGACCAGCGTGGTCGACGCCGCCGATCCGGTGCGGGCGGTGCTGGAGCAGGCCAGGGTGGGCTTCGGCATGACGTCGGTGGTGCTGCTCTCGACCACCACGCCGTCGGGGACACAGTCGAGGCTCGGCGCGGCCGGTGCGGACGGCCGGCGTCGACGTGCCGACCGCGACGGACGGCTCGGTCAACCCGGACGCCGCGGACGTCGCGGTGGCCGCCGGTTCCGGCTGGATGCTCGCGCTGTACGGCAGGCCGCTGACGCCCGCGGACCGCGCGCTGGTCGAGGTGTTCGCCGCGCAGGCCGTGCTGGCCATCGAACGGGAACGGCTCACCCTGGAGGCCGAGCAGGGCGAACGTCTCCGGCAGGCGGACCGGGTGCGCACCGCGGTGCTGGCCGCCCTGTCGCACGACCTGCGTACTCCGTTGGCCACGATCAAGGCGTCGGTCTCGAGCCTGCGCGACCGGTCGATCGCCTGGTCCGAGGACGACCAGACCGAGTTGCTGGCGGCCACCGACGAGGCCGCCGATCAGCTGGACGGGCTGCTGGCGAACCTGCTGGACCTGTCCCGGCTGCAGACCGGGGTGCTGGTGCCGCTGCGGCATCCGGTGTCGGTGGACGAGGTGGTGCACCGCGCGCTGATCGGGATTCCGGTGGGCCGGATCCGCGACTCCATCCCGGACGATCTGCCGCTGATCGACACCGACGCCGGTCTGCTGGAGCGGGTGATCGCCAACATCACGGCCAATGCGGTCCGGCACACCCCGGCCGGATGCGGCGGTGCGACTGCTGGCCGGGGAGATCTCCGACGAGCAGGGCAGGCGGGTGCAGATCCGGGTCGCCGACAGCGGTCCGGGAGTGCCGGAGGACGACCGGGAGGCGATGTTCGCCCCGTTCCAGCGGCTGGGTGACGTGCCGCAGGGGTCGGGCGTCGGCCTCGGACTGGCGGTCGCCCGCGGGCTGGCCGAGGCGGTGGACGCCACCATCGAGGTCGAGGACACCCCGGGCGGCGGGCTCACCATGATCGTCACCGTGCCGGTCGCCGTCCCGGTCGCGGCCGACGCGGCGGTCGTGCCGGCCGGCGAGGCGAGATGACCCGGGTGCTGGTCGTCGACGACGACCGCCCGCTGGCCAGGGCGCTGGCGATCAACCTGAAGGCTCACGGGTATGACGTCACCGTCGCCCATGACGGCCGGGCCGCGCTCACCGAGGTGGCCAGGGCGCACCCGGCGGTGGTGGTGCTCGACCTCGGGCTGCCCGACCAGGACGGGATCGAGGTGCTGGCCGGGATCCGCGGCTGGTCGGCCATCCCGGTGATCGTGCTCTCCGCTCGGTCGACCTCGGCCGAGAAGGTGGAGGCGCTGGACGCCGGCGCCGACGACTACGTGACCAAGCCCTTCGGGATGGATGAGCTGCTGGCCCGGATCCGGGCCGCGGTGCGCAGGGCAACACCCGCCGCCTCCGACGCCGTCGACGTGGTGACGACCGACGATTTCACCGTTGATCTGGCCGCGCACCGGGTGTTGCGCGGGGATCAACCCGTTCGGCTCACCCCCACCGAGTGGTCGCTGCTGGAACTGCTGGTGCGGCACGCCGGCCGGCTGGTGCCGCAGAAGCAGCTGCTCACCGAGGTCTGGGGTCCGCAGTACGAGCACGAAACCCATTACCTACGGGTCTATCTCGCGCAGTTGCGGCGAAAGTTGGAACCCGATCAGGCCCGGCCGCGGTATCTGATCACCGAGCCCGGGGTTGGGTACCGGTTCGAGCCGTGAGTGTCCGTGGTCAGGACGTGGCGTCGACGACGAAGCCGTAACCCCGAGCGAGCAATACCCTGTCGGCGGTGAGCAAGTCCAATCTTTCGAGCTTGGCCTGCGCGATCAGCAACCGATCAAAAGGGTCATGGCGCAACAATTCTGGGAATTGCGCGATTCCGGCCGCGTGTTGTGCAGTAATCGGCAGGAGTGTGATGCCCTGACCGACCAGCAGGCTTTCGAATTCCGGTTCGATGTCAAGTTTGCCGAGCATCGACTTGATGGTGAGTTCCCAGATTGTCGCGGCGGACACGTAGACAACGTCGTCGTTCTCGATGCGGCGTCGCGAGGCAATTCCGAGGCGAGGGTTGTCATCGACCAGCCACAGGGCGACTTGGCTGTCAAGAAGAAGCATCACGGCTCAGAGCCTGTCGGACGAAAGCGGCCGGACAGGCTCTCGTCGTCACCCGCGCCTCCGTAGAACATCTCAGCGATCTCCTCATCTGTACTGTCCCAATCCGCGTCGGAATAGCGCACCCTTCCCTTGAGTCCGCCGATGACAACGGCCGGCCGGCGGTGCTGTACCAAGTCGGCCACCGGATGTCCAGCCTTCGAGATCACCACGCGCTCGCCGGCGGCCACCTGCTCGAGGAGTCGTGACAGGTGTGTCTTTGCTTCGTGGATGTTCACGAAAACCGTCATGTGCAAAGGGTATTAGTCCGACTTAGTCTAGTCAACAGTTGGTGCCGTCCTCGCGGCACCGTCCGCCGAACGTTGCTGGACGAGCTGAAGCTGCGCGGGCTGGTGGACGCGGCGCTGGAGCAACCCGCGGGCTGGTGGACGCGGCGCTGGAGCAACCCGCGGGACCACCCATGTCACGGGGAGCGGGGCCGCATCGTCTTGGTGGCAGGAACCACTACGGGTGCGGGAGGCAGAGCTGATGCGGGTGTTCGTGGCAGGCGGAAGCGGGGTTCTGGGGCGTCGTTTGGTGCGGCAGTTGGTGGCCCGTGGGCACCAGGTGACCGCGACGACGACCAGTGTCGCCAAGGTGGCCCGGCTGGAGCAGTTGGGCGCCACGGGCGTCGTGATGGACGGGCTGGACGCTGCGGCAGTCGGCGAGGCGGTGGCCACGGCCCGGCCGGACGCGATCGTCAATCAGATGACGGCGCTGTCCGCGGCACACGCGGGCAAGGCCAATCCGCGCAAGCCCGACCGCTTCTTCGCCGGCACGAACCGGCTCCGCAGCGAGGGGATTGATCACCTGCTGGCCGCCGCAGAGGCGACCGACGTCCGCCAGATCATCACGCAGGGCCACGCCAGCATGAACGGGAGCCGCAGCGGTGGCTGGGTCAAGACCGAGGAGGACCCGCTGGAGGTGCTGGCGGGGACGACGGCGATCGGCCATCTCGAGGACGCGGTCGTCAAGGCAGGTGGAGCGGTGCTGCGGTACGGCGGGTTCTATGGCGCAGAGGCGTGGGACGAACAGCTCGCTCTGGTGCGCAAGCGGATGGTCCCCATCGTCGGCGGCGGCACCGGCTATTTCTCCTGGGTGCACGTTGACGACGCGGCGAGCGCTACCGTCCTGGCGGTGGAGCAGAAGGCGGAGGGCGTGTTCAACATCGTCGATGACGAGCCGGCCCCGGTCAGCCAGTGGCTGCCGTATCTCGCGGACTGCGCGGGGGCCAAGCCGCCTCGGCGGGTGCCGACGTGGTTGGCGAGGCTGCTGGCCGGCGAGATGGCGGCGGGCGTCATGACGCAGGGGCGCGGCTTCTCCAACGCCAAGGCCAAGCGGCAGCTCGGCTGGGAACTGCGGTATCCGTCCTGGCGGCAGGGCTTCGAAGCAGAACTCGGGTGAACCGGAGCGAGGAGTTCGAGGAGCTGCGGCCGCTGCTGGGCGCGATCGCCTACCGGATCCTGGGCAGCGTGGCCGAGGCGCAGGATGCGGTGCAGGAGACCTGGCTGCGCTACGAGTCCTCCTCGACCGAGCCCACCTCGACAAAGGCCTTCCTCTCGGCAGTGGTCACCAGGGTGTCGATCGACGTGCTGCGCTCGGCGCGCGTCCGGCGGGAAACCTACGTCGGGCCGTGGTTTCCGGAACCGTTGCTCACCGATCCGTACCAGGATCCGGCCCGGTCGGCGGAACTGGCGGATTCGGTCTCGATGGCGGCCCTGTTGCTGCTGGAACGGCTGTCGCCGCTCGAGCGCGCGGTCTTCGTGCTCCGCGAGGTGTTCGGCTTCGACTTTCCGGAGGTCGCAGCTGCCGTCGGGCGCTCGGAGGCGGCGTGCCGGCAACTCGCGGTGCGGGCGCGCCGTCACATGCATGCCGGGCGCCCCCGGTTCGAGGCGGACCGCCGGGAACGAGAGCAGTTGGCGGCGAGGTTCTTCCGGGCGCTCCGGGACGGGGACGTCGACGGGGTGCGGCAGCTGCTCGCGGCCGACGTCCGAGCTGGCCGGGGACGGGGGAGGCAAGGCGCCCGCGCTGGCCAGGGGCGTGGTCGGCGCCGACAACGTGGCCCGGGTGCTGGCCCTGAACTTCCCGGTGCTGGACCGGATCGACGCACGATGGAGCCACGCGAGATGAACGGTCAGCCGGGCGCGATCCTGCGCGACCGGGACGGCAGGGTGGTCGGCACGATGACGCTCGACGTGCTCGGTGGGCGGATCCAGACGATCCGCGCGGTGATCAACCCCGACAAGCTCCGGCACATCGGTCCCGTCGCGGACGCCTGGGCGGTGAACCGCGACATGAGACGGGCCCGGCGGGTCGGGGAATGACGATCGACTAGTCGCCTGCGACGAAGTCGTCAGGCGCCATTCGATACAGAGGTCGTGGCTGGCCGCATTTGCCAGACACGACCTACACGCAGTGCCCGTTGCACGCGTACTGGTAGAGGAATCCGCAGCCGGGGGACCGGGGCGTGCAACCGCCCGATTGGCAGTGCCCGCCGCAATAGTCGCTGACCGTCGAGCATTGGCATGACACCAACGGCCGCCGCAGCCGTCACGGCGATCGCCGCCGGTCGCCGGCCTGGACGTCGCCGAGCCTTGGCCGTGGTGGCGGCCGGCGCGCCGCTCGGACCGAGGGTGGCGAAGATTTCCCGCGCGCGGTCGATGCCGAATGCGGCGGTGCCGCGGCCGGCGAGCGCGGCGACCGCCGGAGCGGCCGGGCCGCCCGGCGAAGTTGCCGGGATTCGCGGCCAGCAGCGAGGGCCGCGCTCGAGCACCGCGGACTGCTCGGTCGTCAGGGTGGGCGCGCGGTGGCTGGTCAGGTGCGCCACCCAGGCGGCGCTGCGCTCGGCCGGCGTCAGTTCCTGATAGACGGCCGACCGGAACTCGGGCGGCAGCGCGGCAAGTTCGGGCTAGGTGCGCGGCAGCTGTTGCCGGTTGTTCTTCAGCCAGGTGGCGACGGGGTCGGCGGCGGCCGGGATCGCGCCGGTGATCAGCATCCCGGCGGCCATCGCGCCACCGGCGGCGAGTTCGAGGAACCGCCGTCTGGTGGTGCCGCCAGCGACTGTCCTGGCGCCGGCGCGGTGCCGATCGCCGGGCGCCGTTCGAGCACCGAGAGCGCGCAGGACCCGCACGGTCGCGTCGGCCCAAGGTGCAGCACCAGCCGGACGGAGAGCGCTGCGGCCCGTCCACATTCGTACCGAGGTTCCGCCGACCCGGAAAAGGGTTGGCACCCAGTCCATCTCGCGACCGGGCCGCGCCTGGGCCGCCCACCGCTGGACATCGGGGTGGTCCAGCGGCAGGATCTCCAGGCCCCCCTGGCATGCCTCGTGCACGCCGCTGGCCAGCTCCCGGCATCGAGCGCATCCGCTGTTGAAGGCCAACACCCATCGGACGCGCTCACCCCTCACGGCAAAACACTAAGGTGTCGATGAACTATCTGAGTAGTTGAAGCGGTAACGATTCCATAACAGCGCGGGCCGTTTGTCCGGGTTTTCGCGCGCTACGGCGTGCGCGTGCTCGACCGACCAACTGGTCGCCAGCGCCAGGATGACGGCCACGACGATCAAGGTCACCGTCTCGATGTGCTGCAGCCGAAGGGCGTCCGAGACGGTCAGCCCTTCGATGGCGAAGCCGAACCAGATGATTCCTGGCGAAGACCGCCGCCACCATGACGACGATCGTGACCACCATGGCCGGCACGGTGCGCCGCAACAGGGCCCCGCTGGCCGCGCCCAGGGTGAACGCCAGCAGCCACCATCCCACCGGGGCCGTCCCGCGCATGTGGCTGAAGCTGAAGTCGGTCTGCCAGCGCGCCGGGCAGATCGAATCCGGTGAACGCCGACAGCCAGAAGTCGATCGCGATGCCGAGCACGAGGGCGCCGATCGCGATCAATGAGCCGAGAATGACCAATCTGGTCAGCATCCAGGCTGCGCCGGGACACCGATTGCGTCCAGGCGAAATGGGTTGTGCCGGTCTCGAACTCGCGACCGAGCAGGGGAGCGCCCCAGAACGCGCCGATCGCGGCCGGCAGCAGCCCGATGAAGGGCAGCAGTTGACCGAACACCAGGTACCGCTGTTCCACCAGCGCGGCCAGCGCGTCGCAACTCGGCGACGGGCAGTTGGCCGCCCGGTAGTCGGCGATGAACGACGCGGTGGCCAGACCGTGCAGCACGGCGGCCGACGCCAGCAGGGCGAGCAGCGCCGCGGTGCACGACGATCTGCGCCCGGTACAGGCGCAGCGTGGTCAGCACCAACCCGGCCGTCACGGCGTCGTTCGCTTCATGTAGGCGAACACCAGGTCCTCGACGGTGGGTTGCCGGATCGTCCAGCGCGGATCCAGTCGCACGGTCGGGTCGTCGCCCTCGACCAGCAGAATCGCCTGACGATCGCCACGGAACTCCGAGACGACAGGCAGTCGGGCGGCCACCCGGTCGGCGAGCTCGATCGGCCCGATCAGCAACTGGTGCCCGGCCAGCAGCTCGTCGATCGAGTCCGCGAGCCGCAACTGGGCCGGAATCGACCAGCACGCAGCCAGTCACAGGCCCTGGTCAGATCGGACAGGGAATGCGAGGACAGCACCACGGTGACGTTGCGTTCGGCCAGGTCGACCATCAGCGTGCCCATCACCTCGCGCCGGGCCACCGGGTCCAGGTCGGACAGCGGCTCGTCCAGCAGCAGCAGGGCTGGGCCGTTTGGCCAGCGCCATCACCAGTGCGACCTGCGTCCGTTGGCCGCCGGACAGTTTGCCGACCTTCGCGTCGAGCGGAATGTCCCGATCGCGAAGCCGATCGACCGCGTACGGCTCGTCCCAGGACGGGTTCATCCGCCGACCGAGCCGGAGCAGGTCCGCCACCCGCAGGCCGCCGTACAGCGGCTTGCCCTGCGCGACGAACCCAACCCGGGCCAGCAGACCGGCCGGCGCGGGCCAGGTGCGGTGGCCCAGCACGGTGACCGAGCCGGCATCGGGGCGGCGCAGACCCGCGAGCATCTGCAGCAGGGTCGTCTTGCCCGCACCGTTCCGTCCGACGACGGCGACCACGCTGCCCTGCGGAATCCGCAGCGTGCAATCCGAGAGGGCCCACCGTCCGCCGTAGCGGGCCCCGGCGCCGAGTGTCTCGCACCGCGACGACGTCATCCGCGGTGTCTGCTGTCACTCGTCCCGACCCGTGGGCCGTTGGCACCGGAAGGAGATGACGCGAACGTCGGGGTTGGTCGGTCATGCGCGGCGGGTGATGGGCGCGTCTTTGGCGCCGGCGAACAACGCAAGGATGTCGTCCTCGTCGAGACCGGAGTCCCTGGCCCGCTCCATCCAGGACACGCAGCTCCCCGAACAGCCGGTCCCGAGCTCTCCGGTGAGGCCGAGCCGAGACCCCGTCGGACAAAGGTGCCGACGCCCGGTCGGGGGGCCACCAGGCCCTCGCGCTCCAGCTCCCGGTACGCCTTCAACACCGTGTTCGGGTTGATCGCCAACGCACCGACAACTTCCTTGGCGGTCGGCAACCGATCACCGGGATGCAGCAATCCCATCCGGATACCGTTCTTGACCTGCTGAATCAGCTGTACATAGGTCGGCACACCCGACTGCGCGTCAAGAACGAAGACAAACATCGTCACACTATAGAATCAGTGCGGCCGGTCATCGATCACAGTGTGTGACGCTTTCGCCGGCGAGTCTGCGCAGCGCCTCGCCGTCACCCGGACGGGCACGGCTCCGCTCGGCCGCAGGGTGACCCGGTACTGGATCCCGGGGGTCAGGTCCGGATCGGTGTGCACCCGCCAGTTCGCGGCGATGACGGCCAACGCCGTGATCGCCTCCGCCCAGGCGAATTGTTCGCCGATGCACGCCCGCGGCCCGGTCCCGAACGGCAGATAGGCGTACTTGGGCACGTCATGGCGCCGATCGTCCAGCCAACGGGTCGGGTCGAAGGTGTCGGGGTCGGGGAACCACCGCGGGTCCCGGTGCAGCAGCATCGGGCTGGCCAGCACCACGGTGCCCGGCGGGCGCGTGCCAGCCGCCGAACTCCAGCTGGTGCCACGATGGTCCGGCCGAGCAACCAGGCCGGCGGATACAGTCGCAACGCTTCGCTGATCACCGCCCTGGTGTACGACAGGGCAGGCAGGTCAGTGAATGTCGGCCCCACGGTGGCGAACGCGGAGACCTCGCCCAGCAGGCGATCCTGCACGTCCGGATGCTTGCCGAGCAGGAACAGCGTGAAGGTCAGCGCGTTGGCTGTCGTCTCGTGCCCGGCCAGCAGCAGGGTCATCACGTGATCGTGGATCTCCGCCGCGCGTCATGCCGTCGCGGATCTCCCCGTAGGACAACAGGGCGGAGACCACGTCGCCGCGGTCGTCGGTGGGATCGGCCCGGCGCTGGTTGATCACCTCGTCGACGACCTCGTGCACCGCCGCCTCGGCCGGATCCTGGGCCGGCTCGGATTCAGCCGGAGCGGCCTGCCGGCCGGGTGATGCGCAGCCGCCCGACGCCCGGTGCCCCGCAGGATCCCGCCGCCCGACCTGGCAAAGCGCTCGAGGGCGGACTCCAGCGAGCCGCGAACCGTCGACGCCCGGTCGGCGAGATCGATGCCGAGCAGGGTTCGGCCGACGATATCCAGGGTGAGCGCGGCCATCTCGGAGTGCGCGTCGACGGTCGCACCGTCACCCCACCGGTCGATGTGCGCTCTGGTCGACGGCCGCGAAGGACTCGCGTGTACCCAGCCAGCCGGCGCGGGGAGAACGCCGGCGCGATCAGCCGGCGGGCCCGGTCGTGCGGGGCTGCCCTCGCTGGTCAGCAGTCCGTCGCCGAGCAGGTGCCGGGCCAGCCGAAGTCCCGGTCCCTTGATCGTCACCGGCGCATGCTCGACCAGCAGGGCGCCGGCCAGCGCGGGGTCGAGCAGGATGAGCACCCGGTTGCCGCGGACCCGCAGCCCGACGGCGGTGTCGCCGCCGGTCGTCACACTCCTGATCAGCGCGCCGACGTCGCCCGATCGCCGGGCATCGCGGGTGCGCCACCACAGCCGCGGCGGCCGCATCCAGCGGTCCGGGCTCGGTGTTGTGCTCACCGGGACCTCCTGCGTTCGAATCCAGCATGGCACCGGACCTGACCGGCCGGACGAACAGGACTGTTGGCCGTTGTGCCGAGCCGGGCTCGCGGCGGATAGTGATGCTGGACAGCGCCGAGCCGAAGGAGTCGATGGCCGATGGAACCCGAGCTCGGTTCGCGGGATTGGCGCACCCTGGAACTAGCGCCGCTGTGGGTGCTGTGCGCGGTGACCGGACGGCAGAGTGGTTTCCATCCTTTGGAACTCGCGGCGTTCTGGCGCAGTGTCGACAACGCGGCGGCCGGCGCTGATGGATTGGCCAATGTCGTTCCGGTCTCGCTGAGCAGCAATTTCTCGTCGCTGCTGAAGGGCTTCGAGCAGGAGCAGCGGTCGATCGTCACCGGGCTGTGGGATGTGATGGGAATCCTGCACCCGGCTCGATGTGCTGGTCGCCAAGCCGTTTGTCGCCATGCTGCTGGAGATCGGCGAGAGTTTCTGCCGGGCCAGGGGATCGTTCGGGCAGGTGATCAGCCGGGAGGATCGGCAGACGCTGTTGCTGCTGGCCGCCCTGTTGGAGCTCGAGCCCGCGGAGGACGCGTTCGACCGGGACGCCTTCGCCTGAGCCGTCGCCGGCTGTTGTCGGGCCGTTGGTCAGGTCGAGTCGAACGCCCGCAGGATCGCGTCCGCGGCGCCAGGGGCCGGCATGGTGTCGGCCAGCACCTCGGCTCGAAGCCGGTCGGCGGCCGCGACCACCGCGGGGGAGCGGCGCAACCGTTGGTCCAGCTCGTCCCGGACCAACGCCCAGGTCAGCTCCCACCGCTGCCCGGATCGCTTGTGCGCCAAGCCTTCCGGTCCCAGCGATGCCCGATGACGGAGGATCGCCTGCCAGAGTTCGAGCACTCCGCCGCCGGTCAGGCCGGAGCAGGTCAGCACCGGCGGTGTCCAACCCTTGTCAGCACCGTGACCGCCGCCGCGAACCAGGCGTAGCGCACCGGCCAGATCCCGCGCCGCGGCCTTCGCCTCCGTCACCCGGTCGCCGTCGGCCTTGTTGATGGCGACCACGTCAGCGATCTCCAGCACGCCCTTCTTGATGCCCTGCAACTGGTCCCCGGACCGCGCGAGGCCCAGCAGCAGGAAGCTGTCGACCATGCCGGCCACGGTGGTTTCGGATTGGCCGACCCCGACGGTTTCGACGAGCACGACGTCGTACCCGCCACCCTCCAGCACGGTGATGGTCTGCGCGGTGGCCCTGGCCACCCCACCGAGGGTGCCCGCAGTCGGGGAGGGCCGGATATAGGCGTTCGGATCGGCCGCCAGGGTCGGCATCCGGGTCTTGTCGCCGAGCACCGACCCGCCGGTCCGGACGCTGGACGGGTCGACGGCCAGCACCCCGACGCGGTGGCCCTCCGCGGTGAGCAGCGAGCCGAGGGACTCGACGAAGGTTGACTTGCCGACCCCGGGCACCCCGGAGATGCCCACCCGGATCGCCCCGCCGGTGCGGCCGGCCAGGGCGGTGAGCAGCACCCGGGACGCCGCCCGGTGGTCGGCCCGGGTGGATTCGACCAGCGTGATCGCCCTGGACAGAGCGGTTCGCGAGCCGGCCAGGACGTCCGCGGCGAGCCGGTCGGGGTCGGGTGCCGTCATCGGTCGGTGCCTGTTCCGCGGGATGGGGCTGCGGCGGCGGTCAGGTCGGGACCTCCCAGGTGTGCACCGGCTCGTTCGAGTGCATCCCCTGCGAGTACAGCTTCAGCATCTCGGTGAGCGCGGCGTCCCGGTCAAGGCCGCGCCGCTCGAACGCCGCCACCGTCTCGACCTGCCACCACGAACCGTTGCGCCGGGTCTTGCAGCGGTCCCGCACGATGCCCAGGTACCGATCCCGGGCCTCCGCGGCGACGCCCCAGCGGGCGAGGCCCTCGTCGGCCTTGGGCAGCAGGTGCCGCAGCAGCAGTTCGTCCCATGTGACCTCGCCGAAGCCGGGCCAGTAGAACACTGCGTCGACGCCCTGCCGGGCGCCCTCGTCGAAGTTGGCCTTGGCGGCGTCGAAGGACATCTTCGTCCACACCGGCCGGTCCTCGGCGGCCAGCACGGTGAGCGCCCCGTAGTAGAACGCGGCATTGGCCAGCACGTCGACAACGGTCGGCCCGGCCGGCAGCACCCGGTTCTCCACCCGCAGGTGCGGCCGGCCGTCGACGACGTCGTAGACCGGCCGGTTCCACCGGTAGACGGTGCCGTTGTGCAGTCGCAGTTCCTGCAGCCGGGGCGCCTTTCCGGCGGCGAGCACCTCCTCCGGGTTCTCGTCGGTGGTCTCCGGCAGCAACGCCGGGAAGTACCGCACGTTCTCCTCGAACAGGTCGAAGATCGAGGTGATCCAGCGTTCGCCGAAGAACACCGGCGGCCGCACCCCCTGGTTCCGCAGCTCGATCGAGCGGGTGTCGGTGGCCTGCAGGAACAGCTCGGTGCGGGTCTCGGCCCAGAGCCGCTTGCCGAACAGGAACGGCGAGTTCGCCCCGAGGGCCATCTGCGGGCCGGCCAGCGCCTGCGCGGCGTTCCAGCAGGCCGCGAAGTCGGCCGGCGCCACCTGCAGGTGCAGCTGCACGGAGGTGCAGGCGGACTCCGGGGCGATGGAGTCGGCGAACATCTTCAGGTGCTCGTGATCCGGTCCGCTGATGTCCAGCTCCAGGTCCTCCCGGCGGGCGGCGAACACCGCCTCGTCCAGCGCCTGATACCGGGGATTCGCACTCATCCACTCGGTCTCGAAATGCTCGGTCCGCAGCGTCGGCAGGATGCCGATCATGATGATCTCCGAACCGATCCCGTTTGCCTGGGTCTCGGCGTGGTCCAGCGACGCCCGCAGCACCCGCTCCAGGTCGAGCATCAGCTCGCCGGACAGATGCCGGGGCGCGACGTTGAACTCGATGTTGTAGCGGCCGAGTTCGGTCTGGAAATCCGGATCGGCGATGACGGCCAGCACCTCGGCGTTGGCCATCGCCGGCTGCCACTTGTTGTCGACCAGGTTGAGTTCGATCTCCAGGCCGGTCATCGGGGTGCCGAAGTCGAAGGAATGCTCGACCAGCATCCGTTCGAACACGTCCAGGCAGCGCCGCACCTTGGCTCGGTAGGCCTGCCGCTGCTCGCGGGTGTAGGTCGTCGCAGCGATGTCGTCGCCCATCGGTACCTCCTGCGCAGGAAGCTTGGCGGCCCACCGCATCCGGTGGGCCGTGAACTATCAGGTGCCGAACGACGGCACTCTCACCCAACCACATCGGCGCCCGCGGTCGCATGGGCGGCTGGCTCAACCCGCGTCGCGCGTCAGGCCTTGACAGCAAAGTCCCGGAACGCCGCCGCCAACAGCCGCCACTGCGCCAGCGGCAGGGTGCCGTCCGGGGCCAACGGCTGCACCGCCACGTGGTCGGCGCCGGCGTCCAGATGCTCGACGAGACGCGGCATGACGGCGTTGATGTCGCCGTGTGCGACCATCGCGTCGACCAGCCGGTCGCTGCCCTCACCGGCGAAGTCCTCGTCCGTGAAGCCGAGCCGGCGCCACGAGTTCAGGTAGTTCGGCAACACCAGGTAGGTGCGCAGGATGCTCCGCCCGACTGCGCGGGCCGCATCCGGATCGTCCAGCAGCACCACCTTGTGCTCGGGCACCAGCAGAGCCTCGACCCCCATGATCTGCCGCGCCTCCCGGGTGTGTTCCGGGGTCGTCAGATAGGGAGCGCGCCGGCCGACCGTTCCGCGGAGAGGGCGAGCGCCTTCGGGCCGAGCGCGGCCAGCATTCTTGCCTCGGCGGGCACCGGATGTCCGGCGTGGTCCAGGTCGTCGAGGTAGCCGCGCAGCCGGCCAAGAGGGCGGACATATGCCTGGCCGGTCTGTTCGGCGGTGGGTGCGTGACCGGCGCCGATCGCCCAGCACAAACCGATCGCCGAACGCATCGGCGAGCCGCTGGCAGGATGCGGCGACGACTGCCGGGTCCTCGGTCCAGATGTTCAGGATCGAGGTGCCGACCAGGAGCCGGTTGCTGCCGGCCAGCAGGTGTTCGGCAATGAGCAGGTCGGCGGTGGGGGAGCCGCCGACCCACAAGACGGGCACGCCGATGTCGTCCAATTCGGCCCCGATCTCGCGGAGCCCGCGCTCGTCGGTCGGCAAGCGTTTGCGGCTGACCCAGAAGCCGAAGGATCCGATGCGGCTGCGCAGAGTGTTCGTCATGGACCCCATTCTGCGAGTTCGCACCGATCGGTTGGCTAGGCTCAGCGGGCGCCGGAGGCCGAATCCGCGCCAGGAGCGATTGTCAGCTGTCGCAGCAAGCCGAGGAACGGAGATGACGAGAACACCGATGATCAACCTGATCGACGTCGTCCCGCCCGCGGTGCCCGCAGCGCATGAGGTGGGCGACCACGGCGCCGGCCGTGGGCCGGTGTGGCTGGATGAGATGCTGCGCTCGGACCTGGCCGGGTTCGTCGATCTCCGTCGCCGGGTGCATGCCCACCCAGAGCTGGGCCGGCGGGAGTCGGCTACCAGCGCACTGATCCTGCGGACGCTCGAATCCGACGGGATCAAGGCCGCTCTGATGCCGTCCGGCACCGGCGTCATCGCTGAGATCGGCAGCTGGTGACAAGATCGTCGGCCTGCGCGCGGACATCGACGCGCTGCCCATCGCGGAGGGCACCGGGCTGCCGTACGCCTCGACCCTGCCGGAGGTCTCGCATGCCTGCGGCCACGACGTGCATCTCACCGTGCTGCTCGGGGCGGCCAGAGCCCTGTCCCGGGCCGGCGACCTGGGCGGCCGGGTCCGGTTCATCTTCCAACCTGCCGAGGAGGTCTTTCCCGGCGGCTCGCATGATGTGATCGCCGCCGGTGGGCTGGACGGGTTGACCAGAGTCTTTGCCCTGCATTGCGATCCGCGGCTGGAAGTGGGGTTGGTCGGGCTGAAGGCGGGCGCCATCACCTCCACCTCCGACGTGGTGGACCTCCGCATCTTCGGGCCGGGCGGGCACACCTCCCGGCCGCACCTGACCACGGACCTGGTCTACGCGCTGGGAACGGTGATCACCGGCCTGCCGGCGCTGCTGGGCCGTCGGCTCGACCCCCGGGCCGCGGCCGTGATGGTCTGGGGCGCAGTGCATTCCGGTGACGCCGCGAACGCGATCCCGCGGGAGGGTCAGCTGCGCGGAACCCTGCGGATGATGGACCGGCGATCCTGGGACGCGGCGGAGCCGCTGGTCCGCGAACTGGTCTCGGACCTGCTGGCGCCGACCAACGCGGAGTTCGAGCTGACCTACCTGCGCGGCGTGCCGCCGGTGGACAACGACCTGCAGTCCACCGAGCTGATGCGGACCGCGGCGCAACGGGCGCTCGGCCCGGATGCGTCGACCCTCGCCGAACAGTCAACCGGGGCCGAGGATTTCGCGGTCTTCCTGGAGCACGTGCCCGGCTCGCTCGCCCGGTTGGGGGTGTGGGACGGGGTCGGCCCGCGGGTCGACCTGCACTCTTCGACGTTCACCGTCGACGAGCGGGCCGTGGCCGCCGGGATCCGGCTGATGACGCACTCCGCGCTGGCGTCACTGCGCGACTGACGCCGATATCTGGTTTCTGAGCCGCGCGGTTAGTCCGGCACCCAGCGGTAGGAACGGTCGACCAGTTCACGCAGCGCCGCCGGATCGGCATCGGTGACCTTTTTCAGGTAGAGGCAGCCCTTCCCGGTGGAGTATTTGCCGAGCCGCGGCAGGATGTCCTGGTAGTTGTCGACGCCACCGGCCGGGTACAGCACGGTCTGCGCCTTGCGCGGCGCGAACCCGATCCGGAAGTAGTCCAGTTCCCGGCCCGATGCGTACGTCAGGTGCTGCTGGCCGAAACCGACGATCGAGGTGCCCCACAGCACCGGAGGCTGACCGGTGACGTCCCGCATCACCTCGATCAGCAGTCGCGCCTCGCCGCGCCGGGTGTCGTCGGCGATGGAATCGACGAACGCCGTGACGTCATCGCCGGTCGGCACGGTCTGGTTCTCGGCCATGGAGGAGACCCTATCCAGCCGGGTGGTGCCGTTTTCAGCGAAGGGCGCGGGCCTGCGCCCCCCGGCTCTGTGCCCAGTGCCATGGGATCAGGGGTCCTGGGGCCGGATTGGGCTGGTTCGCCCTGGTGAGGTGGCACTCGGTGGGTTGCGTCCGAGCGTTGCGCAGATCACTATGTACGCGCGTTCCTATAGTGTGTACCGTCGTACATATGAAAGAGTTGGTGGCACGCGCCACGCCCTCGGCGGGCACGTCGCTTCGACCCCGCTCGCAAAGACCGGATCATCGACGCGGCGCTGGACGTGATCGCCGACCATGGGGTGCGCGGGACCACCCATCGCCTGATCGCGGCCGCCGCCGACGTTCCGCTCGGGTCGTTGACCTACCACTTCGCGACCCTGGACGACCTGCTGATCCAGGCGTTCACCCGGCACGCGACGCGGATGGCCGCCGCCTATGAGCGGCACTTCGACGGGGTGCGCACGCATGACGATCTGGTCGGGGCCATTGCCAACCTGGTGCTGGGCGCCGACGCCGACCGCGATAGCGCAATCAACTTCGAGCTGTACCTGGCCGCCGTGCACAACCCGGCCCTGCGCACCGTCACCCAGGGCTGGATGGAGACCAGCCGAGCGGTGCTGCACCGCTACCTCGACCCGGTGACGGCGCGCGGCGTCGACGCCCTGATCGAGGGACTGATCATCCACTCGATCCTGTCCACCGCCCCAGTCGACCGATCGGACACGATCGGCTACATCGACCGAGCGCTGCGTTCCCCAACCATTTCCGACGTCTCCTTCGATACCAGCCCAGGACAACCATGACGATCCCCAACACCACGTTCCCGGCCGCCACGGTCGCCGCCGCCAGCAGGGCCACGTACGCCGCGTTCATCGGCGCCGGATTCGCCTTCGCCAGCTGGGCGTCCCGGATCCCGCAGGTGCGGGACCAGCTGGAACTCAGCTCGGCGCAGTTGGGTCTGCTGTTGCTGGCGATCGCGGTCGGCTCGCTGATCGCGTTGCCCCTGGCCGGCGTCATCGTCCATCGTCTCGGCTCCCGGCGGACCGTCACCGCGATGGCGGTGCTGCTCGGCGTCGGGCTGCTGACAGTGGCTCTCGGTTACCTGATCGGGGTGGTCCCGGTGGTGATCGGTCTTTGTCTGGTGGGCTTTGCCAACGGGGCCTGGGACGTCGCGATGAACGTCCAGGGCGCATCCGTCGAGCAGCACCTGGGCCGGTCCATCATGTCCCGGTATCACGCCGGGTTCAGCCTTGGCACCGTCGCCGGGGCGGGGATCGGCGCCGTCATGGTGCTCGCGTCCGTCCCGGTCACCGCGCACCTGCTGGTGGTGGCGATCGGCACGGCGGTTGTCATCCCGTTGGCCGTTCGTGGCTTCCTCCCCGACGTCGCGGAGACCGCCGACCATGGGACGGAGACTGCCGAGCACCGGGCGGAAAAGGCCGACCGGGGCGGTGTTTTCCGTCGCTGGCTGGAGCCCAGGACCCTGCTGATCGGGGTGTTCGTCTTCGCGTTCGCCTTCGCCGAGGGCACCGGCAACGACTGGATCGCGGTCTCGCTGATCGACGGCTACCAGGCCTCGGCCGCCGCCGGCACGGTTGGCTTCGCCGTCTTCCTGACCGCGATGACGGCGGGTCGCTGGTTCGGACCGAACCTGCTGGACCGCTACGGGCGGGTCGCCGTGGTCCGCACCCTCGCCGTCGTGGCGACCGCCGGCCTGCTGCTGTTCATCTTCAGCCCGAACACGGCGCTGGCCTTCGTCGGCATCGCGGCTCTGGGGCGCCGGCACCTCGCTCGGCTTCCCGGTGGGGATGAGCGCCGCCGCCGACGATCCAGCGGCCGCCGCCGGCCGGGTCAGCGTGGTCGCTTCGATCGGATACTGCGCGTTCCTGGCCGGGCCGCCGCTGATCGGATTCCTCGGCGAGCAGGTCAGCGTGCTCAAGGCGCTCACCGTGGTTGCCGGGCTGCTCGCGGTGGCCGCGTTCGTCGCGGTCGCACTGCGTCCGCTGCCCGCGGCCGGTCAACCCCCACCCGCACCGTCAGTCGAAGATGCGGCCAGCAACCGACCGGACAGCTGACGTCACGCGGCCTGCCGACCGGGATGGGCACGGAACTGGGCAACGGACGGACCCTGACGCGGCCGGTCGAGAATTCCGAGCTCCTTCACCGGCGCGGCCGGTCCGGCGGTGGCCCGCGGTGCCGCGGCGGCTCCGATCGCGACCATGACAGCGACGAGAACGCCGATGGCCACCACCGCTCGGTGAGGCCCCGGCCAAAGGGCAGCGCGGGTGGTCAGGTGCCCTGCCGCCGCGGCCGGCTGCGAATGTCGTTGACGTACTCGCCGGGGGCGTCGGCGGCCTCCGCGGCGTCGGCGATGACGCCCAGGTAGCGGGCCGACGGCAGGCCGCCCTCGAACGCCTGCAGCGCATACAGCCAGGCCAGCACGTCGCCCTCCAGGGTCTGCACCCGCAGCCTGATCTTGGTGTAGAGCCCCAGGTCGGCGCCCTCCCAGGAATCGAGGGTGCGCTCGTCGGAGTCCGCCATGTCGTACAGCACGACGAACACCGACGACTCCGGGTCCTCGACGACGGTGGCCAGGGCGCCGTCCCAGGTCAGGTCCTCGCCGCCGAAGGTCAGCCGCCAGCCGGTGAGCCAACCGGTCCCCGCCACCGGCGAGGAGGGGCAGCGCTGGAGCATATGGGTGGGATCCATGTTGGACCCGTAGGCCGCGTACAACGCCATGGGAGCAGAGCGTAGCTGCGCGAGTCGAGCCGGGCGCATCCGGTCGCGCCGCGCCGGTCGCGACGCGTGTCACGGTCGACAGGTCGGCGACCGGTGCCGTGCGCTGCCCGGCGCGCCCGCGCCCGTCGAGCCGGCCCGGCTACGGTGGAACGGCCCCGGAAGGATCCCGCCGCGCAAGCCCCGGACGGCCAGCTGTGACCTGCGTGGCCGGATCGAAGGTGGGGACCGGGATGACCAGGATCGCGATCATCGGCGGCGGGCCGGCCGGCTACGAGGCCGCGCTGGTCGCCGTCCAGTACGGCGCCGAGGTGACGCTGATCGAGCGTGACGGCGTCGGCGGCGCCTGCGTGCTGTCGGACTGCGTGCCGTCCAAGACGTTCATCGCCTCCGCCGGCGGCCGCACCTCGGTGCTGGCCGCCAGCAGTCTCGGGGTGATGGTCGACCCCGACAAGGTGGCGATGGACGTCGCCGTGGTGAACGGCCGGGTCGCCGGGCTGGCCCTGGCGCAGTCTGCGGACATCCGGGCCACCCTGATCGCCGGCGGCGTCACGATCATCGAGGGCACGGCCGTGCTGTCCGATCCGCACCCGGGGCTGGCCGCGCACCGGGTGGTGTCCACCGCGCTCGACGGCACCGTCACCGAGTGCACCGCCGACGTCGTGCTGATCGCCACCGGGGCCAGCCCGCGGATCCTGCCGGACGCCGAGCCCGACGGCGAGCGGATCCTCACCTGGCGGCAGGTCTACTCGCTGTCCGAACTGCCGGAGCACCTGATCGTCATCGGGTCCGGCGTCACCGGCGCCGAATTCGCCTCCGCCTACACCGAGATGGGCGTGCACGTCACCCTGGTGTCCAGCCGCGACCGGGTGCTGCCCAGCGAGGACGCGGACGCGGCGGCCGTGATCGAGAAGGTGTTCTCCTCGCGCGGCAGCGTGCTGGCCAGGCGGGCCAGGGCGAAGTCGGTCAAGCGGGAGGGCGACGGCGTCGTCGTCACCCTGGAGGACGGCCGGGAGATCCGCGGCTCGCACGCGCTGATGACGGTCGGCGCCGTGCCGAACACCGCGGACATGGGCCTGGCCGAGGTCGGTGTCGAGCTGACCAAGGGCGGGTTCGTCCAGGTGGACAAGGTGTCCAGGACGTCGGTGTCCGGGATCTACGCGGCCGGCGACTGCACCGGGGTGCTGATGCTGGCGTCCGTCGCGGCCATGCAGGGCCGGATCGCGATGTGGCACGTGCTGGGCGAGGGCGTTGCGCCGCTGCGGCTGAAGACGGTGTGCTCCAACGTGTTCACCCACCCGGAGATCGCCACCGTCGGGTACTCCGAGGTCGAGGCGGAGACCGGGCCGGCGCTGGCGCAGACCCTGATGATCCCGCTGGCCACCAACGCCAGGGCGAAGATGCTGGGGCTGGAGGAGGGCTTCATCAAGATCATCGCCAGGCGGCTGACCGGCATCGTGATCGGCGGCGTTGTGGTCGCGCCGGAGGCGTCCGAGTTGATCCTGCCGATCGCGGTGGCGGTGCAGAACCGGCTCACCGTCAAGGATCTCGCGTACACGTTCAGCGTCTACCCGTCGCTGTCCGGGTCGATCACCGAGCTCGGCCGGCGGCTGATGCACATCAGCGCGGACGGCATCTAGCTCTGATCGGTGCGGTTGCGATTGGCGATCGCGCAGGTAGCGTGGCTTGACGGCGCCGTTGCCTGTGCAGCTTTCGGGCGCCCCGAGCAGGAGGGATCGCCCGAGATGACCCGAGCCGGCAGCAACAATTCAGGCAGCAATCAGGCAACACCGGGAACTTCGCCGGACCGCACCAGCGCCCGGCTGGGGCCGGCCGAGCGGGCGGCCAGCTTCGAGCGGCTGGGCCGGGAGACCTTCGACGTCGTGGTGATCGGCGGCGGCGTGGTCGGCGCCGGCGCGGCGCTCGATGCCGTCACCCGCGGGCTCTCGGTGGCCCTGGTCGAGGCGCGAGACCTGGCCTCCGGCACCTCTTCCCGGTCGTCGAAGCTGTTCCACGGCGGCCTGCGGTACCTGGAGATGTTCGAGTTCGGGCTGGTCCGCGAGGCGCTGCGGGAACGCGAGCTGATGCTCACCAAGATCTGCCCGCACCTGGCCAAGCCGGTGTCGTTCCTCTACCCGCTGTCCAAGCCGTGGTCGAGCGGCCGTACGTCGGCGCCGGGCTTGATCATGTACGACTCGATGGGCGGCGCCAGGTCGGTGCCCAGGCACAAGCACCTGACCAAGGCCGGCGGCGCTGCGGCTGGTGCCGGGGCTGCGCCGGGACGCCCTGGTCGGCGGGATCCGGTACTACGACGGGCAGGTCGACGACGCCCGGCACACCATGACGGTGGCCCGCACCGCCGCCTCCTACGGCGCGGTGATCCGGACGTCGACCCAGGTGTGTCGGCTTCCTCAAGGAGTCCGACCGGGTGGCCGGGGTGCGGGTGCGGGACGTGGAGACCGGCGCCGAGACCGACGTCAAGGCCCGGGTGGTGATCAACTCCACCGGGGTCTGGACCGACGAGCTGCAGCGGCTGTCCGGCGGCCGCGGCCGGTTCCGGGTCCGGGCGTCCAAGGGCGTGCACCTGGTGGTGGCCCGCGACCGGATCACCTCGGAGAGCGGCATCATCCTCAAGACCGAGAAGTCGGTGCTGTTCGTCATCCCGTGGAAGTCGCACTGGATCATCGGGACCACCGACACCGACTGGAATCTCGACCTCGCCCACCCGGCCGCGACCAAGGCCGACATCGATTACATCCTCGACCACGTCAACACGGTGCTGGCCGTGCCGCTGACCCATGACGACATCGAGGGCGTGTACGCCGGGCTGCGGCCGCTGCTGGCCGGGGAGAGCGAGCAGTCGTCCAAGCTGTCCCGCGAGCACGCGGTGGCCAGGGTCGCGCCCGGTCTGATCGCGATCGCCGGCGGCAAGTACACCACCTACCGGGTGATGGGCGCCGACGCGGTCGAGGCCGCCGCCGAGGACCTGCCCGGCCGGATCAACCCGTCCTGCACCGAGGACGTGCCGCTGGTCGGCGCCGTCGGGTACCAGGCGCTGGTCAACCAGGCCGACCGGCTGGCCGCGCAGCACGGCGTGCACCCGTACCGGATCCGGCACCTGCTGGACCGGTACGGCTCGGAGATCCACGAGCTGCTGGCGCCGGCCGCCGCCGATCCGTCCCTGCTGCAGCAGATCCCCGGGGCGGGCGGACTACATCCAGGCCGAGGCGCTGTACGCGGTCACCCACGAGGGTGCGCTGCACGTGGAGGACGTGCTGGCCCGCCGGACCCGGATCTCGATCGAGTACGCGCACCGCGGCACCGAGTCGATGCACCGGGTCGCGGAGATCATGGCCCCGGTGCTCGGCTGGTCCGCCGCCGAACAGGCCCGGGAGGTCGAGGCCTACCAGGCCAGGGTGGACGCCGAACGCCGGTCGCAGACCGAGCCGGACGACGCCTCGGCCGAGAAGATGCGGCTGGAGGCGCCGGAGGTGCGGGACCTGATCACCTCGCCGGTGGCCTGACACCGCGCGCGCAGACGGCCGACTGCGCGACGGTCGATTCGCCACAGTCGCACCCGTCGTCGAGCCAACCAGGGTGACAGTTCGGCGAATCGGATCCGGGGCGCGGGTGATCGGTTAGCGCCGGCCGGTCGCCGGCCGCCGCCGTACGCGGCGCTGGTCGACCACGCCGATCAGCGCCGGCAGCAGGAAGATGTACCAGGGCAGGTGCAGCGCGAAGAACAGGATCGCGGCGATGATGCCGGACGCCGCGATCGCCGTCGACGCCATCCGCTGCGCCGGGCGTCCGATCGTCGTCGCGGCGAGCGACATCGGAGCGGTCCCGGCGGTCGGGCGTCGACGACGGGACGGGGCGCCGGTGCCGGGCCGGGCAACGTGGGGTGCGGGGCGGGCAGGTCGACGAACAGCGCCCGCAGGTCGGCGACCGTCCTGGCCTGGGTGACCTGCGCGCTGCGGGTGCCGAACTCGTCCAGGTCGATCCGGCCGGACGACAGATGCTCGCCGAGCGCGTCCATGGCGGAGTTGCGTTCGGCGTCGCCGATGCGGAGGTTCGACGGATCGGATCCGGGGATGGTCACCCTCGACTCTATTCCGTCCGGCCATCGGCCCTGATCCGCGGCGGTGCCGGGACGGCCGGGCCGGCCGGTGGGTCAGTCCGGGTCGGCGATCTCGGCGATCACCGCGCCGGCGGTGACGGTGCCGCCGACCTCGACGGCCACCGACGAGATCACCCCGTCGCGGTGCGCGGTGATCGGGTTCTCCATCTTCATCGCCTCCACCACGGCGACCACGTCACCTTCGCTGACCGGGTCGCCCACCGCGACCGCGACCTTCACCACGGTGCCCTGCATCGGGCGCGATCACCGAACCACCACTGGCGGCCGAGTGCGAGTGCCCGGCGCGCAACTGACGCGGCCGGCTGGGTGAGCCGCCGCGCGCCGACCCGGAACCGACCGCACTCGACCAGGTCCGGCGGCAGGCCCACCTTGACCCGGCGACCGTTCACCTCGGCCACGAACTCCCGCAGCGGCCCAGCCGGTTCGGCCGCCTCGGTGGTCGACGCGTCAAACGGCTCCAGCGTGTTGACGAATTCCGTCTCGATCCACCGGGTGTGCACGTCGAAGACGCCATCGACCGCGGTGAACGCCGGATCGTCCAGCACCGCGCGGTGGAACGGCAGCACGGTGGCCATGCCCGTCGACCTGCATCTCGGCCAGCGCTCGCCGGGATCGGGCCAGCGCCTGCTGCCGGTCGGCGCCGGTGACGATGATCTTGGCCAGCAGCGAATCGAACGAGCCGGAGATCACCGAACCGGATTCGACCCCGGAGTCGACCCGGACGCCGGGGCCGGACGGCTGGCACGAACCTGGTCACCGTGCCGGGCGCCGGCAGGAACCCGCGGCCGGGGTCCTCGCCGTTGATCCGGAATTCGATGGAATGCCCGCGCGGGGTGAGATCCTCGGTGAATTCGAGCTTCTCGCCGTCGGCGATGCGGAACTGCGCCAGCACCAGGTCGATACCCGAGGTCTCCTCCGACACCGGGTGCTCCACCTGCAGTCTGGTGTTGACCTCCAGGAACGACACCGAACCGTCCTGCCCGACCAGGAATTCGACGGTGCCGGCCCCGTGGTAGCCGGCCTCGACGCAGATCGCCCGGGCCGCCGTGTGGATCTTGGCGCGCTGCTCGTCGGTGAGGAACGGCGCCGGCGCCTCCTCCACCAGTTTCTGGTAGCGCCGCTGCAGCGAGCAGTCCCGGGTGCCGACCACGATCACCGTGCCGTGGGTGTCGGCCAGCACCTGCGCCTCGACGTGCCGCGGCCGGTCGAGGTAGCGCTCCACGAAACATTCGCCGCGACCGAACGCGGTGACCGCCTCACGGACCGCGGAGTCGAACAGTTCCGGGATCTCCTCCAGGGTTCTGGCCACCTTCAGCCCCCGGCCGCCGCCGCCGAACGCCGCCTTGATCGCCACCGGCAGGCCGTGCTCGCGGGCGAACTCGACCACCTCGGCGGACCCGGCGACCGGCTCGCTGGTGCCCGGCACCAGCGGCGCGCCGACCCGCAGCGCGATGTGCCGGGCGGTCACCTTGTCGCCGAGATCGCGGATGGCCTGCGGCGTCGGCCCGATCCAGGTCAGCCCGGCGTCGATCACGGCCTGCGCGAAGTCGGCGTTCTCGGACAGGAAACCGTACCCGGGATGCACCGCGTCGGCGCCCGCCCTGGCCGCCACGTCCAGCAACTTCGCCGCGTCCAGGTACGACTCGCCGGGCGTCGAGCCGCCCAGCGCGTAGGCCTCGTCGGCCACCCGGACGTGCAGCGCGTCCCGGTCCGGGTCGGCGTACACCGCGATCGAGGTCAGCCCGGCGTCCCGGCAGGCGCGGGCGACCCGGACGGCGATCTCGCCCCGGTTGGCGATGAGAACGGTGTGCACTGGCGGCCTTTCGGTGGTGGAGTTCTGGTTGACGGGACGGAGGTTACGGGACGCGCCAGAGGTCGGTGACGGCCACCCCGACCCGGCGAGCAGGTCGCGGACCAGCGGCAACGAGATGCCCAGCACGTTCGACGGGTCGCCGTCGACGCCGTCGACGAACCAGCCGCCGAAGCCGTCGATGGTCAGCGCGCCGGCGACGCCGAGCGGTTCGCCGGTGGCGATGTAGGCGTCGAGTTCCTGGTCGGTCGGCCGGCCCATCCGCACGACCGTTGACCGGGTCGCCGCCGCACCGGCCCGCACGTCGCCGCCGACCACCCGCCGCACCGCGTGCCCGGTGATCAGCACGCCGTCCCGGCCGGCCATCTGTTTCCAGCGCACCCTGGCCTGCTCGGGACCGTCCGGTTTGCCCTGCAGTTCGCCGTCGATCAGCAGCATCGAATCGCAGCCGATCACCACCACGTCATCGCGGGGGAGATCGGGCAGCTCACCGGCCGTCAGCCGGCGCACCACCGCGTCGGCCTTTGCCTCGGCGAGCGCCCGGATCCGGTCCGCCGGTGGCTGACCCTGCGCTCGCGGCCAGGACGGCGTCCTCGTCGACCCCGGACACCGTGACGAACGGGTCCAGCCCGGCCGTCCGCAGCACCGCGAGCCGGGCCGGTGACGCCGAGGCCAGCAGGATCTCCGTCATCGGGGCATCCCGGACGCCCACCAGGCCGTGGCCGACGGTGCCGGGGCGACGCCGATGCGGTGCGCCGGGTCGCCCCAGATCGACGGCGCGCTTGCGGTGCTTCGGGCGTGCGGCTCGGTCGCGCCGGCGATGGCGAACAGCACGGCCAGCACGGCGGCCGCGTCCTCGTCGTCACGCGTTCGGTCACGGTTGGCGCGGCTCACGGTGCCCGGTCGCGTCTGGCGGGCCGACTCACAGCGGGATGTTCCCGTGCTTCTTCGGCGGCAGGGTCTGCCGTTTCTCGGCCAGCACCCGCAGCGCGCTGGTGATCATCGACCGGGTCGCGGACGGCTTGATCACCTGGTCGACGTAGCCGCGCTCGGCCGCCATGTACGGGTTGACCAGGGTGTCCTCGTACTCGGTCTGCAACCGGCCGCGCAGCTCGGCGACCTCGTCGCTGTCCGCGCCGTGCTCGGCGGTCAGCGCGGCCAACTCCTTGCGGTACAACACGTTCACCGCACCGGCGGCGCCCATCACGGCGATCTGCGCGGTCGGCCAGGCCAGGTTCACGTCGGCGCCGAGATGCTTGGAGCCCATCACGTCGTAGGCGCCGCCGTAGGCCTTGCGGGTGATCACGGTGACCAGCGGGACGGTGGCCTCGGCGTAGGCGTAGATCAACTTCGCGCCGCGCCGGATGATGCCGTTCCATTCCTGGTCGGTGCCCGGCAGGAACCCCGGGACGTCGACGAAGGTCAGCACCGGGACGTTGAACGCGTCGCAGGTCCGGACGAACCGGGCCGCCTTCTCGGCGGCGTTGATGTCCAGCGTGCCGGCCAGGTGCATCGGCTGGTTCGCGATCACCCCGACCGACCGGCCGGCGACCCGGCCGAACCCGACGATCACGTTCTGCGCGTACAGCTCCTGGACCTGCAGGAACTCGCCGTCGTCCAGCACGGCCTTGACCACCGTGGTCATGTCGTAGGGCTGGTTCGGCGAGTCGGGGATCAGCGTGTCGAGGGCGAGATCGGTGTCGGTGAGCTCGGTGTCGGCATCGGCGTCGAACACCGGCGGCATCGACAGGTTGTTCGACGGCAGGTAGGACAGCAGTTCCTGCACGTAGGCGATCGCGTCGGGCTCGTCGCCGGCCAGGTAGTGCGCGTTGCCGGAGCGGGTGTTGTGCGTGCGGGCGCCGCCGAGTTCCTCCAGCGTGACCTCCTCGCCGGTCACCGACCGGACCACGTCGGGCCCGGTGATGAACATCTGCGACGTGCCGTCGACCATCACGATGAAGTCGGTCAGGGCGGGGGAGTAGACGTGACCGCCGGCGTTCGCGCCCATGATCAGCGAGATCTGCGGGACGACGCCGGACATGTGCACGTTGCGCTTGAAGATCTCCGCGTACAGCCCGAGCGAGACGACACCCTCCTGGATCCGGGCGCCGCCGCCCTCGTTGATGCCGACCACCGGCCGGCCGGTGTGCAGCGCGAAATCCAGGATCTTCACGATCTTCTCGCCGTAGACCTCGCCGAGCGAGCCGCCGAAGACGGTGACGTCCTGGGAGAACACGCAGATGTCCCGGCCGCCGACGGTGCCGTAGCCGGTGACCACGCCGTCGCCGTAGGGCCGGTTGTCGGCCAGCCCGAAGTTGGTCGAGCGGTGCCGGGCGAACGAGTCGAACTCGACGAACGACCCGGGGTCCAGCAGCAGATCGATGCGTTCCCGGGCGGTCAGCTTGCCCTTGGCGTGCTGCCGTTCGACGGCCTTGGCCGAGCCGGCGTGCACGTGCTCGTCGATCCGGCGGTCGAGGTCGGCGAGCTTGCCCGCGGTGGTGTGCGGCGCGAGGGGTGGTGCCGGTGCGGTGCCGGCGACGGCCGGGGTTGGCGGCACAGGTGTGCCGCGCAGTCCATCGGACTCAAGGGCATTCGCTGACCGGGTCACCGGCTGAGTGTATCCACCGGGCTTCCCGGCACGCGTGCCCGCTCGAGTGTGATTCCCGCGACTGCGTCCGCCGGCGGTGCGCGACGTTAGCCTGGGCCGGTGCCGACAGATCCTGGCGACCCCGATGGCGATGGTGTGCTGGCGGGTGGGTTCGGGCCGGTCCACCAGGACCCGCTGACCGCCGCCGCGCTGGCGGCCGCCCTGACCGACCCCACCGCGGATCTGTCCGGCGGGTGCCGTGGCGTTGCCGGTCGAGGTGCTGGCGTCCCGGCGGCCGATCGATCCGGATCGGGTTGCCGTCGCTGTTGACCGCTGACCGGGCGTGGACGATCACCCACACCACCGTCACCGGGTCGACGAACGCCGACCTCGCCGCAGCGGCCGGATTGCCGAACTCCTCGGTGCTCACCACCGAGGAGCAGCTGACCGGCCGCGGCCGGTCCGGCCGCGACTGGTTCTGCCCGGCCGGCGCCGGGCTGATGTTCTCGGTGTTGCTGCGCGAACCGGCGATCCCGGCGGACCGACGAGGCTGGACCGGGGCGGTGCTGGGCCTGGCGATCGTGCGGGCGATGAGCCGGGTCAGCGGGGTGACGGCCCGGCTGAAGTGGCCGAACGATGTGCTGATCGACGGCCGGAAGTGCGCCGGCATCCTGGGTGAGGTCGCCGACGGGGAGTTGATCGTCGGGGCCGGCATCAACGTCTCGCTGGCGCTGGCGGAGCTGCCCCGGCAGGATGCGACGTCCCTCTGGCTGGCCGGTGGGCGGCTGGATCGAGCGGTGCTGCTGGCCGGGATTCTTGACGAGTTCGCTCATCTGCTGGGTCGGTGGGTCGGCGCCCGCGGGGACATCGACGCGAGCGGGCTGCGGGCGGAGTACCGGTCGGCGTGCTCCACCATCGGGGCGGAGGTCTTGTTGCTGCTGCCGGGCGGTGCGCAATCCACGGTGCGGGCGGTCGACGTCGCCCCGGACGGCGCTCTGGTGGTCGTCGACTCGCACGGGACGCGGCGGAGCTACGCGGCCGGTGAGGTCGTGCACGTTCGGCCCGGGTGACTGATCAACCGCTGGATTGCGAGGTCCACCGGCTTCGCCTGTTCGCGACCGTCTCGTTCCCGGCCACTGGCGCGTTCTCGATCGACAGCTTCTCGATCGACAGCTGTCGATCGCCGACGGTCGCTGACGTGCTCCGCCGGACGGCAGATGAATGGCCAGCAGATCCATAGCCAGCATGTCGGGGCTTCGATGCCCAGCTGCCTGCTCACAGCGATTGTCCGCTCGAAGGGACGCGCGGCTCGCCCGCCGTGGGCTCTGTCAACTCCAGGTCGCGGGCTCGCTCGGCGTGGGTCGTAGTAGCTACGGGCACTTTCGGTGCCACGTGTTGAGGTGTGAGTGGTCCGCCCAGGGGGAGATCCACGGAGCAAGGGGTGCCTCGCCTTGGCCATTGCGTCGCCAGTCCGTTCGTGACGGCGGTCCGTCCGGTCAGAATTTCGCTTCTTTGCGAACTTCTGTCCCATGTCAATTGCTTGTTACCTGTTCAGATGATATTATTCGAACATAGGATCAGCACTGCCACAGTGACGATACCTTCGGGGGGAGGCACCATGAGCGACCAGCAACCCACCACCAGCGGCGAACCGCCCCGGTGGAATGGGCGGAGCTCGCCGGCCGGCCGGCCACCCCGGAGTCGCTTGCTGGCGTTGACCGGCGCCGACCCCACCGCGATGACCGGCGCCGCGCTGGTGGACGCGGTCGTGGCGTCGGAGAAGGCACTGTCGCTGCTCGCCGGCGACGCAGATGCGGTTGCTGTCGGCGTTGGCGGTGCCGTTCGTCGCGGGCGACCCGATGCGGCTGGCCGCCGTGCTGGCCCGGAAGAACTGCATCACCAGGGACGACGACCCCGAGCAGGTCGCGCACTTCGTCCCGCAGGCCGCCGCGTCGCTGGCGGCCACCGAGGTCGCCGCCGCGCTGCGGATCCCGTGCCGCACCGCGAGCCTCCGGGTCGCGGAGGCCGACACCATGACCGGTGTGCTGACGCCCACCCTGGACGCGCTGGAGGACAGGGATCGTTGGACCGGGTGAAGGCCAGGGTGATCGCCGAGCACTGCGCCCCGCTCGACCCCGAGCAAACCCAGGACCTGCAGGACCTGGTGCTCCCCGGGGTCGGATGAGTTGACCACCAGCGAGCTGCGGGACGTCACCGGGCAGGCGGTGATCATCGTCGACCCGGACGGCGCCGAGAACCGGCACCAGGAAGCCGCCGCCCGCCGGGAACTGCGATGCAACCCGGGCCGGACGGGATGGCCACGCTGAAGGCGCACCTGCCCGCCGACGGGGCGGTGAAGATCTTCCAGGTCACCGACCTGCTGGCCACCGGCACCGCCGGCACCCCCGGCGACAACAGAGGCATCGGCGCCCGCCGGGTCGACGCCCTCGTCGACATCGCCGATCACCTCCTCACCCACGGGTTCGTCGACCTCACCGACTACCTCGGCGAGGAACTCCCCGACCACGGCACCCCCACCCCCCGCAACCCGCCGCAGCACAGCACCAGACCCCACCGACGACACAACACCACCGACACCAGCACCGGACCGAATCCAGCGCCGTCGACGCCGATCGCCGTCCGCGACCGAGCCCGGCGGTACCGCTGATGCGCACGACGGCCACCGACGACGGCAAGGATCGACGACGCCGAGTCCGACCTCGCCGACAGCGCCGCGCCGGGCCGAGCGTCCCAGCTGACCGAGCCGAGATGCCGCCGACGCCGACGCCGCGGACGGCGCCGATGGCCCGGTCGAGCGCGGACCGTGCCGGTCACCGCCAGTCGCATCGACCGAAAGCCACCGACGCCGGGCACCGCCGGATCTGCGCTGACTCGACATCGTCGGCCAGCGCCGCCGAGCGCCGAACCCGACCACAGCTACCCGCACCGTCGCACAGGGTTCAACCGACCAAGCGGCGCGGCGGGAACCGGGTGTTCACCCGGCAGGGCCGCCGCCCGCACCTGTCCGTCACCCTCGGGCTGGGCACCCTCGCCGGGTTGGACAACCTGCCCGGATCCCTCGCCGGGTTCGGCGCCATCCCCGCCGGCCTGGCCCGCAGCATCGCCGCGTCCGCCGCCACCATCAACGCCCTGATCACCGACCCGGACACCGGCCGGGTCACCGCCGCCGGGGCCCTGACCTACCGACCCACCCAGGAACTCCGCGACCAGATCGCCGCGATCCTGAACGTCTGCCAGTTCCCGTCCTGCCGGCAACCCGTGTGGCGCTGCGATATGGACCACCGGGAAGAGTTCAACCACCATCATCCCGAGCAGGGCGGCAAAACCGACCCAGAAAATGTCGGCCCGTTCTGCAGACGGCATCACCTCATCAAGCACCATTCCGACTGGCGAATCCGGATCGACCCGAACCGGTATGTTCTCGAATTCACCAGCCCCACCGGACACCATTACCGCAAACCAGGCAGGCAGGCCGCCGCACCCGGATTATGGGTCAGCACCGCCGCCACCGCCATCGCCGAACGCCTCGACGACATCGCCAACCCACCCAGCACCCTCGTCCGCCGCCCCGACGACGAACCCACCCCGACCAGCCCCATCGAAGACCTGCTCGCCACCATCCTGATCCGCCACCACCTCAACACCAAGACCATCGAAATCGACTACAACCCTGAAACCGTCTGGGCAACCGTCGATCAGGACGACCCGCCGCCGTTCTGACGGGACTGGAAGCAGCCAGATGCCGCGCAGCAGCGATCGGGGTTCGGCAGGTCGTTAACCACCTGATCACTTGTCGATCGGTCAGCGGTGGTCGGCCAAATCCACTCGCGCCCGGATGTCGTCGGCCGGGGGACCGGCCCCCAGACAGCACGGTCCGGACCGGACCGCGCGATCACAGGAACCGCAGCACCGCCGACGGATTCCGGCGCCATTAGGGTCGTGACTATGGCAGCCCCGGACGATCCGATGCTCGCGCGATTGCGAGGGGTGCGGGCCGAGATCGACGCCGCGGCCATCGCCGCGGGCCGCCAACCGTCCGAGGTCAAGCTGCTGCTGGCCACCAAGACCCAGCCGGCCGACCGGATCATCACCGCGATGACGGCCGGCTACCGGCTGATCGGCGAGAACCGGGTACAGGAGGTCGTCGCGAAAGCCGAGGAACTGTCGCCGTTCTCGCCCGAGACGCATTTCATCGGCCACCTGCAGGCGAACAAGATCAACCAGTTGGTCGACCACATCAGCTGCCTGCAGACCCTCGACTCGGTGGATCTTGCCCGCGCAAGTTGGACTCCCGGTTGGACAGCACGGGAGCGACGGCTCGACGTGCTGATCCAGGTCAACGTGTCCGGCGAGACCACGAAGAGCGGCGTCGCGCCGGAGCGGGCGCTCGACCTGCTCGACGCCGTGGTGGCCGTTCCGCGGCTGACGGTCCGCGGGTTCATGACGATCGGCCTCAACTCACCGGACGGCGCTGCGGTCCGCGCCGGTTACCGGACGCTGGCGTCGCTGCGGGATGCCGCGATCGCCGCTCGGATTCCGGGCGCGGAGAACGCCACCGAGCTGTCGATGGGGATGAGCGGTGATTTCGCGGACGCGATCGCCGAGGGCGCCACCATCGTCCGGCTGGGCTCCGCGATCTTCGGCAGCAGCGCGGCGCCCGATCCGGTCCGACCGGCTGATGACGGTGTCGCCACGCCGCGGCCGGATCCGCCCGAATCCGGCGCGCGACGGTAGCGTGACCAGCAGCGTGGCGCACCAGCGTGCCCGCGAAAGAGTCGAAAGACACCGGTCCCGACCGATGAAGGGGACGTCATGGCCTACCCCGACAACCTGCTCGTGCAGGGTGAGCGCGTCATCGTCAACAAGCGCCCGCACTGGAAGGTGCTGATCCTCCCGACAATCCTGTTCATCGTGATCATCGCCGCCGGCGTTGCGTTGGCCACCTGGATCAGCAAGTCCAACTGGGACAAGCCCGCAGTGGGCGTACTACGCCATCATCGGGGTGGCGCTCGTTGCGTTGATCATCTTGGTGCTGGTGCCGTTCGTCCGGTGGCGAACCGAACACTTCGTCATCACCAACCACCACGTGTTCTTCCGCACCGGGTTGCTGTCCCGCCGCGAGCACCAGATCCCGCTCGGCCAGATCGCGAACATGGAAACCGAGGTCACCTTCTGGGGCCGGCTGATGGGATACGGATCGCTGATCGTCGAGTCGTCGGCCGATCAGCCGCTCAAGTTCCGCAACGTCGCGTCGTTGTCGAAGGTGCAGGCGCAGCTGAACCAGCTGATCCGCGACGAACGGGAGCGGACCCACCGCGGACCCGATCGCGGGCCGGATCGTGGGTCGGGCAACGACTCCGGGAGCTTCCCGCAACAGGGCTATCAGCAGCCGCAGGGCTACCAGCCGGGATACCCGCAGCAGTACGTGGCGCCACAACAGGATTACGGGCAACCGGGCTACCCGACCGCGGGCGCAGCAGGGTTATCCCCAGCAGGGCTACCCACCGGCGGGTCAGCCCCCGCAGGGGTATCAACCCACCCAGGCGTATCAGCAGCCGCCCGGCTATCCGCCGCCGGGCGTATCCATCCCCTGGCTACCAATCGCCCGGTTATCCGTCGTCCGGATACCCGGCGCCGACTCCCGGCATTCGTCGGGTCAGCCGACGGTCGCCGGCCCGCCTGCCTCGCCGACCCCAGTGCAGTCCCCGCCCGCCGGATCTGCGCAGGGTGAGCGGTCGACCCAGCCCAGCAGTCCTGACCGCCGGGTTCGAACCGATTGACGCCAGGCCACGCGCACGGCGGCCACGGGTGATCCGCGTTGAGCGCCGCCGGGCGCCCGTAAGGTGGTCGGCGTGACGACGGTGCTGCTGGTCGAGGACGATCCGGCGATCGCCCAACCGCTGACCCGGGCGCTGCAGCGGGAGGGATACCGGGTGCTGCCGGTGCAGACCGGTGTCGGCGCGGTCGCGGCGTTCTCCGTGCACGGCGCCGACATCACGCTGGTGATCCTCGATCTCGGCCTGCCCGACCTGGACGGGCTCGAGGTCTGCCGGCGGATCCGGGCGTCCGGCAAGGACGTCCCGGTGCTGATGCTGACCGCGCGCACCGACGAGGCCGATTTCGTGGTCGGGCCTGGACGCCGGCGCCGACGACTACGTCGCCAAGCCGTTCCGGATGGCCGAGCTGCTGGCCAGGGCGCGCGCCCTGCAACGCGGCGGATTCCCGCGCTGATGGACATCGGCGGTGTGCGGGTGGAGACCGGGTCGCGCCGGGTCGAGGTCGATGGCGTCGAGATCGCGTTGTCGAACAAGGAATTCGAGCTGCTCCGGGTGATGATGAGCCGCGCGGGCCAGGTCGTCACCCGCGAGGAGATCCTCTCCGAGGTGTGGAACGACCCGTCGATGAAGACCTCGAAGACCCTGGACATGCACATGTCCTGGCTGCGCCGCAAGCTCGCCGGCCAGGATTCCGGCACCGCCGCGGTGGCCGAGCAGCGGATCTCGACCGTCCGCGGCGTCGGCTTCCGCTTCGAAACGGACTGAGCCCATGCGGCGGGACCGATGAGAAGACGCGTGCTGATCTCGATCCTGCTGGTGATCGCGGCGACCGTGCTGACGCTCGGGGTGCCGCTGTCGATCGTGTCCTGGCGGGTGGTCGACGACCTGATGCACACCGATCTGTCCAGCCGGCTGGAGTCCATCGCCGCGTCCATCGCAAACCAGTCCGGCTCCTCGGAGATCGATCTCGGTCAGCTCGAGGCGGCAGTGCCGACCGGTGGCCGGCTGGACATCCGGATGGCCGGGCGGATCGACCAGTCGATCGGTGCCTCGACCACCGACCAGGTGTATTCCGAGCAGCTCGCGATGGCCGGCGGCGGCACCCTGCGGCTGGCCGTGCCGGAGTCGTACCTGCGGGCCGAGCAGTGGAAGGCGCTGGCCCTGGTGGGGCTGGCGGTGCTGCTGTCGGTGGTCGTCGGGACCGGCGTGGCCGTGCTGACCGCAGGACGCCTGGTGACGCCGATGACGGATGTCGCGCGGCGAGCCGCCCGGCTCGGGTCCGGAGACTTCCGCACCTTCCGCCGGCGGTACGGCATCGCCGAACTGGACCGGGTCGCCGACGTGCTCGATTCTTCGGCGCAGGACATCGCGGCGCTGATCGCGCGGGAACGCGACCTGGCCGGCGACATCTCCCATCAGCTGCGCACCCGGCTGACCGGGCTGCGGTTGCGGCTGGAGGAGCTCGCCGACCACCCCGATCCGCTGGTCGTCGAGGAGGTGCAGGAGGCGCTGGAGCAGACCGACCGGCTGGTCACGGTGGTCGACGACCTGCTGGCGAACGCCAGGTCGGAGCGCGCGTCCGGGGCGAGCGAGGTCGTGCTGGGTCGACGAACTGGCCGAGATCGAGGCGGAGTGGCGGCCCAGACTCGCCGAGGTCGGGCGGTCACTGACGGTTCGCTGCCCGCGCGACACGATCGTGCACGCCACCCCGGGTCGGCTGCGGGAGGCGATCGGCGGTGCTGGTGGAGAACTCGCTCCGGCACGGCGCCGGGCAGGTCGGCCTGACCGTGCGAACCACCACCCGCGGCTCCGGGGCGATGGTGGTCCTGGAGGTCAGCGACGAGGGACCGGGAGTTCCCGGAGGGACTGGTCGCGCATGTCTTCGACCGGGGGGTATCCACGGCGTCGTCCACCGGCATCGGGCTCGGCCTGGCTCGGGCGTTCATCGAGGCGGACGGCGGCCGGCTGGAGCTGCGCAGGGCGGTGCCGCCGATCTTCGCGATCTTCCTCGCGGTGGGTCAGACACCGGCCGTGGTCGGGTCCGAGCAGTCAGTTCCGGTCGGGCGGCCGGGGCCGGGGCCGGCCGACGAGGTCGGCGCGGCTCCCGCTGGTACTGATTCGACCGGCTCGACGCCGACCGGTCCGCCTACGGCGGCGTCACCGGCCGGTCGCTAGCCCGCCGCCGTTCGCCGGAATCCATCGGGAACACCCCGGCCTCGGCCTCCTCGCGCGCCTCCGCCTTGGCCTGCTCCTGCGCCACGGCGATCGCCTCGGCCTCGGCCACCAGCTCCGGGTGCGGGCGTCAGCTCCTCCGGGAAGACCCACTTGCGGTAGGCCCAGAATCGGAACGCCATGCCCAGGGCGGTGCCGATGATGTTCGCCGAGATGAAGTTCGCGACGGTCACCGTGAACTGTGCGTAGTTCGACGTGTTGAACCCGAAGACATACTGCGACAACGCCAGCGGAATCAGGTTCAGGCCCAGCGCGATGCCGTTGACCAGGAAGAACAGCATCGCCTCGTGGTGCTTTTCCCGGCCGCCGCGACGGCTGAAGGACCACTCCCGGTTGAGGATGTAGCTCAGGATGGTGGCGACCAGAACCGAGATGGCCTTCGCGGTGACGACCTTGTTCGACAGCACGGTGTGCGAGAGCAGGCTGAATAGACCGACGTCGACGACGTAGGTGGTGCCGCCGACGACCAGGAACTTGGCCAGTTCGCGGTACTTGACGGGCAGATGCTGCCGGACGGTGTCGATCGCACTCACCGGGCGAGTCTACGGCCGCGAAGGTCGGTCACCCCGGGATGCGCGCGGGACCGTGGGAAACCTCTCGGTCAGGCAACCGACATCGCAGCGACACGTCGGGGCCGGTCGATCGGCAGCCGCCGGGGCTCGCGGCGGCCACCGCCGTGGCTCGCGACCCCCACGACCGGGTGTCTCGACAGCCACGACTCAAGGCGGCGGCGGCCGCCGAAACACCGTCGGCGATGGCCGGTCGCGGGGCTAGCCAGGCGGCTCCCGGTCGGCGGTGGGCGGCTCTGCGGTGGACGGCTCTGTGGTGGCCTGGTCGGTGGTTGCTGCTGGCGGCGGCGGCGCCACCAATCGCCACCCGACGCCGGATCCGTTCACGGTGATCAGCGCCGCGCCGCCACTCGCGCCGGCTCCCACCCTGACCTCCACGATGACGGGCGCCGTGGCGCCGGGCCGCAGGGCAGGCAAGAAGCAGCCTTCACCCGTTGTGCAGACCGTCTTCCCGTCAACGGTGATGCGCTGCACCTCGACCCCATCGGGTAACACGAAGTCGATCGGCGTCTCGGTGGACCAGTCGCCTCCGGTGTTGCCGGCGGTGAAGGCGAGGGCCATCTCGCCGCCGGGCACAAGTGAATCTCCGCCGACGGGCGCGGACAGTCTCACGTTCGCCGGTGCCGTGGTGGTCGACGGGTCGCCGGGGCCGGTATCGGTGTCGGAAGGTGCGCCGTTCGTCACAGGCGCGGAGGGTGCGTCGCTCCTCGGGGCGTCGGCCGGGGAACCGGTCGAGCTCGGGGCGCCGGTGTCGGGAGGCGCCGAGGTGCCTGGGGGCGGGTCGGTGGGCGCCGGTGCGGCCGAGGTGGTCGTGGCCACCGCTGCGGTCGTCCCTGCTGCGCTGGTTGCGGTCCCGTTGGCGGTCTCGGTCCCGTTGGCGGTCTCCGACTCGTTGGCTGTCTCCGACCCGCTGGTGGTCTCCGGGGCGCTCGACTCGGTCGGCGTGGTGCCGGGGCCTGTCAGGTCGGCCAACAGTGGTTCCGTCGTGGGCACGTCGGATTCCGATGCTGCCGGGTCCTGACCCAGCACCAGGCCGGCGATCTGATCGCCGGCGGCGCCGGCCGGGGCCGGCGCGGATTCGGCGGCCGAGCCCTGCAGCGGCCCAAGGGTGAGGCTCAGGGCTTCGGTTGTCGGCGCCGGGCCGACCGCAAAGGTGTTCGACCGCTTGGTGTGGTCGATGGTGACGCTGAGCGTCCCCGATTTTGCGGTTCGGGGGGCAAGCACGGTGAACGTCAGCGTCAGCGGATCCTTCCCGATCGCCGGCAGCCGGCATGTTCTGTGCCAGAACGGTCCGCAGTTGCCGCTGAGCGGGCCTGCGCCCAGTCCGTCGACGTGGAACAGGATCAGCGGCTTGTCCAGTGTGATCCCGATGTCCATCCGTTCCGACGGGTCCGGATTGGGGTTCGTCACGGTCAGCGTCAGGGACCCGGCGCCACCGGCCTGGACGGCCTTAATCATGGTCAGCTCCGCGAGCTGCAACCTTTGCGGGGCGACCACCTGCATCGGGTGGCCGTCGGCGTCGAGCAACGGAAGGTTGCGCCCGCCGGCGTCGATCGCCAGGACCGGCAAGGTCGCCGGGCCGCTGATCCTTCGTGATGGTGATCGTCATGGGGTAGGAGGTGCCATCGCACTTGATCGCGGACACCCCGGTTCCGGGCGGTTTCACCTTTTCACAATTCTTCGCGTCGCCGAAGGAGACGAACTTGCTGGTGGAGGTGAAGGTCACCTTGCCGGGGTTGGTCACGCCTTTGACCACGGTGGCCGTGACGGTGAGTGGGTTCTTGCTTCCGGCAACGAACGGCCCGTCCGGGACCGTGGTCAATGCGGAGATTCCGGAGCCGACCGTCAGCTGCGTGCTGGCGGTCTCGCCGGTGATGCCGCCGATGATGACGGTCGCCCGTGGGAACGGGTGCGCGATGACACACCGGCACACGTGCAGGTCGAACACCAGCGACACGGACTCGCCGGTGCCGATCTCGGGCAGCAGGCACGCGGCGCCGAGACCCTCGCAGATCAGCGTCTTCCCTGCGGTGACGCCCGTGACGGTGACCCCATCCGGGAGCAAGGCGTCGATCGACTGGGGCGTGGACGAAAGTCCGCCGGTGTTCTGCACGGTCAGCGCGAGTTGGCCGCCACCCCCGGCGATCAGTGGCTCGGCGATCGTCAGCGGGGAGAGTTGCAGGTTGGCCGGGGTGACGACGGTGAGGGCGAGGCTGCGTTGGCGGCCGCCCGCATCCGTGATGGTGATCGGCAACGGGCCCGCAAACAGCTTGCTGGGGATGACGATCGACACGTCGATGCTGGTCCCGGTGCAGGTGATGGTGCTCCCGCCGGTGGGTGGGACGCAGCTCGCCGAGCCGCCGAAGGTGCCGTTGGCGTCGCCCGAGGTCAGGGTGATGGCTCCGGGATCGGTGACTCCGTTGACCGTCCCGACGGTGATGGTGCGTGAGTTCGCCGTGCCGGCGACCAGCGGGGCGTTCGTGTTCAGGGTCAGCGAGGCGATGGGGGAGGCGGCCGATATCGGGATCGGCTGCGCGTCGACCGCGCCGACTTGGATTGTCACGGAACCCTCGGAAACGGTGGGCTCCGCGCCGAGGGAGATCGTGACGACCAGGCTGGCGTGACCGGCGATCTCGGGCAGTTCACTGGTGCAGGTCTGGGCATCGCCCGGCGCACATGGGACCGCTGCCAGCTGTAGGGACGAGCGGCGCAGGGCTGGCCCGCCGGGCGTGACGTCGACTCCGGTGACCGACACTCCGGTCGGCACGGTGACCGTCAACGGCTGGACGGGGGCGCTCTGATCACCGGTATTGGCAACCGTCACCGTCACCACGCCGGTGCCGCCCGCCGTCAGGCTGGGAGCGGAAAACGGCGAGACCACGATGGCGAACGGTGACAGCGGCGGATTGGTCGCGGTGCTGCTGGTGTCGGGAGGATTGCTGCTCGGGATCGAGGTGCTGCTGGTCCCGGCGCCGGAGGTGTCCGCGGTGCTCGGGGCAGCAGTGCTGGTGGCGCCGGGGGAGTCAGTGGCGGGTGTCGTGACGTCGCCAGCGGGGACGTCCGCAGCGGCCTGGGCGTTGGGTGTCTGAGCAGCCGGCGTGACCGCGTCGCCGACCGGGATGTCCGCACCGGTCGCGGCGGTTGCCTCGTTGCCCGTCCCTGGTTGGGCGCCTGACTCCTGCGGTCCTGCGGACGCGCCGGTACCGCCGGCCGCGGCCTGGCCCGTGACCCCGGCAGAGCCGCTTGCGGCGGAAGAGCCGCTCGGCGCCGACTGGCTGCTGGCCCCTTGCTGATCCGCGGCGGTGGTGGTCTCCGGTGAGTTACCCGACACCACGAAGACAACGGCCGCGACCGCGGCGACCAGGACAGCCGCGCCGGCCGCCACCAGACCACCGACGCCCATGCTGGCGATCACGCCCGCGAGGCCACCGGCCGCGGCTCCGCCGGCACCGGCTCCGCGGCAGCGCCACCGGCGGCCGTTCCGCCGGCCGCACCGGCGCCACCGGCGCTCGAACCGCCAGCCTGCGCGTTGGCGTAGGCCGCGGCACCGACGGCCCCGGCCGCCACCGCGGCCGCGCCGGCCGCGACCGCGGCACCGGTGGTGGCCGCGGCTGAACCGCCGGCCGCACCGGCCGCGCCGCACCGGCTGCGCCTCCGCCGCCGGCCGCGCCGCCGGTCCCTGCGCCGCCGGCGGTAGTGCCACCGCCGGCCGCCGGACCCGCCGAGCCCGCTCCGCCGGACGCGGCGGCCCCGGCCGCGAGGGTGCCCGGGAGCGGCCAGCGGCGCGACGGGACCGAGGGTGGCCAGGTAGCCGGCGGCCGCGCCGCCCAGCAGCAATGGCGCGAGCAGCCCACGCAGGCCCGAGTTGACCTCTTCCAGCTCCGCGGCCAACGCGCGGCACCGATCACACGTCTCCAGATGCGCGTCGACCTGGGCCTTCTCCCGCTTCGACAGTCCGCCGCGGGTCCAGGCGCCCAGACTCTCCACCGTCTTGCGGCACTGCTCGGCGGCGGTCTCGGCCAGGTGTGCCTGCAGGTACGCCTCGCGCAGCCCCTCCCTGGCCCGAAACGCCAGCGACGACACCGCGCCCGGCGCCATGCCCAGCAGCGCACCGACCTTCGCCGGGGACTCGCCCTCCACCTGGGTGTGCCAGAGCACCGCCTGCCACCGCTCCGGCAGCTGGGCGAAGGCGGTCGCGACCAGCCCGCTTTCCATCTTGGCCAGCACCGGGTCGTCCCCGATCACGGCGACGTCGTGCGTCGTCATGTCGTCGGTGAACTGGAGCCGTTTGTCCTTGCGGGTGCGGTCGTAGGCGGTGTTGCGGATCGTGGTGAACAGGTAGGCGCGGAACGCGGTGTCCGGGCCCTTCCCGGACAGCAGGTTGTCCAGGACCCGGGCGAACGATTCGGAGACCAGGTCGTCGGACTCGGCCGCCGAGCGGGCGAACTGCCTGGACAGCGTGGTGGCCGGGCCGGAATGCCGGCGGTAGAGCTCACCGAACGCCGCGCGGTCACCCGCCCGCACCCGGGTGATCAGCTCGGGGTCGCTGACGATGTCCTCGTCAGCTTCCTAGTCCGGCACGACCTTACCCCTCGTCTGCCATTTCGCCACCGGGGTGGCGTCCGCCGCCGCCGGCGTTCGGACCGGCGATGCCAGGACATTGTGGACCACCGTCGACGCCTCATGCTTACCCGTCATCCCCGACAATGACCCGAATGGCGTAACTGCCCGGGGGTGTGTGGGCGACGGCAATCGCCGTCACAGATCGCGAACAAAAAGTTTCTCGGAAGTCGCGTGATGAACACGGACGAGCGGCGTCTCATCCATAAGAACAACTGCTTCGGGCGAGCTGTGCTAGCTCGGTTCGCCCATGACACGCTGGGCATCAACGACGCGGATGGAGGTCAGCGCCGTCATGGATTTCACTCCTGCCACGAGCTCTCTGACCAGTACTGAACTGCAGGATCTCTGGTTCGTGGAGTCGAACACGGCAGGCTGGGTGTTCGCCTCCGACTGGCACGACCCGGCCGTCGAGGCGCTCTGCGAGGCGTGCCTGCGCGGCGAGAACCTCTGGCCCGCCGGCGAACGGCTCGGCTCGGCCAGGGCCGTCGGCGGGTGCGTCGCTCGGCGAGACGCTGGCCGATGTGGACGCGCTGACCGCGGTACTGCCGGGCGTCGCTACCGATGTTCTGCACCGCGCTGTCTCGCTCGGTTGGGCCGATCAGATGACGGAGCCGGCCGCCGTCGGTCTTCGATCCGTTGACCGGGCTGGTGTCGCCCGACTACCTGCGGACTCGGCTCGGTGAGGTGTATCGCGCGGCCGACATCGCGGCCGGCAAGGTGTCCGTCAGTCACGCGCTGGTCGTCGTTCGGGTGAATCTGACGGACCGGGCGGGGTGGGACCGGATCACCCCGCTGATCCTCGCCGGCGACGCCATGCGGACCGTGTTCGACGGCGGCCAGAGCCTGGCTCGACTGGCCGATCACATGGCGGTGGCGCTGACCGAGCGCGAGGCGATGCTCGCGCGGCGCACGCAATTGCTGGCCGGGATGGTCGGCGACCGGGTGGTCGCGGATCGGCGCCGACACCCGTCCACGGGTGTGGATCGAAAGCCTGCCGGACTCGCTGCCCGCGGCGCTGAACCTGATCGGTGCGCTGGCCCGCTAGACGGTTCTGCACGCCGATCCGATCGCAGGGGACCGGATCGGCAGAAATCACCGCGATGCACGCGCATCGCGGAGCACACCCGGGGCGGGTGAGCGGGCGTCGGGGACGGACGCCCGAAGCTGCCGCGGTGATCGTCGGCGAACCTGCCGGGCCAGGGCCCGGAGAAGGTGCGTGACGATCACCGCGGCAGCGTCTTTTCGAGACCTCTCGGTCCCGATCGGGTGGCGGGTGGACCGGCTGCGTACCTCGCGGGCGGCTGCATCGGATGGCGCCCGGCTCGTACCTCGCGGGCGGCTAGGCTTCGGCACCGTGGACTCTCGGACCAGCATGCCCAGGGTGGGGATGGTCGGCGGCGGGCAACTGGCCCGGATGACGCACCAGGCCGGCCATCGCGCTCGGCCAGACCCTGCGGGTGCTGTCGGTCTCCGCCGACGACTCCGCCGCCCTCGTCACCCCCGACGTGGTGATCGGCGAGCACACCGATCTCGACGCCCTGCGCCGGTTCGCCGCAGGGCTGCGACGTCGTCACCTTCGATCACGAGCACGTCCCGGGCGAGCACATCCGGGCCCTCGTCGCCGAGGGGCACGCCGTGCACCCCGGCGCCGACGCGCTGCAGTTCGCGCAGGACAAGGCCCTGATGCGGGCCCGGCTGGCCGAGCTCGGGCGTGCCGGTGCCGGCCTTCGCCGTGCTGGATCCGGACGGCGACCTGTCGGCCGCCGTCGACCGCGTTCGGCGACCGAGCACGGCTGGCCGGTGGTGCTGAAGACCGCCGCGCGGCGGGTACGACGGCCGCGGCGTCTGGGTCGTCGACTCGGCCGAGGCGCTCGCCGCGCTGGACCTGCCGAGCGGCGCCGGCCGGCTGGTCGTCGAGAGCGTTCGTCCCGCTGCAGCGCGAACTCGCCGCGCGTGGTCGCCCGGTCGCCGTTCGGCCAGGCGGCCGCCTGGCCGGTGGTGCAGACGGTGCAGCAGGACGGCATCTGCGTCGAGGTGATCGCGCCGGCGCCGGGACTGGACGACGACACCGCCGCGGCCGCCGACCCGGCTGGCCCTGCGGATCGCCGCGCGAGCTGGACGTGGTCGGGGTGCTGGCCGTCGAGCTGTTCCAGGTGGCGCCGGGTCCGGACGCCCCCGACGGGCTGGTGGTCAACGAGCTCGCGATGCGCCCGCACAACTCCGGGCACTGGACCATGGACGGCTCGGTGACCAGCCAGTTCGAGCAGCACCTGCGGGCGGTGCTCGACTACCCGCTGGGCCGCACCGACCCGGTCGCGCCGTTCACCGTGATGGGCAACGTGCTCGGCGGCGCCGCCGCCGGCGGACGGGGCCGGCATGGGCATGGACGAGCGGGTGCACCACCTGGCCGCGCGGTTCCCGGACGTCAAGGTGCACCTGTACGGCAAGGCGTTCCGGCCGGGCCGCAAGCTCGGCCACGTCAACGTCATCGGCTCCGACCTCGGCGAGCTGCGGCGCCGCGCCCGGCTGGCCGCCGGCTGGCTCGGCGACGGGGTGTGGCCGGACGGCTACGACGTGCACGGCGACGATCGCGGCGCCGCACGGGCACGGAGCCGCGTGACCGAGCGCCGCCGAGGTCGTCCGATGACGCCGACGCGGCGGCCCCGTGGTCGGGCTGATCATGGGCACCGACTCCGACTGGCGGGTGATGTCGCGCCGCCGGCGACGCTGCTCGACGAGTTCGAGGTCGGCTACGAGGTCGGGGTCATCTCGGCGCACCGCACCCCGCAGCGGATGCTCGACTACGCCGCGGCGCGCGGCCGGACGGGGCCTGCGGGTGATCATCGCCGGGGCCGGCGGTGCGGCGCACCTGCCGGGCATGGTCGCCGTCGGCCACGGTGCTGCCGGTGATCGGCGTGCCGGTGCCGCTGGCCACCCTGGACGGGATGGACTCGCTGCTGTCGATCGTGCAGATGCCGGCCGGGATCCCGGTGGCCACGCGTCTCGATCGGCGGCGCGCCGGAACGCCGGCCTGCTCGCGGTGCGGATCCTGGCCACCGCGCCGACGACGCGGCCGCTCGCGGCGCGGCTGCCGCGTTCGCCGACGACCTGCAGCAGACCGTGCTGGCCAAGCACGACGCGTTGCGGGAGCGCAGCGGGCACTGAGCGCGGGTCTGCCGGATCGAGTCGCCGCCTTCGTACCGCTCACGTCACGGGAAGCGTCCAGAAGTGGCCGACTCGATGAGCCGCGTCCACGGGCGGTCTACGCTCGACCGAGTCCAGGGAGGATCACCGTGACGAACGAGCTGTTCACGCTGACCGACGACCACCAGGCGGTCCGGGAGGCGATCCGGGAGATCGCCGAGGGGGAGATCGCCCCGCACGCCGCGGACGTCGACGAGAACGAGCGCTACCCGGTCGAGGCGCAGAAGGCGCTGACCGCAGCGGGTTTCCAGGCCGTGCACATCCCGGAGGCCTACGACGGCGCCGGCGCCGACGCGGTGGCCACGGTGCATCGTGATCGAGGAGGTCGCCCGGGTCTGCGCGTCGTCCTCGCTGATCCCGGCGGTGAACAAGCTCGGCTCGATGCCGATCATCCTGTCCGGCGTCGGAGGAGCTCAAGCAGCTGGTGCTGCCCTCGATCGCGTCCGGCGAGGCGATGATCTCCTACGCGCTGTCCGAGCGGGAGGCCGGCTCCGACGCCGCCGCGATGCGCACCCGGGCCGTCGCCGACGGCGACGACTGGGTGCTCAACGGCACCAAGTGCTGGATCACCAACGCCGGCGTCTCCAGCTGGTACACGGTGATGGCCGTGACCGATCCGGACAAGAGGTCCAAGGGCATCTCGGCGTTCGTGGTGCACGCGGACGATCCCGGTTTCGTGGTCGGCACCAAGGAACGCAAGCTCGGCATCAAGGGCTCGCCGACCCGGGAGATCCACTTCGAGAACTGCCGGATCCCGGGCAACCGGATCATCGGCGCGCCGGGCACCGGCTTCAGCACCGCGATGGCGACGCTCGACCACACCCGCCCGACCATCGGCGCGCAGGCGATCGGCATCGCCCAGGGCGCGCTGGACGTCGCGGTCGGCATACGTCAAGGAGCGCAAGCAGTTCGGCAAGAAGCTGGCCGAGTTCCAGGGCCTGCAGTTCATGATCGCCGACATGGCCATGGAGATCGAAGGCGGCCCGGACCCTGGTCTACCAGGCGGCGGCGGCGGCCGAGCGGGGCGACGCGAACAAGACCTTCCTGTCCGCGGCGGCCAAGTGCCTGGCCTCCGACGTCGCGATGAAGGTGACCGTCGACGCCGTGCAGCTGCTCGGCGGCGCCGGCTACACCCGGGACTTCCCGGTCGAGCGGATGATGCGGGACGCCAAGATCACCCAGATCTACGAGGGCACCAACCAGGTGCAGCGGCTGGTGATGGCGCGCTCGCTGCTGCGGTAGCGGACCCGGCCTGACCGCGGGTCACGCATCCAGCCGGGGCAGCCCGTCGATATCCACGCCCAGCGTGGCGGTGGCCCTCTCGTCATCGGCGATCCGGAGCAGCCCGGCGTGGTCGGCCGCGGCCGCGCGGGTGACCTGGATCAGCGAACCGTCGGCGGCCAGCGCGCCCAGCAGGGCGGTGCAGATCCGGTCCGGCAGGGTCAGGTTGACGACGGACAGCACCCGGCCGCCGGATCCGATCAGCTCGCCGGCCCGCGCGGCCCGGTCCAGGATCTCGCGGACCGAGAAGCTGCCGTCGGTGGTGAGCACGGCCACCGAATCGGCGGTCGCGGCCGGCCGTCGCGGGGTGAACCGGTCCGCCTGCGGCAGCACCGCGTCCGCAACATGCCGCGCGTACTCGGCGATCTGGCCGGTGGCCAGTCCGAACGGGTGTGACGAGGCGACGATCACCTCGTCGGCCCCGGATTCGTCGTCGTCATCGACGAACGCCGCGACCGCCCGCGACTCAGCGGCCTCGTCATACAGATCGGTGACGACCATCCCGGCCCACCAGGAGCCGAGCAGCAGCGGCACGCCCTGCCAGGACCGCCGCACCCGCCAGACCACGGTGCCGCCGGTCCGGCCACCCAATTCGTCGACCAGCAGGCCGGCCGTCTTGGCGGACCAGTTCGCCAGCGATGCGGTGGACAGTTCGGTGCGCCCGGCGCCGTGCCAGATCAGTCGCGGCCGGTGTGGATCGCCGGCCAGCAGCGGGCCGAGCAGGGCGGCGGTGATGCCGCCGGGTGGCAGTGGTCCAGTCATAGCACCGTCATACGGCATGGTCGGCACGCGCCGCGCCTCGGGCGTCGACCGCCCGGCGGCAACCGGTCAGTTGACGCACCGCACGGACCCGGCGGTCGCCGCCTCCGTGGTGGCCGGCGCTGCCTCGGCGGCCGACTGCGGCGCGGCCTGCCGTCGTCGGCGTGCCGGACGTGTCCAGGTCGGTGCCGACGACCAGCAGCACATGGCCGCTCTTGATCGCGTCGTCCTCGACGAGCTGTCCGATGCCGAAGGCGTCTGCGACCTGCTGCGCCATGCCGGACGCATCGGCCGGGTAGTGCACCTCGGTCGTCGCTGTCTCGTTGCCGGCCTTGGTGCCGGCGACCACGCCGAGCGACCCGAGCTTGAACCCGGCCTTGTTGATCGTTTCGGCCGCGAACGAGGTGACGCCGTCGGCGATGGTGCCGTCCTGCACGTCGACGGTGATCGACGACGGGTCGACCGGCGCCTGGGCCGCCGGGGCGGCAGCCGGACGACGTCGTTCCCGCGGTGATCCCGGCGAAGAACGTCTTGAGCGCGGCCGGGTCGGTGGCCAGCGCGTCCTTGTCCGTCGACGATTCCGGCCCGGTGGTCGGCAGGGTCTCGAAGTTGATGTTGCCCGACGACAGGTTGGTGATCTGTTCGGCGAAGGTCAGCACCGAGAAGCCCTTGTCGAAGACGACCGAACGGTTGACCGCGTCGACCAGGTCGCTGAGCTTCGACGGGTTGGTCAGGGTGCCGACCGAGAGAATCTTGTCGGCGGCACCGGACAGGAACGCCTGCTGGCGCCGCACCCGGTCGAGGTCGCCCTCGGGCAGGCCGTGCCGTTGCCGGACGAAGGCCAGCGCCGCGGTGCCCTGGACCTCCTGCGGACCGGCCGGGAAGTCGGCACCGGACCAGGGGTCGTTGACCGCCGCGTTCAGGCAGACCGGGATCCCGCCGATCGCGTTGGACAGCAGGTAGAAGCCCGAGCAGGTTGACCTCGGCGTAGTGGTCGACCTTCATTCCGGTGAACGCCTGGACGACCCGGATCAGCATCGTCCGGCCGGCCTCGTTCGACTCCCGTTCGATCTGCGCCTTGTCGGTGACGCCCTGGCTGACCAGGTGTTGCTCGGTGTAGGCCTTGGCCGTCGAGTAGTACGAGTTGATCTTGTTGGGGGAGTACTGGCCCTCGGTGCCGTCGGCGTACGGGCCGGCGACCTGGTTGATCACCTTCGTGCCGATCCAGGTGTCCCGCGGCAGCGACACCGCGGTCGCCTTGCCGCCGCCCTGCGGGATGTGCACCAGCATGATCGTGTCGGTGTTGATCCCGCCGCCGTCGTCCTCGGTGCCGACCTGGGCGAGTTCGTCCGCGCTCAGCGGGTTGCCGTCGGCGTCGGTCCTGGCGTCGGAGCCGACCAGCAGGATCGTCATGCCGTCGGCGGAGATGACCCCACCGCTGCCGGCGTTGTTGGCCGCGTCGGAGGTTCCGCTGTTCGACTGCAGGGCACCGGTGAACGCCCAGCCGGCGCCGGCGACGATCAGCATCGCGCCCGCCAGCACGGCCGCGACGATCCTGGTCACCAGCATGGCGGTGGGCGTTCGGCGGCGACGCGGGGCCTTCGGGTCGTTCGCCGGCGTGCGCCGGCGGTGGGCCGGGTGGCCGACCACCCGGCGGAGTGCCGCCGCCCGAACGCGGCGGGCACGGCCGCCGGTCCGCCGTAGGACGGCGCGCACCGGCTGGTGCTGCGCCGGCTGGTCGGAGTACGTGGGCAGCTTCGCGGTCGGCGGGTTGGTCTGGGACCAGCGGCCGGGGGCGGCGCCGCCGGCCGCGGCTGATACGGCGCGCCCTGATATCCGGGCCCGCTCTGGTACCCGCCCTGGTAGCCAGAGGTCCCGGGTCGTGGCTGGGGATACGACCGTGCGCCAGGTGACAAGGGCGGATAAGCCTGACCAGGTGACGCGGGCGGATAGGGCTGATTGGGCGGCCCGGGCGGCCGCTGCTGCTGGCCGTCCTGTCCTGGCTGCTGATCGCCGGCAGCGGACGCCGGGGCACTCGGACCGTAACGGCGGGGTCCCCGCCGCGGATCCGAGCGATCCGAGTTCGTCATTGCACTGCCTTTCGCATCGGTCACTGCCGTGGCAGATGTCGGTGGCCGCGCAGGGCCCGGTCGGCAGAGCGGTCGCGGTCACCAGGTTCGTCCGGTGAAGACGTTTGCCCGCCTGCCCGGTTGCCCGACCCGTCGTTCCAGGACCCGGACGGGGCGGCCGATCGCAAGCTCAGGGTAGCCGCGAGTGGGTCCCGATCCGGTGACCTCTCCGGCCGCGTGTGCCGCCCGTGCTGCGTCCCCGCGCCGATGCGAGCGATTCGTCGGAGGTACGGCACAATGGCTGACCATGCGCATTCTCGTGACCGGCGGTGCCGGATTCATCGGGTCGGTCTTCACCCGACATCTGCTCGCCGACGACTTTCCCGGCCTCGAGGGCGCCGAGGTCACGGTGCTCGACAAGCTCACCTACGCGGGCAATCTCGCCAACCTCTCCGAGGTCGAGGACTCCGATCGGTACAAGTTCGTGCAGGGCGACATCTGCGACCCCGAGCTGACCAGCACAGCTGGTCGGCAAGGCCGACGCGGTGGTTCATTTCGCCGCCGAATCGCACGTCGACCGGTCGATTCTGGGTGGCGCGGACTTCGTGCTGACCAACGTGCTGGGCACCCAGACGCTGCTGCAGGCCGCGTTGGACACCAAGCTGACGAAGTTCGTGCACGTCTCCACCGACGAGGTCTACGGCTCGATCGACGCCGGGTCGTGGGACGAGCAGCAGCCGCTGGAGCCGAACTCGCCCTACTCGGCGTCCAAGGCGTCCTCCGACCTGATCGCCCGCGCCTACGCCAGGACCCACGGCGTGCCGGTCGCGATCACCCGCTGCTCCAACAACTACGGGCCGTACCAGTTCCCGGAGAAGGTCATCCCGCTGTTCGTCACCAACCTGATGGACGGCGACACCGTGCCGCTGTACGGCGAGGGCGGGCAGGTCCGGGACTGGCTGCACGTCGACGACCACTGTCGCGGCATCGCGCTGGTGCTGGCCGGCGGCCGGGCCGGCGAGGTCTACAACATCGGCGGCGGCACCGAGACTGACCAACGCCGAGCTGACGATGAAGCTGATCGAGGCGACCGGTCGCGACGAATCGTTCATCGAGCGGATCGTCGATCCCCGCGGCGGCGGGCACGACCAGCGTTACTCGGTCGATCACAGCAAGATCTCCGACGAGCTCGGCTACCAGCCGCAGGTGCCGTTCGACGAGGGCCTGGCCGAGACCATCAAGTGGTACCGCGACAACCGGGACTGGTGGGAGCCGCTCAAGGCGCGTTCGGCGATCGACCGCTGATGACGTCGGTCCTGATCACCGGCGCCCGGGGTCAGCTCGGCTCCGACCTGGTCGCGGCCGCGGCCGCGGCCGGCATCCCGGCGCAGGCCTTCGGCTCCCGCGAGCTGGACATCACCGACCCGGACGCGGTGGACGCGGCGCTGACCGCCTTCGCCCGCGCCGCCACCGGCGACGACGTCACCGGCCGCGCGGTGGTGATCAATGCGGCCGCCTACACCGCCGTCGACGACGCGGAGGCCGATCCGGACTCCGCGTACGCGGTGAACGCCGCCGGTCCCACCCACCTGGCGCAGGCCGCGGCCCGGCTGGGTCTCGGGCTGATCCAGGTCTCCACCGACTACGTGTTCCCCGGCGACGGCACCCGGCCGTACGAGGTCGACGACCCCACCGGACCGCACAGCGTGTACGGCGCGTCCAAGCTCGCCGGCGAGCAGGCGGTGCTCGAGGGATACCCCGAGGCGCACGTGGTGCGGACGGCCTGGGTCTGGGGCGTCACCGGCGGGAATTTCGTCAAGACGATGGCCAAGCTGGAGTCCGCCCGGCCCACGCTCAGCGTGGTCGACGACCAGCGCGGCACGCCCGACGTATTCGGCCGACCTGGCCGCCGGGCTGCTCGAATTGGCCGCCGCCGACCTGCCCGGCGGGGTCCTGCATCTGACCAACGCCGGCGAGACGACCTGGTTCGACTTCGCCAGGGCGATCTTCGTCGAACTGGGCGCCGACCCGGAGCGGGTGCAGCCGACCACGACCGCGGCCTTCCCGCGGCCCGCCCCGCGGCCGGCCTATCTCGGTGCTGTCGCCGGCCGCGTGGGCGGCGCCGGGCTGACCCCGCTGCGGGACTGGCAGGCGGCGCTGCATGATGCCTTCACCGTGGCGCCGGAGGCGTTCCGGCCCTGAACGGCCGGCTGATCGGCGGGCTGCGGACCCGCCGATGGCGACGGTCGGCATGCTCGTTGCCGGTCAGCCGCGAGGCGCGCTGGTAGGCTCCGAGGCCGATATGAGCGCTGCGAAACGAACGAGTTCCTGGTTTCGGATGGCACGTCAACGATGACGTGGCATGTCGGCGGCGACCTGGCAGGTCGATGACGGCAGTGTGGAGATGACGATCGGTCCCGATGACGCCGCGACGCTGATCACGGCCGACGACGACCCGTGCCGCCCGGAGCGCGTCCGGCGCCGCCGGTCGGTCTCGGACCGCGAGCCGGACCGAGCGACCGAGGACGCCGCGCCGCCCGGCGCGGTCGGCTGGGGTCGATCGCCGGCCTGCTGGTGCTGATCATCTTCAGCTTCGTCACGGTGGGCGTCACGGTCGCGAGGCACGCGGCGCTGTCCCCGATCGACGAGGCCGCACACATCGATTCGGTGTTCCGGGCGCCGTCGATCGTGCGCACCGGCGAGCTGATGCTCCCGCAGACGCTCGACGAGATCTCCTGCCGCGGCGTCGCCGACATCAACTTCAGCCCGCCGCCCTGTGGGGTGTTCCAGGCGGCGCCGCCGGCCGGCTACGCGATCGGTGGCGGCGGCTACAACACCGCCGACATCCACCCGCCGATCTACTACGACATCACCAAGCTGGCGATCACCCTCGGCGGCTGGCTCCCGCTCGATCCGGTGACGGTGATGCGGCTCACCGGCGCGATCTGGCTGGCGCTCGGTGCCTGCCTGACCTGGCTGCTCGCCCGTCGGCTCGGTGCCGGCCGGTGGGCCGCGTTCGGCGCCGGCGCGACGCTGGCCGCCGGGTATTCGGTGCAGCAGATGTCGTCGATCGTCAACGTGGACGCCATGGTGCTGGCCACCGGGGCCGGGTTCGCGCTGCTGGCGCTGTGGGCGTGGCCGAAGCGGTTCGGCCTGGTGGCTGATTCCGCTGGCGGCCGTGGTGGTGATGTTCGTCAAGATGACGAACATCGCCGGCCTGGTCGTGGTGTGTCTGTTCCTGCTGATCCGGGAGGCTTCTCGGCCGCTGGCCGTCGACGGCGGCGTCCGGGGTTCGGCACGGCTGCGGGCCTGGAACGGCTGCGGGCGTGGTGGTCGGCGAACGGGCAGCGGCACGCTGCGGGCGCTCGGCGTCGGCGCCCTGACCGGGCTGGCCGCGGGTCTGGCGTTGGCGGTGTGGTCGGCGATCCGGTCCGCGCGGGCGCTGGTGCCCGGTGATTCGCTGCCGATCTCCCAGCAGTTCCTGATCGACCACCTCACCCTCGAGCAGATCGCCTCGCAGGCGTTCTCGTTCACCGCGCCGACCGAGTTCCTGCCGAACGGTGTGAGCCTGAAGTTCATCGGTTCGTACGGCACGGTCGCGCTGGTCGCGGTGTGGGCGGCGCTGCTGGCGCTGACCGTGGCGGCCTGGTTCCGCGATCGGGCGGCGTTCGCCGCCCTTGCCGCCGCGGCGGCGTGCCTGGCCACCATGCCGGCCCTGTACGTGGTGCTGAACTACGTGGCCAGCCATCAGTTCTTCACCCCGTGGTTCCGGTACGGGTTCTCGATGATGCCGTTCGTGGTCGCGGCCATCGCGACAGGGTTCCGGCGGCGGGTCGGCGGCGTGTTCTTCGCCGGACTCGGCGGGATCGCGATGATCAGCGCGCTGGTCGCGTTGTGACCGATCCGGTCGAGCCGGAGGTGGGCGCCGCGAACGCCGATGTCTGGTTGGTGGTCCCGGTCTACAACGAGGCGCCGGTGATCGCCGCCGTGGTCGGCGACGCGCTGCGGACGTTCCCGAACATCGTCTGCGTCGATGACGGCAGCCGCGACGGCTCGGCGGAGCAGATCGCGTGCACCGGGGCGCGGCTGGTCCGGCATCCGGTCAACCTCGGGCAGGGCGCCGCCATCCAGACCGGGGTCGAATACGCCCGGCGGCAGCCGGGCGCACGGTTCTTCGTCACCTTCGACGCGGACGGCCAGCACCAGATCGACGACGTGCTGCGGATGGTGCGGCGGCTGCGCATCCGAACCGGTCGACATCGTCGTCGGCACCCGGTTTCGCGGCGACGTCGCGCACATTCCGCCGCTGAAGCGGGTGGTGCTCAAGGCCGCGGTGAAGCTCAGCCCGCGAGGCCGGCGGCTCGGCCTGACCGATGCGCACAACGGGCTGCGCGCGTTCAACCGCACGGTCGCCGACGGCCTGGACATCACCTCCAACGGGATGGGTCACGCGCCGGAGATCGTCGAGATGATCGACGTCAAGGGCTGGCGGGTCGTCGAGGAACCGGTGACGATCCTGTACACCGACTACTCCATTGCCAAGGGCCAGTCGCTGCTCAACGGGGTGAACATCGTGTTCGACTCGGCCGTGCGGCGGCGGCGTTAACCGGCTGTTTGACTGGCCCGACCACTCGAGGGGAACCATGACCGTCATCAAGATCCTGCTGATCATCGGCGTCGTCGGCCTGCTGCTGTTCCTGCTGCGCAGCCACGGCACCAACCGGGGTGGTGCCTACGTCAAGATCGGGATGGCGGTGTTCCTGGCGTTCGCGGCGTACGCCGTGCTCCGGCCGGACGACGTGACCTGGGTGGCCGGGCTGCTGGGGGTCGGGCGCGGGGCGGACCTGGTGCTCTACGTGCTGGTCGTCGGGTTCGGGTTCTTCGCGATCAGCACCTACCTGCGGTTCAAGGAGCTGGAGCTGAAGTACGCCCGGTTGGCGCGGGCCATCGCGCTGAACGAGGCCGATCAGCGCGATCATCAGCACCCCGCGGCCTAGCTCCCACGCCGTCTGCGCTCCCCGTTCGGGGAATGATCCGCCGCTGCGTATCGAAGGTTCTGCTCATCCAACGACGCACACGGGTGCATGCGTACCCGGAGCCACGTCCGATGGTCGTCGGCATGCGCTCCGAAGGCCGGGGCCGACCACCGGGCGACGCCCGACGATTGATCTCACTCATGGTGGCGGACCGTGACACTATGCTGCGAACTCGTCTGAGTCTCGCGACTTCGCCAGCGAGGATCGGCGCCGGAGACGGTGCGACCGCGGTCCGGCAGCGGAACTTGACGAAGAGATCGAAGAGGTCCCCGATGACGTTCCTTTCCCCGCTGGCACGACGGCGCCAATGGTGCGCACTGGTCGCTGTGGCCGGTCTGCTTGCCGCGCTCCTGGCGACCGGCGCACCCCAGGCCGCCGCCGCCGCGTCGCCGACAGCCACGTCACCAGCAGCAACCACGCCGACCGCAATCGCCGCCGCGGCCAACTGCTCGGTCGGACAGAGTGGCGCGGCGATCCCCAGGCAGTCGTCGGGGGTGGACGCGGTCCGCACCACCATCGGCGTCGCCAAATCCATGGGCGTCTCGACGAAGGGCCAGATCATCGCCGTCATGGTGATGTACCAGGAGTCGTCCATTCGTAATCTCGCCAACGACGGTTCGAGCGTGCAGGCCTCGTCCTGGCCGTCGCCGGGCCGCCCGTACTGGATGAACGTCACCAAGCTGTCGCTGAAGTACCCGCACGACCGGTTCGGGCTCGCAGATGGTGCGCACGACACCGATTCGATCGGCCTCTATCAGCAACGACCGGCGTGGGGCTGGGGCAACTACGGCAGCAGCACCGGGACGACCGACCCGGAGGGTGCGGTGCAACGGCTGCTGGACCCGCGATGGGAAGCGATGGCCTTCTTCGGCGGGTCGGGCAGCGCGGCGCCGACGTCCGGTCTGTTGGACGTCACCGGCTGGGAGAGCATGGCCCCGACCGACGCGGCGGAGGCGGTGCAGGGCAGCACTCAGGGCGACCTCTACGCCAAGTGGGAGCCCCCGGCAACGAACCTCGTCAACAACAATCAGGACGCTCCGCCGATCGGCCTGCCCTGGTTCCCCGGCGGTGGCGGCGGCGCGCTGGCGTGCACCAGCATTCCGACGGATCCAAATCTCGGTGAAGCCGGCCACGACCCGGACGGGACTCTGGATGCGTGTGCTCACTGCCAGGGCAACAGTTTCGGGTCACCGGGTGGGCCTTCGACCCGGACGCGATCAACGGTGTCGTCGAGGTGCACGTCTACGACTACGGCCCATTCGGCACCTCCGCGTAACCACCGGATTCCTGGCGAATCGGACCGCGGACGGACGTCGAGCGAGCGCTGAATGTCGTCGGGCAGTTCGGCTTCGATCTGGCCGTCCCATTCTCCGGGGGCCGGGCAGCATTCGATCTGCGTCTATGCCATCAACGTCGGGCGGGGGGCGAGCAACCCGTTACTCGGCTGTGCAGAACGTGGTCGCACCCAGCGACCCGACCGGCTTCGTCGACTCGGTGGTGGTGACGAACCAGATGGCGATCGTCGCCGGGTGGGCCTTCGACCGCAACGCGCCATCGCTGTCGTCGCGGTGCACATGTTATGTCGACTATCAACTGCACGACGGGTATTGCGGGATCAGCCCCGCAACGACGTCGAACGCTGCCCTGGGCATCACCGGTCAGCACGGCTACGCGATCCACCGTCCCGCTCCGCGGCGGGGTCAACCTCGTCTGCGTTTACGCGATTGGGATCGACCCGAACACGCACAGCGACTTGGGCTGCCGAACGGTCACTGCTCCGTATCCGCCCAGCGGGAATCTCGATGCCGTGACGGTCAACGGTTCGGTCGTCACCATCACGGGCTGGACCTACGACCCGAACCGTCCGGCCACGTCGACCAATGTCTACTTCTACGTCGACGACCGGTTCTACGCGGTGCTCGCCAACGACCCCGTGGCGACGTGAATTCCGTCATCGGTATTCAAGGCAGCACGGCTTCTCCGATCGGCCGCTGCCGTCGGCCCAATGTCGTGTGTGTCTACTCATCGGGGTCGACGTCAGCACGCATACCTGCTCGGCTGCCCGACCGTGCAGGGCCCGGCGGGCGGACCACCATCGGCTACGTCGATTCCATGACGGCGTCCGGGTCGATCGTCACAGTGCAAGGCTGGGCGCTGGATCCGACGGACTCGGGATCGTCCACTCCGGTGCATCTGTACCTGAACGGGCGCAGGGCCTCGGGTGGTCACCGGAAACCAGTCACGTTCCGACGTGGATGCCGCCTGAGGTCACCGGCCAGCACGGCTTCTCGGCCGACTCGCGCTGGATCCAGGTTCGAACACGGTGTGCGTGTACGCCATCGGCGTCGACCCGAACGTCCACACCGGGCTGGCCTGCCGGTCGGTCCAGAACCCCGGCGTGCAAGGACTGGCCGGCCCTCCGCAACGGCCGGTGCTGCCGAGATCCGACCCGACGCTGCGGGACCGCGGAGCTTGCGCCATCGTCGCCGGCGACGATCGCTGCCCCGCGCGTCCTGCGCCGGCCGGTCCCGGCTGGCTGACCGTCGCACCGTCGTGACCGGCTCACCGCACGCTGTGCCGGGCATGAATGGCATTCCTAGCCAGTCTGGCCGCGGAAGTACTCGACGGTCGCGCCGATCCCGGCGGCCAGGTCGTACGCCGGCGCCCAGCCCAGTTCTCGGCCGGCCCTCGACGGGTCGATCGACGAATCCCGGACGTCACCGAGCCGGGCCGGGGCCAATTCCGGCTCATCGGCAGCGCCGGTCGCCCGCGCGATGAGCGAGTGCAGCTCCCGGTCGCTGGTCTGCACGCCGGTGCCGATGTTGTAGCGACGCCGGTCGCCGGCCTCGCCCGCGGCCAGCAGGAACGCCGCCGCCACGTCACCGACGAAGACGTAGTCGCGGGTGTTGCCGCCGTCGCCGAAGACCTTGGTGGGCTGCCCGGCCAGCAGGCGCTGGGCGAAGATCGCGACGACGCCCGCCTCGCCGTGCGGGTCCTGCCGCGGGACCGTAGACGTTCGCCAGCGCCAGGTGGGTGCAGGCCAGCCCATGCAGCTGGGAGAACGCGTTCAGGTACAGCTCGCCGGAGACCTTCGACACCGCGTACGGCGACAGCGGGTTGATCGGCGCCTCCTCGGTGACCGGCAGCACGGCGGGGGTGCCGTAGATCGACCCGCCCGACGAGGTGAAGACGATCTTCCGAGTGCCGGCGGCGCGGGCCGCCTCGGCCACGTTGATGGTGCCCAGGATGTTCGTCCTGGCGTCGCCGGCCGGGTCCTGCACGCTCTTGCGGACGTCGATCTGCGCGGCCAGGTGGAAGATCACCTCCGGCGCGGCGGCGGCCACCGTCGCGGCCAGCCCCGGGTCCACCACGTCACCCCGGATGAAGCGCACCCGGTCGCCGGCATCGGCCAGGTTCGACAGCCGGCCGCGACTGAGGTCATCGAGCACCGTGACCTCGTCGCCCCGGGCGAGCAGCCGATCGACCACGCACGATCCGATGAATCCTGCGCCACCGGTCACCAGTACCCGCATCGAGCGCCCCCGCTTCTGTGCTGACTTCTGTCTTGCCGGGCCCCTCCAGCCGCGGACCAGTCGCAGACTCTACGGTGTAGGCGCCGATTCATGCCGGGCTGACAGCAGCCCAGGGCCGGCCGATGGGAGTGCGACGTGGCCGATGGCGCCAAGCGGATCGCGGTCATCACCGATGACGTGCTCGCCGCCCGGATGGCCGGGCCGGCGATCCGGGCGCTGCACATCGCCGAGGCGCTGGCCGCGCGGCGGCACACCGTCGAGCTGATCTCGACGGCCAGCTGCGACTACACCCACCCAAGCGTGACCTGCAGGTACGTGTCCTGGGGTCGGCTCCGCGCGGCCGTCAGGGACGCGGACGTGGTGATCTTCCAGGGCTTCGTGTCCTACCACGCGCCGTGGCTGCTCGCCGGGGAGCAGATCCTGGTGATCGACCTGTACGACCCGATCCACCTGGAGCAGCTGGAACAGCTGGCCGACCGGTCGGTGCTCGAGCAGCGCGCCACGATCGACCACACCACCCGGGTGTTGAACGAGCAGGTCTCCCGCGGCGACTTCTTCCTCTGCGCCAGCGAGCAGCAGCGGGCGTTGTGGCTCGGTCAGCTGGCCGCGCTCGGGCGGCTGAACATCGCGAACTACCGATCCGACGTCACGCTGCGCTCGCTGATCGACGTCTGCCCGTTCGGGATCACGGCGGAGCCGCCGATCCAGACCCGGCACGCGATCAAGGGCAGCGTGCCGGGCATCGGCGTCGACGACACCGTGGTGATCTGGGCCGGCGGGATCTACAACTGGTTCGACCCGGTCACCCTGATCCGCGCCGTCGACCGGGTCCGCCGCGAGCACGACGACATCCGGCTGTTCTTCCTCGGCACCAAGCACCCGAATCCGGACGTCACCGGCGACGAGATGGCGCTGGCCGCCCGGACGCTCGCCGACGAGCTGGGCCTGACCGGCACGCACGTCTTCTTCAACGACGGCTGGGTCGAGTACGGCGACCGGCAGAATTACCTGCTGGACGCCGACGTCGGGGTCAGCACGCACTTCGCCAACATCGAGACGGCCTTCTCGTTCCGCACCAGGATGCTCGACTACCTGTGGGCGGGGCTCCCGATGATCAGCACCGAGGGGGACGCGTTCGGTGCGCTGATCGCCGACGAGGGCCTCGGGGTGGCGGTCCGGCAGGGCGATGTCGAGCAACTGGCCGCGGCGCTGGTCCGGGCCTGCTACGACGAGGATTTCGCGGCCGCGTGCCGGGTCCGGGTGCGGGCGGTCGCCGGGCGGTTCACCTGGGACCACGCATTGGCCCCGCTGGTCGAATTCTGCGAGCACCCGCACCGGGCGCCGGACGCCGCGGAGGATCAACGGCGGATGATCCGCCGGCCGGTGCCACCGGCCAGCACGGTCGGCCGGCGGTGGTCGCGGATGACGGACCTGCTCCGGCAGGGCGGTCCGCGGCTGGTCGTCGATCGGGCGAAGGCGCTGACCAGAAGGCTCCGCCGGGAGCGGGCGGCCGACGGGCAGCAGTCGTGACTAACCCCAACCCGGCCGTTATCTCACGGCCCGGGGAGCCCGGTTCGAGATGACGACTGCCATGGGATCAGGGAATTTCGGCCCTGACAGCTCGATAGGCCCTGCTGACATGGCAGTCGACGGCCCGAAGAGGCAGCTGATCCGGGTCGAGCCCAGCCACTTCGCGGCGAACTCCCGTTGGGAGACGGTCGCCGCCCGCCCGATCCGCCGCCGCGCCGCCCAGGTTGCCGGCAGCATT
>CAVOFW010000009.1:0-21844 GCA_963695045.1 uncultured Actinomycetota bacterium
AATTTCGGCGCACCATGTTAAGAACAGGGCGATGCTTGTCGCGTACGCCTGGGTCATCGACTCAGCTCGCGTCGCGGCCCAGTCGCACGTACTGCAAGAACGCGTCCGCTTCTGGGTGCGGACGCAGTCCGTTGTCCAGTACCGAACGCCAGAAGGCAAGCGCACCACGAACGCCCTCATCGTCGACCTCCTGATTCGGCTTTACGGGAGGATACGAAGGGGGACCGACAGTCACCTTGCAACGGCAAGGCCTCAGAAAGCTGCCTCTGCCTCGTGGGCTCCCTTCAGGTACTTGTCCTGCTTCACAAGGGAGGTCACAGTTGGTCTTGGCTGGTTTCAGTGGGTGCTTTCCAGCATGGTGATGGTTGCCGCCGTCATGGCCGCGACCGCCGCCCGCCGTCGGCGCGCGCCGCGCTAGACGCCAACCGGTGCCGCGCGGGATGGTGTTTGACCATGACGCAACTCGATCCCCCGTCCCCGTCTTTACCGGGCTTCAGCGCAAACCCGCCGCCGCGCAGGGCGATGTGGAAGCTCGGCATACTCGTGCTGCTCCGGGTGACGCTGACCATCGCGGTGTTGCTGACGGCCTATTACCTGGTACCAACAATCGGCGAGAGCCGCGATTCAGACGTGCCCTGGCTGATCCTGTCGCTGGCCATATTCGGTGTCGTGGTCGGGATCCAGCTACCCGCGATCATGAAGTCCAAATACCCGAACGTGCGCGCGATCGAGGCGCTCGCGGTGACCGTTCCATTGTTCCTGTTGATCTTCGCAAGGGTTTACCTCTCGAACTCCTTGGCCAACCCCGATACCTTCACCGTCCCGCTGGACCACAACAGCGCCCTGTACTTCACCGTCACTGTGTTCGCCACGGTCGGATTCGGGGACATCACCCCCAAAACGGGCGGGATGCAACTACTCGTGACGGTGCAGATGCTGCTCAATCTCGCCGTGCTGGGCCTGGTGATCAGGCTCCTGACGTCCGCGGCCAAGCGTGGGGTCGCCCGCCGGGATCAGAGCGAAAACACTAACGGTGGACCTGGAACCGGCTGAGCCGATCGAGGTCCAAGCTTGATCCGCGACAGAGGCGTCAGGTCTGCAGACCGACCAGGCATCGGCTCCCTGAGTTCCGGCTCCGGCAACACATGCGTCAAGAAGGCTGCCGCCGGCCGCCGCGACGCTACGCCCGGAGCCCAAGGTTCCCGAGCACCCTGCTGTGTCGCCCGTCGGGGGACCGATGCCCAAGGCGGTTGCCGGGACGGAAGCCACTACCTGGCGCAGACCCACGACACCGATCCTGTCCCGGCAAGACCCGCGGCAGCTAACAGGACGAAGGGGCACAATCAACTCAAAACACTACGGTTTACGCGGCGGGGCGCTTCTGCGCGGACCCATGGAAGGGCGGCCGAGGGTGAGTGAGGCTGAGAACATCGAGGCTCCGAAGAACACCGCCGCGGGTGAAGCGGACCCGGCAGGCGCCCCAGGAAAGCCGTCGCGTGCGCGGCGGATCATGCCATGTACTCGCCGCCGTACTGGTGGCTGTCGTCCTGCCCGTGGTGCTGATCGACGCACTGGTCGGGAAGTTCGGCGCCGACGCGATGATCATCGGACTGCTGCTCGGCGTTGTCGGATCCAAGATCGGCGGTACCCGCCGGATGCTCTACCTCGCCCCCGGGGTCGCGGTGGCCGCAGGACTCGGCGCGTTCACCGCATACGACTGGTGGTGGGTGGCCCTGCTGGCGGTCCTGGGCGTCATCGCCGGCGCCGGGATGCGATTCGGATGGCTGCCGCCGCTTCTGATGCTTCCCTTCGCCGCCACGTTCGCTACCCAGGTGGCTACGGGTAAGGACGCCGTGGTGTACGGCGTCATCGCCGGGATAGCCACCATCTACGGGGTCGTGCTCATGCGCCGCTTCAGAGCTCCGGAGATCGTCGAGGGCCAGCGGATCTCCCTCCCGGCCGCCGCCGTCGTGGCGATCGTGTCCGGCGTCGCACTGGGCGGCGCCGCGGCGATCGGCGTGGCACTGGGATGGACCGAGCCCTACTGGGTTCCGGAGCCGATTCTGATCCTTGCGCTCTACATCATCATGGGAAAGCGGGAACGGATACGGGAAAAGGCGCTCGGTACCGCACTCGGGGCCGTCGCCGCGATACCGCTGGCGATCGTCGGGTTGCCTGCCTGGGCCATCAGCGCACTCGCCGCCGTAGCGCTGGTGCTGGCGTTCTGGCAGTACAAGAGATACTGGCTCTACTACGCCTTTTGGACGTTCGCCGTCATTCTCGCTCTTTCCCCGCCCGGCCAGGTTGGCACCGAGGCAGCACATCGCGGATCTGAGATCCTCGTCGGCATCGGCATCCTCGTCGTTGCTCTGGCCATCATGCATGCTCTCGGCAATTGGCTGTCCAAACAGTACCCACAGCCTGAATTCGCTGAGATCGGCCCTCAATGAGGGCGGTAATTCGTGTCGGCAGTCCCCGAAGAGGGCCCGATCGGACTCGTGACGGGACGACCCAAGGAGCACCACCGTCCTGAGCGAGTGGACGACACCTCTACGCATGGTGTTGCGCATGTGCCCATCACCCCATCCGTGCAACAGTTCACGACTTTCGAATGACCCGGGGAGACCGCGGCCCTGCTGGTCTGGAACGGCAGCGAAACCGTAGTGGTCCAGTACCCACCAGGTCAAACGCACGGCAGCCATCGGCACCCGTTACGACTCGGCGGACAGTGCCTCCGTGCAGGTGTTCCTCGCCGCCCTCCCTGCGGGGGAGGTGCTGCGCCTGTTCGATCGCCGTGTCCTGACCGGTGCGCACGATCCCGAATCCGTTGCCGAATACCAGCAGATCCTGGAAACCGTGCGTCAACAGGGTTATGCAGTCAACGATGGCCGGACATCCGCGGAAGAGGTCGGGCTGGCTGCCCCCGTCCGAGATCGCCGCGGGGAAACCGTTGCCGCGGTGCTGCTCTCGGCCCCCCGGTTCCGGATCTCCACCCAGATGCTCGAACCACTCGCCCGTACCGTCGCCGGCGCCGGTGCGCGAGATCGCCGTGAGGCTCGGCTACCGGTCCGATACCGCAACCAAGTGACCAGCCGACCGGCGGGCCTGCGAACCGGTCACCCCGACACCAGCCAGGCATCCTCCCAAGAAGGACTATGCGGCCCCGTGAGGTGACCCAAATGCAAACAAACCATGATGAGCCCAACGCGGCCGGCAAGGTTCGTCTGCGGCTGAGCAGTCCGATGAGCAGCGGGATCGCCAGGCACAGCATCGCTCGAACGGCGGGGCCGCGGCGGCGGACCGAGGACTGCCGGACCGTTTCCGCTGTTGCCCGGAGATTGCCTAAGTTCGGCCGCACGTCGACAATCCTTCCCCTGGGTTCTGACTCACCCTGACGCAGACATGCGGGTGCCGAGGCCCCCTGAGCGGGGCTGGCCTCGGCACCACTGGTGGGGATGTGTCAGCTGGCGGCGACCAGGTTCCGCTTGCTGGATTCCTTGGCGATGGCGATGGTGATGGCGCTGATCAGGGCGGCGGCGGCGGCGAACAGGGCGACCCGGAGCAGTCCGTTGCCGGCGGTGGTGCCGGCGACCAGGGTGGCGGCGATGAGGGGGGCGAACCCGCCGCCGAGGGTGGAGGACAGCTGGTAGCCCAGGGATGCTCCGGTGTAACGGTTTCCGGTGGCGAAGATCTCGGTGGTGAACGCGGCGAGCGGTCCGTACATGGCGGCCTGGACCAGCGGCATGGCGATGAGGAACCCGAGGAGCACGCCGAGGACGTTGCCGGAGGCGATGAGCAGCAGGATGGGGTAGATCGCGATGATGGCGGCGATACAGCCGGCGATCATGACGGGGCGGCGGCCGATCCGGTCGGACAGTGCGGCGTAGGAGGGCAGGGCGAAGATCTGCAGGAAGGAACCGGCGGCGAACAGCCAGAGCACGGTGGAGCGGGTCAGGCCGGCCTGGACGCCGATGGTGAGCGCGAAGGTGGCCATCAGGGCCTGCAGGGCGAACGCGCCGAGGCCGGCGCCGATGCCCAGCAGCACGGACGTGGGGTTGTTGCGCAGGACGTCGATGATCGGCAGGCTCTTCTTCCCTGGAGTTTCAATCGCGACGGCCGGTGATGATCTTCCTGTTCGAACAGCGGTGATTCGGTGACCTTGAGCCGGACGTAGAGGCCGATGCCGACGAGGACGGCGGACAGCAGGAACGGGATCCGCCAGCCCCAGGACAGGAACGCGTCGCCGGGGAGCAGGGTGACGATGGCCAGCACGACGGTGGAGAGCACGGCGCCGGCGGGGGCGCCCATGTTGGCGAAGCTGGCGGAGAAGCCGCGCTTTTTCTCGTCGGAGTGTTCCAGCGCCATCAGCGCGGCGCCGCCCCATTCGCCGCCGACGGCGAAGCCCTGGATCAGGCGCAGCAGGATCAGCAGGATCGGGGCGAGGATGCCGATGGTCTGGTAGGTGGGCAGCAGGCCGATCGCGAAGCTGGCCGCGCCCATGATGCTCATGGTCAGCACGAGCATGGATTTGCGGCCGATCCGGTCGCCGAAGTGGCCGAAGACCACCCCGCCGAGGGGGCGGACGATGTAGCCGACGGCGAGGGTGGCGAACGAGGCGATGGTCGCGACGACCGGGGTGAGGTCGGAGAAGAACAGCTGACCGAACACCAGCGCGGCGGCGGTGCCGTAGAGCAGGAAGTCGTAGAACTCGACGGCGCTGCCCAGGAAGCTGGAGAACAGCACCCGGCGCATCTGCTGCGGATCACCCAGGGCGCGGGGCTCGGAAGCTGGTAGGCCTGCGGTGGGTCGGGTGTTGGACACGGACACTCCTTTGTGTGGGTGTGGCGACTGGAAGTAGACCTGACCGGTGTGCGATGTATCGCACATGACCGTGCGGTAGATGCATTACCATCCTGGTTGCTGGCCGAACTGTCAAGCTTTTCTTCGTCTCATCTAGGCTGGAGGTGCGGGAACAGCCTCGGAATGGGCCGCCGCCGGCATGCTTCGGCGGTCAGCAACACGCGCACCTCAAGCGAAATGAGCACCGATATGACTGATCTGGAAGCCGTTCCCGCCCTCGCTGCCGTACCGGCGGCGCCGACGAAGAACGCCGGGTCACAGACCCTGGACCGCGGGATCCGGGCGTTGGAGATGGTGGCGGCCGCCCCGGGCGGGATGACCATGCAGGAGGTGGCGGACCAGCTCGGGGTGCACCGCACCATCGCGCACCGGCTGCTGGGCACCTTGGCCGATCACCACCTGATCGCCCGCGGGCCGGACAACCGGTTCCGGGCCGGCGGCGGGCTGACCGCGTTGGCCAGTGGGCGTGCAGAGCACGCTGCGGGATACCGCGATGCCGATCATGCGGGAGCTGGCCGAGGAACTGGAATCGACCCTGGTGCTGCTGGTCAGGGAGGGCGAGGAGGTCGTCGGCATCGCCGTGGCCGCGCCGACAAAAGGCACGTACCACTTGGCTTTTCGCACCGGCAGCCGACACCCGCTGGGCCGTGGCTCCGCCGGTATCTGCCTGCTCGCGGCGCTGCCCGCCCGGCCCGGTGAGCGACCGGAGGTGACCAGGGCCCGCGCCCAGGGCTTCTCGGTCAGCAGGGGCGAGGTGGAACCCGGCGCCCACGGGCTGGCCGTGCTGATCCACCAGGGCGACAGCGCACCCAGCGCCTGCCTGAACCTGATCACCTACCGGGACGACATCATGGCCGGCGCCGCCCCCGCGATGCTGGACGGCGCCGCCCGGATCAGCGCACTCCTGAGCTGAGCCAGCCTGCACGCTCGCAGCCGCCTGGTGGCCGGCCGACGCACTCGCGCCGATCTACGCTCGCCGGCAGCTCGCAGACCGCCGCTCCCGAAATCAGGCACGTCCGAGGTCTTGACACTCTGCGCACACTGCTGTTCACTTATCGCATACCACAAGGCGAATAACGCACAAGCCCACATTGGAGTGAGTCGTGACCGAGACCTCTGTCAGCCCCCGCCCGTTCACCAGTGTCTGGTCCGACCTGCAGGGGGTGGAGTTCAGCCAGGGCTTCATCCAGGCCGGCCCGTACCGGACCCGGTACCTGCACGCCGGGGACACCAGCAAGCCGACCCTGGTCATGTTGCACGGCATCACCGGGCACGCCGAGGCCTACGTCCGGAATCTGCGCTCGCATGCCGAGCATTTCTCCTGCTGGGCCATCGATTTCATCGGCCACGGGTACAGCGACAAGCCCGATCACCCGCTGGAGGTCAAGCACTACATCGAGCAGGTGATCGCCTTCCTGGACGCCATCGGCGTCGAGAAGGCCTATTTCACCGGGGAATCCCTCGGCGGCTGGGTGACCGCGCAGCTGGCGATCGATCACCCGGAGCGGGTGGAGCGGATCGTGCTGAACACGATGGGCGGCACGATGGCCAACCCGCAGGTGATGGAGCGGCTCTACACGCTGTCCATGGAGGCGGCGAAGGACCCGTCCTGGGACCGGGTGAAGGCCCGCCTGGAGTGGTTGATGGCCGACCCGACCATGGTGACCGACGACCTGATCAAGACCCGGCAGGCCATCTTCCAGCAGCCCGACTGGTTGCAGGCCTGCGAGGCGAACATGGCGTTGCAGAACCCGGAGATCCGCAAGCGGAACATGCTCACCGACGAGGCCCTCGGCCGGATCCAGGCCCCCGCCCTGGTGCTGTGGACCACGAAGGACCCGTCCGGCCCGGTCACCGAGGCGCAGCGGATCACCTCGCTGATCCCCGGCGCGAAGCTCGCGGTGATGGAGAACTGCGGTCACTGGCCGCAGTACGAGGACACCGAGACCTTCAACAAGATCCACCTCGACTTCCTGCTCGACCGCTGAACCACACCGACCCTGCCCCACCCACCGCACCCTGCCCGCCACTGACGCCGAGGACCCCTGATGACTCCACCACCGCATCCCAGAACGGTTCCACCGCAGAACCTTTCGATACCGATGTGCTGATCCTCGGGGCCGGCCCGGTCGGGCTCACCCTGGCCAACCTGCTCGGCGGGTACGGCATCAGCACCGTGCTGGCCGACGCCGGCGACGACCCTGATCGACTACCCCCGCGGGGTCGGCCTGGACGACGAATCGCTGCGCACCTTCCAGACCGCCGGCGTCGTCGAGGCAGGTCCTGCCGCACACCACCCCGCAACACATCATGCGGATGGTCAACGGCAAGGGCCAGGTGCTGGCGAACGTCGCACCCGGCGCCCAGGACTTCGGCTGGTCCCGGCGGAACGGGTTCATCCAGCCGCTGGTGGACGCCGAACTCCTCAAGGGGTTGTCCCGGTTCGACCATGTCGACGTCCAGTTCTCGCACACCCTGCTCGGCTATGTCGACGACGCCGACGGGGTCACCGCGACCGTCGAACTCGCCGACGGCACCCAGAAGACCATCCGCGCAAGGTATCTCGTCGGATGCGACGGCGGCCGCAGCATCACCCGCAAGTCGATGGGCGTGAGCTTCGAGGGGCAGTCCTCACCGACCCGGTTCCTGGTCATCGACGTCCGAAACGACCCGCTGGGCACCCCGAACGCCTACCTCGGCGCCGACCCGGTCCGCCCGTTCGTGTCCATCGGGCTGCCGCACGGTGTCCGCCGGTTCGAGTTCATGATCTTCGACCACGAAACCGACGAGCAGGTCGCCGACCCGCTGTTCGTGCACCAGCTGCTGGCCCGGCACGTGCCGGACCCGGCCGGGCTGGACTTCATCCGGCAACGCGTCTACACCCTGCACGCCCGGATCGCCGGCGCGTTCCGCAAGGGCCACGTGCTGATCGCCGGGGACGCCGCCCACCTGATGCCGGTCTGGCAGGGCCAGGGCTACAACTCCGGGGTCCGGGACGCCACCAACCTGGCCTGGAAACTCACCGCGGTCCTCCGCGGCATCGCCGACGACGCCCTGCTGGACACCTACGACACCGAACGCCGCGACCACGCCAAGGCGATGATCGACGTGTCCGTCGCGATGGGCCGCATCCTGTCCCCGACGAACAAGGCCGTCGCCGGCACCCGGGACAAGATCGCCGCCGCGCTGAATCTGGTGCCCGCGGCGAAGAAGTGGATCGCCGAGGGCCGGTACAAGCCCAAACCCCGGTTCCACGTCGGCGCCCTCGTCGAGGCGGTCGGGCCCGCCGCAGCGGGTCAGCCGGTCGGGTCGATGTTCCCGCAACCCCGCGTCGACACCCGCACCGAGAGGAACGTGCTGCTGGATGATGTTCTCGGGCCGTGGTTCTCGGTGCTGGTCTGGGGCAACGACCCCCGCCACGTGTTCGACGCAGAACTCCTTGAACACCCTGACCAGGCTCGGGTGTGAAGCTGATCAGCATCCGGCCGTCCACCCAGCTGCACTGGGACGCCGCCCCGACCGGCGACCCGCGGGAAACCGCGGCGGACGTCACCGTCGATCGGCGATCCCACCGGCCGGCTCAAGCATGGTTCGACACCCACCCCGTCGGGTTCGTCATCGTCCGCCCCGACCGTTACGTCGCCGCCGCCGCGCTCGCCCAGCACGCTCCTCCGTTGTCACCACCTCGCTCGCCACCGCCATCCACCTCAGCTCGCCTCAATTCACTCCTGGAGATCACCATGACGCTCGCCCTGGTCGCGATGTCGCACAGCCCGTTGCTGGAACTGTCGCAGCCGCCGGCTGAACTGGCCGCGGACGTCGAAACCGCGTTCGCCGCCGCCCGCAAGTTCATCAGCCGAGTACGACCCGGAACTGGTCGTCGTCTTCGGCCCCGACCATTACAACGGCTTCTTCTACGAGCTGATGCCGCAGTTCTGCATCGGACTCGCCGCCACCTCGATCGGCGACTTCGGTTCCACCCCAGGGCCTCTCGACGTCCCGCGGGACATCGCCGAAGGACTCGCCCAAGCCGCGTTGGATTCCGGGGTGGATCTGGCGGTGTCGCTGCGGATGGAGGTCGACCACGGCATGGTGCAGCCCCTGGAGATCCTCTTCGGCGGGCTGACCGCGGTGCCGGTGGTGCCGTTCTTCATCAACTCCGTCGCCCCGCCGTTCACCCCGGTCAACCGGGTCCGGGCCCTCGGGGAGGCCCTCGGGCAGTACCTGTCCGGGCTGGACAAACGGGTGCTGCTCATCGGGTCCGGCGGGCTGTCCCACGAACCCCCGGTGCCGACCCTGGAAACCGCGCCGGCGCACGTCGTCGAGGGCCTGATCGCCGGCCGGCACCCCACCGCGGAGGCCACCGCGAAGCGGCGGGCCAACGTCATCGACGCCGCGAAGCGGTTCGCCGCCGGCGAGGGCAACCTCAAGGCGCTGAACCCGGACTGGGACAACACCTTCCTGGACCAGCTGGCCGCGAACGACCTGGACGCGATCGACGAGTACACCAACGACTCGATCAAGGAACAGGGCGGGCAGTCCGGGCAGGAGATCCGGAACTGGATCGCCGCCTACGCCGCGCTGTCCACCGTCGGCCCCTACGACATCACCTACCGGTACTACCGGCCCATCCCGGAATTCATCGCCGGGTTCAGCGTCACCACCGCAGTACCAAGCGCCACGGCCTGACCTGACTCGCACACGAACGGGGTGCCCGCGACATGGACGACCCCCTTCGATTGGCTGCTGGAACCGGTCACCAACCGGTTCCACCGGCCGCGCCTGCCCACCCACCGCTGATCATTACGCCGATGTCCTGCGGTCCGCCGCCACGCCACCGCGGCCGCGAACTGCGTGCACCCCGACCGAATGAACGCGAACTACATCGTGCCGTCCATGTTCGACAGCGCCATCGCCAAAGCGTCGGCGGCCGCGGTCCGCAAGCCACGGCCTGACCAACCACTGCATATCAGTAAGGGTCCGTCCGGCAGACCGAGCCGACGCGTAGAAAGGACGAAGGACGGTGACGAGCACAGAAATGACCGGCCCGGACTCGACCTCGGTGATCGACGAACGGATCCGGCAGGTGCTGGCCGCACCGCTGACCTCCGATGACGTGCTGGACCCGCATCGGGAACTCGGCCAGGTTCTTGCCACGGTGGGGCTGACCGCCGCATCGGCCGGCGGGTCGGTGGTCTTCACCGGGAAGGATCCCATCCTGAAAAGCCCGTGGCCGCTGGCCACCATGGGCGGAGTCGCATTGATGGCGAAAGCTGTTGCGGTCGCGGATCTGTGGCGGTACCGCACCGGTCAGGGGCAGGACCTGTCCCTGGACCTGCGGCGGGTGCCGCACCGGCTGTGCCCGTTCTACGACCAGCAATGGGAACTACTCAACGGCTATCCCCCGGGTGCGCCGGGGGACCCGACGAACCCGTTCATGCCGACCTACATGTACCCGACCGGGGACGGTCGGTGGATCCAGCTGCTGAACACCTACCCGAAGGCGAAAACCCGGGCCCTGGCGTTTCTGGACTGCGCCGACAACTACCTGGCGATCGAAGCGGTCACCCGCACCTGGAACTCCTTCGACCTGGAAGAACAGGCCAACCGGCACGGCCTGCAGGCCACCGTGGTGCGCAGCACCGAGGAATTCCTGGAACTGGACCAGTTCCGGCACCTGGCCGGAATGCCGCTGGTCACGATCGAGAAGATCGCCGACTCCGCCCCGGAACCATTCACGCCCAACCCCCGGACACCGCTGGACGGTGTCCGGGCCCTGGGCCTGGGGCACGTCATCGCCGGCGCCGGACTGGGCCGCGCCCTGGCGTATCACGGTGCCGACGTCCTCAACGTCTGGCGCCCGCTGGATTACGAGATCGACACCGTGTACTACACCTCCAGCGTCGGCATGCGCTCCGCCACCATCGATTTCGCCCAGCCGAAGGGGATGGCGGAGCTCCGTGACCTGGTGACCGGGGCGGACATCTTCTTCGCGAACCGGCGGCCCGGTTACCTCGACCGGTTCGGTCTCACCGCCGAGGACCTCGCCGAGATCCGGCCCGGGATCATTCACGTCGACATGTCCCTCTACGGGCCGACCGGGCCCTGGGCCGACCGGACCGGGTTCGACCAGAACGCCGGTGGGGTCAGCGGAATCCTCGCCCGCGAGGGCACTGTCGAGAAGCCGGCACTCACCGAGATCTTCGTGGTCAACGACTACGCCATGTCCTGGCTCGCCGCGATGGCAGTGACGGCCACACTGCGACGCCGCGCGGTCGAGGGCGGCAGCTACCGGATCCACCTCTCCCTCGCTCGGTTGTCGATCTGGTTGCTGCAGATGGGCATGTTCGACAAGAGCTACGCCCAGGCCGTCGGCAGCACCACCGGCGAACACGCCTACCTGCCACCGGAGCTGTTCCACGCCGACACCCCCAGCGGCACCTACCAGGGAGTGACCGACCAGGTCGTCATGTCGGCGACACCAGGGCACTACCGGGTCCCGCTGGTACCACGGGGATCCAGCCGCCCGGAATGGGTGACCACCAGTCGCCGATGACGCACCAGTGACCAGCCGGGTGAGGTGCTCGTGGAGCCGGCAGCACAGACCATGTCCGGCGTCAGCGCCTGCCATCACACGACGAACGGGTTCAACCCACCCCCACACGCCCAGGAAGACGTCATGCCCGCCACCGAAATCGTCGAGACCACGTTGATCCTGATCGGGGTCTTCGCGTTCGCGCTGTCCGGTGCCCTACTGGCGGTCCGCGAGAGGTTCGACATCGTCGGCATGGCGGTACTGGCCACTGTGACCGCGGTCGGTGGTGGTGTCATCCGGGATGTCCTCATCGGCGACCTCCCACCTGCGGCACTGACCGATCCCTGGTCATTGCTGCTGCCACTCGCCGCCGCTGTCCTCACCTTCTTCTTCCACCCTCGGGTGGCACGGATGGGACGCACCGTGCAACTGTTCGACGCGATCGGGCTCGGTGTTTTCTGTGCCACGGCGACCACGAAGGCGGCCGCCGCCGGCATCCCGCCAATGGCGGCGGTCCTCCTCGGCACCATCACCGGAGTCGGTGGCGGCATCCTGCGTGACGTCCTGGCCGGGCAGACCCCGTCCGTGCTGCGCAAGGACTCCGGGCTGTACGCCATTCCCGCGGTCGCGGGCTCCGTTCTGGTCGCGGTGGCCTACTCATTCGGCCACAGCAACACCGCGATCCAGGCTGTTGCGGCCGCAGGCATCTGCGGATTCCGACTACTCGCACTGAAGTTCAAGTGGCACGCACCGGTCGTGACCAGCCCACAACCCTAGGATCGTTCAGCCGAACCGACCGCCGTCACCTGCGGTGCCGCGGCGGACGGTCGTGGCCTGCCCAAGAATGCGAACTCCAAAAATCCACCTGAAAGGAACGGAACCCATGGTCCGGGCACGCCCATCTCCGTGGCGTTCGATACCACGACGCGACGGTCCCCAAATCGCGCGGATCATCCTGGTCGCTGCGGTGTCCTGGCAAATCTGCGTCTTGATCGGTGCCGCCCAACCGCCGGTGTTCGCCGGCTCGTACCACGCTGCAGCTGCTCGCCCAACAGCTCGCCGCAGCCCGTAAGTCAGCGCGGTGGACCGTTCTGCGGCGATCGGCCATGCGTGCGGCAGCCGACCTGGAACCAGCGCGGGATTTAGCCAGCCGACTGACCAAACACCTGGAAAACTTCGCTGAAGAAATAGCGACATTCGGCGGCCATCCACAATTCCGCTCGGACCTCACGCTGCAGCCCGCTCACTTGTCTCATCTCGTGGAACCACTCCAGACGTGTCTGACAGCAGCACTCTCAGGTCAACCATTCATGGCAGACCTGAACCAGGCCCGAACAGCGATCGAGGACTACCGCTCGGAGGACCACAGCGGAGTAGCTTCGGTCATTCGCCGACCCCCCGTCAATGATTGTCCGGCCCGGGAGTGGACCGGCGTCCTCGTCGGCGTGCTGCTGGCCGCCCGCTTGCGTGACGGCAACCGTCCTGATCACCATTCACCTTGGCCGTCGTCGGAGACGCACCAGAACGCGCCCGCCCAACTGCTTCCGGTGCCGGCGCAGCTCCCGGGACCACGTCCTTGCGGCGGTCGATCAAGCCCGAACCGTCCTGGTCGACCGTGAAGGTCTGGACCGCGCCCGGTCACAGCGTCCCTCCGGGTTGGAAAGTCTGTTGCGGGCCACCGCCTGCCATCTGTTGCTGGCGGAGATGCGTGAGATCGGCTGTGCCGGGGTTCCTCAGACGTGGGCACGGCCAACATCAAGTTGGGTCGACATCCAAGATCGCGCCGCCGACCTGACCCGCGATGGCGCAGGCGGTCATCGAGCTACATCGACGGGCATGCTGCGCCTCGGTGATCGCCCCGAACCTCAAACCGGTTCTCCTGCAACCCTATCGCTGTCGTCATCGCCGGTCGCTAGATTCTCGGTGTCCGGGGTTGCCTCGCAGGATTGGTTGGTATCCGCAGGGCAATACGCCAACGATGCATGTCTTCTTCTCGTGATGTGACCGGTCGTGGGATGTCTCGGAGCATCTGCGCCCAATCGTCGGCAACCGGGGCAAGCGCCATAAATACGGCGCAAAACCACACCGTAACTACATGAGGATTTGACCTACTGGGTCCCCGCCGATCCTGAGCCGCCAACGGGTCGCTCACCGAAGGAGTGGTCGAATCTTGTGCAGTTCGATAGCGGCGGGCGGTCGCCGCTGCAAACGCGTCAGTCACCGTCACGTCCGAAACGCGTCCGCGAGCCCGATCGGCAACGGCGCACCCCAACGGAGATCAGCAGCAGTTCTTTCCCAGCAAGCGGATTCGTCCAACGCGACTCCGGAGCCGATGGAACTTGGCACCGGTCGGTACGCCGACATCCGAGGGGATGAGCGGACAGCAGTGATCCTTCAGGACCTCCATTCTGCGGTTGAGCAGATCGCCCAGTCCGGCCGTATCGAGCAGTGGCTTGACGCCATGTCCACCGATGGACTCCGCCGGTGGTCGGCCAACAATCGTCTGCTCGCCCTCCTGCAGCTCCAAGAACGAGCGCAACAGCGACCCGAACTGCTGGACGACATCCACATGATGTCCTTCCGCCAATGGGACAAGGAACACGGCCGGAAGGTGATCAAAGGCGAACGTGCCATCTGGATCCTCGCCCCACGAACACGCCGCATCGAAGAAGAAGACACTGACGGGAGCAAGACCAGCCGGACGATTGTCACTGGCTTCACCGCTGTCCCGGTCTTCAACATCACCCAAACGGAGGGACCCGAGTTACCTCACTCCGCCGGCCCGCCCCCTATCTCGTCGGTTCTGGCTCGTTCCGCATGCCGTTGATTACCGAGCGCATGATCCTTGATCGAGCGGAGCGCGGCAGACTCCATAAGGCGTAGGTGCGGGTCTTTGTGCCGACACCCGGGATCAGCGTCGCCCGTCGCCCGAGTGCGGCAAGGGCCTGCCGCGCAACGCCTTCCGGTTCTGCCGCCGCCCCCATCGTCATTCCCGCGCGCACCGCGAACCCACTGCGTACCGGTCCTGGCGCAACGGCAAGGACGTGAACTCCGTCATCGGACAGTTCGGCGTGCAGCCCTTCAGCAAAAACCTGGACGTACGCCTTAGTGGCGGCGTAGTTCGCCTGTAAGGGTGTGCCCTGCCAGCCCACGATGGAACTGAACAGGACCATGCCGCCGCGTCCCCGGGCGACCAGTCGCCGGGCGAACAGGTGCGCAAGGGCCGTCACCGCGGACACGTTGACCGCGATCATGTCGAGCTCGGTGTTCAGGTCCGACTGCACGAACTCGCCGACCGACCCGAACCCGGCAGCCATCACCGCAAGGCCGATATCCAGATGTGCAGTCCGTTCGGCAATCCGCTCGACAGCCGCTGGCTCGGCGAGATCCTCTGCCAAGCAGAGCGTTTCGACGTCGAATTGGTTGGTCAACGAGTTCGGCAACGGTGTCCAGCGCCGCTGGCCGGCGGGCGACAAGGACCAGATTGAAGCCCGCTCGACCGAGCTCGACCGCAATGGCCCGGCCGATGCCCTCGGTCGCGCCGGTGACGAACCCCCACGGCCCGTAGTCGTGGAGTCGCGTTGGGCTGGTGATCACCGGTGCCACCCTTCAACCTTGTGTTAGCAGTGTCAACATCGGCAGCCTGCCACCCACCAGTTAGCGGTGTCAACATGCGACCATGGGTGGGTGACCGGAGACGCAGACAGGGGCGATGGACGACGCAAGGGCGGCCTCCGCGAGGACCTGCTGCGCCACGGCGTTGAGATCGCCAGGACGGGCGGGCCCGATGTGGTATCGATCCGAGAGGTCCAGCGCCGGTCGGGTGTCAGCAATTCAGCGGCGTACCGGCACTATGCCGATCGGGACGCGCTGCTGGCCGCGATCGCCGACGTCGCGGCCGCTGAACTCACACATCGCATGCGTACCGCACAGGGGAAGGTCGACGAGGACCTGCCGCCGGCCGAAGGGGCACGTGCACGACTTCGCGCGACGGGTGCCGCTTACCTGGAATTCGCGATCGATGAGCCCGGCTGGTTCGCCGTGGCCTTCCGTACCGAACCGGGCGACGACGAATCGAGCCGACTCCTCGGCCGGAGAGGGCAAGGAGTCGGACCCTTTTCGCCTACTCGGGTGCTGTTTGGACGACATGGTGCGGGTCGGCACGCTGGACGCGGGTCGACGCCCGAACAGCGACATTGCCGCCTGGTCCGCGGTGCACGGCCTGGCAACCCTGCTCAACGAGGGGCATCTCGGTCACCTTGGAGTCGAACAGCGGCAAGCCGTGATCGACAGGCTGCTCGAGATTGTCGAGATGGGCATGCGCTGACCCGTGTCATGCCAGGCGTTGTGGGTGCAGCCGCCCCTCGTGTTGGCCAATAGCTACCGGCACAATGTCAGGCGGGCTCCAGAGCCTCCTGCCGGACGGTCAGGCGGCGGAGCCGTCGCCGCGGGCTGCGTCCAGGTCGGGTAGCGGTTTGGTGCAGATGCGGTGCGCCTGGCGGCGCGGTAGGCCGAACATGCGCAGCAGGTCCTCGGTCATCTGGTCGGTGGTCTGTTCGACGTCGCGGTCTGGCTGGTCGTGGAGCAGTTGGCCGAGGGCGAGGAGCGCCCCGGCGGCAATGGTGACCGCGATGTCGACATCGGCCACGTCGAATCGGCCGGCGTCGACGGCGGCCGTGATGTCACGTCGAGCGCGGGGTGCCAGGCCGTCGTCGGCGCTGAGCAGGCGGGGAATGTTGTTGAGCAGGACGCGGCTGAGTTCGGGTTCGCGCCGGTGGAGGCGCCCGGTGAGCCGGAAGCTGCTGGCGAACACCTCGGCGGGGTCCTCGATGCCGGCGGTGACGTGGTCGAGCAGCTGGCCGTAGGCGTCTATCACGGACTCGTAGGCGGCCTCGTAGAGCTGTTCCTTGGTCTCGAAGTGGTTGTAGAACGACCCCATGCCCACGTCGGCGGCCTGGGTGATCTCCAGGATCGGCACGTTCGTCCGGCCTTGTGCGATGAGGGTTTGCGCCGCTCGGATGAGGGCCGCTCGGGTCCGGGCCTTGCGCCGGTCCAGCCGGTTTTCCGTCGGACTCGGTGTCTCGCTCATGCGTCTCCTCGCTGGCCGCGGCGTTCGGTAGTTCGGTCATCGTAGCGCGTCCAGTCAGAACTGACGAATTCCTCATTAGCTCTTGACTGACGACACGCGTCATGAGTGATGATTTCGTCAACATAGACAGAGAGGAACAGCCGATGACCACCCATCACGGGACTCACAACGACTTGCACAGCGAACAGGGAGCGCTCCGCGGGGAGCACCCCGGCCGGGCAACCAACCCGACGATCAAGGTCGCAGGACCTGGCCTGGCTCGAGTTCCAGAAGCCGGACCTGGCCGGCTCGGAGAGGTTTGCCCACGCGTTCGGTTTCACCACGGTGAGTCGGACGGCGGACGAGCTGCAGCTGCGCGGGACCGATAGCGGCGCACCCTGTGTGATCGTGCGCCGGGGACCGCGGTCGACGTACCTGGGCGCCGCGTTCCGGGCCGCCGACCCCACCGACGTCCTGCGGCTCGCCGACGCGACCGGCGCCGCGGTCAGCGAAGCTTCCGGACAGCCTGGGCGGGATCACGGTCGATCTGACCGACCCGAGCGGGGTGCTGGTCCGCGTGGTGAACGGTACCCACGAGCTGGCCGCACTGCCGAGCCAGCCGGCGCAGACCGTGAACGCCGGGCACGACGTGGCACGCAGCAACGCGACCCAGCGTCCCCCGCGCGAACCGGCCAAGGTTCAGCGCCTGGGACACGTCGTGCTGCAATCCACCACCTACGTCCAGACCCTGAACTGGTACCTGCAGCACCTGGGTCTGATCGTCAGCGACTTCAAGTACTACCAGGGCCAGCGCGAGCGTGGCCCCACCATGAGCTTCATCCGCTGCGACCAGGGCTCGACCCCGACCGACCACCACACGCTGGCGATGACGCTCGGTCCGCGGAACCGTTACGTGCACTCGGCGTTCCAGGTCGCGGACATCGACGCGCTGGCCGCCGGTGGCGAGTACCTCCGGGACCGCGGCTTCCACCGCTCCTGGGGGATCGGCCGGCACATCGAGGGCAGCCAGATCTTCGACTACTGGCGCGACCCCGACGGCCTGCTGGTCGAGCACTTCACCGACGGCGACCGCTTTGACTGCACCCTGGAGCCCGGTTGGTCGCCGATGACGGCGTCCGGGCTCGCCCAGTGGGGGCCACCTGCCTCCAAGGACTTCATGGGCATCTCACCCGGACGCGAGTCCCTTCGCGAGCTGACCTCGATGGTCACCGCCCTGCGTGACGACAACGAGTTCGACCTCTCCCGCCTCCGCGGCATGCTGAAAATGGCCACCTCATGAGCACCACCATCCTCCGCACCGCCGACGCCTGGTGGGTCGACACCGGCGACGGTGCCGCCCGCATCGAGACCGACGCGACGACCACCGGTGAGCTCCTCGCCGAGCCCGAGAAGATCGAGGCTGCCCGGTCGAGCAAGCAGACCGTCGACCCGGCCACCCTGGACTTGGTGTCCCCGGTGACCGCGCCCTGCCGGGTCGTCGCGCAGATGACCAACTACGCCAGCCACGTCAAGGACGCGGGGTTGAAGCCCGAGACCATCCCGCTGACGTTCTTCCGCAAGACCTCCGGCTCGATCAGCGGCCCCTACGACGACATCGTCCGTCCCGGCCACGTGCGCTTTCTGGACTATGAGGTCGAGGTCGGCGTGGTGATCGGCCGCGAGCTGCCGGTCGGCACCCAGGTCACGGCCGACAATTGGGCGACGTTCGTCGCCGGCCTGGTCGTGACCAACGACGTGTCCGCCCGCGACGTGCAATTGCCGAAGACCCAGTTCTTCGAGTCCAAGTCCTACCCGACCTTCACCCCCGTCGGGCCGGCGCTGGTGCTGCTGGACGAGAACGAGCTCAAGCGGTTCGGCGACCTCCGGCTGCGGCTGTGGGTGAACGGGGAGATCCGTCAGGACGCCCTGGTCGACCCGGACATGATCTTCTCGCCGCTGCGAGGCGCTGGTCGCGTTGAGCCGGTTCCAGCGGCTCGACCCGGGCGACCTGCTGCTGACCGGCACCCCGGTGGGGACCGCGTTGAGCGCGCCGGCGAAACCGGTGCAGCTCATCAGCTCACTGCTGCCGGCCGCGACCAAATGGAAGCTGTTCTTCAACAGCCAGGCCAAGAACCCGAAGTACCTCAAGGACGGCGACGTCGTCGAGATCACCATCGGCACCGACGACGGCGGCGATCGACCTCGGCCGGCAGCGCACAGTCGTTCGGGGGACGTGATGAGCGACCTCCTGTGGCCCGTGTTCGACGGGCCGGGTGACCTGGCAGCGATCGAGGCCGTGCCGCTGGCCGACCGTGGTCTGCCCGGCACCACCTACGACCTGCTCGCGCGGGCCGCCGCGGTTGTGGCCGGACCGGGTGGCGCTGTCCGTCCTGCCCGATGCGGCACGGTTCGAGCACCCGGCCGAGCGGACCTTCGCCGGGCTGCTCGCCGACGTGCACGCCTACGCCAACGTGTTCCACGCCCACGGTGTCCGCCGCGGCGACGCGGTCGCGCTGCTGGCCCCGAACTGCGACGAACTGGTCACCGCGACGCTGGCCGCCGAGCTGGCCGGGATCGCCGCGCCGGTCAACGGCGGCCTCACCAAGGAGACCGTCCAGGAGCTGCTGCACCGGTCCGGCGCACGGGTCCTGGTCGCCGCCGGGCCCGAACTCGCCCCCGACGTCTTCAGCACGGCCACGGAACTTGCCGCGGCGGGCGACGTGGATGCGCTGCTGGTCCTGCGACCCACCGCGCGGCGGGCCCGGACCCGGAACCACTGCCGGTCATCGACGGTGTGCACGTCGCCTACCTGGCGACGGCCGCCGAAGGGCAACCGAATGACGCCTTCATCGGTGACCTGCCGTCCGCATCGGAGGTCGCCGCGGTGTTCCACACCGGTGGCACGACGGGGACGCCGAAGCTGGCCGCGCACACCCACGCCAACGAGGTCAGCGACGCGTGGATGATCGCCGCCAACGGCCTGCTGCACAACCACGACACGGTGCTGTTCGCGGCCCTTCCGCTGTTCCACGTCAACGCGCTGGTCGTGACCCTGCTGGCGCCGCTGTTCAACGGCCACCGTGTCGTCTGGGCGGGACCCCAGGGCTACCGCGACCCCGCGCTGTTCGCCCAACTTCTGGAAGCTGGTCCAGCACTACCGGGTCACCGCGATGAGCGCCGTGCCCACCGTGTACGCCGCCCTCGCCGCTCGCCCGGTCGACGCCGACATCAGCAGCCTGCGGGTGGCCTTCGTCGGCGCCTCACCGCTGCCGCCCGCGGTCCGGGAGAGCTTCGAGTCCACCACCGGCATCGCGCTGGTCGAGGGCTACGGACTCACCGAGGCCACCTGCGCCAGCACGCTGGGCTTCCCCGACCACTCCCGTCCCGGCGCCGTCGGGCAGCGCCTGCCCTACGTGCAGATGAAGGTCGTCGGGGTCGATGCCGACTGGGCGGTGGGTGGACCTGCACGCCGGGACAGGTCGGGACGCTGGCGATCAAGGGCCCGACCGTGTTCCCCGGCTACGTCACCGGTCGCGGCCCGGACGGACCGCTGCTGGACGACCTGGGCAAGGTGCGCGACGGGTGGCTGGACACCGGCGACCTCGCCCGGCTCGACGACGGCTTCGTCTATCTCGTCGGCCGGGCGAAGGACCTGATCATCCGCGGCGGCCACAACATCGACCCCGCCGTCATCGAGAACACCCTGCTGGCCCACCCCGCGGTGACCGGCAGCGCAGGCCGTCGGCCGACCCGACATCCACTCCGGTGAGGTACCCGTCGCGTTCGTCACCCTCGCCCCGGGAGCCGTCACGACATCCCAGGAGCTGCGGGACTGGGCCCGCGACCACGTCCCGGAGCAGGCCGCGGCACCCAGGGCGGTGACCGATTCTCGACGCCCTGCCGGTGACCCATGTCGGGAAGGCGTTCAAACCGGCCCTGCGGGCCGTGGCCGCCCGCGACGCCGTCACCGAGGCGCTGCGCGGCGTGCCCGGCGTCACCGGTGTTCGAGGAGTCGTCGAGGACGGCGCCGTCGTCGTCGTCGTTCCGCTGGCCGAGGGCGCCGACGAGACCCCGGTCAAGGAAACGCTCGACCAGGTTCTCGATCGGCTGGCGCGCGGAGGTGCGCGGTCGAACTGAACCGCAGCCCGGCCGCACCGCCCCGCCCAGTCGCAGACCCGCACGTCACACACTCGCCATCCCTCCATTGGCTGATCACCAGGAGCTGTCATGAACGCAACCACCATCCTCGCCGGCGTCCTCGTCGTCGCCTTCGCGGCGGCCGGCGCCGCGAAACTCGCTGCCGTGCCCGCCATGCGCGCCAGGGCCGCCCACGTCGGCATGAGCGTCGCGGCGTACCGGCGGATCGGAATCCTGGAGATCCTCGGTGTCCTCGGCCTGCTGGTCGGGGCGCTGGTGCCGGTGATCGGCGCACTGGCCGCGGCGGGGCTGCTGCTGCTGCTCGGCGGAGCAGTGGTCGTGCACCTCCGCAGCGGCGACGGCCCGCGCGAACTGGTGCCGGCAATCGTCCTCGGCCTGACCACCCTCGCCTTCCTCATCCTCGCGTTCGGCAGGCCTCCGATGAGCCGCACCCAGCGCACCCGCACCGATCCGATCCCGGTGATCATCGTCGGCGCCGGCCCGGTCGGGCTCACCGCCGCCACCCTGCTCGGCCAGTACGGCGTCGACTGCCTGGTCCTGGACCGCTGGGAGGGTGTCTACCCCCAGCCGCGGGCCGTGCACCTGGACGACGAGATCTACCGCATCCTCGCGCGACTGGGCATCGCCGAGCAGTTCGCCGCCGTCTCGCGTCCCACCCGCGGCCTGCAGCTGATCGACCGGAACCACCGGGTCTTCGCCGTGCTCGACCGCGCCGGCGACGAAGGAAGGCACGGGCACCCGCAGGGCGAACATGTTCGACCAGCCGGAACTCGAGCACCTGTTGCGGACCAACCTCAAGGACCAGACCACGGTCGGCCTGCGCGGAAACGTCGAGGTCACCGACGTCGCCCAGGACGGCCAGGGACGGGTGCAGGTCGACTTCACCGACCGGCTCACCGGCCGGCCCGAATCCCTGCTGGCCGGCTACGTCCTCGGCTGCGACGGAGCCAACAGCATCGTCCGCGCGGCCATCGGCTCGACCATGCAGGACCTCACGTTCGAGCAGCGCTGGCTCGTCATCGACATCGCCACCACCGCCGACCTGCGACCAGTGGGACGGTGTCCACCAGGTCTGCGACCCCCACCGGGCCGCGACGTTCATGCGGATCGGCCAGACCCGCTACCGCTGGGAGTTCCGGCTGCTGCCGGGCGAGACCGCGGCCGACTACGACACCATCGATGACCTGCTGCCGCTGATCAGCCCGTGGGTGCAGGGCACGCCC
>CAVOFW010000010.1:0-17746 GCA_963695045.1 uncultured Actinomycetota bacterium
AATACCGCTGGGATTCCAGTGTCAGCCCAGGCGCATCCACCGCCGCGCGCAGCGTATCTCGATGGTCACGCAGAATCTCCAGGGCTTCCTTCACTACGCTGTCTCCAAGGCCTCGCTCGGCCTCCTGCAGATCGCGTTGCGCGCGACTCACGACCGCGTTGCAGTATTCCGAATAGTCGACCCACGTCTCGTGTTGTGGCCTGAGCAACTGCTCGACCGTATCGATCTCCGACTGTGTGGCCGCACCCAGTCGATATAACGCCTCACGATGAACGAGCGGTTCGATGTCCTGGTGGAAATCCAGTTTCCCATCTGGCGCTGACGTCCGTAACTGGGCCACGGCGCTCGCCGTGAAATATTTGGCGGGTGCGGCCTGCCGATTGCTGGTCGTTGCGGGCCGTGCGCAGGGTAGCCAGCCCGATCGGTTTGCCAGTATGATCCGCGGCTCGGTCCCGGACGGTACATAGCGACCATCGCTGAACGCCCCGCCTCGCCCAATCGTCAATGCGGCAATGACGTCCATCGCCGTGAGCCCAGTTCCGAGTACAGCCACGGTGGCGCCCGGCCGAATCCGGTCGACATTGCTAGGTAGTGGGTACGGCGACCCGACGAAGTCGGGCGTGATGTGGTCGAGTGATTCGACGATGCCGTGGCCGGTTGTCACGATGGCGAGATCCACAGTCTCGTCGGTCCCGTTCGCCAGGGTGAGGCTGACGCCATTGCCCACGTTCGCCCGTAGATCATTTACGACGGTTGATAGGTGGACGATGGTCAATCGCGGAGGTGCCCCAGCGATCAATTCGTTGGTAGCCCATTGCAAATATTGCCCTAGTAGGCAACGCGGTAGAAAATCGTCGAATCGCACGCTCTGCTGGCCGGCCTGGCACCACTGGTAGAGGCTGGGTCCGCGGGTAACCGGCGCCCCTGGTACCATTTGTGGGTCTGAAAAGATTGTGAGTTGTGAGGCAATGGTGTTGAGTAACAGGTAGTTCGGTAGGTCTGGTTGATGAATGCCCACCCCGAGTTCACCCGGCTCGATGATCAGGAGCTCGATCGGCGGTCCTTCCTGTCGCGCGTGACTGATAATCCGCTCAAATGCGGATAACCCGCGGGGACCGCAGCCAACTATCGCGATTCGCAATTGGTCCGCCTCCCTAGCCGTACGACGAAGTCATCGGGGAACAGCGTCGGAGTGTTCCTCCGTCCGCCATCCACCTCGGCTTGTGCGCGAGCCGCCCGTGTCGTTGGCGGGTTTGATTGGTCGCCGCTGTCCTCGGGGGCGGCGCCGGAAAGTACCGCTGTGGAGTCCCCTGCGTATCCTGTGCCCGGCTGTCCATTGACGAGGAGACCGGGTTCATTATTCGCCATTGACAATCGTCACCCTTCAATCAAGGTTGGAATGACACTGCTTTCCGCGCCACCGCTGAGTCGTCTGTTGAGGTCCAACGCGCTTGGCCCAAGATGGTCCAACACCCAGTCGTTGTCGTAGACCGATTCCAGATACCGCTCGCCGAGATCCGGCGCGATGGCTACCGCCGTCAACTGCCCCGATGGATCATGGCTGGCCAACCACCGCAATGCGCCGGAGATCACTGTGCCCGTCGAACCTCCGAAAAGAAATCCATGCGTGGCGAGCCGGCGACAGACTCGGACGGCATCACCTTCCGCAACATGCACGACATCGTCGATGCATCGAATATCGAGATGGTGGGATGGAATGCTGGAGCCGAGGCCGGGGATCGTTCGGGGTCCAGGAATTCCGCCGAATGTTACCGAGCCAACCGTGTCAATGGCTACGACGGCGGGTGGCTTTGGGCGGTTCCGAAAGTAGCGGGCGCATCCCATCAAGGTCCCGGCGGTGCCGGTGCCGATGAACAGTACATCCAGTTGCGGAAAGCTGCGTGCGATTGCTGGACCGGTTCGACGGTAGTGAGCCTTCCAGTTCCCCGGGTTGGTATATTGATTGATCCAGACATAGCGAGGGTCGTCCGCGCACAGTCGTCGGATATATGCGATTCTGCTACCCAGATAGCCGCCGCTTGGGTCGGGATCAGTGACCACTCGTAGGTCTGCGCCCAGCGCGCGGATCAGTCTGCGGGCACCGTTGTTGCAACGGGGGTCAGTGACGCAGACAAACGGCAGCCCTTTACTTGCGGCGATCATACTGAGTGCGATGCCCATGTTGCCTGACGTTGATTCGACGAGAATCGAGTCGATGCCGATGGTGCCGCACTCCTCCAAAGCGGCTACCATTTCGACGGCAGCCTTCAGCTTTGCCGATCCTGCGAAATTGAGCCCTTCGCACTTCAGGTACAGGTCGAGCCCGAGCATGGAGTTGAGGTTGACGAAGAGATCCTCATCGATCGATTCGTAGGGTGTGGAGATGATCGCCATTTATCTGCTCCTCAGCGCAGTGATCATGGTTTCGGAAGAATTCGTTGCCCGGGTAGGGAGGCGTTCTGCTCGGGGAAGAAATCATCGACGCGCAGGCCGAGTCGCATGTCCTGGGCGCCGTTGACCACAATGCGCGCCAAGGCAAGATCGAGAACGCCCAGTCCGAATGGGGAGAAAACCGTTGTCCTTAACGGATCACGAGGTGGCAACTGATGCGTTGCAGCCAGCTCGCCGATTTCTGCGCTAATGAAGGATCGGTCGCCGGTAAGCTGCTCAGCGATTTCCAATGAGGTACCGGCACGGCACACATGGTCGGCGTCGTCCACAATATTAACACATTGTAAAATCGACTCCGGTAGCAGATCGCGGAGAGACATGTGCAGCACCAGGCTTCCGGGAGGAAGGGCGCTTGTTTCCAGGTACGGGGTCGTCGCTGTGGTCGCGATGGAGACCAACGTGTGTGAGGCGAGTGCGGCATCGCGGTTGAGTGCGATGCGTACTCGAAGGCCGGGAAACGTGCGCGTGCAGCGCTGCGCGAAGCTGTCCGCTTGGCCCGGATTGGAATCGAACAGTGATGCCTCGACCAGGTTGGGGTGCACATGCCGGAGAAACTTGAGAACTTCGAAGTTGATGACTCCGCAACCGATGATAGTGACGCCCGCAGTGTCAGCCGGCTGAGCCAGCAGGCTTGCGGCCAGGGCCGCGCTCGCCCCCGTCCTACGCGAAGAAATAACTGAACCCTCGAGCACGACCTCGGGACGACCGGTGAGTGTTGAGTTCATGATGATTGTGGCAGAGGCCCGCTCCAAACCCTGCTCGACATTTCCGGGAAAGGAGGCGATCCACTTCACCCCCGCAACGGGAGCGGCGCCGCCCAGGTAGGCCGGCAGGGCGATGATGCGATTACGTTCATTGTCGGGGAACCGCAGGAACACTGAGTGCGGCAATGAACTTGACCCGGACGAGTGCTGAATGTAGGCATCTCGGACTGCATCGAGGATTTGCTGCTCCCTTCCTTGCAATAGTCGAGACGCTTCACGTCCGTTGAGTATCAGCATGGCCATCCTGATGGAAGATGAAAGACACTGGGCATGCCCGCTCCCTTACTTGACGAAGCCGAAACCGATGGTGACGCTCGACTACGTGTTAGAACCCCGGTGGGGAGGCGCAGATACACCAACCGCAGATGGGAATTGCCTGTGTGAATCCTGGCCGCTTCGCGGTGAATCTGAGGCGATAGTCATTTCGATCATCTAGGGACGCAGGTTGACCCGGTGTTGGATGATCATGCGGTCACCTGTATAGTTCGGGCTTCGAGTCGATGATGAGAGGTGTCCCTATGACGTACCGCGTTGCGGTGGCCGGTGCCAGTGGCTACGCCGGCGGCGAGCTGCTGCGCCTGCTGCTCGGACACCCGGACATCAGCATCGGCGCGGTGACGGCGTTCAGCAGCGTCGGCGATCGACTCGGGGTCCACCAACCGCACCTGCTGCCGCTGGCCGACCGGATCATCGAGCCCACCACCCCGGAGATCCTGTCCGGGCTACGACGCGGTGTTCCTGGCCCTGCCGCACGGCCAGTCCCACGAACTCGCCGCCCAGCTCGGCGACGGACACCATCGTGATCGACTGCGGCGCCGACCACCGGCTGACCGATCCCGCCGCCTGGCAGAAGTTCTACGGCGGCGAGCATCCCGGCTCCTGGCCGTACGGGTTGCCGGAGCTGCCGAACGGGCGGGACGCGCTGCGCGGCACCAAACGGGTCGCCGTCCCCGGCTGCTACCCGACGTCCGCCTCGCTGGCGCTGGCGCCCGGCGCTGGCGGCCGGGCTGGTCGAGCCCGACGTGGTGGTGGTCGCCGCCTCCGGCACCTCCGGCGCCGGCAAGTCGCCGAAGGTCAACCTGCTCGGCTCCGAGGTGATGGGCGCCGCGTCCGCCTACGGGGTCGGCGGGGTGCACCGGCACACCCCGGAGATGGTGCAGAACCTGTCCGCCGCCGCCGGCACCGCCGGTGACGGTGTCGTTCACCCCGGTGCTGGTCCCGATGTCCCGCGGCATCCTGGCCACCGTCAGCGCGCCCGGCCCGCGACGGCGTCACCGTCGACGACGTCCGCGCGGTCTACGAGAAGGCCTACGCCGACGAACCTTTCGTGCACCTGCTGCCGGAGGGCCAATGGCCGAGCACGGCCGCGACGCTGGGCGCCAACACCGCGCTGCTGCAGGTCGCCGTCGATGCCGACGCCAACCGCGTTGTCGTCGTGCTCGCCCTGGACAACCTGACCAAGGGCACCGCCGGCGCGGCCGTGCAGTGCCTGAACCTCGCCCTTGGCCTGCCGGAGACGACCGGCCTGCCGACCGTGGGAGTCGCACCATGACCGAACAATCAGTCGGGGTCACCGCAGCGCAGGGCTTCCGGGCCGCCGGCGTCACCGCCGGGCCTGAAGTCCTCCGGCCAACCGGATGTCGCGCTCGTGGTCAACGACGGACCGCGCTACACGGCCGCCGGCGTCTTCACCTCCAACCGGGTCAAGGCCGCCCCGGTGCGCTGGTGCGAAAGCATTCTCGAGGGACCCGGCGCGGAACTGGTTGCGGTGGTGCTGAACTCGGGTGGCGCCAATGCCTGCACCGGACCGGACGGTTACGCCGACACCGTCGCCACCGCAGAACATCTCGGCGAATTGCTGGTCACGCCTGCGTACCGGGTCGCGGTCGCGTCCACCGGGCTGATCGGCCTGCGGCTGCCGATGGACAAGCTGTTGCCCGGCATCGACAATGCCGTCGCGGCGCTGTCGCCCACGGCCGGACTGGACGCGGCCACCGCGATCATGACCACCGATTCGGTGCCGAAGACGGCGCAGGTCAGCCTGGGCGGGTTCACCGTCGGCGGGATGGCCAAGGGCGCCGGCATGCTGGCGCCCGGCCTCGCGACGATGCTGGTCGTGCTGACCACCGACGCGATCGCCGACTCCTCGGCCCTGGATCACGGCGCTGCGCGCCGCGACCCGGGTGTCGTTCGACCGGCTGGACTCCGACGGCGCCATGTCCACCAACGACACCGTGCTGCTGCTCGCCTCCGGCGCCTCCGGCGTCGAACCCACCCCAGACCTGTTGGGCGCCGCGGTGACCAGGGTGTGCAAGCAACTGGCCGAGCAACTGCTGGCCGACGCCGAGGGCGCCACCAAGGAGATCGCCATCGAGGTGGTGCACGCGGCCAGCGAGGACGACGCCGTCGAGGTGGGCCGCTCGGTGGCCCGCAACAACCTGGTGAAGACCGCGTTCTTCGGCATGGACGCCAACTGGGGTCGGATCCTGGCCGCCGTCGGCACCGTCGGGCCGCACGTGGAATTCGACGCGGACGCGATCGACGTTGCGATCAACGGGGTCTGGATCTGCCGGGCCGGCGCCACCGGCGACGACCGGGACGCCGTCGACCTCACCGGGCGGTCGGTGCACGTCGTCATCGACCTGCACGCCGGCACCGAGACCGCGACCATCCTGACCAACGACCTGTCCCACGCCTACGTGCACGAGAACTCGGCGTACTCAACATGACCACCACCGTCCCGAGCGAAACAACCGGCACGGCAACGCGGCTCGAGCCGCGCCGGAAATCGGAGCTGGAGGGTGCCCGGGAACGCGCCGAGGTGCTGGCCGGCGCGCTGCCCTGGCTGCGCCGGTTCGCCGGCTCGATCGTGGTGGTCAAGTACGGCGGCAACGCGATGACCGACGACACGCTGAAGGCCGCGTTCGCCGCGGACATGGTGTTCCTGCGCACCGTCGGGCTCCGGCCGGTCGTCGTGCACGGCGGCGGTCCGCAGATCAGCGCCATGCTGAAAAGGCTTGGCCTGCCGGGTGAATTCAAGGGCGGCTTCCGGGTGACCACGCCGGACACGATGGACATCGTCCGGATGGTGCTGGTCGGCCAGGTCGGCCGGGAACTGGTCGGGCTGATCAACTCGCACGGCCCGCTGGCCGTCGGCATGTCCGGCGAGGACGCGGGCCTGTTCACCGCGGCCCGCCGCACCGTGCAGGTCGACGGCGTCGCCACCGACATCGGCCTGGTCGGCGACGTGGTGCAGGTCAACACCGGCGCCGTCCTCGACCTGATCAACGCCGGCCGGATCCCGGTGGTGTCCACCGTCGCGCCCGACGTCGACGGGGTCGTGCTCAACGTCAACGCCGACACCGCGGCCGCCGCCCTGGCGATCGCGCTGGGCGCGTCGAAACTCGTCATGCTGACCGACGTCGAGGGACTCTACGCCAACTGGCCGGACCGGGAGTCCCTGCTGTCCAGGGTGTCCGTCGACGCGCTGGAAGAAATGCTGCCCCGGTTGGAATCCGGCATGGTGCCGAAGATGGAGGGCTGCCTGCGGGCCGTCCGCGGCGGGGTCGCGGCCGCCCACGTCATCGACGGGCGGATCCCGCATTCGGTGCTGCTGGAGATCGTCACCACGGCCGGCGTTGGCACCATGATCGTCCCGAACCTGGAGAATTCACCATGACCATGACATCCACTGACAGCAAAGACTGTTTCGGGCAATCAGCAGGCCGCGGACCGCTGGTCGCACGCCCTGATGAACAACTTCGGCGTGCCGCCGGTCGAACTGGTCAGCGGGCAGGGCGCCGTCGTCACCGACGCCGACGGCAAGCAGTACCTCGACCTGCTCGGCGGCATCGCGGTCAACGCGCTCGGCCACGCCCACCCGGCCATCGTGCAGGCGGTTTCCGAGCAGGTCGCGACCCTCGGGCACGTGTCGAACTTCTTCACCCACCCGACGGTGCTCGCGCTCGCCGAGCGACTGCTGGACATCAGCGGCGCGCACGATAACGGCCGGGTGATCTTCTGCAATTCCGGCGCCGAGGCCAACGAGGCCGCGTTCAAGATGGCCAGGCTCACCGGCCGGCCGCGGATGATCGCCGCCGAGGGCGCCTTCCACGGCCGCACCATGGGCGCGCTGGCGCTGACCGGCCAACCGGCCAAGCGGGCGCCGTTCGAGCCGATGCCCGGCGGGCGTGGAATTCGTTCCCTACGGCGACATCTCGGCCCTGCGGGCCGCCGTGGACGACACCGTCGCCGCGGTCTTCCTGGAGCCGATCATGGGGGAGGCCGGGGTGATCCCCGCGCCCGACGGCTACCTGGTCGCGGCCAGGGAAATCACCGCCGAACACGGCGCGCTGCTGGTGATCGACGAGGTGCAGACCGGGATCGGCCGCACCGGGACCTGGTTCGCGCATTCCCGCACCGGCATCGTGCCGGACGTCATCACGCTGGCCAAGGGTCTGGGCGGCGGACTGCCGATCGGCGCCGCCATCGGCATCGGGGACGCCGCGAAGCTGCTGCAGCCCGGCCAGCACGGATCCACCTTCGCCGGCAACCCGGTCTGCGCCGCGGCCGCGCTGGCCGTGCTGCGGACCATCGAGACCGACGGCCTGCTCGACCATGTCGACGCACTCGGCAAGCACATCGCCACCGGCGTCGAGGATCTCGGTCACCCGCTGATCGACCACGTCCGCGGCGCCGGTCTGCTGCTCGGCATCGTGCTCACCGAGAACGTCGCTCCGGCAACGGCAACGGCCGCGCGTGAGGCCGGGTTCATCATCAACGCGCCGGCCCCGGACGTGCTCCGGCTGGCGCCGCCGCTGATCCTGACCACCGAACAGGCCGACTCGTTCATCACCGCACTGCCCGGCATCCTGGACGCCGCAACCGGAGAGGATCGCGCATGACAACGGAACTGCAGTCACCACCGACGACCGGCACCCCGGTCAGGTCCGGGCTGCGACACTATCTGCGGGACGACGATCTGTCCCCGGACGAGCTGGTCACCGTGCTGGACCTCGCGGACGTCTACAAGACCGACCGCACCGGTTTCACCCCGCTGGCCGGTCAGGCCGTCGCCGTCATCTTCGAGAAGAACTCCACCCGGACCCGGTTGTCGTTCGAGGTCGGCATCCGCGCAGCTCGGCGCCCAGCCGGTCATCGTCGACGGGCGGATGTCTCAACTGGGCCGCGAGGAGACCATCGAGGACACCTCCCGGGTGCTGTCCCGGTACGTCGACGCGGTCGCGATCCGGACCTTCGCGCAGCGCCGGATCAACGCGCTGGCCAGCACGTCCACCGTGCCGGTGATCAACGCGCTGACCGACGAGTTCCACCCCTGCCAGGTGCTCGCCGACCTGCAGACCATCCGCGAACGCCGCGGCCGGTTGGCCGGGCTGACCCTGACCTTCCTGGGCGACGGCGCCAACAACATGGCGCACTCGCTGATGGTCGGCGGCGCCAACGCCGGTATGACGGTGCGGATCTCGTCGCCGGCCGGGTTCGACCCGCACCCGGACATCCTGCTGGACGCCAAGAAGCGGGCGGCCGAGACCGGCGGCGCGATCGAGCTGATCGCCGACCCGAATGCGGCCGTCGACGGCGCCGACGTGGTGGTCACCGACACCTGGACGTCGATGGGTCAGGAGAACGACGGGCTGGACCGGGTCGGGCCGTTCCGGCCGTACCAGGTGAACAGTCAACTGCTGAGCCGCGCCGGCGACGACGTCATCGTGCTGCACTGCCTGCCCGCGCACCGCGGTTGGGAGATCACCGACGAGGTGATCGACGGACCGTCGTCCGCGGTCTGGGACGAGGCGGAGAACCGGTTGCACGCGCAGAAGGCGCTGCTGGCGTTCCTGCTCGACCGCCCTGATGGATCAGAACGAGCAAGCGGCACGAGGGCCGGCGGTTGACCGCCGGCAATGCGCTGGCGACGAAGGCCGCCCGGCACGGGCGGATCACCGAGCTCATCCGCGACCGGCAGATCCGCTCGCAGACCGAACTGGCCGAGCTGCTGGCGGCCGGCGGCATCGAGGCCACCCAGGCCACCCTGTCCCGCGACCTGGAGGAACTCGGCGCGCTGAAGCTCCGCGGCGTCGACGGCGGGGCACCGGTCTACCGGATCCCCGAGGACGGCGGCCCGCGCCCGATGGTGGGCGGGACCTCGCGGCTGGCCAGACTGCTCGGCGAGCTGCTGCTGTCGTTCGAGGGCTCCGGAAATCTGGCCGTGCTGCGCACCCCGCCCGGGGCGGCGCACTACCTGGCGTCCGCGATCGACCGGGCCAGCCTGGCCGAGGTGGTCGGCACCATCGCCGGTGACGACACCATCCTGGTGGTCGCCCGCGACGGGCTCACCGGCGCCGAGGTCGGCCGGACGCTGGCCGGTTACGCCGCCGGGAACGCCTGACCGGGCGCTTTCGAACCACCGTCAGCCGCCAACCGGACGGCCCCCACCACACAGATAGGCTCCCACCTCGTGTCCAAAGTTCTCGAGTCGCTGCCCAAGGGGCAGAAGGTCGGTATCGCGTTCTCCGGCGGTCTGGACACCTCGGTGGCCGTGGCGTGGATGCGCGAGAACGGCGCCGTGCCCTGCGCGTACACCGCGGACCTCGGCCAGGCCGACGAACCGGACCTGTCCGGCGTCCCCGGCCGCGCACAGGAGTACGGCGCCGAGATCGCCCGCATCGTCGACTGCCGGGCGGCGCTGGTCGAGGAGGGGCTCGTCGCGCTGGCCTGCGGGGCGTTCCACATCCGGTCCGCGGGACTGACCTACTTCAACACCACCCCGCTCGGCCGGGCCGTCACCGGCACCCTGCTGGTCCGGGCCATGGCCGACGACGAGGTCGACATCTGGGGTGACGGGTCGACCTACAAGGGCAACGACATCGAGCGGTTCTACCGGTACGGCCTGCTGGCCAACCCCCGGCTGCGCATCTACAAGCCCTGGCTGGACCGGCAGTTCGTGGCCGAGCTGGGCGGCCGGGCCGAGATGAGCGAATGGTTGCTGGCCCGCGGCCTGCCCTACCGGGCCTCGGCCGAGAAGGCGTACTCCACCGACGCCAACATCTGGGGCGCCACCCACGAGGCCAAGCGGCTCGAGCACCTGGACGCCTCCGTCGAGATCGTGCAGCCGATCATGGGCGTCGCGCACTGGGACCAGTCGGTGGCGATCGACCCGGAGGACGTGACGCTGCAGTTCGAGCGCGGCCGGCCGGTGGCGATCAACGGGGTCCGGCTCGACCCGGTCGCCCTGGTGCTCGAGGCCAACGCGATCGGCGGCCGGCACGGACTGGGGATGAGCGACCAGATCGAGAACCGGATCATCGAGGCGAAGTCGCGGGGCATCTACGAGGCGCCGGGCATGGCGCTGCTGTTCATCGCCTACGAGCGGCTGGTCAACGCCATCCACAACGAGGACACCGTCGCGGCCTACCACGACCAGGGGCGGCGGCTGGGCCGGCTGCTGTACGAGGGTCGTTGGCTGGACCCGCAGGGCCTGATGCTGCGCGAGTCGCTGCAGCGCTGGGTCGGCTCGGCGATCACCGGGTCGGTCACCCTGCGGCTGCGGCGCGGCAACGACTACACCATCGTGGACACGACGGGCCCGGAGCTGTCCTACCACCCGGACAAGCTGTCGATGGAACGGGTGGCCGAGGCCGCGTTCGGGCCCGGCGACCGGATCGGCCAGCTGACCATGCGGAACCTGGACATCGCCGATACCCGCGCCAAGCTGGAGCTGTACGCGGGGCTCGGCCAGCTGGACACCCAGCACACGCTGGTCGGCACCCTGCGCCCCGGGCAGGCGGAGGCGATCGCCAGCCTGCCGGCCGAGACTGACGAGCATCCAGAGCAGAGCCAGGCCATCGAGCAAGCCAGCGAGAGCGCGGCCATGGACGCCGGGACCGACTGAGCCCATGTCCGAAACCCCCGCTGAAACCCACGCCGCTTCGGCGTCCAACCCAGCAACCGCGGCCACCCCGTTGTGGGGCGGGCGGTTCGCGTCCGGGCCATCTCCGGAGATGGCCGCGCTGAGCGTCAGCACCCATTTCGACTGGGTGCTGGCGCCGTACGACATCGCCGGGTCGAAGGCGCACGCCAGGGTGCTGCACGCGGCCGGGCTGCTGAGCCACCTCGAGCTCACCGGAATGCTCTCCGCGCTGGACGATCTCGCGCAGGACGTGGCCAGCGGCGCGTTCGCGCCGGTGCCGGCCGACGAGGACGTGCACTCCGCACTGGAGCGCGGCCTGCTCGACCGGGCCGGCAAGGACCTGGGCGGCAAGCTCCGCGCCGGCCGGTCCCGCAACGACCAGGTCGCGACGCTGTACCGGATGTTCCTGCGGGACAAGGCCCGCGCCGTCGCCGGGATGGTCACCGAGTTGCAGTCAGCACTGATCGACCAGGCGCAGGCGCACCCGGGCGCGGCCATGCCGGGCCGGACGCATTTCCAGCACGCGCAACCGGTGCTGCTTGGCGCATCACCTGGCCGCCCATGCGCAGGCCCTGGTGCGGGACGTCGACCGGATCCGCGACTGGGACCGCCGCGCCGCGGTCTCGCCCTACGGGTCCGGCGCACTGGCCGGGTCGTCGCTCGGCCTTGATCCCGAGGCGGTGGCAACCGAGCTGGGATTCGTTGCCGCATCGGAGAACTCGATCGACGGCACCGCTTCCCGGGATTTCGCCGCCGAGCTGGCGTTCGTGCTGGCGATGCTGGCGGTGGACATTTCCCGGTGGGCCGAGGAGGTCATCATCTTCACCACCGCCGAATTCGGCTACGCCCGGCTGCACGACGCGTTCGCGACCGGGTCGTCGATCATGCCGCAGAAGAAGAACCCGGACATCGCCGAGCTTGCCCGCGGCAAGACCGGCCGGCTGATCGGCAACCTCACCGGGCTGCTCGCCACTCTGAAGGCTTTGCCGCTGGCCTACAACCGGGATCTGCAGGAGGACAAGGAACCGCTGATCGACTCGGTGGCGCAGCTCGAACTGTTGCTGCCGGCGGTCACCGGGATGACGGCGACGTTGACGTTCGACACCGCGCGGATGGCGCAGATGGCGCCGGCCGGTTTTTCGCTGGCCACCGACATCGCCGAATGGCTTGTCCGCCAGGGAGTTCCGTTCCGGGTGGCGCACGAGGCGGCCGGCCAGTGCGTCGCGCTGGCGGAGGCGTCGGGCCGTGAGCTCGACCGAACTCACCGACCAAGAACTCGCGGGCATCAACCCCGAACTGACGCCCGGCCGTTCGGGATGTCTTGACCGTCGACGGCTCCCTGGCCTCCCGGGACGGGGTCGGCGGGACAGCGCCGGTGCGCGTGGCCGAGCAGCTCGACCGGCTCAGGGCCAGGATCGCCGCCGATCGGGCGTGGATCACCGGCTGAGTGGTCAACCGGCGAGCAGTTCCTGCGATACCCGCCAGAGCCGCTCAGCGTTGACCGGATCACTGGCATACGCCGCGACACCCCGGCGCTGGCCGGGCTGCTGCGGCTCGGCTTCGTTGCAGTCCTCGAAGTACCTGCCGGTCACCCCGTCCAGCAACGGTGACGCGGCCAGCAATACCGACGTAGCGGCCCCCTGTTGCACTGTCTTGTAACGGATGTCGGGGTTGTCGGCTTGAAACCCGGCCGGCGCAGCGGGTTGCGCGTCGAGAAAGCGGACCAGGTTGGTCCGGATCCGACCGGGGGTCAGGGCGTTGACGCAGATTCCATCGCCGGCCCAGAGCGTCGCGGCGTGCACGGCGAACAACACGTTGGCGGTCTTGGATTGGCTGTAGGCGACCCAGCCGTCGTAGCGGTGGCGCCGAAAATTGATGTCGTCCCAGAGAATGTCGCCGTTCAGGTGGCCGACCGAGCTCACCGAGACGACCCGGGCGCCGCCTGCCGTGGCGAGCGCATCGTGCAGGCCGTTCGCCAGGACGAAATGCCCGAGATGGTTCGTCGCGAACTGAAGTTCCCAGCCTTCGGCGGTGCGCCGCAGGTCCGGGATCGCCATCACCCCGGCGTTGTTGACCAGGATGTGCAGCGGCCCCTGCCGGCCCGCGACGAAGGCCGCGACCGATGCCTGGTCCGCGACGTCAAGGCGGCTCACCAGGACGCGTCGATTGCCGGTCGTTGCGGTGATCTCGGCAGCGGTCCGCTCACCGGCCTCGACGTTGCGCACGGCCAGGGTGACCTCGGCGCCGGCAGACGCCAATGCTCTGGCGGTTTCCACGCCGATCCCGGACGACGCGCCGGTGACGATGGCGCGCCTCCCGGTCAGGTCGACCCCGGCGACGACCTCGGCGGCAGTGGACTCTGCGCCGAATGGGGTGGTGATCAGCGGGTGCGTCATCGGGCAACTTCCTCCATCGCTCCAGGTTCAGATCAGCCCAGCGAGCTTATAGAGAACAAGTGACCCTGCGACCGCGACGTTGAGCGTCGAACCTGTGCCGACCATTGGTATCTCCACCGCGACGTCGACGAGATCCATTGCCTCCGGCGGGATGCCGGACTGCTCATGGCCAAGCACGATGATCGTCCGATCCCGCGCGGGCGCCAGGTCCGCCAGCCGCACCGCCTCGTCCGCGAGTTCGACGCCGATGATCACACAGCCGCGGGCGCGCTGGGCGGCCAGCCAGGCCATGACGTCGCGGCCCACCCAATGCACGCAGGCCGGTCGACGGAGGGTGTTGCCCCGGGCGAGTGCCTCGGGTACCCACGGCAGCCGCGGCACCGCCAGGCAAGCCCCCGCGGCATCGCAGCTGCGGAGCAGCGTGCCCAGGTTCGCCCCGTGCAACGGCCACAGCGGAGCGGCGATGAGGTGATCCCAACACGAATGCGCACGCGGACGACGCTGCCGCTTGATCTCGGAACGCGAACGGCCACGCGGCGCGCTCATGGACGGGCGGCGGTCACCGCCACGGGAAGGGGTGTCATGGTGTCGATGCTTCGCGGCGCACCGGGGCCATCGTCGAGGAACAGTCAACCGATGATAGCCGTGAAGGCAGGGCCGGCCAGCAATTGCCGGCCGGCCCTGGACATCCTTGCTGAGCCGGTCAGGCGGCGACCGCGCTCCGGCGTGATCTGGACGGGATCAGGCGATCGATCGCGTAGGCCCCGGCCCCGACGCCGGCGAACACGACACCGAGGGCGCCGATCACCAGCACCAGTTCGTAGCCCCCGCCGTCGACGAACACACCATTCGGCGCGTGCACGAACAGCAGGGCGCCGGCCATGTCGACGGCGACCAGCAGGCCGACGAGCGGCACGGCGAGGCCGATGATCAGCAGGATGCCGCCGACCAGTTCGACGACCGCGGCGAACGTGGCACTCACCGCGGGGAGTGGGACGCCCATGGTGTCGAAATTGGCTGCCACTCCGGAGATTCCGAAGGTGAAGAGCTTCTGCCAGCCGTGCGCGACGAGCACGACGCCCAGGGCGATGCGGCCGATCAATAAAGCAGTGTTTTGCCAGGCGGACTGACGGGTGGAGCTGGTCTTGGATCCGAAAATAAGGGTTGTCATGTGGGTCCTTGGCGGTCGGGAGCGCGGAAGCGCCCGGAGAGTTGCGGACCGGCAACGAGGGTTCGCAACCGATGTGTGACGTTCAGGTCAGTTACTTGAACGTTCATGTATCACCCTACTTGTTCGCGCTCCGACGAATCAAGCCCGAACGACATGATCGTGTTCACATTTTGTTGGGCGATCGTCACCGACGGTCATTCGACGGTGGGGACTGGCGCCGAGACGACGGCTGCCATCATGGCCGGGTGGAACCGTCTGAGCGACGCCTGGAGCGGGCGTTCTTCGAGCGCGAGGTCACCGTCGTCGCGAAGGATCTGCTCGGCCGGGTCATCGTCTCCGGCGACGGCGCCGACCGGGTCGCGGTACGGCTGACCGAGGTCGAGGCCTACCGCGGGCGGGACGACTCTGCGTCACACGCGTTCCGCGGTCCCACGCCGCGCACGGCCGTGATGTTCGGGCCCGGGCGGCCATCTCTATACCTATTTCGTGTACGGCATGCACTGGTGCGCCAACATCGTCACCGGTTCGGACGGCAACGCGTCGGCCGTGCTGCTCCGGGCCGGCGAGGTGGTCGACGGCCTGGACGTCGCCAGAGACCGGCGGCCGAAGGTCGAGGCCGACAGGTTGTTGGCCCGCGGTCCGGCCGGATTGGCGACCGTGCTCGGCCTGGACGGGTCCGACAGCGGCGCGGATCTCTGCCGGCCGGACAGCACGATCCGGCTGCACGCCGGCTCACCGGCCGCCGGACACCGCGATCCGGACCGGCCCGCGGGTCGGCGTCGCGACCGCGGCCGACCTGCAGCTGCGGTTCTGGATCGCGGACGATCCGACGGTGTCGGCGTTCCGGGCGTGGACGCCGCGCCGCCGATCGGCCAGGGATCGCCGGGCGGACCAGCCGGGGATAAACCCAAGCGATTCCCTCGATGGCGGGCTCGCTCGACCCGTCATTCGCAACGCTGACGCCGGACCGGTATCGGAACCCGGCGGACCTGCCGGCGGGTGGCGTGCTGGTCGTCGGTGCCTCGGCGACCGGAGTCCAGCTGGCCGACGAGTTGGCGGCGGACGGCCGGCGGGCGCTGCTGTCCGTCGGCCGGCACACCCGGCTGCCCCGCCGGTATCGGGCCGGGACATCATGTGGTGGCTCGACCTGCGGCAGGATGGTGCCGTGTCACAAACCTCTGCGACCGAACTGGACCACCCCGGCCGCCCACCGTCGGTTCTCGACGAGCTCAGCTGGCGCGGGCTGGTCGCCGTCACCACCGACGAGGACTCGCTGGCGCAGTCCCTGGCCGCCGGCCCAATCACCGCGTACTGCGGTTTCGACCCCACCGCGGCCAGCCTGCATTTCGGCAATCTGGTTCAGCTGATCGTGCTGCGGAAACTGCAACGGGCGGGCCATCGGGTGATCTGCCTGGTGGGTGGATCGACCGGGTTGATCGGCGATCCGCGCCCGACCGCCGAGCGGGTGCTCAAGTCCAAGGAGCAGACGGCCGACTGGGTCGACAAGATCAAGGAACAGGTCCGGCCGTTTCTCGACTTCGACGGCGACAATCCGGCGTTGCTGGTCAACAATCTGGACTGGACGGCGCCGATGAGCGCCCTGGATTTTCTGCGCGACATCGGCAAGCATTTCCGGGTCAACACCATGATGCGCAAGGACGCGGTCGCCGCCAGGCTGAACAGTGACGAGGGCATCAGCTACACCGAATTCAGCTACCAGATCCTGCAGGGCCTTGACTACCTGCACCTGTTTCGCGAATACGGCTGCACCCTGCAAACCGGCGGTCAGGATCAGTGGGGCAACCTCACCGCAGGAACGGACCTGATCCGCCGGGTCACGGGCAAATCGGCTCATTTGCTGGCGACACCGCTCATCACCGACAGCAGTGGCCGGAAGTTCGGCAAGTCCGAGGGCAACGCCGTCTGGCTGTCCGCGGAGATGACCAGTCCCTACGCCTTCTACCAGTACTGGGTCAACGTCGAGGACGCCTCGGTCGGCCACCTGCTGCGGGTCTTCACCGACCGATCGGCCGCCGAGATCGAGCTGCTGGAACAGGCGGTCCGGGAGCGCCCGCAGGCCCGCGAGGCGCAGCGCACCCTCGCCACCGACGTGACGACGCTGGTGCACGGGTCGTCCGCTGCGGAAGCAGCCGTTCTCGCCAGCGGCGCGCTGTTCGGTAGAGGCGAACTCGGTGCGGTGGATGAGCCCACCCTGCGGTCGGCGTTGCAGGAGGCGGGTCTGCACCGCGTCGAGGGTGTACTGCCGACAATTGTGGGATTGCTCGTCGCGACCGGTCTCGCACGTTCGTTGTCCGAAGCGCGGCGGGCGGTGGCGGAGGGTGGGGCGTACATCAACAACGTGCGGATCAGCAATCCCGAGCACAAGCCGGATGAGCGGGACCTGCTGCACGGCAAGTACCTGGTAGTCCGCAGGGGTAAGAAGGCAGTCGCCGGCGCTGAACTTCAGGCCTGACCCAGTCCGACCTCGGTCGCGAACGCCGGCGACGCGGCCGAGCGTCAGGGGCGGAGCCGGCCCAGCTCGTCGGCTCCGACCGGCACCGGGTTGAGCACCTGCACGTCGGTCTTCTCGGCCAGTTTGCCCTCCACCCGTGGGTTCAGGGCCTGCAGCGCCGCCGCCTTCGCGTGGACGGCGAGCGCCTCCGAGCTCTCCCACTGCTCGATCATCACCAGTCGATCCGCCTTTTCGTGGAGTGCATAGAGGATGCAGCCGGGTTCACGGTGCACCGCCGGCACCGTCTCCCGGAAGGCAGCCAGCACCTCTTCCCGGTGCTCTGGCAACGGGCGGATGGTGGCGACAACGACGATGACACTCACGGGGCTCCTCGGTGGTTGTTCGGCAGGTCTGATCGGGTCAGCGGAATCTTGCGATGGCGCACCCAGCCGGAAGGCGGCGCGGGGATCACTTCCGGTCGCGTCAGTCTGCCCGGAGCGGGCCGGGTTCCGCATCCCAGCCGAAGCGCCGCAGGCTTGGCGGGACCGGCGCCACAGGCTTCGAGGGGACTCGCGATCGCTTGAT
>CAVOFW010000011.1:0-847943 GCA_963695045.1 uncultured Actinomycetota bacterium
CGGTCGCGTCGAGGTCGGAGTTCGTCGCGGTTGAGTCGGTATCGGTTGAGTCGTCGGTGTCGGGTTCTTCGGTGTCGGCGGGCTCGTCGACAGGCCTCGCCTGATCGTGGGGTTCGGGCGCGACGTCCTCGTTCCGGCGCTCGCCGGGCTCGTCCGCCTCGTCCTCGTCCTCGTCCTCGTCCTCGTCGTCGTCGTTGTCGGGGTCGTCTTGCCAGCTGACGTGGCATCCGTTGCTGATCTTGCCGAGCAGGAGTTCGGTGCAGGCGTCGGCGCGGCGTTGTTGGAAGGTGCGGGTGTCGCCGGGCAGGGCGATGGCGGCGAGGGCGTCGAGGACCTGGTTGATGGCGTCGGCGTCGGCGGAGGCGATGGCGGCGTGCAGGAAGCTGATGCCGTCGATGTCGGGGCGGATGGAGACGTACCGGTCTTCCAGGGATCGGCGGAGCCGGTCGTTGGTCTGGTCGGGTTCCACCATCGCGACGAATTCGTTGAGCCAGCGACCGAGCAATTCGACGGTTTTGTGTTTCGCGACGTCCACGACGAGGGCGTTGAGCAGTTGTTTGGAGGTGTCGCGGGTGAGCCGGATGAGGGCTTTGTTGATGCGGGCGGCGCGGTCGTGGTCGATGTGTCCGGCTTGCCAGGCGTCCCAGGCGTCGGGGGTTTCGTCGTGGAGTCGGCGGGCGATGCCGATGGTGCGGGAGATCTTGTGTTTGTTGGTTTTGGTGGCGAGCCCGATTTCGAGGGCGGCGAATTCGCCGGGTGTGTAGCGGGGGTCGGCGCCCTCGTTGCGCAGGTCGCTGATGCGGGTGTGGTCGAGGCGGCGGCGGGTGTTGCTGAACGCGAGCATCAACGACGCCTGCCGGGCCTGGGCGGCGGCGAGTACCTGCTGCTGGTCTTTGATCTGGTCGACCAGTGCTTTGGCGTCGTCGGTGGTTGCCCCCATGCGATCTATTTTAGCGAGGGGGTCCGACAGTCACCCTGATCAGGAGTTATGTACCGAACGCCTGTCCCCGACAATGGCGGGTGCTGGTCAGATCCGGCTTCGGCCTCGAGGCGCGACACCCGCCGCGCCCGACCTGCAGAATGATCCGACCGACCACGCTCCGGCCGGAGCGCAACAGAAGGGTATCCGTGACCGTCATCCCGAACGATCCACGCGAATCGATGCTCACCACCGAGCGGCCATGGGGCAGGTATGAACAGTTTTGCCTCAACGAGCAGGTGTCGGTGAAGACCATCACCGTCAATCCGGGCCACCGCCTCTCGCTCCAGACCCACGAGCACCGGGCCGAGTTCTGGCAGGTGCTCGACGGCACGATCGACGTCACCGTCGGCGAGAAGTCTTGGTCAGCGAAAAGAGATGAGAAGGTCTGGGTCGCCGTGGGTGAGCTGCACCGCATGGCGAACTCCACCGACACCCCGGTACGCGTCCTCGAGGTCTGCTGGGGCCACTTCGACGACGACGACATCGTCCGCGTCGAAGACGACTATCACCGCTGACGGCCTCGGCCGTCCGAGGCATCCGCGGTGCTCTCCGGAGCGTGGCAGTTCAGCAGCAAGAACAACTGGGACCCGTCGGCGTCGCGCGAGTTCGGCGGTATCACCCTGGAAGCGAGCCGGATCCGGCTCGCACTCGCGCAACGACGTCACAGTCATCCGGCCCGCACAGCGGCGGCGACGTAGTTCTCCATCGTCCGGTGGTGCCAGATGACGTGCGATCCCATCCACTCACGCTCGTTGTCGATACCCAGATAACTGCGCGCTCCTGCTGCCAGCAGCAAAATGCCATTCCTTGACCGTATGGTTGCCGGTCGCTCAACTGTATGAACGCACCGCCTCAACCAGCCGAGCAAGAAACCCGCGCCCAAAGGCGTTGCCGCCGGCCACCTGAACCACGGCCAGGTAGGCCGGGATCCGCCACAGCTCTCGCCGGCCGGGGAAGCCCGAATCGATGGACAGCACCTCGCGATACCCGTCAAAGACGGCACCCGGGACGGCCGCGAAGAAGTCGAGCATCGCCAGGTCCACCTCGGGATGGCCGAAGTACGGCGCGGCGTCGATCACGACAGCGCCAGCGGTGGTGCTCAGGAAATTGTTCTGCTGGGCGTCACCGTGCAGCAGTGTCGGCTCCGGTTCGGGTCCGACCAGGAGCGGCATTCTTGCCACCACGCGCTCGAGGTCGCCGGCAATTTCAGCGGGCAGGTGACCGGAGTCAACGGCGCCCTTAAGTCGGGGGAGGACTCGACGCTCGACGAAGAAATCGGCCCAACTGCCGCCACTCGCCGGTGAGTTGTTCTGCGGCAGCGGACCGAAGAAGCCGTCGAATAGTTCCAGCCCGAATTGTTCGGCCCGCACTCGATGGACCGCCGCGAGGGTGTGCCCGATCGACTCCCAGTCCCAGCCGGTACCGGGCGGTCCGCTCCGGGATCGCCGCCAACAGCAAGACGGCCCCGCCCGGCACGTCGATGACGCCAGGACCGATCGGGGTCGGCGTCAGCACCCGAGCCCGATCCCGAATGAGCTCCAGGCCTGCCAACTCGGCGGAAAACTGTGCACCGGCGCCGACCGAGTGGCTCAGCTTGACGAAGACGGAGAACGCGGATCCCTCGAGGATCACTGCGTGGTGCGAGCTTCGATCCGCCAGATCGGTGAACCGGTCGGCGGTCCATGGCCGCCCGAAGTGCGCGGAGACGGCCCGTTGGATCGGCAGTAGAACCGTCGGATCGAGCAGTGGCAGCACCCGCAGAATCCACTATGCCGCCTGCTCGCTCTCGACTCCATCGTCAGCGAGCTTGTCGTCGACCAGGTCGACGAGCTTCTGCGCGATCGTCATCGACACAATGATCAACATCAGACCGACAAACCCGCTGATGTGCACGGCGTCCCGGAAGATGACGCTGATGACGCCGAGAAAGACGAATTTCGACAGAAACATGATCAGCCAAACACTGACGACGATCCCAACCTTGTGCCGGGGTCCGCCACGACGTCGGAACCATTGAACAACAACATCTTTCAATGCGAAGGTCAGATAGGTGAGCAGCTGCATCACTACCGCGACCGAGAAGGTCACCGAATAGGACCTGGTCTGCAGAATGTCGGTGTAGTCGTTGAAGAATCCCAGAACAACGGAATACAGCAGGATGCCGAGAATCATTTTCCGGTAAAGACGCTGTTTGCTGTTGCCGCTTGACATGAAGGGCAATCTACCGTCCCGACGGACCGCTCGCTTGCCTGACGTCCGGACCACCGCGCGATCCCCCCGTACGCTCGGCGGGTGCTCACGGAACTCGATCTCGATCTTGGCGATGGCCGGACGCTGCACATCTACGACGCCGGCGCGACCGGCGCGGGCGACGATCTGGTCGTCTTCTGGCACCACGGCACCCCCGGGCTCGGTGAGCCACCGGAACCGCTGGTCCCGGCGGCCGCGGCGCTGGGCATTCGGTGGGTGTCGTTCGATCGCCCCGGTTACGGCGGATCGACCCGGCTCCCGGACCGCGACGTCGCCTCCATGGCCGCGGACACCGCAAGCGGTGGCCGACGCGCTCGGCGTGGACACGTTCGCCGTCTTCGGCGCCTCCGGCGGCGGCCCGCACGCGCTGGCCTGCGCGGCGTTGCATGCCGGATCGGGTGCTGGGCGTGGTGTGCATCGCCGGCCTGGCGCCGTTCGCGGCGGACGGGCTGGATTGGTTCGCGGGCATGGCGGACGCTGGCGCGGCCGAACTTCGGGCCGCCAGCGCCGGACCCGCCGCCGCTGGCCGAACACCTGGCCGCGGCGGCGTACGACCCGGAGATCTTCACCCCGGCGGATCACATGGCGCTGGCGGGCATCTGGTCGTGGCTCGGCGACGTCGCCGGGAAGGGCATGCAGGGCGGGATCGACGGCATGGTCGACGACGACCTGGCGTACGTGCGTCCCTGGGGTTTCGCGCCCGAGCAGGTCGGCGTGCCGGTGTTGTTCGTGCACGGCGAGAAGGACCGCATCGTCCCGGCGGCGCATTCGGACTGGCTGGCCCGCCGGGTGCCGGACGGCGGAGCTCCGGCTGCGACCGCAGGCGGGTCACATCTCGGTGCTCAGCGAAGGCGTCGCGGCGATGAAGTGGCTCACCGGACTCGCCGATCGATGAGCGCTATCAGCTGACCGCCGCGCGCGGGAAAGCGCACCTCTACCCGGAGCCCGGGCGGGTCCGCACCCTCGGCGGCGTCGGCGAGAGCGATCGAGCCGCCCTGTTGCTGCGACCAGTTCGCGAACGATCGCCAGTCCGAGCCCACTGCCGCCGGTGCCCCGGTCGCGGGCGTCGTGCAGCCGGGAGAACCGTTCGAAGACCCGGTCACGGTCCTGCGCCGGGATACCCGGCCCGTCATCGGTCACCGACGATGAGCGCTCCGCCGTCCGGCCCCGGGCCGACGCACGACAACGACGGCGGACGCCGCGTAGCGGACCGCGTTGTCCAGCAGGTTGGCCAGCACCCGCTGCACCGCGTCGGCGATTCGACCAGCGCCAACGGCGTCGACGTCACCTCGACCGTCACCGGAACACGCTGCGCCGCATACCGCTTCACCGATTCCGCAGCAACCAGACCGACGTCGAGCAGCTCCCGCGGCGGCGGCGCGGCGTCGTCCATCCTGGCCAGCAGCAGCAGGTCGTCCACCAGCGAGGTCATCCGCTGCACCTCGGCCAGCAGGTCGGCGGTGTCCGGGTCGTCGCCGGTCGCCACGCCGACCTCCAGCTGGGTGCGCAGGCTGGTCAGCGGCGAGCGCAGCTCGTGGGCGGCGTCGGCGACGAACGCGCGCTGCCGTCGGCGGGAGGATTCCAGCCGGCCGAGCATGTCGTTGAGGGTCTCGGCGAGCCGGCGGATCTCGTCGGCCGAGTCGGGCAGCGGGAGGGTGTCGGTGGACCCGGTGCCGGTGATCTTCTCGGCGCCGGCGCGCAGGGCCTCGACCGGGCGCAGCGTGGCCCCGACCAGCCGCCAGGCCACCGCCGCCAGCAGCGCCAGCAGCACGGCGAACCCGACGATCAACGAGGTCCGGACCACCCGGACCGCGTCGTCGATGTCGCCGGCCGGCGCCGCGACCAGCACGGTGCTCGGCCGCTGCCGTCCGGCGGATCGGCCGTCAGCGCGACCACCCGGACCGGGCCCAGCACCCCGAACCGCGACCCGTCCATGGTGATCGGCCCGCCGCCGGCCGCCGCCAGCTCGTCGGCGGGCAGCGCCGGGACCAGCCGGTCGGCGCCCGCGGAGGCGGCCAGCACCCGGCCCTGCGCGTCGACGACCTGCACCAGCGTGGTGCCACCGGCGGGTATCGGGTCGGGCAGCCGATCGCCGTCGATCAGCACCACCACCTCCTGCGCGGTCTGCAGCACGGCCTCGTCGGACGCCCGTTCCAGTCCGAGCCGCAGCACGACGACGAGCACCACCCCGCCGACGGCCAGCCCGACGGCCAGGCCGACGGTGCTGAGCAGCACCAGCCGGGTCCGCAGGCTCCACCCGCGCCGCCTCGTCCGCACCGACGGCGCGCCGCCGGCGGATCAGCCACCGTCGGGTTCCAGCCGGTACCCGACGCCGCGCACCGTGGTCACCGCCTTGCGTCCGAACGGCGCGTCGATCTTGCGTCGCAGGTACCCGATGTAGACCTCGACGACGTTGGCCTCGGTGCCGCCGTAGGCGTCCCAGACGTGCTCGAGCAGCTCCAGCCTGCCGACCACCCGACCCGGATGGCGCATCAGGTACTCCAGCAGCGAGAACTCCCGCGCGGTCAGCTCGATCGGGGTGGACCCGCGGGACACCGTGCGGGCCGCCGGATCGAGCAGCAGGTCGCCGGCGGCCAGCACCGCGGGACGTTCCGGCGCGCCGCGGCGCAGCAGCGCGCGCAGCCTGGCGACCAGCACCACGTAGCTGAACGGCTTGGTCAGGTAGTCGTCGGCGCCGACGTCCAGGCCGTCGGCCTGGTCGTACTCGCCGTCCTTGGCCGACAGCATCAGCACCGGCACCCAGTTCCGCTCGGTGCGCAGCGTCCGGACCACCTCGTAGCCGGACAGCCGGGGCAGCATGACGTCCAGCACGATCGCGTCGTAGCTGCCCTCCCGCGCGCTGATCCAGCCCGGCGGCCCCGTCGTGCACCAGGTCGACGACGAAACCCTCGGCGCGCAGGCCCTTCTGCAGGGCGCGGGCCAGCCGCACCTCGTCCTCGACCACCAGCACCCGCATCCGCCGTGCTGATCCGTCTCCAGCTGCGCTCAGCGATGCCCGGCCGGCCGCTCTCAAGCTGCTCTCAGCATGCCTGGACCGAGTATCGAGTCGCAGATCACCGACAGCTCACAGCTCGAAGACCGAAGGATGTCCCCATGGCCCTGTCCACCACCCACCCCGCGCTGCGCTGGGCCGTACCCGGCGCGGTCGTCGCGATCGTGCTCGGCGCGGCCGCCGTCACCACGGTGGCCGCCGACACCGCGCCCACCCTGCCGCCCAGGACCGCCGCGGAACTGCTGGTCGACGTGCAGAACGCCAGCGTGGCCGCGATGTCCGGCACGGTCGTGCAGACGGCCGACCTCGGCCTGCCGGACCTGCCGGTGCAGACGGCGGCCGGGGCAGCTCCGACTTCACCTCGCTGGTGTCCGGCACCCACACCCTGCGGGTCTGGTACGACGGCGACGACCAGCAACGGCTCGCGCTGCTCGGCACGCTCGGCGAGTCCGACGTCGTCCGCAACGGCACGGACGTGTGGACCTGGTCCAGCCAGGACAACGCCGCCACCCACTACCAGCTGCCGGCCCGCCCGGACGGCTGCGCGCGGCACCCGGATCCGAGCGTTCCGCGCCTACACCCCGCAGCAGGCCGCCGACGCGGCGCTCGCCGCGATCGACCCGACCACGAACGTCACCACCGACGGCACCGCATCGGTCGCCGGCCGGGACGCCTACGAGCTGGTGCTGACCCCGAAGGACGACCGGTCGCTGATCGGCGAGGTCCGGATCGCGATCGACGGCGAGCAGCACATCCCGCTGCGGGTGCGAGGTGACGGCCAAGGGCGCCGCGACGCCGGCGTTCCAGGTCGGCTTCACCCAGATCAGCTTCGACACCCCCGACGCCGCGCAGTTCAGCTTCACCCCGCCGCCGGGCGCGACCGTCACCGACTCCACCCTGGGCCAGGGTGACGCCGCCGGCGCCGGCCCAGCCCGGTCTGACCCCGCCGCACGGCCGACCCCGCAGGCGCCGGCCGGCCGAGCCGACGGTGGTCGGCACCGGCTGGACGTCGGTGCTGGTCGCCACCCTGCCGACCGCGCCGGGCTCGACGACCCCGCGGCGCCGACAGCGGCCCCGCCGGCCTCGGACGCCCCGACCGGCCGACGGATCCGGCCGCGGGTCGAGCAGGCCGCCGGCAACGAGCTGCAGTCCATCCTCGGGTCGTTGCCGCAGGTCAGCGGCACCTGGGGGAGCGGCCGGCTGCTGCAGTCGGCGCTGTTCTCGGTGCTGCTCACCGATGACGGCCGGGTGATCGCCGGCGCGGTCGCCCCCGAGGTGCTCTACCAGGCGGCCGGCCAGTGACATCATCGGTCGTCGATGACGACCGATCCGCAGCCGGCAGCATCGGCCGACGGCCGGCGCGCGACGCGGATCTCGCGGTGACCTCGACCGGGCTGACCAAGCGGTTCCGCGGCGGCCAGGTCGCCGTCGAACAGCATCGACCTGGCCGTGCCGGCCGGCTCGGTGTACGGCTTCCTCGGGCCGAACGGGTCCGGCAAGACCACCACGATCCGGATGCTGCTCGGCCTGGTCCGGCCCACCTCCGGCAGCCACACCCTGCTCGGCGGCCGGATCCCGCAGGACTCGCAGCGGGTGCTGCCGCGGGTCGGCGCGCTGGTCGAGGGGCCGGCGTTCCACCCGTACCTGTCCGGCCGGGACAACCTGCGCCGGCTGGACGCGGCCGACCGGACCGCCGACCCGGCGACCTGCACGCCAGCGGATCGCCGCGCGCGCTGGACCGGGTCGGGCCTGACCGCCGCCGCGACCAAGCGGTACCGCAACTACTCGCTCGGCATGCGGCAGCGGCTGGGCATCGCGGCGGCGCTGCTGCAGCCCCGCGAGCTGCTGATCCTGGACGAACCGACCAACGGCCTCGACCCGCAGGGCACCCGCGAGGTCCGTTCGCTGGTCAGCGATCTCGCCGCCACCGGGGTCACCGTGCTGCTGTCCACCCACCTGCTCTCCGAGGTCGAGCAGATCTGCACGCACGTCGGCGTCATGCACATCGGCAAGCTGGTCGCGCAGTCCCGGCTCGACCGACCTGCGGGCGCAGACGGCGCCGCGGATCCGGGTGGAGACCGACCGACCCGACGACGCGGCGGCCAGCCTGGCCCGGCTCGGGCTGACCGACATCGAGCGCGGGCCCGGTCGAGGTGACCGCCGCAGCTCGGCGCCGCCGAACCGCACCGCGATCATCGCCGCGCTGGTCCACGACGACGTGCCGGTGCGGGCCTTCGGGCCGGTGCCGGTCAACCTGGAGGACGTCTTCGTCACCCTGACCGGGGAGGGCTTCGGTGTCAGCGGCTGAGATCGCGCGGCCGCCGCCGGCCGCGCCATCCCGCGGTCCGTCGCCGCGGTTCCTGCGCTCGGAGCTGCGGCTGATCTTCGGCCGGCGCCGCAACATCGCCGGCCTGGCGGTGCTGGCCGCGGTGCCGATCATCATCGGGCTCGCGGTCAAGTACAGCGGCGGATCCCGGCGGCGGCGGCGGCGGCGGCTTCATCGAGCCAGGCCACCAACAACGGGCTGTTCGTCGGCCTCACCGCGCTGACCGTCGAGCTGCCGCTGTTCCTGCCGCTGGCGGTCGCGGTCATCGCCGGTGACACGATCGCCGGCGAGGCCAACGTCGGCACGCTGCGCTACCTGCTGGCCGTGCCGGTGCAGCGGACCCGGCTGCTGGCCGTCAAGTACGCCGCGCTGCTGATCGGCACGGTCTTCGCGGTGCTGCTGGTCGCCGTCGTCGGCGTCGGCCTCGGCTTGCTGCTGTTCGGCGCCGGGCCGGTGACGCTGCTGTCCGGGACGCAGGTGTCGACCGCGGTCGGGCTGTGGCGGCTGCTGCTGGTCTGCGGGTACATCGTGATCTGCCTGGCCGCGTTCGGGGCGATCGGGCTGTTCGTCTCGACGCTGACCGAGCAGCCGATCGGCGCCACCATCGGCGTCGTCGGGTTGGCCGTCATCAGCCAGATCCTCGACTCGGTCCGCCAGCTCTCGGCCATCCACCCGTACCTGCCGACGCACTACTGGCTGTCGTTCGGCGACCTGCTGCGCGACCCGATCGCGACCGACCAGATCACCCCGGGGATGATCAGCGCCGTCATCTACACCGCGATCTTCCTGACCGCGGCGTGGGCCAGGTTCGGCAGCAAGGACATCACCAGCTGACCGTCATGTCGGGCGTGACGGCCGCCAGCGCCTGCGTCGCGGCGGGTTGGTTCGCGTACTGCGCCCAGCCCAGAGGCCGTGCTGCGGTTCTCGTCGTCCAGCAATGACGGGTCCGCGCCGGCCTCGAGCAGCGCGGCGATCAGCGTGACGTCCCCGTTGAACGCGGCCTCGTGCAGCGCCGTCGACCCGCCATGCGCGGGCGTTGACGTCGAAGCCGGCCGCAACCATCGCGGTGACCGCCTGCGCGGTCCGCGCCTGATGCAGCAGCGCGGGGTTGCGCTGCCGGAGCGGCGGCAAGGGCGTTCGGATGAGTCCGCCACGAAGGCGTCGATCGCCGCCTGATCACCGGCCAGCAACAGCCCGGTCAGCTCTTCGGCGTCGGTGATCGTCCGCACGGCGTGCCCCGGCCGCTCGCAGGTCCGCCAGCAGGTCGAGCCGGCCGGCGGCGATGGCGTGCTCGGCGGGCGTCCGCCCGTCCGCCAGCGGCGACGAGACGTCGACGCCGTGCCCGATCAGCAGCCGCACCCGGCGGTCGAACCCGTGGTCGATCGCCCACTGCACCTGCCGGGCCATCATCTGCTCGATGGTCTCGGCGGCCTCGCCGAGCCGGCGCTTCCACGGCCCGCCGTCGCCGCGGCCGAGGCCGAACTCGAACAGCACCTCCAGATGGCTGTCGTCCGGACGGAACATCCTGTTGTACAACGTCTGTCCGTCGTTCGGGTCGGCGCCGCGCGGTCAGCAGCAGCCGGGCCAGCGGCAGCGAGTGCGGATGCCGGGGTTGCTTGCCGGCGCCCTGCTCGCCCTCGCCGAACACCCCGGTGAGCACCGTGAACGGGGTCGGCAGACCGCAGCCACAGGTAGCCGGCGTTCGGGTCGGCGCCCGCGTCGAGCAGCAGCCGCGCGCTGCGCAGGAACCGATCGGCGGGCTCGCCGGCGGTGTGCACCCGGGAGTACGTCAGGTACAGCAGCGGGGCCCAGCGGTGCGGCCCGGTGTCCCGGCCGGCGGCGGCCGGATCCGCGCGAGATGGCGAGCGATCGCGTCCGGGTCGGCGGCCGCGGCGGCCGCGCGCGATGCTCTGCGTCACCAGCTCGGGGTGCTCGGCCAGCAGGGCACGGGCCCGCGCCCACCGCTCCGGACCGTCCTCGTTGCTGTAGACCAGGCAGGCCAGCCGGCAGAACTCGTCGGCAGCGTCCGCCTCGGCGGGCGGGCACGTCGCCGGTCGGGTTGCGGCTCAGCACGGCGGCGTCGTCCAGGTAGTGCCGGAGCTTCGGCCAGCTGCTGAACCCGTAGCCGCGGGCGACGACCAGTTGCGCCGCGCTGAGCGGGAGATGCGCCGGATCGACCGGAGCCGGGTGGTACTGCGTCGAGCAGCGCGAGCGCCTCCGGGATCGCCGGATCGCGCGGCCCGCTGCAGCGTCCGCGCCTGCCGCCGGAAGTTCTCCAGGTCGGGATTGTTGGGTAGACCGATGGGCATGCCGCCCCCTTTCGGATAGCCCCGGTGTCCGCGTGCTCGGGTCGAAAGGAGGGGTGCGTCAACAATTCTCGCTCAGGGAGGCTGAGCCTCTGCCCGCGGACCGGGGGCGTCCTGCACGCCCACGGAAATGGTACTCCCGGCGGATTCGTACGCTGGTGGCATGCCGGTTGCCGTTCGCGTGATCCCCTGCCTCGACGTGTCCGAGGGCCGGGTGGTCAAGGGCGTCAATTTCGTCGACCTGGTGGACGCCGGCGATCCGGTCGAGCTGGCCCGCCGCTACGACGAGGAGGGCGCCGACGAGCTGACCTTCCTGGACATCACCGCCACCAGCGACAACCGGCGCAGCGCCTACGAGATGATCCGGCGCACCGCGGAGCAGGTGTTCATCCCGCTGACGGTCGGCGGCGGGGTCCGGACCACCGACGACATCGACGCGCTGCTGCGGGCCGGCGCGGACAAGGTGTCGATCAACTCCGCGGCGGTGGCCCGCCCGGAGTTCCTGTCGGAGGCGGCCAACCGGTTCGGCTCGCAGTGCGTCGTCATCGCCATCGACGCCCGCCGGGTGCACGGCGAGACCGCCGCGACCTGCCCGTCCGGGTTCGAGGTGACCACGCACGGCGGCCGCCGCGGCACCGGCATCGACGCCGTGCGGTGGGCCGAGCTCGCCGAGTCCTCCGGCGCCGGGGAGATCCTGCTGACCTCGATGGACGCCGACGGCACCAAGGACGGTTTCGACACCGACATGCTGACGGCTGATCCGCGCCGCGGTCGGGGTGCCGCTGATCGCGTCCGGCGGGGCCGGCGCGCTCGACCACTTCCCGGAGGCGATCGCGGCCGGGGCCGACGCGGTGCTGGCCGCGAGCGTGTTCCATTTCGGGCAGTTGCGGATCGACGCCGTCAAACGGGAGTTGGCGCAGGCCGGTTACCCGGTCCGCGAGGCGCTGACCCAGGTGGACCGATGACCGCGGCGATCGACCCGGCCGCGGGACTGAAGTTCAACGACGCCGGGCTGGTCTGCGCCGTCGTGCAGCAGTTCGACACCAAGGAGGTGCTGATGGTGGCCTGGATGGACGCCGAGGCGCTGCGCCGCACCCTGGACACCGGCGCCGGCACGTACTACTCGCGTTCCCGGCAGGAGTACTGGGTGAAGGGCGCGACGTCCGGCAACACCCAGCGGGTGATCGAGGTGCGCCGGGATTGCGACGGCGACACCCTGCTGGTGCTGGTCGATCAGACGGGCGCCGCCTGCCACACCGGCACCAGGACCTGTTTCGACGACGGGCTGATCGGCTGACGTCAGGAATGCAGCATCGTGCCGGCGCCCGCCGGTAGTGGTACCCGTGGTGCCGCGCGAAGCCGATCCGGTCGTAGAAGCCGCAGCGCGGCCGCGTTCTCGTCCGCGACCTGCAGGTACACGCTGCGGGCAGCCCCGGGCGGCGGCCCAGCGCATCAGCTCACCCATCAGCTGCCGACCGACGCCGGCGCGCCGGCGGGTCTCGTCGACGGTGAGCGCGGTGACCCCGAGCCAGCCGTCGGTGACGCACGCCGCGGACGACGCCCGCCTGGCCGTCGGCGTCGACCAGCGAGCAGAACACGACGTTCGCCGCGTTCTCCAGCACCGCGACCGCGGACGTCCGGCAACGGGGTGCCGCGGTAGACGTAGCCGGCCAGCCACTCCGGCGACGGCTCGGTCGGCGAACGTCGCGGGTGGCAGCCCGGTGGCCATGGCGGGCAGGCCCGGATCGCGGTCGTCAAGATCGGCGACCAGCACCCCGCTCGCGTTGAACAGCGCCCACCCGCGATCGGCGAGATCGCCGTCCAGGTCGTCGGTTTCGGGCGCGTGCGGCACCTGGAACATCGGCGTCAGCTGGTGCCGTCGATAGAACTCGCCGATCACCGCGAGCGCCTCGTCGAAGCGAGCACCCCGGCGAACCCAGCGGCAGCACCGAGTTCGCCCGACCGGTGAACCCGGAACCGGCGCGCAGCAACCACTCTCCGAGCAGCTGGCTGCTGGTGCCCTGCCAGCCGCGCGACGCGATCCGCTCCAGTTCGACGGTGCCGATCATCGGGGGTCATGAAGCCGGTCGCAGGGTCGCCAACCGGGACGCCATCTCCCGCAGCAGGTGATGCGGCATGGCGAGGTTCAGCCGGAGGAAGCCGGGCGTCCCGCACAGCGCGGCCGTCGACCCCGCGCACCCGGTCAGCGCGCGCGACATCAGCCAGGGTCGCAAGCCGACTGCTCGCGCAGGTCCAGCCAGCCGAGGTAGGTGCCCTCGCAGAGCGGGAACAGCCGGGCCGCAGGGCAGCGCGCTCGGCGATCGCTTCGGCGAACAGGTCCCGGCCGGCGCGCAGGTAGTCCAGCACGGCCGCGAGGTGTTCGGCGCCCTCGGTGTACGGCGGCGATCGTGGCGACCGCGCCGGTCGGCGGTCGCGCCGTACCAGACGACGGGATCAGCTCGTTCGCCCAACGATCGCCGGGTCTCGGTCGCTGGACAGGATCAGCTGGCGCGCAGCCGAGGCCCGGGACGTTCCAGCCCTTGGAGGCGGACGTCGCGGTGATCGTGTGCGCGGCTGTGCGGTACCGACAGCGCCGCGTAGGGCCGGTGGGTAGTGGCCGGGATACACCAGCGGGGCATGGATCTCGTCGGCGAACACCGATCGCGCCGGCGCTCGTCGACGCACGTCGCGCGCAGGGCGAGCAGTTCGTCCACCGAGAACACCCGGCCGGTCGGGTTGTGCGGGTTGGTCAGCACGAACAACGCGCCAGGGGTCAGCGCCGCCGCGATCGCCGGCAGGTCCAGCTCGTACCGGCCGCCGACGATGCGCATCGGCACGGTCCGGTCAGCTCGCCGGCCCGACAGGCCCGGCACCGTCAGGAACGGCATGTACGCCGGCACGCGGCAGCACCACCGGCGCCGGTCGGGTCGGTCGAGCTGGTCGATCGACGATCGCGCAAGCCGCCGACGCACGCGACGCGACCGGGTGCACGTCCGCCGGGGTCGACGTCCCAGCCGTACCGGCGACTGCCACGACGGCGGTGGCCCGCCCGACCGCGGCGTCCAGGTAGGCGGGCAGGTAGCCGGTGAGGCCCCGTCGTCGGCCGCTCGGTGCAGCGCGGCGGTGATGGCCGGCGCGAGCGGCAGGTCCATCTCGGCCACCCAGGCGCCGATCATCCCGGCTCGGTGCCGGACCATTTCAGCGAGCCGCGAGCGCGCAGGTCCGCCTCCGACTGCGCGTCGGTCCAGGCCGCGACATCCATCCGCACACCGTACGACCGGCCCGCCGGCCGGCGGTGCGCAGGAGTCGCCACGCCGATCACGGCACAATGACCGCCATGTCAGTGCCCTCCGTCGCGCCCCCGCGCGGCGCCCTCACCGCCCTCGGCGAGATCAGCCCCACCCGGCAGGAGTTCCGGGAGCTGGCCCGCGACCGGCGGGTCATCCCGGTGACCCGCCGGCTGCTCGCCGACGCGCTCACCCCGGTCGGTCTGTACGCCACCCTCGGCGGCGACCGGCCCGGCACCTTCCTGCTGGAGTCGGCGGAGAACGGGCATTCCTGGTCGCGCTGGTCGTTCGTCGGGGTGTCCGCGCCGGCCGCGCTGACCGAGCGGGACGGCGTCGCGCACTGGCTCGGCGAGGCCGCCGGTCGGCCTGCCGACCGGCGGCGACCCGCTGCAGGTGCTGGCCGAGACGCTGCGGCTGCTGCACACCGATCCGCTGGCCGGGCTGCCGCCGCTGACCGGCGGCATGGTCGGCTACCTCGGGCTACGACATCGTCCGCCGGCTGGAGCGGATCGGCGCCGACCCGGGCGCCGGCGCGGTCGACGAGCTGGGCGTCCCGGAACTGGTCATGCTGCTGGCCACCGACCTGGCCGCGCTCGACCACCACGAGGGCACCGTCACGCTGATCGCGAACGCGGTCAACTGGGACGCCAGCGACGAGCGGGTGGACGCCGCCTACGACGACGCGGTCGCCCGGCTGCGACGCGATGAGCGAGCGGCTGGCCGGTCCCGGTGCCGCTGCCGGCCGCGGTCTTCGCCGCACGCAGCCGCCGGACGTCACCCGGCGGACCGAGTCGGCCGACTACCGGGCCATGGTCGAGGTCGCCAAGGAGCACATCAGGGCCGGTGACGCCTTCCAGATCGTGCTGTCCCAGCGGTTCGACGTGCCCACCGAGGCCGACCCGCTGGACATCTACCGGGTGCTGCGGGCGACCAACCCCAGCCCGTACATGTACCTGCTGCGGCTGCCGACGCCCGACGGCGCGCCGATCGCGGTCGTCGGGTCGTCACCGGAGGCGCTGGTCACGGTGCGGGACGGGCTGGTGACCATGCACCCGATCGCCGGCACCCGGCCGCGCGGCGCCACCGAGGAGGACGACGTGCTGCTGGCCAAGGACCTGCTGTCCGACGCCAAGGAACGCAGCGAGCACGTCATGCTGGTCGACCTCGGCCGCAACGACCTCGGCCGGGTGTGCGCGGCCGGCACGTGCAAGGTGGTGGAGTTCTTCACCATCGAGCGGTACAGCCACGTCATGCACATCGTCTCGACGGTGACCGGCCGGCTGGCGCCGGACCGCACCGCCTACGACGCGCTGGCCGCCTGCTTCCCGGCCGGCACGCTGTCCGGCGCGCCGAAGCCGCGGGCGATGCAGATCATCGACGAGCTGGAACCGGCCCGGCGCGGGGTGTACGGCGGGAGTCGTCGGCTACCTGGACTTCGCCGGTGACGCCGACACCGCGATCACCATCCGCACCGCGCTGGTCGCCGGCGGCACCGCCTACGTCCAGGCCGGGGCCGGCGTCGTCGCCGACTCCGTGCCGGCGACCGAGGACGCCGAATGCCAGGGCAAGGCCGCCGCCGTGATCGCCGCGGTCGGCGCGGCCGCGACCCTCCGGCCGGTCGGTGGCTGACCCGCCGCCGCCGGGCCCGAGCGAGCGCCGGCGCGGGCCGGCAACTCGGCCGTGCTGGCCATCCTCGCGCTGGCCGGCGCCGGGCTCGCCGCCGTCGCCGCCGCGCTGACCTGGTGGTCGGCCGACTACCTCGACCCGCTGACCGGCCCGCTGACGATCGACCGCCACCGGGTCGAGCTGCGTGCCCGAACTGGTCCCGCTGGCGCTGGTCGGCGCTCGCCGGGTTCGGCGCGGCGCTGGCCACCCGCGGGCTCGCTCCGCCGGCTGGTCGGGGTGGTGATCGCTGCTGTGCGGCGGTCGGCCATCGCGGTCCGGTCGGCGCTGCAGTTCGGCGACCCGCCGGCCGCCCTGGTCAGCTCGACTGACCCGACCGGCCGACGCCGGTCGGCGCCGCCCAGCTGCACCCGATCGGGCCGGCCCTCGCCGTGCTGGCCGGCCTGCTGCTGGCCGCCGCCGGCGCCCTGATCGCGCTGGGGCTGGGCGCCCGGCAGCGGCTGGGCGCCCGGTATGACGCACCGACCGGCGCCGCCAGGCGGTCGCGACCGGCCGCGGACAGCGGCGGCGCCGACGCAGCGAGGCCGACCCGGCGCGACTGGTGGAAGGCACTGGACGCCGGCGCTGATCCAACCGCGCCGGCCGGGACGCCGAGCGGTCCGATCGTCGGCCGACGACGGACGCTCACCCCGCGTGTCCGACGACACATCCGAAGGCGGCTACCATGACCCCAACGCATCGCGCCGGACCTGACGCAGCGGTCGCGATCGGCGTGCGATGTGCCGGTCGGGGTCCGGCGTCGATGATGTCGAGCGGATTGCCGAGCGCAGACGAGGAGACCATCGGGTGAACGTGCTGGACGGGATCCTCGATCGGCGTTCGAGAGGATCTCGCCGCGCGCGAGGCACAGATCCCGCTGGCCGAGGTCAAGGCCAGGGCCGCCGACGCGCCCGGCCCCGCGGTCCGTGCTGCCGGTGCTGCTCGAGCCCGGTGTCGGCGTCATCGCAGAAGTCAAGCGCGCCAGCCCATCTCGCGGTCAACTCGCCGACGATCGCCGACCCGGCCGCACTGGCCAGGATCTACGCCGAGGCCGGCGCCAGGGCGATCTCGGTGCTCACCGAGGAGCGCCGGTTCGGCGGCTCGCTGGCCGATCTGGACGCGGTCCGGGCCGCGGTCGACATTCCGGTGCTGCGCAAGGACTTCATCGTCAGCCCGTACCAGGTGCACGAGGCCAGGGCGCACGGCGCCGACCTGGTGCTGCTGATCGTCGCCGCGCTGGAGCAGAACGTGCTGCACGGCCTGCTCGAACGGATCGAATCGCTCGGGCATGACGGCGCTGGTCGAGGTGCACACCGAGGCAGAGGCGGACCGGGCGTTGTCCGCCGGCGCCAAGGTGATCGGCGTCAACGCCCGGGACCTGACCACGCTGACCGTCGACCGGGACGTGTTCGCCCGGATCGCGCCCGGCCTGCCCAGCGGCATCATCACCGTCGCCGAGTCCGGCGTCCGCGGCCCGAACGATCTGCTGGCCTATGCCGGCGCCGGCGCCGACGCGGTGCTGGTCGGCGAGGGCCTGGTCACCAGCGGTGATCCGCGCGCCGCGGTCGCCGACCTGGTGACGGCCGGCTCGCACCCGTCCTGCCCGCGGCCCGCTCGCTGAGCCGCGCTAGAGCTCGGGCGCTGACGGAGCGGCGCAGCGCATGCTGTCTGGAGATCTGACTGTGTCTGTCAGTTCTGCCCCCGGGCTGTCCGAGCAGCCGCCGCCGACGGCTGCCCCGCCCGTCCGATGGCCTGGCCGGCACCACCCACGACCCCGACGAGCGCGGCTACTTCGGCTCGTTCGGCGGCCGCTGGCTGCCGGAGGCGCTGGTCGGCGCGCTCGACGAGGTCGCCGACAGCTACCGCAAGGCCCGCCGGGACCCGGAGTTCCTCGGCCGGCTGGACGACCTGGCGGCCAACTACGCCGGCCGGCCCAGCCCGCTGTCCGACGCGCACGCGGCTGACCGACCGAGGTCGGCGGCGCCCGGATCCTGCTCAAGCGGGAGGACCTGAACCACACCGGCAGCCACAAGATCAACAACGTGCTCGGCCAGGCGCTGCTGGCCCAGCGGATGGGCAAGACCAGGGTGATCGCCGAGACCGGCGCCGGCCAGCACGGGGTCGCCACCGCCACCGCGGCGGCGCTGCTCGGCCTGGAGTGCTGCATCTACATGGGCCGGGTGGACACCGAGCGGCAGGCGCTGAACGTCGGCCGGATGCGGCTGCTCGGCGCCGAGGTGATCGCCGTCGACTCCGGCTCGGCCACCCTCAAGGACGCGATCAACGAGGCGTTCCGCGACTGGGTGACCAACGTCGACCACACCTTCTACCTGTTCGGCACCGTCGGCGGACCGCACCCGTTCCCGGTGATCGTCCGCGACTTCCAGCGGATCATCGGCCTGGAGGCGCGGGCCCAGGTGCTGGAGCGCACCGGCCGGCTGCCGGACGCGGTCGCCGCCTGCGTCGGCGGCGGGTCGAACGCGATCGGCATCTTCCACGCCTTCCTGGACGACCCCGGCGTCCGGCTGGTCGGCATGGAGGCCGGCGGCGACGGCATCGAGACCGGCCGGCACGCCTCCACCATCAGCGGCGGCACGGTCGGGGTGCTGCACGGCGCCCGGTCGTTCCTGCTGCAGGACGAGCGACGGGCAGATCATCGAGTCGCACTCGATCTCGGCCGGCCTGGACTACCCGGGCGTCGGCCCGGAGCACTCGCACCTGGCCGAGATCGGCCGCGCCGAGTACCGCTCGATCACCGACACCCAGGCGATGGACGCCTTCGCGCTGCTGTCCCGGACCGAGGGCATCATCCCGGCCATCGAGTCGGCGCACGCCGTGGCCGGCGCCATCGACCTGGCCCGGGAGATCGGGCCCGGACGGCATCGTGCTGATCAACGTCTCCGGCCGCGGGGACAAGGACATGGAGACCGCGATGAACTGGTTCGGGCTCGGGCGAGCCGACGGCAGAGCACCGGCGAGGTGCGACGACCGGGTGACCCCGAGCCGGTCAGACGTGAATGCCGGCGACGATCGACGACTGACGCGGCGAGATCGAGCCGAGCGATGAGCGCGCTCGAGCGATGTTCACCGACCTCAAGGCCGAGGGCCGGGCCGCGCTGGTCGGCTACCTGCCCGCCGGCTACCCGACCGTCGCCGGGTCGAAGGAGCTGTTCGCCGCGATGATCGACGGCGGCTGCGACCTGGTCGAGGTCGGCCTGCCGTTCTCCGACCCGGTGCTGGACGGCCCGGTGATCCAGCACGCCACCCAGACCGCGCTGGCCGGCGGATTCCGGATCCGGGACGTCTTCGGCATCGTCGAGATCGGTCACCGGCCGCCGGCGGCCGGGCCGTCGTCATGACCTACTTCAACCCGGTGCTGGCCTACGGGGTCGACCGGTTCGCCGCGCGATCTGGCCGCGGCCGGCGGCTCCGGCGTGATCACCCCCGACCTGATCGTCGACGAGGCCGGGCCCTGGCTGGCCGCCGCGCACGCCGCACGGTCTCGACCCGATCTTCCTGGTCGCGCCGTCGTCGTCGGCGGAGCGGATCGCGCTGACCGCGGCCGCCACCAGCGGCTTCCTCTACGTCGCGTCCACGATGGGCGTCACCGGGGCCCGGGATGCAGGTGTCCGCCGCCGGCGCCCGACGCTGGTCGCCCGCTGCCGGGCGATCACCGATCTGCCGCTCGGCGTCGGGCTCGGGGTGCGCACCGGTGAGCAGGCCGCGCGAGATCGCCGGCTTCGCCGACGCGGTGATCGTCGGGTCGGCGTTCGTCAGCGCCGCCGAACGCGGCGGGCCGGACGCGGTCGGCCGAACTGGCCGCCGAGCTGGCCGCCGGCGATCCGCGCAGGCGGCCGAGCCGGCGGACCCAGCGCGCAGGCCAGCCCGGCGTGACGCACTATCCTCGCCGACATCCCGTCACCGCCGCAGGGCGTCTGGTACGTCGGGCCGATCGCGCTGCGCGCCTACGCGATCTGCATCATCATCGGCATCGTCGTCGCCGTCTGGTGGGGCAACAAGCGGTTCGTCGCCCGCGGCGGCCGGCCCGGCCGGGTCACCGACATCTCGGTGTTCGCGGTGCCGTTCGGCATCATCGGCGGCCGGATCTACCACGTCATCACCGACAACCAGCTGTACTTCGGCGAGGGCAAGAACCCCTGGAACGCGTTCGCCATCTGGAACGGCGGGCTCGGCATCTGGGGGGCGATCGCCTTCGGCGCGGTCGGCGCCTGGATCGGCTGCCGGTACTACAAGGTGCCGCTGGCCGCCGTACGCCGACTCGGTGGCGCCCGGCATCGCCGTCGCGCAGGCCATCGGCCGGCTCGGCAACTACTTCAACCAGGAACTGTTCGGCGCGGCGACCATCGATGCCGTGGGGGCTGGAGGTCTTCGTCCGGACCCCGGGCGGGGTGGCCGGCGGCGATCCCGGTCGACGGCGTCTGCGAGTTCCCGACCGACTACATCAAGGCCACCCCCGAGGTGCTCTGCGGCGTCTACCAGCCGACCTTCCTCTACGAGATCCTGTGGAACTGCGCGGTCGCCGCTCGTCGTGGTGCTGGCCGACACGCCGGTTCCAGCTCGGCGGCGGCCGGGCGTTCGCGGTCTACGTCGCCGGCTACACGCTCGGCCGGACCTGGATCGAGATGCTCCGGATCGACCCGGCCAACCACATCTTCGGGCTGCGGATCAACGTCTTCACCTCGGTCATCGTGTTCCTCGGCGCCGTGCTGTTCCTGATCCTGCGCCGGCACCGCGGCCGGGAGGATCCGGCGGTGGTCTGGGGCCCGGATCGGCCCGGCAAGGGCGAGCCCGCGCCGAGCCGGCACCGTGCCGGCGACGCCGACGGATCAGCCGACCGGACGACCGACCGCGACGAGCCGGATCCGGACCCGCCGACCGCCGCCGGCCGACGAATCCGAGCCACGCGTAACCGGTCTCGTCACGCAACCGTCACGTGTCGCTGATCGAATGGTGATGCAGCCGTGCAGCCGGCTGGTCACCCGACTGGTGTCAATCCGGCACCTCCGGCCGTGCCGAATGCTGGTACCGATCGAGCAGGTGCAGTGCGGTAACTTTGGACCTTGCTGGGCCATCGTCGTCCCGGTGAATCCGCGATTGTCGAGCGCGGGACCGGTGACGATGGGCGGCGATCCCGCCACAAGCGTGAGCCGCCATCTGCGCTCGGGCCCGGTGGCTCACCTCCCGCCACGGACGGCCCAGTTTCACTCCCGGGCCCAGGATGCGCCGCCGCCTCCTGAACAGGCTTGACGCAGCGCTCACCGCAGTAACGCGACACCGCCGTACCCGCGTATCCGATGTGACATGTCCACCGTGCCACGCCGCCGCAAGGCGGTCACGCCGCCGACGACGGGAGGTCTGCCGTGCAGTACTCGGCAACACCCGCCCCCCAGGGGCTGTACGACCCACAGTTCGAGCGTGACGCCTGCGGTGTCGCCGCCGTGGCCGACATCAAGGGCCGGCGCAGCCACTCGATCGTGAACAACGGGGTCACCGCGCTGATCAACCTCGACCACCGCGGCGCGGCCGGCGCCGACCCGGCCGTCGGCGACGGCGCCGGCATCCTGATCCAGGTCCCGGACGAGCTGCTTCCGGGCGGTCACCGACTTCCCGCTGCCGGTCAGCGCCGACCCGCGGCACGGCCAGGCCTACGCCGTCGGGCTGGCGTTCCTGCCGCCGACGACGAAGCTGCGCGCCGAGGCCAAGGAGATCGTCGCCCGGATCGTCGCCGAGGAGGGCCTCGACGCTGCTCGGCTGGCGCCCGGTGCCGACCGACCCGGTCGGCTCCGGCGTCGGCCAGATGGCGCTGGATGTGATGCCGGTCGTTCGAGCAGCTGTTCCTGGCCGGGCCGGCCCGCCCGGACGGCACCCTGCCGTTCGGCGTCGACCTGGACCGGATCATCTACCCGGCCCGCAAGCGGATCGAGCACGACACCGCCGACGGTCGCCGGCGACGGAGCACGGCGTCTACTTCGCGTCGCTGTCCAGCCGCACCATCGTCTACAAGGGCATGCTGACCACCGAGCAGCTGCCCGCGTTCTTCGCCGACATCACCGACGAGCGGACGATCAGCGCGGTCGCCATCGTGCACTCCCGGTTCTCCACCAACACCTTCCCGGCCTGGCCGCTGGCCCACCCGTTCCGCTACATCGCGCACAACGGCGAGATCAACACCGTCCGCGGCAACCGGAACCGGATGCGCGCCCGCGAGGCGCATGCTGGCGTCCAAGCTGATCCCCGGCGACCTGGCCAGGGCGTTCCCGATCTGCACCCCGGGCGCGTCGGACTCGGCGTCCTTCGACGAGGTGCTCGAGCTGCTGCACCTGGGCGGCCGCACCCTGCCGCACGCGGTGCTGATGATGATCCCGGAGGCGTGGGAGAACAACGCCACCATGGACCCGTCGATCCGCGGCTTCGCCGAATTCCACGCCTCGCTGATCGAACCGTGGGACGGCCCGGCCTGTGTGACGTTCACCGACGGCACCGTGCTGGGCGCGGTGCTGGACCGCAACGGCCTGCGCCCCGGCCGCTGGTGGCTGACCACCGACGACACCGTGGTGCTGGCCTCCGAGGCCGGGGTGCTGCCGATCCCGCCGGAGAAGGTGCTGGAGCGCGGCCGGCTGCAGCCCGGCCGGATGTTCCTGGTGGACACCGACCAGGGCCGGATCCTGAACGACACCGAGGTCAAGGAGCTCGCTGGCCGCCGAGCAGCCGTACCGGGACTGGGTGCACGCCGGGCTGATGCGGCTGGTCGACCTGCCGCCGCGCGAGCACGTCACGGTCTCGCACCGCAGCGTGCTGGCCCGGCAGAAGATCTTCGGCTACACCGAGGAAGAGCTGCGGGTGCTGGTCACCCCGATGGCCGCCAGCCGGCGCCGAGGGCATCGGCTCGATGGGCACCGACACCCCGGAGGCGGTGCTGTCCACCCGGCCGCGGCTGATCTTCGACTACTTCAGCCAGCTGTTCGCGCAGGTCACCAACCCGCCGCTGGACGCCATCCGGGAGGCGGTGGTCACCTCGCTGTCGTCCGTCATCGGCCCGGAGGCGAACCTGCTGGAGCCCGGCCCGTGGTCCTGCCGGCAGATCGTGCTGCCGTTCCCGGTGCTGGACAACGACGACCTGGCCAAGCTGATGCGGATGAACGAGGAGGGCAACCTGCCCGGGTTCGCCTCCGCCGTCATCTCCGGTCTGTATGACGTGGACGGCGGCGCCGAGGCGCTGGAGCAGGCCATCGAGCGATGTCGGCTGGAGGCCGACGAGGCCATCGCCGCCGGCGCCCGGGTGCTCATGCTGTCCGACCGGCACTCCACCGCCGAACGGGCGCCGATCCCGTCCCTGCTGCTCACCTCCGCCGTGCACCAGCACCTGGTCCGGCAGAAGTCCCGGACCAAGGTCGCGCTGGTCGTCGAGTCCGGTGACGCCCGCGAGGTGCACCACATCGCGCTGCTGCTGGGCTACGGCGCCGGCGCGGTGAACCCGTACCTGGTGCTGGAAAGCGCCGAGGACCTGGCCCGGCACGGCCTGCTCGGCGACGTCACCCCGGCCAAGGCGATCAAGAACACCGTGTACGCGCTGGGCAAGGGCGTGCTCAAGGTGATGAGCAAGATGGGCATCTCCACCGTCGGCTCCTACCGCGCCGCGCAGGTGTTCGCGGTGTTCGGGATCAACCAGGAAGTGCTGGACGAGTACTTCACCGGCAGCACCACCCGCACCGGCGGCAGCGGCCTCGGCACCATCGCCGGCGACGTGGCGATCCGGCACGCGCTGGCCTTCGTGCCCAACCCGCGCACCCTGGAGCACCGCGGCCTGGAGGTCGGCGGCCAGTACCAGTGGCGCCGGGAGGGCGAGATCCACCTGTTCAACCCGGAGACCGTCTACCTGCTGCAGCACTCCACCCGCAGCAAGCAGGAGAAGGTGTTCCGCCGGTACACCGACGCGGTGGACAAGCTGTCCCGCGAGGGCGCGACCCTGCGCGGGCTGTTCGAGCTGCGCACCGGCGAGCGGCCCGCCGGTGCCGCTGGACGAGGTCGAGCCGTCGTCGGAGATCGTGAAGCGGTTCGTCACCGGCGCGATGTCCTACGGGTCGATCTCCATCGAGGCGCACCAGACGCTGGCCATCGCGATGAACCGGCTCGGCGGCAAGTCGAACACCGGCGAGGGCGGCGAGGACGTCGACCGGCTGCTCGATCCGGTCCGCCGGTCGGCGATCAAGCAGGTCGCGTCCGGCCGGTTCGGGGTGACCAGCGCGTTCCTGGTGAACGCCGCGGAGATCCAGATCAAGATGGCGCAGGGCGCCAAGCCCGGCGAGGGCGGGCAGCTGCCCGGCAGCAAGGTGTACCCGTGGATCGCGGCCACCCGGCACGCCACCGCCGGGGTCGGGCTGATCTCGCCGCCGCCGCATCACGACATCTACTCGATCGAGGACCTCAAGCAGCTGATCCACGACCTGCGCAACGCCAACCCGGCGGCCGACGTGTCGGTCAAGCTGGTGTCGGTGCCCGGCGTCGGCACGGTCGCGGCCGGCGTCACCAAGGCGCACGCGGACAAGGTGATCGTCGCCGGCAACGACGGCGGCACCGGCGCCGCGCCGCTGACCTCGCTCAAGCACACCGGACAGCCGTGGGAACTGGGGCTGGCCGAGACGCAGCAGACGCTGCGGCTCAACCAGCTGCGCGAACAGGTCAGGGTGCAGGTCGACGGCGGGCTCAAGACGCCGCGCGACGTGATCGTCGCCGCGCTGCTGGGCGCCGAGGAGTTCGGCTTCTCCACCGCGCCGCTGGTGGTCGCCGGCTGCGTGATGATGCGGGTCTGCCACCTGGACACCTGCCCGGTCGGCATCGCCACGCAGAACCCGGTGCTCCGCGAGCGGTACACCGGCACCCCGGAGTTCGTCGAGACGTTCTTCATCTACCTGGCCGATCAGATCCGCGAATACCTTGCGGCCCTTGGCTTCCGGTCGATCGCAGGAGGCCGTCGGGCACGCCGAGATGCTGGACGTGTCGAACGCCGTCGCGCATCACCGGGCGCGCGGGCTGGACCTGGCGCCGCTGCTGGAGATCCCGGAGGTGGCCAGCGACTACTCGTGCACCCACCCGGCCCAGCACGACCTGTCCAAGACCCTGGACGCCAAGCTGATCAAGCTGGCCGAGCACGCCCTGCAGGACGCCAGGGGAGTGCGGATCGACCTGCCGATCCGCAACGTCGACCGGACGGCCGGCACCATGCTCGGCTCCGAGGTGACCAGGGTGTTCGGGCCGGAGGGCCTGCCGGAGCACACCATCGACGTCAACCTGACCGGCACCGCCGGTCAGTCGCTGGGCGCGTTCCTGCCGCGCGGGGTGTCGATCACCCTGCTCGGCGACGCCAACGACTATGTCGGCAAGGGACTCTCGGGCGGCCGGATCGTGGTCCGGCCGGACGAGAACTCGCCGGCCCAGGCGCCCGGGGTGAAGACCCAGGTGATCGCCGGCAACACCATCGGCTACGGCGCCACCTCCGGGGAGATCTACCTGCGCGGCCGGGTCGGGGAGCGGTTCGCGGTCCGCAACTCCGGTGCGCTGATGGTCACCGAGGGCACCGGCGACCACGCCTGCGAGTACATGACGGGCGGCCGGGTGGTCATCCTGGGCCGGACCGGGCGCAACGTCGGGGCCGGGATGAGCGGCGGCATCGCCTACCTGCTCGATCCGGAGCCGGCCAAGGTCAACCCGGAACTGGTCGACCTGGAGGCGCTGGAGCCCGACGAGGTGTTCTGGCTCGGCGAGGTGATCAGCTCGCACGCCAAGCTGACCGGATCCCGGGTGGCGGCGGCGCTGCTGGCCGACTGGCCGATCGCGGCGGTCCGGTTCTCCCGGGTGATGCCGCGCGACTACCGCAGGGTGCTGTCCGTGCGCGCCGAGGCCGCCGCGCTCGGCGTCGACGCCGACAAGATGATCATGGAGGCCAGCCGTGGCTGATCCCAGCGGCTTTCTGAAGTACAGCCGGCAGGGCCCGGCGCGCCGCCCGATCCCGCTGCGGCTGCGGGACTGGAACGAGGTCTACGAGCCGTTCACCGAGCAGGACACCAGGGCCCAGGCGGCCCGCTGCATGGACTGCGGGATCCCGTTCTGCCACCAGGGTTGCCCGCTGGGCAACATCATCCCGGAGTGGAACGACCTGGTCCGGACCGGCAAATGGGAAGAGGCGTCGGACCGGCTGCACGCCACCAACAACTTCCCGGAGTTCACCGGCCGGCTCTGCCCGGCGCCGTGCGAGGCGGCCTGCGTGCTCGGCATCGGCGACGACCCGGTGTCGATCAAGCTGGTCGAGCAGGAGATCGCCGACCACGCGATCACCGCCGGGTTCGGCCTGACCCCGCGGCCGGCGGAGCTGTCCACCGGCCGCTCGGTGGCCGTGATCGGTTCCGGCCCAGCGGGTCTGGCCGCCGCGCAGCAGCTGGCCAGGGCGGGTCACGCGGTCACCGTGTACGAGCGGGACAGCAAGATCGGCGGCCTGATGCGGTTCGGCATCCCCGAATTCAAGATGGCCACCGACGTGCTCGAGCGGCGGCTGGCGCAGATGGAGGCCGAGGGCGTGACGTTCGTCGCCGGCGTGCGCCGTCGGCATCGACCTGACCGTCGAGCAGTTGCAGTCCGACTACGACGCCGTGGTGATCGCCACCGGGTCGACGATCCCGCGCGAGCTGACCGTCGACGGCCGGCACCTGGACGGGCGTGCACCTGGCGATGCCGTACCTGATCCAGCAGAACGAGGTCCAGGAGGGCATGCGGGAGGCGGTGGAGATCTCCGCCGAGGGCAAGAAGGTCGTCATCATCGGCGGCGGCGACACCGGCGCCGACTGCTACGGCACGGCGCTGCGGCAGAACGCCGCGTCGGTCACCCAGCTGGACATCCACGTGATGCCGCCGCCCACCCGGGACCTGTCCACGCCGTGGCCGACCTACCCGCTGATGCTGCGGATCTCGGCCGCGCACGAGGAGGGCGGCGAGCGGGTCTTCGGCGTCAACTCGACGTCGATCGAGGGCACCGACGGCAAGGTGAGCGGGCTGCACCTGGTGGAGGGCAAGCGGATCCCGGGCGGGTTCATCCCCACCGAGGGCACCGACTTCCACCTGGACGCCGACATGATCCTGATCGCGCTGGGCTTCGTCGGACCGGAACGGCCGGGCCTGCTGGACGAACTCGGCGTGCAGATCTCCGGCCGCGGCACCATCGTGCGGGACGAGAACTACATGACCAGCGTGCCGGGGGTGTTCGTCGCCGGTGACGCCGGTCGCGGCCAGTCGCTGATCGTCTGGGCGATCGCCGAGGGCCGTTCGGCGGCCGCCGGGGTCGATGCCTACCTGGCCGGATCGTCGTTCCTGCCCGACCCGCTGGAGCCGACCGCCGTCGCCATGCGCTGACCTGGACCATGACGATTGGTCGCCGGGCATCGAGGGCTCGCTCGCGCTGTCCTATCTCGGTATCCGCCGGGCGATCGGCGTCATCGGGATATCGCTGCCGTTCGTGCTGCTGATCGGTGCCTGGGCGTTGGACGGTGTCGGTGTCCAGGGGTCGATCAGCGACTACTACTACACGGTGATGCGCAACGTCTTCGTCGGCAGCATGGTCGCCAACGGGGTGTTCTTCCTGTCCTACCGGTACGCCAGGGTGGACACCGCGCTGGCCGCGCTGATCGGTCTGGCCGCGATCGGGGTCGCGTTGTTCCCGACCACGCCGGTGCATCCCGACGTCCGGGCCAGATCGCGCTCGGGCACCGTCCATTTCGTCAGCGCGACGGTGTTCTTTCTGGCATTGGCCGGGTATTCGTTCTTCATCTTCACCAAAACCGATCCCAGCACGCCGATGACGCCCGAGAAGCGGCAAGCGCAATGTCCTCTACCGGGTCAGCGGCATTGCTCATCGTGGTGTGCCTGGCCCTCATCGCGCTGGTCAACCTCGTGCCGACCGGCGCCGATCGACGATCTACAACCGGTCTTCTGGCTCGAAACGGTCGCCTCGGTGTCGTTCGGCCTGTCCTGGCTGGTCAAGGGCGAGACGCTGCTCAAGGACGCGAGCTGACGGCCGACAAGTGTTGGGTCCCTGTGACCCCCACATCATGATCGGTTCAGATTGGCGATAGGGTAACCGCCATGACTCGCCGCGCAAAGATCGTCTGCACCATGGGACCCGCGACGTCGTCCGAGGAGGGCATTGCCGCCCTGCTGGATGCAGGCATGAACGTCGCCCGGATGAACTTCTCACACGGCGATTACGCCGACCACGAGGTGATCTTCCATCGGCTGCGGGCCGCCGCGAAGTCCGCGGACAAGGCGCTGGCCATCCTCGCCGACCTGCAGGGCCCGAAGATCCGGCTCGGCAGGTTCACCGACGGGCCGCACGACTGGAACACCGGCGACCAGGTCACCATCACCGTCGACGACATCGTCGGCACCCGGGAGCGGGTGTCCACCACCTATCACGGGCTCGCCCAGGACGCCCGGCCGGGGGACCGGCTGCTGATCGACGACGGCAAGGTCGGCCTGGTCGTCACCCAGATCACCGGCAACGACGTCCAGTGCGCCGTCACCGAGGGTGGCCCGGTGTCCAACAACAAGGGCATCTCGCTGCCCGGGATGAACGTCTCGGTGCCGGCGATGAGCGAGAAGGACATCTCCGACCTGAAGTTCGCGTTGTCGCTCGGTGTCGATCTGATCGCGTTGTCCTTCGTCCGGTCGGCGTCCGACGTCGATCTGGTGCGCGACGTGATGGACGAGGTCGGCGCGCCGCGGCTGCCGGTCATCGCCAAGCTGGAGAAGCCGGAGGCGGTCGCCAATCTCGAGGCCATCGTCCGGGCCTTCGACGGGGTGATGGTCGCCCGCGGTGATCTCGGTGTCGAGCTGCCGCTGGAGCAGGTGCCGCTGGTGCAGAAGCGCGTCGTGCAGATCGCCAGGGAGAACGCGCGTCCGGTGATCGTGGCCACCCAGATGCTGGACTCGATGATCGAGCATTCCCGGCCCACCAGGGCCGAGGCGTCCGACGTGGCGAACGCCGTGCTGGACGGCGCCGACGCGCTGATGCTGTCCGGGGAGACCTCGGTCGGCAAGTACCCGATCGTCACGGTGAAGACCATGGCGAAGATCATCGAGGCGGTCGAGGCCGAGTCGGTGTCGGCGCCGCCGCTGACCCACACCCCGCGGACGATGGGCGGGGTGCTGTCCTTCGCCGCCCGGGACATCGGCGAGCGGATCGGCGCAAAGGCGTTGGTGGCCTTCACCTATTCCGGTGACACCGTTCGCCGGTTGGCCCGGCTGCACACCGACGCTGCCCGTGCTGGCCTTCACCCCGCGCGAGGCGGTCCGGAACCAGCTGTCGCTGACCTGGGGGGTGCGGACCTTCGTGACCCCTCCCGTGGACACCACCGACGCCATGGTCGAGCAGGTCGACCTGGCCATGCTGGAGATCCCCGGCTACGAGACCGGGCGACGTCGTGGTCATCGTGGCCGGCGCTCCGCCGAACACCTCGGGCTCCACCAACCTGATCCGGGTGCACCGGTTGGGTCACGCAGACTGAGGTGACGGAAGACACTGCAGCGGTCGAGCTGGACATCGACGGCGTTCCCCGCGGTCAGGCTGTTGTCGACGCGCTGGTTGCATTGCTGGACCTGGAACGCATCGACGACAACCTGTACCGCGGCGTCTCGCCGGAGATCTCGCCGGTCCGGGTGTTCGGCGGGCAGGTGGCCGCGCAGGCCCTGATCGCGGCCGGCCGGACCGTGCCCAGCGAGCGCCGGGTGCATTCGCTGCACTCGTACTTCCTGCGGCCCGGCAGCCCGCGACAGCCGATCGTCTACCAGGTGGATCGGGTCCGGGACGGGGTGTCGTTCACCACCCGCCGGGTGGTGGCGATCCAGCACGGCAAGCCGATCTTCACCATGTCCGCGTCGTTCCAGATCGACGAGCCCGGGGTCGATCACGCCGACCCGATGCCCAGTGGTGCCGCCGCCGGAGTCGTTGCCGACCTACGCCGAGCGGATCGCGACGATCCGGGAGCGGATGGCCGTCTGGGGGCAGATCCCGCGGCCGTTCGACATCCGCTACGTCGACGACCCGCCATGGCAATCCCGGCTGGCCGGGCCGCAGGTCGAGGCGCACAACAAGGTCTGGTTCCGCGCGGACGGCGTGCTGCCCGACGACGACCTGCTGCACGTCTGCGTTCTCGCGTATCTGTCCGACCTGACGCTGCTGTACTCGGTGCTGGCCACCCATGCGTTGTCGATGGAGTTCGACCGGATCCAGATGGCGTCGCTGGACCACGCCATGTGGTTCCACCGGCCGTTCCGGGTGGACGAGTGGGTGCTCTACGACACCAGTTCGCCCAGCGCGTCCGGGGCCCGGGGGTTGGGCACCGGACACTTCTTCTCGCAGGACGGGCGGATGCTGGCCACCGTGGTGCAGGAGGGCCTGGTCCGGTTGCGATGACCGGCCCGGTTGCTCCGGTTGTTCCTGCCATTGCCGGGGACCGTGCTGGCGCTCAAGGAGTGGGCCGCCGTCGTGCACGCGCTGCTCGACGGCCGGCAAACCGTGCTGCTGCGCAAGGGCGGCATCCACGAGAAGCGTTTCAGCGTCAGGGGTTCGCGGTTCGTGGTGTTCCCGACGGTGGCGCACAGCCACGCCGAGTCCACCCGTCCCGAGCATGCGGACCTGCTGGCGCTCGGCCTTCCGGATGTCAGGGACGACTTCGGTGGTGGTTCGGGCCGAACTGTCCGTGGCTGCGACCATCGCGGTGCGACGGCCGGACCGGATCGCCGAGTTGGAGCCGTTCCACATCTGGACCACCGAGTCGGTGCGCCGCAACCGGATCGACTTCCGGCCGCGGCACGAACTGACCGCGATCGTCGTGTCTGCGCGCGCGTTCACGCAACCGTGGACCGTGCCGGTGCTGCCCGAGTACGCCGGGTGTCGGAGCTGGGTGGACCTGGTCGATGTGCAGGGGTCGGGTGCGCTGCGCGAGCCGGTGCATGACGACGCGTACCTGCACGCCGTCGCGGACCAGGTGCGAGCCGCTGTCGGTTGATTCCCTCTTGATCATCTCTCGCACGCCTGCAGCGGACTCAGTAGCGTAGGACCGGCCGGGGTGGGTAATGACCCTGCGCACCCCGCGGGCCGGCTTGGCCTGGGGGATATGAACGTCAAGGGAGACCCGATGAGTCTGAGCGACGACGACATCACCACCGGAACTGCGGCAGGGGAAGGACCCGCCGATGGCGGGGCCGACGGGACGCCGGGTGTGCACGACGGCGGTGCCGATGGTGGCGCCGATGGTGGTGCGGATAGCGGCGCCGAGGGTCCGGCGGACGGCGGGGCCGACGGGTCTGCCGGTGTACATGACGGTGGTGCGGACGGCGGTGCTGACGGTGGCGCCGATGGTGGTGCGGACGGCGGTGCCGATGGCGGGGCTGATGGTGGCGCAGACAGCTGATGCTCGTCGGTGACCACCGGGAGGCGACCGGCTCGGCTGACACATCGCGGGCCGGCCGCCCCCTACCCGAGACGGACCCCAGACCGACGCTGAGTCGCTGCATCGGCATCCCGACAGCCGAATTCGCGGGGCGGGTATGGGCTACGGCGCCGCTCCTCACGCCGGCCGCGCCCGGCGCCCAGGACTTCGACGACCTCTTCTCCGCCGCGGCCGTCGACGAGTTGATCTCGGCGCGGGGGCTTCGCACTCCGTTTCTGCGGATGGCCAAGAACGGGTCTGTGCTCGCGACGTCGACGTTCACCCGATCCGGCGGCGTCGGCGCCGGCATCGCCGATCAGGTCGCTGACGACAAGGTGCTCGCCCAGTTGGCCGGCGGCGCCACGCTGGTGCTGCAGGCGCTGCACCGCACCTGGCCGCCGCTGATCCGATTCGGCGGCGACCTGGCCCGCGAACTCGGCCACCCCGTGCAGATCAACGCCTACATCACCCCGCCGGAGAACCAGGGCTTCGCCGCCCACTACGACACCCACGACGTCTTCGTCCTGCAGGTCGCGGGCAGCAAACGGTGGACCATCCACCGGCCGGTCATCGACGACCCGCTGCCGACCCAGACCTGGGAACAGCGCAAGGCGCAGGTGGCGGCCCGGGCCACCGAGGAGCCGCTGATCGACACCCTGCTGCGGCCCGGCGACGCGCTGTACCTGCCCCGCGGCTTCCTGCATTCCGCGGTGGCGCAGGGTGAGGTCTCGATCCACCTCACCGTTGGCGTGCACCCGGTGACGGCCTACGACCTGGCGCAGGAGTTGATCGTCGCCGCGGCGGCCGACCGGGAGCTCCGCCGGTCGTTGCCGTTGGGCGTGGACGTCACCGACCCCGCCGCGATGCGCGAGCACGTGCGAGGCCGCGGCCAAGCGACTGTCCGTGGCGGTCGCGCAGGCCGGTGCGGCGGACCTCGACCTTGTCGCGCAGCAGGGTTGGCCGGCAGCAGGTCGGCGAGACCAGGCCGGCGCCGCTCGGCCCCTTGGCGCAACTGGCCGCGCTGCGCGGCCTGGACGCGACACCGACGCTGCACTTGCGCCCCGGCTTGCGGCCGATGCTGCGGCCCACCGGCGATCGCTCGACGCTCGACGTCATCGACTCCACGATCAGCTGGCCCGCCCAGGCGCACGACGCGCTGCTGCTGGCGGTGTCCGGTGCACCGTTCCGGCCCATCGACCTGCCCGGCCTCGACGGCGACGAGCAGTTGGTGGTGGCCCGGCGGCTGCTGCGCGAGGGCGTGGTGATCCCGGCGGACCCGAGTTCCGATGTCGATCGCATTCCGGGTGACTAGGTCCGCGCGACGTCAGCGATCGCGAGCAGTGCGCGGTGCAGGCGGGGCTGCGCGGCGACCCGATGCTCGGCACCGCGTTTCCGGCTTCGATGCTGCTGCTGGTGGAGCAGCCGGGTCCGTGGGGTCGGGCGGGGCTGGCTCGACTCGCGGTTCGACCGGGCCACCGCGCATGCCCTGATCGGCCGGATGGATCGTCATGGCGTCCGGGTCGTCGCGATCCGCCGGCCGGGCCGCTCGGTCGTCACCGGCCCGCGACGGTGGGCCATCGCGGACTGCCGGCCTGGTCGAGAACGGTTGCTGTGGGGGCATTTCGACAACGACGACGAGTTGCTCGGGCTCGATGTCGGATTGGTCCTGCAGCGGTCGACTCGAGCAGGCCCCGAATCGCGGCGCCGCCGGACGCACCGCGCCGCTGTACGCGGTCTGCGCGCACGGCACCCACGACGTGTGCTGCGCGATTCGCGGCCGGCCGGTTGCGGCCGCGCTCGACCGGGTCCGGCCAGGGCAGGTCTGGGAGAGCAGCCATGTCGGCGGCGACCGGTTCGCGGCCAACGTGCTGGTGCTGCCGTCCGGGGTGCTGTACGGCAGGGTGGTCGAATCGGCGGCCGGTGCGCTCGTCGAGGCCGTCGACCGCGGCGGCGTGCTGCACCAGCACCTCCGCGGGCGCGTCGGATTCCAGCCGGACGTGCAGGCCGCGATGGCGCTGGCGTACCGGGAGCGTCCGGATCTGCGGGTCGCCGACGTTCGGGTCGGGCGCGGCCCGCATCGCCCCGGACGTCACCCGCGGTTCGGCTGCGGCTCGCCGGCGAGCTGGTGGACGTCATGGTCCGGGCCGAGCCCTCGGCGCCGCAATGGATGACCTGCCAGGCGGCCGCGCCGTCAAGGGCGATCGGCTATCAACCGCTGTCGCTGCGCGGGTCGGCAGCGGGTAGCAAACGCGGATGAAACACCCCGGATCTATGCTTCGCCGGTGAAACTGGTCCGTTCCACGATCCTGCTGGAGCTCACGATCCGGGTGCTGTTCCGATGGGTGCCGAGCGGCGTCCGACGCGCGCTGGCCGGCCGGCCGATCCGGGTCGACGGCCAGACCCTCGACCCCGACCTGCAGTTGCTCCTGCGACTCGAGCGACTCACCGACGCGGCGACCCCGGCGCGCAGCCCGCAGCGCCGTCGTGCAGCACCAGGACGTGGCGACCGCGCTCGCCGCCGGGCCGCCCGTGCAGGGCGTGACGACGGCGTCGATCACCATCCCCGCTGCCGTCCACCCGGAACGGCGCAGCATCGCCGGCCCGGCTGTACTCCCCGGACGGTCTGGCCGCCGGATCGCCGCTGCTGGTCTTCCTGCACGGTGGCGGATGGGTGACCGGGAGCCTGAGCAGCCACGACGCGGTCTGCCGCTTCCTGGCGCTGCACGCCGGCGTCCGGGTGCTGGCGGTCGGCTACCGGCTGGCGCCGGAGGATCCATTCCCGGCGGCCGTGCAGGACGTCGTTGCGGCCTTCCGCTTCGCCCGCGAGCAGGCCACCGAACTCGGCGCCGATCCGGCCGCCATCGCGCTCGGCGGGGACAGCTCGGGCGCGAATCTCGCGGCGGTGACGGCGCAGCTCGCCGTCCGGGCCGGTGAACCGGCGCCGGCGTTCCTGCTGCTGTTCTACCCACCGACCGACGCCGTGCACCGCACGCGGTCCCGCGACCTGTTCGGGTCGGGGTTCATGCTCACGGAGGCCGACATCGTCTGGTTCTCCGACCACTACATGCCGCCGGGCGTCGATCGCGGCGACCCCCGCGCATCGATCCTGCTCGCCGACGACCTTTCCGGGATGCCGCCCACCTACCTGATGACGGCCGGCTTCGACCCGATCCGCGACGAGGGGGAGCTGTTCGCCGGCCGGCTGGCCGAATCGGGCGTCCCGGTGGTACTGCGCCGGCAGTCCGACCTGGTGCACGGCTTCGTGAACATGATCGGGCTGGCCCCACGGTGCCGGGAGGCGGTCGCCGAGGCGGCGGGTGCGTTACGAGCCGGCCTGGCCTTCACCGGTCGCGGCTCGCTCGTCGTCACTGCGGATGATCCGGTTGGACCCAGCATCCGGAACCTCCGCGCTGACGGCGAACCGGCCGGCACGGCAGCAAGCTGACCTGTCAGTGCCCTCGGTGAGACTCGAACTCACACTGTGCGGGATTTGAATCCGCTTCCTCTGCCAATTGGGATACGAGGGCCGGCACCCCGGCGGAACCGGGGCAGCAGCAATCTTAGACGGCTCCGGGGTGGATCTTCCGCAGCGGCGCCCCGACCGCGGCGGGTGGGCCCGGCGATCGCGGCTGGCTGGCGGCGACAACGATGTCGGTTGCGGTGGCTAAATCGGGGTTAGATCACATTCGCTGCATAGTCTGCTTAGCCTTCCGGTCACATAGCCCGGTTACTCTGACGCACGGACCATGGCCGATCCGCGGCCATTGGCATGGTTGGGGAGGTGGCTGATGAACGCTCCCAAGCGAGTGCTCATCGCCGAAGACGAGGCGCTGATCAGGCTGGACCTGGCAGAAATGCTGACCGAAGAGGGGTTCGAGGTCGTCGGTCAGGCGGTCGACGGGGAACAGGCGGTGGCGATGGCCACGGAGCTGCGACCCGATCTGGTGATCTTGGACGTCAAGATGCCCAAGAAGGACGGCATCGACGCGGCGGGGGAGATCGTCGCCGAGCAGATCGCCCCGGTGGTGATCCTGACGGCCTTCTCGCAGCGCGATCTGATCGAACGTGCCCGGGACGCCGGGGCGATGGCATATCTGGTCAAGCCGTTCTCCAAGGCCGACCTGCTGCCGGCCATCGAACTGGCGGTGGCCCGCTACGCCGAGACGGCCGCGTTGCGCCTGGAGGTCGCCGACATCAGCCAGCGGCTGGAGGCCCGCAAGATCATCGACCGGGCGAAGGGCCTGCTGATGACCCATCAGAAGATGACCGAGCCGGAGGCCTTCCGCTGGATCCAGCGCACCGCGATGGACCGCCGGACGTCGATGCAGGCAGTGGCCGGTGCGGTGCTGGAGGGGCTGTCCGCGAAAAGCTGACGGCCGGACCGGGGTGGCACCGCAGACCCTTCGACCCGGATGGAGCAGGAGCGCGGTTTCTCCTCGACGCTGCAGGTTCGACTACCGGACAAACCACGGCTGCGCGAGGCGCCATCCGGCGAAATGCCGGTTCGGATGGGGTCGGACCACTCGTTCGGTGGTCACCGATATCGACATTCAACTACCCAGCGTGACAGTCTAGATGTTTTCGCAGGTCCAACTGGGCGATGGCCTGCATGTCAGGATCATGTGACCGAACCCCGCGCCGCATGTGAACCGGGAGTCGCATTTTGGTTACGAGCGCACGCCGTTGCAGCGGATTGCGCCATTCGTGGGATAGGTTCCCCGCGTGTCGGCGTCGTCGGCACGGCCGGATTTCGTACGTCCGGTGAACAGATTCTTCGGAGGTGGCCAGTGCATCGACGTTCGATGCGATCCGCCCTCGTCCTGGTGGCAGTCGCCGCCGTGACGTTGGCGGCCTGTGGAACCAAGTCCTCGGACACGACATCCAGCAGTGCGGCGGCGCCTGCGGCCAGCGGGTCCGCGGCGGCGTCAGGCAGCGGTTCGGCAGCGGCCGGCGGTGCGCTGACGATTCAGCCGCTCAAGCAGATCACGCCGGAAGGCGCGGATGTTCCGGCGGCCGCCGCGACGACCCCGGTGTCCCCGGCCGGCGACGGCAAGGCCAAGTGCGCCGCCGGCACGAACATCGCCATGGCAGGCGCCCTCACCGGCCCGAACGCCGCGCTCGGGATCAACATCCTCAACGGTGCCCAGCTCGCGATTACCGAGTTCAACACGGCCAACCCCGGCTGTCAGCTGACCCTCAAGCAGTTCGACACCGAGGGCGACCCGCAGAAGGCGACTCAGGTCGCGCCGCAGATCACCGGCGACGCATCGATCATCGCCCTGCTCGGCCCGGCATTCTCCGGTGAGACCAAGGCAACGGGTGCGATCTTCAACCAGAACGGGCTGATCTCGGTGACCGCCTCGGCCACCAACCCGGCGTTGACCACCAACGGCTGGACGAACTTCTTCCGTGGTCTGGGTAACGACAACTCCCAGGGCGGCGCGACCGCCAACTGGTTGACCACCCAGAAGGGCTTCAAGAAGGTCTGCGTCGCGCAGGACAACACCGACTACGGCGTTGGTCTGGCCAACGTGGTGACCGAGACCCTGGGCGCGGCCGCCGACGGCAACTGCGCCGTCAAGGTGAAGACCGGCGACAAGGACTTCAGCGCCGGTATCCAGCTGATCAAGGGTGAGTCGCCGGACGCCGTCTACTACGCCGGCTACTACGCGGAGGCGGCGCCGTTCGTGCAGCAGCTGCGCGACGCGGGCGTCACCGCTCAGTTCGTGTCCGGTGACGGCACCAACGACCCGCAGTTCGTCAGCCAGGCCGGCAATTCCTCGAAGGATGCCATCCTGACCTGCCCGTGTGGGCCGGCGCCGAGCGACTTCGCCAGCAAGTACCAGGCGCAGTTCAACATCGCTCCGGGCGTGTACTCGGTCGATGCCTACGACCTGGCCACGATCATGGTCACCGGTATCGCCTCCGGCAAGGTCACCGATCGGGCCAGCATGATCGAGTACTTCAAGACCTACGACGGTCAGGGCATTGCCAAGACCTACAAGTGGGACTCCAGCGGTGAGCTGGCTGTCGCCAATCCTTGGCTCTACCAGGTTCAGTAGTCCAGCACGAGTTCGGCCGGCCGACCGGAGGCTCAGCAATGAGCCTCCGGTCGCCAGCTGTCGGCCCCCGGTTCATGATGGCTGATCACCGCGCCCGGCTGCACCGAGCGCTCGGGTAGAAGGAGCACGATGACAGGTACCTGGGCGCTGGAGATGTCGCCGTTCGTCGCTGCGGGTCCGATCAATTTCAACGTCAACGCACTCGGCGCCAACTTTTGGCAGTTGACCATCGACGGCCTGGCCTATGGCGCGATCTACGCGCTGGTGGCCGTCGGCTACACGCTCGTCTACGGCGTCCTTCGCCTGATCAACTTCGCGCATTCCGAAATCTTCATGCTCGGCATGTTCGGCCAGTACGCCGTCCTCATGCTGCTGGGTTTCACCCCCAGCGGGAACGTGTATGACGAGGGCACGCTGTTGACGATCGTCTACCTGGGCATCGCAATGCTCGGCGGCATGGCGGTCTCCGGTGGTGCCGCGGTCGGCCTCGAGCGATTGGCGTACCGGCCACTGCGAAAACGCAACGCTCCATCATTGGTCTTTCTCATCACGGCCATTGGCGCCTCGTTCGTGCTGCAGGAATTCGTGCACTACGTGCTGCCGAACCTGACCAACAATCAGCTCGGCGGCGTGAACGCCCAGGTCCCGATCCGCCTGGTCGCGCCGGAAGAGGAGTTCACCATCTTCGGCGCTTCGGTCACCAACATCACGCTGATCATCCTGATCGCGGCGCTGGTGCTCTCGTTCGGCACCGATGTCTTCGTCAACCGCACCAAGTTCGGCCGCGGCATTCGAGCGGTGGCACAGGACCCGACCACCGCCACGCTGATGGGTGTCAGCCGGGAGCGGGTGATCATCTTGACCTTCCTGCTGGGCGGCATCCTGGCCGGCGCGGCGGCGTTGCTCTACACGCTGCGGGTGCCGAACGGGATCATCTATTCGGGCGGCTTCATCCTCGGTATCAAGGCCTTCTGCGCCGCCGTGCTCGGCGGCATCGGCAACCTCCGCGGTGCGCTGCTGGGCGGCCTGATCCTGGGCGTGATGGAGAACTACGGTCAGGTGCTGTTCGGCACCGGCTGGCGTGACGTCGTGGCCTTCGTCCTCCTCATCCTGATCCTGATGTTCAGGCCTACCGGGATCCTCGGCGAGACCTTGGGGAGGGCGCGGGTATGAGCGCAGCCTCGTTCAAGGAACGCCCCAAGGGCGGCGTCGGCGATACGTTCCGTGGCTGGTGGAACGCGCTGTCCCGGCCCGCTCAGTGGGCCTTTGGTGCGCCGTTCATCCTGCTGCTGGCTCTGCTACCGCTGCTCAACATTCCCCTGCTCACCACCGAGGGCACGAACTTCGGTTCGGTGATGGCGCAGTTCGGCATGTATGCGCTGATTGCCATCGGGTTGAACGTCGTGGTCGGGCAGACGGGTCTGCTCGACCTCGGATACGTCGGCTTCTACGCCGTCGGCGCCTACACGGTCGCCCTGTTGACCAGCCCGGACAGCCCGTGGAATCAGACCGGTCCCGGCGGTTGGCTGTCCACCAGTTGGGCGTGGCTGGCGTGCCTGCCGATCGCCATGGCGATCACCGCACTATCCGGGCTGATCCTCGGGTCGCCGACCCTTCGACTGCGCGGCGACTACCTGGCGATCGTGACGCTGGGCTTCGGCGAGATCGTCCGCCTGCTGGCCGACAACCTCGAGGACATCACCGGTGGCGGCCGCGGACTCTCGCAGGTGGCATATCCCCGGCTCGGGGTGACCGATCAGTTCCCGCTCGGCGTGTTCTCCGCCGGGAACGTCGGCAAGACCCTGAATTCCGGCGTGTGGTGGTACTGGGTGTCGATCGTGCTGATCATCATCGTGCTGCTGTTCGTCGGCAACCTCGAACGCTCCCGCGTCGGTCGGGCCTGGGTGGCGATCCGGGAGGACGAGGACGCGGCCGAGATCATGGGGGTGCCCACCTTCAAGTTCAAGCTGTGGGCATTCGTCATCGGCGCGATGATCGGCGGCATGTCCGGTGCGTTGTACGCCGGGCAGGTGCAGTTCGTGGTGCCGACGAACTTCAACGTCGTCAACTCGGTGCTGTTCCTCTGCGCCGTGGTGCTGGGCGGTCAGGGCAACAAGCTCGGGGTCATCCTCGGCGCGTTCATCATCGTCTACCTGCCCAACTTCTTCCTCGGCAGGACCGAACTGCTCGGCATCCCGGTGAATGGCAGCGCGATCGCCGAATACAAGTACCTGTTCTTCGGTCTGGCGCTGATGGTGCTGATGATCTTCCGCCCGCAGGGATTGATTCCGGTGCGGCAGAAGCTGCTCACCTACGGCCGGGAGCTGTACGTCGCCGCCCGCCGCCGCGAACAAGGCAGAGGAAGCGGAGGTGACGGCCAAGTGAGCAGGGACTCGGAGTCCGAACACGATCCAGGCGGGTTCGAGGCCGGCGCCGAGGTCGGCGAGGAATACCGGACCATGTCGGAGGAGGCCTACGGCGAGGGGCCGGTCGGGCCGATCATCCTCGACGAGGCGGTCACCGTCGATGTCGCCGACGTGCTGCCCGAACTGGCCGACCCCGAGGTCGTCGCCGAGATCGTCGCGCCCACCAGGGAGATCGACGCCAAGGTCGGCGAGCCGCTGGTCGAGCTGCAGGACGTGACGGTCAGATTCGGCGGTCTGACGGCGCTGGACTCGGTGACGTTCACGATCAATCGGGGCGAGATCCTCGGCCTGATCGGCCCCAACGGCGCCGGTAAGACAACGTGCTTCAACGCGATGACCGGGGTCTATCGGCCGACGTCCGGCACCGTGACGTTCGACCATCAGGTGATGGCCAAGCTGAAGCGCAACCAGATCACCCGGCTCGGCATCGCCAGGACGTTCCAGAATGTCCGGCTGTTCGGCGAGATGACCGCCTTGGAGAACGTGGTCGTCGGCACCGACGCGCGGCACCGGACCTCGGTGCCCGGCGCGACCTTCCGTACGTCGCGGCATCGCCACGAGGAGCGGGATGCCATCGACCGGGGGATGGCCCTGCTGGAGTTCGTCGGGGTCGGCAGTCGGGCCACCGAGAAGGCCCGCAACCTGCCGTACGGCGACCAGCGCCGGCTGGAGATCGCCAGAGCGCTGGCCACCGAGCCGAAGTTGCTGTGCCTGGACGAGCCGGCGGCCGGGTTCAACCCGGCCGAGAAGGCCGCGCTGATGGACCTGATCCGCAAGATCCGCTCCGACGGGTACACCGTGCTGCTGATCGAACACGACATGCGGCTGGTGATGGGCGTGACCGACCGGATCGTGGTGCTGGAGTTCGGCAAGAAGATCGCCGAAGGGCTCCCGGCGGAGATCCGCGACAATCCTGCGGTGATCGCCGCCTACCTGGGGGTGCCCGACGATGCCACTGCTTGAGATCAAGGACATGACCGTCGCCTACGGCCGGATCGAGGCACTGCACGGCATCTCGCTGTCGGTCGAACGAGGGCGAACTGGTCACCCTGATCGGCGCGAACGGGGCCGGGAAGACGACGACCATGCGGGCGATTTCCGGGATCCGGCCGCTGACCCGCGGCTCGATCATCTTCGACGGCCAGGACATCACCAAGATGAAGGCCCACCTACGGGTGCTGGCCGGCATCGTGCAGGCACCGGAGGGTCGCGGCGTCTTCCCGGGGATGACGGTCCAGGAGAACCTGGACATGGGCCACTACGGTCGGACGTTCCCGAACAAGGCCGACTACAAGTCCACCCTGGACCGGGTCTTCGAGCTGTTCCCGCGGTTGGCCGAACGCCGCACCCAGATGGGCGGCACCATGTCCGGCGGCGAGCAGCAGATGATCGCGATCGGGCGGGCGCTGATGGCCCGGCCCCGGGTGCTGCTGCTGGACGAGCCGTCGATGGGGCTGGCGCCGATGATCATCCAGCAGATCTTCCGGATCATCTCCGACATCAACAAGACCGGGCGTGACGATCCTGCTGGTGGAGCAGAACGCCCAGCAGGCGCTGTCCCGCTCCGACCGGGCGTACATCCTGGAGACCGGCGAGGTCGTGAAGTCCGGGCCCGGCCCGGAACTGCTGGCCGACCCGGCGATCAAGGAGGCGTACCTCGGGGTTGCGTGACCTTCGGTCTCGCTCACGTCGCCTTTGTGGATGTGCGCTGGGCCGAGCGGGCAAGCGCCGCTACTTCATCTCCCGCAGCAGCACGGTCAGCCGCGCCGTGCAGACCCGCCGCCCGGCGTCGTCGGTGATCACGATCTCGAACGTGCACAGCGTCCGCCCGATGTGCAGCGGCGTGGACACGGCGGTGACCACGCCCGTCAGGTCGCCGACCGGTGGTGGGTGCAGCTCAGCTCGATGCCCGAGCGGCGCCTTGCCGGCGCCGACCAGCGACCCGTGATACGAGCCCATCGTCTCGGCCAGGGCGGCGCTGGCCCCGCCGTGCAGCAGCCCGAACGGCTGCCGGTTGCCCGCCACCGGCATCGTGGCCACCACCCGCTCCGGGGTGATCTCGGTGATCTCGATGCCCATGTGCAGCTCGAGTTCGCCGCGCATGTCCCGCATGATCGCGAGCATCGCCTGCTGGTCGGGCGGCTGCGGCAGGGCCATCAGCGCGCGCATGCCGGCCGGTCCGGGCGGTTCGGTCATATCTTCTCCAGCGACGGATCTTGGGTCGGTTGAGTCGACGGACGAGGGACTGTCGGACCCTGACCCTAGACTCGGACCGCGTGAGTCCAACGACGACAGGTGTGGCAACGCCACCGCAGGTAGCAACGGCACGAGAAGCCGACGACAAAGGCGGCCGCGCAGGATCAGGTCCTGCTGCTGCTCGACGGCCACTCGCTGGCCTACCGGGCGTTCTACGCGCTGCCGGCGGAGAACTTCTCCACCACCACCGGTCAGTTCACCAACGCCGTGTACGGCTTCACCTCGATGCTGATCAACCTGCTGCGGGACGAGCGGCCCACGCACGTCGCGGTGGCGTTCGACCTGTCCCGGCAGACCTGGCGGCGCGAGGAGTACGTCGAGTACAAGGCGACCCGGTCGACCTCGCCGAGTGAGTTCAACGGCCAGGTCGAACTGATCAAGGAGGTGCTGGCCGCGCTGCGCATCCCGTGGGTGACGGCGGAGAACTACGAGGCCGACGACGTCATCGCCACGCTCACCGTCCGGGCGGTGGCCGAGGGCATGAACGTGAAGATCTGCACCGGCGATCGTGATGCGCTGCAACTGGTGTCGGACGAGGTGACGGTGCTCTACCCGAAGCGCGGGGTGTCCGAGCTCACCCGGTTCACCCCCGAGGAGGTGGAGGCCAAGTACGGCCTGACGCCGCTGCAGTACCCCGACTACGCGGCGCTGCGCGGCGACCCGTCGGACAACCTGCCCGGCATCCCGGGGGTGGGGGAGAAGACCGCCGCGAAGTGGATCCGCGAGTTCGGCAGCCTGACCACGCTGGTCGACCGGGTCGACGAGGTCCGCGGCAAGGTCGGCGACGCGCTGCGGGAGAACCTGCCGAACGTGCTGATCAACCGGCGGCTGACCGAGCTGGTCCGGGAGGTGCCGATCGACGACGACCCGGCGACCGACTTCCCGGCACTGCAGTACGACCGGGAGGCCGTGCACCGGATCTTCGACGACCTGCAGTTCAGGGTGCTGCGCGAACGACTGCTGGAGACGTTCGTCCAGGAGGACGAGACCAGCACCGAGGGTTTCGAGGTCGCCGGCGCCCGGCTCGCGCCCGGCACGGTCCGCGCCTGGCTGGCCGCGCACGCCACCGGACGGGTCGGCCTGGTGGTCCGCGGCACCTGGGCGCCGGACGGCGGTGACGTGCACACGCTGGCTCTTGCCGCGGCCGACGGCGCCGCGGCGGTGATCGACGTGGTCGGCGCCGACCCGGACGACGAGGCGGCGCTGGGCGCGTGGTTCGCCGACAAGACGCCGACCAAGGTCGGCCACGACCTCAAGCCCGCGATCAACGCGCTGACCGCCCGCGGCTGGCCGGTCGACGGCGTCGCCTGCGACACCGCGCTGGCGGCGTACCTGGCCCGGCCGGGGCAGGCCACCTTCGACCTCAACGACCTGGTGCAGCGCTACCTGCACCGCACCCTCGACCCGGACCACCAGGTCAACTCCGAGCAGCAACTCTCGCTGATCCCGGACGAGGACGAGAACACGGCGCGGGACATCGACACCCGGGACATGGTGAAGGCCAGGGCGATCATCGACCTCGCCGGCGCGCTCGAGGAGCACCTGGACAACCTGGGCCAGAAGTCGCTGCTGGCCGACATGGAACTGCCGGTGATGACCGTGCTCGGCATCATGGAACGCGACGGCATCGCCGTCGACGTCGACTATCTCGACGACCTGCAGTCCACCTTCGCGGCCGAGGCCGAGATCGCCGCCAAGGCCGCCTATGCCGAGATCGGCCGGGAGGTGAACCTCGGCTCGCCCAAGCAACTGCAGGTGGTGCTGTTCGACGAGCTGAACATGCCCAAGACCAAGCGCACCAAGACCGGGCTACACCACCGACGCGGACGCGCTGGTCAGCCTGCACGAGCAGACCGGCCACCCGTTCCTCACCCACCTGCTCCGGCACCGCGACGTCACCCGGCTCAAGACGACCGTCGAGGGGCTGCGGAAGGCGGTCAGCGACGACGGCCGCATCCACACCACGTACCAGCAGACGGTCGCCGCGACCGGGCGGCTGTCCAGCACCGAGCCGAACCTGCAGAACATCCCGATCCGGACCGACGAGGGCCGGCTGATCCGCCGGGCCTTCATCCCCGGCCCGCACGCCGAGGTGCTGCTGACCGCCGACTATTCGCAGATCGAGATGCGGATCATGGCGACGCTGTCGGAGGACGCCGGGCTGATCGAGGCGTTCAACTCCGGGGAGGACCTGCACACCGCCGTCGCGGTCCGGGCGTTCGGGATCCCGGCCGAGCAGGTCACGCCGGAGCTGCGGCGCCGGATCAAGGCGATGTCCTACGGCCTCGCCTACGGGCTGTCGGCGTTCGGCCTGTCCGGCCAGCTGAAGATCTCCGTCGACGACGCGAAGGAGCAGATGGAGGCCTACTTCGCCCGGTTCGGCGGGATCCGCGACTACCTGCGGCGCACGGTCGCGCTGGCCAGGACCGAGGGCTACACCGAGACCGTCTTCGGTCGCCGCCGGTACGTGCCCGGACCTGACCAGCGACAACCGGCAGAAGCGCGAGATGGCGGAGCGGGCCGCGTTGAACGCGCCGATCCAGGGCAGCGCCGCCGACATCATCAAGGTGGCCATGCTCGGCGTGCAGCGCCGGATCGAGGCCGAGGGGCTGCGGTCCAGGATGCTGCTGCAGGTGCACGACGAGTTGGTCTGCGAGGTGGTGGCCGGCGAGCAGGAGATCATGACGACCGTGCTCCGGGAGGAGATGGCCGGTGCCTATCCGCTGGCCGTTCCGCTGGAGGTGTCGGTGGGCTCCGGCGTCAACTGGGACGCCGCGGCGCACTGAACAGCCTGCGACCTGTGCGCGCGTCGCCACATCCGTCGGTTACGCTCCGTGCGTCACGGGCTTTCCGTCGGCACCGGAGTTGATCAACAAGGGCGGTTACCGTGATGAACCTGAGCGCCGCGAACCTGGCCGCGACCGACACCAGCACCGGCACTCTGAGCGGCGTCGCGCTGGCGGTTGTGATCATCATCGGGATCGCGGTCTGGCTGGTCTTCGTGATCGCCTACATCAAGATCATCACCCGGGCCGGCTACTCCGGGTGGTGGGTGCTGATCATCATCGTGCCGATCGTCAACATCGTGATGCTGTTGATCTTCGCGTACAAGGAATGGCCGATCCAGCGGGAGCTGCGTGAGCTGCGTGGCTGGGCGAATCAGATCCAACGGGGTCAGCAGGGTTACGGGCAGCAGAATTCGCCCTACGGCCAGGACCCGCAGGGCTACGGTCAGCAGGGCTACGGCCAGCAGGGCTCCGGTCAGCAAGGCTACGGTCAGCCAGGCTCGCCCTACGGACAGGACCCGGGCTACCCACAGAAGTAGTCGACCCCGTTCGGCCGGCGGACGGACATCGATCACCCAGCCAGCCGGCTGACGAAAATCGCGGTCCCCGGGAACATCTCACCCCGCTCCGGCGACCACTGACCCCAGGTCCCGGTGAACCCCTCCGGCCATTCCGGCTCGATCACGTCCTGCAGCACGAAACCGGCCGCGACGATCTCCCGGATCCGGTCGCCCATCGTCCGGTGGTGCTCGACGTAGGCCGGCACTCCCTGCTCGTCCACCTCCACATACGGCGACCGGTCGAAGTACGACTGGATCGCGGTCAGCCCGGCCGGCCCTGGGTCGTCCGGAAACGCCCAGCGCATCGGGTGGGTGGCGGCGAACACCCAGCGACCACCGGGCCGCAGCACCCTGGCCACCTGACGCATCGCCACCGCCGAGTCGGCGACGAACGGAATCGCCCCGAACGCGGAGAACGCGATGTCGAAACTGCCGTCCAGGAACGGCATCTCGCAGACGTCGGCCTGCACCAGCGGGACCGGCACGCCGGTCCGGGCGGCGCCGGCACGGGCATGCCCGAGCATGCCGGCGGACAGGTCGAACGCCACCACCGTGGCGCCCTGGCCGGCCAGATAGCGCGCGCACGGCGCGGATCCGCAGCCGACCTCGAGCACCCGCAGGCCCCGACGTCGCCGAGCAGGTGGACGTCGGACTCCCGCAGGTTCTCCGGACACCAGACCAGGTCGGCCTCGCCGAGGAACTCGCCGTGCTCGGCGTGGTAGGCGTCGGCGTCGGCGTCCCACCAGCGCCGGTTCGCGGCCCGCGAGATCGCCTGATCGGCGCCCCTTTTGCGCGGCCGGGTGGGTCCGATCAGGCTCTGCACGGTCCGATCGGCCGCCGATCCGACGGCCGATCGGCCGCTGGCGGTGGGCCGTCGGGCCGGTCCGGAGGCTCCTGCGGCGTCACGGCGACATCCTCGCATGCAGGGCCGGATCGACGGTCCCGCACGGTAAAGCCCTGGTTACTCGATCGGGTGGAAATGCCGTAGGCTGGAACGCGCGCTGTGGGTCTGTGCTGTCTCGGAATGGAGCAGGCCGCACTCGTCCGGCCGCCGTCATTGTCGGGGGTCGCGTACCGAAAGCATCGCCTTTCCCAGGGCGTCGTTCAGGTCGCCCGGATGAAATCTGCCCCGCCGCGTGCCGACCGCTGTCGAATGTGTGCGGGCCCGGAGCCGGGATCCTGCCACGTTCCTATCACCCCACACTCCGGAGTACCCCACCACATGTCCACCCCTACCGCCACCGCCCCGCAAGTCGCGATCAACGACATCGGGTCGGCTGAGGACTTCCTCGCAGCCATCGATCTGACCATCAAGTACTTCAACGATGGCGACATCGTCGAGGGCACGATCGTCAAGGTCGACCGCGACGAGGTCCTGCTCGACATCGGCTACAAGACCGAGGGTGTCATCCCCTCGCGCGAGCTGTCCATCAAGCACGATGTCGACCCCAGTGAGGTCGTCTCGATCGGCGAGCACGTCGAGGCCCTCGTCCTCCAGAAGGAGGACAAGGAAGGCCGTCTCATCCTGTCCAAGAAGCGCGCTCAGTACGAGCGGGCCTGGGGCACGATCGAGAAGATCAAGGAAGAGGACGGCGTCGTCTCCGGCACCGTCATCGAGGTCGTCAAGGGCGGCCTGATCCTGGACATCGGCCTGCGCGGCTTCCTGCCCGCCTCGCTGGTCGAGATGCGCCGCGTCCGCGACCTGCAGCCGTACGTCGGCCGGCAGCTGGACGCCAAGATCATCGAGCTGGACAAGAACCGCAACAACGTGGTGCTGTCCCGCCGGCAGTGGCTCGAGCAGACCCAGTCCGAGGTCCGCAGCGAGTTCCTCAACCAGCTGGGCAAGGGCCAGGTCCGCAAGGGCGTCGTGTCCTCGATCGTCAACTTCGGCGCGTTCGTCGACCTCGGCGGCGTCGACGGCCTGGTGCACGTCTCCGAGCTGTCCTGGAAGCACATCGACCACCCGACCGAGGTTGTCGAGGTCGGCCAGGAGGTCACCGTCGAGGTGCTCGACGTCGACATGGACCGCGAGCGGGTCTCGCTGTCGCTCAAGGCGACGCAGGAGGATCCGTGGCGGCACTTCGCCCGGACCCACGCCATCGGTCAGGTCGTGCCGGGCAAGGTCACCAAGCTGGTTCCGTTCGGCGCGTTCGTCCGCGTCTACGACGGCATCGAGGGCCTGGTGCACATCTCCGAGCTGGCCGGCCGGCACGTGGAGATCCCCGAGCAGGTCGTCACGGTGGACGACGAGATCTTCGTCCGGGTCATCGACATCGACCTGGAACGGCGCCGGATCTCGCTGTCGCTCAAGCAGGCCAACGAGGGCATCACCACCGAGACCGAGTTCGACGAGGTGCGCGCGCAGTACGGCGTCGTCGACCACTACGACGAGTCCGGCAACTTCGTGCCGCCGGAGGGCTTCGACGTCGAGAGTGGCGAGTGGCTCGAGGGTTTCGACACCCAGCGCGAGGCGTGGGAGAAGCAGTACTCCGAGGCGCATGCCGTCTACGAGTCCCACCTCAAGCAGATCGCCGCTGCGGCCGTCGCCGACGCGGAGGCCGCGGAGCCGAGCAACTACTCGTCCGGCACCGCTGCGCCGGCCGATCCGGAGGTCCCGAGCGGATCGCTGGTGAACGACGAGCAGCTTGCCGCACTGCGGGAGCGCCTCGCCGGAAGCTGATCGCGTCCCGGTAACCCGGTCGGCAATCTCACAGTTCGCGCGCAGGGCCGTCACCACACCAGGTGACGGCCCTGTTTGCGCTGGAATGTCCGGCGTTCGGCGGTGAAGTCGGCGTTTGCTTGCGCGGAACTGCCGGGTACCGACCGTTACGGTGGACACATGCGACGTCACCTTGTGCTCGCCGCGGCATCTGCCGGGCTGCTGCTGATCGTTACCGGATGCGGGTCCGACACCACGACCCGGCGCACCGTCACCGCGGTGGTCACCGTGTCCAGCGGGGCCGTGCCGTCCGGGTCGGACGCGGCTGATGCGTCAGCGCCCGCGAGTGGCTCCGCGGCCAGTGCGGACCCCGGTAGCGTGGCTTCCTCGCGGCCTCCCCGAGCCCGTCTGCATCACCTTCACCATCCGCAGCCCCGCCGGCCCCGTTCGTGTCCGTCGATCCGCTCAAGGTCGACTGCGCAGCCATTCTCAGCGCGAACGACGTCAAGACGATCTTCAACGCCGACATCGCCAACGACCGGGCGAAGATCAACGTCGCCGACGTGAACGCCGACATCGGCCAGACCGGTCGGGTCCGCTGCCTGTACGGCCTGTCCCCGGACAAGAAGTCCGGTCAGTTCTCGATGGCGTTGACCCAGTACACGCGACGCGGCCGCCGCGCAGAAGCAGGTCGACGTGACGGTCCAGAACGAGACCGACAACGGTGCGCAGGTCACCCCGGTGACCGTCAACGGTTACCCGGCGACCGTCGCTCTGCGTGACGGCGGGTTGATCATCATGACCTACGACAACTGGACGATGGCGATCGCGACGCCGCAGGCGCTCGACCCGGCCACGCTCACGGCCGGCCTGCCGAAGCTGGCCGAGGCGGCGTTGACCCGGGTGCTCAAGACCTGAGCGCGGTGGTGTGCGAGCAGGCGTCAGGCGGCGGCCGGCGCGCGGACTCCTACGCGGCGGGTCGCCGGCGACTCGCACGTAACGGTGCCGCGCCGGACGCCACCAGGAGCGGAGGAATCCGCGGCGCACCACCGTCACCAGTGCGGACACCGGAATCAGCCCCGGCCGGCCCAGCCGATGCCGTCCGCGTTGGCCGGGTCCGGTTCATCACGATGCTCACGGCACTCCTCGATTCGGTCGATCCAACCGGCCGGCGATGCCGTCCCAGGGTGCGTGGGCGCTCGGAATCACCGGCCGCGATCTGCTCCGGATGACGCTACGTGTCAGGCTGGTCGCGCCGCGGTAACCGCAGGCGCGTGTCGGGCGGTTTGCGCCCGTCGCGGGGCAACCCAGGAGAGGGGGCGGTTTGTCGATGATCACGGTCGCGGTGACCGGTGGGATCGGGTCGGGCAAATCCACCGTCTCCGGCGCGCTCGGCGACCACGGTGCCGTGGTGGTCGACTCCGATCAGCTTGCCCGGCAGGTGGTCGCGCCCGGGACGCCCGGTCTTGCGGCCGTCGCGGACGCCTTCGGTACCGCAATGATCGGCCCGGACGGCGCGCTGGATCGGGCCGCACTGGCGTCCGTCGTGTTCGCCGACCCGGCCGCCCGGAAGACCCTGGAGGGGATCACCCACCCGCTGGTCCGGGCCAGATTCGCCGAGATCCAGCGTGCAGCGGCGCCGGACGCGGTGGTGGTCAACGACATCCCGCTGCTCACCACGCTGGCGGCCGCGGCGACCTTCCACCTGGTGGTCGGCGTGCGGGCGGACCCCGAACTGCGGGTGCAGCGGCTGATCGGGCGGGGACTGGCCGAATCGGACGCCAGGGCGCGGATGGCCGCGCAGCTGACCGACGAGCAGCGGGCGCCGCTGTGTGACGTCATGCTGGTCAACCACGGCGACCGGGACGAGCTGCGGGCCGCGGTCGACGGCCTGTGGCAGGACCGACTGCTGCCGTTCGCGGAGAACACCCGCGCGGGTCGGCGGGCCGACGGCCGAAGTCCCAGGCTGGTGGATCCGCAGCCGCGCTGGACGGTCGACGCCCGGCGGCTCGCGGCCAGGGTCTCGCGCGCGGCCGGCGGCGCGCCGCGTCGATCACATCGGGTCGACCGCGATCCCGGCGATGCCGGCCAAGGACGTCATCGACCTGCAACTCACCGTGCCCAGCCTGGACGAGGCCGACGAGCTTGGCGCCGGCCCTGGCGGCGGCCGGGTTTCCGCGGGCGATCGGCTTCGACCAGGACACTCCGCATCCGCCCGGTGACGACCCGGCCCGCTGGGTCAAGCGGCTGCACACCAACGCCGATCCGGGGCAGAGTGTCAACCTCCACGTGAGGGTGAGGGATTGGCCGAACTGGCGCTGGGCGTTGCTGTTCCGGGACTGGCTGACGCGCCGATCCGGTGATCGCCGGCGAGTACCTGACGGTGAAGCGGTCGGCGGTCGAGCGGGCCGGCGGGTCAAGGGACAGCTACGCGCTGCTGAAGGAACCGTGGATCGCGAAGGTGTACCGGCGCGGGATGGACTGGGCGGCGAGCACCGGGTGGACGCCGGGCGAATCGAGCTGATCTTCCGGCCGAGGTGGTGCTGATCTGCGCGGAAAGGGACTGTCGGACCCCCCGCGTAGCCTTTGACTCGTGGCTTTCGCAACCGAACATCCCGTCATCGCAGTCTCCGAGCACCGACCCGTTGGCGACATCCCGCGGTCCACCGGGCGCTTCGAGGTGGTCAGCGACTACCAGCCGTCCGGCGACCAGCCGACGGCCATCGAGGAGCTGGAGAAGCGCCTGCAGGCCGGCGAGAAGGACGTCGTGCTGCTCGGCGCGACCGGCACCGGCAAGTCCGCGACGACGGCCTGGCTGATCGAGAAGGTGCAGCGGCCGACCCTGGTGATGGCGCCGAACAAGACGCTGGCCGCGCAGCTGGCCAACGAGCTGCGGGAGCTGTTCCCGCACAACGCGGTCGAGTACTTCGTCTCGTACTACGACTACTACCAGCCGGAGGCCTACGTCCCGCAGACGGACACCTACATCGAGAAGGACTCGTCGATCAACTCGGACGTGGAACGGCTGCGGCACTCGGCCACCATGTCCCTGCTGTCCCGGCGCGACGTCATCGTGGTGGCGTCGGTGTCCTGCATCTACGGCCTTGGCACCCCGCAGTCGTACATGGACCGGTCGCTGCCGGTCGGGGTGGGCGACAACATCGATCGGGACACCCTGCTGCGCGCGCTGGTCGACATCCAGTACTCCCGCAACGACGTGTCGTTCACCAGGGGCTCGTTCCGGGTGCGTGGCGACACCGTGGAGATCATCCCGGCCTACGAGGAACTCGCCGTCCGGATCGAGTTCTTCGGTGACGAGATCGAGCGGCTCTATTACCTGCACCCGCTCACCGGGGACGTGGTCCGCGAGGTGCCGTCGCTGCGGATCTTCCCGGCCACCCACTACGTGGCCGGGCCGGAGCGGATGGAAAAGGCCATCGCCGCCATCGAGATCGAGCTCGCCGAGCGGCTGGCCGAGATGGACAAGCAGGGCAAGCTGCTGGAGGCGCAGCGGCTGCGCATGCGGACCAGCTACGACGTCGAGATGATGCGGCAGGTCGGGTTCTGCTCCGGCATCGAGAACTACTCCCGGCACATCGACGGCCGGCCGCAGGGCTCGGCGCCGGCGACGCTGATCGACTACTTCCCCGAAGACTTCCTGATGGTCATCGACGAGTCGCACGTCACGGTCCCGCAGATCGGCGCCATGCACGAGGGTGACGCCTCCCGGAAGCGGACCCTGGTCGACCACGGGTTCCGGCTGCCCGTCGGCGCTGGACAACCGGCCGCTCACCTGGGAGGAGTTCGCCAGCCGGATCGGGCAGACGGTCTACCTGTCGGCCACCCCTGGGCCGTACGAGATGGGCCGCACGCAGGGTGAATTCGTCGAACAGGTCATCCGGCCGACCGGTCTGGTCGACCCGGAGATCGTGGTGAAGCCGACCCGCGGGCAGATCGACGACCTGATCGGCGAGATCCGGGAGCGGACCGCGAAGAACGAGCGGGTGCTGGTCACCACGCTGACCAAGAAGATGTCCGAGGACCTGACCGACTACCTGCTGGAGCTGGGCATCCGGGTGCGGTACCTGCATTCGGAGGTCGACACGCTTCGCCGGGTCGAGCTGCTGCGGGAGCTGCGGTTGGGCGAGTTCGACGTGCTGGTCGGGATCAACCTGCTGCGGGAGGGGCTCGACCTGCCGGAGGTGTCGCTGGTGGCGATCCTGGACGCGGACAAGGAGGGCTTCCTGCGGTCGGAGACCTCGCTGATCCAGACCATCGGCCGGGCCGCGCGCAACGTCAACGGCCAGGTGCACATGTACGCCGACAAGATCACCCCGTCGATGGCCAGGGCGATCGACGAGACCACCAGGCGGCGGCAGAAGCAGCGGGACTACAACGAGGCCAACGGGATCGATCCGACGCCGCTGCGGAAGAAGATCAACGACATCCTGGAGCGGGTCTACGCCGAGGCCGAGGACGCGGTGGACGCCGGCACGCCGATCAGGCCGGGTGGTTCCGGCCGCAACTCCTCCCGCGGGCGGAAGGCGGCAGGGGAGCCGGGCGGCTCGAGCTCGGGGTGTACGCCGGGCACAGCACGGCCGGGATGGCGCGCAACGAGCTGGCCGACCTGGTGCAGCAACTGACGGATCAGATGATGACGGCGGCCCGCGACCTGCAGTTCGAGCTGGCCGGCCGGCTGCGGGACGAGATCCGGGAGCTGAAGAGCGAGATCCGCGACATGGACTCCGCGGGGGTCGTCGCCGCCGCGCGCTGAGCGCGAGCCTCGGGCCCGCGCAGCCGACCGCCAGACAGCCGAAAGGCCCGGTCCCCCCTGAGGAGTCCGGGCCTTTCAACACTGCCTGACGGCAGTTCAGCGCTGCCTGATGGCAGCGGGTTCAGCTCAGACGGCGAGGGCCGGCTTGCTGGCGGCGATGAAGCGATCGGTGAAGGACTTGCTGCTGGCGGTGACCTGCTCGACGAAGGAGTAGTAGGCCGCGGCCACCTCTTCGGCGGACGGCAGCTCGACCTTGGGCAGCTCGACGGTCGGGATGTTGAACTTCTCGAAGTCGAACTTCGGCAGCTCGGCGACGAACTTCGACACGTCCGGCACGTTGTTCGCGACGGTGGTGACGGCTTCCAGGGTGGCGTCCTGGACCTTGGCGACGGTGTCCAGGATCTGGGCGGTGGTCTCGTCGGCCTTGGCGGTGAAAGAGGAGGTCATGGTGAGTTCCAATCGGTAGGTGTTTTTGTTGATATGCGTAGCTTGCCACGCGATGCTTGGTATGTCAAGCACGCCACGCATGTGACCCGCGCCACCGATCAGCAGAGGCGTCATCCGGCACTGTCAGCTGGTGATGTCCTTGCGCCGGAACCGGAGCACCGCCAAGGCGGCGAACAGCACCGCATAGGCCAGGCTGATGAAGCCGCCGCGGATCATGTCGTCCCACCGGATCGGGTCCACCAGCGCGCCGGTCCAGGCAAACGAATAGTGCGTCGGCAGCCAGTTCCGGATGTCGCCGAGGGCGTCGATCTGATTGAGGATCTGGGACAGGATCGAGATCAGCACCGCGCCGCCGACCGCGCCCAGCGGGGCATCGGTCATCACGCTCAGCAGCAGGGCAATCCCGGCCACCCAGGTCAGCTGCAAGCGCCACGTAACCGACGATCACCCCGAGCCGGAGCAGGCCCTGCCCGTAGCTGAACTGCTCGCCGACCGGAGTGCCGACCGGGTTCCAGCCGTAGGCGAAGCCGCCGATGATCAACGCGGTGATCGGCAGGATGAGCAACGCGAAGACCGACAGCAGGCCCGCCACCAGCACCTTCTGCCGCAGCAGCCGGATCCGTGGGATCGGCATCGCCAGCAGGTAGCGCAGCGACGACCAGGACGCCTCGGAGGCGATGGTGTCGCCGAAGAACAGCGAGATCACCACGATCAGCAGGAAACTGGCCGAGAAGAACAGCGACACCATGGCGAAGTTGATCGAGCCCGAGGTGGCGAGATCGACCAGCGAAACGGCCCCGCTGGTCCCGTTGTTGGTGCCGAACGCGAACGCGATCACCAGGATCACCGGCAGCAGCACCATGAAACCGAGGGAGAACTGGGTGCGCCGGCGGCGCAGTTGACGGCTCAGCTCCACCCGCACCGGCAGAGTGCGGCCCACTCGGAAACCGGCCGGTGTCCCCGCAGCTGTCACCGGCACCGAGGTGGCGGCGGTGTTCATCGCGTTGACGGCCGCGTCCGCCGAATGGTCCTGATGGACGGGGCTCATGCCGAACCTCCCTGTTGTGCGCCGGTGCCGACGGGCGTCAGCGGCTGGTCACTGGGCACGGCCCCGTCGGGTGCCGGCGGCGAGCCGTCGACGGGTCCGTCCCCGGATCCGCCGCCCGCCGCGTCCCTGGTCGCGCCGTCCGAGCCCGACCCGGACGCCCCGATCAGGGTGAGGAAGACGTCCTCCAGCCGGTTCCGCGGCGCGGCCGAGGTGACCGCGACGCCGGCCGTGACCAGGGCGGCCACCGCCTGCGCGGCCGGGACGGTGCCGAGGTCGGCCTGCACACCGTTCTCGGTGAGCTCGACGTCGCTGGCCAGGGTCCGCAGCACCCGCGCGGCGGCCTCCCGATCGTCCACGGCGAAGTTCATCTCGCCCGACGAGGACACCAGCTCGGCCACGGTGCCGGCCGCGATGGTGTTGCCCAGGTGAACGACGACGACGTGACTGCAGGTCTGCTCCACCTCGGACAGCAGGTGGCTGGACACCAGCACGGTGCGGCCGGTCGCGGCGTACCGGCGCAGCACCTCGCGCATCGCGTGGATCTGTGGCGGGTCCAGCCCGTTGGTCGGCTCGTCCATCAGCAACAGGTCCGGCAGCCCCAGCATCGCCTGGGCGATCGCCAGTCGTTGCCGCATGCCCTGCGAATAGGTGCGGACCCGCCGGTCGATGGCCGATCCGAGGCCGGCGATCTCGAGCGCCCTCGCCATCTGCGCGTCCTCGGCGGGCCGGTTGGTCGCCTTCCAGTACAGGTCGAGGTTGTCCTTGCCGGACAGGTGCGGCAGGAAACCGGAACCCTCGACGAAACTGCCGATCCGGGAGAGGATCTCCGACCCCGGTTCGATCTTGTGGCCGAACACCCGGATCTCCCCGGCGGTGGGCGTGATCAGGCCCATCACCATCCGCAGGGTGGTGGTCTTGCCGGCTCCGTTGGGCCCGAGCAGACCGAGCACCTGGCCCGCCTCGACCCGGAAGCTGACGTCCTTGACTGCCTTCACGCCGCCCGGATACGACTTCTCCAGTCCGGTGATGGACAGCGGCACGTCGACCAGCGCCGGGTCGACGTCCGAGCGGCGGGACCGTACCCGGCCGCCGAAGATCAGGGCCAGGGCGGCGATCAGCACCAGCACGATCAATCCGATCAGCTGGCCGACCGGGATCTCCGACGCGGACACCCGGGTGCCGCCGACCTCGGGGGAGCTGAGCGCGTTTGCTGCGCTGACACCCTGCACGCTGCCGTCGGCCAGCGCGATCCGGTACGCGGCCGGCGACGTCGGCCCGGCGAACGCCTGATCCGTGGTGGACAGGCTGACCTGGATGGTGGAACCCTGCTCGACCTGCAACGCGGTGGCGGGCAGGTTGACCGTGACCGTCACGGGGCTGCCGTCGGCCGGCAGGTTGGTCAGCCGGATCGGGCGCGACCGCGCCGCCCGCGAGGGTGCGGGTGCCGCCGGGGGAGACCTTGGCCAACGACCCGAACAGCACGGCACTGTCGTCGCTGGCGCCTGCATCCAGCTCACCGGCGGCGAGCGGCAGCCTGGACACCGTGACGGTGATCCGCGGCGTTCCGGTGATCACCGTCAGGTCGCCGAATGGCGCCGATTCGAATCTGGCGGTTTGCCCCGGTAGGCCGCCGACGAAGGTGGACAGCGCGGTCGACGCCAGCCCGGACAGCCCGGGCAGGGTGGAGATGGACGCCGGTGAGCCGCCCGGCGGGTTGACCACGAACTGCGGGTCGCCGGTGATCGGGACGGGCACCCGGTTGGTGCTGCTGTCGCCGGTCAGTCCGGGGTAGGCGGGCACCTCCAGGGTGCGGCTGCGGGCCCGGCCGGTGTCGCTGATCGGGCCGTCGACGGTGTACTGGAACGCCGTTGACGGCACCGGGCCGGTGCCGGACAGGTAGTGCTGGAACCAGGCGGTGATCCGGTTCTCCGTGGCGGCGTCCGGGCTGCCTCCGTCATGGCCGCCGTTGTACCAGGTCATCGCCACCGTGGTGCCGTTCGCGGCGATGGCCCTGGCGTTCGCGTCGGCCTGGTCCAGCCCGAAGAGGGTGTCCCGCTCGCCCTGCACCAGCAGGGTCGGCGCGGTGATGTTGCCGACCACCGACTTCGGGCTGGACCGTTCCAGGATCGCCGTCAGGGCGGCGTTGGTGCGCCCGGTCTGCGCCGCCTCGGCGTAGGCCGCGCACAGCTGGACCATCATCCGTCCGCAACTCGCGGACAGGGCCGCCGCCGACGCGGCGTCGCTCTGCGCGGGCGTTGCCGGCTGGCCGGTGCTGGCGTCGGTCCCGGCGTCCGGGGTCGGGGCGCTGGTGCTGGTGCCGCCGCGCCGGACGAAGCCGCTGTCGCCGCTGTCGCCCTGCGCCACCCCGGTCGGGGACAGCGTGGTGCCGAGGGTGATCGAGGCGATCAGGCTGGACGCCCAGAGCTTCTTCCACACACCGTCCTCGACACCGGTCGCGGCGGCCGGTGTCGGCGCCGCCAGATCGGCTGCCGTCGCCTGCGCGTTCGGGAACAGCGCCTGTCCCAGGTCGTTCCAGGTGATCAGTGGCACGGCGGCGTCGATCCGCTTGTCGGTGCCGGCCAGCATCAGCGACAGCGCACCGCCGTACGACCCGCCGGTGACGCCCACCCGCGGGTCGCCGGGCGCATCCTGAACGACCTCAGGCTGCTCGGCGAGCCAGTCGACGATGGCCCTGGCGTCGGGGATCTCGTAGTCCAGCGAATCAAGGGCGATCTGTCCGGTGGACGCCCCGAAACCGCGCGCCGAGTAGGCCAGCACGACGAACCCGGCCCGAGCCATCTGCTCCGCGTCGGACGCCACGGAATTCTTGGATCCGCCGAACCCGTGGGCCATGATCACCGCGGGGGCGGGGGTCTGCGCCGGGAGGTACAGCGTGGAGTCCAGCTGTACCGGCTCGTCAACGCCGGGACCGCCGGGCGCGGTGATGGTCAGGTCCCTGGTGGCGATCGGCGTCGGGCCGGGCGTCGGCCAGGCGATCCAGACCACGGCGGCGACCAGCGCGACAACCACAACAACGGCGGTGATTTTCCGCGAACGGGTCCTGAACACACCGCGCAATCGGGCCTTCACGTGCTGGCGCCGGGCAGCGGGCCGGATTGACGGGCCTGTTCGATCATCCCTCCAGGGTGCCAGAGGGAATACCCAGGTGAAGCCAGGGTGAACCCCGAGTGGCACCCCTGTGGGTTGGCTGTCGGGTACTGCGGACGGATGATGTCGCGCACGGGTTTCGCGGCCCTCGCCTCCGCCCAGCCGCTCGCGACTAACCTCCGCAGGTGTGAAGCCTGCCGACGTCGCCCTGCTCCGCATCCCCGGCCGTCCCGTCATGGCCCCGGACGGATCGATTCTGGTGGCCGTCTCGGCACCCGACATCGATGCGGACCTCTATCGAGGAACCATCCTGCGACTGCGCCAAGCCGACGCCGACAATTCGCCGGCCGGCGCGGTCGCGCGCTCCGCCGAGCTCACCCTCGGACCCCGCGACTCGGAACCGGTGATCAGCCCCGACGGGCGCCTGGTGGTCTTCCTCCGCGCGGGCGAGAAGGGTCCCGCGCAGCTGTATTCGATGCCGTTGGACGGCGGCGAACCCAAGAAACTCACCGACCACCCGCTCGGCGCCGGCTCGCCGGTCTTCGCGCCGGACGGCCGGAGGATCGCCTACTGCGCCGCGGTGCCTGAAGCCGGTCGGTACGGCACCGACGAGTCGGTCACCGCCGATGCGGAGCCGCCACGGCTGATCACCCGGCTGTCCTACCGGCTCGACGGCGAGGGCTTCGTGGCCGACAAGCCCCAACAGCTGTTCGTGCTTGATCTCCTCGGGCCGGCACTTGCCGGGCTGGACAAGCCCGTGCAGGTGACCGACGAACCCACCGGCGTCGCCGATCCCGTGTTCACCGACGACGGCCGGCTGGTCTATGTGCGCAGCACCGGGATCGACGAGTTGACCGACGAGATCGCCGTTATCGCCATCCCCGAGCCGCCATCCGACGCGGTCGGCACGCACCGGCACCGCCGGCACCTCGGGCACCGCCGCCCCTGAGGACGCCGGCTCGCCCGAGGGTCCCGGCGCCCCGGCGCGGGGCGCGCTGCTCGTCGCCACCCGTGGATCGGCGGCGGCGTTGGCCGTCGGCGATGGCCAGATCTTTTACCTGGGAGTCGATTTCACCGGCGTCGACGCCGTCGGCCGGACGACCGGGCTGTGGGCGGCAGCAGCTGACCGGTGGTGCACCGCGGCGGCTGACGGACGAGGCCTCCGTCGACGTCGACCGGGCCGCCGGGCGCCCGGTGGTGCTGGAATCCGCCGCCGATCCGGCCGTGCTGGTCGCGGTGCTCGACCGCGGCGCGTCGTCGTTGCGGTCGGTGCCCGCGGGTGCCGTCGACAGCCCGCTCGGCGCGCTGCCCGCCGTCATCGACGGCCCGCGGGTGGTGCGTTCGTTCAGTGCGTTGGGCGGGACGGTCGCGGCCGTGGTGGCCGATGGTGAGACGGCCGGCGAGGTCGTCACCGTGCAGGTGGTGTCGTCCGGCGCCGGTGGTTCGGGGATCGGCGAATCACGCTGGACCGATTTCTCCCACGACCTCCTGACCGCCGGCATCCGGCCCGCGACGGAACTGACGACGGCGGCCCCGGACGGCTACCCGGTGCACGGCTGGCTGGTCGCGCCCGCCGGCGAGGGGCCGCACCCGGTGCTGCTGCTGGTGCACGGCGGCCCGCACGCCGCGTACACGCCGGCGCTGTTCGACGAGGCGCAGGTCTACGCCGCGCCGGGTACGCCGTCGTGATGGGAAACCCCCGCGGTTCGGCCGGCTACGGCCAGGATCACGGCCGGGCGGTCGTCGGAGCCATCGGCAGCGTGGACGTCGACGACGTGCTGGCGCTCCTCGACGCAGCGCTGCTGCGGCCGGACTGCGATGCGTCGCGGGTGGGTGTGCTGGGCGGGTCGTACGGCGGTTTCATGACGTCATGGCTGTGCTCGCAGGCCCCCGGCCGGTTCACCGCCGCGATCAGCGAACGCGCGCTCAACGCCTGGGATTCGTTTGCCGGGTCCAGCGACATCGGCTATTACTTCGCCCGCGCGTACGTCGGTGCCGACCGCGACAGTCAGTGGCGCGCATCACCTCTCGCGTACGCCGACGCCATCGATGTGCCGCTGCTGATCATTCATTCCGAGCGCGACTGGCGCTGTCCGGTCGAGCAGGCGCAGCGGATGTTCGTCGCGCTCAAGTCCCGTGGCGCCGAGGTCGAGATGCTGTTGTTCCCGGGGGAGGGACACGAGCTGTCCCGGTCGGGCCGGCCGCGGCACCGGGTGCAGCGGTTCGACGCGATCCTGGACTGGTGGGCGCGTCATCTCCCGGTGCCGCCCGCCCCCGGGGAGTCTGGCCCGGGGGAGTCGGGCTTGGGGGAGTCTGGCTTGAAGGAATCGGGCGGCTGAATCCGCAACGTGGCGGTCTTGGTCGCCGCGTCGTCGCGGGCATCCCAGTCGTCACGGGCCGCGGTGAGCTGGGAGAGATGTCCGCTGGCGTCCTCGAGCCGCCGATCCAGCAACGATTCCTCCAGGTCGAGGTCGTACTGAAGCTCACGCAGCACGTCCTCGGAGATCCGTCCGGAGTTCCGCATGGTGACGAACACGTCCCGTTCGATGCCGACCAGTTCATGACGCCAGCCACTGATCCGCTCCAGCCGTTCCTGGGCGTCGTCGCCGGCGTTGTCCAGCCGCTCGGTGAGCCCTCGCCAGTCCCGGTTCGCGGCCCAGGCCCGCATCCGCTTGGCCTGGCGTTCCGGCAACTGTTCCGCGGCAATCACCTCTTCGACTCGCGCCGCGATCGCCTGGTTGGCCTGCTCGCGGGCGTCCGCACGTTCCCGCTGGGTGTCGGCCGCGGGATCGCCGGGCATCCGCAGCAGCCTGATCACCGCGGGCAGGGAAAGACCCTGCACCACCAACGTCCCGAGGATCACCGCGATCGTGCAGGTCAGCAGCAGCGGGCGAAACGGCGTATTCAGCGGCAGCGTCTGCGCCGCCGCCAACGACACCACCCCGCGCATGCCGGCCCAGGAAATGGCGACCAAGGGGCGCCACGGAGCCATCGGCCGGCGGTGGATCAGCCGGGTGACGCCATCGCCCAGGAAGATCCACAGCGGCCGGATCACGATCACCGTGGCGAGCACCGCCGCCGCGGTCAGCAGCGTCGGTGCCCGGCCGATGTCCGGCGCGGTCACGATGTCCCACAGTTGCAGACCGATCAGCGCGAAGACCGCACCCTCCAGCACGTACTGCAGCGAGTTCCAGGTGGCGCCATCGGTCAACCGGACCTCGGGCGGCAGATCCGACGGTGAACGGAAACCGAGGACGAGCCCGGTGACCACCACCGTGAGCACTCCCGACGCGTCTCGCGGATTCGCCGATCAGGAACGCGAGCCACGGGGTGACCAGCGACAACGCCGTGATCGCCAGGGTGGAGCCGATGTACCGCCGGACCAGCGAGAGCACGACGCCCACTGTCGCCCCGATGAGTACGCCGCCGGCGGCGGCCCAGGCGAACTGTCCGATCGCCGAGCCCCAGGCCAGCGTCCCGACGCTGATGCCGACGATCGCGACCCGGAGCAACACCAGGGACGTGGCGTCGTTGAACAAGGACTCGCCCTCCAGCACGGTGACGGCGGTCCGCGGCAGGCCGGCCTTGCGGGCGATGGCCACCGAGGCCACGGCGTCCGGCGGCGCCACGATGGCGCCGAGCGCGATGGCCGCGGCGAAGGGGATGTCCGGGATCAGGGCGTGCAGGACGAAGGCGACCGCGAAGGCGGTGACCAGCACCATGCCGATGGCCAGCTGGGTGATCGCCCGGAGCGCCCGCCGGATCGCGATGACCGACGATTCCACCGCCGCGGCATACAGCAACGGCGGCAGCAACACCGTCAGCACGACGTCCGGATCGACCTCGACGGTGGGCACGGCCGGGATGAACGACACCGCGATCCCGGCGATGACCAGCAGGATCGGCGAGGGCACCCTGATCCGCGCCGCGATCCCGTTGACCACCACCACCCCGACGACCAACAGGACAACCTGTTCGAGTTCGGGCATCGCCACTCCTTCGGGTGATCTTTTGCTGATCTTGGCTTCGCTGCGGTGGGGCTCATCGTCGCAGGTGGGACGCTGTGGGCAGGTGTCACGTCTGGCCGTCGGCACGACGGAATAAACCGGCTGTCGGTGGTGTCGGCAATACTCAGAACTGGGTGTGGCGCCGGTGGCGTCGCCGCACCGATTGGTTTGACGCCGGACCGGCGTCTGTTTCTCGACCGACACCAACCTGTTTCGGTCGTGCCCATCGCTGTTCAACCTGGAGCCAACGTGTCAACTCCACCACCCGACGACGTCAAAAGCGTCCCTGCGTCCGACGAAAACTCCGACGATCTCGCGCTCGACCCGAAACGCTGGCTTGCGCTGGCGGTCATCGCCCTCTCGCAGCTGATGGTCATCCTCGATGCGACCATCGTGAACATCGCGCTCCCGCAGGCCCAGGCGGCGTTGGGTATCTCCGACGCCGATCGGCAGTGGATGGTGACCGCCTACGCGCTGCCGTTCGGTGCGCTGCTGCTGCTCGGCGGCCGGATCGCCGACTACGTGGGTCGCAAGAAGATCCTGATCATCGCGCTGTCCGGCTTCGCGATCGCCTCGGCCGTCGGCGGCGCCGCACAGGTCGGCTGGCAACTGTTCATCGCCCGCGCCTTCCAGGGCGCCTTCGCGGCGATGCTCGCGCCCGCGGCGCTGGCGCTGGTCACGGTCACCTTCCACGCCGCCAAGGAGCGGGCCAAGGCATTCGCCGTGTTCGGCGCGATTTCCGGTGGTGGCGCGGCGATCGGCCTGCTGCTGGGTGGCGTGCTGACCGAATACGCGTCCTGGCGCTGGTGCCTGTTCGTGAACATCCCGGTCGCCATCGTCGCGGTGCTCGCGGCCATCCCGGTGCTCAGGGAATCCAAGGTCGAGGGCGGCACGCACTACGACATCCCGGGTGCCGTGCTGGCCACCGCGGGTCTTGGAGCGCTGGTCTGGGCCTGCACCCAGCCGGCCGAACACGGCTGGGGTTCGGTCAACACCCTGGGCTGGATGGCCGTCGCGGTCGTGCTGCTGGCCGCGTTCGTCCTGGTCGAGCTGAAGTCCAGCAGCCCGTTGCTGCCGATGCGGATCGTCGAGAATCGCAACCGGGCGGGGGCCTACGTGGTCGGCCTGCTGGTCGGCGCGGGCCTGTTCGCGGTGTTCCTGTTCCTGACCTACTACCTGCAGTTGGTGCGCGGCTACACCCCGATCCAGGCGGGCTTCGCGTTCCTGCCGTTCAGCGCCGGCATCATCATCGGTGCGGGTGTCGGTTCGCAGCTGACCGTCCGGGTCGGACCGCGGTTCGTGGTGCCCGCCGGCCTGTTCCTGGCCATGGTCGGGATGTTCTGGCTGTCCAGGCTCGACACCGAGACGACCTACTTCGGCACCATCCTGTGGGCCCAGCTGATCATCGCGGTGGGGATGGGCTTCATCTTCATGTCCACCACCAACGTGGCGCTGGTCGGCGTCAGCCACGACGACGCCGGTGTGGCGAGCGCCATGGTGCAGACCACGCAGCAGGTCGGTGGCTCGATCGGCACCGCGTTGCTGAACACGATCGCGGCCACCGCGACGGCGGCGTTCCTGGTCGCCAACCCGCCGACCGGCGCGACGCCGGACGCGATCGGCGCTGCCGCCAAGGCCAGCGCGGTGCATGGGTTCGGCGTCGCGTTCACCTGGTCGGCGGTGATCTTCGCGGTCGCCATCGTCGCGAGCCTGCTACTGATTAACGCCGGCAAGGACGACATCGCCGACATCGAGGCGGTGCCGGCCGGCTAGCGCTCCGCGGATCGAGGTGCGGGTCGGCCGGTGCTGCGGCGCCGGCTGACCCCTCGCTCTCCACGACGACCGCGCGGATGGCCGGCGCCAGCCCGCGGCTCGGCGCCGCGTCGGCGTCGTGCACGGTGAACGCGGCGACCAGCGATCCGGCGACGGAGAACAAGCGCGCACCCGATCAACGCCCAGCGGAACGGCAGCAGGGCCGCGGTCTCGTCGATGGTCGCCGACGGATCGAAACCGACGGTCGCGATCACCGTCGCCGCCACCGCTACGCCGACCGCGGACCCGACCTGCCTGGTCGCGTTGTACAGGGCGGTCGCGGCGCCGGTGTGTTCCGGCGCGACGGTGTCGAATGCCGCGGCCTGGGTCGGCATGAACGTGTGCGCCTGACCGAAGCCCAGGATCAGCATCAGGCACACCGGGACCACCGCCGGGATGCTGCTGCTCATCACGAACGCCAGGGTCAGCAGCGCGGCCGCGACCGTGCACTGGCCGGCCGCGATCAGCCGCCGCGGCCCGACCCGCCGGTAGTTGCGGGCGGCGACCTGGGTGCCGACCATGATCCCGATCGCCTCCGGGAAGGTCAGCAGGCCGGCGGTCAGCGGCGAGTAGCCGAACGCCGTCTGCAGCATCAGCGGGTAGACGAACAGGCCACCGAGAAAGCCTGCCGCGGACGCGAAGGTGATCAGGTTCGCCGACCGGAACAACCGCAGCCCGAACAGCTGCAACCGCAGCATCGGCGCGGCGACCCGGCCCTCGACAATGACCAACAGGGTCAGGAGCAGCACGCCCAACAGCCCGGGGATCCAGATCACCGGTGACGTCCAACCCCGGGACGCGCCCTCCGACACGGCGAACATCAACGACGCGAAGCCGACCGCGGCCAGCAGGAACCCGGGAACGTCGAGGCTGCTGGACGTCTTGCGGGCCATGGTCGGCACCGCCAGCAGGGTGAAGATCACGGCGACGATGCCGATCGGCACGTTGATCCCGAAGATCCAGCGCCAGCTTGCCTTCTGCACCAGCAACCCACCGAGCACCGGGACCGATGGCCGGTGCCAGCGCGATCGGGAAGTTGATGATCCGGCTCAGCCGGACCCGCTCGTTCGGCGGGAAGCTCCGGTACAGCATGGACATCCCGACCGGTGTCATCAGTCCACCGCCGATGCCCTGCACGATGCGGAACACCACCAGTTGCTGCACCGAACCCGCGAGTCCGCAGGCCGCCGACGCGACCGTGAACAGGCCAACCGACAGCAGGAAGACCTCACGGGCGCCGAACCGGTCGCCGAGCCACCCCGCGACCGGGATCGCCACCGCGACCGCCACCAGGAAGCCGATGTTCACCGTCGCGGTCAGCTCGACGGGCACCCCGAAATCGGCCGCGATGGTCGGCAACGCGACGTTGACGACCGTCGCGTCGATGATGTTGATGAACATCGCCGCCACGAACACCGTCGCGACCGCGGTCTTCGGGTTGATCCGGGCCATCACGCTGGGTCGGCTCGGCCGGGAGTCGGTCCGGCGACGGCAGGCGGGTTGGGCAGGTTGCGCACGTCATCACTCCATCACGCGAGCGCTCGTCGTGCGGTCGCGGCACCCGGGGCGGACGCGCCGCCTACCATGGAGCCTGCCCGGCCGGTGGGACCGTGGATGATCGTTCTTGGCGTGCAGGATCGCGCCGGTCCGCGACGAGCGCGCCGGTCCGCGACAAGGCAGCCGCCGCAGACCCGCCGACCCGGTTGACCGCTGCCGTCCACTCGAAGGAGTTCGTTGATGACCGACCTGGATCTCGGATCGAGCGCCGCCTCGCCGGCCCGACCGACCGGCACGCCGACGTCCACCGCGTTGGTGCTGACCCCGCCGGCGCCGGTCCAGGTTGTCGCGCCCGAGCAGGCGGCGGGCGCCGTCCCGGTCCCGGAAGGCCGGCAGGCGGAACTGCAGACCAGGGCGGCCTCGTTCGCCATGGAACTGGCGGCGCTGGACGTCCGTTCTCCCGAGTTCGCCAAGAAGGTCGAATCGATCACCGCGCTGGGTGACCGGGAGATGCGGGAGTCGTCGAACGTGTCGAGCCGGATGCTGGAACGTCCCGCGGCCGCGGTGAGCGCGGCGAAGGGCAGGGGCGGCAACGACGCGCAGACCCGGGTCGCCAGCACGCTGTCCGATCTGCGGTTGCAGATCACCGAACTGGACCCGAACCGGGCCGATCTCACCGGCATCAAGAAGGTGCTGAAGTGGATCCCGGGCGGCAACAAGATCGACAGCTACTTCGCGAAATACCAGTCGGCGCAGAGCCATCTCGATGCCATCGTCCGGGCGCTGGCCTCCGGCAAGGACGAGCTCGGCAAGGACAACGCCAGCATCGAGGTCGAAAAGGCCAACATGTGGACGCTGATGGGCAAGCTCGGCGAATACAACGAGCTTGCCAGCGCGCTGGACACCGCGGTGGAGGACCAGGTCAGAATTCTGGAGGGGCAGGGCCGCACGGAGGACGCCAACACCCTGCGCGCCGACGCGTTGTTCCCGATCCGGCAGCGGCGGCAGGACATCATGACCCAGATGGCCGTCGCGGTGCAGGGCTACATGGCGCTCGACCTGATCCGCAAGAACAACCTGGAACTGATGCGCGGCGTCGACCGGGCGCAGACCACCACCATCGCCGCGCTGCGGACCGCGGTGATCGTGTCCCAGGCGCTGGCCCGGCAGAAGCTTGTCCTCGATCAGATCACCGGGCTGAACGCGGCGACCGGCGACCTGATCCAGCGGACCTCCGAGCAACTGAAGATCCAGGGTGCGCAGATCAACGAGCAGGCGGCCAGCGCCACCGTGTCGGTGGAGAAGCTGCAGGCCGCATTCGACAACGTCTTCCAGACCATGGACGCCGTCGACACGTTCCGGGCGCAGGCGGTGGACAGCATGGCGCTGACGGTCAACGCCCTGCAGGGTCAGATCGAACGCGCGCAGCCCTATCTGGAACGCGTGCGGCGGAACGAACTGGGCTCCAGCTGATCGAGCCGCGGAGCGGGCTCGGGCGTGATCGGCGCTGCGGGATGAGGAGGACGCTGACAGCGTGGTGATGAACTGGTTGTTCGGTCGGCAGCAGGACGGCCAGGCCCGGCCTGAGTCGACCCCGACGACCCAGGCGACCGAAGTGCCGGACAGCCCCGCCGCGCTGGCCGCCGAGGTGTTCCGGGTCAACCGCTTCATCAACTCCTCCGCCGGGCAGTTACCGGGTGAGGGCGTGGTGGCGGCCAGGAGGATCACCGACACGATCGGCACAGTGCTGCACACCACCCGCGATCGCGACCTCGACATTCACGCGCGGGTGTCGCTGAACGGGATCCTGCGTGACTACCTCCCGACGACGCTGCGGACGTTCCTTGCGCTCGATCCGGCGACCCGTGGCGAGCCCCGGCATGGGGGCAAGACCCCGACCGAGGCGCTGGAGGAGCAGCTCGATTTTCTGCTCGACTCGGCCACCGAGGTGCTGGCCGCGGTGCGCAACGACGACGCCAATGCGCTGGTGGCGCAGGGCAGTTTCCTGCGCACCAAATTCGGTCGATCGGAACTCGATCTGTAATGGCACCCCCGATGAAGCGCGGCGCGAATGTCGCCCTCACCCAAGAAATTCCAAGCTTGACCGGCGTCGTGCTCGGCGTCCGATGGAACGCCGGCTCCGAACAGACCCTCTCCGAGAACCTCGTTGCCGCAACCATTTTGTGCAACGCGCAGAGCCGCGCGCCGTCCGATGAGTACTTCGTGTTCTTCAATCAATTGACGTCGCCGGAAATGTCGGTCGGCCAATTGACCCAGGCACTCGGCGATGATCGTGAACAGATCGAGGTCGATCTCGGCGGCGTGCCGGACGACATTCACCGGATCGTGGTCGCGCTGTACGTCAACGAGGGCCCGGGCGCGAAGCGGACCCTCGGCCAGTTGCGGGAGTGCGCCATCCGGGTGCTCGACCTGTCCAACGGCACCGAGCTGGTCCGCTCGGAGAACCTCGCGCCGGCGTTGCGGTCGGAGACCGCGATCCTGCTGGGCGAGTTGTACCGGCACCCCAGCGGGTGGAAATTCAAGGTGATCGGTCAGGGGTACGACAACGGGATCAGCGGGATCGCCAAGGATTACGGGGTGCCGCTGTGAGGACGGCGTCGTGCCCGATCACGTTGCCGTGCCCGATCGCGTGGCCGTGCGCGACTGCGTTGCCGTGCGCGATTGCACTGCCGATCGCGGCGCCGCGCTGGACCACGGTGTCGCCGCGATGACCCTGGACTACCGGGCTCCCGATAACGCCCCGAAGCGGACCGACCTGCCGTTCCTGCGTCGTCGGTCCCGTCCGGCCCGAGCAGTCAACTCATCCATCGCCGATTTCGTGGCCGGTCATGCCACCGGCCACCAACGTCACGGCGCGAGTACGTCGTCGACATCTATCGACCTGCAACATCATTCGACCCGACCGGCTCGTGACGCGCGGTCGGAGCCAGCGCCGGGATCGGGCGCTGCTGCGCGATCGGATACCACAGGCAGGCCGTTACCGTCGGGCGTCTCCGCCCAGCGATCGGCTCCCGCAGCAACCGGAACGACGGGCGCGCCGAGCACATCGTTGGATCTGTCCGGGCCCGCGCCGACCGGGCGTCCGTCATCCGCGTCATCCGCGCCGTCCGCGCCGCCGCGGGCGGGAGGCGGGAGCACCTCGCTGGACCTGACCGGACCCGCTCCCAGCGGGCACCCGCAGCGGCCGGCGTCCCCGGCGCCCGTATCCGGGTCGCCCGGTTCGACCTCCCTGGACCTCGACGGACCGGGCACCTCCCCATCCATTCCGCCCCCGCGGACCGACGCGTCCCGATCATCGTCGCTGGATCTCGGGCCGCCGTCCGCGCAGCCGGATCAATCACGGGGAGGTTCGACGTCGCTGGATCTCGGTGCCGCAGCGCCGCCGGATCAATCACGGGGAGGTTCGACGTCGCTGGATCTCGGGGCCGCGCCGCCGCGCACGTCCGCGCCCACGTCCGGGGGCTCCACGTCCCTGGATCTGTCGACCATGTCCGCGCCCGGGTCCGGGAGCTCCACGTCCCTGGATCTGTCGCCCACCCCGCCGCCACCGGCGGTCCGACCGGCGTCCCAGCCCGCGGCGCGGCAGCAACCTGCCTCGCAGCCCGCGGCGCGGCAGCCCACCTCCCAGTCCTCGGCCCCGCCCGGCAGGATTCCCGGCACGCCGCAAACCCGCGGGGCGTCAGTGGTCTGGCCGGAACCCCGTACAAGGCACGGTGTGCCCACCATCCTGACCGCCCAGTCGCCGACCGTCACGCTCACCCGTGTGCAATCCGGCGTCGGCACGCTCACCTTCGAGTCGATCGCGACCGCCGACGTCGGTGACCTTCGGCTGGGCCTCGCGTATCAGCTGCGTTCTGGACGCTCGTCCACCGTGCAGCATCACTCGGGACGTCGCTACGCGCCGCCTGGTGAAACCCGCCGGCCGATCGTGCTCGCCGCCCGCCCGCAGTTCGAGCGATTGACCATCGACCTGCGGCAGGTGACTGAGCTGGAACGGTTTGTGGTGTACGCCTTTTCGGGCGACAACAGCCAGCTGCGCTGGGGCGGCACGCTGCTGGCAACGACCTTCGGCGGTGACCGGATCGAGATGCCCATCGATCTCGCGCCATCCAACGCGGTGGCTGCGTTGGCGTCGGTCTACAACATCCGGGGCCAGTTGGTGTTGCGATCGGAGATGGACCTGATCGGTCGGACGATCCGTGAGGCCTGCCGCGGGTACGGCTTCGATCGGATCACCTGGGTCGACGATTCCACCCCGATCGACTGACGTGGTGTCCGGAGCACCATCCGTTCGGGTCCAAGCAGCCGCGCGCTCCGCGCAGGCACGTCAGCATCCGTCGTAGGGTGGTTGGTGCGGCGGCCGTTGGATCATGACCGCACCCGCGGAGCACGACCTCGATTCAGCACAGAAGGAGATGCGGAGCAATGGGCGTCAGCCTGAGCAAGGGCGGCAACGTCAGCCTGACCAAGGCGGCACCGAACCTGATCTCGATCGGCGTCGGCCTGGGCTGGGACGTTCGGTCGACCGCCGGTCACGACTTCGATCTCGACGCCAGCGCGTTGGCGTTGGGCGATAACCACAAGGTGCTCGGCGACGACTACTTCGTCTTCTTCAACAACCTGAAGTCCCCCGACGGGTCGATCGAGCATCAGGGCGACAACCTGACCGGCGAGGGCGAAGGCGACGACGAGGTGGTCACCGTCAACCTGCCCGGCGTTCCGCCGCAGGCGACCTCGATCGTGTTCGCGGTGTCCATCTACGACGCGGAAAGCCGTCAGCAGTCGTTCGGGCAGGTCCGCAATGCCTACATCCGGGTTGTGAACCTGGCCAATGACGTGGAACTGGCCCGGTACGACCTGACCGAGGACGCCTCGGTGGAAACCGCGATGGTGTTCGGCGAGGTGTATCGCTACAACCAGGAGTGGAAATTCCGGGCGATCGGCCAGGGCTACGCCAGTGGGTTGGCCGGCATCGCCCGGGACTTCGGCGTCAACGTCGGATGACGCCGGGCAATCAATAGCCGGGCGCCAACGGACCGCGCCGCGCGCTGACGGCGGGTCACCGTCCGATCACAGTAGGGTCATAGCCAGTGGAGCCCCAGGCAACTGGGGCGGGAATCTGTGACGCACCGAAGGAGCTGCGGATGAGCATCAGTCTGGTCAAGGGTGGCAACCTCTCGCTCACCAAGGCCGCGCCCGACCTCGGCGCGATCACCATGGGGCTCGGTTGGGACGCTCGGACCACCACCGGCGTTAAGTTCGACCTCGACGCCAGCGCACTCGGGGTCGGCGAGAACGGCAAGGTGTTGTCGGACCAGTACTTCATCTTCTTCAACCAAAAGACCTCCCCCGAAGGAGCTATCGAGCACCGCGGCGACAACCGAGACGGCGAGGGCGGCGGCGACGACGAGGTGATCGCGATCGATCTCGACAAGGCGCCGGCGGCCTTGTCGAAGGTGGTATTCCTTGCCTCGATCTATGAGGCGGAGAGCAACGGCGTCACGTTCGGGCAGGTTCGGAACGCGTTCATCCGGGTGGTGAACGCGGCGGATCAGACAGAGTTGGCACGCTACGACCTCACCGAGGACGCGTCGACCGAGACCGCGATGGTGTTCGGGGAGTTGTACCGGCACGGCGCGGAATGGAAATTCCGGGCGATCGGTCAGGGATATTCCAGCGGGCTTGCCGGAATTGCAAAGGATTACGGCGTCAATATCTGAGCGGGACCGGCATTTTCGTCGACGAGAAACTGAGAGGCAGAAACTGTGAGCGTCAACCTGAGTAAGGGCCAGACCGTCAGCTTGGTCAAGCAGGGCGGAGGGACCCTCAGCCAGGTTCGCATGGGACTGGGCTGGGACGCGATGAAGAAGAAGGGCCTGTTCGGCAAGGAGAAGGAGGTCTCGGTCGACCTGGATGCGTCCGCGATCTTGCTGTCCGCCCAGGGGCAGGTGCTGGAGATCGTCTACTACGGAAATCTGCGGTCGAAGGACGGCTCGTTGATGCACACCGGGGACAACCTCACCGGCAAGGGCGATGGTGATGACGAGTCGATCATGGTGGATCTGCCCAGGGTGCCGCCGGCGGTCGCGCACATCGTGTTCGTGGTGAATTCGTTCAGCGGGCAGAACTTCACGCAGATCGAGAACGCCACCGCCAGGGTGGTGGATTCGGCGGATCGGGACAAGGAGCTCGTGCGGTACGAGCTGAGCGGCTCCGGTTCGCACACCGCGGTCGTGATGGCGCGGGTTTCCCGCACCGGCAGTGGATGGAGCTTCACCGCCATCGGCACACCGGGGAACGCCCGGACCGCGGATCAGCTCGTACCGCTTGCGCTGCAGTCGATTTCGTAACGCGCGGCGGATTTCGAGGGCCAGCGTCTGTCCGCCACCCGGGCCCGCCCGAGTCACCATTCGCTTCGCCGCAGGTGCCAGACAACTTTGTCGGCGCCGGGACCCATCGGTTTTCCGTGGGTCCCGGCACCGGCCGCCCCATCACTGATCCGCGCCCGATGGGTGCAGGGTGGTGGTGAGGTGGTGCACGGTGTTGCGTCTCGGGACTTGTCTGGGGTCAACCCATTTCGGTGGGATGAATTCGGGGATGCCGTCGGGGGCCATCCGGACCAGCCAGTGGCCACGGTGAATTTCGGCATGATGATACGGACATAACAGGCAGCCATTTTCGTAGCTGCTGGGCCCATCGTTCACCCAATGTACGGAAGTGGTGGCAGTCGCACCAGCCGGCTTTGCGGTTGCACCCGGGCCAGGTGCAACCCCGGTCGCGCAGGGTGATGGCCCGGCGGATCGCGGCGGGGTAGGACCGGGACGCGGCCCCGACGTCCAGCACCTGCGACGGGCCGTCCAGCACGGCGGGCACGATCCGGGCGTCGCAGGCCAGCATCCGGGCCTGGCCGGCGCTGATCGGGCCGCCGTGTTCCAGGGTGCCCGCACCCAGCCCGCTCCTGAGGGCCTGCAGGTCGATGGTGACGGTGACATGTGGGCGTTCCCCGCCCTGCAGCGGTGCGTCACCCAGGTCCAGGTACCGGCGGAGCATCTCTTTGAGGGCCTGGCCGCGGCGGACGGCGGGGGTTCTGGGGTCGGGGGTGCCGTCCGCGGCGGGCCGGGGTGCGGCGAGGCCGTCGATGGCCTGGGCGAGCAGTTCCACCCCGAGGTCGTCCAGCTTCCCCTTCAGGTTCGTCAGCCCGGTGCTCGCGTTGCGGGCACCGATGGTCAACTCGACCTTCTCCGCTGGGGTGCGGTCGTCGAGTTTGCCGTCGGGGTCGCAGGTGAGGGCGACCATTCGGGCGAAGGCGGCGAAGGGGTGGGGTTCGGTGAGTTGGCCGTGTTCGACGAGCAGGTCCTGCACCAGGTCGCGGGTGTCCTGGTCGACGGCGGGTGGTAGCCCGTTCATGGTCTGCACGATGGTGCGGGCCTGGTCGAGTCCGATGGTGCCGGCGGTGAGCGCGTCGGCCAGTCGGGGCAGCACCGGTGGGGTGGACGCGCCGGACAGTTGTGGTTGCGGGAGGACGGCGCGGGCGGTGGTCACCCGGGTGGTGGCGTCGTGCGGGGAGATGTTCAGGGTGTTGCGGAGCAGCGCGGTGGTGTTCGGGTAGCCGTGCGAGCGGGCGATGCGGCGGGTGTCGATTTCGCCGGTGAGCTGGAGTTGCGCGGCGAAGGTGAGCCGGGTGACGCGTTCCAGGGTGGGCGCGAATTCCAGCAGCGCGAGGTCGTCGAACTTGCTGAATTCGGCGCCGGCCAGCGTGGTGAGGGCGTCGCAGACGGAGGCGGCCACGGCGGTGGCCTGCTCCGGATCGGTGATCGTGCCCATAGCAAGAAACCTACAACGGACCACCGACAGTGCCTGTTCTGTAACAATTCTCGGGCCCAGTCACGGTTCGTGAACAGTTCCGCTGACAATTCGCGGGCCAAGTCACGCTTCGCGACGGCAGTCCCTGTAGTAATTCTTGAGACCACTCAGGCTGGGCGTCAACGACGCCATCGATGACTTCCACACCGAAGTCGTCGAGAGGGTCCGTCCGTGGACGCCGCCCGCGCCGCAATTGGCCGCTCCATCGGCGGAACAGGCGACCGCCGAGCATGCGCCGACCGGCGTTGCCAACGAGACAGTCGGGGAGTTCGAGCGGGATTCAACCTTTTGAACCCCGCACTCACACCGGCGGACGCCGGTACCCACCGACGACATCACCCAACAGCTCGGCAAACGTGATGGCGGTGTCGTCCTCGTACATCGGCCCGATGATCTGCGCGCCGACCGGCAACCCGTCGCGGGTCAACCCCACCGGCGCGACCACCGCGGGCAGGCCCGACCACCGAGGCGTGCGAGACCCAGAACGGCTGGTTGTCGTACGGCCGCTCGCCTTCGGGGGTGCTGATGGTGCGCTCGGGAAACGGCCGGCCGTCATGCGGGAACGCCGCCGTGAAGTTCGCCGGGCAGAGGAACACGTCGACGTCCTCGAAATACCGCGACCACGCGGCACGCAGCGCCATCCGCCGGTTCTCCTGAACGACAAATTCCGCCATCGCCGGCGAAATCCTGACCCGGCTCGGCGAACGCGAAGAACAGCCCGACGTGAAAGCCGAACGTCTCGTACTCGGCAACCGGATCCACCCCGTCGGGCCAACCGGGCACCATCGTCGCCCCGGACGCACGCAAGCGCGTCAACACAATTCGACAGCACCGCACCGACATCACTGGCCACCGGCGCGCTGTCATGGTCGAGGACAAACGCCGACGCGGAACTCGGAGAGCCGCCGGTGCCGGGCGGGCGGCAGCGTCCAGCTGTAGGCCAGCGACGAAACATCATCGGGCCCAGCGGTTTCCAGCAGCGCCGTGCGCAGATCAGCGGCGGATCGGGCCAGCGGCCCGACCGCGGACATGTACCGCATCCGGCTCGGCCGGAGCACGCGGACCAGGGGGCTGAAAACCGTTCAGCGGCACGATGTCCGCGCTCGGTTTCAGCCCGTACACACCGCAGAAGCTCGCCGGTATCCGGATCGAGCCCACCACGTCGGACCCGTATTCGAGGAACGTCAGCCCCGCGGCCAATCCGGCCGCGCCGCCACCGGTGGAACCGCCGGGTGTCCGGCTCAGGTCCCACGGGTTGTTGGTGGCTCCGAACAACTCGTTCGCGGTCTGGCCGTAGTCGGCCAGCATGAAATGCACGTTGGTCTTGCCGACGATCACGGCCCCGGCCCGGCGCAACCGGGCGACCACTGTCGCGTCGGTATCGGCGACGAAGTCCTTGAATGCCGGGTTGCCCCAGGTGGTGCGCAGGCCGGCGACATCGAAACTGTCCTTGATCGTCATCGGGATGCCGTGCAGCGGGCCGAGTTCGTCGGCTCGCAGCACCGCGGCGTCGGCCTCGTCCGCCGCTCGCAGCGCCGATTCCCGGTCGAGTTCGACGACCGCGTTCACCGCCGGATTCACCGCGTCGATCCGGGCCAGCAGCAGTTCGGTGAGTTCCCGGGACGAGATCTCCCTGCGCCGCAGCATCACGGCGACCTCGGCCGCCGACCGGAACAGGATGTCCGTCATCGCTCAGATCCGCCCTGAGCCACCAACGGAGTGATCCGACAAGCGGTTCCTGCAACTCGGTGACCCAGCTGTCGCGGTCCGGCACCGCTCTCGATGTACAGCTCACGGTTGTACCCGGCCGACCGGTACCCGTTGGCGTCGATCCACCGGGCCAGGGCCTGGATGCTGGTCATCACCGAATCCATCGAACCGCGGTGCACGATCGTTGCCGCGCGAGTCGATCTCCGGCAGGTCGACGATCGAGAAGTCCTGCCCATCAGCGGGTTCCACATTCACCGGGAGTCCCAGCATGAACCAGGACCGAACCGTCCGGGCCATCCTCGTAGTAGGCGACGCCCGGACCAGACGGCAGCAACACCGGCGGTGTCGAGGCGCCGGCAGAGTTCGTCATACAGCGGCCCGATCACCGGAGTGATCGACTCCGGGTCGAAACCCGCCGCTCGGCCGATCGAGTTCGGCCACCCGGACGGCCGGAATACGTTTGATGGCGATGTCCTCGCTGGGCATGGCGCCCTCCTTTTCGATGATCTCCAGTCGCGCCCGGACCTGGGTCAGCCGGGCGGTGTCGGCCGCGATCTGGGTCTGCAGGTCGGCCTGTCGCAGTCGGAGCATGCCGTGCAATTCGTCGAGACTGACCTTGTCGTCCAAGATCGACTGCACCTGTTGCAGGGTGAAGCCCAGGTCCTTCAGCGCGACGATCCGGTTCAGCCGGGACAGTTGCTCGGCCTCGTACGACCGGTACGACGTCACCCGGTCGACGTGCGCGGGCCGCAGCAGGCCGACGGCGTCGTAGTGCCGCAGCATGCGCACCGACACCCGTCCGTGCCTGGCGAACTCACCGATGCTGAACATTGCGACTCCCGGTCCTGATGCCCTCTCACAGGTCTATGCCCTGACACCGTGTCAGGGTCAAGTCTTGACCAGAGGAAGTTCGATGTCCGGCACCCGCTCCGCAGCAGCGGCGACCGGCCGGAGCGTCACCACCAGCACGGCGCCGATGACGATGCCGGTCCCGGCCAGCTGCCCGACGCTCAACGCCTGGCCCAGCACCGCCCACCCGAGCAGCACCGCGACGACCGGGCTCAGCAGCGAGAGGAACGTGATGGACCCCACGGGCAGGGCGGCGATGCCATGGAACCACAACGTGTACGCGAGCGCCGCACCGATCAGCGAGAGATAGGCATAACCAACAATATTCGCCACCGTCAACGGTTCGACCGGAAGACCTTCAACGAGCAGCGAGAGCGGCAACAACACCGCCCCGCCCGCGATCAGCTGCCAGGACGTGGTCACCAACGGTCGCTCGGGCTGACCCCACTTCTTGGCCAGCACGATCCCGGACGACATGCTCAGCACGCCGCCGAGCGCGGCACCGAGCCCCAGCAGATCGAGCGTGCCGTTTGCCTGCAGCACCAGCAGGCCGACCCCGACGATCCCGGCCACTCCCGCCAACATCCGTCGGAGGCCGAACACTTCGCCGAGGAACCGGGCCGCAAGCAACCCGACGACCAGCGGCCCGATCGCACCGACGGTGGCGGCCACTCCGCCCGGCAGCCGGTAGGCGGCGACGAACAGGAACGCGAAGAACGCGCCGATGTTGAGAGTGCCGAGCACCATCGACCGCCACCACCAGACGCCGTGCGGCAGTGTTCGGGTGATCGCCAGGATCAGCAGGCCGGCTGGCAGCGCGCGGAGCACGCCCGCGGTCAACGGTCGATCCGGCGGCAGTAACTCGGTGGTGACCAGGTACGTCGTTCCCCAAGCCATCGGCGCCAGGGCAGTGGTGGCGGTAGTCCGCAGTTGATTGCTAAGCACTTAGGCAATATAGCTCAGCGCTTAGCGAATGTCTATGATCGGTCGATGGTGACTGTGAAAAACGAAGCAGCGGGAGTCGACCTGATCGTCGCGCAGTGGGCCCGTGAGCGACCCGACCTGGATGTGTCACCGATGCGGGTCTTCGGCGCGCTTGCCCGGGCGAACCGGCTCATGGAGCAACAGCTGGACACCGCCTTCGTCCGGCACGGGCTGGACTCCGGCTCGTTCGACGTGCTGGCCACCCTGCTGCGCAGCGGCCCGCCGTACCGGTTGACCGCCGGCCAGCTGCAGCGCAGCGCGATGATCACCTCCAGCGCCGTCGCGCAGCGGCTCAACCGGTTGGCGGGACGCGGCCTGGTTGCCCGCAGCCAGAACGCCGACGACGCGCGGGCGACCGACGTCACGCTGACCGAGCAGGGTCGCGCCGTGATCAGCGCCGCGTTGCCCGACCATGTCGCCAACGAGCACCGGCTGCTGCAGGCCCTCTCGCCCCAGCAGCGCAGTGACCTGGCCGAGCTGTTGGCCGCGCTGACCACCGCCCTGCAGGCGGAGTAGCCGGAACCCTCACCGCGCCGCGCGCGTTAGCGGATCAGTGCGTCGAAACACGACACGCATGTCATCGGCCCGCTCGGGCACAGCACGACAAGCAGCACAACAGCCAAGGAGAAAGAGCATGGCGTTTTGGGATTCACTCAAGGCCAAGACCCGCGAGATGAACAGCCAGCTGACCACCAAGGCCGGCCAATTCAAGAACAAGGAATTCGCCAACGGCAGCATGGCGATGTGCGCGCTGATCGCCGCCGCCGACGGCTCCATCGATGCCGCGGAGCAGGCCAAGACCGCCACGCTGATCCGCAGCAACACCGTGCTGTCGGTGTTTCCGCCCGAGGAGCTGCAGCAGAAGTTCGACTGGTACTGCAGCAAGCTGGCCGGCGACTTCGAATTCGGCAAGGTGGAGGCGATCGCCACCATCGGCAAACTCCGCAGCAAGCCGGAGCAGGCCAGGGCCGTCATTCAGATCGGCATCATCATCGGCGGCGCCGACGGCGACTTCGACGCCAAGGAGCGCTCCGCCGTGCGGGACGCGTGCAATGCGGTCGGCATCTCACCCAGCGACTTCGACCTGTAGATCGGCACGACGAGGACGGCCGGCGCGAGAACCGCACCGGCCGTCTTCTCGTCCTAGAAACCTGCTACTTCCGGCCGCGGGCCCAGGTCATGCCCCACCCGAATGCCTTGTCCAGGGCCATCTGCCCGCCTTCGATGTATTGCACCTCACGCTGGAAGACAAGCTCACCGCCGGATTCGACGAGTTGCGCCACCGCGCACATCCGGGACTCGGAGCTGGTTGCGTCCAGCTTGACCTCGAACTGCTGACCGCTGGCCGGCGTCAGCGTGACGACACCGTCGACCGCCGCCCAATTCGCCGCGCCCTCGTAGATCATCGCGAAGATCAGCACCCGCTTGAACCGGCCGGGCTGCCCGAGGTTGATCGACATGTTCTCGCCGCCGGCGACGCTGCCGGTCCGGTCGTCGCCGTCCAGGGCGATCCAGGGCGGCGAATTCAACGAACCGAACGAATTGCCCAGCGCCTGGATGACGCCCTTGCGCCCATCGGCCAATTCGTAGAGGCAACCCAGATCCAGGTCGACGCCGCGCGGCGCGGCCGCAGCGGCCGCGGCGCTCTTCATCTTGGCCAGGAACCCGCCGGTGGCCGGTGGCGGGGTGGGCACCGTCGCGGACCAGTTCAGGTTCACCCTGGCGATGCCGCCGACCGCTCCCGACTTGGTCAGCGAGACCCGGGGTGCGCCCTTGGTCAGCGACACCCGGCCGCCGGCCGGCGCGGCGGGTGCCGATGGAGTAGTCGCGGCGGGTGCCGCCGGTGCGGGAGCCGGCGGGGGCGGGCTGGGCCGTTTGGTGTAGTCGATCGCCATGACGTGCGATGCGTCCCTTTCATGAATCGGAAACGGTGGTCAGTACCACTCAGGCGTGCACGGTGCCCACTTCACTGCCCTGGGTGGCCAGCCTCCGGTTGCGTCTGATGCTGGTCAGGAACGACGCGCCGATGAAGGCGACACCCAGCAGCCCGGTGATGAACTCGCTGATGTGCACGCCGATGGAGATCATCAGGATGAAGGCCAGCGCGCCGATCGCCCAGTGCGCACCGTGTTCCAGGTAGATGTACTCCGACAGCGTGCCCTGGCGGACCAGGTAGACGGTCAGCGACCGGACGAACATCGCCCCGATCAGGCCGAGGCCAAGGGCGATGAGAATGGGGTCCGCGGTGATCGCGAACGCACCGATGACGCCGTCGAACGAGAACGACGCGTCGAGCACCTCGAGATACAGGAACAGGAAGAACCCGGCCTTGCCGGACGCCCTGGCCAGCTTGGAGACCCCGCTCTTCGGGGCGGGGGTGTCGTGGTCGACGTCCTGCGGGATCTCCTCGGAGTCGGGGTTCTCGAACAGCGTGCCGAGCCCGTTGACCGCGAGGTAGGTCACCAACCCGAGCAACCCGGACAGCAGCACCGTCTCCGGATCCTCGGCCAGCGTCTGCGACACCACGATCAGGGTCACACAGGAGACCAGCACTGCCATCGCGTCCAGCCGGCCGGCCTTGGCCAACGGCCGCTCCAGCCAGGTCAGCCAGGTGTGCTCCCGCTCCTCGAAGAGCCAGCTCAAGAACAGCATCAGCAGGAACATGCCACCGAACGACGCGATCAACGGGTGCGCGTCGGTCAGCAGTGTCTCGTAACTCGGTGAACCGTCCGGGAAATACGCAGCACCATCAGCGGGCGGATTCAGGGCGAGTTCGAACGCCTGCAGCGGCGGCAGCCCGGCGGCCAGCCAGACGATGATCAACGGCAGCAACAGGCGCATGCCGAAAACGGCGATCACGATGCCGACGGTCAGGAACATCCGCTGCCAGAAGTCATTCATCCGTTCCAACACGGTGGCGTTGATCACCGCGTTGTCGAAGGACAGCGAAACCTCGAGCACCCCCAGGATCAGGCACAGGACGACCCCGGACCAACTGTCGTAGACGAAGGCCACCACCAGCGCGATCGCGGTGACGATGTAGGACCACATGAAAATCTTGAGGTGCACGGGTGCCTTCCCCGGGAGGCTGGGGAACCGCCGGCGAGACCTGCTCCCACTGAGCAGAGCCGGCGGCCCCGCGAATCACAACGATGAACAGTCCGAGAATAGTGCGACGATCAGTGGTGAATTGATCCTGTCCTACAGATTGACGCTAGAGATTCACGCCGAAATCACGGGCGATGCCGGCGAGCCCGGAGGCATAGCCCTGACCGATCGCCCGGAACTTCCATTCGGGGCCGTTCCGGTAGAGCTCGCCGAACACCATCGCGGTCTCGGTGGAGGCGTCCTCGGAGAGGTCGTAGCGGGCCAGTTCGGACTTGTCGGCCGCGTTCACCACCCGGATGAAGGCGTTCCGCACCTGTCCGAACGACTGCCCCCGGTTGTCCCCGTCATAGATGGAGACCGGGAAGACGACGGACGTCACCTGGGCCGGAACGTTCGCGAGGTCGACGTTGATCACCTCGTCGTCACCCTCGCCCTCACCCGTCAGGTTGTCGCCGGTGTGCTCGATCGAGCCGTCCGGGGACTTGAGGTTGTTGAAGAAGACGAAGTACTCGTCGGAGAGGATCTTGTGGTTCTCGGCGAGTCCGAGAGCACTCGCGTCCAGATCGAAGTCAACGCCGGTGGTCGACCGCACGTCCCAGCCGAGGCCGACCGCAACCGCGGTCAGGCCCGGCGCGGCCTTCGTCAGCGAGACGTTGCCACCTTTGGAGAGGCTCACACCCATAGTTCATTCCCTTTCAGCATCGACCGGTCGGATCCCATATCCGACCCTGGTCAGTGACTCGGCAAGTAGTGTCCAGACGGGGCTCGAGCGGCTCGACCAACGACTGACCGGTCCGCGCGAAGTCCCCATCCGGAGCCCAGCTGAGCACACCTGAACATCCTTGGGGCGAACTCCCGGGGTGCGGACAGAGTTCCCTGATCCGTAAAACGAGAACATCGAGGAGGGCGAATGCGGCATTTCGACCAGCTCGCGTCCGACGTCCGCGACGCGTTGTTCCATCAGCCGCCGCAATCATTCGATCGCGACAGTGAGCGTTCGGTGCTGGCGCAGGCGCTCGGCGCGACCCTGTACGTGCCGGCCACGAAGGACGGGCTGGCCGGTACGGTCCGACGGCAGGCGGCATCGGGCGCGAAGGCGATGGTGATCGACCTGGAGGACGCGATCCCGGACGTCTCGGTGGATTCCGCCATGACCAGCACCTCCGAGACGCTGCGCGACCTGCACGACGACCCGCCGGACAGCCAGCTGTTCGTCCGGGTGCGCTCGGCGGAGCAGATCCGCCGGCTGGCCGACGAGCTGGGCACCGCGCTGAGCGTCGTCAGCGGGTTCGTGCTGCCGAAGTTTTCGGTGACCTGCGGCCGGGACTATCTGCAGGCGGTCGCCGACGCCGGCGCGCAGTCCGCGCACGTGCTGTACGCCATGCCGGTCCTGGAAACCAGGGAGGTCCTGTACCGGGAGACCAGGGAAGCGGAGCTGGTCGGCGTCCGGGAACTGCTCGACGAGTACCGCCGGCTGGTGTTGACCATCCGGATCGGCGCCACCGACCTCTGCGGGCTCTACGGCATCCGCCGGGACCGGGACCTGTCCATCTATGACGTCGGAGTCGCCGCCGACCTGATCACCCAGATCGTGAACCAGCTCGGCCGGACCGACGGCACCGGATTCGCCATCACCGGCCCGGTGTGGGAGTACTTCGCCAACCACGAACGCATCCTGCGTCCGCAACTGCGGCAGACCCCCTTCGACGAGCGGCACGCTTCCGGGCTGCGCCGGCAGCTGATGAGCGCGGACCTGGACGGGCTGATGCGCGAGACCATGCTCGACCGGGCCAACGGGCTGACCGGCAAATCGGTGATCCATCCCTCGCACATCGCTCCGGTGCACGCCCTCGCGGTGGTGCCGCACGAGGAGTACCTGGACGCCGTCGATGTGGTCGATCCTGGATCGGCGAACGGCGGCGTCCGCCGGTCGGAGTACCGGAACAAGATGAACGAGATGAGACCGCACCGGATCTGGGCGGAACGCACCATGCTGCGCGCGCAGGTGTTCGGGGTGGCCGGGGAGGGCATCTCGCACGTGGACATCCTCAACGCCCAGCAGGATTGCTGATGACGGCCGGAACCCCGGCCCTGGCCGGCGCCCCGGGCGCATCGTCGTTGGCCGCATCCCGGGTCGCGCCGTCCTGGGTGGCTGCGGAATTCGGCATCCTGCTGGGGGACAGGGACTCTCCGGTCGGCCTGCGGATGACGCAGCTGATCGAGGTGGGCCTGCGGCGTAACCCCCGGCGCGCGCAGCTGCTGGTGTCCACGGTGCTGGGCAAGCACGTCGCCGCCGACCCACGGCTGATCGCGGGGATGGGCCGGCTGTTGGGCGCACTCGTCGGGAGAACATTGGCCGGGCTGGACGGCCCCGTGCCGGACGCCTGGGCGCTGGCCGCGGTCCGGGCTGTGTCGGGTCGGCATCCCGATGCGTTGCTGGCTCTGTTCGACGCCGAGCCCGGGGCCGAACCAGGGGCCGGGGCCGCAGCGCCCGGGGCGGCCGCGGCAGGGGTGCTGACCTTCGGCTTCGCCGAGACCGCGACCGCGCTGGGTCATCTCGTCGCCGACCAGCTGGGATCGGCCTACCTGCATTCCACCCGGCGTCGGGATGGCTCGGTCCCCATCGCCGCCGAATTCGCCGAACCGCACTCCCATGCCACCGGCCACCTGCTGCGTCCCGACCCGGCGGACCTGCTCTACGGCGCTGGCCCGGTCGTGCTGGTCGACGACGAGCTGTCCACCGGACGCACGGCGCTGAACGTGATCCAGGCCCTGCACGCGATCGCGCCCCGGGACCGCTACGTGCTGGCCGGGCTGGTGGACGTCCGGTCCGACGACGACGACCGCAACCGCGCGGCCCTCGCGGACCGGCTCGGTTGCCGGATCGATGTGGTGTCCCTGGTCCGCGGGACGATCACCGTCCCGGCGGGGACGGTGGATCGGGTTGCGGCCGAGTTGGCGGCGCCGCCCACCCCGACGGCGGGCACATCACCTGGAGATAAGGCATTCTCGGGTCGACCTGAGCTGGCCGCGGGACGTGCCCACCGGCGGGCGGCACGGATTCCTGCCCGCCGACCGGGTCGCGTTCGACGACGCGGTCCGGGCCGCATCGCTTGCGCTGGAACCGCTCTGCGGCGACGCCTCGCGGATACTGGTGCTGGGCACCGAGGAACTGATGTATCTGCCGCTGCGACTCGCCCTGGAACTGGCCCGAGAACCCCTGCGCTCAGTCGTCTTTCAATCGACCACCCGGTCCCCGGTGCACGCGATCGACCGGCCCGGGTATCCGGTCCGGCGGCGGATCGACTTCGTCAGTTCCATCATCGAGGACGCGGAGCGACCGGTCCGGCACGTCTACAACGCAGTGTTTCCGTCCTCGGCCGGGTCGCTCACCGATCCGGAGTTGATCGTGCTGGTCGATGACGGGCACGCGGTCCCCGGGCCGGCCGGCGTCGCGGATTCGATCGCTGCGGCGACCGGGGTTCCGGTGCTGCTGGCTGAGCTGCACCCCCGGCCGCGCCGGTGACTGCGTCGTGAGCCCCTTCTTGCCGGAACCCTTGCGCGGCCCCGCCTTTGGTAGCTACCGACCCGACGAGGTGGCCTGGCTGCTGACCGACCTCTCCGCGCTGAACCTGGAGGCGGAGACTGCCGAGCGGGAGTCCGAGATTCAATCCGGCGCGGCCCACTACGCCGAGTCGTTGCCGATCGAGTATCAACCGGACCGCGACTACCAGGCCCTGTTCGATGACGTGCTGGCCGGCACCGCTGGGCGGCTCGCGCACGCGGTCGGCTCCGTCACCGAACTCGTGCTGGCCGAACGAGGCTCGGACATCGTGCTGGCGTCGCTGGCCCGGGCGGGTACCCCGATCGGCATCCTGATGCGCCGTTGGGCGCGCCGGCAGCACGGGCTCGACCTGCCGCATTACGCGGTGTCCATCGTCCGGGCTCGGGGGATCGACCGGATCGCACTGGACTACCTTGCCGCGCATCATGATCCGTCATCGGTGGTGTTCGTCGACGGCTGGACGGGGAAGGGGGCGATCGCCAAGGAACTGACCGCGGCGCTGTCCGTGGTCGCGGCCGCCGGCGGTCCGGTGTTCTCCGACGACCTGGCGGTGCTGGCCGATCCCGGGCACAGCGTCCGCACCTTCGGCACCCGCGACGACTTCCTGATCGCATCGGCCTGCCTGAACTCGACGGTGTCCGGCCTGGTGTCCAGGACGGTGCTGAACCCGAAGTACCTGGGGCCGCAGGGACTTTCACGGCGCGAAGTTCTATTCCGGTCTCGCGGGCAGTGACGTCTCCGGGGTACTGCTCGACGCGGTGAGCGCCCAGTTCGCGGCCGTCGCGCCCGACGTGCTGGCCGGTGCGCAGGCGCTGGCGACGTCCGACCGCCGGGTGACGTTCGAGGGCTGGGCGGCGGTGGAGCAGATCCGGCGGCGGTACGGGATCGAATCGGTGAACTTCGTCAAACCCGGTGTGGGGGAGGCGACCCGGGTGTTGCTGCGCCGGGTGCCGTGGAAAATCCTGGTCCGGGAAGCCGATCACCCCGACCATGTGCACCTGCGACTGCTCGCGCAGCGGCGCGGCGTGCCCGTCGAGGTGGTGCCCGACCTGGCGTATTCGTGCATGGGCCTGGTGCGGCGGGTGTCGGCAGACGACACCGGGGAGGGCTGAGTGCTGAGCGAGCTTGCGAGCGAATCAATGTCACCGGGCATCGGATCGACGCCGCGGAGCGGGGTCGACCAGTGAGCACCGTCGTCGCCACCGATCTCGACCGGACGCTGATCTATTCACGGGCCGCGATCGACTCGGTCACCCCGCCCGGGCAGGTGCCGCCGCTGCGGTGCGTGGAGATGCTGGACGGGCGGGAGCAGTCGTTCATGACGGTGCGCGCGGCGCACTGGCTGACGCTGATCGGCTCGGCGTCGGTGCTGGTCCCGGTGACCACCCGAACCCCCGCGCAGTTCGCCCGGGTCACGTTGCCCGGCGGCAGCGACCCGGTACGCCGTCACCAGCAACGGCGGGAATCTCGTCGTCGACGGCGCGGCCGACGCGGACTGGCGGCGGGGTGTCGAGACCAGGATCGCCGGCGACGGGGCGCCGCTGGCGGAGATCAACGACGGCCTTGACCGGCGCGCCAGCGGGCCGTGGGTGCTGAACCGGAAGATCGCCGACGACCTGTTCTGCTATCTCGTCGTCGACCTGGCGACGCTGCCGGCGGCGTTCCTCGACGACTGGACCGGCTGGTGCGCGCGAGCGCGGCTGGGTGGTGTCCATGCAGGGCCGGAAGATCTACGCCCTGCCGCGCGGGCTGACCAAGGAGGCTGCGCTCGGTGAGGTGCGCAGACGCACGGGCGCCACCAGGTTGCTGGCCGCCGGTGACGGGGCCCTGGACGCGGGTTTCCTCACGATGGCCGACGCCGCGATCCGGCCGCCGCACGGCGAACTGGCCGACACCGGCTGGCGCGCAGCGCACGTGCAGGTCACGGAGGCGATCGGCGTGCTGGCGGGTGAGGAGATCAGCCGCTGGCTGGCCGCGCAACTCGGCCTGGATGAAGGGGGGATCTCCGCCAACGTGCTGATGTCTCCGCCACTCGGGTCGGGAGAGGATCAAGCCACAACGCAGGGGCCGGGAACCACCGGTCGCAACCAAGTCAGAAAAGGAACAAGTCGTGAGTGACAGCAGCAGGATCATTCCACCGGGCGGCTTCTTCAAGGACACCGACTTCGACTTCGAGGCGCGGATCGCGCTGGGTGCCGTCGCGGCCGGGGTCGGTGACGTCGGCCTGGTCTTCGCCACCCTGGACCGGGTCACCGACGGCGACCCGCAGAGCTGGTTCGACGCCTGGACGGCGACCGCGACCACGCTGGCGAAGCAGGGCGACGCGGCTGCAGGCGGCCGGCCATCGGCGAAGCGCGGCCTGGGCGCACCTGGCCGCCGCCGAGTACTTCGCCAAGGCGATGAGCGCGATCGACGGCCTGCCCGATCAGTCCGTGTTGCTGCCGACCTTCACCGAGCACCGACGCTGCTGGGACGCCATGATCGACGAGTCGGACGGTCGCCACGTCCGGTTCGAGATTCCCTACGAGGGCACGACTCTGCCCGGCTACCTGCTCCGGCCGGACGCCACCGGGACGGCCCGGCCGACCCTGGTGGTGACGAACGGCAGCGACGGCTCGCTGCCAGAGATGTTCGCCAACGGGGCCGCGGAGGCGCTGACCCGCGGGTGGAACGTCTGTCTGTACGACGGACCCGGGCAGCAGTCCATGCTGTTCGAGCGTGGTGTGCCGTTCCGCCACGACTGGGAGGCCGTGCTCACCCCGGTCGTCGACGCGCTGGTCGCCCGGTCCGATGTTGACGCCGCCGCGCTGACCGGGTACGGCATCAGCCAGGCGGGCTACTGGCTGCCGCGGGCGCTGGCCTTCGAACACCGCTTGGTTGCCGCGGTGGCCGACCCGGGTGTCGTCGACGTGTCGACGTCCTGGACCGGGCACCTGCCGCCGGAGCTGCTCGAGGTGCTGCACGCCGGGCAGAAGGACGTCTTCAACGGGATCATGCAGCAGGTCGACGCCGACCCGGCGATGGCCAGGACGATGGCGTTCCGCAGCCGGCCGTACGGCATCATCGACGCGTTCGACGTGTTCACCGAGGTCGAGAAGTACCAGTTGCGGGACGTTGTCGGCCGGATCAGGACCCCGCTGCTGCTCACCGACCCGCAGGACGAGCAGTTCTGGTCCGGTCAGTCCCGGCAGTTGTACGACCTGCTGCCCGGTGTGAAGGAGATCATCGAGTTCACCCGCGACGAGGGCGCCAACCTGCACTGCCAGCCGATGGGACGGCAGCTGACCCACCAGCGGATGTTCGATTGGCTGGAGGATCGGCTGGCCCAGCGCACGGGCTGAGCCCTTGGGCGCCTGCCAGGCCGAATGGCGCCGGACGAATCCGTTGCTGACCACTAAGCTGTCGCGATGGCCGCGACCGGAAGGGATCACCAGCCCGCCGCGACCGACCGGCAGGCCGTCGAGGACTCGCTGCGGGAGTTGATCTCTGCTGTCAGCGGGCGGCGGAAGTCAGGCGGCGCAAGCGCTTTCGTCGATGGTCCACCAGGGATCGGGAAATCGTTCCTGATCGGGGAGATCCTGGGCCCCGCCGGCTCCGAGCCCGGCAGCGGGCTGACGGTGTTGCGGGCGGCGGCGGATCACCGCCGCCGCAACGAGCCATTTGCCACCATCGAACAACTCACCGGGCAGGCGCCGGAAGGATCCGACCGATCCGACGCGGCCTTCGACCGGATCGACCTGCTCTGCGGGGCCGGACCCGTGCTGGCCTGGGTTGATGACGCCCAGCACTGTGACGCGGCGTCGCTGACCGTATTGCGCCGGCTGGTCTGGGCCAGCCGGGACCTGCCGCTGGTCGTGCTGATCACCGCCAGGCCGTTCCCGGTCCGCGAGCAGCTCGAGATGGTCGCCCGGCAAACCGATCTGCGCTGCAGGCTGCCGCCCATGGATCGGATGATGGTCGAGCGGTTGGTTCTCGACCGGACCCGGTGCTGGCCGGGGGCCCGTCTGCGGGCGCTGCTGGAGCCGGCGGCGGGCAATCCGCTGTTCGTCACCGAACTGCTGCGCGCCTTGGACAAATCGGATGCCCTGCTGGCAACCGGCTCCGACACGGTTGACGTCCGGCCCGAGGCGATCACCCGTTCGGCCGGCCTGGAAGCAACGATCCGGGAACACCTTGGTCAGCTGGACGAATCCGCGTCCGGTGTTGTGGCCGTGCTTGCCGTGTGGGGCACGGCGGTCCGCGTCGGTGACCTGGCGACCACCTTGTACACGTCGGCCGACGATCTACAGGCGCCGCTCCGGCGGGCCGTCGAGTCCGGCCTGGTGCGCACTGTTGATGCCGGCGGTGTTGCCCCGGTTGACTCCAGCGGCGAAGACGCAGCCACGGTTGACTTCTCACACGATCTTTATCGCGAGGTGCTCTACGCGGATCTGCCGGAGCCCGATCGCCGGGCAACCCACCGCCGGATCGCGCAGGTACTTCGCCGTGCCGGGGGGCGGCCCGGAATGGTCGCCGAGCACGCGTTACGGGGCGCCGCCTCGGACGCACCTTCCGACCCGCAGGTGGTGGCGGCCCTGCAGGAGGCCGTCCGGCGGACCAGACTCACCTCCCCGGAAGTCGCCGCGGACCTGCTCGGCGACGCCGAGGCGATCACCGACACCGTGCGGGCCGACTCCGAGACGCTGCTGGTGCAAAGGAGTCTCGATCTCTTCCTGGCCGGTCGCGGGCGCGCCGCCGAGCAGTTGATCCGCGAGCGCATCGAAACGGTCACCGATCGCGCCGTGGCGGGCGGCCTGCAATCGGTCATGATCAGGTCACTGGTCAACCGCGCGGACGTCGACGGATCGCTGGCCGCGATCGACCGGACCACCTCCATTCCCGGCCTGCCGTCGCCGGTTCGCGCCCAGTTGGACGCGCTGCGGTCCTGGGTGCGACTGCTCGACGGCGATCTCCCCACCGCAGCGGAGGGCGAGGCGTTGCTGAGCCGATTCGTGGCGGCCGCCGACGCCGATGCGCAGGCCGCCCAGCTCAACACCCTTGCCTGCGCCGCCTACCTGTCCGGGGATGACCGGCAAGCGCGGCAACTGTTCGACCGGCGGTCGTCACTGGTCACGCAGGAGCAGGACATGCACGCCCGATCGACGGCACTGGTCTGGCCCGCGCTGATCGCACTCTCCGAGTACGGCCCCGCGGCCGGACGAGCGGCAGTCGACCGAGCACGCCGGCTCAGCGCGGCCCGGGCAGCGCAATGGCTGGATCCGTTTCTTGGTTTCGTCGCGGGCGGCGCCGCGTTCGTCGCGGGCGACTGGGACGACGCCGTCGCGGAACTGGATACCGCCCTTGAACAGGCGGAGGAGACCGGCACCGGCTGGATCTCTATGCCCGTCGGCAACCGCGCCTACCTCGCCGCGCACCGCGGCGACACTCCCGCAGCCCGGACCAGGCTCGATGATTTCCGCGGCCGCGGGCTGCCGCTGCAATTCGGCCGCGACGATCCCGGCCGGGCGGATCTGGCCATCCTGGAGGCCGAGGGAGCCACCCGCGCCGCCAGCACGATGGCTCGCGCCTGTGGGCAGCGGCCCGGACCGGTCCGAGCGGGTGGTGCCTCGACCTTGCACCCGATGTCGCCAGGGTCGCCGTCGTCGGGATGGAGCGGCGCCTCGCCGAGCAGGTCTCCGGCGACCTCCGCTCGACGCCCACCGCCGCCGCCGCTTCGGCAGTGGTCGGCCTGGTGCACGGCATGGTCACCAGTGACCCCGATGAGATCGAAGCCGCGGTAGCCCGTTTCGGAGCGGACGGCAGGCGTCACCTGGCGGCCTGCGGCTGGGAGGAGCTGGCCTGCGCGGCCGCCGCTCACAAAGACCGGGTGCGTGCGGCCTCCGCGCTGGACGCCGCCGTCCTGGCCTACGAGCAGATGCGGGCGGTGCCCGACCGGGACCGTGCGCTGGCCCGCGCCCGCGCGTTGGGCGTGCGCCGCGGAGCGCGCGAAGGGCACCGGACCGTCGACTCCGGCTGGGCCAGCCTGACCGCCACCGAGCGCCGGATCGCGGCATTGGTGCGGGACGGGCTGACCAACCGGGAGATCGGCACCCGGCTGTTCGTCTCCCCGCGAACCGTGCAGACCCACGTGTCGCACGTGCTGGCCAAGACCGGACTGCGGTCCAGGGTCGAGGTGGCGACCGCCGCAGGTGCTGACCTGGGCTGAGGTGGTCCGTGGTGCCGTTTGTTCGCGGAACCGAGTGTGTACTGTATGCGCATGGCGCGTGTGAACATTTCGCTCCCCGACGAGATCCTCGCGCGGGCCCGGGCGGCAGACCTCAACGTTTCGGCGCTGACTGCTCGGGCGATCGCCGAAGAGCTGGATCGGCGGTCGAAGATTGCCGAACTCGACGCCTATCTCGCCGATCTCGACGTCGAACTCGGCCCGGTGTCCGCCACCGAACAGACCGCAGCCGCGGATTGGGCGGATCGAGTGCTTCCCGATCCTGTCCGGCATGGTCGCGCCCACTCGGCATGACGCTGATCTTGGACGCCGGCGGGTTGAGCGCACTGGCGGGGGATCGGGCAAAGCTGGCCGAGCTTCGTCGTCGCGGTCTGTGGCCCGGCCAGGTGCCGTCGGTGGTGCTTGCCGAATCGCTGACCGGGGACCACCGTCGGGACTTCCATACCAATCGACTACTCCGCGCGTGCCAGATTCGGGACGTAGGCGAACTACAGGCCCGTGAGGCAGCACGCCTTCGAACCGCGACCCGATCTGCGGCATCGATATCCGCGGTTGCCGCGGTCGTCGCGGCGTTTGCCAGCACGTGCCTTGACCCCGTTGTAGTGACCAGCGACCCCGGCGACCTCACCAAGCTGGCTGCTCACACGGTTCGGTCGATCACGGTGGTCGGGGTCTGAGGATAGTTCCCGGCGTCGCCGTCGACGACCTCTGCAACGAGACCAAGGAGGCGTAGATCGGCCATGTGGCCGATGTCTGCCACATCCAGCGCTTCTAGCGTTACCGGCATGAAACCACTCTCCCTCATCACCGGATTCCTTCCCTGGATTGCGTTCTCGCTGATCTCCACCCGGATGGCCGGCAACGGCGTGGCCTGGAGTGCGCTGATCGCGGTCGCCATCACGATCGTCGCGATGGCGATCGCCCGCCCGGCCTGGCCGCCGAAGATCCTGAACGTGGGCTCTGCTGTGCTGTTCGGGGTCATCGCGATCGTCGGCTTCGTCGGCGGCCCGGCCGTCGACGAGTGGCTGTACACCTGGGCCGCCCCGGGAGTCGGCGTGGTGCTCGGGCTGTTCGTGCTGGCCACGGTGCCGTTCATGCCGTTCACCGAGCAGTACGCCCGGGAGTCGACTCCCCGCGCCTACTGGGGTTCGCCGACGTTCAAGAAGATCAACCGGGTGCTGTCCCTGGCCTGGGGCGCCGCCATCACGGTGATGGGACTGGCCAGCATCGCGGTGTCCGCCCTGGGGTTGCGGGTCACCTCGGAGTCCAGCGACAGCCTGCCGGAGCTGCTGCTGAACTGGGTCGTGCCGGTCGGCGTCATGTGGTTCATGGTGAAGTTCACCGCGACCTATCCGGAGACGGTGACCGGTGGGCGCCACGGCTCGGCGGATGACCACGCGGACACCGTCCGGTGCCACCGCGTCTGTTGCGCAACACCGTTAGGCCGCTACTCGAACCACCCGGTCGGGTGTGGATCGGCGGTGAGTTCGAGGCGGGGTCCGCTGGGTGCCGCCCAGCGGACCCCGTTCCGCAGTATTCGGCGAATGTCCGGATGGTGGTAGACGGGGTACTCCTGGTCGCCGGGGGAGAAATAGAACAATTTGCCCAGTCCCCGTCGATAGGTGATGCCGCCGCGGAAGACCTCACCGCCGGCGAACGAGCTGATGAAGACGAGCTCGTCGGGCGTGGGGATGTCGAAGAACTCCCCGTACATTTCCTGCTCGCGGGATGATCACGGGATTCGGGATGCCCTCGGCGATGGGATGGCCCGGTGCCACGGTCCAGATGAGCTCGCGTTCACGGGCGTTGCGCCATTTCAGCGACGCGGTGGTGCCGAGCAGCCGCCTGAAGATCTTCGAGTAGTGGCCCGGAGTGCAGCACGACGATGCCCATGCCCGCCAACACGTGTCGGTGCACCCGGTCGACCACCACGTCCTGCACCTGGTCGTGCCCGATGTGCCCCCACCAGAGCAGCACGTCGGTCTGGGCCAGCACCTCCTCGGTGAGCCCGTGCTCCGGTTCGGCCAGCGTCGCGGTGCGAGACCTCCGCCTGCTCGACCCAGTTCCGCGCGCAGGCCGTCGGCGATCACCGCGTGGATCCCGTCCGGGTAGTGCCGCCGGACACCCTCGTCACCCCGGGTCTCGTGGATGTTCTCGTTCCAGACGACGATCCGCAGCGCGCTCACTTGACCGCCGACCTCCCTGCCCTCGCGGGCCGATTCGTAGACGGCGTCGAGCACCCGGCTGCGGTGCAGTCCGTACTCGCCGTGGCTGGCCTGCCATTGCCCGGACCTGATGGTGTCGACGAAACCCTGCACCACGACGCCGTGACCGACGCTGGGCGTGGGGATCTCCGGCCGGCTGCGTCACCCGATGCCCGTCGATGTCCGAATAGATGGTGACAGTCCCAGCGGTGGCGTAGTTCTCGACGAACAGCCGGACCCCGCCCCGATCGCCCAGCAGGTCGATGCCGATGTCGTCGTGATCGTTGGTGTAGCCGGCCCACGATGCTTCCAGCTGCAGGCTGCGTCCGTTGTCCAGACGCAGTAGCGCGCTGGCGAAATCCTCCACGTCGAACAGATGCCCGGTGGCGCCGGTCTTGCCGGCGTTCCGCTCGCCCCCGCGGCCCGCGCGGCCCAGTTCGTTGTAGGTCACCCCGGACGCCCGGGTCACCCGCGGCTCGCCCAGCAGGTGCAGAGCGATGTCGAGCACGTGCGATCCCAGGTCGATCAGGGCGCCGCCGCCGGCCATCGTCGTGCTGGTGAACCAGGAGTCCAGACCGGGGATCCCGGTGCGCCGCGTCCACCGTGCCCGCGCGTGATAGATGGCGCCGAGTGGTTGGTCGTCGAGGTACCGGCGCAGGAATTGCACGTCCGCCCTGCGCCGGTGATTGAACGCGATCTCCAGGACGCGGTCCGCCTGCTGGGCCGCCTCCACCATCTCCGCGGCCAGATCGCCGGTGGTTGCCATCGGTTTTTCACAGAGCACGTGTTTGCCGGACGCCAGCGCGGCGACCGCGATCGGGTGGTGCAGGTGGTTCGGCGTACCGATGCTGACCGCATCGAGATCGTCCCGCGCGACCAGATCCTCCCAGTCCTCGTAGGTGTGCGGGACCTGCCGGGTGGACGCCAACTCGGCCAGGCGTTGCCGCTCCTTGCCCGCCAGTGCGACGACCTCGACGCCAGGCACTGCGCGGTAGGCGTCCAGGTGCGTGGTTCCGGCGAAGCCGAGGCCGACCACGCCGACCCGGAGCGGTGTCGGGTCGGGGTGCGCGTTGTCTGGATCCGGGTCGGTGGTGAGCGATGCGCCGGGCACTGGACTCCCTTGTCTGTCGCCGGTGGGTAGGGTCTCGTGGTTGGTAGTTCTTCCTAGGTTGGTAGGTCTTCCGAGGTTGGTAGGGCGTCCCTGATCGATGTCACGGCGACGCTACCGTGCTCGGATGGACAGCCCGGGCGCGGTCACGTTCGTCGTGGTCATCGACGTCCCCGAATGGGGGCGTGCGAACTTTCTGAGCTACGAGCAGGCGGTACTCACCCTGCTCGAGCGGCATGGCGGCCGGCTCGAACGACGACTCCGCACCCCCGACGGCCTGACCGAGGTGCACATCGTCTCCTTCGGGTCGAACGCCGGCTACCAGTCCTACCTGGGTGACCCGGAGCGCGACGCTGCTCGACGGCTGCTGGGCGACGTCGAGCTCCGGCAGCGGCTGCTGCCCGTCGTCGACGTCGCCGGAGCGGGCACCTGACCCGCGGCCGCTTCAGACGAACTCAGTTGATGCAGAACTCGTTGCCCCAGGGGTCGGCCAACGTGATCCAACTGGACGGGCCTTGCGAGCCGCGGTGCAGGAAGGTCGCGCCGGCGGCGGTCAGCCGCTGGAACTCCGCCTCGACCTTGTCCGCACCGACCCGGACGTCGAAGTGCAGCCGGTTCTTCACCGTCTTCGGCTCCGGGACCTGTTGGAACAGCACCCGTCTGAACGGCACTTCGGTCGAATCCTTGGGCGGGGAGATGGCCGCGCCCTCCTTCCACACCAGCACACCGCGGTGGGTGGTGGTCTGATCCTCCGCCGCGTACCCCTCCGCGATCATCCGCCGGATGAACGCCTCGTCGCTGGGCTCCACGACCCAGCCGAGCGCATCGGCCCACCAGTCGGCGAGCACGTGCGGTTCGGCGCAGTCAACGGTCACCTGAAAGTCATATGCCATGCGGACACCATACGAACGGGCACCGACAGCCGCCGTTCGGCGGTGCTCAGCGAGCCCAGGGCTCGACGCCGACAGTAACCGGAACGCCGGTGGTCGTTGCCTCGTCGATGGCCAGCGAGATCAGGTGGTCCTGGCAACCCTGGGCCAGCGGATACGGCGCGGGCCCCTCACCACGAGCCCAGGAGGCGGTGGCGAGCAGCATGGTCGCGAGGGCGATTTCCTCGTCCATCAGCCGGTGCCCGAGGAACGGATTGCGGAACAGCACCCGGCCGTCGAAGGAGATGTGCTCGGTGTCGTAGCCGTCCAGGTTCAGGTCGTAGCCGAGCTGCGAGCGGACCAATGACGATCGGAGAATCGTCCGGCTCTCCGGCATGTGGAGCACGTCGTCGTCGGCGATCTCACCGCGCGACCCCCGGATCAGGATCCGCCGGAACCGAAGCTGGTTGTGCCACTGGTTGTCGGTGAAGTCGTAGACACCGGACCGGCCGTCGCCGAAATCCATGGTGGCCAGGGTGGTCACCGCCGGTTTCTCGGTGTCGTCGTCGGTCCACGCGTCCCTGATCAGCGGGTCGACCAGCGGCGCGGTGAAGCGCGAGCCCGCCACCACGGCGGGTTCGAAGCCGATGCCGAGAAACCCGCGGATCAGGGCGACGGCGTGGTAGCCGTGGGTGGACGACACCTGGACGGCTGTGGGAGTGCCGATGATCTTGCGCCGCAACAACTCCCGTCGAGCCGCGTGGCCGGGGAACAATGGATACTGCTCGCCGACCTGCACCAACTCGCGGTGACCGATGCGCGCCCACAACGAGCGGAGCGCGTCCAGATCCGGAGCCGGCGGGGTCTCGGTCAGCACCCTGGTGCCGGATTCGACCAGATCTATGACCACTCCCGGGTTGGCCGCCCATGGCACGCAGCTGATCACGAAGTCCGGGTGTTCGTGGGTGATCAGCGCTTCGGGGGAGAGATAGCAGGGCACGTTCCACCGTGCGCTGGTGATCTCTGCGGTCTCGGCCCGGCGCACCGCCGCCCCGACCAGGGTCAGCCGGTCGGACAACAATGCCGCCAGTCGGAGGAAGAACTCCGCCCGCCACCCGCTGCCCACCAGACCAACCGTCGCGCCCATCCGGGGTTCCTCTCCGTCGTCCGAGTGTGTGCAGGCTCAGTCTGTCCCGGCTGGCGGATGCCCGCCGCTCAGATCCAGCCGCGCTCGGTCGCGATCCGCACCGCGTCGGCCCTGGTCCGGGCGCCCGTCTTACCGATCACGGACGAGAGATGGTTCCGCACAGTGCCCTTCGGACAGGAACAGCCGAGCGGCGATCTGGGCCACGGTGCCGCCGTCGGTGGTCGCGGCCAGGACGTCCCGCTCCCGCCCGGTCAGCGGGGATTCGCCCAGGCTCAGGCTCTCGGCGGCGAGCGTCGGATCCACCACCCGCAGCCCCGCATGCACCCGGCGGATCGCGTCGATCAGGGTCTCCGGTGGCGCGTCCTTCACCAGGAAACCGGCCGCCTTCGCCGCCATCGCGCGGCGCAGGTACCCGGGCCGGCCGAAGGTGGTCAGGATGATCACCCGGCACGCGGGGAGTTGCTCGGCGAGCGAGGACGCCGCGGACAGTCCGTCCAGCCCCGGCATCTGCACGTCGAGCAGGGCCACGTCGGGGAGGCTGCGGAGCGCGGCCCGGACAACCTCGTCGCCGGACCCGACCTGGGCAACCACCCGCATATCCGGTTCCAGTCCGATCAGCGCCGCGAAGGCGCCGCGGATCATGGCCTGGTCGTCGGCCAGCAGGACCCGGATACCGCCGTCCGCGTCCGGTTCGCCATTCACCATCGGACGGTCACCATTCACGGCGCCGCCGGCGTCGGCGCGGAACCCACCGGCGGTAGCGTCACGCTCAACAGGAAACCCGCTCCCGGCTGCGGTCCCGCCGTCAGCGTCCCGCCGCGCGCGGCCACCCTCCGGGCCAGTCCGCGCAGGCCGCTGCCCTGATCGCTCCCGACCGTCGGCGCGACATCCGCTCCGTCGTCGCGGATTTCGATGCTGCGTTCGCCGATGCTGATCCGGCAGGTGTGAGCACCGGAATGCCGCACGACGTTGGTGACAGCCTCCCGCACCACATAGCCGAAGATCTCCCGGTCGGCGGGGTCAACACCGTCGACCGCCGACGGCAGTTCCGCGCGGATGCCCGCGGCCCGCAACACCGACGCCGCCACCGACAGTTCACCGGCCAGCGACACCTCGCGATACCCGGAAGCGGTGGCCCGCACGTCCTTGAGCGCCTCGCGGGCCAACTGCTCGACGTCGCCGATCTCGGCGGCGGCCGCGGCCGGGTCGCGGTCCAGCAACCTGCGGGCCAGCCCCGCCTTCACCGCGATGGCGGTCAGCGAGTGACCGAGAATGTCGTGCAGGTCCCGGCCGATCCGTTCCCGTTCGGCGGCGACCGCAGCGACGGCCAGCTGTTCGCGGGTGCGCCGCAGCTCGATGTTCAGCCGGATGTTCCCGGCGAAGCCGACCATGAACGCGGTCAGCGCGATCAGCGTCAACGCCAGTTCCCAGCTCAGCGGCTCGCCGACGACGGCATCCAGGCCCAGCATGACGGCGGCCAGGACGACCGCCAGCGCCATGGCCACCCGGGCCGGGAACAGGATGCCGCCGGCCACCCCGACGAAGATCCACAACGAGGACGCGTCGACGCCCAGCACCGCGAATTGCGGAAGCGTCAGCAGCAGCAGCCCGGCGACCACCAGGATGCGGTGCCACATCGTCGACACGATGAACCGGCCGGCCACGAAGATGTAGGTCGCCGAGAATGCCAGCAGCAGCGCAATGTAACCGGCGATAGCGAGCGGGGAGAGTCCCGAGGTCAGGATGGCGACATAGGCCGACACGACAAACACCTGGGAGGCCAGCGCACCGAGGATCCACCGCTGCCGTCCGTTGATCCGCAGCCGGGCCGCCTCCGCGGGACCGAGCGGCTGCCCCACGAAATTGCCGTCCACCGGCCCAGTGTCCCGCACGGAGTCCGCCCACCGCGCCGACGTGGCGGTGGGCGGACTACCGGTTGACGGATCGAGCATCAGCGCTCAGACCTTCTTCCCGCTCCGGCGATAGGCGACGACGCCGAACACCCCGAGCACGATTGTCCACGCCGCCAGCACCAGCACCGCGTTCATCGGGACGCCGTCGCCGGCCAGCACGCTGCGGCCCAGGTCGGCGAGCCAGTAGGACGGGGTGACCTTCGCGACGTCCTGCAGGAACGCCGGGAACTGCTCGACCGGGAACCACAGGCCACCGAGGATGGAGAGCCCCAGGTAGGTGATCATCGAGATCGGCTGCACGGTGTCGACCGTGCCGGCGAAGCCGATCACCAGGCCGAGCACCGCGAACGGGATCAGCCCCAGCCAGACGGCCAGCCCGGTACCCAGCCACTGGCTCGCCGTGAGGTGCACGTTGCCGACCGTGGCGCCGGCGATGAAGACCAGGATCAGCGCCGGCAGGGTGACCAGCATGGACACCACGGCCTTGGCGATCAGGTATGAGTTCGCGGGCAGCGCGGTGAGCCGGAGCTGCCGATTCCACCCGGTCTGCCGTTCGATGGCCACCCTGGCGCCGGTGTTGATGGCCGCGCCGATGCAGCCGAACGAGGCCATCGAGACCATCAGATAGGCGACGACGGACAGCCCGGTATCGGTGTCCTGGCCCTGATATAGGTTGGCGTACAACAGGAACAGCAGCAACGGCAGGGCGACGGTCAGCACCAGGAAGCGGACGTTGCGGTAGGCGGTGCGGGTGGAGAGCAGCGCGTAGCGCACCGTCATGCCAATGGTGCCGGACTGCGCTGGGGTGGTGGTCGTGCTCATCGGTTCGACTCCTGACGGCTGGCCGCGGTCAGTTCGAGGAAGGCGTCCTCGAGGTTTCCGGCGGCGATTTCGATGTCGTGGGCGGCCGGGAAGGCGGCCAGCATGGCGCGCAGGGCGGTGTCGGAGTCGTTGCAGTGCAGCAGGAGTCGGGACGCCTGCTGCTCGGTGGAGACGACCCCGGGGAGCGCGCCGACCTCGGCTGTTCCGACGCCGGGGATGACGGCCGAGATGGTCCGCCCGGCGACCGACGCCTTGATCTGCGCGCCGGTCCCGTCCGCGACGATCACCCCGTTGGCCAGCACGACGACCCGATCGGCGAAGGCGTCGGCCTCCTCCAGGTAGTGGGTGGCGAACAGCACCGTCCGGCCGGACTGGGTGTACTCCCGCATCGACGCCCAGAAGGCCCGGCGGACCTCGACATCCATGGCGGCCGTTGGCTCGTCGAGCACCAGCAGGTCGGGGTCGGGCACCAGCGCCAGCGCATACCGGACCCGCTGGGACTGCCCACCGGACAGCTTCGTGGTCTTCTGCCCGGCGATGTCGGTGATGCCGGCCATCTCCATGGCCTCGCTGCACCGGCATCGGGTGCCGGTGCAGCGCCGCGAACATCGCGACCAGTTCGCGCACCGTGACGTCCGGCAGCAGCGCACCGCCCTGCAGCATGGCGCCGACCCGGCCGGCCTGGACGGCGCGCACCGGTGGGTCCCCGAAGACCCTGACCGTGCCGGTGTCCGGGCGGGTCAGGCCGAGCAGCATGTCGATGGTGGTGGACTTCCCGGCCCCGTTGGGTCCGAGGAACGCCACCACCTCGCCGGGCGCGATGTCCAGGTCGACCCCGCGGACGGCCTGGATCGGACCGAAACTCTTGCGCAGGCCGGTCATCCGGATGGCCGCGCCGTCGGGGGAGCCGGCCTGGCCGGCGCCCTGATGGAAACTGTGCGGTGCTGAGTTGTTCACCATGCATTCAGCCTGAGGTGTTGGCCCACTCGACACCTGGGCCGGCAGTCACGACCGTGGCATGACATCTGTCATGCCGGGGAGGATCCGAGGGAACGCGAATCGCCCCACCCGAGCGGATCTGCTGACAGAGGTTGGCAGATGGGCGATTTTGGAACCCGTGCCGTGATTGGCGGCGAGTCCGGCTCGGGTGGGGAACTTCGGCAGGATAACCGTTTCGTCCCAGCCTTCATCGCCCATTCGGCGGTACCACGATGCCCGCCGCGGACAATGTATCGCGGAGGGTATCGGCGGTCGTTCATGGCATACGCGTCCGGCCGCAGTCGCCGCTGTGATTCCGCTGTTCAATTCCTGTAAAGCCCCACTTTTGGGGTATTGACCAGGCCGCGTGCGAGATCAAGCGTCCACCCTGTCTTATTCCCGAGGCACTACCCGTAGGTGGGAGACCGACATGCTCGTCAGCAGGTCAGCTGTACCCGAAGGTTCTCGAACGTCGACACCGGCGGCGTCCCGCCGGGGCCGAACCCGGCGTCGATGGAGTGCGGCCCTGGTGGTCGTGGTGGCCGGCGCCGTCACCCTGACCGGAACCGCCGGGCCGGCGTTCGCCGATCGGGGTCATGATCAGGACAAGGACAACGCCTTCACCCAGACCAATCTCGCTTCGGACCTCCCGGACCTCAAGCTGCCGGTGACAGATCCGCTGCTGAAGAATCCGTGGGGTGTCGCTTTCGGCCCGGTCGGCAATGCGACGCCGCTGTGGACCAGCAACCAGGCCAGCAACAGCAGCACGCTGTACCGCGGGACGGACGCGGCCACCGCGGCGAAGGTGCCGCTCGAGGTGGCTGCCTCGTCGCCAACCGGTATTGTCTTCAACCCGACGACGGACTTCGTCGTCACCAATGGGACAACCACCCCCCCAACCACCGGCCCGGCGCGGTTCATTTTCGATGAGGTGACGTTCAGCCAGCAGGGCGTGCCCAGCTCGCAGATCACCGGCTGGGTCAACACCGCCACGCCGAACCCGCAGACCACGGTGCCCGCCACTCCCAGCAAGGCCGGCGCCTTCTATACCGGTCTCGCCATGGTTCCTGCGCAGCACAAGTCGGGGCCGCTCCTGCTGGCCGCCGACAACGCCAATCCGAACACCATCGACGTCTACGACGGCACCTTCACCAAGGTGACGCCGAGCCGGGGCTACTTCAAAGACCCGACCTACAGCAAGAAGCCGCTGTTCGCCTACGGTGTCGCGTACCTCGACGGCCGGGTTTACGTGTCCTACGCACCGCCTCCCGGAGTTGACGGCACCACTGCGGTGAGCGTCTTCACCCCGGACGGCAAGTTCCGCAAGCGCCTGGTGACCGGCGACCAGCTCGCCGGGCCGTGGGGCATGGCGATCGCACCAAAGGGCTGGGGCGACTTCGGCGGCGACCTGCTGGTCGGCAACGTCGATGACGGCAAGATCAATGCCTTCAACCCGCGGAGCGGAAACTTCCGCGGCACGATCAAGGGATCGGACGGCAAACCGCTGGTCAACCTTGGTCTCTGGGGCATCGCAATTCGGCAACGGAGTGATCGGCACGCCGAATAGCCTGGTCTTCGCCGCCGGCATCGGGGACGGCCTCGACCCCACCACCGTGTACCAGCACGGACTCGTCGGCCTGATCGAACCGGTGAAGAACAAGGATGACAACGACTGACAACTGACAACGAGGGGCTCCGGTGGCATCCGCCGGAGCCCTTTGTCATGCGAAGCAGGTGGGAAAAATTTGTGGCTTTCTTGTGAGATGACTGAACCCCACCGAGGCGCACACCGTTTGAACAAGTGGACGGCGGTCCGACGCACAACGGCGAGGACCGAAACCGAGACCGGAAGAGGAGGCTGTTGTGCGCAGAGTCGCGCTGACGGTGCTGTTGGCAGGTGTGCTCGCGCTGACCAGTGGTGGAATCGCGGTCGCGCAGCCCGGACACCAGGACGGGAACGACCGGTTCCCTGCGACCATCGACCTGCCAACGGGTTTCCAGCCCGAGGGCATCTCGGTCGGCAAGGGCACGTCGTTCTACGTCGGTTCGGTGGCCAGCGGTGCGATCTTCCGCGGCGACCTGCGCACCGGCAAGGGGGCGATCCTGGTCAAGGGCGATCCGGGTAACAAGGCCGCGACCGGAAACAAGGTCGACAAGCGCAACCGGCTCTGGGTATCTGGTGCCAGTACCGGCACCGGCACCGTGTATGACGCGGACACAGGCAAGCAGTTGGAGTCCTATCAGTTCGCGCCGGCTGGAAGCGACACGTTCATCAACGATGTGATCGTGACCAAGGACGCCGCCTACTTCACCGACTCGAGAGTCCAATCGCTGTATGTGGTGCCGATCGGTCGCGGCGGCAGGATCGGCGACACCTTCAAGGTGTTGCCGCTGACCGGCGATCTGGTGTTCGGTGACGGTTTCAACAACAACGGCATCGAGGCATCGCCGGACGGTGACACCTTGCTGGTGATCCAGTCCAACACAGGATTCCTGTTCAAGGTCAACCCGAAGACCGGGGTGACCACGAAGGTCGACCTCGGCGCTACCACGCTTCCGGCTGGCGACGGCCTGCTGCTGCAGGACCGCACCATCCTCAACGTGGTGCAGAACGCCGGCCAGATCACGGTGCTCAAGCTCAACCGGTCGTACACGTCCGGAAAGGTCGTCGACATCATCACCAGCCCAGGCAATTTCGACGTACCAACCACGGCGGCCGCCTTCGGCAAGTTCTTGTATGTGGTGAACGCGCGCTTCGGCATCCCGAATCCGGATACCGCGGAGTACACCGTGACCCAGGTGGACGCGTTCCGCGGGCACTGACCAACAGATCACTCAGTCTTGCCAGGAGGGCCCGTCATCATCGGGGGTGGCGGGCCTTCGTGGTGTCCGAGAGCCGTCGTTCGGCGGGACGGCGCCGGCTCAGCGACGAAACCGCGGGACCAGATACATCGCAACTCCGGCGGCCATGGCCAGGGCGCCCAGCACGCTGATGATGATGCCGACCACCAGCAGCGCATCGGCGGTCACCAGACCAACCACGAGGGCGATCATCCCCAGCACGAACAGGCACACCGCGACGATCGCTCCGTGCCGGCGGAGCCGGTCGATGGTGATGTTCGCGGCGAACTTGGGATCTTCGGTTTTCAGGGCGCGCTCGATCTCGTCAAGCCTGCGTTGTTCGCCCTCTGAGAGCGGCATAGCTCCTACTCCCCCCGGGGCAGCGCCCTGGACGTTCCCCATGGTACGGCGTCAACAGGTGACCACCCACCTGCTGAGCCGCCGGAAGTAATTGCCAGGATGTCTTCGCAAGGCGTGGCAGCGCGGCCGGCGCCGATTGGGCAGTGACAGGGTGATCAGGTGACGGATTCGCGGTCCGGGGCGGAACCGAACGCTCCCAGCGGGAGTCGGCTGGTCGGCTTCTCTCGCCCGCTGGCGATACTCATCGCCGGCGCGTACTTCATGGAGAACCTGGACGCGACGATCATCGCGCCGGCTGCCCCGGCCATCGCCGAAAGCCTCGGCGTCCAGCCGGTGCAGATCAACGTGGCCATGACGGCATACCTACTCACCGTCGCGGTGCTCATCCCGGGAAGTGGCTGGCTCAGCGACCGCTACGGCGCTCGCGGGGTGTTCTCGCTGGCGATCGCGGCTGTTCACCCTCGCGTCCATCGGCTGCGCGGCGGCGCCGACGCTCGGCGTGCTCACCGTCTTCCGGGTGCTGCAGGGCATCGGCGGCGCGATGATGGTGCCGGTCGGGCGACTGATCGTGCTGCGCTCGACGGCCAAGGCCGACCTGATCAAGGCCATCGCGTACCTGACCTGGCCGGCCCTCGTGGCGCCGGTGCTTGCCCCGCCGCTGGGCGGCCTGATCAGCACCTTCACTTCCTGGCGATGGATCTTCCTGATCAACGTGCCGCTCGGCGTGATCGGGCTGCTGTTCGCCAGACGGTTGGTGCCGGACGTCAGGGCAACCGAGAAGCGACGGCTCGATTGGCGTGGATTCCTGTTGACCGCGTTCGGGGTGGCCGCGCTGGTGATCGGTCTGGAGCAGATCGGCAACGGCCGGCCCGATTGGGCGTTCGCCATCATCGCGCTCGGGTTGGCGGCACTGACCATTGCGGCGGACATCGGTTACCTGTTGAAGACCAAGGCCCCGCTGCTGGACCTGCGCACACTCAAGATCCGCAGCCTGCGCGCCGCCGTCGCCGGCGGCACCGTGTTCCGGCTGGTGATCAGCGCGATCCCGTTCCTGCTCCCGCTGTTCTTCCAGCTGGGGTTCGGCTGGACCGCGGCGCAGGCCGGCGGCATCGTCATCGCGTTGTTCCTGGGGAACCTCGTGCATCAAGCCGTTCACCACGCCGTTGATGCGCCGGTTGGGGATCCGCACGGTGCTGCTGATCGCGCTGCCGATGTCGGCGGTGTGCCTGCTCGGGCATGGGCGCGTTCCAGGCCGGCACGCCGATCTTCGTGATGGTCGCCGTGCTGGCCGTCAGCGGGATCTTCCGGTCCGTCGGCTTCTCCGCGTACAACAGCGTCGCCTTTTCCGACGTGCCGACCGAGCAGATGACCCACGCCAACACGCTGCACGCCACCCTGCAGGAGCTGGGCGCCGGGCTCGGCATCGCGGTCGGCGCGTTGCTGGTGCGGCTGGGGGATCCGGTCAGCGCAGGCGCTCGGACTCAGCGAAACCCCAGCCACTGCCTACCGGGTCGCCTTCGTGCTGCTGGCGGTGATCATGCTGGCGCCGCTGGTCGAGGCCATCACGATGCCGAGATCGGCCGGGGCGGCCGTCACCGGCCGTCGCTGACCCGAGGGGCCTGGTAGCAGGGCCGCGGTCGCCCGCTGGCAGCATGGACGCTGCCATGCACCGGGCCTGGCGGCGTGGATCCGACCGGACAGCAGAGGGGACCTCGTGCACGGGGATGGCAACGGCTGGACGCGCTGCGATCAGGGTCACCGGCACTGGGGGCGCAACGGTGCCGCGGGTCTGTTGCTCCGGCAGGCCGCGGACCCCGCGGCGGTCGTCGTGCTCATGCAGCACCGCGCCGGCTGGACCAGCGACGGCGACACCTGGGGGCTACCCGGCGGGGCCCGGGACAGTCACGAGACCTGGGTCGCCGCGGCACTCCGGGAGGCCGCCGAGGAGGCCGGGATCGACGCCGATTCGGTGTCCGTGGTCGGTGAGTCGCCCGACGACCACGGCGGCTGGGCCTACGTGACGGTGGTGGCCGACGCGATCGGACCGTTGACCGTCACGCCGAACGCCGAGAGCGCCGAGCTGCGCTGGGTGCCGCGGGACCGGGTCGCCGCGCTCAACCTGCACCCCGGGTTCGCCCGGACCTGGCCGCGCCTACAGTCCGACTTTCTGAGCTGACGGGGTGATGTGCGAGTGACCACTGACGACACACCAACACTGTTCGACTGGGCCGGCGGATCGGCCGCGTTCCGGTCGATGATCGACGCCTTCTACGACCGGGTCGAGGCCGACGACCTGCTGGGACCGCTGTTTCCCGGCGGCGTCAGCGAGGAGCACCGCGCGAACGTCACGCTGTGGTGGGTCGAGGTCTTCGGCGGGCCTGCGGAGTACACGCGAGCGGCTCGGCGGGTACGAACGGATGCTCGCCCATCACCGGAACCTGGGGATCACCCCCGAGCAGCGGTTCCGGTTCGCGTCGTTGATGAGCCTGGCCGCCGACGACGCCGCGCTGCCGGACGACCCGGAGTTCCGGGCCGCGCTGGTCGGCTACCTCGAGTGGGGCACCAGGCTGGCGCAGTACAACTCGCAGCCGGAATCCGAGGTGGTGGCGCAGGCGCCGGTGCCGCGCTGGGGATGGGGCGTCGCGCCGCCTTACCGCCCCTGACTGGACGAACGCCTCCAGCCCGTCGAGCAGCCTGGCCAGGCCGAACTCGAACAGGCTGTCCAGACTCAGTTCCACGTTGTCCGCAGTGGCCATCGCGACGAACATCGGGTACTCGCCGGACGAAACGATCTCCGTCATCAGCGGAACCTGCGTTTCCATCCATTCGTCGTTCGTCATGCCGGTGTCCTGCCTGGCCTGTGCCTCCGGCTCCAGACTGACGGCGGTGCCGCGCACGTAGTTGGCCAGCGTCACGGCCATGTGCAGCCGGTCGGCGATGTCCAGGCCCATGCCGGCCAGGATCGACATCGCCCGCTCGGTGTGCGCCATCGCCCGCGGCACCAGTTGCGGACGGGTCATCGACACGTACTGCGCCAACCAGGGATGATCCTGATACCCCCGCCATTGCAGCCGGCACAACGACTCGAGGCCGGCCCGCCAATCCGGTGTGGCCGGGGGCAGGGGATACCGGGCAAAGACGTTGTCCGTCATCGCAAACAGGAGTTCGTCCTTGTTGCGGACGTGCCGGTACAGCGACATGGTTGCGGTGCCGAGGTCGGCGGCCACCCGGCGCATCGACAGCGCGGCGAGCCCTTCCGCGTCGGCGATCCGGACGGCGGCCAGCACTACCCGCTCCCGGGTCAGGTCCAGGCTCGCGGTCGGGCGCCCCGGTGTCGTCCGTCGGTCGGATCCGGTGGGCGCGCGGCCGCGCCGTTCGGCGCCGGGTCGGCGGCGACGACGGTCCCGATGCCGGGCAACGCCCGGACCAGCCCGTCCTGCCGCAGCGCGGCGAGCGCCTTGGTCGCGGTGGCCATGGCGACGCCGAAATCGCGGGTGAGTCTGCCGGGTCGACGGGACCCGATCGCCGGCCGCCAGCTCGCCGGTCGCGATCCGACGCCGGAGCTCTGCGACGATCCGCGCGGACGACGACTCGGTGGGTGCTGCAACGCCGGCCATCGCGTGCCGCCTCTCGGGTTCCGGTGTACTAGTGCACCATAGGTCGAGATCGGCCCGAACGCAACTGAACGCTGGTGCGCGTGCTGATATCTCGTCGTTCGAACCCGCAGTGCACTAGAGCATTCCGCCGTATCAGCCGTCGCTTTCGGCGCTCGCAGGGAGACTATTGCGCCCGCCCGGACGAGCTGCTTATGCTGTACGCAATCTGCCTGTACAGCGTACGCATTTCCAAGGTCGATTCCAGCACGACGAAAGGGGACCCAGCGATGGATCCGATGAATGCCATCGAGGCGCACGCCTTGGAAAAGTCCTACGGCGGCGTCAAGGTCCTGGACGCGGTCGATCTGGCGGTGCCACGCGGCACGGTCGTCGCGCTGCTCGGCCCCAACGGGGCCGGCAAGACGACCATGATCCGCATCCTGGCCACTCTGCTGCGCCCGGATGCCGGCCAGGCGTGGGTGGCCGGCTTCGACGTCGTGCGCGAACGGGCCAAGGTCCGCCGCGTCATCAGCCTGACCGGCCAGAACGTCGCGATCGACGAGTTGCAGACGGGCGAGGAAAACCTCCGGATGATGGCCCGGCTGGCCGGAATGACGGGCCCGCGGTCCCGCCGGCGGGCCGCAGATCTGCTGGAGCGCTTCGATCTCGGAGCGGCCGGCAACCGCCGGGTGTCCACCTACTCCGGTGGCATGCGACGGCGCCTCGACCTCGCGGCCGGGCTCGTCGGCCGACCGGCGGTGCTGTTCCTCGATGAGCCGACCACCGGTCTGGACCTGCCGAGCCGGCAGGCCATGTGGCAGGTGATCGGCGACCTGGTCCGCACCGGGGTCAGCGTGCTGCTCACCACCCAGTACCTCGAGGAGGCCGATCAGCTCGCCGACCGGATCGCCGTCATCAACGGCGGTGTCGTCGTGGCGCAGGGATCGCCGGCCGAGTTGAAGAACCAGATCGCCGACCAGCGGCTGGATCTCACGCTGGCCGATGCATCCGCATTCGACGACGTCAGCCGATTGCTCGGCGGACGGGTGATCAGCTCCGATCCCGGTCGACGGACGGTCAGCGTGGCGACCGACGGCAGCGCGGCCACGGTCCGGGGGCTACTGGACGAGGTCGACCCGCGCTCGAGCAGGGTCAGCACCTTCGGCGTGCACGTCGCCACGCTGGACGACGTCTTCCTGGCCCTGACCGGGAAGCCCGCCGATCACATCCGAGAAGGAGCCCGCTCATGTCTGACATCACCCTCGTTCGGCCCGCGGAGGTCGAAAGCGCAAGGACATCAACGATTGTCACCGATGCCACGGCCATGGTGGGGCGAAGTCTGCGGCTGAGCCGGCGGAACTTGGAGGTGCTGCTGACCTCGCTGATGCTGCCGGTGATCCTGATGCTGATGTTCGTCTACCTCTTCGGTGGGGCGATCGACGTTGGCACCGCGTACGTGTCGTACGTCGTGCCGGGAGTTCTGGTGCTGTGCGCGGGTTTCGGCTCGGCGAGCACCGCGGTCAGCGTCAGCCAGGACATGCACGGCGGGATCATGGATCGGTTCCGGTCGATGGGCGTCAACGGCGCGGCCGTGCTGTCCGGTCATGTCGCGGCCAGCCTGGTCCGGAACGCGGCATCCACCGTCCTGGTGTTCGGGGTGGCGTTCCTGATCGGGTTCCGCTCCGACGCCGGGCCGATGGGCTGGCTGGCGGCCGGCGGGATCCTGCTGCTGTTCATCATCGCCATCTCCTGGCTGGCCGCGCTGGTCGGGTTGCTTGCCCGATCCCCGGAGGCGGCCAACGGTTTCACCTTCTTCCTGATGTTCCTGCCCTATGCCAGCAGCGCTTTCGTGCCGATCGACACGATGCCGGTGTGGCTGCAGGGCTTCTCGGGACATCAGCCGGTGACGCCGGTGATCGAGAGCGTCCGCGGGTTGCTCGACGGCACCCCGGTCGGCAACAGCCCCTGGCTGGCGATCGCATGGTGCGGCGGGATCGCCGTGGTGTCGGCGTTGCTGTCCGTGGTGGCGTTCCGCCGACGCACGTCCTAACGTGCAGCGGGCGCGCTGGTCTGCCGGGCCTGCAGCGCGGTCACGCCGGCCATGAACAGGTCGATCCCGGCGCCGTAGTAGGCCGCCTCGTCGTCGCAATCGGTGAGCGCGTCGGCGCATTCGACCAGGCGCGGAAACCGGTCGGCCGGGAGTTCCTGCAGCGCTGCGCGCTTGTGCGCGACCACCTCGGCCCTGGCGTCCTTCGGGAAGTTCGTCTCGCCGCCCGGGCGCCCGGACACCAGCATGATCGCGGTCTGCAGTGCGGCCCGGGCCAGGTCCGCGCTCTGCCGGACAGTGAAACCGTTGTCCCGCAGGATGTTCAGCGCTCGTTCGGAGAGCACCTGGCCGGTGTCGCACTGCAGTATCCGGGTCAGGGCCAACTCGGTACATCCCGGATGCCGGCGCAGCGCGTCGACCAGCACGGTCAGCAGAGGGCGCAGCTCGTCGATGCCGGGTGCGCCGTCCGGCGCCGGTACGTCGACGACCTCGAGGATCCGGTCGCCCATGGCGGCGAGCAGTTCCTCCTTGTTCTTCACGTGCCAGTACAGGGCCATCGGGCGTGACGCCGAAGTCCTGGGCGATCCGCCGGATCGACACCGCGCCGAGTCCGTCGAGGTCGGCGACGGTCAGGGCGTGGTCGATCACCGCCTCCCGGGACAGCGGGGCGGCATCGTCCGGGACGGCCACCAATCGGGTCTGCCGGGAAGAATTTTTCGAAACCATGTTGACAACTGTACATCGTAAAGGGTTACCTATACAGCGTAGATGTACACCGTAAAGGAGCCCATGGTGGAACGAACATCCCGTCTGACCCTGCTGGCGGTGGCCCTGGCCACCTTCATGACCTACCTCGACAACAACATCATCAACGTGGCGATCCCGGCCATCCAGCAGGATCTGCAGCTGACCACCTCCGGCCTGGAGTGGGTCGTCAGCTCGTACATCCTGGTGTTCGCCAGCCTGCTGCTGGCCGGCGGCCGGCTCGCCGACGTCTGGGGCCGGAAGCGGTTCTTCCTGATCGGCCTGTCGATCTTCACTGCGGCGTCGCTGGTCGCCGGGTTCGCCGGCAACGTGGACGTGCTGGTGATCAGCCGGGCCGTGCAGGGCCTGGGGGCCGCCCTGGTCACGCCGACCACCCTGGCGATCATCTCCGCGACCTTCACCGAGGGCCGGCAACGCGCGGCCGCGGTCGGCATCTGGAGTGCCGTCGGCGCCCTCGCCCTGGCCGTCGGTCCGTTGCTCGGCGGGCTGCTCAGCCAGTACCTGAGCTGGGGCTGGATCTTCTTCATCAACGTCCCGGTCGGGCTGGCCACGCTCGCGCTGGCCGCGGTCGCGATCAAGGAATCCCGCTCGGATTCGGCGCCGCGGCGGATCGACATTCCCGGCGTGATCACCTCCGCCGTGGCGCTGTTCGCCCTCACCTTCGCGCTCATCGAGGGTCACGACCGGGGCTGGACGTCACCGCTGATCCTCACCTCGTTCGCGGTGGCGGCCGTCGGCGGGCCTGATCTTCGTCCAGCTCGAGATGCGGTCCGCCGAGCCGATGGTCAAGATGTCGTTGTTCCGCGAGCGGGTCTTCACCGGCGGGTTGATCGCCCTGGTGATGTGGGGCTTCGGCCTGTTCGGCATCTACTTCTTCACCTCGCTGTACCTGCAGGGCGTGCTGGGCTTCACGCCGACCGAGGCGGGCGCGGCGTTCGTGCCGATGGCGTTGCTGATGGCCGCCGGTGCCGTGATCTCCGAGCGGGTCTCGCACCGACTGGGTGCACACCGGGTGGTTGCCGTGGCCATGCTGCTGATGGCGGCCGGGATCGCCTCGGTCAGCCTGCTCGGCGAGGACGCCGGCTTCTGGTCGCTGATGCCGAGCTTCGCGGTGATCGGCATCGGCGGCGGGCTCACCGTTCCGCTGACCGCCAGCGTGCTCGACGCCATGCCGCGCGGCTGAGGCAGGCGTTGCTTCCGGGATCTTCAACGCCTCCCGTGAGGTGGCTGGGCTGCTCGGCATCACCGTCATCGGGGCCGTGCTGACCGCCCGGCAGGCCACCCTGTTGACCGCGGGCGAGACGCCGACCGATGCCTTCCTCGGTGGGTACCAGGCCGGCCTGCTGTTGGCCGCCGGACTGGTCGCGCTCGGCGGGGTGGCCGCGTTCGTCGGCCTCCGCAAGGCCGACCGCGACGCGGAACCGGCTGCGGTGCAGGAAGTTTCCCGCGGCCGGCATGCGGCACCGGAGATCGACGAACCGGCCTTCGCCACGTCCTGAATCCGAGCCTGACCGCTCCCGCGTCTCGCCCCGGTGGTCAGCCTGTGAGCAGGCTGATCACCGGGGCGAAGTCGTCGGCCAGCTCGCCCGGCACGATGACTTCGTCGATGCCGAACTCGTCCCGGCGCCGCCGCAGCGTGTCGGCCATCTGCTCCGGGTCACCGGTCAGCATGCCGACGGCGCCGGCCGCGGCGAGCGCCTTGGGGTCCAGCCCGGAGCGGCTCAGCCAGGTCGGCAGCCGCCCGGCGAGCCCGGACAGCTGCAGGCTCACGCCCGGTGGGGTGGCAGCCGCGGCGCTGACCCGGTCCACGGCGACCCGCAGATCGGATTCGGTGGCGGTCGGCGGCAGGGCCAGCCCGATCCGGTCGGCCGACGCGGCTGCCGCGGCCAGCATCCTGCGGGCCCGCCGCCGTGACCACCACCTGCGGAGCCGGATGGACCTTCTCCCGCACCGCGGCGATCACCTGCTGCACCTGTGCGATGCGGTCCGCGGCGGTGCCCCACGGCACGCCGAGTTGCTGGGCCTCCCGCTCGGCGTCCGGACGACCGGATGCCGACCCCGAGCTCGAAACGCCCGTCGGAGAGCCGTTGCAACGTCGAGGCTTCGCGGGCCACCACGACGGGGGAGCGCAGCGGGGCTGCGATCACCCAGGTCCGCAGCCGCAGCGTGGTGGTCGCCGCGGCCGCGGCGGCCAGGGTCGAGAACGGCGAGGGGGTCCAGAGCGTGTCCGGCATCAGCACGCTGGTCCAGCCCTGCTGTTCGACCTTGCGGACGGCTTCGACCCATTCCCGGCCGGTGCCGGTGGGAGTGAGGACCAGTCCGAAGGAGAACTCGTTGTCTGTCACCCGGTCGACCGTGCCACCACCCGACATCACGGGAATCAGGGGAATCGCCGGATTGATCCCTGATCGCTGGAAGCGGCGGACCATCGGGTGTCGGGCACCCGTTTTCGGGTGGGAAATCGTTCACAACCACCCGATCGGGGAGATTTTGCCAGAAAGGTCTCGGGGGAGTGGCCGTTCGAAACTACCGGCTGTCATGGGCTCCTCCGCTGAGTGAATCGGCAGGCATCCGTCAGGGGTTTGTCCGGTTGCCGGGATGATCACCGGCCACTCGTTGTGCTTGACATTTCTGACCACTGAGTGTGAAATCTAGGGGTTGATACAACAGCCATCTGGGGTATGGTGTCGCCGCCTATATTGGTCGCTGCGCTGAAGAGTTTTGCTCGTCGCCCAGAAATCTTTGGCTTTCCCCTGCCTTGTTGTGATTCACGGACCCATCACTGTCGGCTCTTCTGATTCGGCAGCATCAGTTCTCAACTTGCGGCGTCGTGATATTTCCCGGGGGTGTTTCATGCGGTCGATTTGGGCACGGCGACGACTTGTGCCAAAAACCGCAAGAGCTGGTGACCGGAATGCCCCGCCGCAGTGGAATCGGGCGGATCGGGTGCAGAAGACACCGAGTCAGCGCCGGCCGCTGGCATGTTGTTTTCGACAGGGCGCACGAACCGGTCCAGCCCGCTATGCGCCCTGACCGGCCGCCGGCGCCCGACGGGTCCCGAACGATCCTGGTTCATGTACGGGACGTCACGGGCACCGGCCGAGCGCCGCAACGAGGACAGGCCGGAGCGCAGTCGGACGAGCCGACCGGGGATGCCGCGGCGTCGAAAGTTTTCGCGGTCGACTATTCCGTCATGGACGGACTCGAGCATTGGGGCGGCCGTGGCGAACTGCTGGACGGAGTCCTCCAACCGCACGTGCTGGACCTGTTGGGCGGGTCGCCCGCAGACTGGCCCGTTGCCGTCGCGTCCAGCGGACCGGTCAATGGCACTGGACAGGTCCTGATCCGATCGCTTGCGGAAACAGCCGAAGGTCAGACCGGTAGCCAACTTTCCCAGCCGCAGGATGCGATCCCGGCCGACACCCCAGCAGACAGCGATCTGAACGCGAACGGCGCACGGCCGTACTCGCCCCTCCGACAGGGTGAGAGCCGACACTACATCGTCGCCCCGATCCGCCATGAAGGATCGGTATTGGGCCTACTCAGCGTCTTCGGCAACACCGCATCGTCCGGGGTCGGCGAACACCCGATACAACTGCTTGCCGATCGGGTCGGATCCTCGCTGGCGTCGAGCCTTCTCGGGGAAACCCGTGATCGGGCCAAGGCAGACCGCCTCGCGGTCGCCGACCGGCTCCTGGAACTGACCTGCGAGCAGCGTGAACTCCTCGAGCAACTCGTGACCATCGAAACCCGAGAACGGGCCCTGCTGGCGGAGGCGGTCCACGACGACCCCATGCAGCTCATCGTGGCCGCGATGATGCGCCTGGACAATGTCCGCCTCCAGGTGGACGGTGAGCTTGGCGAGGAGCTTGATCAGGTCGCCGTGGTGCTCGAGACATCGGTAGAGCGGCTGCGGACTGTCATTACCGCGATCGTTCCGCCCGATCTGAGCGAGGGCCTGGGGATCGCATTGCGGAATCTGGCCGAAGGAATCTTCCTCGGCACCACCTCGGTGGTGACCGTCACCGGCCCGGCCAGCGTTCCCCTCACCCCACTCGCGAACGCGGCCGCATTCGGCATTCTGCGCGAGGCGTTGGTCAACACCCGAAAGCACGCCCACGCCCGGAACGTCACGGTGCGACTCGAGGAACGCGGCGACCACGTGGTCATTTCGGTGACCGACGACGGCGTCGGTGCCGAGTCGTTGAATGCCGAGCGCGGCCACATCGGCGTCGCGACCATGCAGGCGAGGGCCAGCGCCGAGAACGCCGAGCTTGCGCTGAACACCAGACCGGGACGGGGGACCACAGTGGTGTTGACGGTGCCGATGGGGGATCTGGCCTGACCATGCAGAACGCAAACGAACCCGACCCGGCGAGCAACCACGACCAACTCCATCGGACTTCGGTGGTCAACGGACACCTGCCGCGAGGAGGCCCGCACACGCATCAGAGCACGCATCGGAACATCCCGGCGACCGCCGATCGCTGCACGGTGCTGATCTGTGACGACCGAAACGAGCTGCGTGCGGCGATCATCAAGGTGCTCGACAACGTCCCGAAATTTCAGATCATCGGGGAGGCCGAGGATGGTCCCGGTTGTGTGGCGATGGTGCGTACGGCCAGGCCGGACGTGCTGATCCTGGATATCGGAATGCCAGGCGGTGGGCCGCATGTCGCGCGGGCGGCCAGGGCGCTCAGACCGGCGATGCACATCCTGGTTTTTTCCGGAATCAGAGACGACAAGGTGCGAGAAGAGATGCTGCTCGCGGGCGCGGACGAGTACCTGGTCAAGACCGGACGGCTGCGACCACTGCTTGACGCGATGGACCGCGCGTTTGATCGCCAACGTCCGGGTCCATGACCGGAAAGGCGCGTTCTGCGCGGCGTTGAAATTTTTGTGACCGAGCGCAACAACGTCGCCGAAAAGTCCGCGTGGAAGGGCGGGCGCTGTTCCAAAGATAACCCGGGCTTGCCGATGATGACGCTCGGTATCCGCCACTTCGGTACCCTCGAAATGTCGGTCCGTGGACAATCCAGGTTGGCCGGCCGAAGCGAGACCTATCACGTAGGGTCGGGTGCGTGATTTGGTTCAGCGACGATGTTGCTCCGGTGATCGGAACTAGCCTTCGGCATTGATGTGGAATTGCTATGGACGACGTGAATGCATCGATCGCAGTGCCGGTACAAATTTCTCGGTATCCGATGCCGACCGCTGAGGACGGATGGACGTGCGGGCATCCTTCAAAGAAAGGAGGCGTTCATTCTGAACGCCGGACGGCGGGTGGGCCAAGGATATGCAGCGGCGGATGAGCCTGATCCAGGCGATTCTCGAGTCGACGCACGAGACTCCGACGGCGAGTCACCCGGACATCGCGATCAGCGCGCCGCTGATGCCGACCGGCGTGACGGTGTGGCCGAGCGACGCGACGATGTTGCCGACGAGCGCGACGTCGAGGCCGGACACCGGGACGCGGATGCCGAGCGACGTGACGACGTGGCCGATGAGCGAGACATTGAAAGCGAGCACCGTGACGACGAAGGTGACAAGCGCGACGGCGCGGCAGACCTGCGTGACGAATCGGCGTCCCTTCGTGATGACGCTGCCGATGAGCGTGATCTGGTCGCCGACCAGCGCGACAAAGAGGCCGACGCGAGCGCCCGCGCTCAGCTGAACACTGACGGGGGCTCCGCCGAGGCGTCCCAGCTGCTCCGGTCGAGTCGACAGCTCGCTGCGTCGGACCGGCGCAGAGCGCGGGACGATCGGCGAGCCGCCGCGGCCGAGCGAACCGGCGCGACGGCAGATCGGGCCATCGCCCTGGCGGACCGGCTGGCCGGGGCCACCGGAAGAGGCAGTTCCGGTCGCGAACGGGACACCGCGATGGCGGACCGGGGTACTGCGCTCGCGGATCGGGTGGCCGGGGCAAGTGGTCGCGACTCGTCGGGGCTGGATCGACATGCGACGGTGGACGACCGTGCCGCGGATGCGGTCGATCGGCAATCGGCCGCTGAGCTGGCCGCGACCGAACTACGGCTGGCCGAGAGCGAGGCAGTTGCGTGGCGGCTGCTGCAAGCCGAACCGAGTCCCGCGCTGGTCGTTGATGTTCTCGGCGTTATCCGTTCGATCAACGCGCATGCCGTGTGGCTGTTCGGCTATCAAGCCGATGAGCTCATCGGTCAGCCGGTGGATCGGCTCATCCCCGGCGGGATCGAGCAGTACGAGGCGCTGCCACGTTCGAACCACCCCGAAACCGACAGTCGGAACCCGGAAAATGGCTGGCATACCGCTGTGGTGCGAAAGGATGGTGCCGTCATTCCGGTCGCGGTCCACCTCAGTACCATCACCCTGGCGACGGGGCCCGCCCTGTTGGCCAGCATCAGCGACCTCAGCGATCGAGCGCTCTCCAGGGCCGAGTTGCGATTCAGCGACGAGCATTTCCGCGTGTCGTTCGACCGCGCACCCATCGGGATGGCGCTGATCGACCTGCAGCCGGGCACCATCGGCAGATTCCTGCGGGTCAACCGGGCGCTGTGTGAGATGACCGGCTTCCCGGAGGCCGTGTTGCTGGCCACCAGCTGCACGGATCTCACGCACCTCGACGAACGGGCAGAGACGGCCGCCAACCTGGCGGGCCTGGCCAACGGCGTGGCCGAGCGGTGGGACACCGACAAGCGGTACCGCTCGAGGTCGGGTCGCGACATCTGGGTGCACGTCGCGATCTCCGTGGTCCACGACCCGGGTGGCAATCCCTCGCACGGGGTGTCCCAGGTGGAGGACATCCGGAACCGTAAGGACACAGAGGCGCAATTGGAGGAACGCTTCCGTGAGTTGGCGACCAATGTCGACGTCGGATTCCTGCTCCGACAGATCGATCCGCCGAAATACCTCTACTACAACCCCGCCTACCTGTCGATCTTCGGCTTCGATCCGGCAGGGCCCGCGCCCACTCCGCAGGACTCCATCGCGCTGACCCACCCCCAGGACGTCGAGCGGGTCAGCCGGATCCTCGGGGGAGCCGCCCGCGGTGAGCGGGTCGAGCAGGAATGGCGGTTTACCAGGCCGGACGGACAGCAACGGTGGGTGTCCGCACGGGTGACGCCGATCTTTGACGGCGATGGGGAGATCCGGCGAGTTGCCGGCCTGTTCGAAGACATCACCGACCGGACCAAGGCCGCAGCGGTTCTCGCCGAAAGTCAGGACCAGTTCCAGGAACTGGCCAACAATGTCGATGTTGGATTCTCCATTCGGGAGGCAGGCAGATCGAACTATCTGTATCTGAACTCGAGATTCATGACCATCTTCGGGTTCGATCCGGCTGCGGAATGGCCGACTCCGGTGGAGGTGAAGGCGCAGATAAACCAGATTGAAAGCCCGGGTGGTGGCACGATGGCCGGCGAAGAGGCGACTGCCGTCGTGGTGTCGTCGGCCGGTGCGCGGATATCGGAGGAATGGCGACTCGACCTTCCCGGCGGCGCGGTGCGTTGGATCAGCAGCAGTACGTTCCCAGTGCTGAACGCCGAGGGCCGCGTGCGCAGGTATGTCGGGATCGTCGAGGACATCACCGCCCGCAAGGCCGTCGAGGACGCGCTGCAAAGCGCGCGGGCCGACGCAGAGCGGGCCAACGCCGCGAAGACCGAATTCTTGTCCCGGATGAGCCACGAACTGCGTACCCCGCTGAACGCGATACTCGGGTTCGGGCAGATATTGGAGATGGACGCGCTCAGTGCCCAGCAGCGCGACGGCGTGCGGCAGATCCTGAAGGCCGGTGAACATCTCCTCGGGTTGATCGACGAAATACTCGACATCGCTCGGATGGAGGCGGGGGTCATCCGGCTGTCCCTGGAGCCGGTCTGCGTGGCGGACGTGATCGAACAAACGGTCGGGATGCTGGCGCCGCTCACCGCCCGTCGTGAGGTCCGCATCGCCGTGCATCCACTCGACCCGGCGATTCATGTCCTCGCCGACCATCAACGGTTCAAGCAAGTCCTGGTCAACATCCTCGCCAACGCGGTGAAGTACAACCATCACGGCGGGTGGGTGCGCATCGAGAACCGGGCAATGGCTGCCGGGCGAATCCGATTGACGATCAGCGACAGCGGGATTGGTATCACCGAACAGGATCTGGGTCGGCTTTTTCGACCGTTCGAGCGACTCTCGGCCGCGGACACCGACGTCGAGGGCACGGGTTTGGGCCTCGCGCTCAGCAAACGACTGGTCACCGAGATGGGCGGTGAGGTCGGCGTGCACAGCTGCATCGGCGAGGGCAGTTCGTTCTGGGTCGATTTTCGGACCACCGAAGCCCCGATCGAGCCCGCGGCCAAGGAATTGGATCCGGTCATCACCGCATTCCCGGCGTCGACCGCCCGCAGAACGGTTCTCTACGTCGAGGACAACCTGTCGAACGTCAAATTGATCCAACACATCATTTCTCGCCGGCCGCACATCGACCTGCTGGTAGCCATGCAAGGGCGAATCGGGCTGGAAATGGCCCGGGCACATCGACCCGACCTGATCCTGCTGGACCTGCACCTTCCGGACATGTCGGGGGAGGATGTCCTCCGCGTACTCCGGGCGGATCCAAGCTCGGCCGAGATACCGATCGTGATTCTGAGCGCGGACGCCACTTCTGATCAGCCGGCCCGGCTGATCGCCCGGGGCGCGAACGGCTACCTGACAAAGCCGTTCAACATCCCGCGCGTCCTCGACGTCATCGATCACATCGATTCCGCTCAGCCCGATCAAGGGCCGATGACGACGTTCGCCCCGCTGCTCGACATGGCCTCCGCATTGCCGGGGTCCACGGACGGCCTCGACGATCGAGAATCCGCCGACGACGGCGGAGGCGTGCTGACGACGACATTTGTCCATGATCTGATCAACCTGCTCGGTGTGATCCTGACCTATTGCGACCTGCTCGCCGGCGGCGAGATCGAGCCGTTGCGGGCCTCGTATCTCCAACAGCTGGGCATTGCCACCGAAAGTGCTGTCGAATTGACCAGAGAACTGTTCCCCGCGCGGGCGGCTATCGCCGCCCGGGTCAGAGCACCTTGCCCGGGTTGAAGATGTTCAGCGGATCCAGCGCCTTCTTGATCGCCTGCTGCAGGAGCAGCGACGCCGGGTCGAGTTCGCGCTTCAGGCCCGCCCGTTTCAGCAGCCCGACGCCGTGCTCGGCGGTGACCGTTCCGCCGAAAGCGATGGCCGCGTCGAGCATTTCCTCGAAGGCGAGCTGCGCCTGCTCGCGGGCGGCGTCATCACCCTTGGGCGCCAACATCAATGGATGCAGGTTGCCGTCGCCGGCGTGCGCGACGGTCGCGATGTGCAAGCCGTGCCGGCCGGCGATCGCCTCGATCTCGGCGAGCATGGCCGGGACCTTCGAGCGGGGGACGCAGATGTCCTCGGTCAGCACCGGGCCGAGCCGTTCGAATGCCGGGTACGCCAGCCGGCGTGCCTCGAAGAGCGCCTCCGCCTCGACGGCGTCGGTCGACCGTTCCGCCCACAGCGCGCCGGCCGTCTCGAAGGCATCGGCCAGCGCGGCCGCCTCGGCCTCGCCGCCGTCGCCCGGGGTGTCGACCCTGGCCAGCAGCAGGGCGGCCGCGTCGGCCTCGATCCCGAGGTGCTTCCACTCCTCGACGGCCCGCAGGGTGGCCCGGTCGAGCAGTTCCAGGGCGGACGGCGTCAGGCCGCGACGGGTCACCAGCGCGACGGCCTGCCCGGCGTCCACCAGCGAACCGAAGGCGCCGACGACGGTGTGCGGGGTGCCGGCGAGCGCCGGCCGAAGCCGCAGGGTCACCTCGGTGATCACCCCGAGGGTGCCCTCCGAGCCGACCATCAGGCCGGCGATGTCATATCCCGCAACGCCTTTGCTGGTCCGGCGGCCCAGCCGGACGGCGGTGCCGTAGCCGGCCGGGCCCACCGACGACGGCCCGCAGGCCCAGCACGTAGTCCCGGGTGACGCCGTACTTCAGGCAGCACAGACCGCCGGCGTTGGTGGCGACGTTGCCGCCGATCGTCGACCACGGTGCGCTGGCCGGATCCGGCGGGTACCACAGGCCGTGCTCGGCGACGGCGGCCTTGAGATCGTTGTTGACGATCCCGGGCTGCACGACGCAGGTCAGGTTGTCCGGGTCGATGTCGACGATCGCGGTCATCTTCGACAGATCCAGGATGACGCAGCCGTCGACGGCGTTCGCGCCGCCGGACAGCCCGGTGCCGGCTCCGCGGGAGACGATCGGCACGCCCAACTCGGCGGCGACCCGGACCGTCGCGGCGACCTCGGCCTCGGTGCGGGCCCGGACGGCGATCTCGGCCCGGCCGACCTCGGCCCATTCGGCCTCGTCGTGGCGATAGGCCCTGCAGCACCGCCGGGTCGACCAGCAGTCGGTCGGCCGGCAGCACCCGGCCCAGCTGCTCCAGCAGCGACCTGCGCCGTGCGGATTCGACGGCCGTCGCGCCCTTGTCGTCGCGCCTTTCGTCGTCACTGCGGACTCACCAGCCACGCCTCCGCCATTGCGCGAGCTTCGGGCGTTCGGTGCCCAGTGTCGTGTCGTCACCGTGCCCCGGGTAGACCCAGGTGTCGTCCGGCAGCTGGCCCGAACACCCGGCTCTCCAGGTCGTTCATCAGCGACGCGAACGTCCGCGGTGACGTGGTTTTCCCGGGACCGCCGGGGAACAGCGAATCGCCGGTGAACAGGTGCGGGTGGCCGGCAGGGTCGGTGTACAGCAGGGCCACCGATCCGGGGGTGTGGCCGCGCAACCCGATCACCTCGAGCCGGCAATCGCCGACCGGGACCGTGTCGCCGTGCTCCAGCGTCACGTCGGTGGTGCCGGGGATGTCGGCGGCGTCGGCCGCGCCGGCATAGAGCTTTGCGCCGGTCTTCGCGGCGACGTCGGCGAGCGCCTGCCAGTGGTCGTAGTGCGAGTGGGTGGTGACGATGCCGTCCAGCGTGCCGTCCGACGTCTGGCCGAGTAGCTCGACGATGCGGTCCGCGTCGTTCGCGGCGTCGATCAGCACCGCGCCGCCGTTGTGCTTGCACACCAGCAGGTAGGCGTTGTTGTCCATCGGGCCGACGGACAGCTTGGTGATCGTGAGGTCGGCGAGTTCGCGGGTGGCCGGCGCGCCCTGCGGGTCGACGTGGCCGCTGTAGTTGATGTCGCCGGGTCGTTGCTCATGTCGCTCACCGTATTCACCAGGACGGCAGCTCGGGAAGGCCACCCGCCGTTCGGAGTTCCGAGCCGTCGCCGCGGCCGCTCAGCCAGCCCACGATGTCCAGCGCCGGACCCGCGACGACCGGGCCACCGGATCCGATGACGATCGGCTCCCGCCCGTCCGGCTGCAGGATCAGCGTCGGGCACCTCCCGGGTCCGGACGTAGGAGCGGAGCAGCGCGGTGAGCAGCCGGTACGCCTGGTCGTCGTCGAGCAGCGCGAGGCCGTCGTCGACGCCCAGGTCGTGGTGGTGGATCTCCACCTCGCCGAGCCTGGCGGCCAGGATCACGTCGGCGGTGGTGGGGCCGCCGCGGCCGAGGTCGACGGTGGCGGACCAGAGTTCCGGCGCGAGCGCGTCGATGGTCTGCGCGAGTCGTGCGGCGGCGGCGCGGAAGTCCTCGGCGATGGTGGCGGTGTCCCGCCCCGCGCCGGCCTGCGATGTCGTCCGCCCTGGCCTGCGGTGAGTCGTAGGGCTGCAGCTGCTGGCCTGCCGTCACACCGTCCAGCACCCGGCGCAGCCCGTCGGCGTTCCGGGCCAGGTGCGTGACCACGTGCCCGATGGTCCAATCCGGCAGCCGGGACGGCGCGGCGAACGCGTCAGTTCCGCCGGTCTCGGCGGTCCGGTTGACGGCGGTCTCGAGCCTGGTGCCGGCGCTGCGGAGGTATTCGATGCTGGAAACCACATCGGTCACTGGCGGGGATCCCATGCGCCTATCTTGCGCGAGTGCTGGCCGCTCGGCTGATCGGCGCGGCTCACTGCCCGGCGGCCGCCAGCCGGTACTCGCGCGGGCTGACCCCGCGGACCCGCTTGAACGCGGCACTCAGGGCAAACGGCGTGCTGTAACCGACTTCTCGGGCCACCTTCGAGATGGTCGCCGACGGTTCGCGGAGCAGGTCGGCGGCCAGCGCCAGCCGCCACTGCGCGAGGTAGGTCATCGGCGGCGCGCCCACCAGCTCGGTGAACCGGCGCGCCAGCACCGCCCGGGACACCCCGACGGCGGCCGCCAGCGACGCCACCGTCCAGGGCCGCGCCGGGTTCTCCTGCAGCAGCCGGATGGCCGCCCCGACCACGTCGTCGCTCTGCGCCCGGTACCACGCCGGGGCCTGCGCCTGCGGACCGGCGAGCCACGCCCGCAGCGCCGCGATCAGCACCAGGTCAAGCAGCCGGTCGAGGACCAGCTCCTGCCCGGGGTCGTCCTTGAGCGTCTCGGCGCTCAGCAGGTCGAGAAAGGGGCATTCCCAGCTGTCCTCGGACAGCGTGATGACCCTGGGCAGGGCGCCGAGCAGCAGCCGGCTGATCTCGCTCGGGGTCTGATAGGTGCCGGTGAGCAGCATGGTCGCGCCGTCTCCCGCAGCGCGGTCTCCCCACGAGCGGGTGCCCAGATCCATCACGTCGCAGAGGTAGTCGCCGTCCACGGTGGTGCTGACCTGGCCGGGATGGATCACGATGGACGGGGCGGTGCTCGGGTCGTCGGCGACGACGTAGTGCTCGGGGCCGCGGATGACGGCCAGACCGCCCGGGCGCAGCGCGATCGGCTCCCGGCCGTCGGGCGTCAGCCAGGCCTCGCCCCGGATGACGGCGACCACGGTGAGCGGCGCCTCGTCCTTGATCAGCAACGACCACGGCGGCTGCAGGATCGACCGGAGCAGGAAGGCGCCATTCGCCCGCGGTCCGTCCAGCAGTCCGGTCAGGGCATCCATGTCGCCGATCGTAGGGGTCCGCTACCCGTCGATGTCGAGCAGATGAGACGCATGGACATGAAACCAGACTTTCGGCCATGGATGGTCTCGGGACGGGACGCTTGACTGGTCCCATGCTGATCGCCGCCACCATCACCACCGGCCTGGTCGCCGGCCTGCTGTTCGGCTTCGCCTGCGCCGTCATGCCCGGACTGCATCGCGTCGACGACGCCGGGTTCGTTGCCGTCATGCAGTCGATCAACCGGAGCATCCTGAGCGGCTGGTTCCTGCTGTGCTTCGTCGGGGCGCCGCTGCTGACGGTCGCTGCGCTCGCCATCGACATCGTCGGCGACCGTGCCGGGGTGCTGGCGATCGCGACGGCGGTCGCCCTGACTGCGCTGTCCTACCTGATCACCGCTGCGGTGAACGTGCCGCTGAACAACGCGCTCGATGCGAGCACGGCTGATCCGGCACAGGCCAGGGCCCTGTTCGAGGGGCGCTGGGTGCGCTGGCACATCGCCCGAACGCTGGCCTCGACGGGTGCGTTCGGCGGGTTGGTCTGGGCCTTGGTGAGCTGATGGTGCCTCTCAGCTGATGGCAACCACTGTCTGCTCCGCGGAAGACCGCCTGGCCGCGTCCAGCACCACCGCGGTCGCGATCGCGTCCCGCGGATCGACCGGCGGCGGGCCGTCGCCGGCGATCGCGGTGGCGACGGCCGGATAGAAGGTGTCCCATCGGCCGCGTTCGCTGGGCACCTTCCGGGAGCCGTCCGCGGTGAACAGCCGGCCCCAGGCGGATTCCGGTTCGACGCCCCAGTCGCTCGCCCAGCGCGGCCGGCGATCTCGCCGGCCTTGAGCTGCTCCTCCTGGATGTCGAATCCGTCGATGACGAAGCCCGCCCGGGTGCCGTTCACCAGGAACCGGGTGCCGGGGGCCGCGGACGCCATCCCGGCGGCGAGGGTGGACCGGACGCCGCCGGCGTGGGTCAGGTGCAGCTCGATCACGTCATCGGCTCCGGCGCCCGGGCGGACGGTCCGCAGCTCGGCGTGCACGGCCACGACGGGCCCGAACAGGTGCAGCGCCTGGTCGACCAGGTGCGGCCCGAGGTCGAGCAGGGTGCCGCCGCCCTCGGCCACGGTCCCGCCGTGCCAGCTGCCCTTGACCGGCCGGAACCGGTCGATCCTGGAGGTGAAGCTGTGCACGGTGCCGAGCGCGTCGTCCGCGATCAGCTTCTTCAGGGTGAGCAGGTCGCTGTCCCAGCGGCGGTTCTGGTACGGGGTGATGACGCGGCCGACCCGCGCGGCGTGATCCACCAGGTCCCGCGCGTCGGAGGCGGTCAGCGCGAACGGCTTGTCGACCACGACGTGCAGCCCGAGGTCCAGCGCCTCGTGCGCGAGCGGCGCGTGGGTGGCCGTCGGTGTGGTGATCGTCACGCCCTGCACGCCCAGGTCGGCCAGCTCGGCGAGGCCGGCGACCGGCGTGGCGCCGGGCAGGTCGGCACGCACCTGGTCCTGCCGCTCGGGGGCGCCGGTGACCACCGCGACCAGCTCCAACCCGGTGGCGGAGGTGATCAGCGGCTGATGGAAGGTCCGGCCGCCGGCGCCGTACCCAGCAAGTGCCCAGCGAAACGGTGTTCGGTCGTCGGCGGTCATCCGGCCATCCTCCCGTCGGCCCGCGGACGTCGCAGAATAGGGGGCTGTCGGACCCCACACATAGCATGGACACCGTGATAGATCACCTCATCGTGCGCGGCGCCCGCGAACACAATTTGCGGAACGTCGACATCTCTCTGCCGCGCGATTCACTGGTGGTTTTCACCGGTTTGTCTGGTTCCGGGAAGTCGTCGCTGGCGTTCGACACCATCTTCGCCGAGGGTCAGCGGCGGTACGTCGAGTCGCTGTCGTCCTACGCCCGGCAGTTCCTCGGGCAGATGGACAAGCCCGACGTCGACTTCATCGAGGGGCTGTCGCCCGCGGTGTCCATCGACCAGAAGTCGACCTCCCGCAACCCGCGGTCGACGGTCGGCACGATCACCGAGATCTACGACTACCTGCGGCTGCTGTACGCGCGGATCGGTCACCCGCACTGCCCGATCTGCGGTGAGCCGATCTCCAAGCAGACGCCGCAGCAGATCGTCGATCGGGTGCTGGAGATGCCGGAGGGCACCCGCTTCCAGGTGCTCGCCCCGGTCATCCGGGAGCGCAAGGGTGAGTACACCGACCTGATGGTCGACCTGCAGTCCAAGGGGTACTCCCGGGTGCGGATCGACGGCGTGGTGTACCAGCTCACCGAGCCGCCCAAGCTGAAGAAGCAGGAGAAGCACTCCATCGAGGTGGTCGTCGACCGGCTGGTGAACCGGGCGTCGGCCAAGCAGCGGATCACCGATTCGGTGGAGACCGGGCTCACGCTGGCCGACGGGGTGGTCATCCTCGATTTCGTCGATCTCGACGAGGACGACCCGCTGCGCGAGCGGCGCTACTCCGAGCGGCTGGCCTGCCCGAACGACCACCCGCTGGCGCTCGACGAGCTGGAGCCCCGGTCGTTCTCCTTCAACTCGCCGTTCGGCGCCTGCCCGGAGTGCACCGGGCTGGGCACCCGCAAGGAGGTCGATCCCGAACTGGTCGTGCCGGACGGGGCCGCGTCGCTGGGCGGCGGGGCGATCCACCCCTGGTCCGCGGGCACCACCAGCGAGTACTTCACCCGGCTGCTGCAGGGGCTGGCCGAGGTGATGGGCTTCTCCATGGACACCGCGTGGGACAGGCTGCCGCCGCACGTCCGCAAGGCGGTGCTGCACGGGGTCGACGAGCAGGTGCACGTCACCTACCGGAACCGGTACAACCGGCAGCGGTCGTACTACGCCGAGTTCGAGGGCGTGATCCCGTACCTCGAGCGCCGCGCGCAGCAGACCGATTCCGACTTCGCCCGGGACAAGTACGAGGGCTACATGCGGGAGGTGCCGTGCCCGACCTGCCACGGCACCCGGCTCAAACCCGAGATCCTGGCCGTGACGATCGAGCACGCCGAGCTGGGCCGGCAGAACATCGCCGAACTGTCCGCGATGTCGATCAAGGACGCGGCCGCGTTCTTCCCCGGCCTGGTGCTGTCCGAACGGGACCGGATGATCGCCGAGCGGGTGCTGAAGGAGGTCGACGCCCGGCTCGGGTTCCTGCTCGACGTCGGGCTCGACTACCTGTCGCTGAACCGGCCGGCCGCCACCCTGTCCGGTGGCGAGGCGCAGCGGATCAGGCTGGCCACCCAGATCGGTTCCGGCCTGGTCGGGGTGTTGTACGTGCTGGACGAGCCGTCGATCGGGCTGCACCAGCGGGACAACCACCGGTTGATCCAGACCCTGACCCGGCTCCGCGATCTCGGCAACACGCTGATCGTGGTCGAGCACGACGAGGACACCATCCGCACCGCCGACTGGGTGGTCGACATCGGGCCGGGCGCGGGCGAGCACGGCGGCAACGTCGTGGTGTCCGGCTCGGTCGCCGACCTGGAGGCGTCGACCGAGTCGATCACCGGGGCGTTCCTGTCCGGCAAGCGGGAGATCGCGGTGCCGATGGTCCGGCGGCCGGTCAACCGGCGCCGCAAGCTGACGGTGGTCGGTGCGCGGGAGAACAACCTGCGGGACATCACCGTGGACTTCCCGCTGGGCACCCTGATTGCGGTGACCGGCGTGTCGGGGTCGGGCAAGTCGACCCTGGTGAACGACATCCTGCATGCGGTGCTGGCGAACCGGATCAACGGCGCCCGGATGGTGCCGGGCCGGCACACCAGGGTGACGGGTCTCGACGAGGTCGACAAGGTGGTCGGGGTCGACCAGTCGCCGATCGGCCGGACCCCGCGGTCCAACCCGGCGACCTACACCGGAGTGTTCGACCACGTCCGCAAGCTGTTCGCGTCCACCACCGAGGCGAAGGTCCGCGGCTACCAGCAGGGCCGGTTCTCCTTCAACGTCAAGGGTGGGCGCTGCGAGGCGTGCGCCGGCGACGGCACCCTGAAGATCGAGATGAACTTCCTGCCGGACATCTACGTGCCGTGCGAGGTGTGCAAGGGCGCCCGGTTCAACCGGGAGACCCTGGAGGTGCACTACAAGGGCAAGAACATCGCCGAGGTGCTGGACACCACGATCGAGGAGGCGGCGGAGTTCTTCGAGGCCATCGGGCCGATCCACCGGCACCTCAAGACGCTGGTCGAGGTCGGTCTCGGCTACGTCCGGCTCGGCCAGCCGGCGCCGACGCTGTCCGGCGGCGAGGCGCAACGGGTCAAGCTGGCGTCCGAACTGCAGAAGCGATCCACCGGGCGCACGGTCTACGTGCTCGACGAGCCGACCACCGGGCTGCATTTCGCGGACGTGGAGAAGCTGCTGGGGGTGATCAACGGGCTGGTCGACAAGGGCAACACGGTGATCGTCATCGAACACAACCTGGACGTGATCAAGACCGCCGACCACGTGATCGACATGGGCCCGGAGGGCGGGTCCGGCGGGGGATTGGTGATCGCCGAGGGCACCCCGGAGGAGATCGCCGCCCAACCGCACTCCTACACGGGCCAGTTCCTGGCTCCGGTGCTGGCCGGCCGGGCCTCGCGGTCGTTCCGAGGGGATGCCACGGCCGGGTCAACGGCCTCCGTTGCTGCGTTGCCCGCGGAGACAGCGCTGCGGGCAGCGACAAACGGAAACTCCCGGACCAACGGCGCAGCGAAGAGCGGCGCGAGGAATGGCTCCGCGAAGCCGGCGCCGGCGGCGAACGGCTCGGCGAAGACTGCACCCGGAAAGACCACGGCGGCCAAGACGGCGCCTGCGAAGACGGCGCCTGCGAAGTCGACGCCTGCGAAAACGGCGCCACCGAAGTCAGCGCCGCCGAAAACCGCGGTCGACCCGGCAGTGGCCGCGGCCGCCAGGGCCCGACGGAAGGCAGCCAAGCTGATCTGAGCGGACCTGGGTAGCGTTGCGCAGCATGCAGATCCGCGAACTGACGGCCGACGACGCCGACGCGTCGCTGCGCGCGAGCCGAGACGCATTCGGCGGCCCGCTGCAGGAGCCGTCGTCGTTCACCGTCGGCGACGGCATGCAGCGGTGGGGCATCTTCGACGGACCTCAGCTGGCCGCCAGCGCCGCTGCGCGCGACTACCTCAGCATCATCGGTGGCCGCGAGGTCAGCACCGCCGGGGTGGCCGCCGTGCTGGTCACGCCGGAATACCGGGGGACCGGCCTGGCGCGGCGGGTGATGACCCACCTGCTGGCGCAGGTCCGGGACGAGCGGCGCGGCGATCTCCACGCTGTTCCGGACCGCGCCAGCGCTGTACCGATCCCTCGGCTACGAACAGGTCGCCGAACTCACCTTCGGCGAGCTACCTGCGGCCGCGCTCCGCGGACTCCGGGTCCGGCCGCCCATCACGGTGCGTCGCGCCACCGTCGACGACGGCCCGGCCATCCGAGCCGTGTACGCCGGCATCGCCGCCGCCGGATCCTGCCTGCTGACCAGGACCGGCCCCAATTTCGCCGCCACCGACCAGGACATGATCGACACCTTCGACGGGATCACCCTGGCGGTGGAGCCCGACGGGTCCGTGTCCGGTTACGTCAGCTGGAACCGCGGCTACGGCTTCGGCCCGGACGGAGCGCTCGACGTCGCCGAACTTCATGCGATCACCGGCACCGCACTCGAATCGCTGCTCGCCGTCGTCGGGTCCTTCGACATGGTGACCTACGCCATCCAGTTTCGGACCTCGGGAACCGACCCCATGCACTGGCTGATCCCCGGCCCGGGCTGGTCGGTGAACCGGGTCGACCCGTACCTGTTGCGGGTCGTCGACCTAGGCTCGGCGGTCGCGCAGCGGGGTTGGCCGGCCGGCCTGGCCGCGGACATCCCGCTGACCGTCGAGGATCCGGTCTGCCCGTGGAACACCGGTCACCATCGGCTCGTCCTGGACGACGGAAACGCCCGGCTCGAACCAGGAGCACCGGGCGGATACCAGATCGGGCCACGCGGACTGGGGGTGCTGATGGCCGGCGGGGTGACCACAGCGCGGCTGCGTCACGCGAGCCTGATCGAGGGTGGTTCGGCTACCCACGACGTCGTGCTGGACGCGGTGATGGCGGGCCCGCGGCCCGCCATTCTCGACGTGTTCTGACGTCCCTAACCCCGAAGAGGAAGGCAATAGATGACCAACCCAGAGATCGGCGTCTCCGCGCAACTGTCCGTCCGCGGCGGACGCGCCGCGATCGCGTTCTACCAGGCCGCTTTCGGTGCGGTCGAGCTGTACCGGGTCGGCGGCACCGACGAGGACCCATCGGTGGTCGCCCAACTCGCCGTCGGCGGCTCCTCGTTCTGGGTGGCAGACGAATCCCCGGCCAACCTCAACTTCAGCCCCGACACCCTGGGCGGTGGGACGGTGCGCATGCTGCTCGTCGACCCGGACCCGGACGCGGTGATCGCCCGGGCCGTCGAGGCCGGCGCGCGGTTGGTCTACCCGGCGGCTGACGAGCACGGCTGGCGGCTCGGCCGGATCGAGGACCCGTTCGGTCACCACTGGGAGATCGGCACGCCCACGATTCCTTGGCCGCCGGGGCATGTACCGGGGTAGCGGGCCGGCCAACAAACGCGGTTCATTACTGTGGCAACTCTTGATCCGGCGGCCGCTGCTGGCCGAAGCGAAGGGGAATCTTGCGGGCAAATACGTCCTCCGGGACCGAGACCCGGACGTCCACCGGCCCCCCGTCCTCGACGCGCTGGGGCCCGGGCGGCGCAACCGGTCGTCGCTCCCTCGGCGGATCGGGCGTGTTCCGATCCGGGCCGGACGTGCGCCAGATCCCGTCATCGCCGACGGTATCGGCGAAATCGGCGAAGTCCAGGTTGCCGACCAGCATGTTCGCGGCGAAGCCCGACACCCCGGCGGGGATGAGCCGGAACGACCGGCCGGGCTGGTCTCTCACATCGACCGCCAGGACTGGGTGCTCCGGATGGGTCATGGTGAGGTGGTCAACCAGCAAATAGGTTTCGTGCGGGTTCGGCTCGAGGCTGATCAGGCCGTCCGCGGTCAGTCCCTCGAACTCCGGATCGTCGACCAACCCAAAGGCGTCTTCCGGCAAGGGATCCTCCTCGTGGAAAAGGTCAACTGCCGCTGCGACGGACAACGCCTCCCACCCGGCCTGGTCGCCGAAATCGGTGCGGATCAGCCAGGGCCTGCCGTTGGTCGGGGCCGAGAAAATGGAAGACAACGGCGCAAAACCTCCTGTTCAGAGCGGCGTGACGGGCGTCGGAACAATCTACGGACAGTCGACCTGCAGCCGTGCCGCGCAGGGTTCACCACGTGTCGGAGAGCCGGCTGGTCGCCAGGAACACGACGCCGTCGGCGGCTCGGTACAGCACCCACCGCCCGGACGTGCCCTTTGCCGAGGAGCGACGAAGGGCTGGCGCCGCAGCAGCGGGACCACCCGGCCCCGCCGACCCGAGCGCGACTCCAGCAGCGGGCCACGCCTCAACGCCGTCACCGGCGGCCAACTCCAGCCCATCCGCCCTGGCGTGCACCACCAGCGCTCCACCGCCGGGCTGCGGGTCGACCTCGGCGTGGATCGGAACCACCTTCGCGCCGAGGCGGCGTTTCACCGGTGCTCCCGGAACCCCAGGGGACAGCCGTTTCGGCGGCCCAACGACCGCCTCGATGCCCGGCGAATTCGAGATGCCCGCGCGAACTCGGCAGCGGAGAAACGGCCACCGACGACCACAACGCGGCCCGCCGCAACAGCATCGCCGCCCAGGCGATCGCGCCGGCCGCGAGCAGGAGCAGTAGCGCCGTCGAAGTCGTGAGGTCGTTCAGGACGCCGATGAGCAGACAACCGACGGCGAACACCAGCAGCACGGAGGCCGCGATCCGGCACCGGGTCGTCAGCCGGCGGGCGACGCCGCCGTCGTGGTCGGCAATGGTCGGGGTCGGCGAACCGGCCGGTGGGGCGGGTTCGGCGTCGTCGGATGGATCGGTCATCGACACGGTCCCCTCTGATCAACGCCGGTCTCCTGCGGTGCCCCGAGCCTAATGAGACGAGCCGGGGGCAACGCCCGGCGGTCCGAAGGCGCGCGGAACGACCAACTGGAGGTGGCGGTGGACAAGGTCGACCAGGAGGTGCGGCGCCGACGTCCGGGACCATCACCATCACCGTCACCGTCGCCGTCACCGAGGGCGAGGTCGCGCGGCAGGGCACGGTGATCGGCACCATCGGCCGACCTCCGGGCCCTGCCCGAGGTAACGGTTCGCTTCCAGCGAAGCTCCACCCAGTCCCCAGCGGCGGCGGGCAGGATCGGACCGGACATCGGCGGACGGGCATTTCAGCTTGCGGTGCCATCCGTTCCGGCATGCACTGAATCCGACAAATCGTCCGGCTGGGGGTGCCATGAGCTTCGACGGCCGGGTGGTCGCCGGCGGCACGCTGGCCGGCTATCGGGTGCTCGAGTTGGCCGGCCGCGGCGGCACCGGCGAGGTGTACCGCGCCCGCGACGAGCGTTTGCAGCGGGACGTCGCGCTGAAGTTGCTGTCCCCGGACTACGCGTCAGACGCAACGTTCCGGGCCCGTCTGATGCGGGAGTCGCAACTCGCGGCCAGCCTCGACCACCCGAACGTCGTCCCGGTGTACGGCGCGGGAGAGTCTGACGGCCACGTCTTCATCGCGATGCGGTTCGTCGACGGCACAGATCTCGGCGCCGAGCTGCGGCAGGGCCCGATGGCGCTGGACCGGGTGGTCGAGGTCGCCGCCCAGACGGCCGACGCGCTGGACGCCGCACACCAGCAGGGCCTGGTGCATCGGGATGTCAAACCGTCGAACGTGCTGGTCGATGCCCGCGGACATTGCTACCTGACGGATTTCGGTCTGAGCCGGTCGGTCGGCGATCCGGCCCGCGCCGCCGACGCCGCTCTTGCCGGGACCGTCGGCTACGTCGCTCCTGAGCAGGTGCGGGGCGACGACGTCGACGGCCGAGCTGATCTGTACGCGTTGACCTGCATGCTCTTCGAGATGCTCACCGGCGAGCTGCCGTTCCGCCGAACCACAGATGTCGCAACCCTTTTCGCGCACCTCGAGGAGGATCCGCCGAGCGCGACGGCGCTGCGTCCCGAGCTGCCCGGGGCGATCGACGAGGTGGTGGCCCGCGGGCTGGCGAAGGACCCCGCCGACCGGCAGGACAGCTGCACCGCCCTGGTCGACGAGGCCCGCGCCGCGCTGGGGCTCACCGAGCCGGCCGCCCGCCGTCGATGGCGATTGCTGACCGCGGTGGGCATCGTCGCGGTGCTGGCGGTCGTCGCGGTCCTGCTGGTGCGCCCATGGGCCACCGAACCGGCCGCGCCGCCCACCGGTTCCCTCGTGCTGATCGATCCCGTCAGCAACGCGGTGACCGCGCACACGCCGGTCCCCGGCTACCCGTCCGCGGTCGCGAGCGCACCCGGCGGGGTCTGGATGGCGGACTTCCGGGAGGGTGTCCTCTGGCGGTACGAACTTCAAACCGGTGCACTGCAACGTATCTCCTCACCCGGCGAGCCTCGCGACCTGGCCGTCGTCGGAGACGATGTCTACGTCGCATCGGACGGCCCAGAGCTGTTTTCGGGCAACGTCTCGCGGCACGATTCCAGAACCGGCCAGCGGGAGTCGGCGCTGACCCTGCTGGCCTGCGCGGTTGGCTCCGGGGACGGTGTGCTGTGGGCAGCAGGGTGCCCGTTCGTCGATCGGCTGAACACCGACGGCGGGCAGCTGCGGGAGGTTGCGACGGTCCTGGTGCCCTATGCCGACCCGCGGCTGGACACCACGACCCGGGTCCAGTTCCGCGAACTGGCGGTCGGCGACGGCTCGGTGTGGGTTCTGGGTGACGCGGTGGACCGGCGGCTCTGGCGTCTGGACATGCTCACCGGACAGACTCAGGCGATCATCGACCTGCCGTTCCCGCCGCGCTCGATCGCGGTCGGTAACGGACAGGTGTGGATCACCGATCCCTTGGACGACGCAGTGGTACCGATCACCGCGGCGGACAACAGGCTGCTGGCACCGGTGACCGTCGGACGGGGCGCGGCCGGCGTGGCGGTGGGTGCGGGCGCGGTGTGGGTGGCCAACTCCATCGATGGCACGGTCTCGCGGATCGACCCTGGCACCCGCCAGGCCGTGGCCACCGTCGATGTCGGCGGAGTTCCGCACGAGCTTTCCGTCGACCAGCGTGGAGTGTGGGTGACGACCCATGCGCGGTAAATGGTGCCGAGCTGTCTGTGCGTCACTGCTGCTGGGCGCCCCACTGCTGCAGGGCTGCACCGCCGACCCGGCGCCATTCCGGATCGGCGTGCTGGCCGATTGTGAAGGCTCCTTCCGCAGCCTGCAGGAATCCGCGCTCACCGGTGCGGAGATTCCCTTCCTGGAACGCGGCTCGACACTGCGCGGGCCGGGCGCCGTCGACGGCGTCACGCCGGCGACGGTGGCCGGTCGTCAGGTCGAGCTCGTCCCGGGCTGCATCGAGGGCGGCGAGTACAGCACGGTCATCGCGCAGGCCCGGTTGCTGGTCGAGGTGTCCCACGTCGATGCGGTCGTCGGCGGCACCTACCCGGGAGACGGTTTGGTGCTCCGCGACGTCGCCCGGAAATATCCGAACGTCACCTTCGTCGTGAGCAATCCCGGTGATCGGGAGGTGACGCTGGGGGACCCGGCGCCGAATGTTTTCCGCTTCGCCGCCGACCTGTCGCAGCAGGTCGCGGGGCTGGGCACGTATGCGTTCGAGGACCTCGGCTGGCGTCATGCGGTCGTCGTCGCGGAGGACGACGAGGCCGGCTGGGGTGGTGCGGCCGCGTTCCTCGCGGAGTTCTGCGCCCTGGGCGGGCGGGCCAGCCAATTCCAGATGTCGCCCGACCTGCAGCCGCCGTCCGTGCCGGACGCCGACGGGGTGGCGGTGTTCTTCACCCCGTTCGGGAAGACGCCGCAGGCGCTCGCCGAGTTCGCCGGAGGCCGACTGCCACTGGAGTCGTCGCTGTTGCTCGGCCCCGGGGCGTGGAACGACCTGAACAGTCTCACCGCACTACCGGATGAGATGAAGCGGGTGGTCACCGTGGTGCCGGCGACCACGACCGAGGCGAGCGAACGCTACCGGGCGACCGCCGCCAAGAACTTTCCTGATGCGTCCGAAACCGACGTCATGCAGCCATTTGTGGTGCAGAACCACGACGGGGTGGAGGTCGTCATGGCCGCGCTGGAGCAGACCGGCGGCGTAGACGGCGTCGCATTACAAGCTGTGCTCGGTTCGCTGGACACCCAGCTCGTCTCCGGTCGGGTGCGGTTGGACAGCAACCGGGCGGCGGTGGTCTCGACGGCGTTGACCAGGCTCGGAGACGTCGGCAACGGGACGTTCATCCGAACGGCCACCGATGTCGATCAGACGCTCGGCGGAGTTCTCCCGGCGACCTATCAGCCCGGCTCCGGGGCACAGCCATGCAGCCCCGGTCCGCTACCGCCCTGGGCCCGGTAGCCGGGGCCCCGGCCGGCGGAATTTCCGTCCGCCATTAGCGGCGTCGCTGCTCAGCCGAGCCCGGCGACGGTCCAGGTGTAGCGGGTACCCGGGTCGCGGGCCGCCAGCCCGCCGGGGCGCATGCCCCGACGGACCAGCACCGTCGGCTGGGTGCCGGCGGTCGCGAGCGCCGTTCTGGCCCTGCCGACGCCGTCGTGCCGCCAGCGCTCGGTCAACCCGACGACCACCAGCCGGGCGCCGCCGGCCGCCGCGACCAGGGCATCCGGCTGGGGTTCGATGAGCAACGGCTCGGCAGCCACCCCGAGCGCCCGCTGCACGGCGAGTGAGGCATTGGCCAGCAGCCGGCTGGCGTCGCGGCCATTTCCGGACAGGGCGCCGGCGAGCAGCAGGGTCGCTCCGGTCCGGCAGCTGAACCAGGCACCGAGTTCGACGGCGGCCCAGTCGTGGTCGGCACCCGCGAACGCCACCAGCACCGGGCCGTCACGTGCAGGTCCGGGGACCAGCACCGCGACGTCGCAGGGCGCGTACTCCAACACCGTCATCAGCCTGGCGTCCTCGAGCAGTCCGTCCGGGGCGTCCACCAGCAGGAGTGCCGCGTCCTGCTCGCTGGCCAGCCGCGCCAGATCCGCACCGGGGGTCAGCGAGGTGAACGCCGCGATCCGGCAGCTCACGCCGCGGTCATCGAGTTCGGTCCGGTGGGTACGCAGCGTGGCGACCGTCGCCGCGAGCACGGAGACGTCGCGAACGGTCGTCGCGAGGATCAGCTCGCCGCCCTCCCCGCCCCGCACCAACGGCTCGGCCAGGTCGATCAACCCGGGCAGTGAATCGGTGTCCAGGGCCGCGACCAGCACCGTCCGCTGCCGTCGGTCGGGCACGGGTACCGAGCCTGGCAGCGGCGTTCGGTCCGGAACAGCCGCCCCGGGCGGACGATCCGTCGGGCCGCGCAGTGCCTCGTCCTGCCGAAGGATCGCCTGCTCCAGGTCGCGCAGCGCCGCGCCCGGTTCGATGCCCAATTCGGTGACCAGGGCGTCGCGGCCCCGGCGGAAGACCTCGAGCGCCTCGGCCTGCCGTCCGCAGCGGTACAGCGCCGTCATCAACAGTGCTCGGGGTTCCTCGCGGAGCGGGTAATCATCGACGATCACGGCCAGCTCGGTCGCGGCCAGCCGAGCCTGCCCGGCGCGGAGCTGCGCGTCGGCGCGGAGCTCGCGGACGGCAAGACGCATCTCCTCGAGCCGGGCGACGCTGGCCGGCAGCATGCCGGCCCCCTGGATGTCGGCCAGTGCCGGACCGCGCCAGAGGTCAAGTGCGGACCGCAGCAGGTCGAGGGCGTGTTCGGTCCGGCCGTGCCCGAGCGTCGCGTTCCCGTCGGCGGCCAGCCTCTCGAACCGGCGTAAATCCAGGGCGTCGGTGGCCACCGTCATCCGATAGCCCGGCTCGCAGGTCTCGATGGATTCCCGGCCGAGTTCCTTGCGCAGGCCAGAAACGTAGCCCTGCAACAGGTTCCCGGCCCAGGCCGGCGGTTCCTCACCCCACACGGCGTCGACCAGCACGGCGGGCGGCACCACCTGACCGGCGCGCAGCAACAGAACGGCGAGCACGGCCCGCTGCCGGGGGCCACCGAGCCGCGCGGGCCGGCCGTCGACCAACGCCACCAACGGCCCCAGCACGCCAAATGTGACCCGCACCCGTGCAGTCTCCCGTCCAGCGGCGCTCCAGGGAACCTCCAGCGGCTTCGAGCACAGTTCGAGGCCAAGGCCAGTCAAGGCAACACCCGGGATCCAGGAGGTTCGAGATGAACAGTGCCGTGCGTAAGACGGCTCTGATCGCGGCGATCGTCTGCGCGACCGCCGTCATCGGCGCGGGACCGGCCGGCGCCGGCGGCGGGTCGCTGCCGCGAACGGTCCAAGTTCGGGGCACCCAACAAGCCGTCAACGGTTCCATCGACTTCTTCACCATGCGGTCCGATGCCGGGCGGGCCGGCCTGGTCGGCGACTGGGTCGTCACCGATCGGTTCAGCCGCGACTTCAGGTCGCCGTTCTACTTCGAGACCGGCGCCGAACGGTTTGACGGTTGTCTGGATCGCAACGGCGACAATGCTTGTCACGGTGACCCGACCGGTTCGATGACGTTCAACTACGCGCTGTGGATCAAATTCGACCCGGCCCTGCTACCGGATGTCTTCTCCGAACTCGCCGGCGGCTGCGTGCACCCGATCACCGCCGGTTCGGGCGCGTTCGCCGGCGCCCGCGGACTACTGACCATGCGGGACCGGCCGGTCGGCGGTGGGATCGAGACCACCTACCGTGGCAGTCTCACCGTCGGTCCCCGCGCAAGTGGTCCCGCAGCAGGGGTCCCGGCCGCTCCCGCGGTGACTGCGCCCGCGAATGCCCAGGTCGCGCCGACATCGGAAGCCGCCGGACCGCCGGCGCCTGCCGCACACCATCAGGGGTGCTGAGCGATCGGGCCGACTGATCACGCCGTCGTTGCCCCGAATCGCGTCGTGGCCCGCTGTCGCTGGGCTCGCCTTGATCCGACATACTCGCAGCCATGGCAGATCTCGACCGGGCGATCGACGAACCGGAGGCGCAGTCGGTGCTGCTCGCGCTCAGCCAGTCCGCCGTCTTCCTGGTGGTGAGCGTCAACGATCGGCCGGGTGCGGCGCAGCGGGTCCGGGACGTCGTCTCCGATGTCAACGGGCTGGTCCGGGCGGTCGGATTCCGGCAATCGTCGGCGATGCTGTCCTGCGTCGTGGGATTCGGATCGGCGTACTGGGACCGGATCAGGCCGGCCGGGTCGCCGCGGCCGGCCGGGTTGCACCCGTTCCGGGCGCTGAAAGGGGCCGTGCATGACGCCCCGTCCACCCCCGGGGACGTGCTGTTCCACATCAGGGCCGAACGGTCCGACCTCACGTTCGAGCTGAGCCGGCAGATCATGGCCGCCATCGGGCCGTGGGTGACCGTGGAGGATCACGTCACCGGGTTCCGGTATTTCGACGCACGGGATCTGCTCGGCTTCGTCGACGGGACCGAGAATCCGACCGGCCGCGGCGCCGCGGCGGCCGCCCTGATCGCCGGCACCGAACCGGATTTCGTGAACGGCAGCTACGTGATCGTGCAGAAGTACCTGCACGATCTGGCGGCCTGGCAGGCGCTGAGCACGGAACAGCAGGAGCGGGTCATCGGCCGCACCAAGATCGACGACATCGAGATCGACGACGACGTCCGGCCGGACAATTCCCACGTCACGCTCAACACGATCCTCGACGCGGACGGCGTCGAACACGACATCCTGCGCGACAACATGGTTTTCGGGGACGCCGGGGCCGGCGAATACGGCACCTACTACATCGCCTACGCCGCCGAACCCGCGGTGACCGAGCAGATGCTGGTCAACATGTTCGTCGGAAAGCCGCCCGGCAACTACGACCGGATTCTGGACGTCTCGACGGCCGTCACCGGGTCGCTGTTCTTCGTCCCCTCGTTGGACCTGCTCGAGTCCCTGGCGGACGAGGACATCACGCAATCACCCAGTGACGGATCGCTCGCGATCGGCAGCCTCAAGGGAGAATCACAATGACCGGCAGCGGCGAAACGGCCGACAACAACCTGTACCGCTCGCTCGCGCCGATCTCGGCGGGCGCCTGGGCGCAGATCCAGGAGGAGGCGTCGCGCACCGTCAAGCGCAACCTCGCCGCGCGGCGGGTCGTCGACGTCACCGGTCCGCTCGGGTTCGAATTCGCGGCGGTGACGACCGGGCACGTCACCGACATCGCGGCGCCGTCGGCCGGGCTGGTCGCCCGGTCCCGCGGGGTGCTGCCGCTGGTCGAGATCAGGGTGCCGTTCACCCTGGATCGTGCGGCCATCGACGACGTGGCCCGCGGCTCGCAGGACTCCGACTGGCAGCCGGTCAAGGACGCGGCCACCACCATCGCGCACACCGAGGACCGGGCGGTGTTCGACGGGTACGCCGCGGCCGCCATCGCCGGCATCCGGGAGACCACCAGCAACCCGCCGATCACGCTGCCGGCCGACGCCCGCAGCTACCCGGATGCGGTCGCGCAGGCGCTCTCCGGGCTGCGGTTGGCCGGCGTCGAGGGCCCCTACGCGCTGGTGCTGGACGCCGACGCGTACACCGCGGTCGCGGAGACCCGCGACCACGGCTATCCGATCCTGGAGCAGCTGAACCGCCTGGTGCCGGACGGGATCATCTGGGCGCCGGCGCTGCGCGGCGGCTACCTGCTCAGCACCCGCGGCGGTGATTACGAGCTGACGATCGGTCAGGACATCAGCATCGGCTACCTGCAGCACACCGCGGCGACCGTTGATCTGTACCTGCAGGAGACGTTCACCTTCGCGCCGTACACCAGCGAGGCGTCGGTGTACCTGAGCCGGTAAGCCGCGCGCGGTCGCGGCAAGGGCCGATTTGTCCGATTTGTCGTTACCGCGGAAACGTCCGACGCCTGGATCGTGAACACGGTGCCCGGCCGGCGGGCAGAAGCCTGCGCCGGCGCAGTGTCAATCTCTGCGACAATCTCTCCCCGTGAAGACGTTCGAGTCCCTGTTCGCGGAACTCACCGACCGGGCCGTCACCCGGCCGGCCGGTTCCGGCACGGTCGATGCCCTCGACGCCGGGGTGCACGCCCAGGGCAAGAAGCTGCTCGAGGAGGCCGGCGAGGTCTGGCTGGCCGCCGAGCACGAGGACGACAACAGCCTGGCGCTGGAGATCTCGCAGCTGATCTACCGGGCGCAGGTGATCATGATCGGCCGCGGCATCAGCCTGGAGCAGGTGTACGAGCATCTGTAGCGGCCCGGTTCGGCCCGCGATGCCGCGTGCATCGCAGCGTGCCGGCCAGACCGCGTTGCCGCTGTTCGCTCCCGTCGAACCGATCGCACCCGCCCCGACCGGGCACCGCTAAGGAGAATTACTGTGTTGAAAGTCGCCGTGCCCAACAAGGGCACGCTCAGCGAGCCCGCCGCCGAGATGCTGCGCGAGGCCGGGTACCGGCAGCGTCACGAGTCCCGGGACCTGACCGTCCTCGACCTGGCCAACGACGTCGAGTTCTTCTTCCTGCGGCCCAAGGACATCGCGGTCTACGTCGGTTCGGGCGAACTCGACCTCGGCATCACCGGCCGTGACCTGGCCGCCGATTCCGGCGCGCCGGTGCAGGAGCTGATCAGCCTCGGGTTCGGCTACTCGACGTTCCGCTACGCCGGCCCGGCCGACCAGGACTGGCACGTGTCCGACCTGGCCGGCAAGCGGATCGCCACGTCGTACCCGAACCTGGCGCGCAGCGACCTGGCCGCGCACGGCATCGCCGCGCAGGTGATCCGGCTGGACGGCGCGGTGGAGATCTCGGTGCAGCTCGGTCTGGCCGACGCGATCGCCGACGTCGTCGACTCGGGCCGGTCGCTGCGCCAGCACGGCCTGGTCGCCTTCGGTGACGTGATCTGCGCGTCCGAGGCGGTGCTGCTCACCCGGATGAACGGCGAGGTGTCGGCGGCGGCCAAGCAGTTGGCCAGCCGGCTGCAGGGCGTGGTGTTCGCCCAGCAGTACCTGATGCTCGACTACGACTGCCCGGTTGAACTGCTGCCGAGGGCCACCGCGATCACCCCCGGGCTCGAGTCGCCGACCGTCGCCCCGCTGGCCGACCCGCAGTGGCGCGCGGTCCGCGCCATGGTCCGCCGGGACGAGGTCAACCCGGTGATGGACGCACTGGCCGAACTCGGCGCCAAGGCGATCCTGGCCTCGGACATCAGGTCCTGCCGGCTGTAGCGCGGCTGTGCCGCTCCAGAAGTCAGCTCAGCCACCTCAGATGTCCACCGCCACATCCAACGTCACGGCGCCCGGGGCTGGCGGGTCGTCGTCCGGTACCGGGCGGCTGCGCCGCCGCGCCGGCAAATCCCGGAGCGCCGGGATACGGCGGCGGCGTCCCACCGAATTCGGGGCACAACGCCTGATGCGCGCAGTACCGGCACATCCCGCTCGGCCGCGGCGGGAAGTTGCCGGTGCTCAGCGCCCTGGTGATCGCCTGCCAGAGCGCGGAGACACCCTGCTCGAAGCTGATCAGCTCGGATTCCGTCGGGGCGTAGGTCAACGACATCCCGTCGGCCAGGTAGATCAACTTCAGCTGCGCGGGCACCACCCCGCGCAGCCGGAAGATCATCAGCGCATAGAACTTGAGCTGATACAGCGCGCGGGCCTCGAAGTCCGGATCCGGCGAGCGGCCCGTCTTGTAGTCGACGACCCGCAGTTGGCCCGTCGACGCCAGGTCGAGCCGGTCGAGATAGCCGCGGAGCGGCACCGCGTCGGCCACCTCGATCTCGACCGCGAACTCGCAGGCCTCCGGGGTGAATCGGCTCGGATCCTCCAGGGTGAAGTAGGTCCGCACCAGGTCCTGGGCCGACCGCAGCCAGCCGGCAAGCTCCTCCGCCGGCAGCAGGCCCAGCAGCTCGGGATGCTCGTCGGACATCTGATCCCACAGCGGACCGACCTGCGCCGCGGTGAGATCCGGCGTCCGCTCGTCGGCCGGCCGGCCGAACATCTGCTCCAGCACGCTGTGCACCAGGGTGCCGCGGGCGGCCGGGGCGCTGGGCGGCTCCGGGAGCCGATCCACCGCCCGGAACCGGTAGAGCAACGGGCAGGTCTTGAAGTCGCTGGCCCGGGACGGGGACAGGGCCAGCGGGCGCCGCGGCCGGACCTCGCTCTCGTCGCCGGCGCGACTCTCGCCGGCGCGACTCTCGCCGGTCGGCTCCGCGGTCGCCGGCGGGCCGGCGGCCCAGCCGGGAGCCGGGTCGACGGCGATCGAGGTGGTCATGGCTGCCACGGTAGGTCAGGGCACCGACAACGAGTGCCGGCGCCACGGCGTGGCCCGGCCCACTGCACGGTCGTGGCCCCGCGATCCGTCGACACTGCGGGCGCTGTCGGGCCCGGCATCTACCCTTCGGGAATGAATGCCACCGGGGCCGGGACGGGCGCGGCGCGCCGGCACCCGGCGCGCGGCTTCCCGCTCGGCCGGATCGGCGGGGTGCCGATCGTGGTGGCGCCGTCCTGGGTGTTGTCCGTCGCGGTCATCGCCGCGCTGGGCGTTCCCGTCATCTCACAGGTCGTCCCGGGCACCAGCACGGGACTGGCCGTCGCGGTCTCCGTCGTGCTCGGCGTGGCGCTGGGGGCCAGCGTGCTCGCCCACGAGCTCGGGCATTGCCTGGCGGCCCGCAGGCTCGGCATGACGGTCGTCGGAGTCCGGCTGTATCTGCTCGGCGGGGTCTCCGAGCTGGCCAGGGTGCCCAGGTCGCCGCGCGAAGAGGCGATCATCGCCAGCGCCGGGCCGGCCGTCTCGGCGGTCATCGCGGGCGCCTGTCGCGCTGCTGCTCACCGCGACCACCCACGGCACGCTCGGCTGGTTGCTGGTGTTGCTGCTGGCGCTGTCGAACCTGGTGGTCGCCGTGTTCAACCTGCTCCCCGCGCTGCCGCTGGACGGCGGCCGGGTGCTGCGCGCCGGCGTCTGGCGGGTCTCGGGGAATCGCCGCGCCGGCACCACGGCGGCCGTCATCGGTGGGTATGTGATCGCCGCGCTGCTGGCCGGCTGGGCCGTGCTGCTGGTGGCCGATGCCGGTTCGGCGGGGTTGCTGCCGGCCGGGATCGCGGTGGCTATGGCGCTGTTCGTCGCGGTGGGCGCGGCCGCCGAACGGGCGCCGCGGCGCTCCGCCGAATGGCCCGTCGGGGTTTCGCTCGGGTCGCTGGCCCGCCCGGTGCACCTGCTGCCGACCGAAACCCCGGTCGGCACGGCGCTGCAGGCGGCGGCCCAGCGGGATGTCCTGGTCATCGAGGCCGACGGCATTGTCCGCGGACTGCTCGACGTGCCGGCCGCCGCAGCGTTGGCCGGTCGTGATCCCCGCGCGCCCGCATCGTTGGTGGCCGTCCGGTTCCCGCCGGAAGCGATCGTGCTCCCCGGCGACGACCCGGCGCAGGTCGCGCAGCGGGCCAGGGATGGCACGTTCCCGGCCATGCTGCTGATCGACGATGACGGCCGGCCGGCCGGTGTGCTGCGCGCGGAGGACATCCTGGCCGTGCTGAACCGGCGCTCGCCCGACAGAAAGGGACCTGCGTGAACCGCGACTTCGGCCCAGGGGATCGGGTGCAGCTCACCGACTCCAAGGGCCGCAAGTACACCGTGGTGCTGGAGGCGGGGGCGACCTACCACACGCACCGCGGCGGCCTCGCGCACGACGACCTGATCGGCCAGCCGGAGGGCAGCCTGGTCACGTCCGCGGTCGGGACGTCCTATCTGGCGCTCCGCCCGCTGCTGACCGACTACGTGCTGTCGATGCCGCGCGGTGCCGCGGTGATCTACCCGAAGGACGCGGCGCAGATCATCCACTGGGGCGACATCTTTCCCGGTGCGACGGTGCTGGAGGCCGGTGCCGGGTTCCGGGGCGCTGACCTGCTCGCTGCTGCGGGCGGTCGGGTCGGAGGGCCGGGTGATCTCCTACGAGGTCCGGCAGGACCACGCCGACCACGCGATCCGCAACGTCGAGCGGTTCTTCGGCGAGCGGCCGTCGAACTGGCTGCTGACCGTCGGTGACATGACCGATCACGTCGGCCAGGTCGACCGCATCGTGCTGGACATGCTCGAGCCGTGGTCGGTGCTGCCGACCGTCGCGGACAGCCTGGTCCCCGGCGGGGTGCTGACCGTCTACGTGCCGACCACCACGCAGCTGTCCAGGATCGCCGAGGACCTGCGCGGGCACGGCGGTTTCACCGAGCCGGCGGCGTGGGAATCGCTGCACCGGCCCTGGCATCTGGTCGGTCTCGCGGTCCGGCCGGAGCATCGGATGATGGGCCACACGGCATTCCTGTTGACCGCCCGTCGGCTGGCGCCCGGGGTCACCGCGCCGCGGCCGCAGCGTCGGCCGACGTCCGGCGGACGGTGATCGCGCTCGCCGATTTCGTGTGTTGGACCTCGTGTCAACGAGGTAACAATCTGGTTCGACCGCGCGGTCGGCGCGGTCCGCTGAGCGATGATCACGATCTGGGCTCGAGCCGGAGGGCTGAAAGTGCCTGCTCAGTGGCCTGATCGGGGTCGCGGGTTCAGTCGGATGGGCTAGGTCGGCGTGATGCCGAACACACGTACCGCGTGAGGGGTTATTTCCCGGGGACTGTCGGACGCCACAGGTAGTCTTGTTCTTTGCAGGGCTCCGACTCGAGGGGAGGGCAATGTGACCGATTTTGACTCGCCGGACGCCGCCGATCAGGGCGCAGGCCCGGAAGATGGTTACCGACAGACACCGGCGCAATTGAGCGCGCAGATCCGCGTGCTGAACGACGAGGTGGCGCAGCTCCGGCGCCGGCTGGCGATCATCCCGAGCGACACCCGGCCGCTGGAACGTCAGCTCACCGAATCCTCGAACCGGATCAACGCGCTGTCCGAACGGAACGAGAAGCTCGTCGTCACGCTGCGCGATGCGCGCGCCCAGCTGTTGCAGCTCAAGGAAGAGGTCGACCGGCTCGCCCAGCCGCCCAGCGGCTACGGGGTCTTCCTCGTCCGCGGGCCCGGAGGGCTCGGTCGAGGTGTTCACCGGCGGCCGCCGGATGCGGCTCGCGGTGTCGCCGACCGTCGAGGTCGAGAGCCTGCAGCGCGGCCAGCAGGTCCGGCTGAACGAGGCCCTGACCGTGGTCGAGTCCGGCCAGTTCGACGTCGTCGGCGAGGTCTGCGCGCTGCGCGAGGTGCTCGACGGGGATCGGGCACTGGTCGTCGGTCACGCCGACGAGGAACGCGTCGTGCACCTGGCCGCGCCGCTGATGGACATCGCCGCTCAAGCCGGGCGATTCGCTGCTGGTCGACAGCAAGGCCGGCTACGCCTACGAGCGGGTGCCGAAGTCCGAGGTCGAGGACCTCGTGCTGGAGGAGGTGCCGGACGTCGAGTACGGCGACATCGGCGGCCTGACCCGGCAGATCGAGCAGATCCGGGACGCCGTCGAGCTGCCGTTCCTGCACGCCGACCTGTTCCGCGAGTACCAGCTGCGGCCACCGAAGGGCGTGCTGCTGTACGGCCCGCCCGGGTGCGGCAAGACGCTGATCGCCAAGGCGGTGGCCAACTCGCTGGCCAAGCAGGTCGCGCTGCTGCGCGGCGAGGAGAAGGTCACCAGCTACTTCCTGAACATCAAGGGCCCGGAGCTGCTGAACAAGTACGTCGGCGAGACCGAGCGGACCATCCGGCTGATCTTCCAACGGGCCAGGGAGAAGGCGTCCGACGGCACCCCGGTGATCGTCTTCTTCGACGAGATGGACTCGGTGTTCCGCACCCGCGGCACCGGCGTCTCCTCGGACGTCGAGACGACCATCGTGCCGCAGCTGCTCAGCGAGATCGACGGCGTCGAGGGGCTGGAGAACGTCATCGTGATCGGCGCCTCCAACCGCGAGGACATGATCGACCCGGCGATCCTGCGGCCCGGCCGGCTGGACGTGAAGATCAAGATCGAACGGCCGGACGCCGAGGCGGCCGCGGGACATCTTCACCAAGTACCTGATCCCGGAGCTGCCGATCCACCCGGAGGATCTGGCCGAGTTCGGCGGCGACCGCCGCGACTGCATCACGCGATGATCCAGCACACCGTCGAGCGGATGTACACCGAAACCGACGAGAACCGGTTCCTGGAGGTCACCTACGCCAACGGTGACAAGGAGGTCCTGTACTTCAAGGACTTCAACTCCGGCGCGATGATCCAGAACATCGTCGACCGGGCCAAGAAGTCGGCCATCAAGGCCCGCATCGAGACCGGCATCAACGGGCTGCGGGTGGCGCAGCTGCTGGACGCGATCATCGACGAGTTCGCCGAGAACGAGGACCTGCCGAACACCACCAACCCCGACGACTGGGCGCGGATCTCCGGCAAGAAGGGCGAGCGGATCGTCTACATCCGCACCCTGGTGTCCGGCAAGCAGTCCGAGGGCTCCCGGGCCATCGACACCGCGTCGAACACCGGCCAGTACCTGTAGGGCCCATCCGGCCCAGGCGGGCACAATCGGTCCGGTGACGGATCCGATCTTCGCGATGCCCAGCAGAGGATCGGACGCGACGGCCGCGCCGGGCGCGGTGGGCCATCGGCACCGCCGTGCTCGGCCGGCCGGCGTACATCAACACCGGCAGCGAGTCCGACCTGCCCGCCGACCGCGGCGTCGAGTCGTTCCGGGACAACACGTTCCGGGTGCTCGACGCCGCGACGGCGGCCGGCGTCGACTGGGTCGACACCGCCCGCTCCTACGGCCGGGCCGAGGAATTCGTCGGGCAATGGTGGCGGCAACGCGCCGCCGAAGATCCGTCGTGGGCCGACAGCGCGCCGACGGTGTCCAGCAAGTGGGGATACGCCTACGTCGGCGACTGGGACCGGGACGCCGACGTGCACGAGGTCAAGGACCATTCGCTGGCCCAGTTCGAGGCGCAATGGGCGCTGACCCGGACACCCTGCCCCGGGTGCACCTGTACCAGGTCCATTCGCTGACGCTGGATTCCCCGCTGTTCGACGACGGACCGCTGCTGGACGCGCTGGCCCGACTGCGCGATTCCGGTGTCGCGGTCGGCTTCTCGACCTCCGGGCCGCGGCAGGCGCGACGTCATCGGGCGGGCGATGGAGCTGTCCCGAGCGGGCGGCCGGCTGTTCTCCGCCGTGCAGGCCACCTGGAACCTGCTGGAAACCAGCGCGGGTCCGGCGCTGCGGGCGGCCTCCCGCCGGGAGCTCACGGTGATCGTCAAGGAGTCGCTGGCCAACGGGCGGCTGGTCACCGACCCGCCGCCCGCGCTGCGGAACCTGGCGGCACGGCTCGGCGCCACGCCGGACGCCGTCGCGTTGGCCGCGGCCGCGCAGCAGCCGTGGGCGGACCGGGTGCTGCTCGGGCCGGCCGGACCCGGGCAGCTCGCGGAGAACCTGCGGGCCGGCGAGATCGTTCTCTCGCCGGAGGATCTGGCGCTCGCTGACCGCGATCGCGGAGGATCCCGGCGACTACTGGCGGCGTCGCTCGGAGCTGCCCTGGCGGTGAGTCACGTCGCCGGGCACCTCGCGGGATTCCGCTGCGTCCGGCTCCGGCGCCTCGGCCATCGCGCCGAGCCCGGCGTCCAGCTCGTCCAGGATCCGGCCGGTCTCCACCACCAGCGCGCCCAGGAACACTCCCCGCGCCAGGTTCGCGGCCAGCATGTCGCCGAGGTCGGCGTTGATCTCGGCGATCTTGGCGCGGGCGAACGCGATGGAGCGACGCGCGGCGCCGCCGGCGACCACCGCCTTGGCGTCCTTCTCGGCCCGCAGCAGGGTGTGCGCGAAGGCCTCGATGGCGTCGGACGCCGCGGTCAACATCGCCGAGGCCATCGGCATCGGCGGCTGCGAGCCCGTCCCGGTCGGGCATCTTCGTGGCGATGTCCCGGACCGTCCTGGCCAGCGTCCTGACCTGCACCTCGACGATCTGCAGTGTGTCGTTCGCCTGCTGCAGCCGGTCCAGCGCGTTCTCCCAGGACGCCCGGCCGGGATGCAGCTTCATCGACTGCGTGGCCTTCTCCACGTCGGATTCGGCCGCCCCGGCGAAGCGGCCCTGCTCGCGCGCGGTGCGCAGCCAACCGGACGCCTGCGCGAGCGGTCCAGGGCGAGGCGATGCCGCCTGCGATGACCCCGAGCACCCCGACCAGGCTGTCGGCGAACGCGGCGACGGACCGGGTGGCGCTGCCAACGTAGTTCGGCGGCACGACGGCGAAGTTCACCAGCACCGCGACGCCCGCCCCGATCAGCGTGTCCAGGAACCGCTGGCCCACCTGGTCGGTGGCCGCTCCCAGGGCGAGGACGAACAGGCCGTTGATCGGGATCTGCGCGGCCGCCCCACCGTTGAGCCGCAGCACCTTGCCGATCAGGAAGCCAACGGCGACGATCACGCGCGATCGACCAGGCGTGCAGCCCGATCAGCCCGCCCAGCCAGATCGCCACCCCGATGCCGATGACGACCGCGACGATCTTCTCGATGGCGTCCCGGATCGATGCCCGCACCGTCAGCAGCGCCATCAGGGACGCGGTGATCGGCGCCCAGATCGGTGACGGCGAGCTGAGCAACCAACCGGCCAGCGCCCAGGCCAGCCCGGCCGACAGGGCGATCTTGAGCGCCTGCACCAGCACGCCGCGGTCGATCGCCAGCAGTTCGCTCAGCGACCGATCCCGCCACCGCCGGCTGCCGGTGATCGCCTGCAACCACCGATCCCACCGGGCGCGCGCTGGGCCGCCGGCCGTGGTGCGCGTCACGGCGGTCGGTGCGGATTCCATGTCCTTGATCCTGCCGCACTAGATTCGTTGTATGACTGTGCGTCGCATCATGGGTACCGAGGTCGAGTACGGCATCTCGGTGCCAGGCGAGCCCGGGGTCAACCCGGTGATCTCGTCCACCCAGGTCGTGCTCGCCTACGCGGCGTCGGTGGCCGCGCCGCGGGCCCGCCGGCCGCGCTGGGACTACGAGGTCGAGTCGCCGCTGCGGGACGCCCGCGGCTACGACCTGTCCGCGCTGTTCGGGGCCGCGGAACCCGACGTCGACGACATCGGCGCGGCCAACGTCATCCTGTCCAACGGCGCCCGGCTGTACGTCGACCACGCGCACCCGGAGTTCTCCGCGCCCGAGGTGACCAACCCGCTGGACGGGGTGCTGTTCGACAAGGCCGGCGAGCGGGTGATGGAGGCGGCGGCCAGGCTGGCGGCCGCGCTGCCCGCGTCCAAGCCGATCCAGATGTACAAGAACAACGTCGACGGCAAGGGCGCCTCCTACGGCACCCACGAGAACTACCTGTGCAGCCGGGACACCCCGTTCCCGGCGATCATCACCGGGCTGACCCCGTTCTTCGCCTCCCGGCAGGTGTTCACCGGCGCCGGCCGGGTCGGCATCGGACCGTCCGGGCAGACCGAGGGCTTCCAGCTGGGCCAGCGCTCGGACTACATCGAGGTCGAGGTCGGCCTGGAGACCACGCTCAAGCGCGGCATCATCAACACCCGCGACGAGCCGCACGCCGACGCCGACAAGCACCGCCGGCTGCACGTCATCATCGGCGACGCCAACCTGGCCGAGATCGCCACCTACCTCAAGCTCGGCACCGCCGCGCTGGTGCTGTCGATGATCGAGTCGAGCTGGCCGATGCCGGGCGTCGAGCTGGCCCACCCGGTCGCCGCGGTGCACCAGATCTCGCACGACCCGACGCTCAAGGTCACCGTGCCGCTGGTCGACGGCAGGCGGATGACCGGCCTGGACATCCAGCGCGCCTACCACGAGGCGGCCGCGAAGTACGTCGCCGCGGAGTACGGCGACGACGTCGACGAGCAGACCCGCGACGTGCTGGACCGGTGGATCAGCGTGCTGGACCGGCTGGGCGGCGACCCGATGGACCTGGCCGACGAGCTGGACTGGCCGGCGAAACTGCGGCTGCTGGAGGGCTTCCGCAGCCGGGACGGGCTGTCCTGGGGCGCCGGCCGGCTGGCCCTGGTCGACCTGCAGTACGCCGACGTCCGGAAGGACAAGGGCCTGTACAACCGGCTGGTCTTCCGCGGCTCGATGAAGACGCTGGTCACCGAGGACGCCGTGCTGCACGCGATGACGAACCCGCCGGAGGACACCAGGGCCTACTTCCGCGGCCGCTGCGTCGTCCAAGTACGCCGACCGGCTGGCCGCCGCGTCCTGGGACTCGGTGATCTTCGACATCGGCCGGGACTCGCTGGTCCGGATCCCGACCATGGAGCCGACCCGGGGCACCAAGGCGCACGTCGGCGCGCTGCTCGACGCCGCCGCCGACGCCACCGAACTGGTCGACGCGCTGACCCGGAAGTAGGGTCGCGTCGATCTGTTCGGTGCGGCGATGGGGTGGCGCGGGGGAGTTACTGCCCGGACTGTCGGTGCCCGTGGGTAAAGTCGCGGTCAGCGACCAATGAGGGTTATTCATCACTGATCCAGCGAATGCGGGACGAGGGCCCGCGGGAGCGGTCAGTCCACGTCGGAGTGGTCGTGAGCGCGGCAGTGGCGGGAATGGCCCGAATTTCGTGATCGGACAGATCGGAGAACACAGATGGCCCAGGAACAGACCACCCGGCAGGGCGGCGGGGACGGCGACGACGAGGCCGCGGACGCGGCCGGCGGTGCCGGCCAGGAGCGCCGCGAGAAGCTGGCCGCGGAGACCGACGACATCCTCGACGAGATCGACGACGTGCTGGAGTCCAACGCCGAGGACTTCGTCCGTTCGTACGTGCAGAAGGGCGGCCAGTGACAGCCGATTCGCCGGCCGGTCACTGGCCGGTGTCGGCGTTGCCGGCCGCCTACATGCGGCCGGGTAACGCGTCGTTCACCGAGTTCCTCAGCGCCGCCGAGCCGCAGCTGCTGCCGGGCGCCCGGTCGGCCGAGTCGTTCGCCGGCGCGCTGCCGCACGCCACCACCATCGTCGCGCTGACCTGCGCCGACGGCGTGGTGATGGCCGGCGACCGGCGGGCCACGATGGGCAACATCATCGCCCAGCGGGACATCGAGAAGGTCTTCATCGCCGACTCGCACTCGGCCATCGGCATCGCCGGCACGGCGGGTGTCGCGGTCGAGATGGTGCGGCTGTTCCGGCTCGAGCTCGAGCACTACGAGAAGATCGAGGGCGTCCGGCTGTCCTTGGACGGCAAGGCGAATCGGCTGGCCACGATGATCCGCGGCAACCTCGGCATGGCCATGCAGGGCCTGGCCGTGGTGCCGCTGTTCGCCGGCATCGAGGACGCGTCGGCGTTCGGCGCCGATCCCGCCGTGTCGCCGGCGGGGACCTCGGCGCCGGGCCGGATCTTCTCCTACGACATCGCCGGCGGGAAGTACGAGGAGCACGACTACTACTCGGTCGGCTCCGGTTCGATGTTCGCCCGGTCGGCGCTGAAGAAGCGGTACGAGCCGGGCGCGGATCTGGCCAGCACGGTGCGGGCCGCGGTCGAGGCGCTGTACGACGCCGCCGACGACGACAGCGCGACCGGCGGCCCGGACCTGACCCGCCGGATCTTCCCGGTGGTCGTCGCGGTCACCCCGGACGGTGCGGTGCGCTGGACCGACGAAGCAGGTCGGCGCGGTCGCCGAGGCCGTCGTCGCCGGCCGGCTGCTCAAGCCGGGCGGCTAGCGCGGGCAGCCAGAGACGTCAGGATTTCGCCGACCGCTGATCGACCCCCGCCTCAAGGAGCGCGCCCGCCGTGACGATGCCGATTTACGCCTCACCCGAGCAGTTCATGCGCGACCGCTCGGAGTACGCCCGCAAGGGCATCGCCCGCGGCCGCAGCGTGGTGGTCACGACGTATTCCGGTGGCGTGCTGTTCGTCGCCGAGAACCATTCGCCGACGCTGCACAAGGTCAGCGAGATCTACGACCGGATCGGCTTCGCCGGCGTCGGCCGGTACAACGAGTTCGAGAACCTGCGCACCGCCGGCATCCGGCTGGCCGACGTGCGCGGGTTCTCCTACGACCGGCGTGACGTCACCGGCCGCTGGCTGGCGAACGCCTACGCGCAGACCGTCGGCTCGATCTTCTCCGAGCACCAGAAGCCGTTCGAGGTCGAGCTGTGCGTCGCCGAGGTCAGCGGGGCCGGCGCCGGCGGGGTCGGCACCGCGGTCGGCGCCGATCAGCTGTACCGGATCTCCTACGACGGCTCGATCGTCGACGAGCGGCGCTTCGTGGTGATGGGCGGCGCGACCGAGCCGGTGATCACCGCGCTGACCGCATCCTTCACCGCCGGGTGGGATCTGCCGACCGCGCTCGCGGCCGCCGTCAAGGCGCTGGGCACCGCCGGCGAGGGCGCGCCGCGCGAGCTGCTGCCGACGCAGCTCGAGGTGGCGGTGCTCGATCGCACGCTGGCCGGTCGGACCTTCCGGCGGGTGCAGGGTGCGCAGCTGGCGGCGTTGCTCGCCGGGCCCGCGCCGGTCGAGCAGCCAGCGGACCTGCCGAGCGCAGTGACGCTCCCGGCCGAGCCGCCGGTCGATGCCGACGGCGCAGCGCCCGAATCCCCGGCCTGACGACCCGCCACGCGCGTGGTGACCCGCTCGCAAATCTTCCCGAAAATTTTCTGGCATCACCTGTATCACCTGCTCAGGGCCAGCGTCCTGCTGGGTGTTCGGTAAGGCCTGACTGAGGGGTGCAGGTCCTTTCCGGGCGAATGTGTCACCCCTAAGCTGCTGGTACAGCACCAGCCAGCGCCACGACGACCCGTCACATCCGGGAGGACCCGTGCGCGAGACACAGCTTCATCGCCCGTGCCCTGCCGGATGTGGCCGGTTGGGCGCTGCAACAGCACGGGAGGCTCGAAGAGTGATCGTGGCCGATCAGGGCAGCACCGTTACCACCGCAACACAGGGTTCCGCGGATTCTGGCTCGTCAGCACCCGCACCAGCAGCGCACCACTTCGCAGACATCTCCAGCAACGCAGACAGCGCAGCCGACCGGGTCGGTCGATCGCACTACCGGCCCAGACAGGCGCCGGCAGCGTCCGGCGCACCCGCCGCCGGCGAGGCAACACCGGCCCGTCGCCGGCAGGACGCCGGCGACCTGGTGGTGCGCGCCGGGACCGCGTTCGAGGAGTACCGCCAGGGCGTGCCCGGCGCGATCGACACGCTCGTCCGGCTGGTCAGTCCGTTGCTCTGGCACACCGCCCGGCAGTGTGGACTGACCGCCGCCGAGGCCGAGGACGTCGTGCAGCAGACGTTCCTGTCGCTGGTCCGGAGCAAGGACAGCGTCAGCGATCCGCTGGCCGTGGTGCGCTGGCTGACGGTCAGCCTGCGCCGGCTGGCCTGGCGGGAACGGTCCAACAGCGCCAAACGGTCGAACGAAGAACCGACCGACGACGACCTGCCCCGTGCCCCGTCCGCGGAGCACACCGCAGTACTGACCGACCAGCAGCGCAGGCTCTGGGAGAAGGTCGGCGAATTGAACGAACGGTGCCGCCGCCTGCTGGCGGTGATCGCGTTCGCACCACGACCCGACTACGCCGCGATCGCGGTGGATCTGGGCATACCGGTGGGATCCATCGGTCCAACACGAGGGCGCTGTCTGGCAAAGCTGCGCGCTCAACTCGACGGGGGAGACTGGACATGACGGCATTGAGAGGCAACCCCGATCGAAGCGGTGAAGCCAACTCTGCCGACGATGGGTTCGGTGGCGACCTCGACATCGACGGCTTCCCGCTCGGCATGGACGACGACTTCGATCCGGCAAACGAGCCGATGGATCGCGCCGACCTGCGGATCCTCACCGACCTGCTGGCGATCTACGACACGGTCGACCCGATGCCGGAGATGCTGCCGGACCTGGTGCTTTTCGGCCTGAACGCGCACAACCTGGACGCCGAGTACGCCAGGCTGGTCGAGTCCGAGCTCGCGGTATCCGGCGCGTCGGGCACCCGATCGGTCGAGCACGCCCGGCGGGTGACCTTCGCCAGCGACAACCTGACCGTCATGGTGGTGGTCAACCCGCAGCGCGACGGGTCGGTGCGGCTTGGACGGTTGGGCGGCGCCCGGCGGCCGGCTGCACGCGGAACTGCGGGTGGGCGACAACACGCTGACCGCCGAGTGCGATGAGTCCGGGCGGTTCGTCTTCGACGCCGTGCCCGCGGGTCCGGCGCAGCTGGTGCTGCACCCGACCCTGGATTCCGATCCGTCGTTGACGTTGCCCGTGGTGACGCCGGCCGTGCATCTGTAGTCCGTGTCGGGTCCTGCGTGGAACGCATTCGGCCGTGGTACCGCCTGGTCGATGCCTGCGCGAACCCGGCTGCTTGACCCCGCTCGGCCTGGTCTGGCCACCGTGCCCACTGCCTACAACCAGGACGGCCTGATCGTGTCCGCGCCCGACGCGTCGATGGCGCTCCTGATCGCGGAGGCGCTGCAGGAGACTCTGCACCCGATGGACTGCGGGTTCGACGGTCCCGACTGGCTGCAGCCGACGGGGGCCGCTCCCCACGTCCAGGCCCGGCAGCTGCCAACGGCAGACATCTTCACCGCGGGCGTCCGAATCAAGCCACTCGAGGGCCGAGCGGGCACGCCAGACCCATGGGCGATTCTCACTGAGCTTCGTCGGCACCCCAACCCGGCGGTCGCCGATTCGGTCAGCCTGAACCACCTGCTGACATCGGCCGAGCAGGTCGGCGGCAACCCGTTCGCGATCGGTCACGGCCGGGTCGGCCTGGATTCCTATGGCGTTCCCGGCTTCGGCGGCCGAGGTCCGGTCACGTTCGTCGGTCCGCCGCCGCGACCAGCCGCCGGCGGGCGTCCACGGGTCGTGCTGTTGGACACAGCGATCGGCGAACATCCTTGGTTCACCGACGAGCCGCCAGTCGCCGAGTTCGCGATGAGTGACGGATCCGTCGTCGGCGACCAGATTCACCCCTACCCACGAGACGACGGGGTCCCAGCCGCGGTCGAATCCATCACCAATCCCCTCTCGGGCACCCTGGGCAGCCGGGCCGGACACGGCACGTTCATCGCGGGATTGCTGCGGCAGGCGTGTCCGGATGTACAGATCGTCGCGCTGCCGGTGATGGGCACCGACGGAGTAGTGCCGGAGCACATGCTGATCCGGGCCTTGGATCTGGTGCTGGCCAAGCAGCTGGACGACCCCGGCTGGGCCGACGCCGTGGTGATGTCGCTCGGGTACTACAACGAGACCGTCGAGGACGTGGAGTACTCCTCGGGCCTGAAAGCTCTGCTGGTCAGGCTCGGCCGTGCCGGTGTCGCGGTGTTCGCAGCGGCCGGGAACGACGCCACGTCGCGACCGTCATACCCTGCCGCATTCGCTGTCGACCCGGCGTTCGGCGAACCCGACGTGCTTCCGTTGGTATCGGTGGCCGCCCTGAACCCGGATGGCACGCTCGCGGCGTTCAGCAACGACGGTCCGTGGGTGATCGCCGAGGCGTTGGGAGTGAACGTGGTGTCGACCGCGCCCATCACCCTGAATGGTGGAGCGGCACCGGCGTTGGACTTCGGCGGTCGTCTTTCGGTCGATCCAGACAGCTTCATAGGCGGGTTTGCGGTCTGGAGTGGAACCTCTTTTGCGACACCCATCCTGGCGGGTCGGTACCTACGCGCCTTGTCAGCTCACGAGGGCCCGACGCCGAGAAGGGTCCGTCGCCAGTTGTTGCGAACAATCGTCCGTCCAGCCGTAGAGTCGACGCCCCGAGGGTGACAGCCTTGGTCAGCCAAAGTCATGATCAACATCATCACGTAACCCAGCCGAATCGCGATGTGGAGGCAACCCATGACTCAACCCGGCGGCAGGCCCGACGACAGCTATCGACGGTATGAAATAAGAGTGCTGGATCCGGCGACAGCCGTCCGGCTGCCGGGGGAACAAGCTCCTGAGGCAACGGCCTACCGGGGCGACGTCCTGATGATCACGGCGGAGGATCGGGACGATGCGGACCAGATCATCTCAGTAGTCGATGAAGTGGCCGCCGAACTGGATCTGCGTCGTTCCGGCCCTGGTCCGTTCGATCGCGACGAGCGGGATCGCGAACACGACCGCCGTGCGGCTCTGCTGCGGGCCGCAGCAGAGCTCAAGATGCCGCTGGTTTTCCCGTACTTCCTTGAACCGGCCGGTGATGGTCCTGCATCCCCCGTCGATGCCTGGACGGTGTTGCAGCGGCTGCGCGCCCGCAACGACGCGCTCAGGGGCAGGGTTGGTCTGGATCACATGATGTATTCCTCCGCACTACTCGGGAATCCGTTTACGGTGGGTAATCCATTCACCGTAGGAAACCCGTTCACGGTGGGAAATCCGTTCACGGTCGGCAACCCATTCACCGTCGGGAATGGAGCCACCGGCACCTACGGTCTGGCCGGCCTGGGTGGCCACGGGCCGGTCGCGGTGGTCATGCCCGCCCCACGGCCTCGGAAGGTCGCTCGGCGCCCGGGGGTCGTCGTCATGGACACCGGTGTGGGTGAACACCCATGGTTCGCGGCTCCGAACGACGAGGTGGCACGACAGATGCAACTGGCCGACGGCACCAAAGTCGGCGTCGATGTCACAGTGCAGTCGGCGATTGACTCTGATCCAGAAGACGCCGGGGCGATCAGTGATCCGATGACGGGTTCCCTTGCCACTCATGCCGGTCATGGGACCTTCATCGCCGGCCTACTCCGCCAAATTTGCCCGGAGGCGCTCATCACGGTTCTGAGAGTCATGGGTGCGGACGGCGTGGTTCCAGAGGATGTGCTCGATCTCGAGTTGACCGCGCTGGCGCTGCACCAGCGTGAGAATCCTGCCGCCACGGATGCCCTGGTGCTGTCTCTGGGCTACTACGTGGAAAACAAGGACGATCAGCAATACACAGCGGGACTACACAAGCTGTTGGTGGATCTAGCCAGTATCGGTATTACGACCTTCGCGTCCGCGGGCAACGACGCCACCAAGCGAAAGTCATTCCCCGCGGCGTTCGCAATCGACCCACCGTTCGACGGTCACGGCGTGTGTGCCCTGGTTTCAGTGGCGGCCTTGAACCCCGATGGCACGGTTGCCCTCTTCTCCAACGATGGAGATTGGGTCATCGCGCAGGCGGCCGGTGCGAACGTGGTGTCGACGGCGCCGACTCGAATTCAGGGTGGCCTTTCGGCGGCGGCATCTGTCGAAGTCGGCGGCCGGGTCCGCAGCGCGATCGACCCCGATGAGTTCTCCGGAGGCTTCGCAACCTGGAGCGGGACAAGTTTTGCCGCCCCGATTCTGGCCGGCAAGTTCCTCGCCCTCCTCGCTGATCTGGCCGGCCCGATCGATGTCCCGACTCGTCAGAAACTGGTCTCCAGGCTGCGGCGACGCTAGGCGGACAAAGATCTGGTTCACCTTCCACGCCTGAGTGGCACGCGGTAGTCGCGGGCTGTGATGCTGGTGGGGTGAGTCATGCCGTCATGCCAGCTCCGCCGCTTCACCCACACCGCAGGCGGTCTGCATCCGAGCTGTGGAAGTTGGCTCAAGAGGCCGGGGACCATAGTCGGCAGGCTGCTGCGGTCAGGCTTTGTAGGCGGGCCCTGCAAGTCGTTGCGACCGATCCGACGGCCGGCCCCGAGGTCCACGCCCAAATTCTGGTGACCCTTGCCTGTTATGAATCGGAGCTCGGTCGGCCCGACGTTGGCTTGGCGTTGCTCGACCAGGCTTTGCGCGTTGATCCGAAGAGTTCGGCCGCGGTTTGGACCGCTCGTGGGTTGGTTCTGCTCAAGAGCGGCGACAAGGGCGCTCTGGACGCGCTCGACCAGGCAGTCAGAATGCTGTCGAGTGTCACCGCTGACACTGCTCGACCGGGCGCGGGCCCGAGTGATCTTGCCTCCGCGTTGTTGAATCGCGGCGTCCTGCACATGGTGGGCGGACGACTCACTGCCGCCCAACGCGACACCATGGCCGCGGAGGAGGCGGCGCGCGAAGCCGGCCGACCGGGTGTGGTTTTGATGGCACGACACAACCTCGGTTACGTCCGATTCCTAGCCGGTGCCCTTCCGGAAGCTCTCGACGCGATGACCACGGCGACGGAGATGGCGCCCGAGGCAATGCAGGGTGTGCCCGCCCTGGATCGCGCGAAGGTGCTGATGTCCGCCGGTTTGCTGGTGGAGGCCGCAGAGTTCGTCGACGAAGCCATCTCGGCCCTTCGGGTCAATCAGGCGATGCCGGACTTGGCGGAGGCGTGCCTGGTCAAGGCCGAAATCCAGCTACTCAGCCGCGACGGCCCAGGTGCCCGCAGGTTTGCTCGCCGTGCGGCCCGGATCTATCAGCACCGTGGCAATGTGCCGGCCACATTGACCGCACGTTTGCTCGAACTGCGGGCCGAGGCGGCCTTGCGAGCCTCCGGCCAATCTGGACATCGCTCGCTGGAACCTCGTCGCACTCACGGCGGTCGGCGCCGCGCCCTCACGGACGCGGCCGACGCAGCGGCACTATCCGCCGATCTTGCCTCCGTCGGTCTTGTCGACCAAGCGCGAGTGGCCAGTCTCTTTGCTGCCGAGGCGCTGTTGGACGGCGGCGATCTGACCGCGGCGACCGACACCGTCGAGCGCGCCGCCATCGATGCGAGTTCGAGCCTGGCCACGCGGTTGCACACCCGGTTGGTGTCCGGTCGGATCGAATTGGCTGCCGGCCGCCGGACGTCGGGCCTTGCGCAGATCCGTCGCGGGCTGGACGAACTGGCCGACTTCCAGGCCCGGTTCGGCTCCCAGGACCTCCAATCGGCGGCGTCGATCCACGGCCGCGAGCTTGGCAGACTCGGACTGCAGCACTGCCGTTGATACCGGATCGCCGGCGGCGATCTTGCAGTGGCTGGAGCGGGCCAGAGCGGCGAGTACCCGGCTGCCCGGCCGTCCGACCGCCGGCCGATCCGGCTGCTGGCCGAGGAACTCGGTGCGCTGCGGGTTGCGGACGAACAGGCCAGGGCGGCGCTTGCTGGCCGGCAAACGCGATCCCGCCGCCGAGCGGCGGGTCGCGGAACTCCGGCGCAGGGTCCGGGCCAGGTCGTGGACGGTTGCCGGCTCCGGACGAGCCGACCGACCACCCAGTCTGGCCGCGGTGCGTCGGCTGTTGGCCGAACGACGGCCGGACGCCGGGGTCGTCGCGCTTTTCGTCCTCGGTGGCATGATCCACGCTCTGGTGATCAGCTCGCAATCGCGCGGCTCATCTGGTGCTCGCCGAGCGTGCCGTGGTCGAGGGGTATCGGCACCGGCTGCAGAGCGACCTCGACCTGCTGGCCGACGAGCGAATCCCGGCCCGGCTGGCCAAGGTGGCCGCCGGGTCGATGGCTGCGTCGTTGGGTCGGCTGTCCGACGCGTTCGCTCCGGTGCTGGAGGTCGTCGGATCCGGTCCGTTGCTGATCGCGGCGGTCGGCGAGCTGGCGACGGTTCCGTGGTTGTTGTTGCCCTGCATGGAGAATCGGCCCGTCACGGTGTCGTCATCGGTCACCAGGGCAGTCGCCGGCCTGGGCCATGCCGACCGGACAAGCCATCGAACACGGCGTGCTGGTGGTTGCCGGTCCGGAGGTGACGAACGGCGACAAGGAGGCGTCCGCGATTGCCGCACTGCACCGGGATGCCGTGCTGCTGACCGGGCCCGAGGCGACCGGTCGCGCGGTGCTGGATGCGATCCCGTCAGGCGGGCTGGTGCACATCGCCGCGCACGGCCATCACGAGCGTGGCAACCCGCTGTTCTCCGGCGTCAAACTCGCCGACGGTCTGTTGTTCGGCTACGACTTCGCCCCGAACCCGTCCCTGCCTGGCCAGGTGGTGCTGTCCAGTTGCGACGTCGGGCAGACCGACGAACGGCCCGGCGGCGAGCCGCTCGGCCTGGTGGCGGCGCTGGTGCGCAGCGGGGTGCCGACGGTCGTCACCGGCACCAGCCTGATCGCCGACTCCGTCGCCGAGGCGACGATGGTCGGTTACCACGAGCTGCTGCTGCCGGGAGCTGCGCCGGCCGAGGCGCTGGCGGCGGCGGTTGCCGCCGCGCGCGCCGACACCGGACTGCCTGCGCCGTTCAGTTGTTTTGGTGCGGGGCTGTAGCAAGGGGAACACCAACCGAACGAACGACCCGAGGTGTCGGCAGCAGCGCCGGCGAGGATGCTGTAATCGTGACGACGAGTGATCGGCAGGTCACTCCGCCACTCCGCGACCGATCCAACAGTGACCAGACCAGTGACGAATCCCAGCAGCACCAACCCCGAGCCCGGCACGGCACCGACGTTGAGGCGGTCACGGCTGCCGCGCTCTGGGCGCAGGCCAGGGGCCAGGTCGACATCGGCCGGCCGGGAACGGGACTCCGGCTCGGCGCGCGCGCCCTTGATCAGCTGCGCCGCGAGCACCTGCCCGACGCCGAGACCGCCGTGCTGCGCTCCCGCATCCTGGTGACGATGGCCGATGCGCAGGTCGAGCTCGGTCAGATCCCGGAGGCGACCGAGTCACTGGACGCGGCGTTACGGGCAAGGCCGGCCGCACTACCCGTCGTGCAGGCGTCCCGCGGTGTGCTGCTGGCCCGGACCGGGAAGATCGATGCGGCCGAGCAACAGTTCGACGCCGCCATCGAGGCGATGTCCGCATCCAGCAAGCCGGGCGCCAATCTCGTGCGCGCCCTGCTCTGGCGGGGGCTGCTGCATCTGGGCGAGGCCCGCCTCGACCTGGCGCAGGCCGATTGCGAGGAAGCGGAACGGCTGGGCCGGGCCGCGGGCCTGGACGCCGCGGTGGTGATCGCCACGCACACCCTCGGGCTTGGTGCGCTGGGTGTCCGGCGACCTCCCCGGCGCGCTGCACGCCATGAGCACCGCCGACGAGGTGCGGCCGGAGGTCCGGGCCGGGATCAGGGCACTCGACCGGGCCAAGGTGCTGCTCGCGGCCGGCCTGCTCGTCGAGGCCCGGGAGTTCACCGACCGGGCGGAACAGGTGTTCACGGCCGAGCGAATCGAAGGTGGACCTGGCCGATGCGCTGCTCGTCCAGGCCGAGATCGATCTGGTCGCCCGGCACTCGCGGACGGCCCGTTCGGCGTCCAGACGAGCCGCTCGGAGCTACGCCGCCGCCGGTCATCGGCGTGGATCTGCTGGCCGCCCGGGTGATGGAGGCCCGCGCGGAATCGATCGTCCGCTCGTCGCTTCGGCCGGTGCCCCGCGACCGGGCCATGGACGACGCCGGGCGCGCCGCCGACCTGGTCTTCGAGCTGGTGGACTCCGGGCTGTACGAGGACGCCAGGGCGGTCAAACTGCTGGAGGCCGAGGCGCTGCTGGAGGCCGGCGACCTCACCGCCGCCGAACGATCGGCCAGGGCGGCGGCCGACCTCGGCGCCGGCAACGGCGAGGCCAATCGAGCTCGGCGGGTGCCGCTGATCGCCACCGAGCTGCACACCAGGGTGGTGGCGGCGCGACTGGACCTGGCCCGCGGCCGGCGGTCGTCCGGGCTCGCGCACGTCCGTCGCGGGCTCGATGAACTGGCCGCCTATCAGGCGAAGTTCGGCTCCCAGGATCTGCAGTCCGCGTCCGCGGTGCACGGCGTCGAACTGACCCGGCTCGGTCTGCGGACCGCGCTGCACACCCGCTCACCGGCCGCGATCCTGCAGTGGCTGGAGCGCTCCCGGGCCGCGAGCACCCGGCTCTCGGCGGTACGCCCGTCCGCGGATCGGGTCCTCGCCCAGGAGCTGAGCCAGCTGCGGATGGCGTCCTACCGGGCGCGGGTGGCGCTGCTGGCCGGAGCGGCCGATCCGGATCTGGAGGAGACGGTCAGCCAGCTCCGCAAACGGGTCCGCTCCCGATCATGGGTGGCCGGCGGCACCGGTGCGGTGAACCGGCCGCTGACCCTGACCGAGGTGCAGCGCATGCTGGCCGCCAGCGGCAGCGGGGTCAGCATCGCGGCACCGTTCCGCGGCAACGGCCACTTCCATGCGCTGGTGATCACCGCGACCAGCTCCCGCTACCTCGATCTGGGTCCTGATTTCGGGCTCGAACACCTGCTGCAGCGGATCATCGGCGATCTCAATGTGCTGGCCGACCACCGCATCCTGGAGCCACTGCGCAAGGTGGCCCGGGTGTCCCTGCAGTCCGGGCTGCAGTCCGTCGCCGGCCGCGATCGTCGACCCCATCCAGCCGTTCGTCGACGACGGCCCGGTGATCGTCGCCGCCGCCGGCTCGGCCGCGATCGTGCCGTGGGCGCTGCTGCCGGGCCTCGCCGGGCGCGCGGTCTCGGTGAGTCCGTCGGTGACGGCGGCGGTGGCCGGGCCTGGGCGGCGGCCGGGCACGACCATCGCGGCGTGCTCGCGGTTGCCGGCCCGGAGGTCCCGCACGCCACCAACGAGGCCGAGACCGTCGCCGCTGTGTACGCCGGTTCCGCCGAAACCAGGGTGCTCACCGGTGCCGCGGCGACCGGCCGCGCGGTGCTGGACGCCATCCCGGCCGGCGGCCTGCTGCACATTGCGGCCCATGGTCATCACGAGCCGGAGAACCCGTTGTTCTCCGGAGTGCTGCTGGCCGACGGCCTGCTCTACGGCTACGACGTCGCGCCGAATCCGGCACTGCCGTCGCAGGTGGTGCTGTCCAGCTGTGACGTCGGTCGCACCGACGACCGTCCTGGCGGGGAGCCGCTCGGCCTGGTCGCCGCCCTGCTGCGCAGCGGCGTTGCCACCGTGGTGGCCGGCACCAGCCGGGTGTCCGACCGGGTCGCGGCGTCCGTCATGACGGCCTACCACCAGCGGCTCAAGATCGGCCAGACCCCGGCGATCGCACTGGCCGGCGCGATCGCGGAGGTCCACCGACGACGACTCTGATCCGGCACCGTTCACCTGCTTCGGGGCCGGGCTGTGATCAGCTCGATCGCGGCGGCTCATCCGAGCGATCGGCACGCACAACGATTCCGCCGTCATCGGCTACCGTCGTCTGGTAGCGACCGACCCACCGATCTCTTCTGGAGCCCTGACCTTTTGATCACGGAGTGGATCCTGGTCGTCGTCGGTCTGATCCTGATCGCCGGCACCGCGCTGTACGTGTCCGCCGAATTCAGCCTGGTGACGGTGGACCGGGCGACGGTGGCCAAGCAGGCCGCCGAGGGCGACAGCGGCGCGAAGTCGCTGATGATCGGGCTCCGGTCGCTGTCCACCCAGCTGTCCGGCGCGCAGGTCGGCATCACCGTCACCACCCTCGCGCTGGGTTTCGTCATGCAACCGGCGATCGCGTCGCTGGTGGCGGTGCCGCTGGAGGCCATCGGCCTGTCAGCGATCACCGCGGAATCGGTCGGGCTGCTGCTCGGGCTGTCCATCGCGACCGTGCTGTCCATGGTCTTCGGCGAGCTGGTGCCGAAGAACATCGCGATCGCCGAGCCGCTGGATACGGCGAAGACCGTCATCACCCCGATGCGGATCTCCACGATGCTGTTCAAGCCGCTGATCGTGGTGCTGAACGGCGCCGCCAACCTGGTCCTGAAACTGATCGGCGTCGAGCCGCAGGAGGAGCTGCGCTCCGCCCGGTCGGCGGTCGAGCTGCACTCGCTGGTTCGCCGATCGGCGGCGCAGGGCACCCTGGAGAAGCCGACCGCCGGCCTGCTGGCCAGGTCGATCTCGTTCTCCGACAAGACCGCCGACGATGTGCTCACCCCGCGGGTGCGGGTCAGGTTCGTCAAGGCCGACGACACCGCGGACACGGTGATCGCGGCCGCCGTCGAGACCGGGCATTCCCGATTCCCGGTGTCCGGGGAGGACTCCGACGACGTCGTCGGGCTGGTGCACCTCAAGCGCGCGGTCGCCATCCCGCCCGCCGAACGCGCCACCGTGCTGGTCGAGCAGCTGACCGTGCCCGGTGCCGATCGTGCCCGGGTCGATGCCGCTGGACGACCTGCTCGACCAGCTCCGGGAGCGCGGCCTGCAGATGGCCGTCGTCGCCGACGAATACGGCGGGACGGCCGGCATTCTCACCCTCGAGGACGTCGTCGAGGAGCTGGTCGGCGAGATCAAGGACGAGCACGACCCCGCCGGCGGCCGCGCCGAATGCAGAGTGGACGACACCTGGCTGCTGCCCGGTTCGCTGCGGCCCGACGAGATCGCCGAGTTCACCGGCGTGCATCTGCCGGAATCGGGCGCGTACGAAACCGTTGCCGGGCTGCTGATTTCCCGGCTCGGCCGGATGCCGGAGAACTTCGACTCCGTCGAGGTCGTCGCGACGATGGACGCCTCGTCATTCCTCGGCGTGCCGGAGGGTCAGGTGGGCCGGCCGGACGATCAGCCGATCCCGCCGAACCTCGAGGACGATCTGCCGCGCGCCGTCACCGTGCGGCTCACGCGTGCATCAGCGGGAACGGCGCCGGATCGACTCGGTGGTGCTGTCTGCGGTCAGTGCCGATATCGCGACGGCGGGCGACGAGGACGAGGGCAACGACGAGGCTGACCGATGACTTCGGAGACGAAGGTGAGTGAGCATCGCAGGCGCCCCTGGCGCCGAGGAGCGGAGCGATCCGGGAGTCGACAATGACTCGAGAGTGGCTGCTGCTTGCTCCTGGTCGTCGTTCTGCTGGCGGCCAGCGCGTTCTTCGTGGCCGCGGAGTTCTCGCTGATCGCGGCCCGCCGAACGGTCATCGAACCGATGGCGGTGAGCAGCTCCCGGGCCCGCGCGACGCTCAAGGCGATGGAGAACGTCTCCGAGATGATGGCGTGCGCGCAGCTGGGCATCACCCTCTGCGGGGTGCTGCTGGGCGCGCTCGGCGAGCCGGCGGTCGCCGCGCTGCTGGAGCCGGTGTTCCACGCCCTCGGCGTGCCGGAGGCATGGCTGCACCCGGTGTCGCTGGTCATCGCGCTGCTGCTGGTGGTGTCCGCGCATGTGGCGCTCGGCGAGATGGTGCCGAAGAACATCGCGATCGCCGGTCCCGAGCAGACCGCGCTGATGCTGGCCCCGCCGTTGATGGCGATCGCGACGGCGATCGGGCCGATCATCCGGGCGCTCAACCATTTTTCCAACGCTGTGGTGAAGCTCACCGGACGGGAACCGAAGGACGAGATTTCCTCGTCCTTCACCCGCGAGGAGGTCGCCGATCTGGTCGCCGAATCCCGACGGGAGGGTTTGCTGGACGACGAGGAGCATCAGCGGATCACCTCGGCGCTGGACTTCGACACCACGGTGGTCGCCTCGGTGATGGTGCCCGACGCCGAGGTGGTGTCGGTGACGCCGGGCGTGACTCCGGCCGAGATCGAACGGATCTGCGCGAAGACCGGCTTCTCCCGGTTTCCGATCATCGAGGAGGACGGTCGGTTCTCCGGCTACCTGCACATCCGCGACGTCATCGACATCCCGGCGCAGCAGCGTGACCAGCCGGTCCCGCCGCAGAAGATCAGGCCGCTGCCGACCGTCGTTCCGGAGACCGACCTGCGCACCGCGCTGGACCGGATGCGGCGGATCGGTGCGCACCTCGCCGAGGTCGCAGACGCGGTTGACATCCCGCGAACCGGATTCCGATGGACCGGCCACCGGCAACCCGGGTGCGGAGCCGTCCGGCCCCGGACCAGGCCCATGCTCGAAGGCGACATCGCCGAGATCACTCCGGCCGCGCTGCAACCCTTGCCGACCCTGCCGACCGCGCCACCGGCCAGATCCGCGCCATCAGCGCGCGGCGTGGTGATGCTCGAGGACGTCATCGAGGCCCTGATCGGGGAGATCCGGGACGCGACCCGCCGCTCGCCGGACCGTGCTGCGCGACCCGGCACCGGCACCGACGCCTAGAGTCTGAACCATGCAGCGGCGGATCATGGGGATCGAAACCGAGTTCGGGATCACCTGCACCTTTCACGGGCAGCGCAGGCTGAGCCCGGACGAGGTGGCCAGGTACCTGTTCCGCCGGGTGGTGTCCTGGGGTCGGTCGTCCAACGTGTTCCTGCGCAACGGGTCCCGGCTGTACCTGGACGTCGGATCGCACCCCGAGTACGCCACCGCGGAGTGTGACGACCTGCCCACCCTGATCGCGCACGACAAGGCGGGGGAGCGGATCCTGCAGGACCTGGTCGTCGACGCCGAGGCGCGGCTCGCCGAGGAGGGCATCGGCGGCGACATCTACCTGTTCAAGAACAACACCGACTCGGCCGGCAACTCCTACGGCTGCCACGAGAACTTCCTCATCGCCCGCGGCGGCGAGTTCGCCAAGATCGCCGACGGGCTGATCCCGTTCCTGGTCACCCGGCAGCTGATCGCCGGCGCCGGCAAGGTGCTGCAGTCGCCGCGCGGCGCGTCGTTCTGCCTGTCCCAGCGGGCCGACCACATCTGGGAGGGCGTGTCCAGCGCGACGACCCGATCGCGTCCGATCATCAATACCCGGGACGAGCCGCACGCCGACGCCGAGCGCTACCGCCGGCTGCACGTCATCGTCGGCGACTCCAACATGTGCGAGACGACCACCCTGCTCAAGGTCGGCAGCGCGGCGCTGGTGCTGGAGATGATCGAGGCCGGGGTCGCGCTGCGGGATTTCACCTTCGAGAACCCGATCAGGGCGATCCGGGAGATCTCGCACGACACCACCGGCCGCAAGCCCGTCCGGCTGGCCGGCGGCGGCGACATCTCGGCGCTGGACGCCCAGGTGGACTACTACGAGAAGGCCGTGGAGTTCGTCGAGAAGCGCGGCAACGACCCGGTCACCGTGCGGGTGCTGGACCTGTGGCGGCGCACCCTGACGGCGGTGGAGACCCAGGATTTCTCCGGGGTCGACACCGAGATCGACTGGATCATCAAGAAGAAGCTGATCGACTCGTACGCGGCCAAGCACGACATGGACTTCACCAACCCGCGGATCGCGCAGATCGACCTCACCTACCACGACGTCCGGCCGGGCCGCGGCCTGCACTCGCTGCTGGTCGCGAAGGGCCGGGCGGCCAGGGTCGTCACCGACGACGAGGTCATCGAGGCCACCACCGTGCCGCCGCAGACCACCAGGGCACGACTCCGCGGCGAGTTCGTCGCCGCGGCACAGGACGCCGGCCGGGATTACACCGTGGACTGGGTGCACCTCAAGTTGAACGATCAGGCGCAGCGCACGGTGCTGCTCAAGGATCCGTTCCGCTCCACCGACGACCGGGTGACCAAGTTGATCGAGGCCATGTAGTGAAATGCCGCGTTCTGCGAGATACAGCACGGAATGGGACTGATGTTCGACCACCTGGGTGATCGAATACCGGGCGCGGATATGACAGGCTGAACCGGTGGCAACGGCGAAGGCGGAGCGACTGCTCAACCTGGTGATCGCCCTGGTCAACTCGCCCCGCTACCGGTCGGCGATGTGGATCAGGGACAAGGTCGCCGGGTACTCCGACGCACCCAACGACGACGCGTTCTTCCGCACCTTCGAGCGGGACAAGCAGGAGCTGCGCGAGCTCGGGATCCCGCTGCAGACCCCGCCGACCGGGGAGGACGGGTACCGCATCCCACCGGTCGACTTCGCGTTGCCGGCGCTGTCCTTCACCCCGGCCGAGGCGGCCGCGCTGGCGCTGGCCGGCCGGCTCTGGGAGACGACCGCACTGGCCACCGCCGGCTCCGGGGCGCTGCGGAAGATCCGGGACGCCGCCGGCGACGATCAGCAGGCCGCCCCGGAGATCGCGGCCGCCACCCTGCTGCAACCCCGGGTGCGCACCGGCGACCCGGCGTTCGCGCCGCTCTACGCCGCGGTTCGGGCGCACCGCGCGGTCACCTTCTCCTACCGCAAGGACCCGACCGCGCCGGCGGACCCGCGGCGGTTGCAGCCCTGGGGACTGGTGTCCTTCCGGGGCCGCTGGTACGTCATCGGGTATGACGAGAAACGCGGCGAGCGGCGGACGTTCCGGCTGTCTCGGATCACCGGAGCGGTGAAGGCGGTGGGCAGGGCGGGAGCCGTCCGACCGCCCGCCGGCGTCGACCTGCTGGCCGAGGTGGCCGCCAGCGTCGAACGCCCGGCCGATCGCACCGCGACGGTGCGGATCCGGTCCGGCCGGGCGGCGGGCCTGCGCCGGACCGCGCTCACCGCCCAGCAATCGGCCCAGGACCCCGACTGGGACCAGGTCACGTTGCCGCTGGGGCACCTCTGGGACACCGCGCGCCGGATCGCCGGGCAGGGACCGGACGTCGTCGTCGAGGAGCCGGCCGACCTGGTGGATGCGACGATCCGGTTGCTCACCGGCACGCAGAAGGCGATGGCGGAGATCGGTGCCCAGGAGCCGGACCCCGCCGAAAAGCAGGCCGAAGAAGCAGCCGACGAGCTGATGGCATGACGGAACCTCGGTGAGCGAGACCGCGACCGAACGGCTGGCCAGGATGCTCGCGCTGGTGCCGTACATCTCCCGGCGGCCCGGCGTGGCGATCGGCGAGTTGGCCACCGAGTTCGGCGTCAGTCCCGAACAGGTGGGCGCCGACCTTGACCTGCTGATGGTCTGCGGGCTGCCCGGCTACTACCCGGACGACCTGATCGACGTGGTGCTCGACGACGACGGCGGCACCGTCGCGATCGCCTTCGACGCCGGCATCGAGCGTCCGGTACGGCTCACCTCCGACGAGGCGTTCGCGCTCACCGTCGCGCTGCGAGCGCTGGCCGAGTTGCCGGGCCTGGTCGACGCGCAGGCGGTGCACTCGGCGCTGGCCAAGCTGGAGGACGCCGGCGGGCGGAGCCTGGATCGGGACGGCGCCGACGGGACCGACGCGGTCCGGGTGGTGCCGGCCGACCCGGCGCCGGCGCTGGGCCTGGTCCGGCAGGCGCTCGACGAGACCAGGCGGATCTGGATCCGCTACTACACCGCGTCCCGGGACGCCGTCACCGAGCGGACCGTCGATCCGCTGCGGCTGCTGGTCACCGACGGGCACTCCTACCTGGAGGCGTACTGCCACCTGGCCGGCGCGATCCGGCACTTCCGGGTGGACCGGATCGAGGAGGTCCGGCTGCTCGACGAGCCCGCGCAGGCCACCCTGTGGGTCGACTCCGACATTCCGGAGCGCATCTTCCATCCCGATCTCCAGGTACCGCCGGTGACGCTGACGCTGACCGGCGGGGCCCGCTGGGTCGCCGAGTACTACCCGATGGAGGAGATCACCGAGCTCGACGAGCCCGCCGGCGCGCTGCGGGTCCGGATGCGGGCGGCCGGCGACGAGTGGCTGGCCCGGCTGGTGCTCTCGCTCGGCGGGGAGGCCGTCATCGACGATCGGCCCGAGTTGGCGGCGCTGGTCCGGCGCCGCGCCGACGAGGCGCTCGCGGCGTACCGGAGCTAGCCCGGCTCAGATCTCCACCCGCTCCGTGAGGTTGTCGATCAAACAATCTGCTGCGAGCGTTACCGCATGACAACGAAAACAACCACCCGGTACGAAGACCTCACCAAGGCGCAGCTCAGGCGGCTGGCCACCCTGCTGGTGGCGCGATCACTGGTCGTCGCCGTCCTGCTGTTCGTCGGCTACTACGTGCTGCCGATGGACCGGCCCGAACGATCCGGCCTGGTCGTGCTGATCGTCGGGCTGCTGGCGCTCGGCCTGGTGCTGCTCTGGCAGGTGCGGGCGATCATGGGGTCACCGTTCCCCCGGCTGCGGGCGTTCGAGACGCTGACCATCGGAATTCCGCTGCTGCTGATCGTCTTCGCGTCCGCCTACTACCTGATCCAGAATGCCGACGCGAACGCCTTCACCGCTCCGTTGACCAAGACCGACTCGCTCTACTTCACGGTCACCGTGTTCACCACCGTCGGGTTCGGCGACATCACCGCCAAGTCCGAACTCGCCAGGATCCTCGTGATGATCCAGATGATGTTCGACCTGGCGGTCTTCGGTTTGGTGGCGAAACTGATCTTCGGCGCCGTCGAGGTGGCCATGCGGAAGCGGGCACCAACCGCACAAACCGATGGTCCGGGCCCATCCGCTGGGTAGGATTGCGCCGAAGACCTGTCAACTCGTGCCCATCGGGTGTTCACCGCCACAGCAGGGGAGAAAGACCGTGCAGCTGCGCATGCCGGCGCTGAAGCTGCCCGGGCTGCGCCGGAGGAAGTCGGACAAGTCGGCTGACGGCACCATGTCGCTGATGGAGCACCTCTTCGAGCTCCGGCGCCGGCTCTTCTACGGCACTCTCGGCATCCTGGTCGGCACCATCATCGGTTTCGTCTGGTTCGGCCACGGCATCCCGGCGATCGGTTTGCCGAGCCTGTCGGACATCCTGACCGGCCCCTACTGTGCGGTCCCCCCGTCGGAACGGGTGCAGCTCGGTGACGGGGATGGCTGCAAATTGCTGGCCACCGGCCCGTTCTCGGCGCTGGAGCTGCAACTGAAGTCGGCGTTGATCGCCGGTGTGCTGCTGTCCTCGCCGATCTGGCTGTACCAACTCTGGGAGTTCGTCACGCCCGCGCTGTATTCCAAGGAGCGCCGGTACGCCATCACCTTCGTCAGCTGCGGTGGTCTGCTGTTCGCGATCGGCGCCCTGCTGGCCTACGTGGTGATCCGCGAGGGTCTGACCGTGCTGCTCAGTTTCGGCGGTGACGCGACCATCGCCGCCCTCTCGCCGGACAGCTACTTCTCGTTCCTGATCGCCATGTTGATCATCTTCGGGGTGTCCTTCGAGCTGCCGTTGCTGCTGATCATGCTCAATCAGATCGGGATGATCTCCAGCGCGAAGCTCTCGAAGTGGCGCCGGTATTCGATCTTCGGGATGGTGGTGTTCGCCGGACTGGTGGTACCCGGCAACGACCCGGTCACCATGCTCGCGCTGGCGATGGCGCTGATCCTGCTGTACGAGCTGTCTGTCCAGGTGACCCGCATCCACGACCGCCGGGCGGGCAAGCGCGACAAGTTGGCGGAGCTCGCCGACGACGAGGCATCCGCGCTACCGGAAACCGCCGCCGCCGAAAGCCGCGACCCTGACCTGGTCACCACGCCGGTCGCGGCGGCCGGCCCCATCCCGGCGCCGGAACCCATGCCGCCCCGGCCGAGTGCGGTGCGCCCGGTGGTCCGCCGCTCGAACGATTTCGGCGACGCCACCTAACCCATCCGCGGCGGTCTTGATCGGCTGCAGGGTTATCCCGTTCGGGCGATGCCGCGATTCAGCCAGCGCGGTCTGATGTTCTCTGATGAGCTAGTCGCTGTGCTGCAAGGACGCAGTCACGGCGCTGAACCAAGCAGGGAGCTGGAACGACATGCCCGCCAAGATCATCGCCCACCCGAGCATCGCCGACCGTCGCGCGAAGGGGGCGGATGCGCGGATCGCGACGCCGCCGGCCAGCCACACCGGCTGGGTTCCGGAGGCCGACCGGGCCGATCCGGTGACGCTGCTGTCCGACCAGAACACCACCCGCGAACAGGATCTGGTGCCGGTTCGGCACGGCCGGATGATGGTTTCCCCGTTCACGTTCTACCGGGGCGCGGCGAAGATCATGGGCGCCGACCTGGCCGGGACCCCGAATGCCGGGCTGACGGTGCAGCTCTGCGGGGACGCGCATCTGTCGAACTTCGGCGGGTTCGCCTCGCCGGAACGGAAGCTGCTGTTCGACCTGAACGATTTCGACGAGACCCTGCCAGGGCCGTTCGAGTATGACGTCAAGCGAATGGCGGCGAGTTTCACCATCGCCGCGCGGAACAACGGGATGACGCCGGCCGAGGCGAAGGACGCCACCACTGCATCCGTCCGGGCCTATCGGGAGGCGATGGCCCAGTTCGCCCAGATGGGCACCATGGAGCTCTGGTACACCCACATGTCCGAGGACGACCTGAACGCTGCCATGCGGTCGGCGGTGCAGGCCCCGGCCCCGTCGAGCAACGGCAAGAGCCACGCCAAGGACAAGGACGCCAAATCCAAGCCGGAGTCGAAGTCGAAGTCGAAGCCGAGCAAAACGGGCAAGGAACCAGTCGGGCTCACCGCGAACGAACGCGCCATCAAGAACGCGGAAAAGACGCTGCGCAAGGCCCATACCCGGGACAGCCTGCAGGCCTTGTCGAAGCTGGGTGAGGTGGTCGATGGGCGCTACCGGATCGTCAGCCAGCCACCGGTGGTGGTCCCGCTCCGGGATTGGTCGGCGATGTACGACCTGCCGAACGACAATATCGAAGAGGGGGTCCATGAGCTGTTCCGGGAGTACCGGGGCACCCTGCAGGACGACCGGCGTCACCTGCTGGAACGCTTCGAGGTCATCGATGTCGCCAGGAAAGTGGTCGGGGTCGGCAGCGTCGGGACCCGGGCATTCATCGTGCTGCTGCAGGGTAAGGACGAGACCGATCCGCTCTTCCTGCAGGTCAAGGAGGCAACCCGCTCCGTGCTGGAGGACCACCTCCCGAAGAGCCGGTACCACAATCCCGGTGAACGGGTGGTGCAGGGCCAGCGGATGATGCAGGCCGCCAGCGACATCTACCTGGGTTGGTCGAAGGGCATCCAGGCCGATCGCTTCTTCTACTGGCGTCAGCTGCGCGACATGAAGGCCTCTGCCGTGGTGGAGACGATGGCCCCGTTCGGGTTGGGGTTGTACGCGAGCGTGTGCGGCTGGACGCTGGCCAGGGCGCACGCCCGGTCCGGTGACGTCATCGCGCTGAACGAGTACCTCGGCACCGACGACAGCTTCGATCAGGCCATCGCCGACTTCTCCGCCCGGTACGCCGACCAGAACGAGCGGGATTACGAGGCGTTCACCGCAGCCGTTCAATCCGGCCGGATCCCGGCTGTGCAGGGCGTCTGACCTAGTCGCCTGCGACGAAGTCGTCAGGCGCAATCCAGCACAGAGAGGCGGTCTGGCGTTGTTTGCCAGACAGCCTCTGCCAACAATCCGGGTCGGCAAATGCCGGCGCGGTAAACCGCCACGAAAGGTGCAAAAATGACCGAATCGGTCGACGAACTGGGACCGGTTGATTATCTGGTCGTGGAATTCCCGGGCAGCAATTTCAACGGCGAGATCATGCCCGAGCTGGTGAGTCTCGTCGAAAAAGGCATTGTCCGGGTGCTGGATCTGGTGCTGATCAAGAAGGACGAAGATGGCACCTTCGAGGCCTTCGAATTTGCCGACATCGAATCCGGTCTGCTCGGTGGACTGCGTGAGCTTGAACGAGAATTGGCCGACCTGCTCAGCGAAGAGGACGTCGCGGAGGTTGCCGAGGCCCTGGAGCCGGGCAGCACCGCCGGGCTGCTGGTCTACGAGAACCTGTGGGCGGCGCCGTTCGCCTCCGCGGTGCGCAGGTCCGGCGGGCAACTCGTGGCCAACGGCCGGATCCCGGTGCAGGCGTTGCTGGCGGTCCTCGAGGCCGAAGCCGAAGCGGAAATCGAAGAAGAGCTGGTCGAAGAAGCACTGGCCGAAGAAGGGCAGGGAGCCTGAGATGTTGGGACGACGACGGATTGGCCGACCACGGGTGCTGGGGCCGGTCGGACGCACCACCGCGACGGTGGCCACCGCGGCGGTGGTCACGCACGGCGTCCGCAGGCGGGGCGACCGCCGGGAAGACCGGCGGGACGATCGGCGCGACCGGCGGTCCTGAGCCGGTTTCGCCCCACTGTGCCGATGCCCGTTGGATGGAGCGGGGCGCCGGAGTGTTTCACTGGGTGAAACCTCCTGCCCTAGTGGTTTCTGTCCGGTTCATCGCGACTGGCTATGATCCCGGCTCATGAGCACGGACACTTTGCCGGCGGTCGGCCCGCCCGCTGCTGGTTACCGACGCGCCCTGGTCGGTGCCAGCGTCGGCAACATCGTCGAGTGGTACGACTTCGCGTTGTTCGCGGGATCGGCGACGGTGATCGCCACCGTGCTCACCCCGGGCGGGTGGGCCGGCTTCACCACCGTCTTCGCGGTCTTCGCGATGTCGTGCCTGTTCCGCCCGCTCGGGGCGCTGGTCATCGGTGCCCGCGCCGACCGGATGGGGCGCCGGTCCGTGCTGGCCGCGACCATCGTGTTGATGGCCGGCGCGACCGTCGCGATCGGCCTGTTGCCGCCGTGGTCGGCGATCGGGGTCGCCGCGCCGCTGTGCCTGCTGGCGTTGCGCGCCGTGCAGGCGTTCTCCTGTGGCGGGGAGATCGGGGTTTCCGTTGCCTATCTGATGGAATTCAGCCCGGCCGGCCGGCGGGGACGCTACGGCGGGTGGTACCTCAGCACGGTTGGCCTCGGCATCGCGGCTGGTCTCGGCGCGACCGCCGTCGTCGCCGCGCTGGTCGACCAGGACGCCCTGGAATCCTGGGGATGGCGGCTGCCGTTCCTGCTGGCGCTGCCGCTCGGCGCGGTCGGGCTGTACATCCGGCGTCGACTGGCCGAGTCTCCGGCGTTCGCCGATCCCACGGTGTTTGCCGATCCCGCAGCGTCGGGCCGAGTCGCGCCGTTGGCGGTGCTCCGCGAATTCGGACCGACAGTTCGGCGGTGTTTTGTGCTGGCTTGCGCGTACAGCGCCGCGTTCAACGTCTGGTTCCTGTTCCTGCCCAGCTACGTCACGGCGACGGGCGCGAGTTCGCTGGCCGTTGCCTTGTCCTGCGCATTGGTCGGCCTGTTGGTCACCGCGATCACCGCTCCGGTCTTCGGCCGGCTGTCCGACCGGATCGGCCGCCGACGGGTTCTGCTGGGCGCCACCGCGTCGCTCGCGGTCGTGGCGGGCCCGGCGTACCTCTGGATGCTCGCGGGCTCCACCGTCGCGCTGTTGCTGGGCAGTGTCGTCATGGGCGTCGTCATCGGCGCCTTCGTCATTCCGGCCTTTTTCTCCGAGCAGTTTCCGGCCCGGGTCCGGGCCACCGGACTCGGGCTTGCGTACGGCGTCGGCAGCGCAGTCGTCGGCGGCACCGCACCCGTGCTGGCGACGGTGCTGTCCCGACAGGCACCCCCGTTCGTGGTGCCCGGATACCTGGTGCTGTGGGCGGTTCTCGCGCTGATCGCGGTGCGGCGGTCCGCGGAGACCGTGACTACCGGTTGATCGCGTTGATGTCCCGGCCGTGCGCGGTCAGTGCCCAGATCACGAAGAAGTCGAACGCGATGATCAGGATCGCCCAGACCGGGTAGTACGGCAGCCAGACGAAGTTGGCGAAGATGCTCACCGCGGCCACGATCACGCCGACTGTGCGCGCCCACACGGCGCCGTAGAACAGCCCGATGCCCGTCCCGATCGCAATGAGACCGACCAGGATGTGCACCCAGCCCCAGGTCGTGGCGTCGAACTTGAAGATCCAGTTCTGGGTGGTGACGTAGAACTCGTTGTTGGCCAGACCGACGACGCCCTGCATGGCGTGCAGGACCCCGGCGAGGATGAGGATCACCGCGGCGGACACGGTGATGCCGACGGCCAAGCCGCTGGGTGGTGGCGTGGTCCGGTTGCTGTTTTGCCGAGTTGCCATCGATGGCCTCCGATCGGACGTGGTGAATCGGCTGGGAACTTCGTCACTAGCTGAAGATCACAACCGACGCCCTTAGTGCCGGGCGACTTCCATGATCCACCGATTCCGACAAGCCGGACATCATCCCGCAGGTGTGATGCTCGATTGTGTCCTAGCTGTGTTCTTGCTGGTCGCGGGCTCGGGGGACGCCATGGACCTCGGCAACGGCACCGACCCTGGCTGTGTCACCCTGGTTGCGTGACGCGACACGGTTGGACTGACGAATCGGACGTGTCCCCGGCGGAACGCTTCGCCGGCTCCGCGGATCGGCGGAGCCATCCGCTGCTCGCCGAGTTCACCCTGACCAGGCCGTTCACCCTCGACCAATTCCAGGTCGACGCCTGCCGCGCGCTGGAGGCTGGTCGCGGGGTGCTGGTCTGCGCGCCGACCGGCGCGGGGAAGACCGTGGTCGGCGAGTTCGCCGTGCACCAGGCCCTGGCCACCGGCGGCAAATGCTTCTACACCACACCGATCAAGGCGCTGTCGAACCAGAAGTTCGCCGACCTGATCGCCGCGTATGGACCCGACCGGGTTGGCCTGTTGACCGGTGACACCTCGATCAACTCGCACGCGCCGGTGGTGGTGATGACGACCGAGGTGCTGCGCAACATGCTGTACGCGGGATCGCCCGACCTGCGCGGGCTCACCCACGTGGTGATGGACGAGATCCACTACCTGGCCGACAAGTTCCGCGGCGCGGTTTGGGAGGAGGTGATCCTGCACCTCGCGGCCGACGTGCAGGTGGTTGGCCTGTCCGCGACGGTCTCCAACGCCGAGGAGTTCGGCGCCTGGCTGGCCGAGGTGCGCGGCGAGCTGACCGTGGTGGTCGACGAGATCCGGCCGGTGCCGCTGTGGCAGCACATGCTGGTCGGGCGCCGGCTGTTCGACATGTTCAACGGCGCCGACCAGGCGGCCGGCGACAGCGCCGGCGACCCGGGGCGGGCCAGGTTGCGGATCGACCCGGCGCTGGAGCGTGCGGTGCACGACGCCGAGGCCTTCGCCGACCGGTTCGACACCGGCAATTTTCGCGGCCGCAAGGGCGGACCGGGCGGCGGCGCCCACCGGCACCAGGGTGGCCCCAGGTGGCGGCCACCCGCGCGGGTCGACGTCATCGAACGGCTGGACGGTGCCGGGCTGCTGCCGGCCATCACGTTCATCTTCTCCCGGGCCGGCTGCGACGCGGCGGTCAGCCAGTGCGTGCGTTCCGGCATGCGGCTGACCACCGAGAAGGAACGCGCGGAGATCCGGCAGATCGTCGACCGGCGCACCGTCGACCTGGTGGAATCCGACCTCGGGGTGCTGGGCTACTGGGAGTGGCGGGACGCCCTGGAACGTGGCATCGCGGCGCACCACGCCGGGCTGTTGCCGGTGTTCAAGGAGACGGTGGAGGAGCTGTTCGTCGCCGGACTGGTCAAGGCGGTGTTCGCCACCGAGACACTGGCGCTCGGCATCAACATGCCCGCCCGCACCGTGGTGCTGGAAAAGCTGAGCAAGTACAACGGCGAGAGCCACGCCGACCTGACCGCCGGGGAGTACACCCAGCTGACCGGACGGGCCGGTCGGCGCGGGATCGACATCGAGGGCCACGCCGTCGTTGTCTGGTCGCCCGGGATGGACCCGCGGGCGGTGGGCGGCCTGGCCTCGCGGCGCACCTACCCGCTGCGGTCCTCGTTCCGGCCCAGCTACAACATGGCCGTGAACCTGGTGGACCGGCTGGGCCGCAAGGCCGCCCGGGATCTGCTCGAGCAGTCGTTCGCGCAGTACCAGGCGAACGCGGCGGTCGTCGGGCTGGCCCGGCAGGTCGCCCGGAACTCCGAGGCCATCGCCTCGCATGCCGGCGCCATGCAGTGCCATCTCGGCGACACCGCGTCCTATCTGGCGCTGCTCACCGAACTGGCCGCCGCCGAGAAGGAGATCGCCAGGGCCGGTGCGTCCCGGCGCCGCGACGCGACGGCCCGTGACCTGGCGGAACTGCGCCGCGGCGACGTGATCGAGGTGCCGACCGGCCGGCGGGCCGGGCTGGCCGTCGTGCTCGACCCCGGCGTCGCCGCCGACGGGTCCGCGCGGCCCCTGGTGGTGACCGCGGGCAGCTGGGCGGGCCGGCTCACCGTCGCCGACTTCCACGGGCCGGTCCCTGCGCTCGGCCGGCTGCGGCTGGGCAAGTACACCGACCACCGCACCCCCAAGGTGCGCCGCGACGTCGCATCGGCACTGGCCTCCTCCGGGATCAGGCCCACCGGCCGGGGCGCCCGCCGGGAGCCGGTCGAGGAGATCGACCTGACGGTGCTCCGCAAGGCCATCCGGGCGCATCCCGTGCACGGCTGCGCCGACCGGGACGAGCACGTGCAGTGGGCCAGGCGCTGGCGCCGGCTGACCATCGAGAACGACGCGCTGGCCGCCAAGGTCGCCAGCGCGACCGGATCGCTGGGCAAGGCGCTGGACGAGATCATCGACCTGCTCGACGAGCGCGGCTACCTCCGCGGCGACCGGCTCACCGGTGACGGCAAGATGCTGGCGCGGATCTGGTCCGAGAGTGACCTGGTGGTCGCCGAATGCCTGCGGCGGGGCACCTGGGACGGCCTGGATCAGGCCGATCTGGCGGCCGTGGTGTCCAGCCTGGTCTTCGAATCGCGGCGGGAGTCGCTCGGCACCGCGCGCACACCGTCCGGGTCAGCGGCCCAGGCCCTGCTCGCGACCACCCGCGTCTGGGCCGAGATCGCCGGCCCGGGAACGGGCGCTCGGGATTGACCCCGACCCGCGACCCGGACGCCGGGTTCGCCGCCGCCGTCGCGTCCTGGTGCCGCGGCAGCACCCTCGCCGAGGCCATGACGGTGGCCGTCGCCGGTGGCACTGAACTCTCCGCCGGGGACTTCGTCCGGTGGTGCCGGCAGGTGATCGACCTGCTCGACCAGGTCGGTGGGGTTGCGCAGGGCGCGGTCGGGCTCACCGCACGATCGGCGGTCGGGGCGCTGCGCCGGGGTGTGGTGGCGATGGGCTCGGTGTGACCCGGGCCGATGTGTCGGGTCACGTATCAGGCCGCCGGTGCCCCTGCTCCCTGGTTCTGCGCCGGCGACCGATCACGCAGATGCCTCGATCGAACACTTGCCGAACGCGGCCGTGGTTGGATCATGATGGAGGCGTCGATGCAAATCGGCGCAGGTGAGGGCATTGGTGAAGGAAACACAGGAGGATGCGATGAGCACGCCACAGGGCGGTCAGCCCGGGGACGACCAGGACCGCAGTCAATGGTCCGGTCAGCAGCCCGCGGCCGACCAGTCGGACGACGCCGGCGCGACAACCGTCTTCCGTCCCGGGGACATTCCTCCCGAGGCGCGTCCTTCATCGGGCCAACCGGCCGCCGCTCCCGGCACCGGACCGCAGCCGACCCCGCCGCAGGGCGCCGGGGTCCGGGTACCAGTCGTACTCGCCGCCGACCACCGCGGAGCCAACCTACGGCAGCCAGCCGTCGTACCAGCAACAGCCGTACAGCCAGCCACCGGCCTACGACCCGGCGGGCTATGGCCAGCCGGGTGGTCAGGGTGCGGGATATGGCCAGGGCAGCGGGCAGCCGGTTTGGGGTCAGCAGTACGGGCAGGGCGCCGACTACGGGCAGGGCGCCGACTACGGGCAGGGCGGCGGTCAGCAGGGTTGGGGTCAGCAGTACGGGCAGGGCGCCGACTACGGCCAGGCCGGCGGCGGGCAGCCTGGCCAGCAGTACGGGCAGCCGGCCGATTACGGCCAACCAGCCGGTCAGCAGGGTGGCGGCCAACCGGGCTGGGGTCAGCAGTACGGGCAACCCGCGGAGGCGTACGGCCAACCGGGCGGTTACGGGCAGTCCGGATACGGCCAACCCGGCTACGGTCAGTCCGGTTACGGGCAGCAGGCCAGCGCGTACCCGCAGCCCGGCTACGGCTCCTACAACCAGCCCGCCGGCGCGCCCTCCGGCGGGTTCGGCACGGCCACGCTGGATCAACCGCCGCCCAAGAAGTCCAATCAGGGGCTGATCATCGCGATCGTCGTGGTGGTCGTGCTGGCCGCACTGGCCGCCGTTGCGCTGTTCGTCTGGCCCGGGTTCCTGAACAAGAAGGTGTTCGACGAACGTCAGGTCACCGCGGGCGTGACCAAGGTGTTGACCGAGGGATCGCCGACCGGGTACGGACTCACCGGGGTCACCGACGTCAGTTGCCCATCGGGTCAGGAAGTCAAGGCGGGCACCAGCTTCCAGTGCACCCTCAACGTCAACGGCACCCCCAAGACGGTCACCGTCAAGGTGAAGGACGACACCGGGCTGTACGAGGTCAACCCGCCCAGCTGAGCGCAGGGCAGGGCATCAGCAGGCGAGCCGGATGAGGGTGGGGCGGTCGGCGTCCAGGGCCGCCGCGACCAGGGCGGCGACCTCGTCGGCGTCGTGGGCGTCGATGCCCGTGCGCGCCGCACGCCCGGGCCAGCGCCGGCAGGTCCGGGACCACCAGGTCGACCCCGATCGGCTCGATGTCCCGCTGCCGCTGCTGGTCCTTGATCTCCGCGTAGCCGCTGTTGTCCAGCACCACGATCGGGATCGGTAGCCGCTGTTCGACCGCGGTGACGATCTCCTGGATCGAGAACATCAGCGCGCCGTCGCCGAGCAGCACGGCCACCGCCCGCGACGGGTCGGCGATCTTCGCGCCGATCGCCGCCGGCAGCCCGTAGCCGAGGGTGGCGAACCCGGCCATGTACAGGAACTCCCCGGGCCGCCCGACGTCGAAGAAGTGCGCGGTGCCGAAATAGGTGACCTGCGACGAGTCCCCGGCAACGGTGGAACCGGCCGGCAACGCGCGGCGCAGCGCCTGGTTGACGGCGACCCACGCCGCGCCCTCGGACTCGGCCTGCGCGCGGCAGGCGGCCCGTGCCGTCGACGCCCTGTTCGCCCCGTCCGCGTGTGGTCGTCCTGGAGGCAGGGCATCGAGGAGCAGCCGGAGGGTGGCCGCCGCGTCGCCGAGCAGGTGCGCCTGGGCCGTCCGGTTCTTGTCCAGCTGGCCAGGGTCGACGTCCAGCCGGATCACCGTCGGGCTGTCGATCGTGCCGCCCCAGAGATCGGAATCGCCGAGCTCGCTGCCGACCACCAGGGTGACGTCGGCGGCGGCGATGAACTGCTGCGCGGCCGGCAGCCGGATGGCGGTGCCGACGCTGAGCGGGTGGTCCTCGGCGAGCACCCCCTTGCCGTTGCAGGTGGTGATCACCGGTGCGCCGAGCGCGCTCGGCCAGCAACCGGATCTCGGTGGCGGCACCCCTCGCGCCGCCGCCCGCGATGATCACCGGACGGGCCGCTTCCGCCAGCAGCGTCGCGGCGGCGTCGATCGCGGCACCGGTGGGCGTGGTCGGGAGCGGCGGTTCGGCCGTCACGGCGATCCCGTTCCACGGCTCCTCCAGCACGTCGAGCGGAATCTCGATGTGCACCGGCCGGGGCCGGCCGGCCGCGAAGAAGGCGAAGGCGTCCGTCACGGCCGCCGCCGCCTGCGCCGGTGAGTCCACCCGGCGGCTCCAGGCCACGATCCGGTCGAAGGCGCCACTGGCGTCCTTCGTTTCGTGCAGCTGCCCGGCGTCGCCGCCGAGCGTGCCGCGCGGCAGTCCGGGCGAGATGATCAGCAGCGGGCGGGATTCCGCGTACGCGGTGCCGGCGGCGGCCGCGACGTTGAACAACGCCGGGCCGCTGGTGGTGATCACCACCCCGGGCCGCCCGCTGACCTGGTGGTAGCCGTCGGCGGCGTACCCGGCGCCCTGCTCGTGCCGGGTGGTGATCGCGGTGATGCCGGCTGCCGGCAGGTGCCGGTACAGCTCCAGGTTGTGCGTGCCCGGGATGCCGAAGATGGTGTCGACGCCGTTGGCGCGCAGCGATTCCACGACCGCGGCGCCGCCGTTGCGGTGCTTCGTCGATGTGTTCAGCCGTCGACGGTGGTCGTGGTCGTCATGCCGTAGCCTCCGACGGTTCTTGGCCAGCACGGACAGCAGTTCGTAGGCGACGTGCGCGGCCGCGATGCCGGTGATCTCGGCGTGGTCGTAGGCGGGCGCCACCTCGACGATGTCGGCGCCGACGACGTTCAGCCCGACCAGCCCGCGCAGCGTGTTCAGCAGCTCCCGGCTGGTCAGGCCGCCGGCCTCCGGCGTGCCGGTGCCGGGGGCGTGCGCCGGGTCGAGCACGTCGATGTCGATGGACACGTACACCGGGCCGTCACCGAGCCGGCGGCGCATCCGGTCGACAGCGCCCTTGACGCCGTCGGTCTCGTAGTCGTCGGCCCGGACGATCTGGAAGCCGAGCGCCGCGTCGTCCTCGAGATCGGTTGCGGCGTAGAGCGGACCGCGAATCCCCATGTGCTGGCAGCGTTCCAGGTCGAGCAGCCCCTCCTCGGACGGCCCGGCGGAACGGGGTGCCGTGGGTGAACGGGGCACCGAAGTAGGTGTCCCAGGTGTCCAGGTGCGCGTCGAAGTGCAGCACGGCGATCTTGCCGTGGTCGCGGTGCAGCGAGCGCAGGATCGGCAGCGCGATGGTGTGGTCGCCGCCCAGGGTGAGCAGCGCCGCCCCGTCGGCCCGGACGTCGGTGACCGCCGCGTCGATCTGCTCGATCGCCTCGGCGAGGTCGAACGGGTTGACCGCGACGTCACCGGCGTCGGCGACCTGCTGCACGCCGAACGGGTGCACGTCCTGCGCCGGGTTGTACGGCCGCAACAGCTTCGAGGAATTGCGGATGTGCCCGGGGCCGAACCGGGCGCCCGGCCGGTAGCTGACCCCGGAGTCGAACGGGACGCCCAGGATCGCGACGTCGGCGCGGGACACCTCGTCGATCCGCGGCAGCCGGGCGAAGGTGGCCGGCCCGGCGTAGCGGGGGATGCGGGTGGCGTCGGCCGGACCGATGATGCCTGGTCGGGTGGTCGTCATTCTTGAGCTCTCGTTTCTGGGTTTCGCAGCGGCAGGTGTCAGACGGAGGCGTTTGCTGGCGCCGTCTCGCGCCGGTGGTTGACCCGGCGGTCCCACTCGGCGCGGATCTCCGGCGACGTCGGCCGGGTCAGCAGGCTGACCACGACAAAGGTCGACGAGGCTGCCGATCAGCCCGGCGAAGATCGGCTCGTTGGCGTAGATGTCGCCGTAGACGGCCATCGTGCCGAGGGTGAGCACGGTGCCGGTGGCGATGCTGACCAGCGCGCCGGCGATGGTGCCGCGCTTCCAGATCATCCCGCCGATGATGGCGACCAGCAGGCCGCCGACCAGGATGTCGTAGGCGATGGTGAGCGCCGCGACGACGTCGCCGAGCACGCAGGCGATGGCGATGACCACGACGCCGAACGCCAGGATGTACCAGCGGCTGTTGCCGACCTCGTCGTGCTCCTGGGTCGGGGTCAGCTGCTCGCCGCCGGGCGCGACCGGGGTGGGCACGGCGTGCTTGCGGCGCAGCAGCGTGCCGACGATGTCCTCCTTGGCGACCGTGGCGGTGGCGATCAGCGCGCCGCTGGAGGTGGACATGATGGCGGCCAGCGCGGCGGCGACCACCAGGCCGGCGACGCCCTGCGGCAGCACCTCGGTGACGATGGCCGGGTAGGCGTCGTCCCGCTCGGCCAGCCCGGGCAGGATCACGCTGGCGCCCATCCCGATCAGCGCACCGGCGACGCGTACAGCAGGCAGTACACACCGGACGCGGTGCCGGCCCACTTCGCGACCTTGTCGCTGCGGGCGGTGAAGACCCGCTGCCAGATGTCCTGGCCGATGACCAGCCCGAAGAAGTAGATGACGAAGTAGGTGACGATGGTGCCGCCGCCGATGTTGGTCAGCGAGAACGCGGTGTCGGGCAGCTTCTCGGCCAGCCCGGCGAAGCCGCCGGCCCGGATCAGCACGGCGGGCAGCAGGACGAAGAAGATGCCGATGGTCTTGATCACGAACTGGACGAAGTCGGTGAGGGTGATCGACCACATGCCGCCGAGCACGGAGTACAGCACCACGACGGCGCCGCCGATCAGGATGGCCGGGACCTTGCCGATGTCGAACAGCACCCCGAAGATCGTGCCGTAGGCGATGGTCGAGGTCACCGCGAGCATCAGCGTGTAGGCCCACATCACGATGCCGGAGAGCAGGTTGGCGCCGCGGCCGTACCGCAGTTCGAGCATCTGGCTGACGGTGTAGACGCCGAGCCGGTTGATCCGGCCGGCGAACACCAGGCTCAGCAGCAGGATCCCGCAGCCGATCGAGAACACCAGCCACATGCCCGAGATGCCGTACTGGTAGCCGAGTCCCACGCCGCCGATGGTGGAAGCGCCGCCCAGCACGACGGCGGCCATGGTGCCGGAATACAGCAGCGGACCGAGTCGCCGGCCGGCGACCAGGAAGTCGGATTCGCTCTTGGCGCGGCCCTTGGCGTAGAAGCCAATGCCGATCATGGCGCCGATGTAGACGGCGATGACGACGAGATCCATGGGGTTCCTCTGCGGTGTGTTCAGTGGTGCTGGGCGATGGACGTCAAGTCGGTTGCACCGGCCGGGGTGTGTGACCAATAGTCAACTAGAGTTTCCTGCATGTCAACCCTTGTATTTTGATTCGTCGATCTGGTTTCATGCGGAGGTGATCGCCGCCCGTCGTCGGGTCGGACGACGGACGACGAGGGGCGGCTCATGACGGTGAGTGCGATGCCGGCGGATCCGGCCGCCACCGACACGGCCAAGATCGGGCAGCGGCTGAAGGCAGTGCGTCGCGCCCAGCGACGGACGCTGGAGGAGGTCGCCGAGGCCAGCGGTCTGACCAAGGGGTTCCTGTCCAAGATCGAGCGCGACCTGGCCAGTGCGTCGGTGGCCGCTCTGCTCCGGATCTGCGCGACGTTGAACGTCCCGCTGTCGAGCCTGTTCGAGAACGACTCCACCGGCGAGGTGGTGCGCAGCGGCAGCTATCCGCGGATCGACTTCGGCGGCCAGGACCTCGCCGAGTACCTGCTGACCCCGCCGGCCGAGCGCCGGGTGCAGGTGATCATGTCGGAGGTGCAGCCCGGCGGCGGCAGCGGGAACGAGGGCTACTCGCTGCCGGCGGAGGTCGAGTTCGTCTACGTGGTCAGCGGGGCGCTGGACCTCGGGTTCGCCGAGCGCACGATCCGGCTCGGCGCGGGCGACGCCTTCACCTTCGACCCGTCCACCCCGCACACCTTCCGGGCCGCCGACCCGGACGCGCCGACCACCGTCATGTGGGTGCTGTGTCCGGCGCTGGCCGCCGCCGGCCCTGCCGATCAGCCGGGCGGGTCGCGGGCGGCCTACGCGGCCGGACTGGCGGTCTAGCGCTGCTTCTCGATCGCGCTGACCAACCGGGCGGTCGAGCCGCCGATGCCGTGCTGCCGGATCAGCTCGGACAACCGACCCGGGTCGACCGGCTCACGGGGCAGGGCGTCGGGACCGTCGACGGTCACCGGCGCGTCCACGGCCACCCGGACCACCGTCGGCGCGACCAGCAGGTAGTCGCGGGCGGCGACCAGTTTCGCCCGCAGGCCAGGAGCCAGCCCGGTCGACCGGCCGTCGACGGCCTCGACCAGACCCTCCACGGAGCCGAACCGGTTGATCAACGTGGCAGCCGTCTTGTCGCCGACCCCGGGCACGCCGGGCAGCCCGTCCGACGGATCGCCGCGCAGCGCCGCGAAGTCGGCGTACGCACCGGCCGGGATCCCGTACTTGCCGGCCACGTCGGCGGCCCGATAGACCTGCGCCTTGCTCATCCCGGCCCCGATGTAGCGGACCACCACGCCGGGTTCGGTGTCCCTGGCCACCTGGAACAGATCCCGGTCGCCGGTGACCACCTCGACCGGGTCGTTGCTGCTCGGTCGCGGCCAGGGTGCCGATCACGTCGTCGGCCTCGAAGCCGGGCGCGCCGGCCGTCGCGATGCCGATCGCCGCCAGCACCTCGAGCAGGATCGGCACCTGCGGGGAGAGTTCGTCCGGCACCACCTCGATGTCGGTGGACGCGCCCGGCGTTCCGCTGTGCGGGGCGGTGGCGAGATCCGTTGGCTGCGAGCGGCGGTTTGCGGCTCCAGCACCCGGTGCGTCTTGTAGGACGGGATCAGCTCGACCCGCCAGGCCGGGCGCCAGTCCAGGTCGAGGCAGGCGATCGCCCTGGTCGGCCCGCAGTCGGTGATCACCTTCGCCAGGATGTCCAGCGTGCCGCGCACCGCGTTGACCGGCCGGCCGTCGGGGGAGGTCATCGACGTCGGCACGGCGAAGAAGGCGCGGAAGTAGATGCCGGCGAGATCGAACAGCTGAAGCATGCACCGGGACGCTACCCGGACCGCCGGCACCGGGCTGCCGCGGCACGTCAGCCGCTTCGATCGCGCGACTATAGGCTGCCGCCATGGCTCTCGACCCGACCGCCGCCGACCCGGTCTCCACGCTGTCCGACCGGCTGGAGCGGCTGGCCGCCCAGGCCGTGGTGTCCGGCGCCGACGTCATCCTGATCTCGCCCGGACCCGATCTCGAGTACTTCATCGGCCACTCCGTCGGCCTCCCACGAGCGGCTGACCTGCCTGGTGGTGCCGGCCTCCGGCGAGCCGTCGTCTGCTGGTCCCGACGCTGGAGCGACTGGGCTGGACCGGCACGCCGGTGGAATCGATGGCCGTCGAGATCAGCACCTGGACCGACGGCGAGGATCCCTACCGGGCGCTGGCCGCCCTGCTGCCGGCCGACGCCCGGGTGCTGGCCGTCGACTACCACATGCCGGCCGTGCACGCGCTGAACGCGCAGGCGATCGTGCCCGGCTCGGAGCTGACGCTGGCCGGCGAGGCGATCGCCGAGCTGCGGATGCGCAAGGGCGCCGCCGAGGTCGACGCGCTGGCCGCGGCCGGCGCGGCCATCGACCGGGTGCAGCGCCGGATCGGCGAATGGCTGCGCCCGGGACGCACCGAGAACGAGGTCGCGGCCGACATCGCCAAGGCCATCGTCGACGAGGGCCACGCCCGGCCGGACTTCGTCATCGTCGGGTCCGGTCCGAACGGCGCCAGCCCGCATCACGAGGCGTCCGACCGGGTGATCGAGGCCGGCGACGTGGTGGTGATCGACATCGGCGGGCCGATGCCGTCGCGGCTACTTCTCCGACTGCACCCGCACCTACGTGCGTCGCCCCCGAATCCGGCGAGTCGGTCGCCGCCCAAGGTGCGTGAGGTCTACGAGATCGTCCGGCAGGCGCAGGCGGCCGGCGTCGCGGCCGTCCGGCCCGGGGTCAGCGCCGAATCGATCGACGCGGCCTCCCGCGCGGTGATTGAGCAGGCCGGCTACGGGGAGTACTTCATCACCCGGACCGGCCACGGCATCGGGCTCGAGGTGCACGAGCACCCGTACATGGTGGCCGGCAACGGCACGCTGCTGGAGCCGGGCATGGCGTTCTCGGTGGAGCCGGGGATCTACCTGCCCGGCGAGTTCGGCGTCCGGATCGAGGACATCGTGGTGGTCGGCGATGACGGTCCGATGCTGATGAACACCGCGCCGACCGAACTGACCATCGTCGGCTGAGAGGACTTTTCACATGCTGGAGGAACTCGACGCCCGGATCGCGGCCGTGCTGGCGGCCGATGGTCGCTGCAGCTATACCGATTTGGCGGAGCGGGTCGGGCTGTCGGTGTCGGCCGTGCACCAGCGGGTGCGCCGGCTGGAGAAGCGCGGCGTCATCCGCGGCTACTCCGCGCAGATCGACTGCGAGCAGATCGGCCTGCCGCTGACCGCGTTCGTCTCGCTGACCCCGATCGACCCGGCCGCGCCCGGACGACTACCCCAGCCGGCTGGCCGGGCTGTCCGAGATCGAGGCCTGCCATTCGGTCGCCGGGGTGGAGTCCTACATCGTCAAGGTGCGGGTCGCGTCGCCGTCCGCACTGGAGGCACTGCTGGCGCAGATCCGGGCCACCGCCGGGCTCTCGACCCGGACCACCGTGGTGCTCTCCACCCCGTACGAGAACCGTCCGGTGACCCCGCCGCATCGCGTCGGGCGGCGAGACGACGGAGCCGCCGACGGTGACGGTGAACGGTCGATGACTGAGCGGCGCGCGTGGCCGTGATGGATCGGCGTGACTGACGTCGCCGACCAGCGCTACCCGCAGACCGCCCGCGACGACACGTCCGACGTGCTGCACGGCGTGCGCGTCGCCGATCCCTACCGGTACCTCGAGGATCCGGACTCCGACCGGACCCGGGCGTTCGTCGACCGCGCAGAACGCGCTGTCCGAGCCGTACCTGGCTGTCGCTCGCGGCGACGCCGCGGCTGCTGGAGCTGACCACCGCGCTGCTGACCGCACCGCGCCGCGGGACGCCGTGGGAACGCGGCGGCCGGTACTTCGTCATCGCCAATCCCGGTGAGCTCGATCAGGACCAGCTGTTCACCGCGGCGTCGCTGGCCGAACTGTTCGACGCGCCGACCCTGCTGCTGGACCCGAACGCGCTGTCCGCCGACGGCACGATCGCCATGACGGCCGTCCGGGTCAGCCCGGACGGCCGCTACCTGGCCTACGCGCTGTCCGAGGCCGGTTCGGACTGGCGCACGATCAAGGTGCTGGACGTCGAGTCGGGCCGGGATCTGCCCGACGAGCTGCGCTGGACGAAGTGGATCGACCCGACCTGGCTGCCCGACGGATCCGGCTTTCTCTACTGGCGCTACCCGGAGCCGGCCGGCGGCGAATTCACCGCGGCCATGGGCGCCGGCGAGCTGATGCTGCACCTGCTGGGCACGCACGCCGGCCGCGGACGCCGTCGTCTGGTCGCGGCCGCAGGAGCACGAGTGGATGGCCGATCCCTGGGTGGCCGCCGACGGCCGCTGGCTGGTGCTGACCAGCAGCCCGGGCACCGATTCGCGGAGCACCCTGGAGGCCAGACGGCTGGTCTCTCGATGGCCCGGGTGGCTACCGGATCGACGACGACGCAGGTGATCGTCGTCGCCGAGCTGACCGACGCGCACCACGTCGTCGGGTCGGACGGCGACACCCTGTACCTGCGGACCGAACGGGACGCGCCGCGCGGCCGGCTGGTCGCGGTCGACCTGGCCGCGCCGACGGAGCCCTGGACCGAGATCATCGGGCAGCACGACACCGATGTGCTGGTGGACGCCCGGCCGGCGGCCGGGGTGTTCGCGCTGCTGTGGTCGACCGACGCCGCGCACCGGATCGAGATCGTCGACCGGGCCGGCGGTCACCGCTGGTGGCCCGACCTGCCGCGGCCGATCTCGGTCACCGCGCTGAACAGCCGTGACCGGAGTTCCGAGATCTTCGTCGGGGTAACGTCTTTCACCCGGCCCGCCCGCTCGCACCGGATCGAGGTCGGATCCGGCAGAGCCGACCATCACCGCGCTGCCGGCCGCGGGCGGCGAGATCGACCTGCCCGACGTGACCTTCGAGCGGCGCGCCGCCACATCGTCGGACGGGGTCGCGAGTCCCGATGACGGTGCTGCGCCGCGCCGATCTGCCCGACGGACCGCGGCCGACGCTGATCTACGGCTACGGCGGATTCGACATCCCGGTGCTGCCGGCGTTTTCCGCGCTGTTCGCGACCTGGGTGGCGGCCGGCGGGGTGCTGGCGGTGACGAACCTGCGGGGTGGCGGCGAGTTCGGCGCCGACTGGCATCAGGCCGGGATGCTGCGGCACAAACAGATCGTGTTCGACGACCTGTACGCCTGCACCCGGGAGCTGTTCGCGTCCGGGGTGACCACCGCCGGGCAGTTGGCGGTGCACGGCCGGTCGAACGGCGGACTGCTGGTCGGCGCCGCGATGACCCAGCACCCGGAGCTGTTCGCGGCCGCGCTGCCCACCGTCGGGGTGCTGGACATGCTCCGCTTCCACCTGTTCACCATCGGCTGGGCGTGGACCACCGAATACGGAACCCCTGACGACGCAGGCGATTTCGAGGTGCTGCGGGCGTATTCGCCGTTGCACCGGCTGGTCCAGGGCACGGCGTACCCGCCGACCCTGATCTGCACCGGCGACCACGACGACCGGGTGGTGCCGGCGCATTCGCTGAAGTTCGGTGCCGAGCTGCAACGCTGCCAGGGCGGGACCGGGCCGGTGCTGCTGCGGGTGGACACCAGGGCCGGGCACGGGATGGGCAAGCCGGCCAGGGCGTTGGCCGCCGAGTACGCCGACCAGCTGGCGTTCGCCGCCGAGCACACCGGGCTCACCCCGCTGCCGTAGATCAGGGTGACTGGTGGCGGCCGGTAACGATCGACGAGTTCGGCGCCGATCCGGGCCAGCTCGAGCCGCACCGATTCCGGCTCCTCGCACCTGCACCATGGCGCCCCAGCCGGCGAGATGCTCGGCGATCGAGCGCGGCTGACGGCGCCGCCACCCGGACCCGCACCCGTCCGTCGGCGGCCGGTGTCGACGACGTCGGAGTGCCGACCGAACTGATCGCGCAGCACCGGCACCAGACCGTCCCGGATCAGCACCGTCGCGGTGACCAGCGACCGGCGCCAGCTCCACGTGCTCGACGACGGCGTCCCAGGCTCGCGACAGTTCGAAGTCGTCGGGCCGCTCGCGCCGGAACGTCGGTGAGTGCCGCGTCGTGATCCGGTCGACCCGGAAGGTGCGCTGACCCGCGTCGGTGCCGGCGATCAGGTACCAGATGTCGTCCTTGTCGACCAGGCCCCACGGATCGACCAGCCGCTGCGATCGCTCACCGGCCCGGTTCGCGTAGCCCAGCGCGACCTTTCGGCGGCGGACGACGGCGGTCTGCAGGTCGGCGACAAGGTCCGGCAGCTCCCGTTGCTGCTCGCCCCACCGCGCCGGATCGACCACGACGGCGTCGGCCGCGGCCTGCGGCATCCGCCCGGAAGGTCGCGGGCAGCGCCCGGATCAGCTTGCGCAGCGCGGACCGCACCGCGGGGCCGGTGGTGGCCGCCGGGCCGGCGAGCAGGAACAGGGCCTGCGCCTCGGTCGCGGTCAGGCCGCTGAGATCGGTGCGGGCGCCGCCGACCAGCGCCCAGCCGCCGCCCCGGCCCGGTTGCGGATACACCGGGATGCCCGCGGCGGACAGGGCTTCGAGATCACGGCGGGCGGTGGCGATCGAGACCTCGAGTTCGCCGGCCAGGTCGGCGGCGGTCACCCGGCCGCGGGCCTGCATCAACAGCAGGGCGGCGACAAGCCGATCGGCGCGCATGGACACAGCCTCTCAAACAAAGTGCTCAGTTGGTGAGCACTTTGGGCGGAAGGATCAGGACTGTTCCACTTCAAGGCCAACCCGGCCACGACCACAAGGAGCAGCCATGTTGCGAGGACTGACCACCGTTTCGTTCTATGCCGACGACCTGGCGCAGGCGCAGCGCTGGTACACCGAATTCCTGGGCATCGAGCCCTATTTCAGTCGGCCGGGCTACATCGAGTTCCGGATCGGCGACTACCAGCACGAACTGGGCTTCATCGACCGGCGTTACGCACCCGCCGGCGCTCCGGACGAGCCGGGTGGCGAGATCGTCTTCTGGCACGTCGACGACGTAGCGGCCGTGGTCGCTCGGCTGTTGTCGTTGGGCGCCAAGGAGTTCGAACCGATCACCGAACGCGGTGAAGGCTTCGTCACAGCGTCGGTGGTCGATCCGTTCGGCAACATCCTCGGGGTGATGTCCAACCCGCACTATCTCGAGGTGCTGGGCAAGACCGGAGGAGTCTGACCTGCGGCCGGACGGCCGGCAGTCAGCTCTTGCGGACCACGCGTTCGGCCGCTCCGGGCTTCCAGATGGTGATCGTCAGCTGGCCGTCCTCCAGGTGCAGCGATGACGCGCCGGTGAGCTCGCCCACATAGAACGGCCGGAACTGCTGTCCACGAAGGTCGAGACCGGCCTCCGCGAAGACTTTCTCGGCGAACAGCTCGTGCAGCTCCGGGTCCTGGACGTCCTGGGCGACACCCCAGAGCTTTACGTCGCCGTCGCCGACGTGCGGATCGATGGTGGCGGTGTGCAGGCAGAATCGCGCGTCCCGCGCCAGGTCGCGAAATTTGACCGTGCCGGGCATGCCGACCACTACCAGCCGACCATCGACGATCCTGGGTTCCATGGGGCTGATTCGCGGGTACCCGTCCGATCGGGTGGTGGCCAGCAGGCACAGGTTGCCGGTGGCGGCATGCCGCCGGACAAAGACCTCCGCGATCCGCGGCGCCGCCGCGGCAAAATCACTCCACCCGACCATCGGCTGGATGCTACCGCCCCGGCAATATCCTCGTGATGATGAGGAACCCGCACGATCGGCTGAGTAACCACTGGTACCCGCGGCCGGGGTGGACCGAGAGCACCCACTACCTGACCTGGCATTTGATCCCGTACGGCGCGACCGGGCTGCTGGCCGCTGCCGAGAGATACCAGCGCGCGCTGTCCGGATTACCCGGATTGGACATCGTCCCGCCGCAGTGGTTGCACCTGACGGTTCAAGGCGTCGGGTTTGTTGATGAGGTGACGCCGGCCGAGCGGGCGGCCGTGGTCGAGGCGGGGCGGCGGCGCGTTGCCGGATCGCCGGCGATCGACCTGACGTTCGGCCCGGCCGACGCCGCTGATGAGGGCGTGCTGCTGGCCGGTTCACCGGCGGGTCCCGTTGTCGAGTTGCGCGCCCGCCTGCGGGCGGCGATCGCAGACGCGCTGGGCGCGGACCGCGTTCCGGGGGACGACGACGAGCAGATCTGGCCGCACGTGTCGCTGGCCTACGCCAATGCCGCCGTCCCGGCCGGGCCGATCGACGCCGCGCTGGACACGCTCGGCATCGGGGCCATTGCCGCCCGGTTCAGCACTGTCAGCCTGCTTGAACTCCGGCGCGAGGGGCATCTGTACTGCTGGGATCGGGTGGCTGACGTCCCGTTCGCTGCGAGGACAATCACAGACTCGGGCGCAGATTCCCAGGGCGGTTAGCCTGCATAAGGGCCGGTGTCGACCGGGCACGACGGAGGGGAGTGGGCGGTGACGGCAGCATCGGTGTCCAGAGCGTCGGTGGGTCTGCGCTCCGAGCGCGGGCCGATCCTGATCGCGCTGATGCTCAGCACCTCGCTGGTGGCGTTGGACTCCACCATCGTCGCCACCGCGGTGCCGTCGATCGTCAGCGATCTCGGCGGTTTCTCCCAGTTTCCCTGGCTCTTCTCGGTCTACCTGCTGGCGCAGGCGGTGTCGGTGCCGGTCTACGGGAAGCTGGCCGACATGTTCGGCCGCAAGCCGATCATGTTGTTCGGCATCGGGCTGTTCCTGTTCGGCTCGATCCTGTGCGGTTTCGCCTGGAGCATGCCGGCGCTGATCGCCTTCCGTGCCGTGCAGGGACTCGGCGCCGGCGCCGTGCAGCCGATGAGCGTGACGATCGCGGGTGACATCTACACTCTCGCCGAGCGCGCCAAGGCGCAGGGCTATCTGGCCAGCGTCTGGGCGATCTCCGCGGTGGTCGGCCCGACGCTGGGCGGGCTGTTCGCGCAGTACCTGACCTGGCGCTGGATCTTCTTCGTGAACATCCCGCTGTGCGGGCTCGCGGCGTGGATGTTGATCCGGCGGTTCCACGAGTCGGTCACCCGCGTCCGGCACCGCATCGACTACCTGGGCAGCATCAGCCTCACCGCAGGCTGCACCCTGCTGATCCTCGGCCTGCTCGAGGGTGGGCAGGCGTGGGCCTGGAATTCCGGCACCAGCATCGCCGTGCTGGCCACCGGCGCGGCACTGATCGCGGTGTTCATCGTCGTGCAACGGCGCGTTCCGGAACCGGTGCTGCCGCTGTGGGTCTTCACCCGCCGGGTGCTGCTGGCCAGCGCGGTCATCGCGCTGCTGGTCGGGGCCGTGCTGCTGGGCCTGACCACCTATGTGCCGACCTTCGTGCAGGCCGTGCTCGGGACCGGCCCGCTGGTCGCCGGCTTCGCGCTGGCCACCCTGACCATCGGCTGGCCGATCTCGGCGGCCCTGTCCGGACGGTTCTACCTGCGGCTGGGCTTTCGCAAGACCGCGCTGATCGGCAGCGTGCTGGTGCTGATCGGCGCCACCCTGACCACCCTGCTCGGGGCCGGCTCGACGGTGTTGGAGGTCGCCGGCTGCTGCTTCGTGGTGGGCCTTGGCATGGGACTGGTCGCGAGCCCGACGCTGATCGCCGCGCAGAGCAGCGTCGGCTGGACCGAACGCGGCGTGGTCACCGCCAACAACCTCTTCTTCCGCTCGATCGGCAGCGCCGTCGGCGTCGCGGTGTTCGGGGCCATCGCGAACGCCACCCTCGGCGGTTCGGTGCAGGGAGCCGTCGACCCCACCGCGTTGGCGGACGCCACGCATGACGTCTTCCTGGCGTCGTTGCTGTTGGCGGTCGTCATGCTCGCGGCGGCCTTCCTGTTGCCGGGTGGCCGGCCGTCCAGTGCCCAGGCAAGCGCGGCGCCGGCATCGGGCGACAGTGCTCCCGCCGACGGTGCTGCCGCGGATGACGCCCCTGCGGTCACTGAGCAATCTCTCACGGAGCAATCTCTCACTGGGCAATCTCATAGACCACCTGCACCGTGACGTTCAGCTCGATGCTGCCCGCCTCGACCGGCGGTGTCGCGGGCACGGCGGCCGCTCCGGCGGCCATGGCCATCGGGGGGTAGTACGGGGTGTTCTGCGCCGCAATCTCGGTGATCGAGTGGATCGGGCCGAGGGCGACGCCGGCGGCGTCGGCCAGCTGCTTGGCCTGTGCCTGAGCCCGCTTCACGGCGTCCGCGCGGGCGGCGGCCCGTGGGGCGCTGTCATCGTCGATGGCGAAGCTGAGCTGCTGCACCCTGATCGCGTCGCCCGCCGACTTTCCGACCGCATCGATCACCGCGCCTGACTTGCTGATGTCTCGCAGCTTGGCCGTCACCATGTTGCTGACCTGGTAGCCGGTGATCTGACCCTGGTCGCTGTAGGCCGGATACACGGAAAGCTGGCTGGTCTGCAGATCTTCCGGTGCGACGCCGTTGTCCTTCAGCACCGCGATCGCGTCGGTGGCCAGCTTGTTGTTCTCGTCGAGGGCGGACTGCGCCGACGAGGAGGTCGTCTGCACCCCGAGCTCGATGGTCACCACGTCGGGTGTGCCGTTCACCTTCCCGATGCCCTGCGCGGTGATCAGGTTGGGCTCGCTGCCGGCGGCGCTGGACGAGAGCGCCAACGGTGTCACGGCGGACGATGCGGAATTGCCGGCCGTAGCCGGGTCGGCGGCGACCGGCTGCGCCGAGCAACCGGCGAGCGTCAACGCGCCGGCGATCCCCATGGCGATCGGAATGACGATGACGGACCTTGACCTGAACATGTGCGCCTCCGGAGTTTGCTGCTTGCTCGGGAGGACGGAGCACAGGTCGGTTCCGGTTGCACGTGTCGCGAAACTGGAGCGGCGGTCAGGGCACCTGGTGTCCCGCCGCCCGGTACAGCTCGTACCACTCCGCACGGGTGAGCGGGATGGCCGAACCCGCTGCCGCGGCGGTGACCCGCTGCGGGTTGGTGGTGCCGAGCACGACCTGCATGTTGGCCGGGTGCCGGGTGATCCAGGCGGTCGCGACGGCGATCGGCGGCACGTCGTAGCTCTTGGCCAGCCGGTCGATCACCGCGTTGAGTTCGGGGAAGTCGGGTGAATCCAGGAACACACCGGTGAAGAAGCCGGCCTGGAAGGGCGACCAGGCCTGCACGGTCATCCGGTTGACCCGGCAGTAGTCCAGGATCCCACCGCCGTCCAGGGTGACCGACTGCTCGGCACCGGCCATATTGCTCGCCACGCCCTGGGCGATGATCGGCGCGTGGGTGATGGACAGCTGCAGCTGGTTGGCCACCAGCGGTTGCCGCACCGCGGTCTTCAGCAGGTCGATCTGCCGTGGCGTGTGATTGGACACCCCGAAGGCCTTGACCTTGCCGGAGCTTTCGAGTTCGTCGAAGGCGCGGGCGACTTCGTCGGGTTCGACCAGGGCGTCCGGGCGGTGCAGCAGGAAGACGTCGAGGTAGTCGGTCTGCAGCGCCCGGAGCGAGTCTTCGGCCGAGGTGATCAGATGCTCATAGGAGAAGTCGAAGTAGGGGCCCTGCTTGACGATGCCCGCCTTGGTCTGGATGGTGATCTCGGCTCGCTCGCTCGGGCTCAGGCGCAGCGCCTCGGCGAAGCGCCTTTCGCACCAGTGCATCTCGCTGCCGTACACCGCGGCGTGGTCGAAGAAGTCGATACCGGCCTCCCGGGCCGTGCGGATGAGGGTCCGGATGTCGTCATCGGACATGTCAGTGATCCGCATCAGGCCGAGAACGACGTTGGGCGCCGCGATGTCGCCCAGGGTGATGGTCTTCATGATGGTCTCCGTTGGTGGTTGGGCTGATGGACGTTTGCCGGACCTGACTGGCCGTCGACGAGTCCGCCGGCGGCCACATCATCACCCGCGATGTCAGCGTTCCAGCGCGGCGCGAACCAGGTCACGTAGCTCGGCATCGGGAATCGTCGCTGCGGCCTCCGGGCGCAGCTGGATGGTGCCCTTGCTGGTAAGGAGCTCAGGATGCCGGCCGACGAATCCGCCGTCCCGGCTCGCGTCCAGCCCGTAGATCGCCACCCAGTTCTTCCAGGCGCCGACGTAGAGCCGGTTGTCGCCGACCTTGTAGGTCGGCATCTGGTACGAGATCAGCATCTCGGCATCCGGGTAGGACGCCAGGACCAACCGGTGGATGCGGTCGAACACCGGCCGATTCGCGGGAGCGATGGCATCGATGTAGTCCTGCACGGGATCGCTGTTCTGCTCGGTGTTGCTGTTCTGCTCGGTGTCGCTGATTCGCTCGCGATGGCTCACCGAAACATTGTCGGTCTCACGACCGGTCCGCGCTGGTGGCTCGGCTCAACGCCGCTCGTCCGTCGCGACCGCCGCGGCCGCCGTGACGGCGTTGCGGAAGGCGCCGAACAACCGCTGGTAATAGTCGGTGACGGCGGCCGGACCCAGGCCCCACTGCCAGGCGAATGAGGTGGGGATGCTGTCGCCGGGTCCATTATCGGTGACCCGGAGCGCGAATCCCCACGGCGATATCTGGGCGGTGACGCTGCGTACCGGCCGGCCGGGGGACCCGGCTGGGCGCGATGGTCGGGGGTAGCCGCCAGCCGCCGACTCGGTTGCGCCGCTGCGCTGATATCGGCTGCCGATCGCGGACAGCAGCGCCTTCGCCTGCGGGTCGCCCTGGTCGGCCCAGGATTGCACGACCCGGAATTTGATGGCATCGGCGATCGCCTGATCGGCCGCGGCAGGCAGCCGGTCGACGGCACCCTTGTGTTGCACAAAGAGGTCACCGTCGGTCTCCCAGAGGAGCACGTCCCAGCGCGGCGACGTCGGCGTACCGGCCGCCAGCACCGGCCTGCCATCGGGCCGGTGTTTCATCTCGCACGGCACGTTGCCTGCCTCGAGGAGGGCGTGCACCCGGCCCAGCTGTCCAGTCATCGATCATCACCCCTGAGGTCGCTCATGAATTGGCACTGGTGCAAGTGGCGCGTCCACGCCGACGCCCGGCCCGCGAACCAATCGGTCTCGCATGCCGATTCTATTGCCGCACATGTCGTCGCCGGGTGCCGGTCAAGGCCCGCCGGCAAGCAGCCGGCCCGGGCCGGGATCGCGAGTACCGTTTGACCCGTCGGGACCGTGGCGCTGAGAGGCTCACCCATGTCTGCGACCAAGGGATCCACACCAGGCCCGCGAGCTGCAACGGACCGGGTGTTGCCGATTACTCGGGCACTGTCGATCGTCATCATCCCGTTCCTGCTGGTGGCCTTCGTGGTGCTCTACTTCTGGCCGTCCGCGGACGATACGGCCCGACTATTCGCCTGGCGGATCACCCCGGGGTTCACCTCGATGCTGCTGGCGGCCGTCTATCTCGGTGGCGCCTACTTCTTTCTCCGGGTCGTTGTCGAACGCGAATGGCATCGGATCGCCGGCGGCTTCATTGCTGTCGGCTGTTTTGCCACGTTGATGGGCGTCGCAACCATCCTGCACTGGGACAAATTCATTCACTACCAATGTCGCGTTCTGGGTGTGGGCCGCGCTCTATTTCACCACACCATTCCTGGTGTTCGCGGTCTGGCTGGTCAACCGGCAGGTTGTCGCGCCGGCTGATCTCGACGACCTGCTGCTCTCGGACGGGACCGCCATCGCCATCGGGGTTTTCGGCAGCGTCGCGGTCGGTACCTGTGCGTTCCTCTTCCTGCTGCCGAAGGTGGCGATCGACCGTGTGGCCGTGGCCACTCACCGAATTGACCGCCCGGGTCGATGGGCGCGATCTTCGCTCTCGGCGTGGCGGGACTGGGGGCATTCACCGAGAGGCGCTGGAGCAGCGCCCGGATTCTCTTTCAGGTCGAGGGTTGCATGCTGCTGTTGATCGGAATCGCGGTCGATCAGGTCGCTCGGTGACTTTCTATCCGGCGCGGCCGCTGACCTGGGTCTTCGCGGTCGGGTTTGTGGTGCTGGCGGTCGGATCCGCGGTGGTGTACGTGCGGATGGAGGAGCGCGCACGCGTGCAGGTCGGTCGCTGACCGACCTGCGGCCGGCGCCACGGGTACGCTCACCGATCTGCTCGATCGGCAACCTTGGGTTGACGATCTGCGACGGGTCAACCTATGGTTGACGCATGACAGAACCTACGCAGATCCCCACCACCGTCCGGCTCGACGACCTGATCGCGGCCATCAAGAGCGCGCACTCCGACGCCCTCGACCAGCTCTCCGACGCGGTCATCGCCGCCGACCACCTGGGCGATGTCGCCGACCATCTGATCGGCCACTTCGTCGACCAGGCCAGGCGCTCCGGCGCGTCCTGGTCGGAGATCGGCCGCAGCATGGGCGTCACCAAGCAGGCCGCGCAGAAGCGGTTCGTCCCCAAGGCGGCCAGCGACGCGGCCGCGCTCGATCCCAACGCCGGATTCGCCAGGTTCACCCCGCGGGCGCAGGAACGTGGTGATGGCGTCGATGAACGAGGCCCGCGCGGCCGGCAACGACACCATCGGGCTCGAGCACCTGGTCCTCGGCCTGCTGACCGAACCCGACGCGCTGGCCGCCAAGGCGATCGTCGCGCAGGGCGTTTCGTTGGAGAAGGTCCGGCAGACCGTGCTCAAGACGTTGCCGCCCAGGGTGGACGAGATTCCCGAGCTGATCCCGTACTCCGGGCAGGCGCAGGAAGGCCCTGGAGCTGACCTTCCGGGAGGCACTCCGGATGGGACACAACTACATCGGCACCGAACACATCCTGTTGGCCATCCTGGAACTCGAGGACGGCACCGGCGTGCTGGCCGGCCTCGGCGTGGACAAGGCGGCGGCCGAGGCCAACATCGCGCAGGCGCTCGCCGCCGGTGTCCCACATGACTCCGCTTCAGTCGGCGGCCGCGGCCCGCATCCCCGGCTCGGTCCGGTAGATGATCTCGATCGCCAGCGCGCCGACCGCGCCCACCAGCAGCGCCTCCCAGAGGATCGTCGGGGTCAGCGAGAAGTTGAAGAAGCTCTGACCCAGCGGGGTGATGAAGGCCAGCGCGGCGATCGCGACCATGGATCCGACCAGCGCCGCCTTCCACAACCGGAACGGGCGGGACAGCACCACCAGGATCCAGAACGCGGTGACCAGCAACGCGACGGTCGCCGCCGACGACGGCTGCCAGCAGATCACGTTCGCCACCGAATCGTTGGACTCGGTCTTCACCAGGCACTCGGACGCCGGCGGGGCGCCGACCGCGTTGCGGGCCAACAGGTAGGAGACCAGCACCACCACGCCGGCGACCACGCCGGACGGCACCGCGAACCGCAGCACCCGGGGCAGGAACCCGGGGATGTAGCGGCGCTTGTTCGGCCCGAGCGCCAGGAAGAACGCCGGAATGCCGATCGTCACCGCCGAGACCAGCGTCAGGTGCCGGGGGAGGAACGGGAACGGCAGGGTGAACAGCGCGGCGGTGATGATGGCGACCAGGCTCATCACGTTCTTCGACACGAACAGGTTCGCGACCCGCTCCACGTTGCCGATCACCCGCCGGCCCTCGGCCAGCACCGACGGCAGGTGCGAGAACTTGCCGTCCAGCAGCACCAGCTGGGCGACCGCCTTGGTGGCCTGCGCGCCGTTGCCCATCGCGACGCCGATGTCGGCGTCCTTGAGCGCCAGCGCGTCGTTCACGCCGTCGCCGGTCATCGCCACCACGTGCCCGTTCCGTTGCAGCGCCTGCACCAGGGCACGCTTCTGCTCGGGCGACACCCGTCCGAAGACCGTTGTCTTCTCGGCGATCTCGCGGAGTTCCTCGGGGTCGACGCCGATGGTCCTGGCGTCCACCACCGAATCCGGGCCCAGTTCCAGCCCGACCCGGGTGGCGATCGCCCCGACGGTGGTCGGGTTGTCCCCGGAGATGATCTTGACCCGGACGCCCTGGTCCTTGAAGTACTGCAGCGTCTCCTTCGCGTCCGGCCGGACCTGCTCGGTGAGCGTGATCAGCCCGACCGACGTCACCCCGGAGGGCAGGGACTGTCCCTCCAGCGGTGCGTCGGACCGGGCCAGCAGCAGCACCCGCCGGCCGGTCGCGGCCAGTTCGCTGACCCGGGCGCGCAGCGGATCGTCGGGGTCGAGCAGCACGTCCGGAGCGCCGAACACCAGCGAACCGCGGCCGGTGAACGACGCGGCGCTCCACTTGCGCGCCGAGTTGAACGCGATGGTCACCTCGCGCTGCCAGCCGTCCGGCGCGTCCAGCGCCGCGGCCAGCGCCTTCAGGGTGCCGTTGGCGTTGGGGTCGTCGGCCAGCGCGCCCAACGCGGCGCGGATCTCGTCCGGGGTCAGGTCCGCGCACGGTTCGCAGTCCTCGTAGGCGATGTCGCCGACGGTCAGCGTGCCGGTCTTGTCCAGGCAGACGATGTTCACCCGGGCCAGGCCCTCGACGGCCGGCAGTTCCTGGACCAGCACCTGCTGCCGGGTGAGCTGCACGGCGGCCAGCAGGAACGCCACCGAGGTCAGCAGCACCAGGCCTTCCGGCACCAGCCCGACCAGGCCGCCGGTGGACCGGATGACCACCTGCTGCCAGCCCTGGTCGCCGATCGCCCGCCACTGCGACCACAGCTGCAGCGGCAGCGCGATGATGATGATCCAGGTGATGTACTTCAGCAGCTGGTTGACCGACTCCTGAATCTCCGAGCGGGTTTTGGTGAACTTCTTCGCCTCGGCCGCGATCTTGTTGATGTAGGCCTCCGGGCCGACGGCCGCCGCCCGGAACCGCCCGATGCCGGCCACCACGGTGGTGCCGGACCGCACCTCGTCCCCGTCGGACTTGGGGATCGCGTCCGCCTCGCCGGTCAGGTTCGACTCGTCGATCTCCAGCCCGGAGGTGGACAGCATCGTCCCGTCGGCGGGCACCTGATCGCCGGTGCGGAGTTCGATCAGGTCGTCCAGCACCACGTCGGCGGTCGGCACCTCGATCAGCGCGCCGTCGCGCAGCACCCTGGTGGTCGGCGAGTTCAACAGGGCGAGCCGGTCCAGCTTCCGCTTGGCCAGGTACTCCTGCACGATCCCGATCGCCGAGTTGACGACCAGCACCACGCCGAACAGGCCGTCGGCCAGCGACCCGGTGCTCAGGATCAGCACGAACAGCGCACCGAGGATCGCGTTGAACCGGGTGAACACGTTGGTCTTGAAGATCACCCAGAGCGAGCGCGAGGATGCCTGGCTGGTCGCGTTGGTCTGGCCGCGGGCAACCCGCTCGGCGACCTCGGCCGACGTCAGGCCGGTGGCGGGTCCGGGGCGTACGTCGACGCTGGCGGATTCGGGCGTCATACTCACCGGCCTACTGTGACAGATGCCACCGACAGCGGGGGAGAGGGCAAGCCCCGAAACTCGCGGAGGGTAGCCCTCAAGCGTCGGCGGGTCCGCGACTGATGAGGTGGGCGGACGGCGTTCAGCCGGGCAGTGTTGACTGGACCGGTGATGACACTCACTCTGCTTCGCAACGGCCGGATCCACACCTCGGCCGACCCGGACGCCACCGCGATGGCCATCTCCGGCTCGATGATCAGCTGGATCGGCGGTGAGCACGCCGTCGCCCTGGCCGGCGTTCCGGACCGGGTGATCGACCTGGACGGCGCCCTGGTGATCCCCGGCTTCGTGGACGCGCATGTGCACACCACCGAGGCCGGGCTCGCGCTGACCGGGCTCGACCTCGTCCGGAACCCGCTCGCTCGCCGAATGTCTGGCCGCGGTCACGGCGTTCGCGGCCCGCGCCCCGGACGGGGTGCTCTGGGGGCACGGCTGGGAGGAGACCCGGTGGCCGGAGAACCGGCCACCGACCCGCGCCGAGGTGGACGCCGCCGTCGGCGCCAGGTCGGCGTACCTGTCCCGGGTCGACGTGCATTCGGCGCTGATCAGCAGCGCGCTGGCGGACGCGGTCACCGACGGCGCCGGCCTGGCCGGCTGGTCGGACACCGGGCCGGTCACCCAGCAGGCGCACGCCGCGGTCCGAGCCGTTGCCAGGCAACAACTCTCGACGGCGCAGCGGACAGAACGCGCAGCTGGCGTTCCTGCACGCCGCCGCCGCGAACGGCATCGTCGAGGTGCACGAATGCGCTGCGGACGGGGTCACCGGCAGGGCCGACCTCGCCGCGCTGCTGACCCTGGACGGCCCGATACCGGTCCGCGGCTACCTCGCCGTGCCGGTCACCGACCCGGAGCAGGCCCGGCAGCTGCTCGCCGACACCGGCGCGCACGCGCTCGGCGGCGACCTGACCGTGGACGGCGCCATCGGATCCCGGACCGCCGCGCTGCACCATCCCTACGACGACGCCCCGGGAAACAGCGGGGTCCGCTACCTGAGCGAGCAGCAGATCGCCGACCACCTGGTCGCCTGCACGCTGGCCGGCGTGCAGGCCGGATTTCATGCCATCGGCGACGACGCGGTGAGCGCGGTCGGGCGCGCGCTGCGGGAGGCGACCAGCCGGCTGGGGGCGAACGCGACCGTGCGGATGGCCGGCTGCGCGCACCGGATCGAGCACGCCGAGATGGCCGACGATCAGGCGATTGCCGCGTTGGCCGAGACCGGAATGGTGGCCAGCATGCAGCCGCTGTTCGACGCGGCCTGGGGCGGCCCGGACGGCATGTACGCGCGGCGGCTTGGGTCCGGCCCGCGCGGCCGCGATGAACCCGTTCGCCACCATGGCGGCGGCCGGCGTCGCGCTGGCCTTCGGGTCCGACGCGCCGGTGACGGCCGCGGATCCGTGGCGGGCCGTGCAGGCGGCCGCGCACCACCGCACCCCGGGCAGCGAACTGAGCCCGCGGTCCGCGTTCACCGCGCACACCAGGGGCGGGCACCGGGCGGCGGGCCGGACGGACCGCGGGATCGGCACCATCGGCATCGGCGCCCCGGCCCACCTGGCGATCGTTGCCGCGGCCGGGAGCTGGTCCGGCCGGCCGCCGATCCGAAGGTCGCCAGGTGGTCGACGGACCCGCGGTCGCGGGTGCCGCTGCTGCCGGACCTGACGCCCGGTGTCGACCTGCCCCACACGCTGGCCACCATCGTCGGCGGGCGGGTGGTCTTCGACACCGGGCTCTTCGAGTGAGCCCATCAAACGATGCGCCGAGCGCCGTCAGGCGCGGGCTGGGTTGATGGTGTCGAACTGGTCGGCCAACGCGTCCCGCGCGCCCTCGAGATGGGCCCGCATCAGGGTCTCGGCCAGCTCGGCATCACCCCGCACGAGCGCCGCCAGCACCCCGCCGTGTTCGGCGACGATGCGATCCCGACCGAGAGCGTGCCGCGACTGCACCATCGACAGGTGGATCTCGCCGCTGAGCGCCTGGTAGAGCCGGTTCAGTCGGGGGCTGTCCACCGCGCCCACCAGCGCCCGGTGAAACCCCAGGTCGGCCTCGACGAATCGCTGTGCCCGGCCTCGGTGGGCACGTTGGCCAGTTCGGCGACCGCATCGGCGGCTGCCTGCGGAATGACGGTCCCGGCGATCCGCCGGACGACCTCGAGCTCCAGGGGTATCCGGACCAGGAAGAGATCTTCGACGTCGGCTCTGGACAGGCTCGGGCACGTGCGCCGACTTGTGCGCCTCGCGCCGGAGTAGACCCTCCTGCACGAGCTGGCTGATGGCGGTCTTCGCCGTCGGCCGGGACACCTCGTAGTCATTGGCCACATCGGTTTCGGTCAGTCCGACACCGGCGTCGATCTGCCCGTCGAGCACCCGCGAGCGCAGCGACGCGGTCAGCGCGTCGACCACCGAAACGGTGTTCAAACCCTTCGCCATGACGCCCCCTGCGGCCCATCCATCTCCATGCTCGGTCGGTATTCGGGACCAAGGGCCCTATGCGGACATCGATCCAGGCACCACGCTACCCCTTAGTGCCTTCACTTGTCTGACAATCTGCACCAAGGGTTGACATACGTGTGTACTTGTCTTACAACTTAACAATCGCTGAGTGTCCACTACCGCCGCACTCATCGCCCCGCACCTCTGCGGCGACACCCACACCCGTGCGTGTCGCCGTCCCGAAAACCCATGCCCCATCAGGGCCGACACAAGGGAGTGCCGATGTTTCAACAGGTTGCGAATCCGGTCGGGGGGTCGCTTGCGCTCTCCGCGCTCGTCGCGGCGTTGCCGCTGCTGACCCTCTTCGTGCTGCTCGGCGCGCTGCACTGGAAGGCCTGGCAGGCCGGGCTGGCGTCGCTGGTGGTGGCGCTCGGCGTCGCCATCTTCGCCTTCGGGATGCCGGCCGGGCAGGCCCTGCTGGCCGCCAGCGAGGGCGCGGCGTTCGGCTTGTTCCCGATCATCTGGATCGTGCTCACCGCCATCTGGATCTTCCGGATGACCGAGCTCACCGGCTACGACCTGGTGCTGCGCCGGGCATTCGGGTCGCTGTCGCCGGATCAGCGGATCCAGGCCATCATCATCGCGTTCTGCTTCGGCGCGCTGCTCGAGGCGCTCGCCGGCTTCGGCACCCCGGTGGCCGTCACCGCCGTCATGTTGATCGCGGTCGGCATCTCGCCGATCAAGGCCGCGTCGGTTGCGTTGGTCGCGAACACCGCCCCGGTCGCGTTCGGCGCGATCGCGGTGCCGATCACCACCCTGGGCAAGATCACCGGCCTGGATCCCAACCTGCTCGGCGCCATGGTCGGCCGGCAGACGCCCGTGCTGGCGATCTTCGTCCCGCTGATCCTGGTGCTGATGGTCGACGGCCTGCGCGGCGTGCGGCAGACCTGGCTGGCGGCACTCGTTGGCGGCCTTGCGTTCTCGGTCGCGCAGTTCCTCAGCTCGAACTTCTTCAACTACCAGGTCGCCGACATCATCGCGGCCCTGGCCGGGGCGCTGGCTCTGGTCCTGCTGCTGCGGGTGTGGCAGCCGTCGGAGATCGTCGCCGCCGACCCGGTGACCGTCCGGGAGCCGGTCGTACCGTCCGGCGCACCGGTTGCCGGCAAGTCCGGCGGTACCGGCGCGGAACCGGTGGCGCCGACGCCGCCACCGGTCCGGTGAGCAAGCGCGAGGCACTGTTGGCGTTCGCGCCCTACCTGATCGTCGTCGCGCTGTTCACCCTGGCCTCGTTCGGCCCGCTGCACACCTACCTGGAAGCCCACCCCGGCTGGAAGTTCGCCTGGCCCGGCCTCGAGGTGCTGAACAGCGCGGGACAACCACTGACCGCCTCCACCTTCGTCTGAATGTGTTCACCGCCGGCGGCACCGTGCTGCTGATCGCCGGCATCCTGACGGCCCTGGTCTACCGGATTTCGGCCCGACGGGCGTTCGGCGCCCTGATCGCCGTGATCGTGCAGTTGAAGTGGACGATCCTCACCGTCGTCGCAGTGCTGGCACTTGCCTACGTGATGAACTTCTCCGGCCAGACCGTGACCCTCGGCCTCGCCCTCGCCGCGACCGGCGGCTTCTTCGCCTTCCTCTCGCCGGTGGTCGGCTGGATCGGCGTCGCGGTGACCGGTTCCGACACTTCGGCCAACTCGCTGTTCGGCCTGCTGCAGACCACGGCCGCGACCCAGACCGGCATCAGCCCGTATCTGCTGGCCGCGGCCAACACCTCCGGCGGCGTGCTCGGCAAGATGATCTCCCCGCAGAACCTGGCCATCGCCGCCGTCGTGGTGGGCATGGAGCACAAGGAGCACGTGCTGCTGCGCAAGGTGATCTGGTGGAGCCTCGGGCTGCTGTTCGGCATGTGCGTGCTGGTCTACCTGCAGTCGCACCCCGGTCCTCGGCTGGATGGTCGTGAGCTGACCGGTGCGCAATAGTGATATCGCCGGCTCGCCGGCGTTGGTCGACAGTGAAATTGCCAGCAGCGAAATTGCCAGCGGCACCGTTACCAGCAGAAGGAGCAGTGTGAAGCAAGCACCACTGGCCAGCACGACCCTGCCCGAATCACCACCGGCGCTGCTGGTCGCGCTGGGCGCGGCGATGGCGTCAACCGGCCAACTCCGCAGCCGGGCCACCGACCGGCTGGCCATGGGCCACGACGCCTCGCACTTCGCGCTGACCCCGAGCGCCGTCGCGACCCCGGCCGACGCCGCCGAGGTGGGACGCCTGTTCGCCGTCTCGGCCGCGCACGGCGTGCCGATGACCTTCCGGTCGGGCGGCACCAGCCTCAGCGGGCAGGCGGTGACCGACGGCATCCTGGTGGACACCCGGCGGCACTTCCGGGACATCGAGATCCTCGACGGCGGCGCCCGGGTACGGGTGGGCCCGGGCGCCACCGTGCGTCAGGTCAACGCCAGGCTGGCCCGGCTGGGGCGCAAGCTCGGGCCCGACCCGGCCAGCGAGATCGCCTGCACGCTGGGCGGTGTGGTGGCCAACAACTCCAGCGGGATGGCCTGCGGGACGGTCGCGAACACCTACAACACCCTCGATTCGCTGGTGCTGGTGCTGCCCAGCGGGACCGTCATCGACACCGGCGCCGACGATGCCGATGAGCGACTGCTCGCCATGGAACCCGTGCTGTACGAAGGATTGGCCCGGCTCCGCGACCGGGTGCGGGCCAACCCGGCGTCGGTTCGGTTGATCGAGCAACAGTTCTCGATGAAGAACACCATGGGGTACGGGCTGAACTCGCTGCTCGACCACACCCGTCCGGTTGACATCCTGGAGCACCTGGTGGTCGGCAGCGAGGGCACCCTGGCCTTCGTGGCGTCCGTGGTGATGCGCACCGTCCCGCTGCTCAAACACGCCATGACGGGCCTGCTGGTCTTCGAGAACCTCAGCGGTGCAACGGGTTCACTGCCAGCCCTGCTGGAGACCGGGCCGGCCACCATCGAACTGCTGGACGCCGCGTCGCTGCGGGTCGGGCAGGCGGACGCGCAGGCCGACGAGAGCCTGCGCCGGATCGTCGTCGATCGGCACGCCGCCCTGCTGGTCGAGTACCAGGCCGATTCGCCGGGAGCGGTGGCCGATCTCAGCGCCGCGGCGCGGCCCGTGCTGGCGTCGTTGCCGGTGGCCGGGCCGGCGGATCTCACCGCCGATCCGCGGGCCAGGGCCAGGTTGTGGCACACCCGCAAGGGCCTCTACGCCACCGTGGCCGAGGCGCGCCCGTCGGGGACCACGGCGCTGCTCGAGGACATCGTCGTCCCGGTGCCGGCGCTGCTGGACACCTGCGAACGGCTCACCGGGCTGTTCGCACAGCACGGATACGAGGACAGCGTCATCTTCGGGCACGCCAAGGACGGCAACATCCACTTCATGCTGACCGAACGGCTCGGTGGCGGCGGCCCGCTCGATCGGTTCCTCGGCTTCACCGAGGACATGGTGGAACTCGTGCTGGGACAGGGCGGTTCGCTCAAGGCCGAGCACGGCACCGGCCGGATGATGGCGCCGTATGTGCGCCGGCAGTACGGCGACGAGCTCTACGAGGTGATGCGGGAGATCAAGCAGCTCTGCGATCCGCGCGGAACGCTCAACCCGGGCGTGCTGATCAGCGACGACGCCGACGCCCACATCAACCATCTCAAGGTCGCCCCCACCGTCGAGGAAGAGGTGGACCGGTGCGTGGAATGTGGTTACTGCGAACCGGTCTGCCCCAGCAAGGACCTGACGACGACCCCGCGGCAGCGGATCGTGCTGCGCCGGGAAATGCAAAGCGCCCGGGCCAAGGGCGATGTCGCTCTGGTCGCTCAACTGGAAAAGGAGTACGAGTACGACGCCGTCGACACCTGCGCGGTCGACGGGATGTGCCAGACCGCCTGCCCGGTGACGATCAACACCGGCGACCTGATGAAGCGACTGCGTGCCGACAACGCCGGAAAGACCGCGCAGCAGGGTTGGCGGCTCGCGGCGAAGCACTGGGCCGGGACAACCCGCGCCGCGGCGGTCGCGTTGACCACCGCGGGCAGGCTCCCGTCCGGACTGGTGAGCGGGCCGAATCGGTTGGGCCGCAAGGTGATCGACCCGGACACGCTGCCGCTCTGGTCGCCCGAGTTGCCCGGCGGCGGCCAGATCGCGGGCCAACCTGAACGGTGCGACGCACACCCCGGCAACCGACGCGGGCCGACGGCCACCGCGGATCGTGCACGGCGGTGTATTTCACCGCCTGCGTCGGCACCATGTTCGGCCCCAGCGAGGCCGGACCCGGGGTGCGCGAGTCGTTCGCGGCGATCTGTGCGCGGGCGGGTGTCGCGTTGTCCTACCCGGCCGACCTGCCGGACCTCTGCTGCGGAACCCCTTGGCGCTCCAAGGGAATGAAGGCCGGGTACGCCGAGATGGCCCGGCGGGTGCTGCCCTCGCTGTGGGCGGCCAGCCGGCAGGGTGAGCTGCCGATCGTGTGTGACGCGGCGTCCTGCACGGAGGGACTGCGGCAGATGCTGGAATCTGAGCTCGCCGCCGCCGGCAGCGGCTACGCCACGTTGCGCATCGTCGACGCCGTCGCCTTCGTCGAAGAGCACGTCCTGCCTGCGCTGTCGATGACCCGGAAGGTACCGGCGATGGCGCTGCACCCCACCTGCTCGTCCACCAGGATGGGCATGAACGACGCCCTGCGCGGGGTGGCGGAGGCGGTCGCCGAATCGGTGACGGTGCCCGACACCTGGGGCTGCTGCGGGTTCGCCGGCGACCGCGGCATGCTGCACCCGGAGCTCACCGCATCGGCAACCAGCGCCCAGGCCGCCGAACTGGCCGCGGGCCGGTTCGACGCGTTCGCGTCCTGCAATCGGACGTGCGAGCTGGGCATGACCAGGGCAACCGGCGAGCAGTATCAGCACATCGTGGAGCTGGTCGACTGGGCGAGCGCGGAGTAGCGGCTCAAAGCGGACGTCAGGACGTCGGCGCGACGGTCGCAGACGCGGTCGCGGCGGCGGCCAGCGCGGCCGAAAGGGCGCCCAGATCCGGAGTGGTATTGCCGCTGCCGAAGATCCGGTTGCACAACGTGCCGAGCGCGGCGGCCGCCGCGCCGGCCACCGGGTCCGGGATGTCGGAGGAGCCCTCGTTCGCCGCTTCGAAGTCGCCGATGCCCGGGAGGTCGCCCGGGTCGCCCACCGAGACGCTGCAGTAGGTGTCGTCCTTGAGCGCGGTCACGCTGACGTCGCCGTCGGCACGGACGGCCTTGTCGCCGACGCCCGGCACACTGATCTCGCCGTCCGCGGTGTCGGAGTATTCGGAGGTCGCGGAGGCGCCCTTGAGCACCAGAATGTCGATGACACTCACGTCGCCGTCGCCCCCGGCGAAGTCGCATTGCTGACCGGTGTCGTCGTCACCGGCCGCCGTCGCGGTCACCGAGTCGATCGTGCCCGCCATCAGCGGTTGGACGTCCGCCTGCGCGAGCTGCTTGCAGTTCACGGCGGTACCGCCCTCTGGCACGCTGGCGTCGACCGAGTCCTGGTCGTCGACTCCGCCGTCGGCCGACTGGTCGGTGGCATCCGCTTCGTCGGTGGAGGCGGCCGCCGTGCTGGGGGTGGCGGACGCGGCTCCGCCGCTCGATCCGGAACACCCGGCGAGCAGCATGCCCACCGCGAGGATGACCCCCACACTTGCGCCCCGTGCATGGGCGACGCGGGCACGGACGACGCGACTCGAACGGTTCTTGCTCATCGAGACTCCCCCTGATGACGCGGGCCCCGGCGGGCGGCCGGGATTGCCTTCCCAGCATTGGCAGGCAGCCGTTACGTCCGGGTAATGCCACCCTGTGACGCGCTCAACCTCAGCACTGCTCGCCGCTCCGGTCAGGACGAGCCGTTCGCCGCCTGCCGGCGCCTGGCCCGTGACGCCCGCAGGTTCACCGCGTTGCCGCACATCTTCACGTCATGCCAGACGCCGCTGTTGTTCTTCGACCGGTCGTAGAACGCCGATGCGCAGGGCGGGTTGTGGCAGAGCTTGAGCCGCCTCCAGGTGCCGGCGAGTTGCGCCAGGAACACCTCCGCCCAGATCCGCGCGGCGAACCCATCCAGCCCCTGTCCGGCAGGCTCGAGTCGCAGCTCGCCATCCGGGTCCACCACCAGTGCAGTCCGGGCGACAGGTCCAGCACTGTGCCCGGCACCACCCGCAACCAGTCGTTCGATGTCGGCGCGCAGCGCCCGCAGGGTTGCCAGTTGCGCATCCGAGAGCTCGCGCGGCCAGTCGTCGTTTCCGGGCAGCGGGTCCAGCTGCTGCAGCCAGTAACGCGCCCCATCGACCGTCCCCAACAGGTCGAACGCGTGCCGCCCGATCTGCCGGGTGTTCAGCAGGTCCTGGACCAGCGCCAGGCCGCCCGGGGCGGGGGTGAGCCGTAAACGCTCGGTCGCGAGGTGTGACATAGGTCAATCATATTTGACTATGTCGGCAGATGCAACTACAACTGACACAAGCAAACGAGCTACAGATGTGTCGGCAGACGACACGAGAACAGGGAGAACAGCCATGGCGAACATCAAGGGATCGACGGCACTGGTCACCGGCGGCCAGCGCGGCCTGGGCAAGGCCTTCGTCCAGGAACTGCTGGACCGCGGTGCCGTCAAGGTCTACGCCACCGCCCGGACACCGAAGCCCAGCCACGATCCGCGCATCGTCCCGGTGGCCCTTGACGTCACCGACCTGGCGTCGGTCGAGGCCCTCGCCGAACAGGCGCAGGACGTCTCCATCGTGATCAACAACGCCGGCGTCGGCGGGGCGGGTCCGCTGCTGGGGACCACCATCGACGACATCCGGACCGTCTTCGAGACCAATCTCTACGGTGCGATCAGGATTGCCCAGGCCTTCGCGCCGGCACTCCAGCGGAGCGGCGGGGGCGTGCTGGTGGACATCCATTCCGCGCTGTCCTGGATCGCCGGCGCCGGCGCCTACGGCGCGTCGAAGGCGGCTCTCTGGTCCGCGACCAACTCCCTGCGGATGGAACTTGCCCCGCAGCACACCCAGGTGGTCGGCGTGCACCTCGGCTACGCCGACACCGACCTGACCGCGGCGGTGACCGCCCCGAAGCTCGACCCCCGCGACGTCGCCCGGCTGGTGGTCGACGGGATCGAGGACGGATCGTCCGAGGTGCTGGTCGACGACGTCAGCCGGTACTTCAAGCAGGCTGTCGCCGGCCCCGTCGAGGGCCTGTCGCCGGTCGCCGCGTCGGCGCGCTGACCCCTCCGCCAAGAACAGTTCTCGACACCACCCGAAGGCAGGAACTCCCGATGACGCAGCTTTCCCGGCGCGCAGCCTTCTGGACGGCGGCGTCCGTGCTCACCCTGTGCCTGTGGGCCAGCGCGGCGCCGTCGTTGGTGTACCCGGTCTACGCCACCCAGTGGGGTCTGACGCCGACCGTCACGACCGCGGTCTTCTCGACGTACCCGGTGGTGCTGGTGCTCGTCCTGGTCACCTTCGGGAACATCTCCGACCACATCGGCCGGCGGGCGACCATCCTGATCGGACTCGGGTTCCTGCTGCTGGGGGCGCTCGCCTTCGCCACGGCCCCGGACGTCGGCGCGCTGTTCGCCGGTCGCGCGCTGCAGGGCGTCGGGGTGGGATTCAGCGTCGGCGCGGCAAGCGCGGCATTGGTCGAATACAACCCCACTCGGAACGCCTCGCTACCCGGATCGCTCAATACCGTGTCGCAATCCCTGGGCCTGGTGCTGTGCACGCTGGTCGGGGGAGCGCTGATCGTCTTCGTGCCGGGGCCGCTGCACTCCAGCTACTGGGTGCTGGCGTGCTGATCGCGGCGGTGGCGAGCTTCGCGGCGCGATTGCCGAGGAACAACCCTGCGGATGACGCATCGGGACGCTGGCGTCCGCAGGGCCTACGGGTGCCGCGCTCGCTGATCGGGGTCTACGTGGTCGCAGCGCTGGCCGTGACGGCCGGGTTCGCGATGGGGTCGATCTTCCTTGCCCTGGGCGCGCAGATTGCCAGGGACGTCGTCGGGACCACCGACGTCCTGCTGGTCGGAGCGGTGCTGTCGATTTCCTACCTGACGATCGGCGGCACCGCGGTCGTGGCATCCCGCTTCCGGCCGAGAGCGTCGATCTTCGCCGGGGCGGTCGCCGCGCTGACCGGACTGGCGTTGCTGCTCGCGTCGGCCGAGTTGCACTCGTTGGGAATCTTCGTGGCGGCCGCGGTGGTCTGCGGAATGGGTTACGGGCTGTCCATGTCCGGCGGCATCGGGCTGGCCTCCATCAACGCGCCGGCGCATCACCGTGGGCGGCTGCTGTCCGCGGTCTTCCTGGTCGCGTACCTGGTGCAGGGAGCCATCGCGTTCGGCGCCGGACTGACCGCCACCCACTCCGGCCTGCAGCACGCGATCGGGGTGTTCGTCCCGGTCATCGGCGGGCTGTGCCTGGCCTCGTTGATCGCCGTCACGGTGATGGCGGCCAGGTCACGGGCAACCAGCGCCCGGGCAGCGGCCGCCGGTGTGCTGACCGTCGGGTCCTGACGGCGCCCCGCATTACGCTGGCCCCGTGGCCTCACCGACCGTGGACAGCGACCCGGCCGTCCCCCCGGACGTGCCCAACGTCCCAGCCAGCACCATCAGAAGGCTGCGCGTCGACCGTTCGGCCGAGCATCCAGGCCGGCTGACCCGCTGGCGCCGCTCGCTGCTCGGGGCCGGGGGTGCTGCGAATCCTGGCGGCCGCAGCGGGCGGGCTCGCGCTGTACGCGGCGTTCGCCCCGTCCACCCGCTGGTGGGCGGCGATGCGTCGGGTTCGCCCTGTTCGGCCTGGCCCTGCACGGCCGCAGCTGGCGGTCCGGGCTCGGCCTCGGTTTCGTCTTCGGCCTGACGTTCTACCTGCCGCTGCTGAGCTTCACCAACGTCTACGTCGGCGACCTGCCCTGGTACGCGCTGTCCGTCGCGATGGCGCTGCTGATGGCGCCGGCCGGCGCGCTGATCGCGGCAGCCTCCCGCCGGCTGCCGTTGTGGCCGGTCTGGGCGGCCGCGGCCTGGATCACCGGCGAGGCGCTGCGGGCCAGGGTGCCGTTCGGCGGCTTCCCCTGGGGCGGCGTCGCGTTTTCGCAGGCCGACGGGCCGCTGCTGCCGGCCGCCTCGCTGCTCAGCGCCGACCGGACTGGCGTTCCTCACCGCGCTGGCCGGGTTCGCGCTGACCCAGTTGATCATCGTGCTGGCCGTCCAGCGGCGGAGTTGGCGCTCGGCGGCGGCGTTGGCCGCGGCCGCCATGCTGCTCGTGCCGTTCGGGTTGGGGCTGCTGGGCCTCGCGACGGTGCAACACGGCACCGGCGCCCCGACGCAGACCATCGCCGTCATCCAGGGTGACGTGCCGCGCCCCGGGCTGGAGTTCAACGCCGAACGCCGGGCGGTGCTGGACCTGCACGCCCAGCGGACGCACGAACTCGCCGCCGCGGTCCGGGCCGGCAGCTCACCGCAACCCACCCTGGTGATCTGGCCGGAGAACTCGACGGACATCGACCCCTACCGCAACGCCGACGCCAATGCGGTGATCTCCGCGGCCGCCAAGGACATCGGGGTGCCCATCCTGGTCGGGGCCGTGGTGCAGGCCGACACTCCCGGCGAGGACTACAACATGGGCATCGTCTGGGACCCGGTCACCGGGCCGGGCGCCACCTACACGAAGCGGCATCCGCTGCCGTTCGGCGAGTACATGCCCTACCGCTCGTTCTTCCGGATCTTCTCCGACAAGGTCGACCTGGTGCGCGGCACGTTCCTGCCCGGCGACGTGCCCGGCAATCTGGACGTCGCCGGGGTCAACGTCGGCGACGTGATCTGCTTCGAGGTCGTCTACGACAACCTGGTCCGAGACGTGGTGCAACGGCGGCGCCCAGGTGCTGGTGGTGCAGACCAACAACGCGACCTTCGGCTACACCAACGAGACCTACCAGCAGCAGGCGATGAGCCGGATCCGTGCCGTCGAACACGGCCGGGAGGTGCTGATCTCGTCGACCAGCGGGGTGTCCGCGGTGATCCGGCCGGACGGCACGGTGGAATCCACCATCCCGCTGTTCACTCCGGGGTACCTGACTCCGACTGTCCCGCTGATCACGGCGACGACTCCCGGTACGGTTCTCGGTGGCCCGCTGGAATGGGTCCTCGCCCTGGCGGCCCCGTTGGCGCTCGCCGTTGCGATGATCGCGTCCAGGCGACGGCCGGCAGGCCACAGATCGGGCGCGGCAGGTACGCCCGACTGACGGCGCAGTGACCAGCGAGAGGCAGGACCCAGCACAGTGAGCCCCGAGAGTGCACCGCGACCCTCCAAGCGTCCCCAGCTTGATCAGCCGCACGGCGACCGGGTGCTCGTGATCATCCCGACCTACGACGAGCGGGAGAACCTGCCGCTCATCCTGGACCGGCTGTTCGGCGCCGTGCCGGCCGTGCACGTGCTGGTGGCCGACGACGGCAGCCCGGACGGCACCGGGCAGATCGCCGACGAGCGCGCCGCGGACGACGAGCGGATCCACGTCCTGCACCGGCCGGTGAAGGCGGGTCTCGGGCGCGGCGTACGTCGACGGGTTCGACTGGGGACTGCGAGCGCGGCTATGACGTGCTGGTGGAGATGGACGCCGACGGTTCACACGCGCCCGAGCAACTGCCGCGACTGCTGGACGCGCTGCAGCACGCCGACGTCGTGCTCGGCTCCCGGTACGTCTCCGGCGGCACGGTGGTCGACTGGCCCAAGCGCCGCGAGTTGCTGTCCAGGGGCGGCAACCTGTACTCGCGGATGGCGCTGGGGGTGCGGATCTACGACATCACCGGCGGCTACCGCGCCTACCGCTCGGAGGTGCTCAGGACGATCCCGCTGGGCACAGGTGGCCTCGCACGGCTACTGCTTCCAGGTCGACCTGGCCTGGCGCGCGGTGCAGGCCGGGTTCCGGGTGACCGAGGTGCCGATCACGTTCGTGGAACGGGAGATCGGCACGTCCAAGATGAGCGGCGGCATCGTCCGGGAGGCGCTGATGAAGGTGACCTGGTGGGGCGCCAAGCACCGGTGGCATCAGTTCATCGGCTCTTCGGCATCGGCACGCCGCAAGCCCGTCAAGCAGTAGCGCAGACACCAACGCCGCCCACGGTTCAGGTGGGCGGCGCTGGGGTCGAGCGTCAATCAGCGCGGGACCGGTGGTCCCGGGCGGTGGTCAGGATGCGGTGCGGCGGCTCTTCAGCTCGGTGAGCCGCTCGTTCAGGATCTCTTCGAGTTCCTCGATCGAACGACGCTCCAGCAGCATGTCCCAGTGGGTGCGGGGCGGCTTGACGACCTTGCCTTCCGGCACGGAACCGTCGATGAGCGTGGAGGCGAGCCCATGCATCCGGCAATCCCAGACGGCGGGCACTTCGGCGTCGTCGGCCATCGGGACAGCGAATTCGTGGTCGCGAGGGCAGCGGTAGGTCGCCGTACGACGAGGCGCCAGATCGTGATTACGATCGGCCTCGTAGCTTGTCGAACCGAGACGGCTGCCGCGTAGGACACGGTCGGCCATGATGTTCCTTTCTTGCTGCTTCTTACGTTGCTACCGCGGGTCACACGCCGCGGCGCATGTCGGTGATGACTCCGACAACGAGCCCAGTCGGGCTCCCTACCGGTGGGTAACGCTGTGCAGGTGTTGTTCGTTCCCGTTACACGTCTGGATTGGTGCTACTGATCAGTACTGCCCAGCTCTTTGCTGACAGATGCGTGATCTGCGCCTCATTCCGACGTTGCCTGGATCGGTGCTCCTACTAGTGAGACGTACGAGTTGCCCTTCGGTGACGCGTCTCGCGGCAACTTTCTCGGTGACCTCGGATCGCGGTCGGCCGCAGACCAGCATGGCGGGTTGCGGCCCAGCAGCCAAAACACTAGCCGAGCGGTTCGGCGGCCCAGTTCATGGGCTGGGTGTCCTGATCGTCGGCCCGGACCGCCGGAGCCCTGCGTCTCTGCCCGGTGCCGGGACGGGCGGCTGCGGTTCCGCGACTCTGAGTCGGCCGTGGTCGCCGGGCCCAGCTCGCCCGATCGGTGGTGTATCCGGCACAGCACCTGGTACCGGACGGTGGCGGCGTCCGGCGGCGATCGCCGGTGTCGGCGACCACGACGGTCGCGCCCTCCCGGACGATCCGGCCGTTCACCACCCGGCCGTTGAACCGGCCGATCCGCCCGCACCAGCAGAGCACCTCGACCTGCAGCGGCGCCACCTCGTCGGCCACCTCGAACAGCCGGGCCGAGCCCGGGAACAGCCGGCCGCGGAAGTCGGTGGCGATGCCGAAGGCGAAGACGTCGACCTGGAAGTCGTCGGCGAGGACCGCCAGCTGGTCGACCTGGTCGGCGGTGAAGAACTGCGCCTCGTCGACGATCAGGTAGTCCACCCGCTGCCCTGCGCCCAGACCGCCGCGGACCAGGTCGACGATGTCCTGGTCGTCGGCGACCTCGACGGCGGACCGGCTGATGCCGATCCGGGAGCTGATCCGGGCCGGGCCCGACCGGTCCAGCTTGGTCAGCAACAGGCCCGACCGACCCTGCCGGGAATGGTTGTAGTGCAGCTGCAGCGCCAGGGTCGACTTGCCGCAGTCCATCGGTCCGTGGAAGAACTTGACGGTGCCGCCGGCGAACCGGCCGCGGCCGGAACCGGCGGCCGGCACCGCGGACAGCGCCGACGCGCTGCCCGGTCGCGACTCGGCCGGGCCGACGGGTCCGCTGCCGGATCGCTCGCCGGTGCCGCCGTTCGCTGTCCATGCCGCGCACCGTGCTGGCCGTCACCGCCCGCTGCGCGCATTCCGGGCACTGTAGCGGCGTCGGGCGGCACTGGCAACTCGGTCACGGCCAGTCGCCCCGCTCGCGCAGCACGTCGCGCAGCAGGTCGGGGCGATCGGTCATGATGCCGTCGACGCCCAGCGTCGAGCAGTCGCCGCATCTCGAGCGGGATCGTCGATCGTCCAGACGTGCACCTCGAGGCCGGCGGCGTGCGCCGCGGCGATGAACCGCGGCGTGACGATCGGCACGCCGCGCATGCCGACCGGAACCTGCGCGGCCCGCGCCGGCAGCTCGAACGCCGCTGCAGCGCGCTGGCCCGGACCAGCCGGAAGATCTCCCGGGAACCCATGGAGGTGGCGACCTCCGGGCCGCAGGCCGCCCGGATCGCGGCGAGCCGGCGATCGGAGAACGACCCGAGACAGACCCTGGCCGCCGACCCCGATTTCATCACCAGGTCGACCAGCGGCCCGGCGGCGGCGTCGGACTTGGCGTCGATGTTGAACCGGGCCGTCGGGAATTCCTCGAGCAGGTCGGCCATCAGCGGGATCGGTTCGGTGCCGCCGATCCGGGCCCGCCGAACCTCACGCCAGGGCAGCGCGCCGACCAGCCCCTGACGGTCGGTGACCCGGTCGAGCCGGGCATCGTGAAAGGCGATCAGCTGGCCGTCGGCGGTGAGCCGGACGTCGGTCTCCAGGTACCGGTAACCCTCGTCGAAGGCCCGCCGGAAGGCGGCCATCGAGTTCTCCAGGCCGGCCAGCTCGCCGACGTGCCAGCCGCGATGGGCGAAGGCCCGCGGCGGTGTGCCGTCCAGAAAGCCGATCACCGCCGCAGTCTGGCACGACGCAGAAACTTCGGTCAGAAGCGACGGTGCCGGTATGTCGTCACCGTGACGGTCGACCCGCTGACATACGGTCGCCGGGTGTCCCGTCCTCCAGTGTGATGGCCCCGAGTGTGATGGCGGTTCCGGTGGCCCCGCGTTCCGGGCCGGTGCGGTGCCTGTGGTGCGGCCGGGAGTTGCCGTCGTCCAGCGGCGTCGGCCGGCGTCGCCGGTACTGCGCCCAGGCCTGCCGGCAGCGCGCCTACGAGAACCGGAACGCGCTCGAGCGGGGCGCCATCCCGGCCGATGCCGTGGTGCTGACCCAGCAGGAGCGCGACGACCTCGCCGACCGGCTGTACCAGGTGCGATGCGCCGCGGAGGATGTCGCGACGGCGCTGGCCGAGGCGGCCGGCCCGGCCGAGTTGGGCCCGCTGGTCTCGGAGATGCTGGCCGCGGCACGGTCGGCCGAACGGATCAGATAGCCTCACCCTCAAGTTGAGGTTGAGTCTTCGAAGGCTGACATCAGGCGTGCGGCGCGCTCTCCAGGTAGGCCAGCACGGCGAGCACCCGGCGGTTGTCGTCCTCGCTCTGCTCGAGGCCCAGCTTGCCGAAGATCGCGTTGGTGTGCTTGCCGATCGCCTTCTCGGTGATGAACATCTTGCCGGCGATCGCCGCGTTCGACCGGCCCTCGGCCATGTGCGAGAGCACCTCCCGCTCCCGCGGCGTCAGCGAGGACACCGGCGAGCTGTCCCGGTGCCGGGACAGCAACTGGCTGATCACCTCCGGGTCCATCGCGGTGCCGCCGCCGGCGACCCGGCGGATGGCGTCGACGAACTGGGCGACGTCGGAAATCCGGTCCTTGAGCAGGTAGCCGACCCCGCCGGTGCCCTGGGAGAGCAATTCGCGGGCGTACAGCTGCTCGACGTACTGGCTGACCACCAGCACCGGCAGACCCGGGATCTGCGCGCGCGCGGCCAGCGCGGCTCGCAGGCCCTCGTCGGTGAACGTCGGCGGCAGCCGAACATCGACCACCGCGACGTCGGGGCGATGCTCGGTGAGCGCCCGCAGCAGCGACGGCCCGTTGTCCACCGCCTCCACCACGTCGAAGTCGTAGGCGGTCAGCAGCCGGATCATGCCGTCCCGCAGCAGCGCGAGATCCTCGGCCAGCACAACGCGCACTCCGACCATGCCTCCTTCACCGCGCCCTGCACAGCGGCGGCCGATGCCCGGCCGCGAGCGTTCTCGAGGGTGAGCGTAGTCAGGCAGCCACCACGGCCCGCAGTGCGCACGGCACCTTGATGGTCACGATGGTCGGGCCGCCGAGCGGGCTGGCCATCGACAGGGTGCCGTCGAAGGCGGCAAGCCGTCGTTCGATGCCGGTGAGCCCGCCCTCGGGCGTCAGCCGGGCGCCGCCGACCCCGTCGTCGCCGACCATCACGGTGAGCGTGCCGCCGTCGTGCCGCATCCACACCCAGGCGTTCTGCGCCGCGGCGTGCTTGGCCGAATTGGCCAGCGCCTCGGCGACCGAGAAGTAGACGGCCGATTCGACCGGCGCGGGCGGGCGCCCGTCGAGGTCGACGTCCACCTCGACCGGGCCGCGGGTGGGCAACCGCGAGCGAGGCCACCCCACCGGTCAGGCCGCGGTCGGCGAGCACCGGCGGGTGGATGCCGCGGACCAGCGACCGGAGATTCTGCAGTGCCGTCGTCGACGACTCGCGCGCCTCGGCGATCAGTGCGCTGGCCGCGGCCGGGTCGCGGCTGACCAGCTCCTGAGCCAGTCCGAGGGTCATCGCCAGCGACGACCAGCTGGGCCTGGGCGCCGTCATGCAGGTCGCGCTCGATCCGGCGCAGCTCGGCCGCCGAGTGGTCGACCGTCTGCGCCCGGGAGGTCTCGAGCTCGCCGATCCGTTCCTGCAGCTGGGTGTCCTGCGGGCCGGTCAGCAGTCGGGTGGTGGACGCGTCGGTCCGCAGCAGCAGGGGCGAACCCCACCAGCCCAGCGGCAGGAACGGGAAGGCGATCAGCGCGGCCAGTTCCATGGCGAACCCGATGGTCTGCACCTCGAGCAGCCAGGCCAGGTCCCGCCAGCTGGCCCGGTCGCTCAGCCGGAACCGGAGCCGGGAGAACATGCCACCGTCGATGCCCTGCGCGTACGGCTCGGGGACGACCGTGCCCAGCACCCGACCGGCCAGCCGGCGGTGCAGCAGCGCGAAGCCGCGGAGCACCGCCAGGCAGCCGAGCAGCAGCGGCAGGCCGATCCAGATCACCAGCAGCGCGACCGACACGATCAGGAAGGCCAGCAGGATGAAGCCGGCGATCCGCAGGGCGAGGAGCGCCAGCACTATGCCGACCAGGCCCCACCGGCTGGCCGGTCGGGGCGGCGGCAGCCGCGCTGTTTCCGTCATGGGCATCATTCTCACTCGGTCACTGGGGCGTCGGGAGTAGGTGTAACCCCCCGATTCGCCGGGGGAGAAGCCCCGAACCGGCACCCGGACGGCCGCTCGTCGGCTCGAACCTGCCGCCGGTGCTCGGGTCGTCGGTACAGTCCGAAGGATGATCACCGTGCAGCGCGTCGTACCGACCACCCTGGACGCGAAGTCCGCCTTCGCCTTTCTCTCCGCGTTCGAGAACACCCCGACCTGGGATCCGGGCACCCCGATCGTGGAGAAGCTGACTCCGGGCCCGGTGGCGGTCGGCTCGAAGTTTCATGCGGTCGCCGAGTTCCGCGGCAAGCGGCAGCCGATCGACTACGTGGTCACCGAGATGAGGGCCGACCGGATCCAGCTCCGCGGCGAGAACAAGACCGTGATCAGTGTGGACACCATCGAGGTGCGGCCGGCCGGCACCGGCAGCGAGGTGCACTACAACGCCGAGTTCACCCTCAAGGGTCTGCTGAAGCTGGCCACGCCGTTCGTCGGTCCGATGTTCGAGAAGCTCGGCGACCCGGCCGCCGAGGGAATGCGCAAGCAGTTGGACTCGCTTGGTTCCACGCAGGCCGCTGCCGACTGAACTGCCCCTTGGCATTTGCGTTTCCACCCGGCCAGGCCACCGTCTAGCTTGACCGGATGGAGTTCGACCCGGCGACAGTCCCATTGGCCGGACGGCTGCGCGGGGCGGCCGCCGAACAACTGGTGGGCCGGGAGCGGGAGCGGGAGCGATTGTCCGCGCTGCTGGTCCGCGGGTCCGGACCGGCCGTCGTTTTCGTTTCCGGTGCGGGTGGCATCGGGAAGACCATGCTGGTCACCGCCGTGCTGGCAGACCTACACCAGCGGACGCTGTGGGTGGACGGGCGTCATCTGGAGCCGACGGAAGCGGGATTTCTCACCGCGCTGGCAGCCGAGCTGAACGCCGCGCCGTTCACGTCGGTGGCCCAGGCCGCCGCGGCCCTCGTGGACGAGGACGTGGGTGTGCTGGCCGTTGACGGCTTCGAGCGGCTGAACCTGCTGGACGGTTGGCTGCGTCAATGAACTGCTGCCGGCGTTGCCGCACACCACGACCACCGTGCTGATCGGCCGCCGACAGCGAAACGTGGCCTGGCGGTCCTCGCCGGGGTGGCGGCCGCTGATCGCCGAGCTGGCGATCGGCGAGCTGACCGAGTCCGACGCCGCCGCGCTGGTCGATCGGCGCGGCCTGCCCGCAGAGGCCGCCGAACGGGCCCGGCGGTTCGGACGCGGCCACCCGCTGGCGTTGGAGTTGGCCGTCGAGGCTTTGTCCAGGCACGCCGACCTCGATCTCGCGGACGGACCGCCCGCCGATGTGGTGGAGGAGCTGTTCGAGGTTCTGCTGGACGACCTGGATCCCAGCCGACCGACGCACCGTGCAGACCGCGTCGCTGCTGCGACGGATCACCCGCCCCCTGCTGGCCGCCGTCGTCAGGAGACCGGTCAGGACGTCGAGTCGGCCTGGCGGACGTTGCGCGAGGTCGCCGTTCACCTCGACGACTCGGATCGGCCTGGAGCTGGATCCGTTGGCGCGCAACGTGATCGCCGGTGGACTGGAGATCCGCGAGCCGGAGTTCGTGGCCGGGTGCGGCGCCGGGTCGCGGCGGTCGCGTTGCGGGAGGCGGCCGGGGGACGGAGCTGGGAGGCCACCGCCGATTTGCTGTATCTGGTGCAGAACCACGTCATCCGCAACAGTTACCTGCCGCCCGGTGACCAGCAGCACCCGGTCGAGCGGGCGGTCACCGACGACCGGGCCGCGATCCTGGCGATCACCGATCGGCATGACGGGCCGGAGGGTGCGGCAGCGATCTCCCGATGGTGGGAGTCACACGCCCCGGGCTTCGTCGTCGGACGGGGCCCGGCGGGCGAGGTCACCGCCTTCAGCGCGGTCACCCGGCTGTCCGAACTCGACATCCGGCTCACCGCGGTAGATCCGGTCGTCGCGGCCGTGCTGGACGATGTCCGGAACCGGCCGCTGGCCCCCGATGCCGAGGTGTTGGTGCTCCGCCGGGCGCTAGGCCTGCGGCTCGGCGAGGCGCCGTCCGCCGAGCTGGGCTCGATGGTGGTGGATCTCAAGCGGCTGTACCTGGAACTGCGTCCGCGGCTCGCCCGGGTGTACTCGGTGAACGCCGATTGGGACCGGGCGGGGCAGGTGCATGCGGCTGATGGGGTTCGGCCGGGTCGGTCGCGAGATCCGGTTGGGCAGCAAGGGATTCGTCGTCTGTGCGCTCGATTTCGGCCCGGGCAGCGTGGACGGCTGGCTGGCCAGGCACGTGATGGTGGAGTCCGGTGCCGATGCCCGACGACGCGTCCGGCGCAGCACCGGACGGGATGCTCGCGCTCCCGGCGGGTGCTGATCGGCCGCCCGTCGCGCGGCTCACCGCCCGCGAACGTGAGGTGCTCGGTGCCTTGGCCGACGGGCTGACGAACCGGCAGCTGGCGGATCGGCTGTTCATCAGCGAGCGCACCGCGAACCGTCACCTGAGCAACATCTTCACCAAGCTCGGGGTCCGTAACCGTACCGCCGCCGCCCGCATCGCAATCGAGGCCGGGCCTGCACCGGCTGACATGGAGCGGACGCTCCATTTCGCCGGATGGAGCGTCTGACCGATGCCCGACCGGTGCACCGTTTCCTACCGTTTCGGGCATGACAAACACCCTCACCGCAGGCGAATCCACCAGGGATTCGGCGCTCCCTTCCACGGCTACCATCAACCCGACCGCGGACTCCGCAAGGCCCGCAGCGGCCGCCCCAGATTCGACCCGGCGCTCGTCGAGGCGTTCGCCGGCCGGGTGATCACCGATTTCGCCGCCGCCGCGGCCACCGCGATGACCGTGATCGGCGACCGGCTCGGCCTGTTCGAGGCGATGACCGGCGCCGGTGCGCTGACCGCGGCCGAACTGGCCGCCCGCACCGGGCTGCAGCCCCGACTGGTCAAGGAATGGCTTGCCGCGCAGGTGGTTTCGGGCTACCTGAGCTACCACCCTGGCACCGACGACTACCACCTGCCGCTGGAGCATGCGATGGCGCTGTCGATCGCGGCGTCGCCCGCGTTCGTCGTCGGCGCCGCCGAGGTGGTCGCCGGCCAGTACGCCACGCTGGACCATCTGGAGTCGGCCTTCCGGGCCGACGGCGCCGTGCAGTACTCGGTGTTCCCGGAGACCGTCACGCACGGCATCGAGCGGTTCTTCCGCACCGCGTACACCCACCAACTGGTCGACGACTGGTTTCCCGCCGTCGACGGCCTCGTGCACAGGCTCTCCGACGGCGCTCGGGTGGCGGACATCGGCTGCGGGCACGGCGCGGCCACCCTGGTGATGGCCGCCGCCTGGCCGTCATCGGAGTTCACCGGGTACGACCTCGACGAGCGATCCGTCATCGTGGCCCGATCACGCGCGGTGCAGGCGGGTGCGCCGGGGAACGTCGAGTTCCGGGTCGCCGACGCCGGCGCCGTCGGCGACGGGCCCTACGACGTGGTGGTCTTCTTCGACGCCCTGCACGATCTGGGTGACCCGGCGGCGGCCCTGCGCCGCGCGCACGACCTGCTGACCCCGGGCGGCATCCTGGTCGCGGTCGAGCCGTGGTCCACCGACCGGCTCGAGGACAGCATCGGCAACCCGGTCGCGCGCCTGGACTACGCGATCTCGACGTCGATGTGCACGCCGACATCGCTGGCCCAGCCGGGCGGCTACGGACTCGGCACCTGCGGTGGTCCGGCGCGGCGACTGGCGCTGATCACCGACGCCGGGTTCGTCGGAGCCCACGTCGCCGCCGACACCGGGCAGAACCTGGTGCTCGCGGCACGGGTGAGTTGAACCACCTGGCGGTGCCCGGGACCGTGTCGTCGGACCCGGGCGGCGAGGTTCGGCTGACGGGACCGGCCCGCGGAGCTACCGCGGGCCGGTCCCTGATCGCAGGGTCAACAGGCTGATCTCGTTGGGCGCGAACACCCGGAACGGCGGGCCCCAGAACCCGACACCGCGGGTGGTGTAGAGCTGGGTGTGCGGCCCCGAGCGGGAAAGTCCTTGCAGCGCGCCCTGTTCGACCCGGACGATCAGGTGGAACGGCCAGATCTGGCCGCCGTGGGTGTGCCCGGACAACTGCAGGTCGACACCGGCGGCGGCCGCCTCGCGGACCTCCTTGGGCTGGTGCGCCACCAGCACCACCGGGGTCCCGGGCGGGATGCCGGCCAGCGCCGCCGGCAGGTCGCTGCGGTGACCGGGTATCCCGGACCCGGCCGCCGTCAGGTCGTCGGTGCCGGCGATCGCCAGCGGACGAACCACCGCGTTCGACGCATGATGTGCCGGTTGTGCAGCACCGTCCAGCCCAGCTCGGTCATGTGCTCGACCCATTGCACGGCGCCGGAGAAGTACTCGTGATTGCCGGTGATGTAGACGCGGGCCAGCCCGGCCTGGGCGGTCCCCAGCGGCGCGACCTGCGCACGCCGCTGGTCGACCGAACCGTCGGCCAGGTCGCCGGCGTGCACGATCACGTCCGGGTTGAGCCGGTTCACCGCGGCCACCATCTTGGCGGACCAGACGGCCCGGTTGATCGGGCCGTAGTGGGTGTCCGCGATCAGCACGATCGGTCAGGCCGTCCAGACCTTCGCCCATCCGGTCCAGGGTGATCTCCGTGCGCCGGATGGGCGGGACCCGGCGCGCCTGATAATTCCCCCAACAGCACAGCACGATCGCCACCACCAGCACCGCGGATGCGACGACCCGCTGACGCTCGGGGGTCGGCATGCCGGCCAGCAGCAGCACCAGGTCGGCCAGCTCACCGATGACCGTCCAGCTGAACAACACCCAGATGATCCCGAGCCAGCTGTCCCCGATGCGCGCCCAGCGGTCGGAGGCCCGACGTCCGTGCCCGTGGATCATGGCGAACGGGAAGCCGACCAGCGCGACGACGGCGACGATGGTCCCGACTATCGTGACCGCCGCCGGCCACTGCGGTGCGACGACCAGCCGCCACCACGGCAGGCCGTGCAGCAGCAGCAGGACCGTGATCACGATCAGCAGGAATGGCCCGGGCAGCCCGCGCCGGGGCGGCGCACCGGGAACGGCGGTGGCGCCGGCCTCCCGATCGTCCGCCGCAGTGCTCACCCTGGCACCGTGCTCGCCCTGGCACCCGTGCTGTTGCCGGCACCGTTCGCACGCAGGCCGCGGTCATGAGGCCACGGCTGCGGGATCGGGCGCGGCGGAGCGGCGCTCGTTCAGGCTGTTCACGGACGCGATCAGCCGCTGCTGCATCCTGGTGACGTCGTCCACGTAGAGCGAGGCACCCCACAATGTCCGGGCCGGGCCCAGGACGGAGCTGTCGGCCAACGCGTCCGGTCGCTCCCGGAAGGTCTCCAGCACCCGATCCTCGGCCTCGGCCGGGCAGACGGCCGGCGGTTGGGCACTCGTCCCGGCGGGCTGCTCGAGGAGGTCGGCGAGCTCCCGGAACCACCGCGCCGATCCGGACGCCGCGTCGGACACGCAGACACCGGCCGCGCCGAGGGCGACCTGCGGCGGAGCGGGGTCCCCAGCGGTCACGAGTGGGTTGATGGCGCCGACGTCGGTGCCGGCACGGTCGCTCGCCTCGGCGCCGTTCGGGTCGACGGGCAGCAGCAGGGTCCGTCATCATCGCGACCGCCTCGGCGGCCAGCCGCATGCGGTTGGCGCCGTTGCTGACGGTGGTCAGCTCGGCCAACGGGACCGGCTTGGAGCCGCGTTCGAACAGGTACTCGCGAAACGCGTCGTCGAGCCGGTAGCCCGCCGCCTTTGCGTCGCTGATCACCTCATCGAGTGTGCTCTTCGGAGTCAGCGGGTGATCGGTCAACCGATCAACGGCGGTCTCCAGCGCATCCGCCGACCGCTGGTAGTAGTCCGAGAGGGTGCGACGGATCTGCCCGGCCGCGCCGCGCGGCCACAGCAGGACCCCGGAGATCAGCCCGGCCGCGCAGCCGAGGGCGATGTCCTCGATCCGCACGAGACCGACGGTCCAGCCGACCGGCGCGATGATGTTGAACAGGATCACCACCATCACCGTGAAGGCCGCCTGGCCGGCGGCGAACGACACCGCCTCGGGCAAATACGCGGCGACCACAACGACGAAGGGCAGCAATACCCAGAGGTGCCAGGGCGTGACGCCGACCACCAGGATGATGCCGGCGCCGGCGAGGAACCCGACCAGCGTGCCGCCGAGCGCGCGCAGGGCGGTCGAGCCGGTGGTCAACGCGGTAGTCCGCAGCACCGACATCGCGGCGAGCACCACCCAGAAGCCGTGCGCGATCTCGGTGACCTCCGCCAGCAGCACCGCGATGGACAGCCCGAGCCCACCGCGGACGCTGTTCTGGAACCACACCGATCGGCGGGTGATGTGCCCGGCAGCGAGCCGATGCGCGGCGGCGATCGGGCCTTCCACCGACCCGGGGGCCTGCCGGCCGAGCAACCGGTCGAGCAGCGGCCGGGCGTCGGCTGCCGCCGATACCGCCACGGTGTGGCCGGCGAGATGGGTGGTGTAGGCGAGTTCGTGCGCGACCGACGGTGGCAGCCAGGTCGGGAGCCTGGCCCGGGCCCTGCACGTCCGTCACCACCAGCAGGAAGTCGCTGACCTGAGCGCGCAGCTGATCGAGTTCGCGCATCGCGCCGGTCAGTCGCTGACGCGTTTCGTAGGTCGGCCGATGTGCCGCGGTGGCCAGCACATCGGCGCTGGCCTGCAGCACCGCGCTGCAGCACCGGACCAGCTCGACGGCCCGCGGCGGCCATGCGGTCCGCGGTCCCGGCCGGGATGCGCAGGGCGACGGCCCGCAACCATTCCAGTCGGTCGGTGAGCTGCATCAGCAGCCGGCTGCCGGTGGTCAGCCCGACCGGGCGGAACGTGGTGCTGCGGAACTGATGTCGCAGCGCCTCGATCGCCTGTTGGGCGGTGGCGTCGGTCGCGGGCGCGGCGGCGATGTCAACCGGGCCGGGCGCATCCGCGGTCGTGCCCGGTGATGCCCGTTCCTGGAGCAACTGGGCGAGTGCCGCGCAGGCCTCGGCGGCGCAGGCACGAAGCTTGTCGTGCTCGCGGGGCGGCCAGATCAGGACGGCTGCCGGGATCGCCAGGATGGCCGCGATGCTCCAGCCGCCGAGCCTGGCCGGCACGTCCGCCAGCGTGGCGGGGATCGTGACCGGCAGGATGAAGGTGAGTAGCAGGGCTCTGGTCGCGGCGGCGGACGCGGCGCTGAGCACGCCGGAGAACAGCACCCCGAAGCCGACCACCGCCATGCCGAGCACGGCGAGCCAGGCGATGGTCGACGCCAGGGTGCCGAGCACGATCAGCACCGCACCCATCACGAACAGCGCCAGGTACGCCCCGAGCCGGGCGGACTGGCCACCGGGAAAGTCGGCGAACAGCAGCATGGCGACCCCGCCGAAGCTGGCGAACAGGCTCAGCTGCGGATTGCCGATCAGGGTTCCGATCGCCAGTCCGACCGTGACGGCAACGGCGACCTTGATCGCCTTGTGCAGCGCGTACCACTCCGGGTCGTGCCGCTGGAACCAGCGAACGATCATCGCTTCCCACCGCTTCGGCCGGACCGTCACCGGGTGATTTCCACCGGCCAGCGGAATGTATCAGCCGCCTCCGACACCCGACCGCGACGACGTCCGCCAGGCCCCGGCTCAGCGGGCCAGCAGCAGGCCGGCATCCCCGAACTCGTGCCACAGGTACCCCTCGGCGACGGCCGCGTCATAGGCCCGCTGGGTCAGCAATGCGCCCGCGACGGCCTCGACGAGCAACAGATGGGAGGCCTCCGGGTTGTGCCAACCGGTGATCAGCCCGTCGACCACCCGCACGCCGCGGCCCGGCTCGACGACCAACGATGTCCAGCCGGTGATCGCGGCGACGGTGCCGTCCGCGGCCACCGCGCTTTCCAGGGCCCGGGTCACCGTGGTGCCGACCGCGATCACCCGGCCGGCGGACCGTCGAGTCGAGTTGACCAGGTCCGCGGTCCGCGCCGGCACCGAGAACCACTCGGCCTGCGGCGCCTCGCCGACATCCTGCGAGGAGACGCCGGTGTGCAGCGTGATCGGTGCGACGGTGACGCCGCCGGCGACCAGCCGGTCCACCAATTCGCGGGTGAAGGGCCGCCCGGCGCTGGGCATCTCGGCGCTGCCGGGATCGGTTGCGAACACCGTCTGATAGTCGGCCAGCGGGTACCGGTCGCGAAGGTAGCCGTAGGCGATCGGCCGGCCGTGGCGGTACAGGTAGTTGACCACGACGTGGTCCCGGTGATGCGAACCCGCCAGAGCCGGTTCCCCGACCCGGTTGGGCTGGAATCGGGACGCGGGTAGGGCGTCACCAGCCGGATCCGGGCGCGGCCGGGCAGCCGGACCTGCTCGTCCGGCGCGGCGTCGAGCACGGGTGCGGCGGCGTCCGGTGCGGTGCGCAACTCGGCGACCCAGGTGCCGTCCCGCAGGTCGGTCGCCAGGTGGACCACGACGGGTCGGCCGCCCCGCCACCTGCCGTCCAACTCGGCCGGCAGCGTGCCGGAGGTGTTCACCACCAGCAGGTCACCGCGGTTGAGCTGCTCGGGCAGCTCGCGGAAGCTGGTGTGGGTGATGCCGGCCGGGGACGCGACCAGCAGCCGGACCTGGTCCCTGGCCAGGCCGCGGTGCTCGGCGGGTTCGGTCGCGGTCCGGTCGTCGGGCGCGCTGAAGATCGTCGACGGGGCGGCCAGCGGCGTCGTCATGCGAACACCGCCGATCCACGAGCCGGGTCCAGCGTCGCGGCGACGTCGGCCGCCCGGTACCGCCCGCTCGGTGGCCTGGCGCTGATCAGTCCGAGCAGCGCGGGCACCACCGCCGACGGGCGGTGGCGGTCGCTGATGTCCTCGCCCGGGAAGGCGGCCTGCTGCATGTCGGTCCGCATGTCGCCGGGATCGACGGCGTAGCAGGCGATGTCGAGGTTCTCCACGCCGAAGGTGAGGGTGAGGTGGTCCAGCGCGGCCTTGCTCGCGCCGTAGCCGCCCCAGTCGGGATAGTGCTCGACCCCGGCGTCGGAGGAAATGTCCAGCACCACCCCGCGGGCCGCGGAGAGTGCGGGCAGCAATGCGGCGGTGAGGGCGAAGGGCGCGATCACGTTCACCGCCAGGACGTCCGCGAGGTCGGCGGGGGAGAGGCCGGCGAGCGGCCGCAGGGGAGTGGGGCCGAGCGTGCTGGCGTTGTTGACCAGCAGGTCGAGGGCGCCGATCTGGTTGATCTCGGCGACCACCCTGGCGCGGTGTCCCGGGATCGGCGACGTCCCCGGCGATGGTCGTCACGGACCTGGGGTGGGGCAGCCCTGCGGCGACCTGCTCGAGACGCCGGGCGCCGCGGGCGGTGAGGACGAGCCGCCAGCCCAGGGTGGCCAGTTCGGTGGCGAGTGCGTGGCCGAGACCGGCGGAGGCGCCGGTGATCAAGGCGGTTGGCATGGGGTTCCTCCTGGAACTTGGTGTGCCTGGAACTTCGTGCTTGACGTTGCCTGCGGCTCCATGGTTAAAGTTGAAGTCAACTTCATGTCAAGCGAGGTGGCCGGAATGGCAACAACCGTTCTGCTGACGATGGCGGAAGTGGCTGCCCGCAGCGGTTTTGCGCCGTCCGCGCTGCGGTTCTACGAACGTGCCGGGCTGATCACGGCCACCCGTACGTCGGGGAACCAGCGTCGTTACGAGCGAGCCGTGTTGCGGCGCTTGGCCTTCATCCGGGCGGCGCGGAACGTGGGATTGACCCTCGACGAGGTGCGGGCCGAACTCGCCCGATTGCCCGCCGAGCGCACGCCGACAACCGCTGACTGGCACCGGATCTCCCGCGGCTGGCGGGGACGGCTGAACGAGAAGATCGCCGCCATCGAGGCGCTGCGCGATCGCCTCGACTCGTGCATCGGCTGCGGGTGCCTGTCACTGCGGGCGTGCGCGCTCTACAACCCGGACGACCGGATGGGTCGGCAGGCGCAGCCGCCGGGCGCCGCGCTGTTGCCCGCGTTGTTGCGGCGCCCCGCCGGTTCCGAGGAGTAACCGTCAGCGGCCTGGGTCGAGGTCGGCGCGGAGCAGATCAAGGGCCAGCGCCAGTGGTGGCCAGGAATTGTGCCCGCGCCTGGACACCGCGCGCGCCCGTAGGTACACGGCGGGGTCGTCCAGTGAGCACAATCGGACACCGGCCGCGGTGGGCTGATCGGTGGGCAGCAGCCCGACCCCCATCCCGGCGACGATGAGATCCTGCACCAGTTCGAGACTGTCCGCGCGGTGGCCGATCTGGGGTTCGAAACCGGCCAACGAGGCGATGATCCGCACGACGTCCTCGTCGGCGGTGTTGCGGGAGTTGACGATCCACGGCGAGCCGCGGAAGTGGTCGAAGATCGAGCGCGCATCGCCATCTTGCGGAACGGCCGTGGCGGTGGCGGGCACGCCGAGGCTCCAGGCTGCCGACCACATCGGGATGGCATCGACTCCGTCCTGGAAGCCAGAGGGAGCGAGGTTGTAGTCGTACACGAGCGCCAGGTCGATGTCGTCGCTCGCCAGCATGGCCAGCGACTCCGCTGGTTCCTGTTCGCGGATCAGCATTCTGATCTTGGGATGTCGAAGGGCCATGGCGGCGTGGATCGGCAGCAGCGAACGGCGAATCGCCGTGGCGAATCCGGCAACGCGCAGCGTGCCGGCTGGTTCGGCGTCCGGGTTGAGATCGAGCCGTGCCGCGTCGACCGCCGCCAGAATGGTCACGGCGTGCTCGGCCAGTCGCCGGCCTGCTGGGGTCAACCGGACCCGGCGGCCGTCCGGCTCGATCAGGTCGCTGCCCAGTTCCCGGGCCAGCGCCGCGATCTGTTGCGACACGGTGGAGGTGGTGACCGCGAGCTCCTCGGCGACCTCGTGCATGGAGCCGAGTCGCGCGAGTTCGCGGAGGAAGAGCAAACGCCGGGTATCCATGCCCGGATTATCCATGATTGATGAACAGTCCGTTCGTCAATTTGATGTGGACATGAACGGTCTGGGTTTGCTGTGATGGTGCCATGTTCACCGCAACCCGGGCCGGCGCAGCGATGGCGATCGCGTCCATGCTCTGTGTTCAGTTGGGTTTGGCCGCCTCGGTCGGGCTCTTCGATCAGATCGGTCCCGAGGGTGCTGCGTGGTTGCGCCTGTCCTGGGCCGGCGTGTTGCTGCTGGTACTGATCCGGCCGAGGCCGAGCGCGTTCACCCGATCCAGCCTGCTGGCCTGCGTCGCCCTCGGCCTGGTAATCGCCGCGCTGACCATGCTGTTCATGGCGGCCGTGGCCCGGCTACCGCTGGGCACGGCCAGCGCCCTGGAATTCCTGGGTCCGCTGGGCGTCGCCGTCGTCCGCGGGAAGGGCCGCTCGGCCAAGCTGTGGGCGGCGCTCGCCGCCGTCGGAGTGCTGCTGCTGACCGAACCCTGGGCCGGCACACCCGACCTTGCGGGCATCGGTTTCGCGCTGGGCGCCGCCGCCTGCTGGGCCGCCTACATCCTGCTGACGCAACGGGTGGGGGACCAGGTTTCCGGCGTGCGCGGTCTGGCAGTGGCGATGCCGGTCGCCGCGCTGACGGCGACTGTGGTCGCTGGGCCGTCGGTGTTCGGGCAGCTCACCTGGCACCTGCTGTTGGTGGGGCTCGGGCTGGCCGTCCTGCTCCCCGTCATTCCGTTCATGCTCGAGATGCTCGCGCTGCGGCGGCTCACCACCGCGGCGTTCGGCACCCTGATGTGTCTCGAGCCGGCCATCGCCGTCGTCGTCGGATTGCTGGCGCTGGGCCAGGTTCCGGGTCCGGCCCCGGTGATCGGGATCGCGTTCGTGGTCGCCGCCGGCGTCGGTGCCGAACGGACCGGAAGCCGCAGCCAGGACGCCAACGCTGCCGACGATCAGCGGGATGGAGCGATGACGGCGCCGGGCTGATGCACGGCGCCGTCCCCGAACTGGTCAACCGAATGGCGTCGATGGCGTGGCGGAGGTCACGCTTCGTCCCGGAAGCTGTCGAGCGCCCGGCTGGTTACACATCATGACGGTCCCCGGTTACATGCCCCGGGCTCCACCCCTTTAGTCGCCAAGAGCGACCACGTGCCGAGAGGCGCACTGTGCGGGGATCGTCCAGTACGGCCCCCGATGCCTCCCGCGTCGGGGGCCGTGCCGTTTCTCCGGCAGCCTTCGATCCTCGAAGCGCGGGCGGTGTCGGTGGGGTGGGTCATGATGACTCGGATGACCACCGACCCGCGTGTCCGCCGGCTCCGGCTGTTGGCGCAGCACATCGACGGCAGCACCTTCGGCACGCCGGCGGAGGTTGTCCGTTGGATGCTGGCCATGCAGGGTCAGGACCTGCCCGGCGCGAAGTGGTCGGTCGGCCTGCGTGCTCCCGGTTCCACCTTGGCCGATGTGGACGCCGCCCTGGCCAGCGGCGAGATCATCCGATCCTGGCCGATGCGCGGCACCCTGCACCTGGTGCCGGGGGAGGACATCGGGTGGATGCTCGGCCTGACCGCCGCCCGCACGCTGCGGGCACTGACCACCCGGCATCGTGAACTCGGGCTGGACGAGGCGACCGTCGAGCTCGGCCGGAAGGTCGCCACCACGCTGCTCGAAGGCGGCCGTTCGGCCACCCGCGCCGAACTGCTGGCAGCCTTCGAGGCGGCCGGGATCGTCACCGCCGGGCAGCGCGGAGTCCATCTGCTCGGTCGGTTGCATCAGACCCTGGACCTGTGCCTGGGCCCGATGCGGGGCAACGACCAGGAGGTGGTGCTGCTGCGGGAATGGGTGCCGCACCCGCGGGTGCTCGAGCCGGACGAGGCCCTGGGGGAGTTCGTCCGACGATTCTTCGCCAGCCACGGCCCGGCGACCCTGCGCGACTTCAGCTGGTGGACGAAGCTACCCCTGCGCGACGCCTCCGCGGGACTCGCTGTGGCCGGTCCCGAACTCGAGGAATTCGTCGTGGACGGCACCAGCTACTGGCTGGCCGCCGGTCTGTTGGACCGCCTGCCGCCGGCCAGAGCGTCGTCGAAGGTCCATGCCCTGCCCGGTTTCGACGAGTTCCTGCTCGGCTACCAGGACCGCAGCGCGAGCCTCGCCGCCGAGTACGCCCAGGCGATCGTGCCCGGCAACAACGGCATGTTCCTGCCCACGATCGTCGCGGACGGCCGGGTCATCGGCACCTGGCGCCGCAAGCGCGTCGCGGCGGGCTGGGCGGTCACCCCGGTGCCGTTCGGGGCGTATCTCGGGCCGGACGGCCGCCGGCTTCGGTGCCGCGGCCGCGGCCTACGGACAGTTCCTGGGCAGCGCCGTGACCGTCTCGGAGCCGCCGTGACGCTGCTTACTGTGCAGTCCTGCGCGCGCGACGAGACCAGCGCTGCGGCACCGGCGATGATCAGCGTTACCGCCAAGCCAGCGGTCGGGCCGACCTGGCCTGCGCCACCGTTGATCGCCGTCGAACCGCCACCGGTATCGGCCGGGCCCGCCGGCACACCGGCCATCTGCATCGGCTCGAAGGTCCCGCACAGGGCCGGGTCGGTCGCCTCGGCGGGCAGGTTCGGGTCGAGCTCGCTGGCGCCGCGCGTCATAGCTGCCAGTGCCGTTCAGGTCGACGCCCTGCACCAGCAGCACCGCGGTGCCGTTCTGCAACGCCGCGACCACCTGCTGGATCCAGATCGATCGTCCGCGAGTAGGTGTAGGAGCCGGCCGAAGGGAACTGACTGAGGGTCAACGCCGCGGCGGGGGAGCTGTCACCGTCGGTGGTCAACGCGGCCCCGACGGCGCCGTAGAGCGGCTGGCCGTCGGTCGCGCTGATCGGCCCGCTCGGCGGCACCTGAGTGGGGCACGAGCCCTGCGCATCGATCCGGATCGACTGTGCGTGCGGTGCGCCGTCGAGCAACCCGTTCACCTGGATCTGCACCTCCGCCGTGTTCCCGGTCACCGAGATCCAGGACGCACCGTTTCCGGACACCCGGTTCGCCGCAACCGGATTCAGCGCGGCCTGGTACGACCAGGTTTCCGCCGCCGCTGACGCCGAGCCGGGCGTGAGCAGGCCGATGCCTGCGACGGGACGCCGCCAGGGCCGTCAAGAGGGTTTTTCGCATCGGTGCGCCTTTCGATGTTGGCCTGCCGCCGAATGTCGCGCTCACGTGCCTGATCCGGTCCGGGCGGAGCCGAAAGCCGTTGATGGCCAACCGAAGCCGGGATCGCCGGGGCCGAGTTGGGAGACCGTCGCCGGTCCGTGATCGGCCTGCGGCGCCGCGGGTAGCTGCGTTTGAGCAATGGTTGCGCCGAGTGTCGCGGCGGAGGAAGCTGTGCCGTTGCCGGCCACAGACAGTCCATCGGCGGAGCCCGCCGCCGACGGAGCGTCCTCGGTGGTCGATTGACCGTTCCCTGGGGCGTAGGAAGAGTCCGCACGACCGGTGCTGCTACCGGCGTCGACCGAGAAGGCGGGCTGCGGCGCGGCCGGTTTCGCGGCCCAGGCGATGACGCCGGCGCCCCCGAGGATCGCGATCACCAACGCACCACCGAGAACCAGCGACCGGCGGGACTGGCGGTCGATGCCGACCCGCCGCAACGATCGCACCCGGTCGGGTCGCTGTGCCGCCATGCTCGGTACCCCGCCGCGGAACTCCGCGGGTTCGCGTCCTGGGAGTTCGCCGGCCCATGGTGCGTGACCCGGAATGCGACGCGAGGCGGCCCGGACCGGTCGCGGCGTCACGGCGGCTCGGTGCTGACCGCCGGCACGGGCCGGCGGCGCCTTGGCAACCGACGTCGGCACCTGCCGACTCTGCGCGGAACCGCTCAACGTCGTCGATTCCCCTGGTGGTGGGGCCAAGGTGCTGCGGTCGCTGGAGTCCAGCCGATGGACTGGCATGCGCTGACTCCCCCCTGACGCACATGCGCCACGTCATGTGATCGGACCTCGGGCCAAGAGGTGATTCGGAACCCACCGGCGATCGGATGTGGCCGAGATGCAGGTGCGGCCCGTCTCTACCCAACTGGCGGACAATCCGGTGCTCAGGCGTATCGAAGCGCGCCCGTCATCCTCTTCGCACTCGCGCAGATGGGTCCTTTGCTCCCGGATGCCTGGCCTGCCTGGTGCATGTATCGCGAATCCGCACGTTCATCTCCTCGTCAGAACCATGTGAATCCACGAGGAGTGAGGCCATGACCACCACGACGTACAGGATCTGCTCGCCGCATGTTCCGGGGGCCGGCGGGAAGGACCTGTCCGACCGGCCGTCCAGCGATCAGGCGGCGGTCAGTGAGCGGATCGACAACATCCGGGTGATCCCACGGGCCGAGCTGGCCGCCCGCCTCGGGTTGCCGAGCGTGGCGATCATGCGTGCCGCGATCGAGAAGCTCAAGCTCTGGGACAACGGCAGCACGTTGCGGGTCAGGTTCCTGGACGGTGACCCCGCCGTGCAGGCGAAGGTGACGGCGATCGCCAAGGAGTGGGAGGTCGAGACCAACCTGACCCTCGCATTCGTGCAGTCCGGCCCGGCCGAGATCAGGGTGAGCTTTGCGGAGAAGGGCTTCTCCTGGTCGACGGTCGGCACCGACGCGAAAACCGTGCCCAGCGCCGAGCCGACGATGAATTACGGCTGGCTGGAACCGGACACCGAGCTTCGCGAATATCAGCGGGTCGTGCGGCATGAATTCGGGCACGCGCTCGGCATGATTCATGAGCACCAGAATCCGGCGGCGGCCGGCGTCATTCCGTGGGACAAGCCGAAGGTTTACGCCTACTACGCGCAGCAAGGCTGGTCGAAGGACGACGTTGATTTCAATATCTTCCAGGTCTATTCGGAGGATTCCACGAACCACACGACCTTCGACCCGACGTCGATCATGGAATACGCGATTCCGGACAGCTTGACGATCGGTTCCTATTCGATTGGCTGGAACACCGAACTGTCCGACCTTGACCGTGACTTCATGCGCAGGCAGTACCCGAAGAACTCACCGGGGCTGCAGGAGCTGACGCCCGACGGGCCGGCGCTGGAAGCGGATCTCGCGGCGAGCGGCGAGGTGGACACCTACCATTTCGAGGTCGGCACCGCCGCGACGCACATCATGGCCACTCAGGGACCCAGCGACACCGTGCTGACCCTGCAGGGTCCGAACGACCCGGGCGCGGTGCTCGATTGGGACGACGATCGCGGTCGCGGGATGAATGCCCGAATTGTTCGGAAGTTGGTGCCGGGGGAGTACTGGCTGTCGGTGCGGCACAAGAATCCGGCGGCGACCGGGACCTACTCGGTGCGGGTCAGCAGGCGCCATTGATTCGGCCACGGGTGATCTCCGGTGCCCGCCAGCCTCGACAGCCGACGTAGGCGATGAGGAGAGGATCAGCACGGATAACCCACCGTCCCAGACACCGCGATACTGGCGGGCCCGCAGCCGGCCAGCATCCTTGAAAATGTCACAGTGACGAAAAGGATTGATCTCCCGGGGATTGGGTGACCCGGTTTGACGAATCAGTCCACCTGACTCGTGCGTGGGACCCATGTCGCGGGACGCGGATTTCGTCGAGCGCTTCGGCTCTCGTTCAGGTCGCGGCCGCAGCCGTCCGGGGTCGGCCCGATTTGGCACCGTAGCCTGCGGGGCGGCAAATCCTCGGCACCCAACGCGGATCGCTCGGCGAAACCTGCTGACCCAACTGACAGATGAGGAACGCTTTCCCGGCGACGTGGTTTCACCTCCCGGGAAATGGCCCTACCCGGATGTGCCGATAAGGGACATTATGTCAAGTAAAGGTGCTGGGGTCGATCGGCGTTGGCTGCCCCATCCCACGGTCAACGGCGCACCCGATAGCGCAGGTGAAGCACCCGGTTGCCCTGAATCACCACGTCAGGATCCTCCAACAGGTGCTGCGCGTCGACCGACCCGAAGTAGCGCTTGCCGGACCCGAACACGACGGGTACGACGTCCATGCGCACCTCGTCGACCAGGCCCGCGGCAAGCACCTGGCCACCGACGTCGCCAGCGGCGACCTCGACGATGCGGTCACCCGCAAGCTCCTGCGCCTTGGCCACGGCTGCCTCGACGCCGTCGACGAAGTGAAACGGCGCCTCGGGGTCCCAGCCCTCGGGCTCCGGCCGGTGCGTCACGACGACCACGTGGTCGATCCCGCCCGGAGGCTTCCCGTCCCAGCCGTCCGTCATGTCGAAGACGTGGCGGCCGACGATTGTCACCCCGATCTGGTCCCAGTACGGCCGGGTGTAGTCGTAGGACGTCTGCGACACCTTCAGCTCGCCGCTCTCGTCCAACGGGACGTCACCGCTGGACAACCAGTCGAACAGCGGTCCGGGCTGGTCGTTCTCGTCCGCGACGAAGCCGTCCACCGACACCGAGCTGTACATGACCACCTTGCCCACGGGGCTCTCCTCTGCTTTGGGGTGCCCCCAAATTAGCGTGTCGTGAGCTGTCGCTCTTGTAAGAAATCAATCGGCCGGCAGCGGCCAGCCGTCCAGCACGTGGCCGGGATGTTCGCGCAGGAACCGCCGCCGGACTTCGACGTACCGGGTCGGCGTGAGCCCGGTGAACGCCCGGAACTCGTGGCCGAAGTGGGCCTGGTCGAAGTAGCCTGCGCCACCGGCGAGGTCGCCCCAGTCGATCGGTCCGGCGGGGTTGATCGCGAACACGGTGGCGGCGAAGCGGTGGGTGCGGGCCAGCCGCTTCGGCGTGACGCCGATGAGCTCCTTGAACCGCTGTGCCAGATGAGTGCTGCTGACACCGGCTGCCACGCTCAGGTCGCCGATCGCCACCGCCCCGCTGGTCGCCGCGATGACGCTGCTCGTGTGGCGGACCAGCCCCAGGCCGGCGGTCTCGCACAGCCGTCGCATCAGCTCCTCCTCGAGCAGCGTCAGCATCTCGTGCGGTCCGTCCGCCGTGGCCAGCCGGTCTCGCAGCTCAGCAACGGCGGGCCGGCCCCACACCTGCTCTATCGTCACCGGCCGGTCACACAGCTCGGCCGCGGGCATCGGCAGGAACGGCGCCAGCCCCCACGGCTTGACGTGCACGCCGACGGACCGGGTCCGGAGTGGGTAGCCGAACTCCAACGCGCGGGTGGGCGTGGTGACCACGCAGCCGTCGGCGTACTCGGCCGTCTCGATGTCGGTGCCGGCGCGGATGCGGAACGGCGCCCCGAGGTTGACGATGAGCAACGCCGCCGGCATCGGCGGCAGCGTCAGCCGGGCGTACGGCGGCGCACCCTCCAGGTAGTAAAGGTCGTCGATCAGCCCGTCCAGCGGCGGTCGCGGCACTCTGGACACGTACTCCACGCCCACAGCATCGCCGACGCCCGCCGGCATCGCGCGCCGGGATGGTCCAGCTGCGCTGCCGCCAGCATCGAGCCGGCGCCGATCCCGGGCGAGCGCCCAGCCGCGGACATTTGCGTGGGTGCGGTGAAATATTCCGCCGAGGACCGTGCGGACGTCGACATGACGCCGCTCAACTTGCTCAACTCGGGTCAGCGATAGGCGGCAGGCAACTCCAGGTGAAACCGATCGCAAAGTCTCCTGACATCGTCATGATCGGATTGCCGTGGCTCGTAGCCGGTGTGAAACCTCAAGGCCCAATGGGGCTGTTCGCAGCGCACCGGAAAGCCGTCGATCACTCCCTGATGGGCTAATGCCGTCGCTGGCATCAAGAAGGGGTCGAGCACGCTTCCGTACTGAATGCGGCCATCTGCGACAACCTCATAGAGGTGGAGGTCAACCCGTTGGGCGCGACCGTCATGCAAGACGAAGTTCCAAGGCCGGTCACCGGGCCACGGATAGATTCGATCCAGCCCGTGCTCGACGAACACCCGAAACAAGCCTTCCAGTTCGGGTGCGGCTAGCCAAAGGTCGAGGTCTGAATGCACACGGGTCTGCTCTGACAGCAGGGCATCAACGCCCCAACCGCCGCCCACGCACGCGTCAACCCCGCCGTCTTGGAGCTCGCGCATCAAGGTCGTCGCGTCGCCAGCGGGCATCACATAAGTTGCCATGATCACCAGCGTCGCATGTGGCCGATAACAACGAAATCGGAAGGAAGTCGACGTCAGGCAGACGTTTCCTATTGGTGTTTCCAGTGCGCGACGCTATGGCGCGAGGCCTAGCCGAGAGCTGACAGCAGACGGCGTTTCTGCGAGCCCGGCGGCGAGCAGCCGACGATCTGCGCTCACCAGTGGAACCCCGAGCGCAACCGCCGTTGCTGCCCAGCTGGCGTCGTAAAACGACAGCGCATGCGTCTGGGCTAATACGGCCGCGTGAGGCAGCCAGCCGTGCGTCATCGTGATCGGCGGCCCGACGATCGTCAGGAGGTCATCGAGCTGGTCGGCGACATCGGCGGCCGACCACGATAATCCCCGTGCCAGGACGTTTCCGACCTCGTAGATTGCCAGATCCAGCACGTGCGCGACCAGATCACCGCGGATGTGAGCGTCCCGTATCGCCCGCGCCGCAACGAGTTCGCTCTCCCCCGCGCCGTGAAACCACTTGATCAACACCGAAGTGTCGATGAGGAGACGCGTCACCGACGATTATCACGATCGGACCTCACCAGGTCCGCCGACTCGAAGCTGCCGGCGGCCCGGAAGCGACGCTCCGAGCGCTCGATCGCTGCAGCGAGGGCGGCGGGATCTTGCCGAGCAAGCTCACGCCGCGCGGCGGTCGCGAGCAGCGCGCTGCGACTGGTCGACCTGCGCTTGACCTCTGCATCGATCTCTGCGAGCAGATCGTCGGGGAGCGACACCATGACTTTTGACACGCCACGGAGTATAGCCCGCAGTATTGCCATTGGGATGGCTCTCGCCTGCCGGCGATCGAAACCGACTCATCCCGCCAGGACATGAGCACCACCGGCGTTCTGCTAGACAAGGGCCTATGGATGCGATCCAGATGCAGGACGCGTTTGATGACGTCCTGGACCAGGCAGTCCTGTTCCACGGCTTCACGGACTACATGCGCGACTACGAGATGGTCATCGACCTCCCTGCCGGTCCGACGTCCGGAATCCCGCACGAGCGTCGGCGCTACCTGTTCAAATACTGTGTTCACGCGGTCGTCGAGTCCACGCTTGGCGACGACACCTGGAAGGCCTCGTGGGACGACCGATTCATCGACGTCGCCTCCGGCCAGAAGCTGTACGAAACGGCACCCGGCTACGTCTGGGGCGTCAAATGGCAGCTGCTCTACCCCGGATTGCGACTGATTACCCCGTCACCGGACGCGGAGCGGTGGTCACGAAAGCTCGATCGGCAGTTCTACCAGGCCGAAGCCGATCTGAACGCCCACCACATCACCTTGGTGTTTGGCGGCCTTGACGTGCTCCCCGGTCACGACGGTTATGCACCATTCCAGATTCCCCCGCTCTCCTCCTGACGCCTTCAGCCTGCCGCCGGTTGGACATCTGCTCTCAGCGTCAACGACCCGCGCCACGGATGGCTACGAGGTCCGGGGGATCCGGGCTGCCAGTTCGAGGTTGATGTCGTCGGGATCCTGCACCGACAGAATCGCCAGGCCGAACGCCGGCAGTTCAGTCACGAGGCCGTGGACCACGCCGGCCGCCTCCAGTCGAGCACTGGCCGCGTGCAGTTCCTCGACCGACTCGACCAGCAGGCTGACGTGGTCCAGTCCGACCCGGTTGGGATCGAAACGATCTCCGGGTTGACCAACCGGCCGCAGGCCGAGGGTCTGACCGGCGAAGGTGAACGAACAGCCGCCATAGGTACGAGCCGGGTCCTCGCGAACGCCCGGTTCGTCGATCTGGTCGCTGAAATCACTGCCCGGTTCCCGGCCGAGCAACCAGCGGTAAAAGTTCTTGCTGCGCCGGATGTCTGTGACGGTGAGCCGGACGTGGCTGAATCCGGCGGGCACGACCACGCCTTCGGTTTCTCGAGTCATGAGCATCAGGCTGCCACAGGCAGAGACAATTGCGGCTGCTCAGCGACCCAGTAGGCACCGAGACGCATTGCGTCACAATGCTTCGAGTGCTCGCTTCCAGAACCGCTCGGTTTTCTGGTCGGACGCGACAAGGACGCACCTCGCCACCGACGTGTCTGCTGATGCCAGCGCGTTGACGGAGATCCTGCAGGCGTCCAGGAGTGGGAAATGATAAGCGTCGGTCGACAGCGACGGGAAGTGCGCGTGGGGGTCCGTCGTCGGCGTTGCTGCTCAGCATCGATGACGACCGGCGCGAGTCACCGCAGTACATGATCGCCCGGCTACGCATGGACAGCCTTCAGGCCGAACGACGCATCTTCCAGTACCACGCCGGCGGGTTCCACGACCTCGCTGACTTCTTTCAATCTCTCGAACGCGACTGGCGAGGTTGGCCTGATATCCGAAGTTGGGCATCAATCGAAGATGATCTTCAAATTCATGCGCACTACGACGGGCACCCGCACAGTTCGCCCTCGCTGCCGCATTTCGCCAAAAGAACAGGAACCACGACCCCCGTCACCATCCGGAGCCGGCCCAATCCAGCGACATCGGTACGCTCCCCGACGGATCGTGCAGGGTGCTCAGACGGAGGGAACGCGGTGGTCGACTTCTGGAGGTTTCCGCATCACGACGGCTCGGCGACCTACGTCTCCGATCTGTACCCGGCGCTCGGTGACCGCGTCGACGTCCAGCTGCGGATCCCCCGCGCCTCCGACGTCACGGACGTGCTGCTGCGCACCTACGTCGACGGCGAGCAGTCTCTCGACCTTGTGCAGCTGGAGCGGGAAGACAACCGGGACCGTTGGTACCGGGGCACGGTGACCATGCTCAACCCGGTGGTCAACTACCGATGGCTGCTGGCCGGCGGCCCGGCCCGGTATCAGTGGCTCAACGGAACGGGAATTCACTCGCACGACGTCACCGACGCGGCCGACTTCCGGCTCAGCGCCCATCAAGGCCCACCGGCCTGGGCGCCGGATGCCGTGCTATATCAGATCTTTCCCGACCGGTTCGGCAGATCCGCGGCCGCCGACGCGCGGGAAACCCCGGCGTGGGCGATCCCGCAATCCTGGGACGACCCGGTGATCGGACGTGGCCCCGAAACCCCCTACCAGCTCTACGGTGGCGATCTGGACGGGATCATCGAGCACCTGGACCACATCGCCTCGATCGGCGCTAACACGATTTATCTGACACCAATCTTCCCGGCCCAATCCAATCACCGTTACGACGCATCGAGTTTCGATCAGGTGGACCCGATCCTCGGCGGGGACGAGGCGCTGGTCCGGCTGACTGCAGCCGCCCATGCCAGAGGCCTGCGGGTGATGGGCGATTTCACCACCAACCACTGCGGCGATGCCCACGAATGGTTCCAGGCCGCGATCGCCGATTCAACGTCGCCGGAGGCGGGTTTCTTCCTGTTCCATACCCACCCGACGGAGTATGTGTCGTGGTTCGATTTCCCGTCACTGCCGAAGTTCGACCACCGCAATCCTGAGCTCCGCCGCCGGCTCTACGAAGGACCGGATTCGATCGTCGCCAGTTGGCTGAAACCTCCTGCCGCCCTTGACGGTTGGCGGATCGACGTGGCGAACATGACGGGCCGGCACGGCACCGTCGACCTCAACCATCAGGTCGCCACCAGCGTCCGACGCACGATGGCCGAAGCCCAACCGGCGTCGCTGCTGATCGCCGAGCACAGCCACGACTCCTCCGCCGACCTGCTGGGTGATGGATGGCACGGGGTGATGAACTACGCCGCATTCACCCGCCCCCTGTGGCAGTGGCTCAACCCGGCCGACACCACGCCGTTCGAACCGGGACCGTTCACCGTCATCCCGCGACTGGCCGGCCCCGACGTGCTGGCAACCATGCGCGAGTTCGCCGCGGCCAGTCCCTGGCGGTCCACCGCCACGGCACTGAATCTTGTCGGTTCGCACGACACGGCGAGGATCATGACAACCCTGGGTGACGAGAATCTGGTGATGGTCGCGTTCGGGCTGCTGGCCGCCATGCCGGGCATTCCGATGCTGTTTGCCGGAGATGAGATCGGCCAGGAAGGCGAGAATGGTGAGGATGGCCGGCGGCCGTTCCCGTGGCATCGCGAAAACGACTGGAACCTCAACGTTCTCGACTGGGTCCGATCGGTGTTCGACGTTCGCAACTCCGTCTCTGCGCTGCGCACCGGCGGCCTGCGGTGGGTCGATGTCACCGACGACTCGTTGACCTTCCTCCGTGAGGCCGACGATGAGTCGGTGCTGGTCCATGCAACCCGGGCCCCCGGCGCCCCCGTGCAGCTGCCCGCCGGCTACTTCGGTCGCCAGCTGACCGGCCTTGCTGGAACCGTCGACCTGATGGCCGCCGGTGAACAGCTCACCCTGCCCAGCTCGGGCCCGGGGTTCGACTGGTGGCGCCTACCGCTGAGTCGATGACCGGCCGGGCATGATGAACCCGTGCCGGACAGTGCCGTTCCTGCCGGGCGGCTGCGGGAGCAGATCCAGCCGACCTTCCGGATCGGCGAACTGACCCTGCGCCCGTTCCGCAGCTCGGATGCCCTGGATCTCCACGAGGCATACCGCGATCCCGGTATTCAGCGCTGGCACGTCCGGTCCATGACGGAGAACGAGGCCCACGAGTGGATCGCGTCCTCAGCTGCCCGGTGGAGCGCCGAGACCGGGGCGAACTGGGCCGTCACCGACGACGGCCGTGCCCTCGCGGGCCGCGTCGGGTTCCGCCGGATCGACTTGACGGAGGGCCTGGCAGAAATTTCGTATTGGACTATTCCCGCAGCTCGTGGCCGCGGCGTCGCCACGCGGGCGGCCCGGGCGCTGTCGACCTGGATGTTGGTGCAGGTCGGACTGCACCGCGTGGAGTTGAACCACTCGACCGCAAACCCTGCTTCCTGCCGGGTCGCGAGAAGGGCAGGGTTCACCTACGAGGGCACCCGACGGCAACAGGGGCTTCATCAGGACGGCTGGCACGACATGCACGTTCATGGGCGCCTGTCGGGCGATGAGGTGCCCGCATAGTTGCAGCGCCCGGCCCGGCAGACCCTACGACGCGGTGATCGTCCAGACGCCGTCGGCGATGACCGAGATGATGAGCGGGGATTGCACCGAGATCGTGTCGCTGTACTGGCCGGACTCGTGGATCGTCAGGGACGTTCCATCGGCGTTGTAGACAACAACCGAGAACTCGCCCTCACCGTCATGCGCGAGCGCAAGGTGGGTTGCCGGGTCGGTGATGACGACAACCGTGTCGCCCTGACCAGTCGCGGCGAGCGGCGCCGTCGGATGATCTCCCAGCGGCACCATCGAGGCCGTCCAGTCAGCGTCGGCCGTCACGGTGAGCGTCATGGCCTGGCCGTCGGTGGAGTTCATCAGGATTTCGCCGCTGTAGGGCCCGGTCTTGTCGATGATCAGCGGGGGGTAGCCGTTGGTCACGACCTTGACCGGGCCAGCGCAAGCCGGGCACGAAAAGGTGAGGACGGACGAGCCGTCGGGCGGCGTCTCGACCACGACGACGCCCGAACCGCTCCCGGTGTAGACCCCGTCTTCGGACGGCTGGTCAATGGTGGGCAACGGCGCGGTCGGCGTGGGCGACTGCTTGGGCGCTGCCGGTGTTGTCGATGTTGTCGGCGGGTTCGTCGTCGAACTCGAGATCGAGGGATCGGTGACCTGTGCGCTCGATGACCGGATCGCAGACGACTGCGCCGTGTCGGTGACCGCCGAGGCCGCCTGACCGCTCGCGGATACCCCGCATCCGGTGCTCGCGAGAAATGCGATCGCCAGCACAGAGCGCATGACGGCGGTGCTGTTGATCATCGATCCCCATCGGTGTCTGAAGAATATCGGTGGTGGGCGGAACCGGACCAGGACGAATTTAGGTGACGACCGCGGGCACGGCGAAACGGCTCGTCAGACCGGTCAGGAATCGAGAAGCACCGGTCACGGAGCCGGAACTAGCGTGAGCCACACAAGCCAAGCCGGGTTGATACAACCCACAACATCCGGGAGTGACCATGACAAACCCTTCCACCGAGGGCGCCAAGACGATCCTGCATCCGGTTTCGGACCTGGAAAAGTCCAAGCCGATCTACGCCGCGTTGCTCGGCGGCCCGCCGCAGGCCGACGCGTCCTACTATGTCGGCTTCGACGTCGCCGGCCAGCACATCGGCCTGGTGCCGGGCGGTGGACCGCAGGGCATGACCTCGCCGGTGGCGTACTGGCACGTGCCGGACATCGAGGCCAAGCTGGCCGAGGTGACCGCCGCGGGTGCCATCGTCAAGGAGCCCGCACATGACGTCGGCGGCGGGCGCCTGGTCGCCACCGTCACCGATCCCGATGGCAATGTGCTTGGGCTGCTGCAGGACCCGCACTAGCCGATTTCCCGACCGAAAGCCGATGCGCGATGGCCGCCGGCCGGCTCCGCGGCCGGCCAGCGGCGACCGGTTCCGAGCGAGTGAAAGGACCTGTCCCCCATGTGTTCTGATCTGTCCAGGCCGATGCTCAGGCTGGTCCGGCCGGTTCGAAGAGACGTTCAACGTGCGTTCGGATCGGCCGGATGTGGCACGATCTCGGGGGTGACCAGTAGTCCAGCCGCGGTACAGCATCTGCGCGACCTCGCGCTGTTGCGCCGGGTCCGCGACCGGATGGATCGGGAATACGCGCAGCCGCTGGATGTCGAGGCGCTGGCTCGCGGCGTGCATATGTCGGCCGGGCACCTCAGCCGCGAGTTCCGCCTCGCGTACGGCGAGTCGCCCTACAGCTACCTGATGACGCGGCGCATCGAACGCGCGATGGCGTTGCTGCGCCGAGGTGATATGAACGTCACCGACGTCTGTTTCGCGGTCGGGTGCTCGTCGCTGGGCACCTTCAGCACCCGCTTCACCGAGCTGGTCGGCGTGCCGCCCAGCGTCTACCGGCGGCAGGCGGCGCCCGCGGCCGCCGAGATGCCGCCCTGCGTGGCGAAACAGGTGACCAGACCGATCAGGAATCGAGAAGCGCCCGCCAGCGAAGCGCAACTAGCCTGACCGCCATGGACATCACCATCTACTCGAGCTTCCTCCCGCAGGACGACCCGGACGCCGCCCTCGCCTTCTACCGTGACGTCCTGGGCTTCGAGGTCCGCCTCGACGTCGGCTACAACGGGATGCGCTGGATCACCGTCGGCCCGGTGAATCAGCCCAGTACGTCCATCGTCCTGCACCCGCCGGCAGTCGACCCCGGCATCACCGAGGACGAACGCCGCACGATCATCCAGATGATGGCCAAGGGCACCTATGGCAGCCTGCTGCTGGCCACCCCCGACCTGGACAGCACCTTCGAGCAGGTACAGGCCAGCGGCGCCGAGATCGTCCAGGAACCGATCGACCAGCCCTACGGCGTTCGTGACTGCGCCGTCCGCGATCCCGCGGGCAACCTGATCCGAATTCAAGAGCGGCGCTGAGCCGGGTCCAGCACCGCCGGAACCTGCGGCTGCGCACCGCCCCCGGCTACCTGGACCGCAGGCGGGCGGAGGCCGCGGCGTCCGCACGCAACGGGCGCACGGCCGAGAACGCCCAGCACAGCCGTGCTGCCAGCGAACGCTGTTCCGCCGCGCGCGGCCGGATCCGCAGGAACGCCCGGCCGAGCACCAGCTCGGCGGGAACAGCGCCGTACTCGGTGCTGTCCCCCGTCTCGTTGAAGGGGTTGTCGCCCAGAACCCACCAGCGGCCGGCCGGCCGCTGCTGCACCGCACGCTTGATCACCAGCAGCTCGGGTCGCAACGGGTGACGGAGCACAACGACGGCACCAGCGCGGATCGCCGCGCCGTACCTGATCACGACGGTGTCCCCATCGGCAAGCGTCGGTGACATCGACGGACCCGACACATCCGCCACCCCGAGCCGCTCGAGCGGGTTCCGGAGTACCACCAGGTCCGACCTCCTCGAAGCATTCGGCCGTGGTCCGGTCCGACGCCGACGCTCACCGGCCCCGCCGCGACCCCTGACCCGCGTCTGCGGTCGACGGCGGAATATGGTTTCCTGCGAGTAGTCTCCCTCTTCCAGGAAGACGATCACGAGGAGGACAAACCCCATGCTTTCCCGCTTCTTCGCATCAAAGGTGACTGTCTCCGCCCACTGCGACCTGCCGTGTGGCGTGTACGACCCCGCCCAGGCCCGGATCGAGGCCGAGTCTGTCAAGGCCGTCCAGGAGAAGTACCAGGGCAACGAGGACTTCGACTACCGGGTGCGTGCCCTGATCATCAAGGAGCAGCGCGCCGAGTTGGCCAAGCACCACGTCACGGTGCTGTGGAGCGACTACTTCAAGGCCCCGCACTTCGAGAAGTACCCGCAGCTGCACGGCCTGGTCAACGACACCCTGAAGGCCCTCTCGGCCGCCAAGGCGTCCAACGACCCGGCGACCGGTCAGAAGGCACTCGACCTGATCGCCGAGATCGATCGCATCTTCTGGGAGACCAAGGCCGCCTGACCGAGGCTCTTGGTTGAGGTCGACGAGGGTGCGCCCGCAGCGCGGCGCACCCTCGGCCAGCATCTACGTATGTTGGTTGGCGCCCGCTCGTCCCGCGCAATCATCTAGCGGACCGAGTCCTCGCTGTCTCTGGCGAACTGCGCGATCATCCTGCCGGCAAGGGCAAAGATCTCGTCCGGCTGTGTACCATCCGGGTCGGCCAGCCAGGCCAGGTTGACCCCGTCGAACAACGCCGCGACAAACTGGGCGAAGACCTCCGGTGCGCCCGGCAGCTCGACGTCATGCTCGGCCAGCCAGGCGCTGGTCACCGACGCCGCGGTCGCCCGGTAGGCCGCATACTGCGTCCTGGCGACCTCACGATGTTCCGCCGACCGCAACGACCAGGTGGTCAATTCGAACAACGCGATCTGACGTCCTCGATCGTCGCCCTCGACGACCGCGAAGGCCGAGCGGAACCGCTCGATGACATCCTCGGCGGCGCTGCGACCGGGTTGCTCGGCGGCGGGCGCACTGGTCACCGCCTCGAGCTGCCGGAGCATTCCCTGCACGACTTCCTCGAGCAATTCGTCCTTGCCGGCGAACCAGTAGTGCACCAGGCCGTGCGGGACGCCCGCCTCTTGCGCGATCCGCCGGGTGGTCGCCGCCGCCACACCCTCCCGGGCGACCACCGCGGTCGCGGCGGCAATGAGCTGGGCGCGGCGACCGTCATCGGGTCGACGCTTCGGTGCCCGCTGCGTTTCCATCGGAAAACCCTAACATCGAACCAGGCCAAGTGACCTGGCCACTTGACCAAGTCAGGCGGCCAATGCACACTGCTCTGACCACCCGGCCCACCTACCCGCACATGGAAGGCGCCTCCATGGTCGATTCCGCGCCAGTCGTCATCGCGCCAGTCGTCCTGAAGGCGACCCGCGAGGCTGACGGTGGCAGCCATGGCTGACGACGTGGCTGGACGGAACCGACGATCGCTCAGCACCGGCCGGGTCGTCTTTCTGGTGATCGCCGCGGCAGCTCCGCTGGCCGCGATGGTCGGCAACGTGCCGTTGGCCCTGATCGACGGGAACGGCGTTGGCCTTCCGGTCGCGTTTCTGATCGCCACCCTGGTACTGCTGTGTTTCAGCGTGGGGTACGCCGCGATGAGTCGCCGGGTGGTGAACACCGGCGCCTTCTACACCTACATTGCCCGCGCGCTGGGAAAGCCCGCCGGAATCGGCTCCGCGTATGTCGCGGTCGTCGCCTACGCGGGGCTGACCTGCGGATTGGTCGGCGCCTTCGGTTATTTCACCCGGCTGGTCCTGCTGGAACTCGGCATCGACATTCCCTGGTACGTCTACAGTGCCGCAGCCGTCGCGATCATCGGCGCGCTCGGCTACCGGTCGGCCGATCTCTCCGCAAAAGTGCTGGGCACGTTGATGATCGCGGAATTCTCGGTGCTCATCGTCTTTGATCTGCTGGCGGTGGGTGAACATGGCCGCGACGCGTTTCCGGCGGTGTCGTTCACCGGCGCGCAGGTGTTCACCGGCTCGATCGGGATCGCGTTGATGTTCGCCTTCACGAGTTTCGTCGGCTTCGAATCGGCGGCTCTGTACGGCGAGGAAACCAAAGATCCGGAACGGAGCATTCCGCGCGCGACGTATATCGCGGTGGTCACCATCGGGATCTTCTACATCCTGACCACCTGGATCATCATCGGTGCGGCCGGCGGCACCCAAGCCCCCGAACTGGCCGGTGAACAACTGGGCAATTTCGTCTTCAACCTGATCCAGGACGCCGGCGGCACCGTGCTGTACGACCTCGCGGCCGTGCTGTTCTGCACCTCGGTGCTGGCCTCCGCGCTCGCCCTGCACAACGCGGCCAGCCGCTACCTGTTCGCGCTGGGCCGGGAACAGGTCGTGCCTGCCCGGCTGGGTCAGTTCCACCCCCGGCACCACAGTCCTTACGTGGCAAGCCTGTGGGTCACCGGACTGGCCGCCGTTTCCACGCTGGTCATGGCGCTGCTCGGCGCCGATCCCTACACCGTCTTTGCGACCAGCTTCATCGGTCTCGGCACCCTGGGCATCATCGCGCTGCAGGCCGCAGCGGCGCTGGCGGTGGTGGTCTTCTTCTGGCGGCGACCCGATCGGAACCTGTGGCGTTGCATTATCGCTCCCCTGGTCGGATTCGCCGGGCTGGCCACCGGATTTGTGCTGGCCGTCCTGCACTACAGCACCCTCACCGGCTCGACCAACGTGCTGGTGGACGCGGTCCCCGCCCTGCTGATCGTCGCCGGCGTTGCCGGGGTGCTCGTCGCGCTGCGCCTGCGCCGCCGGCAGCCCGCGGTCTATTCGGCGGTCGCGGCATCTGCGCTGCGGCAACAGCGCGGGCCCGAGCCCGACGAAACACCGTCTCCACTCCTGGACAAGTAGCCCTGTCCCCCATGACGACGAAGGAATGACCGTGAACGACGAGCTCGATCGGACCACCGCCGTCTGCATCATCGGCGCCGGACCCGCTGGCCTGGCCACCGCCCGCGCGCTGCGGGCCCGCGGCATCGATTACGACCAGTTCGAACGACATGGCGACGTCGGTGGGCTCTGGGACATCGACGCACCGGGCAGCCCGATGTACGAGGCGGCGCACTTCATCTCCAGCAGGACCATGTCCGGGCTTCGGTGGCTTCCCGATGAGCGACGAGTTCCCCGACTACCCCTCGCACCGCCAGGTGCTCTCCTACCTGCGGGACTTCGCCGACGCCTACGACCTGCGCGAGCCGGATCGCGTTCAACACGTCGATCGAGAGTGTGACCAAGCTCGACGACGGGACCTGGCGGGTCGTCCGGCAGGACGGGCAGGTCGCCCGGTACCGCGCCGTCGTGTGCTGCTCCGGCGCGCAATGGGTGCCGAACCTGCCAGCAGGTCCCCGGGTCGTTCAGCGGAGAAGTGCTGCACAGCAGTGAGTACCGCGACCTCGACCAGATTCGCGGGAAGCGGGTGCTGGTGGTCGGCGGCGGTAATTCGGCCTGCGACATCGTGGTCGATGCCGGCCGAGGCGCCGCCCGGGCGGTGATCAGCATGCGCCGGGGTTACTGGTTCATTCCCAAGCACGTCTTCGGTGTGCCATCGGATGTGTTTGCCGAGAGCGGGCCCAAGCTGCCGACCTGGCTGGAGCAAAGGGTTTTCGGCGTGCTGCTGAATCTGCTGTACGGGAAGCCGCAGAAGCTCGGCCTGCAGAAGCCGGACCATCGGATCTTCGAGACCCACCCGGTACTGAACAGCAACCTGTTCCTCAGCCTGCAACACGGCGACGTCACCGCGAAACCCGGGATCATCACCACCTCGGGCCCGACCGTGACATTCGTCGATGGCAGCACCGAGGATTTCGACCTGATCATCTACGCGACGGGTTACCTGCATTCCGTTCCCTATGCCCGCCAGTACGTCAGCAGCGACCAGCATCCGGATCTCTATCTGACGGCCTTCTCCCGCGAGCACGCCGGATTGTTCGGGGTCGGCTTCACCGAGACGAACAGTGGCGCCTACCAGCATTTCGACGCCTTCGGCCAGATGATCGCCAGCTATCTGGACGACCAGGACCAACGCCCGGACCGGGCGCGGGAGTTCGCCGAGATGATCGCGGGCGACCGGCCGGACCTGAGCGGCGGGATCAAGTTCGACCGCTCGCCTCGGCATCAGGGCTACGTCGATGCGCATGCGCTGACGCGAATACCGCGATTCCGTGTTCTCCCGAATGGGTTGGCAGCACAAGGAGAATCCCGATCCGATCCGGCTGGATGAGCGGCGGCCCGCGATGGCCGCCGGAACCGCGGCAGGTCAACCAGATGATCCGGGAGGCGTTGCACGGAGCTGCGGGCGGCTCGTCGCAAGGGTCGATTCGACTACTACGGACAAGGTCATCGTGGTCACCGGCGGAGCCGGCGGCATCGGCAGTGCCTTCGCCAGGCGTGCGGCGAATCGGGGGGCGACGCTGGTGGTCGTCGACCTCGACGAGATCCGGGCCAAGTCGCTGCTCACAGAGCTCCCGCTCGCCGAACCCCGAGCACCTGGCGATCCGGGCGGATCTGACCGACCAGGAGCAGATCGCCGCCGTCATGGCGCGCATCGAGCAGCACTGCGGCCGGATCGATGTGCTGGTCAACAACACCGGGATGACGAGCACCGAACGTTTCGGGGACCGCAGCCTGGCGTCGATGGAACGCGAGATTCTGGTCAACACCCTTTCCCCGCTGTACGTGACGCGGTTGGCGCTACCGTTGCTCCGGCGCTCCGCCGATCCCCGGGTGATCAGCACGGTGTCCCTGGCCGGGATCTTCCCGCAGGCGGAGACGCCCATCTACTGCGCATCGAAGTTCGCCCTGCGCGGCGCCATGTTGTCGATTGCCATTGACCTGCGCGCCGAAGGGATCACGGTCGGCTCCGTGCTGCCGTCGGCGACCGACACCCGAATGCTGCATCGGGAGGCCATCACCGGTGGCAACCTGCTGCAGTTCCAGGATCCCCCGCAGTCGCCCGAGGTGGTCGCAACGACCATGATGCGGCTGTTGGACCGGCCCAGGCTCGAGGCGTACCCGAAGCCGCGGGAGTCGTACCTGGTCAGGGCGGTGATGACGGTGCCCAACTCGTTGTTCTTCCTGATGCCGTTCTTCGAGGGCAAGGGCGTGCGCGGTCACCAGCAGTATCTGCGCGAGCTGATCGAGCGCGGCGACGTCGTCGACGTCGACGGTCGTCTGGAGTTGGCCGGATGACGACCGTCGCTGCAGCAGCCGCAGGCGTTGATCGCCGGGAAGTGGACCAGCGACACCGGCGGTGGCGAACTGGTCAGCATCAACCCCGCCGATGGCAGCGAGATCGCGCGCATCCCGGCCTGCGGCGCCGCCGATGTCGACCGGGCCGTCATCGCCGCCGACCGTGTGCACCGCAGCGGGATCTGGGCCGACCGGTCCCCGCGGGAACGGGCCGCGGTGCTGCTCCGGCTGGCGGACCTGATGGACCGGGACGCGGAACTGCTCGCGTCGTTGGACAGTCGGCAGGCCGGAAAACCGATCACCGAATGCCGGAACAACGACGTACCCGGTGCCGTCGAGTCGATTCGCTGGTTCGCCGAGGCCGCCGACAAGATCTACACCGACGTGAGTGCCACCGGGCCCTCGCATCTCGGCCTCACCCTGCGCGAGCCGGTCGGTGTGGTCGCGGCCATTCTGCCGTGGAACTACCCGCTGGCAATGGCCGCCTGGAAGATCGGTCCGGCCCTGGCCGCGGGCAATTGCCTTCTGCTCAAACCCGCGGACGCCACGCCGCTGTCCGCGCTGCAGGTGGCAAGCCTCGCGGCGGAGGCTGGTCTCCCGCCCGGGGTGTTGAGCGTGCTGCCCGGAACCGGACCGGTCGCCGGCGCGGCGTTGACCGCCCACCCGCTGGTCGGTGCGCTGTCGTTCACCGGCTCGACGGCGACCGGCCGCGCCGTGCTGACCGCGGCGGCCGCCAGCAACTTCAAACGGATTTCGCTGGAAATGGGCGGGAAGAGTCCACAGGTCATCATGGCCGACGCCCTCGCGTACGGTGACGCGCTGTACGACAACGTCATCGAGGCCGCCTTTCTCACCATGGGTGAGAACTGCTCGGCCGGTTCGCGCATTCTCGTTCACCAGAAGGTCGCGGCCGAGGTCGCCGAGCGGGTCGCTGCGGCCGCCGCCGACCTGACCGTCGGGGACCCGGCGGAGCCCGCCACCCGGATCGGCCCGCTGATCAGTCGCGCGGCCCGGGATCGGGTGCACTCCATGGTGCAGCGGGCCAGGGCGGGTGGCGCGACGATCGTCACCGGCGGAACACCGATGCTTGAGACGACCGGCGGATTCTATTATGCTCCAACGGTTATCACGGGTGCTGCGGCGGACTCGGAGATCCAGCGGTCCGAGATCTTCGGCCCGGTAGTGACTATTTCCAGCTTCACCGACGAGGCCGACGCCATCCGGCAGGCCAACGACACCGATTACGGCCTGGCGGCTTCGGTGTGGACCAAGGACATCGACTGCGCGCACCGGATGGCCAGGGCCATCCGCGCCGGCACCGTCTCGGTCAACAGCTACAGCGAAGGCGACATGACGGTGCCGTTCGGGGGGTACCGCCAGTCCGGCTTCGGCGGCAAGGAGAAATCCCTGGCCGCGTTTGACCAGTGGACCCAGACGAAGACCGTGTGGATTCAGACGCACTGAGCGATGCGGGGGCCGTCCGACCGGCCGGCACAAGGGGCACCGACCGGCGCTCGTTGGCCAGTGCGAACTTGCGGCGGAACCGACGTCGCCACACCGGCTGCTGCGACGCCACAATGTCCGAGACGTTGTGGGGACACCTCTCCGGTTGCGGCGACCGTGGGGACGTTGTGGCGACGGTCGGGGACGGTGTGGCGATTCCCTTACCCGGCCGCGCTTCGTTCGACGAGCGCTCAGTCCCAGCTGTCGATCTTGACATCGCGCGGCGACGGGTGCGCCCTTCCCGGTCTCGACGAGCGACTTCAGGCTCAGCAGGTAGACCGCCCACTTCGTGCTGCAGTGGTGCATGAAGTCGACCGGTTCCTTCCAGCCCTGGTGTTTGAACAGGACGGTGGTGTAGTCGCCCTCCTGCTTGAGGTCCCAGCTGACCGTCGTGCCGATCCATTCGTCGGGCCCGTCGATCACGAGCCAGCGCACCTGCTGGGCGGGTTCGAGCTCGGTCACCCTCATGTCGAAACCGCCGGGCGGGAAGCGGAACTCGATCGTCGCCGCCGACATCGCTGTTGCCGCGGGTATCGTCGGTCCACCAGCCGGCGAGGCCGTCGACGGTCGTCAATGCCGAGTAGACGTCGTCCGGCGACGACAGGATCCCGACCTTGTGGAGAATGTCCACCATTTCTGATTCCTCTTTCTTCCGGAGTTTGTTGATGGTTGTCTCGCTGTTGTTCACCGCATTCGCCCGCCGCCGGGCTCAGGGCGAGCGGGGTCGCGGCCGAATGAGGGCGCGCGGCAGCGCCGTTGGTGTCATTGATCCTCCAGATGAATGCCGGCGTCGATGGCCGGCTCTGATCTACTGCTCTTTGCTGCGCTGGATGGCCTCGGCGATCAGCTTGATCCGTCGCAGCCGGGCGTCCCAGGTCGCTCCGACCTGGGAGAGTTGCGCGACCGCGCGCGCGAGTTGCGCGTCGTCCACCTGGTAGCGCATCTCCCGGCCGGCCGGCGTGACATGCACCAGACCGACCCGATCAAGGACCCCGAGATGCTTGGCGACGGCTTGGCGGGTCACCGGCAATTGCTCGCTCAGGCGTGGTCGCCGTGCCGCCGCCATCGGCCAGCAGCAGGTCGAGCATCCGTCGTCGGGTCGGATCCCCGATCGCCGACCAGAGGTCGTCGTTGATCGCGGCCGTCATGGCGCGGACACCAGCTGTTTGACGTACTCGGCCATCCGGGGAAGGAACAGGTCCCAGCCCACCACGTGCTCGTTGTACTGCTCCTCGAGGACAGCTATCTCCCAGCCCTTCTCGCGAAAGCCGGCCTCGGTCATCCGCACCACGGTGCCGTTGTCCGACGGAGCGAGCCGGAAGGTCACCAGCAGTGAGTTGTCGGAGGCCGCGGCGGCACCGTCGGGATACACCCAGCGGAAGGAGAACAGTCGAGGTGGTTGGGCGTCCACCACGGTGATCGGGCTGACATGTGCTCGGCTCGTGGTCTCGTCGGCCCAGACCAGCTCACCCGTGGCACCCGGCACCGGCTCGAGGTCGGTCTCGGCATCCCACCATTCCCGGATGTGCACCGGGCTGCTGATGACGTCGAACACCACCTCGGGAGACGCGTCGACGTGGAACTCGCGCTCGATGCGTTCCGTACTCCATGTGGCTTCTCGCTTTCTGCAACGTTTGGTTGCACATCACGGTAGCCCACGACTCGAGGCAATGCAACCATTGGTTGCCTATCAGTGGCGGGTCCGACGTTCCCCGCGTCAGCTCCGTGGTCCGATGATCTCGCCGTATCTCATCGATACAGCGCGACGAACTCGGCAATGCATGCCGGCCGGTCCGAGCCCTCCAGCTCGTAGACCACCGTGAACACCGCCTCGATGCCGTTTGGGCGTGCGCTGGCGGCCTCCAGCGTGACCGCTCCGCGCAACCTGCTGCCGACCGGCACCGGCGCCGGAAACCGGACCTTGTTCAGCCCGTAGTTCAGGGCCGCTTCCATGTGGTCGACAACCAGCACGTCGGCGATGAACATCGGTGCCAGCGCCAGCGTCAGATACCCGTGGGCGATCGGTCCACCGAACGGGCCGGCGGCAGCCCGGGCCGGATCGACGTGGATCCATTGCCGGTCGCCGGTGGCATCGGCGAACATGTTCACCCGGTCCTGGCTGATCTCCTGCCAGGCGCTGACCCCGATCGGGCGTCCGACGAGGTCCGACAGGTCGGCCGGCGCAGCGATATGCGTTCGTGTCATGGGACTTTTCCTTCTACTGGATGGAGGGCCGCCTGCAGGAACTTCGTGACCAGGTCGGCACTTTCGATCGGCCGTTCCAGCAGGAACAGGTGCCCGCCGCCGGGCGACGACCTGCAGTTCGGCGTTGGGAATGCAAGAAGCCAGGATCCGCCCGTTCAGCACCGGGATGATCGGATCGTCGTCCCCGGTGAGTACGAGTGTCGGCTGCCGTAGCCGCCATAGCCACGGGATTCCGGTCCACAAGCTGATGGCGTAGAGCTGACCGAGATAGCCACCCAGGCTGGGGGTTTGGGAGAATCTGGCGATGGAGCCGTGCAGCAGGGCATCTGGATCGGTGCGGGCCATCCCGCCGTACAGGGCGCCGGCGACCCGCCGGTAGTAGTCCGGCGACCGGTACCGCCGCCGGGTGGCCAGGGCCAGCATCGCCTTGGGCGATCCGGGGATCCCGCCCAGGCCGACCACCCCGGGTCCGGTGGCCGCGAGCACCAGCCGGCGGACCCGATCGGGTGCCTGGTGCGCGAACTGCTGGGCAATGACCCCGCCGAGTGATACCCCGATCACGTCAACCTGTTGGTAGCCAAGAGCATCGAGCATCCGCTCGACAGTTCGGGCCACCCCCGGCATCCGCTTCGGCCACGGATATCCGGTCGATTCACCAACGCCGGGTGCGTCGAAGCTGATCACCTGCGCACCCCGGGCCACGATTTCCCGCTCGAACGGTTCCGCCAACTCCAGGCTGGCACCGAGCCCGGTGATGATCAGCAACGGGGCGCCGGTGCCGCGGATCGACGTGCGCAGCCGGACACCGTCGACGTCGACGAACCGGACGATCGCGTCGTCGGCCGCCCTGTCGGCGATGGTGGTCAGGCGAAGGCTCCGACACCGGTGATGTCCCTTCCGACGATGAGGGTCTGCATGGTCTCGGTGCCCTCATAGGTGTGCAGCGACTCGATGTCGGCCATGTGCCGCATCACGTGGTAGTCGAGCAGAATGCCGTTGCCGCCCAACAGGTCACGGCTCTCGGCGATCACCTCGCGGGCCCTGCGGGTGTTGTTCATCTTGGCCAGCGCGGCGATGGTGTCGGTGAGCGCGCCCTGTTCCTGCAGCCGGGCCAGCTGCAGGCAGTACAGCTGCATCGAGCAGACCTCGGCGAGCATCCGGACCAGCCGCTGCTGGACGATCTGGAAGCTGACCAGCGGCTTGCCGAACTGGGTGCGCTGCTGGGCGTAGGCCGCGGCGATGTCGTACGCCGCGACGGCATGGCCCAGGCGCCGCCCAGGCGACCGTGTTGCGGGTGCCGGCCAGCACGGCGCGCGGCGTCCTTGAAGCTGTTGGCGCCGGGCAGCCGGTTGGCCTCCGGCACTCGCAGATCGGTCAGGGTGATCTCCGCCTGCCAGATCGCGCGCAGCGACCCCTTTCCGTCGATCCGCTTCGCGTCGTAGCCCGGGCTGCCCTTCTCGACCAGGAAGCCCTTGACCTTGCCGTCGGCCTCGTCCCGGGCCCAGAGCACGACGACGTCGGCGACGCTGCCGTTGCCGATCCACTTCTTCTGCCCGTTGATCACCCAGCCGTCGCCGTCGCGGCGGGCGGAGGTCTCCAGCGCGACCGAGTCCGACCCGTGCTGCGGTTCGGTCAGCGCGAAGGCGCCCGAGCTTCTCCATCCGGGCCATCGCCGGTAGCCAGCGCTGCTTCTGCTCCTCCGAGCCCAGCTTGGCGATGGATTGCATGGCCAGCCCGGCCTGCACGCCGAGGAAGGTGCCGAGGCTGCCGTCACCGCGGTTCAGTTCCATGGTGATCAGCCCGACGGCCAGCGGGCTCATGGCCGGGCAGCCGTATCCCTCGATGCCGTCACCGACGATGCCCAACTCCCCCATCCGCTTGATCAACGGCCAGGGCAGTTCGGCGTTCTCCCAGTAGCCGTTGATCACCGGCAGCACCTCGTCGTCGACGAAATCCCTGGTGCGGCGCCAGTAGTCGAGTTCGGTCTCGGTGAGCTGGTCGGCGATGTGGAAGTAGTCGGTGCCGAGCGACCGGCCGATGTTCGTGGTATTGCAGCTGTTCGTTCATGGTTGTTCTCCTCATTTTTCTCGACGTCACTGTTCGAAGACGTAGGTGCCGGGTGCCTCGGTGAGCGGGCGTAGCCCGCCGCCACCGAGATGTTGGGGTGCCGTTGCCACGGGCCCGCAGCGCTCGCCGAGCCACGCCGCGAAGTCGGGCCACCAGCTGCCCTGTTCGGTGCGGGCCGACGCGAGCCACTGCTGCGGGTCGCCGGGGTGTTCGCTGTTGGTCTGGAAGGTGGCCTTGGGGTTGCTGGGCGGGTTGACCAGGGCCGCGATGTGGCCGCTGGTGGACAGCACGAATCGGGTGTCGCCGCCGAGCAGTTGGGTGCTGCGGTAGCAGTTCTGCCATGGCGTGATGTGGTCGGCGATGCCGGCGACAACGTAGGCGTCGGTGTGGATCTCGGACAGGTCGACGGGCGTGCCGAGGGTGCTGACCGCGCCCGGGGTGACCAGCGCGTTGCTCATCGCGATGTCGATGAAGTCGGCGTGCAGCGCCGCGGTCATCCGGGTGGTGTCGGCGTTCCAGAACAGGATGTCGAACGCCGGCGGCTGCTTGCCGAGCAGGTAGTTGTTGACCCAGTAGTTCCAGATCAGGTCGCCGGGGCGGAGCCAGGCGAACACCTCGGCGAGGGCTCGTCCGTCGAGGTAGCCGCGGCGACGCGACATCGCCTTGGCCGCCGCGGCAGTCGGTTCGTCGATCAGCGCGGCCGAGGTGCCGGCCTGGGCGTTGTCCAGCACCGTCACCAGCAGGGTGAACGCCGCCAGCCGGTCCTGCCGGCCGGTCGCGGCCAGGTGCGCGGCGGCGAGACTGGCGATGATGCCGCCCGAGCAGACGCCGGCGACGGCCGTGCTGCGGGTCCCGGAGATCCGCTCGCACGGCGTCCAAGGCCTGCAGGACCGCGGTGACGTACGCGTCCATTCCCCAGTCCGCGTGCCGGGCATCCGGGTTGCGCCAGGCGATCATGAACACCTGCTGGCCCTGCCCGACGAGGTACTCGACCAGGCTGCGACCCGGCGCGAGGTCCAGCGCGTAGTGCTTGTTGATCGTCGGCGGCACGATCAGCAGCGGGACCTGACGGACCTGCTCGGTCTGCGGTGTGTACTGGATCAGCTCGAACATCTCGGTCCGCAGCACGACGGCGCCGGGGGTGGCGGCGATGTTCCGCCCGACCTCGAAGCCGGAGGTGTCCACCATCGCCGGGACGTGCGGTGCACTTGTCATGTCTCCCAGCAGGTTTCGCGCGCCCCGCAGCAGGCTCAGGCCGGCCGTGTCGATCGCGGCCTTCGCCGACGCCGGGTTCAGCAGCGGCACATTGCTGGGAGCCAGTGCCTGGCCCAGGTTCTCGACCATGAATCGGACCCGCTCGGCGTCGCGCCAGTCGAGGTCGGCGTCGGCGACCAGGTCCTGCGGCGGCCTGACCGGTGGCCAGGTAGCCCTGCAGCACCCGGCGCAGCACCGGATTGTCGGACCAGGCGGCGTCGGTGAATCGCCGGTCCCGCTGTGACGGGCGTGATGCGTGGAGGTGCCGGCGGCGACCCGGGCGATCTCGCGGCCCAGGTCGATCACTCGGCGGCCGCTGCGTCGCGGATGCCGGACCAGACCGGCCGCGAACTTCGCGGTGGACATCGTCGGCACGAACCGGCGCAGCGGGCTCTGGGTCGCCTGGACCAGCAGCGCGTCCAGCGGCGCGGCCTGATCGGCGAGTTCCTCCGAGCCTCGAGACCGGCAGGTCCGACGGCCGGTAGTGTCGCCGTCATCGGGTGCTCAGCTCGGCCGGCGCGACGATCTCCCGCTTGAGGATCTTGCCGGTCGGGCCCTTGGGCAGCGCGTCGACGAACCACACGTGCCGCGGGTACTTGTAGGCCGCGACCTGCGCCTTGACGTGCGCCCGCAGTTCGTCGACGGTGACGGTCGCGCCCGGCTTCAGGGCGACGGCGGCGGCCACCTCTTCGCCGAGCAGCGGATCGGGCAGGCCGACGACGGCGGCCTCGGCGACGTCCGGGTGCTCGTAGAGCACCTCCTCGATCTCCCGCGGGTAGACGTTGTAGCCACCGCGGATGATCATGTCCTTCTTCCGGTCGACGATGAAGAAGTACCCGTCCTCGTCGACCCGGCCGATGTCGCCGGTGCGGAACCAGCCGTCCGGAATGGCGGCGGCGGTGTCCTGCGGGCGCTGCCAGTAGCCCTTCATGACGTTGTGACCGCGGATGGCGATCTCCCCGACCTCGCCCGGCGCGCACCTCGTCGCCGGCCGCGTCCAGCACCCGCATCTCGACGCCCTCGATGGGAGTCCCGATCGAACCCGCCTTGCGCTCCCGGCCAGGGTGATTGAACGACGCCACCGGCGAGGTCTCGGACAGGCCGTAGCCCTCCAGCACCTGGCAGCCGAAGGCTTCGTCGAACGCGCGCAGCACCTCGACCGGAAGGGCAGCCCCGCCGGACATGCAGACCCGCAGCGCCGAGACGTCGTAGTCCGCACGATCCGGGACGGCGAGCAGCGCGCCGTACATGGTCGGCACGGCCGCGAAGACGGTCGCCCGATGCGTCGGCGATGATCGTCAACGCCTGCGCCGGGTCGAATCGCGGCAGCAGGGTCAGGCACGGCGCCGGCGGCGACCGCCGCGTTCAGCGTGCAGGTCTGCCCGAACGAGTGGAACAGCGGCAGCCCGCCGAAGATCACGTCGTCGGCGGTCAGCTGCAGCAGCGTGCGGACCACGACATCGGCGTTGCGGCGCAGGTTGTCGTGGGTGAGCTCGGCGCCCTTCGGGGTACCGGTGGTGCCCGAGGTGTAGAGGATCACCGCCGTGTCCGAGCCGTCGCGCTCCACTACCGAGTCGACATCGCGCCGCACCGGACAGCAGGTCGCCGAACGCGGCGTCGACGATGACGGACCGAGCCCCGGCCGTCGCCGCGCCGGCGGCGACCTCGGATCGCGGCCGACTCGCCGGCGAAGATCAGCTGCGCGCCGGAATCGGAGAGGTAGTAGGCGATCTCGCGGGCCTTGAGCAGCGGGTTCATCGGCACCACGACCCCGCCGGCCCGCAGCACGCCGTAGTAGACGGCGGCGAACTCCGGGATGTTCGGCAGCATGACGCCCACCCGGTCACCCGGGCGGACTCCGCGCTCGGCCAGCAGGCCGGCCACCCGGCCGCTGCGCTCGTCGAGGTCGCGGTACGTCGTGCTCTGCTCGCCCAGTCGGACGGCGACCCGATCGGCGTGGGCGTGTGCGCTGCGCGCGAGATTCGTTGCAAGATTCATTGCCAGACTCCATTGTCGTGGGACGGTGCTGATCCATGGGGACCAGCGGCGATGGATTGATTCTGCTGAGCGTGACGTGCCAGGGTCGATGTCCCGTGGGCGCGGAATCCGGGCGCCCATTTGTGCGCGCGAACAAAAGGCACTTCTATGATGTGAGGAATGACGATGTCGTCCGAGGGTGTGAGCCCCTACGTGCGGGACCTGAGCGCAACCCTGTTGACGCGATCCGACGAACTCGGCGCCGAGCTGGCCGAGCTGATCAAGTCGACCGACATCCGTTACCGTGACGAACATGTCGTGTCGACGGCGGATCTGGTGCGGTCGTGCAGCGACAACATCGAGATGATCTTCTGCGCTCTTGCCGGACTGCCGAGCCCGGCAACCGAGGGCCCGCGGGAGACCGGTCGCCGACGTGCCGAACAGGGCATGCCGCTAGCGGTGACCCTGCGCGGGTACCGGATCGGCGGTCGCTTCGTCTGGAACGTGCTGGTCCGGAGCTCCGACCGGTCGGCCGCCTGCCCGGGAGGCGCTGCTGCAGGCCGCGGAGGTGATCTGGGCCGTCATCGACGACTATTCCGAAGCGCTCAGCGACGCCTTCCGGGATGCCATCGCCGACCAGACCCGCCGCGACACCCAGGTGCGCACGGCGGTGCTGGGCAGCGTCCTGGACGGCAGCCTGGGTGACGGGCCGGCGCCTATGGGAGGCGGCCACCATGCTCGGACTGCCGCACCAGGGCACGTTCGTCGTCGTGGCCGCCGAGACCACCCAGACCATCGACGAGCCGCTCCCCAGGGTCGAGCAGGCGCTCCGAGGCAGGGATGTCGGCTCCGTGTGGAGGTTGGACGCTGATCTGCAGATCGGCATCCTCACCCTGCAGCGGGAAGCCGTCATCGCGCAGGTCCGCACCCAGCTTGCCGGTCTTGCCACGGCCCGAGTTGGTGTGAGTCAACGGTTTTCCAGTCTCGAAGGGGCGCCGCAAGCTCTCCGCCAGGCGCGCGTCGCGTGCCTGGCGGCCGCGCCCGGCAGCAGGGATGTGGTGCGTTACGAGGCCCAGCCCGTCGCCGTGCTGCTGGCCAGCGCGCCGGAGGCCGGCAGCGCGTTCGCCCAGTCCGTCCTCGGTCCGGTGCTGGCGCAACCCTCCGTCGACCGGGACGTCCTTGTGCGCACCCTGCGCGCCTGGTTCGCGCATGGCGGGTCCGCGTCGGCGGCGGCCGCACAGCTGTTTGTGCACCGCAACACGGTGCGCTATCGGCTGCGCCGGGTGGAGGAACTGACCGGGCGCAGCCTGGCCGATCCCGAAGCGATCGGCCAGATTCACCTGGCCATGGAGGCGGTCAGAATCTTCGGCCTGGACCAGGATCCGACCCGATGAACGAGCGTCAGACGCGACCGAGGGCGGTCCACGCGGACGCGGTCATCTCAAAGGGCCCCTCCGGCAACAGCTTCGCGCATTGGGCTCGCAGGGCGGACAGCTGCTCAGCATCGAGCCCGGCAACGTACTTCCCGGCCGGCCCCACTCCGAGGGTCATCGGCTCCCACCATTCGTCGAAACCGCCGAAGTCGCTGTGCACCGTCAGCAGCCTGGACTCGACGTTGCGCAGTCCGGCCTGCTCGAACAGCGCCGCCAGGTGACCTTCCCGAGCGCCGGCCAGCCCCGATTCGTCCCGAGCGTCCGGGTCGAGCACGTTCACGGCTTCCCAGAACAGCGACAGCGGGCCGGCGCCGCCACCGTGGTCCCACACGCACGCCGCGACAAGTCCCCCGCTGCGCGTCACTCGTGCCATCTCGGCCAGGCCGGCCACGGGATCGGCCATGAAGTGCACGACCAACTGCGCCGCGGCGCGGTCGAACCGCCCGTCTTCGAACGGCAGTTGTTCCGCGGCGGCCCGGTGCGCATCGATGCCGGGAATGCGGTCCCGAACCGCGGCCACGAATGACTCGGACGGGTCGACAGCCGACACCGCGGGCGTGCCCAAGCGCTGCACCAGGTGCCAGGTCAATGCTCCCGGTCCGCACCCGACGTCCACGACCCGGTCGCCATCCCTGAGGTCGAGCAACTCGACGAAGTGGGCCGCCAACGGTTCGGAGTAGCGACCCATGAACCGGGTATAGGCGTCCGCGCTGACATCAAAGCTCACCCGCCGAAACTAGCCCAGGAGGCTCCCGCTCGCCGACAGGTCGGCTGTCGGTGCCTGGTCGTAGCCTCTCCCCATGGGCAAGCGGATCGAGCGAACATTGGTTCAGGCCAACGGTCCGCGAGGGACGAGCGGAGTGATGGGCATGAGCAAGCGGAGCGAGCGAACATTGGTTCAGGCCAACGGTCCGCGAGGGACGAGCGGAGCGATGGCATGAGCGGAGCGATGGCATGAGCGGAGCGATGGCAGACCTGACGGGCAGAGACCGGACGGCACTACTGGTCGTCGACGTGCAGAACGACGTCGTCGGCACTGCGTGGCATCGAGATGAGGTGGTTGGACGGATCGTTGACCTCGTGCAACGAGCCCGCGCTGCCGGCACACCGGTGGTGTGGGTACAGCACAACGAGGAGGAGATGCCGATCGGCTCGCCGGGGTGGCGGTTCGTCGACGAACTGGTCCCCGCCGACGCCGAGCCGCGCATCGATAAGCGATACGGCGACTCGTTCGCCGACACCGACCTGGAGTCGGTGTTTGCTGCTCAGAACGTCAACCACGTCGTGCTGTGCGGCGCGCAGACCGACGCCTGCATCACGGCCACCCTCTATGGAGCGGTGCACCGGGGGTACGACGTCACCCTGGTCGAGGACGGCCACACCACGGACGACACGGAGTTCCAAGGTCAGTCGCTGCCTGCGAATCTCCTGGTCAGTCATCTCGTCCGGGCGGCGACGTACAGCACCTTGCCGGGGATCACCTTGGATGCCAAGCCGGCCGCCGCGATCTCATGGTGACGATTTCGCCGCATTGCCGTGGATCCCCGGCGGTACGGTGGCGACGTGGATTTCTTCGTGCCGCTGCTGGTGACCCTGGCCGGGTTCGGCGCGGTCGTCGGCGGCCTGGCCTGGATCGGGTCGCGGGCTCGTCGTCGCGGTGTCGGTGGGTCGGTGTTGGGCGCGGTCGACGAGATCTTCCACCCGGCGGCGTACCAGCCCCGCATCGAGATCCAGCAACAAGCCCAGCGCAAGGTGAACCCCACGGCGCCCGGCGATCTGCCGACGCGTGCGGGCATTCCGCCGCAATGACAACGGCGGACACCGGCAGGTCTGGTCAGAAGTCGGCTGCTCAGAACCTGACGCCGGCGGGCGGCGCCGGTGCGTCGTCGAGTTGCCGGTGCGGCAGCGGTTCGACGTACCGCGACTGTTGCGGTCCGCTGCACGACGGATCGGCGTTCGCTCCTACCGCGGAGCGGCTGATGCGTTCGCGCTACTCGGCCTTCGCGCTGGGCAGGCCGCAGTACCTGCTCGACACCTGGCACCCGTCGACCCGTCCGCCGTCACTGGAACTGGACCCGCAGGTTCGCTGGACGCGGCTGGAGATCATCGGCACCACCGGCGGCAGCCTGTTGGAGCAGCGGGGAACGGTGGAATTCCGGGCGAGCTACCGCCGCGGACGCGAAACCGGTGTGCAGCACGAGAACAGCCGGTTCCTGCGCGTCAACTCGCGCTGGCTCTACGTCGGCACCCGCTGAGCTCGCGTACTCAGCCGGACCGGATCGAGAGCCTTCACGTGTCAAGACTTGTCATTGTGCTGCCGCTGCGGCCGCTGGCGGTCGGGGATGCCTTCACCCTGCGCGAGTGGCCGTTGCACGTGACGGTCGCACCGACGTTCGTCATCGTGGGCGGACTGCCGGCCGTGCTGTCGGCCGCTTCCCCGATCCTCTTGGCACAACCAGCGCTGACGCTCCGCGTCGGGCCGGAGGAAGGGTTCGGACACGCCATGAATGTGCCGGTCTCATTGGTCGAACCCACCGCGGAGCTGACCCGATTGCATGACGGCCTCGTCACGGCGTTGTTGGCGGCGGGTGCGCAATTCGACGACCCCGAGTTCGTCGGTGCCGGATATCGGCCGCACATCACTCTCAAGGGCGTTGCCGCGCTGCAACCCGGTGACGGCCTCGCGTTGCGTCAAGCGGCGGTTGTCGACATGGCGCCGGCGGGTGAACGCCGCTCCCGCGAGGTCGTGTGGACGATACAGCTGGGCTGATTCGTTGGCGCACAAATTGTCAGGCCGCTGGATCGCCGTGAAACACCGGCCTGGAGCCCACCCAACGTCGACCCGCAGAGCTCCGGTGGAAGCGATTCACAATCCCAGACTGCGGTACCGCTGATGGCGCCGTCGGGCTCGCTCACCGGGCGGCAGCGGCATCAGCTGGTACAGCTCATCGGCGAGGGCCGCCCCCAGCCGGAGGCAGAAGGCTGCGGGTTCGTCCGCCGCGTCTGGACGCTCGTCGACGATCCGGTCGACGATGCCGGCCCGCATCAGGTCGCCGGCGCGGACGCCCTGCTCCGCTGCCATCTCCGCCGCATGGCTGGTGTTCCGGTACACGATTGCGCTGGCCCCTTCCGGGGGCAGCGGGGACAGCCAGCCGTGCCGCGCGGCGATCACCCGGTCCGCCGGAACGAGGGCCAAGGCTCCGCCGCCGGTGCCCTGGCCGAGCAGGACGGACACGGTCGGTGCATCGATCGTCACGAGATCGGCCAGGCAGCGGGCGATTTCGCCGGCCAGCCCGCCTTCCTCCGCCTCCTTGGAGAGGGCTGCTCCGGGGGTGTCGATGACCGTCACCAGCGGGAGTTGCAGCTCTGCGGCCAACCGCATGCCGCGCCGGGCCTCCCGCAGCGCGGCCGGCCCGAGTGGAGTGTCGGAGGTCTGCCCCATCCGGTCCTGCCCCAGCAGCACGCACGGCGCACCGTCGAAGCGGGCCAGCGCGAGCAGGATGCCGGGGTCGATCTCACCGGTCCCGGTGCCGTTCATCGGCGTGACATCCGTCGCCGCGATCCGCAACAGTTTCCGGACCCCCGGTCGTTCCGGTCGCCTCGACCGGGTGATCGACGTCCACGCATCCTCCTCCGCCGGCGCGGCGGCGGCATCGGGTTGGTCCTCTCGGCGGGCGGTGCGATACCTGGGCGCCAGCAGCACGTTCAGCACTCGGTGCACGATGCCGGGCAGCTCGGACGGTTCCACCACTGCGTCCAAAAGCCCATGTGCGTAGAGGTTCTCGGCGGTCTGCACGCCCTCCGGAAAGGGCTCACCGTACAGCGCCTGGTAGACCCGGGGCCCGAGGAAGCCGATCAGTGCGCCCGGTTCCGCCACGGTGAAGTGTCCGAGCGATCCCCAGGACGCCAGCACTCCCCCGGTGGTGGGACTGCGCAGATAGACCAGGTATGGCAATCCGGCGGCCTTGTGCGCCGCGACCGCGCCGGACAGCTTCACCATTTGCAGGAAGGCAACGGTGCCCTCCTGCATCCGGGTGCCACCGGACACCGGCGACGCCAGCAGTGGGATCCCCTGTGCGGTAGCCCGTTCGATGGCCAGCACGAGGCGTTCGGTGGCGGCCACCCCGATCGAACCGCCCAGGAAGGCAAACTCGCCGGCCATCACCGCAACCCGGCGGCCGCGGAGCGTGCCCTCGCCGGTGATCACGGATTCGTCGAGCCCGGTCCTGGCCCGGGCAGTCCGGAGCATCTCGGCATACTCGGCGTTGGCCGGGACATCCAGCGCCGGGACGTCCCAACTGCGGAAGGTCCCGTCGTCCAGAAAGTGGTCGATGATGTCGCGGGCACCGACTCCGACCCGTTCCGCCATGATCGTCATCTGATCACGCCCAGCCCGGCAGGACCAGCAGAGCCCGGCTCAGGACCGGCGCGACGTTCCTCAGATCGGACATTCCCAGGGCAGGCTGAGGCCGGGACGACCGGTCGCAGCGTGACGCCGGCCGTGACCCGTCACGGCTTGGGCATGATGATCCACGCGATGCCATAGATGAACAGGCCGCTGCCGCCGATCAGCGCCAGCACCACCGCGGCGAGCCGGACCAGGGTCGGATCGATACCGAAGTACTCGGCGATCCCGCCGCAGACGCCGGCGAACATCTTGTTGTTGACCGACAAGGTGAGCCGGCGATACGGGCGCTCGGGGGGATTGGTCATCGCTCGATTGTTGTGGACCTCGATGTGCGGCGCATCCGGGGCCCGGTCCGGCCGGGCATGTGCGATGAGTTCCGATCGCCGGCTCGGTCTGCCGTCGGTGAACATTTCTGGGACAGGTGGCTGTCGGCCTGCCGTGATAGACAAATTCCGACCGGACGTGCTGATGCGCAGCCGGTGATGAACCATCGATCGGCCGGCAACGCCGGCCCATGGACAGAAGGCAAAGGATCCAGATGACGACCCACCTCAACCCGTACATCAGCTTCCGCGGCAACGCCAAGCAGGCGATGGAGTTCTACCACTCGGTCCTCGGCGGTGACCTGACGCTGAGCACTTTCGGTGAGAACCACGCCAGTGAGGACCCAGCCGAACAGGACAAGATCATGCACGGCATGGTGACCTCACCGACCGGCCTGGTGCTGATGGGCGCCGACACCCCGAACAGCATGAGTTACAACCCCGGCGACAACATCTCGGTGTCGCTCAGCGGCGAGGACGAGCCCGAGCTGCGCGGCTACTGGGACCGGCTGGTCGACGGTGCGACGATCACCGCACCCATCAACACCGCGCCCTGGGGCGACACGTTCGGCATGCTGACCGACAAGTTCGGGGTCACCTGGCTGGTCAACATCGCCGGGGCGAAGCCCGAGTAGGTCGGCTGCTGCCGACGGGAGACATCGTCCGCGGCATCAACCAGTTCCCCGGTCGGGGTTGCGTCCGGTCACCCGCCGTGCTTCTGGGCTTGTTCCCAGGTCAGTTCGTCGGGTAGTGCCTGCTGCGGGGCGAGTCCTGCCGGGCTCGCGCCCGCGCCGATCGCGCCGCCGCCGTAGGCCAGTGTGCCCCAGTTGTTCCAGCTGACCAGATCGCCCTTGGCGCCATCGAAGTTCAGGTCGACCGAGGCGGTGCCAGCCGCCACCCCATTGCAATTCCAGTCGACCGGCCCCTGCGCGGTTCCGGGGCTGATCGCGCCGGCGCCACTGGGGCAGAACCAGGCCGTCCGGTAGGTCGCGGCGGACGTGCTGTTCAGCCCAACGGCCTCGTCGAGTGCCGCCTCGTGCAAGGTCGGCAGCACGGCGGAGGAGTACCCGAAGTTCGGGGGGACGGTACCGGTGCGCGGCACACCGGCCAGTTGATAGGCGTAGTTCATCACGCTCAGGTAGTTCGGCTTGTAGTTCTCGTCGTCGTTCCCGCCGTGTCGCTGACCGAGCGCATGACCGAATTCGTGGACGAATGTGCCGACGTTGTGGTTGGCGCTGCCGTGCGCCGGGAATGCGCCGAGCGAGACCAAGAAGCTGTCATTCGGGATGGCGAAGGCGTTCCCGCTGCTCCCACCGCCGTCGTACCCGTCGGCCCAGATCATGTAGTAGAAGATCCGTGCGCGGCGCGGGTCGAAGTTGGCGGCCTTGATCGCGGCGAATTGGGGCAACGACCGGATTCAGATCGCTATCGACGGGCACCAGGTTGCCGCCACCGAGGTTGAAGGCGGACCCGCGCGCCGTTCCGGCGTCCAGATGAAGCGCGATGCCGGTCTGCCGGTTTGGATTGGCCGCCTCCGGAGCTGCGCCGAAAACCGCAACTATTCGATTCAATTCGGCCGCCTGCGGAAGCCGGCAGGGGCAGACCGACTCGGCGCCCATATAGTCCATTTCCACGAACAGGTCCTTGCGAACGACGCTCGCGCCGAAGGCCGGCAGGTCGACGTCGATCACGCCATCGCCGTCGGCGTCGTATCCGTTGGCCTCCCAACCGTCCAGCAGTTGATCGCCGTCGGCGTCCGCGGCCCCGTTTCGCCCGATCGAGAGCACCTGGGCCACCCACACGAGGCAGTCGGGTCCGCCGGCAACCTTGACGACCGCGCTGGTGTTGCCGGGCTTGATCAGGTTCCTGGTCAGCACGGTGTCGGTGTCCCACAGGTTCCCCTGGCTGCCGGCCGGGGATGGCGGATCGGTGCCGTCCCAGTCCGCCTGCGGAATGGCCACGCCGTTGATGGCGCTGGCCGGTTCGGTCAGGTTCTGCTGCCCGTCTCCCCCAACGAAGGTGGTCTGCACTTGGCCGGCCGGAGTCGTTGCGGCAAAACCGAACGGGATGGTCGCCGTCAGGCCGGCGGCCGTGTTCACCATGCCGTAGCCATCGGTGATGACCACGCGGGTCAAGGGGTAGGTCGACTTCCGAAAGACCACGACGAGTGATGCGCCGTCCGTCAACGGCGGCACTTCGGCCGTGCTGAACGGGTCGGCACCTGACGTGACTCCGGACGCGAAACCGGACAGCGCGTAGGGGCCGTTCCCGCTGACCAGGGTGGTGACGGTGGCGCGGTAGGAATATCCGGTCGTCACCGTGTTCCAGCACGGGGCGGGGCCGGAACCGACCTTCGTGCCGCTCACGGGCGTCCCGTCGAAGGTGGCGGACCTGAAGGTGGCCGGCTCGGCGGTGCCGCCGAGCACCGACCAGTACAGGTAGGCGGCTTGGACGACGGCACCCGACGGGATGCCGGACAGCGTGATGGTGCCGGCGCCCCGGTTGCGCAGCCCCACGCCAGCGGCCACATAGCCGCCGTTCACGTCGATGTTCGCGAAGGTCGTGGGAGCACCGGCCGCGACCGCCACGGCGGCAGCCGCGCTCGCTCGAGGATCCACTCCGCCGCCACCGCCGCCCGGCGTTTTTCCGCCCGCCGGCGGGCCGCTCAATGCCATTGCGATCACGACGGCAATCACGACAATGGCGAAATTTGCCCGACCCTGCCCGCCATGTTTCACACATTCCCCCTCGGTGAGCAGACCATATCCCGAGTCGACCAAAGGGTGTTGCTGCCCACACGAAAGGAATCGGACCATCACCCGGACGAGTCAAAGCAACCGGACGGCATGTTTCACCCCGCTGATCGGCCGGTTTTGACGGGACCGTTCTCAATCACCGCCCGGCGCGGGACGTTTCATCAGGTGGTGAGCACGCCGCTCAACGTGGCGGCGAATTCCACGGCGCGGTTACCGAATCCGCCGTGATCACCGGGGAAGACCACGGGGCTGGAGCCAAGCAGGTCGGCGACGGCGGTCGCACACCGGGCGGGTGGTTCACCCGCCGACTCCAGGCCTGCGGCCATCACGATGTGCGCTCCCGCAGCGCGCAATGCCGTGATGTCCGGGGTGTAGCCGGCGAAGCCGGGTACCTCATAGCCGATGAAGAACTCCATGTTGCGCCCCATCCGAGCCATCATCTCCAAGGTCTGCGGGTCCGGTTCCTGCGGCGCGTCACCGCCGCCGGGCACGCGCTCGTCCTCTTCCGCTGCCCCGCGCATCTGTAGGGCTGCACCGAGGACCCCACCCGCCGCACCAGGCCCGTCGGTCTCGAAGGTGTCGGCGACCTGCTTGATCACCGTCCGCCAGTGGTCCCGCTCGGGCAGCAGTTCGAACAGCGGCGGCTCGTGTGCGACCACCGTGCCGACCTGTTCCGGATGCCGCGCGGCCAATTCCAGCGCGATGATGGCGCCGGAACTGTTGCCGAAGACAGCCGCCGGCTCGCCCGCTCCGGCACCGACCGCCGTCAGAATCCGGTGCGCGTCGTCCCCGTGCACTCCGATGCTCTGCCGCGCGACCGGTCCGTCCAGCGGGCTCCGCGAGTTCCCCCGCCGGTCGTAGGTCACCACCGTGAATCGGTCGGTGAGCTGCTGCGCCAGACCGGCATAGCCGTCGGCGTCGTAGACACCGCCGCAGATCAGCAGGAGCAGCGGGCCGCTGCCGCGGACCTCGTAATGCAGCGCCGCGCCGGGAACCTTCAGGGTGTCGGTCATTGCCGTCGTCATGGTCAAATCCCTCTCGGTGGATGTCGGCCTCGGTCGAGCCCGTCAGCTGACTCGTCGGCGCCGCCACGGCGTTCTCGACACTGGTGGGCCGATGACTTCCCGAATTGTCGCAACTTCGGTCATGACGGGCTCAGTTCGAGATTTCAAGCCGACGTCGGGGGCGTGAACTCGGGCTGGTCGAGCAGTCGCAGCCAACTGCCGTCCGGTTGCCGGCGCGCCACCTGCGCGCGGGCGCCGGCGCCGTCCTTCGGAGCGGTGGCGGTCAAGGCAATGTCACCGCTGATCAGGGTCGGCAACGACGCCTCCGGCTCGAAGTGCGGAGCGTGCTGCAGCACCTTCTCCCACAGCGCGCGAATCGCGTCCCGACCAACCGTCTGACTTCCCGGCGGGTAGGCCATGACAGCGTCTTCCTCGTAGATCGCCGCAATACCATCGGCGTCGCCGGCGTTCGCCCGTTCAACGAATAGGCGGGTCAGGTCCTCCGGTTGCAGGGCCTTCTGCTGGTCTGTTTGCTGCTGGCTGGTCATTGGCTGTCCTCTCTTGTCGCCACTTCGCGTGATCCTGGGCATCGGGTGAACCCGACCTTGTCGAGTCTTGCCGTCGGCACGTCAGAAGTCCAACAGATAGTTCTTCTAGGAACTAGAATCTATGCGTATGGAACTGAGACAGCTGGAGTACTTCGTCGCCGTCGCCGAGGAAGCGAACTTCACCCGCGCCGCGAGACGCGTGCACATCAGCCAGTCCGGGGTCAGCGCGCAGATCCGACAATTGGAAAGCGACCTCGGCGCGACGCTGATCGACCGCTCCGGCCGCAACGCAACGGTCACCCCGGCCGGCGCGGCCGCGCTCGAGCAGGCCAAGGCCGTGCTCGCATCGGTGACCGCCATCCGCCGATCGGTCGACGACGTCACCGGGCTGATGCGGGGACGCATCACGATCGGCATGGTGACGGCCTGCATGATCACCCCGTTGTTCGACGCGCTGGCCGCCTTTCACGGCGCGCACCCGGGAGTCGAGATCGCATTGTCCGAGGACAATTCCGACCGGCTGATCGAGGGTGTGCGCAGCGGCGCCATCGACGTCGCGCTCGTCGGGGTGGCGGGCAGCGCCACCCGAGGGGCTGGGCTCGATCACCATCATCAGCGAGCGGCTGGTTGCGGTGGTGCCCGTCGGCCACCCGTTGGACCGATTGCAGCAGCGCCCGACCCTCGCGGTGGTGTGCGACCACCCGATCGTCTGCCTGCCGGCCGGGGACCGGAATCCGAACGGTTTTCGACGACGCCTGCACGACGGCCGGCATTCACCCGAACATCGCGTTGCAGGCCACCGCGCCGGGCGCGGTCGCGGATCTGGCCGCTCGAGGACTCGGTGTGGCCATCCTGAGCCAGTCCACCGCGCCCGCCGACGATGACCGACTGCGCACTCTGATCATCGACGACGTCGATACCCCGTCGTTGCTCAGCCTCGTCTGGCGAACGGCGGAAAACCGTGCGGTGCAAGCACTATTGGCCTGTTGCCGGACAAGCTTCGGGCTTTAGGAGTATCAGCCGGCAGCGAAGTCCGGGACGATGAGCGAGCCGTCGTCCCCGAGGGTGAACCCCGGGTTGTGCGCGACCTCCCAGGGAAATCCGTCTGGATCGGTGAACACCGCGGCGTACCCGCCGTAGAAGGTCTCGGCCGCGGGTTTGGTCACGGTGGCACCGGCGCTCACCGCCTGCTCGACGACCTGGTCGACCTCGGCGCGCGACCGCACGTTGTGGGCGAGGGCGATGCCGCCGAAGCCGCCGCCGCCGTCGTCGGCCAACCCGCTGTCCCGGGCCAGTTTCTCGCGACCCCACAGCACCACCACCGACCCCCCGGCCTGAAAGAAGACGGTTTCCTCGACCTCCTGACCCCGCCAACCCAACTGCTCGTAGAACGCCCGCGCACGCGGCAGATCGCGGACCCCCAGACTGATCAAACTGACTCGTTGCTCCATGCCGGGGAGGGTACCGGCCGGTCCCGACAGTGCACCTTGGACCGCGCGTCAATGTCGACCGCGGCATGTGGACCGTGCGGTCTGTGGGGTGCGTCGCTGGGCCACCGCCCTTGGTCACATGGTGTATGACTTGCCGACCACCACCAATTCCGAGGTATGCGACGGTGCGACGCCGACACCGTCCGGGCGCGGCACGAATCCCTGGCAGCGCGTCGAGGCCGTCGCTGCCGTCCAGCACCCGGATCGTCACCGGGCCCGGCGAGGCCAGCTCGAGGACGCACCGTCAGACCATCGGCCGGCGGTGCGTGGAACACCACCCCGAACCTGCCGGTCAGGCCATCGGCCGGCACCTCGCGGCCGTCGACCACGGCCCGGCGGACGGTGGATTCGGGCAGGTCGAGGTAGATCAGCCGGACCGCGCGCTGCGGGGTCAGCGTGAACGTCAGTGATCGGGTGGCCCCGGCGGAACTGTCCGAAACCACGGTCAGCAGTGGCGCGGGCAGGGTCCGCGGGCGGCGCGCCGCCGGTCCAGACCCGGCCGTCGAACAGCCCGAACGCGGTGCTCAGATCCTGCTGCTCAGTGACGTAGTGGCGGACCCACTCCCCCGGGCTCGCGTCGGTGCTGATCCACCGAGCCTGTCCGGTGTCGGCGTCCAGCGCGTAGGCCAGCTGCGCCGGGGCCGGGTGCGTGGCGTCGAAGTGGTCGACGGCCAGCCCCGCGGCCAGGAAGGCCACGGTCAGTCCGCCCGCGATCAGGGCCGGCACCGCGGCCCACAGCCGATGCCGGGACCGCGGCGACACCTGTTGCGCAGCAGCATCTTCGGACCCGCCACCGGCCGCGTCGCCGCGGCCGGCAACGACCGGGTAGACCCAGTCGATGACCGGGAGCAACGCGAGTCCGAGCATCACCGAGAACAACGCGGCGGCGGCGCCGGTCGCCAGGCCCAGCGCCGGGAAGAACATCGATACCGTCGGCGCCAGGACGACCACCGCGACGGCGCCGGCGAGCGTGACCGCGATCAGCCGCACCAACCACGAGCGGGCCGTGACGGCAACCATCCCGCCGAGCGCCCCGGCCAGCGCCGGCAGCGACGCCAGGTAGGAGCCGCCCGGCGCGGCCGCCGCCAGCAGCACGCCGAGAACGGCGAGCAGACCGAGCGCGCCGATCGACCAGCGGCCACGGCCCGACCCGCCGGCGGAGCAGCGCGTACCAGGTCAACAGGATCGCCGCGACCAACGCCACCACGCAAGCCCGGAACCAGCCGGGCCACCAGGGGTCGATCATGTTCGCGTAGCCGGGCCGGAGCGCGACCAGTCCCAGCCACAGCAGTTGCGCGCCGACCGGGGCGAGCACGAAAGGCACGACGGCGAGCCCCAACCCGGCGGCCGCGCGTGGCCAGCTGACCAGGCCGCGTCGGCGGGCCAGGAACGTCAGGGCCAGGGCGGCCAGCACACCGAGCACCGCAAGCGGCCAGACCAGAGTCCCGGGATACCGCACGAGCACGCCCAGCGCGGGAAAGTAGGTGTCGTCGGAGGCGCCCGGCCGCGCGAGGCCCGCGATGTCGGCGGAGCCGAAAGCGCGGGCCAACGCCACCGCGTTGTCGCCGTGCTGCTGCAGGCTGGCCAGGTCCATGGTGGAGGGCTTGTCCTCCGGCGTGTGATAGACGGCGGAACCGTCGATATAGGCGGTGTTCAGGCCGGTGAACGACCCGGACTCCCGGAACGGGGAGAAGTCGGTGTCGTTCGGCAGGATCCGGTACACCTCCACGGCGAAGCTGGTGGCCACCGGATAGGGCACCGCGCTGCCGTACACATCGACGATGGCGGCGTTGCCCCGCGAGGTCTCGAACATGATCGCCGGGCCGGTGGTCCCGCGGGACTCGAAGTTCAGGGCCACCCCGCCGTCCCGGCGCCAACGGGTCCTGGCCGACGAAAGCCTCTGCCCCGCAGAGGCATGCCTCTTCGGCGTCGGTGAACAGGAAGACGATGTCGTTGGTCGGGCGGGGGCCGGCCAGCACCGCGCGGGCCGTCTCCAGCAGCGTGGACACTCCGGCCCCGTCGTCGTTGCCGCCGAACGAAACCTGGACGGAGTCGTAGTGCGCGAACATCACCACCCGGCCGGTCGATGCGGTGCCCGGGAGCAGCGCCACGACGTTGTGCACCCTGGCCATGCCGTAGGGCCCGCTCAGCGCGCCGTCGGCGCCGACCGCCTCCTGGATCCGCGGCTGCAGCCCGATCGTCGTCAACGTCGACATGATGTAGTCCCGCACCTCGGCCGCCCCCGCCGAGCCGGCCGGATGGACCTGCGACCCGATCGACTGCACGTGCTGGTACGCCCGGTCGGCGCTGAACTGCTCCGGTGGCGCGTCGGCGCCGACCGCGGCGGGCGGTGAGATGGCGGCGATGCTGAGCGCCGCGAGTCCGCCCAACAGCAGCAGGGCGACCACTCCTGCGACGAGCCGGTCTCGGGAGCGGTGATTCACCGGCCCATCCTGCGCGCAATTTGCGGTCGGTCGGTTGGTGTGCTGGATCGACCGGGATTGCCGGCGGACGGATTGTGCTATCATGTGCTACATGGAGTCGGTGGGGGTGCGCGAACTTCGGCAGAATGCCAGCGAACTGCTCGATCGAGTCCAGGCCGGTGAGTCCTTCGAGATCACCAACCATGGTCGGCCCGTTGCTCGGCTGGTGGCTATCACCACCCCAACAACCGTCGGCTACGCCGAACTCGTTGCCCAGGGCCTGCTACATCCGGGACGCGGTGACCCACTGTCGGTGATTCCCGTGGAACGTCCAGCCCGAAGCCCGACGACCGACGCGTTGCTGGCGCAGGATCGCGCCAGACGAGTGACCCTCTACTTCGACACGTCAGCCTTGGCGAAACTGGTCGTCAACGAGTCTGAGTCCGTCGCCCTGCGCGAGTGGCTCGCGGACCGAGCGGGTACGCCACTGGTGACCAATACCGTTGGCGTGGTGGAACTTCAGCGGTTGGCGGCCAGAGTGAGCCGGGAGGCGTCGGCGGCCGCGGTGGTGCTCCTCGGTCGCATCGGTCACCTCCAACTGACGGTGGCGGCCACGGCGCTCGCTGCGCAGTTGCCGCCGCCGGAGGTACGGACCTTGGATGCGCTGCACGTCGCATCGGCAGCCGGTCTGGCCGAACTGGATGCGCTGGTCAGCTACGACCAACGCCTGCTGCACGCCGCCCGTGGCTACGGACTGCCCGTCGCGTCGCCGCACTGAGCACCCGGCAGGAGGTCAACCACATGTCCGAGAAGCCCGAACGCGCAGGCGATCTCCCGGTCGCTGGGGTCCGCGGACAACCTGCTGGCCGACTGCGCGAACTGCTTCGGCCTGTGCTGCGTCGCGTTGCCGTTCGCGGCCTCGGCCGACTTCGCGATCGACAAGCCGGCCGGGCACGCCTGCCCGAATCTGCAGACCGGACTTCCGCTGCGGCATCCATCAGATCCCTGCGCACCAAGGGTTTTCCGGGATGCACGGTCTACGAGTGCTTCGGCGCCGGTCAGCGGGTTGCCCAGCAGACCTACCACGGCCAGGACTGGCGGCAGGCGCCGGCCACCGCGCACCAGATGTTCGACGTCTTCCGGGTGATGCGCCAACTGCACGAGCTGCTCTGGTACCTGGCGGAGGCGCTGACGCTGCGGTCGGCCGAAGCGCTTTTCGGCGACCTACGGCGAATGTTCGACGGCCACCGAGACTCATGACCCGGGCCGCACCCGAGGCGATCCTGGAGCTGGACGTGGCCGCGCATCGGCAAGCGGTCAACGAGCTGCTGCTGCAGACCAGCAAACTGGTCCGGGCCGGCGTCCGGGGGAAGAAGAACCACCGGGGTGCCGATCTGATCGGGGCGAAGCTGCGGAACGCCGACCTGCGCGGTGCCAACCTGCGCGGCGCCTACCTGATCGGTGCCGATCTGCGTGGCGCGGATCTGCGACTGGCCGACCTGATCGGTGCGGACCTCCGGGATGCCGACCTCCGCGGCGCGGACCTCACCGACAGCATCTTCCTGACCCCGTCCCAGCTCGACGTCCGCCAGGGGCGACGACGCCACCGTCTTGTCACCGGCGCTGACCCGTCCCGGCCATTGGGCGTGAACCCGGACGTCGGTCGACAATGTTCCCCTCGCATCGACGATTTCGAAAGGTGATCAACCATGCCGCACGCACATCTGACCATCGATCCGCATGTCACGGTGGGCGCCATCAATCGCCGACTCTTCGGTTCGTTCGTCGAGCATCTCGGCCGATGCGTCTACGACGGGATCTACGAGCCGGGCCACCCGACGGCCGATGCCGACGGATTCCGCCAGGACGTCATCGACCTGGTGACCGAACTCGGGGTCAGCGCGATCCGCTACCCGGGCGGCAACTTCGTCTCCGGGTTCCGCTGGGAGGACAGCGTCGGCCCCCGTGAAGATCGGCCGCGCCGCCTCGATCTGGCCTGGCACTCCACCGAGACGAACGAGGTCGGCCTGCACGAGTTCTCCGGATGGCTGGACAAGGTCGGCAGCGAGCTGATGCTGGCGGTCAACCTCGGCACCCGCGGCACCCTGGAGGCGCTGGATCTGCTCGAGTACGCCAATCTGCCGTCCGGCACCGCCCGCAGCCGAGCAACGAGCCGACAACGGCAGGCCCGACCCGTTCGCGGTCAAGATGTGGTGCCTGGGCAACGAGATGGACGGCCCGTGGCAACTCGGGCACCGATCCGCGGACGACTACGGAAAACTCGCCGCCCGGACGGCCAAGGCCATGCGCCAGCTCGACCCGTCGGTGGAGCTGGTGGTCTGCGGGTCGTCCAGCGCGCACATGCCGACCTTCGGCGAGTGGGAACGCGTGGTGCTGACCCACACCTACGACGACGTCGACTACATCTCCTGCCACGCCTACTACGAGCCGAAAGACGGCGACCTGGCGAGCTTTCTCGCCTCCGCGGTGGACATGGACCACTTCATCGAGGCGGTCGTGGCCACGGCCGACCATGTCAAGGCCGTCAACGGCAGCAGCAAGACGATCAACCTGTCCTTCGACGAATGGAACGTCTGGTACATCGACCGGTACCACGCCGTCGACAAGATCGACGGCATCGACAATTGGCCGGTGGCCCCGCGGCTGCTCGAGGACCAGTACTCCGTCGCCGACGCGGTCGTCGTCGGCAGCCTGTTGATCTCGCTGCTCAGGCACGCCGACCGGGTCACCAGCGCCTGCCTGGCCCAGCTCGTCAACGTCATCGCGCCGATCATGACCGAACCCGGCGGCCCGGCCTGGCGGCAGACAACGTTCTTTCCCTTCGCGCTCACCTCACGGTTGGCGTCCGGGGTGACGCTGGCGGTCAAGCTCGACTCCGACACCTACGAGACCAGCCAGTACGGCACGGTTCCCGATTGTCGATGCGGTGGCCACCCACGACGCCGAAACGGGCCGGACATCGGTGTTCCTGGTCAATCGGTCGCAGTCCGACGACGCCACCGTCACGATCGACGTCGCGGCGCTGGGCGAGATCACGGTGCTGGACGCCCAGACGCTCAGTGACGAGCGACGTCCACGCCGCCAATACCCTGCTGGACCAGGATCGAGTGTCGTTGCGGGACAACAAGACTGTCGGCGTCGGAGCGGGAACGGTCACGCGTGACGTTGCCGCCGGTCTCCTGGACCGCCATCTCCCTCGGCCGGGCCTGATTATCAAATCTCCACCAGGGACAGCGCCGCGTGGATGCCCGTGAAAGTGCGCCGCATTGCGGGTCAGCAGCGGATAGCCGGCAGTGACGGCGACAGCGGCGATCAGCAGATCAAATCGACGGGATTGAGGATCGCGACCAATTAACCGAACGCGCTACCTGGCGCGGATTGGAAGACGCGATGTCGCGCTCAACCCAGCCGGATGTCCCACGCCAGGTCCTGGTCGTCGACCTCGGCCGGCTCGGCCGCCCCAGCCGAAAGCCGATGCCGCGCAAAGAATGTCCACATGACGGCGGCCGACGGCGGGCCCTTGCGGTCGATGTACGCGCCGCTGGAATGACCGCCCGACCAGGCGTGCCCCAGCCCGTCGATGCGCCAGTACTCCAGCACCCGCCGGCCGCGGGCGGTGTACCAGCGCGTCCGGATGCACCGCCGGTTGTCGACGACGAAGGAGCGGGTGGTGGCCAGCGGCTTCACCCGGTTCAGCCCCGTCGGCCGATCCGCATCACGAGAGGCCAGCCATTGGGCCACGATTCGGTCGGCGTTCGGCGGGCGAACCACCCGGTCGTCGGTGCCGTGGATCAGCACCACCGGCGCCATCCCGCCGATCCCGCCGTTCGACGGCGCCGAGCCGCGGGCCGCCATCGCCCCGAGCGCACGGAAGCTCTGGGTCGCCGACCGGTAGGCCGTCGCCGAGTGGACCCCGGAGGCGGCGAACACGTCCGGGTAGGTGGTCGCCAGGATCAGCGCCATCGCCCCGCCGGCGGACAGGCCCGCCACGTAGACCCGGCGCCGATCGATCCGCCAACCGGCATCCTCGGCCAGCACGTCGTCGACGATGCCCTTCAGGATGGCCGGTTCGCCGGCGTCGCGGCGTTGATGAGCCGACTCGTACCACCGCCAGCAGCGCTGGAGCTGATGCCGGATCTCCTGCCGCGGCGCGACGACGATGAACCCGTTCGCGTCGGCGGCGCTGGTGAAGCCCGTTTGGCTGGCGAACTCGACGGCGGTCTGACCACAGCCGTGCAGCAGCAGCACCATCGGCACCTTCCCCCTCGCCGGCAGGCCGGCGGGGAGGTAGACGTCATACTGCCGGGAACCCTGCGGACCGGTGTGCCGCTGGTTGATCCATCTCCCTGGCGTGATCTCGGTGCCGAGGTAGCGACGGATGGCCAGCGGCACTCGCAGCGACCCGGAGGCAAACAATTGGTATCGGACCCATTTCGTCGGTCGGCGGCAAAAAACGCTGCGCTACAACGACTTTGTGACGCCTGTTGCCGGGCACAGCTCAAGACGGATGCTATGCCGTGCCGGCCGACCGGCGCCGACGACCCGCCGTCGAGGCGCGTGTGAGAGGTATCTCGCTGCGCGAGCGCCGGCTCAGGATTCTTCGATGTCGGCTGAACACGATGCGTAGTCCACCGGTCGCCAGGCCGAAGATGCTCGGGAAGAGCGCGGCCGCCTCCGCGGTGGTGACCGCGGCGCTCGCGGTGTCGTAATCGGGGAAGTACAGGTCGACCATCCGATAGGCCGGGGTGGCGGTGCCGTCCTCCTTCGGCCAGACCTTCGACGTCTCGATCCGCTGGAGTCCGGGGAGCTTCCTCGCCAGCTCCACCTGACCGGCGGCGTAGCCGGCCTCGAAGGCCTCCGGGTCGGTCGGGTTGTCGTAGATGACGGTGATCTTGGTAGGCATGTGGCCACGGTAGCCGCGCCCTGCGGCCGGGTAAATCGAGTGGGAACCGGCCACCTCGATCAGGCAGCATCATCGCTGCCGCTCAGAATCGCGGCCACGGCCGGTCAGCATGACATGGCTGGCAGCATGACCACGACAAAGCGACGCACGGCGAAGGAGCGGTGATGAACGACACGACGAAACCATCGCGGCTGCCGCGCGCGCTGCGTCCGTTCGCGGTGCCGGCCAGTACCGGCTGCTGACCTCGGCCCTGGTCTGCTCGATGCTGAGCATCGGCATCTGGCTGGTGGCCTCCGTGTGGCAGGTCATCCAGCTCGGCGGCACCCCGACCGACCTGTCCGCCGTGGCCCTCGGCGCATCTCTCGGCCTGGTGCTGTCCGTGCTGATCGGCGGTGCGGTGGCCGATCGGATCCCGCAGCGGTTCATCCTGCTGACCGTCGAACTGGTCCGCGGGCTCGGCTTCGGGGCCGCCGCCATCCTCGCGCTCACCGACAACATCGCGATCTGGCAGCTCGCGCTGATCGCGTTCGTGCTGGGGATCGCCGACGGATTCTTCTTCCCCGCCTATTCCGCGTGGCTGCCCGCGCTGATCGAACCCGAGCAGTTGCTGGCCGCGAACGGCATCGAGGGGGTGCTCCGGCCGACGATCATGCAGGCCGCCGGGCCGGCGCTGGCCAGCGTCATCATCGCGGTGTCGTCCCCCGGTGTCGCGTTCGCGGTTGTTGCGCTGATCCAGGTCGGGGCGGCGACCGCGCTGGCCCTGATGGCCACCACGGCCGTCCGGCGGGACGTCGATCGCGCCCGTCATCCGCTGGTCGCCGCGGTGATCGACATCCGCGACGGGTTCGCCTACATGGTCCGGACGAAGTGGCTGCTGGCCACCCTGCTGTTCGCGATCCTGCTGGTGCTGGTGATCATGGGGCCGATCGAGGTGCTGCTGCCGTTCGCGGTCAAGGATCAGACCGGCGGCGGTGCAGGGTCTTTCGCGGTCGCGCTGGCCGCCTTCGGGATCGGCGGCGCGATCGGTTCGCTGGTGGTCGCCTCGATCGCGCCTGCCGCGGCGGTACCTGACGCTGATGATCCTGGGCTGGGGCGTCGGCTGCCTGCCGATCGCGGTGATCGGGTTCACCGACCAACTGTGGGTGATGGTGATCGCGCTGTTCACCTGCGGCGTGCTGTTCTCCGGCGCGCAGGTGTTGTGGGGAACCTTGCTGCAGCGCCGGGTGCCGGCCGGCGATGCTGGGCCGGGTGTCCAGCCTGGACTTCTTCGTCTCGCTGGCGCTGATGCCGGTGTCGATGGCGATCGCCGGGCCGGTCGGCGAGACGATCGGCATCGCCCAGGCGTTCCTCATCGCCGGGCTGGTGCCGACGGTGCTGGCGGTCGGCACGCTGGCCATTGCCCGGCTCGGCGCCGACGAGACGCGCCCATCCGCTGGATTCCGACGCCCGACGCTGCCACCGAGGCCATGGTGGACACGGCCGACGAGCGCCAGGTCCCGGAGGCAGATCAACTCCGGACCAGATCAGCTCCGAGACCTGGCCGCCGCCACCGACAATGGCTCGGCGACGTCCTCCAGCGACTTGTTCTCCGCGTCGATGCCGAGCCCGACCTCGACCAACCCGCCGATGATCATGATCCCGGCGGCGAGCAGGTAGCCGTAGAACAGCGCGGTCGGGTTGCTGCCGTCCCCGATCAGCGCGCCGTACAGCACCGGTCCGAGCGCGCCGAAGCCCTGGGCGATGGCGAAGAACACCGCGATCGCCATGGCCCGCACCTCGAGCGGGAAGATCTCGCTGACCGTCAGATAGGCGGCGCTCGCCCCGGCCGAGGCGAAGAAGAAGATCACGCACCAGGCGATCGTCTGGGTGACCGCGTTCAGCAGGCCGGCGTTGAACATCCACGCGCTGATCGCCAGCAGCACACCGGACAGGATGTACGTCCCGGCGATCATCTTGCGCCGGCCGAGGGTGTCGAACAGATGCCCGAGGGCCAAGCGGCCCGATGAAATTGCCGACCGCGAAGGCGATCAGGAACCACGGCGCCGCCGACGCCGGGACCCCGTAGAACTTGCCGAGCACCAGCGTGTAGGTGAAGAAGATCGAGTTGTAGAGGAACGACTGGGTGATCATCAGCGTGGCGCCCAGGATCGAGCGCTTCGGATAGGTCTTGAACAGCACCCGCAGCAGCGCGATGTAGCCGTGGCTGCGTTCGGGACGCAGTTCGATGGCCTTCGAATCGTCGACCTCGGGCAGCTGCTGACCGCCGGCCTCGCACCTCCTTCTCGATGTAGTCGATCGACTCCTGCGCCTCCTGCTCCCGGCCGTGCATGATCTGCCAGCGGGGGCTTTCCGGCAGGTGCCGGCGGAGCACCAGGATGAACAGTCCCAGCACCGGGCCGATCAGGAAGCCGAGCCGCCAGCCGACGCTGGGATCGAAGACGTTGAGCAGGATCAGGGTGCCGAGGGTGCCCAGAATGGCGCCGAACCAGTAGCTTCCGTTGACCGCGATGTCGATCCGGCCGCGATACCGGGCCGGGATCAGCTCGTCGATGGCCGAGTTGATCGCGGCGTACTCGCCGCCGATGCCCATCCCGGCGATGAACCGGGTCGCGTACAGGAAGGCGATCCAGCCGGGTCCGGAACCCAGGGTCAGCGCGGTCAGACCGGAGCCGCCGAGGTAGATGCCGAGGGTGATCATGAACAGCTTGCGCCGGCCGAGCCGGTCGGAGAGCCGCCCGAAGAACAGGGCGCCGACCACCTCGCCGATCAGGTACACGGTGGCGATCAGTCCGACCGCGGCCGACGACAGGCCGAGGGTCGACGGCTCGGTGAGGGTCTCGGCAATGGCGCTGGCGACGGTGATCTCGAGGCCGTCCAGCACCCAGGCGACGCCAAGGGCCAGCACCAACCGGGTGTGGAACGGCGACCACGGCAATCGATCCAGCCGGGCCGGAATGATGCTGCGGACGGTCTTGCCGATGGCCTCGGTGGACATGATCGATCCCCTTCCCGCGTTCGTCGGTGAACGCCGGCCGGGTAGTACCCGCCGAGAAGGTGACCTACACGGCCGTCTCGCCGCTCGTTAGCCTGGCATAGGTTGCACCACGTCCTGGCCTCGCAGGGTGCATCCCCCAGCAAGGAGCGTGAATTCATGACTGCCATTTACACCGCATCCGCCACCGCCACCGGCGAGGGCCGGAACGGCCACAGCCGATCCTCCGACGGCATCGTCGATGTCGACCTCGCGACGCCGGTCGAGATGGGCGGGCCCGGTGGCGCCACCAATCCCGAGCAACTGTTCGCGGCCGGGTACGCGGCCTGCTTCCTCAGCGCGCTGAAGCTGATCGCGCGCCGGAGGAAGGCGGACATCCGCGACGCGGCGGTGACAGCCGACGTCGGGCTGAACTCCAACGGAGCCGGCGGGTTCCAGCTGTCGGCTGACCTTGCACGTGGAGATGTCCGGGGTCGACCAGGCGACGGCCGACGAATTGGCAGCGGCCGCCCATCAGGTGTGTCCCTACTCCAACGCAACCCGCGGGAACATCGACGTCGCGGTGGACACCATCGTCGGCTGACTCTCCGGCCTCGGGCGGCTGGCCGGTCGCAGCACGTAGATTGAGACGCGTGGTCCGGACCTCGATGCCGCTCTTCCCCTTGGGACTTGTGCTGTATCCGGGCGTCATGCTGCCGCTGCACATCTTCGAGGACCGATACCGGCAGTTGGTGCGCGACCTGCTCGACATGCAGGACGGGACTCGGACTGTTCGGTGTGGTCGCCATCAAGGCGGGCCGGGAGGTCGGCAACGAGGGCATCACCGCGCTGCACGAGATCGGCTGCACGGCGGAGCTTCGCTACGCCGAGGCCTACGAGGACGGCCGGTTCGACATCATCGTCACCGGTATGACGCGGTTCCGGCTGCTCGAGGTCGAGCCGTCCGCGCCCATGCGGGCCGATGTCGACCTGCTGTCCGACGACCAGTCGCCGCAGTCGATCGCGCTGGCGCGGCGGGTCGCGCCGGCAATTCGTCAGCTATCGGGAGGCCCTGCTCAGCCGCTCAGGGCATGCAGGACGAGGGTGACGACGACGCGCCGGAACTGCCGGACGACCCGGCAGAGTTGGCCTACCTGGTGGCCGCCGCGATGATCCTGGACCTGTCGGACAAGCAGTTGCTGCTCGCGGCGCGAGACCGTCGACGACCGGCTGCGGCTGGAGCTGGCGCTGCTCAAGCGGGAGGCGTCGATGGTGACCGGGCTGTCGCTGCGTCCGGCCGTCGAACTGCCGCGGACGCCGTACGCGTCGAACTGACTCCACGGCCCGGGGTCAGCCCAGCAGCTCGTGCACGAAGCACCAGAGCCAGGCCTCGCCCGGTTCGTGGCTGCGCATCACCGGATGCAGGGTGTTGTGGAAGTGCTTGGTCGCGTGCTTGCGCAGCGATGAATCGCAGCAACCGACATTGCCGCAGGTCAGACACAGCCGCAGGTGCACCCATCTGGTGCCCTCGCGCAGGCAATCGACACAGCCCTTCGTCGCTGTTCGGTGTGACGTCCGTCGGCGCCGCGTCCAGGTCGTCGCACGCCCCGGCCGTTGCGGTCGGCGTGATCAGGGTCTTGCCGTCCGCCGATTCGGCCCTGGCCGCGCCGGCGGTCGATCATCGACTCCTCGACGTCCAGGTCGTCCATGATCTCGGACAGCACCTCGCTGTCGGTGTTGCCGTGGTCCCGGATGTCCACCACCGCTTCCCGCTCGGCCGCCAGCATCGCCATCCGCAGCCGGCGGTACTGCTCGCCCGGCGTCTCGTCGTCACCGTCGGTGCGGCCCAACCGCTCCCAGACCCGGTTCAGCCGGGTCTCGCCGCGGGACCGCAGGACGCGGAGGATCTCCTCGTCGTCATCCGGGGTGGTGATCCGGTCCAGCTCGGCGCGGCCGGCCTCGACCGCCCGCATCAGCACGGTCGCCTCGGCCAGCGCGTCCTCCCGTTCGTCGGGACCCCTGATCCGCAGCCGCCGGGCCAGCGTCGGCAGCGTCAGTCCCTGGATCAGCAGGGTTCCCGCGGTCACCACAAACGCGCCGAGCACCAGAATCTCGCCTGTTGGCAACATCTTCGGGCAGGACGAACGCGGCGGCCAGGGTGACCACCCCGCGCATGCCCGCCCAGGAAATGATCGCCGACGCCTGCCAGGAATACGGCTGGCGTTCGATTCCGGTCGTGCGGCCTGATCAGGAAGTAACCGACCGGGAACACCCATATCGGCCGCACCAGGATCACCGCCAGCAGCACCCCGACGCAGAACACGGCGATCGTGATCGGCGACAGCTCCGACTCGGCGACGCCGTCGAGGATGCTGCGCACCTGCAGCCCGATCAGCAGGAAGACGCTGTTCTCCAGCAGGAACTGGATGGTCTCCCAGTTGATCCGCTCGTTCATCCGGGACGTCGCGTCCTGGATGACGGGCGCCTTGTGGCCCAGGATGATGCCGGCGGTCACCACGGCGATCACCCCGGACGCGCGCAACTCCTCGGCCGGTATGTAGGCCGCGAACGGCGCCATCAGCGACACCGCGGTGTCGATGGTCGGGTCCTTGATGTGCTTGCGGATGAGCGCGATCACGAAGGCGACGGCCATGCCGATCGCCGCGCCGCCGGCCGCGGCCCAGAGGAAATCACGACCGACGCTGACGATGGTCACCGCCCCGCCGAGCGCCACGATCGCGGTGCGGAGCCCGACCAGCGCGGTCGCGTCGTTCAGCAGCGACTCGCCCTCCAGCACGGTGACAACCCTGCGCGGCAGCCCGATCCGCCGGGCGATGGCGGTGGCGGCGACGGCATCCGGTGGTGCCACGATCGCGCCGAACGCGAACGCCGCGGCCAGCGGTATCGGCAGCAGCCAGTACGCGACCAGGCCGACCAGCACCATCGTGAAGATCACCAGGCCGACCGCCAGCAGGCTGATCGACTTCACGTTCGCCTTGACGTCGACCAGCGAGGTGCGGATGGCCGCCGAGTAGAGCAGCGGCGGCAGCAACCCGACCAGCACCAACTCGGGACTGAGTTCGAAGCGCTCGACGAACGGCAGGTACGAGGCGCCGATGCCGATCACCACGAGCAGCAGCGGCGCGGGCAGTTCGAACCGCCTGGCCACCGCGCTGACGGCGGTCACCGTGGCGATCAGGGCAAGAATCCAGATGGCCGTTTCCACGCGTTGATCGTGCCATCCGTCCCCGACAGCGTCAGCCGCGCAGGGCTGCGCCCCGGGCGAACCGCAGGGTGACGATTTCGAACGGCCGGAGTGACAGGTCGACCGACCCTCCATCCGCGGCGCTCGTCCGGGCACCGGCGTCGACCGGCCGCTCCAGCAGGTCGGTGACGGTCACCCGCGCCGCCGGGAATCCGGCCGTCACCGTCGCCGTGGATCGCCGACCGAGCGATTCGTAGAGCCGGACGATCACGTCGCCGGATCTGTCCTCGGCGAGCTTCACCGCCTCGACCACCACCCCCGGATCGGACACCGTCACGATCGGCGCGACGTCGCGCGACCCGAGCACCGACCGGACCGGCAGGTTGGTCCGGTAGCCGGCGCGCACGGCGTCGGCGATCTCCGCGCCGGGCACGAGCAGGCTGCGGAAGACGTGCTCGCCCTGGTCGGCGTCCGGGTCCGGGTACACCGGCGCCCGCAGCAGCGACAGCCGCACCGTGGTCGCGAACCCGCCGCCACTGCGCGCCGCCGTGCTGACGTCGTGCCCGTAGGTCCGGTCGTTGGTGACCGCGACACCGAAACCCGGTTCGGCGACGTGGATCCAGCGGTGCGCGCAGATCTCGAACTTCGCCGCCTCCCAGGAGGTGTTGGTGTGCGTCGGCCGGAAGACGTGCCCGAACTGGGTTTCCGATGCGGACTGCGCGGCCTGCACGTCAAGCGGAAACGCCAGCTTGAGCAGCGTCTGCCGCTCGTGCCAGTCGACCGTGGTGACGATCTCCAGGCTTGCCGCGCCGCGGGCCAGGGAGATGTCCTGCAGGAATGTCGATCCGCCGTGCCGCCGAGTCGACCCGCACCGTCGCGCGCGTCCGAGCTGTTGGTGCGCACGCTGATCGACTCCGCCTCGTCGAGATCGATCGGCGTGCCGGCGGTAGTGCTCGTCGATGTCCCAGGCGTCCCATTCGTTCGGGGCGTCCCGGTGCACCTGCAGCAGGTTGGCCGCGCCGCCCGGCGGGACGAGCTCGCGGTCCGTCGTCAGGTCGACAATCGAGGTGAGCAGCCCTCGGCCGTCCACCACCACCCGCAGCAGTCCGTTGTCCAGGGTCAGCCGGTCACCGTCCTCGGTCAGCTGCGACGTCGGATCCATCCGGTTCGGTGGCCGGCGCCGGCACCCAGCGCGGGCACGCCGTCCCGCTCGTGCGGGGTCGGGTTGAAGGTGATCGCTGCGGTCCCCCGGCCCGGCCAACTCGGCCAACGACCGGCCGATCAGGTCCTCGAGATCGGTGGCCAGTTCGGCGTAGTTGCGTTCGGCGTCCCGGTACACCCAGGCGATCGACGAGCCCGGCAGGATGTCGTGGAACTGCTGCAGAAGCACCGTCTGCCAGTGCTTCTCGAGCCGGTCGTACGGATAGTCGGCGCCCAGACGAACGGTCGCGGTGGTCGCCCACAGCTCGGCCTCGCGCAGCAGGTGTTCGCTGCGCCGGTTGCCATGTTTGGTGCGGGACTGCGAGGTGTAGGTGCCGCGGTGCAGCTCCAGGTACATCTCCCCCGCCCAGACCGGGGCGTCCGGATAGTCGGCCTGCGCCTTGCCGAAAAAGCCTGCGGGCGTGTCGAATTCGACGGTCGGCGAGCCCTCCAGCGACCGCGCGCGCCGGCCGCGGGCGATCATCTCCCGGGTCGGTCCGCCGCCGCCGTCGCCGAACCCGAACGGCACCAACGACATCGAGCCCCGGCCGTGCTCGGAGTAGTTGCGTTCGGCGTGCGCGAGTTCGGCCGGCACCAGCAGCGGAGTTGTAGGTGTCGACCGGCGGGAAGTGGGTGAACACCCGGGTGCCGTCGATGCCCTGCCACCAGAAGGTGTGATGCGGCATCCGGTTCGTCTGGTTCCAGGAGATCTTCTGGGTCAGGAAATATCGGGCCCCGGCGGCCGCGACGATCTGCGGCAAGCGCCGCCGAATAGCCGAACGAATCGGGCAGCCACACCTCCGCGCAGTCGACGCCGAACTCGTCGCAGGAAGAACCGCTTTCCCGGCCACGAACTGCCGGGCCATCGCCTCGCCGCCCGGCATGTTGGTGTCCGCCTCGACCCACATCCCGCCGACCGGAACGAACTGTCCCGCAGCCACTTTCGCCCGGATCCGGTCGAACAGCTCCGGATGGGACTGCTTGATCCAGGCGAATTGCTGCGCCGACGAGCAGGCGAAGACGAAGTCGTCGTGCTCGTCCATCAGGTCCAGCACGGTGGAGAACGTGCGGGCGCATTTGCGGACCGTCTCCCGGACCGGCCACAGCCACGCGGAGTCGATGTGCGCATGCCCGACGGCGTGCAGGTGATGCGCGCTGGCGTTGGCGGGCGAGGCCAGCACCCCGGCCAGTTCGGCCCGGCCGGCCGCCGCGGTGCCGGCGACGTCGCGCGGGTCCATCGCGTCCATCATCCGTTCCAGCGCGCGCAGGATCAGCGCCCGGCGGGGCAGGTCGGTCGGCAGCTCGGCCATCAGGCCGGCCAGCATCTCGATGTCCCTGAGCAGTTCCCACACCGTGACGTCGAGCAGCGCCAGCTCGATCGGGCCCAGCCGGTACAGCGGCGTCGCCGCCGGCGGTCGCCCGGTCGCCGAGCGGGGTGGGCGAGTACCGCAGCACCCCGACGCCCTCGATCTTCGGGTTTGACGCCGCCTCGACGAACAGCTCGACCTGCGTCGCCCGGGCCGCCCGGCAGCCGGACCGCGGTGTTCAGCGGTGCGATGCCCTTGATCGTCCGGCCGTCCGGGTCGTAGACCAGGCCCTCGGCCTGGAAACCCGGGGACTCGCCGTGGAAGCCGAGGTCGATCAGCGCCTCGAGCCGGGTGTCCGCCGGAAGCGTGCCGGTCGCCGTTGCCCAATCCGCTCGGCACCGTCCCGGTCAGCCGCAGCCAGGTGGTCCCCCACGGCGGACCCCACGCGTCACCGGTCAGCATCGGTCGGTAGCTCGCGGCGTCGCCGAAGTGCGGACGGCCTCGGCGAACGGGACGGGCTCCCCCGGCGCCTGCCACGCCGTCACGGTCAGCGGCGCCCGGACCCGGTACACCGCCGGTTCGATCCGCTCCGCGGTGAACCGCCGCAGCCGCAGCTCGGTCTGCGCCCGGGTGTCGTGCACGTGGCCTCCCGTCAGCTGGTGCCGAGAACGGCGGCCTTGGCGTCGGCGACCCCGGTCGGTGGGCCGGCGACGTGCCAGCGATGGCCACCGTGATGGAAGACGTCGATCACGCCGCCCGCCGCGGTGACCAGCGCGGCCCCGGGCAGCCAGTCCCAGGACAGGGTGTCGGCGTGCAGCCAGACCCCGAGCCGGCCGGCCGCGATCGCCGCGAGCTCCACCGATCCCGACCCGATGATCCGCACCGACGCCGCGCCGGCGATCGACGCGCAGCAGGCCGTCGCGCAGCGGCAGATCACCGACCCGGTCGGGTGCAGGTAGATGGAGATGGCCACGTCGGCCAGCGGCCGATCGGCCAGCTGCGGCAGCGGTACACCGTTCAGGGTGGTCGGCAGGTCCCGGCCGCCGACCCAGAGTTCGTCGGTGGTGGCCTGGAAGATCGCGCCCAGCACCAGGTGTTCGCCGTCCAGCAGGGCGAGCGCGGAGCACCAGGCGGGCAGTCCGGAGACGAAGTTGTAGGTGCCGTCCACCGGGTCGATCACCCAGGTGCGACGCCCGGGCGCGGCGGCGCCCTCCTCGCCGATGACGCCGTCCGCGGGCCGGGCGACCGCGAGCCGGTCGCACGATCATCGCCTCGGCCGCCTTGTCCGCGTCCGACACGACGTCGCTGATGCTGGTCTTGCGGTCGACGGTCAGCCCGTCCAGCCGCATCCTGGCGGCCATGCGCGCCGGCCGCGGTGACCAGCGCACCGGCCAGTTCGGCGTCGGTCAGGTTCGAGTCGTCACGCTCGTCATCGACGACCTCGGTGATGTCCGGCACGATGCCACCGTAACGGGCGCGCTCGTCCCGCCGTGGACCGGTGGTAGACAGATCGGGTGACGCGACTGCTGCTCGGACCGCTGCTGCGGCATGTCGGCACCACCGATGCGACCGTCTGGGTGGAGACCGACGGCCCGTGCGAGGTGGAGATCCTCGGCTTCCGGGAGCGCACCTGGGCGTCGGCCGGGCATCACTACGCGCTGGTCAGCATCGACGAGTCTGCCGCCCGGGGCCGGCACCCCGTATCGAGGTGCGGCTCGACGGCGAGGTGGTCTGGCCGCTGCCCGGGTCGACCCGGCCGCCCAGCCGGATCCGCACCAGAGCGCCCGGCGAGGTCGGTGCAGATCGCGTTCGGCTCCTGCCGGTACGCCTCGGCGGAGGCGGTGCTGCCCGACCACCGGTTCGACGCCGACGTGCTGGACGGCTACGCGCGGAAGATCGCGGCGCTGCCGGAGGACGCAGTGGCCGCACGCGCTGGTGATGCTCGGCGATCAGGTGTACGCCGACGAGACCTCACCGCAGACCCAGCAGCGGATCAGCGAGCGGCGGGACATCACCACGGGCGCCAAGGAGCAGGTCGCCGACTTCGAGGAATACACCTGGCTGTACGCCGAATCCTGGACCGACGCCGGAGGTGCGCTGGCTGCTGTCCACCGTGCCGACGTCGATGATCTTCGACGACCACGACGTCCGGGACGACTGGAACACCTCGCAGTCCTGGCGTGACGACATGCAGGCGAAGAGTTGGTGGCAGGAGCGGATTGTCGGCGCGCTGTCGTCGTACTGGGTGTATCAGCACCTGGGCAACCTCTCCCCCGCCGAGCTGGCCGACAACGAGCTGTACCAGCGGGTCCGCGGGTTCGACGGGGACGCCGAGCAGCTGGTCCGGGAGTTCGCCGCGGCCGCCGATCGCGAGGCCGACGGCGCCAAGGGCGCGCGCTGGTCCTACCGCCGGGATTTCGGGTCGGTCCGGCTGCTGGTCATCGATTCGCGGTGCGGCCGGATCCTGGACCAGGGCCGGCGCAGCATGCTCAGCGAGGCCGAGTTCGACTGGATCGAGGAGCAACTCACCGGCGACTACGAGCACCTGCTGATCGGCACCTCGCTGCCCTGGCTGCTGCCGAGGGCGTTTCACGACATCGAGGCCTGGAACGAGCTGCTGTGCGACGGGCACCGCGGCGCGGCTGGTCGCCGCGGTCTCCGAGAAGATCCGCCGGGCAGGGGATTTCGAGCACTGGGCGGCGTTCCGGGAGTCGTTCGAGCGACTGGCCACGCTGATCGGAGAGGTCGGCGCGCGGCGAGTACGCCGCGGATTCGGCGGGCGCGCGCCGGCGACGGTCTGCGTGCTGTCCGGCGACGTCCATCACGCCTACGTCGCCCGCCCCGAGTACTCGCGACGTCGCCTCGGCGGTCTATCAGCTGACCTGCTCGCCGCTGCACAACCGGGTGCCGGCGGTCATGCGGCTCGCCTTCCGGGCCGGCTGGAGCCGGGCCGCCGAACGGGGCACCCGCGGGCTGCTGGGCGTCGTCGCGAAGGTGCCGCCGCCGATCGTGGAATGGACCCGCACCGCCGGCCCGTACTTCGGCAACGACGTGATGACGCTCCGGCTCGACGGCCGGCGCGCCGACCTGCTGTTGGAGCAGGCCGGCCCGGTGCCGAGGGGGACGATCCGCCGTCGCGGCTCACCGAGCTCACCCGGCTCCGGTTGTCCTGAGCTGGTGAAACTCGAACGCGGCACGGCTCCTCGGGCAGAACGGTCGCTGGTCGGGTGCAGCAGTGGTCATCGACCAACCGATGTGCCCCATCAGTGGCGAATAGCTACGGGCGGCTCGTAGCGTCGCTGGCAACTCAGGCCGGATGTGAGTGGCGTTATCATCGTTGGCACGGCGTGGCTCACGCCGAACCTTCTGTGAACCGTTCCCCAACGCGGTTCTTCGATGGAGGCAAAGGGACTCGTGTCTCGGGTCGTTGTCCTGGTCCGTTCGTCTCGCACGTCGTGGTCGTTGGGGGGCCGGCGGTCGAGACTTCGGAAGGCCCCATGACAGCGAACAGGAACCTCAAGCGCAGGGTCCGAGCCCGCGCGGCCAAGACCGGCGAGTCCTACACGGCTGCTCTGCGGCACTTCCGCGTCACTTCACCAGGAGAAGCGATGTCGCAGATGAAGCACCTTCGGCTGGCCGTGGTCCAGATGATCGTTCACCTGGATCCTGGCGACGCGGCTTCGCTGAGGGATTCGGGCAATCAGATCCGATACCTGATGCGTGCCGCGCACCGATCCGGCGCCCGGCTCATTCAGTTTCCGGAGGGAGCGACTTCCAGTCCGCACAAGAAGGTCATGTCGGTCGATGGACCCGAGAAGGTAGGCCCGGCGAACTGGGACCGCGTTGACTGGGCGGTGTTGACCGAAGAGCTGACCGCCACCGCGGAGTTGGCCGGTGAGCTGCGTCTGTGGACCGTCCTGGGGTCGGCGCACAGGCTGACTCCACCGCATCGACCCCACAACAGCATGTACGTGATCTCTGATGCGGGTGAGATCGTCACCCGCTACGACGAACGCATGCTGTCGAAGACAAAGATCGCTTACATGTACACGCCCGGCGCGGCGCCGGTGACCTTCGAGGTCGACGGCCTGCGGTTCGGGTGCGCCTTGGGCATGGAGGCCACGTTCCCGGAGGTGTTCCTGGAATACGAAAGCCTCGACGTGGACTGCGTGTTGTTCTCGACGCACGGTCCCGGCACGGCGGAAAACAATGGTCCCTTCGCCCAGCAATCGCAGGCCCACGCGGCCGCCAACAGCTACTGGGTCAGCTACTGCGGCACCACCCAGGACGCATCAAACGCGCCGTCCGGTGTGATCTCACCGGACGGCGATTGGGTCGGCCGATGCCGGCCGGAAGCCACCCCGACGTTCGTGATCGTCGACCTCCACGGTGACACCGACAACTTCGCTCGACCGTGGCGGCGGACGGCCCGCAGCGGGATCTACGACCGACACCAGGTCCCGCAGGACCCACGGAGCCAGAACCGATCCGCGTTCTAGACGTTCTACGAGTCGATGCTGCACATCCAGTCGGTGGTGGCGGGAGACCGTCCGCCCGCTGGCGCATACGTACGACGGACATGACGCCAGCGCGGGCGCGTACCGTGAGGCTGCCCGGTCATACGGGGCATAATGACCCGGCCGCCGAACGCGCGGTCGTTCGTCGAGAGGGTGTCACCGTGCTCATCATTGCGATCATTCTGTTGGGCATGCTGGCTGGTGCCGCTGCTCAGTTGATCTTCCGCAACGGCAAGAAGCCGATCGACTGGACCGTCGCGATCGTCGTCGGGCTGATCGGGTCGTTCGTGGGTGGGTTGCTGATCAGCCTGCTCTCCGGTGACGGCATCGAGTTGCGGCCGAGCGGAATCATCGGATCGATCGTCGGCGCCATCGTCGTCACCGGGGTCTACAAGCTCGTCACCGGCCGGAATCCGGGGACCAGCGCGCGTCGCTGAGGTTAGCCGCCTGCGGACAGTGAGTCACTGTCATGTCACCATGGGTAGTATGAGCCCTCGCCGGGCCGGCCGATCGATCCTCCGTTGGGTTGGACATCCCTCCTGAGCGACGGATGGAGAAATCATGTGCACATGGGGAATCAAGGTTCGCGGCAGCGTCCGGTGGTACCGGAGCACCGCTATGACTATTGCGGCTCTGCTGGTGGTCGGCGCATTTCTCCCGGCCGGGCCGGCGGGCGCCGTTACGCCCGCCGCCGGGGCTGCGGCGCTCACGCCCAAGGCTGGAGCGCGTGTCTTTGCGTATTACTACCTGTGGTGGAGCCGGAGTCATTGGTTGGACATGCTGGGCCCGAGCTACCCGGCGGCGGCCAAGCCGCTCCCGTTGCCGGCAACCCTTGATGCCAGCGGCTGCAATCCAACGTCTCTGTTCCCGGGCAATCAACTGACTGATGTACCCGCCGCGCTGTACAGCCAGGACGATCCAGGATTCATCGAGGCAGACGTCAGGCAGGCGGCCGCGGCCGGTCTGGCCGGGTTCGCAGTCAACTGGTCGGGAACCGGAAACTCCGCGCAGACCGTAACCGATAGCGTCTACAGCCGGCGGCTGCAGGTGATGGTCGACGCGGTGCACAAGGTGAATTCCGAGGGAATTCCCTTCACGCTGTGGCTCAGCTACAAGGCGTCGGCGAAGCTGCTGTCGACAGCGGCGATCCTCGGCGACCTGGGGTTTTTCCTGGCCAAGTACGGACATGACTCGGCGTTTGACCGGACCCTGACGTCGAAGCCGACCGTGATCTGGCAAGGCAGCCGAAAGTATCCGGTCTCGGTGCTTGCGGCAGTGAACGACAAGTACCGGAGCGCGTTGCGGCTGATCGGCGACGAGAAGACCTGGTCCACCGGACGCGCGCCGTACCTTGACGGTGACGCCTACTACTGGTCCTCACAAAATCCCTGGGCAAACCCCCAGTCTTTCGGGCAGCTGGCCACCCTGGCCATCGCGGTCCGGGCCAGCGGGCGCAATCCTGACGGAAGCGCAAAGATCTGGGTCGCGCCGGCCGCGCCGGGCTTCGATACCCAGCTCGCCGGCGGCAGTTCCTGCGTGCCCCGGCGAGGCGGAGACACTCTGCGCAAGCTGATCGAGGGCAACGGTGCGACCAAGCCCGACGCCTGGGGTGTGATCAGCTGGAACGAAATCGCCGAAGGGACCTACATCGACCCGATGACCCGATACGGAACACAGGACCTGCAGGCGCTCAGCGGCGTCATCGGCTGATCGCGGTGGTGTCGACCTCTCCCGCACCGCGGTCGGCACTGTTCATGGTCGCCCGTCACCGCAGCGTGTCGGCCCATGATCTGCGGGTTCCCTCGTCCCGTCGGTCGTCCGGGATGGTCTCCCCTGCCTTGCGACGGCGGCGAGCGAGGAATCCGACGACGCCGAAAAGCCCGCCGACGAACAAGATCAGCATCAGGGTGTTCCCCAGGACGTCAGTGCCGGCCGGGGAAGAACTGCTGTCGCCCATGTCGGCGTCATCGGGTGGCGGCTGATCCGGGGCCTCTTGATTCACCAGTTGACGGAGCACGGTCAAGTAGCGGTCACCGAGTTGCTCGGATGGTTCGACGTAGGTGTTCTCACTGAATTCGTTCCAACTGATCAGTCCGAGAGCGTCCGGGGCGCTCTGCTCCGCGGTGTGGAACTGGGTGGCGAGTGTCTCGCCGTCCTTGCGCTCGACGGTCTTGGTCCCGCCGACGAGACGGGCATCGAACCCCGGCGAGAAGGGCGCGATCCAGATGTTCGCATCGGCATGGATGGCCTCGCTCATCGCGTTGAGTTTGTCCGGGTAACTCGGGTGCGTCTCCGGGTCGACCGATGACCAGTAATAGGCGTCGCCGTCGGTGACGTCCGCCAAGCGCTGATAGCCTTCGACACTCTTCTCCGAGGACAGCACCAGCAACGAATCGCGGACCGGGTCTGTGACGGCGGCGACCGCATCGTGGTCGAACGCCCAGGTTCCGCTGAAAATGGTCAGGGGCTTGCCATTCATCCGGAGGAAGACCGGGTCGTCCGCGAACGTGTCCCGGAAGAGCGCGAAGTCCGCCGCGACCCGATCCACCGGTAACGGCAGCCGGCTGAAATCCAGTCCCTGGTAGATCATCGCCAGCTTGAACTGTTCTTCGGCAGCGATGGTCATCACGAGGCGAAGGCGGCGATTGTTCGTCGGAGTGCTCTTCCAGCTCACGATGAAACCATCGATTCCGGCGTCCTTGGCCGCCCGGATCTGTTCCCTGATGACCGTCGGGTCGTCGCTGGAATAACGACCGATGGCGGGATAGTCGGTCTTCGCACGGTCCCACGAGCCGGCGTCGAACCAGATGTAGTAGAACGCCAGGACAGGAACCCGGGTGCCGGTTGTCGAACCGGCCGGCAGGCCGGTCGCGGCAACGGCGAGAGCCGGCACGATCGCAAGGTTGGCGACGAGGACGAGAACGATCAATGTCACGAAGCGGCGCGTTCTCATCCCAGCTCTGCCTTGGTCATCTTCCTCTGGCGGACCTGGCCGAGGACCCGGTGACGCGTCTTCTTCCGGCCGATCAGCACCAACGCAAGTGCTACCAGCGTGATCGAACCCAGCACAATGGCCACGTCAAGGGGGCTGATCACGGGCACGCTGACGGTACTTTCGCGGGAAAGCCGGAGCTGCTGGCTGGCCACGATGGACGATCCGGCCGTCACCTGGGCCTTGTACGTGCCGCGCGGCAGGCGTGCGAAGACGGCGGCGTCGTTGGTGCCCAGTGGTTTTGTCTGGATCGTGCCATCCGGAAAGGTGATGACGGCGTCGGCGCCGGTGCCGTAGCCCAGCAGCGCGTCGTAGCCGGTGACGGTCAGATCGTGGAACTGGCCTTGCACCGTGATGTCCGGATTCGTCGCGGGGGTGAACGACTGCCGTCCTGCGTCGACAACGTTGCTGCCCGCGATCATCACTGAGTGCCAGGTATAGGAGACGTTTTGCAGTTCGATCGGCGCATTCGGACGGTAGTTGACCCTGACGCTGTCAAGCCAACTCGTGCCGGTCGGCGCGATCTTGACGATCTCCCCGGTGTCGCTGCGTGCGGTCGCGGCAGATACCTGTCCGGCATCGATCGGTTGGCCGTGCTGGTCGGTAAAGGCCGGCGTTACCGCGCGAGCAACGTCGAACGCCGCGGTCAGAGTGTCATTGGTGCGCATGGTGATGCCATCAAGTCTTGGCGTGAAGGCCTGCTCCGGATCACGCTGGCCGGCCCATCGGGAGAACGCGTAGCGCTGACCCTCGGTCTCCAGTGTGGTGTCAACGAGGGTCAGCGTGTGTTCGTCGAGGTTCCGGTCCGCGGTGACGGTCGCCCGGCCCGACGCATCAGTAACCACGGTGTTGCCATCCATCTCGAACCGCATTCCGGGCAAGGCCGGGACGGTGTTCACCACCAGGGTGATCGGATGGTTCACCGGATCGACCGGCGCCGACGCAACCGTGCCTTCGGTGACGCTCGCCGCCCGGGCTGGAAGTGGTGAAGCCAGCACAGCTGTCGGCGAGCCAAACGCGGTGATGATGGTCAGGGCAGCGGTGAGAGCCCGAGTGCCGCGGCGAAGGCTCATCAGGATCGCGTCCTGGGATGCACCAGTCGATGCTGGCCGCGACCGAGCAGCATGAGCTTTCTCCGGATCCACGGTGACACCGCCGCAGCGATCAACATCAGTGCGATCACCGCCGCAGCCGAACCATAGGTCCAATACACGGCTCCGACGGCTCCGACGGGTGGGCCGGATTCGACCGCGGCCACCGGAAGTAGCTGCGCGGCTCGCGGTGTGCTGCCGAAGTCGAAGGCGCCGGCGATACTCGAGGCGGATCCGTCGCGGGTGGTCAACGGCTCCAGGTGCCAATTGTCCTGGATGAACTTCAGCCCGCTGGTGGCGTCCAGCACGGAGTGGTTCACCGCTCCGTGCAGTGCATATGGACTGATCAGCAGTGCGGGGACCCGCAACCCGTAGCCGTCCGCGTCGACCTGCGGAGGTGCGACGTGATCGAACCAGCCACCGGGCCCATCGTAGGAGATCAGAAACGCTGAACTCGGCCAGGAAGGGCTCAGCATCAATTGCGTCACCATGTTCTTCGCCAGATCCTGGCCCGACTGCACGGAGCGAGAAGAACGCTCGCTCGCGGAATAGCTCGCGACATAGGACACCGACGGCAGGGTGCCGGCCGATAGGTCGGCGTAATATTCGGTCAGGTCGACGATGTGCGAGCGCAGCACTGGGTCGTCGATGAACCGATCCTGGTTGAGCAGTGGAACCCGAATGGGCTGGGTCGTCGGGTCGGCGACGGACTCGGCGCGATAGGTCTTGTCCGGCTGGTAATCCTGAACGTAGAACTTCCAGGAAATGCCGGCCTTCTGCAGGCTGTCGAAGATCGTCGGTTGATCGAGTCCACCAGTGGTCGTGGGCTGACCGGGCGGGCCACCGCTGACCCAATAGTTCCGGTTGGCGCTCTCCCCCAGCCTGGACGAGGAGAAGAACCTGTCGAAGAGAACGTAACTCTGCGCCGCGCCCCAATAGAACGGCAACGTGTCTGCGTTGTAGTGCCCCATGACGTTAGTGCCGTCCCGGCCCTGGGCATGGAAGGCGGCGACGAACATGTCCATCGCCCCCTTGTTCCACTGCCGGTTGATCAGGTTCGGACCAGCGGTCAACGACGCGGCCGAATCCTCCTCCAGCAGAAACGGTTTGACGCATCCATCAGCCGGCCTGCCGACGACAAGCGCTTGGCAGGTGTTCTCCGGCACACCGTCCGCACCGGGGAACGAGCCAAAGTAATTGTCGAATGTCCGGTCACCCTGCATCATGTACACGAAGTGCTGGATCGGCGTCGAGGTGGCGAATGTCGCCGGTTCTGCGCGGGCGCCCGGCGTGATCGTCCCCATGATCATCGCGGTGATCGCGGCCACCACTGCAATTCTGGCGCGATTGTCGGTCATGGCGCCTGCACCTGGTAGATGATCACTGCAGGTGGCGGATCCGTACCCGAGGCGGTGACCCCGGTCGGCACAGTGAAGACCTTCCTGCCGTGGTAGCGCTCGACCAACGCCTGAAGCTTGGCCGCGAAGAATGGTGTCCGAGCGGCCGTGTAGGAGTCCCACACCAGATATTGGACGGCCCCGGAACGCACCGTTGCATCCGGGTTCGCCACCGGCGTGTAGGACGGATTACGGCTCATCGGGTTGGTGCTGACCGATAGCGCCAGCGACTTGTGCAGTCCGTAAAATTGCAGGATGTTGGCCATCGACGGGCCGATCGTCATCAGCTGAGCCCCGCTGGGAACATTGTCGCGCAACCAGAGCCCGGCCTCCCTTCCGCCGGCCACACCGCCGGTGCCCGCCAGGAACGTTCCCTGTGGCGGCGAGGTGATCTGGTTCCAGGTGGGCATCATCAGGCTGAATGCGACGGCGGCCGTGGCCGTGGTCCGGACCATGACGCCGGCCCCACGCCGGGTCACCAATCGCTCGATGGTCCCGAGACGGAAGATTGTCCGTCCCGCCAGGATGGCAGCCACGGGCGCAATCGGCAGGAGGTATTGATAGCCCTTGACCGGCCACAGAGTGAAGAACGCAATCGGCACCAGGCACCAGCAGACGAGCAATCTTTCTCGCCAGGTGTTTTCGCGTCGAAGCCACACCAGGCCGCCGATCGCAGCGGCCAGCACCAGGAAGCCGACCGCGCTCGGCACGACCGTGAGATAGAAGTCCAACGGGTGATTCGGGCGGCGAAACAACTGCCAGAGCAGGTAGTTCTGACCGACACTGGATTGACCGGACAGGGAGAGCGCCACCGGGAACGCCATCAACACTGCGATTGTGGTCAGGCCGGCGAACACCAGATGCCGAAAACGAAGTCTGACGGTCGGGGTGAGCGCGAAGTAGGCGTAGAGACCGCCCACCAGCACAATGCTGGTTTCCTTGGCCAGCACGCTCGCGCCCATCATCGCACCGGACGCGAGAATCCAGCGCAGCGCTCCGGTCTCGCTGTACCTCACCATGCAGTACAGCACTCCGGTGGCGCACAGAGTCATCAGCCCGTCCAGCAACACCTGCCGGGAGACGACTACGTGGTAAGTCATCACCGCCAGGAACAGGGCCCCGATCAACCCGGTCCCGTGCCCGTACAGGCGACGACCCAACAGATAGGTCACGGCGACCGTGCAGACGCCGATCAACGCCGGCAGGGTTCTGGCCGTCCCGTCGCTGACGCCATCCTTCAGGAGCAAGGACAACAACATCTGGAACAACACCGGGTGCGCCCGGAAGATCGGGAAGATGGCGCCGAGCGACGGATTGCCGGCGATGGAGGCTGCGGTTCCGGTATACACCGCCTCGTCACTGTTGAATCCGACAGCATCGAGCTGCCAGAACCGGAGGAACGCGGCGACGGCAAGGACGGCCAGCACGGGCAACCCGATGCGCAGCGACCAGGCCAGCGCAGTACGGACTCGCTGGCCAAGGTCGGGCACCGGCCGGGCATGCCGCCCGACCGGTGCCGTTGCTACACGCTCATCGGGGGCATCCCGTGAACGCGCCGTCGCGGTCATGCGATGGCCGCGTTGGCCTTAGCCGTACCGTTGGTCACCTCGGCGGCGCAGTGGCTCTGCATGTTTGAACCCAGCAAAGTCGCGATCCGGTCGGCCCAGGTGAAGTCGTCCGATGCGATGCCACGGACTCGAACCCCGTTCATCGCGGATGCCAGGATCGCCTCCTCCTTGTGGCGCAGTTCGGAATAGTCGTCGTGACCGATGACGATCGAGGGTGCCATTTCGCGGAATGGCGGGAAGCCGTAGGCGTCGTCGGTGTTGACCACCAGCGTCTGCAACGCGGATTTCGGGTCGATCTCGCTCAGCGATGGTGCGCCACGCTCGATCACGAAGAGATTTTCGATGTGCGTGTTTCGGATGATCTTGCAGTCCACCAGGCGATCGACCATGTATTTAGGCGGCGGGACGATTCGCTGGGTTATCGAATTGAAACCCATGATGGGAATGTTCAATCGGGCGAGCAGCATCGCGAAGTCCCGACCTTCTTTGGAGTGCAGTCGGCTCTGCACCCGCAGGCGGCGCCACTCGGCGGGCGTCAGGTCGCCCACCTGGACGGCGCGTAGCGTGTGGTGGCTGATGGTGAGTGGTTTGGGGAAGCAGGACGCCATCCCTTGCGAGTCGACGATCGTCATGTCGTCCGACAGGAACAGCGCACCCTGCTCGCGCAGCATCCGCAGTACCGTGCCGGTCTTGCCGGTATCGGTGCGGGCGGAAAGCAGGAAGCCCTTTCCGTTCAGTTCCATGCAGGCCGAATGCAGCAGGATGGAACCCTTCGACACCGTCAGGAACCGAAGCAGCGCTTCAATGACGTTGGTGTAGAGCACATGCGGGGACCGGGCGAGCGCAGGCGAGACGAGAACATCAACCCGATCGCCGATGTCGACCTTGAAGTTGGCACCGAGCCTGCCGAGATGCTCTTCGTATCGCAACCCGGACGGCGACATGTACTGGGTCATCTGAGCGTGGGCACGGGGTGCGCTCCGTCCGACCTGACCAACGCGAATCGTCAGGTCGACATCACGTCCTACCCACTGCGCCCGGAAGTACTCCAGCTCAGGCAATGGCACATGCGATCCAATGGTCAGCAGATCGTGGATCGCATACCGGTACGGCAGGTGGCGATGGCCCGCTGGCGTCGGCCGGTGCCGTCGGGTGGGCGAGGGCACCAACTCGGCCGGGGTCACGACTATCCGCATCGGTCGCTTGTCAACCTCCTGAGCCGGCTGAGCGTAGATCGCCGCGTCCGCGATCAGGAACCGGACCAGGAACAGCAGCACCAGCGTGAAGATGTTGGCCACCAATAGGTTCAGGTGCACAATCTCGACCAAGAAGGCCAGAAGCGGGATCCTCAACAACAAGGCAACGTTGTTCAACAGGAAGAACTTGATTCCCCTGCTCAATCGCGTGCCGGGCTTGGCCCCGGAAAAGACAAACACCTCGGTCCACAACAGGTTCCAAGCGGTTGAGACCTGCGTGGCCAAGACTGCGGCCAGCAGATAGCGCTGGTCGGAGAGCCCCTCGGTCAACAACCACAGGGCGGCGGTGTTGACCACCATCCCGGACGCACCGACCAGACCGAACGCCAGTAACCGGCGGAGCCGCAGCGACGGGTTCTGCGCCGACGACTTTGCGATCTGCTTCTTCAGCACATCCAGACGGAGCCGTGAAAGGTGCCGCAGGTAGCGGAGTCCTTCGCGAATTGAGGCCTTGCTCTTGCCCTCCGTCCTGCTGCCGAAGGCAAACGGCACCTCGGCGACCAGGAGTTGCGGCTGCCGGACAGCGATTTCCAGAAGTATCTTGAACCCGGTCGGGCGCAGGCGATCGAGGTCCAGGGCGGCCAGTCGGACGGCGAAGAACCCGGACATTGGGTCCGAGAGTCGGGACAACCGGTGCGGGAAGAGGGTTTTCGCCGCCAATGTGGATACCCCCGAGATCGTGTGCCGATATCCACTCGACAACCCGTCCGACCTCCCGTCACCGGTCTTGCGGCTGCCGACGACCAGGTCGAGGCCGCGCGCTTGTCCGATCGCCACCATCCGGGCCACCAATTCCGGAGGATGTTGAAGATCTCCGTCCATCACGACCGCCCAGGTCCCGCGGGCGTGGGTCAAGCCCAGCACCACGGCACCGCTCAATCCGCCCGGCCTGGCCTTGACGCCGCGATGAATCAACCGAACGGCCATTCCGGAGTGCCGGCCGGCAGTCCGGATGGCGTCGGCGGTGCCGTCCGTGCTGTCGTCGACGAACAGTACTTCGGCCACCGCGTCACCCATGCTGGACGCCAGCCGGGCGAGCAACGGCTTGACGTTGGCGGCCTCATCGCGAGTCGGGACAATCACCGTGAACCAGGCGGCAAGACCGGGGGGGAGCGTCGTGATCTCTTCTGGCACCACCGATTTGTCTGCAGCGGCCGTCCGCGCGGAATCCGGAGGCAGGTGATCGGCCAGTTCGGCCGAACCGAGGTTCTTGGTCATGCAAGTGCCCCCAAACTGTAGGCCAGGCGGCTCTTGTTCAGGGCCTGGCCAGCGCCCAGTGCAACACGATCATCGGCCCCCCCGAGGACCAACGGAAGTTAAACGCTGAGCAACCGACAGGCGCAAGGCGGTACGCCTGATGGCACTCGATCGCCACTTCTACTACCCGTTCGGTCGTATCTCGGGGGCGCAGAGTCAGACGGTACGTAGCAACCGCTGCGTATAGCGGGAAGCACTCCAGGCCGCTGAATCGGCCGGATACGTCGCGGCAGGCCCTCAGTCCAGGTCGGGCGAGCGTCCTCCCGCGGAGTCGTCGGTCAGCCTTGAGAAAGGGCCACCGTCACCCATTCGGAGCACGCCTTAGCCCCCAGATTGTCGACTTGCCACTAATGCCGAAAGGCTCTTGTATCGATCGAGGGCGACTCGTACACTTCCGCTCGTCCTCCTGGCGCTTGGCCCACGCGCTCGGCCGGGCAACTGCCCGGCCCTCGACGTGGTACCGGATCCTGCAGAGAGGACGCTCCATGGGTCTCCACAAGTCAGCAGAAGCGCGGACCACGTCGAGCGCGACCGTGAGCAAGGTCGCACGCGGAGACGTTCCGGACGCATGCGCAAGCTGAAGGAAGCGGATGATCCACGTCCGCGCGTCCCGGTGCGACGCCGATGCCGCCACCGGGCTCGCGTCGGCGCCGCCGAATTTATGCTCCTCATGCGAGGGTGTGGAATAGTCATTGCCGTGGTGGCTTCAGTCACTGCCTTTCTAGCGGCTTGCTCGCCGCCGTCGTGTGCGGCCTCGGTAAAATTTCGCATTGCCTCTGGCCTGCTTCGAGTGACACAGGTGACGGCCACCTCCGCCGTGTTGAATTGGAGCAACTCGCCCACCGCCAATGCGGCCGAGGGGTATCGTATCTACCGCGGTCCGTCCACCGCGGCAGATGACAAGTTGACGCTCATCGACACCGTGGATCCAAGCACGGCCTATTCGGCCACCAATCTGCTCAGTGCCCACGGCTACAAGTTCGGCGTTGCGGCAATCAATATCGACGAGGTGGAGGCCCCGATTCAGACGGCCACGATCACCACCGCGGACAGCGACGACGCGGATCCGCCGGCGGCGCCCACCACCAGCAGCGTCGCGCTGAACGCATTTTCGTCCAATCGCATCGATATTGTCTGGGGCGCCTCGAGGTCGGCTGACGTTGCATATTACGAAATTCGCCGGGACGACGAGATGATCGGAAAGGTCGAACGTCCGGCAGCTCAGCGATATTCGGACAACGGCCTTGAACCAGATTCCACCCATAGCTACACCATTACGGCGTTCGATTCGGTGAACAATCGGTCGGAGCCGACGGCGCCAAAGGCGGCCACGACGCTCGGGCCCGGGGAAGTGCGAATCGCAAGGGGGCCGGTCGTGTCCGATGTCTCCGCGACCGCGGCAACAATATCCTGGTGGACGAACATTCCGAGCGCCGGATCCGTGGAGCTGGATGGCCGAAATGTGCCGGACACCGGCGGTAGCGCTCAGCAACACGTCGTGCGGGTGTCCGAACTATCGCCCGGGAATGTATTTCCGTACGTCGTTTCTTCCGGCGATGCAACCGCGGAGGGGACCCTTCGGACCGCCGCCCCGCCGGGAACGGGTTTCACCTTTGCGGCCATCGGGGATTTCGGCAGTGGGAATCTTGGCGAGGATCAAAACGCGACGAACATTGCCGCCGCCGGCACACAGTTCATCCAGACCGTTGGTGACAATGTTTATCCCTCCTCGGGCCTGCCCGATCCGGATTTCGATGCGGCGTACTCGGACTTCGATGCGCGGCTGTACAACCCATTTCGCGGGCCGCTCCGATCGCAGGCATTCTTCCCGGCCAATGGCAACCAGGAATACTACGCGGACGGCGCGTTCTGGCGGAACTTTCCGATGCCCGGAGGTAATCACAGTTGGTACAGCTATGACTGGGGTGATGCCCACATCCTGGTCTTGGACACCGAACGTCCCTTTGGTCCTGGTTCCGAACAATACGCTTTTGCGCGCGCAGATCTTGCGCGCAGTCAGGATCGGGCGTGGCGCATCGTCGCGATGCAGCGGCCGCCGTACAGTTCGACGTCCGAGTACTCCAGTTCGATGGCGGCCCAACGCGATCTTGTTCCGCTGTTTCAGATCGGGCGGGTCGGTCTCGTGCTGTCCGGCAACAGTCACAACTACGAGCGGACCGTCCCATTGATCAACGGGGAGCCCGCATCGAAAGGTGGGATCACCTACGTGGTGACCGGCGGCGGAGGAAACAGCTTCAACAATTTCACGACCGCCCAGCCGCCGCGGACGGCGTTTCGACAGGACACCTACTACGAGTTCGTCATGGTCACCGTCTCACCGACCTCGCTCGCGGTGGAGGCTGTCGCGGCAGACACCAACGCCGTCTTCGACTCCACCACGATCGGGCTCGACGGGTCCGACACCGTGCCACCCAGCAGTCCGACCAATCTTTCGGTTGGTCCCGTGACAGCGTCCACCGTTTCGCTCACCTGGCTCGCGGGCAACGACGATGTAGCGGTAGTGGCGTATGAGATCTACCGGGATCGGGGCGGCGCTCCGGTCGGAACCTCGGCCACGACGGACTTCGTCGATTCCGGCCTCACACCAGGAACGGGTTACGCTTATACGGTTGTGGCCGTCGATGAGGCCGGAAACAGATCAGCGCCGAGCTTCGCGACGACCGTTACCACGCAGGCATCTGACGACTCCGATGACGACCGGGCGCCCGTCCCACCGGCGGTCGCATCCGATCGGGCGCCGAGCGTCAATCAGCAGAGCAGCGCCACCCCCGACGCCGACCACGCGTGCGGGTCCAGTGGCCCGGTAACGCGTTGAACCTCCGCTCGTCAAATCGTTCTTCCGGCCGGACTATTTTCGTGCTGCTCACTCTCGCCGTCTTGCCGGCCATATTCGGGGCGTGTGCGTGGCAAACACGCGCGGAACCCGCCCCGCCTCCGATGGTCGACGGTTCGACGCTGAACAAGGGCGAGCCGGAGCCGAGTTTCCCGATCAGGGCGGCTTTCTATTATCAGTGGTTTCCGGAGGGCTGGCGGCAGGCCGGCACATTCCCTTATACGGTCTACACCCCAACTGCCGGGCTCTACGATTCTGGCTCGCGCGCAACCATTGCGGCCCAGGTGATGTCGATGCGATATGGGAACATCAACGCGGCGATCGTCTCATGGTGGGGACCCAACGAGAAGTCCGAGCAGGACCGCGTGCCCGCGCTGTTGGCCGGTGCCGCACGGGTCGATCCGAATTTCCGCATCGCCCTGTACTACGAGAAGGAAGGAAACGGCAATCCGACGATCGACGAACTCAAGGTGGACCTCGGGTACATCACCCGTGAATACGCCGGCCAACCGAACTACCTGCGGATCGATGGGCGCCCAGTGCTGTTTGTCTATGACGCCGATGATTCCGATTGCGACGTCGTCGATCGATGGCGCGCGGCCAACGTCAACGACACCTTCTACCTCGATCTTAAAGTTGTCCCCGGTTATTCGCGGTGTGCAGCCCAACCGAATGGCTGGCATCAGTACGCTCCGGCGGAGCCGACGAGTGGGGTTGCCGACCTTTCTGCTTCATCCGGGGCATTCAGTATCTCGCCTGGCTTCGCCCCCGCGCCCGATTCAACCGGGTCGGGCATCGCCCGGCCATTTCTCGGCCGAGATGTGAACCGGTGGAACCAGGAGGTACGCAGTATGGTGGCCTCGGGAACCCGTTGGCAACTCATCACGACGTTCAACGAATGGGGTGAAGGCACCGCTGTCGAAAGCGCGGACCAATGGGCTACAGCGTCCGGCCAGGGGGCGTACCTCGATGCGCTGCACGCAATAGGCCGAGGATGACAAGTGGCGGCCGGGCCGATGAGGAATTCTTTCGGCAACTGGTCAGTGGCATTCTGCCGTGCCTTTGTCATTGTTGGTGGCCCCAGGGCTTCCGTCGTTGACAAACTGCCAATCATAGGAGGATGCCCGCAACGTCAGGCGAAGCACGCCGAAGGAATCGCTATTGCGCATCTCGCTGCCGTGGACCGGGGCGGCGGGCGTGTGGTGGTCATCCCCGCCGGTGCCGACAACGAACTCGCGTACTCCGGCGGCTTGGTCGATCTGCCCGTCCGGGCGCAGCGGGGCGAATCGTTCGTATTCGTGCGCGTGGCCGTTCAAGACGACATCCGCGCCGGCGGCATAAAGATCGTTCCACAATGTTGTCAGAGTCTGGTCGGTGCTTGCATCACTGTGGTGATCCGAGCCGCTGGAGAAACGGGGAACGTGGAAGTACGCCAAGGTGCATTTCGCGGGGTGGGTTGCCAGGTCATTCTTGAGCCACACGTCCTGCGCGGAGCCCGCCAGGCAATCATCGTGGGATCCATTGAACGAGTACTCACCGCAGTTGGAGTTGAGGGCGACCACGTGCCATGCTGCGAGCTCATAACTGTAGTAGCCCTTCTTCCGATCGCCGGCGTTCGATCCGAAGTAGTCGAAATAGGCCTTATTGGTTCCACCTTCCCCACCCTCGTGGTTGCCCAGTACCGGAAAAGTGATGTCCTTGAATCGCCCCCACGTCGGATTGTAGGAGGCGGCGTAGTTGGCCGGTGACCCGTGTACGTACTGAATATCCCCCAGCGCCAGGACGGTTTTCGGGTTGATTGTCGCGACCAGGTCGGACGTCGCCTTCTCGTGGCAGCCGGCGTTGGTGCCTGCGCCGTTGCTGAAGTCCGGATAGGTCGGATCGCAGGCGATGTCCCCGGCCGCCACGATCGTCACGGCCGCCGCCGCTGGTGTCGGTCTGCTGACCCACGCGTAGAGCCCCACGGCGGCAAGCAGGGCGACCAGTCCGAGCGTGACAGCCACGGTGAGCTTTGTCCGCCGGGTCATGCGGCACCTTCCCGGTTAAAGGGGCACGGGTGCGCGTTCGTGCACCGCGTTTCGTGACGGCGTGATGCTCGCGCACGGATGAAGATTGCATTTCGCCCACCATAGAGCCTTCGGGTGGTGCGGGTGTGAAGCATTCCTGTCGACGCGATCATTCGTCCGTCGTGCAGATCATTGCCAGCAGTGTGTGACCGTGCGGAGTTCAGCGGTCACGCATCGCGATTCGGTGACCCCGAAAAAAGTGGCCATCAACAACATCGACGACCGGCGTGGGCCGATTGACCGCCCACCGGTTCGGTGTGGTCGATTGTCTTGACGGAGCAGGTCCATCGGGTGGAGCCTGTCCACATGGCCCTGGACGACGAGGACTGGGCGATCGCCAAGGTCGCGCAACGACTTTGTGCTCGGTTCGAGGGCATTGAGTCGGAGGTGATCGAGCGAGTTGTTGACGAATGTCGGGCCGATTTCGATGGCCGACCGGTGAGAACGTTTGTGGCCGTGCTGGTCGAGAAGATGGCCAGCGATCGGCTCCGCTCACTCGGGCGAACAACACCAGCCAGATTCAAGGCGGCGCAGGTTTCACCGGTCAACCATGATCATTGGGTCAGGCGCGCCCTGGGTGACGGAAAGCCCTGGGCAGTACTGTGATTGACAGCGGGGCTGGCGGCCCCTTGGCGTGAGTTAAGAAGCCCTTCAGATTTCCGTTCGGAGGCGGACCTGGCATTCGTGTGTCAATCCGAAGTGCGCCTGACCCGCAGCGACATCTCAACCCAACGAAATTACGCCATTCGGCCATATTCGCTCGATCCTCCGGGTGACACAATGCCGGAAGCGTTGCACGGACAGTAGCCCTCCGTGTTGGATGCTCCTATACCCAGATCGTGCATGTGCCGACCGGGTATTGGTTGACCTCTGGGGGAGTCGAATGCCGAGCCGACGCATGCCTACGATTCCAGCCCAATCGGGCCCGATAATTCCGGCGCCCGGTCGGGGCAGGCACTCTCGTCGTGGAGCGCAGCCCTCGAGCGGAGATATCGTCGCGGCCCGTGCCCGGCGTGCAGACATGCCGCAACAGGTGACGGTCAGCCGGCTGCTCCGAACCGGCGCGGCGCTGCTGCTCGTCTGCGCGTTGATGCCGGTTGTCGCCGGGGCGGCAAACGCCGCCACGCTGCCCGCGCTGACCAGATATCCTTATCTCACGGACTCAATTCAGAATTCGATCACGGTCAATTGGGCGACGGACCAATCGGCCACAGTCGGGAGCGTCCAATGGGGGCCGGTGGGTTCGTGCACGGCCAACACGACGGCGGCTTCCCGAACGAGCATCAAGGTCATCAACACCCCCGAGTTCCAGTGGAAGGCCGTCCTTCCGGTATCCCCCGACACGCAATACTGCTACCGGGTCCTGCTGGCTTCGACCGATCTGCTCGGTACCGACCCGTCGCCGCAGTTCACCTCTCAGGTGGCCGCCGGCTCTGCCGCCCCTTACTCCTTCGCCGTCTTCGGCGACTGGGGCCAGGCCTACGCCGGCGGCGTCAACGCCGACCAGACGAATGTGCTGCAACAGCTTTCGCAAAGCGGAGCCAGGTTCGCCGTGATGACCGGCGATACCGCGTATCCCGGTGGCAGCGAGAAGGAGTACGGCGACCTCAATCAGGCTGATGTGGATACCAGCGCGGTGTTCGGTCCGACCTTCTGGGGCGTCCCGGGCAGGTCGATCCCGGTGTTCAACGTGACCGGCAACCATGGCTTTACCAACGGGAAGTTCCAGGTGCAGAACTGGCCGGAGGACAACGCTGCCCGGACGTCCGGCGGCAAATATGTCATGGAGCCTTACCCGGCGATCAACGGTTCGAACCCGGCGACGTATCCGAGCATGTGGTACGCGGTGGACGCCGGAAACACCCGGCTGTACATGCTCACAGCCTCCTGGGCTGACCAGAACTTCGGCGCCGGTTCGGTCTACCAAAACGATCGCGACGCCCATTGGTTGCCGACCTCGGCGGAATACCAGTGGCTGCAGGCCGATCTGGCGGCCCACCCCAACGCGTTGAAGTTCGCCTTCTGGCATTACCCGCTGTTCGCCGACTCCAGCGGCCAACCGTCGGATATTTTCCTCGGGCAGCAACGGCTTCCTCCAGGGGCTGCTCGACCAGAACAACGTCGCGATCGTGTTCAATGGACACGCGCACGGCTACGAGCGCAACAAGCCCGACACCGCAGGACTTGTCAGTTACGTATTCGGGAACGGCGGGGCCGCGCTCGGCTCGGTCAGCGGCTGCAGCACCTTTGATCTCTACGCGATCGGCGCCAACGGCTCGCATTGCGGAGCGGCGCCGGCCGGGCAGACCAACGATCACGTCTTCGGCTTCGCCAAGGTCACCGTCAGCGGGCGCCAGGTGACGGTGACGCCGACGGACGAGCTGGGCCGCACCTACGACATCCAGACGTACACCTTCCCGGGCAACGAACCCGACGCCACGCCTCCGACGCCACCGACCGCCGTCACGGCGACCGCGCTCAGTACGAGCACGATCAACGTCTCGTGGAGCGGTGCCACCGACAACATCGGCGTCACCGGGTACCACCTGTTCCGCGACGGGGTGCAGATCGCCGACCAGGCCGGTACGTCCTTCACCGATGCGACGGCATCGCCCGACACCTCTTACAGCTACACGGTCGTCGCGGTGGATGCGGCCGGCAATGTGTCCCCGGCTTCCGCGGCCGCGACGGTGTCCACGACCGGTGCCCCGGACGGCACCCCACCGTCTGCGCCGGGCAACCTGACCGCGACCGCTGCCAGCAGTAGTCAGGTGAACCTGACGTGGGCGGCCAGCACCGACAACATCGGGGTGACGGGTTACCACGTCTACCGGAACGGCACCCAACTGCAGACTCCGACGCCGCCGGACGCCACCCCACCGACCGCGTACACCGACGACACCGCACAACCAGGGACCGCGTACACCTATCAGGTCAGTGCGGTGGACGCGGCGGGCAACGAGTCGACCAAGGCCAGCGCCACGGTCAGCACCCCGAGCGCCGGCGGAACGTTGACCTTCGCCCCGACCGACGACGCCACGGTCGACTCCTCCCAACCCACCGTCAACTTCGGCACCAACAGCCGGCTGACCGTGGACAACAGCCCGATCAACTACTCACTGCTGAAATTCACCGTTGCCGGCACCGGCGGCTGCCCGATCATCGCCGCGAAACTGCAACTCACCGTCGGCAACGGCACCGACGACAAATCGCCCTACGGCGGTGACGTCTACGGGACCACCACCAATACCTGGACCCAATCCACCGTGACCTGGAACACCGCCCCGGTTGCCGGGGCCACCAAGGTCGGCAGTGTGCCGACCGCGGTGAACCTGAGCACGAGTTATCTGTTCGACGTCAAACAGCTGGTCGCCGGCGACGGCACGGTCAGCATGCTGATCAAGAGCACCAGCGCCGACGGCGCCAGGTACTACTCCAAGGAAGGTGGAACCAGCAGTCAGGCTCCCCAACTCCAAGTCACCTGCGGGTCCGCCCCAACCGACGGGACGGCGCCGACGCAGCCGGCCAACTTCGTGGCGACGGCGCCGAGCAGCGGTCTGGTGAACCTGACGTGGGCGGCCAGCACCGACGACGTCGGGGTGACCGGGTACCGGATTTATCGCAACGGGGCCGCGACGACGCCGTTGGCCACCGTCGGCGCGGGCACAACCTCGTATTCGGACGCTACCGTCACCCCGAACACCGCGTACACCTATCAGGTCAGTGCGGTGGACGCGGCGGGCCACGAGTCGACCAAGGCCAGCGCCACGGTCAGCACCCCGAGCGCCGGCGGAACGTTGACCTTCGCCCCGACCGACGACGCCACGGTCGACTCCTCCCAACCCACCGTCAACTTCGGCACCAACAGCCGGCTGACCGTGGACAACAGCCCGATCAACTACTCACTGCTGAAATTCACCGTTGCCGGCACCGGCGGCTGCCCGATCATCGCCGCGAAACTGCAACTCACCGTCGGCAACGGCACCGACGACAAATCGCCCTACGGCGGTGACGTCTACGGGACCACCACCAATACCTGGACCCAATCCACCGTGACCTGGAACACCGCCCCGGTTGCCGGGGCCACCAAGGTCGGCAGTGTGCCGACCGCGGTGAACCTGAGCACGAGTTATCTGTTCGACGTCAAACAGCTGGTCGCCGGCGACGGCACGGTCAGCATGCTGATCAAGAGCACCAGCGCCGACGGCGCCAGGTACTACTCCAAGGAAGGTGGAACCAGCAGTCAGGCTCCCCAACTCCAAGTCACCTGCGGATGATGCACCGACAGGATCGGCGCATCGCCGAATTGGCCCGCGCATCGTCCACGATGAGGTTGCCGCGACCGCGAATCAGTCGAGCGCTCTGCTCAGATCGTCGATGCGGACCGTCGAACCTGCATCGGGACCGACTGCGCGGCCGGCCCACTGTGAAAGATCCACCAGTGCCCGGACTCGATCGAGCGTGGCATTCAGCCGGGAAATTTCCGCTTCCTGTTGCAGGATCATTGATTCAAGGCGCTGGCGATGGTCCGCGTCGAGAAACCCGGCGGATTGTGCAGCGGCCAGCGCCGCCTCGGCCTGGGACAGCGACACCGTTAGGCGGTCGATCTCCACCGCCGCATCGGAGACGAACCGCCTGACGTGCGGATCGTCGAACGCGTCCACATCCGGCGGTTGGGTGCCGAACGAGCCGGGGGCCGCCGAATGGTGCGCGGCACTGACCAGTGTGGCCGGCGAGAGTTGCGCTGCCTCGTATGCGGACAGCACTGCCTGCTGGACGGTGGCGGCCTCGGCCTCGCTGGTGAGTTCATCGGCGAGGATGAGCCGTTCCACCCGGTGACCGTCGTCGCCGATTGCGCGGACCCGACCCATGATCGCCGTGTCGGTCGACGCGATGTCCTCGACGGACGGCGGGCCGACGCTGTTTCGTCCGCGGCCGACCAGGAAGACCGCCCCGTCCCGCGGGTCGCGCAGGACATACACATGGAAGCGTCCCGCACGTTGGCGGCCGAGATCGGTCGCGTGACCGCCGTTAGTCATGCAACAAGACTAGAACGCAAGAATGGATGCCGGCTTGACACAGCATGAACAGACGGTGAGCGCGGGTCGAGAGGGCGGAAACCGTCACTGTCGGTGACCGATCATGTCGGGCTTGCTCAGCGGGCGCGGCACGATCCGGACCTCGCACCACGAATTGTCGCTGCGCAGCGGCTCGAGTCGCTAGGAGCCGGAGCTTTCCCGGAAGATGGGCGAATGCACAGGTCGAACGGATGAAACGGCGAGGGCCAAAGCTCGGCCATCTGGAATCGGCCGTACTCAGTATCGTCACGGCCGAATCGGAACCGGTGACGGTTGCCGAGGTGCAGGCCGCATTGCCCGGCGATCCGGCCTACACGACCGTCATGAGCACGTTGGCCCGGTTGGCGGAGAAGGGTGCGCTGCGCCGGACGCTGGAAGGTCGCGCCTACCGATATGAGGCTGCGGCCCCGGCCGGTTTGATCGATGACGCCCTGTCCGCGCGGCAGATGCGTCATCTGTTGACCCACGGGGGTGATCGTGCCGGAGTACTGGCTCGCTTCGTCGCTGAACTCGATGAAGAGGAGGAACAAATGCTCGCCGAACTGCTGGCACGCTCGCGTCGTCCCAAACCGAAGAGCACCCAATGACAATCTTCATCACTGACTTCGTCCTCTGTTTGGCCACAACGGGGGCGTTGGCGTTGTTCGCCCACTCGTTGGTGGACCGCGCTAGGCCGTCGGTGGCCGTGCCGTTGTTGGCCATCGGGTGCCTGGTCAACGCTGCTTCGATGGGCCTGTTGCTCTCGCTGCTGGCCCTTGCCGGTCTCGCCCAGTTGCCCGCCGTCGCTGCGGCCGGCGACTGGTCGATTGACGTCCTCGCAGTGAACCTGCCGGTTCCGCTGGTCATCGGCGTCGCGGCGGGCACCGCCGTTGCATTGTTACTCGCCCGGACATTCTGGCGGGTGGCACGCATTGTGTTCGTGCTGGGGCAGTCCGATCGACTCAGTCGGCGGATCAGGGGCGCCGGCGGTCCGATTGCCATTGTCGACACCGGAGCAGCCGACGCGTTCACCCTGGCTGGGGTCAAGGGCTGCGTGGTGATCAGCAGGGACCTGTTCGGCGCCCTGGGATCGGCGGAGCGGCAAATGCTGACCGCGCACGAGATGTCACACCTGCGGCATCGACATCACCTGTACGTGGAGGCCACTGACATCGCGATCGCCGCCAACCCCGCACTCGCGCGGGTGGCCGACCCCATCCGGCTAGGCGTCGAACGTTGGGCCGACGAGGACGCAGTCGCCGTCACCGGGGACCGTACGGCGGCCGCCGCCGCGCTGGCCAACACTGCCCTGATCCGGTCCGCGCTGCGCCGCGCGTCTCCGACTCCCCGTCCGGTGACCACCCTGCCCGTGCTGTGTGTCGCCGCCTCGCATGTCTCGCAACGAGCCCGCGCACTGCTGTCGTCCGCCCCAGGACGAACCGCGCTCGGTACTGCGCTGACCGTGCTACTCATCGTCACCGGCGCTGGAACAGTTGGATCAACGCTGCAGGTCCACGATGGATTCGAACACGCCGAGAAACACTGCCACCACACAGTCTGAGCAGGCCCGGTCGACCACCGTGCCAGACACGACCTATAGTGCCCGCATCCGGTTGTTCCGTGGATTGTGCTCGACCTCGGCCAGACCGAGCGCCTCCAGCAGAGGCGGGATGTAGACCCCGAACCGGCCGCGCAGGCCCTTCTTCAGGCCGTACCAGCCGCCGACCGGGTTCTCCTCGGACCGGCCCCAGGCTTCGACCGAACCGGCGGGCGCGGGCTTCTGCTCGTCCGCACCGCCGAGTGGCACCCAGTCCCCCGCCTCGACCAGCATTGCGCGCAGGTCGTCGATGGCGCGGGCCTGGTAGGTCAGCGTCGTCTTGCCGACCTGGCACACCAGGATCGGCGGCTCTTTGCTGTCATCGCGATAGATCGAGTAGCCGGACGTGCCCGGCGGCGTGGTGAGCTGCCAGGGATCATCTTTGCTGCCGGTTCCGGACATCCAGCGACCCTACGCCAGCCACCCCGTCAGCGCCGATACGCCTCCTGGTACCGCAGCGTCCGGGCGGTAGCGATCGGGTTGGCGTCGGCGACCAGGTCGTCAAACCGGTAGTTGGCGATCTTCGCGATCTCGATCAGCGCGGTCGAGTGCTCGATGGTCGACGAGTTGGCCATCCGCGACCAGCCAAGGTCGACCACCTTCTGGTAGCTGTCGATCTCCCGCGCGCAGACGATGAACGGGAAGCCGAACTTCTGCTTGTACTCTCCTGCGATCTCCACGACTTCGGCCCGCTCGTCCTCGTCGAGGTTGCTCAGCCCGGCCATCGCGTGGTCCTGCGCGGTGTCCTGCCCGATCTCGTTCTCGCTGCCCAGGTCGGGGTAGGACTTGATCAGTTCCTGCTGCTCCTGGCTGCTGCCGGTGAGCAGCGCGTCCTGGAACGCGGCGCGCAAGCGCGAGGGTGTCGGCGAACGGCCGCTGTTCGAACGCCCGCTCGACGGCCCACGGCGAGCCCTGCACGAGACCGCCGAACGTCTCGGCGAATTCATGTTCGTCCATCTCGTTGACCTGGTCCAGCCGGATGACGCCGCCGCCGGGGCTGCCGGCCACCGCCGGGCCGTAGCTCTTGCCGACGTGGAAGAACAGGATGTTCAAACCGATGGCGGTGAAACTGCCCGCCGTGATGCCACTGCCGAACAGAATCGACGCCCAATCCGGCAGCGCGCCCTGGACGCCGGGCGCGAACGTCACGAACATCGCGATGCCGAGGCTGGTACTGACGATGACCATGTTGCGGTGGTCGTTGAAGTCCACCTTTCCGAGCGACTGGATGCCGACCACCGCCACCGTCGCGAACAGCGCCAGCGCGGCCCCGCCGAGGACGGAGTGCGGGATGCCGGCCACGATCGCGGCCGTCTTGGGCAGTACGCCGAGGATGATCATGATGCCGCCGGCCGCGGCGATCACCCAGCGGCTCTTGACTTGGGTGAGCCGCACCAGGCCGACGTTCTCGGAGAAGCAGGTGTACGGGAACGAATTCATGATGCCGCCGATGGTGGTCGCCAGCCCATCGGCCCGCAGGGCCCGCGGCACGTCGTCCTTCTTGATCCTCTTACCGACGATCTCACCCGTCGCGTACACGCTGCCGGTGGTCTCCACGGCGGTGATCAGCATGACCACCAGCATCGAGATGATGGCGGCGATGGAGAACTTCGGCCAACCGAAGTAGAACGGGGTGGTGACGCCCACCCACGGCTGCGAGGCCACGTCACCGAAATGCGCGTCGCCCATGAAGTAGGCCACGGCGGTCCCGACGACCAGGCCGATCAACACGGCGATGCTGGCGATGAAGCCCTTGAAGAATCGCTGGATCAGCACGATCAACGCGAGGGTGCCGAGCGAGTACGCCAGCAATTTGGGGTCGGTCGGGTCGAGGATCCGGTTCCCGGTGTCGTCGAACGTGCCGGTGTCGATGGCGTCGTTGGCGGCGACCTGCAACAACGTGATGCCGATGATGGTGATCACCGAACCGGTGACCACCGGTGGGAAGAACCGCAGGATCTTGCCGAAGTAGGGCGCGACGAAGAACGTCACCAACCCGGCGACGATGACGGCGCCGTAGATGACGACAAGGCCGTCGGTGCCGCCACCGGCGGCCACTCCGATGGCGATCATCGGGGCCACACCGGCAAACGTCACGCCCTGCAGCAGCGGCAGCCGGACCCCGACCTTCCAGAAGCCCACCGACTGGATGATCGAGGCGATGCCGCAGGTGAACAGGTCCGCGTTGATCAGGTGGATCAGCTGGTCGCCGGACAGACCAAGTGCGCTGGCGACCAGGATCGGCACCAGCACCGCGCCGGCGTAGAACGCCATCACGTGTTGCAGGCCGTACAGGGCGAGCTTGGGTACCGGAGGCACCTGGTCCACCGGATGCTTCAGCACTGGACGGGTTTTCACGGACGCGGTCATGCGGTCTCCCGGCTGGTTGGGCCGTTCGCGTCTCCGGGCGGAGCAACCAGCCTGGACCGCAGCGACGGCGCAGAAACGCTGACCGTGGTGAAGCTAGGGCCGCGATGTGTCGCGCAGATGAACCGGCGGAGCCGGCGTGTTTCATCTCTTGTTCAGGCGAATCAGTTCGCCAGCATCCCCGCGGCGGGCGGTGAGGCAACCCCGTTGGTCGTGGCCGGCGGGCCCGGGGCAACGGCCGCTTCCGCGGCCGGAGTCGTTGCGGGCGAGGCAGGGGCAACGGCCGCATCCGCCGCCGGCGGTGAGTTGCGCTCCAGGAACCGCAGCAGCTCGACCGGGAACGGCAACACCAGGGTGGAGTTCTTCTCCGCGGCGACGGAGACGATGGTCTCCAGCAGCCGCAGCTGCAGCGCGCCGGGGGTGTCGGCCATCGCGGCCGCGGCCTGCGACAGCTTTTCCGACGCCTGCAGCTCGCCCTCCGCGGAGATCACCCTGGCGCGGCGTTCGCGTTCCGCCTCCGCCTGCCGGGACATCGAGCGCTTCATCGCCTCGGGCAGCGAGACGTCCTTGATCTCCACCCGGTCGATGTGGATGCCCCACTCCAGCGCCGGGCTGTCGATCATCAACTCAAGCCCCTGGTTGAGCCGCTCCCGGTTCGACAACAGGTCATCCAGCTCGCTCTTGCCGATCACCGAGCGCAGTGATGTCTGCGCGACCTGGGAGACGGCGAACGGGTAGTTCTGCACGTTGACCGTGGCCAGCACCGGGTCGATCACCCGGAAGTAGACGACGGCATCGACGCTGACCGTGACGTTGTCCTTGGTGATGCCGTCCTGGGCCGGGACGGGCATCGTCACGATCTGCATGTTGATCTTTTTCAGCTTGTCGACGAACGGCACGATCGTCGTCAGGCCCGGACCGCGCTCACCACCCCGCAGCTTGCCGAACCGGAAGACCAGCCCCCGCTCGTATTGCTTGATGGTCCGCGCGCTCAGGCCCGATACCAGCGCCACGATCCCCAGCACGATCACGATGATGATCAGCAACGTATCCATGTCTGCCCCACCTTCTTCGCGGCGACATGATTCTGTGTCCCCAATGGTAGGCGCGTGGCCGGGTGTCCGGTCGGGACGCGGGGTGCCAGGATCCTAAGCTGGTGCCATGCAGCAGTACCTGGACCTGATGGACCGCATCCTGACCACCGGGGCGGTCAAGACCGACCGCACCGGCACCGGTACCCGCAGCGTCTTCGGACACCAGATGCGGTTCGATCTGTCCGCCGGATTTCCGCTGTTGACCACCAAGAAGGTGCACGTCCGGTCGGTCGTGGTGGAGTTGCTGTGGTTCCTGCAGGGCTCGACCAACGTCCGCTGGCTGCAGGAGCGTGGGGTCAGCATCTGGGACGAGTGGGCCGACGCGGAGGGTGAGCTCGGCCCGGTGTACGGCCACCAGTGGCGGTCCTGGCCGGCCCCGGACGGCCGTCATATCGACCAGATCGCCGCTGTGGTCAGCTCGCTCCGGACCAACCCGGATTCCCGCCGGCACATCGTGTCGGCCTGGAACGTCGCCGAGGTGTCCGAGATGGCGCTGCCCCCGTGCCACACCATGTTTCAGTTCTATGTCGCAGACGGCGCGCTGTCCTGCCAGCTCTACCAGCGCTCCGCCGACGTCTTCCTGGGCGTGCCGTTCAACATCGCGTCGTACGCCCTGCTGACCCAGATGATGGCCCAGGTGGTCGGGCTGCGGCCCGGCGAGTTCGTGCACACGCTGGGCGACGCGCACCTGTATTCGAACCACCTCGAGCAGGCCCGGCTGCAACTGACCCGGACGCCGCGGCCGTTGCCGACGCTGGAGCTGACACCGGGCATCACCGAGATCGACGACTTCACCGCCGACGACATCCGGATCCTGAACTACGACCCCTACCCGCTGATCAAGGCGCCGATCGCGGTATGACGCCCGACCCACCCGCGCCGCCCGCTCCACCCACAACGCCCGCCCGGCCGAGCATCACGCTGATCGCCGCGGTGGCCAGGAACGGCACCATCGGCGCTGACGGCGGCCTGCCGTGGCATCTGCCGGCGGACCTGAAGCGGTTCAAGGCCCTCACCATGGGCCACCCGATGATCATGGGCCGGCGCACCTACGACTCGATCGGTCGCGCGCTGCCGGGCCGCCGGACGATCGTGGTCACCCGGGACGCGGGCTGGAGCGCACCGGGCGTGACGGTGGCGCACTCCGTCGACGAGGCCGTCGACCTGGCCCTCGACGGGAGCGACGGGCGGGCACCCGATCACGCGCCGGTGCTGGTGGTCGGCGGCGGCGACATCTACCGGCAGACCATCGGCCGGGCGGATCGGCTGGAGCTCACCCACGTCGACGCCGACGTACCCGGCGACACCCGGTTCCCCGACATCGACCCGGCGCGCTGGCAGGAGGCCGACCGGGAGGACGCCGACGGCTACGCGTTCGTCAGCTACGTCAGGCGCGAGCCGGTCCGCGACCTGCGGATCCTGTTGGTCACGATGGCGCCGGTGCTGCACGACGGCGAGTACCGGTTCTGCACGGTGCGGGCCGGCGTCGACGTACCCGCGGGCCTGCACCCGGTGGCGACGGTGGCGGAGGCGGAGGGCCTGACCCTGGTGCTGCCGGCCGACCGAGGCCGATGCCGCCGGCCTGGCGGGCTTTGCCTGCCGCTGGATCACCCTGATGGTGTCGTCAGCGTTGGACGCGGTGGGATTGACCGCCGCGGTGGCCACGGCGCTCACCCGGGAGGGCATCTCGTGCAACGTGATCGCCGGATTCCATCACGACCATCTCTTCGTGCCGGTGGACGCAGCGGCCCGAGCAATGTCGGCGCTGGCCACGCTCACGCGCACAGCCGGTGAGACCGCGTCGGGGTGAGACCGCGTCGGACAAAGAACCTCAGCCGACTGGCGCGCCCGGCCTGGTCGAGCCGTAGGGCACCACGATCCGCAGCGTCGGGTCGATGTTGGTGGACTCCAAGCCGCTCATCCGTTGCCGGCCTGCGCCTTCGAGTCCGGTCTTCACCGAATGCTTGATGACGCCGCTCTTGTCGGCCGGCGCATCGGTACGCATGGTCCGGCTGACGGAGTCCAGGAGGTCCGACAGTTCCAGATCAAGGGCGTCGCAGATGGATGCCAGTAGTTCGCTGGACGCTTCCTTGCGGCCCCGCTCCACCTCGGAGAGGTACCCCAGCGAAACATTCGCCGCTGTCGACACGTCGCGCAGCGTTCTGTTCTGCCTGGTCCGAGCGTGGCGCAATGTATCTCCCAGTGCGTTACGCAGGAGCATGTCGCACCTCCTTTCTGCCGTCGAATGCCGGTTGCCGAGCTGTGCCTTGCACTGATCCTCGATTGTCCTGCACCGCCCGGCGCAGTGCCGAACGGTTTCTTTCACCGGAAACGCTGTCGATCGGGTTTGGTGCCGACCGGCCGAACTGCGGTCCTGCTGCTTGCTCCATCGCTGCCGGTGACAGCCTCCACGTTACAGCGTGCTACCGGCGGGACAGGGGCCCTTACTCAGTCATTCATCCCAACGTGGACTGTGCCAGTGATGTTCCAATGATCGGGTCACCAGGCGGTTACGAATGCGTTGCGGCAATGTTCGTCAGCAGGTCCAGCGCCCCGCGGACGGCCGCCGCGCGGATCCGGCCGCGGCGGGCCGCATCACTCGTGTCGTCCAGGTCACTTTCGGTAATGGTGTGCGGGCTCCCATGTCGTTCCGAGCGGTGCTCCCCCGGCCCGGAAACGGCACAGAACCACGTTCCCACCGGCACCCCGTCCTGCGGGTCGGGACCGGCGACCCCGGTCAGACCGATCCCGATGCCGGCACCGCACCGCCGCCGCGCCCCGTCCGCCAGCGCGGCCGCCACCTGCGGATCCACCGGTCCGAGCTTCGCCAACAGCTCGGCGTCGACGTCGGCCAGCTGATGTTTCAGCTCGGTGGCGTACACCACGAGCCCACCGCGGACCACGGCGCTGGACCCGGGAATCTCGGTCAACACGGCGGCCAGCAACCCGCCGGTGAGCGATTCCGCGGTGGCCACGGTGAGTCGGCGGGCGGTGAGCGCGGCGATGAGATCGGTCAGCGCGGCGGTCGGCACGCCGACGACGGCCGCGAGCTCGGTCATGTCGGCCAGGGCGCGAGCGCTCGGGCCGAGACGGATCCGGTCATCCCGGACCGGCCGCCGGCGGTCGGTCGACGTTGCGGGCTTTCGCCCGCGCGTAGACGTGCCACGCCCGTGCGACGTAGTCGATTCCGGTGCCGACGGTGAGCAGCACCGCCAGGCCCATGGCGATCGCCTTGACCCAGTACAGGCTGTCCGGCAGCGGCAGGATGTACAGCCCGATGGCGATGATCTGCACGAACGTCTTCGCCTTGCCCCCGGGACTGGCCGAGATCACCCCGTACCGGAGCACGGCGAAGCGCAGCAGCGTGATGCCGACCTCCCTGATCAGGATGACCAACGTGACCCACCACTGCAGGTCGCCCAGCATGGACAGACCGATCAGCGCCGATCCGGTCAGCGCCTTGTCGGCGATCGGGTCGGCGATCTTGCCGAAATCGGTGACCTGGCCGCGTTTGCGGGCGATGTGGCCGTCATACCGATCGGTGATGGCGGCGATCGCGAAGATCGCCCAGGCGATCCACCGCCAGGTCGTGTCGTGTCCGCCCTCGGCGAACAGGGCCAGCAGGAACACCGGAACCAGGATCAACCGCAGCACGGTCAACGCGTTGGGCAGATTCACCAGCGACACCGGTGGTGGCGGCCGTTCGGTCATAACCGCTCGGCAAGGACCGCATCGCCGGGTACGCAGTCCAGCACCTCGAGCGGCGTCGCGATCAGGTCGATGCCGTCGCTCCCGGTGATCAGGCAGCGCACCAGATCGCCCGGCCGGAGCACCCCGGCCGGCAGGCCGTTGGCCCCGACAATGCTGACGCAGCCGTCCACCTCCGGCGCCTGGTGCGGTCCGCGGCCGGTGAACGGCGTTTCGGGAACCGCGTCCGCCGCTGCGTCGTTCGGCTCCGCCGCATCCACCAGCACCAGCATCTCGGTCCCGATGCGGTCCTCGGCACGCTGCGCGGTCAGCTCCTCGACCAGTGATGTCACCCGTTCGACCCGCGCTGCGATGACGTCATCGTCGAGCTTGTCCGGCAGGTCGGCGGCGGCGGTGCCGTCCTCGTCCGAGTAGCCGAAGACGCCGACGGCGTCCATCCGGGCGCCGATCAGGAACGCCTCGAGTTCGGCGAGGTCGGCCTCGGTCTCCCCCGGGAAGCCGACGATGACGTTCGACCGGATGCCGGCCTCCGGCGACGCGGCCCTGATCTGATCGACCAATCCGAGGAAGGACGCCCGCGAGCCGTACCGGCGCATCCGGCGCAGCACGGGTTCGGAGGCGTGCTGGAAGGACATGTCGTAGTAGTCGGCGACGCCGTCGATGTTCGCGATCGCCTCGATCAGCCACGGCCTGGTCTCCGCAGGCTGCAGATAGGACAGCCGGACCCGGAGGATGCCGGGGACCGCGGCGAGTGCCGCCAGCAGGTCCTCCAGTTGCCGTTCACCGGGCAGGTCCTTGCCGAAGGACGTCGAATTCTCGCTGACCAGCACGATCTCCCGGACACCCTGCCCGGCCAGCCACCGCGCCTCGGCGACGATCTCGTCGACCGGCCTGGAGACGAAGGCGCCACGGAACGACGGGATCGCGCAGAACGTGCAGCGCCGGTCGCAGCCGGATGCGATCTTCAGCGGGGCAACCGGGCCGCTGTGCAGCAAGGTGCGCAGCAGTGTCGGTCCGGACGCCGGAGCGTGCCCAGGCAGCGAGACCGTCGCGGCCGCAGATGGACGCAGCGCGGGCGTGATCGGCAGCAGCAGCCGGCGATCGACGGGCGTGTGCGCGGCCGGCCGGTGACCGTCCAGCACGTCCCCGAGCAACTCCGCCAGGTCGGGGTAGGAATCGAAACCCAGCACCGCATCGGCCTCGGGCAACGCGGCGGCGAGTTCGGCGCCGTAGCGTTCGGCAAGGCAGCCGACTGCGACCACCTTGGCCCCGGTGTCGGCGACGGCGAGGATCGTGTCGATGGAGTCCTTCTTGGCGCTGGCCACGAATGCGCAGGTGTTGACCACGACGACATCCGCACCGGCCGGTTCCGCCACCAGTTGGTACCCACCGACCTGCAGCCGCCCGGCGATCTCGGAGGAATCCACCTCATTGCGCGCGCAGCCCAGGGTCAGCAGATTCACCCGGGTGCCGGCTGGCCCGCTCGGCAGCTGATCCGCCCTCGGCGTCGCTGCCGCTGGGGGCGCGACGGAATCGGAGGACACGGCGGACACTTGCTCACCCTAGTCGGCGGCGGACCCCAAACCGGAATCGACGCGTGCGCTGGTTCCCCGTCGCTCACCCGGATCCCCGCCGAGGTCGACGCGGCCCGGCCACTATCGTTGGTCGCCGTGACTGTTGACGACCCACCCGAGCTGACGGTGCATCGGGCGAAGGTCGGCCACGTCCGCCAGATCAAGTCGCTCGTCGACGCCTATGCGGGGCCGATCCTGCTGCAGAAGACGCTGGCCAACCTGTTCGAAGACGTCACCGAATTCTGGGTGGCGGAGCAGGGTGGGGTCGTGGTCGGCTGCGGTGCTTTGCACGTGCTGTGGGAGGACCTCGGGGAGATCCGCACCGTGGCGACCGACCCGGCGGCCCGCCGGCATGGCGTCGGGCGGGCGGTGTGCACCGAAATCATCGAACAGGCCAAACATCTTGGGCTGCACCGGCTGTTCGTGCTGACCTTCGAGGTGGAGTTCTTCCGGTCGTTGGGGTTCGAGCCGATCAGGGAGCTCGACCTGTCCCGGGAGGCGTACGCGGAGCTGCGCTCGTCCTACGACCGGGGCGTCGCCGAGTTCCTGGACCTGCCGTACGTCAAGCCGAACACCCTGGGCAACACCCGGATGTTGAAGGTTCTGTAGCCAGCAGATGCGCCGGATCAGACGTGCGGGGTGCGCTTGTCCGCGATCCTGGCCAGCGCCTCGTTCAGCAGGGCCTCGCCGTCTTCCTCGGTGCGCCGTTCCTTCACATAGGCAAGGTGCGACTTGTACGGCTCCACCCTGGGCGCGGGCGGCGGGGTCTGGCGATCCTGCCCCGCGGGGAGCCCACAGCTCGGGCAGTCCCAGGTGTCCGGGATCTCGGCGTCCATCGCGAACGCGAGCCTGGTCGTGTGCCCGTTGGCGCAGTAGAACTCGAGTCGATGGCGAGGTGCGGACTCCCCGCGATCCGACTCGCCCATTCGTCCTGCGCCGATCCGTGATCCCCGGATCGGATTGCCACCCGCCATGTCGACCTGCCTGTTCCCAACGCTGAATGGTGAGCCCGCTGCGCTCCGGCCCGCCCCGAAGGGGCAGCACATCCGAACGCGCGCGGGTTCAGGCCCCGACCTTCAACAACAACCCGACGCCGACGATCGAGATCGCCCAGATGGCCGCCACGAACAGCGTCAGCCGGTCCAGGTTCTTCTCCACCACCGACGACCCCGACAGTGACGACTGCATGGTGCCACCGAACAGCGACGACAGCCCGCCACCCTTGCCGCGGTGCAGCAGGATCAGGGCCATCAGCGCCAGGCTGGTGATCACCAGCAGGATGTCGAGAAAGATTGTCATATTTGCCTTGCTCAGTCACTGGTGGTCGGCTCGGGCACAGCACAAACGCCCGGTTGGACCTCGGTCGGCATCGAGTCTAACCCGGCAGACCGGACGGTCCGGTCACGCCGCCGTCACGCCACTCGCGCGGACCGGATCCAGCCGGGCGTTGGGTCCACCGCCACGGCCGTGCGGTGAGCTGGGGCCGGGTCAGGGCAGGACGCCGACGGCGTTCGCGGCGAGGTTGGCGAACTCGGTGCCGTCCAGCGATGCCCCGCCGACCAGCGCACCGTCGACGTCGGGCTGCGCGGTGATCTCCGAGACGTTCCCCGACTTCACCGAACCGCCGTACAGGATCCGGATGCCGTCGGCGATCTCCGCGCCGTACTTCTCGGCCAACGCGGCGCGAGCGGCGCCGCACACCTCCTGGGCGTCGGCCGGGGTGGCCACCCGACCGGTGCCGATGGCCCAGACCGGCTCGTAGGCCAGCACGATGCTGGTGGCCTGCTCGGGTGTCACGTCGACCATCGCGGCCAGCATCTGGTCGACCGAATGCTGCACCTGGTTGCCGGCCTCGCGGACCTCCAGGCCCTCACCGAAGCAGAGCAGCGGGATCAGCCCGTGCCGGTAGGCGGCGTTGACCTTCTTGGCCAGCAGCTCGTCCGACTCGTTGTGGTACTCCCGGCGCTCCGAGTGGCCGACCAGCACGTAGGTGCAGCCCAGCTTGGCCAGCATGCTGCCGGAGATCTCGCCGGTGTAGGCGCCGGAGTCGTTCGCGGACAGGTCCTGGGCGCCGTAGGCCAGGCCCAGCTTGTCGGCCTCGATCAGGGTCTGCACCGACCGCAGCGCGGTGAACGGCGGGATGACGGCCACCTCGACGTGCTTGAGGTACTTGTCCGGCAGGGTGAACGCGATCTTCTGCACCAGCGCGATGCCCTCGAGATGGTTGAGGTTCATCTTCCAGTTGCCGGCAATCAGGGGTTTACGGGCGGTTTTCGTCATAACTATCTATGCCTCCAGGACTGCCAGGCCGGGGAGCTCTTTGCCCTCGAGGAACTCCAGGGACGCGCCACCGCCGGTCGAGATGTGGGTGAAGCCGGATTCGTCGACACCGAGAATGCGAACGGCCGCGGCGGAGTCGCCGCCGCCGACCACGGAGAACGAGGGTGAGGCGGAGATCGCCTCGGCCACCGCGCGGGTGCCGTCCGCGAACGGGCTGAGCTCGAAGACGCCCATCGGGCCGTTCCAGAAGACGGTGGCCGATTTCGCCGCGATCTCGGAGAACGTCGCCGCGCTTTCCGGGCCGATGTCCAGGCCCAGCCAGCCGTCGATGATGGCGTCCGCGCTGACGATCTGGACGGCCGCGTCCGCCGAGAACGCGTCGGCGATCACCACATCGGTTGGCAGCACGATCTTGTCGCCGTTCTCGGCCAGCAGGTTCTTGCACACCTCGATCTGGTCCTCCTGCAGCAGGGAGGCGCCGACGCCGTGCCCCTGGGCCGCCAGGAAGGTGAAGGCCATCCCGCCGCCGATCAGCAGCGAGTCGACCCTGGGCAGCAGCGAGGTGATCACCCCGAGCTTGTCCGACACCTTCGACCCGCCGAGGATCACCGCGTACGGCCGGTCCGGGTCGACGGTCAGCTTCTTGAGCACCGCGGTCTCCGCGGATACCAGGTAGCCGGCGTAGTGCGGCAGCTTCTTCGCGATCTCGTACACCGAGGCCTGCTTGCGGTGCACGACGCCGAAGCCGTCGGAGACGAAGGCCGCATCGGCGCCGACGATGCCGACCAGATCGTCGGCCAGCGCGCCGCGCTCGGCCTCGTCCTTCGAGGTTTCCCGGGCGTCGAACCGGACGTTCTCCAGCATGGCGATGCCGCCGGGCGCCAGAGCGGCCACGGTTTGCTGCGCGGACGGACCGACCAGGTCGGTCGCCAGCGGGACGGTGCTGCCGAGCAGCTCACCGAGCCGTTCCGCCGCCGGGGCCAGCGAGTACTTCGCCTCCGGCGCGCCCTTCGGGCGGCCGAGGTGCGCGGTCACCACCACCTTGGCCCCGCCGAGCACGAGGGCCTGCAGGGTCGGCAGCGAGGCCTTGATCCGGCCGTCGTCGGTGATGACGCTGCCGTCGAGTGGAACGTTGAGGTCGGAACGGACCAGCACGGTGCGGCCGGCAACGCCGGCGGCCAGCAGATCGTCGAGGGTTTGCACGCGACACTCCTTGGCGGGTAGGGCTTCTGGAAATCGACGCGGTGGTCGATGGTCCGGGCATGCGGGGTCGCCGAGCAGAGCGCCGCGCATCGGGAGTTGGACGGTGGCCGCAGATGGTGCGCGGGTGACGCCCAGGCCGGAAACTCCCGACAGGCGCCACCCGCGACCAACAGGACCTACAGCTTGCCGCCGACGATGGCGGTGAAGTCCGCCAGCCGGTTCGAGTAGCCCCATTCGTTGTCGTACCAACCGACGATCTTGAAGAAGTTGCCGCCGAGCGCGATGGTCAGCGGCGCGTCGAAGGTGCACGACGCCGGCGCCCCGACGATGTCGGTGGAGACGATCGGATCGGTCGAGTAGACCAGCCGGCCGGCCAGCGAGCCGGATTCCGACGCCGCCTTGAAGGCCGCGTTGACCTCGTCGACGGTGGTGGACTTCTCCAGTTCGACGGTCAGGTCGGTCACCGAACCGGTCGGCACCGGCACCCGCAGGGCGTAACCGTGCAGCTTGCCCTTGAGTTCCGGCAGCACCAGGGCGGTCGCCTTGGCGGCGCCGGTGGTGGTCGGGATGATGTTGATCGCGGCGGCCCGCGCGCGGCGGAGATCCTTGTGCGGGAAGTCCAGGATCACCTGGTCGTTGGTGTAGGCGTGAATCGTGGTCATCAGGCCCTGCACCAGCCCGAAGTTCTCGTGCAGCACCTTGGCCATCGGCGCAACGCAGTTCGTGGTGCACGACGCGTTGGACAGGATGTTCTGGGATCCGTCGTACTTGTCGTCGTTCACCCCGACGACCACGGTCAGGTCCTCGTCGTTGGCGGGCGCCGAGATGATGACCTTCTTCGCGCCGGCCGAGATGTGCTTGCCGGCATCCGCAGCCTTGGTGAAGAACCCGGTGGACTCGATGACGATGTCGACGCCAAGATCGCTCCACGGCAGCGAGCCGGGATCGCGATTCGACAGGACCTTGATGTCCTTGCCGTCGACGGTGATGACCCCGTCGCCGGCCGAGACGTCATACGGCAGTTTGCCCATGACCGAGTCGTACTTCAGTAGATGGGCGAGGGTCTTGGTGTCCGTCAGGTCGTTGACGGCGACAATCTCGATGTCGTGATCGAGCGAGTCAACCGCTCGCCAGTAGTTCCGGCCGATACGACCGAAACCGTTCACTCCGACGCGCACAGTCACGTCTGTCAGCCCTCCTCAGGGAATTTCCCAATCAGGGTCCTGCTGACCCGGACGGGATCGATCAAGTGACACCGCCCACCACACGGAGGGCGACGACGGCATCACTGTATCGGCAGGGCAGCGGCCCGGCTCGTCGGCCCGGGGACTCACATGTTGGCGTCGGGTCTATTGTCCGGCCGCGGTCGCACACCAGTTGCGTACCCGACGGCGCCCGCCGGCCGTGGACCCTCAACACGACGTCGACCGGTGCGCTGAATCCGTTCAGCTGGGCAGCTGAATCCGTTCAGCTGTCCAACATGTCCGCGGTGACCGCGGACTCGGTATCCGGGATGCCCAGGTCGGCGGCCCGCTTGTCGGCCATCGTCAGCAGCCGCCGGATCCGGCCGGCCACCGCGTCCTTGGTCATCGGCGGGTCGGCCAGCTGGCCCAACTCCTCCAGCGACGCCTGACCGTGCGCGATCCGCAGCCGGCCTGCCTGGCTCAGGTGATCGGGCGCCTCGTCGCCGAGAATGTCCAGCGCCCGCTCCACCCGGGCCGAGGCCGCGACCGCGGCGCGGGCGGACCTGCGCAGGTTCGCGTCGTCGAAGTTGGCCAGCCGGTTGGCGGTGGCCCTGACCTCGCGGCGCATCCGGCGCTCCTCCCAGGCCAGCATCGAGGAGTGCGCACCCAACCGGGTCAGCAGGGCGGCGATCGCGTCGCCGTCCCGGACCAGCACCCGGTCGGCGCCGCGCACCTCCCTGGCCTTCGCCGCGATGCCCATCCGGCGGGCCGCGCCGACCAGCGCCAACGCCGCCTCGGGCCCGGGACAGGTCACCTCGAGCGAGGCGCTGCGACCGGGTTCGGTCAACGACCCGTGAGCCAGGAAAGCGCCCCGCCACGCCGCCTCGGCGTCGCTCGACCGAACCGGCGACGATCTGCGGCGGCAACCCGCGAACGGGCCGGCCACGCTGGTCGATCAGGCCGGTCTGCCTGGCCAGCGAGTCACCGCCGGCCACCACCCGCACCACGTACCGGGTGCCCTTGCGCAACCCGGAGGCGGCGAGCACCTGCACGTCCGCGACGTGCCCGTACAGCTCGCCGATCTCCTTGCGCAACCGGCGGGCCACCGCTCCGGTGTCCAGTTCCGCCTCGACGATCACCCGGCCGGCGACGATGTGCAGCCCGCCGGCGAACCGGAGCAACGCGGAGACCTCCGCCTTGCGGGCCGACACCTTGCTCACCGCCACCCGGCTGAGTTCGTCCTTCACGGTGGCTGTCATCGCCATCCCGGGCACTCCCTGTCCGTCACTGCGGTGTGCGTCGCTGCGGTGTTCATTACGGTGTTGTCAGTTATTGCCTTGTCAGTCACAACCCTGTCGACCATGGCTATATCAATCACTTTTGGGACTCCCCCAACGCGGGCACCTGGTACCCGTCGGCCAATGCCTTTTCCCGAAGTGCGTTTTCCCGGACTGCCCTGTCCAGCATTGCTCTTTCCAGGACCGCGGCCAGGGACACCGACAGCTTGCTCGGGTCGTGACGTGCGGTTCCGGGGACGGCGACGTCGTGCAGATCCAACTGCGCCCCCAACCGGGTCGCGGCCGACGCCAACCGCTGCGGCAGCGCGACGGACGCGCGGTCAGCGAGCACGGAATCGACCCGAAGGTTCGGGGCGTGTGCTGAGAGTACGTCCAGGTGCTGCTCCGGCGAGAATCCCTCCGTCTCGCCCTGTTGGGCCGCGAGGTTCAGGACCACCAGCCGGCTGGCCCGGCTGGTGGTGATGGCCTCCGCCATGTCGGGCAGCATCAGGTGCGGCAGCACGCTGGTGAACCAGGAGCCGGGGCCGAAGGTGATCAGATCGGCGTCGGCGATCGCGGCCAGGGCCTGCGGGCAGGCCTTCGCGGTGGTCGGCTCCAGGGCAACGCTGCGCACCTGCCCGACCGTGGTGGCCACCGCGACCTGGCCGCGGATCCGGCGCACCGCGGTTGGATCCTCGTCCAGGCCCTCCACCTCGGCGACGATGTCCAGCGGCTCGCAGCACATCGGCAGCACCCGGCCGCGGGCGCCCAGCATGGCCCCGGCAGCGTCCAGCGCGGCGACCGGATCACCCAGCACCTGGATCAGCCCGATCAGCACGATGTTGCCGACCGGGTGGCCGGTCAGCGCGCCCTCGCCGCGGAAGCGATGCTGGAACGTCGCGCTCCACAGCCGCCCGGTGGGGTCCGGCTCGGCCAGCGCGGACAGCGCCATCCGCAGGTCCCCGGGCGGAACGACGCCGGGCACCTCCCGGCGGATCCGGCCCGACGACCCGCCGTCGTCGGCGACCGTGACCACGGCCGTGATGTCCACGTTCAGGCGGACCAGCGCACCGAGCATGACGTGCAGCCCGTGACCGCCGCCCAGCGCGACCACCTTCGGCCGGCCGGACGTGCCCGGCGGTTGGGTCACTACTCCCTGCCCAGATCGCGATGGACCACCTGAACGGTCAGCGAGTCGCCCTGGAGCCGGCGGCGGAGCTCCTCGGCGACCGCGACGCTGCGGTGCTTGCCGCCGGTGCAGCCGACCGCCAGGGTGAGGTAACGCTTTCCTTCGCGCTTGTAGCCACCGCTGATCAGGTCGATCAGCTCGACGTACCGGTCGAGGAATTCGGTGGCGCCCTTCCTGCGACAGCACGTAGTCGGAGACGTCCTGATCCTTGCCGGTGTGGTCGCGCAGCTCCGGTATCCAGTGCGGGTTCGGCAGGAAACGCATGTCGATGACCAGGTCCGCGTCCAGCGGCAACCCGTACTTGAACCCGAACGACACCACGGTCAGCGACGACTTCCGCTCCGCGGAGGTGTGCGCGAAGGCCCGCTCCACCTCCGCCCGCAACTGGTGAACGGAGAGCTCGGAGGTGTCGACGACGACGTCGGCCTCCTGCCGCAGCGGCTCCAGCACGGCTCGCTCGGCGGCGACGCCGTCGGCCAGCCGGCCGCCGCCCTGCAGCGGGTGCGAGCGCCGGTTCGACTCGTACCGGCGGATCAGCGCGGCGTCGCTGGCCTCCAGGAACAACACCCTGGGCCGGTAGCCGCGGGCATCGAGGTCCTTGATCACCTCGGCCAGATCGTGCGTGAACGCCCGCGACCTGACGTCCAGCACGATGGCGATCCGGGTGACATCGCCGCTGGTCCGCGACCCCAGGTCGACCATCGTGGTGATCAACTCGGGAGGCAGGTTGTCGACCACGAACCAGCCGAGGTCCTCCAGGCACTTGGCGGCCGTCGACCGACCGGCCCCGGACAGCCCGGAGACGATGGCAACCTGAATTCCCGCTTCGTGTTCGGCGTCCGCGGGCGCGGTCTGGACGCCGGAATCATCCCCGATCGATCCACCGCCGGTTGTTTCGCCCATCTCAGGCCCCTCCCCGTACCCCATCGCCGATTCCGTTGACCGGAGCGGCGGTTTCCTGCGTGCCCGTTGACGGTATCGGGTTTGCCTCGGTTGCCGTGCGTGACGGCCGCGTTTGGTCGGCCGGCAATGGCTGCCCCGGCGTCGGCGGCCCGGTCCGAGCCGGTGCGGCTACGCCGGTGGGCGGCCCGGCCAGCGCGGCCACCACCGCCTCCGCCGTCCGCCGGCCCAGACCCGGAACCGCCAGCACCTCATCGACGTCGGCCCGGCGCAGGGCCGCCACCGATCCGAAATGCCGGATCAGTGCCTTCCGGCGCACGTCGCCGAGACCGGCGACGTTGTCCAGCGCGGACACCGTCATCGACTTCGATCGCTTCGCGCGGTGATAGGTGATGGCGAACCGGTGGGCCTCGTCCCGCAGCCGCTGCAACAGGTACAGCGCCTCGCTGGTGCGCGGGAAGATGATCGGCTCGTCCTGGGCCGGCACCCACACCTCCTCGAGCCGCTTGGCCAGCCCGCAGATCGTCACGTCGACGATGCCCAGCTCGGCCAGTTCGGTGGCGGCGGCGTTGACCTGGGGCGCTCCGCCGTCCACCACCAGCAGCTGCGGCGGGTAGGCGAACCGCCGGGGCCGGCCGGTCTCCGGGTCGATGCCGCGCCGGTAGGTGGGCTCGGCGTCCGCGGGTCACCCGCCGGCTCGCCGGACGGATCGGCGCCGGCCGCGTTCGGGTCCGCGGCTCCCGAGCCGGGCGTTGCCGTGGGTGAACCGCCGCCGGACCACCTCGGCGATGGACGCGACGTCGTCGCCGGGGTGCTCGCGGATGGCGAACCGCCGGTAGTCGCTGCGTTTGGGCAGCCCGTCCTCGAAGACCACCAGCGAGGCCACCACGTTGGTGCCCTGCACGTGCGAGACGTCGATGCATTCGATCCGCAGCGGCGCGACGTCCATGCTGAGGGCGTCGGCGAGCTCGGTCAGCGCCGCCGACCGTGCGGTGAGGTCGCTGGCCCGCTTGAGCCGGTGCTGGGTCAGCGCCTCGGCCGCGTTCCTGGTGACCGTCTCGGCCAGGGCCCGCTTGTCGCCGCGTTGCGCAACCCGCAGCGACACCCGGGATCCGCGCAGGTCGGAGAGCCACTGGGTGAGCTCGGCCTCGGTGGCCGCCTCCTGGCTGGGCAGCACCGGCACCAGGATCTCCCGCGGCACCGCGGTGGCGCCGTCGTCGTCGGCCCGCCCGCCGTAGAACTGCAGCAGGAAGTTCTCCACCAGCGACGGCAGGCCCGCGGGACCGGCGCTGTCGGCGTCCACGTCGACGATCCAGCCGCGCTGCCCGCGGACCCGGCCGCCGCGCACGTGGAACACCTGGACCGACGCCAGCAGGTCGTCGGCGGCGATGCCGACCACGTCCGCGTCGGTGCCGTCGCCCAGCACGACGGCCTGCTTCTCCACGGCCCGGCGCAGCGCGCTGAGGTCGTCGCGCAGCCGGGCCGCCTTCTCGAAGTCCAGCTCTGCCGCGGCGGCGGCCATCTCCTTCTCCAGCCGGCGGATCAGCGGGTCGGCCTTGCCGGCCATGAAGTCGCAGAAGTCGTCGACGATCTCGCGGTGCTCGTCGGGTGACACCCGACCGACGCACGGCGCCGAGCACTTGCCGATGTAGCCGAGCAGGCAGGGCCGGCCGATCTGCTGCGAGCGGCGGAACACCCCGGCCGAGCAGGTCCGGGCCGGGAACACCCGGAGCAGCATGTCGAGCGTCTCCCGGATGGCCCAGGCGTGGGCGTAGGGCCCGAAGTACCGGACTCCCTTGCGATGCGGGCCGCGCATCACCTGCAGCCGCGGGAACTCCTCGCCCACCGTGACGGCGAGTTCGGGGTAGGATTTGTCGTCCCGGTAGCGCACGTTGAACCGCGGGTCGAACTCCTTGATCCAGTTGTATTCCAGCTGCAGCGCCTCGACCTCGGTCGAGACCACGGTCCACTCGACGCCGCCCGCGCTGGTCACCATCTGCGCGGTCCGCGGGTGCAGCCCGCCGATGTCGGCGAAGTAGGAATTCAGCCGCTGCCGCAGGCTCTTCGCCTTGCCGACATAGATGACCCGACCGCCTGGATCGCGGAACCGGTAGACGCCGGGCGAGTCCGGAATCGTGCCAGGGGCGGGGCGGTAGAGAGCTGGATCCGGCACATCGGCGAGGGTAATCCAGAGTGCCGACAGCGCACCGCCAGCGCGGTCCCTTACCCGTGTGAAAGGCCTCCAATCAGGAGGAACGCCACATCGATCTGGTCCGGCCCGGTCCCTGCCGCCCGGTTAAGGTGATGGGCCGGACGGGGCTGTCGACTGCCGGGCAGCCAACCCTGAGAGCAACGTTCGTGATTCGCGAGATCGCCCCGAAATTTGAGGAGCATCTGATGGAGATCTGGCCGGGTAAGCCCTACCCCCTGGGCGCCACGTTCGACGGCAGCGGCACCAACTTCGCGATCTTCAGCGAGGCGGCCGAGAAGGTCGAACTCTGCCTGATCGGCGAGCGCGGCGGCGAGACCCGCATTCAGCTGCCGGAGGTCGACGCCTACGTCTGGCACTGCTACCTGCCGACCGTGCAGCCCGGTCAGCGGTACGGCTACCGGGTCACCGGGCCGTACGAGCCGCATCACGGCTCCCGCTGCAACCCGAACAAGCTGCTGCTGGACCCGTACGCCAAGGCGGTGTCCGGCGCCATCGACTGGGACCCCGCGCTGTTCTCCTACAACATGGGCGACCCGGACAGCAAGAACGATGCCGACTCCGGGCCGCACATGATGCACGGCGTGGTGATCAACCCGTTCTTCGACTGGACCGGTGACCGGTCGCTGCAGATTCCCTACAACGACAGCGTGATCTACGAGGCGCACGTCAAGGGGCTGACCGCGTTGCATCCCGAGGTGCCCGCCGGCCAGCGCGGCACCTACGCCGGGGTCGCGCACCCCGCGGTGATCGACCACCTCACCCGGCTCGGTGTCACCGCGATCGAGCTGATGCCGGTGCACCAGTTCGTCAACGACAGCACGCTGATCGACCAGGGGCTGTCCAACTACTGGGGCTACAACACCATCGGCTTCTTCGCCCCGCAGAACACCTACTCCGCGTTCGGCGAGCGCGGGCAGCAGGTGCAGGAATTCAAGGCGATGGTGAAATCGCTGCATTCCGCGGGCATCGAGGTCATCCTCGACGTGGTCTACAACCACACCGCCGAGGGCAACCACATGGGCCCGACGCTGTCGTTCCGCGGCATCGACAACGGCGCCTACTACCGGCTGGTCGAGGACGACAAGCGCTACTACATGGACTACACCGGCACCGGTAACTCGCTGAACGTCCGGCATCCGCACTCCCTGCAGCTGCTGATGGACTCGCTGCGCTACTGGGTCACCGAGATGCACGTCGACGGCTTCCGGTTCGACCTGGCCGCGACCCTGGCCCGGGAGTTCTACGACGTCGACCGGCTCTCCACCTTCTTCGAACTCGTGCAGCAGGATCCGGTCGTCTCGCAGGTGAAGCTGATCGCCGAACCCTGGGACATCGGCCCCGGCGGCTACCAGGTCGGCAACTTCCCGCCGCAGTGGACGGAGTGGAACGGCAAGTACCGGGACACCGTCCGCGACTTCTGGCGCGGCGAGCCGGCCACCCTCGGCGAGTTCGCCTCCCGGCTCACCGGGTCGGCGGACCTGTACGAGACCTCCGGACGCCGCCCGGTCGCGTCCATCAACTTCGTCACCGCGCACGACGGCTTCACGCTGGCGGACCTGGTGTCCTACAACGAGAAGCACAACGACGCGAACGGGGAGGACAACCGGGACGGGGAGTCGCACAACCGGTCCTGGAACATGGGCGTCGAGGGCCCGACCGACGACCAGGACATCCTGATCCGGCGCGGCCGGCAGCAGCGCAACTTCATGGCGACGCTGCTGCTCTCCCAGGGTGTGCCGATGATCGCGCACGGCGACGAACTGGGCCGCACCCAGCTCGGCAACAACAACACCTACGCCCAGGATTCGGAGCTGAGCTGGATCCACTGGCTGGAGGCGGACGAGCCGCTGATCGAGTTCACCGCCTCGGTGGCCCGGCTCCGGCGGCAGCATCCGACCTTCCGCCGCCGCCGGTTCTTCGACGGCCGGCCGGTGTCCCGGTCCGCGGGCGAGCCGCTGCCGGACATCGTCTGGATGACGCCCATGGGCCAGCTGATGAAGCCGGAGGACTGGGACGCCGGCTTCGGCCGCTCGATCGGCATGTTCATGAACGGCAACGGCATCCGCGGGATGGACACCCGCGGTCAGCGGGTGATCGACGATTCGTTCCTGCTGCTGTTCAACGCCCACGACGAGCCGATGGACTGGATCCTGCCGCCGGAGGAATTCGCGCCGGCCTGGCGCCTGGTGATCGACACGTCCGGGGTGCCGGACCTGCCGGAGACGATCGCCGGTGGCAGCAGCGTCAGGGTGGCCGACAAGGGCATGGTGGTGCTGCAGGCACTCGCCCAGGCGCAGGAGCCGTTGTCGACCACGCACGCCGCGGCCGACGTGCCGACCATCGCGCCGGTGCCGGTCCCGATGCGCGCCGAGTCCGGCGCGTCACTGCGGGACGAATCGGTGCCGCCCGGCGAGTCACGGGAGCCGGACGAGGCGCTGGTCACCGAGGTGCCGGCGCCGGAACCCGGCGGCCCCGAGGAGCCGTCGACGTCCGGTCAGCAGTTCGGCGACCCCGAGACAGGGCCTGACTCGGAGCCGCGAGCCGGAGCCGGTGAAGCCGGCGGCCCGTCCGCGCCGGCCGAAGAAGAAGTGACTCGTCCAGGGTCGGAGTCGACCGGGGTGACGGACCAGCCCCGGTCGACCTACCGGCTGCAGATCACCGACGACTGGGATCTGCAACGCCGCGGCGGCGCTGGTGCCGTACCTGAGGGCGCTGGGCGTCGGCTGGGTCTACCTGTCGCCGGAGCTCGCGGCCGAACCCGGTTCCGCCGCACGGCTACGACGTGGTCAATCACGCGGAGGTCGACCGGAGCCGCGGCGGTCGGGCCGGCCCTGGAAGCGGTCGCCGACGCGGCGCATGCGGCCGGTCTCGGCGTGCTGGTGGACATCGTGCCCAATCACGTCGGGGTGGCGACCCCGCCGCTGTCGGTGTGGTGGTGGGACGTGCTGCTGCGCGGCGAGGAGTCCGACCACGCGGCCGCGTTCGACATCGACTGGGAGTTCGGCGGCGGGAAGGTCCGGCTGCCGATGCTCGGCGACGGCGACGACGAACTCGATCAGCTGCGGATCGAGGGCGGCGAGCTGCGCTACTACGACCACCGATTCCCGATCGCGGCCGGCACCGGCGACGGCACGCCGCGCCAGGTGCACGACCGCCAGCACTACGAGCTGATGAACTACCGGCGCGCCGACGCCGAGCTGAACTACCGGCGGTTCTTCGCGATCAGCACGCTGGCCGGGATCCGGGTGGAGCTGCCCGAGGTGTTCGGGCGGTCGCACCAGGAGATCAGCCGCTGGGTGGAGAACGGCTGGGTGGACGGGCTGCGGATCGACCACCCCGACGGTCTGGCCGATCCGGGCGGTTACCTGGACGATCTGGCCGCGCTGATCGATCACCGGTACGTGCTGGTGGAGAAGATCATCGAGGGTGACGAGACGGCTGCCGTCCTCCTGGGCGGCCGCCGGCACCACCGGCTACGAGGCGTTGGCCGCGCTGGATCGGCTGTTCACCGACCCGGCCGGCGAGGCGCCGCTGGACGACCTGGACACCCAGTTGCGCGGCGGCCTGCGGGTGGACTGGTCCGCGATGACCCGGTCCAGCAAGCGGGCGGTGGCCGACGGGATCCTGCGCTCGGAGGTGCTGCGGCTGGCCCGGCTGGTGCCGGACGTGGTCGACGCCGACGCCGCCGCGGACGCGATCGCCGAGTTGCTCAGTTCCTTCAGCGTGTACCGGACCTACCTGCCGCTGGGCGCGGAATACCTCGCCGAGGCCGTCGAACGAGGCGGTCGTCGACCCGGCCGGAGATCGAGCCGGTGCTGCGGGAGATCGCCGGCCGGCTCGGCGATGTCGGCTCGGAGTTCTCGGTGCGGTTCCAGCAGACGTCGGGCATGGTGATGGCCAAGGGCGTCGAGGACTGCGCGTTCTACCGCTGGACCAGGCTGACCTCGCTGACCGAGGTCGGCGGCGAGCCGGCGCAGTTCTCGCTGACCCCGGCCGAGCTGCACGATCTTGCCGCGGAACGGCTGCGCCGCTCCCCCGGCACGATGACCGCGCTGACCACCCACGACACCAAGCGGTCCGAGGACGTCCGGGCCCGGATCTCGGTGATCTCCGAGATCGCCGCCGACTGGGCCGCCGCGGTCCGCAGCTGGAACCGGCTCGCCCCGCTCGGCGACGGCCCGCTCGCGCACCTGGTCTGGCAGGCCGCGGTCGGCGCCTGGCCGCTGAGCCGGCAGCGGCTGCACGACTACGCCGAGAAGGCGGCCAGGGAGGCCGGCGTCTCGACCGGCTGGATCGACTCCGACACCGTCTTCGAGCAGCGCCTGCACGCGCTGGTCGACGCCGTCTTCGACGACGCCGAACTGCACGCCGGGATCACCGCCATGGCCGACCGGCTGCGGCCGTTCGGCTGGTCGAACTCGTTGTCCGCCAAGCTGATCCAGCTCACCGCGCCAGGCGTCCCGGACGTCTACCAGGGCACCGAGCTGTGGGATCTGTCGCTGGTCGACCCGGACAACCGGCGGCCGGTCGACTACCCGAAGCGGGTCGAGCTGCTGGAGCGGATCGACGGCGGCTGGTTGCCGGACGTCGACGAGGAGGGCGCCGTCAAGCTGCTGGTGACCGTCGACGGCGCTGCGGCTGCGCCGGGACCGGCCGGAGCTGTTCACCGGCTACCAGCCGCTGACCGCCACCGGCGCCGCGGCCGAGCACCTGTTTGCCTTCGATCGCGGCGGGGCAATCACCGTGGCGACCCGGCTGCCGGCCGGTCTCGCGGCGGCCGGCGGGTGGCGGGACACCACCCTGGAGCTGCCGGCCGGGTCGTGGACCGACGCGCTGACCGGGCGTGCCGTGCCCGGCGGACGGCGACGGCGGTCGGCGAGCTGCTGGACCGCTATCCGGTCGCGCTGCTGACCCGAGATGTCTGACGACGTCACCAGTTCCATGAGATCGAGGCGATCAGATCGATGTCCAGAACCGCACGCGTGTGGGCGCCACGGGCCTCGACGGTCGAACTGGTGGTCGGCGACCGATGCGTACCCGATGGCCGAGCAGGACGGCGGCTGGTGGTCGGCGGACCTGCCCACCGGCGGGCCGGACGACCCGGCCGGCGCCGCCGCGCCCGAGCTTCCGGTGGAGATCGACTACGGCTTCCGGCTGGACGACGACCCGACGGTGCTGCCCGACCCGCGGTCCCGCCGGCAACCCGACGGGGTGGACGGCCTCAGCCCGCACCTTCGACCCGTCGTCCTACCGGTGGGGCGACGACGCCTGGACCGGGCGGCGGCTGGCCGGCAGCCTGATCTACGAGCTGCACATCGGCACCTTCACCCCGGAGGGCACCCTCGACGCCGCCGTCGACAAGCTCGACTACCTCACGTCGATCGGCGTCGACATGGTGGAGTTGTTGCCCGTCAACGGGTTCGCCGGGACGCACAACTGGGGTTACGACGGGGTGCTGTGGTTCGCGGTGCAGGAGAGCTACGGCGGGCCGCGGGCGTACCAGCGGTTCGTCGACGCCTGCCACCAGCGGGGCATCGCCGTCATCCAGGACGTGGTCTACAACCATCTCGGCAAGGCCGGCAACTACCTGCCGCGGTTCGGCCCGTACATCAATGACGAAGGGCCGCAGAGCACCTGGGGCGAATCGATCAACCTGGACGGCCCCGATTCCGGCGAGGTGCGCAGGTACATCCTGGACAACGTCGTCATGTGGCTCAACGACTATCACGTCGACGGGCTGCGGCTGGACGCGGTGCACGCCCTGGTGGACAACCACGCCGTGCATCTGCTGGAGGAGATCGCGATCGAGGTGGACGCGCTGGCCGCCCACGTCCGGCGGCCGCTGACCCTGATCGCGGAGTCGGATCTCAACGACCCCAAGCTGATCATGCCGCGGGAGATCGGCGGCTACGGTCTCGGGGCGCAGTGGAACGACGACTTCCACCACGTCATCCATGTCGCGCTGACCGGCGAAACCGACGGCTATTACGCCGATTTCGGCCCGATGTCGGCGATCGCGCAAGGTGCTGACCGATGCCTTCTTCCACAACGGCACCTTCTCCAGCTTCCGCGGCCGCGACCACGGCCGGCCGGTGGACACGCTGCGGACACCGAGCTGGCGGTTCATCGGCTACTCGCAGGATCACGACCAGATCGGCAATCGGGCGCAGGGTGACCGGCTGACCGCGACGCTGTCCCATGCCGACCTGGCCATCGCCGCGGTGTTGGTGTTCACCGGCCCGTTCACCCCGATGTTGTTCATGGGTGAGGAATGGGCCGCGTCCACCCCGTGGGCGTTCTTCACCTCGCACCCCGACGAGGAGCTGGGCGAGGCGACCCGCAAGGGCCGGCTGGAGGAGTTCGCCCGGATGGGCTGGGACCCGAACCTGGTCCCCGATCCGCAGGCGCTGTCCACCTTCACCGACTCCAAGCTCGACTGGCGGGAGCCGCTGGTCGGCGAGCACGCCCAGATGCTGCAGCTGTACCGGGATCTCGCCCAGCTGCGACGCGCCCGCGCCGAGCTCACCGACCCCCGGTTCGGCCGCAACCTGGTGGAATTCGACGACGACGACCGCTGGTTGCTGATCAACCGCTCCGGGCTGCGGATCGCGGTGAACATCTCCGACGACACCCGGTCGATCCCGTTGGGTGGGCCGGCCGGCTCGCTGCTGCTGGCCACGGCGGGCGGCGCCGGGATGGACGGCGACACCCTGTCGTTGCCCGCGCACACCGCGGTTGTCATTGCGCCGGAAGGGGAATGACCGGACGCGGGATAATCCAAGCTCTACACACGAATGGGCGCCAATCCAGGTACCGCAGCGCCCGGACAGGTGACGTTGAATGTGTGCAGCGGCGACCGCCCTATCGCACCAACCGGCCCAGCGCGATCCGGGCGATCGGCGCATACCCGATGACGACCGGTGCCGGACCGGTGATGTCCAGCGTGGTCCTGCTCCCGGAGGCCTGCGCAAACACGTCGTGACCCAGCACCAGGGTGATGCCGGCGACCGTGACTCGCCATGTCCAGCAACGCTTGTCGTGGTCGACGGCGAGGATCTCGAACGCGACGCCCACCCCGCAGGGCCCATGCACGGTGCCGCGACCGCCGTCGGCGATGGTCGGGGCCGGGTAGTCGACGGAGCGGATCTGCGGTGACCATTCGTGCCACCGAGCCGGGTGCACGTAGCGGTTCCACACCGTCTCCGGGTCCGCGGCACCACTCGCTTCGACGGTCAGCTTCACTCGCCGTGCGCGCGTCGGTAGCGCCGGAACTCGTGGTGGATGTGCTGCAGTTCGGTCGCGGTCGAATCAAGCAGTGAGGATGCGAAGATCCGGCCAGGACCCTCCGGCACCGGCACCTCCGACGGCACCACCAGCACCGGAATCCCGGCGGCGACGGCGGCGGCCGTTCCGGACGGCGAGTCCTCCACGGCAAGGCACTGCGCCGCGGACAACCCGAGCAGTTCCATCGCGTGCAGGTACGGATGCGGATCGGGTTTGCCGCGGGCGACCTCGTCCCCGCAGATGGCCACGTCGAATCGATGCGCTCCCAGCAGGCCGTCCAGTGCGACGTCGACGATCTGCCGTGGTGAGTTGGTGACCAGCGCGGTCTTGATACCGGCGGCGCGGATCTGGTCGATCAGCTGCTCGGCGCCGGGTTGCCAGAGCAGGTCCTCGGCGAAGACCTCGGCGGTGATGCTGAGCAGCAGCGAGGTGGTCTCTTCGACGCCCTTCTCCGAGCCGATGTCATCGAGCAGCAATTTCACCGAGAACGGAATCGATTGGCCGGTGGTGGCGGCCTTGACCTCGGCGGACAGGCTGCCGCCGAGATGGCCGGCGACCCGGTCCATCGCGACGTCCCAGAGCGGTTCCGAGTCGATCAGCGTGCCGTCCAGGTCGAACAGCACTCCGCCGAGATCTTCGATGGCGCCGATATTCTCGGCAACGCCGGGGCCGCTCACCGGGCCGCGAAGTATTTCGCCTCGGGGTGGTGCGCGACCAGCGCCGACGTCGATTGCTCGGGGTGCAACTGGTATTCCTCGGACAGTTCCACGCCGATCCGGCCGGGGTCGAGCAGCGTCATCACCTTGGTCTGCTCGGTGAGATCGGGGCACGCCGGATAGCCGAAGGAGAAGCGCGCACCCCGGTACGCCAGGTCGAAGAATTTCTCGATCTCGGCCGGATCCTCCGCGGCGGCGGACGTCCCGTCGGCGAAGACCAGCTCCGAACGGATCCGCTGATGCCAGAACTCGGCGAGCGCCTCGGTCAGTTGCACCGAAAGCCCGTGCACCTCAAGGTAATCGCGATAGGCGTTGGCGGCGAACAGTTCGTTGGCGAAATCGGCGATCCGCTGGCCCATGGTGACCACGGTGAAGCCGATGACGTCGACCTCCCCCGACGAGCGGGGCCGGTAGAAATCGGCCAGGCACAGGTGCCGGTCCCGGCGCTGCCGCGGGAAGGAGAACCGGGCCACCTCGGGCGCGTCGATGTCGGGCTCGGCGAGCACCACGACCTCGTCGCCCTCGGAGACGCACGGGAAGTACCCGTACACGACGGCGGCCTGCAGCACCTGCTCGGTGTGCAGTCGCTCCAGCCAGTACCGCAGCCGCGGCTTGCCCTCCTTCTCCACGAGTTCCTCGTAGCTGGGCCCGTTGCCGCCCTTGGTGCCGCGCAGCCCCCACTGGCCCATGAACGTCGCGCGTTCGTCGAGCATCGAGGAGTAGTCGGCCAGCGCGATGCCCTTGATCACCCGGGAACCCCAGAACGGCGGCGTCGGGATCGGGTTGTCCAGCGCGACGTCGGAGCGCGCCGGGATCGCTTCCTGCACCTCGGCGTCGGCACTCGCCTTGCGTCGCTCGGCGATCCGCAGCGGACCGTTCGTGCCTGGCCTTGCGTTCGGCGACCTTCGCGGCGTCGGCGGCGGCCGCGACCGGGTCGAGGCCGCGCTTGCGGGACATCACCCCGTCCATCAGCCGCAGGCCCTCGAAGGCGTCCCTGGCGTACCGGACGTCGCCCTTGAACACCGCGGACAGGTCGTTCTCCACGTAGGAGCGGGTCAGCGCGGCGCCGCCCAGCAGCACCGGGAACTTCTCCGCCACCCCGCGGGTGTTCATCTCCTCGAGGTTCTCCTTCATGATCACGGTCGACTTGACCAGCAGCCCGGACATCCCGATGGCGTCCGCGCCGGAATCCTGCGCGGCCGTCAGGATGGTCGAGATCGGTTGCTTGATACCGAGATTCACCACCGAGTAGCCGTTGTTGGACAGGATGATGTCGACCAGGTTCTTGCCGATGTCGTGCACGTCGCCCTTGACGGTGGCCAGCACGATGGTGCCCTTGCCGCGCCGCGTCGGCCTTTTCCATGTGCGGTTCCAGGTAGGCCACCGCCAGCTTCATCACCTCGGCGGAGGTGAGCACGAACGGCAGCTGCATGGCGCCGGAGCCGAACAGCTCGCCGACCGTCTTCATGCCCTCGAGCAGGGTGTCGTTGATGATCTCCAGCGGCGACCGGTGCTGCATCGCCTCGTCCAGGTCGGCCTCCAGGCCGTTCCGCTCGCCGTCGATGATCCGGCGTTGCAGCCGTTCGTCCAGCGGCAGCAGCAGCAGTTCGGCGGCCCTGGTGGCCCGGCCGGCCGCGGTGGTCGCCCCGTCGAACAGTTCCAGCACCTTCTGCAGCGGGTCGTAATCCCCGCTCCGCCGGTCGTACACCAGGTCCAGCGCGACGGTCCGCTGCTCCTCCGGGATCCGGGCCATCGGCAGGATCTTCGAGGGGTGCACGATCGCCGAATCCAGCCCGGCGGCGGTGCATTCGGCCAGGAACACCGAGTTCAGCACCTGCCGGGCGGCCGGGTTCAGCCCGAAGGAGACGTTCGAAACACCCAGCGTGGTATGCACATCGGGGTGCCGGCGCTTGAGTTCCCGGATGGCCTCGATGGTTTCGATGCCGTCGCGGCGAGTCTCCTCCTGCCCGGTGGCGATCGGGAAGGTCAGGCAGTCCACCACGATGTCGGACTCGGACATGCCCCAGCGGCCGGTGAGGTCGGCGATCAGCCGCTCGGCGATCGCGACCTTGTGCTCGCGGGTGCGGGCCTGGCCCTGCTCGTCGATGGTCAGCGCGACCACCGCGGCGCCGTGTTCCTTGACCAGCGCCATGATCCGCATGTACCGGGAGTCGGGCCCGTCGCCGTCCTCGAAGTTCACCGAGTTGACGATGGACCGGCCACCGAGCTGCTCCAGGCCGGCCTGGATCACCGGCGGCTCGGTGGAGTCGATCATGATCGGCAGCGTGGACGCGGTGGCCAGCCGGGACGCCATCGCCCGCATGTCGGCGGCGCCGTCCCGCCCGACGTAGTCGACGTTCAGGTCCAGCAGGTGCGCGCCGTCGCGGGTCTGCGCGCGGGCGATGTCGACGCAGTTCTGCCAGTTCTCCGCCAGCATCGCCTCGCGAAATGCCTTGGAGCCGTTGGCGTTCGTCCGCTCCCCGACCATCAGCACCGACGCGTCCTGCTGGAACGGCACGGCCTGGTACAGCGAGGACAGGCCCGGATCGGGACGGGGATGACGCTTGGCCGGGGCGACGTCGCGCACCGCCTCGACCACCTGGCGCAGGTGCTCCGGGGTGGTGCCGCAGCAGCCGCCGACCAGGCCGAGCCCGAACTCGCGGACGAACCCGGACAGCGCCTCGGCCAGCTCCGCCGGGGTCAGCGGGTAGACGGCGCCGTTCGGGCCGAGCTGCGGCAGCCCGGCGTTGGGCATCACCGACACCCCGACCTTCGCGTGCCGGGACAGGTAGCGCAGGTGCTCGCTCATCTCGGCCGGGCCGGTGGCGCAGTTCAGCCCGATGTAGTCGATGCCCAGCGGTTCCAGGGCGGTCAGCGCCGCGCCGATCTCCGAGCCGAGCAGCATCGTGCCGGTGGTCTCCACGGTGACGTGCACGATCACCGGCACGTGGATGCCGGAGGCGGTCATCGCCCGCTTGGCGCCGATGACGGCCGACTTGGTCTGCAGCAGGTCCTGGCAGGTCTCGATCATCACGGCGTCGATGCCGCCGTCCAGCATGCCGGCGACCTGCGGCGTCGTAGGCGTCCCGCAGCGCGGTGTACGGCGCGTGGCCCAGCGTGGGCAGCTTGGTGCCCGGTCCGACCGAGCCGAGCACGAAGCGGGGCTGGGCGGCGGTGCTGAACTCGTCGGCCTCCGCGCGGGCCAGCGCGGCGCCGGCCTGGGCCAGCTCGAAGATCCGGTCCGCGATGTCGTACTCGGCCAGGTTCGCCAGGTTCGCGCCGAAGGTGTTGGTCTCGATCGCGTCGACCCCGACCTCGAGGTAGGCGCGGTGCACCGCCCGGACGATGTCCGGCCTGGTCACGTTGAGGATCTCGTTGCAGCCCTCGAGGCCGGCGAAGTCGTCCAGCGACGGGTCCTGGGCCTGCAGCATCGTGCCCATCGCGCCGTCCGCCACGAGAACGCGCTCGGCGAGCGCGGCCAGCAGGGGGTGCTTACGGGGGTTGGTCACTACTACAGGGTAATTCGTCCTGCTGTCCGGTTGCCGCTACCTGGACCGGCGTGGGGCGTCGGCCGGTGGTCGGTCGACGTAGGCTGACCTGCGTGAGTGAGATCCCGGACCTACGCAACCCGGTGATGATCGCCGCCTTCGAGGGGTGGAACGACGCCGGCGATGCCGCTACCGCCGCGGTCGAGCAACTGGGCTTGACCTGGGACGCGACCCCGTTGACCGAGCTGGACCCGGAGGGTTTCTACGACTTCCAGGTGACCAGGCCGACCGTCCGGCTGATCGACGGGGTGACCAGGACGATCGACTGGCCGACCACCAGGCTGTCGGCCTGCCGGCTGAAGGGGTCGCCGAGCGACGTCATCCTGGTGCACGGGATCGAGCCGAACTTCCGCTGGCGGGCGTTCTGCGACGAACTGCTGAAGATCGCCGTGGACTACCAGGTGGCGACCGTCATCGGGCTGGGTGCGCTGCTGGCCGACGTGCCGCACACCCGGCCGATCCAGGTCACCGGGTCGGCGCACGACGAGGAGACCGCGGCCCGGCTCGGGCTGGCCCGGTCCCGGTACGAGGGGCCGACCGGGCATCTCCGGGGTGTTCCAGGACGCCTGCGTGCAGGCCGGCATCCCGTCGCTGTCGTTCTGGGCGTCGGTGCCGCACTACGTGTCGCAGGCGCCCTCCCCCAAGGCCACCCTGGCGCTGCTGCACCGGGTCGAGGAGATCCTGGACATCGAGGTGCCGCTGGGCACGCTGCCGGCGCAGGCCGACGAGTGGGAGACCGAGGTCTCGCAGATCGCCTCCGAGGACGAGGAGATCTCCGAGTACATCCGGGCGCTGGAGGAACGCGAGGAAGAGGACGAGCCGCTCAAGCCGGCGTCCGGCGAGTCCATCGCCGCGGAGTTCGAGCGGTACCTGCGGCGGCGGGGGCCGCGCCCGGGTGAGGGCCGGCGCTAGCCGAGGCCTGCCGGCTGGATTTTCTTCGAGCGTGGCTGCTGCGTCGGGGGCGGTGCAATTGCTGGGTGATGCCTGAAGCCAGACCCGAGCCACCGTGACGCCCCAGAAGCCGCCGCGCGCTCGTCTCAGGCCGGTGGTTCGCCCTCGGTCGGTGTCGACGTCCAGACGTCGGCCAGCTCCTCGTCGCTGACCGGCACACCGAGGTAGTCCTCGGCGCCGGCCGCGGCGAACTTCTCCTCGTCGGTCGGCTGCCTGCGGTGCGGTTCTTCGGTGGTCATGTGCGTCCTCCTAAAGTTGCGCTACCTATGTGCCCAACGAGTGTGCCCAGAAACACAGCCTCCTGCGCGAGACCAACCAGGCAATGGCTTGGCCCGACGCTCGCTCAGACCAATGACAACGCCCAACAACGCATCTGCGGCGTCGGCGATCAACGCCCCGTCGAGCGACTCGTCCGCCGCCCACCGATCGAGCACGGCCAGCGCGGTCGGCGTGTCCAGGTCGTCGGCCAGCGCGGCACGCAGCGCCGTGAGCACAGTCGCCGGCGTCCGCACCCGTCGCGCTTGGCCGCCAGCCGCCAGCCGCGCGAGCCGCTCCGAGGCCTGATCGAGCAGATCGTCGGACCACGGCCGGTCCGCCCGGTAGTGACCGGCCAGCAGCGCCAGCCGGATCGCCGTCGGGTCGACGCCCGTCGGCCCGCAGCGTGGAGACGAAGACCAGGTTGCCGCGGGACTTCGACATCTTCTCGCCGTCCAGCGAGATCATCCCGGCGTGCGCGTAGTGCCGGGCGAACGGGGCCACCCCGGTCAGCACCTCGCTGTGCGCGGCCGAACATTCGTGGTGCGGGAAGATGAGATCGCTGCCGCCGCCCTGCACGTCGATCGTCGGGCCGAGCCGGTTGCCGGCGATCACGGCGCATTCGATGTGCCAGCCGGGCCGGCCCGGACCCATCGGTGACGCCCAGGACGGCTCACCCTCGCGTTCGGTGCGCCACAGCAGCGGGTCGAGCGGGTTCCGCTTCCCCGGCCGGTCCGGGTCGCCGCCGCGTTCGGCCGACAGCGTCGAGCATGGTGTCCAGGTCGTACCGGGACTCGTAGCCGAACTTCGGCGCCGACGCGATGTCGAAGTAGACGTCCGGGTGTTCGGCGTCGTCGCACCCGGTAGGCGGCACCGGAGTCCAGCAGGGTCTGCACCGCCGCGGAGACCTCGTCCATCGCCTCGACCGCGCCGATGTAGTCCTGCGGCGGGAGCACCCGCAGCGCCGTCATGTCCTCGCGGAACAGCTGGATCTCCCGCGCCGCGAGGTCGCGCCAGTCGATGCCGTCGCGGGCCGCACGTTCCAGCAGCGGGTCGTCGATGTCGGTGATGTTCTGCACGAAGTGCACCCGGTGGCCGTTGTCCAGCCAGACCCGTTGCACCAGGTCGAACGCGATGTAGGTGGCCGCGTGCCCCAGGTGGGTGGCGTCATACGGGGTGATGCCGCAGACGTACATCGTCGCCAGCTCGCCGGGGGCGGTGGGGCGGACGGCCGCGGACGCGGTGTCGTACAGCCGCAGCGGCGACGGGCGAACCGGGGAGATCGGGCACGGGCGGGCGGGTCCAGGACTGCACCGGTCCACAGTAGAGCCGGCCGGTTCACCCGTGGCGGGCGTGATCGAGGCGGGCAGCCGGCAGCGGCACCAGGCGCCGCCGCCGCACATCCTGTTCGAGGCGCTCACCGAGCCCGATCGCGACCCGGCCCGGCCGTGGTTGCGGCTGCTCGATGACGAGCACCCGCCCCGGATCCTCCAGACGGCGCCGCCGGCGCTGGTGGTCTGGTCGTCGTTGTGGACGAAACGGCCGGACGCCGTCGTCCGCTTCGACCTACCGGCGTCGGTTGACCGGCTGGGTACCGATCTGCGCTGGACGCTGTTGGTCGACGAACCGCTGCCTGACGCCGCGCTGCTCGGTCACCTGCGCAAGCGGCTCAACCGGCTGATCAACGAGGACCTGCGGATGACGTTCGGCCAGTGAGCCTGTCAGTGGCTGCGCAACGCCCGGCACGACGTGCCGGTTCGAGTGCAGGATCGCGGTCTGCCAACCCTGCAGTCTGGTCCCCCGCAGCGCGCCCGGCGGCGATGACGCCGGGAACATCAGGTTCTGCCGATCCCGGAAGTGCGGCAGGTTCAACGCGTGCCCGAGTTCGTGGGCCAGCACGGTCTCGTCATAGGTCTGCGGTCGGCGATCGGTCGAACAGCGACGCCTGCACGATCACCCAATCGGCGGAGATGCCCAGCGAGCAGCCGGTGACCCGCCCGGCGATGTTCCGCACCACGATCACCGTGACCGGCGCGCCCACCACCGCCGTCGCCAGGTCGATCGGCGCGCTGTGCCGGCGGTAGAACTCGGTCCGGCCGAGCACGTCGTCGAGCAGCAGCATCCGGTTCGCCCGCGGGTCCAGCGCCCGCGCCGGGGCCGGCTCGTCGATCAGCTGGACCCCGGTGAGCCGCACCCGGATCCCGGATTCGGCGGTGAGCACCGCGCCGGCCAGGTCGATCGACGGCTGGATGGCCGCCGGGGTGGTCAGCGGCGTACCGGCTTCGTCGGACAGGATCACCACCTGCACCCGCAGGGTCGCCGGGCCGATCGTCTCGCCGGCGATCGCCGCGCGGGTGGCCTCGGCGGCCCTGGCCAGCCCGCTGGAGATGTCCAGGGTGAGGCCGCCGACCGCCCGGGAGGCTGTGCGGGTCAGTCCGGCCAGCGGGTCTCACCGAGGCTCGCTCATAGCGGCGGCCATGGGATCGGCGTGCGGTGGCCGGGGGCCCGCGGATACTTCTTGGTCCCGGCCAGGGTCTTGAGCCGGTGCCGCAGCGCGCGCATTTCGGCGGTGGTGATCAGTTCGTCGAGTCGTTCGCCGAGGTCGCCGTCCAGCGCAACCCGCAACCGGGCGATGCCCGTCGATGACGGCGGCCGGCAGCGGCCGCCCGGCCCACCCCCACAGGATGGTCCGCAGCTTGTCGTCGGTGTGGAAGCACAGGCCGTGGTCGACGCCCAGGATCCGGCCGTCGGCGGTCGGCAGCACGTGCGAGCCCTTGCGGTCGGCGTTGTTCACCACCAGATCGAAGCCGGCCAGCAGCGCCAGCGCCGGGTTGTCGGCGTGCACCACCGCGACGTCGTCGCCGTGGGTGTCGACGGCGCGCAGCACCGGCAGCCAGCCCGGCCGGGATCTTGCTCGACCGGGACCAGGTCGACGACCTCCTCGGGGTCGGCGTCCTCGATCCAGCGCTGCACCATGCCCGGGCCCGTAGGGCCCGTCCCGGATGACGGTCAGCGGCACGCAGTCCCAGCCGGCGCTGCGGGACACCAGGTAGGCGGCCAGTTCCCGATCGGCGAGGGTGCCGTCCGGGAAGTCCCACAGCGGGCGTTCGCCGCGGACCGGTTTGTAGATGCACGGCACGGTCAGCCCGTCCAGCGTCGCCTCGCCGAGCAGGGTCAGGTTGGACGCGTCGGTGAGCCGGCCGGTGACGGCGATCTCGCCCATGGTGATGACGTCGACGGTCGCTTGGTCGAGCAAAACCCGGTCCGGGGTGTTGTTCACCGGCTGGTCACTCCCCGACTGGGCAGCATTGGCGCAGCGGAATCCGGCGAGCGCGCAGGTGTCTCCCCCGTCGCGGCGAATTCGGGGGACTCAGCCGAGGGCACCGCGGTGATAGCCGTTCAGCCTGCGGGCAGATGTGACCTTCGGCGTCGAGCGGGTTGTTGCACAGCGGGCACGGCGGCCGGCCGGCCGCCACCACCTGCTCGGCGTGCTTGGCGAAGTCCCGCGCCTCGGCCAGCGACAGGAAGACCCGCAGCGCGTCCGGGCCGTCCTCGCGGTCCTCCAGCACGATCTCCTCGCCGACCTCTTCCTCGGACAGGGCCAGCAGTTCGACGATGACCTGCGAGCCCTCGCCGTCCCAGGCCAGGCCCATGGTGCCGACCCGGAACTCCGCGTCGACGGGCGTGGAGAGGGTGAGATCGGCGCCGGCCAGCACGCCCGGCGCGGTCTCGACCTGGGCGCCGAACCGACGCGCCACCTCGGTGATCAGCGATCCGAGCCGGTCGGCGAGCACCGCAACCTGCTGTTTCTCGCAGGAGACGGAGAGCACCCGGCGGCCGTCGACGACCTGCAGGAAGAATTCGCGTTCGCCGGGTTGCCCGACGGTTCCGGCGAGGAACCTGTCGGGTGAGCGGAAGACGTGGATCTGGCGTGACATGACATCTCCGAGCTTAGTGGTGTTGCTGACCGCGGTGTTCGGCGGATTGCTGCGCCCTCAGCGGACGACGCCGCCCGGTACGGCGTCCGATGACGGATCCGCAGACGCGGTGTCCGACCCGGTCGCGGCATCGGCGGTCGGGGTCGCGGCCGGCTCTTTCGCAGCGGGGTACGGGCTGATGGAACCCAGGTCGCCGGTGTCGTTGATGCGTTCGACGAACGGCCGCAGCGGGGTGTACCTGATCACCGAGATCGACGCCGGCGCGACGACGATCCGCTGGAAGGCGTCCAGGTGCATGCCCAGCGCGTCGGCCAGGATCGACTTGATCACGTCGCCGTGCGAGCAGACCAGCACGGTCTGGTTCTCCTGCGCCTGGTTGGCCTGCTTCTGGTGATCCACAGCCGAGCCGCGGATGTCCCGGATCGCCGCGGCGGCCCGGGCCGAGACGGCGGCCAGCCCCTCGCCGCCCGGGAAGACGGCCGCGGAGGGATGCTGCTGCACCGTCCGCCACAGTGGTTCGGCGCCCAGGTCCTTGAGCTCCCGTCCGGACCAGTCGCCGTAGTCGACCTCGGCGAACCGGTCGTCGATCTCGACCGGCAGCCCGGACGCGGCCGAGAACGGGGCCAGCGTCTGCCGGCAGCGTTCCAGCGGCGAGGAGATCAGCCGGTCGAACCGGGTGCCGGCCAGCCGGTCGGCGATCGCCGCCGCCTGACCCTGGCCGTACTCGTCCAGGTTCACCCCGGGCGTCCGGCCGGCCAGAATGCCGGCGATGTTGGCGGTGGACCGTCCGTGCCGGACCAGCACGACGGTGACGATCGGCGGTCGGAGTTCGGCCGGGCGGCCCTCGTTGGCAGCATGGTTCGAGGCCCCATCGTGAGGTGTCGGCGCCGTTCGGGGTCGGGCGGTTCGGGGTGTGCCATCAGGTCGCCGCCAGCGCGCCGGTGCTCAACGCGATGATGATCGCCGCGGCCAGGACCCAGCGGTACCAGACGAAGATCGCGATGGTGTGCCCGGCGACGTACTTGAGCAGCCAGGCGATCGACGCGTAGGCGACGACGAACGACACCACCGTGCCGACCAGGGTGGGCAGCGAACCGACGCCGCCGTCCTTGAGCGCGGCCGGCAGCTCGTACACGCCGGCCCCGAGCAGCGCCGGGATGCCGAGCAGGAACGCCAGCCTGGTGGCCGTCACCCGGTCCAGGCCGCGCATCAGGCCGACGGAGATGGTCGCGCCGGAGCGGGACACCCCGGGGATCAGCGCCAGGCACTGGGCGAACCCGATCAGCAGCGCGTCGAGTCAGGTTCAGGTCGCGATCCCCGCGGTTCTGCTTGGCGACGGCCTCGGCCAGCAGCATCACCCCGCCCCAGATGATCAGCGCGAAGGCGACCACCCACAGGCTGCGCAGCGGGCCGGAGACCAGGTCCCTGGCCAGGAACCCGACGACGACGATCGGCAGCGACCCGATGATCACCAGCCAGGCCAGCCGGTAGTCGGGGTCGGACCGCAGCTTGGCGTCGAACAGGCCGCGGAACCAGGCCTTGACCAGGACGACGATGTCCTTCCAGAAGAAGATGAGCACCGCGATGATCGCGCCGACCTGGATGACGGCGGTGAACGCGGTGATGGACGGGTCGTCGATGGACAGGCCCAGCATCTTGGCGACGATGGTCAGGTGCCCGGTCGAGGAGACCGGCAGGAACTCGGTGAGGCCCTCGACGATGCCGAGGATGATCGCCTGCAGGATCGTCATGCGCGTGCCCCAACCTGTTGCGCTGCCTCGATGACGGTGGTCAGGGTGGCGATCTTGGCTGTCCAGATCCCGGTCGAAGCAGTTCACGCCGATCGAGGTGACTCCCCCGTCGGCGAACCGCTGCAGCCGCTCGGCGATCCGCTCGGAGTTGCCCAGCAGGCTGGTCCGGTCGATGAACTCGAACGGCACCGCGGCCGCCGGCGCCCGCGTAGTCGCGGGACAGGAACCGTTCCTGCACCTCGTTGGCCTGCTCGCCGTAGCCCATCTCGGTGGCCGTCCGGTGGTAGAAGTTCGTCTTCGCCGACCCCATCCCGCCGATGTAGAGCGCGGCGTGCCCGCGCACCCGGTTCGCGGCCACCTGCGGATCGTCGGCGACGGAGACCGGGACGGTCGCGCAGATGTCGATGTCGGCGGGGTCGCGGCCGGCCGCCCTGGCCGCGTCGTGGATCCGGCTGACGGACCCGGCCGCGGTCTCCGGGTCGAAGAAGATCGCCAGCCAGCCGTCGGCGATCTCACCGGTCAGGTCGAGGTTCTTCGGGCCGAGCGCGGCCAGGTAGATCGGGATCTCCGAGCGGACCGGCTGCAGGGCCAGCACCAGCGACTTTCCCGGTCCGTCGGGCAGCGGCAGGGTGAAGTGCGTGCCGCCGGCGGTCACCCGGCGGCGCTTGCAGCGCCTGCCGGACGATCTGCACGTACTCCCGGGTGCGGCCGATCGGATCGCCGAACCGGACCCCGTGCCAGCCCTCGGACACCTGCGGTCCGGAGACGCCGAGGCCGAGGCTGAACCGTCCGGCCGGACAGCGCGTCCAGGGTGGCGGCCGTCATCGCCGTCATCGCCGGGGTGCGACCGGGGATCTGCAGCACCGCGGAGCCGATGCCGATCCGGTGGGTGCGGGCCGCGATCGCGGCGAGCACCGTCACCGCGTCCGATCCGTAGGCCTCCGCCGCCCACACGGTGTCGAAACCCAACGATTCGGCGGCCTGGGCCAGCGCGATGTTGTCGGCCAGTTCCTCGGCCGTCGTCACGTATCCGAGGTTCAGGCCGATGCGCATCCTGTTTTCCACGCTGCTGATCGCCCCTCGTTGCTTTCATCTTTGCGCTTGCTGTGACGGACCCGATGCGACCGTCGCGGCGAAGAGCGCCGTGTGGCGAACGGTCGGGTGATGACTTCGCCTGCCATCGCACGCCCGGCGCAACGCCCCGGTCACGGTACCGGGTGCGGCCCCGCGCCCGGGTCAGCCCGCGACGGCCAGCTAGGTTGGCCGTCATGGATTCGCGTCGCGTCGGCCGCAGCGGACTGGAGGTGTCCAGGCTCGGCCTCGGCACGATGACCTGGGGCCGGGACACCGACGCGGACGCGGCGGCGTCCCAGCTCGAGGCGTTCGTCGGCGCCGGCGGCACGTTGATCGACACCGCCAACATCTACGGCGACGGCGACGCGGAGTCGATCATCGGCACGCTGGTGCCGGACGTGGTCCCCCGGTCGTCGGTGGTGCTGTCGACCACCACGGTCGGTGTCGGCGGCGGCCGCGGCCGGCTGCTCGACGCGCTGGACGGTTCGCTGAGCCGGCTCGGCACCGATCACGTCGACCTCTGGCAGGTGCACGGGTTCGACGCGGCGGTGCCGTTCGAGGAGACCTGTTCGGCGCTGCGCGACGGCCGTCGATTCCGGCCGCACCCGCTATATCGGGGTGTCCGGGGTGACCGGCTGGCAGCTGGCCACCCTGGCCGGCTGGCTGCGGGCGACGGCGCCGGGCAGCGCGCTGATCTCGGTGCGAGGCGGAGTACTCGCTGCTGGAACGCGCCCCGGAGGAGTCGGTGCTGCCGGCGGCCGCGGTGCACGGCGTCGGGTTTCTGGCCTGGGCCGCGCTCGGCCGCGGGGTGCTGACCGGCAAGTACCGGCACGGCACCCCGGCGGACTCCCGCGGCGCGTCACCGCAGTTCACCCGCTACGTCGGCCGGTACCGGACGGAGCAGTCGGCGCGGATCGTGGAGGCGGTGGTGACCGCCGCCGATGGGCTCGGCACGTCCCCGCTGGCGGTCGCCTGCGCCTGGGTGCGGGACCGGGCCGCGGTGGCCAGCGTGGTGATCGGCGCCCGGGACCGGGCGCAGCTGCTCGGCTCGCTGGCCGCCGAGGAGATCACGCTGCCGGCCGAGATCCGCAGCGCGCTGGACGACGTCAGCGCCGGATCCGGCGAACCGCAGTAGAGCCCGTTCGTCAGCGGTAGTCCACAGGATTCACCGGTGGGCCGGAGTGCGGCGCCCGCGCGGGTAGGGTCCGGGCGTGCCCGATGTGTTCGCCGAGTTCTGCGCCGCCGGCCTGTGGCCGGGGGTCGGGCAGGCGATGTCGGCCAAGCTGGCCGAGGCCGGGATCACCTCACCCGCCGACGTCACGGCACCGAACCTGTCCGGCCTGCCGCGGATGACCGATCGCCGGGCCAGCCGGCTGGTGACCAGCTTCATCGGGGTCGGTCAGCTGTACGAGATCGCCGAACTGCTGGTGCCGGAGGAGATCCCGGTCCGCTGGGCGGCCCGGCTGGCCGATGCGCTCGGCGACGAGGCCGGGGCGGTGCTCCGCGCCGACCCGTGGCGGCTGCTGGCGCTGCCCGACGCTGCCGTCGCGCAGGCCGACCGGCTGGCCCGGTCGATCGAACCGGACGTCCGCCGGGACGATCCGCGGCGCGGCCGGGCGCTGGTGGAGTGGACGCTGGCCAGGTACGCCAGGGACGGTCACACCGCGGCGCCGGAGTCGCTGGTCGCCGACGGTCTGCGCCCGTTCGGGGTGGACGCGCAGCCGGCGTTGGGCGCCGCGCTGGTCGCCGGCGGGGTGGTCCGGGTGGCCGACCCGGCCGGCTCGGACGAACCCTGGGTCGCCCGAGAGGTGTTGGCGCAGGCCGAGTCCACCATCGCCGAGGGCCTGGCCCGGCTGGTCAGGACGGCGTCCACGCTGGCCGGCGAGCGGGCCGTCAAGGGCGCCGTCACGGGCCTGGACGACGTGCAGGCCGGGGCGGTGTCGCTGGCCGCGGCGCACGGTGTGAGCCTGCTCACCGGCGGCCCCGGCACCGGCAAGATCCCGCACCGTCGCGGCCATCGTCGCGCTGTGCCGCAAGGTGGACGCGACGATCGCGCTGGCCGCGCCGACCGGCCGGGCCGCGAAGCGGCTGGAGGAACTGGCCGGCAACAACGCCACCACGGTGCACCGGCTGCTCGGCGCCCGGCCGCCGGTGCGCGGGCGCGACCGCGGTCGGTGTTCGACCACGACGCCGACAACCCGATCGAGGCCGGACTGGTGGTGGTCGACGAGGCGTCGATGCTGGACGCGGAACTGGGGGCGGCGCTGATCTCCGCGCTGTCCGACGGCACCCACCTGGTGATCGTCGGCGACCCGGCGCAGCTGCCGTCGATCGGTCCGGGCCGGGTGCTCGGCGACCTGATCGACAGCGGCATCGTGCCGGTGACGGAGCTGGAGACGCTGTACCGGCAGACCGAGGGCGGCGCCATCGCCCGGCTGGCGATCGCGGTCCGGGCCGGTGACCTGGTCCGGGTCGACGATCCCGACGCACGAGGTCGTCATCGTGCCGGCCCGCGGCTCGGAGGACGCCGCCCGACGGGTCGTGCAGCTGGTCACCGACTCGATCCCGCGGGTGTTCGACTGCGAGGGCGACCAGGTGCAGGTCGTCACGCCGGTGCACAAGGGCCCGGCCGGCACCCAGGCGCTGAACCGGGCGCTGAAGGCCGTGCTGAACCCGGGCACCGGCACCGTCCGCGGGTTCGACGCCGGCGACCGGGTGGTCGCCACCGCCAACCACCTGGACGCCGAGCCCACCGGGTACGCCAACGGCGAGGTCGGCACCGTGCTGTCCTGCGGCGACAACTCGCTGCGGGTGGCGTTCACCGGCGGCGAGTCCGAGATCAGCGGCAAGGCGCTGGCCGACCTGTTGCACGGCTGGGCGATCACCGTGCACCGGGCGCAGGGCTCGGAGTGGGAGGCGGTCGTCGCGGTGATGCCGCCGGAGGCCGGCAACATGCTGTCCCGGCCGTTGGTCTACACCGCGCTGACCAGGGCCCGGCGGCATCTTTCGGTGGTGCACGCCGCCGGTCCGTTGCTGGCCCGCTCGGTGAAGCACATCGGCTCGATCCCGCGGCGGACCAGGCTGGCCGCATTGCTGCGGACCGAGATCGCGGCGATAGCGGCGCCGGCCCGGGTTCCGGAGCAAGATGAACTACCGGCGGCGCACGCGCCGATCGGCTAGTCGCCGTCTGGTTGGTTGCACAGTGCAGGACTCGTAGATCATGTGGCCGGCGGGAGTTCGGCCAACGGGTGATGGAGGTGAGAGGGATCGCCGGTCAGGGATCACCGCTCGAATCGGGCGACGCCGCCGGTGATGCGGCGTCATACCGGAATCGGGCGACGGCGGCGGGTTGGCGCCCGGCCACCGACGAGTACGAATATCAACCGCTGCGCATCGATGCCCGGGTGTCCCGGTCCGCGGCCGCGACGATGCTCGCGATCCGGGCCGAATTCTCCGGCTGGGAGCTGGCCCGGGTGCTGCGGTTCCCGGACGGTAGCCGCCGGGTGTGGCTGCGCCGCCGCCGCTCCCCCGGCCTGCTGCCGGACCTCACGCCCTGACGTCGCAGTTGGGTTCCCCCGCGAACGAGCATGGGGACGGCAGCTCCGGGGACGACGATCCTGAGCTGGCATGGCGGCTGACCCGGTCGCAGGTGCTGCGCGACGCGATGGGCGTGGCGATTGCCACTGGCGCCTACGCCATCTCGTTCGGGGCGATCGCGTTGGCCGGCGGGCTGGACTTCTGGCAGACGATGGCGCTGTCCCTGCTGATGTTCACCGGCGGCAGCCAGTTCGGGCTGATCGGCGTGGTCGCCGGCGGCGGTGCCCCGCTGGCCGGTGCGGCGACCGCGATCATGCTCGGCGCCCGGAACGCGCTGTACGGGTTGCGACTCTCCGAGTTGTTGAATGTTCGCGGCGGACGCCGATTGCTTGACCGCGCAATTGGTGATCGACGAGTCGACCGCGATGGCGATCGGCCGGGATTCTGTGCGAGCCGCGAGACTCGGGTTCTACGCGACCGGGATCGGCGTGTTCGTGCTCTGGAACGTCGGCACGGCGGTCGGGGTCGTCGGCGCGTCCTGGCTGTCCGATCCGCGGCTGCTCGGGCTGGACGCCGCCGCGCCGGCCGCGTTCCTGGCGCTGCTGGCCCCGCGGATGCGGGGCCGGGAGACCTGGGTCGTCGCGCTGACCGCCGCCTTGGTGGCGCTGCTCGCGGTGCCGTTCGTGCCGGTGGGGTTCCCGGTGCTGATCGCGGCGCTCGTCGGGGTGGTCGCCGGGTCTGTTGCCGCAACGCCGGTCGGGTGATCCTGCTGGTGACGTTGCCAGCGGGGACGCTGCCGACCGGTGAGGGCACGTCATGACCCTGTGGATCGGCATCATCGTCGCCTGCCTGGGCTGCTACCTGTTCAAGCTGGCCGGGTTGTCGGTGCCCAAGACGTTGCTGGAACGGCCCAAGGTGCAGCGGATCGCCGCGCTGCTGCCGGTCGTGCTGCTCTCGGCGCTGGTTGCGACGCAGACGTTCTCCACCGGGTCCGGCCTGGTGCTGGACGCCCGCGCCGCCGGTCTCGCGGTGGCCGGCGTCGCCGTCTGGCGGCGCTGGCCGTTCCTGGTGGTGGTGGCGCTGGCCGCGTTCACCACCGCGATGGTCCGGTTGTGGGTGCCGGGCAGTTGATGGTGATGGTCCTGTCGGCGCGGTCCGTCAGCACGAACGCAGGAAGCGGTCCAGCACCCTGGTGCCGAACGTCAACGCGTCGATCGGTACCCGTTCGTCGACCCCGTGGAACAGCGAGCTGAAGTCCAGATCGGGCGGCAGCCGGAGCGGGGAGAACCCGTAGCCGGCGATGCCGAGCCGGGCGAAGGCCTTGTTGTCGGTGCCGCCGGAGAGCATGTACGGGACGGCCGTGCCGTCCGGGTCCTCGGCGTGCAGCGCCGCCTTCATCGCCTCGACCAGGTCGCCCTCGAACGGAAACTCCAGCGGCGGTTGCCAGACCCAGCTGATGTCCACGTCGTCGCCGACGATCCGGGCCACCTCGTCCCGGAAGGTGTCCTCCGATCCGGGGAGCACCCGGCAATCGACCGTCGCCTCCGCTGTCGACGGGATGACGTTCGCCTTGTAGCCGGCCTTGAGCATCGTCGGGTTGGCGGTGTTGCGCAGGGTCGCGTTGACGATCCGGGACACGCTGCCGATCTTCGCCACCGAACTCTCGATGTCCTGCTCGGGGAACTCCATCCCGGTGAGTTCCGTGATCGAGGCCAGGAACGCGTCGACGGTCGCGGTGTGGGTGATCGGGAACTCGTGTGAGGCGAGCGTCGCGACCGCCTGCGCGATCCGGCTGACGGCGTTGTCGTCGTTGATGAACGAACCGTGGCCGGCCCGTGCCGGTCGCCGTGAGAGTCGCCCAGGCGACGCCCTTTTCGGCGGCCGCGACCAGGTAGGCCCGCTTGTCGTCGGCCAGCGAGATGGAGAACCCGCCGACCTCGGAGATCGCCTCGGTGGCGTCGGTGAAGAGGTCGGGATGATGGTCCACCAGCCACTGCGACCCCCAGGCGCCGCCGGCCTCCTCGTCGGACATGAACGCGAAGATCAGGTCCCGGGGTGGGACGTACCCGGTGGTCTTGAAGTCACGGGCGACGGCCACGATCATCGCGACCATGTTCTTCATGTCGACGGCGCCGCGGCCCCAGACGTAGCCGTCCTGGACCGCGCCGGAGAACGGGTCGACGGTCCATTCGGCGGCGTTGGCGGGCACCACGTCGACATGCCCGTGCACCAGCAGCGCGCCCCGGTCCGGGTCGGCGCCCGCCAGCCGGCAGAAGACGTTGCCTCGGCCTGGCACCGCCTCCAGGTAGGTCGTCTGGTAGCCGACCTCGTCGAGCTTCTGCTGGATGTACCGGGCGGCGCGGGCCTCGCCGTCGCCGATGGTGTCCGGGTCGCCGGTGTTCACCGATTCGATCCTGATCAGCTCGCTGCACAACTGCACGACCTCGCGTTCGGCCGCCGAGGCGTTCGCGCCGTGCGAGGCGTTCGCGCCGTGCGGGTCGGGCGTGGCCGGTGCGCCGGGCTTGGCCGGTGGTATGTCCGATTCGGTCATCGTCCTTTCCTACCACCCGGCCGTTTCGGCGTACGGGCACCCGGACCGGGTTGGGGGGATCCGGCGCATCGAGTAAGCTGGGCCGTCGCGGTGCTCGATGCCGTGCACACCTTGTCCGGGTGGCGGAATGGCAGACGCGCTAGCTTGAGGTGCTAGTGCCCTAAGGGGCGTGGGGGTTCAAGTCCCCCCTCGGACACTCTCACCGAGTTCGGCAGCCTGGAGTGGCCGCGGTTACGCCCGCCGCGGGCCTCCCGCTCCATCGGCAAGCTCGCGCCGAGCAGCCTCATGGAACGCTGGTCGACGCCGGACAATCTCGCCGGCGGCGGGCCCGGCGACGGATGGGCAGCAGCGATCGGATCTGGGCTTGGGGGCAATTCAACGAATCGCCGAGTTCGCCGAGAATGAATCCTGACGACAGCGGTCCGAGTGCCAGGAGCGCTCGTGAATCACCGAACAAGAATCAGCATCCATTCATGTTGTCGTGGTGATATGAATCCGATATGCAAGGCTTGGCTCGGTCTAGTAATTGACACTGCGTGCCTATTCGATTACCTGAAAGCATCGATGGGAGACCACAAATCAACATATCGTCATCGATCTTGCCAATTCGGCGTGAACGGAAAAACTGGCAAACGCTCACCGACGAGCTCACGAGGAGGCCCCACATGACGGTCGTCATGACGATGGATCTGCCGGTTTCGAGAGATGACCTCGAGGCGGTCAGTGCCGACTTGGGGACACACGAGAATCCGCCCGCCGCCCTGATCATGCATGTGGCAACCCAGACCGCCGAAGGCGTTCATGTCCTTCATGTCTGGGAAAATGAGGCTGCGTTCGAGAAGTTTCGTGACAACCAACTGCTGCCGTCCATGCAGAAGTACATGGTCGAGCACGAAATGAGCATGGATCAAGCGCCATAACCACGGCTCGACGAGGCATTCGACGTCGTTCGAGGGCGCTAAAGTCGACCGACCGGGGCCTGGCATCACGACCAGTGCGAGTGCAGGTCAACCGAGCCGTTCACGGGTCGTTCCGGAATGGAGGCACTTCCCGTTTGCCGCCGTCGGAATCGCAACGATCGTATCCTTGCATGCCGAATCGGTGGGTAGTCGTTAGGGTCCAGGGCGCATCATTCGGTTGATCCTGATCTCGGGCATGACGCGGTGTGCCTATCGACATCATGCGCGGAATCGCGAGAATTTCGCTCGTCGACGCCATTGTCGTTGAAGCCATTGTGGGTTGCCACAGGTCGGGACCCGACTTCGGGCGCCTCTTCGGCCAGTTCGTTCCCCGGCGTGCGTCAGGCGGATCGGCCATTTTCCCGCCGGGTCATCGCCACCAACTTGGAGTTCGCCGTGTTCACCGACCGACGCCGCTCCTGAACCCTCGGCACGTAGAGCACCGCCTCACCACGATCGCCCGGCCAGCCGTAAGCGGAATGGTGGGTTCCGGTTCGGGTAGGCTAAGCGGAACGACATGTTCCGCTTGGCTGGCCTTCGGAGGGTCTACATGAAAATCGCCGTCTACGGGGCCGGTGTCCTCGGGAGCCTGTACGCCGCCCGCCTGCACGAGGTCGGGCACGACGTCTCGCTCGTCGCGCGAGGTGACCGTCTGACCGCTGTGCGAGAGCACGGCGTTCTGCTCGCCGAGGGCGACAGTCCCACCATCAGGTCCGTCCCGGTTCCCGTGGTCGAGGCCCCAGCGCGCGATTGCGACCTGATCGTTGTCTTCGTGCGCACGCAGCACATTCACGGCGTGCTCGAGTCGATCGCAAGGATCGACGGCGACGTGCTGTTCCTGCTCAACTGGGCCGCCGGTCCCGGCCCGTTGGGCGCGGCGATCGGTGCCGAGCGCGTGTTGCTCGGGTTTCCCCTCGTCGGGCGGCACCATGGACGGGGAGGTGGTGCGCTACAGACCTGCATCGCTGTTGACCCGCCTGATCTCGATGCCGATCGGTGAACCCGATGGCGTCACGACTCCCCGACTCGAACGGACACTCCGGACCTTTCGTTCCGCAGGATTCGACGCGAAAGCCGAACCCCGGATGGACGCCTGGCTCAAGACGCACGCTGCGTTCGAGGTGCCGCTCGGACAAGCGGTGCACGCTGCGGGCGGCCCGGATGCCCTGGCCGGCGACCGAGATGCGATTCGCCGGATGATCCACGTGATGAGACGGAACCTGGAGACCATGCCGACTCCGACGGTGCCGCGTGCCTTCACCCTGCTGCGCAGCGCCCCTGAAGGAACACTCGTGCCCGTGTTCCGCCGCTTCCTGCGCAGCACAGCAGCAGCACCGCTGCGCACTGACACCCCCGCGGTATCCGCCGAACTCGACTGCCTGGACGAGCAGATGCGCGTCTCTGCGCGATCCGATCAACCAGACTGAGCTGATGTCAACCGAGCAAACCCAGGCACGCGCCAAGCGCAAAGACGCCGCCCTGAACAACGAGCGCCTCTTGCAGGCGGCACGTGACGTGCTGGCGCGGCAGGGGCTCTCGGCGACGCTGGAGGACATCGCCAAACAGGCGGGAGTCGGCATCGGCACGGTCTACCGAAACTTCGCCAGCAAGCGCGAGATCATCGAGCTGCTGTACGACGCCGCAATCGAGTCTGCACTGGCCGATGTCCAGGCAGCGCTTGACATCGACGACCCATGGCTGGCACTCGTTACCTTCTTCGAGGTGACCGCATCACATCAGGCCCAGGATCGCGGCCTTTGCGAGACATTCCTCGGACTCGACAGCGGTTTCGGGCCGCACCAGGAAATCGCCGAGAAAATCCTCGCCGTTGTCTCTCCATTGTTTGAGCGAGCCAGGATTGCCGGCGTTCTCCGCGACGGTGTGACCGTCACGGACATCCTCCCGATCTTCGCGATGCTCAACGCAGTTTACCGGATGAGCAGTGCACGCCCCGACCTGTGGCGACGGTATCTGGCACTCATGCTCGATGGCCTCCGCGCCGGCGACCGGCCAGCCCTTCCGGTGCCCGGGTTGGATCTCGCGTCCTTCACATCTGCGCTCGCGTCATCTCATTAGTCGCCAGGGACGCAGTCGCCGACTGCGAGTGACATTGGCGTTTCCAACTCCTTCAGGGATGGATCGATCGACCACTTGCAGATCAGCGAATAGTCACTCTGATACGTCATTGGTCGGAGCGGATTGATCCACCCGCGTGCCGCAGCGAGATCGGTGAAGTGAGAGGAGATGTCGCGCAACAGATCAAGATCGTCTTCGCCTCACTCCCGCCCGCGGGAGCCCGTCAAATCACGAACGAAGCGCGGCAATGGCTAGTCACCCGGCTGCAACGGGACGACCGATAGCCTGGTCCCTAAGAGCAATACCGATGGGTCCCTTTCCGGACGAGGAGGCGCTCGTCAGCCATTGGCGACCCACCCTGTCGGCGGGCGTCTCGACGTCCCGGTGACGTCCCGCAATTCAGGGAGCATCCGGGCGACAGCTGCCCCGCGGGTCCGGACGCCGGTCCGGTCGAAGATGTGCTCCATGTGTTTGCGCACCGTGCTCACCGAAGTCACCAGCTGGGCGGCGATATCAGCGTTGCTCAGACCCTTGGCCGCCAGATCGAGCACCTCCCACTCTCTGGGAGTCAGGAAGCCACGACGCCGCCGGACCGCGCCGGCGTAGATCTCGGCCAGGTGCGGGCGTAACAGTGTCAGCAGATCCTTGTCTCGATCAGAGAAATCAGGGCCGGAATGTCGCCAGAACATCAGGTTCTGTTCGTGCCCGTCGGCTGCCTGCAGCCCGACCGATAGGAAGTACCGCCGCCCCATGGGTCGGAAGAAGTCCCGATACAGCGGGTTCTGCAGCAGCATTTGCCCGGGGTATCGATCGCTCCAACGGCGGACCTGCCCCGCCCTGGATGGGAGGAATCCGGTCCAGTGGGTGGGGTAATCCCGCCAGAAGATGTCCAACGCGCCCGGGACGGGCTCGCCCTGCTCCAGCCGTCGAGGGTCGTCCTCCAGCACGTCCTGCTGGAGTACCCGCTTCCGATTGACCAGGTCGAGATCGCAGATGGACACCTCTTCGGCGGGGATCAGGCGGGCCAGGTCGTCCAGCAACGACCACGGCAGTATGGGCCCGGGCTGGTCGTCGTTGGCGTCGCCGATCATTTGCGTCAACGCGCGTACGTCGAATCTGCGGTGCCTTCTCCGGGCAGCCATCATCGCTCCCTCCGCCGCACTCGACGGTATCGCCGGGATGAACCGCCAGTAAATACGCCAAAAGGCGAATCGACACGATCCGGATGCGGCGACAGGGTGAAGGAGAGCGCTCGACCCCTCGATTCAGCACCGACAAAGTTCGATCCGGGAGTGATCATGAAATCACTAGTCGTCCACGCGCTCACCGCTGCCGGTGGCTTCGCACTGGCGATGCTCATTGGGTACGCCGTCCAGCCGGCCCAGGCGGCACCCATCACGGCGCCAGGCTGTCTCACCCAGAGTGCTCCAACGGCGCCCAACCCAACGCCGTTGGTACGCGAACATCTCCTGGCGGTCTGAGACTCTCGGCAGCCAGCGCCGTGGTCGTCCGATGCGTGGGGGTTCCGGCTCCACTGGCCGTCAACCAGGACCCGTTGAAGCCGAGATCCCCAAGCGCGCGCGGACGAGGGACCGGCCGCCTCTGAGAACCAACAACAGAATGAGGTCAAGTACCGCGCTCACCGCGCTGCCGATAGCGATCTGGTCGCGACCAAGGAGCGCGCTGAGCAGGGCTAACCCGATGAGAACGGCAATCTTCACTAAGTCGACGAGCATTCTGAGGCGTGCGTTCGCGACAGGAATCCTACGAAGAACTGCGGTGACCAGCGCCGACGCCAAGACGACCGCCGTCGCCGCGGGCAAGTCTGCGGCGGTGGTACCGAACGCGACCAGCCCGGAGATGACGGCCCAGAGCGTCCATCCTCCGACCCTGAGGACGCGCAGGCTGTTCCTGGCCGCTCGTCCTCGGGCCCTGACCGCCAGGAAGTGCTCGGCGACGTGCGATTCGTGGGCCGTGTCGCGAACGGTGGTGATGACGTCGCCGTTGATGTACACGACTGTTCGGATGACGCCGGCGCCCGGCGATTGCGGCGTCGTCACTGTGAAGGAACCCATTCGAATGAACTCCGTGAGGTCGCGAAGGCGCTTCACGGTTGCCTCCTTGTCTGCGACTCAGAGCTTGCCAAGGAGGCCTTGGACGAGCTGCACTGCGGCGTCGACCACGTCCTTCCACGACGAGGACGACGCTCTGACGGACTGCTGATGGAGCTGCCAGATCGATTCATCGGTCGAGCTGGTATGGCCGGAATGGATCCGAGTGACCACATCGCCACTGAGCGAGATGGTGGTTTGCATCACGATGGTGTCGGTGCCTATTTCCCAGATCTTCTGGATCGTGGTGATCTGGCGTGGGGTCAGCTCGTCGAGCGACGTCTTCAGTCCATTCAGCAGGTTGGCGATCACGGCGGCACGATCAGCGATGCGCAACAAGTCGTGCTGGTCCCCGGCTGCGGTGGTCTCCGCGGGCGAGCCGTCCGCCGGTGATTCGGGCGGCCGTCCTCGGAGGGAATCACCCTTCTCCTTCAACTGATTGAAGGCCGCCTTGTACACATCCAGTTCTTCGTCGGACCCCGGCGCGGCGCTCACCGGCACGGCGAATGGATCCTCGATGTACAGGTATTCGGCATACGCAGTTGCGATCTGTTGGAGGGCCTGCCCATTCGCTGGCGCCGAGGTCCCGATCATGCCGCCGGTGGTGACGATGAGATTGATCTGTCGGTTGAACAAGTCGTGGCCGAGGTCCTCGAGTCGCGCCCGCCAATCAGGCGCCGATTCCGCTCCCACCGCCGGGTCCTGCGCTATTGCCTTGGGTGTGTCTCGCGTTGGGCGCAATCTCGACAACACCATCACGCGGACGGCGTCGAAGGGTCAACGCCGGCGATGCTGCTCCTGGCGGTCTTGAAGAGATCGATCAACTTCCCGAGGGCGTCGATATTGTCCTTGATGACCTGGTGACCCTGTGCTTCGCGTTGAGTCTGGTAGTCGCGTAGACTCCTTGAGGTCGCCGGTGACGAAGGCAATGTCGTACTCCGTTGTGATGTCGCCGTCGATGAGATTGATTGTCGACGTCATTCTCTTTTTGACGCCGGCGTCGTCGACAATTGTATTGATGTTGAGTGTGACGAGATTCTCAATGGACTGCAGTATCCGCTCGGCGAGGTTGTTCGACCCTTCCGGTGGCGCGGCTGACCCGCCGTCGTCTCCTGCTTGAATCTGACCTGGGTTGACCGTGTCGCCGGGGTTCGTCATGGCCGCCGTCCCTCTCCATTGTTATGTCGCCACTTGACTTTAGGCTAGACCGTGTGGGCGCCTTAGACGACGAGTTTTCGGGAAATCGGCTGGGCATCGTGCTGCCCGTAACTGCGCTTCGCGACCAAGCGGCGCTGGCCCTGTGATTTTCCTGTGAATGGCCCGGGCAGCAACGCCGGGCACGTATACACGGCTGCTCCAACCGAGTGGAACTGCCATCCCCGAGGTTATCTCGATAGAGGCAGCGGACGTCCTTGCTCTACCGTGATCGACGATTCGGGAATTCCTTTATTTGGCATGAAAAGCCCTGATGCGAGAATCTGAGGAGACTCCCCGGTGGCAGCGGGATTAAGGAACACCAGGTGTCAAAGACCACGTGTATCGGCCGAGTCCACGGCAAGTTCTTGTCGGATAAGCAGCGATTCCCAGCTCTCTGGGCTGACCATGGACGACAGTGCGACCGTCGCACCTTCACGGCTCGTGTTGTGCTCCTCGGACAAGGCTGGCCCAGGGCCGAGGGGAGGCTCTCCCGCACGGCGGAGTCCAGTTGGAGAGTCGTCCGTGGGAGGGCCGCCATCCACGTAGGAGGGGTTCTGGACGACGGCCCCCATCGGAGAAGTTAACGACTGCTCATCGGAAACGGACCTGAACTAGGTCACAGGCGGCCACGAGACTGGCGCGCACTTTCGGCGCAGTGCCCTCGCATCGGCCCGGCCGGCCGGGTCCCCCAGACCGTCCGACCCGAATACTGAACCGTGCCGCGCGCCAGGGCCTCGGTCCGGGTCCGTAAAGGCAGCCGAAGGTACGCTGCGGCGATGCCGTTGGAATGGGAACAGGTCGTCATCGATTGCGCCGATCCGCTGCGACTCGGCCGATGGTGGGCGGACGCACTGGGTTGGACCTATTGGAGCGAGGCCATCGACGAGGTGGAGATCCGGCCCACCGAGGACCGGTTGCCCGGACTGATCTTCGGGACGGTGCCGGAGCCGAAGACGATCAAGAACCGGCTGCACCTGGACTTCCGGCCGGACAACCAGAACGCCGAGGTGGACAGGTTCCTGGCGCTCGGCGCCACCCGGGCCGACGTCGGGCAACGCAGCCAGTCCTGGGTGGTGCTGGCGGACCCGGAGGGCAACGAATTCTGCATCCTCGGCTCACGCCGCCCGGCCGGCTGAACCGCGCGTCATCCCGACTCCGCCCGGAAGCGGTGTGCCCACGCACCGACGTCGCCGCGCTCGACGGCGCAGGCCAGCAGGTCCGGGAAGGCGTCGGGGGTGCAGGCGAAGGCGGGAATGCCGATGGCCTCGAGAGCGGCGGCGTGCTTGCGGTCGTAGGACGGGGCGCCGGAATCGGACAGCGCCAGCAGCGCGATCACCTGTACCCCAGCCAGTTTCATCGCGTTCATCCGGCGGATCAGCTCCCCTTCGATGCCGCCCTCGTACAGGTCGGAGATGAGCACGAAGATGCTGTCGGCGGGGCTGCCGATCAGTTCCTGGCAGTAGGCGACGGCCGCGTTGATGTCGGTGCCGCCGCCCAACTGGGTGCCGAACAGCACCTCCACCGGATCGTGCAGTTGATCGGTGAGATCCACCACCGCGGTGTCGAAGACCACCAGGGATGTGCGCAGCGCCGACATGGATGCCATCACCGCGCCGAAAATCGAGGCGTAGACGACGGATTGCGCCATCGATCCGGACTGGTCGATGGCGACCACCACGTTGCGCTGCACCGTGTTCTGCCGCCGGCCGTAGCCGATCAACCGCTCCGGGACGACCGTGTGATGTTCCGGCAGCCAATGCTTGAGATTGGCGGAAATGGTTCGGGGCCAATCGATGTCGGTGTGACGACGGGGTCGGTGGATGCGCGCGGATCGGTTCAGTGCTCCCTGCACCGCGGACCGCGTCCGATCCGCGATCCGCTGCTCGACCTGCCGGACCACCGTTGCGACCACCGAACGTGCTGTGGCGCGGGACTTCTCGGGCAGCAGGTGGCTCAACCCGATCAGCGTTGCCACCAGGTTGACATCCGGTTCCACCGCATCGAGCAGTTCCGGCTCCAGCAACAGCTGTTGCAGGTTCAGCCGCTCGATCGCGTCCCGCTGCATGACCTGAACGACGGTGGACGGGAAATAGGTGCGGATGTCGCCCAACCAGCCGACCACCCGCGGCGCGGAGGCTCCCAGTCCCGCAGACCGTTTCCCGCCGGGCTCGCCCGGTCCGCGGCTGTCGTAGACCGCGGCCAGCGCACCGTCGATGCGTTGATCGTCGACGGACAACCCGCCGGACGCGCCCAGCGGGTCATCGTCGGATCCACCGATCAGCAATCGCCAGCGCCGCAGCCGCTCCGCCTCGTCGGACCCTGCGGCCGGGCTGCCGTCGTCAGCGGCCGGATCGGTCACGATGCCCCCTGCAGCAGCAACCTCGCGGTCGCCAGCACCCCGTCGGCCCGGGTCAGGTCCATCTCGGGCGCGCTCGCCCGTCGCGGTGCCGCCGGACAGGCTCTGGGTGGCGCGCAGCAGATTGCCTCGCTCCGCCGGCGAGAAACCGCCGAAGCTGCGCCGCAGCAGCGGCGCCACCTCGAGAAACTCCGTGTCGTCCAGGCTCCGCACCCACCGGTCCAGCACGCCGAGCAGGGCGTCGTCGTGAATCAGCAGCAGCGCTCCCCCGGCGGTGAAACCCTCTGCCCACTGGGCCTTCTCGGCCGGCGTCGCGCCCACCGACAGCGCCGCGTGCAATCGGTCGGCGGCCTCGCATCCTGGTGATCACCCCGATGTCCATCAACAGTCGGGCAATGCGTCCGCCCAGCAGCGGCGGCAGGTCGCGGCGCTGCCCGGCCAGCTCCAGCGCCGCATACCAACCGGCTCGGGCCGGGCCCTGCGGCAGCAGCGGCACGACCTCATGGGTGCGCTCCAGCGGAACCTGGACCGCCCGCGCCGCGTCGTCGTCGAGGCCGCCGAGGGCCGGGGCCAGACCGGCGCAGATCCGGGTCGAGCACGGCCTGCGCGACGTCGGCGATCGCGGCGGTGTCCGTGCCACGGACGGTGCCGTACCGCTGGGCATGCACCAGGTCCGGCAGCGCGGTCAGCAGCGCAGGTCACGTCGGCGGTGTCGGCGGCGAACCGGTCGAGCCGGTGCAGCAGTTCGCCCATCACCGCGGGGAGATCGGCGGTGATGCAGTCGGCGATGGCCGCCGTGCAGTGCGGCCAGGCTGCCGGCCCGGTCCACCAGCCGGCCGGCCGCGGCCGCGGGCACGGTGGTCCCCCAGACGGACGCCTCCACCAGGGCGCACCGACAGTTCCGGCCGCCACGCGAGAGTCCAGCCCTCCTTGAAGGTTCCGGTTCCGGCGACCTCGGCCGGGGTCGGCCCAGTCGATGCCCAGGATCCGCAGCCGCCACCACAGGTGCGAGCGGCGCAGATCATTCTGACCGCGCAGATCCAGCGTGATTTCCTTGGCCGTCGGGTCGTACTTCAGCCGCAACGACTTCGCGGTCGCCCGCAGGTCCGCCTCCAACGGAACCATCGGCGCGCTGTCCGGGACCCGGCCGAGCTCCTCACCGACAACGGCGTCACGCAGGACGAATCCGACGGCCGTTTCGCTGCCCTCGCACAGCACCGCGCGGGTCGCGTCGGTGACCTCGGTCAGGCCCGGCTCCGGGCGACCACGGAGCTGGGCCAGCGCGCGGGCCAACCGGACGGCCTCGATGACGTGGGCGGTCGAGGTCGGCAGGTCGTGCTGGCGCAGGACCCCGGCGGAGCGGGTCATCCACCGCTCCAGGCCGTGCTCGGTGTCGGTGAACAGGTGCCGGTACCAGCCGGGCGAGTCGACACCCGCGCCGTAGCCGGACGAGAAGGCCAGCCGGGAATGGGTCCACGGCACCCAGGTCGCGGTCACCTTCGCCGTGGGCAACCCGCGCAGCAGGGCGTTGTCGGCGGTGACGGTGGGCAGCTTGCCGGTCAGCGCCGGGGCGTGCCACGCACCGCAGACCACCGCGATCCGCCGTGCCCCGGCCTTCTGCGCGGCCCGCAGCGTCTTGCGCATGTGCGCCTCGCGCTGCAGGGTGCGCGGGTCGGTCTCGGGCCGGTCGGCCCGGACCGCCGTCATCGCGTCGGTGACCGCATCGAACGGGTCGCCGTCCCGCCGGTTCTCGATGACGTCCTCCCACCACCGCTCCGGGTCGTCATACCCGGCGACCTCGGCGAGGACCGCGATCGGATCGGTCCGCACGGACGGCGTCGGTCTCGGCGTGTCGACCGGTTCCGCTCGATCCGCCAGCAGCACGGCCGCGGGCAGGTCCATGAACGCCACCGGGACCTGATGACGGGCGCTCCAGGTCAACGCCTGCCACTCCGGGGAGAACACCGCGAACGGCCAGAACGCTGCCGCGGCGGGGGTGTCGTTGCGGTAGGCCAGCAGGGCCACCGGCGGCACCAGGTCCGGGTCGGCGACCAGCGGGACCAGGGCGTCCGCCTCCGGCGGCCCCTCGATCAGCACCCGGTCCGGCTGCAGATCCTCCAGCGCGGTCAGCACCGCCCGGGCGGAACCGGGACCGTGGTGCCGGATGCCGAGCACCCGCACTCGCGCTCCGGTCAGCGGTCGACGCCTGGGTCATCCGGTGACCTCACGGCAGGCGCGGTAGAAGTCCTTCCAGTCGGCTCGCGGGCGGACCACGGCCTCCAGGTATTCGGTCCAGGCGATGCGGTCGGCGACCGGATCCTTGACCACGGCACCGACGATCCCGCCGGCCACGTCGGCCGCCCGCAGAATTCCGTCGCCGAAGTGCGCGGCCAGCGCCAGACCGCCGATGACGACCGAGATCGCCTCCGCCGTCGACAGACTCCCGCTGGGCACCTTCAGCGAGGTGCGCCCGTCCTCCGTCAGGCCCGACCGCAGTTCGCGGAAAACCGTGATCACCCGGCGGATCTCGTCGGTCGCGTCGACGGCCGACGGCAGTTCCAGGCTGCGACCGAGGTCGGCGACCCGGCTCGCCACGATCCCGACCTCCTCCTCCACGTCGGCCGGCAGCGGCAGCACCACCGTGTTGAACCGGCGGCGCAGTGCCGACGACAGTTCGTTCACCCCGCGGTCGCGGTCGTTGGCGGTGGCGATGACGTTGAACCCCGGCCGGGCCTGCACCTCGATGCCGAGTTCCGGTACCGGCAGCGTCTTTTCGCTGAGCACGGTGATCAGCGCGTCCTGCACGTCCGACGGCACCCGGGTGAGTTCCTCGATCCGCGCGATCGCCCCGGTCCGCATCGCGGTCATCACCGGTGACGGCACCAGCGCCGCCTCGGACGGACCCTCGGCCAGCAACCGCGCGTAGTTCCAGCCGTAGCGGATGGTCTCCTCCGCGGTGCCCGCGGTGCCCTGGATGAGCAGTGTCGACGACCCGCTGATCGCGGCCGCCAGATGCTCGGACACCCAGGATTTGGCGGTGCCGGGGACGCCGAGCAGCAGCAGCGCCCGATCCGTGGCGATGGTGGCGACGGCGACCTCGATCAGCCGCCGGGAGCCGACATACTTCGGGATGATGACGGTCTCCCCCGCCATCCCGCCCAGCAGGTAGGTGACCACCGCCCAGGGCGACAGCCGCCAGTTCGCCGGCCGTGGTCGATCGTCCACCGCGCGCAGCGCGGCCAACTCGGCGGCGAACTGCTGCTCGGCGTGCGGGCGCAGCACGTCCGTCACCGGTTCGATCCGTCGACCGAGTCGAGCGCAGCCGCGGGGGTCGACTCGATCACTGGTTTCCTCCTGGTACGACGATTTTCAACGGCAGGGTTTCGTACAGGACGGCACGAAGCGTGAGCAGATTGGCGGCGTTACTGGCCCGGGTGGTCAGCGCCGAGCCATGGTCCCCGGTCGCATCCGTCATCGCGGCGCGAGCGAGGTCGGCCATTTCCCGGCAGTCCGGCAGCGCGGGCGCGGTCGCCCACAGGTCCCACAGCGGTCGCGGTGCGGGCGCACCCGCGGCGGCCGCCGGTGGGCAACCAGCGGGCGAAGCGCCGGGCCAGCGCAGCGTGCCACGGCCTGCGCAACGCCAGCGCGGCGGTCGCGACCTGGTCGGGCCGGACCAGCTGGTGGCCCAGCAATCGGTCCAGCATCGTGATCGCGTCGGCCGGGTTCAGCACCGCCCATAACGCGCCGTCGACGGTGGGCGGGTTCTTCCGATCGACCCCTGGCGAGCGTCCCGGCGATCAGGACCTGCGCCAGCCCGGCGTGCCGGAAGGTGATCGCCGCCTGCCGGAATCCGGGATACAGCGGCGTGCAGCTCCTCGGATCCGGCGGCGATCAGATTCAGCAGGTCGCCGCCGAAGATCTGCGGCCACTCGGCGGGATCGATCCGGCCCAGCAGGACCGTCCACGGGTCGCCGTCCGGAATCGGCCACGGCGCGAAGTCCCCGGCGCGGAGGTCGGTGACGGTGACGGTCGTGCGCAGCAGCCGCCGGCCGATGGTCAGGTGCCGGGCCGCCAGCGTTCGCATGTCACGGCGCAGCGGGGAATCCGGGAGCCGGGTCAGCAGGGTGATGGCCGCCGCGGCCACCGCCCGGCTGCGGTCGCCGACAGCGGCCAGCAGGAAGTCCTGGTCGGCGCCGGACAGCCCATCGGCCAGCACGCCCAGGAATTCCACCCGGTTGCCGACGCTCTCCCGGGAGTAGTTGTCCGCCAGCAGGTTCCGCGCCGCCGCCGGGTCGGCCCGGCGGAGCGCCCGGAACCACTCCAGCCGCTGCGCGGAGGTCCCCTCGTCCCAGACCGTGCGGTCGTCCGGGTCCGGCGCCGCCGGTGCCGTCCAGCGCGGATTCTTCGTCATCAGCAACGTGGCCGATCTGCCCGGACACCGGCCGGGTGGCCGCCACCACGTCGACTCGGGTGTCGTCCAGCAGTCCGGGCACCAGCTCCGGCGGCAGGCGCAATCCCGCCCGGCGGATCAGGGTCAGTGCCTCGACGAGGATCGCGTCCTGGTTCGCCACCCGGGACAGCACCTGCCGGACGACGTCCGGCACGACCGGGAGTCGTTCGGACACCGGCTGAGCGGGGGGCCCGGCGGCGTGCGGCACGGCCGGCAGGACGGTCCGCCGGGCAACGGCGGACAGTGCCGCGGCGTCCAGCAGCGCGGCGGCCGGATCCACGTCGATCGGTTCGGGGCGAAGCCGCTGCGGTCAGCGCGGCGAGGTCGACGGACCGGTGCGCGGTGCCCACGGTTGCGGCGACGATCAGGTCGGACCCTGTCGTCGTCACAGTCCCACCAGCTGCCCGCCCGGATGACGCTCGCGGGCCGGAACCCGGCCGGGCTCCACTCGCCCGTCACGTCGACGACCGTGCCGGCGGTCAGCGCCAGCAACCGCCACAGGTCCAGGTCGTCGCCGCGCACGGCCACCGAGCCGCCGTCGGTGTCGGTGAGGGTCCAGCCGCGCTCGTCGTGGTCGACCCGGCCGCGCAGCGACGACCGGGATCTGGTGCTGCCAGGGATCGGCGGCCAGCGCAGCCGCCCAGCTGTCGGCCGCGCGCAGCGATCGGTGCTCGCCGGCTGGGCTGCCAGCCCGCCATCGGGACCGCGTCGGCATACGTCGCGCCGACCGCCGCGCGCAGGCCCGCCCGCCCCGGATAGAAGTGCAGATCGGCGTTCAGCACGGTGCCCGGGACAAGTGAGGAATCCAGTCCGGCGCCGCCGGCGGCGAAGAACAGCACCTGAGCCCATCGGCCGGATGTGTTGCCGCGCAACCACACCCGGCGAGTGGAAACCAACTCGTTGTCCAGGTCGCGAAAGAAGACGACCACCCACTGATCCCACACCGGGGGCCCGGCGAGCACATCGGCCCGGGCGACCGTGAACCCGATGTGGTCGCGGACGGTTGCCAGCAGGTCGGCCGGCAGCTCGGCCCGCCGGGCGTACCCGCGGATGAGCAGGTGCAGCAGGGCGAGTTCGTCCAGCAACCGGCCCGGCCAGCCGGGCCCGGAGGCGATGACGGCGGGCAGTCGGCGCAGCCAGGAGGCCACCCCGGGTGCCTGCGCGTCGACCATCCGGGCGGCGATCGACTCCGACCAGGCGTAGGGATCCTGCGCCACTCGGGCCAGTCCGCCGGAGACCTGGTCGACGAGCCAGCGATCCAATTCGGCCAGCCCGTCCTGCACCCTTCGTTCCCGCTCGGCCGCGCGGGCCGCGGCGGCCGCCCGCTGCGCCGCGGTCTGCTCTCTCGTTGCCGCCTGCTGGTCGCCGGCGCCGTCCGGATCGTCGGCACGGCCGACCTTCTCGGCGAAATCCTTGGCGAACGAGGCGATCTCGCCGGATTCATCGATTCTGTGTTCGGCCCACAGGAACAGCAGGCCAAGGGCGTGCTTGCAGGGGAACTTCCGGGACGGGCAGCTGCACTGGTAGCGGCGGCCGCCGGTGTCGACGGTGACCCGGTACGGCGTCTTGCCCGAACCCTGACATTCACCCCACAGCAGGCCGTCCGACATGCCGATGGCACTCCACGGACCGGGCCGGGCGAGCCGGCGGCCGGCGACCTGAGACGTCGAGTCGGGTGCGGCCGCCATCACCTGATCGACGCTCCACCGGTCCCCCACGGCATCCACCCTAGGTGGCAGAACACGGGGCGCGTCGTGCCGGCGATACCGGCGCAAGGCGTCATGCGTTCGACATGGTCGTCGCTCGGGTCCGGATGACCGGCACCTGACCAGAGGGGTAGATAACGTTGTGCCGACCCAGGGTGTGAGGAGGCCGCGTGCGGTTCGCGCTGGACGTTTTACTGGCCGACGTGCCCGCGGGCCAGGTCGAGGAAGCACGGGGCTTCTACCGCTCGAGAGCGGCGGGCCGGGGTCCCAGCACTCCCGAGGAGCTGCTGGAGGTGCGGGCGAGCAGGTCCGCTCCTGCTCCCGCCGCACCGCCGGCTCTTGAGCAGGTGGTCGAAGCCGCGACGGGGTGGGTCCCGGTCAGGATCTTCACTCCCACCAGCGGCCAGGCGCGTGGGGTCTACCTGGACATCCATGGCGGCGGGTTCTATATGGACTCCGCAGCGCGCGGAGACGTGCGTCACCGTGCGCTCGCCGATGCGCTGCACATCGCTGTCGTCAGCGTCGACTACCGGTTGGCGCCCGAGCACCCGTGGCCGGCTGCACCCGATGACTGCGCAGCGGCGGCGCTGTGGCTCGTCGAGCACGCCGAGAGCCGGTTCGGATGTTCCCGACTGGCGATCGGCGGGAGCTCCGCCGGAGCGACCCTCGCGCTGGCGACTCTCCTCCGGCTGAGGGACAGCGGGGCGGTCGACCGGTTCGCCGGCGCCGCGCTCCAATTCGGCACCTACGACTTGAGCGCGCAGACTCCGGCCGGCCGCCGGATCGCGGACGAGTACTTCATCCAGGCCTACGTCGGCCACGTCGAAGACCGCACTGTGCCGGACATCTCACCCATCTACGGTGACCTCCGCGGGCTTCCACCGACACTGCTGGTTGTGGGCAGCACAGATGTGCTGTTGGAAGACAACCTTGCGATGGCTGGTCGGCTTTCCGCCGCGGGCAATGACGTCGAACTCCGGATCTATCCCGAGTCGCCCCATGGATTCACCGGTCACCCGACGGCAATGGCAAAGACCGCGCTCAGCGGCATCGATTCATGGCTGCACGAGCGGATCGGTCCACGGTCGTTCACCTCAACTGCCGACGATGTCCAGGATCTCGATGGAGTGGAGGTGCACACCCGCCGCGATCGCGCTTGAAAGGTCAGTGGTGGCGCTCTTGACGAACGCCTCTGCGCCGTCACGCCCGTCGAAGACGACGGTGTCGTACGTCCGGATCCCGTCGGCGGACCGCGCATGGATCGCGTCGACATAGCCAGGCATCGCCCGGACGCTCGGCACGATTCGCTCGACGAATTCACGTTCGCGGCCTGCGGTGTCCACGCCCAGCGTGTCCATGGTCCAGACGGCCTGCACTGCGTGATGTCCCATCGTGATCTCCCTAGAGTTTGTCACTAGTGACAGCCACTAGTGGGTTCATCTAGTAGAGTGGCATGCACCATGGCCGACGTCAACCCGATAAAACGAACTCGTCAACAGCAGGCCGCCGCGACCAGGTTGCGCATCGTCGAAGCGGCAACTGCGGAGTTCGTCGGGAACGGATATCACGGCACATCGATGGCCGCCATCGCCTCGCGGGCGGGAGTGGCCGTTCAGACCGTCTACTTTGTCTTTCACACCAAGGCAGAACTGTTCGCGGCGGCGCAAGACGCGGCCGTCCTCGGCGGCGAGGACAAGTCGCCGGTCGACCAGGGGTGGGCCCGAACCGCCGCCGCTGATCCCGATGGACCGGCTGCGGCCATTCGAGCATTCATCGCCGGGAGTGGACCGATCTTCGAGAGAGCCGCCGCACTCGGACAGGTCGCCCGCGCCGCGGCTCCCACCGATCCCGATTTACGGGCAGTCTGGGAGTCCCGTGAAGAATTACGGGTGCAGGGATATCGGCATTTCCTGGCCAACCTCGGGACGTCCCTACCTGACGACGTCGACCCGGCGTTCGCGGCCGACATCATGATCACCATGGTCAGCCCGGAGCTCTACCTCGCATTTCGAGTGGAACGCGGGTGGACGCATCAGCAGACCGTTGACTGGATGTCGCAGACGGTCCCGGGACTGATGCTCCGACCCCGCCCCTGATCAGCGCCGGCCGCCACATCACGCTGGACGATCCTTTGGAGTATTCGTCGTCCGTGGCCGCAGATCACCGTGCCGACCACGCCGAGCGCGACACCCAGCGGTGAACAGATACAACATGACGCTCTCCCTTCGCGGCTCTGTACCGCTACAGAGCCTCTGTACCGCTACAGTAGAACGAAACGCTTTACCGGTCAAGCCCAGTATTGGGTAGAGTTCATCAGCCGACACCCGCCGCGCGACACCCCAAGAAGGAGGCCGAGGACCGTGCCGCGAATGACGCTGCAGACCGTCGCCGACAAGGTCGGCGTCAGCCGGATGACGGTTTCCAACGCGTTCTCCCGCCCGGACCAACTCTCCGCGGAGCTGCGGGACCGGATCCTCGCCGCCGCCGAACAACTGGGTTACGTCGGCCCGGATCCGGCCGCCCGAGCATTGGCCCGAGGCACCACCGGCGCGGTCGGCATCGTGCTCACCTCGGTCATCGGCAGCGCATTCGGCGACGAGGTGGCCACCCAGTTCCTCGGCGTCGATCGTCGAAGGGCTTGCACCGTCCGGACTCTCGCTCACCCTGCTGTCCAGCGAAGAAACTGCCGGACACATGCCGGCCCGTGACGTCCCGATGGACGGCACGCTCGTCTACCACTGCGATCCCAACCTCACCGGCGCTGGCCTGGTTGCAGCGACGGAAACTGCCACTGGTCTACGTCGATCAGGAGCCGACCCCCGGCGTGCCCAGCATCAACGTCGACGACCGCGGCGGGGCCCGGCGGGCAGCCGAACACCTGATCGCGCTGGGCCATCGGCGGATCGGCATCGTCAACGCCAGCGTGGTCGGGCCGCACGGCCTGCAGACGCGGGAAACAGCCGAACCGCAGTCCTGGGTGACGATTCAGCGGATGCTCGGCTGGCGGGAGGGCCTCGCCGCCGCCGGCATCGAACCGGTGGTGATCAAACAGCACCACACCACCGAGGAGGATGGTTATGCGGCGCTCGGCCAACTGCTGAACGCGGACCCAGAAATCACGGCCGTGTTGTGCTTCGCCGACACGGTTGCCCACGGCGTGATGCTCGCCGCCCAGGATCAAGGGCCTCGACCATTCCGCGTGACCTCTCCGTCGTGGGGTTCGACGACAATCCCATGGCGGCCGGCTCCGCCCGGCGCTGACCACCGTCCGGCAGGATGTGGCCGAAAAGGGCCGCCTGGCAGCCGAATTGCTGATCCGGACCGTCGCACCCGACGCGACGACCCCCGCCACGGACACCGACGCGAGGAAAATACCCGGCGAATCGAGCCTGCATATTGTGCTGCCCACCGAATTGATCGTCCGCGACAGCACGGGTCGCCCCCGCGAGTGAGCCGCACGGGCGTCACGACATGTTTCTCCCCTTACTGCGCGTCGATCAGGATCCCGGCGAAGAAGTCGGACAGGGCCTGGTGTCCATGCAGCGGGAGCACGTGGGCGACGTGCTGGTCGGGGCGGACGACGACGACGCAGCCGGTGTCCCGGTTGATCCCGCGCAGGTCGAAGATGTCCTCGGCCGCGGGATCGGGGCAGAACACCTTCTCGTAGTCGGTGATGCCGAAGTCACCCTTCTTCGGGAGCAGAACGGCCGGCAGCTGGTCGACCTCGAGTTCGTCGTGCCCCTGCTGGACGATGGCCCGGACGTCGATGACCGAGTCGGGGTCGGCGCCCTTGGGGGTGTAGCGGGTGATCGGGCGACGCGTCCGAGGCCAGGTAGTCGCACAACTCCCGGAAGCCCGGACGTCGGGTCGGCCGGGCCACCGGCGTCGGCGAAGACGTAGAGCCGCCAGGCGCCGTCGGCCCGGGCGGCGTGCCCGAGGTGAACCGGTTTGGCGTCGGCCAGCCGGGTGACCTTCGCCGAGTGGAACCGCATGCCGACCGGGAAGCCCTCCGCGAGGTGCTCGAACAGCGGTTCGGCGGTGATCATCGACGGGGCGTACTTGGTCGCCACGCCGGCGGTGAAGCGGCCCTGGGTGATGAAGTACTGCTGGAATTCCTCCGGGTCAACACCGTCACCCGCGACGCCGTCGTCAGCCGAGCCGTCCTCGGTGGGGTGGGCGCTGAACATCTTGGCGAACTCGCGGTCGAAATCGATGAGCTGCTTGGCGATCTTCTGCCGCTCGTCCGAGTAGGTATGCAGCAGTTCAGGTTTGGCCCGGCCCTGCAGCACGGAGGCCAGTTTCCAGCCCAGGTTCCAGGTGTCGTTCATGGACACGTTCATGCCCTGGCCGGCCTTGGCGCTGTGCGTGTGGCAGGCGTCGCCGGCGATGAACACCCGTGGCAACCGGCTGTCCGATCTCCGCCGCGGGGACGTCGTCGAACTTGTCGGTCACCCGTTGGCCGATCTCGTACACCGCCCACCAGCCGACGTCCTTGACGTCGATCGTGTACGGGGCCAGGATCCGGTTCGCGACCTCGGCCAGCTTCTCCGGGGTGACGGTGCGGTTCTTCAGCATTTCCCCGTCGCGGACGTTGTCCAGCTCGATGTAGATGCGGACCAGGTAGCCACCCTCGCGCGGGATGATCAGGATGTTGCCGTCGTTGGCGGAGTGGATCGCGCACTTGCGCCGGATGTCCGGGAAGTCGGTGGTGACCAGCGCGTCGAGCACCCCCCAGGACTGGTTCATCGGATCGCCGACGAGCTCGCGGCCGATCGCGGTGCGGACGCCGCTGCGGGAACCGTCGGCGCCCACGACGTACTTGGCCCGGATCGTGGAGACCTCACCGGTCGGCTGGAAGCCCTTCTGGTGCGCGACGGTGACCGTCACCGGGTACTCGGGGGCAGTCGATTGCGGTGTCGATCTGGATGTCGGTGGCGTGCAGCCCGTAGTGCGGCCGCAGCCGGCTGGGTGAGCGTTCCATGTAGTCCAGCAGGTAGGCCAGCATCCGGGCCTGGTTCACGATGACGTGCGGCATCTCCGACAGGCCCTCTTCGACGTCCCGGATGCGGCCGGTCCGGGTGATCTTGCTGCGGTCCGCGGAATCCGGCCGCCAGAAGGACACCTCGTTGACGGAGTACCCCTCGTGGATCAGTCGATCGGCCATGCCGAACGCCTCGAACATCTCCACCGTGCGGCAGGCAACGCCGTCGGCCTGCCCCACCTCCAGCGGGCCGTCCTTCCGGTCGATCACCACGGTCCGGATCTCCGGGAAGTTGGCCAGTTGCGCGGCCAGCACCAGGCCGGCCGGGCCGCAGCCGACGATCAGCACGTCGGCCTCCTGCGGGAAGGCCGTCGGGCCGGTCGGCGACCAGCGGGTCGGGGTCCTGGATGAACGGGTCACCGGGCTTGTAGCCGTTGAGATAGAACTGCATTGTTCTTTCCTTTCAAGGGATGTGGGGTTCCGCTGCGGTCGGCGGCTGCTGAGCACGACCGGTGCATGCAAGAACCGTAGGAGCCGACGATCCCATGATGGAGAGCTTTTTCTGCTATGCGGAATTTTAGGTGGAGCTTGTGACGTCCAGCTCGGCAATGTCCCGCTCCACCCCGGCGGCCGCGAGCCGCAGCGCGCGGACCAGGTTCGGCAGCTGCATGGGCACGTACCGGCCGGCCGGCATGCTGACCGAGATGGCTCCGGCCGGCCCGCCGCCGTGCTCGTGCACGACCACGCCGCAGGCGACGACGGAGTCCTCGCTCTGCTGGTTGTTCAGCGCGTAGCCCTGCCGCTTGATCAGCACCAGGTCGGCGGCGAACCGGTTGAACTCGTCGGCCGGCATGACCTCGTCGACCAGGGCCGCCGTGGAACCCCGGTAGAGCGACTCCAACCGGTCGGGTTTCAGCTCGGCCAGCAGCGCCTTTCCCGCCGGAGGTCAACCGCGCAGGTAGGACAGTGCCCTGGCGGGTGCCGACGCGCAGGATCTTGGGCGACTCCACGCTGGCCAGAAACCGCACCTGCACGCCGATCCGGATCATCAGGTTGGTGGTCTCCCCGGTGTGGTTGGACAGCAGCTCCAGGTGCGGCAGCGCCGCATCCCGCAGCTGCCGGGTCCAGTCCAGCTGGGCCGGCGCCGCCCCCAGGGCCGGGCCCGGCACGTAGGCCCGGCCGTCGTCCTGGATCGCGAACCCCCGGTACACCAGCATGCCCAGCAGCCGGTGCGCGGTGGACGGTGCGACATCGAGCTCGGCCGCCGCGTCGACCACCCGCAGCCGGCCCTGATCGCGCAGCAGCTGCACCAGGCGCAGCGCGTTGTCGACGGAGGCCAGCGCGTACGGCGGCTTATTCCTCATAGCAGAATAGTATGGCTCATCTCGTGAGCCGGACGCCAGAGTGCAGCCATGACAACCCACCCCGCCGCGCCCATCGCCGCGCACGACGAGGTCGCCTCGGCCGCCTCTCGACCCACCACCCCCGTCAGGTTCACCAGGGCCGGTCTGCTCACCGTGCTGGTGTGCTGGCTGCTCGTCGTCTTCGACGGCTACGACCTGATCGTCTACGGAACGGTCCAGACCACCCTCATCGAGACCACCGGCTGGGGCCTGACCAAGGCCACCGCCGGCACCGTCGGCAGCGTCGCCTTCGCCGGCATGCTGGTCGGCGCGATCCTCGCCGGCCGGCTCTCCGACAGCCTCGGCCGCAAACGCGCGGTACTCGGCTGCGCGGTGGTGTTCTCGGTGTTCACCATCGCCTGCGCCTTCGCCCCGAACGCCCCCGTTTTCGCCATCCTCCGGTTCCTGGCCGGCGTCGGCCTCGGCGGCCTCGTCCCGTCCGCGAACGCGCTGGCCGCCGGTGTCGTCCCGGCCCGCTGGCGGGCCATGGTCGCCACCCTGATGATGTCCGGCGTGCCGATCGGCGGGTCCATCGCCGCGCTCACCGGCATCGTCATCATTCCCACCTGGGGATGGCAGGGGATGTTCCTGGTCGCGGTCCTGCCGCTGATCTTCCTGATCCCGCTCGGCGTCAAGTACCTGCCCGACCTTCGCAGCCACCACAACCCTGCAGAAGGCACCGGGTTCCGGGCAATCCTGCGCACCCCGTACCTCGCCGTCAGCGTCGTGTTCGCCGCCGCCACCATGGCCACCCTGTTCGCCTGGTACGGGCTCGGCACCTGGCTGCCCGGCCTGATGCAGCAGGCCGGCTACAACCTCGGCTCCGCCCTGACGTTCGCGCTCACCCTCAACCTCGGCGCCGTCGTCGGTTCCATCCTCACCGCCTGGGCCGGCGACCGGTTCGGCTCGCTGCCCACCGGTGTGGCCGCGGCCGCGGTCGCCGCGGCCGCACTGCTGACCATCGTCGCCGCTCCCCCGGTCGGCGTCGTCTACGCCATGCTCGTCCTCGCCGGCATCGGCACCCACGGCACCCAATGCCTGATCATCGCCGCCGTCGCCGGTCACTACCCGGACCACCTGCGCGGCACCGCACTCGGCTGGGCCCTTGGCATCGGCCGGATCGGCGCCGTCGCAGCCCCCCAGGTCGGCGGGTGGATGCTCGCCGCCGGACTCGGCGTCAACTCCAACTTCATCGCCTTCGCTCTGGCCGCCGGCCTCGCCTCCGCCCTGATCGCGTTGGCCTGGCGGCTGACCGGCAAACGGAACGCTCAACGAGGCTGACCCGCGGGCAAAAACTGTCCCACACGCTGTGATCATGACGGTGGCCGCTCGACGAATCGCACTCGAGCGGCCGGCGCCAGGCTCGTCGCACGGACCGAGGCCTCTCCGCTCCGACCCCGACAATCCGAAGTCGGTTCGATCCTTGACAGTTAGAGCTCGAACAGTTAGAGTTCTGATTATGAACGAACCGGAGCGCAAGCTCACCAGCAGCCTCGAGCTGGTCCGCTGGATCGGCTGGGCTCAGATGAAGGCCGGCGAGGACTGGATCCGGGAGCGCGAGCTCAGCCACCCGCAGGCCTTCGTGCTCGGCTACCTGGTGCAGAACCCCGGTGCGATCCAGCGCGACATCGCGCAGATGACCCGCACCAGCGCGGCCAGCGTCTCGAGCCTCCTGCAGGGGCTCGAGCGCCGCGGCCTCGTCGAGCGCCGCACCGAGGACGGCAACGAGCGCAGCAAACGCGTCTACGCGACGCCGGCCGGCATCGAGCTCATCGCCGGGTTCGACACCGCGATGGCCGCCGCCGACGAGACGATCCTCGCCCCGCTGGACCAGGCCGAACGGGCCACCCTGCACGCCCTGCTCACGAAGATCACCGCGGAACTGCCGCAACCGACCCGGTCGTAAACCGGCGCGCGGCCCGGCCGCGCAGCGCAAACATCCTCTCGCCCGCCGACGTCGATCGGCGCGCGCTCCAAAGACCCTTGCCCGCGGGCGCGTTGCCGCGCCCTGCACCCGTGCCCAGAAGGAGCCTGCCATGAACACCGACAAGCCTCGAAACCCCCGTGAAGGCCGACGCCGTCGGCAGCAACCGCTGGTACCTCTCGGCCGCGCCGATCGTCCGCGCCCTCGTGCACCTGTGCGTGCCGATGGCCGCCGCGATGATCGTCGGCGCCGTCTACAACCTGATCAACGCCGGCTTCATCGGCTCGCTGCACGACACCACGCTGCTCGCCGCGATCACCTTCGGCGCGCCGCTGCTCGGCCTGGTGATGGCGGTCGGCGGCGTCTTCGGCGTCGGCGGCGGCGCGCTGATCTCGCGGCTGCTCGGCGCGGCGGAGCACGAGCCCGCGAAGGCCGGCGAGATCAAGCACGTCTCGTCGTTCGCCGTCTGGGGCTCGGTGATCGCCGGGGCCGTGTTCGGCGGCATCGGGCTGCTCCTGCTGCACCCGCTCGTGTCGCTGCTCGGCGCGGATGCCGCCGCCGTGCCCGCGACGAGCGCCTTCGTCGCCGTCATGCTCGCCTTCGTCCCCGTGCTCGCCGCGGCGTTCTGCCTCGAGCAGCTCGTCCGGGCCGAGGGCGCCGCGCGCCAGGTGATGATCGGGCTGATCGCCTCCACGATCGCGAACGTCGTGTTCGACGTGCTGTTCATCCTGGTGCTGCACTGGGGCGTCGCCGGTGCGGCGCTGTCGATGGGCCTGTCGAACCTCGGCGTCGTCGTCTACTTCGTCGTCTGGCTGCAGCGGCACAGCGAGCACGTGAGCCTCGCGCCGCGCTGGTTCACCCTCTCGCCCGCCGTGCTCAAGCCCGTCTTCGGCGTCGGCGTCGGCGAGCTGCTCCAGTCCGGCTTCCTGATCGTCACCTCGCTGGTGCTCAACAACCTCGCGGTCGCCTACGGCGACAGCGCGCTCGCGGCCATGGGCGTCGCGGTCCGCATCGCGCAGGTGCCGGAGTTCCTGGTGATGGGCGTCACGCTCGGCGTGCTGCCGCTGCTCGCCTACTCCTACGGCAAGGGCGACCGGCAGCCGGCTCATGTCGGCGCTGCGCGTCTCCGCGATCACGGTCGGCGGCATCGCCGGACTCTTCGCCGCGACGGTGTTCGTGTTCCGCGAGCAGGTGTTCTCCGCGTTCGTGGCGGACCGCTCGGTCCTCGCGATCGGCGTCACGATCCTCACCGCGCAGCTGGTGGCGATGATCGTGAACGGGTTCACCGGCCTGCTCACGTCGCTGTTCCAGGCCACCGGACGGGCGCTGCCGGCGACCGTGATGTCGGTGACGCAGGGCGTCCTGTTCATCCCGATCGTGATCCTCGGCAACCTCTGGTTCGGGCTGGCCGGCATCATCTGGGCGCTGACCGTCACCGAGGGCATCGTGCTTCGTCGTCGGTGTCGTGCTGTGGCTCGCGTCCCGTCGCGCGATCGACCGCGGCCTCGCCGAGGGCAGCCCGGAGCGCGCCGACGAGGTGCTCGAGCAGGCCGAGGCCTGATCCGCCGGCTCGCGACTGTCCCGCGAAGAGGCTTGCGGCCGAAGATGGTGCGGGCCATGGCCAATCAGGCCAGGCACGTCGTCTTCAGCCCGATACCCGTGCCGGGTCGTTCGGGTGCGGTGAGAGCGGGGTGACCTCGTCCGTGCGCCACACCCGGAGCGGCATCGAGGCGAGAACGGCCTCGAGCTGGTCGGGGTCGTCGGCGGCGAACAGGCCGAGCGTGCGCCACTCGCCGGGCTGTAGCGGAGGGCGCCACAGGCGCAGCAGGTGTCCCTGTTCCGCGAGTTCGCGCGACCGGGCGGCTTCCCGGGTCCGGATCGCGTCGACGGTCTCCGCTGACGTGCCGTCCGGGACATGGGTCGTCATGCTGACGAGAAATTCCATGGTGAATGCCTCCCACTAGATGACGCCGTTCCGTCCGTCACCGGCCTGCCGACCACCGCGCCGACGACGGCGATCCCCACCCGAGACCTGCCCGTCCGCCAGACATCTCGGTACTCGTAGGGCCAGGCGTAGACCGGCGACCGCTCGGTGCACAGTTCCGACACCCGCGGCTCGTCGAGATCGTCAGCGGCGAACTCGTACAGCAATTCGAGCCGTGGCGCGATGACGCCGTAGTCGAACACCCGGCCCAGATAGTTCTCATCGGCCAGCACCGTATCGATGGTCGCCTCCTCGATGGGATACGCATCAGGCAGCACATTCTGCATCGAGAGGAAAAGGTCGGCGGCCCTGCGCCGCGGATCCCCCAAGAACCGCCCCAGCGGGCCCAACCGGCCCAGGGCAAGGCGCGGCCGGGCCAGCAGGCTGTGTGCGTAGAACACCCGCAGCAGCGCGACGTCCATGCAGAAGCGCTCCAGCAGCATCTCCCCCGCGACGAGATGCCGGTTCCGCAGATACCCGGCTACGATGCTCGCGTTGTGAGCCCGATACCAGGCCTCGGGCGACGGGCGGCTCAGGAACGTCACCCAGTGCCGCACGCCGGTGCTGCTCGGGGTGCCCGGCTCGCCGTTGAAGAGCAGTGCCGCCTCCGCGGCGTCCCTCAGCAGCGACTCGTTCACGGCGCGCCACCAGGGACTTCCCGGCGTCGCCGCGTTCGCCGGGGCCAGCACGCCGCGCCGCAACTGCCAGCGCATAAAGGCGACCTCGGCCCGCCGGTACGGACGGATGCTGCGGCCAGCGACCCGCTGGTCGTAGAACGAACTCGCCAGCCGCAACCGGGCCGCGGGATCGTCGCGAGCCGCGGCGACCAGCATTCCCGCGTGGGACGCCGCGTCTGCCGCCTCCTCCCCAACACCCGGAGACGATCGAGCAGCTGCGTCGGGATCGCCGTCATCCACGTCGAGCTGTCCTTTCGCCCGTCCACAGGGCGCATCGAACACCGCTCACGGGCCCACCCTCATTGACCGACAAGCAGACATGCTATCCGCCGGCGCCACGGCCGAAGCGGCGCGGCGATAATTCGCTGCTCGGAGAATCGCGACCAACGGCGCGATCAGCGACGCCCGTCGGCGATGTCCAGTGCTCGTAGCAGCCCGTAGCTGGTGCGGCGTGCGCGCCTCGCCTTGGAGAAGAAGCGGCCGAGGAGCGGTTGTCCGGCCAAAATGTCGAGATTGCCTCCGGCTGACATTCAGGTACCGCGGGAAATGAAACCCGATCTTTCCGGCCGTCAGGCGGTGCCCGCCACGCCGATCAACACGCCTTCGGGGTCGGTGAAATGCCCGACCACCAGGCCGCTCGGCGACGTTGCCGGGCCCATGACCCTTACACCGCCCAGGCTTTCGGCCCGCTGCAGCGCGGCCTCGACATTCGGCACGCCGACATAGAAAACAGCGTGGCTCTGGTAACCAGGTCCACCGCCGATTCCGCCGCGGATGCCGGTTCCGTCATCGGTGGTGACCAGATCCAGGAATCCGTAGCTCTCTGGGTCGCTGACCTCCTGCGCCACCGGTGACGGAGTGTCGAACTCCCACCCGAACAGTTCGCCGTAGTACTTGCGGAGGTTTTCCGGGTCGCCGCCGATGATCTCGAAGTGCACCACGGGTTGTCCCATGATCATTCCTCTCGTTGGGTGGTCCTGGCGCTCCGTGCGTGTACGGATGTCGACCTGGCCGGCAGCGGATACTCATCGCTGCGCCCCGTCGGCGGGAACATGCGGGAATAGTCGGGAACATGCGGGAATAGTAGGGACGTCGGATAGGGGCCCTCATGATTGACGTGATCATCGCCGGCGGCGGGCCGACCGGAATGATGCTGGCCGGTGAGTTACGCCTGCACGGCGTGCGCGTGCTCGTGCTGGAGAAGGACGCCGAGCCGACGCGGGTTTCCCGCGCGCTCGGCCTGCACGTTCGCAGCATCGAGGTGATGGACCAGCGTGGTCTGCTGGAGCGATTCCTTGCGCTCGGAAAGCTCTACCCGGTCGGCGGTTTCGCCGGCATCTCCAAGCCGCCACCGGATGGGCTGGACACCGCCCATCCCTACATCCTGGGCATCCCGCAGATCTCCACCGATCGCCTGCTCGCCGAGCATGCCGCCGAGCTCGGAGCCGAGATTCGTTACAGCAGCGAGCTTGTCGGGTTGACCCAGGACGACGACCGGGTCACCGTCGAACTGACCGACGGCGACCGCCTGCACTCGCGCTATCTGGTCGGCTGCGACGGCGGCCGCAGCACCGTGCGGAAGCTGCTGGGCGTCGGCTTCCCCGGCGAACCCAGCACGGTCGACACGCTGCTGGGTGAGATGGAGGTGACCGAGGATCCGGCGACGGTGGCCGCCATCGTCACGGAAATTCGCAAGACGCAGCTACGGTTCGGCGCCGGTCCGCTGGGTGACGGGGTGTACCGCATTGTCGTCCCGGCCAAGGGGGTGGCCGAGGACCGGGCTATCGCGCCGACCCTGGAGGATTTCAAGCAGCAGTTGCGGGTCGTCGCCGGCACCGACTTCGGCGTGCATTCGCCGCGCTGGCTTTCCCGCTTCGGCGATGCCACCCGTCTCGCCGATCGCTACCGAACCGGCCGGGTGCTGCTGGCCGGCGACGCGGCACACATCCACCCGCCGACCGGCGGGCAGGGACTGAACCTCGGCATCCAGGACGCCTTCAACCTCGGCTGGAAACTGGCCGCCGAGGTGAACGGCTGGGCGCCGGATGGGCTGTTGGACAGCTACCACACCGAACGGCACCCGGTGGCCGCGGACGTGCTGGACACCACTCGCGCGCACATGGAGCTGCTGTCACTCGATCCCGGTCCGCAGGCCGTTCGCCGACTGATGTCCAGACTGATGGATTTTGCCGACGTCTACCGCTACCTGATCGAAAAGGTCACCGCGATCGGCATCCGCTACGACTTCGGCGAGGGGCCCGAACTGCTCGGCCGGCGGCTGCGGGACGTGCGGCTCACGCGGGGTCGGCTCTACCAGCTGATGCACGCCGGCCGTGGGCTGCTGCTCGACCAGACCGGCCGGCTCTCGGCGGCGGGGTGGGCCGACCGGGTCGACCACGTCGTTGACATGAGCGCTGAAGTGGATGTGCCCGCGGTGCTGCTGCGGCCGGACGGGCACGCGGCGTGGATCGGGGACGATCAGCAGGACCTGCAGGTCGGGCTGCGAAGGTGGTTCGGCGCCGACGTCAGCTGAGTGCGGTGCCGGCCGGTTCCCGCGCCGCGCTGCGTTCGGCCGGTGGTGAGCGGCAAAACGCCGGGGAGCAAGCTAGGAATCATGGGGACGGAATCCGGCGACCTGTTGGGGGGCAGATATCTGGTCGGCGACCGAGTCGGTCGAGGCGCCATGTCCGAGGTGCACCGGGCCCGCGACCTGCGGCTCGGTCGGGATGTCGCGATCAAGATCCTGCGCGGTGACCTTCGCCCGCGACCCGGCCTTCCGGGTCCGGTTCCGCCGGGAAGCGCACAACGCGGCCTCGCTGAACCACCCGGCGATCGTCGCGGTGTTCGACACCGGCGAGACCAAAGATTCCGAAGGCACCGTCCCGTACATCGTCATGGAATACGTGGACGGCGGCACCCTGCGCGACGTGCTCACGGCACAGGGCCCGCTGTCGCCTCGCCGCGCGGCCTGGATTGCCGCCGACATCTGCGAGGCACTGGACTTCTCGCACCGGCACGGGATCGTGCACCGGGACATCAAGCCGGCCAACGTCATGCTCAGCCGGGACGGGGCCGTGAAGGTGATGGACTTCGGCATCGCCCGAACAGTGGCCGACAACCAGGCGACTGTAGTGGGCAATGGCAATGGCAATCGGCACCGCCCACTATCTGTCCCCCGAGCAGGCCCGCGGCGAATCGGTCGATGCCCGCTCCGACGTCTACGCGACCGGTTGCCTGCTCTACGAATTGCTCTGCGGCACACCGCCCTTCACCGGCGATTCGCCGGTGGCGATCGCTTCCCGGCAGGTCCGCGAGGCCCCGACCCCGCCGAGCGAGGTGCAGCCCGGTGTGCCCGGGTCGATGGACGCCATCGTCCTGAAGGCGCTCGCCAAGAACCCGCTGAATCGCTACCAGACGGCCGCCGAGATGCGCTCGGACCTGGCCGGCGCACTGGCCGGGCAGGCAGCTCACAGACCCCAACAGGCCAGCGCCGGCGCTCGGACCGAGCTGATCCGCGCCGCACCCGCAACAGTCGGTGCCGCACCGCCGCTGCTGGCGCCACCCCGCCGGCCGACGATCGTCGAAGCGAACTGGGCACCCGACGACACCGACCGGCCGAAACGGGTCTGGGGCTTCGTCGGGATCGGCATGCTGTGCGTCGCCCTGCTGGCCGGGGCGGTCTGGCTCACCCTGCAGGTGCTCACCGCTCCACCGCCCGCCGCGCTCGTCGCGGTTCCCGACCTGTCCGGGATGCCGCTGGACCAGGCCAGCGCGACGTTGCAGGAGAAGGGCCTGACCCTGGGCAGCGTCAGCCGGGTCGACTCCACCGAGGCGATGACCGGCAATGTCGTCGGGCAACGACCGTCCAGCCACACGCAGGTCAACCATGACTCACCCATCGACATCGAAATCGGCCGGGGAATCAGCACGGCGATTGTGCCCGACGTGGTCGGCAACCTGGCGGCGGCGGCGAAGCAGACGATCATCAACGCACACCTGTTGTACGCCGAACAGAGCCAGCCGTCCGCGGATCCCGACAAGGGCAAGGTGATCGCCCAGGACCCGTCACCGGCAACCCAGCTGAACCCCGAACGCCACCGTGACGGTCACCATCGGCACGGGATTGACCAAGGTGACGGTCCCGGCCGGCGTCGTCGGCCAGAGCCTCGACGAGGCCACCGCCATCCTGCAGGCCGCGCAGCTCACGGTGGTCGCCCAGGACGGCGACGGGGTCGAACCGCCGGGTCAGGTCATCGCGATGGACCAGCAGCCCGGGCAACTGATCCCGGCGGGCACCCCGGTCACGCTGACGATCTCGAACAACACCCTGATGACGATGCCCAACCTGCAGAATCAAACCCGAGATCAGGCCGTGGCCACCCTGCGGGCGCAGGGCTGGGCGGGCGACACCAGCAGCCTCGTCGTCACCGAACAGGCAACGACCACCCCCGCCCAGATCGGTGCCGTCCTCGGCCAACAACCCGCGGCCGGGTCTGCCGTGCGCAAGACCGGCACACCGGTCACCGTCGCCCTGGGCGTCACGCCAGATCACGGTCCCGGACCTGATCGGCAAGACGCAGAAGCAGGCCGCGGCGCTGCTCGCCAAGGCCGGTGCCACCAAGGTGACCTACACCAACGCCGGCACGCCACCACGTGGGCAGGCGGGCCGCGTGCAGGGCCAGTCCGTGCCGGCCAACACCGCCGTTCCCGCCGACACCCCGATCGCCGTCAACGTGTACGGAAAGTGAGTTGTCGCCAGTGCTTCCGCCTGTCAGATACCAATACAAATAAAGGACGCGCCGGCGGCCAGACCGGTGTCCGTGCCCTCAAACACGCCCGACATCGCGTTGGCGAGGGCCTCACTGGTGGTCTGACCGGCGCGCAGTCCACGATGCAACTGGCCGCATCAGTGGGGCGGTCTCGGCATCCGGGATCGGCAGCACCGGCGCGACAACAGCGCGCACGCCGATGCTGAGCATCGTCGCCGCAAGGCCGAGGACTTCACCTCCGGCCCATGCCGCCGCGCGGCCGGTCTCACACGAGGACAGCACCGCGCGCGCAGGACCTCGCGGGAGGCGCTCGATGTCGTAACCGGTCAGCGGCCCGTCTGCCAGTTCGATGGCTGAGAAGAGCGGGTTGTCCCGGCGAAAGAGCCCGTGGGCAGCAAGGTGAATGACATCGGCATCGGCCATGGCGTCGAGCACGACTGCTACCTCGGCGCGATCCCCGGCCAGCACGTGCGGATCCGTATAGAGCCCAGCCAACGCCTGGACCTCCGGCTCTGCGTGGACCAAACGCGGACCGGCCACCAGCACCGCTCGCTCAGGCAATGGAAGCGGACCCCTTTCGGAAGCCAACTGCCAGAGTGTGGCACTCGGGCATACCGATATCGGGCGACCCAGACACGACGGAAGCACTCCCCAAGGAAGGCCGTGCAATGGCTCGGTCGGCACAATGACCAGGGCCCGGTCGCCAATCTCATCGCGCAGCGGACCGAGCAGCATGCTGTCGAGGCGAGCAGCCGCCAGCAACAAGCGGCTGCGCCGGCCTTCCGCTCTGCTGAGTCGTGAATGCTGGCTCAGCGCGGCGCCCATGCGACGCAGGGCGAACAGCAGCTGATTGAGTTCCTCGACCAACGGTTCGAGATTGCCCAGCCGGTGAATCCGCAATCTGCCCTCGACGAGCACCAATGCCAACATCTGACCTCGGCTCTTTGCGAATTCGATCAATACTCGTTCTCGCAACGAATCGGCGATGGAGGCCCGGTCGAACTGCAAACCCGTCAGCCGGCCGTTTCCCTCTGCCTGCCGGACCAATCGGCGAACCGTCTCCTCCAGGTGAATCTGTTGACGTACCAACGCCGGCGCCGGCCGGCCTTCGGTCGCTGCTTCCCGCCGGCGTCGCAGCACCTGCCGCAGTTCGCTCAGAGCCTCGCTGACATGCTCGCTGTGCGGTGGTTTCGCTGCGGGATAGAGCAAGGCGGCCCCCCGCGTCCGTTCTGCCCAGCGCAACACTGTGTCGGCTCGATCGGCCTCGATGGCCAACTCCATTCCGAACGAGGCCAGGGCGGACACGCGGCGCGAAGCGCCAGCTCGTAGATCTGTCGCCCCGAGCGTGGAGCGATGCTCGTCCACAATCTCCATCCCTCGCCGCGCCGCGCGGAGGGCACCCGAACGATTTCCCCGACCAGCACGAAGCAACGCCTCGGCGTGCCAACCCAGGTGACGATGCCACATCGGTCCCCCCGAACGCGCGAGACTGACCAACTCAAGATCTCGCCGTGCGGAAGTGACCCGCCCACTCGCCAGCGCTGCTTGAGCCGCGCGCAGTCGGGCTTCCAGCGCCGCGGACCTCCAGCCGGCGGCGTCAAGCCGCACGGCGGCCTTTCTGAAACCCGTGTCGCTCACCGAGTCGGGCTCGATCGCGACTTGCGCCAACTGCATCGTCCAGCGGGCCAAGGCCGCCAACCCCGAACGGCGTTGCCGAACCAATGCCTGTGCGGCTTCGCCCGCCAGCCGCAGAGCTTCGCCGGCCTGCCCTTCGGCCAGCGATGCCTGGGCTAGGCGAACCTGCGCCTCAGCCATTTCGGCATCCTCACCTCGAACGGCGGCTGCGGCGACTGCCTTACCCGCGGCCTGAGTCGCTTCCGACACCAGCCCGACCTCCAACAGGAGCTCACAACGATCACGCCACAACTCCAGCGGGACCTCCCGATGCCGTGCGTACCCGACTTCGGCCTCGTCATAGCGACGCAGAGCAAGGGGGACGTCGCCGCGTAAAGCTGCCACGTAGCCCAGGTTGTGCAACATGATCGCCCGGGGCAGGTCGGAGCCCAGAGCGGAGAACAAGGAGTCGGCCTCGAGAAGGTCGAGTTCAGCATGGCGGATCGATCCGCGGTGGATCTGCAGCACACCCCGATTACCCATGAGGACAGCAAGCGCCATGTCGTCGTGCGCGGTCTTGACCAACGGCAGTGCCTGGCCGTAATCGGACAGCGCCTCGTCCCAGCGGCCCAGGGATTTGTAGACCAGCGCCCGCGCTTGCAGAAAGCCCCTCGCGTCAGTCTCCGACGAGAGCGGTTCGGCGAGTTCGATCTGCCTTAACGCCGCGCCGGAGCGCCCGCATCGAACGAGAACATACGCCAGGTCCAGTCGCGCCCGCGCAGCCGCGATGTCGTCCGAAGCCCGGTTCGCGAAGCGAATTGCATCCCGGAGATGGTGCTCCGCGGCCGAACTGTCTGACAGGTGCCCCGCCACCAGCCCCAGAGTCCGCGCAGAGATCGATGCCGACGACCAGTCGTGCCCCGCGGCGGCCAACTTTCCGGCCTGTTCTGCCAGTTTCCGGGCAGCGGCCGGATCGGAAAGATACTGCTCCAGTGCCTCCTGCGCCAATGTCCGCGCAGAACCCACAGAGGGAGGCATGCCTGGCTCCACCTCCAGTTCCACGTCGACCATATTCGACTGACAACCATACGTACCGTGACTAGCCTGGTGTCTTCTGCTCGCGCGTAACGGCCAAGGGAGTTCTGATGCCACAGACGATCGTTACCGACTCGTGCCTACCTGATGTTAAGGCCCGGCTGAACATCCCCGACAGCGGCATCGATCAGACCGGCGCCGGCCTGTCCCGTGTTCACTTGAGTGAATCTGATCTCAACCGACTTTCTGATCTGGACGGTATTCTCAGCGAGCAGGCATTGAAAATACGGGTGGATGGTCAGCCGATGGACGTCCACGGGACGGGAGTCGCTCTGCCCAGTCGCTATCGCTTACGCCGCCGGCCGCCTGCCGTCGTTCCTACGGGGGAGCAGTCGCCGGCAACCGAAATCGGCACCGGCGAGGGAGTATTGATCGGCGTCGTCGATTCAGGAATCTATCCGAATCCCTGGTTGAACGGCGGTTATCTCGCGGCGCCGAACGATTTTGAAGACCAGTTCGCGTCAGCGGTACCAAAAAACTCGCAGCATCTCGAAGTGGGGCATGGGACGTTCGCCACCGGGTTGATTCTGCAGCAGGCACCAGCGGCCGGTGTTTGGGTTGAGCGGGTACTGGGCCCGACCGGTGAGGCTGACTTGAGCAGAGTCGTCGAAGCCGCCGTAGCGCTGGCACAACGCGGGGTCGATGTGCTGAACCTATCGTTGGGGGCGTTCGCTCCCGATGAACCCAATGCAGAGCCGGTGATGACGGAACTGGTCCAACATCTTCTCCAGATCGGTAAGGATCGAGGAAAAGACATAGCCATTGTTGCGGCGGCCGGCAATCTTGACGATAACCGTCAGCGCGGCGTGTTTTGGCCGGCGGCCCTGCAGGATGTGATAGCTGTCGGCGCCGTTGAAAGTCCCGATTCCGTGCACCTCGCCCCGTGGAGCAACGGAGGAGACTGGCTCAACCTGGCCGCGCCCGGCAAGGATCTGCTGAGCACATACATAGACGGCCAGCTGCGGCCGGACAAGTTGCCGGAACCGATCCTTTATGAAGGCTGGGCGATCTGGTCGGGCACCTCATTCGCAGCCGCTGTGGTCTCGGGAGCAATCGCCCAACTCATGACGACCAAACCCGCGGGTCAGATCAGTGCCGTGGACGCGGCCAGCAGGCTCCGCGGCGGCGAAATGTCGAAGGCCCGGACCGAGCGCGACGGTGACATACCTGGCGTGCCCGTGGTGCCGCTGCGAACCTGGGATGACCAGCGGATAGCCCGGGAAACGTATAAGGAGACCAGCAATCTGTATCGAATGACGAATCCGTAAGCAGCGGCGCCGACTGCCCAAGAATAACCCGCTCAACGGAAGACGTGTTGCTGCGGATCGAATGAGTCCGCAATGGAATTGAACGATCAACCACGGGTTTAATTGTGCCGCTGCCGTCGCGATGCGCAGACCCGGGAGGATGTCATGGCCGAACCGAGCCCGATACCTGCTCAACTCGCGGCAGGGATTGGCCTGGCCGTTGCCGCCCTGGCGGCCGTGGGCTTGACCGGAAGCGCCTTGACCAGGTCCGTCCGCAACTTCCCCGTATATGTAACGTTCATTATGTGCTTCGTTTTGTTGGCGGCCCTTGCACTGGCGTTATCCGGAAAATTCCCGAAGCTGGCGATTCCGGCCACAATCGCGTTGGCCGTGACGATCGGCGCCGGTGTGGTCTTGGGGGCCTACAGCGTCCATCAGCGCGAACAGCCGGCGGTCTTGCTGGCAGGCGAGCCGGAAGCTGATGGGTCGACCTCGGTCACGGTCACAGTGAAGGGTTCTGGACTAGCGACCCAGGATCAACTGGACGTGCAGGTTCTCGGTCTGAAGACGTTCGACAGGCTCGACAAAATCGCGGTGTCGCTGTGCGAGCAGAGTTACACCTGGTCGAAAACCAACAGTAGCGGTGTGGAGCTCGACACGTATCTCGGCCAGCAGGGACTGGCCGCCGACGATGCGACGCTCCTCTCGTGGAATCGGCTGGGGCCAAACTCTGACGGCGTCGTCGACACCAGCTTCACGCTCGAGGTGCCCAAAGGCGCTTACGCCGGGATCTGCGCTTTCTCACCACTTCCCAGCGACACTGCTGAAGCAGCAAGTAATTCTGCGGCCTACCTCAGGATTCCCGCTGATGCCACTTAGACCGTTCGTCATTCCTTGAAGTCGGCTGCCGCCGCTGCTTTCTTGATCGTGGGGTTCAAGCTTCGACAGGAACCGCGCAACCTCAATATGTCGCCGCTGCGGGCGACGGGCTGATCGCCGTGGGCGGCGGGTCCGTCTGTCAGGCCGTCCTGCGGCTGCGGCCCCGATGTCGATCTCACTCGCCACCTCCCGGCGGTCGGTTGTGCACGGCTCCTTCATCGGCCTTCTCGGGCCCGCCGTCCGCGGCCCTCGGCATCCTGGCCTCGCGGTCGGCACGCAGGTGGCCGAGCAACTCGGCGAGCCGCCGGTGCGCCTGGTGGGACCGGGTTTTCACCTGGTCCAGCGGAATGGCGAGGTGGTCGGAGATCTCCCAGTGGGTCAGCCGCCGATCGTGCTGCAGGCGGAGGAACTCCCGGTCGTCAGCCGGCAGCCGGTCCAGGGCGCGGCGGACCAGCCACACATCGTCGCCCTGTCCGGGCAACGGTGTCGGATCGGTGGAGATCGGTTCTCCGGCGGCCGCCGCCTCGGGGCTGGCATGTGCGCGGTTGCGTCGACGAACGTCCCTCGCGGTGCGGACGGCGATGCCCGCCAGCCACGGCTCGACGTCCTGGCCCGGGTGCAGATCAGCAGCGAGTCGCCAGGCCCTGACGAAGGTCTGACGGGTGGCTTCCTCGGCCAGGCCGGCGTCGCCGAGCAGCTGGTTGGTCAGCACGTACACCAGCCGGCCGTAGTCGCGGTACATCTCGGCAACGCTGCCGGCCTCGCCCGCGGCAAACCCGGCAGTCAGCTCGGCCTCCCCCATCACCACGTCCTCACGCCACCCCGGCTCGCCCCTCCGGGACGGGCCGTTCCGACTGGATGGACCTCTATGCGCCGCCCGCGGCATACATGGCGAACGATTGTGCGACGATCCTTCCGCCCTCGACCACGAAAGTGTCGGTGCCCAGCGGGATGTCGGTGCCAACGCTCCAGGTGATGAAGGCGATGTTCCCGTCGACCTGCAGGCTCCTGAGTGCAAAATGGTCGATGGCCCCTTCGGGTAGCGAATCGATGAAATCGGTGAAGAAACTGTGAATTTCCGGTTTGCCCTGATAGAGCTTGGCCTCTGTGTAGAGCCGCGCGTTCTCGTCAAAGTCAGCCAAGATGGCGGCAATGCCTCGCTGCTCGACAAAGGTCTGCAGGTGGCCCCGAACAACGGCCTCGGTAACGGACGTTTCAGTTTTCATGGTGCATCCCCCGGCTTCATGTCATCGCGTCGTCGATGGTTGCTCGCGATCGGGTAGAACGCTAGGGCGGTCATCTCAACGAGAACTCAACGCGACCTCAACACGACAGACCGCCTCCCGCTCGTGACCTGTCCCCGACGGCGTTTGACCATCGGCGAAAAGGGAACTTGCCCCCAAGGTCACATGGCCGACGGCCTGATCGCCGGCCATACCGCGTCGCAACGGGGCGACGCGGATGAACCCCAGAGATGGGAGCACAGCCATGGCAACTGCCGCAGCGGTGAAGGGAAATCCAGCGCGGCGAGCGATCGTCGCGAGCGTGGTCGGTACGACCATCGAGTGGTACGACTTCTTCCTCTACGGGACCGCGGCCGCGCTGATCTTTCCGAAGCTGTTCTTCCCGGGAGCGTCGGCCCTGGCCGGGATCCTGGCGGCGTTCGGCACCCAGTTCGTCGGATTCGCGGCTCGCCCGGTTGGCGCGGCGATCTTCGGGCACTACGGCGACCGGGTGGGGCGGAAGACGACCCTGATCGCGACGTTGATGTTGATGGGTGCCGGCACCGTGCTGATCGGGCTGCTGCCCAGCTACGCCACCATCGGGATCCTGGCACCGATCCTGCTGATTCTGTTCCGCATCGTGCAGGGGATCGGGGTGGGCGGTGAGTGGGGCGGCTCCATCCTGATCAGCATGGAATGGGGGTCCAAGGGCCGCCGCGGCTTCGCGGCCAGCTGGCCACAATTGGGCGTTCCGTTCGGGCTGCTGTTGGCCACGTTCGCCGTCCGGCTGATGATCGGCGTGACCAGCCCGGAGGCGTTCGACAGCTGGGGTTGGCGGATTCCCTTCCTGGCCAGTGTGCTGTTGATCGGAGTCGGCCTGCTTGTCCGGTTGAACGTCCTGGAGAGCCCGACCTTCGACAAGATCAAGAAGGACGGGCCGGTGAAGCGCCCGGTCGTCGAAGCCATTCGGCGGTATTGGCGGGAGATCCTGATCATCGCGTTCCTGCGGATGGCCGAGCAGGCGCCGTTCTATCTGTTCATCACCTTCGTCCTTGCGTACGGCACCGCCGAACTCGGTTTCAGCCAGAGCAGTCTGCTCGACTACACGCTGATCGCGGCCGCGATCAGCCTGCTCTCGATTCCGTTCTTCGGGTGGCTGTCCGACCGTTGGGGCCGGCGACGGGTCTACGGGGCGGGCATCATCCTGACGGGCCTGTTCGCCTTCCCGTACTACGCCATGCTGGACACCAAGTCGGCCGGGCTGGTGCTGGCCGCGATCGTCATCAGCCTGATCTGCCACGACATGCAGTACGGCCCGCAGGCGGCGCTGATCGCGGAGAGCTTCGAGCCCGAGGTACGTTACAGCGCAGCAGGACTGGGCTACCAGCTGGCCAGCGTCGTGGCCGGCGGGCCGGCTCCGTTGATCGCCGCCGCCCTGCTCGCGCACTACGGCAGCTCCGACGCGATCGCCTGGTACATCGTGGGCTGCGCCGTGATCAGCCTGATCGCGCTCATCGTGTTGCCCCGGCCCCCGGTGGCGGAGGACGGCGGCGCCGAGGCCGCCCAGGCGGCCGGTGTCGCTCGCTCGCCTCAGCCGCGCCAGTAGTTGTTCGCCGCGGCGATGGTCGCGAACTCGATCGCCACCACCTGACTGGCGGCGATCAGGCTGTCCGGGTCGGTGGAGTAGTTCGGCCGGTCGCCCTTGAGGACGTCCAGGTCGGGCTGGATGTTGTGCACGCTGTGCCGGGCCAGCAGAAAGGCGAGGGCCCGACCCTGCTCAGGCGTTTCGGTGATCAGTGTCCCGCCGGGGACCATGACGAGTTCTTCCGCGGGAAGTTGGGTCATGACAATTCCTCCGAGGTTCGGTGTCTGGATGGTGCCGGGCTGAATCAGAGTTCCTGGGCGTCCAACCAGGACAGGCAGGAGTCGGCGATCTCGCGCCATCCGGAATCGATCGTCAGGGAGTGCCCACGATCGGGGAATTCGGTGATGTCGGTGACCGCTGTCGAGTGGCGGTACTGGTGCAGTGTCGACTTGGTGATGGCCTCCGGGACGGTGTGGTCCTGGCCGCCCATCATCAGCAAAAGTGGCCCGCGGTCGGTGTTGTCGGTGTGCACCTTGGCCGGTGAGTGCGGGCTGAAGTTCGCGCCCGCCGCCTCGAACAGTGGGCGTCCGGGCGCCGGGATCGTCCAGGTGTCGTAGAGGCGATCGGATTCTTCCCGACTGATCGCGTTGCCGAAGGCGTAAGTGAAATTGGTCGGCGGTCAATGACACCGCCCGGTGCTTGTTTGCCGGGTTCTTGAACACCGGCAGGGTGGCCCGCAGGGACGACAACGGCAGCGGCAGCACGCCTTTGATCTGCGCGGCGTCGATCGCGATCCCGGCCGCTCCGGAGTTCTCGCCAAGGAGCTTTTCGACGATCATGCCGCCGAAGGAATGGCCGATCAGCACCGGTGGTTGTGGCAGCTCGGCGATGATCTTGCGCGTAGTGATTGGTGACCTCCTCGATGCCGTGGTCGGCGATGGCGTCCGGGTTGTCCCGAGCCTCCTGGACGGTGGCGGGCTCCTCCGGCCAACCCGGCGCCGACGGTAGGTAGCCGCGTTCGGCAAACAGTTCCTCCCAGGGCTGCCAGGAGGTGGCGTGCAGCCACAGGCCGTGGATGAACAGCACGGGTCGGGAACCGCCGGTCATGTCTTGCTCCGTCCGCATCGAAAGGGTTTCAGCGCCGGTGCCGTCCTCACGGCCGCCCGGCGCTCCGATCGTGCTGTACGCCGGTCGCTGAGCGCTTCCGTCGGATGACTCAACCTTCGGGTGCGGCCGCCGTTCCGGGCGTCATCCGATCCGGTCGAGCGGTCCGACCTCGGGCAGGACCAGGTGCAGTTGGTTCCGCGAGCTGATGTCGAGCTTGGGAAAGATCCGGTACAGGTGGGATCCGACGGTGCGATGGGACAGGAAGAGTCGATCGCCGATCTCCCGGTTGGTCAGGCCCTGTGCCGCGAGTTGGGCGATCTGAAGTTCCTGCGGGGAGAGCACGGACCAGGGGGTGCGTTCCGGTTGCGCGGCAATGGCGCCCGTTGCGGCCAGCTCGGCGGCGGCCCGCTGCGCCCAGGCCGCCGCGCCCAGCTCGGTGAAGACGGTGAGCGCGCTGGACAGCGGACGGCGTGACTCCACGCCGCGACGCCTGCGGCGCAGCGACATGCCGTGCGCCAGATCGACCCGCGCCTCGAACCAGCTCGAGGTCCGACCCGGCGCATGCCGGGCCCGGGCGATCTCCTCGTCGATGCTCGGGTCGTCGGCCAGCAGTACCCGGGCGAGGCCAACGGCCCGGTGGTATCCGGGCGAGGGCACCGAGGCGATCAGCGGTTCCAGCGCGGCGACCACTTCCCGGGCGTCGTCGAGGTGACCACTGCGCGCGGCGGCCTCGGCGAAACTGTCCACCAGCCAGAGCCGTTCGACCGAATGGAACGCCCGATCCGCCGGATCCATCGTGCGCCGCAGGTGTTCGTAGGCCGCGTGTGGACGCTGCCGGCCCAGCTCGATGATCCCGCGGACGTATTCCACCCCGCCCAGCGCGGTGGGTCGGTCGGTGAGCACCGCCAGTCGCTCGGCGTCGACGATCAGCTCCAACGCCCGCTCGGCTCGCCCGCGCCGGCCCTCCAGATCCGCCTGACCGAGCCGGGCATGCGCCGCCCAGACCGGTTGCCGGGTCTCCACCGCCAGCCGGTAGGCCTCGTCGGCGGCGACGTACGCATCGTTCCACCGGCCGACATACAACGCGGCCCAGGCGCGGGTCACCTGCACCTGCGCCACCGTCGACAGCCGACCCTGCGCGCGCAGCACGTCAACCGCCCGGTCCGCGAACACCAGGGCACGGTCGAAGTCGGCCAGGTTGAACGCGGCGGTCGCCAGCAGGGCGGCCGATCCCGGGTCGCTCGGCGGGTCGAGCACCCACTCCGGCAGCCGGGCCAGCACGTCGGCACCCTGCGCCAGGGTGCCGGCCATGGCATCGATCACCAGGCGCCGCGGGTCGGCCGGCGGAACCGGGAGGGTGTGCGCTGTCTCGACGACCAGCCGACCGACGTCGCCCAGATCCCCCCACCAGCAGCGACGCCCGGCGCCGGAGAGTAGCAACAGGGCACGATCGGAGTGCCCGGCGTCCCGCGCGGTGATGGCTCCGGCCACCAGGGTCCGCACGCCGTCGCGATCCCCCGGGGCGCCGTCCTCGAAAACGCCCTCCATGAAGGCCAATCGGTCCGCCGTCGGACGGTCAAGCACGTCGCGGCGAACATCGGCCAGCAACCGTTGGACGTCGGGGTGCCGGCCGAGTTCGTACGCCGCTTCCGCTGCCGCCAGCAACCGTTCCTGGCGAGCGCGCCGGTCGGTGGACAACGCGGCGGCCCGCTCCAGCCAGCGCTGGGCGGCCGCCACCGCGCCACGGCGGCGCGACCGGTGAGCCGCGGCTTCCAGGTCGTCCGCGACCTGCTCGTCCGGACCGCGCACCGCCCACGACCGGTGCCAGGCGTACCGGTCCGGGTCGACGGGCCGCAGGGCCTGCGCCCAGGCCCGATGGGCCGCTCGGAGCAGATCCGGGTCGGCCGCTTGCCGGATCGCCGAGCGGACCAGCGGATGCCGGAAACTCACCGTGTCGCCGCGCACGGTGATCAATCCCGCCGTCGCCGCGCTGGTCCAGACTGTCCGCGGGAATGCCTGTCCCGGTGAGTGTCTCGGCGACCGGCCAGGCATCGGCGGCGGCTCCGCCGTCCTGGATCGCGACTGCCAGCAGCAGGGCCTTGGCCTGCGGCCGTCAGTCGATCGAATTGGCCGGCAAAGGCGTGCTCCAGGGCAAGCGGCAACGGCGCACCGTCGTCCAGGGTCGAGGAATTCACCCGCGGTAACTCCAACAAGGCCAACGGGTTTCCCGCCGCCATCCGCACCGTTCGGTCGGTGGCGGCTTCGGACAACGTCGGGTGCGCCGCGGCCAACAGCAGCCGAGCAGCCCTGTCGTCCAACGGGTTCAGCGGCAACTCGTCACCGATCAGGTCGGCTCCACCGATCGTCTCGGGTTCGCGCGTCGCGAGCACCAGGGCGATCCGCTCGGTCTGCACCCGCCGGGCGACGAACACCAGCGACGTCCAGACTCGCCTCGTCCAGCCACTGCGCATCGTCGACGACCACCAGCAGAGGACGATCGGATGCGTGCTCGGCCAGGAGTTCGAGAGCGGCGAGGGCGATGACGAACGGCTGCGGCGGTGACTCGGCCGCGGCCACCCCGAAGACGTGATCCAACGCCGCCTGCTGCGGCGTGGCCAGTCGCGCCGACTGCCGAAGTCGCCGGTCGCAGCAGATGGTGCAGCGCGGCGAACGGCAGGTGCTGTTCGGCGGGCGTGCCGACCGTAGTCAGCAAGCGGTACCCCCGATCCCGCGCGTGGTCGACGGCCGCGCGCAGCAGGGTGGACTTGCCGATGCCGGCATCGCCGCGCACGACCATTGCTCCGCCCACGGAGTCGGCCCCGTCGATCAGGTGATTCAGCCTGCCGATTTCCGCGCCGCGGCCGATCAGGGTCAGCGTGCCCCCGGCAACCTCGGGCGGCGCGGCTGATCCGGGCGGTCCCGACGGGTTCTGCGGCACGTGTCGATCCTGCCACCGAACCGGCGGGAAGTTCGCGTCGCTAAGTCGCCGGCCACGAACTCGTCGAACGCAATCCGGTACAGGAGGCGCATCCGACCGGCGTCGCACGCGACGCAGGAACGGCTGACACCGGGCCTGGAGACCACCTGGAGACAGGTGTTGCCCGCCGAGATGGTTACGGCCTACTGAACACCGAATGGTCGCCGATCCGGCGCCACCGGCAGCGCAACTCGTCCTCAACGGTGACCAATTCAAAGGTTGCCCGTCCATCCGGACTGGCGAACGACCAGGTCATCTCGAGGATCCCCGGCGCATTGCGCACTGACTTCACGCGCAGTGAGGATGGCCACGGTGTCGAGGCATCCACCGCGAACACGTCACAAGCCGGCGCGAACTTGTCCCGGATGACCGCTCGGAACAGTGTGCGATGCTCGGACTTGAGGCGCTTGTAGTCGCCGTCGAAGGCGGGCGTGGTCTCGAACTTCACGAATCGACTACGGACGCGTCAAGCTTGTCGAGGTGGCCCAGGAATTCCTCGGTCGATTGGTGAACGATGACGTCGCCGGCTTCCACGTGCGCGTCGACTTCGCGTTCGCGCTGTTGCCAGCGCTCGGTCCAGAACCATGCCTGATCCGCAGGAACCGGCAACGCGGCCCGTAGTTCCAACACGCCGTCGTCACGCTCGAGGATCTCCACCTGGGCGCCGGGCTCGTCGAGGTGCAATCGACGGCGTAGTTCGGTGGGCAGCGCGATCAGCCCGCGCGACTGCATCCCCACGTATCCATGAAAACCAGACATGACACTGATGATGCCATGAATTGCAGCTCTACTGCAATGCAGTGCGGCCGTCAAGTACGGCGCGGCGTCGGCAACCGCGATCAGATCGCCGCCACGCCCGTCCAACCAAGGCATGTTGCACCCTGGACGTCATGGACCAGAGCGACGAGCCGCCGGCGGAGACCCAGGAGGAGCGCGCCCTGCGATCGCTGCAGGCAATCTTCGGCGGGGCCGACCTGACGGCGGAATCGATGCAATTGGCCAACGAGTTCACCGATCGGCAGACCGGACGGTTCAAAGGCTGGTTGCGGCGATGGGGCGGCCTCGACAGCGATTCAGCTCCGCAATGAACGATCAACCCGGCAGTGCAGGATCGACCGCGGATGCCGGAAATGCCCTGGTAACACTGGCGATTTAGCGTGACCGCATGACCCGGGACGACATCACCGCGGCAATCATCGCCGCCCGGTTGGCACGCCAACTCACCTGGCAATCACTGGCCGATGCCATCGACAAACCCGTCGTATGGAGTACCGCGGCGCTGCTCGGCCAGCACCCACTCAGCCAAGCGGACGCGCAAACCGTCGTCGATCTGCTCGGACTGCCCGACGAAGCCACGAACGTGCTGGCCAGCGTGCCGTACCGGGGCGGACTGCCGACGGCCGTACCCACGGACCCGACCATCTACCGGATGTACGAGGCGTTGCAGGTGTACGGGCCGGCCTTGAAGGAACTGATCCACGAGCAATTCGGTGACGGCATCATGAGCGCGATCAACTTCAAGCTGGACATCGGCCGGACCCAGCACGACGGCGCAGATCATGTGGTGCTGACGTTCGACGGCAAATTCCTGCCCTACAACTGGCCTTCCGACTGATCCTGACCCGTCGACGGTGTCGGCGGCCGTCAGGTCACTTCACCGCGATGACGTCGATCAGCTTGATGTCCGGGTCCGCCGCCAACAGGTCAGGTCCGACCTGGCCGAGAGCCGCCGGAATCTGACCGGTCAGGTGCGCCTGCCGGCCGTCCTCGGTCTCGAACGTGTCGAAGATGCCGTACGTGGTGTCACTGATCTTGAAGGCATACCAGGTGACGGTGCCGGCCTCGGCAACCGCCAACTCCCGGCCCTGCTGCAGGAACGCGGCAAGTTCCGCGCCCTTGCCGGGCTTGGCCTCCAGCAACGCCAGCAGTCCTCGATCAATACTCATCAGTTCAGGTCCTTTCGTTCGTGGTGCGATTCCGTCTTCGCACACCGTAGGGCCGTTACGGAGCGGCCGTCGGGTGGCCGAGTTCGGGCGGACGCACCGGCAGCAGGTGCAGCACCTCCGCCGGTCCGCCATCGGCCCATTTCAGCGCGGCCAGCTCCAGGTCACGGTCGGATCCGGTGAGCCGGCCAGCGTGCTGTCGCAGGTGTTCGGCCCAGTTCGGGTACTGCGCGACCTCGACGTACCGGTCGGGGGCGGCGCCGTCCTGGTACAACGAAAAGCTGGTGGCGCCGGTCCGCATCTTCATCCGCCGAACGGCGAGCATCGCCGTGAGGAACGAGGCAACGTTCTCGTCCGGAACGGTGTACGTCACCGTGACCAGCACCGGACCGTCCTCCGGCTCTGGGTCGACCTCCAGTTGCGGCTCCGGCCAGAAGATGGCCGGATCGCGATCCAGGCCGCTGACGTCCCGGAGCGGCCAGCGCGCGACGGTGGCCGAGCCGATACCCAGCAGCACGGCCGCGGCCAGCAGCGTCGGCACCAGGCCGAGCCACTGCGCGGACAGCCCCCAGGCGATCGCGGCCAGCGCCTGCCCACCGGCGAAAACCATTTGATAGACGGACAATCCGCGGGCCCGCACCCAGCCGGGCAGGAACATCGACAGGTTCCCGTTCATCGTGGCCAGCATGCACAGCCAGGCCAGACCGGCCGGCACCAGCACGACGACCACCACAACGGCGTTCGGGACCAGGGCGGACACCGCCGTCGCCGCGCCGAACACCAGGCCGGCGGCGAGCACCAGCCGGCTCGGCGAGAGCCTCGCCACGATCCGTGGCAGGACGGCGGCCCCGCTCACCGCGCCGACCCCCAACGCCCCCAGCAGCACGCCGTAGCCGAGCGCATCAAGTCCGAGCAGGGTGTTGGCGACCAACGGCAGCAGTGCCCACAACGCCGCGCCCGGCACCACGAAGATCAAGGTGCGCAACAGGAGTCGCCGCACCGACGGTGAGTGCCGGACATACCGGGTGCCGGCGATCACGGCGCCGACGAATCGCTCCGGCAGCAGATGCTCCTTGGCGACCGGCGGTCGCATCGTGAGCAGGATCGCACCCAACGCCAGATAGCTGAGCGCGTTGAGCGCGAACACCGCGGCCACGCCGATCTGCGCGACCAGCAGACCCGCGATCGCCGGCCCGACCGCGCGGGCCAGGTTCATCGCGACACCGTTGAGCGCGGTGGCCGAGCGCATCTGCTCGCGACCGACAAGCTCCTGCACCAGCACCTGGTACGCCGGGATGGTCAGCGTCGTCCCGACGCCGAGCAGGAAGGTGGCGGTGAGCAGCAGCGCTGGGGTCAGCAGCCCGGTCGCGGTCAGCACCGTCAACCCGGCGCCGACGATGACCTGGAAGACCTGTACTGCGACCAGCAGCTTGCGGCGGTCCACGATGTCGGCGAGCGCACCGGACGGCAGCGCGAGCACCAACGTCGGGAGCATCGCGGCCGCCTGCACCAACCCGACCAGCGTGGCCGCGTTCGGCTCGTCGACGAGCAGCCACTGGGCGCCGACCGTCTGCATCCAGGTGCCGATCATGCTGAACAGCTGCGCCGTCCACAGGGCGCGGAACGCACGAACCCGCAGCGGCGCCCACGCCGACGCCGGTGCCGGTGGGTCTCCGCTGGCCATGCCTCATTTTCACCGCCGGCAGGGAACCTGGCCCGCCGAGGCCCGCGGCTCCGTGTGGCAAGCCGTCGGCAAAGCCGACCCCTGATCAGGTTTCCGGGCCGTCAGGTGACGACCGAGTCGTTACCGGCTCCTCGGGGGCCCTCAGTCGGGTTGACGAAACGGCCTATCGATGACCGGAAGCCACCGCGCCGCGAGTTGCTGGACCCAGTCGGCCGCACGCGTGGGGTCCTGCGGGGGTGCTTCGACCAGGACAAGTTCGTCGATGCCGGCCGCGGCGAGCCTGCCGGCGTCCGCCGGCGTCGGAGCACGGAGCGCGACCGACAGCGTCAGGTCGGAGCGATCACGGCCGGCGGCATGGCAGAAGGCTTCCAGCCGGGTGGTCGTCGCGATGACGTCGGCGGCGTCACGCAGATAGAAGCCGTACCAGCCGTCGCCCCAGGCAGCTACCCGGCGGAGCGCGGCGTCGCTGTTGCCGCCGACGACGATGGGGACCCGGCCATGGACCGGCTTGGGGTTGACCCGGATCGAATCGAAGTCGACGAACTCTCCGTGAAAGCCAGCGACACCGTCGCGCCAGATGGCCCGGATCGCCGAGACGTATTCCGCGGTTCGCGCGCCGCGCCGTTCGAACGGGATCCCGAGCGCTTCGAATTCCTCCCTGGACCAGCCAACCCCAACACCGAGGGTGAATCGCCCGCCGCAGAGCTTGTCCAGGCTCGCGGCCTGCTTGGCCAGCAGTACCGGATTGTGCTCGGGCAGCAACAGCACCCCGGTGGCGATCCGGATGGTGGTCGTCGCCGCGGCGGCGAAGCTCAGCGCGATCAGCGGGTCGAGCCAGTCCGCGGCGGCCGGAACCGCGATCGTGCCGTCGTCGGCGTAGGGGTACCGCGATGCCGGTTTGTCGACCATCACGATGTGCTCACCCGACCACAACGTCGCGAACCCGGCGGCCTCGGCGGCCGAGGCGACCGCGTCGATCACGGCGCGCTCGGCGCCGGCGCCGATCCCCAATGCATGCAGTCCCAGACGCACCGGCCGATCATGACACGGAGCAACGTCGCGGACCCTCCAGGACGGCGGGTTTCCTTACCCCTGGGCCTCGATCGAGACGTCGTTCCACTTCTCCCAGGTCTCGATCCGGCTCGCGTAATCGGCCTTGGCGATGCCCAGCGGCGCCGTGCCGAAGAAGACCCGCAGCGGTGGCTCGTCGGCGTCGACGATTCGCAGTATCGCGCCGGCACTGGCCGCCGGGTCGCCGGGCGTCGCCAAACGGGTCTTGCGCTCCTTCGCGACCACGTCGTGGAGCTCGGCATAGTCCGGGTGCGGCGCGGAGCGGACCGCTGACGAACCCCCCCAGTCCGTGGAGAAACCCGCCCGGCTCAATCAGTGTCACGTGAATGCCGAATGTCGACACTTCCTGGCTGAGGGCCTGCGAGAAACCTTCCAACGCCCATTTCGAGGCGTGATACAGCCCGACGATGGGAAATGCGGAAATACCGCCGATCGAGGACACCTGAATGATGTGCCCGCTGCCTTGCGCGCGCAGAAACGGCAGCGCTGCCTGGGTGATCCACAGCGCGCCAAAGAGATTCGTCTCGATCTGGGCCCTGGCCTCTTGCTCGGTGACCTCCTCGACGAACCCGAAATGTCCGTACCCGGCGTTGTTCACCACCACGTCCAACCGACCGAAACGCTGGTGGGCGGCTGCCACCGCGGCAAAGTCCGCGTCGCGGTCGGTGACGTCCAACGCGATCGGCATGATCGCATCGCCGTAGGTCGCGACCAGATCGTCGAGGCTCGCGACATCGCGGGCCGTGGCGGCGACCTTGTCGCCTCGTTCCAGCGCTGCCTTGGCCCACTCGCGCCCGAAACCACGGGAGGTACCCGTGATGAACCACACCTTGCTACTCATCAATTCTCCTTCGGATGGCAAAGTTGCCACCGAAACGCTACTCGCGGGCGCGCCGGAACCCGCCGGCTGTCGGCGGCACCGAACGTCACCCCCATGAGCTGGTACCGGGTGCTTCCGTGCCGTCTGTACGTTGGCCGGATGACCGAGCCACCCGCTGGATCACCTGCCGAATCCGGCGATCGCGCTGTCCGCCACGCAGCCAACCCGGCCACCGACGCCGCCGGGGCCGCGGAGATGGCCCGGGATGTGCGGAATCTGTTGACCCCCGCCCTCGGCCGGGAATACGCGCGTGCCGGCGCCGAGCCACCGGTGGACGTGGTGGACATCGGCGCCAACCCGATCGACGGCGATCCGCCCTACCGATTGCTGATGGACGCGGGCCTGTGCCGGGTGACCGGATTCGAGCCGCAACCCCAGGCGCTTGCCGAACTGCGGCGCCGGGCCGGACCGCACGAGCGGTACCTCCCGTACGCGGTCGGCGACGGCGGTCCGCACACCCTGCACCTGACCGCCACCTCCGGATTCGCCAGCCTGCTGGAGCCCGACGAACGACAAATGGACCTGTTGACCGACTTCCCGCGGCTGGCCGCGGTGACCGGCAGGGAGGTGGTCGACACCCAACGCCTGGACGCCATCGAAGAAATCGACCGGATCGACCTGCTCAAGATCGACATACAGGGCGGCGAGCTTTCCGTGCTGCGCGCCGGACGGCAGAAACTTGCGGGCGCCCTGGCAGTGCAGACCGAGGTGGGTTTCCATCGCCTGTACCGCGACCAGCCGACCTTTGCCGACGTGGATCTGGAACTGCGGCAACAGGGTTTTGTGCCCCATCAATTCGTCACCACCCGAACCTGGCCGTTGGCCCCGGTCGTCTGGGCGGATCCGCTGCAGGAGGCGTCCCGCCAGCTGGTCGAGGCCGATGTGCTCTATGTCCGGGACCCGGTCCGGCTCGATGAACTGGGCGACGCCCAGCTCGCGCGGCTGGCGCTGGTGGCCGACGTCGGATACGGCAGCTTTGGGCTGGCGCTGCGCTGCGTGCTCGAGTTGATCGCCCGCGGGACGCTCGATGCCGCCGCCGAGGCCGGCTACCGAGCGCTGGCAACGGCCAGGTTGCCCGGCTGAGGCGAGATCAGCCGGCGGGCTTGCCGAACCAGCGGGAGAGGTGGTCGTCCAGGTCCTGCTGATCGTCGCCGATCCAGGCGACGTGGCCGTCGGGGCGTAGCAGGACGCACGGAACATCCAGTGCCGCAGTGGGATCCGCGAGGTAGTCGACCCGGTCCGACCAGCCGCCGACGGTCAGGCGTTCGGTGCGGTCCAGCAGCAGGCCGCGGCCGCGATGCAGCAGACCGTAGAGGTGGCCCTGTTTCACGTCGATGTCGCGCAGGCGGCGGCCGAGCAGGTCGGGGCCCTCGCCGAAGTCGTAGCGGATGCCGATCGCGGTGATCTTCTCGATCAGATAGCGGTTCACCTCGTCGAAGTCCATCAGTTCGGTGAGCAGCCTGCGCACGGCCTGCGGGCCCGGTTCGGTGGACGACAGTTCCATCTGGGCGCGGGTGTTGTCCAGCACGTCCTCGGCGACCGGATGACGTTCGGCCTGGTAGGTGTCCAGCAGTGTTTCCGGCGCCCAGCCGCGGATCTGTGCGGCCAGTTTCCAGCCGAGGTTGAACGCGTCCTGAACGCCCAGGTTGAGGCCCTGTCCGCCGGTGGGTGGATGGATGTGTGCCGCATCGCCGGCCAGCAGCACCCGCCCGACCCGATAACGCTCGGCCAGCCGGGTGGCATCCCCGAAGCGGGACAACCAGCGCGGGGAGTGCACGCCGAAATCGGTTCCGGCGATGGTGCGCAACTGTTGTTGGAAATCCTCGAGGGTGGGCGGTTCCGCGCGGTCGCTGACTCCCGCGGCGGGGACGACGACGCTGTAGACCCCATCGCCGACGGGCCTGAGCCAGAATCGCCTGATCGGTCTCGCCGATTTCGGTCACCTTGGCGGCGATCTCCTCCTGCGGCACACCCACTTCCATCTCGCCCATCAGCGTCTCGGTCCGCGAGGGCTCGCCGGGGAAGCCGACGCCGAGCAGTTTGCGCACCGTGCTGCGCGCGCCGTCACAGCCGACGAGATAGCGCGACCGCAGCCGTTCCCCGTCGGCCAGCTCGACGGTCACGCCCTCGTCGTCCTGCTCGAAACCGGCCACCGCACAACCGCGCCGGACCTGCGCACCCAGTTCGATCGCATGCTCTTCGAGCAGCTGCTCGATGACCGGCTGCGGGATGCCCAGCAGATAGGCGTACGCGGAATCCAGGCCCTCGGGCGCGGGTTTGGCGATGGCGGCGAAGAAGCCGCCGGCCGGACGCCGTCTTCCGCGCTCGAGAATGCGCTCCAGCAGTCCGCGCATCGCCATCAGCTCGAGACTGCGAATATGCAGACCGACGATGCGGACGAACGACGCGGGCTCGGTTTCCTTCTCCAGGACGAGTACCCGCACATCGTGCAGCCGCAGTTCGGCGGCCAGCATCGCACCGGTCGGCCCGCACCCGGCGATGATCACGTCGAACACGGGGGGTGGATTGTTCGACGACGGCTCGGCGGTGAACCGCGGAGATGCCATGGCTGTTGCCTTTCGGGAGTTTGTAGGTGGTCCCGTCCAGACCTTTCCAGCCAGGTGATCGGACTCCGAATGGTTTACCAGCCCGCCCACCACCGCTCGAGCGACACGTCTGCCGGGATCGGCTGCACCGCTTGAGTTTCCGAGCCGGCGACGGTGGGAACGCCGGCCGGCAAGGGCTCACCGCGACGCAGTGACCGGGTGCGGCGGATCCGCAACGACCCCGGAACGTCCCACTCCCCCAGGCCGCAGCACTCGGGCAATGACGTCAATAGCCGCACCGGGCGATGCACCCAGACCCGGTAGCGGGCCCGGTCAAGAATCGCCCCCGGCACTTCGCCAACGTGGATGCGCGGGTCACCGCGCAGGAGCGGCGGCAGATCCGTCATCGCCGCCGAATCCGTGCAATGGGTGAACCACACGGCCGCGTCCGCGCCGTCCAGCAATCCGGCGATGCAGGCCACCACCGCGGCGTCGGCGGCGGTTCCGGTGGTCGGGCCCAGATAGCTGATCACGATCTCCGGCTGGTGCCAGGATCAGACCGGTGCCGCGGACCGACGGCAGCGCGATGGTCTGTGCGAGCCGCAGGCACTCGGCGTTCTTGACGGCCGGGTCGAGTTCCCGGCCCGCGGCGTCGGGACCGTCGTGCCAGGCCACCGCGGCCGGTTCATACGCGAACTGGCCGCCGGCCAGCCAGGCCCGCCAGCCGAAATCCCAGTCCTCGCCGCCGTAGCCGACGAAGTCCTCGTCGAACCCGCCGGTCGCCTCCCACAGCCGTCGATTCACCCCGAGGACCGCCGAGATCACCAATCGGAAATCCTCGTCGGCGGCGGAACGGAGGTTGTCGGTGCGCCGGTAACCGTCCAGCAGCCATTGCGGGTCGCCGAGCAGCCGAATGGCCCCGGCCGTCGGCGCTGTCTCGGCCGAGGCACCGGACGGCGAACGCACGGAGAAATGCCAGCCGTTCCGCGTCGTGAACATCGCCGAGGTCGGCGTGCCGACGGCGGCCGACGACCAGCGTGCCGTGCCCGTCGTCGATCGCCCGCAGCGTCCGGCACATCGCCGCCACATACCCGGCGGCCGGCAGCGTGTCTCCGTCAAGAAAGAGCAGCAGCCCACCGGCGGCGCTCGCGGCGCCGAGGTTGCGGGCGGCGGCAGCCCGGAAACCCTCGTCGGCCTGCCGCACCACGGTGCAGCCGAAACCCAACCCGTCCGGTATGACCGGCGGCTCGGGTGATCCGTCATCGGCGACCACCACGTCGAACCGCTCGTCGCACATCTGTTGATCGAGGGCACGCAGCAGCAGGGTCAGGCGAGGCTGGTCGTCGTAGTACGGAATGACCACGGACACCTCGGGCTGCGGCATCTGCCCAGCATCCGGCATCGAGGAGCCGGCGCGCGTCACGCCGCCGAGCGTGCCGATCTTGCGCGGTGACGGCGCACCGCGTCCCGATTGGCGCACGGGTGACTGCAATAACGTTGCCGGCCGTTGCGGGTGACGTCGGCGAAGGGGCGACCGCACTCGGGCAGCGCACACCGCCCGAGTCGGTGCATCCCGCGACCGACCAAGTGCAGCGCGGTGCCGACGCTGATCAGCGACCTGAGCTGCTCCGCAACCGACAGACCCGTCCGGCGATAGTGCAGGTGCCAGCCGTCCCCGGCGTGGTTGGTGAGTCTGGGATGTGCCGACGACGCGTCGAGCAACGCGTTGAGCGTTTCGGCGCGTCCCTGCTCGTCGGGTGCATCGACCACCGCGACCCACCGCCGCAGGAAGTCGGCCACCTCGGTCACATCGGCCTCGGTGCCGGCCAGGTCGACGGTCAGGCCGGCCGCTTCGCATCGGGCCTGCAGGTCGGCACCGGTGGTGGGTGGATCCCACAGCAGGTCGATGGCCAACAGCACAGCGTATTCACCGTAAGGGTTGAGATGCATAAGAACATTACATCATGCTCGAGGACATGACCCCACCAAACGACCTCGCCGACCACCACGTCCATCGCTATTCGACCGCGTCCGCCCACCACACCAGCCAAGGCCGGATCGCGTACCAGCGGTGCGGGTGCGGATTGTGGCGGGTTCAGCGGTATCCACGCCTCGGTCAGCCCGTCACGGAAGCCGCCCTCGAAGGTCACGGACCGGCAGTGCCGGCCAACAGGATCCGGTAGGACCAGGGGGCCAGGTCCAGCGTCGTGGCGGCATCGACGGTCAGCCCGTCACCGGTGTTGAAGTCCAGATACTCGCCGTGGCACAGCGTCTCGGCGAACGCGACGGTGTGATCGTCCGGCGAGAGATTGAAGACCGCGAAGACCTTGTCCCGCTCATTCCCGCGGACGAAGCTGAAGATGCCATCGCTGGCCGTGTTCGGGACGGCGATCATCCTCGCCCCCCAGTGCGCATTCCACAGGGCGGTGTTGGTCCGTTTGAGCTCGAACAACTTCCGGTAGAGCTCGCCCTGCGGATGTTCGCGCCAGACGATGGGATCCCGCTCGAAGAACTCCAGTCGCTTGTCGTTGCCGGCCTCCTGCCCGCTGTAGATCAGCGGCATGCCGTCACCGACGACGGAGAGCACGATGGCCGCTTCCAGCGCATCCCCGAACTGTTCGAACTCGGTGCCCTCCCAGGCGTTCTTGTCGTGGTTGCTGACGAACATCATCCGCATGATGTCGCCCGGGAAGGCCTTCTCGTTCCAGGCGTAATAGACCCGTAGCTGCTCGAGATCACCCTTTCCCATGGCGATCCGGTGCATCGTCTCGTTCCAGCTCCAGGCATAGGTCATGTCGAAGGCCGCGGCATGCAGATCCCGGGCCTCCCACTCGGCCAGCATGAATACGGGCTTGATCAGGTCCAGTTCGGCCCGCACCGTGTCCCAGAAGTCGGTCGGCACAAAGCCCGCGACGTCGCAGCGGTAGCCGTCGATGTCGACCTCCGACACCCAGTACTTCAAGGCCTCGGTCATGTACTGGCGCAGCTCCGGCTTGTCGTAGTCCAGGTCGATGATGTCGACCCAATCCCACCACGGCGTCGGCCGGTAGTCGCCCTTCCAGTCCCGCGCGTACCACTCCGGATGCTCGGTGACCAGGTTGCAGTCCCACGCCGTATGGTTGGCCACCCAGTCCAGGATGACGTATAAGCCGTGCTCGTGGGCCGCCCGGACGAAATGCTTGAGGTCGTCCAAAGTCCCCAGATCCGGCTCGACCGCGTAATAGTCCTTCACGGCATAAGGGCTCCCGAGCGTGCCCTTCCGGTTCTTCTCGCCGATCGCCTGAACGGGCATCAGCCACAGGATGACGGCGCCCAATTCCTTCAGCCGCGGCAGATGCGCCTCGGCGGCCCGAAACGTGCCTTCGTCGGTGAATTGGCGGGTGTTGATCTGATAGATGGTGGCATTCTTCGACCACTCGGGGTGGGTGATCCGAACATAGGGTTTCGGCTGGTAGGCATCGAGATTCGCGCTGCTCACGAGGTGGAACTCCGTTTCCGTCATCCGTCACAGGGCCGAACAGATCGCCGCACTGCGGCTATGCCAGCCGCCAGATACCTGCGGTAGGCCCGTCGCCGGGCACCACGATCCCGCCGCCCGAGACGGTGAGATCCACGCTTCCGTAGAGCGTCTCGGTGACTGCATGGGCCGCGAGCGAACCGGGCAGCAACGCCCCCGACCAGGGTGCACGGGACACCACGACGAGTATCCGTTCGTCGGTGGTCTCCCGGAGAAATCCGATGGCATCGGACGAGGCGAGCACCCAGCGTAGGCCGCCCCGGCGTAGCGCCGGGTGCGCCTGCCGGACCGCGATCAGATCCCGGTAGGCATCGAGCGTTTCGTGATCCCAGCTCTCCGGCCGGTGCCATGGCATCGGACGCCGCGAATCCTCGCCGTTCGTTCCTTCCAGCCCGATCTCGTCGCCGGCGAAGATCATCGGGGTACCCAGATAGGTGAACAGCAGCGCGGCGGCGATCCGGGTCATCTCTGCCGACCCGGTCACCGTCTTGATCCGCGCCGTGTCGTGCGAACTGACCAGATTCCAGTGCCGGGAGGCGACCTTCCACGGCACGGCCGCGGCGAATTCCCGCATGGTGGCCACGCTGTCGAATCCCGACCGCCTCGCGATGCGATACTCGACGCCGAGAAGGGCTGCCTCGTACTCCGGCGACTCCAACCACGACCACACCGGCCGGCCGAAGCCCGCGTAATTCATCGAACCCTGCCAGCCGTCGCCGCGGAGGTCCGCGGTGAAATCGTTCGTGTACTCGGCAAGCAGCACGGAGTCCGGCCGCACCACGTCCAGCGTGTCGCGGATCAGCTTGGCCACGGTGTCACCATGGTCGTGGATGCCCTGGCGCCCCGTCATGTTCGCCACGTCGATGCGCCAGCCGTCCAGATTGAACGGCTCGCGCAGCCACCGCGACAGCACCGAATCCTTCTTGCCGAACATCCGCTCCCGCAATTCGGCCGAGTCGAGATCGAACTTGGGCAGCGACTTGTGCCCGAGCCAGCTGACGTAGTCGCCGTCGGATCCGAGGTAGTAGAACGATCGCTCCGGAGAGGTCGGATCTGACGTCGCGGCGTGGAACCACGGATGGTCGTCGCCGGAATGATTGGTGGTGAGATCACCGACGATGTGCAGCCCGGCATCATGGCACGCCCGCGACAATCGCGCGAGCGCCTCATCACCGCCCAGCAGCGGATCGACCATGGCGAAGGTCGAGGCGTCGTAACGATGATTGGATCGCGCCGGAAAGACCGGCGTCAGGTACAGCGTCGTGACGCCCAGATACCTCAGGTGCGCGAGGTGTTGCCGGACACCGTCGAGGTCGCCACCGAAGAACTGCTGCGCGACGCCCGGTCCGGTGCCGATGACCGTGTCATCCCAGCCCGCAGGCACGGCCCACGGTGGCAGCTCCCGGGTCACCCCTGAGGTCGCGAACCGGTCCGGAAATACCTGGTAGACAACGGCATCCAACGCCCAATCCGGCCCGGGGTCGAACGTGGTCAGCCGGAAATCGTGGGCATCGCTGATGTCCCTGAAGTGTTCGCCGGTGCCGTTCAACCAGCTGTAGCCGAGCGGCCCCCGGTCCAGTTGGATGCGGTAACTGGTGACCGGGTTGTGCACGGTGACGTCCGCGGCGAACCAATCCTCGCCGTGCCGGACGCCGTCCGACTTGGCCGTCGCGAAGGCCGGCTCGCCGTCCTGGATCATCCGGACCCGGACGGTGTCCACCCCGGTTCCCCGCGGAACCCGAATGCGGATCGGCACGACATCGCCGATGGCGGGCCGCCCGCTGCCTGACGTACAACTCCGAACCGTCGTGGTGCGGCCCCAGCGGGCCGACAGAGGCAACCTCGACGTCGGCAGGCGATCTCATTGCCGCGGTCATGCGTTCTCCTGCTCGATGGGGCGAAGGGACGACAGAACCACCGGTCGTCACGCGCGGCGCCGGTGGTTCCGTTCATCGAGATTCAGTCCCGGACAGCGACCCCGCTGCTCGGGTCGAAGAAATGCAACCGTTCGGTGTCCACGACCACCCGGATCTTGTCGCCGATCTTGACCCGGGATCGGGGCGCGAAGGACGCGACGAATCGGGTGGCGTCCTTGGCCAGGCCGGTGTCGTCCGCACCCGAATCGTGTGCCAGCAGCTTGGTGTCCTCGGTGACCACCTTGGGCACGTCGAGGTCGAAATGCACCACGATCTCCGAACCCAGCGCCTCGGTCAGTCCAACGGTCGCCTCCAGCGTGGAGTTCTCCGGCGCGCCGCCACGGACCAGGTTCGCGTCATCCATGTCCTCGCTCCGGACGCCGACGGCGATGTCCCGTCCCACCCAGTTGGCCAGCGCCGGGTGATCTTCCACGACGGCCGGGTGCAGAGCGAGGGTGGCCGCGCCGAACTTCAGCCCGAGCCCATCACCGAGCTTGATGACCGTGCCCATGCCCAGGTTCATCGGCGGAGAGCCGATGAAGCCGGCCACGAAGATGTTGGCCGGGTTGTCGTAGAGGAATTGCGGCGGCCCGACCTGCTGCAGCACCCCGCTCTTGATCACCGCGACCCTGTCCCCCATGGTCATGGCCTCGATCTGGTCGTGCGTGACGTACAGCGTCGTCACGTTCAGATCGTGCTGCACCTGGGCGATCTCGGCGCGCATCTGGACTCGGAGCTTGGCGTCCAGGTTGGACAGCGGCTCGTCCATCAGGAAGACCTGCGGCTCCCGGACGATGGCCCGGCCCATCGCCACCCGCTGCCGCTGACCACCGGAGAGTTGCTTGGGCTTGCGGTCCAGCATCGGCCCCAGCTCGAGCATGTCGGCGGCCTTCTGCACCCGCCGCTGGATCTCGGCCTTGTCCATCTTCCGGATCTTCAGGCCGTAGGCGATGTTGTCGCCCACCGTCATGTGCGGGTAGAGCGCGTAGGACTGGAACACCATGGCGATGTCGCGGTCCTTCGGCGAGAGAGTGTTGACCACCCGATCGCCGATCTTCATCACCCCGGTGCTGATGTCCTCCAGCCCCGCGACCATCCGCAGCGCCGTGGTCTTCCCGCAGCCGGACGGTCCGACCAGGACCAGGAACTCGCCGTCGGCGATCTCCAGGTCGAGGTCGCGCACCGCATGAAAGCCGTTGTCGTACAGCTTGTTGATCTTGTCCAGCGTGACCGAGGCCATGAGATTCCTTTCAGAGGTTTCGTGAGTATCAGCCCTTGACCGCGCCGGCGGTCATGCCGCCGACGATGTACCGCTGGAGGAATTGGAACAGCGCCACCGTCGGAATGGCCACGATCAGCGCGCCGGCCGCGAACATGCCGAAGTTGCTGTTCCGTTCGGCGGAGACCAGGCCGTAGAGACCGACCGCGGCGGTTTTCGCGGAGTCCTGGGTCAGGAACGTGCTGGAGATGATGAACTCACTCATCACCCCGATGAAGGCGAGCAGGCCGGTGACCGCCAGGATCGGCGCCACCAGCGGCAGGATGATCCCGAAGAAGATCTGCGAATGGGTGGCCCCGTCGACGACGGCGGACTCGTCGAGATCCTTCGGGATCGTGTCGAAGAAGCCCTTCATCAGCCAGGTGTTCACGCCCAGCGCGCCGCCCATGAACAGCAGGATCAGAACCCCAATCGGTGTTGAACCCGATCGCGGGATAAAGATCGCTGATCGTCACGAACATCAGGTAGATGGCGACGATGGCCAGGAACTGCGGGAACATCTGGACCAGCAGGATGAACAGCATCCCGGTGCGGCGGCCCTTGAACCGGTAGCGGGAGAACGCGAACGCGGCGCAGGCCGAGATGAACAGCGAGAGCAACGAAGAGATCACGGCGATGACGATCGAGTTGCCGAACCACCGCCAGAAGCTGGTGGTTTCGAACAGTTTGGTGAAGTTCTCGGCGCTCGCGTTCTTCGGTATCAGCGACGACGAACTGAGCGTGCCCAAGCGGGTTGAACGCCGCGGAAATCACGAACAGGATGGGGAAGATCGCGAAGAACAACGCGATGATGCCGACGATGTGCCGCCAGCCGACCTGGCGGAACCAGCTGCCCTTGGCGCTGCCGAGCTTCACCACCGGCGGCGTGCCGGTCCCGTGCGCGGTGTACTCCAACTCGGTGGCGGTGACCGATAGCTCGCTCATTAGTTGATCTCCTCCAGAACCTTGGTCCGGCTGAAGCCGATGATCGAGATCACCGCGACGATCAGGAAGATCAGGATCGAGACCGCGGCGGCGAACCCATAATTGGCGCCCTGGGCGCCGAATGCCAACCGGTAGGTGTAGCTGATCAGCAGGTCGGTGGCGCCGGCCGTCGGATTGTCCGGTGGGAACGGCCCGCCACCCGTGGTCAGGAAGATCGCGTTGAAGTTGTTGAAGTTGAACGCGAAGGTGGCGATCAACAACGGGCCGGTTGCCACCAGCAACAACGGGAACGTGATCGTCCGGAATGCGTAGCCGGGCTTGGCTCCGTCCACTCCGGCAGCCTCGACCAGGTCCCCCGGAATCGACTGCAGCGCCCCGGTGCAGACCAGGAACATGTACGGGAAGCCCATCCACAACTGGATGATGATCACGGCCAGCCTGGCGGACCAGGGATCCCCGAACCAGTTGACGTGCAGACCGAACGTCGTGTTGATCAAACCGAAGTCGGTGTTGAACATGTCGCGCCAGACCAGCAGCATGGCGAAGCCCGGCATGGCGTACGGCAGGATCAGCAGCGATCGATAGAAGCGCTGTCCCTTCAGCCGCTCACTGTTGAACACCAGAGCAAGCCCGAGACCAAGGGCGAAGGTCGTGGCCGGCACCAACAACGCAAACGCGAAGTTCCAGATGATGATCTTGAAGAAGGACGCCGCGATCGTCTCGTTGGTGAAGACGTCGATGAAGTTCTTGAATCCGACGCCGACCTTCCAGCCCTGGGCGAGCGGGTTGCCGTTCGGGTCGACGAAATAGCCGGTGTCGTTGTCCGCCGTGTAGACGACGCCCGTCGCGACGTCGGTGATGCAGTCGCAGTCCTCGCTGTAGTTCTGCCCGGCTATCCCCTCGAAGGCGGTACTGAGACCCTGGCTGCGGATCGCGCCGGCCTCGGTCGGAACGGAGAACGCCGCGATCTCCTGGCCTCGAGCGGACGCCTGACCGATATTCAGCACCGTGTAACCGTCGGCCGCGGTGATCTTCCCGGTGGCGCCGATCGTGTACGAGCCCGCCGGAAGAGGTGAGACGCCCTCGGCGGTGCCCACCTCGGCGCCGCCGTTGGGATCGGCCAGCAGGAACACCAGTTGGCCCGCGCTGTCGGTGGCCACCGAGAGGGCAAAGACCGTCGACCCGGGAGCCTGGGTGACCGAGGCACCCTCGATCGCCGTGATCGCCTCCTGCTTGCTGCCCCGATGGCCGTCACCGAAGTTCGTGAAGGCGGTGGTCACCGTGTAGATGATCGGCACGATCTGGAAGCCGATCAGGAAAAGGGTGCCAATGATGAGGTACTTCGCGGGGATCACCCGCGGCGACAGGTAGATGTAGAACAACAGGGCCGTGGCGACGATGACGATGCCAAGGCCGATCCAGTTCTTGCCGTTGATCAGCGGGATTGCCGCCCAGACCCCGATCGCCAGCACGACACCGAGCAGCACGATCTTGACCAGGGTGCCCAACGGGGAACCCGATTTTGACGATAAGCGCATCATGCCCGGCTTCGACTCCGGGTCGGGCGGCCCGCTTGCACTGCTTACCTGGACGTCCCCTGATTGCTGAGCCACGTCACGCTCCTACGGGAGAAGAAGATTGCCATCGGATGATGCGGGCCGGCTGCTCGCTGGCCGGTCGGTGACCTGGCGGTGACCTCACACCGAGACCGCCGGGCCGACGGACACGTGGTCCGTCGACCCGGCGGATGCGCGGTCAGCCGCCGATCTGCGCCTTGATCGCGGCAGCAGTGTCGGTCATGGTGCTGGTCGGGTCGGCGCCGCCGATGATGGCCGCATCGGCCTTGCCCCACGGGTCGAAGGTCAGCGCCATGGCCGTGATCGACGGCATGATCTGGCCGTTCTGGCCGGCCTCGATGAAGGCCTTGATGTCCGGATCGCTGGCCGCGACCTGCTCGTAGACCGCCTTCAACGCGGGTGGCCGGTGCTGGGCCTGGAACAGCTGGGTCGCCACCTCGACGGTCGGGAAGTAATTCGTGGCGAACTCCTGCGCAAGCGCCAGGTTCTGTCCCTTCGCCGCGATGTACATGGCCTGCACCCCGATGAACGGACTGGCCGGCGCCATCCCGGCAAACCCGGGGACCGGCGAAATGGCATACGGCACACCGGACTTCTTGACGGCGTCGAGGTTCCACGGCCCGCTGATCATGTACGGGGACTTCTGGTCGGTGAACAGCGACACCAGGTTGTCACCGGAGATCGACCGCTTCAGGACGTTCTGGCCGGTCTCCCCCAGTGCCGCGATCTTCGTCATCGCCGCCGCCGCCTCGGGCGTGCCCAGTTCCAGCTGCTTCGGGTCGTACTGACCGTCCGGGGTCTTGCCGAAGACATTGCCACCGGCCGAGGTGAACAGCGGATACATGTGGTAGGCGTCGCCATTCGGCCCGATCGGCAGCGCCAGCACCTCGCTGGTCTTGCCCGAGGTCTTGAGCGCCTCGCCGGCGGTCACCAGGTCCTCGATGGTCGCCGGCGCGTCCGGCGCCAGCGTCGTGTTGCGATACAGCGCAACGTTTTCCACCGCGTAGGGGACGCCGTAGATCTGGCCGTTGAAGGTCACGCCCTGGATGGCGGTCGGCAGGAAGGCCGCCTTCTGCGCGTCCGTCATCGGGATGGGCGTGATGGCGCCGTTCTGCACCAGGTTGCCGATCCAGTCGTGGGCGCCCATCACCAGGTCCGGCCCGGTGCCCGCCTGCGACGCCGTGACGAACTGGGTCTGCAGGTTGGCCGCGATGGTCTCGACATTGACCGTTACGCCGTTGTCGGCGGCGAACTGCGCGGCGATGGGCTTCATCGCCGGTGCGTAAAGGTTGTCCGCCCAGATCGTCAGGGTTCCGGCGGTGCTCCCCTGGGGGGCAGCGGAAGCCCCGGCCGTGTCGGCGGCCGCGGGTGCGCTGCTGGCCGCGGCGCTGCCACTGGCCGCGCTCCCGGCCGGCGCGGCGGCCGAGCTGCTGGTGGTTGTTGTGGAGCTGCCACCGCAGGCGGCGAGGGCGAGCGCGGCGATTCCTGCCAACGCCGCCAGTCGGGTCTTTCTCAGGTGCATGGTGCTGACTCCTCAACACTGTCATAGGGATGGAGGGTCCATCACTGCGCGAGCCACCGACGCGCGGCTCCGCACTGCGGGCCGATGCCTCCAATGGCTGAAGCGAGTTAGCGAAAAGGCTGCCCCTCTCGCCCGCCGCTGTCAAGACCGGTTGCGTAGTTGTCATCTCACTGCACGCCGTACTGATGCGCAACCCGAACGAGGCGGGCCCGGGGATGACTTCAGCTAAACCGGAACAAAGGGCTAATGTCCTCTGTAGCAGTGACTTCGGCGCGTTGCAGCGCCTGGTAGACCTGCTGAACGGGCGCACTGAATCGATCTTGACCTTCGTAACGATCGTGTCTCGCCCCGAACTGTCACCCGCTGTTTGAGGAGGGGATGGCATGACCCGGCCGACCGCCGCTGTCCGCGCCACCCTGCTGGATGTCGCCGAGCGAGCGGGCGTGTCGCGCACGACCGCGTCCTTTGTGCTGACCGGTCGCCGGGACATGCGGATCTCCGCGGATGCCGAAGAACGGGTCCGGCGGGCGGCCCGCGAGCTCGACTACCGGCCGAGCCTGCTCGCCCGAAGCCTGCGCACCAATCAATCGCAGACCCTCGGGCTGATCTCGGACGTGATCGCCACCGAGGTCTTTGCCGGCGAAATGGTTCGCGGCAGCCTGGCCACCGCCCTGCTGCATGACCACCTTTTGTTCATCGGCGAGACCGAGGGCAACCTCGACGTCGAGCGACGGGTGATCAACGGCATGCTCGACCGGGGCGTCAGCGGCTTCATCTACGCCTCGATGTACACCCGGCGGGTGCGACTGTCCAAGTCCCTACGGTCCCAACCGCTGATCCTGCTGAACTGCACGACCTCCGCCAACGGCATCGCCACCGTGGTTCCGGACGAACGCGAGGCAGGCCGGGCAGCGACCAGGGCCTTGGTGCGATTCGGGCACCGGGAAGGCATCGTGCTGGTCGGCGAACAACCCCGCACCATTTATGCTGCCGGCGAGCGCCGTTTCGGAGTCAACGAGATCCTCGATCAGCAGGGCACCCAACTGAGCGCGTCGATCGACACCATCTGGTGGCCAGAGCCTGCCTTCCACGCGGTCCGCGAGTACCTGTCCGCCGGCCACCGACCAACGGCTTTCATCTGCATGAATGACCGAATTGCCATGGGCACCTATCAGGCCGCCGCGGAATTCGGGCTGGCCATCCCCCGCGATCTTTCGGTGGTTTCTTTCGATGATTCCGATCTCGCTGCGTGGCTGCGGCCGCGGCTGACCAGCGTGGCGATCCCGCATTTCGAGCTTGGCCGCCGCGCGGTGGAGATCCTGCTCGCCGTGGAAAAGCCGACCGGGGTGCAGCGAATTCCGATGCCCTTGCGCGACCGCGAATCTATCGGTCCACCCGTCCGGAGAAAGGCGTCCCGACGCAGGCCGACGCCACTGAAAAGACCCTGAGAGGGTTATTCACGGCAGCCGAACGGGCCGACATCAAGCCTCACGTTTGACGGCGTGCTTGCTGGCATCGAGGGCGTCCGCCCCGCCGATCACCCACTTCGCGTGTTGACCCAGCACCGGGATGTCCAAGGTGTGCGCGCCCCGGCGGGCCTTGGTGGCCAGATAGCCGGCGTTCGTGGCGGACAGGTGCACCCCGGTCGGCACCCGATCGGTGATGGCAACGCCGAGCCGGCTGAGCTGGGCAGCCTTGTCCGGGTTGTTGCTCAGCAGTGCCACCCTGGTCAGTCCCAACGCCCGCATCATCTGCGCCGCGACGGTGTAGTCCCGTTGATCCGCCGCGTAGCCGAGAGCCAGGTTGGCGTCGTAGGTGTCCAGGCCCTCGTCCTGCAGGGCATAGGCGTCGACCTTGGCGTAGAGGCCGATGCCGCGTCCCTCCTGCCGCAGGTAGAGCAGGTACCCACCGGCGTCGGCGATCAGCTCGACGGCCTCCCGCAGTTGCGCGCCGCAGTCGCAGCGCTGGCTACCGAAGACGTCGCCGGTCAGGCATTCGCTGTGCGGCCGGACCAGCGGCGGTGGTCCAGACTGCTTGCCCGGGTGGAACGGGCCGGACCGGTCGCCCAGCCCGAATGCCACGTGCTCGAGTCCGTCGGCCAACCCGTTGAAGGTGAAGACCCGGGCGGTGGTGGCGTATCCGTCGGCGAACCGCAGCGGCACGGTCACCTGCGTGCGGATCGTCGCGGTTGGCAGTTTTCGCGGCATCGGGCTCCTCGGTCATTCGGGGCAGAACCGCGCCGAAAGCGCGTATCGCAGCAGGACAACGTCACCGATCTGGCGCACCTCGGCGAGGGTGGCCCGCCGGTCTGGATTCCACGGGAACCGACCGTCGCCGACGAACCGGCGGGCCCTGGAATCGCCGACGAAGAACGGGGCGACGACCAGGTGCAGTTCGTCGACGAGGTTCGCGGTCAGGAACTGGGTGTGCACGGCGCCGCCGCCCTCGACCATCAGCCGCTGCACTCCGCGGTCGGAGAGGTCCTCGGCGACCTGGTGCATGTCCACCTGCCGGCCGCCGTCGACGACCGTCGACACGTGGCCGAATCGCTGGCGGGCCTGCGCCACGCGCGCCGCTCGCGCAATAGACGAGCTTCTCGTTGTCGCCCTCGGCGAAGAAGTTCGAGCACACGTCGAGTTGTCCCTGCCGGGTGACGGTGACCTTGATCGGCGATGGCGACAATCCCCTGGCGACCCGCTCGTCCCGCCGCGACTTGGTGCGGACCAGCAGTCGGGGGTTGTCCTTGCGGACCGTCGCGGCGCCGACCAGGATGGCGTCGCTGGCGGCGCGCACCGCGTCGACCCGGTCGAAGTCGGCGTCGTTGGAGAGCAGCAGCCGCTTCTCGGTGGCATTGGCGAGGTAGCCGTCGATGGACATGCAGCAGCTCAGCAGTGTGTAGGGGCGGTCAGCCACGCGCGGCGCCCTGCGAGCCGGCTACGGCGGGCGCCCGCCACAACGGGGCTTCCGATGGCTTTCCTCGCCCGAACTGCCGGCGCAGCCAGTCGGTGATCAGCACCGCGGCACCGGGCAGGCTGGCGACCAGGGCCATGACGCCGTACACCACGGCGGTGGCGATCCCGAGGTCCGCGCCCAGACCGGCCGCGGCGAATGCCCACGCCGCCATTCCCTCGCGCGGGCCCCAACCGCCGATGTTCATCGGAATGCGCGGTGGCCAGCAGGATCAGCAGCGCGAGCGGCAGCAGTTGGCCGAACGAAGCGGTGGAGCCGGCGGTCCGCGCGGCGATCAGGAAGGTCGTGGTGTGACCGGCCACCACCAGCAGCGACGCGATCACGATGCCCGGCCAGGCCCGTCCGGCCAGCAACCCGCCGCGGATGTCGGCGGCCGCCGTCCGGATCGCCCGTGCCATCGGGATTCGCCCGCCCGCGGCAGCACCCGAGCAAGCAGGACGGCGCCCAGCGCGACCGCGACCAGCCCGGCCGCGACGAGCGGCATGGACGATTGCACCGGCGACGGCATGACGAGCAACGCGACCACCGTCAGCACGATCTGCAGCACCTGACCGGCGGAGCGTTCCCACCCGACGGCTCGCAGGCCACGACCGACGTCGCCGACGTCGCGCCCGTGCCGCACGCCGCGGTGCACGTCACCCAGCACGCCGCCGGGCAGCGTGGTGTTGAGGAACTGCGACCGGTAGTACGCGGCGAACGCCGACCCCAATGGCACGTCGACGCCGAGACCGTGCGCGACCAGGCTCCAGCGCCAGGCGCAGCACAGCGTGGTGATGGCCGCGATGCCCACCGCCGCGGCCAGCGTCCGCCAGTCGACGGTGCGCAGGCCATCGAGGAACGGCCCGGTTCCCACCCGCCAGACCAGCACGGCGAGGATCGCGACGCCGACCAGCAGGCGCGCCCATCTCCACCACGTGCGGCTCATTCCGGCTACCGATCTGTTCGCAGTTCAAGGGGCAGCACCCCGGCGACTGGAGGTCGCCCGGTTCGTTTCCCTACTTAACAGGAGATACGCACAGACAAGCGCGCCGGTTCACTGGCAGCGCGCAAGTCATCGGCGAACTGCCAGCAGATCGGTGTGATGCACGGTCACCCGCAGCCGTCCGGCGTTCGCCTCGGCCATCCGTCGTCGTGCGTACGGAACCGCGCGTGGCACCAGGTCGGGTCGCTGCTGGCAGGCCGCGGCCACCCAGCCGCTGAACCACTCGGCCGCCAGGGCGGCCTGGCCGGCGCCCAGCCGCCACGGGCTGGGCCGAACCTGGACGTCCGCGCCGAGCCGGGTGAACGCCTCGCGTGCGGCGTCGGCGGCGTCCGGTCCGAGCAACCGGCGGCCGTCGGTGACCCGTCGCTGGTGGGCGTTGAATGCCTCGGCGATCAGCTCGTCCAGCGGGTCGGCCGGGGTGAATTCGACCCGACCGATCACCGAAATGGTCACCAGGACGGGACATCCGGCGGCGACGCAGGTCGCGACGAACCGGTCCAGCTCGTCACCGGTCATCATGTCCAGCAGCGCGGAGGCGGTGATCAGGACTGGCGCCGGCCAGCTCATCCGGACCCAGCCTGGTGATGTCCCGCCTTCGGGTCTCGACGGTCAGCCGGGCATCGACGGTCGGCCGGGCTTCGTCGGTGGGCCGACCGGCGTGGGGCATGCCGGCGGCCGCCAGGGTGAGCAGGTCGGGGTCCCGGTCGTACAGGATCCAGTGCTGCTCACCGGGCAGCAGGGGCGCCAGCCAGCGGCCCATCGACCCGGAGCCACAACCGAGATCGCAGATCACCGCCCGGCCCTCCGTCGGCAGCAGCCGGCCGACCTGCTCGACGAGATCAGTCGCGCGGGCGGCGGCGTCGGCCGGCTCCCGCAGCGCCAGCCAGTCGCCGCTGACCCGAACCGGCTGCACCGCCCAGGGCAGCTCGGGTCCGGGGGCAGCTCGGTTTCGGAAGGCAGCTCGTCTCCTGGGGGTAGCTCGGTTCCGGCGGGAGGCTCGGTCCCGGGAGGCAGCTCGGTTCCGGGGGGTCGCGTCATGTCGCGACCTGCGCCAGCACCCTGGAGATCCGCTCCGAGGTGGCCGACCAGTCGGACAGGGTCATCCGGCGCTCCCCCGCTGCCTGTCGAAGGTGTTGCCGCAGATCGGGTTCACCGAGCCAGCGGCGCAGCGCCGCGGCGAGCGCCGGGGCGTCGTCGGGCGGCACCAGCAGTCCCGGCCGGCTGCCGTCGGCGGCTCGGCCCAGCGCCCCCGGCAGCCCGCCGACCGCCGTCGCGACCACCGGCAGGCCGCGGGCCAGCGCCTCGGTGACGACCATGCCGTAGGTCTCGGCCCGCGACGCCAGCACCAGCAGGTCCGCGGCGGCGTAGCTGACGTCCAACGCGGCACCCGTGCGCGCGCCGACGAGGCCGACCCGATCGTCGATCCCCGCGGCACCGGCCTGCCTGCGCAGGGTGTCGACGAATCCGGGGATCACGATCCAGCGCGCCGACGCACACGCAGCGCCAGCAGAGATCGGCGATCATCGCCAGCGCGGCGACGCAGCACGTCGTGTCCCTTGTGCGGCGCCACCGCGGCGACACAGAGCAATTCCCCGCCGGCGGGCGTTCCGGGCGCCAGCCCGGCGGGGTCGACGCCCGGCTCCGCGACATGCAGCCGATCCGGGTTGCAGCGGGTACCGGTCGAGCAGCAGGTCCCGGGTCCAGCGGACTGGTGGTGACGACCGCGGCGGCGGCGGACAGCACCGCACGTTCCCTGGCGGCCACCGCCGCTCGGCCGGCGACCTCGGTCGTGGCGTCGTGATCGGGCGCGTCACCGGTCGGGGCGTCCAGGCCGATCGGCATGTGCACGAGCACGACCAGCCGCAGCCGCAGCGCCTGCGGCACCAGCACATCAGGGACCGTCGAGGCGATCAGGCCGTCCAGCAGCACGACGGCCCCGTCCGGAATCCGGGCGATGGTCACGGTCAGGGCGGCGCGGGCGGCCGCGTCGGGTGTCGGCCAGGAGCCGGGCACGACGTGCTGCTGCAGCGACCAGCCCAGGGCGACCAGGCCCAGGCAGATCCGCCGGTCGTAGGTGTTGCCGCCGCTGGGCCGCGCCGGGTCGTCGACGCCGTCGGGCAGCACGACGTGCACGGCGCGGCTCACGATGCCGTCACAGGGAGCGCTCGTAGCTGGCCCACGCGATGTGCGATTCGTGCAGGGTGACCTCGATGCCGGCCAGTGCCCGGGCGCCGTCGCCGAGCGCACCGGCGTGCACCCGGTCGGCGAGTCGATCCGCGATCACCCTGGCCAGCGCCTCGGTGCTGGTGTTGATCCCGGCGAACTCGGGTTCGTCGTCGAGGTTCCGGTAGCTCAGTGCGCCGACGACCTCGTGCAATTGCTCCGCCGCCCGACCGATGTCGACCACGATGTTGTCGGCGTCCAGGGTCTCGCCCCGGAACGACGCGTCGACGACGAAGGTCGCGCCGTGCAGCCGCTGCGCCGGTCCGAACACCTCGCCGCGGAAGCTGTGCGCGATCATCATGTGATCGCGGACGGTCACTGCGAACACTTATCGTCACCCTTCGTCGTAGCTGATGCCGTGGCAGAGCGCCGGCAGAGCGCCGGCCGCCAGCGCGGCCATCACGTCCGGCAGTTCGTCGAACGTCGACACTCCGCTGATCAACGCATCGAAGGCGTTGTCGCGCAACAGGTCCAGCGCGAGCGCCAGGCGGTCGGCGGTGCTCCGGCCGGCGCGCCGGGCGGGCGCCACCATGCCGACCTGGCTGGCCCGGATGGCCAGCCGTTTGGAGTGGAAGGCGCCGCCGAGCGATAGCCCGATCTGTTTGTCGCCGTACCAGCTCAGATCGAGCACGGTGCCCTCGGTGGCGAGCAGATCCAGCGACAGTTGCAGCCCGGCGCCGGTGGCGCTGGCGTGAATCACCAGGTCCCGGCCGTCCGCGGCGTCCGCGGGCAGCGCGAAGTCCACCCCGAGCGCGTCCGCGATCTCGGCCCGGCCGGCGTCGATGTCGACCAGGCTGACCTGGATGCCGGGAAACCGGGCGAGCAGGCGGGCGACGCAGCAGCCGACCATTCCCGCACCGACCACCGTGATCCGGTCGCCGAGCAACGGCGGCGCATCCCACAGGGCGTTCACCGCGGTCTCGACGGTGCCGGCCAGTACGGCCCTGGTCGGGGGCACGCCGTCGGGCACCGGCAGCACCGCGACGGCGGGGACGACGTAGGCCGTCTGATGCGGGTAGAGGCAGAAGACCGTGCGACCGAGCAGGTCGGGCGGCCCGTGTTCGACGACCCCGACGCTCAGGTAGCCGTACTTGACCGGCCCGGGGAAGTCGCCCTCCTGGAACGGCGCCCGCATGGTTGAGTACTGGCTGGCCGGCACGCCGCCGCGGAACACCAGCGTCTCGGTGCCGTGACTGATCCCGGAACGCACGGTGCGCACCAGGACGTCGCCCGGGCCGGGCTCGGGCAGCCGGGTCGGACGGATCTCCCCGACACCGGGTTCGCGGAGCCAAAAGGCACGCGCATCGAGCAACACCGGCCGCACCCTCCCCGGGCCAGGTGGATCCGGGCCGTCGCGTCGTCTCGTCGTAAGGACCTACCCCGTCGGGATGTGCACCGTCGGGATGTACACCATAGACACGCCAGGCCCGGCGCACACGGTTCGAGTCGGCACCTGATCTGGCTGCTCGCCCGTCCGTTCGACGACGGAAGCACCCGTCATTTGGGCGGTAACGACCTGGCGTAGGCAACACCGATGCCGAGCCAGCGCGCGAACTCGTCATCGGTCTCGAACGCCTCCGGGTCAACCCGCAGCCAGCCGTCCAACTCGCGGCCCCGCATGACGAACCGTCCGACATGTGGCTCGCGCACCAGCGAGTCGGTCTCGGCCGGGTCGACGCGGAGCAGCAAACCGCCCTCGCTGCCTGCGCTCACCGCCATGTGCCCGTTGATCATGAATGCCAGCCCGCCGAACATCCGCTTTTCGGTCAGTCCCTTCTCGTGTTCGACGTGCTCGCGTATCCGATTCCCCAGTTCCTCGTCATAGGCCATGACAGCATTGTGACCGCCGGTTCTGGTGCTGTGCACCCCACCCGCATGCCGGCCGTGTGCGGGGTGGCGTTGTTCGTCGTAAGGTGCCCGGATCACCCGCCGTCCAATGTGCCAAGAATGGCCATCGCCATCGTTGCGGCGGCCGCGACGATATCGTCGTCCGTGGTCTGGTGTCCGGGGTCGGCCATGACGGCCGCGTTGATACTCAGGAATGCCATCTTCACCAGCAGCAACCGCGTGGCACCCGCATTCTCCCCCGCGGCCAATTCGGCGAGAGTTGTCAGGCCGCCGCCGATATCCGCGGAACTGCGGCTCAATCTGCGCATGGTCGCCGGATTCGCATTCGCGAAGCGGATGCCCCGCAGCTTGTCCACCGAGCTTGATTCGACCCAGCGCAGGACAGTGCGCCGCAGCAGGTCCGGGCTGGCCTGCTGGGCGCGAAACCACGACCCGAGCTCATCGATTTCGGCCCGACGGGCCGCGATGATCGACTCGACAATGGCGTCCTTGTTGGAGAAATGGTAATAGAGCGACGCCTTGCTGATGCCGAGTTGCTCGGCGATTTCGCGCAGCGATGTCGCCTCGAATCCCTGAGCGATGAAGAGCGCGGTCGCCACCCGCTGAGCCTGCTCCTTCGTCTGACTGCCGGACCGCTTTGACCCACTCTCCGGCTGAGTCTGAATGCCGGTCACCGGTTGCGTCTCCATGTCGGCTAGCCTACCGGGCGGCAGGTAGGGTGGAGCCTACCGGGCGGCAGGTCAGTCCAGCACCCGCCACCCGCCGATCCGATGGGACGCCGACGTGTCGCACGACGTGGTTCGCTTGCTCAGCTTGTTCCTGGCCGGAATTCTGGCCGGCGAAGAAGTGGTGGTCCGCTATGGCGTGCACCCGTCTCTCGCTGCCCTCGACGAACGGTCGCAGATTCAGGCCCGGCAGGCACTCATCCGTTCAGCTTCGGGTGCTGGTGCCCGCCATCTTTGTGGGAACGGCGGCCTCGGCCGTCGCGGTCCTGGCGCTCGATGGCGCCGACGACGGCCTCGGCTTTCGGCGCGCCGGCGTCCTGGCCCTGCTCGTCTGGATCCTCGTCACGGCCATCGGCACGGTGCCGATCAACAAGGGCGCACTCGAGTGGCCACCCGACGCACCGCCGGCCAACTGGCGGGCGCTGGTCAGCAGGTGGGAGCGGCTCGATGTGATCCGGTCGTCGGCAGCCGTGTTGGCATTCGCGTTCCTGCTGATAGCAGCGGCGTTGCAGGCGGCCGGGAGATGACCCGTCCTGCCGCAAAGGCCGAAAGATCTCATTCTCACGGCCGGCCTTCGCGGCCGTGACACGCACAAATGGCCGCGACCTCAGCGGTCGCGGCCATCATGCGGGTCAGCTCGACAGCCCGCCCGTCTGTACCGACTACTGGGAAACCTTGTCCCGACGCGGGAGCTTCCAGTTCGGCCGAGGGAAATGGCAGGTGTAGCCGTTGGGGTAGTGCTCCAGGTAGTCCTGGTGCTCCGGCTCCGCCTCCCAGAAGGGACCGGCCGGCGTCACCTCGGTGACGACCTTCCCGGGCCAGAGGCCGGAGGCCTCGACATCGGCGATCGTGTCCCGCGCGACGCGCTCCTGCTCATCGTCGGTGTAGAAGATCGCCGAGCGGTAGCTGGTGCCGACGTCGTTGCCCTGCCGGTTCCGCGTTGTCGGATCGTGAATCTGGAAGAAGAACTCCAGCAGATCACGATAGGACGTCTGCGCCGGGTCGAACTCGATTTCGATCGCCTCGGCGTGCGACCCGTGGTTCCGGTAGGTCGCGTTCGCATTCGTCCCGCCGGTGTAGCCGACCCTGGTCGAGACCACTCCCGGCCGCCGGCGAATCAGATCCTGCATGCCCCAGAAACATCCCCCGGCAAGGATGGCCTTCTCGGTAGTACCGGTCATCGCTTCGCGCCTCCATCCACACATTTCGTGCCCAACCTGGGCAGTAGACACAACGGACGACAAGGGCGCGAGATTCCCGCCCGGTCGTGGGGCCGAGTCGCCGCGATGTCTCCCGGGTCGGCTGCCGTCGCCCAAGTGTTCCGCACGGGGCGCGCGTGCACGGGCCAGGTCGAGCGACGTCCGCGCGCAGGCCATGGGTGAGCCCGGAACATCCGGTTGCCCTACGGGAACGTTCGCATCCCATAGTTGTCCGACTAGTGCGTGCCGTGTACCCCTTTGACCGATATTACCCAGTGCAACCTTTCGTGACGTACAGTGATAGAGTCGGGCGTGAGAGTCCGGCCCGTCGCAAGGACAGCACAGCCGCAAGGTCCCAGGAAGGCACAATGTGGTCATCGAAAATGACGCCGCGCTCGTTGTGTCCGGCCTGGTCGCGAGAAACGCCGGCGCCGGCCCACTGCAAGCGGGCGACTTGTTGGCGGACGACCGATTGATCGCCGGAGTGCGCTGTCCTCGGCCTGGCCTCAGGCAGCACCGCGGGGGCGTGCGATCACCGTCATAGCCCAGGTTTGAATTTTCCCGGCGATGAATCAACTGGAGGTGCGGTAGTTTGCGATTATAGCGTGACCAGCAGTAACCGGCACTTATACCGGGACCCTCGATCGGGTGATAAAATCCTCTGTTGCCCGATTTAGAACTTCGCTGGCCTAGGATTCCTTTTGTGCGCCTATTCGAAGACAGTTTGGAGCCGCCCGCTTGGGCTGCCGGGGCTTTCGTCGGTGACTATTTCGATCCGGCGTCCGGTCGGCAGTTCCTTGTTGCCCGACCCGCAGCCCAGCCCGAGCTCTGGGCCGCGTACATCGAGGGTGCCTGGTTGAGTTACCGACAACACGGAGTCGAGAGCGCTGTCGATTACGGTCATGTCAGTGACGGAAAATCGACGTCATTGTTCGTGGCCGCCGTCGAACTTGACGGGCGGGTCGTCGGCGGCGCGCGAGTGCAGGGCCCTTACGCACGGGCAGAGCAGGCGTACGCATTGCAGGAATGGGCGGGTCGCGAAGGTTCGGACGCGCTGCGCGCGCAGATCGCCGGACGGATCGATCAGGGCGTGGTGGAGGTGAAGGCCGTCTGGGTGGATAATTCCGCGCCCCGACACAAGGAACTGACGTCCGCGATGGCCCGTGTCTTCGTGCACGCACTCGCCCTGTCGAAGGTTCGATACGCCTTTTGCACGGCGGCTTCTCATGCTGTGCCGCGCTGGCAGTCGAGCGGCGGAGTGGTCAGCGCGGATGTGGCATCGGTGGCGTACCCCGATGATCGCTATCAAACGCTGGTCCTCTGGTGGGATCGTCAGAGCCTTTTCCATTCAATCTCCAGCGAGCAGGGTCGGGCGATTCTTCGGGAATCGGATCAGCTCTTCAAGAGATCATCACCAGTGTGGCATTCGGTGGCGTGATGACCGCTGTCGCCATTCCAGATGCAATCGCTTCAAGATAGTGTATACATGGCAACGCTGCTGCGTGAGGACGACGCCGCGGATCGAATTCATTTGGCTCGGCTGCGGGCCGAGCCGAACGTCGTCACGATCGACCGAACCGATACCATCCGGCGCGAACTGACCGCACTTCGGCCGGCTCCGAACGATGAAATGCTGGGCGAACCACGACAATGGGCGTGGTATCCGTGGCGGCAAACTCTGATTTCCGTACCGGGGCCGCTGTGCTACCGCCGGCTACGCTTGGATCGTAATCGCAACAAGATCACCACCGACGAGCAGGACCGTTTCGGGCTGTTGAACATCGGCATTGTGGGGTTGAGCGTCGGACACTCAATTGCCCACACCCTCGCCTTGGAGGGCTTGTGCGGCCGACTGCGACTGGCCGATAACGACACCATCGAGCTGTCGAATCTGAACCGAATTCCGGCCACCGTCTTCGACCTCGGCATCAACAAGGCGATCGTGGTGGCCCGCCGAATCGCGGAGCTGGATCCGCATCTGCCGACGGACGTCTTCACCTCCGGCCTGACCGAAGAATGCATGGAGGATTTCTTCGACGGTCTCGATCTGGTGGTCGAGGAATGCGATTCCCTGGACATGAAGGTTCGGGTTCGCGAGGAAGCGCGGGCCCGCGGCATACCGGTCTTCATGGAGACCAGTGATCGAGGACTGTTCGACGTCGAGCGGTTCGATTCCGAACCCGAGCGGGCGCTGTTCCACGGCCTGCTCGGTGAGGTGGACCCGACGTCACTGCACGGCCTGTCCACCCACGACAAGGCGCCGCACGTGATGCGGATCCTGCAGACGGCGGACCTGTCCCCGCGGATGGCCGCGTCGATGGTGGAGATCGACCGGACGGTGTCGACGTGGCCCCAGCTCGGCGGCGACGTGCAGCTCGGCGGCGCCACCGTGGCCGCGGCGGTCAGGCGATTCGGTCGCGGTGAGGCACTGCCCTCGGGTCGGGTGCGCATCGACCTGGACCACGCGCTCGACGGACTCGGCGGCGGGCTCTCCGACGCCCCCGGATCGGCCGGTCGCGCCGATGGACGTCGACCTGACCGAGCACGTCCCGGCCACCCCCCTGGACGCCATCGTGCACGCCATTGCGCTGGCCCCCTCCGGCGGCAACAGTCAGCCCTGGGCGGTCGACGTGACGGCGGCCGGGATCGACATCCGGCTGGTGCCGGAGCGATCCTCGGCGATGGACGTCGGTTTCCGCGGCAGCTATGTCGCCATCGGCGCCGGTGCGTTCAACGCCAGGGTGGCCGCCACCCGGCACTCGATGCACGCATCGATCACCGCATTTCCGCACGGTGCCGGATCGGACGTGGTGGTCTCCATCGACCTCGGCGGCGGGCGGCGATCCGGCACTCGCCGACCTGTACCCGGCGATGATCAAGCGGATCACCAACCGGAACATCGGCCGACGTCGGGAACTCTCGGCGGAATTGGTGACACATGCTGCAGACCGCCGCCAGCGCCGAGGGTGCCCGGCTGTCGTTGATCACCGACGCCGACCGGGTCGCCGCGCTCGCCGACATCCTCGCCGAATCGGACCGAATCCGATTCCTGACCCCGCTGCTGCACGACCAGATGATGGGCGAACTCCGCTGGCCGGGACCGGACAGGGCCGCGTTGGGCATCGACGTCGATTCCCTCGGCCTGGACGCCTCGGACCTGGCCAAACTGGCGGTGTCGCGGCGCCCGGACGTCATGCGGACGCTCGCCTCCTGGGGTGTTGGTGCCGCCCTGGGTGACAACACGAGAGATAGAGTGAACGCAAGTTCCGCGGTCGCGGTGCTGACGGTTCGGGGGGACACACCAAGGCACTATCTGCGCGGCGGGACGGCCGTCGAGCGGCTGTGGATCAAGGCAGACCAGCATCAGCTGGCTGTTCACCCAGTGTCACCGGTATTTCTCTATGCCAGATCCGAATCGGACTTCGCGGGTCTGTCGGCGAAATTCAGTGACGATCTACAAGCGTTGCAGCGCCGGTTCAATGACGTCGTCGAGCTCGACGACTCGGTGGCCCCGGTGCTGGTGATGCGGCTCAGTCACGACGCACCGCCACCAACGGTGCGCAGCCAACGTTTGGATCGGGGTGTCGTGGTGTCCACTCGGAATGGGTCGCACAGAGAACGGGGGGAGTCCGGATGAAACTGAGACTGGAAGACTTGGTGACGTCGGTCGCGACCGATTTGATGGCGGTGACGACCTCGACGCTGCAATCGGCGTCGAAGGATCTGCTGCACCGATTGGTGGACTATTTCGAGGTTGACCTGAGCTTCCTGCGGCGCAACGACCACGAACTCGGGGCAACGGTGCTGGTGGCCGAATGGCCGCCGCGACCGGACATTCCCGATCCCGACCCGCTCGGCGTGATCATGTTCGCCGGCGCCGACCCGACATTCGCCGCGCTGGAAAGCCTGTCCACGGTGATGGTCGCCCGCCCGAACGTCGACGACGAATATCAGAACCGGGTACGGGAGGGCTCCGGAATCCAGGGTGTCTCGCTGGCGACGGTGCCGCTGATGGGTGGCGACAGCACCACCGGCACCCTCGGTTTCATCAAGTTCGGTGATCGCGAATGGCTGCCCGACGAGATCAATGCGCTGCGCGCGGTCGCCGCGCTGCTCGCTCAACTGCAGGCGCGGGTCACCGCCGAGGAGCGGCTGCGGTATCTGGCCTATCACGACGAGCTCACCGCACTGGCGAACCGCCGCCGGTTGGCCGATTTCCTCGGTGAACGGCTCAGGGCGGACGCTCCGGGCCCGGTCGCGGTGATCTTCATCGACGTCGATCGGCTGAAGGCGCTGAACAGCTTCCTCGGCCATGCCGCCGGGGACCAGTTCCTGCAGGCCCTTGCGCAGCGACTGCAACAGGCGTCACCGGACAATCACCTTCTCGCCCGGCTCGGCGGCGACGAATTCGTCGCGGTCATGAACGGTCCGGCGGCCGAAGACCGCGCCATGGCCTATGCCGAGTTGCTACGCCGGGTCGCCAACGAACCGATCCAGGTCGGCGGCGAGGAGGTCAGCCGGGCCGTCAGCCTCGGTGTTGCCCTCGGTGAACCCGGCTGCTCCAACGTCTCGGAACTGATGAACCAGGCCGATCAGGCCATGCTGCAGGCCAAATCCGGGGGCGGCAACGATATCTGCCTGTTCACCGCAGAGATGCGACGGCAGAACGAGATCCGCACCGACATCGAGCTGCACATGGTGACCGCCATCCGGAATGATTCGCTGGTCCTGCACTACCAGCCGCAGGTCGCGATCATGTCCGGCGAGTTGACCGGCGTGGAAGCGCTGGTTCGCTGGCCGCACCCCAATCTCGGGCTGCTGCAGCCCAGCGCGTTCATCGACCTGGTGGAGACCACCAACCTGGCCGGCGAGCTCGGACGCTGGGTGATCGAGACCGGCTGCCGGCAGATGAAGGCCTGGCACGGGCAATTCCCGGGCCACCTGATCGGGCTGAGCGTCAATGTCTCGCCCGCCGAACTGATCACCACCGACTTCGTCGACACCGTGCAACGGATCCTGCGGGACACCGGCTTCGACGGGCGGCATCTGACCCTGGAGATCACCGAGAAGGCGATCGTCCGGGACACCGAGCAGGCCCTGGTCACCCTCCGCGGGCTCAAGGACATCGGGGTGAAGGTCGCCATCGACGACTTCGGCACCGGCTACAGCTCGTTCGCACAACTGAAGTCGCTGCCGGTGGACGAGCTCAAGATCGACCGCGGGTTCATCCGCGAGCTGGGACACAACACCAACGATCTGGCCATCGTCCGGTCGATCATCAGCCTGGCCGGCTCGTTCGGCCTGGAGACGGTCGCCGAGGGTGTCGAAACCGAGGTGGCGGCGGCCACGCTGATCGCGTTGGGATGCATCCGCGCCCAGGGTTTCCTGTACGCAAAGCCGTGCCTACCCGTGGAAATAGAGTCGATGCTGGAATTCAAGGGAAAGGCGCTGCGGGCCGCCACCTGACCGGGCGCCCGGTCACAGCAGGGCCCACGTGGAGAGGCCGATCACGGTTGCGACCCCGATCACCGCGGTGGCGGTGACCAGCACGGCAGGTACGACGGTGCAGATGTCCTTCACCATTTTCATCGAGGGTTATTCACGGGCCGATCGAGCGAGCACGGGCCGGAGGGCTCGTGCGAGCGATCGGCGCAGGTGACGGGGCTGGTAACAGGACTACAGCTAGCCGACCCCCTCTTCGACTGGTAGCACACCACCCGGCGGCGCACGTGTCGCCGCCCTTTCGCCCGCGATTGCTGTACCACTCACCGGTACGCCGGGCTTGGCGACCGACCTTTCATGCGCGAGCATCAACACCACAACGCCGCAGCGGCACAACCGCGCCGGGCACAACGACAGAAGGGATCGAGTGGGTCACTCCGCCAAGGTCGGCCGCTCTCTCCCACCCAAGATCATGGGCATCCTGCGGGTGATCAGCACCGGAGGTGCGCAAGCTGTCCCCGACATCGCTTCGCTCACCGGGTTGACGGAGCCCGTCGTGCACCGCTGGACCCGGCGATTGGCCGACTGGGGATTGCTGGAACCCACCGAGAGTGCTTCCTACCGTGCGGGTCTGGTCCTTCGGCTGGCCGACGACGGAACGCCCGCGACCGCTTCCGGATTCCCGCCGGAGCGCTTCGGCCGCACCCCCGGCCGGGTCCGATTCGGCGTGCTGCACGGCAACCGCGTGGCGTTCGTCGAACTGCGGATGGCGACGGCTTGGGCGCCGACGGAACGGCTGACGGCGGCCGGAACGCGGTCGGCGGAAACCACCGCGATGGGCCACGCTCTGCTCGCGTTCCGATCCGACAAGGGTGCGCACTCCCCCGTCGCACAGCGGCAACCGGCCGACGTCATGTCGAACGAGAAATTAGCGCTCGCGCTGGCCGTCGCCCGACTGTCGGGGGTAGCGATCACCCCCCGCCGAACGAGCGCCGGCGGCTATCGGGTCGCGGTGCCGGTCTTGGGCGGCGCGGGCACCGCTGTCGTCGCGATCGAACTGCCCGTACCCGACCTCGGCGACGGTTTTCCGCCGTTACTTGATGCGCTGATCGCGGCGTCGCGGAGCACGGCGCATCGCCTGGCCCTGCTGGATCCCGGCGCGTTGGACGATTGAATGGCACCGGCAGGTGTCCCGTAACGTTCCGACGGACCCATTCCTCGCCGGTCGACGTCCGCACATTGGCGGGCGGTGGCGCGGTCGGGTCCAATAGGACCTCGGGTTGCGCGGCGCAAACCCGGTTGAACGGAGGGTCGGGTCATGGGTGCGCGGGAGATCACGTTGCGGTTCATGGCCGCGCCGACGGATGTGGCCGCCCTCGGCGAGAGTGCGGTCGCCGGCGGCCGGGTGCTGGAGTGGATCGACAAGGCCGCCTACGCCTGCGCCGTCGGCTGGAGCGGCGGTTACTGCGTCACCGCGTACGTGGGCAACGTCAACTTCGCGCGGCCCATTCACTCCGGGGACGTGGTCGAGGTGGAGGCCCGCCTGGTGCACACCGGACGGTCCAGCATGCATGTGGAGGTCTCGGTCTCCTCCGCGGACCCGCAGCACGCCGAGTACGCCTTTGCCACCTCCTGCACGGTCATCTTCGTGGCCGTCGGCGCCAACGGCCGGCCGGTTCCGGTGCATCAATGGGTGCCCGTCACCGATGACGACCTGGAGCGGGACGCGATGGCCGTTGACAAGACGTCGGTGCGGGCGGACATCGAGGCGGCGATGAAGGAACAGACCTACACGGAGGCCAGCACCGCCCCGGAGGCGACCCTGCGCTTCCTGGCGGCGCCGACGGACGTCAACTGGGGCGGCAAGACCCACGGCGGCACCGTCATGCGCTGGATCGACGAGGCGGCGTACGTGTGTGCCGCGGGCTGGAGCGCCGGCAATTGCGTGGCGGCGTACTCCGGCGGAATCCGGTTTTACCGGCCCATCATGATCGGGCACATCGTCGAGGTCCAGGCCCGGCTGTTGCACACCGGTCGCAGCAGCATGCACGTCTCGGTGCATGTCAGATCAGGCGATCCGAAGGCACCGCAGATGCAGCTCACGACGCACTGCCTGACCATTTTCGTGGGCCTGGACGATCAGCATCGGCCGGTTCCGGTTCCCCGATGGACACCGGAGACGGCCGAGGACCTGCGGCTCGACGCCCACGCTCAACACCTGATGCAACTGCGATCGCGACTGGCCCCGGTGCACCCCCACTGAGTTCACCCTGGTTGAGGGGCGGCGAGGGTTCGAACGTCGGACGTTGATCGGACAGGTACCCGGCTGCCGCGGTGTGCTGTTCGGGGCACACTTATCCCGGTTCACCGCGCTCGAACGGCTCGCCGCAACGCCGGACGCGGCGCATTGATCGAAGGGACGGACGAGCATGCCCGAGTCAGCGCGCGAAGCGACCGGCGGATCGGCGGAGGATTCAGCGCCGGCGGCGCGACCGTCCCGCAAGGCTGTCTGGCCGGAGCGGCGATTCAACCCGTCCCAGGCCCAGCGGGTCGGGAACTCGGTGGTCGCCGCGCTGACCGACTGGGGCCTGATCCCGCACACCTATGTGATGACGACCCTGGGGCGGAAGACCGGCCATGTGCACACCACCCCCGTGACGCTGGTCGAGGACGACGGGCACAAGTGGCTGGTCGCGCCCTACGGGCCAGTGGCGTGGGTACTGAACGCCCGGGCCGCCGGCCTGGTCACGCTGCGCCGGCGTCGCGACATCGGGATGTATTCCGTTCGGGAGCTCTCGCCGCAGGAGGCCGGTCCGGTGCTCAAGAAGTACCTGGCCATCGCCTCCGCGACCCGGCCATACTTCATCGCCACCAAGACATCTCCGGTCGAGGAGTTCGTCGCGGAAGCCGGCAAGCACCCGGTGTTCGCCCTCACTCGCGTCTCCGGGTCGGGCGGGTAGCCGCGCGGAACCCGGCGGGGCAGCGCCGGGCCGGGCGCGGCAGGCTGGGCACCCCGGTTGAGGCGACGCCCCGGCCCAGTTGTGGCGACGGTCGATCGGTCTCACACCACGCGGTTACGTCGCACCGGACGCCGATGCATCCGCCGCCGCCAGCGCGGCCAGCGCCGCGTCATGCCCGATCGCAACCGCCGACCCGAGCAGCGCCGGCGTCGGTGGCGATCCGGGAGACCCGCGGGGAGCCGAGCGGTGGGCGGATCTGCAGCACCGTGTCCAGGTCCACCAGCAGGCGCTCGTCCCGCAGGGCCCGCGCCGGCCGTTCGTCCCAAGCAACCAGGGCCCCGGGTGCGTACCTGCGGAACCAGCGTGCGGTGAACCGGCCGGCCAACGCCCCCGGCGGCACCGACGGTTCGTCCGCCCGTCGGGTCCGCAGGACCAGGGCATGGGTGGCCCCGTCGCTGAGCGCGCGGCGGATGGGGACCGGTTCGGCGACCCCACCGTCGAGGAAGCGCCGACCGTCCAGCTCCACCGGCGGTCCGGCGATCACCGGCAGACAGGACGAGGCGCGCAGCGCCCGCTTGAGCGTCGGAACGTCGTCGATATGTGGTGCCAGATCGATCGAGTTCCCGTCGGTGACGGCGGTGGCCAGCGGGTGCAGGGTCACCGGGTTGGTCAGCACCGCCGCGAAGTCGATCGGCATGAGATCGGTGTAGAGCACGTCGATCAGGTAGTCGAGGTCGACCACCGGGCGGCCGCGCAACGCCCTGCGGGTGCTCATCACCTTGCGCATCACGCCCGGGGCCGTCCAGCCGACCATCGCCTCCGGCGCCCTGCCGCACAGCAGCCAGGCGCCGTTCAGGGCGCCGGCGGACGAGCCGTACACGGCGTCGAAGCAATCGGTGAGTCCGAGTTCGTGGATCGCGCCGATCATGCCGGTGGAGTAGGCCGCCCGGCTGCCGCCTCCCTCGATGACCAGCGCGAGCCGGTGCGGGTCGGTCCGGGTGCCAGGGGTGCTGCCCGCGGCGCGCCGCTCGAACAGCAGATCGAGAACGCGATGGCTTGCCGGGCCGACGGCCTGCGCGGCTCTCACGCCGGGCTGGGTGACATCCATCCGACGCCCGTCGGCGGGGTTCTCGCTGCCCACCGGGACCTCCTCGTCTGGCTCCAGCGTGCTCAGGGATGATCTGGTCGGGCCAGAGTATGCCTGCGGACGCAGCAGTCTTGCACATTGATTCGCCGGACTAAAGACCCGCTGGGCTACTGGTTCTGCGTCCCCGATTCCGGGTGCCAGTCCGGGATGTCGGGGCCGGCCGAGGTGGCCGCGAACCGGCTGCGGCCCCGCCGGATCAGCCAGGGCAGGGCCAGCAGGACGGCGGTGAACTCCATCCCCCAGGAGAATCCACGGGGCGTGAAGACGGAGATCAGCCCGAAGGCGCCGACCAGCAGCGCGAGGGCCAGCAGGAAATTGCGCACCGTCGAAGCCGGCATGCACCCATGGTGCCACCACGCGGCCGCGGCACCGCGAGCAGAGGTTGCCACTGCTCGCCGCGCCCCGATGCCCGGCGAACACCACTCCGAAGGTGGCCGGCGGGCACCGTGCCGGACGGGTGGGACAGTGGTGGTCATGAGGGGCAGCGGACGGTCGCCGCGGATCTGGATCGACTTCGAACAGGGCGCCGATTACGGCAGTCCGGCCGGCAGCGTCGAAGCCGTCGCGGAATTGCGAGGTTGCTTCCGCACGTTCACCGAAGCGTGGCTGTTCTGCGGACGCGACGCTCCCCTCCTCCGCGGATTCTATTACCCGCTCAGCTCGCACATCAGGTTCGGAATTCCCAAGGACCTCGGCCCGCTCGCGGTGTTGATCGACGAGTGCGGTGATCAGTTATGGCTCAACGCGGTTTCTTGCGGCGATGGGGCCAATGCCGCGGCCGCCGACACGTTGCTGAAGACCCTCGATTTCCTTGTTCCGCCCGGCAGTTCCGACGTAGCTCGGCACTGCACGGATGTGACGAGATGCATTTTGTCGATCGAAAACTGGCCAGTACCCGGCGGGTCGGTCAACCGACCCCGGCACCACCTCCGGGCAAGACGTTCGTCCACGGCGGCCGGCTGATCTGCCGCATGGAGTTCGACAAAGGCGGAGTGTCGGCGGCCGACCTGCGGGAACTCTGGACATTGGCGACGGAACCGGCTTGCTGGTTGGGTCGGGTCGCCGAATTGACCTACTACGACAGCAGAATCAGGTCGGAAAAGGCCGGGTATGACGGCTGCCAGCTCATCGCAGTCGGCGAATCCGAGCGCGAACTGTGGTTGCGGCTTCCCGAACCCGATGATTATGACCGGCTTTCCGGGCGTCGCCGAGATCACTACGAGGGCTCCTATACCGAATATCAGGCGGTCGTGCAGGCCATTTTCCATGACGTCGGGATCGATATCGATCCGCCCGACGACCGGCCGTGGCGGGAAAGGATTCTCGGCCAGCATCGACCCCCACCCGAAGTGATCCATTGGCCCTGACGGCCTGCACTGTCCCGCGGATCAGGCACAGGGATCGCCGCCGCCGCAGGCGTAGGCTCGCTGCCAGGATCAGGCCGGCAGACGCGGAAGTGTTCCGGAGACTGGGATGGGTATCGCCGCCAAGAACGTCGTGTACCGGGCGACCCGCGCGGTGCGCGCGGCCAACCGGGAGCGGCGTCGCGCCCTCGCCAGCGACATGGCCGTTTTCAGCTCTGCGGCCGACCGTCGCGACTTCCAGGCAACGCTCGACAGGTATCCGGACCAGCTGACCGCGGAGATGCGCGACGTCCTGGCCGGCCAGGAGCGGCAGCGAACAACGGAACGCTGGCTGCGGACGTTCCCGCGGTAACGACCTGCCGGTGGCGCGTCCGGCCACCGCGCCGACCCCGCCGTCTGGGCTCGATGACCCCGACGACCTCGTCGCGCCCACCCGCCGTCTTGCATACTGTCGACGTGCCCACCGAGGTCCGCGCCACCTTCGCCGCCGCCGCCCGCTCGCTGCCCGAACTTGTCGACCGCATCCCGCCGAGCGCGTGGGACGGCCCCGGTCTCGGCGAGTGGGATCTGCGATCGCTGGTCGGGCACGCCAGTCGGTCGCTGGTGACCGTGATCAGCTATCTCCAGCAGCCGGCAGCCGAGGAGGACGTCCCCAGCGCGGCGGCGTATTACGACTTCGTCGTGCGGGCGACCGGTGCCGACCCTGCGGCGGTGACCGAACGGGGGCGGCAGGCCGGTATCGCGCTCGGCGTCCAGCCGGCGCTCACCATCCGGACCCTGGTTGACGAGGCGTTGGCCGCCCTCGATGCCGTCACCGGAGATCCGCTCATCGTGACCATCGCCGGCGGAATGCGAGTCGACGCCTACCTTCCCACCAGGTTCTTCGAGTTGGCCGTGCACTCCCTCGACATCGCCGCGGCCATCGGCGTCCCATGGAACCTGCCCGCCGACGTACTCACCGGTGCCCTACAACTCGCGGCGGAGATCGCCACGCTGCGCGGCGATGGTGAGGGTCTGTTGCTGAGCCTGACGGGCCGCCGGCCGTTGCCCGACGGCTACTCCGTCGTGTGAGCGGCGGCCGTCGTCATCTGCCGACCACACTGCGATAACAACAATCTGGGTCAATGCTGACTGGATCGGTGCAATGTCCCCGAGTTCGCCACCCGGCGACGCCGGCGCCGAATGCCGAACATCCGGCCGTCAGGAGCGAGGTGCCAAGATGACAGACCAGTGGGCGCTGTTCGACACGGGGATGTGGTTGATGTTCCTCGTCTGGGGGGTCGCGTGGCACCTGTGTCACGACGACGGAGTCGACGGGTACGACACGGACTGAAGGCGGGCCGACAGACGCGTGATCGCAGTCGGTCCCAGGGTCTTTCGGCACTACCGGCCTGGATGACAGCGGCGTCAGGCTGGTGGTCCGAGCATTCCCGAGAGGTCGGTCGTGACCGCATCTGCCATCATTCCCGCGCGGGACGCAGGGCCTGACCGCGACCGCGGCCGCGGACTCCTTCCTTACGTGCTCCTGGCCTACGGTTTCAGCTGGATCTGGCTGGTGCCGCTGGCCGTGACCGGGCAGGTGGTGCAGCAGGGGCAGGGTTGGCCGACGCATTTCCCCGCGCTCATCGGCCCGCTGGTGGCCGCCCTCCTGGTCGCCGCGCGGACCGGCACGCTCCGCCGGCTGCTCCGGAGCATGATCCGGGTTCGAGTGCCTTTGCGCTGGTGGATCTGGGCGGTGAGCCCGCTCGCCCTGCTGGCCGTCGGGTTGGTGGCCGCAACGTTCGCGGGTGAGCGGCTGCCGCAACCGTCCGATTTCGCCGTGATGAGTGGTCTGCCGTCGGCGATCGGGGTCGTTGGCGTCGCCGTGCTGGTGCTGCTGGTGAATGGCTACGGCGAGGAAACCGGGTGGCGGGGCTTCGCCCTGCCGTTGCTGCAACGCCGTTATCCGCCACTGATGGCCATGCTGGTGCTTGCGGTGATCTGGGCCGGTTGGCACCTGCCGATGTTCCTGGTGGTCGGCAACTTCCGCGGCTTCTCGGGCGGCACGGTGATCGGGTGGCTGCTCGGTCTGACCGCGGGATCGATCGTTCTCGGCTGGCTGTACAACAGATCAGGCGGCAGCGTGGCCCTGGTCGCGGTCTGGCACGCGTGTTTCAACCTGGTGAGTGCGACCGCCGCGGCCAGCGGGCTGCTCGCAGCGATCGTGAGCACCGTGGTGATGGTGCAGGCGGTCGTCCTGGTGGTTGCCGAACTCATCGCCCGGCGTCGAGGTCGTCCGTCGGTGCTCGGCCCGCCTTCAGCGACGCTCTGACCGGGTGCGGCAGGCCCTTCGCGGGCCGTACACACCCATTGTCGGCGGTACGGGTCCCGCGCGGTACGTCGATGGCGGATGGTCCATGCGTAGAGCCCGCGGCCTGCTACACGTTGCTCTCGGTCATCGGGATGTCGGGCAGCGCGGTGGTCGGCGTCGTGCTGTCCCCGCAGTTGACCGGCTCGGCCATGCCCAGCGTGTAGGCCGCCATCGAGATGGAACCCGCGACGTGGCCGTCGACCAGCAGGTCCAGCGGCTGGTCGTCGGCGAGCCCGGCGACATACAGCAGCGGCAGGTAGTGGTCAGGGGTCGGCACGGCGTTGCCGAAATCCGGGTGGCCGTCCAACGACGCAATGCCGGCCGGATTGGACTGCAGGACGTCCCGGGCGCGCTCGTCGAAACGCTGCGCCCAGTCGTAACTGCCGTCCGGCTGGGCCATGTCGATCGCACGGAGGTTGTGCACGATGTTTCCGCTGCCGATGATCAGCACGCCGTCGTCACGCAGCGGGGCGAGCTTGCGACCCAGCTCCAGATGGTGATCGAAGTCCTTGAACGCGTTGAGCGACAACTGCACCACCGGAATCGACGCGTCCGGGAAGGCGTGGGTGAGCACCGACCAGGTGCCGTGGTCGATGCCCCAGCTGTCGACGTCACAGCCCACCCACCTCGGCTTGACGACGTCGGCGACCTGTTCGCACATCTCGGGCAGTCCCGGCGCCGGGTACTGGAGATCGAACAGCTCCTGCGGGAACCCGTAGAAATCGTGGATGGTTCGCGGTTGCAGCATCCCGGTGACGGCGGTCGCGTTGGTGTACCAGTGTGCGGAGATCACCAGGATCGCTCGAGGCTTCGGCACCGCCTGGCCGAATGCCCGCCACGCGTCGGTGTACCGGTTCCGCTCCAGCGCGTTCATCGGACTGCCGTGACCGATGAACGCCGCCGGCATCCTGCTCTCCGCCATCAGCACCCCTTCGCGCCGCCACCGCGCGCCCACTGCCCGCGGTCGATTGATCAGTGAAGTCAACACCGACGTCGCCCGGCCCGCCCTTCGAGGCCGTCCCCCGAGGCGGCCCTCGGCAAGGCTCGGGTTGCCCGGTGCCGCTCGCCGGCGGACTGTAGAGGGCGACAAAGGAGTCGCATGAGTTTTCGCAGCCCGCTGCCGGACGTGGCCATTCCGAACCTCACCCTGTTCGACTACCTGTTCTCCGACGTCGCCGCCGCGGCCGACCGGCCGGCGGTGATCGACGGCCCCTCCGGAGCGCAGACCACCTATCGTCAATTGGTCGGCCAGATAACGGCGCTGGCAGGTGGTCTCGCGCAGCGCGGCTTCGCCGGCGGGGACGTCGCCGGCATCCTGTGCCCGAACATTCCGGCGTTTGTCACGGTGTTCCACGGGATCCTGCGGGCCGGCGGGACGGCGACCACGATCAACTCGCTGTACACCGCGGACGAGATCACCGGGCAACTGCGGGACTCCGGCGCCGGGTACCTGTTCACCATCTCGGCGTTCCTGCCGCAGGCCGACGCCGCGGCCGGCGCTGCGGGGCTGCCGACGCGGAACGTCGTCGTCATCGACGGGTCGGATCAGGTCGCGCCGGGCCGGACCAGCCTGCGGGATCTGCTGTCCAGCGGCGCCCCGCCGCCGGAACTGGACATCGATCCCGGTACCCACGCTGGCAGTGCTGCCGTACTCGTCCGGCACCACGGGGCTCCCGAAGGGAGCGATGCTGACTCACCGGAATCTGGTGGCCAATCTCGCGCAGGGTGTGCCGATCATGGGCGTCACCGGGGCGGACCGCATTCTCGCCGTGCTGCCGTTCTTTCACATCTACGGCATGAACGTGCTGATGAACGGCGGACTGCTGCATCGTTCCCCGGTGATCACCATGCCGAGATTCGACCTGCCGGAATTCCTCCGGATCATCGCCGCCCAGCGGGCCACCTTCGTCTTCATCGCGCCGCCGATCGCGGTGCTGCTGGCCAAGCATCCTGTCGTGGCGTCCTACGACCTCTCGTCGATCCGGATCATCATTTCCGGGGCGGCCCCGCTCGACGCCAGGCTGGGACGGTCGGTGGCCGCCAGGCTGGACTGCGAGGTGCGGCAGGGATACGGCATGACCGAGATGAGCCCGGTGAGCCACACGATTCCCCCGGACCGGGACGACATCGATTTGGGCACAGTGGGTATCACTCTTCCGAACATGGAGTGCAAGATCGTCGACCCGGCCACCGGCCTGGAGATCGCCATGCCGGAAAACGGAACCAGCGCACCGGGTGAACTCTGGTGCAAGGGACCGAACGTGATGCTCGGATACCTCGGCGACCCGGAGGCCACCGCGCAGGTCCTGGATGGCGACGGATTCCTGCACACCGGAGACGTCGCGACGATCTCCGCGGAGGGCTACCTCACCATCGTCGACCGGGTCAAGGAACTCATCAAGTACAAGGGCTATCAGGTGCCGCCGGCCGAACTGGAGGCCCTGCTGCTGACCCACCCGAGCATCGCTGACGCCGCGGTGATCGGCGTCACGGATGCGGACGGTCAGGAGGTTCCCAAGGCCTTCATCGTCACCCAGCCCGGCGCCGTGCTGACCGCCGATGAGGCGATGACGTTCGTCGCCGATCGGGTCGCGCCGCACAAGAAGGTCCGGGCAGGTGGCCTTCGTCGACAGCATCCCGAAGTCCGCCGCCGGCAAGATCCTGCGGAAGAATCTTCGAGCGGCCGAGTCGCAGGCGGTGCGCTGAAGCGGTCGCCACTTCCGCCCCCGTCTGCCGGGATGGCACGGAATTGCCTGGGTCGCTCGTTGTTCCATGGGCTTGAAATACCGGCTTGACCTGCCGCGGCGTTGTGCCGCTCCAGGTCACCGGCGTGATGAGGGGCCTTTGTACCCTGTCCGAGCTTCGGCGCGGACGAGGACAGTGACGACATCGACCGATGTCGTGGGCTGACCCGAGGAAATTGGCCGCTGACATCGGCCGGGCGACGACGGCGTCGGTCAGGGACGCCCGCCCGGCACCACGGTCATCAGTCACCGCCGAAACCCCTCGGCCGGGCGACTCGGCCCCGCCGGCCGCGAGCATCGATCCGGCCGTGCGGGCTTTCTAGCGAAAGGAATTCGAGCATGGCATCCATCACCGTTCCCACCCCGGAGGCGGCTACCGACGACGACCCGCCCGTTCGCGGCAGGGATCGCCGATCCGGGTCCGCTCGGCCTCGGCGCCTTTGCGATGACGACCTTCTTCCTGTCCTGCGTCAACGCGGGCTTCCTGCCCAAGTCGGTCGAGGGCGTCGTGCTGGGGCTCGCCCTGTTCTACGGTGGCATCGCCCAGGTGCTCGCCGGGATGTGGGAGTTCGTCAAGGGCAACACCTTTGGCGCGGTCGCGTTCACGTCCTACGGCGCCTTCTGGCTCTCCTTCTGGTACCTCGTCGCCCATGTCGATCTGAGTGCCGCCGCGCCCGGCGACGCCGCCAAGGGCGTCGGCGTGTTCCTGCTGGCCTGGACCATCTTCACGCTCTACATGCTGGTCTGCACGCTGCGGACCAACACCGTGCTCGTCGCGGTGTTCGGCGTGCTGTTCCTGACCTTCGTGTTCCTGACCTGGGGCGAGTTCTCCGGCACCACCGGCATCACCCGGATCGGCGGCTACCTCGGGCTACTCACCGCCGTCCTGGCCTGGTACGGATCGATGGCCGGCGTCATGAACGCCACCGCGAAACATGCTGTGCTGCCGGTCTTCCCGCGGAACTGACGGATGCGCCGGCACACCCCGACAACGACGTCCTGAAAGCAGGCATTGATGAGTTCGACCGTCAATTCGATGGCCATCCCCGACCAGCACAGCAACGGCGCTGTTGGGTTGGATAATTTGGGGACCGAGGATCGGACGTTCCCGCCGTCGGCGGAGTTCGCGGCGAACGCGAACCTGTCGGCGGAGGCGTACGAGCGGGCCGCGGCCGACCCGATGGCGTTCTGGGCGGAGCAGGCGAACCGGTTGACCTGGGCGACACCGTTCACCCAGGTGCTGGACTGGTCCGACGCCCCGCACGCGAAGTGGTTCGCCGACGGGGAGTTGAACGTCGCGGTGAACTGCGTGGACCGGCACGTTGACGCCGGGCACGGCGAGCAGGTCGCGATCCACTGGGAAGGCGAACCCGGCGACACCCGCACCATCACCTACAACGACCTGCTCACCGAGGTGTGCAAAACCGCCAACGCGCTGACCTCGTTGGGGTTGACGGCCGGGGACCGGGTCGCGATCTACCTGCCGATGATCCCCGAAGCGGTGTTCGCGATGCTCGCCTGCGCCCGCCTGGGCCTGGCCCACGGCGTGGTCTTCGCCGGGTTCTCCGCCGAGGCCCTGCGGTCCCGGATCGGCGACGCCCAGGCCCGGGTGGTGATCACCGCCGACGGGCAGTACCGCCGCGGCACCCCCGTCCCGCTCAAGGCCGCGGTCGACGAGGCCGTCGCCGCCGCGGATTCACCGGTGGAGCATGTGCTGGTGGTCCGCCGCACCGGCATCGACACCGACCTGGAACCCGGACAGGGACCAGTGGTGGCACGAGCTGGTCGACACCCAACCCGCGACGCACACCCCGCAGGGGTTCCCCGCCGAGCAACCCCTGTTCGTGCTGTACACCTCCGGCACCACCGGCAAACCCAAGGGCATCGTGCACACCAGCGGTGGGTACCTCACCCAGGCCGCGTACACCCACCACGCCGTGTTCGACCACAAACCCGACACCGACGTGTACTGGTGCACCGCCGACATCGGCTGGGTCACCGGGCACTCCTACATCGTCTACGGACCCCTGGCCAACCGCGCCACCCAGGTCATCTACGAAGGCACCCCGAACACCCCACACGAGGGCCGGCACTGGGACATCATCGACAAATACCGGGTGTCGCATCTACTACACCGCGCCCACCCTGATCCGGACGTTCATGAAATGGGGCGCCGACATCCCCGGCGAAGTACAAGCTGGACTCGCTGCGGGTCCTCGGGTCGGTGGGTGAACCGATCAACCCCGAAGCCTGGATGTGGTACCGCACCACCATCGGGCACGACAACTGCCCGATCGTGGACACCTGGTGGCAAACCGAAACCGGCGGCATCATGATCTCCCCGCTGCCCGGGGTGACCGCCACCAAACCCGGCTCCGCGATGACCCCGCTACCGGGGATCAGCGCCATCATCGTCAACGACGAGGGCCACCCCGTCGGCAACGGCGAGGGCGGGTACCTGGTCATCGACAAACCCTGGCCGGCGATGCTCCGCACCATCTTCGGCGACGACGACCGGTACAAGGACACCTACTGGTCCCGGTTCGCCGACCAGGGCTACTACTTCGCCGGTGACGGCGCCAAATACGACACCGACGGCGCGCTCTGGCTGCTCGGCCGGGTCGACGACGTGATGAACATCAGCGGCCACCGGATCTCCACCACCGAAGTCGAATCCGCCCTCGTCTCCCACCCCAGCGTCGCCGAAGCCGCCGTCGTCGGCGCCAACGACGAAATGACCGGACAGGGCATCGTCGCGTTCGTCATCCTCCGCGGCAACGCCGAGAACACCGACATCGCTGGTCGCGGAACTCAAAGCCCACGTCGCCAAGGAAATCGGGCCCATCGCCAAACCCAAGAAAATCCTCGTCGTCCCCGAACTCCCCAAAACCCGATCCGGCAAAATCATGCGCCGCCTCCTCCGCGACATCGCCGAAAACCGCGCCGTCGGCGACGCCACCACCCTGCAAGACAGCAACGTGCTGAACCTGATCTCCTCCGGGCTATCGGCCACCACGAGCGACTGACCCCCGGTCGATTCGCCACATTTGCACCCTCATTCGCGCCGAGGAACCTGCGACTGTGGCGAATCGACCGTCAAACGGGCCAGCGATCGGGCCAGGCCGCGAAGGTGCGGCGGCTCTCGAAGCGCCTTGGCTCGACCGGTGAACGGGTCGTCGAAGCTCACCGACCTGGCGACCAGTTGCAACGGCGACGAGTAGTCATACGGCGACAGGTCGAGCAGCCTCGGGTAGAAGTTGTCGCCGTGGATCGGCAGCCCCAGGGAACACATGTGGATCCGCAGCTGGTGCGTCTTGCCGGTGGCCGGGTGCAGGCCGTACAGGCCGTCCGTCCCGCGGACGTCGAGCAATTCGACGCGGGTGGCGCTGTTCGGCTCGCCGGGCACCTCGTCCGCCGTCGGCGTGCCGCGCTCCTTGACGATCCGGCTGCGGACCGTCCTGGGCAGCGGCAGGTCGTTCCGGTACGGCGCGACCGCCTCGTAGTACTTGGTCACCTTCCGGTGCGCGAACAGCTGCTGGTACGCACCGCGCTGTTCGGGGCGCAGGGAGAACATCAGCACGCCGGCCGTCACCCGGTCCAGCCGATGCAGCGGGCTGAGCTGCGGCAGGTCGAGTTCGCGCCGCAGCCGGACGAGCGCCGACTCCACGATGTAGAACCCGCGGGGCATGGTCGCCAGGAAATGCGGCTTGTCGATGACGAGCAGATCGCTGTCCCGGTAGATGATGTCGATCTCGAACGGCACCCGACGCTCGGGCGCCGGGTCGCGGTAGAGAAAGACGAAGGAGTCCGGGTCGAAGGGGGTCCCGGGATCGATCGGAGTCCCGCCGGCATCCACCACCTCGCCGGCACGGACCTTCTGCCGAATCCGCACCTGATCGCCGTAGAAGCGCTGCAGCAGGTACTCGAGCGTGGTCGCCCACGGACCGCTCTCCGGTAACCGGACCCGGCTCGGGTTGAGCCCGTCACGGACCGGGAGCGGGGGTGTGCGCACCGGTTCACGATAGGGGTCCGCGCCGCACGACCCGGTGGCCCAGCCCGGCCACTCGGGACAATCCGGCGACGCCGATGACGTAACATGTCGGTAACAAACCACGCACCTTCTGGTCCGACGAAAAGACGTCTGCGATGCGCATCAATGATCCCGGTCATGACGGAGCCATGACCAGAAGATTGTCCCGGCGCAGCTGGCTGGCGGGTGTCGCTGGCAACTCCCTTGCCCGCCCGGCCGACCGAAGCCACGCCCGGCTCCGGGTGTGCTGCTTCGTCGTCTGGATCATTGCCCTGCCCGGTCGCCGCGATCTTCGGCCTACTGGTGGCGGGCGACGGGCTGCATGCCGCAGCGGTGCAGGCGAACGACCGAACGCCGGCGACGGCCGTGCTGACGGCCGACGCGCCCAAGGTCACCTTGACGGCGAACGGCACCCCGGTGATCTCCAGTAGTCAGGTGGCGGCCCGCTGGCGTGCCGCGGACGGCTCGGCCCGGACCGGCACCGTCCCGGCGAACACCGGCGCGGTGGCCGGGGCGACCGTCGCGATCTGGATCGACCAGTCGGGCCAACCCGTCGACCCGCCGGAGAGTTCGAGCAGCGCGGTCGGGATGGGTCTTGGTTTCGGCGCGGGGTCGTGGATTGGTCTCGGCCTGATCCTGCTGCTGACTCTGCGGCTGGGCGTCCGGGCGTTGGACAAACGACGGCGTGCCGACTGGGACCGCGACTGGGAACGGGTGGCGCCCATCTGGCTACGCCAGGAGTGAGGCCTCCGCGCTCGCTGCCGCGTCGCTCAGCCGCTGTCCTGACCGGCCAACGCGGTCAGTCCGAGCAGCCGCGCATATCCGTCATGAAGGTCGTGGAATCCGTGGTCGAGCGCGTTCTCGCCGACTACCGATGGCATGGGATGGCCGTCCAGGAACGCCGCGAGGGCCAGCAGGCACAGGTGCCAACCGGCGGCGTATGACGCCGCCTTGGCTCGGTCGGCGAACCGATGCCGAAGGGTCAGCCGGGTGCCCGCGCCCGCCGCGGCGATCTCCCAGCGCAGCGTGTCCGTTCCCCAGTCGATGACCAGAATGCTCGGCGAGACCGCTTGATGCACCAATGCTTCCGTGGTGGACGGCGCCGCGACTCCGAGGTCGGTCAGCTGCACCGGACCCGCCGATACCAGATCCCGGCTGCTGCTGAACGGACCCCAGATGCGCAACTCGTCGGCGCGGGTCAACGCGGCCCAGACCTGCTCCGGCGTCTGCGGCAGCGTCCGGTCGACGATCAGCGTCCAGCCCGCGCCGTCGGCCAGCAGATCCGGCGCGACGAGTCTCTGATTTCTCGGTCATGTCCGTTCCTCCTGATGAGTCGGGTGTTGGTGTTCGAGGTGCCGCTCGAGCGCATCGATCCGGGCGTTCCACCTGTGCCGGTAGGCATCAAGCCAGTCATCGAGCTCGACGAGCGGTGCGCTGTTCAAGGCGTAGATCCGCCGCTGGGCGTCGACCCGGGAGGTCACCAGGTTGTGCTGCCGAAGCACCCGAAGGTGTTTGGACATCGCCGTCTGCGACAGCCCGATGACGGTGATCAGGTCGGTGACGCTGGCCTCGGACTGCAGCAGGCGGTCGAGTATCCGCCGCCGAGCCGGCTCGGCCAGCACGGCGAAGAGGTCGCTCACGAGGTCGAATATACCTCTAACGGCATATGCCGCAATAGGCATGTACGGCATTTGATTCGCCGTTGTTGCACCTTGGTTCGGCCAACGAAGGCGCAACTGTGGCAACTCGACGATCCCGCTGCCGCCGGGCGTCACTCCCCCGGCGCGAATGTCCACCGGGTGGGTGAACCGGCGAAGTCATCGTGCAGCAACCCGAACGCGGTGTGCGGCAGCACCCGGAACAGCACGTTCGCGACCCCGTCGAGGAAGTCGAGGCCGTAGTCGACCGAATACTTGGCATTCATCGCCGTCAGGTAGGCGGCCCTGTCGTCGGCACCGCCGCGCAGGTCGGCCACCCCCTCGATCACGACCGGGTTGAGCGCATCGTCGGTGGCGGCCGTAGCATCGACCGTCGGCCAACAGGTTCCGCGCCTTGCGGGAGCCGGCGGAGCTGCTGAACCAGAGCCCGTCCTTCATCCAGATGCCCCACACCGGCATCAGGTGCGGACGCCCGTCCGGCCGGCTCGAGCCGAGCCAATAGTCGTGACTGGACAGCAGTTTTGTCTCGGCCCAGGCCCAGGGCAGCAGGCCGCTGCCGGCCTCGGCGGGCTGGATTCCGTAGCCGGGCATGTAGGGGCGCGAGGCATCGGGCATCCGCAAAGGCTAACGACCGAGCGCGGCGAACACAGCGGGTGACCGTCGTCGCCGCGGGCCGTAGGGCACCTGCGCGTCGGCGAATGGATATCCATCGCCGACCCGTGACAGCGCCTGCTTTGTCCGTTACGGTGACTTCGGAACGACAAGCACACGCAACTGTCGACGTTCACGCGCAAGCATCATCCGGGGTTCACATCAGACGTGCCTTCGGTGTTGGTGTCGCGCCCGCACCCCGGAGGACGCACCACTGGCACCTCGCATCCACTGCTGAAAAATCTCGAGATCCTTTACATCGTCGGAACCTTCACCTCCATCGGTGCCAGCGAAGTCACCTCCCTGCGAAGGCAATCCGCGCCTCACCGCGATCGGGGATCACCCCGCCGAGCAAAGGAGTTCCGCATGAGCGCCAGCACCGATCAGATCCAGAACGAATCCCCACCGGCGGGCACCGACATCGCGGTCGGCATGGAGCGGTATTTCCAGTTCCTGCGCCAGCAGATGGACCTGCAGCGCGAGTTCACCATGACCTGGGCCGCGGCGGTGACGTCCATGTCCAGCGCGGTGCTCGGCCAGTGGCAGACGGTGGAACACATCATGGCCGGGCACGCCGACCAGATCGCCGAACGCGCCCACGGCGCCGAACGGGTCACCCGCGGCATCGCCCGGCAGGTGGTCATCGCCGAGCGGACGCTGGGCGGACTGACCGAACAGCAGCCGTCACCGACGCTCAACAATCATCGGGACGCCACCCGGGAGCCGTCCGCCGCGACATCGGCCGACGCCTCGACCGAGCACGTCAAGGTGACCCCCGACATCTTCGACGAACTGCTCGAACTCATCGTCGACGAGGACATCAAGGCGGCCATCCCGTAGCGAGCGAGGCAACCCACTCGGCGGCCACCTTCTTGGGCACCACCATGCGCCAGGCGTCGACGACCAGCTCCCGCATCTCTTCCTCGTCGATCTGGTCCAGCCAGACCCGCACCCAGTTGTACCGCTCGTCCGACGGAACCGGGCGGTGGAATTTCGCCGGATCGGAGGCGATCAGCGCGTCCCGCTCCTGTTTCGGGTAGGCGAATCCCATGTCGGTCTCGTCCTGGGACAGGGCGACGTAGACCAGACCCCGGACTCGATACTTCAACCGATCCCGGACGACTGCTTCCTCCGTGCGCGGCAGCGACCGGGCCAACTGCCGGATCGCATCAACGGTGACCATGCGCAGGATTGTGCCGCTGACCACCGACACTCGGCCGTTTGCCGATACTGCTGCGGCAACGAGCGACGCGAGGTCAGTCCTCCGGCTCGGCACCGTTCTGGGTCAGACCCCGCAACCAGCCCACGGCCGCGCTCAGCTCCGCGGGCCGAATTTCGTGACCGCCGGGGAACTCGGCATAGCTGAGCTCGATCGGCCACTTGGCCACGCGTTCGCGGATGTCCCGCGCGCTCGCCAACGGGATGACGGTGTCGGCGGTTCCGTGGCTCACCCACAGCCGCCGGCCACGCAGCTCCCCGGGCTGCGCGACCATCGGCAGCACCTCTGGCAGCAGCCGGCTGTGCATGACCAACGCCGCCTGCAGCAGCTGCGGCTGGGTCAGGAGCAGGGACAACGACATGATGCCGCCCTGGCTGAAGCCGCCGACGACCAGCCGATCGGCCGGCACCGCCAACTGCCGGCCGGCCGCCTCGACGGCCTCGCGCCGCCAGTGCCCGGCTGGCCGCCTCCTGAACCTCGTCGATGGCCCGCTCGCCGTCGGGGCGGACGCCGAACATGAACCACGCATAGGAGGCCGGGCCGATGACGTTGGGCGCCCGCAGGCTCAGCACGTGAAACTGCGGCGGCACGGACGGCGCCAGGCCGAACAGATCCTGCTCGTTGCTGCCGATGCCGTGCATCAACACCAGCAGCCAGGGCGCCGGGACGGCGGGATCGGCCATCCGGTACAGGTACGGCAACGGAAGTTCCAGGGTCACGGCGATCTCCATCTGTGCTCGGGGCCAGGACTATCCTGGCCCGCCGGCCGGCTCTGCCGTGCCCCGGGTTGTCACTGCGAAGGGAATTGGAAACATTCGCGACCGCCAGCGGAAATACGTCGGTGCCAAGGGCGTGTGAGGCTCACCGCTGTGACGTCAGCTCGATGGCAGTCGTTGTCCGATTGGCCGCTGATCGGCGCGGCGGTGTTGTTCCTGGTCGCGTATTCGTGGCAGGTACTCGGCGATCTGCACGGCGCCGAGTGGGACTTCGCCGAGTCGGTGATGACGCTGACGTGGGTGCTGTTCACCATCGACTACGTCGTCCGGCTCGTGCTGGCCGAGCACCGGCTCAAATGGTTCGGCCGGCACCTGCTGGATCTGGCCGTCGTCGCGCTGCCCATCCTGCGACCGCTGCGGCTGATCCGGCTGGTGACCGTACTGGCCATCTTCCAGCGGGTGGCCGGCCAGACGCTGCGCGGCAAGGTCGTGGTCTACGTCGCGGGCTCCACGATCATGCTGGTGTTCGTCGCGTCCTTGGCGATGCTGGAGGCGGAGCGACCCGCGCCCGATGCCAAGATCACCACCTTCGGCGACGCGCTCTGGTGGGCGTGCACCACCATCACCACAGTGGGTTACGGGGATTTGTTTCCGGTGACCGCGACCGGCCGGTCCATCGCGGTCGGGTTGATGCTCGGCGGGATCGCACTGATCGGCACCATCACCGCCTCGGTCGCCGCGTGGCTGGTGCAGAAGGTCGCCGAAGAGGACGGCGCCGAGCAGTCCGCGACGCGCCTGCAGGTCAACGAACTGACGGCGCAGGTGCGCGCGCTGCAGGACCTGCTGATCGAGCAGGGCAGGACCGACCGCAAGACGTACCCCCTTGATGGCGCACTGCCGGATGAACCGTCGAGCCTCTCGACCAACGGCCGCGCACACCTGCCGCCGCAGTTCGATCCGGGTCAGGATCTCGGACGCCGCGTCGGCTGACATGCCCGGCCGGCCGCACCTGGCACCGCAGACCGCTATCGGTTGGGCAACCCCAACCGCAGCGGCCAGCCCGGCGATCTCTCGTTCGAAGAACTCGTCGGCGGGGTCGACGCTGCCCACCAGGTGCCCGAACAGCTCGAAGCTGATCATGCCGAACAGCTGGACCCAGGCTCCGATCGCGGCGCCGACCATCGCGGGCGGCAGGTCGGGCGCGATGGCGGCGGCCACCGTCTCGAGTTGACCGGTCAACCCGGCGGTGAGCGGCAGGTCGTCGGGGACGTCGACCAGACCGGCGCGCCAGCCGTCCAGCAGCGGTCGGAACATCGCGATGGGAATCCGGGCGGCGGGGTCGATCGTCGCCTGCGGTGCGCGGTAACCGGGTACCGGTGAGCCGTAGATCAACGCGTATTCCTGCGGATGGGTCTTGGCCCAGCCGCGGGCGGCCCGGCACACGGCAACGAAACGCGCAGTGACGTCGTCCCGGTCGCGCGGATCATCAGCCGCCTCGACCGCGTCGCCGAGCGCTGTGTACGCCTCGACGATCAGCGCGGTGAGCAGATCGTCGCGGCTCGGGAAGTACCGATACAGCGCCGAGGACGCCATGCCGAGGGCCCGGGCGACCGCGCGCAGCGACAGCCCGTCCGGGCCGTGCTCGGCGATCTGGCTGCGCGCTTCCGCTGGTGATGGCCTGGGTGAGTTCGCGGCGGGCCACCGCTCTGGCCGATGTCGAGGCGTTCACGATGCGGAAGTCTACCCACTTCTGCGACGGCTGCTCCTTAACGAGAGCACCGCTCTTGACATTTGGGATGAGGCGTTGCATGCTCTTTAACGAGAGCACCGCTCTCGTCCGACAGCGGAAGGAATCAGCCATGACCAACAGCCACACCGCCCGGTACGTCCGTCCGGGGCGTTCGATGAACGTCTTCAACCAGGCCGTTGCCGCACTGGCCAGAGGCCGGCGTGAGCCTGCTCGGCAGCCGGGAGCTTCGAGTGCTGGGCCGCAGCAGCGGCGAGTGGCGGACCACCCCGGTCAACCTGCTCGTCGTCGACGGCGAGCGCTACCTGGTCGCGCCGCGTGGGCAGACCCAGTGGGTCCGCAACATCCGGGTGGCCGGCGGCGGCGAGCTCCGGCTGGGTCGCCGTATCGAGCGGTTTCACGCGGTCGAAGTGGCCGACCAGGACAAGCCCGTCGTGTTACGCCGGTACCTCAAGCGCTGGAGTTGGGAGGTCGGAATGTTCTTCGACGGCGTGGACGCCAAGTCCAGTGATGCCACGCTGCTGGAGATCGCGCCCGGGTTCCCGGTGTTCAAGGTCGTCGCCGAATAGGACCGTTCAGCAGGTGGAGGCCGGTGGCGTGCCCGCCAGCACGCCCGTGAAGAACGACAGCACCGCCGGCACCGCCGTCAGGGCGATCGACCCGTGGGTGTCGCCGGGATACAGCGCGAAGGTGACGTGCGCACCGGCCGCGCACTGCTGCGCGACGAATTGCTTCGTCGCGGCCGGCAGCACCAGGGTGTCGGCATCACCCTGCGCCACGTAGAGCGGCATGCTGAGCGGGCCAGGGGTGTTCTGCGCGAGCAGGGTCGACCACGGCTCGGTGACCGCGGGATCGCTGCGCAGGTAGTGGCCGACCAGCGCCTGGGCCTTGGCCTGCAGCTCGTCGTGCTGACCGAGCAGGCACAGCTGGGCCATCCCGGGGGTGGCCGCGACGCCTTCCGGGGTCAGGATCTGGTCCAGCGACAGGCCCGGAATCGTTGCCGCGTAGACCGACTGGTAGGCGGCAAAGGCGTAGGAACCGAGGGTGACGCCCGACGCGTCCGGGATGTCGTCGTCCAGCAGGGTGCCCAGGTCGGCCGCGGGCGCGGCGACGGCAACGCCCCGAACCCGCAGCTCGGGCGCGTAGGACGGCGCATCCTGACCGGCGAAGAGCACGGCCTGCCCACCCTGCGAGTGACCCCACAGCAGCACATCGGTGTTCGACCCCACCCCGGTCTCCGGCAGGTTCCGCGCCGCGCGCACCGCATCCAGCACGCTGTTGCCCTCGCTGGTGCCGATCAGGTAGGAGTTCGGTCCGGCGACGCCCATCCCCGGGTAGTCGGCGGCCGCGACGGCGTACCCGGCGTTCAGCAGCTGGCTCATCCCTTCGATCAGGTCGAACGGGTCGATGCCGTTGGACGGCGCGCACTTCGCCGCGGCCCCGGTGGTCGGATGGCCCCACCCGACCACCACCCGCCCGCCGGCCGGGGCCGGCGTCGTCGGCGCGATGACGGTGCCGGACACCACGATGTCCGCGCCCGTCACGTCGGTGCTGTGGTAGAGCACCCGCCAGGCGATGGTCCGGTCCGGCGCGCTCTGCAGCCGCTCGGTCCGCACGATGTCACCGGGTTTCCCCGCCGGAACTGGCGTCGGCAGGGTATAGAACGGTTGCTCGGTGATCTCCTCGAAATAGCCGTCGGCAAGCCGACGGTCGGTCGACTGGGTGCACCCGGCCAGCGACAGCAGCGCCATCAGGGCCAGGGCGGCAACACTCGCCCGACGGATCGGTGTGGTCAAGATCGTCACCTTTTCGGCACGAGGTTCGCAGCACAGCTTCGTCGCTACCCCTGCACCGCAACGGTTCTGCGACGGAAGTCCGTTTCTTCGCTGGGGTAACGTCGCGTCAATGTACCGCCGCCCTCCGACGGAAGACCAACCGCGACCCAGACCTCCCGGTGCCGCGTTTTCGCGCCCGGTCGGGTGCTACCGGTTTCACGAGGACTGCAGGAAGCGCCCCGTCCGCTCGCCCAGTTCCGTTGCCGCGGTGACGATTCCGAGGTGATCCCCGGAGAAGACGTGCAGGTTTGACCGGGGCAGCAGGCTCGTCATGATCCGAGCATTGACCAGCGGCACAATCGGGTCGGCGTCGCCGCTGATCACCAGGACCGGCTGGCCGATCATGGGCAGCAGCGGCAGGCTGCTCCACGTCCCGATCGCCAGCAGTTGGTGCAGATAGCCCAGGCTGCTGCCGGCCGCGACCAGGTCCAACAACCCGGTCGGCAACGCGGCTGCCAGCCCGGCGTTGTTCGGGTGCTGGAGGCGGGCGGACATCACCATCGCTTCCCTGGCGTCCCGAAAGTTGCGTGGGGTGAGCATTTCCTTCATCACCCGGGGATCACCCGGAACTGCGAACAACCCGGTGCTGGTGCTGATCAGCACCAGCCGGCGGTATCGGCCGGAGTCCTGGAACGCCAGTTGCTGGGCCAGTGCCCCACCCCACGAATACCCGAGCACGTCGACCTGGGGGTAACCCAGCTCGTCCAGCAGCCCGCCGACGACGACGGCCAGCTGCGGAAAGCTGTACGGCAACAGGGAATTCGGCGACCCCCCGATGCCGGGCACGTCGAACCGGATGATCTCGATGGCCGGGTCGATGGCGTTCACCAGTGGCCCGAGCACCTCGAGGCTGGCCCCGATGCCGCCGCACATCAGCAACGGCACATTCTCCCGCGCAGCCGATTCGGCGGCACGGATGTGCACCCGGATGTCCTGGTGGCAGACCCGCACGTGTTCGATGCCGGCGGTGAGCGGTGGGGTGCTGGTCATCGGGCACACCCGAGAAGAAGCTGCTTCGGTCCCACGCGCCACGGCACCGTGGCTTGAAGGAAATGGGTCGTCATGCCGGTTCGCCTACTTCTGGTTGAGGATGCGCGCGACATCACCGTCGCGGCCCAACCACTGTGCACCCCTGGCGCCTCCGCATGCGTCAACCCGGGAGGACCAGCGGGTCGACTTCTTTCCGGTCGACTTCCTGAGCGGGTGCACGATGGCACTAGGTGCCGCCCTTCCGCTGCGCCGACCAACAGGAAGAGGACTCACCTCGTGGATCTGCCCGATGGCCTGCTCGAACTGCTCCGCCAACGGAGCCCCTGCTTCCTGGCCACGCTGATGCCCGACGGCTCGCCGCAGCTGACCCAGACCTGGGTCGACACCGACGGGCAGCACATCCTGATCAACAGCGTGCGGGGCCACCAGAAGATCAACAACATCGAGCGCGACCCGCGGGTGGCGCTGAACGTGTCCGACAGCGCCCGGCCGTCCCGCTACTTCGCGATCAGGGGCCGTGGTGACGGACGTCACCACCGACGGCGCGGCCGATCACATCGAGAAGCTGGCCCAGCGCTACCTCGGCGGGCCCTATCCGTGGTTCGGCGGCCGCGACCAGGTGCGCCTGCTGCTGACGATCGAGGCGCAGAAGATCAGCACCACGGGCTGATCAGCGACCGGCGACTCAGGCGCAGTCGATGCAGATTGCCCGCTCGCTGTTGCCCGAGGCGATCCGGCTGCGGTGCTGGACCAGGAAGCAGGACGTGCAGGTGAACTCGTCAGCCTTCTTGGGGATGACGGGCATCGAGAGTTCCTCGCCGATCAGGTCGGCGCCGGGAAGGTCGATGCTCTCCCCGGAATCGCCTTCGTCGAGGTCGACGTCCGGCGATTGCGCGTCGGTCCGCGCGGTCGCCAGCACCTCTAGCGATTCGGTCTCTGCCTCTTCGAGGGTGCTGCGTCGTGGAGCGTCATAGTCGGTTGTTGCGGCCATCGTGGTTCCCCCAGATGTGAGCGTTGCGCAAACGTGAAACTGAGCCGGGAGCGCCGGTACGGTGGTGTAACGCGGCAGTCGATCGTTTTGTGCCCGTCCGGGCGCATCAGTTGCAGACAACGATGTGACAGTAGGCGTCGCGGGGTCCTGCGGCGTCACTTCCGGGTTAAATCTTGGGTGTGCGCGGTCACATTTGGGCCACGTCGGGCGCGGCGTCGTCCGCGGAGCGGGGCCTGCACCACCGGCCGCGCAGGATCCGTAGCCTGAACGCCGTGACCGATCCACAACTGCGCCGCCTCGGCCGCTCCGGGCTGACCGTCTCGACGACCGGGCTGGGCTGCAACAACCTCGGCCGGGCCCACACCGCGTCCGCCACGGCGGCCGGCGCCCGCGCCGTGGTCGACGCCGCGCTCGATGCGGGTGTCACGTTCTTCGACGTCGCGGACATCTACGGCGCACCGGCGGGACGCAGCGAGGAACTGCTGGGCGCCGCGCTCGGCCGCCGCCGCGCGGACGTCATCGTCGCGACCAAGTTCGGCATGGACGCGCAGGGGGCGAACGGACCGGACTTCGGCGCCCGCGGGTCGAGGCGCTACATCCGGACGTCGGTCGAGGCGTCGCTGCGGCGGTTGAACACCGATTGGATCGACCTGTATCAGCTGCACCAGCCGGATCCGTTGACGCCGCTCGACGAGACGGCCGCCGCGCTCGACGACCTGGTCGTCAGCGGGAAGGTGCGGTACGTCGGGCATTCGAACTTCACCGGGTGGCAACTGGCCGACGCGGCGTGGCTCACCCGCACGTCGGCGCGGACCCCGTTCGTCTCCGCCCAGAACGAGTACTCGTTGCTGCGCCGCGACATCGAGCGGGAGCTGATCCCGGCGGCCAAGACCTTCGAGGTCGGCATCCTGCCGTTCTTCCCGCTGGCCAACGGGTTGCTCACCGGAAAGTACAGCCGGACCGACGCGCCCACCGGGAGTCGGCTCCGGGAACAGAAGCCGCAGCTGCTGGATTCGGCGCCGTGGGACACCCTCGAACAGCTCCGGCAATTCGGCCTGGACCGCGGGGTCACCATGATCCAGGTGGCGATCGGCTGGCTGCTCGCCCAGCCGCAGGTCTCCTCGGTGATCGCGGGCGCGACCACCGCCCAGCAGGTCATCGAGAACGCCGAGGCGGCAACGGCCTTCACCCCGACCGCGGAGGATCTCGCGGCGCTCGACAAGATCTGTCCCCCGCCGCTCTGATGATCATCCGGTGCTCATCACCTCGGCGATGGGCACCGTTCCAGGGCCGCGCTGGTCCGCGGCCGAAGTGGTGACTGCCTGCGACCCACGACATTTCACCCGTCAGGGCGGCTGCGGTGACGGCTCGTCGATCATGCGAGCACACACCGTGACCATGCGCCTCCCGGATGGGAACGATCTCGTCACCGACCGCCCCGTCGCCGCCACCTCCGGCGACGGGCAGCGACCACCCGGTCCATCCGCCGATGGTCAAGACGGGGCGTGGTTCTCACTCGCGAGTGACCCGCGATGGGGTGAAAGCGCCTCCCCCATTCACCTTTCGCGCAAACATCCGGCGGATCGGAAACGCAGCGTGTGAACCGTCACAGCGAGTATTGAGCGGCCGTTAGCTGAAGAGCCAGCTAATCTGCTAACAGGGGCCAGCAAGCAACTGGCCGCCCAGCTCGCCAACGGCCTCGCGGCCACTCTCCATCCCGGTGGAGGGCTACTCGAACGGAGATCACCATGATCACGACGGAGTCGTCGCCCACGGAATCGACAGCACCACAGGCACACGCCAAGCGGGTGGTGATCGCCGATGACGAACCCGGCGCCAGGACCGCGCTCGCCGAGATGCTGGCCGAGGAGGGGTTCGACGTGGTCGGCCAGGCCGGTGACGGCGAGCAGGTGGTGGCCATGGCGCAGGCACTTCGCCCCGATCTGGTCATCATCGACGTCGAGCTCGGCAAGAAGGACGGCATCGACGCGGCCGGCGAGATCACCAGCGAGAAGATCGCCCCGGTGGTGATGATCTCCGAGGATTCGCATCGGGACCTGGTCGCCCGGGCCCGGGATGCCGGCGCGGTGGGCTACCTGTGCAAGCCGCTGTCTCGATCATCGCTGCTGCCGGCGGTAGAGGTTGCGGTCGCTCGTTACGCCGAAACCGCCGCACTGCGAGCGCAAATCGCCGATGCCACGCACCGGCTGGAGACCCGTAAGGTCATCGACCGGGCCAAGGGACTGTTGATGGCGCACCGGAGGATGACCGAGCCGGAGGCATTCCGCTGGATCCAGCGCACCGCGATGGACCGGCGGGTCACCGCCGCCTCGGTCGCGGCGGCCGTCGTCGACGAGTTCGTGATGCAACCGGTGCGCCGGGTGGCTTCCTGACGTCCTGGTCGGCGCTCAGGTGACGATCTCCAGCGCTAGAACGCCGGTCCGCTCGACCCGCAGCCCGGCGCGCCTGGCCACCCGGGCCACCGCGGCGGTGTCGGAGATCTCGGCGCGGGAGGTCACCAGCGCCCGGGCCAGCAGCCCCTTCGTGGCCTTGTTGAAATGGCTGACCACGCTGCGCTCGCCCGGCTGCGTTCTCGGTGACCACCCGGACGGCGATGGCGTCCGGGATCGGCGCGAACGCCGCGTAGGCACCGGACCGCAGATCGACCACCGGCCGGTCCAGGGCCTGGATCGGGGCGCTCGAGCCGCTCCCGCCAGAAGGCCGGCAGCCCGCCGATGCCCGGCAGCACCGACCCGGCGGACAGCCGGTACGCCGGCACCGGGTCGGCGCCGCCGACCATGCCGAACAACGCGGACGTGATCAGCAGCCGTTCGGCGGCCCGCGACCTGGCCGACGGCGGCAGGGTCCGGACGTCCAGCGCCTCGTACAGCACCCCGGTGTAGCGGAGCATCGCCGGCATCGTCGGGGTGCTGCGCAGCGCCGCGGTCGAGGCGATCTCTGGGTCCTTGCTGCCCGCGACGGCCAACGCGCGGCGGGCCGCCGGCAGATCAGCGCAGAGCGCGGTCAGCGCCGCGATCACCTGCTCCCGGGCCGGTGCCAGCTCCGGGAAGGTCAGCGCGCTCAGGTCCAGCGCGCGCGCCGGTGCCGCCGGCGGCCTTGGTCTCGGAGGGTGGCAGGAGGACGAACACCAGCCGGAGGCTAGCCGTTCGTGCCCACGCGGTCGGCCCCCGTGAACGCGCGCACGGAGCCGTCGTCGGCCATGCTCGGTGCGGAGCGTTGGGAGGCGGGCCGTGGTCGTCGTGGTGTGGATCGCCGAGATCGGCTGGCAGGCGGCCGTCGATGCCGCCAGGGAACTGGCGCCGCGGGCGGAGATCGTGCTGGTGCACGTCATTCCCGGTGACATGGAAGAGGTGGTGCACGGCGCGTTCGCTGGTCTGCTCGGGCGGCACCGGTCCGTCCCGCGCGGCGTCGACGAGGCGGCCGAGGCGGACGAAGAGCAACTGCTCGCGGACGCGGCCGCCCGGCTCGACCGGCCCGCGACGCTCGACCAGCGGCGCGGCCGGGTGGAACGCGAGATCGTCGACGCCGCCGCGAAGGCCGACCTGCTGATCCTGAGCCGGGACGGCGACCGGTCCCGGCTCGGACCGCACTCGCTGCGGCCGCACACTCGGTTCGTGGTTGATCACGCGCCGTGCGCGGTGCTGCTCGTCTGGCCCGGCTCGGCGCCGGCCGTCGACACCATCCCGCCGCCACCCGAGCACCCACCGGAGCACCCGCCCGGACGACCCGCCGGACCACCCAGGAGGTCCGCCCGAGCATCCGCCGCCGCCGCGTGCTTGAACCCGCACGCGGCGGGGTACGAGATGGCAAGGCGTTCTCCGTCCTGGAAGGCCGAACGCCCAGGTCTGGCCGGTTGAAAAAACAGCTGGCCGGGCCGCCTCACCGCCATCTGGGCGGCCCGACCAGCCGTTCGGCGGCTCACCGTAGGTGGTGGACCTCCTGCAGCCCGTAGACCGGGGTCGGGATGCCTTCCATCCTGGCCTTCAGCTGCAGCGCCAGGTACAGCGAATAGTGCCGCGACTGGTGCAGGTTGCCGCCGTGGAACCACAGCGCCTCCTGCTGCGTCGGCTTCCACATGTTTCGCTGCTCGCCCTCCCACGGCCCCGGGTCCTTGGTCGTGGCCGAACCGAGACCCCAGACCTTGCCGACCTTGTCGGCCACCTCCTGGGAGATCAGGTCGGCCGCCCAGCCGTTCATCGAGCCGTAGCCGGTCGCGTAGACCACGACGTCGGCGGGCAGTTCCTTGCCGTTGGACAGCACGACGGCGTTCTCCGTCAGCCGCACCACGTCGACACCGGATTCCAGCTTGATGTCGCCGTTCGCGACCAGGTCGGAGGCACCGACGTCGATGTAGTAGCCCGATCCGCGGCGCAGGTACTTCATGAACAGGCCCGAATCGTCGTCGCCGTAGTCCAGCATGAAGCCCGCCGCACCGAGCCGGGAGTAGAAGTCGGCGTCCCGCTTGCGGATCTCGTCGTACACCGGGATCTGGAACTCGTGCATGATCCGGTACGGCAGCGACGCGAACGTCAGGTCCGCCTTCTGCGTGGTCATGCCGCCGGCCACCGCCTCCTCCGAGTACAGGCCGCCGAGGGCGACCTTCATCAGCGAATCGGACCTGACGATGTGCGTGGACGAGCGCTGCACCATGGTGACGTCGGCGCCGCCCTCCCAGAGCGCGGCGCAGATGTCGTGCGCCGAGTTGTTGGCGCCGATGACCACCGCCCGCTTCCCGCGGTAGGCGTCCGGGCCGGGGTGCTTCGACGAGTGGTGCTGGTCGCCGGTGAACACGTCCATGCCCTCGAAGGCGGGGATGTTGGCCTTGCCGGACATGCCGGTGGCCAGCACGAGCTGCTTCGGCCGGAGGGTGATCTCCGCGCCGTCGCGCTCGACGACGACGGTCCACTCCTGCGACTCCTCGTGGTAGGTGGCGCTCTTGCACTCGGTGGAGCCCCAGTAGTTGAGCTCCATCACCTTGGTGTACATCTCCAGCCAGTCGCCGATCTTGTCCTTCGGCGCGAAGACCGGCCAGTTCTTGGGGAAGTCGATGTACGGCAGGTGGTCGTACCAGACCGGATCGTGCAGGCACAGGGACTTGTAGCGGTTCCGCCAGGCGTCACCGGGCCGAGGGTTGCGGTCGACGATGATGGTGGGCACACCGAGCTGCCGGAGCCGGGCGCCGAGCGCGATGCCGCCCTGGCCGCCGCCGATGATCACCGTGTACGGCTGGGTGGTGTGGCCGAGCTGCTCGGCCTCCTCCTGGCGCCGCTCCAGCCAGGTCCGGCGCTCGGGGTTGGCGCCGTGCTCGGCACCCTTCGGCCGCCGCTCCCGCAGCGGTTCCTCGTAACCCTTCAGCTCGTACATGGTGGTCAGGAACGTCCAGGCCAGGCCGTCCTTGAGCCGGAGATGCCCGACACCGCGCCCGATCACGGTCTCGAACTCGATCCAGCTCTCCGCGACGCCGCCGCCCTCGGTTGGCTCCCCCAGGTCGTCCGCCACGCCGAACCCGCTGGGCCGCAGCCGGTCCAGGTTGGCCTCGAGCAGGTCGCGAACGCCATCCCGGCCCTCGACGGTGACGATGTTCCAGGTGAAGGCGATCAGGTCCCGCCAGTAGCTCTCGTCGGCGAACAGTGCCGCCGCGGCGTCGACATCCCCCGCCGTCAGGGCGGTTTCGAAGCTGTTCAGCCAGTCGGTGATGGTGCTGCGGGCGTTGTCGGTGTCGGGGGTGGTGCGGTCAAGCGTTTCGGTCATCGAGACTCCCTTGTCGCCGATGGGCTCGGCAGACTGCCGTTGGTCCAGTGGTACCACCGTCGCCGGAACCGCGGGTTGGTGCAACCGTTGCAGGGGGGTTGCAGCGAAGGATCCGATGGCAGTTACGGCACGATGACGGTGATCCCCGGGTCGCCCGGGCCGTCCATCGCGGCCAGCGCCGCGCCGGCGTCGTCCAGCCCGATGGTCCGGCCCACCAGCCGTCCCGGCTGCAACACCCCGGTGGTGACGGCGTCCAGCATCGCCGGGTAGTCGACGGCCGGCATCCCGTGCGAGCCGTAGATCTCCAGCTCGCGGGAGATCACCAGGTCCATCGGCAGCGCGGTGCGGGCGTGCTCACCGAGCAGCAGGCCGACCTGAACGTGCCGGCCGCGGCGCCGCAGCGATCGCACGCCGGCCGCCGCCAACGCCGGAGCACCCGCCGCGTCGATCGTGACATGCGCTCCCCCGCCGGTGATCTCGTGGATCCGGCCAGCGAGGTCGGCGGTCATGTCGGCTCGCAAGCGTGACCTCGGCGCCCAGCTCGGCAGCCCGCCGCAGCGCGCCGTCGGCGGTGTCGACGGCCAGCACCCTGGCCCCGAGCGCGACGCCGATCATGATCGCGGACAGGCCCAGCCCGCCGCAGCCGAACACCGCCAGCCACTGACCGGCGGCGACCCGTCCGTGCACGACGAGCGCCCGGTACGCGGTCGCGAACCGGCAGCCGAGGGCGGCCGCGTCGACGAAGTCCACGGTGTCCGGTAACCGGACCAGGTTGACGTCGGCCCCGTCGATCCGGACCAGTTCGGCGAACGTCCCCGGCCCGGTGAAGCCCGGCTGGGTCTGGTCCGGGACACACCTGGGCGTTGCCGGACCGGCAGTACTCGCAGCGCCCGCAACCGCAGACGAACGGCGCCGTCACCCGGTCCCCGACCCGGAAACCGGTGACGGCGGCGCCGATCTCGGCCACCACGCCGGCGAACTCGTGACCCGGGATGTGCGGCAACGGCACCGGGTCGTGGCCGCGCCAGGCGTGCCAATCGGAGCGGCACACCCCGGTGGCGCGGACGGTGACGACGGCTCCGTCGACCGGACAGGCCGGTGCCGGGACCTCGCGGACCGTCGCCGGCGCGCCGTAGCCGTCGTACACCACCGCTCTCATCCGCCCGATACTGCCAGGTGCCCGGCGCCTGCCGCGGTCGTCGCGCTGTCGGCGGCCAACACCCCGTCGAGCCAATCGAAGACCCGCCGGTGGAAGACCGCTCGACCGGACATCTCGCAGTGCCCGCTGACGTCGTCGTCGATGCCGAACCGGACGAACTCCTTGGGGCAGACCAGGTTCTCGGCGAGCGTCGAGGCGGCGGCGCCGATGTCGTCACCCTCGGTGGTGCAGACGAACGTCGGGCACTCGATCAGCTGCGCGCGATCCTTGAGGGAGTACTGCGGCGCGATCGTGAAGAATTCCATCGGGTCGGTCAGTCCGTGCACCCAGAGGTTGCGGCGCATGGCCCACCCCGCCGACGCCTTCTTCATGGTCGACTCCAGTGCCTCATCCAGGATCTTCCGGGCGACCCGGTTGCCGTCCGGCAACTGCCTGGCCAACACCCCGGGCACCCTGGCCATCAGCGCGTCATTCAGATCGTAGGGGCCGCTGTCGGCGATGCAGGCGGCCAGTCGGTGCTCGCCGGAGGCGGCGCGGGGCGCGGTGTAGCCGCCGAAACTCCAGCCGTGCAGCACCAGCCTGGCCGGATCCACCTCGGGCAGGGTGAGCGCGAAGTCCACCACCGGGGTGACCACGTTCTCCCAGTCCGGGCGGAACACGATGCCCTGATCCAGGATCACCGACCCCTGGCCCGGCCCGTCGAACGCCAGCACGTTGTATCCGCGCTCCAGGGCTGCCACGGCGTTCGCGAAGTACATCTCCTCGACGGTGCCGTCATACCCGTTGGTCAGGATGACGGTGGGCCGGGCCACGCCGTCGTCGGACGCCCGGAAGAAGTAGCCGGGCAGCGACGTCTGCTCGTACGGGATCTCCAGGACGTCCGGCGGGAGGTCCAGCAACGCCGCGCCCTTGCGGAAGGTCTCGGTCTGCAGGTGCGAGGTTGCCCGGAACCGGTCGTCGACGGGAGTGCCCATCAGGAAAATGCCGGCGGTGCGGTAGTAGTTCGACGCCCGGAAGTAGGCGCCGCGGGCGCTGACCGGGTGGCCGGCCGCCGCGCTCTCCTCGGCGGCGCGGTGCGCCCGCTGCGCGGTGGCCAGCCACTCGCGATACCAGAGTTCGCCGTCGGTCTTGGTGATCCGCTTGGCGGTGGCGAAGCATTCGCCGATCTCGGCGCCGCCCTGGGCGGTGTAGGCCAGGGCGCGGACGAATTGGGCGTCATACAGGTCGTCGTGCAGGGCGAGGGTCACGGCTGCTCCAGGTGTGGGCGGGTGCCGGAGGTTCTCCGACGTGGTTGATGGGTGCAATGGTGTCCGACGGCACTCTCACGGCGCTCGCATCCGCCGCGAGCCGGATGCGAGCGGGCTGAGAGCGCGGCCGGACAGAGTTGCGCCCATGACAACCCGGACCGTCGGTGCCGCAGCCATGCCCGCATTGCACCCCGACCGGTCCTTCGACCGGCAGCTTCGCCGGAGCCTGGCCGTTGCCGATCGCGGCGCGGCCGATCTCGACGAGGTGCTGGGGGTGGCCCGGCGGGTGCGCGGTGGCGACGTCGCCGGGTGGGAACGCGAGTGGCAGCGGGCGGCGGACCTGGCCCTGGACGCCGGCGATGAACTGCTGGGCGCCGACGATCTGGACGGCGCCTGCCGGGCGTTCCTGCGAGCGGCCGAGTACTACCGGCAGGCCGGGTGTTTCAGCAGGAACGACGATTCCCGGCGCGCCTTGGACACCGCGCACGTGAACGCTTTTCGCGCGGCCTTGCCGTTGCTCCCGGTGCCGGCCGAGATCGTTGACGTCGGCGGTGCACGCGGAGACAAAAGCGGCGCCGAACCGCTTGCAGGGATATCTGTTCCGGGTGGCCGGCGACGCCGATCGTCCGCTGGTGCTGGCGTTCGTCCGCGCCGACTCCACCGCGGAGGCCGGCTATACGGAGGTGGCGGTAACCGTCATCGATCGGGGGATGAACTGCCTGATCCTGACCTGCCCCAGCGGGCATGAGGCGCGAGCGTTGCCGGCCGCTGTCGGCTGGATCGCCGAGCGACCCGACCTGGACCGTGCGCCATTGCTGCTGCTGGGGTCAGATCCACTCGGCGATGAGCTGCCCGGGGTCGCCCAACCCGAGTCGCTCGCCGCTGGCCCAGTTCCGCTGGAACTCTGTGGGGTCCAGCCCGGAACGTAGCTGCTCGAGCAGTTCGTCGGTGCCTGGGTGCCAGGGCCAGGCCCGGCCCTCCCGCATGTTCTGCGCGCACGACGCAGCAAAGCAGCGCACCGCCTCGATCGGTTGCCCGACGCCGAGATACAGGGTGCCGCGCACCTCGAGTGTGTTGCCGACGTTGTGCACGCCCATGTCCCTTTGCAGCCGCAGGATCTCGTCCGAAAAACGCAACGCGCCGTTCGGGTCGCCGGTGAAGGAGCTGGCCAGCGACTTGGTGATGTAGGCGAACAGGGCGGCATGGTTGTTGCCCAGCACTGTGTTCGCGTCCAGCACCCGGTCGGCGGCGGCGAGCCCGGCGGCCGGGTCGCCGAGGATCAGTTCGCAGGCGGCCAGCAGGCCCTGGCCGCGCAGCACGACGTGTGGAAGATCCGCGGCCACGCCGAGTTCTGTCGCGGCCGAGGCGACTTCCGCGGCCAGCGACCACATGTCCCCCACCCAGACGAACGCGGCGGTCAGCACCAGCAGTTCGGCTGCCTCCGCCAGCCGACTTTCGGGCGGCTCCCGCAATGCCGTGAAGCCGGCCATCAGATAGGGCTCGGCCGAGGCCGCCTCGTGGTTCAACGCCAGCATGCAGCCGTGCATCAGGCCGGCGATCGACGCGTCGAACTCGTCGAGCTGCACCCGGTCCGGGAGGTCCTTCGCCACCAGCGCCCACTGCCCGCCCTCGATCTGCCGGCTCCGCTCGAACCAGTAAGAGCCCAGGGCGGCGAGCAGCGTCAGACCCGCCGGGCGAGGGTCGGTCAGCAACGTCGATCGCAGCGTTTCCCGGACCGCCGCCTCGTTGTCGTCGAGCCAGTCGTAGAAGTCCGCGAGACCGGGCCTGCCGTCGTTCGGCGCGGCGGCGACATGCCCGATGACCCAGTCGTCCCGTGCCCGTTCCACCGCCTCGCGTTCTGGCGTCTCGGCGAGCCCGGCGGCCGCGTGCGCCCGGATCGGGACCAGCTGGGTGAACGTCGTCGGGCCTCCCGGCTGGCTGGACCTGGTGGAGTTGACGAGCGATCGGTGCACCAGTCCACCCAGCAGTTCCATCGCCTGCTCCGGCCGGAGCGGCGGGACCCCGCACAGTGCCGCGGCACCCTCCAAGGTCACCGGCCCGCCGATGCAGGCGAGCCGTCGATGCAGGATCCGCTCGTCCGGACGGGCAAGCCGGTAACTCCAGTCGACGGCGTCGAGCAGGCTTGCCTGCCGCTGTGGCCCCGCACCGCTGCGGGTCAGTTGCGCGGGCGCGGTTGCCAGGGTGGCCGCGATCTCGTCCAGCTCGAAGACCCGTGCCCGCGCCGCCGCCAGTTCGATGCCGAGCGGCAAACCGCCGACGGCCGCGCAGATCTGCCGGATGTGGACACCGTCGGCCCCGGCGAGGTCGAGGTCCGGCCGCTGGGTGCCCAATCGCTCGACGAACAGCGCGACGGCGGCGCCCGTCGCCGTTTCGGACCGGGCGCCGGCGATCGGGGCGTTGCCGTCAGTGAGCGGCAGGGGAGCCACCGGCCACCGTGACTCGCCCGCGATCTCGAGCGGCTCCCTGCTGGTGGCGAGCAGGGTGACGTCGGGGCAATGGTCGAGGATCTGATCGGCCAATGCTCGGGCGCCGGTCAGCACGTGCTCGCAGTTGTCCAGCACGAGCAGCATCCGGCGCGGCGCGAGGTGATCGAGCAGCAGCTGCTCGGTCGAGGTGTGTGGCTGGGGGCCGAGTCCCAGGGTGTTCGCGGTCAGCGTTGCCACACCGCCCGGGTCGACGGTCTGGGTCAGGTCGACGAACCAGACGCCGTCGGCGAATCCGCCGCGGGCGTGGAACGCGGCCTCGACCGCAAGCCGCGTCTTTCCCGTGCCGCCCGGCCCGGTCAGGGTGACCAGCCCGGCACCCCCCAGCAGGGCGACAACGGAGGCGACGTCGTCATCCCGGCCGATGATCGCCCCGCGCCTGCCCGGCAGCAGCACCCGCGCGGCCGCCGTCGTCGCCGCGGGTGGCTGCGCCTGGTCAAGGCTGGGCTCCTGGTCCAGCAGTTTCTGCTGGAGTGCACGCAACTCGGGGCCGGGTTCGACGCCCAATTCGTCGGCCAGCACGCGCCTGACCTGGGTGAATGCCTCAAGCGCGGCCGCCTGCCGGCCCGAGCGGTACAGCCCGAGCATCCGCTGCGCCCAGAACCGTTCCCGAAAGGGATGCGACGCCAGCAGCGGCACCAATTCGCTGACGGCTCGCTCCGGTTGCCCGGTATCCAGCAGGGCCTGCACGCGGTACTCGTTGAGGTCGGTGTGCAGCGCGATCAGCCGCTCGCGGACCGGGCCGATCCAGTCCGCCTCCGGCACTCCCTCGTACGGTTCGCCGCGCCAGCGCTGCAGCGCCGCGGTCGCCACCTCCAACGCCTGCTCGACGTCGCGCCGCGCAAACAGCGCCGGCAGGCTTTCCACCGCCGCGACGAACAGCTGTGATTCGACGCTGTCCGGCGGCACCGCCAAGCGATAACCGTGCTCTTCGGTGCGGAGCACGGAGGGCGTCTGCCGTGCGGTTCTTTCCGGCTCCAGCAGCTTGCGCAGTCGCCAGACCAGCGACTCGAGCGATTGGCTCGCGCGCGCCGGAGCTGCCGCACCCCAGACCGCATCGACCAGCGCAGCGGGGGTGACGACCTCGCCCACCCTGGCCAGCAGGAGCGCCAGCACCGACGCCAAACGCCGGCCGGCGCACCGGGTTCAGCAGCCCGTCGACCTCGATGGCCAACGGCCCGAGGTCGGCAAAAATCATCCGGTCACCGTAGCCCACGGCGATCGTCAGGTCGCTCGTCGAGCGGATCGAGGTCGCTCCCGATGGTGGGCGGCGGCCGAGGTGGTTATTCCTGTTCGCCGACGCGCAGCTGCACCTGGTTCGGATAGAACGCCACATGTCCGGCGATGACATCCACTGCCGGATAGGGGGTCTCGTAGGTCCATATCGCGTCCGCGAGATCCCGGTCGCGGCAGCGCGATGGTGTAGTAGGAGGCGTCGCCCTTGAACGGGCAGTAGGTGCTGGTGTCGGTCCGGCGGAGCAGGCTCTGGTCGACGTCGGCGAGCGGGACGTACTGCACCGCAGGGTAGGTGGACTCCTGCAGGGTGAGCGCAGACGTCGTGTCGGCGATGATCTTGCCGTCGATCCTGACGACCACCCGGGACGGCGTCGGTTCGATGGTGATCGGATGCGCGGGACTGGGAAGCAGCATTTCTCTGGACATCGTTGCGCCCTCTTCTCGTTCGACCTGATGAAGACCTCGCCTTGATCAAGACGCCGACACGGCCCGGTATTCCCGCACCGGTGGGCGTTTGTCGGCGCGAATGCCGTCGACCGCCGCTGACCCCGCGGTGTACGGTCCGCTCCTGGTAAGGAGATCTCGATGAAACCACTGGATCAGCAACAAATTCGCGCCGCGATGGCCAACAGCACCCGGGGCGAGTCGAGCAGGATGGTGTTCCCGGCCGGATTCGCCGGCCTGGAATTCTCGGACCTCGAATACCTGGGCTGGCGGGACCCGAAGGCCCCGCAGCGCGGGTACCTGGTGAGTTGGCACGGCGATCGTCCGGTCGGCATCGCCCTGCGTGCCCCGGAAGGTGCGTCCAAGAAGTCGGTGATGTGCACGCTGTGCCGCACGACCCATTCCAGCGGCGGCGTCGCCTTGTTCGCGGCACCCCGGGCGGGCGCCGCCGGCCGCAACGGCAACACGGTCGGTACCTACATCTGCGCCGACCTTGCCTGCTCGACGTACATTCGGCAGCCCAAGGCCACGCTCGCCGTCGTGCCGGAGCCGGGTGTGGACATCGAGCAGCGGATCGACGGACTGCTGACCCGGACCGCCGCGTTCGTCGATCGGGTGCTCAACTGACTCACGCGTCGCAGCACGGTCGTCGAGAATGGTGGGCATGCGGCTGCTGATCATGTCCGACACCCACGTGCCCGCTCGCGCGAGGGTCCTGCCGCCGCTGCTGTGGGACGAGGTGGCGGCCGCCGATGTGGTGTTCCACGCCGGCGACTGGGTGACGGCGGGCTTGGTGGACGAGCTTGCGGAGCGGTCCGCCCGGCTGGTCGGGGTGTACGGGAACAACGACGGCCCTGACGTCCGAAGCCGGCTGCCGGAGGTCGCCCGGGTCACCCTTGATGGCCTGCGGATCGCCGTCGTGCACGAGACCGGCGGCAAGGCGGGCCGCGAGGCACGCGCCGACATCGATTACCCGGAGACCGATCTGCTGATCTTCGGGCACAGCCACATCCCGTGGGACAGCGTGAGTCCGGCCGGGATGCGGCTGCTCAATCCCGGCTCGCCCACCGACCGCCGCCGGCAGCCGGCGTGCACCTACCTCACCGCCGAGATCACCGACGGCCAGCTCACCGACGTGCGACTGCACGAGCTGCCGGCACGATCGCTAGCGACGCAGCACCGGGCGTAGCGCGTCCAGCACCGAGGCGTCGTCGATCGTCGACGGCACCGGCTCGTCGACGCCGTCGGCGATCCCCCGCATGGTCTTGCGCAGGATCTTGCCGGACCGGGTCTTCGGCAGCGCCGGGACGATCGCCACGTCCTTGAGCGCGGCGACGGCGCCGATCTGCTGCCGGATCAGCAGGACCAGTTCGCGCCTGCAATTCCGCCTCGTCCCGCTGTACGCCCGCCTTCAGCACCACCAGACCGCGCGGCACCTGACCCTTGATCGGGTCGGCCACCCCGATCACGGCGCATTCCGCGACGTCCGGGTGCCCGGCCAGCACCTCCTCCATGCTGCCGGTGGAGAGCCGGTGCCCGGCGACGTTGATCACGTCGTCGGTGCGGCCCATCACGAACATGTACCCGTCGGCGTCCAGGTGCCCGCCGTCGCCGGTGAGGTAGTAGCCGTCGTAGACCGACAGGTACGACTCGACGAACCGCTGGTCGTCGTTCCACAGGGTCGGCAGCGATCCCGGCGGCATCGGCAGCTTGACCACGATCGCGCCGTCGGTGCCGGCCGGCACCGGGTCACCGCGCGGATCCAGCACCCGCACGTCCCAGCCGGGCATCGGCCGGGTCGGCGAGCCGGGCTTGAGCTCCAGCAGCTCGATGCCGGCCGGGTTCGCGACGATCCCCCAGCCGGATTCGGTCTGCCACCAGTGGTCGATCACCGGAATGCCGAGCAGTTCGGTGGCCCAGTGGTAGGTCTCCGGATCGAGCCGTTCGCCCGCCAGGAAGAGGTACTTCAGGGTCGAGAGGTCGTAGCCGGCCAGCAGTTCGCCGCGCGGGTCCTCCTTCTTGATGGCCCGGAACGCGGTCGGCGCGGTGAACAGGCTCTTCACGCCGTGCTCGGCCGCGACCCGCCAGAATTGCCCGGCGTCGGGCGTGCCGACCGGCTTGCCCTCGTAGAGCACGGTGGTGGCGCCGGCCAGCAGCGGGCCGTAGACGATGTACGAATGCCCGACCACCCAGCCGACATCGGAGGCGGTGAACATGACCTCGCCCGGGCCGACGTCGTAGATGTTGGGCATCGTCCAGGCCAGGGCGACCGCGTAGCCGCCGGAGTCGCGGACCACGCCCTTGGGCTTACCGGTGGTGCCCGAGGTGTACAGGATGTACAGCGGATCGGTGGCCTTGACCGGGACCGGATCCGCCGGGGTGGCCGACGCCATCGCCGCCGCCCATTCCACGTCGCCGCGGGCCGATGGCCGCGGCGGCCTGCGGGCGCTGCAGGATGACGCAGCGGTCCGGCTTGTGGTCGGCCAGCTCGATCGCCTTGTCCAGCAACGGTTTGTACTCGATGACCCGCTTGCCCTCGATGCCGCAGGACGCCGAGACGATCACCTTCGGGGTCGCGTCGTCGATCCGCACCGCCAGCTCCCGCGGCGCGAACCCGCCGAACACGACGGAGTGCACGGCGCCGATCCGGGCCGACGCCAGCATCGCGATGACGGCCTCGGGGACCATCGGCAGGTAGATGACCACCCGGTCGCCCTTGCCGACCCCGAGGCCGGCCAGCACGCCGGCGAACCTGGCGACCTCGTCCCGCAGCTCGCGCGTAGCTGTAGGTGCGGCCGGTCCCGGTGACCGGGCTGTCGTAGATCAGCGCGGCCTGCTCGCCGCGGCCGGCGTCGACGTGCCGGTCCAGGGCGTTGAAGCGACACGTTCAGCTCGCCGTCGGGGAACCAGCGGTAGAACGGTGGGTTCGAGGAGTCAAGCGCCCTGGTGGGTCGTCGCGTACCAGTCGATCGTCTCCGCGGCCTCGAGCCAGAAGGCCTCCGGATCGTCCACGCTGGCCCGGAAAACCTTCTCGTAGTCGCTCACCTGTGCGCGCCTCCTGGCATCGTTGCCGTTCATCCATCGGATTGTCCCGCACCCGAGGGAAATCGGTCAGGGCACAAAGGCCCTACCCAGGGTCGTGGCAACCGCGGTGCCGGTCAGCCCCAGCGAATGACCTCAGGCGCTTCCAGCCGCGGAAGCCTATCGCGCCAGGCATTTTCACCGGGATGACCGATGTTCACGACAAGAAATGACTTCCACCGGCCATCGGGAAAGAACTCCGCATCCAGCCCCGCCTTGTCGAATCCACCCATCGGGCCGGCGGCCAGACCGTTGGCCCGCACCGCCAGGATGAAGTAGCCGGCCTGGATGGCCGCGTTGAACTGCCCCATCGAGGCGCGCATCGCGTCGTTGGCCGCGAAGACGTCCCGCAGCTCCGGCTTGAACGGCATGACCGTCGGGAGGTGCTCATGGAAGTCGCTGTCGAACGCGAGCACGGCCACCGCCGGCGCGGCGGCGGTCTTGGCCCGGTTGCCCTCGTTCATGTGCGGGACCAGCCGGGCCCTGCCCTCGTCCGTGCGAACGAAGACCACCCGCAGCGGCTGGGTGTTGCCGCCGCTGGGCGCCCATCTGGCGAGCTCCCAGATCTCGCTGAGCTGTGCGTCGGTCACCGGGGTGGACGCGAAATTGTTCACGGTGTGGGCGTCGGTGAACAGCAGCGCCCGGCCGGCGTCGTCGAGTCGATCGAGCGGGACGGCCTGGGCGATGTCCAACTGGGCGGTCATAGGACTTCCTTCTTCGAGGTAGCTTCGAAAAAACTAGTAACACCTCAGAACGTAGCAGCTTGGTAGGATCCGGGTGTGTTGACGAAGGGTGAGGTGGCTCACGAGGCGAGGGCGTGCGACGGCGCCCTCTCCCGGGCCTTCGGATTCCTCGGAAAGCGTTGGAACGGCGTCATTCTCGGCACGTTGATGAACGGCCCGGCGGGATTCGCCGACCTCAAGCGCGCGGTTGCCGGGATCAGCGACTCGGTGCTGTCCGAACGGCTCAGCGAGCTTGCCGGCGCCGGATTGGTGGCGCGAACGGTCGAGGAGGGCCCTCCGCTGTCCGTGACGTACGCGCTGACCGACAGCGGCAGCGCACTGCTGCCGGCCCTCCGGGAGCTCACCGCCTGGGCAGCCAAGAATCTCCCGGCGTAGTCATCCGGGATGCAGCCGTGCGGCGCAGTTCAGCTCCGCCGGGCCAGGAAGATCACCCGCTCGGCATCATCGATCGGGCCCGCGAGGTTCGAGAAGTCGTGCGCGGCAGAGCAGTTGCAGGCCGGTCCCGGGCATCGCCGCCACCACATCGGCGACCGAATGGACGCGCTGCCGGTGATCCTCGCTGCGCGACCCGGCGCCGTCATCGACACGCAGGGTGGCCGTCTGCACCCGCCGTTCGTCGTCATACCCGGTGCTCAGGCTGACCGTACGACGGGCATTCCTGGCAAGTTCGACGCGATGCTGGCCATCGGGCACGTCCGGGCGCGCGGTCACGACGTCGAACAACGCATGCCCGCCAGGTCTGATCGCCCGGGCGAAGCCGGCCAGCACGGTGTGCAGGTCGGCGTCGGTGAGCACGTAGTTCAGCGTGTCGAACTGGCAGGTGAGCAGATCGACCTGCTCCGCGAGCCGGAGGTCCAGCAGATCCTGCCGAAGGAAGCGCGCTCCGTTGCCGGCGTTCTTCTCGGCTGCCCGCGCAAGCATCTCTGCCGATCGATCCACTCCCCAGAGCGTCGGCACGCCGCGGTCACCGAGGTAGGCCAGGAAGGTGCCCGTGCCGCATCCCACATCGGCGACCGAACCGTATTGCAGCCGGTAGCGCCGTTCCATCGATTCGAACGTGTCGCGCGATGCCGGAAAGAACCTGTCCCCGAGGATCTCGTCGAAGTCGGCCGCGAAGGCCGAATACGGCTCAAGGGGGATGGCGTGTTCCACGCTCGCCAACCGTAGGGTTCGACCGGTCCAGCCGCATCACCCGAACCGAACACTCGCGAAGCGTCCGCTCAGTAGTGGATAGCGCCCCGTGCCCCGCCACCGCAGGCGATCGCATCACCGTTGATCGCCACACTCTTCGGTGACGCCAGGAAGGTGATCACCGCGGCGACCTCGTGCGCGTCAACGATCCGGCGAATCGAGTTGCCCTGCGCGAGTTGCCGCTCGATGTCCGCCGGGGTGACGCCCCGGGCCGCGGCGCCGGCGGCCAGCACCCCGGGGGTGGCCTCGGTGCGGGTCAGCCCGGGGTGCACCACGGTGACGTTGACCCCGTGCGGGCCCAGCTCGTCGGCGAGGTTCTTGGTCATGGCCGCGACCGCGACGTTGCGGATCGACCCGATGGTCGATCCCGTCGACCGGGCTGCCAGCCCGCTGATGCTGATGATCCGTCCCCAGCCGGCGTCGATCATGCCGGGGGCGACGGCCTGCGCGCACCGCAGATAGCCGAGCACCTTCACGTTGACGTCCGCCCAGACCGCTTCCGTGGTGATCTCCGCCAGCGCGGGCGGGCGGGCCTGGCCGCCGGGCGTTGCGGCCGCGTTGACCAGGATGTCCACCCCACCCATGGCCGTCGTCGCGGACGCAACCAGCGCGCGCACCGACTCGTCGCTGCCGGTGTCCGCCACGACGGCGTGCGCGCCCAGTTCCGCCGCGGCGACCCGCAGGGTGGCGTCGGTCCGTCCGCAGATCGTCACGATCGCGCCCTCCGCGATCAGTGCCGCGGCCACGGCCTTGCCGATGCCGCGGCTGCCGCCCGTCACGAGCGCCCGCCGGCCCTTCAAGTCGAGATCCATCCGTCAACGGTCGCATGGCAGCCACTCGGCGGCCCATCCGCCGTCCATAGGATGCTTGTCCCATGCCTGCAGGTAACGCGTCGTGAGTCAGCATGTTGTCGTTGCCGGGGCAGGGATCGTCGGGCTCGCGACGGCTCACGAGCTGGGCCGGCGCGGCCACACGGTGACCGTCCTGGAAAAGGAGACCCAGGTCGCGCAGCACCAGACCGGGAACAACTCCGGCGTCATCCATTCCGGGCTGTACTACTCGCCGGGCAGCCTCAAGGCGACGCTCGGCACCCGAGGTGCGGCCTCGATGCGGGACTTCGCCGCCCGGCACGGGGTTCCAGTGGAGATCTGCGGCAAGCTGGTGGTCGCCACCACCCAGCAGCGGGTCCCGGCCTTGCTCCGATTGCTCGACCGGGGCAGGGCCAACGGCGTCCCGGTCCGGCTCATCTCCCCGGCGCAGGCCCGCGAGTACGAACCGGAGGTCAGGTGCGTCGCCGCATTGCGGGTCGAATCCACCGGCATCGTCGACTACCGGATGGTGTGCGACACGCTGGCCACGCTGATCGGTAACAACGGCGGGCAGATCACGTTCGGGTCCGAAATCGTCGACATTCATTCATCTTTCGACGGAGTGACGGTCACCACCCGGTCCGCTGAGTTCGTCGCCGACCACTTCGTGAACTGCGCCGGTCTGCACTCCGACCGGTTGGCCCGGATGGCCGGCCTGGAACCGGCGGTGCGGATCATCCCGTTCCGCGGCGAGTACTTCCAGCTCGCGTCGGCGCACGAGCACCTGGTCAGGGGGCTGATCTACCCGGTGCCGGACCCGACCCTGCCGTTCCTCGGCGTGCATCTCACGAAGATGATCGGCGGCGGGGTGCACGCCGGACCCAACGCGGTGCTGGCGTTGGCCCGGGAGGGCTACACCTGGGGGGACGTCAACCGCCGGGACATGGTTGACAGCCTGCGCTGGCCCGGGCTGTGGCGGCTCGGCAGGAAGTACTGGCGCACCGGCATCAACGAGGTGGCCCGGTCGTTGTCGCGGCGGAAATTCCTGACCAGCCTGCGGGAGCTGGTCCCGGCGCTGCCCGACGACTGCCTCGTGCCCACCCATGCCGGGGTCCGCGCGCAAGCCCTGCATCGGGACGGTTCGCTGGTCGACGACTTCTACTACGAACGCGGCATCCGGCAGATCCACGTGCTCAACGCACCATCCCCGGCGGCCACGGCCGCATTGGAGATCGGCCGCCGGATCAGCGACGAGCTGGAGGCCGGTTGGTGATCGCGCGGTCGGCCGAGGAGTTCAGACCGGGCGGACGGGCGGCAGCCGCCCGCCGTGGGTGGCCCGCAGCACGGCGGTCAGGTCGGCCCGCAGCGCATCGACCCTGTCCCGGTCCAGGATCGCCACCCACTCGTCCTCGAGTTCGGCATAGATCTCCTCGACCGCGGCGAGAAGTTCGTCACCGCGCCCGGTCAGGGTGACCACCTTGGCGCGCAGATCGTCGGCGGCCGGATCGCGGCGCAGGTACCCGGCCTGCTCCATGGCCTCCACCAGTTTGGACGCGGCCTGCTTCGAGACGCCCATCAGCGCGGCGATCTCCGACGCCTGGATGCCCGGCCCACGGGCGGCGAGCAGGACGAAGCCGTAGTTCGGGCGGACGTTGCGCCAGCCGCGGTCGGCGAGCCGCTCGTGCAGGCCGTCGACCAGCGAGCGGTAGGCGATCGCGAACAGCCGGGCCAAGGGGGTTCCGTCGCCGGCCGGCCCATCGCCGGATGACGCAGTGCCGGCCGGTTCCGGCCGTGGCCGCGCCGCCGGGCTCATTGCGCCCAGGGCGGGGTGAACGGCTCGCCGTCGGCGAGCTGCGCCTGCCCGCCCACCGGCAGACAACACAACGCGCGCAACGGTTCCGACCCGCCGGCGACGATCTCGAAATCGACCGCTGTCGGCACCACCACCACATCGCCGGCTTCGGCGGTCGCCCGCTGCCCGTCGATCCGGACCAGCGCGGAGCCGCTGAGAATGACGAAAACCTCCTCCCGGGTCAGCCGGTGCGGGGTCGCCGGCGTGCCGGGTTGGATCTCCACCTGCCACACGCTGGTGTCCTTCGAACCGCGGCTGGGGGTGGCCAACGAGGTGAAGCTGGCCCCACCGAGCTGGTGGGTGGGCGCTGCCGGGGCGGGGATGACGGCCATGATTCCTCCTGGTAGAAGATCAATTCCTGAGAAGGTCAATACAGTTGACTTCATTGATGGTGCCGCAGCACGGCCTGACAGTCAACTAGATTGACTACATGATTTCCAGGCTGACCCTGACCGGTCAGGAGGCGGCGGGATGCGCGGCGCTCACCACGGTCACCGGCAAGCCGCTGGCCCGCTCCGCCCGGTGCGGCAGATCCTGGTGCAGCCAGCTGGAAAGTCCGTGCGGCAGGGTGGAAACGATGATTTCGTCGCACTCCTGGCCGGCCAACAGATCCCGGATCGCACGGACCGGGTCGTGCTCCCCCACGTAGCCGTCCGCCGACGCACCCAGCGCCCGCATCCACTCGAGGCCGGCCTCCACCCGGTTCTTCGCGGCCACGTCGTCGTCGATGGTCGGCGCGGGTGGCCGCATGCCGCCCTGCACCGCAAACGCCTCCGCGAGCGCGACAACGACGTCCGTCCGGTGGGTCGCCGGCACCAGCAGCGCAAACCGCGTCGGCCGTTCGGCGATCCGTTGTTTGATCACCTCGGCGAGATGGTCGCCGCCGAGGGTTTGATTCGCGACGACCAGTATTCGACGCACGGCGCGCACCTCTTTCGTTTGATCCGGCGATGATGTTTCCATGCGGGCGCTGCGAGTGCCCGCCACCGCGTCGATGCCCGGGTCCGTCATCTACGGTTGACCGATGGAATTTCGCTACCTCGGCCGCTCCGGCCTCAAGATCTCGTCCATCACCTACGGCAACTGGCTGACGCACGGCTCCCAGGTCGAGAACGACGTGGCCGCCCAGTGCGTGCGGGCCGCCCTCGACGCGGGCATCAGCAGCTTCGACACCGCCGACGCCTACGCGAACGGCGCCGCGGAGTCGGTGCTCGGGGAGATTCTCAAGGGCGAGCGCCGGGAGTCGCTGGAGATCTTCACCAAGGTGTACTGGCCCACCGGACCCAAGGGGCACAACGACGTCGGGCTCTCCCGCAAGCACATCGCGGAATCCATCGATCTGTCCCTGACCCGTCTGCAGACCGACTACGTGGACCTCTACCAGGCGCACCGGTTCGACACCGAAACCCCGCTCGAGGAGACGATGCAGGCCTTCGCCCAGGTCGTCCGGCAGGGCAAGGCGCTGTACATCGGGGTCAGCGAATGGACCGCCGAGCAGCTCCGCGCCGGCCACGCGCTTGCCACAGACCTTGGCATCCAACTGATCTCCAGCCAGCCGCAGTACTCCATGCTGTGGCGGGTGATCGACCGGGAGGTGGTGCCGACCTCCCGGGAGCTCGGCATCTCGCAGATCGTCTGGTCGCCGGTCGCGCAGGGCGTGCTGTCCGGCAAGTACCTGCCCGGGCGCGGCTCCGCCGCCCGGATCACGGGCCACGGACGAGAAGGGTGGCGCAGGACACGATCAAGCGGTTCATGACCGATGACGTGCTCACCCGGGTGCAGAAACTGCGGCCGATCGCCGACGAGCTCGACCTCACCATGGCGCAACTGGCGGTGGCCTGGGTGCTCAGCAACGACAACGTGGCCGCTGCCCTGGTCGGCGCCTCCCGTCCGGAGCAGGTGCACGAGAACGTGAAGGCCGCCGGGGTCGTCATCCCCGCGGACGCGATGCAGCGGATCGACGACGCGCTGGGCGACGCCGTGGTCCGGGACCCGGACATGACGGCCCGGAACGCCCCGCAGTCCCGACCCGCCTGACCCTCGGGCGGGGCCGGCCATCGGCTTCGTTCTGTCGTTGTGGGCGGTCCGTGCGAAGGTGGGCCGATGGCCATCACACCTCTGGGGTACTCCCACATCCGACTGACCGTCCGGGACATCGAGGTATCGCGGAAGTTCTACGACGCGGTGTTCGCCCTGCCGGTAGCCATCGAACTGCCGCCGGACGCCGACGACGCCGCCCGAGCGAACCTCTCGTTCCTCTTCGGCGGGGTGATCTACCGGCTCGGCCGCGGCCTGTTCGGGTTGCGCCCGGTGGCCGACCCGGACGATCGGTTCGACGAGGACCGGATCGGCCTCGATCACCTGTCGTTCACCGTCGCCAGTCGATCCGAGCTCGATGACGCGATCGTCACCCTCGACGGCCTCGGGGTCGAACACGGCGAGATCAAGGACATCGGCGCCGGTTGCATCCTGGAATTCCGCGATCCGGACGGGATCGCGCTCGAGCTGTTCGCTCCGGCCGGCTGAGTCGCTGGGCTCACTCGGTGAGTGCGAAGGTGTCGAGCAGGGCCGCCAGGAACTGATCGGGATGCTCCAGGAACGGCGAATGCCCGGCATCGGCGACGACGACCTCCCGGTACACCCCGCCGGCCGCGGCGTACCCGTCGAGGACGTGCCGGGTCTGGCCGACCATCGGCTGCGGCGGAAAGGCATCTGCCCCGGGCCAGCCGGGGATCACGCCCAGCTGTCCGAGGAAGGCGAAGTCATAGAGCGAGGTGTCGGAGACGATGACGTCGTCGGCTCCCCTGATCCACAGGATCGGCGGTCGGGGGTTCGACGCCGGAGAGATCGTCGATCCGGAAGTGGTTGGGCGCCAGGGTGTTGAGCACGCCCCGAGTGACCCGGCGCGATCCCCGGCCAGGCATCGACCGTCGTCGAATCCCCGGGGTAGTTGTTCTCGCCGATGCGGGTGGACAGCATGGATTCGACGAAGATGTCCAGGTGCTCCGGGACGAACGGCGGCTTCACGTAGTGCGCCAGCAGCACCTGCCGGGGCGACAACGGGGAATCGGCGCCGCGGTCACCCGAGGCCAGCTGCGCCACGAACGCCGGGTTCGCGCACCCGCCGCCGGAGCCGACCCCTGGCGGGTCGGACAGCAGCCCCTCCACGCCATGCGAACCGCCGAACCCGAACGGGGAGACCGGGTCCACCAGGGTCAGCGATGCCAGCAGCCCCGGAGCGTCGACCAGGCACTGCAGGACGACTCCCCCGCCCAGGCTCCAGCCGATCAGGTGGGTCGGCGGCAACTCCAGCGCCTGCATCAGCGCCAGCACGTCATCGGAATAGTCGCGCACCCCCCGGGTGGCGTCCACCGGCTCCGGGTCGGTGTCCCCGAAACCCCGCAGGTCGACGGCAATCGGTCGGTAGCGCTCCGGCAGGGCCAGCATCAGCGGCTGCCAGAACAGGCTCGACGACACGTTTCCGTGCACGAACAAGCACCGGATCACCGGCCCTGCCGTCGATTTCGAGCACGTTGACCGTCAACCGGCTGGTCTCGACCAGACGCGACGTGATTCCGTTCAGCAGTGTTTCCATGAGCACATCATGAGTGCCGGGCGGCACGCCCCGGCACACCGGCCCTGGTTGCGGGCCGGCGGCACGAAGTGCTACCCGACCGCCATCGGAGCGGCGGCGGCGAGCGCGTGCTCGGGCAGCGATTGATGCCGTGCGGCCCCGGTCAGTTCCCGGGACAGGCTCCGCGAGGCGATGGCCAACGGTCCCATGACCGGCTGCAGGTCCGGTCCGAGGTCGCCCAGGACCAGTTCGATGGCGGCAACGACCTCACCGCCGGGCCCGAAGATCGGCATCGCGACGCCGCAGACACCGGCCTCCAGCTCCCATCTGGTGACCGCGACCCGGGCCAGCCGGACCACTGCCAGGGCGCGCCGGAACCGGTCGGGTGAGGTCAGGGTGTGCGCGGTGTAGGGGCGAAGTCCGCGCAGGATGGTCATCTCCACGGTGCGCGGCGAGGAGAACGCCAGCAGCACTCGGCCGAGCGCGGTCGCGTGGGCGGGCAGGGTGGCGGCCGCGCTGAACGACGTCGCGGGACGCGGGCCCGGGTCCTTCTGGATGTAGGCGACCTGGAGGTCGCGCAGCACTCCGAGCCGGGCACGGCACTTGGTGGCGGCGGAGAGGTCCTCCAACACGCACGGTGCGCGCTCGGCGATGCTGGGCGGGCAGGCGTCGACGGTCCCGATCATCCGCAGCGGCAGACCGGCGCGGTACTGACCGTCGTCGGTACGTTCGAGCAGTCGCCAGGAGGCCAACTCAGAGGTCAAACGGTGCGCGGTCGAGATCGGCAGGCCGGCGAGCCGGGCGATCTCGGTCAGCGAATGCTCACTGCCCTCGGTGAAGGTCAGCAGAATCGAGGTGATCTTGCTGGTGACGGATCGTCCGGCCTCGGTGGAATTCCCTGCCACTGCACACTCCTGGCGATCGGGCAGGCGGCGACGGGATCGCAACGCTGCGGCGGTCTGAATCAGGCGTCGACACCTCACCTGGTTGGGGAGGGGTGACGGGGACGAGGGGACCGGCTGCCCTGGGCCCGGCGGGCCTGACTGGCAGGTCGGCCGGCGTGGCCGCGGTCCTGCTCGTCCCCGAACCACCTGTCGTCGATCCTGGGGACAATTCCGGGCTGCTGCGTGCGGCCCGCTGTGGTGCTGTTCTGTGACTACTGTGGCGGCCGTCTCGCCATTCCCCTAGGCGCGCGTACCGGTGAGCGGAACACGTTTTTTGTTGCCTGCGCCGAACAAGCGGCCCTGCGCAGTTCGGCGATCGGAGCGATTCGGCACCGCCGATCGGGTGATGACGGTCACCCGGACGCCTACCCGGAACGGAACCGAACATCTACTAGTTGTAGAAGATGTACGCCACGATCCAGTGCGGCGTACTCGCTACACCGAGGCTTTGCGCGAACAGATCGTGGCAAATCCTCATCTGAGGACCCGCTGGACACCGTGGCCTGAGCTGGTCCTCAGCGTTCTCGCTGCGCATCGTGCGCAGTCGTCCCCGCCACAAGGAGAAAACAATGACAACCATCATCAAGAAAGAAGCCGGCAACGACATCAAGCGGATCTACGTTGTCGGGCTTGTTGTCGCCGCCACGCTGATGGTGGCCGACGTCGCACTGATGGGACTCGGCCTCGCGATCGGACTGTGACCCCGATTCGCAGCAGGGTCTGCGCGCAACTGGCCTGAGCGAAGTTGCACGCGCGTGGATGCGCTGGTCCAAAGTCGGTGGGCGTCGTCATTCGGCGACGCCCACCGCCCGACCGGAACTCGTGCTGCCTTCCGCCGGCCACTCCTATCGGTTTCGAAGCAGCAGATAACACCGCCGGCTGGGGTGCTCACATCCGTCGTAGGGCGCGCGGTCCAAGCGCGCCTGGAGTTCCAATCCCGCGGCGGCCAGTGATTCGATTTCCTCGGCCGGGTCCAGGAATCGGAAGTTCAGTGCCACGTCGTGCCCCCACCACTGCGTGAGCGTCGTGACCTCGCCGGTCCGGGTGTCCGGATCGCTGGTATGAAACGCGATCAGCGCACACCCGCCCGGCCGAAGCGTGCGAGCGAATTCGCGGTAGGCCGCCGCACGTTCGGCCCGGCCGAGGTGAATGACCGCGTAGAAACTGACGATCGCCGCCACCGCATGGGATCGAATGGGCAGCGCGGTCATGTCCGCCGCACAGAACGGCAGCGACGTGGCCCGGGCGCCCGTCGCACACATAGCCGGCGACAGGTCAAAGCCGATGACCCTGGCGCGGCGGCCGGCAAGATGAGCCGCCACCTGCCCGGGGCCGCAGCCAACGTCGGCCATGACGTCGCCGGCCGCCCACTCGCAGGCGACGTCCACCAAGGCGCGATCGAGCGGCTTGCCGCGCAACTCATCCGCCATTGCCGTGGCGTAGGCGTCGGCGACCAGATCGTAACCATGACGGGTGTTGGCTACCTCCTCCGAGCCACCCAATGCGTACTGCATGCCTGCCACCCCGCGCCCTCGTCGGAATCGTCTCGGCAAGTGTCCTGTCCCGCTCGGCGGGAAGCCCACCCGCCTCCCTGCGCCGGGCGCACGGGAGTGCCACCCTTGGCGGGCAGTCCGCCCGGTTGTACGCGGTCCTGGATGTCACCCGGAGGTTGCCGTGAGCACGATCGGCCTCGCCGCAGACCAGACCGTCCCGCAGTTCGACGGGACGGTCTTCCGTCGCGTCATCGGCAGCTTCATGAGCGGGGTCGTGGTCATCACGACCAGCGCCGACGACGGCACGCCGCACGGCATGACGGTCAGCGCCGTCTCCTCGCTGTCGCTCGACCCGCCGATGCTGCTGGTCTGCCTGCATTCGGCGAGCGGCACCCAGGAGGCCGTGCGCCGGTCGGGACGATTCGCGGTGAACATCCTGGCCGAGGACCAGGGCTGGCTCGCCGAACGATTCGCCAAGCCCGCGCGCCAACAAGTTCGACGGCGTCGCGGTACGGACCGGGCACACCGGCGTGCCGCTGCTGGAGGGTGCGTTGGCCGTCGTGGAATGCGAGGTGACGGAGGCCGTCTCGGGCGGCACCCACCGGGTCTTTCTGGGGCAGGTCAGACACGCCGAGGCCACCGAGGGATCGCCGCTCGCCTACTTCCGGGGGAAATTCGGCAAGCTGGAGATCGCCCAGGACGCCGAGACCTACCAACGGCTGCGGCAACTCGTGCTGAGCCGGGTGCTGGGCCCGAACATGACGCTCGAGGTGGAGGGCCTCGCGGCCCGCATCCCGGCGTCGCCGTCGTCGGTCTACTACGCGCTGACCCGCTTGGTGGGCGAGAACCTGGTCGCCCGCGATCCCGACCGGGGGCACGTCGTGCGCCCGCTGGACGCCGCGGCCTCCGACGACGCCAATGACGCGAAGCTGGCCATCGAGTTGGGCGCGGCGGATCTCACGGTCGGCCGGCTCGACGCCGCTCAACTGGCCGAATTCCGCAGACTCGCGGAGGCCACCGGAACCCATGTCGCCGGCGGCCATCTCACCGACGTGGAGTCCTACATCGGCGCCAACGAGACGTTCCACGCCTTCCCGATCCGGGCTACCGGGATTGCCGCACTCGCCGAGGCGTACGACCACCTGAGCCTGCCGGACCTGATGTCGCGTGCCCTGACCAGCGACGTCGAGGTCAGCGAGCAGCTGATCAATGATCACCGGCAATTGGTGGACGCGTACGACCGCGGTGATCTGGCGGCCGCGAAGAGCGTCATCTCCGCGCACAACGAACGGGCGAAGGCGACCCAACGCGCGGGGATCGAACGCGCCGGCGGACAGCTGTGAGCCGCACCGTCCGGACCTGATCGACCGCCCTCGAGCCACGCAAACAACGGGAGGAACCAGATGGCGAAGTACCAGGCCTTCGAATTCGAGACGCTGGCCGACCAGGCCGGCACGAAGGGGCCGTACCGAGAGCTGATGCGGCGTCCCGGCTTCTCGATGGGGATCTACCACCTGACCGCCGGCGGCGAGGATCACCAACATCCGCACGAGTCGGACGAGGTGTACATCGTGCAGAGTGGCCGCGCCGTCCTGCGGGTGGAAGGCGAGGACTACCCGGTCGGGCCGGGCAGTGTCGTCTCCGTCGACCGCGGTGCCGAACACGGCTTCACCGAGATCGCCGAGGACCTCACCCTGCTGGTGATGTTCGCGCCGCCGGAGGTTCCCGAGGCCTGAGCATGAGCCGTCCGATGTCGTTGCGACCGTTAGCCGCGTCCGGCATGACGGCGTCCGCCTGGTCGGGCAGTGCGGAAGGGCCCCGCCGCCCGACAGCGCTATAGCCCCCGGCCCACAGCGCGGAACATCCGGTTGCTGGAGGCAACCGCATCCTCCGCACAATGCCCCGTCCCCTGGTGTCACAGGCATACCGAGTCCCGCGGGTAGCGTGTGCCGCCATGCGAATCAGCGTCGCCGCCGACGAAGAGGTCGGCATCGCCCGGGCCCTAGTGGATCAACTGCGCGCCCGCGGTCATGACCCGCTGACCCGGGGCGCACTAGCCGTCGGGGAGCGCGCGGACTGGGCGTGGGCGGCGGAATCGGCCGCCCGGGACGTGGCCGACGGGCACGCCGACGCGGCGGTCGTTTGTTGCTGGACCGGGACCGGCGCGTCGATCGCGGCCAACAAGGTGCCCGGCATCCGGGCCGCCCTCTGCTGGGACGCGCAGACCGCGGCCGGCGCCCGCCGGTGGAACGACGCGAACGTCCTGGCACTGTCCCTGCGGACCACCTCCGAGGCGGTGCTGTCCGAGATCCTGGACGCCTGGTTCGCGTCAGAGCCATCGGTCGACGACCAGGACAGGGCGAATGTCGATCACGTCAACCAGATGGGCGGGTAGCATTCCGACCCGCGACGCCGGAGTCCGGGTCACGCAGCGAGTGAGAACGTCCTTGCCGCTTGCTGTTCCGCGCGCAGCAGTTGCCGCGTGATGTAGGAAACGACGGCCGGGTGACGGGCAACCGTGGCGTGCCCGGCGGCCGGCTGCTGCTTGGTCAGCACGTCGGTCGCCCGGATATCAAGCACCCCGGACGCCGCCGGGACGACGCGATCGCCGCCGCCACTGATCGCGATCCACCTGGTGCTGTGATCGACGCGGCTGCCCGCCAGCTGGTCGAGAAAGGTTGACCCGGGCCGCATCTGCCGGGCAGCTGGCCCTGGCACGTAGCGGGCCAACGCCGCACCGGCGTGCGGGGTGGCGATCGTGACGGCCGTCCTCGCGAGGCCGGCGAGACCGCGTTGCTGCACGGCGTCGCGGATCACCAGCCCGCCGAGGCTGTGCCCGACCAGATGCACCGAACTCGCGCCGCAGGCGTCCATCGACCGCAGCGCCTGGTCGACCAGATGGTCGGCAATCTGGTGGATGTCGGTGCGGAAAGCGTTGTAGCGCAGGGCAACCAAGCAGTCGAAGCCGGCTTCGGCCAGCGCGGCGCGGAGCGGTCCCCAGATGTGTTCGGTGCCGGCGTAGCCGTGCACGAAGAGCACCGGGGAGCGCTGGCGGCGCTCCGCGGTCCGGGTAGTTCGATCCCAGTACCGGATCGAGGCACAGTCGGGCGGTGCGGCCATGTTCGGTAGCCGAAGCCAACGCGCGAACCCGACACCCTTCCGGTGCGGGCGATGGGGTGTCCGGTGGTGGTCGGTGCTGAGCTGATGCAGGGTCATGCTGTGCCTCCAGCGGGTCTCTTGTGGCCTCGGTCAGGGCCTGCGGGGTCGCCAAATCAGACGTCACATCGGTTGGTGTTGAACGGTTCTGGCGTGGAACCTGCCGCATGAGCGCGGCATCACGGCGGCGGATCGCATCCGGTAGTGCTGGTCGGCAATGGGGGCGGTTGGTGGATTGCGGTCAGCCGGACGGGATCAACCAGGGGTACGGCCGACTTCCCTCAACGGTTCCCGGCAATTTCAGGGCGGCCCAGGTAGACCGCCGGGCGGGTCCCGCCCACCGGAGCCCCTGCGCGCCCTCTGCGGAGGATTCGGCTGCCTCCAACAACCAGATGCTCCGAACTACCTGACGAGCCCCCCACCCGAGCCCGACCGCGCCTCTGCGGAGGATTCGGCTGCCTCCAGCAAACGAATGTTCCGCGCGGCCGGACGAGGCCCGTTGATGCGCCAGAAAGTTGTCCACAGGAGCCGCTGAGGACGTCGCGGATCGGCCAAACTTCCCCATGCCATCGATCCCCGCCCTTCGCCGAGTTGGCTGGGCTGCGGTCGCCGAGCATCAAGCTGGGATCATCAGCCGCCACCAGCTGATGGAGCTGGGGCTCTCGCCCATGCAAGCGAAGGCGTACATCAATAATGGCCGTTGGCAGCGAATGCTCCCCGGTGTCTACGCCACATTCACCGGACCGGTCGGGACGCTATGCCGCGTGTGGGCCGCCATTCTCTACGCCGGGCCCGGCGCTACGGCAAGTCACGGCACTGCGCTGTGGTTGTGGAAAGTCATTGACGATCCGCCGGCGGTTATTGATGTGATCATTCCGGAATCGCGAAGAGTGTTGCGGCAACCCGGAATACGGGTCCACCGCCGGCGCGCATTGAATCAGGGCCCCGACGGAGTGTTGGTCCACCCATCCGCACAGCCTCCTCGATTGCGTGTCGAGGTGGCCGTGCTCGATCACTGCGACTCTGTGACCGCGCTGGTCGCGGTGGACGTCGTGCTTCGGGCTACCCAGCGTCGGTCCACCACGGCCGAGCGCCTGCGTCGCGCTATCGGCCAACGACAACGCCAGCGGTGGCGCGGCCTACTGCTGGAGATCTTGGCGGCGGTCGAGATCGGCGTGGACTCGCCTTTGGAGCTGCGGTACCGGCGCGACGTTGAGCAGCGTCATCGCCTCCCGCCCGGCATTTGCAACGAACCGGAGAGGCGAGGTCGCGGCGGTCGCTGGTACCGCGACGTCCGTTACCGCGATTGGCACGTCGTCGTCGAGCTGGACGGTCGAGAGGCGCACCCAGAGGCCGTCGAGTTTCGCGACATGAGGCGGGACAATGTGGCTGCCGTCGCGGGAGACGCCGCGCTCCGGTACGGCTGGCGGGATGTGGTCGGGGAGCCGTGCGGCGTCGCGGCACAGGTCATCGCGGTGCTGCGGCTCGGCGGTTGGACCGGCCATCCCCGACCATGCGGCCCGAGGTGCGCCGTCGGTCGATCGGACTGATCCGGCCGGTCCGATCGACGGGTCGGCAACCCAGCCGCCCTCCGCGCGACCCGTAGCTCGACCCTCAGCGCGGAGGATCCGGTTGCCCCCAGCAACCACATGCTCCGCACAGGCCGCACACCGCGCCGACCCGCTACCCCCGACGCTCAGCGCGGAAGATCCGGTTGCCCCCAGCAACCACATGCTCCGCACAGGCTGCGCAGGCCAAGCACCGAGTCCAACCCCAACCCCGCGCCGACCAAACCGCACCCGCCGCGGACCGGCCAAACCGCACCCGCCGACAGCGACGCGCACAACCCCCGCAGCTACCGGGGCGGGAGCCGGTCGACGTACTCCTTCGCGTCCTTCAGTCCCATCCCGGTCAGCGTGCGCACCATCTTGATCGCCTCGATCTGCTGCCCGGCGGCCACCAGTGAGCGCAGTTCGTCCTCGTGATCGGGACCGATGGTCGCGGAGATCGGCGGGACTCCCCCAGCGGCGACTGGCCCAGCCGTGGAGGGCCCAGCCTTCGACGACGCCGGCTTCGCCGTCGCGCCGAGCTTGTCCACGATCCGGACGGCGTCGGCCAGGCCAAGTCCGGTTGCCGCTCGCAGCGCCTTCACGGCCCCCAACTTGTCACCCTTGCGGTAGTGGCCGCGGATCTTCGCCACCAGCGCCGGGTCCAGGCTGACGTCGGTGGGATCGACCCGGTTCCGCGCCCGCACGGCACCGACAATCACCAGCGCGATCAGCGCCGCGCCCAGCAAGATCACGACCCAGAACCAGGTGTCCACCCGACCATCGTAGGGAGCATCGAGCTGCCACCATCGAGGGTGGAGCATCGCGCCGACTCACCACCGCCGAAACGGAAGGTCACCGTGAACACTCCCGCGCAGGGTTCGCATCCAGCCGGACCGGCCACCCACCGAGGGCAGCCCCCACCGAGACAGCGACTTGCCGTCCGGGCTGACGAACCGCGGATCGCCACGCTGATGCGGTCATCGGTGCTCGAACTGTTCCCGAGGTTCTATGACGAACGCCAGACGCTCAGCGCAGCAACGTATATCGCGCACGTCGACCGAACCCTGATCGACGACGGAACCTACTTCGTCCACGAGGTGGATGAGCAGATCGTCGCGTGCGGCGGCTGGAGCAAACGCGACCGGCTGTACACCGGCTCCGACCCGGGCGGCGACGATGCCCGGTTGCTGGACCCGGCGACCGAACCCGCGCGGGTGCGGGCGATGTTCGTCCGGGGTGACTGGACCCGGCGCGGGCTCGGTCGGGCGATCCTGACCTCGTGCGAGCAAGCCGCGCACGATGCCGGATTTCGGACGATGTCGCTGATGGCCACGCTGCCCGGGGTGCCGCTCTACCGGTCCTTCGGGTTCATCAGTGTCGCACCGGCGACGGTGACCATGCCCGACGGAGTGACCATCGACGCCGTGACGATGCAGCGACCGGTGCAGGTCCAGGCCCGCACGCCGATCGCTCGAACCTGAGCACGTCAGGCAACGAGCACGAGCAGGCTTATTGCGCGGCGATGGGCCTTTCGGCCCTGTCAGGTGCCGCCCGCTGCGCCAGACAATAAGAGCTGAGCCCGATCCGGGTCGGTCATCACCGTGTGGACCCCGCCGGAACGGCGGAGGAGACGACACCATGAGCAAACACGAGAACCTGAGGGCGACCGGCGAGGCACTGAGCTCGATCGGGAGGTCTGCGAAACCAATTTCCCGGCATGACGCGGCCCTGCAGCGGTACCTGCGCGCCATGGATCACACCGGCACCAGCCACGTCGGTGCCACCGAAACCGCCCCCGCACCGGCAACGCCGAAGGGGCCGCACCCACTTTTCACCGAGATTCACGCCGTCACACCGTCACCGCTCGAGGGTGCGCCCGCCGCGGCCGAGGAGCGCGACAGCGGCCTTGGCCGGGCGGACATCGTGGTGGTCGGCATCGACGGATCGACGCATGCCCGCAAGGCCGCGCACTGGGCGGCCACCGAGGCGGACCGGCGGCATGCCCAGCTTCGGCTGGTGCACGCCTACACCCTGCCCATCGCGGGCTATGCGGGGTACAGCATGGCTCCGGACGATCTCGGCACGGTCATGCGGGTGGAAGGCACCGCCATGCTGCGGGACGTCGCGGCCGAGCTCCGGGCGGAGCATCCGGACCTGGACGTCGCCATCCGGCTCTTCCAGGGCGACGCCGTGCAGGCGCTGCGCCGCGAATCCGAACGGGCCCGGCTCACGGTGGTCGGATCCCGCGGCAGCGGCCGCGTGACCGGCGTGCTGCTGGGTTCGGTGGCGATGGCCATCACCTCGCACGGCACCGCGCCGGTCGCGGTCATTCCCGCCGAGGGTCCCGGGGGTGCCGCCGACGGCCCGGTCGTGGTGGGTGTCGACGGATCCGCGACGAGCGAGGCGGCGATCGCCTTCGCCTTCGACGACGCCGCAGTCCGCGGGGTTCGGTTGCTGGCCGTCCACACCTGGAACGACGTTCGGCCGACGCTGGCCGACCCGACCATGATCGACTACGCCAAGCTCGAGGACGGCGAGCGAGCCGAACTTTCCGAGCAGCTGGCGGGCTGGCGGGACAAGTATCCCGACGTCGACGTCCGGCCGATCGTGGTCCGCGGGCGGCCGACGCAGACGCTGCTGCGCTACGCCGGACAGGCTCAGCTGGTAGTTGTGGGGAGTCGGGGTCGCGGCGGGTTCGCGGGAATGGTGCTCGGCTCGACCAGCCACTCGTTGATCTCCCACGCGATCTGTCCCGTGGTGGTCGTCCGGCCGGACAGCCTGCGCTGATCCGTCATACCAAGGAAAGACTCCTGCCTCGGCCGGTCAGCGAAGCAACCACGAAACTCAACCGAAAAGTCGAAAACATGCCCAGCAACGAGCCAGCCAGCGGCACCGGCAGAGCCCGCGCCCTGCTTCGTCGACACTGGCTGCGCGGGGTCTGGGGAAATCCGCTGGCCAGGTCCGCCGACCGCTGGCAGGCCGGCCTGCGGATCGTGCTGATCACGCTCTGGGCGCTCGCCCTGCCGGTGGCGGCAACGGTGTCCTCCCTGCTCGCCGCCAACGGCCTGCAATCGATCGACCAAGCGACCGGCAGCGCAACGCAAACCTCGGCGTTGCTGTCCGCGGACGCACCCATGATCATGATGTTTGCCGACGGCGTTGCACCCGTCAGCGGCCGAAGGCGTGCCGGCCAGTTGGAGCGCGCCGGATGGGACGACTCGATCCGGACCGGTGGGCGCGATGCCGGGCATGCCCGCCGGCGCCAGTGTCCAGATCTGGGTCGACGGTACCGGGAGTCAGGTGAATCCGCCGGAGCCACCGTCGGGCGCCATCGGCGAAGCCATCCTGGTCGGCGCCGGGATCTGGCTCGGTTGGGGCATGGTGCTGGCCTTGGTGTTCTGGCTGAGCGTACTGAGCCTGGACCGCGGACGGCGCGCGGAGTGGGACCGGGAGTGGCACGGGCTCGCGCCCTAGTGATGCCACCGAGTCTGCCAACGGGCAGACCCGGTGTCGGTCGTCGATCGGGAAACGTCAACCGGCCGGACTGGCGCTCTGCTCCGTCCGCGATCGGTCGAGATCGGCCGGCCGGAGCCGATACACCTGCAGCGTCAGGCCGTAGTACTTGTCGGTCTCGCCGACCCACGACATGCCGTTGCGCCTGGCGGTCGCCGCCGCCCGAGCGTTGCCTGGCCGGACCACCGCGAAGATTTCGTCGATGTCCTGGGTAAACGCCCAACCGGCGACGCCGTGTGTCGCCTCCGTCGCGTACCCATGGCCCCACATGTCCGGTCGCAACTGCCAGCCGATCTCCAGATCGTTCTCCCCGGGCGGCAGCGGCAGCAGGATCACCCCGCCGATGACGCTGCCGTCACGGGCGTCCTGCATCACCCACCGACCGGCTGGGGACGCAAGGTGAGCATCCTCGTCGATCCATCGCTGCAGCAGGGCCCGCATCGCATCAAGATCGGAGATCCGATCCATCGCCGGACTGAGCCAGCGGGCAACGTCGGTCTTGCCGTAGATCTCGAGTGCGGCGGGCGCGTCGTCGAGCTGCCAGCCGCGCAGTAGTAGTCGGGGCGTTGAAAGAGTTGGTGCCATGGTTCCGTCCTACCCGACTATCTCGTCGGCCACCACCGACATCGATTGCAAGATCGGGCCGCCGAAGGATGTCACCATGGCGACATCGGAGGCATCACGCCCGCGGCCGATCAGGATGCGACCCTTGCGGCGGACGTTGTTCCGGGGATCGAACGTCCACCACCGGTCACCCAACCACACCTCCATCCAGGCCGCGAAGTCCATCGGATTCGGGTCGATCGGCACGTCCATGTCCGGCAGGTACCCGAACACGTAGCGGGCCGGGATGTTCATCGCGCGGCAGAACGTGATCGCCAGGTGGGTGAAATCCCGGCACACGCCGAACCCGGACGCGTTCACGTCGACCGCCGTCGAGGTAGGGCCGCTGCTGCCATAGGCGAATTGCAGGTGATCGTTGACGTGCTGGCAGATGGCCTGCACACGGCTGTACCCGGGTGGCAGCGCGCTGAACCTCGACCACGCCTCGTTGCCGAGCATGTCCGGAAGGCAGTACCGGCTGGGCATCAGGAAGACCAGCACGTCGTCCGGCAGGTTGTGCGGGGTCAGTTCCGGCGCGGACAGGTCGAAGTCCTCGGTGGCGTCCGGCACGGTGGCCACGGCCTCGTAGTGGATCTGCGAGCGACCCCGGGGCAACACGATGCGCTGGCACCGGTTCCCGTAGATGTCCCGGTACTCATGGGAATCCTGCGGCGGTGCGAACGACCAGCGCTCGCCGTCGATATGCACACCGTCGACGCCCAGCGGTGTCACTTGGAACACCGTCGGGGTGTCCACCTCCGCGTCATAGACGAAGTCACAGCCGATCCGAACCTGCCGGATGCCCATCAGCGACACTTCTCCGTTCGCGTTCACCCACCGAACGGCCGATCCGCCCACGACAGAGTAGCCACGCCATGTGCCGATCAGGTTTCCGAGCGGGCTGCGGCGTCCAGCTCGCGATTGACGGCCACTTTCCGCGCGTAGGATCCGATCACCACGAAAGTTACCGACCAGTAACTAACACCAGACTGCGGCTGGCGGCACCGCATGGCATGAAGGGCGGGTCACCGATGAAGCGGGTCACGCTGCATGGCGACGACATGTGCCTCGTCGATGTCGGCTCCGGCCCACCGATCGTCTTCGTGCATGGCCTGATGAGCTCGTCGTCAACCTGGACCGCTCAGCTCGACCGGCTGGCCGATCGACCATCGGGTGATCGCACCCGACCTTTTCGGTCACGGGGAGTCGGCGAAACCCGCTGGCGACTACTCGCTCAGCGCGCACGCGGCCAGCCTGCGGGACCTGTTCGACTCGCTCGGGATCGCCGATGCGACCCTGGTCGGCCATTCGCTCGGCGGCGGCATCGCGCTGCAGATGGCCTACCTGTTCCCGGATCGGGTGAACGCGCTCGTGCTGGTCAGCAGCGGCGGCCTCGGCCGCGAGCTGAACCCGTTGCTGCGGGCCGCCACCCTGCCGGGCAGCGAGCTGGTGCTGCCGCTGATCGCCTCCCGCTGGGTGCACAGCGTCGGCGACACCGCCCTGAACGTCTGGTCGAAGGTGGGGCTGCCGGCGATCAGCCCCAGCTCGGACGAGGCCTGGCGCACCCTGCCCAGCCTGGCGGACGCGGAGACCCGGCGGGCGTTCCTGGCCACCAGCCGCAGCGTCATCGACGTCCACGGCCAGACGGTGAACGCGCAGAATCGGTTGTCCGGCTTCGCTTCTCGGCCGTCCATGCTGGTCTGGGGAGAACGCGACCGGATGATCCCGGCGTCACATGTCGAGGCAGCCCGCCGCGAACTGCCCGCCACCAGGGTCGAGATGTTCGCCCGCTCAGGCCATTTCCCGCATCTGGACGAGCCGGATCGGTTCGCCGGGGTGTTGGCGGATTTCATGGCGCAGCGTCTGCTCGGCCGGCCGACTCCTCCGGGCGCACCGCCTGCCGACCTACCCGACTGATAGACCTGGCCGGCAGCAGCAGCGACAGTCCGGCCCCCACAACGCACATCACCGCGGTGACCAGAAATATCTCGCGATACTCGGTGAGCAGCGCGGCGGACAGCGCCCGGCTGTAGTCGGCCATTTGCGTGGCGAATTCGTCCTGCGTGACGCCGATCGGCAACGGCGTGTTCAGGGTGGCGGTGAGCACGCCGAAGCGGTAGAGGCCCCAGCCGGTCAGCGCCGCGACGCCGATCAGCATGCCGGTCATCCTGGCGACGACGACCGCCGCGGACGCGACACCGTGCGACGCGGCCGGCACCACCCGCAGCACGGCCGCGGACACCGGCGCGATGACCAGGCCAAGCCCGAACCCGGCGATGGCCAGGTCGGTGTCCAGCACCGGCAGGCCGAACGGGTGGGTCGCGGCCAGCACGTCAACCGGCCAGTTGGCGATCAACAGGTAACCGCCGGCCGCGATCAGCAGGCCCGCCACACTGACCCAGCGCTCGCCGACCCTGGCCGCGATCACCCCGCCGAGCAGCGCCCCGACCGGCAGCGCGACCAGGAACCGGATCAGGACCAGCGCCGCCTGCCCGGAATCCATGCCCAGCAGGGTCTGCGCGAACAGCTCGACGTTGACCAGGGTGACCAGCAGGGCGGCCCCGGCCGCCAGGCTGACCCCGAGGATGGCGAAGAAGCGGCCCATCCGCACACCGTGCGGGTCCAGCAGCCGCACCGGCGACCGGCGTTCCCAGATCACGAAGACGAGCGAGCGCGACGAGGGCGGCGAGGATCGTCGGCAGTCCCCAGGACGGCAGCACCGAATGCGCCGGATCGGGGTTGTAGAGCCCGACCACGAGCAGCCCCAGCGCGAGCGCCAGCAGTCCGCCGCCCGACCAGATCGACCCGGGCGCGCGACGGACCGGCCGGCCGGCCGCCCGGCACCGACCGCTGGACCACGATCATGGCCACCGCGGTGAGCGGCAGGTTCACCCAGAAGACCCAGCGCCAGCTCTGCGGTTGCAGGTCCTCGGTGAATCGCCAGGCATTGAAGGCCGCGGCCAGGCCGACCCCGTACAGGGTGCCGAGCACGCTGCCCAGCTCCTGCGCGGCCCCGACCACACCCAGCGCGGTCGACCGGCGGTGCTCGCTCCACAGGTCGGCGACCAGCGCCATCGTGACCGGGAGCAGCGCGCCGCCGGCGATGCCCTGCAGCACCCGGCCGGCGACCAGCAGCGGCAGCTGCTCGGCCACCGCGGTCAGCGTCGATCCGACGGCGAATCCGAGCAGGCACAGCTGCAGCACCGGGCGCCGGCCGAACCGATCGGAGAGCTGGCCGAGCAGCGGCATGCCGGCCACGTAGCCGAGCAGGTAGCCGGTGACGACCGGCGTTGCCCGCTCCAGGTGGTTCACCGGGACGCCGAGGTCGCGCACCATGTCGATCAGCACGCCGACCACCACGTAGGCGTCGAGCGCGGCCAGCAGCACGGCCGTCCCGGCGGCGCCGATGGCCAGCCGGCGCCCGGTCACCCCGGCGGGCTTATCGAGACGGTCTCGTTGAAGTTGGACAGTTCCACCGTGGCGGTGGCCGGCTTGCCGTCCGACCCGTCCAGGGTGAACTTGGCCGCGGTGAGTTGGCTGCTGGCCATCGCGATGGTCAACTGCGCGGCCACGTCGCTGGTGATGCCGGGCACCAGCCCGGCCGCCACCGCGGCCGGCACGGTGCCCGAGACCACCCAGGCCTCGCCGTCCGTGCCGGTGATCGTGGGATTGGTGACCGAGGTCAGCACCTTCGGCCACGCCCTTGTCCGGGTTCAGGATCGCGGACGGGTCGTAGATCCCGCCGGCCAGCGCCGCCGGGACCTTGCCGAACCCGCCGGTCGGACCCTTGAGGTACAGGTCACCGCCGACCAGCACGAATTCGACCTCGACCAGCTGACCGAACTGGACGATCTTCGCCGCTGCCCTGGGCGTCGCCGGCGGCCGTCAGGTCGCCCTGCGCGCTCTGCACGATGACCGTCGGCAGCTGTCCGTCGATGGCCAGGGTGAACTCCGCGCTGGTCACCGTCGGCCATTGCCGCCGACGACTTCGCCAGCAGCTCCGTCGCGGTCGGCGTGGCCGACCGTTGGTGTTGCCGTTGCTGCTGTTCGACGTGCAGGCACTGAGCACGGCAAGCACCAGGGCAACTGCTCCGGCCAGTGCCGTTCGCGGGTTCATCGCTGGATCGTATCGGCCGGTTTTCGCACTTCCCGGGGGTCGCCGAGACGGTTACCAGCGGTTTGTCATCAGGCTCGAATGGTCGACAGAATCTGCGCCGCCGATGGCGCAAGTGCGGCGTCGACCGCGGACACTGGTCCGCGGTCGACGCCCTGGAGCCTGACCGGGTGCCGGCTCAGCCCAGCCGCAGAACCTGACCCGGGAAGATCAGGTCCGCGTCGGAGACGACGTCCGAGTTGGCCTGGAACAGCGCCTGCCAGCCACCGGCCACGCCGTTGGCCGCGGCGATCTTCGAGAGGGTGTCGCCGGACACGACGGTGTAGGTGCCGTCCGCCGCGCTGGCCGGCGCGGCGGCCGGGGCTGGCCGGCGCGCTGGCTGGAGTCATGGTGCCGGCTGCGATCCGCGCGCCCGCTCGACTGGTCACCGCTGCCGGCTGAGCCGTCCGACGAAGCAGTGTCCGATGACGCACTCGATGATGCTGCCGACGAACTCGCGGCCGGTGGCCGGCGCGCGCGTCGTTGCTGCTGCTGACGGACCGCTGGGTCGGGCCCTCGCCGCCACCGGCGTAGGCGCAGGCCCAGGCACCCCAACCCTGACCGGCCAGGGTCTTCTCGGCGACGGCGATCTGCTCCTCACGGCTGGCCAGATCCGCCCGTGAGGCGTACTGCTGCCCGCCGTAAGGCGTTCCAGGTCGACTGGGAGAACTGCAGGCCGCCGTAGTAACCGTTCCCGGTGTTGATCGACCAGTTGCCGCTGCTCTCGCATTGCGCGACGGCATCCCAGGTGGAATCGGGGGCAGCGGAGGCGGGGCCGGCGAGAGCGAGCGCGGCGGCGCCGGCGACGACGCCGATGGTGGCACCTCGAAGTGCCAGTACCCGGACCCTGGATGGTTCGCGGTGGCGACCGTTGTGACGAAGAGACATCGTGTTTCCCCTAGCTTGCGCCTGCGAGGTGAGCTGTCGGGTTCGGGCGCGACTCACCCGCCGATGGACCGGCGAATGGGTGCAGGGGATCGCCCGTCCGGCCCTGCAGACCTCTGCGAGACCGGATTCACCCCAAGGAAGCTCATGGCTTCCAAAGATGGGTTCCCCGCTGCTGTCCGAGCCTTTCTGTTCGAGGTGTCTCCGGGTCCGATTCGGACAGCATTCGGCGCATGGCCCAGAGGTGTTCACGGTGGACCGAGGCGAAACCCCGGCTCCGGCAGACCATACGGACGGCGGATGAGAAGTCCAGAGCCCGAATTCCGACATAACGGATCGATAACGATCATTGGGAATTCTCGATGGCATGGCGTTTGCCGCAGATTGTCGGGGGTGCCGCGACCGTCGGCGGACCACGAGCACGCACGAAGCTGTGAGAATGCAAACTTCACCCGAACGGCCTAGCCACGCTCGCTTTCTGGTCCGACTGGGTTCTCAGCAGCCACACAGACGGTGATGGTGCGCCAGCAGACGATGGATTCGAGTCCGGCAACGTCGAGAACCCGTCCACCGGGTGATCCACCCGAAAGCGGAGCAAGCGACCCGATCGGGCGGTAACACCGATTCGCCTTTGTGCGACAGAAGATACGTAAGCCAGTTGTCAGCGCCCTGGGGGGGCTTTCCATGATGTCTCGTATTCCATTTCCGGTCGTCGCAACCCATGACATCTCCAAGGGGTATGCCCCGCTCATCAAGAGCGGGACACCAGGCGAGATCACCGGTATCAGCGGCGCAACACCCGGGCACTACACGGTGTCGTTCTGGCCGTTCGGGCCCGACGGTGTCGCCGTCACGCTCAACTACCTGACCAGGAACGATCTACGGGAGGCGTGAGCCCCCGCGGCTCTGTCCGTCGTCGAGCGGTTCCCGACCTCGACGGCCACGCCACAGGCTGTCAGGAGCCGTCCCTGATGGCGTCAATGGCGGCGGCGATCCGCGGGGCGATCAGCTCGGCCAGATGACGATGGCCTTCGTCGGTCGGATGCAGGCCGTCACTGCCGATCAGGGCGGCCGATGCGCCGTCGAACCAGCCTTCGGCCAACGGGTCGACGAACGTGAGCCGGGCATGACCCGCGACCGTCGACGCCAACGCATCCCGAATGGCGAGCAGGTTTGCCGGCGGATCCCCGTCGACCCATTGCGGCCCGATGATCACGATCCGCGCGCTCGGCGCGGCCAGATCGATGTCCTGCAGCGCCCGCGCGGCCGATGCCGCCACGGCACCGGGCGGCATCGCGCCGTCGTTCAGGCTGCCGAAGATGACCACCAGCTGGGTCCGATCGGTGACGACCTTGGGCACACCGTCGGTGAACGTCAGACCCGTGCCGCCCACCCGGACGTACCCCGAACCACTCAGTCCGAGCACCGCGAGCTCGACCGGATAGCCGTCGGCCTCCAGCAGATCTCGGGCGACCTCGGTCCAGTTGGCCGCTCCGTTCCCGCCGACCGCCGATCCCGAGGTGTAGGAGTCGCCGATGATGGCCACCCTGACCAACTCCGCTGCCCCACCGGGCGACCCGGAACCCGAGGACCCGCTGTCCGGCGACCCGCCATCCGGCGCAGACCGGGCCGTCGCCGCCATCGATGACGCCTGTGCGGCGGTCGATCCCGATGATCCGGCGGAACACCCGCCGACGATCCCGGCCAGCACGCACACCGCGAAGGTCAGCGCGATTGGACCGCGCCGGCGGAGCCGACGATGCCGGCCGATCGCCAGCCGCACCCGGGTCAGGATGTCTGGTCGCCGCCGTCCGACGGTTGCGGGCGCACTCGCTCCCGGTCCCACCGGTCGAGCTGCGAGGGGATCGTCGCCTCGGCGACGGCTAGCTCCTCGTTGATCGCGTCCCGACGCGCTTTCCTGCGGGCCGCGGCGCCGCTGTCACGGTCAGTATCGAGTCCATCACCATTTTCGGACATTATTGCTACCCCCGGCGAAATGGACGTTTACCCTGGACAACCCAGGGTAATCGGCCGCAGGTCAGACAGTAGGTCGGTTCGCGAGCGAAACCAATCCCCAAAATTGATCGCGACCCCACATCAGGGCTCACCGCCCGCTCCGACCATGCGCTCGCCGGGACATGACGCTACTGTCCGGAATGTTCAAGTGGCGCCGTTGTCGCCACCGTCAGCCGGACCGGCACCGAAAGGTCAGACCACAGGTGAGACGTCGGAACCCTGCTCCCGCCATCCGAGGCGATCAGGCGCCAGAAAGCCAGCTCACCCGGTTCCGGACGCGCAGCCCATGGCTGATCCGACTCCAGCCCACGGACATGTCGTGCTGGCCTCGGCGGACAGCGAGGCGTTCACCTCGCTGAGCCGCCGGCCGACCGCCCGGGCGGACCGCTACCGGATGGGACGCGAACTGCGCCAGAAGGTCTCGCGAAGTTCGCTGGGCGACTGGGCAGCCGCCGATCGGCCGCCCCGACCCGGTCCAGCTGATCATGGAATCGCACGAGGGCCGGCTGGACTGGTTGATCCCGCTGCGCGTCGGCCGGATGACGGCCAGCCCCTACGGTTTTCTGCGCGGCACCGCCATCGTGATGGCCGAGGACGTCGCCAAGCTGCCGTCCACCGGGATCACCCCGGTGATCTGCGGCGACTCGCACCTGGGCAACTTCGGCTTCTACGCCTCGCCCGAGCGCGATCTGGTGATCGACCTCAACGACTTCGACGAGGCCCACCCCGGCGGCTGGGAGTGGGACCTGCGCCGGCTGGTCGCCAGCATCTGGGTCGCCGGCCGGCAGAACCGGGCCACCGAGGCCGACTGCGAGGAGGCCGTCGTCCAGTGCGTTGCGGCCTACCGCACGGAGGTTCGTGAGCTGTCCGAGACCCCGCTGCTGGCCCGGTCCTACCAGCGGCTGGATGTCGACCACCTGCAGGAGACCACCACCCACGAGTCGCTGCGGTCGGAGATCCAGCGGGCGGTGGCCAGGGCACGGACCAGGACCAGCGACCGGGCGCTGCCCAAGTTCACCCACGAGCACCAGGGACAGCGCCGCATCGTCGAGGACCCGCCGCTGATCACCAGGGTCAGCGACGCGGACGCCGCGATGCTGGCCACCGCGCTGGACGAGTACCTGGCCACGCTGGCGCCGCACTGGCGCCGCGCCCTCGGCGGTTACACGCTCGTCGACATCGCGCACAAGGTGGTCGGGGTGGGCAGCGTCGGGCTGCGAGCCTATGTCGCGTTGCTGGAGGGCAGCAGCCCGGACGACGTGGTGTTCCTGCAACTCAAGCAGGCCAGGCGGTCGGTGCTGGCGCGGTACGTGCACGGTGAATCCGCCTGGCACGCGCACCAGGGTCAACGGGTGGTCGAGTACCAGCAGGCCCTGCAGACCGTCAGCGATCCGCTGCTGGGCTGGACGACCGCCGACGACCGGCAGTACTACGTCCGGCAGTTCCGGAACATGAAGGGCACTGTCGCGCTCGATTCGATCGACGGCTCCGCGCTGGCCGACTACGCAGGCATCGTCGGGTCATCTGCTGGCCAAGGGACATGCCCGGACCAGCGGCGCGTCGATGATCGCCGGCTATGTCGGCGGTTCCGACAAGCTGGACGTCGCGCTGGCCCGGTTCGCCAGGCTCTACGCCGATCAGACCGAGGCCGACCACCAGGCGCTGGTGCGGGCCGCGGACCGGGGCATCGTGCCGGTCGAGCGCGGCCTGTAGCGACGCACCTGGACCGGCGCGGGTGTCACCCGGGCACGGACAACCCCCGGGCTGCTCCGCCGGAAGAAGACTTCCGATGGGCCGACTGGACAATTGTCGGCAGCCCGGGGGCCGGTGACTGTCCGGTAGTGCCAGACCGCCGTCCGGCGACGGATCGCGAGATCATCGACGGGAACGGGCATCCGGATCCCTGATGGACCGGATGTGGTCCGACGGTGGAGAACGGCGGCCTAGCGGCCAGCCACCTCACGTGTCCGATACGTCATCAACGTGGGACCACCTCCTTCCTCGTGTACCGACGAAAGTACGTCGTGAATCGCCGCCGCGCAACGGAGTTCGGCAAGGAATTCAGCACTGATGGATCCGGCCCGTCTCCGGGCGTCACGGTGACGGTGCGCAACCGGCGCGGATGGCCAGTGCGTCGACCGCGTCGATGACCGCAATGCCGTCGAGCAGTACCCGGTCGTTGTGGTCCGCACCGGGCACCACGACCACCTCGGTCGGACCACCGGCGTGGTCGGCAACGGCCTGGCTCTGCTGGGCCGGCACGACGCTGTCCGAGGTCCCGTAGATCACCGTGGTCGGCACCGCTGATCCGGGCAATGGACTCGATGACCGGGAACCGGTCACGCAGCAGCAGGCGGACCGGCAGGAACGGGTAGTGCTGCTGCCCGACGGCGGCCAGTTCGGTGAACGGCGACCGCAGCAGCAGACCGGCCGGCGGGTGTTCCAGCGCCAGGTCGGTGACCACGGCGCCGCCCAGGCTCTCGCCGAAGTAGATCAACTCCCGATCGGCGATGCCCGACCCGGATCAGGAAGCTCCGCGCGGCCCTGATGTCGAGAGCCAGGCCAGCTTCGCTGGGCGAGCCGGGATTGCCGCCGTAGCCTCGGTAGTCGAGCAGCAGCACGCCGAACCCGCTGTCGGCCAGCGCCTTTGCCAGCGGCGCCCGGGACTGTCCGGTTGCCGGCATTGCCGCTCGCCACGATCACGGTCGGCCGGCAGGAACCGGTGCGGTGCCGGCAGGTACCAGGCGCCGAGGTCCAGCCCGTCGGCGGTGCGCAGCACGACGTCGGACGCGCCCGGCAGCACCGTCGCGGCGGGTGGCACGGGCGAGGCATCCGGCAGGTAGATGAGCCGCCGTTGGAACACCCACAGCAGCCCGACCAACACCAGAACGACGCCCATGACGATCGCCAGCAGCCGCAGCCACCGGCATCGACCATGCTGACATCCGGCCGGCTCGAACCGCTGGCCGCGCGCCGAGCCGGACCCCATCGGACTACCGCTGGTCGTACTCGTCGATCACGTGCATGGCGGCTTCCTCGGCGCTGGCGCCGGCGCCGTCGATGCCGACGTCATCGCCCAGCAGGTCCTTCTCGGTGTCCGCGAAGCCGTCGGACCCGATTCCGACCAGCCGTCCGGCGCGAACGTCGCCGACCTCGTCGCCGGATTCGTCGAACAGATTGTCCTCGTCCTCTGCCCAGACTTCGGGTGTCTCGGCGGAGAGCAGTTCGTCCAGGCTCTCGCCGCGTTCCTCCTCGGCCTCGGTCGGCACGTGGACGGACGGCTCGCGGTCGGGCGGCGAATAGCCCTCGTCCAGCACGTCGTCGATCCGGGTGTCGAGCAGCGAATCCTCGACGGAGAGTTGTTCGGCCACGCCGTCGTTCTCGTCGCTTCCCGAACCGGGTTCGGTTTCGTCGATCTGACTCATCGGAGTTTGTCCCTTTCGCGCGGCGCCAGGATGGCGGCGCCTGTCAGTGACTCTGCATGCCTGGCCATCGTGTTCGCACGACGGCCATTGACTCACCGTAGCCGCTCGCGGCGGCGCCGATTCAGGCGCCGAGCAGGTACAGCAGCCCCGACGACCAGCACGGCCAGGCCCAGCACCAGGGCGGTGATCAGGCAGGCGATCACCAGGAACCACAGGCCGCGCAGCCGGCCCGGGCAGCAGCGGCGCGAGTTCCGGCCGGTCGGTGATCTGGGTCAGCACGCCGGTCAGCTGGACGCCCCGCCACATGCCCCGCAGGATCCGCACGGGCCGGGAGCGGCGGACCTTCACCGCCGCGCCCGACGCCGGCCGGTGCCCACGTTCCGAATGACGTTGTCCCACAGGTCCTGACCGGTGACGACCGATCGCACGGCATCGGCCAGCGCGTCCGGGTCTGCGGCGACCGCGAGCAGCTGACGACGCCGCAGCTCGAGCCAGCCCGCCACCACCAGCCCGGCCGCCGCCAGCACGAGCCAGAACGCGTCGTCCGGACCGGGCCGCAGCAGCGCGATGACGATCACCAGCCAGCGCCGGCACCGCGGCGACCAGCACGACGGCCAGCAGCGGCAACCTGGTGGCCCGGATCAGCGGCACCAGCACCGCGACCAGCTGCCCGATCGTCCTGTCCCGGGCGCCGGCGGCGGCCGCCACCGCCCGTCGCCCCCTGGACAGGCCCGACCGTCTCGGCGGCCTCGACCAGTTCACCCTCACCCTCAAGTAGAGGTTGAGGTTAGGGTCCTTGCGCAGCGAGATCGCCCTGACCGTCGCCGTCGCTGGGCGTCGGCGCCACCGGAGCGTCCATCAGGATGCCGGCTCGTCGGCGAGGCAGTCAGCGTCGTCGGTCGCCGCCGCCTGGCAGTTCTCGGCGGTCAGGCTGGCGCCCGACCGCCTCGCCGACCTCGGCCAGCACCTCGAGCTGCTCGGGGGTCAGCAGGTCGATCACGAACTTCCGCACGGCCTGCACATGACCGGGTGCCGCGTCCTCGATGGCGGTGCGCCCCTGGTCGGTGATCGCGACCAGCAGGCCCCTTCCGTCGGTGACGCAGTCCTGCCGCTCCACCAGGCGGCGCGCTTCCATCCGCTTGATGTGGTGCGACAGCCGGCTCTTCTCCCAGCCGGTGGCACGGCCGAGTTCGCCGGCCCGCAGCGCACCGCCGGGCGTCTCCGACAGCACCACCAGGACCTGGTAGTCGGCACTGGACAGGGCGGAGTCAGCCATCAGCTGGCGGTTCAACGCGGTGGCCAGCGGCGTGCCGAAGCTCTGCAGGGCGCGCCAGGCGCGCGCCTCCGCAGGGCTCAACCACCGCGTCTCGGTCATTTCTCCAGCTTACCGGCGGTCGACGCGGATGGTTGACACATCACCAACTCGACCGTCGGACTCGACCGGTCAGCGCTCGCGCCTCGGGGATCTGGTGCTCGAACACCGGCACGTCGCCGACGATCGGGTTGGTCCGCCGCGACGGCGCCAGGTACTTGGTGGACAGGTTCACCAGGGTCGCCAGCCGGTTCCGGTTGCCCAGCAGCATCACGATGTGCACGAACAGCCAGGCCAGCCAGGCCAGCGTGCCGGTCAGCTTGAGCGTCTTGCCCTTGATCAGCGCGATGTCCGCGATGGCGGCGCGGCGGCCGACCGTCGCCATGGTGCCCTTGTCGTGGTAGTGGAACGGGTGGGTCGGCCGGCCGGTGACCAGCGCCGCGATCTGCTTGCCGGCGTGCTTGCCGCCCTGCAGCGCGGGCTGCGCCAGCTGCGGCAGCGCATCCGGGTAGATCGCCACGTCGCCGACCGCGAAGATGTTCTTGAAGCCCTTGACCCGCAGGTCGGCCTCCACCTCGATCCGGCCGCCGCGGCCCTGCGGCAGGCCCCAGGTGCCGACGACCTTCGGCACCGCGACACCGGTCGCCCAGATCACCACGCCGGCCTTGAGGAACTCCCCGCCGCCGAGCAGCACACCGTCCGGCGTGACCTCGGCCACCGAGGTGTTCAGCCGCAGCTCGACGCCGCGCTCGCGCAGCGCCTTCGCGGCGTACTCGCGCAGCGACGGCGCGAACGGCGCGAGCACCTTGTCGGCCATCTCGACCAGCACGATGTGGGTGCGCCGCGGATCCAGCTCGGGGTAGATCGACGCCATCGCGTCGTTGCGCAGCTCGGCCAGCGCGCCGGCCATCTCCACCCCGGTCGGGCCGGCGCCGACGACGACGATGGCCAGGTCCTCGGTGGTGTTGGAGGCGGCCGCGTGCTCGAGGTTGGTGAAGATCTCGTCCCGCAGCCGCAGCGCCTGCTGCCGGGTGTAGATGGCGCGGGAGTTCTCCTCGGCACCCTTGGTGCCGAAGTAGTTGGTGGTGGCCCCGGAGGCGATGACCAGGTAGTCGTAGTCCATCGTGCCGCCGTCGTGGAAGGTGATCAGCTGCTCGGCGGTGTCGATGCCGGTGACCTCGCCCTGCCGGAAGCTGACGTTCTTCTGCGACATCCGGGTGGCCCGCAGGAAGAACGTCACGTCGCCGGGATTCAGGCCGGCGGTGGCCACCTGGTAGAGCAGCGGCTGGAACGCGTTGTAGGTGTGCCGGTCGATCAGCGTGATGTCGACATCCGACTTGCCCAGCGCCTTGATGGTGGTCAGGCCACCGAAACCGCCGCCGACGACCACGACATGCGGCCGGCGGCGGGCGGTGCGAACGGGACGTGCTCGGGTTGGTCATCGTCATTCCCTCGGGTTGTGCCTTCAATTGTTGTTAGTTCTAAACAATTCAACGCTGCTGTGCCGCAGACGACTTCCAGGTCAGACCGCAGGCGGCGGAAATCACAGCCCGGATCGTGCTGCCTGCTCACTGGAGCGCTGACTTTACCGGTGTGCCCACAACGCCACGAACCGAACCCGGATCAACGGTCTCGATCACCGCGGCGTACACGGTCACCAGCAGCATCTCGATGACGATCAACGTGCCCTGCCACAACGCCCAGGACCGCGCCGGCCCCAGTCCGGCGGTGTCCAGCCCGGCGGCCGCCAGCAGGAGCAGCACGCCGACCACCACTCCGACCGCGACGATCGCCAGGCCGAGCCGGAACCACCGGCGCCGTGCGTAGCGCAACGCAGCCACAGGATGCCCAGCGGCAGGAAGACCAGGGCAACGCACCGCCGCGGCCATGTGCACCTTCGCGTGTGCCGTCATCTGCGGGGCGCCCTCGTCGGTGCGGACCAGCGGCCATCACCACGGTGCCCAGGAACCCGATCAGCACCAGCGCGTGCGCCGGACCGGGCACCGGCCGGTAGCGCAACAACAGCAACGGACCGGCGGCGAGCACGATCGACCCAGACCGAGAACAGCCAGCCGGCGCCGCCGAGGCCGTACTGGGACAGCGAGATCTCCGGCGGGAAGGGATCGTCGTTGACGACCTGGACCACGACCCACAACACCCAGCCGACCACCGCGCAGCAGCGCCCGGCAATCCGCCACCCGTCCACGCCCACCATCATCGCCCGAGGGTCGGCAGCCGGTCAGCGGGCGCGGCCCGGCGACCACATCCGACCATGACGGCCAACTGCCGGCCGGTGTCGTCGACGTCTGCGCGGCCAGCAGCGCCCGGACGATCGCCCTGGTCACCACATCGGCCCCGGCCACGGTGATCCGGTGGAAACCGACCGGGTCCGGGCACGCCGGCCGACCCGGTGGACAGACCGAAGACGATGTCCCCGTCGAACATGGTGTGCACCGGGTTCAGCGCCCTGGCCAGTCCGTTCTGCGCCACCGCGGCCAACTTGGTGCACTGCGCCTTGGTCAACGCGGCGTCGGTCGCCACCACCACCAGCGTGGTGTTGCCGATGACGTCGCCGGCGAAGGTCATCCTGGGCGCTCGCGGCGCGGTGATCTCCAGCAGCGCTTCGGCGCGCGTCGTCATCCGGGATCGGCAGGGCCGGGCCGTCCTCGGCGAGCAGCAGGCGGGCCCCGAGCAGCTCACCGGTTCGCGGGTCGATCGGCGAGCCCGCGGCGTTGACGGCGACCAGCGCGGCCACCGTGACGCCCCCGTTGCCACCGCCGTCGAGCACGATCGACGCGGTGCCGATGCCGCCCTTGAGGTTGCCGGTCACCGCGCCCGTTCCGGCGCCGACATTGCCCTGCGCGACGCCTGCCGCCCGTGCCTGACCGCTCGCACCGGCGCTGTCCGGACGCCGGCGGCGGCCAGCGCGGCGGCGCCGAACTCCGCCGTCGGGCGGGCCCGGAAATCGCCGCCCCGGCCCAGGTCGAACAGCGCGGCACCGGGCACCAGCGGCACCACCTCGCCGGGGTTCGGCCCGACCGGCAGGCCGATCCCCTGCTCGGCCAGTCCGAGCATCACCCCGGTGCAGGCGGCCAACCCGTAGGCACTGCCGCCGGTCAGCACCAGCGCGTGGATCCGCTCGACGGACGCGGTGGGTTCGAGCAGATCGGTCTCGTGGGTGGCCGGGCCGCCGCCGCGGACGTCCACCCCGGCGACCATGCCGCCGTCCGGCGCCAGCACAACGGTGGTGCCGGTCCGGAAGCCGTCACCGATCGCGGTGTGCTGGCCGACCCGCAGTCCCGCGACGTCCATCAGCGAGTTGGTCGGACCGGCGACCGCGACGCCGGGCGGCGGCCGTCATGCGGGCGCCGCCGAGGAAGTGCCGGGCCGCGGCGATGTAGGCGCGGGTGCAGGTCAGGATGTCGGCGACCTCGACGTACTCGTCGGCCTGGTGGGCGATCCACTTGCCGCCCGGGCCGTAGACCACCGTCGGCAGACCGGCGTCGCGGGTCAGGATCGTGCCGTCGGTGGTGCCCGGCACGCCGCCGATCACCGCGGCGGTCCCGGTGGCGGCGAGGTGGCCGGCCAGCATCGCCTGCACCACCGGGGAGTCGACGGGGGTGTCGACCGGCGGGCGGTCGTCCAGCACCGTCACCTCGGCGCGCAGCCCGTGCTCGTCGGCCAGGCTGTCGGCGAGCCGGGTGAGCAGCGTGATCAGGCCCGGATGGTCGACCCCGGGCCCGGTCCGGACGTCGAGCGCCAGCCCGGCCGTCGCCGGGATGACGTTGATCTGGTCCATCGATCCGGCGGTCAGCACCGTCGGGGTCAGGTAGAAGTCGCCCAGCACCGGGTGGGTGCCGACCTGGGCTTGATAGCCGCGCTCGATCTCGGCCAGCGCGATCAACAGCGAACCGATGGCGGGCAACGGGTTTCGGCCCATGGTGGGCATCGCGCCGTGCGCCATCACCCCGGTGAACTCGATCGCGATCCGCATCGCACCCTTGGACGATCGGGCACACCTCACCGCCCTCGGGTTCGCAGACGATCACCCCGTCCACCCGATCGACCCCCGGGATGGCGCCGGCCGTCAGGTCCGCGGCAAATCGCTTGGCGCCCAGCATCATTCCTTCCTCGTCGGCGAGCACGCCGATCACCAGGCGGCCGGCGAAGCCCGCCAGCTGGACCGCCCGGGCGGCGTGCATCATCGCGGCCACCCCGGATTTCATGTCCGCCGAGCCGCGACCGAGCAGCCGGCCGTCGACAACCTCACCGGAGTACGGGGAGAACGACCACGCCGCCGGGTCGCCCTCGGTGACCACGTCGACGTGCCCCTCGAACATCAGGGTGCGGCCCGGCGCCGACCCGTCGATGACGCCCACCACCGACGGCCGTCCCGGCGCCACCTCGGTCACCGTGACCGCCCAGCCGAAGTCGCGCATCACCTCGCGCGACCAGGGCGACCGCCGGGGCCTCGACGACCTCGGCGCCGGTCTCGTTGACGGTCCGCTGCCGGACCAGGGCCGCTGCCAGCGCGATCACGGCCTGGGCATCGAACTCCCCTGCGGTGAATTCCCCTGTGTCGAACATCCCCTGGGTCAATCCCCTGGGTCCAATCCCCTGGTCGATCTGGTCGACTCCCGTCACGTCCTGGGTCTGACTGATCCTGCGCAGGGGCAGCGCTCACGTGCCGGACCGGGTCAGCGGGACGGCGGCGGTGGCATGCCCGTTGCGCAGCGCGCGGAACCTGGCGAGCTCGGCCTGGTCGATGCCGTAGCCGTGCTCGGCCGCCGGGAAAACCCCGGCTCGGACATCGGCCGCGTACTGGGCGACCCCGTCGGACATCGCGTCCAGCAGGTCGGCATAGCGGCGGACGAACTTCGCCCCGGTACCTTCCCGGATGCCGAGTAGATCGTGGAACACCAGCACCTGCCCGTCGGTGGCCGGGCCGGCGCCGATCCCGATGACCGGGATCGTCATCTGGGTCATCAATTCCACGGTGAGCGCGCTCGGCACCGCCTCGAAGACGATGCTGAAGCACCCGGCCTCCTGCAGGCCGATGGCGCCGCTGGCGATCCGCAACGCGGATTCGGCCGTTCGTGCCCTGCGCGCGATAACCGCCCAGCGAGGTCGCCGACTGCGGGGTGAGCCCGACGTGGCCGACCACCGGCACCCCGGCGCCGACGATGGCCCTGGCCCGGCTGATCGAACTGGCGTCGCCGCGTTCCAGCTTGACCGCGTCCGCGCCGGCCTCCTTGACGAACCGGACCGCGGTGGCGATCGCCTGCTCGTCGCTGACCTCGTAGGACCCGAACGGCAGGTCGGCCACCAGCAACGCATGCTCGACGCCGCGGCGGGTGGCCTTGGTCAGCATCAGCATCTCGTCGGTGCTGACGGCGACGGTGCTGGGGTATCCCAGCACCGTCTGCGCGCCGGAATCTCCGACCAGCACCATGTCGACGTCGGCCGCCTCGGCGGCGCGGGCGCTCGGATAGTCGTACGCGGTCACCATGACGATCGGCCGGCCGGACCGCTTCATCTCGAACAGGCCGGGAATCGTGATCGGCCGGCGACCCGCCGGCAGGGTCGGACGAGTGGACATCGGCTGCTCCTTTGCTACCGCTGCGCCCTGCTGGTCAACCCGAACGGTGGTCGGTCAAGGCCCTGACGTCGATGCTTGGGCGACGCGCTGCCGACCCGATCAAGACCATTGCTACCACCGGCCGGCCCGGCAGCACACACCGATGTGACGGACTCCACCCGGCCGGAGCCGGCGCGGGCACCGATGATCAGGATTGCCCGGCGGCGGGCGGCTCGATCGGCATGTTGTCGATCAGCCGGGTGCCGCCGAGGTCGGCGGCGACCGCCAGGATCGCCGGCGACGCGCCGAGCACCTCGACCGGAAGGAAGGTCTCGGCGTCGACCAGGGCAAGATACTCCGGCTCGATGCCGCGACCGGCCAGCACCTCGGCGGCGGCGCCCAGCACCGCGGCCGCGTCGCGCTCCCCCGCCCGCACCGCCGCCTGGGCGGCCAGCAACGCCGCCGACACTGCGACGGCCCGCTCCCGGTCCTGCGGGTTCAGCCGGCGGTTGCGGCTGGACATCGCCAGCCCGTCGGGTTCCCGGACGGTGGGCACCGTGACGATCCGGGTGTCGATGTTCAGGTCGGCGACCAGGGCCCGCACCACCCTGGCCTGCTGGGCGTCCTTCTGGCCGAAGTAGGCCCGGTCGGGCTGGGCCATGCCGAGCAGTTTGCTGACCACGGTGGTGACGCCCTGGAAGTGCCCGACACCACGGCGCGCACCCTCCAGCGTCTCCACGATCGGCCCGTGCAGTTGCACGGTCGCGCTGAATCCCGGCGGGTAGACCTCGGCCGCGGCCGGCATGAACAGCAGATCGACGCCGGCACTCGCAGCCAGCTCGGTGTCGGCCTGCTCGTCCCGTGGGTAGGCGTTCAGGTCGGCGGGATCGTTGAACTGGGTGGGGTTGACGAAGATCGACATCACCACCACGTCGTTCTCCGCCCTGGCCCGCCGGGCCAGCTGCAGGTGACCGTCATGCAGGGCGCCCATGGTCGGCACCAACGCGATCGACCCGCCGGTTCGGTACGGGCGCAGCTCTTGGCGCAGGTCGGCGACAGTGCGAACGATTCTCATGCCGCCGCCCTGACAGTGACCACCCGCACGGTCGCCGTCCGCGACGTTGCCGGCTGCGCAGTTGCTGCCCTCATGCCACGGTCGGGCTGGTCGCGGTCGTCATCGGCGGTTGGGCTCCTGTGTCAGATCGGCACCGACCGGGTCGGCGCTCGTTGTTCCGGGCTCGGCGGACCCTACCGGGTCCGCGGCGACCGGGTTCCGCGCAGTCTCATTTGCCCTGGCCAGCCGCTCGGTGGCCCCGACCAGCGCATCGAAGAGCTCCAGCAGCTCGGGGGCGCGAGTCGCGCACCGCCTCGCGGTGCCGCGCGACGGTCCGCTGATCGCCCCTGGCGATCGGCCCGGTCAACGCCGACGGGACCGCGTGCGACCCCAGTTCTCCAGGGCCGCCCTGGCCAGCGGAAGCAGCACGTCGCGGTCCAAGCCCGGCCGTCGACATCAACTGCGCCGCAGCGCTTTCCACCGTGACCAGGAAATTCGCCGCGAACGATGCGGCCGCGTGATAGGCCACCCGGTCGGCCTCGGCGACCCGCACCGGGAGCAGGCCAAGGGCGTCGGCCAGTGCCTGGGCCGCGGCCAGCGACCGCTCCGTCGATCCGGCGATCGCGGCCGGCACGCCGGTGAAGTCGGCGCCGTCGCGCGGTGACCGTCATCAGCGGGTGCAGGCTGAATCCCTCCCGCTCGCCCAGCACGTCCAGGCCGGAGGCGCCGGAGCAGTGCCCGAGCAGCGGGCCCGGCACGACGCAGGCGGCGGCGACCGCGGATCGCATCGTCGGGCACGCAGAGCAGCACGACCGCGTCAGCCACTCCGCGATACCCGCGGCCGTGCGGGCCGGAGGCCGGCACTCCCGCTGCCCGCAGCGCGGCAACGATCGCCGAGCCCAGCCGTCCGGCGCCGACCACGGCCAGCGGCTGCGGGACTGCCACGGTTCAGCGTTGGCCAGGCCTGTACTGACCCGGTTCCGGGGGCTGGTACGGGGGGTATCCAGGCGGCGGTCCCGTCGGATCGTCCCGGCCGGGGTAACCCTGGGTCGGGTAGCCACCCTGCTGCGGCGGCGGTTGCTGGCCCTGCGGCCTGCCCTGACCACCGGGTGCCGGTGGCACTGCTGGGCGCTCCGGAGCCGCCGGCAGTTCGCCGCCGGGGTTGCGGTACGCCGCCGTCCTGGCCGCGTCCTGCTGCTCGATGGTGACCATCGCCTCGCGCTCCACCTGCCGCACGGCCGCCGCCACCTCGGCGGCCGACGTGCCCTCGAACCAGTCGGCGACGTCGTCGTCGATGTCCCCGGGCCGTGGCTTGTCGGCGTCGGCCGGATCGTCTTTCGGTGGCTCGTACCGGAAGACCCCGTCGTCGCCCTTGGTGCCCAGCATCCGGGCGAAGCCCTCGAGGGACTTGGAGAAGTCGCTGGGGATCATCCAGACCTTGTTCGCGTCGCCCTGCGCCATCTGCGGCAGGGTCTGCAGGTACTGGTAGGCCAGCAGTTCCGGCGTCGGCTTGCCGGCCTTGACCGCGGCGAACACCTTCTCGATGGCCTTGGCCTGACCCTGCGCCTGCAGGTACCGGGCGGCCCGTTCGCCCTGCGCCCGCAGGATGCGGGACTGCCGTTCGCCCTCCGCGGCCAGGATGGACGGACTGCTTGGCACCCTCCGCGGTCAGCACGGCGGCCTGCTTCTGGCCCTCTGCGGTCTTGATCGACGATTCCCGCAGGCCCTCGGAGTTCAGGATCATCGCCCGCTTGTCCCGGTCGGCGCGCATCTGCTTCTCCATCGCCTCCTGGATCGAGGGCGGCGGATCGATCGCCTTGAGCTCGACCCGGGCGACCCGGATGCCCCACTTGCCGGTGGCCTCGTCCAGCACCCCGCGCAGCTGCCCGTTGATCGAGTCGCGGCTGGTCAGGGTCTGTTCCAGGTTCATCCCGCCGACCACGTTGCGCAGCGTGGTGGTGGTCAACTGCTCGACGGCGACGATGTAGTTGGCGATCTCGTAGACCGCGGCGCGCGGGTCGGTGACCTGGAAGTACACGACGGTGTCGATGGACACCGTCAGGTTGTCCTCGGTGATCACCGGCTGCGGCGGGAACGAGACCACCTGCTCGCGCAGGTCGATCCGGGCTCTGATCCGGTCCAGGAACGGCACCAGCCAGACCAGCCCGGCGCTGGGGGCCTTGTTGAACCGGCCGAGCCGTTCGATGACGGCGGCCTGCGCCTGCGGGATGACCTTCACCGAGCGGAAGAGCACGACGACGATCAGGACGACGACGACGATGGCGACGATCAGTACCGGATCCATGATTGCTATGGCCCCCAAATAACGACCGCGGTAGCTCCGCGGACCTCGACAACTGTGACGGACGTGCCCGGCGGCAGGGCCCGATGGCCCTCCAGGCTGACGGCCGACCAGACCTCCCCGCCGATCTTCACCTGCCCGCCGTCCGCATCGACGGTGGACACGACGGTGGCCTTCGACCCAATGATGGCCTCGATCCCGGTGCGGATCTTGGACGGCTCGTAGTACTTGCGCAGCAGCATCGGCCGCAGGCCCAGCACCAGGGCCACCGAGGCGAGCGCGAAGACCAGCAACTGCAACCACAGCAATTCGGGGAAGAACAGGGCGAAACCGGCCGTCACCAGCGCGCCGCCGCCCAACATGAGCAGCACGAACTCCGCGCCAAGTACCTCTGCGATCCCCAGCAGTATTGCGCCGGCGAACCAGACCCATGCGGACATAAATTCATCCTGCCAGAGGCGCGAGCGGCGACTGGGTGCATTAAAGGCAATTCGGGCTTCGTGATCAGGACGTGACTCAGCCCACCCGAACGAGATTCCGCGAGCACGCTCCGACAGGTTTCTCACGATCCGGTGACGGTCGACCACGTTGGGGGGCGGGAACCGGCCAGCCGTGCCACGGTGAGAGCGCGAGTAACGCTGCGTCATCGCGGAGTTACATGACGTTATTGCCGGGCCGGGGGTCACCAGACGCCCGGCCGAAGTGGCCTCGATCAACGGAGCGCGGCCGGTACTGCACGCTGGGAGCTCCCTCATGACGACGGACGCCGAACTCATCCGCACCGACCCCGACCAACCCCCGGTGGCGGTCCGACAACGCACGCCGCTCACCCCGGCCGCCCGGGTCGCCTACCTGATCATCGGTCTCCTCGGCGGGGTCTCCTGGACGATCGTCGCGATCATCCGGGGCGAGGAGGTGAACTCCGTCTGGTTCGTCCTCGCGGCGGTGTGCACGTACGTCATCGCGTTCCGGTTTTACGCCAGGCTGATCGAGTACAAGGTCGTCAAACCGCGCAACGAACGCGCGACGCCGGCCGAAACCTACGCCAACGGCAAGGATTTCGACCCGACCGACCGCAGGGTGCTGTTCGGGCACCACTTCGCGGCGATCGCCGGCGCCGGGCCACTGGTCGGGCCGGTGCTGGCCGCGCAGATGGGCTATCTGCCGGGCACGATGTGGATCATCATCGGGGTGGTGCTGGCCGGCGGCGTGCAGGACTACCTGGTGCTGTGGCTCTCCACCCGTCGCCGGGGACGCAGCCTCGGCCAGATGGCCAGGGACGAGCTCGGCGCGGTCGGCGGCGTTGCCGCGTTGATCGGTGTGTTCATCATCATGATCATCATCATCGCCGTGCTGGCGCTGGTCGTGGTCAACGCGCTGGCCGAGAGCCCCTGGGGTGTGTTCTCCCTGCTGATGACCGTCCCGATCGCCCTGTTCATGGGCGTCTACCTGCGCTTTCTGCGGCCCGGCCGGGTCTCCGAGGTGTCCCTGATCGGAGTGTCGCTGCTGCTGCTCGCGATCATCTCCGGCGGCTGGGTGGCCGAGACGGAATGGGGCCAGGAATGGTTCACCCTCGGAAAGGTGACCATCGCCTGGGGCCTGCTGATCTATGGCTTCGCGGCGTCGGTGCTGCCCGTCTGGCTGCTGCTCGCGCCCCGGGACTACCTGTCGACCTTCATGAAGGTCGGCACCATCGCGCTGCTGGCGGTGGGCATCCTGATCGCGAGGCCGGTGGTCAATGCGCCGGCGGTCAGCTCGTTCGCCATCGAGGGCAACGGTCCGGCGTTCGCGGGGTCGCTGTTTCCGTTCCTGTTCATCACGATCGCCTGCGGTGCGCTGTCCGGCTTCCACGCGCTCATCTGCTCGGGCACCACGCCCAAGATGATCGAGAAGGAGGGCCAGCTGAAGATGATCGGCTACGGCGCGATGCTGACCGAGTCGTTCGTGGCGATCATGGCGCTGGTCACCGCCGTCATCATCGACCAGCACCTGTACTTCGGGATGAACGCGCCGCTGGGCCTGACCGGTGGGACGCCGGAGTCGGCGGCCGCCTACGTGAACAGCCTGGGGCTGCACGGTGCGGACGTCAGCGCGAACCTGTTCAGCCAGGCCGCCAAGGACGTCGGCGAGGAGTCGATCATCTCCCGCACCGGCGGCGCCCCGACGCTCGCCATGGGCATGTCGCAGGTGCTCAGCGAGGTGCTGGGCGGCGTCGGGCTCAAGGCCTTCTGGTACCACTTCGCGATCATGTTCGAGGCGCTGTTCATCCTGACCACGGTCGATGCCGGCACCCGGGTGGCCCGGTTCATGCTGTCGGATTCCATCGGGAACATCCCCGGAGCCCGCAAGTTCCGGGATCCGTCCTGGCGGGTGGGTGCGTGGACCTGCTCGCTGCTGGTGGTGATCTTTTGGGGGGCGATCCTGCTGATGGGGGTCACCGACCCGCTGGGTGGGATCAACACGCTCTTCCCGCTGTTCGGCATCGCCAACCAGCTGCTGGCCGCCATCGCGTTGACCGTCGTGTTCACCGTGCTGATCAAGAAGCGGGTCTACAAGTGGGCCTGGATCCCCGGCGTGCCGCTGGTCTGGGACCTCATCGTCACGCTGACCGCGTCCTACCAGAAGATCTTCTCGCCGGTCCCGGCGATCGGATACTTCGCCCAGCACAACGCGTTTGCCACCGCCCAGGCGGCCGGGGCGCAGAGTTTCGGCACGGCCAGCAGCCCGGCGGCGATCGATGCGGTGGTCCGGAATACGTTGGTGCAAGGGACGTTGTCGATCATCTTCGTCTCGCTGGTGATCGTGGTGGTGCTCGCCGCGCTGGTGGTCTGCATCCGGTCCATCCGGGCCGGTGGGATGCCGATCACCGAGGAGCCGGACCTGCCGTCGCACCGGTTCGCGGCCAGCGGATTCCTCACCACCCCGGCCGAGAAACAGGTGCTTGCGCAGTGGGCCGAATCCGGCCACGCACCGGTCCCGTCCGGGCACGGAGCTCACTGATGACTGCGGGTGCCGCGCGGCCGGGCAGCCGGGGCGTTCTGGATGGGCTCGGCTCGGCGGCTCGCGGGGTCCGGTGGTGGGTCAGCTCCGTGATGGGCGACAACGCCTACGAGCGGTATCTGGAGCACCTGGCCGTCCGGCATCCTGGGCAGCCGGTCCCTTCGGAGCGCGAGTACTGGCGGGATCGGTACGCGGCCATGGACGCCAACCCGGGAGCCCGCTGCTGCTGATTCTGGTGGTGGGGCGGTGACGCCGGGGCGGCTCCGGGTGTGGCCGGGGGCGGCTCCGGGTGTCGCAACAACCGCCCCGCGCATCGCCACAACCGCCCCGCGCATCGCCACAACCGCAGGGTGGTCGGAACAACGTCCGAGACGCTGTGCCGTCGCAACGGCTGGTGTGGCGACATCAGGGTTGTTGTGGCGACGGGCTCGTCCCGGGGCAGCGGTCGAGGCGGCGGGCGGGTGCACCACTGCTTGGGATGCCGCCGGAGCTCAGTCCTCGCCCGGCGTCGCCACGAAGTCGATCAATTGCTCCACTGCGGTGATCAGCGGGGTGTCCAGGTCGCGGTAACTGCGCACCGCTCCGTTCACCCGGCCCCACATCTCCCGGGTGTCGGAAATGCCCAGCGCGGCACAAACTCCGGTCTTCCAGTCCACCCCACGCGGCACGTCCGGCCAGTCCCTGATGCCGACCGCCGCGGGCCGGACGGCCTGCCAGATGTCGATGTAGGGGTGCCCGGTGATCAACACCGAATGCCCATAATCCGCCAGCACCGCGTCCGCGATTCTGGTCTCCTTCGAGCGCGGCACCAGGTGGTCAACCAGCACGCCGAGCCGCCTGGTGGCGCCGGGCCGGAACTCGGCGACGGCCTGCGGCAGGTTGTCCAGGCCATCGATCGGTTCCACGACGATGCCCTCGACCCGCAGGTCGTGGCCCCAGACCCGTTCGACCAAAGCGGCGTCGTGGATGCCCTCCACCCAGATCCGGGCGGCCCTCGCGGTGCGCGCCCGCAGCCCCGTGACCACCCGAGAGCCGGAGGCGGACAGCGCCGTGGCCGGCGGGCCCGACCGGGGGCGCACCAGGGTGACCTGCTGACCGTCCACCAGGAAAGCCCCCGGCTCCAGCGGGAACAGCCGCCGCCGACCGGCCCTGTCCTCCAGGGTGACCACGGTCGACGAGCAGTTGACCGCAGCACCGCAGAACCCGGAGAGCGGATCCTCGGCGACCACGTCCGGGGTGGCCGGAACTTCCGGGATGGTCCGTTTCCGCGGCCCGGCGGCCAGCACGTCACGGCCATATCGGTCCGCGTCGAGTGGCTGGGCAGCGAATGATCCGGCGCCCTGTCCGGCCACGCTCGGGATCGCTGCGCCGCCGGCGGCACGTTGTCCTGTGGGGCCTCGTCCGTTGGTGGGCACGCCGGGTGACCTTACGCCCGCCGGCCCACCCACCGCGGGCAGCGCGCCCGGCATGTCATCACCACAGGATGTCGACCAGATGACGACCGCCCTCCTGCCCGGATGGTGACGTACGGTTGCGCTCATGTCTTCCGCTGGCACCCTGCGCGCCGCCACCACGCTGGCCCTGTGGGCCGCCGCGTGGCAGGGCGGCGCGAGCGCCGACGATGTACTCAGCGCGATCGATGACTCCGGGCATCGCGCCGGCGTCCGCGCCGCGAACGGTGAGATCGCCGACGCGACAGGGCTTCCTGGGCCGGGTTGGCCCAGCGCAGGGTCGGCGGCCCTACTGCCGATGCTGCGCGAGGGTGGCGCTGCCGAACTGCTGCTGCCCTACCCGGGCGATATGCGCGGGCTGCCGCTGGGCGGCGAGCTGACCGTCGCGGCACTTGATGCGGGCGCCCTGGTGCAACTGCCCGCGACGGGGATCGCGCTGGTGCCGGCCGACGGCCAGTGGCGGGCCTACCGCAACACGGCCAGCCATCCCGCCCTCGGACTCGCAGAGGCCCACGAAATGCTCGATGCGGCGGTTGGACGCGCCACCCGATCGCTCACGGCGCTCGACGTCGCCCGCGGCTCCAGCAGCGCCCGGGAGCAGGTCAGGCGGGTGATGCTGGACGAGGCCGTCAGCTTTCCCCCCGGCACTCCGTCGGCAGCGTCGGCGTTGCTCGCGACGTCCATCTCGTTGCATGCGCTGCTTGCCGTCGCCAACAGTCAGGACACCGCAGCCGTGACCAGCTATGAGATGGCCGCGGTCGACGATGTGCTGCGGCCGCTGGCAATCGCGATCCGGGAGAGTCGACGTTCGGCGGTCGCGGCCGCGGTGCAGGCGTTGCGCGATCCGCCTTCCAGGATCACCGCACGCGAGCACCAGGAGCCGTCCGGCATCCCGGTCCCGGCGGTCCTCGGCGGATCCCGGACATCACTGATTCCCCGGCGATCGAGGCTGGTCGACTCTGTTCACTCACCGGCCACACCTGCTGATCGCGGTCAGGTAAGGCTCCGCGCGGCAGCCGCAGGTCGGGCGCTGCACCATGGTCGGCATGACCTCGATGAGCAAGGGTGCCAACATCGGTGTGACGGCATCGTCCGTGCGGACCGTGCTGAACTGGACTGCTGGTCCGGGAATTCCTGATGTCGATGTGTCGGCGTTGCTGCTCACCGATCAGGGACACGTCCGCGACGATGCCGACTTCGTCTTCTACAACCAACCTCGACACGCGTCCGGAGCGGTGTCACACGCCGGCAAGTCCACGTCGGGCTCGGTGACGAGCGACGTCATCACGGTGAACCTGGTCGCAGTGGAGGCGGCGATCGGCTCTGTGCTGATTGCCGCGTCTGTGGACGGTGGAACGTTCGGTGATGTTCCCGGGCTGTCCCTGGCCGTGCACGACGACGGCGGCCGGCCGCTGGCGACGTTCGAGATCACCGACGCGACGACGGAGACCGCCTTTGTGTTCGGCGAGCTCTACCGGAGGGGCGGTGCCTGGAAGTTCCGGGCCGTCGGGCAGGGTTACGCCTCCGGGCTCGGCGGGTTGGCCGCCGACTTCGGAATCAGTGTCGACGACGAGCCCGAGCTGGTGACGCCGGCCGTCGCTGTCCCTGCCGCGGCCGCCGTGCGACCGGCGGATCCGCCGGCGTGGCCGCCCAGGCCCCCGCAATTCCCGCCGCCGCCGCCGGAATCACCTGCCTGGCCGCCGCGCCCCCCGCAATCGCCCCCTCCGCCGCTGCAGCCGACGCCGTTGCCGCCGTTTCCCGCGGTGCCATCGCCGTTCTCCTCACCAGGCCGCTGACCCGTCAGCCGCCGGTAGCAGCGGATCGGGCCGACCACGGCAGACCGGGCCGGACCACGACCCCGCGGAACATACGGTTGCTGGGAGCAACCGGATCCTCCGCACAGAGCCCCAGCGCAGCGAGGGCACACAGCGGGTCGGACCGACCACCAGACCGGAGCGATCGCCACTGCGCGCTTTACCAGCTGAGCTACCCGCCCGGCCGAGCCTTGCCCGGGCTCAGCCCTGCCCGGCGGCCGCCTGGGCGATCTCTTCGGTGCCGAAGCCGAGCGCGTGGAACCCGCCGTCGACCATCACCATCGAACCGCTGGTGGCCGGGAACAGGTCGGACAGCAGCGCCACCGCGGCCCTGGCCACCGGGGTCGGGTCCGAGGTGTCCCAGCCCAGCGGCGCGCGCCCGCTCCAGCCGTTTTCCAGGTCACTGAAGCCGGGGATCGACTTCGCGGCCATCGTCTTGATCGGGCCCGCGCAGACCAGGTTCACCCGGATCCCTTGCGGACCGAGATCCCTTGCCAGATACCGCGTCACGGATTCCAGCGCGGCCTTCGCGACGCCCATCCAGTTGTACGCCGGCCACGCCTGCCTGGCGTCGAAGTCGAGCCCGACGATGCTCCCGCCGGACGACATCAACGGCAACGCGGCCACGGCCAGGGACTTGAGCGAGTAGGCCGAGGTGTGCACGGTGGTGGCGACGTCCTCCCACGGGCACTCCAGGAAGCTCCCACCGAGCGCGGTCGCCGGCGCGAAGCCGATGGAGTGCAGCACGCCGTCCAGGCCGGGCACGAATTCGCTGACCCTGGTGGCCAGCGTGTCGAGCTGGGCCTTGTCGGTGACGTCCAGCTCGACGACCGGGGCCGGGGCCGGCAGCCGCTTGGCGATCCGTTCCACCAGGGACAACCGGCCGTACCCGGTGAGCACCACGTTCGCCCCTTGCTCCTGGGCGAACCGGGCGGTGTGGAAGGCCATCGACGCTTCGGTGATCACGCCGGTGATGAGCAGGTTCTTGCCGGCGAGCAGTCCGCTGCCGAGCTGGTCGGTCATGTGTTGTTCCTCGTCATGCTTGAAGGGGTGGGCCAGTTGAAAGTGGAAATGCGGTGACCGGCAGGCCACGGCCGAGCTCTGTTGCTAGTGCCCCATGCCGAGGCCGCCGTCGACCGGCAGCACCGCCCCGGAGACATAGGCGGCACCGTCGGAGGCGAGAAAGACCACGGCCGCCGCGACCTCCTCTGGCACCGCGTACCTGCCCAGCGGCACCTGGCCGATGATCTCGGATGCGTCGCTGCCTCGGGCAACGCCCGGGTCATATCCGTCTCGACGAAACCCGGGGCCACCACATTGGCGGTGATGTTGCGCGAGCCGAGCTCACGCGCGATCGACCGGGCCAGGCCGACCAGGCCAGCCTTGGAGGAGGAGTAGTTGGCCTGCCCGGGACCGCCGGACAGCCCGACGACCGAGGAGATGAAGATCATCCGCCCCCACCGCTTACGCAGCATGCCGGTGGCGGCCCGCTTGGCCACCCGGTACGACCCGGTGAGATTCGCGTCGATGACCGAGGTGAACGAGTCCTCGCTCATCCGCAGCAGCAGGGTGTCGTCGGTGATCCCGGCGTTCGACACCAGCACCTCGACGGGGCCCTGGTTCTGCTCCACCTGGGTGAATGCGGCGTCGATGCTGGCCGCGTCTGTGACGTCGCAGATCACCCCGGCAAGACCCTCCGGCGGCTCGCCTGATCGGTGGGTGACGGTCACCTGGTGCCCCGCCTGCGCCAGGGCCCTGGCGATGGCCAGGCCGATGCCTCGGTTTCCACCCGTGACCAGGACGGATCGTCCGGACGCGGTTTCTGGGACGGTCAACGTCATCTCCTCAGCGGGGCGCGGGGCAGCCGCCGGTGCCGCGCTGCCGGGACGACACTATCGCCCGCGTCTGGCATCGGCCGGGCACGCCGCGCGCCAAGGACCTGCTCGCTCCGAGCCGGTGATGAACTCGGGCCGGGCGGCAGGTCGACAGCTGTCTGTTGTCGCCTAAGTGCGCTCAGCCGACGCCGGTCCATGCGCTGCCGCTCGGCTCAGCAACAAGGGCTCGGTTCGATGGTGAACGGGGGAGACGGCGGTCCAGACGAGCCGTCCCGATCGTCGCTCGTACCGCACGGAGGTCGTCACCGTCACTCGTGCGTTCGCAGCGAGCACAACCTTGTGCGCGACGATCAGTTTCGACTCAGCCCGCAGGGTGATCGCCTGAGCTGCCCTGCCGACAATCCGCCAGCCCAGCACGTACTCCGGCGATCGCGTAGGCCCGAGCCGAAGTCCCAGCACGAACCTCCATCCGATCGTCACGAACCATCGCAGTGCAGTGGGGGCGCCCTCGAAGATGAGCCGGGCCCACTGTTCTGGCGTGCGTTCGTCCTCGTTCCCGACCTCGACCGCGAAGGCGGTCGCGTAGTCAGCAGTGGCGGCGATCCTGTCCGTCTCGGGTACCTCGACGCGGCGCACCAGGCGCGCTGCCTGCTGGGTCATGGCGAAATCATCTCCTCAGGCGACAGCGACGACGCCGTCGGGCCAGGCAGGCACCTCACCGGTTCTGCTACGGAATCCGCGCGCTGAACGCCAGCGCGGCCGCGGCACCGATGATCACCATCGCCGTGCCGGCGATCATCCAGGGCCGGGAGACGTCCTGCTGTTTGATCTCGTAGCCGATCTGCTCGCCGAGCTGTGCATAGACGGACTTGAGCTCGTCGGCGGTGGCCGCGGTGTGGAAGTCGCCGCCGGAGATCTCGGCGATCTGCTGCATCGCCTCGGTGTCCAGCGGCACCGGGATGGTCTCGTCGTTGACCACGATCGAGCCGTTGTCGGTGCCGAAGGCGATCACCGAGACCGGCACCTTGGCGTCGGCGGCGCGCTGGGCGGCCTCCTGCTCGGTGCGGCCGACGGTGCGTTTGCCGTCCGTCATCAGCACGATCCGGGCCGGCGGCGCCCCAGGATCGCTGCCGTCGGCGGCTCCCGGGAGCGATTTGGAGAACAAATCGATGGTCTGCAGGCTGGAGATGATCGCCTCGCCGGTGGCCGTGCGCTCGTCCAGCTTGAGACCAGCGATGGCCTGTTTCGCCAGCGCTGCGGTCGGTGGTCGGGCTGACCAGCACGGTCGCGATACCCGGCGAACGAGACGATGCCGAGGTTGACCCCCGGGGTGAGGTCCTCGACGAACTGGGTGGCGGCCTCCTGCGCGGCGGCCAGCCGGTTGGGTGCGACGTCGGTCGCCTCCATGGACAGCGAGACGTCGATGGCCAGCATCACGGTGGCCCGGTTCCGCGGCTCCTTGGTGTCCGCGGTCGGGCCGGCCAGCGCCACGGTCAGCAGCACCAGGCCGACCAGGATCAACGCGATCGGCACGTGCCGCCAGCGACCGGGCCGGCGGGGCGCGACCTTCTCCAGCAGTTCCAGGTTGGCGAACCGCAGGGTGTGCCGACGGGTGCGTCGCTGCGCGATCAGGTAGCCGACGCCGAGCGCCAGCACCACCAGGCCGAGGGCAAGCCAGAACGGCTGCGCGAAGCTCACCACGCCTCCCCTGCCCGTGCCGCGTTGGGCGAGCCCGGGGCGCCGGCCGCGGCCCCGGTCCAGCCACGCTTGCGGGACATCACGAATCGCATGACGTCGGCGACCCAGTCCCGGTCGGTCCGCAGCACCAGGTGCGCGGCCCCGGCTCTGCGCAGCGCGACCGCCACTTCGTTGCGGTGCTCCGCGGCGACCTTGGCGAACGCCGCGCGAAGCTCGACGGTGGTGGAGACCTCCTTGGTGCGGCCGGTCTCCGGATCAAGCAGGGTGACCAGGCCAACCGCTGGCAACTCCAGGTCACGCGGGTCGAGCACCTCGACGGCCAGCAGGTCGTGCCGGCCGCCCAGTGCCCGCAGCGGGCGTTCCCAGCTGAGCGGACCGATGAAGTCGGAGATGACGACGGCCAGCCCGCGCCGGCGCGGCGGCCGACGGAGCTGCTCCAGCGCCACCCCGAGGTCGCCGCGTTCGCCCGGACCGGACCTCGGCGTCGCGGCCAGCACCCGCAGCAGGTGCTGCAGATGCGGTCGGCCGCCGCGGGCGGGCACCCGGGTCAGGCCGCCGCCGGTGGCCACCACGGCACCGATCCGGTTGCCGCCGCCGCGGGTCAGGTGCCCGACGGCGGCCGCCGCCGCGACCACCAGGTCGCGCTTCTCGCAGCCGGTGGTGCCGAAGTCGAGGGAGGCGGAAAGGTCGGCCACCAACCAGGTCTCCAGTTCGCGGTCGGCAACGGTCTGCCGGATGTGCGGCTCGGTGGTGCGAGCCGTCACCGACCAGTCCATCCGCCGGACGTCATCGCCGGGGTTGTAGGGCCGGGCGTCGCCGGGCTCGGTGCCGGGGCCGGGAACCAGGCCGAGGTGGTTGCCCTGCAGCAGCCCGTCGAGCCGGCGCCGGACGGTCAGTTCCAGGGTCGCCAGCGCCGCGTCGAGCCGGGCCGGATCGGCCGTGCTGGGCGCGGCGCTGGGCAGGTGCTGCGGTGGTCCGTCATCGGCGGGTTTGCCCCGCCAGGTGGATCGCTGCGGCCGGCTGTCGGCCATCAGGCGGCCCCCGGATGCGTGTACGGGCTCACCTGCGGCAGCGGGATGGCCTGCAGCAAGCGGCCGAGGATCACCTCGACCGGCACGCCGTCGGCAAGCGCGTCGTAGGACAGCACCAACCGGTGCCGGAGCACATCCGCGGCGACGTCGATGACGTCCTGCGGCACCACGAAATCCCGGCCGCGGACCAGGGCCAGCGCCCGGGCCGCGGCGATGATGCCGAGCGAGGCACGCGGCGAGGCGCCGTAGGAGAGCCAGCCGGCGACCTCGGTGAGCCCGTGCTCGGCCGGTGTACGGGTGGCGAAGACGAGCCTGACGACGTAGTCGACGAGCGCGTGGTGCACGAAGACGTTGGCCGCAACCTGTTGCAGCCGAGCGAGTTCCGCGATCGGCAGCACCTGGTTGGCGACGGGCGGGACGACCCCCATCCGGTAGACGATCTCCCGCTCTTCCTCGGGCTCCGGGTAGCCGACCAGCAGCTTGAACAGGAACCGGTCCCGCTGCGCCTCCGGCAGCGGGTAGACACCCTCGTTCTCGATCGGGTTCTGGGTGGCCATCACCAGGAACGGATCGGGCATCGGGAAGGTCTTGCCGCCGATCGAGACGTGCCGTTCGGCCATCACCTCGAGCAGCGCGGACTGCACCTTGGCCGGCGCCCGGTTGATCTCGTCGGTGAGCACGAAGTTGGCCACCACCGGGCCCAGCTCGATGTCGAACTGTTCGCGGCCGACCCGGTAGATCCGGGTGCCGAGCAGGTCGGACGGAACCAGGTCGGGGGTGAATTGGATGCGGTTGAAGGTGCCACCGACCACCCGGGCGAAGGTCTCGACCGCGAGCGTCTTGGCCACCCCGGGGACGCCCTCGATCAGCAGGTGCCCCTTGGCGAGCAGCCCGACGAGCATCCGCTCCACCAGCCGGTCCTGCCCGACGATCACCCGCTTGACCTCGAACACCGTTCGTTCCAGCAGCGCAGCGTCGCCGGCGGGCGTGTGCTGAGCCGGCCGAATACCGGTGCGCGCCGACCGCCCCGATACCGCCGGTGGCCCCCCCACTCATGACCTCTGAGCTCACCAAGTCCTCCTTGCACTGCGTCTTAGATTGCGTCGCTGACCGAAATCTCCCCGAACACGCGCCGAAAATCCGGCCCATCGTCCGTTGCCACCCCGACCATTGTGACCGCAGCCGGACATGCGGCGTTGTCCCGACGAATTTCCGCGGGACGGGCCGGTGTCCATGCTGCCAGTCGTGTTCCACACCCCGGACCGAATGGCCGATGAAGATTGCGTGTGAAAGCCCTGGATTCCGCTCAGGTCTGCCAGCGGCCGAGGTCGGACGGTGTGTCGATATCCGCGGCCTCGCGGTCCGAGCCGGGGACCTGGATGACGCCGATCGGCGCCAGCAGGTCGCGCAGCGCCGCGTCGTGCCAACTTGCCCGGCGCCCGATCGCGGTCCGCAGCGCACAGTAGCGCCAGACCCCGATCAGGTACTGACGACGTCCGTCCGGGTCCAGCAGCACGGCGCCGTCAACGCTGCCCGGCGATCTCGGCGCTCAGCGCGGCGGACAATCGGTCGACCGTCGACGCACCGATCCCCGGGAGATCCGCGGCCAGCACGGCGACGATGGCCCCGTCCGGCAGTTGCGGAAGCGCCGCGAAGCCGGCGGCTACCCCGGCAGCCGGGCCCCCGCCCGGGGGATCCTCGATGGCGCCGAGCACCCCGGCGGGCAACGCCCGGGGTGGACCGACGACCACGATCGGTCGGCCCCGGGCCGCGTCGAGCGCGCGTTCCAGCAGTGGCCGGCCGTCAACCAGCAGCGCCGGCTTGTCCAGACCGCCGAGGCGTTGACCGCGTCCACCGGCAAGGATCACCGCCGCGCTGATTGGCGCCGGGCCGGCAGTGGGAACCGTCATCCGCCGGGGCGGGCAGCTCCGATGAAGCCGTTCCAGTACATCGTCGAGATCTTGACGTAGGAGCCGGAGTTGGGCGCCTCGAGGATCTTGTTGTTGCCCATCCAGATCGCCACGTGGTGAATCGTGCTGGGATCGGACGTGTTGTAGGCGTAGAACACCAGGTCACCGGGTTGCAGGTTGTCCCGCGAGACCTTGGGCTGGCCGGAGTACTGGTACCCCGAGTAGTGCGGCAGGAACACCCCGACCTGGGCCCAGGCGTAGAGCGCGAGACCGGAGCAGTCGAAACCGACCTTCTTGTAGTCACCGAACCGGTCGGCGACGCCACCGTCCCGGATGCCGAGCGTCGGTCCGTTGTAGTCCCCGCCGCCCCAGGCATAGGTGGTGCCGAGGTAGGCCATCGCCGCGTCAACGACCTGCTGACCGCGGTCGCTGGAGCTGCCCGAGCCGGACGAGACGGAGGGGGTTGAAACGGCGGCGTTCGCGGTGCCCTCGCAGGCAATGCCGTTGTCGTTGGGATCCAGTGCGGACCGATAGCCGGGGTCTCCCCGGTTGATCGGACCGACGCCGGCCGCCCTGGCGTCATCGCAACTCGCGTAGAACGTCCCGTCGGAGGCAGGAGCAGCCGCGGCAGCCGCCGTGCCCTCGCAGGCGACGCCGTTGTTGTTCGGGTCCAGAGCCGAGCGGTAGCCCGGGTCGCCGCGATTGATCGGACCGAGGCCGGCCGCGCGTGCGTCATCGCAACTTGCGTAGAACGGCTGGTTGTCCTGGGCGGCCTGGGCTTCCTGGGCGTTGCGGGCGGCCTGGTTCGCCGCCTCCTGCTCCGCGGACTTCCGTTCGGCCTCGGCCTCCGCATCGGCGGCGGCCTTCGCGGCGGCGGCCTCGCGGGCCGCCTGGTCGGCCGCTGCCTGCTCCGCTGCGGCCTGCGCCGCGGCCGCCTCTGCGGCAGCCTGCGCGGCGGCCTGCCGGGCGGCCTCTTCGGCGGCGAGCCTGGCGGCTTCGATGGCCGCCTGACGCGCGGCTTCCTCCTCGGCGGCCTTCTGCGCGAGCCACTGGTTGTACTGGTCGCGCTGGTTCTGCAGTCCCGCGACGTTGGCCAGCGCGGCGCCGTAGTCCGCCTGCTGCTGATCGTGCTGCGCCTGCAGGGCCGTCAGCTGGTCCTGGCCGTTGGCCAGCGACTCCTGGGCCTGTTGCTGCGCCTGGTCAGCGGCGACCTTGGCGGCGTCGGCCTTGGCCTGGGCGGCGGTCGCGGCGTCCAGCGACGCCCTGGCGGCCGAGTCCAGGTTGGCCTTGTGGGTGCGGGTGCTCTCCAGGTTGGCGATCACATTGAGCTGGGAGCCGGACATCTGCCCGAGCAGTTCCTGCCGCTGCAGCAGGTCGGTCGCGCTGTCGACGCCGATGAACGCGCTGACCGAGCCGAGCACCGAGCCCTGCCGGAACGATGCGGCGGCGAAGGCCGCGGCCTTGGCCTTGGCGTCCACGATGGCCTGACCGGCCGCGTCGGCGTCGTGCTGGGCCTGTTGCGAGGCCGACAGGGCGGCCGCCGCGTCCGACTGCGCGACCTGGAGGTCGACGGCGGCCTTGTTGGCCAGCTCGGCCTTGAGCTCCATGTCGTTCTTGAGCCGTTCGATGTCGCCTTCGGTCTTCGTGACCAGGCCGGCCAGCCGGCCGACCTCGGCCGCGGATGCGGCCGCTTGCTGCTGGCTGTCCTGGATCTGCTGGTCCGAGGGATTCACCGGCGGCGGCGGCACGGCTCCGGCCGGAGCCGCGACGCCGACGACGAGCGCCGCGGTCAGCACCGCGCCGATCAGCGTGCCCACGACCGTGCCGAAGGACAGCCGGCGGGCTCTGCCCTGCGGAACGCCGACCGGGGTCGTGCGGGCGGGCCGTCCGACGGCACGCCGACGCCGGCTGCCCGCAGCAGCGCCGGTCGGTGCGGATGACGTGCTGCGAGGCCGGGTGGGAACGGACACTCGTGGCTCCTCCCCCGCGGTGGACTCGCGGTCTGGCTCATGTCGGAACTGCTGGCCTCAGGCGGCCGACCCGGGCCGAGACCCTGGTGGCGAGCGGAATGCGCGGGGTGCCGATCCCTGTCAAGACGACACGCCAGGAGAACCATGCCACTTTGTTCCCCCTATTGACCAGGGGTCACGGCAAACCCACCAGTCTCATACCGCGCATACCAGACAAATAGCCCTGACCGACCCCTCCGTTGTGGCGGATCTGGACTCGGCGTGAAGACTGAGCGAGTGTTCGACACCCCCCACGTCAACGACCCACGACTCGGCGAGGTGCGCGACACGGCAACCGCTATGGACCGCCTGCACTCGTGCTTCGAGGACGCGTGGTGAGCTGCCTGATCGCCGGCATCGGGCTGGCCCTGGTCATCGTGGGATCGTTCCTGCCGTGGGTGATCTCCGGGACGGTGCGCCGATCGAGCTACGCGATCGTCGGGGTCGTCGATCGACTGGGCATCGCCGGTGACGGCATTCTCGGGATCCTGGTCGCCAGTTGGCCTTTCGTCGGGGTGCTGTGCATGACTCCGGTCATCGCTGCCTGCCTGCGGTGGTGGCGCACGGCGGGGCTGCTCGGCGCGCTGGTCGGTCTTGCCGCTGGCGTGTTCTCGTTCGGGATCGTCATCCTCACCGCGGGAGCATCCGGGTTGAGTGTTCGGCTTGACCCGATCGGGCCGGCCGTCATGGCCGCGGGGTCGATCCTGCTGCTGTGCGGCGGCTGCGCCTTGGCGATCGGGGTAGGGTCACCCGTTCGCCGACAGCAGGGTAGAAATAACGCGAACTTTCAGCGATGATTGGTCCGGGGGCGCAACCAATCGACTGAGATACACGTCACAATGGAACATGGCACTGGGATGTACGGGGTGGCAGCAATTCGACTCCTAGGGCCCGCAGTGTGAGCAGGCTGTGTGAACCACATGCCATCGGTGAACAAGAACGCTGATCACGGTCTGACCGCGAGGACGCTGCGAGCGCAATGAGCGTGCACGACAAACAGTCATGGCGCGCTGCCGTCCGGGACAACAGATCCCGAGACAGGGACGACCGAAGGGATGACACGTCGATGAGCGAGCAGGGCGGGCCGCACGGCCCGTACGGGCCCGGCAATGAGGGTGGGCAGCAGGCACCGTCGCAGCCCACCGGGCCGCAGGGCTGGCAGCAGCCGGGTCCGCAGCCACCGGCCCGCAGGGCTGGCAGCAGCCGGGTCCGCAGACCGGCCCGCAGGGCTGGCAGCAGCCGGGCCGCAGACCGGCTGGCAGCAGCCGGGGGCACAGCCCACCGGCCCGCAGGGCTGGCAGCAGCCGGGTCCGCAGACCGGCCCGCAAGGCTGGCAGCCAGCACCGCAGGGCGCGCCGCAGAACGGTGGACAGGCGTGGCAGCCTGGCCAGCAACCCACCGGCCCACAGCCCTGGCAGCAGCCAGGTCCGCAGACCGGCCAACAGGGCTGGTCGGGGCAGCAGCCGGCGCCCACCCAGGGATATCCGGCGCAGGGTTACCCGAACCAGGGCCCGAGCGGTCCCGGAGGCCCCGACGGTCCTGGTCAGCCCTATCCCGGCCAACAGCCGGCGCCGGCGCCGAAGAACCGGACCCCGCTGATCATCACGGCGATCGCCGTCGTGGTGGCACTGGTCGCCGCCGCCGGCATCTACCTGTTCGCCATCAAGGACATCTGGCGACACCGCCGGAACCACCGGCCAGGCCAGCCCGCAGGCGTCGGTCACCGCCCTGTTCACGACGCTGAGCAACTCCGATCCGATCGGCCTCGCCGACCAGCTCGACCCGGCCGAGGCGGCGCTGTTCGCCGACCTGAACACCGACATCATCACCGAGCTGAAGCGACTCGAGGTGCTCAGCCCGGCGGCGTCCGCGGACTCGATGACCGGAACGACGATCACCGTGTCCGGCCTGACCATGGACGGCACCGACGAGACGATCAACGACCACCTGCACATCGTCAAACTGACCGGCGGCACCATCACCGTCGCCAGCGACCCGTCGGCCATCCCGCTGAGCGAGAGCTTCAAGCAGGCGTTCGGCGATCAGATCGACCAGGCCCAGCCGCAGTCGCAGACCGTCAACATCGCCGATGCCGTCGCCAAGAATGACGGCCAGCCGATCCGGGTGGCCACCGTCAAGCGCGGTGACCAGTGGTACGTCAGCCTCTTCTACACGATCGCCGACAACGCCGTTCATCAGGCGGGACTGCCGAACCCGACGTCAGTCGATTCCCGCCAACGGGCAGAATTCGCCGGAAGATGCCGTCAACACCTTCGTCGACAAGGCGTCCAAGGGCGATCTGGCCGGCGTCATCGGCGTGCTGCCGCCCGACGAGATGGGCGTGCTGCACGACTACGGCCAGGTCCTGATCGACCAGGCCGACGCGGGAGATCTGTCGTCGAGCGCGAAGGATCTTGGTATCGATGTCAGCAACGTCACCTGGGCCGAGAGCGACGTCACCGGCGGCAAGAAGCTGTCCATCAAGTCGATGACGTTCACGGCCGACGGCCAGACGGCCACCATCGAGTACGACCCCGCGAACAGCTCGATGACGGTGACGCTGCCCGATCAGCCGGCGGTGACCCTGGACGAGGACACCATCGACACCTACCTGTCCGACGCGGTCGGCACCGACGGTCTCGACCAGCAGGCGCTGGACATCATCAAGCGGGAGTTCAAGCAGGTCATCGGGACGGGCCTGGTGACCGTTCAGGTCGACGGCAAGTGGTACGTCAGCCCGATCCGCTCGGTGTCGGACATCTTCGTGTCGCTGCTGAAGGGACTCGAGCCGGGCGATATCGACTACCTGATCAAGCTCGCCCAGAAGTGACGGTCCGGCACCTCGCCTGATCCGCCCGCACTGGAACTCGAACCTGGTCCGCGGCCACCCGCCCGGACCCGCCCGACATCGGCCCCGGATGCCCGACATCCGGGGCCGATGTGTGTCCTGGCTCGCGCAACGCCCGGCTTGCCAGCGTTAACAGGACAAGCGTACTGTTTGAGCCGAAGGCCGGTTCCGCCCCGGTCGCTCGGGGTCGGGTGACCCGCGATCGGACGGGCGCGAAACAATGGCCCGACAGGTCCCCCTGCACCGCCGCCGGAGGATCCATCCGCCGCCGCCTCTTGATGCAAGGAGGGCACCCGTGCCTGCAGCTAGCAAGGACAGCTTCGCCGCCAAGGACACGCTCACCGTCGGTGAGAACAGCTACGACATCTTCAAGATTGTCGGGGTGCAGGGGCTGGAGAACGCCGACCGCCTGCCGTTCTCGCTGAAGGTGCTGCTGGAGAACCTGATCCGCACCGAGGACGGTGCCAACATCACCGCCGAACACATCCAGGCGCTGGCCGACTGGGATCCCAGCGCCGACCCGAACGTGGAGATCCAGTTCACCCCGGCCCGGGTGATCATGCAGGACTTCACCGGCGTGCCCTGCGTCGTCGACCTCGCCACCATGCGGGAGGCGATGGCCGACCTCGGCGGCGACCCCGACAAGATCAACCCGCTGGCGCCGGCGGAGATGGTGATCGACCACTCCGTCATCGCCGATGTCTTCGGCCGCGCCGACGCCTTCGAGCGCAACGTCGACCTCGAGTACGAGCGCAACCGCGAGCGCTACCAGTTCCTGCGCTGGGGGCAGACCGCGTTCGACGAGTTCAAGGTCGTCCCGCCGGGCACCGGCATCGTGCACCAGGTCAACATCGAGCACCTGGCCCGGGTCGTCATGTACCGCGGCGGGATCGCCTACCCGGACAGCTGCGTCGGCACCGACTCGCACACCACCATGGTCAACGGCATCGGCGTGCTGGGCTGGGGCGTCGGCGGCATCGAGGCCGAGGCCGCCATGCTCGGCCAGCCGGTGTCGATGCTCATCCCCCGCGTCGTCGGCTTCAAGCTGACCGGCGAGATCCCGCCCGGCACCACCGCCACCGACGTGGTGCTGACCATCACCGAGAAGCTCCGCAAGCACGGCGTGGTCGGCAAGTTCGTCGAGTTCTACGGCGCCGGCGTCGGCGCGGTCCCGCTGGCCAACCGGGCCACCATCGGCAACATGAGCCCGGAGTTCGGCTCCACCGCCGCGATGTTCCCGATCGACGAGGAGACCACCAAGTACCTGCGGCTGACCGGCCGCCCGGAGGAGCAGGTCGCGCTGGTCGAGGCCTACGCCAAGGCGCAGGGCCTGTGGCACGACGCGGACAAGGAGCCGGTCTACTCCGAGTACCTGGAGCTGGACCTGTCGACGGTGGTGCCGTCGATCGCCGGCCCGAAGCGCCCGCAGGACCGGATCGAGCTGTCCGACGCGAAGGGCTCGTTCCGCAAGGCCATCCACGACTACGTCGACCTGAGCGCCGACACCCCGCACACCAACGTGGACGAGGCCAGCGAGGAGTCCTTCCCGGCCAGCGATCCGCCCTCGATCTCCTACGTCGACGAGGACGCCGACGTCGACGTGGTCGCGGCCCTGGAGTCGGCCGCCGAGGGGTCGTCCGGCCGGCCGTCGAAGCCGACCCCGGTGTCGACCACCGAGTACGGCGACTTCGTGCTGGATCACGGCGCGGTGGTGATCGCCGCGATCACCTCCTGCACCAACACGTCGAACCCGTCGGTGATGCTCGGCGCCGCGCTGCTGGCCCGCAACGCGGTCAACCGGGGTCTGACCGTCAAGCCGTGGGTGAAGACCACGATGGCGCCCGGCTCGCAGGTGGTCACCGACTACTACGAGAAGGCCGGCCTCTGGCCGTATCTGGAGAAGCTCGGGCTACGACCTGGTCGGCTACGGCTGCACCACCTGTATCGGCAACTCCGGCCCGTTGCCGGAGGAGATCTCCGCGGCGGTCAACGAGGCCGACCTGACGGTGGTCTCGGTGCTGTCCGGCAACCGCAACTTCGAGGGCCGGATCAACCCGGACGTGAAGATGAACTACCTGGCCTCTCCCCCGCTGGTGATCGCCTACGCGCTGGCCGGCACGATGGACTTCGACTTCGAGACCCAGCCGCTCGGCCAGGACACCGACGGCACCGACGTCTTCCTGAAGGACATCTGGCCGAACCTGCAGGAGATCCAGGAGACGATGGCCTCCTCGATCAACAAGGAGATGTTCGCCTCCAGCTACGCCGACGTGTTCGACGGCGGCGAGCGCTGGAAGTCGCTGCCCACCCCGGAGGGCAAGATCTTCGAGTGGGACCCGGAGTCGACCTACGTCCGCAAGCCCCCGTACTTCGACGGCATGCCGGCGCAGCCGGTCCCGGTGACGGACATCGCCGGCGCCCGGGTGCTGGCCAAGCTCGGCGATTCGGTGACCACCGACCACATCTCGCCGGCCGGCGCGATCAAGGCCGGCACCCCGGCCGCGCAGTACCTGACCGAGCACAACATCAGCCGCAAGGACTTCAACTCCTACGGCTCCCGCCGCGGCAACCACGAGGTGATGATCCGCGGCACCTTCGCCAACATCCGGCTGCGCAACCAGCTGCTCGATGACGTGCAGGGCGGCTACACCCGGGACTTCACCCAGCCGGACGCGCCGCAGGCGTTCATCTACGACGCCGCGCAGAACTACGCCGCGCAGGGCATTCCGCTGGTGGTGTTGGGCGGCAAGGAATATGGCTCCGGGTCGTCCCGGGACTGGGCGGCCAAGGGCACCGCGCTGCTCGGTGTCCGCGCCGTCATCGTCGAGTCGTTCGAGCGCATCCACCGGTCGAACCTGATCGGCATGGGCGTCATCCCGTTGCAGTTCCCGGAGGGCGAGACGGTCAAGACGCTCGGGTCTGGACGGCGACGAGACGTTCGACATCTCCGGCATCACCGAGCTGAACGACGGGCGGCACCCCGCGCACGGTCAAGGTCACCGCGACCAAGCCCGCCGGCGGGGTCGTGGAGTTCGATGCGGTGGTCCGGATCGACACCCCCGGCGAGGCCGACTACTACCGCAACGGCGGCATCATGCAGTACGTGCTGCGAAACCTGTTGGCGGGGGCCGCATAACACCTCGGTCGACCGCTCGGCGGTGACCGAAGACGACCCACCCGCAGGAGAGGATCGGCGCTGATGCCCAAGGTCAGCGCCGATCACCTGCAGGCCCGGCGGCGGCAGATCCTGGACGGGGCCCGGTCGTCCTTCGCCCGGCACGGGTACGAGGGCGCCACCGTCCGGGTGCTGGAGGAGGAGATCGGGCTCAGCCGGGGCGCGATCTTCCACCACTTCCCGGACAAGGACGCGCTGTTCATGGCGCTGGCGGTCGAGGACGCGCAGGCCATGCTGGACACCGTCGCCGCCGACGGGCTGGTGCAGGTGATGCGGGAGATGATCGCCGCGCCCGACGCCGGCCGGCTCGGCACCCAGCTGGAGATCGCCCGGCGGTTGCGCACCGACGAGTCGTTCCGGACGTCCTGGGCGCCCCGGCAGCGGGAGCTGGAACAGGCGGTGCGCTCCCGGTTGACCCGGCAGCGGGAGGCCGGCGCGCTGCGCGCCGACGTCGACATCGACCGGCTGGCAAACTATCTCGAGTTGATCATGGAGGGATTGGTGGCGCACCTGGCCGCCGGTCAGAGCGCCGACCGGCTCGACGGGGTGCTCGATCTCGTCGAAGGATCGGTGCGGGCGCATTGACGTCCCGCCGCCAGGACTCATCCGCCGGGCCGGTGTCACGGCGCGGCGACACATCAGCCGATCTTGATCCCGGCCATCCCACCGTCGACCGCCAGCATCGTGCCGGTGGTCGAACCGGCCAGCGGGCTGGCCAGGTAGGCGATCGCGAAGGCCACCTCCTGCGGCGCTGACCAGCCGGCCCATCGGCTGCCTGGCCCGCAGGGCAGCGGCCGCGGCGGCCGCGTCCGGCGCCTGGTCCAGCAGCCGGCCGACCCAGGGCGTGTCGGCGGTGCCCGGGGTCACCGCGTTCACCCGGATGCCTTCCCGCACATGGTCGGCGGCCATCGCCAGCGTCAGCGCCGCGACCGCACCCTTGCTCGCGGCGTACAGCGCGCGCTGCGGGACCCCGACGCTGGCCACCACCGAGCAGGTGTTCACGATGGCCGCGTGCGCCGACCGGCGCAGGTACGGCAGCGCCGCCCGGGTCACCCGGGCGATCCCGACCACGTTCACATCCAGCACCCGGTGCCATTCGTCGTCGTCGTTGGCGGCGATGTCGCCGACCGCCCCGATCCCGGCATTGTTCACGAGAACGTCGATGCCGCCGAGCGTCTCGGCGACCGAGTCGACTGCCGGCCAGAACGCCGGCCGCGTCGGTGATGTCACAGTGGCACCGCGAGGACGGACCCGTCATCGGCCGCAGCAGCGCAGCTGCCGGTCGAGAATCGCCACCCGGGCTCCCCTGCTCGCAGCAGTTCCGCGGTGGCGGCGCCGATCCCGCTGGCGCCGCCGGTCACCACCGCAACCAGACCGGTGAAATCCGTCATCTGCAGGGCCTTTCAGTTCCTCGTTTGGTATCGGCGGACTCAGCGGCGCGGGTCGACGTGGATCTTCGGGCCCGGCGCCGGCGTCGTCCGGACGCCAGCCGGCCAGCACGTCACCGACCCGGTCCAGGCCGACGGTCGCCGCCACCAACGGGCGCGGGTCGACGTCACCGGCGGCGTACTGCTCGATGGTGCCGGCCAGACCCGGCTGAGGCGCTGAGGATCCCGACCGCGGTGACGTCCTTCAGGGCCACCGTGCGGGTGTCGATCAGGCTGGGGGTGCCGGCCAGCCCGATGTACACCACCCGTTTGCCCGGCTCCACCAGGTCGAGGGCGAGCGCCGGGAGCGCGGCCGCGTTGGACGCATCGATGACGGCATCCCATGGCAGCGGCGGGATCTCGTCCGGCCGCCAGGCGCCGTGCACACCCAGGGTGCGGGCGAAGGCGAGCGATCGCTCCGTCACGCCCAGCAGGTGCACCTGCGCGCCGAGGGCCAGCGCGAACTGGGCGGCCAGCAGGCCGATCGTGCCCGGGCCCGAGGATCAGCACCCGATCCCCCGGCGACAATGCCGCCGCCCGGACCGCCCGCAGCGCGTTGCCGCCCGGCTCGACCAGCGCCCCGGCGGTGTCGTCGATGGTGTCGGGCAGCGCGTAGGCCGCCGTCACCGGGACGGCCAGCTGCTCGGCCAGCGCGCCCGGAAAGCCGCCGCGGATGCCGATCTCGAAGCGGTCCTCGCAGACGTGGTGCCGGCCGGCCAGGCAGCGGCGGCATTTCCCGCAGCCGAGCATGGTGTCGCCGGTGACCCGCCGGCCGACCCAGGACGGATCGACCCCGGCGCCCGACCGCGGAGACCGTGCCGCACCACTCGTGGCCGAGCCGCATCGGGTAGCGGGCGTGACCCTGGTGCAGGTAGGCCATCTCGCCGGTGAAGAACTCGACGTCGGTGCCGCACACCCCGACCCGGGCGACATCGACGACGAGCTGACCCGGCGCGGCGTCCGGCGGCGGCACGTCCTGCACCGACGACTGCATCGGACCGGTGACGACAAACGCTCTCACCGAGGCGCGATCACGGTCTGCCGCTGGCGTGCCCAGACCGTCGATGCCGAGTTCGACGACGTCACCGACCTGCAGCCAGACCGGTGGTTTCATGCCCATGCCGACCCCGGGCGGGGTGCCGGTGTTGATCAGGTCGCCCGGTTCCAGCACCAGGAACTGGCTCAGGTAGTGCACGATGAAGGTCGGGCTGAAGATCATCGTCGACGTCGACCCGGTCTGCCGGCGCTGCCCGTTGACGTCCAGCCACATGCCAAGGCTCAAGAACATCGGCCACCTCGTCCGGGGTGACCAGCCAGGGCCCGGCCGGGTTGAACGTCTCGGCCGACTTGCCCTTGGACCACTGGCCGGACCGCTCCAATCTGGAAGGCCCGCTCGCTGACGTCGTTGACCACGACGTAGCCGGCGATCGCCGCCGGCGGCCTCCTGCTTCGCTGTCCAGGTAGCTGGTCCGCCGGCCGATGACGATGCCCAACTCGACCTCCCAGTCGAGCTTGGTGGAGCCCCGCGGCATCCGGACGTCGTCGTTCGGGCCGACCAGGGTGTTCGGCGACTTGGTGAACAGGATCGGCTCGGCCGGCACGTCCTGGCCCGATCTCGGCCGCGTGGTCGCTGTAGTTCAGCCCGATGCAGAGGATCTGGTGCGGCCTGGCGATCGGCGCGCCGATCCGTTCACCGGCGAACCTGCTGCACGGCGCCGCCGCGGACCCGGTCGGCGACCAGCTGCCGCAGCGCGTCCGATGCCGCCGGCGAAGAACTCCTCGTCGTAGTCGGTGACCACGTCCGAGACGTCGACATAGGTGTCGTCGTCGATCCGGACGACGGGCCGCTCGTGCGCCGGCTGGGCCGATGCGCATCAGGTACACGGGTTCTCCTCCAGGGTGGGGCGGCTGTGCTCATCGGGCCGGGCCGCCGGTGGATGCGGCGGTGTCGTGCGTGCTCGAGTTCACGGTCTCGCCCCGCCACGGCGTGGTCGGCAGCCCGCGGACGCCGACGTCGGCGAGGAACAGCCGTCCGGAGTCGGGGAACTCGGCGAGTTGCTCCTCGGTGAGCTCCTTGCTGGCGGTGGTGATCAGCAGGGTGTCCGAGATCGGCGCCGATGAAGGCGACGCTGGACGTGTGCGGCGCCGGCACCCGGACGACGGCCAACTGCTCGCCGGCCGGTGTGTAGCAACGGATCTCACCGGCTCCCCAGATGGCGATCCACAGGTTGCCGTCCTCGTCCACGCACATGCCGTCGGGCGCACCGTCGATATCGCAGCAGCACCCGCCGCTCGCCGTAGTCGCCGGTGCCCGGGTCGTACGACCGGACCCAGACGATGCCCGGAACGGTGTCGATGCTGTAGAACTCGGTGCCGTCGGGCGACCAGGCCAGGCCGTTGGACAGGCCCAGATCGTCATCCAGTGTCGCTCACGGAACCGTCGAACTCCAGCCGGAACAGCGCCTCCGCCTGCCGGCGGCCTGCTCGTCGTCCAGGGCCAGGCTGCCGATCAGGAATCGCCCGGCCGGATCGCAGCCGCCGTCGTTGAACCGCCGCGCCGTGCCCGGCGGCAGCAGCGGCGGTCCCAGCGGGCGCCGGCCGTCGTCGTCGATGACCACCAGGCTGTCCCGGGCGGCGACCAGCAGCGCCCCGGCCGCCGACGGCACCACGGCGCCGACGGTGCCCTCGAACTGGTGCCGCGCGGTCGCGACGATCCGCTCGCCGTCCGTCGAAGTCGGCCCTCGAACACCTGGCCGCGTTCGATGTCGACCCAGAGCACCCGGCCGCGGTCCGCGTCCCAGACCGGTCCTTCGGCGCAGCCGGTGGATCGTGCTCCGCGGCGACCTCGTGCGGTGAACGTCTTCACAACCGTCCGCCGTCAGTGCGATTCACGGGACACCCGATCCCCGCTGGAGCCGACCAGGAAGTCCAGGTCGGCGCCGGTGTCGGCCTGCAGCACGGTGTTGACGTACAGCCGTTCCCAGCCGCGCCGCGGCGCCGCGAACGCGGCCACCGCGGCCGGCGCCGGGACCCGCGCGGCGAGTTCGGCCGCCGGCACGTCGATGTCGATCCGCCGGCTCGGCACGTCGAGCACGATGACGTCACCGGTGCGCACCAGACCCAGCGGACCACCGGCCGCCGCCTCCGGCGTGACGTGCAAAACCACGGTGCCGTAGGCGGTTCCGCTCATCCGGCCGTCACAGATCCGGACCATGTCGCGCACCCCCTGGCGCAGCAGCTTGGTCGGCAGCGGCATGTTCGCGACCTCCGGCATGCCCGGGTAGCCGCGCGGGCCGCAGCCGCGCAGCACCAGCACCGAATCGGCGTCCACGTCCAGGTCGGGGTCGTCGATCCGGGCGTGCAGATCCTCGATCGAGTCGAACACCAGCGCCCGGCCGCGGTGCTGCAGCAACTCCGGTGACGCCGCGGCCGGTTTGATCACGGCCCCACCCGGCGCGAGCGAGCCGTACAGCACGGCGATCCCGGCGTGCGGCTGCAACGGGGCGGACCGCACCCGGATCACCTCCGGGTCCCAGATCCGGGCGTCCTCCAGGTAGTCGACCAGCGGCTTCCCGGTGACGGTCAACGCGGCCGGATCCAGCAGGTCCCGCACCTCGCGCAGCACCGCCAGCACGCCGCCGGCCCGGTACAGGTCGTCCATCAGGAACCGGCCGGCGGGCTGCAGGTCGACCAGCAGCGGCACATCGGCGCCGGTGCGGTCGAAATCGTCCTGGGTCAGCTCGATGCCGAGCCGGCCGGCGATCGCCAGCAGGTGCACGACGGCGTTGGTCGACCCGCCGACCGCGGCCAGCGCGACGATGGCATTCAGAAATGAGCCGCTGGTGATGATCCCGCTGGGCCGCCGGTCCTGCTCGACCAGTTCGACGGCCAGCCGGCCGGTCTCGTGCGCGGCCTCCAGCAGTCGGCTGTCGGCGGCCGGGGTGCCGGCCAGGCCCGGGATGGTGGTGCCGAGCGCCTCCGCGACCACCGCCATCGTCGAGGCCGTGCCCATGGTGTTGCAGTGCCCGCGGCTGCGGATCATCGACGATTCGGATTTCAGGAACTGCTCCTGCGACAGTTCGCCGGCCCGCACCTCCTCGGAGAGCCGCCAGACGTCGGTGCCGCAGCCCAGCGCCACGCCGCGGAAGGTGCCGGTCAGCATCGGGCCGCCGGGAATGACGACGGCCGGCAGATCCACCGAGCACGCGGCCATCAGCAGCGCCGGGATGGTCTTGTCGCAGCCGCCCAGCAGCACCACCCCGTCGATCGGGTTGGCGCGCAACATCTCTTCGATCGCCATCGCGGCCATGTTGCGCCAGAGCATGGCGGTCGGCCGCACCTGCGTCTCGCCCAGCGAGACCACCGGCAGGTTCAGCGGGATGCCGCCGGCCTCGTAGACGCCCTGCTTGACGCTCTCGGCGACCTCGTTGAAATGGGCATTGCACGGGGTGAGATCCGACGCGGTGTTGGCGATCGCGATGTGCGGGCGCCCGTCGAAGGCGTGCGCCGGCAGTCCGCGCCGCATCCAGGCCCGGTGGATGTAGGAGTTGCGGTCGGTGCCGGCGTACCACTGCGAGCTACGGTGCTCCACCATCGGTGACTGCCAGCCTTCCACGTCTGTCGGGGGTGCAGCGATCATAGGATCGCCGCCCTTGGGTGCGCTCCGCCGGACGGTCAGGCGCCGAACAGGGTCAGGCGTCGGAGAGCCGGGCGATCGTCGCCGTCGCCCGGCGGACCGCCAGGCTCGGGCCCTTCGGCAGCGCCTCCTCCAGGAACTGGTAGCTGTGCAGCAGCACCGACGCGGCCCGGGAGCCGCCGGCCGCCTGCGCCTTGACCCGGCTCAGCCAGTCGGACAGGTCGCCCCAGCCGGGCGCGGCCAGCGAGCCGCCGACCTGCTGCACGGACAGCGCAGCGCACAGGTTCGCGAAGGCCATCCGGGTCCGCAGCGGCCAACCGCGCAGCGTGGCGACGACGAAGGCGGCGGCGAACACGTCGCCCGCGCCGGTGGCGTCCACCGCGTTGACCGGCAACGACGGCACCCACTCCTCCTCGCCGGTGGTGGAGTCGACGCCGATGGCGCCCTGCCCGCCGCAGGTGATCACCACCACCGGCACCGCGTCGGCCAGCTGCATCAACGCGGCCCTCGGGTCGTCGGTGCGGGTGTAGGCCATCGCCTCGGTGCTGTTCGGCAGGAACGCGTGCAGCTGGGCCATCTGGGTGATCGTGTCGGTCGACCACTGCTCGGTGGCGTCCCAGCCGACGTCACCGAACAGCAGCGTGCCGTTGTCCCGCGCGGCCGGGATCCAGCCGGGCACCTCCTGCCCGAGGTGCACGACACCGGCTGCGGTGCTTGGCATTCGGGTGATCAACTCGCCGTCCGGCACGGGCGACGGGTGGCTGTGGGTGATCATCGCCCGGTCCCGCTGCACCGCCAGGGACACCGTCACGGGCGAGTGCCACTGGCTGATCCGCCGGGACATCGACAGGTCGATGCCCTCCTCCTCCAGCGTGCGGACCAGGAAGTCGCCGTAGAGGTCGTCACCGAACGACGCCGCCAGCGAGGTCCGCAGGCCCAGCCGGCTGGCCGCGATGGCCAGGTTGGCGATGCCGCCGGGGCAGGACCCCATGCCCTCCGCGGGGATCTCGGTGCCCGCCGACGGCAGCGCGGCCAGCCCGGTCAGCACGATGTCCAGAAAGACCGTGCCCTGCATGACGACATCGAACTCCCGCGCCGCGGCCGACCCGGTCGCCGGACAGGCGCCGCTGGCGCGTCGTCCGCGGCGGGCGGTGGTCGCGGAGTCCGTCATGTCAGCCACCCTGCCACCCTCGCCCACCAGTCGCAGGCATGCTCTAGCGTGACGGCTGTGCGGCTGGCGATTCTGGGTGGGGGCGGGTTCCGGGTACCGCTGATCTACCGGGCACTGGCCCGCCGGCCCGGCATCGGCGTCGACGAGGTCGTCCTGTATGACGACGATCCGGCCCGGCTGCCGGTGATCGCAGCGGTGCTGGCCGCCGCACCCGGGCCGGCGGTCCGGCTGGAGACATCGTTGACCGCTGCGGTCCGCGGCGCCGATGTGGTGTTCTCCGCGATCCGGGTCGGCGGCGCAGCCGGTCGGGTGCGGGACGAGCGGCGCGCGCTGGAGGCCGGCGTGCTCGGTCAGGAAACCGTTGGCGCGGGCGGTATCTCCTACGCGTTGCGGACGTTGCCGGTCGCACTGCGGGCCGCGCAGGTGATCCGCGACGTCGCCCCCGGACGCCTGGCTGATCAACTTCACCAACCCGGCCGGGCTGGTCACGCAGGCGCTGCGCACGGTGCTGGGCGATCGGGTGATCGGCATCTGCGATTCGCCGATCGGCCTGGTGCGCAGGGCGAGCCGCGCCGCCCGGCTCCCCGACGTCGACTGCGGTCGAGGTCGACTATGTGGGCATCAATCACCTGGGGTGGCTGCGCTCGCTCCGCGTGGACGGCCGAGATGCTCTGCCAGGGTTGCTCTCCGATGACCCGGCGCTGGAATCCTTCGAGGAGGGCAGGCTCTTCGGCGGGCCGCTGCTCCGGGTGCTGGGCTGCCTGCCCAACGAGTACGCCTACTTCTACTACGCGGCCGTTGATCTCGTCCGCGCCCTGGCACGCGGCCATACCCGCGGCGAGGTGGTCGCGCAGGATCAGGCGGCGTTCTACGCGGCCGCCGCAGCTGAATCCGCAGGCGGCCGCCGCAGTTGTGGGCGGCCACCCGGCGGCGCCGCGAGGAGAGCTATCTGGCCGAGACCCGCTCCCCCACCGAACAGCGCGACGAGGCCGACCTCGCCGGCGGCGGCTACGAGGAGGTGGCGCTGGACGTCATGGACGCGGTCCTGCACGATCGCCGGACCGAGTTGATCGTCAACGCCCGCAACGGATCCACCCTCCCGCAACTGCCCGCGGAGATGGTGCTGGAGGTGCCGTGCACGATCGACGGCAGCGGCGCCCGTCCGCTGCCGCTGGCGCCACTGGACCTGCACCAGCTGGGGCTTGATCGCGTCGGTCCGGGCCAGCGAACAGGCGGTGATCGACGCGGTCGTCGGCCGATCGCGAGAACAGGCGTTGCGGGCCTTCACCATTCACCCGTTGGTCGGGTCGCCGACGATCGCCCGCCGGCTGCTGGACGGAGTGCTGGCCGACGACCCGTCGCTCGCTGATCTGCTGCGTTAGACCCGCCGGTGACAGCTAGCCCGGCGACGCCGAGGTGGGTTGCTGACCGGCGACAAGTCGCTCGGCTCGCCGGACGATGGCGCCGTGCCACTCCGGCGGCGTGAGCACGAACTCGCCCCGCGCCGTCGCGGCGAGCGCCGCGTCGGCGACATCCAGCGGGTCATCGCCGATCTCCGACATGCCCGTCTTGACCAGGGACGGGCACAGCACCGTCACCGAGATGGCACTACCGGCCAGCGCCAGCGCGGCCTGTTCCGCGATGGCCACCACGGTGTGTTTGGACGGGCCGTACGCACCGATGCCACCGAAGCCGGCCAGTCCCGCCAGCGAGGCCGTGATCAGGATGTTCGCCGGCCGGCCGGACGCAAGAAGCGGTGGCACGAAGGCCCGGAGCCCGTTCAGCACGCCGCCGACGTTGACCGCGAACACCGCATCCCACTCGGCCACGGAAATGTCCCAGGGATCGCCGAGGCCGCCGACGATGCCCGCGTTCAGACAGACCAGGTCGGCGTCCGGGGCGGCGTCGGCCAACGCCTGAACGGCGCCGAGATCGGACACATCCGTCGGGACCGCGGTCGCGTTCAGCTCGGCCGCCACCGCGGCCAGCGGCTCGGCGCGCAGATCGGCCAGCACCAACCGGGTACCGGCGTCGGCCAGCCGAACGGCGAGCGCCCGGCCGATTCCCGATGCGGCGCCGGTGACGACCGCACAGCCGTAGTTCATCCGCTCCGTCCCCCAACCGGTGTCAGGCGCGTGCGCGGGCCAGCCCGATCAGCAGCGGGATCTGCGCGGCCCGTTCGGCGGCCAGCTGCTCCTCTGCGGTGTTGTCGTGCGCGCCGGACATGAGCGCCTTGATCGCTCGGACCGCGGGCGCCGGGGATTCGACGATCGCGGCGGCCAGGTCGGCAACGGCCGAGTCCAGTTCTGCCACCGGGACGCTGACCAGGGCCAGCCCGATCCGCACCGCCTCGTCGGCGCGCACATGCCGGCCGGTGGCGCAGATCTCCAGCGCGCGCTGATATCCGACCAGGCGCAGCAGCCGTGCGGTACCGCCCAGGTCGGGCACCAGCCCGTAACTCACCTCGGCCATCCGGAACTGGGCGTCGTCGGCGGCCACGATCAGGTCGCAGGCGAGCGCCAACTGGAATCCGGCGCCCACCGCGTGACCGGCCACCGCGGCGATGGAGACGAATCGGGGATCGGACAGCCAGCTGAACCCGCGCTGGTAACCCGCGATGGTCTCGTCGGCCACGGTTTCCGGCGCGGACACCAATTCGGCCAGCAGCGACCCGGCCTCCGGCGACAGCGCGGCCCGATCCAGCCCCGCCGAGAAGGACGGCCCCTCGCCGCAGACGATTACCACCCGAACCGTGTCCGGAATTCGAGATCCGATGTGTGCCAGCGCTTCCCAGGTCGCGGGGAGCTGCGCGTTGCGGGCCGACGGACGGTTGAGGGACACCGTCGCCACCGGTCCGTTCCACTGCACGGCAACGTGGCCACGGTCGAGCAGATCGTGGTCAACTCCGCTCGGAATCTGGGTCGCGGTCACTTCTTCTTCGTGCGGGTGGCTCCGCCGCGACCGCGCAGCGGCACCTCCGCGTCCAGCAGCAGCCGATGCACGAAGCCGTAGGAACGGCCGGTGCCCTCGGCCAGCGCACGGATGCTCTGGCCCTTCTCGTACTTCTTCCGCAGGTCGGCCGCGAGCTTGTCACGAGCGGCGCCCGTGATCCGGGCGCCCTTCTTGATCGTTGCCGATTTCATACTTTTCGCAGCAGGCTTGGTGTCTGTGGCCACGTCGCCACCCCTTAGTCGGATGCCTCGTCACATCGGCGGTTTGTCAGGACTTGTTCCATGATCGAACACATCCGGCTCGCCCGCCACCGGTGACCCGGCACTGTCCCACTCAATGGTTTCCGAGCGGCCACCGTCCGGACGGTCAGGCTCGCGGTCCGCCCGGCGCTCTACACACCAACCGTCAGCCATCTACGCGCTGCAGCACCCGCATGGGAGATGAAGGGTGCGTAGAGCGCAGGTCGCTACCTCGAGCACAGCGTCAGGCCAGCTCGACGAGATCCAGATAATCGGCGGACCAGTGGTCCTCGGTGCCGTCGGGCAGCAGGATGACCCGCTCCGGGTGCAGTGCGGTGACCGCGCCGGGGTCGTGCGTCACCAGGACCACCGCGCCGGTGTACCGGCGCAGGGCGTCCAGCACCTGCTCGCGGCTCGCCGGGTCGAGGTTGTTGGTCGGTTCGTCCAGCAGCAGGACGTTCGCGGCCGAGGACACCAGCCCGGCCAGCGCCAGCCGGGTCTTCTCCCCGCCGGACAGCGTGCCGGCCAGTTGTTCGAGTTGCTCACCGGTGAACATGAAGGAGCCGAGCAGGTTCCGCAGCTCCTGCGCCCCCGCGTCCGGGGCGGCCCGCCGGGTGTTCTCCCACACGGTGGAATCGGGATCGATGGTCTCGTGCTCCTGCGCGTAGTACCCCAGCCGCAGGCCGTGGCCGGCCAGCACCTCACCGGTGTCCGGCTTCTCGACGTTGCCGAGCAGCTTGAGCAGGGTGGTCTTGCCGGCGCCGTTCAGCCCGAGCACCACCACCCGGCTGCCCCGGTCGATGGCCAGGTCGACCCCGGTGAAGATCTCCAGCGAGCCGTAGGACTTCGACAGGTTCGCCGCCGTCAGCGGCGTCCGGCCACACGCGGCCGGCTGCGGGAAGCGGATCTTGGCCACCCGGTCGGCGACCCGGACGTCGTCGAGCCCGGCCATCAGCTTCTCGGCACGCCGGACCATCTGATGCGCGGCCGCGGCCTTGGTGGCCTTGGCGCCCAGCTTCGCGGCCTGCGTCATCAGCACGGACGCCTTCTTCTCGGCGTTCGCCCGTTCCCGGCGACGGCGCTGCTCGTCGGTCGACCTGGCCTCCAGGTAGCGCTGCCAGGTCATGTTGTAGACGTCGAGCTCGCCGCGGACCGCGTCCAGGAACCAGACCTTGTTCACCACCGCGGCCAGCAGATCGACGTCATGGGAGATGATCACCACGCCGCCGCCGAAATGCTTGAGGTAGTCCCGCAGCCAGACGATGGAGTCGGCGTCCAGGTGGTTGGTCGGCTCGTCCAGCAGCAACATCATCCCGGTGGACGAGCCGTCCTCGGCGCGGGCGCCGAACAGGATCCTGGCCAGCTCGACCCGGCGGCGCTGGCCGCCGGACAGCGTGCTCATGGTCTGCGCCAGCACCCGGTCCGGCAGCCCCAGGTTCGAGCAGATCCGGGCGGCCTCGGATTCGGCGGCGTACCCGCCCAGCCCGGAGAACTGCTCCTCGATCCGGCCGTACCGTTCGGTGGCCGCGTCCAGCTCGCGCGCGTCGGTGAGCTCGGACATCTGGATCTGGACCTTTTCCAGCTGGGCGACGAGCACGTCCAGGCCGCGCGCGGACAGCACCCGGTCCTTCGCGGTGACGTCCATGTCGCCCTCCCGCGGATCCTGCGGGAGGTAACCGATCGGCAGGGTGCGGGTGACCGTCCCGCCGTGCGGGAGGGCCTCACCGGCCAGGACCCGGAGGGTGGTGGTCTTACCGGCGCCGTTGCGGCCGACCAGGCCGACGCGGTCGCCGTGGTGCAGGCGCAGGGAGGTGTCGGCCAGCAGGATCCTCGTCCCGGCCCGGAGTTCCAGACCGGTTGCAGTGATCACGTGACGTGAGTCTACCGGGCGGGAGCGCCACCTCCGGCGTGCGTGACGTCACCCCCGGTGTTTCAGGTGCCCAGGCCGGCCCGCCGCAGCGCCTCCGCCATCGCGCCGGTCGCTGCGGGCTGGCGCGGTTCTCCTCGCTTCGCCGGTGCCGCCGACCGGCTACGATCCGGCCGGCCCGCGTCCCGGCCGGCTCCCTTGGCCGCTTCGTTGCCCTTCGGCCGCGGCGCCGAGCCGCGAGCACCGGGTTCGTCGTCCAGCCGCAGCGTCAGCGAGATCCGCTTGCGGGCCTCGTCGACCTCCATCACCTTGACCTTGACCACCTGGCCCGACGTCACCACCTCGCGCGGGTCGCTGATGAACTTGCGCGACATCGCCGAGACGTGCACCAGACCGTCCTGATGCACCCCGACGTCGACGAACGCGCCGAACGCCGCGACGTTGGTGACGACGCCCTCCAGCACCATCCCGACCCGCAGGTCCGCGATCTTCTCCACGCCGTCGCTTGAACACCGCCGTGGTGAACGCGGGCCGCGGGTCCCGTCCCGGCTTCTCCAGTTCGGCCAGGATGTCGGTGACGGTCGGCAACCCGAACGTGTCGTCGGTGAAGGCGGCCGGCGACAGCGCCCGCAGCACCGCGGTGTTGCCGATCAGGTCGCCGACCCGGCCGCCGGTGCTGGCCAGGATCTTCCGCACCACCGAATACGCCTCCGGGTGCACGCTGGAACTGTCCAGCGGATCGTCGCCGTCGCGCGATCCGCAGGAACCCGGCGCACTGCTCGTAGGCCTTCGGCCCGAGCCGCGGCACGCTTTTCAGTTCCCGGCGAGAAGCGAAGGGGCCGTTGCTGTCCCGGTGCTGCACGATGTTCTCCGCGAGCATCCCGGAGATCCCGGAGACCCTGGCCAAGCAGCGGCACCGAGGCGGTGTTCACCTCGACCCCGACGGCGTTCACGCAGTCCTCCACCACCGCGTCCACCGAGCGGGCCAGCACGGACTCCGCGACGTCGTGCTGATACTGGCCCACCCCGATGGATTTGGGGTCGATCTTGACCAGCTCGGCCAGCGGGTCCTGCAGCCGTCGGGCGATCGACACGGCGCCGCGGATCGAGACGTCCAGATCGGGCAGCTCGCCGGAGGCGTAGGCCGATGCCGAGTACACCGACGCGCCCGCCTCGGACACCACCACCTTGATCAGCCCGGGACACCGGGCGATGAGGTCGGCCGCGAGCCGGTCGGTTTCCCGGGATGCGGTGCCGTTGCCGATCGACACCAGCTCGACCTGGTGGGCCTTCACCAGCCGCTCCAGCGTGACCAGCGATTGCTCCCAGCGGTTCGCCGGCTGGTGCGGGTAGATGGTGTCGTGGGCGACGACCTTGCCGGTCCCGTCGACGACCGCCACCTTGACCCCGGTGCGGAACCCCGGGTCGAGACCGAGCGTCGCCCGGGCGCCGGCCGGGGCGGCCAGCAGCAGGTCCTTGAGGTTCGCGGCGAACACCGCGGCGGCGTCCCGCTCCGCGGATTGCCGCAGCCTGGTCCGCACGTCGACGCTCAGCGCCAGCAGGATCCTGGTCCGCCAGGCGAACCGGACGGTGTCCAGCAGCCACCGGTCGGCGGGACGGCCGCGGTCGGCCACCCGGAACCGCACGGCGACCCGGCGTTCGTAGTCGGTCAGCGCGGTGTCGGCCGGGTCGCGCGGGGTCGGCTCGGGGTCGACGGTCAGCGTCAGCACGCCCTGCGCCTCGCCGCGGTACATCGCCAGGATCCGGTGCGACGGAAGGGATTTCACCGGCTGCGAGAATTCGAAGTAGTCGGCGAACTTGGCGGCGTCCCGCTCGTCGCCACTTGCCGCGGCGGAACCGGCCGACCGGAGGGTGGAGGTCAGCCGGCCGCGCGACCACAGCAGTTCGCGCAACTCCCCCACCAGGTCCGGGTCCTCGCCGAACCGCTCGGCCAGGATCGCCCGGGCCCCGGTCAGCGCCTGCGCGGCGTCCGCCACCCCGCGCCCGGCGTCGACGAAACCCGCCGGCGGCGGTGGCCGGATCGCGGTTCGGGTCGCGGATCAGCAGGTCGGCCAACGGTTCCAGGCCGGCCTCGCGGGCGATCTGCGCCTTGGTGCGGCGTTTCGGCTTGAACGGCAGGTAGATGTCCTCGAGCCGGGCCTTGGTCTCGGCGGCGGCGATCTGCGCGGCGAGCGCGTCGGTCAGCTTGCCCTGGCCGCGGACCGATTCGACGATCGCCGCTCGGCGCTCCTCGAGCTCCCGCAGGTAGTCCAGCCGCTCGGTCAGCAGCCGCAGCTGGGCGTCGTCGAGCGAACCGGTCGCCTCCTTGCGGTACCGGGCGATGAACGGCACGGTGGCCCCGCCGTCGAGCAGCGCGACGGCCGCCTCGACCTGCCAGAGCTGCGCGCCGAGCTCCTGCGCGATCGCCTCGTTGATCTTTCCTGCGATGTCGACGGTCGGTGTGCTCACGTCGGCCCTCCTTGGATGTGCACTTGATGTTCATCGATCATGGCGCTGCGGTCAGCCATCATGGCGCGGCCCGGATGACGATCTCGACCGACAGGCTGCGCGCGGCGATGTCGTCCAGGACGGCGCGGCGCGGCTCGGGGATGTCGGGGAATGTCCGGACCGGCAGCGCGGCCAGCCCGGCCAACCTGCTGTCGGCCAGCACATCGGCCAGCCCGCGGCGGTCGCCGCCGAGCACCAGCCCGTCCAGCGACGTCGGCGATCGGGGTCAGGATCCGGGCCGCGGTGGTCGCGGCGCTGTCGTAGGAGGCGGCCCGCTGGTTGTCCCGCCGCCGGGCGAACCGCTGCTGCGACCAGCCGCCGGCCGCGGTCCGGCCCTGCAGGTAGGCGCGGTCGGTCGACGAGCTGAGCACCACCCCGGCCCTGGCGACGCCGACCGAATGGGCGCCGCCGCGGACCAGGATCAGCCCGAGCGCACCGAGCCCCGCCAGGTGCGCCAGCAGCGCTTCCACCGGCTCGCGCGCCGCTCGACCGTCATCGGACCGAACGGCACGTCGATGCTGGCCACCGTGCCGTCGCCGCCGGTCACGGTCACGGTCAGCCCGTCGGTGGCGACCGCCGTCAACCCGTCGTTGCGGCCGGCGAACCTGTTCACCCAGCCGACCAGCCGATCCGGCGGCACCTCGACGGCGACGGCGCCGCCGGCGACGGTGCGGCGTTTGCTCACGGCGCCAGTTCCATCTCGACGGCATTCACAGCCCCGACCCGGCGTCCCACAGTTGCCCGGTGAATCCGGCCAGGGTGCGGGCGGAGGCCGCGGCACGGTCGTCGGTCAGCGACGCGACGTAGTCGATGATCCCGCGGCCGCGGCCCATCCGGATGACGTCATCCCGGGAGTTGGCGGGCTCCCCGGTGGGCCCGACCAGCAGCTCCGGATCCTCGCGGGCCACCCGCCGATAGCCGGCGGTCGCCAGCTCGACCAGATCGATCAGCCGCCGCGGGCGCTCGCGCGGCGTCCACCGGATCGGTCAGCCAGGACTCCAGATTGCCCACCAGCGAGCTGAGCGCCTCGGCCTGTCCGCGCTGGAACATCGCCAGGTCGGGGCGGTCCAGCACGAACCGCTGGTGCACGAACTTCAGCACCGCGACCTCGTGCCAGGCCTGCCGGCCGAGCACCACGTGCCCGGCCCGCACCGGCGGGTCGGCGGTCATCTCCACCGATGCCTCCAGGTGCGCGATCCAGCTGCCGGTGAAGGTCAGGATGGCGCGTTCGGCGGCGATCGACGAGTCGAACGGGATGGCCAGCAGGCCGTCGACCAGGTCGGTGGCCACCCGGCCGACGGCGACGCCGAAGGTGTCGTCGTCGAAGATCCAGCCGTCCCGGGCGCGCAGCCTGCGCCGCAGCTGTTCCAGCGCGACGCCCGGTTGCCGCTCGGCGACGGAGTGACGCAGCGGAACACCGGCCGCGCTGCCGGCCGAGATTTCCGGCTGCGCCACCCCTTGCCCGCGGGCGAACTCCTCCCGCCGCCGGATCCAGGTGCGGAACTCGGCCGCCACCGAGGCGTGCTGCAGCACTCCGGCGCGGTGGAAGTCGTCGAGATCGTGCAGTGAGTAAGCGATGTCGTCGGCGATGTCCATCACCGAGCATTCCACCGTCTGCCGCAACGGGCCGATCTTCGGGTAGGCGGCGAGGACCGCTCGCAGCTCCGAGACGTCGAGCACGTAGGCGGAGAACTTCGCCGAACCCGCGCCCTCCGGCCCGATGCCGCCGCCCCGCGGCGGCGGCGAGCAGCCGGCTGGGATGGGGCTGCGGGTAGCCCAGCCGCGCCCACGGGTACTTCAGCACGGCGGCCCGGACCGCGGCGGTCAGGTTCAGTCCCTCGCCGTTCGCGCCGTGCACGTCGAGCTCGGTCATGATCCGGAAGGTCTGCGCGTTGCCCTCGAAACCGTCGGCCAGGCCGAACCTGGACCGGGCGATCCGGTCCAGGATCCGTTCGCCGAGGTGACCGAACGGCGGGTGGCCCAGATCGTGCGCGCTGGCCGCGGCCTGCACGACGACCGGATCGCAGCCACCGAGCTCTTCGGCCAGCGCGGCGTCGGCGCCGGACCGAACCGCGGTCGCGATGGCCCTGGCGACCGCGGTCACCTTGATGGTGTGGGTCAGCCGGTTGTGCACCACCTGACCGGCGGCGCCCTGCGAGATCACCTGGGTGACGGCCGCCAGCCGGGAGAAGTACGGCGAGAACCTGATCCGCTCCAGATCGGCGCGAAACGCGCCCTCGGTGGCGGCCTCGACCGAATCGTCCGGCGGCCGTCCACCCGGCGCGGGTTCGGCGAACCGTCGAACCAGCCGCGGATCCATGGGACGGAACCTACCGTCATCGGCCGCGGGGCCAGGATCGACCGGGCACGTCATGGCCGGCACCACCGAATCCGGCGACGTCATCGGGCGCCGGTCGGGAGCTTTATCGCGGCTGCAGATCAGCGACGCCGATCGTGCCGTCGAGCACCGCGTACGCGACGGTGGTCAGCGGCTGCTGGGTGCGCCGGGCCTGCGCGCGCATCAGGTTGAACGCATCACCGAGGGAGATTCCGGCCCGCTCGGACAGCACGCCCTTGGCCTGCTCGATCACGATCCTGGTGTTCAGCGCGGCCTGTAGTTGTTCGGTGAGAATGTCGTGCTCCAGGGCCCGGCGTTGCTGCAGCAGACCGATGGTCGCGATGTCGGCCATGCCCTGCCCGAGGGCGACATCCTCGGACGTGAGCGGCACTTCCGCGATGGAGAACAGGTTCATCGCGCCGATGACGTGCCCGCGCAGCCGCAGTGGCAACGCGTGCGCGGACCGGTATCCGGCGACGGCGGCCGCGGCCGCGAACAGCGGCCACCGGTCGGACATCTGGGCGACGTCGATGTTCACCAGCGGTTCGCCGCTGGTGAAGCAGTCCATGCAGGGACCCTGGGACGACTGCAGTTCGAACAGTTCCAGGACCATGGCCTCCTCGGACGATGCGGCGACCACCTCGAGGCTGCCCTGCTGATCGGCCAGCATCAGCCCGGCGGCGTCGGCGGCCAGCAGTTCGACGCTGCGTTCGACCAGGGTGTGCAGGAAGTCGATGACGTCGAAGCCGACGACCAGCGTGTCGGCCAATTCCACGAAAACCCGGGTGACGCGTTCTTGCCTGGTCATCACTGCCCACCTTCCAGGTCTGGACCATGTGGCCCAGCCGGCCTGGTCATGCGTTGTCCGTTTCGATGTCGGCACCGAAGCGCAATTGCCTGGCCAGCACATCCCGGGAGACCGTCCAGCATCGTCCTGTTCGTTGAGTATGCGCGGGCCCGCAGCAGCAGCAACGCATCGACCAGGGAGACACCGGCCTGCGCCGAGATCATCCCGGTCGCCTGGTGGATCTCGGCCCGATCGGCGGTGAAACCGGTGAGCTGAGGATGCAGGCCGGCGGCCGGATTGGACAGCGCCTGCAGGTGCAGCAGCACCGCGGTCGCGGCGTCCGCGTAGGCCAGCGCCTCGGACAGCACGCCGTCCAGCAGCGGCCCGGCGGTGTCCCGGTACAGGTCAAGCACCCCGAGCCGGATCCCGCCGACCTGCAGCGGGAACGCGAATGCGGCGGCGACTCCGACGGCCAGCGCGGCCGGCGCGAACATCGGCCACTGTCCGATCGCGGCGTCCAGGTGCGATCGCAGCACCGGCCCGTCCTGGCGCAGCGCGTCAACCCCTGGGCCTTCGCCGAGTTCGAACTGCAGTTCCTCGACCGTCACCGCCAGCCCTCGGTCGCCGCGACCACCCGATCCAGGCCGGCGGTGCTCTGCAGCACCACCGCGGCGCCGGTCATCGGCAGTTCACGCGCACAGATCTGGCACAACGCGGCCGGCAGCGTCCGCGAATCGATCGCCGACTCGGTGATCACCATCGCGAGGATCTCGTTGGCCCGCGCCGGCGAGGTCACGGCCGGCCTGCCCGCGACGATCTGACGAGCGCACCAGACCCGGCGCGACCGGGATGAACAACCGGCCGGTACATGGGCTGAGCCTACGTCCCGGCGGGGTGGAATGGACACCGCGACGCACAGTCGCGAGGTGCGAATCGAGCGCTGCGCGCGCGGCCTAAAGGCACCACCAGGCCGAGGTCGGCGGTGGGTCTATCGTGACCATCGTCGGTAGGAAATCCGTTGCCCTGGACCCCGGTAACACCGCAATTCTTCGTGTTCGGCGTGAACCCGGGAGCCAACGTGTGCCCAACCAGTTCTCAACGTCCCGTCTGCGGATGCGGTCCACCCGTGCCGGCCGACGCCGAACCCGCTCGCGCGGACCGGACACCGGGTCCGGTCGGCCGGCGACCCCGATGACCGGGCCGACGCCGCGCGTCACCCTGACGCAGGTTGCCGCGCGGGCGGGCGTGTCCCGGACCACCGCATCGTTCGTCACGACGGGTCGGAACGACATGCGGATTTCCGTCGGACGCCCAACAGCGGGTGCTGCGCGCGGCCCGCGAACTCGGCTATCGGCCCAGCCTGCTGGCCCGCAGCTTGCGGACCAACCGCTCGCAGACCATCGGGCTGCTGTCCGACGGCATCGCTTCGGATCCGTTGACCGGCGAGATGATCCGCGGCAGCATCACCAGCGCGCTGCTGCACGAGCACTTGCTCTTCATCGTGGAGACCAGCGGCGCTGTGGCGGTGGAGAAGCGGCTGGTCGACAACATGCTCGACCGCGGTGTCTCCGGCTTCCTGTACGCATCGACCTACACCAGAAGGATCCGGGTTTCCGCCGCGCTGCGGGCGCACCCGCTGGTGCTGGTCAACTGCACCGCCCGGGCCCGGACCGTACCGACGGTCATCCCGGATGAGCGGGAGGCCGGCCGCGCGGCCGCGCGAGACCTGTTGCGTCACGGGCACACCGATCGCATCGTGATCGTCGGCGACAGCCCGCAGACCCTGCAGTCGGCGGGCGACCGGGTCTTCGGTGTCCAGCAGGCCTGGCCGCGCAGGGCCTGATGACGGCGGGCACCATCGCAACACCGTGGTCGCCCGAGCCGGCGTTCGAGGCGGTCGGTGGCTACCTCGCGCAGCGGCCGCGGCCATCGGCACTGATCTGCCTGAACGACCGGATCGCGATGGGTGCCTATCAGGCGTGTCGCGATGCGGGTCTGGTTGTCCCAGAGGACATTTCGATCGTATCGTTCGACGACTCGGATCTGGCCGCGCTGGCTGCATCCGCAGCTGACCAGCGTCGCCGTCCCGCATTTCGAGATGGGTCGGCGGGCCATTGAGATCCTGCTCTCCGAGCATCGCGCCCCGGAGGTCCATCTGGTCCCGATGACGCTCCGCGAACGAGCCTCGGTCGGTCCACCCGCCCGGCGCCGACAGGCCGGACGGGTTTCGGACGCGGCGGCGCGTCAGCCGATGGTGGCGGTCAGCTCGGGCGTCGTCACGCCGTTGCCGCGGATGGAATAGACGTACGGGGTGTTCGGGAACAGGCCGATGTCGGTAAAGCTGGGCGTCGCGACGGTGGCGATCGCGATGCCCGATCGAAGCACCTGGTAGCTCGCGCTCGCCGGGCCGTCCCAGTTGAGCGTGATGGTGCTCGGGGTGGTTGCCGCGACCCGCAGATTGCTGGGTGATCCCGATGCGGGCGGCGGCGTTGTCGTCTGCGTCGCCGGTGGCGGACTGGCGGGCGGCGTGCTCGCCGGCGGCGGCGCGGATGCCAAGGTCGCGGTCAGCACCGGGGTGGTGACACCGCCGCCGCTGACGGAATACAGGTACGGCGTGTTCGGCAGCAGGCCAACGTCGGTGAAGCTGGTCCCGGTCACGGTGGCGATCCGCTGCCCGGAGCGCAGCACGTCGTAGCTGCCGCTCGCCGACCCGTTCCAGCCGATGGTGATGGTGCTGCCGGTGGTCCCGGTGACCCGCAGGCTGTGACGGTGCGGTGGCCGGCTGGTTGGTGGCCGGTGGCGGCGTGCTGACCGGTGGCGCGGTGGTGGCCGGTGGCGCGGTGGTGGCCGGTGGCGCGGTGGTTCCGGTGGCCGGTGGGTGGGCTGGTGGGCGGCGGCACGGTCGGCGAACCCGAGCCGGCCGCGTATTTCACCTCGACGTAGTCGACCACCATCGGCACGCCGGGCTTGGTGTCGGCGTAGGGCCCGCCACCGAGTTGACGGCTGTTCGGGAAGGCACCGCCCATTGCCACATTGAAGATGATGAAATAGCCGGCGTGACTGGACAGATCGGTCCAGGTTTGTGCGGGGAGGTCGGTCTCGTTGACAGCGTGGGTTTGCCTGCCGTCGATGTACCACCGCAATTGGTCGCTGGGGCCGGTGCGATCCCATTCCATGCTGTAGACGTGGAAGCCGCCCTGACAGGTGGTCACCAGGCACGGCGCGCCACCATTGTTGAGGCCGTCCGGTTCGTGACAGGGCCCGTTCCCGGTGGCATCCCAGAAGCCGCAATGCAGCACGTTGTACGACCAGTTGAGGCCCTGCACGTTTTCCATGATGTCGAACTCGCCGATCCGAGGCCAGGACCACCGATCCGCGCGATTGGGGCTACCGAGCATCCAGAAGGCCGGCCAGTACCCCAACGCCGCCGCACCGGTGACATTGGGCATCTGCACACGACTCTCGACATGCATGATGCCGCCGGCCGGCGGTTTGAAGTTGGCCCGGTTGGTTTCCACCCTGGCCGATGTCCACCCGCCGGAGGCGTCGCGTTGCGGGGTGATGTACAGACTTCCGTTACGGACGTCGACATTGTTGGAATTGTTCGTCATCACCTCGATCTCGCCCGTGCCGAAATTGGCCGGCCCACCGGGATACGCGGTCCCGAGAGTCAGTTGCCAATTCGCCGAATTGGGCAGGCCGGTACCGCTGAAATCGTCCCGGAATGCGGTGGTCCAGGCGGGTGCCGCCGCCGCGACCGGAACCGAGGTCACGACGCCGACGGAAATAGCCATGAGGGCCAGCGCCATGGTGATGGCAAGCGGCTTTGATCGTGCGGACATCATTGTCCTTTCGCGGGGACGGGTCGGCAGTTCCCCCGGGCCGATGACCGTTGTCATCTGCCTGTCGCGCTGTCGTGCAGTAGTCAGGACTGTTCGAGAGCTGCGGTCGGCGCACCGGTGCGGTCGACCGCACTGATCGCATGCCCGAGCCTGCGGCGTGGGCATGCGATCGGTCGTGAACGGTCCTGATTGAATTCGGACGCTAACACCACGATTTAGCCCGCGCTCACCGGAAACGTTAGATCAGCCGATTGGTGGAATCGCTCCCACGGCGCGGACGCAGCGTGACCGGTTCCACACAGTGACGATCGGGCGGACGGGGGTGGGCCATTCCGGGTTCCGTCGGTACCACCTGCTCGATGCCGGCGGGGACAGACCCGGTGGGCCAGACCGACCCCAAGGCTTACCGGGCGACCGCCCCTGACCCGGCTCGCTGTTTCAGCCGGCCGGCCGCCAGCCCAGCGCCGGACCGAGCCTGGTGGCGATGTCGGTGAGGATCTGCACGTAGTCGTCATGCTCGAAGCTGAACGGCAGCGCGAACGCGACCTCGTCGATCTCCCGGAACGCGGCGTGCGCGTAGAGCCGCTCGGCGATCTCCTGTGACGTGCCGACGAGGTCGACCTCGAACATCATCCGGGCCGGTCCCTGCGGAGTGGCGGTTCGCGGCGTCCGCGACTGCGCGTACTGCTCGTACTTGCTGCGCTGCTCCGCCGATGCGGTGTCGGTGGGGATCACCACCAGCCCCTGCGACACCCGGGCGCGGTCGCCGTCGGGATGGTGGGCGCGGTAGGTGCGAATGTGCGAGAGCTGGATCTCGGCGAAGTTCTCCGACTCCTCGGCCCTGACCACGCTGCTGGCCAGCAGGTTCATCCCGTTCTCGCCGGCCCACTGGGCGGACCGCAGGCTGGCGCCGCCGTACCACATCCGGCCGGCCAATCCCTTGGCAGTGCGGCTGCACCCGGTCGGAGAACGCCTCGATGCCCTCGACGCCGCTGAAGCCGGTCGCCGCCTCGCCCCGGATGAACCGCAGCAGCCGTTGCACGCGTTCGTAGCTGAAGTCCTCGATGTCGGCGGTGTCCGGGTAGAGCGCCTGTTTGACCTCGTCGTAGCGCATCGGCGGGCCGACGCTGACGCCCGGATTGAGCCGCCCGCCGGTCAGCAGGTCGACGGTGGCGAGGTCCTCGGCGAGCCGCAGCGGGTTCTCCCAGCCGAGCGGGATGACGGCGGTGCCCAGGTCGATGCGGCTGGTCCGCTGCGACGCGGCGGCCAGCACCGCGATCGGCGAGGAGATGCCGTACTGCAGGTGCCGGTGCCGCACCCAGGCGCTGTCGAATCCCAGTTGCTCACCGAGTTCGATGATCCGCAACGTCGATTCGTGGCCCGGCCGCGGGTCGGCGCCGTCGAACAGGCCGATCGTCAGAAAGCCAAGCTTGGTCAGTGGTTTCGTGGGCAGCGGCATGGACGTCTCCTTCGGTCACGCCGCATTCTGCCCGACGGAAGTCCGGTGCCCCGCCCAGATCCCAGGCAAAACGGTGCCCGTCGCCCCTGAGTGGGCGCGACGGGCACCGTCAGTCGCGCCTGCGTCAGCCGGCCGGGGTCTTGATCGGCGTGCCGTCAGGCCCGACGACCCACCACTTGCCGCCGACCGCCTGCCCGGTCACATCACCGGGCTTGGTGTCCTTCTGCCAGAAGTACAGCGGCCACTTGTTGTACACGACCTGGATGGTGCCGTCGGACCGGGGGACCGTCGTCAGCAGGTTCGCCTCCGCCTGACCGGCCGCCGTCGGGGCACCGGCGGTGACCAGCGGCGGCCACGCGGTTGCGCACGCGTCGTAGCAGGTCGGGGTGCCGCCGGCGTCCGGGTCGTACATGTACAGCGTCATCCCGTTGGCGCCGACCAGCACGACACCAAGACTCGTGGTGGCGGTATTGACCTCCGCCGGTCCGGTGGCATTGCCGGCCTTCACCGAGCTCACGGCCGAGGACACCTTGCTGCCGGCCGCCGCCGCCGCGGAGCCGGCCGCGGACGTCGCTTTGGCTGCCGCGGAAGTGGCCTTGTCCGCCGCGGACGACAGCTTGCTGCCAGCGGCGTCCGCGGCCGAACCCGCCACGCTTGCCACCGAACCCGCCGCGCTGGCCACGGAACTTGCCGTCGTGGAGGCCGTGCCGCCGCAGGCGGAGGCCAGCAATCCAACTGCCAGGACCACCCCCGCGACTCGACCTACCGCCCTGGAGCGGCTGTGCGGTCCGAACATGATGTCTCCCTTCGGTTCCGTTGGCAGGCCGCAGATGCAACCGGTCAACGTTTTGTCCCTTTTCCAGGGAACGACCCTAGGGTCTCGATGGTTCAGCCGGGCCGCAACTCGGCAGCCTGAATTTAGTTCTATGCGAATTAGCCCTCATCAGACGTTCAGCCGGTAGCCACGCTTGATCACGGTCGCGACCAGCCCGCGCTGATCCAGCGCCTGACGGAGCCGTCCCACGGCGACCTCGAGGGCATGATCGTCACCGGCGTCGGGCAGCACCTCCTGCAATTTCGCCTTGGAGACGACGGCGCCGCCGGCGTCGACCAGCAGCCGGAGCACCGCAACCGAGGTTGGGGACAGCGTGCAGCGGCGCCCGTCGACCGTCGCGCTGCGACCGCGGATCTCCAGCAGGCCGTGCTGGGTCTGCAGCCGCCGGACCTGCTGGGTGTTCAGGTGTTCGCACAGCACCCGGACGAGCGCGCCGAGGCGGTACCGGTCGGGATGGATGGAGTCGATCCCGGCAGCGTGCAGCGGCGCCGCGGTCACCGGCCCGACCGAGAACGGGACGACGTCGGTGCGCAGCGCGGCCACCACGGCATCCCGCATTCCGCGCTGGGCGGCGGCGACCAGCAATGCCTCCGCGGCTGGTGCGCTGGTGAAGGTCACGGCGTCCAGGGATCTTGCCGAGATCGCCTCCAGGATCCGGACGACCCGCTGCGGTTCGGCCGGAGTCGCCCACAGGTAGGGGGCGACGGTGATCACGGTGGCGCCGGCTGTACGGAGCCGGAGGAGTTGCTCCTCGTCGACGAATCCGTGCAACTGCACGGCCACCGTGCGCCCGCCGGCACCCTCGTCGATCACCTGATCCACCAGGGACGCCGTGGTTTCTACGCGGCTCATCCCGGCATCGGACAGGCCGCCTGCGCGCAGGGCTCCACGCGCCTTCGGCCCGCGAACCAGGATCCGGGAGTGCGACAAGACGTCCACCAGCGTCGGGCCGAGCCCTGCGGCGTCGGCGGCCTCGAACCAGCCACGCATGCCGTAGGCGGTGGTCGCGAGCAGCACGTCCGGGCGGATATCGATGACGGTCTTGGTGTCCTCGATCAGGCGCGAGTCCTCCTGAGCCGGCACGATCCGCAGTGTCGGTGCGTGCAGCACCTCTGCACCGCGGCGCTCCAGGGCCGCGATCAGATCGCCCGATCGCCGATCGGAGGTGACGCCGATGCGAAAGCCGGCCAGTTGTTCGGGTTCGAACCCGACGACCGGTTCAGCCCGCTCCGGCTCGGTCACGGCAGCGGCTCCCGATGGTCGCTCGGACGGTCGGACCCGTCGAGTCTACGTGACTGCCGCTCGCGACCGCCCCGGGCGTGTTGCGTCGGACAGAACCGGAGCGGCCCACTGTTGCCATCCATCCAACGAAACAGTAGCCGCGGCATCTCCCACACCGTCGGCCACCCGAACCTCGCAATTGAGCAAACCTTCTCGCAACGAGATCAACTATTGGCGGGCATCCGGGATGAGAAGCCTTTGCAGCGGACACTTCTGCACGAGGCCTGAGGTCTCGGGACGGGTCGATGCGCGGTGCCGCTTGCCCTGTCACTGCCGAGCGACGACGTCGAGCCTGACGTGACGCACATGCCGGCCATCACCGATGCTGAGCAGGTAGCCGCCCGGAACGATCGGCCGAGTTTCGCGAACGAGCAGCCGGAGGGTTCCCCTCGCCGGTCGTAGCCATTGGCCTTCCGCGATGACCAGACCGTCGATGCTGATCGTCATCACCGGACCGTGTTTCAGCGGTGCCGGATGCGGTGGGGCCGGCAACCGGACGCATCGCCAGTGCGCACCGGGCCGACAGGACAGCAGCACCGGCGCATGCGGCGCCGGCGCCTGGTCAGATTGTTGGGGGGGTGGCCCGAGCTGGCGCAGCCTGGTGTTCCCGGTGTCCGCGACGAGCCGGAGCGAACTTCCGGTGGCGGCCACCGCCACGGGGCCCTGCAGTGCCGTCGCGACTGGGGAAAGGCCGTCGGCGCCATCGCCGCTTTGTGGGGTTTCGTTCACGATCGTGCCGGCCAGATCATCGATGACGTTCGTCGTGCTCGGGACGTATGCCCGGATCAGGCTGTTGCCGGTGTCGGCGAAGAGCACGTTCCCGCCACGGTCCACGGACAGTCCGTTCGGCTCATTGATCTGCACCTGCGTGCCGGGCAGCAGCAACCCGAGAGGCCCGCCGCTGTTGCTGTTGTAACCGGAGATTCCGGTGCCGACGACCTGCGTGACCTCTTTGGTAGCGGGATCGACCGCGATGATGTAGTCCGGATCGTGGGCGGCCGCATACACCGTGCCGTCCGCGGCACTGACGACGGACACCACACTGCCCGTGGCGGATCCCGGGGCCAGCGTGGTCAGCAGGCCGTCCGGTGCGACCCGTCGGACTCCGGCCGAGCCGTCCGCGATGAGGACAGCACCTGTCACGTCGACGCAGACGCCGTTCACCGCAGTGAGCGCCGCGTTCGTCGCCTGGCCGCCGTCGCCGCAGCTCGTCGCACCACAGGGGCCGCCGTTACCTGCGACGGTCGTGATAGTGCCGGACGGCGAGACCTTGCGTACCCGCTTCAGACTCATGTCGGAGATGTACAGCGACCCGTCTAGCCCGACGGCCAGCGCACTGGGCCGGCCCAGCAGGGCTGACGTCGCCGGGCCACCGTCGCCACAGGCCGACGTGGGGCTCGGGCAGGTCCTTCCGGGGGAACCGGCAATCACCGTTGGCGGACTGTTCTGGGCCACCAGCCGGATGGTCGAGTCGGCAAAGCCCGCGTACGAGCCGACGGTCTGCACCTGGGTGTTCCACGTCGCCGGCACCGCCGGCGCCACCGCCAAGGGCGCTGCGGATCGGTCCAGCGTGACGCCCCCAACCGGGCAGGCGCCGGCGGCCGACGGCGAGCACGATGCCGGTAGCACCGGCTGGCCATTTGCTGACGGCAGGAGCTCGCTCTGCGCGCAACCCGCGGTGGGCGTCGCGCCCGCCTTACCGTCCGGGCACGTAGCCACGTCGGCCAGGGACGTGGGCAGCAGGGTCGGTCCGAACGGCACCGGTCCGTAGACCTCGTCGGTGGACAACGCGAGCGGCCACGACCACTGGCGCGGCTGACCCGCCACGCTGGGGCACCAGTCGTTGGTCAGGCTCCCGCAGTAGAGCCAGGCGTTGTCGAACACGACGTTCGATACGGTGGCGCCGTCCAGTCTGACGCCGGGCAGGTATGCGCCGCTGAAGGTTGAGTTGCTCAACGTGGCGTCGGTGAAGTCGCATCCGACACACTGCGCGCCGTCGAAGTGGGACTGCGGAAGATTGGCGCCGGAGAAGTCGAAGCCTCCGTTTTCGGTGATGTCTCCCGCCAGCACCGCGTCGGCGAAGTCAACGCCGGTCAGGTCGGTTGCCTTGTCGAACGCCGACCCGTTGCCGTACAGATGCGCGCCGGTGAAGACCGCGTCGATGGCGGTGACGCCGGTGAAGTCGGTGTCCACGGCGCGAACTTGGGCAAACACCGCGCCGGAGAGGTTGGCGCCGACGAAGGATGCGCCGCTCACGTCGGCGCCGGTGAAATCGGCCTTCTGCAGATTGGTCTTGGACCCGGAAAAGTTGGCCGGGGGCGTGTTGTCTCCACCGGTGAGGTTGGCGCCCTCGAATGATGCACCCGGGGCGCTGACGTTGGTCAGGCTCGCCCCTGCCAACGTCGCCAGCGACAGGTTCGTCCCCGCGAGGTTGGCCCCGTCAAGCTTGGTGCCGGTCAGGTCCAGCGGTTCACCCACGACGTCCACGCCCGCCAGGTCCGCCCCGGTGAGGTCCTGCCCGGCGAGTAGGTCGCGATCGGCGGCCGAGGCCACCACCGTCGCCCCGGTGAAGTCGATCCCGGTGAGCTTCTGGTCCAACACGAGTTGTTTGAGCCCGAGCAGGGACAACTCACTTCCGGGAAACATCGGACCGACGCAATTCGGCGCCCAGGTGACCCCGGCGAAGGAGACACCGAACAACGGCGAATCGACGAAGCTGACGCAGGTGTCCTGCACCGTTTCGGTGTTGTCCAGGACGACACCGGCGAAACTCGGCGGGGTGTGGAACGGCCTCAGCTGGAAGGTCGCGCTGGTGATGTCGGCGTTGCCGAAAATCGTTGCATTCACTGTCACGTCAGGGAATTGGGAGCTCGTGATATCTGCCCCGTTGAAGCTCGCTCCGCTGAGGTCAGCGCCGTCGAAGTGGGCGTGGTCGGCATTGGTATCGAGGAAGGTCGCACCGACCGCAGATGTGAGGCGGCGGAACGACGTCTGGGACGCGAATGCGATGATCGTCGAACCCGCGAAGCTCGCTCCGTCGAAGCGGTAGCCCTCGATGTTCCCGTCGACGAGCGCCGCGGGCATCGTCGCGCCGATGAAGTTGCCGACGTTCGCGACGACGGCGCCGTCCGAGTTCCAACCGGTCGGGACTGGTACGCCGGGCACGCCGCCGGGCAGCCCCAGCGCGGGGGGATCGCCCGGCAGCGGAGAGTGCGAGATGTCGCAGGACGGGCAGGCCCCGTAACCCGCGGCCAGCACGGCCGGGTCTATCGCTGTCACGCTCGTCGTCCCACCCCAGGCCGCTGCCTGACCCCCGGGGCTCATGTCCTGCGGGACGTTGACGACGCTGGTGGTTGACACCGCTCCCCACGGTGCGAACAGCGCATCGCTCTGATTGGTGGTGGTGTCGAAGCCGCCGAGGAGCAGCGCTGCGCCTGGCGCGACGGCAACGTACCACGGGGCGTCGAGAGTCAGGCTCGAGCAGTTGAGAACGTCGTTGAACGTTTGCCCGAGGTAACCGACGAGCAGATTCGGGCCGTGGCCCGGCAGGAACGGCGACCACATCACGAATCCGGGTACCGGTGAGGTCGGCGCGGCGGGCGGCGCACCGTTGGAGACGACGCACGTCGCGGGCGGCGGCGTCACCGCGCCGGCGGTGGCCGGCATCCCGACAATCAGGCCGGCAACGAGGGCGAACATCGCCGCCACCGCAACCCATCGACGATGCGTCACCCGGCCGGATCCCATCGGCTGATCGAAGGCTCCACGACGTTGAGCGCGGGATCGATGTGCGGCTCGTTCGTCGTCGTGTCGAGCAGTGCGGTGTAGTTGGCCGCGAAGATGCTGCGCCAATAATCGACTGCGAGGTGCGGGATGTTGGCACCGGGACTAAGGGTGGCGATCGGCGTCCCGTCCCGCTGGTAGACGTCGATCCGGTAGTCGGCGGGTTGGGAGTTGTCCCCGGCATTGCTGAGGAGATAGAGATCATCCGAGCCGTCGATACCAATGTCCAGGTAGGTGCGATCGACCGCCAGTGGCAAGGTGAACGCTGGCGACGACTGGCTACCGAAGAAGCGCGCCGGATTGCCCAACAGGTCGAAGGCCGACAGCTGATACGGCAACGCCGACGACACGTTCGACTCCAGGGCCACCACCACACCCCGGTTGGTGACGGCGAGCGCGATCGGCGACGAAAGGAGCCCCGTGGCGGTTCCCGGGCCGGCCGAGTACGCCGCGAGCGGCGGCAGCGGCGTTGCCACCGGCAGTACCGCCCCGAGACGTCCGCTGGTGGTGGAAGCGGCGACGACCCACCCAGAGGCGCACAACCCGGCGGCATCGATCGACAGCGGGAAGTATCCCAGCGAGGTGGTCGAATCCCAGCTCAGCCCCCCCGCTGCGGGATCGATGCTCAACGCGCGTATGTGATAGCCCGGGTCCGTGTCGTCCGGTTCGAGCAGCACATGGTTGCCGATGTCTGTAGGCCCGACCAGCGCGTCGAAGAGCAGGAATGGGCGCCGAGAGTAACCCTGTCTGGTTGCTCCGCCCACGCTAATGGTGGCGCCGTTCTCACCGACCGGAACCCCACGCAACCAATACAAGTCGTTCTGCTTCCAGACGATTCCGGCGACGCCGAGCCGCGTCGACACGGTGACGCCGGTCACCTCCTGAACAGCGCTGTTGGCCGCGGTCCCCTCGTCCGGCGGCACCGCCGCATCCCAGGTGTATCCGGCGGGGTTCCATGACGTCGTGATGGTACGGCTGAAGACCGTGGCAGCGTCGACCGCGGCGGGAACCTCCACGATGGAGAAGGCGACGTCCGAGGGGGTGTTGTTCGGGTCATCGTTCTTCAGCTGGAGCGAGCCGGCGCCTACCTGATGGCCGTCGGCGTCCTGCACGACCAACGACCAGGTGATCGTCGTGCCACCAAAGGGCGCGGTGGTCGTCACCTCGATGTCGGCGGTGGAGTTGCCGTCCGGGTTGAATTCGCTGGTCAAGGAGGTCAACGCGGAGGAACCATCGATCGTGGACTCGAGCCGCCACGAACGACCGGTCGCCGGCCATGTCGTTGAGCGCGGATCGAAGGAAACCGCCACCGTCACCGGGTAGGAGAGACTGACCGTGTTGCCGATCACCCACGGCGAGGCGAGCGTCTCGCCGATCGCCTCTGCCAGCGTCGCGGCATCACCGACGATAGCGATCACCTCGACCACCTCACTGATCCCCGGTATGGCTTGGATGAGCTTGCTGTCGACCTCCACGCCGAGGATCGCTTGCGCGGCTCGGGAGACGAGCCCAGCTGCGGACGGGTTGAAGATGATCTTCGGGATCAATGCGCCGAGGCCGGCCAGGATTCCCCAGATGTTCGAGAGGCTCCCACCGTTGGCGGAGATGTCCTCGGAGGTGGCGGCACCGGACGCAATCAGCGACGCCGCGACATCCGACGCGGCCAGGTACGGTGGCCGGGCGACGATCTGTTGGATCAGACCAGCGATCTCCCGTAAAACCTCACCCTGGTTGGGAGGCGTACTGCTCAAACCCTCGAGTAGGTCGCGGATCTCCCCCCAGGTCGACGCTACGTCGATGTCGGTGAGCAGGGCGAACGCCGTCATCCCGATGGTGAATAGGCCCGTGATGATGCCGGCGAGTTCCACCTCGAGAGTGCGGGGCGATGGCATCCGAGGGATAGGCTGCCGCGGGGAAGTACTGGCGCCACCCGCCGCCGACCGCGTCGTTGCCGAGGCCGCAGTAGAGAATGCGAGCGCTGGTGGCGCCCGGCGGAAAGTTCAGCGTCACCGTCTGGGTATTGGTATCCCAGATCGGGATGCCCAACAGGGTGAAGATCTGCGGAAGCAGTCCGACGAACTTGGCGTAGGTGGTGTCAGGGAAGGTGACCGGACCGGTGGCGATCGACAGGTTGTTACCCGACACGTCCAGGTATTGAACGTAGATCGACACCCAGCGGACGTAATTGTTGTAGATCTTCAGGCCTTGCTGGCCGTTGCTGAAGCCGCCGTTGATGGTGGTGTAGGTGCCATAGAGCAAGCCGGGGTTCTGAACGGTTGCGGTGACTGCGGCGGCCGCCCCGACAGGGGGTTGGTAGGGCGTCTCAACCGGCAGCACGCCCTCTCCGACATGCCATGTCGCAGTGTCACTCTTGTCCTGCGCAGCATCGATCGGCCCGCTGTTGACCGTGCCCAGCCCGGAGGTGTCGCGTACCCCGTGGATTCCGTCGATGATCCCGGCGCTCGCGATCGACTGGAAAGCCTTGTCATTGCTGAGCGTAATGGTCTGGAAGGTGGTAGTGGTCTCACCGACCTTGATCTGGGTCTTGGTGCCGTCTGCGTTCAGCGCGTACGGTTCCGACGCCCAGTTCTGACCGTTGTTGTGCATGTTCAGCATCTTTTGGCCGAAGGTGCTCACGGGCTGTGACTGACCCAGCAGGGACTTGGTGGCGGCAACCCCCGTGGTGTTCACCGTCGCGACGTTGGGATGCATCATCGTGACCGCGATGGCCGTCGCCTCGTAGTCCACGACGGTGTCCAGATCAAGTACCTCGTCGATCGAGCGAACCTGCACCGGGTCCAGCCCGAGCTGCTGGAGCCGGAAGTCCGAACCGAGCACGGAGCGGTAGGAGTGCTGAAGGTGGAATGCCGCCCTGGCAACCGTGCGCAGCCCGTCGGCAGGGGCGTACACGTGCTGCAGGAGCAGCACCCGCTCCCCCTCCGTCGTGATGCCGGACACGAACAGCGGCAGACCGCGATGACGCGGCAGGCCGAGCTCGGCATAGTGCGTCAACTGAGAACGGTCGAGCTTGCGCCACAGGCTGCCGCGCGACCTGAGCCGCTTCCGCGACGACGCGGTGTGGGCGGTCAGCTTCGTGACCGTGCCGTTGGTGCGAACTTCCAGCTGGTCGACGCCGACCACCGCCTTCAAGGTGAAATGAAGGACGGTTCGCCTCGTGCCCTTCGCCGCCGGCCGGTCTGCCGCCCCCGCCGCCGCGGCGGCTGCGGCCGCCGACGGAGGGGCGAACGAAGACAGTGCCGCACCGGCTCCGAGAAGGGCCCCGGTCCGCAGCAGCCAGCGTCGCCCTACCGGCGTACCCAGCAATTCCTGGACCGCGCGTTCGCCTGCCGAATGTTCAGTCATGTTGCACGTTCTTTCATTCGTGTGGCCTCGGAATATTTCCAACGCAGAAACTTCGGCAGCGGGTCAGGGGTGGTCGGGTGTCCTGGGTGAGGGCCACTCGCTCCGTCTCGCGCCCCCCCGTCGCCGTGGAAGCGCATCGGTCCCGGACGCTGGTCGGGTGTCGTCCACGTGGGAATCTATGTTCGACGGTCGATCTGACGCCCTAGTCAGAATCCCTAAATCGCGGCGGGTTGGGCGCGCCGCTCGACCGGCAACTGAGCTGCATCCGACTCGTTGGTAGAGCGTTCCGCGAGCAGTGAACTGCAGGGGCCGGTGGGGAGGGTGGGGCGGCTCATGCGTCGCCGAGTAGCCAGCACCGACCGAACCCCATTACGTTGTCTAAGAAATGCGCCGATCACCGTCAAACTCGCTCCTCGCCGGACGCGACGGCGAGCTGTCCGTCCTCCGCGCCTACCTGCAGGAGGCCCGGCTCGGGCAAGTCCGGATCGTCTTCATCGATGGCCCAGCGGGGATCGGGAAGTCGACGCTGCTGACAGAGTTTGTCGAGAACTTTGCGGCGAATGCCGAGGTGATCTGGCTGCGTTGCGACCAGTTCGAGCGAGACATCTCCTTCTCCGCCGCGGAGTTGTTGTTGGCTGAGCCCATCGCCGCTGGGTGCTCGGAGCTGGAGGTCGGGCGTCGTTTGCTGGCCCGGCTGGGCGAGGGTCGTCGCGCGCGTGAGGTCACGGTTCTCGCCGTGGACGACGCCCACCTGATGGATGGACCCTCGGCCCGTGCCCTCCGTTTCGCGCTGCGGCGGCTTCGGGTCGAGCCTTTCCTGGCGGTGGTTGCCCGCCGGCCGGGCTCACCCGATGACATCTTCGCGATCGAGGATCCGAACGCCGCGACCGTGGTCAGGCCGGAACCGCTGGGGCGTTCGGATGCCCGTGACCTGGCCCGCGGAATTCGAGGTTGGACCCTGTCCTCCACCACGGCGGAACGCCTCGTCGCGGAGACGGGCGGCAGCCCATTACTGATCTCCAGCGTGCTGCAGAATGTGGCCGAGCGGGCGGAACTCGAGACGTGGACAAACGTGCCGGCGTCCGCTGCGGAGGCGGCCGCACGAATGCTCCGGTCCTTGGACGACGAGGCACGTCGCGTCGTCGAGGCCGCGGCCGTCCTGGCTCAGCCGGCCGACCTGATCACCATCGGCGGCGTTGCCGAGGTCACCGAGGTCGCAACCGGGGTGGGCGCCGCCACCGCGGCCGGATTATTGACCATGGACACCAGAGGTGCGGTGCTGTGCGCTCACACGCTCCTCCGGGAGGCGGTGTACGACTCCCTTCCGCTCGATCGGCGGCAGGATCTGCATGCCTGCGCGGCCCGGTGGACCTCCGGCGATCGCAGTCTGGGGCATCGGGCCGCGGCCGTCAAGCGATCGGACCCGGCTCTCGTCGCGGAGTTGGTCGCCGCCGCCGACCTGGCCAGGTCGGCTCGACGGTACGACCTGGCCGCGACCCAACGAATGCGTGCGCGCTCGATTTCCGCCGATCCGGTCGAACGTGACTCCTTGCTGTTCGAGGCGCTGATCGACCGGGTGTGGGCTCAAGACCTCGACGGTGCCGACCAGCTTTCCTCATTGGCGGAGTCGCTGACCGCCGGCCCGCTCCGCAGCTTTGCATTGGGCCTGCTCGCGCGCGAAAGCGGTCATACCGACCGGGCCAGAACCTATTTGCACGAGGCCGTCAACTGGCCCGCAGACGATTCGAATCGGCCCGTCCGGCAGCAGGCAGCCGTGGCAGCCGCCTGGCTGTATGTTCGGCTGGGTGACGGGACATCCGCGATTGCCGCGCTCGACGCCGTGGACCACATTGACGATCCCGAGCTGGCCGGGGACGCCAGGAGCACTCGGGGAATTGCGCTCTGGCAGACCGGTCGCGATCGCGAGGCACTGACGCTCCTGCAGGCCGTTTCACTCAGTTCGCAGGGCATGGCTTGGGAAGCTGAGTTGCTCTCCACCCGCGGTTCGATCCACCTCTACGCGGGAGAACTCGCCGAAGCCGGTGCCGACCTGGACCGGACCATCGCAATGTCACACCTCTGGCGTCCATCGGCCAATCAGTCGGTGACGTACGCGATGCGGTGTCTGACCCGGCAGTATCGCGGCGACTGGGATGCGGCTCTGTCAGACGCGGCGGCGTCCCGGGCCCTGGCCACCCAGGCGGAAGCGTGGAGTGTGGTGTGGGCGAGGGCCGCTTCCATCTATGTGCCCGCCAATCGTGGCCAGTGGGACATCGCCGCTGATCATCTGGCGCAGGCCCGGATCGCGTTGAACACGCTGCCGTACGCCCAAGTCGTTGACCTGGTGGCCCGTGGCGAGAGTGCTCTCCACACGGCCCGAGGAGACCACACTGCCGTGCTCAAAGTACTGCAACCGCTGCTCGCCGACAGCCACCTCGAGCAGCTCGCCGCCTTTCGGGCTTACCGGTGGATTCTGCCCGCGTGGATCAGCTCCTGCATCCTCGTCGGTCGGCTGACCGACGCCGAGCGGGAGCTCGACCGGTACATAGCCCTGCTCCGCCGTTGGCCCGGGGGCCCCGACCTCGACCGGGTCGGCTGGCTCCGTGGCCTGCTGGCGCTGGCTCGAGGTGACATACACCGCGCCCGAGATCATTTCGCCGCTGATCAGGCCGATCCGAAGACAGCGACAGACCCGTTCGTCCACGGTCAACTGCGCCAGGCCATGGGCCGACTCGAGCAGGCGGCCGGGCGCCGACGGGAGGCGGTCCGCCATCTCACCGTGGCCTACGACCTGTTCGCCCAGCTGCGGGCAACTCCCTTCTTCGAACGCTGCCGCGACGACTTGGCGGCCAGCGGCCTGCATTCGCCCAGCACCGACCCACGCGTACTCACCGAACGACAGGAGGACGTCGCCGCTCTCGTCAGCCGGGGTTACACCAACAAGGAGGTCGCACGCGAGCTCTTCGTCAGCGCCAAAGCCGTCGAGTACCACCTCCGGGGGGTCTACTCGAAGCTCGGCATTACCAGCCGGCGGGAATTGCGTCGCCTGCGAACGCCCTCCGCGCCCCGGTCTCAAGACCCGGCCGTCACCTCCGACCCGGGCATCCTCCGGTGACCACCCGGCCTCATTGCCTCGGGCGACAGTGCTCAAGGTCGTTGGTGCGGGCCGCCCCATTCAGGTCCGAGAATGGCGCGATGGCGCCGCGGTCGCTCAGATGTTGAACCCCAGGGCGCGCATCTGCTCCCGCCCGTCCTCGGTGATCTTCTCGGGCCCCCACGGCGGCAACCAGACCCAGTTGATCCGGAAGTCGGACACCAGTCCGGCCTCCCCCACCAGGGCGGCGGACACCTGCTCCTCGATCATGTCGGTGAGCGGGCAGGCGGCGCTGGTGAGCGTCATGTCGATGGTCGCGACGTCGTCGGTCGACGTGCAGGTCGTAGACGAGGCCGAGGTCGACGATGTTGATCCCGAGCTCGGGGTCGACGACGTCGCGCAGCGCTTCTTCGATGTCCTCGATCAGCTGCGGATCCTCGTCGGTGGTGACCCCGCTATCGACCGGCGCAGCGGCGACCGCGAGCTCGGCGTCCAGGTCGGCCGCACCCCTGCCGGACCGGTCCTGGGGGACGTCGGTGAGTGCCGCATCTTGAGCAATGTCGGTCATGGCTTCGAGCTCCCTTCCTGCACAGCTGAATCGTTGTCGGTTCGGTCGAGGGTCTGCACGGCGGCGTCCTTGAACGCCATCCAGCCCAGCAGCGCGCATTTCACCCGCGCCGGGTACTTCGAGACGCCGGCGAATGCGATGCCGTCGCCGAGCACATCCTCGTCACCCTCGATGGTGCCCCGGCTGGTGACCATCGCGGTGAATTCCTTCAGGGTGTCCAGCACCTCGGTCAGCGGCTTGCCGATCGCCAGGTCGGTCAGCACCGACGTCGAGGCCTGGGAGATCGAGCAGCCCAGCGCGTCATAGGAGATGTCACCGACCACCGCGTCGTCGGAACCGGCAACGGCGTCCAGCCGGACCCGCAGGGTGACCTCGTCACCGCAGGTCGGGTTGACGTGATGCACCTCGGTGTCGAACGGATCCCGCAGCCCGAAATGGTGCGGCGTCCGGTAGTGATCGAGAATGATCTCCTGGTAGAGCTTTTCCATCTGCATTCGGATCAGCCCACGCCGAAGAATCGTTGGGAATCGCGGACCGCGCCGACCAGCGCGTCGACCTCGCCCGGGGTGTTGTACAGCGCGAACGACGCCCGCACCGTCGCGGCGATGCCGAACCGCCGGTGCAGCGGCCAGGCGCAGTGGTGCCCGACCCGGACCTGCACGCCGGCGTCGTCCAGGATCTGACCGACGTCGTGCGCGTGCACGCCGTCGACCACGAACGACACCGCGCCGCCGCGGTCGACGGTGTTGGACGGGCCGATGATCCGGACCCCGGCGATGCCTGAGAGTTCTTGCAGCGCATACCCGGTCAGCGCGGCCTCGTGATCGGCGACCACCTTCATCCCGACGGTCTGCAGGTAATCCACGGCCGCACCGAGACCGACGGCCTGCGACGTCATCGGAACCCCGGCCTCGAACCGGGCCGGCGGCGGCGCGTAGGTCGAGTGGTCGATGAAGACCTGCTCGATCATCGAGCCGCCGGTGAGGAACGGCGGCATCGCGGCCAGCAGTTCGTACCGGCCGTACAGCACGCCAACCCCGCTCGGGCCCAACATCTTGTGCCCGGAGAAGGCCGCGAAGTCGACCCCGAGCGCGGTGAGATCGACCGGCATGTGCGGCACCGACTGGCAGGCGTCCAGCACGGTCAGCGCGCCGACCCGCTGCGCCGCGGCGACCAGGATCTCGACCGGGTTGATCGTGCCCAGCACGTTCGACTGGTGGGTGAACGCGACCACCCTGGTCCGCGGGTTGATCAGCTGATCGATGTCGGACAGGTCGAGCCGGAAGTCGTCGGTGACCTTGAACCAGCGCAGGGTGGCCCCGGTCCGCCGGCAGAGTTCCTGCCACGGAATGAGATTCGCGTGGTGTTCCATCTCGGTGACGACGATCTCGTCGCCGGGACCGAGCTTGAACCGCTGCTGCGGCGGGATCGTCGGAAAAGGTCGCGTTGCCCAGCGAGTACGCCACCAGGTTGATCGACTCGGTGGCGTTCTTGGTGAAGATGATCTCGTCGGATCGCCCGACACCGATGAAGGCGGCGATCCGCTCGCGGGCGGACTCGTAGAAGTCCGTCGCCTCCTCGGCGAGCTGGTGCGCGCCGCGATGCACGGCGGCGTTGTGCCCGGTGACGTATTCCTGCTCGGCGTCGATCACCGGCACCGGTCGCTGCGAGGTGGCCCCGGAATCCAGGTACACCAACGTCTTCCCGTCCCGGACGGTGCGTTCCAGGATCGGGAAGTCGGCGCGGATCCGGTCGATGTCGACGCGGTCAGCGACGCACGGACGGTCGGGCACCGAGCCGCGTCGATGTCAAGCGCCTCGGGACGTCACCGGCCTGCGGACCGTGCTCGCCGCTTTGCGTCAACTGATCGTCATCGCCGCCCATCGCGGTGCGCGATCAGACCGCCGCCGCCGGGGCCTCGGTGAACCTGACGTAGCCGTTGGTCTCCAGCTCGTCGGCCAGTTCCGGACCACCGGACTCGACGACCCGGCCGCCGGCGAACACGTGCACCTTGTCCGGGTGGATGTAGCGCAGGATGCGGGTGTAGTGGGTGATCAGCAGGACGCCGACGCCTTCACCCTTGGCTGCGTCGGCCTTGTAGCGGTTGACGCCCTCGGCGACCACCCGCAGCGCGTCGACGTCGAGGCCGGAGTCGGTCTCGTCGAGCACGGCGATCTTCGGCTTGAGCAGCGAGAGCTGCAGGATCTCGTGCCGCTTCTTCTCGCCGCCGGAGAAGCCCTCGTTCACCGAACGCTCGGCGAAGTCCGGATCGATCTCCAGGTCCTTCATCGCGGTCTTGACCTCCTTGACCCACTTGCGGATCGGCGGGGCCTCGCCGCGGACGGCGGTGGCCGCGGTGCGCAGGAAGTTCGAGGTGGAGACGCCGGGCACCTCGACCGGGTACTGCATGGCCAGGAACAGGCCGGCCCGGGCCCGCTGGTCGACCGTCATGGCCAGCAGGTCCTCGCCGTCGAGGGTCACCGAGCCCTGGGTGACGACGTACTTCGGGTGGCCGGCCAGCGAGTACGCCAGGGTCGACTTGCCGGACCCGTTCGGGCCCATGATCGCGTGCGTCTCGTTGGACGAGATGGTCAGGTCGACGCCGCGCAGGATCTCGATCGGGCCCTCGTCGGTGTTGACCGAGACGTGCAGGTCGCGGATGTCCAGGGTTGCCATGTGTGTGCTGACTCCAATAGTGTCTAGCGAAATTGTCTGTCGGAAATGCAACTGCTCAGATGCCGGAGATCGCCAGCTCGCGCTCGATGATCTCGGCGGCCCGTTCCCGAACCGACGGAATGCCGATGCGCAGCAAGCACCTCGCCGAAGAAGCCGCGCACCACCAGGCGCTTGGCCACCTCCTGCGGAATGCCGCGCGACAGCAGGTAGAACAACTGCTCGTCGTCGAAACGTCCCGTTGCGCTGGCGTGCCCGGCGCCGACGATCTCGCCGGTCTCGATCTCCAGGTTCGGCACCGAGTCCGCGCGGGCGCCCGAGGTGAGGATCAGGTTGCGGTTCATCTCGTAGGTGTCGGTGCCCTCGGCGGCCTTGCGGATCAGCACGTCACCGATCCAGACCGTGTGCGCCTTCTGCCCCTGCAGCGCACCCTTGTACAGGGCGCGGGACTTGCAGTGCGGCACCGAGTGATCGACGAACAGCCGGTGCTCGAGGTGCTGGCCGGCGTCGGCGAAGTACAGCCCGATCAGTTCGGCGTCGCCGCCGGGGCCGTCGTAGGAGACGGTGCCGACGACCCGGACCAGGTCGCCGCCGAAGGTCAGCGCGGTGTGCTTGAGCGTCGCGTCCCGGCCGACCCGGATGTGGTGGTGGGACAGGTGCACGGCGTCGCCGGCCCACTCCTCCATCGAGGCGAACTCGAGCGTGGCGCCGTCACCGACGACGATCTCGATGTTGTCGGCGAGCGTGGCGCTGCCCTCGTGCACCATCGCGACCTGCGCGCTGGCCTGGGCGCCGATCCGGACGATCACGTGACCGGCGGAGGCCTTGGCCGCGTCGGCGCCGACGAAGGTGACGACCACCGGCTCGGTGACCTCGACCGCCGGCGGGACGTCGATCAGCAGCACCGAGGTGCTGGCCTCCCAGGCCCGCGCGGACGGCCGGTCGGTCGGCAGATCCGGCCAGCCCCTTCAGCGCAGCGGCCTCGTCACCGGTGACCCGCCGGACGATCACGCTCGTCCGGTGCCTGCACGACGGTGTCGTTGTCGGTGCCGAAGATGCCCTGGAACGGGGCGTCCTCGGCCAGCCCGCGCAGCCGGCGCATCGGGGTGAAGCGCCAGTTCTCCTCCTTGCCGGACGGCACCGGGTGGTCCCGGAGGTCGGCCGATCCGACACCGTGCAGGTGCGAGTCGAGCTGCGCGGGGATGGTCCGGCCGCCGAGGTGGGAATGACCGGCCAGCCCGTGCTGGGCCGGGCCTGTTTCAACTACTGCTGTCACGTCGTGAGTCCTCTGTCGTCTGGCGGCAAATGTCGGGTCGGGGCGGCTCGCGTCAGCCGACCGCGCCTTCCATCTGCAGTTCGATCAGCCGGTTCAGCTCGAGCGCGTACTCCATCGGCAGTTCCCGGGCGATCGGCTCGACGAAGCCGCGGACGATCATCGCCATCGCCTCGTCCTCGGTGAGGCCGCGGCTCATCAGGTAGAACAGCTGCTCCTCGCTGACCCGGGAGACGGTCGCCTCGTGACCCATCGACACGTCGTCCTCGCGGACGTCGACGTACGGGTAGGTGTCCGAGCGGGAGATGGTGTCGACCAGCAGCGCGTCGCACTTGACCGTCGACTTGGAGTGGTGGTTGCCGGGGTTGACCTGCACCAGACCGCGGTAGGAGGTGCGGCCACCGCCCCGGGACACCGACTTGGAGATGATCGTCGATGACGTGTGCGGCGCCAGGTGCAGCATCTTGGCGCCGGTGTCCTGGTGCTGGCCCTCGCCGGCGAACGCGATCGAGAGCACCTCGCCCTTGGCGTGCTCGCCCATCAGCCAGACCGACGGGTACTTCATCGTCACCTTGGAGCCGATGTTGCCGTCGACCCACTCCATGGTCGCGCCGGCCTCGGCCTTGGCCCGCTTGGTGACCAGGTTGTAGACGTTGTTCGACCAGTTCTGGATGGTCGTGTACCGGCAGCGGCCACCCTTCTTCACGATGATCTCGACGACGGCCGAGTGCAGCGAGTCCGACTTGTAGATCGGCGCGGTGCAGCCCTCGACGTAGTGCACGTAGGCGCCCTCGTCGACGATGATCAGGGTCCGCTCGAACTGGCCCATGTTCTCGGTGTTGATCCGGAAGTAGGCCTGCAGCGGGATCTCGACGTGCACGCCCGGCGGCACGTAGACGAACGAACCGCCCGACCACACCGCGGCGTTCAGCGCGGAGAACTTGTTGTCGCCGGCCGGGATCACCGAGCCGAAGTACTTCTCGAAGATCTCCGGGTGCTCACGCAGGCCGGAGTCGGTGTCCAGGAAGATGACGCCCTGCCGCTCCAGGTCCTCCTGGATCTGGTGGTAGACGACCTCGGACTCGTACTGCGCCGCGACGCCGCCGACCAGCCGCTGCTTCTCGGCCTCGGGGATGCCCAGCCGGTCGTAGGTGTTCTTGATGTCGTCGGGCAGGTCTTCCCAGGTCTGGGCCTGCTTCTCGGTGGACCGGACGAAGTACTTGATGGTGTCGAAGTGGATGCCGGACAGGTCGGCGCCCCAGGTCGGCATCGGCTGCCGTTCGAACAGCTTCAGCGCCTTGAGCCGGCGCTCCAGCATCCACTGCGGCTCGCTCTTCTTGGCCGAGATGTCCCGGACGACGTCCTCGTCGACCCCACGGCGGGCGGAGGCACCGGCGGAGTCGCTGTCCGACCAGCCGAAGGCGTACCGGCCGAGCGTGTCGATGGTGGCGGCCTGATCGATCCGGGACTGGCTCAGTTCCGGGGTGGCCGGCAGATCGGCGGCGGTCGGGGTGCTCTTGGGTTGTCGTCATGAACGAGGTCCTTCCAGTAAGGCACTGCGGGGCGGACGGGCACTGCGGCGAATCGTGCTGTCCGGCGGGCTATCGAGCGTGAGGCGGCGGATGAGACTGGTACTGCGGTCGATCTTCGTGCGGCGGCTAGTCGTGAGGTTGATCATTTGGGTGATGGCGGCACCGTGCTGATCGGGATGAACGTCGTGCAGACGGCATCACCGTGGGCGATGGTCGCCAACCGCTGAGCGTAGGTGCCGAGCTCGCGGGTGAAGACGGCCATCTCCTCCTCGCACAGCTGCGGGTACTTCATCGCGACGTGACTCACCGGGCAGTGGTGCTGGCAGAGCTGCTGCCCGACGCCGACCTGATGCAGCGATGCGGCGAAGCCGGATCCGGTCAGCGCCTTGGCCAGCATGACGGCCCGGCCGGCCACATCGGGCGCCGCGGCCAGCTCGGCCCGGTACGGCTCGACCACCGCCTCGGCGCGGCGCCGGGCGAAATCCTCGACCGCGGCCGGACCGACGGCCTCGGCCAGGTAGTCCAGCGCCTGCACGGCGAGCTCGTCGTAGGCGTGCGGCAGCCGGGCCCGCCCGACATCGGTCAGCAGGTAGGAACGGGCCGGGCGGCCGCGGCCGCGCTGCCGCAGCGCCGGCGCCTCGCGGGCGCTGACCGCGCCCTCGTCGATGAGCTGATCGAGGTGCCGGCGGACCGCGGCCGTCGAGATCCCCAGCTGCTGGGCCAGTTCGGCGGTGGTCAGCGGGCCGTCGGCCAGCAGCAGGTCGACGACGGCGGCTCGGGTGCGCCCTTCCGCGCGTTCCGGCGCGACACCGCGCGTCGCGGTCGAGCCCGGCGACGGGCTCCAGCGCGCGATCGGTCGACGGCAGATGTTTTCACAACACCAGTGTGACCTATTTCCGGCGAGAGATCAAAGAGCCACGCCAGGACGCCGCTGTGGCGCCCGACACGCAGGTGAGGCTAACCATACCTCGCACATCAGACAAACGTGATCGAACGCCTGTGTCGTGGTGGCTCCATACACTTGCGCAGTGGCGACGGACCGGTCGGCGACGCGGGTGACGGGAGACCAAACCCGGTCTCGCGCTGCGTGCCGTCGGAACAAGCCGGCCCGCGCCCGTCACCGCCGAGCCGCTGAACGCCACCGAGCGCAGCCAGCTGAGCCGGCTGCGCCGCTGGGGCACGGTCGGCGCGCTGCTGCTGATGCTCGGCACCGGCTCCTCCTACGGCGCGGCCACCCCGATCCCGAACCCGGTCGACGGGCTGCGGGTGATCGGGCTGCTGTCCCGGATCGGCCCGGCCGCGTTGGCCTGTTCCTACGCCGGCATCGGCCTGATCGTGCTGAGCTGGGTGCTGATCGGCCGGCTCGCCGCGCCGGGCCGGGTCCGGCGGCTGTCCCGCAGCCAGCTGAGCCACACCCTGGCGATGTGGGCCGTCCCGCTGCTGGTGACGCCGCCGCTGTTCTCCCGCGACGTCTACTCCTACCTCGCCATCGGCTCGATGATGGTGCACGACTTCAACCCCTACGCCGCCGGGCCCTACGACACCCTCGGCGATTCCGACCCGTACGCGCACCAGGTCGACGTCCGGTGGCAGCACACCGCGAGCCCGTACGGGCCGGTCTACCTGCTGATCGCCAAGGCCGTGGTGTCGGTCGCCGGGCAGAACGTCGTGCTCGGCACCCTGCTGCAACGGCTGGTCGAGGTGGTCGGGGTGGCGTTGATCGTCTGGGCGCTGCCCCGGCTGGCCCGGATCTGCGGATTCGACCCGGTCGCCGCGCTGTGGCTGGGCGCGCTGAACCCGCTGGTGCTGTTCCACCTGATCGGCGGCGGGCACAACGAGGCGCTGATGCTCGGCGCGATGCTGGCCGGGATGGTCATCGCCTGGGAGTGGTCGCTGGTCGGGGGCGTCGTGCTGATCACCCTCGGCGTCGGGGTCAAGGCGACGGCCGGGATGGCGCTGGCCTTCCTGGTGATCATGCTGGCGCTGCGGGCCGGCGGCCGATGGCGCGACCTGCTGCGCTGCGCGGCGCAGGTCGGTGCTGTCGCGATCGTCACGTTCGGGGTGTTCACCGCGCTGGCCGGGGTCGGTTTCGGCTGGCTGGCCGCGCTGGGCGCGCCCGGCACGGTGCGGTCGTTCCTGTCGGTGTCCACCGACGCTCGGGGTCGGCGCCGGCGAGGCCGGGTTGCTGCTGGGCCTGGGCGATCACACCCAGGCGGCGCTGGACGTCATGCAGCCGGTCGGCACGCTGATCGGTTCGGTGATCGCGGTGGTGATCATGTGGCAGTGCTGGCAGCGGCGGATCAATCCGGTGCTCGGACTTGGCATGGCGATGGGCGCGTTCGTGCTGCTGGCCCCGGTGATCCAGCCCTGGTACCTGCTGTGGGCGGCGCTGCCGCTGGCCGCGTCGACGGCCGATCCGCGGTACCGCAAGGCGACGATCTGGCTGACGGTGCTGTTCTCGGTGACGATCATGCCGAACGGCGCGACCATCCCGGTCTACGTGATCGTGCAGGCGGTGGTGGTCGCGGCCGTCGTGGTGGGGTCGGTGCTGTTCCTGCTGCGCCGCTCCGGGCTGCCGGCCACCTCGCCAACCGACCCACCCGGTGACCCACCCGGCTCGTCTGCCTCAGGCGCGCAGGATACCGACAGCACCGATGGTGCGGCCGGTTCCGATCGGCTGGACCCGGCCGAACTCACCGATCGGGTCCGGGCCGCCGGACGGCGCCGCATATCCTCGACCATCGTGACCACCTCCGCGCCGGACGCCGCCCTGGTGGTGACCGATCTGGTCCGCCGGTTCGGCGCCCTGCGGGCCGTCGACGGCCTGTCGTTCTCGGTGCCGCGCGGCAGCTTGGTGACGTTGCTCGGGCCCGAACGGCGCCGGCAAGACCAGCACCTTGGACGTCTGCACCGGCTTCGCCCGGCCGGATGCCGGTGCGGTGACCGTGCTCGGCCTGGACTCCTGGCGGCAGAGCGCCGCCCTGCGGCCGCGGATCGGCGTGATGCTGCAGGCCGGCGGTGCGCATGCGGCGGCCCGTACCGCCGAGATGCTCGAGGTGATCGCCCGCTGCTCGGCGCGGCCGCTGGACCCGGCCTGGCTGCTGAAAACCCTCGGACTGCAGGACGCGGCCCGCACACCGGTGCGGCGACTGTCCGGCGGCCAGGTCCAGCGGCTGAGCCTGGCGATGGCCATGGTCGGCCGACCGGAGCTGCTCTTCCTCGACGAACCCACCGCCGGGATGGACCCGCAGGCCCGGCATCTGGTCTGGGATCTGCTGCGGGCGGCCAGGTCGGACGGGGTGTCGATTCTGTTGACCACCCACCTGCTGGACGAGGCCGAACTGCTCGCCGATCGGGTGGTGATCATCGATCACGGCCGGGTCGTCGCCGACGGGTCGCCGGCGGAGCTCACCGGCGGGGCCGGTGCGCATGGCCAGCTACGTTTCGCGGCGGCGTCCGGGCTGGATGTTGCGCTGTTCCGGCTGGCGCTGCCGGACGGCTACGTCGTCCGGGAGACGACGATGGGCCGCTATCTGGTCGAGGGCGACATCCTGCCGGCAACGGTCGCGACGGTGACGTCGTTCTGCGCGCAGATGGGCGTCATGCCGGGGGACCTGCAGGTCGGCAGGCGGTCGTTGGACGATGTCTATCTCGACCTCACGGGTCGGGAGATCAGATCATGACCGGCGCCGACCGTATTCCGGCCGGGCACATTCACCCCCGATCCACGGCCCGCGCCGCCCATCAGGCGGATCACGGCGACCGCCGGCCTGGAACTGCGGCTCACGCTGCGCAACGGCGAGCAGCTGCTGCTGGCGCTGGTGATCCCGCTGCTCGCGCTGATCGGCGGGACCCTGGTCTCGATCGTCGCCCTGCCGGAGCCGCGGGTCGACGCGGTGGTTCCCGGGGTGCTGGTGCTGGCCGTGCTGTCGTCAGCGTTCACCTCGCAGGCCATCACCACCGGGTTCGACCGTCGGTACGGGGTGCTCAAACGGCTCGCCGCCGCCGGGGTCGGCCGCGCGCAGTTGGTCGCCGGTAAGTGCGCCGCCACGCTGGCGGTGATCGCCGGTCAGTTCGTCATTCTGGGTGGCGCAGGCCTGGTGCTCGGCTGGCGTCCCGCAGGGCAGCCCGTTCTGGGTGCTGGTGATCACCCTGCTGGGCACGGCGGCCTTCATCGGGCTCGCCCTGCTGTTGGGCGGCACCCTGCGCGCCGAGGCGGTGCTGGCCGTCTCGAACCTGCTGTGGCTGGTGTTCGTGCTGGTCGGCGGGGTGATCGTGCCGCTGAACCAATCGCCGGCGGCGATGCGCACGATCGGAGAGCTCACTCCGGCGGGCGCAATGTCCCAGGCGTTTCGAGCGGTGTTGCAGGACGGCACCGCTCCGTCCGTGTACAGCATCGTGGTGTTGTTGGCCTGGATCGTCGTCGGCGCGGCCGCGACCGTGAGGTGGTTTCGATGGCAGTGAGTACCTCCGACCTGGGCACCGCGCCGGCCGCGCGCCCGGCATGGTGGCGGCGCCCGCCGTCGCTGCGTCTGCAACGTGCGTTCGCCTGGGCCGCGGTGATCACCAACGGCCTGATCGCCGTCACCGGGGCCACGGTCCGGGTCACCGGGTCCGGCCTCGGCTGCCCCACCTGGCCGGAGTGTCATCCCGGGTCGCTGGTGCCGGTGAGCCGATCGGACCTCTCCCCCATTCATCAGGCCATCGAGTTCGGCAACCGGACCCTCACCAGCGTGGTGCTGATCGCCTCGCTCGGCACGTTCTTGTTGATCTGGCTCGCCAAGCCACGACGCCGGTCGCTGGTCTGGGTGGCGGCCGTGTTGCCCGCCGGGGTGCTGTTCCAGGCGGTCTGGGGCGGCATCATCGTGCTGACCGGCTTGCTCTGGTGGACCGTCGCCCCGCACCTGCTGATCTCGCTGCTGCTGCTGTTCGTGTCGATCGTCGTCCTGGTGCGACTTCGGGAAACCGACGATCCGCCGGTCGCGGTCGTGCCCCAACCGCTGCGGGTGCTCACCTGGGCGACCGTCGGGGTGCTGATCGCGCTGTGCGTCGCCGGCACGCTGGTGACGGCGGCCGGGCCGCACGGCGGTGACGACGCGACGCCGCGGCTGGACCTGCCGGTTGTTGCGTTGGCGCAGTTGCACGCCGACCTGATGTTCGCCTATCTCGGCCTGCTGATCGCGATGACCGTCGGGTACCTGGCGGTCCGGGCTCCGCGCCGGTTGCTGGTCCGCGCCTGTGTGCTGATCGCAATCACCGCCGCGCAGGGCCTGATCGGGTTGGTGCAGTACGCGACCGGAGTCCCGGAGGCGCTGGTGGTGGCCCATGTGCTCGGCGCGACCCTGCTGACGGCGGCGGCGGCGAACGTGGTGCTGGCCACGCGGACCCGTGGGCCGGGTCGTTCGGCAGAATCCTCCGACGTCCTGAACAACACCTGAAAGCCGCACGAATCAAACCCGGCACTGGTCGGGCCGTGAATGATCCTCCGGTTCACTGACATGGCGGTATCGGACTATTGCTGCGTTGCGCTAGAAATTCAGGCGCCGCTAATCGGACACTGAGGAATAACTCCGACCATTCCCTGGGGCAGCTTTCCTACCCAAACCCTCCCGAGGACAACACATGAGGCTCAAGCCTGCAATCCTCGTCACCACCTCCGCCGTGCTGCTCGGCTGTCTGAGCGTGGGATCGACCGCTCTCGCAACGCCACCAGCAGGCCCGCCGCTCACTCCCATCACCGACCCCAACCCACCGATCATGGGGCTGCTCGACGGAAAGACCAAAGCGAAGAACGACGGCATCGAATTCAAGACCCGCGCCGATACGAATATCGCCGTGTTCGAGCTCACCTATCCGATTGGATCGTTTTCGGGCTGGCACTCGCACCCGGGAATCGTGATCGCGACCGTGAAGTCGGGCGCCGTCACCCGGCAGGTCGGATGCAAGGTGAAGACATTCACCGCCGGGGATTCGTTCACCGAGGTCGACGCGCATTACGTCAAGAACGTCTACACCGATTCGAAGCAGCAGGGCGCCGAGCCCGCCGTGCTGGAGATCACCCAGATCTACCCCGGTGACCCCAAGGTGCGCAGGTTCGACGCGGACGCACCGGTGTGCCCCTATGGGGTCAGTGAAGAGAAATAGTTCATCGGGACGCGAATTCATTCAGCGCGCTGAGCAGCCTGGTGCGCTTGCTGACGCTGGCCAGATGCCCGGAGTCCATGGGAGCGAAGAGTTCCGCGTCCGGCCACGCCTTGGCAAGTTCCCAAGCCGTCTCGAAAGGGCAGCTCAGGTCAAGGCGCCCGTGAATGATCACCCCGGGGATGCCGGCCAGCCGATGGGCGTCACGAAGCAGCACGCCTTCTTCCAGCCAGGCGCCGTTCGCCGCATACCGCGCGCAAATGCGAACGAACGCCAGTATTTCGGCTGTCGGTTTTTCGCTGAAAATCCGCCCGCTGTTACCCTCCAACGACAGGACCGAGTCCTCCCAGGCGCACCAGGCGATGGCGGATCGCTCACGGACGAGCGGGTCGGGATGCTCCAGCAGCCGCGCGTAGGCCGCGACGAGGTCGCCATCGGGCTCCGCGAAGGGCACGGCGGTACGAAAGTCTTCCCATTCGCCGGGGAACAATCGCGCGGCGCCGCGGTAGAGCCAATCGGTTTCCGACCTGCGACTGGTCGTGACAGCCGACAACACGATCTCCGACACTCGCCCGGGGAATCGCTCGGCGTATGCCAGTGCCAGGGTGGAACCCCACGAGCCGCCATTGAGCAGCCACCGGTCGATGCCGAGGTGATCCCGTAGTCGCTCCATATCCGCGATCAAATGCTCGGTGGTGTTGTACCGCATGTCGGTCGTCGGATCTCCGGCGTGCGGGGTGCTTTTCCCGCAGCCACGCTGGTCGAACAGGACTACCCGGTAACGTTCCGGATCGAATCCGCGGCGCATATTGGGCGAGCAACCCTGCCCAGGTCCGCCATGCAGGAGCACCGCCGGCTTGCCGTCGGGACGCCCACACGTTTCCCAATAGACCAGGTTTCCGTCACCGACGTCCAACATGCCCTGCTCGTAGGGCTCGATCGGCGGATAGAGCTCTGCCATTGGAGCAGCCTTTCGGTGACCGTTTGTGGTGACCAGGAATTCCATCACAACCGTTATCGACAGCGACGTGTTGGTCGGCGCCCGCCCGACAGTCACCGTCGAAGCAGAGCCTGGATCGCGACCGCGGCGTCACCCAACGGCCGAAGCAGGGTGCCGGCGAGCGGCGAATAAGGATAGTGGCCGGGAAAGCGCAACGACCCTGGTCCGTCGGGTGTCGCGCCGAGCGGGGCAGGAATCGTCAAGGGCGTTGTCGCGGAAGGCCAGTGCAACATAGACGGCCCGATCACGATGCGCGCGGCGACCCTCGTATCGGCGAACCGCCCTCGTGAGCACATCATGCGACGACCGTGAAGATCGCCCGACGGGAGACGACCGCCTGCCTGCCAGGGCCTGGCCGGGATCCTTCACGAGGCACCTCCTTCGTTCTGTGGCATGGCTGTGACACCGGGTTTGACGGCCGACTGGGCCGGTCGGCGGCACCGCACGGATCGCCGGCCGGCCCCGATTGCCGACCTCACACGTGACCGAGGCCAGGAGCGGGCGAGTTGACCAGCACCTCTTCGTAGCGGGCCTGCCGGATGTCGTTGACCAGTGACCGGGCCTCTTCCTTGTCTCGGACGACCTTGGACACCACGACGGTGGCGAACATCGAGCACAGGATGCCCATGCCGATCGTGTACCGCTCCTGAACGGTGACGTCGAGCAGCCAGATGTTGGCCAGGTTCCACGCCGACGTGGCCAGCAGGAACGCGATCGCCGCGCTGAAGAAGGCCGAGGTGTGCTCGTTGACAAGCTTCGGGTTCGACATTCTGGTTTGCCTTTCGTGATGGGGACAGCATGGGGTTGGGAATGGCACTGCGATTTGCGGAGGGTCCGGCCTGGGGAACGGCCTTCGCGCACGGTGGTGACACGCGTGTCGGGGGAACCCCGTTGGGCGGGTTGCGGTGGAACTTTTCAGAAGGGTCGGTTCAGCTCTCGGCGGGGCGCCGCCGTGCTTGTCGAACCGGCGCGGCCGCGCGCCGATGCTTGCTGCTGACAACGGCTTTCGAGAAGCTGTGCCGTCGGCCGTCCATTTGGTGAACCCGCAGCACCTGCTCCAGTTTGGTGTGCCGGATCCGACTGGCCTGCTTGCTGATGCCCTGCGCGTCGCCGATCTCGCCGTAACTGGGCAGCGGTAGCGAGGAACGCAGGGTGTGCACCGACTGGGCCTCGATGATGTCGAGGACCACCCGGGCCTGGGAGATGAGCCTGATCTTGGTCAGCTCGAACTCCAGCTCGTGTCCGACGCGGTAGGTTGTGCCGCGGCGTCGGCCAGCAAGGTTGCGATGTAGTCGTACATCTCTCCGAGTTCCACGTCACAGACCCTGTCACGCGACAACCCACGTTGTCAACGACAATTTCAGTTGTCGCCCAGAATTCTTTTCCAACCCGCCCGCGACCCGCGGCGCGACGCCCTGCCGGACCGGCCCCGCGGGGCTCCGCTCGCCGGGCCGGCGGGCTGGGCAGATGGGCGAGGCAACCCGCGCGGGTGGGCCAAGTACTGGGACGAAAGCCCGTCCGCGATCCCCGCATCCGTCGATTCGTGGTACTAATACGGCAAATGGGACTCCGAATGGGTTGGTACTAGTACGAACGTGCAATGGCGCCGACCTCGCTCAGACGAGAGGGTGAACTCAAGCCTCGACGGGATCGACTGCGACGCAATGCCAGGCGCAGCCTCCCGACTCACCTCTAGGAGCTCGACAATGCTGCTCAAACTGGGTCTGCGCACCGCCGCGCTGGCGACCATTGTGTCTTGCGGTCTGATCGGCCAGGCCGTCCTCGCCGGGCCCGCCGGCGCCGTGACCGTCGCCAAGGCCGAGCTGCGGAACGGCCAGCTCCGCCTGGAAGGGGAAAGCTCCCCAGGTGTGTTCGTGTCCGCCGAGTCGACCACCAGCGTGGCCGACGTCCGGGCAGATCCCACCGGGCATTACCGGATCCAGGGCAGCAACTTCACCGCGCCGGACTGCAAGATCACGATCTCGGACGGCGGCCGGACGCCGACCGTCACCCTCACGCTGGACGGCTGTACCTCGACGGTGACGCCGCCGGTACCGCCGGAGGCCACGCCGCCGCCCACGGGTAGCTGCACCATCGTCGATCAGACAGCGGTCACCCGCGCCGTCGGCATCGCGACCGCCGTCTACTTCGACACCACCGGTTGCAACACCACGTTCAACAGCGGCGCGACTCCCACTCCGGTGCAATGGAAGGTCGTGGCGGGCAGCATTCCCACCGGGATGACCGGGCCGGCATCGCAGGGCACAACCGCCGGAAACATCATCGGTACGCCCAGCATCCCTGGGCAGTATCAGTTCACCCTGCAGGTCACCGACCAGGTCGGCGACACCGATCAGTCGACGCTCACCGTCAACGTGCAGTAAGCCCTCGACCGAGAATCCGGGTCCCCGTACTCTCACGGGGCCCGGATTCTCGGGTTTGTGTGGTGGCCACGAAATGCTCCGCGCCGCCACGATCAACGGGGAGGCCACCGGTGACGACCAGCTCGCAAGAGATCTACCAGCGGTACGTCTGGGCGTCCGCGATCACCAGCAACGCCGACGCGGTGGCCGAATTGTTCACCGCCGACGGCGTCATCGAGGCGCCGTTGCTGGCCGCCGACAAGCTATTCCCCCAGCGCATGCAGGGCCGGGCGGAGATTCGCAGCAAACTGGCCGCGTATTACGAACAGTCGGGGAACCCTGGCCGGACCGTGAACCCCCAGGCATCCCGGTACGTGCTGCACGAAACGACCGACCCAGAGGTGTTCATCGTCGAGATCGACGCGGCCTTCGACGGACCCGGGCCAGGGGTGACCAGCACGATGTCGCTGGTTCAGATCTTCCGCGTGCGGGACGGGAAGATCGCCATACTGCGCGACTATTTCGCGTCGGACGAGGTGCAGTAGCGAGCCGCACCTAGCCGTCTGAACGGCTCAACCGCCGGGGCAGTACGCCTCACCGGGCGCCAGCTCGGGGTGAATGGCGCCATCACGCCCGCCGATGGACGTCACAGCCGGTGCCGCAGCGAGCCTGCCGGAGCGCGCGGCCACCACCTCGGCCAGGATGGACACCGCGATCTCGCCGGGCTGGTCGGCGCCGATGTCGAGCCCGATCGGGGCGTGCAACGCCGCCAGATCCTGCTCCGAGACACCTTCACCGAGCAGCCATTCGCGGCGCCGCAGCTGGGTGCGCCGGGACCCCATTGCGCCCACATACCCGACACCTGCGCCCAGCGCCGACCGGATCGCCGGCCCATCGACGTCCTCGTGGTGGCTGGTGATCACCACAGCATCGAGATCGGGTTCGATGGTCGGGGCGGTCGAGGTGACCGACACCGACCAGTTCAGGGCCGACACCATCACGGTCAACGCATCGGTCACCGGACCGTCGCCGACGATCAACAGCTTTACGGAATCTGCCATGCGGTCACTATGGCCCACCGCCAGACTCCGGAACACCCCGGCGGTCGCGCTCCGCTGAGGTTCCGGCGTGACAACCCCCGAGAAAGACATCCTCCCGTTCGTAGTCGAACCGGGACACGAAATAATCATCGGCATATCCGGCCGGCAACTGCGCGCCGCCGGTCAGCTGCGCTGTCGAAGTCAGCCAATCGATGACCGCCGGGACGGTCGCCCGGTAGTCACCGACCGGGCGGTAGCCGAGCGCCAGGGCGGCAGTGGTGTCCAGGACGATCGGGGTTCGGCGATCCCACGGATGCCAGCCCAGCAGCGGGTCGGCGTCGTCATCGAGCGGGATTTCGGTCCATTCGTGGCCGAGATGATGCGCCACCGTGCGGGCGATCTCGATCCCGCTGGGCGCGTCGGGATCTGCGCTGTTCAGGACTCTCCGGCCGGGATGGAGCCCGACGGTCTCGACCAACGAGGCGATATTGGCGGCCGCGCTGGGGTGATCCACCCCAGCGCCGCGATGGGCCAGCAGCACCACCTCCCGGTGGTCGAGCACCCGCTTGACAAATATCCATTCGCGGGGCGGGCGGGCCGCCTCCCCGTGGATTTTCGACGGGCGCAGCACGGTCACCGGGAGCCCACTGTCCAACAGCGTCTGCTCGGCGGCCACCTTGTTGCGGCCATAGCCCTCGCGACTGTCGGCGTCCATGCAGCCCGGCGCGAGTGTGGGCTGGGTTTCCGGGATCGGCCCGTTGAACCGTGGTGGGTCGTCGGAGTTCGAGTGCCGGCCGGCGGCATCGACGTACACCGCCTTACTGGAGATCATCACCGTCGACGCGGCATTGGCGGCCAACGGCAACAGGCCGCGGGCGTGAGCGGCGGTGAAGCAGACACAGTCGACGAGAAGGTCCGCGCCGTCTCCGAACGCGGCGGTGAGAGCCGCGCCGTCACCACGGTCCACCGAACTGACCCGAACTCCCGCGTCCGCAAGGTCTGCCGGCAGATTGGATGGATGACGGGCGACCACGTCCACATCCCAGCCGGCGGTGAGAAGCCGTCGGGTGATGGCTCGTCCGACCAGACCCGTGCCTCCGATGATGAAGACGCGCACCAGCGCACAATAGCGACGCGCGGCGCCGGCCGAAGTGACGCCTGCGGGCCTTAGCTGGTCGATGCGGAGCGACTGGCGTCCAACCTGGCGTCAAGCCAGTGGCAATGGTTGCTGGCCGATCCCCACCAGGGTGTTGTTGAACTGGCGGCCGTTCTGCGCGATCAGGATGCAGGCGGCAGAGCCGTCCGCGAGGACCGCATCGCTGGCCGGAATGGTGGCCGTGTCGCGGTCGAACGACACGATCTCGGGGCGAATGGCGCCGTCCCGGGTCGGATCCGAGGTCCGCAGCGCCCGACCCGCATAGACGGTGCACGCCTGCCGCAATTCGGTCGCGCTGATCGCAGCAGAGCCGCCCCCGCTCCAGCCCAGCAGTTCGACCGTATGTGGCGAGTCACAGCGGACCTCGGCCGGGCTGAGATCGACGGAAGGCCAACACGACCCGAACTCCGGAGGCAGGACGCCGATGGACAACACATTTCGCAATCGACCGACATAGGGCTTCGCCTCGGTTGATCCCACCGCGCAGGCCGACCATCGCTGGCCCGCGGCGCGTTGCACGGCGGATGGACCGATCGCGGTGTAGCGGAACGCCAACACCGAGGACCAGACGATGCCCGGATGACCAATTCCTCCGTACACCACCGGGGGAATGGAGCCCAGGTAACCGATCGCGTCGAGCGCGCACTGCTGCGAGATCGTCTGGTAGTCGTTGTCCACCACCTGCTCGGGCGGCGAGGTGGCGGCGTCGACGAAAACCACCTCGCCAACGGCCGCCCCGCCGCACGGACCGAACCGGGCGGTCGGGTAATCGATGACATTGCCGACCGCGAAACCGGTCTCGGGATTCGACGACCAGGGGTCGGTGATGGTCAGCGCGCAGCTGCCCACGGCGGGTGGCGCGTCGATCGCCACCGGAATGGCGGTCCCGCCCACTCGGCGAGCCGTCACGTTGGGCGCGACCACGGCAGCGAGCACGGTGCACGCCACGACGATCGCGCCGAACCAACGCCGGTCCATGGCTTCGACGATAAGCCTGCCGAAGGGGTGCGGTCAGCGACCGGTGCCGGCCATCCGTCGCCGATCCTCGGGACTGGGCGCGATCTTCGCGGACAGCTCGCGGGTCCAGCCGTCCGCGACCGTGATCCCGGCCTGCGAGCAGATTTCGGTCGCCGCTTCGACACTGGAGGCGACCGCGTCCCCGTAGGCGCCGTCATCGGCGACCACGACGATCCGCGCGCCGACCCGGCCGATGTAACTGATCACCGCGACGCCGTCGCCGTGATGGCCGGCAAGGAAATCGCGCAGCCTGCCGACCTGAGCGGCGTCGGAACCGGCCAGCCCGGACGCCTCAGCCGCGCCGGCACCGCTCATCCGGGCCACCCCAGACGTCGGCAGGCCGACCACGGAGTCGATCGCCCAGACCACCGAGATCGCCGGTCAGGTACAGGTTGGACAGGTGGAACAGCGTCATCGGCTTTGCCGGGTTGTCCGCGCAGCACCCGGGTGTGCAGCAGGTGCGCCATCGCCAGGAACCACAGCCCGATCGGCGCGGCCACCGCCGCGTAGATCCAGGACGACGCGGGGATCAGCAGCAGCGAGCACGCCACCATCGCCCAGCTGTACAGCACGATCTGCCGGACCACCTCGCGCTCGGTGGCCACCACCGGCAGCATCGGCACCCCGGCCGCCGCGTAGTCCTCGCGGTACCGCATGGCCAGCGCCCAGGTGTGCGGCGGCGTCCAGAAGAAGATCACGCCGAAGAAGACCCAGGCCGGCCAGCCGATGTCGCCGGTGACCGCGGACCAGCCGATGATCACCGGCATGCAGCCGGCCAGCCCACCCCAGACGATGTTCTGCGAGGTGCGGCGCTTGAGCCACATCGAGTAGACGAAGACGTAGAACAGGATCGCGACGACCGCCAGCACCGCGGCCTGCCAGGTGGTGGTCAGCCACAGCTCGGTCGCCGCCAGCACGCCGAGCACGATCCCGAAGATCAACGCCGCCCGGGTGGAGACCGCGTGCCTGGCCAGCGGCCGGGTCCTGGTCCGGCGCATCACCGCGTCGATGTCCGCGTCGACCACGCAGTTCAGGGCGTTCGCGCTGCCCGCGGCCAGCGTGCCGCCGACCAGGGTGGCCAGCACCAGGGTCAGCGGCGGCACCTCCCGCTGCGCGGCGAACATGGCCGGGATGGTGGTGATCAGCAGCAGCTCGATGATCCGCGGCTTGGTGAGCGCGACGTAGGCGCCGATCCGGGTGGCGAACGGGCCCCGGTGCGGCCCGGTTGCGCCGGCTGCTCGGTCGAGTCCTCCGGGCTGAGTTCGCGCCCGCCGAGCCCTGCAGTTCCGAGCCCTGCTGGTCCGAGTCTTCCTGGGCCGAGCCGGGACCGCTGACCCTCGGCGTTCACCACCGCGTCGTCCGCGCCGGACTCCGCGGAACCCGGACCGTGCTGCGACCTCCACCGATCTCCTCACGACAACCCAGCGACTGTGCGCACCACCCGCGCGATTGTTCGATCATCCTAGGTGGGCCACCGCCCGGGTGCCGCCCCGCCCCGCGCGGCGAGCCACAACGCAAGCGTGCGCCCGAGCGTCAGCCGTGTTTCGATCCGCCATCTCCCGGTAAAGCATCGAGTACTAGGGTTGTTCTGCGGCTTGGTCACCCGACCGGTCGCCCGCGCCTGTTCAGACACGTTCCGCGATCCGCCTCCGCGTGTGCAGCGGCGATCGCCCGCCCAGGAGGTCGCCCGCTCGTGACCATGTCAGCAGCCACCGCCGATATCGCCGCCCTCACCAAGGCGTATGTCCCCGACGACTGGTCGGATGTCGACACCAGAGCGGTGGACACCGTTCGGGTGCTCGCCGCGGATGCCGTGCAGAAGGTCGGCAACGGCCACCCGGGGACGGCGATGAGCCTGGCGCCGCTGGCGTACAGCCTGTTCCAGAAGGTGATGCGGCACGACCCGGCGGATCCGACGTGGGTGGGCCGGGACCGGTTCGTGCTGTCCGCGGGTCATTCGTCGCTGACCCTGTACATCCAGCTGTACCTGGCCGGGTTCGGCCTGGAGCTCAAGGATCTGGAGGCGCTGCGCACCTGGGGGTCGTTGACCCCGGGGCACCCGGAGTTCCACCACACCAAGGGCGTGGAGATGACGACCGGCCCGCTGGGTCAGGGACTGTCCTCCGCGGTCGGGATGGCGATGGCGTCCCGCCGCGAGCGTGGCCTGTTCGACCCGGACGCCGCGCCGGGTGAGTCGCCCTTCGACCACTTCATCTACGTGGTGGCTTCCGACGGTGACATCGAGGAGGGCGTCACCTCGCGAGGCGTCGTCGCATCGCCGGCCGGCAGGAACTGGGCAACCTGATCGTGTTCTACGACCACAACGAGATCTCCATCGAGGACGACACCAACATCGCGTTGTCCGAGGACGTCGCCGCCCGGTACCGCGCCTACGGCTGGCACGTGCAGGAGGTCGAGGGCGGGGAGAACGTCACCGGCATCCTGGAGGCGATCGAGGCGGCGAAGGCCGTCACGGACAAGCCGTCGTTCATCCAGCTCCGGACGATCATCGCCTACCCGGCGCCGACGAAGATGAACACCGGCGCATCGCACGGGTCCGCGCTCGGCGCCGAGGAGATCGCCAAGCTCAAGACGATGCTCGGCTTCGACCCGGACCAGTCGTTCGAGGTCGACGACGTGGTGATCAAGCACACCCGGCTGGCGCTGGACCGCGGCACCGCGGCGAAGGCGGAGTGGCAGAAGGGCTTCGACGCCTGGGCCGCGGCGAACCCGGAGAACAAGGCGCTGTTCGACCGGCTGCAGGCCCGGGAGCTGCCGGACGGCTGGACCGACGCGCTGCCGTCCTGGCCGGTCGACCCGAAGGGGGTCGTCCACCCGGGCCGCGTCCGGCGCGGTGCTGACCGCGCTCGCCGCCGGTGCTGCCCGAGCTGTGGGGCGGCTCGGCCGACCTGGCCGAGTCGAACAACACCACGATGAAGGGCGCCGACTCGTTCGGCCCGGTCGCCGCGAAGACGGCGCACTGGAACGCCACCCCGTACGGGCGGACCCTGCACTTCGGGATCCGGGAGCACGCGATGGGCGCGATCCTGTCCGGGATCGTGCTGCACGGCCCGACCCGCGCCGTACGGCGGCACGTTCCTGCAGTTCTCCGACTACATGCGCGGCGCGGTCCGGTTGGCCGCGGTGATGGGCGCCCCGGCGATCTACGTCTGGACGCACGACTCCATCGGTCTCGGCGAGGACGGCCCCACCCACCAGCCGGTCGAACACCTCGCGGCGCTGCGGGCCATCCCCGGGCTGGCGATCGTCCGGCCCGGCGGACGGCAACGAGACCGCCTTCGCCTGGCAGGCCATCCTGGACAAGCAGTCGGTGTTCGCTCCGGCCCGGTCGGGTCTGGCGCTGACCCGGCAGAACGTGCCGACCCTGGAGGGCACCTCCGCCGAGGGCGTCGCCCGCGGCGGCCTACATCCTGGCCGAGGCCGACGGCGACCTGCAGGTCATCCTGTTCGGCAGCGGATCGGAGGTGCAGATCGCGGTCGAAGGCCCGGGAGCTGCTGCAGGCCGAGGGCATCGGCACCCGGGTGGTGTCCGTGCCCTGCCTGGACTGGTTCGAGGCGCAGGACTCGGCCTACATCGAATCCGTGCTGCCCGCCGCCGTGACCGCCCGGGTGTCGGTCGAGGCCGGGGTCGCCCAGCCGTGGTGGCGGTGGCTCGGCACGCGCCGGCCGCCCGGTGTCCCTCGAGCACTACGGCGCCTCGGCCGACGCCGCCACCCTGTTCCGCGAGTTCGGCTTCACCCCCGAGCACGTCGTGGCCGCCGCCCACGAATCCCTGGCCGCGGCCGGCAAGCCGGCCGCAGGTATCGCACCGCCTCGAACCCCGACGTGCTGGCCCACGTTGGCTCGGACACCGGCACCGCGCACGAAGGCGGCACGGCGAACGACTGATCGTCCCGGGCCGCCGCGGCATCCACCGCGGGCGGCCCGACCCGAGTGACGGAGACAACCCTCCGTCCCCTCCAGCAAGGAAGACACCATGACCACACCGCAACGCCACCACCGGCCCGCTCGCCGATCTCACCGCGGCCGGGGTTTCCCTCTGGCTGGACGACCTGTCCCGGCAGCGCCTGCAGTCCGGCAACCTCAAGAACCTGATCGCCGACGAGCACATCGTCGGGGTCACCACCAACCCGTCGATCTTCCAGGCCGCGCTCAAGGACGGCGCGTCCTACCAGAAGCAGATCGGCGAACTCGCCGCCCGCGGCGCCGACGTCGACGACACCGTCCGCGAGGTCACCACCGACGACGTCCGGGACGCCTGCGACCTGTTCACCGCGACCTTCGAGGCCTCCAATCACGTCGACGGCCGGGTCTCCATCGAGGTCGACCCCCGGCTCGCGCACGACACCGAGGGCACCGTCGCGCAGGCGCAGGAACTGCACAAGATCGTCGACCGGCCGAACGTGCTGATCAAGATCCCGGCGACCCTGGCCGGGTTGCCGGCCATCACCGCCGTCACCGCCGAGGGGATCAGCGTCAACGTCACCCTGATCTTCTCCCTCGACCGGTACAAGGCCGTGATGGAGGCGTACATCACCGGTCTCGAGCAGGCCAAGGAGGGCGGCCACGACCTGTCCCAGATCCACTCGGTGGCCTCGTTCTTCGTGTCCCGGGTGGACACCGAGATCGACAAGCGACTCAAGGCCATCGGCACCCCCGAGGCGGCGTCACTGGAGGGCGAGGCGGCGATCGCCAACGCCCGGCTGGCCTACCAGGCCTACGAGCAGACCTTCGCCGGCGACCGCTGGGAGGCCCTGGAGACGGCCGGCGCCAACAAGCAGCGCCCGCTCTGGGCGTCCACCGGCGTCAAGGACCCGAAGTACGACGACACCCGGTACGTCGTCGAACTCGTCGCACCCAACACGGTGAACACCGCCCCGGAGAAGACCATCGACGCGGTCCGCGACCACGGCGTCATCCGCGGCAACACCATCGAGGGCACCTACGCGACAGGCGTCATCGGTGTTCTCCTCGCTGGAGGCCATCGGCGTCGACCTCACCGACGTCTTCGACGTCCTGGAAACCGAGGCCGTGGAGAAATTCATCCAGGCCTGGGACGAACTGCTCGAATCGCGTCAGCGAAGAGCTGGCGAAGAAGAAGTAGCACGCCCGTGGCGCCGAATCGCCGCTGATTCGGCGCCCGGCAGGCGCGAATTCCGCTCGGCCCGACCGGCCGGGCACAGGTCATCCCCACCGGTGGAAGGAAACACCAGCACTCATGGTTTCCATGGCAATCAATCCCCTGCGGGACCCTCGCGACAAGCGGCTGCCGCGGATTGCCGGGCCATCCGGAATCGTGATCTTCGGCGTCACCGGCGACCTGGCCCGGAAGAAGTTGATGCCGGCCATCTACGACCTGGCCAACCGCGGGCTGCTGCCGCCGGGTTTCGCGCTGGTCGGCTTCGCCCGGCGGGACTGGGCGAACGAGGACTTCACCAAGGTCGTCCACGACGCCGTCCGGCAGTACGCGAGAACGCCGTTCTCCGAGGAGGTGTGGCGTCATCTGGCGGAGGGCTTCCGGTTCGTCCAGGGCGCCTTCGACGACGACGACGCGTTCGACAACCTGGCCGCGACGCTGGCCGACCTGGACCGGATCCGCGGCACCGGCGGCAACCACGCCTTCTATTTCTCGATCCCGCCGGGCGCGTTCCCGGTCGTGCTCAAGCAACTGAAGCGGTCCGGGCTGTGCAATCCGCACGCCGAGGAATGGCGCCGGGTGGTCATCGAGAAGCCGTTCGGGAACAACCTGAAGTCGGCGATCGAGCTCAACGAACTGGTCAATGACGTGTTCCCGTCGGACAGCGTCTTCCGGATCGACCATTACCTGGGCAAGGAAACCGTCCAGAACCTGCTGGCGCTGCGCTTCGCCAACCAGCTGTACGAGCCGATCTGGAACAACAATTACGTCGATCACGTCCAGATCACCCAGGCCGAGGACATCGGGGTGGGCGGCCGGGCCGGCTACTACGACGGCATCGGCGCGGCCCGCGACGTGATCCAGAACCACCTGCTGCAGTTGATGGCGCTGACCGCGATGGAGGAACCCGTCGCGTTCGACCCGAAGGAGCTGCGCCGGGAGAAGGTCAAGGTGCTCTCCGCCGTGCAGCTGCCGAAGGATCTGTCCACCGGCACCGCCCGCGGGCAGTACGCCGGCGGCTGGCAGGGCGGCAGCAAGGTGCTCGGCTACCTGGAGGAGGACGGCATCTCGAAGTCCTCCACCACCGAGACCTACGCCGCGGTGAAGCTGCTGGTGGAGACCAGGCGGTGGGCCGGGGTGCCGTTCTACCTGCGCACCGGCAAGCGGATGGGCAAGCGGGTGTCGGAGATCGCCGTGGTGTTCAAACGCGCGCCGCACCTGCCGTTCTCGCACAACGACACCGAAGAGCTCGGCTCGAACATGCTGGTGATCAGGGTGCAGCCGGACGAGGGCGTGACGATCCGGTTCGGCTCGAAGGTGCCCGGCCCGGCGATGGAGGTCCGCGACGTCTCGATGGACTTCTCCTACGGGCAGTCGTTCACCGAGGCCTCGCCGGAGGCCTACGAGCGGCTGATCCTGGATGTGCTGCTCGGCGAGCCGTCGCTGTTCCCGCAGGACGAAGAGGTCGAACTGTCCTGGAAGATCCTCGACCCGATCGAGAAGCACTGGGCCAGAACGAACACCAAGGCTCGAGCAGTACCTGTCCGGGTCCTGGGGACCGGCCAGCGCGGACGCGATGATGGCCCGTGACGGCCGGGCGTGGCGGCGACCATGATCGCCTGCGTGCCCGATCCGGCCCACTGACTCGAGGAGCAACCGGTGATCATCGATCTGCCAACGACGAACTCCTCCAAGATCAACAAGGCGCTGGTCGACCTGCGCGAAAAGGGCGGCTCGATCGCCCTCGGCCGGGTCCTGACGCTGGTCATCGTGACCGAGGAGGCGGCGTCCGAGGACCCGATCGCCGCGGCCAACGCCGCCTCGTTCGAGCATCCCTGCCGGGTGATCGTGGTGGCCCGCGGGTCGAAGCGGGCCTCCCCGCGGCTGGACGCGCAGATCCGGGTCGGCGGCGACGCCGGCGCCAGCGAGGTGGTGGTGCTGCGGCTGTACGGCCCGCTGGTCGACCACGGCGCCTCGGTGGTGGTTCCGCTGCTGCTGGCCGACGCGCCGGTGGTGGTCTGGTGGCCCGGTGAGGCCCCGGAGATCCCCGCCGAGGATCCGATCGGGATGCTCGGCGAACGACGGATCACCGATGCGTCGTCGTCGAAGCGGCCGATCGCGCAACTGACGAAGCGCCGCGACTCCTACCGACCCGGCGACACCGACCTGGCCTGGACCCGGATCACCCGGTGGCGCGGACTGCTGGCCTCCTGCCTGGATCAGCCGCCGCACGACAAGATCACCGAGGCCAGCTGTCGCCGGCGCCGCCGACTCGCCGTCGGCCGACCTGCTGGCCGCGTGGCTCGCGTTGCAGCTGAAGGTCCCGGTCAAGCGGATCAAGTCGCCGGCCAAGTCCGGGCCCGGGCTGCATTCGGTGGTGCTGTGCCGGCGGGCCGGTGACATCAGCCTGATCCGGCCGCAGACCATCACCGCCGAACTGAAGGTCGCGAACCAGCCGGAACGGCACGTCGCGCTCCCCCGCCGCGGCCTGCGCGATTGCCTCTCCGAGGAACTGCGCCGACTGGACGCCGACGACGTCTACGCCGAGGTGCTGACCAAGGGCATGGCCTTGGTCGCCAAGCAGCCGCCGCCGCGGATGCGAAGGCCCCGGCAGCCAAGGCGCCGCCGGCCAAGCCGGCGCCGGCCAAGGCGCCGGCGGCCAAGGCACCGGCAGCCAAGCTCCGGCGACCAGCGCCAGTGCGACGAAGTCGCCGGCTCGTCGCGCATCCGCCGCCAAGACGCCGGTGACCGCGGCCGCACCCGCCGCGCAAGCCTCGGGCGACCACTGCCAGGCGGCGCAGTCGCGGCCGCCGCCGCGGTGTGGACGACCCCAGCCGTCATCACCGACGACGAATCACCGGCCGGCATCCCGCCGAGACCGATCCCGCGGCCAGCAACGGCGAGGCACCGCCGCCCAGCGGCCCCGACGCCACCGCCGCACCCAGGCGCCGCCGCGCAGCGGCGACCGCAACCGGCGGAGTCGTCGTGAGCCACCCCGAGGTGGTGATCCACGGCACGCCGGAACTGCTGGCCGCGACCACCGCGGCCAGGCTCGTCACCAAACTGGTGGATATCCAGTCGTCGGGCCGGATCCCGGCGATCGCGTTGACCGGCGGTGGGGTCGGCACCAAGGTGCTGGCCCATCTCAACGCCTCGCCAGCGCGTGACGCCATCGACTGGAGCCGCGTCGAGATCTTCTGGGGTGACGAGCGTTTCGTCCCGGCGGCCGATCCCGACCGGAACGAGAAGCAGGCTCGGGAGGCATTGCTCGACCACATCCGGGTCGACCCATTGCGGGTGCACGCGATGGCCCCGTCGGACGGCGAATTCGGCGATGACGTCGACGCCGCGGCCGCTGCCTACGGCGACATCGTGGACGGCCGGGACGGTCTGGACCTGGTGATGCTCGGGATGGGCGACGAGGGCCACGTCGCCTCGATCTTCCCCGAGTCGCCCGCGGTGTACGACACCCGCCCGGCGGTCGCGGTGCGGAACTGCCCGAAGCCACCGCCGACCCGGATCTCGCTGACCCTGCCGACCATCCGGCGGGCCACCGAGGTCTGGATCATCACCGCCGCCGCCAGCAAGGCCGGCGCGGTCGCGATGGCGCTGGGCGGGGCCGGTGAGGTCGCCCTGCCGGCCGCCGGCGCGACCGGTCGATCCCGGACCCTGTGGCTGCTGGACCGGGCGTCGGCGTCCGCGTTGCCCGCCGGGATCTCCCGGGCGCCGGTGTCGTGAGCGGTCGTCAATCGCGGTGCGTTCCCGAGTCGGGCACGTCGATGCAGCGCCGCGGAAGTCCTGAGACGCTCACCACAACCCAGCGTGACGGGCGATCGCGGCCACCAAATGCTCGCTAGAGTCCGGCTTTGACGCCGTTGCCGTCGACCACCCGATGGTCCCGCACGGCGCAGTAGTCGCAGCCGTCGGATGACGGCTCGACGACACATTTCTCAAGGAGGAGATCGCGAATGAGCAAGGCGCCGGTCACAGTCACGGTCACGGGGGCGGCGGGCCAGATCGGATACGCCCTGCTGTTCCGCATCGCTTCCGGCGCCATGCTGGGGCCCGACACCCCCGTCCGGCTGAGCCTGCTCGAGATCACCCCGGCGCTGAAGTCCGCCGAGGGCACCGCGATGGAACTCGACGACTGCGCGTTCCCGCTGCTGGCCGGCGTCGACATCACCGACGACCCGCGCAAGGCGTTCGACGGCACCTCGGTCGCGCTGCTGGTCGGCGCGCGGCCGCGCGGCCCGGGCATGGAGCGGGCGGATCTGCTGCAGGCCAACGGCGGCATCTTCAAGCCGCAGGGTGAGGCGATCAACGCGGTGGCGGCCGACGACATCCGGGTGCTGGTGGTCGGAAACCCGGCCAACACCAACGCGTTGATCGCCCGCACCCACGCCCCGGACGTACCGGCCGACCGGTTCAGCGCGATGATGCGGCTGGATCACAACCGGGCGCTCACCCAGGTCGCGCAAGCAAGCTCGGGGTCGCGGTGTCCGACGTCCATCAGATGACGATCTGGGGCAACCACTCGGCCAGCCAGTACCCCGACCTGTTCCACGCCACGGTGGGCGGCAAGTCGGTCGCCGAGCAGGTCGAGGGCGAATGGCTGCGCGACACCTTCATCCCCACCGTCGCCAAGCGCGGCGCGGCGATCATCGAGGCCCGCGGCGCATCCTCGGCGGCGTCGGCCGCGAACGCCGCCATCGACCACGTGAACTCCTGGGTGCTGGGCACCCCGGCCGACGACTGGGTCAGCGCGGCGATCGTCTCCGACGGTTCCTACGGCGTCCCGGAGGGACTGATCTCCGGGTTCCCGGTGACCTCGACCAAGGGCAGCTGGGAGATCGTCCAGGGCCTGGACATCGACGATTTCTCCCGCGGCAAGATCGATGCCTCGGTCGCCGAGCTGGCCGACGAGCGGGACGCGGTCAAGGGGCTCGGGCTGATCTGAGCCGATCGGGTGACGAGCGGCGACCCCAGCATTTCGATAATTAACAACCGGGATGCCGCTCGACCGGCTCGGTGGTGACGATCATGACCGGCAGACCGCCGGTGTCCTCGATATCCCGGCGGAGGTCGTCGGCTGAGGTTCGAACCCGGTGGAAATGCACCGCCCCGACGGAGAAATCTATCTCCGGGTCGACGTCGTCGGCCGAGCTCTGCAGATTGATGAGGGCTTGGACCTGCCCATCGACGAGCGCCTCGGCATCCGGAAGCAGCGCTTCAACAAGCCGCAGGCCCTGTTGCAGAACATCCAGACGCCATCTCGGGTCGGTGGGTGAAAGCGTCGATTCCAGGTGCACGTCGTTCACCCACCATTCGCCCTCGAACGGGTTCATCGGGTTCGCGGTGGCAGCCCGTGGCTCGGCATAACCCGTCAGGTAGAGCCGCCCCGCGGTCGTGCTGAATCCGGCTCTGATCAGCCGTTCGTGCTCGGGGTCGGGTGCACTGATGATCGGAGCGCCGGCCAGTGCTCTTTCAGTCACGCGCATCGCGGTGTTGGTCCAGATATCCACGTGTCCTAGCTCAGGTTGGCCGGCCGGCAACGGTCGGTTGGGTTGCCTGTTGGAATCATGCGTGCGCATCGTGCCTTGGGTTGACCGTGCCTGGATCCTATTCCCGGCCGCACCGGCGACGACGGCCTGTTTCCAGACCTTCTGTGCGCCGCACTTCCTACCTGCGAGTCCTCATCACCAGATGCGCGGCGAGTGTTGTCATGGCGCCGCCGCCCTTCCGACGGTCACGGCCGCTGAGTGGCCGCACCCAGTCCGATCTTCACTCCGGCCGGTTGCCCACTGCGCCGCCCAGGCCATAGGGCGTCGACACTCCCTCGTACACCAGGTGCACCACCATTCCCTGGGTCGCGTGCTCGAGGTTGTGACAATGGGCCATCCAGATGCCCGGGTTGTCGGCGCGCAGCAATACCACCCAGACCTCCCCAGGACGCACGTCGAACGTGTCCAGCCAGATCGGGCTCCCCGTCACCGGGACGCCGTCTCGTGACTCGACCAACACCCGATGTCCGTGCGGATGCATCGGGTGGGTATCCGAGCCGCGGTTGACCACCGTCAGCCGCAGCAGCTCGCCCTCCCGCACGACGATCGGCGGCACGTGCGGATGAACCTCGCCGTTGACGGTTTGCGCGAACGTCGGAACTCCGCCGAGGAATCGGAACTGCCTGTCCAACACCAGGGTTGCTTCCCGGTCGACGGCGACACCGGTCATTCCCGGGACTGCCGCCGCAGCGCCGTAGGACAGCAGGTCCAGGTCCGGCCCGTCGATGAAGGGCGCGACTGCCTGGTCGCCGGGGGATGACGCGTCCGGGACCAGCAACATCCCCGTTTCCGGTGCACCCTCGACGCCCAGCGCCACCGCCGATGCCACCATCGTCAGCGAGAGGTCGAACCGTCCGCCGGCGGGTATCCGCAGCACCTGCCCCACCAAGGTTGTCGGCGCATTGAGATCCGTGCCGTCTGCCGCGACGACGGTGAAACCCGCTCCGGTGACCGAGATCCGGTGTGGCACGGAGTCAGTGTTGATCATCCGCAGCCGCACGTGATCGCCCGGCGGGATCCGCCGGGTGTCGACGAGATCGGTTCCACCCAGCGTGGTGATCCCGTTGACGGTGTGCACCGCCACCGTGAGATCCGTTGCCCCCAAGCCGGTATCCGAGGAGGCGCCGTCGTACGGCTCGACGACGAGCGCGCCGAACAGTCCGCGGCCGACCGCCTCCGAGGACACCTGATGCGCGTGGTACCAATAGGTTCCGGCGTCCTTCGCGACAAACCGGTAGATGAACGACCCGCCCGGCAGCACCGCGTCCTGAGTGACCCCGGCAACCCCGTCTTCACCGTTCGGCACCGGGTAGCCGTGCCAGTGCACCGTGACCCCGTCCGCGATGTCGGCGTTGATCAGCGTGACCTCGACCAGGTCACCCTGCCGCACTCGGATCTCGGGACCGGGCAGGGAGCCGAAGGTCCAACCGTCGACGGTCCGGCCGGACGGCAGCGTCACGGTCTGCTGCCGAGCGGTGAGCTGGAACCTGCGGACCGGACCCGAGGGCTCGGCCGGAGTCCTCAGGTCCGAGACCGACACCTGTTGCGCGACAGTCCCCTCTGCACCTGGAGCGGCGCCTGCCGACCCGGCGGCAAGGTGGGTGTGATCGCCGCTCGCGTTGCCGATGACGACGGGTTGGATGTCCGAGTAGAAGGAGACCGCGGCACCGGTCAGCAGCGGAATGAGACAGAGCACCGCGAACACGGCGACCCCAACGGGGCGTCGACGCCCCAGCAGGCCCAACCACGTCAGACCGGACAGTCCGACCACCAACGCCACGATCACCAACGCCGGGGAGGCCGCGACCGGATAGCCGACGACGAACGCCACCACCAGGCCCGCCGCCGACCCGTAGGCGGCAGCGAACAACGCCGCCACCGCCGCGGGGCGCCGCCGGGTGGCGACGTTGCCGGCCGCCGCATGACGGAGAAACGGCATCGCCACGACAACGGCCAAGCCGCCGGTCACCACGGCCAGCGGAACCGACACCAGCACCTTGTCCGCGGCGAACCACCACCCCCGGTCGACCAGCAGGGCAACGACCACGGCCCGGCCGAGCGTCACCACCGCCGCCGCCACCGCGCAACTCAGCGCGGCGACACCCCGTCGGCGGCCGGATTGCGCACCCAACGACAACGTCACGACCGCCGCCGCCAACCACAGACCTATGCTCAGCGCGACCAGCAGCAGGTCAAGCGCCTGCAGTTGCTGGGTTGTCATCGCCCCCCGGTTTCTTCCAGGCCATCCAGTCGCGGGCCGATCAACCGGCCGCAGGTTGGTTGGCGTCCGGCGAATGCTCCGCGCGCGACGGCGCAGTTGCCCCGGCAACGGTTCCGATGGCCGGCGAGCCGCCGACGTCACCGCGGGCAAACCGCCTGGCCCGCACGAACACCATGATCGTCACGCCGAGAATGCACAGCCCGTTAATCGCGTGCAACCCCATGATCAGCTGACTGGCGAGGTTGGTCTTCTCGTCCGAGGCGCCGGCCAGTCCGGCGATCACGAACAACAGGGTTTGCACCACGAGTAGCCCGAACGGAATGGCGGTGAAACCGATCAGTCGCCCGGGCGCCCTCGCCAGCGCCGCCGCAATGATCATCAGCAGGAACAACAGCGGCAGCACGAACCGGCCGTTCGCCTGGTGCAAAATGAATTGTGAGTCGTTCTCCGGCGCGGTGAACACCCCGAAAGCCGCGAAGTAGAACTGGATGACCACCGAAACGACCGACAATCCGGCCAGTGTGACGTAGACGGTGCGCATGTGAGACCCCCAAAGGCGATAGGCCAGAAGATGTCTACTGATGCTGGCCGCACGATGTCCCGGGTGTCACGGGACAGCCGTCCCGAGCAGTCCGGGAAACTTCTTCCGGAGGTATGGAGCACGGTCAGCGCCCGCCGAGCCCGGCCTCCCGTGCCTTGGCGATAGCCGCCGCTCGATCGGCGACCTGCAGCTTGCTGAAGATGTTCGACACCAGGTTGCGGATCGTCTTGGGGCTGACACCCAGACTGTCGGCGATCGCCGGATTCCCCCAGCCGCGGGCGATCAGCTCGAGCGCCTGGCGTTCCCGCGGGGTCAACTGGACAAACGGTGTCTGCTCCGCCGCCATGCTCGCAAACCAGTGCGAGAGACGTTGCGCCAGAGCCGGTCCGAAGATCGCCTCACCCCGAGCAACTGATCGGATCGCGGCCAGCACGGTGGTCGGATCGGCCGACTTGAGGACATAGCCGCGGGCACCGGCCTGCATCGCCTGGAACACCAGGGCGTCATCGTCGTACATGGTGAGGATCAGCACCGCCGTGTGCGGCGCGGCCCCGACGATCCGGCGGGCCGCGTCGACCCCGTTCAGTTCGGGCATGTTCAGGTCGAGAACGACCACGTCAGGGGTGACGGATTCGGCCATGGCAACAGCCTGGTTGCCGGTGGACGCCTGACCGACGACGGAGAGGTCGGGACTGGCGGCCAGCAACCCGGCCAGACCCTCCCGATAGACCGGGTGGTCATCGGCCAGCAGGATTCTGATCGGTTCCTCGGTCACTCGTCAGCACTCCCTGATGCGCGACCCCCGGTCACGGGAAGGGTTGCCCGGACGCGGGTGCCACCGCCCGATCGTTGCTCATGGACGCACACCCCGCCGAGCTCCCCGGCCCGCTCCCGCATGGACAGCACGCCCACCCCAGGTCGGAAATCTGCCGGCAGACCACGACCGTCATCATCGACGAGCACGGTCAGGTGATGATCGGCCAGGGTCAGCGTCACCCAGCACCGCGACGCGGCCGCGTGTCTCGCGACGTTGGTCATGGCCGCGACGGCGATCCGGTAGGCGGCGACCTCCACCGCCGCCGGCAGGTCACCCCGACCGTCGCCCGCGCCGATGCCCACGCTGTCGATGCCGACGCTCTGGATGCCCGCGCCGTCGATCGCAGCGGTGATCTCGACCTGCAGGGGCGCCAGCTGCAGGGCCCGATCACGCAGCGCCAGCAGCAGACCACGGTCGTCGAGCGCCGGCGGCCGGAGTTCGTAGGACAGCTCGCGCAGCGCGGAGGCCGCGGCGGTAGCGTCCCGGCCGATGCCGACCAGCGCGGTCGTCATGCCCTCCCGTTCGGCCGGACGGTCGGCGAGCTGCCGGACCGTCTCGGCCCGCAGGGCGATGCCCGCGATGGTGGGCCCGATGTCGTCGTGCAGGGTGCGCCGGATCACCCGCCGTTCCTCCTCGCGGGCGAGCACCAGGCGTTCTCTGGACCGCTGCAACGCCGTTGAGAGCGCGAGTTCGTGCGCGGCCGCGCCGACCTGCCTCGACAGGTCGGCGAGCAGCCGCCGCTCGGCGGGCGAGAACCGTTCGCCCGGGCCGCGATTCGCGACCCCCAGCCGACCGACCTGCTCATCGCGGAAGGTGAGCGGAACCTCGTACAAGGCCGTTCCGCCGGGCGGTTCCCGACCGAACTCGGCGAGCTCCCAGCGATCCTCCGTCCGCCACTTGATGATCACGTAGGGGACCCGCAGCGCCCGGCCGACGTCGGCGGCGACCGCGGCCAACGTGGCCCGCCGCGCCGCAGTGGTCGTCAACTGCTCGGCCACCCTGCTCAGCGCCGCGTACGGGTCGTCTCGATCGCCGTACAACAACCGATTCACCAGGCGCTGCAAAACCACTCGCAGCGGATTCACCACGATCGCGACCACCACGGCGCCCGCCACCGCGGTCGGCGTCGCGGACTCGGCCGAGAAGATCGCCGCCAGCGTGGCCACCGCAGCCAGATAGATCACCACCACCAGCAGCGACAGCGCCGAATAGACCAGACTTCGGCCGAGCAGCGCATCCAGGTCGAACAGCCGATACCGCAGCAGCGCGATGGTGAGGCCGACCACGAAAAACAGGCCCGGGACGCCGATGGCGTCGATCGGCAACAACTCCGACCCGGTGACGAGCTGCGGCACCATCCAGAACGCGAGCACCAGCATCGCCGCTGCGATCCCGGACCCGCCGATCCACAACAGTTGCTGACGCTCGATCGGGTCGCCGGCATCCCGGCGCAGCCGGACGATCCGAAAGACGTACACCGCCAGGCTCAGCAGCAACCACAGGATGGTGATCGACGACTGGATCTGGATCGTCCCGTTGACCCAGCCAAGTGAACCGAAGGGTTCGCCGATCAGACCCAGCACGACGGCGCCGCCCATCGTCGCCAACAGCGGTGCGGCGATCAGCGCGGCCCGACGTCCGGGGTGCCCGCCGCAGAAAGCCCAGCGCTACCGGGAACAGTGCGGCAAAGGCGAGCAGCCCGCCCCACGCAAGCGAGTAGACCAGCTCGACGTTGACCAGGAAGAGCCGCCGCGGCCAGCCGTCACCCGCGTCCCGCACCGGCAGACCGACGACGGCGACCGTGGTGCTGGCCAGCAGACCCGAAGCGAGCAGCAGGAGCGCGCCCGCCGCCGGATCGGTCCTGCGGCGGAGAAAGGCGTAGCCGGACACCAGGAACAGTGAGACGACGAACAGGATGGTCGACCACGCAGAAGCCAGCCGGGCGGCCGGGGAGCAGTCGCCGATCACCCCGGGACCCGCACCGGACTCCGACCATTGCGCGGCCGTCGGGAACAGCAACGCACAGCTGCCCGGCGCGAGGATGCGCCACCCGAGGTAGACCGCGGCCAACCCGAGCATCACCGCGGCCACCGTCACCGCGCCCCACTGCGCACGGGGGTGGTCGCGCGGCGCGCTTCACCGCTACAACCTCTCAGGTCGCCGGTGCCCTCACAATGCCTCAGCGCGCTGCCACGACGTCAGCGATGAGAGGCCCACCAATCAACCGGATGACATACACATGCTACAGTATGTGTATGTCGACTCTGGACAGGCGAGTGCAAATCCTCGTCAACCCGGAGCAATATGCGGAGCTGGAACGTGAGGCGCGACGTTCCGGACGAAGTGTGGCCTCGCTGGTCCGCCAATCCATCGACGATCACCTCGCCGGTCTGCGGTCAAGCCGCTCTGCCGCCGGGGAACGCCTGCTCCGATCTGCAGACCCTGTCAGTGATGCACAGGAGGACTGGGACATGACGAAGGGCGCAATCGAGCGAGAACTTCGCGGCAAACTCCCGTGACGGGTACCGCTTATCTCGTCGACACAGCGGTACTGGCCTACGCCGTGGGTGGCAGTCACCCACGGCGGGCCGACTGCCGGGCCGTTGTCACCGCCGCCTCCAGCGGACGGATCGAATTGCACGCCAGTGTCGAAATGGTGCAGGAGTTCGTCTTTCATCGGATGCGCCGAGGCGACCGGGCATCGGCCGTCCGACAGGGACGTGACGTCGCGCAGTTGTGCGTGCTCCATGATTTCGACACTGCGGTTCTGCAGACCGCTCTTGGTCTCATCGCGGATATCGACGGTCTCGGCGGCCGGGACGCGGTGCACGCCGCGACGGCCCTTCGGCACGGACTGTCGATGATCATTTCGCCGGACCTGGCATTCGACAACCTTCCTGGCATTCGTCGAATCGACCCGGCCGCGACGTGGTGACGGATTCCCGGAGACTCACCCGCGGACGGCAACTCCGCGAACTTTGCAATTCACCATTCATCGGCGCGCCGACCCGTCCTTTCCGGCGCGCGTTGGAGGTCCCCCGGGGTCACCGCCGGGCAGCATATCGATGGGACTGATAATCGCGGTCACGACCCAGTCAGCACGGTGACAAATGGAGGCACGGCCTCGGCAGGTTCCGCACCCAGCACGCCGACCCACTGAGGAAACGCTCGCTGTCGGTGCTTTGTGATGAGGTGTCAGCAGTCCACGCCAACCGGGGCGATCGCAGGAGCAGGAGGGGCCGTGCCGTGGCTTGGGCTTCGCAAGATTGTCGACACCGGGGGTCCCGGCCGGCTTATGGCATCCTCATATCGTTGCCCACCCGGCATCAGGGAACTCTTGCCTTATAGCTGTTCCATTGATACTATTCGAACATACGATCAGCAGCCGCGGTAGGCAGACCTTCGGGGGGAGGCACCATGAGCGACCAGCAACCCACCACCAGCGGCGACGCCGCCCCGGTGGAATGGGCGGAGCTCGCTGCGCCGGCCGGCCACCCCCGAATCCTTGCTGGCGTTGACCGGCGCCGACCCCACCGCGATGACCGGCGCCGCACTGGTGGACGCGGTCGTCGCGTCGGAGAAGGCACTGTCGCTGCTCGCCGCGACGCAGATGCGGTTGCTGTCGGCGTTGGCGGTGCCGTTCGTCGCCGGTGACCCGATGCGGCTGGCCGCCGTGCTGGCCCGGAAGAACTGCATCACCAAGGACGACGACCCCGAGCAGGTCGCGCACTTCGTCCCGCAGGCCGCGGCGTCGCTGGCGTCCACCGAGGTCGCCGCCGCGTTGCGGATCCCGTGCCGCACCGCGAGCCTGCGGGTCGAGGAAGCCGACACCATGACCGGTGTCCTCACGCCCACCCTGAACGCGCTGGAAGCAGGGATCGTTGGACCGGGTGAAGGCCAGGGTGATCGCCGAGCACTGCGCCCCGCTCGACCCCGAACAAACCCAGGACCTGCAGGACCTGGTGCTCCCCGGGGTCGGAGAATTGACCACCAGCGAGCTGCGGGACGTCGCCGGGCAGGCGGTGATCATCGTCGACCCGGACGGCGCCGAGAACCGGCACCAGGAAGCCGCCGCCCGCCGCGAACTGCGGATGCAACCCGGGCCGGACGGGATGGCCACGTTGAAGGCGCACCTGCCCGCCGACGGTGCGGTGAAGATCTTCCAGGTCACCGACCTGCTGGCCACCGGCACCGCCGGCACCCCCGGCGACAACAGAGGCATCGGTGCCCGCCGGGTCGACGCCCTCGTCGACATTGCCGATCACCTGCTCACGCACGGGTTCGTCGACCTCACCGATTACCTCGGGGAGGAACTCCCCGACCACGGCACCCCCACCCCCCGCGCCCGCCGCCGCACCAGCAACACCGAGACCGGTAAGCACCGGAGACGGCGAGCACCGACGCGCGAGACCGGGCCGGTCGAGGGTGCCGTCGAGCCAACCGCAGATACGGCCGCGGACCGGTGCCGTGCTACTGGTCATCCCGAGAACCACAGTGCCGCAGGCGATGTCGCCACCGCTGATGTCCCGGACCACGCGGAAACACCGGCCACGGACAGCGCATCGACCGACAATGATGCCTCTCCCGGCGCCGACGACACCACGGTCGGCCCGATTGATGACGACGGGGACGATCGGCCCACCGCGAATGCCCACGCCACCGACGCCGAGACCGAGGCGGCACCCAGCTCCGGCGCGGACGGCGCCCCGGCCGGCACAGGTGCCGCAGAAAAACGTTCGCGCGCCAAGCGCGGCGGGAACCGGGTGTTCACCCGGCAGGGCCGCCGCCCGCACCTGTCCGTCACCCTCGGGCTGGGCACCCTCGCCGGGTTGGACAACCTGCCCGGGTCCCTCGCCGGGTTCGGTGCCATCCCCGCCGGCCTGGCCCGCAGCATCGCCGCGTCCGCCGCCACCATCAACGCCCTGATCACCGACCCGGACACCGGCCGGGTCACCGCCGCCGGGGCCCTGACCTACCGACCCACCCAGGAATTACGCGACCAAATCGCCGCGATCTTGAATGTGTGCCAGTTCCCGTCCTGCCGGCAACCCGTGTGGCGCTGCGATATGGACCACCGGGAAGAGTTCAACCACCATCATCCCGAGCAGGGCGGGAAAACCAGCCCAGAAAATGTCGGCCCGTTTTGTCGACGGCATCACCTCATCAAGCACCATTCGGACTGGCGGATCCGGATCGACCCGAACCGGTATGTCCTCGAATTCACCAGCCCCACCGGACACCACTACAGCAAACAAGGCAGGCAGGCCGCCGCCCCCGGACTATGGGTCAGCACCGCCGCCACCGCCATCGCCGAACGCCTCGACGACATCGCCAACCCACCCAGCACCCTCGTCCACCGCCCCGACGACGAACCCGCCCCGACCAGCCCCATCGACGACCTGCTCGCCGGCATCCTGATCCGCCACCACCTCAACACCAAGACCGTCGAAATCGACTACAAACCCGAAACCGCCTGGGAAACAGTCGATCAGGACGACCCGCCGCCATTCTGACCGTCGGGTTCCACAGCGTCCATCAACGGTCAGGCCTTGGCGCAACCCACTCGGGCGTTGTGCTCTCCCAAAACACCGACGAGAGCCATGCACTGGCCCCGTTCCGGCAGGAAACATCAGGGCTGGCCTACCTACTCAAGAACCGACTCAGCGACCTCGAGCAGCTGATCAGGGCGCTCCGCACGGTGGTCGGCGATGGTTCGGTCATCGACCCGCAGGTCGTTGAGGCCTTGGTTGCCCGACGAAGTCGAACGACCCGCTCCCCACTGGGGACGCTGATCCCCGGGAGCTCCGATGTGCTCCGGGTGATGGGCACTGGGTGAGACCAACGCCCGCGTCGAAGCGGCGCGGCACCTCTCGTCGTCAATTGTGGAAAAGCATGTTCAAACGATCTCGGCAGGATTCCCAGATGACAACCCCACACTTCAGATCTCGTCCGGCACCGCGGCAGGCGCGTCCGGTCAGCGTCATCAGCACCTCGTCGAGCTCATCCGGCCGGATCAGCACCTCACGCGCCTTCGAACCCTCGGACGGCCCGACGATGCCGCGGGTCTCCATCAGGTCCATCAACCGGCCGGCCTTGGCGAAGCCCACCCGGAGCTTGCGTTGCAGCATCGACGTCGACCCGAGCTGCGAGGTCACCACCAGGTTGATCGCCTCGATCAGCAGGTCGAGGTCGTTGCCGATGTCCGGGTCGACATCCCGTGCGGCGTCGGCCTTTGCGGCCGTCACGCCCTCGTTGTAGTCGGGCGCGGCCTGGGTCTTGGCGTACTCCACGACGGCCGCGATCTCGGCGTCGCTGACGTAGGCGCCCTGGATCCGGATCGGCCGGGACTGACCCATCGGCAGGTACAGCCCGTCGCCCATGCCGATCAGTTTCTCGGCACCGGGCTGGTCGAGGATGACCCGCGAGTCGGTCAGCGACGACGTCGCGAACGCCAGTCGGGACGGCACGTTCGTCTTGATCAGCCCGGTCACCACGTCCACGGACGGACGCTGCGTCGCCAGGACCAGGTGAATGCCGGCGGCGCGCGCCTTCTGGGTGATCCGGACGATCGCGTCCTCGACGTCCCGGGGCGCGGTCATCATCAGGTCGGCGAGCTCGTCGATGATTCCGAGGATGTACGGGTAGGGCCGGTACACCCGCTCCGACCCCGGCGGGGTGACGATCTCGCCGTTGATCACCTTCTTGTTGAAGTCGTCGACATGCCGGACCCCGTGCGCCAGCATGTCCTGGTACCGGGTCTCCATCTCCTCGACCAGCCAGGCCAGCGCCGCGGCGGCCTTCTTGGGCTGCGTGATGATGGGCGTGATCAGGTGCGGAATGCCCTCGTACGGCGTGAGTTCCACCATCTTCGGGTCGACCAGGATCATCCTGACCTCGGCCGGGGACGCCCGCTGCAGCAGCGAGACCAGCATCGAGTTGACGAAGCTGGACTTGCCGGAGCCGGTCGCACCGGCGACCAGCAGATGCGGCGTCTTGGCGAGATTGGCGGTGACGAAGCCGCCCTCGACGTCCTTGCCGAGACCGATCACGAGCGGGTGGTGATCGGTCCGCGCGCTGGGCGCGGCCAGCACGTCGCCGAGCCGGACCATCTCCCGGTCGGAGTTCGGCACCTCGATGCCGACCGCGGACTTGCCGGGAATCGGCGCGAGCAGCCGGACGTTGTCGGTGGCCACGGCGTAGGCGATGTTGCGGGTCAGCGCGGTGATCTTCTCGACCTTGACGCCGGGTCCGAGCTCGACCTCGTACCGGGTGACGGTCGGGCCGCGGGTGAAGCCGGTGACCGCGGCGTCCACGTTGAATTGCTCGAGTACGCCGGTGATCCGCTCGATCATGTCGTCGTTCGCGGCGGACCGGACCTTGGGCGGAGCACCGAGTTTCAGCAGGGTTTCGGGTGGCAGCTGATACCCGCTGCCGCCGATCTGGTCCAGCCGCAGTTGGGTCTCGGTCCGGGAGACCGGTAGCGCGGCCGTCGCGTCCGGGTCGGGGACCGCGGGCCGGACCACCCGCGGCCTGACGATCCGAGTGGTCGCCGCGGCCGGCAGCAGTTGGCGGCGTGGTCGCCAGCGGGCGGGTCGGCGCGGCCGGATCAAGATCGGGTTCGATGCCGGCGTCGTCAGCGGCGGCGGCCTGCCGGCGACGGGAGGGTCGGCGCAACCGGGTGGTCGCGAGGTCGGCCTCCGGGTCCAGCGTCACCTCCGCGCCGGTCCGGTAGTCCTCCGAATCGTCGTCGATGTCCGCACCGCCGCGCCGCGCGCCCAGCCGGTCGACCGCATCCCGGATCCGGTTCGGCACCTCGACCAGCGGAATTCCGGAGATCAGCAGCCCGCCGAACGCGCCGAGCAGCACGAGCAGGATGATCGCGGGGATCGCGGTGACCCCGATGAACAGTGGCTGCCCGATCAACCAGCCGAGGGTGCCGCCGGCGCTCATCCGCAGACCGACAGTGTCCGCAGCATCGGCCGCGAGCCCGTTGACGTGGATCACGTGCAGGATTCCGGCAAGTGACAGGGTGACAGCGATGCCGCCGACGATCCGTCGCGGCCGCTGCTCCGGATCGGGTTCCTTGCGCATCAGCACCACGGCGACCACGACCAGGGCGATCGGGAAGATTGCCGCGAGGGCGCCGATCCACACTCGGACCGCGTCGTCCGCAATGCCGCCGACCGGCCCGGCGGCCTGCAGCCAGGTCCCGATCGCGCAGACCACGGCGAGTGCGATCAACCCGAATGCGATGCCATCGCGCCGGTGGGCGGCATCGATGTCCTTGGTGGCCGCTGCTCCGCGACCGATGGCCCTGACCGCACTGCCGAGCCAGCGCGCGGCGAGCAACCACAGCCGGCGCAGGCCACGGCCGATGCCCTTGACCATCGTGACGATCGGCGACTGTTCCGGCGGCGGCGCCTTCGGTGTACGGACTGTTGCCCTGCTGCCCGCGGTCCGGGAGTTTGCCGACTTGGCAGAGCCCGAAGCGGAAGGACGCTTGGCGCCGGAACGCGACGATGCGGAACCGGATCCACGAGCCGGGGTTCGCCCGGCCGTGGATCCGGAACCAGAACGTGCATCAGCGCGAGCGCCCGATCGGGAATCCGCGCGCGAACCAGCAGGGGTCTTTCCAGCCATCCCCCCACGCTATCCGTTCTGTCACACCAACCACACCCGCCACACCGGTTGCGTGGGGCCGCGCGGCGGGACTACGAGCAGCGGCCCGAGTCGGACCCCGACGAAGGAGGGGCCACCATTCGATACAGGAGAGCACTGAAACAACCTGGCGACGAAGGAGGCGGGTCATTCAGTGCACTCTTAGACCGGTGGCGAGCTCGACGTCGGCACGGGCTCCTCCGCGGGCGGGTTCCCAGCCGTCGGCTGCCCGCCGCGCGCCAGCCACCGCCAGATCCAACTCGACGGCACGTGCCTGCCGTACAGCACGTACTCCCGGGCCGAATCGTCGAGCAGCGTGTTCTCCAGCGCTCGCCGCTCGGCCGACCGCCCGGCGAACAGGATCTCGTCGTCCGGTTCGCAGCAGGAAGTCGTCATCTGGGGTCAGGATGACGTCGGTGTCCCGCTGCACCAGCAGTGGTACAACGCGCAACCGGTCCTGACGGTCGTCGGGGCTGCGCACCAGGTCGCCGAGCCGAGCGGCCCCGCTCTCCAGCCAGGTCCACAGCGCCGGCGCCTCGGCGCCGGTCAGCCGGATCTTCCACAGCTCCTGCAGGGTCCGGCCGCAGTTCTCGGTGATCCGCTTCAGCAGCTCCGCCGCCCAGTCGTCGCCCTTCGCCGGCATCTCCTGCAGGAACCGCCAGAGCAGCGGCGTGCTCAGCTGCGCGTAGACCTCGTGCGCGACCACCTCGGTCGGCACCAGCAGGGAATCCGGCCGCATGGCCGCGAACAGCGGCGCGCTGGCCTGCTGGTTCTGCCGGGCAGCGACGAACAGGTCCGGGTTGATCCGCCGTGCGGCCGCCACCAGCGACAGGTTGGTGGTGTCGTTGTCGGTGCCGGCGACGAAGCCGACCGCACCGGCCAGGTCGACCTGCTCCATCACGCTCGGCTCGGACGCGTCACCGACGATGATGTCCGGATCCTGACCCGGCGTCGACACCGGCTCGATGATCGTCACCTGCAGACCCTCGGCCCGCAGATCGGCCGCCAGTTCCCGGCCGAACCGCCCGTACCCGCACATCACCCACCGGCCGGCGGTCGGCGGCCGGCCGCGCTTGGGCCGCTCCGCGCCCGGGCCGCCCTCCAGCCAGGTCAGCAACTGGTAGGACGCCGGCGCCCGCAGCGCCAGCCGGAGGTGATCGCCGAACCGGTCGAACGGGTTGATGATCGACGGCGTGCCGAAGGCCTGCATCCGGTATTCGATCGCCGGCGACACCGTCCTGGCGATCACCGGCAACTCCGGTCGCAGCAGCGCCGCCGCCATGGTGACCGCAAGGTTCACCTCGTCGTCACTGGTCAGCGCCAGCACACCGGAGCAGAACGGGTGATCCAGGCCGGCCACCGCCAGGTGGTGGGGATTCCGGACATCACCGGCCAGGCCGGGAATGTCGGCGTGATACGCCACCAGATCCAGCGAGTCGATGCGATCGGGAGACTGGTCGATGACGACGAACTGCTGGCCGAGCGCGTCGAAGGACTTCCCCAGCAGTTCACCGGTTTGCCCGTACCCGGCGAACAGCAGGAACGGCTCGCGCAGCCGCCGCACCTTGCGGGTGAACCGTTGCAGGGCAAGCGCGTTGCGGAAGGCGCGGTCCTGGATCAGGGTGAGCAGCGAGCCGATCGCATACGCCCAGCCGATCACCGTGAGGTAGATGGAGATCGTCACCCACATGCGCTGGTTGTCGGTGAACGGATACGGCAATTCGCCGAAGCCGATCGTCGATGCCGTGTAGCTCATGAAGTAGAACGCGTCGAAGAAGGTCATGTGGAACGGCTGGCCGGCCGGGTCCTGGCCCGGGATCAGCACCAGTCCGAGCACGGTGATCGCGAAGATCACGATCAGGATGATCAGCGGCGCGCGCATCCGGCGCATGATCACGAAGATGGTCGCCGACGCCTGGTCCCCAGAGCCCAGCCGCGCCCGCCACCGAATGTGCGGTCGCTCGTCGTCGTCCTGGCCGAACATCTGCCGCCAGAACACGAGCAGCACGTTGCTCATGCGGCGCCATCGGTCACTCACCGCCTGTGGAACGAAACGGTCTCGACGACCAGCAGGATGACCGACACCAGGTTGGCCAGCAGGGCACCGCCGGACAGCGACACCACGCTGGCCATCGCCGACCCGGTCACGCCCTCGGTCGAGATGTGCGCCGCGTACCCCCAGACCAGCGCCGCGATGATCAGCTGCAGGTCGGCGACCAGGCTGGTGGCCAGATGCACCGCGCCGATCTGGGTACGGTCGCCGAACTTCAACACGGTGGCGATCAGGCTGACCACGACCGCGCCGAACAGTTCGTACTCGTTGTGCAGCGCCGGAATCGCGATGTCCCCGATGAAGAACCCGAAGTTCAACGTCGCCGCGAGCAGCACGAAGAAGCCGAAGATGACCTTTTCGAGGTTCACCACCACCCCCTGTCTGCGCGCGGCCGCACGAAATAGCACCGCACACTGGTGTGACCCTAAGCCGACCAGCCGCTCCCCCGCGCGCAGGATCGCCGATCGGCGCCCAGTTGGACCCGACGAAGGAGGGGCCGCCATTCGACACAGCGGAGAGCACTGAAACAACCTGACGACGAAGGAGGCGGGTTGTTTCAGTGCACTCCTACCGCAGGTCACGAACGGTGATCGCGCCGCCCGGCGCCACCTCCATCGGCAGCACCGCCCCGACCGGTTCGTCGCCGATGGGCCGGTCGCTCGGAACGCTGCACCCGGGTGCGGTTCAGCCGTCGCTCCAGCACCCGCGCCAGGTAGGACAGCAGCAGGTTGATGATCACGTAGATCAGCGAGATGACGATGTACACCTGGATCAGGGTGTGGGTCCGCGCGGTCAGCACGTTCGCGGTCCGCAGCAGCTCCGGGAAGCTGGCCGCATACCCCAATGTCGAGTCCTTCAGCAGCGAGACGAGTTGGGTGACCAGGGCCGGGATGATCAGCCGGATCGCCTGCGGGAAGATCACCAGCCGCATCGCCTGCCAGTAGGTCAATCCGATCGCCAGCGATGCCTCCAGCTGACCCTTCGGCAGCGCGTTCACCCCGGCCCGGAAGATCTCCGCCAGGATCGCGGCGTTGACCATGACGATCGGCACGCAGATCTTCCAGAAGATCGGCAGGTTGATCCCCAGCGGTGGCAGGGCCAGGACAAACATCAGCACCAGCAACAGCAATGGCACCGACCGGAACACCTCGACGTAGGTCGTGCCGAGCCAGCGGAGGGCCTTGTTGTGCGCCAACCGCAGCAGCGCGAACAGCACGCCGAGCGGCAGCGCGAGGACGCCGGACACCACGGTCAGCTTCATGGTGTTGACCAGGCCGTCCCAGAGGAACGATCGGACCAGCGGCGTGGTCAGCACGTCCCACTTGGCGGCCGCGAGCTGGCCGCTGTCGGCGAACCTGGCGATGGCCAGGTAGATCACACCGGCGATGGCCAGCAGCGAGATCACCGAGGCGATGAGAATCCGTCGCCTGGTGCGCGGCCCCGGCTCGTCGAACAGCACCCGGGTCGCGCTCACGACGGATCCCAGCCGCGATGAGCCGGGCGCAGCTGAGGGGAAGTCACCGCTGCACCGCCACCCGACGTTCGATCCAGCCGCCGACCCCGCCCGACAGCAGCGCGATCACCACATAGATCGCGGCGATCGACGCGAACACCGCCAGCCCACCGGCGTACCGGTTGTTCAGGTTCTGCCCGACCGCGGTGACGTCCTGGATGCCGATCACCGAAGCGAGCGATGATCCGATCAACGTGCCGATCCAGACGTTGACCAGCGGCTGCACCATCGATCGCAGGGCCTGCGGCAGGATGACGAACCGCAGCGACTGGGTGAAGGTCAGGCCGATCGAGCGGGCCGCCTCCGCCTGGCCCAGCTGGACCGTGTTGATCCCGGTCCGGATGGACTCGCAGACGAAGGCGCCCGAGAACATCGCCATCGCGATGACGGCGCTGCTGTAGAGGCTGAACAGCACCCCGATGTCGGGCAGCCCGAACACCACCAGGAACAGCAGGCAGAGCAGCGGGATGTTGCGGAAGAACTCGACGTAGACCAGCCCGACCGCCCGCAGCGGCGCGACCGGGCTGATCCGCATGACGGCCACGACGGTCCCGATGATCATGGCGCCGACGAAGCTGAGCACCGCGATCGACAGCGTGATCCACAACCCGGCCAGCAGCGGGGACAGATTCGACAGCACGATACCCATTGCGGCGCAGCTCCTCTCGGATTCAGCAGGGCGACAGCGATCAGGACCCGGGCACCGAACCGATGGCCGGCGGCGCGGGCGCGTCACCCTCGACAACGGTGCCGATGGTCGCCTTCCACAGGTCCGCCCACGAGCCGTCGTCCTCGATCGTCTTCAGCCAGGCGTTGACGAAGTCCTTCGCCGACGGGTCGTCCTTGGTCACCCCGATGCCGTACGGATCCACGGTGAACGGCTCGCCGACCACCTTGACCGCCGGGTTGCCGATCGCGTCGCTGATCAGGATCGACTGGTCGATGACGTAGGCATCCGCGCGGCCCTGGGTGAGGGCGGCGACACATTCCGCGTCGTTGGTGTACGGCTGCAGGTTCGCGGTCGGCACCTGATCCTGCAGAGCGGTCAGGGTTGTCGAGTTGGTCTGGGTGGTCACGGTCTTCCCGGCCAGATCGCCGACGCTGGTGATGTCGGTGTTGTCCGCGCGCACCATGATCGCCGCACCGGACACCAGGTAGGGACCGGCGAACGCGATCTTCTCGGCCCGCGCCGGGGTGATCGAGTAGGTGGCGAAAACACCGTCCACGGAACCGTTCTGGATCAGCGTCTCGCGGGTGTCGACGGTGGTGACGGTGAGTTCGGTGTTCGGCTCACCGAGGATGTACTGGGCGAGCATCTGGGAGAGTCCGGCGTCGAATCCGACGACCTTGCCGGTCTCCAGGTCGAGCAACGAGAACAGCTGGCCGGTTTCCGAGCCGCCGGTCCGCAGCACGCCCGCGGTCCTTGATCGCCTTGGCCCACGCGTTCGCCTCGATGGTCGCGTCGTCGGCCTTCGGTGACGCGGCGATGACCCCGTCGTAGGTGGCCTTGTCGATCTCGCCGGACCCGCTGCCGGTGATCTGCGCAACCGAGGCCGAGCTGCCGACCGAACCAGACGACGTCGAACCTGGCGAGCTGACCGCCGCAACGCTTGAGGAGGCCGGAGCCTCGGTCGAGGACGTTGTGGTGGAGGAGGAACCGCAGGCGACAAGCATCACCGCGGCGAGGCCAAGGGCGGCACCGACAATGGCACGCCTGCGGAGGGTTGATGGTGACATGACTTTCCCTTCAGGGTTCTCCTGCTGTAGTCGAGTGGTGACTGGACGTAGCTGTCCCTGAGGTCTGTTCCCACCCCGATAGGCGATAAACCCCGCCCGACCTTCCCGCGCGCTACCGTCGAGGTGGGTCATTCGCCGCTGCCACAGTCCCTGTCGCCACGGTCGGCGGCGACCTCGGAGGCAGTGATGCGCACCGCAACCATCGTCGTCGTGTACGTCAGCCTGGCCGTGATCATCACGCTGCTCGGGATCATGTTGGTGCACTGGCGCCGTTTTCGTGCAGAAACCGACCGTTATCGAGCCTGGCAGTCGGTTTTCGGGCAGCGCGGCGCGAAAGTCGCGCTGCTGATCGGCTTCGTCGCACTCGCCGCCCTGACCGGAGCGTTGGCCGCGTTCCAGGCGCAGCCATTGCCCTGAGTGCTACTGACCGGTTCGGTAGCTGCAGATCACCACTCCGGTGGTGGTACCGACGGCGCTGATGAGCCGGAATTCGGCGCCCGGACCACCGTCGGGGAAAAGCCGGCGACCGGACCCCAGAACCAACGGATGAAACAACAGAATGAACTCGTCGATCAGCTGCTGCGACAGCAGCGAGCGGACCAGGACGCCACTGCCCAGGATGATCAGATCGCGCTCCGGCGCGAGGGCCTTCAGCGCGGTCACGGAGTCGCCTAGATCGCCCGTGAGGATTGTGGAGTTGACCCATGGGAGCGGGCTCGACAGCGTGGTCGAGACCACGTACTTCTGGATCTTGTTGAGTACCTCCGTGAAGGGATTGTCGGGCTGGGCCGGCCAGAAGCTGGCGAACCGCTGAAAGGTGCGGCGGCCGAACAGCATCGCTCCCTCCCGCCCGGAGCGCTCGGCCATCACCCGGCCCATCGCGTCGGCGCTGTACGGCGCCGCCCATCCGCCGTGGGTGAAACCGTCGCGCGGGTCCTCGTCCGGATGGCCGGGCGCCTGCATGACGCCGTCCAGGGTCAGGTTGCAGATCACCACGATGTTGCCCATGGGTCGTCTCCTCAGGTGTGCGGTTTCACCTGTTGACCCGACGGACGACCAGGAATCACCGGTGGGCCCAGGCCGCAGTGCTCAGCGCAGCGTGCGGTGCTCAACATCCTCGCCACGGGCCACGAACACGTCGGCGACCATCGCCGGCGGGAAGAGCCCGTGGTCGACCAGGCCAGGGGTGGCACTGAGGAACGCCGCGACGGTCGCCGGGTCGTCGATGGGCCCGGAATAGTCGGCGATGACGCCGCCGTCGGGGCTGCGCGGCACGTCCCGCAGCTGGATCGGATCGAGCCGGCGCATCGTCGCGGCGAGCCCGAACTCGAGCAGCTCGACCGGGATCGGCCCGCGCAGGGCGTCCACCGTCTTGCTCGAATCGGCGATGACGACGAACCGGTCGGCGGCCGCCGCGATGATCTTCTCCCGGGTGTGCGCGGCCCCGCCGCCCTTGATCAGCCAACCGTCCGGCGTGACCTCGTCGGCGCCGTCGATCGCGATGTCGAACCGGGTGATGCTGCCGAACGGCTCGACGCTCAAACCCAGTTCCCGGGCGATCATCTCGGTGCGCGGGGAGGTCGCGACGCAGCGGATCGACAACCCGCGCTTGGCCAGTGCCGGTAACAGGTAGGCGACGGTGGACCCGGTGCCGAGGCCGACCATCATGCCGTCCTCCACCAGGGACACCGACGCCTCGGCGGCCCGCTGCTTTTCACCTTCGTCGCTCATGCTTTGACATCTTTCCCGACCGGACACCAACCCACTCGTCCGGCCCAGATGACCGGGTCCATCAAGCCGGCACGGCATCCGGATCGTCCGGTCCGGGCATCGGCTCCACCGGTGCCGGCGGCAGCGTCTCGGGGGTGTCCGGCGAGAGCTCACCCGGGTCGTCGGGTACCGGCTCGGTCGGATCGATCGGCGGGTAGTTGTCGGGATCGGGTCCGGGCTGTGTCACGCCCTGCAGTAGACCACGAACGCGCGATTCGCAGCAGCTCGATGACCGCCGTCGGGCGACGGCACGCGAGACGTACCCACCAGGCTGGGCAGCTGCGGCCTATCGGACCTCGATCCCCGGAACTATGCCGCCAGTGCGGCCACGTCACCGATGACGATGACCGCGGGCGAACTGGCGCCGACCTCCTCGGCGCGGCGGGCGATGTCGGCAACGGTACCGGCGGTGACCCGCTGGTCGACGGTCCAGCCATTCTCGATGACCGCAACCGGCGTCCGCGGATCCATCCCGCCGGCGAGCAAGCCCGCGGTGATGGCCGGCAGTGCCGCGACTCCCATCAGCACGACGAGGGTGCCGCCGGCGGCGGCCAACCGCGCGCCAGTACACCGGGTCGTCGCGCCTGTCCAGCGCATCGTGCCCGGACAGCACTGTCACCTGACGGGATGTCCCACGGTGGGTGACCGGGATGCCGGCCGCGGCCGGCACCGCGAACGCGCTGGTGACACCGGGTACCACCTCGACCGGTACGCCCGCCTGCCGGCAGGCGGCGACCTCCTCGCCGCCGCGGCCGAACACATAGGAGTCGCCACCCTTGAGCCGCACCACCCGGCGGCCGGCCCTGGCGTGCTCCACCAGCAGGGCGTTGATCTCGTGCTGCTGGACCGGATGCCGGCCCGGCGCCTTGCCGACGTCGAGCACCAGCACCCCCGGCGCCAGCTCGTCCAGCACCGTTCGCGGCGCCAACCGGTCGACCACCACCACGTCCGCGGCCGCGAGTTCGCGGCGGCCCCGCAGGGTGAGCAGGTCCGCATCCCCGGGACCGCCGCCGACCAGCACCACCCGGCCCGGACCGGGTCGCTGCCGGCGCAGCGGCAACGATCCCGCATCCAGCGCCTGCGGCGATGGCATTGCGAATGGCCATCGACCGCCGCGGGTCCGCCCCGACCGACGAGCCGGACCCGACGCTGATCACCAGGTCGTCGCGCCGGATGACGGCGGGGCTCCGGGCGGTGCCGGCGGCGGCGTCGTCGGCGCGGACGCAGAAGGTGCGCTGGGCGGTCGCGTGCGCCTCGACCGCTTCGTCGGTGCGCCGGTCACCGGTGGCCGCGACGACCAACCAGGCCCCGTCCAGGTCGCCGCGGAGGTAGTCCCGCTCGGTCCAGGTCAGCGACCCGGCCGACGCCGCCGCGGCGATCTCCTCACACGCATACGGCGCGACGACGGTGACGTCTGCCCGCGCGGCCAGCGCGGCGTCCACCTTCCTGGCCGCCACCGGGCCGCCGCCGACGACGACCACCAGGCGGCCGGCCAGCGACAGGTGCAGCGGCAGCAGGTCGGCGTCCGGCCGACGGAGGTGGATTCCATCAAAACCTCAGACGCCTTCGAGCTTGCGCGGCGAATCCCGGATGTAGACGAACCAGGTCACCGCGAAGCAGATCGCGTAGAAGGCGATGAAGGCGATGTACGCGGAGTCCGCGGACTTGGTCGCGATGAACGACTGCCGGAACGCCAGGTTCACCAGCACCCCACCGAAGGCGCCGATGGCGCCGGCCAGACCGATCAACGCACCGGCATGCCGCTGCGATTTGGCCATCGACGTCGTCGGGTCGGCGCCGTTGATGATCTCGGTGCCGGACTTGGATTTGAAGATGGCCGGGATCATCTTGTACACCGAGCCGTTGCCGAGGCCGCTGAAGGCGAACAGCATGACGAAGCCGATCAGATACAGCGGCAGCGACTGCGTCTTGGACGCGATCAGCACCATCGAGGCACCCAGCGCCATCGCCACGAAGTTGACGAACGACACCCTGGAGCCGCCGAACTTGTCGGCCAGCGAACCACCGACCGGCCGGATCAGCGAACCGATCAGCGGGCCGATGAACGTCAGGTAGGCGGCCTTCACCGGGGTGGAGAAGATGTCGGCGAACTGCACCTGCAGCACCTGCCCGAAGGCGAAGCTGAAACCGATGAACGACCCGAAGGTGCCGATGTACAGCAGCGAGATCACCCAGGTATTGCCGGTCCTTGGTGACGTCCCGAATGGCCCGCTTGCTGTTCGTCATCTGCGTCAGGTTGTTCATGTTCCTGGCCGCGCCGATGGCCGACAGGATGATCAACGGGATGTAGATGACCACCAGCAGCCGCGGGTACCCGGACCCGACGGTGGCCAGGATCAGCAGGCCGACCAGCTGCACCACCGGGACACCGAGATTGCCGCCGCCGGCGTTGATGCCCGAGCGCCCAACCCTTGAGTCGCTGCGGGAAGTAGGCGTTGATGTTCGTCATCGACGAGGCGAAGTTGCCGCCACCGAAGCCGGCGAACGTCGAGATGATCAGCAGCGTCGTGTACGAGGTGCCGGGCACCAGGAAGATCGCGATCAGGGTGGTCGGGATCAGCAGCAGCAGCGCGCTGATGATGGTCCAGTTCCGGCCGCCGAAGGTCGCGACGGCGAAGGTGTACGGGATCCGCAGGAAGGCCCCGGCCAGCGTGGGCAGGGCGGTGAGCAGGAACTTTCCGGCCGGGATCGATCCCGTAGTCGGGGCCGAGGAACAGCACGATCACCGACCACAGGCTCCAGATGGAAAACCCGATGTGCTCGGACGTGACGGAATAGAACAGGTTCTTCTTGGCGATCTTCTCGCCGGGTTCCTTCCAGAAGACCGGGTCCTCCGGCCGCCAGTCGTCGATCCAGTATTTGCTGCGCGGCTTGTTCGGGTCGGCCTTCGACAGGGACGGAACGAGATTGCGGAGGGTGTCAACGGCGGGGCTCATGCGGTGTCCTCGGCTCTTGTGGTCAACATTGTTCAGGGTTGGTCAGGATGTGACGTGCAGGACGATCTCCCCCGAGCCGTCCACCTCCACCTGCCAACTCTTCAGCGGTTCCTGGCCGGTGGTCGAGCATCCGGTGGACAGCTCAAAGGCATTCATGTGCAACGGGCACAACACGATGGACCCGTCGATCTGACCGTCCGCGATCGGCCCGCCCTTGTGCGGGCAGACCGCCGAGACGGCATGCACCGCCCCGCTGCGCAGCCGGAAGATCGCGACCTGCTGGCCGTCGACGCCGAACGCGCGGCCCTCGCCGACCGGAATCTGCTCGATCGGGCCGAGCCGCACGGCTGTCTCACCCGCCGCACTCCCGATGACGGCCGTCATCGGACCGGCACCTGCGGCAGGACCTCCAGCGGCAGGGCGGTGCGGAACTGGCCGGGGGTGGCCGGCGCCGCGCCCTCCTGCCACGGGTCCTTGTAGGCGTCGATCGATTCCTGCATCCGGGCGTCGAGGTCGGCGGCGATGCCCAGGCTGTCCTCGACGATCACCTCGCGCAGGAAGTCGGCACCCGACCCGCGGCACGAACGCGTAGGTCCGCTCCAGCCATTTGGCGTTTTCCCGGTAGTACTGCATGAAGCGGCCGGACAGGGTGACCACCAGGTCGGGGTCGTCGACGGTGGCCAGCAGGTCACCCTTGCGGATGTGCGCACCGGCCGCGCCGCCGATGTAGATCTCCCAGCGGCCGCCGTCGATGGCCACCACGCCGACGTCCTTGCACAGCGATTCGGCGCAGTTCCGCGGGCATCCGGTGACCGCCATCTTGATCTTGGCCGGCGATTCCAGGCCCTGGAACCGGGATTCGATCTTGATCCCCAGCGCGGTCGAGTCGCCGACGCCGAACCGGCAGAACTCCGATCCCACACAGGTTTTCACCGTCCGGAAGCTCTTGCCGTAGGCGTAGCCGGACGGCATGCCGAGGTCGGCCCAGACCCCGGGCAGGTCCTCCTTCCTGATGCCGAGCAGGTCGATCCGTTGTCCCCCGGTCAGTTTCACCATCGGGACGTCCCACTTCTCGGCGACGTCGGCGATCTTGCGCAGCTGCGCCGGGGTGGTGACGCCGCCCTTCATCTGCGGCACCACCGAGAAGGTGCCGTCCTTCTGGATGTTGGCGTGCACCCGGTCGTTGATGAACTTGGCGTCCTTCTCGTCGATGTACTCGTCGGCCCAGATCATCTTGAGCAGCGAGGCCAGGCCCATCTTCGACTTGGCGTCCTCGGCGCCCTCCGGCGCCAGCGCGGCGAACACCGACGACACCGACCGCAGCCCCTGCTCACGGATCGCCGTCATCAGCTCCGGCTTGTCCATCGGGACTCCCGGGACGTACCAGTTCGCGGACGGGTCCTCGACGACGGCGCCGCCGGCCGCCCATTCGACGATCTGGCAGACCATGGTCTTGCAGGAGCCGCAGCCCTTGCCGGCCCTGGTCTTGTCCATCACGCCGGCCACGGATTTGACGCCGCTCTCCACGCAGGCCACCAGCGCACCCTTGGAGACGCCGTTGCAGTTGCAGACCTGCGCGTCGTCGGCCAGTTCGGCGACGCCGACCTCGGCCGCCGGGGTGCCCAGGTTGAACAGCATCTCCAGCCGTTCCTCCGGCAGCGGCAGCCCCCGGTCGAACGCCTGCATCAGGAACGCGACCTTCGAGGTGTCGCCGAGCATCGTTGCGCCGATGAGCTTCTCGTCCCGGATGACCAGCGACTTGTAGACCCCGCGGCGCGGCTCGGAGAACACGATGTGCTCGTCGGTGTCCTTCTCCGGTCCCTGCACGCCCATCGACGCCACGTCGACGCCGGCCACCTTGAGCTTGGTCGCGGTCCGCGACCCGTGGTAGGCGGCGTCCGGGTCGTTGCCGGTGATCTGGTCGGCCAGCACGACGGCCTGCTCCCAGAGCGGGGCCACCAGCCCGTACACCTCGCCGCGGTGCTGCACGCATTCGCCGACCGCGAAGACGTCCGGGTCGTCCATGGTGCGCATCTGGTCGTCGACGACGATCGCCCGCTCGACGGTGAAGCCGCTGGTCACGGCCAGGTCGATGTTCGGCCGGATACCGGCCGCGACCACCACCATGTCGCATTCCAGCAGCGGGTGGTCGAGCAGCCAGACGCCGCGGACCTTGTCCTCACCCATGATCGCGGTGGTCCTGGCCTTGGTGTGCACCTCGATGCCGAGCGCCTCAACGCTTTTCCGCAGGATGTCGCCGCCGGCCGGGCCGATCTGGGCGTTCATCAGGTGCGGCCCGGCGTGCACCACGTCGACCTGCAGGCCGTAGGCCTGCAGCCCGCGGGCGGCCTCCAGCCCGAGCAGGCCGCCGCCGATGACGACCGCCCGGCGGTGGTCCTCGTGCTGGGCGTAGTTGATCATGCCGCGGGTGTCGTCGATGGTCCGGAAGGCGAAGACGCCCGGCAGCAGCTCGCTCGTCCTCGGTGCGCAGCCCCTCGATGGCCGGCATGAACGACCGGCTGCCGGTGGCGATGATCAGCACGTCGTAGGGCGTGACCTGGCCGTCGTCGCTGTAGACGAATTTGGAGAACCGGTCGATTCGGGTGGCCCGCACCCCGGCGTGCAGCGTGATGTCGTTCTCGATGTACCAGGGCAGGCTGTTGAGAAAGATCTCCGCGTCGGTCTCTTCGCCGGACAGCACGTGAGAGAGCATGATGCGGTTGTAGTTTCCGTACGGCTCGTCGCCGAACATGGTGATGGAGAACTGTTCCGCGCCGCCGCGGGCCAGGATCTCCTCGACCGTCCGGGCACCGGCCATGCCGTTGCCGATCGACCACCAGCTTGCGTCTGGTGTCGCCGTCGGTCTCGTCGAACTCTTCCTCGAGTTCGGCGATCGGATCGTCGTCGAGGATTGTCATCAGACCTCCACGAGTCCGACGTCGACGATGACCGACCCGGTCAGCCCCTCGGGCGCGGCGAGGTACAGCTCGATCGCCGTGCCGCCCTCCAGGTCTTCGACGACCCGCAGCGGGACGTGCACGTCGGACTTGGCGCCCATCGGGAAGTACCGCATCGGGACGCCGTCGCGCATCAGCACCAGCGCGACCAGCTCGTCGGCGGTGTTGCCGCCGCGGAAATACAGCGCCTGGGCGACGGACCCGTCCGGCACGACGTAGCTCAGCGTCGCGTCCAGCGGCGCCGGCTTGTCGATGCCCGGCGCCGGTGAACTGGAAGATGCCTTGCAGAAAGCGGTTTTTCGTGTGCATGCGAGCGTCCTTCGGGGTCGTTGGGCGGGTTCTCGTACGTGCGGCGGGTTGGCTGGGCGGGGCGGCGGGCCGGGATCGGTTCCGCTGCGAACGGGGCGACGTCCGGCTGGCCCGGGACGATGGTCAGCAGTTCGACGTCATCCGGGCCGCCGATCCGGGTCAGGCTGACCGCGCAGACCTTGAATTCCGGCATCTTGGACAGCGGGTCGAGCGCCGGGTCGGTCAGCGCATTGGCGTTCGACGCGCCGCCCCAGTGGAAGGGCACGAACAGCACCTCCGGCCTGATCGCGTCGCTGAGCTGGGCCCGGAAAACCGCTGCGCCCCTGCGGGTCCGGAGCTCCACCAGGTCGCTGGCGGCGATGTCCAGCCGGCGCGCCAGGTCCGGGTGGATCTGCACGTGCGGGTCGGGCACCAGCGTGCCGCCGAGCCGGCGGGTCTGGGTGCCGCTCTGGTACTGGCTCATCAGCCGGCCGGTGGTCAGCACGTACGGGTACTTCGTGTCCGGGGTCTCGGCCGGCGCCTTGTGCAGCACCCGATGGAACCGGGCCCGGCCGTCCGGGGTCGCGAAACTGCTCGGCGAACATCCGCGGCGTGCCGGGATGGTCGACATCGGGACACGGCCAGAAGACGCCCTTCTCCGCGTCGATCCGCTCGTAGGTGATGCCGGCGTAGTCGGCGATGCCGCCGGCGCTGGCCCGCCGCAGCTCGTCGAAGACGACCCGCGGATCGTCCGAGAAGTACTGGCCGCGGCCGAGTTTCGTCGGCGAGCCGGGCCAGCATCTGCAGGTCGTCGAGCACCCCGGCCGGCGGCGGCAGGGCCTGCTTGCGGCGGATCACCCGGCCCTCGACGTTGGTCATGGTGCCGTCCTCCTCCGCCCATTGCGCGGTCGGCAGCACCACATCGGCGATGGCCGCCGTCTCGGACAGGAAGATGTCGGACACCACCAGCAGGTCCAGCGCGTTCAGCCGGTCCCGGACCCGGTTGGCGTCCGGCGCGGAGACCACGATGTTGGAGGCCATCACCAGCAGCGCCCGAACGCCGCCGTCGGAGCCCATCCGGTCGAGCATCTCGAACGCCGACTTCCCAGGCAGCGGAAGCTCTTTCGGGTCGATGCCCCACACCTTGGCGACGTGCGCGCGGGCCTTCGGGTCGTCCAGGCGCCGGTACCCGGGCAGCTGATCGGCCTTCTGCCCGTGCTCGCGGCCGCCCTGACCGTTGCCCTGACCGGTGATGGTGCCGTAGCCGGACGCCCATTTCCCGGGCAGGCCGAGGGCCAGGGCGAGATTGATGAAGGCCTGCGCGGTGTCGGTGCCGTTGCTGTGCTGTTCGGCGCCCCGGGCGGTCAGGATCATCGCCGACGGCGCCGTGGCCAGGGTGTGCACGGTTTCCCGCAGTTGCGCTGACGCCGACGCCGGTGATCCGCTCCACCCAGTCCGGCCAGTAGGAGGCGACCGCGGCCCTGACCGCGTCGAATCCGGTGGTGCGCTCGGCGATGTACGCCTCGTCGATCAGGCCGTCGCGGATCGCGATGTGCAGCAACCCGTTGGCCAGCGCCAGGTCGGTGCCGGGGATCGGCGCCAGATGCGTGCTGGCGCCGTCGGCGGTGGACGTGCGCCGGGGATCGACCACGATGTGCCGGGCGCCGGCGGCCCGGCCCTCGTCGAAGTACTGCATGGCCGGCGGCATGGTGTCGGCCGGGTTGGCGCCGACCAGCAGGATCGCGGCCGCATCGGCGATGTCGGACAGCGGGAACGGCAGCCCGCGGTCCACGCCGAACGCCCGGTTGCCGGCGGTCGCGGACGAGGACATGCAGAAGCGGCCGTTGTAGTCGATGGCCGACGTCTTGAGCGCCACCCGGGCGAACTTGCCCAGGGTGTAGGCCTTTTCGTTGGTCAGGCCACCGCCGCCGAACACTCCGACGCCGTCCGGGCCGTACCGCTGCTGGACGCGGGCGATGCCGTCGGCGACCAGGTCGAGCGCCTCGTCCCAGGACGCCGGCCGCAGCGGGCTGGTCCGGTCACCGGGGATGGTGCGGACCAGCGGGGTGAGCAGCCGGTCCTTGTGGTCGAGCAGGTTCGCCGCGGTCCAGCCCTTGGAGCACAGGCCGCCCCGGTTGGTCGGGAAATCCTCCTGCGGCTGCAGGGTCGCGGGCCGGTTTCCGGCGACCATCAAGATCCCGCACTGCAGCGAGCAGTACGGGCAATGGGTCGCGGTCGGAACCGCGAGGGCGGCGGCACTCACGGTCGTCAGTGTCGAAGCGCGATGTTTCGTCGGGCCGCCTGCGGTGTTACGGGCGGATTGTGTTGTGCTCACATCTGCAGGTCAGGGATGCGCGCGGGATGTCATAAACCGTCGGCGAAATGCCCAGCGATGTCGAAATCGAGGACCGGGTATCTACATCATTGCAGTGGCGCCGATCAATCGGCGGCCCGAAAGTGAGGAGAAGTCATGCCGGAGACGCTGCTGACCGGATTAGCCCTCGGCGAGTCACCCCGCTGGCACGACGACCGGCTGTGGTTCGCCGACTGGGGCGCCCAGGAGATCGTCACCGTCGACCTCGACGGGCCACCGTGAGCGGGTCGTCCGGCGTCGCGTCGTTTCCGTTCTCGATCGACTGGCTGCCGGACGGCCGATTGCTCGTGGTGTCGTCCAGCACCCGGCAGTTGCTGGTCATGGAGCCGGACGGCTCGCTGGTCCCGCACGCCGAACTCGGCGGGGTCTCGGCGAAGCCGTGGAACGAGATCGTCGTCGACGGCCGGGGCAACGCCTATCTGAACAACATCGGCTTCGACTTCCCGGGCGGCGAGGTCACCACCGGCCTCGTCGCGCTGGTCACGCCGGATGGCGACGTCCGGCAGGTGGCCGACGATGTGGCGTTCCCGAACGGCATGGCCGTCACGCCGGACAACTCGACCCTGATCGTCGCCGAGTCCTACGCGCAATCGGCTGACCGCGTTCGACATCGCGGCCGACGGCGACCTGTCGAACCGGCGGGTCTGGGCCGACCTCGGCACCGGGGTCCCGGACGGCATCTGCCTGGATGCCGACGGCGCGGTCTGGTACGCCGACGTCCCGAACCAGCGCTGCGTCCGGGTCCGGGAGGGCGGGGAGGTGCTGCAGACGGTCGACGCCGACCTGCGGCTGCTTCGCCTGCATGCTCGGCGGCGATGGGTCGACGGTGGGGGCCGGCCGGACGCTGTTCATCATGGCCGCCGGGTGGCCGGCCGCGATGGACCCGACGGGCCGCGGACGGGGCAGGTGCTCACCGCTGCGGCACCGGCGGCCGGGGTGGGTTGGCCCTGATCCGCCCTCTGCCGACCCGATGCCCGCTCGGTGTCGGCGCTGCGCTCCGTGCAGCACGACGATTTCGTAGCGACGTTCGGTAGCAGCGCATGGCGTACTGTCCGCGGGCGATGACGCCGAGAGATCAGTCAGCGCGAACTTCGCGCAACGACAGGTGGCGCAATCCTGCGCGCGGTGGAGTCACGGTGACGGCCGATTTCATCGTGACGCGCGATGGAACCTGCCTTGGCGGAGCTCCGGCCACTACGGCGGCGTCGCATTCGTCTGGCGAAGACCGAGCTTCTTCCGGCAGACCGCTCGACAGATTAGCGGCCGATCGATGCCTAGCCGAGCGTTTCGACTCGGCTGACATCGACGACGGATCGTGAGACCGAGAGCCTCGAGCGTGACCAGCACGTTGATTCCCCAGGCCGGCATCCTGGACACCTCGGTCGTGATCGATCTGCTGACGATCGACGATGCACTGTGGCCGGCGGACGGTCGCCGTCAACCAGCGAGCGCTCGCGCTGCGTGGCGAGCTCGCACGACCTGCGGTATCAGCACCGCGACTCAGGCACGCTGGCGATCCAGCAGACGATCGACGTCCGGCCATGATCCTCGCGGAGCTTCTCCAGATAGTCGGCGAGGATATTCGACGACTCGGAATGCCTTCACTGGACGAGTCGCTCGCAGTGCGGCGAAGTCTCGCGCGCTCGCGTCGTTCCTGCTCGGCCGCCCGCTCGCGCCTCGCCGGCGGAGAGGGCCAGTCGGACCAGCAGTTGACTGCGTGTGCAGCGTCGGGCCAGCGCAGCGCCGCCGCATCAAGGGCGGCAGCGAGTTCGTCCGTCTCGGTGACGTAGTGACGCGGGCGGGTGGTGGGCACAGGCAAGTGTAACTCCGACCCGTTCGGTGTCACACCGCGTCGTTCAGGCCCGCCCGGGCCACCGCCACCCGTCGGCGTCACGCGCCAACTCGATGACCGAGGTGACGGCGTCGACCGGGATCGGCCCGTAGACGTGCGGGAACTTCTCCTGCCCGCCCTCCAGGTTCTCCGCGACGACCGGCACCCGGAGCCTGCGCGGGTCGATCACCAGCAGGCACAGCGGCTCGGTCACATCGGCGTAGAACCGTTGCAGCACACCGGGAACCTGCGACGGCGAAACTCGCGTGCACGAAGCCCTCCTCGGCCAGCGTGCGGCCGCGGGAGGAGATCGTGTACTCGCCGGTCGCCTGCGCCACCACCCAGTCGGTCACGCTGGCGCAGTGGTAGATCAGCTGATCGACCGGGTGGTCGCGCGCGTCCTTCGTCAGACACGGCTCAGACGGCCAGCACGGTCGGCACGATCATCGGCCGCCGACGGTAGGTGTCGCCGACCCAGCGGCCGACGATCCGCCGCACCGATTGCGCCACCCGATGCGGGTCGGTGACCCCGTCGGCCTCCATCCGGGCCAGCTCGGCCTCCACCAGCGGCACCACCGCGTCCAGCGCCTTCGGGTCGGCGGAGAACCCGCGGCCGGAGATCGTCGGTGACGCGACCGCCCGCCCGGTGTGCGAATCGATGGCCACGGTGATCGAGATGAACCCGCCCTCGCCCAGGATCAGCCGGTCCGACAGGGTGTCCTCGCCGACGTCGCCGACCGCGTTGCCGTCGACGTAGACCATGCCGACCTCGATGTGCCCGGCGATCCTGGCCTTGCCCTTGACCAGGTCGACGACCGTGCCGTTCGGCGCCTGCACCACCCGGTCCGCCGGAACCCCGGTCGCGATGGCGAGTTTCGCCTGCGCCCGCAGGTGCCGCCACTCGCCGTGCACCGGGATGACGTTCTTCGGCCGGACCGCGTTGTAGAGGAACAGCAGCTCACCGGCCGACGCGTGCCCGGACACGTGCACCTTGGCCACGCCCTGATGCACCACCGTGACGCCGACCCTGGCCAGCTCGTTGATCACGGTGAACACGCTGGTCTCGTTGCCCGGGATCATCGACGACGCCAGGATCACCGTGTCCCCGGACCGCAGGTTGACCTGCCGGTGTTCGCCGCGGGACATCCGGGACAGCGCGGACAACGGCTCGCCCTGCGACCCGGTGGAGATCAGCAGCACCTGGTCGGGCGGCAGGTCGAGCACCTTGTCCAGCGACCGGACCAGCCCGTCCGGCACCGTCAGCAGCCCGAGGTCCTGCGCGATCTGCATGTTGCGGACCATCGACCGGCCGACGAAGGCGATCTTGCGGTTGTTCCGGTGCGCCGAGTCGATCATCTGCTGCACCCGGTGCACGTGCGAGGCGAACGAGGCGACGATCACCCGCTGGGTGGCCTTGGAGATGAAGGAGTCCATCACCGGGCCGATCTCCCGTTCGGGCGCGACGAAGCCCGGGCACCTCGGCGTTGGTCGAATCGACCAGGAACAGGTCGACGCCCTCGTCGCCGAACTTGGAGAACCCGCTCAGGTCGGTCAGCCGGCCGTCCAGCGGCAGCTGATCGAGCTTGATGTCGCCGGTGTGCAGCACGGTGCCGGCCGGCGTCCGGATGCCCACCGCGAGCGCGTCCGGGATGGAGTGGTTGACCGCGAAGAACTGCAGGTCGAACGGCCCGACGGTGCGCCGATCGCCCTCGGCGACCACCTCGAGCTTCGGGTTGATCCGGTGCTCCCGGCACTTCGCGGCGATCAGCGCCAGCGAGAACCGGGCGCCGATCACCGGCAGGTCCTTGCGCAGCCGCAGCAGCCACGGCAGCGCGCCGATGTGATCCTCGTGCCCGTGGGTGATGACGACGGCCTCGATGTCGTTGACCCGGTCCTCGACCAGCCGCAGGTCCGGCAGGATCAGGTCGACGCCGGGCTGGCCGTCCTCCGGGAACAGCACCCCGCAGTCGACGATCAGCAGCCGCCCGTCGAACTCGTAGACGGTCATGTTCCGGCCGATCTCGGTGATGCCGCCCAGCGCGACCACCCGCAGGGCTCCCCTCGCCAACCGTGGCGGCGGGTCCAGCTTCGGCGGGGTCGGTACGGAGGCGGCGTTGCCGCGGGCACTGGTCACAACAGGGGGCCGATCTCGTCGAGGTCCCGGGCGATCTGCTCGGTCTGGGTCTTGGTGGCCGGGATCTGCGGCAGCCGCGGATCGCCGACGCCGAATCCCCGCAGTCGCAGGGCGGCCTTGGCGAACACCAGGCCCGCTCCGCCGCCGCAGCGGCCCATTGCCCGATGGGCGGGCAGCAGGTCCAGGTGCAACTTCCGGGCCTTGACGTAGTCGCCGGCCTCGGCGGCGTCGACCATCGCCCGCACGTGCGGGCCGACGACGTGCGAGATGATGCTGACGATGCCGACACCGCCGACGCTCATCCAGGGCAGGGTCAGCGGGTCGTCGCCGGAGTAGTAGGCCAGGTCGGAGCCGGCGATCACCTGGGAACCGGCCAGCAGGTCGCCCTTGGCGTCCTTCACCGCGGTGATCCGCGGGTGCTCGGCGAGCCGGAGCAGGGTCTCCGGGGCGATCGCCACCACCGATCGCGGCGGGATGTCGTACAGCATGATGGGCAGGTCGGAGGCGTCGGCGACCGCCGCGAAGTGCGCCAGCAGACCCTCCTGCTGGGGCCGGGAATAGTACGGCGTCACGACCAGACCGCCGTGCGCCCCGGCCTTTTCCGCGGCCTTTGCCATCCGCACGGAGTGCGCGGTGTCGTAGCTGCCGACCCCGGCGACGATCGTCGCCCGGTCGCCGACGGCGTCGACAACGGCCCGGATGACCAGTTCCTTTTCGGCGTCCGTGGTGGTCGGCGACTCGCCGGTGGTGCCGTTCACCACCAGGCCGTTGTTTCCCTCGTCGACCAGCTTCTCGGCGAGCAGTCCGGTGGCCTGGATGTCGAGGTCCCCGGTTGCGGTGAAGGGGGTGACCATGGCCGCCAGCACGGTGCCGAACGGTCGGCCTTCCCGGCCCGATGGACCGGCGATGAGCGTCGTCATATCTGAGAAACCTACCGGCAGCACGAAGACCGGCAGGCCACGACCCGGCGATGCCGGGGCGATCCGGGTGTGACGCGCACCCGGTCCAGTCGGATCCTGGCGGCTAGACGCCGCGCTTGAGGGAGGTGACCGTGCCGATCGCGCCGGCGTCGCCGTCGAAGTCCACCTTGCAGGCGTCCCGGCCGGCGATCCACAGGATCAGCTCGCCGGGTTCGCCGGTGATCGTGACGGCGGGTTCGCCGGACTTCAGGGTCACCGGCTCCGACCCGGGCATCTGCGGCCACGACGCCGACCGGCGACTTGCCGCAGGCCCAGCTTGGACATCCCGGACGCGACCATCTTCGTCAGTTCGGCGGTGGCTGCGGCGTCCAACTGCCGGGGTTCCCATCCGACCTGCCCGCGCCGTGGCGTCCTCGTGGTGGATGAACATCTCGCCGCCGTTGGTGAGGTCGTCGAGCTTCCCCCAGCTCGTCGGGTTCCATCCGGGCGGGCCGGATCGGTACTTCTCGATCAGCTCGGTCCACGGCCGCTTGGCGTAGTCGGCCTCGGCCTTCTCGGTCGCGCCGTGCAACAGCGAGACGCGCTGCCCGATGGCACCGGCCGGGTTGTTCTCCCGGACCAGCAGGTGGATCAGCAGGTCCTGGGTGTCCCAGCCCTCGCACAGGGTGGGCTGGTCGGGTCCCAGGGTGACGAACAGATCGGCGAGGGCGGCGCGTTCGGTTTTGGCCAAGTTCATGTTGCTAACGGTACGTGTGTTGGCTTTCCCGACGGCAGCACAGACGCGCGCACCGGGTGACAGCCGAGCGGCCCATCCGCCGGTCAGCGGGTGATGCCGGTGTGGCCGATGGAGTACCGGCCGGGCTGCGGCATCAAGCGCCAGCCCGTGCGGGCCGTTGCCGACCGGGATCTTCGCGATCAGGCTGCCGTCGGCGGTGCTGAGCACGTAGACCACGTTGTCGTACCGGCCGGACAGCCACAGCTGGGTGCCGTCCGCGGTGACGTTGCCCATGTCCGGGCTGCCGCCGCCGGGGATCTGCCATTTGGTGATCAGGTCGCCGGTGTAGGCGTCGAGCACGCTGATCGATCCCTCGAGCCGGTTGGTGACGTAGAGCCGCTTGGCGTCCCGGCTGAAGTACAGGCCGTGCGCACCGTCGCCGGTGTCGATGTGCCGGGTCACCGTCTGCAGGTCCTTGTCCAGCACCCAGACCCCGTTCGGAGTCGGAGTCGGCGATGTAGAACTTCGAGCCGTCCGGTGCGATCCGCAGGTCCTGCGGGCCCATGTGTGGTGTTCCGCACGCGGCATGTCGATCATCCGGATGAGCTGGTGAGTCTGCATGTCGATGACGGCGACCCGCCCGGCGAACTCGCAGCTGAACACGGCGATCTTGCCGTCCGGGGTGAAGTCGCCGTGGTCGATGCCCGCGCAGTCGGGGTACCGGACCCGGTCGGTTTCCTGCCAGGTGACCGGGTCGTACCAGACCAGGCTGCGCAGCGCCTCGGCCACCGAGATCGCCGACTTGCCGTCCGGGGTGAAGTACATGTTGTACGGGTCGGCGACCGGGATCGTGCTCGCCGGCCTGCCCGGTGACCGGGTCGATCCGGCGGATGACGTTGCCGATGTCGTCGGTCGCGTAGAGCGAGCTCATGTCGTAGGACGGCACGACGTGCTGCACCTCGATGCCGACCGGGAACTTGGCGACCACCTGGAAGGTGGCCTGGTCGATCACCCAGACGTCGCCGGACTTGGTGTTCGGCACGTACGCATACGCCTTGGATTGCTGCGCCGACGGGCCGAGCATGTTCGCGCCGGCGTCGGAGTAGATGTTGTGCGGGTCGGTGACCGGCGGCATTCCGGGCAGCACGTCGATGGTGAAGGCTGCAGTGGCGGGCGGCGCCGTGACCGGCGCCGGAGCGGGCGGCACGGCGCTCGTCACCGCAAGGCTGGACGGCGGTGGGCCAGCCGCCGGCGACATGCCGGTCATCGATGCGTGCGGGTCCACCGGACGGGTGTCGGCGGTGGCGGTGGCCGACGTCGTTGCGGCGTTCGGGGCGCCGGGGTCGGTGCTCGAGCATGCCGCGAGCAACAGCAGTCCGGCGATGGAGGCGGACCAGGTGCGCAGTTGGCGTCCCATGTGAGCTCCCAATGCGCCGTGGGCGACGGCGATACGTGATCCGGTGCAGAGGATATCGACTGGACCCGTGGCCCGCGGACTGCGGTGGCCGGCCACCGAATCAACCGGCCGGTGCAACCCCGGCCGCTACCGCTACCGTCTGTGCTGAGACGGCTGATACCGACGGTCCGGGCAGTGAGACGGGAGAGACGATGCAGTGGCTGAGAGGGCAGCGATCGCCTGGCCGCCGGGCCGCCGGGATTCTGACTGGTGTGGCCGCGTTCGCCGTGCTCGCGGCCTGCGGGTCCTCGCCGACTGCGCCCACTCCGTCGTCATCGGGACCTGGCGGGTCCGCGAGCACGGTGTCATCGAGCACCACGGCCAGCGTCACAGCGGTCACCGGCACCCCCACTGCAGGCACCGCTTCAGCAGGCACCGTGTCATCGCGGGCGGCTTCCGCCGGCCCCGCATCTTCCAGCCCGGTCCCGACGTCGGCGCTCACGGCAACAGGGTCGGCGCAGACCCCGATTCCCGGTGCGGCCGCCACCCTGACCGGCACGCTGGCGGCCGGGGTGGAGTCGGGCTGCATCGTGTTGGTGGACGACAAGGGCGCGGTGTTGGCCAACCTGATCGGCCTTGACCCGGCGTCGGCTCCGGTCGGTTCGACGGTCGAGGTCAAGGGCCGATTCGCGCGTGACCTGATCACGACCTGCCAGCAGGGCGAGCCGTTCACGGTGGCGTCGGTCGTGGTCCGCTAACCCTCGCCGACCAGCGGCGAGGCGGCGACCGCGGTGCCGTCCGCCAACGTGCTGACCCGGAAGTCGGCGAACACGTTGGGCGCCAACGCCTGCAGCTCCACCAGCAACGCGACCGCCAGTCCGCGGATGTCGACATCGGCCGCCTCGGTGGCCCGCATCCCGATGAAATGCCGCCAGGCTCGGTAGTTCCCGGTGACCACGATGGCCGTGCTGGTGGCGTTCGGCAGCACCGCCCGGGCCGCCTGCCGGGCCTGCTTGCGGGCCAGCGTGCCGTCGGGCGCGGCCGCCGCCCGGGCCTCCAGCGCGCTGCAGCAGTGCGGCGTACGCGTCGGCCGACTGCGCGGCGGCAGCGGTGAAGATGTCGTGCAGCGCCGGATCCGCCGCGATGACGTCCGGCTCCACCACTTCAGGTCCGGCGGCCGGCAGGAAGCGCTGTGACAGCTGCGAGAAGGAGAAGTGCCGATGCCGGATCAGCTCGTGCGTCACCGACCGGGAGATCCCGGTGATGTAGAACGTCGCCGTGCTGTGTTCCAGCACGGACAGATGGCCGACCTGCAGGATGTGGTCGAGGTAGCCGGCATTGGTCGCGGTGGCCGGGATGGGCTTGGACCAGGACTGGTAGCAGGCCCGCCCGGCGAACTCCGCCAGGGCCTGGCCGCCGGTCGCGTCGGTGGTCCACGGCACGTCGGCGGGCGGCAGGAATTCGGTGCGGCCGATCAGCTGGACGCGGGGGCCACCGCCGCTCAGAGCCCGCCTCCGGCGGCCGCCGGCGCGCTGGCGTCGGTCCCACCGTCGCCGACATCCTCACGGGCGAGATAGGTCTCGACGTCGAACCAGTCGTTGCCCGCCCGCTGGGCGACGTTGAGCAGCGTGGTCATCGACGCGACCTCCTCGACCTGCTCCTTGAGGAACCACAGCATGAACTGTTCGCCGAGGAAGTCGTTCTCGTCGCGGGCGGTGGCGAACAGCGTCTTGATCTGCTCGGTGACCGTCTTCTCCTGGGCCAGCGCCAGCGCGATGGGCTCGACGATGGTGTCGAAATCACCGCGGACCTCGTCGACCCCGGGAATGGTGACCGCCAGATCCCGGTCCAGCATCCACTGCACGATCATCATCGCGTGGTGCCGCTCCTCGGAGGCCTGCCGGTAGAAGTGCGCGGCCAGCTGCGGGAGGTCCTTGGCGTCGTACCAGACGGCGATCGCGATGTACTGCTGGCTGGCGTTGAACTCGTGCCGCACCTGCTCGCGCAACAGGCTGACGAACTTGCTGGGACTCTCGGTGGTGAAGGCGGTCATGACGGCTAGTTTAGGGGTGACGTCAATTGCCCTTGAAATGGCGTCATCGTGGTGTCATAGTGGCGTCATGGATCTCACCCCCTACACCCAGAACCTCCGCGACGACCTGCTGACCGCGGCCTCCGTCGGCGACGAGGACTCCCGCCGCGCCGCCGCGCTGCTGGCCAGTGCCATCGAACCCGCGGCCCGGCTGGCGATCATGAACGCACTGTCCGACCTGGCCGCCGAGGTCACCGGCGCGCTCGGCGACACCACCGTCGAACTGCGGCTGGACGGCCGCGACGTCCGGGTCTCGGTCACCCGGCACCAGGCCGACGACGCCGGCGATCGGGCCCCGCACGACGGCTACTTCCGCAAGCGCACCGACGATCGTCGCTCCGCCGCGACCGACGCCGACGCCGACGCAGGTGACGCGGCCGCCGGAGACGGCCAGTCCGCCGAGGAGCTGCGCCGGGCCATGCAGGACGCCGGCGGCGAGCTGTCCCGGACCACGGTGCGGCTGTTCAACGAACTCAAGTCGCAGGCCGAGCGGGCCGCTTCGGAGCAGGGTGTTTCGCTGAACACCTACATCTCCCGTGCGGTCTCCGACTCGGTGCGCTCGGCGGTCCCGAACAAGGGCGGGCACAAGGGACGTGGGCCGGGCGGTCCGTCGGGACGCAACGTCACCGGGTACATCCGCGGCTGAGCCGCTGCGGTCCGTTCAGCAGGCTCCCCGACCACCGACAGCCGCGCGGGCGCATCCGTGACCGGATCCGCGTCCGGCCCACCTCGTTCCCCCAGTACAGACCTGTTCAGCACAGATGATGAGGACCCCATGCACACCTTCCTGACCCCGGAACCGATCACCCTGGAGATCCGCAACGCGTCCGGGGAGATCCGCGTCGACCTGGCCGACGTCGCGACCACCACCGTCGACGTCGTCGCCACCTCCTCCCATCCATTCGGATTCCTCGACGACGTGTTCCGCGCCGTGGCGTCCAAGGGCGCCCAGTTCGGCGTGGATCGCAAGGCATTCGCCGGTGGCGGCCGGCCGCGGTTCGATCGGCCGAACTTCGACGACTCGTCCGGCGGCGTCCCGGACGACCCGGCGGAACGCGTCCGGGTCGATCTGCGACAGCCCGCGGACGGGGCCGGAGCCGCGACCCTGATCGTGGACACCGACACCGCCCGGGACGGCTGGAAGTCGTCGTTCATGGTGCACGTCACGGCCCCGATCGCCTCGGGCATCCGGATCCAGTCACAGTCGGCCGACGTCACCGTCACCGGCCGGGCGGATCGGCTGGAGACCCGCACCGCGTCCGGCGACGTCAAGGTCGACGAGGTGACCGGCCGGTCGGTGGTGCAGACCGCGAGCGGCGACGTGGCGATCACCGCGACCGGCGAGTGCGACGTCCGCACGGCCTCCGGCGACATCGAGGTGCAGAACTCGTCCTCCGACGCCGTGCTGCATTCCACCTCGGGCGACATCCGGCTGGACAACCCGGCCGGGAACGTCAACGCCCGCAGCGTCTCCGGCGACATCCGGGTGCTGGACGCCAAGTCGGGTCAGGCCGAGGTCGTCACCGTCTCCGGTGACGTCGAGATCGGCATCCACGCCGGCACGCTGGCCGCGGTCGACCTGAGCACCGTCTCCGGGGCCACCGACTCCGATTTCGAGGTGAGCGACAAGGCCCCGAGCGCTGCCGACGAGACCGACCCCGACGCCGCGGACGCCGCCGAGGAGGGGCCGACCCTCGATCTGCGGGTCAAGACCACCTCTGGCGACATTCGGCTGCGCCGTTCCGTCGCGGTCTGACGCCGACCCTGGATTCGCGCCCGGACGCGACCGAACCGGCACCAAACGCGGACAATTGGTACAACTGCTCGATGCAGGTGACCAGGCTCTTCGTCGGCTGCCTGTTCGCGGTGGCGCTCGCCGGATGCGGCGGCGCCGATGCCGGGTCGGCACCGGTCCACGACGGGCACGAGCCGGGCTCGGCGGCGGCGCCCACCGCCCTGCCCAGCGCCGGGGAGATCCAGACCGGATGCGGCGACGCCACCGGTGACACCGCCCCGGCGGCCGGCCCGGGAGCGTCCGATATGACCGATGTGGCCATGGTCAGCGACAGCGAGACCGTCGTCCTTGCCTTTACCTTTGCCGGACCGGTGCCGGCTCGCGGGGATCTGGTCCTGGCCGTCGAGGCCACCAGCCAGGACGGCGGGACGGTCCGGCAACTGGGCATCAAGATCCATGACGGCCAGCCGCAGGGAGCCTTTATCGGGAACTCGTCGGGCGCAGCGCCGACGCAGCTGACCGACGCGGTGCACATCGCCGATCACGCCGTACACGCCGCATTTCCCATCAGCACGGTCAAGGACCTCGGCAGTTCATGGCGCTGGTACGCCGTGGTCGGTAGTGCGAATGGCATCCAGGACCTGTGCCCCGGCGGGACCGACACCACTCTCGACACCGTCGGCGCCATTTCGGTGGGATAGAGAAATCGTCAACCCCCACAAGTGGGGGTTGATGCGCTCTATTCTTGCGAATCCTGAGGCCTTTGTGCAGTCAAGTTGTTTTGACTAACAAGCTATCCGGCAAGATTGCCACAGGACCTGCCGAAATCTCTGCGCGTGTCGCCGGCGGGTCGAATTGGCAACCCGATCGGCCCGGTGCTCCCATTGGCGGCACTCGTCCCGATCCTCGATTCGCTGCCCGCTCGATCGAGCGGTAGACGTTGCAGCACAGGCACTTTCGTGGCCACGACGGCCAGCGCCGGGTTCGGCCGCAGACTCTGTCTCTGGCCGCCTTGTGTGTCACTGCGTTGGTTCGATGAGTGACGCCTCGTTGCTGTTCCCCCGAATGCGCATTCATTCGCATCGCTGACTTATTTTTTCTGACTATATGCTGTTGCGTTCTCTCGCCGAGCCGGAACATGATCGTCACCAGTCGTCACAGACAGGAGACCGAACATGATCCAAAGGCGTCTTCGTCAATTCCTCATGGTGCTCCCGATTGTGTTGCTGGTGATTGTCGGGCATGCCGACGTCGGCCGCGGCCGGGCCCGATCATCGGACGGTGCGCGCGTCCGACGACTGCGACGCGGCCACGTTTCAACGCGGCGCTCGACCCCGCCGGCACCGCGGACCCCCAACCGTGCTTGGGAGATGGCGAGACGACATTCGGCGATTTTCTCGCCCAGTTGGGTGCGAACAGCAACGAACCCAACCGGGCCGCGAAGGACTGGGCCTTCAGCCGAACCAAGACCGACATCGACCCGGGTGGCACCATGACGGTCACCAACGAGGGTGGCGAGTTCCACACCTTCACCCCGGTGGCGCCTTCGGCGGCGGCTGTGTCGAGGTGCTCAACCAGATTCTCGGCCTGACCGCAGTCCCGGAGTGCGCTGAGACGACCCCGGAGGGTGTGCCGCTGCATCGCCGCAACCGGAATGCAGAGTGGCGGAACTCTGACCTGTCAATCGTGCCGACGAAGTCTGGCGTCCAGCGCTACCAGTGCCTGATTCACCCGTGGATGCAGACCACGGTGACCGTCAAGAAGTAGCCGACAACAGTTCGACGCCGGGCAGCGAGCGGGCGGCGGCAGCGGTCGAACCCCACGGACCGCGCTGCCGCCCCTTCGCGGCTGTCCGTCCAATGCCAACGCATCCCGGGCGGCAACCTTTCAGTGTGCGAGCCGCAACGCGAGGCCGCCTCGCCGCGGGTCGGCCGCCGGGCCGTCGCTGGCGACGACGGCCACGCCCCCGAAGTACGGCCGCTGTTCGGGCCACAGCACGAGTTCTTCGCCGTCCTCGGTCAGCGCCGCCAGCACCTCCGGGTCGAAACCCGGTTCCAGATGCACCGCGTCCGGAGTCGCCGACAACCGGGGTGCGGCAACCGCTTCCGCGGCACCGTGGCCGTCCGCCAGCACCCGGATCAGCACCTGCAACAGGGCCGGGCGGATTCGGCTGCCGCCGGCGGCGCCCCCGGCGAACAGCAGCGCACCGGAGGGATCGGTGACCACCAGCGGCACCATCATCGACGGCATCCGCTGACCGGGCAGCAGTTCCCCGCGCAGCAGCTCACCCTCACCGAGCATCGAGTTGCCGTGCACGCCACCGGTCCAGATGCCCGACCCGAGGCCGAGCGAGTGGGTCGACGCGCAGGCGTTGCCCTGCTCGTCCACCGCAACGACCGTCGTCGTCTCGGTGCGCAGCGCCGGCGCGCGCAGCGACCGCACCAGGCTGCGGGCGCGGTCCCCGGGCCCGGTGAGGTGCAGGTGCCGGTTCATCTCCTGTGCGGTCCGGCCGAAGCCGTCGAGATCGTTACCGCGGACGCAGATCACCCCGGGACCGAAGCGGACCTTGTGCACGGGGAGTTCCTCGACCTGATAACGCGCCATGTCCTCTTCGGACAGTGCGCCGCCGTCGGCGCGCACGGCGGCCACCAGCGCCCGGCCGCGGGGGCCGGTGGTGAGCGCCTCCGGGCCGAAGTTCAGGTAGTCGTCCAGCGTGTCCGCCAGACCCTCGTGGTGCAGCAGTTCGCCGCCGGCCAGCGTCCGCCGCCCGCCGTTGCCATCGGGACGGGAGTAGACGGCGACTCCGTCGCCGAGCACCATCGCGGCGGCAACGTCCGGCAGCAGTTCCGCGTGCTGCAGCGGGAACGGCGCCCCGGCCGCTGCGAGATCCCTTGCCGGGGTGACGATCTCGGACCAAGGCAGGCGCCCGTAGGCAGAGTGCAGGGTCGCCACCCCGTTGGGGGTGCCGGGCACCGCGACGCTGGGTCCGCCGACTGCGTAGGGCACCTCGACATCCCCGAACGCCACCTTGATCGCGCGGGCCGGCGCCGGGACCGTGCCGTCAACACCGGGTACCGCGACGAAGAAATCCAGGCAGTGCACCTGACGGGTCTGCGCGTCGTACACGGTCGCGAAGCCACCGCCGCCGAGCCCGGTGAACAAGGTCTCCGCCACGCACCCGGCAAGGATCATCGCGGCCACCGCGTCGACGGCAGAACCGCCGCGGGCCAGCACATCCCGGCCGACGGTGGCCGTGGACGGATGACCGGCGGCGACCGAGGCCGGCAGAGTTGTCACTCGGGCAGGGTACCGGGCGCGGGGCGCTCGGCACGTCTCTGAACGACGCCGGGTCGGCGACTCGCGGACCTCGGCGTCCACCCGCGACCCAGCGCCGCGTGCTCACCCATCGGTGATCGTCCCCACGTGCAGACCCGGCCGCGCCGCCAGGGTCTTCCACAGGTCGCCGCGCGGCATCACCACGATGTCCGACAGGTCCAACCAGCGCGCCATCCGGGCCAGCTCGATGGCCGCGGCGTCGGCGGCCAGGCCCGGATCGGCGCCCGCTTCGAGCCAGGCGGCCTGCACCAGCAGCCGCGACCCGAGCCGGTCGGCCTTCAGGTCGAACCGGCCCACCAGGTCCTCACCGACCAGCAACGGGAAGACGTAGTACCCGAACTGCCGTTTCGCCAGTGGTGTGTAGATCTCGATCCGGTAGTGGAAGTCGAACAGCCGCTCGGTCCGGGCCCGCTCCCAGATCAGCGGGTCGAACGGGCACAGCAGCGCCGCCCCGGCCACCCTGCGCGGGACGCGGGCGTCCCGGTGCAGATAGCCGTCCTCGGTCCAGCCCTGCACCCGCACCGGGATGAGCTCGCCCTCCTCGACCAGCTCGGCCAGCGCCAGCCGGGCGCTGGTGAGCTTGATCCGGTAGTAGTCCGCCAGGTCGGACGCGGTCCCGATGCCGTGGTGGCGGGCGGCCAGCGCCATCAACTGCCGTTGTGGCGTCGGCCTCCGATGGGGTCGGGGTGGCGAGCACGGCGGCGGGCAGCACCCGATCGATCAGGTCGTAGCAGCGTTCGAAACCGCGCCGGTACGCGACACCGATGGCACCGATGGCGAACAGGTACTCGCAGGTCGTCTTGGTGATCGACCATTCCCACCAGCCCGAGATACCGCGCCCGGGCGCCTCCAGGGCCTTCTCGATGTCACCCGCCGACATCGGCCCCTGCTCGTCGATGACGGCCAGCACGGTATCCAGGAAGCCGGGATGATCGCGGCGCACCGCGTCCACCCTCGCCCAGGGTGCCGCCGCGAACGCCTGCTGCCGCCATCGCAGGAGCGGCTCGATGCCGACCGGGACCAGGGACGCGACGTGCGCCCACGCCTCCACCAGCAGCCGATCGGCGCTGCGCCGTGGCCAGGCCGCGCCCTCCAGCAACGCATACGGGTACGGCCCCAGCCGGCTGAAGATCGGCAGCAGATGCGCTCTCGCCAGCACATTGACCGAGTCGATCTGCAGCAGGCCGATCGCCTGCAGCAGGCGGTTCAGATGGCCGCGGTTGATCGTCCGGTCAACCTCGGCGACCGGCGGCAGGGGTGCGGCGAGCTGCTGGGCGGCAATCGCGATCCGCCGGGCCTGGCCGGCGGTCAGCTCGCCTTTCGGCCCGGCAACGGGGCGGCCGGTCGCCGCTGCGGCGACAGGTGGGCTCGCGGCGGTCATGGCGGCGTTGATCACGGCGGATTCTGGCACAGCTGTCATCGTTGCATCCGGCACCGACAGTGCACTCCGGCGATGGCATGCTGGGCACTGGGTGGTCAGGATCGGACGTCGCGGCCGGTGCCGGCGCATCCGGATGGACCCGGTCCTGCGCAACGAGAGCAATCGGGGGGCGGTCTGGTGGCGGACAGCATCGTGCGACGAGCCACCGCGGCCGACGCCGCGACCATCGCCGACATCCAGATCCTCCTCTGGCAGCAGGCGTTCGCCGAACTGCTGCCCGCCGGTGTCGTCTTCACCGATCCGGTGCAGCACGCGGTGACCTGGGATGCCCGGCTACGGCAGGGCGGGCCGGTGCTGCTGGCCATCGAGGGCGATGCGCCCGTCGGGTTCGCGGCCGTCTCGAGCGAGCTCGACGACCGCAACCTGCTGGCGCCCATCGGCGAGATCGAGGTGCTGTACGTCGTGCCGCGCTGGGGCCGCCGTGGGCACGGCGGACGGCTGCTGGCCGGCGCCGCTGCGGAGTTGCGCAGAATCGGGGCCACCTCCGCGCACTGGTGGATTCCGGAGAGCGACAAGGCCAGCACGGCGTTCCTGGCCCGGGCGGGATGGTCCGCCGACGGTGTCAGGCGTGAGTTGGACACCGGCGCGGAGCCGATCTTCGAGGTGCGCTTCTCGGGCAGCGTCGACCTCGTCGCGGTGTGAATCGGCCGGACCGAAGACACCATCAGGCCCGAGTCGGCTGCGGCGTTCCGTCCAGCCTGGGGAACCAGATCTCCCGCGCGATCAGCACCAACGCCGCGGCCGCCGGAATGGCCACCAACGCCCCGACGATGCCCAGCAGGGCGGCGCCGATCAGCACCGAGACGACGGTGATCAGGGCGGGCACCTTGACCGCCTTGCCGATCAGCTTGCGGCACCAGCACGTAGTCCTCGAACAGCCGGTAGACCACGAAGAAGCCGATGGTGGCCAGGCACACCGGCAGCGAGACGGTCAGCGCAACGGCGGCGACGATCACCCCGGCAAGCGTGGACCCGACCACCGGGATCAGGTCCAGGATGGCGACCAGCACCGACAGCAGGAACGCATACGGGACCCCGAAGATCAACAACCAGGCGAACGTCAGGACGCCGGCGATGACCGAGATGGCGAGGTTGCCCAGCACGTAGGCGCCGATCTTCGCCAGGATGTCGTCGCCGATCAGGATGGCCCTCGGTCGGCGCTCGCGGGGCACGAACCGGTAGCCCAGCGCGCGAATGCGCGGCATGTCCGCCAGGAAGTAGATGGTCAGCACGACGACGATCAGCGCGTCGGTCAACGCCCCGAACACCGCCGCGCCAGCCCCGAGAACGCCGGTTGCCAGGTCCGAGCCGGAACTGCTCAGAAAGGACTGGACCTTGTCCTGCAGTCCGAACTGATCGTTCAGCCGGCCGATGAAGGATTGATGGTCCTGGGCCTCCTGCAGGTACGTCGGGATCTGCTGGGCAAGGCCCTCGCCCTGTGAGATCAGCGCCGCGCTCGCGGCCACCAGGAAGGCGATCACCCCCAGCAGAATGACCAGCAGCACCGTGCTGACCGCCGCCCACCTCGGGAACCGGTGCACGACCAGCCAGGACACCGCCGGTTCCATCCCCACAGCCAGGAACAAGGACAGCCCGATCAGCACCAGCACCGAACCGGCCTGCAGGAACAGCCAGATCAGCGCGACCGTGACGGCAACCCCGGCGGTCGCCGTCATGCCGATGAGAAACGGCGAGCGCCAGTTGAAACGGGGGCCGAGAGTACCCATCGGAGCGTCGTCGGTGCTGATCCGGGCAGCGACGGCCTCGGCGTGGGCGACCTCGCCTTCGGCGGGTGTGTGCGGCTGACCGATCGACTCGTGGTGGCCCGTCGGCGGCGCCGGCTGTGGTTCGTCTGTTTCGGTGGACATTGCTGAGCTCCTTGGAACCGGGCGGGCGGCGGCGGCGCACCGCGACGGGCCGGCGCCCCGCGACGATGGCGACCAGTCGAGACCGGCGCCTCGGCGGGCGTGCAAACGCCCACCAATCACGTTCCCACGCTGCAATGCGCCAAACACCTCGGCATGCGCGCCGGGACACGAACGCGGACCACCCGGCCGGAGACCACGAGCTTTCGCTCCCGGTTAGCGCGAGGGCGGCGAGGTGCTTCTGCGGATGACGAGTTGGGTGGGCATGGTGACCGCCTGCTCGAAGTGCGTGCCCTGCAGCAGCCCGAGCACCATTTCCGCGGCTCGGGTGCCCTGCTGATGGACCGGTTGCCGGACGGTCGTCAGGTCGGTGAGTTCGGCAAGGGGATGGTCGTCGATGCCGATGACCGAGATGTCCTCCGGTACCCGTAGTCCGGCCCGGCGCAGGGTTCGAATGGCGCCGAGCGCGACCTCGTCGGAGTGCGCGTAGACGGCCGTCGGGGGTTCGCGGAGACTGAGCAGCTTCGCCATGGATTCGGCACCGTGCTCGCCGCCCCAGTCGTTCGATTCGACCAACTGCGGGTCGACCGGGATGCCGGCGTCCTTCAGGCCCGCGTAGTACGCGGTGGAACGCCGTGAAACCAGGCCGGGCTGGTCGGGGTCGATGGCTTCCAGCATTCCGATCCGGCGGTGACCCAGGTAGATCAGGTGGTCCACCGCCTGCCGTCCGGCGCTTTCGTCGTCGATGCAGACGTAGGGGTAGTCCGCCGACTGCCCGCCGGCCGCGACGATGTGGACGCCCATCAGTTCCAGGCGTCGTTGTTCCGGCGGCTCCAGCGGAAAGGCGATGATGACGACGGCGTCGACCTTGCGCCGGGCCGGGAGTCGTTGGAAGAACACCCGCCGGTCCTGGATGTCCCCCACCGGGTAGAGCAGGACGTCCAGCTCCGCCGTGCGCAGGACCGATTCGACTCCTGCCAGCATTGCGCCGAAGAACCAGCGGTCCAGGTGAGGGACTACCACGGCAATCCTGCCGGTGCTGCCCAACCGCAGGCTCGACGCCTGTGGCGAGACGACATAGGAGAGCTCCTCGGCGACGGCGAGCACCCGATCCCTGGTGGCGGGGGCCACGCCCGGGGCGTTGCGCAGGGCACGGGATGCGGTGCCAAGTCCGACCCCGGCGATTCGCGCGATGTCCTGCAGAGTGACGTTGGCCTGCGTGGACATGCCATCAATATAGCCGCGTGGAATAGATTCCACCGACCGATCGTCGGAAACCTTTCCAATTCCTCCCTGGGGCCTTGACACGCTACCGGGATCAGCCTCCATCATTGCATCCAGCACCGATGGAAAGCATTCCATCTGGGAGTCCTGATCCGGTGTAGCGCACTCAGAGCGGCCCGGTAGTTCTGCCTGCCACGACACGTGGTGGTGTCCCTTTCAACGTTGCAGGAGGAACCAATGCATCACCCCCGAAGAGTCGGCGGTCTGGTCGCCAGGGCGGGTTCGGTCGCCGTTGCGGTTGCCGCGGCCGCTGTTCTCGCGGCCTGCTCCGGGCCGGGGTCGTCCGCGCCGGACACCTCGGCAGCGGCCGCCCCGGAATCGGTCAGCACCAGCATCGGGTCCGCGCCGGTCTCGCTGACGTTGTACGACGGCCAGGGGCTGCAGAAGTTGGACGACGCGTTGATCGCCGGGTTCGAGAAGCAGTACCCGAACGTCACCATCAAGCCCACCTACGACCCGGACAAGGTGACCACCCAGAACCAGCCGCGGTTGCTGGCCTCGGACACCCCGCCGGATCTGGTCCGGGTGATCTCGGTGACCGACGGGGTGAAGAACAACCTGCTGACGAACCTGGACGCCTACGACAAGGCGTACAGCTGGGATCAGCTCCCCGCCTCGCAGTTGGTGCAGTACCGGGTGACCGACGGTGTCGCCGGGTCCGGTTCGCTCTATGCCAAGCCCAGCGGCTTCACGATGACCGGGCTGTACTACAACAAGAAGCTCGCCGGCCAATTCGGCATGACGACGCCCCCGGCGTCGATCGACGACCTGACCACGCTGTTCGGCAAGATCAAGGCCGGCGGGCAGACGCCGCTGATGGCCAGCAACGCCCAGGGCGGCGTTGTCCTGCCGCTGCAGCTGATGTTCAACACGTCGATGGGCGTCAAGCCGGTCTCGAACTGGGTGTTCACGGTTCCGGACTCCACGATCAACACCCCGGAGAGCGTGCAGGCCGCCACCGTGCTGGACGGCTGGGTCAAGGCCGGCTACCTGCCGGACGGGGTCAACGGCCTGGACGGCACCACCGCGACGGGGCAGTTCACCAGCGGCACCGGGGTGTTCATGGCCTCCGGCAACTGGGATGCCCCCAACCTGAACACCGCCATGCCGGGCAATGTCGGGTTCATCCCGATGCCGCCGATGACCGCGGGCGGCTCGTTCGCGGCAACATCCGACGCCGCAACGGCTTTCGGTATCGCAGCGAAGTCAACGAACAAGGATGCGGCCGCGGCGTTCCTGAACTACCTGTCCAGTGACGCGGCTCGTCAGGACGCGGTGGACGCCGGGTTCATGCCGTCGGGAACCACCACCCAGCCGGCCCCGACCATTCCCGCCGGTTCCGTGCTGAACGACGTGCAGGCCGGTTTCACCGAGGTGTCCACCGCCAGCGGGCAGGTTCCGTTCGTGCAGAACGCCACGGCCGGCATCTCCGACCGGGCGTGGACCCCGGAAAGCCAGCTGCTGGTGGCCGGTCAGTCCACTCCGGAACAGTTCCTGACCAATGTGCAGACCGAGTACGAGACCGAGCTCAAGAAATGAGCGCGTGCGCGGAGAACGGGGGGTGACCAATGAGTACCGTTGATGGACTGATCGGCGATGTCGACATCGCCGAGGAGGTGGGCGCGGCCTCCCGCAAGACGGGCCGCGGGGCCGTGCTGCGCAGCAAGTACGGGCGCAACGCGGGGTGGAGCGGTTGGCTGTTCCTGCTGCCGGCCCTGATCATGTACGCGGTGTTCGTGCTGTACCCGGTCCTGACGTCCGTCCAGTACTCGTTCTACGACTGGGACGGCATCGGACGCTCCAAGTGGGTCGGCCTGGACAACTACAAGACGGTCTTCACCGACCCGAGGCTGCTGTCATCGATCGGTCACGCGTTCTTCCTGATCATCTTCTTCACGGCGATACCGGTCGTCATTGCCCTGGTCGTGGCGTCGGTGGTCCGGGAGATCAAGTCGAAGTTCTGGGGCGCGGCCTCCCGCACCCTGATGTTCCTGCCGCAGATCATCCCGGGCGCCGCCGCGGCGATCGCCTGGACCTGGATGTACGCCCCGAACGGCGCGGTCAATCAGCTGCTGTCCGCCGTCGGCCTGGAGTCCTGGACCCGGGCCTGGTTGGGGGACTTCACCTGGGCGTTGCCCGCGGTCGGGTTCATCGGCACCTGGCTGGCCACGGGCCTGTGCACCCTGTTGCTGATCGCCGGGATCGGCAAGATCGATCCCACCCTGTACGAGGCCGCCGACCTGGACGGCGCCAGCCGGCTCCAGCAATTCCGGTCGGTCACCGTTCCGGGCCTGAAGTCGGAGATCGGGGTCTGCGTCACCATCACCATCATCTCTGCGCTGGCCAGTTTCGACGTCGTGTTCATGTCCACCCAGGGCGGCCCCGGCCGGGCCACCATGGTGCCCGGCGTCGAGGTGTACCAGCTGGCGTTCACCGAAGCCCGGATCGGACCGGCCTCGGCGCTGGCCATCGTGCTGAGCCTGTTGGTGCTCGCGGTCATCCTGCCGATCCAGCGACTGTTCCGGGAGAAGTGACATGCTGACGAAAATTCGTGACACCGGCCCGAAGACCATCCTGCTGGCCGCGGCGGTGCTGTTCAGCGTCTTCCCGCTGCTGAGCATGTTGTCCGCGGCGCTGGCGCCACAGGGCACGGTCCCGAACGGGATCTCGATCCCCACCGACCCGCAATGGCACAACTTCGTCGACGCCTGGAACGTCGCGAACATCACCACGCTGGTGAAATCCAGCATCGTCCTGGTCGCCGGTGTCGTTCCGGCGTCCCTGTTGTTCGCGGCGATGGCCGGATTCGCGTTGGGACAGCTGCAGGGTTCCGTTCGGCACCCCGGTGTTCTTCCTGCTGATCTTCGGGTTGACCCTGCCGTTCGAGACCGTCATCGTCCCGCTGTACTACCAGATCCAGGGCATGGGCCTGCTGAACACCCAACTGGGCTTCATCCTGCCGATGATCGGCTTGAACATGCCGTTCGCGGTGTTCTGGATGCGAACCCATTTCCAGAGCATTCCCAAGGACATCTCCGAATCGGCCGGCATCGACGGCGCCGGACCCTGGCGGAACTTCCGGTTCATCCAGATCCCGCTGGCCGTACCGGCTCTGGCGTCACTGGCGGTGCTGATGTTCCTGGGCACCTGGAATCAGTTCATGCTGGCCATCGTGCTGATCCAGGACCCCGACAAGCGCACGATGGCCGGGGCATTGCAGGGATTCGTCGGCCTGCATTCCACCGATGTCGTGCTGCTCAACGCCGGCGCACTGCTCATCATGGCGCCGGTGATCGTGGTGTTCCTGATCTTCCAGAAGTACTTCACCAAGGCACTGCTGGCCGGCGCCGTCAAGGGCTGAACCCGCGATTGTTCTTCGCTCACCGGGTGGTTCGTGGCCCGCAAATCTCCTCGCGGCGCTGGGGGCGCTCCGGCGCCGCGAGGACCCATGAACAGCTCCAGCCCTTATCACGAGATCGCCTATCCAGCCAGGAGTTTCAACAATGAACACCCTCTACGAACCGGTCGACCCGGACTGGTGGCGCACGGCCGTGGTCTACCAGATCTACCCACGCAGCTTCGCCGACGCCAACGGCGACGGCATCGGCGACCTGGCCGGCGTGCGCAGCCGTCTGGACTATCTGGCCGACCTCGGGATCGACGCCATCTGGCTGACGCCCTTCTATCCCTCCCCGCTGGCCGACGGCGGCTACGACATCAGCGACTACCGTGACGTCGACCCCCGGCTCGGCACGCTGACCGACTTCGACGAGCTCACCCACGACGCCCACACCCGCGGCATCAAGGTCATCGTCGACATCGTGCCCAACCACACCTCCGAGCAGCACCCCTGGTTCCAGCAGGCCCTGGCCGCGGCGCCGGGCTCCGCCGGAACGCGACCGGTACATCTTCCGGGACGGCACCGGACCGGACGGCACGGGAGCCGCCGTCCGACTGGCGATCCCATTTCGGTGGCAGCGCCTGGGAACGACTTCCCGACGGCCAGTGGTATCTGCACCTGTTCGCCCGTGAGCAACCGGACCTCAATTGGGCCAATCCCGACGTCCGGCAGGACTTCATCCAAACCCTGCGGTTCTGGGCCGACCGCGGCGTCGACGGCTTCCGGATCGACGTCGCCCACTCGCTGGCCAAGGACGTCTCACACCCGCTGCGCAGCCAGCCCCATCTCGACCAGCGATTGCCGATGGACGGCACCGACCCGCTGTACGACCGCGATGAGGTGCACGCCATCTACCGGGAATGGCGGAACGTCTTCAACGAGTACGACCCACCGCGGATGGCCGTCGCGGAAACCTGGCACCCCACCAGCACCCGCACCTACCTCTACGCCCGCCCGGACGAACTCGGCCAGGTCTTCGACTTCTCCCTGCTCAAATCGCATTGGGACCGTGACCAGTACGAGCAGGTCATCCGGCGGTCCATCGAAGACCACCGAGGAGCAGGTGGTGGGCTCACCTGGGTGCTGTCCAGCCACGACATCGCCCGGCACGCCTCCCGGCTCGCCCTGCCGATCGACGTTGCACCCGAGGCCTGGCTGGTCACCAACGGAACCGCGCCGGTGATCGACCCCGACCAGGCCGTGCGCCGGGCCCGTGCCGCCACCCTGATGATGCTCGCCCTGCCCGGTTCCGCGTACCTCTTCCAGGGCGAGGAACTGGGCCTGCTGGAGGTCGCCGACCTACCCGTCGACGCGCTGACCGATCCCGTCTGGGAACGCACCGGCCACACCCTCAAGGGCCGGGACGGGTGCCGGGTGCCATTGCCGTGGACGACGTCCGGGACGTCCTTCGGCTTCGGCGAACAACGGTGCCTGGCTGCCGCAGCCGGCCTGGTTCGGCGACGTCTCGGTGCAGGCCCAGGACGGCGATCCGGACAGCACCCTGCAGATGTACCGGGCAGCCTTACAGCTGCGCCGTAAATTGCAAACCCCGGACAGCGACGTCAGCTGGGCCGACGGGCCGGACGACGATGTCCTGGACTTCAGCCGATCCAACGGCTGGCGGAGCGTCACCAATTTCTCGCTGACGGCGAGAAGGCTGCCGCCCGGCAAGATCCTGTTCGCCAGCGGCCCTTGCCGAACACGGCACCCTGCCAGCGGAAACCACCGTCTGGTTGCAGGTGTGAGCAGACCGTATTGCCGCGATCAACCGACGGACGGTCCCGCAGCTGCCGCAGCCAACTCGATGGCGTGCCGCATGGCCGCGCGGGCCCGCTTGCGGTCGCCGGACAGGTCGTAGGCCTGCGCCAGCCGGTACCAGCCGCGCCAGTCGTCGGGGGCGGCCTCCACCTCGGTCCGGATCACCTCGAAGTGCGCGTCGGCGGCCTCGCGTTCGATCCGGCCCGACGCGCGGCGCGGCAACTCGGAATCGTCGTACAGCCGGTCCTCCGTCGGCCAGCCGGCGGGCCAGCTTCTGGGTCTGCCAACCGAACCGGAGCTCCCAGACGACCAGCACCACGCCGATGATCGGCAACAGCAGCACGCCGATGCCCAGCGCCACCGCCAGCGGCTCACCGGAGCCGATCAGGATGAACGGCGCGGGACGCCAGCAGCCAGAAATAGACGATCAGCGCGCCGGTCAGCACCCCGACGATCAGCTGGACCCGAAACCGCTTGCTCATCAAGGCCGCTCAGTCCAGGCCGAGCAGTTGCTCCAGGCCGACGGTCAGTCCCGGGCGGCCGGCCACCGCCCTGATCGCGGCCAGCACGCCCGGCATGAAGGACGACCGGTCCAGCGAGTCGTGCCGGATGGTCAGGGTCTCCCCCGCGCTGCCCAGGATGACCTCCTGATGCGCGACCAGCCCGGGCAACCGCACCGAGTGCACCCGGATCCCGTCCACGCTGGCGCCGCGGGCGCCGCCGGTCTCCAGGGTGGTGGCATCGGGCACCGCGCCGAGGCCCGCGTCCTTGCGGGCCAGTCCGACGGCCCGCGCGGTCGCGACCGCGGTGCCGGACGGGGCGTCGACCTTGCCGGCGTGGTGCAGTTCGATGATCTCCACCGACTCGAAGAACCGGGCCGCCTCGCGGGCGAACCGGGCGGTGAGGACGGCGCCGATCGCGAAGTTCGGCACCACCAACACGCCGAGTTCGGGCTTTGCGGAGAGCCACTGCCGGATGGTGTCCAGCTTCTCGTCGGTGAATCCCGAGGTGCCGGTGATGATGTGGATGTTCTGGTCGATGCAGAACCGGATGTGGTCCATGACGACTTCCGGGTGGGTGAACTCGACGACGACCTGACTGCCGGCGTCGGACAGCGAGAAGAGCCACTCCCGCCCGCCGACCGCGGCGACCAGGTCCATGTCCTCGGCCTCGACAACGGCCTGACAGGTCTGCGCGCCCATCCGGCCGCGCGCACCGATCACGCCGACGCGCAGCAATTCGTCGCTCACTGTCGCTCACTGGCCGTCCCATCCTCGTCAGCTTTGCACCCCGACCCGAGTGGTCAGTGGGCGGATTCGCTGCCACCGGGTCAACCGATCGACCGGGGTCAGCCGATCAGTTGGGTCAACTCGGCCGGAAGATCTTCGCTGGAAGCGTACGGACCGACCACGGCGGCGGCCAACGGGCGACTCAGCAGGCGCTTGGCCAGGGCTCCGACATCCGCCGCGGTGACCGCCCGGATCGCCGCCAGTTCGTCCTCGATCGAGCGAAAGTCCTTGCGGACCAACAAGGTTTTCCCGATCCGGCTCATTCTGGACTCGGTGTCCTCCAGCGCCAGCACCAGCGAACCGGTGAGCTGGCCCTTGACCCGGGCGAGTTCCTTGGCCTGCAGGCCGGACTCGGCGACCAGCGACAACTCCTGGCCGATCAGCTTCGCGACCTCGCCCAGGTGGTCGGGTTGGCAGCCCGCGTACACCGAGAACGACCCGACGTCGGCGTAGGCCGACGACGCCGAGTAGCACGAGTAGGCAAGGCCGCGTTCCTCCCGGATGCTGCGGAACAGCCGGGAGCTCATCCCGCCGCCCAACGCCGCAGACAGCACAGCCAGCACGGTCCTGTCCGGGTCGTTGCGATCGCCGGACGGCACCCCGACGCACAGGTGCGCCTGCTCGGTGTCCCGCTGCACGACGGCCGGCGTGCCGCAGCGGGCTGGTCCGGCCGCGGCTGGTTCGCGGGCCGGCAGACGACACGTCTGCCGGTGCCAACCGCGGCCAGCCGCTCACGGAAGGCCGCCCGGACCCAGCGCAGCACGTCGCCGTGGTCGACGCCGCCCGCGACCGCGACGACCATCTTGTCCAGGCTGTACCGCCGGTGGTAGTAGCCGGCGACCTGGGTGCGGGACATCGCGGAGATGGTCTCCACCGTGCCGATCACCGGCGAGGCGATCGGATGCCCGGCGAACACGGCGGCCGCGAAGACGTCGGCGAGGGTGTCCTCCGGATCGTCGTCGCGCATCGCGATCTCTTCCAGGATCACCATGCGTTCGGTGTCGACGTCCGCGGCCGCGATGGTGGCGTCCAGCACCACCTCGCAGACCAGCCCGACGGCCAGCTTCGCCTCATCGGCCAGAATCCTGGCGTAGAAGCAGGTGTACTCGTGCGAGGTGAACGCGTTGAGCTCGCCACCAACAGCGTCGACCGCGTCCGCGATCTCGTAACCGGTGCGGTACTTGGTGCCCTTGAACAGCAGATGTTCCAGGTAGTGCGATGCGCCGGCGAGCCGGGGCGTCTCGTCGACCGAGCCCACCCCGACCCACACGCCGACCGAGGCGCTGCGCGCACCCGGGACGCTCTCGGTGACCACCCGTAGACCACCGGGCAGTTCCGAGGACGTCACGGTCGAACCGTCGACCCCGCGTTCGAGAACCGAGGTTCTGGTGCGCGCCGCCACCGGTCAGACCTGCGCGGGAACTGCTTCGGCAGCCCCGTTGCTCACCGGAGCATCGGAGGCGGCCACCGGCACCAGGCTGATCTTGCCGCGGGCGTCGATCTCGGCGATCTCGACCTGCAGCTTGTCGCCGACGTTGACCACGTCCTCGACCTTGGCGATCCGCTTGCCGCTGCCCAGCTTGGAGATGTGCACCAGGCCGTCCCGGCCGGGGAGCAGCGAGACGAAGGCACCGAACGCGGTGGTCTTGACCACGGTGCCCAGGAACCGCTCGCCGACCTTCGGCAGCTGCGGGTTGGCGATCGAGTTGATGATGTCGATCGCGGCCTGCACGGCGATGCCGTCCGGCCCGGACACGAAGATCGTGCCGTCGTCCTCGATCGCGATGTCCGAGCCGGTCTGCTCGGTGATCGAGTTGATCATCTTGCCCTTCGGCCCGATCACCTCGCCGATCTTGTCGACCGGCACCTTGATGGTGGTGATCCGCGGCGCATTGCTGCTCATCGGATCCGGCGCGTCGATCGCCTCGTTCATCACCTCGAGGATGGTGAACCGGGCGTCACGGGCCTGGACCAGCGCGCCGCGCAGGACCTCGGACGGGATGCCGTCCAGCTTGGTGTCCAGCTGCAGCGCGGTGACGAACGACTTGGTGCCGGCGACCTTGAAGTCCATGTCACCGAACGCGTCCTCGGCGCCGAGGATGTCGGTCAGCGCGACGTACTGCACGGAGGACGTGCCGTCCTCGGCGGTGACGGTGTCCGAGACCAGACCCATGGCGATGCCGGCGACCGGCGCCTTCAGCGGCACACCGGCGTTCAGCAGCGACAGGGTCGAGGCGCAGACCGAGCCCATCGAGGTGGAACCGTTGGAGCCCAACGCTTCCGACACCTGGCGGATGGCGTAGGGGAACTCCTCGCGGCTGGGCAGCACCGGCACCAGGGCGCGCTCGGCGAGTGCTCCGTGGCCGATCTCGCGGCGCTTCGGGCGAGCCGACCCGGCCGGTCTCACCGGTGGAGTACGGCGGGAAGTTGTAGTTGTGCATGTAGCGCTTGCGGTTCTCCGGCGACAGCGTGTCCAGCTGCTGTTCCATCCGGAGCATGTTCAGCGTGGTGACGCCCAGGATCTGGGTCTCGCCGCGCTCGAACAGCGCGCTGCCGTGCACCCGCGGCAGGTAGCCGACCTCGGCACCCAGGGTGCGGATGTCGGTGAGCCCGCGGCCGTCGATGCGGACCTTGTCCCGCAGCACCCGCTGGCGGACCAGCTTCTTGGTGACGGAGCGGAATGCGTTGCCGATCTCGGAGCTGCGACCGGCGAACTGCTCGGCCAGCTGCTCGTAGACGGCTGCCTTGATCTCGTCGGTGCGGGTCGTCCCGGTCGTGCTTGCCCGGGATGGTCAGCGCCTCGGCCAGGCCGGCGGCCTCGGCGGCGGCGGTCACGGCCTCCAGCACGTCGTCCTGGTACGGCGGGAAGACCGGGAAGTCGGCGACCGGCTTGGCGGCCTTGGTGGCCAGTTCGTTCTGCGCCTCGCACAGGGCCCGCAGGAACGGCTTGGCGGCCTCGAGGCCCTCGGCGACGACCTCCTCGGTCGGCGCGGTGGCGCCGCCGGCGATCAGCTCGATCGTCTTGTCGGTGGCCTCTGCCTCGACCATCATGATCGCGACGTCGTCACCGGCGATCCGGCCGGCGACGACCATGTCGAAGACGGCCTTCTCCAGCTGGGTGTGGGTCGGGAAGGCGACCCACTGGTTGTCGATCAGCGCGACCCGGACGCCGGCGACCGGCCCGGAGAACGGCAGCCCGGAGATCTGGGTGGACGCGGACGCGGCGTTGATGGCCAGCACGTCGTACAGCTCGTCCGGGTTCAGCGCCATCACCGTGATGACGACCTGGACCTCGTTGCGCAGGCCGGCCTTGAAGGTCGGGCGCAGCGGCCGGTCGATCAGCCGGCAGGTGAGGATGGCGTCCTCGGACGGGCGTCCCTCGCGGCGGAAGAACGAGCCGGGGATGCGCCCGGCGGCGTACATCCGCTCCTCGACGTCGATGGTGAGCGGGAAGAAGTCGAACTGTTCCTTCGGGTGCTTGCCGGCGGTGGTGGCGCTCAGCAGCATGGTGTCCTCGTCGAGGAACGCCGCGACGGAACCGGCGGCCTGCTGGGCCAATCGTCCGGTCTCGAAGCGGATGGTGCGGGTGCCGAACGTGCCGTTGTCGATGACGGCGGACGCGCTCGTTGCGGTGGGATCTGACATGGGTCTCCTTGTTCTGCCCAGCCGTGAAGTACGGCTGGATGGAGGCCACGGACGTGCAGCACAGCATCGGCGAATGGGGCGAGCCGGCCATCGATCGAAGCCGTCGGAGCGTCTCGCACGGCCTGCGCCGCGGGCGTTCCGGTGGCCACTACCGAGGACCGGCCATGACGTCGCCGGCTGTATGTGACAGTGGCTGTCGATGCGTGGCACGTGGGTGGCACTGGTGTTGTTCAGTTGTTGATGGGGGCTTGCCGCCGAGGGCTGCGCTGTCGAACTCCCCGGTCCCCCGGACCGGGTGCGCCGCTGCCGAAGGCGCGGCGACCCGGACGGATGGTGAGCGTCAGGGGAGGCGTGGGCGCCCCCCTGACACCGACGAGCACTATCGGCGCAGGCCGAGCCGCTCGATCAACGAACGGTAGCGATTGATGTCGACGTTCTGCAGGTAGCGCAACAGCCGACGGCGCTTGCCGACCAGGCCCAGCAGGCCGCGCCGGGTGTGGTGGTCGTGCTTGTGCAGCTTGAGGTGCTCGGTGAGATCCGAGATCCGCTTGGTCAGCATGGCGACCTGGGCCTCGGCCGACCCGGTGTCGGTCTCGTGCAGGCCGTACTCGCTCAGGATTTCCTTCTTTTGCTCAGTGGTCAGCGCCACAGGTAATGCTCCTCGGTGTGTCTGTCACGTGCGCGTCCCGCTCCGAACGGATGCTGCCGGGGGGATGACGGTACCGGCCGCCACGGACTGCAGCCGGACCCAATAGGTCAGTCTACCAGCGCGGACGAGTTGGCCTGAGCACGCGTCCGCGGCGGTACCGATGGTGGCCGGACTCTTGCTGCAGGCCGCGCTTGCGAGCTTTGTCACCACGACCAGGCTCGATGCCGCCAAAATGGGCGTTCACTGGCAGTATAGGGAGCTAAGTTACTGACGAGTAGGAGTGGGCCATGGCCAAGCTGGGTTGGCGCGTGCGGTCGTTGGCCTGGATTCTTTCGCACACCCCCGGCGGCTCCGTCGCGTCGATGAGCCCCGAGCAGATTCTCAAGGCGCAGCAGCGGCTTGCCGGCCACGGAAAGCTGGCGGTCGGCGTGACCGGCGGCCTCGCCAAGGGAGTGCAGACCGAGAACCGCGTCATCGCGCAGGACGGTCAGGAGGTGCCGGTGCGGATCTACCGGTGCGACGACCAGTCCGACGGCGGTCCGGTGATCATTCACTTCCACGGCGGCGGCTGGAGCCTGGGGGCGCTGGATCAATCCGACTGGCTCTGCAGCCAGGTGTGCATCGGCGTCGGCGCCGTGGTGGTCTCGGTGGATTACCGGCTGGCGCCCACCTATCGCTTCCCCACGGCGGTGCTGGATAGCGTCGCCGCGGTGCACTGGGTGGCCGAGCAACGCCGCCGAGTTGGGTGTGGACGCAGGCTCGGATCGGGGTGATGGGCGACAGCGCCGGCGGCAACCTGGCCACCGTCATCACCCAGATCATGCGGGACCGCGGCGGGCCGAAGATCTCCCACCAGGCGCTGATGTATCCGGCCACCGATCTGCGGACGCCGGAGGAGTTCGACCCCAGCAGCACCGCCCGCGCCGACTGGCCGATCCTGTCCTCGGCCAGCATGGTGACCTTCCGCGACCACTATCTGGGGCCGGAAGGGGACGCCACCGACCCGATGGCCTCCCCAATTCTTGCTGCCGATCTTTCCAATTTGCCGCCGGCGTTGATCCAGGTCGCCGAGTACGACCCGCTGCGTGACGACGGGATTCGCTACGCGCGGGCGCTACAGGCGGCCGGTACCTCCGTCCGGCTGACCGAATACGTCGGCATGCCGCACGGCTACTTCAGCTTCCCCAAGGTGATCCGTGGCAGCATCATGCAGGCGCTGGCCGAGGTCTGCGCCGAGCAGCGGTACGCCCTGCACGGCGCGCCCACCCTCGACCGCACCGTGCCGCAGCCGCCCGCCGCTCGCGGGGAGTTGCCGGCCACCGCCACCACACCCGATCCCGCGGCGTCCCGGCCGGTGCCCGACCGCCTGGTGGGCACGCCGCCGATCCCGCAACACAACGCTCCGGCAACGGCCGAGTAGCGACGCCACTTACTGCAGGTACTTCTCCACGGTCTCCACGCTGCGGGCCGACGCCTCGTCGACGTTCTGGCCGAACTCCCGCTTCGCCCGCCGCTGCCGCAGCAGATCCCAGCACTGGTCCAGGGCGCCCTCGAGCTGGGTGAGCCGGTCGTGCTCCTCCTGCGAGGTCAGCGAGCCGTCCTGGACCTTCGTGCGGAGTTGGTGCTCCTGCTCGACCAGCGTGTTGATCTGAGTCAGGATCTGATGTTCGTCCACGGGTCTGCTCCCTCCTGTCGCCTGCGACGAAGTCGCCAGGCGCAATCCGTCGCGCTTCGGTCGCACGGTACGCCCGATCCGGATGTCAGCCGGCTTCGGCGCCCAGCACTTCCCTGGTCCTGTCGACGTCCGCGTCGATCTGCGCAATCAGCGCCTCGATCGAATCGAACTTCACGGTGTCGCGGAGTCGTTCGATGAAGTCGAAGGCCACCCGGCGTCCGTAGAAGTTGCCGCCCTCGTCCATCACGAAGGCCTCGACGGTGCGCACCCGACCCGAGAAGGTCGGGTTCGAGCCGATCGAGATCGCCGCCGGGGAATGCCGGGTGCCCAGTTCGAACCACCCCGCGTAGATGCCGTCCGCGGGGATGGCGGCGTGCGGAACGGTGTCCAGGTTCGCCGTCGGGTAACCCAGCTGGCTGCCGCCGCGGCCCTCCCCGTGCACCACGAAGCCCTCGACGCGATGCGGCCGGCCCAGCGCCTCGGTCGCCGCCCGCATGTCACCGGCGCCGACGCAGGAGCGCACGTAGGTCGAGGTCACCGTCACCTCGTCGGGCTCGGTGACCAGCTCGATGCCGTTGACGGTGAAGCCGAACCGGGGACCCAGCTCGCGCAGCAGCTCGACGGAGCCGGCGCCGCGATGGCCGAACCGGAAGTTCTCCCCCACCACCACGTTCGAGGCGTGCAGCCGGTCGACGATCACGTCATGGACGAATTCCTCGGCGGTCACCTGGGACAGCGCCACGGTGAACGGCAGCACCAGGAAGGCGTCCACCCCGAGCTCGGCCACCAGTTCCGCCCGGCGGCGCAGTGTGGTCAGCTGCGCTGGGTGGCTGCCCGGCCGCACCACCTCCGCAGGATGCGGATCGAACGTCATCAGCACCGTCGGCACCCCATGTGATCGACCGGTTGCGACGGCCTCCCGGATCAGGGCCTGATGCCCGCGGTGCACACCGTCGAACACTCCGATGGTCAGCACGCAGCGTCCCCAGCTTGCCGGGATCTCGTCGATGCCGCGCCAGTGCTCCACCCAGTCCTCCTGCAGTCTCGAAGCCCGTTCGAGTATCCGGGTCAGACTGCCACGGCTCGGTCGGTGCCGCGTCGCGCAGGTTGGCGCTCGCCAGGTCAAACGGTGCCCGGGGTCAGGACACCGATCGCCCCATCAACTCCGGAAGACGTCGCTGCAGGCAATGCCAGCCTTCGCATCGCCGGAGACCGAGACGGCCCACACGCACACACGGGTCACACCCCGCGCGATCGACAGCGTCTTGCTGAATCCGTGGTTCCCGGTAATCGACAACGCCGCGTTCACGTCCGGCCTTGCCGAGTTGGCTGTGAAGACCCGGCTGACACTCCCGACGTCGATCTGCACCCTTGCCGAGTGGCTGGTATCGGCCGGGTCGACAGTCCACCCGCTGACGACGACGTTCCGGCCGGCCACCGTCACCGAATCGAGATAGCCCACCGGCGTTGCTGGTGGATTGCGCACCACCGTCCGGCAGCCGAAGGAGGGGTTGCCCGCGCCGACGGACGAGATGGCGTAGACGCACACCACGTTGGAACCCCCTTGCAGCGGCAGAACAGCGCTGAAACCGTGCGGACCGGTTGCGCCGTAGATCGAATTGACGTCCGGTCGGGCCACCGTTGTCGGGACCGGGTAGAGCACGTCGTTGATGTAGACATGGACCGGGATCGACAATGCCTTGTTCGTCGGATCCAGCGCCCAGCCGACCACAACAACGGACGATCCGCTCACGGTCGCAGAGTCGTAGTTGCCGAACGGCGGGGTCGCCGACGGTGGGGCCACCGGGTCGATGGCGTTGGTGAAGTTCATTGTGTTGAAACCGACGTTCGCTGCGCTGATCACCGTCCCGGTGCCGACGAATCGCATCGTCGGGTTCAGGATGTTGGCCCGGTGTCCCGGCGAGTTCATGTAGAGCCCGAAGACGCTCGCCGCGTCCTGCCCGGTGCCCGGCGACCAGCTGGCGACGTTCTCGGCCCAGGCGGTCGCGCTGGCCGCTCCATTGGTGGGCAGCTGGGCCCGCACGTTCGGGTTGTGCTGCAGCAGGCCGCCGGTTCCGCCGTCCGCCATGAAGGTCGACCAGCCCAGCGCGAGGGTGCGCAATCCTGGGGCGGCCGTCAGTGCCGGGGCTCCAGCCGTCGCCCTGGCGCCGTTCATCAGGTCGAGCATCTGCTGATCGAACTGGTCGAGCACCGTGTTCGATGCGGCCACGAGCGGGGTGGCTTGTCGGATCGGGTCGGCGCACCGCGGTGTCGGGCAGCAGCGGGCCGATGAGTGCGGTCAACGTAACAGCGACCACAAAAACGAATGCCGGTGGGCGACGTGTTGCGATCATGTCTCATTACGCCCACGATTGACAGCTGGTCGCGCGGCTTTTCAGGGGTGAAAGCGACCCCGAGCCGGTGGCAATCGCATTGCCGTGTGTAGTTGAACCGGGTGCGGTGGCACGGCGGATCACGGTTAAAATGTTGGCGCGGGTCATTCAACTGCCACCGCAATACCCGGCCGACGCGAAGTGTCCGCCGCCACCGTCGCCGGAGCGCAGCGCCGGACTAGGGTCCCACTGGGGCCCGATCAAATCCAGCAAAAGCCTCCGATGTTGTGGGCATCGTGCCAACCTCAGGAGGCCACTATGCTCTCACGTCGAAACCTTTTCAGCGGCGCCGCTCTCGCGGCCGCCGCACCGATGTCTGGCCGCTCTCCCGGCAACGACGGCCACTGCCGCAGCGCCGGGCCTGACGGTCGATCTGTACAACCGGCGATCGGGCAATCAGCTCTACGCCCATGTCACCGGACTGGACCGGGCCACCGGCAAATGGTTCTTCCTCGCGGCCGATGGCAAGACCCGGGTGTTTCCGGGTTCGCCGACGGCGCCGATGACACCGCTGGGCGCCAGCACCGGAATCCCACTCGGCGCCGTCGGCACCGCGAAAAGGATCATCATCCCGGCCATGGACAGCGGCCGCGTCTATTTGTCTGTTGGCAAGGCATTGAAGTTCTTCGTCAACCCGGGCGGCGGAATCGTGATGCCCTCGGTGGCAAATCCCGCGGACGCGAATGCCAACGTCGAGTGGGCGTTCTTCGAGTTGAGCCTGGACGCGAATGGCGTCTATGCAAACATCAGCTTCGTCGATTTCGTCTCGCTGGCGATCAGACTGACGCTCCACACCGCCACCGGGGTGCAGGATGTCGGCGGTCTACTGCCGGGCGGACTGGCGAAGATCACCGCCGGCCTTCGCACTCAGGCGACGGTCGACCGGGCCGGGTGGAAGGACCTGATCGTCGCGCCCGGCGGCACGACGCTGCGAGTGCTCAGCCCGAACATGGCCGCCTTCTCTCCCGGCTGGACCGGTTCTCTGACCGGCTACCTCGACCCCTACATCAAGCAGGTGTGGGACAAGTACCGCACGACCGACCTGCGGATCGACACCCAGTCGTCGTCGGGCATCGTGACCGGCCGGGTGGGCACCGACGGCCTGTTGCGTTTCCCGGGGATCGGCAGCTTCGCCCGGCCGTCCAGCTACGCCGTGTTCAACTGCAGCGTCGCTCCGTTCGTGACCAGCAACGACGTCATGGGCAACCTGACGGCCCGGATCGCGGCAGCGTTGAACCGCGGCACCCTACTGGCGAACGCGAACCAACCCGACGCCACGTCGACCGGGTTCTACAAGGTGCCGGTGACCAATCACTACGCGCGGCTGATCCATGCATCCACCGCGGGCGGCGCCGGGTACGCGTTCCCGTATGACGACGTGCATTCGGCCGGCTTCAACACCGAGGGCCGAGTGGTGGACCAGCACCCGACCCGGTTGGTGGTGCAGGCGGGTTGACCGCGTGCGCGCCGCGGTCAACCCCCGGTCTGGGCCACCGACCTAGCTAGGACCGGTGGTCCCGACGGGTCGTCTGGAAGTTCCGCGACGCCGTCCACTCGGCAGCCTGCCGTCCGATCCTGTTGCCATCCGTCATCGCCTTGCGAAAATGCAGGCCCAACCAGATCCTGGCGTTCATGGTTTCCTGGTCCAGCGCTGCGGCGCTCGGGTAGTGCCTGCTGGTTCCGGTGACGGACGATTGCACGTTCAGGTCGAGTGAATTGGCCCCGAAGAGTTCGGCCATCGTGGCTGACGCCGCTCCGGTGATACAGGCATGTCCACTTGCATAGTCCGGATAGTTGGGCGTGGTCACCAATGGCTGCCATTGCGGATCGGGCTGGGTGGCCGGATTACCGTCGGTGTCCGCCAGCGCGATGGCCGTGATCGGGCGCCAGTAGGCGTAGTCGTACTTCGCCCGCCAGCAGGTGATCATCGCATCACCCGTGGCCGTCCCCAGCAGCGCGAACGATCGGGCGCCGGCGGAAATGTCCAGACCCCGGCGGGTGACCTGATCGGCCATCGCGACCTGATACTGCGCGACTGAATTCGCGTTCCAGAACAGCGCAGTTTCGGTTTGCTCCGGAGATCGGGAAGACCCGTCCTTGGCCCCGTAGTTCTTCACCTCCAGCCAATCCCGCGCGTAGCGGGCAGAGCTGATCGGGTCCGGGCCGGAGAGCCGAATCTGCCGCGCACTGTTCAGTGCGAGCGGCTTGACGAACCCGAGCCATGGAACGAGCATCGGCAGGAATCCGGGAGGCGTTGGCCGCCATGCGCCTGGCCTGTTCACGCCGGCCAGCTGGATGGCCGCGTCGCGCCCGTCATCACGGCGCAACCGGATGATTGCCGCCGCCGCTGCTTCTCCGACGTACTGTCCACCGGCCTCCCCCACCCCGTCCGGCGAGGACGCGAGAAATGCCGCGTAATCCCGGTCAAGATTCGCGGCCGATGACGGGAAATAGTGCCGCAACACCTGATAGGCCGCGGTCGCGGCGGCCACCGGAGCCGAGGCATCCCGAGGAGCGTGCCGGTGATAGGCATAGGGCCGATAACCACCCTCGATGCTGACGACGGCATCGAACACAGCGATCGAAACGAAGCCGAAGTACAGCCCGGACGAGGGAATCGGCGTCCCATTCTCGGTGAAGATCGTGCGCAATGCTATCGAATTCCAAGCGGTGACGGCCGTGGAATCGGCCGGATGGGCAGGTTCGGTTGCCTGGCTCGGCGGAATCAGCAGTACTTGCGCTGTCAGGGATATCGCCACAATCAGGACCCCTTGCGCCGATCGCGATAATCGCCGGGAGATGGGTCTGCGGCGCGGTCCTGTGCCGCCCAGCGTTGTTCCGTCGTTCGATGTCGTTAATGACACGTGCAGCTCCTTTTACGTGGATAGCGCCGGCTGGCCCCGAACCGTCTGAACGAGCCTCCCGCTGCCGGCATTCACTGTCGATTCGCTTTTCGGCGTATTGACAGGGTGGTCGACTTGGTATCGTCAAGCCCTCGGACGATGAGGTGGAGATGACCGAGTCGGTATCACCGTGGACCTGCGACCTCGCGGTGTTGTCCGCGCTGATCGAGCCTGCGTTCGGCGATTGCGCCGATGTCCTGTTTCCATGGGCCAAACATCTGGAGCATGTTTTCGAACGCACCGGCGTACGCAGTCGAACGGCCGCAGTGGCCAGGCTGCTGCCTTTTTCCGGGGCGGATTGACGATTCGAGGGATCTGCGGCAAACGGCTCGGCCGCCGGTCGACGCGACCGGTCAGGTCTGCCAGCCCAGCACCGACCGGGCAACGCCGTCCCGCTCCACCGCCAGGGCGATCAGGGCGCCGTCCGAGCCGAACGCGCCATAGGTGCCGGAGATGCCCGCCGACTCGATCGTCCGGCCGTGCCTCAGGGCGATGGCCTGAGCGTCGTCGACGATGCGGGTCGGAAAGGCCAGCCGTACGGCGGCGGCAGCGGGAATCAGGGCCGCCGCGATGGACGCGGCGAAGTCCGTCGGTCACGGCTGGTTTCGGCGACGCCGGTTCCCGGGCCAGCACCGCTGCCGAACACGTCAACCGCGTCGGCGACGTCGAACGGTCCGACCGTGGTGCGACGGAGCCGGGTGAGGTGCCCGCCCACCCGGAGCGCCGCGCCCAGGTCCCTGGCCAGCGACCGGACGTAGGTGCCGGTGGTGCACTCCACGATGACGTCCAGATCGATGAGCTGCCTTCGCGCCGCCGCGGGGCGCCGATGATCTCGAACCGGGAGACGGTGACGGGCCGCGCGGCCAGCTCGACGGTTTCCCCGGCGCGCACCCGGTCGTAGGCGCGCCGGCCGTCGACCTTGATCGCCGAGACGGAGCTGGGCACCTGCAGCAGCGGACCGGTCAGCGCGGCCACCCCGGCTCGCGATGTCGCCGTCGGTGACGGCGTCGACGGACGACGCGGCGACGATCAGTCCGTCGGCGTCATCGGTGTCGGTCTGCTGGCCCAGCCGGATGGTGGCCAGGTAGGTCTTGTCGGTCAACGACAGGTGCCCGAGCAGCTTGGTCGACCGGTCGACGGCGAGCACCAGCAGCCCGGTGGCCATCGGGTCGAGGGTGCCGGCGTGCCCGATCCGCCTGGTCCGCAGCACGTGCCGCAGCCTGCCCACGACGTCGTGCGACGTGCAGCCGGACGGCTTGTCCACCAACAGCAGTCCCCCACCAACCGGCAACGTTGGGGCGGGTCGGGTGTCGACCGGCGGCCCGGATTCGGCGCGACCCGTCACGAGGTGGTGTCCGGATGGTCGAGCGGGGGTTTGCGGACGACGGTGAACTCGTCCGGTGTGCTCGTGCGGCAGGCTTCCGCACGATGGTGAACTCGCCGGTGTCCAGCAGGTCCCAGCGGTGCGCGTGGATCTCCACGGGCACGTCCTCGCCGCGGGCGGCGGCCCGGAGCACGCCGACCCGGGTGCGGAGCAGCCAGGTCGTCATCCGGAAGATGCCGAACGCGGTCATCGCCGCGATGGCCACCAGCGCCCAGCGGTAGGCGCCCAGCGAGTGCACCGACGCGCCCGGTTCCAACCAGTCCAGGATCTGCCCGACGGCAAACACCATCACCACCGAGCCGCAGAAGCCGCCGACGTTGACCAGCCCGGTCGCGGTGGAGATCCGGTGCTGCGGGTTGTAGTCACGGGCCAGCATGAAGCCGATCCCGGACGCCGGGCCGCCGATGGAGAACACGCAGACGATGACCACGACCACCCAGGCCGGCGGTTGCCCGCCCGGCCACAGGATCAGGGTGAGCCAGCCGAGCAGACACATCGTGGCCACGATCAACGCCAGCGCACCGCGAATGCCGGGGTTGCGACTGAGCACGGGTCCCAGGATCAGGTTGCCGCAGAGCCCGCCGACCACCAGCAACAACAGCAGCGATGACGCCTGGCCGGGCGGGTAGCCCAACCCCTGGGTCAGGTACGGATAGCCCCACAGCACGGCGAACACGGTCGGTCCGGCCATGGTCGACAGGTGGATCCAGAAACCCAGCCGGCCCGCGGGCAGCCGCCAGGCGGTCTTGACCTCCTGCAGCACCTTGCGGCCACCGAGCGGGCCCTCGCTCGACTCGGCCTTCCGGTAGGGCGCGGCACCCGCCGGGCGCAGCAGCAGCAGCGCGTACGCCAGCGAGAGTCCGCCGGCGATCGCGAACGTCGGGCTCCAGCCGAGGGTGGCCAGCATGATCGTCAGCGGCACGGTGGCCACCACGTTGCCGGCCATGCCGACCACGCTGGTCAGGGTGACCATCACCGGGTAGCGCCGGCCGGGGAACCAGCCGGCGACCAGCCGCAGCACGGAGATGTAGGTCATCGCGTCGCCGCAGCCCAGCAGCCCACGGGCCAGCAGGGCCAGCGGGTAGCTCTCCACCTGGGAGAACAGCAGTTGCGCCGACCCCATGATGAGGGTCGCGACCAGCAGCATCCGGCGCGGGCCGAACCGGTCCACCAGGATGCCGGTCGGCACCTGCATCGCGGCGTAGACACCGAGCTGCAGCATCACGAAGGTGCTCAGCTGACCGGCGGACAGGTCCAACCGCTCGGCGGCCTGCGGGCCGGCGACTCCGAGGGAGGTGCGGTGGAAGACGGCGAGCAGGTAGACGCCGACACCGACACCCCAGATCACGATCGGCCGACGGGCCAGGCTGGTCCGCGCGGAATGCACGGCGCGCTTCGGGCTCATCATGCGTGCGCTCCGCGCAGCGCGCGGTCGGCGTTCTTGCAGGTGCTCGCTGGTCAGCCGCTCGGCGAGCTCGAGATCCGCCGAGCCGATCGCGCCCGCGATGGCCTCGTGGTCGTCGACCGTCGTGGCCATCCTGACCGCGTCGACGTTGCCGTCGTCGGCCAGCAGGTTCGCCGCACCCATCCGCAGCTGCCGATCGCGCAGGCTGGAGTAGAGCTTGATCAGGATGGTGTTGCCGTCGGCGGCGACGATGGTCGCGTGGAAGTTGCGGTCCGCGGCCACATAGGCGGCCAGGTCGTGAGCGTTGGCGGCCGCGCGCAGCTCGGCGAGCGGGATGGCCAGCGACAGGGCCAGGGCCGGGCCGCGCCCGGCCAGGATCGCCGCGCGGGTGCAGTGGGTTTCCACCAGCAGCCGGGTGGCCAGCAGGTCGTGCCATTCCTGCGCCGTCACGGGCAGCACCAGGGCGCCGCGCTTCGGTAGCAGGCGGACCATCCCCTGCGCCTCCAGCCGGAGCAGCGCCTCGCGGACCGGGGTGCGGGAGACCCCGGTCTCCTGGGCGATGTCGCCCTCGGCGAGCAGGTCGTTATCGGCGTATCGGCGGTTCAAAATGCCGTGCCGGACGTGTTCGAAGACACGGTCCGCGGCGGAACCGGTGTGGGTTGCATCCATGATGTATCTATGATGGCGGGTCGCGGGGCTGTTGGTAAACCCCGGGCAGGAATGGAGTGGCCCTTTTCACCCGAACGCAACCCGCCGGGGCTGCGCTGCTGGTCGGGGGCGCTCTACACACGGATCGTGACCGTCCCACCCACTGCAGCGCCAGCACAGCCGACGAGGAGTGTGTAAAGCGGACTGGGTGCAGGCCGCGCCAGCCCTACTGGTTCAGCCGGCGAGCACCGCGCGCAGGGCGTCGATGGCGAGCAACGGATCCCCGTGGTGGGTGAAACCCGCGGCGCGGACATGACCGCCGCCGCCCAACGCGCCGGCGACCGCGGCGACGTCGATGTCACCACGGGACCGCAGGGACACCTGCCAGACGTGCTCGTCGGTCTGCTTCAGCACCGCCGCAACGGCCGCCTCCTGCGCGGTACGCAGGATGTCGATCACCGAATCGAGCTCCTCAGGGCGCAGACCGCCCCTGGTGACGTCGTCGATCACCGTGTAGACCAGCCCCTGGCCGTGCGCAACGTCCCTGTCCAGGACAGCGCCGCCCAGCACGGTGGACAGCATGCCGAGCCAACCGAAGGGATGTGACTCGGTGATCGGAAACATCACCTCCGCCGGCCGCACCCCGGCATCGATCAGCCGCGCGGCCAGCTGGTGCGCGGCGGAATCGGCGTGCCGGAAGTGCCCGGTGTCGGTGGCGAGCCCGGCGTAGAGGTTGTCCGCGATCTGCCGGTCGATCGCAATCCCGAGCCGATCCAGCAGCCTCGCGACCAGCACCACCGTCGCCTCGGCACTCGGGTCGACCAGATGGAACTGTCCGAATCGGGTGTTGGACGGGTGGTGATCGATCACCAGGCTCTGCCGGCAGGTGTCGAGCAACCGGGCCAGCGAGCCGAGCCGCTCCGCCGAACCAACGTCGAGGCTGACCAACAGGTCGGGGTTCTCCGGCAGTTGCTCCGGACGTACCACCAGATGGCCGCCCGGCAGGTTGCGCAGCGACTCCGGGATCGCCACCGGCTCGGCAAACGACACCGCCACCGGGGTACCGCGCCTGGCCAGACCCATGCCCAGCGCCATCGCGCTGCCCAGCGCATCGGCGTCCGGGTGCACGTGCGCGACGAGAACGACATCCCTGGCCCGCAGCAGCAACTCGGTCGCGACGTCCATCTCGCTGTCCAGCGCGGCGGTATCTGGCACCCCGGCGTCCAGCGGGCCAGTGGTCAACCCGGCGTCGGCGTGCATCGCGTCCGTCACCAGCGAAGTCGCCGGTCGCCGCACCCGCGCGCCGCGAGTACGGGTACGCACCGCGCGGGTATCTGTCACGTCGCCTCCTCGCAGGTCACGCTCCCCGGCGGATCCGGGCGATCTTCATTTGATCACGATGGTGTCACCGATCGGTCACGCAGTCGAGATGGGACCACCCTGCGGAACCACCGGCACCGCAGGCCCAGCGTCGACAGACTATGCCGACGCATAGTTACCGTACCTGGTGGCTGACTGCCGCGTTCGGGTCATCGAACTCACCGTCGTCGAACTCACCGTCATCGAACTCACCGTCGGAATCCGCCAAGTCGCCACGCGCTCCGGCGGGACGGATCGGGTCGTCGTCGTCCACCGGCTGCTCGACCCTCGGCACCTTGTAGGGATCGGGCTCGCCCGCATAACTCGCGCCGGCCGCCCGTTCGGCGACCTCGGCGTCCGCGGATCTGGCGGCCGCCAGCAGCTCGTTGATCCGGTACGCGTTCTCAGGGACGGTGTCCAGCTTGAACGCCAGCGTCGGGGTGAACTTGATGCCGGTCTGCTGACCGACGGCGGACCGCAGCACTCCGGTAGCGCTGGCCAGCGCGGCGGCCGTGCCGGTGATCTCACCCTCGTCGCCGTAGACCGTGTAGAAGACTGTCGCCTCCCGCAGGTCAGGGGTGACGGTGGCGGCGGTCACCGTGACCATGGCCAGCCGCGGGTCCTTCACCTGGTGCTGGAGTTCGGTGGCGACGATGGCCACGATGCGCTTGGCCAATCGGCGGGCGCGGGCGGAATCTGCCATGGCTTGCACTCTCCTCGGTGTTCTCGCGGCGCCGCGCGGCCTCCTGCGCTGCGTCCATTTCATCCTGCTAGACCTGCTTGTCGCGCTGGCCGACTACTCGTCGTGCGGACCCGATCAGCCGGCGCCGAGTGGACAGCAATTCGATCTCCACCTCGCCGGCAACCTGTCGTTCGCACGTGTCCAGCACCCGGTGCACCTGCGCGGAGTCACCTGACACGGTGGCGACCGCGATCAGCGCCCGCCGGTGCCGGTCCGGATCACCGGCCTCGGTGACGGCCACCTCCAACCGGCGCAGACGCGCCAGCACCGGCCTGATCACGGCCCGCTTGTGCTTCAGGGATGCGACGTCGCCGAGCAGCACGTCGCACTCCAGGACGCCGACGTACACATTGTCAGCGGAGTGGGCGGTCATCAGGCTCCGTCAGACGCGCCGTCCGGCCTGGCAAGACGAACTCGCCAGGCCGGACCGCGCCACTTGCCACTACGCGCGCGGCTTTTCCCGCACGTCGTAGGTCTCGATGGTGTCCTCGACCTCGATGTTGTTCCAGGAGCCGAGCCCGATGCCGCACTCGAAGCCCTCCCGGACCTCGGTCGCATCGTCCTTGAACCGGCGCAGCGAGTCGATCTGCAGGTTGTCGTTGATGACCACCCCGCCGCGCAACAGCCGGGCCTTGGCGTTCCGGCGGATCTCGCCGCTGCGCACGATGCAACCCGCGATGTTGCCGAACTTGGAGGAGCGGAAGATCTCCCGCACCTCGGCCGTCCCGGTCTGCACCTCTTCGAACTCGGGCTTCAGCATGCCCTTGAGCGCTGCCTCGACCTCGTCGATGGCCTGGTAGATCACCGAGTAGTACCGGATGTCGACACCCTCGCGGTCGGCCAGTTCCTGCACGCCACGCACCGGCTTGACGTTGAAGCCGATGACGATGGCCTGCGTCGTGGCCGCCAGGTTGATGTCGTCCTGGGTGATGCCGCCGACGCCGCGGTGCACCACCCGCAGGTCGACCTCGGCGCCGACGTCCAGCTTCAGCAGCGAGTCCTCCAGCGCCTCGACGGTGCCGGAGTTGTCGCCCTTGATGATCAGCGTGAGCTGCTCGACCTTCTGCTCGGCCAGGGCTCCGGCGAAGTCCTCCAGCGAGATCCGCCGGCGGTTGCCGATCTGTGCCTTGCGCGAGCGGGCCTGCCGACGCTCGGCGATCTGCCGGGCGACGCGGTCCTCCTCGACCACCATGAACGAGTCGCCGGCGCCCGGGACCGAGGTCCAGCCGAGCACCTGCACGGGGCGCGACGGGGTGGCCTCGGTGACGTTCTCACCGTGGTCGCCCAGCATGGCCCGCACCCGGCCGTAGGCGTTGCCGGCGACGATCGAGTCGCCGACGTGCAGCGTGCCGCGCTGCACCAGGACGGTCGCGACGGCGCCGCGGCCCCGGTCGAGGTGTGCCTCGATGGCCACCCCCTCGGCGTTCATGTTCGGGTTCGCCCGCAGATCCAGTGCCGCGTCCGCGGTCAGCAGGATCGCCTCGAGCAGCCCGTTGATGTTCGTCCGCTGACGCGCCGAGATCTCCACGAACATGGTGTCGCCGCCGTACTCCTCGGCGACCAGCCCGTATTCGGTGAGCTGCTGGCGGATCTTGTCGGGGTTGGCCCCCTCCTTGTCGATCTTGTTGATCGCCACCACGATCGGCACGTCCGCCGCCTTGGCGTGGTTGATCGCCTCGACCGTCTGCGGCATGACGCCGTCGTCGGCCGCGACCACCAGCACCACGATGTCCGTGGACTGCGACCCGCGGGCCCGCATGGCGGTGAACGCCTCGTGACCCGGGGTGTCGATGAAGGTGATCAACCGCTCTTCGTCGCCCAGGTGGGTTGCCACCTGGTACGCACCGATGTGCTGGGTGATGCCGCCGGCTTCCTTGTCCACCACGTGGGTGTTCCGGATGGCATCGAGCAGCTTGGTCTTGCCGTGGTCGACGTGACCCATGACGGTGACCACCGGCGGCCGGACGACCAGATCGCTCTCGTCGCCCTCGTTCTCGCCGTAGGACAGGTCGAACGAGTCGAGCAGCTCGCGGTCCTCGTCGTCCGGGGAGACGATCTCGACGGTGTAGCCCATCTCGGAGCCGAGCAGCTCCAGGATGTCGTCGGACACCGACTGGGTGGCCGTGACCATCTCGCCGAGGTGGAACAACGCCTGCACCATCGACGCCGGGTTGGCGTCGATCTTGTCGGCGAAGTCGGCCAGCGACGACCCGCGGGCGAGCCTGATCGTCGACCCGTTGCCGCGCGGCAGCGCAACGCCGCCGATCGACGGGGCCTGCATGTTGTCGAATTCCTGACGACGCTGCTTCTTGGACTTGCGGCCCTTGCGCGCCGGTCCGCCCTGCCGCCCGAAGGCACCAGCAGCGCCGCCGCGACCACGACCGCCACCACCGGGACGGGCACCACCGCCGCTGGGGCCACCGGTCGTGCCGCCGGGGCCGCCGCGGTAACCACCGCCACCGCCGGCCCCACCCGGGCCGCCAGCACCGGGCCCACCGGGACCGCGGTAACCGCCGCCACCGGCGGGTGCGCCGCCGGGACGACCGGCGCCACCGGGGGCCGGGCGACCGCCCGGGGTGCCGGGACGCGGCGCGCCACCGGGCGCACCACCGGGACGGCCGGCGCCGGGTCCGGGACGGGTGCCGGGGGCACCGGTACCGGGAGCACCACCGGGACGACCGGCCGGCGGCCGGGGTGCACCCGGAACACCGCCTGGTCGCGGCGGTGCATTGCGTGGCTGATTGACCCCGAACGGGTTGTTACCCATCCGCGGCGGCCTGGGCGCACCGGGCACACCGCCGGCCGGGCGGGCCGGACGTGGAGCCGGGGACTGGCCTTCGGGACGGGCCGGTGCGCTCGCGCTGCTCGCGGCCGCTGCTGCCGGCCGATCGACGGGTGCCGGCGCCGGGGCGGCCGGCGCTGTGGTCGGCGCCTGGAATCCAGGTCCGGCCGAACCCGTGACGGGAGCGGCCGGTGCGGCCGGCGCCGCCGCAGTAGGCGCCACGCGCGGCGGAGCGACGGATCGACCGGCCGGGCGGGGCGATGTCACCGGAGCCGTCGCGGCGGGACGGGACGGCGCCGGGGCTGCGGCGGCCGGAGCCGAAGTCGCAGGTGCCGACGCAGAAGGTGCCGCTATCAGGGGTGCCGATACGGACGGAGTCGCGACCGCCGGCGATGCCGCGGGTGCGGACGACGCGGCCGGGCTGGTCACCGCTGGCGTCGAGACCCGCGGTGCCGCCGTCGTGTCGGTGGCCGCTGCGGCCGGGCGGGCAACGGGTGCCGGTCCGGGAGCGGACACGGATGGCCGTGGGGCCACCGAGCCGGGGCGACCGGGACCGCCGTTGGGCGCGCTTCTGGGTGCAGCCGACCCGTTGGTCGGCAGATCCGCCTTCGCGCCGGCCGGCTTGGTGGCCGGGAACTCGTTCCGCAACTTGCGGACGACGGGGGCCTCGATGGTCGAGGACGGGGATTTGACGAACTCACCCATCTGGTTGAGCTTCGCCATGATCTCTTTGCTGGTCTTGCCGAGCTCTTTCGCAAGCTCGTGTACGCGGGCCTTGCCTGCCACTGCTCTCCTTAGGGTGAGGGCGGCGGCCGGTTCGGAACGTCCGCTCGCCCTAGATGTGCCGGGTGCTGCTCATTGCTGCTTCACGGCGTGCTCACGTTGGGTCGACCTGCTTTCTGATTCAGGCGGCTCGGTGATCGGCTGCCGGCGGCGATCCGATCTTCGGATCCGGTGTTCCCCTGGCCTTCCAGGTGAAACCGGACCTCGGTGATGTCGAGTCGTTCGGCGTCAATCATAGGGACCCGAAGGGCCCTGCCGAACGCCCGACGGCGCTCTGCCGCGGCGAGGCACCCCAGATCGGGATGCAACCACGCTCCCCTTCCGGGGAGCCGGCGCCGTAGATCGGGAATGACGACCCCGCCCACGGCCACGACGCGCAGTAAATCTGTGGAACGCTCACGGACTCGGCAACCGACACACGTCCGCTCTGGACCGGGTGATCCAGGGGGATTCATGGCGGTGGCCGGAGTCGACAAGCGGCCCGACATATCAGTCTACCGCCTTCGCGTTCGGATGCAGGACGTTATCGGTGCGCCACGGGTGGGACGGGCAGCCAACAGCCGCGACAGATCAGGGCTCCGCAGTGACCCGGCCCGAGGTTTCGGGTGCCGCATCGCTGCGGATGTCGATCCGCCACCCGGTCAGCCGGGCGGCCAGCCGGGCGTTCTGCCCCTCCTTGCCGATCGCCAGGGACAGCTGGAAGTCCGGGACCACCACCCGGGCGGCGCGGGCGGCCGCGTCGACGACCGTGACCGAGATCGCCCTGGCCGGCGACAAGCGCGTTGCCGACGAAGGTCGCCGGATCGTCGTCATGGTCGATGATGTCGATCTTCTCCCCGCCCAGTTCGCTCATCACCGCCCGCACCCGGGCGCCCATCGGGCCGATGCAGGCACCCTTGGCGTTCACCCCGGCGATGGTCGGTCGCACGGAGATCTTGGACCGGTGCCCGGCCTCCCGGGCGACGGCGGTGATCTCCACCGAGCCGTCGGCGATCTCCGGAACCTCCAGCGCGAACAGCTTGCGCACCAGGTTCGGGTGGGTCCGGGACAGGGTGATCTGCGGACCGCGCGGACCGCGGGACACCGAGACCACGTAGCACCGCAGCCGCTGGCCGTGGGTGTAGGTCTCGCCCGGCGACTGCTCGGCGGCCGGGATGATGCCCTCGACGTCACCCAGGCTGACCACCACGACGCCGCGGGCGTTCACCTTCGCGTCGGCGGACACCGTGCCGGTGATCAGGTCGTGCTCGCGGCCGGCGAAATCGCCGAAGGTGCGCTCGTTGTCGACGTCCCGCAGCCGCTGCAGGATCACCTGACGGGCGGTGGTCGCCGCGATCCGGCCGAAGTCCTCCGGGGTGTCGTCCCACTCCCGGACCACCTCCTGGCTGGACTCGCTGGTCTCGGCGGTCTCCTGCGCCCAGACCCGGATCTCCCCGGTCTTCCGGTCGATCTCGACCCTGGCGTGCCCGGCGTGACCCTGGGTGTGCCGGTAGGCGGTGAGCAGCGCCGTCTCCAGGGTGTCGATCAGCGAACCGAACTCGATGCCCTTTTCCTTCTCCACCGCGCGCAGCGCGGCGATGTCGACGTTCATCCGGTCACCTCCCCTGTGCTGATCGCAGAACGCTCGGTCGTCGCGGCGCCGGCTCGCAGCTCGGCGTCGTCAACGTCGTCCTCTCGTCCTCGAGGTCGTCCCCGATCGTCCTCGTCGAATTCACCTTCAGGTCAGCTCCTCGTCGAAGACGTCTTCGGGTTCGGTGTCCGCCTCGACGCCCAGCACCGCCAGCACCGCCGCGGCCGGCGGGCTGAACTCGACCTCCACCTTGGCCCGCTCGATGTCCGCGAACGGCACCTCGACCTGCGAGACGCCCTTGCGGCCGGAGAGCACCAACTGCACCGCGTCGTCGGTGACACCGAGCACATGCCCGGTCACCGCGCGGCCGTCGGCCGTGACGAGGGACACCAATCTGGTGCGGGCCCGCCGGAAGTGCCGGGGCAGCGGTCAGCGGTCGGCCGATGCCCGGGCTGGTGACCTCGAGGGTGTACGGCGCGCTGCCGGTCGGATCGTCGGCTCCCGATTCGTCCAGCCGCTGCGAGATGGCCCTGCTGACGTCGGCGGCCGCGTCGAGCGTCACCCCGCCATCGCGCGTCGATCACCACCCGGACGACGCTCCGGCGGCCGGCGGATCGGACCGCGAGTTCCTCCAGGTCGTACCCGGCCTGCGCGGTCACCTCGGTGACGACCTCGCGCAGCCGACGCTCGTCGCCGGATCCCATCGCTGCCTCCTTCTGTGCAGCCATACCGACCAGGCGGCCCGCGGTGTGCAGTTGTTCATGCTGTCCCACAGTCCGCCGACGGTGCTGGCGACCAGTGGAGCAGCCTATCGGTAGGCCGGGCTCGCAAGAAGACGGGCGACTCGGGCTCGGCCCGCCGCTTCGCATGGCGAGTCCGTGTGACGCGGTTCGCTGCGTGAGCGGACTGACCGCATCCCCCGGGCTGTCATGATGGGCGGGTGGCAATCGCTCCTGGCACGCCGATCTCGCGGCGTTCACTCTTCGTCGGCGCCGGCGCGCTGGCGCTGCTCACCGGTTGCAGCTATTTCGGCACCGACGAGCCCCCGGCGCCGACCGTGGTGTCCACCCCGGCGGCCCTCGACCCGATCAACGGCCTGATCGCGACCACCCGGCTGCATCTGCTCCGGCTCGACGCCGCCATCGCCGCCGACCAGGCCGACGCCGCCCGGTTGACCCCGCTGCGGGACGACCGGCAGGCCCACCTCGACCGCACTGGAGGCCGAGTTCGCCAGGGTCAACCCGCGCCCGCGGTCAGCGGCTCCGCGACGGCCGCCGCATCGACTGCCCCAGCGGCATCGGTCGCCATGCCCGACACACCGGAGGCCATCATCTCGGCGGTTCGCGGCGATGCCGCCACAGCGCAGGTGCAGTTCACCGACGCCATCTCGTCCGCGTCCCGCTACCGGGCGGCGATGTTCGGCTCGATCGCCGCGTCGCTGGCCAGCCACCGGGCGGTGCTGGCATGACCACGCCCAACGCCCGAGCCCGACGCCCATCGGCCGAGCGACTCCGTGCCGTCACCGGCTCCGAGGCGCCGGACTCGAGCGCGCCGCCCAGTTCGGTCGCCGCCGTTCCGCACCACGCCGCCGCCCGGCCCGCTCTCCCCGGACGCGCAGACCGCGCTGCAATCCGCGCTGGCCGCCGAGCAGGCGGCCGTCTGGGCCTACGGCCTGGTCGCCGCCTACGCCCGCGATCAGGCGGACATGATCACCGACGCCAGGTCGGGACATCTGCTGCGCCGGGACGCCACCACCGCCCGGCTCGCTGCAGGGCGGCGCCACCGCCGCCGAACCGGCTGCGGCCTACCAGGTTTCGGTGCCGGTGACGGACGCCGGGTCGGCCCTGCAACTGGCCCAGGACATCGAAACGGACGCCGCCGCGGCCTGGCGGGTGGTGATCGGCTCCACCGACGACGCCGAACTGCGCGGCTTCGCGCTGACCGGGCTGTCCGATGCCGCGGTGCGGCTGGCGATGTGGAAGCAGGTCGTCGGGACGTCCCCGGCGACCCTGCCGTTCCCCGGCCAGCAGTAGCGGCCGCAGCGCCCCGGCTCGCCGAGTGCGCGAACCACGTCCGCGCGTCCGTCGAACCGTTCGGCGACCGGGCGTCAGGCCGACGTCTCCCGCAGGTGCCCGGTCCGCACCAGCGTGACGACCTCACCGGCCACCTCGGCCAGCGAGACGTCGCGCTTGTCGCCGGTGGCCCGGTCCCGGAGCTCGACCATGCCCGGTCGCGACGCCCCGACCGACCACCACGATGGTCGGCACCCCGATCAGCTCGGCGTCGGTGAACTTGACCCCGACCGAGGCGTTCCGGTCGTCGAGCATCACCCGCACCCCGACCCCGTCCAGCGCCCTGGCCAGGTCCTCGCCGGCCTCGGCCATCTCCGGACCCTTGCCGGCGATCACGATGTGCACGTCCGCCGGGGAGATCTCCCGCGGCCAGATCAGCCCACGGTCGTCATGCGAGTTCTCGGCGATCGGCGGCCACCGCCCGCGACACGCCGACCCCGTAGGAGCCCATGGTGACGGTGACCAGCTTGCCGTTCACGTCCAGCACCTTGAGCTCCAGCGCGTCCGCGTACTTGCGGCCGAGCTGGAAGATGTGGCCCATCTCGATGCCGCGGGCGCTGAGCAGCGCGTGCCCGCAGACCGGGCACGGGTCGCCGTCCCGGATCTCGGCGGCCTGGATGATGCCGTCCGCGGTGAAGTCCCGTCCGGCCACCAGGCCGATGACGTGCCGGCCGGGCTGGTCGGCGCCGGTCACCCAGGCCGAGCCGTCACCGATGCTCGGGTCGAGCAGGTAACGGATCTTGCTGGCCCGCTCGGCGCCGAGCACCCCGGGGCCGATGTAGCCCTTGACCAGCGCGGGTTGGCCTTGAAGTGCTCCTCGGTGAACGCCTCCAGCTCGGCGGGCGCGACCTGCGCCTCCAGCCGCTTGGGGTCGACCTCGCGGTCGCCGGGCACGCCGATGGCCAGCGGCTCGCTGGTGCCGTCGGGATGGCGCAGCAGCACCAGCACGTTCTTCAGCGTGTCGCGCGGCCGCCCACGGCCGGTCGGTCCGCGGGAACCGCTCGTTCAGCATCGCGACCAGGGTGTCGATGGTCGGGGTGTCCGGGGTGTCCTCGACGTGCGCCTGCTCGCAGGCCGGACGCGTCGACGGCGGCCGCGGTCGGCACCTGCACGGCCTCGACGTTGGCCGCGTAGTCGCAGTTCGAGCACTTGACGTAGGTGTCCTCGCCGACCTCGGCGTCGGCCAGGAACTCCTCGGACGCGGACCCGCCCATCGCCCCGGACATGGCGGCGACGATCACGTACCGCAGGCCCAGCCGGTCGAAGATCCGGATGTAGGCGTCGCGGTGCCGCTGGTAGGCGGCGGCCAGCCCGGCGTCGTCCAGGTCGAAGGAATAGGAGTCCTTCATCACGAACTCCCGGCCGCGCAGGATGCCGGCCCGCGGCCGTGCCTCGTCCCGGTACTTGGTCTGGATCTGGTACAGCGCCAGCGGCAGGCTCTTGTAGGACGAGACGATGTCCTTGACCAGCAGGGTGAACATTTCCTCGTGGGTGGGGCCGAGCAGGTAGTCCGCGCCCTTGCGGTCCTTGAGCCGGAACAGGTTGTCGCCGTATTCGGTCCAGCGGCCGGTCGCCTCGTAGGGCTCGCGCGGCAGCAGCGCCGGGAAATGCACCTCCTGGGCGCCGATGGCGTCCATCTCCTCGCGGACGATCCGCTCGACGTTCCGCAGCACGGTGTAGCCCAGCGGCAGCCAGCTGTAGATCCCGGGCGCCGCGCGGCGGACGTAGCCGGCCCGCACCAGCAGCCGGTGGCTGGGCACCTCGGCATCGGCCGGGTCCTCCCGCAGGGTTCGCAGGAACAGCGTGGACAAGCGTGTGATCACCGCAGGGCTCCTTGCAGTTCTTGAACCGCGTTCCTCGCCGGATTCGCGGAAGGGTGACGCGCGGGCCAGCCTAGATGGTTGGTCACCGGCCAGATGAACGGCGGCCGGAGCCTCGCCCGATCCGCGATCAGGTCAGAAGCGCTTCCCGGCGACGATGTTCCGGCCGATGGTGACGAAGCCGGCCCGCTCGTACAGCCGGCCGGCGCCGGTCGGGGAATCGGCGTCGACCCCCAGTTCGGCGTACCGGTAGCCGGCATCGGCCAGGCCGGCCAGCGTGCGGGCGAGCAACGCGCTGGCGATGCCGCGGCCCCGCGCGCCGCGCAGGGTGCCGACCCGCGCGATGTACCCGGTCGGATAGCCGCGCTGCCGGGTGTCGGCCTCGAATTCCGAGGTCAGCACGAAGCCCGCGACCGTCGCCGTCGATGATCGCCACCCAGGACTGCTCCGGCCGGAACGACGACGAGTCCGCGTACTCCGCACGCCAGCGCTCCGGGTCCATCGGGGTGGATCCCCAGTGGTCGGCGAACGAGGAGTTGGAGACCAGCCGGACGGCGTCGTCGTCGCTCGGGCGATACGGCCGGATCTCGACGCCGACCGGCGCTGGCGCAGGCCCTGGACCGGGTCGCGCAGGTCGCAGCGCATCCGGAAGAAGTAACGCCAGTCTGGTATCCGGCCGCGGCCACCAGCGCGGCCGTCCGCGGGCGTTCCGGGTCGAGCCAGACCTTCAGCTCGCCCGGCAGCCCGGGCGCGTCGGCGTCCCGGATGGCGATGGCGCTCGATTCCAGCTCCTCGCAGCAGTCGCCGGCCGAGGCCGCGGCCGACGTAGTCCGGGTGCACACCGGCCCACTGGAAAGCCTTCCATTCCGGTGCCGGCGGGCTGACCCGCAGCCAGCCGAATGCCACCAGCCGGTCGTCGTCGACGATCCCGATGCTGGCCCGTCCGAGATCGACCCCGGGCGCCGTCATCTCCTCGAGCGATGTCCTGCTCGCCGTACGCCTCGTCCACCGGCTCGAGTTCGTTCCATCGCGGCCAGAATTTCGGTGACGGCTGCGGCGTCGCCGGCGTGCAACTCGCGTTGCGTCAAGGTGCTGGGCATACCCGGCACGGTAGGCGCTGTCGCGCCGTGGTTCGAGGCGTTTTCCCGGCGTCCGCATTGCCGCGAACTGTGAGGCACGCCTCCGATCCGGGCGCCCCCGAACGGCTCAGCCGATCTCCGGGTGACCGAACAGGCCCGGCAGGCCACCGGTGTGCAGGAAAACGGTGCGCTGACCCGGCCGCACCGCGCCGCTCGCGACGGCGGCGATCAGGCCCGCCATGGCCCGCCCGGTGTAGGTGGGATCGAGGACCAGCCCCTCGGTGCGCGCGGCAGTCTCCATCGCCCGCCGCGCGGCCGGCGTCAGGTGCGGGTAGCCCTGGCCGATCTGCCCGGCGTCCAGACGCAGCAAACCCGCCCGCACCGGGGAGACCCCGGACATCCCGTTGAGCAGGCCGGACACCGTTCGACGGGCGTCATCGACGGCGCCGGTCTCGATCCCGAGAACCCGCTCGGCGCCCAGCACGCTGACCAGGCCCGCCATCGTCGCGCCGGATCCGACGGCCACCACGACCTGATCGAGGTCCGGTACCTGCTGCAGGATCTCGTGCGCGGCGTCGGCGTATCCGCGGGCGCTGGACGGGGTGCTACCGCCGAACGGGATGCGGTAGGCATTGACTCCGCTGCCGGCCAGCGAATTCATCACCGTCTGCGTCTGGTCCTCCACCGGCCGTTTTCCCGACCAGACGATGCGTGCGCCGAACATCTTGTCCAGCAGCAGGTTCCCGCGCAGGTTCGCCGGTTCGTCGCCCTTCAGCACGAGAATGACGTCGAGCCCCAGCCGTGCTCCGGCGGCGGCGGTGAGACGGGCATGGTTGCTTTGCGGGGCGCCGGAGGTGACCAGCGTGCGGGCGCCGGACCGCACGGCCGCGCCGCAGCTGTACTGCAGCTTGCGCACCTTGTTGCCGCCGCCGCCGAGCCCGATCAGGTCGTCGCGTTTGACCAGCAGGTCGGAGCCGAGCAGCCCGATGGCCTTCGCCAGCCGCGGCGCGGAGTCGATCGGGGTGGGCCCGTCGACGAACCGGACGAATTCATCCATGGGGCTGCCTCCCGCGAAGGAGTATCTCCCACCGGGATATCCGGCCCCGGTCGGATGCTAGGAGCCTTGTTGATGTCCCGATCGTGGTGCCAGGACATCGCTGACACCCGGCTATCCTGCGCACTCGGATCACTGACCACCGCCGGACGTCAGCGCTGCGATAATCGAGGGGTGGTGGCCGTGGACACCGCGAACCCCCATCGCCCGGCGTTCGTGCTGCATGACCACCGCAAACCGCGACCCCATTTCGACCTCCGGTTGGAGGAGGGCGGCGTGCTGCGGTCGTGGGCGGTGCCGCGCGGACTGCCGACCGGATCCGTGCCGACAACCGGCTCGCCGTCGAGGTCGCCGATCACGACCTCGAGCACCTCACCTACGAGGACGAGGACAAGTCGATCGCGGACATCGGCTGGTGGGAGGAACACGACCGCAACGAGCGCCGGATGGTCTTCACGCTGCACGGCCGGGAGAGCGCCGGCCGCTACGCGCTGATCCGGACGTCACGGGATTGGCTGTTGCATCGGACCAAGGAGCAACCCGATCCCCCAGTCTGACCGTCTCGTACCCGACCGGTCGCGGGCCGCTGTCCGGGCATTGGCCTTGCTGGGACGCCGATCGATCGCAGCGGGCAGGTACCGTCGGTGATGGCCCACAGGAGGTGGTCGAGGTGATCCGGTTCTTGGCCACCCTGGCGTGGGTCACCGCGCTGCTCGTCCTGCTGCCGAATGCCGCGGGCGCACCCGGCAACCTCGCCCTCGTGACGGCCGTCGCGGCCGCCCTGACCATCGCCGTTCTGGTCGCGTGCCTGGATCACCGGCAGCACGCCTCGGCTCGCACCGTTGTCGCCGCGGGCCTGGTGTCCGACGAACGACGCCTGCGCGGGTCATTCCGCCGAGTGTCCAGCCCGGACACACCGGGCCGCCCGCGACCTCGGGCACCGGGAGCCGGTTTCCGACCGGCCCGCTAGTTGGACTGTGTCTGGCCGTATTTGCCAGACACGCTCAAACCAGCCTTGCTGCGCGTTCCGCGCCGCTGCCGCCGGTCATCCGACACCCCCAACCGGCTCCCCGTGTGCGATCGGCGCTGTCCTTCTGACCTGCGCGGCACACGCCTGGCAGTGAGGCCTCACCATGCTCGACTTCATCTACTACCCCGTCTCCGCGATCTTGTGGTTCTGGCACACCGTTTTCGGCACTTGATCGACCCGGCGAGCGGGCTCGCCTGGGCGCTCTCGGTCGCATTTCTCGTCTTCACACTGCGCGCGATCCTGTTCCCCACGGCCATCCGGCAGGCCCGGGCGCAGCGATCCCTGCGACGCCTGCAACCGCAGATCGCCGCCCTGAAGAAGAAGTACGCCGGCGACCGGCAGGCACTGGCCGTTGCCCTGCAGGCACTGCAGAGGGACAACGGGGTGAATCCGCTCAGCAGCCTGCTGCCGGCCCTGCTCCAGGTTCCGGTGTTTCTCGGGCTGCTGCATGTCCTGCGCTCGTTCAACCGCACCGGCGCCCCGCTGTTCATGAGCGCCACAGACAATGCGAACACGCCGAATTACTTCTTCTCGGCCGGGGACGTGCAGTCGTTCCTGCAGGCGAAGCTGCTCGGCGCCCCGCTCGCGGCGACGATCAGCTCGACCCCGGCTCAGCTGGCCGCCTACGGCGACGTCACCCGATTGGACGTCGCGCTCGTCGCCGTTCCGCTGATGCTGATCGCCGCGGTGGCAACGCATTTCACCAGCCGGGCGGCCATCGAGGGCCAAGGCGGACTCGTCGAGAGCACCCCGCAGACGGCAATCATGAACCGGCTGACGCTCTGGGTCTTCCCGCTGGGCGTGCTGGTCGCCGGCGCCTTCCTGCCGGTCGCGATTCTGGTGTACTGGCTGAGCAACAACGCCTGGACGCTGGTCGCAGCAGCATGTCGTCATGCGTGCGCTGGACCGCCAGGATGCGGACGGCGCCGGTCGGTTGCCGAGGTCGGGTGACCCGCGACGACGCCGTCGGCGCATCTCGGGTGATCCGCCGGAGGACCCGATCGGGCCGTGACCGTCGGGTTCGTCGCGGCCGGGATCAGCGGTACTCGGCCAGTCCGAGTGCCTGCCGATCCCCCGGCCGCGGCTCCCGGTAGAACTCCTCCCGGACCAGTTCGCTGTAGTGCTCCAACCCGGCGGCCTGGACAAACGGCTCCACTTGACTCGCCTGGGCGCGCAGCGCCCGAACCTTGATGGCCAGCACTGCATCGTCACAAGTGAGCCAGACCGCGAGGTTGGCGGGATCGACCGTTTCCGGTTGCAGGTCGGGAACCATCAGCACGTCCGCCCGACGCCCGCCGGACATGAATCGCTCCGCCCACGCCCGGGTCTTGGTCGAGTACAACAATCGGGCGCCCACCTCGGTGGTCTCCTCGGCGGCGATGGTGGCCCAGCGACTGGCGGCGATGTGGTCCGGGTGACCGGTTCCGCCGTCCGGCCCGAAGGTCAGGATCGTGTCCGGGCGGACCTCGGCGATGATGGCCGCGACGGCCGCCGCCGCCGTGGCGTCCGCGACCTTTTCGCATTCCCCGTCGGCATAGCCGAGCCACCGGTGTTCGCGCACCCCCAGAACGTCCAGACTGGCGGCTAACTCCTGCTGCCGCAACGCCTTTCGCTCCTGCATCGATCGCGCGTCGTCGGCCGGAAAGCCCGCCTCACCCTGGGTTGCGGTCACGCACACCACCCGTCGACCGGCCGCGACCGCCGTGGCCATCAGGCCCGCCGACAGGTATGCCTCGTCGTCCGGGTGGCCCCAGACGCCGAGGATGGTGCCCAGGTCACCTCTGGTGTCCGTCTTCATCGATCCGATGGTGCACCATCGGCGTGCCACGCGTCGATCGGTTCCCCCCCGATCGCTACCGCGCCACGGCGCCGACGGCGGTGGCGGGTTCGCCTGCGGTCCGCGGCCGACCGGGCAGCGCCAAACACAGCAGCATGGCCAGGCCGGTGAAGCCGCTGGCCCACCAGAATGCCTGATCGAACGCCCCGACGGAGGAGCCGACGCCGCCCGCGGTGTGCGCGAGGGCGCCGTCGAGGATGACGGCGAGCAGCGCGACACCGAAGGATCCGCCCACCTGCTGGGCGATCCGGGTGATGATGCTGGCGTGCGGGACGTCGGGCCGGTCGAGCCCGACGAAGGCCGCGGTCATCAGCGGGATGGTGACCGCGCCGAGCCCGAATCCGCGGAGCAGCAGGGCCGCCATCAACAACCATTGGTTGGTCTCCGCGGTGGCCAGCGCGAAGGGGAAGGTGGCGACGCAGACGATCGAGAAGCCGGCCAGGCACACCCATCTGGCGCCGATGGAGTCGGTCAGCCGGCCGGCCAGCGAGCGGCTCAACAGGGCGCCGAGACCTTGCGGCACCAGCAGCAGGCCGGCGCCGAGGGCGTCGGCGCCCCGGACGTCCTGGAAGTACAGGGGCAGCAGCAGCATCGCCCCGTACAGGGCAGCGCCGGAGAGGAAGAGCAGCGCGGAGGCCGAGGCCACCGAGCGATGCGCGAACAGCCGCACATCCACGAGTGCACGGGCGCCCATCCGGCGGGCATAGATCGCGAATACCGCCAGCAGGGATGCGCCGATCAGCATCGGCGCCAGCACGTCGACACTGGCGAACCCGCCCGCGCTGCTGGCGTTGGACAGTCCGTACAGCACCCCGACGATGCCCGGGGCCAGCAGGACGAACCCCAGCACGTCCAATCGCGGTCGGGTGGATTGCCGGTCGGCCGGCAACAGTCTCCAGGCGAGCAGGAAACCGACGACGCAGAACGGCACGTTCACCCAGAACAGCCACCGCCAGTCGAGCGAACCGAGGATCAGCCCGCCGAGAACCGGGCCGAGGATGGGGCCAAGGATGGCGGGCAGGCTGACCACGGACATGGTCCGCCCGAGCGCCCGCCCGCCGGCGGCCTGCATCACCAGGGTCGCCATCAGCGGCAACATCAGGCCCCCGCCGACGCCCTGCAGCACCCGGAAGGCGATCAGGCTGGTCGCGTTCCAGGCCAGGCTGGAGGCGATCGAGCCGGCCAGGAACACCAGCAGCGCGAACATCCAGACGCGTTTGCCGCCGAACCGGCCCTGCGCCCAGCCCGCGAGCGGGATCGTCACGCCCAGCGCAAGCAGATATCCGGTGCTGACCCACCCGATGGTGGCAACCGAGGTATTGAGCTCGACGGCCAGGCTGCGCAGCGCGACGCTGACAATGGTCGTGTCGAAGACAACGGCCAGGCCGCCGACGATCAACACCATCGCAACCTTCAGGACCTGGGGATCGACCCGATCCTCGACCGATGAAGTGCTCATGCCATCCTCCAATAAGATACGTACTGGTATCTATCAGAAGACTAGCGATTGACGATAAGATACGCAAATGGATCTAGAGGTTGCGGGCGCGATCACCCGGCGACGCGGTCGGGAGCTGGAGGACGCCCTCCTGGCGGCCGCCTGGGACCTGCTGGTGTCCGGCGGGTACGGAGCGTTCACGATCGACGCGGTGGCGGAACGGGCCGGCACCAGCAAACCGGTGATCTACCGTCGCTGGCCGAACCGGGAGGCACTGGTACTCGCGGCCATCCGGCATTTCTACGCCCAGGGAAGCCAGCCGGTTCCGGACACCGGGACCCTGCGCGGCGATCTGATCGCGCTGCTGACCCAGGCCAACGATTCACGCCGGGCGATGGCCGCCGTGTTCAGCGCCCAGTTGGGCGCGTACTACCAGGAGACCGGAACGACGCCCGCGGACCTGCGCGAACAACTGATCGGCGACCGACCCAGCGCGATCGACACAGTCATGCGACGCGCGCTCGAGCGCGGCGAGATCACCGCGACCCACCTGACACCGCGAATCAGTTCGCTGCCCTTCGACCTGGTCCGGCACGAGGCGCTGATGACCCTGCAACCCATCGCGCGCGAGACGATCCTGGAGATCATCGACGACATCTTTCTGCCGCTGGTCGGGATCCGCCCGGCTGAGATTGTCGATCCGCCGGTCAGTGGCCGCCGACGGCCGCCGGTGTCCGGGCGACGGAAAGGAGCGTCAGGATGATCGCGGCGAGCAGCAGCAGCATGCCGACCCCACCGGCCACGGTTGCCGCCAGGGGCGCGGTGCTCAGGGCGAGCGGGTCGATCCCGCCCAGGGTTTCGGCGACCACGACGACCGCGAGGAGCAGGTAGCCGGCCGTCGCGGTGCGGACCGCGGCCAGCCGGAAACGTTCTGGCCGTTGCGCGAAGGCCAACACCCACGCCAGCGCGGGGAGGACCAGCACGCCGTGCATGGTGGCGGCGTGGCCCGGTTTCACCGTCGCGGAGAACGCGAAGGCAGCGGCGGGGTCGATCGTCCGGGCGATCACCATCCCGCGGGCGAGCATGTAGACCCCGAGGCCGAGCGCAACCATCAGCGCCGCGAACCCCGCCCGCAGCGCGAGTCGCATGCTCGCTGAGCCGGCCGGCGCGCGCCAGACGAGGACGGTGATCACGGCCAGGTCCACCACGAGCACGACAGCGCCGGCGGCGGCACCGGCCGCAACAAGTCCAGCACCGGGCCCGCTCACGCCGAAGTGCGAGGTCAGGCCCCGCCAGGCCTGCACGGTGATCACCACCACCTCGACCAGGCAGGCGCCGGCCAGCACGCTCAGCGTCACCGCCCGCGGTCGCGGTCGTATCGCGGAGAAGGACAGCACCCAGGTCACTGTCGCCAGGGTCAATCCGAACGACAGCCCGAACGTGGCGGGCTTGCGCCACGACAACGGACCGCTCCACGACCCGCCCGTGACGACCAGCACCCCGAGATGTACCAGCCCACTGACCATCAGCGCCACGGCCAGCAGATAGCACCCGCGCTCCACCCCGCCGGCCCGGCGGATCCCGTCGACCAGTGTTGCCACCAACGGTTGGCCCGGCGTCGGCAGCGGGCTGGTGGCCCGGGCGGCCGGCGTTGTCTTGATGCTCATTAATCATTAATACCATGAACGATTAACGGGTGGGTAGAGTTATCCCGATGGACCGTCCTGTCAAGACCTCGCCAAGCGCCGGCGAATCGGCGGCCGACAGCGCCCAGGACCCGTGGCCCAACGGACCGAACCCCGGCCGCCGGCATCCGATGGGAGTGGGCTTCCTGCTGGCCCAGGTCGGCGCCCTCGGCTCGCGGCTGTTCGCCGAACGGATCGCGCCCCTGGGCCTGACTCCGACGCAGTCGGGCTTGATTCGGCTGATCGCCCGGAACGCCGGACGCAACCAACAAGAGCTCGCCGGCCAACTCGGAGTACGTCCCAGCCGCCTCGTGGTCGTGCTCGACGGGCTGCAGGACGCCGGGCTGGTGCAGCGGATCACCGACCCCGATGATCACCGACGCAAAACCGTCGCGGTCACCGTCGCCGGGAAGGAAAAATTGGCCCAGCTGGTCGGCCTGGCCGCCAGCCATGAGGACCACCTCTGCCGCGCGCTCTCCGCCGAGCAGCGGCACCAACTCGCCGAGTTGCTGGCCACGATCGCCGCCGACCACGGCCTTGCCCCAGGCGTACATCCGGGCCACGGCGACGACTGACCTGCGCCGGCGCCGTGCGGGAGAATGCGGTTGTGTCGGGCTCGCAGGACGTTCACCGCGTGGTGGTGCTGGCGCTGCCGCAGACCGTCGCCTTCGACCTGGCCGTTCCGGCGCAGGTTTTCGGTCATCGAGACGAACAGGCCCACTATCTGCTCACCGTGTGCGCCCCCGAGCCGGGATCGGTGCCCACCACCACCGGGTTCTCGATCCAGGTCGACGAGGGTTTGCGGGCGTTGACGACGGCCGACACGGTCGTCGTGCCCGGCTACCGGCCGACGGAGACTCCCGATCAGCCGGTGCTGGACGCCCTTCGGGACGCGGCCGATCGCGGGGCGCGGATGGTCTCCATCTGTATCGGGGCGTTCGCGCTGGCCGCCGCCGGCTTGCTCGACGGTCACCGGGCGACCACTCACTGGCGGGACGCCGCTGAACTGGCGCGCCGATATCCGCTGGTCCAGGTGGATCCGGACGTGCTCTACGTCGACCAGGGGCAGTTCCTGACCAGCGCCGGGGTGGCCGCCGGAATCGACGTCTGCCTGCATCTGGTGCGCCGCGATCGAGGTTCGGCGGAGGCCGCCCGGATTGCCCGGCGGATGGTGGTGGCGCCGCATCGCCGGGGCGGGCAGGCGCAGTTCGTCGAGCGTCCGATGCCGCGGACCGGTGGTCCGTCGGTGGCTGCGGTCGGCGAGTGGGCCCTGCGGACATCTCGACCGCCGGCTGACCGTCGCCGATCTGGCCCGGCGCGCGGGCGTCGCGCCGCGCACGCTGGCCCGGCGGTGGGTCGACGAGACGGGCCTGACGCCGTTGCGGTGGCTGACCGAACAACGCCTGCTGGAGGTGCAGCGCCTGCTCGAAACGTCGAGCCTGACGATCGACGCGATCGCCCGGCAGGCCGGTATCGGATCGGCGACCCATCTGCGGACGCTGTTCGCCCGGGAGCGGTTGATCAGCCCGGCGGCCTACCGAAGCGCACATCGTCGCAGTCCCTGACGCAGTTGGCAGAATCGTTGCGTACCTGGTCAGTTCTGCCACTCACGCCACCGCACTCGCCGGGATGACGATCGATGCATGACGCGTCCCCCACTCGCCGGCCATTCCGCATCGCCCCGGCTGTCGATCGACGTCGTCACCTATGACGGTGTCGACGAACTGGATGTGGTTGGCCCGCTTGAGGTTTTCCGCCGCGCGGCACGCCGAGGAGCGAGTCTGCGAGCCGCCCTGGTGACCCGCACCCCGCAGCCGACGGTGGTCGGCGCGCACGGGATCGGCTTGCTGTCGGACGCCGTTTTCGAGCCGGGCCGGGCCGACGTACTGGTCGTGCCGGGGGGCGGCTGGGCCGCGCGGGCCGCGACCGGTGCCTGGACAGAGGCATCTCAGGGTCACTGGCCCGCTGTGCTGCGGGCGGCGTCGTCCACGACCGGACTGCTGGCCGGGGTCTGTACGGGCACCATGCTGCTGGCCCGTGCCGGTCTGATCGGCGCCCGCCGGGCGACCACCCATCACGCCGCGCTCAGCGAACTGGCCGCGACCGGCGCGACCGCGCTCACCGATCGGGTCGTCGATGACGGCGACCTCGTCACCTGCGGCGGCGTCACCAGCGGCATCGACCTGGCGTTGTGGCTGGTGGAGCGCGAATTCGGCGGCGGCCTTGCCGACGAGGTAGCGGCTGCGATGGCCTACCCCCGAACCCGGCCGACGACGGCTGATTAGACTCCGGCCGCGCCGTCCGGCCGCTCAAGATCGTCGAGCAGCTGCAGCGCGGTCTCTGGCAGGCTCCGGCCGGTGCGGACGGATCGCCTGGCCAGTTCGTCACGCGCGCCGCCCGGCGTATGGCCCTCCTCGATCAGGACGCCGATCGCCTGATTGATGTTGGTGTGCGCGGGCAGCCCGCGGATCCCAGCCGGGTCGGACCCGTTGCGCCCCACCGTGAGGTGACCGTCCAGGACCGGAGGGCCGTTCAGGTTGAAGATCCAGCGGGCGTCGTCGGCCAGTTCGATGAACGCTCCGGGCATAGCCGCTGTAGAAGGCCACACTGCCCGCCGACGCGGCGGGGCCGGCCGGCTTGAGGGACAGCATCAACGAGGCACGCGCCCGGCCGTTGCTCGCGTTGTCCAGCGTGCTGACGATGATCGGGTTGCCGTCGATGTGCAGGGTGATGATCAGGCCCAGATACGACGGGCATCGCGGACACCAGGTCGTCGGTCAGCACGCTCAAGATTGCCTCGAGATCCATCACCGGATCGTCGAGCGCATCGCTGAGCAGGGTGAGACCCTCGATGAGTTCAGGCGGCACATCCACGAAGCGCTCCCCCCGGGCGGCCCGACTCGCTGATCATGCTGCCCGAGCGAGATGCGCAACAACGAATCCCGGTACCGAAGTGGGAAGGCTCGGGTCGGGGCCCCAGCTCGCCCAACCTCCGGCAGACTGACCGTACCCCCATCGCCCTTCGAACTTCGGATCGATACCGGTACCCGGAATCAGGAGCCGGCGGGCGGCTCGACTCCGTTGCTGGGAACGTTCGACCGCGTCGTCGACGACGGACGTGGCGGTCGCGTTGAGCGAGATCTTGCGCTTGTCGCTCAGCTCCCGCAGCTGCTTCGAGTGCCTCGTCGGCGGTGAGACCGTGGCGCCTGCGCAGCACCCCAATGGCCTGATCGATCACGGCCCGGCCCTGCACTCCCGCCTGCAGCTGACCGACCAGTCGGGCCGCCTGCTCCAGAATCTGCGCATTCTGCACCGCCAATGCCGCGGACACGGCGTATCGCTCGCCCAGTTGTTGGGCCCGTTCGTCGAACGAGTTCGGCGCGTGCGCATAAACGTTCATCGCACCGATGACTCCGGTGGACACCAGCAACGGCAGCGACAGTGCGCTGTGCACGCCCAGTTCACCGGCACGCGGACCGAACTGCGGCCAGCGCTGATCGTCACCGAGCTGACCGGACCGCTTCGTCTCGCCCGTTGCGGCGGCACTGATGCAGGGACCTTCGCCGATGCCGTACTGGATCTCGTCGATCGCCCGCACGAATGGTTCGCTCTTGACGATCAGGTCGGCCCGGTCGATCTCCAGCAGGGTCAATCCCGCACCGTCAGCGCCGGGAATTGCCTGCACCGCAAAGGTGGCGACCTGGGTCAACATATCCGTCAGGTCCAAGGTGCCGGTCGACAATGCGTCCAGCCCCGCCAGCGAATTGGCCAGGGCCGCGTCGTCCGCCGGACCGGCTGGACCCATCGTCAGGATCCGGCCCGCTGTCTTGGTTCTGCCCTGCCATAAGAACCCCCAGCCCGGACGCGGACGCGCGACGACGTCTGAAGAGTAGCGCCTGCCGGACCTGCTGCGACCATCGGCAAGAAGGCATCGGGCATCGGACTGCCGGTAGCCAACGACAATTGGCTCATTTCCCGGCCGGGTCCGGCCGGATGCAAGGCTGACTACGTCATCGCTTCGTCGAAACCTACTGCGGGGCAACATCTTTGGCTCCCGATCCGGCATCGGTGCGGTGCCGGATTCGGCGGCGCCGATCAGCAGGGCAATGAAGGCACGCGCGCTCGGCGCGGACGGTTCCGGGTGCCGGTGGATCAGGCTGACCGGATGCCGGGCACGCCGATCGGGCAACGTCAACACCGCGACATCGGTCCCCACCGTCGCGGACAAGGGCACGATCGCGGCGCCGAAACCCAGTGCGACATAGCGCACCACGGCCTCCGACGTGCTCAATTCGAAGGCGATCCGGCGGGTCAGGCCCGGCGCGCTCGAAGGCCGCGTCCACCTGCCGACGCAGCCCGGATTCGGCGCGCATCTCGACGAACGGGGTCGCCCCGACCAACTCGGCCAGGTCGGCCGTTCCGGCGCCGGCCAGCACGTGGCCGGCCGATCGACGATGGCGACCAGCGGCTCGACGGCGAGCACCCGATGCACCAGGTCGGCGCGGCACCTGGTCGGCGAAGAGCCCGACGAAGGCAACGTCGAGCAGGCCGCCGCGCACCAGGTCGGCCATGTGCGCGCTGCCGGTGTCCTGGATGGTGATCTCGACCGCCGGGATGCCGCCGGTGGAACGTCACCAGGGCCCGCTCCACCACGGGCGCCGCCTCGCTGGCGCTGCCGATCATGCCCAGCCGCAGCCGGCCGGTCAGCACGCCGGCGAACTCCGTCAGTTCGGCCCTGGCCAGATCCAGCTCGGCCAGCACCCGCCTGGCCCGCGGCAGCAGCAGTTCGCCGGCCGGCGCCAGCCGCACGGATCGACTGGTCCGCTCGAACAGGGTGACGCCGTTCTCCCGCTCCAGCCTGGCGATCTGATAGCTGAGGGCGGATTGCACGACGTGGCAGCGCGCCGCGGCCCTGGTGAAACTGAGCTCCTCGGCAACCGCGACGAAGTACTCCAGCTGGCGAACATCCATCTATTTCCTCGATAGATCCGGTCGAAATCATGTCTTGGACAGATTGAAGCCTATCGCCAAGACTGATCTGGTGACCATTCCTCCTGCCGGCGAACGACCGGCCTCCGCCGCCGCAGCGATCAGTTCGAACGCGAACGACGCGAGCGAGCCCGCCGCCGGCGCATCGATCCTCGCGGCGCTGACCGGCCGCCGCCTTGTCCTGCTGACCGTGCTGCTCGGCGGCTTCACCGCGTTCGGCCCGCTGTCGATGGACCTGTACCTGCCGGCGTTCCCGCAACTCGCGGACGATCTCGGCGCCAGCCAGTCCGCGGTCCAGCTGACCCTGACCGCCGACGTCATCGGCATCGTCGTCGGGCAGTTGGTGCTCGGCCCGATGTCCGACGCCTGGGGACGGCGCCGGCTGCTGCTCGGGTCCACCCTGGTCTGCGCGCTGGCCTCGGTGCTGTGCGCGCTCGCACCGTCGGCCGGCCTGCTGGTGGTCTGGCGGTTCTTCCAGGGAGCATCCGGCGGCGGCGGGATCGTGCTGGCCAGGGCGATCGCCGCGGACGTCTCCAGCGGAGTGGCGGCGGCTCGGCTGTTCTCGCTGTTCATGACCTTGTCCAGCGTCGCGCCGATCGTCGCCCCGGTGCTCGGCGGCCTCATGCTGGTCTGGACGGGCAGTTGGCAGCCGATGTTCTACCTGCTGGCGGTCGTCAGCCTGCTGCTCGCGGCGGTGTCCTGGAAGGTGATTCCGGAGACTCTGCCGGCCGACCGCCGGCACCGCGGCGGGCTGCGGCAGACCGGACGGGCGTTCGCCGGGCTGGCCCGCGATCGGGTCTTCGCCGGGTACGCGCTGACGGTCGCGTTCGCCTACGCCTCGCTGTTCGCGCTATATCTCTGCGTCGTCGTTCGTGCTGCAGGATCTGTACGGGCTGTCCGCCACCGAGTTCAGCCTGATGTTCGCGGTGAACGCGGCGGGCATGATCGTGCTCGGCCTGCTCAACGCGCGCCTGGTGCGCCGGTTCGCGGTCCGCCGGCTGCTGATGATCGGACTGGTCGGCTCGAGCCTGGCCGCGGTCGTGCTGTTGATCGTGGTCGGCACCCCGATCGGCGCGTCGCTGGGCGCGATCGGCGTCCTGCTGCCGTTGTTCGTGGTGGTCGCCACCCGCGGCCTGGTCTCGGCGAACGCCACCGTGCTGGGCGTGCAGCGCGCACCGGCCGCCGGCGCCGCCTCGGCCGTGCTGGGTGCGTGCATGTTCGGTGGCGGGATCCTGGTCTCTCCGCTGCTCGCGCTCGGCGGTGATGCCACCGCGATCCCGATGGCGGCGGTCGTTGCCGGCGGCGCCTTCGCCGCCCTGCTGGCCACCGCGCTGCTGACCCGGCCAGCACGCACGGCAACCGTGGTATGACGACCGTCACAAGTTGACAGGTTAGCCAGTTAGCGCACATCGCGGCTAACGAAGCTAACATTGGTTCACCTGCTAACAAGCGTTAGCAGTGAGCGTCGTAGGATCTACAGCGGCGTCGCAACTGCAGAAGCACAACGTCGAGACGGGAATCGAACAGTGGCTGCACCGACAGGATCCTCGCAGGCTCCGGTACGCCGACACCAACCGGAGCGCTTCGACGTCGCCCGCGATCGGGCCACACCGCTTTTCCCGCAACCGTTCTCACCGGGCGACGTGGACGCGGCGTTGCGGGAACTGCCATCCCACGGCTGGACGGCGGGCTGGACCGGCCGGCGGGACCGGGCATTGCTGGTGCTGTCCTATATGGCAGGTCTGTCCTATGACAACATCGCCACCCTGACGGTCGGCGACATCACCGTGAGCGATGGTGTCGCGACGATCCGAACCCCGGGCGGCACCACCACGTTGCGCCAAGCCGACGACGGCCTGCTCTGCGGCCCGTGCGCGCTGGCCCGCTGGCTGCATGCGCTGGATATGACGACGCTGTATCCGAACGGTTCGGTGATCGCGGCCGTGATCGCCCGGGCCGTTCCGCTCACCGCCGACTCACCGCACCTGTGCCAGGGCACCGTGACGGTGACCGAATCCACGCAGCGACTGACGCTGATGGCCGCGTCGGACCAGTGGGGGCTCTGTGGCACCGGCGATATCGAGGCGCCGGTCGCCGCCGCGGCCGGTGGCCCGACCTGCCCGCGGCCTGGCGGGCCGCATCCCGTCCCAGCGATCGGTGGCCGGCGGCGGCGCCGCCGAGGTTCGAGAGACCAGAACGATCTGGAGCGATCGCCGGCCGGAGTCCGACGACATGGCGGCTCGATTCGACCGCCTCGCGCTTGGACTCGAGGGCCGTGCGCGACAACTGCTCGGCGGTTCGACGGCCGACATCGTCGACGCCTAGCCACCTGCCGCGCCAGCCGGGAAGGCCTGTCCCGCAATGATTTCCACCGGCGGGCCGGCAGCCGTCAGCGAACCACCCGACCACTTCCGGGCCGGCCGGGCGAGCGAACCTTCTGCTGACCGGAAACGTGTGACGACCGTCACAGGCGGTTCTTAGCGTGTTAGCAAGAGGCGAAGCTAACCTGCTAAGGGGTGTGTCAGTTCGGTCCATTCGCCCGGACCGGAATCTGGTTCAGACCGAGATGTCTTGACGGGCCGGTGATCGGCACGCATCAACTCGGCCGGACACACGTCTCCTGCGGGCGAACGTTTCACATGCACGGCACACGCTCATTCACCACAGCACACGCCGACCACTGTCTCAGTGGCACCTACAACACAGAACCTGCGGAGGTCCCCACCATGACTTCAACCGTGATCGTCGCCGGGGCGCGAACTCCCATGGGTCGCTTCAACGGCGCCCTGGCCTCGGTCAGCGCCACCGACCTCGGCGGCGTCGCCATTCGCGGCGCGCTGGCCAAGGCGGGCGTTGCGGCCGACCGACGTCGACTACGTGATCATGGGTCAGGTGCTGCAGGCGGGTGTCGGGCAGATCCCCGCCCGGCAGGCGGCGGTCGCCGGCGGCATTGCCATGGACGTGCCCGCGGTCACCATCAACAAGGTCTGCCTGTCCGGCATGGACGCGATCGCGCTGGCCGACCAGCTGATCCGCGCCGGCGAGTTCGACATCGTGGTCGCCGGCGGCATGGAGTCGATGACCCGGGCCCCGCACCTGCTGCCGGGATCGCGCGCCGGATTCAAGTACGGCGACGTCACGCTCGTCGATCACCTCGCCCACGACGGCCTGCACGACGTGTTCACCGACGTGCCGATGGGGCAGCTGACCGAGACCACCAACGATCTCGATCCGATCTCCCGGCTCGAGCAGGACACCTTCGGGGCCCGCTCGCACCAGCGGGCGGCCGCGGCCACCGCCGCCGGCATCTTCAAGGCCGAGATCGAGCCGGTCGTGATCCCCGGTCGCCGCGGCGACGTGGTCGTCGACACCGACGAGGGCATCCGCCCGGACACCACCGTGGAATCCCTGGGCAAGTTGCGTCCCGCGTTCCGCAAGGACGGCACCATCACCGCCGGCACGGCATCGCAGATCTCCGATGGCGCCGCGGCGGTCGTGGTGATGAGCAAGGACGAGGCCGAGCGCCGCGGCCTGGCCTGGATCGCCGAGATCACCGCGCACGGCATGATCGCCGGCCCGGACTCCTCGCTGCAGGACAAGCCCGCACGCGCCATCCGGGCGGCCTGCAAGAAGGCCGGCATCGAGCCGACCGACCTGGACCTGGTCGAGATCAACGAGGCGTTCGCCGCCGTCGGCATCGCCTCCACCCGCTCGCTGGGCATCAGCGAGGACATCGTCAACGTGAACGGCGGGGCGATCGCCATGGGCCACCCGATCGGCGCGTCCGGCGCCCGGATCGTCCTGCACCTGGCCCTGGAACTGCAGCGCCGCGGCGGCGGCGTCGGGGTCGCCACCCTGTGCGGCGGCGGCGGGCAGGGCGACGCGCTGCTGCTCACCGTGCCACGGGAAAGCTGAGCCGGCCGTTCGCTGACGACCGATACCGAAGGGCGCCGATGGGGAACCCATCGGCGCCCTTCTGGCTATGTTCACCAGCGCTTCGGGTGCACCTGCCTGGTCGCGTCGATGAGGTTGGGGCGCAGGGTGATCCGGTAGGCGTCCAGGTCGAAGCGGCGGGTGGTCGCGCGGAACGCGATCCCGAACCTCGGCCACAGCGTGGTGTTGCGGCCGTGGGCGTCCAGATACCAACTGGCGCAGCCGGTTGTCCATACCGTGGTGCGCATGCGGCGTTGCAGGGCGGCGTTGAAGCGGGCCATCACGCCGGGATGCACATCGATGGTCGCCAGACCGAGCCGGTCCATCACCCGCAGGGCGTCGATCAGGTAGTTCAATTGCGACTCGATCATGTAGATCATCGACGTGTTCCCGGTGCCGGTGTTCGGGCCCACGAGGACGAACATGTTCGGGAAACCGGCAACCGTCGTTCCCTTGTAGGCCTGCTGGCCGTGCCGGCGCCACTGCTCACCCAGGGTGCGACCATCCGCACCCTTGATCAGGTCGGCCGTCGGGTGGTCGGTGGCATGGAATCCGGTGGCGGAGATGATGGCGTCGACCGCACGGAACGCCCCGTCGGCCGTGACGATGCCGTCCCGGCGGACGGCGGAGATCGGTTCGGTCACCAGGTCGACGGTGTCGCCGGCGATGGCCGGGTAGTAGTCGTCGGACAGCAGGACCCGCTTGCATCCCAGGACGAAATCCGGGGTGAGCCGTTGCCGCAGCAGCGGATCGGCGACCTGCCTGGCCAGATGCCTGCTGGCCATGCCGGGAAGCGAGCTTGAGCAGGCCGGGGGCATAGCAGAACGCCAGCGAGTTCAGGTCCCGGCCGGTGTAGGTCAGGCCGCGGACGACCTTGAGATAGCCGGGCACCCGGCGGAACATCCGGCGCCGGGCCGGTGAGTACGCCCGGTCACCGCGGGTCATGATCCACGGCGCGGTCCGCTGATAGACGTCCAGATGTGCTGCCACGGTTGCTATCTCGGGAACCAACTGGATCGCCGACGCCCCGGTGCCGATCACCGCGACGCGTTTGCCGGTGAAATCGTAGGCATGGTCCCAGTGCGCCGAATGGCAGAACTCACCGGCGAAGGTCTCGATGCCGGGGATATCGGGAATCTTCGGCTCGCTGAGCCCGCCGAAGGCCGTCACCAAGACCGTCGCGGTCACCGTGCCGCGGGACGTCTCGACGACCCATTCGCCGGCGTCCCCGTCCCAGTGCGCGGCCAGCAGCTCGCAGTTGAAGGCGTGCCGATCGAGCGTCCCGGACTGCTCCGCGGTGCGCCGCAGATACTCCTGGATTTCCGATCCCGGCGAATACAACCTCGACCAATCGGGATTGGCGGCAAAGGAGAACGAATACAGGTGCGACGGAACGTCGCAGGCCGCGCCCGGATAGGTGTTGTCCCGCCAGGTCCCGCCGACCTCGGCCGCCCGCTCGATGACCAGAAAGTCGCGGCGGCCCGCGCGGTCCAGCCGGATCGCGGCGCCCAGCCCGGAGAACCCGCTGCCCACGATCAGCACCGAGACGTGGTCCGGCAGTGGCCCGGTGATTGACGCAGTCCCCTGGCGCATGGGGCACAGGCTATCGCCGGGCGAGCCGGCCGGTCCGCGCCCAACCGTGCGCATCCTCGGCCTGCATGCGGCCGGAAAACCAGTTGCCGAACGCGGCCGGGCAGGGCCCACTCTGATCGGGCCCGGAACGAGTCCGGGCGGCCGGCGGCGTCCATCGATGTCCAGCCGGCGCGAGCAGCGGGGAGGGAAATCACATGACCACTGTCGTTGTGCTGTGCGATTCACAGCCCACCCATTCCCTGCACCCTCGGGCCCACTGACCGATCGCCCGTTCCGCTCAGCGGATCGGCGCGTTGACCTCGGCCCCCGGATGCGCTGCCTCCAGGAGACCCTCCAGTGCCACGCTTTCGCATTATCCCGTTCCGACGCGTCCAATGCCTTCGGCATGGACGACAGCTCCGATGACTTCGACGATTTCGACGACCTGCACGATCAATTCGACGAGCCGACCACCGCGCGCCGCCGCGGTCGCCCCGGTCGACCCGCTGCCGTTCCCCGGCTGGTGCTCGAGGGCAAATCCGGCCGGACGCTCGTCGACAGTGACGCCGCCGACGGTGCGGACGACGACGGCACGGCCGTGGCGACCGCCGGCGAACCGGCCGTCGGACGTCTCCGTACTCCAGCTACGACGTCGCCACCCACGGCCCGAAGCCGGTGCCCGACTGGCTGGTGACGTCGCTGTCGGCCAGGGACACCCGGCTCGGCGTGATCAAGACCGGCAAGGAGGCCGACGTCGGCCTGCTCGACCGGTCGCTGCCCGGCGGACCCGGCTGCCTGCTGGCGGTGAAGACCTTCCGCAGCGCCGACCACCGGATGTTCCACCGGGACGCCGGGTACCTGGAGGGCCGCCGGGTGCGCCGGTCCCGGGAGACCAGGGCCATGGCCACCAGGACCGGCTTCGGCCGGGAATTGCTGGCCGGCAAGTGGGCGAACGCCGAGTTCGTCGCGCTGTCGTCGATCTGGAAGGCGGGGGCCAGGGTGCCGTACCCGGTGCAGCTCATCGGATCGGAGCTGATGATGGAGTTCATCGGCGATCCGGACGGGACCGCCGCACCGCGACTGGCCGCGTTCGACGCGACGACGTCGGTGTTCACCGACCTGTGGCACGACCTGGTGTCCTCGCTGGAGGTGCTGGCCGAGTCGGGACTGACGCACGGCGACCTGTCGCCGTACAACGTGCTGGTCGACGAGCAGGGTTGCGTGCGTCATCGATCTGCCGCAGGTGGTGGATCTGGTGGCGAACCCGCAGGGCGAGGATTTCCTGCGCCGGGATTGCCGGAACATCGCCGACTTCTTCGCCCGGCGCGGGGTGCTGGCCGCCGATCCGGAGACGCTGGCGCTGCATCTGCTGGGCCTCGCCCGGCCCTGACCGCGGCGGCCGTCCGACCGGCGGGCGGCGGGCCGCCGGGCGTACGGTCGTACCCGTTCCGACCGAAAGGATCACCATGAGCCTTGAGCGCCCTGTCGCACCCGATCCCTATGCGCTGCTGCCGGCGGTGGGGTCGTTCACCGTCAGCAGCCCCGACGTCACGCACGGCAAACCCCTCGACGCTGACCCACGTGTACGGCCCGGACGCTCCCGGCGGCGCGAATCAGTCCCCCGCGCTGTCCTGGTCCGGCTTTCCGGAGGGCACCGCGTCGTTCGCGGTGAGCTGCTTCGATCCGGATGCCCCGACCCCGTCGGGTTTCTGGCACTGGACGGTGGTCGACATCCCCGCCGACGTCACCGAACTCGCCACGGGCGCCGGGAGCTCGGGCGGCGCGCTGCCCGCCGGCGCCTTCCACGTCGCCAACGACTTCGGCACCGCCGGCTACGACGGGCCGGCCCCGCCCCCGGGCGACCAGGTGCACCGCTACTTCTTCGTGGTGCACGCGGTCGACGTGCCGACGCTGGGCGTCGACGCGAGCGCCAGCGCCGACCGTGGTGGCCTTCAACCTGGTCTTCCACACCCTGGCCAGGGCGATCCTGGTGCCGGAGTTCTCGTACTGACCCGCGCCGTCCGATGCGCGCGCGGCCGGCGCGCACGCCGGGGTCTCCGACGGCCCGGCCCGGCCTTGGTTAGCCTGACGGCATGCACTTTGACCTGGTGATCGTCGGGACCGGCTCGGGCAACACCATCATGGGCAAGGAGTACCAGCACCTGACGATCGCGATCGTCGAGTCCGGGCCGATTCGGCGGTACCTGCCTGAACGTCGGCTGCATCCCGACCAAGATGTACGTCTACCCGGCCGACGTCGCCGAGGCCGCCCGCCGGGCCGGGCCGGCTCGGCGTGCACGCCACCATCGATTCCATCGACGGGCCGGGCATCCGGGACCGGATCTTCGCCCGGGTCGACGAGATCTCCGAGCAGCGGTCTGGCGTACCGCGAGGGCCCGAAGTGGCCGAACATCACGGTGCTGCACGGCATCGGCCGGTTCACCGGGCACAAGGCCATGACGGTCGACCTGCACGACGGCGGCTCCGCGGAGATCACCGCGGACCGGTTCGTGCTGGCCGCCGGCGGCCGGCCGGTCATCCCGGACATCCCGGGGCTGGACGAGGACGTCATCGGCCAGCGGCGTCGTGCACACCTCCGACACGATCATGCGGATCGACGAGCTGCCGGAGCGGCTGGTCGTCGTCGGCGGCGGTTACATCGCGGCCGAGTTCGCCCACGTCTTCGCGTCTTTCGGGGTGCGGGTCACCCAGCTGGTGCGCGGGTCCCGGCTGCTGCGGCACCACGACGCCGACATCGCGACCACCTTCACCGACTACACCCAGCAGCGCTACGACCTGCGCCGGGACACCGACGTCTGCGGCATCAAACCGTCCACCGCGGCGGGTGACGGGGTGAGCGTCATCGTCGAGGGACCCTACGGCGAGACGCACCATCGATGCGGACCTGATCCTGCTGGCCACCGGCCGGCGACCGAACTCCGACCTGCTGAACCTGCCGGCCACCGGGGTGACGACCAACGACGCAGCACCGGGTGATCGTCGACGAGTATCAGGAGACGGTCGTCCCCGGCATCTACGCGCTGGGCGACATCAGCTCGCCGTACGCGCTCAAGCACGTCGCGAACCACGAGGCCAGGGTGGTCCGGCACAACCTGATGAACCCGGATGATCGGATCAAGACCGACCACCGGTTCGTGCCGGCCGCGGTGTTCACCGAGCCGCAGATCGCCGCCGTCGGCCTCACCGAGGAGCAGGCGCAGCAGCGCAACATTCCGTACGTGGTCGGCCGGCGGGACTACGGCGGCACCGCCGCCGGGTGGGCCGGGAGGACAGCACCGGCTTCGTCAAGGTGCTCGCCGACCCGGAAACCGGCCTGCTGCTCGGGCGCGCACATCATCGGGCCGGAGGCCGCCACGGTGATCCAACCGCTGATCCAGGCGATGTCGTTCGGGCAGCGGGCGCATGACGTGGCCCGCGGTCAGTACTGGATCCACCCGGCGCTGTCCGAGGTGGTGGAGAACGCGCTGCTGGCGCTGCCCAAGCCGACCGGCGGGCTGAGCCAGGACCGTCAGCGTGACCGCCCGGCGGCAGCGCCGTTCGCGCGATGCTGCGTGGAACTGCGGGTCGAACGGGCGCCTGGCCGGGCAACTGCGGATCACCTGGCCGACGCGGATCGTTGAAGTGATGCTGACCGGGCTGGTGCGACCCCGAACGGCCCGGGCCGGTTCCCGAGTTCGTCCATGCTCGTGAATGTCGGCGGCGGTCAGCGCGCCGAGGCCGACCACGGTCGCGGCCAGCACCCCGAAGGCGGCGATCGGCATCTTGCCGCCTGGCAACGGCCCGGACGGCGTGTCGTCCGCCGCGCATCGCCCGCCGGCCGACCCGTGACGCCTTCATCCGGCTCGCCGAACCATCGACCGCACCCTGGCCTCCTCACCGACCCGCTCGAACTGGCCGTCGAGCAACATTGTCACCCACCTTCCTGAGAGCTGACCCGGTCGTGTCGAGGGCCGTGGCGCGACGTGGTCCGGACACGAATCCTTTCTGGAAATTTCCTGAACAGGGGGTGAACCAATCACCCTCTTAGGTCGTGCTTAAATAGGCGAGCCTTACCTTTGTCTCCGCTCTTGAGCGGTGGGTCGCCCCCATCCGTCCGTTGTCGTCTTGGGCCCGCAGGAAGCGGTGTCCTATCCAGGAGGTTCGTTCGTGATCAGACGTGTCCGCCCGCTCCCACTCGCGGCTGTCGCCGCCGCGGCTCTTGCGGTGCTCAGCGCCTGCAGTTCCGGTACCACCGCCAGTTCGACCACGTCGGCCGCCGCGGGATCGAGCTCGAGCGCATCGTCGTCGGCCGGCTCCGCGTCGTCGAGCGCCGCGGCGACCGGGTCGTCGAGTGCGGCCGGTTCGTCGGCCGCCGCCGCCGAGGAGCCGGAGCTGGTCGGCACCGGCACCGGCGGGCTGGTGGTGTACAACGCTCAGCACGAGGATCTGACCCAGGCCTGGGCCGAGGAATTCACCAAGGAAACCGGCATCAAGATCGAGATGCGCAACGGCAGCGACAACGAGCTGGCCAACCAGCTGGTCGCGGAGGGCTCCGGGTCACCGGCCGACGTGTTCCTCACCGAGAACTCCCCCGGCATGAACATCGTCGAGCAGGCCGGGCTGTTCGCCCCGGTGGACGCGGCGACCGTCGCGCAGGTCCCGTCGCAGTACAACCCGTCCACCGGTAACTGGGTCGGGATCGCCGCCCGGTCAACGGTGTTCGTCTACAACACCGACCTGCTGCCGGAGGCCGAGCTGCCGGCGTCGATCATGGATCTGCAGGACCCGGCCTGGCAGGGCAAGTGGGCCGCATCCCCCAGCGGCGCCGACTTCCAGGCCATCGTCAGCGCGATCCTGGAACTCAAGGGCAGCGACGCCACGTCGGCGTGGCTGGACGCGATGAAGACCGGCGCCACCGTGCTGCGCGGCAACACCACCGTGATGAAGGCGGTCAACGCCGGCCAGATCCCGGGCGGCGTGATCTACCACTACTACTGGTACGGCGACCAGGACGGGACCGGCGAGAACAGCAGCAAGACCAAGCTGCTGTTCTGGGGCAACCAGGATCCTGGTGCATTCTTGAGTGTCTCCGGCGGCGGGGTGCTGGCCTCCAGCACCAAGCAGGCGGACGCGCAGAAGTTCCTGGCCTTCATCACCAGCAAGACGGGTCAGCAGGTTGTCGCGGATACCGTCTTCGAGTACCCGATCGGCAGTGACGTTCCGGGGAACCCGGCGTTGAAGCCGATCAGTGAATTGCAACCCCCGACCATCGACCCGGCCAGCCTGAACGGTCCCGAGGTCACCGAGCTGATGACCCAGGCAGGACTTCTCTGAGCGACACGCTGCGGGACGACCCGGTCGGACAAGGCGCACCGCCGTCCGACCGGGTCGTCGTGCTGCCGCCGGCTGTCGATCGCGCGGCCGGCGGAATCGGCGCGTCGGCGGAGATCCGCTGCGCCCCGAGCGCCGGATGATGCCGCCACCGGTGATGCTGACGCTGGCCCTCGCCGTCACGGCGCTGTGCCTGATCCCGCTCGGCTTCATCGTGTTCTCCACCGTCACCGCCGGGTGGGACACCATCCGCCGGTTGATCTTCCGGCCGCGGGTCGGCGAGCTGCTGGTCAATACCGGACTGCTGGTGGTGCTGTCCTGCACGGCGACCGCGGTGGTCGGCACGGCCGCGGCCTTCCTGGTGGAACGGGTGCGGGTCGTCGGGTCACGGTTCTGGGCACCGCTGCTGGTCGCGCCGCTGGCCATCCCGGCGTTCGTCACCAGCTACGGCTGGGTCTCGCTCTTCCCGGCCGTCGACGGCCTGTTCGGCGCCTCGTTGATCATGACGCTGGCCTATTTCCCGTTCGTCTTCCTGCCGGTGGCGGCGGCGCTGCGCGGCCTGGATCCGGCCTGGGAGGAGCAGGCCCGCACGCTGGGTTTGCGGCCGGCCGCGGTGTTCGTCCGGGTGGTGCTGCCGCAGCTGCGGCCGGCGATCCTCGGCGGCACGCTGCTGGTCGGGCTGCACTGCCTGTCGGAGTTCGGGGCGTTCAGCATGCTGCGGTTCGCCACGTTCACCACGGCGATCTACGACCAGTACTCGTCCAGCTTCGCCAGCCAGGCGGCGAACATGCTCGCGGCGGTGTTGGTGCTGCTGTGCCTGATCCTGGTGGTCGCCGAGCAGCGAGTGGCCGGGTCCGGGCGCGGCCGGATTCCCGGGTCGGGTTCCGGCGCCGCCCGGCAGGCGGAGCGGCCGCGCTGGGGTGTCTTGCAGGTGCCGGCCATCGCGTTTCTCACCGTGCTGGTCGGTGCCGCGCTCGCGGTGCCGCTGTCCAGCGTGGCGTACTGGCTCAGCCGCGGCAGCGATTCCTGGGCGCAGGCGCTGGAGACCTCGCTGACCACGATCTGGCTCGCCGGGATCGGCGCCGTCGCCACCGTGCTGCTGGGGTTCCCGGTGGCCTACCTCGCGGTCCGGTACCGGAGCTGGCCGACCGTGCTGATGGAACGGCTCACCTACCTGGCCGGCGCGCTGCCGTCGATCGTGGTCGCGCTGGCGCTGATCACGGTGACCATCCGGTTCGCCCGGCCGATCTATCAGAGCGCGATCACGTTGATCGCCGCTTACGTGCTGCTGTTCCTGCCCAGGGCCATGGTGACCCTGCGGACGGCGCTGCTGCAGGCGCCGCCCGAACTGGAGGACGCGGCCAGGGCGCTCGGCGTCGGACGCGCGGCGACCCTGCGCCGGGTGGTTCTGCCGCTGGCCGCTCCCGGCATCTTCTCCGCCGCGGCGCTGGTGTTCATCGCCGTGGCCACCGAACTCACGGCCACGTTGCTGCTCTCCCCGATCGGCACCACCACCCTGGCCACCCGGTTCTGGAGCCTGGCAGGCAGTATCGACTACGTGCAGGCTGCCCCGTACGCGGCGATGATGATCATCATCTCGGCCCCGGTGACCTACCTGCTGCTGCAACAGTCCCGACGGGTGCGGGGCCGATGAGCGAGCTTGCGAGCGAATCAATGTCACCGAGCGAGCTTGCGAGCGAATCAATGTCACCGAGCGAGCTTGCGAGCGAATCAATGTCACCGAGAGCGGGGTTCGAGCGAGTGAGCGTCCTGCGGGTCAGCGACATCGAAAAGTCCTTCGGCGGCAACCCGGTGCTGCGCGGAGTCTCACTGGACGTCGCGGCCGGCGGGATCACTGCGATCCTGGGACCGTCCGGCTGCGGCAAGACCACCCTGCTGCGGCTGGTCGCCGGGTTCCTCCGGCCCGACGGCGGATCGATCGAGATCGACGGGCAACTGGTCAGCGGGCCGTCTCGGCAGGTTCCACCCGAGCAGCGCCGGCTGGGCTATCTCGCCCAGGAGGGCGCGCTGTTCCCGCACCTGACGGTGGCCCAGAACATCGCCTTCGGCCTGCCACGGCGGGCCCGCAAGGACAACCGGCGGTTGGCCGAGCTGCTGGAGCTGGTCAGCCTCGATGCCGCGCTGGTGGCCAGGTACCCGCACGAGCTGTCCGGCGGGCAGCAGCAGCGGGTCGCGCTCGCCCGGACGCTGGCCCCCGAGCCGCGGCTGGTGCTGCTCGACGAGCCCTTCTCCGCGCTGGACGCCTCGCTGCGCGCGGAAACCCGGGCGCTGGTCGCTGCCGCGCTGGCGGCGACCGGGGTGACCACGCTTGCTGGTCACCCACGATCAGGAGGAGGCGTTGTCGTTCGCCGATCAGATCGCGATCATGCGATCCGGCGTGCTCGCCCAGGTGGGCGACCCCCGGCAGGTGTACGACGACCCGGTGGACCTGCCGACCGCGGAGTTCATCGGCGACACCTGCATGCTGCCCGCGGATCGTCCGGGGCGACATCGCCCACGGCGCGCTGGGCGAGGTCCCGGTGCGCCGCCCGAACGCTGGCGGCGGTTCGATGGTCCGGCGATCCTCATGCTTCGCCCCGAGCAGCTGTTGATCCGCCCGATGTCAGCAACTGCGATCGCCTCGGCCGCGCGCGGGGTGGCCGCGGCCGTCACGTCCGTCGAGTACTTCGGGCACGACTGCATCGTCACCGCCGAACTGCCCGTCGGATGCGCTCACCCCGCCAACCACCCTGACCTGCCGGCTGCTGGCCGGTGAGCAGCCTGAAACCCGGTGATGCCGTGACGATCTCGGTGAACGGCAGCGCGTTGGCGTTTCCGGTGCCGCGGCCGCCGGAGCGCCCGCGAGCAGCCGGGAGCGGGTCGCGCAGTAGCGTTTCGACCGCGTCGCGATTGAGCTGCCGGCCGTCGGGATTGCCCGAGCTCACTCGCCCGTGGCTCGCCGTACTGACCCACTGAGCGTGATCCTGGGTCTACTCTCAGTCGAGGGTTTTCATGATCATCAGCTTGGGGTGACCGATGAGTGAAGTCTCCGTCCTGCCGAACGCGGCTACCGACACCGAGCCACCCCGGTTGTCCCGGGCCCAGATGAACATCATCTTCGTGACGATCCTGCTCGGCATGCTGCTGTCCGCGCTGGACCAGACGATCGTCTCGACCGCGCTGCCGACGATCGTCGGCGATCTCGGCGGCGCCGGGCACATGAGCCTGGGTCGTCACGGCGTACATGCTGGCCGAGACCATCTCCACGGTGCTGGCCGGCAAGTTCGGCGACCTGTTCGGCCGGAAACGGATCTTCCAGCTCAGCGTGCTGATCTTCATCGTCGGCTCGTTCTTCTGCGGGCTGGCGAACGACATGACGACGCTGATCATCTTCCGCGCGGTGCAGGGCGTCGGCGGCGGCGGGCTGGCGGTCACCGCGACGGCGCTGATCGGCGAGGTCATCCCGCTGCGGGAACGCGGCAAGTACCAGGGCGCGCTGGGCGCCGTCTTCGGCGTCACCACCGTGCTCGGCCCGCTGCTGGGCGGCCTGTTCACCGACCATCTGTCCTGGCGGTGGGCCTTCTACGTGAACGTGCCGATCGCCATCTTCGTGATCATCCTGGCGGCCCGGACCATCCCGGGCGTGCGGGCGCGGCCGCGGTCCCCGGCCGAAGATCGACTACCTGGGCGTGCTGTTCGTCGGGCTCGGCGCCAGCGGGCTGATCCTGGCCACCTCCTGGGGCGGCACCCAGTACGCGTGGGGTTCGGCCACCATCATCGGGCTGTTCGGGGCCTCGCTGATCTCGCTGGCCATCTTCGTTTTCGTCGAACTCCGGGCGGACGGAGCCGATCCTGCCGATGCGGTTGTTCCGCGGCCGGGTGTTCACCCTGGCGTCGATCCTGAGCTTCATCGTCGGCTTCGCGATGATCGGTTCGATCACCTTCCTGCCCACCCTGCTGCAGTTCGTCAGCGGCGCATCGGCGACCTCGTCCGGGCTGCGGATGCTGCCGCTGGTGATCGGGCTGCTGCTGACCGCCATCGCCAGCGGCACCATCGTCGGCCGGACCGGCAAGTACCGGATGTTCCCGATCGCCGGCGCCGCGATCACCGCGGTCGGGGTCTATCTGATGTCGCTGCTGGACCAGAACACCCCGATCGTGGTGGAGTCGCTCTACTTCTTCATCCTGGGTGCCGGCATCGGCCTGATCATGCAGATCCTCACGCTGATCGTGCAGAACACCGCCGAGTACCGCGATCTCGGGCACCGCGACGTCCGGCGTCACCTTCTTCCGAACGCTCGGCGGAGCCGTTCGGCGCGGCCGTGCTCGGCAGCATCTACTCCAACCAGCTCGAGGACCGGCTGCCCGCCGCGATTCGTCCAGGCCGGCGTTCCGCCGGAGGCGGCGACCAGTCCCGGAGGCGCTGCACGCCCTGCCGCCGGCGGCGCAGGCACCGCTGATCAACGCGTACGCCGAGTCGCTGCACAACGTCTTCCTCTACGCGGTGCCGGTTGCGCTGCTGGCGCTGGTCGTGGCGCTCTTCCTGCCGCAGGTGAAGTTGCGCGGCGGTGGCGGCGAGCAGCGGCACCGGCGAGGGCTTCGCGATGCCGGAGGGCGCCGACGCGGACACCCAGCTGGAGAACATCATCGGCAAGGTGCTGCGCAAGAAGGGCGCGTCGGCGGCGCCCGAGGTGCTGGCCGCGTCCGGCAGCTCGCTGGACATCCCGATGTCCTGGGGCGTGATGGGCATCTACCTGCGCGACGCCATCACCGGGGTGGGCACGCAATCGTCGATCGAGCGCAGCGTCGGCGTCCCGCCCGGGGTGCTGCGGTCGTTCTTCGACGAGATCGTCGCCGCCGGTTATCTGACCCGGGACGGCGACACGCTGCGGCTGACGCCGCGCGGACGCGTCGAGACCGACCTGATCACGACGGCGTGGCGGGCCTGGCTGGTGCAGGAACTGCACGATTGGCTGCCCGCGACGGACGCCGAGATCGAGTCCGGCGGTCCCGCGGCGATCGGAGCCGGTCGGACGCCGACGCGCGGACGTCGACGCCGACCGGACCGGCCGGCACCGGGACCCCTACGGCGCGCGGGTCGACGCCGCGCTGGACCGGATCGTCGTCCGGCTGGTGCGGGAGGGTGAACTCGAACCCGGTGTGAGCTCGAGCCGGTCGGACCGTCGACACCGCGGACGTGAGGCTGTCCGCGTCAGGGCAGGGTGAGTACCTCGGCGCCGGTGTCGGTCACCACCAGGGTGTGCTCGAACTGGGCGGTCCAGGACTTGTCCTTCGTGGTGACCGTCCAGTTGTCGTCCCAGATGTCCCAGCCGATCCCGCCGAGGGTGATCATCGGTTCGATCGTGAACGTCATGCCCTTTTCGATCACGGTGGTGACGCTGGGCTCGTCGTAGTGCAGGATGACCAGTCCCGAGTGGAACGTGCGGCCGATGCCGTGCCCGGTGTAGTCGCGGACGACGCCGTACCCGAACCGCCGCGCGTACGACTCGATCACCCGGCCGATGACGTTCAGTTGCCGACCCGGCGCGACCGCCTTGATCGCCCGGCGCAGCGCCTCCTCGGTCCGCTCGACCAGCAGCCGGTTCTCCTCGGAGACGTTGCCGGCGAAGTAGGTCGCGTTGGTGTCGCCGTGCACCCCGTCGATGTAGGCGGTGACGTCGATGTTCACGATGTCGCCGTCCTGGATCACCGTCGAATCCGGGATGCCGTGGCAGATCACCTCGTTCAGCGACGTGCAGCACGACTTCGGAAAGTGCTTGTAGCCCAACGTGGACGGGTAGGCGCCGTGGTCGCAGATGTACTCGTGCACCACCCGGTCGATCTCGTCGGTGGTGACGCCCGGCGCGATCGCCTTCGATCCCTCCGCCATCGCCCGCGCCGCGATCCGGCTCGCGAGCCGCATCCTCTCGATGATCTCCGCCGATTGCACCCACGGATCGGTGCTCGGCGCCGGACGGTCACGCCCGACGTACTCGGGACGCGGAATCGATGCGGGCACGGTCCGGATGGGGGTCTGACGTCCTGGCTTCAGGGCGGTACGCAACATGCCGTGAGCCTACGGCGAATCCGGCCGGTCGGCGCCCGCACCGGGTCGGTCCGCGGGGCTGGCACTCTCGGCTCCGCGGGGTGTATCAGCCCCCGGCGCCGCGCACTCCACCCCGCGAGTCGTGCGGTCACACCCCTGCGCCCGGTGATCGCCGAAACCTAGCGTCGGTGACCAGCGATCCGCACCGTGATCGCCGAACAGTCGCAGCTCCCGAAGGACTTGATCATGACCACCGTCTCCGCCGGCCCGGCGACCCGGATCCGCCGGCCGAGCGCGCCCGCGCACCAGGTCCGCGTACCGCTGCGCGCGCTGCTGACCGGTGCGCTGCTGGTCCTGATCGCGGTGCTGATCGTCGACAATCACGTCATGGCGCTGCCTGGCGGAACGTTCGCCGGGATCGGCGTTGCCCGCGCCGTGCTTGCTGCGACCCGAGCGGCGCACGGAGCGCCGCAGCACCGTGGGCGCCGAGCCGGACGCGCGACTCCGCGGACGGCCGTCCGCGCATGAACTGCGGCATTGCTACGTGCGCGCCCGCCGCTCGGGACAGGACCCAGCCACCTGCCGCACTGCGCCTTGAGCTGCCGACCCGCGGCTGTCGGTCCGTCGGCGCGCATCTACTGCGGCACCGCAGTCAGGAACCGCTCGAGCACCTCGTTGGTGTGCACCGAGTCCTCGCCGCCCACGATCAGCGCCGCGAATGCCAGGTCGCCCCGGTAACCCACCGTCCAGGCATGGGCGTGCGTCGCGCCGTCGTCGGCGGTGAACTCCGCGGTGCCGGTCTTGGCGTAGACATCGCCGAAGTCCTGCAGTTGGACCGCCGTCCCCTCCTGCACCACCGCCCGCATGTAGGTCTGAACGGCCTGGGTGACCTGTGGCGTGCGGGCCGGAGCCGGCTTGTCCACGGTGGTCGTTGTTCCCCGGATCAGCACCGGCATCGGCATGCTGCCGTGCGCAGCGGTGGCCGCCATCAGCACGGCGGAGAACGGGGTGATCAGCACCTGACCCTGGCCGAACCCGTTCTCGGCCTTCTGAACGTTGGTCGGCGGCGTCCGGCACCTTGCCGGTCAGGGTGGTGGCGCCCTCCATCACGAAGTCGAGGCCGATGCCGTAGTCGGATGCCGCGGCGGGCAGCGCGTCCGCCGGCAGCTGGGTGGACACGCTGGCGAAGGTGGTGTTGCAGGACTTCGCGAACGCCAGCGTGGAGTCGACGGTGCCGAGCGCGAAGTCGTGTGAATTGTGGATGGCACGGCCGTCGATCTCGAAGACGCCGGGACAGTCGACCGGCTGACCCGGCGCGATCAGCCCCTGACTCAGGCCGGCGGTTGCGGTCACCACCTTGAACGTCGAACCCGGCGGGTACTGGCCGGTCAAGCGCGGGAGTGCCCTGCGCGTTCGCCGCGGAGTTCTGCGCGACGGCCAGCAGCTCGCCCGATCGAGGGCTGCATGACCAGCAGCACGGCGGGCTGCGGAATGGGGGCCAGCGCCGCCTCGGCGGCCTGCTGCAGGCTGCTGTCCAGGGTCAGCACCACGCGCTCGCCCGGCGACCGCCGGATGATCCTCCAGGGTCTCCAGCGCGCCGCCGGTGGTGTCGACGATGATCACCTTCCAGCCGCCCGTGCCCTGCATCTTGGCGGCCGCGACCGGGGTCACCTGGCCCAGCAGGGCGCGGGCGAAATCCCTGGTGGGCGGCAGGTTGCGCACCTCGGACGGAAAGCTCAGCCCGGGGATCGCGTCGAGCTGGGCCTTGACCTTGAGGTAGTCCGCCTCCCGCAGGTTGATCACCGTGTAGCCGATGTTGCCCGGATCCGCCGAGCCAGCCGTCGAACCCGTCGGCTCGGCGCCGGCCGCCGACCCCGTCGGCGCCGCATCGGCCGCGGAGGCCTGCGGCGCCGAGCGTCGCTCGCCGCGGGCGACTGGCTGGTCGGGGTGGCCGCGGCGGTCGCGCCGGCCACGATGCTGTCGGCCGTGATGGTGGGGTCCAGCGGGCGACAGCACCGGTGCCAGTGCGGCGGCCGTCGCCGCGAGGTCGGGCACCTGACCGGGCAACAGCACCACCGAGTAGACCCGGATCGGCGAGACGATCTGATTGTTGTTGCGGTCGACCATCACCCCTTGCTCGGCCTCGGTCGTCCTGACCGCCAACGTCTGTCGTTCACCGAGTTTGGGGTGGATCACCGTCGGCGACCACTCCAACACCCAGTCGGCGTTCGCCGACGCGCGCTGCCAGGTCCAGGTCGCCGGATACGACCAGGTGCCCGCGTCCGGCAGCTGACCCAGGTGTAGGTCGCGGTGGTGGTCGCGGTGTCCTGGGTCGGCCTGGTGATCGCGCCGGTGCTGATGGTCAACGAGTCGGGGCGCAGGTTGCTGGTCACCTCGCCCAGCATCACCGACGCCGCGGCCGGGTCCGACGTGAAATCCGCGGCGGCGTCCGGGTTGTTCTGCTGCCAGGCCGAGATGAACGCGGCGATCCGCTGGTCCGGTCCCGGGCGCGGTGTCCGCCGGTGGCCCGCTGGTGCACGCGGCCGCGAGCACGAACGCCAGCAGCAGCGCGGTCAGCGCGCGCAGTCGGCGACCACGAGCGGGTCGACCACCGGCAGGGAACATCATGGCCCCAGTATTCCAGGGCCACCCCGACAGTGCCCGTGAGTTGCCGACCGGAGCGTCGCGATCCGATAGCTCGACCTGCGGCCCATCACCATCGGGCCGACGGCGTCCGGAATCACTTCGGAGCGGCGCTGCGGGGCGCCGGCCACACCATGCCAAGTGGATCTTCAGGCCGACTGTCGGAGGCCCATGTCATCATCACCGTGCCGAGCAACGCCAAGCGGCAAGTTCGAGTCACTCAATCGGCACAAGGGACCGACCATGACGTCCAGCACACCCGGCCCGTGCGGGTCCACCCACCACGGCGAGATCGAAGGGGTTGGCCCTCACCGCCATGCTGTTCGCGGTCGCGATGACCTTCATCGACCAGACCATCGTGGCGATCGCCAGCCCGAACATCGCGCAGGAGCTGGACCTGAGCCGCAGCGGCGTGCAGTGGGTGATCAACGCCTACATCCTGGCGCTCGCCGCCGGGTTCGCGCTGGGCGGCCGGCTCGCCGACGTCCTGGGCTCCAGGCGGGTCGTGCTGGTCGGCATCGTCGGTTTCGCGGGCGCCTCCGCACTCTGCGGATTCACCCCGAAGGGGTCGTACGCCGAGGCGTGGATCATCGTCTTCCGGGCCATCCAGGGGCTGTCGGCCGCTTTGATGATCCCGGCCGCGCTCGCGGTCGTCGTCTCCGCGTTCCCGTTGCGTGAACGCGGCCGGGCACTGGCGATCTTCTTCGGGGTGAGCGGCGGACTGACCGCGATCGGTCCGATCGCCGGCGGATACCTCACCCAATGGACCTGGCGGGCGATCTTCTGGATCAACATCCCGGTCGCCGTGCTGGCCGTCGTGTTGACCCTGATGGCGGGCATCACTCCGCACCACGACGGGACCGGATCGACTGGCGCGGCGCTGCGCTGGTCGCGGCCGGGATGGCATTGAGCGTGTACGGATTCGAGCAGGCTTCCAGCTGGGGGTGGGGCGATCTCGAAGACCTGGGCCTGCATCACCGGCGGCCTGCTCGTGCTGGTCGTCTTCGTGTTCGTGGAGCTGCGAACGCCGGTGCCGCTGATCAAGATCAGGATCTTCACCGACCGGGCCTTCTCCGTCGACAACGCGGTGCTGTTCTTCTCGATGGTCGCCTTCGTCCCGGTGTTCTTCTTCGCCAGCGTCTACTCGCAGGTATCCCTCGGCTACGACGCGAACAACGCCGGGCTGTACCTGCTGTTGTTCTTCGGCGGCTTCGCGCCCGCCGCCCAGGTCGGCGGCCGAATCCTGGACCAACGCGGCGCCAAGCCGTCCATCGTGGTCGGCAGCGCGCTGGGTGCGGTCGGGTTCGGCTTGTGGGCCTGGAAGTTGACCGACTTGAGCCTCGGCGCGCAGTGGTGGGCGATCCTGATCGCCGGCGCCGGGATCGGCCTGCTGCTCGGCCCGGCCAGCACGGACGCCACCAATCGGGCGATCAATGCGTCCTACGGCGAAGTCACCGGCATCACCCAGACGGTCCGCAACTACGGTTCGGCACTGGGCCTGGCGGTCCTGGGCACGTGCTCGGCAATGTCTTCGCCGATCGGCTGACCACCTCGTTCGAGGGCTTCGGGCTGCCACCCGACCGGGCAGCGGAACTCGCCGCGATCGGCGGCGGCCGGCGGCGGCAGCGGCGGGGCGAGCTCCGCGGACCTCGCCGGCGTGCCGGCCGCGGTCGGCGCAGCAGATCGGCGCAGCGGTGGCGAGCGATTTCGCGGTGGCGACCCAGGCGGTGCTGATCGGGATGGCGATCGTGCTCGCGGTGTCGTTCCTGATCGCGTTGGCTCACCCGGGCGGCCGCGTCCTGCACGAGAAGGTCGAACTGGACGGCACATCCGGTGCCGAGCCCGGATCTCGCCTGACCCGACACGCGGGCGGACCGACGCGGCCCGGTCAGCCCGCGCCGCATCAGGACAGCCAGGTATGCACCCGGACCGTCGTCCCGGCCGCACCGGAGCGGACCTGCACCAGATCGCACAGTTCGTTGGCCAGCCGGAGAGCCCGCCCGCGAGGATTGTCCTGACCGTCCGGGCGGCGGCCGATCAGCGGATCCTGCACATGACCGGCGTCGTGGATCTGGCAGACCAGCGCGGCCCCGTCCTGCCAGATCTGCAGCACCTCGCTGCGTCCCGGTCGGTTGACGTTGGCCTGGGTGATGGCTCGCATGGCGGCAGCCAGTCGCCCCGATCGCTGCGGACTCAACCCCGACGCCTCGGCCCACCGGCGCACCCAATCCGCGACCTGGTGGCCGTCGTTACCGGTGACGACCATGTTCCGCACCGGGCCCGCAGGCGGCGGAAGTTCGCGGCCGAACATGGCCCCGACATGGTACGCACCGCCGTAGGTGGTGCTACCGCGGTAGCGATCGCCCTCGACGATCGCGGGATGGCTCCGATGGGCCTCGTCCAGCACCTCGGCCGGCAACTGATCGATGTCGTACGGGCAGAGCAGCCAGAGCGGGACGTCCGGGGCGATGGCCAGATTCAGCAACGCCTCGTGAAACTGGCATTCCTCGATTTCGGCCCGCCGTCGACCGGCCCACACCGGCTCGCCCACGCCGCGGATCGGGGCGCCCTCCGCGCCGTGCCGCTCCACGAATGACCGCCACGCGGGGATGATCCTGGCCGGGTTGCCGCCGAGGGCAGCCATATCCACGAACTCGACCCGCTCGGCATCGTCACCGAGCACACACCGCAACGCGTCGATCCGGGCCTTGACCACCGCCACCATGATCGGCTGGCCACGCTCGAGGCCGTCCCGGATGAACGGCACCACCGCGTCCAGGAATCCCTGGCTGCCGCTGTACATCAAGGCCTCGTGCCGGTACCCACGGTGTGCCTTGACCGACTGGACGCCTAGCGTCGCTGTCACTGTCCCACCCCTCGGACATCAATCCCCACGGCACGCCCGCTTTCTGAGCCTGCTCGTGAAGCGCCGCTACCAGGGATCGCACCCTTAGTAGCTCACTGGTCACCCTACTGCGCTCGGGCGCTCGATTGCGACACTTCTGTCCGCTTTCCTCACCCCTCGGAGCGATGATCGTCCGCTGCCGAAGCACTCCGGCGCGACATCGGAACCATCTCATCCGCCCAAGGTGATGCCGTCCCGGCGATCGGTCGTCACGATCGTTCTCGGCGGGCCGATGGGTGCTGATCCCGCAGTCTCGACCGAGCATGCGCGGCGAGAGAAAGTGAGCGGCTATGGGACTGCTTCGACACCATCACGACGCACCGGCGGTGGTGCACTACCAGATGCGCGAGAAGCTGCTGGCGATCGGCGATGACTTCTGGATCGAGGACGAATCCGGCAACAAGGTCTACAAGGTCAACGGCAAGGCGGTCCGGCTGCGCCAGACCTTCATCCTGGAAGACCCGAACGGCGCCGAGCTGGCGAAGATCCAGGAGCGCAAGCTCAGCGTCCGGGACAAGATGAAGATCGAATGCGGCGGGACCAGCGCGACCGTGCACAAGGCCATGCTGGGGATCCGCGACCGGTACACGATCGACCCGGACAACGGCGAGAAGCTGCACGCACACGGCAATTTCGTCGACCACGAGTACGAGATCGAACGCGACGGGGAGACCATCGCGACCATTTCCAAGAAGTGGTTCCGGGTCCGCGACACCTACGGGGTGGAGATCGGGGCCGGCGAGGATCAGGCCTTCATCCTGGCGGTCACCGTGTGCGTCGACGAGATGGCCCGCGGCTGACGCCGGCCAGTCCCGGCCTCGGAACGCGGTTCCCGTGGCGATTCGTTCTAGACGCCGCGGCGGCGCAGCCGAACGACACCCAGCGGCCAGAATCGCCGCACCGGCCAGCACCGCGAGACCTGCCTCGATGGCCTGGATCGACCAGTACCGGTCGACCGGCTGATAGCGGATACAGGTAGCCGGCCACACCCTGCTCGACCAGGCATGCATAGGCGGTCCGCGGATCGGAGCACTCCCCCAGGCCGAGGGTGACCTCGTCGACCGGAGGCATCGACGAGGTACTCGTCCACGACCCACGCATCGATGAAGTCCGCATCCATCGGTTCCGCCGTGCCGCTCCACCGGCGGGTACGGCTCGACCAACTCGACCGGGGTCAGGTAGTTCGGCCGGAAGAAGCCGAGCACCAACAGGCACGCGATGTAGACGCGCGATCGTCGTGCCGATCGCGGCCGCGGTGTTGCGGACCAGGATGCCCACCGTCACCGCGATGGCGAACGCCAGGATGAAGTACGCGGCCGGCGTGACGCCCCGCGTCTCGAATCCGGGAGTGATCATCGACCTGGCCACGAACGCGGCCATCGGCTGCATCGCCCAGGTGTTGACCAGGCCAAGGGCCAGCAACCCAAGGGCTACCGGCACGCCGGCCACCGCCGTCTTGGTCGCCCACCACCGCACCGGTCCGACCGATTGGGTGAGCGCCAGGATCTGGGTGCCCTGTTCGTATTCGCGGGCGAACAGCGCACCGCCGGCGAACGCACCCAGCAATGGCGGGAGCTATCAGCATGATCAGCGGGACGATGGACGCGATCCCGCCGTAACGGTCCACCACGGAGTCGAACCCGGGACTCGCACAGAACGCGGCGATGTCGCCGCAATCCTGCACACCGGCTTCCTGCAGGGCCCCGACGACGTTCAGCCGCAGGAAAACCAGACCAAGTGCCGACCACACCGATCAACGACAGACTGACCAACACCTGGAATCGTTGTTGTCGCCAGGCAACCCAGGTCACGTGGCTACTCGATCGTGGCCTCGCGGTCGCGGCGGCAATCGAGCCGCCCTGCATCGAGATCTCGCTCATGACACTGTTCCCATTTCCCTCGGGCCCATTTGCCTCGGGTCCATTTCCCGATGGCCCATTCCCGTTTGGCCCTTTTCCGCGGGCGATGCCGACCCCTCCGCACGCAGGTAGGCCAGCACCAATTCCTGCAGCGTCGGATTGTCCTGGGTCCAACGGTCAGGCGCCCGTAGTTCTCGATCGCGCACCATGGTGGTCACTTGCCTTGCGGTCGCTCTGCTCTCCACCACCGAACCGGCGGCGATCCAGTCACGGTCGTCGTCAACCGGGCCGGCGGCGATCCAGTGTTCGGCGAGCAGGTCCGTCAACCCGGCCGTCGAGCCGCAACCGTCCACCGGTGAGCAACAGGAGGTGTTCGGCCGCGTCCTCGATGTCGGCGATCACATGCGACGACATCACGACGGTGATGCCGGTGTCGACCACTTCGGCCATCAGTGTCTGCATCACCTGAGTGCGGGCCAACGGGTCCAGCGCCGCCAAGGGCTCATCGAGCAGCAGTACGGCCGGGCGACGTCCCAGGGCGAGCGCCAGCGCGAGCCTGGTGCGTTGCCCTCCGGACAGGGTGCCGGTACGCGCCGTCAGCGGAATGTCGGATTCCGTGATCAGCCGCCGTGCATAGTGATCGTCGAAATGATCATTCATCGACCGTCCGAAATGCAGCATCTCGTCGACCGAGAATCTTTGGTAGAGCGGTCGGTCCTGGGAAAGGAATGCCAGTTTCGGGTGCGGCCCGCGATGCCCGATCGAATCACCCAATACCTTGATGACACCCGTCGTCGGCGCAAGAATGCCCGCGGCCAAGGCCATCAGGGTGGATTTGCCGGCGCCGTTCGGACCGACCAGCGCGACCACCGTTTCGGCCGGCAGGGAAAAGGAACAATCCTGAAGTGCCCAACCGCGTCGATATCTCTTGCCGAGGCCGATTGCTTCGAGGGCGGTATTCGGTTGGTTCATCGCTTCACCTCTCGTTGTCTGATCGGCCGGCGTCGTCGAAGATCTCGTCCGTGACGGCCTTCACCAGTGCCTCTACGTCGACCCGCTCCAGCTCGGCGTCCCTGGCGCGCCGCATCCACGCGCGCAGTTCGTTGCCCAACGGCGACTCCAGGCTGGCCTCCAGCCGACCAAGGGTTCGCCGCACGAACGAGCCAACCCCCGCCCTGCTGTCGACCAGACCCTCGTGCTCGAGTTCCCGGTAGGCCTTGAGCACCGTGTTCGGGTTGATCGCGGTGGACGCCACGACCTCGCGCGCCGTCGGCAACTTGTCGCCGGGTACGAGCAGACCGAGTCGCACGGCGTGACGGGTCTGCTGCACGATCTGCATGTAGGGCGCGACGCCCGAGCGCCGGTCGATGCGATACTCGATCAACCTCACCACCTCACTAGCTATCTAGTGAGGCTAGCGCGGAATCGGCTCATCCGCCACAGCCGCGCGGCCGAAGTCGGCGACTCCTGTCCCAGCCGCAACATTTTCATGCGAGTTCGTCCGCGCGCGGCTCGATGATCCGCGCGGCGGCGGGGATCGCCGGGCACGAGGCCGGCGCGGGGGATCGGCTCGGCCGTCACGGCACGGTCAGAACAGCACCGAGGCGAACGTGCCGACCTGGGTGAACCCGATCCGGTCGTAGGTGCGCCGGGCGGGCCGGTTGTACTGGTTGACGTACAGGCTCGGCGTCCTGCGCAGATCGCGGCGGATCGACTGCACGACGGCCGCCATCGCCGGCGCCGCGAGGCCCCGACCGCGCAGTTGGGGGTGCACCCAGACGCCCTGGATCAGGGCCACGCTGTTGGACAGCGAGCCGACCTCGGCCTTGAACATCACCGTCTCGCCGTCGAACCGCGCGTAGGCCCGGCGGGAACGGATCAGCTCGGCGATCCGGGCGCGGTAGCCGCGCCCGCTGTCGCCCATCCTGGGATCGACGCCGACCTCCTCGGTGAACATCGCCACCGCGGACGGGAAGTAGGCCTCCAGTTCGTCGGGCCGGACCAGCCGGACCTGCGGGTCGATCGGGCCGAGCGGGTCGGTGGTGCAGGCCATCAGCGGCTGGTCGGTGCGCACGTCGCGGGCCGGTCCCCACCGGGGTTCCAGGCGCTCCCACAGCGGCAGCACCAGGTCGGCCGGACCGAGGATGGTGGCGCACTTTCGCCCGCGGCGGGCCGCCACGTGGGCGAACGACCGGATGGCCGACGAATCCCCGGCCAGCGGCACCATCGACGCGCCGGCGAAGAGCAGGCCGTCACGGCCGCCGCCGACGCCCCAGAACTGGCCACCCATGGCGGCCTCGTTCATGCCGACCTGTTCGTACCGGGCCGCCACCATGCACGACGCCACCGGGTCGGCGGACAGCACCCTGGACACCTGCGCGGAATGACCAGGCCCGAGCACGCGGGCGAAGCTGGCGGTCAGCACGGGGGCACCGGCCGCGTCCGGAGCGGGGCGCGACGGCAGCGCGGCATCGACCTCGGCGGGGCGGGACAGGACATGAACTGGACTGCCTTCACGGATCGGAGGGATCTCTCCAGCACACAATGCCACGCCGCGTCCGGCAACCCTCGACCCGCCGCGAGACGTCACGCCGGCAACCGGCATTGCCCCCCGAAATCGCCGATCACTGCGCCCGAGAATGCCGCCGTCAGGCCAGGGTGACCGTCGGTTCGCCGCTGACCGCGCCGGCGTCCCGCATCGCGTCGGCCAGCCGCATCGCCTCTTCGATCAGGGTCTCGACGATCTGCGACTCCGGCACCGTCTTGATCACCTCGCCCTTGACGAAGATCTGGCCCTTGCCGTTGCCGGACGCCACCCCGAGGTCGGCCTCCCGGCCTCCCCCGGCCCGTTCACCACACACCCCATGACGGCCACCCGCAGCGGCACGTCCAGGCCCTCGAGCCCGGCGCTGACCCGCTCGGCCAGCGTGTAGACGTCCACCTGGGCCCGACCGCAGGACGGGCAGGAGACGATCTCCAGGCCGCGCTCGCGCAGGTTCAGCGACTCCAGGATCTGCAGGCCGACCTTGACCTCCTCGACCGGCGGCGCGGACAGCGATACCCGGATGGTGTCGCCGATGCCCCTGGACAGCAGCGCGCCGAACGCGACCGCGGACTTGATGGTGCCCTGGAACGTCGGACCGGCCTCCGTCACGCCCAGATGCAGCGGGTAGTCGCACTGCTGCGGCCAGCAACTCGTAGGCCCGCACCATGATCACCGGGTCGTTGTGCTTGACCGAGATCTTGATGTCGCGGAAGTCGTGCTCCTCGAACAGCGAGCACTCCCAGAGCGCCGACTCGACCAGGGCCTCCGGGGTGGCCTTGCCGTACTTGGCCAGCAGCCGCTTGTCCAGCGAGCCGGCGTTCACCCCGATCCGGATCGGGCGTGCCGTGATCCTTGGCGGCCCTGGCGATCTCGCCGACCTTGTCGTCGAACGCCTTGATGTTGCCCGGATTCACCCGGACCGCGGCGCAGCCGGCGTCGATCGCGGCGAACACGTACTTGGGCTGGAAGTGGATGTCGGCGATCACCGGCAGCTGCGACTTGCGGGCGATGACGGCCAACGCCTCGGCGTCGTCGTTGGTGGGCACCGCGACCCGGACGATCTGGCAGCCGGACGCGGTCAGCTCGGCGATCTGCTGCAGGGTGGCGTTGATGTCGGCGGTGACGGTGGTGGTCATCGACTGCACCGAGACCGGTGACTCGCTGCCGACGCCGACGCCGCCGACATCGAGTTGCCGGGTCTTGCGGCGCGGGGCGAGCACGGGCACCACCCGGTCCGCGGGCATGCTCGGCAGACCCAGGCCGATCACAGGGCGACGAGCCGGACGGGGCGGTGACGGACATGTGCTGGCGGCTTTCTGGTTTCGGGAGTCTTCAGGAGTGGCGAGCGGCGGCTGGCTCAGCCGAACAGCTTGACCGGGTTGACGATGTCGGCGACGAGCGTCAGCGCGGTCAGCCCCAGGAACAACAATGCCACCACATAGGCGATCGGCATCAGCTTGGCCACGTCGAACGGGCCCGGATCCTTCTTGTGCCGCAGTGATGCCCAGCCCTTGCGGACCCATTCGATCATCGCGCCGAGGATGTGCCCGCCGTCCAGCGGCAGCAGCGGCAGCATGTTCAGCAGGAACAGGCTCATGTTGAACCCGGCGACCAGGTTGAGGAACAGCACGAACTTGTCGGTGGTGCTGGTGTTGGCCGAATCGAGGATCTCGCCGCCGATCCGGCCGGCGCCGACGATGCCGACCGGTGAGTTCAGGTCGCGCGGGGCGTCACTGAAGATCGCGTTCCACAGCGCCGGGATGCGTGCCGGGATCCCGACCACGGCCTGCGCCGCGGCGCCGATGAAGTCGCCGGTGCGGCCGATGGCCGAGCCGATCGATTGCTGCACGTAGGGCGAGGTCGGCGAGATCCCGAGGAATCCGGCGGTGGTGACGCCGATCTGGTCGCCCTTGTCGTCGAACACGGCGCGCTGGTTGGGCACGATCGCGACGGCCTTGGTGACCTGCTGGCCGTCCCGCAGGTAGTCCAGCTGCACCGTCATCCCGGCGGAGGCCCTGATCAGCTCGGTCAGTTGGGTCCAGCTGGTCACCGGGGTGCCGTCGAAACCGACGATGGTGTCGCCCGGCAACAGGCCGGCGATGGCCGCCGGGGTCGCGGCGTCGCTCGCGGTGCACTCGGTCTGCTGGGTGGCCCCGGCCGCGGCGGCCGGGATGATGCACTGGCTCACGCTGGACACGGTGGTGGTCTGGGTGGGGACCCCGATGCCGACCATCAGCACGCCGAAGATGCCGACCGCCAGGATCAGGTTCATCAACGGACCGGCGGCCATGATCACGATCCGCTTGGGCGGGTCCAACTGGTAGAACTGCCGGCCGTCGTCCTCGGCGGTCACCTGCGACCGGTCCCCGGCCCGGGTCTCCTCCACGATGTTGCGGACCATGCCGGCCGGGCCCATGGCGGTGGTGCTGATCTTCTGCCGGCCATCCTTCCCCGGCGGCACCATGCCGATCATCCGGATGTAGCCGCCGAGCGGGATCGCCTTGTAGCCGTACTCGGTCTCGCCGACCTGCTTGGACCAGACCGTCTTGCCGAACCCGATCATGTACTGGGTGGTGCGGACATTGAAGAGCTTGGCGAAGGTGAGGTGCCCAAGCTCGTGCCACGCGATGGAAAACAGCAACGCGAACGCGAACAGCACAATGCCGATGACGGTCCACATCTAGCCCGACGCCCCCACCCACACAGTCGAGGCCTGTTTGCCGGTCGAGCCGGTGGCCATTGATCCGATCATTTCCCGGGCCCGCACCCGGGCCCAGTCTTCCGTGGCCCAGACGTCGTGCACGTCCCGCGGGTTGCTCCGAACGTGGTCAGCTTCGTCCAGGATGCGGGACAGCAGATCGGAAATACCTGTGAAACGCAGGTGACCGTGACGGAACGCGTCAACGGCCTCCTCGTTCGCCGCATTGAACGCCGCCGGCACGGTGCCGCCGGCCATCCCGGCGGCGATCGCGACGTCCAGCGCGGGAAACGCGTCCCGGTCGACGGGTTCGAAGGTCCAGCCGGTGGCGGCGGTGAAGTCGCAGGCAGCGGCCACCCGATCCAGCCGGCGCGGCCAGGCCAGCGCCAGCGCGATCGGCAGCCGCATGTCCGGCGGGCTGGCCTGGGCGATGGTCGACCCGTCGACGAAGGTGACCATCGAATGGATGACCGACTGCGGGTGCACGACCACCTCGATCCGCTCGTACGGGATGCCGAACAGCAGGTGCGCCTCGATCACCTCGAGCCCCTTGTTCACCAGGGTCGCGGAGTTGATGGTGACCACCGGGCCCATCGCCCAGGTCGGGTGCGCGAGCGCCTGCGCCGCGGTGACGTCGGCCATCTGGGCGGCGCTGCGTCCCCGGAAGGGTCCACCCGATGCGGTGACGACCAGCCGGGCGACCTCGGCCGCGGTGCCGCTGCGCAGGCATTGCGCCAGCGCGCTGTGTTCGGAATCGACCGGCACGATCTGCCCCGGTGCGGCCGCGTCGACCACCAGCGACCCGCCGGCGACCAGCGATTCCTTGTTGGCCAGCGCCAGGATCCGGCCGGCCCGCAGCGCCGCCAGGGTCGGCTCCAGCCCGATGGATCCGGTGATCCCGTTCAGCACGATGTCGGCGTCGGTGGATTCCACCAGCTCGGTGGCGGCCCGCGGGCCGGTGATCACGGCGCCCGGCCGTCGGCCGAGGCCGGCGAGAAATGCCTGGTCGGGGGCACCGGCCAGGGCCAGCGCGGCAGCGGGATGAGCCGCCGCCTGGGCCGCGAACAGCTCCGGATGCGCACCGCCGGCGGCCAGCCCGACCACCTCGAACTCCTCGGGATGGGCGGCGATCACGTCCAGCGCCTGGGTGCCGATCGATCCGGTGGACCCGAGCAGGATGACCCGGCGACGCGCGGCCCCGACCGGGACGGCGGGTGCCGAACCGGGCGCGGGGGTTGACGTCACCGGGCCATTGTCCTCCACTTGCCCCGCCCGGGGTGCCGCACCGGCTATCCGCGAACACGTCGGCGATCCTCGCTGAGACAGCGGCGTTCGTCGCTGCGACAGCGGCGTTCCTCGCTGCGACACCCGAATCCTCGCTGCGACCGCGTGCGCGCGAATCCGGCCCGGACTCGCCGGACCGGGTCGACCGACGATCGAGGGGGTCGCCGCCCGCGGCGCTCATACTGGCCTGATGGCCGCCCGCAACACCCTGAGCACCCGTTGGGTGACGGTGATCATGGTGGTCGCGTTGGTCTGCTCGGTCGTCGTGGTGTGGGGCTTGATCCAGATCACCGGCCAGAGCCCGGCCTCGTCATCCACTCCGGCGCCGAGTGCGTCGGCATCCGAGTCGCCGCGGCCAACCGCCGCCGGCGGCACGGCAACCGACGGACCCGCACCGTCCGGCAGCACCACTCGACTCGATGACGGCGCCACCGATCCCGGTGGACAGGCCGGAAGCGCCACCCAGGGGCCGATCGCTCGACGTCGGTGACGACGACGGCACCCACGCTGCCCGGCACCGGGTTGCGGTTGCCGGCGGCCTGGACCGGAACGGCCGACATGACCATCACCGTGCTCGGGCGCTGCGCCGCGACCGGCGGAACGTCGTCGTACACCCGGACCGCCGACCTGGCCCTGCAGGGCCCGGTGCTGGGCACCGGGCCGTTCGACGATCCGAACCCGATCTCGATGACGCTCGGCATCACCCCGGCGGACATCCCGGGGCTGTCGATCTATTCCGCATCCACCGACCGGTCGGGACAGGCGCAGCGGTGGTGGTGGCTGACCACCGGCCGATCGGTCGGGCCGAGCGGCGAGAGCCGGACGACGATCTCCGGGGTGCTGATCGACGACCAACCGGTGTCCGGCGCGCTGCCGCCAAATCTGTTGGTGGACAACGAGACCGACCTGCAACCGTGCGAATCCGGGGGCACCGTCCGGGTACCGAGGACGCTCGCGGCCGGGTCGAGGATGTCCGGCTGGGTGACGCCGACGCAGGGCCACCTGGACGTGGCGGCCACCACCGCCGACGGCGAGCGCACGGTGACCGCGGTCGTGGAACTGACCCGCAAACCGGCGGCGTGATCCCTCCCGGACCGGCAGGCCGCCCGACGCGAGCGCGCCCACCGCGCCGCTCCCACACGGCGCGTGTCAAGATGAACCCGGACCAGCAACCATGATCGGGAGGGCCCGTGGCCGGCACGTCACTTGAGCACCGCTCCGGAGCGGGCGAACCCGACGATGGCCACGGCGCCGTCGCGCGGGTTCAGCAGGGGGCCGTCGTCTCGTACAACCCCGACGCACCCAGCGAGGAGTGGGGCTGGCACGGCTCGTGGCAGGACATGGCCCCCCGGGGTTCTGCGTTTCTGCTCTGGCTCGGCGTCGCCGGCCTGGTGCTGTTGATCTTCGGCAATCAGGAGTCGAAGGTCGAGGACTAGTGGCTGCTGGTCATCGCGGGGCTGATGGCCGTCTGGTTGATCATGCGGCGCCGGGCATGGAAGAAGGAACGCGCCCGCCGCCCCTGACCTCCAGCGGTCCCCCGTTGTGTCTGCCCTGCCCGGTGAGTGCCTGCCCCTATCCGTCGGGTGGACGATGTCGTGGTGACCCCGACGTGCCCGGGACCTGCGATTCCTAGCGTGAGCCTGGAGTCGTGAGGAGGTGGCGTCCATGGTCAGAACAAGCGCGATCCGCGTGCTTGCCGGGGTGGTCGTCGGAGTGGTCGTTCTTGGCGGGTGCGGGGCACCGGTGGACAAGGCCGGTGGTGATCTCACCGCAGGTCCGCTGGTACTGAAGGGCATCGGTGTGCGCCCCAGCGATGAGGCCCAGCCGTTCGTCGATCAGGTCGCGGAACTGTCGGGCGGGTCGATGACGGTCGAACTGGAGGGCGTATTGGCACGTCGACTCGCTCACCGGAGAAGCGGAATCGATCGAGGCGGTCCGGTCCGGCGCTACTGACTTCGCGGTCGTACCGCTGCGGGCATGGCACGACGCCGGGGTCAACAGCTTCGACGCGCTCATTGCCCCCATGGTGATTGATTCGTACGCTCTGCAGGACGCCGTGCTCGCGCGACCCCATAGCAGCCGAAATGCTCGGTGGTGTCGCACCACTCGGTCTCACCGGCATCGGGATGCTGCCGGGTCCGCTGCGGAAGCTGGGCGGCGCCAATTCGAATCTGTTGGCCCCTGGCGACATGCAGAATCTGAAGATCGCTATCAGCCCGGGTGCGGTCGCGGACCGCAGCATCCGGGCACTCGGCGGCATTCCGGTCCAGACGAACTACGACACCGGCAACGTGCAAGGGCTCGACGGCCTCGAAGGGCAGCTCGGGGTCATCGGCAATCCCGATTACTCCAACGTGCAGACGCTGGACACCAACGTCAATCTCTGGCCACGAGCGCAGGTCATCGTCTTCAACACGGCAAAATTCACTGCGCTGACCGATGAGCAACAACATCTGTTGACCAGCGCGGCCCAGCAGGCGCTGCCGGCCGCCTCGCGGCTACAACTGAAGATTGCCGCCGACGACCTCCGAGAAATCTGTCATCGGGGCAGACTGACGATGCTGGTCGCCAATCAGGATCAATTGCAGCAGTTTCGGCAGGCGTTCTCGCCGGTCATCGATTGGCTGTCCGCGGACGAGCAGACCAAGAAATTCCTGCAGAGAATCCAGGCCATGCGCGCGACCGCCGACACCGAGCCGCAAGGCGTGCCGGACTGCGCCAATCTCCCATCCGCTGCCCTGACAACGTCTTCGTCAACCACAGCGGTCGCGAGTCCGATCGACGGACGCTACGAGATGATGACAACCAAACAGGAGCTCATCGACTTCGGCGAACCCGCCGACAACGCGAACGGGGGCAACTACGGAACCTGGGAAAGGGTCTTCAGCAACGGTCGGTTCACCGAGACGCCAGACCAGCGGGGCCACCCAGACCACTGCTGACGGAACGTTCACCGTCGACGGAAATGTGCTGAACATGATCTTCGAAGGCGGCGAGGGCACAGGCCCGGACGGTCACGCCCACCGACGGGCCGGTGAAGTGGACACCTGGACCTGGAGCATCTATCACGACCAGCTGTCCTTGCAGTGGATCCAACCAACATCTGCAGCCGGGGCAGTATCCGTCACCGGTCAATGTCAAGCCATGGACGCGCATCGGCGACGCCCCGGCCGCATCGACCCCACAGACCGCGCCGACGACGCCGAACTGACGCATCCGAGGGGTATGCCCCGACGGCCGATCAACGCGGCCGTCGGGGCACCTCGGCGATCACCGTGGTGCCTGCCCCGGGTGGGCTGTCAACGGACAGCGTCCCGCCGACCACCGCGAGCCGATCGGCCAGCCCCGCCAGCCCGGTACCGCCGCCGTTGCCCGGCTCAGCAGGTTGTGCGCCCCCCACCCCGTCGTCCGAGATCAGCAGCCGGACAACGTCACTGGACACCGCCATTCGCACCTGGACGATCGCGGCACCCGCGTACTTGGTCGCGTTGGTCAGCGCCTCAGCGCAGACGAAGTACAGGGTGAGCTCGACGGCGGCGGGCAATCGGATGGCCGGGATGTCGAGATTCACTCGCACCGGCACCGCACCGGCCAGTTCGGCGCACGCGACGGCGAGGCCGCCGTCGGCAAGCGCGCTCGGGTGGACCCCGCGGGCAAAGTCGGCCAACGACGAGCGGGACTGATCCAGCAGCGACCCCAACGCAGTCTCCGCGGGATCCAGCAACCGCCGGACGCGATCCAGTCGGGCGTCCGCGCCCGCAGACAGTTCGGCCGCCAGATCCCGGCGCTCGTCGTCGGCGATCTCGACGATCCGCCGCCGGGACGTCTCCACCCTGGCCACCAGGGCCAGCAGATCGGCCTGCAAGCGAGCATTCGCGACCGCCATGCTGGTCAGCGCGGTCACCGAGTCGCGCAGCACGGGATCGTCGAGGGCACCGACGTCATGCACGATGCGGCGATGTCCTGCCCGTTGTTCCGCAGGGTTGTGCGGACCCGCCCGGGGCCGGCCGCGAGCAACCGGACCGGCCGGCCGCCCTCGTCCACCAGCGCGGCGTCCGGTCCGATGAAGGCGATCTGCAGCGCCGGATCGCCCAGCGCCAGGGCCAGCTTGTCCCGCACGCTGCCGGAGTCCTCCGCGCGCCCGAGGTCGATCACCAGATTCGGTGATCGCGAACCGGTTCCATCTGCCCCACATCGCATCGGCGACCAGCACGGCCATGGACGCGAGCGAGCAGCAGCGAGAAGATCACCAGAAGCTCCGGGTCGACGTCCGACTCCGCGCGAGCCGGGCCGCGGCGCCGACAACCGAGCACCGCCATCAGCACGGAGCAGACCACCGAGGACGTGAGCCGGGCCCGCCGCTCCGCCCCCGACGCGCGCCGTTGAGCGGCAAGCACGGTGCCGGTGACGACGGCCGCGAGACCGACCGTCACCCAGTGACTGCGGCCGATCAGTTGCACCGCATCCAGGTAGCCGAGCGCGACAACACCCTGCTGCGAGTCGGGTGGTCGGCCGGCCCCGCGGGTACGACACGAGCAGCTGAACCAGCGGCCCGCGGTACAGGAAAACCGCCGCGGGCCAGACGCTCCCCAGGAGCCAACAGGCTCCGATGGCCAGCACCAGGGCGCCGACCGCCGGCCGCCGCCGGAACAGCAACGGCAGCCCACCCAGCACGCACAGCAGGACCCCGACGAGCAGGTCCAACGCGGCGGTCGACACGGCTCACCCGATCAGGTCCGCAAGCGCCGCACCCGACAGTTCCGCCTTCGGCAGGAACCCCCGCGCCGGACTGTCCGCCAGCCTGGTTCGGTACGCGGAACGGTCCCGGCTGGAGATCAACACGACGGTCGGCGTCGGGATCCAGCGCGGCGAGCAGCCGGGCGACCTCGAATCCGTCGACACCCGGCAGGCCGATGTCCAGCAGCACCAGATCGGGCGCGAGTTCTACGGCCAACGCCATCGCGCCGACGGCATCAGCGGCCTCGCCGACCACGACGAACGCGTCCATTTCCAGCAGTTCCCTGGCCAGGGCGCGGAACGGGGCATGATCATCGACGATCAGCACCCGGGTGGCCATCCGGCCGATCGTCGCACTCACCCGGCGCCTCGGGATGGGTGTCAGCACTCACTGGTCGTCGCCGGGATCAGGTCCGGAGGATTTCCAGCACGGCCAGAACGCGGCGGTGATGGTCGTCGGAGTCGGCGAGGTCGAGCTTGCCGAAGATGTGCGCGATGTGCCGTTCCACGGTCCTGGGACTGAGCGTGAGCCGGTCCGAGATGCGCCTGATTCGAATGGCCTTCCGCCATCAGCGCGAGCACCTCTCGCTCGCGGTCGGTCAGCCGGTCCAGCTTGCCGGTGGTTCGCGGCCGGTGCAGCAATCGGGAGACGATCGTCGGATCGATGACGCACTCGCCGTCGGCCACCCGGCGCAGCGCGTCGACCAGCACGACGATGTCCGAGATCCGTTCCTTCAGCAGGTATCCCACCGCCCCGGGGTGAGCGTCGAGGAGCCGCAGGGCGTACCGGGAATCCAGGTAGTGCGACAACACCAGGACCGCGACCGACGGGTGCTGGTCCCGGATGGTCATGGCCGCCGTCAGTCCCTCGTCGGTGTGCGTTGGCGGCATCTTGATGTCGATCAGCGCGACGTCCGGGCGGTCGAGGGCGACCGCCAGCAGCAGCGCCTGCGCGTCACCGACCGACCCGACGACGTCGATCCCCACCTCGGCCAGCAGCCGTGGACAGACCCTCGCGGAGCAGTACCTCGTCGTCGGCGATCACCACCCGCATGGCAGCACCGCCCGGACGCTGACGCCGGCCGCTGTGCGACTCGAGCCGGAGTTCGCCACCGATCGCGCCGACCCGGTCCTCCAGCGCCGCAAGTCCGGCAGGGGCCTGCTCGAGCGTCGCCTCGATCCGGAGCTGATCATCGTCGTCGGCCGCGGCGATCCGCGACGGGGCCGCCCGAACTGTCCCTGACCACTCGCGAGAGGAGCTGGTAGGCAGCGGCTTCCACCGCGTGCGGGAATCGGCGGGACGGCATCGGCTCGATCGTTACCGGCACCGCGGAACCCTCGGCGAGCGTCTGCAACGCGGCGGCCGAGACCCTCGTCGGCCAGCTCCGCGGATAGATCCCGCGGGCCAGCGACCCGCAGTTCGGCGAGGGCGGTCGCGACCTCGGAGCGGGCGATGTTCAGCCTGGCCGCGACCGCCGGATCGCTGGCGCGGATTGCCGCCAGCGCAAACGCCAAGGACAGCGACACGAGGTGTTGCTGGGCGCCGTCGTGCAGGTCACGTTCCAGCCGTCGCCGCTCGGCATCCCCGGTCCGGACGATCCGGGCTCGCGACGCCTGTAGGTCGGTCGAGCTGCGCGCGGGTCAGTGCCTGCAGGCGCTCGTTGTCCAGCGCGAGCCGGGCCGCCGTCGGTGATTTCGGCTGCGAGCGCCGGGTCGTCGAACAGCCGTGGCCGGTGCGCCAGCACCGCGACGGTGTCCCCGGACCGGACCACTCGGGTACGCGTTTGTCCGCTCACCGGGAGCGGCCGGGTGCCCGCCGGCGTCGACCATCGAGTGGTCGCCGGTCGGGTACAACACCAGGAATGACGGGTCCCGCAGCGATCGGGCGAGCATGCTGCTCAGCCCACCGACCGGCGGGACCGCTGCGATGTCGACGACCAGCCGAGCCACTCGTGCGCGGGTCAACCTCCGCTGTACCGATGGCCAACCGGTGCCGGCCGCGAGCAGCAGCAGGCAGCCGCCCTGGACCAGCCACAGCAGGCGAGTCGCGGGGGTGATCGACACGAAGCTGGCCGGAATGGCCAGCAGGTACGTTCCTGCCGACCGCGGCCAGATAGCCGATCCCCGGCACGAGGACCGGCCCGTCACGGCGCCGCCCGGCCGGCGATGCTCCGACCAGCCGCCGTCCGAGCGCAACGACGAGCAGCCCGCACCACATCGGCCCGAGCAGCACCGCGGCCCGGCCGAGCCACTCCACCGTCCACGGGATTGATTGCACCGCAAGCACATTGCTGGCACAGGTGGAGCATCCCTGGGCGACCGGATCGAAGAACAGGGTGGGCAACAGGCCGCCGATGAATGACGGTTCCGATGTATCCGAGCAGCAGGCCGAGCCGGCCAAGGCGGTCGAGCGGCCCGCTGTGGTAGCGCAGCACGGCGTGTCCGACCAGCACCGGGCAGACGGCGGCACCGATCAATCCCGCGGTGAACAGGCTCGGCGAATCCGCGAATTGGTTGTCCCAATCGGCGATGAACCAGGCGAACCCGGCCGCCGCGAGCAGCATCCCAGCGGTCCGGTCGGCGGCGCGACGGATCAGGAAGAGGCCGGCGATGATCAGCGCCCAGCCCACGGCCAGCAGCAGGACGTCGGCGAGCGGATCTCGACCGGCCAACGAGGCGGTGTCCGCCCGCCGCGCGAGCCGGACGGTGGTCAGGCCGACGACGACGCCGGCCGCCAGCACCGTCACGAGGACGATTCGGGCAAACCACCGCCTGGCCGTCATGGCCACGATGGTCGCACCGGCGCGGCCGCGGCGGTAGTGCGGCGCCCCGCGCGGGCTACTTCTCCGCGGCGGCGAGCTGCCCGCAGGCGGCGGCGATCTCCTGCCCGCGGGTGTCGCGGACGGTGCAGGCAACGCCCTGCGCGCGAACCCGGCGGACGAACTCGTCCTGCACGGGCTTCGGCGAGGCGTCCCACTGCGAGCCGGGGGTCGGGTTGAGCGGGATCAGGTTGACGTGCACCAGCTGGCCCAGGTGCCGTTTCAGCAGCTCGCCGAGCAGGTCGGCGCGCCACGGCTGGTCGTTGATGTCCCGGATCAGCGCGTACTCGATCGACACCCGACGGCCGGTGGTGTCGGCGTAGGCCCGGGCGGCCCGGAGCACCTCGTCGATCTTCCAGCGGTCGTTCACCGGGACCAGCGTGTCGCGCAGTTCGTCGTCCGGGGTATGCAGCGAGACCGCAAGCCGCACTTGAAGTTTCTCCGCGGTCAGCCGCTCGATGGCGGGGACGAGACCGACCGTCGACACGGTCACCGAGCGCGCCGAGATGCCCAGCCCGAGCGGGCCGGGCGCGGTGATCATCTTGACCGCGGCCAGCACCCGTTTGTAGTTGGCCAGCGGCTCGCCCATCCCCATGAACACCACGTTGGACAGCCGTCCCGGCTCACCCATGGCGCCGTCGCGGGCCGCTCGGGCGGCCAGCCGGACCTGCTCGACGATCTCCGCCGCCGAGAGGTTCCGCTGCAGGCCGCCCTGACCGGTGGCGCAGAACGGGCAGGCCATCCCGCAGCCGGCCTGGCTGGAGACGCACAGCGTGATCCGGTCCGGGTACCGCATCAGCACCGACTCGATCAGCGTGCCGTCGTGCGCCTTCCACAGGGTCTTGCGGGTGTCGCCGGCGTCGCAGGCCAGCGAGCGGACCTCGGTGAGCAGTTCCGGCAGCAGCGCGTCGACGAACTCCGCCCGGCCGTCCGCGGGCAGGTCCGTCATCTCGGCGGCGTCCCGGGTGAGCCCGGTGAAGTAGTGCCGGGCAAGTTGGTCGGCGCGGAAGGCCGGCTGGCCGGCCCGACGGACGGCGTCCCGGCGGGCGGCGGGATCGAGGTCGGCAAGGTGCACCGGCGGGACGCCGCGGCGCGGGGCAGTGAAGATCAACGGGAGAGAGGTAGTCATCGCCGTCCCAGTGTCCCATGCGCTGGTCAGGGTCCGGCCGGTCTTGACGGCCGCCAGCGGACCGTTCAGGTAACGATTCCCATCAGTCACTTCTGTCACTCGTGTCACATCGGGCGGGCCGGCCCGTCATCCACTACGGTCCAGTCGTCACGCGGGACCGATCTTCGACGCGCGGTCCCTTTGTCGCGCCCGATCCGTTTGGGCACTAACGAGGCGGGAGTAGCCAAAGGCAGGCAAACCAACACTGTGCGAGTCCGTATGACTTCCGACTTCTTCCGAATATGTTGACATGGCGCCCCGGACCGCATATACATGTGTCCGGGACCACACCGCCGAGTAGCAGATTTCGGTCGGCAGGGTCACGATTTAGCAGCAACAGCAGGCTCGGCTCCCACCCGGGACCGCGCCGACACAACGAACCGCACGACAACGGAGTCGACATGTACGCACCGGAACGGCAGCAGGCCATCCTCGGCCTCGCCCGCTCCGACGGACGTGTCGAGGTCAACGGGCTCGCGGACCTCTTCGACGTGACGCCGGAGACGATCCGCCGGGATCTGACCAGCCTGGAGCGGCGCGGCGTGCTGAGCCGGGTGCACGGCGGCGCCATCCCGGTTGACCGGCTGAGCATGGAACTGGCGGTCAGCGAGCGGTTCAGCATGAACGCCACTCAGAAGGACCGGATCGCCAAGGCCGCGCTCGACCAACTGCCCGACGGCGGTTCGATCATCATCGATGCCGGCACCACCACCGTCCGGTTCGCCGACATCCTGCCCGCCGACCGCTCGTTCACGGTGGTCACGCACGGGCTGCCGATCGCCGGCCTGCTCGCGGAACGGCCGAACATCACACTGCACCTGGTCGGCGGGCAGGTGCGACCCGGGACGCTGGCCGCCGTCGGCAGCTGGGCCGAGCGCGAGTACGCCGGTGTCTTCGCCGACGTCGCGTTCGCCGGCACCAACGGGATCAGCGCCGCCCGGGGCCTGACCACCCCCGACATCGTCGAGGCGGCGGTGAAGCGGGCGCTGATGCGTTCCGCCCGTCGAACCGTGGTGCTCGCCGACCACAGCAAGTTCGGCCGTGACGATTTTGCCCATGTGTCGGACCTGTCCGAGGTCGACACGATCATCACCGACAGCGAGGTGGATGCCGACATGGTCCGAGAGATCGAAGAAGCCGGACCGGAGGTGCTGCGCGCATGACATCTCCCCCGCAGTGCAGGCCGCCGGCCCGGTCGTCACCGTCACCCCGAATCCGAGCCTCGACCACACGGTCGAGGTGACCGTGCTGGAGCGCGGCGAGGTGCAACGCACCAGCCAGGCGCTGGTGGAGGCCGGCGGCAAGGGCGTCAACGTGGCCCGGGCGCTGGCCAAGCACGGCCACCGCACCACGGCCATCCTGCCGGCCGGCGACGACGCCCAGCGGATGATCGGACTGCTGACGCCGCAACAGGTCACGACGGTCGCGGTGCCGATCACCGGCGCCATCCGGACCAACATCGCGGTGGTCGAGCAGGACGGCACCACGACCAAGCTGAACGAACCCGGCGCCACCCTGTCCGAACAGGAGGTGTCCGCGCTGATCGATGCGGTCAACGACGCCCTGCGCAGCGGGCCGAGTTGGCTGGTCGCGGCCGGCAGCCTGCCGGCCGGCGCGCCGGAGGATTTCTACGCGCAGGTCACCAAGGCCGCGGTGGCGGTCGGGGTGCCGGTCGCGATCGACACCTCCGGCCCGGCGCTGGCGGCGGCCATCGACGCCGGCGCGACCGTGGTCAAGCCCAACCTCGAAGAACTCGAGGAGATCCTCGGCCGCGACCTGGTCACCGTCGGCGACGTGATCGACGCCGCCGCGGAACTTCGGGCCCGCGGCTGCAAGGACCTGCTGGTCAGCATGGGCGGCCACGGCGCCCTGTTGATCACCGCGGAAGGGTCGTGGTGGGCCGGCGGTCCCCCGCTGGTCCCCCGCAGCACCGTCGGTGCCGGCGACTGCACGCTGTCCGGCTACCTGCACACCGTCGGCACCCCAGCCGAGCGACTTGCCGGGGCGGTGGCCTGGGGCCGGGCCGCCTGCCTGCTACCCGGTAGCACCGTTCCCGGCCCCGAAGAAACCCAAGCCTGCGCCGTCGCGGTCCGCGTCGTCGCCGATCCCGATCCCCTCCAAGCAGTAAAGGACGTCGCATCATGACAGACCTGATCACCGAAGACCTGGTCGTTCTCGACCTGGTGGCCACCGACAAGGCGGATGCCACCCGGCAACTCGCCGCGAAGCTGCAGGCCGCCGGCCGGGTCACCGACCTCGACGGCTTCCTCGCCGACGTCGCCGCCCGCGAGGCCCAGATGGCCACCGGCATGCCCGGCGGGATCGGTCTGCCGCACGCCCGTTCCGAGCACGTCACCGTGCCGTCGCTCGGCCTCGCCCGGGTCCCCGCCGGCGTCGATTTCGGCGCCCCGGACGGCCCGGCCACCCTGGTGTTCCTGATCGCCGCACCGGCCGGCGGCGGCAGCGAACACCTCACCATCCTGGCGGCGCTGGCCCGCCGGCTGGTGCGCCCCGCGTTCCGCCAGACCATCATCGACGCCCCCGACGCAGCGTCGGTGGCCAACTACGTTCAGGGAGAGGTGGGAGGACAGTGAAGTTTGTCGCCGTGACGTCATGCCCAACGGGCATTGCGCACACCTACATGGCGGCCGAGAACCTCGAGCAGACCGGTAAAGACCTCGGTCACGAAGTTCAGGTCGAAACCCAGGGCTCGGCGGGCACCGTTCCGCTGTCCGACGACATCATCGCGGCCGCGGACGGCGTCATCTACGCCGCCGACCTCGAGGTGAAGGGCAAGGCCCGGTTCGCCGGCAAGCCCTTCGTCGACGTCGGCGTCAAGAAGGCCGTGCACGACCCCAAGGCCGTGCTGGCAGCCGCCATCGCGGCGGTGGAGAACGCACCGAAGGCCGGCACCCCGGAGGCGGCCGCGCTGGCCGCGGCGGCACCGGCCGCCGTCGTCGGGCGGCGGCGGCGGCCCGCCAGGTCGGTGTCGGCACCCGGGTCCGGCAGTGGCTGATGACCGGTGTGTCGTACATGATCCCGTTCGTCGCGGCCGGCGGCATCCTGATCGCCCTCGGCTTCCTGTTCGGCGGCGATGAGGTCGTCACCAAGCTCTACGGCGGCACCTTCGACGGCGTGACCTACGCGGACATCGCGGACGGCGTGCCGGCGGCATTCCCGAAGGGCGCAGAGCTTCGACGCGATCCTGTCGCAGGCCGGATTCGCCGGGATCCTGTTCTACCTCGGCAAGATCTCCTTCTTCATGCTGGTGCCGATGCTGTCCGGCTACATCGCCTTCGCGATCGCCGACCGCCCCGGCCTGGTTCCCGGGCATCGTCGGCGGCCTGCTGGCCGGACGTGCTGGGCGCCGGCTTCCTCGGCGGTCTGGTCTCCGGCTTCGCGGCCGGTGGCGTCGCCCTCTTCCTGACCCGGCTGAAGGTGCCGAAGGGTGTGCGCGGCGTCATGCCGGTCGTGGTGATCCCGCTGGTGTCGGTCATCGTCGTCGGGTTGTTCATGATCTTCGTCGTCGGCAAGCCGATCGCCGCCGCCACCACCGCGCTGACCGACTGGCTGACCGGTCTGTCCGGTTCCACCGCCATCCTGCTGGGCGATCATCCTCGGCCTGATGATGGGCTTCGACCTGGGCGGGCCGATCAACAAGGTCGCCTACACCTTCGCCGCGGCCGGGCTGACCACCGCCATCGCCGTGGAGAGCACCGGGCAGGCCCAGCCGGCACTGCAGATCATGGCCGCCGTGATGGCCGCCGGCATGACCCCGCCGCTCGGCATGGCGCTGGCCACCGCGGTCCGCAAGAAGCTGTGGACCGAGGCGGAGCGGGAGAACGGCCTGGCCTGCTGGCTGCTGGGTGCCTCGTTCGTCACCGAGGGCGCCATCCCGTTCGCCGCCGCCCACCCGCTGCGGGTCATCCCGTCGACGCATGGTCGGTTCGGCCGTCACCGGCGCGCTGGTCATGGGCTTCGGCAACGAACTGCGCGCCCCGCACGGCGGCATCTTCGTCGTCGCCCTGGTCAGCAAGCCCGATCCTGTACCTGCTCGCGATCGCGATCGGCACGGTCGATCACCGCGGCCCTGGTCATCGTCCTGATGAGCCTGGACAAGGCGAAGACCGAGGAAATCGCGCACGACGAGGACCTCGCCGAGGGCGTCGCCGGCCTGATCGGTTCCACCCTGCACGCCATGGCCGGGGCTGCGACGATGTTGGTCGCAGCCCCGGCTGTGTGTCTCAGCTCACGCTCTGGTTAGTTAGATGCGCACGCCGTCCCGATCGGTCCCCTTGCGGCCGACAGAACAAGGAGTCCCAAACATGCGCATCCCGCAACGTTGTCGTCGCGTCCCGCGTCGGCCTGCACGCCCGCCCCGCCTCACTGTTCGTGCAGGCCGTCACCGCGACGGGCCTGCCGGTCACCATCGCCAAGTCCGGCGGCGACCCGGTCGACGCCAGGAGCATCCTGATGGTGATGGGTCTGGCCGTCGGCAACGGCGAAGAAGTCACCCTGACCGCCGAGGGCGACGGCGCGGACGCCGCCCTCGACCAGCTCGCGGAACTGCTCGAGATCGATCACGACGCAGCCTGATTGCCCGGCCCGTCCCGCTGGGCACACCGCCCAGCGGGACGCGGCTGCCGGGCGGTCCGACCGCCTCGGCCCCATCGCATTCGGTCAATGACGTCACGAGAAACGTTTCGACACAGGAGTTGAGCTGAGCAGATGACCACCACCACTTCCACCCCAGCGAATTCGACAGCGGATTCGACGACCACGACCTTGAGCGGCATCGGGGTGGGCCGCGGATCGGCCGTCGGATCGGTCGTCAAGCTCGCGCTGGCCGCAAAGCCACCGGCCGAACGAACCCGCCGCCGCCGATACCGCGGCCGCGGACACCCTGGTGGCCGGTGCCTTCGACTACGTCGCCAACAACCTGCGGGTGCGCGCCGCCGCGGCGCAGGCCGCCACCGCGGCCGTGCTGGAGGCCACCTCGCTGATGGCCCAGGACCCGGGCCTGCTGGCCGACGTGCAGCGCCGGATCGCCGCCGGCACCGGCCCGGCGACCGCCGTCGACCAGGCCGTCGAGGGCTTCTGCAAGATCCTCGAGGCCAGCGGGCCCTACCTGGCCGAGCGGGTCACCGACCTGCGCGACGTCCGCGACCGCATCGTCGCCAAGGTGCTCGGGCGTGCCCGAGCCGGGCATCCCGCCGCTCAGCAAGCCGACGATCATCGTCGCCAACGACCTGGCGCCGGCCGACACCGCGACCCTGGACCTGGACCACGTGGTCGGCATCGTCACCGAGCTCGGCGGCCCGACCAGTCACACCGCGATCATCGCCGCCCAGCTGAACCTGCCCTGCCTGGTCCGGGTCAGCGGCTCCATGCAGCTCGCCGACGACGCCACCGTCGCGATCGACGCCGCCACCGGCGTCGTCACGCTCGATCCCGACGACGACATGCGGGAGGCGATCGTCGCCCGGGCCAAGGCCAGGGCCGCGCTGAAGACCGCCACCGGCGGCGCCGGCAAGGACCAAGGACGGTCACGCCGTCCAGCTGCTGGCCAACATCGGTGCCGTCGAGGACGCCGAACGCGCGGCCAAGGAGGACGTCGAGGGCGTCGGGCTGTTCCGCACCGAGGTGCTGTTCCTGGACTCGGCCACCGCGCCGACCGTCGCCGATCAGCTCAAGGCCTACACCAAGGTGTTCGAGGCGTTCGGCGACCGCAAGGTGGTCATCCGCACCCTGGACGCCGGCGCCGACAAGCCGCTGGCCTTCGCCCCGAGCGAGGAGGAGGAGAACCCGGCCCTCGGCGTGCGCGGCTACCGGATGGACCGGCGCTTCCCGCAGCTGCTGGACGACCAGCTGGAGGCCATCGCGCAGGCCGCCAAGGCCACCGGCGCGAAGGTGTGGGTGATGGCGCCGATGGTGTCCACCGTGCACGAGGCCAAGGCGTTCACCGACAAGGTCCGCGCGCATGGACTGCCGGTCGCCGGGATGATGGTCGAGGTGCCGGCCGCCGCCCTGCGCGCCCGGCACATGCTGGAGATCGTCGACTTCGCCAGCATCGGCACCAACGACCTCACCCAGTACGCGATGGCCACCGACCGGATGGCCGGCGAACTCGCCGAGCTGCTCGACCCGTGGCAGCCCGCCGTGCTCGACCTGATCGCCGCCACCGGCGCGGCCGGCAAGAAGGCGGACAAGGCTGTCGGCGTGTGCGGCGAGGCCGCCCGCGATCCGCTGCTGGCCCTGGTGCTGGTCGGGCTCGGGGTGACCAGCCTGTCGATGGCCCCGTCCGGGGTGCCGGGTGTTCGCTTCGCCCTGTCCCGCACCACCCTCGCGACCTGCGAGAAGATGGCCGACGCCGCCCGCAACGCGCGGGACGCGGCCGACGGCAAGGCCGCCGTGGAGAAGCTGGTCGACCCCGAGGTGCTGCTGGCGCTGTAGCGCCCGACGGCAAACGTTGAAGGCTCCCGCTGATTGATTGCAATCGGCGGGAGCCTTTCGTTGCGCTCACTGCAGCAGACGACGATGGTGATCAGCCAGATCGAATCGCCACTTTCGGGCCCTTCAAGTCCGGCGAAGGATCCAAAAGTGGCGACTCGATCGGCACCAGCGCGTCAGACGATCGGGTCCCCGCTGGCCCTGGCCATGCCGCGCTCGACGGCCTCGATCAGGTAGGGCCGCAGCCGCACCGCCGGGATGATGGTGTGCACCGACCCCACCTCGCGGGCCCGTTCGATGTTGTGGATCTGCTCGAACTCGGCCGCCACCTCACCGAGTTTCTCCGAGCGCACGGTGGCCCTGGTGTCGGCCAGCTGCACCCGCAGCTCCGCGCGCTGCGCGTCGTCGGTGGCCGCGTTGATGGCCGCCTCGATCTCCTTGAGCCGCTGATCGTTCGCGGTGCGGGTGTTCACGTCCCGGGTGAACACCACGGCCGCGGCGGGGGCGCCGCCGATCACCGAGGCGAACGAGCCCTCGACGGCGATCACCTCCATGTTGTCGTTCAGCGCACCGGAGAACACCACGAAGGCCCCGCCGTGATACCGGGACACCACGCAGAAGATGATCGGGCCGTCGAAGTTCACGATGGCCCGGCCGATCTCGGCGCCGTACTCCAGCTGGATGTTCCGCAGCGACTCCGGCGAGCCGTCGAACCCGGACAGGTTCGCCAGCACCACCAGCGGCCGGCTGCCGCTGGCCGCGTTGATCGCCCTGGCCGTCTTCTTCGACGACTTCGGGAACAACGTGCCCGGAGGTGAACTGATCCGGCCCGTCGGCCGGCAGGAACCCGCGCCGCGGGATGTTCCGCGACTCGATGCCGACGATCACCACCGGGTAGCCGCCCAGGTGCGCGTCCACCACCACCGAGGTGTCCGCGTCGGCCATCCCCGCCCACCGCTCCAGGGTCTCGTGGTCCTGGTCGGCGACCGCGTTGATCACCGTTCGGATGTCGAACGGCTTCTTCCGGTCCTTGTTCGTCTCCGGCGAGAAGATCTCGCCGACCGTGGTGAACGGGCTGTCCGGGTGCACGTGCGGGAAGGTCTGCACGTCCCGGTCCAGCGGATCGGTGGTCTCCGCCCGGCGCGGGTACCGCTCGCCCGGCGCGACGTAGGCGTGGTCGTAGTGCGCGAACAGGATCTCCGTCGGCCGCGGTCAGGTTCGGCGCCCAGTACTGCGCCTCGCCGTTCGGGCCCATCACCCGGTCGTAGCCGCCGAGGCCGAAGTTGTCCTCGGCCGAGACGCCACCGGAGTAGTCCAGCGACATCTTCCCGGTCAGCACCATGGCGCTGTCCGGCGTCATCACCAGGATGCCCTTGGTGTGCGTCAGCATCGTCGCCTCGGCGTTCCAGTACGGCTGGGCACCGACGTTGATGCCGGCCACGATGATGTTGATCTCGCCGCCGTCCTGGGTGAACGTGATGATCCGGCGCAGCGCCCGGGCCACCCCGTCCATGTTCTCGGTGCCGCTGTCCATCGAGATCTTCGCGCCGGAGGACAGGGTGAACCACTCCACCGGCACGCCCATCTCCTCGGCCAGGTCGATGGCGGCCACCACGGTCGCGCACTCCGCGACCGCGACCGTGCCCAGCGCCTTGGTCGGGTCGCCGAACAACGCCACCCGGGTGATGCCCTCCGGGTACTTCGCCGTCGGGGTGATCACCAGGCCGGCGACCACGCCGGCCTTGTTCTGCCCGCGCGGCCGGTCCACCGGCGCGAACGCGCCGGCGTCGTCGAAGTCGTACTCGGTGAAGGTGCCCTTCGGCCGGTCAGCAGCGGCACGATCTCGTACGGGTACGCGGTGCCGCGGGCCCCGGAGCGCTGCACCTTCTGGGTGTACTCGTCCAGCGGCGCCAGCGCTTCGGTGGGCGGGTCGGTGACACCGTGACGGTGACACCCGCGCCGGCCTGGTAGGCGAACCGCATCGCCACATCCTTGAGCGAGCCGTCATCCTGCCGCAGCCGGGCCAGCACCATGATCTCGGCCAGCCCGGTGCCCAGCGTCAGCGGCGTGCTCATCTGCGCGAAGCCGGCAAGGTCGGACAGCGGCACCTCGATCGGCGGCCAGACGTGCAGGAACACCCGGTTGTTGTCCAACCGCTGCCGGCCGCTGCGCTGGGCCTGCACCCGGCGGATGCTCTCCAGGCAGGCCGCCAGCACCCGCTCGGCGGCCGGGAACGCGACCACCTTGCCGTCGGCGTCGCGCAGCGGCGTGACGTCGCGGACCTCGGCCAGGGCGACCAGCCGTTCGTCGGCCGTGTTGTTCGGCGCGACCAGGTGGAACAGGTAGGTGCCCTCCGCGGACGGCATCCGGGTGCCGTTGAAGTTCTTCAGCCGCCACAGGTCCAGCCGCTGGCCGGTCAGCGGGTGCATGTTGCGGATCACCCGCTCCTCGGTCAGCCCGTCGGCCGACGGCCGGAAGGTGAACTGCTGCACCGGGTTCTCCCCGGGACGGCAGACGGTGACGGTGATCCGCCGGCCGGCCGCCAGCGCGTTCTGGTGCACCAGGGCGCCGTGCAGCGCGGTCGACAACTGATCACCATCGTCCGGTGCCTCCGGCCAGGCCAGGTAGAGGTCGGTCACCACATTGGCCGGCTGGTCCGCCTGCTCGGCCATGGTGTTCAGGGCCACCAGCGCCCCGGGCAGGTCGTCGTAGTCGGCCAGCGCGGAGATCAGCTCCAACCGGTCCCCGCTGAGCCGGAACTGACCGGTCACGTAGGACCGGCCGTCCTGCCGGAAGGCCTTGACGTTCTCCAGTTCCCGAATCCGGTAGTACCGGCGGATCATCGCCTCGAGCGCCGCGTCCAGGCCCGGCCCGTTCGAGGTGAGCTGCTGCGGCCAGCAGCCGGATCAGCGGCTCCGGGCTGGCCACCAGCTTGTCGATCCGTTCCGCGTATTCCGCCGGGCTCGGGTTCGCCGCCAACAGGCGCAACTGCTCGCGAACGTCGTCGTACACCGCCTGCCGGGCCTCATCGATCAACGGCCGCTCGTAGGCCTCGTAGCGCAGGCTCCTGGCCAGGTCACCGATGACCGGGAAGCGCAACCGGGTCGCGACGACCAGCCGCTCGACCACCTCGCCGGCCGCCTGCCGCATGTCCGGAGTGAAACCGGGCACGGCCTTGCGCCACCGTTCCAGCAGGCCGGCGATGATCGGCACCTGATCGGCCGCACGTTCCTGGGCCAGGAACACCCGGAAGACCGCCTCCTCCAGCTCCGGACTGGGTTCCAGGTCGGTGACGCCGTAGTTCGCCAGCACCGCCGCCAGCCTGGTCCGGAACGCCTCCGGCAGGCCTTCCCGCTCCAGGTCCAGCGAGTGCAGGTAGGAGTGGAAGTACTCGCGCGGGCTGTGCACCCGCTCGTCGCCGGCCTCCTCCTCGCCGGCCGGCCGGTTGCGGGACAGCTCGCAGATGTCCGCGAACGTGGACAGCACGCCGAGCGAGGCGCGCAGCAGCTCCGGGTCGTCGATCTGGGTCTGGTTGCGCACCTGGTCGTAGTCGGCGAGCAACGCCCGACCGCGGGCGGCGCTCACGTCGTAGCCCATCACCAGGGCGCGCATCGCGGCCAGGTCGGCAAGGGCGCGGCCGCGCAGATCGTCGGCCGGCAGACCGGCGCCGGTCTCGAACTCCACCGTCGGCGTGGTGCTGGCCGCGGCGTCGTCGTCGATCCGGTCGATCCGCAGCAGCGCACCGCCACCGTCGACCTGCGCGTTCACCCCGACCAGGATCTCCCGGACCCGGCCCGCGTACGGCGCCCTGACCGGGGTCTCCATCTTCATGCTCTCGAGAATCATCACGGTGTCGCCGGCCTCGACGTCGGTGCCGGCAGCCGCGCGGACCGCCACCACCACCGCCGGCGCAGGCGAACGCACCACGCCGCCCTCGTCCCGGCTGACCCGGTGGGTGACGCTGTCCACCTCGACCAGATACCCGGACGGCGTCGTCGACGCGACGACGTGGTGCCGCCGGTCGCCGACCGTCAGCCGGCTCTCGAACTTGTTCATCCGGTCGATCTCGACCTCGACAACCTTGCCGTCGCCACCGATCTCGATCCGGTACCGGCTCGGGCTGATCTGTGCGACATTCAGCGTGTAGGTCTGCCCCAGGTAGCCCAGCTCGACCTCACGGCCGACGGTGTGCCCGGCGCGCGGCCGGCCACCCCGGGCGGAGCGCAGGAACGACTCGCGCTCCAGCGCCTCCTCCGCCTCGTAGACATCGACACCGACGTACAGCAGCGCGGCGTCGGCCCACTTGGCCACCCGCGCCTGGTCGCGTCAGCCCGGCCCGGTCCAGCCACCCGGTGTCTGCGGTCCCGTTGATCACCTCGGGATGGTCCAGCAGCTCCAGCAGGAACGACTTCGTGGTCGTCCCGTTGCGCACCACGACGGTGGTGGCGCGCAGCGCGACGCGCAGCCGGGCCATCGACTCGTCCCGGTCCCGGCCCCAGGCGATGATCTTGGCGATCATCGAGTCGTAGTCCGGGGAGATCTCGTCGCCGGTGGCGATGCCGGTGTCCACCCGGATGCCGGGGCCGATCGGCAGGGTCAGCAACTCGACCTTGCCCGGCGACGGCGCGAAGCCGTTGTCGGCGTCCTCGGCGTTCAGCCGGGCCTCGATCGCGTAGCCGAAGTTCGGCGGCGGGTCACCCTCCAGCCGATGCCCGTCGGCCACCATGATCTGCAGCTTCACCAGGTCAAGACCGGTGGACAGCTCGGTGATCGAGTGCTCCACCTGCAGCCGGGTGTTCACCTCGAGGAAGGCGAACATCTTCTCCTCCGGCTGGTACAGGAACTCCACGGTGCCGGCGCCGCGGTAGCCGGCCTCCTTGACCAGGGCGACCGCGCCCCTGCGCAACTCGATGTCCTGCTCGCGGGTCAGCGCGGGCGAGCCGGACTCCTCGATCAGCTTCTGGTTGCGGCGCTGGATCGAGCAGTCCCGGATGCCGGGCGCCCAGGCGTTGCCGTAGTTGTCGGCGATCACCTGCACCTCGATGTGCCGGCCGCCCACGACCAGCTTCTCCATGAAGATCACCTGGTCGTTGAAGGCCTTCAGCGCCTCCGACTGGGTGCGCTCGATCGCCTCCTCGAGCTCGCTCGGGTCGAACACCATCCGGATGCCGCGACCGCCGCCGCCGCTGCGGGCCTTGAGGATCATCGGGTAGCCGATCTGCTTGGCGTGCTCCAGCGCGGACGCCATGTCCTCCACCGGCCCGCCGCTCCACGGCGCCACCGGCACCCCGGTCGCTTCGGCCAGGTACTTGGCCTGCACCTTGTCGCCGAGCTTGCGCATCGCCGCCGGCCGGCGGACCGATGAAGGTCACCCCGATCCGGTCGCACACCTCGACGAATCCGGCGTCCTCGGAGACGAATCCCCAGCCGGGCCAGCAGGCGTCGACCTTGCCGGCGATCATCGCGCGTTCCAGTTCGGCGTGGTCCAGGTACGGGCTGCCCAGGTCGCCCTTGTCCCGCAGCACCACGCCCTCGTCGGCCAACCGGACGAACAGGGCGCCGCGCTCGGCCTGGGTGTGCAGTGCGATCGACCTTGATGCCGTAGCCGAATTCGGCATTCAGCTCCCGGACCGCACGGATCAGCCTGACCGCCGGCTCACCTCTGTTGATCACCGCTATGCGCGAGAACATTCCGCTTGCTCCTCCATCTACGTCGATGTTGCAGTCCTGCCAGCGATTGATCGCAACTCTTGCGATTTCGCGTTGTCACCGCCGGCGGGCGCCGCGACCCGCGACATGCCTGCTGGTGGCACGGCCGATCGGCGGCGCTGCCCGCCGCCTCTCATCCTGGCGTGAACCGCGCCGGGCCGCTCTCTGAGCCCCCCGATCAGGCATAGGTGTCGGCGATCCGGTGCGCGTGCGCACCGTAGGACGGGCCATGGGAGACCGCGTGCACCAGGACCGGGTGCAGCTGGTGCAGCCCGATCAGCTCGCGCCAGCCGGCGGCCAGACCCGCGGATTCCGCGTACCCGGCCTGCACCCGGTCCAGGTGCTCTGTGCCGAACAGCTCCAGCATCGCCAGGTCGGTCAGCCCGTGGCCGCCGTGCGCGGCCGGGTCGATCAGCACGGCGCCTCGGCGGTCGTACAGCAGGTTGCCGCCCCAGAGGTCGCCGTGGATGCGGGATGGCGGCCGCCCGTCGTCGTACTCCCCCGCCAGCAACCGTTCGCAGACCCGCTCCACCGCGGTGAGGGCGTCAGCGCCGAGCGTGCCGACCCGCAGCGCGGCGTGCGCGTAGGGCAGCAGCCTGGTCCGCGCGTAGAACTCTCCCCACCGCGAGAAGGGCTGCAGCGCAAGGCGTTGCCGCCCGATGTAGCCATCGCCCGACCAGCGCGGCGGTCCGGCGCCGAACGCCGCGGCGCCGAGTCCGTGGGTGCGTGCCAGCGCGCGTCCGAAGCTCTCGGCCGCGCGGGCCGTCGCGGGCGCCTGGTGGATCTTCTCCAGCACGATCCGCCGTTCGTCGAACTCCCGGACGCCCGACCACCTGGGCACCGCCGCCGGGCGCTGCGTCGGCGAGCCAGCCCGAGCCCCGCGGCCTCCCAGCCGAAGAAGTCGGCGGGTGCGTCGGCCCGGGTCTTGACGAACGTCTCGTCGGCTGGGTCGGGCACGGGCCAACGGTAGCCGGGCCCGGGTGTGGACCAGGTGTGCGTGCCGGGTGCGTTGCGGCGAGTGGCGCCGCCCCTACGGCAGGCCGATCCGGTACTCGAACGAACCGCCGGCCGGGCAGACGATTCGCAGGTCGTCGGTCAGCACCCGGTGCAGCGCCCCCCAGTCCCGCGGGGCGCTCACCCCGGCCGCCGGAACGTGGGTCGCACAATCGTCGAACTCGCAGCCGCTGATCAGCGTGACGGTGACGGCGGCGCCCGCGTTGGTCAGCGTCACCGCACCGCCGGTCACCGACTTGCGCTGCTGCGCGCCGCACAACACGGAGTTCTCCAGGTCGACGCAGAACTCGTTGGTGACCACGTGGCCGGCGGGCACACTGTCGTACCGAACGCTGATGACGTTGTCCTGCAGGGTGAAGGTCTTCGAGAACAGCGCGGCCGGCTCGCCTGCGTGGCAGACGATGCCGGGCTCGCCGCGGCGGCGGGCCGCCCCGTCCAGCTCACACGCGGCGTTGAACGAGTCGGGGTCCAGCGGCGCCGCCATGGTCGCCGGCTGGAGCCGGCAGGTCACGGTGGGGACGGGAGCGTCGACCGCGGTGCACTGGTAGGCGTTGAAGTTGTCCGGGTACCAGCACGGTTGGTCGCGCTCTGGGGCGCGTTCGTCCCGGTTGATGCCGCGCTCCCAGTGCGCCTGCGCAACATCCGTTGCGATGTACGCATGGTTGGGACCGAACACGGTGTTCTGGATGGCCTGCCCGTCGCAGCCGACCGCCACCGAATCGACTCCCTCGGACCCGAGGAAGGACAGGAACTGCTGGGCCTTGAAGGTTCCGCTGACGGAGATCGCCCGGTCGCCGGCCAGGCTGAAGACGTTGGTCAGCCGGCCGCCGTTGCGGTCGACGACCAGCAGTGCCCGCCGGTTGTAGAGCACCAGGGTGTCCAGCGGATCCGGTTCGAAGTACCGGCCGCGCTGGTCGGGCGCGTGCGGTCCCGGCCAGTACGGGTCCGCGGACCCCTCGTCGAGCAGCCGGGTCAGCAGCGGACCGCCGGCCGTGTCCGGCGTCGACCTGGCGATGACGTAGGTCCGGTTCGGAGCGGCAGCCAGTTCCTGCTGGAAATCCTGGGACGCCCAGATGGACGCGTTCAGGTACACCCAGGCGCCGCGTTGCTGCAGCGACTCGGAGATGACGAAGTCCTCGGGTTCCCAGAGTCGTCGGTCGTCGTTGGGTTTGCCGTCCTCGAGGGGCTGCTTGCTCCACATGGATTCGTGGGTGTAGGCGAGGAAGTACATCCAGGCCAACCGGTACAGCCCGTTGTCCCGGTACCGCGCCGGCCACGACGCCAGCCGTTGTTCCAGGGTGTCGCTGAGCTCGCCGAGAGTGCGATCCAGCCACCGTGATCTCGTCGTCTTCCAGAACTCGTACCAGGTGTCGAAGTGGATGGCCCGGCCCCAGGCGTCGACCCCCTCGGCTCCCTTCGGATCGACGCTGGGGCAGATCGCGCTCGACACCGTGACGGGTGCCGGTTGCAGGTACTGCTCGGGCTCGAAGTCGGCGTCGGACACGGTGACCGCCCGCACCCAGGGGTGGTGCCGGATCCAGCGCAGCGCGGCCAGGTAGGCCCGGGTGTAGAAGATCTGCGCGCCGCCCGGGTAGCTGCCGTCGAACCAGCCGTCGCCGCAGGCGTGATCAAGGTCGTCGCCGTAGACGTAGATCTTTCGTTTGCCGTCGGCCGGCGTGCCGACGGCCCGCATGAACCGGCGGCGCAACGCCCGGCCGAGCTGCCCGCGGCCGACCTCGTCGGTGCTGGCCGCCATCAGCTGGTCGCGGAACTGGTCCTCGATCAGCAGCAGGGTCAGCCCGGTGCGGGACTCCGTCCACAGGTAGTTGCCGTTGTCGCCGGTGCTGTGGCCCTCGCCGAACAGGCAGATCTGCTGCTGCATCGGGGTGCCGGGGAAGACGACGGACGCCACCGTCGAGCGGTCCAACACCAGGTAGCGCAACCGGTCAGCGCCGCTCAGCTCGCGGTAGGCGTCGACCTCGCCGGCCGCGGCCAGGTAGATCCGCTGGTCCGGGTAGTACGTCTTGTCGTACCGGGCGCCGAACAGGTTGTCGATCATCTCGGCGCCGAGGTCGAGCTCCCAGGTGTTGGCCACTGACCCGTAGTAGGGCGGGCGGTGCGCGCCGAATCCGGCGTTGCTCGGTGAGATCAGGCCGGATCGGATCTGCTCGGCCAACAGGCCGAATTTCTCGTCGGTCAGGCCGTGCTTGAGCAGCATCAGCACGCCGCCGTTCAGCGCCCACTGGGTCCGGATCTGATAGGCCGCCTGCGCCCGCAACGCGAAGACGTACCCGTCCGGCACGCTGTCCTCGGGCCGGCCCGGGCGTCCGGAGAACTTGCCCTGGTCGTCCTCGAACGTCACGTCGATGAAGCTGCGCGGTGGGTCGTACAACGCGACCGGGCGCTCGAACAGATCGTTGAACCCCTGGATGGCGTAGTGGATCATCATCAGCGCCGTGGGTCGGTAGGTTGTCGCGCCGCCGAGCTGAGCTGCCACCTCGACGTCATCGACCCGCTGACCGGGCTTGTCCCTGTCACCCGTGACGATCCGGACGGCGCCGATCGGCGCGTCGAAGATCGGCACGCTGAGCAGCACCGAGTCAGCGCTGCGGTCGATGACCGGCCAGAGATCCGCAGGACCGGGCGGCTCGTCCCAGCCCCGGCCGACGGGATGGTGGACTGCGATCTCCCGCACGGCGTCGGTGTCCACCGAGATCGTCAGCGGCGGCAGCGCCCCGGGATCGTCGGGGTCTGCGCTGTCGATCAGATCCACCCGCAGGTGGCAGAAGGCCGGGCCCCCGTCGGCGGCGGGCTCGTCCCGGCGCAACAGCACCCACCATTGGTTGTCGCGGTAGGAGTACCAGTCGCCGGCCGCGGGTTCCGGAGTGCGCGAACACTGCAGGTCGTCGAAGGTGAACTCGGGCGCGACCAGCCACAGGCCACGGGGATCCGAGCACGCCTCGACATCGAGGTCACCGATCGTCGCGACCGCCCGGTACTGCAGCAGCCGTCCCGCCGGGAGGTCGGGCAGGACCACTTCCAGATAACGGTTGCCTGGCGTGCCGAGCCGATTCCGGACATCGGTGATCAGGCACTGCGCCTCCAACCAGGCCAGGTCGCTCCCCCCACCGACCCGCCGGTCGAGTTCCGTCGTGGTCAGCTCGCATCCGCTGTCGCAGGCCACGTCGTGCCACTGACCGGCGTCGAAATACCTGGCCTGCACCAGGACCTGCGGGCTGCGATCGGGACGGCTGCACCACGTGCCGACCACGAGGGTGACGGTCAGCCGGTCCCCTGCGTCGGGCTCTGCTGCCTGGTCCGGCTGCCGGCAGATTCTGGGTTGAGTCTCCTGGCTGGACCCGGTCCAGCAACTCAGCATCGACGCATCCGGACGCGGCATGGAATCACCCCTGAAGAGCCGTCGGCCAGCAGCCTGAGCCGCCACCCGATGAGCCATCGCCGACGGAGCGCTGCGGGAGGCACAGTTCGCGTGCGGTGTCCCGGACCGCGTCGAAGCCGTAGGTCGGGGATTGCGCGGTGTCCAGCCAGCCCTTGATGTCCAGCCAGGCGTCCCCGGACGGGCAGGCGAACTGCTTGATCGCGACGTACCGCGCGGCCGCCAGCACGTCGGCGTCCGGATCGAGCGTCACGGAGATGGTGACCTGGGCCGAGTCACCGACAACGGGCTCGATGCCGAAGGCGGTCGGGATGCTGTTCCACAGCCATTGCGGGGTCCGGCCGGCACCGTAGATCAGCACCAGAACCCCGACATGGCCACCCATCTCCGGTAGCCGGCACGCCCGGGTGGTCAGCGTCAGGCGACCGGATGGGCTCACCTGCAAGGTGGAGAGCGCGTGGATGCCCGACGGCGGCAGGTGCTCGGCAACCCGCAGTTCGGTGATCATGGAGGAGCTGACGGCTTGCATGGGAACCTCGTCCGGTCGATGTCGGTGCCGACCGGCGATTCACCGCGGGACCCTGCGCGTACGCAGGAGTCAACCGCGGTTCCCCGTCCAGACCAGCCGGTACCGAGTCTGCCAACCGGGCCTTGCGCCGGTCTTGCAGCCGTTGACGGCGTCCCCAGAATCACCTGATCAGGAATGCACGGCCTGGAGTTCGACGAGCCGCGATTGCACGATCTCCACGTTCGGATGCCCGGGTCCGTAGGCCGCCACCAGCAGCGCATGCGCGCTGCGTTGCGCCAGGGACGCCGCCGCCACATCACCGGCCGCCAGTTGGGCGACGCCGAGATTGGTCAGCGCCATTGCCGCCCGCGGGTCGGTGTCGCCGAGCGTCGCGGACAGGATCCGGTGCGCCCTGGTGTGCAGCCGTACCGCGCCATCGACGTCGCCGCGCAGCCGCAGCAGGTAGCCCTGCTTGTCGCAGAGCTGGGCGATGTCCGGATGGTCGACGTCGCCGTGCAGTTCGACCAGGGCGGCCAGGGCGCGCTCGAGCAGCTCACTGGCGAGGTCGAGGTCACCCTGATCCTGCCGAACCATGCCCAACCCGCTGGCGGCCTCCGCGTACAGGGCCCGTGCCGGGCTCGGTAGATCCGCCAGAATCCGCCCGGCCTGCTCGAACGCCGCCGCCGATCTGTCCAGGTCGGATACCGATTTCTGCAGACCACCGGCCGCCCAGTAGGTGTAGCCGAGGTCGATCCAGGCCCTGGCCAGGTACCGGTGATCCGCCGACTCCGCCAGTGCGGGTAACACGGCCTCCAGGGTGGTGATCGCGCCCTGTTCGTCGCCCTCGCAGTGCAGCAGATGACCGAACCGGGCGCGGGCCAACGCGAGCCGGAAGTCGCCGGGGGCGAGCTGCCCGACCAACAGCTCGATGGCCTTCGCGTGTTCCTCCCGGGCGGCGTGCACATCGCCCCTGGCGTCGTAGAAGTCACCGAGTTCGCTGTGCATTTCGCCGAGCACCTGCTGGTCGTCCAGGTCTCGCAGGCCCAGCGTCATCGCGGTGCCCATCATGGCGCAGGCGGCGCGCACCGATCCGCGCTGTCGCAGGTACGCCGCGCTGGTCCGCATCAGGGCGACCAGCGGCACCGACCGCAGCATCAGCTCGTCGGCCAGCGTGCCCAGCACCAACAGGTGCGGCGCCAGCATGGCCCAGCGTGCCCACGAGCCGGGGTCGGTGGGGTCGCCGGGTTCGACGACGGTCAGCAGCCCCACCGCCGTCGTCAACCGTTCCTGCTGATCCAGCGCGTCCAGCCGGGACCTGACGACAGCCTGCACCAACCGGTGCACGCGCAGGGTCGAGCCGTCCCGGTCGATCAGCGAGAACTGCCGGAGCTGGGCAACCGCGTCGGCCACGGCCAGGTCGGGGTCGGCGACGCCCGCGGTGCCGACCGGGCCCGCCGCGCCGAACAGCTCGCGCACCAACCTGGTCGGCACCCCGTCCGGGGACAGGAACGCGAGCACCTCCAGCAGGTAGGCCGCCTGCGGCGCATCGGCGGCGACGCGGTTGAATCCGATCTGCCAGGTGGTGCCGACGGTGCCGCCGTAGCCATCGGGCGCGCCGCGCTCCAGCAATTGCCGGGAACTGCGCTGGAACAGCTCGCGGTACTCGCGCAGATCCACGCCCGACTGCTCGATGAATGCCGCGGCCTGGGCGCACGCCAACGGCAGGTTCCCCAGGTCCGCCGCCAACTGCTGGGCCGTCACCGGGTCCTGCACCTTCGTGCGTTCGACCAGAAACGAGGACGACTCAGCGTCGGTGAACGGTCCGATCTGCAGGCTGGCACCGAGCGATCCCCAGGCCGCGCTGCGGGAGGTGACCAGGATCTTGGCCTGCCCGAGCGGCGGCAGGTACGGCCGGATCGCGGCCGGATCGCCGGCGTTGTCGAACACCAGCAGTGGGTCGGACTCGTCATCGAACTCGCTCCACAGCATCCGCAACAGATGGCTGTGGTCACGGGCCTGGTCGGTGCGGATCCCCCGTTCCGCTGCGATCGAGGTGAACGACGCGACCATCGTGGCGTCGTTTTCGGCGTTGATCCAGCAGGTGTACCCGCGATGCAGATGCGCCACCTCCAGCGCCAGTTCGGTCTTGCCGGTACCGCCGAGCCCACTCGCCGCCACCAGCAGGTTGTCCTGCAGCAGCCTGGTGATCACCTCGAGCAGGTGGGTCCGGCCGAAGAACCTGGGGTTGCGCAGCGGCAGCCAACGACGCGCGGGCCGCCGGGCCGGCGGGCTCCAATGCAACTCCGGACGTTGCTCGAGCACGGCCAGGTGCAGCTCCCGCAGCAGCTGCGACGGCTCGAGCCCCAGATCGTCGTCGAGCGCCGTCCGGCAACGGTGGTAGGCCGCGAGCGCGTCGGCCTGCCGACCGGCGCGGTACAGCGCCGTCATCAACAGCGCGACCATCGCCTCCCGGTGCGGGTTGAACTGCACCATCTCATCCAGTACGTCGACCGCGAGGTCATGACGGCCCAGCTCCAGTTGGGCCTGCGCCAGGGCCTCGACGGCGGCCAGCCGGCGGTCCTCGAACCTGGCGCGCAACGTCAGCACCCACGGGGCGTCGTCGGACAGTCCCTCCAGCAGCGGCCCCCGCCACCAGGACAACGCCTCATCCAGGAATTGCACGACCTGGTTGGCCGTCGCCGTTCCGGTCAGGCCGAGAGCTCGACCAACGGCCGCGTCGAACCGCCAGACGTCGACCCGTTCCGCCGGGACGTCCAGCACATATCCGCCGGACACCCGTTGCAGCGCACCGCCCGCGCTGCCGAGCGCCTTGCGCAACCGCGCGATGTAGGCATAGAGGGTGCTGGCCGCGCTGGCCGGCGGCCGGCCGTCCCAGACGGTGTCGAGCATGCGTTCCGCGGACAGCGGATGGCCGGACTCGAGGAGCAGCAGCGCCAGCACCGCCTGTTGACGTGGCCCACCCAGCGGCACCGCAGTGCCGTCGACCACCACCTCGAAGGATCCGAGCAGGTTGAACTCGACATCTGGCGACACCTTCTCACCGCCCTGAGCCGACATTCCGCGACGCGCCGGAACCGCGAGGTTCCCCGGTGGCCGCGGCCCCGAACCGCCAACCGTGTCCGAATTCTAGGTCGTCAGCGACGCTGCGACGCAATCGGACCGATACGGGCGACCGGGTCAGCCCATCAGCGCGCGCACCGGTGCGGTGTTCGCGAGCCGGCGCAGGCACCTGGATCGGGTCGGCCCAACACTGCCGACCGGGATGCCGAGACATTGACTGATCTGCCGGTAGCTCAGCCGCGGCTCGGCGACCAGCAGGATCAACAGCCGGCGCTGCTGCGAGCTGAGCTCGGACAGTCCGCTGCGGATCGCCCGGCGGCCGTCCGCCAGGAGGACCGCATCCTCCACGCTCGGCGAGTGGTCGGCGCCGGAGCAGACGGCTCCGGCGGCGTCGACCGGTCGGGTGCGATTCTTCGCGGTGGTCATCCGGATCGCTTCGCGCCGAGCCGTCGACGAGATCCACCCGGGAAGCGCCTCGGGCACGCGCAGCTCCGCAAGGTGCTCGAAGACCCGCATCCACAGCACCTGGCTCAGGTCGTCGGCGTCCGCGGGGGGCAGTCGAAATTGCTGGGCGACCGAGGTGACCAACGGCGCGTACCGCGCCACCAGCGAGCTCCAGGCTCGCTGATCCCCGTCGATTGCCTCCGCGATCAGCAGCGCGAGACCCGTAGCGGGCGTGCGTTCGGGCCCCCGCAGCCAGTGCGGCGGGTGCGCCATGTCCGGTACAACGCTCATCCGCGGTGCTTGCCTCATTTCGTGGCTCGCCCGGCAGACCGCCTCCCAGAACGCCGCGTACCCCTCGAACGCGACTTTCTGCGAGGCGGTCCGCCGTACCGGACGCGAAACTGCGGTACTTGTCGTCAGTGCCGTGCCGCGGAACTTGCGATCGACCACGAACGGAGTCGGGCCGAAGGTAATGTGCCGCGGTTGGCACGGAATGAAGGATGTACCGGCGGCCTTGCGGAAGCCTTGCAGCCTTCGGGTAGGCGCTCGGGCGGCTCGGTACGACGGAGCTGCCAGCAGCCGTCAGGCCAGACCCAGCGACTTCATCCGCTCCGTGTGGCCCTGCTGCAGGCGCCGGAACAGCGCCGCGATGCCGGCCAGATCACCCGATCCGGTCACGATCAACTCGGCCAGCGTGTCCCGGTCGGCCACCACGTACTGGGCCTGAGTGATGGCCTCGCCGAGCAGCCGGCGCCCCCACAGGGCGAGCGGACCGGTCAGCCTGGGGTCGGCCTGGCAGGCCTTGCGCACCTCGCGCACCGCGAACGCCGAGTGCCCGGAGTCGCCGAGGACCTCGAAAACCAGGTCGCGGGTGATCGGGTCGAGCCACTCGGCGATCTCCCGGTAGAAATCTGCCGCCAGTCCGTCACCGACGTGCGCCTTGACCAGCGACTCCAGCCAGGAATGTGGCGCCGTCGAGTCGTGGAAGGCGTCGAAGGGCGCGATGAATGGCTTCATGGCGTCCTCGACGGCAACCCCGCGGGCCTCGAGATGCCTTGCCAGCGAACGGAAGTGACCCATCTCGGCGGTGGCCATCTGGGACAGCGACACCCGGCCGGCCAGGGTCGGCGCCCAGCGCGCGTCGGCCGCCATCCGGTCGAACGCGGACAGTTCGCCGTACGCCAGCACACCCAGCAGGTCGATGACGGCCGGCTCGGGCGGATCGTGCCGGCCGGCCGAATCGGCCACCTCCAGCGGCGCCGCGGCAGTGTCCGACAGTGGCGCCGCCTGTTGCGCGTCCGTCATGCCCTCTCCGTCCTCACACCGGCCGTCTGTCCGGCCCGTCCAGCAGTGGTGTTCCCACCGCCGGGCTCCGGGGCATCCGCCCCGATATCGTCACCGAGCCTAGAGGTCCGACCACCGCCGCGGCACACGACTTGACCCGCGTCCGGGCCGCTTGCACCGGTCCGAGCCCGCTGAGCAGGTAGAATGGACCTTGATAGGCGGTGCGCCAACTGTGCCGCCGCACTGTGCGCGCGTCGCCAACCGGGTGGTCAAGGAAATCAGACCGCCGATTCGGCCCCGTATGGCTCGGGAAGAAAATGCCCCTCGCCTACTGCGTGAACGCGCGCGGACGCGAGGAAGGCACCACCCGAGATGACGACTACCCCTGCCAATGAACCACCCGTGGCCGATCCACCCGGCACCGGCCCGACCCTGCCCGATGCCACGCTCGACACCACCGTTCCCGGCGATGAGACCAGCAGCGACCACCAGGGCCTGACGAACGCCGACGACCCCGACGGCGTCGTCGCCGACGCCGCGATCGATCCGGAGGACGCCGCGATCTCGCATCCGCTGGCCGCCGACGCCCCGGTCGAACCGGAGGCCCCGACGTTCGGCGAGCTCGGCACCGATCCCCGGATCGTCACCGCGCTGGCCGCGGTCGGCATCGAGCGCACCTTCGCCATTCAGGCCCTGACCCTGCCGATCGCGCTGGCCGGGCACGACCTGATCGGCCAGGCCAGGACCGGGATGGGCAAGACGCTGGGCTTCGGCGTCCCGCTGCTGCAGCGGCTGGCGCTGGACGAGGCCATGGTGCGGGACGACAAGGGCAAGCTCCCGCTGGCCAGGGCGCCGCGCGCGCTGGTGATGGTGCCAACCCGCGAACTCTGCGTGCAGGTCACCCGCGACCTGCACCAGGTCGGCAAGTTCCTCGGTCTCGCGGTCACCTCGGTCTACGGCGGCCGGGCCTACGAGCCGCAGATCACCGCGCTGCACAACGGCGTCGACCTGGTGGTCGGCACCCCGGGCCGGCTGCTGGACCTGGCCAACGGCGGGCATCTGGTGCTCGGCGGAGTCAAGGTGCTGGTGCTCGACGAGGCCGACGAGATGCTCGACCTCGGGTTCCTGCCCGACATGGAGCGGGTGCTGGCCATGGTGCCAACCGTGAAGCAGACGATGCTGTTCTCGGCCACGATGCCGGGCCCGATCCTGACCCTGGCCAGGACATTCATGTCGCAGCCGACGCACATCCGGGCGGAACTGGCCGCCGAGGGCGCCACCCACACGCTGACCAAGCAGTACGTCTACCGGGCGCACGCGCTGGACAAGGTGGAGATGCTGGCGCGGGTGCTGCAGGCCCGGGATCGCGGGCTGACCATGGTGTTCACCCGCACCAAGCGCACCGCCGCCAAGGTCGCCGACGAGCTCACCGAGCGGGGTTTCGCGGCCGCCGCCGTGCACGGCGACCTCGGCCAGGGGGCCCGCGAGCAGGCTCTGCGAGCGTTCCGGTCCGGCAAGGTCGACGTGCTGGTGGCTACCGACGTGGCGGCCCGCGGCATCGACGTGGAAGACGTCACGCACGTCATCAACTACCAGTGCCCGGAAGAGGACAAGACCTACATCCACCGGATCGGGCGGACCGGGCGGGCCGGCAAGACCGGCATCGCGGTGTCCTTCATCGACTGGGACGACGTGCCGCGCTGGAAGCTGATCAACGAGTCGCTCGGGCTGGACTTCGCCGACCCGGCGGAGACCTACTCCACCTCCAAGCACCTGTACGAGGACCTGAACATCCCGGACGGGATCAGCGGGCGGCTGCCGTCCGCGCAGCGGGTGCGGGAGGGTCTGGGCGCCGAAGAGGTCGAGGACCTGGGCGAGACCGGCGGCAAGCGGCGCAAGGCGGCGCAATCGAGCGGCGGCCACTCGCGCGGCGGCGGACCGGCCACCAACGGTGCCGCTCACGGTGGGTCGAGCAACGGAGGCTCGGCAGCGGGCGTTCGGCGCGGACTCGAACCCGCGGTGGCCGCAGCGACGCCGCCGAATCAGCCGATGGCGTCCGACTCGCACCCGGTCGAAGCGGCGGAATCCGATCGAGCCGTCGACAGACGCGCCTGCTCGTCGGCACCGGTCCCGTCGCCGCACCCGCGGTGGCCGGCGCGGCGGACTCGGCCGTTGCGGTCACCGACGCGCCCGTCGAACTGACCGGACGCTGATCTCCATTGCGTAGGCTCGCGCGGTGACCCTGAGTGCCGCACGCCGACGACGGATCGACCGCGATCGTCGCCGCGGTCATCGCGGTCGTGGTCGTCACGGCCGGCGTGGTGATCTACCTGAACAGCGACGTCCGGGCGACCGAGTCGGTGCTCGGCCCGGCGGCGGACAGCCCGGACGCCCCCACGGTCGTGCCGACGTCGCTGACCCAGGCATGGACGTTGCCCACCGATGCCTCGCTGGGCGCGGTGGCCTCGCCGTACGGCGTGGTGGTCACCACCGATGCCACCACCGTCACCGGCCACGACGCCGTCACCGGGGAGTTCCGGTGGTCGTACGGCCGGACCAACGAGACGCTGTGCGCCGTCGGATCGGGCGACATCGACGCGCCCGGGGTGCAGAGCCGGGGCAAGGTCCGCGGCGTGATGGCCGTCTCGGCGAAGAACGGCTACTGCTCGCAGGTGATGCTGCTCGACCCGGACACCGGTGACCGGCACTACTACCGCACCAGCCCGAACCAGCCGGGCGGTTCGCTGGCCTTCGGCGGGCCGTACGCGGCGTGGCTCGGGCCGTCCCTGCTGGAGCTGTGGCGCGACGACCTGGTCCGCACCATCCAGTACGGCGACCTGCCTGCCCCGCCCAAACCCAATGCCGCCCATCTGGGCTGCACCTTCACCGACATCGCGCTGGCCGACGAGCAGTTCGCCACGGTCGAGCACTGCACCGACAAGCCCGAACGCCCGGGTGGTGATCAACTGGGCGACCCCGGATTCGGCGCCGGACAAGCCCAGCGACCAGGACGTGTTCAAACACGACCCGCGGGCCGACATCGACACCGGCTCGCCGGCCGCCAGGATCGTCGGCATCACCGCGGACCGGGTCGCCGTGCTGGTGTCCGCGCCCGAACCGGCCGTCGTGGTCTACGACGCCACCGGCGCCGAGACCTCTCGGACCCCGGTCGATGTCCCGGCCGACGCGATCGTCGCCGCCGATCAGCTCAGCCCGAGCGGCGGCACCGTGCCCACCCCGGCCGTCCGTGACGGCGCCATGCGCTACTCGCTGATCGGCGACCGAGTTGCTGGGCGTGACCAGCGCGACGGTGCAGGTGACGGCGCCGCCGTCCACGCCGACATCGACTTCGTCGGTGTTCAACGCGGAGCCGCCGACCGTCGGAGTGCTGGCCGGCGAGACCCCCACCGCGGCTCCACCGGCTGGAGACTGTGCAGGTCAGGGACCTCTCGCTGGCGCTGGACGAAGACCGGCGCACTGGGGCTGCCCGCGGTGGTCGGCGATCAATTGCTGATGCCGGTGACCGGCGGTTTGGCGGTGTTCGCCAGCGCCAATGGCAACCCGGGACTCGCGGCGTCGACCATCCCGGTCGACCGCGGCGGCTACCAGGGCCGAGTGGACGCCGCCGCGGTCGGCACCATGATCATCGAGACCCGCGGTGACCTGGTCGTCGGGTTGTCGGCGACGACCTGACCATGGCGAACCCATCCCCCGATCACCACCCGGTGTCGTCGGCGCGTGAACAGCTGACGCCGACCTCGGCCGCCCGCACGACACTGGCCGGTGCACTCGGGAAACTCGCCGCGCTGCGCGCCGACGCCGAACCCGCGGTCGGCACCGTGCTGCTGTTGCCCGGCTACACCGGATCCAAGGAAGACTTCAGTCCGATCCTCGACCCGTTGGCCGAGGGCGGGTTCACGCGCGCTTGCCATCGACCTGCCCGGTCAGTTCGAATCCGAAGGACCCGACGACGAGGGCGCGTACGCGCCGCTGCGGCTCGGCGCCGTCGTCGCCGACGTCATCGCCGAACTGGCCGCAGCGCGGCCCGGTGGTGCTGCTGGGTCATTCCTTCGGCGGGCTGGTCGCGCGCGGGGCCGTGCTGTCCGGAGCGCCGGTCGCCGGGCTGATCCTGCTCTGCTCCGGGCCGGCCGCCTTCCGCTCCGGCGACCGCCTGGACTCGTTGCGAGCCGGTGAGCCGATCATCCGCGCACACGGAAAGGTCGCGGTGTACGACAGCACCGTGTCGACCGGGCGGGCCGCCCGCAAGATCGTCCCGGCCGAGGTGGCCGAGCTGTTGCGGCGCAGGTTCCTGTCCTCCACTCAGGCCGGTCTGCTGGGCATGGGCGCCGCGCTGCAGAACGAGCCGGACCGGGTGGACGAGCTTGCACGGCGCGTTGTCGGCACGGTCGGCGCCGGCCGCGGTCATCGCCGGACGCGACGACGACGCCTGGCCGTTGACCGAGCAGCGGTCGATGGCGACGCGGCTCGGCACCGAGCTGGTCGTCATCGACGACGCCGCGCATTCGCCGGCGGTGGAGAATCCCGCCGGGCTGCTGGCCGTGCTGCTGCCGTTGCTGCGGGCGTGGACCGCTGGCTGAAGCCGGTCAGGACAGCGCTGCTGAAGGACGCGGCATCACGACCACCAGGCCAACCAGATCACGGCCACGCGCGGCGATGACCACGCTCAGATCGGCGGTGACCCGCACCGGCGGCGGCCAGTTCCGGCGGCCGTGGACGACCAGTTCGCCCGCGACCCCGACCAGCAGATGCCCGCCCACCCGCGACCAGCCCGGACCGTCGGCCGGTCCGAGGCCCAGCCCGGGCAGCACCGCCGGCGCGAACGAACGCGGCCACCAGCAGCAGCACTCCGACGAGCAGCATGCCGGCCGCGACCAGGCCCGCGAGCCCGTCCAGCAGACGCAGGCCGCGCCGTTGCCGGACGGCCACCGAGCCGGCGCCGGGCGGAGGCGTCGGTCCGGCCGTCACCGGCGTGCGCCGACCGGCCCCACCGGAGCGGTGACCCCACTGCTGCGCGCGACCAGCCGGGCCAGGGTGTCCGGATGGGTGGTCTCCTGACCGAGCCGGAGGATCTTGTTGCTGCCGTGGTAGTCCGACGAGCCGGTCGTCAGCAGCCCCAGCCGCTCCGCGATGGCCGACAGCTCCGCACGCTCGGCCGCGGAGTGATCGGGATGATCGACCTCGAGGCCGCCGAGGCCGTAGTCCGTCAACTGCTCGATGTAGGCGGACGTCAGCGCCCGGTATTCGCCCCGCCCGCGCGGATGGGCGATGACGCTCACCCCGCCCGCCGCGGTGATCATCGCGATGGCGGTCGGCAGGTCGGTGTCCGCCTTCGGCACGTAGTACGGGCCGCGGCCGGCGAGGAGTTCGGCGAACGCCTGGTCGACCGATGCCACCACCCCGGCGGCGACCAACGCCTGACCGATGTGCGGGCGCCCGATCGGTGCGCCGTCGGCGATGTCCATCACCTGCTCGGCGGAGATCGGGATTCCCGCTGCCACCATCTTCTGCACGATCCGCATGCCGCGTTGCAGCCGCTCCTGCCGCAGCCGGGTCTGTTCGGCGACGATCGCCGGATGCTCGGGGTCGAACAGGTAGCCGAGCAGATGCACGCTGACCGGGCGGATGTCCGTGCGGGCCAGGGTGGAGAACTCCGCGCCGCGGATCACCGTCAGCCCGGCCGGTCGGGCGGCGAGCGCGGGCGCCCAGCCTCCGGTGTTGTCGTGATCGGTGATCGCCACCACATCGAGACCGGCCGCCGCGGCGGCAGCCATCAACTCGGCCGGACTGTCGGTGCCGTCGGAGGCCGTTGAGTGCGCGTGCAGGTCGATGAGCATCGTGTCCATCCTGCCCGGTGGCGATGAGCTGTCCGGTGGGGGGCTCGCCGATGAGCGACGAAACCTTCCAGTCACCTCTCGTTCACCGACTGGGCACCTGACGGGTGACGCCTCGACTTCCGATCGCGGGTAGCCTGACCTGTGCTGTGTCCAATTCAATGACCGGGTTATTCCCGAACTGCGGCCTGTCAGCAACGCCTTCGCCTGCGCCGATCGCTCGCACGAGCCTCCGGCCCGCGCTCGCTGGATCGGCCCGTGAATAACCCTCAGATGCACTCCAGGCCGCAGCGTCCGCGAAGGTGACGCCGATTTAGGAAGGAGGCAGGTCATGCCCGTGTTGCCCTCCCTCCCGTCTCTTCCGTCGTTCACTCCCGCGCGTCCGCAAACCACCGGTGAGCGTTGTGCGTCCGATCGTCCACCCGGACGCGATCGTCGACTGCGCGGCCTACATCGACGGCAAACGCATGCCCGCATGCCACGATCCGATCCTGGCCATCGAGCGCGTCCGGGCCGAGGGCCGCGGATTCGTCTGGATCGGCCTGCACGAGCCGGACACCGACGAGATGACGGTCGTCGCCGAGCTCTTCGGCCTGCACGAGCTGGCCGTCGAGGATGCGGTGCAGCGCCTATCAACGACCGAAGATGGACCGCTACGACAGCTACCTCTTCCTGGTGCTGAAGACCGTCTGCTACGTCGAGCACACCACCGGTTCCGCCGTCGAGATCGTGCAGAACGGCGAGATCATGATGTTCCTCGGCGCGGATTTCATCGTGACCGTCCGGCACGGTACGCATTCGCAGTTGACCGGGGTCCGGGCCGGCCTGGAGGCCGATCCCGAGCAACTGGCGATCGGACCGGCGTCGGTGATGCACGCGATCGCCGACCGGATCGTCGATGAATACCTGACCGTTGTCGAGGCGGTGGAGGATGACATCGACGACATGGAGAACTCCGTCTTCACCACCGAGAAGCCGGTGGACATCGAACAGATCTATCTGCTCAAGCGGGAGATCCTCGGCCTGCGGCGCGCGGTGACTCCGTTGGCGCCCGCGCTGCGCGCGCTGTCCGGGACGCCGCATCCGCTGGTGCCGGCCGAGATTCGCGAGTACTTCCGCGACGTCGAGGACCACCTGTCGGTGGTGGCCGACCGGGTGTCGACGTTCGACGAGATGTTGACCACCCTGGTCAGCGCCGCGCTGGCCGAGGTGACCACCCGGCAGAACGAGGACATGCGCAAGATCTCCGCCTGGGCGGCCATCGCGTTGGTGCCGACCGCCATCGCCGGCATCTACGGGATGAACTTCGAGCACATGCCGGAACTGAGCTGGACCTACGGCTATCCGCTGGCGATCGGGCTGATCGTCTGCGTCTGCATCCTGCTCTTCATGCTGCTGCGCAGGCGTGGCTGGCTGTAGATTCGCTCGCGCGGAAGGACCATGCTGCCCCGTTGGACGGCTCGCCAAACCTCTTTTCGGCAAGTTTGTGACCAAAACGTAGTCCGTTATCCGGCGAAAGTGTCACGGACCGACTCCTGGCTGTGCCACGATTTTGGCGAATTGGGCTACCCGCCCGGTGAGGGCGTGCCATTGATGGCCGCTCGATGAGTGCCGGCCGGAATCACCCGGCCGCGAACTGGAGGAAAGTACTGATGGAAAACTTCTGGAGCATCATCTGGATCGTGGTCTGGAGCTTCCTGTTTGTCGCGTACCTGTTTGTGCTCTTCTACATCCTGACGGACCTGTTCCGGGATGCCGAGCTCAGCGGTTGGTGGAAGGCGCTGTGGATCATCTTCCTGATCTTCATGCCGTACCTGACGGCCCTGGTGTACATCATCGCCCGAGGTCGCGGCATGTCCGAGCGGCAGGGTGCCGCCTACCAGCAGGCGCGCCGGGCCCAGGACGAGTACATCAAGCAGGTCGCCGGGTCCACCGGCGATAGCAGGTCGGCGGCCGATCACATCGCCGACGCGAAGGCGCTGCTGGACAACGGCACGATCAACGAGGCCGAGTTCAACCAGCTCAAGGCCAAGGCTCTGGCCTGATCAGCAGGTCCAGCGAACAACAGCCCGGCCGTGGACGCGATCCACGGCCGGGCTGTTGTCTTGATTGGTGTCTTGATGGGCGGGGCGCGATCAGCCGCGTTGGCCGAGCTCCATCCGGGACAGCAGATCGCGGGCCTGTTCCGCGGTGCGCGGTTGGCACAGCACGTCATAGCGCCGGGCGACCACCTGCGACGCCGAAGTGAAGTCGCGTCGGCCCTTCGCGAAGGTGAAGCCGAGGTAGCCCATCACGGCACCGAACCCGGCTCCGATCGCGATCGCGGCCAGGATGAGCAGCATGACGGCGCCCTGCACGGGCGAGAAGAAGAACAACAGCAACCCGAAGAACAGGCCCATCCAGGCGCCGGATGCCGCGCCCGCCGCGGCCAGCTTGCCGGCCGTCAGGCGTCCGGTGACCCGTTCCACCATCTGCAGGTCCGATCCGACGATCGTCACGTCCTGGATCGAGAAATTGTTCTTCATCAGGTGTTCGACCGCCGCCTGCGCGCTGGCGTACGTCGGATAGGCCGCGACCGCGAACCCGGTCGGCGGGGTCGGCAAGTTCGGAGTGGCGGTTCCACGGAATCCAATGGGTGAGGTCATGAGTGACCACCTCCTCGTATCAAAATCCCATGCTTGCACATCGACGTGTGCAAGCCATGGGAGGCGCATCACCGCTGGTGACGAGGCTCGCAGCGGTTTGCGGTCGGTCGGGTGCGATGGCCGTGCCAAGCCACGTAGCCTGACCAGGGACCATTCTCCCGCCCGTCCGCTCGGGCATACAGAAGCTTGCAGAAGGAACTATGGCTGTCACCGTCTCCGCTGTTCACACCGCACTGGCCTCGGTCAAGGACCCGGAGATCAGACGACCCATCACCGATCTCGGCATGGTCGGCGACCTGTCGGTGAGTGCGGACGGGGTGGTGGACCTGACGGTGTTGCTGACCATCGCGGCCTGCCCGCTGCGTGACACCCTGACCAGGGATGTGACGGCCGCCGTGCGAGCGGTGCCCGGCGTGACGGACCTCAAGTTGGTGCTCGGCGTGATGACCGACGAGCAACGCACGGCGCTGCGGGACAACCTGCGCGGCGGCGCGACCAAGGACATCCCGTTCGCCCGTGCCGAGTCGAGGACCCGGGTGTATGCCATCGCGTCCGGCAAGGGCGGCGTCGGCAAGTCCACCGTCACGGTGAACCTCGCGGCGGCTCTGGCGGCCCGCGGGCTGGCCGTCGGCGTGCTGGACGCGGACGTCTACGGGTTCTCGATCCCGCGGATGCTGGGCGTGACGGGTCGACCCACCCGGATCGGCGAGATGATCCTGCCGCCGGTCGCGCACGGCGTGAAGGTGATCAGCGTCGGGATGTTCGTCGACGGGAATGTGCCGGTGGTCTGGCGCGGGCCGATGCTGCACCGCGCCCTGCAGCAGTTCCTCGCGGACGTGTTCTGGGGGGACCTGGATGTGCTGCTGCTCGACCTTCCGCCGGGCACCGGTGACATCGCCATCTCGACCGCGCAGCTGATTCCCACGGCGGAGATCCTGGTCGTCACCACCCCGCAGACCGCCGCATCCGAGGTCGCGGAACGCGCGGGCGCGATCGTCACGCAGACCCGGCAGCGGATCGCCGGGGTGGTGGAAAACATGTCGGCGATGACGCTCCCCGACGGGTCGACCCTGGAACTGTTCGGCTCCGGCGGTGGGGAAAAGGTGGCTGCCTCGCTCAGCCGGCTGACCGGGACCACGGTGCCGTTGCTGGGCAGGATCCCGCTCGAGGTCGAACTGCGGACCGCCGGTGACGCGGGAGTGCCGCTGGTGCTGGCCGCGGGGTCGAGTCCGGCGACCGAGGCACTGCGCGGCGTCGCGGCCGCGCTGGCCGCCCGCAGCCGCCCACTGGCCGGCGTCTCGCTGGGGATTGCGCCCGCGCGCCGCTGATTCTGACCGCCAGGTCCCGTCAGGTCCCGTCCGGGTCGAACGGCGGGCGCTCGCCCGCATCCAACGCCCGGGCCGCGACGCGGTGCGGGACGCCGCCGACCACCTTGGGCGCCGCCAGCTTTGTCATCGACGGCGGCAGGTGCGGCGGGGTCGGACCCGCAGCCTGGCCCTGCCCGGCCGTCGTCATGGGTGCGACGTTGCTGGCACGGCCGTTCAGCACCCCGTTGCCGTAGGTACCTCCCGGGCTGCCAGCGCCGTTCAGCGCGGTACTGGCGCCCGGAGTGGCGGCGCCCGCAGCGGTGAGCTTGCCCGCACCCGAACCATTGCCGGCGGCATGGTCACTGCCGGAGTTGTTCAAACCGGAGTTGCTGCCGTTGCTCGCGCCCGTCGATCCGCTGTCGGCGGCAGTGCCTGCGTCGGTCGCACCTCCGATGGGCTGATTCAGGCCCAGGAAGCCCGTGATGCCGCCGGAAAATTCGTCACCCAGGATGTTCTTTCCGATCAAACGCTTCGGATGCAGCTCCCGCAGGTCGCGCAGCTCCTGGATTTCCTTCAGCGATTGCAGGTCCGCGACCTGGCGGCGCAACTCGTCGAGTTCCGGGCCGATTTCCTTGCGCAGTTCGGCTTGGGCACCGGCGGCCATGCTCCGCAGCTTGCGCAAATTGGTCAGCACCCAGGTGACCGCCGTGGGGATTCGCTCAGGACCGAGGACGAAGACACCGACCAAGACGATGATCGCGATCTGACCCCAGGAAAGACCGAACATGTGCGGCCTCCTCCCGTGTCACGTCGCCCCGGCCAGGATAGCCCGAGGGACCGGCCGTCCCCGTACGTCAATCCGCCGCGCCCATCCGATCGGCTCGGGCGGGCTGGTTCACAATCCTGTTCGGCGCCGGCGGGGGAATCGGTTGGTCACCCGGCTGCGGGTCGTGCCTCGTCGGGCTGATCGGTTCTCCAGGTCGCGACCACCCGCCGATGGCGCAGATCGCTACTCGGCGGTCAGCGTCACGGTGACCGTCATCTGGCGGCCGTCGCGCATCAGCACCACCGGCACGGACGCCCCGACCGGATTCTCCCGGACCGCGACGACGAGTTCGTCGGCATTACCGACCGACCGGTCGCCGACCTTGGTGATCACGTCGCCCTCGGCGATGCCGGCGAGCGCCGCCGCACCGCCGGCCTGGACGTTCTGCACCTGCGCGCCGTCCGTCACGCCGTCGGTGGCCGACCGGGCGTTGACCCCCATCGTCGAATGCTGCACCGTGCCCGACCTGATGATCTGTTCGGCGACGTTCTTGGCCATCGCGATCGGGATGGCGAAGCCGAGGCCGATCGAGCCGCTGGAGTCGCCGCCGAGCGTCCGGATCGCGGTGTTGATGCCGACCACCGCGCCGGAGGCATCCACCAGCGGGCCCCCCGAGTTGCCGGGATTGACGGCGGCGTCGGTCTGCACCGCGTCGATGACGGCATCGGTGTCCGACCCACCGCCCTGCAGCCGCACGGGGCGATCCTTTGCCGACACGATGCCCGTGGTGACCGTGCCGGCGAGGCCCAGTGGTGAGCCGATCGCGATGACCGGGTCGCCGACCGCAAGAGCCGCGGAATCGCCGAGCTGGGCGACCGTGGCATTGCTGACGTCGACCTTGAGCACCGCCAGATCGGTCAGCGGGTCGCGGCCGACGATGATGCCGGGCACCCTGCTTGCCGTCGTTGAAGACCACCGTGAGCTCGGCGGACGGGTCGGTGGCCGCGGTGGAAATCACGTGATTGTTGGTCAGGATGTACCCGGATCCGTCGATGACGACGCCAGATCCGGTCTCCCCGACGTCGCCGGTGCGGACCTCGAGAGACACCACGGACGGCAGCACCCGGGCCGCGATGTCGGCAACCGACCCGGGCTCCCGGGTGACGGCGGGCGCAACCGTCGCCAGTTGGAACGCTGGGTCGAGCACGGCGGCCGGCAACCGGTTGGCGGCGAAGACGCCGATGGCGGCACCCATCGCACCGATCACCAGCGCGGCAACCAGCACACCGATGATCGCTGACGGGCGCAACCGCCGCTCGAACAGCGCCTGCCGCAGGGTGAATCGCTCCGCCGGTACGGGCTCAGCGACGTCGGGCACGTCGGCCTGCAGCGCCGGCGGGCCGAGCCGCGCGCCGGCGTTCGGATCCCGCCACGGATCACCTGGTGGTTCGGCCTGCTCGTCCGGTGCGTCGCCAGCGGGTGGGCGTCCCAGACTGTCGCCGCCCCCTCCGGGCCGCCCGAAGGCGTCCTCAAGGAACTCCGGGACCGGTGGTGCGCCCAGCATCACGGGGGTGGCCGTGCGACGCGCCCCGAAGGAGCCGCCCACTCCCCCGGGCCGGCCGAACGCGCCGGCCTGCAACGGGTCGACGGGCGGCTTCCACAGGGGCTTGGGGTCCAGACGGGGCCGCCCATTGCGCAGGTGGTTGGCGCCGCCGGTGGCGGGAGCGGCCGCGACAGCTGGAGCGGGGGCGGCGGTGCTAGCGCGATCGGCAGGACCGGCCGCGAAACCGGTGTGTTGGCCGTTGCCCGACGCGCTGCCATCCGAGGCGCCGATACCCGGGCGGCCCAAGGCCGGTGGTGCCGTCCCGGTAGCGTCGTCGGCACCCGACCGGCCGGTGCCTGGTGGGCGATCGGCCGGCTCGGCAGCACCCGGATGCGGGTTGTTCATCTCTTGCGGTGACCCTCTCGACAGGTGTTGCTGGCGGCGGCTCCCCGCCACCAACAGCGCACATGAGCCTGTCTGCCGGCTCGTCGACCTTGCTTCGCCCCGACCCGATTCTCCGGCAGTGCCAGGCTACGGGAGCGCCCCGACACCGACCTTCGACCTGGTCAACGGGTCGCCCGTCAGGGGCGGATCACCCCGCGGCTGCCCGGTCGTGCACTCGGTGCGCTAGGGCGTGTCGAGCTTGACCGGCACGACAAACGGCGACGTCACACCGCTGACCAGTTGCCCGCCCGGCGACGACGGTTCCTTGTCCGGCTGGTCGGCGCCGATCACCAGCGCCCCCACCGCCAGGCCGGCCACCAGCGCGCCGGCGCCCAGGAAGCGGAAGCGCCAGTTGCGGTGCGCGGACCTGACGTGCTCGTCCCCGGACAGCCGTCCGGACGCGGGATAACCGGACCGTTCATCCGCCGCGGGCTCGGCTGGCATCGCCACCGGAATGGACCGCAGACTGTCGAGCAGGCTCAGCGGCATCGCCGGGGCCTCCGCCGACCGCAGCCACGATCGGGCGGCGATCTGCTGGTCGACCTCGCCGCTCGCACTGCGGGCAGCGCGCCACGTGCGCGGCGGCCCGCTGGAAGGCGACCATCGACATCTCGCCGTCCGCGAAGGCGACGATGGCGTCAAGATTGAGGTGATCTTCAAAGCTCGCTGTCATCGCACCGCCTCCAAACCCGTCCCATCCTTACGCTCCGCTCTACGCCGTTCCAGCCCTGATCGCAGGGCGAGCCGACCGCGATGGATCCGCGAACGCACCGTGCCGAGCTTGACGCCGAGCGTCGCGCCGATCTCTTCGTAGGTCAGTCCCTCGACGTCGCACAGCACGACTGCGGCCCGGAACTCCGGCAGCAGGTCATCAAGCGCGGCCTGCAGGTCGGGATCGAGATTCGCGTCGCTGAAAGCCTGTTCCGGTGACGGCTCGCGACCGGCGATGCGATCGGTTTCCTCCGGGCAGGGCCTCCATCCGGATGCGTTGCCGGCGGCGGACCATGTCCAGAAAGACGTTGGTGGTGATCCGGTGCAACCAGCCCTCGAACGAACCGGGACGGTAGTTGTCCAACGAGCGGAACACCCGGATGAAGGTCTCCTGGGTGATGTCCTCGGCGTCGTGGGCATTGCCGGCCAGCCGGTACGCCAGTCGATACACCCGGTCGCCGTGCTCGCGCACGATGTCCTCCCAGGCCGGCGGCGTCCAGGGCGGAGTCGGGCGTGGCTTCGTAGGGCGTGTCACCAACGAACGGCACCGGGCCGCTCGCACTGGGCAGGCTGGACAGCGAAACCACCTCCGGGTCTTGCTCGGTCGAACGACCGTCGCAGGTCGATTGTTCCCTCGGGTGTTGTGAGCCGCGTGTGAGGCAGCATGCGCGCGTCTGTCAAAGCGTCCGGCGCGCAAGGCCAACTCGGGGCACGCTCAAACGCGTGACTGCTGATGCGGGTGGGACCGGTGGGACCGGTGATACCGATGGGACGGCTGCACGTGCGGTCGACCCGGTGTGCCTGTTCGGCTGGGCTCACCGCTCCCGGTAGGTTCTGCCGGGGGTGTGGGGCCACTTGAGGACGTCCGGCTTTGCGCCGGCGGCAAGTGACCTCGTCCGCGTCACGTTGCCGGCGCCCCGCTCGAGTAGACGACCACCGTCCGATCGCCCGACAGACAGACCCGTTCAGGAGGTTTCCGGTGACCACCAGCCGGTCCTACGCCGAGTTCTTCGTGCCAGAGACGGAGGTCGTGCTGGCCGCACGGGCTCGCGCCGCCGATCTCGGGTGCGTCCCGATCGGTTCCGGCGGGGCCGCCGCCCTGACCTTCCTGGCCGCCACCATCGGCGCCCGGTCGGTCGTCGAGATCGGGACCGGAGCCGGGGTGAGTGGGCTGCACCTGATGGCAGGCATGGCGCCGGACGGCATCCTGACCTCGATCGACGTGGAGGCCGAGCACCATCGCGCCGCGAAGAAGGCCTTCACCGAGGCCGGGATCGGGCCCACCCGCACCCGGCTGATCAACGGCCGGGCCCTGGACGTGCTGCCGCGGCTCACCGACGGCGCCTACGACCTGGTGTTCGTCGACGGAGCCAAGACGGAGTACCCGCAGTACGTGGCCGAGGCATTGCGGCTGCTGCGGCCGGGCGGCGTGCTGGTCGTCGACGGTGCGCATGGCCGGCGACAAGGTTGCCGATCCGACCCAGCGCGACGGCGAAACGGTCGCCATCCGCGAGGCCGGTCGGCTGGTCCGCGACGACGAGACGTTGTCCGCCGTGATGATCCCGCTGGGCGACGGTCTGCTGGCGGCGGTCAAGCGGGCGTGACCTCGGTTCGTGCGGCGTCGGCGCCGCTGCTCGCCGGGCTGGCCGTCATCTCGTTGACACTCATCGCCGCCTGCGGATCGGACGATGCCCGGCTCGCGGCCGAGTCTGCCGCCTCGTCGGCCGCTGCGCTCTCGTCAGCGTCGGTCGCGTCATCCGTGGCCGCGGCATCGGTGGCCTCCGCGGCGGCCGCATCGTCCGCCGCCGAGTCTGCTGCGGCCGCCTCCCGTTCCGCGGCTGCCGCGGCGATGGCATCGGCGGCCGCGTCCATGGCGTCAGCGGCGTCGCAGGCAGCGACATCCGCGCCAGCGCCGGGGAGCGCAGCGCCGCAGACGCTGTCCGCGGCGGCGCTGTCATCGGTCGGTGCGGCCGTCGCCGCCGCTGCGGCTTCGGCGGGCACCGATCCGGCCGACCCCGACACCCCGGGCGATGACGGCGGCCCCCGCTGCCCGGGGAACGAGCAGTACGCGGCCGAGCAGCCCACCGGCATGCGCGCCGACGTCGCGGCAGCCTGGCTCGCGGTCGCCGCGGCCGGCGAATCCCAGGGCATCACCATCTGCCTGGCCGACGGCAAACGCAGCAGGGCGCAACAGCAGGCCACCTACGACGACTACGTCACGCAGTTCGGTAAGGCGATGGCCGACCAGTACGTGCTGCCGCCGGACAAGTCGGCGCACGTTCTCGGGTTGGCCATCGACGTGCAGCCCTACGCCGCCTACACCTGGCTCGAGGGCACCGCCGGGAAGCTCGGCTTCTGCCGGATCTACGACAACGAGGCGTGGCATTTCGAGTACGACGCCGCGTTCCCGAGCGACGGTTGCCCGGCGCGGTTGCCGCACCCGAGCGCCTAATCGCCTGCGACGAAGTCGTCAGGCGCCACTCGATACAGAGGTCGTGTCTGGCCGCATTGCCAGACACGACCTAAATGGGCCTTGAGATGCATCAACCCGGGACGGCTGTGCGTCCCGGGTTGATGGGTGGCCTGATCCCTCAGGCGGGACCCTTGCCGATCGTCACGCCCTTGCCGACGACCGTGATACCTCCGGGGCTGACCGTGTAGAGATCGCTGTCCAGTTCCACGTCGACGCCCACCTTCGCGCCGTCCGGCACGATCACGTTCTTGTCCAGGATGCTGTGCCGGACAACAGCGTTGCGGCCGATCCGCACGCCCGGCAGGATCACCGATCCCTCAACCCGGCTGCCGGTGCCGATGCGGACGTCGTCGGAGACCACCGACCCGGTCACCGTCGCCCCGGAAATGATCGTGCCACTGCCGATCATCGAATCGCGGGCGGTGCCATTCTCGACGAACTTCGCCGGCGGCAGCGTCGACGGGAAGCTCAGGATCGGCCATTCCCGGTTGTACAGGTTGAAGATCGGCTCCAGCGACACCAGATCCATGTGCGCGTCCATGTACGCGTCCATCGTGCCGACGTCCCGCCAATAGCCACGGTCGCGAGTAAGTGGCGCCGGGAACGACGTTCCGGTCGAAGTCGTAGACGTGCGCGCTGCCCCGGTTCACGAAGTACGGGATGATGTTGCCGCCCATATCGTGGATGGACGACTCGTCGGCGGCATCGATCTTCAGGGCTTCGATCAGCGCCGCCGTACTGAACACGTAGTTGCCCATCGAGGCATACGCGACATCGGGATCGTCCGGCACCGAGGGCGGGTTGGCCGGCTTCTCCATGAACTCGGCGATCTTGCTGCCGTCGTCGTCGGCCCTGATTACCCCGAACGCCGTGGCCTCGTGCCTGGGCACCCGGATGCCGGCCACCGTCGCCTCGGCGCCGGTAGCGATGTGGTCGGCGACCATCTGCGACGGATCCATCCGGTACACGTGGTCGGCACCGAAAACGACCAGATAGTCGGGATTCTCGTCGTACACCAGGTTCAGCGACTGCAGGATCGCGTCGGCGCTGCCGGTGTACCAGCGGGGGCCGAGCCGTTGCTGCGCCGGCACCGGGGTGATGTAGTTGCTCAACATCTGGCTCATCCGCCAGGTGGTCGTGATGTGCCTGTCCAGCGAATGCGACTTGTACTGCGTGAGCACGCAGATCTTCAAGTACCCGGCGTTCACCAGGTTGGACAACACGAAGTCGATGAGTCGGAAGTTGCCGCCGAACGGAACTGCCGGTTTGGCGCGGTCTGCGGTCAGCGGCCACAGCCGCTTCCCTTCGCCGCCTGCTAGAACGATCCCGAGGACCTTGGGCTTGGCCATGGCGCTGACCCTAGCGGGCACGCCGAGCTTTCGCGCGTGGGGCCACCCGTTCCGCCGTGTTGTTTCTGCTCTTCGGTCGACCCGTCGCCACGGAGCATCGGGTTCAGACTGCGCAACATGGGCGGGCTGGATAGATTGCGCTCGTGCATACCGCGATCCTGACCCGTGAATTCCCGCCGGATGTCTATGGAGGGGCCGGTGTTCACGTCGAATACCTGGTCCGGGAACTCCGCAAACTCATCGACGTCGACGTGCATTGCTTCGGTGACGACCGGCCCGGCGCGGTCGGTCACCGACCGGCGCCCGACCTGACCGGCGCCAACCCAGCGCTCACCACCCTGTCGGTCGACCTGTCGATGGTGGCCGCGACCGGAAACGTCGAACTGCTGCACTCGCACACCTGGTACGCGAACATGGCCGGGCACATCGGCAAGCTGCTGCACGGCGTGCCACATGTGATCACCGCGCACTCGCTGGAGCCGCACCGGCCGTGGAAGGCCGAGCAGCTCGGCGGTGGATACCGAGTGTCGTCGTGGGCGGAGAAGACGGCCTACGAGGGCGCCGACGCCATCATCTCCGTTTCCACCGGCATGAAGTCCGGCATCCTGGAGAGCTACCCGGCGCTGGATCCGGCCAAGGTGCACGTGATCCGCAACGGCATCGACACCGAGATCTACCAGCCGACCACCGAGCGCTCGCTGCTCACCGACAAGGGTGTCGACCTGAACGCGCCGATCGCGTCGTTCGTCGGCCGGATCACCCGGCAGAAGGGCGTCGGCCATCTGATCGCCGCCACCCATCACTTCGATCCGGGCGTGCAGCTCGTGCTGTGTGCAGGCGCCCCGGACACCCCCGAGATCGCCGAGGAGACCGCGAAGGCGATCGCCGAACTGCAGGCCAGGCGGCCCGGCGTTTTCTGGTTCGACGGCATGCTCACGCTGCCCGAGGTGAAGCAGGTGCTGTCGGCCTCGACGGTGTTCGTCTGCCCGTCGGTGTACGAACCGCTGGGCATCGTCAACCTGGAGGCGATGGCCTGCGGGGCGGCGGTGGTCGCCAGCGATGTCGGCGGCATCCCGGAGGTCGTCAACAACGGCGAGACCGGCCTGCTCGTGCACTACGACGCGAGCGACCCGGCCGGGATTCGAGCGGTCCATCGCGACCGGGGTCAACGATCTGGTGCGGGACCCGGCGAGGGCGAAGTCCTACGGAGTTGCCGGTCGGGAGCGGGCGGTGTCGGAGTTCTCCTGGACGGCGATCGCCGAACAGACAGTCGAGCTGTACCAGTCGGTGCTCGGCTGACGCGATCGTTGGCAGGCGCGATCCTGCCGGAGGTCGGAACTGCTCCGGACAGGGAACCGCCCGGGCCCTCCCCGGCAAGCGGGGCGAGTCCCGGGCGGATGGCGCTATTTGACGACGACGGCCTTCAGCGCGTCGCCCAGTGCGGAGGCCTCGTCGGCGGATATCTCCACCACCAGTCGGCCACCGCCCTCCAGCGGAACACGCATGACGATCCCGCGGCCCTCCTTGGTCACTTCGAGAGGACCATCCCCGGTACGGGGCTTCATGGCCGCCATGTGCGACTCCCTCCAGAACTCACGTGAATCTGTCGGCCGGACGGCGGTTCGCGTCCTGCGTTCTTGCCGCGCTCACCGCGGACGGTCCATTCTCCCTCATGACAGGGCCAGGACCGAAACCAGGTGCGGCGGTCGCCCGGTCGAAACGGGTGCCGACTGGTCGATGATCCAACCGGGTTACGCCGAGATCAACCCAACCGACGACGACAAGGGAGAACCTCACCGATGACGACGCCCGAACGGCCATCGGATCCGACGACCCGACGCCGAGCCGGTGGTTCTGGTCACGGACGCAGCAGGCGTTCGGACACTGACCCTGAACCGGCCGGCCGCGTTCAACTCGTTCAACCTCGCACTGAAGGGCGCCCTGCTGGCGGCGCTCGATGCGGCAGCGCGGGAACCGGCGGTCCGGGCGGTGGTGATCACCGGCGCCGGTCGCGCCTTCTGCGCCGGTCAGGACCTCAAGGAGCACCTGGCGCTGGTGTCGGCCAGGGACCCGCGGGTGGCGACCACCGTGCAGGAGTTCTACAACCCGCTCGTGGTCGCGGTGACCGGGATGGCGCAAACCGGTGATCGCGGCGGTGAACGGGGCGGCGGCCGGTGCGGGGGCCGGCCTGGCCTTCGCGTGCGACCTGCGAATCGCCGGCAGTTCGGCGTCGTTCTCGATGGCCTTCGCGGGGGTGGCGCTATCGGCCGATACCGGGGCGTCCTTCGTGTTGCCGCGGCTGATCGGTCAGGGCCGGGCGTCGCGGATGATGCTGCTCGGCGAGAAGGTCGGCGCGGCGGAGGCGTTGCGGATCGGGATGGTCGACGACGTCGTCGCCGATGACGAATTGACTGCCGCGGTGCACGCGCTGGCCGCCCGACTGGCCGCCGGACCGACCCGTGCCTACGGCTGGATCAAGGCGTCGCTGCACTACGGGGCGTCGCACGACCTGAGGTCCACCCTGGACTTCGAGGACCGCGCGCAGGTCTCGTGTTTCGACTCGCCCGACCATCACGAGGCGATCCAGGCGTTCGTGGAGAAGCGGCCGCCGAAGTTCGCCGGCAGCTGAGCGGCTGGTGCCGACCGATCAGCCCCACTGGGCCGAAGACCCGATCGGCCCGCCCGCCGCGGCGGCCCGGACCAGCACGCCGGTGTTCGTTCGCAGCGGATTCCTTCTCCAGCCCGACGGTGCCCCGGTGACGTAGCCTTGCCTGGTGGGACCGATGGGTGAACTGGGAGCGTTGTTCAACCCCGGCATGCGCCATGAGCTTGAAGAGCGACAGTCCAAGGCCGCGCGCCGAGAAGAAGAGGGCAACGCCCGCGACGGCGACCTGCGGATCGACCTCGAGTCGGGTGTCGCGGTGATCAACGTCAACCGGCGACGACGACCAGGACGGCGAGCGCGGCAACGGCCAGGCGCCGACGCCGACGCCGACGCCGACGCCGACAAAGGGTCGGGCACAACGCCGGAGGCGACCGAGCGACCGACCGGTCGGCACGCCGCGGAATCTCCTGACCAGGACGATCAATCAACGGCCGGGATCAAGTCCGAACCTCCTGCTCTCCGCCCGCGAGGCAAGCGGGGAATGTCCGCCGCCAACCGCTGACCCGTGCGGGCTACCGCTGACCCGTGCGGAATCAGGCAGTCGCAGCCGCCCGCCAACAGCCGGCGACGTGGTCGTCGACCATCCCCGTTGCCTGCATCAGCGCGTACGCGGTGGTCGGTCCGAAGAACTTGAATCCCCGTCGCTTGAGCTCTTTGGCCATGGCCTTCGACTCGTCGGTGATCGCCGGCAGATCAGCCATCGTCACCGGCCGCCGGCGGGGCGTCCGTGGGGCGAAGGACCACAGCAGCTCGTCCAGGCTGATATCGAGGTCGGCCGCCACCCGCGCATTGTTGATCGAGGCCTCGATCTTGGCGCGATTGCGCACGATGGACGCATCTTCGAGCAGTCGCCGCACATCGCCGTCCCCGTAGGTCGCCACCTTTTCGATGACGAATCCGTCGAACGCCCGCCGAAAGTTCTCCCGCTTGCGCAGGATGGTCAGCCAGCTCAGACCTGACTGGAACGCCTCCAGGCACAGCCGCTCGTACAGCGCGTCGTCCCCGTGCAGCGGGCGACCCCACTCCAGGTCGTGATATTCGATGTATTCCGGTGCGCTGGAGCCCCACCAGCACCGGACTCGATCGTCGTCTCCGCGACTGGTCGCGACGGTGCGATCGACCAGCGGCGCGGGCGCAGCCATTGTCGGCTCACCGGGCGTCACGGCGCACCCACCCCGGGCGTCACCGCGTCTGGGCCGTGCAGCGGTGCTGGCTCCAACCCCTGAAGTGGCTCTGATCGCTGCGCTGGATCTGCCTGCGGCGCCGGGGCGGGCGGCAGCGATCCGCGTTCCAGTTGCCTGGCCATCCGCCGCAGCGACCCCAGCAGGCCCACGTGCGCGATCGGTTTCACCAGCGGCCAGCCCAGCCGGCCGATCGGCCCGAACGGCAGGTTCAATTCCTCCGCCCAGGTGAACCGGCAGCCCCTGCGCCGTCGGGGTGATCTCGAAGATCCCGACTCCCTGCACAAACGCGCCCTCGTGTTGCATGACCCACCGCCAGGGCGGGTCGTACTCGGTGACCACCATCGTGTCCAGGAAGCCGATACCGGCGATGCCGGTGAACGCGGCGAGCCGCGAGCCGACCTGTGGGATCGATAGGTCTCCCTCGATCGGATACAGCTTCGTGGCGATGACCCACCTCTCCTGGAAGGAGAGGTCGGCGGCCGCCGCAAAGGCCGTCTGCGGGTCGGTCCGCAGGTCGATCGAGGCGTCCACCCGAACAGTCATGATCGGCTCGCCGCTGGTGTCTTCGAGGTCCGATCGCAGATGCCGACCCGCGCCATCCCGGGCCATTCCGCTCAGCACCGACCCGGTCTCTGCTTCCACTGGTGTCTGTCGGCGGACTCGGCGCCGTCCAGATTCGGTCTGCGCGGGCGCGTGCCTCCGGCGATCGCCCGGCGGGGATTCACCGGTCAGCGCCGCGACCTTCCCGCGCAGCCGCTCGACCTCGTCGGCCATCCGGTCCAGCGCCCAGTCCACATCGCCCATCCGGTAGCCGCGCAGCGCCATCGCGAACCTGACCCTGCGCACGTCGTCGGCCGTCATGCCATGGTCGGGAAGCTCGGTGGGTGAAATGCGCGGGGACAGCGGCGCCATCTGTTCGCCGCGGCCGAAGACGAACACCGCGAGCGCGAACACCACCAGGCCGATCACCCCGGCGATCACCAGATACTGCAGGACTGTGGTCACTCGACGATCGTGCCACGGCGCACCGACAGGCCCTGATCACCAGGCCGGATCGTCGGTCACTTGGCTGACGGCGCCCCGGGCGGCAACCCAGGCTGCCGCGCCGCGGATCAGACCAGGCCGCGTCGAGCTGCGAGCGGGGCTCGGGTGCCGCGGATCGCGGCTGCCATCTCCACCACCCGACGGGTCGCGGCGACCTGATGGGCGCGGAACACCGCGGCCCCCTGCCAGGCCGCGATGGCGGTCGCGGCCAGCGTGCCCTCCAGCCGCTGATCGACCGGCAGGTCCAGGGTCTCCCCCACGAAGTCCTTGTTGGACAGGGCCATCAGCACCGGCCAGCCGGTCGCGACCAGTTCTGACGTCCGGTGCACCAGTTCCAGTCCGTGCCAGGTGTTCTTGCCGAAGTCGTGCGTCGGGTCGATCAGCACCCCTTCGGCCGGTACCCCCGCCGCCACCATCCGAGCCGCCGCCCGCGTCGTCTCCTCGATCACCGCGGCGACGACGTCGACGTAGGTCACCCGATGCGGATTGGTTCGCGGCCGCGCGCCGCCGGTGTGCGAGCAGACGATCCCGGCCCCGAAGCGCGCCGCCACGTCGGCCAAAGCCGGATCCGCGCCGGCCCAGGTGTCGTTGATCAGGTCGGCGCCGGCCTCGCAGGCCGCGGCTGCTACCGGCGCCCGCCAGGTGTCGACACTGAGCACCAGATCCGGGAACAACGCCCGGACCCGGCCGATGAACGGCACCACCCGGCGGGTCTCCTCGGCGACATCGACCTCCCGGCCGACCCCGGCCTTGACGCCGCCGATGTCGACGATGTCGGCGCCTTCCTCGACCGCTCGGCGCACCGACTCGAGCGCCGCCGATTCGGCATAGTTCGCGCCGGCGTCGAAAAAGGAATCCGGGGTGCGATTGACGATCGCCATCACCGCGGCCCGATCGGTCGGGAGCGGCCTACCGCGCAGTACCACCGGGCGCGGCCACGTCGGCGGCAGGGTCATGGAACCCACCCTACAAACGGGCAACCCGCCCCCTCGGGCAGTCGCAGCGACAAAGTCGTCGGGCTTCATGGCGCACAGAGACGTCGGGCTTCATGGCGCACAGAGAGGGGTCCGGCCCGGTCGCGCGCGACGCGTGAGCGGCCGCACTTGAACACCGTTGGCGGACCCGCCCTACGCGGTGGTGGACAGGACGACGGCAATTCCGATGGTGGCGCTCATGATCAGCAGCTCGCCGGCGGCCAGTCGCAGCAACGGTGCCAGCCGTCCGCTACCGGCCGGGCCCAGTGTGCGTTGCCGGTGCGCGTAGCCGATGGCGGTCAACACCCCGAGAGCCACGGTCTTGGCGATGATCAGCTGACCCCGATTGCTTGCCCACAGCGCCTGCCAATCCGGCAGCGAGATATAGCTCTCCACCACTCCGGACAAGCCGATGGCCAGCACGCACAGCAGTGCGGCCGTGCTGAACCGTGGGCAGCGCCATGCGCAGTTCCAGCTGAAACGGTCGGAGGTGCACGATCAGCGCCAGCAATCCCCCGACCCAGACGGCGCTGGCGGCCAGGTGAACGGCCAGCACGACCATCGCCATCGTCGGCGAACTGTGGTGGCCGGCGTGCCCGCTCAACGCGCTGGGCAGCAAGGCGGCGATGGCGACCAGCAGCACCGCCCAGCGAGGGCCGGCGCCGCTGATCCGGTCCGCGAACAGCGCGATCAGCAGGGCCACCCATGCCGTGGCCAGCTCCGCCAGCACGCGGTCGGTCCCGGCCACCGTCAGCAGCACGTCCGCCCGGTCGAACAGACCGGTCACCGGGGTACCCACCAGGTCCGACATCGTCAGGACGATCCACACGGCGGTACTGGCCACCCACAGCCACGACCACCGGGCGGCCATCGTGAGCAGGTGACGGCCGGCCGGCGTATCGCGGCCGGGGAGTGCGGCGCACCGCAGAAACAGCAGACCGACGACGGCCACCCCGGCAATCTCGTGGACGAACTGCACGACAGGTAGACCGACCGAGGTGAGCAGGCCCGGGTCAGGCAGGCCGAGCGGAACGGGTTCGTATCCGGTTCCGGTCCACCAACGGGCGACCAGGATGGCGAGCACCCCGGCCAGCATCATGCCGGCCAGCAGGATCCGCGACGCGGGCACCGGGCGCACCTCGGACTGCTGTTCGATCCGACCGGTGAGCTGAACCATGGCGAACGTCCTGACTTGGATTCGATGGGTAGTGCACGATGTCCGGGCGGGCCGGCCTTCAGTTGCCGGAGTCGTCGCTCGGCGGGTCGGCCCAGATCGGGTCATTGGTGTCGACGTCGCCGTCTTTCAGACCCACGCTGAACTGGTGCATCATGTCGTGGTCCTCGTGCGGCAGGTTGTGGCAATGCACCATGTATTTGCCCTTGTGCGGACCGAATTTCATGATGAGCCGGACCTTCTCGCCCTCTCCGACGTAGACGACGTCCTTGGGGCCCAGCTCCCAGGCAAAGGGCGGCTTGCCGTTGCGGTTCAGGATCTTGAAATCGATGAGGTGGATGTGCACCGGATGGAACCAGCCGCCCGACTTGTTCTCGATATCCCAGATCTCCGTATCGCCCAGCCCTGGATTCGCGAGCACCGATTTATATCCGGAATCGACGACGTTGTGCCAGGTTTCGCCGTTGAGATTCCACTCGTTGGTCTGGTCGTCATGCTGCACCCGGATGTTTCGGACCTTCAGCCCCTTGGTCTCCACCAGACCCATCACCTCGGTGTTCGGGTTCAGCGTCTGCGGGACGACAAACGCGGTGGGATCGTTCCTGTCGAACGGGTCGTCGACCACGTCGAACGCCATGATCTTGTTGGTGTTGTCGTAATCACGATTGTTCGGATTGGACGAGTTCTTCAGTTCGATCCGCTGACCGGTCTTGAACTTCGAAAAATCGATGAGCACTTCATAACGCTCGGCGCTGCCGTGCCGCCACTGGGTGACCGACTGGGACTTCGGCATCAGCCCGCCGTCGGTCGCCACCATGTACATCGGCGCGGCCGGCACGGTGTTCGGTCGGTAGGACCGGGACAATGAGGCGTTGAGGAAGCGGAACCGGTAGATCCGCTTTTTTACCTTCATCACCGGCCATGGCCGGCCGTTCACCAGGATGACGTCGCCCCACAGCCCGGAATGCGAACGGTCGTCGTACAACTGCGATCCGTTGGCGGCGAACATCATGTCCGACAACGTGATCGCCACGTCGAACTCACCCTGGGGCAGCAACGCCCGCTCCATCGGGTCGTGCAGGTGATACTGAGAGGCCAAGCCGGAGTAGGCGTTCTGTGCCGTGTAGTGCACTCCGTGGTCGTGATACCACAGCGTCCGGGCGGGCTGAAGATTCGGATAGTGGTAAAACTTCTTCTGTCCGGGCGCGGTGGTGTCGCTCGCGTAGCCGTCATACTGCGGCAGCGATGCCGATCCGTGCAAATGGGTGGAAATAGGCATCGGCGTCCCGAACGTGGGATGCGCGACGGGGAGCTTGTTGCGCATCGTCATTTCAATACGGGTGCCCTGTTCGACATCGATCCGCTGCGCCGGCACCGCGGCGTTGTAACCCAACACCGGCGTCAGCATTCCGGGTACGATTCCCGCGGTGCCAGGCTTTGCGGTGATGTCGTAGTAGTCCACCAGGCCCTGGTCGTCCACCCCGCGACGCACCGGGGAGAGCACCTCGAGCCGACCGAACGTCGCCTGATACGGCTTCGGCATCTTGCTGGACGACAATTGGCTGGCGCTCGAACCGCTGACCGTGGTACCGAATGGAATAGCCAGGCCTGCCGCGCCCAGAACCCCCAACCCACCAATCTTCAACATATCCCGGCGAGACAGATGCACGGCAGTCCCCTGATCGCTGAAATGGTCGAGATTCGCGGTCCGTCGGAAACCGACCCGCCACCAGCTCGGCCGCATGTGGTCAGTCCGGGCGACTTGCCCGCGTTCTGACTACAACGATGTCGGAGATGGTTCGCGCGGCAAACCCCGATCAGTGGGGTAACCCTCCCCCCAATTTCGGGGGGCGCAGTCGGCCGGCCCAACATTTCGTCGCGCTTCGGAGCCGTACGGTGACCAGCAGTTGCATTCCGGCTGATCTCGCTCGGTCAGCCGAACTGGCTGTCCCCATCGGCCGCGCCGTAGGCGTCTGGGAGGCCGGCAGGCCAAGCGGTGCCGCCAGCGGCGACGGTCCGCACAGCGTCGATCAGTCGGCTCGGGTCGTCACCCTTGACCAAGAACCCGACCGCGCCGGCCTCCGCCGATTCGGCCACCACGCTGGCGCTGACCGATCCGGTCAACATCACCACCCGGCTCGCAGGCCGGCTGGCCAACAGGTCACGGGTGGCCGTCGGGCCGGAGACAACGGGCATCCGCACGTCCATCAGCACCACGTCGGGCCGCACCAGGGCGGCCATGTCGACCACCTCGGCGCCATCGGCACATTCGCCGACGACCTCGATCCCATCCGCGCCGTGCAGCACGCCGGTGACCTGCGCACGGATGAACGAATGATCGTCAACGACGAGAACGCTGATCACTGTCGTCACCTCCGAGGCGGGTCAGAATCCAATGGGCACGCACGAGACTGGGCACCCACGAGATCCTTGGGCACTGCGGCGATCATGGTCGGCGCGGGGTGGTCCGGCAATTGTCCATTGGTAGTAGTGCTTTGCCCGGTGGTCGGCGCGCCAACCATCAGGCGGTGGTACAGGCGTTCGAGATCAGCCGTCGTCGGTACTGGTCGTGATGGCGGTGCCGGCGGCCGCGAACGGCAGAGTCGCGGTGACCGCCGTGCCGCCCTCCGGTCCCGGCGTCACCGTGAGCGTCCCACCCAGGTTTTCCACCCGGTCGATCAGCAGCAGCAGGCCGAGATGCCCCTCGGACCGGCGGTCCAGCCGGCCGAAATCGACCCCGACACCGTTGTCGACGATGGCGAGCCGCACCATCCGGTCGTCGTCGTGGGCGTCGGCATTCACTTCGCCCAGCCGGATGTCCACCCGCGAGGCCTGGGCATGGGCGACGACGTTGGCCAGTGACTCCCGGGCGACCCGATACAGGGTGGTCACCGCATCGTTGCCGAGGCCCGCCATCGATTCCACGCTGACCGAGACCTCGACCCCACGCTCCCGCAACGGATCCGCCAGGCCCGAGATGGTGCCGGGCAGTTGTTCGGCGCTCAGGTCCGGCGGGTAGAGGTCGACCATCAGCCTTCGAAGCGAATTGATGGCGTGTGTGACGGTGTTCTGGGCATCATGCATGAGCGCGCGATGCGTCTCCAGCACCGATGGCGACACGGCGTCCAGGACGTAGGTGACCCCGGCCAGATCCTGGATCGGACCGTCGTGCAGATCCGCCGCGACGCGGACCCGTTCCCGATCGGAGACCGTCAACATCTGTTCCAGCAGAACCGACCGCTCCTCTTCGTGCCGGCGCACCCGTCGGGCCAACGAGGCCGGGATCGGCGACTGGATGAGTTGAAGCACCAGCAGCGGCGCCAGCACCAGCGGCACCAGTTGCAGCAGCAGCGAGTTGGCTGCCTGCATCGACCCTGGCGTAGTCGTAGTAGGCCTCGAACGCCAGCCGCGGCAGACCGTCTGCCTCCATCGGGACGTAGACCTCGACGAAGCCTGGACCATCCTGGAATTGTTCCTCGGTGGCCTCCGGCTGGGTTTCGAAATCGGAACTGGAAATGCCCTCGTTGATGACATCGACCACCTCGGGCGGCGGATCGAGTTTCTGGCCGATCTCCACCGGGTCGTTGGCGTAGAGCACGTTGCCGTCGCCGTCCCAGACCGTCACCTCGGTGAGGTAGCCGTCGGCCATCCGATTGCTTATTGCCAGGTTGAGGTCTCGCCTGGCTTCGGGGTCGCCGGACAGCACCTTGGCGAAGGTGGGGGCGACCACGATCTTGGCCAGTCGCTGGGTCATCTGCTCGGCATCTTGCAGGGCCTGGGTGCGGGCAACATAACGGCTCGCGAACACCGCAACGATGGACACCACGATGAGCGCCAACGCGGCCATGCCATAGAAGAACGTCAGTTCCCCGCGGACGCCGATGTGACGGCCTCGGCGACCCGGTCGGCGATTCATCAGGTGGTGCCGATAAGCCCGAGGTTCTGTGCCTTGATGACGGCTTCGAGTTGGCTGGACGCTCCGAGCTTCGCGTGCAGGGACTTCACATGCCCGCGGCAGGTGTTCAAGCTGATGCCCAGCACCTGGCTGATGGAATGCACCGACATGCCCTTGCCCAGGTAGGCCAGCACTTCCAGTTCGCGCGGGGTGAGCAGCGGCGCCGGGGTCCGATCCGCCTGCTGCGGAACACTCAGGCCGGCGTCGAAGGTCGACGGAGCCACGATCATCTGGCCGTGGCAGACCCGACCCAGAATGTCGATCATTTCGGTCAGCGATCCACCCTTGGGGATGAACGCGGACGCACCGGCCTGCGCGGCTCGGGAGATCCATGCCGGGTCGTTGTGGCCGGTGACGACGGCGATTACCGTGTCCGGCGCGACCTCGCGGATTCGCCGGGTCGCCTGCAGACCGTCCTGGCGTGGCATCTCGATGTCCATCACCACGATGTTCGGCTGCAATTCGGCCGCGCGGGCGATTCCTTCAGCGGCGGAGGCCGCTGTACCAACGCAATGCAGGCCTGGAATGATGTTCAACGCACCGGCTAACAGATCGGCGAACGACCGATGGTCGTCGACAATCAGGATGCTGGTTTCGCCGGTCGAGTTCTCTGCGGGTGCTCGCTCGGTCACCAGTCCTCCCATGAGGCCCCCCTCACTCGTCGCGATTACACTCAGCGACAGAATAGCAGTTGAAATGTCCGTTTGCGGGCTGAGTCACCCGTATGCCGTAGCCGTAACACGATCGAACTCCCCACTGTCGGTGAGGTTCGCGAAAAAGCACTCCACGGACGTGAACGCGGCGTATTTTCTTGCCGGGCGGGTGGTGGATCGGAGATTCGCCTTGTTGTCGCGGTCGGTCGGGTCATCAAGGCCGGTGAACGCGGCGCGCCACCGGCGGTGACCTTGAGCGACGACTGCCTGGCCGTTGTCCGCCGCGGCACCACCGGCCTCGACACGCGTGGCGGCAGCGGACTTCCGGCCTGCTGGTCGGCGGACGGGATCACCCTGGCACCCCCTGACCGACGGCGGCCGCAATCATCTGCCCGATCCCATCCGCGTCGAGCAGGTCGACCGGGGCGACGGTGGTACCGGTGGGGATGTAGTGGAAGGCCGCCCGCACCCGGGACAGCGGAACCCGATTGAGCTCGGCGATGGCCAGTCGATAGCACGCCAGTTGCACACCCAGCGCCGCCCGGCGCGGCGGCCACCGGCGGGCGGCCGGTCTTCCAGTCCACCACGGTCAGGCCACCGTCCGCGTCCGCGAACACCGCGTCGATCCGCCCACGCACCCCGACTCCGGCAATCCGAGTGGCGAAGGGCACCTCGATCTCGATCGGGACCCGGTTCGCCCACGGCGAGTCCAGAAACTGCCGGCGCAGCTCATCGAACTCGGCGTCGTCGACGACCAGCACGTCGCCGGCCCCGGGGAGATCACGGACGTCCAGCAACGCCTCGCCGCGAAAGAAGCGCTCGAGCCATTGATGAAATGCGGTACCGCGGCGCAACTGTGGCGCCGGTTCCCGGGGAACCGGACGGCGCAGCCGCAGCGCCAGCTGCTGCGGGTCGTCGGCCAGTTCGACCAGGGCCGACACCGAAAGGGTCCCGGGAAGATCAACCTCGATCGTGCCGCGGTGCTCCACGGTTGCCCGCTCGGCCAGCAGCGTGGTCACATCGGCCGCCCAACCGAAGGGATCGAACCCTTCCGGCCCGCTCTGGCCCGGCTCCGCGTCGCCCAGAATGTCACCGCGATCGACGCGCGGCACCAACCGGCAGTTCACCGGCCCCGGCGCGCGCCAACGCGGCCAGCACCCGATCGGCGCCCGCCCGCACGGCCGGGCGCCGCGGACCAAGGGGGTCGATCGGCCAGCCGGCCGTTCTCGGAACCGCGGTGAGCGGGTTCTGCTCGTCGGCGTCGGGTGCGGCCGCCCACTCGTCGGGCGCCACCCAACCACGCGGCCAGCTCGGCGCAGTCGGGCAGGAACTCGCTGGGCCCGGCGGGTTTTGCGGTGCTGGCGCCCCAGTGGTGCCCGGACAACAGGAGCACCCGCTCGGCGCGGGTCAGCGCGACGTACAGCAGCCGCCGTTCCTCCGCCAGCCGTAGCCGGCCGAACTGCACAGCGTGCGCCGCCAGGGCATCGGCAAGATCCTTCTGGTTGCCGTCGGATGGCAGCGACAACTGCGGGAGTTCGTCGCGATCGCCGCGAATCTCGGGCGGCAGCTGCGCCGCGTCACCCAGCCAGGTGCTGCCACGGGTGATCGGGAATACCCCATCGGTGAGGTGCGGCACCGCCACGATCTCCCACTCCAGCCCCTTCGCGGCGTGCACCGTCAGCACCTGAACCCGACCGGACGCGGAAGGGACCTCCCCAGGCGTCAGGCCGTCCTCCCGTTCGGCGGCCGCATCCAGGTAGCTCAGCAGGTCCGTTGGGCCGGCCCCGGTGGCCGCCACCTCGGCTACCACATCGGCGAACGCGTCCAGGTGCGCCCGCCCGGCCGGGGAGCCCAGCTGCACCTCGATGTCCAGGCCGGTGGCACGTTCGAGATCGGCCAGCAGATCGGGCAATGGTTGACCGAGCCGGCCACGGAGCCGGCGCAACTGCGCGGCGAACCGGGTCAGCCTGCGGTAGCCCGCCGCCGAATAGTCGCCCGGCGGGCCCGGGTCGGAGATTGCGTCGACCAGACACCAGGCGTCGATGTCCTCGCCCGACAACGCCTGCGCGACGGCGTCCCGCACCGCGTCCCGGGCCGGCCGGGTCGGACGACCGACCGGCACCTGCGCCATCCGAACCAGGGCGCGCGACCGCTGCGCCAGCGCCTCCAGATCGGCGGCACCCAACTGCCAGCGCGCTCCGGTGAGCAGCCTGATCGCCGCGGCTCCCGCCGTCGGGTCGACGAGAATCCGAAGGGTGGCAACGAGATCCGCGACCTCAGGCTCGTCGAGCAGACCACCGAGGCCGACCACCTCGACGGGCAGCCCGGCGGCCCGCAGCGCCGCCGCGGTCGCCGCCATGTCGCTGCGGCGACGGAGCAACACGGCGGTCGTCGGCGCCGCCGCGCCGGTGCCGTCCATCGCCGAGCGCCACCGCTGCGCGATCGACCGGGCCAGCCAGGCGTCCTCGTCGGCGACGGTGGCGAACAGGCCGTACCGGACGTCGCCCGGCGGCGCGTCGCGGGTCGGCCGCAGTTCGCCGACCTCGACCGGCGCGTCCGGGCCGGTCCGAATCGAGCTGGACACCGCGTTGGCCAGGGTCAGCACCGACGGCGGGTTGCGGAAACTGGTCAACAGCGATCGGGTCACCGCCGGCGCACCCGATGCCTGCGGGAAGTCGGTGACGAACCGCGGCAGGTTCGACGCCGACGCTCCGCGCCAGGAGTAGATCGACTGCACCGGGTCGCCGACGGCCGTCACCGGGTGACCCGCGGCGCCGGCGCATCCACCGCCGCCGAACAGCGTGCGCAGGATCATCCGCTGGGCGTGACCGGTGTCCTGATACTCGTCGAGCAGCACGACGCGGTACTTCTCGCGCAGTGCCGTCCCGATCCGCGGGTGGGCCAGGACCAGGGTCGCGGCGATCTGCATCTGGTCGGCGAAGTCGATGACCCCCCGGTCACGTTTGGCCTCGAACGAATGCCTGGACCAACGGCAGGATCCACTGCCGATCCTGCAGTCGTTTCACGTGGTCGGCCAGGCCGCTGTGCAACGGGCCACGTTGCCGTGGGGCCGGCGGAGCCGAGCGGAGCCGTTCCAAGCAGCTCGTCGAGCACGGCGGCCAGGGCGCCGGCGTCGGTCAGATGGTCGGCCAGCGCGCCGGAGATGGCGAGCAGCCGTTCGGTGACCTGATCGGGGCCGAGGTCGGTGTGCAGGTCCCCGTCCCATCGACCGACGACGCCTCGCGCCAGCTGCCACGCACCCGTGGCGGTGAGCACGCGCGACGCCGGCTCGACGCCGGCCAACGGTCCGAAGTCGGCGATCAACCGGCCACCGAAGGAGTGGTAGGTGGCCACCTCCGGATCGCCGCCGCTCGGCGTCGCTTCCGCGCGCAGTTGATCGCTCGCGCCCAGCATCCGGAGCCGGCGCCGCACCCGCTGGCCGAGCGCGGCCGCGGCCTTGCGGGTGAACGTCAGGCCGAGCACCTGTTCGGGCCGCACCTGCCCGGTCGCGACGAGATAGACGACCCGCGCGGCCATCGTCTCCGTCTTGCCCGAGCCCGCTCCGGCGACGACCAACCCCGGCGCCAACGGTGCCTGGATGATCTCCGCCTGCTCTGCCGTCGGTGCGGGCAGACCCAGCCCGGCAGCGAGTTCGGCCGCTGTGATCATCGGGTCACCTGCCGGCCGGCCGGTTGCAGCGGACAGCTCGATCGGACCGGACACCGCTCGCAGTAACGGTTTTCCTGAGCGAGGCTGACCGACGACGCCAACCGTTCGGCCGCCTCGCGCACCGTCGCCTGCCAGGCGCGGGCGTCGGCGGCTTCGAGCGCCGGCTGATGCCGGGAGTTGGGTGTCCCGGAACGCAGGTACACCAGTTCGGCACCGCCGGCGCGCTGCATCGCAGTCGACCGGGCCGACTCGACCCGGTCGTCGGGCGGTGGCTCGTCGGGCGGTGGTTCGTCGGGCGGCGGTTCGTCGGGGAGCGGCACCTCATCCCCTGGCGGCTGGTCCACCCTCGGCGCGGGCTCGGCCACGGGGGCCAACGAGGCGTCCCGCGTTCCGGCCGACCGGGCGCCGAGTCCGTCGGCGGCACCCAGGTTGATGGCCAGCTGGTAGACGGCGAGCTGCGCGTTCTCCGCGACCGCGGCCTTCGACGGCACGGTGGCACCGGTCTTGAAGTCCACCACGACCAACGAACCGTCGGCGGCGCGATCGAGCCGATCTGCCCTGCCCTCGAGCCACACCTCACGACCGCGCCAACCGTCCTCGGCCGCACCGTCTTCGGCCACGCCGTCTTCGGCCACGCCGGCGGTCGGGGCCGGCGGTGGCACCCTCACCGCCAGACCCACTTCCGATCCGCTGAGCACCCGATCCGGCGGGAGCTCGGCGATCCAGATTTCGGCTGCGGTCAGCATCTTCTCCAGCGCGCGCCGCGTCCGGGCCAGCAACCATGGCGGCAGCTGGGTCTGCTGGGAAAGGAATCGCTCCATTTCGGTCAGCAAGGCCGGTCGCGCCACCCCCTTCGCCAGCCCGTCGACCAGCGCGTGCACCACGATGCCCTCGATCTGCTGCTGACTGGTCGCCGCGCGGGCCCCGCGCCTTTCGAGAACGCCCCGCAGCGCGCAGGTGGTGAGGCTGTCCACCGCCGATGGCGACACCGTCACCCGGGCGCCCGGCGGGATCGGCGGCTCGTTGGTGGAAAGGTCCGCCAGGCCGTACCAGTCTCGCGGGTGTGCGCCTGGCACGCCGGCCGCCGCCAGCCGGGCCAATTGGGCGGCCGCCGATTCCGCGGTGCGCTCCGGCACCGAGGGGTCGGCGAGCACCCGACGCAGCTCGGCGACCAGATCGGTCAGGTGCAGGCCGCGTCGCGCGGATCCGTCCTGCTCCGCCGGCCAGCCGGTCGCGAGTTCCGTCGTCGGTACCGGCGAGCTCACCCAGGAACCGCGACGGCACCGTGTCCTGGTCGGCAACCGCGGTCGCGATCAGCCGACGCCTGGCGCGGGTGGCCGCCACGTAGAACAGCCGTCGTTCCTCGGCCAGCACCTCGAATCCGTCCGGGACGCTGGCCGGGATACCCGCGGCGGCGTCCAGCACCTCGTCGGTGCCCAGCAGGCTGTGCCGGTCGCGCAGCACGGGCCAGTGCCCCTCGGCGACCCCGGCCAGGCAGACGACATCCCACTCCAGTCCCTTGGCCGCATGCGCGGACAGCACCGCCACCGCATCCGACGATCGCGCGGTCCCCGCTGTCGGGTCGCCCGGAATCCGTTGGCCAAGGGCAAGATCCAGGAACGCGTCGACGCCGGCCAACGGCATCCGGGCGGCGAGGTCGGCGGCCATCGAAAACAGCGCGAGCACGGCGTCCAGGGTGCTGTCGGCGCGCTGGCCCGCACGTCCGCCCCGCAGTGATGCCGTGACCAGCGCATTCTCGAGCCCGGAGTGCTGCCAGATCTGCCAGAGACTGGCCTCCGCGGCGGGATCGGCCGCACCCGTCCGCGCGGCGTCGAGCATGGCCCGGACCCGGAGCACCGGCGCGCTGAGATCGGCGGCGAGACTGCCCGGCAACGGCGCCCCGGCCAGCGCGGCTGCCAGCAGGTCGGGGCTTGATCCCCCGTCGGGATGCGCGGCGCGCAACTGCCGCCGGAGACGGCGCAGGGCCTCACCGTCCATGCCCACCGCCGGCGAGGCCATCAGTTCAAGGGCGAGCTGACCGGTCAGCTCGGCGGGCCGCTGTCCGCAGCGCAGCATCGTCAGCAGCAACGCCGCGACCGGGTCCGCGGTCAACGCCGTGTCCTGCCCGGAGACGGCAATCGGCACCCCCGCGGCGGCGAACGCCCGACGCAGTGCGGGCAGCGCGGCCACCGGCGATCGAACCAGCACTGCCATCTGCGACCACGCCACGCCCGCCAGCAGATGGGCCCGGCGCAGCTCGTCGGCGATGAAGGCCGCCTCGAGGGCCGCCGTCGGCAAGGTTCGGACCAACACCTCCCCGTCGGCCGGGAGGCCGTCCGGGATCGGCGCGGGCGTGCCGGATGCAGGGGCCGGGTCGGTCAGCGGTGCCGGGCTGAGCAGGCGATGCGCAGAGGCGCCGGGCAGCCGTTCGGCGATCCGCCGGGTGGCCAGCAGCACCGCCGGTGACAGCCGCCTCGACATGGTGAGGCAGACCGTCTGGTCGACGTCGATGTCCCGCAGCGCACCGGGCTCCGACCCGCGGAAGGCGTAGATCGATTGGTCCGGATCGCCGAAAACCACGAACTCGTCCGCGCCGGAGGCAAGCAGCTCGACCAGCCGGGCCTGCGCGGGATCGACGTCCTGGTACTCGTCGACGAAGATCCGCCGGATCCGCGACTGTTCGGCCGCCAGCGACCTGTCGTCGGAGAGCAGACCGAGCGCTGCCCTGGTGAGCTCCGCCTGATCCAGCGCGGCTCCGAGCCCGCTGGTGCCCTGCCGGAGATCCGAGACGTCCTGATACTCCCGGGCGAAAAGGGCGGCGGCCTGCCATTCTGGGCGCCGCCGACGGCGCCCCAACTCGGCCAGCCGGCTGTGCGTGATACCGCGCTCCGCGGTGCGCAGCATCAGGTCCCGCAACTCCGCGGCGAAAGCCGGCGAATCAAGGGCGCCGCTGACCGCGGCGGGCCAGCCGCCGCGCCCGCTGTCCCGCTGGCCGGCCAGCAGTTCGCGCACCATCTGGTCGGACTCGCCCGCCGCCAGCAGGCGCGGGGCCGGCTCGCCCGCGCGCACCGCGTGCGCCCGCAGCAGCGAAAACGCGTACCCGTGCAGGGTCCGCACCAGCGGTTCCCTGGTGGTGATGCCCAGCCGAGTGGTGATCCGGGCGGTCAGTTCGGCGGCCGCACGCCGGGAAAACGTCAGGACCAGGATCTGTTCGGCCGGCACGCCACGCCGGATCCGTTCGGCGACGGCCTCCACCAGCGTGAACGACTTGCCGGTGCCAGGGCCGGCCAACACCCGCAGCCGCCGGCCGCCGTGCGAGATCACCCGCAGCTGTTCGGCGGTCGGCTCCGGCGCCCCGGCCGCCGCAGTACCCGCGCGGAGCCGGAATCCGGTCGAGATGACCGCCGTGTGCGTCATGCATCGATCCCATCACGGGGCACCGACAGCCGGTCGACGCGACACCGGTTCGGGCAGCCAGGATTGTTGCGCAACGGGCGGCTCGAGCACGCGAACGACACGGCGCGGGCGCGCCAGGCACACTCGTTGCCATGGACATGGACCTCGCCCAGCGCATGCTCGACGTCGTCGCGCAGATCCCAGCCGGACGGGTGGCGACCTACGGTGACGTCGCCGCCCGGGCCGGCTCGGTCTCGCCGCGGTTGGCCGGTTTCGTGTTGTCCCAGCTCGCGGACGATGCCACCCCATGGCATCGGGTGGTCCGGGCGAACGGCACCCCGGCGGCCCACCTGGCCGCCGAGCAGATCAGTCGACTGCGGGCCGAAAATGTCGAGGTGATCGACGGCCGGGTCGATCTGAAAACGTTCCGCTGGCGTGACTGACTGCCGGCATCGACGCCCCGCGTCGGTGCAACGCCTCCGACGACAAGTGTGTGAGCGCGCCGTGGGGATTTGGCATGGTGAACAACGCGATACGCCCGAAAAACCGCGCCACTGACCCCACCAATTTGTTCATATGTCCGATTTTCATCCACAACCTGCGTGATCGCGTGGACGCACCGGTGGGGCGCCGCGACCGTTGTCGGCATGACAACCACCGATGACGCAACTCCGATCCGAGTGAGTGGACCCGAGGGGCTGCTCGCCGTCGTGCCGACGATGCTGGGATTCCATCCGAGCAACAGCCTGGTCCTGATGTGCCTGTCCGGCGATCGCCGAAGAGTCGGCCCGGTGGCACGGGTCGACCTACCGACCGGGCCATGACCGGCCGCTCGCCGCCCGGCTGACCATGCACGCGCTCAACCACGCCGACGAAGTCGTGGTGATCTCCTACCAGACCACCCGCCGCCGCCCTCCGTTGCTCGACGATCTGCTCGCCGCCCTGGCTCGGGCTGGGGTCGACGTCATGGACGCGATGGTGGTGCGCGGCGGGAAGGCCAGGCCTGCCCTGAACGCAGCGATGGAACGAGCGCACCCCGGCATCCGGGTGCCGGATTCGGACGACCCGCAGGTCAGCGCGTTGGCCGCGGCCGGCGCGCTGGCCGGGCGCGGGGTGCTGGCCGACCGAGAGCAGCTGCGCCGTTCCATCGCCGGGCCGACCGGCAACCGGCTGCGGATCGCGCAGCGATGCGTGGACGAGGTGGCGGCCGGCCGACTGCCTGTCAACCAGGTGCCGGCCGATCAGGTTCTCATCCGTCAACCGCCGGCCGGGGACCCGCTTCTCGAACCGCCCGCGGCGACGGGACCGAACGCCCACGGCGCAACCCGCACGGCGAACCCGGAGCACGTGCTGCGCATCGGTCCGGTGCCGACCGACGTCGCCGCACTGCTGGAGTTGGGGTTCGCCCAGCTGTCCGTTGGCGGCGAAGTCGAGGTCGAGGTCGCCACCGCACTGGCCGTGCTGATGACGGATGTGCTGATCCGGGATGCGGTGCTGACCAAGGCACTCGGCGAATTGGATCGGCCGTGGCTACCGATGCTGATCTCCTGCGCCACCTGGACTCCGGACTCGCTCGCCCCGCCGCTGTGCTCGGTGCTGGCCATGGTTGCCTATCGGCACGGGGACGGCGCCCTGGCCCAGCTCGCCGTCGATCGCTGCCTGCTGGCCGAACCGGAGCATCAGCTCGCCCATCTGATGATCGCGATCATGTCCGCGGGTATCCACCCGGATCGAGCTGGACGCAATCGTGAACGACGAGGTCTGAGTTCGTGACCTGCCCGACGCCGGATTGGTTCTGATCGTGATCGCAGCGGGCCGATGTGCGATCAGTCCAGGTACGGCGCGATCCGCTCGGCGGTGGACAGCATGGTGACGATGTTGCTCGGCCCGCTCAGCGGATGGGCAAGGCTGATGGCCAGCCGGAACAGCAACGCGCGGCGCAGCAGCTGCGGCCAGCCGCGGCCAGCGATTCCAATCCGCCAGCAGTTCGATCGGCGCGCCACCCCAGGCCAGGGCGTCCACCGCGATCACTCCGACCGCCCAGCCCGGGGGCCGCCAGTACGGCGTGATGTCGACGACGGCCGGCGGTGCGGTCCCGGCGAACAACACGTTGCCGTACACGTCGCCGTGCACGATCTGGCTCGCGCGCCGGTCGACTGGCCGACGGCCAGCGGCGAGCGCGGCGAACAGCCTGGCGCCGTGCCCGGAGCCGGTCCAACCGTCGTCATCGTCGATGTCACCCCAGGAGACCCGGTCCGCCCAGCTGTACAGGTCGGTCCGCTCCCGCAGGAAGCGTGGCTCGGCGACCCCGGCGAGTGCCTCGTGCAGCGAGTCGGCGGCCAGCAGGATGTCGTCATACCGCGGCGCCGGACTGCCCGAGACGAACCGCCCGGCGCTCCACCCGGAGACCACCCAGCGACCGTCGGAGGACCGCACCGGCCGAGCCAGCCGCACACCGGGCACGTGCAATTGCTCGAAGGTGTTCGCCAGCCAGGAGGCTTCGGCCGGATTGCCGACGGCTTGAGCACGATGCCGCCGCACCGCCAGGTTCGGCCCTGCCCGCCCGACAGCAGTTCGGGCGGGCCTTCGGTCGCCCCGAATGCCCGCAGCACATGATCGGGTGGCTGCGACGATCGAGTGTCGGCGAGTGGCAGCGGCACGCCGCTTGACGCGGCTCTCGTGCCGTCGGGCGGCATCGCCGCATGTCCTTCGACAGCACGCCACGGGTCACCCTGCGACGCTACCGTGCCGTTCCGTGTGTGTGCGCGCACCCGGTGCCGGTGTCGCCGCCGACCCCGGCGGCCGCTGGGCGTCTGCTCAGTAGGACGGCAGGCTCGGGATCCACCTGCTTGATCCAGCCGAGCACGCCCCCGCCGACATGCACCGCGTCGGCGAACCCGGCCTTGTGCAGTACGGCGAGCGCCTCCGCGGATCGGGCGCCCGACTTGCAGTGCAGGATGATCTGCTTGTCCATCGGCAGCGACGACAGTGCCTCGCCCGAGACGATGTCGCCCTTCGGGATCAGCACCGAGCCCGGGATCGAGACGATCTCGTACTCGTTCTGCTCGCGGACGTCGACCAGCAGGAAGTCGTCGCCGGCGTCGATCTTCTTCTTCAGGTCGCGGGCGGAAATCGTGTGATTGCTCGCGGCGACCGCGGCCTCGTCGGAGATCGAGCCACAGAAGGCCTCGTAGTCGATCAGGCCGGTGATCGGCTCGCCGGCCGGATCACGCCGGATCTTCACGGTCCGGTAGGTCATCTCCAGCGCGTCGTACACCATCAGCCGACCCAGCAGGGTCTCGCCGATGCCGGTGATCAGCTTGATCGCCTCGGTCACCATGATCGAACCGATGGATGCGCACAGCACGCCCAGCACGCCACCCTCGGCGCACGACGGCACCATGCCGGGCGGCGGCGGCTCCGGGTACAGGTCGCGGTACTGGACGCCTTCCTGGGTCCCACCGGTCGGCTGCGCCCAGAACACGCTGGCCTGGCCCTCGAACCGGTAGATCGATCCCCAGACGTAGGGCTTGCCGAGCAGCACGCAGGCGTCGTTCACCAGGTATCGGGTGGCGAAGTTGTCGGTGCCGTCAAGGATCAGGTCGTACGGCTCGAAGATCTCCAGCGCGTTGCCGGAGTCCAGTCGCTCGGTGTGCAGATTGACCGTGACGTACGGGTTGATCTCGGCGATCGACTCGGCGGCGGACACCGCCTTGGACTTGCCGATGTCGGACTGGCCGTGGATGACCTGACGCTGCAGATTCGATTCGTCGACGGTGTCGAAGTCCAGGATGCCCAGCGTGCCGACGCCGGCCGCGGCCAGATACAGCAGCGCGGGCGAGCCAAGACCGCCCGCACCGACGACCAGGACCTTGGCGTTCTTCATCCGCTTCTGCCCGGTCATCCCGACATCCGGGATGATCAGATGGCGCGAGTAGCGCTCGACCTCGGCCTTGCTCAGTGATTCGGCTGGTTCCACCAGCGGGGGCAACGTCACGGGATTCTCCTTGGACACGGGCGCAGTGCCGACCATTCGTCACTGCCATGCCCTAGGCCTGTCCGGCCAGGGGCAGCGAACAGTTTCTCATCACCGTGGTCCGGACCTTCGGTGAACGCGAGAATCGTCCGATGTGCGGCAGCCACAGTCTGCCTCAGCATCAACCGCCACCGGCCCGCTGTTCTTCCCGAGATGGTCGACCGATCCGAATGTCTGCGCCGAACGGGCCTGAACCGGGGAGACGGTCAGCCGGCCGCCGCCGACGATGCCGGCTCGCGGCCACCGCGTCCGGGTAGGGATACGGGTTGGCGACGCAGACGTTGCCGTCGTGCGGAATGGTCTGCGGGTCGAGAATGCTCAGATCGTCGTCGGAGGTGCTCCAGGACTGCTGCATCATCACCGGCGCCGGCGCTCCGTTGGCCGGGCACGGCTGATGCCGCATGCCCAGGGCGTGACCGACCTCATGGTTCACGGCGTAGGACCGGTAGCCGGTGATGTCCCCGTTGAAGGACATCGCCCCGCGCACCCAGCGGGCGTCGTTGATCAGCACCCGACCGGCCCAGCCGTTGAAGCAGGACGCCTCCAGCGGGACCTCCCAGCCGCACTGATCCGGCGCCCGGACGGTCAGCTGGCTGGTCAGCGAGATCCGGAAGTCCGGGTCCCCGGTGTCGATCCGGGTCAGGCTGAACTGGCCGCCACCGATCCACGACCGCGGATCGGCCAGCGTCGCGTCCACCGCGGCCGCGAACTCCTGATCCTGCTCCGGGGTCTGCATGCCGTCCTCGACCTCGATCGTGTAGGTCGGCGCTGGTCCCCGGTGCCGACGGTCGGCGTCGTGCCGGGGACCACATGCCAGGTTCCGGCGCCGGCGGCGACGAAGTCGGCGCCGGCCGGCAGTGCGCCGGCGGCGATCGAGGCGGCCGGGTGGCCGTCGGCGTCATGATTGGTGAGATCCGGAACGGCGCCGGTCGCGGCCGACGGGTCGACGTTGGCCGGGTCCGCCGGTACTGGCGCGGCATCGGCCACGCCGGTGGTCCGGATCGCACCGGCCGCGCCGGTTCCGGCGGCAGCGGTGGCAGCGGCCGCGGTCCCGGCCGGCGGGGCCGCGGTCTGATTGGCATCGGTCGGCGCACTGGTGGCCTGAAAAATGACCACGATGGTGAGCACGACCAGGATCGGGATGAAGATCGCCCGCCATCGGTTGCGGCCACCGAAGAAGCGGGGTGGCCGAGGCGACCGCACAGGCGGCCGGCGAGGTGATCTGGATCGATCCCCTCCGTCCGGACCGGCGGATCGGGTGCCCGCCGACCGCGGCGCGGTCGACCGAGGCCTCGAGCCGGACGAGGTTCTTCCCGCGCCGCCGTCAGCGCGGTCGGACGCGCCCGAATGCCCGTCGGTCTGCCGCGCGCCACTCGACTGCCGCGTCGCGCGGGAATCGGCCGGCGGCGGCCGCCGTTCGTCCGTCGACCGTGCCGGTGGTACTCGCAGGTCGGCGGCGCTGATCGACGCCGATCCGGCTTCGTCCCAGAGCGAAGATCGACCGATCGGCCGCGGCCGAGGGCGGGCCGATCGCCGAACGCCAGCGGGATCAGCCCCGCCGGCCGACCCACGTCGATGCGGCTCGGTCGGGTACGAGGTCACTCTACGAGGTTGTCATAGGGGGCAGCGGCGGCCCGTGCGGCGCGCCCGGATCGATCTTCGTTCGACCCGGTCCGCACAATCTCCGCTTCTGGGCCCCCGGCGGACGCGGCCGCGGGGACGGTCGTCAACCGCCCGTCCCGGACCGGCTGCGAGTTCTCCGCGGTCCTGCGCCACAGCGCCAGGATTCCACGAGCAGTGGAACGTGGATCCTCCATCTGGGCGACGTGACCGCACTCCGCCAGCACCAGCAGGGTCGCGCTGGGGTAGGCGGCGGCGGCCCGGCGGGACAACCGGACGTCGACCAACCGGTCCCTGGTCCCCCAGACCACCAGGGTCGGCACCGTGACCGCGGCGGCCGCCCGGGCAAACGACGTCCAGCCCCGGCGCAGATATCCCGCCATCAGCGCGCGCAGCGTGCGCACGGTCGCTGCGTGCGTCCAGGGCAGCCCGGCCCGCCACGCATGTTCCGCCGCAGCGATCTCGTAGTCCTGCTCGGTGATCACCTCCGGATGGCCGAAACACAGTTCGCCCATGCCACGGGCGCGCGCGGCCGGCGGGATCGACGACAGCCGCTGCTGGGCGAGGCGGGCAGTGCCAGGCAGCAGGAGCAGGCCGAGCCGAGGGTCACTGCCCCGATCACGGGTCAGCCGGAGGTCGGGAACCGCCGGCGAGATCACCGTGAGCGTACGCAGCAACTCCGGCCGGCGGGCCGCCAGCAGGGTCGCCACCACCCCGCCGTAGGAGTTGCCGACCAGGTGCACGGGACCGCCCGAGACCTGGGTGATGACCTGGGCCACGAGGTCGGCCTCCGCCTCCGGCGATACCTTCCGCCCGGCGGCGGGTCGGATCGGCCGCTCCCCGGCAGATCGAGGCTGTAGGCGGTGGCCGACCGTGCACAGGGCACCGCTCAACCGTGTCCAGTCCGTCGACGAGCCACCCAGGCCGTGCACGAACCACACCGGCGTCGCGCCATCGGGTCCCGGCCGGCGGCGGACGAACACGCCCCGCCCGTCCACCAGCTCGGTCCAACCACCGGGTACCGGCCCGGCGAGCGGATCGGAATCGCGCCGAGATCGTCGGCGGCGAGCTCGGCCGTCGACCAGGCGACGAGTTCGTCCCGGTCCGGGGGGCCGGCGACTTGCCAGGCATCGGTGGCGCTCACCGACTACATGGTGCCTGCCACTCGGGTCACTGGGCCCGCAAGTTTGTTCCTATGTCCGAATTCCATGCACATTCATCGTCGCCTGCGGCCCGGTGCGCGGCCGGGACGGGCAGGCTGAGGCCGGTAATTCGGTTCGCTCGGGGGGACGGATGAGTACAGATCTTGCCGTGCAGACGGCGTTGATCAGACAGGCCGCAGACGTGCTGGACGACGCGTCGACGACCTTCGGTGCCGGCGGGCAGGCGACCGGCTGCCCGCTGCTGCACGACGGCAGCCTCGGGCCATCCGCGGCGGCACGCGAGGTCGCCGGCGCCGCATCCCGACGGGTCGAGCAGGCACTCGAGGCGGCCACGGCTGCTGGCCGACCACGCGACGCGAGACGCTCGGCCAGGCTGCGCGCGGCGGCCGCCGCGTTCGAGGCCGCCGAATCGTCCGCGATGGCGCCGCCGCGATGACCAGGCCCGCGGGCGACCGGCCGCAGCGTGGCCGGGCGCGGCGATCACCGAGGCCGCGCTGGCCATGGGGATGTCGGATCCGATGGCCGTCGCCGAGGAGCTGCAGGGCGTCGACGTCGACGCCCTGCGCGAGTGGTTCGCGGTGGCCGCCCGCACCCAGGTCAGGCTGTGGCAGGGCGCCGGACGGCTGGCCGATGCGCTGCCGCTGCTGGCCGGCGGCTGGTCGAGTCCGGCGCCGCGGCTCGCGATCGGCCGGCAGCGCAGACGCGGGACTGACCAGCCACCGGATCATCGAGGTCGCGGTGGACGCCGCCGACCAGGCAGGAGCCATCCTCCGCCAATGCCGGGCGTTGACCGCCGACGACCTGTCGGCCACCGAGGCGGCCCTGCTCGGCCTGGGGTGGCCACCGGACGAGAACCTGGTGGACTGGGCGACGCGGCACAGCCAGCTGGTGCCGGTCACCTCGATCGTGATCAACCTCGCGACCCGACTCGGCGACCTCCGTGCACGCAACACGCAGGCGCTGCAGATGCTGGCCATGGCACTCCGTTCGGATCCTCGCGATCCCGTCCAGGCCCTCCCGCCATTGGGGCCGCCGGCCGCGCCGCAGGCAGGCGGGGCGGGACCGGACGCCGGATCGGGAACGGCCGGTTCGGCGCAGGGCCGCGGTTTGCCGGCGTCCGCCGCGCTGACCGCGGCCGGCGGAGTGGACCGGGACAACCAGGATCGGCTCACCGCCGATCTGCATTCGTCGGACGTGGCGACGCTTGCGATGGCCCTGGGAGTCCGAGCCGCGCTGGAAAAGGCCCGCGCCTCGGGCGGGGTCGCGCAACTGCTGGTGTACGAGTCGGCCGGCTCTGGCAGTCAGGGCCGCGCGGCGATCAGCGTGGGCGATATCAGCACCGCGGACAACGTCGCCACCCTGGCTCCGGGAGTGTCGAACGCGCCGGTGAACATGGCGGAGGGCATCTCCAGCGCAGTCGCGCTGCGCACCGAGGCGCAGCGGCTGGCACCGGGCGACGCGACCGCGGTGGTCGCCTGGTACGGCTACGACATTCCGCTGTCCGCCATCCGCGGGGTACCCGTCGATCCGCTGACGGCAGCCGTCAACACCGCCGCGGCATTGACGGACGAGAACGCGCGGGCCGGCGGAGCGTTGCTGGTCCGACGACATCGACCGGTTCCACCAGTTGGCCCCGGCGACCGCCCGGTTCGTCGCGGTCGGCTTTTCGATGGGCGCGACGACCGTGTCCGCCGCCGCCGCCCGCGGCGCCGACATCGACGACCTGGTCATGCTCGGTTCACCCGGCGCCGGCGGGGATGTCCGGACGGCCGCACGACTACCCGGATCTGCCGGCCGAGCACGCCTTCGCGTTGTCCTACGACCAGGATCCGATCACCCAGCCGGTCACGGACGTTCTTGCCGGGGCGGTGAGCGGCATCGGCCACCTGCCGACCGGGCCGGATCCGTTCGGGCCCGACCCGGCGTCCGGTGACTTCGACGCCCAGGTCATCGACGCCGAATCGAACGCTCCCGGACCCCACCGTGCACCTCTCGTTCGGCCCGTTCCCCGACCTGCTCGGCACGCGCGGTGGCGAATGAGGTGGCCGACCTGGCCGCGCATCATCAGGAGACGAACTACTACTCGGGAGCCGCCCTGTCGGCGATCGCCTCGGTCACCGTCGGCCACTACACCGACGTCCCGATCAAGCCTGGTCGCTGAGCGGGCCCGCCGTCGTCGTCATAGTGCCCGCTGGCCCGGCTTCTTGGAGATCCCGCCGCCGTCCGGTCATCGGTTGCCTGCGGCGCCTCGCGGGTCATTCGATGCGCCCCCGCGTAGGGTGATCGCGGGCGCAACGAAAGGACCCCCGTCTTCATGACCGATGCCACCACCAGGGTGACCCCGCGGCTTTCCAGGTCTGCGCGCCGGACTCAGCTGCTGGCGGCCGCGAAGACGGTGTTCGTCACCCAGGGCTACCACGCGGCCGCCATGGACGACATCGCCGTCCGCGCTGGTGTGAGCAAACCCGTTCTCTATCAACACTTTCCGTCCAAGCTGGAGCTCTATCTGGCATTGCTCGGGGAGTCCGCCGCGGAAATGGTGCGGCTGGTCCGAGAAGCGATCCGAGGCCAGCACGGACAATCACGAGCGGGTCGACAACGCCGTGGCCGCGTACTTCACCTTCGTCGCCGACAATGATCAGGCCTACCGGCTGATCTTCGAATCGGACCTGCGCGGCCAGTCCGAGGTCGAGCGAATCGTCGAGCGGGCCACCGACGACTGCATCTCGGCGATCACCGACACCATCACCACCGACACCGGTGTCGACGTGGAACGAGCCCGGCTGCTGGCGTCCGGCATGGTCGGGTTGTCGCAGGTGAGTGCCAGGTACTGGATGCAGCAGTCGCCGCATGTGTCGCGGGCCGAGGCGATCGAACTGCTGTCGAATTTGATGTGGCGCGGTATCTCGCGCTTCCCGCGGCAGGATCAGGCCGGACCGGCCGCGCCCTGACGTCCGCGGCGCGACCGGGCCCGATGTATGGGCGCCGACGCGCCGTGCGTCAGGCCGTGTAGCTGAAGCCCACCCGACGACCGTCGGCCGGCGCGATCTCGACATATCCGATCCGCGCGGACGGCACGATCACCCGGCGGCCCTTCTCGTCAACCAGCACCAGGGTGCCGAGCGGATTCTTCAGCGACTCGGAGATCAACGCCTCGATCTCGTCGGGGTTCGATGTCGAGCTGACCACCAGTTCGCGCCCGGTGTCCGTCACACCGATCTTGACGTCCACGCCAAACCTCCGTTTGTCTTTCGCCGCATCAATTCAAAGCCGGGGTCATCAGGCCCCGGCCGGTCACTCCAGGCTAGTGCAGGGTTCACGGGCCCTCCGCCGCGCTGGGTGCGCCGAGGGCGAACACCCGCCGGAGCAGGCCTCGTCAGAACAGCTTGAACTCGTCGGACACTCGGCCCCTGAGCTGGTCGTAGTCCAGCACGACGCAGCGAATGCCGCGATCGGTCGCCAGCGTCCGGGCCTGCGGCTTGATCTGTTGCGCGGCAAAGACGCCGGACACCGGCGCGAGCATCGGATCCCGGTTGAGCAACTCCAGGTAGCGGGTCAGCTGCTCGACGCCGTCGATGTCGCCGCGCCGCTTGATCTCCACGGCCACGCTGCCGCCGGCGGCGTCCCGGCACATCAGGTCGACCGGCCCGATCGGTGTCGGGAACTCCCGCCGGACCAGCGACCAGCCGTCCCCCAACGTCGCCACGTGCTCGGCCAGCAGGACCTGCAGATGCGCCTCGACACCGTCCTTGACCAGCCCGGGGTCGACGCCGAGGTCGTGCCTGGAATCGTGCAGCACTTCGTCCAGGGTGATCAGCAGCTGCTCGCCGGCCTTGTTCTGCACGGTCCAGCGGCCCGGCTCCTCGACCAGCCAGCACGGCGGCGACATCCAGTTCAGCGGCTTGTACGAGCCGCCGTCGGAATGCACCAGCACGGAGTTGTCGGCCTTCACCATCAGCAGCCTGGTCGCGGTCGGCAGATGCGCGGTCAGCCGGCCGACATAGTCCACCGAACACCGGGCCACCACGAGACGCACCCGGCAAACCCTAGTGGTCGCACGGTGGCGCCTGGCACCGGATCGGCCGGCGGGGCCGTGAGAACTACCCGACCCGCTCGATCTGCCCACCGAGCTTTTGCAGGTCCTCGACGAAGTGCGGGTAGCCGCGGTCGATGTGCATCACCTCGTGCACCTCGGTGACGCCCTCGGCGGCCAGGCCGGCCAGCACCAGACCGGCGCCGGCCCTGATGTCGGTGGACCAGACCGGCGCGCTGGAGAGCTGCTCGCGGCCGCGCAGCGACGCGTGGTGGCCGTCGGTCCTGGCGTCCGCGCCCATCCGGATCAGCTCGTCGACGAACCGGAACCGGGCCTCGAAGACGTTCTCGGTGATCAGCGAGTGACCGTCGGCCACCGCGGCCAGCGCCAGCGCCATCGGCTGCAGATCCGTCGGGAAGCCCGGGTACGGCATGGTGATGAAGTCGACCGCCCGCGGCCGCTCCGCCATCGTGACGGTGACGGCGTCGTGCTCGGTCGTCGATCTCCGCCCCCGCCCGGCTCAGCCGCTCGAGCGGTGCGGTCATGAACACCGGGTCGACGCCCTCGACCCGCACCGAGCCGCGGGTGATGGCCGCGGCGTACGCCCAGGTGCCGCCGACCACCCGGTCGCCGACCGTGCGGTGGGTGGTCGGGTGCAGCGCATCGACGCCCTCGATGGTGATGGTGGCGGTCCCGACGCCGTCGATCCGCGCGCCCATCTGGGCCAGCAACTGCGCCAGATCGATGATTTCCGGCTCGCGGGCGGCGTTGTCGATGATCGTGGTGCCGTCGGCGAGCACCGCCGCCATCAGGATGTTCTCGGTGGCGCCGACGCTGGGAAAGTCCAGTCCGATCGAGGCGCCGTGCAGCCTGCTGGCCCGCCCGACCACCTTGCCGTGCTCGATGTTCATCGTCGCGCCCATCGCGCGCAGGCCGGACTGGTGCATGTCCAGCGGGCGGGAGCCGATGGCGTCGCCCGCCGGGCAGCGCCACCTCGGCCCGGCGGCAGCGACCCATCAGCGGGCCCAGCACGCAGACCGACGCCCGCAGCCGGCCGACGGCCGGGAAGTCGGCGTGGTAGGACAGCTCGGCCGGTGTGGTGATGGACACCATGTCGCCCTCGATCGTCACCACTGCACCGAGGCCGCGCAGCACGTCGGCCATCAGCGGGACGTCCAGGATCTCCGGGCAGTTCGAGATCGTCGTGGTGCCCTCGGCCAGCAGCGCGGCCGCCATCAGCTTCAGCACGCTGTTCTTGGCACCGGCCACCTCGACGGTGCCGGCGAGCCGGGCCCCGCCGGTGACCAGGAAGCGTTCCACGGTTGGCACTCTAATCGGCCCACCAGCCCGGCACCGGCCGCTGACGCGCGGCGGCCCATCGCCGGCCGCGGCCCGTAGGGTGACGCCATGGCCGTGCATCTCACCCGCATCTACACCCGGACCGGCGACGACGGCACCACCGGACTGGCCGACTTCAGCCGGGTGGCCAAGACCGACCCGCGGCTGGTCGCCTACGCCGACTGTGACGAGACGAACGCCACGCTGGGACTGGTGATGGCCCTCGGGTCGCCCGCCCCCGGCATCGCGGCGGTGATCATGCGGATCCAGAACGAACTGTTCGACCTCGGCGCCGACCTGGCCACGCCGATCGTGCCCGACCCGCCGTACCCGCCGCTGCGGGTGACCCAGGACTACATCGATCGGCTGGAGGCCGACTGCGACGCGTTCAACGCCGAGCTGACGCGCCGTTGACGTCATTCATCCTGCCGGGCGGCACCTCGGCGGCCGCGCTGCTGCACCTGGCCCGGACCGTGGCCCGGCGCGCCGAGCGGAGCGCCTGGGCACTGCGGCAGGTCGATCCGGAGCGCAGCAATCCGCTGGCCGCCACGTACCTGAACCGGCTGTCGGACCTGCTGTTCATCCTGGCCAGGGTGGCGAACCCGGCCGGGGACGTGATGTGGGTGCCCGGCGGCGATCGGGCACGCAAGACGCGCTGAGTGACTGGTGGGTCAGGGCTCGCGAACGCCCCGATGGAACAGCCGCACCGAACGGGTGGCCGGCGGTAGCGATTCGAGCCAGGACCGCAGCCCGGTGAGCGCCTCTTCGCGAAGCGCCAGCTCGATCTGCGTGCCGCCGTCGGTACATCGCACGATCACCGAATCGACCGGCAACAGATCCGGCTCGGTGCCGACCGGGCCACGCCGCTCGCCCAGCTTCAGCGAGCTGCGGTGCAGCTTGCGGGCCGCACCCGGCAGCGGCGAGAACGACCGGTACAGCAGGAACTCGTTCTCCCGGAATCGGCCCTGACCGAGGACCCAGCCGTTGCCGTCGGGGCTGAGCGTTCGGCGCCAGCAGATGTCGATCGCCCCGGACCGGGTGAGCACGGAGCGTCGGACCGCGATCACGATGATCGCCAGCACCACTACAAGCAGTATCGCCAGCCCCAACCCCTGGACCAGCGACACGATGTCCATTGCTCGAGGCCGACCGAATCAGATGTCGTTGCCGGTGGCGAGCAACTGGGCCTGAGCGCGGCGCAGCTCCGCTTCGGCCTCCGCCGAGTCGCCGCCCTGCGACTTGGCCGACTCGTAGGCCGCCCGCGCCCTGGTGACGTCGATCTCGTCGGAGAGCTGCGCGTCCTCGGCGAGGATCGATACCCCCTCCTTGGTCACCGACAGGAAGCCGCCGTGCACGGCGACCCCGAGCACATTGCCGTTGGTCTCGATGATCCTGGCGGCGAATCCCTCGCGCAGCTGGGCCAGCAGGGGCGAGTGCCCGGCCATCACGCCGATGTCGCCGTCGACGGTCCTGGCGACCACCATCTGCGCCTTGCCGGTCCAGAGCTCGCGCTCGACGGCAACCAGATGTACCTGGATCTCGGCCACGGGGCGGCTCCGCCTCTGCTCGATGACGTACGGGTGTGGCGGCGTCTGCTAAATCGACGTCAGGGGAATCCTAGCCGACCCGACAGGGTGCGCTCGGCCGGTCTGGCCAGTTGTCCAGAAAACTTCCGGCCAGCAGCAACCACGCCTGCGCACCGGCTCGCGGGCGTATGCGCGGCATCGAGGATGCGCGCACGGACACTGTCAGGATGGCCGCATGGACACCGACCTGCAGCCGCTTCCGGAGGACTGGACCACCGCGCTCGCGGTGGTCGCGCACCCGGACGACATGGAATACGGCGCGTCCTGCGCCGTCGCCCGCTGGACGGCGGCCGGCAAGAAGGTCACCTACCTGCTGGTGACCAGGGGCGAGGCCGGCATCGACGGGATCGCCCCGAAGGAGGCCAAGAAGATCCGCACCAAGGAACAGATCGCCAGCTGCGCGGCCGTCGGGGTGAAACGGCTGGAGTTTCTCGACCATCCGGACGGGGTGATCGCCGACGTCATGCGGCTGCGCCGGGAGATCGCCTCGGTGATCCGCCGGCATCGCCCGGACGTCGTGATCACCCTCAACCACCACGAGACCTGGGGCGGGCGGGTGCTGAACCTGGCCGACCACCGGATCGTCGGCAGCGCCGTGCTGGACGCCGTGCGCGACGCCGGAAACCGCCACGCCTTCGGCGATCTGCGCGGAACGGATCGAAAGTCGCTGCCGAAATGGGACGAGGTGCAGTTCACCGCGGTGGCCAATTCGCCGGCACCGACGCACGCGGTGGACATCACCGATTCGATCGCGGCCGGGGTCGAATCATTGCGCTGCCACGCCGCCTATCTGGCCGGTCTCGGCGCGAAAGCTCCCGACCCGGACAAGTTCCTGCGCGACGCCGCGGCGCGGCACGCCGCCAGGTTCGGGGGGCGACTGGCCGCACCTTCGAGGTGTACCGCTAGCCTGTCCCGAACCCCGGGCACGCAAGAAAGCGACGGTCACCGGTATACCGGTGACCGTCGCCAAATGCCTTGAGCTACAGGGTCTTTGCCTTCGCCAGCACGTCGTCGATGCCACCGACGTTGAGGAACGCCTGCTCGGGGACGTTGTCGTACTCGCCCTTGGCGATGGCGTCGAAAGACTCGATGGTGTGGTCCATCTCGACGTAGGAGCCGTCCATGCCGGTGAACTGCTTGGCCACGAAGAAGTTCTGGCCCAGGTAACGCTCCATCCGGCGGGCCCGGCCGACCAGCAGCTTGTCCTCTTCGCCGAGCTCGTCCATGCCCAGGATGGCGATGATGTCCTGCAGTTCCTTGTACTTCTGCAGGATCCGGATGACCTCCTGGGCGACCCGGTAGTGCTCGTCACCGACGAACTGCGGGTCCAGGATCCGGGACGTCGAGGACAGCGGGTTCACCGCCGGGTAGATGCCCTTCTCGGTGATGCCCGGTCGAGCTCGGTGGTGGCGTCCAGGTGGGCGAAGGTGGTGGCCGGCGCCGGGTCGGTGTAGTCGTCGGCGGGCACGTAGATGGCCTGCAGCGAGGTGATGGACCGGCCCTTGGTGGAGGTGATCCGTTCCTGCAGCTCACCCATCTCGTCGGCCAGCGTCGGCTGGTAACCCACCGCGGACGGCATCCGGCCGAGCAGGGTGGAGACCTCGGAGCCGGCCTGGGTGAACCGGAAGATGTTGTCGATGAACAGCAGCACGTCCTGGTTCTGCACGTCCCGGAAGTACTCGGCCATGGTCAGCGCGGACAGCGCGACCCGCATGCGGGTGCCCGGCGGCTCGTCCATCTGGCCGAAAACCAGTGCGGTGTCGTGGATGACGCCGGACTCGGTCATTTCCGTGAAGAGGTCGTTGCCCTCGCGGGTGCGCTCCCCCACGCCGGCGAACACCGAGGTGCCACCGAAGTTCTTGGCGACCCGGGTGATCATCTCCTGGATCAGCACGGTCTTGCCGACGCCGGCACCACCGAACAGGCCGATCTTGCCGCCCTGCACGTACGGGGTGAGCAGGTCGATGACCTTGATCCCGGTGACCAGCTGGGTGGTCCGGCCCTCGAGCTGGTCGAATGCCGGCGGCTTGCGGTAGATCGGCCAGTGCAGGGCGTCCTCGCCGACGCCCGGCTCGTCCATGCACCTGCCGAGGGCGTTGAACACATGGCCCTTGACCACGTCGCCGACCGGCACCGAGATCGGCGCGCCGGTGTCGGTGACCGGGGCACCGCGGACCAGGCCGTCGGTCGGCTGCATCGAGATGCTGCGCACGATGTCGTCACCCAGGTGCAGCGCGACCTCGAGGGTCAGCACGTGCGCGTCACCGGCCCCGGTGACGTCGACGTGCAGCGCGTTGAACAACGGCGGCACGCCGCCCCGCGGGAACTCGATGTCGACGACGGGGCCGATGACCCGGACGACTCGTCCGTGGGTGGGAGGTGCCTCTGTGGTGGTCATGATATCAGTCCTCTTCGTTGCCGGAGGCGGCGAGAGCATCGGCGCCGCCGACGATCTCGGTGAGTTCCTGGGTGATCTGCGCCTGCCTGGCCTGGTTGGCCTGCCGGCTGAGGTTGCGGATGATGTCGTTGGCGTTGTCGGTCGCCGCCTTGCACGCGGCCCGCCGGGCCGCCGACTCGCTGGCCGCCGCGTCCAGCAGCGCCGCGTAGATCCGGGTCTTCAGGTACTTGGGCAGCATCTCGTCCAGCAGCAGATCGGACGACGGCTCGAACTCGTACAACGGCGGGAACTCGTTCGACGGGTCGTGGTCGACGTACTCGATCTCCATCGGCGCCATCCGCCTGGCCTGCGGCCGCTGGGTGATCATCGAGACGAAATGCGTTGACACCAGGTGGATCTCGTCGATGCCGGCGGTTCCGTCCTCGGTCGCGCCGGCCGAACCGACGATGAACGACGGCAGGATCGCCTCGGTCGCCCGCTCCGCGTCGGCGTAGGTGGGCCGCTCGGAGAAGCCGGTCCACGACTGCGCCACCGGACGGTTACGGAAGTTGTAGTAGCCAAGGCCCTTTCGGCCGATGACGTACATCACCGTTTCCTTGCCCTGGGAACGGAGCAGCGCGGCGAGCTCCTCGGCGGCCTTGATCGCCGCCGAGTTGTAGCCGCCGCACAGCCCGCGGTCGGCGGTGATCAGCAGGATGCCGGCCCGCTTCGGGCTCTCCCGCTCGTTCAGCAACGGATGATCCAGCGTCGACGCCGACGCCAGCGCGGTCAGCACATCGGTGATCTGCCGCGAGTACGGCGCCGACGCGGCGACCTTGGCCTGCGCCTTGGCGATCCGCGAGGTGGCGATCATCTCCTGCGCCTTGGTGATCTTCTGGGTGGACTTCACCGACTTCACCCGTTGGCGCAGCACCCTGACCTGAGCGGCCATCATTCACCTCCGGCGGAGATCGAGAAACCCGATACGTGACTTGGCATCTGGCTGCCTGTCCTGATCACTTACTTCTTGGCCGGCGGGCGCCGGACCTGAACCTGGACCTTCTCCTGGCCGACGTCGCCGGAGTCCATCGGCTTCACCTCGGGCTGCCGGCCCAGGATGTTGCCCTCGGACGTGGTGAACGTGTCGGAGAACTCGGCAAGCGCTGTCAGCAGGGTCTTCTCGGTGTCGTCGGAGAGCACCTTCGACTCCTTGATGGCGTCCAGCGGGCTGCCCGGGGCGTGCCGCAGGTACTGCAGGAACTCGCCCTCGAACCGGCGGATGTCCTGCACCGGAACGCGGTCCATGTGCCCGCGGGTGCCGGCCCAGATCGCGACGACCTGCTCCTGCACCGGGTACGGGCTGAACTGCGGCTGCTTGAGCAGCTCGACCAGCCGCGAGCCACGGGCCAGCGCCCGCTTGGACACGTCGTCGAGGTCGGAGCCGAAGGCGGCGAACGCCTCCAGCTCGCGGTAGGCGGACAGGTCCAGCCGCAGCGTGCCGGAGACCGTGCGCATGGCCTTGATCTGCGCGGCGCCGCCGACCCGGGACACCGAGATGCCGACGTTGACCGCCGGCCGGACACCGGAGTTGAACAGGTCGCCCTCCAGGAAGCACTGCCCGTCGGTGATCGAGATGACGTTGGTCGGGATGTACGCCGAGACGTCGCCGGCCTTGGTCTCGATGATCGGCAGCCCGGTCATCGAACCGGCGCCCAGCTCGTCGTTCAGCTTCGCGCAGCGCTCCAGCAGCCGGGAGTGCAGGTAGAAGACGTCACCGGGGTAGGCCTCGCGGCCCGGCGGGCGGCGCAGCAGCAGCGAGATGGCGCGGTAGGCCTCGGCCTGCTTGGACAGGTCGTCGAAGATGATCAGGACGTGCTTGCCGGCGTACATCCAGTGCTGGCCGATGGCCGAGCCGGTGTACGGCGCCAGCCACTTGAAGCCGGCCGAATCGGAGGCCGGTGCGGCCACGATCGTGGTGTACTCCAGCGCGCCGGCGTCCTCCAGGGACTGCCGGACACCGGCGATGGTGGTGCCCTTCTGGCCGATCGCCACGTAGATGCAGCGGACCTGCTGCTTCGGGTCGCCGGTCTCCCAGTTCTGCTTCTGGTTGATGATGGTGTCGACGCAGACCGCGGTCTTGCCGGTCTTGCGGTCACCGATGATCAGCTGGCGCTGGCCGCGGCCGATCGGCGTCATGGCGTCGATGGCCTTGATCCCGGTCTGCAGCGGCTCGCTGACGCCCTGCCGCTCGACCACCGACGCGGCCTGCAGCTCGAGCGGTCGCTGGGCCTCGCGTGACGATCTCGCCGAGGCCGTCGATCGGCTGCGCCAGCGGGTTGATCACCCGGCCGAGGAACGCGTCGCCGACCGGCACCGACAGCACCTCGCCGGTGCGGGTGACCTCCTGGCCCTCCTGGATGGTGTTCGCGTCACCCAGGATGACCGCGCCGATCGAGCGGACGTCGAGGTTCAGCGCGACGCCGAGCACCCCGCCGGGAAAGGACAGCAGCTCGTTGGACATGGCCGAGGGCAGACCCTCGACGGTCGCGATGCCGTCACCGCATTCGGTGACGACGCCGACCTCCTCGCGGCTCACCTCAGGCGAATACTCGGAGACGTAGCTCTCGATCGCGGAGCGGATCTCGTCTGGGGAGATCGTCAACTCGGTCATCGCGTTCCCGTTCTGTGTCATCAGTGCTGCATCGTCAGTGCTCGTAGGTGGTGCTGTGCTCGCATGTGGCGCCCTGCTCGTGGTGCCACTGTTCGTGGTGCCAGTGCAAACTTCCTGCCGGCCTAGCCGGCCATCCGGCGGCGCAGCTCTTCCAACCGTCCGGCCACCGTGCCGTCGATCACCTCGTCGCCGACCTGCACCCTGATCCCGCCCAGCACCGAGGGTTCGACCTCGACGTGCAGGGAGACCCCACGCCCGTAGATCCGGCCGAGTGAGCCGGTCAACCGGTCCAGCTGTTCGGCGGTCAACGGCACCGCGGTCTTGACGATCGCGACGATCTTCTGCCGGCGGATCGCGGCCTGGTCGACCAACACCCGCACGCCGTGGCTGAACGAGCGGCCGGCGGTGTCCCTGGCCAGCGCGTCGACCAGTTCGGTGACCAGCGGATGGGCCCGACCGGCCAGCAGCCGGTCGACCAGCGCGGACCGGGCATCCGGATCCGCGGTCGGGTCGTCCAGGATCACCGAGAGCTCGGGCGAGGCGTCGACGATCCGGGAGAAGCGGAACAGCTGGTCCTCGACGTCGTCGAGCTCGCCGGTCCGCTCCGCCTTCCGGAACATCGCGGTGCGGCTCACCCGGCGCAGCGCCTCCTGCAGGTCGCGCGACGCCGACCAGACCTGACGCACGGCGAAGTCCACCACCGCGAGCGCCGGTTCGCCGATCTTGCCGGACAGCACCCGGCCGACGATGCCGGCCCTGGCGTCCTGCGACAGCGTCACCTCGGACACCGTGCGCCGCAGCGGCACCTGCACCAGCAGCATGTCCGCGACCGCGGCCACCTCCCGGCCGAGCACATCAAGTCCGGCATCGTCGAGCGGGTCGGCGACCGACAACAGGTAGTTGTTGGTCGCGATGAGCGATTCTCGACTGGCGACGTGTTGCATCAGCGGTCCAGATCTGCCAGGAAGCGTTCGACCGTGCGGGTCTGCCGGGCCTCGTCGGCCAGCGACTCACCGACGACCTTGCTGGCCAGCTCGACCGACACCCGGCCGAGATCGGACCGGAGTTCGGCGACGATCTGCGAACGCTGGGCATCGAGCTGGGCGCGACCGGCAGCGGCGATCCGCTCGGCCTCGGCGTGCGCCGAGGCGAGCATGTCGTCGCGGATGGACTGCGCCTGCGCCCGCGCGTCCTCGCGGATCTTGGCTGCCTCCTCGCGGGCACCGGCCAGCTGCTGGTTGTACCGGTCGAGCGCGGCCTTGGCCTCGTTCTGGGCCTCTTCGGCCTTCGCGATGCCGCCTTCGATCGCCTTCGTCCGCGCGGCGTACGACTTCTCGAACTGCGGCCAGACGAACTTGCCCAGCACGACGAGCAGCAGCACGAAGGCGATGGCCGCGATCAGCACCTCGCCCCACGGCAGCCCGATCGGGTTGGTGACTTCCTCTGTAGCGATGTTCATGACGATCCTCGACTCTGGTGGCGGGTGAGGGTCAGGTCAGGATGAACGGAACCACGAAGCCCAGCAGGGCCAGCGCCTCGGAGACCGCGAAGCCCAGGAAGGCATAGGTCCTGGTCAGGCCGGCCGACTCGGGCTGGCGGGCGGTCGAGGTGATGTAGGCGGCCCACACGATGCCGACACCGATACCGGGACCGATCGCGGAGAGGCCGTACCCGAGGGTGCCGACGTTGCCGGTGACTTCGGCGAGGTTCGTCGCTACTAGTGCTGCTGACATGGGGGTGCTTCTCCCTTTCACGAGATCCGGGTGCGGATCCTGGTGGTCAATCGCTGGCCGCGCCGGTGCGGGCCAGGTGGGGCGAGTCGGTGGATGGACGGTGTTGGGGCAGGTCAAGGGCGCTGCGCGGTGGTCGGCTCAGTGCGAGTCGGCCAACGATGATTCCAGGTAGATGGCGGTCAGCAGGACGAACACGTAGGCCTGCAGGGACGCGATCAGCAGCTCGAAGAACACCAGGCCGAGACTGCCGATGAACGGCAGCAGGCCCAGCACGTAGTTGATCGGGGTGCCGGTACCCCAGAGGTAGAGGGTGCCGACCGCGGCGATGGTGATCAGCATGTGGCCGGCGAACATGTTGGCGAACAACCGGATGGCGAGAGTAAATGGCCGCAGGATGATGTTCGACAGGAATTCGATCGGGATCAGCAGGAAGTGCATCGCCACCGGAATGCCGGGGATGTAGCACATCAGCTTGAAGAAACCGAAGAATCCGTGCTTCTGGATGCCGACGATCATGTAGATGAACCACACCATCACGGCCAGCAGCACCGGTATCGCGAAGTGCGAGGTCACCGGCAGTTGGGCGAGAGGAACGATGCCCCAAAGGTTCTGGACGATGATGAAGAGGAACAACGTGGCCAGGAAACCGGCCCATTTGCGGCCGTTCTTGCCGCCCAGGATCTCGATCGCGACCCCGTTGCGGACGAATCCGTAGATCGCCTCGCCGGCGAACTGCAGCTTGCCGGGCAGCATCGCGGTTTTGCGGGACGCTGCCAGCATGAAACCCATGATCAGCACGGTGCCGAGGACCAGCAGCACCATCGCCTTGACGGACGCGATGACGGAGCCGTCGCCGATCTTGTCGAAGAAGAACGAATGCTCGACCGACGGGGCCTCGAATTGGTCGTCGCCTTCGGCTGCCAGCAAGACCTGTGAAAGCAGGCTCAGAGACACTCGGTCTCCCTTCGGGTGCTGGCCGGAGGTGGCCCGTCGTTGGGTGGATGTGCGGGTGGTGCCTGTGCTGCTGCTCGTGCTCTGTCGACCGCTCGTGCCCTGTTCAGTGCCTTTTCCGTTCTCAGTGCCGTCGCGACACTGGCCGACTGCGCCGCTGGTCCTGCCTTCTGCGCGTTACTCACTGCATCACTACTCGCCGCATCCGGCCGACCGAACTGCATGACGACCGCATAGATGCTCAGGGCCATTCCGACGATGAGGCCGATCGGCACCATCAGGTGGGTGTCCCACCATCGATCGAGCAACCAACCGATTCCGCCGAACACGACGAACCCGGAGATCAGGGTGCTGAGAACGGCCCAACCCTCGTCAGCTCCCTTGGAGGCAGGCTTCACTTGGGGTCGAATCTTCATAGCGTCCCGGACACTATCAGTTGCTCAACGGTGTCGCCGCACCCGGCCAAGCGCGTCCCGCAACCGTCGTAATTCTGCTGTCGCAGCGCCCCGGCCAGCACGTTTCGCCCGTCGCGGGGCAAATGTCGCCTGGCCGAGGGTTCAGCCGGGGTCGACGTAGTAGATCTTCAATGTCCAGACATACCTCATGTGTGCGCCGAGCCACAGGAACAACCCGAGGCCGATCGCCCCCGCCATCCACCTGACGTTGACCGGTCCGTCGATCGGCATCGTCATCAGCACGATGGCCAGCACGAAGACCTTGATGACGTACGCGAACAGGGCGGCGACCATCACGGTCTTCGGATTGGTCTTGCCGACCCAGGCGATCACCACCGCGGAGAAGGTGAAGAACGCCCCGACGATCACCGTCCCCAGCAGGACCCCGAACACGGCCCCGAGGCCGCCGAGGAACCAGCCGGCCACCGCCAGCGCCACCCCACCGATACCGAGCGCCAGCCAGCAGATCTTCAGATGCCCCAGCGACCACACGCCCTCGGATCGGCTCCGGTCGGCGATCGCCTGGGCGGCCCTGGCCTGGGCGCTGCAGGTCCACCAGCGGTCGCGGCTGCGGGGCGGGCGGTCGGGCCGGGCTGCCGACCCCAGCGGCGTCGGCTCGCTGGGCGGGGTCACGGAATCACCGCCGGCGGCTTGGCGGCGATGTGGTCCGGCTTCCGCCCGGCGCCGCGCCTGCCGATTCGCCGAGACCCGCGGCCACACCGAGACGGCCAAACCCAGGATCAACAGCAGGGCGAAGGGCACGATGGCCACCTGCCAGCTGACGAACACCAGCGACACCGCGCCGCGCGGCCAGCACGAACGCCCAGTAGTAGAAGATCAACACCGCCTGCCGGTGGGTGTGCCCGATGGCCAACATCCGATGGTGCAGGTGCTGCTTGTCGGCGCTGAACGGATGCCGGCCCTCCTTGGTGCGTCTGATCACGGCCAGCAGGAAGTCCAGCACCGGGATGAACACCACGGCCAGCGCGACGATCAGCGGCGCCAGCAGGGCGATGGTGGACCGCGGGCCGAACGTCGACGAGGTCCAGCTTGCCGCCCGCGCTGACCGTGGCGCCGGCCATCGCCAGCCCGATGAACATGGCGCCGGAGTCGCCCATGAAGATCCGGGCCGGCGAGAAGTTGTGCGGCAGGAACCCGACACAGGCGCCGAGCAGGGCGGCGGCGATCAGCGGCGGCTGGGAGGCGGAGCTGTCGTCACCGGACAAGCGACAGCTGCCTGGCGGAGAAGATGAAGATCGCCAGCGCGGAGATCGCGGCCACCCCGGCCAGCAGGCCGTCCAGCCCGTCGATGAAGTTCATCGCGTTGGTCAGCACGACGGTCAGCAGCACGGTCAGCACGATGCCCTGGGTCTGATCCAGGATGACCAGGCTGCCGCCGGTTGGCCCGTCGTCGGGCAGCCACAGCACCTGCCACTGGACGCCGAACAGCACCAGCACCCCGGCCGCCAGGATCTGACCGGCCAGTTTGGCGATCGCGTCCAGGTCGAACCTGTCGTCCAGCACCCCGACCAGGCAGATCAGCCCGCCGGCGGCCAGTACCCCGACGATCTCCGATGACGAGACGAACGCCGCGCCCAGGGCCGGCAGCTGCAGCGCCATCAGCACGGCGCCGGCGAAGCCCGCGTAGACCGCGACGCCGCCCATCCGCGGGATGGGCAGGGAATGCACGTCCCGGTCGCGGATCGGCGTCACGGCACCGATCTGCACGGCGATCAGCCGCACGACGCCGGTCAGCAGGAAGGTGACCACCACGGCGGTGCCGAACACCAGCGCGTACTCACGCGCGGGGATCGCGAAGTCCGCCACCCGGCCAGGGTAGGCCGTGTCTGGCCCGACAGCGGCCAGACCCGGCCTCTGTGTCCAATGGCGCCCACGCGGGTGCGGTTCACGGCGACCTACGACAGCGGGCACATCCCGCGGGTTCCGGAAAATCCGCGAAAAGAAAGTTGGTCAAACCTGCGCAACCGCGGAGCACATCGGTCGTCTCACCTATGTAGCTCCGATTCGATCTCCACCGGAACGGCCCGACGCCCGGGCCAATCACTACCGGCGGAGGCTCCGAATCAGACACTGAGCCCCAAGCCGGGAGCTGCCCGCAGGCCCGAAACCGACACGCCGTCGGTTCGGGCCTTCTGGCATTTTGGGAGCGGTGCCACTCGGGGCCGCCCGGGGACTACTCGGGCCGCTCGGTCAGTCTGGCAGCTCGACCTCGCCGATCACTTCGCGCAGCCGGTCGAGGCTCACCGCGCCCTCGCGCAGCACCCGCGGCACGTCGCCGGTGAGGTCCACCACGGTCGAGGCAACGCCGATCGGCGATTCGCCCGCGTCCAGGTAGACCGAGACGTCCTCGCCGAGCTGATCGATGGCCGCCGCCGCGGTGGTCGCCGCCGGGCTGCCCGCTGCGGTTGGCGCTGGACACCGCCATCGGTCCGACCAGCCGCAGCAGGTCCAGCGCGACCGGGTGCAGCGGCATCCGGATCATCACCGTGCCCTGCGCGTCCCCGAGGTCCCAGCGCAGCGACGGTGCGTGCTCGACCACCAGGGACAGGCCACCGGGCCAGAACGCCTCGATCAGGGTGCGGGCGAGCGGCGGCACGGCGGTCACCAGCCCGTCGATCGTCGACCAGGAGCCGACCAGCACCGGTACCGGCATGTCCGGACCGCGGCCCTTGGCCGCCAGCAGTGCACGGACGGCGGCGGCGTTGAACGCGTCGGCGCCGATGCCGTAGACGGTGTCGGTGGGCATCACCACCAGGTTGCCCGATCTCGCCGCGTGCGCGGCGGCCTCCAGCCCGGCCCGCCGGGCCACCGGGTCGGCACAGTCGAAGGTCGTCACGAGCCTGATTGTCCTTTGCTCTTCTTGCCACCGAAGCGGCGGCTGGCGGGGCGTGTTCCGCGGTTCGACCGGTTCAACCGGCGCGGCCGGCCGGTCGGCCATCCGCACCCTGGTGGCGGTCACGAACCGCGGCCGCCCGGTCAGGTCGGCGTGGTCGCCGACGTCGTCGAGCACCCGGCGTGCCCGCAGCAGCGCGGGCACGGACTCCGCCTGCGTGTCGTCGTGCTCGATGGCCAGCACTCCCCCGACCTTGAGCAGCCCGGCCGCCACGGAGATCAGCGGCTTGATGACGGCCAGCCCGTCCGGCCCGCCGAACACCGCCTCCGGCGGGTCGTGCTCGGCGACTTCCGGCGCGAACGCGAGTTCCCGTCCGGGACGTACGGCGGGTTCGCGGCGACCAGATCGACGACGCCGTCGAGGTCGACCAGCAGCCGCTCGTCGATGACGTCGCCACCGCGCAGCTCGACCCGGGTCCCGCCGCTGTCGACGTGCGCGACGATGTTGCGCCGGGCCCAGGCCAGCGCGGCCGGCGGCCCGCTCGACAGCGATCACCCTGGCGTCCGGCCGGACGGCCGAGATGGCGACGCGATCGCGCCGCTTCCCGCGCACAGGTCGACCACGACCGGTGTTCGGACGGCCGCGATCGCCTTGACCGCCCACTCCACCAGGGATTCGGTCTCCGGCCGCGGGATGAACACCCCCGGCCCGACCGTCAGCCGGGCCTGGCCGAACTGCACCGAACCGAGCAGGTGTTGCAGCGGGATCCGCTGCGCCCGCCGGGCGACCAGTGCCTGGTAGCCCTCCACCCAGGACGACTCGACCAGCGGAGTCAGGCCGAGCCGGGTCCGGGGGACCCCGAGCAGGTGCGCGGCCAGCTCCTCGGCGTCGACGCCGGGGCTGGGCACGCCGGCCGCGTCCAGAGTGGCGGTCGCCGACAGGATCGCCGACCGCAGGGACTGCCGGCTCACGGATGCCCGGCCGTGCCGGTGGCCAGCCGTTCCGTGCGGTCCGCCTGGGCCAGGGCGTCCAGCACGGCGTCCAGGTCGCCGTCCAGCACGGCGTCCAGGTTGTAGGCCTTGTATCCCACCCGGTGATCGGCGATCCGGTTCTCCGGGAAGTTGTAGGTCCGCACCCGCTCCGACCGGTCCACCGTGCGGACCTGTGACCTGCGGATATCCGACGCCGCGGCCTCCGCGGTGGCCCGCGCCGCGGCGAGCAGCCGGGCGCGCAGGATGCGCATCGCCTGTTCCTTGTTCTGCAGCTGGGACTTCTCGTTCTGGCAGGACACCACGATGCCGGTGGGCAGGTGGGTGATCCGGACGGCGGAGTCGGTGGTGTTCACCGACTGGCCGCCGGGCCCGGACGAGCGGAACACGTCGATCCGCAGGTCATTGGGGTCGATGGTGACGTCGACGTCCTCGGCCTCCGGCGCGACCAGCACGCCGGCCGCCGAGGTGTGGATCCGGCCCTGCGACTCGGTGACCGGCACCCGCTGCACGCGGTGCACGCCGCCCTCGAACTTCAGCCTGGCCCAGACGCCGTCCGGTGACGTGCCCTGGCGCCTTGATCGCCACGGTGGCGTCCTTGTAGCCGCCCAGATCGGACTCGTTGGCCGAGAGCACCTCGGTCTTCCAGCCGCGACGCTCGGCGTAGCGCAGGTACATCCGCAGCAGGTCACCGGCGAACAGCGCCGATTCCTCGCCGCCCTCGCCCGCCTTGACCTCGACCAGCACGTCCTTGCCGTCGTCCGGATCGCGCGGCGTGAGCAGCTCGCCCAGCTTGGTCTCCAGTTCGGTGACGCGGTCGGCCACCGCCTCGGCCTCTTCGGCGAAGCTGGGGTCCTCGGCCGTCAGCTCGCGGGCCGCCTCGAGGTCGCCGCGGGCCTCGTCGAGCTGGGCCGACGCGGTGCACGATCGGGGTCAGCTCGGCGTAGCGCCGACCCAGCCGGCGGGCCCGGTTCTGGTCGGCGTGCACGCCGGGTCGGTCAGCTGTTCCTGCAGCTGCTGGTACTCGGCCGAGCAGCTGCTGGACGGACGCTCGCGGGACGCCGGCTGCGGCGGAGGTCGTCATTGATCGGCATCCTTTCGTGTCCGGAACAGCAAACGGCGCCCGCCGACCCTCTCAGGTCCTGCGGGCGCCGTTGGTGGGCTAGCGACTGCGCTTGCCGTACCGCGCCTCGAAGCGGGCGACCCGGCCGCCGGTGTCCAGGATCTTCTGCTTGCCGGTGTAGAACGGGTGGCAGTTCGAGCAGACCTCGACGTGGATCTTGCCGCTGGACTCGGTGCTGCGGGTGGTGAACGTGTTCCCGCAACCGCAGGCGACCTCGGTCGTCACGTACGCAGGGTGGATTCCGGTCTTCATTGTCTGTTCCTCTTTCAGTAGAGCCTGACAATGGGCCGCCGGGTCGTCCGCAACGGTGTGTTGGGGGCGTGAACCGGAGCCGGGCTCGACCGACCAGTGTGCCAGATGGGCCAGTCAAATAGCCAAACAGCGACGCGGCGCCGGCTATTCCGCGGGACACCCACCAGCGATCGCCGCATGAAGCCGTCAGGGAATGGTGACCCCGATGACTGCCCTGGTGTCGCCGGTGAACCGTTGCATCATCCTGGTCCACCACCCCAGGAACCCGTACTTGGACGCCAGCGCGTCGAGCACGGCCGGCGCCTCGGAGTCCGGCAGCAGCCGAGCGGTCGCGTCGACGGACCGCCCGCGCGGACGGCCACGCATGGTGCAGGGCGCGATCTGCGCCCGGCCGGACCGCCGGATCCGTTTCACCTTGCCGGAGTCGCGGATGGTCCAGACCCGCAGCTCGTCGCCGATCCGCACCACCCACACCGGGGTCGGCACCGGGGTGCCGTCCTTGCGGAAGGTGGTCAGCAGGACGTATGACGCTTTGCCGAGCACATCGAGTGGTGTCGATCACGCTGTCGCGTCAGTCGTTGCCCGGCGTGGTCTTCGCCACCTGCATCAGGAACTCGACGTTGCTGCGGGTCTTGCGCAGCCGGTCGAGCACCAGCTCCAGCGCCTGCTGGGTGTCCAGCGCGGACAGCACCCGGCGCAGCTTGACGACGATGGCCAGCTCGTCGGGCGAGAGCAGCAGGTCCTCCTTGCGGGTCGACGACTGGTCGACGTCGATCGCCGGGAAGATCCGCTTGTCGGCCAGCCGGCGGTCGAGCTTGAGCTCGGCGTTGCCGGTGCCCTTGAACTCCTCGAAGATCACCGTGTCACCGGCCGAACCGGTCTCCACCAGCGCGGAGGCGAAGATGGTGAGCGAGCCGCCGTTCTCGATGTTGCGGGCCGCACCGAGGAACCGCTTCGGCGGGAACAGCGCGGTCGAGTCGACACCACCGGACAGGATCCGGCCGGACGCCGGGGCGGCCAGGTTGTAGGCGCGACCCAGCCGGGTGATCGAGTCGAGCAGCACGACGACGTCGCGGCCCATTTCGACCAGCCGCTTGGCCCGCTCGATGGCCAGCTCGGCGACCAGCGTGTGGTCGGACGGCGGCCGGTCGAAGGTGGAGGCGATGACCTCACCCTTCACCGACCGCTGCATGTCGGTGACCTCTTCCGGACGCTCGTCGACCAGCACCACCATCAGGTGGCACTCCGGGTTGTTGGTGGTGATCGCGTTGGCGATGGCCTGCATGACCATCGTCTTGCCGGCCTTCGGCGGCGACACGATCAGCGCGCGCTGGCCCTTGCCGACCGGCATCACCAGGTCGATGACCCGGGTGGTGAGCAGGTGCGCCTCGGTCTCCAGGCGCAGCCGGTCGTTCGGGTACAGCGGGGTCAGCTTGGTGAACTCCGGACGGTTGCGCGCCTGCTCCGGCTCCAGCCCGTTGACCGAGTCGAGCCGCACCAGCGCGTTGAACTTCTGCCGCTGGGCCTCGCCGTCGCGCTGCGCCCGCACCGCCCCGGTGACGGCGTCGCCGCGGCGCAGGCCGTTCTTGCGGACCTGGGAGAGCGAGACGTAGACGTCGTTCGGGCCGGTCAGGTACCCGGAGGTGCGGATGAAGGCGTACGAGTCGAGCACGTCGAGGATGCCGGCGACCGGCACCAGGACGTCGTCGTCGCGCACCTCGGGCTCGGCCGGGCCGTCCGGGGCGAACCGGTCGCGGGTGGTGCGCCGGTTGCGATCGCGGTACCGGCGGCCGCGCCGGCCGCGGCCGTCGCCGTCCTCGTCGTCGTCCCGCGGGCCGTTCCGGACGTCGGTGTTCTGCCGCCCGCCGCCCTGCCGGTTCTGGTTGTCGCGGCCCTGGTTGTCCCGCCCTTGATTGTCGCGGTTCTGGTCGCGCTGGCCGTCCCGGCTCTGGCCGTTGCGGTTCTGGTTATCGCGGTTCTGGTTGTCGCGATTCTGGCTGTCGCGATTCTGGTTGTCCCGGCCCTGGTTGTCCCGGCCCTGGTCACGGCTGGGGGCGTCCTGCGGCGCCCTGTTCTGATCCGAACTGGGCGCGGCGCCGTTGTCGTTGAACTCGCGTCCGTCCCGACGGCCGCGCCGGTTGCGGCGGTTGCGGCCGCCGTCATCGGAGTCGCCCGACGGCTCGCCGGCGGACTCGCTCTGCCCGCGGTCTCCGGGCTGCTCACCCTGGTCGCCGCGTTCGCCCTGGTCGGACGGCTGCTCCTGACCGGAGCGTTGCCCCTGGTCGGGTCGGGTGTCGATGCCGCCGGACGCCTCTGGACGGGCAGTGTCCGGCGCGGTCTCCCGCTGCTCGGGCGCGCCGCCCAGGTCACCGAGCGGCAGCTGCGGATCGCCCGTGTGGCCATTCGTGCCGGCCGTTGCCGGCGCCTGTTCGGCGGGCGCCGCACCGTTCGCGGCCGCCGACCGCGGCGGTTTCGCACCACGCGCACTGCGCGGGGTGCTGTCCTTGATCGGAGCGGACGCGCCGGCGCCGTTCTGGCGGGCCGTGATCGCGGCCACCAGATCGCCCTTGCGCATGCCGGAGGTGCCGCGAATCCCGAGCTGACCGGCGAGTGCCTTCAGGTCGGGCAGCACCATGCTCGACAGTCCCTCGCCGCGGCGAGCCCGTCCCCTGCCGGAGCCGGTAGCGTCCGCGGAGCCGACCTTTGCGTCGGCCGCGGAGGTGTCGAGCGACTCCGTGGTTTCAGTCACGAAGATCCTTCCTGTCCGGCCAGGATGTCCTCGGCCGGAGATTGAGCCAGCCGCATCACGCGGCGGCTGCCGTTCCGCACCCAGGATGGGCGCGGCGGAGTCTTTGATCACCTGCCCTGTTGCCATGGCTCGACGAATGTCGACCTGCAGCGATCCGGTGCCTCCGGGCACTTGAATAAGACTGTTGTTCCGGCGGAGGAATCCTTCAGGGTGGGAGCGGCGAGGGCTTCTTCAGTCCCCCACCGTCGATATCCGGCTCGCAGACCATCTCGTCGCAGCGGGCACAGCCGGTGATCGCTTCCAACAGTAACCGCACACCATCGGCCTAAGCAACTGCCCGTAAGCGTGTCGTGATGTCAGATGGGGTGAATTCGTGCGCCCTGCGTGCACACGTCGACCTCCGCGGCCTCGAATCCGGGTCTCACCCAACGGGTGAGGTCGAATTCGCCGGTCGTCAGGGCGATCACCGACGGCCCGGCTCCGGAGATCACCGCAGCGATCCCGGCCGCCCGCAGGTCGGTGACCAGCCGCGCAGAGTCCGGCATGGCCGGCGCGCGGTAGTCCTGGTGCAACCGGTCCCGGGTGGCCGGCAGCAGGTAACGCGGATCAGCGGTCAACGCGTGCACCAGCAGGCCGGCCGCGGCCGCGTTGGCCGCCGCGTCGGCGTGCGGCACCATCGCCGGCAGCAACCCACGGGTGTGGTGGGTGGAGCTGGCCTGGTGCGCACTGAACACCACGACGCGGATGTCCGGGTGCACCTCCCGGCGGACCGCGATCGGCCTGCCGCTGTCGCCGGTGAAGGCCAGCGTGAAGCCGCCGTACAGCGCGGGGGCAACGTTGTCGGGGTGACCCTCCATGGCCGTGCCAAGGGCCAGCACCTCGTCGTCGCTGAGCCGGCGGCCGCCGCCCGAGACGATCAGCTCACGGCCCAGCAGCAGCCCGGCGATGGTCGCCGCCGCGGACGACCCGAGCCCGCCGCCGTGCGGGATGCAATTCGCGCACCGCAGCTGCAACCCGGGCAACTGCTCGCCGACGGCCGCGAATGCCGTGCCGATCGCGCGCACCACGAGATGTTCTGCGGTCAGCGGTACCTCGTCGGCGCCGACGCCGGTCACCTGCACCACCAGCCCGCGCTCGATCCGGCAGGCGGTGACCTCGTCGTAACGGGCCAGCGCCAGCCCGAAGCTGTCGAAACCAGGTCCGAGGTTGGCCGAGGTCGCCGGCACCCGGACCGTCACCGACCCGGCGATCGCGACCGCCGATGCCCCGGCGGCCGTCATCGCGCCGCCCTCATCCATGCAGCCCCAGCGCGGCGGTCACGGCCTCGGCGGCGACCGGCAACACCACCGGCTCGGTCATGAACGTCATGGCGGTGTCCGGGTCCTTCAGGCCGTTGCCGGTCACGGTGCAGACCACCAGCGATCCGGCCGGCAGCCGGCCGTCGGCGAACGTCGCGAGCAGCCCGGCGACGGAGGCCGCGGACGCCGGCTCGACGAACACCCCCTCGGTCGCGGCGAGCAGCTTGTACGCCGACAGGATCTGCGCGTCGGTGACCGAGTCGATCAGCCCGTGCGACGAGTCGCGGGCGTCGATCGCGCCCGTCCAGGACGCCGGCGCACCGATCCGGATGGCGGTGGCGATGGTGTCCGGGTGCAGCACGGGATGCCCGAGCACCAGCGGCGCCGCACCGGCCGCCTGGAAACCGAACATTCGCGGCAGCGAGTCGACCACGCCGTCGGCGAAGTACTCCCGGTAGCCCTTCCAGTACGCGGTGATGTTGCCCGCGTTGCCGACCGGCAGGTAGTGGATGTCGGGGGCGCGGCCCAGCGTGTCGCAGATCTCGAACGCCGCGGTCTTCTGGCCCTCGATCCGGACCGGGTTGACCGAGTTGACCAGCGCGATCTCCTCGTGTGACGCGGCCGTCTTGCGGGCCAACTCGAGGCAATCGTCGAAATTGCCCTCGATCTGCAGGATCCGGGCGCCGTAGGCGACGGCCTGCGCCAGCTTGCCGGCGGCGATCTTGCCCTGCGGCACCAGCACGGCGCTGGTCAGCCCGGCCCTGGCCGCGTAGGCGGCAGCGGAGGCGGAGGTGTTGCCGGTGGAGGCGCAGATCACCGCGCGGGCGCCGGAGGCCAGCGCGTGGGTGACGGCGACCGTCATCCCGCGGTCCTTGAACGATCCGGTCGGGTTCGCCCCCTCGACCTTCAGGAAGACCTGGGCGCCCACCCGATCGGACAGCTGCTCCGCCGGCACCAGCGGGGTGCCGCCCTCGAGCAGGGTGACCACCTTGGCGCCGGGCGGCACCGCCACCCGATCCGCGTAGGCGGCGATCAGGCCGGGCCAGCTCACCTGGGCGGCAGTCGTGGTCACTGGTGATGCCACCCCTGACAAGGTCGCGGGACGAGTAGGCGGTACCGGAAGGGTCCGGATCACCGCAAGTCTCCCATCACCCGCATCACCGAGGTGACCTGGTGGACCGAATCGAGTTCGGCCAGCTTGTCGACGGTGCTGGCCAGCGCCGCATCCGGGCGCACTGTGCGTGACGACCACCAGCGTGGCCTCGTCACCCCGGCCCTCCTGCCGGACCGTCGAGATCGACACGCCGGCCTCGGCGAAGGCCGTCGCCACCGCGGCCAGCACGCCGGCCTTGTCGTCGACGTCGAGGCTGATGTGGTAGCGGCTGAGCACCTGGCCCATCGGCTGGATCGGCAGCGCGGCGTAGGCCGACTCGCGCGGACCGCGCCCGCCGGCGATCCGGTTGCGGGCCACCGCGACCAGGTCGCCGAGCACGGCGGACGCGGTCGGCGCCCCGCCGGCCCCCGGGCCGTAGAACATCAGCCGGCCGGCGGCCTCCGCCTCGACGTAGACGGCGTTGAACGCGCCGTCGACGCCGGCCAACGGGTGGCTGACCGGCAGCATGACCGGGTGCACCCGGGCCGAGACGCCCTCCCCGCCGGCCCGGCCGTCCACCCCGGGCGCGGTGGACCCGGTCACCGACGGCACCCGTTCACAGATCGCGAGAAGCTTGACGGTGCAACCGATCTGGCGAGCGGCGGCGATGTCGGCGGCGGACACATCGGCGATTCCCTCGCGGTGCACGTCGGCCGCGCCGACCCGGGTGTGAAAGCCCGATCGAGGCCAGGATGGCGGCCTTGGCCGCGGCGTCGAAGCCGTCCACGTCCGCGGTCGGGTCGGCCTCGGCGTAGCCGAGCCGGGTGGCCTCGGCCAGCGCCTCGTGATACCCCAGACCGGTGTCGGCCATGGCCGACAGGATGTAGTTGGTGGTGCCGTTGACGATCCCCATGATCCGCGAGATCCGGTCCCCGGCAAGGGATTCGCGCAGCGGCCGGATCAGCGGGATGGCGCCGGCGACGGCCGCCTCGAAATACAGATCGGCGCCGGCGGCGTCGGCCGCCTCGTACAGTTCCGGGCCGTGCTCGGCCAGCAGCGCCTTGTTCGCGGTGACCACCCCGGCCCCGCGGCGCAGCGCGGTGAGCAGCAGGTCCCTGGTCGGCTCGATGCCGCCGATCACCTCGACGACCACGTCGATGTCGTCCCTGGCGACCAGGCTCGCCGCGTCGGTGGTCAGCAGGTCGGCCGGGATGTCGGGGTGCCGCGCCGGCCGCCGGACGGCGACCGCGACCAGTTCCAGGGCGGCGCCGACCCGGGCCGCCAGCTCGTCCGCCTGCTCGGTCAGCAGCCGGACCACCTGCGAGCCGACGACGCCGGCGCCGAGCACCCCGACCCGCACCGCCGGCGCCCGGCGCCCGTCATCGGGAACCGCCCGGCTTGGTGACGTCCCGGAAGACCCGGAACGCGTAGATCAGCAGCAGCACGACCACCAGGATGGCCGCCACGGCGATCGACACGGTCAGCCAGCGCGGCAGGTCCGGCTTGATCAGGGTGATCACGATCAGCACGCCGGCCAGCACGAGCAGGACGACCCCGGGCACCAGGGACGGCGGCTTGGCCGGCTCCGACGGACCGGCCGGTTCTGCCGGGGTGTGCGAACTAGTCACCGGGTCTCCAGGAGCATCAGGTCGTCGTCGGTCTCGCGGCGCAGCAGCAACCGGGGCGCGGCGTCCAGCACCGCGACCACCGGCGGCCGGGGCACCCGGTTGTAGTTGCTCGACATGGCGTAGCAGTAGGCGCCGGTCGCCGCGACCGCGAGCAGGTCGCCGATGGCCAGGTCGGCCGGCAGGTAGCAGTCGCGCACCACGATGTCACCACTCTCGCAGTGCTTGCCGACAACCCGGCACAACACGGCGTGCGCGTCGGAGGATCGGGACGCCAGCGTGATCGTGTAGTCGGCGTCGTACAGCGCCGTGCGGATGTTGTCGCTCATCCCGCCGTCCACCGAGACGTAGCGCCGGATCAGCCCGCCGTCCAGCGAGACGTCCTTGATGGTGCCCACCTCGTACACGGTGACGGTGCCCGGACCGGCGATCGCCCGGCCGGGTTCGACGACCACGGTGGGCACCGCCAGCCCGGCGATCTGGCACTCCCGGGTGACGATCTCGGTCAGCGATTTAGCCATCTGGTCGGGCGCCGGTGGGTCGTCGGCCGAGGTGTAGGCGATGCCGAGGCCGCCGCCGAGGTCGAGCGCCACGATGCTGTCGGCCAGCGGCGGGTGGTCGGCCACGATCTGCCGGAGCAGGGCGACCACCCGGTGCGCGGCCACCTCGAACCCGGACGGGTCGAAGATCTGCGATCCGATGTGCGAATGCAGGCCGATCAGCCGGAGCCCGGGATGCGCGACCACCCGGCGGACCGCCTCCGCCGCGTCGCCGCCGGCCAGCGAGAAGCCGAACTTCTGGTCCTCGTGCGCGGTCGCGATGAACTCGTGGGTGTGCGCCTCGACGCCGACGGTCACCCGGATCATCACCGGGATCGCGTCGGCCGCCGAGCGGTGCTCGGCCAGCCCGGCCAGCCGGGCGATCTCGTGGAACGAGTCGATCACGATGGCGCCGATCTCGGCCTGCACCGCGGTGGTGAGCTCGGCCAGCGACTTGTTGGACCCGTGCAGCGCGATCCGCGCCGGCGGGAATCCGGCCTTGAGCGCCAGTTTCAGCTCACCGGCCGTGCAGACGTCAAGGGCCAGCCCCTCGTCGTGCAGCCAGTGCACGATCTCGGTGCACAGGAACGCCTTTCCGGCGTAGTGCACGCCCTTGGCGCCGCCGAAGGCGTCGGCGAAATCCTGGCAGCGGCTGCGGAAGTCGGCCTCGTCGATGACCATCAGCGGGGTGCCGTAGGTCAGCGCCAGGTCCCGGACGTCGGCGCCGGCCAGGCTCAGCGCGCCGTCGTCGTTCCGGGACGCGCCGCGCGGCCAGACGCCGCTGTCCAGCAGGTTCAGGTCGGCCGGGGCGCCCTCCGCCGGCCGGTCGGTGTGCAGCTCGCCGGAGCGTGGTCCCGCCGGATGCGCCCTCACATCCGCTCCGGGGCGGTGACACCGAGCACGGCCAGGCCGTTGGCCAGCACCTGCTGGGTGGCCGCGCACAGCCACAGCCGGGCGACATGACGGCTCGGTCGCGCTCTCCTCACCCAGCGGCAGCACCCGGACCGAGTCGTAGAACTTGTGGTACCCGGACGCCAGGTCCTCCAGGTAGCGCGCGACCCGGTGCGGTTCCCGCAGCTCGGCGGCGGTGGCCAGGATCGCCGGGTAGGCGGCGAGCTGCGCGATCAGCTCGGACTCCCGGGCGGTGTCCAGCAGGGCCGGGTCGTAGCGCTCGCCCCGGCTGATCCCGAGGTCGGCCGCGTTCCGGGCCAGCGAGGCGAGCCGGGCGTGCGCGTACTGCACGTAGAACACCGGGTTGTCGCTGGTCTGCCTGGTCCACAGGTCCAGGTCCAGGTCCAGGGTGGTGTCCACCGAGTACCGGATCAGGGCGTACCGGGCGGCGTCCACGCCCAGCGCGTCGATCAGGTCGTCGAGGGTGATGACGGTGCCGGCCCGCTTGCTCATCCGCAGCGGCACGCCGTCCCGGACCAGGTTGACCATCTGCCCGATCAGCACCTCGACGACATCCGGGTCGTCGCCGAAGGCCGCCGCCGCCGCCTTCAGCCGCGCGATGTAGCCGTGGTGGTCCGCGCCGAGCATGTAGATGCACAGGTCGAAGCCGCGGGAGCGCTTGTCCAGGAAGTAGGCCAGGTCGCCGGCGATGTAGGCGGGTTCGCCGTCGGACTTGATGACCACCCGGTCCTTGTCGTCGCCGTAGGCGGTGGAGCCCAGCCACCAGGCGCCGTCGGAGAAGGTCAGGTGGCCGGAATCCTTGAGCCGCTGGACCGCTTCGGTGACCGCCCCGCTCTCGTGCAGCGAGTTCTCGTGGAAGTACACGTCGAAGTCGGTGCGGAACAGGTGCAGGGTCGCCTTGATGTCGTCGAACATCAGCTCTGTGCCCTGGTGGCGGAAGAGCTCGGTCGCCTCATCGTCGGGCAGCGCCGCGGCCTCCGGGTGGTCGGCCGTGATCCGTGCCGCGATCTGCACGATGTAGTCGCCGCTGTAGCCGTCCTCCGGCGCCGGCAGTCCGCGGGCGGCCGCCAGCAGGGACCGGGCGAAGCGGTCGATCTGGGCGCCGGCGTCGTTGAAGTAGTACTCGCGGACGACGATCGCGCCCTGGGTGCTGAGCGTGCGCCCGAGGGCATCGCCGACCGCGGCCCAGCGGGCACCGCCGATGTGCACCGGCCCGGTCGGGTTGGCCGACACGAACTCCAGGTTGACCCGCTTGCCGGCCAGCGCGTCCCCGGCGCCGTACGCCTGGCCCGGCCGCGACGATCTGGCCGACCAACGCGCCCGCCGCCGCCGTCTCCAGGGTGATGTTCAGAAAGCCGGGGCCGGCGATCTCGACGCCGGCGATGCCGTCGGCGCCGTCGAGGTGCTTCTTGATCACCCCGGCGATCTCCCGCGGCGGCCGGCCGACCAGCTTGCCGAGTTTGAGCGCGATAGGCGTGGCGTAGTCGCCGTGCTCGCGGGACCTGGGGCGGTCCAGCGGAATGTCCGCCGGGACGTCGACCACCAGGTCGCCGGCTTCGACCGCCGCCGCGAGGGCATGACGGATGGCATCGACCAACTGCGCGGGATTCACGAGGGTCATTCTAGGAGGCTCATTCCACGGTCCCGATCCAGCGAGCGCGGGCGTCGATTCACCCGGCGTCGATTCACAGAGATGCCACGACGTCGCCCCGTACACTCCGCAAGCGGTCCTGATGGACTACGACAATCTCATTTGCTGCAAACACCCGCGAAGAACAAGGACAGTTTCCCCATGATGGCCAGTGGCAAGAACGCCAAAAAGAGCCGTACTCCCCCACCCCCGGTGAACCGTCGGGAGGGGGTGCCGTGGATCACCGTCGGCGCGGTGACGCTCGTCGTGCTGTTGGCCGCCGGGATCTTCTGGGTGGTCTTCAGCAAGACCCAGGAGAAGAACGCCGCTTCCGATGCGCTGGCCGCGTGGGTGCCGTCGGAAAGCAATCAGGATCCGTCGACGGCCATCCCGGGGATCTATGTCGGCGCCAGCACGCCGGCGACCGCGGACGCCCCGGCCAGCTACATCGATTACAAGGCCGCAATCCATATCACGTCCGACCAGCGGGTGAATTACAACCGCTACCCGCCGGTCGGTGGCCCGCACGACGGCACCTGGGCCAACTGCAACGGGATCGTCTACGCGACGGCGGTGCGCAGCGAGAACATGGTGCACACCCTGGAGCACGGCGCGGTGTGGATCACCTACAACCCGGACACCATCTCGGACGCGGACCTGACGGTCTTGAAGGGACTGGTGGACAACCAGCCGTACACCACCCTCACGCCGTACCCGGGCCTGGACGCCACGGTGTCGCTGCAGGCCTGGGCACACCAACTCAAGGTCGACTCGGCCACCGACCCTCGGGTTCAGCAGTTCATCACGGCGCTGCGGCAGAACCGCTGGGTGTACCCCGAGACTGGGGCCACCTGTCAGCAGCCCAGCTTTGACGTCACCAACCCGCCGCCCTTCGACGCGACGCCGCCCGGCGCCGACGCGATCCAGATGAACGGTGTCGGCGGGACGACGGCGAGCAGCGAACAGTCCGTTGCGTCCAGCGACGAGTCGGTGGACGCCACCGCGAGCGTTCCGGTGACGACCGCTGAGGCGCCCGCGCTGAGTTCCGACGCGCCGGTCACCCCGGCGACCAGCGGACCCTGATCATGACCGCGACGCCTGGGACCACCGGAACCGACGGCGCCCCGGCCGGTTCCGAGGTCGGCGACGGTGTGTCTGCCGAGCCCGGTCCGGCGCAGCCGCGGCGGCGCGGCGTGCTGCTCTTCATGCTGGTCGCCGGCGCCGTCGTGCTGTTGCTGGTCGGCGCGACGGCCGGGCTGGCGTTGAGCGGTCGGCTGCTGGGGTCGGCGGACGCGACACCCGACACCGCCTCGGTGGACGCCGGTTTCGCGCGGGACATGATCGTCCACCACGATCAGGGCGTGCTGATGGCGCATTACGCGGAGAAGAACACCACCGACCCCGAGATCGATGTGATGGCCTACGACATCGGCTACACCCAGACCGATCAGATCGGCCAGATGCAGGGCTGGCTGTCCCTCTGGGATCTGCCGGAATCCGGTGACGGCACGCACATGGGGTGGATGGGCGCGGCCGTCGACAGCCACGGGATGACGATGGCCGCATCGGCCCCTGCCGCAACTTCGGGAACTGCCGCAGCTTCGGGAGCTGCCGCGGGCTCGGGGACTGCCGCCGCGGAGGTGCCGCTGATGCCCGGGCATGGCCACCGCCAGCGAAATCGCCAAGCTGCAGGGGCTGACCGGAGCGGCGTCCGACACCTACTTCCTGCAACTGATGATCCGTCACCATCAGGGCGGCGCGCCGATGATGCAGTACGCCGCCGAGCATGCGACGAGCCCGGTGGTGCGCAACTTCGCGGGGAAGATGGCCCAGTCGCAGGCATCCGAGATCTCCGTGATGACCCAGATGCTCGCCGAGCGGGGTGCGCAGCCGCTGCCCGCGCCGGCCGGCTGAGGCTTACCTGCCGATCGACCGCGGTTGACACACCGGGCTCATCACCACGTCAGGGTGCAGCCGCCCGGTGAGGTAGAGTTTCGGATCGCGCCCCCGTAGCTCAGGGGATAGAGCACCGCCCTCCGGAGGCGGGTGCGCAGGTTCGAATCCTGCCGGGGGCACTCCCTAAAGGCGCAGGTCAGAGGCAGTATGACGCGAGATCAGACCGCAGCTTGCGATGCGTCTGCCCACATTTTGCCCACAACCTCGTCAAGACGGTCCGCGAGCGCATCGAGGTCGTCGTCAAAGAGATCGGCATAGGTGTCCAACGTCATCGCCGCTGAGGCGTGTCCCAGCATGGTCTGAACAGCTTTCACGTTGGCCCCTGCCGAGACGGCGAGCGATGCAGCGGTATGCCGGAGTTCATGTGGATGCAGGCCTTCCGGGCAGCCAGATTCGACAACCGCGCGGTCGAACCAGGATCGCCGGGCAATCCGGACTCGCAAAACACCGCCCGATCTCTCCCCTGTGAACAGGAGATCGTCGGCTCCCCTGTCGCCGACCGCACCGACAAGCTCGCTTGCAACGAAACGCGGCATCGGTACGGTCCGCCGCTTGCTCGACTTCCCGTCCGTCCATCGGAGCTTGCCACCGACCTCGGTCACCGATCGCTCGATCGTCACCCGCCGCTTACCGAGATCGACGTCGCCCACTCGGAGGGCAGCAAGCTCCCCCCACCGCAGGCCGCCATAGGCAAGCAGGAGGATTACCGCGCGACGGTCACCTGACGCGTTAGCGAGCGCACGAACCTGCCGGTGGTTGAGATAGCGGCGAGGAGCAACCTCGGGACGGGCAATCTTGACTTTGCTACATGGGTTGACTGCGAGGAATCGGTCCGCAACGGCGAGGTCGAGCGCAAGCGAAAGGACTCGAACCGTCTTGCGCACTGAGGCAGGTGCCATTCCTCCCGACGTGAGCTCGGCGGACCATGCCTGAACGTCCGAATGCCGGACGTCGCCGATCGCGACGTCGGTCCATCTCGGTGCGACGTGCGTTCGAATAATGCCCGCATACCGCTCTCTGGTCGAAGCGCCGAGGTCACCGCGTCCGCTCAACCAGCGGGCGACTAACTCGTCGACCGTAACCCGACCGTCGGCTGGAGCGACGTACTCGCCTCGCATCTTCGCGACCTCGACGGTCGCGGCGAACGCCTGCGCATCCCGTTTGGTTCGGAAGCCACGACGGTCTGTCTGCCGCCGGTCCGGCGTCCGGTAGCGGACGCGATAGCGCTTGCCGGATGCTGTGTCGTACGGAGTGATCGTTGCCACAGATGAGCCTCAGTCGTTTCACGAGGTCTTGTATCGGGGAGTAGCGCCAATGTACGACGGCTCGCCGTCGAACAGGCAACCAGTCCTGCCGTCCGCGGGCCAGCGTGGGAACCGCTGCCCCAGGCCACCGGTGCACGTGGTTGATTGGCCGTCTCGCTCCACCGGATGATGCCTGGTGTCAATTTCGCGGATACCCCCGGCCGCAAAGCTTCATTTCGAGAGCTAAGCTCACGACTCCGACAGTGGCCATTTTCCAGGACACCGCCCGAGGTTCATTCTCCCGAATGGTCCGCCGAGAGTTGGCCCAAGTTTCCCGCGCCCGTTCGTACGCATGCTGGATGTACTCCTCGAGTTTGGTCCTTTCCACCCGCCACTGGTTTCGGCCGCCGATCTGGATGCCTTGCAGCTCACCACTGCGGACCAGAGCGTAAGTCTGTGCCAGGCCGATGTTCAGCTCAGTCTCGACCTGAGTAAGCGACAGGAACCTCGTTCCGGCGGGGGTCGTCGTCATGTTTCGATTATCACAATCCCGGCGGCTGTGTCTCCGGGTTGTCCCCAAAACCAGATGCGCCCGTCCCCAAACCGGAACGCCTGCTCGCCACACCCCCGGGGTGGAACAGGCGGGGGCTCGCTGCGCGGACCGGCAGAGACAGCAACTGACGTCGACCGGGTCAGCTCGCTCTCTTTGGTCGGCCCGCTTCGCGCAGAAGGTCGGTCCAGTGGACGTCCATCGCCCACCGTCATGGATCCAGCACAGCGTCGGCGCGCCCCGATCAGGGTCGGCACAAATGCTTGAGAACCGATGATGAGTCGAAACCCGATCGCAGACGATCGCAGCGAATATGGCCGACGCGATCCGCCGCCTTGAACAGGGACTCACGACCCGGCGGAGGGGAATCAGCGGATGCAAGATGTGGCACAAAGGTAAAGTTATGTGAATGCAAAACCCGTCTAAAGCAGGGAGATTGAATCTCGATGTCGATAGAATATATCGTATTGCAAAACAAGGATGAACTGATCGGCGTGGACCTTATTATCACGGAGTTCTAATGGCCGCAACCTGGGTATTGTGAGATCAGGTTGCTTACCGTCGACGGCCGCAGATTGCTGATCGGCGACAGTCGGGGCATTCAACGGCAGCTCAAGAAGCTGTTGGCGAGGCATCCGAACACCAAGCAGGTTCGCTGCAAGAAAGGGCTGAGAAAGTCGTCTTCCGGCTACTTTCTGGATGACGGCGGGAACCTCCCCGAAGGGCCGGTGTAACGTCCCCGCGTCAGCTGATGCGCTGACACCTCCGCAGCCGAGCGCGGTGCGGGTGCGGGTGCGTTCTGGAGGGTGGCGCGGTGCGTTGCACCGCTTCCGCGATGCTCGCCTCGTATGTTGCTTCGTGTCTGCAACGCGTGGCGGCGCTCCGCCTGGCCAGGGTAGGGACAGGTCATCGCGTTCGAGTTCGTCAACGCGCCTCTGATCGTCGATGCCGTGTATCGGGGGGGCACGCGGCGGAACCGCGGCGATGACCCGATCCAGCGCCTAACCGGGACCGGGAACGCAGGGGGCTTCAGAATCCGGAACAACGCCCACCGGACGGGGAAGGCGTACGCGGTGTACAGCTCTGGCGCCGACCCTGACTGGCCGGACGTGCTCGACGAGGCGTCTGGCACGTTTACCTACCACGGCGACCAGAAAACGCCGGGCAAGGAGCTTCACGACACCGCCCGCGGGGGCAACCGGTTCCTCCGCCAGGCGTGGGATCTGTCGTCCCAGGGTCCTCAGGGCCGCGTGCAGGTTCCGCCGCTCTTTCTCTTCGTCAAGTCTGGCTCCGGCGCAGACGTAATCTTCCGCGGCTTACTGGTGCCCCGCAGCCGCATCGTGCCGGCGGACGAGCAACTGGTCGCGATCTGGCGAATGCGAAGGCCCTGCGGTACCAGAACTACAGGGCCACGTTCACCGTGCTCGATGCCGCGACAATCGATCGCCAGTGGCTGCTCGACCTCATGAACGGTAACGCGACGGCCGAATCTGCGCCCGACGCGTGGCTGCACTGGGTGAAGACCGGAAACCACCGGGCGCTGAACGCTGAGCGGCCCCTGGAGTACCGGACCAAGGGCGGGGCAGGTGCCGTCGGAACCCGAGGATCTGACGATGATCGAGGCGATTCGCCAGCACTTCCAGGGCAACGAGGCCCTGTTCGAGCCGTGCGCGGCCGCGCTCTTCCAGATGCTGGCGCCGGCCGCGACTATTAGCAGCATCACGCGCGCTGTCGTCGACGGCGGTCGCGACGCCTTTGGCACCCATAGCGTCGGCCCGACCGAGGATCCGATCAAGCTCGATTGGTCGCTTGAGGCCAAATGCCACTCGCTGACGGTCGGAGTGACGACGCGTCACACGTCGCGCCTCATTTCGCGCCTACGGCACAGGCAGTTCGGCCTGCTCGTCACGACGTCGTTCGTCGATCGGCAGGCGTACAAGGAGCTGCGGGAGGACAGGCACCCCGTGGTCGTCATAGCCGCGTTCGACATCGTTCGGCTCTTGCGGAAGCTAGGGTTCGGGACAGCGACAGACATCGCAGGCTGGCTCGCCCAGGAGTTCCCGACGACACCGTGAGCCCGTGCGGCGAGTCGCGGGGCGGTGCGCGATGGCTCGAGCTGGCAGCGTCAGGCTCCGGTTGGGCGACGGCTGCGGGTCCCGCGGCCCTGGCGGTCCGGCGGAGATCCGACGAGCCGAACGGCGGCGCGGCGTACGCCCGGCGGCGTTGGCATTCCGAAGGCACAGGCGGACCCTCCGGTCGCAGAAGCGGCCGCACTGATTTGCCCACTTCTCGCGCCCGTCGCAGCGCGAGCGTGTCGCGGGTCCGCCCGGTCCAGCCGCCGAGGCACGCTGCGAGCTGGTTACGGCGAGCTCACCGAGGTCGAGGAGCATCAGCGCAGTCGACGCGACAACAAGTGTGGGCGGCGGCGAGGAACATGGCCCTGAAGGAACAAGCGATCGCCCGAACGGCGCCGCCCGACACCCAGGCGCAGCGGTACCACGCCCCCGACAACCTGCTCGCCTTCCTCGATCAACTCTGACGACAACCAACGCGCGTTATGCCGCATCAACGTCACCGCCCTCGACTCAGTTGAGGGCATCACGGCGGCGAATGCGGCATAACCGCGCGGTCGTCATAAGGATCGCATTCGGTGGGTGTGCAACGCCAGTACACCGGTACCGCGGGCCGGATCGAGAACTCCCAGGTCGCGGTCTACCTCGCCTACGCCGCACCCACCGGACACGCCCTCATCGACCGTGCCCTGTACCTGCCGCAATCCTGGACCGAACGGCCGGACCGGTGCGCCGATGCCGGCATCCCGCCGGGCACCCAGTTCGCCACCAAACCAGCGCTGGCCACCGCGATGATCACGGCCGCGTTGGACGCCGGGACACCCGCGTCCTGGGTCGCCGGGGATGAGGTCTACGGCGCCGACCCGACCCTGCGCGCCACCCTGGAGGTCCGCGGTGTCGGGTACGTGCTGGCCGTCGCCAGCAACCGTCGAGTGCCCACCGCGAACGGACCGCTGCAGGTCGACTTCCTCGCCGCGGCACTACCGGCCAGGTCGTGGCAACGGCTGTCCGCCGGGGCCGGATCCCACGGCCACCGGATGTACTCATGGGCGTGGATACCGATCAACCCCGGCGTCGACGGCCATCACTGGGTGTTGTTGCGCCGCAACGACACCACCGGCGAGATCGCCTACTATCGGGCCTTCTCACCCAGGCCGGTCCCGCTCGGTGTGCTGGTCAAGGTCGCCGGCCAACGGTGGCGGGTCGAAGAGTGCTTCCAGACCGGCAAAGGGCTCACCGGCCTGGACCAACACCAGGTCCGCAATGGAAATCCTGGCATCGGTGGGTCACCCTGGCGATGCTCGCGCACGCGTTCCTGACCGTAATGACCGCCGCCGAACGCGCCGCCAAACCGACCCCGCAGGAGCTGATCCCGATCACCGTGAACGAGCTCCGCAGACTCTTCGACGCCCTGCTACTGCGACCGAACCACAGCCCGGAACGACTCCACCAATGGTCGATCTGGCGTCGACGACACCAGCCAGAGCCCGCGCCAGCACTACCGACGGCGTGAGGAATCACCATGATCACGAACTACGGCTGCAGTACTAACGGGGCTTCGCCCCAGCCCGACGAGGCGTGAGGTCTCACCTTTGGGTTGTGAGGGGCTCCGGTCGGGTGGGATCTAGACCCTGGTCGGTGTCCCGGCCTGGGTGTATGAACTGCCCTGAGCAGTTAGGTGGCCGTTGGCCTCACCCGTCCGACCGGAGCCCATCATGACGGTAGCGCGCACCGTGGCAGATGTCCTGACCGAGCACGTGGTCTTCGAGGTGGAATGCATCGACCGGATGTACTTGAACGTCTACCAACCCAAGCTGCAGTACGCGACCGGGATCATCGGCTACCTGCGTGAGCGGCTCGATATGCGGATCACCTCGACGGCGCCGCTGGGCAGGATCAGCGACCGGTTCTCCCGCGCGGTGCACCGGTTCGCCGAGACCGAGGGCATTGAGTGGGTCGACTTCGTCAAGGGTGAGCGGAAGGACGACGTCATGCAGGAACGCCTCAAGGGCTTCACCGCACCGGAGGGGGTGGTGTTCATCGGGCGGGCGCAGGAGAAGAACTCCGTGTTCCGCACTGAGAAGCGGCGTCACCCGGACGGGTCGACGTATCCGTGGATCGTGAAGAGCACCGGGGTGATCAACCAGTTCTACTTCTATTGCGTGGACACCGATTTCGGGCCGTTCTTCCTGAAATTCTGTTCCTATTTCCCCTATACCGGCAAACTTTGCATCAACGGAAATCATTGGGCTCAGCGCCAGGCCGCGAAGGCGGGGATCGATTTCACCGCGATGGACAACGCGTTCGCCGCTGTGGAGGACCCGGCCGAGTTGCAGCAGATCTGCGACCGACTCGGCCCTGTGCAGATCCAGGCGTTGCTGGACAAGTGGTTGGCGATCCTGCCGAATCCGTTCACCGAGGCGGACACCGACGCCGGGTACCGGTATCAACTGTCGATCCAGCAGGCCGAGTTCTCGCTGACCCAGATGCTGGACAACCCGGTGTCCGGGCGGGTGTTCTTCGAGGAGGTGATCCGGGAGAATCTGGACATCGGCCGCCCGGATCAGGTCGGGCTGATCTTCGACCGCGGCCTGCGGCGGCGTGGTCCCCGTCCGACGCCGGGCCGGTTCCGGACCCGGGTGATCACCGAGGGCGTCACCCCGAGCCTGCACGTCGACTACAAGAAGACCTCGATCAAGCAGTACCACAAGTCAGGGAGGGCGCTGCGGACGGAGACGACCATCAACGACACCCGCGACTTCGACATCGGGAAACGGCTCACGAATCTGCCCGTCCTGCGGGAGATCGGCTTCCCCGCCAACCGACGCCTGCTGCGCGTCCAAACACTGAGTCACGACCCGATCACCGGCATCGACGTCCTGCACACCATCACCGACCCCGTCACCACCGACAACGGCACCCGCATCCCGGGGCTACGGCTCGGTCAACAACGCAGCCATGCGCTGCTCGCCGTGCTGCTGATCCTCCGGCTCCAGCCGAAGGGTTTCACCAACACCGAACTCCGGCCGCTGATCGCCGAACTCCGCGGGCTACCACCCGAAGCCGTCACCGCCGGGCAGCTCACCTATGACCTCAGACGCTTACGCACGCACGGGCTCATCACCCGCATCCCGCACAGCCACCGCTACCAGGTCACCGACACCGGCCTGAGCACCGCCAGGTTCCTGACCGCCGTCCACGACCGACTCCTACCCACCGGACTGTCCCACCTGGCCACACCAGTAACCACCGCAGCACTCAAAACCGCCGACCGCACCTACCAACACGCCATCGACACCCTCACCCGAACAACAGGCCTCGCAGCCTGAACACCGAAGTCGACCCCAACACCTTTGACTCAAAATTCACGGCTTCGCCGCTTGAGCCCTCTAGAGGTTGGAAGGGTCCCGCCCCGCGCATGAGGCGCGTGTCACGGCCTTGAGATCCGCCAGCTCGCAAGGTACAAGGTCCGTTCAACTCCACCTCCGGGCGCAAGCCGCATCAATTGTTCCGACGCAACCCCCCAACGGGGCCAATTCGCGCTCACGGGTCTCTGAACTGACCCGTTTGGCCCGGTGGCACCATCACAGATGCAGCTGAGGTTAAGGGGAGCGGCGCAGGTCGAGCCGGCAACCACGACCATCGAGAACACCTGACCACCGCCCCGGAACACCGCCCCGGCCGACGTCACAGGCAAATCAAGAAGACCGTTCAGCAATCCGCCCGCTGACAACGCCGGCCCGCATTCACCCGCACAGCGACACCGTGTCCGAGCCGACCAGGGTGGGCGGCGCGGCTGAATGCCGTTCACCGGATCGGCCACCACCGCGGCGGCACAATCCCGTGCGACACGCCGTCACAGTCCCCTCCGCACCCCCGATGGCGGTCCCCTCCCCCGAGTACGGTGAGGGCCGAGCGGCGTCCCAGACCCCTGATGAAAGGCACCCCCAATGTCTGAGAGCTACAACGGGTACTGCGTGAAATGCAAGGAAAAGCGCGACTTCGACGGCGAGGCCACCGAGACGAACGGCCGCCGGATGGCCAAGGGCACCTGCCCGGCCTGCGGCACAAAAATGAACAGGATCCTCGGCAAGGCCTGACCCACCGTGGCAGCAGGACCGTGAGCGCAGCGAACAACACCGCGAACTCCTCGCGGGACGTGGCACATTTGGTCGGCATCCGATCCAGACACGTCGTCCGACATCAACCACAACCCAACGCAGTTGTTCAGGCAATTGTTGAGCAGGAGAACAGCCATGGCACAGGGCACCGTCAAATGGTTCAACCCCGAGAAGGGCTTCGGCTTCATCACCCCCGACGACGGCGGCCCCGACGTCTTCGTCCACTACTCGGAGATCCAGGCCGGTGGCTACCGCTCGTTGGAGGAAAACCAAAAGGTCAGCTACACCGTCACCCAAGGCAACAAGGGCCCCCAGGCCACCGCCGTCACCCCCCTCTGAACTCCCCTCCTCTCCCCGCACCCTCGACGAACCACGAAGAGGAAACCCGGCCGGATGCCCAAAGGCCAGCAGGAGGGAACCGTCGCCGCGATGACCCACACGTCTCGAGCTCAAGCTCAGGTTGAGTCGGCGTTCAAGGCTCAGCGTGCCGCGGGCGACTCATCGCCAAGACGCCCGACTGGCCTCCTAGACTTGCGACCAGGCGGAGGAGGTGCGGCCGTGTCCCTTGCAGAGATCGTGGAGCGGCTCGACCAGATCAGCCAGGTGTGGCGGTCCGACACCTCGGCCGAGCAGAGGCTGGATCTGGCCGATCTCGACGACCTACCGGAACAGCTGGACGAGGTGGAGCAAGAGACCTCGGCCGTGACCGAGAGGATCGACGAGCTGCGCGGCCGGATCGAGATCCTCATGGACGAGATCGAGATCAGCCTCGGTATCGAGCCACCCGTGATCGCCTCGGAGGATGCCGGCGAATCCGACGAGGAGGAGTCATGAGAGCAGACAAAGACAGCTCAGGCGTGGCCCGCTGGGTCATCCCCGTTGGCCTGGCGGTGGTTTCGTTGCACTTGTGGATCATCGCCTGAGGCATTTGCCCGGATCCCCTTGCATGCGCGGACTCCAGGAACGGTCGCAGTAGGAGTCATTACGGGCAGCGGACGTAGCACTGTGATGTCCAACGGGGTCCCGGGCGGGGAGAAGGAATGATGCCGCTCTCCGAGGACGACCAACGCCGGCTCGATGAGATCGAACGCGCCCTGCAACGGGATGACCCGAAGTTCGCGGCCGAGCACTCCCTCGAGCGGCTCCGGCAGCGCCGACTCGTCGCGGCAGGCGCCGTTGTCCTGATCGGGATGGTCCTGCTGGTGGTCGGACTGGCCGTGACGCAGGCGGCACTGCTGGTCGGCGTGATCATCAGCGTGGCCGGGTTTCTGACCATGGTCGGCAGTGCCGCGGTGCTCATCCGGCGCCGCCGCTAAACCAGCCAGGTGCAGTTCCTGGAGTCCGGCCCGGCGCCGGTGGTCGGCATCACTGCACCCACCAAGCCGGGATGCTTCGGACAAGACTGCCGTGCCGAGACAATAACCAGGTGTCTTACGGAGCCCGACCCAACCCGCCGGACCACCCGGCGCTGCACGCCGCGCCCACGCCCGCCGAGCAGGGCGGGCAACGGCAACCGGCGGGCGAGTCATCGCCGGGCGGTACCGACTGGACACGATGATCGGCGATGGCGCCATGGGCACCGTGTGGGCCGCCACCGACGAAGTGCTCTACCGCCGGGTCGCGATCAAGGACATCAAATACCCACCCGGCACTCCCACCGCCGAGGCCGCGCAACTGCAACACCGGCTGCTCCGCGAGGCCAGGGCCGTCGCCGCCCTGTCCCACCCGAACGTCATCACCGTGTACGACATCCTCACCACCCCACCGGCCCGGTCATCGTGATGGAACTGCTGCACGCCCGGTCGGTCACCGAGATCGTCCGCGAACAGGGCAGCCTCATCCCCGAACGGACTGCGGCCATCGGGGCCGCGGTCGCGGCCGCGCTGACCGCCGCGCACACGGTGGGCACCACCCACCGCGACGTCAAACCCGCCAACGTGCTGATCGGCACCCACGACCATCGGGTCACCCTCACCGAGTATCCGTTCTGCCGGACCCGCTCCCGGATGACCTCGACCTGGTCCGGACAGGAGAAAGCTGGCGAAGTACGTGGACCACGGCACCCGGGTCACGCCGCAGAAGACCGGCCGGTCACCCGGCGAATCGTCCAGCCTCCCGCGTCGGGTAGCCGGGCAGCGTTCGCCGCGCTGAGGTCGATCTCGAAGTTGGCGGCGTCAAACTGATCCGGACGTTCTCGACATCCGCAACTCCCGCCGATCACGGCACTGATGGAGCACTACCGGGTACCCGGCCGCAACGCGATCCGGCAGGCCCAGCAGCTGCTGGTCGACGACGGCCTGGTGGAAACCCGGCAAGGCGTCGGATCGTTCGTGTTGCGCACCGAACCGGTCCCGCGGCCGGTCGACGTGCTCGCCGAGCTGCGCACCGCGCGCAACGCCATCAACAGCGCGATCGCCGCGCTGGATAGAGCCGGGGTCGGGTGAGTCACCCGGGCCACCTACGTGACGGCGCACCGATGAGCCGGCGGCCGGCGCAGCCGGATGTGTGAGCATCCCCCGCTCTACGCGCTGCGGGCGGGGTATCGCGCACGAGCGTCTGACTGGGCCGCCCCCGACTGGTTCCGTCAGGCGCGGCATACTCCTTCGTACCCAGGGTCTGTCACCGGTTCCCGTGCACTGGGCAGGACCGTCGGACACCCGCATCTCATCCGGGGTGCCGACGAAACTTGATTGAGCAGGTGCAGCCTGTGCCCGCGATTCGTGGGCCACGCTCCTCCGGAGTGCCTGCTACGCCCGGCCGTACCGCTTGCTGAGCTGCCTGTCAGGTGACGCCGAGTGCAGCGGCGATTTGGGACCACGACGCCCTGCGGTCGCGCATTGCACGTACGGCCAGGGTCAAGGCCTAGTCGTCGTTTTCGCCGTACAGAGTGGACTTTCTGCGCTCGAGCCGCCAGTGAACCAGGTGACTCTCAGGATTCCGCCACTCCCGCATCCGGTACTCGAAACCCGGCAACAAAACGATCGGAATCGGATCAGGAGATGCCGGAGCGATCGCCCCGACCACGATCTTCGCGTCGGCGGGGATGAACGGGGACTGAGCGGGGATCGGCGCAGTCACAATCTCCACTGGGTCCGCATAGGGGCGCGCCATGAGACCAAAGCCTCGCATCCGCGGCACATAGGAACCCGAGCCGGAATTCATAGAACCCGCATACCGACCAGATAGAGTTTATTGAGGCCATGCGACGGAGTAACCGGAATCGCACATCCCACATCAGGAACCAGAACCGGATGCACCGCACCAAGATCGCGACCAAAGTTGCCGCGCTCGCCGCGACCGCTTGGCACCGCCGCCCGATCGCGCCACCAGTCCCTCAAACAACCCAAACCCATAGCACCACAACATGTCTGGACAGACACGTGACCTACGAATCAATGCTCGACCCCGACGGGATCGTCCGGGTCCGGCCGCCTGACAACCGCTACGACGACCGCGGCTGCACACCCAGAGGGCGAATGAGCGCTTGAGCACATCGCGCTCCATCGCCAACTCGGCGTTCTCCCGTCGTAACCGGAGCAGCTCCACCCGCTCGTCCTCGGTCAACGCCCCGTTGCCACCGGCCCGGGCCTGCCGATCCCGGCCGATCCAGTTCCCCAGGGTGCCCTCGTTGATGCCCAGGTCCCGAGCGACCTGGGCGATCGGTTTCCCGGTCTCCCGGACGATCCGCACCGCACCCTCCCGGAAGTCCCGATCGAACTTCCGCCGTGTCTCCGCCACCGCCGACCTCCTTAAGGCGATGTCTCCACGTTACGAGGGGAAGCCCACATCACCGGTTGCCCTCCCTCGGCGTTCAAGCCGTCGGCCTGCTCGACGCCTGGGTGCTGACTGAAGACGGGCGGTACGGCGCCTGCCGATACAAAGTCAAGCTCGCTCAGGCGCAGTTTGTCGACCAGGATCACCTGGTACCGGCGCGAATGATCCGGGCGGCCGATGACCGGGAGGTGGAAGTAGGTCGCAGGCGGGGAGAGATCCAACTGCATCACTAGCAATCCAAGGTCGGCGGGGCTGCAAGGCGACAAAACCTCGCTCGTGGACCACGTTCGCCGGTATGCGGACCGGGTGATCGGCAGCCTCGGCAGCGACCAGTTCACCGTCACAACGCAATCGTGTCGCCGGTGGTCGTGGCATCGATCGGTGGCGGGTCCGTTTCCACGGAATTGGTGCTTCGACTGCGTGGTCTGCTCGCTGCCGGGCGGCGAGAGGGCAGATAGTTACCAAGGTTGGACCTCACCGTGTCGCCATCCTGCATCCCCATCGGATCGATCGGCGCTCTCACGAGACCAGCGAGTTGACCGTCACGGCAGCCGCTCTCGCGTGCACCGTGAGGAATGAAACCTTTCCATCGGTACCTGCAATCAGGACCCGCCTCGATCATCGGCGCAGCGTGCGGTAGGGCACCCTGGTACCCGACCGCGTCAGCAGGTCCTCGGCCGCGGTGGCCGTGACGGGCCGGCGTCACACGACGCTGTGGCTCGGGGTCGACCGGGCGGACTCCGACGCGTTGCTCCACGCTTACGACCGGCGGCGGCCATTGGGCCGCCGGTCGTACGCGGTACTCCTGGTGCTGCTCCGACTGGGACTACGGGCCGGTGAGGTCGCCTCGCTGACGTTGGAGGACATCAACCGGCGGGCCCACCCGGCCCGGGCTGGATCGCCTCGTTGAGATGGACTTCGGCCCCCGGATGACCGAATGTGGTGTCGATAGCTGACGCTGCCGGCGTTGATGATGTGGATGATGTCCGAGTCCAAGAGAGGGCGGTTGTAAGGGTGATTTGTTCGCGGTGCCTGGCCGGGGTTTGTGTAAGCGCTCCCGCAACCCCTCGCCATCGGCACCCTGATTACGCCAATCAATCTAACTTAATGTGCAAGGCTCCGCTGGGTCAACAACGCAGCCATGCCCTGCTCGCCGTGCTGCTGATCCTCGGCTCCAGGCCGAAGGGCTTGCACCAACAACGAACTCGACCGCTGATCGTCGAACTCCGCGGCCTCCCAGCAGAAGCCGTCAGGGCACACGGGCTCGTCACCCGCATCCCGCACAGCCACCGCTACCGGGGAGAGGCTGGTACCGGTCGTGACGATCCCCGACACCATGACCCATGACCCTGGCTGACGTGCGCGTACCTCAGCTTCTACTTCGCAGCCCTGGTGGTGTTTGCCGGTCGTCGGTTGCGCTGGACTGCTCCTGATGGGGGAGGGCGCAGCGCGAATGGCCAAGCAACGGGATGCCCCAAGTGCACTGTGCAACCCTGAACAGCGGCCATGTGAGCCGTTTGGTGCGATCCTGAAACGGAAACTTCCTGCCAGAACGGACGGAAGGCCCATCGTGAACATTGAGGGCGACATACCCGATGCAGAAGCCCGCCTGAGGCTCAAGACCGAGGCTCGCCAGGTCGTACGACACATCCGAGCTCATACGGTCACTTACGACACCGAAGACTTCGCCACGGCCGCGGTAATGGCACTCGTGGCCAAGCGAGAGTTCCAGCTGATGAGGCACCTCGGCAAGCTCTTCGCCACCAAGATCGTTCAGTATCCGCAGGACGACGAGCACTGGGCGAACCACCTGCTCGCGGAGCTGGCTGAGGCGTGCGCCAGCCTGATGGACAGCTACGGCGAAGTAGAGGGCCGGTAGATCAGTGAGCAGCGTTGTACTGATCGACAATCTCACGGCTAAGTCGTCCGCGGCTGTTCACCCGTAGTCCAGCCTCCTCGGCCCATTTGCGGATCTCGTGGACAAGCTCCCGGTTAGAGGCGGCGGCCGCCGACTTGCCCCGCGGCCCACGCCCGGCAGGCGCTGCCTTCGACGGCTTCACGGGATGGGCAGCGTTCACAAAGCGCGCCAGCTTCTCGCGCAGGCGGGCAGCGTTGGCGGCTGAGAGATCGATTTCAAAGTTCATTCCGTCGGCGTTGAACTGGACGGTCTCAACATCATCGATCGAGCCGTCGATGTCATCTACAAGGAAGGTCTTTGTGATCGTGGCCATCCTTGAATGATACCCATTTGGCGTAACGATGGGGTGAAGGGTCTGGGTTGTGTCGCCGCTACAAAGTCTGTTCGGCCGGAGGGCATCGACCACCCGTAGGGTGCCGAAAGCCGGTCTTACTCAAAATGTCGTATAGTAATGTCTGAAGAATGTAATCTAATATATGTTCGTCAACCCATGCCATTGTAAGCCTCAACCGCCGAACAAGGGCTGGGCAAAACCAGTCTCCGGCTTCCGGACGATCATCCCGAACAACCACAAAAACGCTAATCTGTCAAGGTGCAACAATGCTCACCAACAACGACCGAAGCCAGTCGCACCTTCTTCTGCCGGCACTGTGAAGACGTCTGTCAAGTCGACACTGATCGGCACGGTGACTTCCGCGCCGAGTGTCAGTACCCGCTCAAGTGGCCTATCCAGAAACAAGAACATTACCGCAAAATAGAATCAAATGAGCCTCAAGCCTATCCAGGATCAATACACGGAGCTGCCGATCTCCCAGCAGCGAAGGCACCAGCTCCGCAACCCTGAGAAGGGAGCCGAGCGCCGCAAGCGCTACAGGCAGTCCGAGGCCGGCGAGGCGGTTATGCTATCCCCCAGCGTCCGCGGCCGGCGGTCTTCCTCGACTGGATGGTTTCCAGCGAATCCCCGCATTCTGTGGGTCACATCCACGCCCTAGAATCATCCCCAAGAGCGTGAATCGCGACTCGACCGGGGAATGACCATGGTGACATCGCGTGACGAGCTCGCGGCGCTGTATGACGACGACCGGCCCTACGACCAGGCGCTCGTTCTACATGAGTTGTTCAACAAGTCACGCGTCTCACAGCGGATGGTGGCCACGCTTGAACGCATGCGAGCCGCCCAGCAACAGGGAGCTGGGTGAAGTCATTCGCCTCCGCAAACCGGCGGTTGAGGCCTCTCCGGTCGACCGAAGGTAGGATCCGCCGTAGCCGAGCGTAGAACCGGACGAACCGGACACGCGAGTAGACTGGGGCATGCATACCGAGCAGGGCGAGATTCACCGGTGTCCCGTTTGCGGAGCCGTGGTCGTGGACAGATTCGGCCCCTGGCCGCTCGAGAGCACCGTGCCTGGGCTCCCACCGCCCGAAGGTGCAACCCGTGATGGAGAACCGGCTCGTGTGCTCCGCAGACTCCGACCATGACCTTAATGCCGACTGAATGCCAACTGTGTGTAACGAATCGCACACGCGCAGCGATGAAACCACTTGAGAGCCATCGCCGCAGTTGGACGGTTGGAGACACCACGTGGAGCCGTTGCCGTCGCTGTTCGATCTGCCCGGTGGGGCGTTCGAAGGGGCCGTGGTTGTAGTCGTCGCGCACGTCGCCGGGCCGCTCCATCCGTATGGAGTCGAGTCCTGGGATCTAACCCTGCATGGAGATGGCTTTGAAGCGTTGTCCTCCGACCCGTTCAGTTTTAGCGGGGAATTCCTTGATCAGGGACTGCGGCGGATACGCGTAGATTTACTGGGGCCGGCCGGGTTCGTCGTTCCGTCCCTGTGGCCTAGCAACGACGCTCGAACCGAGTTTCACGTCCCGATTGAATGGGTGCCACAGCGCCAGACCGAGTTTTGGTGAGGGACTGAACGGTTAAGGTGGTCGCTGCACGAGTCACGCTGGGAACTGGTCAAAGCCGCTACCCGGCAGCCCCATTTGGCCGAGTCGAACAGTGACGTGCATTTGTATCACTTTCTGGATGACGGCCAATCGGTTGGTAAGCAGGCGCTCTTCGTGTGGCGTTGGCGCGCGTGTGCATCTCGATGTAATCAGCCCGTGACAATGAGCTAGTGAAACAGCGTCAAGAGAATGGGCCAACCCGCAAACGCCGCCGAGTGCTGACGTGGGCTGGCCTAAACTAGCTAGGTAGCTATGATTGATGCGAATTCCTCAAGTTCTGCGCGAGCTTCGACCACATCTTGTCGATTTAGCCGTTCGAATCCCAAACTTGTTGCCTGCAAACGGAACCGGACCGACTGCGCCGGGTCGCGGTAGCTGACATGTCGACCCCATTCGGACGCTGCGGCCACGACATAATCCGCTTCCAGGCTCTAAGCGATGGCCCAACGAGAGGCCGAAGGTTTGTCATTGGGCCGGCTCCGGGCTCTGGCCGCCGAAGTTGTCGAGCGGATAACGGCGGCCCGCTCGGCCGGCCTGAGCTTCGCCGCGATCGCCCTGGCATTGAACGCCGATGGGGTGGTGCCGACCGCCCAAGGCGGTCGGGCTTGGTATCGATCGACCGTTCGGCATGTCACGCTGGAGTTGTGCACGGCTTGAAGGTCTGCCGGGCGTGACGCGCTCGAGCCTCTACAGCCCCAGCGACGTCCGGCAGCTGACACTCCACTGAGTGGCCAACCCCGTGGCTGGGGCTTGATCACGGCGGCCGCGCTCGCACTTGGTGGTTGACCAGCTCGTGGCCGATGGGGCACCGCGGCGCGCTGTCGTCGGCCCAATTGTTGGAGTCGGCGACGCTTGCGGAGTTCGTCCGCAGGGGTCCGCGGATCAACGGCCGACCGCACATACAGTTTCCAAACTCGGGCCTAACGGGCATCATCTTTCGACGCTACGTAGAAGCGGCCGGCGTCAACATACGCAGCGGCAAGGTCTACCCGCCCGCCACGATCTATACCCCAAATGGTTCCGTCAGTCGCTGTGAGTTACCGGGCTATAGCCCGATAGGGCGTCAAACCGGCGCGGTTGAACCAATTATTTGAATAGCTCCGCCGGATGGCCAAGGGCACCTGCCCGGTCTGCGGCACAAGAATGAACAGGATCCTCGGCAAGGCCTGACCCACCGCGGCAGCTGGATCGCGAGCGCAGCGAACAGCACCGTGCATTCCCCCCGCGACGCGTGCGTGCCATGAGCCGCCATGCGACCCGCACAGGTCGTCCGACATCCCCGTAGCCGCTACCAACCACAATTGTTGAGCAGGAGAACGGCCATGGCACAAGGCACCGTCAAATGGTTCAACGCCAGAAGGGCTTCGGCTTCATCACGCCCGACGACTCCGGCACCGGCGGCTACCGCTCGTTGGAGGAAAACCAAAAGGTCAGCGACACCGTCACCCCCCAGGCCAGCGCCGTCACTCCCCCTGAACTCCCAATATCCCTCGCACCTTCGACGAACCACGAAGAGGAACCCCCGGGCCGTGTGCTCAAGGCCAACCCGAGTGAACTGTCGCCGCCCAGACCCACATGTATCGAGGTCAAGCTCAGATTGAAGTCGGCGTCAAGGTTCGGCGTGCCCGCGGGAACGACTCGTCGCCGAGACACGCCGCCGGTCTCCTAGACTCGCGACCGGGTGGAGGAGGTGCGGCCGTGTCCCTGGCGGAGATCCTGGAGCGGCTCGACCAGATCAGCCAGGCGTGGCGGTCGGACACCTCGGCCGAGCTAAGGCTGGACCTGGCCGATCTCGACGACCTACTGGATGAGGGGTGGTACTAGTACGAACGTGCAATAGCGGCAAGAAGTTTCCCACGAGAGGGTCAACGTACGCCTCGAGATCGACTGCACCGCAGGGCCAGCAGTCGCCTCCCCATTCGCTTCTAGGAGTACCGAATGCTGCTCAAGCTGGGTCTGCGTGCGGCCGCGTTGGCGACCGTGGTGTGTTGCGGTCTGATCGGTCAGGCCGTGCTGGCCGGCCCCGCCGGAGCCGTCACCGTCGTCAACAGCGAGTTGAAAGATGGCCAGCTTCGTCTCGAAGGACAAAGCTCGCCAGGGGTGTTCGTCACCGCCGAATCGTCCACCAGCGTCGCCGACGTCCGGGCGGACCCCACCGGGCGCTACAGGATCCAGGGCGACAACTTCTCCGCGCCGGACTGCAAGGTCACGATCTCCGACGGCGGCCGGACACCGACCGCGACGATCACCCTTGCCGGTTGCACGCCGTCGGTGACACCCGTGTCGCCGACCCCGGCACCGCCCACGGGGAGCTGCATCATCATCCCCCAGACACCGGTCACCCTCACCGCCGGAACGGCGACGGCAGTCAACTTCGACACCACCGGGTGCAACACCACGTTCAACAGCGGCGCCACCCCGACGCCCGTGCAATGGGCGGTCATTGCGGGCAGCATTCCCACCGGAATGACCGGCCCCAACTCACAAGGCACGACCGCCGGGAACATCATCGGCACCCCCAGCATCCCCGGGAGCTACCAGTTCACCCTGCAGGTCACCGACCAGATCGGTGCCACAGATCATGCGAACATCACCATCACCGTGGCCTAACTGCTGCTGCGCATACCGCCCAGCAGGAGAGACTTCCCCCCGATGCACAGCGCAACATCGCAAGCGATGCGGCCAGTACACGATGACCGACGCCCCCTGGATCACCCGCGGTGTTTCGGAACGGGGTGCGGTGAGTGCACAGGCTGTGGTTGGCCGCGGACACTCCCCGGGTTCAGGTGAGGTCATTGACTGCTGTGCGTAGGGAGTGCAGTTGCGCGGCCGTTGGCTGGTCGAGTGCCACCCTGGTGGGGACGGCCGGAAGGCCCTGCAGCGACAGCCCGGCCTTCAGCAGCGCGATGTTGCCCCGCCGGTGGCGTGCACGGCCCGCTCGACCCGGTCCTGGGCCGCGCAGATCCCCTGTTCCGGCGCGGACGAAGTCGCCGAACTCTACATCGTTGCCGGAGTAAACCTCGAAACCGTCCGGAACCGCGTCGACATACTGCAGGACAACCGCTCTCAGCTCACCGCTGATCTTCGCCCCGGCCACCGCCGGAATCGTCGCCAGCTCGGCGAGCTCACCGGGAGTGACCGACACCCCCGTCCGGGCGGCAAAGAGATACACGTAGATCCGGGCATCACCGGCGACGGCAGCCAACCGGCGGTAGTAGTCCATCAGCGCCGCAGGGTCGGCCGGCAAGTAGAACGGGGTGATCGCGGCCAGCCTGCGGGCGCCGAGCGCGACCGCCTGCGCGGTGAGCCGCTCGGCCTGCCTGGCCGCGGCGGCGCCGACATGGGCGTACACGGCGTCCGCGCCGAACACGGTGAGGGCGAACGCTCAGCACAGCGGCTCGTTCGTCGTCGTCCAGCGCGGTGAACTCCCCGGTGGTGCCGGACACGAAAACTCCGGGGACGCCGATCCCCTCAAGGTGGCGGAGCATCGTTTCCTGGCCCTTTTCGTCCAGGTCGCCGTTGGTTTCGAAGGGCACCGGCACCGCGGAGAGCAGGGTGGCTGGTGGGGACATCAAATCCTCCGTGGTCGGGCTGCCGAGTGACTCACTATGGTTTCGCGGCGGATGAGATCGCCGCCCGACCCGACCAGAAGGTCCGGGCTCACGCGCTGATCACCCACACGATGTGTGATCGACATCGGCCGGCTGCCGGTCAGCCTTCAATGCGAGCTCGCGGCGATGCTTTGCAGGTAGTGCGAGTACAGCGCGAGCTGATCGCGGACGTTCATCTGGTCGGGATTAATGATTTCCGGTGCTCGGTGAAGGGCCCAGCGGTTGTATGGCAGTTGCAGACCACGGCGCTGGAGGGTGGATCCGGCCAGCGGGGCGATGTGTCGTGTCGTCACCCACCGGCCGACGCGGACGGTGATCCATTCCGGTTGTCCCGTTGTGTGGTTCAGGTGGACATGTTGCACCGTGCCGATCCATCGACCGCGCTGATCCAGCACTGCCAGCCCTAGCCAGGTCGCTGTTGTTGCGGCATTCATCGTGCGGGTCGTAGGAGGGTGGTTATTGCTGACATTGGTGCGGTTCCGATCGGCGGCGACCCGGTCGGCGGACAGGAACTCCGGTTGATCCTGCGGCCCGGCGGGTCCATCCGTCTGGACTTGGTCGGTGGGTCGCGAGCGCCCCCGCACACCGGGAGTGTCTTCCATGACGGCTCCTTCCTGGTGATCTCACTCGGGCCATCGGCTCGTGGAATCGGGTACATACCGGCAGCACCCGCCCCGTCCCCTTGATGAGTCGGTGACCCCGGTCGGATGACGCGGGCTTCTGGCCATTGACAGCTTCGGCTGGGTCTCGTTTGGTGCGCATGAGTTTGCTGTCGTCAGCATGAGTTGGCTGTCGTCAGGGTGATGTATAGGGACGCGAGGGGGTGGCGCTGCGGCAACCAATGCAGGAGTCAACCGACGAAGGCCTGGCTGGTCGGGCCCACGGGGACAGGCCAGTGTCAGCGTGACGACGAGAGCGGCTGCCCGCCGCGACCCCGGCGGAGCATCATGATGACGTCACGGCAACGCGTTCCAGCGCAGCGACTCCGATGCGTGAATCGGCCATGCCGTAGAACACGAACAGTCGCCCGTCGATCTCTTCGATGGCGGTGGGGAAGACGACGTTCGGCACGATGCCGACCCGCTCGGAGGGGTGCTCGGCAGTCAGTAGTGCCTCGCTGGTCCGGGCGAGCAGCACCGATGGGTCGTCGGCGGACAGGATCATCGCACCGGCGGCGTAGTTCACCAGTGGCTGGTGGTCGACACCGGGTAGCAGCTCACCGGTGACGCCGTGATGGATCAGCAGCCAGCCCTCGGGGATCCGGATCGGCGGCGGCCCGGCGCCGATCTTCACGGCCTCGTAGTCGAAGGCCGGCAATGCCACCGGCCGGTGGTCGTGCAGGTGGGTGAGTTGGGCGACGTCGGCGATCACGTCGTCGACCGATACGTAGGAGATCCAGATTCCCGGCCGGTCGTCGGTGACGCCGGCCGGCAGGTAGGTGCCGATGCCGGGCGCGACGATGTCCAGGTCCCAGGTCGGGCGGTGCAGTGCCGCGAAACATTGCCGCCCGTCGGGGCCTGGTACCGGTTCGGGGAAGAACACCACGTCCTTGTTGGTGAAGTGGTTGAGGTCGGCGTCCAGCGCCTCTTGGTAGCCGAAATGCACTGGGCCCAGCCGTCGCCAGGCGTGCAGGTCGGGCGAGACGGCCAGCGAGGGCCGCGGCCCGAGTGGACCGTAGGCCACGTAGGTCATGATGTGCAGGCCGAGCGTGGGGATCCAGGTGACCCGTGGATCCTCAACGCCGGCATGGGTTTTCGCCCGCTCCCAGCCGGTGTCCGGGCCGAGCACCTCACCCTCGCGTTCGACGCCGACCGGAACCCCGTCGGTGATGATGACGCGGGCCAGCCCCACCCGGGACACGTTGCCGGCGGCCACGATTCGCGGCAGCAGGTCAACTCGCCGGCCGCATCCCGTCCGCTGCCCGGGTTCAGCACGCCGTCGACTTCGTGCGGGTTGGTCAGGTCCGGCGTCATCACCACCCCGAGCCGCCGCAGTGCGTAAGGGACCGTGGCGTCGATCGGGGAGGCGTCGATCGCGGTGGCGTCGATCGCGGTGGCGTCGATCGGGGAAGCGGTGTGCACGGTCATCAGCCCTTCACGCCCGAGCCGAGGTCGGTCGAGACGAAGTGTCGTTGGAAGATCAGGAAGAGACCGACCGCTGGGATTGCCAGCACGCAGGCGCCGGCCAGGATGGCGCCGTATGGGTTGGCCGTGGTGGTGGACTGGACGGTGGAGATGTAGTTCGCCAGTGAGACCGCCAGTGGCTGTTTGGATTGTTGTTTGGTGATCAGGAACGGCCAGAGGAATTCGTTCCATGGACCGATGAAGGTGAGCAGCACCGCCGTCAGCAGCGCGGGTCGGACCAGCGGCAGGGCGACCGACCACAGCGTCCGCAGCTCGCCGGCCCCGTCGATGCGGGCGGCCTGGAACAGTTCCGGGGGTAGTTGCAGGAAGTACTGCCGGAAGATGAACACCGCGGTGGAGTTGATGGCAAACGGCAGGATCATGCCGAGATAGCTGTCGCCGAGACCGTAGTCGCGGGCGATCAGGACGTAGAGCGGGATCATCAGC
>CAVOFW010000012.1:0-82921 GCA_963695045.1 uncultured Actinomycetota bacterium
GGGTGCGAGCTGACGATCCTGATGCCGTGCCTGAACGAGGCGGAGACGCTGGCGGTCTGCATCCGCAAGGCTCGCGCGTCGCTGGCGACGTTGGGCATCGACGGCGAGGTGTTGGTCGCCGACAACGGCTCGACCGACGGTTCGCAGGCGATCGCCGCGGCCGAGGGCGCCCGGGTCGTGCCGATCCCGCGCCGCGGCTACGGCGCGGCGCTGCAGGGCGGTATCGAGGCGGCCCGCGGGCACGTTCGTGCTGATGGCCGACGCCGACGACAGCTACGCGCTGGACGACATCGGCGGCGTTCGTCGCAGAGCCTGCGGGCGGGCGCCGACCTGGTGATGGGCAACCGGTTCCAGGGCGGCATCGCGCCCGGCGCGATGCCGCCGCTGCATCGCTACCTCGGCAATCCGGTGCTGTCGCTGGTCGGGCCGGCTGTTCTTCAAGATCCCGGTCGGCGACTTCCACTGCGGCATGCGGGCGTTCCGCCGGGACCGCATCCTGGCGCTGGGCATGCGCACCGACGGCATGGAGTTCGCCAGCGAGATGGTGGTGCGGGCGTCGCTGAACAAGCTGGCGATCACCGAGGTGCCGACCACGCTGCGGCCGGACGGCCGGACCCGGGCGCCGCATCTGCGGACCTGGCGGGACGGCTGGCGGCACCTGCGGTTCCTGCTGGCCTTCAGCCCGCGCTGGCTGATGCTGTACCCGGCGCTGTTCCTGCTGGTCGTCGGTGGCATCGGGTTGCTGTGGCTGTCCTTCGGCCCGCACCAGATCGGTGCCGTGGCGTTCAGCGTGCAGACCATGCTGGCCTGCGCGACCGCGGTGATCGCCGGCGTGCAGACCGATCGGGCTGGCGATCGTGTCCCGGTCCTACGCAGCCGCATCTCGGGCTGTTGCCGTCCAGCGAGCGGCTGGAGAACTGCGCTGGAACGGATCACCCTGGAGCGCGGGGTGGTCGTCGGCGTGCATCGCGGTCGCTGCTCGGCGTCGCTGCCTTCGTCGTGGCCCTGGTCCGCTGGGGTTCGGAGGGCTTCGGCGCGCTCGACCCGATCGACCACGATGCGGCTGCCGATCCTGGGCATGGTGTTCATCATCGGCGGCCTGCAGTTGATCATGGTCAGCTTCACGATGAGCCTGAGCCGGATCAGCACCCACTGAACCGCTGGCCGGGACGATCCGTCACTCCGCGACGGCGATTGCACTGGTACCGGCGGGCGGCGACGCCACTTGCCTGCGGTAGCCGGCGAGCACCGCCAGCTGGACCAGCAACGTCACCAGCGGGCCGGCAGCTGGGCCAGCATACCCCGGTCGATCGGGTCGATGGGGACGAAGAAGGCCAGCCGATAAAGGCGATCGCACCGGCGACCCAGGCCGATCGCCAGCGCCTGGTGCCGGCGCAGCGCCACCAGGCGGGCTGCAGCAACTGCACCGCCATGAAGATCACGGCGGAGAAGGCCAACAGGCCAGTGGGCCGGTGGCCGTGGTGTCCCGGTCGGCACCGAACAGCAGGCTCAGGACCGGTCGGCCGACCAACCAGGTGCCGACCACGGCGAGCGACTCCGATGGCGCCGATGATGGCCAGGCCCCGGGCGAGCGTCGACCGGAGCTGCCGGCGGTCCTCGGCGCCGACGGCTGCCGTCATACCCGGCAGCAGCATGCGCCTGGATGACGCCCATGAACAGCAGTGGCACCCTGGTGAGGATCACCGCCCCGCGAACCCGGCCGCGGTTACCGGGTCGCCCGGCAGCATCGCCGTCACCACCACCGGGGCGAGATTCGCCATCACCATCGACAGACGCCGACGCGAGCAGCAGCCAGCTGACGTCCCTGGTCAGCTCCGGGTAGCCGGGCGCGCCGGCCGCGCGTCCCGCCCTTTGGCGGCCCCGCGACCGGAAGCCGGTAAGCAGGGCGGCGACCGCCGGTCCGGCGCAGAGCGCCATCCCGAAGGCCACCGGATTGGTGTTGCCGACCGCGACCAGGGCGGCACAGCCGGCGATCCGGGTTCCGCCATCGATCGCAACGGTCATCGCGTAACGGCGGAATCGACGTTGACCACCGGTCAGGCCGCGGATGTAATAGACGGCCGCCGAGCCCACCACGGACAAGGCCAGCGCCACGATCAGGCCGATCTCCCCGTCCAGCACCTGGCTCAGTAGCAGCGGGGCGACCAGGATCAGCACCAGCAGCGTACTGAGCCCGAGGCCACCGTCGATCGGCCACCAGCCGTCGGATCCGGGTGACGGCGGCCGGCCACGCGGCCATCGCGTCGCTGACCACCCGGGAGGTTTCCTGTTCGACGGCAACGAAAATGCCGGGACCGAGCACGTTGCCGATCAGGTAGGTCGCTGACAGCGCCGCTGTGGTGGCGGCTTAGAATCGGCCGTGTCCGATCAGCGCGAGAAACAGGTAGCCGGAGAGCCCGATCAGAAAGGTCCCGGCGAGCATCGCCAGCACATCGCCCTTGCCTTTGAGTGCTGAAGCCGGGCCGTTGACCACCGCAGCAGGTTAGCTCAGCAGCCACCCGCGACGGTTGGAACGTACCGTCGACACCAACGTGGAAAACGGCGACGAGTGCATATGGACGGTCCCCGACGGATTGCCCATTCACCGCCAAGGGGTCGGTCTGCCAACCGATCGGCGGCGGAGCCGCCTGCCCGGCGTATGACGCCGTGTGCGGTAGCGTCCTGAGAGGTCAGCGGCCTGCCGATGCGCGGACGGATGACCGTACTTCCCCCTCTTTGGAGCAGGAATTGGGAGACCATCCGGTGACTCAGGTGTCAACCACGGTGACCGAGGCCGCTGCGGCACACCATCCGCGAGCGCTGCGGTGGGCCGTGTTCGTGGTTCTGCCCTACTTGATCCTCGGCCTGGTGTGGGTTTTCTCGAATCCGCCGGATGCGGCACCGGATGAGCACGACCACTTGATCAAGGCGCTGGGCGCAGGGCAGTTCGACGTCGGCGTGGCGTATGCCGGGCAGCCGGCCGACCAGTCTCTCGGAGCGCTCCGTAATGCATCCATATCCAGGACCTTCACGATCCCGATGCGGCTGCTTCCGGGTGGTTTCGACTGCCTTGCCATGCACCCCGAGCGGACCGGCGACTGTCTGCCGAAGACTGCACCGCCCGACGATGGCGACGTGCCCGCGACGGCGTCGGTGGGGTCGTACCCGATCTTCGGTTACATACCGATGGGCATCGTCGCGCTTCGCGCCGACAGCCCCGGTCACGCCTTCTTGCTCGCCCGGCTCATATCGCTGTTGCTGTCCACGGTCTTCCTGTTCCTCGCCGCGTGGCAGTTGGCACGATGGCTCGGTCGCGGCGCGTTGCTCGGCCTTGCCCTGGCGATCACGCCGATGGTCGTGTTCTCGACCGCGGTGGTCTCGACGAGCGGTCTGGAGATATCGACTGCGATTGCCGTCGCGTCCATCGCGGTGGTCGTGACCAGACGGCCGGAGGCGCTGGCCGATCGGGCGACGCTGGCAACCTTGGCCTGTGCCGCGTCTGCACTCCTGTTGTCCCGGCAGTTGGGCGTGGTGACCCTGGCCCTGGCGGCTGCGGTCGCGCTGACCCGTGGCGGCGGACCCGTCGTCTGGCGTCAATTGCGGGCCGGTCGTCCCGCGCTGATCGTGACCATCGCCGTCGTGGCGATCTCGGCGTTGGTCGTCCTCTGGTGGGAACGTTCCTTTGATAATCCGGTCAATACGGTCTCGGTGCTGTCCGTTTTCACGTCGGACGCCGTGGGCAACTACGTGGACTGGAGCTTCGGGATCCTGCAGTCGGGAATCGGGTGGTTCGGTTGGGCCGATACCCAGCTGCCCGGGCCGGCGATCGCACTGTGGATCGTTGCCACGGTCGTCGTGATCGGCGGAGCAGCCGTGATCGGTCGATCCCAGGATTCGTGGACCCTGCTGTTGGTGCTGCTGTACGCGGTCGTGGTGGGTTTTGTTGTGCAGGCAACCGTGTTCGCGCCGGTTCAAGGCGGTGTGCAGGGTCGTCATCTGTTGCCGGTGTTCTCGCTGCTTCCGATCCTGGCCGGGGTCGTCATGAACGAACGTCTGTCAGGCGAGCTCGGTGGCCGGCCGCGTCGGCGGTTGTACGTGTTCGTAGCGGTGGTCGCGGCCACCATGCAGTTGTTTTCCATCGTGTTCAACTCGCACCGGTACGCGGTTGGCGAAGACGGACCCGTGTGGTTCCTCGGATCCGAGCAGTGGGCGCCGCGCTTCGGCTGGTTGCCGTGGCTGTTGTTGGCGGCGGTCGCCTCCATTGGTCTGGCTGTCGTGCTCATCAGGTCAGGTCGCGAACCGCAGCCGCGGCTGATCGGCGAACCTGGGCTCGCGCCCGAGGCCGAAGTGACCCACCCCGATGTGGGTACCGGAACACTGTCCCTGAAGTGACCAATTGCGGACTTCGTCAGAGCTCGGTGGTGGTCACCGCGTCCGACGCAACGCGAGTCGAAGCGGCCCGTGCGTCCTGCCGGTCATTGCGGAACTGCCGGACCCCGTCGAGCAGGGCAGCGGACCCCAGCACGGCAAACGCCGTCAGCATCATCTGGCTCGCCAACTGATACCGGGCGATCGTCGCATCGAAGTCGGTGGCGTTGACGATGGCCAGTAACGCCGATCTGCTCAGATAGCCAACCAACAGGGCGGCGGTCATCAACAACGCCGCCGTCCGTGGCCAGCGGAAGAAGATCCAGCCCCCGAGCATCGCGACCAGGGCGAGTATCGAGAGCAATGGGATCGCCAGCGTGAAGATCGGCGGCCAGGACGTCATACGGCCACTTCGTTGCGGTGAAGTGCGCGGCCTGACTCGCGGCGATGTCGTGGTCGGTGGGGATCCCGTCGACCACGGGCAGGGTGAACGGCAGGCGGTTCAACGGATCGGGCCAGTATTCGGTCGGTTCGTCGAAAAGGCCGACAGAGAGGCCGGAATTCTTCAGGATGGTCCCGAATGATGCGGCGAGCTTAGGCACCGTGGTCCGCTGGAGCGGTTGCAGGGCTGCCGGGAGGCGGCCGGTGCACGCCAGCGCTCCGCTGTCACATCCCGCAACGATGTCGTCATCGAGCCGGCCGAAGAACTCCTGGACCTGCGTTTCGGACGTGAAGTGGCCGGCTTGCAGGGCTGCCAGGCGCAACTCCCAGCCGATGAAGGCGCCGGGGAAATCACAGTTCGGCGCCTTACAGGCCATGCTCGCGTACGGGCTGTCCGCCGCCTCGAGGTAGGGCTCGAGTTCACGGGCCGCCGCACTCACCGGGTAGACGAGAGCGCGTTGTTCGGCGGTAAGCGGAACCCAGAATTCCTGGGACCCTCCGCCGACCCTGGTCCAGTCGGCGTACGCCTGCGCATAGGCACCGGCCGACCAATCGTTGATCAGGTCGACGCCGTAGTGCCGTTCATTGATCAAGCCAACTGCCGCGGTCGGAACGACAAGACCGATCGCGATGGCGACCGTGGCCGCCGCATAGCCGATGGACCGACGCCGCACCACGGGCCCGAACCGGGCATCAGGCGGTAGCGAGCGCCATCGTCGCCATCGCAGCAGCGGCAGTCCGATGGCGATGATGGCGATGGTGGGAACAATGGAAATACCTTCTTCGCGGCACATCCAGAAGATCGCGCCGACGACGCCGGCAAACAAGGCTGCCAGGACCAGCCACACGATGCGGAATCCGCTGATTGCCATGAACAGCGCCACGAACACCGTGGCAGGGAACAGGAGATTGAGCGATGCGTGCCAGTTGTCACGGAGCAGTTCAGCACTCTGGAAGCTGAAATTGACCGGATTCAGGGCCAGCACACTGAACACGATCGTGCTGAGAACGAGCCGCCGGGCGACCAGATAGAAACTACCGGCGACGAATAGGCAGGCCAGCAGGTAAGTGGCCTGTTCGCCCACTTTGAGCCGTATCCCCAATGCGTGCATCGCGGCCATGAACATCGGGTAGGACGGCCCCTTGGCCAGCGTCAGGTCGTCGAACGGTCCGAGCCAGTCGCCGTTGACCAATGACGTTGCCGCGCGGACGAAGAGCATGTCGTCAACCGCCGACCGGCCGATCGGGACCGGGACCCGGTAGCGGAGCCAGAGGCTCAGTGCGCTGACGAAGCACACCACCGCAGCGCAAATCCAGACGGTGCGAAACCTGGCGGATCCGGTTGCCGGCCTCACATCCACCGCATCCCGGGGCTGTGCGGTCAACGGATCAGGTTCCGACCCGGGCGCGGGACGGTCGACGAGCGGCGTCGCCCTTCGAGCACCTGGCGGCCGACGTGGTCGTCAACCACAGCCACGGTCATTGGCTGGACTGAGCTCATTGGCTCGACTGTGTTCATTGGCTGGATTGGGCGATCACGACGAGGACGAGACCACCCGCCACCAGTACCGAGCCGAGCCAGGCCAGCGGCGTCACGCGTTCGTGCAGCACCACGACGCTGGAACCGATGACGGCAAGCAGGCCGAGTGCATTGAACGGATAGGCGAGACTCAGCGGCACCCTGGACAGGGTGGTCAACCAGGCGAGGGCGGAGATGCCAAAGACCAGCAGGCCGCCGATCACCCAGGGCGCCGTCGCGGCCTTGATCAGCACCGACCCGCCGTCGCGCGCGACAACCGCGGCCACCCCGGTCATACCGTGTTTGAGCATCAACTGACCGGTTGCCGCAGCGCCGACGGCGAACAGCAGCAAGAGCAGGTTGGGAATGTCAAACTGGCCCCGATTCGTCGTCGGCTCGTCGTGTCATCAGTTCCGGCGTGATCACTCTCGGCCCGCCGGCCCGCGGTGTCATCGCTTGCTGGGGGAGGATGGTCCACATCGCTCCCAGCGTCGTCGTGGGGTGGTCCACCGGTCCGGATCTGACCGTAACATCGCGGGCCCACCGGTCGGCGGATGCCAGCCCGGATCAGCTGGTCAGGCCCATCTGGGTGGCCATCCACGGCATCGTGTGGGTCAGCCCGTTGACGGCTGTCGTCCAGTCGTGCCCGGTGCCGGGACTCTCCCAGAACTGGGTGTCCATGCCGGCCGCCTGGGCGATCTTGTTGAGCCTCTGCTGGCCGGGGTTGGTGTCGCTGTCCTCGGAACCGGCGATGAACCAGCCGGCGGTGCCGTCGAAGCGTTTGGCGGCCATGATGTCCTTCGGGTTGATGGCCTTGAACTTCGCCTCGTCGCCGCCGAAGATCTTGTCGATGGTCTGCTGCCGCTGACCGAGGTCCAGCGTCGCGTCCTCGAGCCCGGAGATGTCGACGAAGTTCTGGTAGACGTCCGGATGGTTCGTGACCATCTGCAGCGAGCAGATGCCGCCGTAGGAGAAGCCGCCGATCACCCACTGCGTCGTGTCCTGGGTCACCCGCAGCTGCTTCTTGATGCCGTCCGGGACGTCCTTGGACAGGTAGGTGTCGACGTTGCCGAGGCTGGAGTCCAGGCAGTCCGGGTTGGCCAGGGTCGAGCCCAGCGCGTCCGGCACGACCACCACGGGGGCGATGCCGTTGTGCCCGGCCGCGAAGTCGTTCATCACGTTCTGCACCCGGTCGCCGAGGAACCAGTCGCCGGGATCGCCCGGTTGGCCGGCGATCAGGATCAGCACCGGCAGCGGCTGCGCGTTGTCGGCGAAGTAGGCGGGCGGGTAGTACACCTGGCCCTGGCCGCGGCGACGAATCCCGACGCCGTCCCGGGCAGGTCGATGGTGCTGGTCCGGCCCTTGCCGTCGGCGGGAATGTCGCTGCCGGTCGGTGTCCAGGTGGTGGTGAGCGGGCCGGCCGGCCGGGTCGGGGTGGTCGAGGACGAGCTGGCCGGGCCGGTGCTGATCGCCGGCGGGCCGGCGATCTGCTGGTCGGATGAGACACCGAGCAGGTCGCCGAACCGGGGGTACTGCTTGTAGTAGTTGTTGATCTGGTTGCCGGCGGCCGCCACCACCAGGACCGCCGCGATGATCGCCAGCACCCGCTGCCACCAGGTCGCGCTGAACATGTATCCGATGGCCAGCCCGATGGCCGGCGAAGGCGAGCGCGATCCACAGGTCGATCTCCGGTTTGAGCTCCTCGCCGACGTAGTCGGTGCGACGAAGTGCCCGATGCTCCAGGCCGCGACCGCGGACACCACCAGCACCGGCGGGACCACCCAGATCCACCACCAGTGGAACGGCCTGATCAGCAGGTAGGCGAACGACACGACGCCCAGCACCAGGACGGTGATGTACAGCCAGCCGTCCACCAGCGAAACGCCGGTCACGTCACGACCTCCACGGTGAGCCTTCATCACTGACGCATTATTACCGTGCCTGCCGGTCGCGCCGCGAGTGAATGCGTCGACAATCGCGGGCCGGTCGCGCACGCGAGCGCGGCCGCGATACCAGTAGCGTCGTCGGCGGTCGGGTTGTCATCACTGATCGAGCCAGCCCAGCCGACAGCGGCAGTCGAACGGAGCGGGGGGACCTTGCGTACCGAACCGCGGGTCCTGCTGGACGCGACGGCCATCCCCGCGGAACGCGGCGGGGTGGGCAGGTACGTCGACAACCTCACCGAGGCGTTGGACGCCGCGGGCGCGGCGTTGTCCGTCGTCTGCCAGAACCGGGACGCGGAGATCTTCTCCCGGCTGGCTCCGCACAGCCGGATCGTCCCGACGGCCGAGGAACTGAACAGCCGGCCGGCCCGGCTCGCCTGGGAGCAGACCACGCTGTCCCGGCTGGCCAAGCGGCTGCCGGTGGACGTCATCCATTCGCCGCACTACACGATGCCGCTGGCCGCGTCGGTGCCCGTCGTGGTCACCCTGCACGACGCGACCTTCTTCTCCGACCGCGGGCCTGCACGTCGGGGTGAAGGGCCGGTTCTTCCGGGCCTGGACCAGGACGTCGCTGCGCCGGGCCGCGGTGTGCGTGGTGCCCAGCCGGGCAACGGCCGACGAGCTGGTGCGGTACACCCACGCCGAGGCCGATTCGATCGTGGTCGCCTATCACGGGGTCGACCAGTCGGTGTTCCGGGTGCCGGAGCCCGCGCAGATCAGCCGGGGTCGCCGAGTTTCTCGGGCTGGGGGACCGGCAGTGGATCGCCTTCCTCGGCACCCTGGAGCCGCGGAAGAACGTGCCGGCCCTGGTCCGGGCCTACATCAGGGCGATGACGACGCGGGCGGATCGGCCGGCGCTGGTGCTGGCCGGCGCTCCGGGCTGGGATGCCGGGGTCGAACCGGCGGTGGCGGCGGTGCCGGCCGGGATGACGGTGCTGCGCCCGGGTCATCTGCCGTTCGACCTGTTGCCCGGGCTGCTCGGCGGCGCGCTGGTGGTCGCCTACCCGAGCCTGGGGGAGGGCTTCGGGCTGCCGGTGCTGGAGGCGATGGCCTGCGGCGCGGCGGTGCTGACCACCCGCAAGCTGTCGCTGCCGGAGGTCGGCGGCGACGCCGTCGCCTACACCGGGACCGGCGCCGGCGACATCGCCGCCGCGCTGTCCGACCTGCTCGACAACCCGGAGCGGCGGGCCGAGTTGTCCGTCGCCGCGGTCGCAGCGGGCCAGCGGGTTCACCTGGGCCGCCAGTGCCGCAGGCGCACCAGATCGCGTACGACCGGGCGGCCGCGAGCGGGCCGCGGTCATGAGCAGCGGTACCCGAGTCCGGGCAGGCGTCGGATCGCGCGCGATCGAGCGGACCCGGTCGGGCTGGTCACGGTGACCTACTCGCCGGGTGATTCGCTGGCCGCCCTGCTCGACTCGATTCCCGGCCGCCAGCAGCCGGCCGGTGACGGTGGTGCTGGCCGACAACGGTTCCACCGACGGCAGTGTCGAGGCCGCGGCCACCCGGCCCGGTGTGCGGTTGCTGCGCACCGGCGTCGAACCTCGGCTACGGCGGCGCCGCGAACGCCGGGGTCGCCGTGCTGGACCCGGCGATCCGCTGGATCCTGGTGATCAACCCGGACGTCGTGCTCGGCGCCGGTTCGATCGACGCGATGCTCGCCGCCGCTGACCGGCATCCGGACGCCGGCGCCTTCGGCCCGTTGATCACCACCCCGGAGGGCGTGGTCTACCCGTCGGCCCGTCACCTGCCGTCGATCGGCGCCGGTGTCGGCCACGCGCTGTTCGGCTGGTGGTGGCCGACGAATCCCTGGACCAGGCAGTACCGGCAGGACGCCGCCGAACCGGTCGAACGGACGGCCGGCTGGTTGTCCGGGTCCTGCCTGCTGCTCCGCCGGGAGGCATTCGCGCAGGTCGACGGGTTCGACCCGGCGTACTTCATGTACTTCGAGGACGTCGACCTCGGCTACCGGCTGGGCCTGGCCGGCTGGTCGAGCGTGTACTGCCCCTCCGCGCTGGCCGTCCATCAGGGCGGTCACTCCACCGAGCGGGCGCCGGCCGCGATGGCCGACGCCCATCACCGCAGCGCCTACCGGTACCTGTCCCGGCGCTATGCCGCGCCGTGGCAGGCGCCGCTGCGGCTGGCGCTCAAATGGGGGCTGGCGGCTCGGGCCTTTCTGTCCAAGCGGTCCGCGAAGGTCGCGGCCGGGGCCGAGCTGCCGGACCGGCGGATCGTGTGAGCCGACCCCGGTAACTCGGCTGCCGGCCGCGGTCATGCTGTGCTATCGGCGCCTTGACCGCACTGATCTTCGATGCGAGTCAGGCCGCGACATAGCCCTCGACATCCACCAGCACGTCAACGTCGCCCGGTGAACCATTGAAAATCCGGACCGTTCCGTCGTTCAGCGGAAGCTGGACAACCACGGAGTTGGCGATATTTTGCCCGGCTTGAAAATTCACATTCGAGACGTCAGGCCGCGGCACGTTGAACGGCCAGACGGTGAGGAAGCCTGCCGACTGCGGGCTCACGACGGTCACGTTCAGAAATACCCCGGAAACGCCGGTCAGTGGGACGCCGCCCCGACCGACGATCTGCAGGTCCTGATTCTCGAGTGAATTAAACGTGTTGAAGGAGTTCCCGACACGCGAGTCGGCAATGCGGCTCGGCGTCAGCAGGATGACGCTGCCCGACGCCGGTACCGCGGCGGTAGTGAGGGTCGAAGGCGTCTGAGCCGCGGAATTGCCTGCATAGACGGCCATTCCTCCGCCGACGAGCAGTGGCAGGGCGAGCGCCGCGATTGAGATCTTGTGCCAGGATTTTTTCAGCATTGGTTCCTTCTTTCGCTGGGGTTTGAGCCGGTTGCTCGACCGATCCAACGGCTAGGAGCGCTGCGGGTATCCGGCGAATACAGGCTGTTCGCGCGCCTGAAGGCATTTTTTCGATATCACGCACCGACCCGGCGATCACCTCAGGTGATCGACAAGGCTAATCGGTCGGCGTATCCGACTCATCGGTGAGCCGACGGGCAGATCCTCTCGACATCGCCAACGAATCGGCGGGCTGAGCGCCGGATTCACCAACCAGGTCGACCGGGCTCTCGGGGACGTGGGTGAAAACGAATCGCCGGTACGCCCAGAAGCGGAAGAGCGTTCCGGCGGCGAGCCCGACCACATTGGCGGCGATGTTGTCGGCCAGCGCGAGAGGTGAAACCGAGCACGTAATGCGAGACCCAGAGGATCGACAGCGAAATGCCGAGGCCGATGGAGCACATCACGACGAAGATGCCGAATTCGGCCCGCGCCTTCGGCCGGCGGGTGTGCCGGAACGTCCAGTAGCGGTTGCCGAGCCAGGACACCACGGTCGCAACGGCGGAGCTCGCGATCTTCGCGTACAACGGCTGCCCGGCCAGCAGCGGGGAGGCACCGGCATAGAGCAGGATGTTGAACACCACCACGTCGACGACGTAGGCAACGCCGCCGACAACTGCCGAACTTGGCGAACTGCCGGGCCAGCGCCAGGCCAGCGCCGTGCAGCCACGTGCATCACGATGTTCGCTGCCTCCTGTCGACGGAATTCGTCGACGGATGGAGCGCCACCCGGTCACCGGCATGTGTCAGCCACGTGACGCCGAGCTGTTCCGGCTGCCTGTCTTCGGCGGCTCGCACCCGCATCCGCAGCACCATCGCGAGCATCTCCAGGCCGAGCTTGACGGTCTTGCGCAGGTCGCCGGTCACCGACGAGTACCCCGACCCGGGGGTGATAGTTCACCGGAACCTGAACGATCTTGGCCCGGCCGACGACGCCGAGCATCAACATCTCCAGACCGAACGATGAGCCGTCCACCTGGGCCTTGGCGACGATGTCGGCGACCCGCTCTCGACTGACGACGCGGAAGGTGCATCCGACATCACTGAGGTACGAGGTGTTGAAGAGCACCTCGATGATCTTCGCCACCGCCCAGTTCCCCCACTGCAGGAACCAGCCCATGTTGGCGCCGTCCCAGATGAAGTTCGACACCGTCCTGGAACCGACCACGAAGTCGCATTCCTCGGTGAACGGCAGCAGCTTGTTCAGGTCCCGTGGATTGAAGGTGCCGTCGGGTTCGCAGATGCAGATCAGATCGGTGTCGACTTCCACCAGTCCCCTGCGGATCGCGGCGCCGTAGCCCTGCCGGGTTTCGAGGATCTCGCGCGCCGATGTCGTCGCGACCTCCTCGGAGGTTCCAGACGCCGCGTTGTTGTTGACCACCAGGATGTCGTCGACAATTCCCAACTTGTCGAAGCCCCTGATGACGTCGGCGATGCTGTCTTTCTCGTTGTACGTCGGCAACACCACCGATATCGACTTGCCGTTCCACATGGTTCAACTCCAGTCTGGTTGTTGGCCGGTCGCCGCTGCGGTCGTCATGGCTCGCGGTGACTCGTCTACCCAATCCCGGGCGCGTGCTGCGCGGACGTCCGCGAGGACGTCCGCGATGTCGCTATCACCGGTGGGCCGACGTGGCGATGACGAGCATCTGACCGGCCAACGGCTTGATCGGCGATTTGAGATACCACGGCACCAGAAAGGTGAGCGCCGAGGTCCTGCTCTTCATGGTGAGGGGCAGGAACCGGGCGCGGACCTCAGCGACGTCATAGCCCTCCGAGATCAGGTAGTCCGGCAGAGAGTGGTCGGTGTAGATCGACACGTGCGTGTAGTCGTCGAAGTACCCACCCGGATTGAGCTTGAAGTTGGGCTGCAGCAGGATCAGCTTGCCACCTGGGGCGAGCACCCTGGCCACCTCGACGAGCAGGCGATGGGTGGGTTCCCGTTGAAGATGTTCGAGCAGGTTGGAGGCGAACACCACGTCGAACTCGCCATCGCCGAACCGCGACAGGTCCGTGCAATCGCCGACCTCGGCCTGTACCCCGATCGCCGCGCTGCGCCGAACGACACCATCGAGATCCATCGCCACCACCCGGCGGGCGTGCACGTTGTTGGAGAAGTCGCACCAACCCGCGCCCAGTTCCAGGACGGCCGCATCTGCGGGAATCCATCGCTGCATGAACGCGCAGATGTGCTGCCACACCGCGGTGCGATGAGGGTTGGGTGCCAGCCGTGTCTGGAAGTACTGGGAGACGTCCGGTGCGGGACCTGACGTGTCCGAATCCAGGACGTTCGACAAAGGGTGACTCCTCGGTGATTGCCTCGGGTGTGGCCTGCAGGAAACTATCATCGCTGGTCGTGTTGTTAACCGTCGTGCTCGCACGCCCAGGAAATCCCGTCATGTGACGCAGAATTCCTGACTAGTGCAAGACCTGTGGGTAGGCGCGCCCAACGGCTGTAGCTCGCCGTTGGGACCCGTCGTATCGATGCGCAAATACCCTAGAACGACAAGAACTCTGGCTTTGCATCACCCATTCGGCCGCAAACGTCGTCGCTGACCGACGTTCGGCGACGCCCGACATGCGCGCTCACCTTCACATTGCGGTCCCTGTGGTCCGGTATCGTCGCAGAGAGCCACGATCGGATCTTGCCGCTGGGCAGCGTTCATCCACCTGGATCAGACACCTGGATCAGACAAGGAGTCCAACCATGCCTCGGTCGTGGAACGACGTTGAAACCTCTCTAGCCGTGGATGTCGTGGTCGTCGGCGGCGGCGGCCATGTTGGGTCTGCCGCTGGCCATCGCCCTTGCCGATCGCGGTGCGTCGCGTCGTCGTGCACGACATTTCGCAGGATGCGGTCGACCGGGTCAACGCCGGAATGTCTGCCGTTCATCGAACCCGGCGCGGAGCCGCTGCTGCGCAAGGCGCTGGCGGCGGGACTGATCAGCGCGTCCATCGACCCGGCTGTGGTGGCGACGGCCGAGAACGTCGTCGTCGTGATCGGCACACCGGTCGACGAGCACCTGAACCCGGACCCGAGGGCGATCCCCCGCGCGCTGTCGGCGTGCGAGCCGCTACTTCCGCGACGGCCAGCTGCTGGTGCTGCGCAGCACGGTGTTCCCGGGGGTGACCGCGCTGGTCGAGCGCATGATCGCCGACCTGGGCCTGGACATGGACGTGGCGTTCTGCCCGGAACGGATCGCCGAGCACAAGGCGATGGAGGAGTTGTTCACCCTGCCGCAGATCGTCTCCGTCCCGGACGGAGCGCGGCGCAGAAGCGGGCCGGCGCGCTGTTCGGCATGCTCACCGAGCAGCTCGTCGTGATGGAGCCGGAAGAGGCCGAGCTCGCGAAGCTGTTCACCAACACCTGGCGCTACATCAAGTTCGCCGCGGCCAACCAGTTCTACATGATGGCCAACGACCGGGGGCTGGACTTCGAGCAGATCCGCGCCGGGCTCGACCCAGGACTACCCGCGGGCCGCCGACCTGCCCGGCGCCGGCTTCGCCGCCGGCCCGTGCCTGTTCAAGGACACCATGCAGCTGGCCGCGTTCAGCGACAACCAGTTCGCGCTGGGCCACTCGGCGATGCTGGTCAACGAGGGTCTGCCGCTGTACCTGGTGAGCCGGCTCGAGCAGCGGTTCGACCTGGCGGACATGACGGTCGGCATCCTGGGCATGGCGTTCAAGGGCGGCTCGGACGACATCCGCTCGAGCCTGTCCTACAAACTGCGCCGGGTACTGTCGCTTCAAGGCCGAAGCACGTGCTGACCACCGATCCGTACGTCACGGTCGACCCGACGCCTGCTGCCCCTGGAGGACGTGCTCGAGAACTCGCCGATCTGCTGATCATCGCGACGCCGCACGCCGAGTACCGCGACCTGACCACCGACAAGCCCGTCGCGGACGTCTGGAATCTGCTGGGCAACGGAGTGCTGGTGTGATCGGAGTCGACGGGCCCCGGGTCTCCGTCGTCATCCCGGCCTACAACGAGGGCGAGAACATCGTCGCTCCGCTGGCCCGACTCGTCGAGGGCGTCCAGCTCGACTTCGAGGTTGTCGTGGTCGTCGATTTCCCCGAGGACACCACCGTCCCGGTGATCGAGAAGCTGGCCGATCGACGAGCCGCGGATCCGGGTGGTGGTCAGCAGCTACGGGCGCGGCCCGGCCAACGCGATCCGGTTCGGGATCGACGCGCCGCAGGCGCCCGACCGTGGTGGTGACGATGGCCGACGGCTGCGACGACCCCCGGCAGATCGACGACCTGGTGCGGCTGGTCGAGCGCGGCGTGGTGGTCGCGGCGGCGTCCCGATACATGCCGGGTGGCCAGCAGGTCGGCGGCCCGCTGTTCAAGTCCGCGCTCTCCCGAACGGCCGGCCGCTCGCTGCACCTGTTCGACCAGGATCGGCACCCGGGACGCGACCAACTCGTTCAAGGCCTACGACCGGCAGTTCGTCCAGGACGTCGGCATCCACTCCCGCGACGGCTTCGAGATCGGGCTCGAGCTGACGGCCAAGGCGCGTCGGCTCGGCCGGCCGGTCGCGGAGATTCCGACCATCTGGCTCGACCGGACCGCCGGCGCAGTCGAACTTCAAGATGGCGCAATGGATCCCGCACTATCTGCGCTGGTACCGCTTCGCGTTCCGGCCCAGGGTCGACCTGCCGACCCTGCGCGCGGAAGCGGACCAGCTGGTGTCATCGCCACGATGCACGCCGCAGAAGAACGGATAGTTCAGCCATGGAAAAGGTCCTGGTCAGTGGTTCCGCCGGCTTCATCGGCGGGTACGTGGTCGAGGAGTTGCTGCGCCGCGGCTACGCGGTCGTCGGCATCGACAACTACTCGAAGTACGGCCCGGTCACCAAGTCCTACGACGACAACCCGCATTACCACCTGCATCAAGGGTGACGTGCAGGACACCGAGCTGATGACCGAGCTGCTGCTCGACTGCGACCACTTCATCGCCGGCGCCGCACTGATCGGCGGGATCTCCTACTTCCACACCTACGCCTATGACCTGCTGGCCAAGAACGAGCGGATCATCGCGTCCTCCGTGCGACGCGGCGATCGCCGCGCACACAGGCCGGGCCGGCTCAAGAAGGTCACCTACCTGTCGTCGTCGATGGTGTTCGAGTCCGACCGAGACGCTGGCCGTCCCGGGAGGGCGACGAGCGCAAGGTGCCGCCGCCGCTGTCGTCCTACGGTTTCCAGAAGCTGGCCGTCGAATACTTCGCCCGCGCCGCCTGGGACCAGTACAAGCTGCCCTACACGATCGTGCGCCCGTTCAACTGCGTCGGCATCGGCGAGTCCCGGGCACTCGGCGACGTCGAGATCGACTCCGGCAACGTCAAGCTCGCGATGAGTCACGTCGTGCCGGACCTGGTGCAGAAGGTGCTCAAGGGGCAGGATCCGCTGCACATCCTGGGCGAGCGGCAACCAGATCCGGCATTACACCTACGGCGGTGACCTGGCCCGCGGCATCGTCGACGCGATGTCGCACCCGGCGGCGCTGAACGACGACTTCAACCTCTCGACGGCGCACGGCCACACCGTGACCGAACTGGCCGAGATCATCTGGCGCAAGATCAACGGCCCGGACCGGCCGCTGCGGCTGCGAGCACGACCCGGCGTTCGAGTACGACGTGCAGCGCCGGGTGCCCGCGCGTCGACAAGGCGAGCGACGTGCTCGGCTTCGAGGCGAACACCACCCTGGAGGACATGCTCGACGAGGTCATCCCGTGGATCGAGCAGGCGATGAAGGACGGCACGATCTGACCTCGATCACCGGACCTGGCCGGGGACCGCGCGGCTTCGCAGCCGGACGCCACCGAGTCGTCGCGCCGCGGGCAGGCGCAGCCGCGAGCGCCGATCTGGCTGTTGGTCCATGTCGGCGACCCTGGTCGTCGCCGCCGTCGTGCTGCTCTTGGTCAACCGGCAACCAGTGGTTCTTCGGCGACGAGTGGGAGTTTCTGGTCAACCGTGGCCTCGGCGATGCCCGGCTGGACCTGTGGTTCCCGCACAACGAGCACTGGTCGACGCGTGCCGATCCTGGTGTACATCGCGCTGCGTGGACACGTTCGGGATGCGGTCCTACTGGCCGTATATCGGTCCTGGTCGACGGTTCACCTGCTGCTCGTCCACCTGCTGTGGCGGGTGATGATGCGTGCCGGGGTGCTCCCGATCGTCGCCGACGGCTGCTGACGGCCGTCTTCGCGCTGTTCGGCGCCGGTGCCGAGAACCTGCTGTGGGCCTTCCAGATCGCGCTTCATCGGCAGCCTCGCCGGCCGGCTGGGCAGCGGCGCTGGTCGTCGACCGGTCGACCGGCTCGCCGGCGAGCGACGCCTGGGCGGTGCTGTTGCTGGTGCGTCGCACTGATGTGCTCGGGCATCGGCATCCCGACGGTCGGGTTCGTCACCCTGGTGACCCTGGCCCGGTCACGTGGATGGTCCGCCCGCGATCGTCGGGCGGCATACCCGCCATGCTGTTCCTGATCTGGTACACGATCGAGCCCCAGCCACCCGCGCCGCCGTGGGAGACCGCGGCCAATGGCGGCGCACGATCGCTGCTGTCGTACGTGGTGCGGAGCCCTGCGGGACGTGGTGACGACGAGCACCGACCTGCCCGGGCTCGTGTCACTCGGACTGGTCGCAGCTGCGTTGCCTCTGGGCGCTGTGGATGACGGTGCGGATCGCCGACGGCTACCGGGCGCGCTGAACACGGCGGTCGCCGTGGTCGGGATGTACGGCGCTGGCGGGTTCTTCGTGATCTCCGGGTTCGGCCGCGGTGCGCGACGGCATCGCCTCAAGGTATGTCTACGTGGCGATGGCGATGGCGCTGCCCGGGCTTGTCCTCGCGTTGTCGAAGCTGGCGCGGCCCCGGTGGGCGCAGGCCGTCGTCGGTTGCCCTGCTCGCGGCGATGCTGGTGTTCAACGTGATGACGTTGCGAGAGCGGTCGCACGCCGAAGCCGACCGGGAGAGTGCCACCAGGCAGACGATCATCGCGGCCGAATGGTTGATCGCGAACGGCGAGAGGATCATCGGCGACCAACCCGAACCGATGTACGACCCGGACATCACCGTGCAATCGCTGCCATGGCTGGTCGAACATGGCCTGCCAGTTGACCAGCTAACTCCGACTGGACTTGCCAGTGCTCGATTGAGCCTGCAGATCGACTTGGATCCCCAGGGTGCGAGTCTGCCGGACGGCACACCGCCGTCGATCGAGGATCTCTCGGATGCGTCCGTCACGGGCGAACAGTCGAACGTTCCTGGGGTGCGCTGTGTACAGATCGCGGCTACCGGCGCCGACCCGCGACTGACCGTCATCGCGCCGGGCGGCAGAACCACCTTCAGTGTGAGTTCGGACGCGGGCGGTCCGTTTGCGGTAGCGCTGGAGCCGGACCCAGCGGCTGGCCAGCGGGTAGCTGGGCTGCAGCCCGGCGAGACTAGGTATCTCCAGACAACTCTGCCCGCGGGAACTCCGATCCGGCTGACCCTGGCGATGCCGGAATCGGTGGTCTGCGGAGTCGGCTAGCTGTCCCGGGCGCCGTCCCGCTCCGGTCCCGGCTTCGAAGGTTTGATCGGCGCCGGCGCGCGTAGCGCTCGTCCAACGTGGGCGCGGGCCGGTTGACGCCTGCATCCTGTCGTACCGCCGACTCCCGGAGAATTCATCCTGCAGTACCGGCCCTCTTTTGGGCACAAGGGGGCCACCTCCGACGGACCGATCGCAGCCGTTCCGGGGCCGGTCCGCCGGACCGGTCTAGCGGCTCTTGCGCTTGCGGGTCGTCTTGGGGGTGAACGCACTCGAACCAGGCGTTCGTCATGCTGGTGGTCTGTCGCTTGGCCTCGCGGCGGGCCTGGCTGGTGGCCTGTCCGCGGGCGGTGTTCGCGACGCGGTTGGCGGCGCTGAGGTACGCGCTCATCATCGGGTTCTTGGCCATCGGTTGGTCCTCTCGGTGCGGGATGTCGTCGTCGCCCGCTCGGCTGGTGGTCACTGCATGGTCGAGGGCCCCGTTGCGCTCGCTGACCGTCGGTACCCGTGCCCCGGCCCATTCACGCACGGTGTGTTGCCGATCACCTGTGCGGCCCACCGGCGCGTCCCTGAAGCGACGCGGCGCCCCTCCGGTAGGGTCGGCACGCCCGAGTTGCCGTTCCGGTCGACCCGTGCCGCATCAGCAACCACAGGCAGCGAGACGAACAAGAGCGGGGTGGCGAAGCAGCCGATGAAGGGGATCATTCTGGCCGGCGGTGCCGGCACCCGACTGCACCCGATCACCCGCGCGGTGTCCAAGCAGCTGCTGCCGGTGTTCGACAAGCCGATGATCTACTACCCGCTGTCGGTGCTGATGCTGGCCGGCATCCGGGACATCCTGGTGATCACCACCCCGGAGGACAACGCCGGCTTCCGCCGGCTGCTGGGCGACGGCAGCGAATGGGGCCTGCGGATCTCCTACGCGGAGCAGGCCGCGCCGAACGGGCTGGCCGAGGCGTTCATCATCGGCGCCGATCACGTCGGCGACGACTCGGTCGCGCTGGTCCTCGGCGACAACATCTTCTACGGCCAGGGCTTCTCCGCGGACGCTGAAGCAGGCCGCCGCGACCGTCGACGGCTGCGTGCTGTTCGGCTACCCGGTGCGCGACCCGGAGCGGTACGGCGTCGGCGAGAAGGACGCGACCGGCAAGCTGATCTCGATCGAGGAGAAGCCGGCGAAGCCGAAGTCGAACCTGGCGATCACCGGCCTGTACATCTACGACAACAACGTGGTCGAGCACGCCGCGCGACCTGCAAGCCCAGCGCCCGCGGCGAGCTGGAGATCACCGATCTGAACAACATCTACGTGCAGCAGGGCAAGGCCTCGCTGATCGACCTCGGTCGCGGCTTCGCCTGGCTGGACACCGGCACCCACGATTCGCTGCTGGAGGCCGGCGAGTTCGTCCAGGTGCTGGAACACCGGCAGGGCGTTCGCATCTCCTGCCTGGAGGAGATCGCGCTGGTCTCCGGGTTCATCGACGCCGAGCAGTGCCTGGCGCTGGGCCAGTCGTTGGCGAAGTCGCCGTACGGGCAGTACGTGATCTCCGTGGCGCAGGCCGCGGGCGCCCGCGGCTGACGTCGCCGCTCGGCCGAGCCGATCCCGACCCAGGACCGTGCGGGTCGACAAAGGAGTTGCCGAATGGCCGGACGTGATGACGTCGACGCGGTGGTGCTGGTCGGCGGGCAGGGCACCCGGCTGCGCCCGCTGACGCTGTCCGCGCCCAAGCCGATGCTGCCGACGGCCGGGGTGCCGTTCCTGGAGCACATGCTGTCCCGGATCCGGGCGGCCGGCATCACCCATGTGGTGCTCGGCACGTCCTACAAGGCGGAGACCTTCACCGAGTACTTCGGCGACGGGTCGGCGTTCGGGCTGGACATCGAGTACGTCGTCGAGGACGAGCCGCGGGGCACCGGCGGCGGCATCCGCAACGTCGCCGACCGGCTGCGGGCCGACACCGTGATGATCTTCAACGGCGACGTGCGTGTCCGGTCTCGACCTGACGGCGCTGCTGGCCACGCACGCCGACAACGACGCCGACGTCACCCTGCACCTGGTGAAGGTCGCCGATCCGCGCGCCTTCGGGTCGGTGCCGACCGGGCCGGACGGCCGGGTGAAGGCGTTCCTGGAGAAGACCGAGAACCCGCCGACCGACCAGATCAACGCCGGCTGCTACGTCTTCAAGCGCAGCGTGATCGAGGACATCCCGGCCGGCCGGGTGGTGTCGGTGGAGCGCGAGACGTTCCCCGGGCTGCTGGCCGCGGGCGCCCGGGTGTTCGGGCACGTCGACTCGACCTACTGGCTCGATCTCGGCACGCCGGCGGCGTTCGTCCGCGGCTCGGCCGACCTGGTGACCGGGGTCGCGCCGACCGGCGGCGCTGCCCGGCCCGGTCGGCGCAGTCGCTGGTGCTGCCCGGCGCCGACGTCGACGCCAGCGCCACGCTGACCGGCGGCAGCACCATCGGCCGGGACGTCGTCGTCGGCGCCGGCGCGACGGTCGACGGCTCGGTGGTGTTCGACGGGGCGCAGAATCGGCGCCGGGCGCCCAGCGTGACCCGGTCGATCGTCGGCGTCGGCGCGACCATCGGTGCCGGTGCGGTGCTGACCGACGCGGTGATCGGCGACGGCGCGGTGATCGGCGACCGGTGCGAGTTGCTCGCCGGGATCAGGGTGTTTCCCGGTGTGGTGCTGCCCGACGGCCGGGGTGCGGTTCTCGGCGGAGAGCTGACGGTCAGGATCGCAGTCAGATGGCTGATTCGCCTGACGCTACGTCGCGGCGATCAGATGATCTGACCGCCGAGCGACGTCCAGGTCCCGGCGCCCGGGACGCCGCGGTACATCCACAGCGCGCCGTTGCCGCCGCGACCGAACACCGACACCGCCACGCCCGGTGGGGTCGGCCGAGCGATCGCCGGCGCGGCGGTGAGCATCCCGCCGATGGCGGTGCCGGCCACCGACGGCACCAGGTTCTTGTTCAGGAAGGCGAGCAGCGTCGAATTGCCGTCGCCGACGCGGGTTGCGTAGGCCGGTGCGGAGTTCACGGCCGTCCCGACGCGATGTGTAGGCGCCCGGTCCCGACGGCATCGAACCGCAGCTCGAACAGGTTGCCGTTCAGGCCGCGGACCCCGACGGTCGCCCGGCCCGCAGTCGCGGTCGACGACCGCTCCCGGGGCCGAAGTCAGCGCACCGCCCAGCGGCGACCAGCGGGGTCCAGGCGCTGCCCGTCCAGGCGATGGTCCAGAGCTGGCCGTCGGCACCCCGGCCGAAGACGTTGAGCGTTCCCGGCGAGAAGGACATCGCGGCCGGGGAAGCGGTGAGCACACCACCCAGGCTTTCCCACGGGCCCCAGGCACCGCCGGGCGATCCGGCCCGGTGGAACAGGTTGCCGTTCAGTGCCGACCACGAAAAGGTCCAGTCGATCGCCGCCCCAGGACACCGCGGCCGGGCCGTACTGGATCGCGCCGCCGAGCGTCTGGTAGCCGGCGCCGGGATCTGGCCGACCGGAGCCACACGGCGTCGTCGCCGCCACGGACGAAGACCGTGGTGTCCGAGTCGGTGCGGGCGGCCGCCACGCCGCCGTCGCTCGCCTGTGGGGTGTTGACCATCCGGCCGGTGACGGCGTAGTAGGCGAGGTCCTGGGTGTACGGGGTGGCGTCGACGGTGTACGGGGAGTCGGCGACGCCGATCGGACGTTCCGTAGCGCTGCCGCGGTCACCGTGATGTGCCCGGCGTCCAGCGGGTAGAGCTGCGCGTTGAGGCCGGCCGGCGCGGCGTAGGAGTAGGTGTTCGCGCCGACCTGGACGGTGATGTCGGCCGGTGCGGTCAGGAACGTCAGCACCTCGACGGTGTCGCGGGCGGCCGAGGCCGGTCTTGTACGCCGGGCAGCACCATCAGCTGCTGCGGGTACGACGGGCTGGCCGCGAACTTCTGGATGCGGTGGGTCACGTACATCGCGTCCCGCGTGATGGCGGGCGGCTGGCCGGTCTGGAACTGGGTCTGCCAGTAGGCGTTGAGGCCCAGGAACGAGTAGCCGTGCCCGGCGGACGGCGCGAACGAGGTCCCCTCGCTGTAGTCGTTCCAGGTGACGAGCTGGACCAGGTCGGCCTGATCGCCGATCGCCCGCTGCCAGCTGGCCCGCAGGGTCTCGGTGTTGCCGGCCTCGTCGTACATCTTCTGGTTGGGCCGCTCGTCCTGGATCGCGACCGGGGCCATCCATTTCAGGCCGACGGCGTGGGCCCGGGCGGCGTAGTTCGGGCCGGCCAGGATGTTGCCCGGGTTGCGGACGCCCCAGTTGCCGATGCCGTAGCTGATCGGGGCGAACTTCTCGATGTTGGCGTTGGCGTCCAGCACGGTGGGGATGAACCGGACCGCCAGCCCGGATCTGGTTGGTGATGTCCGCCATCAGCGCCCGCCACCAGTCGATCGTCTTGTTCTCGGCCTTGAAGGCGCCCAGCACGAAGTCCCCGGACCCGATGCGGTAGATCGACGGGCGCCGGGCCAGCGAGACGATCTTGTCCGCGATGACGCCGCTGTCGGTGCTGCCGACGGCGGAGGTCATGTCCACGCTCAGGGTGATCTTGAAGTTGCCGACCGCGTCCGCGGCGTCGACCGTGCGGACCACGCGTGTCCCACGTCGTGCCGGACAGTGTTCAGGATGTTCAGGATCCAGCCGTCGATGCCGGCGGTCTGCGCCTGGCGGATCTCGGTCATGGCGTTGGCCAGCTTCCAGTCCCCGGCCGCCGGGGGCCTGACCGATCGGCCGGTCGCGGAGCAGGCCGCCGATGTTGGCGAACTTTCCGCCCTCACCGGAGGGCTGCAGGTAGTTGACCGCGTAGTAGTCCGAATTCGGATCCTTGTTGTCGAGCGAGATCGGATACGGGGTGAAGTAGTGCGCGAAGACCAATCTTCTGGTGGGCGCTCGCGGCGGGCAGGTCAAATGGCAGCTGCTGATCCGAAGCGCTGCTCGCGGCCGCCGAGCTGCACTGGCCGTGCGGCGCCGCCGCTGCGGCGGCGGACACCTGTTGTGCGGCAGCCATTTCCGGGCTCGCGGCGGTGGCCGGCGAGCCGCCCATCAGGAACCCGACGACCATGACTCCGGACAGGGTCATCGCCGTTGCCGGCCGGGTCACCCGCAACCGAATGAAGAGTTTCGACAGTTTCACGTGCAATTCCCCCGGTAAGCAACAGCAATGGCAGGCGGTTACCAGGTTCGGTTGCTCGGGTGCGCGAAGAGACGTACGAGTAGGAACCGAAGAGAGAAGGGACCGCCGATCGAGTTCTCGATCTAGTTACGTATTGTTACGAGTTGACTACACTCCGCGCATGGGTTGTCTGGGCCCACTTGCGTGATGCAGATGCACTACGTCCCGATCAGGCCACATCAGCTCGGGAAGGGTCATCTGCACCACGTGGTGGCCGGTCAGGGCGATCGAACCGGCGGACGCTGATTCGGCGGCGGCAGGTCGTGCCGCGCTCTGGCAGGCATGCGCTCAGTAGGTCAGCAATCGGCGTGGCCGGTTCGCCACCCGACCCGCCTCGAATGATCCGGCCGCGGAGAATTCAAATCCGTTGACAAATGACGGGTGTTGGCCCTCGCCCAACTCAACAAGATCAATTCGCCGACGACATGATCAATGACGGCCGTCCGGTCGCGTAGTGCCGTAGTGGGACACCGTGCATTGTTGAGTTCCGCTGCCGGATCCGGCGGGGTATGCAATTGAGCTCCGCTCGGATCCGGCGCAGAAAACCCCGAAATGGAATGTATCTGCACCCAGATGGTGGGCATCAGATCCACAGCCTGTGCAGAAGGTTTGCCATCGGAAGATCATTCGCCGGCAACGCAGGCCGAACCGATCCCGGCGATAGGAGCTGGAATGACCCAAGTAGCAACCGGCAGTCCGTCCGCGCGCCTGACCGCGGACGACGACCTGTCCGCCATCGGAACAGCCCGGTCGGCGAAGGACCCAGATCCTCGTCCGTGGTACGAGGTGCACCGCCTGGACCCCGCTGACCCGATCGTGGTCGCGGCAACGACGGCCGGGAAAACCTGGCGGCAGAAATGATTCTGCCCAGCGGTTTTTCGACGACGGACTACTCACAGTCCGCGAATGCCCGCGGCTGGGGTGCGGGTTGGCAGACCTGCGAGGCGATCAACGCCGGACGGATGCAGCAGGTCACGTTGGCAAAGTCAGGGACCGTCATTGCCGGTGGCATGCACGCAACGGTCGCACCACTCGCGGAGGCCTGTTTCAACGCCATCGAGGCGGTGAAGGCAGCCGCAAGATCCGTTGCCCGACTGTGGCGGGTGATGGGCTGGGATGCCGACAATGTCGAGTGGGGGTCGGTGCAGGAACTCAAGGACACCTACGCGGCGTAGGCCGCCGGCCGTCCTTACACGCCGAGGCTCTGGGCGCATTTCGACGTCTCTCGAGCTTGGCCGCAGGACACCACACACACCGACCCCGGCAAGTTCTTCCCCTGACGAGCGCTTCCGTCAGCTGGTCAAGCAATATCTCGGCGCCGGACAGGAAGAGCCCGTCGAAGCCCTGGCCTTCATGTGGGGTGGCTGAGGCATGGCAACTGCGGAGTGGTCTGACGGACACGCTTGTCAACAATCTGACCGTTGCGTTCAAGGTCTGTGATGAGCGCGCCAGCAGATTAGCGGTCGAACAAGTTCGCGGTACGCGATCGTGTGGCGTTCATGCTGGAAACCGAATCGGGCGGCGGCAACATCTATGGGAACGACGGCCAGGGATACCGTGAGCCGAACTCGCCCGCCGATCGCACGCCGTGGAACTGGGATACCTATGGCCGGCAAACCCATCGGCACACCCCAGAGCTCGCGCCGCAGTTGCGTGAATCATTGGCCCGTTCGGTTGATCCGACGTGGTTGGTCGCCCACGGCCTCCACTATGACCGGATCGGTAACAATGGTCGCAGTACCGGTCCGGCGCAACAGATCAGCGCCGACGTCGGAGGTGGTTGGGGACCGATGCAGGGCACGATGGAATGGCGACATCCATCGGGTTGTTCTGCGATCAGCTCGCGATCACCGACAGCAAGATCTACCGCAATAAGGAGAACGGTCGCCAGTATCAGGTCGTCCTGGAAAGTGCAATTGCCCGCGATGTCCTGACGGTGCAACAACCGCTGAAGGCGGAAGCGGAAAGTGAGAATTACGCCCTGGCGAAGGTGCTCAGGGCGCAGGCCGTCGCGCGAGATGATCGGTTCAACTTCGACCCGGAAAATCCGGTCGAACCGATGGATTTCTTGGAGGAAATCATGGCCCAGAAGGACGTTCGCATCCGGTTCACCATCGGTGGCGGGCGCAGGCCTGCGTCTGGCACGTCCTGGACGGCACCTGGTCCAAGATCCCCAATGAGGGTGGCCGAACGCCGGATGGTACGAAACCCTGGAGAAGGTTCTCGGCGATTCGGTCGCCGCTGGGAGAACCTGATGGCGGCAGCCCGAATTGGACCCGGCGAAGCTGGTCGGAGATTCCCTTCGATCTGCCGGATGCCACGCTGGTGCTGGCGTCGGGTGGCACCCTGCCGGGCGGGACCGGCTGAACGACGAATACGCGCTCCTCGAGCAGCTGGCGAGCGGCGACGGCCACGGTAGGCCCGATCGGCGCGGCAGCCGCCGATCCGGCCGGTCAACGACTCGTGATCGTCACACAGCGACCCGAAGCGTCTGCCGAGATCACGACAACGGTCAGTGCGAGCGGTTCGCGCGGCGCGCGCCAGCGCGTAGGCCAGCGCCGACCTGACACCGTCGTCGGCGTCCGCCGGCAGCGCGTCGACCGGGAAGAACCGCAGGTCCACCGACTCCGCCGACCGCACCGGAACGGCCCGCGCCGGTGCGGTCGCCAGGAACCGGATGTCGAAGTGCCGGGTGGCGACGCCCAGCGAGCAGGTGATCGGGTGCACGTCCAGGTGCACCGGGTCGGGATCGATGCCGCAGGTCCGCGATCCCGGACTCCTCGGTGGCCTCGCGCAGCGCCGCCGCGGCGAGCGTCGGATCACCGGGCTCGCAGTGCCCGCCCAGCTGCACCCACCGGCCGACCCGGGGATGCAGGGTCAGCAGCACGAGCCGGCGGTCGGCGGACAGCACGATGGCGCTGGCGGTGATGTGCCCCGGCTCGCAGGACCGCGCGGTGGCGTCCGGTCGGGCGGCCAGGAACCCGAGGTAGGCCTGCCGCAGCGCGCTCTGCCCGAGGTCGGGTGCCGCCCAGCCGCCGCAGCACCGCGCTGACGTCGGCGTGCAGGTCGCGGCGCCGGTTCGGTCACCGCTGCACCATCGCAGACCAGCGCTCATCGCAGCACCAGGCCGCCGGTGGCCGGCGACCGCGGGGCGAGCGGCTCGATCGGATGACCGATCCCGACGGCGCCGAGCGGCTCCCAGTCGGCCGGCAGGTCGAGCACCGACCGGACCACGGCCGGGCAGAAGATGGTGGACGAGATCCACGCCGAGCCGAGACCCTCCGCGGCCAGCGCCACCAGCAGCGCCTGCACGGCGGCCCCGCCGGCGACGGTGAACATCGTGTGCTCGGCCTGCCGGCGCCGGTCGTCCGGATAGTCGTGCCGGCCGTCACCGGTGATCATCGGGATGACGATCTCGGTCGCGTCCCGCAGCACCTGGCCGCGCGCGGTCCGCCTGGCGATCCGGTCCGGCGACCAGCCGTCATCGGCGAGGTCGGCCTCCCAGGCCGCCTGCATCGCCTCCAGCAGCGCCGTGCCGGTGCTGCGCGGACCCAGACGAACCGGACCGGCCTGGTGTGGTGCGGCGCCGGGCGCGGTCAGCGCGATGTCGACGCAGCGGGCCAGCGACCGTCGGATCGACCGGCTCGCCGGTGAAGCTGCGCACCGTCCGGCGGAGCAGCACGGCCTCCCGCCGGCCCTGCTCGATGGCCAGGTCGGTGCCGAGCCGGAACAGGTCCTCGTCCCGGGCCCGGATCAGCGACCGGGCGCCGGCGGGCTGTCGCGCGCGTCGCCGGCCGAGCAATCCGCGGGCGACCGCCACCGGCACCGCCGCGAGCTTGCCCTTGACCAGGTCGCCGGCCGCGGCCAGCTCGTCACCGACGGCCACCTGGGTGACGACCAGTTCGTTGCCGTGCGCGTCGACGTCGCCGCGCAGGTCGGCCAGCACCTCGACCCCGGCGGCGCCGATCGCCACATCGGTGACGCCGAGCCGCCAGGCCCGGCCCTGGGTGTCGGTGATGACCACCCCGACGTCGACGCCGCGCTGGGCGAAGTGCGGCTCGCAGCGCGGCCGCGGAGGCGTCCGGATCGACCGGCAGCAGCGCGATCTCGTCGGCGTGCACGTTGGAGGCGTCGATGCCGGCCGCCGCCGCGACGATGCCGAGCCGGTTCTCGACGATCTTCGTCCGGCCCACCTGGGCGACCAGGCGGACCGATTCGTCGTCGATCAGGCTGCGGCGCAGCGCATCCCGCTCGGCCGGGTCGGTGGGGGAGGGCACCAGCCGGCCCTCCACCTTGGAGATCACCTTGGACGTCACCAGCAGCACGTCGCCGTCGGCGAGCCACGGCGCGGCCGCGGCGATCGCCGCGGCCAGGTCGTCGCCGGGCCGGAACTCGGGCAGCCCGGTGACGGGCAGCACCTGCAGTCCGGCCGGGGCCGGAGCGTCCGACGCGCGCCGGCATCGGACAGCCGAAACAGAAGCGGATTCAGCGGACACCGGCCACCTCCGCGCAGGCCGCGACCATCATCGCGGTGGTCGTCGGGTCGGACATCAGCAGCGGCCGGGACACCACCGTTCACGCCCGGGAACGTCGGCGGTGTCGTCCTCGGCGATCAGGAAGGCGTCCAGCAGGCCGCCGTCGCGACCGGGCGCCGTAGTGCCGGCCGATGCCCTCGGCGCTGCATTCCACGCCGATGGCGGCCAGGCACTTGTCGGCGTGCCCGCGGACCGGGGCGCTGCCGATCACCGGCGAAACCCCGACCACCGGAGCCGATGTCGGCCCGCACCGCGTCCCGGATGCCGGGCACCGCCAGGATGGTGCCGATCGACACCACCGGGTTCGACGGCGCGATCAGCACCAGGTCGGCGCCGGCGATCGCGGCCAGCACGCCCGGTCGCCGGCGCCGACTCCTCGGCGCCGATCGGCCTGATCGACAGGGCCGGCAACGCCGCCTGATAGCGGATCCACCACTCCTGGAAATGCAGCGCGATCAGCGGCGGTGCGCCCGCGGCCTGCGCGGCGGCGGCCGGCGTGCTCGGACGGCGCCGGGTCCTGCGACCACGACGTGGGTCTCCACCCGGCTGTCCGTCATCGGCAGCAGCGTGACGCCCGGCTGCCAGCGCTCGCACAGCGCCGCGGTCACCTCGGAGAGCGGGTAGCCGGCGTCCAGCATCCGGGTCCGCATCAGGTGGGTGGCGATGTCCTTGTCGCCCAGCGAGAACCACGGCGCCTCCGCGCCGTAGCCGGCGAGTTCCGTTGACACCGTCCAGGTCTCGTCCCGCCCGGCCCCAGCCGCGCTGCAGGTCGGACGCGCCGGCCAGGGTGTACATGCAGGAGTCCAGGTCCGGGCAGATCTGCAGGTTGTGCAGCCGGATGTCGTCGGCGGTGTTCACGATGGCGGTGACCTCGTGCGGCTCGCTCCGGCTGCTGGTACTCCCACGGCTCCCCGCCCTCGGGCGCGCCGAACGTGGTCTGCGGCGGCCCGTAGGCCTGCCAGCCCAGGAACTGCTTCACCCCGAGCAGGAACTTGGCGCCGCCGACTCCACCCACCAGGACCGTGATCTTCACGGCTGCCGATCCTTCCAGACGAACGGCGGGCTCGGTGACGGGTCGAGCCGCGCCAGGTTCAGGCCCAGAACCGGAACAGGCGGGCACCCGACTGCCGGCCAGGCACGTTGCTCGCCACCGGCCAGATCGAACAGCTGATAACCGGCGGTGAACAGCCACGAGCTGGCGCCGGGCACCGAGAACAGGATCGCGAAGACGACCAGCGGGATCCACGGCCGCAGCGGCCGGATCCGCTCGCATGAACCGGTAGGACAGGTACGGCTCGATGATGCCGAAGCCGTCGAAACCGGGGATCGGCAACAGGTTGAGGATGCCCGGCGACGAACTGCAGCAGGGCCAGGTAGGACAGCGCCGCGCCCGAGCGCCGGTCGGTGAATCCCGCGCCGATCACGGCGAGCACGACGCCGGCGACCATGTTGGTGGCCGGTCCGGCCGCCGACACCAGGCTGGCGTACCAGCGGCGGCGCAGCCGCCCGGGTTCCACCAGCACGGCGCCGCCCGGCAGCGGGATGCCGCCGACGGCCAGCAGCAGGATCGGGATGATCACGCTGTAGGCCAGGTCGGTGTAGCGCAGCGGGTTGAGCGTCAGGTAGCCGCGCGCCCGCACCGAGGTGTCGCCGCCGAGGTAGGAGACCGCGGCGTGCGCGAACTCGTGCAGGCACAGGGTGATGACCCAACCGCCGAGGACGACGGCGAACACCCAGACGCCGATCGGGTCGGCGCCCGGACTGGGCCGCGACGCCGGCCCCGGCGGTGGCCACCACGACGGCCGGAAAGATCCAGCCGCCGCCGGTGGTTTTCGCCATGCCACCAGTGTCTCCCGCGAAACCTGTGCGCCACGCGTGGACTCACTGTGACCTCACGGCCGACCACACCGCGTGGGGAGGGCTCACGCATGGTGAGCATCGGGCGGGCAATCGTTGCGCAGCGCCACGAAGGGGCAAATCTTGCCCCGACGCGCCGTATAGCACCCCCGAGAGCTTGACGAGAAGCGGAACACACCTGTGTAATCACATCGGTGTTATTCGCCGGTCGGTTCCACGCTCAGCCCTGCAGAGACGTTCATTCTCCGTTGTTGCTGGCGGCGGATCGACATCGGGCTCTCGCCCCGGCGAGTCGGTAGCCAGCCGCGATCAACGTCGCGCGCGGCACCACGGAGAGGACGTAGCACGTGACCAACTCGGGGGAGACCTCCATGCGACAGATTCCGATGACTCTGGTCGAGAGCGCCGAACCCGAATGGCACGAACGGGCACTGTGCGCGCAGACCGATCCCGAGGCGTTCTTCCCCGAGAAGGGCGGTTCGACCCGGGAGGCGAAGAAGATCTGCACCGGTTGCGAGGTTCGCTCCGAGTGCCTGTCGTACGCCCTGGCGCACGACGAGCGGTTCGGCATCTGGGGCGGGCTGAGCGAGCGGGAGCGGCGGCGGCTCAAGCGCGCCGCGGGCTGATCCTCCTCCGGCTCACCCACGCCGACCACAGCCGACGGGCCTCACGGCCCCGGCCGCTCGATCCTGGCCCGAAACCGGTCGGCGCCCACCAAGACCGTGGTGTCGCCGGAGATCCGGTACTCCCGCAGTGCCGCCTCCGCCAGTTTGATGACGTGCTCGTCGCCATGCTCGACCGCCCGCGCACCCAGTTCCGCCACGAGTGGAGCAGGATCGACGTCCCGCCTGATCCGCTCGCCCGCGTCTGCGGGTGCGGCGAACGCCGCGATCAACCCCGCGACCACCTGCCACCCGCAGGCCACCGTTGCCCGATGCAGCTCGGCCGGCAGCACCGGCAGCACCAGCCGGAGTGCGGCCGGCGCCGTCACCGCGTGACAGAACGCAATCGGCGCATCGTCACGAGCGGCGACCACCCGCGCGGCAGCGCTGACGATGGCCGTGATCGCGTCCTGCGGGTCGGCCGGTGCCCGCCACCCGTTCATGGCCGCGGGCAGATCCGGCACCGCGTCGAGGCTCGCCAGCCGGCCACCGACGCCCGGCCCGACGGACGGCACGGCCGGATCGAGCCGGGGGAGTGCCGCCATCGCCGTGACGGCATCGTCCGGGCCGGTCAGCGTCGGCGCACCGGGCAGCAGCTGGTACCTGGCCGCCCACAGCCCCAGTCCCCTGGCCAGTTCGGCGTCCAGGGCGGCCGAGGCGTCAGCCCCGCCGGGCCCGGCCAGCGACCGGACCGCGTGCGCGGTCCGGATCATCCCGTGGGTGGCGCTCGCGGAGAGCCCCGGCAGCAGCCGTGGCCACCACCGGATCAGCGTGTGCCGCCAGCCGGATCCAGCGATCTCCACTTCGAACCACGACGTCCAGTCCCCGACGTAGCGCACGTCGCCGAGCCTGGACCGCCAGGCACCCACGTCGATCCGGTCCCGTGCCGCCGGCTCCGGGGTGAGCCGGGTCCGGTACCGGTCCACCCAGCCGGCGACCTCGTCGTCCGCGCCGAGCTGCACGAGAGCCTCGGCGGCCATCGGCCCGTGGTTGGCCAGGAAGCTGTTGAACTCCGGCCCGGTGTTCCGCAGCCGATCGAGGGCGTCAAGGAGCGCGTCGGCCACCATGACGGTCATTGTCGAACGAGGGCCGCCGAGGCGCAGAGTGCACACGGATCAACGGCGCATTTGGCACCGAATCGTCATATGCACCGCATAAACTCGCCGCCATGCGGCTCATTCTCAACATCATCTGGCTGGTGCTGTGCGGCTTCTGGATGTTCCTGGCGTACATCGTCACCGGGATCATCGCCTGCATCCTGATCATCACCATTCCCTTCGGCATCGCCTCGTTCCGGATCGCCGGGTTCGCGTTGTGGCCGTTCGGCCGGACCATGGTCAACAAACCGGACGCGGGCGCGCCGTCGTTCATCGGCAACGTCATCTGGTTCATTTTCGCCGGTCTGTGGCTGGCCATCGCGCACCTGGTCACCGGCATCGCGCTGATGATCACCATCATCGGAATCCCGTTGGCGCTGGCCAACTTCAAGCTGATTCCGGTCTCGCTGGCGCCGCTGGGCAAGCAGATCGTGAAGCTCAACGACCCGTACGCGTTGCAGACCGTCGGCTGACGGTCAAGGCCCGGTTGGCCCGGCGTCGCCGGCCTCGCCCAACACGGCGCTGACCTGCTCGCCGAGCACGTCGGCCACCAGATCACCGAGGTCGCCGGCGTCGGCGGACCGGACCTCCAGCGGCCGCCGGTACACCACGATCCGGGCCTTGGTCGGGCGTCCGCGGACGTCGATCCCCGGCGGTACGAACCTGGTCAACGGCACCCCACCGTCCAGCACGACCTCGTCGGAGGGCAACTCCGGCCCGTCGGCCGGGATCACCGGCACCTCGTCGACCGCGAACTCGATCGCGTCCAACCTGCCCGGCCAGCGTTCCTCCAGGTCGGCGACCGCCTCCAGGACGGCCAGATCGAACCGCTCGGCCCGGGTCCGCGACGCGGGGACGTCGGTAGGCAGCAACGGGGTCCGCAGCCCCCGGCCGCGCCGATCCCGCCGGGCCGGCACCGGGTCGGCGACCGACGGAGGCGGCCGGCGGGGGAGGAAGGGCCGGGCTGGCCGGGACGATCGGCCGGCGACGGACGCGCGCGTCCGCCGGGCTGGATCTGCTTCATTACCGGCCATGATGCGGTGATTGTAGGGCGACCGTCTCCTTGGTTACGGCCGACCGGCGTCGATGTCCGGCGCGCCGCCACCGCGTGGCGGGCCGAGCCGCGTTATCGTGCCGCAGTGGCCAGACTGCGACGATGTTCACGGAGCGGGTGTACGAACGCCGCCGTCGCGACGCTGACGTTTGCCTACGCGGAATCGACCGCCGTTGTCGGTCCGCTGGCCACCCTCGCCGAACCCCATTCCTACGACCTTTGCTCCGTGCACGCCCAGGGGCTGACCGCCCCGAAGGGTTGGGAGGTGGTCCGGCCCGACGAGGAATTCGAGGCGGACGCGACCCGATCGGACGACCTCGAGGCCCTGGCGAATGCCGTCCGGGAGGCGGGGCGAGCGGAGCGGGTGGCCGATCCGGTACCGCCCGGCACCGGGCGTCGCGGTCACCTGCGGGTGCTGCGGTCGACCGAATCTTGAGTTCTCCGTCACTCTCCGAAGCCGGTTCGCCCTCCGACTGATGCGCCGCGGCGGGCCAGCCGGCCTCGCGGGGTCAATGTTTTCTCATCACGTGGGGGAGTGTTTGTGCTGCTCCCAGGCCGCCGAGCGGTGCCAACCGGACGGTTGCTCGAACCTGGACCGCCGTTCGCCACCTCCGTCACCGGTAGTGTCTTGGCGTATTCGGCACGCCGGCGGCCCGCGTGGCCGCCGCGGAACGGCCGCAGGCCGGTCGACCGGGCGACCGGCGGCGTCTGGGACGTCAGCTCAAGCAAAGCCAGGCATCGAAACACGACAGGGAGTCATTCGTGGGGGAAACGACCGGAATCGCGACCGAGACCGCAGAGCGGAATGCGGCGGATTCGCTGCATGAGCTCGCCAGGCTGACGTCGTTCGTCAAGGCCTACGACGTCCGCGGGCTGGTCGGGTCGCAGCTGACCTCCGACGTCAGCCGCGCCCTCGGGTACGCCTTCGCGAGGTTCGTCCGCGGCAAGAGTCCGGCCGTCGTGATCGCCTACGACATGCGCGAGTCTTCGCCCGAACTTGCCGGCGCCTACGCCGAGGGCGTCACCAGCGCCGGACTGGACGTCGTGATGGCCGGGCTCGGCTCCACCGACCTGCTGTACTTCGCGTCCGGACGGTTGAACCTGCCCGGCGCGATGTTCACCGCGTCGCACAACCCCGCCCGCTACAACGGGATCAAGATGTGCCTGGCCGGCGCGGTGCCGATCAGCCTGGAGACCGGGCTCGCCCAGGTCCGGGACGAGGCGCAGGCGCTGCTGGACGGCGCCCCGCCGGCGGTGGCCGACCGCCGCGGCACCGTGACCGAGCAGAACCTGCTGGCCGACTACGCCGACTATCTCCGGACGCTGGTTGACCTGTCGGGAATCCGTCCGCTGCACGTGGTGGTCGACGCCGGCAACGGGATGGCCGGGTACACAGTGCCCGCGGTGTTCGACGGACTGCCGCTGCGCACCGAGGAGATGTACTTCGAGCTCGACGGCAGTTTCCCCAACCACGAGGCAAACCCGCTGGATCCGGCCAATCTGGTCGACCTGCAGCAAGAGGTGCGCCGGACCGGCGCCGACATCGGGCTGGCCTTCGACGGCGACGCCGATCGCTGCTTCGTCATCGACGAGAAGGGTGACCCGGTCTCGCCCAGCGCGGTCACCGGACTGGTCGCCTCCCGTGAGCTGCGCCGCCACCCAGGGGCGACGATCCTGTACAACCTGATCTCCTCCCGGGCGGTGCCCGAAATCGTCCGCGAGGCGGGTGGCGTGCCGATCCGGACCCGGGTGGGACATTCCTTCATCAAGGCCGAGATGGCCGCCACCAACGCGGTTTTCGGCGGCGAGCACTCCGCGCATTACTACTTCGCGGACTTCTTCCGGGCCGATACCGGCATGCTGGCGGCCATGCACGTGATGGCCGAACTCGGTGCGCAGGATCTCCCGTTGTCCGAGTTCGCGGCCGAGTTCGCTCGGTACGCCGACTCCGGAGAGATCAACTCGACGGTTGCCGACGCGAAGGCCAAACTGGGGGAGATCAGAGCGTGGGCGGGTCGCCACGACGCCGAGATCGACGAACTCGACGGGTTGACGGTCTCACTGCCGGACGGACGCTGGTTCAATGTGCGCTCCAGCAACACCGAACCCCTGTTGCGGCTCAACGTCGAGGCGGCGGACGCACCGGCGATGGCGCTGCTGCGTGACGAGATCCTGGCCCTGATCCGCACCTGAGACGGCACGCCGATCCGCCTACGATCGGTTGCCTGATTGGTCTCGAGATCACCCGACCGATCCCGCATGGAAAGGCTCCGACCCATGTCCGCTTCCCAGGGCCCACCGTCAGCGCACGGCCTGGACGCCGTGCTGCTGGAGGTGCTGGCCTGCCCGGCCGAGCATCACGCCCCGCTCACCCTTGGCGCACCGGGTGATCCGAGGGCGGCCGCGCTGACGTGTACCGAATGCGGCCGGGTCTTCCCGATCCGGGACGGGATCCCGGTGCTGCTGCTGGACGAGGCGACGGGCGGCCCGGCCGTCGGTGCCCTCCCGTGACCGGCCCCCAGGTCGTTGACCTGCACGACCCGGCCACCCTGCTCGCGGCGGACACCGCGGCGCTGCTGCCGGCCGCCGCGCTGGCCGGCGCCCAGGTCAGGTCCAGCGCCGACCAGGTGGTCGCCCGTGGGGATTTCGATCGCCCACGGGCGCTCGTCGTCATCGGCGCCAATTCGGCCGTGGATGCCGCCCTGCTGGCCGGATTGCTCGGCGAACGGGCCGCCTCGCCGGTGGTCTCGGCGCCCACGCTGCCGGACTGGGTGGGCGCCCTGGACATCGTGGTGGTGTTCGCCGCGGCGATCGACGACATGGTGGCCGCGGAGGCGGCCGCCAAGGCCGCCCGGCGCGGCGCCACCGTGCTGGTCCGGGCGGCCGCGGACGGTCCGGTCGCGGCCGCCGCGGCCGGCAACCTGCTCGAACCGCAGGTGTCGGTCACCGAGGCGTTGGCCGGTGTCGCCCGGCTGACGGTGCTGGTCGCGGTCGCCGCCGCCGCCGGGTTGTATCCGCGGCCGGATTTCGCCGCCGCCGCCGACCAGCTGGACGCCATGGCGATGGCCTGTCACCCGTCGTCGGAATTCTTCGTGAACCCTGCGCTGACGCTCGCCGAACACCTGGCCACCGGCACCCCGCTGCTGATCGGGACCGACACCGTCGCAGATGCGCTGGCGCGCTATGCCTGCCGCTCGCTGGCCGCGACGGCCGGGATCGCCGCGGCGTGGCTCGGTTCCGGACAGGCCGCCGGATCGCCGTCGGTGCTGGCCAGGGCTACGGGCGCGTCGGCCGGAGTCTTTTACGACCCCTACGACGACGACTCCGGAGCCAGGCCAGCAGATCAGCAGCGTCCTGGTCGTCGGGCCGTCCGCGCATTCGGCCGCCGGGCCGCTCCCCGGGTCGGCTCTGGCGGCGCCGGAGCCCATCGGGTCGCTGCGCGCCGTCCCGGTACCGCATCCGCGCTCCCCGCTGGCGGCCGCCCTGGAGGCGACGTTGCCGCGGGCGATGAGCATCGGACCGGAGGAACTGCCCAACGCCGGGACTGCCGACTTGGAGCTCCCGCCCTGGAGCGTCCGATCCGGTGGGCAGGGATGCCTTCGCCTGGACGGTGGCCATGATCAGCCGGATCGACTTCGCCGCCGTGTATCTCGGGTTGCTGACCAGGGCCCGCCCACCGATCGACGTCCCGGACGGGCTCGGTCGGGCCGGCCGGGCCGGCGCAGCATCTGCCGTCTCCCAGGGCACGGTCCGCCTGGAGCGAGAGGGAGTCCGGTTCGTGGAGCTGATGCACAACCGGATCCGGCCGTACGCCTGGGGATCCCGGACGGCGATCGCCGAACTCACCGGCGAACCCAGTCCGTCGCCGCATCCGCAGGCCGAGCTGTGGATCGGTGCGCACCCCGCGGACTCCTCCATGCTGGTGCAGGACGACGGCGAGCGGTCGCTGGCCGACGTCATCGCGGCGAATCCGGTGGCGACGCTCGGCGCCCGGGCGCACGCGGAGTTCGATTCCCGGCTGCCGTTCCTGCTGAAGGTGCTGGCCGCCGCGGAGCCGCTGTCCCTGCAGGCCCACCCGTCGGCGGACCAGGCGGCTCGCGGGTTCGCGCTCGAGGAATCGCTCGGGATACCGCTGTCCTCACCGCAGCGCAACTACCGGGACAGCTGGCACAAGCCGGAACTGATCTGCGCGTTGACCGAATTCGACGCACTGTGCGGATTCCGGGAACCGTCGGCCACCGTGCGGCTGCTGGCCGCGCTCGGCGTGCCGCAGCTCGACCATTACCTGGGACTGCTCTCCGGCCAGCCGGATCGGGACGGCACCAGGGCGTTGTTCTCCTCGATCATCACGATTCCGTCGGTGACGCTGCAACCGCTGCTGTCCGCGGTGCTGACGGCATGTGTGGAGCGGGTGCGTGCCGGCGGCGAGTTCACCGCCGAGTACCGGACGGCGCTGGCGCTGGGTGAGCGGTATCCCGGCGACCCGGGCGTGCTCGCCTCGCTGCTGCTCAACCGGATCACCCTGCAGCCCGGCCAGGCGCTGTACCTGCCGGGCGGGAACCTGCACGCCTATCTCTCCGGGGTCGGCATCGAGATCATGGCGAACTCCGACAACGTGCTGCGCGGCGGCCTCACCCCCAAGCACGTCGACGTGCCCGAGCTGATGAAGGTGCTGGACTTCACCCCCGGTGATGTCCAGGTGCTGCACGGCGATCCGGGCCGCAGCGGCGAGGCGGTCTACCCGACCCCGGCCATGGAGTTCCGGCTGTCCCGGCTGACGACGACGGCAGTGCCCCTGGAGATCACCCATGACGGGCCGCAGGTGCTGCTCGTCGTCGACGGGTGAGCTCGAGGTCGTGCGACTCCGCCGGCCGGAAGCTGACGGTTCCGCGCGGGCGGTCGGTGTGGATCGCGGCGGCCGACGGCCCGGTGTGGGTGAGCGGGGCCGGGACCGCCTTCCGGGCGACGGACGGGCTGGCCCCGGTGGGCCCGCGCTGACGCTCGGTGCGTTGGCGTACAAGCCCCGCGGCTGGGTACTAGCGTTCCTGACGACCTCCAGCGCTGGAAAGGTTGACCATGAGCGACTTGTTTCGGACCAAATCGGTCGAACAATCCATCCAGGACACCGACGAACCCGGGCACAAGCTCAAGCGGACGCTGTCCGCCTGGGACCTGACGATCTTCGGCGTCGCCGTGGTGATCGGGGCCGGCATCTTCACGCTGACCGCCCGGGTCGCCGCGACCACGGCCGGCCCGGCCGTGTCGATCGCGTTCGTGATCTCCGCCGTCGCCTGCGGGCTGGCCGCCATGTGTTACGCGGAGTTCGCCTCGACGGTGCCCGTCGCCGGCTCGGCGTACACGTTCTCCTACGCCACCCTCGGTGAGCTGATCGCCTGGATCATCGGCTGGGACCTGGTGCTCGAACTCGCGCTCGGCGCGTCGGTGGTGTCCAAGGGCTGGTCGCTCTACCTGGGCAACCTGTTCACCCAGTTCGGTGGCTCGTTGGAGACCACGATCAGCCTCGGCCCGCTCAACTTCGACTGGGGCGCGGTGCTGATCGTCGCGGTGATCACCTGGATCCTGGTGCTCGGCACCAAGCTCTCGGCCCGCACCAACATGGTCATCACCGGGATCAAGGTGGCCATCGTGCTGCTGGTCATCATCGTCGGGTTCTTCTACTTCAACGCGTCGAACCTCTCGCCGTTCATCCCGGCCAACGTGCCGTCGGAGGCCGGCACCAAGACCGGGCTCGAGCAGCCGCTGCTGCAGTTGTTCACCGGCGCGGCGCCGTCCTCGTTCGGGTTGTACGGCGTGCTCGCGGCCGCGTCCCTGGTGTTCTTCGCGTTCATCGGTTTCGACGTCGTCGCCACGGCCGCCGAGGAGACGAAGAACCCGAAGCGGGACCTGCCCCGCGGCATCTTCGGTTCGCTGGCCATCGTCACCGTGCTGTACGTGCTGGTCACCATCGTGCTGACGGGCATGCAGCCGTACAACCAGCTGGGCCCGCTGCAGCCCGACGGCAGCTACGACAACGACAAGGCCACGCTGGCCACCGCCTTCACCAACATCGGCGTCGACTGGGCGGCGAACTTCATCGCCATCGGCGCGCTGGCCGGACTCACCACCGTGGTGCTGGTGCTGCATGCTCGGGCAGAGCCGGATCATCTTCGCGATGAGCCGGGACGGTCTGCTGCCGCGCGGGATGGCCACGGTCGACGAGAAGCGCGGCACCCCGGCCCGGATCACCATCGGCGTCGGGGTCGGGGTGGCCGTCATCGCCGGCTTCTCCGACATCGGCGTGCTCGAGGAGATGGTGAACGTCGGCACCCTGTTCGCCTTCGTGCTGGTCTCGATCGGGGTCATCGTGCTGCGGCGGACCCGGCCGGACCTGGAGCGGTCGTACAAGGTGCCGTTCATGCCGGTGGTGCCGATCCTGTCCGTGCTGGCCTGCCTCTGGTTGATGATCAACCTGACCGCCATCACCTGGATCCGGTTCCTGGTCTGGATGGCAATCGGCGTCATCGTCTACTTCGTCTACGGGCGGCGGCACTCGCTGGTCGGTCGGCGGGAAGGTCACGGCCTCGCGCTCACCCAGGAGGAGATCAAGGCGACCTGGCAGGCCGAAGAAGACTCGGGTTGGGTGGCCGAGATCAAACGCCAACCCGGCGAGCGCCGCTCGCTGCGCACCGAGCCGAAGGCCGACCCGGACCGCGGGACGGGCCAGGCCGGCGATCCGCCCTCCGCCGATTTGCCCGAGGACCCGACCCCATAACGGCCTGGGCGCGGGCCCGGTGTTTGCCGCTCGCGTCCGGCCTGGGTAGGTTCGCATCTGACTGCCAGCACAGAACCCACTCGTGACGCACTGACGGGGCCAGCTGGATCGATCGGCCCCAATCGACCCATCGTTCACATCCGGAAAGAAGTGAGACCGACGTGGCTCTGCCCCAATTGACCGATGAGCAGCGCGCTGCGGCTCTGGAGAAGGCCGCGGCCGCCCGACGATCCCGAGCCGAACTCAAGGAGCGCCTCAAGCGGGGCGGAACGACGCTCAAGCAGGTGCTGGTCGACGCGGAGAGCGACGAGGCGTTGGCGAAACTCAAGGTGTCCGCGCTGCTCGAGGCGCTGCCGGGCGTCGGCAAGGTGCGCGCCGCCGCGTTGATGGAGCAGTTCGAGATCGCGCCGAGCCGCCGGGTGCGGGGCCTGGGCGAGCGGCAACGGGCGGCCCTGCTGAACGAGTTCGGTTACTGAGAAAGGCCGTGGCGCGGCCATCTGACGAGGCGCAGTTGTCGGCTGCCGGCGGCCAGGCTGGCGCGGCCGACCCGCCCCGCGGCCGGCTGTTCGTGCTGTCCGGGCCGTCCGGGGTCGGCAAGAGCACGGTGCTGGAGCAGATCCGCGCGATGCTGCCGGGGCTGTGGTACTCGGTGTCGGCGACCACCCGCCGGCGACGACCGGGCGAGGTCGACGGGGTGAACTATCACTTCGTCACCGACGAGCAGTTCGTCGAGCTCATCGACCGGGAGCGGCTGCTCGAACACGCGCACTTCGCCGGGAACCGGTACGGCACTCCCCGCGATCCGGTCGAGGAGCGCCTCGCGGCCGGTGAGGACGTGCTGCTGGAGATCGAGGTGCAGGGCGCCCGCCAGGTGCGGGCGGCTCCCGGCCTGGGCGCCGAGGCCGTGCTGATCTTCCTGGCGCCACCGTCCTTCGACGAACTGGCCCGCCGACTGGTCGGCCGGGGCACCGAGGACGAGGCCACCAGGCAGGCCCGGCTGTCGGCGGCGCGCGACGAATTGGCCGCCGAAAGCGAGTTCGACCACACCGTGGTCAACACCGACGTGAAGTCAGCCGCCGCCGGCTTGGTACAGTTGATGGCTGAGTCGCGCCCTGGTTCGCCCGTGCGCTGAGTACGGTCGTCCCGCCCAGCCGCGGGACCGTAGTTGGCACGTCCGGGCAAGGGCACCTCCGGGCCATTTCTTGAACGCCACCAGCGGACGCCCGCCGCGCTCAGTCAGATGAACCAGGAGCAATATTCCATGAGCAATTCAGCGGACACCGGCGCGCCCACCGCCGCGGCCATCGCGGCGGCGGGCATCACCTACCCGCCGATCGACGAGCTGCTCACCAGGACCAGCTCCAAGTACGGCCTGTCGATCTACGCCGCCAAGCGCGCTCGGCAGATCAACGACTACTACGCACAGCTCGGTGAGGGCCTGCTCGAGTACGTCGGCCCGCTGGTCGAGCCGCTGCCCAAGGAGAAGCCGCTGTCGATCGCGCTGCGCGAGATCAACGCCGGCCTGCTCACCCACACCGAAGGCGAGTGACCCGGCCCGAATACGTGCAGACGGACCAGGTCGACGATGACGCCCCACCGATGACGCCTGTCGCGGATCGGGGTCCCGCGCCCCGGGTCGTGCTGGGCGTCGGCGGCGGCATCGCCGCCTACAAGTCCTGCGAGCTGGTCCGCCGGCTGCGCGCCGGCGGCGCCGACGTCACCGTCGTGCCCACCGCTTCGGCGCTGAAGTTCGTCGGCGCCGCCACCTGGGAGGCCCTGTCCGGGTCACCCGGTGGCCACCGACGTGTTCACCGACATTCCCAGCGTCGCGCACGTCGCGACCGGGCAGCACGCCGACCTGGTGGTGATCGCCCCGGCCACCGCTGACGTGCTGGCCAGGGCCGCCGCCGGCCGGGCCGACGACCTGCTGACCGCGACCCTGCTGGTGACCAGGGCGCCGGTGCTGATGGCGCCCGCCATGCACACCGAGATGTGGACCCACCCCGCGACCGTCAGCCAACGTGGCAACCCTGCGGGCCCGCGGCGTGGTCGTGGTCGATCCCGCGGTCGGCCGGCTGACCGGTGCCGACTCGGGGGCCGGCCGGCTGCCGGACGCCGGAGCACCTCGAGGCGCTGGCCGACCTGCTGCTGCGGAACCCGACCGCGCTGCCCCGCGACCTGGCCGGTCGGCGCGTCGTGATCTCCGCCGGCGGCACCCGGGAGCCGCTCGATCCGGTCCGCTATCTCGGCAACCGGTCCTCCGGCCGGCAGGGCTACGCCCTCGCCCTGGTCGCGGCCGCCCGTGGCGCCGACGTCACCCTGGTCTCGGCCAACGTGGCGCTGCCCGATCCGCCGGCCGTCACCGTGGTGCCGGTGCGGGACGCCCGCGACCTGCAGCTCGCCATGACCAAGCTCACCGCGGGTGCCGACGCGGTGGTGATGGCGGCGGCGGTCGCCGATTTCCGGCCTGCCAGCCTGGGCGCGACGAAGATCAAGAAACGGGCCGGCCAGGAGCCGGCGCCGCTGGCGCTGGTGCAGAATCCGGACATCCTGGTGGGCATCGCCGCGCCCGGCCCGGATCGTCCGGCCGTGGTCGTCGGGTTCGCCGCGGAGACCGGTGACGAGCACGGCTCCGTGCTCGACTACGCCCGGGACAAGTTGGCCCGCAAGGGTTGTGACCTGCTGGTGGTGAACCGGGTGGATGGCGGACGGGCCTTCGAGGTCGCCGACAACGCCGGCGCGATCCTGTCCGCCGACGGATCACGGCCGGTGCAGATACCGTTCGGCCCGAAAACGGTGCTGGCGGCTGCGGTGTGTGACGCGATCGCGCGACGACTCGATCACACGCGCGAGCGTCCGGAATGACCGGTACCCGATGCCGCATCGCGTAGGGTCGGCGCACCTGTCCCACAGTGTTGCCACCAGATGACGTCGCAGTTCCACCGAGCGGCATCGACCCAGCCAAGAGATATCTGTCCTCAACCATCACGTAGGAGAACCCAGCCGTGACCTCCCGCCTTTTCACCTCCGAGTCCGTGACCGAGGGCCACCCCGACAAGATCTGTGACGCGATCAGCGACGCGATCCTGGACGAGCTGCTCCGGCAGGATCCCGAGAGCCGGGTCGCGGTGGAGACCATGGTCACCACCGGTCAGGTGCATGTCGCCGGCGAGGTGACCACCAGCGCCTACGCCGACATCCCGACGATCGTCCGGGAAACCGTGCTCGGCATCGGGTACGACTCGTCGGCCAAGGGTTTCGACGGCGCGTCCTGCGGCGTCAACGTGGCCATCGGCGCGCAGTCCCCGGACATCGCGCAGGGCGTGGACACGGCCTACGAGACCCGGGTGCACTCCGCCGAGGAGATCGATGATCTGCTCGACCGGCAGGGCGCCGGCGACCAGGGCCTGATGTTCGGCTACGCCTGCACCGACACCCCGGAGCTGATGCCGCTGCCGATCGCGCTCGCCCACCGGCTGTCCCGCGGGCTGTCCGCGGTCCGCAAGTCCGGCGCCGTGCCGTACCTGCGGCCGGACGGCAAGACCCAGGTGACGATCCAGTACGTCGGCGACCGCGCGGTGCGGCTGGACACGGTCGTGGTGTCCAGCCAGCACGCCGAGAACATCGACCTCGATCAGCTGCTCGCCGTCGACGTCCGCGAGCAGGTCGTCGAGCCGGAGCTGGCGCTGCTGGACATCGACGTCTCGGACTACCGGCTGCTGGTCAACCCGACCGGCCGGTTCGTCATCGGCGGTCCGATGGGTGACGCCGGGCTGACCGGCCGCAAGATCATCGTCGACACCTACGGCGGGATGGCCAGGCACGGCGGCGGCGCCTTCTCCGGCAAGGACCCGTCGAAGGTCGACCGCTCGGCCGCCTACGCGATGCGCTGGGTGGCCAAGAACGCGGTCGCCGCCGGGTTGGCCGACCGGATCGAGGTGCAGGTCGCGTACGCGATCGGCAAGGCGTCGCCGGTGGGGCTGTTCGTGGAGACCTTCGGCACCGAGCAGGTCGACCCGGAGAAGATCGCCGGCGCCATCCGCGAGGTCTTCGACCTCCGCCCGGCCGCGATCATCCGCGACCTGGACCTCAAGCGCCCGATCTACGCGCAGACCGCCGCCTACGGGCACTTCGGCCGGACCGACGTCGACCTGCCCTGGGAGAACATCGACCGGGCCGCCGACCTCAAGTCGGTGCTGGGCATCTGACCCTGCGTCGCCTCGGCCGCACGCTCTGCCCGCGCGGATCGCGTGCGCGACGCGGCACGTGACGTTTTGGGACGGTGTGACAGGAGTCACCCACTTCATCCGCGCGAGTGGCGCGTGGCACCACCGATGGATGCCGGACGGCGCTGACGGTGGGTCTGATATCCAGATGGCATGCGCCGCACCCGCGCGGGACCCGCCGCGCCGCCGGAGACGACCGCGGGCGCGCGGGTCCCGGCGGACGTGCTGCCGGTGGCCAGGGTGCTGGTCGACGTTCCGCTCGCGCACCTGGACCGGCCGTACGACTACCTGGTCGCCGAGCCGGACAGCGCCGCCGCCCAGCCCGGCACCCGGGTGCGGGTGCGGTTCGCCGGACGCCTGGTCAACGGATACCTCGTGGCAGCGGCTGGCGCGAGTCGGAGCATCCGGGTCGGCTCGGCTTCGTGGAACGGGTGGTGTCCGCCGAGCAGGTGCTGACGCCCGAGGTGGCCGAGCTGGCCACGGGCCGTCGCCGACCGGTACGCGGGGTCGATCGCGGACGTGTTGCGGCTGGCCGTGCCGCCGCGGCACGCCAGGACCGAGGGGGAGGCCGCCGCCCAGCGAGCCGGCCGACGTCGGCGCCACGGCGAGCGGGGTGGAGCCGGTCGTGACGCAGCGAGCCGGACGAGCCGTGTCGCGCTACCGGCGGCCGGGCGGGCTGCGTCGAGCCCGGCACCGGTCGCAGCGCGGGACTCTGCCGCCACGGCGATCGGTCCGAGCCTGGTGCCGGTGACAACCTCCGGCCGCCGCGCAGGCTGGCGCCGGTACCCGGCCGGCCCGGCCTTTCTCAATGCCGTCCGCGAACGCCGCCCGGCCCGTGCGGTGTGGCAGGCGCTGCCCGGTGAGGACTGGCCGGCGCTGCTCGCCGCGGCCGCGGCGGTCGCCGCGGACGCGGGCCGCGGGGCGCTGCTGATCGTTCCGGACGCCCGTGACCTGGCCCGGCTGGATGCCGCGCTGACCGCCGCGCTCGGCGGCGGGCGGCACGTCACGCTGTCCGCGGATCTCGGCCCGGCCGAACGGTACCGGCGGTTTCTGGCGGTCAGCCGCGGCGAGATCAAGGTGGTCGCCGGCACCAGGGCGGCGGTCTTCGCGCCGGTGGCCGACCTCGGGCTGGTGGCCGTCTTCGATGACGGCGACGACCTGCTGATCGAGCCGCGCGCCCCTTATCCGCACGCCCGTGAGGTGCTGATGCTGCGCTCGGTGGCCCGCCCGTGCGCCTTGCTGGTCGGCGGCTTCGCCCGCACCGCGGAGGCCCAACTGCTGGTGGAGAGCGGCTGGGCGCGTCCGATCGTGGCCGAGCGCGCGCAGCGTGCGTGCGGCCGCGCCGCGGATCGAGGCCGCCGGCGACGACTATTCGACCGGCGCCGACTCCGCGGCCGCCCGCGCGCGGCTCTCGCCGGCCGGCGTTCGCCGCCGCCCGGGCGGCGCTGGAGAACGGCGCACCGGTGCTGGTTCAGGTGCCCCGACGGGGGTACGTGCCGGTGCTCGCCTGCACCCGCTGCCGTCGCCGGGCCCAGTGCCGGCACTGCCGCGGTCCGCTGGCGCTGTCCGGTCCCGGCGGGCTGCTGGGCTGCCGGTGGTGCGGCGTCGCCTGAGGCTCACTTTCGTTGCGGTGCTTGCGGTTCCGACGAGCTGCGGGCGGTGTCGCTGGGTGCCGGCCGGACGGCCGAGGAGATCGGCCGGGCCTTTCCGGGCGTCCCGGTGATCAATTCCTCCGGGCCGAAGGTGCGGGCGACCGTTGCCGGACGCACCGGCCGTGGTCATCGCGACGCCCGGCGCCGAACCGATCGCGGCCGGCGGGTACGGCGCTGCGCTGCTGCTCGATGGACCGGCCATGCTGGGCCGCCCCGACCTGCGGGCCGCGGAGGAGACGCTGCGCAGGTGGATGGCCGCCGCGACGCTGGTCCGACCGGCCTCGGCCGGGGGGCGGGTGATCGTCGGCACGGATGCGTCGGTGCCCGTCGTGCAGGCGCTGATCCGCTGGGATCCCGAGGGCCACGCCGCCGCGGAGCTCGCGGCCCGCCGGGAGCTCGGGTTTCCGCCGGCGGTGGCGATGGCGTCCATCGAGGGTGACGAGCACTCGGTGCTGGCCGCCGTCGACCGGCTGGTCGTTCCGCCCGGCGGCGAGATTCTCGGACCGGTCGCGCTGGACGACCTGCACGACGACGAGTTCTCGGCGCCACCGCGAAAAGGCCAGTCGCGGAAAGGCTCGGCGGGCAAGGGCGTCGGCCGGCGGATCAGCGGGTCCGACGCGTTCCGGTCGAAGCGCGCGACGTCGCGTCAGAAGCGCCGGACGAGCCCCAACTGCGGGCGCTGGTCCGGGCCCCGCAGGCTCAGCGCAAGGCCTTGAGCGCGGCGCTGCACACGGTCGCCGCCGGGCGTTCGGCGCGAAAGGAGGGCGGCGGGCTCAGGATTCGGGTCGACCCGCTTGACCTGTTCTGAGCGCGCCCGTACTGCGCCGACCGGGTCTATCTCGGTGCCAGGTGCGGCTCGAGTTCCCGCATGATCGCGGTCCGCGGCTTGGCGCCGACGATCCGGGCCACCATCTCGCCCTGCGAGAACAGGGCCATGGTCGGCAGACCGAGCACGTGGTAGCGCTGACTGATCTCCGGGTTGAGGTCGTAGTCGACGGACACCACCCGCAGGCGGTCCGCCTCGTCGACGGCGATCCGGTCCAATACGGGGGCGACCATGAAGCAGGGCGGGCACCAGTCGGCGGTGAATTTCACCAGCACCGGTGACGGCGATTGCAGCACCTCCTGATCGAACGTGGCGTCGGTGGTGGTGGCGAGTGACATGGGGTTCTCCGATCGATTGACGGTTGCCGTGGGATTGCGGTGGAACGAAGGCATGGAACGAAAGGGCTGGTGTCGGCGAGCACGGGGACTACCGGTTGATCTGGGCGACCAACCGGCCCTGCGGCGTCAGTTCCTCGCCGCATTCGCAGACCAGCCGGGCGCTGACCTTGCCGCCGCAGGAGGCGTGTCGGTAGTCGACGTCGGACTGTTCGCCGGCCGCGAGATGCCGCTCACCCCAGTCGGAAATCGCGGCCAGCAACGGCACCAGGTCGAACCCGGCGTCGGTCAGCGTGTACTCCGAACGCTCCCGGCTGCCCGGCACCCGGTACGAGCGGGTGGACAGGATGCCCGCCGCGACCAGCCGGCGGAGCCGATCGGCGAGAACGGCCCGCGGTGCCCCGGTGGCGAGCTGCAGGTCGTCGAACCGGCGCAGCCCGATCGACACCTCACGGACCACCAGCAGCGCCCAGCGTTCGCCGACGACGCCGAGCGTGGTGGAGAGGTTGGACAGCATAGTTCTGAGTCTAGACTATGAACTCAGCCTGTCAACGAGTTGCGACCCGCGAGGCACCGTCGTCTCGCGGGCCCCGCGCACATCTCCCGTCAGTCCTTCACGGCGACGCCGAGCGACATGGCGCCGGCGTACTTCGGGCCGCCCTCCTCGTAGAAGGTGTCGACCTCGGTGATGTTGAATCCGGCAGTGGTGATCAGGTCGGTGATCGGCCGGGTGACGTGGCAACCACCAAGCAGCACCTTGTGCAATGGCTCCATTCGATATTGCCATCGACGAACCTTTTCGTCGGGCGCCAGACCATGTTCGACGAAATGGAATCTCCCGCCTGGTCGTAGCACCCGGCGCAGCTCCAGTAATGCGGCCGTGGCATCGGGAATGGTGCAGAGCGTCCAAGTCGATAGCGCCGAATCCACGCTGTTATCGGCGAACGGCAATTTCTCTCCGTCCAGTCCCATGCGCTCGATGGGCACGGCGGTCTCGCGCACACGCTGGTCCGCGAGCTTCCACCCGAGGTCAGCAGGCTCGATCGCCGCGACCTTGGTCACGTTGACCGGGTAGAACGGGACATTGTTGCCGCTGCCAAATCCGATTTCCACCACCTCGCCGGTCAGGTCCTGGCAGACCCGTTGCCGCAGCGGAACGCTCTGCTTGCCGCCGCAGGCGACGTCGATGATCCGCGGCAGCACTCGATCTCCGTAGAAACCCATGCGGCCATCATCCGCCGTGCGGGCAGTGTGGTCATTCGAATAGATGCTGCCAAAGGCGGGCAGGCTGAATCTCTGTATCGGATCGCGCCCGACTCGTACCTCGCGGCCGACTAAGCCCCTGCTAATGAGCCAGCCGGCTCAGCAGCCCGGCCCGCACCCCGGGCCATTCGTCCCGCAGGATCGAGAACACCACGGTGTCCCGGAAGGACCCGTCCGCCCGCGCCTGATGGCGGCGCAACACGCCCTCCCGGACCGCGCCGAGCCTGGCGATCGCGCCCTGGGAGCGGGTGTTCAGGTTGTCCGTCTGGATCTTCACCCGGCCGAATCCGCAGTCGTCGAACGCGTGCGCCAGCAACAACAGCTTGCACTCCGGGTTGACCGCGGTCGCCCAGACGCTGGGGGAGTAGGCCGTCCAGCCCAGATGCACCCGCTCGTCCGGCAACGACTCGTCACCGAGCGAGGTGGTCCCGACGATGGTCCCGGCCGCGCCGAGCGGACCGTCGCCGACGAGCCTGACCACATACGCGGCCGCGCGGCGTCGGTCGGAGATCGCCGCGGCCACGACTGCGTCCATTCCGGACGCCGTCCGCGGCCGACCGGCCGGGCCGCCACCGAATCCGGCGGCGTACACCCGCGGGTCGTCGAGCGCGGCGAACAGTCCCGGTCCGTCCGTCGGCACCGTCAGGTCCAACCGGACGGTGGCACCGACCAGCGGTCGGCCGTCCGGGCGTTTCGCGGTCAAGATCATCCCCTCCCTGATGGGCCGCCCCGGGAAACACCCGGATCGGGCCACTGTCTGGATTGCGCCTGGCGACTTGCAAGCAGGCTGCCGCCCGTGTTCGTCGCCGGGCCGCTGCCGGTGGACACTATCTACGGCGTCCACTCTTGACGCGAAACCCGCCCGACCGGAAGGCAGGACCCCCTGCGCATCGTCTTCGCCGGCACCCCGGCCGCAGCCGTGCCGTCGCTGGCCGCACTGCTCGACTCCGAGCACGAGGTCGCCGCCGTCATCACCAGGCCACCCGCCCGCCGCGGGCGCGGCCGGGCATTGACCGACTCCCCGGTGGCGGAACTCGCGGGAAAGGCCGGGCATCCGGGTGCTCACTCCCGCCTCCGCGAAGACCGAGGAGTTCCGGGCGCAACTCGCCGATCTCGCGCCCGAGGCGGCCGCCGTCGTCGCCTACGGCGCGCTGCTGCCGCCGCCGATCCTGGCGATCCCGCCGCACGGCTGGGTGAACCTGCACTTCTCCCTGCTCCCGGCCTGGCGCGGCGCCAGCCCGGTGCAGGCCGCCATCCGGGCCGGTGACGACATCACGGGCGCCAGCACGTTCCGGCTCGAGGCCGGCATGGACACCGGGCCGGTGTTCGGCGTCATCACCGAGACCATCCGGCCGACCGACACCGCCGGCGACCTGCTCGACCGTCTCTCGGTGGGCGGCGCGCAACTGTTGCTGGCCACCCTGAACGGCATCGCCGACGGCTCGATCGTGGCCCGCCCGCAGCCGGCGGAGGGGGTGTCCTACGCCGGCAAGGTCACCGTGGCCGATGCCCGGGTGGACTGGTCGGCGCCCGCGATCGGCATCGACCGGCTGATCAGGTCGGTGACCCCCGAACCCGGCGCCTGGACCGATTCACCATGGGGGCGCATCGTTCTCGGGCCGGTCACGGTGGACGAGCGGACCGATCTGAAGCCCGGTGAGCTGGCCGCCGGGAAGTCGGAGGTGCTGGTCGGCACCGCCACCACCGCGGTCCGGCTCGGCCGGCTGACGCCGCCGGGCCGGCGGCCGATGCCGGCCGCCGACTGGGCCCGCGGGGTCCGCCCGGCGGCCGGAACGGTGCTGTCATGACCCGGCAAGAGCCGGCGACGCCAGTGACGAACCCGAATCGGAAACGCAGCGGCCGGCCGACCGCTGGCCAGCCCGACCGGAACCGGCAACGCGGACCCAGCGGGCCGCCCCGACGGCCGCCGACCCGCAAGCCACCCGAGCCCGACCCGGCCCGGCAGGCCGCGCTCGACCTGCTCGCCGCGGTCCGGTCCCGGGGCGCGTACGCCAACCTGACGCTGCCCGGCATCCTGAACGAGCGCGGCCTGTCCGGCCGGGACGCGGCGCTGGCCACCGAACTGTCCTACGGCAGCTGCCGGGCACTCGGCCAGCTGGACGCCGTCATCTCGGCCTGCGGCGACCGGCCGATCGCCGAGCTGGACGGGGTGGTGATCGACGCCCTGCGGCTGGGCGCCTACCAGATCCTGCGCACCCGGATCCCGCCGCACGCCGCCGTGTCGGCGACCGTCGACCTGGTCCGGGCCAGCGACAAGCCCGGCGGCGCCGGGTATGTCAACGCGGTGCTGCGGCGGATCGCCGACGCGGACCTGGACACCTGGATCGACCGGCTGGCCCCCGACCGGACCCAGGACCCGCTCGGCTATCTGGCCATGGCGGTGTCGCATCCGCGGTGGATCGTCAGCGCCTTGAACGACGCGCTGGGACGCGCAGCGCGGCGACGAGCTGGAAGGTGCGCTGCGCGCCGACGACGAGCCACCGGCCGTGCACCTGGTGGCCAGGCCCGGCCGGATCGACCGGGACGAGCTGGTCGAGGCATCGGGCGGCATCCCGGCGCTGTACTCGCCGTTCGGCGTCTACCTCGAGGGCGGCGACCCGGGCGCGATCCGGGCCGTCGCGGACGGCCGGGCGGCCGTGCAGGACGAGGGCTCGCAGCTGGTCGCGACCGCCCTGGCGACGGCCCCGCTGACCGGGCCCGACCGCAGCTGGCTCGACCTGGCCGCCGGCCCGGGCGGCAAGGCCGGGCCTGCTCGGCGCGCTGGCCGCGGAGCGCGGCGCCGAGGTGGACGCGGTGGAGATCACCCCGCACCGCGCCGACCTGGTCAGGCAGACGGTCCGGGGCCTGCCGGTGCGGGTGCACACCGCCGACGGCCGCGACCCCGGGCTGCCGGCGGCGTCGTTCGACCGGGTGATGCTGGACGCGCCCTGCACCGGCCTCGGCGCGCTGCGCCGGCGGCCGGAGGCCCGCTGGCGGCGGCAGCCCTCCGACGTCGCTGACCTGGTGACGTTGCAACGCGAACTCCTCGACTCCGCGGCCCGGCTGGTCCGGCCGGGTGGGCTGGTGGCGTACGTGACGTGCTCGCCGCACCTGGCCGAGACGGCCGGGGTGATCGACCGCCGTCCCGAGAGCCTGGAGCTGATCGACGCCCGCGGTCTGCTGCCGGGGGTCGAGGACCTCGGCGACGGCCCGACGGTCCAGCTCTGGCCGCACCGGCACGGCACCGACGGCATGTTCCTGGCGATGCTGCGCAAGCGGGACTGACCCAGCAGGTCGTTGCGGGGTCGATAGGCTCTGCAACCGTGGCTTCCCAGATCGCATCCGACCGTCCGGCACCCCGCAAACACGCAGCGCCGCTGATCGCGCCCAGCATCCTGAACGCCGACTTCGCGCACCTCGCCGACGAGGCGGCCGCCGTGGCCGGCGCGGACTGGCTGCACGTCGACGTGATGGACAACCACTTCGTGCCGAATCTCACCATCGGACTGCCGGTCGTCGAGTCGTTGCTCAAGGCCACCGACATCCCGATCGACTGCCACCTGATGATCACCGACCCGGATCGGTGGGCGGTCGGCTACGCCGAGGCCGGTGCGTACAACGTCACGGTGCACGCGGAGGCCGTCGCCGACCCGATCTCGATGGCCGCGAACCTGCGGGCGGCCGGGGCGAAGGCCGGGCTGTCGCTCAAGCCCGGCACCGACCTGGACGACTGGATCGAGGCGCTCAAGCACTACGACACGCTGCTGGTGATGACGGTGGAACCGGGGTTCGGCGGCCAGTCCTTCATGGCGGACATGATGGGCAAGGTCCGCCGCGCCCGGACCCTGGTCGACACCGGGCACCTGACCGTGGTGGTGCAGGTCGACGGCGGGATCAACGCCGAGACGATCGAGCAGGCCGCGGCGGCCGGCGCCGACTGCTTCGTCGCCGGGTCGGCCGTCTACTCCGCGCAGGACCCGGCCGCCGCGGTCGCCGCCCTGCGCGCCACCGCCGCCAGCCATCGGCCGGCGCCCTGATCCCGGTTAACGCCTTGATTCTCCTTGGCGGGCAGTATGGAGCCAACGTCGGCGGCACGGCCGCCGGACATCGAGAGGAATTGAAATGTTCACCGGGATCGTCGAGGAACGCGGAGAGGTCGTCGACCTCCGGGTCAACGATGCTGCTGAAGACGGCCGGAGGCTCGGCCCGGCTCACGGTCCGCGGGCCGCTGGTCACCCAGGACGCCGGTCACGGCGACTCGATCGCCGTCTCGGGGGTCTGTCTGACCGTGGTCGACCGGTCCGCGGACACCTTCACCGTCGACGTCATGGCCGAGACCCTCAAACGCTCCACCATCGGAACGCTGGCGCCCGGCGACCAGGTCAACCTGGAGCGCTCGGTCACCGCGGCGACCCGGCTCGGCGGGCACATCGTGCAGGGGCACGTCGACGGCACCGGGGTCGTGACGGTCCGCATCGCGCATCCCGCGTATGACGAGATCCGGATCGCCGTCGGGCCGGACGTCGCCCGCTACCTGGCCGGCAAGGGCGCGGTCGCGGTGGACGGGATTTCGCTCACCGTGATCGACGTGGTGGACAACGACGACGGCGCCGAGTTCGGCATCGGCGTCATCCCGGAGACCAGGGCGGCCACCACGATCGGCGCGGTCCGGGTCGGCGATCGGGTGAACCTCGAGGTCGATGTGGTTGCCAAGTACGTCGAACGGCTGCTTGCGGCCAGGGATCGGGAGAGCGCATGACCAGCACCACGCCCGCAGCAACCGACACCGCTGCACCCGACACGGACGACCGGGATTACGGCCGAGCCGGGATTCCGGTCGACCCCGACGAGGCGCGTCACCGCCACGACGATCCCATGGGACCCGGCCAGGGAGAAGACGCCTGCCGGGTTCGACACGATCGACTTCGCCGTCGCGCAGATCGCCGCCGGCCGGGCCGTCATCGTGGTCGACGACGAGGACCGGGAGAACGAGGGCGATCTGATCTTCGCCGCCGAACTCGCCACCCCCGAGCTGGTCGCGTTCACCATCCGGTACTCCTCCGGCGTGCTGTGTGTGCCGCTGACCGGGCCGGACTGCGAGCGACTCGACCTGCCGCCGATGTACCGGGTCAACCAGGACCGCAAGGGCACCGCGTACACCGTGTCGGTGGACGCGAAGAACAGGCACCACGACGGGTATCTCGGCCAGCCGATCGGGCCGAGACGACACGGCTGCTGGCCGACCCGGCGACCACCTCGGACGACCTGACCAGGCCTGGCCACGTCTTCCCGCTGCGGGCCCGCGAGGGCGGGGTGCTGGTCCGTCCCGGGCACACCGAGGCCGCCGTCGACCTGGCCACGCTCGCCGGGTTGCGCCCGGCCGGCGCGATCTGCGAGGTGGTGAACGACGACGGCAGCATGTCCCGGCTGCCCGAGCTGCGGGTTTTCGCCCGCCGGCACCGGCTGGCGCTGATCTCCATCGCCGACCTGATCGCCTACCGGCGGCAGCGCGAGGTGCAGATCCGCAAGGTCGCGCAGGCCCGGCTGCCGCTGCCGCAGGGCGTGTTCCAGGCCGTCGGCTACATCAGCACCGTCACCAACCGCGAGCTGATCGCGCTGGTCTACGGCGACATCGGGGACGGCACGGACGTGCTGGTCCGGGTGCACTCCGAATGCCTGACCGGTGACGTCCTCGGCTCACTGCGCTGCGACTGCGGACCGCAGCTGCATGCCGCGCTGCATGCGGTCGCCGTCGAGGGCCGCGGCGTGGTGCTGTACATCCGCGGTCACGAGGGTCGCGGCATCGGCCTGCTGGACAAGCTCCGGGCCTACGAGCTGCAGGATCAGGGCGCGGACACCGTGGATGCGAACCTCCAGCTGGGCCTGCCGAACGACGCCCGCGAGTACGGCACCGGCGCCCAGGTGCTGGCCGACCTCGGCATCAAGTCCATGCGGCTGCTCACCAACAACCCGGCCAAGCGCGCCGGGCTGGAGGGCTACGGGTTGACGATCAGCGGCCGGGTCGCGCTGCCGGTGTCGGCGAACCCGGAGAACATGCGTTACCTGACCACGAAGCGGGACCGGATGGGACATGAACTCGACGGCCTGGACGCGCTGTACGGCGAGGGCCACGCGTAGCCAGCAAGAGCAAGAGGGAGCGGCAAAGCAGATGAGTGGCGACGGACGGCCGGCGTTGGAGATCCCGAAGGCCCAGGGCCTGCGGGTCGGGGTGGTGGCGACCTCCTGGCACGGCGCGATCACCGACACGCTGCTCGAGCGGGCGGTCTGGCTGGCCACGGCGGCCGGCGCGACCACCCCGACGGTGGTCCGGGTGCCGGGGGCGCTGGAATTGCCGGTGGTCGCGCAGGCGTTGGCCACCTCGCATGACGCCGTGGTCGCGCTCGGCGTGGTGATCCGCGGCGGCACACCGCATTTCGACTACGTGTGCGACTCGGTGACCGCCGGAATCACCAGGGTCGCACTGGATTCCGGCGTCCCCATCGGAAACGGCGTGTTGACCTGCGACACGCTGGAGCAGGCCGTGGCCCGCTGCGGCGGGCCGGGGTCGGCCGAGGACAAGGGCGCAGAGGCGATGTCCGCCGCCCTGGCCACCGCGCTGGTGCTGAAGGGGCTGCGCGTCCGTCGGCGGACGGATGGGCTTCGGGAAATGACCGAGTCCGCCGGACAACCGACCGGGCCGGCCGAACTCACCGAGCCGACTGAGCCGACCGGGCCGATCCTGCTGCAGGTCCGGCCGCGGAAGATCACCATCCTGGCGTCGATCGCGGCCGGCCTGGCGATTGCCGCGATGGTGGTGATCGGGCTGCTGCTGCGGGACACCAACGAGGGCGTCGAGTTCCGGACCACGGATCAGGTGGGGCTGATCGGGGTCGGGCTGGTGCTCGGCGGGGTGATCATGACGGCCGCCCGGCCCCGGCTGCGGGTGGACCGAAGCGGCCTGTGGATCCGGAACGTGCTGGGCGAGCAATTCGTGCCGTGGCAGCTGGTGGTCCGGGTGGCGTATCCGCAGGGCGCGCCCTGGGCGCAGGTGCTGATGCCCGATGACGAGATCAAGCCGCTTGATGGCGATCCAGGCGATGGATCGCGGCCGGGCGGTCACCGCGCTGGAAAAGGTGCGCGAGCTGCATGCGACCTACGGCCCGCCGCCGCCGACGCCCGCCGCGCCGCCACCGGTGCTGCGACCGCAAAGTGAGCTGGCCGAACCGGAGCGCCCGCTGGGCCGGTTGGAGATCATCGACCGGCAGAAGGCCGCCGCGCGGGAACGCGACCTGAGGGCCAAGCGGGAGAAGCAGGCGCGCAAGGCAGCCGGCCGGACCGGCCCACCGCAGTAGCGGCAGCAACGCACCCGGGGGGCCTTGATCACCGGCCGTACGACGCCGATGACGGTCGGCAGTCCCTCGCTCCGTTACGGAATCGGTCCAGAAGCGACTTTGATCCTTTAGCGTGCGTATTCCCCCGAATGGTCCTACGGTCCGAATGTCGGCGTTACCCGACGCCGCCGCGAAACCTCGGATCGATGGGTGGGCGAAGTATGGCTCGGATCGGCGTCACTGTGGACGGCGTCCAGCGGGAGGATGAGGTCGAACCCCGGCTTCTCCTCGTGCACTGGCTGCGCGAAAGACTCGGACTGGTCGGCACCCCGATCGGGTGCGACACCTCCAATTGCGGTGCGTGCACCGTGCTGCTCGACGGTCGCAGCGTGAAGTCCTGCAGCGTGCTGGCCGTGCAGGCGGACGGCAGCACCATCACCACCATCCAGGGACTCGCCAACGGCGCGTGGCATCCGGTGCAAACCGCGTTCAAGGAATGCCACGGCCTGCAGTGCGGCTACTGCACCCCGGGGATGGTACTGGCCGCGGTCGACCTGCTCTCGGAGAACCCAGACCCGACCGACCTCGAAATCCGGGAAGGGTTGGAAGGCAACATCTGTCGTTGTACGGGCTATCAGAACATCGTGAAGTCGGTGGCGCACGCCGCCGGTCTGATGAAAGCAGCGGGCGCGCAGGATTCCACCCTCGAGGAGGCGGCACGATGACCGACATCGCCGACCACCCCGCGGTCACCACCCCGTCGATCGGCCAGTCCCTGCGTCGCAAGGAGGACGGCCGGCTGCTGACCGGAATGACCAATTGGACCGACAACATCCAGCTGCCTGGCACCCTGCACATGCAGATCGTCCGCAGCCCGTACGCGCACGCCAAGATCAGCCGGATCGACTTCACTGCCGCCCTTGCCATGCCCGGGGTGGTGGCCGCGTTCAGCGCGGCGGAACTCGGCGATGACAACGCCAAGGTGATCTGCGTCTGGCCGGTGGTCGAGGACATCGTGATGCCCGAGTTCCCAGCCCTGGCCGTCGGCGAGGTCCGGCACGTGGGCGACTGCGTCGCGGTGGTGCTGGCCACCGAGCGTTACCTGGCGGCCGACGCGGTAGAGGCCATCGAGGTCGACTACGACCCGCTGCCGGCCGTCGTCGACATGGAGGCGGCGCTGGCCCCTGGTGCGCCGCTGGTCCACTCCTCGGCCGGCACCAACCACTGCTACACGATGCACCACCCCTGCGGGGACTACGAGAAGGCGGCCGCCGACGCCGATGTGGTGGTCAAGCGGCGCTTCATCAACCAGCGGCTGATCCCGTCGCCGATGGAGACCAGGGCGGTGGTGGCGTCCCCGATGGGCACCAGCGGGGAGTTGACGATCTGGTCGTCGACGCAGATCCCGCACGTCATCAGGGTGCTGATGTCGCTGACCACCGGCATCCCGGAGAACAAGTTGCGGATCATCGCCCCGGACGTCGGCGGCGGGTTCGGTGCGAAGCTGCAGTTCTACCGCGAGGAGATCCTCGCGACGGTGATCGCCAACCGGCTCGGCCGGCCGGTGAAATGGACGGAGACCCGCAGCGAGAACATGGTCGCCACCCATCACGGCCGAGACCAGATCCAGGACCTTGAGATAGCCGCCACCCGCGAGGGGAAGATCCTCGGGATGAAGGTCGAACTGCTCGCCAACATGGGCGCTTACCTGCAGCTGCTGACCCCCGGCGTGCCGCTGCTCGGCATGTTCATGTTCAACGGCATCTACAAGATGGACGCCTACGACTGGACGTGCAAGGGCGTGTTCACCACCACGACGCCGACCGACGCCTACCGCGGGGCCGGCCGTCCGGAGGCCACCTTCGCCCTCGAACGGATCATCGACGAGCTGGCGGTCGAGCTGGACATGGATCCGATGGAGCTGCGTCGGAAGAACTGGATCACCCACGAGGAGTTCCCCTACGACACGATCTCCGGCCTGACCTACGACAGCGGCAACTACGAGGCCGCGACCGACCGGGCGATGGCGATGTTCGACTACGACGGGCTGCGTGCCGAACAGGCTGCGCGTCGGGCGTCGAACGATCCCGTCCAGCTGGGCCTTGGCATCTCGACATTCACCGAGATGTGCGGGCTCGCCCCGTCCCGAGTGCTGGGTGCCATCCGGTACGCCGCGGGCGGCTGGGAGCACTGCACGATCCGGATCCTGCCGACCGGCAAGGTCGAGCTGGTCACCGGGACCTCCCCGCACGGTCAGGGACACGAAACGGCGTGGAGCCAGATCGCGAGTGATTCGCTCGGCATCCCGGTGGAGGACATCGAGGTGATCCACGGCGACACCGGACGGTCGCCGTACGGCATGGACACCTACGGCTCCCGCTCGCTGGCCGTCGGCGGGGTGGCCATTCTCCATGCCGCCGAGGCCGCGGTGGCGAAGGCGAGGGTGATCGCCGGACACCTGCTCGAGGTCAGCCCCGACGACCTGGAGTTCACCGACGGTTCCTTCACGGTGAAGGGCGACCCGGAGAACGCCAAGACCATCCAGGCCATTGCCTGGGAAGCGTTCACCGCGCACAACCTGCCGGACGGCATGGAGCCGACCCTGTTCGGGGAGTCGACGGCCGACCCGCAGACGTTCTCCTTCCCGCACGGGACCCACCTGTGCGCGGTGGAGGTCGACACCGAGACCGGCATGACGAAGATCCGCAAGTACGTCGCGGTGGACGACGTCGGCGTCCAGGTCAATCCGATGATCGTCGAAGGGCAGATCCACGGCGGCATCACCCAGGGCATCGCGCAGGCGCTGTGGGAGGGCGCGTCCTACGACGAGGACGGCAACCTGGTGACGGCCTCGCTCGCCGACTACCTGTTGCCGACGGCGATCGACGTGCCGTTCTACGACACCGACCGGACCGTCACCCCGTCGACGACCCACCCGCTCGGCACCAAGGGCGTCGGCGAGGCGGGCGCGATCGCGTCCACCCCGGCGGTGATCAACGCCATCGTCGACGCGGTCCGGCACCTCGGTGTGTCGGACGTGCCGATGCCGGCCACCCCGCAGGCCGTCTGGCGGGCTGTGCAGGCTGCTGACTCCGGTATCGCTGCTGCTCAGGGCGGTGCGCGATGATCCCGGCACAGTTCGATTACGTTCGGCCGGCATCGGTCGATGAGGCGGTCGGGGCGCTCACCGAGGCCGGCGACGACGCCAAGGTGATCACCGGTGGGCAGTCGCTGCTGCCGTTGCTGCGGATCCGGTTGGCGGCGCCGAACGTGCTGGTCGACTGCGGCCGGATCGAGGAGATGCGCGGTGTCTCCGACGCCGGTGACGCGCTGCTGATCGGGGCGGCGACCACGCACAACGACGTCATGCACGATCCGCTGGTCCGGGAACATGCCGCGTTGCTGGCCATCACCACGGCCACGGTGGCCGACCCGGCGATCCGGCACCGCGGCACCTTCGGTGGGTCGCTGGCGCACGCCGACCCGGCCGGTGATCTGCCGGCGGTGGCGATGGCGCTGGACGCCACGATGGTGATCGCCGGACCGGGTGGCCGCCGGGAGGTCGCCGCTGCGGACTTCTTCGTCGACTACTTCACCACCGCGTTGTCCTTCGACGAGGTGCTGGTCGCGGTGCGGGTTCCGAAGCTCGGCGCCGGCTGGGGCTACGACTACCAGAAGTTCCACCGGACGGCGCAGTCCTGGGCGATCGTCGGGGTGTGCGCCGCGGTGCGCCGGGAGAACGGCTCGATCGGTGAGGCCAGGGTGGGGCTGACCAACATGGGATCGGTGCCGATCCGGGCGTCGTCGGTGGAAGCCGCGCTGGCCGGTGCGACGGCCTCGGTGGAGGCGGTTGCCGCGGCCTGCGAGAACGCGGCCGACGGCACCCATCCGACCAGCGAACTGCATGCCCAGGCCGACTACCGGGAGCACCTTGCCAGGGTGCTGTCGCGGCGGGCGGTGCTGGCGGCGGCGGGCATCGGGTAGCACCGGGCGCTGGCGGCGGCGGGCATCGGGTAGCACCGGGCCGCGGGTTGGTGCGGTGCGGTGCTGGCGGCGGAGGGCATCGGATAGCAAGGCGGGAACGCGGGTTGCGGTGCTCTCCCCGCACCCGCGCCCCCGGCTTCATGCCGAGTGCCATGGGATCAGGGTCTGCGAGGCGGATTGGGCTGATTCGCCCTGGTGGGATGGCACTCGGCCACGTGCAACTAGGGTCGGCCCGACTTCTGTCGGATGGCTTCGATCGTCTCCCGGATGGTCTCGACGAACTCCTGGGGTTGGTTGATCACCTGCTGGGCGGTAAACCTCAGTACGGTCCATCCCTCCCGCACAAAGTCATTGTGGCGGGAGTGGTCACGATCGAAGTCACCCACCCGGGTGTGATGCGAGCGGCCGTCCAGTTCGATGACCAGTTCGAGCTCTTCGATCGCAATGTCGGGGTAGCGGACCCCGCACCGCAATCGGATCGGCGGATTGCCGACCCACCCGGCGATGCCTGCCGCCCGGAGAAGTCGATGAGCGTGACGCTCGCAGAAACTCCACGGATTGGCCGCGACCTCGTTCACGGCTCGGCGGGCGAGCGCCTGGCCACGAGTGCCGCGACCTCGTTGCAAGGACATTTCGATACGAAGCAGGTCGGCTTTGCGCAACCGAAGGGCGGTTTCCAGGTGGTCCGGTTGACCCCGGCGCGCCAGGTCCAATCCGGTTCGCGGAATCCTGGTGACCCTGACCCAATCCGCGAAATCGCTGTCCTGAGCGGGGACGTTGCCCCTGATCACCCGCACCCCGGTCCGCGGCGCACGGCGAGTGGGCGGCGGCACGATGACGGCAACGACATCCGGAGCCGTCGCACTGATTCCCCACCAGAACGCGGCCGCCTGGCCTGCGATCACGGCTGTATCGCCGGCCCACAACCACGTGGCTCTTATCCGCACCCTCGGGTGGAGGGGGTCGACATCGACGGCAAATACACGAGGGAGCACCCGTTCCCACACTCGGCGGCGAACCAGATCATCGATGCGGGTGGAGGCAACGCCGGCCGCCAGCGCCTGATCACGGCGAATCACCCCCTGCTGCCCGTGCAGGATCGCCTCGAGGCCCAGGAACCGCGCGAAAGCAACAGGGTCCACGAACCGAGTGGATCGCAACGGCACAGCGTTGTCACCGGCAGCGCGAGAATTGTGGATGGAATCCGCCGGTGTGGACAACGTCGTCCTTTGTCATCAGGTCGGTCCGTCGGTCGTCAACTGGCCAACCAATCGCCCAGTGCCATCCCAGCAGGGGAACGGGCTCGGAATCCACCAGGAATCCCTGATCTCATGTCACTGGGCGTCGATCGGACCGAGGTTGGGGGATGCTCCGTGCCGACCGGGTGCTCACTCGCCGGGCCCGCGCCCCGGCTCGTCCGGGTGAATCGAGTACTCCCGGAACGCGCCCTGCAACCCGGCCAGCCCGTCCCGGAACGCCGCGGCGTGCGGCCCGAGGTCGGGGGCCGACGCCTTGACCAGCCCGGCGAGGGCGGTGATCAGGGTGCGGGCCTGATCCAGGTCCCGGTGCGGCGGGCGGTCGGGGTCGGCGGCGGCCAGGCCCAGCTGTTCGGCGGCGGCGCTCATCAACAGCACCGCCGCGCGGCTGATCACCTCGACCGCCGGGATGTCGACCAGGTCCCGGACGTCGGCCAGGTCGTCATCCCGAGGATGATCGGAACCGCCGGGCCGGGGGTCGTCGGCGGGATCTTCGGAGATCGGCGGTCGCTGCGGGGTGCTCACTCCGTGTACGCTGTCATGTGCGACTAGCCTCCGCGCAAGCGGGGGAACAAGTGGAGCCCGCCTCCCACCCGAGCAGCCTCACGGCAGCCGGGTTCCGGTCCATCGATGGTGACGTCGATGGCGCACGCCCGTACCTTGGCGTGCACGGAACAGACAAGGGCCCCGCGAGTTCATTCGCAGGGGCCCTTTTGGCGTTGATCGGCAGGTCAACACCTCATCGGGGCCGCTGAGTTTGCCGGCCGCGGCAGTGTTATCAACCGTCTTCCAGGAGGACTCAATCAGCGTCGAACCACGCATTAACGACAGGATCCGCGTTCCCGAGGTTCGCCTCGTCGGAGCCGAGGGTGAGCAGATCGGCATTGTCGCGATCGGTGAAGCCCTGCGACTGGCGCAGGAAGCCGATCTCGATCTGGTCGAGGTCGCCCCGGACGCCCGCCCACCCGTCTGCAAGCTCATGGACTACGGAAAGTTCAAGTACGAGAGCGCGCAGAAGGCCAGGGAGGCCCGGCGCAACCAGGTCCTGACGGTCATCAAAGAAATGAAGCTCCGGCCGAAGATCGATGCGCACGACTACGAGACCAAAAAGGGTCACGTCGTTCGCTTCCTCAAGGCCGGGGACAAGGTCAAGGTCACCATCATGTTCCGCGGTCGGGAGCAGTCCCGTCCCGAACTCGGGTTCCGGTTGCTGCAGCGGCTCTCCGCCGATGTCGCCGAGCTCGGGTTCGTGGAGAGCGCGCCCAAGCAGGACGGCCGGAACATGATCATGGTCCTGGCACCGCACAAGCAGGCCCGGCCTCGCCAGCCGCAGCCGGCTGCAGTCCCGTCACCAGAGGCCGTTTCTTAACCTCGAGTCAGTCAGCGGGGCGGCGTTCGGTGGGTGATGAGCCCGCCGGGATGTGATGGCGCCCCGCGATATGCGGTGTTGAAAAATGCGGTGTTGAAAAATGCCGTGCTCCAACCGGGTCCACGGGTGGACCCGGTGTTGTTCGCTGTCCGGCTCACCCCGGAGAGCACGTAGCACGAGCAGGTCCAACCAAACAGCGATCCAGCACGACCAACAGCGATTGTGAGCGAAGAAGCCATGCCGAAGAACAAGACGCATTCCGGTACGAAGAAGCGGGTCAAGGTCACCGGCACCGGCCGGCTCACCCACGCCGGGTCGGGAAAGCGTCACAACCTGGAAAGCAAGCCCACCAGCCGCACCCGTCGTCTCGACGGTGCCAAGGAAATTGCCAAGGTCGACGCCCCCCGCATCCGCCGGCTGCTGGGCATCTGAGAACCCCGCCACAGCCAGCATTCGTCTCCGATAGTCCCCATCCCGGCAGAGCACAGCGCCGGTCGAAGTAGAAAGTCAGGTGTCCCGTGGCAAGAGTGAAACGGGCGGTCAACGCCCAGAAGAAGCGCCGCGTCGTTCTCGAGCGCGCCAGCGGTTACCGCGGTCAGCGTTCCCGGCTGTACCGCAAGGCGAAGGAGCAGGGTCTGCACTCGCTGACCTACGCCTACAACGACCGGCGCAAGCGTAAGAACGACTTCCGCAAGCTCTGGATCACCCGGATCAACGCCGCGGCCCGCGCCAACGGCATGACCTACAACCGGTTCATGCAGGGTCTGAAGGTGGCCGGCGTCGAGGTCGACCGCAAGGTGCTGGCCGAGCTGGCCGTCTCCGACGAGGCCGCCTTCGCCGCGCTGGTCGTGCTCGCCCGGGACGCCGTGCCTGCTGTTACGGACCAGGGCGCATCTACCGAGGCCGTGTCGACTAAGGACGTAGCCTGAGCCCGCAGCACGACCCTCGTCGACGCCCGGCCGGCAGCACGTCGGCCGGGCGTTCTGCTGTCCCGGCCGGCATCGGCACCCGGCGCGGGCGAACGAGGACGAGGCCGTGCTCACCGAGCGGTCCCCGCGGATCGCGGCCGCGCACCGGCTACTGCGCAGGTCCCGGCGCACCGAGACCGGCGAGTTCCTGGCCGAGGGTGCCCCGGCCGTGACCGAGGCGATCGCCTACGCCAGGGATCATCCGGGCGAGGTGCTGGAGCTGTTCATCACCGAGGCCGCCGCCGCCAAGCACGTCAGGCTGGTGCGGGCCGCGTTCGCCGCCAAGGTCGAGGTCACCCAGGTCACCGAGAAGGCCGCGGCGGCGCTGTCCGACGCGGTCACCCCGCAGGGCATCGTCGTCCGCTGCGCGCACCCGCAGACCACCGTCGCCGACGTGCTGGCCGGTTCGCCGAAGCTGGTCGTGGTGCTGGTCCGGGCCAACGACCCGGGCAACGCCGGGACGGTCATCCGGCTCGCCGACGCGGCCGGGGCCGACGGCGTCATCCTGGCCGGTGATTCGGTCGACGCGTTCAACCCGAAGGCGATCCGGGCGTCCGCGGGGAGCCTGTTCCACCTGCCGGTGGCCCGGGCCGCCGACGAGGCCGCGTTGCTGGACGAGCTGTCCGCGGCCGGTCTGTCCGTGCTGGCCACCACCGGAGCGGCCGAACTCGATCTCGACGCGGCGAGCGCGGACGGGATCCTCGACCTGCCGACGGCCTGGCTGTTCGGGTCGGAGGCGCACGGCCTGCCCGATGACGTGGTCGCCCGCGCCGACGAGGCCGTGCGGGTGCCGATCTACGGCCGGGCCGAGTCGCTCAACCTGGCCAGCGCCGCCGCCATCTGCCTGTACGCGAGCGCCAGCGCGCAGCGCCGGGCCGCGACCCGCTCGACCGTCTGACCCGGGTCAGCGCCAGCCGTACCGCTGCCGCAGCCTGGCCTCGACGGCGGCGTACGCGGCGGGCGGCAAGCCGGCCGTCTCCCGGCGCATGCCGCCGGGGTGCAGCCGGAACACCCGGTCGACGTTCACCCAGGACGGCCGGCCGGAGGAGTCCCACTTCCCGGACCCGATCGAGACGAACTCGGCGTTGCCCTGGTGCGACTTCGACGTCAGCTGGACGGCCAGGTAGGTGCCGCCCTTCTCGGCGGCGACCACCAGCACCGGCCGGTCCTTGCCGCGGCCGTCCCGCTCCTCGAACGGCACCCAGGTCCAGACCACCTCGCCTGGGTCCGGGGCGCCGTCGGTCGACGGCGAGTACGTCATCCGGACGGCGCCGATCCGGCTGGGATCGATCTCGACGGTGGCGGACGGGCCGGACTGGCCGGGGGAGAGGGTCTGGCCGGCAGTCCCCGTCGGCCGTCCGCGGGTCGGCGCCGGCGACGGCCGGGTTGCCGGCTTCGTGCCGCTCTTCGCAGAGGTCCCGAACGCCGACCGCAGGGCATCCCCGAGGCGGGAGAGGAAAGACATTCCCGAGACCCTACCCAGCCAAAGACTGCGCAGCCGGTGCTCGCCCTGGCCTCGCGATGACGATGACGGTCAACGGCCCATCGAACCAGGGCCGGTCAGTCGGTCAGTGGCGTCGAGGTGAGTCGGGAAACGGCTGGACCGCCGTGCAACGATGACGGAATGCCGGCCACCGATTGCGCGCCCCGTCTGGCGACGTCGCGCGCCGTCGTGCCGAGCGGACGCCGATTTCCCGAGCCCGTGCCAGGGCTGCGGAGCTGAGCATCGCCGCATGACCCGGGCCGGGCGCCCACCTTCGCGAATCGACTTCGTCGCAGGCGACCTAGACTGCCTGCTGGCCAGCACACCGATCACCGTCCCTGAGCGATCCATCGCCGCAGGAGCACCGACGGCGACCGGTTCCTGATCAACCAGCTTCGCCCACGCCCGGAAGGTTTGTATGTCCACCCCCACCGACACGCCCGAGCACCCGAACCCCACCGACGCCGATGGGGTACAGGCCGCGGCGGCCGCCGCCCTGGCCGCGATCGCCGCGGCGACCGACCTGGACGAACTCAAGGTGACCAGACTCGCCTACGCGGGCGACCGGAGCCCACTGTCGCTGGCCAACCGGGCGATCGCCGACCTGCCGAAGGCCGACAAGGCCGCCGCCGGCCGGGGGATCGGTCAGGCGCGGGCCCAGGTCAACCGGGCCATCGCGCGAGCGCGAGGCGGTCCTGGTCGCCGAGCGGGACGCCCGGGTGCTGGCCGAGGAAACCGTCGACGTCACCCTGCCCTACGACCGGCGCCCGGCCGGCGCCCGGCATCCCATCTCCACGGTGATGGCCCGGATCGAGGACGTCTTCGTGGCGATGGGCTGGGAGGTGGCGCAGGGTCCCGAGCTCGAGGCGGAATGGTTCAACTTCGACGCGCTGAACTTCCCGAAGGACCACCCGGCGCGGGCGATGCAGGACTCGTTCTACATCGCGAAACCGGGCGTCGATGCCGCCGCGGACACCGGTCTCGTGCTGCGCACCCACACCTCCCCGGTGCAGGTGCGCACCATGCTGGACCAGGAACCGCCGATCTACGTGGTCTGCCCCGGTCGGGTGTACCGGACCGACGAGCTGGACGCCACGCACACCCCGGTCTTCCATCAGGTGGAGGGGCTGGCGATCGACCGGCACCTGTCGATGGCGCATCTCAAGGGCACCCTCGACCATTTCGCCCGGGCCATGTTCGGGCCGGAGTCCCGGACCCGGCTGCGGCCGTCGTTCTTCCCGTTCACCGAGCCGAGCGCGGAGATGGACGTGTTCTTCCCGGACAAGAAGGGCGGCGCCGGCTGGGTGGAATGGGGTGGCTGCGGCATGGTCGACCCGAACGTGCTGCGCGCCTGCGGCCTGGACCCGGCGCTGTGGAGCGGCTTCGCCTTCGGCATGGGTATCGAACGGACATTGCAGTTCCGCAACCAGATCCCGGACATGCGTGACCTGGTGGAGGGCGACGTGCGATTCACGGCCGCCTTCGGATCGGAGATCTGAGCCATGCACCTGTCACTGGAATGGCTGGCCGACGCGGTCACCCTGCCGGCCGGCACCACCACCGACGAGGTCGCGGACACCCTGGTGCGCATCGGGTTCGAGGTCGAGGACGTGCACACCGTGCCGCCCACCGAGGGCAAACTCGTTGTCGGCACGGTGCTCTCGATCGAGGAGCTGACCGGTCTGAAGAAGCCGATCCGGTTCTGCCTGGTCGACGTCGGCCCCGGCAACGGGCCGGACGGCGGCGACGAGCCGCGCGGAATCATCTGCGGCGCAACGAACTTCGTCGAGGGTGACACGGTCGTCGTGGCGCTGCCCGGCAGCACGCTGCCCGGTGGTTTCGAGATCGCGTCCCGGCGGACCTACGGCCGGATCTCCGACGGGATGATCTGCTCCACCAGGGAGCTGGGCATCGGGACGGAGCACGACGGCATCCTGGTGATCGGGCCGATCGCGGCGCCCGGCACCGACGCCCGCGCGCTGATCGGATCCGACGACGCCGTCATCGAGTTGGCCATCACCCCGGACCGCGGCTACGCGCTGTCGATCCGCGGGCTGGCCCGAGAAATGGCCGCCGCGTTCGATCTTCCGTTCACCGACCCGGCGGAGCGGGACATTCCGGAGCGGACCGAGGGTGGCTGGCCGGTCAGCATCGCCGACCCCGACGGCTGCGGCCGGTTCGTCACCGTCCGGGTGGCGGGCATCAACCCGGCGGCGCCGAGCCCGTTCTGGTTGCGCCGCAGGCTGACCGCGGCCGGGATCCGGTCGATCTCGCTGGCCGTCGACGTCACCAACTACGTGATGCTCGACCTCGGGCAGCCGCTGCACGCCTTCGACGCGGACAAGCTGACCGGGCCGATCACCGTGCGCCGGGCGGTGGACGGCGAAACCCTGGTCACCCTGGACGGTGCCAAGCGAACCCTGGTCGCCGACGATCTGGTGGTCGCCGACGAGTCCGGGCGCGATCTCGATGGCCGGGGTGATGGGCGGCGAATCCACCGAGATCAGCGCCGGCACCACCACCGTGGTGATCGAGGCGGCCTACTGGGATCCGCCCGTCATCGCCAGGACCGCGCGCCGGCACCGGCTGCCCAGCGAGGCGTCCCGGCGGTTCGAGCGGGCCGTCGACCCGGCGGTCGCTGCGGTGGCCGCCGAGGCGGCCGCGCAGTTGCTGGTGTCCGTACGGCGGCGGCGCCATCGTCGGCAGATCCGATGTGCTCGGAAATCCGTTGCCGCGCAGCGTGATCGAACTGCCCATCGGCGAGCCGGAGCGGCTCACCGGCCGACCGTACGAGCCGTCGGTGATCAGCCGCCGGCTCGAGCAGGTCGGCTGCGTGGTGACGCCCGCTGGCCCGTCGACACTGACCGTCACGCCGCCCAGTTGGCGACCGGACCTGACCAGGCCTGCCGACCTGGTCGAGGAGGTGGCCCGGCTCGAGGGCTTCGACTCCATCCCGTCGGTGCTGCCGATCGCGCCGGCCGGCACCGGGCTCACTGCTGAGCAGCGCCGGGAACGGCTGATCGCGGCGGACCTGGCATCGGCCGGGCTGATCGAGGTGCTCTCGTTCCCGTTCATCGGGGCCGCCGATCTCGACGGGCTGGGACTGGCCGCCGACGACGCTCGCCGGGTCGCAATGCCGCTGGCGAACCCGCTGGACGCCGACCGGCCGCTGATGCGCACCACGCTGCTCCCCGGTTTGCTGGATGCTGTGCTGCGCAACATTTCTCGCGGCACCCGGGACCTGCTGGTGTTCGAGATCGGATCGGTCTTCCTGCCCCGGCGGAGCGCTCCGCGAGCCGCCGCAGGTCGCTGTCGACCGCAAACCGGACCAGGCGACGCTGGCCGCCCTGAACGCGGCGCTGCCGAACCAGCCGGTGCATCTGGCCGCGGTGCTGGCCGGGTCGGCCGAACGATCCGGCTGGTGGGGCCATGGCCGGGGCGCCGATTGGGCGGACGCGATCGAACTGGCCCGGCGGATCGGGTCCGTCGCCGGCACCGATGTGCGGATCGTCGCGGCAGATCAGACGCCGTGGCATCCCGGTCGATGCGCGAGCATCCGGGTGGGCGACTGGCCGATCGGCTACGCGGGCGAACTGGCGCCCGCCGTCGTCGAACGGCTCGGGTTGCCGCCGCGGACGGCCGCCATCGAGCTGAACCTGGACGCGCTGCCCGGCCGGCAGCCGCCCACCGCGCCGGTGATCAGCCCCTACCCGCCGGTGCATCTGGACGTGGCGCTGGTCGTCGACGCGGCAGTCGCGGCCGCCGACGTCACCGCGGCTCTGCACGACGGTGGCGGTGAGTTGCTGGAATCGGTGCGGTTGTTCGACGTGTACATCGGCGACCAGGTCGGTGCCGGGCGGAAGTCGCTGGCGTTCGCGATGGTGGTCAGGGCGCCGGATCGCACGCTGACCGCCGCGGACGCGACCGCGGTTCGCGATGCCGCGGTCGCTGTGGCCGCCGAGCGCGCGGGCGCCGTGCTGCGTTGATCGTGGGTGGAGTTGATCGTGAGTTGATCGGGGCCCGTGGCAGACCGGGTGGCGGCGGCTACTCGAGGCGGGTCCCATAAGCCGCGACCTGGTCCTTGGTGAAATGCACATCCCACCATTCTTCGATCCCGGACCGGACGATCAGGACGAAAGTGTCGAGGTCCGTGAGTCTGGTCATTTCTTCGTGATCAACGGGCAGATCCACCTGCCATTCCTCGACCGTGTCGATCTCGTCGCTGTGCGCGTGCACGATCAGCCGCAGCGTGGCGCGAGCACCGTGCTGAAGATGGGCCAGCTGCCGCACGACAAGTGAGAGGTTGTTCCGCCGTGCGGCCAGCGGACGGCTCAGCCTGGGCAACAACACGACCGACGACCAGGCGAGGGGAATGGTCTCGTTCGTCATCAGATTGTCTGGGTTATCGGGCGGTCGGTTCGGTCCCTGGGCTCTGATGACTCCGGGCTCCGGCGATCGGCCAACAACACCCGGCGCCAGGTGTCCGCCAGGTGGGCCGCGAATCGGTCGGTCGTCCACCCGCGTTGCTCCACCAGGAGCACGTAGTACTCGGCCGAGTTCATCGACCAGATGATGTCGGCGACCTCGTCGTCGGTCAGATCCGGTCGGAGCGCGCCGGTGGTGCGCAGTTCGGCGGCGAACCGGCGCATGTTCGCCGCCCGCCGCCCGGTGATCTCGGCCAAGAGGGCCGCGCATTGCGGATCCTTGCCGGACGCGTCGCGGAGCGCGATGAAGATCGGCCCGGTTCGTGGTCCCATCCGGCCCATGGCCTGCGCGTACAGGTCGAGCTTTTCTCCGGCCGTCGGGGCCGCCCGGACGGCGCGCACGTAGTCGCGTTCGTCGGCCGGGACGGCGTGGTCCTGGCCGGAGATGGCGGTCTCCACCAGTTCTCGCAGGATGGCCGGTTTGCGGCCGACAGCGACGTACAGGGTGTCGGTGTTGACGCCGGCCCGGGCGGCGATCTGCGCGACGGTGGTGTTGGCATACCCGTTGCCGGTGAACAGTTCTCGGGCTGCATCGAGGACGGCGCGTCTGGTGGCCGCGGCCTGCTCGGCGCGCTGCGCCGAGGTGTAGCCGCGCCGGGTCTTGACGTCCTCGCTCATCGGGTGCAACCTTAACAGCACTCGTCCGAACTCCGTTCGGATGAAATTTGCCAGGAGGCCGACATGGTGTACGCGTTCACCCAGGATGTCCCGATCGGACCGGAGCTGTACGCGCGGATCATGGCCGAACTCGGCCCGGAACCCATCGCTGGAAGCCTGCTGCACCTTTGCGTTCGTCGACCGGACGGCGGGCTGCAGTACATCGATGTCTGGGACAGCGAGGAAAGCTGCGCGCGGGCCTTCGAGGAGCGAATTCATCCCGCCGTCGACCGCGCCTTCGGCGGGGGCCGGCCGTCGGGCGAACCCGTGGTAAATCGCCTGGACGTCATCGATGCGACCGGCGCCCTGATCCCGGCGGCCTCCTAGTCTGCGCAAGGCGTGCTGATCTTCGCCGGGAGTGGCCCCTTCGTCGCTCAGTGTCGCCGGGACCGCCCCAATGCCCGCTCGGGACGGGAATAGTTGTGCACAAACCACGCTCCGCAGTCCACACAGTGGCTCCAGTTCGTGGTCAGCCCCGCCGAAGTGCCACGATGTCGTCATGCCCTTGAAGCAACCCACCGACCTGGTCCGCAAGATCGAGAAGTCGGGCTACTACCCGGCGCTTGTCGCGGACGTACTCGACATCGCGCTCGCCGACGAACCGGTCCTCGCCCACCTCGTGCACGGTGAGACGACGTTCGACCTTGACACCATCCGCCGGCACCTGTCGGTGGTCGTGTTGACGGCCGGACGGCTGATCTTCGTGCACGCCGACGACCACGGCGGCGACGAGGAGCACGGTGACGAGGCACACGGCATCGCGACCAGCGAATCGGTGCCGCTGTCCAGCGTCCGGTCGGTGATGGTGGCGCACGTCGTCTCCAACCCGGAGAAATACCGGCCGGGTTCGCTGGGGCGTGAGTTGACCCTGACGATCGGCTGGGGAGCGGTGTCCAGGATCGATCTCGAGCCTGCGACCTGCGGCGATCCACAGTGCGAGGCCGACCACGGGATGACCGGCAGTGTGACGGCCGACGATCTGTCGCTGCGGATCAGCGCGGATGCGGAGGGGGAGACCGCGCTGCGGGACGCGGTGGCATTCGCCAAAGCCCTGTCGGCGATGACGGCCGCCGCGCACCGCCACTGATGATCCACAGGTGACCGCCGCAGCGATCGACGCCGACCCGATCGTTCCGCGGTACGACGAGACCTGCCTCGGCGCCGTGCTGCCGGGCGCCGCCCGGGTGCTGGGGGTCGACACCGGGCACCCTGCCGCCCGATTGCCGGACGCGCAGCGGGTCTGTGTCGTCATCGTCGACGGGCTCGGTCAACAGCTGCTCGAGGAGGAGGCGACCTGCGCGCCGTTCCTGTCCTCGTTGCTGCCCGACGGGCGAACACTGACCGCGGGCTGTCCGAGTACGACGGCGACCTCGATGGGATCGTTCGGCACCGGCCTGGCTCCCGGCCGGCACGGTCTGGTCGGGTACGAGGTGATGGACCCCGACCGCGGCGTGCTGCTCAACGAGCTGCGCTGGGACCCGGCGACCGATCCGGTCCGCTGGCAGCCGCACCAGACCGTCTTCCAGACGCTGACCGGCTGCGGGGATCCCGGTCAGCCAGATCGGTAACCCCGAGTTCTTCGGGTCCGGGCTGACCACGGCCGCGCTGCGGGGCAGCGAGTTCGTCGGCACCAAACGGCTGCGGGACCGGGTGGACCTGGCCGTTGACATCCTGCGTGACGCCAAACCGGCCCTGGTCTACCTGTATTGGGGTGATGTCGACGGCGCCGGCCACGTGAACGGCTGGCGGTCCCGGGAGTGGCGTCGGGCGCTGCGCCGGACCGATCGGGAACTGAGCCGGCTGGCCAGAGGTCTCGGCAGCGGCACGCTGCTGCTGATCACCGCCGATCACGGCATGGTGGACGTGCCGCACGCCGACCGGCTGGATCTGGCGGAGCGACCCGAGCTGGACGAGGGAATCGCGGTGCTGGGCGGGGAGGCGAGGTTCGCGCAGGTGTACTGCCGGCCCGACGCCGGCCCACCCGATGTGGCGGCCGTAGCGCGGCGCGCTGTCCGCCGCGGTCGGCGACCGCGCCTGGGTCCGCACCCGCGACGAGGCCATCGCGGCGGGCTGGTTCGGGCCGGTGCAGGACCGGGTACGCGGCCGGATCGGGGACGTCGTCGTCGCCGCCCGCGGGACGTTCGCGCTGGTCGATTCACGCACGGCGCGTCCGCAGTTGCTGGCGCTGATCGGGCAGCACGGTTCGCTGACCGCCGCGGAACAATTGGTGCCCCTGCTGATTCACGGCCGTTGATCGGCACGGTCGACTCACCAGAGGTATCCGTTGACCGCCTGCTCGGCCGCCGGGAGGGACTTCGTCGCCCAGCAGGTCGCGAAGATCGCGCTCCAGTTCGTTGCACACCGCCGCGATCGGCACGTCGGTGACCCGCCCGGAGAAGGGCTCGTCGTTGGCCGTACCGGTGACGGCCATCATGATGAACACGCCGGACAGCACCAGCGAGAGCGGGATCGTCCACCAGATGGCGCCGGGGACGAGACTGAGCACACCGAACGGCACCAGCACGGCGAACACCTGCACGAAGCGCCGGGTCAAGTACTCGTACTGGCGCGGTGTCGGCGTGTTCTTGATCCGCTCGATGACCCCTTGCGCCGTGCTCAGCGCGGCCAGCTGTGGTTCCAGCGAGATCGGGTCGAACTGACCAAGGACGCCGGCCCGGATCGCGTCCTTGATTCGGATGGACTGCCGTGCCAGTAGCGCGGTCGGTGGGTCGATCGAAGCGCTGACGGCCGCGAGTTCCGTGTCCGCCAGCAGGTCGTCAAGGGCCAGCGGGGATCTCGGGCGCACCCGCTCGGCGAGCAGGTAGCCGAACGCCGCCTGCCGCAACACCAGTTCGCGGGCCAACCGGTTGGTCAGCACGGGGTCCATGCCGGTCGCGATCGCGTTGTCCGCCGCGGCCAGGATCTGCCGGGAGAACACCCGGCTCGCCACCAGAACGCCCTGCCAGGCGCTGCGTGCCTCGTTCCAGCGGCCGAACGCGGTGTTGTTGCGAAAGGCGATGAAGATCGCCAATGCGGCGCCGAGCGCGCCGATCGGGGCGAACGGCACCGGCAGCCAGGGGGCGCCGGTGATCGCGAAGAGGACCGGCACGACGATTGCCCAGGCCAGCGCCCAGGCGGCCGGTCCTGCGGTATACCGCAGGACCTGGACCGGGCTCAGATTGCGTTTGGTGATCACCGTCGTGGTCAGACGCCGAGTGCCTTGATGAGCAGTCGGGCCGCGGCGGCACCGGAGTACTGCTGCTGCCCGGTGATCAGATTGCCGTCCCGGACCGCGAAGGGTTTGAACCTCGAACTCACGATGAAGTTGGTTGCGGTCATCTTGCGGGCCTCGTCTTCGATCCGGAACGGCTGGATGGCGGTTCCGGTGAAGGAGTCGGCGTAGTCCTCCTCGGAGTTGGCGAAGCCGGTCCAGGTCCGGCCGTCCACCAGCAGCGTGCCGTCGGCCCTTTTCGCGGTCAGCAGCACGCAGGTGGCGTGGCAGACCACCGTCAGCGGCTTGCCGGCCGCGTCGAAGTCCGACAACAACCGGTGCACGGCCGGGTTGTCGACGAATGTGTACATCGGTCCCTGGCCGCCGACCAGGAACACCGCGTCGAAATCGCCGGCGGCGACATCGGACAGCGAAACGGTGTTGTCGATCAGCGCCCGGTGAGCCGGACTCTTGATGAAGCCCAGGCTGATCAGATCCTCCGCGGAATACCCCGACGCGTCCTCCGGGTCGGAATAGCTGTCGCCCTGCAGGACTCCGCCGTCCGGACTGGCGATGGTGACCTCGTACCCATGCTCCACGAACTCCCAATACGGATGGGTCAGCTCGGCCCACCAGAAGCCGATCGGCCAGCCGGTTTGCGCGGAGATGGCCGGGTTCGAGGCCACGATCAGTACCCGCTTGGCCGCGCCCTGGACGTCCTGTGTCGCACTCATTGCATCTCCTCCAGTTTCATTACATGGCTGTCACGTAATGGATCGCACGGTACCCGGCGGGCCGATCGACATACAAGACAGGAATGACACGAAATCCCCGGGTTTCGCCCTACGCTGAACGTCATGCCGTCAACCTCCGTCGCCCGCGCCGGGCGGCCAAGGGACGCCGCCATCGACGTGGCGGTACTGGCCGCGACCCGACGGCAATTGGCCGAGTCCGGTCTCGCGGCGCTGTCCGTGTCGGCGGTGGCGCAGGAGGCCGGGACCACCAGGCCGGCGATCTACCGGCGATGGCCGACCAGGCTGGAGTTGGCTGTCGCCGCCGTGGCGAACCTGGCCGAGATCGCGCCGCCGGAGCCCACCGACGACCCGCTCGCCGACCTGACGGCCGAGCTGACGCATTTCCGGCACTGCATCACCGATGCCGGTGCGCTGGCGCTCGCCGGCGTGATGCTGCAGGACGGCGTCGATCCGGAGCTGCAGCGGCACTATCGTGACCACCTGGTCAGGCCACGCCGGGCCCGGCTCCGGGCCTGCCTGGACCGCGGGGTCTCGGCCGGCCTGCTGGCCGCTGATGCCGACCTGGCGGTTGCCGTCAGCCTGGCCACCGGCTCCTGGTACGCCTACGCGCTCAGCGGCGCCAGCGCGCCGCGGGAGTGGCCGTGGCGAGTCGCCAGGCTGGTGTGGCGGGCCTGCGGCGGGACCGCACCCGCCGCAACACCGGGGGCATCGCCATGACGCTGCCGGAGAACTACCTGCTTGCGCACACCGTGCATGAACCGCTGACCGCGGGCCCGGATACGCCCACCGTCGTGATCGGTAGTTCCATCGGCACCACCAGCCGGGTGTGGTCCCGTGAGGTGCGGGCCCTGCGAGCCGAGTTTCGGGTGATCACCTACGAACATCCCGGCCACGGCGGCGATGTCGCCGACGTTCCGTCCTCGTCGGGTGCGGGGCCGGCACCGATGGGTCCTTACACGATCGCCGAGCTCGCTCGAGCGGTGCTGAGAACGATTGACCGGTATGACGTCTCGTCGGCCCACGTGCTCGGCCTGTCGCTGGGTGGGGCGATCGCGCAGTGGCTCGGCATTCATGCCGCCGACCGGGTCCGCTCGCTCGGTATTGTTTGCAGCTCAGCGTCTTTCGCGCCGGCGAGCCTGTGGACCGAACGCGCTGCGCTGGTCCGCGCCGCGGGAACCGTTGCCGTGCCGCTGATCGCGGACGGCATTCCGTCTCGGTGGTTCTCTGACGGCTTCCGCCTGGACCACCCCGATGTGGTCACCGAGTTCGTCGACGGCCTGCGCGCCGTCGATCCGGAGGGGTACGCCTCATGCTGCGAGGCGGTGGGGGAGTGGGACGCCCTGCGTGACGGCTCGGCCGACGATCTTCGCCGGATCACCGCACCGACGCTGCTGATTGCCGGTGCGGCCGATCCGGCGTCGCCGGTGGCCGGCATGCGGCTGATGCGCGACCGGATTGCCGGGTCGCGGCTGGAGATCGTCCCGGCGTCACACCTCGCGCCGATCGAGGTCGAGCTTTCCGGGCTGATTCTCGACCATCTCCGGTCGGTGTGATCGGGTCCTACTCGATACCCTGAACGGGCCGGATGAACTCGGCCCGCCAGTGGCCGCCGAGGTTCGACCACTCTGCCTGCATCAGTTCGACCTCGACCGCCCGCAGACCAACCGCCGCGAACCGGTCGATCTCGCTGCGGTGCAATGGCCACGGCGGGCCGTCGGGCGGTTCGGCGATGTCCCGGCGGGCCGCCTGAATCACGATCAGCGTGCCGCCGTCTGCGACCAGGTCGGCGACCGCGGCGATGATCTCATTGCGATGGCTGAGCGGGAGCGCCTGCACTGTGTAGATCTCCACCACCAGGTCGAAGGCGCGATGCCATTCAGCCGGGCGGATGCAACGCATTTGCCGGCCGGTACTCGACCTGCGAACCGGGGTGCCGGGCCTGTGCGATGCTGATCGCCGATTCGGAGACGTCGAACGCGGTTGTCCGAAAGCCCAGCGCCGCAACATATTCGGCATCGGCGCCCAACCCGCAGCCGACCACCATCGCACGTTTTCCGGAGCCGGAGAGGCTGCGCTCGGTGGACCACTGCACCAGCAGTTGGTTCGGGTCCGACCGGTCCCACGGCATCGCCGACTGGCCGCGCAGCGCGCTCGAATACAGCCGCTCGAACCAGGCCGTCGGCTCCCCGGCGGCCACGGCGGTCGCCGCCAACCGATCCGCGCGCTGGCTCCAGTCCGGTGAGCTGATGGTGATGATCGCGGCCAGCACGACGTCCCAAATCCGCCCAGGCAGCTCGTGTCCGATGTGCTCCAACGGAACCAGCTGGGCTCCGGGGATTTCCCGGGCCAGCGCGGCGCCATGGTCGAAGGGCAACAGTGGATCTTCGGTGCCGTGCAGAACCACCGTGGGGACGGTGATCTCGCCGAGCCTGGTCCGCCACGGCCCGCCGCCGGCCGCGAGCGGGTGATTGGTCTGGCTGGACGCGACGTTCTTCGTTCGGGCGATGGCATGCGCGGCGACCGCCCGGATCGCCGCGTCGTCGTACGGCTCGGACTGCGCGGCGTAGTACCGGCACTGCTCGACGATGTGTTCCACGACCGCGGCCCGGTCGGACCAGTCGGGATCCGGTGGCGGGTTCCGGAAGTAGGCGGACAGTTCAGGGGATGACCCTGGCAGGTCGGAGTCGCCGGCGCCGGCCGTCGTGGAGATCAGGGTGAGCGAGTCGAGGTTATTCGGGTATCGCAGTGCCAGGAGTTGCGCGATCGCGCCGCCCATCGAGATCCCGACGACGTGCGCGCTGGGCCGATCCAGCGCCGCCAGCACGCCGGCGGCGTCGTCGACCAGGTCGGCCGAGGCGTAGCCGGGCGCGCCCGGCGGGTAGCTGACCGACCGTCCGGTGTCCCGGTGGTCGTAGCGGATGACGAACCTGCCCGCGGTGGCGAGGCGTTCGCAGAACTCGGTTTCCCACCAGTCCATGGACGACGGCCATGCCCGCGATGAGCAGTACGGCGGGATCTGCGGGATCGCCGAACGTCTGCACGCAGATGTCCACCCCGTTGGCTTCGACGATTCTCTCGCTGCTCACGACACCTCGTAGTTCTTGCTATCGGTCGCCGCAGGGTCCATGGTCCATCGCTGAGACCTGCTCGATCGTCGCAGGCTACCGCGTGTTTCGGATGGGTCCAGGTCGGATGGTGCATCTAGCTACCTCGCTGGCGTCTTTCGCAGTCGGTATGCGGCGACCGATGCCCGGTTGAGACAGTTGCCATCACAGAAGCGTCTGGACCTGTTCCTGGATCGATCGATTCCGACGCGGCTGCACCCCGGGTACTCACAGATTCGTAGGCGGCTCAGCTCGCCTGCGCTGAGGACCTCGGCGATGGCCATCGCAGTCTCGAACGCCATGGCAGAAGCCAGTTGAGACCCAGCATCGACGGGCTGCAGGTTGTAGTGCGATTCATTGTCTCGCGTCAACTCCAGCACCGGTCGGGTCTCCAGCAGGAGTCCGTTGGCGAGCTTGATGAGACCGTCCTCATCCACTGTCCATATCCGATGGAGCTTCCGGCGCAAATCCCAAAGCGCTGACAGTTCGACGATGTCCTGAACGTGCCGGCCGGGCCAACCCAATGAATGAGCGAATGTCCGAAGGGCTGCGACGTCTGGTAGCTTCTCCTGACCGACACCGGTATTCACCAGAGCAGCCGCACGATTCAATGCAGCGACCGCCTGTTGGGCCATCGGCATATCATTCCTCCCCGGTGACTATCACGTGCTGGTCTCCAACCAGGGCTCCGCCAGCTCCGCCGAGAATCGATGGTGAACCCGTTCTGCTGCCATACCGAGTTCGGCAACAATTTGCGGCCAGGTGGAGCCCGCGCGCAATGCGCAGTCAACAGCGCGATGCATCTCGACTTCGAGCACTAATTCGATGCGCCGAAGCTCCGATAGCGCGGCCAGCGGCCGGTCGGCAGATAGTTCACCGATCTTCTCCAGCGCAGCATACAATGCGCCCGAAACCGGATCGGGATCGAATCTTGATAGGTATCGCTCGAATTCGTCCTGGTCCTCTGCCCCCGATGCCCGCACAGTGTGGTTGCGAGCCGAGATGGGTGCCGTCGCCGCGACCTCGGTAGGCGTGCGACGCGGACTTCGCTTCCGGCGTGCCCGGCGAGGCTGTTTGGGTGCCAAATGTCGCGGACCGCGCACCGTTATGATGCCATCCTGGTGTTGTCCGGCTGTGTCAGCAACCGGTTCAGGCAGGCGCCGCAGACGGGTGACAGGCGAGAAAAGCAGGGCGAGGACAACCGCCGCTGAACCTGCCGCCGCCACGATCAGCGCGCCTCTGGCGCCGATTGACCCGGCCAGCAGCCCGGCCACAAGGCCACCGAGAGCACCCCCGCCGAATAGCAGTGTGCGGAACACGGCTGTCATGCGGCCCATCATGAACTGCGGTGTGTCGGTCTGCCGCAGGCTGACAATGATGACCCCGGCGATGCCCAAACCCAGATAGCTGGTGAAAAAGGCGAAAACGAACATTCCGATCATCACCAGCGAGGACCCGGCGGCGAAGGCAATCACCATGGGACCAAGCAGGAGTGCAGACTGCGCCACGAAGTAGACGGAGCCGAGTCGGAACCGTTGGATGACCGTTCGCGAGATGGCCGCGCCGATAAGGCCGCCGATTGACGCAGTCGCGAGTATCCCGCCGATAATAGTTGAACTAAGGCTAAGGTCTCGCGCAGCGTACAAGAGAAACATGGTCCAGGTGGTGACCAGCGAGAAGTTGCAGCAGAATCCCACAAGGGCCAGCGCGCGCAGGATCGGCCGCCCAAAAACCCAGCGGAGGCCGGCCCGCAGTTCCTTGAGGAGGTGCCGATCTTCGGTCGCCCGAACCGGCTGGGGTTCCTTGGTCCTGATCATCAACAGCGAAACGACGGATATCAAATAGGAAAACGCGTCGACGATGAGTGCGATCGGGGCGGTGAGCGCCACGATCAGGACACCGGCCAGTCCGGGTCCCGCCACATCGGCCGATGACGAGCTGATCCCCATCTTCGCGCTTGCCTCGACATAATGCCTCGAATCGCCCACGACGGTGGGCACAAAAGACATCCAGCTGACGTCGAAAAGCACCGACGCGGTGCCGACGGCGAACGAGACGATCAGCAACACCTGCATACCGAGCGCGCCCTGCCAATATAGCGCCGGGATCAGCGCGAGCAACAGCATCCTGGTGAGATTGGCGCCGATCATGACGGGCCGGCGACGAACCCGATCTACCCACACTCCAAAGAGGAGAGCGAATCCAAGGTATGGAGCCAACTGGAGGAACCGCAGGACGCCGACCTGTTCGTCACTGGCGTCGAAGGCGTAGATGGCGGTCAACGGCAGTGCCAGCTCGGTGACCTGGGTGCCGAGCAGAGACAGTGTCTCACCGCCCCAGAACTTCATGAAGTCGGGGTTGTGCCACAGTGATCGCCCGGCGCTGGCCGGCGGCGAATCGCCTCTGATATCTGTTGTTGTCACTGTTACCCATTAACGATTGATCGAGCGGCTGATGATCTCACTCATTGTTTGCAGGCTTTGCCCAGACCACATCGAGTGATGGGAACCGGGAATGGTGTATTCACTGAGGTCGGGAGTCATTCTGCCCCAGCGCATGCACTCTGCCGGTGATTCAGCAGCCAGGATGTGTACAGTCTGTCCGGTGAACAACCCGTTAATCTGAATGGAGTAAAAACCTCTGAGGTGGGCACGAAATACCAAGTATTGATGAGCGAGCATATCGGCGTCAATTTCCTCAGGCAGGATTTGTCGCAGCTGTGCCATCTCGAACACGTCCTCGGGTCTGACGTTCTCGGGTAGACCACCGAAGATGGCCTCCAGGTACGGTATCGAACGGCCGGGAGCACCTGACATGTCCTGGATGAACCTGCGCAGGACGTCCCTCTCGGGCGGGAAATCCATTACCCGGGGGAGCCCTGCGTCGACCAGGATGAGACTGGTCACCCGCGCGCCGACTGCAGTGAGGCGCTTGGCCATTTCAAAGGCCAAAACACCGCCCAACGACCAGCCCAGGAGTTGGTATTCGTCTTGTGGGGCGAACTCCTGCAAGATCGAAGCGTATTCAGCGGCTAGAGCGGATAACGAGCAGACGGGCTCACGGTCGTTGTCGAATCCCGGCGCCTCGAAACCGAAGACTGGCTGCGTCGGGCCGAGCAGGCGCGCGAGTCCGACGTAAGAATAGGCAGAACCGGAGACGGCATGCACGCAATACAGCGGTTTCTTGTCACCTGCCGTCTGTAGCTGCACGATTCGGTCCAGATCAGCAGTCATCAGTCCGCGTCCTGCGCAGTTCGTCGACGATTTCCGAGATTCCGCTGACCGTGGCGCTGCCGTAGAGCAGTCGGACACTGATCTTGACCTTGAACGTCTTGTTGATACGACTAACTACCCGAAGCGCTTGCAGCGAGTTGCCACCGATGAGAAAGAAGTTGTCGTGGGCGCTGACACGCGCCAACGAAAGGACCTCGGCGAAGCTCCGGGCGACCTCCAACTCGGTCCCGGTGGATGGGGCGGCGAAGTCCGCAACGACCTCGTCATCGACCGGATCAGGAAGGGCCTTGCGGTTGATCTTCCAGCCATCGTTGTTCATCGGGAATTCATCCAGGGGCACCCATGCATTTGGAATCATGTATTCTGGCAATATCTTGCACAGATGCGCCCGCAGGCTCTCGACTCCCGGCACCACGCTCACGGTGGTGAAATACCCGACCAGCTGATTCTCGCCACGCCGGTCGGGGCGCATGAGCACGACGGCTCGCCTGACTTGCGGGTGTGACTGCAGTGCGGTCTCGATCTCGCCGAGTTCGATCCGCAGTCCACGCAGTTTGACCTGGTTGTCCAGCCTGCCGAGAAACTCGATCTGACCGTCGTTGTTCCACCGCACCAGATCCCCGGTTCGGTATACCTTTCGACCAGGGTGGAATGGATCCGGTATGAACTTTTCTGCAGTGAGTTGCGGCTGGTTCAGGTACCCGCGGGCCAGTCCGCCGTCATCTCCTCCGATCAGCAGTTCGCCGTTGACGCCCTTGGGCACCAGATTGTTTCGTCGGTCGACAATGTAAACCTGCCGGTTCAGCTGGGGGCGCCCGATCGGCGGAGGCTTTTTCCACTCGATATGTTCCACCTCGTAGTCGGTTTGACCAATGGCGCACTCTGTTGGGCCGTAGAGGTTGAGGTAACGCCGCCCCGGCACGTTCCACTTGTTGACCAGTTCTGGCGGAAGCACTTCAGCGCCGCCCATCACATACTTCAAGGCCGGATATGGGTCGGGGTCGAGAACCGACTGCAGCGCCGGCGGGAGACCGGCGTACGTGACCTGCTGATCGCGCATCAGGGCGGCGAGCGCCTCGGGCGACTGTACATCCTCGGGTGCCACTGCGACGATTGCAGCACCGACGAGAAATGCAGTCCAGATCTCACCCTGTGACATGTCGAAGTGCAGGGCCGGCAGCTGCAGCAAGCGGTCCTGCGGGCCGAGGTCGAACCGTCGCCGGTATGCTTCGCAAAATAGCGATACCGCCCGGTGTGCTATTGCGACACCCTTTGGCGCGCCCGTAGAACCAGAGGTATAGAGCACGTATGCCAGCGACTCGCGGGTCGTCCATTCCTTGAGCGGCTCGCTGGCCGAGGCAGCCTCCACCGTTGGCCAATCGGTGTCCAACACGACGGTTGTCCATCCAGTGCATTCCGGGAGCCGATCGAGAAACGTTGACCGGGTCAGCACCACCGGTGACGACGTATCCCGGATCATGAAGTCGAGCCGGGCAGCAGGGAGCTTCGGATCCATCACGGCGAATGCCGCGCCCGCCTTGAGAATCCCGACCATTGCCACGTAGGCATCCAGATCGCGGTCGATCACCAACGCCACGACCTCTCCGTGCCGCACACCAAGTGAGCGCAGGTGGCGCGCCAAAAGGTCGGCCCGTCGATTCAACTCGCCATATGTCAGCGCGACGCCGCGGCAGAGGACGGCGTTCGCATGTGGGTTGGCGTTCGCGACCGTCGCCAGACCTACATGCAGAGGATCCTTTGCATATTCCGACTGCTCGCCTTTGCCCAGCGACATGAGCTCGTGAAGCTCAGTTTCGGAGACGATCGGAAGTTCGGAGAGCCGAAGTGATGGGTTCTTGGCGGCCGCCACCACGACATTCTCGATATGATTGAGGAGGCCCTCGACACGCCGGCGGTCGTAGAGATCGGCGGAATATTCCACAATGGCCTTGAATTCATTACTCGACTCGACAAAATCGATGGCCATGTCGAACCGTGACCCCCTGGATGCCACCACAAGTGGTGTGTTGATGATCTCCGGGAGGTCCAGGTTGCCCCCCGAGTTTGCGTGACCGAGCACCTGCATGGACACCTGAAAAAGCGGATTTCGTCCAGGTTCGCGCATGGGCTGCAACCTGTCGACGATCATGTTGAATGGCGTCTCCTGGTGTTCGTACAGATCCAGGTTCGCGTCCAGTGTCCGGTTGAGCAACTCTTCGAACGTCGGGTCCCCCGATAGTTCAGAGCGCAGGACGACCATATTGACGAACAGCCCGACAACGTCCTCGAGTTCAGGCTCCGCCCGGTTGAGCATCGGAACCCCGATGGGTATGTCCTCCTGCCCGGTGTACCGGCTCAGCACTACGTTCAGAGCCGCAGCAAGGACCATGAACAGTGACGCGCCCTGCCTTTGCGCCAGACCGCGGGCCGCGGTGAGCGTTGCGGCATCGAAATAGGAGACTACGGAACCCGCCGCTCGGGTCGGCACGGCGGGTCTCGGCCGATCCGTCGGCAGCTCAAGGGTGGGCACGTCTTTCAGGGTGCCTGCCCAGTAGTCCAGCTCATCCTCCAGGCTGTCTCCACACAGCCGCGCCCGTTGCGCCTGAGCGAAGTCCGAGTAGTTCGAGCCGGGCCGGCCGAACGCCGGCCGCTCGCCATTGAGCAGTGCCCGGTATGCCGTGACGATGTCACGATTGATGACACCCGATGACCAACCGTCGGTAACGATATGATGAAGGTTCTGTACAAATACGTGGTCGTCGTCGGCCAGTTTGAACAAACGGTAGCGAAAAAGCGGGCCGCGCTCCAGGTCGAATGGTAAATTTGACAGCTCCCCAATGGCGCGGTCCACTTGCTCCTCCTGCGCCTCCCCAGCCAGTCCCGAGTAGTCGACAACCACTAATGTGGCCCCATCCTGAGGTGGTGTCACAACCTGGAAGGGCACCCCGT
>CAVOFW010000013.1:0-14630 GCA_963695045.1 uncultured Actinomycetota bacterium
CGCCAGCATGGCCTCCCGGGCGCGCATCCGGTTGCGGTTGCCGCGGACGGTGTTGATCTCCCCGTTGTGCGCGATGTAGCGGAACGGGTGGGCCAGCGGCCAGGCCGGGAAGGTGTTGGTGGAGAACCGGGAGTGCACGATGGCGACGGCGCTGATCGTGCGTTCGTCGGTGATGTCGGCGAAGAACGCCGGCAGTTGCTCCGTGGTCAGCATGCCCTTGTAGACGATGGTGCGGCTGGACAGCGAGGCGAAGTAGACGCCGTGCTCCTGGCCGGCCACCGCAGCGGTGTCGTGCTCGATCCGCTTACGGGCCGGGTAGACGATCCGGTCCAGGTCGACGCCGGAGGGCAGGGTGCCGTCCGGGCGGGCCGGCCCGGCCAGGAACAGTTGCTCGAACGCCGGCATGACATCCAGGGCCATCCGTCCGACCCCTGACCCGACCGCGTCGGTGGGCACCGGACGCCAGCCGAGCAGCTCCAGGCCCTCTTCGGCAACGATCCGGGCGACGATTTCCTTGGATTCGGCGCGCAACTTCTCGTCCGGCGGCAGGAACGCCAGCCCGACGGCGTACGCCTGGCCATGCCGGGGGTCGGAGCTGACCGGCAGCGGGAAGTCGGTGACCTCCCGGAAGAGCTCGTCCGGGACCTGGATGAGGATCCCGGCGCCGTCGCCGACGGCCGGGTCGGCCCCGGCCGCGCCCCGGTGGTCGAGGTTGATCAACGCGGTGACCCCGTTGTTGACGATCGAGTGGCTGCGCCGGCCCTTGATATCGGCCACGGCCGCGACACCGCAGGCGTCACGCTCGAACTGTGGGTCGTACAGCCCCTGGGGGGCGGGTGTTGCCGAGTACTGCACGGCAGACCTCCCGACGTCGCGGCGTGACCGCCTTGCGGCGGCGTGCACAGGTGGACATGTCACAACGGATACGCGGGTACGGCGGTGTCGCGATAAGGCAGTGTCGCGATAAGGCGGTGTCGAAAACGCGGTGTCACAAGAGCCGGTGTCAAGAAAGCCGGTGACACTTCGTCAAGCCTGTTCAGGAGCGGCGGCGCATCCTGGGCCCGGTGTCCTCGGTCATTTCCCTTGAAACCGGGGCCGTCCGTGGCGGGAAGTGAACCACTTGGCCCGAGCGCAGAGGGCGGCTCCGCTTGTGGCGGATTGCCGCCTGTCGTCGCCGGTCCCCGCACGCAATTCGCGGTTGCACCGGGACGACAATGGCCCAGCAAGGTCCAAAGTTACCGCATACCCCGCATCGACCGGTACCAGCACGGCAGGACCGGCGGGAGCCCACTGACCAGGGGTAAATCACCCTTTCGGGTACACCACGAACGGATCACGCAAGAGTGAAGGTTGCGTCACGGGCCAGTTACACGTGGCTCGGATTCGTCGGACGGTTCGGCGGGCGCGTCGTCCTTGCCGGGGCGATCCGGGCCCCAGACGAGGGCCGGATCCTCCCGCCCGTGGCGCCGGCGCAGGATCAGGAACAGTACGGCGCCGAGGAACACGATCACCGAGGTGAAGACGTTGATCCGCAGCCCGAAGATGTGGTTGGCCGGGTCGATCCGGAGCATTTCGATCCAGGTCCGGCCCAGCGTGTAGCCGGCCACGTAGACCGCGAACGCCCGGCCACCGCCCAGCTTGAACCGGCGGTCGGCCAGCACCACGACGACCGCGACCAGGCAGTTCCACAGGATCTCGTACAGGAAGGTCGGCTGGTAGACCCCGCAGAGCACCTCGGGGGTCGCCTTGATGTACTCGGTCGGGAACTCGCAGACGCCGTCCACCGGGACCACGCCGGCGACACCACCCGGGGTGCGGACGAAGACGTCCAGCCCCCAGGGCATCGAGGTGGCCGCGCCGAACAGTTCCTGGTTGAAGTAGTTGCCGAGCCGGCCGATGGCCTGGGCGACGGCGATGCCGGGCGCCACCGAGTCGGCGTAGGCGGACAGCGGCACCTTGTAGTACCGGCAGCCGATCCACGCGCCGACGGCACCGAAGGCGATCGCCCCCCAGATCCCGAGCCCGCCGTTCCAGATGGCGAACGCGTTCCAGGGGTTCTTGCCCTCGCCGAAGTACAGCTGGTTGTCGGTGATGACGTGGTAGATCCGGCCGCCGACGATGCCGAACGGCACCGCGAACACCGAGATGTCGGTGACCCGTCCCGGCCGGCCGCCGCGGGCGACGAAACGTTTGTTACCCCACCAGACGGCGACGACGATGCCGATGATGATGCAGATGGCGTAGGCGCGTAACGCGATCGGCCCGACGTACCAGACACCCTGGGACGGCGACGGGATGGCTTCTCGATGACGCGGCGAGATAGTGGGTCACGCCGGGCTGGCCTGACGGGTTGAGGTCCGCCGGGTTTCGGCGGCCCGGCGAATGCCGGCGGCGAGCTCCGCGGCGAGCTCCCTGGCCGCGTCCGGCCCGCCGCGTTCGGCGGCGCTGACGAATGCCGACCCGACGATCACCGCGTCCGCGAACCCGGCGATCTGCGCGGCCTGCTCGCCGGTGCGGACCCCGAGGCCGACGCCCAGCGGCAGGTCGGTGATCGCCCGGCAGCGGGCCACCAGCTCGGGCGCGGCGGCCGACACCTGATCGCGCGCCCCGGTGACGCCCATCGTGGAGGCGACGTAGAGGAATCCACTGGTGGACGCGGCGGTCAGGGCGATCCGCTCGGCCGACGACGACGGTGCCACCAGGAAGATCGGATCCAGCTCGGCGGTGTGCGCGGCGGCCAGCCAGGGCCCGGCCTCGTCGACGATCAGATCGGGGGTGATCACGCCGGAGCCACCGGCCGCGGCCAGCTCGCGGGCGAAATTGTCGAGCCCGTAGGCCAACACGGGGTTGAAGTAGGTCATCACCACGGATCGACCGCCGGTGGCCGTGATCGTCTCGATGATGCCGAACAGGTCGCGAATCCGGAATCCGCCGGCCAACGCGGTCTGCGCGGCGTGCTGGATCACCGGACCGTCCAGCACCGGGTCGGAGAACGGCAGGCCGGCCTCCACCAGGTCGCAGCCGCCCTCGATCATCGCCGTCATCAGCTCGGCCGACCCGGCGACGGTCGGGTACCCGGCGGGCAGGTAGCCGACCAGCGCGGCCCGACCCTCGGCTTTCAGGTCGGCGAACATGGCATCAAGGGCGGTCATCGCTGGCCAATCTCGTGCTCAGGAGTGACGTCACCGGCGTTCACGTCTGTGGGCTCGGGATCACCGGCGACCACCTCGCCTGTCTCTCCGTCCGGTTCGCCCAGCCCAAACCAGTTGATCGCGGTCTCCATGTCCTTGTCCCCGCGCCCCGAGACGTTGATCAGCACGATGCCGTCGGGGCCGATCTCGCGGGCCAGGTCGATGGCGCCGGCCACCGCGTGCGCCGACTCGATGGCCGGAATGATGCCCTCGGTGCGGGACAGCAACGCGAAGGCGTCCATCGCCTGACTGTCGGTGATGGAGCGGTACTCGGCGCGGCCGATCTCCGCCAGGTGCGAGTGCTCCGGCCCGACGCCCGGGTAGTCCAGGCCCGCGGAGATCGAGTGCGACTCGATGATCTGCCCGTCGCCGTCCTGCAGCAGGTACGACCGGGCGCCGTGCAGCACCCCGACCGTGCCGCCGCTGATGGTGGAGGCGTGCCGGCCGGTCTCGATGCCGTCACCGCCGGCCTCCATGCCGACCAGCCGCACGGCGGGGTCGTCCAGGAAGGCGTGGAAGATCCCGATCGCGTTCGACCCGCCGCCGACGCAGGCGGCCACCGCATCCGGCAGCCGGCCGGTCAGCTGCAGCACCTGGGCCCGCGCCTCCAGGCCGATGATCCGCTGGAAGTCACGGACGATCACCGGGAACGGGTGCGGGCCGCCGACCGTGCCGAACAGGTAGAAGGTGTGGTCGACGTTGGTCACCCAGTCGCGGAAGGCCTCGTTGATGGCGTCCTTGAGGGTGGCCGAGCCGGAATCGACGGCGATCACCTCGGCACCGAGCAGCCGCATCCGGCCGACGTTCAGCGCCTGCCGCTCGGTGTCCACCCGGCCCATATAGATACAGCACTCCATGCCCAGCAGTGCCGCGGCAGTGGCGGTGGCGACCCCGTGCTGGCCCGCGCCCGTCTCGGCGATCACCCTGGTCTTGCCCATCCGCTGGGCGAGCAGGGCCTGGCCGAGCACGTTGTTGATCTTGTGACTGCCGGTGTGGTTCAGGTCCTCCCGCTTGAGCAGGATCCTCGCCCCGCCGATGTGTTCGGTGAGCCGCTGCGCGTCGGACAGCGGGCTGGGCCGACCGGCGTAGCTGGCCGCCAGGTAGTCCAGCCGGCCGAGAAACTCCGGGTCGCGGCGCGCCTTGCGGTAGCTGTCCGCGACCTCGTCGAGTGCCCCGACCAGGGCCTCCGGCAGCCAGCGGCCGCCGAACGAACCGAAGTAGCCCCGGTCGTCGGGGTCATGGGTGGTGCCGGACAGGCCATCGGACGGACGGGGCAGGTCGGCGGCGGCGCCGGACAGCCCGGGGGCAGAACTGATGGACAACTTCACATCTCCAGACGATCGCTGTGCTGCTACCCGTTCACCGCCCAGCTTAGGCAGGCACTCAGCGAGCAGGACGCGGGCACGACGGGTGGGAGCCGGCCGTCACCAGGTCGGCGACTGCGGCGCGCGGATCACCACTGGTGACCAGGCCCTCACCGACCAGGACCGCGTCGGCGCCGGCCCCGGCGTAGGCGAGCAGGTCGTTCGGGCCGCGGACGCCGGATTCGGCGATGGTCAGCACTCCGCTGGGCAGACCGGGCGCGATGCGCGCGAACACGTCCCGGTCGACAGTCAGGGTGGTCAGATCCCGGGCGTTGACGCCGATCACCTTGGCGCCGGCGGACAAGGCGCGGTCCGCCTCCGCCTCGGTGTGCACCTCGACGAGCGCCGTCATGCCGAGCGACTCGATCCGTTCGAGCAGCCCGTGCAGCACGTTCTGCTCCAGCGCGGCGACGATCAGCAGCACCAGGTCGGCGCCGTGCGCCCTGGCCTCGTGCACCTGGTACGGGCTGACGATGAAATCCTTGCGCAGCACGGGAATGTCAACGGCGGCCCGGACGGCGTCCAGGTCGGCCAACGAGCCGCCGAACCGGCGCTGCTCGGTGAGCACCGAGATGGCCCTGGCGCCGGCCTCCGCGTAGATCTTGGCGAGTGCGGCCGGGTCGGCGATCGTCGCGAGCTGACCCCGAGATGGGCTGGCGCGCTTGACCTCTGCGATGACGCCGACGCCGGGTTCGAGCAGCACCGGCAACACGGCCCGCGGCCTTGGAGCGTCGGCGGCCCGCGCCTTCACCTCGGCCAGCGGGACCTGTGCTTCACGCGCGGCCAGATCCTCCCGAACGCCGATGAGGATCCCGTCCAGCACGTTCACTCGATGGTCTCCTCGTCTGCGCGCGGCAATCAGCTCGACATCATCCGCCGGACCCCGACCGGCATATCCCGCGACCGTGGCCGCCGGTCAGGACGAGCGCGATGCGTTGGGGTTATGGTAGCCGCCTTCGGATGTGTCGTCGGACACGTGGGGTGAGCCGTCGGTCCTCGGCCCGTCGACGGGACCGCTCGTCCCGTCCGCCTTCGGCACGGTTGGATCAGCGCCGGCGTCCAGCGCCTTCCACCAGTCGGCCGGATCCACCTCGCCCGCGTCCGGCACCGCGGTGCCCCCACCCGGCGCCGCCGCCGCGTCCGTCCGGCGGGCCCCGGCCCTGGTCGGCGCGTCATACCTGGACCCCAACCGCCGCCGGGCACCAAGACCCAGCACCACCAGGGTTCCGGCGGCTGCGAGCAGCACACCCGACAGCACGGCCAGCACCGGACCGATCGGGTGCAGTTGGGCCGCCCCGACCGGGACGGCCGGCCGGGTCAATTGGGTGACGAGGCCGGCCGGTGCATTACTGAATTGCAACCCGGACAGGACCGCGATGGCCACCCCGCAGAGTCCGATCACCACGCCCACCACCCGGCGGGCGAACCCGCGGGTGGCCAGCGCCGCCCCGAAGCCGGCCAGGCCGACCAGCGCCAGCGGCACCAACTCGGGCACGCAGCCGGCCCCGGTGGCCGTCACCGTCAACTCCCCGGTGAGCGGATCGGTGTAGTCGGCCGACCACCAGGTCAGCCCGGCCGCGACGGCGGCCAGTCCGGCGCCGGCCAGCGCCAGGACGGCCAGCGCGGCGAGCTGCCGCCCCGCGCGGCGCTTGCTGTGGTCCGGCAAGGACGGCTCAGCCACCGACGGGCCGGAGCGTTGCGGCCGCGCCGACCGCGGCGATGACGGCGGCGGCCTTGCCCTGGCATTCGGCGTCCTCCATGGCCGGGACGGAGTCGGCCACGATGCCGGCCCCCGCCTGGATATGGGCGGTGCCGCCGGAAACCAGCGCGGTGCGGATGGTGATCGCGGTGTCCGCGTCGCCGGCGAAGTCCAGGTACCCCACCACTCCGCCGTACACCCCGCGGCGGGCCGGCTCCAGCTCGTCGATGATCTGCATGGCCCGCGGCTTCGGCGCCCCGGACAGGGTGCCGGCCGGGAAGCACGCCGCCAGCGCGTCGTACGCGGTGCGGCCCGGCGCGAGCCGGCCGGTCACCGTGGAGACGATGTGCATGACGTGGCTGTACCGCTCGATGGTGAAGAACTCCACCACCTTCACGCTGCCGGCGGCACAGACCCGGCCCAGGTCGTTGCGTCCCAGATCGACCAGCATCACGTGCTCGCTGCGTTCCTTGGCGTCGGACAGCAGGTCCTTGGCCAGCAGCACGTCGTCCTCGTCGGTGGCACCCCGCGGCCGGGTGCCGGCGATCGGGTGCATGGTGACGAGCCCGTCCCGCACGGTGACCAGCGCCTCCGGTGACGAGCCGACCACCGCGATCGGGGCGCCGTCGGGCGTCGGCAACCGGAGCAGGTACATGTACGGGCTGGGGTTGGTGGCGCGCAGCACCCGGTAGATGTCCAGCGGGTCCGCCTGGGTCGGCACGTCGAACCGTTGCGCCAGCACGATCTGGAAGGCGTCACCGGCGCGAATGTGTTCCTTGGCGACCTCGACCATGGCCCGGTAGTCGGTCGACGCGGTCCGCCGCTCGACGTCCGGCGCCTGATGCGAGAAGACGGCGGCGGGCAGCGGCACCGGGACGGCCAGTTGCTCGCTCATCCGACCGATCCGGGCCACCGCGGAGTCGTAGGCGGCGTCCACCCGCTCGTCGCTGGCGTCCCAGTTGACCGCGTTCGCGATCAGCGTGACGGTGCCCTCGTGGTGGTCGAGTGCGGCCAGGTCGGTGGCCAGCAGCATGACCAGTTCCGGGACGCCCAACTCGTCGACCGCGCCGGGTTTCCCCGGGTCGGCGCCGATCCGCTCCAGCCGGCGGACGATGTCGTAGCCCAGGTAGCCGACCATCCCGCCGGTCAGCGGCGGCAGACCGTCCAGCGGATCGGTGTGCAGCAGCCGCAGCGTCTCGGCCAGCACCTGCAGCGGGTCGCCGCCGGTGGGCAAGCCGACCGGTACCTCGCCGAGCCAATGGGCTACCCCGTCACGTTCGGTCAGCGCGGTCGGCGCGGACACCCCGACGAACGACCAGCGCGACCAGGAGTGTCCGTTCTCCGCCGACTCCAGCAGGAAGGTGCCGGCACGGTCGCCGCCGAGCGTGGCGTAGAGGCCGACCGGGGTGAGCGCGTCGGCAAGCAGCCGGCGGGTGACCGGGATGACCCGGCGTTCGCGGGCCAGCTCACGGAATTCCTGCCGGGTGGGGGTGATCTCGCCGAGGGCGGTGAGGGCGCCGCGCGGGGGCGCGACGGAGGGCACTGACATAGCGATGATTGTGCCGTCAACGGCCGGCGCTCCTGCGCACTGCCGTGCATCGGCCCGGTCGTACGGTGTGCGAATGGATGTCGCAGCCTGGACCGATGCGCAGTCGGAGGCCGACCTGCGTGCTCGGGGTTCGCTGAAATGGTCCGGCACGGAACCGGGGATGATCGGCGCCTGGGTGGCCGAGATGGACCTGCCGCTGGCGCCGGCCATCACGGCCGCCCTGCACAAGGCGGCCGACCAGGGCCTCACCGGCTACCTTCCCGCGTATCTGGACGCCGAGGTCGGCCGGGCCACCGCGCGCTGCCAGGCGCGGTACGGCTGGGACATCGATCCCGCCGATGTGCACCCGGTCGCGTCGGTCGTGGGAGCGTTGCGGATCGTCATCGACCAGCTGACCGACCCGACCGCGCCGGTGGTGCTGCCGGTGCCGGCCTACATGCCGTTCCTGACTGTGCCGGGCCTGTCGGGGCGGGAGCTACGAACCGTACCGATGCGAATCGACGGCGACCGCTACCAGCTGGATCTGCCGGCGATCGCCGCGGCGCTCACCCCGGGCGCCCTGTTCGTCCTGACCAACCCGCACAACCCGACCGGACGGGTGTTCACGGTCGACGAACTGCTTGCCCTTGCCGAGATCGTCGACGACGCTGGCGCAACGGTTTTCGCCGACGAGATCCACGCGCCGCTGGTCTATCCCGGCCACACCCACCGGCCCTACGCGGCGCTGTCGGCACGCACCGCCGCGCACACCATCACCGGAACGTCGGCGTCCAAAGGCTGGAACATCCCAGGTCTTGGCTGCGGCCAGCTGATCGCGTCCAGCGACGAAACCCGGGACCGTTGGGCGCGACTCAACCCAGTCGTCTGGTACGGCGCGACGCCGACGGGGGCGGTCGCCACCGTCGCCGCCTACACCGAGGGCAGCGGGCACCTGTCGGCCGTGCTGGACTATTTGCGCGTCGGCCGCGACCTGTTCGCCGACGAGGTGGCCGGTTCGCTGCCGCGGGCGCGGTTGTTCCCGCTGCAGGGCACCTACCTGGGCTGGCTGGACCTGCGGGATTGTGGTTGCGACCCGGCGGATGTCGCCGCGCTGACCGGGGTGCGCGGGGTCGACGGCCGGCTCTGCGGAGTGCCCGGCTTTCTCCGGTTGAACCTCGCCTTGCCGCACCACCTGCTGCGGGAGATGGCATCGCGGTTGGCCGCCCTGGCATGACGGGCGGGATCGGTCTCGTCGAGTTGGAGCGGGTCGCCTCGCTGGGCTGGCGGGGCACCACCGTCGACTCACTCGGCGACTGGCTGCTGCGGGCCGGCTCCGGATTCACCGGCCGGGCGAACTCGGTCCTGCCGTTGGGGTCTCCGGGGTGCGCGCTCGATGACGCGCTCGCCGTGGTCGAAGAATTTTATCGCCGGCACCAGCTGACGCCGATGTTCCAGATGCCCGTCGGACCCGAGACCGATTCACTGCAGCGCGATCTCACCGATCGTGGATGGGCCCCGTTCAATCACTCCTGGGTGCTGGTCGCCGACCTGGATGCGGCGATTGCCGCGGCACCACCGGCCGCTGGGCTGCCTGCCGCGATGTTCGCGGACCGCCCCTCGGCACAGTGGCTCGCCGGATATGTGTACCGCGGCGCGCGGTTACCTGCTTCCGCGGTGGCGGTCCTGGAGAACGCGGACAACGTGGCGTTCTGCTCCCTCGCCGACGCCGGCGGTCAGGTAGCCGTCGCCCGCGGGGTGGTCACCGACGGCTGGCTCGGCATCACCGCGGTCACGGTCGATGACTCCCGGCGACGGGGCGGCGTCGGGCGTCATCTGATGGGCGAGTTGATGCGGTGGGCGCACGATCGTGGCGCCCGCCGGGCCTACCTCCAGGTGGCCGATGAGAATGTCGCTGCGCTGGGCTTCTATCACCGGCTCGGCTTTGTGCGACACCATCCGTATCACTACCGGCGGCCCAGCTAGCCGATCAGGCGGTCGTCGAAACACGTCCGGGTCCCGGTGTGGCAGGCCGCGCCCTTCTGGTCGACCAGCACCAGCAGGGTGTCGCCGTCGCAGTCGCGGCGCACCTCGACGACCCGCTGGGTGTTGCCGGACGTCGCACCCTTCACCCAGTACTCCTGCCGGGACCGCGAGTAGTAGGTGCCGGCGCCGGTCTCCAGCGTGCGGCGCACTGCCTCGGCGTCCATCCAGGCCACCATCAGCACCTCCTTCGTGTCGAACTGCTGGACAACGGCGCAGACCAGCCCGGCGTCGTTGAACTTCAGGCCTGCGGCTGGGTCGATCGCCGTCATCGGTCCACCTGGGTCAGCGCCTCGCGGACCGGGTAGCCGGCCAGCGCCAATTCGCGTTTGACGGCGTCGATCCGCAATTGCCCGAAATGGAAGACCGACGCGGCCAGCACCGCGTCGGCACCGGCCGCAATCGCCTCCGGGAAATGGTCGAGCGCGCCCGCCCCGCCGGACGCGATCAGCGGCACCCCGACAGCCGCGCGAATCAACGCCAGCATGTCGGTGTCGAACCCGTCCTTGGTGCCGTCGGCGTCCATCGAGGTCAGCAGGATCTCCCCGGCGCCCGAGGACTCGGCCAGTTCCGCCCACTGCACCGCGTCGATGCCGGTGCCGCGGCGGCCGCCGTGCGTGGTGACCTCGAAGCCGGACGGGCAGGACGCCGCCGCCTCCCCGTGCACCCGTCGGGCGTCGATGGCGATCACCACGCACTGCGAACCGAACCGGTTCGCCGCCTCCGACAGGAACTCCGGACGCGCCACGGCCGCCGAGTTGATCGACACCTTGTCCGCGCCGGCCCGCAGCAGCGCATCGATGTCGTCGGTGGTCCGCACGCCGCCGCCCACCGTCAAGGGAATGAACACCTGCTCGGCGGTGCGGCGGATCATCTCGTAGGCGCTGCGGCGGTTGTCGCTGGTGGCGGTGATGTCCAGGAACGTGAGTTCGTCGGCGCCCTCCTCGTCGTAGCGGCGGGCGAGTTCGACGGGATCACCCGCGTCGACCAGGTCGACGAAATTGACGCCCTTGACCACCCGGCCCTGCGACACGTCGAGGCAGGGGATCACGCGAACGGCAACCGGCATGGCAACCACCCTACGATCGCGCCGGGAGTAGCATGCCGATGGGCGTGCAGGACGCCCCCGGTCCGCGGGCAGAGGCTCAGCCTCCCTGACGAGAAACGTTGACACACCCCTCCTTTCGACCCGAGCACGCGGACACCGGGGCTAACCGAAAGGGGGCTGGCATGCCCATCGGTCTACCCAACAATCCCGACCTGGAGAACTTCCGGCGGCAGGCGCGGACGCTGCAGCGGGCCGCGCGATCCGGGGACCCGGAGGCACTCGCGCTCGTTGCGGAGCATCACCCGGGTCCGGTTGATTCCGCTGATCTTCCCCTGAGCGCGGCGCAACTGGTTGTCGCCCGCCGCTACGGGTTCAGCAGCTGGCCGAGGCTCAGGCACTTCCTGGACGACGCGGCCGAACTGCGCCGGGACCCGACCGGCGACGTCCCGGCACTCGGTGCCGACGAAGCGGACCAGTTCTGCCGGCTGGCCTGCCTGGTCTACGGCAACGAGGACGGCCCGGAGCGGTGGTCCAGCGCCCGCGCCCTGCTGGCGGAGCACCCAGAGCTGGTGACGCAGAGCATCGCAGCGGCGGCGGCGGCCGCCGACCCTGACGCCATTGCAACTCATCTCGCGACGGATCGGGGCGCCGCCGGCCGGGACACCGGGCCGCACCGCTGGGCCCCGCTGCTGTACCTGACGTACTCCCGAGTGCACACCGCCGACGAGCCCGCCGAGCGATTCCTGCACAGCATCCGGCTACTGCTCGAAGCGGGCGCGGACCCGAACGCCGGCTATCTGTGGCTCGGCCTGCCGACCCCGTTCACGGTGCTCACCGGCGTGTTCGGCGAGGGCGAGCAGGGCGCCGGCAAGCAGCCCCGGCATCCGCACTCGCTGCCGCTGGCCCGCCTGCTGCTGGCCGGCGGCGCCGATCCGAACGACGGACAGGCGCTGTACAACAGGATGTTCCGCCCGGACGACAGCCACCTGGAGGTGTTGTACGAATTCGGCCTCGGCCGCGGCGACGGCGGGCCGTGGAAGCGCCGGCTCGGTGAGGCCGCCGAGACCATCCAGCAGATGATGGCGCGGCAGCTGGGCTGGGCGATCGACCACGGGTTCGACCGCCGGGTGCGGCTGCTGATCAGCCGCGGCGTGGACGTCACGGCGCCGTTGGCGGACGGGCGGACACCCGCCGAGCACGCCATCGCCGCCGGCCGGCTCGACCTCATGGCCGACCTACGAGCGGCAGGGGCACCCGTGCGGGCGGTCACTGACGCCGAGCAGCTGACGGGGCTGCTACTCGCCGGGGATCAGGCGGCGATCGACACCTTCGTGGCGGATCATCCGAACGCCCTTGCCGCCGCCCGGCAGCGCAACCCCGCGCTGCTGCACCAGGCGCGGACGGCGCAGGCGGTCAACGCGGTGATGGCGGCCGGTTTCGACGTGAACGCCCTCGCCGGCGGGTCGACGGCGCTGCACGAGGCCGCTTTCGTAGGGGACGTCACGCTGATCGCCGCGCTCTTGGCCACCGGCGCCGACCCGTCGCTGCTGGATCACGAGAACCGCAGCACGCCACTGGGCTGGGCGCAGTACGCGCACCAGCCCGCGGCGGCTCAGCTGCTGGCGGCTGTCACGCCCGGATGACGATCAGCTGGTGATGTCCTTGCTGCCGAACCTGGCCCACGCCGCGGTCAGGAAGATCACCGTGTAGATGACGGCGCTCACGATGCCCGGGGTGATCTGGTCCGTCGCGATGGGGTCCCGCAGCAGGTCACCGAACGCCAGCCAGTAATGCGTCGGCAGGTACTCGTGGATGGCCGAGAGCTGGGTGATCTGGTCGAGGATCTGGCTGATGATCGCCAACCCGACGACACCGATGGTGGCGCCGATGGGTTGCTCGGTCAGCGTCGAGATGAACAGGCCGATTGCCCCGAACGCGGCCAGGCAGACCACCAGGTACCCGCAGACCAGCAGCAGCCGCCACAGCCCGACCGCGGTCGATACCTGCGTTCCGGACAGCAACGTCACCGGTCCGGTGCCGAACAGCAGCACGCCGAGACCGACACCGACGACGGCGATCAGCAGCACCGCGAAGATCGTGCCGATCAGCAGCGCGGTGTACTTGACGGCCAGCAGCCTGGTCCGCTGCACCGGGACCGCCAGCAGGTAGCGCAGCGTTCCGGTGCTCGCCTCGCCGGCGATCGCGTCACCGGCGATCACCGCCACCGCCAGCGGCAGGAACAGCGGCAGTTCCACGGTCAGCGCGGTGAGGCCGACGAACAGCCCGTTGTTGGTGGCCTGGTCGATGAAGCCGCCTCCCCGCCGCCGCGGGATCCCCCGCTGTACTTGACCGCGAACCCGATGATGATCGGCACCGCAGCCAGCACCGCGAGGCCCGCGATGTTGCGGCGCCGGCGGAAGATCAGCCGGAGTTCGGATAGCAGGAAACGCGGTGACGGACCCCGGGACGGTGCGGCCGGCAGCGGCCGCGCAATCTCAGCCGCTGACACCGAAGCCCTCCCCGGTCAGGGTGACGAAGACGTCCTCCAGATTCACCGGCACGGGGCCAAACGCCCGGACCGGCACGTCGTCGTGGATCAGCGCGGCGATGATCGCCGGTGCTGCCACGGAGCCGAGCTGCGCGGTCACCCGACCGGGCACCCGTTCGATATCGGTCAGCCCGATCCTGGCCAGGCTGGCCGCCGCGTCGTCGGGTCGGTCGGTCTCCACCATGACCCGCCGCGCCGTCTGGGCCCGCAGATCGGAGAGCCGGGACTGCGCGACCAGCTTGCCGATGTGCATGACGCCGACGTGCGTGCAGATCTGCTCGACCTCGGAGAGCAGGTGGGTGGACAGCATGCACGGTGACCCCCGTGCGAGGCGAGATCACTGACCAGCGAACGCACCTCGCGGGTGCCCTGCGGGTCGAGGCCGTTGGTCGGTTCGTCCAGGATCAGCAGTTCGCGCGGCTGCAGCAGCGCGGCCGCGATGCCGAGCCGCTGCCGCATGCCCGAGCGAATAGTTGCGGTAGCGCTTGGCCGCTGCCGCGGTCAGGCCGACCCGCTCCAGCGCGCCGTCGATCCGCGGCGCGCGGTGGCCGGGTCGGCGGTCCGGTCGGCCGCGTCGAGCCGGCGCAGGTTCGTCCCGGCCGGACAGGTACGGGTGGAACGCCGGTCCCTCGACCAGCGCGCCGACCCGAGGCAGCACCTGCGCGGCGTCCTGCGGAATCCGGCCGCCGAGCAGGGTGTGGCTGCCGGAGGTGGGCCGGACCAGGCCGAGCAGCATCCGGATCGTGGTGGTCTTGCCGGAGCCGTTCGGGCCCGAGGAAGCCGTACACCGAACCGGCCGGCACCGCGAGGTCGATGCTGTTCACGGCCACCTGCCCGCCGCGGAATCGCTTGGTCAGCCCGGTCGACGTCACCGCCAGGTCGGCGTCGCCGGGGTCGGCAGACGCTGGCTGCGGATCGGTCGTCATCACGACCGATGATGTCATTGACCGGCCGCGTCGTAGAGCAGCTCTGGGGCGACCGCACCGGCGATCACCCGGCCGTCATCGGTGAGCAGCACGGAGAACAGCGCCGACTGCAGCAGCCGGCCACTCCCCCAAGTCCCGCTGACCTGCGGCAACGACCCGAGGATGGACTGCAGCTCGTTACCTGCGGCCTGCTCACCCGCGGCCGGGTCGGTCGGGGCGGTGGGGGCGTCCGAGGCCGACGGGGCCGCTGTCGGCGCCGCGGGGTCCGTCGAGCCCGGCGTGGTCG
>CAVOFW010000014.1:0-11247 GCA_963695045.1 uncultured Actinomycetota bacterium
CGTCTGGGGCGTCTTCGGGGTCGTCACGATTCTGATCCTGATGAGCGGGATCCAGGCAATCAGTCCGTACCCGTTGACAGACCGCAACGCATTCGTCGTCGGAGTGCCGGTATTGGCAACAATCGGGACCAGCATGCTGCCGCCCGGCGTTGTCGCGGACATGCCGGCCTTGCTGGGCTACCTGTGCTCGTCGGCGATAGCAGTGGGCGCGGTCACCGCGATCGTGATGAACGTGATCCTGCCCAAACACGGCAAGCTGCTGACCGAGGAACCCACAGAGCGCCCCGACCAGCGGCCGATGAGTCCGGGGATCCTGGAGTAACGTCCGCTGCCATCCAGCCCCAGCCGGGATCGCACCACGGCACACAGAATCCGCTATCGAGAAGGGTTGGGAAGATGACCGACCAGCGGCAACCGACCACTCCCACACAGCCGATCTGCCTGACCTTCGACAACGGTCCGGAGCCGGACGTGACACCTTCGGTATTGGACATACTCGCTCGGCGCGGCATCATCACCACCTTCTTCACCATCGGTGAGAAACTCCGCGATCCGGCACGTCGCGCCCTCGCGACCCGCGCCCGGGAGGAAGGCCACCAGGTCGGTAACCACACGCTGACCCACGGCGTCCCACTCGGCCGCCGCGGCGGAGCCGACGCAGTCCACGAAATCGCCGAAACCGAAGCACTCCTCGGCCCGCTGGGGGAACCCGCAAAACTGTTCCGGCCGAACGGCGGCGGTGGCCTGCTCGGGTCGCATTTGCTGAACGCCTCTGCCGCAAGGTATCTGCAGAACGGCGGATACACCGTCGTCCTGTGGAACGCTGTCCCCCGCGACTTCGAGGACCCCGACGGCTGGCCCGACCGCGCCTTCGAGATGCACGCGACGGCCACCGAGCCAGTCATGATGGTCCTGCACGACCTGCCCAACGGCGCCACCCGTCACCTCGACCGGGTCCTGGGCACCTGGCAGGACCAGGGCATCACCTTTCTCCCCACAGCGCCCGATGCCTGCGTCCCGATGCGCGCCGGCCGGCCGGGCCCGAAATTCAACGACTTCGTCTCGCCTGACTCTTTGCCGTAGTCCATAGAACGCAGCGCACCGAAGATCTGCAGCACCGGGTGAGTGCCGTCGCCCACACCATGGCCAATCAGACGCAAGAGGGTAAGCATGAGAATCATCGGGTACCGCAACGACGCCGGGTCAGTGCACGTCGGCGCGCTCTCGGACGAGGGAACCAGTGTGGCTCCGCTGGCCACGCTGGAACAGTTCTGGATCGACCCTGTGCGGTTCCTGTCCGAACCGCCAGCAGCCCCGACCCTGCCAACGTCCTCAGTGCAGTTGGTGCCGCCGGTGTTGCCGCAGGCCCGGGTCATCTGCGTCGGGCTGAACTACTTCGAACACGTCGCCGAGGGCAGCTACCGAGATCAGAAACTCCCAGAGCACCCAACCCTTTTCGCCCGGTGGACCCGCAGCCTCAGCGTCGACGGCGCACAGGTGCCCATCCCTGCGAACGAAGAAGGCCTGGACTGGGAAGGCGAGATCGTCGCATGGATCGGCACCCGACTCATCGATGCCACGCCCGAGGAAGCCCTTGCCGCCGTCGTCGGTTACTCCACGTTCAACGACCTGACGGCCCGCCGGGCACAGAAGCTCACCTCGCAGTGGATCCTGGGGAAGAACGGCGACCACTCTGGACCACTGGGTCCCATGGTTCCCGCCGCCGAGGTCGGCGACCTGCGCGACGGGCTCCGGGTGCAGACCCGGGTCAACGGGAAGACCGTGCAGGACGGAACCACGGACCAGATGGTCTACACCGTTGGCGACACCCTCTCGCTCATCTCCCGCACCCTCACCGTTGAGCCAGGTGACTTACTGGCCACCGGCACCCCTTCGGGAGTCGGCTACGCCCGAACACCACCGTGGCTGCTGCAACCCGGTGACGTCGTCGAAGTTGAGGTCGACCGCCTCGGCGTGCTCCGCAACACCATCGTCGATAACCAGCAACGTCATCGCCAAGACGCAAGATGAGGGGTGTTCAGGACCCCGCCTGCCAGTCACTTCGGGACCCAGCACTACCTGTGGTCTGCTACTACGGTGAACGGCAAGAAAAACGGCCCCCGGACTGAGTCCGAGGGCCGTTTTGCCTGATCACGATGGTAGCGGGGGCAGGATTCGAACCTGCGACCTCTGGGTTATGAGTCGGGCGCTTGTCGATTCAGATCATCGCACAAGTGCTCTACAGACATCTGCTGATCTGGCCCAATAGTTCTCCGGCCGTCTCAGGACTTCGAAGCCGAATCGGCGTGATTCAGAGCGTTCCGGCCACAAATCTGGCCACAGGATCGCGCAAGGGGAGGGGCGCCGACTGGCACACACCGTCGCTCGATAGCAGCCCATTCGTGTGGGTCGGCTATGACATTTCAGGTGACCCCGACTGCCCGGGACGGGCTGCCGAGTCTTCCGATGTCACCGTTCCTGCGACATCTGCCGTTCGCGCGCCGGAAACCGCTGCCAAACTGCCGCGACTTGCGCTGCCCCTTAACCCCAGTAGAGCTTGAATGGCGTTTCCGCAGCTCAAGCACCCATCGGGCAATGCGAGGGGAGGGACTCATGTGCGCAATGCGCACCGGCGGTGTCAGGATTAGTCCCTGTGGTAGTCCCCGCGCCGAGTTGGCGAATCACCAGGTCCGGCCGACCGAAGCGGGCCTTATGGGATGGTACGGCTCGCCCATCACCTTTCGCGTGCGGGGTCCTTACGTTCGGGCCTGCGATCTACATCGACACTTCGGATGCTTGGCGGATGCCTCCCGGGAGTGTCTTAGGAGCCGAAGAGTTACGGGTCCGCGATCCTTCGACGCGGACGGTGGGTGCGACAAACCTGTTTGGCCACCTGCAAACGCCTACCGCAGGCACGAATGGGCCCGCACCCGCAGAGTTGGCCGGTGCGCTTGGGACCGAGCCCCGGGTCTGTCCGACCGCGCGAGGGAGGTTCGTTCCGACCGCTGACGATCACCCACCGGCGACAACCGGGACGGCTGATACCGAAGGCCACCGGTGTACCCATGGACGTGCATCCTCCAATTGCGCGGCCAGCCGGAACAGGGTGGCCTCATCACCGAAACGGCCCAGGAAGTGCACGCCGACCGGCAAATCGTCGTCGGTCCAGTGCATCGGGACCGACATCGCCGGGTTGCCAGTGATGTTCGCGACGACGCCGGCGAAACCCACCGTCGACCCACCGTTCCGGGCCGCGCGCCAGGGATCGTCATTGGTTGACGTGATCTCGCCGATCGGCAGGGGCAGGGTCGACATCGTCGGGGTCAGCCAGGCGTCGAACCCGGCGAGGAACCGGGCCACCGTCCGACCGAACCGCTGACAGGTCTCGACGGCCTGCAGGAACCGGCCCCCGGAGATTGTTCTGCTCCGCTCCAGGTAGGCGCGGGTGAGCGGCTCCAGCTCGCCGTCGGCGGGCTCGCGGCCGAGCCGATCCACCCAGTACCGGACGATCCAGTCGGTCGTCGCCAGGAAGACTGTCCCGATCGACTTACCGACGTCCGGGGTCAACCCGGGCAGGTCGGCCTCGACGACCTCGTGCCCCAGGTCGGTCAGCAGCGCGACGGCATGGTCCAGCGCGGTGACGCAGTCCGGATGGGCGGCTACACCTTCCGGGGTTCGGCTGGTGTAGGCGATGCGCAGCCGACCGGGATGCGCGCCGACCTCCGATGCGAACGGGCGGCTGGGGGTGGGCGCAGGGTAGGGGTCGCCGACGTCGGGGCCTGCGGTGGCGTCCAACAACACCGCGCTGTCCCGCACGGTTCGGGTCAGCGCATGTTCGCAGGCCCAACCGGCGATGGCGTCGCCGTACTCCGGGCCGAGTGGATTGCGCGCACGGGTCGGCTTGAGCCCGAACAGGCCGCACGCCGACGCCGGGTATCGCAGCGACCCGCCGGCGTCGTTGCCGTGCGCGATCGGGACCATGCCCGACGCGACGGCCGCGGCCGAGCCCCCGGACGAGCCGCTGGTCGATCGGCCGACGTCCCACGGGTTGCGGGTCGCTCCGGCGGACAGCGGCTCGGTGGCCGGGACCATGCCGAACTCGGGGCAGTTCGTCTTTCCCAGGATCACGAGGCCGGCGCGGCGCCAACGCCGCACGATCTCGCTGTCGTAGGTCGAGACGTGATCGCTCAGGAATCTCGACCCCTCGTGAAACGGGACTCCTGCGATCTCGACGACAAGATCCTTGACCAGGAAAGGCACCCCGGACAGCGGGCCGGTCGTCGGCACGGTCGCGGCGGCGGCCAACGCCGAGTCGAACGTCGGGGTGATGACCGCATTCAGCGTCGGGTTCAGTGCTTCGATCCGGTCGATCGCGCCCCGCACCAGTTCGGTCGCGGTGACCTGGCCGGAGCGGACCAGGTTGGCCTGCGCGACCGCATCCAGGGTGGCGACCTCGGTCGCCAGGCCGGTCATACCGGCATCGCGGTGTCGGCGACGTGCAGCCACTCGACGTCGCCGGGCGGCTCGATCCGCGGCTCCGGCGGGCCGACGGCGGCCAGCGCGCCGCGGAATTCCGGGCTCGCCGGGAAGGCGTCCTGCACCTGGTTGCTCGGGCAGTCCTCCGGGATGGCGAAGCCGGTTCCGGTCCATAACGGGGCGTGGGGCGACAGCGTCTGCGCCGGGAAGTGCTCGGCGATCATCCGCCGGTGCGCGGCGGTCAACGCCGGTGGCTCGCCGTCGAAGAAGTACGGGGACACGTACATCGGGACTCCGTCCGATCGGTGGCGCTCCTCGGGGCCGCGCCGTCCACCCGGGAGGCGCGAGACGCGATCTCGCGGGCCGCGAGGCCCGATCTCGCGCCCATCGTGTGAGCAATCACGGAGTCAGAAGGAGAAAGAAATGACGATGATCGACGAACCGGCGGGTCGACGCGCAGGCGGTCGACGCCTACATGGGCCGGCTGACCACCGATCTGGGTGGATCCCTTGGCGTGCTGCTGATCTCCCTCGGCACCCGCAGCGGCCTGTGGCGAGCCCTCGACGGGGCCGGGCCGCTGACCGCACGGCAGGTCGCCGACCGGGTGACCGTTGATCGGGCGTTGGTCCGGGAGTGGCTGCGCGCCCAGGCAGCCGCCGGGTACCTGGATTACGACCCGGGGGCGGACACCTTCGAGCTCTCCCCCGCGGCCGCCGCGGCGATCCCGGACGGCCCCGGCTCCCCGTTGGTCGAGGCGTGCATGGAGATGATCGCGGCGATGATCGCGGGGTTCGACGACTTCAGCACCGCTTTCGGCGCCGGCGACGGGTTCGGGTGGCATCAGCGGAGCGGTCAGCACTGGCACGGGCAGGACGCGTTCACCAGGTTGACCGTCCCGGACGAGCTGATCGGCGCGGCGGTCGACGCGCTACCGGACGTGGCGGCCAGACTCGACGCCGGTGGAACCGTGCTCGACGTCGGCTGCGGATACGGCGCACCGACGCTGGCGATCGCCCGGCAGCATTCCGCGGCGCGGGTGCTGGGCATCGACTACCACGACGCATCGGTGATGGCGGCCCGGCAGGCTGCCGCCCACGCCCAGATCGACAACGCGCGGTTCGAGGTGGCGTCCGCGATCGATCTGCCGGACACTCCCGGCGGCGGCTACGACCTGATCACCTACTTCGACTCGTTGCACGACCTCGGGGATCCGCGCGGTGCATTGGTTCGGGCCCGCCGAACGGTGGCGCCGACCGGTGCGGTGCTGCTGTTCGAGCCGGTCAGCGGCGACACGGTGGCCGACAACCTCAACCCGGGCGGCCGGATGATTTACAGCATCTCCACGCTGATTTGCACGCCGAACGCTGTGTCCCAGCGATCCGACACGTCCTCCGAACCGCTCGGTGCGCAGGCCGGCGAGCCGACGCTGCGGGCGCTCGCAGCCGAGGCCGGATTCTCGACCGTGCGCCGGCTTGACGTCCCGCTGCCGTTCAACCTGGTGCTCGAACTGCGGCCCTGACAGCGGTGGCCCAGCTCGGTCGAACCGGACACCATGACCACATGGAGCTCGGCGAGCGTCTCGTCGGACGCGCGGACGTCAAGGCGGCGGTCGTCGCTGCCTTGGACGATGCGCGGTCCGGTGCCGGGCACCTGCTACTGATCGGCGGCGAGGCGGGGATCGGCAAGTCTGCCGTCCTGTCCTATCTGGCCGACGCGGCGCGGGAGGACTGCCGTGTGCTGCGCGGGTTCTGTCTGGCCGGGTCCGGTGTTCCGCCGTATTGGCCGTGGATCCAGGTGCTGCGGGCGACCGGGGTGGCCGCAGGTCATCTCGGCGAGGCGGGTCGGTTGTTCGACACCACCAGTGGTGCAATCGATCCGAACGGTGCCCTGGCTGCGGCGGACGCCCGATTCCGCTTGCATGACGCGATCGGCCGGGTGCTGACCACGTTGACCGCCGACCGTCCGGTGGTCGTGATGCTGGACGACCTCCACTGGGCCGACGAGCAGTCCCTGGCGGTCCTGCCGTTCCTCACCCAGGCGATGGCCGCTGACCGGGTGTTGATCGTCGGGGCCTACCGGGACACCGAGGCGCCTCCGGCGCTGCTCGGTCTGACCGGCGGCGCCCATCACATCCAGCTCACCGGGCTGACCTTGGCTGAGGTGCAGGCCATGGTCAGGTCCCTGCCAGGAACCACGCCGTCACCGGACCTGACCAAGAAGGTCTGGCGGCGAAGCGCCGGAAACCCTTTCTTCGTCAGGGAACTCACACGGCTGATCCAAGCCCAGGGCAACGACCGGCTACCCGGACATCTGCCGGCCGGGATCATCGAAACCGTCCGGCGACGGCTCGCCCGGCTGCCGTCCGACAGCGCGCGACTACTGGACTGGGCCGCCGTCGCCGGCCGGGACATCGAGGTGACCTTGCTGGTCCATGCCGGAGCCGCATCAGACGAGTCGACCGGTTTCGGGCTGCTGGTGCCCGCCCGCCGGGCCGGCATCGTCACCACCGACGACCCACCGCGGTTCACCCATGACCTGTTCCGGGACGCCGTCCTGGACGCCATGCCGCAACCCGCCGCGGAAACGCGGAATCTGGCGATCGCCCGCGCGCTGCAGGCCCGGTCCGGCACCGGTGACGCCGCGCGCATCGCCGCCCACCTGCTGGGTGCCGGGCCGTCCGCCCGGGAGGGTGCCGTCGAGTTCAGTGTCCGAGCCGCCCGAGACGCCTCCGCCCGACTGGGCCACGACGACGCCTGCGCGCATTACCTGCGTGCCCTGCCGTTGCTCGACGACGGCGACCCGCGGCGGCTCGAGCTGCTGCTGGAACTGGCCGCCGCGCACGATCGGAACGGCTCGATCGAGGCGGCCCGCGCCCGCTACCGACAAGCGGCGGAGATGGCTCACACCGCCGGGGACACGGCCGCGCTGGCCCGTGCCGCGCTCGGACTGCAAATGCTGGGGACCCGGTCGCAGGCCTCGATTGACGACGTCGTGCAGTTGCTGCGTGAGGCCGACCATCGGCTGGGTGTGGACGAAGCCCACCGCGCCCTGCACTCCCTGGTCCTCACCGGCCTGACCCGTGCGCTGCGACACGGCGGCGAGCCGCACACCATGCAACAGCTGGTGCCGATCGCCGACCGGGCCGTGCAACTTGCCGAGGCAGCCGGTGACCCGGCCGCATTGGCGACCGCGAAGCTGGCGCTGCACGACGCGCAATGGCAGCCGGGCTCGGCTCACGCGCGGCTTCCGGTAGTCGACGAGATGCTCGCCGCCGCCATCGATGCCGGTGATCAGGAGCTCGTTGCGCTGGCCCATCAACTGCGAGCGGCAGCGCTGATCGAACTCGGCGATCCCGCCGGAAGAGACGAACTGCTGCGCTTTGTCACGTTGGCCAACGCCCTCGGGCACGTCCGCGGCCGGTGGGCAGCACTCACTCGGCAGGCCTGCTTCGCGCAGATCGCCGGGCGAGCGGACGACGCGGCAGCTCTCGCCGCGCAGGCCTTGGAACTCGGCCGGGCGATCGGCGAGCCGGACGCGGAGGGCTGCTTCTACACCCTGCGCGGATCACTGGTCGCACTCGGCGGTGAGGCACCGGAGCACCTGCTGGACCGGGCGGACCCCATGTGGCCGCTGTTTCCGTTGCTCCGGGCGTGGGCACCGGCCGTCCACGAGGACCTCGACGCGGCCCGCGAAGCCCTGGGCGACTTCAGCGTGCTGGACGTCATCGTTTGGACCGGGTTAGAGGCGCTCGCCGTCGCGGCCGTGGTGTTCGCCGCCGTGGGATCGCCCGAACAGTGCCGGTGGACGTACCAGCGACTGCTTCCGTTCGCCGGCACCCACGTCGTCGTTGGCGGGTGCGCGGCCTACCACGCCGCGGCGGACCACCACCTCGGGGCCCTGGCCGCCGCGCTCGGCGACCGCACGAACGCCGAGGTTCATTTCGAAAATGCGTTGACGATGCATCGCCGGCTCGGGGCCGCGGGCTGGGAACGGCTGTCCCAGCGTGCTTTGAACCGGTTGGTCGCATCAGCACCGCTGCCCGACAACGAGTTCCGACTCGTCGACGGCCAATGGGTGATCCGCTTCGACGGCCGGTTTGTTCATCTGCAGGACGCGAAGGGCCTGCGTGACCTGGCCAGGATCATCGGCGCACACGGGGCCGAGGTGCATGTCCGCGAGCTTGTCGATCCCGAGGCTGGGACTGCGATTGTCGGCACCGGAGCCGACCCGGTGCTGGACGAGCAGGCCAAGGCACAGTACCGCCGTCGACTCGACGAGCTGGCGGATCAGATCGTTGAGGCGGAGGAAATCGGTCGCAGCGCACGCGCCGGAGAACTCGTCGACCAGCGGGCGGCCCTGATCCGAGAACTGGCCGCCGCCACCGGTTTCGGGGGTCGTGATCGGCGGCTCGGCGACGAAAGTGAACGCGCACGCAAAACCGTCGGCGCCCGGCTCCGGGACAGCCTCCGCCGGATCGACCGGGTGCATCCGCAGGCGGCCGCGCACCTACGGGAGGCCGTCCGGATCGGCACCAGCTGCAGCTACCAGCCGGTCGAGCCGACAGCATGGCGGTTGGGCCGGTCAGGCGCGCCCGACCAGACCAGCTAGACAATCCTCTGCAGTGATGACGACACGGTCGTCTACGACGCCGAAGGTCTGGCCCGGTTGACATTGGTTCACCCGCCGAGAACCGTGCAGCAATGCTGCACCTGCGGTCGCACGGTGGGTCTGTTCGACCTGCGGAAGATCACTCGGCTGCGCGGACGGCTCGCGCGCTCCCGAATGTCACCCGAAACGAGGACTCAGCTCCAGGCTGCCTTTGGCGCACCGATCGGCAGGTCGTACCTGCAACCGCCGGACCCGTATGGCGCGGCCGAACGTGCCGCCAAGCGGGCGAACACAGCGGTTCACCCAACATGCTTTCCAAGTCGGCCCGATCTCGTTCACCTGCGGTTATGCGTGCCGCACCAGCCCGTGGATCGTGCTCGTGACCAATCCGACGAACGCCGCCGGACAGTGGTAACTGAGACCAAAACTGAAACCACTCGCGTCCGGGCCACAACCATCAGTCACGCTCTGGGCTACGTCGGCCGCGTCACACGCTTTCGAGGTCTGCCCGGCTGCGTCTGGCGAGGTCGCAAAAGGGTTTTGACCTGCGGCGGCAATCACCCGGAGGGCCTATGTGATCGTTGCCGGACATAGACGCATGAGACTGAACTTGAGACCAGTCAAGATTGTTTCGGACGCACGGACCACTTCGATGCGAACGCTGTTCGGGGCCGGAACCGACACCGCTCAAGTCGTAAAGGTGCACGTCACGAGTCCAACTGGCAACAATGCCGAGTGGCGGGCGCCGATGGTCGTGCTGCATTCCTGATGCCCGTCCGGGGCGCATCCGGACCCGGTGCCCAGGGTGTGCGTGGCCCGGACTACCCGGGCCGATCCCGGGGCGGATCCGCCGGCCCGGTGCGGGCCGCCCGGCTGCCGCGGTCGCTCGTTGGACGACGGTGTAGACGGGTAGGAGCGCGCGGCGTCTCAACGACTCGCCACCAGCACACCCTCACGCGGACCGTCGCGGCGTAAGATCGTTTCACGCACGAGCCAGGAGGTACCTATGAGGGAGCCCTGGGAGATTCTGACTACCGGGCCCCCCGATGCCGCCAGATCGGTTCTGCTCTTGCCGGGCGGGGCCATGGCGGCTAGGTCCTTCAGCCTTGTCATGGCTGAGCCGGTAGTTTCTCCTTTTCGCTTGGTCGCCACAACACTGCCGGGCATGGCCGGCGCGCCGCTCTCTGGGGACGTGTCCATACCTGGACTTGCGCGACACGCTGGTGAGCTGGCCAAACAGCACGGTTGTGACGTTGTTGTCGGCTTTTCACACGGCGCCACGGTGGCTCTGGACATGGTGCTGTCCGGGCACTTCCATGGCGCGGTGGTGCTTCTCGGGATAAGCCTGACAACTCCCGATGAGTCCGGGTTCTTCCGCAGTGTGGTGCGGGCATCAGAAAAAGTCGGCGTTTGGCCGATGGCAACGCTGCTACGACTGTTGCCCCTGATGGCCAAGTCCGCGAAAACCACGGAGAGCCACAAACAAGAACTTCTTGCCGACATCAAGTCGAACGGCGCGAGGGATGCTGTCCGGGTTAGCGGCGCGTACCTGGACTACATCGCCGCGAAACGAGACCCAGCCGCACTGCTTGCGGCGTCGGGCAGCCCCGTGTGGGTGGTTCACGCGGAGAAGGGAGACGGTGGCCTCACCAACGCCGAACGCGCCACCCTCGAGGCCGCACCCAACATCACCTTGGTGACGATCCCAGGTTCGGTGTTCTTCCTACCGGATGAGGCCCCGCAGCAAACCGCGGAAGTGATCGCCAGCGCTGCCGCTCAGGCGACCTGACGACTGCGGACCGCCCACCGCCCAGGATGACCAATAAGAAGTTGTCCGGCCGACCGTGCACGAGGGTCGCCGAATCCGCTAACCTGCGGCAAGCGCGGGCCGGATCCGGCTGCCCTGGAGCGGGAGCGAAGTGTTTACCGCGCTGCGGCCCATCTGAAGGCGAACCTGCCGGGAAAGGGCCCTACCCCTCTGAGAGAGCTCGCCGCTGGCGGGGGTCCACGCCACACTGACGTGCCGGGTACTCAAGCTCGCTGTGGCGCTCGGTTTGACGCTATTGGCCGGCGGCGCGGCGGCGGGCGATGGTGCACAAATTTGGCCACAAGGGCAAAAAAATAACGGCCCTCAGACCTAGTCTGAGGGCCGTTTTCCCTGGT
>CAVOFW010000015.1:0-433048 GCA_963695045.1 uncultured Actinomycetota bacterium
CACGCTGACCGCGGACCCGAACCCCACGGTGTTCGGCCAACCAGCCCGGTACACCGCGTCGGTGACCCGAGTACCGTCCGCCCGGCCCGGGCCGCCGCCCACCGGCGCGGTGACCTTCCGCGACGGCACCAGCACCCTGGCCACCGTGCCCCTCGTCGCCGGTACCGCCACCCTGGACCGGGCACTGCCCGCGGGGAACCACCAGCTGACCGCGTCCTACCCCGGCGACGGCAGCACCGCGGGCAGCACCAGCGAACCCACCCCGGTGTCGGTGGCGACGGCGGACAGCCTCATCACCATCGAGGTCGTCCTGGACCGGCCCGGACCGCGGCCGCCGCTGCGACCACACCTCACCGTGCCCGCCGGCCAACCCGTCCACCTTTCCGCGACAGTCACCGCCCGGCCGCCCAGCGAAGGCACCCCCAACGGCCGGATCCGGTTCACCAAGACCACCACCGAACCCGGGACCGCCGAGCAACTGCTCGGCGACATCGTGTTCGACCCCCGCCGCGGCAAACCCACGGATCGGCTGACCGTCACCTTCACCCCCGCCGACGCCGGGCCCGTCCGCATCACGGCGCAGTACCTCGGCAACCAGGGATTCAACCCCGGCAACGACGACACGGCCATCACCGTGACCGCACCAGCCCAGCCGGGCTAGCATCCCGCGACCCGGACAACCCTGCACTGCTGATCCGCGCCCACCCGACACGACAGTCGGGCCAGACCCAATCCCAACGCCGAAATCATCACACCACAGGCAATCTCGACGCCGCGCAGCCGTCCCGGGGATTAGCGTTAGCGTCCGGCGGCTTCGGTGTGGACACCCAGCGCGCTGGAGCGGCGGTGTATGAACCGACATCCCCGATGGCCGGTCGGCCTACCCGCGCGGCCCACACATCATGTCCACGGCCAAGGCCCTGACCACCCTGCCGACTGGCCAAACGGCGTCCGGCGTCGTTGTAAAGAGAGAGCCAGTCGGATGGCGAACGAATCGCGAGAGGTTGTCCTGAACGGGAGGGGCCGGATGGAAGGCGTGAATGCCCCCTGCGACTGTCCGGCACGGTCGGTGGCGCCGATCGTGGCCGACGATCACCCGCTTCGAAGACCGGTGGCGGTGGGTCTCCAAGAGCGTCGTACCGCGGTTCCGGCGATTCGCAGCAGACGCGCACCTGATCGACGCCAGCCTGCGAGGAATCGCCGATGAGGCCCGCGACTACGCATCGACTCCCTGCGTGCTCCTCCGGGTTCCGGCGGGCGGCAATCCGCGCACCCGAAGCAATCAGATCCTGCAGGCGTCAGCCAACTCACTCGAAGCGCTACTGCCGATGCAGCAGCATGCTGACCGTGAGTACTCGCCGACTGACAGGAGCAGCACATGCGCGTCACGCAGATCATCGCCGACCTTCACGTGACCAACCTCGAGACGGCCAAGGCCTTCTACACCGACTACCTCGGGCTGACCGAGGAGAGATTCAACCTCGGGTGGGTGGCGCGCTACACCTCCCCGGAAACCGGGATCAATCTCCAGTTGGTGACCCACGACGCCACCGCCCCTGAGGACCCGGTGATCTCGGTGATGGTCGACGACGTCGAGGCCGCTTATGCCCAGGCACAGGAGCGCGGCTACGAGATCGTGCATCCGCTGACCACCGAGGAGTGGGGCGTCACCCGCTTCTTCCTCCGGGCGCCGGACGGCAACGTCCTCAACGTCGTCGCGCAGCATCCCCACTGACCTGGGAAGGGACCGGCGGATCGCGCCGCCGGCTGCGCAGCATCAAGGCTATGCTGCGCCGGCGACGGCCGCAGCCAGGTCATTGGATACCTACAGTGTTTCCGTCGCTGACCCTCCGGCGGATGCCTGGAACAATTCGGCGTATTCGTATGCCGCATCTGGTTTGGCCTGCACTGCGCCGTCGATCCTCCGGGCGTCGTCGCCGATCAGGATCCGCCGTGCCCCCGATCGCACCCCCTACAGGATGGTGGTTACCGCCTCCGTCGCCGAGCGGTGCGGGCGGCGGCGGGCAGGCCATGCCCGACGGAACACAACCCGAACCGGGCGGCTGGAACCGATTCGCCCTGGAAGTACCCGACCTCGCCGACATCGTCCGGACACTCCGCGCCGGCGGCACCCATTTCCGCAATGACATCGTGACCGGCGTCGGCGGCAAGCAGATCCTGATTGACGATCCGTCGGGCAATCCCGTCGAGTTGTTCGAGCCAGTGCTCCCGGAGGCCCGCCTTTCGTCCAGGGCCGTGTAACACCAAGACTCTGGTACTACAACCAAGGTCGTAGTTTCCGTCAGAGATTCGCTGGGTACCTCGCCGCCATGCTGCTACATGGGTTGACCAACCGCGACCCTCGGTTATCCACTCAGATCGACCACGTCGCCTTTCGCCACTGGCACGCGACGATCACGGCCACGCGACCAGGCTCGCACCTCGCGGACGAAATGATCCCGATCGTTGACCTTGGCGTGTTCCGCTCAGGGAAGGCGGCAAAGGCTGCGGCTAACCTGATCGTGGAGCACTGGGAGTGGAACAGCGAGGATTGACCCCACCGCGCCACTCGGCCGAAGGCGAACCGGTGTGCCCGTGCAGGCTGGCAGCTGAGTGGCTGAGCTGTGGTGACCGATGGAGTCACTGAACTCTTGTCCTGCTCACTTATTTGTAGTGCTGAGTATCGCTGTTCGGCCGTGCATGTGCAGAAATAGCTTGACAATGAACTGCCAATTCTCAGCGTCTCGCGCACCGCATTGAACTCCGGGAGCGAAGTACATGCATCAGCGCGGCCGCTCATCCCTCCTTTGCATGTGTGATCCCGCTCGGACAGCTGAGGTGATGGCGATGGTTCTACCCGCGGTTCTGATCGCGGTGGCCTTCGTCCTGGGCCTGTTCGTCGATCAGCGGCACAAGCTGGCCATCATGCCGCTGCTGCCGGGGACGCAGATCGTCTTCGCGGCACTGTTCATGGGCTTCGTAGGCGGCTTCGTCGCGTACTTCGACGATGATGTGCGCAGTGTGCCCGTACTCATCGGAACTGCGGTCTTGTGGGGGCTGATCGCGCCGGCCGTTCATCTGGGCAACCTCGTTCGGGACAAGCTGTCGCCGCGGCAGCCGCTGTGACCTACCGGGCTTAGTCGAAGCAACACTGCTCTCGGATTGCCGACATGCTCACCTGTCGCGTTCGAGGGCGGAGCGCGACCCGAGCGTTACATGTCCGCGTTACGCTGCCCCAAGGGTGGCGGTAACTTCTCACGGGGGATGCGATGAGTCCAGACAGCGCGCGCGTAGAACTGAGCAGCTCTTACGACGATGACCGGTTGTACCGTCAGGCTCTCGTCTTGCACGAGGTGTTCGACGACTCGCGCGTCTCCCATCGTATGGAGGCCGTGCTCAACAACATTCGGAGGGGGCGGCGCCCGCTTCGCGACGCGGCGTAGGAATTCCTCGCGTCGTTCGAGGGGTGAGAGTTGCGCCATGGAAAGGCTGCAGGCCTTGCCGACGAGGTGGCCGGCGAAGGCGGTGCGGTCGTCATCGGCGGCTCTGCCGATTCCTGGCTCTCCACTGCCGCGGCCCGCTTTCAGCTCAGCGCGGGCCAGCTCAGCGCCGTCAAACGGTCCAGGTGACTGAACTACCCGCCACAGACCCAGATCACCACGGCCGGCCGGCCGTGGTGATCACGGAAAGGCGCCAGAACCACTTACCGTGATCGATGACAACCGCAGGCCACAGCACGTTTGGCTACCAGGCTCCGGCCCAATATGCGATCAAATGCATCCACAGTGAAGCGGCCCACCCACTGCGTTCTATTCGGCGGGAATCGCCCCCGCAGATCGGAGGGCCTCATGAACGGCCAGGAAGGACTGGCGGCCGGCAGGGGTGCCGCAGTAGACGGTGACATGGACGAGCACTTCCTCAATCTCACCCACCGTAGCGCCGCTGTTCAGCGCGCCTCGGACATAGATTGCCAATTCCTGGTATCGACCCAGTGCCGCGAGAATGCCGAGGCTCAACAGTGCCTTTGACTTACGGTCAAGCGCTGTTCCGCTCCATGCACGGCCCCAAGCCAACTCCGTGACGAGGTGCTGGAACGTCATCATGAACGCATCTGATCCGGACAGATTGGCGTCGACGAATTCGTCGCCGAGCACCTCGCGCCGGATGCGTAACCCTCTCTCGAAGTCTTCGCTGCCGCTCACATCAGGGACGATACCGCTCCAACGAAGGCAGTGGGCCGAAGAACAGCAGGCAGGACTGGTTCATATGTCAGTGGTGATCCGGCACAATGTCGACGGGGTCCACCACACCCGCGACCGGGCAACCCTTCTCGACCGCGGGGCACGAGGTGATCGTCGCCATCGACGGCCGGTATCCGGACCCGAGGTGGTGGCGGCCGACCGTTTCGGACGGGGTCAATCGGTGCGGTCCGTGACCCTTGGCATTCGGGGGACATCGGGCTAACGTCCGGTTAGTGGAGCGTTACGTGATCCGGGGTGGCAGGGCGGGCGCTGACCGGCTGCAGGTGCTGGCCAGGCAATGGGCATCGACGACATCGGCGTTGCTGGACAATGTCGGGGTTCGTTCGGGTGCGCGGTGCCTTGATTTGGGCTGCGGCGCGGGTGATGTCACGCTCGAGCTCGCTGGTCGGGTGGGCCCGGACGGCAGGGTCACCGCCGTCGACATGGACGTGGTGCAGGTCGACGTCACCCGCGAGCGGACGGACGCGGCTGGGTTGGGCAACGTCGACGTCGTGCTTGCGGACGTTTACCAGTACCGCTCGTCGGGGTCCTTCGATCTGGTGTACTGCCGCAACTTGTTGCAGCACTTGTCACGACCCGTCGAGATGTTGCGGTCGATGTGGGCTGCGGTGCGACCCGGCGGGGCCATCGTCGTGGAGGACTGCGACTTCGAGGGTTCGTTCTGCTACCCAGCCAACGACGGGTTCGAGTTCTGGTTGACCAGGTATCAGCGGGTGCTACGCAGCTACGGGGGCGATCCGCTGAGCGGACGAAAGCTTCCCGCCCGATTCGCTGCCGCCGGTATTCCGCCGCCCCAGATCAGCGTCGTGCAACGTGTCGACCTCACCGGTGAGGGGAAGACGATGCCGATGCTCACCGTCCAAGCCACTGCGGCGGCCATGGCAGAGGCCGGGATCGCGACTGAGCAGGAGATCGCCGCCGCGGTGGACCAGCTTCGGATGTTCGCGGCTGATGACTCCGCGCTGCACGGCTCGCCACGACTGTTCCAGGCCTGGACCCGACATCCGGCATAGTGCAGGTAGTTCGGTCATCTGGACCATTGCCTGGCCGTCGTGAGTTCAGAGGTTTGATCAAGCGCGATGAAACCTATTAGCACCAACCGCTTGGGCGACGACGAGTGGCCGACGCCGGAGACCTGCGACTCGCCGCGCTCGCGGCCAGGGCACCGGGGCACTGTTGGCGCAAGCCGTTGTCGACCTGGCCATCAGCCAGGGCGCGCCCTCCCTCGGGTTGTGGGTCACCGACGGGAACGACCCAGCTCGGACCATGTACCAGCGCCTCGGCTTCGAGTTCCGGCTCCGCCTGCCTTTGCCATCCCGCGTTCGACGGCCTTGATCAGGTAGGGCCGCAGCTGGTCGGCCGGGATGATCGTGTGCACCGAGCCGACCTCCCGAGCGCGCTCGATGTTGTGGATCTGCTCGAACTCGGCGGCCACCTCGCCGAGCTTCTCCGACCGCACTGTGCCGCGCAGCTCACCGAGCTGCGCCCTGAGTCCGCCGCGTTCGGCGTCGCTCGTCGCCGCATCGATGGCCGATTCGAGCTCCCTGATCCGCTGGTCGTTGGCGGTGCGGGTATTCACGTCACGGGTGAACACGACGGCGGCGGCGGGCGCACCGCCGATCACCGAGGCAAACGAGCCCTCGACGGCGATCACCTCCATGTTGTCGTTCAATGCTCCGGCGAACACCACGAACGCACCGCCGTGGTAGCGGGAGACCACACAGAAGATGATCGGACCGTCGAAATTGACGATGGCCCTGCCGATCTCGGCGCCGTACTCCAATTGGGTGTTCCGCAGCGACTCCGCTGAACCGTCGAACCCGGACAGGTTCGCCAGCACCACCAACGGCTGGCGACCGGAGGCGGCGTTGATGGCCCGCGCGGTCTTCTTCGACGACTTCGGGAACAGTGTGCCCGAGGTGAACTGGTTCGGGCCGTCTGTCGGCAGGAACCCGCGCCGCGGGATGTTCCGCGACTCGATCCCGACGATCAGCACCGGATAGCCGCCGAGGTGCGCGTCCACCACCACCGAGGTGTCCGCGTCCGCCATCCCGGCCCACCGCTCCAAGGTCTCGTGATCCTGGTCGGCGACCGCCTTGATCACCGTCCGGATGTCGAACGGCTTCTTCCGGTCCTTGTTCGTCTCCGGCGAGAAGATCTCCCCTACCGTGGTGAACGGGCTGTCCGGATGCACGTGCGGGAACGTCTGCACGTCCCGGTCCAGCGGGTCGGACGTCAGCGCCCGCCGCGGGTACCGCTCGCCGGGCGCGGCGTAGGCGTGGTCGTAGTGCGCGAACAGGATAGCGGTCGCCGCGGTGAGATTCGGTGCCCAGTACTGGGCCTCGCCGTTCGGGCCCATCACCCGGTCGTAGCCGCCGAGGCCGAAGTTGTCCTCCGCCGAGACGCCGCCGGAGTAGTCCAGCGACATCTTCCCCGTCAGCACCATGGCGCTGTCCGGCGTCATCACCAGGATGCCCTTGGTGTGCAGCAGCATCGTTGCCTCGGCGTTCCAGTAGGGCTGGGCGCCGACGTTGATCCCGGCGACGATGATGTTCACCTCTCCGCCATCCTGGGTGAAGGTGATGATCCGGCGGAGCGCCCGGGCCACCCCATCCATGTTCTCGGTGCCGCTGTCCATCGAGATCTTCGCGCCGGAGGACAGGGTGAACCACTCCACCGGCGCCCGCAGCTGCTCGGCCAGGTCGATGGCGGCGACCACGGTCGCGCATTCCGCGACCGCCACCGTGCCGAGCGCCTTGGTGGGGTCACCGAACAACGCGACCCGGGTGATGCCCTCCGGGTACTTCGCCGTCGGCGTGGTCACCACCCCCACGACAACGCCGGCCCTGTTCTGCCCGCGCGGCCGGTCCACCGGGCCGAACGCGCCGACGGCGTCGAAGTCGTACTCGGTGAAGGTCCCGCTGGCGCCGGTGAGCATCGGCACAATCTCGTACGGGTACGCGCTCCCCCGGGCGCCGGCCCGCTGCACCTTCTGGGTGTATTCGTCCAGCGGGGCCAACGGTTCGCTCGGCGGATCGGTCACCGTGACGGTCACCCCGGCGCCGGCCTGATACGCGAACCTCAGCGCGACATTCCGCAGGGAGGACCTGCTTGCAGGGTCCGACCCATCAACACCGTCGTCATCGTCCACTCTGAGCCGGGCCAGCACGGTGATCTCGGCCAGCCCGGTGCCCAATGTCAACGGCGCAGTCATCTGCGCAAAATCGGCGAGATCGGACAGCGGCACCTCGATCGTCGGCCAGACGTGCAGGAACACCATGTTGTCGGCCAACCGATGCTGGCCGGTTTGCTGGGCCGTGACCCGGCGGATGCTCTCCAGGCACGCGGCCAGGACCCGCTCGGCCGCCGGGAAGGCGACCACCCGACCGCCGGCATCCCGCAAGGGGGTCACATCACTGACCTCGGCCAGGGCGACCAACCGCTCGTCGGCCGGGTTGCCGGGCGCCACCAGGTGGAACAGGTACGTGCCCTCGGCCGACGGCATCCGAGTACCGGTGAAGTTCTTCAGCCGCCACAGATCCAGCCGCTGACCGGTCAGCGGGTGCATGTTGCGGATCACCCGTTCCTCGACCAGGCCGGTGGGCGACGGCCGGAAGGTGCACTGCCGCACCGGAGTACCCCCCACGGAGAACACCGTGACGGTGATCCGCCGACCGCGGGCCAGGGCCGGCTGGTGGTCCAGCGCGGCACGTAGTGCGGCCGACAGCTGATCGCCGCCGGCGGGGGCCGCCGGCCAGGACAGGTAGATGTCCGTGACGACGTCGGCCGGCTGGTCGGCCTTCTCCGCCAAGCCGTTCACGGCCACCACCGCGCCGGGCAGGTCGTCGTGGTCGGTGATCGTCGCGATCAATTCACGACGCTGCCCGCCGAGTTCGAAACTGCCGGTGACGTACGGCCGGCCGTCGGACTTGAAGGCGCTGACGTGCTCCAGCGTGCGGATCCGGTAATACCGCCGGGTCATCGCCTCCAGCATGGCGTGCCGCCCGGGACCGCCCTGCTCGGCCAGCAACCCGATCAACGGCTCCGGGCTGGCGACCAGGGCCTCGATCCGCTCGGCGTACTCCGCCGGACTCGGGCCGGCCGCGAGGTGTTCGAGGTGCTCACGCACATCGGCGTACACGTGACTGCGGGCGGCCGCGATCAACGGCCGCTCGTAGGCCTCGTACCGGATGCTCCTGGCCAGGTCACCCACCACCGGGTACCGCAGCCGGGTGGCAACGACCAGTCGCTGGACAACCTCACCCACCGCGTGCTGCATGTCCGGGCTGAACTGCGGGACGGCGCCCAGCCATCGCTCCAACAGCCCGGACACGATCGGGATCTGATCCGCCGCCCGCTGCTGGGCCAGGAACACCCGGAACACCGCGGCCTCCAGCGCCGGGCCGGGTTCCAGGTCGGTCACCCCGTAGTGCTGCAGGACGGCGGCCAGCCGGGTGCGGAACGCCTCCGGCAAACCCTCCCGTTCCAGATCCAACGAATGCAGGTACGAGTGGAAGAACTCCCGGGGGCTGTGCACCCGCTCGTCACCGGCCTCCTCCTGCCCGGCCGGCCGATTCCGGGACAGCTCACAGACGTCGGCGAAGGTGGCCAGCACGTTCAGCGACGCGTTCAGCAGCTCCGGGTCGTCGATCGTGGTCTGATCGCGGACCCGGTTGTAGTGGGCGAGCACGGCCCGGCCACGACCGGCGCTGACGTCGTAACCCAGGATCAATGCGCGGATCGCCGCCAGGTCGGCCAGCGACTGCGCCCGAAGGTCCGTTACCGGTGCGGACTCGTCACCACCGAACTCGACGGTCGGCGTGGTGCTGGGCTCGGCGGCGTCGTCGAATGGGTCGATCCGCAGCAGCACGCCGCCACGGTCAACCTGCGAGTTCACCCCGACCAGGATCTCCCGGACCCGGCCCGAAGAGGGCGCCTTCACCGGGATCTCCATCTTCATGCTTTCCAGGATCATCACCGTGTCGCCGGCCTCGACATCGGTTCCGGCGGCGGCGGGGACCGCGACCACCACAGCCGGGGTGGGCGAACGGACCACACCACCATCGCCGCGGCTGACCCGGTGGTTGACGCCGTCGACCTCGACCAGGTACCCCGACGCAGTGCTGGAGGCGACAATGTGGTGCCGCCGGCTGCCGATGGTGAGCCGGCTTTCGAACATGTTTGTCCGGTCGATCTCGACGTCAACGACGGTATCCGCGCCGACATTTCCCGCAGCCTCAATTCCCCCACGGGCGATCTCGACCCGGTAGCGGTTGGGGCTGATCTGCGCCACATTCAGGTTGTACGTCTGACCCAGGTAGCCCAATTCCACCTCACGGCCGACGGTGTCGGTGGCCCGCGGCCTGCCACCGCGTGCGGAGCGCAGGAACGCGTCCCGTTCCAACGCCGCTTCGGCGTCGTAGGTGTCGATGCTGGCGTACAGCAGCGCGGCGTCCGCCCATGGCCGCACCCTGGGCTGGTCGGTCAGTCCCGCCCGGTCCAACCAACCGGTGTCCGCGGTCCCGCCCGTCACCTCGGGGTGGTCCAGCAGGTCCAGCAGGAACGACTTGGTCGTCGTCCCGCCCTTGACCACCACGGAGGTCCCGCGTAGCGCGACCCGGAGCCGAGCCATCGCCTCGGCTCGGTCCCGGCCCCAGGCGATGATCTTGGCGATCATCAAGTCCGAGTCCGGGGAAAGGGTGTCCCCGGTGGCAATGCCGGTGTCCCCCCGGACCCCCAGGCCGGTCGGCAGGGTCAGCAGCTCGACCCTCCCCGGGGACGGGGCGAAGCCGCGGTCGGCGTCCTCGGCGTTCAGCCTGGCCTCGATGGCGTAGCCGAAGTTCGGCGGCGGGTCACCCTCCAGCCGGTGCCCGCCCGCGACCATGATCTGCAGCTTCACCAGGTCCAGCCCGGTGGTGACTTCGGTGATCGAGTGCTCGACCTGCAGCCGGGGCCGCACCCCGAGGAAGGCGAACGACTTCGCCTCGGGCTGGTACAGGAATTCCACCGTGCCGGCGCCGCGGTAGCCGGCCTCCTTGACCAGCGCGACCGCGCCCATGCGCAGATCGACGTCCTGCTCGTGCGGTCAGCACCGGTGAGCCGGACTCCTCGATCAGCTTCCGGTTGCGGTACTGAATGGAACAATCCCGGATACCGGGCGCCCAGACGTTGCCGTAGTGGTCGGCGATCACCTGCACCTCGATGTGCCGGCCGCCCGCCACCAGCCCGGACGCCATGTCCGCTACCGGCCCGCCGCTCCACGGCGCCACCGGCTCCCCGCTCCGCTCTGCCAGGTATTTCGTCTGCACCCTGTCGCCCAGCTTGCGCATCGCGGCGGCCGGCGGACCGATGAACGTCACCCCGATCCGGTCGCACAGCTCGACGAATCCGGCGTCCTCGGACACAAACCCCCAACCGGGCCAGCAGGAATCCACCTTGCCGGCGATCATCGCGCGTTCCAGCTCGGCATGGTCCAGGTACGGGCTGCCCAGGTCGCCCTCGTCCCGCAGCACCACGCCCTCGTCGGCCAACCGGACGAACAGGGCGCCGCGCTCGGCCTGAGTGTGCAGCGCGATCACCTTGATGCCGTAGCCGAATTCGGCATTCAGCTCACGGACCGTCCGGATGAATCTCACCGCCGGCTCGCCCCTGTTGATCACCGCGATACGCGTCAACATGTGCGGCGCCTCATCGGAATTCGCCCTGTGCCACAGCCAGCGCCTCGATCCAGGGTTCAAAATGCTCCTCGGTCTCGATCACCGAAAAGTTCAGATCGAGCCGGGAATTCGACGGGTACATCAACCGGCCGTGCCGCTTCACCACAAAAGGCTGCATCATCCGTTGTCTCCCGTCGATTCGGTGCCCTACTCCTGGGCGCGGTTCTCACGGTCAGCCTGCGCCCTGGCGATCGCGTTCGTCTCCGGCGCCCATGCCGGAGCGATCGGAACCGTCACCATCGTCAATAAGGACTACACCCTCAACGACCTGACCATCGCCCCGCAGCGCGCTGCTTCCTGGGCGCAGCGGTAGCTTCGGCATGACCGCAGGAGTGCTTCAGGCACCGTTCGACCCCAGCAGCGCAGTTGCGACACCCGGCGTGCAGCTTCTGCGGCGCACCGATAGCTTCGGCATGACGGCAGTCCGGGTTGCGGTTACATCGCCACAACACCTGTTGCGACAGAACAACTTCCGCGGGCGTTGTACTGACCCCTCGCCGGTTGTGGCGACGATCGGAACGGTTGTGGCGATCACCGGAACGGCTGTGGAATCACCGGAGCGGTTGTGGCGACCGTCCCGCAGATCGTGCCAGGTCGTCTACCCAGCCGGGCCATGTCCAGGTCGCGGGTATGACCCTGGATGAATGCCCGCGGCCTGTGGTGTGGTGCCTCTGCTGGCGCACCTGGACATTGACACCGAGATTGATCTCCTCGAACGACCTGGGGAGCCTAGGCACGCACATCGTTCTCAAGAACGGAGGCTTCTCAGCCCGCTACGAATTTCGCTGATCATGATCTCGGGCTGCTCGAAGGCTGCGAAGTGTCCGCCCTTGGCGGCCTCGGCGTAGTGAATCAAGTCGGCGTAGGTGTCTTCGATCCAGCTTCGGGGCAGGCGTGGGATGTCCGCGGGGAACACCGTGACTGCGACCGGGAGCGTCAGTGTGGGCCCGGCCATGCTGCCCCCCTTGTTCTCCCAGTAGATGCGGGCGGACGAGGCGGCACTATTGGTGAACCAGTAGAGCGAAATTGCGTCCAGGATCTCGTCGGTGCTGAGCGCGTCCTCGGCGAGCCCGTTGTTGTCGGTCTTGGATTGGAACTTGTCGTAGATCCAGGCTGCCTGGCCGGCCGGGGAGTCCGCCAGGGCGAATCCGATGGTCTCTGGCTTCGTGCCCTGAAGGTGATTGGCTCCACCCATATCGCCGGCGTAGAGGGCGAGGGTGTCCACGGCGTAGCGCTCTTCGGGCGACAGCGTGTCGGGTATCCGTACGGGGAAGGCGTATGGACTGTTCACGTGAATCCCGAGCAGACCCTCGGGCCGCATAGCCCCGAGGGCGGTCGTGACGACGGAACCCCAGTCACCGCCGTGAGCGGCCCAGTGCTGATAGCCGAGACGTTTCATGAGTTCCACCCACGCGGTTGCGATGCGTGGAACATTCCACCCCGTCTCCGTCGGTTTTTCGGAAAACCCAAATCCGGGCAGCGACGGGATGACCACGTCAAAGGAATCTTCGACGTGTCCTCCGGACGCCACCGGGTCAGTGAGTGGTCCGATCAGTTTCAAGAACTCGACGATCGAACCCGGCCATCCGTGCGTCAAGATGAGGGGCATCGCATTCGGATTCTTGGACTTGACATGGATGAAGTGAATATCCAGCCCATCGATCACGGTCAGGAATTGCGGGAAGTGATTGAGCTCCGATTCGAATCGGCGCCAGTCGTACTCTCGCTCCCAGTAATCGATGAGCGACCTGGCATTCTCGACGCGGACACCTTGCGACCAGTCGGGGACGGTCTCCGGATTCGGCCATCGCGTTCTGGCCAGTCGCAGCTTCAAGTCGTCGATCTCGGAGTCCGGGATCGCGATGGTGAAGGGGCGGACGAGGGTTGAGGGTGAGAGCGTCGGTGTGGTCATGGCGTTGTTCTCCGGATCCTTGCTTCACAGTGCAGCGATCTGTTGCACACCGATGTGCAATGCACATCCGTGTGCAACCTACCTCACTGCACGCCGGTGTGCAATGATCTGCTGGTGCAGATCGAATCCGCCCGGGCGCGCTCCATGAACGACACGCGCAATCGCATCCTCGACGTCGCACTCGAAGTCTTGGGGCAGAACCCGGAGGCCGGCATGGGCGACATCGCCTCCGCTGCCGGCGTGGTCCGCCGCACCGTCTACGGCCACTTCCCCACCCGCACCGACCTGGTGCGGATCCTCACCCAACGGGCAGTAGACGAGATCACAGCCCTGCTCTCCGAGGTCAACGCCTCCGACCGAGCTGCCGACACGGTGTGGGTCGATTTCATCGCCCGACTATGGCCATTGGCACACCGATACCGAGTGCTCCTGGCGCTGCGGCGCGGTGAGTACGGCAAGGAGATCCACGCCCTACTGGGACCGGTCGATGAGAAACTTGCCGACCTCGTGCAACGGGGCCAGGACACCGAGGTATTCGGGCGACACCTGCCCGCGGACATTCTCAGCCAGATCGCCTACGCCGCCGTGTTCGCGATCGCGGACAATGATCTTTCCAATGGGCCCTCGGGCGCCCGCGCGGCAACGATCACCAGCCTGCTCGTACTAGGAGTCCCCGAGCAGCGCGCCCAAGCTCTCGTCGGCGGACCGCCGTGACGCGCAGGTCTCCTACGCCATGAAGAAGCCCCACTCCCGATCGGGAGTGGGGCTGTTCTTCTTCCCAGGCGTTGGGAGGTTTCGTTGGCCGTACTGCTGCAGGGCGTCCGCGTGGCCGTTTAGTTGTCTCTCCGATCGGCGTGATCGGTCTTGCTGTTGGTACTGAGTGTTCGCCGTCGCGGCTTGATACAGCAGGTGGATAACCCGAATTTTGTGAGGGGGAACCCCTACTCCTGATCCAGGGGTTACCACCGACCCGGCGGCCACGGCGTCGCCGGCGACACCCCCGGGATGTCCGAGTCGGGTCCAGGTCATCGATGTTCAGCACCCTCATCTTTTCGAGGTAGGCGTCGAACGCCGTGGCGTCCGGGGTGATGAAACCACCCCGGTGGCTTCAGGCCGGTTTGCTGTCCGCTTGTTGGGCGGTGCCGATCGACTGGTCGAGTGCTTCCACCAACGGCTGTAGCCGTCCGGTCTTGACCACGTATTGGTCGGCACCGGCGGCGAGCATCGCGTTTCTGGTCTTGTCGTCCTGCCGACCGGAAAACACGACGATATGCATTCCGGGGTTCAATTCCTTCGCCGCCTTCGCGAGGTGTGGTCCGCCGCCGGGCATGCTGACGTCCAGGATCAGGACGTCCGGGCGGCAAGTCCCTGACCCGGTCGAGGCAGGTTTCACCGTCGGACGCCTCGCCGATCACGTGGAACCGAGGGGCGCCGGAGAGCACGAGTTTCACGGCGTCGCGCAGGTACTGATGGTCGTCGCAGACCACGACGGTGCGCAGATAGTCGAGGTCGACCGGCCCCGCCTGGCGCACCCCGCCGGTCGGTCCGGCCGCGTCGGAGGCGAGCAGCGCGGGCAGCGTCAGGGTGACGACGGTGCCAAGACCAGGGACACTTTCGATGTGCAGTTGCCCACCTTCGGCGTCGGCCCTGGTGCGCATGGTCGCCATGCCGAGATGTCCGGTGCCGGCATCGAGGCTGGCCGAGCCCACGCCATCGTCGGTCAGGCTGATCATGACTTGCCCGTCCCGTTCCTCCAGCCGCAGGACGGCGTTGTTCGCGTGGGCGTGCTTACGGACGTTGCCGAGCGCCTCCCGGAAGATGCGGTAGGCGGTCTCCTTCGCCGGCGCGCTCAGCGGGACATGATCGAGACCGGAGACGGTGAAAACTGTCGGCGTTGCCGTGAAGATGGTGCTGGCCAGGCCGGCCAGCGCCGGTCCGAGACCGGCGGCCAGGTCGGGTGGGGTGAGAGCGACCACGATCAGGTTGCGAAGCCAGTCAACGGTCGCCGCCAGTTGTTCGGTGACATCGTTCAGCTCGGCCCGACTGGTCTGGTCCAGTCGTTCACCGAGGTGGTCGAGTCGCAGGATGCCGGCGACGATCCGCTGGATGGGTTCATCGTGGATGGCCTCGGCGAGCAGGGATCGTTCGCGGGCCTCCATGCCGGCCAGTTTCTCCAGCAGTTCCAGGTGCTGCCTGCGCAGGTCGGCGAGCCGTTGATCACGTTCGCGGTCCGACCGTTGCCAGGCCCGGTTCTCCGCTATTGCCGTTCCGGCGCCGTCCGCCAGGAGTTGCAGCACGTCGTCGTCCCCTGGCCGATAGGGCGCGCCCGGGTCCGTTCTGAACACGGCCAACTTCCCGAGCACGGTCCCGTTGTGCCGGACCGGCGCGACCATCATGTGAGCGGCTTGGTCGAACACTCGCTCGGCGAAGATCCGGTGGTATTCGGGCCGCCAGTCGCTCTGCCGGAACTCGGACAACAGTCTTCCGTTGTCCAGCACGGCCGCCAGGATGCCGTCTGCTCGCGGCGGGCTCCCGGGCGGATCGTTGCAGTGATGCGGTGAGCCGGAGGCGGATGGATTCGTTGGGATGCGCCGTCACGTCGCGCTCGATGGCCTGGTGGTCGGGGGTCAGGATCCGGATCGCGGCGCCCTCGCCGATGGTTGCCGCCGCGAGATCGACGATGGTCCGGAGCAGTTGGTCGGGTCCGAGCCGGCTGGTGGCCAGCATGTCGCCGAGTTGGCGCAACAATCGTGAGCGTTCCTTTGCTGCCTCCGCCTGTTCCAGTTCGGCGCGCCTGCTGGCTGCGACCGCGTCGGTGACGTCGACATGGGTGGCGACGACGTGCATCAGGACCCCGGCGGCATCGACGACCGATGCGGTCGTGCACTGCAAGTGCCGCAGTTCCCCGGTTCGGCCGTGGTTGATGTTGTACGACAATGAGTGTCGCCCGTTCTCGGTGAGAACCTTGGACCAACTTTGAGAGTCGGCGTCGCGCTCGTCAGGGGTCAGCAGGTGCAGCGGCAGTCCGGAAAGGTGCGAGGCGTCGTCGATCCCCCAGAGGCCCAGCAAGAGGTCGTCGTAGACCCAGCCAGACCGGAGGTCGAACGAGCTGCCGCCGAATTGGCCGAACTCATGGATCTGGTCCAGCTGAGTCGCCCTGGTGTGGATTGCGGTCACGTCCTCCATGACGGACAACCCACCGACAACCTCGCCGTCGGGATTGAACATGGGGCGTGCGCGAGCCCGGAACAGCCGGCCGCCGACGGGACTGGCGTAGGTGAAGTCGGAGGCCCGGCCGGCAAGAGCGGCGCGATAGGGCCCCTCGAGCAGATCCATGCCCTGCGGAGGGAAGGCGTCGCGCATCAGTACGCCCGCGAGGTCGTTGGAATAGCCGTTGGCGGCCAACGCTTCTCCGGCGGCGACAAGCAATCGGAGCTCGTGGTCGAAGAGCATCACCGAGGTGTCCGGGAGATTCTCGGCCAGCTGCCGGTATTGCGCCTCGCTGGCGGCGAGGGCGCGCTCCTGCTGCCGTTCGCCGGTCACATCGCGGAGTTGCGAGAGGAAGAACCGCCGCCCGGACGGCAGCACCACCGCGTCCACGCGGACGATGGCCTGCAACGTCTCCCCGGACCCCGTGACGAGGTCTGTCTCCCTTTCCAGGTGCGTCAGCTCACCGCTGAGCCAGGACCGGTTCTCGCGGTCCGCCCGGTCGATGTTGGCGGCAACGCTGAAACCGCTCACCGAACGGCCGATCAGCGGGTCGGCAGCCAGCATCCGTTGGGCCGCAGGGTTTGCCATGACAATCCGCAACGAATCGTCGACCAGGATCATCGCGACAGCCGACAGCTCGAACGCCACGTTCATCGACGACACCACATCCAGATCGGACGGCGACCCCCCTGGGACGGCTTTCGATGCCTCTTCGGTGTCTGTCATGCGTTACCTGAATTCATGTTCGACGAGATAACGCGGTGCAATCAAAACGTAACGCTACGCATGTTGTGAAGTCGCGACGGTGATCGGGATTGAATTTCACACATCCGGGTTGACTGCGGGCTCAGAAACCATCTGACGACTGATCCACTGTCAGCATCTCGACTCGGACTGCGACGAGACACGCTCTGCAGGGTGATCCACTTTGGGGCTCAGGGCCGTGGCGAGTGACCTCGTCGCTGTCAGTGCTGGGGGCGGTAGCGAAGAATGGCAACGTCGCTACGTGACTCCGGCCACCGCGACGGCGCTGCCCGACTACGCTTTCGACGCCTGAGACCTGATGCAGCCTGACCAGCCTCAATGTCGCTGCGTCAGGTCGAGCATTTCGGTGTAGGCATGGCCGATCGCGGCGCTCATCTCCTTTCCACCGTGGCCTTCGTGTTCGATGACCTGCAGGCGGCTTCGCGGCCACCGCTTGTGCAGCTCCCACGCCGTCACCAGGGGGCCGCTGATGTCCAGTCGGCCGTGGATGAGCACCGCCGGTAGGTGCGTGATCACGTCGAGATGGTCGAGGATGCCGTGCTCGCCGAGAAACGCGTTGTTGGCCCAGGAATGGGCGACCTGCAGGGCGAACACCTCGCGGAATTGCGGATCTCGCTGGGCAAGACCGGGCTGGAAGGATGTGGACAGCGAGATGTGTGCGTCCTCCCACGTGCACCAGGCCAGCGCGGCCGCTGATCTCACGTCCGGGTCCGGGTCGGTCAGCCGCGCCACGTAGGCGTCCAGCAGCCGCTGCCCCGGCCGGCGACCGGACGCCGCTGCGAAGTCGTCCCAAGCTTCGGGAAAGACCCGGCCGATCCGCTCGCTGATCCATTCGACGTAGGCCCGGCTGCCGTCGGTGACGGAAGCGAGCACGAAGCCCAGGACTCGGCCCGGATGCGCCTGGCCGTAGGCCAGCGCGAGCGTCGTGCCCCAGGAGCCTCCGGCGACCAGCCAGCGGTCGATCCCCAGGTGTTCGCGCAGTTCCTCCAGATCATCGATCAGGGCCTGCGTGGTGAGGGAGCTCAGGTCGAAACCCGTTTCGGTGACCAGTGGTCGGCTGCGGCCGCACGCGCGCTGGTCCAATCCGACGATCAGCCATCGCTGGGGATCGGGTGCCCGCTTGTAGCCGCCCGACATCAGCCCGGACCCTGGACCGCCGTGTAGCCACACCACTGGCACGCCGTCGGGATTTCCGCTTGTCTCCCAGTAGATCTCGGCGCCGTCTCGTAGGCCCAGCCATCCTGATTCGAACGGTTCGATCGCAGCCACAACCCGAAGGCTATCGATCTCCCCGGCCCGGGGTGGGGGCGGGCGATACTTGCCCGGTGGAGTCCGTTCCTGACGTGCGCTACGCCCGCACCAGCGACGGCGTCACCCTCGCCTACCAGGTCTTCGGCCATGGCCCGCCGGTCGTCTGGCTGCCATCGCTGAGCAACCTGCTGGCGCAATGGCAGATTCCCGCCATGCGCCGGGCGTACGAGGACCTCGCCCGTTCGATGACGGTGGTGCTGTATGACGGCCGTGGCACCGGTGCCTCGGACCGTCGGGTCGATCTGGACGACCTCGGGATCGAGGCACATCTTCGCGACCTGGACGCCGTGCTGACCGCAGCGGACCTGGACAGCACGTCCCTCCTCGGTTACTACCACTCGGTCGCCACCGCGATTGCCTTCGCCGCCGCACATCCTGCGCGAGTGACCCGGATGGTGCTGTTCGGTGGGGCCGCCCGGATGCGGGACGCGATGGGCCCGGCACAGACCCAGGCGCTGCTCTCCCTGGTGGCACAGGACTGGGACCTGTTCGCCGATTCGGCGGCCCAGGCGTGGCTGGGCTGGGGCTCCGGCGAAACCGGCCGGCTGACCGCCGCCGCATTCCGCACCGCGGCCGCACCCGCGACCGCGCAGGCGTGGTTCACGGCCGCCGCATCCATCGACGTCAGCGACGTCGTTTCGCAGGTCGCGGCGCCCACGCTGGTGCTGCACCGGCAGGGTGAACGGCAGATCTCCGTCGAGGTGTCCCGAAGGCTCGCCGAGGCGCTCCCGCACGGCCGGCTGATCGTGTTGCCGGGTGCCTTTCCGGCCCTGTTTCTGGAAGATGCGCGCGCCGATCTCGAACTCGTGACGGGCTTCCTGACGACCGGGCAGACGCCCGCGCCCGGCACGCCGGTTGCGCACGTGGGTCTGTTGGGCGCCGATCCTCCGGGTCCCCCCGGTCCCCCGGGCGCGGGCATCACCGGCCGCGAGCTCGACGTGCTGCGGCTGCTGGCGGCCGGCGAATCCAATGCCGAGATCGCCCGCCAGCTGGGGATTTCCGTGCACACCGTCGAGCGGCACGTGTCCAACCTGTACCGCAAGATCGGTGCCAGAGGGCGGGCCGACGCGACGGCTTTTGCGTTGCGCCGCGGCGTTACCTGACGGGCGGACTGACGGAAATCCGTCATGCTCGGCTGCCGGATCTCCTGGATGTGCGAACCCCTGGCGTGCGCCGATGATGGCGGCATGACGACCACCCGGCCCAGCACACCGCACGGACTTTCCTGGCAGCTCGCGCGGCTGACCGCCCCCATCACCAGGGCGCTCGCCGGTCGCCGGTTCTTCCCGCTCTGGGCCGTCGTGCAGCACATCGGCCGGAAGACCGGCCGCGAACTGACGGTGCCGGTGGCCGTCAAGGTGACGCCCGAGGTGTTCGTCGTGGTGCTGCCCTGGGGACCCGGGACCAACTGGGCGCGCAACGTTCTCGCGGCCGGCGGCTGCATCGTGCGGTGGAAGGGCGCCGATCACCGGACCGAGCGGCCGGAACTGGTAGGCCAGCCGCAGGCCCGGCGGTACTACTCACGGTTCGAATGGGCTGTCACGCAACGAGTCTTTCGGGCCGAGTCCTTTCTGCTGCTGCAGCGCTCGCCGGGGGTGGATCGTCAGGCGTCCTGAACGGGACGAACAGCCCGCCGAGCCGCACCGGCAACACGTGGAGCTCAACCGGGACGGCTACTGGTTCTCCGAGCCGACGATGGCCGCATAGGCCGCCGCCAGCTGAACGATCGTCAGCGCTACCTCGTGGGCCCGCGGTCCGCCGAGGACATCGGGAATGAGCGCCTCCGTTTGGGCGGTGATCTTCGAGAGCAATGCTTCTCGGGTGACCTGCTGCGGATCCGCCACCTCCGGCCGCACCCCCGCGTTCACCGTGGTCCCCACGCCGAGATGCCGATCAGCACGCCGACGCCGACCACGGCAGCTGCGGTGAGCAGCACCACCAATCCGACGGTGACTGTGTCTTGCGCGAGGTTCATCGCTGCCTGCCTTCCGAGGTTCTCATTGACGAAGTTGATGCCGCGTGGTGCGCCATTGCGGGGTCAAGCGGCAATTGGACCGGTCCTGGGTGCGGTTTGCCGGGCATCGACGGGGGTGAGGGTCATCGCCATGGTGCGGCCGGCGGCCAGGGCAAGGTACCCCTGGATCCTTCGCTCATCTGAGGTTCCTCCGGAAGCCCGCGGGGCGGTCAAACAACGACGCCGGTGCGGCAGCGCTTGGCTGCCGACACCGGCGTCGTCGGGGTGGAACAGGGACAGATTTACTCGCTGTCGGCGCTCACCAGTCGCTCGATGAGTTCCTCGACGGTGCCAGTCTTGGGCAGCTCCCGCTCCGCGAGCAGGTCGGACAGCTCGGCCTTGGTCAGGCCCTCGTACGGCTCCCGAGCCTGCTCCTTGGCCCGCTTTGCCTCGGCACGCTCGGCGGCCTTGGCCTGCTTCTCCTGCTCCTGCTTGGCTTCCTCGGCCAGCTTGGCCTGCTCGTTCGCCACGTCCTCGGCCTTCTCGGCCTGCTTGACGGCCAGGTCGGAGACGACGTTGGTCTGGTCCTTGACGATGTCGGTGACCTTCTCGGCCTGCTCCCGGACGGTGCCGGACATCGAGGTGACAATCTCGGCCCACCTGGTCGCCAGGTCCCGGTTGAAGTCGACCGACTTCTGCACGTACTCGAAGTACCGGGCCACCGGCGCTGTCAGATCGACCGTCGGCAGCTTCGCGAAAACGTTGGCCTGATCGGTGAACTTCTCGACACCCTGCTTGAAGGTCTCGACGGTCTTCTCGGTGGCCTCCCGCGCTTGGCCGGCGGCGGCGGTGTACGACTCGGTGCTGGTGCTCATGACACTCCCTTGAGGGCGGATCCGACAGATGACGTCGAATCGATGACGGCGAGGCTCTGCTGATGCCCGCTCGCTGACGAGCTGGGATTCGGAGGACGGCTGCGGGGTCCTGGCAGCTGCATCTCGATCCGTTAGCAACGTTAGCCGCCCCGCAGCTAACTAGCTAACTCACGGACTGTGACCTCTTCGAAGAAAAAGGATGTTTGAACTCTGCATGACTGGAAAGGTCCGTGGCCCCGAGGGATAAAACGGTCATGCTGTGCGTTAACGCGAACGGCACACCGAAAGGTCACTTACCGGATAAACCCCCCGACCTGGTTCAGCACTTCCTATTCCGGCGGTCGGAAACGGCAGGCCCATGGGCAGAAGTGACCTTCGCCTCTACGGCAGGCCGAGAGTGCCTGTGAGACTGCGAGTATGACCTACTTCGATCTCGTTGGGGCGGCGCCTCGACAGTGCAACGGCCCCAACAGATGCGTGGCTCGGGTGGAGCCCTGCGCATCGACCGGCGTTGGCAGTATCGAGCCGGAGTTCACTCCGTGACTGCCGTGGGAACTCCTCCGGCGGCGGCGAATCTGGTCCTGCGCCGGTTTGGCACGGCGTCAGCAGTAGGAGTGGTGATCCTGAGCGCGTCGTATTTTGTGCCTCTGGTCATGGGATTTGTGACCCTGCCATCTCCGGACGTCCAGTTCGTGGAACCGTGGTTCTCGATGATGGAGGTGCTGATCATCCTGACCGCACCGCTCATGGTGATGCTCACGGTCGCGATTCATTCGGTGGCACCGGCCGGGGGCAAGCCGTTCTCGCTCGCTGCCGTGGTGTTCATGGGCGTTGCCGCCGGAATCACCTGCAGTGTCCATTTTGTCATTCTCACGTTGAGCCACCGGGCCGATTTCGCATCACTGCCCTGGCTGAGGTCGCTGATCACGTTCCAATGGCCCTCGGTCACCTACGCCCTGGACATCTTGGCGTGGGACGTGTTCTTCGGCATCTCCGCGCTCTGTCTGGTGCCGGTCTTCAGCGGCTCGCGGCTGTCCAGAGCGATCAGGGTCCTCCTGCTCGCGAGCGGAGTTATCTCCATCGCGGGACTGGTCGGAGTCGTTCTCGACGATATGTCCGTCCGAAATATCGGGATCGTGGGATATGCGGTGGTGTACCCGGTCGCCGCCGTGCTGATGGCTCGTTTCTTCCACACTCTCGCCTGACCGTGTGTGCGGCTCACCCCGACCGGTCAGCGGCGACCCGGCATGCCGTCGGCAGCGGTCCAGAGTTCGAGAAAGCGCTCGAATGCCCGGTTGACCGCCGCCGGATCCGCCCCCGACAGCAGGTCCACCAGCAGCCCGCGAGTGACGGCCACGCCGAGTCGAATGTCGACCGGGTCCTGACGCACGCCCATGGCCGTCGCTGCCTCGGCAGAGCTGTCGATCCAGGGCGAGGTGACCTCGTCGCCCGTGGCCACGGTATGCGAGACGGTTTCGAAGAACAGCCGCACGAACGGCCGCAGTTCCGGCGCCGACACCCGTTGCCACAGCGCGCGTGCCAGGTCCGCAGGTTCTTTCGCCTCGGCGGCCAACTCCTGCAGCACCCGGCGTTGGTCCTGCTCGATGAACGCGACAATCGCGGCGACCAGACCGTCACGAGAACCGAAGTGGTACAGCAGCATCCGGTGCGACGTTCGCGCTGCCGACGCCAGCTCTCGCAGGCTCCGGTTGCCGAGCCCGTGCTCGGCGACGTCGACGACGATGCGCTGCAGCAGCTCGTCGCGCGGGGTTGGCGCCGCGTTTGTCAGAGGGCTGTCAGTGGGTTCTTCGTTCACCGTCGATGGCATCTTGAGCGCGACTGTACCATTTGGTACACTCCGAGAATGCAGCTTGCCAGCGAACTCACCATCGCCGCGCCCGTCGAGCGGGTGTGGGATCTCACCGAGGACGTCGAATCGTGGCCCACGATCACCCCCACGATGACCAGCGTCGAGCGCCTGGACGAAGGGCCACTCCGGGTGGGCAGCCGGGCCCGCGTGCGCCAACCAGGCCAACGACCCACCGTATGGACGGTCACCGTTGTCGAGCCGGGGGCGCAGTTCGTCTGGGAGGCAAGAGTTCTCGGGCTGCGGATGATCGGCGGCCACCGACTGGAACCGGTCGCGGCGGGTTGCCGGAACACACTCACCGTCGACCTCGAAGGACGGGGCGCCGGCATCATGGGAAGGCTGCTCGGCGGCCAGATCCGGCGCGCCATCACCACCGAGAACGAGGGCTTCCGTCGGGCGGCCGAGCGAGCCTGAACCCGTGCCTGCCTGGGCCGAGCCGAAATAGCCCCACGGCCCTGCACGAACAGCGGCATGATCAGCACGTCACGGCCGGAACATCGCGGGCCTGGCATCCGGGCGGCGGCTTGACGGAGGACCAACGATGAGGCTTGTGGTGTTTGGCGCTGCGGGTGGTACCGGCACCAAGGTCGTTGAGCGGGCTCTGGCTTCGGGCCACGATGTGGTCGCGGCCGTGCGTCGACCGGCGGCAGTGCCGGCCCGCGATCGGCTGGCCATCGTGCGGTGCGACGTGCTCGATGCCGCCGCCGTCGCGGCCGCGATGACCGGCGGGGACGCCGTCATCTGCACCATCGGCCCGGCCAGCAACCGCAGGCCCGGCTCGCTGATCTCAGTCGGCACCCGCAACCTCCTCGACGGTTGCGTGGCGAGCGGGATCAACCGTTTCGTGTTCGAGAGCGGACTGATGGTCGGCGACGGCCACGAGCTCTCGGTGTCGGGTCGCGTCGCGGTCAGGTTGGCCGGTCTGTGGTATTCGCGGTTGAAGGCCGACAAGGTGATCGCCGAGGCGGCCATCACCGCGAGCTCGCTGGACTGGGTGATCGTGCGCCCGCCCAACCTGACCAACGGCCCCGCGACCGGTCGATGCATCGCCGCACCGGCCGCGCGGGTCTCCCCATCCAAGAAGATCTCGCACGCCGACTGCGCAGGCGCGCTCGTCACGGCGGTGACCGAGCCGCGGTGGATCAGGGAGGTCGTCAACACCGGACGACCCTGACCGCCCTCAGGCGTTCGGGCAGGTCACCGTCGCGCAGTCCCTTTGCAGGATCTAGTCCCCGCGCAGGATCTGCCGTACTTCCCGGAGCACATGGCGCCGAGTCCACCGCCGCGATCATGTCGAACTGGCGTACTACCGTGGTGACCAGCCCTTCCGCCCTGCTCAGCGCGGTCGCAGATTCGAAAGCGAGCTTGGCCTTGGCCGGGTCGTCACCCGCGATGACGACTTGCCCTGCCGTGGCGAGCGCCTCTGCATAACAGTCCTGCAGGTTGGTGGTTCCGACGGAGTCTTGGCCGCTCGTCGCCAGCACACTCGCGAAGGACCCGCTGGCGTCGATGTGATTCTCCAATCGCAGGGCGGCGATTCCTTGAACGACGAGCGCCGTTTGCATCGAAGGCCGGTACCCGTCGGCGATCGCATCCCCGGCGTGCTGCCGTGCCTGCGCCCACTCCGCTTCATCGAGGTACACCCGGGCCAGACCTAGCCGCGCCCCGGTCAGTATCTCTGTGTTGGAAGAACTTTCGCCGAGCTTGATCGCTGCTTGGTAGTGACCGCGGGCCTCTGATGGGGAGTTACCGGAGATCCAGAGGCTGTCGCCGATGCCGACGTGCGCGAGCCCCTGCTCATAGAGGGAGCCGGTGTCTTCGACAATGGTCAAGGCCCGCTGGTGATGGTCAATCGCCTTCTCGATGTGACCCAGGGTCGCGTAACACAAGCCGAGGTTGCTCAGATCGGACGCCTCGCCGTCACGGTTGCCGGTTTCCCGGTCGATGACCAGGGCCTGCAGATGGTGGTCGATCGCGTTCTCGGTGTGACCCAAAGCGTCATAACACAGGCCGAGATTGCCCAGAGTCTTCGCTTCGTCGTCACGGTTGCCGGTCTGCCGGGCGATGGTCAGCGCTTGCTGATGCTGCTCGATCGCCTTCTCGTTCTGGCCCAGCGCGGAGTAGCACAGCCCGAGGTTGCCCAGGGCCGCCGCCTCCCCATCGCGGTTGCCGGTCTCCCTGCGGATAGATAGCGCCTGCTGATGCTGCTCGATCGCCTCCTCGATCTCCCCTAGAATGCGATAACACTGGCCGAGGTTGCCCAAGGCGGCCGCCTCCCCATCGCGGTTGCCGGTCTCCCTGGCGATCGTCAGCGCCTGCCGATGCTGCTCGATCGCTGCGGGGACCTGTCCCAGAATGCGGTAGCACTGGCCGAGGTTCCCCAGGGCCGCCGCCTCCCCATCGCGGTTGCCGGTGTCCCGGTAGATGTTCAGCGCCTGCCGATGCTGCTCGATCGCTTCCGGGATCTGCCCCAAAATGCGGTAACACAACCCGAGGTTGCCCAGGGCCGCCGCCTCCCCGCGCCGATTACCGATCTCCCGGTAGATGGTCAGCGCGCGCTGCTGAAAGTCGATCGACTTGTCGGTCTGCCCCAAGGTGTCGAAGCACAGGCCGAGGTTGCCCAAGGCGGCCGCTTCGCCGTCACGGTTGCCGGCCTGCCGGTAGATGCGCAGCGCACGCTGGTGGGACTCGATGGCCTTCCCGGTTTCGCCCAGGGTGGCATAACTGATACCCAGCCCGGTGGCATTGTTCGCCTGATGTTCCGGGTCCTGCAGCACCGGTTGCAGACGCTCCCGCATCGCGACCACGAGCCGGTAATGCCCCCACGGCTGCAGATAGTCGAAGTCGATATCCCCGATCACGTCCGCGGCCGTGTCGTAATCGCCCCCCGCGTACCGCAGCTCGAACTCGGACAGCTGCGCCGCCAGGTCCTCCAGGGTGCGCCATGTCTCCCGCAAGGTCCGGGTCTGCGCGAAGTAGTCGGCCGCCCGGTCCAGCAGCACCACCTGGGTGAACGGCGGTGTGGCAGCGTGTGGGTCCGCGGGCTCCCCGGCCGGGATCCGGGACAGGGCGTAGTCCCGGTCCACCGGGTGCAAGTAGAACCGGTTGGTTTCCCTGCGCGCGAAATGCATCGTCACCAACCGGTTCAGCACCGGAGCACAGTTGATCGCCGGCCGGAACGGCTGCAACAAGAAGTCCACCGCGACCGGCGGAATCGGGCCGTGGAAGATCGCCAACGCCTGCATGACCTGCTGCGCCAACGGATCCAGCTGTGCGTAGGCATCGGCGACCAGCACCTCGACGATCCGATCCGGCACCACACCCTGGGTCCGGGTCAGCAACTCCGGCAAGGTGGCGTCACCGGCCGCCAGGATCGCCGTCAGCGCCTCCAAGGCCCGCGGGAACCCCCGGGTGTGTTCCGCGGCTTCCGTCAGCAACTCCACCGGGGCGTCCCGCAACCCGAACTCCCCGGTCGGGTCCAAATGTCGCAGCACGGTGATGGCTTCAGCGGTCGGCAGACCAGTGTCCAGATCCAGCCGTTGATGACGGCTCAGCGCGGCGAGCACCAGATCCCGAGGCAGCAACCGGCTGGTCGCGATGACTTTTACTCCGTGCTGTGCGCCAAGCAGCAACTGCCGCAACGCCTCGTCCAGCACCGGGTCGGTCACTGTCCCGGTGGCGGAGTCGATCAGGTCCTCGAAGTTGTCCAACAACACCACAGTGCGGCCGGCGGGAAAGGCGTCGAGCAGCCCAGCCATCAACTGCTCGGGGGTATGTGCTGGTGCGCGGTAACGCTCCAGCAATCGGTCCGCGGTCTCGATGGGCAACAACCGGGTCAGATCGGCGAACAGGTCAGGGAAATTGATGTGGTGATCACCGGTCGGGCTCAGGTAGACAATGCCGTCGATCGACAACTCTCCGCCGTCCTCTGGCAGCCGACCCGCTTCCAGGGCCTTGAGCAGGCGGCACACCATCGCGGTCTTCCCGATCCCACCCCGCCCAAGAATCGTCAACCACCGCCGCCCGTCCTCCCGCAGGAACTCCCCCATCAAGCTGGTCTCCAGATGCCGGTCCTGGAACCAGCCCGGCGTGACCATCGGCGGTGGGTTCACAAATCGCACCCGCCGCACCACCTCACGCGGTACCGGCTGCCGGGCCAGGGCCAGGCCGCTGTTGATCCGCGTCTGGGTTTCCTGCGCTTGCTTGTCCCGTCGCACCTCGGTCAGCGCCTGAAACAGCATGAGCTCCAGGTCCTTCGGTGAGGTCACCCGTTGCACAATCACTCCAGCCGCGAGCAACCGCGAGCGGAATGCCTGTTGCCGATCCTCGAACTGCGGGTCGAAGGTGAAACTACGGGGCAGCGGCAGGGTCGCGTTCTCGTCCAACAAGAACACCAGCCGAGGCAGGGCCCGCTGGGTGGCCGTGTCGAATTCGAGCTCGGTGTAGGACACGTCGGGCTCATCGCTGACCGCCGACCCGTAACGGAACCCAATGACGCCGACGTAGACGTCCGCTTGTTCGACCTGCTGTCGGCAATATGCGGCCGGCCGTCCCTCTCGGGCCGTGAAGTACGCCATATCCGTGATGGCTGAACCCGATCGGTTCACCGCACGCTCCGCCGCGGCGATGAAAGAATCATTGACCGGGTGCTCACGCAATTCCGAGGTATGGCTGAGAAAGACCCGCAATGGCGCCGACCCGGTGCTCTGCGGCATCGCGCCCTCCGATCCGTGCTCGCTCATCGCGACATCTTCCCCATCCACCAATGGACCTTCGGCCGGGCGCCTGGGTACATGGGTGCAACACGAACCCGACGACTCGCACGGTGCTCAGTATCCAGCGGCAACCTCCCCGCCGCTCGGCCTTTGGTTCTCACGAACCAGGATCCTTGGATCGTCGAAGCGACATCGGCGGAGCTCGGCGCTCTCGCTTCGACCCACCGTGAAACCCGATGCGCGGCTTAGGTCGTGTCTGGCAAATGCGGCCAGACACGACCTCTGTATCGAATGGCGCCTGACGACTTCGTCGCAGGCGACTAGGCGCCATCCTTAAACTTCTCGGTATGAAGGTGGCCTATCGCGCTGCCGACGACCTGAATTCCGTGCTTGCCGAGATCTTCAACCAGGCAATGATTCTGCACTTGTCCGAGCGGCCACGGCCGGCGCTCGAACGCTATCGGGCGGCCGAGGCATTGGCCCGCGACCTGGGCGAGCGCAGCGAACTTGTCCGGGCACTGACCAATGACGCCAGCCTGCTGGTCGGGCCGCTGAAAGATCCCCGGTCCGCCCTGGCTCCGATCGAAGAAGCGGCGCGGTTGCTGCAACCCGACGACCCACCCGGCCTCCTCGATGCTGTGGCCGGCCCCGGAAGATCGATACGGCGTCAGGTCAAGGCAAAATAGCCGTGGACCGAATCCGCCACCCGCTGCCGGTGGATCGCGTCCGCGCGCACTTGAGCCCGGAGCTCAGTGGGTTGCGGGGGCGGGTGGTCGCTCGGAAAGCCGCTTGCGGATCGCGGGGAGCGTGATGCCTTCGTTGGCGGCGTAAGTGCCGCCTTTGTCATTCAGGCGGGGTAGGTCGCTCCCGCCGGCGTGATGAAGCGCGATGAGTTCCCACTGATCGTTGAAGACTGGACTGCCTGAGCTTCCTGGCTCGGTGGGCGAGCGATAATGCAAAAGGCGCTCATCGTGGTCGAGCAGCACGTTGTCCTGCAGCGAGAATTGCGGTGCGGACAGCCCTCGCGGGTGGCCGATGATGTACGCGCGGGGCGGAACCTTCACGTCCATTTTCGGCAGCCTGCTGGCGAGCGGGACGGGCGTGACCGCCTCGGGGTACTCCTTGAGTCGAAGGATGGTGGTATCGAGTCCGGGCGTCGCCGACGGTTCGGTCCAGCAGATGTCGGCGATCTGAAGTTCGACCGTGCGACCTGGGTCGGCGTCGAGGCCGTGGAATGCGGCAACCCCCTCGCCGATTTTGAGCCCTTCCGGGATGACGTGTCCGTTGGTGACGACCACCAATGACGGCAAGTCCGGGTGCAGCTCGCCCCCAGCAACCAGAAAGCCGGTTCCCACGCCGTCGTTATCCTGGTTTTGTATCCGGGCAACCGCGCGGCACCGGGTCAGCCCATTCACGTACCACCGGTAGCTCTTGTAGCGGACGTCACCGAGCACTGCCTCGAGATGCCCGTCCTGTCCCATGGTCTCGAGTCGTTCCGCCCTTACATCCTGCGATACCACAGTGACCTGACCACCCTGATAGGTCAGCAGGGCTGAGCGGAGGACGGGCAGCAGCTGGTCACCGGGAGAGCGGGAGGTGTCGAGCTGCCACACCACCTGGAGCTGACGGAGGAAGCTCGCGATGAAAAATCCTCTCGGACCCCCGCTGAGGAACGCCTGCGCGCGGTCGATCGCTTCGTCGTGCCTGCCGAGGGCGACACAGGCCTCGGCCGCCGTGACGGCGTTCCACAGGTCAGGCACGGGATCGGTTTCGAGCTCCCCGAGGACGTCCTGGGCGATCACGGTGGAGTGCGGGGTGCCGGCCGGCAGCGTGATGCCCTCGCGTTCCGCCCTGGCGAGCAATGCGGCGGCGTTGATCCCGTGGTAAGTACTGTCCGGGTGCTCGACGTATGCGTCGCGGTACGCACCAAGAGCTTTGAGGAGGTAATCGCCGCGGCGACCCGGGTCGGTGCAGGCAAGAAACATCTCCTTGTAGCAGCGACCAACACCACCGCGGGCGTCCATCCGGTCCCGGGCAGGCGCGCCCGCGTCAGCGACGACGGACTCGTACAGGGTCAGCGCGGCGACCGGGTTGCCGCCGTCGACGAGGGCCTGCGCGTATTGCCTGCGCACGGAGGGAGACCCGATCTCGAGGGCCAGGGCGGCATCGGCGACCACTTCCAGGTCCTCGTAGCGCAGGTTTTCCCGCAGCAGTTGCAGCACTTGGTCGACCGAATTAATCCGGTCCGGCGAGGCATACAGCGCCGCGGCGTATTGCCGGGACAGCTGCGCCACCGTGGACCAGTCGAATGTTGCGGCCGCGGCGCCGAAGTCCGCGCGCCAGTTGCGGGTGGTCATTCGAACACCTCGCGGATGCGGTCCCGAAGCAGTTCCTGGCCGAGGTATTTGCTGATGGAGTGCCGCCAGCGGCCTTCGTTGGTCACCTCGATGTCGGTGACCCGTAGTTTCCCCGCGGATCGATAGGAAGGCGCGATCCGCCGGTCCTTGAATCCGCACACCGGGTCGAGCAGGTCATAGACGTTGGACCACGGGCCCTCGACCAGCCGGCTCGACGGCCAACCGTTCTGCTCCGTCCATTGCGGTGCCAACCGGTCCTGCACCTCGGAAATCCCCAGCGGGCTGCCGGCCGTGAGGAGGGCGTCGACCGCGGGAATGTCGTCGACGCCGGTCAGCACGTCATAGGCGATGACGGTGCCCAGGCTGTGCCCGATGACGAGGTGCGGGCCGCCACGCTCGGCGCCTTCCCGCAGGGCCTTGGCGGTACGGGAGCGGACCTCCTGACGGATGTGCACCTTCGGCCCGCCGCGCGGCGAGAACGGCTCGTCGTACAGATAGTGATGGACGTCCCGCAACAGAATGCGCATCAACCTGCGCTTCAGGCCGGCTGGCAGCGGCAGGGCCTCCAGGTCACTGCCGGGCTTGATCGGGTCGTCACCCTCGCTGGGGGTCGCCGACACCGACTCGAACCCGATCTCCCTGGCCATGGACTCGACAAACGCCCGCTCATCCGCATCGACATCGTCGAGCCATGTCATGTCGGCATCACCGGGATCTGTCGTCCGCTCCAATTCGAGCTCGGCGGCCTCGTTGACCCCTCCCGGGGGCGCCGGGTTCGCGTACATCAGGTCGGCCCAATAGACCATGGAACACGTGACGTCCAGGTCGTCGAGATCAACCCCGTCGTTGTCGTACAGGGCGACGCGCCACTGCTCGAGCAGCACCTCGGGTTCCGGTTTGTTCGCGATCCCATGCACGAAGGTGATGTGCCCCATCAGAATCCTCCTCCATCGACATTGACCGGCCGTCACTACCGGGACTGCGGTGTTGCCGTCCCGCGGTCGGAAAGCATGTGTTCCAGGGTCGTGCTGACGGCGTCGGCGTCGGCGAAATTCGCGATCACGGTGAGGTCCGACGACGCCGACTCGACGGCGCGTGGGTCGGCTGACCGGCCGGCGCGAGCCGCCGCGATCGCGTCGGCGGTTCGGCCGGTTCCAGCCAGCACGACAACGGGACGCCCGCGGGTCAGGCTCTCGGCGACGTCCTGGTAGGCAATCTCGCCACCATTGACCAACACCGTGACCGACGGGGAACCCTGAGCGATGGTGGTGGCGGCACTGCTGATCCACGTCACTTCATCACCCCACCGCGAACCCGGGACCAAGACGACGAGGCTGTGGTTCGGCTCGATCGCGGCGGCGTCGTCGACAACTTCCGCGGCCCCGTCGACGACGGTGGCCGCCACGGCAACCCCGATCAACGGGAAACGGGCGCCGCTCGCGGCCCGCACTCTGCCGATCGAACCCATGACCCCGGAGTCGGTACCGCCGTCGATGACCACCCCACCGAACCGCTCGACGACCGGCACAATGACGAGCCGCAGCAAGTCCTCGAAGCGTTCACGACGTTGGCGGCCATGCCGCCGGCCCCGCCGACGATCACGACCACCGGCCGGCCGAGCGGCACCCCGGCATCGGCCAGCAGGCCAGGCAACTCGTCGGCCAGACCCTCCACGCGCAGGATCGGAACCGAACCGGCCGTCCGCTGCGGCGCTCTGACCGGATCTACCTGGAGTGAATCCGGAATCGGCTTCCTGACAACCACTGTCACGACGTCCTTGTCGTCACAGGAATTCCATCACATGCTGCCGGTGGTCCGGGTCGGCATAGTGCATCTCAAGGATTGATTGCGAGGTGCGGGGCACCGCGATAAAACAGCCTGGCGATGAATTCGGCTCCCCCTGTGCCACGGCTAAAGCGTCTCACGTCGGCACTTGTCCGGCCAGTCAGCGCCGCTCACGGCGCGGAACCGACCGCCTGCAGAACCGCGTTGGCCACAGCCGCGTTGGTGACGTCGCCGTGCCCGGAGATGAATTGATCGGCGAGCAGGTTGTAGACGACCTGGTTGTCGAATGTGTAGGCGGCTCCGGCGGCCTGCAACGACTGGCCATTGTTTGCTTCCGGCGTGTGTTGCGCCCCGTTGCTGCCGAGCCCGCCGAATTGGCTGTTGGCGTCACCAACATCCTCGGCGTTCTGGCCGGCGATGGACGAGGCGATCGCATAGGCAATCCCGACCGCCTTGTCATTCCGGGTGTGGGTGATGATCATCGGGCCGGTGATGCATTTGTCGTCGATCAGATGCCGGAAACCGCCGTTCTGTCCCGGAATCCAATCGACGGCGAAGGAGTTGTGCGAGAAGGCCCCCTGCAGCAGGCTGATGGAGCTGACTGGACCCGCCGCCGGCAGCGAGTTCGCCGCGGCCGTGACCAGTCGGGCTCCGAAACTGTGCCCCACCAGATGAAGCCGGGCCTTGCCGACGACCGACGCGGCGAGAATCGGGCCCAGCGAGTTGGCCCCGATGTCGCCGGCCCGGTCCTTCATCGTGTAATAGGTCAGGTAGTTGAGCAGCGCGCGGCCTTTCGACCAGATCGCCGAAATGCCGTCGAACAGCCCCGCAGCTCCGCCGATCCCTCCGCCGCCAATGCCGCCGTCAACGCCTCCGAAGCCGCCAGCGCCTCCGAAACCGCCGATGCCGGGACCACCAACTCCGCCGACGCCACCCAGGCCCAATCCCTCCGGCGGGAGCGCCTGGACGCCGCCGATACCACCGGGCCCGCCGGCCGGCGGCAGGCCCGTCATCGCGGCGATCATCGCATTCTGCAGGCGCGCCAACAGGTCGTCGCCGGAAAGGCTGAACAGCTCGTCGGCCGCATCGGCCGGTTCCGCCGATGCCGGGCGGATCAGTGACCGCAGCACGTCGGCGTACTCATTGCGGGCATCAGGCGACACATCCAACTGATCGGCCAGTTCGGCGGCCCTGTTCAGCTTCGCCTCGGCATCATCCGCGGCGAAGGCATCACCCATCGCTCGCAGGTCGTCGGCCAGGGTCGGGTCGGTGACCAGGCCGGCGGCGCCGCCCGGGATCAGCTCGGCATCGGTGAACCGCTTGGACGGCCACAACACACCGAGGATGCCGATCGAACGGCCGCCGAGCCGAATGGGTGGGCTCGGCAGCACGGTGTTCATGCTCGCGGTGAGCGCCCGGTAGAGATCGCGTGCCTCGTCGATGTTGTTGTTCCACCCGTGCGACATGACGATCAGGTCCGTGACGCTCGCGGCGAGCCCGGCCACCGCGGCCGCCTGCTCGGGATCGACCACCGAACCGTCTTTCGCGAACTCCAGTTCCTGGTAACGGAAATTGTTCAGCATTTGCCCGTCGGGCTGCTGCGGTGTCATGACGATCTCCTCTACACCGATTGAATGGCGCGCATCGCGTCGATCAGGCCGTGGCCCTGGAAGTCGCGCACCCGACCGAGATCGGTGGCAGTCGAAGTGAAGATCTGCTTGACCTGGTCGGGTTGACCGATGTACTCGTGCCGGATCGACAGGAATGCCGCAATGACGCCGGACACGTGCGGTGCGGCCATGCTGGTGCCGCTGTCCTCGACGTAATCGACGGAGCTGGCCGGCGGGACCGGAGCGCCCGCGGCCGCGCGCATCTTGCCGGTGGCCGCGGAAAGAATGCGTTCGCCCGGTGCGACCAGATCGGGTTTGGCGCGGCCGTCGCCGGTCGGTCCCTTGGACGAGAAGTACGACACGCCATAGACATGCGGCATATCCCGGTGCGTGGCGCCGACCGTGATGGCCAGCGCCGCGTTGCCCGGGTCGTTGATCGTGAGTGGCCGGCCGGCCGCGACGGCTTGCAGGCTCGCCGCGTCGGTGCCGTAGGCGTACCCGCTGTTGCCGGCGGCGACGACGACCACTACCCCGCTGCGCACCATCCGATCGATCTCCACACAGAGCGGACTCTGCCCGCAGGCGAACCATTTCGGGTCGAAGTCGTAGCCCAGGCTCAGATTGATGCCGTGGATCTTCAGCCTGCGGCCGTTGTCGTTGACCTGCTGGATGGCGTCCAGTGCGGTCAGGATGTCACCGGTGCGTCCGATGCCGCTGTCGTCGAGCACCTTGTAGCTCACGATCGAACATTGCGGCGCCACACCGGAGATCTGGGGCAACGGCACGAATTGCTGCTTGACATTCCCCTGCTCATCGCGCTCGAACCGCACCGCCGAGAGCGTCCCGCCCTCCGGTGCCTTGTTGGAGCCGGCGATGATTCCCGCCACGTGGGTGCCATGGCCGTTGTTGTCGGTGGTTTCGCCACCGCGTCCGGTGAAATCACGATGCGGGACGGGCGAGCTCAGAACATTCTTGTAGGCAGCGAAATGCGCGTGGTTGGCGTCGACACCGGTGTCCAGAACGGCCCAGCAGATGTCCTTGCCGTACCCGGCGAACGCGGCCTGCAGCGCGTCGGCCTTGACGGTCGACACCGACTTGTCCAGCAATGCGAAGACGTCGAAGTCCGGCCAGATCCGATGGATCGGGTGCGCCGGCGTGCCGATTTCCAAGTTCTTCCGTGCGACCTCGCGGATCACCGCTGGTTCGAGCCTGGCCAGCAGATACTGGCCGCCCTGGCTGGGTTCGGCCGCGCCCTGCTCGACATTCGGGCTGCCGACATTGCCGACCGCCACGTCGATGATGTCCCGCGCCAGCATGGTGGCCATCACCCGGCCGTCCGGAAAATCGAGGTTCACATCGATCACCACGGCGATGGTCGGCTCGCTCTGCTCCGCGGCCATCTTGTCGAGCAGTGCGATCGAGACGACGGATCTGTCCTGTGCCCGCGGGTCGTAGCGTTGCCGCTCGAACGGCCGGGGCGCACCCTCACTGGAGCTGGTCATCGCCATCCAGCCTTCCGATAGCCACGATGCTCGGATTGGTTGGCCACACGATGGCAAGCCGGGAGCGGAGTGTCAACGGCTGTGGCTGCGGCTCAGGTATCAGGCAGCCGTCTCTCAGCCGTTCCGCCCGTAGTTCTCATCATCCGCGGCTGCACTACTGGCCGACCGACCGCACAAGTCTGATAAGGGTCGACCGACGTGACCGTGGGGTTGACCCCCGGAGTCACCACGAGAGTCGGCGGGACGTCGCCCGGCTGACCGACGTTCGCCGGTCCGAGCACCGTGTAGATGATCTCGGTGGTCTCGCCCGGGAGCATCTCGATCGTGCTGGTGCCGACCTGCCGGCCATGATCCTCGCCGAAGCGCAACGCCATCTGCGTGCCGTCGTGCTGCGCGCCGGTGACTTCGCCGCCGATCGGCGCGAACGCCAGCAGATTGGTCTGCAGCTCGTACGGTCCGTTCGGCCCGTTGGTGCTCCGCTGACATAGTCCGGCAGACCGGTGGCCGGTGCGTCGTACTTCATCACGACCCGGACCTTGAGCTCACGGCGGCCGTCGGTCCGGCAGTCGCCCTCGGTGACGTGCACCTCGTTGTGCAGGTAGTAGCCGAGCTTGGCGGCCGTGCCGTCGTTCATGAAGACACCCACGCGTCGGTTGCGCCGGGTCGGTGCTCATGATCCCGGCCAGCGCCGGTCGTCGGCGATGTCGGCCTGCTCGGCCGGGTTGCTGCTGTAGATCAGCACCCGCCGCTCGTCGGCGGCCTTGCGCAGCCCGTCGACGATGGAGTGCGGATCGCGTCTGCCGGACATCACCGTCGGAGAACACCTTGCTGGTCGCGCTGTCCAGGAACGCGTCCCGCTGCTCCTGATCGGCGTCGTCGAACTTCTGGTACGCCGTGGACAGCAGGGTCTCGACCAGGTTGTCCGACGTCACGGTGAGCCCGTCGCCGACGTCGATGCCCGGCGCCCCCTTCAGCATGTAGGACAGCGCGACCGGGTCGATCGCCAGCACGCCGTCGACCGGCTCCGCCGCCCTTGGCCTGGTACATCTGGGTGAACAGCGCGGCCGCCGTCGGAAAGTCGGGGCTGAAGTTCACGTCCTGCGGGAATTTCGCCATCTCGTCGGTGTAGAGGTCGAGCTCGCTCGGCGCTCAGCGGTGGCCACCGGTGCGTCGAACATCGCCGATCGACCGGGACGACGCGCTCTGATCGGCGATGGTGATCTTGCCGTTGTCCGCCGTCATCAGCGCGAAGGAGCCGAAGATTCCGCCGGTGGAGCGGAGTTCGGCCGGGTTCTGGAAGACCACCAGATAGGTGCGCGGGCCTTCGGATCCGAGCATCGGCGGCAACAGCCGGGCGGTCCTGGCGCCGGGCCCGGTGACGTCGGCGGCATTGGACAGCTTGGTCGACAGGGTCTGGACGGCGTCACCGACGGGCTGGATCACCGACGACTGATCGATCGTGGCCAGATTCTGCCGGGCCGCGTTCACGGCGATATCCGCCGATTGCAGCAGCGGCGAGATCTCCTCGATCGGCGCCAGGTTGATGGTCCCGTCCTTGGGCGCGATCTCGGACGGCTGCAGCTTCTGCGCGACGTTGACCAGGGACGGCATCACGTCGGTCGCCAGCGAATCCACGGTGACCGTGACGGTGCGAATGGCGTCGAGGTTCGGCCCCAGGAACGGCACGCACGGTCGCCACCCGGTAGATCGGGTCGTCCACCGCGGAATGCGCGGCCGCGGATTCGTCCTGCAGATGCGCGACGGTCGCGCCGATCACGGCCGGATCGGAGTTGGTGATGTCGGTCAACTGGGACTGCAGTTCCGTGACGTCCGTGGACGCATTCTGCAGGTGGGAATACGCCTGGTAGGTACGCAGACCCACCCAGGCCATCCCGCCGAGGATCACCACGCCGAGCCCGACCATGGTCCAGCCAAGAATCTTGCGGCTGTTCCGGCGGCCGGGTGGCCGGTCGTCCGCCTTCTGTTTGGGCGGCTTCGGGAGGCTTCGGCGGCTTCGGGGGTTTGGGTGGCTTCGTGGCCTTGGTCGCGGCGGCCGGCTTTGATCCGGCCGGCGGGCGCTCCGAGGTGATGCGGTTCAGCGCGACCCGGTTCGGTTCATTGCGCGGCGGCCGGGGAGCCGCGTGCCGAACCGTTGGTGCGATGGCGGCCGCGGCGATCGGCGCAGCCGCAGCGATCGGTCGGAGTCGGAGCTGTCGGCGGTGCGTCGGCAACCGGCGGCGCCGTCATCGTCGGCGCCGTCATGGGGTTACCGAGGTGGGCCGGGTCGAGAGGATCAGACGTGGCCGGCACGGGGTCAAGGGCAACAAGGGGCTCATGGCTCTCTCGGGGGAGGGTGGGCACGCTGATGTCGTTGGAAACAACCTCGTCGCCTCCCCCAAGACGTGAGGGCGCCCGGTCGGTTGCCTGTTGCAGACTGGCCGCACGCTCCTGTCTGGCCACCTCGCCGTCACCGGCGATCCGCTGGTTGCTGACCCAACCGGCCACCATGGCCAGCGAGGTCAGTGTTGGTGCGGGTGACGGCTGACGCCGGCGCCGTTGCCGACGCCCAGCCGTCGCCAACGAGACGGCGGGACGAACCGCTGCATTCCTCGGTCGGCGACGAACGCGGCCGACCAGGAAAATGCGTTGCGACATGCCCCTCCTCGATGACGCCACATCAACTGAACAGGATTGAAGATGTTCGGGCCCGGCGCAATGGCGAACTCGGCACATAGTCAATTTCCGTGAGGACCACTCGGATGAGCGAGATGGCCATTACGCCTATTGTGGCATGCCAACCACCATCAGTCGTCAAACCGAGGCCGCGTGCGCTCGTTCGGGGAGGTGACGCCGATCGCGCGAGAACGGCCGCCATCTAGCCACCGTCAGTGAGCGTCGACACCCAGGCCGGACGTCCCGGTGATCGAACAGGCAATCCCGGTGCCGTGCATATTGCAGTAACCGCGAGGGTTCTTGTCCAGATACTGCTGGTGATAGTCCTCGGCATAGTAGAAGCTCGTCAGCGGACCGATCTCGGTGGTGATGACGCCGTACCGGGCGTCCCGCAGCGCCACCTGATAGCTATCCCGGCTGGCGACCGCCAGCGCCGCCTGGGGGTCCGATGTGGTGTAAATCGCAGATCTGTACTGGCTGCCGCGGTCGTTGCCCTGCCGCATCCCCTGGGTCGGGTCGTGGTTCTCCCAGAAGGCCCGCAGCAGCCGGTCGTAGCCGATCTTGGCCGGGTCGAAGACAACCAGCACCACCTCGGCATGACCGGTGCGACCGCTGCACACCTGCTCGTAGCTGGGGTTCGCGGTGTACCCACCGGCATAGCCCGCCGCCGTCGTGTGCACTCCCGGCAGCCGCCAGAACAGCCGCTCGATCCCCCAGAAGCAGCCCATCCCGAACACCGCGACGGCAGCGCCAGCCGGCCACGGCGGCAGCATGCGGGTGCCGAGCACGGTATGGGTGCCCTGGATCCGCACCGGTTGTTCGGTGCTCTTGAGTGCGGTGTCGGCGGTCGGGAGCGCGGCCCTGCGGGTGAACAGACTCATCCCACAACGGTACGAGCGACGTCCCGGCGCGACTGGACGCAAGAGCTTACGGATCGCTGACGGACGCCCCAACGCACACCCGTGCGGCCGGCGTAGGGGCCCCGCGTTCCCCCCGATCTGAATAGCACAGTGAAGGCGTCGACTCAGCTGGGCTGCGGCTTGATGTCGTATCGAAGTGAGTGATCGCGCCCGCCGTTCTCGGGCATCTTGCTGGGTAGGTGGATAGCGGTCACCCCGTGGTCGCGGTCGAGCATGGTCTTGCGCTTCAGGTGGGTCCAGGTGGGTCAGTTTTTGAACAGCGGCGGGTTGGGCAGGATTGCCCTGCCGAACGTCGACGCGGTGACCCCGGCCGCGCACAGGTACCAGGCGAGCGCGGCGGCTACCAGGCCGACGAATCCGCCGGTCGTGGTCAATCCGGCGGTACCGGTCAGCGCCCCGAGACCGAGCAGGATGAACACCACGTCGACCACCGCGAACAGCAATGCCAGCACCGCTGTCGTCTTCAGCGCCGCGATCAGCATCAACGACGTGAAGATCGCCCAGGAGATCAGGTACCAACCGGCCGCGACACCGTGATTCTCGGTGGGGACCCCTTCGGCGTAGAAGGTCACGTAGGCCCAGAACGAGAGCCAGAACGCGCCGTAGGAGCTGAAGACGGTCGCGCCGAACACGTTGCCCTTGCGGAACTCCCACATCCCGGCGAGCAGTTGGGCGAGCCCGCCGAAGGCCAGCGCGACCCCCAGCATGACGGGTTCGGCGTCTTTGGGCATGATGCCGGCATTCACCAGGCTCAGCAGAAAGGTGGTGAGCGCGAATGCGGCCAGACCAAGCGGCGCCGGATCCGCGATCATCCGGACCTGCTCGGAGGCGAGCTCCCGGGAGACCGCGACCGCACCCGCGGTCGGGTCGTTGATATCGGCGACAAACTCACGCTGCGGGGGGACGTGCCGGCCCGAAGGCCTTTCGGTGACGGTGCTCATGTCAAGTGTCCTTTGGAACGGGAATCACGGATATAACGGTCAGTGCTTGTTCAGGGGATTTCAGCGCAGATTCACCGTCATTGGATCCTGCTGTCGTGACCGGCCCATTCGGCTGTGCGAAGCAGATCCTTGCGGATCTTGCCGGTGGAGGTGCGGGGCAGCTCGAGGACGAAATCGACCGATTTCGGTGCCTTGAACTTGGCGATGTGCTCCTTGACGTGGCTGATCAGTTCGTCCTGGCCCGCGGTTCGGCCGACGTTCAACACCACAAATGCCTTCGGCCGCTCACCCCAGCGCTCGTCGGGTACGGCGATCACGGCGACGTCACCCACTGCCGGATGGGATGCCAGGGCGTGTTCGACCTCGACGGTGGAGATGTTCTCGCCGCCGGAGATGACGATGTCCTTGGCTCGGTCCAGCAGTTTGATGTAGCCATCGGGGTATCGCACGCCCAGATCGCCGGAATGGAACCAGCCTCCCTTGAACGCGATGGCGGTGGCCTCCGGGTCTCGGAAGTACTCCTTCATCACCGTGTTACCGCGCATCACGATCTCGCCCATGGTCACGCCGTCGGCCGGCACGTCCACCAGGGCATCGGAATGCCCGTAGCTGGCAACGACTCTTGCGTCGTCGGCGGTGATCATGCCGACGCCCTGCCGGGACATCAACCGGGAGCGTTCGGCCACCGGCAGGTCTCGCCAGCCGTCCTGCGGCTCGCAGACCGTATAGGGGCCATAGGTTTCGGTCAGACCGTAGACATGGACGACCCGGACGTTCAGGTCGGCGAACGCCTCGATGATCGACGGGCTCGGCGGCGCCCCGGCGGTGGTGACCGTCAGCGGTTGCCGGAGCGGGTGCGCCAGCGACGACTCCCGCATCATCGACAGCACGGTCGGCGCCCCGGCCATGTGGGTCACTCCGGCTCGGTCGATCAACCGCCAGATGTCATCCGCCCTGGTCGCGCGCAGGCAGACATGTGTGCCGGCCACTGCGGTGAGGGCCCAGGTGGTACACCAGCCGTTGCAGTGGAACATCGGCAGCGTCCACAGGTTGGTGGACCCGTCTACGAGGCCCTGGTGGATCACTTCGCCCAGCGAGTTCAGGTAGGCACCGCGGTGGGTGTACACCACGCCCTTCGGTTGACCGGTGGTCCCCGAGGTGTAATTCACACTGATCGAATCATCCTCGTCGGCCACCTCATAGGACAGATGCTCGTCGCTGCCGGCGGCCAGCAGATCCTCATAGCCGGTGGTGAAGGCGACCTCGACCGCTTCGCCGGTTTCCGCGGGGAGGGTCACGATCTGCCGGAGGGTGATCACCGCAGCGAGGTTTTCGAGTGCGGGTTCCAGCAGCGGGGCATCGGCAACCAGGAATGTCGCACCGGAATGTTCCGCGATTGCCGCGATCTCTTCGGCTGACAGTCGGGTGTTGATGGTCACCAGGACGCCACCGGCGAGCGGCACCGCGAAATGCGCGATCAGCATCTCGGCACAGTTCGGTGCCAGGTAGGCGACCCGGTCCCCCGGCTCGAGGCCCTTGGCCTTGAAGGCGTGCGCCAGCCGGGTGACATGGGCGGCCATCGCGGCATAGGTGAAGGTCCGGAACCCGTCGATGATCGCCGTCCTGTCCGGATGTACCGACGACGCGCGCTCGAGGAAACGCATTGGGGTGAGCGGATTCTTCATGTTGCACCTATTCTTCTGACCTCGTTGTCGCGAGCACAGCCACGCTGAATCCGGCCCTAGGCGGCCGTTTCCCGGTGCCGATCTCACAAGTGCCGCAGCGACCTGATCGCGCAGCTTGGGGCACCAGATGTGCCATATGCGCCCGCATGCTCCGCGGGGGACTCAACTGGCACTGTCGTCCGCCGATCGCCGCCACAGCAGGGCCAAACGTCCCCTTCTCGCAGTGAGCCGACCGCGAACTCTGTCGATGCCACCGGGACGGGTCTTCCGATCTGGGCTGAAACAGCCTGCGGCACAGGAGCCCGCCGGCACCGGGCGGGCAGAACGGTACGCCCGGTGCTGGCGCATCAAGCACAGTCGGAGTAGTACTAGGCGTGACGGCAACGCCCGCGTCGAGGGCCAGACATGTTCTCATGTCGCCGACGAGCGCCATCTAGGGATTCAGTGCGCCGGGACCGAGGATCCACCATGGGCATCTACCCGAGACCTTGCATCTATCCGAGAACTCAGACCAGGAGCCAGTCATGAACACGCCCACCGTCACAGCGCCGAAAATTGTTGCGGATTTCAATTCCGAACTCGGCGACAACGAGTTTCCCACTGGTGACGATCTTGCGTTATCCCGCGGGACCGACTTCTACCGGCTGGACGAATTGCTGACCGACCGGGAGCGGGAAATCCGGGATCGGGTGCGCGTCTGGTGCGACACGGAGGTCGTGCCGGCCGCCGCCGGGTACTGGGAGCGCGCCGAGTTCCCCGTCGAACTGGCGAAGGGCTACGGCCGGCTCGGCATCGCCGGCGCGTCCATCGTCGGCGATGGCTGCCCTGGCCTGTCGTATCTGGCGGAGGGCATGATCGCCGCCGAACTGGCCCGCGGCGACGGCAGCATCGCCACCCTGAACGCGGTGCACTCCGGTCTGGCGATGACGACCATCGCTATGGTGGGTTCCGCGGAGCAACGCGCCCGCTACCTGCCGCGGATGGCGACCTGCGAGATCCTCGGCGCGTTCGCGCTGACCGAACCGAACCACGGCTCCGACGTGGTGGCGCTGGAAACCAGGGCGCGGCGGGACGGCAACGAGTGGGTGCTGGACGGGCAGAAGCGTTGGATCGGCAACGGCACCGTCGCCGACGTGGTGATCGTCTGGGCGAGGGATGACGACGGCCAGGTCGGCGCGTTTGTGGTCGAACACCCCGACGGCGCGGAACACCCGGTCCCCGGCTATCACGCCCGGAAGATCGTCGGCAAGGCCGCGAACCGCGGAGTATGGCAGGCGCAGATCCGGCTTGACGGGGTGCGGGTGCCCGCCGACGCCCGACTGGCCAAGTCCCGCACCTGGGACGACACCAACTTCGTGCTGGCGAAGTCGCGGCAGACGGTCGCCTGGGAGGCGCTTGGCCACGCGGTGGCTGCGTACGAGGCGGCCCTGACGTATTCGTTGCGGCGGGAGCAGTTCGGCCGGCCGCTGGCCCGGTTCCAACTGGTGCAGGACAAGCTCTCGCACATGCTCAGCGACATCACCGGCATGCAGCTGATGTGCACCCGGATGTCCCAGCTGCAGGCGGAGGGGCGGGTGTCGATCGAACACGCCGCGCTGGCCAAACTGAACACCGGTGACGCGGCCCGCCGGGTCTGCGCCATGGCCCGGGACATCCTGGGCGGCAACGGCATTCTGCTCGATCACCACGTCGCCCGGCACCACGCCGACATCGAGGCCGTCTACACCTATGAGGGCACCGACTCGATCCAGTCGCTGATCGTCGGCCGCGCCATCACCGGGTTGAACGCCTTCCGCTGAACAACCGGTGTGGCCGGCAGCGACTGTCACCAATTCGATGCAGGATTTCCGGGTTTCGCCAGAAAGTGATGAAGTCGAGCCGGTCGGCGACGGCGCTGGCCATGGCGACCCGATGTCCGCGCGGATGATCCGACTGTCATGACAGAGAGTGTCTGCGGCAAGCCCGGAGGAATGCAGGCAGGTCTTTATGCCCTATTGGGGTGGGTTGGATCGGGCTTGAGTGTAAGGGTGCTCACGCCTCGCGGACGTCGGTTCATCGCCTGAGTCAACGACCGCTTCAACCGGCGTTCAACCCTCAGAAAGTCGGAACACGATAAATGTCCTCGCCAACGGTGCCGGTGTTCGGACCCAACGACTGGTTCGTCCAGGAGAAGTATCAGGATTTTCTCGCCGATCCGGCGAGTGTGGACTCGACCTGGCGGGATTTTTTCGCGCAGACCGGCGTGGGCAGTCCTGCCACGGCTGATATCGCCACAGCTTCGGCCGCCGCTGCCCCATCAGCATCCCGGGCCAACGATACGAAGGTGTCCACCGCGGTTTCGACTTCGTCCGCACGCCCCCCGGGCGGCCCACCCCCGCCTCCCCCGCCGCCGCGGCGGTCCCGGCCGGTCCCGGTCAACATCCGGTCGCGGCCCACGGCGCCCGCGGCGCCCGCGCGGGTGGGCGGCAAGGAGGCCACCGACACTGCCCCGCCGGTGGCGCGGCCGGCCCGTCCGACGACGACGGCCACTCCGGACGACATGGTCGCGGCCAAGGCGGCGAAGGCCGCCCGGGCGGCGCAGGACGCCGAGGGCGACGGGCTGACCACCACCACGTTGCGCGGCGTCGCCGCCGCGGTGGTGAAGAACATGACGTCCTCGCTCGAGGTGCCGACCGCCACCTCGGTCCGCGCCGTCCCGGCCAAGCTGATGGCCGACAACCGGATCGTGATCAACAACTTCCTCAAGCGGAACCGCGGCGGGAAGATCTCCTTCACCCACCTGATCGGCTACGCGATCGTCCGGGCCATCGGCGACTACCCGAACATGAACCGGCACTTCGCCGTCACCGACGGCAAGCCGTCGATGGTGACGCCCGCGCACGTGAACCTGGGCCTGGCGATCGACCTGCCCGCCAAGGGCGGCGGCCGGAACCTCGTGGTGATCCCGATCAAGAGCGCCGAGGCGATGAGCTTCACCCAGTTCTGGAGCTCCTACGAACAGGTGGTCCGCAAGGCCAGGGCCGGCTCGTTGACCGCCGAGGATTACGCCGGGACCACCATTTCGCTGACCAACCCGGGCGGGATCGGCACCAACCACTCGGTGCCCCGGTTGATGTCCGGGCAGTCCGCGATCATCGGCGTCGGTGCGTTGGAGTACCCGGCGGAGTTCCAGGGCGCCAGCGACCAGACCCTGTCCGAGCTGGGCATCTCCAAGATCATGACGCTGACCTCCACCTACGACCACCGGGTGATCCAGGGCGCCGAGTCCGGGGAGTTCCTGCGCCGCATCCACCAGCTGCTGATCGGCGAGGACGGCTTCTACGACGACGTGTTCACCTCGCTGCGGCTGCCGTACGAGCCGGTGCGCTGGGTCAAGGACCTGGACATCGGCCGGCACGGCGCGGTCGACAAGACCGCCAGGGTGCTGGAGATCATCGACGCCTACCGCACCCGCGGGCACCTGATGGCCGACACCGACCCGCTGAACTACCGGCAACGCCGGCACCCCGACCTGGACGTCCTCTCGCACGGCCTGACCCTGTGGGACCTGGACCGGGAGTTCCCGGTCGGCGGGTTCAACGACCAGGACTTCATGAAGCTGCGGGACGTCCTCGGTGTGCTGCGGGACTCCTACTGCCGCACCGTCGGGGTCGAGTACATGCACATCATGGACCCGGCGCAGCGCAAGTGGATCCAGCAGCGGGTCGAGGTCAAGCACGAGAAGCCGCCGATCGACGAGCAGAAGTACATCCTGGGCCGGCTGAACAGCGCGGAGGCGTTCGAGACCTTCCTGCAGACCAAGTACATCGGGCAGAAGCGGTTCTCCCTGGAGGGCGGCGAGACCGTCATCGCGCTGTTGGACGCGGCGCTGAACAAGGCCGCCGAGTACGGCATGGACGAGGTCGTCCTGGGGATGGCGCACCGCGGCCGGTTGAACGTGCTGGCCAACATCGTCGGCAAGCCGTACTCGCAGATCTTCCGCGAGTTCGAGGGCAACATGGACCCGGGGCAGGCGCACGGGTCGGGCGACGTGAAGTACCACCTGGGCGCCGAGGGCAAGTACATCCGCCCGTTCGGCGACGGCCAGGTCGACGTCACGCTGGTCGCGAACCCGTCCCACCTCGAGGTCGTCGACCCCGTGCTGGAAGGGGTGGCGCGCGCGAAGCAGGACATGCTCAACCTCGGCGAAGAGGGCTTCACCGTGATGCCGATCGCGTTGCACGGCGACGCCGCGTTCGCCGGTCAGGGCGTGGTCGCCGAGACCCTGCAGCTGTCCCTGCTGCGCGGGTACCGCACCGGCGGCACCCTGCACGTGATCATCAACAACCAGGTCGGGTTCACCACCGCACCGGAGGCATCCCGGTCCAGCGAGTACTGCACCGACGTCGCCAAGATGATCCAGGCACCGATCTTCCACGTGAACGGCGACGACCCGGAGGCCGCCGTCTGGGTGTCCCGGCTCGCCGTGGAGTACCGGCAGACCTTCGGCCGGGACGTCGTCATCGACATGGTCTGCTACCGCCGCCGCGGGCACAACGAGGGCGACGACCCCTCGATGACCAACCCGCTGATGTACCAGATCATCGACGGCAAACGCTCCGTCCGGCGGATCTACACCGAGGCGCTGATCGGCCGCGGCGACCTCTCCCCGGAGGACGCCGAAGAGGCCCTGCGGGACTACCACACCCAACTGGAACGGGTCTTCAACGAGGTCCGCGACCTGGAGAAGGCCGTCGCCACCCCGTCGCCGTCGGTCGAGGCCAGGCAGCCGGCTCCGTCTGGCATCGACACCAGGATCACGGCGGAGACGCTGCAGCGGATCGCGGACGTCGCAGTGGCGTTCCCGGAAGGCTTCACCCCACACCCCAGGGTGAAAAAGGTGCTGGAACGGCGGGTCGAGATGTCCCGGGGCGGCGGCATCGACTGGGCGTTCGCCGAGTTGGCTGCGCTGGCGGCTACCGCGATCGACGGTCGGCTGGTCCGCTTCTCCGGGCAGGACACCAGGCGCGGCACCTTCGTGCAGCGGCACTCGGTGCTGATCGACTACAAGACCGGCGCCGAATATCAACCGCTGCAACATCTTTCCGACGATCAGGAGCGGGTACTGATCTACGACTCGGCACTCACCGAATATGCAGCACTCGGTTTCGAATACGGCTACTCGGTCGCCCACCCGGACGCACTGGTGATCTGGGAGGCCCAGTTCGGCGACTTCGTCAACGGCGCCCAATCGGTCATCGACGAGTACCTGTCCTCCGGCGAGGCCAAATGGGGACAGAAATCCACCGTCGTTTTGCTGCTGCCGCATGGCCACGAGGGGCAGGGACCTGACCACACCTCCGCCCGGATCGAGCGGTTCCTGCAGTTGTGCGCCGAGGGCTCGATGACCGTTTCGGCGCCGTCGACGCCGGCGAGTTATTTCCACCTGCTCCGCCGGCATGTGCGCAGCGGTATTCGACGCCCGATGGTGGTGTTCACCCCGAAATCCATGCTCCGGAACAAGGCCGCGGTGTCCTCTGTCGCCGACTTCACCGACGGGAAATTCCAGATGGTGATCCCGGACGCGGTCGCCGACCCCGCCGAGGTGAAGACCGTGCTGCTGACCAGCGGCAAGGTCTACTACGAACTTGACGCCTACCGCAGGTCCCACAACATCGCCGACACGGCCATCGTCCGCCTCGAACAGCTCTATCCAGTGCCCCGCCGCACCCTCGGTCGGGTGCTCGACGCATACCCGGATGCCACCGACTTCCGCTGGGTCCAGGAGGAGCCGGCCAACCAAGGTCCCTGGCCATTCCTCGCCGTCGCGTTGCCGGAGCAGATCCCCAGATTAACTGGTATCAAACGAATCTCACGCCGAGCCATGGCCGCACCGTCGGCCGGCTCCGCCCGGGTCCACGATGTCGAACAGGCCGCCGTGATCACCGCCGCATTCAGCCCACTGAACCGATAGGAGAACCACCATGACGGTCCCGACGAACGGCGTGCCCACCCCAGTGATCGTGCCCACCAGGCCTCCCGAGGCAAGATCGGGGAACCGACGTGTTGCGGTGATCGACGCCCCGACGTTGCCCCCGACAGTGATCCCTCGTCAGCAGCCTCCGACCGGGACCGCACCGGCCCTGCTCACCTACGCGGGCGACACCCTCGAGCTGAAGGTCGTCCCGGCCACCGAGGGCGCCTCCGGCGTGGAGATTTCGAAGCTGTTGACCACGATGGGCGTGATCACGCTCGATCCCGGTTTCACCAACACCGGTTCGACCACCTCGGCAGTCACGTACATCGACGGCGACGCCGGCATCCTGCGCTATCGCGGCTACCCGATCGAGGAACTCGCCGGATCGTCCACATTTCTGGAGACCAGCTATCTCCTGATCTACGGGGAACTTCCCACCGCCGGCGAACTCGACGCGTTCACGGGGCGCATCAGCCGGCACACCATGCTGCACGAGGATCTGAAACGCTTCTTCGACGGCTTTCCGCGTGACGCCCATCCGATGCCCGTGCTGGCCAGTGCCGTCAGTGCGTTGTCGACCTTCTATCAGGACTCACTCGACCCGTTCAATCCCGACCAGGTCGAGTTGTCGACGATCCGGTTGCTGGCCAAGCTGCCGACGATCGCGGCCTACGCCTATCGCAAGTCGGTCGGACAGCCGTTGCTCTACCCGGACAACTCACTCGGACTGGTGGATAACTTCTTGCGGATGTCGTTCGGGTTTCCGGCCGAACCCTATGAGGTCGATCCAAAGCTGGCCCGCGCTCTTGACCAATTGCTGATCCTGCATGCCGATCACGAACAGAACTGTTCGACGGCCACCGTTCGACTCGTCGGCTCCTCGCAAGCGAACCTGTTCGCCTCGGTGTCCGCGGGAATCAACGCGCTCTTCGGGCCATTGCACGGCGGAGCCAACCAAGCAGTCTTGGAGATGCTGGAGGGAATCCGCAACGGCGGCGACGACATCGCGACCTTCGTCAAACGAGTGAAGAACAAGGAACCTGGCGTCAAGCTCATGGGTTTCGGGCATCGCGTCTACAAGAACTACGACCCACGCGCCGCGCTGGTCAAGGCTACCGCGCACGAGGTTCTGGACGACCTCGGCGCCAACGATCAGCTCCTCGACCTCGCGAAGCAACTGGAACAGGTTGCCCTGTCGGACGACTACTTCATTTCCCGCAAGCTGTACCCGAACGTTGACTTCTACACGGGGCTGATCTACAAGGCGATGGGCTTCCCGGAGCGGATGTTTACCGTCATGTTTGCTCTCGGCCGGCTGCCAGGCTGGATCGCCCAGTGGCGCGAGATGATCAACGACCCGGCGACCAAGATCGGCCGGCCGCGTCAGGTCTACACCGGATACACCGAACGTCACTACCTCCCAGTCACAGATCGCTGAGAACCGGTCCCATCCGCCAAGTTCCTAGTCCGTCGACCGGCGTGCTCTGGGTCGACCTCAAGAGGCGTGAAGCCCACTGGCGTCAGATCATCGATCGACGAACGGCGGACGCAAGGCTGGAGCCGGCTGCCGTCACTTAGAGGATTAACTATCTCCGGCCAATAGTCGAATTCCGTACCCTCTCGCGCTCGTTCCCTAAGAATGAGCGCGCCCTGCGGCGGAGGAATCGCAGCTCGGCAAGCCGGGATCGAGCATCAATGCTCATCGACGTCTCAGTACGCGGGGTCGATACGATTACGTGGCAAACCAGGTTCCCCACCGACAAACAATCCCCATCACTTTCGCGACGGCGCGACGATACCGCCGAACCTCATGTGGCCGCACGGGGAATTGGATCCAGCTAGACCTCTGTGCACGTCAACCTGCCCGAGCAACCCGGGTCCGGCTTCTTGGCGGCGCCATCCGACACCGACTCCTGCCTCAGCGCCCCAGCGCGCCGCATGCCCGGTCGCCAAGTCGCTGCTTCGACAAACGAGCACCACGAGAACCACGTAGGTGGTTCCCGACGTCCGCGAATCCGCCTCATCCGTTTCGGCCCTCGGCGCCGTATGTACATCGGTGGCCAACCCCGGCGACCGGCTCCAACCACGACGCACAGGCCCAGACAGGGAGGGTGGCGACAGGACACCACCAGTTCGGCACTGCCGGCGAATCGCGCCGGATCGGGCACACAGCGTCAACCCCCGATCGCGACCAAGCACCAGAATCGATCACAATGAGCTACCGAGCCACCCGAAGATCACTTTGCTCCGAATGCCTTGCACACGACGAACCTGTGAACGAGTGAGTTCTGACCTTAGGAGAAGCACCACATGGCACTACTGAGCCCGACTCGACCGCGAGCCATCCCGCGCCCGTCAGCCGGTGTGTGGCCCGGCCTGTTCGACGTCCCGCGGGTGCCGGTGCACGCGTCGATCGCCCGCCGACTGGCGCATGCCGCGACCAAGAAGCTGCCGCTGACCCTTGCCTTCCCGGACGGCACGACGCTGGGGTGCGGGCGGACCGCGGCTCGAGCTCGTCCGGCCGGAGAACTTCTTCGCCCGGCTGGGCGCCGACGGGCTGATCGGCTTCGGCGAGGCGTGGATGACCGGCGACCTGACCACCGGCGGGTGGCACGCCACCGGCAACCGCGGGCCGGGCGTCGATGGCCCCCTGAGCAGCACCGATCCGGTGTTCGTCAACGCCGCCACCGATGAGCTCGCGGCCGCGCTGACCGTGTTGTGCAAGCGGATGTCGGTGCTGGTTCCCCGCTCGCTGCAGACCCTGCGGCACACCTGGCAGAGCCGGCAGCCGGCCACCGAGGAGAACACCCCGACCGGCGCCCGGGAGAACATCCACCGGCACTACGACCTGTCCAACGACCTGTTCGAGCTGTTCCTGGACCCGACGCTGTCCTACTCGGCGGCCTGGTTCGAGCCAGGCGACGACCTGCAGACGGCACAGCTGCGCAAGATCGACGGCATCCTCGACCTGGCCAGGGTCAGCCCGGGCCAGCGGGTCCTGGAGATCGGCTCCGGGTGGGGCGGGCTGGCCATCCGCGCCGTCCAGGAACGCAACGTGCATGTCACCACGCTGACGCTGTCCGAGGCGCAGAAGGAGCTGGCCGAACGGCGGATCGCCGAGGCCGGGCTCAGCGACCGGATCGACGTGCTGCTCGAGGACTACCGGCAGCACGCCGAGCGCACCCCGGGCGTGTACGACGCGATCGTCAGCGTCGAGATGATCGAGGCCGTCGGGGAGCGCTACTGGCCCGACTACTTCGGCGCGATCGACCGGATGCTCGCGGCCGGCGGCCGGATGAGCCTGCAGGCCATCACCATGGCGCACGATCGACTGCTCGCCACCCGCAACGGCTACACCTGGGTGCACAAGTACGTCTTCCCGGGTGGCGCGTTGCCGTCGACGACCGCGATCGACCAGGTGCTCGGCGCGCACACCACGCTGCGCATCCAGGAGACCAGGCGGCTCGGGCTGTCGTACGTGCCCACCCTGGAGCAGTGGCGGCACAACTTCAACGCGCGGCTGCCGGAGGTCAGGGCGCTCGGCTTCGACGAGACGTTCGTCCGGATGTGGAACTTCTATCTCGCCTACTCGCAGGCCGGGTTCGCCGCGGACTACCTGGACGACCTGCAGATCGGACTGGCGCGGGGCTGATCGTCGCGCGCGGCTGATCGTCGCGCGGGGCACTGTGCGGGACGACCGCCCCAGCCCGGCCAGGTTGCGGTCCCGGCTGAGACTGAGGCACCGCCCCGGCGTGGACGCGGCTGTCGTCTGACTTCCGCTTCAGCACACTCCCGGACACGCTCTCGCGGTGGGACGTGCGCGGCGTGTCGGTCGTCCGGGTACTGAACCAACGCAGGGAAGAGGAATTACGCCGGCCCGACCCCATCTGGCCCAACCTGCGGCGCGGCTGGGGGTGAACAGTCGGAGTCAGACCGCGTATCGTCATCTCTGTTGAACGAATCAGCCGACCTGGGGTCGGGCGTCGCCGCCGCACCGGCCGTGACGCTGCCAGAAGTTCGGTGCCCAGAAATCACCCCGGATCGTCGACGGCCGGATTTCGAGATGACGTACGTCTTCGGCGCCCCCGCACTGCCGGCCCGGCATGCCTGAGTTGGCGACCGAAGAGCCCCTGCCCGACGAACCCAGGCTGGCGGACGTGGTCAGCGAGTTCGCCAGGACCATGCCGCCGGATTCGTCGATCCAGGCGATCATCGACCACCTGGTGGAGCGGATCATCGAGATCCTGCCGATCAGCAGTGCCGGCGTGACGCTGCTGCCGCGCAGCAGCGAGCATCGGTACGTGGCCGCGTCCGACGCCTCCGCACTGGGGTACGAGCTGCTGCAGCGGAAGCTGGACGAGGGACCGGGCGTGCTGACGGCCGCGTCCGGTGTGGCGGTGCAGGCGCCTTATCTCGGCTCCGACGAACGCTTCCCCACCTTCGGTCCGCGGGCATTGCGGACCGGGCTGAGCGCCATGTTCACCTTCCCGCTGCGGCACGCGGACCACCGGCTCGGCGCGCTCGACCTGTACCAGGACGCCGCCGGACCACTGACCCCGAAGGCGATGGGCGCCGCCCAGACCGTGGCCGACGTCGTCACCGCCCACCTCATCAACGCGCGCGCCCGGGAGAATTCGCGGGACCGATTCGACGACATCGAGCAGAGCGCGCTGCGCGATGAGCTCACCGGGTTGCCCAATCGCACCCTGCTGCTGGACCGGCTCGCCCTGGCCCTGCTCCGCGGCCAGGGCTCTGGCAGGTCATCGGCGGTGATCTGGCTCGATCTGGACCTGACCGCCCAGGTCGGCGAGTCGCACTCGGCGGCGACCGGCGACGAAGTGCTGGCTGCCATCGCAGTGCGGCTGCGCGGGCTGCTGCGGCGGACCGACACCGCTTGCCCGGCTGGCCGACAATGCCTTCGGCATTCTCTGCGAGGACCTTCAGAGCCCCGCGCAGGCCGACGCCATCGCGGCCAGACTGACCGCGGCCCTCACCCGCCCGTTCCAGCCGGCCGGCCGCGGCCAACCCCCGGCAGCCGGCGTCGGCATCGCCTGGATGGACGCCGACCAGCACCAACACGGGCCGCGTTACTCGCCGGAGGAACTTCTGCGCAGCGCCTACCTGGCGCGAGGGCAGACAGGAAGTGCGTCCGGTCAACCCGGTGAACTCAAGCGCGGCGTGGATGAGCGCAACCGGGAGATCTGTGACGGGGACACCCTCGACAGAGACGAACGCGGGCGGCCGGTGGCCGCCGGCCTGGCGGACGATCTGCTGCACGCCCAGTCCCGCGGCGAATTCCACGTCGAGTACCAACCCATCATTTCGACGGCCAGCAACCGCATCACCGGCTTCGAGGCCCTCCTGCGCTGGATCCACCCCACCCATGGATCGATACCTCCGGCGACGTTCATTCCGTGGGCCGAGAAATCCGGGTTGATCAATCAAATCGGCGGATGGGTACTGGCGCAGGCCTGCGCCGACCGGGCGCGACTGCAGGCCGAACACTCGGGCGAGGTTCTCGACATGGCGGTCAACGTCTCGGTCCACCAGCTGATGTCACCTGGTTTCACCGCCTCGGTGGCCGCCGTGCTGGCCGCGACGGACGCCGACCCGCGGCGGCTGATCCTGGAAATCACCGAGAGCGTCTTCATCCGGGACGGCGAACGCGCCCTGATCGTGCTCGGCGAACTCAACGAGTTCGGGGTGCAATTGGCGCTGGACGATTTCGGGACCGGATATTCCTCGCTCAGCTACCTGAAGCGTTTCCCGGTGCAGATCCTCAAGATCGATCGCGCGTTCATCGTCGATCTCGTGCGGGACGCGGCCAGCCACAGCATCGTGGCCGCCATCGTGAACCTCGCGCACGACCTGGCCATGACGGTTGTCGCCGAAGGCGTGGAGACGGCGGAACAGCACGAAGCGGTTTGCCGGCTCGGTTGCGACTCCTACCAGGGCTTCTACTTCGCCCGGCCTTCTCCGGCCCCCGGCGATCCGGCCCGACCCGCTCGCACCCACCGACCCATCCCGGCCCAGCGAACTCATCGATCTGCAACGTTTTGACGTTGTCGGCACGTCGCCACCCTGTCCCGGGGTCCGTCGCTGGTAAACCACCACTAGCGGCTCTTCACAAGTTGACGAGGCGGCACTGCTTCGAACTCACCGAAGGACAGGGATGACGATCCATCTGTATGCGCACCGTTACCAGTCCGGTGATCTGGTCGGGTGCGGGCGGATGTCCGAGGTCTACCGCGGCCGCGACCTGCGGATGGGTCGCGACGTCGCGGTCAAGGTGCTGCGGGACGACCTGGCCAGAGATCCGTCCGCACAGAGCCGCTTCCGCCGCGAGGCGCAGAACGCAGCGTCGCTGAACCACCCGTCCATCGTCGGGGTGTACGACACCGGTGAGGCGCAGGGCGAAGCCGGCGTCGTGCCGTACATCGTCATGGAATACGTGGACGGCGACACGCTGTCCAGCATCGTGGCCAAGGACGGTGCGCTGGCGCCGCGGCGGGCACTGGCGATCGCCGCGGAGATCTGCGCCGCCCTTGACTTCTCGCACCGGCACGGCGTCGTGCACCGCGACATCACCCCCGCGAACGTCATGGTCAACCGCGACGGCGCGGCCAAGGTGATGGATTTCGGCATCGCCCGCGCCGTGAAGAACGGTTCGGCGCCGACCACGGCCACCACGATCATCGGTACCGCGCAGTACCTCTCGCCCGAACAGGCGCGCGGCGAGACCGGCGACGCCCGCTCCGACATCTATTCGGCCGGCTGCGTGCTCTACGAACTACTGTGCGGCACACCACCTTTCACCGGCGACTCACCGATCGCGGTTGCCTCCCAACATGTCCGGATGGCAGCCCGGCCGCCGAGCGAGGCCGCGCCGGGATTGTCGCGGGACATCGACGCGCTGGTGCTCAAGGCGCTGTCGAAGAATCCGCAGAACCGCTACCAGACCGCGGACGAGATGCGCAAGGACATCGCCCGGGCGATGGCCGGTCGACCCGTGCTGGCCACCCCGGTCCTGAGTTCGGACGAGCGTGCAGGAGTTCCTGCGAGCCGCGCCGGTTCGGATCGAGCCGGCCCGCGTGCAGGCCCCCAGGGTGCCGCAAGCCGGGGTCGGAGCCAGCCGGGCGAAATCCGGCCGCGCTGGGGTCGCCGCGCAGGAATCGGCACGTTCGGCATCGTTGAAGCCTGCCGCGGTCGGATCGGGCGCTGCCGGGCCGCACTCGTCAGCGTCGGGTACGGCGGTCAGCAGCGCCCCCGCACGGACCAGCCCTGCTGGCGCCGGTGTTGACCGAGCTGCCACCCGGACCCGATGACGGCCGGGATCCCGCGGACATCGCCAGGACCAAGCGCCGCTGGACCTTGATCGGCATTGCGGCGCTGTGCCTGTCGGTGGTCGTGGCCGTGACGCTGACCCTGCTGGTGATCACCGCGCCGCTGCCACCGGCCGCGGTCGCGGTCCCCGACCTCACCGGAATGACGCCCACCCAGGCGGTCGCCGCCCTGCAGGAGAAACGGCTGACGCTGGGCACCGTCACCCAGGTGGACGTGCCCGACGCGGAGCCGGGCACCATCGTGAATCAACGGCCGTCGTTTCGGACCCAGGTCGATCAGGACACCCCGGTGAACATCGAGGTCGACCGGTAGCGCCTCGCCGTGCTACAGGCCGAGGGACGCGGCGACGGCGCGGACCTCACTGGCGGAGATCTTCAGCAGTTCCCGCTCGCGATCGGACATCGGGACGTCCAGCATCGCCGCGACTCCGCTCTTGTTGACCAGTGACGGCAGGGACAGACACACATCGCCGAGCCCGTACCGGTCGTCCACCAGCGAACTGACCGGCAGCACACCGTTCTCGTCCCGCAGGATCGCCTCGATCACCCGATTCGCGGCCAGGCCCACCGCGTAGTTCGTCGCGCCCTTGCCGCGGATGATCCGCTCGGCGGCGGTCACCACCTCCTTCGCGATGCGCTCCTCGTTCGCCAGGTCCAGCCGGGACCCGTCGGGCATCGAGAAATCCTGCACCGGAAGGGAGCCAATCGTCGCGGAGCTCCACAGCGGGAATTCGGAATCACCGTGCTCACCGGCGATCCAGGCATGCACGCTCTGCGAGGCCACCCCGAGGTACCGGGCGATCAGGTCCCGCAGGCGGGCCGAATCGAGCACCGTGCCGCTGCCAAGGACCCGGTTCTTCGGCAGCCCGGAGAACTTCAGCGCCGCCAGCGTGAGCACGTCGACGGGGTTGGTGACCATCAGGATCACCGCGTCCGGGGCGACCTCGAGCAGGCTCGGGGATCAGCGCCCGGCAGATCTCGACGTTGGTGCCGGCCAGCTCGAGCCTGGTCTGGCCGGGCTTTTGCTTGGCGCCGGCGGTGATCGCGATGACGTCGGCGCCGTCGCAGATCGCGACGTCGTCGGAGCCGTCGACGTTCGCGGGCGGACAGAACAGCAGTCCGTGCCGCAGGTCCAGCACCTCGGCCTCGACCTTGTGTGCATTCATGTCGTAGAGCACGACGTCGTGCGCCACGCCCCGGATCAAACTGGCGTAGGCCAGCGTCGCGCCCACCGATCCGGCCCCGACGATCGCGATCTTGTTCCGACGAATGCTGTACTCGCTCATGGCTAGCACCGTATCGACCGTGGCCGCGGGCGGCGACCCGTTCTGCTCAGACGCCGATGAACAACCCGATTCCTCCGTCACCGGTCCGCTCAGCGCCGTCCACTGTATGGAACGGCGGCCCCTCCTTCGTCGGGTCCGACTAGGTCGTGTCTGGCAAATGCGGCCAGACACGACCTCTGTATCGAATGGCGCCTGACGACTTCGTCGCAGGCGACTAGTTGACGCGGCCGCCAGGCGATGCCATGCGGAATGAGTCCGGCCCGGCAGGCGATCGCGACCATCTGGGCGCGGTCGCCGACACCCAACTTCCGACCGATTCGGGCCAGGTGGTTCTTCACCGTCAGGGACGACAACGACAGCTGCAATCCGATCGACTTGTTGGACCAACCGTCCGCGACCAGCCTGATGACCTCCAACTCCCGGCCGGACAGCTGCCGGGCCGGGTTCCCCTCGTCGGGAACCGGATCGATGATGCCCGGAATGCTCAGCACGCCGCCGGCCCCCGCCTGTACCGCCGCGATCACCGGTCCGATCGGCACCGACGGCAGGGTCAGCGCGATCACCCGCGGCCAGCCGGCGGCCCGCAGCGAGCGGATCAGGCCTGCCGTGCTGCCGTTGAACCGCACGCTGACCATCGCGACCTCGCCGATCACGCCCTTGGCGATCATGGCATCGACATCGGCCACGGAACTGGCCTCGACGATTCGGAATCCGGCGAATTCCATCAACGCATACCGGAGAACTTCACCGATAACGCCACCCGGATCCGCCACCAGGACGGTCGCCGGGCGGGCGGCCGGAACACCCTCAAAATGCGCGGGCGAGGCCTGCACCGGTAGTAATTCCTCTTGTGTGTGTGTCGAAAGACGTAGAAAATCGTCCCAGGCTGCTGGTCATCGGACCCTCTCCGAGGTTAATTGGAAATGAAGAGGCGCTTTTCCGTAACCCTGGGTGCGCCAACGTAACCCCGACCACATGCCCCCGGGCGGTCCCGGGGGTGCTGACCCACGCGCTCCGGCGCGCGTGTTCGCGGGCAACAGAGCCGACGGCCGCCCAAGGTTCGGCCGGTGAAAAAACGCTTGGTCATTGCATCGCGGACGCAATGAGTCGCTCATAGGTCTCATGTCGAGGACTCGAGTCGGTCACGGTACCCAAACAGGGAAATGGGCGGACTACACGGCGTCGCGGCCTTCGTGCGCGGCGACACCGCCCCCAAGCCGGCTGTCACATTCAGCAATAAAAGTTTACCGCACGATTCCACATTTGCGTACCCGAAGTCCTCGAACCGTCGCTTTTCGTGACGGCGGCTCAGGTTGCGAGCCGGCAAACCTCCGCTGGCTCAACGATCCGTGACGCCGAACGTCGCACCGACTACTCGGCCGGTCTCCTCGTGCACTACTCCGGACGTTGGTGCGGGTAGCCCACCGAGGTCGCGGCCACGAACGTCTCCTTGATCGATCGGGGTGACGTCCAGCGCGCGAGATTGGCTGCGGAACCGGCCTTGTCGTTCGTCCCCGACGCCCTGGCCCCGCCGAACGGTTGCTGACCGACGACCGCACCGGTCGGCTTGTCGTTGATGTAGAAGTTACCGGCGGTGAACCGCAGCGCCCGTGACGCCTCGGCCACCGCAACCCGGTCCCGGGCGATGATCGACCCGGTGAGCGCGTACGGCGACGCCCCGTCGACCTCGGTGAGGATCGAGGCGAACTGGTCGTCGGGGTACACGTGGATCGACAGGATCGGGCCGAAGTACTCGTTGCAGAAGATGTCGTCACGCGGGTCGGTGCCCAGCAGCAGGGTGGGCCGGACGAAGTAGCCGACCTCGTCGTCGTAGCGCCCGCCGGCCAGCACGCTGATCGAGTCGGTGGCATGCGCGCGGTCGATGGCGGCCTTGAGCCGCCCGAACGACCGGTCGTCGATGACGGCACTGGTGAAGTTGGCGAAATCCTCGACGCTGCCGATGGCTCAGCGCCTCGGTCTCGGCGATCAGCTGGTCCTTCAACGCCGGCCACAGCGACGCCGGAACATACGACCGGGACGCCGCGGAGCACTTCTGGCCCGAGTACTCGAACGCGCCGCGGACCATCGCGGTACGCAGCACATCGACGTCGGCGGAGGGGTGCGCGACCACGAAATCCTTGCCGCCGGTTTCGCCGACCAGCCGAGGGTAGGACCTGTAGCCGGCGATGTTGGACCCGACCTGCGCCCACAACTGCTGGAAAACCCTTGTGGATCCGGTGAAATGGATGCCCGGCCAACTCCGGGTGGGCCAGCACCACCTCGGAGATCTCCGGTCCGACACCGGGCAGCATGTTGATCACTCCGGGCGGCAGCCCGGCCTCGGCCAGCAGGTCCATGATCAATGACGCGGCCAACTGCTGGGTGGTGGACGGCTTCCACACCACCACGTTGCCCATCAGCGCTGGTGCCGTCGGCAGATTCCCGGCGATCGCGGTGAAGTTGAACGGCGTGACGGCGTAGACGAAGCCCTCCAGGGGCCGGTGATCGGTGCGGTTCCAGATGCCTTTTGTGTTGGCGATGGGCTGATCGGCCAGGATCTGCCGGGCGAAGTGCACGTTGAACCGCCAGAAGTCCGCCAGCTCACAGGCCGAGTCGATCTCGGCCTGGTACGCGGTCTTGGCCTGGCCCAGCATCGTCGCGGCGTTGATCCTGGCCCGCCACGGGCCGGTCAGCAGGTCGGCGGCACGCAGCAGAATCGCGGCCCGGGAATCGAAGTCCAACGCCCGCCAGTCCGGCGCCGCGGCCAGTGCCGCCGTGACGGCCTGGGTGGCTTCCGGCTGGGTGCAGTTCGCCGAGGTGGCCAGGACCCGGCGGTGATCGAAGGGGGCGCGCACGTCGAAAGCCTTGCCTGCCGGACGCACGCTGACCCCGCCGATGATCGCGCCCAGCTCGACGGGCTCCTGGACGGCACCGAGTGCCGTCGACCAGCGCGGCCCGTTCGGCCGATCCGGGTGCGTAGTCCAGCACCGGTTCGTTGACCGGCATCGGCGGGTGGGTGACGGCGTCCATGGTGGCGTGGCCCTTCCTGTTTCCTGTGCTGGTCTTGCCTGTTTCCTGTGCTGGTCTTGCCGGTGCTGGTGCTTGTTACTGCCGGTGCTGGCGGCGGGTGGTGCTGGCGGCTGGTCAGCCCTTGGTGGCCAGAGAACGCAGGAAGAACAGCAGGTTGGCGGGCCGTTCGGCGAGCCGCCGGGTGAAGTAGCCGTACCAGTCGGCGCCGTACGGCACGTACACCCGCACCGTCTTACCGCTGGCGACCAGCCGTTCCTGCTCGTCCGGGCGGATCCCGAACAGCATCTGATGTTCCCAGTGGTCCGGGGTGCGCCCGGCGTCGGCGGCCAGCTTCGCGGCGATCGCGACCAGCCGCGGATCGTGCGAGGCGATCATCGGATAACCCTTGCCGTTCATCAGGTATTTCATCGCCCGCACGTACGCCAGGTCGATCTGATCCGGGTCGGTGAAGGCGACGCTGGCCGGCTCGTTGTAGGCGCCCTTCACCAGCCGCACCCGGGACCCGGGACCGACCAGTTCGGCCAGGTCTTTCGGGGTGCGCAGCAGCATGGCCTGGATCGCGACGCCCACGTCCGGGTGGGTGTCCCGCAGTTCGAACAGCACCTCCAGCGTCTGGTCGACGGTGGTGTGGTCCTCGATGTCCAGGTTCACCCGGGCGCCAGCGGCGTAGGCCGCGTCGGCGATCTTCCGAGCGCCGGACAGCGCGTAGGCGTTGCCGCCGCCGGGGATGTCGGGGGTGGCGACCAGTGCCTGACCCACCGCCGAGAGCTTGACCGACACCTCGGCGCCGGAGACCTGACCGGCGGCCTTGAGGGCGTCGATCAGCTCGAGGTAGGCCGTGACCGTGGCGTCCGCGGTGGCCCGGTCGGTGGTGTCCTCGCCGAGATGATCAAGGGTGACCTGTAAACCCTTGGCGCGCAGGCCGACCACCGCTGCGACGGCGTCGGCGGTGGTTTCGCCGGGGATGAACCGATCGACGACCGACCTGGTGACCGGGGCCTTCGAGACCGTGTCGCGCACCGCTGTGCTGTCGGCCAGCGCCAGGATCGGCTTGCGCAGCAGGAACATTGGTTCACCTCCGTCCGTCGCGTCTGGTCACAGGCTCTAGATCTGCACGCTCGCGACACGGCCAGCCTGACCCGCCGCGACGCTACCGTCAACCGGTGATCATCATCGCGGCGCTCCCCGGATCGGGGGCCAAGGGCTGTTCGCGCGCCGATTCAGCGAACGCGGGCCGCAGGCTCGGGTGAGCGATCGGCAGTAGGAACAGGCAGCGGTGAGATCATCTCGCCCCCGCGAATAGCCCGGTTACTGAAAGAGACCTAGCCTGTCGCACATGCAGATCAGCGGCTCATCGGCAATCGTGACCGGCGCTGCCTCCGGGCTCGGGGCGGCCACCGCGGCGGCCCTCGCCGCGAGCGGGCGCCCACGTCGTCGGGTTCGATCTGGCATCGGGCTGGGAACGGGCCGGCGCGCCAGCGCCCGGCATCACCTCCGCCTCCGGCGACGTCACCAACGCTGCCGATGTCGCCGCCGCCGTCGCCCTTGCGGTGGCGGCGGGACCGCTGCGGTTGGCGGTCAACTGCGCCGGCATCGGCGTCGCGGGTCGGGTGCTGTCCCGCAAGGGGCCGCACGACCTGGACGTCTACAGCCGGGTGATCTCGGTGAACCTGATCGGCACGTTCAACGTGCTGCGGCTGGCCGCCGAGGCGATCGCGGCCACCGAACCGATCGACGAGCATGGCCAGCGGGGGTTGATCGTGAACACCGCGTCGATCGCCGCCTTCGACGGGCAGATCGGTCAGATCGCCTACTCGGCGTCCAAGGGCGGCGTTGTCGGCATGACGCTGCCCGCCGCGCGGGATCTCGCCCAGTTCGGCATCCGGGTGATGACGATCGCCCCCGGCGTCCTGGACACACCGATGTTGGCCGGGGTGTCCGACGAGATCCGCGGCGCGCTGGCCGCGGGCGTGCCGTTCCCGGCCAGGCTGGGCCGGCCGGCGGAGTACGCCGCGCTGGTGCTGTCGATCGCCGCGCAGGACTACCTCAACGGCGAGGTCATCCGGCTCGACGGGGCGCTGCGGATGGCGCCGCGCTGAGGCAGGCAGGGAACTATTCGAGTTGCAGGTCCGCCACGGTCGGCAGCTCGTCGAGGTGCTCGGTGATCCACCGCCGGACGGCGAGGGTGGCGAGCACGTCGTCCTCGTTGTAGCGGACCACCCGCCGGGCCATCGGGTGCTCCGACCCGGCGTCGGCCGCCACCGAAGCCGCGGTCTGGTCGGACTGTCCGTCGACGGCGGCCCGGTACCAGGCCATCGAGTTCTCCCCGCCCGGCTCCGGGTCGCGCCAGGAGTACCCGATCGCCCTGGCCAACTCCTTGAGCCGGAGCGACCCGGTCGCCACGAACTGCCGCTTGATCTCCAGCAGCAGGTCCACCCACTGCGGCGACGCGCAGAACGCCGCCACCGCCCGCGGATCCGGGACGCCGGGCAGCCCGGCGTACCGGCGGGCCAGGCCGAGCATCCACCGTTCCTCGGCGGCCCTGGCGTAGCAGTACACGGCGAAGCTCAGCCCGCGCTGCAGCGCCGCCTGGCGCACCTGCATGAGGTAGCTCGAAGAACTGTCCGAACACCACGCCCTGGGTCGGTGACGGCAGGTGCTGCCAGGTGACGAACGACCGGTACCCGACTGGCAACCCGACGTCAGCGCCGGACAGCTGGGCGCCCCAGAGGTAGGCCCCGTCCTCGCCGTACGACTCCGCGTCGACGTCCAGCTCGACATCCGCCCGTCGGATCGCGCTGCGCGGATCGGTCCGCACCAGTACGGCCCCCACACACCACGCCCGCGCCCTGATCTGGGCGGACCCGACCTGGCTGACGATGAGCGGCAAGCTCTTCGCCGCCACGCGGTCCAGATCGGCGAGCTCCGGGATCGTCCCGATGCCCGCGGCGCGGGCGACCTCGACATCGGCCGCCCGAGAGCAGCAACGAAATGTCAGCCGAGGCATGCAGTTCCGGCCCGCAGCGTGCCCACCAGGGGCAACGGCGGCATTCGGCCACTCGCGACGGCCAGGCCAGCGGCCGCGCACCGGTCACCGCGGCGGCCGCGACCGCCAGCCGGTCGTCGAATCGATCGTCGTAGTCGTGCAGCGTCGACGACCCGGTGCCGTCCAGGTCGTGCCACACGATCACCGAACCGTCGTCCTCGCCGCCGATCGTGTCCGGCCGGCCGGCACCGTCCGTCGGGCTGCCCCGGCCGATCACCCCGCCCCGCGCGGTCGCCGATGCGCAGTTCAGCGCCTCCAGCTGGCGGTAGTGGTGGGCCAGGGTGAGCCGGTCGGCCCGATTGCGCCTGATCCGGTGGGTCGGGTCGGGCCGCACCTCCAGTGGTTTCGCCAGCGACGAGATCGGGGCTCCGGCTCCCCGGTCGCGGGTGCGGTGCACCCGGATGATGACCGGCAGGTAGCCGTCGCCGGCCCACACCAGCAGGTCGGCAGCGCCGGAACGGGTCGCGGTCGTCATCTCCGGGGTCAGCACGATCGGTGCCCTGGTGCTGCGCCACGTCATATCCTTCTCGCCCGGCGGCCCTGATTCGTCGCGCCCTGGTGGCCCATCCGGTTCCGGGGTCAGGGCGAGCGCCGCGATGCCGTGCGCCGTCCTGAGCTGTTCGATCACCAGCTCGCGGTGTTCGGCGAGATCGTCGAGCGCACGCCGAGCCGCGGTGGACAGCATCGTTCGCCGACCACCGGCCGCTGCGTCCAGATGAATCCGCCTGCGACACCGGGCCGCCGCCGACGGTCCCAGCCGCACCTGGACGGGGCCGACTTCGGACCCGGCGCCCGGCGCGGGGATCACGGTGGGTGGCGTCATCGACGACCAGCGTAGGCTCCCGGGCGCCTGCAGAATGCGCGGCTCGGGAGCTGGACTCGGCAGCGGCGGTCGCCCAAAGGAGTCGCGCATGCTCCAGTGGCTGCACTGGAGCGGCGGTCGCTCCATGGTCGCGCCCGACTACTAGGCTGTGCGCAAGATCCGGCAGCCGCCGGCCCGAGGAGGGAGCAGCGTGGCACTTCGTCGCAAGGCCCGCAAGAAGTCCGCACCCGCGTCGTCGTCAGGATCGAAATCCGCTGCGAAGTCGCGCCGGGTCGCGCTCGTCCGGCCTGGTTACCGCGTTGAGCGACCCGAAGACGCTTCGCCGACTGCTGCTGGCCGCGAAGGTGGTCGGACCGGTGGTCGCCGCCGGGGCGATGAAGACCTCGACCGAGGTGCGCGGCATGCTCGACGACCGCAGGGCCCGGCAGCTCGGCGTGCCCATCGAGGACGTCGCCGCCTACAAGGGCCCGACCGGCACGGTGCAGGCCCGCATCACCGGGCTGACCAAGGCCATCGACGAGCTCCGCGCCCGGCGCGGCACGGATCAGACGGTCGCCCGTTTCGCCGGGACCACCGCCGCGCGACTTGGCCGAGCTGTCCGCGGCCAGCACGGCCACTCTCTCGATGCCGACCTCCACCAGGCGCGCGGCGCTGCGCGCCATCTCGGCGGACCTTGATCAACTCGACGCCGAGCTCATGACGTTCCTGGTCGGGCCGCCGACCGCCTGACCTGCATATTTACGGACAAATGACGCACGACCAGGTATTGTCCTGGCCGTGGGGGAACCGACGAATGCCCGTTGGCGGCTGTTGCGCGCCTGCGTGTTTGCCCTCGTCGCCACCCAACTCGCTGCCCTCGGCCATGTGCTGGGCGGCGGTCAGCTACCCGACCCGGCGATGCTGCTGACCATCGGCGTCTTCCTCGGTGGCTCGCTGTCCGGGCTGTGCACCCGCCGGCGGACCGGGCCGCAGATCTTCGCGGTGCTGGTCGCCAGTCAAGTGGTCTTCCATCTGGCCTTCCAGGTCACCGTGCATCACGCGAGTTCGGTCGATGCCGGACGGATGCTGACGTTCCATCTGTTCGCCGCACTGGCCGCTTCGGCGTTGATGGGCGGCACCGAGAGCATGCTGTTCCGGCTGTTCGCGGCGCTGCACCGGGTCATCGAGTCGGCGACCCGCGGCCGGCGGCCCGTCGAACTCGCCCCGACCTGGACCGCCGTGATCACTGCCGGCGACCGACGTCGTTCGGTTGCGGGCCGGTGCGCTGTCGCTTCCTTCGCGGCGTGGGCCGCCGCTCGCGGCCTAGAGACTGTCTGGCAAACAACGCCAGGCAGTCTCTCTGTGCTGGATTGCGCCTGACGACTTCGTCGCAGGCGACTGGTCTCCCGACCTCGGGGAGACGCGGCCAGACCGCTGACCGACGATGCGTGGCCCGCTCGGGCGGGCTGCGCCTTGTCTGCGCGTCGTGCCTGGACGAGAGATCCGGATGAATCCGGTGACCGTTTGTGGCGCGCGCCGTCGCGGTCATTCGGGCACCCCACACCTCCGGGTGCTCGTACCCATGGAACCAAGCCCACCTCTCTTCAGCCTCGAAGGATCACTATGTCGACAACCCCCCGCGTGCGCAGATGGCGCCGCGTGATCACCACCGTTTCGCTGACCGCCATCGCCCTCGTCGCCGGCGCCGGCATCGCGTCGGCACACGTCTCGGTCAACCCGTCGGACGCCTCAGCCGGCGACGAGGCGATCAAGCTCACCTTCCGCGTGCCCACCGAATCCGAGACCGCCGGCACCACCGCGGTGACCATCACCCTCCCGGCCGAGCAGCCGTTCGCCTTTCTCTCGGTGAAGGATGTCCCGGGCTGGACCGCGACGCCGACCAAGACCACGCTGCCGACGCCGGTCACCGAGGGCAACACCACGATCAAGGAGGCCGTCACCTCGGTCACCTGGACGGCCGACCCCGGCACCCAGATCGGGCCGGGCGAGTTCGGCGAGTTCGACATCTCCGCAGGTCCGGTGCCGGACGCCGACAGCATGGTGTTCACCGCGACCCAGACCTACAGCGACGGCACCGTCGTCGAGTGGAACGAGCCGACCCCGGCATCCGGCGAGGAGCCGGAGCATCCGGCGCCGACCCTGACGATCGGCCCGGCCGACGAGGGCGGCGAGGCAGGGCACAGCCATTCCGACGCCGAGGCGGCCGCAACGACATCGGCGGAGGCGACGTCGTCGTTCGTCGAGCCGGCCGGCGTTGAGCCGGTCAACACCGCAGCCAGCACGACGACGGAGACATCCTCGGCGCCGACGATCATCGCCGTGGTCAGCCTGATGGTCGCGGCCGCCGCGCTGCTGGTCGCCGCGTTCGCGCTGCGCCGCAAGCCCGGTGGTCCGGCGAACCCGCCTGCGGCAGGCTGATCTCATGACGACCCCCCGTCGCGAGGTCCACCACACGACACCCCGGGCGACGGCTCGCCCGGCCGTTGCCGCGACAGCTGTCCCGGTTACTCGTGCTGATCCTGCTGACCCTCGCGGCGGGGGTCGGTCTTGCCGGGCCCGCCGCCGCGCACAACGTGCTGACCAGCAGCGACCCGACCGACGGGTCGACGCTGCAGACCGCGCCGACGACGGTGCGGCTGACCTTCGACCAGCCGGTGCAGGACTTCGAACCGGTGGTCACCGTCATCGGCCCGGACGGCAATCGGTACGAATCCGGCGCACCGGTGGTCGACAGCACCGTGGTGACGGCCGGGGTCAACGCGCTGCCCGTCGCCGGGGCGTATTCGATCGCGTACCGGATCGTGTCGGCCGACGGTCACCCCGTCGAGGGGGAGATCAAGTTCCAGCTCGCTGATGGTGCGGTGGGCGGTGCCGATGCGTCAGCGACGGCCTCGGAGCGGCCGGCTCGGCGTTCGGCTGGCTCGACTTCAGCCGATGCGACGTCGGCATCGTCGGCATCGGCGGCGCGGCCAGGTCGCGCAGACCGCGACCAGCACGACCGTGGCGGCGGTGGCCCCCGTCGCGTCGTCATCGGGGCTGTCCGGATGGGTCTGGGCCGCGATCGCGGTGGCCGGGATTCTGGTCGCGGCGGCCATCGTGGTGATCGTCCGGCGGCCGGCGCAGCGGTAGGACCCGGTCACTCGCGCGGCCGGCGAGCGCTGGCGCCCCTGCCGCGTTGCACGCCACGACGTCGCGACGTGTGCAGACCCGCAACGGCGTGGCGACGCGGGCGTTGCGGCGACCGGCGCGCGGCCGGTGTGGCGACCGCGTCGTCGCCTGTCGCGCCCGGCGACGGCTACCCGCCCATCACCAGGCACGTCGAGGACGCGGTGGCCAGGATCTTGCCGTCCGGATCCCGGATGTCACCCTCGGCGAAGGCGGCCCGGCGGCCGGGTTTGGTCACCCAGCCATGCGCGGTGAGCGCGATCCCGCCGTGGATCGGCCGCAGATAGTTGACCTTGAGCTCCAGCGACGTGTAGCCGACCCCGGCCGGCAGCGTGGTGTGCACCGCACAACCGGCGACGGTGTCCAGCAGCACGCAGGCCAGGCCGCCGTGCACGACGCCGATCGGGTTGTAGGTCGACTCGTCGGGCTCGCAGCGGAACACCACGTCGCCCGGCTCGACCGACTCGATCGTCATCCCGAACAGTTCGGCGATCGGCGGCGCAGGCAGGATGCGCTGGGCGATCTGGCTGATGAAATCCTGGCCGGAGAGGGTTCGCCCGGCCGCGGCAAGGGCGTGCGGGTCGTGCCAGGTGATCGTCTTGGATCGAGGCTGGGAAGCCCCGGCGGTCGGGCGGGACCTGTGCGACGCCATCATCGATCATGAGCGCAATGCTAACTGCCGTTCACATCGAGCCTCAGACCGGCCGCGGCTCCGCCCCGGTCAACCGCACCGACTCCGACCACAGCCACCCGGCGGCGACCGGGTCGGCGGCCGCCCGCGGCAGCGAAACGGCACGCGGACGTCCCCACACCATCAGCCTCGGCCCGACGAGTTCGCCGCCGGAGATCCCCCGCGCGGTGGCCGCGTACACCTCCGAACGCGCTCCCGACCCGCGGCGAGGTCCCGAGGATCGCCGTCGCCCGGCGGCTGAACCGCACCGTCGACGCCGGGCCGATCGTCGGGACGGTCGGAAGAAACACCGGTCGCCGACCAACCCGGGTGGGCGAGCACCGACGTCACCCTGGCGCCGGTCGCCCGCAGCCGTCGGTCAAGCTCCTCGGCGAACAGCGCGACCGCCAACTTCGACTGGCTGTACGCGCCCATCGGCGTGTAGTCGCCGGTCAACCCCAGCCCATGATCCAGCGACCGGGCCCGGCGGGCCGCGATGGAGGTCACCGAGACGACCCGGCCGGCCTCGGCCTGCAGCAGGGCCGGCAGCAGGCCGGCGGTCAACGCGAAGTGCCCCAGATGATTGACCCCCATCTGGCTCTCGAACCCGTCGCGGGTCAGCACCCGGCTCGGCACCAGCATCAGGCCGGCGTTGTTGACCAGCAGGTCAACCGGCCCGGCGGCGGCCTCGGTGGCGGCGAAGTCGTGCACCGACGCCAGGTCCGCCAGGTCGAGGTGGATGATCCGCAGCTTGGCGTCATCGACCTCGTCCCGGATGCGCTGGGCGGCGGCCTGCCCGCGATCCAGGTCCCGGACGGCCATCACCACCTCGGCGCCGGCGGCCGCCAGCGCGAGCGCGGTCTGGTAGCCGAGACCGGTGTTCGCGCCGGTGACGATCACCCGCCGCCCGTACTGATCGGGCACGTCGCAGGCTGTGCCAGAGGAGGTTCACGATCGCTCCTGCATCGGCATGATCACTTCCCGGATGATCAGCATGATCGCCGCCGCCACCGGGACCGCGAGGATCGCGCCGGTCACCCCGAGCAGGGCCGCGCCGATCAGGATCGCCACCACGACGGCGCCGGTGGAGATGTCGACGGTGCGGCGCATCACCCGCGGGTACAGCCAGTACGCCTCGAACAGGTGCTGGCACAGGTAGAAGATGCCGGCGATGATGCCGATGCCGACGCCCTGGGTGAAGCCGATCAGCGTCATCGAGATGCCGACCGTGATCGGCCCGACCACCGGGATGAAGTCCAGCACGGCCGCACCGAGCCCGATCGCCCACGGATACGGCAGCCCGATGATGGCGGCGAACACCCCGGCGACGAGCCCGGCCTGGATCGCGATGATGGTCGCGCCGGACAGGTAGCCGCCCATCTGCTTGAGCACCCGGTCGCCCAGGTCGGTGACCCTGGCCCGGCGGGACGCCGGCACCAGCCGGTACCCGGCGGCCTTGATCTTCGGGAATCCGGCGAGCCCGTACAGGGTCAGCACCAGAATGATCAGCAGGTCGACCATCACCGCGGCGACCGTGAAGCTCGCGGTCAGCAGGCCGCCGGCGGCGCCGCTGCCCAGGTTCTGCACGATGTTGGAGTTGCGCAGCGCCTCCAGCAGCCCGAACTTCTGGTCCAGGTTCTGGATGTTGGGGTTGTTCTGCAGGTCGGTGATCAACTGCGGCACGGTGGCGACGAACGAGCCGACCTCGTTGACGATCGGCGGGATGATCGCGTAGATCGCCGCGCCGATCACCACCAGCAAGCCGAGGAAGACGACAGCAACCCCGGCCCCGCGCTTCATGCCCCGCCGCATCAGCAGCCCGACCAGCGGGTCGAGCCCGATGGCCAGCAGGGTCGAGATGGCGATCAGCACCAGGGTGTCGCGGATGGTGTCCAGCACCAGGTAGCTGACGTAGGCGATCAGCACGCCGAGCCCGCCGAAGAATCCCCAGTGGAACGCCGACCTGGTGGACTCCCTGGACTCCTCCCGGCCGTCGGCGACCGCCTGCACGGCCTGCGCGCTCGCTTCGGCGGCGGCCGCCGCGGCCTCGCTGGCCCGGACGGCGCGCTCGGACATCATCCGGGTGGTCACGGTGCTGACCGCGGCTCGCAGCCGTGCCCGGCGGCGGTGTTGCTCGGCGTCACGCGTCGCCGTTGACCGAGTCGTGCGAGCCGTCGGCGGAGCCGCCGTTGCGCCGATGCCGCGTCCGACGCGAGGTCGAACTGATCGAGCGCGTCGTCCAGCGCGGCCTCCCACGCTCCGGTCGACTCGGCCTCGGTCATCGGCCGTGCGACCGCCGCGCTGCAGGCGGGGGCTGCGATACGGCCCGGCCAGGCGACTCGATCGGATCACCCGAACCGGTCGCGGCCGAATCGGTCATGCGGTCGCGACGAGATCTTCGTAGCCGGGCTGGTACTCGTAGATCCACCAGGAGACGTACGGGCAGGTCGGGATCACCTTGACGCCCTCGGCGCGGGCCGTGTCCAGCACCGACCTGACCAGGTCGGACGCCACTCCGTAGCCGCGGGACGCCGGCTCGGTGTAGGTGTGCACGATGTTCCAGGTGCCGGGGAGCTTGCGGTAGTCGAGGACGGCGACCTCCCGGTCGTCGACCAGCAGGCGGAACCGGCCGTGGCCCTCCAGGTGCTCGACGACGTGGGTGCGAGTCGGCCCGGCACCCAACGGCTCCAGCGAGGAAAGATCTTGGGTGCCGTTATGCGTTTTCTGATCGGACATTCCCGACCCCTTCTGCCATGGTGTGGCGGCGAACACTCGTCGCCCATCGAATCGTGGCACATCCTGGCGCCGGGTGTCGCACGGCCGGTCGCTCACGACGCTGCTCGCGGACGCTCTCGTCGACGGGCCAGCCAGGCCGCGCCGACCCGGGTCGACGTCCAGACCGGCTCGTCCCAGGCCAGGTCCATGTCGATCGGCGAGCGCTGCGGCGGCCTGCGCGGTCGGCGGTGTCGGCGGCCGGGCCGCCTTGACCCGGTAGAGCGCGGCGTCGGCCCGCGCGATCAGGCTGATCGGCGTCGACGCCCCGCTCGTCGGCGACCGCGGAACCGATCGAGACACCGACGCTGCACGGCCTGATCCTGCACCTGGATCGGTCGGCACACGACGCCGGCTGATCCGGTCGGCGACCTCGTTGACGGTCCGCTCGGACACCCCGCCGGCCAGCAGGATGGCGAACTCGTCACCGCCGAATCGGGCGACCAGGTCGACCGATCTGGTGGCCTCCTCCAGCCGCCGGGACACCTCGACCAGGACCCGGTCGCCCACCAGATGGCCGTAGTCGTCATTCACCTTCTTGAACATGTCCAGGTCGATCAGCATCAGGGTCACGCTCTCGCCGGGCTGTCGGAGCCGGTCGAGCCGATCCCGGAGCCGGGCCTGCAGCGCGGCCCGGGTCGCCAGCGAGGTCAGCGGATCGGTGCCGGCCAGCGCCGTCCTGGAGGTCACCGCGATCAGCCCCGACTGGGCCGCCACCATGGCAAGCGCCAGCAGCGGCAGCAGGGCGGGCTGGTCCTGGGCGAGGACGGCGGGGATCGGTGCCGTCAACGCGATCGAGCTGATGGCGATCTGGCTCCGCCAATCGGCGAAGTACTCCCGCCAGGTGGTGCCGCCGGCCAGCCGCACCGACGTCCCCACGAGCACCACGTTGAGCGTCTCGATGACGAGCGCGAGCACCAGCGTGATCGGGATCATCGCCGCCGACGACACCGGCTCGTCCCAGGTGAACGGCCCGGTGATCAGGGCCAGCACAGCCGGCGGCGACAGCGCCCTGCACGCCCCACAGGGCCGCGTTGAGCAGCACCCGCCACCACACCATCCGGGCGGCCAGGGTCATCGCGGCGCCGGCCACCACGAACACCACGGCGGCGTGCGGACCGAAGACGATCAGCGCGGCGATCGCCAGCGGCGTCGACATGATGAATTCGTCGAACGGGTTGGCCGCGCGCATCCACGGCAGCGTCGGATACAGATCCGCGAGCAGGATCAGGGCCAGCAGGATGACCGCCCCCGGCTGCGGCGGCGATGGTCGGCAGGCTCGGACCCGGCGCCCACAACGCCAGCGCGACGAAGCTGAGCGGCAGCGCCAGCACGCAGCCGGTCCACCACCAGCGGAACGCGAGCGGGGTGCGGCGCCAGCGGCAGCGCCATCGGGTTGCCGTGCTCGCTGAACGAAGTCGTGCCCTGGTCGGTCACCGCCCGGTCGGTCGCCCCGTGTTCGGTCGCCGCGTGTTCGGTCGCCGCGAGGTCGGTCGGACCCTGGTGGGTCACACCGACCCACCCCGTCCGGCGAGCGTCGGCGTCGACCAGGTCGCACCGGCAGGGGTGGGCCGACCACTGCACGCCCGGCCATCCGGCGCTGGGGGCGGCCGCCGAACCCTGCACGGCCATGCTCCACACCGGAGCGTTCCGGACGCTCGATGACGGCCTCGGCAGCGGCACGCTCGGCACCCGGCGAGCGCGCGATTCGGGCGTCACCGGAGCCGACCGCACCGGCCCGGCCGGCACCGCCACCAGCAGCGCCCCCTGTGGGGCCCCGCCCTGACGCCGCTTGGCCCGGTACATGTCGCGGTCCGCCTGCTCGACCAGGCCCAGCACGTCGACGCCCGGATCGGTCGTCGTGGCGACACCGACGGAGCCGCCGACCACCACCCGGACGCCGCCCGCGGTGGTCATCGGCCTGGCCAGCGAGGCCGGCAAAGGCATCGGCCACCTGAGTCGTCTGCGCCGCCGTGGTGCCGGGACCGAGGACGACCGCGAACTCGTCCCCGCCGTATCTGGCGACCAGGTCCGTCGGCCGGGCGACCGCCTGCAGCCGCTGCGCAACGTGACGAGCACCTCGTCACCCACCAGGTGACCGTAGGTGTCGTTGACGTCCTTGAACCGATTGAGATCGATGAGCAGCAGCGTCACCGAACGATCGACGTGCAGCCGGGCGATCCGCGCGGACAGCAGCCTGGTCAGCGTCAGCCGGTTCGCCAGGCCCGTCAGCCCGTCGGTGCGGGACGCGGCGGTGCTGCGGAACATGGTGCCGCTCAGGTGGTTCAACGAGATGATCACGACGGCCATCGACGGCAGCGCCCACGGCCCGCTGATCGCGAGGGTGGCGAGCAGCGGCGCCGCGATCAGGCTGATCCCCCAGATCCGCACGCTCTTGCCGAAGCGCTGACGCTGCTTCGCCCAGCTGGACACGCCCGAGCTGGGTCAGCGCCAGCCCCATCAACAGCGAGAACAGCACGACGACCACCACCGCGAGCAGCAGCCCCCAGATGGCCAGCCGCCACGCTCCCTCGCGGCATCACAGGGCCGAATCCGAATATCGGCCCTACGGTGTCGGCGAGCTGCGACAACACCGCCAACGACAGCCCGATCAGACCGAACACCACCATGTTCAGGGCCGGCTGCCACCATCGCCCGGCCCGCCGGGACAACGCCGCCGTCAGCCCGCTGACCAGGAACAGCAGTGACGCCGTCGGACCGTAGGCGAGCACCGCGGCCAGCGACAGCGCCGCCGACCAGGCAAAGGTGACGTTCGCCCGGACGTCACGCATGGACGGGACCAGCGGATACAGATCGGCCAGCAGGACGAGTGCGGCCAGCAGCAGGAACCCGGGCTGGCGGACCAGTTCCGCCGGGGGTCTCGGCGCCCGTTCGAGTCAGCACCAAGGCATATCCGCAGATCACCAGGGCCGTGCCCAGCCCCAGCAGGGACCGGAACCCGGCCGGCGTTGCCCGCAGCGGCGTGTTGCGCAGCTCGAGCGCACGAAACGGTGTGGTCGGCTGCAACGGGGTCAAGGGCGCGAGTCGACTCGGAGAAACGCTGGCTGCGAATGTCCGGCCGTTGGCACCATTCTCCCCCTCCCCCAAGGTCGTTTCCAATGCTACTGACTTGCCCTGACACTGCAGAGGCCCCAACAGGTGATATCCGTGTCGGTTTGGCTACCCATAGCGACGAACCACCTCGAAGGGGCCAGGATCCGCTGACCTGATACCCGCCGACCCACCGCGAGTGAGTGCACCTGGTCAGTCGTCCGGACGGTGTCGGAACAAGTGAAGACCGGCGTGAACACCGGTGGCGATGTGGCAGGGTCAGGCCATGGCGGACGCAGACATCATCGTCGTCGGGGCAGGACTGGCCGGGTTGGTGGCTGCCGCGGAGGCCGCCGACGCCGGTCGCTCGGTCATCGTGCTGGACCAGGAGGGCGCGGCCAGCCTCGGCGGGCAGGCCTGGTGGTCGCTGGGCGGACTGTTCCTGGTCAACAGCCCGGAGCAGCGGCATCTCGGCGTCAAGGATTCCGCCGAGCTCGCGCTGGCCGACTGGCTGGGTTCCGCCGGCTTCGACCGGCCGGAGGACCACTGGCCACGGCAATGGGCGCAGGCCTACGTCGAGTTCGCCGCCGGCGAGAAACGGGCGTGGCTCAAGGAGCTGGACATCTCGCTGTTCCCGATCCCCGGCTGGGCGGAACGCGGCGGCTACCAGGTGGTCGGCGGGCACGGCAACTCGGTGCCCCGCTTCCATCTGGTCTGGGGCTCGGGACCAGGGGTGCTCACCCCGTTCGTCAAGCGGGTGACCGAACACGCCAGGACCGGCCGGATCCAGCTGCGGTTCCGGCATCGGGTCACCGAGCTGATCCGGGGCGGGGCTGACGTCACCGGGGTGGCCGGCGAGATCCTCGAACCGACCGAGGTCGGCCGGGGCGAGCCGTCGTCCCGGGTGGTCGCCGGCGACTTCAGCCTCGGCTGCTCGGCGGTGATCGTCACGTCCGGCGGGGTCGGCGCCAACCACGACCTGGTCCGGCGGAACTGGCCGGGCGGGCCGGCCGCGGCGCCTGCGGAGATGCTCTCCGGGGTGCCCGATTCGACGGACGGGCTGATGCTCGGCGTCACCGAGCGGGTCGGCGGCCGGGTGATCAACGAAGACCGGATGTGGCACTACCCGGAGGGCGTGGTCAATCACTCGCCGGTGTGGACGTCGCACGGCATCCGGATCCTGTCCGGGCCCGAGCCCGCTGTGGCTGGACGCGTTCGGCAAGCGGCTGCCGACCCCGCTGTTCCCCGGGTTCGACGCGCTGGGGGCGCTGCGGCACATCCTGTCCACCGGCCGCACCCACTCCTGGTTCCTGCTGGACAGCAAGACGATCGGCCCGGAATTCGCCCTGTCCGGGTTCGGAGCAGAACCCCGACTTCGCGGAGAAGTCGGTGAAGCTGCTGCTGACCACCAGGGCCGGCGGCAAGATCACCCCGCCGGTGCAGGCCTTCCTGGACAAGGGCGTCGACTTCCTGACCGCGCCGACCGTCGCCGAACTGGTGGCCAAGATGAACGCGCTGGTCGGCGAGCCGCTGGTCGACGCCGACGAGGTGGAGACGATCGTCCGGCTGCGGGACGGCCAGGTGCGCGCCGGGACTGGGCAAGGACCCGCAGGTGGTGGCCGTCAGGGCGGCCCGGAAGTACTTCGGTGACCGGCGGATGCGGGTCGCCGAGCCGCACGAAATGCTCGACCCGGCGGCCGGCCCGCTGATCGCGGTGCGGCTGCACGTGATCACCCGCAAGACGCTCGGCGGCCTGGAGACCGACCTGTCCGGCCGGGTGCTGCAGGCCGGACGGCAGCGCGGTGGGTGGGCTGTACGCGGCCGGCGAGGTGGCCGGCTTCGGCGGCGGCGGGATGCACGGCTACCGGGCGCTGGAGGGATCGTTCCTCGGCGGCTGCCTGTTCTCCGGGCGGATCGCCGGCCGGGCGGCGGCGGCCGCGGTCAGGGCCTGACGCCGCGGCCGCTCCGCCGGACTGGCAGGCCGCCCGGTCAGGCCAGCAGCTGGTGCTCGGCCAGTTCCCGGTACAGCGGGCTGGTCCGCAGCAGGGTCTCGTGGGTGCCGACGGCCTGCAGCCGGCCGTCCTCCAGCACCAGGATCTGGTCGGCGTCGACCACCGTGGCCAGCCGGTGCGCGACCAGGATCAGGGTCCGGTCCCGGGAGATGGCGTCGATCGCCTGCCGCAGGGCCTGCTCGTTCCGGCCGTCCAGGCTGGCGGTCGGCTCGTCCAGCAGCAGCACCTGCGGTGAGGCCAGCAGCGCCCTGGCGATGGCCAGCCGCTGCCGCTCGCCGCCGGACAGCATGATGCCGTCCTCGCCGACCTGGGCATCGAGCCCGGCGGCGTCCCGGCGCAGCACGCCGTCGAGGTTGACCGACGCCAGCACGGCCTCGCAGTCGGCGTCGGTGGCGTCCGGCGCGCCGAGCAGCAGGTTCTCCCTGATCGTCCCGGCCAGCACCGGTGAGTCCTGCTCCACGTACCCGAGGGCCGCCCTGGTCTGCGCCCTGGTCAGCTCGCGGACGTCGACGCCGCCCAACCGGATGACGCCCTCGGCCGGGTCGTAGAACCGCTCGATCAACGCCAGGATCGTCGACTTACCGGCGCCCGACGGCCCGACGATCGCGGTCTTGGTGCCCACCCACGCGGTGAAGCTGAGGTCGCTGAGCACCGGATGCGGACCGTAGCCGAAGCTGACCCCGCTGAAGCTGACCGCCGGCCGCCCCCATCGCCCAGCCCGCGTGGCTGGAACGGGACCGCCGCGCCGCGCCCGGCCACCGCGGCCGGCTCCTCCGCCGGCGGTTCCTCTTCCTGCAGGGAGGTGATCTCCCGGATCCGGAGCACCGCACCCGAGCGCGTTCTGGGTGGCCGTGTACGCCTGGAACACCCGACCCAGCGGCATGATCATCATGAACAGGTACAGGATGAACGCGACCAGCTGGGCGACCTGCATGGTGCCGTCCGCGACCAGGTACCCGCCGACGCCGAGCACCAGGATGAACGCGCCCTGCAGCGCGATCCCGATGATCGGCGCGATCAGCGCCTCGATCTTCGCCAGCCGCAATCCGGTCGGTGTAGGCGTTGCCCGCCAACGCCTGCAGCTCCGCGGTTTCCCGGTCGGTGGCGCCGGCCGCCCGGATCGTGCGGATCCCGGGAATCGCCCGGCCGACCCCGGCGGCCAGCAGCCCGACCTGGGTCTGCGCGGTGAAGGCCAGCTTCTGGATCCGGCCGCCGAGACCGATGACGACCGCGATGGCGACGGCCACCACGACCAGCGTCAGGCCCAGCAGCAGCCCGCTGATCAGCGCCATCGCGATCACCGACCCGACGAAGACCAGCACCCCGGACACCGCGTCGACCAGGCCCGGACGTCACCACGGCGCGCAGCAGGGTGGTGTCCGACCCGACCCTGGAGACCAGGTCACCGGTGCGGCGGGTGTCGAACTCGCTGATCGGCAGCCGGAGCAGCCTGCGCACCAGCAGCCGGCGGGTGTCGAACACCACGCCCTCCGCGGTGCGCTGCAGCAGGTACTGCTGCACGCCGTTGATCACCGCGGTGGCCAGCACCAGCACGATCAGCAGCGCGACGACGCCGCCCAGCGGCTTGGACTGCTGCACGGAGCCGATCACCAGCCCGACCATCGCGGGCTGGGCGACGGACAGCAGCGCCCCCACGATCGAGATGACCATGACGACCAGCAGGATGGTGCGGTGCGGCCGCAGGTACGGCCAGAGCAGCCTCAGGCTGGCGCGGCGCTCGCGGTCCCTGCCTCCGGCGTGGCGGTCGGGCCGGCCGGCCTGGTTTCTCGCTGGCGCGCGGTGTCGACGTTGGCCGGGTTGGCCGCCGTCGTGCACGGGCGGCTCGTCCAGGGCGCCGGCCGGCTCACCGACCTGGTCCGATGCCCCGACGCTCGTCGCATTGCTCACCCTTGACAACGTAATCACCCCCACCGACAGTGGCCGCCGTGTTCACCACCGGCGGAGCAAACCGACAGTCGCCGGTGCACGGTCGGCAGGCGCGACACCCAACACGGGGTGCTTCGTACTGTGGGGGCATGACTGCACCTCACCGGCCGATCCGCATCGGCGTCCAGATCCAGCCGCAGCACGCCGACTACCGCAAGATCCGGGACACCGTGCTGCGCGCCGAGGACCTCGGCGTCGACATCGTCTTCAACTGGGACCACTTCTATCCGCTGAACGGCGACCCCGACGGCAAGCACTTCGAATGCTGGACGATGCTCGGCGCCTGGGCCGAGCAGACCGAGCGGGTCGAGATCGGCGCGCTGGTCACCGGCGGCGGCTACCGGAACCCGGACCTGCTCGCCGACATGGCGCGCACCGTCGACCACATCTCCGGCGGCCGGCTGATCCTGGGGATCGGCGGCGGCTGGTTCGAGAAGGACTACGACCAGTACGGCTACGAGTTCGGCACGCCCGGCTCCCGGCTGAACCTGCTGGGCGAGTACCTGCCGCGGATCGCGTCCCGGCTGGGGCCCTCAACCCGCCGCCGACCCGGCCGATCCCGGTGCTGATCGGCGGCGGCGGGGAGCGCAAGACGCTCAAGCACGTCGCCCGGTACGCCTCGATCTGGCATGCCTTCGGCGGCCTCGACACCATGCGGCACAAGTCGTCGGTGCTGGCCGAGCACTGCGCCGCCATCGGCCGCGACCCGGCCGAGATCGAGCACTCCACCGCGACCCAGGGCGTGAACACCGTCGGCCGCGGACGACCTGGTCGATGCCGGCTTCTCGTTGTTCACGATCGGCGTTTCCGGGCCCGGACTACGACCTTGACGCGGTGCCGACCTGGGTGGCCTGGCGGGACGCCCGGAACGCAGCGGCCGCCGCTGGCTGAGCGCGATTTCGGCTCACGTTCGGGCAGTCTTCACCTCTGCGACAACTGCCCGTCACCAAAGTCCCGCATTGGGTCATTCGATGGTGTCGTCACCCAATCGTCACATCACAGATCGGTATCGAAAGCGATGCGAGTCGCCTCTGGGGCGCATATAAAGAGTGAGTGAGCCGTGCGCGTCAGCGCCTGCGCCACCTCCGGGGGGATGGACATCTTGGCGGTCAGGGGAAGCGTTCGGATCACTCATGCCGCAAGGGATGAGCGACCGGCAGTGGGAAGACGAACAAAGCTAGGGGTACCGATGACGGCAGTACGCGAGGCACGCATCCAGCCGGAAGTTTTCGACGACGACGACATCCTGCTGCCGCTCGCCGAGCATGCGCCGCACGGCGCGCTGCGGCTGCCGGACGGCCGGGCGATGGCCTGGGCGGAATACGGCAGCGCCCGCGGGCTGCCGTGCGTGCTGGTCGCCGACACCGGGTCGTCCCGGCTCGCGCCGGGCTGGCTGCTGCATGACGACGCGCTGCCGGCGGCGATCCGGCTGCTGGCCATGGACCGGCCGGGAATCGGCATGTCGGATCCGATCGGTTTCGGCGGTACCGAGCAGCCGGCGGAGGACCTGCGCCGGCTGGTGGAGACGCTCGCGGTCGGCCGGGTGGCCGTCATCGGCATCGGGCAGGGCGCCGACGACGCGCTGGCCTTCGCGGCCCGCTACCCCGCGCTGGTCACCTCGGTGTCGGCCGTCTCGGTGCGGCTGCCGGCCGACGGCACCGACAAGCGTTCGGTGCTGCACCCGTTCGCCCGCCGGCACGCCACGCAGCTGGGCCGGACCGCTGTCGTCCTGGATCACCGCCGCTGGCAAGGACGCCGACCTGACGGCCGAGCCCACCTGGTCACGGATGCTGGAACGGCTCGACGTGGTGTCCGCCCAGGTGCTGGGCGACCGCTGGCGGGAGGCCGATTTCCGGCAGGCCGTCGCCGCCGACGCCGCTCAGATCAACCCGGCGTGGACGGCGCCGGCCCGGCCGAGCGGCCCGCCGCAGTGGGTGCAGGATCCGGCGGCGGTGCGGGTGCCGGTCACCCTGTGGCACGGCAAGCACGAAACCGCCACCACGTTGTCGCAGGTCACGACGCTGGCCGGCGACCGCACCGGGGTGGACGGTCCGGCCGACCCCCGGCAGCTCGGCGATCCTCGGTTCCTGGACCGGGATCCTGGACGGCGCGGCCCGCTCGTTCCCGGGCGTCGCGGCGGCCTGACGCGCTGACCGGGTTCGGCCCGGTGACGCCGGGCCGAACCGCGGCCAGGTCAGCCGACCATCCCGGCGTCCAGCACCTGTGACGTCGCGTCCAGCGGCGGCAGTTGCCCGGTCCGGATCAGCTCCGAGTACCACCGACCGGAGTCCTTGACGGTGCGCTGCAGGGTGTCGTAGTCGACCCGGATGATGCCGAACCGCCGGTCGTACCCCCAGGACCATTCGAAGTTGTCCAGCAGCGACCAGAGGAAGTAGCCGCGCACGTCGACGCCGGCGTCGATGGCCTCGCCGACCGCGTCGATGTGACCGTGCAGGTAGGACACCCGATCGGCGTCATGCACCTGGCCGTCCGCGGAGACCTTGTCGTAGAACGCCGCGCCGTTCTCGGTGACCATCAACGGCAGGTCCGGGTACCGGGTGCCGATGTCGGTCAGCAGCTCCAACATGCCGGACGGGTCGATGTTCCAGCCCATCGCCGTGTACGGGCCGGGCTGCGGCAGGAACTCGATGTCGTCGGCGCCCACCCACGGGCTGACGTCGGAGTCGCCGTGCCCGTCGGCCTGCAGCTTCGGGGCCTCGCCGGTCCACCGCTGCGCCCTGGACGTCGAGTAGTAGTTGATGCCCAGCACGCTCAGCGGCACCGCGGCGGTGGCCTCGTCGCCGTCCTTGACGAACGACCAGTCGGTGACCGACGCGGTGTCGGCCAGCAGGTCGGCCGGGTAGGCGCCGTCCAGCATCGGGCCGAGGAAGACCCGGTTGGCGACCGCGTCGAGCTGCCGGACGGCGTCCCGGTCGGCCGCCGAGTCGGGGTCGACCGGCCGGGTGACGTGCAGGTTCAGGGTGACCGACAGCTGGGTGGACTCGCCGAGCACGGATCGGATCGCCCGGCCGGCCAGCCCGTGGCCGAGGTTCAGGTGGTGCGCCGCCTGCAGCGCCGCCAGCGAGCTCTGCACGCCCGGCGCGTGCACGCCGGAGCCGTAGCCGAGGAACGCCGAGCACCATGGCTCGTTCAGCGTGGTCCACACCGAGATCCGGTCGCCGAGCTTGCCGGCGACGTGCTCGGCGTAGTCGGCGAACCGCAGCGCGGTCTCCCGGTTGGTCCAGCCGCCGGCGTCCTCGAGTTCCTGCGGCAGGTCCCAGTGGTACAGGGTGGTGACCGGTTGCACGCCCGCCTCCAGCAGCGCGTCGACCAGCCGCGAGTAGAAGGCGACGCCCTTCGGGTTGAACGCACCGGAGCCGCCCGGCTGGATCCGCGGCCAGGCCAGCGAGAACCGGTAGGCCTGCAGACCGAGACCCTTGATCAGCGCGACGTCCTCCGGCCAGCGGTGGTAGTGGTCGTCCGCCACGTCGCCGGTGTCCCCGTTCAGCACCATGCCGGGGGTCCGGCAGTAGGTGTCCCAGATGGACGGCGTCCGGCCGTCCTCGTCGACGGCGCCCTCGATCTGGTACGACGCCGTCGCCGACCCCCAGAGGAAGTCCTTGGGGAAGGTGCGGTGCGGGTTGGTCATCGGTGAGAGTCCTCCTGTGGTGCCGGCGACTGGTGGTGCCGACGTGGCGGTGTTCGGCTGGGTGGGGTTCGACTAGGCGGTGGTCGGGTCGGTGGACGGGAGCGGGTACATCAGCGTAATGCTGACGCTGTCGGAGACGGCGCGCAGCGTGGAACCGATCCCATCCGATGTTTCGGCGAGTTCGGCGCCGGTGCAATCGGCGACTCGGACATCGGCCGGCAGCCGCACCGACCAGGGCAGATCGGCACCCGATGTGCGCGCGATGGTGATCGTCGCGCCGTCCCGGTCGATCTCGAACGTCGCGCCCGGCCCGCCGCCGAGGGCCGGCACCCGCACCGACCGCGCGGTCAGGGCGTCGATGCCGAACAACGCGCAGCGTGACGCCGTCGGCGTAGTCGTAGTCCGGCCGGTCGTCCCGGGCGCCGATCGGGATGCACCGCGCCGGGGCGGACCAGCAGCGGCACCGAGTCGAACCCGTGGGTCTGCTCGACCCACCGCGGGCCGCTGACCGTGCTGCCGTCCAGCAGGCTGCGTCCAGCTGCCCTCCGGGACGTAGAAGCGCACCCGTCCGTCGGCCGGAGAAGACCGGCGCGACCAGCAGCGAGTCGCCCAGCATGTACTGGGTGTCCACGTGCTCGGTCGCCGGGTCGTCCGGGAATTCCAGCACCATCGGCCGCAGCATCGGGGTGCCGTCCTGCTGCACCTGCCGGCCGCGGTGCCCGCCAGGTACGGCATCAGCGACATCTTCAGCCGGGTGAATTTCCGGGCGACGTCGCACGGCCTCGTCATCGAAGGCCCACGGCACCCGGTACGAGCCGGATCCGTGCAGCCGGCTGTGACTGGACAGCAGCCCGAACGCCAGCCAGCGCTTGAACACGCCGGTGTCCGGGGTGCCCTCGAAGCCGCCGATGTCGTGCGACCAGTAGCCGAAACCGCTGGCCGCCAGGGACAGTCCGCCGCGCAGCGTCTCGGCCATCGAGGCGTAGGTGGAGTCGCAGTCGCCGCCCCAGTGCACCGGGTACTGCTGCCCGCCGGCGGTGGCCGAGCGCGCGAACAGCACCGCCTCGCCGGTCCCCCGGCGCCGCTCCAGCAGGTCGAAGACCGTCCGGTTGTACAGGTGCGTGTAGTAGTTGTGCATCCGCTCGCGGGTCGGAGCCGTCGAACCAGCTGACGTCGGTCGGGATCCGCTCGCCGAAGTCGGTCTTGAAGGCGTCGACGCCCTGGTCCAGCAGCCGCTCCAGCTGAGCCGAGTACCACTGCGCCGCGGCGGGGTTGGTGAAGTCCACCAGCGCCATCCCGGCCTGCCACTTGTCCCACTGCCAGACGCTGCCGTCCGCGCGGGTCACCAGGTAGCCCTTCGCCCTGCCCTCCTCGAACAACGCCGAGCGCTGCGCGATGTACGGGTTGATCCAGACGCAGATCCGCAGGCCCTTCGCCTTCAGCCGGGCCAGCATCGCCTCCGGGCTCGGGAAAGGTCCGCGGGTCCCATTCGAAATCGCACCAGCGGAATTCGCGCATCCAGAAGCAGTCGAAATGGAAGACGCTGAGCGGGATCTCCCGCTCGGCCATGCCGTCGATGAAACTGCTGACGGTCTTCTCGTCGTAGTCGGTGGTGAACGAGGTGGACAGCCACAGCCCGAACGACCATTCCGGCACCCGCGGCGGCCGGCCGGTCAGCGCGGTGTACTTCGCCAGGATCTCCTTCGGCGTCGGACCGTAGATGACGAAGTACTCCAGGTGCTCACCGGGCACCGAGAATTGGCTGCGGGAGACCGCCTCCGAGCCGATCTCGAAGGAGACCTGCTCCGGGTGATTGACGAAGACCCCGTAGCCGCGGTTCGTCCAGAAGAACGGCACGTTCTTGTAGGCCTGGTCGCTGCTGGTGCCGCCGTCGGCGTTCCAGATGTCCACCGTCTGACCGTTCTTGGCGACCGGGCCGAACCGCTCCCCGAGGCCGTACACGGTTTCGCCGACGCCGAGCGTCAGCTGCTGGTAGACGTATCGCTGCCGGTCCGGGCCGGTGGCCAGGCCGATGGTCTTGGCGGGGCTGGAGGTCAGGGCTCTGTCCGTCGCGCGGTGAAGTCGAGCTGCCAGCTGTCGCCGCGCTTGATCCGCGCGGTGAGCCCGCCGGAGCGTGAAACTGGCTTGCTCGTCGGTGATCTCGATGGTCGGGGTCGGGGCGTTCGCACCGGGGAGGGCGAAGTTCGGGCCCGGATCCCGACCGCCGGCGTGATGCTCGATCCGCACCCTGACGACGTCGCGCAGCGGCGAGGTCAGCGTCATCGTCGCGGTCGGCCGGTTGAGCGTGTCGCCGCGGCTCGGCGATCAGCCTGGTCGGCGCCAGGACGGTGAGCGCCCTGTCGTCGGCGCTGACGTCGTAGGCCTGGGCGGGATGCTGGACGTCGAACCCGTCCCGCACCTGCCAGTACCCGTCGCTGAACTTCATCTCGGTCCTTTCCGGAAATCCAGTCGCCACTTCTGTACCCTTCCGCAGTCGTGAAGGGTCCGAAATTGGCGACTCGATTGATGGGTCTGGGGCTTACTTGACGGCACCCGCGGTGACGCCGCGGGTCAGCGTGCGCTGGAAGATGAGGAAGAAGATCACGGCGGGGATCAGGCTGATCAGCGCGCCGGCATTGGTGGTCGGGGCGTCCATCAGCCGGTCGCCCTGCAGCGAGGCCAGCGCCACCGGGATGGTCTGCGTCGCGTTGTCGATCAGCATCACCAGCGGGATGAAGAATTCGTTCCAGGTCCAGATGAAGAAGAAGATCAGCAGCACCGACAGCGTGGGCCGGACGATCGGGAAGACCACCTTCCACAGGATCTGCCACCGGGTGGCGCCGTCCAGCGCGGCCGCCTCCAGCAGCGCCTTCGGGAAGGTGCCCAGCACCGAGGCCAGCAGGTAGGTGCCGAAGGCGCTCTGGATCACGGTGAAGATGATGATCACCGCGAGCCGGGTGTTGTAGAGCCCGACCTCCTTGGCGAAGAAGTACAGCGGGTAGACCAGCGCCTCCTGCGGAATCATGTTGCCCAGCAGGAACAACGCCACGATCCACAGCCGGCCCTTCACCCGGCCGATGCCGATCGCGTAGGCGTTCAGCAGCGAGATGAACACGGCGGCAACGGCGACCGTGCCGGCGATCAGGGTGGAGTTCCACAGCTTCTGCGGGTAGTTGACCTGGTTCCAGTAGGTGACCAGGCCCTTGGTGTAGAACTCGGTCGGCCAGCTCAGCGGGCCGTTGGTCGAGTAGTCGGCGGGCGACTTGAAGCTGTTGAGCAGCATCAGCGCGAACGGGATCAGCATCAGCAGCGCCGCGAAGGACACCCCCACCAGGACGAACCAGCGGGCGGTGCCGCGGTGGAAGCGGTCCCTGGCGCGCGAGTGCCCGCTCGTCGGCGCGGCGCTGCTGCGCGCTGACCGGGGTGGCCGCCGACTCGGTCGCGACGTACGGGTCGATCGCCGGGACACTCATGCTGCCTCCTTCTGTTCGCTACGGGCCTGCCAGCGCATGATGGCCACGGCGACAACGACGATGATCAGGGTGAGCACGGTGGCGATGGCCGCCCCGTACCCGACGTTCAGCTTCTTGAAGAAGGTGAAGTACGCGAAGTACGACGGCACGTTCGTGGCGTTCTCCGGGCCACCCCTGGTCAGGGCGTAGATCGGCCCGAACACCTTGAGCGCGGCGATGGTGCAGGTCAGCGCGACCACGAAGGTCTCCGGCCTGATCTGCGGCACGGTGATCGCCCGGAACCGGGCCCAGTAGCCGGCCCCGTCGATCTCCGCCGCCTCGTAGATCTCCGGGTCGACCCGCTGCAGCGCCGACATGAAAATGACGACCGGGTAACCGATCTGCACCCAGACCATGACCAGCATGACCATCGGCAGCGCGGTGTTCGGGTCGCCCAGCCAGTCCCGGGTGAAGCCCTGCAGCCCGATCAGGTCCAGGAAGGCGTTGAACGCACCGTCCGGCCGCAGGATCCAGCCCCAGACGATGCCGGCCACCACGACCGGCAGCACCTGCGGCAGGTAGAACACGGCCCGCAGCACGCTGGCGCTGGAGTTGCCGAACCGCTTGCCGAGATAGTCGAACAGCACCGAGGCGAGCAGCAGGCCGATCACCGTCGGGATCACCACCATGGCGATGATCATGGCGACGGAATTCTTGAACGACTCCCAGAAGACGCTGTCGCCCATCAGCTTGATGTAGTTGTCCAGGCCGATGAACTTCGGCTGACCGACGCCGGACCACTTGGTCAGCGACAGGTAGACGTTGTAGATCAGCGGGCCGAGGATGACCGCGACGAACAGCAGGCCGCCGGGGATCAGGTACAGCCAGTAAGGACGAGAGCTGAATCCGACGGACTTGTTGGTGCGCGGCGGCGACTGCTGCGTGGTCATCGTTGTCCCTGGTGTTGTCGGCGCACCGACCGGCCCGTCGTGGGCGGCGACCCGCCCACCGACTTCCGCAATGTCTGACATGTGTCTCTCCCTCTCGTCTGGGGAAGGGCGGGCCGGTGGCTCGTGACGTGCCGCCGGCCCGCTCCACTTCGTTGGTCCGATGAACCGGGTCAGCCGGCCTGGATGGTCGCAACGCCCTCTTGGTACGGGCCCGCGATCTGGTCCAGCACCTCGGCGGGCGTCTTCGACTGGTTGATCAGCGACTGGAATCCGGACACCAGCACGTCGTAGTAGCCGGGCACGGGCCAGTCCGGGTAGAACGCCAGGCCGTCGGCCGTCGTTGATCTTGTTGAAGTTGGCGATCAGTTCCTGGTTCTTCGGATCGGTGATCTTCGACGGGTCGGCCGCGACCGGAATGCCGCCGCTGTTGCCGATCAGTTCCTGGATCTCCGGGCGCATCGTGATGTCGATGAAGTCGTAGGCCAGGTCCTTGTTCTTCGAGGCCTCCGGCACCACCCAGATGTTGCCGGAGGAGCCCAGGCTCAGCTGGCTGCCGGGGAAGAGGAAGGTGCCCCAGTCGAAGCCCTTGATCTCGTCGGCGAAGCGGCCGAACCACCAGCTGCCGGAGACGATCATCGGGCACTTGCCGCCGATGAATCCGGTGCCCATGTCCTCGGCCTTCAACGACGCGGAATCCTGCGAGATGTAGCCGGCCTTGACCCAGGCGTCGAAGGTGTCGGCGCCGTACTTGAGCGGATCGGCCTGGAAGTCGACCGGGTTCTTGTACAGCTGGTAGTCGTCGACGAACGACCGGTCGGCCTTGGTCAGCGCCAACTGGTAGGCAAGCTGCCCGGCCGGGTACTCGGCGCCGGCCATGCACAGCGGAGTGGTGCCGGCCGCGACGAACTTGTCCATCGCCGCGGTGAACTCGGCCAGGGTGGTCGGCACCGACGAGGCCCTGCGCGGCAAAGGCGTCCTTGTTGTAGTAGACCATCACGTACTCGCCGTAGTTGGGCACGCCGTACCAGTCGCCGGAGCCCATCACGCCCTTCGTCGTCGTACTTCGCGGTGGTCTGCAGGCTGGGCGAGAGCTCCTTGTCCCAGCCGCGGTCGGTGGCCTGCTCGGTCAGGTCGGTGAGCAGACCCTGCGAGGCCAGCAGCCCGGCGGTGGCGTTGCCCTTGTTGTATTCCATGATGTCCGGGCCCTCGTCGGAGCTGATGATCATGCCCGGCGTTCTGCTGGATCTGCTCGAACGCCTTCCGCTCGAAGTCGACCGTGACGCCGGGGTGCTCGGTCTTGAAGATCTCGATCGCCTTGTCCCAGGCGATACCCATGGCGCCGTTGGCACTCTCGTAGTGCCAGAGCTTCAGCGTGCCGGTGTCGGCAGCCGCGCTGCCGGAGTCGCTGGAACCGGCGGCGCTGCCCGAGTCGCTGGAGCCGGCACAGGCCGCCAGGGTCAGCGACAGCGCGGCGAAGCGCGGCGACCAGGGCCGCTCTGCGGGTTCGTGGTCGGGGAATTCTCATGCTGGTTCCTCCTGTGGAGTTTCTCGGCATCGGTCTTTGATGCCGGGTCGCGCTGCGGGTCTGTTACGCTATCGCGGGTGTCGAACCGCTCGGAAGTACTTGGGCGGCAATGGGTATGACGGCGTGCTGGATCGACGCGACGGCCGGCGGCCGTCTCGTAGGGTGATCTGGACTTGGTGTTAGCGGTGCCGGAGAGTCTCCGGCGAGACCGGGCCAGTGCTGTGCCCGGGCTCCCATCGGCAGGGCAGCAGCACCGGTCCACCGACCGGGTCGCGACCGTCGAGCTGGTCGAGCAGGGAGTGCACTCCGAGCCGGCCAAGTGCAGCGCCGGGTGAATGCAGGGTGGTCAATGATGGCTGCACCATCTCCGCCATCAGCGGCGACGAGACGATCGAAAGCACCGAAAAGTCCTGCGGCACAATCAATCCCCGGCGACCGACTTCGGTCACGGCACCGATCACCGCGCTCTCGTTCATGGCCACCAGGGCCGTCAGGTCGGGTTCGGCGTCCAGCAGGGAGCCGATGGCGGCGCGCCCGGCGGCCGGGGACTCGTCGCACCAGACCGTGCTAGCGGTGAGCCCGCGCCGCTCCATGGCCCGGCGGAATCCGCTCTCGGCGCGCAGCGTCGGCCCGTAGCCGTGGTCCCGGCTGGACTCCGAGTGGTTCAGCAGCGCGATCCGCCGGTGTCCGAGGGAGGCCAGATGCGCGACCGCGTCCTCGGTCGTTGCATCGAAATCGATGTCCACACAGCGACTGTCGTCGCGTGTCGTCGGCGCGGCCGATCATCGTCAAGGGGATCCCGGCGGCATCGAGGACGCGCACCCGCGGGTCGTCGCGGCGTACCTCCATGATGATCACGCCGTCGGTGAGCCCGTCCCGGCTCATCTCGCGCATCTCCTCGGCCTGCGACGGCGCGTAGGGCCAGACCACCAGGTGGTAGCCGCGGGCGCGGGCGGCCTCGGCGGCGCTGGTCACGAATTCCATCACGGTGCTGCCGAGGCCGTTCTCGATGCCGGGGAAGGTGAGCGCGATGATCCGGCTGCGCCGGCTGGCCAGGCTCCTGGCGATGGCGTTCGGCCGGAAATCCAGCTCGACCATCGCCCGTTCGATGCGTTCGCGGGTGGCGGCGGAGATCGGGCGGGTGTTGTTGATGGCGTACGAGACGGTGCTGAGCGAGACGTGGGCGAGGGTGGCTACGTCCTGCATGGTGGCCATGTCGCCTCCTTCGTCGTCGCTGACATGTGTACCGAGCTGCTGTCATCGTGCCTGTGGTGCTGTCCCGGCCGGCAACGGCATCGGCGTAATGCCGAGGCCGACCGTGGACGACTACTTTATCGAAGCGCTTCGATAACCCTCGTGCCGCGTCTGTGCAAGTGCGACAGGGCCATTTCGATCTACGAACGCCGACCCCAACCCGCTGAGGTTCGGAACGGAATCCGCACCCACCGGGGTGTGGAACCTGTGGCGCTCGGCCCCGGCTGACCTGACGATCATCGAAGCGCTTCGATGGATTTGAGTATTGGCGAAACAAAACGGTTAGTCAAGCCTCAAACATCACAACTTGGTAACGGCGATCGTACGCAGTGCTGATGGTCGGTAACCCGGCGCGACCGGTTCGATCCACCTGGGCATGCGCGTTCCGGCGGCTTGCTCAGCCGAGCGGATCGCGCAGGGATCCGGGCCGCTTGTCCGGCGCCTGGTAGTGCAGCAGGGTCTCCAGCACCCCGCCCACCAACCCCAGATGCCCCGCCGAGTCCGCATATTGCGCCCGGACGTCGGCGAGATACTGCGTCATCGCGTTCAGCCGGCCGGCGGTCAGCCGCAGCACGGCCAGGGTCACTTCGGGACGCTGCTCCAGCATCGCCAGCGCGTCGCGGGCGATGTGCATCCGGCAGGGCACCATCGCGCGCGCCGACGCGGTCGCCACCCGCTGGAGCACCGTCGACATGTCCCCGAAGACGGCGCCCGGGTAGGTCACCGTGGCGAAGGCGATGCCGTCGCGTTCCATCTGCACCGCGCCGTCGATCAGGATGTACATGGCCTCGGCGTCGCGGCCCTGCTGGACGACGCACTCCCCGGCCGGCACCTGCACGATCGGCAGGTCGGCGCAGTACCTCAGCAGGTCCGCCATCGTGCCTCCGCAGCTGTTGGGACCGAATTGTCGTCACCGATGGACAGCGTACGAGCCCTGCCTGGAATCGCCGATCGCGGTCCGGTCAAGGGCTGCGACGTCGATGGGGCCACGTTGCTGAGTAGCCAGGTATCGCAATCCGCACCGAAATGAGCAATGCTCACCGCGTGCGCCTGCTGCTCACCTCCGACCTGCACTACCGGCTGCCCACGTTCGATTGGCTGGCGGGCGTCGCCGGACAATACGATGCCGTCGCGGTGGCCGGCGACCTGCTCAACGTCGCAAGCCCGGTTCCGGTCGACTGCCAGATCGTCGTGGTAGACGCCTATCTCGATCGGATTGCGGCGACGACCACACTGCTCGTGGCGTCCGGCAATCACGACCTCGACGGTCCGGGCGAGCACGGTGAACAGGTGGCCGCCTGGCTCCGTCGGCCACGCCCCGGGACCGCCATCACCGACGGACAATCGGCGGACGTTGACGGCGTTCGATTCACGGTGTGCCCGTGGTGGGACGGACCGCTCACCCGGGACGAGGTCGACCGGCAGTTGCGCGCCGCCGCGCCGCCGGCCGGGCAACCATGGATCTGGCTCTATCACGCTCCCCCGGCGGGAACCCCGCTGTGCCGGGACGGCCACCGATCGTTTCCCGATCATGAGCTCGCCACCTGGATCGAGGAGATGCAGCCACATCTGGTGCTGTGCGGGCACATTCACCAGGCGCCGTGGGCGGAGGGCGGCAGTTGGCATGCAACGCTGGGCCGGACCTCGGTTTTCAACGCCGGGAATCTGCACAGCCGGGTCCCGCCGCACATCGTCGTCGACACCCGGCAAGGGTCCGCGGAGTGGAACGGACTGGACGACTGGCAATCGGTGACGCTCACCGGCCTTCGCACGCCGGAGCCGTCGGCCTGACCCGACCGCCGTCGTGACCAATCATTGTCGTGACGGGGCGAACGGTCGGGACGCTGTTGCTCGACCCAACGAGCGGGTTTCTCGAGGGCTTCGACCGGGCACTATGGCGCCATGGATCAACCGACGGTCGCCCTGCGCCAGGTCGTCCTGGACACCACCGACGCCCGCTCTCTCGCCGAGTTCTACCGGCAACTTCTGGGATTTCGGTACCGGCCCGGCGACGAACCGCCGCCCACGGGTGAGCCGGACCCTCATGGGCAGGATTGGCTGGTGCTGCGAAACCCGGCGGGCGGCGTGCACGTCGCCTTTCAACAGGTCCAGGTTCTGCCGGAGGCGACGTGGCCGGACGGCCCGCACCCGCAGATGCTGCATCTTGATCTGACGGTGCCGACGGCCGCCGCCCTGGAGGCCGCGCACACCCGCGCGCTGGGCCTCGGCGCCCGCCTGCTGCGGGATCGGTCAGACGACCCGGAAGAACCCCTGCGGGTCTATGCCGATCCCGCCGGACACCCGTTCTGCATCTTCGTTGCCGGAGCCTGACCCGACGCACGGACCCGGCAGGGAACAGTCCTTGCAACGAGGTCGCGGCACACCTGGGCAGGTGCTCGTGCGCCGAGCCGTGAGTGACATCGCGGCCAATCCCTGGAGTTTCTGCGAGAGTGAGCCTCATCGACTTCTCCGGGCCGCAAGGATCGCCGGGTGGGCCGGCAATCCGTCTGCGGTGCGGCGTCCGCTACCCGGACATCGCGATCGAGGAGCTCGAACTGCTCATAGCGCTGAACGGCCGTGCGCATCACACCCGCGTCCGGGACTTCGACCGTAATCACCTGCGCCACAATGACTTCGTGCGGGAGGGACGGACCGTACTGAGGTGTACCGCCCAACAGGTGGTCCACCAGCCCCAGGGGTTCGTCGAGACCACCCGGGAGAGGATCGAAGCCATCCGACGGAGTCGGGCCTGCCGTAGCCGGGCGGGGCGACTGCCATTCAATCAGGGAAAACACATCGCAAACCGGTCCCAAACCCTGGTCCCATGACACTCGGCATGAAGCCCGGGCGCGGGTTGGGGGAATTGCACCCCGCACCCGCGTCTGCTACCCGACTTCGGGTCACAGGTGGCGGCCTTGACCGGCTCGCACGACACCGTCTGCCCGAGCCTCAAGCATCGCCATCATGTCGACCTGCACGGGCGGCGGCGAGCGCGCCGGACAACCCCACCACGATCGCGACCACCGGACCGCCCAAGCCTCGCATCCGTTGTTCCTTGGTCATCCGGTCGACGTTGGCGTAGCTGCCCGCCAGGTCGACGACGTCGGCACCCACCCAGGCGAGGAACCAGCCGGCCGTGGGGCGGCCGCGCAGTCCGGCGGCCAGCAGCAGCCCACCGATCAACACGTCGCGATACCCCGTCGAGCGGACGAACGGGGCGACCCAGGGCCCCGGGTCCTCCGGTCCGCCCCACATCCGGTGCGCCCGCTGGGGTCCGACGAGGAAGGAGATCCCGGTGACGAGGCGGGACGCACCGGCCAGCTGAGCAAAGAGGTCCACGGGCCTTCGAGAAACCGTCATGCCCGAATTGTCCGGCAACACGGGCGGCCATGCACGACGTGTGCCGGGTGGCGCCTCACGAGGCCGTCGCAGGCGAGCGAGCCGACCCGCCGGTCCGAGGTCCGGCGGGTCGGTCTGTTGACTAGTGGGTCAGCGACCGCCGAGGGCGTGCTCCACCGCGAGCTGGTTCAGGTGCACGAAGGCGTAGGAATGCTCGGCGGACTTGTCGGCGTCGTACGACTCGAAGGAAGCGTCGTCGGCCAGCAGGTCGGCGACCGACTCCCCCTCGGCGATGGTCGGCTGGGCCAGCTCGGCGATGCCGGAGGCGGCCATGGCCTCCTGCACCTCGGGGTCGGCGCGGAACGCCAGGGCGCGTTCCTTGAGCAGCAGGTAGGTGGCCATGTTGGCCCGCACCGACGACCAGACACCGTCGAAACCCTCTGTGCGCGAAGGCTTGTAGTCGAAGTGCCGGGGTCCGTCATACTTCGGGCCACCGTTCGGGAAGCCGTTCTCGATCAGATCAACGGTGAAGAACGCGGACAGCAGATCGCCGTGCCCGAACACCAGATCCTGGTCGTACTTGATGGACCGCTGGCCGTTCAGGTCGATGTGGAAGAGCTTGTCCGCCCACAGCGCCTGGGCCAGGCCATGGGTGTAATTCAGCCCGGCCATCTGCTCGTGCCCGGTTTCCGGGTTCAGGCCGACGATGTCGCCGTGCTCGAGCTGGGCGATGAAGCCGAGCGCGTGCCCGACGGTCGGCAGCAGGATGTCGCCGCGCGGCTCGTTCGGCTTGGGCTCGAGGGCGATCTTGATGTCGTAGCCCTTGTCCTTGATGTAACCGGCGACGGTGTCGACCCCCTCCCGGTACCGATCGAATGCGGCGTTGAGATCCTTCGAGCCGTCATATTCGGCGCCTTCCCGGCCGCCCCACATGACGAACGTCTTGGCACCGAGCTCCGCAGTCAGCTCCACGTTGCGCAGCACCTTGCGCAGCGCGAATCGGCGCACCGAACGGTCGTTGGACGTGAAACCGCCGTCCTTGAACACCGGGTGGGTGAAGAGGTTGGTGGTGACCATCTCGACGGTGATGTTGTTCTTTGCGCAGGCTTCCTTGAAGCCGGCGATCAGCCGGTCGCGGGTCGCGGCGTCCGAGCCGAACGGGATCAGGTCGTCGTCGTGGAAGGTGACGCCCCAGGCGCCGGCCTCGGCCAGCTTTTCGATGGCCTCGATCGGGTCGAGGGCCGGTCGGGTGGCGTCACCGAAGGGATCGCGGCCCTGCCAGGACACGGTCCACAGGCCGAATGAGAACCGGTCTTCGGGGGTGGGAAGCCTGACCATGAAATGACTCCTTTGTCGAACGGTGGTGGGTCGAACGCTGTATTTGTTGGTTGATTGAACTTATCGCACTGACCGGCTAAGGTCAACCCATGACGTCGCGCCAATCGACTCCCCTCGGCGCGTCCGCCATTCGGCAGGCGAACCTCCGTGAACACAACCTCGGCCTGGTGCTCAGGCTCATCATCGACTCACCGGTGCCGGTTTCGCGCGCCGACATCGCCGTTGCCACCGGCCTGACCCGGGCAACCGTGTCGTCCCTGGCCGATCGTCTCATCATGGCCTCGTTGGTCGCCGAATTGCCACCGGTGATGTCGCAGCGAGCCGGACGACCGGCCGTGCCGCTGGTCCCGGCCGCCGGCACGCTGGCCGCCGTCGGCATGGAGATCAATGTCGACTACCTCGGCGTGCGGGTGGTCGACCTCTCCGGAGAGATTCTCAGCGAGCACGTCGAGCCCGCGGACTTTCGCGGCAGCGACCCGGTCGACGTGATGCGCCGGCTGTCCGACCTGTACTGCGAGGTCACCGAGTCGATCGACGACGACGTCCGGATGGCCGGCAGCTGCCTGGCCATCCCGGGACTGGTCGACCGGAAGATCGGTCCGGTCCGGATGGCACCCAACCTGGGCTGGCGCGAGGTGGACGTGGTCAAGGAGTTCCACTCCCATCCGGCCACCGCGCAGGTGCAGATCCGGCTGGACAACGAGGCCACCCTCGGGCGCCAGGGCGGAGGCCGACGCGCTCCGGCCAACCGGAACCCTGTCCTTCATGTACCTCTCGGGCGAGGTGGGCATCGGCGGCGCCCTGGTGGTGGACGGCGCGGTGTTCGGCGGACGGCACGGCTGGAGCGGCGAAATCGGCCACACCGTGGTCGACCCGGCCGGCCCGCTGTGTCGCTGCGGGGCCACCGGATGCCTCGAGCAGTACGCCGGCAAGGACGCCCTGATGCGTTACGCGGCAATAGATCTCGATCTGCCGGTGACGGCACTGCTGGCGGCGGCGGAGGCCGGCGACCCGGCCGCACTGGACTCCCTGACTGCCGGCGCCCGGGCGCTGGGCACCGCACTGGCCAACGCGGTCAATCTGATCGACGTGGAGAACGTGATCCTCGGCGGCATCTACGCGCCGCTGGCGCCCTTTCTCATTCCGGGCATCGAGGACGTGCTGCGGTCGCGGGTGCTGTCGGCGCCCTGGTCCGGGCTGCAGGTCCTGGTCGCCGAGGTTCGCGACTACGCCGCGCTGACCGGCGCGGCCTCGGCCGTGCTGTCGGATGTGATCGACGACCCGAGCGCGTGGCTGGACCGGTAGTGCGCCTGCCGGTTCCAGCGCGTCGGCGGTGACCCGCGGGACGGCGGTCCGAACGCCGCGGTCCCGGGGCGCAGGCTGGGTCGCCTTCGGCCGCCTGACGGCAGCCTGGCCGCGCTGCAGGTCTACCGTCGAACGGGACTTGTCGCGCAGCTCGTGATCTTCGTCGATCAGCCCAGACGCGCGGGGCGTCACCGGTTGATTGCACACTGTGCGCACTGGATGCTCGACATGCGCAAACCACCTGCCCGCGACGGCCGGACTCGTCGGCGGTGACCCGCGATGCGGCCAGGTCGCCGGCTGGGCGAAACACTGCGTCGCCGACCGGGCCGGCGCGTTCCATCGCCACAACACCTGTTGCGACACAACAACTTCCGCGCGCGTTGTGATGACCACTCGCCGGTTGTGGCGACCGTCAGAACGGTTGTGGCGACCGTCGGGCCGGTTGTGGCGACCACCGGAGCCCCACCCCACGCAACCGTCGCGCGTCGTACCAGGTCGCCTACCCGGCCCAGGCCACGTCAAGATCCAGCGCGTTGTCCTGGACGTAGTTCAACGCAAGCCTGACCGCACCGATCGAGACGACGCTCTCGCCGAGCGTCGAGGCCGCGACCCGGGGCGGGGTGACGGTGAGCGACGGCAGGTGCTCGTTGATGCCATCGAGCAAGGCACCCGCGGATTGACTGACGGCACCGGCGACGACCACCAGCTCCGGGTTGAAGATGGTCCCCAGCGTGGCGATCACGTTCGCCAGCCGCGTTGCCAGCCGGTCGAGGATGTCGCGGGCGACGCGATCGCCCTGCCCGGCGGCGGCGAAGACCATCTCGGCGGTGACGGCATCTGGCACGCCACCGGCCAGCTTCCCGATCGCCGTCGCCGGTGCAGCAGTTACCGCCGCCGCTCCCCACAACCGGGCGAGCAGCGCGATCCCGTCGGCGTTCCCCACCCCTTCCACTCGATCCAGGTAGGCCATCTCGCCGGCCCCGCCCTGGCTCCCGTGCAGCAGCCGGCCGGATTCGATCAGACCGGCACCGATCCGTTCGCCCGTCAGCAGCACGGCCAGATCGTCGACGCCCTGCGCAACTCCGCGCCACCTTTCGCCGAGCGCGGCGAGGTTGGCGTCGTTCTCGGCCAGCACGGTCGCGCCGACAAGTTCGGTCAATGCCTCCCGCCGGGCGTCGTAGTTGGCCTGGTCGACGACGCTCTGCGAGATCGACCTGTCCGGCCCGATCCACTCGAGCGGCGAAACCCATGGCGATGACGAGAATCTCGTCGATCCTGACCCCAGAGCTGCTCGCCGCCCGCCGTGCGGCCTGCTGCACCCGCAGACCCTGCTGGGCGACCGTCTCGTCGGGCTCGACGAGCACCCGTTCGGCCGCAAGTGTGGTCCCGCGTAGATCGGCCAGCAGCAGCGTCGAACTGTGCGCGCCGATGTCGACACCCAGCACGAAACCGGCGCGCTCGTTGAACCCGAACCACCGGGAGGGCCGCCCCATCGCACTGCTGGTTTCCTGGCCCGCTGATCCACGGCGGGATTCCAGTTCGCGCACCCAGCCCAGCCGGATCAGGTCGTTGCACACGGCGTGCACGGTGGCCCGGGTCAAGCCCGTGACCGAAATCAGATCGGTTCCGGTGAGGGGACCGTCGGCGGCCGACAGGACGGCCAGCACCTTGCCGAGGTTGACCCGGCGGATCAACGGTGGTGTCGCTGCCAAAGATTCCGTCATTTGCCTCTTGACCTCCGCGCTGGTTGAGGCCACACTCTACATCCAGGTCCTAAATTTAGGTCATAAATCATCTCTTGTTCGGCTCCGACCTCAGGGAACTTCCCTGCCATCTCCAACGAAGGAGTGCCGGTGACACCCAGCCCACCGTCTCGCAGACACTGGAGACCTCCAGTGACACCCGCCGCAACCGAGCACCAAGCGTCCCAGCAAGCCGGGACCAAGAGCACCCATCCACGACGCGGCCGCCGGTCGCTGATCGCCGTCGCGACCGTCGCCCTGCTCGCCGGCGCTTCCCTCGTCGGCTGCTCGAGCTCGTCCAGCGACGGCGTCACCACCCTGAAGTTCATGCAGAACAAGCGTGAGGTCGTGCAGTACTTCGACGGAGTGATCGCCGACTTCGAGGCCCAGAACCCCGACATCAAGGTCGTCCAGGACTTCAACGAGGGCAACTTCGTGCCCGGCCTGATCCGGAACGACCCGCCGGACGTGGTGACCCGCGGGTCCAACTCCATCACCGCGGACTTCACCAAGCGCGGAATCTTCGCGGATCTGTCCGGAATGCCCGTCGCCGCGACGGTCGACCCCAACATCCAGCAGCTGGTCAACGACTGGGGCCAGTACGACGGCCAGACCGCCGCGCTGCCGTTCTCGCTCACCGCCGCCGGGGTGATCTACAACAAGGACATCTTCGCCCAGTACGGGGTGGCCGTGCCCACCACCTGGGACGAGTTCGTGCAGGCGTGCGAGACGTTCAAGGCGAACGGCGTCACCCCGATCTACGGCACGTTCAAGGACGGCTGGACGGTCAACCAGGGCGCCTTCGACTACGCCGCCGGCGGCCTGATCGACGTGCAGCAGTTCTACGACCAACTGAATGCCGAGGGCAGCAGCGTCGGGCCCGATTCGCCGGTGTCGTTCGAGAAGTCGCTGACTCCGGTGACCACGGCCATGCAGCAGTTGCTGTCCTACAGCCAGCCCGACGCCGGCCTCGCGTTCCTACTCGGACGGCAACGCCGCCTTCGCGGCCGGTCAGGCCGCCATGTACCTGCAGGGTCCGTGGGCGCTGTCCGAACTGGTCAAGGCCAACCCGAACGTCAACGTCGGGACCTTCGCGTTGCCGATGACGAACAATCCGGACGACACCAAGGCCAGGGTCAACGTCGACATGGCGCTGTCCATCGTCAACGGCACCAAGCACCTGGACGCCGCGCAAAGGTTCGTCAACTACCTCATGCAGCCCGACGTGATCAACAAGTACAACGCCGAGAACGCGGCCTTCTCCACGCTCGCCGACGCGCCCCCGCAACAGAACCCGCAACTGGCCGGGCTCGCACCGTTGATCGAGGCGGGCAAGTTCTATCAGGGCATCACCACCTACCTGCCGGCGTCGATCACCAAGGACAACTACGTGCAGGCCTTCGCGATCGATCGGGACGCCGGCGCATTCCTGTCCACCCTGGATGCCGACTGGCAACGGGTCGCCGAACGGACCGCCAAATGAGTTCAATCGCGCCAGGCGAGCACGTCGCAGGCGACCAGGAGGAGAACAGCTGATGTCCGCCAACGAACCTGCGGTGTTGCCCGCCGCCGAATATGACGCATTCACCGACGCCCGCCCGGCACCGGTCGCGCCCGCCCGCGGCAAGGTCGATCGCGCCTACTACTGGATGATCATCCCGGTCCTGGTCGTCTTCGGGTTCTTCATCACCCTGCCGGCCCTGATCGGCGCATTCTTCAGTTTCACCAACTACGCCGGCTACGGCGCCTGGGAATTCATCGGGCTCAAAAATTACATCAACATCTTCCATGACCCGACCGTCCTGCAGCCCTACGTGTTCACGTTCTTCCTGGCCATCGTGTGCACGATCACGGTCAACATCGTCGGCATGGCCGTTGCCTTGGGGCTGAATGCGAAGATCAAGTGGCGCACCGGCATCCGCGGGATCTTCTTCATCCCGATGGTGATGTCGGCGCTGATCGTGGCGTATGTCTTCAACTTCCTGTTCTCCACCTCGCTGCCGACCATCGCCGAGAAACTCGGCATCACCCCGCTGGCCACCAGCATTCTGGCCAACGAGAAATGGGCGTGGCTGGCCATTGTCATCGTCACCGTCTGGCAGGCCGCCCCAGGCACCATCATCATCTACCTGGCCGGATTGCAGGCGATACCCACCGACATCTACGAGGCCGGGTCCCTGGACGGCGCCGGCGCCTGGCGGCAATTCCGCAGCCTGACGTTGCCGCTGATGGTCGGGTACCTGTTCATCAACATCATCCTCGGCTTCAAGGGCTTCCTCGGCGCCTACGAGATCATCGTCGCGTTGACCGGCGGCGGCCCTGGCACCGCCACCATCTCGGTCGCCATGAAGATCTTCTCCGGCTTCACCGGCGGCGACTACGCCTACCAGATGGCCAATGCGGTCATCTACTTCGTGATCACCCTGATCATCTCGCTCATGCAGCTGCGCATCATCCAACGCCGAGGGGTTGCACTCTGATGACCACCACCGTCCAGACACCGCCCGCAGCTGGCCGAACCAGCACCCCTTCCGCGCCGCCGGCGTCGAGCAGAACGCGAGGGCTTCACGGTCAACTGGTGGATCACCGCGCTGATGCTGGTGGCGTCCCTGACAGTCCTGGTGCCGCTGTACTTCTCCATCGTGATGGCACTCAAGACGCCCGAGCAGATCGCCAACGGGTCCGGGTTCGAATTGCCGAACCCGGTGCAGTGGAGCAACTTCTCCGACGCCTACACCCTGACGCACTTCCCGACGGCGTTCCTGGTCACCGCGTTGATCACCGTGGTCACCGTGCTCGGTGCGGTGCTGGCCAGTTCGCTGGTGGCCTATGCCATCGCCCGGAATTGGGAGCACCGGTTCTTCAAGATCTCCTACATCTATCTGCTGTCGGCGTTGTTCATCCCGTTCCCGGTGATCATCCTGCCGCTCATCCGGCAGACCGCCCTGCTGGGCATCGACAGCCCGGTCGGGGTGACGATCCTGCACATCGTCGGCGGGATCTCCTTCTTCTCGCTGCTGTACATCGCCTTCATCCGATCGCTTCCCTCCGAGCTGGAGGAGTCCGCCCGGCTGGACGGGGCGAGCACCTGGCAGGTCTTCTGGAAGATCATCTTCCCGCTGCTGGCACCCGATGAATGCCACCGTCGGCATCTTCGCGTTCCTCGGCGCCTGGAACGATTTCCTGCTCCCGCAAATGATGATCGCCGATCCCGCGCTGCAGACCCTGCCGGTGGTTCAGCTGCTGTTCCAGGGCCAGTTCAACACCAATTACGGCGTCGCCTTCGCCTCCTACCTGATGGCCATGGGACCCGTCCTGATCGCCTATCTTTTCTCGCAGCGCTGGGTGATGTCCGGCGTCATGCGCGGTGCCGTCAAGTAGCCATCCCACCAACGAGAAATGGAAATCCCAGATATGACAACACCTCTCAGCACCCCCGTCGACGTTGCAGCGGATCCGAACTGGTGGCGGCAGGCCGTGGTCTACCAGATCTACCCGCGCAGCTTCGCCGACGCGAACGGCGACGGCATCGGCGACCTCAAGGGCATCACCTCGCGGGTGGGCTACCTGGCCTCGCTGGGCATCGACGCCGTCTGGCTCAGCCCGTTCTATCCCTCCGCACTGGCCGACGGCGGGTATGACGTCGACGACTACCGCGACGTCGACCCGAAACTGGGCACGCTGGACGACTTCGACGAGATGATCGGCGCCCTGCACGCGGCCGGGCTCAAGCTGATCGTGGACATCGTGCCCAACCACACCTCCAACCGGCACGAGTGGTTTCGTCAGGCGCTGGCCGCGGCGCCGGGCTCGCCTGAACGGAACCGGTACATCTTCCGGGACGGCAAGGGCCCGGACGGCGCGCAGCCGCCGTCGGACTGGCCGTCGATGTTCGGCGGATCGGCCTGGGAGCGGGTCCCGGACGGTCAGTGGTACCTGCACCTGTTCGCCAAGGAACAGCCGGACCTCAACTGGGACAACCGCGAGGTGCGTGACGACTTCCTGACCACGCTGCGGTTCTGGGCCGACCGGGGCGTCGACGGGTTCCGGGTCGACGTGGCCCATCAGCTGGTGAAGGACCTGCGCGAACCGTTCCCGGACCGGGCGTCCCTCGACCTGGAGAACCTGCCGCACGGCAGCCACCCGTTCGAGGACCGGGACGAGGTGCACGAGATCTACGCCGAATGGCGGCAGGTGTTCAACGAATACGACCCGCCGCGCACGGCCGTCGCCGAGGCCTGGGTGCACGCCAGCCGGCGGGCCCGCTACGCCAGCCCGCAGGGGCTGGGCCAGGCGTTCAACTTCGACCTGCTGCAGTCCGACTTCGACGCCGCGAGCTTCCGCCGGATCATCACCCACAACCTGACCGATGCCCGGCAGTCCGGGGCGTCGTCCACCTGGGTGTTCTCCAACCACGACGTGGTCCGGCATGCCACCCGCTACGGCCTGCCCAAGGCCGCCCAGGGCAAGCACCAGAACGGGCATGCCTGGCTGCTGAGCGACGGCACGACCCCGGAGCTGGACGTCGCTCTTGGCATCCGCCGGGCCCGCGCCGCGACCCTGTTGATGCTGGCGCTGCCCGGGTCCGGCTACCTGTACCAGGGCGAGGAACTCGGCCTGCACGAGGTCGGCGACCTGCCGGCCGACGCCATGCAGGACCCCGCGTATTTCCGTTCGCAGGGCGTGGAGAAGGGCCGCGACGGCTGCCGGGTGCCGCTGCCGTGGACCATCGACGGGCCATCCTTCGGCTTCGGCACCGGCTCTGCGCACCTGCCGCAACCGGCCTGGTTCGGGCCGGAGTCGGTGCAGGCGCAGGACGACGACCCGTCATCGACGCTGAGCCTGTACCGGCGGGCGCTGAGCCTGCGCCGGAAGCTGCAGGGCGGCGAGGAGCTCGAGTGGCTCGACGATCTCGGCGACACGGTGCTGCACTTCCGGCGTCCGGGCGGCTGGGAGTCGATCACCAACTTCGGCGCCGAACCGGTTCCGTTGCCGGCTGGGGTTGTGCTGACCAGCAGTCCGTTGGATGACGAGACCGTGCTGCCGCCGGACACCACCGCCTGGATCAGCTGACGCCCCGGCCGGAGCGGCGAACGGGCCGGGTCCGAAAGGACCCGGCCCATGCCAACCCGGCACGATTCGTTTCAGACGGTCTCGGGAACCTGCTGGCCGACTGACCGCTCGGCTGGGCGGCGAGACTCGCCCCACCAGTACCCGCCGAGGGCCAGCACGACGATGAAGGCCAACGCGCCGAGGGTGAATACCTCGAAGTAGCCCGTCCAACGTTGGGCGGCATGCTGCCGATCAGCGATCGATGTCAACGGAGTTACAAGTCGGCGTAGAACTGCAGGCCGTTGCCGTCCGGATCGCGCACATGGAACTCACGTGTGTCCCAGCTGGTGTCGGTGACCTCGGTGCGATCGACAACCCCCCCGAACTCCTCCGATAGGGCGTCAACGTCTTGCGTCGGAAACCGCAGGACAGGTCGATCGCCGGCGACGCCTTCATAGTCGTGCCACTGCATCGCAAGACACGCCGCATCGCGCGCCACCATCGCAAACATCGGTGCGGGATCGTCGTCGCGAAAGACCTCCTCGAACCCGAGCTGGGCGTAGAAAGCCAAGGCTTGGCTCACGTCACGCACCATGAGCACCGGCTCGACGCGATCAAACTGTTCCACACCGAGATCCTAACAAAGTGTGCGTCGCGGATTCAGTGACGCCGACTCGGCCGATCCGATGCCGGCAGCGCTGCGTGACTCCCGGAGTCACGCTGGACGCCGGACCGCTGATCCAACTCGATCATGGCGACCGCCGCGTCATCGTCCTGCTCGCTCGCCCCCAGCAGACCGGCGACCTGGTGATCGCCGCGCACCGCGCTGGCCCAGGCAATCCGCGACCCGACGACCTGCGGGCACTCGATCCGACTGACCGAGCCGTAGCCCCGGGATGCGGGTGCCGTTGTCGGTGGTGACGGGGTCGGTGATGGTGTGCAGGACGTCGATGCCGGTGATCGGGTCGTGACTCAGTGTTTGGACGCGCAGCAGGCGTCGGTTGGCGGGGAAGCCGATCTCCCGCAGGACGGGCAGATTCGTGAGCCGTTTCCCGATGTCGAAGTCGCGGGTGTCGTTGATGGTCGTCTCCGTCCGCAGCGCCCTCCCTGACTTGTGGTACTGCTTGATCGAGGTCTTCTTATAGTCGACGTGCAGGCTCGGGGTGACGCCCTCGGTGATCACCCGGGTCCGGAACCGGCCCGGCGTCGGACGGGGACCACGCCGCCGCAGGCCGCGGTCGAAGATCAGCCCGACCTGATCCGGGCGGCCGATGTCCAGATTCTCCCGGATCACCTCCTCGAAGAACACCCGCCCGGACACCGGGTTGTCCAGCATCTGGGTCAGCGAGAACTCGGCCTGCTGGATCGACAGTTGATACCGGTACCCGGCGTCGGTGTCCGCCTCGGTGAACGGATTCGGCAGGATCGCCAACCACTTGTCCAGCAACGCCTGGATCTGCACAGGGCCGAGTCGGTCGCAGATCTGCTGCAACTCGGCCGGGTCCTCCACAGCGGCGAACGCGTTGTCCATCGCGGTGAAATCGATCCCCGCCTTCGCGGCCTGGCGCTGAGCCCAATGATTTCCGTTGATGCAAAGTTTGCCGGTATAGGGGAAATAGGAACAGAATTTCAGGAAGAACGGCCCGAAATCGGTGTCCACGCAATAGAAGTAGAACTGGTTGATCACCCCGGTGCTCTTCACGATCCACGGATACGTCGACCCGTCCGGGTGACGCCGCTTCTCAGTGCGGAACACGGAGTTCTTCTCCTGCGCCCGCCCGATGAACACCACCCCCTCCGGTGCGGTGAAGCCCTTCGAGGCGTTCCTGCATGACGTCGTCCTTCCGCTCACCCTTGACGAAGTCGACCCACTCAATGCCCTCGGTCTCGGCGAACCGGTGCACCGCGCGGGAGAACCGGTCGCTGATCCTGCTAGTTCTCAACGTCGTCTGACCCGAGCGAACCTGGTCAGCCCACGGTGATCGGCAGCACCAACCTTCCGCCGCGCCGGCCGGCCGCGATCCGCTCCGCCGACACCTCGCCGTACAGGGTGCTGCGTTGCCGGGCGGGCCGGCCGGCGGACGCGGCGATGGCCTCCAGGTCGGCCACCGATTTCGCCGAACCGTGTTGCGAGCCGGCCATTCTCGAGATGGTCTCCTCCATCAGCGTGCCGCCGAGGTCGTTCACGCCGCCCTGCAGCACGGCCCGGCAACCATCGACGCCGAGCTTCACCCAGGACGTCTGGATGTTGTCGATCCGGCCGTGCAGCATGATCCGGGCCATCGCGTGCACGGCCCGGTTGTCCCGCAGGCTCGGACCGGCGGACGCGACCCCGGCCAGGTAGATCGGCGAGTTCTGGTGCACGAACGGCAGCGCCACGAACTCGGTGAAACCGCCTGTCTCGTCCTGGATCCGGGCCAGCACCCGCAGGTGCGCGACCCAGTGCGCCGGGGTGTCGACGTGCCCGTACATCATCGTCGAACTGGACCGCAGCCCGACCTGATGCGCGGTGCTGACCACCTCGATCCACTTCGCGGTCGGCAGCTTGCCCTTGGTCAGGATCCACCGGACGTCGTCGTCGAGGATCTCGGCGGCGGTCCCGGGAATCGAGTCCAGGCCCGGACTCCCTGGCCTTGATCAGCCAGTCGCGGATCGACATCCCGGTGCGGGACGCGCCGTTGATGATCTCCATCGGGGAGAACGCGTGGATGTGCAGATCCGGTTGCCGGCGGCGGATCTCGGCGGCGATGTCGAAGTACGCGGTGCCCGGCAGGTCCGGATGGATGCCGCCCTGCAGGCACACCTCGGTGGCCCCGGCGGCCCACGCCTCGTCCGCGCGTTTGCCCACCTCGTCCAGCGACAGGGTGAACGCGTCGGCGTCGGTCCGGCGCTGCGCGAACGCGCAGAACCGGCAGCCGGTGTAGCAGACGTTGGTGAAGTTGATGTTCCGGTTCACCACGTAGGTGACGTCGTCGCCGACGACGTCCCGGCGCAGGTCGTCGGCCAGCGCGCACAGCGCCTCCAGCGCGGGGCCGTCGGACTGCATCAGCGCCAGCGCCTGCGCGTCGGTCAACCCGGCCGGGTCCCGCTCCGCGGCCAGCAGCGCGGCCTTCACGTCGGCGTCCAGCGCGGCCGGCAGCGTCCGGGACGGGCGGGCCAGCACCTCCTCGCGGAGCACGTCCCAGTCGCCGTAGGCGGCGTCGAAGTCGCTGCGGGTCTCGGTGATCCGGCCCTGGGTGTCGATCTCGGTGTGCAGGTCGACGCGGCCGGCGCTGCCCCACTCCGGGTCCGGCTCCTGCCACGGAAGGCCTTGCGGGATAACGCCTTCCGCGGCCAGCCCGGTCACCGGGTCGTGCAGCGCCCGGACGTGCGGCAGCACCCGGGGGTCCAGCCACGGCTCGCCGGTCAGCACGTAGGACGGGTGCGCGGTGAGCCGCTCCCGCAGCTCGAACCCGCCACTGGCGGTCAGCGCGGCCAACTCGTCCAGTTGCGGCCACGGGCGTTCCGGGTTCACATGGTCGGGGGTCAGCGGCGACACCCCGCCCCAGTCGTCGATGCCCGCGGCCAGCAGCCCGGCCAGCTCGCCGGGGTCGGACAGGTTCGGCGGCGCCTGGATGCAGACCCCGGGGCCGAGCACGATCCGGGCGACCGCGATCGCGGCCAGGTATTCGTCCCGGCCGGCGTCCGGGGCCGACCGCATCGCGGTGTCCGGCTTGGCCAGGAAGTTCTGCACGATCACTTCCTGGATCGCGCCGTACTGCCGGGCGGTGCGGCGGATCGCGAACAGCGACTCCGCCCGGTCCGCGATGGTTTCCCCGATGCCGACGAGAATGCCGGTGGTGAACGGGATCGTGCTGCGCCCGGCGTCCTGCAGCACCCGCAGCCGGACCGCGGGATCCTTGTCCGGCGACCCGAAATGCGCGCCGCCCGGCTCGGTGAAGATGGCCGTCGACGTCGTCTCCAGCATCATCCCCATCGACGGGGCCACCGGCTTGAGCCGCTGCATCTCCTCCCAGGTCATCACCCCGGGGTTCAGGTGCGGCAGCAGCCCGGTCTCCTCCAGCACCCGGATCGCCATCGCCCGCAGGTACGCCAGGGTGCTGTCGTAGCCGTGGCTGTCCAGCCATTCCCTGGCCTGCGGCCAGCGGTCCTCCGGCCGGTCGCCGAGGGTGAACAACGCCTCCTTGCAGCCCAGCGCCGCGCCCTGCCGGGCGATCTCCAGGACCTCGTCCGGCGACAGGTACGCGGCCGGCAGCCGGCCGGGCACGGTGACGAACGTGCAGTAGTGGCAACGGTCCCGGCACAGCCGGGTCAGCGGGATGAACACCTTCTTCGAGTAGGTGACGACGCCGGGGCGGCCGGCGTTGGCCAGTCGTGCGTCCCGCACCCGGGCGGCGCTGGCGCACAGGTCGACCAGGTCGTCACCGGAGGCGTGCAGCAGCACCGTCGCCTCGGTGACGTCCAGCGCCACGCCGTCCCGGGCCCGGCGCAGCGCACGACGCATCGCCGATGGCGTCGGTCCGGCCGCCCGCTCTGGCAGCGCGGGAGTGCGCGACGGCACGGCGGGAGTGGGCAGCATCGTCGGGGCACTGCGTGCCGAGGAAGCGGGCACTCCCGGAGCAGCGGGCACTGCCGAAGACGTGGGCAACTCGGCCGACCTGTCAGGCATGTGGCTCCTCGTGCTGGATTGCTGGATTGCTGGCTTGGCCAGGACCTCGCCCGGCATCTTCCATCCGACGATCCGTGACCCGGCGGCCACCTCGTCGTGGCTTCCGGGACCAGGGTAGGCGCCTGTCAACCAGCGCTCGCGCCGCCGGGCATGCTCGGCCGGCCGTGGTGACCACAAGTCGGGGGCGTCAGGCCTCTTCGGCGTCCCGGAGGTCATCGAGGAGCATCGTTGATTCGACCCTGTCGAGCGCCAATCTGATCGCTCCGGTCACCACGCCGTGATCGCCCAGACCAGTCGCCAACACCAGTGGCGGGGTCGAGGTGTACCCCGGGAGCCGCCCGGCTATGGGCTCCATCAGCAGGTCCGCCGAGGCAGCCACCGCGCCGCCGATCACCACCAGGTCCGGGTTCAGCAGGGTGCCGAAGACGGCGATCACCCGGGCCATCCGGTCCGCGATCCCGGTGATCACGTCCAGCGCCATCGGGTCTCCCGCGCGGGCCGCCGCAAAAACGGTCTCGGCCTCCACCCGGTCCGGGTCCCGGCGGGACAGGGCCAGCAACGAGCCGGCCGAGGGCGGCAGCGATGGATCGGCCGCGCGGACCCGCTCGCGGCCGAGTGCGCGCGCCATCCCGCCGATCGCATCGGTGTTGCCGACCTCGTTGACGAGTTCGAGGAACGCCATTTCCCCGGCGCTCCCGCTGGCGCCGCGGATGAGTCGGCCGCCCAGGAACAGGCCGGCACCGAGCCGCTCGCCGGCCAGCAGCAGGACCACATTTTCGTGACCAGTGGCGACTCCACGCCACCGTTCCCCGAGAACGGCCAGGTTGGCGTCGTTCTCCAGGATGACGGTCCACGCGGCACCCCGACCGATCCTGGCTCGGACATCGGTGCCGGCCATTCCCGGCAGGTACGACTCCTTGGCGATCACCCGGCCTTGATCGTCGACCGGTGCGGCAACACCGATGGCGACGGTGAGCAGCGCGGTGGCTGGAACACCGGCGGCACCGAGTAGCGCGGTGATCACTCGCCGCGCGGTGCCGATCCGCTCCTTGGCGTCCGCGTGTTCGCCGGAGAACACGCGGGTGGTCTCCGCAAGTGAATCGCCGCGCAGATTCGCCAACACCGCAGTGACCTTGTTGGCGCCCAGATCCATCCCGATGACGCACCCGGCGTTGGCGTTGAGTTCGTAGCACCGCGCCGGCCGCCCGGTCCCGGTTCGGTTGGCCGGCCGTCGTCCTTCGAGTTCTGACACCCAGCCAAGAGCGATCAGCTGATCGCACACGGTGTGCACGGTCGGCCGCGACAGCCCGGTCGCGTCCATGAGTTCGGCGCCGGTCAGCGCGCCGGACCTGCGCAGCACGTTGAGCACGGTCACCGCATTCAACCGTCGCAGCAGCGGCGATGTCGCGGTCTGTTCCCGGCCGGTCACTTGCCTCCCCTTGACGACGATGCAGCCCGGCAATACTATCAGCACACTTTATTAAACCCGTTGATCAATTGCGTTGATGAACCCAGGAGGAGTCGTCTTGTCCAGTGTTCGAGCGGGCGCTGCGCGCATCGTCGAAAGGTTGCCGTCGATCGGGTTTGACAGCCGTCGTCGCGGCGGCGCTGATGATCACCACCGTCGGTGTCGCCGGCACGGCGGGCGCGACCCCGCCACCGGCCGACGCACCCGGCGGGCCCGGTGCATCGGCCACCTGGACGACCGGGGACAAGGAAGGGCTGGGCACCTCGACGACCACCGCGTCGAAGGTCTGGTACACCCTGACCGGCGGCACGATGAGCGAGGTCTACTACCCGAACGGGAACACCCCCAACGTCCGGGAACTGCAATTCGCGGTGACCGACGGGAAGACGTTCACCCAGCGCGAAACCGACGCGACGGTCGACCGCACCAGCACCCTGTCGGACCGGACATCGCTCACCTACCAACAGATCTCCACGGATAGCCAGAGCCGCTGGCGGTTGACCAAGACCTACATCACCGACCCGGCCAGATCCAGCGTCGATATCGACGTCCGCTTCGATTCCCTGGACGGCGGCAGGTACCGCCTCTACACGCTGTACGACCCGTCACTGGCCGGCGACTCGGGCAACGACTCCGGGCAGTCGAGCCGTGACGCCCTGGTCTCGACCGATACCCACGTGACCGGCACCCCGGTGGCCAGCGCCCTGGTCTCCTCGATCGGGTTCAAGCAGACCTCAACGGGGTATGTCGGCGAAGCGTCCGATCCGTGGCTGGACCTGGCCGCGGATAACAGACTCGACACCACCTACCCGAAGGCAGGGCCCGGGAACATCAGCCAGATTGCAGAGATCCCCGTCCGCGGGCGGAGCACCGCCCTGACGTTGGCAATCGGCTTCGGTCCTACCGCCAGCCAAGCGAAACGGGTCGCCGCGGTCAGCGCCCGAACCCCATTCGCGCTGACCAGGGCCGCCTACCAACACGGCTGGAAGACCGCTCTGAGCCAGCTCAAACCGGTCCCCGCCGGGCTCAGCGACGCACTCGCCCGCCAGTACCTGGCCTCGGTGATGACCATCAAGGCCCACGAGGACAAGACCCAACGGGGCGCCTTCATCGCATCGCTGACGTTTCCCTGGGGACAGGCGGTCGACGCCACCGGGGCCGGAGGCGGCGGCAACGGCTACCACTTCGTCTGGGCTCGCGACGAATACCAGCAGGTCAGCTCCCTGCTCGCGGCCGGAGACACCGCCGCGGCCAACCGCGCGGTGAACTGGCTGTTCACCCGGCAACAACTCCCGGACGGGCATTTCCCGCAGAACTCGACGGTCGACGGCACCCCCGACCAGACCAACGTCCAGCTGGACGAGACCGCCTTCCCCATCATCCTGGCCTGGCAGACCGGCCGGTTCGACCCGGCCTTCTACACGAGCCACATCGCAAGAGCCGCCGACTATCTCGTCGCCAACGGCCCCGTCACCCCACAGGAGCGGTGGGAGGAGACCGGTGGCTACTCCCCGTCCACCATCGCGGACGAGATCGCCGGGCTCACTGCGGCCGCGGCCATCGCCAGCAAGGTCGGCGACGCATCGGGGGCCGCGATCTATCAGGCAACCGCAGATTCCTGGCAACGCCAGATCGAGTCCTGGACGTACACGACCACCGGCAACCTGTCCGACGGCAAGTACTACGTGCGGATCACCACGAACGGCAACCCGGACGACGGCACCACCCGGAACTGGGCCAACGGCGCCGGAGTGCACCCGGAGAACGCCATCGTCGACGCCGGTTTCCTCGAGCTGACCCGGCTCGGCGTCAAGGCACCGAACGATCCGTACGTCGCGCACTCGCTGACCGCGGTGGACCAGAGCATCAAGGTCGCCACCCCGTCCGGGGACACCTGGAAGCGGTACACCTTCGACGGGTACGGCGAAACCGCCGACGGCGCACCGTGGACCGGCGTCGGGATCGGCCGGCCCTGGCCGCTGCTCAGCGGCGAACGCGGTGAATATGTGCTGGCCAACGGCGGGGACGCCCTGCCGTACCTGCAGACCATGGCCAACACCGCCAACTCGGGATACCTGATTCCCGAACAGATCTGGGATCAGGCGGACCCGACGGGCTTCAACCACGTCTTCGGGAAGGGCACCGGTTCTGCGGCGCCTTTGGCGTGGGCCACCGCGCAGTTCGTCCGCCTGGCCCAGGGCATCGCCAGCGGAAAGCCCGTGGAAACGCCATCGATCGTCGCCGACCGCTACGCCACCGGGCAGACACCCGCCGCACCCGACCTCGAGGTGACCGGCCCCGACCGATCTCAGCACCGCCGCATCCCGCGACATCCACGTCACGGGAACCACTTCCGCCGCCGCCGTCTACCTCTCGGTCAACGGCGTGAAGCAGCAGGTGACGCTGACCCAGGGTGCGTTCGACGTCCCGCTGACACTGACCGCGACCAGCAACCAGCTGGTCATCGCCGCGGTCGGCAGCGATGGCGGCACCGCCACGCAGATCCGGAACGTCTCGGCCTTCGGCAACCGGGTCGGCGGCATCACCGACCCCACCGGCGATGACAACGGACCCGGCAGCTACGTCTACCCGACGAACGGAGCGTTCAATCCCGGGAGCTTCGACCTGACCAATTTCGACGTCTACACCGACGGCGCCAACGTCCGGATGGTCGCCCGCACGCTCGGCGCCATCACGAACCCGTTCGGCGGCAACGGCATGAGCACCCAACGGCTCAACGTCTACGTCCACGACAGCGCCGACCCATCGACGATCGCGACACCGTTGTTGCCGGGCACGAACATGGCCGCCGCGGCGCCCTGGTCGCAGGCGATTGTCGCCGACGGCCGGCACGACACCAGCACCTACGGTGAGGGCGTCTACGGCCCCGACCTGGCGAAAGATCGGCGCCGCCGACCTGCAGGTCATTCCGGTCAGCCACCAGATCGTCATCACCATCCCCGCAACGGTTTTCGGGACCACTGACCTCTCCGCCGCGACCTATCAGGTGTCGATGTTCAGCGATGCCGACGATGGCGAGGGCATCGGCAACGTCCGCCCCGTCTACGGCCAGCAATGCTGGGCCGGCACAACCTGCCCGTCCTTCATCGGTCAATTCCGCTTCGGCGGCGGCGCCGGCGACTGGGACTCCGGCATTCCGTCGCAGGACACCGACACCAAGGATCCGAACGCGGTGGACATCATCTCCGGTCCCGCCGCCCAGTCCACCGTGCTGAATTGGACCGGCCAGACCCCGGTCGTCGCGCCGTACGTTCCGCTGGCCCCGTGAGCCCTTGGGCGTACCGTGCTGCCGTGGGTGATTCAAGCAGCAACAATACGTACGCGGACCTGTTCCAGCGCGCGGCAACCGCGGCGGCCGACTATCGCGGCACGTTGCCGGACCGTCCGGTCGCCCCGCCGCCCGACCTGGACGCGCTCCGCCGCTCGCTCGGCGGGCCGCTACCGGAACGCCCGACACCGCCGGGTCAGGTCCTCGACGACCTGATCCAGGCGGCAGAGCCAGGCCTGGTGGCGACCGCCGGACCCAGGTTCTTCGGGTTCGTGATCGGCGGCTCCCTGCCGGCGGCGGCCGCGTCCGACATGCTGGCCGCGGGGTGGGATCAGGTCGCGTTCAACGCGCTGGCCGCACCGGCCGCCTCGGTCGCGGAGGAGGTGGCCGGCGGCTGGCTCAAGGAACTGCTCGGCATCCCGCCGACCGCCTCGGTCGGTTTCGTCACCGGTGCGCAGGCGGCGAACACCGTCGGGCTGGCCGTCGGACGCCATCATGTGCTGGCCGGCGCCGGCTGGGACGTGGAGCGGGACGGGCTGATGGGGGCACCTCGGGTGCGGGTGATCGCGGGCGTGGAACGGCACGCCACCATCGATCGGTCGCTGCGGTTGCTGGGTTTCGGCAGCGCCATCGTCGAACCGGTCGCCGCCGATGCCAATGGCGGCGATGGATACCGACGACCTACGCCGGGTGCTGGCGGCCGGTCCGGCCGGGCCGACGATCGTCTGCCTGCAGGCCGGGAACGTCAACACCGGCGCGTGCGACGATCTCCGGGCCGGGGCCGCGATCGCCGCGGAGCACGGCGGCTGGGTGCACGTCGACGGCGCCTTCGGGCTGTGGGCGGCGGCCAGCCCGGACACTCGGGGTCTGGTGGACGGCATCGAGCTGGCGGACTCCTGGGGCACGGACGGGCACAAGTGGCTGAACGTGCCGTACGACTCGGGGTTTGTCTTCTGCGCGCACCCGGCGGAGCACGTCGCGGCCGCGTCGTACACCGCGTCCTACCTGGTGGGCTCGGGAGCGGTACCGACGCCGTCCGATTTCGTGCTTGAGTCCTCGCGCCGGGCAAGGGGTTTCGCGGTGTGGGCAGCGCTGCGCGAACTGGGTCGCGATGGCGTCCGGGATCTGGTCGACCGCTGCTGCCTTCTGGCCCGCCGGTTCGCCGACGGGCTGACCGCGGGCGGCGCGGAGGTCGTCAACGATGTTGTGCTCAATCAGGTGCTGGTCGGGTTCGGGTCGGACGAAAAAACCGACGCCGTCATCGAGGGCGTGCAGCTCGACGGGACGTGTTGGCTGGGCGGCACCAGCTGGCACGGCCGCCGCCTGATGCGCATCTCGGTGTCCAACTTCTCGACCACCGAGCAGGACGTCGACCGGTCGGTTGCCGCGATCCTGCGGATCGCCGGCCGGCTCTGATTCGCACCGGCCGTGGCGGAAAGTTGAACTTGTGGCGGTTCCCATCCAGGACCTGGTCCGGACGTCACTTCTCGGTGGCGAAATAGTCGCGCATGGCCGCCGTCGCTCGGAGGCTGTCGAGATATCTGGCGCGGGTGGGTCCGATGCTGCCGACCGGGATATCGAGCAGACGGGAAATCTCCTGGTAGGTCAACGGGGGGTCCTGGACAAGCAGCAGGAGCAGGGCACGTTGTTTCGGGGCAAGCTCGTCGAGCCCGTCCCGGACCATCTGCCGACGCTCCGAACGGAGCAGATCCTCGTCGGATGCTTTCCCGTCTGCACCTCGATCGAGAATCGGGCTGCTCAGTGGATCAACCTGAACGCTGCGGCTTCGGGCCTTGAGCAATCGCAGCGTCTCGTTCTTGGTGGTCACGGAGATCCACCCCGGCAACGCCATCGGATCGCGCACGTCACCGAGGTGTTCGAGCAAACGCAGCCAGAGGGTTTGGCTGACGTCCTGCGCGTCGGTCTGCGTCAACCGATACCGATGGACGATCGAGAAGACCAGCGGAATGTATTTGACGACAAGCTTGCTCCAGGCTTCCTGGTCGCCGGCCGCTGCCGCTCGGACCAGTTCCGGCAAGGGCAGATTGGTACTCATGCTGGCCCCTTCTCTCGGAGGTAGTGCGCGCCGCTGAATGTCGGCAGATCCGTCCCGGGCGTCGCCCACCAAATTCCGAATACCGAGCCGTCCGGCACACGCCACAAATGTGACGACAATGCCAGATCCGCCGTCATTGTGTGCCGATGGCTCATCGCCTTGACCCCGTTCAAGCCCACCGGTGAGCCTATACGAGTTGCAATAAGCAGACCAGCAATATACGAAGCCCAGAGTCCTGACTCGATTGCCGAGCACTGGCCCATCGGGGTGATGCGGCAACCCATTTACCGATTGCCTCGATCAAATCCTTTCCGTTGCCGGTGCTTGGCGAGATCCGGTTACTGAACCGCTCTTGGGGCGAAGACACCGTCCATGCGGACTTCGCCGTCCGGCCACTGGAAACAAACGTGCAACGGCGCAATCGGTCACGTATCTCGCTCACAAGTCGAAACTCCACCAAGTGAGACCGGTCTTGCGGACAATGCCGCACCGGACGTCCCCGGGGGATGAAAACAAATGCCTGGAACACAGCACATAGTGATCGTTGGTGGCGGTTTCGGTGGCGCGGCGGTGGCCCGTCGGCTGGAGCGACTGCTACCCGCTTCGGCCACCATTTCCGTCATCAATCCCACGACCTCCCAGCTATTTTCGCCATTGCTGTCGGTCGCGACGGCAGGTCTGGTGGAACCACGGCACGCGCTGATCCCGTTGCGCCGGCTGCTGCGTCGCAGCGTTGTCGTCCGCGGCACCGCCGGCGAGGTCAATATCGCCGGCCGCACCATCGACGTCCGGCTACAGGCGGGCGGGACCGAACGGCTGCACTGGGATCGGCTGGTGCTCGCACCCGGATCCATCGCGCGACCGTCGAACGCGCCCGGAGTCGCTGTCCACTCGCGCGGCCTGAAGTCGCTCGGCGACGCGATGGCCCTGCGCACCCAGGTGGCCGAACAGCTGGAGCTGGCCGAGGCGGCGACCGAGCTCGCCGACCGGCGTCGGCATGCCACGTTCGTCGTCGTCGGAGCGGGGTACGCCGGCACCGAGGTGACGGCCGAACTCCACGCGGCGACGACCGCGGCGCTGCGGCTACATCCCAGGGTCCGCGAGACAGGGATCCGCTGGCTGTTGGTGCAGCGCTCGGATCGAGTGCTGCCGCAACTGGGCGACCGACTGGGCGAGCATGCGCTGCAACTACTGCGTCGGCGGGGCGTCGACGTCCGTCTGGACACCACCATCGAGGCCGCAGGACCTGGATGGGTCCGGCTGAGCCGCGGTGAAATCATTCCCACCGAGACCCTGGTGTGGACGGCGGGCGTGCGGGCCGATCCCTGGGCGTCCCGGCTCGGGATCCCGGTCGACCGGCATGGCCGGATCATCGTCGACGAAAGCCTCGCCGTGCCAGGCTTTCCCGGCATCTACGCGTTGGGGGACGCGGCCCGTGTGCCGCAACACGGTGAACGCGATGGATACGCCCCGCCGACGGCCACCCACGCGACGCGGCAAGCGGTGGTGTGCGCGGAGAACATCGCCGAGTCGTTCGGCACTGGCGGCGTGCGGACGCATCGTCATCATGATCGGAGTCTGTTCGTGAACCTGGGTCGCAGGCATGCGGTGGCCTCCGTCTCGGGGGTGCCGCTGCATGGATTGCTCGGTTGGGCCGCAACGGTGACCCATCGGGTGACCACCCTCCCGGTCGGCAGTCGCCGCCGGGTGGCGTTCGACTGGTTGGCCCGCAGCGGTTCGGTCGCCGATCTCAGCGCGTCGACACAGTATGCGCCGCAGCTCATGTCACTGCCTGGGGTGGAGGTCTCCGAGCGGCCCGTCGGCCCGGAGGACGTCGCGCTGGCCGCACCGTGATCGGCGCCTGACACAGCAAAGCCGCACCCGAGTGATCGGGTGCGGCTTTGCTGTTTCCGTTGCGCGCCAGCGCACGGGCCCAACGCATTGATCAGCTCGGCAGGCCGGCGAACTCGAACAGATCCCTGATGGTCACGATCGGATCGCCGTTGGCCAGCTTGACGCCCTTTGACGGATCCCATCCGCCGCCGTGGGCGTGCAGGAAGGACTTCGGGTCGAAACGGATCAGGCCGATGAGTGTCTCCGCCACGATCCGGCTTCCCAGCTCGCCGAGCGAGTTCCCTGCCGCCCTGACCTCGGCCTCCTTCAGCAGGTAGAACCACAGCGGCGTGTTCTGGACGAAACCGCCGTTCTTCAGCGCGTTCTGCACCGCGTCGGTGTTCCCGCTGTTCAGTTCCGCCGCAGTCAGCGGCGCCACGCCCATCGCGCCCGCGACCGCCTGCCCGGTCGGCAGACTCAACAGGTATCCGCGCAACAGGTTCCGTTGCGCGAGGTCCCTCAGCAGGTGCCTGATCAGACTGTTCTTCGGGTCGGCATCGTCCTGGACGCCCGGATCGTTGCCCTCGTTGACCATCCGATGAATGGGCGGGACCAGCCTGGTGTCGATCTTGCGGGCGAAATGCTTGCGATCCGGATCGGTCTTGCGGGAGAACCGATCCCACTCGATCGCCCAGTTGAACGGCAGCGTCGGCGTTCCGAGGAACGGGTTGGGAACCGGCGGCTTGCTGATGTCGCCACCGGGGAATTGGAATCCGTTGCCGGTGAACAGGAACTCCTGCTCGAAGGTGGCCTGCGGCAGGACATTGCTTTCCTTGCCGAAGTTGCGGTTGTGATCGTAGGCGGCCCGCACCATGGTGTGGCCGAACCGGAAGGCGGCGACCGAGTACTCCAGCGGCGCGAAGAGCACATCGCCCGGCAATGGTTGATAGACCTTGTTGCCGCCGACCAGCACCTTGTCGACGATGCCCGCGATGGTCACGGTCTTGAGGTAGTCGTTGACGACCAGCCACTGGTAGTGGAATCGCACCAAGCGGCGGGCGGTCAGGAACTTATCGGCGGCCGAGCTGATCGCGCGCAGGCCGAACTTCACCGGATCTGCCTCGATCGCGTCCACCACGTTGTTGTGGAAGCGAATGAAAGCGACATGCAGCTGGGCGACAATGAGATTCTCGTCGTTGCGCAGGTCACCGATGAAGGCCCGGGTCTTGCGGTTGACGTCGGTCGCGCAGGCTCTCCGGGATGTCGTCCTCGGTGATCACCCCGGCGTCGAGCAGCGGCTGGATCCGCGGGAGGTCACGGTGAATGTCGCCGTTCGGAATGAGGACTCCCGGAATCCCGCCACCCGGGGCACCGGTGAGCTCGCCGATACGCAGCTTGATCCCGTCGTACAGACCGGGGTCGCCCTTGCCCCGGAAGCAGCCTGGCAGCTTCGGGCCATCCCCGTACACGCTGTCCAGGTCGAGGTTCGGCCGCCGGAGGTTCTTCAGCTTCGCCTTCACGTCATCGGGCGGGATCGGCTCCAGCGGATCCCGGGTGATGTCACTGACCTCGGAGTTCCGGTCGGTGTTCGCCGTGATGTCGTGGTCGATGAACTGACCCCAATACGTGTAGACGGTGGGGATCGTCGAATTGACCTCGGGTGAGTCGTCCGGCAGTGGGGCCGGGTCGTCGACCATGGCCGCGCCCAGCGCCTTCAAGTGCGGGACGACGTCCTCGGGGAGACCCGGCAGGTGCGCGTTCGGGTCCACCTCGAGCGCCGGAAGCAGGTAGGCAAAGGGTGTCTCCAGCGGTACCGACTGCTGGACACGATATCCGAGGCGTTCCTCGACATCCCTCGCGCCGGGATCCTTCTCCTCGTTTTCGACGACGAGGATGTGACCTCCATGTTTGAGATCAAGCATTGTTTTCGTCCCTTTCGTGGGATGGATGAATTGAACGGGGCAAGCAGCGTCCAGCGGTGTGGCACTGCGATCGCGACTACCCCGTCTTTCCGCGTGTCATCGGAGATTTCCCCTTCGTCCGATTCCTCAATGGTCGGGTGGCGGTGGTATCACGTCAAATATGATTAGCGAATGAGTCCCATCAGCGATCTGATACCTGGCCCGCTCGACCTGCGGCTGCTGCGCGCGCTGGTCGAGGTCCATCGGACCGGCTCCATGACAGCCGCGGCGCAGCGCATGGGCATCTCGCAGCCCGCGATTTCCGCGCAGATCCGTGAGCTGGAACGGCAACTGGGCAGATCACTGTTCGTTCGTCAGGCGCGGGGAGCGGTGCCGACCGCACTGGCCGACATGCTGGCCAGTGAGGCGGCCCCCCATATCGATGCGCTGGTCCGGCTGGCCGTGGCCGGAACGGACCGCAGCAGCCTGCTCGAGCGCACCATCAACGTCGGCGGGCCGGCGGAATTCGTCACCGCGTTGGCCCTGCCGTCGCTGGCCCCCTTGGTCGCGCGCGGTCTCCGGGTGCGGACGACCCTGGGCCTGCCCGATGACCTGCTGGCCGCGCTTGTTTCGCGCCGGCTGGACATCGTGCTGTCCACGGTGCGGGTCCGGCGCCGCGGGCTGGACGCCATCGCGTTGTGGGACGAGGAGTTGCAGTTGATCGCCGGCGCCGCGATCGCACCCCCGATCCTGGATCGGCTCCGCGGAAACCCGGATCCGATGTCCGCGCTTGCGGGCCTGCCGATCGTCGCCTACGCGGAGGACATGCCGCTGGTCCGCCGGTTCTTCTCCTCGGTGTTCGACGGCCGGCCACCGGGGCGGCCCGCGGTCGTCGTCCCCGACCTCCGCGGCGTGATCGCCGCCGTCGCGGCCGGGATCGGGATCTCCGTTGTGCCTGGCTACTTGTGCCGCGGCGCGCTCGCCGACGGCACCGTTGTGGCGTTGCTGGCGCCCGAGGTGCCGCCGATCAACACCATTCACCTTGCGGTCCGAACGGGCGACCTCGGCTATCCACACATCGCGGCCGTGCACGCGGCGCTGATCGCTCAGGCGAGATTGTGGTGAACGCCGGCCGGCGCGGATCGCGGGACGAGCCCGGCAAGCTCCGCAAGGTCGATGGACGGCACACCCAGCCGGCGGGCCAGCGGGCCGTGCTCCGGAGCGGCGAATCCCCATCGGGCCCAGCGCGCGCTGACGCCCGCCCGCCCCGCGGCAATCACGGTCGGTAGGTTGTCGTCGACGAACCAGAGCGCCCGGGTCGGAATCCCCTCCCGGTCGACGATGTCCGCCAACGCACGGCGCTTGTCCACTTGCTTGCCGTACACCCGGCACGGATCGAACGAGACGCCGCCCGCGGCGAGCAGTTCCACCACAGATTCGCGGTCCCGGGCGGTCACCACATACGGCTGATGGTGGCTGACCACGTCCAGGACCCCCGGGTACAGCGTGTGCAGCTGCAACCAGGCCCGGCGGCGGTGCCGCCGGACCGCGGACCGGTAGCGTTCGGCGCGCTCGACGAACCGCGCGACCAGGCGCTCGGGGAGGCCTCGGAAGGCGGCATCGAATTCGGCCTGCGACCCGAACACCTCCGGCCCACCCAGCAGCGGCAGCAGGAAATGACCCAGGCACCGCGCGTAGCCACGGCTCGCGCGGAAGCGATCCAGATAATCCTGGGGTATCCGGGTCAGCCCGTCCGAGCCGAAGTCGGCGACGGCGTAGCCGAAGTGCGAATTCCAGGAGACAAGAACGCACTCGTGCAGGGAATCGCAGATCACCCCGTCGAAATCCAGTGCCAGCACCTGACGGCCGTCGCTGGCAGCCATGGCTACGCGGCAACCGCGATGCGGACGCTGACCGCCGCGAACACCGCACGCATGAATTCGCCCACGTAGCCGTAGTAGGAGCAGGTGATGATATTCCCGTCGGTCACCACCCTGGCGTCGACCACATCGGCCCCCGAGTTGATCATGTCGTCCCGCAGACCCGGGTAGGCGCAGGCCCGCCTCCCGCGCATCACCTTGGCCGAGATCATGATCCACGGACCGTGACACAGGCCCGCGACCACGCGGTCGCCGGCCGCCATGGCGTGCACGAAGTCCAGCACCCGTCGATCCTGCCGAACCCGATCCGGCGCCTCGTGCCCACCGGTGAGAATCACCGCGTCGTAACGGTTGACGATCAGGTCGTCGAAACTCACCAGCGGCTGGGCGGTCTTGTCCAGCGGCAGGCCGATGCCGTATTTCCCGGTCACCGCGGCGGCGTCCTTCGTCGCGACGTCGACGTGGTAGCCCTCCTCGAGCAGGCGGTAGTAGGTGTAGACGACGTCGTGATCCTGGAATCCGGGACCGGTGATGATGATGGCGCTGGGCATGGCGCTACTCCTTCGATTCGGATCGACCGATGGTCAGATACAGCTGCTCGTGGTGGCCGATGTCCGCCATGGCGCCGGTCAGCGACGTGGGGTCGAGAACGGTGATGCCGTGGCTCAGGGCCACGGTCACATTCAATGAGACCGCGAAGATGGTCCCCGGTAGTGGGTTCGTCATCAGCTCCAGACCGGCCCGCACGTCGAAGAAGAATCCGTCCTGATCGGAGCCGTGGCGCAGCTTGGAATGCTCGATCAGCAGCCCGGGGCGCAGCGGATCGGGGGCGGCCAATGGCTCGGTCTCGTACGCCGCGGCGCGCCGCCCGTACCGATCGGCCAGCCGAATCAGATCGAATTTGTTCCTCGGTAGCTCGACCTCGGCAAGGTGCAGATCGACCCGACCGGTGTTCTCCGTCCGATGAAAAACACCCCGCCCGATCATCACTGATTCCCCGGCCATGATCGGGCGCGCGGTCCCGATGAGCTCGATCAGTCCCCGTCCGGCCAAGCAGAGCAGCGCGGTCTGTTTGCGCGGATGGCAGTGCAGGGAGGTGCCGTGCCCGGCCCGCAGGCGCAGCTTCCAGACGTCGTAGACATCGTCGGCGTAGGCCCGGAACTCATCACCCCAGGGCTTGGGGATCAACTCGTCCAGGTAGGCGTGCCGGGGGTCGTCGAAGTGTTCGGATTGCAACGGCGCGGCGCCCCTGTCGCGCAGCGTTGCCGCCAGCAGGCGCTGGTCGGTGCTGGACGATTGGTAACCGGCATTACCCATCTCGTCGACGCCCGACCCTCAGGCCGCGAGCCGGGACGCGGAGGCCGAGACGGCCAGGAGGGATTGCACCGTCAGGGAGGTGGACGACGGATTCTGACCGGTGATCAATTGTCCATGCAGGAGTACGTGCGGCCGCCACGCCGGCCCAAAACTGCTGCGAGCATGAGCTTCTCGGAGCATCTGCTCGGTCGTTCGGGGCAACACGGCCAGATGACCGCTGCGTCGCTCTTCATCGTCGCTGCGGCCCGTCGCGATGACACCGGACATCATCGCGTCCCCGCTGCGCCGAACGGCGGCCAGGACGGCGGTTCCGTGATCCACGGCACCGATCGGCTTTCCCGCTCCGGCGAATCCCGCAACGATCCGGTGCAGGTCGGTGTTGTCCACCAGATCGATCAATGCGCCGTGCCCTCCAATGATGAGCGTGGCGTCGAATTCGGTGGGGTCGGCGTCGGTCAGGGTGGTGGTCGTCGCCGTGAGCTTTCCATCACTGAGCCACTTCTCGCTGACGCTGCCGGAGTCGTAGGGCACCTCCCCACCGTGCGGCGACACCAGCACGGTTCGCCAACCCGCTTGCTGAAAACTGCCCTGCGACACCCGGAGCTGAGTGAGCGGAATTCCCAGCCTGCGCCGGACCCCGACCAGCGTGCATGCTCCCGTCGTCACGATCATGACTGCAGGCATCGAGGTCCTCTCCAGCGGCGGCTGTTTGATGACGCTATTCAGCAGACTCCCCCGGCTCGGGGGAGATACAGCATTCACAAAGAGAACTCCCGTTCACGCCTGGTGAGCCGAGGCCCGTGGCACCCGGGAGGCGGTCGCGGCGCCCGGGCGGCGCTGCCTGCTCGGCCCGGCGGCTGGAAGAGTGATGGCTCGTGACCTCCGGACCGGGCCTGAACGCACAGATCCTGCGACTGGCGGTGCCCGCGCTGGGGGCGCTGCTGGCCGAGCCGACGTTCCTGCTGGTCGACGCGGCCATCGTCGGGCACCTGGGCACGGAGCAGTTGGCCGGGGTCGGGATCGCGTCGGTCATCCTGGGCACTCTGGTCGGGCTGTCGGTTTTCCTGGCCTACGGCACCACCGCTCAGGTCGCCAGGTCGCTCGGCGCCGGGCAGGCCGACCGGGCCATGAGCTTCGGCATCGCCGGGCTGTATCTCGCGGTGATCATCGGCGTCGCCGTGCTGGCTGGTGTGCTGGCCGCTGGCCCCGCAGTTGGTCGGCTGGTTCGGCGGTGGGCCCGCGGTCACCGCCTTCGGCATCACCTTCCTGCGCTGGTCGCTGATCGGGATGCCGGCGATGCTGGCGGTGCTGGCGACCACCGGGGTCCTGCGCGGCCTGCAGGACACCCGGACCCCGCTGGTCGTCGCGGTGCTCGGCGCGGTGGTCAACGTGGGACTGAACCTGCTGCTGGTCAACGGGCTTCATCTCGGGGTGGCCGGTTCGGCGATCGGCACCGTCGCCACCCAGAGCGCGATGGCGTTGGTGCTGATCGGCGTCGTGGTGCGGGCGGCGCGGCTGGTGGGTGCGGCCCTGCGTCCGCACGGTGGCCACATCCGCGGGGCCGGTCGGGCCGGGGTGCCGCTGTTCGTCCGCACCCTGACCCTGCGGTTGGCGATCATCGTCACCACCGTGGTGGCCACCCGGCAGGGCGTGGTCGCGCTCGCGGCACAGCAGGTGGTGCTGTCCATCTGGAACTTCCTGGCGCTCGGCCTCGACGCGTTGGCGATCGCCGCCCAGGCGTTGACCGGAAAGGCACTGGGCGAGGGCGACGGCGCGTCCGCGCGCCGGCTCACCGGGGCCATGCTGCGCTGGGGAGTCTGGGCCGGTGTGGTCATCGGGGCGGCGGTGTTGCTGATCCATGCGGTCGCCGGGTCCGCGTTCTCGCCCGACCCTGAGGTCCGCTCGGCCGTGGCCGCCGCGCTGATCGTGGTTGCCCTGTCGCAGCCGATCTCGGGGTGGGTGTTCGTGCTGGACGGGGTGCTGATCGGCGCCGGCGACGGTGTCTACCTGGCCGGGGCGGGCGTGATCACGCTGATCGCCTACCTCCCGGCCGCCGCGGCGGTGGCGATCTGGGCACCGGGTGGAACGGCCGGCCTGGTCTGGCTGTGGATCGCGTTCTCCGTCGTGTTCATGGGTGCGCGGGCGATCACCCTCGGGGTGCGGTACCGCGGGGACGGGTGGCTGATCACCGGTGCCATTCGCTGAGACGCGGGCCGTCCGAGGTTGCCGACCGCCGCGCACAGTGCTCGACTGGCCGGCATGGACCTGCTGGAGGCGCACGGCGCGGCGATGGGTGAGTTCGACCGACGGGTGCGGCTCGTCGCCGACGACCAATGGGCCAACCCCACCCCGGACAGCGAGTGGAGCGTCCGGGACCTGGTCGAGCACCTGGTCGGCGAGCAACTCTGGGTGCCGCTGCTGCTCGGCGGGTCCACCGTCGAGGAGGTCGGCGATCGGTTCGACGGCGACAATCTCGGTGCGGACCCGAAGACCGCGTGGTCGCTGGCAATCACCGCAGCGCGGAACGCCTGGCTGGCGCCGGGGGCGGCCGACCGCACCGTGCATCTGTCGTTCGGCGACACCCCAGCTACCGAATACGGCTGGCAGATGACCACCGATCTGGCCGTGCATGCCTGGGACCTGGCGCGCGGGATCGGCGCCGACGACGACCTGCCGGCCGAGCTCTGCCAGGCTGTGCTGGAGTACGTCGGGCCGCAGGCCGACAGCTGGCGCGACTTCGGTGTGTTCGCGGCGGCGGTGCCGGTGCCGGCGGACGCCGACATCCAGACCAGACTGCTGGGTCTGCTGGGTCGCCGGCGATGACGGCGGATCCGCCAACAAGGGAGAACGAGAGATGACGCGAGTAGTGGTCACCGGCGGTAGCGGCAAGCTGGGACGGGCGGTGGTGGCCGATCTCGTGCACAGCGGCCACGAGGTGTTCAACCTCGATCGGGTTCCGTCACCGGATCCGCGCAGCCCCTACGTGAAGGTGGATTTCACCGACTACGGCCAGGTCGCGGGCGCGCTGCAATCCGTCGACGACAAGTACGACGGCGTTGATGCGGTGGTGCATCTCGCCGCCATCCCCGCGCCCGGCCTGACCACCAACGCCGCGACGTTCGACAACAACATCACCAGCACCTACCACGTGTTCGCCGCCGCCCGTGCCGCGAAGATCAAGACGATCGTCTGGGCGTCCAGCGAGACCGTGCTCGGGTTGCCCTTCGGGCCTGATGCGCCGCCGCCGTACATCCCGGTCGACGAGCAGTACCACCCGAGACCGAATTCCTCCTATTCGTTGTCCAAGACCCTGGAAGAGGAGATGGCCGGTCAGTTCTGCCGCTGGGACCCGGAGCTGTCGATGACCGGGCTGCGGTTCTCCAACGTGATGGAGCCCGCCGACTACGCAAGGTTCCCCAGTTTCGACGCCGACCCGGCGCTGCGACAGTGGAATCTGTGGGGATACATCGACGCCCGTGACGGCGCCCAGGCGGTGCGCCTCGCGCTGCAAGCAGCCAGGCCCGGGAAGGACGTGTTCGTGATCGCCGCGGCGGACACCGTGATGAGCCGGTCCAGCGCGGAATTGGCGGCGGAGGTGTTCCCCGATGTGCGGGTGACCCGCGAGCTCGGCACCCACGAAACCTTGCTGGGCATCGACAAGGCCCGCGCCGTGTTGGGTTTCGACCCGAAGTTCAGCTGGCGGGATGCCTGACGATGCCTCGTGACGTGCTCCGTGCCACGCGGCTGACTCGTGCCCTGCTGCGGGGTGGGGTGGCGGCCGGACCGGCGTTCCTGACGACCGCGTTGATCGCCGGCGCCGTGCGCCGTGACTATCGCCCGCTCCGGCACCCGGTCAGCACGCTGGCGCTGGGGCCGGGCGGCCGATTGCAGGTGACGAACTTCCTGGTCACCGGCGGGCTGTACCTCGGGTTTGCCGTCGGTCTGGCCCGCTCGTCGGGTCCGCGGCGGTCGACGAAGGCCGTGCCGATCCTGGTCGGGTCGGCTGGGGTCGGCCTGATCGGCGCGGGGGTTTTCGTCACCGACCCGGTCAGCGGCTATCCGCCCGGCACCCCCGATCAAGGGATCGAGCCCACCGTGGTCGGATGGCTGCACCAGGTCTTCTCCCTGCCGGTCCTGGTCGGGCTCCCGGCAGCCGCCGCAATCGAGGCCGCGCACGCGTGGCGACGCGGCGACCGGGTCTGGGCGCTGTACTCGGCCAAGTCCGCTGCCGTCTCGCTGATCACGTTCGGGTTGGCCAGCGCCGGTTTCGGGCAGCAGCCGCGGCTGGTGGACCGGGCCGGGTTGTTCCAGCGGGTCGCCGTCGGTACGACGTTCGGGTGGCTGACGGCGCTCGGCGTCCAATACAGAGATCGTGCGCTAACGATGCCAGATCACCGCTCGGGCAGCAGGTTCGACTCGAGATCGTCCGGCGACTTGTCCGGGCGCAGCCCGCGCCAGCTGGTCGCCCGGAGCCGCCGGTCGGGCGTCCATTCGCCGTACTTGATCTCGCCGACGAGGGTCGGTTCCACCCAGATGGCGCCGAGCGCATCGGCCCTCGGCACCGAATCCGCAACGGCGGACGTCCTGCTGCGCAACGGTTCCAGGGCCGTCATCAATTGGTCGAGGATGGTGTCGGTGAAGCCGGTGCCGACCTTGCCGGCGTATCGCAGCTTCCGGTCGGCGTCCGGCACGGCCAGCAGCAGCGAGCCGAGGCTGCCTTCCCGCCGGCCGGCGCCCGGTTTCCAGCCGACGATCACCACCTCGAGGTCACGGAAGTTCTTGATCTTGATCCAGCTGTGCGAGCGCTTGCCGGGCAGGTAGGTGGAGTCGAGGCGTTTCGCGACGATGCCCTCCCACTGCAGATCAACGCTGCCCTGCAACGCATCCGCGACGCTGCCGGCGAGCTGCGTCGGGCACCAGGCAGACGTCGCCGGAGATCGGCAGCGCCTCCAGCACCTGCCGCCGGACGTCATACCGCCTGCGCAGCAACGACACCCCGTCCAGGTGGAGCACGTCGAACAACCAGAACTGCACCGGGACGTCCTTGCGCACCCGGGCGACGTCCCGCGCCGCTGCCAGGTTCATCCGCTGCTGCAGTAGCGAAAAGCTGGTCTTCCCCTTCTCGTCCAGCGCGACGATCTCACCGTCCAGCACGCCGCTGTGACCGTCCAGCAGTTCCACCAGCACCTGCAGTTCCGGATAGGAGTGGGTGAAGTCGTTGCCGGCCCGGCTGTGCAGCTTCAACCCGCCCGGACCGAGCGTGGCCAGGGCACGGATGCCGTCCCATTTGCCCTCGAACCGCCAGTCTGCGTCGTTCGAGATGTCCGACGCCGTCCCGGCCGTGGCCAGCATGGGTTTGAGATCGGTTGGTGGAGCGGGCGGCTGCGGCCGCGCGCGGCGCCGGTTCGGGGCGCTGTTCCTGCTCGCTGTTCGGCTGCGGTACTTCTTCGCCCAGGGCACCTCCGCCCCCTGATCCTTCATCCGGTGCAAGCAGCCAGGAGTTGTCCTTGGTCCGGATCAGCGCGTACCGACCCTGCGCCTTCTGCCCGTCCAGCACGATGATCACCTCGCCGTCGCGCCACTTCTCGGTGACGTAGGTGCCGGCGTCCCAGATGGTCACGGTGCCGCCGCCGTATTCACCGCGCGGGATGATCCCGGCGAAATCGGCGTAGTCCAGGGGATGATCCTCGGTCTGCACGGCCAGCCGGTTCTGCCCGGTGTCCGGTGGGATGCCCTTGGGCACCGCCCAGGAGACCAGCACCCCGCCGCGTTCGAGCCGGAAGTCGTAGTGCAGCCGGCGGGCGTGATGTTCCTGGATGACGAAGGTGTTGTCGTTGCCGTGCGGGAGGTATCCGGGCTCCGGCACCGGCTCGGGCGTGCGGTTCGCCGACCGCATCGAGCGGTACTTGTCCAGCTTGGTGTCCTGGGCTCCGCATCCGGTGGCGGGTCGGGCGGTGCCTGATCGGATCGGCGCGTCGCGCGTCGACCGCACGGCGCGATGTTCGGCGCCGTCGTTGTCGCCGGATTCCAGGCCCTGCATGGGATCCGGCGCCTCGCGCGAGGAGTTCCAGCACCTCGGTGTACAGCAGGTGACGCAGGTCCGGGTCGGCCAGTTCCTCCCAGGTCCGCGGGGCGGCCACCGTCGGATGGTCGCGGCCGCGCAGCGAGTACGGGGCGATGGTGGTCTTGGAGCCGTTGTTCTGCGACCAGTCGATGAAGACCTTGCTGGCGCGCAACACCTTTGCCATCCTGGAGACCACCAGGTCGGGCATGTCCTGCTCGATCGCCTCGGCGATCTCCTTGGCGAACAGCGAGGCGTCGTCGGAGGTCAGCGTGCCGTCGAGGCGGCTGTAGAGGTGAATGCCCTTCGACCCACTGGTCACCGGCACCACCGCGCCGGTCAATCGCTTGCGCACGGCACGGGCGACCTCGGCGCATTCCACCAGCCCCACACCGGGTCCGGGATCGAGGTCGAAGACCAGCCGGTCGGGGTTCTGCATGCCGTGACCGTCCAACCGCACCGGCTCTGATTCATCGGCGCCGAATCTCCATTGCGGCACGTGCAGTTCCAGGGCGGCGATCTGCCCGAGCCAGGTGAGGGTGGCCGGGGAGTCGACCAGCGGATAGGCCTTCGGGCCGTCGGAGTGTTCGATCGTCCGCCTGGTCACCCATGACGGGGTGCCCCGCGGCAGGTCCTTGTGGAAGAACGGCGTGGTGGTCACGCCGTCCGGCCAACGCTTGCGGGTGACCGGCCGATCGGCCAGGTGCGGGATGATCACATGCGCGACTTCGGCGAAATAGGCGATGATCTCCGATTTGGTGGTTCCGGTGGCCGGGTAGAGCACCTTGCGCAGATGGGTCAGCGCGAGCCGGTGCCCGTCCAGCTCGATCGTCGCCGAATCCCCGCCTGCCACCCGCCACCTCCCCTTCCGTGACCACCCTGGGACCCGCGCCTGGCTCGGCCCGCCCGGAAGGTCCATCATGGGCACATGCGATCGATCTGGAAAGGCTCCGTGGCGTTCGGACTGGTGAACGTGCCGGTCAAGGTGTACTCCGCCACCGAGGAAAAGGACGTCCGGTTCCACCAGGTCCACGCGCAGGACGGCGGCCGGATCCGCTACAAGCGGGTCTGCGACCTGGACGGCGAGGTCGTCGAGTACGCCGACATCGCCAAGGCCTACGAGAGCGACGACGGCCGCACGGTCATCCTCACCGACGAGGACTTCGCGCAACTGCCGACGAACGCCACCCGGGAGATCGAGGTCGCCAGCTTCGTCCCGGCCGACCAGATCGACCCGCTGTACTTCGACAAGAGCTACTACCTGGAGCCGGCGTCGACGTCGACGAAGGCATACGTGCTGTTGATGCGGACGCTGGAACAGACCGACCGGATCGCCATCGTGAACTTCGCGCTGCGGCAGAAGACCCGGCTGGCGGCGATGCGGGTGCGGGACGACGTGCTGGTCATCCAGACCCTGCTCTGGCCGGACGAGGTGCGCGACGCCCAGTTCCCGTCGCTGGACGAGTCGGTCACCATCAAGCCGGCCGAGCTGAAGATGGCCTCCATGCTGGTCGACAGCTTCGCCGACGACTTCCGTCCCGAGGACTACACCGACGAGTACCGGGTCGAGCTGCAGCAGCTGATCGACGCGAAACTCGAAGGAGAGGAGGCCTTTCCGACTCCCGAGAAGGAGGACGAGGGCGAGGACGCCGAGGTGGTCGACCTGCTCGCCGCGCTGCAGCGCAGCGTCGAACGGCACAAGAACGACAGCCAAGAGCGACGGCGGAAAGTCGAGCGGCGCGCGGCGAAACCGGCCGCGAAGACAGCGACGAAACCAGCGGCGAAGACCGATGATGCCAAACCGGCGGCCAAGACCACCCGAAAGCCGCGGAGCAAACCGCAATCCGAGCGTTCCACCGGCTGAGGCGGCGCGTCATGACGGAAGAACCGATCACCCGATTCGTCGGCGGCCCGGTGCACGCCGTCGCCGCCCGGCTGGCCGACCGTGGGGTGCGCTTCGTGGTCGGCACCGCGGTGGACTTCTCCGGGGTCACCAGGGCCAAAGGCGTGCCGATCGCCCGGTTCCCGGCCTTCGTGGAGAACGGGATGGGGGCCTCCCCGTCATGGCTGGTGTTCTGTGCCGACTTCGGCATCGCGTTCACCCCGGACCTCGGGGTGACCGGCGACCTGCGGCTGCGGATCGACCCGGAGGCGACCACCGTCACCGACCACGGGGTGGCCTGGGCGCCCGCGGAATTCTTCCAGCAGGACGGCGAGCGCTTCGCCGGCTGCGCCAGATGGCGGCTCCGGCAGGTCATCGAGCGGCTGGCGGCCGCCGGGCTGACCGCGACCACCGGCGCTGAACTGGAATTCGTGCTCACCGAGCCGGACGGCAGCCCGCGGGTGGGCGCGCCCTGGCAGGGCTACGGGGTGCGCTCGATGCTGGACGTCGCCCCGCTGCTGGCGGAACTGACCGACAGCTTCGCCGGCGCCGGCATGCCGATCGAACAACTGCACGCCGAGTACGGCGCGGACCAGTTCGAGATCTCGCTGCCGCCGGCCGACCCGGTCAGCACCGCCGACCGGACCATCCTGGGCCGGATCCTGATCGGCCGGGCCGCCGCGAAACACGGCTTCGGGGTGTCCTTCTCGCCGGTCCCGTTCGCCGGCGGCGCGGGCAACGGGGCGCACCTGCATCTGTCGCTGACGCAGGCGGACAAGCCGCTGTTCGCCGGCGGCGACTGCGCCTACGGTCTCACCGACCTGGGCGGCGCCGCCATCGCCGGGCTCGTCGCCGGGTTGCCTGAGGTGCAGGCGGTGCTGGCCGGTTCGGCGGTCTCCGTGCTGCGGCTCGGCCCGGGGAAGTGGGCCGGGGCGTTCGCCTGCTGGGGCCTGGAGAACCGGGAGGCCGCGGTCCGGCTGATCGCGGACACCCCGGGCAACCCGCACGGCGCCAGCGTCGAGGTCAAATGCGTCGATGGCAGCGCCAATCCCTACCTGGCGGCCGCGGTGCGTGCTCGGCCTGGCGCTGGACGGGATCACCCGCGACCTGCCGTTGCCACCGGAGGTGACGGTCGACCCCGCGAGCCTGCCGCAGCAGCCCGCGGCCATGCCCCTGGCCGGCGACCAGCAGGGCGCGCTCGATGCGCTCGACCACTCCGCCCTGGCCCGCGACATCCTGGGTGAGCTGATCGTGGACGGCACGCTCGCGGTCCGCCGGTACGAGCAGCGCACCTACGGCGACGCGACACCGGAAGACGTCACGGCCGCGTTCCGGATGGCGTTCAGCTGTTGATCGCACCGAGTCCCGGCGGCGGCACGGTGCCGGATGTTCTCGCCGGGCTGCCCGCCCTGCCCGACGAACTGGCCGAAGCGGTGCGCCTGCCGCTGATCGACCACCACGTGCACGGCTGCTACCTCGGGCCAACGACCCGCGCCCGGTTCGAGGAGTCGATCAACGAGGGCTCCACCGACCCGATCCCGTCATTCATGACGCAGTTCGACTCGCAGCTCGGGTTCGCGATCCGGCGGTGGTGCGCCCCGTTGCTGGGCCTTCCGCCGCATGCCGGCGCCGACGACTACTGGCTGCGGCGTGCGCAACTCGGCGATGAAGCGGTGGCCCGGGCGTTCCTGCCGGCGGCCGGGGTGTCCCGCTGGCTGGTGGACACCGGCTACGCGGCAGACCAGCTGACGTCACCGGCGACGCTGGCGCGGTGGTCGGGCGGTTCCGTTGGTGAGGTCCTGCGACTGGAGTCGGTCGCCGAAGCGCTGCTGACCCAGGGCGTTTCGCCGCTTCGATACGCCGAGGAGTTCCGTGCGCGGCTGGCCGATCCGGGCCAGGACGTGGTGGCGGTGAAATCCATCGCGGCCTACCGGTGCGGCTTCGACATCGACTGGACCGCCCCATCGGACGCCGACGTCGCCCGGGAGGTCGCGGCCTGGGCGGCCCGCTCGGCCGGTGGACCGCCGCGGTTGACGTCACCGCTGCTGGCCTCGTTCGGGATCCACGCCGCCGCGCGGGCCGGGCTGCCGATCCAGCTGCATGTCGGGTTGGGCGACCGGGACCTCGACCTGCACCGGGTCGACCCGCTGTTGCTGCTGCCGCTGCTGCGGCAGCCGCGAGGTCGGCCGGGTGCCGGTGATGTTGTTGCACTGCTACCCGTTCCACCGGCAGGCCGGGTATCTGGCGCAGGCGTTCGGGAACGTGCATTTCGATGTTGGGCTCGCCGTCAACTATCTCGGCGCGCGGTCGGTGGAACTGCTCGGCGAGTCGCTGGAGTTGGCGCCGTTCGCCAAGCAGCTGTACTCCTCGGACGCGTTCGGGCCGCCCGAGCTGCATCTGCTCGGTTCCGTGCTGTGGCGACGCGGGATGGCGCGGGTGCTCGGTCGCTGGGTGCGGGAGGGCGACTGGTCCGTCACCGACGCCGTTCGGGTGGTGCGGCTGATCGGCAGCGAGAACGCCGAGCGGGTCTACGGCAAGTAGGTCACTCCAGGGTGCGCTGCGCCGCGTTCTGCACCACGTCCGAGAGCAGCCTACGGCGGCCGAACTCGGCCCGCTGCAGGTCGGCACCGGTGCCGCTGATCCGCAGCCGGGCAACGGATTCCAGGACGAAGTCCAGATCACCGTTGGCCCGCAGCGCGGCCAGCACATGCTCGACGAGCGCGTCGACCATGGCCCAGGCAGGCACCAGCGTCTTCGTCCGGTGATCGAGCAGCTCACCGGACAGCCCGAATCGGGCGGCCCGCCAGGTGGCACCGCGGAGCACCTCGATCCTGATCGGGTCCGGGTGCCGGCCGTGGGTCCAGTCGTTCGCGGCGGTGTCGACCAGCCCACGGGCCAGCGCCGCGATCAACGCGGAGTCGCCGACGTCGGTGCAGACGTCCGGAACGCGGATCTCCAGGGTCGGGTAGCTGGCCGAGAGCCGGGCGTCGAAGTAGATCATCCCGTCGTCCATCGCGGCGCCGGTGGCCAGCAGCCCGGCGATGGCCCGGTGGTAGCCGTCGATGTCGCCGAACGCCTCGGTGGGCCCGGCGGTCGGCCACTGGCCCCAGGCGATCGATCGGTAGCTGGCGTATCCGGTGTCCTGACCCTGCCAGTACGGCGAGTTCGCCGAGATCGCGGTCAGCAGGGGGAGCCATGCCCGGATCCGGTCGAGCACCGCGACCCCTTCGTCCGGCGAATTGATCGAGACATGAATGTGCTGGCCGCACGTCAGTTGCTGGCGAGCGATGATGCCGAACATGTCGGTCATCCGTTCGTAGCGCTCGTTGGGGGTGGCCGTCGGCCGCACCTTGAACGGGCTGGTCGCGACCGCCACCACATGCACGCCGGTGCTGCCCGCGGCGGCCGCGACGGATCGCCGCAGCTGCAGCAACTCGGCCCGCAGCGCAGCGATGTCGGTGGTCGGCGAGGAGCCGATCTCCGTCTGCTCCATCTTGAATTCCTGCTCGACCTGATGGTCGGCGTCGGCGCCCAACCACTCCTGGGCCGCTTCCAGGACGGTGGCGCCCGCGGAGGCGGGCCTACCGTCGACCGGGTCGACCAGCATCAGCTCTTCTTCCACCCCAACGGTGCGTGTCGCCACCCCCACAGTCTGCGGCATGCGACACGTGGCCCGGACACAGGGCATGCTGGTCAGGTACAAACGCCCAGACCACGTGGGGAACCAGATGACGACGACGGCAAACGAACTGGGCGCGGGCCCCGGCGGCGAGTTCGTCCGCGACTCCCGCTACCTGACAACGCGGATCACCCGGGACGGGCGGGACGGCTACCCGGTCGAGCCCGGACGTTATCGATTGGTGGTGGCGCGGGCCTGTCCGTGGGCCAACCGGGCAACCATCGTCCGCCGCCTGCTCGGCCTGGAAGATGTGCTGTCGCTGGGTGTTTGCGGCCCGACCCACGACGAGCGGAGCTGGACGTTCGACCTTGATCCGGGTGGCGTCGACCCGGTGCTGGGCATCGAACGGCTGCAACAAGCCTTCTTCGCGCGGGACCCGCACTACCCACTGGGCATCACCGTGCCCGCCATCGTCGACGTGCCCAGCGGCCAGGTCGCCACCAACGACTTCCCCACACTGACCCTGGACCTGTCGACGGAGTGGTCGGAGTTCCACCGCCCTGGCGCACCGCGAGTTGTACCCGGAGGCGCTGCGGCCGGAGATCGACGAGGTCAACGACGTGGTGTTCCGCGACGTCAACAACGGCGTCTACCGCTGCGGTTTCGCCGGCGCCCAGGAGGGCTACGACAAGGCCTACGACCGGCTGTTCGCCCGGCTGGACTGGCTCTCCGAGCGGCTCAGCACAGCCAGCGATACCTGGTCGGCGACACCATCACCGAGGCCGATGTCCGGCTGTTCACCACGCTGGCCAGGTTCGACGCCGTCTACCACGGTCACTTCAAATGCAATCGCAGCAAGCTCAGCGAGATGCCGGTGCTCTGGGCCTACGCGCGAGATCTGTTCCAGACGCCGGGGTTCGGCGACACCATCGATTTCGTGCAGATCAAGACGCACTACTACGTGGTGCACAAGAACGTGAACCCCACGCAGATCGTGCCCAAGGGACCGGATCTGGCGAACTGGTTCGACCCGCACCATCGCGAGGAACTCGGTGGCCGGCCGTTCGGCGACGGGACGCCGCCCGTCTCACCGCCCCGGGACGAGATGCTGACCGCGTCCTGGACGCTCGAGGATTTTCAGCGCATTTCCAACGGCTGAGCGGTGGATTCCAGCACGCTGAGCCACAGGTCGCCGTCCGGGGCGACCTCGTTGCGCTGGGAGACAACGATGTCGATCGGGACGTGCACGAACCGGTTGTGCCGGCGGCCGACCACCATGTCCGTCCGGCCCGCCATCCCGGCGTGCGCGGCGGCCTGCGCAAGCCGGACGCAGTACACCGAGTCGTGCGCCTTGGCCGGCACCGACCGGATGGCGTAGCTCGGCTTGAGGAATTTGAGGGTCAGCTCGCGACCGATGGACTTGTAGTGCCCGACGATTTCCGCCTCCAGGAACCGGCCGATGTCACCGAGTTTCCGGTTGCCGGACGCGTCGGTGCCGGTCTGCTCGTCCGACATCAGGTCCTGGCCGGCGCCCTTCGGCGACCACCACCACCGCGCTGCCGCGCTCGGCAACCCGGCGCTCCAGGGCGGCCAGGAAGCCTGATTCGCCGTCCAGGGCGAACGGCACCTCGGGGATCAGCACGAAGTCGGCGTGGTGGTTGGCCAGTGCCGCGTAACAGGCGATGAACCCGGCGTGCCGGCCCATCAGCTGCACCAGGCCGACCCCGTTGATCGCGGACTGCGCCTCCACCTGCGCCGCCGCGATCGATTGGGCGGCAACGGTAAACGCCGTCTGGAAGCCGAAGCTCTGCCCGATGAAGGGGATGTCGTTGTCGATCGTCTTGGGGATGCCGATCACCCCGATGGGCAGGCCGCGGCGGCGGGCGACCGCGGCGAGCTTGCCGGCGCCCCTGATCGACCCGTCACCCCCGATGACGAAGAGGATGTCGATGCCCAGTTCCACCAGCCGGTCGACCATGACCTCGGGATCCTGTGCGCCCCTGGATGTCCCGAGGATGGTGCCGCCCTGCATGTTGATCTTGCTGACCCGCTCCGCGGTGAGTTCCATCGGCTCCCAGCCGTTGGCCGCCACCAGCCCGGCGAAGCCGTTCCGGAAACCGACGACATCGGCGACCCCGTAGTGGGTCTTGAGCTCCATCACCAGACCGCGGATCACATCGTTCAGCCCGGGACACAACCCACCGCAGGTGACGATCCCCGCCCTGGTCGCGCCCGGCGGGTGAAAGACCTTGCGCCGTGGCCCACCCGGTTCCAGGGTCGGCACTTGCGCGAGCGGGACACCGTGCGCCAACAACAACTGCATGGTGTCGTCGAACAACACCCGGTCGTTCTCTTCGACGTAGTGGTCGTTGGTTTGCCGGCCGCCCACGTATTTGGCCAGCGCCGACTCGTGGCGGCATTCGCCCAACTGCCGGACCTGCAGGTCTTCGAGCGTCACCATGTGATTCAGGGTGCAAGGCGGGTGTGACCGGCGTGTGTCGGTGGCGGAAATTCCGGCCGGATCAGGGGGTGACGCCGGTGCCCGTCTGCTTGTCGGTGCCCATCTGCTTTTCGGTGTCGTCCGCCCCGGCGATCCGGGTCAGCACCCTGACCAGGGACGGCTCCGCCGGGGTGGACGCGAAGCCGAACCGCACCGGCGGGTCGACCGGTCGCAGTTCGCCGAGATCGACACCGTCGAACCGGGCGCTGACCGACTTGATCCGGTGCATGTCCTGGGCGGAATACCACTCACGACGGCCGCCACCGGCCGTGCCGCGGGTCCGGACACCGCTCATGGCGATCCGGGCGATCGGGTCCACCGCGGTGGCGAACCATCGCGCCCGGGCCAGCCGCCGCGGCATCACGATGAGCAGCCAGCCCAGCCCCGGCCGTCCGTCGACGTCGAACGTCAGCGCCAGCTCGTCGGTGCTGACCATCCACTTCTTGCCGTCCCTGACCCGCAGCACGGGGGTCACCCGGACCTCGTCGAACTCATACGTCGCGGAGATGAAGTCGGCCAGCTCGCGGGTCGGCGCCAGCAGGATGCGATGCCCGTCCTTCCGTTCGATCATCACGTCGGTGACCGACCCGTACGGCGAGAGCGGCCACATGCCGACCACCAACCGCGTACCGGACTCGGTCCCCATGCCGGCGATCGCGCCGTCGAACATCAGCATGTGCACCACGGTAGGCGAGCCGGCGGCCGGCTGGTGACCGCCGCCCCTACCTCACGGTGCGTCGACCGGGTCGGCGACCGCAGCCACGATGTGCCGGATCGGAATGCCCGGATAGGTGTGCCGCGCCTTGTCCACCACGTCCTGCCGCAGCCAGGCCGAATGCACCTCCGGATGGGTGGAGATGACGATCCGATCCGGCTTGAACTCCTCCACCGCCTTGGCCAGCGCTTGCGTCGGCCGGTGATCCCCGAGCTCGCCCTCGGCGTGCAAGCCGTCCTTGCGCAGGTCCTCCAGGGTGGCGTCCAGCCTGGCCTGGGCGGCCTTGACCGTTTCTTCCCAGACCCATACCGCGCCGGTGTGGTTCGCCTGCCCGGTGTCGACCGGGTTGGCCGGGACGCAGACGAAGTACTCCGCCTTGCCCTCCCTGTCGATGGCCCGTAGCTCGTTGTGCAGTTCGGCGGCGCCGACGGTCTCGTTGGCCAGCACCAGCACCCTGGTGCCACCGTCCTGGGCCGCGTCGTCGACTTCCCCGCTCACCGAACCGCCGCGCCACTTGGTGAGCGCGTAGAGCACCAGCACCACGGCCCACGCCAGCAGGCTCAACAGCAGCTGGGAGCGGGTGTCCTCCTTGAAGAACATCAACGCCAGCACCGCGATGATGGCGACGATGGTGGCGATCGTCAGGAACGGGAACAACCACATCTTGACCGTGAGCTTCTCCGGCGGCGTGCGGCGGCGCAGGATGAGCTGGGAGATCGCGATCAACAGGTAGACGAACAGGATGATGGCACCGGAGGAATTCAGCAGGAACGAGAACACCGTGTCCGGCGAGACGGCGGCGGCGATCACACAGAGGAAACCGACGACGCTCGAGCTCAGAATGGCCGCGGTCGGCACCCCCCGCTTGTTGACGGTGATCAACGAGACCGGGGCCTCCCGCCGGGCGGCCAGCACGAACAGCATCCGGGAGGCGGTGTACATCCCGGAATTCAGGCAGGACAGCACCGCGGTCAGCACGACGGCGTTCATGATCTGGTCTGCGTAGGGGATGCCCATCACGGTGAACGCGCTGACGTACGGCGAATCACCCAGCTCGGTCGAGTTCCAGGGCAGGATCACGGCCAGCAGGAACACCGAGCCGACGAAGAAGATGCCGATCCGGACGATGACCGAGTTGGTCGCTTTCGCGATTGCCTTTGCCGGGTCCTTGGATTCTGCGGCGGCGATGGTGGCGATCTCGGCGCCGACCATCGAGAAGATGACCACCACGATGCTGGAGAAGACGGCCCCGACACCGTTCGGGAAGAATCCGCCGTTGTTCCAGAGGTTCGAGAAGTCCATGCTCTTGTCCGGCCAGATGCCCAGCACGTACAGGGTGCCGATGCCGATGAAGACGATGATCGCGGCCACCTTGATGCCGGCGAACCAGAATTCGAATTCACCGAAGGAACTCACCGAGAACAGGTTCGTCGCCGTCATCAGCACCATCAGGATCAGCGAGAGCAACCACAGCGGCGCCTCGATCCAGTAGGTGAGGATCTTGGCGCCGGCGACAGCCTCGAAGCCGACCACGATCACCCAGAAATACCAGTACAACCAGCCGACCGAGAATCCGGCCCAGCCACCCATGGCCCGGCGGGCGTAGTCGGCGAACGATCCGGTCGACGGGTTTGCCACGGCCATCTCGCCGAGCATGCGCATCACCATGATGATCAGCAGGCCGGTGACCGCGTAGGACAGGAATGCCGCCGGACCGGCATCGTTGATCACCGCGCCGGACCCGACGAACAGCCCGGCGCCGATGACGCCACCGATGGCGATCATCGTCAGGTGCCGCTGACTGAGGCCTTTTTTCAAGACGGGGGAACCGGCCATCATGGAACTCCTTCACTCACGGTGACGCCACGTACGGGAGGGGTAACCAATCATTCGGGCGTCACTCTGCTCCAACGAGTGGGCGCTGGGCAAGACCGCAACAGAGATGAAACATCAAATCGCCGCAAACGTGACCTGGCGCACAACCGCGTATCAGGTCAGCGACTGGCCGGACACCGCGAACAGCAGCACCGCGACGATCGCGGCGGCGATCACAATGACGAATAGCGCCCGGCTCTTCGGCTGCCGCAGCCCCGCCACCACCCCGGCGCCGGCCAGCAGGACCAAACCCGCCGCCGCCACCCAGCGCCAGGCCTCGCCGGGCTCCGCGGTGCCGAACAGGATCACCAGCGACGCCGCGCCCAGCAGCACCGGGCAGGCAACAGCCGTCGCCCTGGCGCCGATCCGGTGCGGCAACCCGCGGACTCCGGTGTCGAGATCGTCGTCAAGATCGGGCAGCACATTCGCCAGGTGCGCCGACACCCCGAACAGGGCCCCGGCGACCATCGCCCACGGGGCCGGCCAGGAAGGCTCCGGCAGCGCCAGCGTGGCCACCGCGGGCAGCGTGCCGAACGCGATCGCGTAGGGCACGAAGGAAAAGATCGTGGCCTTCAACCCGAGGTTGTACAGCCACCCGCAGGCGACGACGGTCAGCGACGCGAGACCGGGCTGCCACCCGAGCGCCAACGATGCCGCGACCGCGGCCAGCAGCGCCAGGCCGGCCGCCACCCCCACCACCCTGGTCGAGACCGCGCCCTGCGCAACGGGTTTGTCCGATCGTTGGGTGGCCCGGTCACGGGCGGCGTCGATCGCGTCATTGGACCAGCCGATCGACAACTGACCGGCGAACACGGCGGCGACCAGCAATGCGCCGCGGGCCGGCGAGAGCCCGGCCAGGGCGGCGAGTCCGGCGCTGATCGCGGTGACCGCGACGGTCGGCAGCGGGTGACAGGACAACGCCAGCCCGCGCACCAGCCCGGTCGGGGTGACTGGCGGTCCGGCCGTCATCGCCCAACTCCCCTTCTTTGCCAAATCCCGACCTGGCCCAGGAACGTCGCCGGGCCGAGGTCATCGGACCACCGATGACGCTCCGAGGAAGCCTCGGCGCGCCGCGAGCCAGTCGACCGGCCAAGTAGTTTCGCAAACGTACTGTCACCAAGCATGACCTGCCTTGCTGCCGTGCACGCGGTCCTTCCAGCCCATCGCTACCCCCAGGACAAGATCACCGAGGCGTTCGCCGAACACGTGCTGGGCGATGGCGCGAGCCATGAGGTGGTGCGCCGGATCCACGCCAACACCCGGGTCGGCAGCCGTTACCTGGCGATACCGCTGGAGCACTACCAGCAGTTGACCGACTTCACCGCGGCGAACAACGCCTACATCGACGCGGCGCTGGAACTCGGCGTTGAGGCCGTCAACGGTGCGCTCGCGGCGGCCGGCATCGCTCCCGACGAGGTCGACGTGATCATGTCCACCTCCGTGACCGGGATCGCGGTGCCTTCCCTGGAGGCGCGGATCGCGGCCCGGGTCGGTTTCCGGCAGGACGTCAAACGAGTCCCGTTGTTCGGGCTGGGCTGCGTCGCCGGCGCGGCCGGGATCGCCCGCCTGCACGACTATCTGCTGCGGCTGGCCCGATCACGTCGGCATCCTGCTGTCCGTCGAGCTGTGCTCGCTGACGATCCAGCGCGGCGACACCTCGATGGCCAACCTGGTGGCCAGCGGACTGTTCGGTGACGGCGCGGCCGCAGTCGTTGCGGTCGGCGCGGCTCGGGCCGAGCGCCTCGATGTGCCCGGGCCACGGGTATTGGCCACGCGGAGTCATCTTTACCCGGGCACCGAGGGCGTCATGGGGTGGAACATCGGTGCCGACGGCTTCGGGATCGTGCTGACCGCGGAGGTGCCCGACCTGGTGCATCGCTACCTCGGTCCGGACATCCGGGACCTGCTGGCGCTGCACGGTTTGACCGTCGCCGACGTCGGCGCCTGGGTCTCCCATCCCGGCGGCCCCAAGATCATCGAGGCGATCGAGGACGAGCTCGGGGTTGGTCCGCGGGCACTGGAGATGACCTGGCGCTCGCTGGCCGAGGTCGGGAACCTGTCGTCCGCGTCGGTGCTGCATGTCCTTCGCGACACGCTGCGCGACCGGCCGCCGCCCGCCGGTAGCCCCGGCATGCTGATGGCGATGGGACCCGGTTTCTCGTCCGAACTGGTGCTGTTGCGGTGGTAGCTCTTTCCGTGTCCGTGTTTGCATCTCTTCCCGGGAGATTCCGCTGATGATCGCCTACACCCTCTTCGTGCTGGCTGTCGGCGCCGAGCGGCTGGTCGAGATGGCCGTCTCGCAACGGAACCTCGCCTGGGCGTACGCGCGCGGCGGGCAGGAGCACGGCCGCGGCCACTACCCGGCCATGGTGTTGCTGCATGTCGCGTTGCTGATCGGGTGCGTCGCCGAGGTGTGGTTCTTCGACCGACCCTTCCTGCCGGTGCTGGGGTGGACGATGGTGGCCGTCGTGCTGGCCACCCAGGCGCTGCGCTGGTGGTGCATCAGCACCCTCGGGCACGCGCTGGAACACCCGGATCGTGGTGATTCCGGGCCTGCCGTTGGTCGATCGCGGACCCTACCGATGGCTGCGGCACCCCAACTATGTGGCCGTGGTCGTCGAAGGTATCGCGCTGCCGATGGTGCACACGGCGTGGATCACGGCCGTGACGTTCACCGTGCTCAACGCGTTCCTGCTCCGGGTGCGGATCCGGGCCGAGGAGGATGCGCTGGCCTCGGCGTCCGCCGTCTCCGGGCCCGCATCGGTTGCCAGGTCCTCGTCGTCGGGGACATGATCGATCTGCTGGTCGCGGGGGCCGGGCCTGCCGGGCTGGCGACCGCGCTGTATGCCGCGCGGGCCGGTTTGGACGTGACGGTCGTCGACCCACGTTTCGCTGGGGCCGACGAGCCGATCGACAAGGCGTGCGGCGAGGGCCTGATGCCCGGCGCCGTTGCGGCGCTCGCCGAACTCGGGGTCGATCCACCGGGCCGGGCCTTCCGCGGCATCGGCTACCTCGCCGGACGTCATCGGGCGGAGGCCCTGTTCAAGCTGGGCGCCGGGCGCGGGGTGCGGCGCACGGACCTGCATTCGTCGCTGCTGTCCGCAGCGGCGGCGGCCGGGATCGCGGTCCTGCCGCGTGCCGTTGGTGGGGTTGTGCAGAACGACCAAAGCGTCACCGCGGCCGGGGTGACCGCGCGGTATCTGGTGGCCGCTGATGGTCTGCATTCACCCGATCGCCCGATCCCTGGCACTCGACGTGCGGTTCCGCGCGGGCGGCGCCGCTGGGGGATGCGGCGTCATTTCCGGGTGGAACCCTGGTCGGATCTGGTGCAGGTGCACTGGTCGAGGTGTTCCGAGGCCTACGTGACGCCGGTCGGTCCTTCGATCGTGGGCGTCGCCGTACTCAGCAGCGACCGCCGACCTTTTGACGAGCAGCTCTTGGGATTCCCGTGGTTGGCGGCCCGGCTCGCCGACGCGCCGGGTGGGGCGGTCCGCGGCGCCGGCCCGCTACGGCGCCGGACCAGCAGGCGGGTGGCCGGTCGGGTATTGCTCGTCGGTGACGCCGCCGGCTATGTCGACGCGCTCACCGGAGAGGGCATCGCGGTGTCGCTGGCGTGCGCGCGCGCCCTGGTCGACTGCGTGGCTCGCGATCGACCGGAGGACTACGAGCGACGGTGGTTGACGCAATCGCGGCGGTACCGGGCGATCACCTCGTCACTGCTGTGGGCGAGCGGACGGCCGGCTCTGCGCCGGTCGTTGGTGCCGGCCGCGCAGCGGGTGCCCTGGGTGTTTTCTGCGGCCGTGGGGCAGTTGGCGCGCTGAGTGGAATCAGCCCCCGCGCGACCCACGGTCGGCCAGACTCGACAGGTCAACCAGTTCGGGCCGCTGTGGTCGCCCGACGAGGTAGCCCTGCAGTTGAACACCGTTCGGCAGCGCATCGCGCTGCGCCTGAGTCTCGATGCCCTCGACGACGCAGGACAGGTCGAGGTCCGCAGCCAGACCGGCAACGGCATTGATGATGTTCCGGCAGACCTTGTTCTCCGGCAGCCCGGCCGTAAAGGACCGGTCGATTTTCAACGCTGAGATGGGCAGCGTTGCCAGGTACCGCAGGCTGGCGTAGCCGGTGCCGAAATCGTCGATGGCGATGCCGATCCCCTCGGCATGCATGTCTTGCAAGGTTTGGATGGTGGACTGGTCGGCACCCAGCAGGACCGTCTCGGTCAGCTCGAGCACAATGTCCGACGGAGCAAGGCCATGCTTTCTCAGTGCGCCGCGGACGTCGCCGGCCAGCGATTCGTGCTGGGCCTGCAATGCCGAAACGTTGACCGACATGGTGAGCGCCGCGAGGTCGGGCCGGCTCGCCCGCCAGGCGCCGAGCTGCCCGCAGGCCAGGTCAAGTATCCGGATGCCAAGCGCGCGGATCAGGCCCGAGTCCTCAGCGATGGGGATGAACTCGTCCGGCGGAATGTTGCCGCCTTGAGCGTCCGTGAGCCTGGCGAGTGCCTCGAAGCCCATCAGGGCGCCCTCGGCAGCGTCGAAAATCGGCTGATAGGCAGCAATCAGGAGCGGCCCGGCCGGCTCGGGTACCCGACCGGCGGAATTTGATTCCGGAGCAGGTAGCAAGGCCTGCCGCAAGATCTGCTCGACCCGGGCACGCTGTGCAACGTCGGCGCGCATCCCGTGCTCGAAGATCGCGAAGCGGTCCTTGCCGCCGCTCTTCGCCCGGTACATCGCCATATCGGCGTCCTGCAGGATCTCTTCGGCGGTGGTGCCTCTGGAACTGCCGGTCGGCGACTGGCCGACGTGGGTGATGCCGACACTGACGCTGACGCCGTGCTCGACGCCGTTGATGGTGATCGGCCGCCGGACCGCCGCTCCGATTCGCTCGGCGATCCGAATGGCCGCCGCGCGGTCGTCGGCAGGGTCGCCCGGACCATTGACCGCGCATTTCCGGTTCCAGGGCTCGACGAGGACCACGAACTCGTCGCCGCCAATCCTTGCCACCGTGTCACCCTCCCGGAGCACGCTTCGCAACCGGCGGGTGATCTCCAACAGCACCTGGTCTCCCGCCGCATGCCCGGCGACGTCGTTGACGCGTTTGAACCCGTCGAGGTCGCAGAAGAACACGGTCACCTCCCGCTGGGTACGTTCCGAGCGGGCCAGCGCGTTGTCGAGTCGGTCCATCAGCAGGGCCCGGTTCGGCAGCCCTGTGAGGCCGTCATGCAGCGCCGTGTGTCTGAGGTACTGACTTTCGGCGAGAGCAGCCTCGGTGGCCTTGCGGTCGGTGATGTCGGTGAACACCCCGGCCACCCGGTGGATCTGCCCGTTGTTATCCCTGATCGGGGAGATCCGTCCCGATACCCACCGCGTCTGTCCGTCCAGCCGAGTGAACCGCCACTCCAGATCGACCTGTCTGCCGTCTACCACGCTGGCCAGTACCCTGCCGACCCGCTCGAGATCATCGGGGTGGACCGACTCCATCGCCTGGCTCGGGGTGGGCGGCGGACCGTCCGGATCGAGACCGAAAATCCGCACATAGGCGGGGTTGTAGTAGAGGTATTCCGGTGGGTTCAGCTGACGCACCAAGAAGCCGACATCCACGTTGTCGGCCAACGCCCGGAACCGTTCCTGCAGCTGTGCCTCGGCGCGTTTGCGGTCGCTGATGTCCTCCACCTGCGAGACCCCGTAGCTGGGGGCACCGCCGGCGTCGTGCACCACGGCGATCGCGACGTGCACCCAGACGTCCCGGCCTGATGTGGTCAGGTAGCGCTTGTCGGTGACCCACCTTGCGGAGGAGTTGCCGGTGGCCAGGCGGTGCAGGTTTGCCTCGGTCTCCGCCCTGTCATCGGGGTGGGTGATCGCCGTGGAGCTGGTCGCCAGCAGTGCGTCCTCGGTGTAGCCGGTCAGCCGGCACAGCGCCTGGTTGACCCGCAGGAAACGCCCAATGCTGGCGGGTCGCAGGTCGATCATCGCCATTCCGGTCGGCGCCCAGTCGAACGCCACTTGGAAACGTTCGTCGCTGATCCGCCGCTCGGCCTCGGCCCTCCGGCGGTCGCTGACATCTCGGACGCTGGCCAGCAGCGCACGACCGCCCGCCAACGTGATGGCGCTCAGGTGCACCTCGACCGGGACGGTGCTTCCGTCCTTGCGGGTCGCGACGATGTGCTCGCCGGTACTCATCCGACTCGGCTCGTCGACGGCGACGTAGGCGGCGCGGTGCCGGCGGTGCGCATGGTGCAGGGCTGCCGGGATGAGCCGCTCCACCGACTGCCCAATGAGTTCGTCGGGTTGGTAACCGAACAGCAGCACCGCCTGGGCGTTGATCAACTCGATGACACCGTCCGCGTTGGTCACCACCAGCGGATCCGGCACGGCCTGCAGCAGCCGCCAGGTGCGGGCCTCGGCATCAGCCATCCGCAGTTCCAGAGCCGCGAACGCCGCAGCGCTGCACCGATTCACCGCGGAGGCCGGGCGATCGCTTTCCTCAATGGCGCGCCGCTGGCGGGCGTCACGGCTCCCCGCATGGTTGTCACGGTTCTGGGCAACCCCGACATGACGCTCGGCGGCCGGGTCGCGCTGCTCGACATCCGGGATTCGATCACTCGTCGATCGGACCGTGGCGGGCGCTGTCGAAGAGCGCGGGTCGGGCCAATTCTGAGTCGGATCCATTCCCCGCCAAGCCCCTCGCTCACCGGACCGCCCCGCGTTGCGCAAATCCGCGACCCATGTCCCGAATATCAAACATACGTCGGGTCTTCGCTCCGTAGCGAATTTCGAGTGATCCCCACCATCGGAGTGGGCAGGCGAGGATCACGGTCGGTTACCATTTCCACCGAAAGACCACCCGCCCGCTGGCCCAGTCGATGAACAACGACCCTGACCTGCACAGAAAAGGGTGCACCAGCATCCCTCCCCACTCGGGCGAAACGCGCACCCTAGATGACTGCCGCTGCCCTGCAGCGGCGAGATCGCAGTGGGCAGGACGTCATCCGACCCGTCGTTGACGGCCAGGAAGGAATCACCCAATCGGGGCACGACTGGACAGCGCCCCTTCGGGTGTTCGAGTCGGCGCTTGTGAGCGCGCTCCGGCCGCTGGCGACGTTCACGCCGCCACAACATCAATGATTGTCGGTGGTCGTCGCTACGGTGTTCGTCGATCCGGGCGGATCGGCCCGGCCGTGCCTCGGAAAGGGAAGCAGCGCAATGGACATGAAGCTCGAACTGGTGGCGATTCCGGTCTCGGACGTGGACCGGGCGAAGGCGTTCTACGAGCAGGTCGGATTCAACGCCGACCACGATATCCGGGTGTCGGACGAGGTTCGCTTCGTCCAGCTCACCCCGGCCGGCTCGGCCTGCTCGATCGCCCTTGGCGACGGGATCACCGATGCCGAACCGGGTTCGGTGAAGGGGATGCAGGTCGTGGTGACCGATATCGACGAGGCGAGGGCCGACCTGGTCGGCAGAGGGATCGACGTCAGCGAGGTGCAGAAGTTTCCGTGGGGTTCGTTCGTGTTCTTCAGTGATCCGGACGGGAACGGTTGGGCCGTGCAGGAGATCCCGCAGAGGTAACCGCAGAGCGGACTGGGCTTTTACTCGCTATGCGGTCGGGCACGCTTTTCACTCGCGCTGCGGTCGGCGCGGCCGCGCCTTTTGGCGACTAGCGCCAACCCCGGGCTTGCCTGTAGCAGTGTGGTAGGGGCTGCGGGAATTGAGCGTGGCCACCCGGCAGGAATTCGTGCCTGTGGCGACTCCGCCTATTTAGCTGTCCTTCCTCGCGATCCGCCACGGCAACAATCGATGCCGCCTGTCGCCGGGCGTTCGAAACGGGCAACCGATCCCGGCCAACCTCGACATGCAGATCGGCCCCGTGGTGTAAGTAACTCGCTACATGCGCACCACCCCAGGAGACATGTGTTCGGTACATAACTCCTGATCAGGGTGACTGTCGGACCCCCTCGCTAAAATAGATCGCATGGGGGCAACCACATCACCGACCGCCGAACAGGCGAAAACACTGATCGACCAGATCAAAGACCAGCAACAGGTACTCGCCGCCGCCCAGGCCCGGCAGGCGTCGTTGATGCTGAAGTTCAGCAACACCCGCCGCCACCTCGACCACACCCGCATCACCGACCTGCGCAACGACGGCGCCGACCCCCGCTACACCCCCGGCGAATTCGCCGCCCTCGAAATCGGCCTCGCCACCAAAACCAACAAACACAAGATCTCCCGCACCATCGGCATCGCCCGCCGACTCCACGACGAAACCCCCGACGCCTGGGACGCCTGGCAAGCCGGACACATCGACCACGACCGCGCCGCCCGGATCAACAAGGCCCTCATCCGGCTCACCCGCGACACCTCCAAACAACTGCTCAACGCCCTGGTCGTCGACGTCGCCAAGCACAAAACCGTGGAACTGCTCGGTCGCTGGCTGAACGAATTCGTCGCCATGGTCGAACCAGATCAGACCAACGACCGGATGCGTCGCTCCCTGGAAGACCGGTACGTCTCCATCCGCCCCGACATCGACGGCATCAGCTTCCTGCACGCCGCGATCGCCTCCGCCGACGCCGACGCCATCAACCAGGTCCTCGACGCCCTCGCCGCCATCGCCGAACCCGGCGACACCCGCACCTTCCAACAACGCCGCGCCGACGCCTGCACCGAACTCCTGCTCGGCAAGATCAGCAACGGATGCCACGTCAACTGGCAAGACGAACGACGACGACGACGAAGACGAGGACGACGACGACGACGCGCCCGAAGCACACGACCACGCGAGGCCTGTCGACGAGCCCGCCGACACCGGATCGGCCGACGCCGGTTCATCCTCAGCAGACACTGACCCTGCCCCCGACGCGACAGACGACCGGGATGCGCGCGAGCCTGCCGACACCGACCACCGACGACCGACACCGACGCCGACACCGACCTGCACCGGCACCGCCGACCGGCCGTGGGACACCGACGACGACTGGGACCTCCCCGCCTCCGCCTTCCGCCCCGACCCGCACGGCGCCCCCGATCCGACCGAAGCCACCGACACCTCGGCGACCGAGCGCAACACCGACCCCTTACCGCACGGGCCGACCGGTCATCACTCCCTGCCCACACGACCACCACAACCGGCCCATCCCCGCCACCATCGGCGTGATCATCTCCGCGCAATCGCTCTTCGGGTTCAGCAACACCCCAGGACAACTCACCGACCGCTCCACCCTGATCCCCGCCGATCTCATCCGAGACCTCGCCCGGCAACCGGGCACCCTGTTCTACCGATTAATGACCGACGACAACGGCAACCTGCTGGACGTCACCGTCAGATCGCGTCTGACAAAAGCGGTCAGACCCGATCTCTGTGCTGATTGCGCCTGACGACTTCGTCGCAGGCGACTGGGTGCCGGTTCCCCTCCCGAAAACTGGGCAACGCCATCGATTTTCGGGACGGCACCTGCACCACCCCGATCTGCACCACCCCAGCCCACAAATGCGACCACGACCACGTCATCCCCGTCCCGGAAGGACCCACCGCCGCAGAAAACCTCCAGAACCACTGCCGACCCGAGCACCGCGCCAAAACCCATGCCGGACATCAGAACTCACGAGCAGGCAACAGTTCGACCTGGACAACCCCGACCGGCCACACCTACACCACCACCGATCAACCATTCCCCGTCGAACAATGGCCCACCGAAGAAAAGGAACCATCCGATGAATAGACCGGGATTCGATTCGGGCCGCCGTCACTGGCGCGATGGCGGCGGTCAGCCGCGAGAGCGATGGGCGAAGGTCTGTCGCACGATCACGGCCCGGCCAACAGCTCGGGCTGGCAAGCAGAGCGTTCTCCCATCGGCCCGCTGTGGTCCCGCGCGTCGCGAACCGATCGTGAAATTAGCTCTTTCCCTCGTGAAACAAACCGACCGCCTTGACAATCCGTCGCTCCCGAGTCTCCGCCGTCTTCGCACCGTCGATCGCCAGCACATGACGCAGCTTGTTGCTGTAGGACAGCCCGTCGAAAAACGCCCTGGCGGCGGGATCCGCATCCAGCGCGGCGGCGAGATCGTTGGGTACCGAAACCTCGCGTGGTTGGTCATCCAGTTCCAGATCGACATCGACCTCATCGCCGGCCGTGATCCCAGCGCCGGCGCGGTGTTCGCCGCTGACCGGCAGCATGAATTTGCCGCCCATCGACGCCACCGAACTGCGGTAGATATAGCCACCGTTGATCGTGACCGTGACGGCCGGCTTCTTCCCTGGGCCAAGGCCGGCGACGACGTCAGCCGGAACCTCGAAACCGGTCGCCGTCTTTCCGGAGAGCAGGAGGGTGCCGCGGAATCTCATGCGAGGCAGTATGCCAACGGGCTCGAGAGGGCACCGCCCACGGGGTCTGCAGGCAACCCGCTCGACCCGCGCGACCCGCCGCGATGAGTTCTCGCCGTGCGAAGGGTCATATCGCTTGTCCGTCGTCGGCGGACACCAAGAGGACGTCGATCGGGATGCGCTGATGACCGACACCGCCTGGAGCGATCGCGACGACCAGCGACCACTCATGCTTTCTGGGCGGGCGTGGCCGTCATTTGTCGCGCAGACCGTCGTCATCGCGCCTGGGTGCGCGGTGCCCTTCGACGAGGCGGACTGGCTGGACGCGCTGGTGATCGTCGAATCCGGCGAGGTCGAACTGGAGGCAACCTCGGGGCTACGGCGCCGGTTTCGAGCCGGTGACATGCTGTGGCTGACAGGCCTGCCGCTCTGCTGCCTGCACAACCCGGGTGGCGAGCCGGTGGTGCTCAAGGCTGTGTCGCGGCGCCCGCCACCGTCGCCGCCATCCACCCCGAGGGCCTGAGCTCAGGCGAGCAGCGCCCCGGCATCCAGATCCTGCTTCCGCAGGAACCCGATCGCCCCGCAGCTGTCCAGGTCGGGCAGGTCCGCGGCCTCGTAGGTCGACACCAGAATGACCCTGGTACCGGGGTTTTCGGCCAGGATCTGTCTGGTGGCGTCCGGGCCGTTGATGCCCGGAAGTCGGACGTCCATCAGCACCAGGTCCGGGCGCAGCTCCCGGGCCAGGGCAACGGCTTCCTCCCCCGAAGCCGCCTCACCGGCCAGGGCCAGGCCGTCGGTCGCGCCGATCAGCATCGCCGCGGCCCGACGGAATTGCGGTTGATCGTCCACTAGCAGGACCCGGACGACCGGACTCGCCGGGCCGGCCATCTCAGCGCTGCCCTTCGGCCAGGTACATGAGAGTGGCGCGAACCCGTGGGTGATTGGTCCGGTCGCCGCTGAGCCCCAACTTGGTGAAGATGGCGTTGATGTGCTTCTCCACGGCGTGCTGGGTCAGAAACAGCTCGGACGCGATTGCCGCATTCGTCCGGCCCTGCGCGATGCCGGCAAGGACCTCCCGCTCCCGTGGGGTCAACCGGGCGAGGTCCTGGTCGCCGGCCAGCGACCGACCGCTCGACCAGCGTCTCGACGACCTTCGGGTCGATCGCCGAGCCGCCAGCGGCTACAGCCCGGATGGCCGCGAGCAGATCGTCCAGGTCGGCGACCCGTTCCTTCAACAGATACCCCCGGCCCTGCGTGCCCTCGACGAGCAGAGTTCGGACGTAACTCGCCTCCGCGTACTGGCTGAGCAGAACCACCCCCATCGTCGGATACCGCCGCCGGCAATGCGCCGCGATGACGATGCCCTCGTCGCGTCGGTTCGGCGGCATTCGAATGTCGGTGAGCACCACGTCCGGCACCTGGGTATCGATCGACTCCAGTGCCTCGGCGAGATCTCCGCAGGAGCCGACCACCTCGATCGACCCGCTGCCGGCGAGCATGCCGCGGACCCCCTCGCGCAGCAGGAAGTTGTCCTCGGCGAGCACCACCCGCACCGTCATGGCCGCGTCGCCTGCCCCGGGTCGGCCGCAGAGCTGACGGCGATCAACCGGGCCGGCTGAACGAACAGCGGGATCCACGCGCGCAGCGTCGTGGCCACCTGACCATCGGCGTCGACACGGTGCGCGTAGTCCGGTCGATGATGTCGATCCGTGCCACCGAAGGCCTCCACCCGATCCCGCACGGCCATCATCGCCGGGCCGTCGCGCCGCCGATCCGCCCTCCGCCGACCCGTCCTCGGCCGTCCCGCTGACGATCAGGCCGATCTCCGCCGGCCCGATGTCGAGCGTCGCGGCTGGGCGACTCGCCACCACCGGCCCCGAGCGCACCCAGGGCCGTGACCAGGCAGAAATACAGACACGACTCGAGCTCGGAATTCTCCCGCAGGACGGCCTCGTCGCCCCGCACCCGAACATCCACCGCGACGCCCGACCGCTGCTGCCAGCCCTCCAACGAGACGGCGAGTCCGGCGTCGGCCAACCGGGGCGGATAGATCCCCCTGGCGAGAACCCTGAGGGATTCGAGGGCCTCGGCGACATCGAGGCGCGCCCGTTCGATGCAGGCTGCCGTCCGAGCATGACGCCCGTCCGAACCGTCACGCCGTCGGCATCCCGATGCCCGTCCCGTCAACTTCCTGAGCAATCGCCAATTCGGCCCGGTCCAGGTACGGCATCACCCGATCCTGCAGCTCGCCGCGCATCCGGGCGATCTCGGTGCGTCGAGCGTCGGCGATCCGCTGATACGACTGTCCGAGCGCCTCGGTCAGCGCCTCCAGTTCGACCGCCCTACGCCGGAGTTCGACGGTCAGTCGCACCGTCGATAAGGCGAGCCCGGCCGGCCGGGCCAGGTCGTCGAGCAGCATCCGGTCGCGGTCCGACTCATCCGCATCGGCGACGTCGATCTCGATCTCACCCACCGCCGTGCCGGCATGCCGTACGCCGACCATGACCGGCGATCCGTCCGCGACCGCCCGTTCGGGCCAGACCTGAGACCAGGCGTCACCGTCGGTGAGCAACAACCGGACCTCGGCCCTGGCCGAGTGCATGGTTCGGCCGGCGGTCTCGGCGAGCGCCGGCACGATCTCATCGACCGGCAGCGTGGTGGACATTCGCTGCAGCAAGAGCCTGCCGGCCTCGTAGCCGCCCGCCCGTTCGCCGAGCAGCAGCCGGTCGACCAGCCGTTCCGAGGGGTCGCGAATCAGCCAGAACACCATTGCCACCACGGCCGTCGCGGCCAGCACCAGCCACAGCGGCATCCGGTCGACGGAGCTGAGCACCCGGGTCGACAACAGCTCCGCCGTGGCGAACACCGCCAACGCCACCACGAATCTCACGGCGCCCAGCAACGCAATGCGGGTCCACCGGCGCCCGGTCATGATGCCGTCGTGCTTCGTGCGGGCTCGGCCAGCGTGCCGGACAGCGGGATCGCGCCGCGTACCCGGGTCCCACCGCCAGGCGTCGCATCGACGGCGATCCACCCGCCGAGCATGCACGCGCGGTCGTCCAACCCGCGCAGCCCACCATCGGCGTCCGACGCTCGAGCCGGGTCGAATCCACGTCCATCGTCCGCAACGGCGAACACCAATTCCGCCCCGACGGCCGTCACCTCGACGCTGACGTGGTTGGCGCCCGCGTACTTGGCGACGTTCTGCAGGGCCTCGGAGCAGCAGAAATAGACCGCCGACGCCGCCTCGTCGGGGAGGCAATCTGTGGCCCCCAGACCGGACAGGTCGACCCGCAGATCGACGAGCAACCCGCTCCGCCTCGCGGTCGCGGCCGACCTGGCGAGTCCTGCTTGCAGACCGCCCTCGCGCAACGCGGCAGGCAATTGACCGCCGGCAATCTCGGCCAATTCGGTTCGGCTGGCCTGCAGCTCACGATTCAGCTGCCGCAACATCGACGCTTTCGCCGGCGCCGTCATGCCGTCGGCACTGGCCATCCGCATGCCGAGCATCACCGCGACCAGGGTCTGCTGGGCGCCGTCGTGCAGGTCGCGTTCGATCCCGCGCCGTTCCCGGTCCAGAGCCGCGACCAGCCGCCGCCGCGAGATGGCCAGTTGGTTGGCCCGGTCGGTGAGGCGGCTGACATGCTCCGCGAGTTGATCCGCCAGCACCGCGTTGTCCACCAGCAGCCCGGCGTGTGACGCCAGGTCGGACAGCAACGCCCGCTCACCGGCCGGCAGCGACTCACCGGCATTCAGCTCGACGGTCAGCACGCCCAGTCTCCACGCCCTTGTGCAGCACCGGCCAGTGTTGCCCGGGAACGAGTATCGGGGCGTCCATCGCGGAAGATGCCGCGGGTTCGCCGGGCGCGGTCGCGCGCAGCGACCAACGTTCGCTGCCCGCCGCCGACACCCACAGTTGCGCCCGGACCGCTCGGGTCGCCCGCACGCTGACGTCGACCAATTGGTCGAGTTCGGTCGTGGAGCTGACCTGTTCCAGGCCGCTGATCAGGGTCTTCATCGCGGCCGCCGGTCCGAGATCCTGTCCGAAGACCACCCGGTTCGCCCAGCGCCCGGCCAGCGACCAGGCCGGTTCCAGCGCGACGGCCGCCACGGCCAGCACGACGACCGTCCACCAGCTCGCCCCGCCGACCACCGCACCACCCGTCACCACGGCCACCAGGTACACCAGACCAGACCCGATCACGATGAGCCCGTAGACCAAGACCCGGCTCAGCAGCCGGTCGATGTCGAACAGCCGATACCGGAGAACCCCGGCGAACAGCACCACCGGGACGATCGCGAAGACGGCCGGGAACAGGTCCTGCAACCGGTCGGCGGCCTGCGATGCGGCCGCGCTCAGACCGATGTCAAGCGTGGCGACACCCCTGGCCAGGCACCAGATGACGGCAAGCGCCAGCGCGGGCAGCAATGCCCCGATCAACAACCTCGCGCTCCGCCTGGTCGCCGGCGCGGTCGCGTCATCGGTCAGCCGCAGCGCCTGGGCGCCGACCCCCACCACTGGGATCAGAATGCCGAAGAAGATCACGAAGAACTGTGGATGAGCGAGGAAATCGCTCCACCAGCAGATCAGTGACACCGCGCCGGTCACCGCGACAACCGCGACCGTCAACGACCGGCCGGACAGCGCGATCCGCGTCGGCAGCCGGCCGTCCGGGAAGAGCGCAACCGCCCACAGATAGGCAACACCGGAGACAATGTGAAAGGTGAAGTGCAGCAGCGCGATCGGCCACGGGCTGCCAAGAATGTGAAAGGCCTCGTGGCTGGGCAGGTTGAAGGTCGCGGCCGTGCCGAGCAGCCCAAGGGCCAATAGCCTGGGGACCAGGTCGTTCGGGCGTCGAACGATCAACAGGACTCCGAGCACCAGGTTCAGCAGGCTGAAGGCGTACTGCAACAGGCCGTTACCGCTCTCGCCGGTCATCGGAATCGTCGGGTGCAGCAGCAGCGCTGCCGGTTCGGCCAGCGGTCCGCCGCCCGCGGCGAGCGTGCCGACGACATCGGCGATGGCAGGCACGGAATCAACCAGAATGGGCAGCAAGCCCACGGTCAGCCACAGCACGAGTCCGGCCGCGTAGAGCGCGACCGCGACCCTGAAAGCCACCTGGCCGAGCATTCCGTGGGCCATGAAGCCCGATTGTGGCAGGAATTTCCGGCCCCGACAGCGGTGGCCCGCTTGACCGCATCCGGTCCTGCGCTCCCACCATCGGCGACCGGGCGTCGGCCGCCGCGGCGATGGTGGGTCTGCCGGGACCGCGTCCCCCACCTCGGTGGCCGGGCTTCGGCCGCCGCAGGCACTGGCGGGAGAACTGCGGGTAGTTCGTGGAGCGCTTCATCCAGGGATACGGAGGTCCTGGCGGCACGGTTCTCGGGTTCATCGGGAATCTCCTGATCGGTCCTGCCGGCTGGGAGAATCGTGCACTCCACCGGTCGGCCTTCGCGGGGGTGCACGCACCCCTTTCCCGACCTGCCTGCGGGCACCCCATTCGCGCTCGGCGGAGGGGGTGCGCGCACCCCCTTCGGTTTCTGCCTGCCCGCACCCTCGGCACGGCGGCCGGAAAACGCGACCGTTATTCCGTCAGCTCGGCCAAGGGGGCTCGAGCGAAATCAAGGGGGGAACCCTCGCATGTCAATCACCGCGACACCAGTCACCAACGCACCACCACCACGACCGCCGACAACGGCACCGGCCAGGCCGCCGATCACCAGCCACTACACCCTGCCGGGCGTGCCCTGGCTCGCGGTCGACCTCAACTCCGGGGTCGCCGAGGGCGTCGACGGAACGCTCACCGTCGGCCCGGTCGCCATTCCCGGTGCAGCTGACCCCGCCGACGAACGGCGCACCCGCCCGCATCGATGTCCAGCCGACGGGGCTCACCCTGTCCGCGATCTCCGCCGCGGCGGTGGCGGCCGGGGGGACCGACCCGCTCGCCGATCTGCCCGGCTCACTGGCCACGTTCGTCGGCGGCATCGCGGTCGCGCACATCGGCGTGACGATCGACCCGACGGCCGTCGCGGTCACCGGGATCGAGGTCACCGTCCAGGCCGACCAGCCCTGGTGGGTGCTGCCCGACCACTTCGAGGTTGACGACCTGCACCTCACCGTCGCCTACGCCCGGGCCGGCGACTCCCACACGGTCGAGGTGACCGGCGGCGGCACCGTCCTCGGCAGCGTCGTCGAGCTCACCGTGTTGCGCGGCGACGACGACTCGTTCACGATCACCGTGCACGGGCCCGACGGGGCGGGGATCACCGTGCCCGGCATCGGCGAGATCGCCGGTCTGCTGGGCGGCACCGATCTGGCCGGCGCGCTGCCACCGGGACTGGGCGACCTGCCCGGTTTCGTGCTGTCCGATGCGACCGTCGTGCTGACCGCCGGCGGCGTCGAGTCCGCCCACGTCTCGATCGCCGGTGGGTCGACCTGGAACCTGCCCGACCCGATCGGCCTGACGATCGACGAGCTGACCCTGAGCGTCGCGGTCGAGCACCCGGCCGACTCGGCGACCCGCACCGTGGAGGTCTCCGTCGAAGGCGCCGCCACCTTCGCCGAGGCCGCCATCACCGTCACCTTGGAGCGCAAGGACGACCAGTGGACCCTGACCGGTGGTCTGCAGCCAGGATCGACCCTGACCGCGTCGGCGATTGCCCGCAGCTACGGCGTCGGGTTGCCGGCCCACCTGCCCGAGCTTGCCCTGTCCCAGTTCACCGTCAGCGCCGTGATCGGCGGCGGTGAGCTGACCGTCAGCGCGGCGTCCTCCACCGAATGGACCGTGCCGGTCGGACCGGACGGGATCGGGGTCGGCGCCCTCGCGGTCATGTTCAGCCGGCACGCCGCCGACGCCGACGGCCGCACCTTTACCGGTTCGATCTCCGGCGAGGTGCACCTGGGTGGAATCGTCGTCCCGGTCGCGTACGCGGTGCCCGGCGGGCTCAAGCTGACCGCGACCGTGCCCTCCTTCCAGCCGTTCGCAGTCCTGCAAGACCTCTGCGGTGCAACCGTTGTCGGATCGCTGGCCCTGCCTCCCGAGCTGCTGGCGCTGGCCCTGACCGATCTCGAGCTGACCATCGACGTCGAACGTTCCGAGGTGTCGTTCGCGGCCACCGGCCCCGGCTTCAAGCGGGTTCAGACGATCGTCCGGAAAGGCACCTCCTGGGGCTTCGCGCTGGGCATCGAGCTCGACGACAACTACCGGTTCTCCTCGCTGTCACCCGCGCTCGGCGGCCTGGACGCCGTGCAGCTGCCCGATGCGCTGATCGTCATCTCCACCTTCGACGACACCGCGTTCACGTTCGACGAGCTGCAGCCGGTCGCCGGCACCGGGGTGGAACACGGCCTGCTGATCGACGGCCGGCTGGACCTGTCCGGACTGGGCGCCGACAAGTTCCTCGGCGAGAGCCACCTGGACGTCAAGGCCCACGTCGGCACCACGCTGAGCGAGCTGTCGCTGGCCGCCGGCATCGGCGACGTCACCATCACCGACGGTGTGGTGCTCAAGGATGCCGAGTTCGAGCTGGTCCCGGACCCGGAGAACGTGTCCATCTCGGTGTCCGGCGCGGTGGACGTCACCATCGATGCCAGCCCGCTGGAGTTCATCGGCGGGGTCCGGGTGGTGCCGAACGGCATCTCGTTCTTCGCCACCATGAAGGGCACCTGGAACCAGCCGTTCGGCGCCAAGGGCGTTGCCCTGAGCGATGTTTCGCTGGAGATCGGGTCGGACTTCGAAGGCGTGCCGTCGATCGGCATCACCGGCGGCCTGCAGATCGGGGCCTTCGCCGGGAAGGCGGGTGTCTCGTTCAACTCCGAGTTCCCCACCCAGAGCGTGCTGATCGTCGCCTTCAACCACCTCTCCTTGATGGATATCGTCGGCACCTTCTGCCCGCCGTCGGTGACGGCGGGAATTCCGGCGAACATCGGCCGCACGCTGGCCGGAATCTCGCTGGATGACGTCGAGCTGTACGTGGTGCCGCAGGACACCTCGATCGGCAAGATCAATTACGACCAGGGCCTGAGGGTCGCCGGCACGATCAACGTCGCCGGGTTCAGCGCATCGGCGAAGGTGGAGATCGATCAGGCCCAGGGCGTCGAGGTTTCCGGCTCGCTCAGCCCGGTGCAGATCGGTGACGTCTTCTCGCTCACCGCCGACGGCTCCAACGCCGGCCCGAGCCTGGACATCCAGGTCAAGGCCACCGCGGTGCCGACGATCGCCATCACCGGGCAGGCATCGTTGCTCGGGCTGACCGCGGCCGCGCACGTCACACTCTCCGACCAGGGCTTCGACTTCGGCTGTGCCGGCAGGGTTTTCGGTGTGTTCGACGCCGCCGTCACGGCAAAGGGCAGCAGCCTGCAGTCGGCCGACGGGTTCAGCGTGCACGCCCAGATGTCGCAGAACTTCCTGTCCGACCTGACCAGCCGGGCCGCCGGCATCCTGCAGCAGGCGGCGGCCCAGGCCGCCGCGCAGATCTCCTCCGCGCAGCGGGACGTCACCAACGCGCAGGCGGAGGTGGACCGGCTGAACACGCTGGCCGCCGCGGCGCGTGCCGACCTGGCCAACAAGCAGGCCGACGCGCAGCGGCAGATCGCCAACGCCCAGGCGCAGGTCACCGGGGCGCAGAACTCCCTGTCGGCCATCGATGCCCAGATCGCGTCGACTCGAGCCGGCATCCAGGCCGAGCGGGACGCGGCCGCCAAGAAGATCCAGGATGCGCAGGCAGCGGTGACCGCCGCCCAGGGTCCGGTCAACGACCTGAACTCGCAGATCTCCTCGCTGCAGGGCCAGATCAACCAGCTCAACTCCGACATCGCGTGGTGGAACAACTGGTACAACAACTCCGCCTGGTACGAGAAGGCCTACCGGTGGGCACAGCTGTCGGCGGAGGTCGGCTGGCGCGGCACGCAGGTGGCGGCGCTGACCGTCGCTCTGGGCACCCTGCAGGGATCGGTGGCGACGGCGAACGGCGTGCTGCAGGTCGCGGTGCAGACACTGCACGCCGCTCAGGCCGCTGCCGTGACCTACCCGATCGACCAGGATCCACGGATCGTGGCGTTGCAGACGGGCCGTAGCGCAGCGGTTCTCGGGCTGCAGGCGGCGCAGGGCGTGCTGTCCGCGACGCAGCAGGCAACAGCCGCGGCCATCACCGCCGCCGGGCAGACGGTGACCACGCTGGCCCAGCAGGCAGGCGCCGCCAACACCGTGCTGCAGACCACGAACTCGGCCCTCGGCCTGCTCCGGCAGGGCATCGGCCAGGTCGCCGGGATGGCCGGCTACATCGCCCAACACGGCCTGGGCGCACTGCTGGACGTGCGTTCGGCGTCCTTCGACGGCTCGATCAGCGCCACCCACGGCGGGGCCGTCACGCTGGACGCGACGGTCGTGTTCCAGGGCAGCCCGCAGGCCGTGCATCTGTCCTACGACTTCAACGACCTGGTCGCGGGCGCCAAGGCACTGGCGAAGGCGGTGGTGCCGAGCCTGCCGGTGTAGCCGCCGTCGGATTGATCCACGCAAACCGGCCCGCATCCCCTGTTGCTTTGGGGTGCGGGCCGGTTTGGGCCCTCCCTCGACGGGTCCAGCTAGGACCCCACAGAACAACTGGCTCCTACGTCGCCAGGTTGTTTCAGTGCTGTCCCCTGTATGGAATGGCGGCCCCTCCTTCGTCGGGTCCGACTAGCGCACCGTGAACGGCGCGGACACGTCGACGTCGTACGGAGTGATGCTGTTCGTGTCCGGCTGCACCACGTACTTGTCCAGCTGCACCACGTACTTCCCCGGCTGCACCGTGGGCGGCCCAGAGGCATTGATGTCGCCCTGACTGGTGGCGAGCGCGGATGCCGGGAAGGTGACCCGCACGGTCTTGGATTCCCCGGCCTTCAGCGTCACCCGCGCCCATCCGACCAACCGCTGCGGCGGCGTCACCATGTCGCTGACGGGCTGGTTCACGTAGACCGGAACGATGTCCGTGCCGTCCCGGGTACCGGTGTTGGTCACGGTAAATCTGGCAACACCGATCCCGACGACGTAGACGTCGTTGATCGAAAGGTCGGTGTGCGTGAACGTCGTGTACGACAGGCCAAACCCGAAGGGATACAGCGGGTTGTAGGCGTGCCCGGGGCCCGAGCCGGTGCCCGGGAGCTGATCGAAGAACTTCGGCTGATCGCCCAGCGGCGAGGGTGCGGTGCCGTCGAAATCACCGCCGACCGCCGCCGCGTCCGACGGCCAGCTGATCGGCAGCTTGCCGCTCGGGTTGACCGTGCCGAACAGCACGTCGGCGACGGCCTGACCGGTCTCGGTGCCGCCCTGGTAGGCCATCAGCACGCCGTCGGCCTTCGCGGCCGGTCCGAGGCCGACCGGACGTCCGGCGATGACCACCACGATCACCGGCTTGCCGGTGGCCTGCAGCGCGGCGACCAGCGCCTGCTGATCGGCCGGCAGGGCCGGCGCCGGGTTGTCCCCGAGCCCCTCGGCGTAGGCCTTCTCGCCGACCGCCACCACATAGGCGCTCGCATCGCCGTCTCGGCCAGCGCGGATGCCTGATCGGGCGCGTACACGGTGCCGGGTTGGCCGCCTGAATTCCGGCAAGCACCGTGCTGCCCGGCGGTATCTGGTTCGGCAGGCCCATGCAGCAGACGTGGCCCGAGTCGAAGACACCCTGCCAGCTGACGCTCCAGCCGCCCAGCTGGTTCGTCATCGAATCCGCGCTGGGACCCGTGACGACCACCTTGCCCGGGGACAGCGGCAGCACGTTGTTGTTGTTGCGCAGGAGAGTGATCGACTCCTGGGAGGCCTTGCAGTGCCGCCGGCCGGCCGGCCTCGATGGCGGCATTCGCCGCGTCAGCGTTCACGCAGGGCAAGGTGGTGTCCCGCATGCAGGGTTGGTCGAACAGACCGAGCTTGAACTTCAGCGTGAGGATGCGGTGCACGGCCTCGTCGATCCGGGCCTGGGTGATGGCGCCCGACCCGACGGCATCCAGAGCGGCGGCCTGCCAGGTTGCGGCATCGAAGACCTGCATGCTCATGTCGACGCCGGCGTTGACGGCCTTGGCGATCGCACCCGGCAGATCCGCGGCCACGTGGTAGGCGGTCTGCAGCGCCCCCACGTCCTGGTAGTCGCTGATCACCACGCCGTCGAAGCCCAACTGGCCGCGCAGAATGTCGGTCAGCAGGTAGTGCGACGCCGTGGCCGGGACCGCATTGATGGATCCGGAATCGGCCATGACGGTCATCGCGCCCGCATCGATTCCGGCGGCGTAGGCCGGCAGGATGACGCTCTGCAAATAACTCAGCGGCAACAAAGCCTCATTTCGATCATGACCGTTGATCGATTGCGAATACCCGGCGAAATGTTTCACGGTCGCGGCAGTGCCCAGCGATTGTCCGCGAGCCCGAATCTGCAGCCCCTTGACGTTTGCGGCGCCCAACGCCGCCGGCCAATACCGGCTGTTCGGCCCACGTTTCATACGTCCGACCCCAGCGATTGTCCCTGGCCAGATCCTGTACGGGTGCGAAGGCCCAGTTCCAGCCGGTCGCTTGCACCGCCTTGGCGGTGGCCGCGCCTCCCGACCTGGCGACCGAGGCGTCCCAGGTCGCGCCGATACCGATCGATTGCGGGAACAACGGTGCCTGCCACGGGTGCCCGAAACCGTGGACGGCGTCCACTCCGAAAATCACCGGGATATGGAGGCGGGAATTCTTGATGGCGTATTGCTGAATGATGTTGTACTGATTGGCCCAATCCAGGCCGGTATTACCGACTCCCCCGGCGCCGGTGGTGTCGTCGGGGTTCTCGGTGCCGCCGGCCAGGATCGAGCCGGTGTTCGCGTCGATGAGGATCTTCTGCATGCATTGCGGGTTGGGCAGGTTGAAACCGTGGTTCGCCGCAGGCATTACCGTCCGGATCGGTCAGCGTGGTGACCAGCTGCTGGTCCATCTGGCCGACCTTCTCGGGCAACGTCATCACGGCGAGCAGCGCGTTCACCCGGTCGGTGATCGATCGGCCGGAATCAAGCCAGGCCGGTGATTTCCCGGGGTCCCCGGCCGGGCCGGGAGAAGCCTGGGACGGCACGCCGACGCCCAGGCAACCGACCACCAGCGCGCCAGTGATGGCGACCGCGATGCGTCTGGTATTCCGCCGGTTCGAATTGATCCGCAACCGCCGGGAATGAATTGTGAACATGGTTCAACCACCTCGATGCCATGCCGCGTGATATTCCGGTCGGGCGGACCAGATCCGCGGGAGCGCTCTCACCCTTTGGGGCAGCATCACCCCACCACCACCGGGCGGCACTGTCAACTCGAAAGTGCTGGGCGCGCAAACCTCATTTGCCACGCACGGCCGGCACAGCGACCACGGCTTCTCGTGCCTATTCACGGCCTGCTTGTCCAATGGCGTCGAAACGGTCAGCAACACCCACTCGGCCCATCGTGAACCACACCCGGAATAGCTGAGCGTGGCCGGCCCGCCACTATTCGCACCGCATTTGCCAGCATGAGCGTTCGATTGTCGAGTGTTCAATCATCAAGCGGGCGATCACACTCGGGGAATCGTCGACGACCTGCCCACGGCCGGACGGCGGCTCGTCGAGACCCCCCGTGGGTGGTGCGGCCGCACGCGGATACAGCCTCCGGATCGATCGCGACTGGAACACTGGACCGGTGAACCCGACACCGCACACCCGCACGCCGATCGGCACGGTTATCGTGACCGCTGCCCTGCTGACCGCGGCGGCGACCGCCGCCCTCGCCACCTTGTCCAGCCTGGGCCGCGCTGCTCGCGGCCTGCCGACGGCACTCGGCGCCCGGCGCGGGCAGATCCGGCCGTACGCCGCGGCCTCCCCGCACTTCGCCGACGACGCGTTCCACAACACCGAGCCATCCCACGTGCTCGCCCCCGGGGAGGCGGCTTCGATGATCCCCGCCCTGATCAGGCATCGAGGTGCCGGCAAACCTGCCGGTCCGATACCGCTGATCCACACATCACCGCCGGCCCGGGCGGCAGAGCTCGCCATCACCTGGCTGGGCCACGCGACGACCTTGATCGAGATCGACGGTCACTTCGTACTGACCGATCCGGTATGGGGAGAGCGGGTATCGCCGTCGGAAACCATCGGCCCGGCCCGGCTGCACGCCGTGCCGATCGAGGTCGCCCAGCTCCCCCGACTGGACGCGATCGTCATCTCGCACGATCACTACGACCATCTCGACCTGCCGACCGTGCGGCAATTGCTCGGCACACAGACCGCGCCGTTCCTGGTACCGATCGGAATCGGCGCCCATCTGCGCGGGTGGGGCGTCCCGGAGGATCGCATCGTCGAGCTCGACTGGGACGAGCAGGCGACCGTCGGCGAGCTCACCGTGACCTGCACCGAATCGCGACACTTCTCCGGTCGTGGCCTACGCCGGAACACGACGTTGTGGTGCTCGTGGGCCATCGCGGGACCCGCGCATCGGGTGTATTTCGGCGGGGACACCGGCTACACCGGCGCGTTCACCGGCATCGGCGAGCGGTACGGGCCCTTCGACATCACGGTGTTGCCGATCGGCGCGTACGGCGAGCAATGGCCCGACATTCATCTCAACCCGGAAGAGGCCGTGCAGGCCCACCTGGACCTGGGCGGCGACCTGTTCGTCCCCATTCACTGGGCGACGTTCGACCTGGCGCTGCACACCTGGGCCGAGCCGGTCGAGAGGTTGTTGGCCGCGGGGCAGGGCCTTCGGATCGCGGTACCCAGGCCCGGGCAGCGGATTGCCGGAGCGCAGTCCCCCACGCCCGACGGGTGGTGGCGCGCGCTCGATGCGGCCGCCGGAACTTCCGTGCAGCGGGTCACCCCGACGGCATCGTGACCGAAACGTCCGTCCTCGGTCACAATTGTCGGGGCAGGCTCCGAGTGCGCCGACGGCGCGCCTAGCACTGTCGCGGGGGGCCTCCATGGACGAGGCGGGGAGCTTGAGGCGGTGACACGGGCGTGACGGCATTCGCGGAGTTCGCGGTTGCTCCGCTGCGGCTGCGGGTGTGGATCGGCTGTGCGGTGCTGCTGGCCGTCGTGCTGCCGGTGCTGTTGTCGACCTGGCCGAGCCCGCCGATCCAGACCCCCGACCTGTGGGCAGCTCTGGCGTTGGTCGCGGGCAGCGTGGCCAACGTGGAACTCGGCCGCCGGCTCGAAGGCGGCCGGGTCTCCGCGCAGCGGCCGCACAAGGCCCTGTCGGCCTGGCCGATCGCCGCGACCGTCCTGCTGCCGTCCTTCTACCTGTTGCCCGTGGTGGCACTGGTCTACGCGCACGCTCGATGGCGGGGTGTCCGGGTCACCCTCTGGAAGTGGGTCGGCTCGGCCTGCTTCCTGATCTCTGCGGGCGCGATCTCGGGGGTGATCCTCGACCGGGAGGGCGACGGCGCACCGCCGACGCTCACCGCCGGCTTCCAGGGTCTGCTGTTCATGATCGCGGCTGTGCTGATCTTCCTGGCCATCGAATGCGCGATGCTGTGGGTGTCGTCCCGGATCAACAGCCCGGAGGACGAGGTCTGGCTCCGCAAGACCCTCGCCGACCCGGCGTTCTATGTCGTCGAGTTTGGCGTGCTGACCCTGGGCGCGCTCACCGGGCTGCTCGGCGCGAACGCGCCCTGGTTCGCGCTGATGCTGATCCCCGCCTACGGGTTCCTGCAGCAGTCCGTGCTGCACCGGCCGCTGCAGGAACGAGCCACCCGCGACCCGAAGACCGGCCTGCTGCATTTCAACGCCTGGCAGCAACTGGCGACGGACGAGATCCGCCGGTTGAACTCGGCCGGGCGGTCGTGGGCCGTGCTGTTCGCCGACATCGACCACTTCCGCCTCTACAACGAGCGGCACGGCCATCTGGGCGGCGACCACGCGCTGAACCTGGTGGCGCAGGTCCTCACCACGAACGTCCGCCCGAAGGACCTGACCGCCCGGTTCGGCGGGGAGGAATTCTGCGTGCTGCTGCCGGACACGGTCGCCGTCACCGCAGAGCAGATCGCCGAACGGGTGCGGATGGCGATCGGCAACGAGACCGCCGCGCTGCCCGAGGCGGTGACGGTCAGCGTCGGCGTCGCCGCAGTGGAAGGCAGCAACACCCCGATGGAACTGGCCGTCGTGCTGGCACTGGCCGACCAGGCGCTCTACGAGGCCAAGGTGAGCGGCCGGAACACGGTGCGGGTCCGTCAGCCGGTGGCCGCGCACAGCGTCGTCATCGACCCGTCGGCCCGGCGGCGGGGTCTCGGCTCGGGTGGGTCACCGAAGTAGCCCGCGCCGGGCCGGGTCGCCCGGACACCGTGACCTACCAGATGCGCACCCGGTCGGCGGGCTCCAGCCAGAGCCCGTCGCCGGCCTGCACGCCGAACGCGGAATGGAACTCGTCGAGGTTGCGCACCACCTGGTTGCAACGGAACTCGGCCGGTGAGTGCGGGTCGATCGACAGCAGCCGCAGCTGTTCGGCGTCCCGGATCTTCGTCTGCCAGACCGCGGCCCAGGAGAGGAAGAACCGCTGCTCGCCGGTCAGCCCGTCGATCACCTCGGCCTCGCGGCCGTTCAGCGAGATCCGCCAGGCCTGGAACGCGATCGCCAGGCCGCCGAGGTCGCCGATGTTCTCACCGACGGTCAGCGCCCCGTTGACCTGGTGGCCTGGTGTCTGCACAGGCTCGAGCACCGCGTACTGATCGATCACCTTGCGGGTCAGCACGTCGAAGGCTGCCCTGTCGTCGGCGGTCCACCAGTCGTGCAGCGCGCCCCTGCCGTCGTACTTCGAACCCTGGTCGTCGAAGCCGTGGCCGATCTCGTGTCCGATCACCGCACCGATGGCGCCGTAGTTGACGGCGTCGTCCGCCGCCGGATCGAAAAACGGGGGCTGCAGAATCGCGGCCGGGAAGACGATCTCGTTCATCCCGGGGTTGTAGTAGGCGTTCACCGTCTGCGGGGACATGAACCATTCGAGGCGGTCGACCGGCTCCCCGATCTTGGCCAGTTGCCGGTCCAGCTCGAACGCCGCCGACCGCCGCGCGTTGCCGGCGAGGTCGTCGGCCCGCACCACCAGCGCCGAGTAGTCGCGCCACTTGTCGGGGTAGCCGATCTTGGGGGTGAACGCCGAGAGCTTGTCCAGCGCCCGGGCCTTGGTCTCGTCGCTCATCCACGGCAGCTCGTTGATGTCCTGCCGGTAGGCCTCGAGCAGGTTCGCGACCAACCGGTCCATCTGCTGTTTGGCTTCCGGGGGGAAGTGCCGCTCGACGTACAGCCGGCCAAGGGCCTCGCCCGCCGCGGCCTCCACCATCGAAACGCCGCGCTTCCAGCGCTCCCGGAGCTGCGGTACCCCGGAAAGGGTGCGGCCGTAGAAGCTGAAGTTCTTCTCCACCAGATCACTGGGCCCGACCGGGGCACCCGCCCGGACGATCTGCCAGGCCAGCCAGTCCTTCCAGGCCGGCAACCTCTCGGCCGTCAGCAGGCCCGCGAGCGCCGTGACGAAGTCGGGTTGCCGGACGACAACCTGCTCCAGCAGGGACGGCTGCGCGCCGAGGCCGCCCAGCCAGGCATTCCAGAGCTCGGCCGGCAGCAGGGCGTCCAGTCCCGCGCGGTCCAACGGGTTGAAGGTCTGCGAGCTGTCCCTGGATCGCACCCGATCCCAATGGCCGGCCGCGAGCTGGCTCTCCAGCTCGTAGATCCGGCCGGCCTTGTCCTGCGCGTCCGGCAGCCCGGCCAGGGCCAGCATCTCCGGCAGGAACTCGGTGTAGGCCTCCCGAATCGGGCCGTGCTGCTCGCCCGAGTAGTAGGACTCGTCCGGCAGGCCAAGGCCGCCCTGGTAGAAATTCAGCACGTACCGATCCGGCTCGGCCGGGTCGCTGTCGATGTCGAGCAGGAACGGCCCGCCCACCCCCTCCCGGCGGAGCTTGCCCAGCAGCCGAAAGAGGCTCTCGGCGTCGGTGACCTGGTCGATCTCGGTCAGCTGTTCGGTGATCGGCGTCAGGCCGCGGCGCTCCACCTCGGCGGTGTCCATGAAGCTGCGGTACAGATCACCGATCAGCTGGGCCGGCGTACCGGCCGCGGCCTCGCCCCTGGCCGCCGCTCCGGCCGCGTCCTCCACGATCGCCCGGCTGTTGGCCTCCGCACCGTCCCGGAGCGCGTAGAACGCCCCGTCCATCGACCGGTCATCAGGAATGACGGCGGTCGCCAACCACGCACCGTTCACGTGCCGGAAGAGGTCGTCCTGGGCCCGGGGGACGTCGGTGGCGGTCGTGGTGGCAGCGGTCACTTGAGTAACTCTCCTTCGTCAAACAGCCGGTCGCCCAAAACGGTACCTGGCTGGTCCGACGGTGCCGCGGCGATCACCGGCGCACGGTGCGATGTCCGCGCAGGGGCCTACTTGGCGGCCTTGGGGGGATCGGGAGGCAGCCGGGGATTGAGCAGGTGCGCGACCAGAGCGGTCCAACCGGTCTGATGCGTCGCACCGAGCCCCTCACCGGTGTCGCCGTCGAAGTACTCACTGAACGTGGGGTGCTGGCTCCACAGCGGGTTGTCCGACGCCTCGATCCGCTCGCCATCCGCCGGCCGCCGCCCGTTCACCGGCTTGAACAGCGCCGTCAGGCCGTGGTCGATGGTATCCGCGGCCTGCTCCAGCGTCCTGACGTTGCCGGAGCCGGTGGGGATCTCGATGGTGAACGAGTCACCGAAATGACGCCCGTAGGTGCGCAGCTTGTCGGCCAGCAGCACGTTCACCGGAAACCAGATCGGCCCCCGCCAATTCGAGTTGCCGCCGAACATCCCGGTCCGCGACTCGCCCGGCTCGTACTCGATCGACACGTGCTGGCCGCCAACCTCTGCGGTGACGGTCTCCCTGGCCGCCGCCGACAGCGACCGGATGCCGTAGGGCGAGAGGAACTCCTCGGAGTCGAACAGCCGCTCCAGGATCCGCCGGAGCCGCTCCGGATCCAGCAGCGACAACAACATCCGCCGCCCGCCGGGACCGGACCGGGACAGCAACGGGCCGACCAGTTCCGGCCGGCGGCGCTGCAGCCAGCGCAACCGCGAGGTGACGTCCGGGACGTCCGTGGCGATCCAGGACGGCACCTCCGTCGCCCCCAGGATCGGCAGCAACCCGACCATCGACCGGACCCGCATGTGCTGCGCCTTGCCGTCCGGATTGACCAGCACGTCGTAGAAGAACCCGTCGTCCTCGTGCCACAGCGACATGTCGTGGGAGCCGAAGGTGTTCATGGCCTTCGCGATGGACAGGAAGTGCTCGAGGAACTTGGTGGCCATCTCGTCCCAGGCCTGGTCGTGCCGGGACAGTTCCAAGGCGATCTTGAACATCTGCTGGCAGTAGAACGCCATCCAGCTGGTGGCGTCTGACTGCTCCAGTCGGTACCCCGGCGGCAGTTTCGCCGATCGGTTGAACAGGCCGATGTTGTCCATCCCGAGGAACCCTCCCTCGAAAACGTTGGACCCGTCGGCGTCCTTCCGGTTGATCCACCAGGAGAAATTCAGCAGCAGCTTGGTGAACACCCTGATCAGGAAATCACGATCCCGGTAGCCGTCGATCCGGTACACGTGCCAAGCGGCCCAGGCATGCACCGGCGGGTTCACGTCGCCGAATTCCCATTCATAGGCCGGCAATTGGCCGTTGGGGTGCATCGACCATTCCCGGCACATCAACACCAGTTGTTCCTTGGCGAAATCAGGGTCGACGTGCGCAAGCGGGTATCGCGTGAAACGCCAGGTCCCAGGCCGCGAACCAGGGGTACTCCCATTCGTCGGGCATGGAAATGACATCAGCGAGGGCCAATTGCCCCCAGTGCGCGTTGCGCGCCGAGCTGCCCTTGCGGGCGTCAGGCGCTGGGGATTCCGTCGGGTCCCCGCTGATCCATTCGTCGACGTTGTACCGGTAGAGCTGTTTACCCCAGAGCAGCCCCGCATAGGCCCGCCGGGCGATGTGCCGGTCCTCGTCGGAGAGGCCCGGGTGAATGACCGTCGCGTAGAACTCGTCGGCCTCCCGCATGCGGTCGTCGAACACGGCCTCGAAATCGGCGCCGAAGGTGTCCTCGTACGGCGCCGTCTGGGACAGCCGGAGCCGTACCTCCGCGGTCTCGCCCGGCTCGATCAGCCCCAGGTCGTACCAGAAGGCCACCTTGGTGCCGGACAACGCCGGGTTGACAGCCTTGGTGTCGCGGTGCACCACCCGATTGTTGATGCCGTCCTTGGTGAACTTGGAGGGGTTCTTGGCCGCGCCGAACAGGGCGACCATGTTGGTTTCGTTGTCGCAGAACAGCACCTCAGGCGTGCCCTCGGCGGCCAGGTAGTAATAGCCGAGCAGGCCGTGCTTGCACTCGACCGCCTCGAGACCGCCGACGGACAGGGTCGGCGGCAGCAGCTGATGCAGGGTGCTCCGGCGCCGGTCCCGGCCCCACGCCCAGGTGTTGCGCAGCCATAGCTGCGGCAGCACGTGCAGCGGTGCGGCCTCGGCGCCCTGGTTGGTCGCTGAGATGGTGATGCACAGGTCGTCCGGGCCGGCCTTGGCGTAGGTGACCATGACGTCGAAGAACTTGTCCTCGTCGAGGATCCCGGTGTCGCCGAGCTCGTACTCCCGCTCGTCCCGGCCGCGGCGGGCGTTCTGCTCCCGGAGCTGCTGGTAGGGAAATTCCTCGTGCGGGTAGCGGTAGAGCCACTGCATCCAGCTGTGTGACGGGGTGCCGTCGACGGCCCACCAGTACTCCTTGACGTCCTCGCCGTGGTTGCCCTCGCCGTTGGTCAGGCCGAAGAGCCGCTCCTTGAGGATCGGGTCCTTGCCGTTCCACAGCGCGAGCCCGAAATTGATGAAGCCGTGCCGGTCACTGATCCCGCCGAGCCCGTCCTCACCCCAGCGGTACGCCCGGGCGTAGGCCTGGTCGAACGGGAATGACGACCAGGCGTCGCCGTTCGCGGAGTAGTCCTCCCGGACGGTGCCCCACTGCCGGCCCGCGAGGTACGGGCCCCAGAGCCGCCAGGGGGAGTCGGCCCGGTGCGATTCGGCGAGCCTGGCGTGCTCGACGGTCAGCGGCGCGGGTTCGTCGGCAGCGGGAGACGATGTGCTCGCTGAGGGTTCCTGGTCCGTCACTCGCCAAGCTTGCCATCCCGGTCGTTTCCGACGCATTACGGACAGCGGTCGCACCGTCATTCGCGGCTCGGCGCCCGGGCCGAGGCTGCGCCGGGCGGCGGACGGCGGTCGGCATCATGATCGTGAGGTGACCGACGACCAGCAGCCGTCCGACCCAACGACGAAGGGGGACGTCCCGCCGCTGGTGCGGGCCGGCAACCGTAGCCTTGAGGTCGCCGAAGGCATCGTGTCTGCCGGGATCGCGGCGTTTCTGCTGGTCCTGGCCCTGGGTGCGTTCGTCATCGCGGGCCGTCAGGTGCCGTCGCTGTTCGCAGCGGACGGCGGCCGGGCAGGCGGCACTCGAGGTGCTGGACACTAACGCACAGTTGGAGAGACCAATGCCACCGTCAACCACCATCGAATCGGGCTCGAGAGTCGCCACCCTGATCAACGTCTTCACCGTCACGTCGGAGAACCAGCAGCGGCTGGTTGACCTGCTGGTCGAGGCCACCGACGAGGTGATGCAGCATCTGCCGGGCTTCGTCTCCGCGGCCATTCACGCCAGCCTGGATGGCACCCGGGTGGTCAACTACGCGCAGTGGCGCACCGTCGAGGACTTCAGGGCCATGCTGGAAAACCCGGTGGCGGCCCCGCATCTGCGGGCCGCGGGCGGCCTGGCGACGTTCGAGCCGCACCTGTATGAGGTGATGTCGGTCCATCACGCTTGACGGTCGGCTCGGCGTGGCGCTCGAGGGTGCCGCCGCTGCCCGGGAATCGGCGTGGCTACCGGTCGGTTGTGAAGGATGAGCCCCGCAATGTGCGGGCGTTTCTGTCTGATTCGACAAGGAGCCAGTGCCATGCGCGCCGTCTATCAAGGAGCAGTTCTCGCCGAGAGCAACGACACCGTCGTCGTGGAGGGGAACCACTACTTCCCCGCCGACTCGGTGAAGTGGGACTTGTTCCAGCCCAGCACCACGCACACCACCTGCCCTTGGAAGGGCGAGGCGTCGTACTACTCCGCCAAGGTCGGTGACAAGGTCGGCACCGACGTCGCCTGGACCTACCCCGACCCGAAACCGGCCGCCAGCAACATCACCGGACACGTCGCGTTCTGGAACGGCGTCAAGGTCGAGCAGTCCTGACTCGAGGACCTGCAACGGGTCAGCGCTGGGCGTCGCGCGCCTCCAGCAGTTTGAGCCAGATCTCGCTCAACGTCGGGTAGGACGGCACCACGTGCCAGAGCTGCTCGAGGGTGACTCCACCCACGACGGCGACGGTGGCCGCGTGCACGAGTTCGGCGACATCCGCACCGACGAAGGTGGCGCCGACCAGCACGTCCTTGCTCGTGTCGATGACCAACTTGGCCCTGCCTTGGTACCCGTCCCGCAACAACGACGTCCCGGCGTACCCGGCCATGTCGTACTCGACCGTCTCGACGTCGAGACCGGCGTCTCTGGCTTGCCTTTCGCTGATGCCGACGGAGGCGACCTGCGGGTCGGTGAACGTCACCTGCGGCACCTTGCCGGCATCCGCGATGTCGGTGAACCGCGATCCCTGGTCCGGGCGCCCCTCCGCCCGGGCCGCGATCACCGCTCCGCAGATCCGTGCCTGGTATTTGCCCATGTGGGTCAGTAGGGCCCGGCCGGTGATGTCGCCGACGGCGTAGAGCCACTCCCCGGGTACGCCGCGCACCGCCAGCTGATCGTCGGTGCTGACGTATCCGCGCGAGCCGCTGACGTCGACCCCGACGGTCTCGACGCCGATATCGGCGCTGGTGGGGGTCCGGCCGGTGGCGACAACGATCTCGTCGACGGTGATCGACCGGTCGCCGAAGCTGACCGTCACCTCGCCGCCGTGCACCCGGCCCTCCCCGGTGGCCCGCGGGTCCACCCGGCCGACCCGGTCGACCGCGGTTCCCAGTACCACCTGCACGCCGTGATCGAGGAACGCGTTCGCGACGAACTCACCGGCGAACGGCTCGTTGCGACCCAGCAACCCGGGAGCCGAACCGATGATGGTCAGCTCGTCGACGCCGAGACCGTCGAGCCAGCAAGCCGACTCGCAGGCGACCACCCCGCCCCCGATCACCGCCATCCGGCGCGGGATCTCGTGAATGTTGGTGACGTCCCTTGACGTCCAGGGCAGCGCCTCGCGCAGGCCGGGAATGTCCGGCACGGCCGCGGTCGTGCCGGTGGCGAGCACCACCGCGTGCCGTGCGGTCAGCGTGCGGACCCAGCCGTCGCTGCCGGTCACCTGGACCGCTTTCTCCCCGGCCAGCCGGCCGTGCCCGCGGACCACGTCGATCCCGGCTCCGTGCGCCCATTTCACCTGGCCGGCGTCGTCGTGGTCGCTGGTGAACGAGTCCCTCCGACGGAGCACCGCGGCGGTGTCGATGCTCCGGTCGCCGACCAGTGCCGCGACCCCGGGCATGTGCCGCGCGGCCTCCAGCACCTCGATCGGTCGCAACAGCGCCTTGCTCGGCATGCATGCCCAGTAGGAGCATTCGCCGCCGAGCAGCTCGTGTTCGACGATCACCGCCGTGCGGTCGCTGTGCTGGATGGCGTACTGGGCGACGATCTCCCCCGGCGGACCGCCGCCGATCACGATGATGTCGTAGGTGTCGCGTTCCGGGATGATTCCGTCGGGCTCGGACATGCCGATGACGGTAGCCGCGCGCGGCCGGGCAAGCCCGAAGCGGGTCAGTCCGTGCGCACCCGGCGCCGCGCCCCTGCCAGCGCTTCGCGCATCTCGTCGGCGGTGAACCGTGGCCCGTAAGCAGGATGGTCAGGCTCGAAGCGCCAGCCTTCGGCGAGCGGACCGGCGTCGACGACGTCATACCCGAAGCTGTCCAACAGATCGGTGACGACCTTCTTCGCGTCGGCATCGTCACCGGCGATCACCAATGCGCGACGGTTGTCGGAGCCGGCCGGTTGGCCGTCGGCGGCCAGCTGCAGATACTGAATGTGGTTGAACGCTTTGACGACTCGCGAAGTCGGCAGATGCCGCTGCAGGAGCCCGGCGCTGGTTGCGGACTCGTCGTCGATCTCGGGAAAGTGGCCGTCCCGCTGCCAGTAATAGTTGTTCGTGTCGATGACGATCTTCCCGGCCAGAGGCTCGACCGGGACGTCCTGGTAGGCGCGCAGCGGGATGCTGACCACGACGATCTCGCCCTGCTTGGCGGCGTCCTCCGTGGTGGCGGCCGAGGCGTGCGGGCCGAGCTCGGCGACCAGATCGACGAGCGTGTCCGGGCCGCGGGAGTTGCTCAGCACGACGTCATGGCCGGCCGCGATGGCCAGCCCGGCGACGGTGCCGCCGATGTGCCCGCTGCCGATGAATCCGATTGTTGTCATGCAACTGCGCAACCAGGATGGTGGCGCAGATGTTCCGAGGCACTTGTTGGGTGCGGCCGCTCATTGGTCCCAATCAGGCGGTCACTCTCCACAATTGGCCGCAACGATCCGTCACCAGATTACAATCTGTCGATCGTCGCTTGTTCTTGTTACTCCGTTAGAGCGGATTAGTCACGGCAGTAGTGTTTTGGGTAGCGAACCGTCGGCTGCGGGTGGACTCTACTGCCAGTCGTCACGCCGCCGCCCAGAGTCATGCCGAAGGGCGTCAGGGTCGGTGGCGCCGAACCCTGGGGGGATCAGTGGCACAACACATGTGGCTGAATGCTGCCCGTAACAGTCTGTCGCACAACAGTTTGGCTAGCGCTGCTGCACCTCCGCGCCGACACAGGTTGCCGCACAGAGCTTCTCCGCTGGCCCGGCTGGGAATCGCCGGCCTCGTCACGGCGATGACCGCGGCGTTGCCGCTTGTTGTCTCCTCCGTACCGGCCGCGGCGGCGGATCCGGCTGATCCGTCGGTGCCGGTGGTGTGGGCGCCGCCGGATGCAGTGAACACCACCCCGGTGGGTGATGTCCCGGACGGTGCATGGTCGCCGACCGCGCCGCAGATCGACGGGGTGGGTTCGTCGTCGGCGTCGCCGGGTGCGGTGGCCGCCGGGGCGGGTTCGCTCGGGGTGAGCGCGTTGGCCGCCGGCGCGGGGGCTGCCGGTCCCGGCCTTGGCGTGCCAGGCCTTCTACGGACTGGAAACGTTCGGGCTGAACCAGATCGACGGCCTGCAGGCGCAGGTGAACCTCGCGAACGGGAACCTGGTCGTGCATGCCACCGACCTGAAGATCAACGCCCCCGGGTTGAGCGTCCGGCTGGACCGGTTCTACAACAGCAAGGCCACCGGCACCGGCACCTTCGGGGTGAACTCGGTGCTGTCCACCGGCCGGGATGTCGGACTGCGGGTCGGGGCGTCGTCGGTGACGTTCGTCGGGCCGTCCGGCTTCACCGCCGTGTTCACCGGCACCAGCACCTTCAAAACCCCACCCGGGATCAACGCCGACCTGATCAAGAACAGCAACGGCACCTTCACCCTGACCTACCGCAAGACCGGTGAGAAACTGTCCTTCACCTCCGGTGGGTACCTGACCGCGGACAAGGACCGCAACGGCGTCGGCCTCACCTTCCTCTACACCAGTGATCGGCTGTCGTCGATCACCGACGCCGCCGGCCGGGTCACCACCTTCGCCTACGCCAACGGCCGGCTCTCACACTTCGTGGACCCGGCCGGGCGGCAGGAGGCCTACGACTACGACACCGCCGGGCACCTGATCCGCACCACCGACCCCAGCGGGCACATCACCACCTACACCTACAACACCACCGGGCAACTCACCAAGATCGGCACCTTCGCCGGCACCAACACCGCCATCACGTACGACACCGGCGGGCGGGTCGCCACCGTGAAACGGGACCTGGTCCGGTCCAACCCCAGCCTCGGGGTGTCCACCACCACCTTCTGCTACCCGTCGGCGACATCGACGACGGAGAAGGACAACGCCGGGCACACCACCACCTACACCCTGGACACGTCAGGCCGGGTCACCGCGGTGAAGAACGCGTTGGGCAAAACGAAATCGACGACGTGGACCGCGAACAGCGACATCGCCACCGCCGTCGACGCCCTGGGCGCCACCCCGGCCGCCGGGAACACCACCCGGTACACCTACGACACCAGCAACAACCTGACCGCGGTGACCACCCCCACCGGGGCCGCCGCGAAGGCGCAGTACACGAACTCCACCACCCCCGGCGCCACCTGCACCAGCACCGACACCACGCACCCGTTCCTCGCGAAATGCGTCCAGGACGGGCAGGGCAACCGCACCTCGCTGACCTACACCACCGCGGGTAACGTCGCCACCGTGGCCGACACCTCCACCGTCAGCAGCGGTGTCACCCGCAGCTACAAGTACCAGGGCGACGCCGGGGTGACCTGCGGCGGGTTCCCCGGGCAGCAATGCACCGCCACCAACGGGAACGGCAAAACCACCACGTACACCTACGACGCCAGGGGTGAGCTGACGAAGATCACCCCACCCGCCCCCGGCGTGGCCACGACGTTCGGGTACGACTCGCTGTCCAGGTTGACCAGCACCCACACCCCGAACGGGATCACCGTCACCTACTCCTACGACAACCGGGACCAACGCACCCAGACGGTGTACTCGGTCGGCGGGAACATCGTCTACACCTTCGACGGCGACGGGTACCTGTCCTCCATGGTCGACTCGGTGGGCGGCACCCAGACCTACGGCTACGACGGGTTGAACCGGCAGACCAGGGTCACCCCACCCGGCGCGGCGGCGGTCACCGTCACCTACGACCCGGCCGGGAACGTCGCCACCTACACCGACGCCGCCGGGAAGGTCAGCTACGGCTACGACGCCGGCAACGAACTGACCTCGCTTGGCGGAGCCGGGTGGGTCCTGCTCGGGGACGGTCAGCAAATGCACCACCTTCGCCTACAACGGGAACGGGGCCCGCACCAAGATCACCTTCCCCGGCGCCACCAGCCAAACCACCACCCTGGACGCCTCCGGGCGGCCCACCGAGATCAAGGCCGCGCACGGCACCACCGTGCTCTCCGACCTCACCTACACCTACAAGAAGGGCACCGCCGACACCACCCTGGTGCAGACCCGCGGCGACAAACTCGGCGTCGGCGGCCCCGGCGAACTCCACCACCACCTACGGGTACGACACCCTCAACCGGCTCGTCACGGCGACGGAGAAGACCAGCACCGGAACCACCAACGCGTCCTGGGCGTACGCCTACGACAAGAACGGCAACCGCACCAGCAACACCGCCGTCCTCGCCGGGGTCAGCAAGACCACCACCCAGGGATACAACGCCATCGACGAACTCACCTCGCTGAACGGGTCCACCACCGGACTGTCCTACGACGCGGACGGCAACCAGAAAACCAACCCCGGCAACACCGCGGTCGGCGTCGCCGCGGTCACCGCCAGCACCATCAACGGCCGGGACCAGATCACCGCCGCCACCCTCGGCACCGGCGTCCACACCACCGCCAGCTACCTCGGGGAAACCCAAACCACCCTGCTGACCGCGAACAACGGGGCCTTCACCACCACCTTCAGCAACACCATGCTCGGCCTCACCAGGGAGACCGGGAACGGGCTCACCGTGTCCTTCGTCCGCACCCCAGACGGGCAACTCATCGCCGCCACCACCGGCACCAGCAGCGCCTACTACCTCACCGACAACCTGGGCTCCACCGTCGGGATCGTCACCAATGCCGGAGTGAAAACCGCGGGCTACGCCTACGACCCCTACGGCCGGACCCGCACCGCCACCGGACCCAGCGCCGCCAGCAACGCCTTCCGCTACGCCGGGGGCCTCTACGACACCACCACCGGCGCCACCAAATTCGGCGCCCGCTACTACGACCCCAACACCGGCAGATTCACCCAACCCGACCCATCAGGACAAGAAGAAAATCCCTACGCCTACACGGGCAACAATCCAGCTTCCTATAACGACCCCACAGGTTTATGTGGTGAGTGGTATTCAGTCTATGGTTGCGATGACCTTCTCGAAGATCAGTACTCGTCAGCCGAAACATCCTGCACGATATGGGGGGTGGGTGGCGGTGCAGTGGCGTACGGTGTTGCTGCTGCGGCCGGTGGACCGATTGGTTGGGCTGGTGTGGGCATTAGCGCGATAGGTGGCTGCCTCATGGGGTACTACGATGATCTCTACTAATCCAGATCGGCGTAAGCGTTCAAATCGAGCGGTCTTGGCAGGCGTAATAGCGTTTTTTATAGCTGGCGCCATCACGATACTGACCATGGACAACACGCCATTGCAGGTACTGATAAGTGTAGCCGTTGGGCTTCTTGTCGGCGTGATTGTCGCTCGCACCGGATATCGTAAGACCTGAGATGGTCGCCATGCTGGGACTCACCCGAGAGACCGGGAACCGGCTCACCGTGTCCTTCGTCCGCACCCCCGGACGGCAACTCATCGCCGCCACCGCCGGCACCGCGGCGCCTACTACCTCACTACCTTGAGCGTGGGACTGATCTTTAGCTTCGTGGGCATGGCGCTGGGACTACTCATCTCTTTTGGCAATCACAATACCCCACCGAAAACCTGAGGTGGAGTTGCATTTGTTGCATGGACTGCCTCAGCGGTTTCACTCGCCGTCGCGATCAATCGTTGTCGATAGCAAATGAAATAAACGATGCGACAGAAGAGCTTCATCATGTTGGTAGCTTGTTCAGCGCCTGGCTTCGGCCTCAGCTTGATGTCCACCTCTCCGACGTCACTCTCGCGATCACGGTGAGCGATCCAAGCGGCCTCACAAAGGCGTTGCAGACCACCGAGTAGTACCCAGTCCGGTACCGCGAGGACCGACCGGCCAGGCAGGCCCGAGGGCCATACTGTCCGCGTCGGTCAGCACCCAGGCCGCGACATAACGTGCGGTGCATCCAGGCCTAAGGTAGCGACCATCTCCTGGCAGCGACAGTGCGGTTGATTCACGGACGAAAACCGTGCGGCCGGTACTTCGGCAACGACTGGTTGGTGACCCACGCCACCCCTGCTCGCGCGATCCGGCGTCACCGCCGGAGTAGCCTATTTTGTCCGGCCTATCGCGCCTTCCTGACGCGACGGCCATCGACCAGCGGAGGGGGAGACGTGCCAGAAACCGACAGGAACGCCCGCTCCAACGCTCGCGGCGCGACCCAAACCGCTTCCGACACTGCCGTGGAGGCAGCTTCCTCCGCGGTCGCCGAGGAGCAGGAACACCTGTCACTGCTCTACCGCCGGCTCGATGACCTGCGGAGCGAGCGGGTTGCCCTGCGCGACCGGTACATCCGGTTCAGCGACAACACCCCGGGTGGGCGGGTGGAGCGAGATCTGGCCTACGCCAGCCATTCCGCCGCCGTGCAGGCGCTCAACGCAGCGGAGGACAGGCTATGTTTCGGCCGTCTCGACCGGGACGACGGCGAGTCCATGCACATCGGCCGGATGGGCATCTTCGACGACAAGGGCGACCACGAGCAGTTGCTGATGGACTGGCGGGCGCCGTCATCCCGGCCGTTCTACGTCGCCACCGCGGCCAACCCGCTGGGCGTGCGCCGCCGGCGATACATCAGGACCCGGCGCCGGACCGTCGAGGCGGTCAGCGACGAGTTCCTCGACCTGACCGACCCCGAGATGGCCGCCGCCGCGGCCACCTCCACGGTCGGACCGGCGGGCGAGGCCGCCCTGCTGGCCGCGGTGCAGGCACCACGCACCGGGCGGATGGCCGACATCGTCGCCACCATCCAGTCCGAGCAGGACCGGATCATCCGCGCCGACCAGGCCGGGATCATGGTCGTGCAGGGCGGCCCCGGCACCGGCAAGACCGCCGTGGCCCTGCACCGTGCCGCGTACCTGCTCTACAACCACCGCGCCCAACTCGAGCAGCGCGGCGTGCTGATCATCGGACCCAACCCGACGTTCCTCGGCTACATCAGCCAGGTGCTGCCCTCGCTCGGCGAGAACGCGGTGGTGCTGTCCACCATCGCCGACCTCTTCCCCGGCGTTTCAGCGCGGGCGACCGAAGAACCGGACGTCGCACAGGGTCAAGGGCCGGACGGCGATGACGACCGTCATCGCCAACGCCCTGCTGCACCGGCAGGCGATCCCGCCCGGCACGATCAGGGTCCGGTTCGACGGCGCGCCGGACGGCCGACTGGAGCTGGACCGCCGCCTGCTGACGGCCGCCCGGGACCGGGCCTGGGCGTCCCGCCGGCCGCACAACAAGGCCCGGTCGGTGTTCGTCAAACGCGTCGTCGACGGCCTGGTCAACCAGGTCGCGTCCCGACTCGGCCGCGGCCCCGACGGTCAAAGCCTCGCCACCGCAGACGATCTCAGCGCCATCCGGGAGGATCTGCTGGAGCACGAAGGCCTACGTGATGCGCTGCGCGGAGTGTGGCCGGTGCTCACCCCGCAGCGACTGCTCGCCGACCTCTACTCCTCCACCGATCGCATCGCCTTCGCCGCCGACGGCCTCACCCCCCGGGACCGGGAGCTGCTGGCCCGGCCGGTCGGCGCCGCGGCATGGACCGTCGCCGACGTGCCGCTGCTCGACGAGGCCGCCGAGCTGCTCGGTCCCGATCGACCTCTCCCCGGCCGCGGGGGTGTCGTCCGCCGACCTGGAATACGCCTCCGAGGTGCTCGACCTGATGGGTGCCGGCGAGGCGGGTGAGGATCTGAACCCCGACGAGGTCGGGCTGGTCAGCATGGTGAGCGCGGCCAACCTCGCGGAACTGCACAACGAGGTGGCCGACTGGACCTCCACCGCCGAACGAGCGTCGGCGGACCGGGAATGGACGTACGGGCACGTGATCGTCGACGAGGCGCAGGAGCTGTCGGCGATGGCCTGGCGGATGGTGATGCGCCGCTGCCCGATGCGATCGATGACGCTGGTCGGCGACCTGGCGCAGACGTCGGATCCGGCGGGCGCATCGTCCTGGGCCAGGGTGCTGCGGCCCTATGCCCGGCAGGGTTTCCGGGTCGAGGAATTGACGGTCAACTACCGGACTCCGGCGGAGATCATGACGGTCGCCGAGCCGGTGCTGGCGGCCATCGACCCGGCGCTCACTGCGCCCACGTCCGTGCGGGACGCCGGGTTCGCCCCGTCACACCGCCGGGTCAGGCCGGCCGACCTGCCGGCCGAGGTGGTTCGCACCGTCATCGACGACGAGTTGCTGGACAGCAGCGGGACGCTCGCCGTGATCGTCTCCCGATCCCGTCGGGACGCGGTCGAGGCCGCGGTGATGAGCTCGGAGGCGGAGCGCTCGGCCACGGTCGCCGACACCGACGAGCCGCCCATGCTGTTCGACCGGGGCCACGAGGCCAAGGAACTCCGCCGGCACGTCGTGGTGCTGACGGTGCCCGAGGTCAAGGGCCTGGAGTTCGACAGCGTGGTCGTCGCGGACCCCAATGGGATCATCTCCGAGTCAGAACGGGGCCTCTCCGATCTGTACGTGGCATTGACCCGCAGCACCCAGCGGCTCGCCGTCGTGCACACCGGCGAATTGCCGGTGGTGCTGCGCAAGCTCCTCGACGCGGCAGCCTGAGGCGGGTTATACCCATGACAGCAGCACCGGCGGCGCTGGGGGAACGAGGCTCCTCGTTGGGCTAAACCGAACGGCGCTACAGCGCTATTATGGCGCTATGGCTACGATTCAGATCCGCGAGCTGCCGGAGGACGCCTACGAGACCATCCGGCGTCGGGCCCGCACGGCTGGCCAATCGATTCAGTCCTACATGCGCGACCAGGTGATCGAACTGGCCAGCCGCCGCACCAAAGAAGAGGCTTGGGCGGCGGTCGAGTCCGCGTTGTCGGCCGAAGACTCGCCCGGGTCAAGTATGGAGGGCATTCTCGATGACCTGACCCACGACCGGCGGTGACCGACCGAGTGATCGATGCCTCGGTGCTCGCGCACGCATTGACCGGCAAGGACGGCGCTGCCGCAGCATTGCGCTTGAGGTTGCAGGGCATCGACTGCCACGCACCGCATCTCATCGACGCCGAACTCGGCAACGTGCTGCGCCGACAAACCCGCTCGCGGGACATCACGAGCCGCCAGGCGATCGAGGCGCTCCGCACGGCCAGGGACGTCATCGACTATCGATATCCACACGCGGGTGCGCTCGCCGAAATGGCCTGGACCTGGCGGGACAACCTCTCCTTTTACGATGCGCTCTACGTGGCGCTGGCCGTCCGCCTGAACGTTCCCCTACTCACCGGCGATCGTCGGTTGAGCGCGGCACCAGGATTGCCAGCCACCATCGAACTGATCTGAGAGGTCAACCATGGCATTCAACGGATTCAGCCCGGCGGAGCGCGCGTTCCTGGCCGGGCAGCGACTCGGCCGGCTGGCGACTGTCTCCCCGACCGGAGTGGTCGGAAACGCGCCGGTGACGTTCTTCGTCCGCAGCGACGACACCGTCGACATCGGCGGCAACCGGATGGGCGAGACGAAGAAGTTCCGGAACGTCGCCGCCGGTTCGCGGGTCGCGTTCGTCGTCGATGACATCAAGCCCGGCGGCGGCTGGAACCCGCGGTACCTGGAGATCAGGGGCACCGCGGAGGCGTTGACCGATGTGGAGCCGCCGGCCAACGGCTTCTCCCGTCAGGTGATCAAGATCCACCCCGATTGGGTCCGCTCGTTCGGGCTCCCGGAGGTTGAATGAAGACGGAGCGAAGGCCCCACGACCTCTAACGTGGCACCGCGGCGGCGGCTTCAGGTCGTGTTGAGATTTGTTCCATGCCGGAAACACAACGTTGACACGGGATTGCTTGTCGTCTCAAGATTCCGGCCGCACCATTCCTCGCATGGCCATTGATGCATCCGAAGTCGTTGATCGTCACTACGGCGCGAAGGTCACCGCGGTCGAGCCGGGTGGCGCCGAGGCGATTCCGCTGGCCGAGCGGCACGGCCGCCCGATCCAGCTGCTCTGGACGTGGACATCGCCGAACATGGAGTTCGCGACGGTCTTCGTCGGCGTCATCTGCGTGTTGTTCTTCGGCCTGACGTTCTGGCAGGCCGTGCTGGCGATCGCGATCGGCACCGGCCTCGGCGCCATCTCCCAGGGCGTGCTGTCCAGCTGGGGTCCGGACACCGGCCAGTGTCAGATGGTGCTGAGCCGCCGCGGGTTCGGCTTCCTGGGGAACTTCCTGCCGGCCGGCCTCAACTCGCTGACCGCCGGCATCGGCTGGTTCGCGGTGAACAGCGTCAGCGGCGGCCTCGCGCTGGCCGCCCTGACCGGCCTGAACAAGTACCTGTGCCTGGTGCTCGTGGTCGCGGCGATGCTGTCGATCGCCTACTTCGGGCACAACCTGATCCAGATGTTCGAGCGGTTCGCCTTCCCGTTGCTGGCGGTCATCTTCGTCATCGGGGCGATCGTCATCCTGACCAAATCCAACGCGGCCGCACCGCCGATCCCCACCGAGTCCGGAGACCTGCTGCCGGGCGGCTTCTGGATCGCGCTCGGCGCCACCTTCGGTTACGCCGCCGGCTGGAATCCGTACGCCTCGGACTACACCCGCTACCTGCCGAAGGGCACCGGGCGGGCCGCCGGGCTGTACGCCGCGGTCGGGCTGTTCTTCTCCTGCCTGGTGCTGGAGACGGTCGGCGCCGCGGCGGTCACCGCGGTCGGCGGCGCGGACTGGAACTACGACAATCCGGTCGCCTCGTACACCGGTCTGCTGCCGGTCTGGTTGGAGAAGCTGACCCTGCTGGCGATCTGCGTCGGCGCGATCGCGGCCAACGCCCTGAACATCTACTCCAGCGCGTTGTCGTTCACCGCGATGGGCATCAAGCTGCCGACGAAGTCGTCGCGCGCGGCCATGGCGATCGTGATGGGCACCCTCGGCTTCCTGGTGGCCGTGCTCGGCATCGACAACATCGGCAAGTACGAGAACTTCCTGCTGGTGATCGCCTACTGGATCGGCCCCTGGCTGGGGGTGGTCTTCGCCGACCGACTGCTCCGCCGGGTCAGGCCGTTCGAGACGGTCACCGTCGACCCCAAGTACCGGAACTGGGCCGGCTTCATCGCGATGCTGGTCGCGGCGGTCGTGTCGATCTGGCTGTTCTCCAACCAGACCCAGTACGTGGGGCTCGTCCCGACCGCGTACCCGCAGATCGGCGACATCACCTTCGAGGTCGGCTTCCTGCTGGCCTTCGGGCTCTACGCGGTGCTGTTCAAGCCGCTGGCCGGCCCGATCACCGTGGCCCCGCCCGCCACCTCCCGGTCCGCGTCCGTCACCGAGCACTGAACGCGGCGATGGGCAGCGTCCCGACGATCGACCTCGGCCCCTGGTTCGGCGGTACTCCGGATGGCCGGCGGTCGGTCGCGGCCGCCGTCGACGACGCCCTGCAGTCGGTCGGCTTCTTCCTGCTGACCGGACACGGGGTGACCCGCGAGCAGCGGGCCCGGATCCGGAGCGCGGCCCGGGCGTTCTTCGCGCTGCCGATCCGAGGTCAAGCAGGCCTACGCGGTGACGGTCGGCGGCCGCGGCTGGCTGCCGCCCGGGGTGGAGGCCAACGGGTACTCCGAGGGCACCGAGACGCCACCGGACATGAAGGAATCGTTCGCCGTCGGCGCCGACGGAAAGACCGGGAATGCCGAGATCGACGCCTACTGGTTCCCGGACAACGTCTGGCCCGCTGAGGTTCTCGACCTTCAGGACTGCGTGACGCAATACCTGGCGCAGATGCGTGCGCTGGCCGACGAACTGCTGACGATCGCGGCTGCCGCCCTGGAACTGCCGGACGACTTCTTCACCCGGCACACCACGCATTCGACGCACACGATGAACATCAACTGGTACCCACCGATGACGCTCGCCGGCCCACCAGCGCAGGGTCAGTACCGGATCGGCCCGCACACCGATTTCGGCACGTTCACCATCCTGGACCGGGAGCCAGGCAAGGGCGGCCTGCAGGTCTGGAGCCCCGCCGGCGACTGGGAGGACGCGCCGTACGATCCGGATGCGTTCACCATCAACACCGGCGACCTGCTGGCCCGCTGGAGCGGCGACCGCTGGAAGTCGAATCGGCACCGGGTGCTGCCGCCGCAGGCCGAGGCGCCCGACGAGGACCTGGTGTCGCTGGTCTTCTTCTACGAGGCGGACTGGGACGCGATCGTCTCCGCGCTGCAGCCACCGCTGGGGAAGGCGAACTCGTACGAGCCCGTCATGGCGTCGGATTTTCTGCGTCGGCTGCTGGACGCGATCACGGTCGGCTGAGACCGGGCCGGGGCCGCGGGCGTAGCCGGACCCCCGGCATCTCCGGCGCGGGCAGCGGATTGCCCGGATAGCCCTCGACCCGACCGAAGACTGTCGAGGGCGCCTCGCCGGCCGCGAACGCGGCGATCTCCGCCTGCCACTGGCGGCGGTACTCGACGACCTCCTCGTGCGAGCGGCCGATGAAGTTCCACCACATCAGGATTTCCTCGTTCAGCGGCAGGCCGCCCAACAGGATCAGCCGCACGGGCGCGGCACCGCTCGTCAGCGCGAGCGATCGGGTGCCCGGTGGCAGGTAGGCCATCGAGTTTCGAGGTACCGGGGCCCCGCCGACGGTGACGTCGCCGGCGTCGACCAGCACGCCGTGCTCGTGCGCACGCTCGAGCGGCAGCTCCACCGAAGTCCCCGGCTGCAACTCCACTTCCGCCCCGAGCAACGGCGAGTGAGTGGTGGCCTTCGACGCCACGCCGAGCCAAGAGCCGATGAACACCCGGCAGCGAAGTCCCCGGTCGACGGCCTCCGCCGGCAGCACATGCTCGAACTCCGGCGCCATCTGCCGGGCATCGTCCGGGAGCGCCACCCACAGCTGAACCCCATGCAGCACAGTGGTTTCGGGCGTCGAGACCTCGGAGTGCGAGATGCCCCGCCCGGCCGTCATGAGGTTGAGTTCGCCCGGCCGGACCATCGCGTGCGAGCCGACGCTGTCCCGGTGCTCGATCTCCCCCTGGAACAACCAGCTCACGGTTTGCAGACCGGTGTGCGGGTGCGGCGCGACCGTCATGCCGCCGGTATCTGCGACCCGCTGCGGCCCGTAATGATCGGCGAAGCACCAGGCGCCGATCAGCGACCGGGATTTCTGCGGCAATGTCCGCCGGACCGTCATCGCCCGGAGCCCGCCGAGCGGAACGTCGCGGGGTTCGAGGATCTCGAGATCTGGTCCTGCCGGGCCACCGTTGGCGGCTGACCTTGTCGTGCAAACGACCTCGGCGGGGTCCAGTTCGACGTTCGTCACCCCGCCCAGGGTAGTCCCGGGGCCCTTTTATGGCTTATGGCTCCCAGAGGAGAAGGCCGCCGGCACCGCGGGCGTAGGCCTCGGCCAGGAGATCGATGTCAGCGGCGGACCCGACAATGATCGGCGCGGCCGATGGGTGCCGTCCCAGCAGCATGCTGTGGGCCTGCATGCCGGTGCTGCTTCCCGAATGGATCGCGATCAGCACCGCGGCGTCGGGCTGCGCCTCCAGTGCCTGCAACAGCGCGAACCCGTCGGCCACGCCGACGATCTCTCCGGGACCTGAAAGGAACTCAGGTTGACCGACCTTCTCGGCAAATCCGCGTCTGACGTCGGTCCGATCGTCACAGATCAGCACCGACGTCAACTGCTCGGTCTTGCCGGGGACGGGCCGCGACGACGAGGGCCCGAGCGGCAGGGCGCTCATGTGGTGCGGCTTTCGCCGATGGCGTTGGTGCCCTGCATGACATTTCCCCTAGTGGTGATCGACTGGTCGATTGATGGTGGTCAAGCTCTGAGCCGGGGAGTGGTGGCGACGGCGACGGTGATGCGAGCGCTAGTGACATCCTCGCAGACGGTTGATCCCACTCCATCCGTGCCGGAGTGGGATCAACCGTTCTACTGGCTAGCTGCTGCGCCTACTTGATCTGCGCGACGACGCCCGCCACGGTGCCGCCCAACTGAGACTCGGCGCTCACTGTTTGCCCAGTGGGAGGGGTGGCGGTGGTCACGGTGACCCGCACCGACCACGCACCGGTCGCATCTACCAGGATCGGCGAGCCGATCACTGCTCCGCTCAGAGCACCCAGATGCACCGTCACGGTCTGACCGCCCGCCGGAACCGAACTGGTGCCGTCGATGCGCCATTCCTTCTTGCTGGCCGTGTACAAGGCCTTGGCGATCGTCACCGTGTCGTTCGACGGGGTGATGGACACCTGATCATGGGTGACGCCGGAGCCGTCGGGGAGGGCCGCTGCCAGGTCGAACGTCAGCGGACCGTTACTCGCCGGGAACTTGTACAGCGGCATAGTGAATGACGGCTGCGTCGTGTTAGCGCCGGTCAACGTGGCTGTCGGGCCACCGGTCTGCGTCCACGTGTAGGTCGCGGCGCCGGTCGACGCCCTTCCGTCGAGAGTGACCTTGGTTCCTCGCTGGATGCCGGTCTGGTCGGGACCTGCGTTGGCGACGGTGGCGGTCGCCGCCGCGACGACCGTGACGGAAACGGTAGCGGTGCTGGTGGTCCCCGCCGGGCCGCTGACCGTCAGGGTGAAGACCAGCGGAGTTGCGCTGGCCGCCGGTGCGGTGAAGGTCGGTTTGGCGGTGTTGGCACCGGTGAGGGCGACTGGGCCGGTCCAGGTGAAGGACGACGCTGCCTGGGACGCGGACCCGTCGAGGGTCACCGTCTGCCCGGCAAAGACCGTCTGGTCCGGTCCGGCCTGGGCGACAACCGGGATCGGGGCACGGGCGCTGCCTGTGACGCTGACTGGGATGACCAGTGATCCACCGGCGTCCGAAGTCACGGTGACCGTTGCCGGCGGAGCGTCGAGTTGGGCGGAAACAAAGGTTCCAGCAGTGACTGACCCGTAGCCGGTGACCGTCAGTGCCCTAGCAACGGCGGTGTCACTGGAGACCGCGTTGACCGTCAGCAGCTGGCTGTCGGTGTCGTAGCTCGCGGTGCCCGTCACCTTGTCGACGACATTGATGAGCTTGGTGGTTGCCGGAACGTCGCCGGTGTTGGAGACCTGGACCTTCGTCGGTGGCTGGGTTCCGGTGTAGCCGACGCGGGCGAAGAAGTGACCGTTGCTGCCGGTCAGCCCCGTCGGATCGAACTCGGCAGTGCCAGAAGCGTCGGAGACCTGAATGGCCTGCGGACCGGTCTCGGAGCTGGCGTAGACGTCGACACTCCCCCCGGTCGTCGCGGAGCGCGAATAGGTGGCCTGCTCTGCGGTCACGCCGCTGGTCGTGGCGATCTTGCCCTGCACGGTGAACAGGTCGGTCTCGATGCAGTCCGCGATCGGGCCGGTGACGGTGGGGCAGGCGTCGACCGTCGGACTGGGGTTGATACCCGGCCCTTCGATCCGGAAGATGTTGTTCGCGGCGCCGTACGGGCTGCCTTTGATCTTGTGCGCGGTCGCGCCGTCCCCGACGTAGGTGTCGGCGCCGGCGACCGGCTTCAGCGCCGGGTCAGTCGGGTAGGTGTCCCAGGTCAGGAATGGCCCGACCCGCCCACCAAGCGCGCCACTGAAGTCGCCCTGGCCGCCGATCCCGATGTCCTCGGTGTCGAAGACCAGCCCGGCCACCTTGCCGGAGGTCGTCATCGTCTTCGTCCCGGCCGGCGTGGTGAAGGTGTAGTTGACGCCGTCTTGGGCGTTGGTGAGCTTCAGCCGCATACGGGCGAAGGTGACCTGATCGCCGTCGGCGACCGGACCGTTGCGGAACGCCTGCTCCAACGCGACGACCAGCAGCGCCTTGCCGTTGTTGCCGGTGTTCAGGTTGGCGTTGACCAGCGAGTAGAAACCCTCGTCGGGGTAGTTGTCGGGGAACGAGACGGGCGCGGCCGGGTCGGGCAGGGCACCGAACGCGGGGCACAGCGGATCGGCCTGCGTGATGCAGTTCTCCAGCCGCAGGCCGGTCTTGTCCTTGTACCAAACGGGGAAGCCGTCGGTCGCCGAGACGGGACCGACAGACGTCAGGCCCGGCCCGTTGGTGCCGGGCGCGATGACCGCGGCGGTCGCGATGCCGCCCACCACGGTCAGGGCCGCGACCGCCAGGGCGAGCACCTTCACGGGCTTCCTGACGCTGCCTACCCTCGGCAATCCGAACCGGGTGCGGCTGCGATGCGCGCCGGCAGCTCGCGGGTGTTGCCTGCTTTGAGTCACCCGGCTTACCGGTTCACTGGCGGCGGTTCGCCATTCGTGGTCGGTCATCGGTACTCCAGTTTTTCGGGGGTTTACCACATCCGGATCGGATTGATGGCTTAGCACCCAACACTGAGAGGAAGTCGGCAATCGGCCCAGACCCAGCCAGGGGGGGACCAGCACCCCAAAATTGGGGGCAATTACCTGTGCTAATACCAACTTACAGGAGTTTTTCAGATTTCGCCACAGTGTGTTCAGATCCTGAAGCACTCGTTCTCCATTGACCATCCGCGGCGGCGGCCGTCAGCGACAGCGGCCGGCAATGCACGTCACCGCCGGCGTCTCGCCCAGATCGTCTGCACTACAACGGCTATCGTCACTCCCCAGGATTCGTCACGCAGGACCGGAGCAGCTGCGCGATGCGCTGGAGATGCTATTAATGGTGGACCGCCCGCTTTCACCGTCCCCCCTCAATTGGGGGTGCGTCCCAACCGCATTAGGGGTGGCCGGAGGTCGTGGGCTGTGTTGATATTGATCTGCATCCCCCGCTCACAATACGGCCGACGAGAAAGCCGTAGCACCAAAACCCCATTGACTTGGGCATCAGCACCACCAGCCGTGCCTGACGCTCGCCAACGAATCCGCGTGCAGAGGCCCACGCCTTTCGCCGCAAGTCGGAGCTCGAACTAGCCAACGGCCCACGGCCGCCGGCCGGTCGAACTCTGCGCCGCCCCCCTTGTTCACGATTTTCGCCGCACTTGGTAAAGGAGTTACCTCATGACCGCCGATGTGGGCAAGACCGACGCACCCGTCACGGGCGACGCGGAGCCAACCCCCCGCCTATGGGTTCCCTCCGACGGAGGGGTGTCACCGTCCGAGGAGGCAGCGCTGGAGAGCCACCACAGCGGGCTGTCCCGTCGGACCATGTTGAAGGTGGGGGCGGTCGGCGCGGCCGGCGCGGCCATCGTCGCGGGGAAGGCGTTCGTCGAACCTGCCCTCGCCCAGAAGGGCCTGCTCTCCAGCAACGGGGTGTTCGCGGCCGCGGCGACCGAGGTCGCCAATCTGGTCTACATCGAGGCCTTCCCGACCAGCCCGCTCATCCTCACTCCCTTCGTCGACAAGCTGACCATCCCCCAGGCGCTGCGGCCGACCTCACCGTCGGAGTACATGGGCTGGAACAAGCCCCCCGGGCCCGGGGACGGCCAGCAGAACTCGATGGGCAACGAGCGGCACCAGATCTGGCCGAGCCAGCTCGGCTACCCGGACCCGATCGTCTACAAGATCGACGTGAAGGTCGCCACCCACTCCTTCACCACCTCCAAGGTGCAGCCGATCGACAAGAACGGCAAGCCCGCGGTGTCGTTCGACGCCGCAGGCAAGCCCGTGGCCGCGGGCACCATTCGTGAACTGCCGAAGAGCACCATCTACGGCTTCAACGGCACCTTCCCGGGGCCGATGATCAACGCCGAATACGGCAAGCCGGCGCTCGTCCGGTTCGAGAACCACCTGGACGAGAACCCGCAAAACCTTGATCGCCAGGACTTCGGCTCGCCGGACTGGTCGTTCCTGACCCACCTGCACAACGGGCACACCGCACCGGAGAGCGACGGCAACCCGCACTACTCGATGCGGTACGGACCGAAGTACCAGGGCTACAAGCCCGGGGAAGGTTGCGACAACCTGTACCTGAACTGGCCGGCCGGCGGCGACGACCGGGAGAAGCAGAGCTTCTTCTGGTTCCACGACCACCGGATGGACCACACCGGCTCCAACGTCTACAAGGGCATGGTCGGCCTCTACCCGATCTACGACCCGAAAAACGGCATGGACATGGGCGACGAGACGCAGGGCCTGCGGCTGCCAGGCGTTCGCCGCGACAACTCGGACGGGTCCTTCGACGTCGACTACGACATCCCGCTGGTCTTCTTCGACTGCCGGCTGGACGACGGCGTCACCATCCACAAGGACATCCACGACACCCAGGGCGAGTTCCCGGACGCGCACAACCCGAACACCCACCCCGAATGGTGGGGCAAGACGTTCTTCAAGCACTTCCCCAGCCACGGCTTCGTCGGCGACATCTTCACCGTCAACGGCACGGCCTACCCGACGCTGGAGGTGAAGCGGCGCAAGTACCGCTTCCGCTTCCTCGACGCCTCGGTCGCCAGGATCTACGAGTTCAAGCTGATGAGCTCCACGAAGGGCCCGAAGACCGCGGTCTCGCTCGGGTACAAGGGCGACGAGCTCGAGGGTCAGTACCGCATCCCGGACGGGCAGCAGTGCATGAAGTTCACCCAGATCGCCTCGGACGGCGGGCTTTTGCCCTTCCCCGTCGTACGCGACTCGTTCGAACTGTGGCCGGCCAAGCGGCGGGAATTCATCGTCGACTTCACCAAGTACCAGGACGGCACCCCCACCACCAAGGGCGACGTCATCTACCTGACCGACGTGATGAAGATGCCCGACGGCCGGATGTGGACCAACTCGTCCCGTTTCGCCCCGGACCCGAACTACAAGGTGCCGGTGATGAAGATCGTCATCGGCGACGACGCGCCCGACAACAGCGTCATGCCGGCCGCCCTGCAACAGCTGCGGCCAGTGCCGCCGTTGCCGGCCAACTGGAAGTCACTGATGGACAACCGGTTGATCTTCGAGGTCGAGCGCGGCGCGGCCGGCGGCGAGGTCGAGTGGCTGATCAACGGCAAGCAGTTCGATCCGGCAATCGTCGCGACCAGCATGAAGAACCCGGCCAGGAAGACCCCGCTGGCCCAGCAGAAGAAGAACAGCTTCAACCTGTGGGAGATCCGCAACGGCGGCGGCGGTTGGGTGCATCCGTTCCACCTGCACATGGAGGAGCACCGCACCGTGATGCGCGGCGGGGTCGATGTGACCAATGGCTCCACCGGCGCACCCGGACGACCTCTCGCGCGAGGACCTGGTGGCCCTCGACCCCGGCGAGTCGGTGATCGTCTACCGCGGATTCCGCGACTTCGTCGGGCCGTACGTGGCGCATTGCCACAACCTGGCGCACGAGGACCACGCCATGATGTTCGGCTGGGAGATCATCCCGTAGTACCGACCGCAACGTCGCGGGGCAGGCCAACGAAATGTTGGTCTGCCGCCGGGCGGATGCCATTGGGGCGCATCGGATGTGCCCGCTGGTCTCGTCGACGACCCCAACCAGAGATTGAGTGAGGCACCATGTCCATCGATTCCGCCAGGGTGCGGCCGGTCGTCGACCGAGCGTCAGCTCACCGTGCCCTGGTTGACGGTCGTGCCGTTTGCGGTCGCGATGGCTTACGCCGACGGGTTCTGGATGGTGGCGCTGCGCGGCGCGGTCGGCTCCATCGATCGCTCCCAGGAGCCGTTCACCACGTGGTTGCGCGAGTCAACCCTCGCGGTCCCCGTTTACCTCTTCGCGGTGCTCGGTGCGCTCACCCTCGCGAAGCGTTGGTTCTCACCGGAGCTACGAACGGCCAGGCCCGTGCTGCTGACCGCGCTCTTGATTGCCGCGGCCGGCACCCTGGTGGGCGTTGTGCAGCTGGCGATCAGTTCCGTGTACGACTTCAAGCTGCAGTCCGACGAGCTCGTCGTGATGGGCCCGATGCACGGCAGCTGCAGCGGCACGTGCCTCGATCAGCTGCAACAGGCCCAGATCCTCACGCTCGTGAAGGCCGGGCTGATTGTCGCCGGGCTGCTGCTGGTCAGCAATCTTGTGCTCGTCGGCTGGATCCTGGCGATGCGGGGCGGCCGGTTGAACGTGGCCACCAGCCGGCAGCTGCCGGACGAGTCCGTCCCCTTGGACCCGTCATCCGCCGCGGGCCAGGAGGCGGTACTTGTCAGGCCGCGGCCGGCCCGCACCCGGGTCGACGATGTGCGGCTGTTGCTGATCGCCGTCCTGCTCTGCGCCGCGCACCTGCATGTCGCCGTCATTCCCGAGCACCTGACGAAGTGGGGGTCGGCGGCCCTGCTGTTGCTGCTGCTCGCCGCGGCGGAGGTCGCCGTGGCCGCGCTGCTGCTGCAACGGGAATCGCGCGTCCTGCTGGTCGCTGCCGTTGTCGTTGCCCTGGTGCCGCTGGTGCTGTGGCTGTACGGCCGCACCGCCGGCCTACCCTTCGGGCCCGGGGCGGGCACCGCCGAGAGCATTGGCGTGCCGGGCGCCATCGCCGCCATCTTGGAGCTGGTGACGGTGCTCGCCGCGCTGGTGCTACTGCGCCGCGAAGGTTCGCTGCGCGGCCGCCCGGGGGCGTCGGCGCACGCCCGCGCGCTCATGGTGCTGGCCGTTGTCGCCGTCACCTTCATCGGGCTCGCCGGAACGGCCCTGACCTGGTTCGACCAGCCCGGTGCCGCCGACAACCCGTCGGTCAGTCACAGCCACACCGGCGGCTGAGCTCGATCGCGGTTGTCGAGCTAGCCGATGACGACGCCGACATCCAGCATCGTGACCCGTAGCAGCAGCGCCGCCTCCGGGCCGACGACGCCATCGACCAGCGTCAGCAACCGATCGACAAATGCTCCCCCGTGGGCAATCTCGACGCTCTCCGCGAGGTGATGGGCGAGCTCGTGCAGAATCACCAGTTCCCGCAGCGCCCAGCCGGAGCCGGCCCGGTAGCCGGGTACGGCCATGACGGACCCGATCCGCTCGTAGTGCGCCTGGCCGGCGCCGGCCCGTTCCCGCACCACCACGGGCGTGCGGGCCCTGTCCCAGGTCGCCCGGACCCAGCCCAGCGCCAGCACCTGCTCCACATATGACCCGACGGCCTCGATCGAGCCGAACTTGCGCTCGACCGGCAGGGTCAGATGCGAGCCGGCGACCTCGATCAGCGGATAGTCGACCGACCGATCGAAGATCCGGTGCACCAGGTGCTCGGCGTCGTAGACGCGCGAGCGCTGGAAATCCCGCAGGTTGCTGCCCGTCGAGCGACTGGCCACCGAATCAGCCACCGCCGATTCCAGCGCGTTGCCCGCCGATCGACCGCTCTGCGCCCAGCCTCGCCTGCCTGCCGGCCCGGTCGCCTGCCCGCTGGGAACGTTCGGAATACCCGGAGCTCGCGCGTGCACCACCCCACGAACCGCGGGCCGTGGAATTGGACTTGTAGTGGTCCACCAGCTCGACCTCCTTGTTACGCAGCACCAGGGCAACGCCGGATCTGTCGGCCTCAGGTAGCTCGGCGACCATCTGCCGTTCGGCGTCCTGGCGGGCGGCCGTCAGCCGCTGTCCGATCCGGTTCGCAAAGGCCTGCTGAAAGTTGATCCGCGCCGTCGTCGCGTGCACCGGGCGGTCGGCCAGTTCGTAGTGGTATTCGGCGGTGCCGTCCCGGCGAACATACCGAGCCTGGGTACGGACCCGTCTGGTCACCAGCTCGCGCGCGTAGTCACCCGACTTGATGTACGAATCGGACGCCCTCACCATCTGCACCACCAGTGACGCATACAGGGTCTCGACCATGTCGATGTCGGTGTCGAATCCGAATGCGTACACCCGGCTGGAATCCCTGGCGATGTCGCACTTGAGGTCGTTGGCCCGGCCGATCGCCAGGAACAACTGCACGTAGGTCCGCAGCCCACGCTTCCCCGATTCGCCGATCACGATGCTGCGTTGCGTCGGCACCGCCCGCCGCTCCTGCCGGTGGGTGTGTGCCCGAGCCACCGCCAGATCGACGGAAGCCAAGGTGGCCAGCCGCTGCGCGGCCTGCAGGTAGGCATCCGCCTCGTGTTCGTTGTCGGTGCCCTCGGCCTTTCGCAGCAGCGCCGCGATCCGGGTCAGGTCCTTGTCACTCATCTCTCGCCCCCAGGGTCTTTGTCACAGTCGACAGTCGTCAGGCGAACCACCGGCGTCGGTCTGGGAACCGCTCGCCGCTCGTCCATCCTTGCTGGCGCAAGAGTGCCACCCGACACCGACAGGCCCTTCGTACGCCCGTTCGAGGCGCCGGATCTCAGCCGACACCCGAACTGCGCAGCCGCAGCCGTTCCTTACCGGCGGCCCTGGCAACCTTTCGATCGGGGTGTCCGCCGGCGATCTCGTCCAACAGCGAAAGGGCTTGCGGGTGTCCGGAACGGGCGAGCCCGCGGATGAGACTCACCTGATCCGGCACCGACCCCTCGCCGAGCATCTCGAGAAGCATCTCGTCGTCGGCTGCGGCGCAGAGCACATCGATCATCGCCAGAGCCGACTCCTCCTTGCTGACGGCAGATTCGGCGATCACGCCCAGGTCGACGAGAAACGCCGTCACCGTCGCGCCGGCGATCCCACCGCCGGCGCGTAGCCGCTCACCGGCCGCCTGGCCCGCTGCGCCGGCGGCCGTCAAGCCCGCCAACAGCCCCAGCCTGCCGGTCGAGTCCTGCGCATCCGCGATGGCCCGTTCGAGCTCGGTTGCGGCAGCGGACTCCCCGAGCGCCGCGACCCAGGCTGCCCACCCGGCGGCCACAACCTCGACGGATGCGTCGGTGAGCCGGGCAGCGACGTCGGCCGCCGGCCGGCCGGCGAGCTGCCGAACCTCGAGGACGTCTCCGCCGGCCTCGGCCAACTGCTGGTGAGCCGCCCACAGCCCGATCGGGGTCAGCCGCGCCGCGTCGTAGTCGGGCTTGCGTTTGCCGACCGTCTCCTTGATCAGCGCCCGTTCCTCCGCGTCGGTGATCGGCGTGATATCGACGGCTCCGAGCTGTTGCATCGCGGCCAGTGCGTCGCGCACAGCCGTGCGGGTCGACGGATCCTGCCGGTGGCCCGGGTCCGGCCGAAAGAAGCCCACCATGTCGATCGTTCCGCTTGCCGCGTCCTGTAGCAGCTCCGTCGGCAAGGGATCGGTCGAGGATTGATAGAGCACGACAGTCAGCGCTGCCCAAATCTCGCCGAACATGTTCAGTTCGCCGTCGCGAGGCCGATGTCGTCGCCGGCTACCGCTCAGGCTTGGCGCGAAGTACTGCCCAAGATCGGTGAAGCTATCGAACAACCGCCGCCAGAGTTCCAGCGGCTTGCGCCGCAGCGCACCGGAGGCCTTGACGGGCAACAGCCGGCCCTTGACGGTTTTGACCAGCCCCGCGGCCTCAGACCAGTCCAGCGCCAGGGTGACCTGCCGCCCGGCCGTGCCCGCCGCACGATCCGCCTCGAGGCCCATCGCGGCGGCGAGGCTCTTCAGGTCGTCGGCGCGCAGTTTCATCGGGCCGGCCAGGGGCTTTCCGTCGCTCAACCAGAGGAGCAGCGCCTGGATTTGACGCAGCAGCACACTGCCTTCCGCGGCGGTCAGCAGCTCGGCCGCCGACGGCAGCAGCACCGGCGGGAAGACCGGCGATTCGACGTCGTCTGCCGGCTCGTCGTCATACGGGTTGCCGTGGTCTGGCCAACTGTCGGTCAGCCCGACGTCGACCCCGAGAGGCGCCCCAGCAATGACCATGTCGACGTAGTCCACCGCGTCTTCGTCGTCGGCGATCGCGGCGATCAGGTCGTCGACCTCGGCCATCAAAACTTCGAATGGGTCGCTGTCCGGGTCGAACAGCATTTCCGAGCGCAGCCACCGAAGGACAAGGCCGACCGTCATCACTTGCGTGGTTTCGAAAACTTCCGTGGGAGTCAACGCGTCCCAGGCGTCAAGCACCTCTGCCACTTCTTCGGTTCGCCAGTACCCCAACCGGCCGTCCAGCTCGAACTTGGCGTTCAGCACCGCCTCGATCAGCTCTCGATCAGGCTGGAGAATGTCGGCGAAAGATGCCAGCACCTGATCGACGAGCGCAGGCAGGCTGACCGTGAACTGTGCTGGATCTTCGCGAAAATCAGTCCGCACCGTATTTCACCACGCCTGCCTTGTGTCGTGGCCGCGTTGACTGGCCCTGGTCGACTCGCCGCAAGACGTTAGATCGGGTTTGCCAAAGACAGCAAACACGACCGCTTTGGCGGCGCTCGCAAGAATGCCTAAGCGACGACGGCCCCGGTCGCGCTCAGGCAGGCGTCCCAGAGCTTCTGGCGCGCCGCCGGATCGTCCTGCTGCCACGGCAGGTAGTGCGTCGGCCGGATCCGTCGGTCGCACCAGAACCGACCGGTGCTCCTTGCCGCCTCCGGCGACGCGGCCAGCCAGACGATGGTGTCCGCCCCGAGATCGGGCGTCCGCAGGATCGGCCCCGCGACCTTCTCGAATCCCGGGATCGAATCGCTGACGCCCGGGGTCGCAACCCAGCCCGGATGCATGCTGTGCACCACCGGGTCGTTCGGCGCGGTGTAGGCGGTGCCGAGCTGCTCGGCGACGACGACCTGCATCCGTTTGGTCCGGGCGTACGCCCGGACTCCCTTGAACTCGCCCTCGGTGTATTCGAGGTCGGACTCCAGGGCGGCCGTGTACATGCCGCCGGAGGACACCCACACCACCCGGGCGTCGCCGTCGGCCTGCAGCAACGGCCGGAGTCCGGCGGTGAGCAGGAACGGGCCGAGGACGTGGGTGGCGAAGGCGAGTTCGTGCCCTTGGGCCGTGGTGGTGCGTTCCGGCGGCATGATGCCGGCGCAGTGCACCAGGGCGTGGACCGCGTCCAGGTCCGTGGTCAGCTCATCGATCAGCGAGCGAACCGAGTCCAGGTCGCTGACGTCGGCCTCGTGGACGAAGAGTTCTGCGTCGGGCTGCCGCACCCGGATCTTCGACGCCGACGTCTGCAGCCGGTCGGCGTTCCGGCCGACCAGGTGGACCCGAGCGCCGAGCGCGGCCAGGCCGGCCGCGGTGGCCGCGCCGATCCCCGAACTCCCGCCGGTCACGACGACGTCCACCGGGCGGGCGAATGGCCGCGGATCGGCCGGCCACCAGTTCTTCCGCAGCCAGGGACCGATCGAGCTGTAACCGGGGATCACCAGCTTGTCGAGCACGGTGTCGGCAACCGCCGCGATCGGATTGAGCGTTGTCGTCGTCACGCCTGTGTCGGTACCCATATCCGCCGATGGTATGCGGGTACGGGCACCGACCTCGCCGCGGTCGACTCAGTCGGCGCTGCGCCGCATCGAGGCGATCCCGACGGTCAGGCCGACCGCGACGGTGACCAGTGCGGCCACCCATCCCCAGCCGGCCGCCGCCGAGCCGACGTCACCGGCGAACAGCGCCCGCTCGGCGTCGACCAGGTAGGTCAGCGGGTTGAACTTGGACGCCACCTGCATCCACTCCGGTCCGGATTCCAGCGGCAGCAGCATCCCGGACAGGATCATCAGCGGGAAGATCAACGTCTGCTGCACCACCCAGAACATCCACTCCTGCTTGCGGACCGCGATCGCCAGGGCGTAGCTGAAGGACCCGAGCCCGATGCCGAAGACCGCCAGCAGCGCGAACCCGATGAGCGCGCCGGCCGCGTACAGCTGGAACCCGAACGGGATCATCACCGCAACGATGATCACGGCCTGCGCCGCGAGCGGCACCATCTCCTTCAGCGCACGCCCGATCAGCAGTGACGGCCGGGACAGCGGTGTGACGAGAAGCCTTTCGTGGGCTCCGGTTTGGAACTCGAAGAGCAGGTTGGCGCCGACCGTCGAGGTCCCGAACAACGCGGTCATCACCAGGATCGACGGCACGAACCACTGCCAGACGCTGCCGCCCAGCGCGGTGTCCGCCTGCCCGCCGAGCGAGCCGACCAGCAGCGGGCCGAACAGCGCCAGGAAGACCAGCGGCTGGATCATCCCGAACACCAGCGAGAACGGGTCGTGCAGGACCGGCCGCAGCTCGCGGGTCATCACCAGACCGGTGTCCCGGACCAGGTTCCGTGCGCTCGATGCGAGTCGCGGCAGTTGGACGTACCGAGGCCTGAGTCGCTGTCGAGGTGCTCATGCTGCTTCCTTCTGGTCGTGGTAGGGGTGGCGTTCTCGGCCTCGCGCAGGCTCCGGCCGGTCAGGGTGAGGAACACGTCGTCGAGGGTGGGCCGATGCACCTGGGCGGCCGCGATGGCGATGCCGGCGTGGTCGGCGGCGCGGAGCAGTTCGGGCAGCGCGCGTGGGCCGTCACCGACCCGGGCGCTCACCGTGCCACCGTCCGTGGCAACGTCCCGGGCCCCGCCGAACCGCGCGACAAGCGTTGCCAGCTCAGCGGTCTGCGGGCCCGGATGGTCGAGCGTCAGGACGATCCGATCGCCGGCCAGGTTGGCCTTGAGCGCCTCCGCGGTGTCGTCCGCGATGACCTCGCCGTGGTCGACGACGACCACCCGGCCGGCCATCGAGTCGGCCTCGTCGAGGTAGTGGGTGGTCAGCATGATCGTCATCGGCGTCGTCGCCGCGTCCCGCATCTGCAGGATGTGTTCCCACAGGTTCGCGCGGTTCTGCGGGTCCAGGCCGGTGGACGGCTCGTCGAGGAACAGCAATGACGGCGAGTGCACCAGCCCCATGGCCACATCGAGCCGGCGGCGCTGACCGCCGGACAGGCTGGAGACCTTCCGGCCTGCGAGCGGTGCCAGGTCGAGTGCCTCCAGCAGTTCTCCCGCGCGCCGCTTGGCGGAGCGCCGGTCCAGCCCGTAGATCAGGCCCTGGCTGGTCAGTTCGTCGCCGGCGCGCTGGTTGTGGCCGGCGCCGTTGCCCTGTCCGACGTATCCGATCAGCCGCCTGACCTGCGCAGACTGCGGCGACGACGTCGTGCCCGGCGACGGACGCGCTGCCCGAGGTCGGCGCGATGAGCGTCGTGAGCATGCGCATGGTGGTGGACTTGCCGGCCCCGTTCGGGCCGAGGACGGCGACCAGTTCGCCGGGTTCGATGTCCAGGCTGATGCCCCGGACCGCATGCACGGTGTTGGTTCGGCTGACCACGAAATCCTTGGTCAGGGATCGGGTGCTGATCATGGGTTCTCCCTCTGGCTCGGCTGACACCACTCGACACTCCGGCCAGAAGCGGCCAGCTTCTGTCCGCTACTTGGGGCATCGTGGGATTCATGGCGGAGACATCGGGACGGCTGTTGCGGTTGCTGTCGTTGCTGCAGGCCCGGCGCGACTGGCCGGGCGACGCGCTCGCCGAGCGACTGGAGGTCAGCCCACGGACGGTGCGGCGGGACGTCGATCGGTTGCGGGACCTGGGCTATCCGGTGCGCGCCACCAAGGGTCCGGACGGCGGTTACCGGCTCGACGCCGGCACCGACCTCCCGCCGCTGCTGTTCGACGACGAGCAGGCGGTGGCGGTCGCGGTCGCGCTGCAGACGGCGACGTCGAGCGTGGCCGGCATCGAGGAGGGCGCCCTGCGGGCGCTGGCCACGGTGCGCCAGGTGATGCCGGCCCGGCTGCGGCAGCGGGTCGACGCGCTGCGGGTCACCGCGGTGCCCAAGGGCAGGGAGCAGCCGAAGGTCGATACCGAGCACCTGATCGCGATCGGCTCGGCGGTCCGAGCCCGCGAGATCCTGCGTTTCGACTACGACGCCCCGAACTGGACCGGCGCGGAGCGGCCATGGCAGCCGCCGCGCCGGGTCGAGCCGCATCACCTGGTCACCTGGGGTGGTCGCTGGTACCTGATCTCCTGGGACCTGGACCGCGCCGACTGGCGGACCTTCCGGGTGGACCGGATGACGCCGAAATCCCCGACCGGACCGAGGTTCTCGCCTCGCGAGCTGCCCGGCGGCGACGTCGCGAGCTACATCGACTCGTCGTTCCGGGGCGGCGAATGGCCCTGCCGCGGGGAGTTCATCCTGCACGCCCCCGCCGCCGAGATCGCGCCCTGGGTGCGCGGCCAGGCCGTCGTCGAGGAACTCGGGCCGGACCGTTGCCGGGTGCTCGCCGGGTCCTGGTCGTGGGACCGGCTCGCCGCCTGGGTCGGGATGTTCGACGTCGATCTGGAGGTGGTCGGGCCGGTGGAACTCCGGACGCCGCGGCCCGCCTGTCCCGGCGATATGCCGAGGCGGCCGCGCAGCGATAGTGGCGCACACGCGCAGTGTCACACCAGGCGCGCCTACCGCAACGACGAAGGCCCCGCGGCTGTGGATGCCGGCGGGGCCTTCGTCGTCTGTCTCAACCAGAGTGGGCGAGGGGGGAGTTGAACCCCCACCCCGTTTCCAGGACACGGACCTGAACCGTGCGCGTCTGCCATTTCGCCACTCGCCCAAGCGACGCCGAACAGGTTAACACGCTGCTCGCGGCCGTCGGAACCGCCGATCAGCCTCGCACCGTCGCCACCCGCGGTCCATCCCCCGAGCCCCGCAGGGGCATCGCCAAGTTGGCTCTACTCATCGATCGTTGGCGATCCGCGTGCTGCATGCGAGATGCCCGCAGTGTCCGACGTGAACGTGCTCGTACACAGCGGTGCCTGCACGGGTCGGACTGCCCGACGAGTGACGGCCGTACAACGATTGGCACACAAACAGCGGCAGGACACTCCCCGTACGGAGCAACCGCTCCCACCGCCGGGCGTCCCCACTACGATCAATCGTTGAAGGTGTGGTTGATGGTTTGCGCCCTGACGCCGGTCCCAGTGCCCGGATCCGCGTCGGTCCGGACGATCGAACAAGCCTGACAGCAGCAACGACGACAGCACGAGCCGAAACCACAGACGACACCGGAACAGAGCGCAACACCATGAGGAGGTGACGATGCGCGTCATCCAGAGCTTCGAACGCCGATTGCAGGGCGCGGTCGGCAACACCTTCGCCCGCCTGTTCGGCGGCAGGGTGCAGCCCGCCGAGGTCGCCGACGCCCTGCAGAAGGAGGCCGCCGAGCACATCCAGCAGCAGGGCAGCGACCACCATCGCGCCCGAATCACTACCGCGTGCGGCTCGGACCGACCGATCGGCAAGGTCTGGGCGCCGACGAAGTGAGTGTCGCCTCTGCGTTGTCGGACATGATCCGGGAGTATCTGGACGAGCAGGGATGGCAGACCTTCGGGGACGTGGCCGTCAGCCTCGAGCAGTCCGAGTCCCTGCACACCGGGCAGTTCCGCATCAGTTCGATCGTCGATCCCGACGTCGGTCGACGTTCACCGCAGGCAAGGTCAGGAGTGGGACGCATGACCCAGCAGCCAGGCGATTCCGGCCGCTCAGAGGATCGCAGCGATCCCCGGCAGCCGGGCGGGGGCCAGGATCCGCAGCACGACCAGCGCTCCGGCGACCAGGGCCAGCAGTACGCGCCCCCGGGATACCCGGGCCAGTACGGCCCGCCGGACCAGGGCTACCCGGGGCCGGGTTACCAGGGTCAGGGCTACCAGGGCCCGAACCCCGGCTACCCACCGCAGCCCTACGACGCACCCGGCTACGGGCAACGGGTCTGGGATCAGCAGGGCCAACAGTGGGAACAGCAGTGGGGCCAGCAACCACCCGCCAGCAGGGCCCACCGCCGCCCGGCTACCCGCAGCAGCCCTACCAGCAGGGCCAGCCGCAGCCGGGCTGGGACCAGGGCTACCAGCAGGGTTACCCGGCCACAGGGCTACCAGCAGGGCCAGCAGTACCCGCAGAACTACGGCCAGAACTACGGGCCCAGCCGGCCGCCGCGCCGCAGGAGATCACCGCCACCCTGTCCATCGACGACGGTTCCGGCCGCAGCCACCAGCTGCAGCGCGGCTCGAACGTCATCGGCCGGGGCCAGGACGCCTCGTTCCGGCTGGCCGACACCTCGGTGTCCCGCCGGCACGTCGACGTCTACTTCGACGGGCAGTCCGCGGTGCTGCACGACCTCGGCTCGACCAACGGCACCACCGTCAATGGCTCGTCCGTCCAGACCTGGCAACTCGCGGACGGCGACGTGATCCACATCGGTCATTCGACGGTCGTGTTCTCCAGCCGGTACTGAGCCGGCAGGAAGCAGGACAGCCAAGGTGCCCGCACTCATCCTCCAGCTGACCAGGATCGGTTTTCTGATCCTGCTCTGCCTGTTTGTGCTGGCCGCGATGCGCGTGGTGCGCTCCGACCTGCGCTACGCCGCTGACCCGCGCGCCGACGGCGGCGCCCGGTCGCGCGGCGGCGGCGGGCAGGACCAACGGCAGGCGCCGGCCGGCCGGCTGCACCCGTCGATCCTGGTGGTCACGGCCGGATCGCTGTCCGGCACCCGGCTCCGGCTCGGTCCCGGTCCGATCCTGATCGGGCGCGCCGAGGATTCCACCCTGGTGCTCGACGACGACTACGCCTCCACCCGGCACGCCCGGCTCACCCAGCAGGGTCAGGAGTACTTCCTGGAGGATCTCGGCTCCACCAACGGCACCTACCTCGACCGGGCCAGGGTCACCACCCCGACACCGGTCCCGATCGGGGTGCCGATCAGGATCGGCCGCACCGTCATCGAGCTGCGACCGTGACCCATCAACTCGCCTTCGCGGCGCGCAGCGACCGCGGGCTGATCCGGTCCAGCAATCAGGACTCGGTCTACGCCGGCAACAACATGCTGGTGGTCGCGGACGGCATGGGCGGGCATGCGGCCGGTGACATGGCTTCCCGGCTGGTGGTGGCCGCCTTCGTCCCGCTCGATTCCCGCGATTCCGGCGGAGACCTGTTGCGCGCCTTGGCAAAGGCCACCAGGGACGGCAACAACGCGATCGCCGAGGTGGTGCACGAGAACCCCGAACTGGACGGCATGGGCACCACCCTCACGGCCCTGCTGTTCGACGGCGGCCGGCTCGGGATGGCCCACGTCGGCGACTCACGGGCCTACCTGTACCGCGGACGGGGTGCTGCATCAACTCACCCATGACGACACGTTCGTGCAGTCGCTGATCGATGACGGCCGGATCACCCAGGAGGAGGCGGCGCACCACCCGCAGCGCTCGCTGCTGCTGCGGGCGCTGAACGGCACCGAGGTCGACCCGTCGCTGACCATCCGCGAGGTCGCGGCCGGTGACCGTTACCTGATCTGCTCCGACGGGCTGCCGGGCGTGGTGTCCGCGGAGGCCATCGCGGAGGCCCTGGCCAACCCCGATCCCGGGGTGACCGCCGATGCGTTGATCCAGTTGGCGCTGGTCGGCGGCGGCCCGGACAACATCACGGTGATCGTGGCGGACGTGATGGACACCGGCGTCGGCAGCGGCCCGACCGAGGTCGGCGCCGAGGTCGATCCGGACGCGACCGGGCCGATCGGCACGGTGGCATCGGTCCGGATGACGGCCGAGATGCCCAGGGTTCCGCTGCCCGGGATTCCGGAGGACGTGCCGGCCCGCGCCGAGTACGTGCAGGACACGGATCCGGACGCGGCGCAGGCCGCGGACGAGCGGTCGATGCTGGGTCCGCCGGAGCGTCGCAGGTCCCGCCGGCGGCGCGGCGCCTGGGCGCTGGTCATCGGCCTGGTCGTGCTCGGCGTGGCCGCGGTGATCGGCTCGTTCTTCTGGGTGCGCAGCCAGTATTACGTCGGCGAGGACGCTGGCGCGGTTGTCGTCTTCCGCGGCGTCGACGGCGCCGTCCTCGGGCTGCAGCTGTCCAGCGTCCAGGAGGGATCCTGCGAACCCGGACTGAACGGCTGCCAGCCCCTGCTGATCACCGACCTGGTGCCGGCCGCCCGCAATCAGGTGGTGAACGGCATCACGGCCGGCACCCTGGACGACGCCCGCGGGGTGATCGCCCGGTTGTCCGGCCAGATGCTGCCGGCCTGCCCGCCCGCCGGCGCCACGACCAGCCCACAGACCAGCCCGCAGATACTGCCGACGTCATCTGCCGCGCGTCGGCTCCCTGAGCTCAACGGCGGTCGGCACCGTCCCGGGCACGGCCGGCCTGACTCCGGTCCCACCAACCTCCCCGGCCGCGACCGGCGGCGAGCTGCCGCCCGTCGGTACGGCCCCTTCCGCGCTGGGCGAGCACCGCACCCGCCGCATCGGCCCTGGAGAACACCGATCGGCAGCCTGGCATCCGCCCGGCTCCGCCGTCGCGTCCGGGACGCCGCTGTCCACCAGGGCGCCGGAGCCAGGTGTCACCTGCCGGGTGGTCCGGTGAGCACCAAGGCGACCGACCGCGAGTCGAAGCAGGCGGACGGTGCGACGCCCGCCGGCGGAAGCGGCAACCGACCGGTCGCACCGCCGAGCTGTTGATGTTGATCTTCGCGGCGGTCATCGTGACGGCCGCGCTGGTGATCGTCGAGCTGAACCAGAACCGGACCCTGAGCTGGCAGCTCGCCTACTACGGCGGCGGTTACCTGCTCGCGCTGGCCGATCGCGCACTTCCTGATCCGCCGGTACGCGCCGTACGCCGACCCGTTGCTGCTGCCGATCGTCGCGCTGCTCAACGGGATCGGCCTGGTGATGATCTACCGGCTCGACCTGGCCAGGGAGATCAGCGCGATCAACCGCGGCGAGGAGGTGCCCACCCCGCAGGCCTCCCTGCAACTGGTCTGGACCGGCGTCGCGCTGGTGTTCTTCCTGGTGGTGCTGCTGGTCGTCCGGGACCACACCGTGCTGCAGTCCTACGCCTACACGCTGGCGCTGGTCGGCGTGATCTTCCTGGCCATCCCCGCCGTGCTGCCGGCGAGCCTGTCCGAGGTCAACGGCGCGCAGATCTGGATCAGGATCCCGGGACTGTTCTCCATCCAGCCGGCCGAGTTCGCCAAGATCGCGCTGATCATCTTCGCGGCCGCGTTCCTGGTGTCCAAGCGCACCGTGCTGTCCACCGCCGGCAAGAAGATCTTCGGCCTGGTGCTGCCGCGGGCCCGCGACCTGGGACCGCTGCTGGTCGCCCTGCTGCTCGCGCTGGCTGTGCTGGTCCGCGGCAAGGACCTCGGCACCGCGCTGCTGCTGTTCGGCACCCTGCTGGCGATGATCTACGTCGCGACCAGCCGGGTGTCCTGGCTGATCATCGGGGTGCTCGGGTTCGCCGGCGGCGCCTACGTCGCGTACCGGCTGTTCAGCCACGTCCGGGTGCGGGTCGACATCTGGCTGGACCCGTTCGGCGACCCGCTCGGCTCTGGCTACCAGCTGGTCCAGTCGCTGTTCGGCCTCGGCACCGGTGGGATATTCGGCACCGGCCTCGGCGCCGGGCGGCCGGACATCGTGCCGTTCGCCTCGACCGACTTCATCATGGCCGCGCTCGGCGAGGAACTCGGGCTGGTCGGCGTCACCGCCATCCTGCTGTGCTACCTGATCCTGACGGCGCGCGGCATCCGCACCGGGCTCGCCGCGAAGGACGGCTTCGGCACGCTGCTGGCCGGCGGCCTGTCGTTCTCGCTGGCGCTGCAGACGTTCATCGTCGTCGGCGGGGTGACCCGGCTGATCCCGCTGACCGGGCTGACCACACCGTTCCTGTCCTACGGCGGATCGTCGCTGCTGGCGAACTACGTGATCCTGGCGCTGCTGGTGCGGATCTCCGATTCGTCGAGGCGACCACCGGAGCCGAAAGCTGCCGCGGCCGGTGACGCCGGTCCCGCTGGCCGAGGCGAACACCCAGATGGTGCCGGTGATCGGCACTGCGGCGGCCAATGGCGACCCTGCGGTCAAGGCGGACGCCCGCGGTGATCAGTCGTGAAGCGACCGCTGCGCCGGCTCGGCACCGCGGTGATCGTGATGATCGGTCTGCTGCTCGCCAACATCGCCTACACCCAGGTGATCAAGGCCGACGACTACCGGGCCGACCCGAACAACAAGCGCACCCTGGTCGCCGAGTACAGCCGGCAACGCGGCCAGATCACCGCGGCCGGCGGCGTGGTGCTGGCCCGGTCCGACCCGTCCGACGACCAGTACAGCTATCAGCGGGTCTATCCCGGCGGCGCCACCTTCGCGGACCTGACCGGCTACTACTCGATGCGCTACGGACCGACCGGCCTGGAACGCAACCAGAACGAGATCCTGTCCGGCGAGGCACCGGAGCTGATCGCCGGCCAGCTGTCGGACCTGATCACCGGCCGGGACCCGCGCGGCGGCAACGTCGAGCTGAACATCGAGCCGGCCGTGCAGCAGGCCGCGTACACGGCGATGACCGACAAGAACTACGTCGGCGCCGTCGTCGCCATCGAGCCGTCCACCGGCCAGGTGCTGGCGATGGTCTCCACCCCGTCCTACGACCCGAACCCGCTGGCCAGCCATTCCGACGCGGTGCAGCGGCAGGCCTACAACGACCTGGTCAACGCCGACCCGAGCCCGCTGCTGAACCGGGCGACCGCCGCGGTGTACCCGCCGGGTTCGACCTTCAAGCTGGTGATCGCCGCCGCCGCGCTGCAGCAGGGTTACACCCCGCAGACGCCGGTGACCGGCGAGGCGAAGATCAGCCTGCCGGACACCGGCGGCGCCACCCTGTCGAACTTCGGCGGCGAGACCTGCGGTGACGGCGGCGGCGCCGACGTGCCGCTGATCGAGGCGCTGGCGCACTCCTGCAACACCGCGTTCGCCGAGGTGGCGATGAGCCTCGGGCGTGGTCCCGGTGCGCAAGCAGGCGGAGGCCCTCGGCATCGACAACCCGGTGCCGGACATCGGGCTCGACGTGGTGCGAATCACGGCTCGGCGACATCCCGGACACCGCCGCGCTGGCGCAGACCGGCATCGGGCAGCGGGACGTCGCGATGACCCCGTTCCAGATGGCCTGGATCACCGCGACCATCGCCAACCGGGGCGACATGATGGCGCCGCACCTGATCGCCAAGACCACCAAGCCGGACCTGACGGTGATCTCCGAGACCTCGCCGCAGTCGCTGGGCCAGGCGATCCCGATCGCCGTCGCCGACCAGGTGCGCGACATGATGATCCAGTCCGAGAAGGACACGCCCGGGTCCGGCGGCATCGCCGACCTGGTGATCGCCTCGAAGACCGGCACCGCCGAACACGGCACCGACCCGAAGAACACTCCCCCGCACGCCTGGTACGTGGCCTTCGCACCCGCGGACAACCCGAAGGTCGCGGTCGCGGTGATGGTCGAGAACGGCGGCGACCTCGGCCTGGACGCCACCGGCGGCAAGGTGGCCGGGCCGATCGGACGATCGGTGATCGCCGCCGCGCTGGCCGGGGGCCCGTGATGTCCGCGCCCGGCCTGTTGCTGTCCGGCCGCTACCGGCTGAACCACCTGATCGCGGTCGGCGGCATGGGCGAGGTCTGGTCCGCCGACGACATCCGGCTGGCCAGGGTGGTCGCGCTGAAGATCCTGCGGCCCGAACTGACCGGCGATCAGGAGTTCGTCGAACGGTTCCGCACCGAGGCCCGGATCACCGCGTCGCTCAACCACCCGGGCATCGCGCAGGTCTACGACTACGGCGAGGTGATCGGCGGGGCCGGTCCGTACCTGGGCGGCACCGCGTACCTGGTGATGGAACTGATCGCCGGCGAGTCGCTGTCGTCCGTGCTGGCCCGGACCAACCGGCTGTCCGCGGTGCGCACGCTGGACGTGCTCGATCAGACCGGCCGGGCGCTGCAGCACGCGCACGCCCGCTCCCTGGTGCACCGCGACATCAAGCCGGGCAACCTGCTGATCACCCCCGGCGGCCAGGTCAAGATCACCGACTTCGGCATCGCCAAGGTCGCCCATCAGGCGCCGGTCACCAGGATGGGGATGGTGATGGGCACCGCCCAGTACATCTCCCCGGAGCAGGCCGCCGGCCAGGAGGCGGTGCCGGCATCGGACATCTACTCGCTCGGCGTCGTCGCCTACGAGTGCCTGGCCGGCACCCTGCCGTTCCCCAACGAGAACGCCGTCGCGATGGCGCTGGCGCACGTGCGGGACGCACCCCGACCGCTGCCGCCGGACGTGCCGCCGGTGGTCGCCGGGCTGGTGATGCAGATGCTGGTCAAGGATCCGTCGACCCGATTCCCGAACGGGGCGGCGCTGGCGCAGGCCGTCGGCCAACTTCGCGGGACCGGGCGCGACGGCCGTTCGGCCGGCACCGGCGCGTCAGCTCCAGACCAAGCCCGCCCCCACCAGGGTCGCCCCGGCGGTCCGCGGCGCCGGCCGTGCCCGCCGCCCGGCTGCCGGCGCCGGTCTCCCGGCATGCGGCCGACCGCCACCCGGGCACAGCCGCGGACCCCGCCGCCGACGTCGACTCCGATCCCGGTGAGTCGCCCGGCGCCCGCTCCCGCCGGACGCTCGCCGTACGCACCCGGCATGCCGGCCCCGGCGGCCGGCCCGGTCCGCCGGCCCGCCGGCCCGGCCGGCGAACCGGTCTGTCGGTGCTGCTGGCCGTCGTCGTCGTGCTGCTGGCCGTGCTGGTGCTCGTCCTGGTCAACCAGGTGGTCGGGTCAGCTCTCGGCTGCCGCGTCCAGTGCGATCGCGCGCTCCGCGGCACCGGCCGGGGATGCTCGTTCATGATCACGACGACCGTCACGCGCGCGATGAGACACTTCCCCTGGATAACGACCTGCCCGGATCGGTGCACTTCACCCATCGGAGTGACGGAAATTACTCTGGAACTGGCAATCGGGCGATCGGCGCGAGGCAACCGGGCAACCCCGGTCCGCATCATGCCTAAGGGCGGAGTGCGCCCGCAGCCGATCGGTCGGGAGACGAAGCTCATGTTCGACGAGCAACAAGGGACGGTCATGACGGGCTACCTGTTCGGCGATCGCTACCAGGTCGGGGACACCCTCGGCTTCGGCGGCATGTCCGAGGTGCACCGTGGCCGCGACCTCCGCCTCGGCCGGGACGTGGCGATCAAGGTGCTGCGGGCCGACCTGGCCCGGGACCCGTCATTCCAGGCCCGGTTCCGCCGCGAGGCGCAGAACGCCGCCTCGCTGAACCACCCGGCCATCGTCGCGGTCTACGACACCGGCGAGACCAAGACCGAGGCCAGCACGGTCCCGTACATCGTCATGGAGTACGTCGACGGCGACACCCTGCGGGACGTGCTGAAGAAGGAAGGCCCGCTGCCGCCGCGAGCGGGCGATGGAGATCGTCGCCGACGTCTGCTCCGCGCTGGACTTCTCGCACCGGCACGGCATCGTGCACCGCGACATCAAGCCGGCCAACGTCATGCTGAACCGGGCCGGCGCGGTGAAGGTGATGGACTTCGGCATCGCCCGCTCGGTCGCCGACGGCCAGGCCACCATGACGGCCACCGCCGCCGTCATCGGGACGGCGCAGTACCTGTCCCCGGAACAGGCCCGCGGCGAGGCCGTCGACGCCCGCTCCGACGTGTACGCCACCGGCTGCGTGCTGTACGAACTGCTCTGCGGCGCCCCGCCGTTCACCGGCGACTCCCCCGTCGCGATCGCCTACCAGCACGTCCGGGAGGCCCCCCGGCCGCCGAGCGAGACGAAGCCCGGGCTGCCGAAGGAAATGGACGCCATCGTCCTGAAGGCGCTGAACAAGAACCCGCTGAACCGCTACCAGACGGCGGCGGAGATGCGCTCCGATCTGGTCAGGGCGCTGTCCGGGCAGGCCGTGCAGGCAACACCCCTGATGAGCGACGACGAACGCACCGAGCTGATGCGCGCCGCACCGGCCCGGGTCGGCGGCGCATCGCCGATGCTGCTCGCGCCGCCCAACCGGGGCACGGTCGTCGACGAGGACTGGGAGCCGGACCCGGCCGACCGGTCGCGGCGGGTCTGGGGATTCATCGGCATCGGGGTGCTCTGCGTCGCGCTGCTGGCCGGCGCCGTCTGGCTGACCGCTGCGGGTGCTCAGCGCTCCGCCGCCGGCCGCCCTGGTCGCGGTGCCCGACCTGTCCGGGATGTCGCTGGAGCAGGCCACCGCCCAACTCCGGGACAGCCGGCTGACCCTGGGCACGGTGACCAACAGCGAGTCGACCGACGAGAACAAGGACAAGGTCGTCAACCAGCGGCCGTCCAGCCAGACCCAGGTGCAGCAGGACTCCGCGGTGAACCTGGAGATCGGCAAGGGCGTCAGCCTGGTCAGCGTGCCCAACGTGGTCAGCTACACCCCGGAAGAGGCCAAGCAGGCGCTGAACGAGGCCAACCTGCAGTACGAGGAGGTGCCGCAGTCCTCGTCGGACGCGGACAAGGGCAAGGCGCTCGCGCAGGATCCCGGCCCCGCAGGCCCAGGTGGCGCCGGGCACCACGGTCAAGGTGACGGTCGGCACCGGCCTGGAGACCGTCCAGGTGCCCGACGGCCTCGTCGGCCGATCCCTGGACGAGGCGACGGCGATGCTGACCGCCGCGAAGCTGCAGGTGGTGTCCCAGGAGGCCGACGGCACCGAGCCGGCGAATCAGGTGCTGCAGATGGACCCGGCCGCCGGGTCGCGGGTGCAGGAAGGCACCCCGGTCACCCTCACGGTGTCCAACAACAGCCTGATGGTGATGCCGAACCTGAAGAACAAGAGCCCGAACGAGGCGGTCGCGGCCCTGCAGGATCAGGGCTGGTCCGGTGACAACGACAGCCTCGCCAGGTCGACCACACCGGTCACCAACCCCGGCCTGGTCGGGGCGATCATCAGCCAGTCGCCGGACGCGGGTGCCGTGGTGCCCAAGACCGGAACCGCGGTGAAGGTGCAGGTCGGCGCGGCCGTGCAGATCACCATCCCGGACGTCGTCGGCAAGACCGAGGCCGAGGCGCAGGGCCGCGATGAACGGCATCCCGAACGTCACGTTCGCCACGGTCGGCGGCACCCCGCCCGGAAAGGCCGGGACCGTGCAGGGCCAGACCGCCGGTGGCCAGGTGGACGCCGGCACGCCGGTGACGGTCAACGTCTACGGCCCCGAGGCCGCGCCCGCCGCCAGCTCGGCACCGGCGGCCGCGCCGCCGCCGGCTCCGCGCCGGCGCCTGGCGGCAACAGCGGCCCCGGTGGCGGCGGCGGTGGGTACGGACCGGCCTTCGCTGCGGCCGGCCGTTCATGATCTTCACAGGTAACTGAACAGACTCTCACCCGCGCGGTCCAAACGCCGCTCAGACGATCCACACGGAGCTAGGTCACCGTAGAACCATGAGCCAGGACATGACCCCACGCCCCGGCGATCTGCCCGCCGCCACCCCCGCTTCCGAGCAGGCGCAGCCCGGCCAGACCGCGTACTCCCCGACCTATTCGGCCCCATCCCCGGCCGACCGCTCCACCGCGGTCCCGTCGCCGGCCGACCGGTCCCAGAACCCCGGCGCCGACCGCGCCTGGAGCCAGGACACCCGCGACACCGGTCCCGTCCAGCCGCAGAACCCGAACGCCGGGCAGGCCTGGTGGGAGCCGCGGCCGAGCGGCGCCTGGTCCAGCCCGGGATGGAACACCGCCGGCGGCCAGAACCCCGGCGCGCACGGCACGCAGGCCTTCCCCGGCCAGCCGCCGACCGGCTACGGCGCGCCCCGGTACCCCAGCACCGGGTACGGCAGCAGCCACCGACGGTCACCCCGCCGCCGCCCGCGGCGCCGACCAAGAGCCGGCGCACCTCGACGATCGTGGCCACCACCGCCGCCTTCGCGCTCATCGCCGGGTTCGGCGGCGGCATGCTCGGCGGCGCAGCTGAACACCAGCTCGGCCAGCGCCGGCGACAGCTCGCTGAGCCAGCTGAACACCAGCGCCCCGGTCTCGGACAACCGGACAGCGGCGCCGGCCGGCTCGGTGCAGGAGGTGGCCGCCAAGGTGCTGCCGTCGACCGTGTCCGTGCTCGCCAGCTCCAGCCAGAGCAGCGGCGAGGGTTCCGGCGTCATCCTGACCGCCGACGGCCTGATCCTGACCAACAACCACGTCGTCGCCGGCGCCACCGACCTCGAGGTGCGGTTCAACGACGGCACCACCGCGACCGCCACGGTCGTCGGCACCACCGCGCACCGACGACCTCGCCGTGATCAAGGCGGACGGCGTCTCCGGCCTGACCCCGGCCACCCTCGGCAGCTCGGCGGACCTGGCGGTCGGCCAGCCGGTGGTGGCCATCGGCTCGCCGCTCGGCCTGTCCGCCACCGTCACCTCCGGCATCGTCTCCGCGCTGAACCGGCCGGTCCGCACCTCCGGTGAGGCGGACGCGGCCGGACAGTCGCAGGACACCGTGATCAACGCCGTGCAGACCGACGCCGCCATCAACCCGGGCAACTCCGGTGGCGCGCTGGTCGACATGAACGGCGCCGTCATCGGGATCAACTCGGCGATCGCGTCGCTGTCCCAGTCCTCCGACGGCAGCCAGGCCGGCTCCATCGGCGTCGGCTTCGCCATCCCGATCGACCAGGCCAAGCGGATCGCCCAGGAGATCATCGACACCGGCAAGGCCACCCACGCGGTGCTCGGCGCCTCCGTCGGCGACGCCGCCGACCAGACCAGCCAGATCCCGACCGGCGCCAAGATCGCCAGCGTCACCGCGGGCAGCGGCGCCGAGGCCGCCGGCCTGCAGGCCGGCGACGTGATCACCGGCATCGGCAACCAGTCGGTGGAGAGCGCGGACGCGCTGATCGCCGCCGTCCGCTCGTCGACGCCCGAACGCGCACGACGCAGGTCACCTTCACCCGGGACGGCGAGTCCAAGACGGTCAGCGTCACCCTGGGATCGGCAACCGCGAACTGAATCACGGCCGGCTCCGCGAGCCGGCCAGCACAGGCAGAGCCCCCGACCGCATTCCGGTCGGGGGCTCTGTCGCGTCGTGCGTTGCGTGGTCAGACGGCGGGGCGAGATCAGACTGCGCTGAGCCGTAACCGCTCGACGTCGGCCTCCAGCGGCGGCACCAGGTCGGCGGCGGCCCGGTCGCCGCAGGTGGCGAGCCAGTTGCCGAGCATCCGGTGCCCGCCCTGGGTCAGCACCGACTCCGGGTGGAACTGCACGCCCTCGATCGCGTACTCCCGATGCCGCAGGCCCATGATCACGCCGCCGGTGGTGCGGGCGGTGACCTCGAGCACGGCCGGGACGGTGCCGTCGACCACGGCCAGCGAGTGGTACCGGGTCGCCGTGAACGGATCGGGCAGCCCGGCCAGCACCCCGGCGCCGGCGTGCTCGACCAGCGACGTCCGGCCGTGCAGCAGCTCCTCGGCGCGGTCGACGACGGCGCCGTACACCTCGGCGATGGCCTGGTGGCCCAGGCACACGCCGAACACCGGCAGCCGGCCGGCGGCCCAGCGCACCATCTCCTCGGTGACGCCGGCGTCCGCCGGGGTACCGGGCCCGGGCGACAGCAGCACCCCGTCGACCCCGAGATCGGCGACCTCGTCGGTGGTGACCTCGTCGTTGCGCCGCACGATGCAGTCGGCGCCGAGCTGCTCGAGGTACTGCACCAGGTTGAACACGAAGGAGTCGTAGTTGTCCACCACGAGAATGGTCGTCACGCCGACCAGGGTCGCACACCGCGGGCCGGCGACGAATGCGCATTTGCCGCTCGTTGGGCGGCGGCCCTCAGGTCGACCGACGTACCGTCGCCTATGCCACTGCTGGCGCTGTTGCCGAGCCCGCTGCTCGGGCCCGCGGTGTGGGAGCCGGCCGCCGGATGCCTGATCCGCCGTGGGTGGGACGTCGCGACGCTCCCTGCGTTGCCGCGGGCACCGACGTGTGCACAGGACGCGGTGGACGTCTGCCTCGCCGCGCTGCCCGCCGATCGAGAGCTGGTGCTGGTGCCGCACAGCAACGCCGGACTGCTGGCACCGGTGGTCGCGTTCAACGCCTCCGTCATCGGATATGTCTTCGTCGATGCTCGACTTCCGCCGAGAACGGGGCCGGTGGCGATGGCGGAGCCTGCCCAGCTGGCGCGGCTGGCCGACCTGGCCGATGACGACGGGATCTTGCCGCCGTGGACGCAGTGGTGGGACCCAGAGGACTCGGCCGCGCTCTTCCCGAACGAGGGCTCGCGTCGCAGCCCGGACGGGCCATCGGCCGCTGGGTCAGCCGCCGGCCGGTCGAACGGCAGGTACGGCTCGAGCCACGGGAACACCACGAAGAACAGCAGGGCCACGACGATCAGGAACAGCAGCAGGGCCTCGAGGGTCCGGACCGCCGTCGGCCCCGGCAGGTGACGCCAGATCCAGGTGTACATGGCTCAGCTCTCCCCGAGCTCGGGCGGCAGGAACCCGGCCGACTTCGAGTAACTCCGCACCAGCACGCCGTGGATGATCATTCGTTGGGCGTCGGAGAACTGCGGGTGACAGGTGGTCAGCGTGATCATCCGCTGGGCGTCGGCGGGAATCGCGGTGGAATCGACGTGCGGCACCGGCAGCACCTGCGCGTAGTCGGTCGGCAGGGTGATCTCCCGGCCGAAGACCCCGTCATAGGCGCCGGTCTGCACGCCGACCCCGTCGCAGTGGGCGCGCGGGGTGGTCGTCCAGCTGGCGACCTCGTCGGCCATCGGCAGCACCCGGTAGACGAACCAGTCGTCCTGGGTCTCCACCACGATCGCGTCGCAGGAGGCCAGCAGACCCAGGTCGTTGAACGGCGAGCCCTTGGACACCCGGTGCCCGGCGACCGCGAAGTTGCCCTGCTGACCCGGCAGTTGGGTGCCGTCGTAGTGGCCCGGCCCGATGTACAGGTCGTCGGAGTCGGTGCCCTCGACGACGGTGAAGACGTAGTCGGCGCCGAACGACGGGACGTACAGCTTGGCGAAGCCGTCGCCGAGCGTCGTCTGGTAGTCCGGGGTCCGCTGCCGGGGGTCGGTGACCAGCTGATCGGAATTCGTCACCACCACGGTGTCGGTCGTCGCGGCCTCGGCGCTGGCCCACACCTGATCGACCGCCTCGGTGGCCGCCGCCTGCTTCTGCTGACCGAACAGATCGGTGACGTACACCTCGTAGACGACGAACAGCAGCACGACGACGCCCAGCGTGATCAGGATCTGCCCGACGCCGCGCAGCGCCGTCCTGGCGACGCCGCCGGCCGAGCGATGCCGTTGTTCCGGAGCGTCCGGCACTCCGTCCTGGCTCTTGACCGTCATCGGCCCTCCTGGCGGGCCGTCATCATCCGGACCGGGCCGTCGTAGGCGGGTAGCTGCACGGAATCGGACACCTTCACCTCGTAGCCCAACTGGTACTTGTCGACGTACTGCAGAAGCAGCTGCACGCCGGGTTCGACGTCGAGCGCGGCGGACATGGCCGCCGCGTCGCCGATGGCGGTGACCACGAACGGCGGCGAGTACGTCCGGCCCTGCAGCAGCAGCGTGTTGCCGATGCAGCGCACCGCGGACGTCGTCAGCACCCGCTGATCCATGATCATCATCGCCTCTGCGCCGCCGGCCCAGAGCGCGTTGACCACCGACTGGACGTCCTGCTGATGCACGACCAGGTCGTCCGGATCGACGCCGGCCGGATAGTTTCCGGCCGAATCGCGGGGCGCGTCGGACATCGACACGCTGATCCCCGGACCGACCACCGGGATCAAGCCGGCGGCCGGCTCCAGTGCGGCCACGCTGGCCCGGACCGCCTCGACCCGCGGCGAGACGTCACTGTCGGCAGCGGCGTCGATCTGCGATTGCAATTGCGCGGCCTGCGCATCGGCGGCCAGGACGCGTTGCTGGGCATCGCGGACCACGGCCGACAGGTCGACGCTGCGGTTGCTGATGTCCTCACCGGCGGAGTACGAGCGAGCGGTGCCGAGCAGCACGCCGGCGATCAGGCAGGTCAGCACCACACCCACCCGCCACCAGCGCGCCGAGCGAGAACGCGTCCTGGCCGCGCCGTCACCGCCGGCACCCTGCACCCGTGCTCACCCCCATCGCCGCCGAAACATCGACGGGTAACCCCTGACAACACCGTAGGCTAGTAGCTCAGGCGTACGGTCCCGGTGATCTCACCGGCCGGCGCAGCGTCGTCAGCGTGGAGGAATGACGTGCCCAAGTCCAAGGTCCGCAAGAAGGTCGCGACCACCACCGCTCGCACGACGACCGAAGCGAACACCGCCGCGGCCGCCGCGTCGCGCGCGCACGTCGCGGCTCCGTCGTCACCGATCTACATCGGCATCATGCTCGGCCTGATGGTGCTCGGGCTGCTCTGGCTGGTGGTCTATTACCTGTGGGGCGCGAACATCCCGTTCGTCGCGGACCTCGGCAACTGGAACTTCGCGATCGGTTTCACCCTGATGATCGCCGGCCTGCTGATGACCATGCGGTGGCGCTGAGCGGAGAGTTCGTTCCCTTCCGGTCACCTGCCGGATGCCTGCCTGACGCCCGCCGGACACCGAACGACAACGATGTGATTCATCCCCAATGTGGACAAGTCGTGTGCACAACCCAGTCCGGCAGGGCGGACCCGTGAGCGTTGGGTCCGACTTTCCCGGGCCCGGTTCGCTCACCTGGCGGCCGCGGCGGGAACTGTTGGCGGTTGGCTGTGCCGCCGTCGTGGCCGTGATCGCCTGGGTGTTGCTGCTGGCCAGCGACCCGATGGACCGGGTGGTGGGGGTGGTCATCGCGGCGATCGTCGCCGGAGCCACCGTGTGGGCCTGGCGGCGACGGTTGATCGGCGGCCCGCGCGGGCTGCTGATCCAGGGCGTCGGCGGTGCCCGGTTGGTGCCGTGGTCGCAGGTCCGCGGACTGGACGCGGCCCGTAGCCAGCGTCTGGGGATCGCCACGACGACCATCGAGATCGACCTGATGGACGACGACCTGCTGGTCTTCGGCCGCACCGACCTGGGCACCGATCCGGTTGAGGTGCTGGCCGCGCTGCGCGCGTTCTCGCCGCTGGGTTGATGCTGGTCAGTGCGCCGGAACGCAGGTGCCGGCTCCGTTGGCAGCGTAGACACAGAACCACTGCCCGAGTCTGCACGTCCCGGAAGATCACCAACGCCGTCAGGACGACCACCACCCCGATCGCGGTGCCCCACTGCCATTGCTTCCGGGATTGCTGCGGCGGGTAGACCATGGCCGCCCCGACGATGGCCCCGACCACCAGCCCGCCCAGGTGGCCCTGCCAGGAGATCCCGGGGACCTGGAAGGTGATGTACACGTTGATCGCCACCACGATCAGCAGTTGACGCAGGTCGTAGCCGAGCCGCTTGAACGTCACCAGCAGAGCACCCATCAGGCCGTAGATGGCGCCCGATGCCCCGATCGTCAGCACGTTCTGCCCGCTGAACAGCAACACGCTGACCGACGAGCCGAGCAGGCTCAGCAGGTAGATCAGCACGAACCGGCCACGCCCGAGGATCCGCTCCAGCGGCATGCCCAGCACGTACAGCGACACCATGTTGGTCGCGAGGTGGATCAGGTTGGCATGCAGGAACCCGGCGGTCAGCAGCCGCCAGTAGTCACCCGAGGTGACCTCCACCGGGATCAGGCTGCCCTGCAGGTACAGCGACGACGGTGCCAGGTTCATGCCGGACCGCGCCTGCAGCGCCGTCACCAGGAAGAACGCCAGGTTGATGCCGATCAGGACCATCGTCACGATCGGTTTTTGGCCCAGCCGGGCGCCGGCCACGGTTCTCGGCGCGCGCTGGGTCGCGGTGCCCCTTGCCTCGGCGACGCACACCCGGCAGTGAAATCCGACGCTGGCCGGCGTCAGGCATTCGGGGCAGGCGGGGCGCCCGCACCGGGTGCAGGTCAGCGCGGTGCCCCGGTCCGGATGCCAGCTGCAGGCCGCCATCGGCTGCTGCGGGTAGCCGGGCGGGCCCTGCGTCGGATAGACCGGTGGCGGTGCGCTCATGTGCGGCTCCGGTCCAATTCCCCGATAGGTCGGGTCAAGATCAGCCGGATGCGGTCGTCGAGCCCTGCGGCCGGGTCGGGTTCGGAGATGGTGATCGAGTTGATCACGACGTCATCGGACGGGCGGTCGAACCGGTCGGTCGAGGTCCGATCGATCCCGTCGACCACCTCACGAGACGCCTGGTCGGCGACCTCCCCGAAGATGGTGTGCTTGAAGGTCAGGTGCGGCTGGGGCCCGACCGTGATGAAGAACTGCGAACCGTTGGTGCCCGGCCCGGCGTTGGCCATGGCCAGCAGGTACGGCTTGTTGAAGGCCAGTTCCGGGTGGAACTCGTCGGCGAACGTGTAACCGGGCCCGCCGCGACCGGTGCCGGTCGGATCGCCGCCCTGGATCATGAACCCGGAGATCACCCGGTGGAAGATCGCACCGTCGTAGAACGGTCCGGTGGTTTCTCCGGAGGCGTTCTTGGTCGTGTACTTCGCGGTGCCCTTGGCCAGGCCGACGAAGTTGTTCACCGTCTTCGGCGCGTGATTGGGCAACAGCTCGATCTTGATGTCGCCGCGGTTGGTATGCAGGGTCGCGTAGAGGTTGCTCACAGTGATCCATCCTGCCACGGCCCGTTCCGGCAGTCGGTCATCGACCACGGTCGGTTGCACCCGCAAACCCTCAGAGACCGAGATTGGCGACGGCCTTGATCACCATCTGCCTGCCCTTGATCGATTGCTGCTGGTTGGACTCGGCGACGATCGCGATGGGGCCCTTCGACACGGCGTACACCGATCCGGTATCGATCACCATGGAACCGCCGGTCCACCCCGGCGGCTGACTCGCGGGATCAGAGCCGTCGATCGGCACGTGCTGATCGACGGCGGCCACCGCGGCCTGCGGCGTGTCTGCCTGGATGATCCGGATCGATGCCATCCACCCGCCGTCGGAGCGGTAGAACACGCACACCGGGTACGGCTGGACGTCGATGATCTGGGTGGTCCCGGTGTGCTGACCGTTGATGTCCGCCACGTCGTCGGTCGACAGGTACGGGCATTGGCCGTCGACGGGCGCCGGTTCGGCGGTGGACGGCGGCGCGGTCGCGGTGATTGTGGTGCCCGCGATGGTGGAGGTGACGGTCGCCGGTGGCGCGGTGGTGGTGCCGACCGTGCTGGTCACTGCTGATGCCGTAGCGGTGCCGGCGGAATCCGCGGCGCTGGAACAGCCGGCGAGCAGCAGCACCGACAGCAGCCCGAGCACCGTGGGTAGCCGTAGGACAGTTCTCATCGACCTACCGTTCTGCACAGGGTGGTGCCACCGTAGCGCCAGACCATCCGCCGGTGCCCGGACCTGCGTTGACGCAGATTCCGACGCGGTACCCTCGGCTGGCGAGCACTATTGGGTGCGATCGGCGGCCACCCACGGGCCACCAGCATGGGAGGGGCAACCATGGTCGCAACGCAGCGGCGCAATACCACGCAGCGGGCGGCCATCCTGCAGGTGCTGGCGGGCACCGATGAGTTCGTCTCGGCCCAGGATCTGCACAGCGCCCTGCGGTTGTCGGGGTCGACCATCGGCCTGGCCACCGTGTACCGGGCGCTGCAGGACATGGCGGGCGGCGGCGACCTGGACACGGTCCGCAATCACACCGGTGAGGTGCTGTACCGGCAGTGCGTGCAGCCGCAGCATCACCACCACCTGGTGTGCCGGCAGTGCGGGCGAACCCAGGAGATCGAGGCGCCGAGCGTGGAGCGCTGGGCCCGGACGATCGCCGCGCAATACGGGTACACCGACATCAACCATGAGCTCGAGCTGTTCGGGCTCTGCGCCGACTGTGCTCCGGGGAAGATCACCAGCGCAACAGGGTGATCCGACCGCTCAGGGGACGAGCGACGCCTCGTCGGGCGCGGACAGGCTCAGGGTGCAGTCCACCACCGCCGGTGACTGCCGGATCTGCGCCTCGAGGGCACGCAGCCGAACCGCCAGATGAGTCTCGTTGTCGTCGCCGGTGAGGTCGACATCGGCGACCACGTACACCTGCCGCGGGCCGATGAACTCCAGCCGCAGGGCCGTCACCCGCTCCACGTCGGGCAGTGCCAGCAGCGCCGTGAGCGTCGCGGACCGCGCCTGCGGGCTGACCTCCTGGCCGACCAGGAACTCCCGGTTCCGCTGGATCAGCACGATGGCCACCACTCCCAGCAGCACGCCGACCAGGATCGACCCGATCGCGTCCGGCGTGGCGCTGCCGGTGATCTGATGCAACGCCAAGCCGGTGAACGCGATCACCAGCCCGGTCAGCGCGGCGGCGTCCTCGGCGAACACCGCGCGCAGCGTCGGGTCGGAGGTGGCCAGCACGTGCTCGATGAGATCCCGGTGCAGCGCAGTCGGCCTCCCGGCGGGCCTGCCGAACGGACTGCAGGAACGACGTTCCCTCCAGCACGAACGACAGCGCCAGCACGATGTACCCGATGACGAAGTCGCTGGCCGGCTCCGGGTCCACCAGCTCATGGATGCCGTGCGTGATCGACACGGCCGAGCCCGCCACGAACAGTCCCAGCGCCGCGAACAACGACCAGACGTAGATCTCCCGCCCGTAGCCCAGCGGATGGCCAGGGTCGATCGGTCGTCGCGACCGCTTGTTCGCGATCATCAGGAAGATCTCGTTGCCGGTGTCCGCCCAGGAATGCGCGGCCTCGGCGACCATGGACGCCGAGCCGGTGAGCGCCGCGGCCCAGGTCTTGGCGACCGCGACCAGGAAGTTCGCCCCGAACGCGATCAGCACCGTCATGGTGCTCTCGGACCCGGCCGAATCGGCCGGCGCGGACGAACCCAACGTCACGATCGGTGCCGCCGGGTTCGCATCGGCGGGGTCGTCAGCGCCGGGTGGGGTCTGCTGCGTCATCGGCCTCACGCTCCTTCGCCCGGATGGTGGCACGCCCGGCGGCAGGTGCGGCGGGCGACCTCCCCGCCGCGTCGGTGAACGATGGCCCGCATGGGCAAACTCAGCGCCGGCACGGTGCTCTTCAAGCGCGAGCACGACCGGGTGCTGGTGCTGCTGGTGCACATGGGCGGGCCGTTCTGGGCGCGCAAGGACGAGCATGCGTGGTCGATCCCCAAGGGCGAGTACGAGAGCGGCGAGGACCCGCACGCGGTGGCCGCCCGGGAATTCGCCGAGGAACTCGGCTCACCCCTGCCGGACGGCCCCGAGTTCGACCTCGGGGCGGCGAAACAGAGCGGCAAGTCGGTCATCGCCTACGCCAGGGAGGCCGACTTCGATGCCGGCACCTGCGTGAGCAACACCTTCGAGCTGGAATGGCCGCCCCGATCAGGGCGGATGCAGAGCTTTCCCGAGGTCGACCGGGCCGAATGGTTCGACACCGACACAGCGCGGCTGAAGCTGGTGAAGGGACAGATCGTCTTCCTCGACCGGCTGGTCGCCGCGCTGAACGGACTCATCAGCCCCGTAACACGGGATGTCCCACCACCGGCGTGAACCGGTGGCGGGACCCGTGTGGCGATGCGCGGCGCTATTTCACCTCGCGCCGCAGGCTCCGGGCGACGCCGATGGTGGTCGGCAGCACCACCCAGATCGCGATCGCGGTGATGGTCTGCGGCAGGTTGGTCAGCGGGGCGTCGGAGGAGAGCTGGTCGTAGGCGGCGAACACGTCGAACCACTGCGCGTTCGCGCCGAAGAGCAACGGACCGACCACCGACCACAGCGTCGGCGCGACCAGGAACGCGCCGACCGCGACCGCCGTTTGCGCGGCCAGCGCGCCGAAACCGGCGGCCATGATGACCTGCAGCGAGGTCATGATCACCAGCCCGCGCAGGTCGGTGCCGATGAACGCGTACGACGGTGTCTGACCGGTGATCAGCCCGCCGAGCGCGACCGCACCGACGGTCAGCCCGACCACCACCGCCAGGACGGCCATCGACAGGCCGAACGCGGCCACGAACTTCATGGCCAGCACCCGGCCCCGGCGCGGCGACAGCGTGAAGGTGGTCAACGCGGTCCGCTGGGTCCATTCGGCCGTCATCGCGAACAGCCCGATCAGCGGAATGGTGAGGCCCAGCACCGGCCTGAACTGCGAGTAGGTCCGCCAGGAAACGATCAGGTCCGAGCCCTGGAACAGCATCCAGACCAGGGCGGCCAGCGGAATGGCAACCCCGATGCCGAGGATGGCCTTGCCACTGCGGGTGTCGACTAGTTTGCGGAGCTCAACTCTTAACAATGTGGACAACCGTTGTGGACGGATCGGGTTACGGCTGGTCAGCGGGGTGGGGGTGGCAAGTGCAGTACTCATGACGGTCCTTCGCGGCTAGTTGATGTCGGGTGGGATGTCGGCTCGGTCGTGCCGGCAAGGGTCGTCATGCCGCCTGCTCGCCGGTGTCCGACGGGCGATGGCTGGTCAGCGAGAAGAACAGGTCCTCGAGCCCGGCAGCGCCGCCGTCGCGCAGTTCGAGCAGCACCTGACCGGACGCGGCGGCCAGCCGGCCGACCTGTTCGGCGGTGGCGTCGACGGTGATGCCGCCGCGCTGGTCGGGTTCGACCCGGTGTCCGGCGCCGCGCAGCACGTCGGCCAGTGCGCCGCCGTCCAGGCCGCGGACGACGGTGCGGCCGCCGGCCAGCAGTTCCTCGAGCGATCCGTTGGCCACGATCCGGCCGTTGCCGATGACGACCAGCCGGTCGACGGTGGCCTGCACCTCGCCGAGCAGATGGCTGGACAGCAGCACCGTGCCGCCGCGGGCGGCGAAGTCGCGCAGCAGCTCGCGCATCCAGCGGATGCCCTCCGGGTCCATCCCGTTGGCCGGTTCGTCGAGCACCAGCACCGCCGGGTCGCCGATCAGCGCGCTGCCGATGCCGAGCCGCTGCCGCATGCCGAGCGAGTAGTTACCGACCCGGCGCTTGCCGGCGCCGGCCAGGCCGACCCGGTCCAGCATCTCGTCGGCCCGCGACCTGGGCAGGTCCAGCAGTTGCGCGGTGATCCGCAGGGTCTCCAGGCCGGTCCGGCCGGGATGCTGGGCGGCGGCGTCCAGCATCACGCCGATCAGCCGGCCCGGGTTGGGCAGTTCGGCGTACGGCTGCCCGTCGATGGTGACCCGGCCCGAGGTCGGCGGGGTGAGGCCGGTGAGCATCCGCAGCGTGGTGGACTTCCCGGCCCCGTTGGGTCCGAGGAAGCCGGTGACGGTGCCCGGTTCGCAGGTGAACGAGACGTTCGTCCACGGCGACGTGCTGGTGGTAACGCTTGGTCAGGTTTTCGGCGGTGATCATGCCGCTTACTGTCCGGCGAGCGGGCCGGCCGGCACATCGGCCGGGCGGCCATCGGACCCCCGACGAAAGTCGATGCTCCGGCGGCGGATCGTGAACTTTCGGCGGGCCGTCGGAGCGCAGCGGCGGCCATAGGCTGAGCGGATGAGCCACCCGCGTCGATGGCGATCGAGATGGGCCCGATGGTCGGGCCCACGCAGCCGCGACGTCGTCATCATCGCGCTGTGCGGCCTCAACACCCTGGTCGGCGCCTACGTCGTGTTCCGCGATGTCGGCATCGCACGGGTCGGTCTGGTGATCGTCCCCGGCGCGATCGCGACGGCCGCGCATGTGGTGGCGGCGGCGTTATCCGGTGGCCGTCACGGCGATCGCCGCGGCGCTGTACCTGGTCTCACAGGTGTTGCTGCCGTTGGGGTTCGGTCTGCTGACGATCGCCGTCCGGCGCCGGGACCGGGTGCTGGTCGGCGGCCACCGCCGTCGTCGCGCTGCTGCCTGATGGTGCCGGACCTGACACTCGTCGTCGCCGACGTTCGACGTCGCCACCGTGATCACCGGCGTGGTCGGCGCCCTGTTCTGGGCGCTGTGGGGGGCCTACGTCGGTGCCCGGCGGGATCTGGTGGCCTCGCTGCGCGAGCGCGCCGTGCGGGCCGAGGAGGAACGCGAACGCCGGGCCGAGCAGGCCCGGCTGGCCGAGCGGGCCCGCATCGCCCGGGAGATGCACGACGTGCTGGCCCACAAGGTTTCGCTGATCGCGCTGCAGGCCGGTGGCCTCGAGGTCAATCCCGGCGTCGGCGCCGAACGGGTCCAGCAGACCGCCGGGCAGATCAGGTCGACCGCGCGGGAGGCGCTGGAGGAGCTGCGCGGGGTGCTCGGGGTGCTGCGCGCGGACCGACCCGCACCGGCGCTGCCGGACGGCTCCGAGCTGGCACCGCAACCGGGACTGGCCGAGCTCACCGCCCTGGTGGAATCGTCCCGGGCGGCCGGGGTCAGGATCACCGCAGTCCGTCGACGTCGCCGAGCTGCCCGCAGGCCACCGGCCGCACCGTCTACCGGGTCGTCCAGGAGGCGTTGACCAACGTGCACAAACACGCCCGCGGAGCCGCGACCGACGTCGTCGTCGGCGCCGGCTCGGACGATGGCGTGCGTCGTCACGGTGACCAATCAGCGGCCGGTCTCGGCCGGGACGCTGCTGCCCGGCTCCGGAGCCGGGCTGATCGGGCTGCGCGAACGGGTCGCGCTGCTGGGCGGGACGCTGACCGCCGGCCCGACCGGGGACGGCGGCTGGCGGGTACGGGCCTGGCTTCCCGGCGCCGCACCGGCAACGGCTCGCGGGTCCATTCCGCAGGGTGGCCAGGCTGCGCCGGCGGCTCATTCCGCACGCGACGACGGGACCGACGGCGTGGCTCGCATCCTGATCGTCGACGACGACGCACTGGTCCGCGCCGGACTGACGATGATTCTGCAGTCCGCCGACGATCTGCAGGTGGTCGGCGAGGCCGCCGACGGCAGCCAGGTCGCGGAGGCGGTGCAACGTCATCGACCGGACGTGGTGCTGATGGACATCCGGATGCCTCGGATGGACGGACTGACCGCGACGGCCGCGCTGCAGGCCATGCCGGATCCGCCCAAGGTGATCGTGCTGACCACGTTCGATCTGGACGATTTCGTCTTCCGGGCGCTGGAGGCCGGCGCCGCCGGGTTCCTGCTCAAGGACACCCCACCGCTGGAGCTGATCGCGGCGGTCCGGGTGGTGGCCGCGGGCGACGGCAATGCTCTCGCCCGGGGTGACCCGCCGGCTGATCGGGCATTTCGCGGCCGATCCCCGGGCGGAACGCCGCCGGCAGGCGCAGGCCCGACTGGCCGGGCTGACCGACCGCGAGCGGGAGGTGCTCGCCGAGGTCGGGCAGGGCTGCTCCAACGGCGACATCGGCCGGAGTCTGTTCATGAGCGAGGCCACGGTGAAGGCCCACGTGTCGCGGCTGCTGGTGAAGCTCGGCGTGACCAACCGGGTGCAGGTCGCGATCCTGGCGCACGATGCGGGGCTGCTGGACTGAGGTCTTCCGCCGCACTGGTCGACGGTGACAGCCCCGCCGACCGGTAGGGCTATCCCCCCTGACTCCCGTGCTGATCGGCCCTAGCGTGGATCAGACAGGTTGAATTCCGACATTTCGCGACACGTCGCCGGACACCGTCGCCGGCCGAACCGATAGGACGCATCGACAATGACTCGACAGCTCAGCACGCAACGACGATGGCTCGCCCTGCCGGCCGTCGGGCTCCTCGTCCTGACAGCCTCCTGTGGCTTCTTTCGGGATGCCGGAGCGCAGACAACGCAGCAACGCACCATCGACGGCGTGACGGCCGTGCGGCTGCTGACCAGCGGCGATCTGTCGATCACCGTCGGCGAGACCGACAGCCTGACCGTCACGGCGGGAGCCAACCAGCTGACCGGGCTGACGTCGCAGGTGATCGACGGCACGTTGATCCTGGACAACAAGGCGGCGACGATCGCCGACAGCCACATCAGCTACGCGCTCACCGTGCCGCCGCTCGACCAGTCTCGAGCTGAGCGGATCGGGCAACGCGAACGGCGTCGGCGTGCTGACCGGCGACGCCCAGGTGTCCGCAACCGGGTCGGGCGAGGTGAGCCTGAGCGGACTGGACCTCTCCAGCATCGTGGTCGACCTCTCCGGTTCAGGCAATGTGCAGCTCGCCGGCACCGCGACCAGCCAGCATGTGACGGTCAGCGGGTCGGGCGAGTACGCCGGATCCGGCCTGGCCACCCAGCAGGCACAGGTGCAGGTCACCGGCTCCGGTGACGCGCAGGTCAATGTCACCGGCACGCTGACCGCGACCGTCTCGGGCAGCGGCAACATCACCTACACCGGGAATCCCGCCCAGGTCGATCGCAACTCCTCCGGGAGCGGCGACATCACCGCGGGCTGAGCGCCGCGACCGCCGCGGTCTACCGGGAGGTGCTGCTCGAGAACCCCGGTTTCCTCGAACTCACCCGTCAGCGAGTGGAGAGCTATTGGAACTGCTACTACCGCGGAATGTATGTCGAATCGGCCGACTATCCGGGTCACCAACTGTTGCGGAAGCTTCAATCGCTCGTGATTGCAGGCCGTCCGCCCGGCCTTGAAACGCCCGCCTAGACTCGTTCGGCCTTGCCCGACCATGTTCCCGGACCGGGCCGTGTCGAGTGTCACGCGGTCCTTGAGTGCATTGCGGCGACTCGAACGCAGCTCACGATCGGCGACCGGATACCAACGGCGGGTGAGATTTGCGGGCGGCACACCCCCCACTGGTGCCTGCGAGCTCTCGGCCGATTGCACTGAGTGAACGCACAGTGGGCCAAGGCAATCGGTTGCCCCCGTCGGCATCCGCCGGGTGGGTCGAAGATCACCGCGCGCCTCCGCGGCGGCTCGGTGGGCACTCCTAGACTGGGAATTGCTGGATCGATCCAGACCGCCCGTTGTGCATCGTGGGCGGCACCTGGGGGCGAGGACGCCCCCGCTGACCGTCGTGTGCGCCATCCGGTCCACCGACTCATCGAAGGAAGTCACACGGACGCCCCCGAATCGGGGCGGTCCGCCGACAGCGACGCCGGCCACACCGCCCCTGATCATGCCGATCCACGCTCCATACCCCTGCAAGCGACCACCGAACACCTGCGCCAGCTCTGGTTGGCCGGTGGCCGGGACATCACGGTGACCTATGACGAAGACGCGGTGCGTCATCGGACGTATCTCGCACACCCCCGGAACGACACCTGAGAACACAGGCATCTGGAAGGAGTGACCCATGAACGCATGGGACAGGTGCATTCAACGCCATGGTCTCAACCTCCGATCTGCGCGCGGTGGACGTCGCGGGCAACCGCGAGGGCCTGCGCCGGGACGTCCGGCGGATCGCCAGCACGCTGTTCTGCAGCACCGACATCGACCCATCGATCGTCACGTTCGCCATCCGGCGGGCGGCCCTGCACTGGGGCCTGACCGAGCAGGAGGTCGATGTGCTGGTGACCGCAAGGTTGCTGCAGAAGACCGCCAGCCTGATCCGAGATCTGCGGTGGCTCGAGGCCGAGCAACCGGGCGGGCCACGGCCGATCGGGCTTGCCGCCTAGAGTCGCCTGCGACGAAGTCGTCAGGCGCAATCAAGCATGCGTGCCTGACTGTGTTTGTCAGGCACGCTCTATTTTGAAAACATGGCCACCATCGTGACGTTCCACGCCCACCCCGACGACGAGTGCATCGTCGCCGGCGGGATCATGCGCAAGGCGGCCGACGAGGGGCACCGGGTGGTCCTGGTGGTGGCCACCCGCGGCGAGCACGGCGAGGTGGACGACGGCTTTCTCGCGCCGGACGAACAACTCTGGCAACGCCGCGTGATTGAAACGCATGCTGCCGCAGAGATTCTCGGCGTCGCCCGCACCGAGTTTCTCGGCTACGTCGATTCCGGGATGATGGGTGAGGCCACCAACGACCTGCCCGATTCGTTCTGGACGGCGCCGATCGAGCAGGCGGCGGCGCAACTCGCCGCCATCCTGATCGAGGAGGACGCCGAGGTCCTGACGATCTACGACGACCACGGCAACTACGGTCATCCGGACCACATTCAGGTGCATCGGGTGGGGATGCGGGCCGCGGAACTGGCCGGCACCGGCCGGGTCTACCAACTGACCGCCAATCGGGACCACCTGCGCCGCGGGATGCAGGCGTTCGTGGCCCAGGCGGTGGCCGCCGGGCAGGACCTGCCGGGCGAGCGACCGGACTACGACTCGATGGGCACGCCCGAATCCGAGATCACCGCGGCGGTGGACGTGTCGTCATACATGCAGGTCAAACGCGCCGCCATGCGGGCGCACGCCAGCCAGATCAGTGACCAGTCGATGTTCTTGTCGATGCCGGACGAGGCGTTCCGGTTCGCGTTCGGCACGGAATGGGCGATCCGGGCCGGTCAGGGACCTGGCATCACCGAGACGGACCTGATGGCCGGCCTGTGATCGACCGGGCGGTTGGTCGGACCGGCGACGCGGCCGGACCGGTGAGATTGCGCGAGGGGTGTTTACCTGCCCGAAACGACCACTCCGCACGTCCGTCCGGCGCGGTGAGATCATTCGTGCCATGACGACCGCCCCCGCGCAGAGCATCGCCTATCCCGCCCCCGGCTCCAGGCCGTCCCGGCGGGAGCCCGAGCATCTCGATCCGCACGTCATCGTGCTGTTCGGTGCCACCGGCGATCTGTCCCGCCGCAAGCTGCTCCCCGGGCTGACCCACCTCGCGCTGTCCGCACTGACGCCTGACGTGCAGGTGGTCGCCACCTCGCTGGAGGACATGAGCACCGACGAGTTCCGGGCGTTCGCGCATCAGGCCGTCCATGAGTTCAGTACCCGGCCGCTGAACGAGGACCAATGGGAGACCTTCGCCCGCAAACTCCGGTACGTGCCGCAGAGCGCCGGACCGGACGCCCTGGCCGCGGCGGTGGCCGAGGCCGAGGCCGAACTCGGCGCCGATGTGCTGCGCCTGCACTACCTGAGCGTCCCACCCAAGGCCGCGCTGGCCGTCGTGACGATGCTCAAGAACGCCGGCCTGGTGGAACGATCGCGGGTGGTGATGGAGAAGCCGTTCGGCACCGACCTGGACAGCGCGATCGAACTCAACGACCAGGTGCACGGGGTCTTCCGGGAGAGCCAGGTGTTCCGGATCGACCACTTCCTGGGCAAGGAGGCCGCCCAGAACATCCTGGCGTTCCGGTTCGCCAACGGGCTTTTCGAGCCGATCTGGAACCGCAACTTCATCGACCACATCCAGATCGACATCCCGGAGACCCTCGGCCTCGACCGGCGGGCCGGGTTCTACGAGGCCACCGGCGCGTACAAGGACATGGTCGTCACCCACCTGTTCCAGGTGATGGCATTCGTCGCCATGGAGCCGCCGACCGCCCTGGAACCGCGGGCCATCAGCGAGGAGAAGAACAAGGTCTTCCGCTCCCTGCTGCCGATCGAGACGCACAACGTGGTCCGCGGCCAGTACCTCGGCTACCGCGGCGAAGAAGGGGTGTCGCCCGAGTCGGACACCGAGACGTTCATCGCGCTGAAGGTCAGGATCGACAACTGGCGCTGGGCCGGGGTGCCGTTCTACCTGCGCACCGGCAAGAAGCTCGCCGAGGGCCAGCGGATCATCTCGATCGCCTTCAAGGAGGCGCCGAAGTCGATGTTCCCGCCGGGGTCGGGGGTCGGCACCCAGGGGCCCGATCACCTGACCTTCGACCTGGCCGACGAGACCAAGGTGTCGCTCTCGTTCTACGGCAAGCGCCCCGGGCCCGGGATGCGGCTGGACAAGCTGAGCATGCAGTTCTCCACCCACGACACCGGCCGGGCCGGCGACGTGCTGGAGGCCTACGAGCGGCTCATCCTCGACGCCATGCGCGGTGACCACACCCTGTTCACCACCGCCGAAGGCATCGAAAGCCTGTGGGAGCGTTCGATTCCGCTGCTGGACGATCCGCCGCCGGTGAAGCCCTACACACCCGGATCATGGGGACCGAACGCCATCCACCAGCTGATCGCACCGCACGCCTGGCGGTTGCCGTTCGAGCGCACCTGGCGGGCACCGAAGGTGGACGGCAAGTAGGCCGCTGACCTGGCCTTGAGCCGGTTGAGCGGCACTTGCAAGTGCGGCTCAAGTCAATCGCCAGTGTTTCTCAACCACCGGGTCCCAAGGTAGGGCTGTCCACCAGACAACCCACCCGGAGGTTCCCACCACCATGACCGTCCAAGACTTCGTTCACCCGTCAACGTTGCGCCGGACCAGCGCGGAGTCGTTGCGGGGACTGTGCGACGGCGCCGTCTACCTGCCCGGTGACCCCGGGTTCGACGACGCCCGCACCGCCTGGAACGTCGCCGTCGACCAGCGGCCCGCCGCCGTCGCCTACCCCGCCAATGCGACCGAGACGTCGCAGCTCGTGCAAGGCCGCGGTGGCGGCCGGGCTCCGGGTCGCGCCGCAGAGCACCGGGCACAACGCCGGCCCGCTCGGCCGGCTCGACGACGTCGTGATCATCCGCACCTCGGCCATGACCCACGTCGACATCGACCCGGTCCGGCAGGTCGCCACCGTCGGCGGCGGTGCGCTGTGGCTGCCGGTGGTCGAGGCGGCCGCCGCGCACGGCTTCGCCGTGCTACACGGCTCCTCCCCGGACGTCGGGGTCGCCGGCTACTCGCTGGGCGGCGGGATCTTCATGTACGCCCGCAAGCTCGGGATGCAGACCAACAACATCACCGGCATCGAGGTGGTCACCGCCGACGGCTCGATCCTGTGGACCAGTGACGCCGAGAACGCCGAGCTGTTCTGGGCGCTGCGTGGGGGCGGCGGCAGCTTCGGGATCGTCACGGCACTCGAATTCAGCATCTTCCCGTTCCAGGACGCCTACGCCGGGATGCTGGTGTGGGACCGCAGCGAGACCGAGCGGGTGCTGCGCCGCTGGGTGCAGTGGGCAGGCGACGCACCCGACGAGGTGACCACGTCGTTTCGGGTGCTGAACCTGCCGCCGCTGCCGGACATCCCGGAAGCCTTCCGCGGCCGTCAGCTGGTGATCATCGACGGCGCCGTGCTGGCCTCCGACGAGCGCAGCGTCGAGATCCTTGCCGCGCTGCGGGAGCTGAACCCCGAGGTCGACACGTTCGGCCGGGTGCCGGTACAGGCGCTGGCACGGTTGCACATGGATCCGGAGGGCCCGACGCCCTCTGTCTCGAATACAGCGCTGCTGGACGGGATGCCGGAGGATGCCATCCAGACGTTCGTCCAGCACGCCGGCCCGGGTTCGACGTCCACCCTGCTGCTCCACGAGCTCCGGCAGCTGGGCGGCGCACTGGGTCGTCCACATCAGGGCGCCGGCGCACTGCCGATGGTGCGGGGCGCCTTCCTCGCCCTCGGCTGCGCGATCGCCGCGACTCCCGAGATGGGCGCCGCGGGCCAGCGGGACGCCGACGCGTTCGTTCGGGCGCTGGCGCCGTTCGGATCCGGTCGGCAGTACCTGAACTTCGTCGAGCACACCGTCGACCCGAGCGCCGGCTACGACCCGGTGACCTGGGGCCGGCTGGTGGCGATCAAGTCGGCGTTCGACCCGGACGGCGTCGTGGTCGGAAATCACCTGGTGCGCAGGACGTTCGAGATCGAGGACTGACCGGCGCCGCTTCCGCACAGATTTCGACGAGCGCCGTACGCCGTGGTGCTCGTCAGCCCCGGTATGGCACGCCGCCGTACCGGGGCCGTCTGCTCGTCGCCTGCGCTGTCGTAAGGACCCAGGAGTGAATGGCGGCCCTCTTCCGTCGGCTCCGACTACTGGCCGATGCCCGCGCGCAGCAGCTTGACCTCCTCGGCGCGCTCGGGTGGACCGCCAGGGGTCTCCAGGATCACCGGGGCACCCGCCGCCTTCACAATGTCGATCAGCGCCTGGGTATCGATCTCCCCGTCGGCCAGCGGCGCGTGCCGGTCCCGCCCTGATCCGGCCTCGTCACGGGAGTTGTTGCAGTGCACCAGGTCGATGCGGCCGGTGATCGCCTTGATGTCGTCGACGGCGGTGGCCAGGTCGATCCCCGACGCGTGGGCGTGGCAGGTGTCCAGGACGAAGCCGGGCCCGAACTCACCCACCGCGTCCCAGAGCCGGGCGATCGCCTCGAGGTGCCGGGCCATCGCCTTGTCACCGCCCGCGGTGTTCTCGATGAGGATGGGTAGCGGAAATCCGCCATCCTCGGCCTGCCGGGAGAATGCTTTGCGCCAGTTCTCGAAGCCCACCGCCGGGTCGGCGTCGGCGGTCACGTGGCCGCCGTGCACGATCATGCCCTTGGCCCCCAGCGCCGCCGCGGCCGTGGCGTGCGCACCCAGCAGTTTGCGACTGGGAATCCGGATCCGGTTGTTCGTGGTCGCGACGTTGAGCACGTACGGGGCGTGCACGTAGACGTCCAGGTCGGACGCGCGCAGCTCGTCGGCGAGCGGATGTGGTTGGGGCGTCTTCCAGCCCTGCGGGTCGGCGAGGAAGATCTGCACGCCATCGGCGCCGGACTCGCGGGCCTCCGCGATGGGATCGGCGTCGTCCTCGCGGGCGCCGACGTGGACACCAAGCATCGTCATGGGCACGAGGGTAACCATCGGCACCGACACCGGGGTTGTTTGGCCGCCGTGGCGGGCGCCCCCCAGGGCGCCGCGGGTGCTCGTTACCGTGGCCGTATGTCCGACAACCCCCGCCCGCTGCATTCGGTGCCAACCGGACCCGACGTCACCGCCGGGAGTGATCCGCTCGAACAGCAGGCCGACGTCGACCCGGAAGAGCCGACCGACACCCAGGTACTGATGCAGCGCATCGATCGGTCGGGCGCGGCGGAGCGCCTGGACAACGACATCGAGCCGTCTCCCGAGGACGGGACGGAATCACCGACCGGATCCTGACACCCAGGCCCCCTGTCCCCAGGCGTTGCCGACCTGACCGGTGAGGCTGCCGGACTGCTGCCCGGACCCATTGTCGGTGCCTGCTGATACCCCTGTCTGCACACGACACGGGCACTGGGCCCGGTCGGTGAACCGGGGGGACTTTCATGAAGGCCATGGTGGCAACGGCACAAACACAGGGCGCGCGGACAACCGATTTCCACTACTGCGTCGAGGGTGAACTGGTCTGGATCGGGCTGGTGTGCGCCGCCGACCAGCGCGATCCCGACGGCGGTTGCGGCTGCGGCCGATCGTTCGCCGGGATGAACTCGCACCAGGCAACGACAACCGCCCGGATCGCGGACATCGGGCTGGACTTCGCGCACTACGCAGAAGCCCTGCGATCGAGCCTCAAGGCGCAGGGCTGGCCGACCAGGGAGGCGATTGCGATGGCGGGCGAATTGGCCGACATCGCCGACGACTTCCCGGTCGGTGCGGTCCTGGAGCGGCGGCTGGACGAGGTGCGCTGGCGGGTTCCGTCGCCGGCCCAGGGCGACTGATGAGGAACTGCCGGCGACGCCCGGCGCAGGGTGTCACCGGGAAACGGCAGGTCACTGCAGAAAAGTCACGGCGTAGTGGGCCAGCAACGGTGACCTGAAGCTGTCGTAGTGCGTCGTGCCCGGCAGGATCGCCAGCCGCGCCGCTGGCATCCCGGAGCCGTCCCACCCGGCGTCACGCAGCCCTCCGCCCAGCAGGGCGAAGAACTCGGCGGCGTGGGTGACCGGCATGCTGTCGGCGTCGCCGAACATCAACAGGACCGGCATGGTCAGCGACCGCACGTCGGCCGACCAGTCGTAGTCCCGGCCGAGCAGTTCCCCGATCTTGTCCATCAGGTCGGGGAAGGCGTCGGGATTGGGCGCCACCGCGGCGTAGCCCTCGTACATCGGCGTCTGCCGCATGAATTCGAAGCCGTGCCGGTTGTTCATCTTCATCTGTTCCCTGATCTCTGGGAACCAGCCATCACGACTGAACGGGGTCGAGACCAGGATCAGCCGTCGAACCAGATCGGGATGGTCGATCGCCGTCCGCAGCGCCACACCGCCGCCCAGCGAATACCCCATCACATCCGCCTGCCCGAGATCCAGGTAGTTGATCAGGGCCGCGACATCGCCGGCCATTGCCTCCAGGCGGAGCGGCCGGTCGATGTCGGCCGTCCGGCCGTGTCCCTGGAGGTCGACCGCGATGACCCGGCGGTCCGCCGCGAGTTTCGGCATCAGATCGCCGAACACTGCGGTCGTGCCGTAGCCCCCGTGCAACAGCACCAGGGGAGTTCCGGAGCCGTAGGACTCGTAGTACAGCTGCAGGCCGTTGATCGGCGCTAGGCCGCAGAGATCGGGAGCAAGGGTAGGAGCGCTCACTGGGTGCCCTTTCGTGGATCACTGTCGTGCTTGGTCCGAGCGGCAGGGAGCCGGTCGGCGCAGGGTTCACTGACCGGGTCGACTCCCGGCGGCGCAAGGAGTCATCGGACAACCGTCCCACCTGCGAAGCGTCGCTGATGGTCGCGCCGGGTCAACGACTCGCCGCCGATCGGAACCTGAATATTTTCACAAAGTAGGGTCACAAGGATGTGGGCCGGTTCCGGGGCGGCGGGTTCATCGCATTGCCACCTCAGGCACGCGCACCGAGCACCTAAAGTGACGATTCCGCCGCGACCTTTCCGCCTGCTGGTACGCGCCACCCGCACGGCGTAGCGAGTGAACGCCGCATCGGTGGCCTGCGACCTCGTTTTCGCCGACATCCCAGAAAAACACACATGATGGTCCGGGAATTCATCCCGTCGCCCACACAACTCGTGTTGCCGGGGTTGGCACAAGAGAGCAGTGTCACACCGACACGTTTTCCACCCTGGAGGGGTCATGCGAGGAAAAACCGGAATGGTCGCCGTCGGCTGCGCAGCTTTACTGGCTCTGACTGCGACGAGCGCGGCTGCCGATCCGACTTCGCAGTCCGATCGACATGACCGAGGCGACCCGGTGGTGGTCGGCCGGTTCAGCCACCTCGTGGTGATCTACCAGGAGAACCACAGCTTCGATAACCTTTATGGCAGTTGGGGTTCGGTCAACGGTGAGCACGTCGAGGGGTTGGCCGACGCGAAGCAGGTCAACACCACCCAGGTGACGCAGGACGGTGACGCTTACGGCTGCCTGCTGCAGAACGACGTCAACCTGTCCTCCCCGAGCCCGCTGGCCAGCACCTGCAAGGACAAGGCACACCGTGTCGCCGGCCAGCGCATTCGCGAACGATGCCTTCAGCATTGACAAATACATTACCCCAACCGACAAGACCTGCCCGCCGCCGGGCGGCGCCTTGAATGTCTTGAAGGACAGCCCCGGCGCATTGCCAGGCGGCTGCACCCGCGATCTTGTGCACCGCTTCTATCAGGAGCAATACCAGCTCAATGGCGGTATGCAGAATCGATATCTCACGGGCAGCGACGCGGTTGGTTTGACAATGGGCACCTACGACACCACCAAGCTGCCGATTTACAAGTTCCTGCACGGTCGGAATGCCCCGGACTACGTGATCGCCGATCATTTCTTCCAGGCGGCCTTCGGCGGGTCGTTCCTGAACCACCAGTACCTGGTGTCGGCGCGAGCACCGATCGATACGTGCCGCAGCAACGGACCCTGCTGGTGCTGCATTCGACCGTCGACGCCAACGGGTTCCCGATCTCGTACCTATCCGCTCTACCAGGCGGCGACCACGGTGAAGGACGGGCAGCTCACCCAGGCCTGCCCGTCGGCGATCAAGGCGCTTGGCCTGCGGCGACTACGCCGTCAACACCATCCAGCCGGCGAACACCCCCACCTCCGGTGGGACACCCACGCTGCCGGCGATCAGCGACAAGGACTACCCGAACATCGGCGACCGACTCAGCGGCAAGGGGATCGCGTGGAACTGGTACTCCGGCGGCTGGGACGACGCGGTGGCCGGACACCCGGGCCCGCTGTTCCAGTACCACCACCAGCCGCTCAACTACTGGGAGGACTACGGCCCCGGGAAGCCAGGGCGTGCGCACCTGCAGGACGAAACGAAGTTCTTCGACGCGGCGAAGTACGGGAAGCTGCCGACCGTCAGCTTCGTGAAGCCATACGGGGCCGAGAACGAGCATCCCGGATACGCCAGCGAGCCCGACGGGAGCGATCACTTGGTCGATCTGATCCAGGCGGTGCTCAAGAGCCCGCAGGCTGATGACACGCTCATCGTCGTGACCTACGACGAGTTCGGTGGGCAGTGGGACCACGTTGCGCCGCCCGGACAGGGCAGTACCACGGTTGGCGTGTCCGACAAGTTCGGTCCGGGCACCCGGATCCCGGCGCTGCTGGTCAGCGATGCGTTCCGGCGATCGGGCGTCGACCACACGGTCTACGACACCACGTCTATCCTGGCGACGATCGAGCACGGGCTCGGGCTCAAGCCGCTCGACTCTCGGGATGCCCAGGTGGCGGATCTCAGTCCAGCGGTGCGGATCGGCAGTCGCCACTGACCCGGGCTGCCCCTCCGTCGGGTCCAACCCGAGGCGGCCTGCATGCCATCCGGCGTGCAGGCCGATGCCCCGATCCGATCGCGCGCCGATTCAGTCGCGCGGCATCGGTGCCACGCCTGCCGGAACCGGTGGCGGGGCGCCTTGCGCAATCAGTTCCTGGCCGCGCTGGTAGTCCTCGTCGGCGTTGACGGTCAACACACCGACGGCCTTCCCGTCCCGGCCGTACCACACGGTGAATCCACCGTGGGTGTGTTCGACGACGTCATCGGAGTCGTAGCCGTCACCCCAGGCCGCGTACTTGATGGTGTGATCGCCGATCTGTGACCAGAAGCCGGGCACGTCCGACCAGGTGTCGTCGCCGCCGGCGGCGTTGATGCCGGCGATCTCCCCCATTCGCAGCGCCTCGCCCCAGTGCTCGACCCGTAGTGGCCGACCCGCCGTGGCGTTCCGGGCGAGTGCCACGTCGCCGGCGGCGAAGACCCCCGGCCAGTCGGTCGCCATCCGTTCGTCGACCACGATGCGGCCGTCCAGCAGATTCAGCCCGGCCTGCCGCGCAACCGCTGATTCCGGCGCCACGCCGGTGGCGGTCAGGATCAGGTCCGCGGTGAAGGATCCGCCCGCTTGGATGTCGACCGTCCGGCCGTCACGGATCTCGGTGACGTCTGCCGACCCGTGGAATCGGACGCCCTCGTCGACCAGCCATCCGGAGATGCGTTCGGCGACAGCACGTCCCAGCCGATCAAGCTGGGGCAGCTCGTCGGTCGACAGCATGGTCACGGACAGCCCGCGACGGGCCAGCGAAACGGCGGCCTCGCACCCGATGAATCCGGATCCGATGACGATCGCGGAGCCCGCCCGCTGCGCCGCCGCCCGCAGCAATTGGGCCTGCCCGAGGAATCGCAGCCTCAGCACCCGGCGATGATCCGCGCCGCGGACCGGCAGCTGAGCGGGCCGGCATCCGGTGGCGAGCACGCAGCCGCCGTAGCTGACGACTCGTCCGGTTTGCGTCCTCGCGGTCCCTTCCGCCAGGTCCATCCTGTTCACGGCGTCGCTCAGCCACAGCTCGATGTCGTTGTCCCGGTAGAACTGCGGTGATTCGAGCGGCAGGCTCTCCTCGTCGGACTCGCCTCGGAGGAAGTCCTTGGAGAGCGGAGGCCGCTGATACGGCGGCACCGCATCGGAAGTCACGACGATCACCCGCCCGCCACCGCCCGCGGCCCGATAGCCGGCGGCAGCGGCATGTCCCGCCGGTCCGCCGCCGACGACAAGCAGCCCGACGGCACGGGCGACGGGCACACGATCGATTCCAGATGAGCTCATGGACACCCGGTTCCCCGAAATCCGGGCCGGCACACCCAAGGACATCGATCACGGACGGGTGAACGCCCGCCGGCGCAGCCACGCCAGATACCGCGACGCGACCTCGACGGTCGTCGGACCGGCCCGGAAACCTGCTGGCAGCCAGGTGCTCTCGGGGTTGGCGATGGCCCGGTCGACCGCCTGCCGCAACTCCCCCGGCCGGTAGACGCACACCGACCCGGGCAGCCGGTCGGCCAATTCGCCGACGTACCGGCCGGCCGGGACCAGCGGCCGCCGACCGGCCGCGATCCAGGAATTGATCGACCCGGACGCCGAGACATGGGTGTGCGGGGCGAGCGGGACCAGGACGCCCCGCAACTCCTGGACAACGTCGGCGTCGGAGACGTAGCCGGTGCAGCGGAAGCCGATTCCGCCGTCGTTCGGCGACGGACCGCAGTTCCGGCAGCAGCTCGGCGTGCCGTTCCGACGGTCGGCCGATGGCCAGCACGGTGACGGCGGGCCGCATTCCGGCCAGCTCCTCCAGCACCTCGCGATGGCCCTTGCCCGGATAGAGATAGCCGAAGATCCCGATGGTCGGCACCGTGTCCGGGCGAGTGCGCGGCGTGGGCAGCCGGCTCGGCGGCTGTCGATCGGCAGCGGGATGACGTCGACATCCGTGTCCTCGGTGCCGGGCGCCGCTCGTTGGTGGTCCATGCCCGGGCCGTCGGCCAGCGCGTCCAGCAGCAAGGCACGCTCGTGCCGGCTGGACACCACGACGCCGCCGGTTTGCCGGACGATCGCTCGATAGGTGTTGGCGCGTCTGCGGAACAGCACGGGCCCGTCCGAGACCTGCGGCAGGTCGTGCAATGTCACCGTCAGCGTCATCCCGCGTCGCTTCAGCCGATGGGCCAATGCCGCGATCCGCTGGTCCGCGCCGGCCTGCTGATCGGCGAACAGCCAGTCGTTGACGTGCAGGTGCAGCAGCCGCACCGTCGACGGCAGCCGATCGACCAACGCGCCGACAGCGCGCCGGGTCCGGTTCGTGCAGCACGGTGCCACCGAACCCGACTTCCTGTGCGGCGTCGGCGATCTGCCGTGCCAGCCTGGTGACGCCGTGCTCGACCGGACCGCACCAGGCGAGCGCTATCGCGCGGTCAACCGCGTCGGTCGCGAACGGCTCAGCCGCGACCTCCCGGGCCGGGACCTGCCGAGTCGCGACCTGCCGAGTCGGGACGCCGTCATGCCAGGCCGAGCGTTTCCAGGGTCGCCCGGTGCCGCGCGTAACCGGCGTCCACGATCCACGGGTTGTCGCGGTACCAGCCCAACTGGGCGTCGTGGATCTGCCGGGCGGCGACCGCACGCTCACCCACCCGCCAGACTCGCCGGTCCGTCGCAGGCAGGCCGAAGACCTCCGCCGCCCGCCTGTCGACCGGCGCCGACACCTCCCCGAGCAGGTTCCGACCGGGGTCGGTGGCATCGGCGGGGCGGCCGAGGGCGTGCTGGAGTCGACGGGAGAGTTCCACCAGCACCCTGTTCCCCGGATGGTTGATGGTGAACATGTCGCCCGATTCCGGTCGGTCGAACACGTCGGAGATGCCGACGTCGCAGTCCCGATTCTCGCGTCGGCGGAGCTCCGCGGACGACGCGTTCGCCACCGCGCGGCAGGCCTCCTCGCCGGCGGCGGCGTCGAAGAGGTCGGTGTCGGCGCGGGCCGAGGCGAGCGTGCGAAGATCGTGATAAGGCACGATCGGCGGGTCCCTGGACGGGTCACGGGGATCCCGGACGATCGCCTGGAACGGGTGCAGCCCGGCCCAGCGAATCACCGGCCAGCGGACGACGGTCGCGTGCCGGTCGCATCATCGCGGCCACCTGCCGGGTGCCCAGCGGCAGGTCGCGGTAGTCGTCCCTGCACCGGTTGGCTGAGCAGGATGCTCGCCGATGACGCCAGCCGGCGGAGCGGTTCGACGTCCGACGAGGTGAGCTCGAAGACCGGCGGGATCCGGACGGTGTCCGCCTCCAGGGTGCTCGATCCGCTGAGCAGCACCCGGATCGCCTCGGCCTGGCAATTGCCCCAGACGAGCAGCAGCGGGCGGCCGTGCTGGGCCGGAGCGGGATCCACTCCGTAGAACGTTCCGTAGTGTCGGGTTCGGCCGTCGATGATGCCCCCGGTCGTCATATCCGCGAACGTACCTGCAGCCGGCCGCGGGACCCTCCGAAGGGAATCTGCCTTGGTCTGGACCGGCCCGATCCGGGTGGCCTCCATCCCGGCCAACCACCCCTACGTGCGTCACCTTTCCCTGCCCGATGGCGATGATCGGGTCGTCCGGCTGCCCGACCCGGCGCCGGACGTCATCGATCCGCTGCCCGGGCAGTGGTGGCCGCCGGTGATGCTGCAGACCGGATGGGTGGCGCAGCACCACCGGGAATTCGATCTCGCCCATCTGCATTTCGGGTTCGACGCCGCCACTCCCGCCGACCTGGTGAGCTGGACGGCAGAGTTGGCCAACCGCGGACGCCCGCTGGTGCTGACCGTGCACGACCTGACCAATCCGCATTTCGTCGACCAAACCCGGCACCGCGAACATCTCGATGTGCTGATTGCCGGCGGCCGACGAAGTGATCACCCTCACCACCGCCGCGGCCGCGCTCATCGAGCAGCAGTGGGGACGCCGGGCCAGCGTCATACCGCATCCGCATGTCGTGCCCCTCCCGGAACTGCGGCCGGAGCGGCCGTCGACCGATGGCGCTCTGGTGATCGGTCTGCACGCGAAAAGCCTGCGGGCCAACGTCGATCCGCTCCCGCTGCTGCGCGCCCTGGACGAGGTCGTGACGGCGAACGCACAGACGTCCATCCAGCTCAATCTGCACCCGGATGTGCTGCACCGGGGCGATGAACGACCCGCTCGGCTGCGAGAGTGGTTGTCCGGTAAGGAGGGCGACCGGCGCTGGAACATCCAGGTGCACCCGATGTTCACCGACGAGGAGCTCTGGCGCTACCTCCGCGGGATCGATGTCTACGTGCTGCCGTACCGGTTCGGCACCCATTCCGGGTGGTTGGAGGCGTGCGTCGACGTCGGTACCGGCGTGCTCGTGCCCGATGTCGGCTGCTACGCCGATCAGCACGGGCACCCGTCTTTCGGCTCGATCGGGGGACGAGATCGATGTCGCCGGCCTTGCCGAGCTGGTCGGTCGGCTGCACGCCGACCGGTCGGCAGCAACGCCCGTGTCGCCCGATCGCCTGGCTCAACGCCGACGAATCGCCGGGGCGCACGAAACGATCTACCGAAGGGCCCTGGATCGCCTCGGCTGACCGGTCGCCGGATCGTCGCTGACATCACACCCCTCCGGGTGGTTCGACCCACGCCGCTCCGGGTACTACCCGTTGCAGCGGCGGCCGATGAGGCCCGACCTGCCGACCATGGTGCTGATCCCGGAAGCGAGGCCTCGAGAAATGATGCGTGCCACCCCGCGCGACAACGGCACCCCGCCGGACAGCTTCAAGGTGCTGATCATCGCCTCGCTGCGCTATCCGATCGCCGAGCCGTTCGCCGGAGGCCTTGAGGCGCACACCTTTTCACTGGCCGGCGGACTGCAGGCCCGCGGCCACTCGGTCCTCGTGGCCGGGGCAGCCGGGAGCGACCCAACGGTCGTCGGATACGAATTCGGCCGGTTGCCGACCGGTGATCCGACCGAACGACCGGACATCACCAATCATCCGATCGTGCAGGCCGCCGAGCGCGACGCGTTCGCCGCTCTGATGGAGCAATTGCGTGACGGCATGCTCGGCGCCTTCGACGTCATCCACAACAACGCGCTGCACCCCTTTCCGGTCGAGCACTCAGGCACCCTGCCCTGCCCGCTGATCACCACGCTGCACACCCCCGTGTTGCCCTGGGCGGAGCGAGTCCTGAACGCCCGCAAGCATTCCGACGACGATTTCGTTGCGGTCAGCCGGGCGACCGCGCGGCTGTGGCACCCGCTGATCCGCCCCCGGGTCGTCCGGAACGGCGTCGACACGCAGGCCTGGCGGCCGGGGCCGGGCGGCGCAGGCGCCGTCTGGTCCGGACGGATCGCTCCGGAGAAGGCGCCGCACCTGGCCATCGAGATGGCCAAGGCCGCCGGCATCGACCTGACCATCGCTGGACCGGTGATCGACGCCGGGTACTTCGCGCAGGCCATCGCCCCGCGACTGTCGGACCGCGTTCGCTATGTCGGCCACCTGCGGCAGGCCGAGTTGGTCGACCTGGTGGGGCGCAGTGCCGTTGCCCTGGTCACCCCGATCTGGAACGAACCGTTCGGATTGGTCGCCGCGGAGGCCATGGCGTGTGGCACACCGGTGGTCGCGCTGGCCCGCGGCGGGCTCCCGGAAATCGTCGACCGGCAGTCCGGCCGGCTGCTGCCGCCGGCGGATGCATCCGGGTTCACCCGCACCGAGTTGCTCGACGCGGCCACGGCAATCGCGGAGGCCGCGGCTCTTGACCGCCGGACGGTCCGCCGCCGGGCCCAGCAGCGCTGTAGCTCGGCGAGCATGTTGCGTGGTTACGAACGGACCTACCGATCGGCTCTGCGTCGATGGGCTGGCCGATGATCGGCTACTACGTGCACCATCAGGGCCGCGGTCACCTGCAGCGAATGCTGGCGATCGCGCGTCATCTCGACGAGCCGGTCACGGCCCTGAGTTCGCTGCCGGCACCGGATTCGACTCGGCCGTGGGTCGACCTCCCAATGGACAACGAGGCCAACGGTTTCGTCGACCCCACGGCGAACGGCACCCTGCACTGGGCTCCCAGGCACGACGCCGGCCTGCGCCGCCGGATGGCGATCATCGCCCACTGGATCGACACGAACGACCCCGATCTGATGGTGGTGGACGTCTCCGTCGAGGTCGCCACCCTGTCCCGGTTGCTCGGGGTGCCCACCGTGGTGGTGGCGATGCGCGGAGACCGCTTCGATCGCGCGCATCGCACCGCGTACGACGCCGCCGACGCGCTGCTCGCCGCCTGGCCGGCCGAGTTCGCGGTGTTCGACTGGCCGATCACCTGGCTTCGGAAGACCTTTCACGCCGGCGCCATCACCCGGTTCGCCGGCCGGGTGCCGACGCCGGCAGACAACACCGGCGGATCCCCCAGGGTGCTGGTGCTGTGGGGAGCCGGCGGGGCCGGGCGGCCGAACGCCGACATCGCGGCAGCGGCAGCCGCCGCACCGGACTGGGAGTGGCGGGTGGCGAACGTCCCGGCCGATGACGCCGACGCCATGTGGAACCAGCTGAGCTGGGCGGATGTGGTGGTCACCCATGGTGGGCAGAACGCGGTGGCGGAGGTCGCCGCGGCTCGTCGACCGGCCGTGATCATCGCCGAGTCCCGACCACATTCGGAGCAGGCGGAGACCGTCCGCGCCGTCGCCGACGCCGGCCTGGCCGTCGGGTTGCAGGGATGGCCGGAACATCATCGCTGGCCGGAACTCCTGGAATCGGCCCATGCCATCGGTGGTGCGGGGTGGGGTCGGTGGACGTCGGGGAACGCGGCCGCCAGCGCCGCGGCGTTCCTGGATACGACGGCCCGCGCGCTCCGTCGGGACACCGACGCGGCGCGGGTGGGCGCATCCGCCCCGTTGGGAGAAGACTCAGCGGGCCGAACAGACCGAGCGAACCACGACAACCACACAGACCAAGCAGCCGTCGTAGACCTCGAAGGTCGCGCGGAGATCGTCGCATGAGCGAGCCTCGGCGAGCGAATCATAGGTTCAGGCCAGCAATCCGCGATGGACGAGCGGAGTGATGGCGTGAGCGCGGAGACGAAGGTGAGTGAGCATCGCAGGCGCCCTGGCGCCGAGGAGCGGAGCGAACCGGGAGTCGACCAATGAGTACCGCGGTGATCACGATCGTCTCGGGGCGTCATCGGCACCTCGAGAACCAGCAGCGGGGCCTGCGGTCGGGCACCCGGTTGCCCGAGCACTACGTGGTCGTCGCGATGGACGACCCGGAGGCGCTGCGGTTGACCGCGAGCGGGCCACTGTCCGGTTCGGACTGCACGATCCACTCGGTGGCGATCGCTGTCGACCGTGGGCTGCCACTGGCCGCCGCCCGTAACGCCGGCGCGACCGCGGCCCTGGCCGCCGGCGCGGACACCTTGATCTTCCTGGACGTGGACTGCGTTCCGTCGCCGTCGTTGGTGCAGGTGTATTCGACATCAGTTGCGGCCGAGTCGGTTCCGGCCCTGCACTGCGGGGTGGTGCGCTACCTGGGCGCGGAGGTGGACGCCGGCGCGGTCCCGGCCGCGGAGTTGTCCGGGCCGGCGCATCCGGCCCGGCCCAGCCCGGAGCCGGGCACGGCCATCTCGTCGGAGGATTGGCAGTTGTTCTGGTCGTTGTCGTTCGCGGTCTCCACCACGACCTGGCGGCAGCTCGGCGGATTTCACCCGGAGTACGTCGGTTACGGCGCCGAGGACACCGATCTGGGGTACCGGGCGTTTCGGCGCGGCGTGCACCTGCGCTGGCTGGGCGGCGCCGACGCCTACCACCAGTACCACCCGACCGAGAGTCCGCCGGTCCGCCACCTTGCCGACATCATCGACAACGCAACGATCTTCCACCGGCGCTGGGGATTCTGGCCGATGCGGGGCTGGCTCAACGCCTTCGCCGAACTCGGGCTGGCCGACTACGACGCGGTCGGCGACCGGTGGTTGCGCGCCGGCTAGCGCTGTCCCGCTCAGGGTCATCACCCCGTTCCCTCGGCGATGGCCAACTCGACGTGCGCCCGGTCGATCCGCTCGGCGTCCGGGTCGTCGACCGCCAGCGTCAGCGCCGCATGCAGCACGAGCAGCAGGTTCCGCCGCACATCGGACGGCCGGCCGGCGTAGAAGTCGTGCACGGTGACCAGCGCCGGATCGGCGAGCACGTCGCTCACCTCGACCGCGTCCAGTCCGCGTGCGTCCATCGCCAACGCGATCCGCCGCCGCAGGATCGCCGCCACCGCGCCGGCCGATGGCACCGCGGGGACGGTGATCGTCCGGGACAGGAACCCCCGTGCCGCGCGGTAGGCGTCGTCGTCGAGGTAGGTCGGGTGCACGGCGATGACGGCCGCGGCATCGAGCTCCTCGGACAGCAGCCGGGGGATCGTGGTGAAGAAGGCGTCCCGGGTCGAGCGGCTGTCCGGCAGCCAGGTCGCGGTCAGCCACCGGTCGGTGTCGTCGAGCACCAGCACCGGGGTCAGCCCGCGGGACCGGAACAGATCGAGGATCTGCCGGCCCTGATCCATGATCTGGTCGCTGGTGGTGCTCGGTTCCTGGACAGCGGCCTCCAGCTCGTAGGCCAGCCGCACCGAGATGCCGACCAGGCCGGGCGCGACGCTGAATGCCTTGCCCCGCCTGAACTTCGGGTGGGTCTCGCTTTCGATCCGGCGGGCTCGTTTGCCCTGGTCGGGCTCGGTGAGCTGAACCAGGCGGCTGACCACCTGGACCAGATGCCGAACGAAGGCGACCGGATCGCCCGCCACCGCGGGTCGCTCCACCGCCACCGGGATGGCCAGCGGCACCAGGTCCTCCACCAGCGGGTGCAGGGTCGCGGCGATGACGCTGGACTTCCCGGCGCCGCTGGTGCCGACCAGCGTCACCCGTTCACGACGGCGCAGCGCGCCGGCCAGCGACATGCTCGCAGCCGTGGGTGCCCGTCATGGTGTCGAACGGGACGTGGGTGGCGTACAGCTCCTGATGCCGGGGCGACGGGTTGAACGCACCGCTGTCGTGCAGGATCTCCAGGTTGTCGCGGGTCATGACGGCTCCGCCTGCCCTGGTGATGCCGCGGTGCCGTCGGCGGGGCCATTGGCGCCGCCACCGTCCTGAGCGACCTCGCCTGGGCCCCGAAACTCCGCCGCCGGGGTCAGCCGGTACAGCTTGCGCGGCCGGCCACGGCCGGTGCTCTCCTCACGCATTTCCACCAGCCCCCTGCTCTCCAACTCGGCGATCACCTGCACTACCCGTGGCCGGGTCCAGCCCATCCGGTCCAGCAGCCGCTGGTCCGAAGCGCTCGTCCAGCCGAGGGCGTCGAGCTCGTCGGCGAGCATCCGCGCCGGCCGACCCAGCTGCTCCAGAGCCTCCGTCCTGCGCTTTCAATCCGTTGACGGTATTCAACCGCGCACCACCGACAGCCGGCGCCGCCGCCAACTCCCGGGCCACCTCCAGCAGCCGACGGGGCGTCGCCGGGGCGCCGGCAAGGACCGCCCCGATCAGCTCCGCCTGATCGCCGGCGTCCAGATCGGCGGTGCGACGGCGGAGCAACTCGGCCGCCTGCGCCTCGGGCAGCGGACCCAGCTGCGAGCGTGGTCTCGAAGAAGACGTCGGCCGGCGCTCGCAACAGCCCGTTGACCTGCGCCGAAGATGTGGTGACCAACCACAGCGCGTCGACCTGCCAGAGTTCGTCACGCCAAGCCCCGAACGTCTCGAAGCCCGGACCGGCCGGGACGTCATCCACGACGATGACCTGCGTTCCGGGTTCGATGTCGCGACGTTCCGCGATCACCCTGGCAAGTTCGTCGATGAGCTCGATCGGCTGGACGTCGCCCGGAACGCGCTGCGCCGCGGCGGCTCGAGAGGGATCGGTGGCGCGCAGGACGGCCGTCAGGAGATCGCCCGCGGAGCGAGCCGTGCCGGCTCGGGCGTAGGCGAAGTGGTTCGGGCTGCCGAGCGAACCGAACATCACGGCGCGAATGAGCGAGGTCTTGCCACTGCCGGGATCCCCGATGATCAGACAGTTCAACCCATCGCGCAGCGACCGCGCGATGGCCAGCGAGCTGGTCGTCACGGCCGACGAACAGTTCCTGGTCCGCGTCGTTGTCCAGCAGTGGCCGTCCGCTCAGTCTCATGATTTAACTCTACTTACAGTTAGTACTGTTAGGCCTGCGGGCGCTCCAGTTAGTGCTCCTGACGACGGCGCGCAGCGTCCCCGCTCTCAGCCCAACCGGTCCAGCACCAGGTCGTGCAGGGCCATCATCAGCGCGTCCTCGCGCTCGGTGTGGTCAGTGCAGCCTTGGACACCGAATACAGGTTGACCCGGTCGTCGGAGCGCATCCGGTGCACAGTGGTACCCCGTCCGCCGGCTGCATGTGATCGCGTACACGCCCAGGGCATCGTCTGGTTCGCACGGATGAAGTCGGCCGGCAGATCGGTGCTCATCAGTTCCTCTCGTCGGGTGGTTCGGTTCGGCCGCCCGCTGGCTTGTTCGGCCCAGCATCAGCGGCGTGCCTGTCGAGCAACACAACGATGAGCGCCGTGCGACTCGTCGAGCGAGAGCGCTCCCACGCCGGTAATGTGCGCAACCGCCGTCACTGGCTGTGGAGCCGTTGTGACCGCTGGTCCCGTCGCGAGGCCGTTCGGTGTCGCCACAGAAGGTAGGTCGTGCTCATGTCCGCACTTCGATTCCGCCCAACACCACCCGGCTCGGTCGGCCGACGGCGCACGCTCGCCGGGCTTGCGGCCGTGGTGCTCGCGATCGCCGCCACCTGCTTGAGCGTCCCCGCAGTCGCCAGCGCGGATCAGCCATCGTACCGACCGCCCGCCGGCACACCCGACTTCGGTCCGAACGTGAAGATCTTCGACCCGACCATGCCGATCGCCGACATCCAGGCCACGGTCGATGCCGTCTACGCGCAGCAGGTCGACAACGAGATGGGCACACAGCGCTATTCGCTGCTGTTCAAGCCGGGGACCTACGGCACCGCCGACGATCCGTTGATCTTCAAGGTCGGCTACTACACGGAGGTCGCCGGCCTCGGTTCGTCGCCGACCGACGTCACCATCAACGGTCACGTCGACGTCTACAACCGGTGTTTCGACCCCCCCGACCCAGCGAACCCGATCAACTGCTTCGCGCTGAACAACTTCTGGCGTTCGCTGTCGAACCTGACCATCAACGTGGCCGGCGAGATCCGATGGCTGCCAGGCCACGGCCAACTTCTGGGCGGTGTCGCAGGCCGCACCGATGCGCCGGGTCAACATCGACCGGCGGGAGCCTCATCGTTCATGGACTACTGCACGGCCGGCCCGCAGTTCGCCAGCGGCGGCTTCATGGCCGACTCCAAGGCCGGGCGACATCATCAACGGGTCGCAACAGCAGTTCCTGGTCCGGGACAGCTCCGATCGGCAGCTGGTCGAACGGCGTCTGGAACCAGGTCTTCGCCGGCGTGCAGGGCGCGCCGCCGCAGTCGTTCCCGACTCCGCCGTACACCACCCTGGACACCAACCCGGTCAGCCGCGAGAAGCCTTACCTCACGGTGGATTCCGCCAACCGGTACAGCGTCTTCGTGCCCGACGCGCGCACCGACTCGGTCGGCACGACCTGGGCGAACGGCAGCACCCGCGGCAGGTCGATTCCGCTGTCCAGCTTCTACCTGGCCAAGCCCGGCGATTCGGTGCGCACCATCAACGCCCAGCTGGACCGAGGCAAGAACCTGATCCTCACCCCGGGTGTCTACGACATCGACCAGAGCATCCGGATCAACCGCGCCCGCACCGTGGTGCTCGGGCTGGGCATCGCCACGCTCACCGCCGCCAACGGCGCGGTCCCGATCAGGGTCGCGGACGTCAAGGGCGTCGACATCGCCGGCATCATGATCGACGCCGGACCGGTGAACTCGCCCGTCCTGCTGCAGATCGGCTCGCTGCACCGCGATCACGGCCGGGGCGACGACCAGGCGAGTCGGCATCACGACGACCGGTCGGACCCGACGGCCCTGCAGGACGTGTTCTTCCGGATCGGCGGCCCGCACGTCGGCAAGGCGACCGTGAGCCTGGCGGTGAACAGCGACAACGTCATCCTGGACAACATCTGGGCATGGCGGGCCGACCACGGCGTCGACGGCAGCTTCGGCTGGACGGTCAACACCGCCGACACCGGCGTCGTCATCACCGGCGACAACGTCACGGCCACCGGGTCTTTTCGTCGAGCACTACCAGAAGTACAACGTGATCTGGAAGGGCGAACGCGGCAAGACGATCTTCTTCCAGAACGAGCTGCCGTATGACGCGCCCGACCAGGAATCATGGCAGCACGACGGCGTCCCCGGCTGGGCCGCGTACAAGGTGGCGGACTCGGTACGAACCCACGAACTCTGGGGCGGCGGCAGTTACATCTTCACCAACGTCAACCCGACGCTGCATGCCGCCCGTGGCTTCGAGGTGCCGGTCACGCCGGGAGTGCGGTTGCACGATCTGCTGACCGTGTCGCTGCGTGCGGGCACGATCGACCACGTGGTCAACGACACCGGCGACCCGGCGGTGCCCATCCCGGAACCTGACCCGGTTTCGATTATCAACCTGGTCAGCTTTCCGTAGCTGGAAAGTGCCCGGCGGCCCGCCACCGTCGCCGGGCGCATTCCGATCTGGACGTCACTAACAGTTGTTACTGTAATAATTGTTAGGTCGCTTGGTGACACGGCACCCGGATCGGGACCTTCGGCGCTGCTGCGCACCGCGAGACACGGCTAGCGTTTGACGGGTGACAGCGGAAAACGGCGAACCCGGGATGCCCCCATCCATCGAGTCCGGCGACCAGTCGGCCAAGGACGACGGACCGATCCCGCCGGCACATCCGGGCGAACCGCACGCGATGGGGCTCTCTTCACGGCTGAACTGGCTGCGCGCGGGCGTGCTCGGCGCGAACGACGGCATCGTCTCCACGGCCGGTCTGGTGGTCGGCGTGGCCGCCGCCACCACGGAGCGCGGCGTCATCGCGACCGCGGGCATCGCCGGTCTGGTCGCCGGGGCCGTCTCGATGGCGCTGGGTGAGTACGTTTCGGTCAGCACGCAGCGGGACACCGAGAAGGCGATGCTGGCCAAGGAGCGCAGGGAACTCGCCGAGAGTCCGGACGAGGAATTCGACGAACTGATCTCCATGTACCGGAGCAAGGGACTCTCCCTGCACACCGCGAAGCTGGTGGCCAGGGAGCTGACCGACCACGACGCGTTCGCCGCGCACGTCGACATCGAACTGGGCATCGACCCGGACGAACTGACCAACCCGTGGCATGCGGCCTACGCATCGGCAATCGCCTTCACCCTCGGCTCGGCGCTGCCGCTGTTGGCCATCCTGCTGCCGCCGGCCAGCATCCGGATCCCGACCACCTTCGTCGCCGTCCTGCTCGCGTTGGCGCTGACCGGCACGATCAGCGCCCGGCTCGGCGGCGTCGAACAAGAGCAAGGCCGTGCTGCGCGTCGTCGTCGGCGGCGCAATCGCCATGGCAGTGACCTTCGGCATCGGGCAACTTCTCGGCGCCGCCGGCATCTGACCGACCCGCCGAGCACATCGGCGGGACAATCGCGGAGGTACGGTGCCGAAGTGGTCAGGTCAGGAGGGCGCGATGATTGACGGCGGCCAGTTGCTCCGGGCAAGGTGCATGGCGAACGTGGTCGATCCGGTCGCTGCGCCGTGAACACGCACTTCGGTCGGTGGCGTCGCGCTCCGCATCCGGAACCGGAACCACCCCGCAAGGAAGAAGCCCGTCCGGTACCGCCCAGGGTCCAGCCGGAGTTCAGGCGGATTCGCATCTCCTTCGACCAGCGGAGTGTCCAGGCGACGACCATCAGGATTCTGGTGATCGTGTCCGCGTGGATGGTCGCCGCCTGGGTGGTCGGCGTTGCGCGGCATTTCCTGTTCCTGATCCTGCTGGCCTGGCTCGCCGCCATCGCGTCCGAGCCGGCCATCCGCTGGTTCCTGCGTCGCGGGTTGAGTCGTACCCGGTCGACGGCGATCGTCGGCACGTCCGTCATCATCATCTCGCTCGGGCTGGCGGTGGTCTTCGAGCAGATGCTGCTCGAGCAGGCCACCCAGCTGGTGCAGTCGATCCCGTCCACCGTGCAGACCATCGTCGACCAACTCAACTCAGGCGTTCGATCTCCAACTGGACGCTGCCCAGGTCACCGCGACGCTGCATCTGGACCCGTCCCAGATCCAGGGCCTTGCCGACGATCTTGCCGGCGGCGTGATCGGGGCGCTCGGCACGCTGGTGGCCGTGACCTTCGATGTCGTCACCGTCGTCGTCTTCACCTTCTACATCGCGGCGGCCGGTCCCCGACTGGTCCAACAGGTGGCGGTCTGGCTGCCACCGGATCGGCAACCGGTGCTCGGTGAGATCTGGGACATCGCCGAGCAGAAGACCGGCGGGTATGTGGCCTCGAAGATCGTGCTGGCCGCGATGTCGGCGGTGTTCCACGGCATCTTCTTCTGGGCGGTCGACCTGCCCGGCTGGTTGCCGCTGGCGTTGCTGGCCGGCATCACCGCCCAGTTCATCCCGGTGATCGGCACCTACATCGGGGTGGCCGTCCCGGTGGTGGTCGCGTTGGCGGACAAGCCCGTCATCGCGATCTGGATCGTGGTGTTCGCGATCATCTACCAGCAGATCGAGACATACGTGTTCACCCCGAAGGTGTCCCAGCGGACGATGGAGGTGAATCCGGCGATCGCGCTGGCCGCCGTCTTCCTGGGCGCGGCGATCTGGGGTCCGATCGGCGCCATCATCGGCGTGCCGATCGCCGCCGTCGTCGCGTCGATCATGGAGACCTACGGCCGGCGCTACGAGTTGGTGCCGCATCTGGCATCGCAGGCCGACAACGGAGTGGACCCGGTGCCGACCCCAGTTGCAGAGCCGGCGGCGGACTCCGATCCACTCCCCCACGACGCACTACCCGCGCAGTCGGGGCCGGTCGACGAGGCAGACCCCGCGATCGAGCCCGCACCAGCCCAGGATTCCGAACCGCCGGGGGCGCGGAGCTAACTCAGGCCCGGATCCGCCGCGCGGCTGCGGGACACACAGCCACAAGGCGCCCGGCCGGACCGTCACATCGAGGGTGTCGGCGGCCGCGATGACGTCGCCGTCCAGTTCACGCGGTTGCGGGCGGTCGCTGCTGATCGTGATGTGCGCCTCCACGGATCACCTCCATGCGCGGCACCCGCTCCCGCCGCAGGAGGACCGCAACAGCCAGCGCCGCCCAGTGCGCGAGGTTCTGCGGCGCGAGGATCGCCACGTCCATCCGGCCGTTGTCCGGCTCGGCGTCCGGGAGCAGGCGGATGCCGCCCTGTAGCTGCCCGACGTTGCCGACCAGCACCGCGCGGGCGTGACGCCGTACCGGCGGATCGTCGTCGACCCGCACCTGTACCCGCATCGGCCGGCCGAACAGGTGCGGGACAGCGGACAACACGTAGGCCAACGGACCGATCCGCGCCTTGAGCGTGGTGGAGGTGCTGTCCATCACGGCGGCGTCGAAGCCCATCCCCGCCATCACCGCGAACAGTTCGCCGTCCACCTCACCGAGGTCCACCCGCCGGCGGCCGCCCGCCGTGGCCACCCGCACACCGTCGGCCGGGTCGAGCGGCAGGCCGAGGTTGGCCGCCAGCAGATTGCCGGTGCCGGCCGGCAGCACGGCCAAGGCTGCCGCGGTACCGGCGAGCCCCAACAGGCATGACCGGACCGTGCCATCGCCGCCCGAGACGAACACCACCTGCGCGCCCGCTTCGACCGCCCGGCGTGCCTGCCCGGTGCCGGGGTCGTCCGGGGTGGTCTCCAGCCACTCCGGGGCAGGCCAACCGGCGGCGCTCAGGGTCTGCTCGACGATCTCCCGGAGCTCGGGCAACCGCGGCACCCGGGCCGGGTTGACGACAACCGCGGACCGCAACGGGCCGGCTGGCTGCCCGGCGGATTCGGCCGTCACTTCCGGAGTCTGCACGCCGCCAGTGTGACCGAGGACGGGCAGACTCGGTGACCACGCCCGTCCTCGGACATCGGGCCGGGCGATCAGCGGAGTTCCCACCAGGACAGGGCCATCAGCAGCGCCAGCCCGATGACGGCAACCACCGACAACAGTCCGGCGGGGACGGCCGTGCGGGCATTCTTGACGACGTTCATGTCTTTCCTTCGTGCTCGATAAGGGTTGCGCGGCATGCGCATTGATGTCGACTGCCCCACGAGCAACACTGCTGGTCGACCCCGCGCGACACAGCGCGGACGGTCCGAGGGAGGCGGTCCGCGACGTATGTCGCGGACTGACGTGCGCAGTGCGGTTGTTTCCACTCCTGCGACTCGAACGATAGGTATCCACGTTCGCCGTGGATCAAACCACCACACCGTCCGCACGCCGATTCGTCGGCGACTCAACAAGCAGCTGCATGGCTGATGCACCCATGCCTTGAGTGCCAAATGTGTTTCCCGCACACATGATTCGCCCGGGGCGGCGCGCGTAACGTCCAGTTCGACCCCGACCGGGGTCGCGCCGACCGCACCGGGTGTGCGCCGCGCGGATTGCCTCGACGAGGAGGACACCCCTGATGAGTCGACCCCGATCGATCGGCCGATTGACCACCGCGAGCGTCGGCGCGCTGCTGCTGATCGCGGCCTGCAGCAGCCCCGGACAGCCGGCCACCGAGAGCAGCACGGCCGCCGGCTGCCTCCGGATCGGCGAGCGCGGCGGCGTCCGGCGACCCGGTCAACGTCGGCATCGTCACGTCGCTGTCCGGTCCGCTGCAGTCCTACGGCCAGACCTACCTGGACGCGTTCAACGTCTGCCTCGACTACGCCACCAAGGGCACCGGCGCGGTGAACGGGCACACGATCGTGGTCAAGACGGCCGACGACGCCGCCGACCCGGCGAAGGCCACCAGCGCCGTCACCGACTTCATCGGACAGGGTTACAAGATCATCGCCGGGTCCGCGTCATCCGGGTGTCGCGGCCCAGGTCGCCCCGCTGGCGGCGGAGAACCAGGTGCTGTTCATCTCCGGGCCGGCCGCCACCGACGCGCTCACCGGCATCAACAAGTACACCTTCCGATCCGGGCGGCAGTCGTACCAGGATGTCGCGACCGCGGCCACCTTCCTGCCCGACCTGCAGGGCAAGAAGGTCACCGTCTTCACCCAGGACAACGCCTTCGGCCAGGGCAACGTCGCATCGGTGACGTCGGTGTTCGGGGCGGGCGGCGCGACCGTCACACCCGCTGCTGGTGCCGGCCACCGCCACCGACCTGGTGCCGTTCGCCAAGCAGGCGGCCGATGCCGGAGCCGATCTGCTGTTCGTGGCCTGGGCGGGCGACCAACTCCACCCAGATGTGGGACGCGCTCAACCAGCAGGGCGCGTTCGACAAGTCCACGGTGGTCACCGGTCTCGCCGACAAGGCCACCCAGACCGGGTTCACCGCGGTCGCCGACAAGCTGTCGCTGCTGGCCCACTACTTCGACGGCGCAACGGACAACGAGGTCGAGCAGGCCCTGGTCGGCCGGACTGACGAAGGCGGGCAAGACGCAGGACCTCTTCTCGCCGGACGGCTGCAACGCCGCGCTGATGCTGGCCCACGCGGTCGAGACCGCACCCGATGACGTGGACGGGATGATCGCCGCTCTCGAGGGCTGGAAGTTCGACGGCCCCAAGGGCGCCATGGAGATCCGCGCCGAGGATCACGCCCTGCTGCAGCCGATGTTCCAGGCCAAGCTGGTCAGCGCCAACGGCACGCTCACCCCGGAGCTGATCAGCACCGTCGACCCGGCCGACACCGCGCCGCCGGCCACGCCGTTCAAGTGACCGAATCCACCGCGCCCGCCGGGCCCGACGACAGTGTCGCCGGGCCCGGCGGTGTCGCCACCGAGAGCCCACCGGCAGCCATCGACGTCCAGGATGTGGGCTGGACGATCGGCGGCGCAACGATTCTCGCCGACATCAACCTGCAGATCGGCAAGGGCGAGCTGGTCGCCGTCATCGGCCCCAACGGCGCCGGCAAATCCACGCTGGTGAACATGATCTCGGGTGTCACCAGGCCGAGCACCGGCCGGATCCTGCTCGGCGGAACGGATGTCACCCGAATGCCGATGCGGCTGCGGGCCCGGGCCGGCATCGGGCGCACCTTTCAGACGTCATCGCTGTTCGGTGGGTTGACCAGCCTGCAGAACGTCTGTTTCGCGCTGCAGACGGCGACGTCATCGCCGCTGAATCCGTTGCGGCGGGCGGTCTCCGCGGCGATCCTGGACGAAGGACGGGCGCTGCTCGACCGGGTCGGCATGGGGCACCGGGCGCCGGAGTCGACCGCCGCCCTGTCGCACGGCGACAAGCGCAAGCTCGAACTCGCCGTGGCGATGGCCCGACGCCCCGACGTGCTGCTGCTGGACGAGCCGATGGCCGGGGTCTCGATGGAGGACGTCCCCGGGCTGGTGCAGCTGATCGCCGACCTGAACGGGCAGGGCGTCACGGTGTGCATGGTCGAGCACCACATGCACGTGGTGCTCGGGCTGGCCGACCGGATCGCGGTGCTGCACCACGGCCGGATGCTGGCGGTCGGGTCGCCGGCCGAGGTGATGGCCGACGAGACGGTGAAACGGGCCTATCTGGGTGATGCGCTGTGAATTCCCGGACGGCGGCTCGGATGACCGACATCCTCCGGCTGACCGACGTGCAGGTCCGGATCGCCGGCTCACACATCCTGCAGGGCATCGACTTTGCGGTCACCGCCGGCGGGGTGACCGCCGTGTTGGGCCGCAACGGCGTCGGCAAGACCACCACCCTGAAGGCCATTCTCGGTCTGGTGCCGTCCACCGGGACCATCGAATTCGACGGCGCACGCATCGACGGCATGCCCACTCATCGCATCGTCCGGTCCGGGGTCGGCTACGTCCCGGAGGACCGGGAGGTGTTCGCGTCGCTGACCGTCGAGGAGAACCTGAAGCTGGCCGAGGTGCCCGGGCTGGACGCCGACTACGACACGGTGCACGAGCTGTTCCCGGAACTGCTGCAGCGCCGCAAGCAGCGGGCCGGGACGCTGTCCGGTGGGCAGCAGCAGATGGTCGCGCTGGCCAGGGTGCTGCTCGGCCCGGCCAAGCTGCTGCTGGTCGACGAGCCGACGAAAGGGCTGGCGCCCAAGCTGGTCACCGAGGTCGGTGACGTGCTGGCCCGGGTCGCGCAGCGGACCACCGTGCTGCTGGTGGAGCAGAGCCTGCCGCTGGTGCGACGGATCGCCGACACCGCCATCGTGATCGACACCGGCCGGGTGGTGCACGCCTCGGACGCCGCGTCGCTGCTGGCCGACGAGTCGCTGGTGAATTCACTGCTCGGGCGTCGCCGGCGCCGAACGTCGACGTCAAGCCTCGCACCCGGACGGGAGGGCAGCGATGAGTTCGCTGATCCTGATCCTGATCACCGGGGTCGGCCTCGGTGCACTGTACTTCCTGGTCGCGTCCGGCCTTTCGCTGATCTACGGCCTGATGCACGTGCTGAACTTCGCGCACGGCGCGTTCCTCACCGCCGGCGCGTACGCGGCCTGGGTTGCCACCGCGCATCTTTCGGGTCTGGGCGGCTGGTCGTTCCCGGTGGCGGTGCTGGTCGGGATGGTGGTCGGCGCGCTGATCGGCGCGCTGGTGGAGTTCTTCCTGATCCGCCCGCTGTATCGCCGGCACATCGAGCAGGTGCTGGTCACGGTCGGTCTCGGGCTGATGGTGGTCGCGCTGTTCACCGGTATCTGGGGACCCGACCCGCTGCCGTTCCCGCGGCCGGAATGGACCACCGGCACCACGAACATCGGTGGCGCGGCCATCCCCAACGACCGTTTCCTGCTGATCGGCGCGGCCGGGCTGCTGCTGATCGGGCTGGTGCTGCTGCTGCGGTACACCCGGATCGGGCTGATCATCCGGGCCGGAGTGGAGAACCGCACCATGGTGCAGGCTCTCGGCATCGACGTGCGGCGCACCTTCACCCTGGTCTTCGCGATCGGCGGCGCCGCGGCCGCCCTGGGCGGAGTGCTCGGCTCGGTGTATCTGGGCTCCGTCTCGCCGGGGCAGGGCACGGCGTTGTTGATCTACGCGTTCATCGTCGTGGTCATCGGCGGGTTCGGATCGATCGGCGGCACCGCGCTGGCCGCGCTGGTCGTCGGGCTGGTGCAGCAGCTCGCGAACTACTACCTGTATTCCGGGATCGGTGACGTGTCGGTGGTGCTGTTGCTGGCCGCTGTGCTGCTGGTCCGGCCGGCCGGGCTGACGGGAAAGACGGCATGACGGGACGACGGCATGACGGACCTCGCCCAGACACTCACCGACCGGGCCGTCTCCGCGTCCGCGTCCGGCACTCCCGGCCGGCCGCCGAGCGGGCCGCGTGCTGTCCGTGCTGGTGCCGCTGGTTGTGCTGGCGGTGCTGATCTTCCTGCCCTGGATGGGCTTCTCGATTCCGGGGGTGCTGCCCGGCCCGGTCAATTCCCCCGGGTCCATGCAGCTGCTGGCGCTGTGCCTGGTGACGGCCGGCATCGCGCTGAGCTATGACGTGCTGTTCGGCCGGACCGGGTTGCTGTCGTTCGGCCATGCGCTGTTCGTCGGCGCCGGCGCGTACGGGGCGGCGATCGCGCTCGGCAAATGGGGCGCCGGACTCGGGGTGGCGATCCTGTTCGTGCTGGCCCTGGCCATCGCGCTGCCGCTGCTGGTCGGGGCGATCTCGCTGCGGGTCAAGGGCATTGCGTTCGCGATGGTGACGCTGGCCTTCGCGCAGGCGGTCGCGATCACCGCGCTGCGCAATCCCGGCGGCCTGACCGGCGGCGAGGAGGGCCTGTCGCTGAACCGGGCCAGCCTGCCGGCATTCCTGTCCGGGGTGGTGAACGCGCCGTACCGGTACTGGCTGGCGCTGGCGTTCTGCGTGTTCTGTGTGCTGGTGGTGGCCTGGCTGGCCGCGGCCCGGACCGGTCACGCCTGGGCCGCGGTCCGGGAGAACGAGGATCGGGTCGAGGTGCTCGGTCTCTCCGCGTACCGGGCCAAGCTGATGGCCGTGGTGGTCGGCGGATTCCTCGGCACCCTCGGCGGTTTCGTCCAGCTGATCATCGTCGGCGGCGCCAACCCGCACCTGCTGTCCACCGAGCTGACCCTGTCGCTGCTGGTGATGGTGGTGCTGGGCGGGGCCGGCAGCCGCTGGGGTCCGCTGATCGGTGGCGTGCTGTATGTGTTGCTGGACAACCGGTTGCAGGAGCTGTCCACGTCCGCCGACGATCGCCGACCTGCCTGCCGTGCTGCGGGTGCCGCTGAGCCAGCCGGTGTTCGTGCTGGGCCTGCTGTTCGTGCTGGTGGTGTACTTCGCGCCGGGCGGGATCGTCGCGATCGGTGGTCGGGTGCGGGCGGCCCGGGCGCGGCGGAAGGGCCCTGCCGAACCCGGATGATCAGCATTTCCCTGCGGCTTGGCCACCGTTGACCAAGCCGCGCAACTGCAGGGCCAGCTGGATCTGCAGCGCCCGGCCAGGTTCGGACCAGTCCGGGCCCAGCAGGGTGCCGATCCGGGACAGCCGTTGCCCCACGGTGTTCGGGTGCAGGTGCAGCACCGCTGGCGGCGCGGCCGAGGTGGCCGCCCTGGGCGAACCAGGCGTCCAGCGTCGCGGCCAGGTCCGACCCGCGGGCCTCGTCGTACTCCAGGACCGGACCGAGAGTGTCGGTGATGAATCGATACCGGGTGTCACCGCCGGACAGCAGCACACCGACGAAGCCCAACTCGGCGACGGTCGCGCCCTGACCTTCCCGGCCGACGGCGAACATCGCGGACAGGCACTGGGTAGCCCTGGCGTGCGACGCGCCGAGCGATTCGGCGGCCAGCGAAGCGGTGGTCGACCCGGGCGCCGGCCCGCCGACCGCCGGGACCACCGGGTCGCCCGCCGCTGTCACCGGCCCACCCAGCACCCGGCCCAGTCCGGCGGACGCCTCCCGAGCCGCGCGCCGCGGGGTCGCCACCCGGCAGCAGCAGCACGATGTGCCCGTCGACCCGGGCCGAGAGCCCGCGGCGTTGCCCGGCGTAGAACGCTGCCGCCTGCTCCGAATCCGCCCGGTGCCGCGGCCAGGCGCACACCACCAGGACCAGCTCACCGGTCAGGTCGGCGTCCAGATCCGCTGCCCTGGCGGCGATCTCGTCCGGGTCGGTGACCGAGCCGGTGAGCAGATCCTCCAGCAGATCGCGCCGGCCGCGATTGGCCACCTCCGCCAGATGCCGGTTGAACAGCAGCAGCAGGGCGGTCACCACGGCGCCGCGCTGCAGCACCCGCAGGTCGGCCGGCCGCGGGGCGCCGTCGCGGGTCAGCACCAACCGCCCGAGCACCTCGGAACCGGCCACCACCGGCACCGAGGACTGGCCGGGACCGACCGGTTCGCCCGGCGTGGCCGGTACCTGCAGATCGACCGCGCCGCCCAGCAGCTCGGCGAGTTCGGCGGCGACCTCGGCCACCCCGCCGCCGCGCAGCACCAGTTCGGCCAGCCGATCGTGCGCGAGGACGGCCAGTTCGGTGTCCCGGCTCTGTTCGCGGAGCGCGGCGTTGGCGTGCTCGAGGCCGATCAGCGCTGCCCTGGTCTCGGCCAGCAGCCGGGCGTTGTCCAGCGCGACGGCGGCGTGCGCGGCCAGTGAGGACAGCAGCGCGACCTCGTCCCGGAGAAGTCGTGCCGGCGGCGGTCGGCAGCGAACAGCACGCCGATCACCTGCGAGCCGCGTTTGAGCGGCACCCCCATGATCGAGACCAGGCCCTCGTCCCGGACCGCGGAGTCGATGGTCGACTTGCGGATGAATCGGTCGTCGCGGAAATAGTCGACGGACGCGATCGGCACCCCCTGCTGCGCCACCAGGCCGCCGAGGCCGGCGCCCAACGGCAGCCGCACCGCCTGGAACTCGCGCGGACACCGAGCCGTCGGTGACCCGCATGTAGGTGTCGCCGCGCTCCTCGTCGTTCAGACACAGGTAGGCGGTGTCCCGGCCCAGCAGCGCCCTGGCCCGCCGGACGATGGCCGCCAGCACGTCATCGACACTGGTCAGGGCGGCCAGGTCGGAGGCCGTCTGGAACAGCGCGGCGAGCTCGGCCTCCCGCCGGCGGTGTGCCTCCAGTTGTTCGCGGACCCCCAGCGCGACCCGTTTGGCGCGGTCCAGCGCCTCGATGTCCGCGGCCGGCAACCCGGCCGCCCTGGCCTCGACGACGGGCCGCTCGAACTCGACCGCGGAGGCGTCGCGGCCGAGCAGATCGAGCAGATAGCCAAGGCCATCGGCCCGCCCCATGGGCAGCACGGTGTCTGCCGGCTGGCTCAGCGGGCGCCCCAGCCGCCGTCGAGCACCAGGTCCGATCCGGTGATCGACTCGCTGCCGGGCGAGCAGAGGAACACCGCTGCGCGGGCGACCTCGTCGGGATCGACCAGCCGCTTCACCGGCGAGGACGCCAGCATGATCTTGCTGAGCACCTCGTCCTCCGAGATGCCGTGCGCCGCAGCCTGATCCGCCATCTGCTTCTCGACGAGCGGGGTCCGCACGTACCCGGGGTTGATGCAGTTGCTGGTGACGCCGCGCTCGGCGCCCTCCAGCGCGATCACCTTGGACAGTCCCTCCAGACCGTGTTTGGCCGAGACGTAGGCGACCTTGAACGGGCTGGCCCGGCGGCCGTGCGCGGACGAGACATGCACGATCCGGCCCCAGCCGCGCTCGTACATCCCGGGCAACACGGCCCGGGTCAGCACGAACGGGGCGGTCAGCATGATCCGCAGGATCGTCTCGAAGGTCGCGATCGGAAAACTCTCCATCGGCTCGACGTGCTGAATCCCCGCGTTGTTCACCAGGATGTCGACGGATCCGGCGACCGACTCGATCGCCGCCGGCAGGCCGGCGATGTCGGACAGGTCGACGACCAGCGGAGTCGCGCCGATCTCGTGCGCCAGCGCAGTCAGCGCGCCGGCGTCCCGATCGACCGCGATGACCGTCGCGCCCTCGGCGGAAAATCTGGTCGCGATCGCCCGGCCGATGCCGCTCGCGGCGCCGGTGACCAATGCTGTGCGACCGAGCATCGGGGTACTCGGCTGATCGGGGGACGCCATCGTCATGATCGCCACCCTATGCCGACACGGTGGCACACGACTATGGGCCGCCTCGCACATGACAACGCGGATTCACATGTGGCGTACCTTCAGCACAGTCGGCGGCCAATCCGGGCCCGAACTGGGTTACCGTTCGTGCATGGCGCGACGCCGGAATCCGCTGCCGCAGACCGTCCGCTTCTGCCGTTCGGCCGACGGTGTGCGCATCGCGTACGCCCGCTACGGCCAGGGGCCGCCGCTGGTCATCTCGACGTGCTGGCTCAGCCACCTGGAGTACGACCTGGAGAGCCCGGTCTGGCGGCACTTCGTCGAAGATCTCGGCGAGGTGGCCACGCTCATCCGCTTCGACGAACGCGGCCACGGCCTGTCCGACTGGCAGGTGCCGGACTTCTCCTTCGAATCCCGGATCGCCGACCTCGAGGCGGTGGTGGAGGCGGCCGGCTTCGACCGGTTCGCCCTGCTGGGCATGGCCCAGGGCGGCCCGGTCTCCATCGCCTACGCCCACCGGCATCCCGAGCGGGTCAGCCGGCTGATCCTGCACGGCAGCGGCGCGGCCACCCTCGACGGGTCGCCCGGATTCCGCGCAACTCGACGAGACCTTCACCAGGATGATCGAGGTGGGTTGGGCACGTCCCGAAGGGCCGGTTCCGGCGGGTTTTCACCGACATGCTGATGCCCGGTGCGACTCCCGAGCAGATGACCTGGGTCGACGACCTGATGCGGACGTACCACCTCCACCGAGAACGCGGTCGAGTTCCGGCGTCAGCGCAGGGATGTCGACGTGACGGACCTGCTCACCGACCTCGACCTGCCGACCCTGGTGGTGCACGCCAGGGGAGACCAGATGGTCGAACTCGCGAATGGCCGCCTGCTGGCCGCGGGAATTCCGGGCGCACGGTTGGTCACCCTGGAGAGCGACAACCACATCCTGCTGGCCGACGAACCGGCCTGGCCGGTGTTCCTGCGGGAGGTCACCGAGTTCCTCGCGGCCGATCGCGAGCCGGCGGCGACGCCGAACGCCGGACGCGCCGACGCCGCTGGACGCGCTCACCGCGCGCGAGCGGGAGGTGCTGCGGCTGGTCGCGGCCGGACAGGACAACCGCGACATCGCCGCGGCGCTCGTCGCTGAGCCTGCGCACCGTCGAACGTCACCTGCAGACGATCTATCGCAAGCTCGACCTGACCGGGTCGGCCCAGCGCACGGCCGCGGCCGCCCTGCTGCTGAGCCTGGACGACTACGCGTCGACCGCCTGATCGGCCGCCCGGCGCGGCCACGAATTACGCGTGCGCGCGGTATTTCCGCTCTGTCGATTTTCCTACCGTCGGGTACGTCAACAACCACATCGCCGGTGGAGTACCCGCCGGCGGCACCCGAGGAGATAAGACTGCATGACGGCAACAACCACCGCGGTCGACGCCGACCGCGCCCTGAAGGCCAAGCATCGGGCGATGTGGGCGTCCGGCGACTACCCAGACACTGGCAACGGATCTGATCTCCAGCCTCGGACCGGTGCTGGTCCAGGCGAGCGGGGTCCGCGGCGGGACGCGGGTGCTGGACGTCGGCGGCCGGATCCGGGAACGCGGCCATCCCCGCCGCGCTGGCCGGCGCGGACGTCATCGCCTCCGACCTGACCCCGGAGCTCTTCGACCGCGGCCGCGCGCAGGCCGCGCGAGCGCGGCGCCGAATTGTACTGGGTGGAGGCGCGACGCGGAGGCACTGCCGTTCCCGGACCAGGACTTCGACACCGTGCTGTCCTGCGTCGGGGTGATGTTCGCGCCGCATCACCAGGCCAGCGCCGACGAGCTGATCCGGGTCTGCCGCCCCGGCGGCACCATCGGCCTGCTCAACTGGACGCCGGAGGGATTCGTCGGGCAGTTGTTCGCCACCATGAAGCCGTACGCCCCGCCGCCGCCGCCCGGTGCGCAGCCGCCGCCGCTGTGGGGCAGCGAGGAGCACGTCCGGGCGCTGCTCGGCGATCGGGTGACCGATGTCGCTGCGCAGCAAACAGACGGTGCCGATCAAGCACTTCACCGCGCCGGGCGAGCTTCCGCGAGTACTTCAAGAGCCACTACGGGCCGACGATCTCGGTCTACCGGGCGATCGCCGACGATCCCGAGCGGGTCGCCCAGCTGGACCGGGACATCGACGAGCTGGCCGCGCGGTTCCAGCGGCTCGGCAGCACCGTCATGGACTGGGAGTACCTGCTGCTGACCGCCAAGCGGGTCTGAGCCGGCGACCGAGCGAGCGCCATTCGTCCAGGTCGACATCGTCGACTCCCGAGCGAGGGGACGCGAAGGCCTGGTACTTCTCGTTCCCGGCGGCGTCCCTGGCGTAGCAGGCGATGACGCTGGTTGCCGGCCGGAATCTCGAACGTGGCGCTGCCGGTGAAGGACGCCGACCGGTCGGTCGGGATCGACCCGTCGCGGGTGTAGTGCACGGTGATCGGGTCCGTCGAGCCGCCTGCCGCGATGGTGACCGACGAGCCTGTTGCACCCATCGTGACCCGCAGTCAGCGGCTCGGCCCCGTCCGCGACGGGCTGCACCCGGACCTGCGCCGACCGCCGGCCGGTTCGGGTCGAGCACCCAGTCGCCGCCGACCAGGTACAGCGTGAACGGGGTGAAGAAGCCGAACTGGTCGGAGTAGGCCAGGTACTCGGTGACGTCGATCCGGCCGGCGATGAAATGGTCGATCGCGTCGGCGGTCACCGCGTCGTCATAGGGGATGCGCTTGGTGAAGGACCTGCTGACCATCGGTGACGCGACGCCTTGCGGGTTGATCGCGATGAACGACACCAGCGAATCCTGGCTGATGGTGACGGTTGCGCCCTGCGTTCCAGGTGGCGCCGTCGCCGGCGACGTCCAGCGAGTAGTACAGGCTCGCGGTCGGGTCCGATGTCGTTGCGGTGACCAGCAGGCTGCCGTCGAACGGGTCGGTGTTGTCGGTGACGATGGTGGCGCCGACCTCTCGCACGCCGACCCAGTACGTCCGGGTGAGTTCATCGACCGATCCGGGCGCGGTCGCGGTGACCTGCCACATTCCGGGAGTCTCGAGACTGAAACTCTGCCCGTCGGCTGCGGTTTCGGTGCGCGACTCGGCGACGTCCTCGACGATGTAGCCGGCCTGGAACTGTTTGGTCAACCGGCTCGCCGCGAGGTGGACCTGGACATCGGCCGGATCGACGGCGACCGTGACGGTGAGCGGAGCGGGGTATTCGCCGGCGTCCGGCGTCAGGCCGAGCGTCACGGCGGGGGCGGGCGGCACGGAGTTGAGCAACGGCCGGAAATCGTTGAAGACGGCCTGGCTTTCCTTGATCGCCTGGTGGCCGTCGGTGCCGGAGCCGAGGTTGTAACTCTTGTTGACCGCCCCGTCGAGCCGGCCGGTGCCCGGGTTCTGCGCGTCGACGAAGTCACCGCTCGCGGTGCCGCAGAAGTAGGTGATGGTGTGCGGGACCGGCGGCGGGGTCTGCGCGTCCCCTGCGCCGAACGGGGTTTCCCCACCGCCACCCGACGTCTCGGTGAGCAGTTCGTTCATGAACTCGCCGCCGGTCTTCCACTCACCGATCGAGCCGGTGCCCAGGCCGTGAAACGCGCCGGCCAGCGACACGAACGTGCCGACCCGGTGCCATTTCTTCGGCTGCCCCCAGCTCACCGGGCTTGCCTGATGGTCCAGGCCGCGGAACACCGAGTACATCAGCGTGCAGCCCAGCGAGTGCGCGATGACGTCGACCACCTCGACGGCCAGGTAGTCGCAGACGGCCTCCAGGAAATCCCGGACGTCGTCGACGTTGTCGGTGTGCGGGGTCAGCAGGTCGACCGTGCCCGGGCCGAGATAGCTTGGCGCCCAGATCAATTCCTGGGTGTAACCGGCGGCCAGCAGCATCCGGTTCTGGTCGAGCAGATCCCACGGTGCGACGTCGGCTGCGCCACCGTTGCCGTGCACGAGCAGCACCGGCGCCTTGCCGACCCGCGCGAGCGGCGGCGCGGTGCGCATCCCGGTCGGCGGCCGGGTTGCCGCCGAATCCACCGATCGGTCGCCCAGCGCCTGGTCCGCCCTGGTCCTGTGGAACCGGGAAATCCTGTGGGTACATGGTGGTTCCTCTCGGCATGATGGGGTTCGCCCCCCGGCGGTGAAACCATCCACATCCATCGGACCGAGGGTATCCGCGCACCCACGCAGCCCCAGATGCCAGGCCCGAGTTTCGCCGACCGGCACGGCTTCCCTGGAATTAACCGGACATTCGCACACATGTCGTTCACAGGTCTTTCCAAGGTAACCGTCGATGGGATACACCGTGCTGATCGCCTGTCGCGCACCGTGGTCAAGCCGGAGGTTTCTTGTGTCGATCCAGCAACGCGGACGTCACCTCGCCGCCATCGCAGTCGGCAACGTGCCTCGCGCTGGTCGTCGGCAGCGTCACGGCGCCCGCAGTAGCTGCCGCATCGTCGACGTCGTCATTCCAGTCACGCGACCGGGACAACCGGACCGAACCCGTGCTGCTCTTCGCCGCCGACGGGATGCGTCAGGACCTCATCGAGAAATACACCAACGACCGCAGGGGCTCCCTGCCCGGCTTCGCCGACCTCCTTCGGCACGGCGCATCCGCCAGCGGCGGCGGCATGCTCACCCAGGCCCCGCCGAACACCGGCGCCGGCTGGTACACGATGGCGACCGGCGCCTGGCCGGGGGTGACCGGTTCGACCAACAACACCTTCGCAATCAACACCCAGCCGCTGAACAGCAGCACGTCCGCGTTCACCCCGGGAACCCTCCAGGCCGAGACCATCGCCCAGTCCGCGGAGCGCGGCGGCAAGAAGGTCATCCAGCTGGAATGGGCCGGCGGGGCGAACGGCAAGATCAACGGACCGACCGTCGATTTCCGGTCGTTCTTCTCCGGTCGCGGCGTCACCACCACCTTCGTCTCGCCGTCCGACCGGCCGAATCTGATCACCCAATTCGGGCTGCAATACGACCAGGTCGACCCTGCGCCGACGCGACCGGGTGGACCGGAGCGCCGGCCTCCTTCAGCCCGGCCAAGGAAACCCACATGGCCGTCAATGACGGCTTGGTCAATGACGTTCCCAACGACAAGTACGGACTGGACGCCTACATCTACGACAGCACCGACGACCAGCAGGTCAACTACGATCAGGTGTTGTTCGCGCGCAACAAGAATGCCGCCGACCCGGTGGCCAACCTGCGCGCAGGCCGGCTGGCCGACGTCAAGGTCAAGATCATCGGCGGTGCCCTCGAAGGATTGACGGCAGGAATGCTGGTCAAGGTCGAGACGCTCAACGACGACGCCTCGCAGCTGCGGTTGTTCCACACCTCGGTGAGCCGGGCCAACGCGACCTGGGCGGGATGGCCGGGTCAGGACGGCATCACCGACTTCGCCGAATTCGTTGCGCAGAAATTCCCGACGTCGACCGCCGGCGATTTCGCGGTCATCGAGGCCGGCGTGGTCAGCGAGGAAACCTACGTCCAGCAGGCCCTGTACTGGGAGAAGGCGCATCAGCCGCTGCTGAAGTACCTGATCAACACCTACCACCCGGATCTCGCGCTGGTCGGATACCCGGCGACCGACGAGATCCAGCACCAGTTCCTCGGCCTGGTCTCCCCGACCCTGGCGCAGGGAGCGGCCAACCCCGCCTATGACGACATCACGCTGGACGGCATCCCGGACGGCCGCGTGCGGCAGCGGGAGGCGTTCATCCGGCGGGCCTACCAGGGCGCCGATGCCACCATGCGGCTCGCGCAGCGCCTGCTGGGCAAGCAGGTGACCACCTTCGTCGGTTCCGACCACGGGTTCGCGCCGCAATTCCTGGCCGTCGACGCCAGCAAGGTGCTGGTCGACCTCGGCCTGCTGTCCAAGCCGCAGACCGCCAATTGCCGGCCGGCCGTCGGTGAGACCATCGGCAAGGCCAAGGCCTGCTGGGCCGGCGGCACCGTGCAGATCTACCTGAACGTCGCCGGCCGGACCATTTTCCCCAACCCGCCGCAGACCGACGGGTTCCAACAGGTGGCGGCCTCGGACGTGGCCTCGACCGTGGCCGCGATCAAGGCCGCGTTCCTGGCCCTGAGCGACCCCAACGACTGGACCCACGACGGGCAGCCGGAGGGCTGGAAGGTGATCGACCGGGTCTTCACCCAGGCGGAGGCCAGATACATCCCGAACGGGCCCGGTTCCACCAGCGACATGGCACATCCGACCCGCACCGGCGACCTGGTGGTCTTCGCGTACCCGCCGTACCAATTCGACGCGGCGACGCCCGGCACGCTGGTCGCCAAGTCGGAGTTCTTCGGCCAGCACGGCTACGTCCCCGACGTGCAGGACCTGGCGAACAACATCAACATGCGGGCCACCTTCCTGGCCGGCGGCGACGCGATCAGCAGGGGCCGGTTCACCGTGCGGTCCATCGACATCGCCCCCACCGTCGCCTATCTGCTCGGCGTGCCGGAACCGCAACAGGCACAGGGCACGGGTCCTGCTCAGGCTGCTGAAGGACGGCCGGCGGGTCACCCCGCTGAGCATCATCGGGCTCAATGATTTCCACGGTCAGCTGGACCCGACCACAACGCCGATCGACGGCGCGAACGTCGGCGTCGGCGGCGCCGGGCAGCTGGCGACCATGTTCGACGAGGACGCCACGAACCTGCCCGGCCCGACGCTGCTGCTGGCCGGCGGCGACAACGTCGGCGCGTCACCGCCGAACTCCAGCCTGCTGCAGGACAAGCCGGCCATCGACGTGGAGAACGCGTGGGGCCTGGACGCGACGTCGTACGGCAACCACGAGTTCGACTACGGCCTTGAACGCCTGCTCGCGCAGCAGGCGCAGGCCACGTTCCCGTTCCTGGCCACCAACATCGTCGATGCGACCACCGGCGAGGCGCCCAACTGGGTCACGCCGTCCAAGGTGTTCCGGGTGAACGGCGTCAAGGTGGGGGTGATCGGGGCGGGATTGGAAACCACCCCCGAACTGGTCGCCGCGGGCAACACGGCGGGCCTGAAGTTCCTGCCCGCCGCCGACCGGATCGCCGCGGAGTCGCGGCGGCTGCACGATCGGGGCGTCGACGTCCAGATCGTGGTGATCCATGAGGGCACCGCGAACGGCACCAACGCCATCGACGGCACCCCGGCCGTCCCATGGGACGGGCCGATCGTCGGCATCGCGCAGGCGCTGGGCGACACCACCGTCGATGCCATCGTGGCCGGACACACCCACCGGGTGTCCAACCTGATGGTCGGCAACATCCTGGTCACGGAGGGGATCAACGCCGGGGCCAGCTACTCGGTGCTGCAACTGATGGTGGAACACGGCGACGTCACCTGGGCCGGCGGGGCCACCCGAATCGCCAAGGACATCGGCGTCGCCCCGCGCGCCGACGTGCAGGCCATCGTCGACGAGGCCAACGCCGAAACCGCGGTGCTGCGCAACAAGGTCGTCGGCAGTCAGACCGCCGACATCCTGAAGGATCCGACCCGGTTGCACGAGTCGGCCATGGGCGATCTCGTCGCGGACGCGATGCTGGACAAATACCCGGGAGTGGAGGCCGCCATCACCAACTCCGGCGGGCTGCGCGCCGATATCCTCTCGGCGCCGCCCTCGGCCAGCGAACAGCCGGGCGAGATCACCTGGGGCGAGGTGTTCGCGGTGCTGCCGTTCGGGAACAGAACGGTGATCTTGACGCTCACCGGTGCACAACTCACCGACGCCCTGGTCAACGGATTCAGTCCGGTCTGTGATCCGAACGTCGCAACGGGGCGGTTCCCGCAGGTCGCCGGCCTGCGGCTGGCCTTCCACTGCGACGGTGCGACACCGGTGGTGGACGGCATCTCCAAGGCGCCGGACGGCGGCCCGGTCACCCCAATCGGGCCGGCGGACACCGTGCGGATCGTCACGAACGACTTCATGTTCACCGGAGGAGACGGCTACACGGCGTTCGCCGACGGCACCGACGTCCTGCAACCCGGCGACGGTCTACTGGAGATCGCGGTCGACTACATCACTGCGCACTCGCCGATCGCCCCGCTGATCGGCGCCACCTGCGCCGCTCCCGCCGCCTGCCGCATCACGAACGGCCCGTGAACCCTTGACGATCAGCGCAATCAGGCGTTGGGGCGGCTGCGGCCGCCGTGTCTGAGCGGCGTTGTCGGTGGTCCCTCCTACAGTCCTTCAGGACAGGAGTTCGAGTGGTCGCGACGCAGACCGATCGGACGTCCCGAAGGACATCAAGCCCGACGGAGGGACCAACCGATGGCCGGCAGCATCGAGGTTCGCGGCCCGCAGCCCAACCCTGCACCCGACTTCGGGCTGGCGTGGCACGTCGGGTCCGCGACGCTGAACCGGGCGCGGGGCATCGTCGCCGGCGGCTCGATCCTCGACCTGCAGGTGGTGCAACGGGGCGAGCTCGCGGCCACCGTGATCGGCACCCGACCCTGGCCCTACGAGACGGACGTCCGGTTCAGCCTCGCCCGCGGTGAGGTGAAGTACTTCGAGAGCAGCTGCGACTGCCCGATGGAATCCGACTGCAAACACGGCGTAGCGGTTCTGCTGAAGCACCTGATGTCCACCGTTCCCGGCGCCCAGATCAGCGGAGCGCGCCCGTCGTCGACCGTCCTTGCGCTGCCCGCACTGCCCGCACAGCCCGCCGCCTGGGAAAGATCGTTGAACCGGCTGCTGGGCACGCCGCCGGCGATTGCCCACCACGCGGCCCGCGAGCGCACCCTGTTGGGTCTGCAATTCGCCATCTCGGTCAACGAGCCGGACAACCTGCTCAGCCCGGCGCAGATCGGGATCCGGCCGATGCAGCGCAACGCCAAGGGCCGGTGGGTGACCAGCGGAGTGTCCTGGCGGGACCTCCGTTATGCCCAGTACACGGGCCAGTACCTGACCGACCAACTCGAGTGCCTGCGTGCCGTCGTCGAGGCCCAGGGCCGCCGCACACCGTGGGAGGCGCCGCCGACGTGGATCACCGCGAACGGTCAGATCGGTCCCGGTATCTGGGATCTGCTGGAACAGGCGGCGGAAACAGGGGTCGAGTTCGGTCGCGGCGGCCAGGGCACCGGTGACGTCGAGATCGCGGGTGAGCCCGCGCGGGTGACGATCGACGTGACCAGGACGTCAACCCTCGCGGTGACGCCGACGATCAGGCTGGACGGCGAGGTGCAGCACCCGTCGCGAATGCGGCTGATCGGCGATCCGGCACATGGCCTGATCAGTTGGCGGGACGGGCCGATCACGGCGCCGGGCCGGGTGGTCCTGGCCCGGCTGCACCGGACGCTGTCCAAGGAACTCGGGCAGCTCATCGCGGCGGGACGGATCCCCGTTCCGGAGAGCGACGAACAGCGCTTCTTCGCCGAGTTCGTGCCCCGGCTGCGGCGGATGGTGACGCTGGAATCCAGCGACGGGTCGGTAGCAATACCGGAGCGAGCGGCGCCGCGGCTGCAGGTCTGCGTTCACCACGAGCCCGATCACGGGCTCCGGGTCGTCTGGGACTGGATCGACGAGGAAGCCGGTCGACACCGGGAATTGGCCGATGATCGGGGCCTGATCGCCGGTGACCGCGCGGCGATGCGGGCCGCGCTGGAGCAGATCATCTCCCTTGGCGTGCTGTCGAACGGCCTGCTCAGCCATGACGGCCGGCACCTGGAACCCGAGTGCTCGCTGACCGGCACCGACACGATCGACTTCCTGCACGACGCGTGGCCGGCGCTGCTCGAGATACCGTGGCTGACCACGGAGGTTTTCGGGACGCCGCTGGACTACCGGGTCGCCACCGGCGAGCCGGTGATCGAGGTCGACGGCGATGACGCACTTGCCGGCGACTGGTTCGATCTGGCCGTTTCGGTGACCGTCGATCAGCAGCGGGTGCCGTTCGAGTTGATCTTCAGGGCGCTGGCCAGCGGCGGCTCACCGGTGATCATCCTGCCGAGTGGCACCTACTTCACGCTGGCGGGCGGTCAGTGGGACACCCTGCGCAACCTGATCGAGGAAGCTCGCGGACTGCACGATCTACCGCCGAACCACCTGCGGGTCGACAGGTACACGACGTCGCGGTGGGACGACCTGGAGGCCAGCGGGCTCCTCGGCGAGCAGGCCACGGCGTGGCGGGAGCGGGTCCGCGCCCTCGCGCCGGCGCAGCCGCCGCCCGCGCCGTTGCCGGCCACCTTCAAGGCGGAACTGCGGGGCTACCAGCAGGACGGCTTCGATTGGCTGGTGTCACTGCAGGTCCGCGGGCTCGGCGGCATCCTCGCCGACGACATGGGGCTGGGCAAGACGGTGCAGACCCTCGGCCTGATCGCCCACGCCCGGGAGCGCTCGCCTGCGGACGGGCCGTTCCTGGTGGTCGCGCCTACCAGCGTGATGGCCAATTGGGCCGCCGAGTCCCGCCGGTTCACCCCTGAGCTTCGGGTCGAGCTGATCACCGAGGGCCGCTCGCGCCGCGGCCGGGACCTCGGCACAGTGGTGGCCGGCGCCGACATCGTCATCACCTCCTACGCGCTGTTCCGGCTGGAGTACAGCGCCTACGCGGCGCTGCCCTGGTCCGGTCTGATCCTGGACGAGGCGCAGTTCGTGAAGAACCAGCATTCCAAGGGCTTCCGGTGCGCGAAGTCGCTGCCGACGACGTTCAAGCTGGCGGTCACCGGGACCCCGCTGGAGAACAACCTGGCCGAGCTGTGGGCGTTGCTGTCGATCACGGCGCCGGGCCTGTTTCCCGACGCCGGACGCTTCACCGAGTACTACCGGTCCCCCATCGAACGCGGCCAGGCCCCGGCGCGGCTGGATCAGTTGCGCCGCCGGGTCGGCCCGTTCCTGCTGCGCCGCACCAAGGAGGAGGTCGCGACCGACCTGCCGCCGAAGCAGGAGCAGGTCGTCGAGGTGGAGCTCAGCCCGCGCCATCAGCAGGTGTACCAGCGACACCTGCAGCGCGAGCGGCAGAAGATCCTCGGGCTGATCCAGGACGAGAACGCGTTGGACGCCAACAGGTTCCTCATCCTGCGGTCGCTGACCATGCTGCGCCAGCTCAGCCTGGACCCCTCATTGGTGGACGACGAGTACGCCGACATCCCATCCAGCAAGCTGGACGTGGTGATGGAACAGCTGGCCAGCATCGTGGACAGCGGGCACCGGGTGCTGGTGTTCAGCCAGTTCACCCGCTTCCTGGGCAGGGCGAGAGACCGGCTGGACACGCTGGGCATCGGCCACTGCCAGCTGGACGGCAAGACCCGCAACCGGGCCGAGGTGATCGAGCGGTTCCAGGCCGGCGCGGCCCCGGTCTTCCTGATCAGCCTGAAGGCGGGCGGCTTCGGCCTGAACCTGACCGAGGCCGACTACTGCATCCTGCTCGACCCCTGGTGGAACCCGGCCGCCGAGGCGCAGGCCATCGACCGCACCCACCGGATCGGGCAGACCAAGTCCGTCATGGTCTACCGGTATGTCGCCAAGGCCACCATCGAGGAAAAGGTGATGGCGCTCAAGGCCGGCAAGGCCCGGTTGTTCAACGACGTGCTGGGCAAGGGCGACGGATCCGGGGTGGCCCGGGTGCCCCTCTCCGCGGCCGAGATCCGGGAGCTGATCGCCTAGGTCCCCGTTCGCTGGCCAGCGTTCTCGTCGCGTGCCCCTACCCTGAATGGGCAGCGACAACGGCCGCTGCCACGACGAAGTTGGGTGCGCAGTGACGCGGTCAAGGCCTGGCGGGCACTACGACGTGATCGTCGTGGGGTCCGGCTTCGGCGGCTCCGTCGCCGCCCTCCGGCTCACCGAAAAGGGTTACCGAGTCGGCGTTCTCGAGGCTGGTCGGCGCTTTGACGACGAGGACTTCGCGGCGACGTCATGGCGGTTGCGCAAATTCCTCTGGGCACCGCGGCTGGGCCTGTACGGGATCCAGCGCATCCACCGGCTGCCCGACGCGATCATCCTCGCGGGCGCCGGGGTGGGCGGCGGCTCGCTGAACTACGCCAACACCCTGTACGTGCCGCCGCCCGAGTTCTTCAACGACCCGCAATGGGCCGGCGTCACCGATTGGGCGAGCGAGCTGGCGCCCTACTACGACCAGGCGTCGCGCATGCTCGGGGTGGCTCAGGTGCCGCACCGGTCGCCGCTGGACGACGTGTTCGCCGGCGTCGCGCAGGACATGGGCGTCGGGCACACGTTCCGGCTCACCCCGGTGGGGGTGTTTTTCGGCGCGCCGGCCGGCGTCACCGTGCCGGATCCGTATTTCGGCGGTGCGGGCCCGCCGCGGACGGGCTGCCGGGAATGCGGCGAATGCATGACCGGCTGCCGGCACAACGCCAAGAACACCCTGCCGAAGAACTACCTCGGCCTGGCCGAAACGGCGGGCGCCACGGTCCACCCGATGACCACGGTCACGGCAGTCCGGCCCCTCCGGGGCGGCGGATACGCGGTCGAAACCGTGCGGACCGGACCGTTCGCGCGCGACCGGCGGACCTTCACCGCCGAGCACGTCGTGATGGCTGCCGGCGCCTTCAACACGCAGCGGCTGCTGCACCGCATGCGTGACGACGGCACGCTACCGGCCTTGTCCGCACGGCTTGGGCGCCTGTCCCGGACCAATTCGGAATCGCTGGTCGGCGCGACCGCTCCGTTGCGGAACGTCGATTTCTCCAGGGGCGTCGCGATCACCTCCTCCTTCCATCCCGACGCGAACACCCACATCGAACCGGTGCGGTACGGCCGTGGCAGCAACCTGATGGCGCTGCTCGGCACGGTGCTCACCGACGGAGTCGAGGGCACACCCCGGTGGAAGGTCTGGCTGCGCACCGTCGCGCGGAGGCCGGCGGACGCGCTGCGGACGCTGAACGTCCGGCGGTCATCGGAACGTGGCGCGATCGCGCTGGTCATGCAGTCGGTGGACAACTCGATCACCGTCCGTGGGGTCAGGTCGAGGCTGGGACGATGGCGGCTGACCTCCACGCAGGGCGACGGGCTGCCGAATCCCACCTGGATCCCCGCCGGGAACGAGGCCGCCCGGCGGATCGCCGAGCGGATCGGCGGCGTCCCGATGGGTCAGCTCGGTGACCTCGTCGACGCGCCCATGACGGCGCACTTCGTCGGCGGCTGCTGCATCGGCGCCGACGCCGAGCACGGCGTCATCGACGCCTATCACCGGGTCTTCGGTCACGCCGGCCTGCACGTCGTCGACGGGTCCGCGGTGTCGGCGAACCTGGGGGTCAACCCGTCACTCACCATCACCGCACAGGCCGAGCGGGCGATGGCGCTGTGGCCCAATCGCGGTGAGCATGACCCTCGTCCCGCGATCGGGTCCACCTACGTCCGGGTGCGGGCGGTCGCGCCGGCGAACCCGTTGGTCCCGGAAGGTGCACCGGGCGCGTTGCGGCTGCCGATCGTCGGAGTTCGTCATGGCCCGGTGCTCGATCGATAATCCGACGTTCGGTCGTCCACTGGTCGGGGCGCCGATGAGTTCTTCAGATAGAGGCTCGAAAAGGTGCCGGGATAGCCGGACGATGTTTACGCACGGCTATCATTCTGCCGCGACAGTGTGATATCAACTCTTCTTACGAGAGTTCTCGACTCTCCGCTGATGCAGGTCTTTGGCGCGTTACGCCAATTGGGGGGCACGGTATGAGTTGGCTCAACGGTGATTCGAGCACATGCCGGGGCGGGGCAGCGCGTAAAGGTGGAAGCAGCATTGCCAGGGCTGCATTGATCCTGGGCGCCGGCTTCACGTTCATCGCGGGTTGTTCGTCACCGACCCAGTCCGGCGATCCGGCCCCCGCGCCGTCGGTCACGCCATCGTCGTCGAGCATTTCGCCGACATCGACCTCGCAATCATCGTCGTCGTCGTCGACCGCACCGTCGACGACAAAGTCCAGCAGCACCACGACATCGACCACGTCGAGTTCGAGCCCCGCAAGTGCGAACACGACCACCCGCAGCAGCGAATCGACGGAACCCGAAAGCACTGGCCCACAGGTACTACCGACCAGTGCCAGCGGGCGCACGCTCGGTTTGTCGGACATCTTCGCGACCACCGGAACGTGGAAAGAGGAGCGGTACGACATCTCCGACACCAGCAACGTCTTCGGGATGGCGACGGTTCTGGGAGGCTGCCAGAATGTGCCGTTCGAACTCGAGCTCCGATTGGCCCATCGATTCACGAACCTCAAGATGAAAGTCGGCCAGGCCAACAACTCGGAGACGTCCGATAACTCCGTCGTCGTCGATATCGTCAAGAACGGCACGAAGATCGACAGCCAGAGCGTTCCCTTCGACGTCGTCCAGCCGTTCGACGAGGACATCACCGACGCGAATTCGCTGAAACTTCAGTTTCACCTCGATCCCACCAAATGCGTATCAGGTGGCGTGACGACGGTCGTCGAGGGCCTCACCGTTTCCTGATGGGCAACGACCCGAGCACTCCCGATGCCTCCGGCGGCGCCGGCAACGGCGCGCCTCCCGAGTCTGCCAACCGGGCCAGGCCGAGTTTCTCCGAGCGAGTATCGGAGCATCCGCGCTGGAAACTCGCAACGGCAATCATCGGGACACTGGCCGCGGTCGTCGGAATCATCGGCTTTGCTTACCCGATACTGTTCTCCAGCCAACCGGGGCCCACGGCCGGCGCAGCCACGTCCAACTCCGTGTCGTCGCCCGCCCAGCCCGCGGTCACCACGGCCGAGACGTCAGTGCCGAGCACCGTTGACCCCACCAGCGAGGAAAGTCCGCCGTCATCGACATCGCAGGACGTGGTGCCGGCGCTGGCGGTCGGGGACTGTCTGAGCGCCGAGCGTCAGCCCTTGCCCTGTACGGCAGTCCACCGGTTTGAGGTCGTGGCCACCGGCGCCACCGAATGCAACGCCGCCGTGGCCCTGCCCTACCTGGGCGGGAATCCTGACCTCGACATCCTGCGCGCTCAGTTCACAGCTTCGGACGAGCACGCGTGCCTTGTCGCCGACCACAGCGACGCCGACCGTTCGGCAACGATCAAAGGCATCCTGTCGGTCACCGACGACCCCACTGCCGGGAGCCAATTTCGGTTGTGTCGGGACGACCGAACCACGCCGACCGAAGTCGGCTGCGACGTGCCGCACACCGGTGAGTTCATCGGTTCGCTCGGCGTGCCCGCACCCGACACGGACGACTGCGAAGCCGCCGCGACGGCCTACCTGAGCCGGACATACAACGATGTCTCCGATCGGTTGAAGGTCACGGCCATCCCCACATCCGATCCCGGCTCAGGTTCCCCGGGCTGCGTGATCACCACGCGCGGAAATGCGGTACTCACCCAGAGCATCCGCAACGTGCGAACCAACGCACTGCCGCTGCAGGCGGGATAGCACACGCGCGACGCCGGCCCTGAGTCAGCGGCGGGTTTTCATCGGCGTCGGAGCGGGTACTGACGAGGCACAACCTTGCACAAAGAAACCGATGAACCCAAAGGGAGTGCACGTGAGCGTGCTGAAGAAATTTACGTCAGTGGGCGCGATAGTCGCCTTCATCCGCAGCCCAACCGGCCAGATGGTGATCGGCAAGGCCAAAGAGGTCGTCACCGACCCGCGGAACCGGGAGAAGGTGGCGGAGTTCGCGACGAAGATCCGCAGACCCAAGGACGGCCGCGCCTGACGCCCCCGGCGGACCAGCCAAGCGGAGCCTGCCGCGCCAAAGGTGTGGTCTACATCACGCCGGACCCAAGGGTGGCAACCCGGCGCCCCGCAACTGTGTCCGTGCCACAGCACTTCACGCGTGCCCGGTATCCGCGGTGACGCCCCGGCGGGCCGCCGCGGCGGGCGTCACCGATCACCCGTGGTCCCACCTCGCTACGATCCGTGAGTGCCCGAAGCCACTCGCCCCGCCATCGTTCAATCCGACCTCAACGACGTGGAGAAGTTCACCCAGGAGTTCCTCAAGCGCCTGCAGTTCGGCCAGGGGGTGGCCCTGGCCCGCGCGACGAAGAACGACCTGTATTACGCGCTGGCCCGCACCGTTCGCCAGCAGCTGATGTCGCGCTGGCTGGAGACACTCGGCGCGCAGATGCAGGCCAAGGCCAAGGTGGTTGCCTACCTGTCGGCGGAATATTTGCTCGGCCGGCAGTTGGACAACTCGCTGCTGGCGTCCGGCCTGACCGAGATCGCCGAGAAGTCGATGGCGGGTCTGGGCATCGATCTGAACACCCTTCGTGAGGCGGAGGTCGAGCCGGGCCTGGGTAACGGGGGCCTCGGCCGGTTGGCCGCGTGCTTCATCGATTCGCTGGCGACCATGCGGATTCCGGCCGTCGGCTACGGGATTCGTTACGAGTACGGCATTTTCCGTCAGACGTTCGTCGACGGCTCGCAGGTCGAGCAGCCCGACTCGTGGCTCGCCAACGGCTCACCGTGGGAGTTCCCGCATCCGGAGATGGGGGTCAAGGTCAGGTTCGCGGGCGAGACCGAGCACTACGAGGACGCGGATGGCGTCACCCGGTCGCGGTGGAACCACGGCTGGGAGGTCATCGGGATCCCCTACAACTACATGGTCCCCGGCTACCGGACCGGCAGTGTCAACACCCTGCGGCTGTGGAGCGCCAAGGCGACGCAGGCGTTCGACCTGCACGTGTTCAACACCGGCGACTATCTGCAGGCGGTGCGTTCGCAGGCCTTCGCGGAGAACATCAGCAAGGTGCTCTATCCCGAGGATTCGACGCCGCAGGGCAAGGAATTGCGGCTGCAGCAGCAGTACTTCTTCGTGGCCTGCTCGATCCGCGACTACATCGACAACGTCCTGCCTCCGGGTTTCGACCTGAAGCGGCTGCCCGAACGGGTCATCTTCCAGCTCAACGACACCCACCCGGTGATCGCCATCCCGGAACTCATCCGGATCCTGGTGGATGAGCGCGGGATGGACTGGGAGGTCGCCAAGGACATCTCCCGGCAGTGTTTCGCCTACACCTGCCACACCCTGCTGCCCGAGGCCCTCGAGGTGTGGTCCGGTCGACCTGCTCGGCCGGCTGTTGCCCAGGCACCTGGAGATCATCTACCGGATCAACGACGAGTTCCTCGCCGAGCTGCGGGAGGCCTATCCCGACGACGTGCTCCGGGTGTGGCGGATGTCGATCATCCAGGAGCATCCCGAGCGGGCGGTGCGGATGGCATACCTCGCGACCGTCGGTGGATCCAAGGTGAACGGCGTCGCGGAGTTGCACAGCCAGCTGTTGCGGGACAACGTGCTGTCGGACTTCTCCAACCACTGGCCGGAGAAGTTCACCAATGTCACCAACGGCGTCACCCCGCGACGCTTCATGGCGCTGGCCAACCCGGGCCTGTCCAGTCTGATCACCGACACCATCGGCGACGGCTGGCTGTCGAATCTGGAGCGACTGCGCGAATTGGAGCCCTTCGCCGATGACGACGGCTTCCTCGACGCCTTCGCGAAGATCAAGACGGCCAACAAGGCCCGGCTGGCGACGCTGCTGCAGCGCCGCGACGGCATCACGCTGCCCGAGGATGCCCTGTACGACGTGATGGTCAAACGACTGCACGAGTACAAGCGGCAGACCCTCAAGCTGCTCCACATCATCACGCTCTACCAGCGGATTCAGGAGAACCCGGAGATCGACCTGGTGCCGCGGGTGACGATCTTCGGCGCCAAGGCAGCGCCGGGCTACCGGATCGCCAAGGACACCATCGCGTTGATCAACGCGGTCGCCCGGGTGCTGGATGCCGACCCGAAGGTGGCGGGCCGGCTGCGCATCGCGTTCCCGGCGAACTACAACGTGACCCTGGCCGAGACGCTGATTCCGGCGGCCGACCTGTCCGAGCAGATCTCGCTGGCCGGGAAAGGAGGCGTCCGGAACCGGGAACATGAAGCTCGCGCTGAACGGGGCGTTGACCATCGGCACCCTCGACGGCGCGAACGTGGAGATCCTGAACCTGGTCGGCGCGGAGAACTTCTTCTTGTTCGGCCTCACCGAGCCGCAGGTGCAGTCGCTGGTCGAGACCGGCTACCACCCCGAGCAGCAGTACGAGTCGAATCCGTTCCTGCGCAAGGCGATCGAGGCGATCGCATCCGGCGTGTTCTCGGGTGGTGACCGCGAGACGTTCGCCCCGTTGGTGTATTCGCTGGTCAACCACGACCGATTCCTCGCCCTCGCCGACTACGAGGCTTATGTGGAGGCACAGGATCTCGTCGAGATCGCCTACCGGGACGAACGGGCCTGGACCCGCAGCGCGGTGCTGAACGTCGCGAGGTCCGGGTTCTTCTCCAGCGACCGGTCCATCCGGGACTACCTCGATCGGATCTGGAAGGCTGCCCCGGTCGGCGACTGAGCGGGTTGGGCCGTCGGATTGACGGCCGTCATTTCGGGGTAATTGAGTGCTGACCGCGCGGTGGACACTGAGTCGCGGTCTTGTTTCCTGCGACGGCGTCGCAGGCGCAATCCAGCATTCGGAAGGAAATCTCCATGACGGAAACAGATTCGGACGTCACCAAGGTTGCCGAGCTGACCAAGGACATCCGCATCGGCATGATGACCACGATCGGGCCCGACGGTCATTTCGTCAGTCGCCCGATGGCCCAGCAGGAGGTCGAGTTCGACGGTGACCTGTGGTTCTTCGCCGAACGCGGCTCCCGCAAGGTGGCGCACATCGCCGCCGACCCGCACGTCGGGCTGACCCTCACGTCGGGCGACACCTGGATCTCACTGGACGGCGACGCCGAGATCGTCGACGACACGGCGAAGGCCAAGGAGCTGTGGAACCCGTGGGTCGAGGCCTGGCTGCCGCAGGGCCCGGAGGATCCCAGCATCGTGCTGATCAAGTTCAACGGTCACACCGCCGAGTACTGGGACACCCCCGGTGGCCGGATCGCATCGGTGATCAGCTTCGTCAAGTCGAAGGTGACCGGCGAGCGGTACGACGGCGGCGAGAACGAAAAGGTAGTGCTCTAGCTACCTTTCGCCCGGCCTGCGGAGCGGATCCGTTCCGCGGGCCCGGCACCATGCCCCCATGGTTCGCGCCGACGCCCCGCAGTCGGGGTCCAGTGACCGGTCAACTCACCGCCGTCCAGAGCCCGAATCGCCTGGCGCTGCTCACCTCTCGAGCCCGTTTCGAAGGCCGTCATCGATCACGCTCTGCACGACCTCGGCCTGCAGTCGGGCCATCGTCTCCAGGCGGAGCGGCGCAGGCAGCGCGGTGATCAGGTCGACGGCCCGTTCGACAACAGCGTCGGCGTCGATCTCCGGCGATGACGGCACCTCAAGATCATGCTCAACCTGCAGCGGGGCGGCCTCGGGTTGGATGTCCACCTGCGCTGGCACGTCCATCGGTGGGCTGGACGGCATCGGTGCCGCCATCCGCCTACCGAACGCCCGCGGCGCCGCAGCGGCCCCGCCGCCCGCTCCGGTGAAGCTCGCGTTGCGCACCCAGCCCGTTGAGCGCTCCGGTTCCAGGTTCATCGACACTTCGTCGCGGCGCCCCTTGGCCATGGCCGAGAACAGGTCGTCCAGGCTCAGCTGCAACGCGTCGGCCAGCTTTTGGATCGCGGCGGGAGACGGCTGCCGGTAACCGGTTTCGAGCTGGGAGATGTACGGATAGGAGAGGCCGGTGGCCTCCACCAGGTCGCGTCGGCTCATTCCCAGCCGTTCCCGGCTCTGCCGGAGCAGTTCGCCGAATTCCTCGCTACCGGTCTTCGGGTTGGTCGCCATCAATGCTCCTTGCATAACTCTGCGCTGCGCATTACGCTTCTACTCAGAGCATAACGCAGTGTTCCGCGATCCTGGAGGAAGCCATGCACATCACCACTCAGCTCGATCTGGACGTCATCGCCTTCGAGCGTGATGACCAGGTGTCGCTGCTTGTCGAATTGACCGCGCCGACCCCGGAGCCCGCGGCGGAGCGTTCACCCCGAACGTTGGTGGTGGTGTTGGACAGGAGCGGTTCGATGGCCGCGGGCCGGCTGGACGGGGCCAAGGCGGCATTGTCTGCACTGGTGGACCGGCTCGACCCGGCGGATCGGTTCGGACTGGTCACCTTCGACGACGAGGTCAAGATCGAGATCGCGGCCGCACCGATGACGGACAAGAATGCCGCGAAGCAACGGATCGCGGGCATCCAACCCCGCGGCATCACCAACCTGTCGGCGGGATACCTGCGTGGGCTGCAGGAGGCGCGCCGGGCGAAAACCACCGCGGGCGCATCGGTTCTGCTGATCAGCGACGGCCATGCGAACGCCGGGATCACCGATGTCGAACAGCTGCGGGGGCTGGCCGCGAAGGCGAACCAGGACGGGGTGACCACCTCCACCCTCGGTTTCGGGCTGGGGTACGACGAGACGCTGATGCGGGCCATCGCCGCCGGCGGCACCGGGAGCGAACTGTTCGCCGAGCATGCCGACGACGCCATCGCCGCCATTGCCGGCGAGATCGACGGGCTGTTGGCCCAATCCGTGCAGGCCGCCTCGATGTTCATCCGGATGGCGCCGGCCTGCAAACAGCTGCTGGTGGTCAACGACATGCCGACCGTTGTCACCACCGAGGGCGTCCTGGTGGAACTCGGGTCGTTCTACGCCGGCGAAACCCGGCGACTGGTCGTTACTTTCGACGTCCCGGGGGTGGCCGCGCTCGGGCTGACCGAAGTCGCTTCGATGGACTTCGGTTGGGTGGAGTTGCCGGCCCTGGTGCAGCATTCGGTCACGGTGCCGGTCCACGTCAACGTGCTGCCGGGCGACCAGGCCGCGGGTCGGATTCCCGATCCGACCGTCCGCAGTGAGCTCGCGTACCTCCACACCCAACGGGCCAAACGCGCTGCTGCCGAACATATGTCGGGCGGGAATGCGGTAGCGGCACTCGGCGAGCTGTCCAGGGCCAGGGACCTGGCGACCGGGATGCTGCAGGCGGCGCCGGCGATGATGCGGATGGAGCTCAGCGAGGACATCGCCACCATTGACCTCCTTGCGGCCGAGGTGTCGCACGGCCGGATCGCCCGGGCGGCCAAGGTGGCGTCCGCGGACACGACGCTCAAGTCACGTCGTCGTGGTTCGGCCCGCCGGTCGTGAGGCCCGGCCGCAGCGCGGCAAGGACGACTTTCTCGGATCAACTCGCGCGCTAGTCCGACTTAGGTAGTCTAAAGCGGACTAGCGACGCGGGTCAGTCCGAGTTGAGCGGAGGGTTCATCCTGGCCCCGACAGACCACCACAGCGCGCCTGGGTGGCCTCCGCACGACCATCAGACCAGGCCGTGGCAACAATCCCGCCGTGGTGGCACCAGGGAGGACCGAACGCTGCGGCAGGTCACGGTCTGGCTGCCGCCGCTGATCGCCGGACAGCAGCTCACCATCGATTCCGCGCTGGCCGCGGACGTTGAATCGGCAACGCGCGAGATCTCCGGACTGGACGGTGTACACGGCACCGACCTGGAGGCGCTCGGTGTGCTGCTGTTACGGACCGAGTCGGTCGCCTCGTCAAAGATCGAGGCAGTCGAAGCGGGCCTGGACGACTACGCCCGGGCCCTGCATGGCATCAGGAGCAACCCGTCCGCGGTGTCGATGGTGGCCGCCACGACGGCGCTCGACACGATGATCCGCGACGTGCGGCGCAATGGCCGGGTGGAGCTGGATGCCATCACCGCCGCACACGAGGCGCTCATGCGTGGCGACCCGCTCGAGGCCGACTATGCCGGACGGGTCCGCGACACGCAGAACTGGATCGGTGGGAGCGACTATTCGCCTCGCGGAGCGCTCTACGTCCCGCCGCCACCCGACACGATCAAAGGCTATCTCGACGATCTGATCGGCTTCGCCAATCGCGACGACCTGCCGACGCTGGTCCAGGCGGCCATCGCACACGCTCAGTTCGAATCGATTCACCCCTTCACCGACGGGAACGGCCGGATCGGTCGTGCTCTGATCAACACCATCCTGCGGCGCCGCGGCACCACCACCCGTGTGGTCGTGCCGTTGGCGTCGGCATTGGTTGCGCACCGCGACCGGTATTTCGACCTGCTCACTGGCTACCGCCGAGGCCAGGTCCGGCCATTGGTTGAATCCTTCGCCGCCGGTGCTCGGGTCGCAGCGTCGCAGTCCCGGGTCACCGCGCAACGACTACGCGACACACCGACTCAGTGGCGCGACATGACCGGGCCCATTCGAGCAGGCAGCGCCGCTGCAGAACTGTTGGCCATGCTGCCATCTCGCCCAATCCTGTCGTCGGAGGACGCTTGTAACGCCATGGACGCGCCAAGGAGCAGTACGTACGCGGCCCTGGCGAGGCTCCGAGACGCCGGCGTGCTGCGCCCGCTCACCAATCGAAAGCGCGACCAGGTGTGGGGGGCGTCGCTCATTCTCGACGAGTTGGCCGATCTCGGCGTCCGCATCGCGGCGGCAGTCGCGCGAGACCGGAACGCAGGCTGACCTAGCGGCCGCGTCCGGTCTTGGCCTGCAACCGATCGATCTGTTCCGAGGCCTCCGCCTTGGTGATGTCGGCCGGAATCTCCTCGTTGGCCTCGCGGGCCAGCGTGTCCAGGTAGCTGGCCTGCGGACCGGTGATCGGTTCGTCACCCGTCACCCACTCCGATGGATCCTTGCTGGCCGAGCTGGCAGGGTCCGGCCGGGTACCGCCGAGGGTGTCCGGCCGGTCGCCGGCGGCAGGTTCGTCAACGGCCGGTGCGGCACTGCCGACGGCGCCCTCGGCATCGTCGCCCCGGGCGACCTGAATGTCCTCTTGGGCGTCGTCGTCACTCCGCGCGCCGGTGGTGTCTGAACTGTCGATGTACTGAGTCATGGCCGCCACAGTAGGCATTGGCACCGACAGTCCGAGTTCGCGAAACCCTGGCCGGTAGAGCTTCTTTCCGCTTGGGTTCGGTTGAAACGTGATGTTCTCCACAGCTGCGGGTGGCACAGCGTCCCGCGTTGTTGACGCTGACCGGCCAGGATCTGTCGCTGCGTGCCTGGTCATGGTGGGTACCTTGCCATGCATGCGACTGGCGACGTTCAACATCCTGCACGGGCGATCCCCGTCGGACGGGCTGGTCGATCTGGATCGGTTGGCCGACGCCGTGCGCGACCTGGACGCCGACATTCTCGCCCTGCAGGAGGTCGACCGACTGCAGCCGCGCTCGCAACTGGCCGACCTGACCGCGGTCGCGGCGGACGCGATGGGCGCGGTCGACCCACCGGTTCGTTGCCGCGCTCTCGGGCACACCGGGGGCCACGTGGATGGCCGCGACCGGCTCGGAGCGGCCGGACACCGCGGCGTACGGCATCTCGCTGCTGTCGCGCTATCCGGCGGACAGCTGGCAGGTTCTCCGGCTGCCGCGCATCCCGGTGCGGTTTCCCCTGTGGCTGCCCGGCCCGCGCAAGGTGATCGTCGTGCACGAGGAGCCGCGGTCGGTGATCATCGGGCAGTTCCGGACGCCGGCCGGCACCTTGGTGGTGGCCAACGCGCACCTGTCCTTCGTGCCGGGTTGGGGACGTCGGCAGCTGATCAGGATCCGGAACGACCTGGCGGCATTCGCCGATCCGGTGCTGCTGATGGGTGACCTGAACATGCCGGCCCCTCGTCCCGCGCGGATCACCGGGTATCGATCACTCGCCGAGCACCCCACGTTTCCGGTGGACCAGCCGGATCGACAGCTGGATCACATCTTGCTGCGCGGCGGCTTCGGCGACGTCACGGCCAGCAGTGCGCCCGAATTGCCGCTGTCGGATCATCGGGCCCTGGTGGTCGAGCTGGGTGACCTGCCGGGCTGAGTGTGGGTACTCGGTCGGCGGGGCCCGGCCGGGCGGATCCCGGCCCGGCGAGGGCACCGCGCCAGGTCGGCCGGGCTCATGCGGTCGGGCAGGGTAGGGCCGGCCGGTGCCCGCGCGTTGGTGGCGGCGGTGGTGGTGCTCCGCGGGACCGGGATGGGGCTCCGAGTACCCCTCCCGAGATCGCCGTCGCCACAACCACAGTGGGGTCTGTACAACGTCCCGGACGTTGTGGAGTAGTCGCTCCCGTTGTGGCGATGATCGGGCCGGTTGCGCCGAACCCAGGCGGTCCCGATCGCTCGCGGCGCCGGCGCGCCACGCCGACACCCGGTCGTGGCCTCAGCGCGCCACCCCGGATGCGTCACACCGAACTGGACATTCGACGATCATCGATGGCGGACGCAGCAACAACGTCGCCTAATGGACCAATCCCCCGAATCAGACAGCCTATTGACATACCATCCCTAAACCGGTTTATTTAGTAGACCTGGACAATATGGCGGGACGAGACGACAGGACGGCGAGATGGCGACGAAGCCCACGATCTCCGACGTCGCCGCGCGCGCCGGAGTATCGAAGGCGGCCGTCTCCTTCGCCCTCAACGGTCGCCCCGGGGTCTCCCAGACCACCCGCGACCGCGTGCTGCAAGTCGCGGAGGAGCTTGGCTTCACACCGAACTCGACGGCCCGGGCGTTGTCCTTCCGCCGGTCCGGCAACCTCGGCCTGGTGATGGCCCGCTCGCACGACACCCTCGGGTCGGACCCGTTCTTCCCGGCGTTCATCGCCGGGGTGGAGTCGGCCGTCGCGCCGTCCGGAATCTTCCTGCTGGTCCGATTGGTCGCCGACGAGGAGGCGGAGAGCGAGGCCTATCGAGAATTGGCCAGGACCGGCCGGGTGGACGGCGTTTTCGTCACCGATCTTCGCGTCGACGACCCGCGACCTGCGCTGCTCGACGACCTCGGACTGCCCGCGGTGACGCTCAACAAGGCCGCCGATCCGACCACCGCCACTGCCGTCTGCGTCGACGACGGCCCGGCGGTCCGCGACGCGGTCCACCATCTCGTCGAGCTCGGTCACCGCAGCATCGGGCACATCGGCGGGCCCAGCAGCTACCTGCACGCCGCGCACCGCCGCCAGGTCTGGGCGGACGCGCTCCGCGAGTCCGGGCTGCCCGGCGGACCCGTCGTGGAGGCGGATTTCAGCGCGGGTGGCGGTGCGGCGGCCACCCTGGACCTGCTCGGCGCCGGGGCTCCGCCGACCGCAATCCTCTACGCGAACGACCTGATGGCGGTCGCCGGGATCGCGGCCGCCCGGCAGCGCGGGGTGCTGGTGCCCGACCATCTGTCGGTGGTCGGCTTCGACGACAGCCAGATCGCCGCCTACCTGACCGCACCGCTGACCACCGTGCACACCGATGTCTATGGCTGGGGCATGGCGGCGGCGACCGCCCTGCTCACCCGCACCGAGGGACGGCCCGTCGCCGACATATATCTGCCCGCAGCACAATTCGTCACCCGCGCCTCCACCGGCCCCGTCCCAGGGCGCCCGCGCAGCAACCACCGCGCAGGAGCGCGACCAGCTGAATCACCGCTCGGCGGAACCCCGCCGAGGCACCGCGCCGGAACCCCGACCAAGAGTATTCCGCGCCGAACAGAGAAGGACCCGCAATGAAGCGACCCCTCCGCACCCGACCCTCCAGATACGCCGCGGCCGCCGTCCTCGCCGGCGCCCTGGTGCTCACCGCCTGTGGCTCCGGCGGCGGCACCAGCAGCGACGCCGCGACGGCCAAGGGACCGATCACCATCTGGTACTCCAACAATGCCCAGGAAATCGCCTGGGGCAAGCAGGTGGTCGACGCCTGGAACGCGGCCAACCCCGACCAGGTGGTCACGGCGCAGGAGATTCCGGCCGGCAAGTCCTCCGAGGAGGTCATCGGCGCGGCCATCACCGCCGGCACCGAGCCGTGCCTGATCTACAACACCTCCCCGGCCGCCGTCCCGGGATTCCAGAAGCAGGGCGGGCTGATCAACCTCAGCAGCTTCGCCGACGGCACGTCCTACATCGAGACCCGCAGCGGAGAGCTTGCCCAGCAGTACAAGTCACCGGACGGCAACTACTACCAGCTGCCCTGGAAATCCAACCCGGTGATGATCTTCTACAACAAGGCCGATGATGACGGCGGCCGGCATCGATCCGGAAAGCCCGCCACTGGCCACCTACGACGAGTTCCTGGCCACCAGCAAGAAGCTCGTCTCGTCCGGGGCCGCGCCGTACGCGATCTACCCGGCGCCGAGCAGCGAGTTCTTCCAGTCCTGGTTCGACTTCTACCCGCTGTTCGCCGCCGCGACCGGCGGCACGCAGCTGGTCAAGGACGCCAAGAGCCAGTTCGCCGGACCGGAAGGCGTTGCGGTGGCGAACTTCTGGAAGCAGATGTACGCGGACAAGCTGGCCGGCAACGAGACCTACACCGGTGACTCCTTCGCCGACGGCAAGGCCGCCATGGCGATCGTCGGACCGTGGGCGATCACGGCCTACGAGGGCAAGGTCGATTGGGGCGTCGTGCCGGTCCCGACCGCCGACCGGCACCGCAGCCGATCAGATCCACACCTTCTCGGACGCCAAGAACGTCGGCATGTACGCGTCGTGCACCAACCAGGCCACCGCCTGGGACTTCCTGAAGTTCAGCACGTCGGAGGATCAGGACGGCCAGCTGCTCACCCTGACCGGGCAGATGCCGCTGCGCACGGACCTGGTGACGACCTACCCCGAGTACTTCGCCGCCAACCCGAAGTACACCGAGTTCGCCGAGCAGGCCGCGAGAACCGTTGAGGTGCCGAACGTTCCGAACTCCGTCGAGATCTGGCAGACCTTCCGGGATGCCTGGACCAACGCGGTCATCTTCGGCAAGACCGACGTCCAGCAGGCGCTGACCGACACCGCCACCAAGGTGGACGCACTGGCCGGGCAGTCGTGACCGCATCGGCCACCCGATCGCTGGGCCCGGCGGCTGCGGCCGCCGGGCCGGCGGTCCCGCAGCACCGGATTCCGCTGCGGACCCGGATCTTCGGCCGGCAGCCGATCGGGATGCTCTTGACCGCACCGTATGTCGTGTTCATCGGGGTGGTGTTCGCCTTCCCGCTCGGCTTCGCGGTGTGGATGTCGTTCCACGACTACTACTTCACCGCGCCCGGGCGTCACCGTCCCGCACCCGTTCGTCGGGCTGGACAATTACAAGACCATCCTGACCGATCCGGCCGTGCTGGCGTCCTTCCTGCACGTCGGGATCTTCCTGATCATCAACGTGCCGCTGACGGTGGCGCTCTCGCTGGGACTGGCCGTCGCGCTGAACCGGGCGATCCGGTTCCGGACCTTCTTCCGCGCCGCCTACTACGTCCCCTACGTCACGGCGAGCGTCGCGGTGGTGGCGGTCTGGCTGTTCCTGTTCCGCTCCGACGGGCTGGTCAACCAGATCCTCGGGCCGCTGGCGCCCGACCCGTCGTGGCTGGTCAGCTCGACCTGGGCGATGCCCATCGATCGCGTTGTTCGTGACCTGGAAGCAGCTGGGATTCTTCATCCTGCTGTATCTGGCCGCGCTGCAGAACGTGCCGAAGGAGCTGTACGAGTCGGCGTCCGTCGACGGCGCCGGCGCGTGGCGGAGCTTCCGTTCGGTCACCGTGCCCGGAGTCCGTCCGGCCACCGCGCTGGTGCTGCTGCTGGCCATCGTCACCGGCGCCAACCTGTTCACCGAGCCGTACCTGCTGACCGGCGGCGGCGGCCCGGACGGCGCCTCCACCACGCCGGTCCTGCTGATGTACCAGCAGGGCATTCAGCAGGGCAAGCCCGACATCGCCTCCGCCATCGGCGTTGTGCTGGTCATCGTCGTGCTGATCATCGCGCTGGTCAGCCGGCGGATCACCGAGAGGCAGGGAACATGACGCACCATCTCGCACAGCAGCCAGCCGCCGACCGCGACCGCCGCCGGCGGATCCGACGCGCCGAGCGCGGCGCGAGACGACCGTCGCACCGGTCTCCAAGGGCCGCGCCATCGCTGATGATGGTCGGCGCTGTTCGTCGGCGCCCTCGTCTTCCTGTTCCCCTTCTACTACATGCTGGTCGGCTCGCTGCAGACGACGCCGAACACCACGGTCGCCGGCGCCTTCCCGCAGCCGTCGAACCTGACCTTCCACAACTACGTGCAGATCAACGCCGCGCTCAACCTCCCGCAGTCGCTGCTGAACTCCGGCATCTTCACCGGCGGCGTGCTGCTCTGCACCGTGGTCTTCGGCGTGCTGGCCGGGTACGCCCTGGCCATGCTGCACTTCCGCGGCAAGGGCACGCTGTTCTTCACGATGCTGCTGGTGCTGGTGGTCCCGTTCCAGCTGCTGATGATCCCGCTCTACGTGCTGATCGCCCGCGACTACGGTCTCGGCGACAGCTATCTCGGGATGATCCTGCCGTTCGCGATCAACTCCACCGCGGTGTTCATCTTCCGGCAGTACTTCCTGCAACTGCCGCCGGAACTGTTCCAGGCCGCCCGGATCGACGGGGCCGGCGAGCTGCGCACCCTGTGGTCGGTCGCGCTGCCGCTGGTCCGACCGGCGCTGCTGACCGCCGTGCTGCTGACCTTCATCGGTCCGTGGAACGAATTCCTCTGGCCGTTCCTGATCACCAAGCAGCAATCCAAGCAGCCGCTGGCGGTGTCGCTGGCCAACTACATCTCCACCGTCCAGTCCGACCACCACGGCCAACCCGTACGGCGCCATCCTGGCCGGCGCCTGCGTGCTGGCCATTCCCGCGGTCGGTCTGTTCCTGATCTTCCAACGACACTTCGTCTCGACCGACCTCGGCTCGGGCGTGAAGGGCTGATGACCGTGCACACCGCATCCCCGACCGCACCGCTCAGCAGTCGACGCTCCACGCAGCACGGTCCCCTACGCACTGCGCCGGCTCGGGGTGGTGATGACGCCGGATCTGACCAACCCGCACGAGGTCGACGGCGTGCTGAACCCGGGCAGCGGCCGGGATGCCGGCCGGCAAGCTGTACCTGCTGCCGCGACTCGTGGCCGCCGGCAACGTCTCCCGGGTCGGGCTGGCCCGAGTCGTGATCGACCGACGGGGTGCCGGTCGGCGTCGAGCGCGAGGGTGTGGTGCTGGCGCCCGACGCCGGCTGGGAGCGGGCGAAAACCCATGCCGGCGTCGAGGACCCACGGGTCACCTGGATCCCGGCGCTCGGCCTGCACGTGATGACCTACGTGGCCTACGGCCCGCTCGGGCCGCGGCCCGTCGCTGGCCGTTTCGACGACCTGCGCGCCTGGCGACGACTGGGCCCGGTGCATTTCGGCTACCAGGAGGCGCTGGACGCCGATCTCAACCACTTCACCAACAAGGACGTGGTGTTCTTCCCGGAGCCGGTGCCCGGCCCGGACGGGCGGCCGTGCTTCGCGGCGCTGCACCGCCCGACCTGGGACCTGGACGTGGTCGCGCCCGGGATCGGCGACCTACCTGCCGGCCGGGGTCACCGACGATCGGCCGGGAATCTGGATCTCCTACGTGCCGGTCGACGAGGTGATCGCCGACGTCGCCGCAGCTGACCCACCTGCACGACCACCGGCCGGTCGCGTTGCCCGCCTTCGACTTCGAGGCGGTGAAGATCGGCGCCGGGCCGCCGCCGATCCGGATCCCGGAGGGCTGGCTGCTGATCCACCACGGCGTCACCGGCGAGCTGCTGCCCGGCGTCGACCATCAACCGCTGGTGAACTACGCGGCCGGCGCGATGATCCTGTCCGCCGACGACCCGTCGGTGGTGCTGGCCCGGACCAGCGAGCCGCTGCTGAGCGCCGAGCACCGGCCGACGAACGGGTCGGCATCGTGCCGAACGTCGTCTTCCCCACCGCCATCGAGGAGATCGACGGCCAGCACTGTTCGTGTTCTACGGCATGGCCGATTCACGCATCGGGGTGGCCGCGCTCGAACGCGTGCCGGTGACGTCATGACGACTGCTCCGCGCGGCGCTCGGCGCGCTGCTCGACGGTCACCGTGACGCTGGGCCTGTCCCTGCGTCGGCCCGACGGGGCAGGCCTTCGGCACACCCGCGGCCGGCGCCGTCACCGGCAGCAGCGCTGACCAATCTGGCGCATCTGGATTTCCTCACCGCCCAGGTCGTCGTGCCGGACACCGCCGCGCACAGCACCTACCGCCTGGACACCGAACCAAGCGGTCGGGGTGCTGTGGGTCTACGCCGACGCCCGCCCCGGCGGCCAGTTCGAGCGGGTCGGCGGCGGCACGCTACGACGCCGGCCACCAACACCTACGAGCAGGGCGCCTATGACGCCGACGACATCGCCCGGGCCGCCGTCGTCTACCTGCGGCAGTGGCGGGCCACCGGCGATCCGGCCGCGAAAGAGCAGGCCTACCAGCAGCTTCGCGGGCTGACCTACCTGCAGACGCTGACCGGGCCGACGGCCGGCGAGGTGGTGCTGTGGATGCAACCGGACGGCCGCTCAACCCCTCCCCCACCCCCGTCGAACTGCCGGACCCGTCGGATTCCGGCGCGTCCTACTGGCTGGCCCGCACCCTGTGGGCGCTCGGCGAGGGCTACGCCGCCTTCCGCGACACCGACCCGGAGTTCGCCGGCTTCCTGCGCGCGCGAATGGATCTGGCCATCGCCGCGCTGAACCGTGACGTGCTGACCCGATACGGGACGCTACCAGATCATCCACGGCGTCCGGGTGCCCGACTGGCTGATCGTCGACGGCGCCGACGCCAGCTCCGAGGCCGTCCTCGGCCTGGCCGCCTATGTGCGCGGCCACCGGTGACCGAACGGCGCGAACCGCGCTGCGGCAACTGTCCCGCGGCATCGCCGCGATGTCCGCCGGGTCGATCACCAGCTGGCCCTATCGGGCGCTGCTGCCCTGGGCGCTGTCCCGCTCCGACTGGCACGCCTGGGGCGCCAACATGCCGGCCGCACTGGCCGCCGCCAGCACGGCGCTGGGCGACAAGGGCCTGCTGACACCGGCGATCGATGACGCGGCCGGCTTCAGCGCGCAACTGCTGACCTCCACCGGACCGGACAACGGCCTGCTGCCGACACCGATCGACGCCACCCAGATCGCCTACGGCGCCGACGCCCGGGTGCAGGGCCTGCTCGCCGTCGGCGACGCCAGCCAACCGACCGGGGATCCGGCACTGGCCGGCATCGCGGCCGGCTGGTTCTTCGGCCAGAACGCCTCCGGTGTCCCGGTGTACGACCCGGCGACCGGCGTCACCCAGGACGGCGTGCAGGCCGACGGCACGGTCAACCCCAACTCCGGCGCCGAATCGACCATCCACGGTCTGCTGACCATGCAGGTGCTGGACGCCAACCCCGACCTGGCCGCGCTGGCCCGGGCGTCCGCGACCATCCGGGTCCGCGACGGACTGCAGGTGATCGAGGCGGAGAGCGGCACGCTGCACCGGCGGCGCCACCGTGACCACGCCGGCTTCGGCGTGGACCGGCGAGTCGCAGTGGAGCGGCGGGCAGTACGTGTCCGCGCCCGCCGGGCAGCACGGTGACCTGGAGCCTGGCCGGCAGCAGCCAGCCGCGGCTGGTGCAGCCGGTTGTCGGTCTGCTGCCAGGGTCCGACGCCCGAGTCACGTTCAGCGTCGGCCGCACCCGACTGGGCACCGTTCGGTACGGCGCCGTCGGCCCACAGGGCAACGCCCCGTCGCCGATCGAGCTGATCCCGATCGACCTGCGCAACCTGGTGGGCGCCAACCCGGTCACCGTGACCGCGCGGACCACGGGCGGACTCGGCATCGATCGACGCACTGCTGGTGATGCCGGAGGTCGCGACCCTGCTGACCGACGGCGGCGGACACTTCACGGCGCTGCTGACATCGAAATCGGAGACCACCGAGCAGCGCACGGTGCCACTCGGTGGATCCGGCACCGCCACCGTGCGGTCGTACGACCGTGCCGGCCGGTTGATCGGTCGGCAGACCCGTGAGGGTGCTGATGTCCGGATCTCCCTCGCAGCAGGAGGTTTCAGCATCGTCACCCGCTGAGCACGGACCTTCATCGCCACTTAGCACGCGAAACGATCGCGGCGCAACCTCGGCAGCGGATTCTTAGTCGTTGCACAGCATTCGACGCGTCGCGGGGGTCGCACGTGACCTGTTCGGCGGATCGGATGTTGCTCGCGGGCCCGGTTTTGACGGTGCTGGGGGTGGCTCCGGGGTGATTCTGCCGCCCAATCCGGTGCAAATGAGTGATCGTCGGCCCCGGCTGTCCCATCAGCTGCAACAACGGGTTAACTTCGTCCCATAGGCAAGAACCGACGGGGCGGTTCCAGCGGAACGCGGGGCTTCTGCTTCCCTCTACGAGGGCCTATGGCCCATCCAATGGCTACCCTGTTTGGGGGAACACCCGTGACCGGTCCACCACGCGCCCGCAGCGTCGCTACTGTCGCGCCCGGCTGACGCCGCGCAGCCGAACGTCCTCGTCCGTCCACTGAGCTGCGTCTGCGGCACGTCGCCTTTTCCTTATCGCAGGCAAACGCAGTTCGCTGTCTTGCGGGCATTCGCGACCAGGTCGATGCATTCGCCAGAAGCCCCGGAAAGGAATTCTTTCGGGCGGGTGATCGCTATCCGATCGGGTCCGCTGCGGCACTGGTCGCGTTCGGTGGGACTTTATTGCTGCCCACGACTGGGTGGTGGGCGCAGGACCGTCGGGGGTTCTTGCGATCATCAAGGCCGGCCGCGGCCGGTTCCTGGCTCGCCATTTTCCCGTACGCAAAGTGGCGGCGAATCCACGGAACACCCGCCGCGAGTGTGCGCTGCGCCGACCTCCCTTCAGAATGTCGGCAATGCGGTCGCTGAATGGTGCCTTCAAGCTTTTCCGTCTGGCTGACGAATGGCGTCGGGGTTATGCCTCCAGGATGGCCCGGACCTGACGAGGAGATTTGGTGCAATGAGGATTCACAACGTTATCATCGTGCTCGGTTCGGAGCGCGAAGCGCTCACCTTGGCGCCGTTGGTACTGGCGATGCGAAATCAGCAGGACCTGCGCCCGGTCGTGGTCGTCACCGGCACCGAGCCGAATTCCTGCCGATGTGTTTTGAGTCGTTTTGACATCAATCCTGACTTCACCCTCGGCCGCGGGGGCAAATACCAACTCGACGATCTGTTGGACGAGGAACCCGATCTCGTGCTGGTCCAGGCAGGCACCGACACCACCGTGTCGACGACGCTGGACGCCTTCTTCCATCGCGTCCCGGTCGTGCACGTCGGGGACGTCGGTGCCCCTGGGGGAACCGACCAGTGTCCCGCTGAGCTGGACAGAATGCTCGCGGTGCGGCTGTGCGCCATGCACCTGGTGTCGACCCCGCAGGGCGCTCTGAGCCTGCGCAGCGAGGGCGTCCCGGCGGAGGCGATCGTCTGCACCGGTGATCGAGCCATCGATTCGCTGCTGGCCGCGTTGGAGACGCCGATAACGCAGAGTGTTCGCATGCTCGTCGAACTGGACCGCCGCGGGCCCGCCGCCCGGCGCGCACTCGGTGCGATCAGGTACTTCTTGGGGATCGGACCGCGTCCCGCCGGAATCCTGTCGGGCACCGTCGCAGCCGGATCCACCGCCACTCAACTCGTCGGCGAACCCGGCTAGTCCTCACTGCGTGTAGTCAGCGCCCCGACGCCAGGTTGATCGGCGTCGGGGCTTTCGGTGCGTGCTGCTCCCGGGTTTCATCGGTTGCTCCATCACGACTGCAGCACCCCACCAGCAACCACAACGCCTCGGCAGCGCGGCCCGCCCGGCGCGCCCCCGCTGCTCCGGTCGGCCGCAGATGAGGCGACCCTGACCTGCCCGTAGACGGGTGTAGGGCAATCACCCAGAGGCGATTGCCCTACCCCCGACCGGCGACCGGCGGCCCTGACTCGGGCCTGCCGGGCGCGCCTGGGAAATGCGTCCAGGCGCGCCCCTTGTGCTGCATGGCGCCGGACGGCTATCGCAGTCGACTACTTGACGGTCACCGTGAACGTCTGGGTGGCCGTGCCGAGCGAGTTGCGAGCGGTCAACGTCAGGGTGTACGTCCCGGCCACCGTCGGCGTGCCCGACAGGGTGGCGGTGCCGTTGCCGTTGTTGGAGTAGCTCACACCCCGCGGCAGGGTGCCGGTCCGCGCGATCGACGGTGCCGGCGTACCGGTAGCCGTGATCGTGAAGGTGAAGGCCTGGCGCAATGCGACGGTCGTGCTGGCCGCGCTGGTGAGCGCCGGCGCCTTGTTGACCGTCAGCACGAAGGCCTGGGTCGCCGTCCCCGCCGCACTGGTCGCGGTGAACGTCAGCGGGAACGTGCCACCGGCCCCGGTCGGAATGCCACCGATGCTGGCGGTCCCGTTGTTGTTGTCGGTGAACGTCAGCCCGGCGGGCAGCGCACCGGCCTCGGTGATCGCCGGGATCGGCGCGCCCTTGGTGACCACGGTGAAGTTGAACGTCGATCCCACCGTGGCGGTCGCCCGCGCGGCGCTGCTGATCGTCGGCTTCGCCCCGACCGTGAGCACGAACGACTGGGTCGTCGTGCCCGCAGTGTTCCTGGCCGTGAACGTCAATGGGTAGGTGCCGCCGCTGGCCGCCGTCGGTGTTCCGGTGAGGGTCGCGGTGCCGTTCCCGTTGTTGCTGAAGCTGACCCCGGCGGGCAGCGTGCCGTTACGGGTCAAGGTCGTCGTTCCCGTTCCGGCCGCCGTGGTCACCATGAAGGTGAACCGCGTTCCGGCCGCCGCGGTCGCCGAGGCGGCGCTGGTGAAGACCGGCACCGTCCCCGCGGCCGCCGCCTTGACCGTCACCGTCAGCGTCTGGGTGGCGCTGCCGCCGACATTGGTCGCCGTCAGCGGCACGGTGTACACACCCGCAGCCAGGGTCGTTGTCCCGGTCAGCGTCGCCGTTCCGCCCGTTCCAGCCGTGAACGTCAACCCGGCCGGGAGCGTCGCGCTGGTGCTGACGGTGGGCAGCGGGAACCCGGTGCTGATCACCTGGAAGGTGAACGCGGTGCCGGCGGTCTCGGCCGCCGTGGCCGCGCTGGTGATCACCGGCAGCTTGCTAACGGTCAGGGTGAACGCCTGGCTGGCGGTTCCCGTCGAGTTCTTGGCCGTGAAGGTCAGCGGGTAGGTCCCGCTGGCCGCCGCGGTCGGTGTACCCGACAACGTCGCGGTGCCGCCCGAGTTGGCGGTGAAACTGATCCCCGGCGGCAGAGTGCCCGCCCTGGTCAGCGTCGCCGCCGGTGTCCCGGTGGTGGTCACCACAAAGCTGAACGGCTGGCCGGTGGTGGCCGTTGCGGTCGCGGCGCTGGTGATGGCCAACCCGCTGTTCACCACCAGGCTGAAGTTCTGCACCCCGTTGGGACCGGCGCCGTTGGCGGCAGTGAGGGTCAGCGGGTAGCTGCCCTGGCTGCCGGCGGGAGCGGTGCCGGCGATCGTGGCGGTGCCATCGCCGTTGTCGGTGAACTTCAATCCGGACGGCAGCGCCCCGGTTTCGGTGAGCGCGGCGGCCGGCAGTCCGTTGGTGGTGACCGTGAAGCTGCCCGGCGCTCCGGCGGTGAAGCTGCCGGTGGCCGCACTGGTGATGGCCGGTCCCGCGGTGATCGAGACGGTGAGCGTCAGGGTCTGAGTGGCCGAGCCGATGAGGCTCGTTGCGGTCAGCACCACGGTGTGCGGCCCGGCATCGGCCACCGTCGGCGTCCCGGTGATGCTTGCCGTGCCGTCGCCGTTGTCGGTGAAGCTCAGGGTGGCAGGCAGACCGGTCTGGCTGATCGTCGCCGTGGGCGAGCCGACGGTCGTCACCGCGAAGGAACCCGGCGAGCCGGCCGGCAGCGTTGCTGTCGCGACACTGGTGAACGCCGGCTTGACCTGCACCGTGATATCCACCGATTGGGTGACCGTGGCCGTCGCGTTGACGGCCGTCAGCGTGACGGTGTGCACGCCGGCGCCGGCCGGGTCGGCCGACCCGGAGATCGTCGCCGTGCCGTCCCCCTTGTCGGTCAGGGTCAGACCGGCCGGCAGGCCGGCTGGCACCGATCGAGGGTGCCGGGTAGCCCGTGGTGGTCACGCCGAACGACGAGTTGGTCCCGGCGACGAAGGTCGCCGTGGCCGGGCTGGTGAAGCCTGGCGTCTGCCCAACGAAGATCGTGTAGGTCTGGGTGGCGTTCGGGTCGATCCCGTTGGCGGCGGTGACCGTGAGCGTGCTGGTGCCGGTCGCCGATGGGGTGCCGGAGATCAGCGCGGTGCCGTTCCCGTTGTCCACGAACGTGAGGCCGGCCGGAAGAGCCCCGGACTCGGTGATCGCGGGGGTCGGTGAACCGGTGGTGATGACGCCGGCAGCGCCGAACGAGTTCACCGTGAAGAATGCCGACGCCGGGCTGGTGATGACCGGCGCCGTCGCGGCGGTGACGGTGATGGTCAGCGCCAGGGTGGACGTGCTGCCCGAGACGTTGGTGGCGGAGATCGTGACGGGGTAGCGTGCCCGCCGGGCCGGTGGCCGCGTGCCCGCGATGGTGGCGGTGCCGTCAGTGCCTGCGGTGAAGGTCAGACCGTCCGGCAGGGTGCCCGATCTCGGTGATGGTCGCCGCCGGGAAGCCGGTGGTGGTGACGGTGTAGGTGCTCGCCACGCCGGTGCTGAAGGTGACCGCCGATGGGCTGGTGATGGTCGGCGCCTCGGCGTTGGTCAGCGTGAAGGCCTGGGTGGCGGTGCCGGCCGAGCTGGTGGCGGTGATCGTCAGCGGGTAGCTGCCCCCGGTGCCGGCGGCGGCGGTGCCGGCGATGGTGGCGGTGCCGTTGCCGTTGTCGGTGAAGGTGATCCCGGCCGGGAGGGCGCCGGTCTCGGTCAGCGCCGGCACCGGCGCGCCGGTGGTGACGACGGTGGTGCTGAACGGGGCGCCGACGATCGAGGTGGCCGCCGCCGGCGCTGACGATGGTCGGCGCGACATTCTGGTTCAGGACCAGCGGGGTGCTGCCGACGTTGACCCAGCCGGAACGGGTCCCGCGCGTAGCTGGCTGGCCGAAGGCGGCGCCGTTGACGTTGGTCCCGGCCGGCACGGTGACCGGGACGTCGACCGCGGTGCCGGTGTTGGCGACCGTGACCACGCCGTTGGTGACGCTGGCGGTGACCTTGCCGCCGGCCTCGGCGTTGGCCCAGGCCGTCTGCTGGGCCAGGATCTTGCGCCGAGCTGACGTCGGTGAGCTGGGTCACCGGCTCGGTGTACCAGGCGTTGTACTGAGTCGAGCATGTTGCTCGAGCAAGGTCGAGCAGGGTGTAGCCGTTCGGCCGGGTCGGCGGAGCCGATCAGGTTCGGCTGATGGGCGTAGCCCACCCGCGGGTTGTTGGCCAGCACGTGGCTGAGCATGATGTGCGACTCGGAGGCCAGGAAGTCAGCCTTGGTGGCCGGAGTGGTCGCGGCAGGTCGTCGACGACGTGTCCACGCAGCGCCCGAGTCGCCGCCGGGGATTGCCAGCGCCCGGCTTGACGTAGAGCGTGTTGTATTCGTTGAGCTGGTCGGTCCAGTTGGCCGCGTTGTAGTAGATGTTGCTCGGGTAGCGCGGCGCGCCGATGGCGTTGCCGAGCGAGTACTGCGTCGGCTGCCGGGAGGCGTCCTGGGCGAAGGTGGTCACCCCGACCGCGTTCAGCGCGGTCGGCATGTTGGGGTTCTCGACCCCGGAGTGCTCACCGGTGACGAGCGCGTCCTGGGTGTACTGCGCGGCCGGCAGGTCGGTCAGGCCGTTGGCCGCAGCGAAGGCCTGGTCCAGCCCGATCTCCTGCTCGATGGTCGGCGGCGCTGACCCAGCCGGCGTTGGTGCAGCCGATGCCCGGGTTGGTCGCGGTGGGGTCGGTCGCGCTGGAATCGGGTGCCGCGCCGGGCGGTGATCCCGGTGTCGGTGAAGCTGTAGGTGGTGGCCGCGGTCGCGCCGGACGCCTCGGGCACCTGGCCGACCAGGCCGTAGGTGGCGGGTCCGGGTCCTCGCCGGTAGACGTTGTAGCCCCAGAACCCGGTGCCACCGACGTGGGTGGCCTGCTCCTGCGGCCAGCGACGGGCCGGGGTTGCCGGTGTCGCCGGTGCCGTTGCTGGCCTCCGGCCAGGTCAGGGTCGCGGAGCCGTCGGCCGCGAGGGTCACGGTCTGCGCCGTGGACGGCTCCGATTCGCCGTAGGCGGTGGCCGCGGTGACCACGTAGCTCTGCGGACCGGCCGCGAAGGTGCCGCCGCCGGCATTGGCCGTCACGCTGGTCAGGGCCTGGGCCCCCCAGACGTTGCAGCCGAGGAAGGCGTGCGACCAGGTGTGCATGATCCAGTTGAACTCGGCCTTGTTGGCCAGCAGCGCCGTCGTCAGCGCGGAGGCATCCGGTGCATCCGAGTCGACGGCTGAACCCGGGCAGGGTATAGGTCGTCGAGCCGTCGGTCACCGTGCCGGTGCAGGTCGCAGCTGGTCGACTGCGGTCGGCCCGGTGCAGGCGCCGACACCGTTGAAGGCCATGTTCAGCTTGATGCCGGTCTGCTTCTGCCAGTCGACGACGTAGGCGACGTCCGCCGCGGTCATCAGCGTGTCGGCGGGATGATCGGCCGGGTTACCGGCCACACCGGCCGGGCAGTTGAAGTCCACCGGCTCGGTGGCCGCCGGCGTGCACTGGTACTGCGTGCTCCACTCGTTGTCGGCGATGAAGACGTCGTCGATGTCCTGGCCGAAGTAGTTGCGGTGCAGGCCCAGGTGGGTGTTCTGGGTGACCCAGTTGATCAGCCCGGGGGCGAGCAGCAGCCAGTGCAGCTGGCTGGCGTTGTAGTTGAAGTGCAGCGACAGCTCGGCCACACCGGCCTGGGCGTCGGTCGACGGGTGCTGGTAGATGCCGGCCATCGTGTTACCGGCCGCGTCCTGGATGATCGAGGTGTACGGAGCACCCGGAGTAACCGTCGCGCTGTAGCCGAACGAACCGTCGTCGAACGGCAGCGGTCCCTTCAGTCCCGGCAGCAGGGCCAGCCCGGCCGTCGTCAGTTGCGCGACCTTGCCATCGAGGCCGGCACTGGTGCCCGTGGCGAAGGTGACGCCGAGTGACGGGAGCGGGAACATGTACCCGTCGATCTGCCGCACGCCGAACGCGGACTCGTAGGCGAACAGCGAGTCCAGCTGGCCGGTCGCGTAGTCGAGCGGGTTGTCCGCGATGACGACGCCGTTGTAGTGGCCGTGGGTGCCGCCGTCCGACAGGGTCGGCAGCGTGACCGTGTACGCACCGGCGGCCCCGCTCGCGGTGACCAGGTCGAAGGGCACGCCCTCGTCGGTCAGCGCGGACTGCCAGGCGGCGGTGGTCGGATCCGCGGCTCCCTCGCCGATCAGCAGGACCTTCAGGTCCAATTGCGGCGGAGTCGCAGCGAAGGCCGATTCATTCAGCCCCATACCGCCGATGCACAATCCGACCACCAGGGCTACGGGCAGAAGCCGGGCGACCATTGGCCGCAGCCGGCGCTTCCGTGCGGTGGAAGGCTTTGCTTGTTGGGTAAGAGGGCGCAGCACTGCGCTCATCCGGTACTCCTGGCTTTGAGAAGTCGTGCAAGTCGAACTTGGATTGCCAGCATTTCCTGTCCGTCGTCCGATGTCAATCTCCGATCTGATTTCCCCTGGTCGAGTTCGGCGATGCCACCAGCTGCCCACAATCGTCAAGTCGAATCAGGCAAATATTGGCTGAATTTCACCACGCAGAGTGCCACTGCGAATACCCAAGGCAACTCCGGCGATGGCAACACGCAGCGTGGTCCGACGCACACACAAAGCAACCCTAACTGTTCTCGACACGTAGCGTGTCGATTCGCATACGCACAGCAAAATGAGCTCCAGCGCGGGCACAGCCTACTAATAGGAAACGAACAGTAAATGATTTGTTCACAATACGGAGGGTGTTGCCTCGTTCACACAAAGCAATCCTAACTATTTCGGAGTTTCGTGATCTAATACAGACCGAGCCGCGTCGGGGATCATTCAGCGGCCATCGACACCAGCCCCAATACTGGGCGCAACGGCATGGTCGGTTGGAGACGAACTCGGCATGAACGTGACTGAAACGCCCGTGGGCGCGCTGGTCGAGGACATGCGTGAGGTATGGGAGCAGTCTGTCGACGAGCTGGATACCTCGGTGTCGCTGGAGGCAGACGGGGTGAACGACACCGTGGCGGCCAGCCGGTTCGGGGTCCGGGACGTCGCCGACCTGGCCGAGCAGCTGACCAAGCTGGTGCCGGCCCGAGTGCCCGCCGAGATTCCGGACGAGCTCGGCAAGCCGATCCCTTACCCGCGGCTGGCCTGCTCGCGGGTTGCTCTTCGCCGTTCCCGGCCTTTTCTATCTGGTCGTGGCCAAGGCCAACCCGGACACCTCCGCCCCCTACGCCATGGTCATCGCGATGCTGACCGGTTGGGGACTGAGCCAGGCGGTCGGCGTCGTCGCCTATCGGGTGCTCGGTCGGGCCGGGGACCCGTCGGCCGCGCTGATCCTGCGCCGCATCGTCACCTGGAGCGCTGGCGCTCGCGGTGCTGGCGCTGGTGATAGCGACTGTCCTGCAACAGTTGTGGCTGGTCAGCCTGGCCACCGGGCAGATCCTCTACGTGCTGGCCGCGACCGTCCTGCTGTTCTACAACGCCGACCGACTGTTGGCGCTGGCGCTGCTGCCCGGCGCGCTGGTGAGCGCCGCCTACCTGGCGCAGCTGCCGGTGCCGACCGAGGTCGCGCTGGCCGCGGTCACCGCGACGGTTGCCGCCTGCTGCGCGGCGGCCTGGTACCGCGCCCATCTCGGGGTTGCCGGCCAGTCGCCCGCCGGGCGGCCGAACCTGACCGATCTGCTGGCGAGCGCGCCGTTCGTGCTGGAAGGAGTGCTGAGCGGCGTGGCCGTCGCTTACATTCCGGTCCAGATGCTGGACGGCAACGTCAGCGCGGACGTCCACTCGATGGACCTGACCATCGTCCCGCTGGTGCTGAGCATGGGTTTTGCCGAGATCGAACTGCTGTGGTTGCGGGCCGCGGGTGGCCGGCTGATGCATCGCACCGTCCACCTCGCCGACTACCAGCGCGGTGCGTCACGACTGATGTTGCTGTCCCAGTTGAGGTTTCTGTCCGTGCTGGTGACGGTGAGCGTGCTCGTCGCGGTCATCATCAACATGACCAGCGGCTTCAACACTCGCGATCTCACCTTGCTGTGCGCCTACGCGATCCTCGGGACGGCACTGCTCGCTGCGCTGATCCTGGTCGCTGTCGACCGGGTGTACATCGCCCTGCTGGGTTTCTTGCTCACTGGCTGCGCGATCGGCGTCGGGGTCGAGCTCGCGCGGCTGGCCGGAATCACGATGAGCGTCGAGGGAGGTTATCTCGCAAGCTGTCTCATCATGTTGAGCGCCGTGACCGCGCTGGCGGTCCGAACCCTTCGCGATCCGCGGGCCCTGGCCTGAAGCCCGACCCCTGACCGACCAACTGCACGACAACCCGACCTGTCCTTGACGTTTCACTGGGGGAAAGAAAACATGAACGAAGTAGTTGCCGTCACCGGAGCCGAGGGTTTCATCGGCTCGCATCTCGTCGAAACCCTTGTCGCCCGAGGCAATCGCGTCCGCGCGATGGTCCAGTACAACTCCTTCTCCTCGTGGGGCTGGCTCGAGACGATTCCGGCGGACGTCATGGACGACGTCGAGGTCGTGCTCGGCGACGTCCGTGACCCCGGCTCGGTGCTCGACCTGATGCGGGGCGTCGACGTCGTCTATCACCTGGCCGCGCTGATCGCGATCCCCTACTCCTACAAGGCGCCCTCGTCCTACCTGGCGACCAACGGCGGCGGCACGCTGAACGTGCTGGAGGCCGCCAGGCAGCTCGACACCGGCCGGATCGTGCACACCTCGACCAGCGAGGTGTACGGGACCGCGCGGGTGGCGCCCGATTCCGGAGACCCACCCGCTGCAGGCCCAGTCGCCGTACTCGGCGTCCAAGATCGCCGGCGACAAGATGGCCGAGAGCTACCACCTGAGCTTCGAGACGCCGGTGGTCACGTTGCGCCCGTTCAACACCTTCGGACCGCGGCAGTCGGCGCGCGCCGTCATCTCGACCATCATCAGCCAGGTCGCCGCCGGCAAGACCGAGATCCTGCTGGGCTCGCTGGATCCCACCCGGGACTTCACGTTCGTCACCGACACCGCGGGCGCCTTCGCGGCGCTCGGCAACGCGCCGGCCGCCGACGTGATCGGCCGGACCTTCAACTCCGGGTCCAACCAGGAGATCTCGATCAAGGACCTGGTGCTCACCATCGCCGAGGTGATGGGCCGCGACGTGTCGGTTGACCTTGACCCGCAACGCATTCGGCCCGCCGGCTCGGAGGTGATGCGGCTGCTGGCCGACACCTCCCAGCTCCGATCGGTCACCGGCTGGAAGCCACAGGTGACGCTGCAGGACGGCCTTCGCCGGACGGCCGAGTGGTTCACCGACCCGGCCAACCTCGCTCGCTACAAGACCGACATCTACAACGTCTGACCGCGCGCTACCGCTCTATCGATCACGCAAGCATGGACCACGATTCAACTCTTCAAGGGAGAAGAACATGATGGAAGACGGCAAGCACGCGGTTATCCTCGCCGGTGGGCAGGGCGTCCGTCTGCGCCCGTACACGACCTCGATCCCCAAGCCGCTGGTTCCGATCGGCGGCGAGATGTCGATCCTGGAGATCGTGCTGCGCCAGCTGCGCGCGCACGGTTTCACCTCGGCGACCCTGGCCATCGGCCACCTCGGCCAGATCATCCGCGCCTACGTCGGCGACGGCTCGGCCTGGGACATCGATGTCACGTTCCACCTCGAGCAGGAGCCGCTGGGCACCATCGGTCCGCTGCTCTACATGATGGACTACCTGCCCGAGCGGTTCGTCGTGATGAACGGCGACATCCTCACCGACCTGAACTACCGGGCGCTGATGGACGAGCACACCCTGTTCGATGCCGACGTCACCGTCGCCACCTACAGCCGCGAGGTCAAGATCGACTTCGGGGTGCTGGAGATCGCCAACAGCCAGATCACCGAGTTCCGCGAGAAGCCGTCGCTGGGCTATTCCGTCAGCATGGGCGTCTACGGGATGTCCCGACGGGTCCTCGAGCGCTACGCCGAGGGCACCGCGATGGGCTTCGACACGCTGATGCTGGACCAGCTGGCTCTGGGCCGGTCGCCGCGCAGCTTCGCCTTCGACGGCTACTGGCTCGACATCGGCCGGCCGGACGACTACGACCGCGCCAACAACGAATTCGCGCAGCGCCGAAGCCAGTTGCTGCCGTCGCGGGCACCGGCTCTTGCCCTGCTCGACGGCTCGCTCGACGCCGTGCCGGCGCCGATCCCGGCGAGGGCGCCGGCCCAGCTTTGAGCGGGCTCCACCCGGACAGAGCCCTGGTCGTCGGCGGCCGGGGCTTTCTGGGCCGGCACATCGTCGCCGCCCTCGTCGGGGCCGGTTTCGAGGTCATCCGGGCGGAGCGCACCCGCGACGCAGGTCAGGAATCGCCCGGTGCCACCGACGCCGTCACCCTTGACCTGTTGACCAGCCCGGCCGGCACGCTGCGGGCGGTGCTGGACTCCACCCGACCCACCGTGGTCGTCAATGCGGCCGGGACGGTCGTCGGCACCGCGCGACAACTGGCCGACGGCAACGTTGTTGGCCCCGTCCGGCTGCTCACGGCAATGGCGGCCAGTGCCCCGACGGCGCGGTACATCCACCTCGGATCGGCGGCCGAGTACGGCTCGGCCGGTGGCGGCCGTCCGGTCGACGAGGAGGACGACCCCCAACCCCTCGGGGTGTACGGCATCAGCAAGCTGGCCGGCAGCACGGCCGTGCTGGCGCATGGCGGCCGACGCGACCCTGAGCGCCAGCGTGCTGCGGATCTTCAATCCGGTCGGCGCCGGCTCGCCGCCCAGCACCCTGCCGGGCCGGCTTGCGCACCTGCTGCGGACCGTTGCCGACGGCCAGCCGCTGTCGGTCGGGCCACTGGACGCGTTCCGGGATTTCGTCGACGTCCGCGACGTCGCGGCCGCGGTGGTGGCCTGCACCCTCGCCGCCAGGGCGCCCGGCCGCATCTACAACGTCGGCAGCGGCAAGGCAACCGGTTCACGGGAACTGGCCGAGCGCCTCGTCGGCATTGCGGGCTTTCGGGGCAGCATCCGCGAACAGGCGCCGCCCAGCGACCGATCGGGAGCACTGGCCAGTCAGCAGGCCAACATCGACCGAGCGGGCGTCGAGCTGGACTGGTCGCCGCAACACGATCTCACCGATTCCCTCATCGATCTCTGGCGGTGCGCGACATGATGTTCGGCCGGAAGGCACGACGGCACCGGGCCGAGGCAGCGAGCGAACCGACGGCTCCGGTCCCGGTGGAGGTCCCGGTGGCGGTCCCGGTAACGCCGATCGCGGTGCCGGCGGCCGTGCCCGAGCCACCGGCCGTCACCGAGACCGTTCCGCTGGCCCGTCCACGGACCGTCGACCTGCGAGTGCTGCTGCTCACCTCCGGCGACGACGAGCCATCGGCGCAGGCCTGGCGGGAACGGTTGGACAGCGAGGGCGTGCCGTTCGACCAACTGGTCGCCGGCGTCGATCCGCTGACCACCGCAACCTTGGAACGGGGCCCCCGTCACGGCAGGTACCAGACGGTCATTCTTGCCACCGACGCACTGGTCAGGCTGCGCGACGGGGTGTACGAGTCAAGCCTGGACGCGCAGGGGTGGAGCACCCTGCGCGACTACCTGCGCGCCTACGGCGTGCGGCAGATCAGCGCTTACTCCACACCCGGACCGACAATGGGTTTGACACCGGCGACCTGGGCCGGCGATCTTGGCGACGTGGTGGCCCGGCTCACCGACGCCGGGCGGGCCGTCTTCACCGACCTCGTCGGCGACGTGCCGCTCTCGCCCGGCACCTACGGCTACCAGACCGAGGTGCTCGACGCTGCTACCTTCACGACACTGGTTGGCGGCCAACACGATTCCCCGGTCGTCGGCGTCTTCACCCACCCCGACGGCCGCGAAGAGCTGGTTGTCACGGTCGCCAGCGGCCCGTTCAGCCGGCACATGCACCTGCTGGGCCACGGCATGCTGGCCTGGGCGACCCGCGGGCGATATCTCGGCCACCATGGATATTTCCTCTCCGCGCAGATCGACGATGTGCTGCTCGGCTCACCGGTGCCGATCGGCGCGGACCCGATCCGGATGAATCCCGACGACGTCCTGGCCACGGCCCGCTGGTCGCGGCGGAATCAGGTCCGGCTGGACTTCGCGTTCAACGGCTGGGGCGCCGTCACCGCGACCATGGACGGCGAAGCGGACCCGCTGACCGACAGCCTGATCGAAGCGGCCGGCGAGTTCAACTGGATCAACCACACCTTCGGCCACCTCGATCTCGACCTGTTGACGGTCGCCGAGATCACCAACGAGGTCACCCGGAACCTCACCTGGGCCGGCCAGCACGGTATCGACGTACCGGCCGACACCCTGGTCACCGGAGCACATTCCGGGTTGGACAACCCTGCGCTGGCCACCGTCGCCGACAGCTGCGGCATCCGGTGGATCGCCTCCGACGCGTCACGGGCTCCGCGGGTGCAGCCGCTGGCGGGGGCCCACCTGGTTCCCCGGCATCCGGTGAACATCCCGCTGGACGTTTGCACGCAGGATGCGCTGCTGCGCCAGCGCGGCAGCGCAGCAGCCGGGACCGGAGTGGTCGACACTCTCGAACGGGTCGAGGTGCTGGCCATCGAGGCCAGCCTGATCCTCACCCACCTGCTGTCCAACGATCCGCGCCCGCACTACACCCATCAGAACGCCCTGGTCGGGGACCGGCTGTTCCTCGGGCTGCTCGACGGCGTGCTGCGGTCCTACCACGCCCTGATCCGGACCCGGCCGGTGCAGCTCACGCTGGCCGAGGCGGGGCGGGAACTGCTACGCCGGGCCTTGTGGTCGCAAGCAACCGACCACGGTGCGGTGTCCGCCCGGGACACCGACGGCGTCATCGAGATCGTCAACGATTCCGACCGGTCCATCGAGGTGCCCTGCGCCGGAACGGATGCGCGTGCCCGGTGGATGAAAGTGCCGGCCGGCGGCCGGCTCGTCCTCTAGTCTGAGCAGGTTTCGCGCCAGGCGCCGAGGTCGAGCTGCTTGCGGATCGACGAGAAGCCCAGTGCGGTGGTCTGTTCGCAGAACGCGGAGGTCGGCACGTCGTACTCGGCGTGGAAGACCGGCTTGCCGGCCGCGATAAACGGTACCAGCAGCGGGCATTCGTCGAATTCGGCGCACTGCTCGTTCACCGAGAACTCGAAATGTGGTACCAGCTGCGGGATCTGGGTGAGATCGTTTTTCAGGCCGACCGCCAGGCCCCGCTGATGGCCGAGGTCGGCGATCATCAGGTTGTACCGGAGCTGGTCGGTGGCCGTCAGTGGAAACCCGGTATCGGAGGAGAACCCGTCCATCAGATCGGGTTCCACCCCGTCGAAGCCGCGTTGCGCGCACAGGTCGAACCGCGCCGCCATGATCGGCCGCAGCACGTCGATCTGCCGGATGTCGATCCAGCGCTCGCCGGGCCAGCCATTGGTCTTGCCCAGCAACGAGGCCGGGAATGCCGCCTTGTCCGGCCGGAAGTCCTCGTAGGAACCTACTTCGAAGTAGCAGATCACTTTGCGGCCGGCCGCATGCAGCGAGGCCACCACACTCGCGTCGTTCTCGAACAGGTCGATGTCGTACACCGCGGCGTCCACCGACTGATCGACCGGAACCGACAGCTGCCACTGCCAGCGGAGGCCCGCCTCTGGGCGCCATCGCGTCCGTTGCGCGGTCGGTAACGGTGCGCTCCGCTCCCCTGCCCGCGCGGCCGGCGCGGAGGTGGCGGCCGTGGAATCGCCGACGCCCGGCGCCGCATCGGTCCGCCGACCGTTGGTGATCAGCGCGGCGCCCAGCACGATCACCAGCAGCGTGATCGCGGCCACCCGGCCACGATGCCGGCGCGGGCGCTGACTCTGCCCATGCTGCCGGGGAGGACCCAAATCGGGCGGGCCGACGGTGAGCGTAGCGACCGATGGGCTGCCCATGGCCGTCATTATCTGCTGCGAAGTGGGTGGCGGCCGTCTTGCCGCCGGTGTTCGTAGGCCGAATCAGCCCGTCGAGCTCAGGCACGGAGACCGCGGATCGTCGGTCAGGTCCAGCGATTTGTACATTGCCGCCGCACCGGCCACCGGGAAGTCGATGGCGCAGACCTTCGGGTACCCCGAGTATTCGACAATCCAGACGGCCTTACCCGCCGCGGTGTACGCCGATAATGGCCCGCACTCGTCATACTGACCGCACTGCTCGTTCAAGGTCCAGTCGAACACCGGCTCGAGCTCGGCGGCCTGGTCCACGTCACCCTTCTGCGCCACGGTCATGCCCGCCGCGTGCACCAGTCCGGCGATCATCGTGTTGTACGTGATCTGCTCCGCTGCGCTGATCGGAAAGCCCGTGTCGTTCGAGAACCCGTCCAGCAGATCCGGTTCCACGGCGTCGAACCCCTTGCTCGCGCACATCTGCACCCTGGCCTGCATCAGCGGCCCCAGCACATCGAGCGCTCGCACGTCGAGCCAGCGCTCCGACGGCCAGCCATCAACCGCGCTTCCCTTCACCGACTCCGGGAAGTTCGCGGCATCGGAGCGGTAGTCCTCCCAGCCACCCACATCGATGTAACACACCGCGCCCACATCGGAACCCAGCGCGTGAATCGCCGCCACGTCGGCCGCCCCGGCCGCCTCGCCGTCGATGTCGAAGGCCCGCGCGCCGGCCGCGTAGGCCGTTGCCAGCTGCGCGGCGGTGGGTACGGAGCTCAACTGCCACTGCCACTGCACCCCGGGCTTCGGGACCCAGCCCGTGCCGGTCGTCACACCGCCGCCGCCGTCAGCTCCCCCGGCCGCGACCGATTGCTGGGCCGCCGGTGGCTGCGCGCTTGGCCCGGCGCTCGGCCCGGCCCCGGCAACCGGCGCTGATGTCGCCCCGACATCGGATTCGGCCGTCCCCGGAACGGAATCCGCGGAGTGGCGATACCAGACAACCGCGATCAGGGCGGCGATCAGCACGATCACCAGCAACGCGATCGCGACCGGCCGACCTCGACTCCGGGGACGGCGGACAGGATCCGGGTCCGGCGGGCCGGCTGTCACCATACCGGCCGAGCGGCTGTCCATAGCCGTCCTTGTCTGCTGGGGATGCAGCGGCGGCCGTCAGGGCGACCGGGTGCGCGGGGCAGGAATCGATCAGGGAATTTCGGCGGCGCTGCCGCGAGATCGATTGTATGCCACCGTAGGCGCCGGGGTCAGCCCGCCGAACTCAGGCACGGAGTCCGCGGGTCTGCGGTCAGGTCGAGCGATTTGTACATCGCCGCGGCGCCGGCCACCGGGAAGTCGATGGCACACACCTTCGGGTACCCCGAGTATTCGACAATCCAGACGGCCTTACCGGCCGCGGTGTACGCCGACAGCGCCCCGCACTCGTTGTACTCACCGCACTGCTCGTTCAAGGTCCAATCGAACACCGGCTGGAGCGCGGCGGCCTGGTCCACATCACCCTTCTGCGCCACCGTCAGGCCGGCCGCATGCGCCAGGCCGGCGATCATCGTGTTGTAGGCAATCTGCTGGGCCGCGGTGATCGGGAAGCCGGTGCTGTTCTCGAACCCGTCCAGCAGATCCGGCTCCACCGCGTCGAAACCCTTGCTGGCGCACATCTGCACCCTGGCCTGCATCAGCGGCTCCAGCACCGCGAGCTGCCGTACGTCCAACCACTTCTCCGACGGCCAGCCGTCGATCGCGCTGCCCTTGACCGAGGCCGGGAAGTTCGCGGCGTCGGAGCGGTAGTCCTCCCAACCGCCGACGTCGATGTAGCACACCGCGCCGACCCCGGTACCGAGCGCGTGAATCGCCGCCACGGTGGCCGCGCCGGCCCCGTCGCCGTCGATGTCGAAGGCCCTGGCGCCGGCCGCATAGGCCTTGGCCAGCTGCGCGGCGGTGGGCGTCGAGCCCAGCTGCCACTGCCACTGCACGCCGGGCTTCGGGGTCCAGCGCGTCCTGGTCGTCGCGACGTGGGAAACCCCGAGGCGGTACACGGCGGTCTCACCGTAGGCGTTGGCGTCGGTGCCCTTGTTGGTCTGCAGGTAGGCCCCGACCCGGAAGGACATCCCGGTGCCGGTGTAGGCCAGCGTGAGCTTCACAACGTTGTTGTACGACACCGTGATCGTGCCTGCGGACACCTTGATCGACAGGTCGTACGCCTTCCCCAGGATGTAATTGTTGTCCAGGCAGGACGCCTGCTGGACGCCACCGAACCGCACGCAGAGCGTGGCTGTGCCAGTCGGACGGCCACGGCCATCGGCCACAATCTGCAGCAGATCGGTGGATCCGGCGTGCACCTCGGCCGGGACGCTCACCGGCGAGGCCGACGGCAGGTGCATGACGGCCTGCCTGGTGGTCAGCGTGCTGCTGGACGCTGAGGTCCAGGCAGCGGCGGACCCGCTCGCGGAGACCTCCCGCAGCTCCGATCGAGCCAGCGTGCCGCCGGCGACGACGGCACCCGTGGTGTTCGCGCGCAGCAACACCGCCGTATGAGCCGCATTCACCGTGAAGTAGGGAGGCAGTGAGTACGCCGGGAGTGCGGCGGGACCGACGGTCAGGGCGTTGACCCCGCCGGGCGCCGCCACCGGCAAAGTCAGACTCCAGCCACTGAGGTTGATCAGCTGGCCGGGAACCGAAACGGGGGCCGCGCCGGCCGCGGGAACGGCGCCGGCGAGCAGCACAGCGCCGCACAGGAGCAGGGGGACGCCGAGCGTGCACAGCAGCCGTCTACGTCTGAAGGACATTGGACAAGACCTCCGTTGGCGAGTTCCTGTCGCAAGTAGACCACAGAGAGTAATCGAAGGGTGACGTTAAGTCGCTAGTTCGATGGTGCTATTTTGCTGCGCGGATGCTCTGAGCCGGGCGACAGCGGCGGCCCGCGGGCGCCCAATCTGGACCCCACCCGGGCTCGAAGCCAGTTATCAGATCCGCTCCGGTGCCAACGAGACCCAGTCGAGCGCTACCTCTGCGTGATGCTTCCCGGTGGCCGTCTGCATGTTCGCGCGGGAATACTCGCGGGTCGCCAGGGCCGGATAGATCTCCCGGTACACCGCCAAGAACTGCTCCAGCGTGAAGTGCTGCAGCGCCCGGGCTCGGGCCGCGAGGGCCAGTCGGTGCCGTAGTTCGTGGTCGGTCAGCACCTGCACGCAGGCCGCGGCAAGGGCCTGCGGGTCACGGGCCGGGACGACCAGCCCGGTATCGCCGACCGCCTCGCGGACGCCGCCGACATCCGTGGAGACGGTCGCCCGGCCGGAGGTCATGGCCTCGATCACGGTGTAGGGGAACCCTTCGGATGAGCTGCTCAGCACGACGACCTGCCCGGCGTGATAGGCGTCGACGATGTCGTCGACCCGTCCCTCGAACGTCGCCGCCCCGGAAAGGCCGAGCCTGTCGATCAGCGCCTGGCAGCGGTCCCGGTAGCCCTCGTTGCCGGGTGGCGCCGAGCCGAACATCCGCAGCCGCGCCTCGGGAATCTCTCGCCGAACCAGTCCGAACGCCCTGATCAGGCCCTCGACATCCTTGATCGGCGCGATCCGGCCGGCCCAGCTGAGCACGGGACCCTCGGGTTCCGGCCCCTCGGCGAAGGCGGAGGGGTCGACGCCGTTGTAGACCGGGCGCACGCGGTCCTCGGAGGCTCCATGGCGGACGGCCCAGCGCCGGTTGTAGTCACTGCCGGGCGTGATGAAGTCGGCGACGACGTAGGACGCCGACGTGAGCAGCCGGAGGAACCGGAGCAGAAACCCGCGGACGGCGAACGAGTAGTTGGAGGCGCGGTATTCCAGGTAGCGCTCGCGTAGATAGAGGCCGTGCTCGGTGAGCAGGAACGGCACGCCATTGGTCCACTTCGCGTTGAACGCCACCAGGCAGGCCAGACCGTTGGACACCGCATGGCACAGATCGGCCTCGGGGGCCTTGGCGCCGAGTGGCCGCAGAAAGTGGTCGAGCAGGCCGATGGCCAGTACTGCATCGGCGACGGTTGGGGCCGGCACAACGGAATCCTCACCGGGCGGGCGACCGGGAGCGGGGCGGCGCCGCCACCGCCGCAAGAGCAGGTCGATGACCTTCGGCGAGGTCAGCAATGGAGGCAACTGCCCCGCCCGGGCAAAGGGCAGCAAACCCCGCAGCGCAAAGACGAACTCATCGACCTCACGCGGCCCGGGGGCCAGCATGGCGTCCAGCATTTGCTCGAAGCAGCTCAAGAACCGTTTGGTGTCGGCCCGGCTGGTCGCGTGCTTCGCCGCCTGACCCCACAATGGCAAGAGCGTCACGTCCACCACGTTGGGCGGAAGCGTCCAGGTGATGGCCTCGGTTCCGGTCGCGACGATTGCGTGGACATCGAACTCGTACTCACTCAGGCCCGTCGTCAATTGGTCGCACCACAGGCTGACACCACCATGCGCGGTCGGGTAACTACCCTCAGTCAGCATCGCGATACGCATTAGGCGTTCCCAGCTCCGAAAGGCACCCTCGACGTTTCCATGGCTGCGCGGTAATAACGACCGGGCGCAGTCGGGCCACGGCGAAGCTCAACGCCGTCAACAGGTCTCGACAATTCGGGCACAACGCAGCGACTGTCGCAGCTCAACGACAATCCCCCCTCCGGAACGCCACGCCGAATTCGACTTGTCGCCCCCGCGCGAGCCTCCATGATCTCCCAGAGTATTACACGCCGTGACGCTTCTGACCAGTCATGATTGCTCTGGGTAAGCGATCTGGCACTTTGCGTGTCCGCGACCGGCATATTTGCCGACAGTATGCGCAGTGGCACTGTGCGTGGCTGTAACTTGTCTATTTGCTGTGCGTACGAGTATTTGCACGCTCGGTGAGCGATCAGCGTTTCACCACCTTTGGTGCGGGTTTTCGAGGAGAAATGCCGCTTTGCTGCGGACGGGCCGAGGCGGCACCCGAGGCGAAGCGTCCGGCACTTGCGCCGGTTGGGCGGGTGTCTCCCATCTGACCGGCTTCCCGCTACTCTCAGCGATGGCAGCAAACGCCGTCGTCGGGAGGCTGGCTCAAATCATGGTGACCGGCGAGGACCAGGTGGGTATCGAACTGTTGCGTTCCCTCCCGCTCTTCGACGGGCTTTCCGACGGTCAGCTGCGCGACCTGCTGGCGGCCGGCGAGGTGCGCAGCTTCGGCCCTGGTGACGTGCTGTTCCGCGAGGCCCGGCCGGCGGACGACTGGTGGGTGCTGCTGAACGGAACCATCGAGCTCATTCGTCATGTCGGTCACGAGGACACGGTGCTCGGCGCGATGAGTTCGCCCGGCCAGTGGGCCGGCGGCTTTCGGGCCTGGGATCAGCACGGCGTCTACCTGGGAACGAGCCGGCCAACGACCACCGGCCGCATCCTGCGGGTACCTGCTGCGCGCCTGGGCGATCTCGCCAACAGCTGGTTCCCGTTCGGCGTCCATCTGATCAAGGGCCTGACCCAGACCGTCCGGAACATCGAGTCAACGGCCCGGCAGCGTGAATCCCTCGTCGCCCTTGGCACGCTCGCCGCCGGTCTCGCGCACGAGATCAACAATCCTGCCTCCGCGGCAACCAGGGCGGTCGATGCGCTGGACGACACCTCCGGAGCGCTGATGCACGCGATCGCCCGGCTGGCCGACCACTCGATCACCGCGGCGCAGTTCGCCGCCCTGGACAAGCTCCGCCTCGAGATCCAACCGGAGTCGGCCAAGATGGGACCGCTGGCCGTCGCCAGACGCGAGGACGACCTGTCGGACTGGCTGATCGCTCGCGACGTCGAGCGGGAGTGGGTCATCGCACCGCCCCTCGCCGCGGCCGGCGTCGACGTCGCCTGGTGCGAACGAGCGGCGGCGCGTGATCGACGGCGCGGCGTTGGAGCCGGCCCTGGAATGGGTGGCGAGTTCGCTGTCCATCACCACCCTGTTGGCCGAGGTCAAGGAATCGACCAGGCGCATTTCCGACCTGGTATCGGTGGTGAAGTCCTACTCGCAGATGGACCGGGCGTCGATGCAGAACACGAATGTCAAGGAGGGCCTGGAGAGCACCCTGGCGGTGCTGGCCCATCAGATACCGAGCGGAATTAATGTGATCCGCGATTATGCCGACAACGTTCCGCATGATCGAGGCGACTGCCGCCGAGCTGAACCAGGTGTGGACCAATCTGATCGATAACGCCATTGACGCGATGCAGGGGTCGGGTACCTTGCGGGTGTCGCTGCGAGCCCAGCCGGATTCCGTGGTGGTGGAAATCGGTGACACCGGCCCAGGGATGCCGCGCGAGGTGCAGGCGCACGCCTTCGAACCCTTCTTCACGACCAAGGGCGTCGGGAAGGGAACCGGTCTGGGGCTTGACATCTCGCGCCGGATCATCGCCGAACGGCACGGCGGCGAGATCACCATCGAGGTGCAGCCGGCGGAGACGGTGCTGCGGGTCCGCCTGCCGCTGCGCGCTGCGAAGTCGACCTGATGTCCTGAGGTCGCAGGCCATGAGCCGCACAGTGCGCGGACTTGTCGGGCTCACGCAAAATTGCCTGCCAACCAGCTAGATGTAAGTCTCGTCGGACTCCGGAGGAACCGTCACGTCCCGGCCGAGAAGTTTATCGATCGCCGTCATGGCCTCCGGCTCAAGGACCTGGATATAGCGCTCACTGACCATGGCGATGTCATATCGTTTCTCTTGGGCGTTGTAGTGAATATCGACGATCTGGTCCGTGTTGATCCACCTGTCCTCGCTCGGCGCGGTATATCCGGAAACTTTGATAAACACGATGACCGTCTCCCTTGACGTGCTGGCGCGTCACATTCTGCTGACCCCAGTGTGCACGGCCGGCGGCGACGCCCACACCTGGCTGCGTGAACGGCGCCCGGCGAGGGTCCTGCCGTCCGGGATCGCGCCGATCAGTGCGCGGCGTGGGTGCTCAACCACTCCGCGGCCCGCCGCGCGCGAGGCGCGCGACAGCCAGGCGTCCTGGACCACCTCGGCCAGTTCCTGCCGGCTGAGCTCACCGATCCGGCTGGCCCGCAGCAGGACCGACCGGTGGCCGTTGAAGTGCGGCGTGCTGAAGAACGGCGAATCCGGGTCGCGGACCAGCGCCTGCTTGTCCTGCTCGGACGGCACCCAGAAGACGATGACGTCTGCATACCGTTCGCCGGTGTCCGGGTCGACGGCATCGGGCCGCGGAGTGCGAAAGAACACGAACGACTTGCCGCCCACCTGGTACACCGGGTTGTCGCTGGGTCCCCGATCGACCGTGACGAAGGGCATGCCGCCGGCCAGCTCGTGCACATCCTCGACGCGTGCCGGTTGGGTCATCTCCGACACCCTAGCGAGCTGGGATGTCCTGGGCGACTTCCCAGATGTGGCCGTCCGGGTCGGTGAAGCTCGCGGTCCGCTTGCCCCACGCGCGATCGACGGGACCGCTGAACAGGGCAACGCCGCTGCGTTCCAGGTCGGCAACGATCGCGTCGACGTCGTCGACCCAGATCGACAGCACGAACCGCGATCCGGCGCCGCGACCGGTCGCCGTTCCGGGTTCGACCAGATCGCCCGCTTCCCGCTCGTCCAGCAGATTGATCAGGGTGTCGCCGAAGGTGAACACCGCGGAGCTGTCGTCCTCGTAGTCGACCGGCCCACCGAAGACGTTCTGGTAGAACGACTTCGCCCGCTGCACGTCGTGGACGAACAGGGTGATGGCGCCGACTCTGCGCGGAATGATGCTCATAACCGCTATCGACTCCGCGCGTGACGGCAAAGTCATCGCCGGCGCGTGGCTGCGCCGCTGCAGCCCGACCGGCTGCTCAGCACCGTCGAGTTGTCGAGCTTGAGCACGCCGCCGTCGTCGACGAGCCGGTACGAGGTGCGCTCCACGGACACCGTTCCGTCCTTGAAGTAGTAGGTGATCGTGGCCTCCGCGGTATCCGGTGGGGTCCCACTTGCGTCGCTCACCACGACTCGGTCGATGCCACCCCAGAACGAGTCGTAGTACTGCCGGTCCCGCGCGATGCCGGTTTGGAAGGTCGGGGTCAGCAGCGCCCAGCCCGCCTCGGTGTTGCCCGGCATCAACGCGTAGTAGCCGGTGATGGCGTTGGCCAGGTCGGTGGCCGGGTCGCTCGCGCCTGGTGAACCGGAAGCCGTTGCGGAGGCGGACGTTTCGGTCGACGCCAGGCCCGATGACGACGAATCGGCGGCCGCGCTGGACACCGCTGGTTGATCGGTGGTCGACGTGACGGAATCGGCGCTCTGCCCGCTGCCATCACCCCTGAGCAGCACGAAGACGACCACGGCGACCGCCACCGCCGCGACCGCGAGGATCGCCAGCACGGCGTTCCGCGCGCCGGGTCGACGGGCCGGCCGGTCCGGCGGCAGAGCCACGGACGGCAGAGCCACGGGCGGTGGATAGGGCTCCGGCGGCGGATAGGGCTCCGCGCGCACAGGCTCGGGCCGCGGCACGGCGGGCGGGACGAGCGCCGCGGTGATCACGGTTGTCTCGGCGTCCGACTCAGCGTCATCGTGGCGGTCCGGCGGCGAGGCGGCCCGGACGGCGAGATCGCGAGCCACCTCGGTCATCCCCGGCCGGTCGGCCGGCGCGGGCGCCATCATCGCCAGCAGCAGCGGGGTCAGCGACCCGGACCGCCGCGGCGGGATCAGCTCGCCGGAGGCCACCCGGTGCAGGATCGCCATCGGATTGGTGTCCGTGCCGAACGGCGGCGCGCCCTCCAGCGCCGCATACAGCGTGGCGCCGAGGGAGAACACGTCGGCCGCGAAGCTCGACTTCCCGCCGCGCGCCACCTCGGGCGCCAGGTAGGCCGGCGTGCCCGACACCATTCCGGTTGACGTCAGCGTGACGTCACCGATGGCGTGCGAGATGCCGAAGTCGGTGAGCTTGGCCGAGCCGTCGTCGGTGATCAGCACGTTGCCCGGTTTGACGTCCCGATGCACGATCCCGACCGCGTGCGCGGCCTGCAGCGCCGACGCGACATCGTGACCGATCCGAATGACCTCGGGCAGCTGCAGGGTGCCGCGATCCTGCAGCACCGCGCTCAGGCTGCGGGACTGAACGAACTGCATGATCAGGCACGGCGAACCGTCCTCGTCGACGACGTCGTAGAGGGTCACGGCCTGCGGGTGGTGCAGCCGGGCGGTGATCCGCGCCTCGCGGATCACCCGATCACGGGCCAGCAGCGCCTCCGCCTCGCTCAGCCCGGGCTGGATGAGCAGCTGCTTGACGGCCACCCTGCGCTGCAGCAGCTCGTCCCGGCCTTCCCACACCATGCCCATGCCGCCGACGGCGATCCGGCTGACCAGCCGGTACCGGTTCGCGATCAGCCCGCCGATCTCAGTCATGAGGGGCGCCGCGCAGGGTCGACTCGCATGACCGCCTGCCTCCCGACGTGGACCAGCACACCCGATCAGGTGACCGTACCCAGGTCGGCGTCCGACCTGAACCGCGCTCCGCTACCCGGGGGATGTGCATCCGGTCACGCAGCGGCCGGCCGGGCCGTCGGACCGGCCCGGTTCGGGAGCGATCAGGGGATCGTCACGCTCGGAATCTGAACCGGGGCCTGCGCCGGCCGCGGATCGAGTACTTCGGCCTGCGAGACCCCGTCCGGGGTGAGGATGTCCACCGCCTTCGGCACGGTCGCGGGGTCCACGGCGCAGATCGGATTGTCGGCCGCTACCGCCGCCGCGGTGCAGACACCGAACTGGAAGGCCTGCGCCGTCGGCTGGAAACCGCGGGCCTGGTCGGCGGAGAAGCCGTCCTGACCGGTGAGCACGACGGCGAAACTCCAACCCGGTCCTGGTGTTCCGCCCAGCGCGGCGGCCGGCACGGTGAAGGTGATGTATCGGGTGATGTCGGAGGCCTTGATCCCGACGGAGCCCACCGTGTTGCGCACGGCGGCGCCGTCGACGAAGCGTTGCCCGAAGCCCTGCACCTCGATCAGCCGGTTCCAGGCGAGTCTCCAGCGTGTAGTTGCGGCTCGGGAACGACGCCGCTGTCGAGTCGGCCACGTCGCCGGATTGGTGACGTAGACGTCGACCAGCTGGGCGCCGAGCGGGCTGCCGAAGGTCGGCGTCAGGTCCGCGGTCTGCACCCGGAAGATGACGTCGGCGCCGTTGTCGTAGACCTGGAAGTCCCGCAGGTCGTAGGCGCCCGGCTTGAAGTCGGCCGACGTCGGGTAGGCGTACGTGCCGGGGCCGTTGTCGTCACCGGCCGGGTCGGCGAGGTCGAAGACCAGGGTGCCCGGGACGACGTCGTTGACGACGGTGCGTTGCGCGAAGCCGGTTGCCCCGTCCGGGGCGGTCGCGACCACGGTGAGCACCGCCGTGCCGACCGGCGGCGTGACGGCGAACGAGAACGATCCGTCCACCCCGGCGGTCGTCGTCCCGACGACGGCGTCACCGCTGCCGTCGGTGTTGACGGCGTCCACATCCACCGTCGCGTTCGGCGCGGTGCTCCCGGCGATCGTCACCGGCTCGCCGTTGACGACGGAGTTGTCGGCCGGCGCGGTGAGGGTCAGCGGCGGTGCCGGCCTGGGTGTGCTTGAGGTACCGCCGGGTGGTGTCCACCGGCTGTTCGGTGACCCGGCCGGCGCGGATGTTCGCGGACAGCCGGACGAACTGCGCCGCCGACCAGGTCAGCGGGGAGGCGCTGCCGACGGCCTTGCCGTTCTGGAAGCCGATCGACGCGCATTCGGGTGCGGTGCCGAACGGTGAGGCGGCCAGATCGGGGTTCTCCCAGGCCTGTTCGGGGATCAGCCCGACGCCGGACGCGGTGGCCGGCCATGCTTGTCCACAGATCCGACGGCCTCGGCGCCGTTCCCGGTGGCGATCTCGTGCTCGGCCCGCTCGCCGGCCAGGACCGGCCAGAGGTGCCCGGAGCCGCTCCCCGCGGCCTGCGCCGGATCGGCGCAGTCGCCCGCCCACGGCTTGCCCTGCGACGGTGCAGGACGTCGAGTCGCCGACGTTGCAGTCGCCGTACCCGTCCTCGGTGCCCGGTGTGTCGACGCCGTAGCGGTAGAAGCCCTGCCCGCTGGTGGTGGTCCTGCCGATCACCTGGTCGACCAGCGTCAAGCGAACTGGCGATCGTCGGATCGTCGGCGGGCAGCACGCCCAGCCGCGGCAGTTCCAGGAAACCGGCGTCCATCACGGCCCGCTGGTCGGCGTCCGGTCCGCCGTTGCCCAGGTTGTAGCTGATCGCCGCGTTCGGGTCGCCGGTCTTGGACAGCCGGATGAAGTACGGCTTGGCCGGCTGCAGCGGTCCGGTGGTCGTCACCGTCCAGGTCTTGATCATCCGCTGGTACTGGTCGGCGGTGCCGCGGTAGATCCGCGCGCCGGCGGCGTCGCCGTTGCGGTCGGCGATCGCACCCGGCCGCCGCCAGGCCGGCGATCTCCGCCGCGATGGTGGACGGCGAGTAGCCGCTGTTGCTCCTCCCAGCGCTCGTTCCCGAACGCCGGGCCGTGCGCGACCACGTAGTCGGCGGCCCGCTTGATGTGCGCCAGGTAGAACGCGTTGTCGGTCAGCCCGACGGTGCGGGCCATCAGGATCGGGTAGGCGACCTCGTCGAGCTGCACCCCGAACGTATCGGGCGCAGGTTTGCCGTTCACCAGGCTGTTGCGCGGCATCGACCCGTCGGGCTGTTGCTGCCGCTCGAACAGGAACCGGACGGTGTCCCGCGCGGTCGCGACGTCACCGGAGGCGATCAGCCCGGTGAACGTCTCGTAGAGGTCGCGGGCGAAGACCTCGCGATAGGAACCGAAGTAGGTGTTGGCCGGGTCGCCGGCCTGCACGGCCTGCCCCCACGGGCTGGCCAGTGACGCGACCACGGCGCCCGGGAACGTCTTGTCCTCGCTGGCCTTCAGCACGTTCGCGGACAGGTAGTAGGTCCGCTCGAGCTGCCTGCGCTCTGCGCCGGAGAGCCCTGGGCCGCTCGCCGGCCGGTTCAACCGCTTGTCGTACGCCTTCCAGCCGCGCTGGTAGTTGTCGAGCGTCTTGTCCGCATTGCTCGACGCGGTCGCGCCGGCGGTGCCGACCGCGGCGGCCTGAGTGCTGCCGAAGCCCAGCGCCAGCGTTGCCGATCGGCCGCCCTGGACGTCGAGCTGCGCCGTCTGCACGACATTCCCATGGGTGGCGTTCGCAGTAGGTGGTGGCCAGCCGGTGGTCGGCGTCCAGCTGCGCTGAGCCCGTCGCTGGCCGTGCCGGCGAAGCCGCTGGAGGCGGCGAGGAACGGCCGGTCGGCACGCAGCGCGGCGTAGACGGGCGTCGCGTAGTCACGGTTCGCCGCGGTGGTGGTCGTGACGGTGTCGATGGACACCGGCACCGGCGAACCGGTGCTGGTGTCGATGACGGCGTCGTCGGCTCCCCCGTTGGTGTTGACGGAACCCCCGCCGCCGTTGCCGTTGATCGTCCCGTCGAACCGGGCGTACAGCTGGTAGCGGGCGTTCCCCGTTGACGCCTTGAGCCGGGTGCGCATGACGACGCTGTTGCGGTTCGGGTCGGTGAAGTAGTCGGTGGTCAGCGTGTACAGGCCGCTCTTCGCGGTGGAGGTCACCCGGCAGGACATCCCGGAATCGTCCAGAGCGCTGACCTGGTAGGTCATGTCGCGGGTCTGCAGATCGGTGAAGGTGGATCCGTCGGTGACCACGAACTGCAGGGTCTCGTTGTTGGTGTTGTCGATGGTCGGGTAGTAGACGTCGGACAGCACGCCGTTCGCGACGGTGAACCAGACCTTCGAGGTGCCGTTGCGCGCCGTGCCGAGGCAGTCCTTGCGGGCCAGGTCGAAGTGCGACATGGCGCCCGGCCCATCGGGGGCTTCCGGTACCGCTGCCGGCTGGTCCGGTGCGCCACTGCCCGCCTGGGCCGGCGTCGAGACCAGGCCGGCGATCAGCAGCATCGCTGCGGTCGCGATCGCTGTCCGGCGAAAAGCGGGACGCATCCGACGAGAAGCAGGTCGCATGGTGAAGCCTCCACGAGTGGCGACCGACCTCGCGCGGTTGCTGTCCACCGCGCCGAATCACGACCAGTTACCACTCTGTTACCGGTCGGATGTGACGTAGCCCACCCCCTCGGTCGGGGGATGTCAAGTGGAACCGGCGACACCCCTCAGAGTCGCCCTATCGCTCCGGGGGCCAGGCACACCACGATTGCCAGCTCGGCGGCCTTCACCTTCAGCTTCGGCAGTCAGACCTTCACCCTCACAGACGGCCAGTCGCAGACGATCACCGATGTTCCGCCCGGTTCGTATTCCGCCTCCGAGGTGGCGTCGTCGAATTGGCGGCTGGATTCGGTGGTGTGCGACGACCCCACCGCGGATAGCCCGTACTCAGCCGGGTCAACAAGCCTCACGGTGTCGGTGGGCGAGGGCGAGGACATCACTTGTGTCTTCACCAATGCGGCTGTTACCTCACCGGACGGCACCCTGCCGGACACCGGGCTGGAGATCAGTTGGCAGGTGCTGGCCGCGGGGTTCGCGCTCATCGGCTTCGGCCTCGCCCTAGTGCTGGCGGCCGGTCGGCGGCGGTCCAACCGGACGTAAGTCGGCCGTCCGGAGCGATCCCGGTCAGGCAGCGGCGGCTGGGTGTCGCCAGCACCGCAGTGCTTCACCGGAATCGTTGTGCTGTGCAGCACGCATCAGTCGGGACGTTCGACCCTGCCGAGACCCCGGCCGCGGTCAGCACGATGGGGTTCACGGACGTCATTCGCCTGAATGTTGTCGTCGTCCGCGGTTTTGAGGTGGGTGCTCCTCGTGAGCGGACGCATTGCGGTCCAACTGATTCGGCCGCTCACCGCGGCAGCGCTGGTCGGCGCGGCCACCCTGCTCCGGCATCGATACCTGAACTGGGGAGCGACCGGCGACGAGCGGCATTGCGCGCTGGCCGGTGACGGCGTCCTGCCGGGGGCGGACGTCTCGACCACCCGCTCGATCACCATCAACGCGGCGGCGGCGGACGTCTGGCCTTGGCTCGCCCAGCTCGGTCAGGGACGGGGTGGTTTCTATTCGTATGACTGGCTGGAGAATCGCATCCCCGGGGTCGACATTCACAATGCGGACCGGATCGTCCCGGAGTGGCAGCAGCTCGACGTCGGCGACGAGGTCCGGTTGGCCCCGGAGGTTCCGCTGACCGTGGTCGTCCTGGAACCAGGCCGGGCGCTGGCGCTGCGCGGCAGCGTGCCGATGGGCGGGGTGGCACCGCCGTACGACTTCACCTGGGCCTTCGTGTTGCTGCCGCGACCCGACGGCAGGACCCGGTTGGTCGTCCGCGAACGGTACGCGTACACCCGCAGGTGGGCGCGCGCTGATCGTCCAGCCCGCGACCCTGGTGAGCTGCCTGATGACGTCGAAGATGTTGCGCGGCATACGGTCTCGGGCTGAGCGAACAACACCCAGCGCCGCCCGAACACCTTCGCTGCCGATCCCGGACCAGGACGCAACTGCCGAACCGATCTCAGCCGCCCGGTGACAGCGTCCTCGGGCTTTGACATTGGAAACCCTGCTTTGTTTGAAAGGAATTCACGATGAGGCCATCACGCATCGTCGCCTTGATCATCGGTTGTCTCCTGCTGCTGCCCGGAATCGGTCTGCTGATCGGCGGTGGCGTCCTCGGGATCGCCTACGCCGCCGGCCGCAACGATTCCGGGTATTTCCAGTCGACGCTGACCGATCTGCACAGCCCGACCGCTGCCATTACCGCCGAAACCCCAGCACTGACAACCGATCTGGAGACGTCCACCTGGTTGATCGACGCCCTGGATACCGATCTGCGATTGCAGGTCACCGAACCGGGCAGCGACTCGCAGGTGTTCGTCGGCATCGGCCCCGCGGCCGCCGTCGATGCCTACCTCGGCAGCGTCGCGCACGACGAGATCACCGGCCTGGTCAACGGCAAAGCGCCGGTCTACCGGACCAGCGCCGGTTCTGCGCCGGCGGCCGAACCGGCCGAGCAGACCTTCTGGGCCGCCAAGGCGTCGGGCGTTGGCACCCAGCAACTGAGCTGGAGTCCGACCAATGGCCGGTGGGCCGTGGTGATCATGAATGCGGACGGATCGGAGAATGTCACTGCCGCCGCCACTGTGGAGATCCGGGCGGGGTTCTTGCTTCCGCTGGCACTCACCCTGCTCGTGATCGGGCTGCTGATCACCGCCGGCGCCGTGGCGTTGATCGTCATCGGGGCAATGGGCCGTGGTAGCGGCAAACCCGGCGCTGGTTGGTCTCCGGAAACTTCGCCGGCCGATCGACCCGGAGCGGCGACGGCCGACCACCCGGTCGCGCTGAGCGCGCAGTTGGATCCGGGGCTCTCCCGCTGGAAGTGGCTGGTGAAATGGTTCCTGGCCATCCCGCACTACGTGGTACTCGCCTTCCTCTGGCCGGCGTTCCTGGTGGTGACCATTGCCGCCGGGTTCTGCATCCTGTTCACCGGGGTGTATCCGCGCTCGCTGTTCGAGTTCAACAGCGGCGTGCTGCGCTGGTCGTGGCGGGTCTCGTATTACGCGGCCAGCGGTGGGATCGGCACCGACCAGTACCCGCCATTCACCCTGGGGTACGCCGCGCACTACCCGGCGACGCTGGACATCGCCTATCCGGCAAAGCTTTCCCGCGGCCTGGTGCTGGTCAAATGGTGGCTGCTCGCCATTCCGCATTACCTGATCATTGGACTGCTGGTCACCAACTGGTGGGGCTGGACGTCCGCGGGTAGCGACCGGTTCGGCCTTGGCCCGGTCGGCAGCGGTGGCCTGTTCGGACTGCTCGTGGTGATCACCGGAATCATCCTGCTGGTCACCGCGAAATACCCGCCGGCACTGTTCGGCGTGATCGTTGGGTTCAATCGGTGGATCTACCGGGTCATCGCGTACGCCGCGCTGATGACCGATCAGTACCCGCCCTTCCGGCTCGACCAGGGCGGGTCCGAACCCACCACACCCGCGCCGGTCGTCCCCGCAGCCGGGCCTGTGCCCGCGCTGTGACGGCCGAGCCGTGCGCCGCACGGCGTTGAACCGGGATTGACAGGTCTGGCGCCGTCAGACGACAGGCTCCAAGACCGGGTTGCGCTCACAGTGAGGGCACAGCAAGCGAACAGGCAGCGCCCTGAATGTGACTGAAAGCTGACCATCAGCCCACTCGAAGCACCTTGAGGAGAGACTGATGAACCGCCAGCAGAGCGCGCCGCCCAGCTACGAAGGCCGTCCACTCGTCCGGCCCGACGACGAGGTCGTCGACCAGGGCCTTGGCTTCGACGTCGGCACCCTGATGGACCGGCGGCGGATGCTGCGGACGCTGGGGTTCGGCGTCGCCGCCATCGGGCTGGCCGCCTGCGGGGCGAACTCGGCCAGCAGCACGTCATCGAGTTCGACGACGTCCGCGGCGTCCGCGGCGTCGGCCGGTGGAACAACCACCGCGACATCGGCGGCGGCAAGTGCGGCCGGGGCGTCCACCGAGATCCCCGACGAGACCGCCGGCCCCTACCCCGGCGACGGCTCCAACGGGCCCGACGTGCTCGAGCAGAGCGGCATCGTCCGGAGCGACCTGCGGTCCAGCTTCGGCGCGTCGACCGGCACGGCCGATGGCGTCCCGATGACCCTGGAGCTGACGATCACCGACATCGCGAACGGCGGCGTCCCGTTCGCCGGGGTGGCCGTCTACGTCTGGCATTGCGACCGCGCCGGGAACTATTCGATGTACTCGCAGGCCGCCGTGGACCAGAACTACCTGCGCGGCGTGCAGATCGCCGACGCCAACGGAGTCGTCAAGTACACCAGCATCTTCCCCGCCTGCTACAGCGGCCGGTGGCCACACATCCACTTCGAGGTGTATCCCGACCAGGCCGGCATCACCGACGCCGGCAACGCCATCGCCACCTCCCAGGTCGCCCTTCCCGAGGCGACGTGCAACGAGGTGTACGCGCAGCCCGGGTATGAGGCCTCGGTGAGCAACCTGAGCCGGGTGACCCTGCAGAGCGACAACGTGTTCGGCGATGACGGCGGGATCCACGAACTCGGGACGGTCACCGGCGACGTCACGAACGGCTACTCCGTGTCCCTCGCGGTCGGCGTCGACACCACGACGACGCCGACCGCCGGCAGCGCACCGGCGGGCGGATCCGGCGGCGGGCCGGGTGGCGCGCCGCCGAGCCGCTGAGCTCCCGACCTACTTGATGCTGTAGGTGTACGGCAGGTCGATCAGCTCATCTCCGTCCGCAGAGTGAAGAAGTTGAAGTTGTCGACGTACAGGTGGCCAGTGACCACGCTGCCCTTGGCGCCGCTCGGGGTGATGGTGACGGTGATCGTGGCGCTCTCGCCCGGCTGGAGGTAGACCGGGCCAGGACCGGATGATGCCTGCTCCGTTGTGGCCCGCGCCGAGGTGACCGCCGCCGACGCCGCGATCGCCGGCACCGTCGATGCGACCCCAGACTTGGCCCGCAGTGCAGCGCCGGCCTTCACCCGCGCCAATGTCGCCGGGTCGGGAGTGGCCGTGGCGAGCCCCACCTGCCAGATGTCCCCCGCGGCGTTCGAGGTGACGTTCGGGTCGAACAGCTGGGCATGCGCGGTTGCCGACACGCTGACGGTGCCGGCCGGCGCACCGCCGTCCCCGAAGGGACCGACTCTGGCCGATGTCGGCGGCCCAGATTCCGGGCGTCACCTGGGCGGCGTTGACGTTGACCGTCGCGCCGTTGCCGATCGCGGCCGAGTACAACTCGGGTTCACCCAGCTGCGCGAAGATGTCCAGGTTGACCGGCTGGTTCGCCGTCGCCACGACCGTCAGCTTCGGGGTCTCGGTCGGCACCAACCATTGCGGGACCACGTCGGCCGGGACCGGCAAGTCGATCGGCTGATCGGGCCCCGGACAACTCGGCCAGCGGCAGATCGCCGACCGTGTCGAGGCGGCCGTCGGCGAAGTAGGTCTGTGGGGCGACCCCGGTGTTGGTGATCTTCACCGGGACCTGCACCGGCTGACCCGCCGTCAGCGCGGTCCTGGCGCTGGTCGGCAGCTTGGCCGACACCTTGACGGTGTTGTAGGCGACCTTGACCGTGAACGGCTGCTGCAGTTCCTGGCCGCTGACCACGCCGGTGAACACCGACAGGGTCCACCTACCCGGCGCCGGATTGCGCCGGTACATCTGGAACGCGTTGCCGCTCACGTCGTTCCCGGCACCATCGACGTCCACGTTGCTCTGCTGCGAGTAGACCTGACCGTCGGGAGCGGTCAGCACGCCGACGAAGGTCTGGTTCGGGTCGTTCCAGGTGATGCCGATCCCGAGGTCCTTGCGTCCCCGTGGCACGTCGAGGTAATAGACCTGGCTCTGCTGCGCGGAATGCGTCCCGGCCGTTGCCGCCGGTGAACACCCCGGTGAAGGTGGTGTCGTGCGGCGGGACGATCGACCGCAGCGTCATCGGCACCGAGGTGACCAGGCCGGACGCCGTGCTGAGCTGCACCGATGCGGACACGTCACCCGGCTGGGACGGCAGCCTGGCCGCCACGAACACGGTGCGGGTCCCGCCGGCCGGGATCACCACCGGGGTGGCCACGCCGGCGGAGGTGTAGTTCTCGGTCGTCGCCGAGTACTGGAACGGGCCGTTGAACCCGGTGCTCTTGGACACGGCGAAGAACGCCTTCCAGACGCCGCCCTTGGGGTAGCGGACGTCGACGTGGCCGTAGTTGCCGGCACCTTGCGGGATCGAATAGGCGGTGTAGGCCCCGGTCGGGTCGATCAGGATCACCCGGGGCGCGGCCGGCGCCGACGGTGTCGCGAACGACACGTCGAGTCGGTCCTTGTTGTTCGGGATGGTGAAGTCCTGCTCGACGTAGCTCCGCGGGATCCCGAAACTGTCGATGTAGGTCGGCGCGGTCGCTGTGTTCAGGGTCACCGATCCGAAGGCCGCCGACACCGGGGTGCCGAGCGTACGGGCGGTGGACCTGACGACCTGTGTCCTGTTGCTGACGTTCCGCACGACTGAGAGCCTGGAATTGGACGGTTCCCGGGTAGCCCTGCGGGGACAGCTGCGTCTTGTTGACCACCAGAGCGGCACCCTGGACCTTCGGGGTGGCGGTGGAGTCGGCCCAGCTGGCCGCAGCCCGGACCGCGGCCAACGAGTTGAGCAGGCCCGCGCCCTGTTCGTAGGCCGGGTGGCCGAGGTCCTGCGCCGTGCTGGTCAGCAGCCGCTTGACCAGGGCCGGGGCCGGCCGCACGCCATGGTGTGTCGATTCGTAGGCCTGGATCACCAGCGCGGCCGCACCCGCGACCAGCGGCGACGACTGGCTGGTGCCACCGAAGTTCTGGATCGGCGACGGGTCGCCGGCGTCGTTGGTGCACTCCTCGTAGAGCTCCAGGTCGGGCGTGCACAGCGCCCAGCCCAGGTCCCCCGGCGCAGCCAGATCCGGAACGCGCCCGCCCTGGGTGACGCCCCCGCTGGACAGGGACGGAGATGTTGTTGCTGATCCAGGTGCCGTTCGACAGTTGCGCACCGAACCCGGTCTCCTGCTGGTAGGACCGGAATGACGTGGTCGCGGCCACGCCGATGATCTTCGCCGCACTGGACGGGCTGCCGATGGTGTTGGTGGTCCCAGCGTCTCCGGTGGAAGCAACCACGGTGACGCCGGCATCGACCGCGGCGTTGTCCGCCAGCGTGATCGGATCGTTGCCGTTGTCGGGGAACGGGTTGCCACCGAAGGACTCGTTGATCACGTCGACACCGGCGGTGTTGACCGCGTAGTCGATGGCCTGGATGAACCGCGAGGTCGGCGCCGTTGGAGCGTTGCCGAACACCTTCAGCCCGACCAGGCTGGCCCCCGGGGCCATCCCGCGGATGGTGATCGTGCAGTTCGGCTGCGCTGCTGCGCTGTTCGGCGCGATAGTCGGCGATGTCGTAGGTGTGCAGGCCCTGGGCCGCGATCGAGCTGGCATCACCGAAGGCCTCGGCCGCACCGCTGGGCGCGTTCGTGCCGTCCCCGGAAAAGTCCTGGTAGTCGACGAAGACGTGGGAACCGTCGGCCCGGATGAAGTCCTGGTTGTTGATGTCCAGCCCGTCGGCCAGGAATGCCACCTTGACCCCGGCGCCGGTGTAGAGGTTCTGCGCCTGCGGGGTCGCCGGGTCCAGGAATGCGGTATTGGTCAGCTGCAATGCCTCGGGTTCGAGGAACGGCTTGGCCGGGTCGGTGGGGCAGACGGCGGAATTGACCGCCGGAGTCGGCTTTGTTGTTCCGCCTGGATGCTTCTCGCGGTCCGGCCCAGGGGCTCTTCGTGATCGGCAGGTCGGGGTAGATCGCCGCCACCGTCGGGGTCGGCCGCAATCGCGCTCTGCTGGGCCGGGGTCACCGTCGCGGCAAAGGCGTTCACGGTGTCGAAGCCGTGGACGTTCTGCGCGCCGTGCGAGCGGGCCTTGTCGATCGCCCCGCTCTGGTCCGCGCGGTTCGCGTCGACCCGGGCGGATTGCTTGCCCTTGGTGATGGTCAGGTCGTCGTGCTGGTTGTGCAGCACGACGATGACGTTCTGCGTCGTCCCGTCGTCGGAGGGCGCCGCCGCCGAGGCAGCGACAGGTCCTACGGTGACCAGACCAAGACCGGTCAACAGGGCAACGACCAGTGCCCCCCGCTTCGAAACCGATGGCATCTTGCCCGCCCTCTCTCGAAGAATGCCCCATGTTTTGCATGCGCAAGTGGTGAGCATCTCCTGTGGAAGTGGACCCGGCAACAGCAGACGGCCCTGCTCGAAGCATTTTCTTGTCGCCGACCACAATGCCGGTCAGAATTGTCACTGCCTGTCCGAAAAATCCGACTATTTGTTCAGGCTAAATTCATTAACTGCAAGAGATGCACGGGTGACGTCTGATTCTCACATTGGCGTCGGCGGTAGAGAGGCCTGTTGCCGGAGGACGTTTCACGACTGTGCCTACGACTGCTCCTGACGCAGATCGTCGGCGATATCGGGTGCGTGCCGGTCGACCCACCCTTGGGCGAAGGTCTCGTTCCGGAAGAACGCCGGCGCCCGCAGGTTCCAGGCCAGCATGATCAGCAGACCGACAGCCATGCCGAACGCCCAGATCACGAAGACGCCGCCCACTCCGAAGATCACCGTGGAGCCGTAGTCCGGATCGAGACTGTCCAGCGCCGATCGGACGAACGCCCAGCCGAGCACCACGGCGCCGATCAGCGGAGCGATCCCGCGGGTGAGCAGATCCCTTGCCGAGCCGGTCATCTCGCGGCGGAAAGTGCGCAGGCAGGCGATGCAGACCAAGGTGTAGGTCAGCGCGATGAACAGCACCAGGGCACCGATGGCGTCCGCGACGATCTCGTCGGAAATGGCGCTCAACGCGATCAGGCAAGCGCCGACGCCAAGAGCAATGGCGACCGTGGCAAACCTCGGCGAGCCACCCCGGTGCACCTTCGCGAACGACGACGGCAACGCCCGGTAGGTACCCATCGACAGCAGCAGTCGCGCGGCCGGGGACACGGCCGCGGCGAGGCAGGCGAGCGCCGAGGCGAACACGGCGAACTCCATCAGCGGGCCCATCACCGCACCCACCGCGCTCGCGGCGACCACCCCGAGCACGTCGTCGGCGATCGCCTCGTTGGCCAGCCCGATGCCGTCGCTGCCCACCCCGGCGTAGGCCTGCAGCGCGACCACGACGATCGCCGTAGATCCCGAGCAGGGTGAGCGCGCTGACCAGCATCGCCCGGCCGGAGGTCTTGCTGCCGCCGTCGGCCTCCTCGACCACTGCGGACGGGACATCCCATCCCCAATAGAGGAACACCGCCAGCAGCAGCCCGACCGCGACGCTTCCGGAACCGGCGCCGCCGAACGGGTTCAACCAGCCGACGGTGGGCATCACCGCCTGCGGACCGGCGGTGCCGCCGAAGACCTTGACCATGGCGACCACCGCGAACACCAGCAGCACGGCCAGGCTGCCGCCGAGCAACAGCATCTGCAGCCGCGAGGAGGACCGCAGACCGCGCAGCGCGATGACGGTGACCCCGCCGAGCGCGAGCAGGCCGACCGCCAGGGTTGCGATCGTGCTGTTCGCCAGGTCGGGCGCGTCGACCAGCAGAAACGCGTAGACGCCGACCACCTTGGCCAGGTTGGCCAGGGCCAGCAGCGTCGACGCGACGATGGTCCAGGCCACGATCCAGCCCGGTCCGCGGGCCGAGCGCCCGGCCGACCCAGACGAAGGCCGCACCGCAGTCGGGATGCCGGTCGACGAGTTCTCGCTGAGCGATGGTGATGCACAGGATGGGCACGAAGGCGAGCAGCAGCATGCCGGGTGACGCGAGGCCGATCGTGGACGCGAGCAGCGTCGCGGTCACCGCGATGGAGTACGCGGGCGCGGTCTGCACCACGCCCAGGACGGACGAGCCGAGCAGGCCGATGCTGCCGGCCCGCAGGCCTTTGGCGGCGACGTCCGTTGTGCTACTGGGAGTTTCGGTGACGGACTGTGGTGTCGTTGCGGGGGTGTCGAGAGACATCGTCAGTTCTCCAGGGCGAGGTGGATGGGGCGAGGTTGGTAGCGGCCGCCGTAGACGGGCAGGTCGAGCCGGCAGGAGGTGTCGAGTTGCTCCCACATGCGATTCAGCCCGAGGGTGCCGAACCGGCGGACCCGGTCGACGGCACCGAAGTCGAGGACGTCGGTGATGATCTCCTCGGTGGCGCCGGCCTGATAGCGGACGTTGCCCTCCGGGTCGATGACGACGCTGCGGCCGACCCCGGTGGGCGCCGGAGCGTTGATGGACAGCACGTGGATCTGGTTGACGATGGCGTTCGCGCGGGCCAGCACCAGCTCGACGGACCGGTCGGACGTGGTGGTCAGCACGGGCTGGATGACGGCCTCGGCGCCCATCCAGGCGAGCTGCCGGAACATCTCCGGGAACGCGCCGTCATGGCAGATGGCGAGGCCGATCCGTCCGACGTCGGGAATGTCGAACACGACCGCGGTGTCCCCCGGTAACGACGTCTCCTGCGGCAGCCAGGGGAAGCATTTGCGGTAGCTGGTGATCAGCTCGCCGTCGGGTGAGAACACCACCGCGGTGTTGTAGACGCCTTCCGGAGCCTGCTCGTAGACCGTCCCGGGGATCAGCCAGAGGTCGTTCTCCCGGGCGATCTCCGCGATCTCGTCGGTCAGCTCGCTGGGTATCGGACCGGCCAGGTCGGCCGGGTCGACACCCGGGTCGAACAGGCCGCCCTCGGCCATCAGGTGCAGCTCAGGGGCGATCACCAGTCCGACGTCGGGGTGTCGTTGCCGGACGGTGCTCACCTGGGTGCGGAAGCGGTCGAGGGTGGCCGCAGGGTCGCCGGCCACGGGATTGATCTGGAGTGCCGCGAAGGGGAGGAGTCTTTCTTTGAATCTCATTCAATGAATTGAACTCAGGTCAAGGTATTCTGTCAAGGGTTTCGGCCCAGATTTCTTCGATGCCCGTGGAAGGGTGAGGCCGTGGCCCGCAAGCGTGATCAGGAGACCCGCCGCCAGCAGCTCATCGACGCGGCCCGTGAGGCGGTCGCGGACAAGGGCCTGGCTGCTGTGCAACTTCGGGACGTCGCCAAGGCGGCGGACCTGACGCCTGGCGCGGTGCTCTACTACTACGACGACCTGCACGACCTGCTGCAACAGGTCTACGAGGGCGCCACCCGCCGGTATTCGGTCGAGCGTGAGGAGGCGATCGCCCGGCTCTCGTCACCGGCGGCCCGTCTCGGTATGGCACTGCGGATGTCGGTGCCCACCGGCCCGGACGACCGCGAGCTGCGGGTGCTGTTCGAGTTCGACGCGATGATCTTCGGCAACCCCCGGTACATCGAGTTCGCCAGGCAGTACCTCGAGCGTCAGGTGCAGATGTACGAACAGCTGCTGCTGGACGGGGTCGCCACGGGCGCATTCATCCTGGCCACATCCGCCCGGGACACGGCCCGCAACCTGCTCGCACTGGAGGACTCGCACGGGTTCGGCGTGCTGATCGGCGCGATCACCCCGCAGGACATGCTGCGCTTGCTGTACGACGCGGCCGTCGCGGCCACCGGAGTGCCCCCGGCTGATCTTGTCGGCCAGGGCTAGCCGCCAAGCCCGGCACGCGCCGACCGCCCGGCGACGTCAGGCTCGGCCCTGCGTACCGTCGTGACGTGGCAGACGATCCGGCACTCCCCCCGTTCGACGGCTTCCCCGCTGCGGCGGTGGAGTTCTACCAGCAGCTCACGGTGCTCAACACCCGGGAATTCTGGAACGCCCATCGGGAGGTCTACGAGACGGCGGTGCGCGGACCGATGCTTGCGCTGACCAATGAGCTGTCGAGCGAGTTCGGTGAGTTCAAGGTGTTCCGGCCCAACCGCGACATGCGGTTCAGCGCCGACAAGAGCCCGTACAAGACGAGCCAGGGCGCGGTGACCGAGGGCGAGGGCGGGGAGTTCTACTACGTCCAGATCAACGCGGACGGACTGATGGCGGCCAGCGGCTACTACCACCTGGCGACCGACCAGCTGACCCGCTTCCGGCAGGCAATCGACGGCGAGGCGACCGGCGAGGCTCTGGCGACGACGGTCGCCGCCCTCGAGCGGAAATACACCATCAGCGGACGGGCGTTGACGACCGCGCCCCGCGGCTACCCGCGGGACCATCCCCGGATTCGTTTCCTGCAGCACAAGGGCCTGACCGCGGGCCGCGACTTCGGTACCCCGACCTTGGCTGTCGACCCGGCAGGCGAAGCGCCGGATCGTCGAGAGCTGGCGCGGGGCGGCGGCGCTCAATGAATGGCTGAACTCCTACGTCGGCCCGTCGGTACTCCCGCCGGACGAGATCCGCTGACTCAGCGCCGGGCGTCCTCGAGGTTCAGCGCCTTGGGGAACAGCCGACGTTGGGTGAACCAGCCGGCCCCGGACAGCAGAACCCACAACACGGTCGACGACACTTGTTCGAATCCGGCCTGTGGGTGATGCAGGAACCCCAGACCGTCCGGCCAGATGTAGCCGAGCGAACTGATGATCAACCCGGCGCCGCCGATGGCGGTGGCCCACAGGATGACCCGGCCCTTGTACCGATCGGCGAGGAAGCCGAAGACGATCGCGGTCGCGACGACAACGACGACCGCCAAGCACCACGCTCTTGTCACCCGGCGAGAAGATCGCGTAGAGCCTGGCGCCGATCAACGCTCCCGCGATCAGGCCGATGAAGAACCTGGCGATCTTGAAGACCAGCGTGATCAGCGCCCACGCGACGATGGCGCTGCCGGCCGCGATGATCAGCGCCGTCAGGGCCGTCGCGCCGAACAGGTCGGCCAGCAACCACCCCAGCCCGAACGCCGACGCCAGGATCGCCAGGTGGACCGACCCGACCCCCAGAAAGCACAGCACCACACCAACAGCGAGCACGACCCAGCCGGACATATCCGCTCCTCAACAACCAGTGACTTGAGTCATCATCCCCCAGCGGTCTTCCATGGCCGGTGAGGACCAGCGAAGAGGTTCACCTGTCAGTCACTCGCCCACACCCATCGGAAGCCTGAAACGCTGGCCTCGGTTCATCAAAAAGGCGACCGATCACCAGAAAGTGAGGCAATACCATCGCGGATACTCGACGGCCGGGTCTGGCCGACCAACTGCGCTGGGTCCACAACATGCTCCGGCGCGATCTCGGCACCGTGCGGGAGCTGGCCACCAGAGCCGCGGGCGGCGCCAGTACGGCAGACGTGCGGGCCGAGCTGAACGATCTGCAGAGCCGCAGCCTGCTGTTCCAGCTGCGGGCGAATTGCCTCGGCTATTGCCAGATCGTGCATTCTCACCACGGCCACGAGGACGCCCTGCTGTTTCCGGCGGTGCGCCGGACCGCACCGCACCTCGGCAAGACCGTCGACCGGTTGGAGGCGGATCACCGGGTGGTCTCGGCGCTGCTCGACCGGGTCGAGGAGCTCGCCGACGGTCTCGACGAGCAGCCCACCCGGCAGGACCTGGTGTTTGCCCTCACCCGACTCTCGACCGACCTGCTCGAACACCTCGCATTCGAAGAGGAGTCGATCGGGCCCGTCCTGAACTCATGGGAGCACTGGCCGTCAGACCCGGGCGGGTGATGAGGGCACGTTCGGCACGTTTCCGCACCCTGACCGGTGCCGACTATGGTTGCCGGTGCACCGATCCAGTTGAAGGGGGCGCTTTCAGCAATGTCTACCGAAGCCATTCCGACCGAAACCATCGAGTTCCAGGCCGAGGCCCGTCAGCTGCTGCAGCTGATGATCCATTCGATCTACTCGACCAAGGACGTCTTCCTGCGGGAGCTGATCTCCAACTCCTCCGACGCCCTGGACAAGCTGCGGATGGCCGCCTACCAGGACAAAGAGCTCGAGGTCGACACCTCCGACCTGCACATCTCGATCGACATCGACCCGGCCGAGCGCACCCTGACCGTCCGCGACAACGGCATCGGCATGACCCGCGACGAGGTGATCGACCTGATCGGCACCATCGCCAAGTCGGGCACCGCGGAGATGCTGGCCAAGCTGAAGCAGGCCCGGGAGGCCGGCGGCGCGTCGGAGGAGGCGACCACCGAGCTGATCGGCCAGTTCGGCGTCGGCTTCTACTCCAGCTTCATGGTCGCCGACCGGGTCACCCTGGTCACCCGCAAGGCCGGCGCGCACACCGGCGTCCGCTGGGAGTCGACCGGCGAGGGCACCTACACCGTCACCGAGGAGCCCGACGCGCCGCAGGGCACCGCCGTCACGCTGCACCTCAAGCCGGAGGACACCGAGGACGCGCTGCACGACTTCACCAAGCCGGCCACCGTCCGCAGCACCGTCAAGCGCTACTCGGACTTCATCACCTGGCCGATCCGGATGGCGCCGGACAAGAAGGTGGGCGCCACCGACGACGAGACCGAGGAAACGACGCCGGAGCCGGAGATCGTCAACTCCCGCAAGGCGCTCTGGGCGCGCTCGCAGAGCGAGGTCTCCGAGGAGGAGTACACCGAGTTCTACCACCACGTCAGCCACGACTGGCAGCCGCCGCTGGAGACCATCCGGCTGTCCGCCGAGGGCACCTTCGAGTACCAGGCGCTGCTGTTCCTGCCCAGCCACGCGCCGATGGACCTGTTCATGCGGGACAGCAAGCGCGGCGTGCAGCTGTACGTCAAGCGGGTGTTCATCATGGACGACTGCGAGGCGCTGGTCCCGGAATACCTGCGCTTCGTCAAGGGCGTCGTCGACGCGAACGACCTGTCGCTCAACATCTCTCGGGAGATCCTGCAGCAGGACCGGCAGATCCAGCTGATCCGCAAGCGCCTGGTGAAAAAGGTGCTCTCCACGGTGAAGACCATGCTGGAGAAGGAGCCGGAGAAATACGCGACCTTCTGGTCGGAGCTCGGCCGGGCCGTCAAGGAGGGTCTGCTCTCCGATTACGACAACCAGAAGGCCATTCTGGAGATCTGCTCGTTCCCGTCGACCAACGACGCCGAGAAGCCGACGACGCTGACCGATTACCTGTCCCGGATGCCCGAGGGTCAGGACTCCATCTACTACGCCACCGGGGAGATCCCGGTCGGCGCTGGAGAACTCCCCGCACATGGAGGCCTTCAAGGCCAAGGGTTACGAGGTGCTGTTCCTGACCGACCCGGTCGACGAGGTCTGGGTCGACTCCGTGCCGTCGTTCGAGGACAAGCCACTGGTCTCGATCGCCCGCGGCGAGGTCGACCTCGGCGGTGACGACGTCGACGACGACACCAAGCAGGGCTTCGAGCCGCTGACCAGCTGGATGGCGACCACCCTGTCCGACGACGTCAAGGAGGTCCGGCTCTCGCACCGGCTGACCACCTCGGCGGCCGTGCTGGTCGGCGACCCCGGCGACCTGACCCCGACCCTGGAGAAGATGTACCGGGCGATGGGCCAGGAGCTGCCGAAGGTCAAGCGCACCCTGGAGCTCAACCCCCACCACGGGCTGGTGACCGGGCTCAAGGCCGCGCTACGCCGCGCAGCCGGACGATCCAGGGCTGGGCGACACCGCCCGGCTGCTGTACGGGATGGCGCTGCTGGCCGAGGGTGGGGAGCTGGCCGAACCCGCGAAGTTCGTGGCGCTGCTGTCCAAGCGGCTGGAGAGCAGCCTGTCCTGAGGGCTGTTTTCGGCGGTGGGCGGTGCCGCTCTACACACGGAACTTCACCTATCTACGCGTCGCAGTACCCGCAGAACCGACGCAACGTGTGTAGAGCGGACCGCGGCCATCCGCGCCGCCTACGTCACATCGGCACAACCCGGGCTCGAGCGCCCGCGTCACCTGATCAACGGCAATCAAACTTTGCCGTCGATTCGCCCGTCACCAACGGGTGGATCGTTGCCGATGACGAAGGATGCCCACCTTGTTGCTCATGGAGCCCGTAGCGATTCCCGTCTTCGACCCGCAGCCGGACATCCGGCTGATCGTTTCCGATATGGACGGCACCCTGCTGGACGACGACAAGGAAGTGCACGAGCAGTTCTGGCCGCTGGTGCGCGAGCTGCACCGGCGCGGCGTGGCCTTCTCACCGGCAAGCGGCCGGCAGTACTACACGCTGCTCGACCAGTTCGCCGACATCGCCGACGAGATCGTCTTCATCTCCGACAACGGATCGTGCGTGATGCGCGGCGGTGTCGAGGTCAGCTCCGACTGCCTGACCAGGGAAGACGCCCGTCGGCTGGTGATCACCCTGCGGGAGACGATCGCCGCCGGTGCCGACGCGGGGATCGTCGTCTGCGGCAAGCGCGGTGCCTTCGTCGAGCGCTCCGATCCGGCGTTCTTCGATGGGGTAGGCCCGTACCACGGGCGGCTGGAGATCGTCGAGGACCTGCTCACCGTGATCGACGACGACGTCTTGAAGATCGCCGTCTACGACCTCGAATCCGCCGAACGCAACATCGAGCCGGCGATGGCCGAGTTTCAGGACACCCACAAGGTCACCGTGTCCGGCGAGCGTTGGCTGGACGTGAACACCAAGACCGCCAACAAGGGCCGGGCGATCACCCAACTGCAGGACGCCCTCGGCGTCACCCCGGCTCAGACCATGGTGTTCGGTGACTTCCTCAACGACCTGGAGATGATGGACACCGCCGACTACTCGTTCGCCATGAGCAATGCGCACCCGCTGTTGGCGGCCCGGGCCCGGTACGTCGCTCCGCCCAACTCCGACAACGGGGTGGTCCGGACCATCGCTTCGGTGCTGGGCATCACGGTTCCGTAGCTGTCGCTGGCAGGCCTCTGGAGCGTGGCCGCTCACCCGATCCAGGCATGAAAAACCCGCGTTGCACGGCATCGGGCGTCAGATCTCACCCATGAGTCGGTTCTTCTCCGCGTCGAATTCCGCGCGGGTGATCACCCCGGTGTCCCGCAGGCCACGCAGTTCGGCCAGGCGTTCCAGCGGGTCGGTCGGGCTGAACGGTGGGGGGTTCGTCCGCTGGCGCCGGAGGCGGGTGGCGAAGCGCTCGTTCTCCTTGCCCAGGAGTTTGTCGATCGTCAGCCGATCGCTGCCGGCGAAAAGGTGCAGCTCGCCCGAGTAGGCGCCCGTGTGGGTTTCGCTGAGTCCGAGATCCGTGAGCCGCAGGTCGATCTCGGGATTCGACGCCCGCCCGCTGGCGAAGATGACGCGGTCCGTGGTGAGGACGAGCAACCCGAGGACCTTCCGATACCTACCCTGAGCAAGGGCGACGACCTCCTCCGAGTCTGTCAGGTAGCGCTCGAAGTCCTTGATGTCGCCGTCCGACCGGGAATCGCCGACCATCTCCGCTGCCGCCCGAACCAGATCCGGCCGGACGCGGAGGTGGGTCAGCCGCTGGGCGCTGGAGGGTTCTTCGAACCACCTGAAGACCTTGCTCAGGTCCATGGGTCCTCCTTCCCCTGGCGAATCCATCACCTCCGGATCGCCGGACGGACGACGCCATCGTCCCGGAGGCCGAGATCACCGATCGCGTCCGGCGCCGATGTCATCTGCCGCCGGCACGCCGTTTGCTGTAGACGTCAAAGGCAACTGCACCCAGCAGGACCATTCCCTTGATCACCTGCTGGTAGGCGACGTCGACGCCGAGGATCGACATGCCGTTGTTCAGCACACCGACCGTCAGGCCACCGACGATGGCGCCGATGACCCGGCCGACCCCGCCGGTGACAGCGGCCCCGCCGATGAAGGCCGCGGCGATGGCGTCGAGCTCGAACGAGGTTCCGTTCGTGGGGTTCGCCAGATTCAGTCGGGCGGCGAAGACGATACCGGCGAGGGCCGCGAGCACGCCCATGTTCACGAACACCCACCACGTCACCGCCTTGACCTTGATGCCGGACAGTTCCGCGGCGTGCAGGTTGCCGCCGATCGCGTAGACGTGACGCCCAAAAACCGACCTGTTCATCACTGCCGAGTAGACGAGCACCAAGATGGCCAGGATGAACAGCACGTAGGGCAATCCCTTGAACTTCGACAGTTGCAGGACGAAGTACATGATCGCCGCCCCGGTCACGACCATCCGAGCGACGAAAGCTCCTGTGGAGCCTACGGTTTGATGGTATTTGACGCGGGCGGCTCTGGTTCGAGCCTGGGTCCAGACCAACACGGCCACGCAGGCCGCACCCAGGAGCAGGGTGAACAGATCGGCCTGGCCGCCACCGAGAAACGCCGGGACATCGATGTATCCGAACAGTCCATCGGCGAAGCCCGCCGAAATGTTCCGAAAGCTGTCCGGGAACGGGGAAATCTGCTTGTTGCCCAGCACCAGCAGGGTGCCGCCACGGAAGATGAGCATCCCGGCGAGGGTGACGATGAAGGCCGGGATGCCGAAGTACGCGACCCAATATCCCTGCCAGGCTCCGACCAGGGCGCCGATCCCGAGGACCAACAGCACCCCCAGCCACACCGGAAGTCCCAGATTGACGATGAAGACGCCGGCCAGCGCGCCGGTGAACCCGACCACCGAACCGACTGACAGGTCGATGTGCCCGGCGATGATGACGATGACCATGCCGATGGCCAGGATCAGAATGTAACTGTTCTGCACCACCAGGTTGGAGATGTTCTGCGGAGTGAGGATCGTCCCCTTGGTGAGGATCGCGAAGAGCCCCAGGATCGCCAGGAATGCGATGAAGATGCCGCTCTGCCCAATGCCACGCCTCGCCGACGAGAGGAAGTTGCTGGACGGTGACGGCGGCGGGGCCGGCGTACTGGGCTTGCGGGAGACGTCGGTGGTCATGTTTCTCAGCCCTTTGCGTCGGTCAGGTTTTCGGGTAACTGCACGGAACGCTCGAGGTCCTCGATGGCCTCGGGCGGCAGGTCGGTGAGCGCGCGCTGGTCTCGGGTCATGTATTGCATGAGAATCTCCTGCGTGGCGTCGACCCGGGAGACCTCACCGGTGATGTGCCCCGCGGACAGGGTGTAGATGCGGTCGCAGATGCCCAGCAGTTCGGGCAGCTCCGAGGAAATGACCAGCACGCCCTTGCCGTCGTCGGCGAGTTTGTTGATGATGGTGTAGATCTCGTACTTGGCGCCCACATCGATGCCGCGTGTTGGCTCGTCCAGGATCAACACGTCGGGGTCGGAGAACATCCATTTGCTCAGCACGACCTTTTGCTGGTTGCCGCCGCTGAGCTTGCCGGTGATGGACAAAACGCTTGGCGCCTTGATGTTCATGCTGGTGCGGTACGAGTTGGCGACCTCGAATTCCTTGCCATCGTCGACCCACCCTCCGGACGCCAGCTTGCCGAGCGCCGCCCCGGAGATGTTCCGCTTGATGTCGTCGATCAAGTTCAGGCCGTAGACCTTGCGGTCCTCGGTGGCGTAGGCGATCCCATGCTCGATGGCCTCGCTCACCGACCGGGCCTGGATCTGTTCGCCGGACTTGAACAATCGCCCACTGATATTGGTGCCGTAGGCGCGACCGAAGACGCTCATCGCCAGCTCGGTGCGACCCGCACCCATCAGCCCGGCGAGACCGACGATCTCACCGCGCCTGACGGTGAGGTTCGCCTTGTCGACGACAACCCGGTCCCGGTGCTGCGGGTGGTGGACCGTCCAGTCCTCGATACGCAGCAGTTCTTCGCCGACATTGGGGGTGTGGTCGGGGTAACGGTTATCCAGTTCCCGCCCCACCATCCCCTTGATGATCCGGTCTTCACTGATACCGGTTGACATATCGAGGGTTTCGATGGATTTGCCGTCCCGGATGATGGTCGTGGAATCAGCAATCGCCTTGATCTCGTTGAGCTTGTGAGAAATGATGATGCAGGTGATGCCCTCCTCGCGCAGGCCCCGCAGCAGACCGAGGAGATGATCGGAATCGACGTCGTTGAGCGCAGCGGTCGGTTCGTCCAGGATGAGCAGCTTGACGTCCTTGGATAGTGCTTTGGCGATTTCGACCAGCTGCTGTTTGCCGACGCCGATGTCCATCACCCGGGTGACCGGGTTCTCCTGCAGGCCGACCCGGTCGAGCAGGCTTGCAGCGGCGGCGTTGGTTTCGTTCCAGTCGATGACGCCGCGACGGGACCGCTCGTTACCGAGGAAGATGTTCTCCGCGATCGAGAGGTACGGGCTCAGCGCCAGTTCCTGGTGGATGATGACGATGCCGCGTTGTTCGCTCTGCCGGATGTCGGCGAATTCGCAGACCTGCCCGTCGAACTCGATATCGCCGGTGTAGGAGCCGTGCGGATAGACGCCCGAGAGCACCTTCATCAAAGTCGATTTACCGGCGCCGTTCTCGCCGCAGATGGCATGAACCTCCTGACGACGCACCGACAGGCTGACGTCCTGCAACGCCTTCACTCCGGGGAATTCCTTGGTTATTGATCGCATCTCGAGGATGTGGTCGTCCACCATGTTGAGCACCGTTCATCTGTTTGGAATGCGGTTCCAGGCAGTGGAGCCCCGGTGGGATGCACGCCTGACGGCCCGCACCCCACCGGGGAGACTAGCTACTTCAGTTGGTCTGCGGTGTAGTACCCGGAGTCGACAAGGACCTTCTCGTAGTTCTCCTTGTTGACCGTGACCGGCGTGAGCAGCTGGGTCGGAACGACCTTGACGCCGTTGTCGTAGGTAGCGGTGTCGTTCACCTCGGGCGTTTCACCCTGCAGGACCGCCCCCGCCATGGCCACGGCGGTCGAGGCCAGGTCACGGGTGTCCTTGAAAATCGTGGAGAACTGCTCGCCGGCGATGATGGATTTCACCGACGGAACTTCGGCGTCCTGACCGGTGACGATCGGGTACGGCTGACCTGCGGTTCCGTAACCAGCGCTCTTCAAGGCGCTGAGGATACCGATGGACAGGCCGTCGTACGGTGACAGCACGCCCGCCACCTTCGACCCGTCGGCGTAGGTGCTGGTCAGCAGGTTGTCCATCCGGTTCTGCGCGGTGGCCGGGTCCCAGCGCAGGATGGCGACGGTCTGGAAATCGGTCTGCCCGCTCTTCACGACCAGGGTCCCCTTGTCGATGTACGGCTGGAGCACCTTCATGGCGCCGTTGAAGAAGAAGGTGGCGTTGTTGTCGTCCGGTGACCCGGCGAACAATTCGACATTGAACGGTCCCTGGGCGGACCCGGGTGATCCGTCCGCGTTCAGCAGACCCAGTCCGGTCAGCAGTGAGGTCGCCTGGTCGACACCAACCTGCTCGTTGTCGAAGGTGGCGTAGTAGTCGACGTTCGGGCTGTTCCGGATCAGCCGGTCATAGGAGATCACCTTGATGCCGTTGTCCGCGGCGTTCTGCAGTTGGCTGGTCAGGGCTGTGCCGTCGATGGACGCGATGATCAATACCTTGGCGCCGTTGGTGATCTGGTTGTCCACCTGATTGAGCTGGGTGGGGATGTCGTTCTCGGCGTACTGCAGGTCAACCTTGTACCCAGCCGCTTCGAGCTGGCTCTTGACGTTGGCGCCGTCCTGGATCCACCGCTGCGACGAGCTGGTCGGCATAGTGACACCGATCAGTTCACCGTTGCCCTTGGCAAGCGCGGGAGCGGCGGCGGCGGAACTCGATGCCGATGCCGATGAACTCTTCACCGCCGGGGAGCTTGACGCGGCGGCCGCGGAACTCGGCGCTGCGGCAGCGGAGGTGGTCGCGGCATCGGATCCGCGACTGGTCGAGCAGGCCGCGAGGGTCAATGCGAGAGCCGCGCCCATGGTGGCGGCAATCACCCGTTTGTGAAGCATGCAGGTACTCCTTCGTTGGAGCTGATGGCTGCTCAGAAGCCCTGAGCCAGCCGCTGGCAGGCTGGATCCAGGCGCGGATTCACTGGTGAATCCACGGCTGGTAGGTGCGATGTCGGCGGGCACGCTCCTCGGTGAGCGTGGTGGTGGGGGTGCGGACGGCGACATCGGTGCTGACGGCGGTGCCGTGCACGGCGTCCTGCATGACGTCTGCGCTGCACTGCGTCAGCAGCATCGGCACGCCGGTTGCGGGTTCATCACCGTCATTGGTGACCTCTTCGTGTGGTGTGGGGCTGCGCGGCCGGGCCGCACATCCATGTGAACGCTCACACTGAACTCAGACGGTGGGGTTTGTCAACTGGCCTTGCACAATCGTGACCCTGGCCGACACCCACACACCGGTTCGCCGGTGATCGACGGAGCAGAGCGGAACAACGCTGGGAACACGGTCCCGCAAGTACGTGGTACGACTACCAAGATCACTATCACGCCAGCCACGGGGGGCGTTCCCGGTCACGCTGCGAGGCGCGCGGTGGCGCGGTAATGGTGGGGCGAGTCCGACCCTGTGCCGGGGCCACCGCCCTACCCGATCCCGGCCCGGCGGGTGCGTTAGCGCTCGCTCGCGCCGATCTCGCGGGCGCCTGGGCGGAGCTCCAGGAGACGAGGTCCGCGCGGCCCGCGACATGCAGCTTGGCGTAGACCGCGGGGGCCGCTGCGCCGCCGGTGCCGCGCTCGCTGACGACCCCGGGATTCGTTCGACCTCAGCTCACCGCCTTCTGCACCAGCTCGCCGATCGACTCTTCCACGGCAGCGGTCCACTCCGTGACGGCGAACGCGGTCGGCCACATGGCGCCGTTGTCGAGGTTCGCCTCCTCACTGAAGCCGAGGGTCGGGTATCTCGTCTTGAACTTGGCCGCACTCTGGAAGAAGCAGACGACCTTGCCGTCCTTGGCGTACGCGGGTTGCCCGTACCAGAGCTTCGGTGCGAGATCCGGTGCGACGTCGGTGATGACGGCGTGCAGCCGCTCGGCGATCCCGCGATCCGGCTCCGGCATCTCGGCGATCGTCTTGAGCACGGCGCTCTGGTCGTCAGCCTTCTTGCGCCCACCGCGCTTTGCCGCCCGCAATTCCTGGGCCCGCTCCTTGATCGCGGCCCGTTCCGCTTCCGAGAAGCCGTCCGCTGGTTCTTCGGTCGGTGTTGTCTTGGTGGACTTCTTGGTGTCGGCCATCGCGGTTCTCCCTCGGTGAGTCTTATCTGTGACGACCCGCATTCTTCGGGTAGCCCCTGCCGATGTGCTTCTTGAAACCTGACCGAAGTGACGAACTGGCGCAAGTGCTCGAACTATCCTTCATCACAACAGTTTTGGCGACGGGACAACCCGCGCGCGGATGTCCTGTCGCACTCGAGGTTGTGCTGGCGGGCCGATCAGCGCCGGCCCCACCGCCGCCACTGCGCATCCAGATACCTGGCGGCCCGCCGCTGCCCACCGCGGGCCTGGATCGACGCCGACAGATCATGCAGCGCAATCTCCAGTGCAGCGCGGTTCGGCGACCAACCGCGCCGCTCACACTCCGCGAGCCAGTCGACCGGCGCCTGGTGCCCACGCTGGCCGTTGCAGCGGCGGCAGGCCGCCACCTCGTTCTCGATCCAGGAGGGCCCACCCTTGACCTTCGGCACCAGGTGATCGGTGGTCGGCTGGACGAGGCCGCTGAACGCCCGGCCACACCACACGCAGCGGGCGCCGTCCCGAACCAGCACGGCCCGCAAGCGCTGGGCGCGATCCTGGCCGGCAGGTGGCGCGGCGTCGGTCAAGGCATCACCCGTGACGAGGCTCGAGCAGCGCGGCGATCAGTGTGTCAGCGGTCCACCGCTCGAACCGATCCAAGGAGTAGCCGGTCTGCCGGACCAGCAGGTCGTAGCTTTCCGGGCCCATCACGACCATCAGGGTGTCGACGGCGTCGTCGCGGGTCATGCCCGTCCCGAAGCGAATCGGTCGGCAGCCCGCTCAGCAGTCCGATCGCGGTGAACCGCCGCAGCCGGGAGAGCTCCTGCTGATCGGCGCGGACCTCGGGGTCGACGGCGGCCGCGTCCCGGTACAGCTGCCAGCCGAGTGCGGCCCGCTCGGCGGTCGCCCGGAAGAATCGGGCCATTCCGCGGACGTAGGCAGGCGGGTCGGGGTCGTCGGGGAGGTCGGCCAGCAACCGGGTTCGGGCCAGCTCGGCCCAGGTGTCGTCGGTGACCGCGGTCGGCGAACCGCTCAGCCCCTGCTCCATGAAGGCGCGCAACAGCTGTCGCTTGCTCCCCCACGCGAGATAGAGGGTCTGCAGGGAGACGCCGGCGCGTTCGGCGATCGCGGTCACCGTTGATCCGGCGTACCCGCGCTCGGCGAAGAGCTCCCCGGCCGCGACCACCAGCAGCCGCCGGGTCTCTGCGCGACTCGCGGCCCCGGCCTCCCGCTGCCTGGTCGTGCCGCGGCGAGGCTTCGCGGCGACCCCCTCCGTCAGCCCGCCGGAATCCGGGGACGACGGTCTGGACACCGGTGCAGCGTAGCTCGCCAGGGCACGCCCAGAGTCGCGCTCCATTCGGCACGGCCCCAGTGAGCCGGACACCCACTGGCGGTTGACAGCAACCCGCAGACGGTCAGAGGGTGGTGTTCTCGGACCGGATTGACGCCAACCTTTCAGGAGAGCAGAGCAATGGCGAAGGTAGTGCATTTTGAGATCCCCGCCGACGACCTCGATCGCGCCAAGTCCTTCTACGGCAAGGTTTTCGGTTGGCAGATCGACAGCTGGCCGATGCCCGGCGGTGGTGAGTACACCGGTCTGACCACCACCGCGGTGGACAAAGAAACCATGACGCCGCTCGAGCCAGGGGCGATCAACGGCGGGATGATGCGGCGGGACGAGACCACGCCCTCCCCCGTCATCACCGTCGATGTCGAGGACATCGACGCCGCCCTGGCGGAGATCGAGGCGGCCGGCGGCTCGACGGTGACGCCGCGCACGGCCATTCCCGGCATGGGCGCCTTCGGCTACTTCAAGGATTCGGAGGGCAATGTCATGGGGCTCTGGGAGACCACGCCGTCGACCGGTTGAGGCCATCCCTGGACATCAGCCAACTTGAGCTCTAGAGTGCCACTCAAGTCCATTTGAGTGGCACTCCAGAGAGAATTTCGATGACGATCATCCAGCGGCGCCCGGCGCCGGCCAAGGCCGAACACACCCGGCGAGTCTCATCCCGGCTGACCTGCGTGCCGACAGCGGTGCGATACGCCTGGGGTCAGCTCCAGCGCCGCATCCGGGTGCCCGTGACGATCACCGACCCGCCGTCCGACGCCCGCGTTGACTGGAACGTCGCCGTACCGATGCGGGACGGTGTCCGGTTGCGGGTCAACGTGTTTCGCCCGGACGACGCCGAACAGCACCCGGTTCTGCTGAGCCTGCACCCCTACGGCAAGGACGCCCTGCCCGGCCGGCGCAGGTTCCGCGCCGGCTACCGCCCGTCGATGCAGTACCACCTGATGCAGTCCGGCCCGGTGACTCATTCGGCCTGGACCGGGTGGGAGGCGCCCGATCCGGCGTACTGGGTTCGACGTGGGTATGTCGTCATCAACGCCGACCTGCGGGGCTGGGGCAAATCCGACGGCGTCGCGGAGATCTTCGCCGAACAGGAGGGCCTGGACGGCCACGACCTCATCGAGTGGGCGGCCGTCCAGCCGTGGAGCAACGGGCGCGTGGGGATGTCCGGGGTGTCGTACCTGGCGATGACCCAATGGGCCGCGGCGGCGACCCGACCGCCGCATCTGGCGGCGATCTGTCCGTGGGAGGGCCTCACCGACCTGTACCGGGATTGCGCCAGGCCAGGTGGGGTCCGGGAGAACGGCTTCCTGGTCGTGTTCTCGCTCGGACTACGGGTCGCCGGGCGTCACCGGATGGATTTCCTCGCGCAATCCAAGCGTCGTCCCGAGATCGATGACTGGTGGGCGGCCCGGAACCGAGCCATCGAGAATATCGAGGTACCGGCGCTGGTGTGCGGCAGCTTTTCCGACCACAACCTGCACACCCGTGGGTCCTTCGATGGCTTCCGGCGCATCGGTTCGGAACAGAAATGGCTGTACACGCATCGCGGAGGAAAATGGAGCGCCTACTATTCCGCAGCGGGACTCCAGGTCCAAGCCGAATTCTTCGACCATTTCCTGCGCGGTGCCGACAGCACGATTCTGGACACTCCGCCCGTGCGGGTCGAGGTCAGGGATGACGCCGACACCGTCACCGCCGTCCGGCACACCACCAGCTGGCCACCCCCCGACACCGACTGGCACACCTTGCATCTGGATGCCGCCGGCGGTTCGCTGCGGCCCGAGCCGGTGCCAACGGCCGCCGCGTGCTCGTTCGATATCCGGAAAGGAAAGGTCAGCTTCACCCATCGGTTCACGGCAGATACCGAGATTGTCGGACCGATGCTCCTGACGGTGCCGATTTCGGTGACCGGGACGGACGACGTCTCGCTCTTCGCCGGCGTGCGGAAATTCCGGGACGGCCGGGAGATCGGATTCAACGGCTCGTACGGGTTCCCGTTCGACCTGGTCACCCACGGAATGCTGGTCGCGTCGCACCGGTGCATCGACCCCGACCGCTCGCTGCCGTATCAGCCCTTTCACCCGCACACGCATCGCGAGCCGCTGACACCGGGCCAACCGGTGGAACTGCAGATCGAGCTGCTGCCGTCCGCAACACTGTTCAAGGCCGGTGACGAATTGCGCCTCGACCTGCAGGGGCGCTGGTTCTTCTCCCGCAACCCGCTGGTCGGCCAATTCCCACCCGCCTACGCGCCGACCACCCGCACCGGAAGCTGCACCGTCCACGCCGGCGGCCCGCACCCGGCCTTCTTGACCATCCCGATGACGGCCACCAGCTAATATCCCGGCGACCGCGTGGCGCTCGGCGGCCGCATCGCGGTCGGACCGGCGGATCGACGGCCGACAGGGACCCGTCAGCCTGCCCCGACCAGCGAATCCTCGCGGTCGTCATCGGCATCGGCGTGACGAACGGCCGAGGCCAGGGTGCTGGCCAGCAGCTGAGCGCCGACCGTGCTGGGGTGAATGTTGCAGCCACCGGTTGGCAACACGATCAGCAGCCCGGCCGCACAGGTGTCGCCACCGCTGCCGGCCGCCACCTTGGCGAATGCGGTAAATCCGTCGGCCGTCGTGCCGTGGAACGCGTGCGTCACCTTGGTGGTCACGGCATTGAGCGCGACCAGCGAACCGGTGACCACGGGGTCGCGGTAGTCGGTCGAGTAGTAGGTGACGGCAACAAGTTCACGGTGATACACCTTGCGGATTGCCGTGAGGATCGTCGTCAGATTCTGCTGGTAGGCCTGCAGGACCGGGGCCAGGTCGGTCGGTGTGCAAACCTGGGGGGTGGTTTGCGCGCACGGCAGGATTAACAGGTCGTTCGCGCCGAGGGTCAAGGTCACCAGCTTGGTGCGCGGGTGCGAGCGCAGGTACGACACGGCGAAGTCCAGCTGGGTACCGGCATAGGCGGTGTGCAGCGGCAGGCCGGCGCCCCTGAACGCGAAGCAACCATTGTCGGGTCCGCCCGAGATGAAACTCTGGCTGGTCTGCCCCGGGCAAGCCGCGTTGGTCAGCGCCAACTTCAGCAATGGCGCGGCGTCCTCCGGATAGCCGACGAAATTCGACGCCACCCTGGGATCCACCAGCGGGCTGAAGCCGAACGGCACCGAGTCGCCGAGCGCCAGATACTCATGAAGATGCCGACCCGAGCCGCGTTTCCCGTCGTCGGCGGCGGCCGGCTGCATCCCGAGTCCGACCATTACCACCGCGATGAAAACCGCGGCGCACTTGCTCAACCGTCCACGCATGGTTGCCTTCTTTCATCGGCTGCGACCCTCCCGCCGCCGGGGTGGGGTCAGGCACGAGTCAGGTATCCGGTCAGGTATCAGGGATGTCCAGAACGGGCAGAACCTAGCAGCCGCACAGCAAACCCGCCGGGTCAACTTCACCTGCAGGAACCCGACAGAGAAATTCGTGATTGCGCGCGCACCTCCCCCGGAGGATGGTGAGGCACCACATCGCCGACCCGCGCCGCATAGCCGCCCGCGAGGCACGAGCCGGGCGCCATTGCGCACAGAGATCGGGTCTGCTGCGGTGAGAGACTGTCTGGCAAACAACGCCAGACAGTCTCTCTGTGCTGGATTGCGCCTGACGACTTCGTCGCAGGCGACTATTAGACACGATCGAACTGGAGGTTCGAATGGCTAAATATCATGTCACCGTGCACGGGGCCGACCGGGCGGCGATGGCCGACCTGGTCCGCGTGCACGGGGTGCGGGTCTACCCGCAGACCCTGAACGAGCAGGGCGACGACAGCCGGGTCGACGCCGTCGCCGACGAGTCCACCATCGGGCGCCTGACCGACGCCGGGTACCGGGTCGACCGGCACGAGGACGTGGACGAGGACGCCAGGGACAGCCTGCGACATGTCGGCATCGGCAACCGGTTCGCCCAGGACGGGCAGGTCTGAGGCGATGACCTACCTCAATGTCGACGAGGTGGAATCGGCAACCGCGCTGGCCGCCGGCGGGGTCAACGCCGACTTCACCGAGCTCGATCACGCTGCCGAATCCGACCTGGGAGGGCAGGAGTTGTCGGGCCATCCGCATCCACCAGGGACCCGACCCGGCCCGCGGCGGGGTGTACTTCCTGGGCGGGATCCACGCCCGGGAATGGGGTAGCCCCGACATCCTGATCAACTTCATCCGGTTGCTGACCGACGCCTACCGCACCAACACGGGGATCACCCAGGGCGGCATGTCCATCACCGCCGCCGACGTGCGGCGGATCGTGACCACCCTGGACGTCGTGGTGTTCCCGCAGGCCAACCCCGACGGCCGGCACCATTCGATGACCGTCGACCCGATGTGGCGGAAGAACCGGCGACCCGCCGACCCGGGAGCCGCGGCCTGCGACGTCGGCGGTGGCGACGGTCCCGGCGTCGACATCAACCGCAATTACGACTTCCTCTGGGACTACCCCACCAAGTTCAGCGCCGCAGGCCCCGGTGATGACCTCCGTCGACCCGTGCAGCGAGATCTACCGCGGGCCGAGCGCCGGATCGGAACCCGAGACCGGCAACGTCCGGTGGCTGCTGGACCGTCATCCCGTCGGTCGGATTCTTCATCGACATCCACTCATTCGGCGAGGACATCCTCTACAACTGGGGCGACGACGACGACCAGACCACCGACCCCACCATGAATTTCCACAATCCGGCCTTCGACGGCCGGCGCGGCATCACGGACAGCACGGCGGGCGGCGATCCGGGGAAGTACCGGGAATACCTGCCCGCCGCCGACCTGACGACGCTCGACGACGCTGGGCAACACCATGCGGGACGCCATCAAGGCCGCCCACGGCCGGCAGTACGCCGTGAAGGGAGCCGTCGGGTTGTACCCGACCTCCGGCACCTCCGACGACTACGCCTACTCGCGGGGTTTTCTCGACTCCAGCAAGAGCAAGGTCCTCGGGTACACCATCGAATGGGGACCACAGCGAGCGACCATTCCGAAGAGCTTCCACCCCGACTACCCGCACATGGTGCCGATCATCGAGGAGGTCACCGCCGCGCTGCTCGCGTTCAGCTCCGCCGTCGCCGCCCGCGTCACGATCTGAATGGCCGCGCGCTATGAGGCCTGCGCCAGCAGGTCCAGCACGGAGGCGGTTGCCGGGACCGGCTTGCCGGTCTTGGTGTTCGTGGTCGTGGGTAGCTGCACCAGGACGCGACTGCCCAGCGGCACCCCGACCAGATCCGCGAACGAGCGCCCCGCCGTCACCGGGATCTCCTGCGGGCCGGTGCTGGGCTGGCCAGAGCCGCCGGTCGTCCCGGGCCAGGTCGACCCGGCAAGCTGTCCCGTCCAGTTCACCGCGACGTACTGCGCGAGCACCTGACCGTTCTTGATCGGGGCCCCGGTGCCCTTGGCCAGCACGGTCACCGACGGGGCCGTCGGCTCGGCCAGGCCCGCCGGAATCGATATCGTCGGAGCGGCCCCGAGCGCACCGGACACCTGCGGGCCGCCGTCCGGGACAGGTTGCGCGGCGGCGTCCGTCTGTCCGGTGGCGTCGGGCGCGACGACCCCCACGATGTCGACGACGAACACCAGGGTGTCCGTCCCGGTGATGCCCGCGCTGTTCTTGCCGGCGGCACCGTACCCGTCGACGGGCGGCACGCTCAGCAGCACTCGACTGCCCACCGGAACACCGACCAGCGCCACGTCCCAACCGGGCACCAGTTTGCCGAGCCCGATCTGAAAGGCCGCGGTCTTCTTCGAGTCGTAAGAATTGTCGAAAACCGTTCTGCCCCAGACCTGGCCGAGATAATTGGTGATCAACCAGTCGCCCTTCTCGGTGACCGGGCCGGTTCCCTCGGTCAGCACGACCCGCTGCAGGCTGCTCGGTGGATCGCCGGCCGGAAAGGTCAGGGCGGGCATCTCACCGATCGCGCCGCTCGCGGTTGGCAACTGGTCCGCGGGCACCGGGTCAGCAACGACGGTGTCCGGCGCTGCCGATGCGCTGGCCGCCGGGGGGCCCGACCCACCCGGGTCGGCGCCTCCCGACGAGCAGGCGACCAGCACCAGGAGCGGTAACAGCACAGCAGCAGCGCGAACGCGCATGACCATGTTCTCGGTTCCCATCAGCTCGCCCAGGTCCCCAACCGGATGACGCGACCACCGTATCCGTACAAAGTGCCCATCCGGTGAGAAATCAACGCGAAGTGTCCCGCCATTGACCGGGGGTGACCTGATGCGCCCGGCGGAAATGCTTGATGAAGTAGCTGGCGTCCTGATAGCCGACGCGCCGGGCGATGGCCGCCACCGGTGCGGTGGACTCGGCGAGAAGCGTCCGCGCCTGCGCCATCCGGCGTTCGGTGATCCACTGCTGGACCGTCCGTCCGGTGCGGCGGCCGACGACGGTACTGAGGTGCCCTGGGGTTAGCGCGACCTCCGCGGCGACATCCCGGAGCGAGAGCTGATCGGAGTAGCGCTCGTCGATGACGGCGAAAACCCTTGCCAGCAAGGGCTCGTCACGCAGTCTTTCGGTGGGTCCGGTGCGCTCGGCCAGCCTGGCCACGTCGACCAGCAACAGCACGAGATGCGCCAGCGCGGCCTCGGTGAAGCCGTCCCGCCGCTCGGCCAGTTCCGCTTGCAGGCAGGCGAACCGCGCGAGCCACGCCGCCAGCTCGTTCTCCGGAACGTGCAGGTGCTGAGCGGCGCTCGGTCCGCGACCGGTGGGCAGCAGCAGGGGTTGGCGGCTCCAGGACGGCGGGATGATCGAGCTGCCGGTCAGCAGGTGCGGATCGAAAAACACCGCCCAACCGTCGACGCCATGGGCCAGACCGTGCTTGTGGGCAGTTCCCGGGGTCACCACCTCGCCCGGAGCGATGATCAACAGATCGCCCGTCAGCACCCGGTTGACGCGCCCACCAACCCCGAGCTCACTGTCGCCGTGGTCGACGAGCACCAGCGTGACGAAATCATGCGCGTGCGCGCCCACCATTCCCCGATGACGCCCCCACGGCAGCACCGACAGCCGGTCGACGCTGACCGGCGGTAGCCCGGCCCGCGGCGCGAACCCGTACACCGGCGCGCCGTCGATCTGCCGACCGGTCTGCCGGGTCCGCGCTCCCGCGTCGTCCGGAAAATCCGATGATCGTTGCATCACGGTCCAGGATCGTCCCTCGCCATGCTGTGACGCAAGGGATTCACTGAAGTGAGCATGCGGCAGATCGTCGCATTATCGCTGGCGAAGACAGGAGTCCGGACATGACAGCAGAAGCACACCAACATTTCCTGCCGGCCATGGGTGCGCACGGCCCGTTGGCGCTGTACGACCCGTTCACCCGGCTGCTCGGGGCCAGGCGCCTGCAGGAACGCCTGATCGACCAGGCCCGTCTCCGGCCGGACGATCGCGTGCTGGATATCGGCTGCGGCACCGGCAACCTGACGTTGCTGGTCGCGAAGCGGTACCCGACGGCCGCCGTCGTCGGCCTCGACCCGGATCCGGCAGCGCTCGACCGGGCCCGCAAGAAGGCGGCAAAAGGCAAGCTGACGGCGACCTTCGATCAGGGCTTCGCCGAGGAACTGCCCTATCCGGACAGGAGTGTCGACGTCGTCCTGTGCTCACTCGCGCTGCACCACGTCACCGAGGAGCACCGAATCACATCGTTGCGCGAGGTTGCCCGGGTGCTGCGCCCGGGCGGCACCTTTCACCTGCTGGAGATGGCCAAGGGCGATCCCGCGCGGCCGGTCAACCGGTTGGTCCACCGCTCGCCACACGCACACACCTGGGGCGATTTGGACATTGTCGCGATGATGAAGACCGCGGGTTTGACCGATCCGGTCGACCTCGGCCGGGCGTCAAAGTTGTTGGGCACGTTCGCCTTCTATATGGGAGTGCACTGAATAGACCCGCATCCTTCGTCGTCAGGTTGCTTCAGTGCTCTCCGCTGTGTGTGTCGATTGGCGGCCCCTCCTTCGTCGGGTCCGACGAGCAGGCTCAGGCCAGTAGCCCGCGAAGGACGCTGCGCAGCGTCCGTTCGAAGAGGTTCGACGCGGGTGCGGCCGGAGCGGCATCGGTGAGCGCCGCGGTGAGGTAGGGATGCGCCTGCGGTGTGATGCTGCCGAAAGGATTCGACTGCTGTCTCCTGGGCGGCGGGTGCGCGGGCAAAGAGCGACACCACACCCGTGATCATCGCGATCGCCTCCATCTTGGCGGCGGTGCCGCGGGCCAGTGGGGCCATCAGCCGCAGGCAGCACTCGAAATAGTTGGTGGCATTCGGGCCCGAAGGCACCACCGCGCAGGCCCGCCTCGAGCAACCAGGGGTGGCGGCGGTAGAGCGCGAGTTGGTCGTCGGCCAGGCGCCACCAGGTCGTCCAGCCAGTTCCCGGTCGATTCCCGCTCCAGCGGCAGCTCGCCGAGCGCCGCGTCGACCATCAGGTTCAGCAGGTCGTCCCGCGACGACAGGTAGCGGTAGAGCGACCCGGCGACGGTGCCGAGCGCGCCGGCCACCGCGCGCATCGAGACCGCGGACAGCCCGCCGGCGTCCGCCAGCGCGATCCCCGTCGCGGCGATCTCGGCCCGGCTGTGTTCTGGCCGCGGCCCGCGGGTGCCCCGGTCGGGCCTGTTCCAGACGGTCACCCGGTCGGGGCCAACGGCCGGCAGATCGGGGGTGGTGTCAGGCACGGTGTCAGTCTAAACTGCAAACAACGTTCACTGTTACTACTGTTATTACAGGAGGGCTCGATGCAACTCGAACCGGATCACGTCGGCGGACGGCGCGACGATCGTGTTGCGTTCGATCGGCGACGGGCCGGGCGTGGTGATCCTGCACGGCGGCGGGGTCGCGGAGCGCGACTATCACCGGCTGGCGCAGGCGCTGTCGAACCGCTTCAGCGTGCACCTCTACAACCGGCGTGGCCGGTCGGACTCGGCACCGCTGGACGGCACGGAAACCGTCGCGACGGACATCGGCGACCTCGCCGCGGTCCTGGAACACACCGGCGCCCGCAGCGTCTTCGGGCACAGCGGCGGCGGATTCGTTGCGCTGCAGGCAGGTTTGCGGCTTCCGTTGGACCGCATCGCGGTGTACGACCCTGGCCTGTCGATCGACGGCCGGCCGTCCTTCGCCTTCTTCGACGCCTTCTCCAAGGCCGTCCATGACGGCGACCACGCACGCGCGATGACGGTGATGGCCAGGGGCGTCTACCCCGACGACCCGGCCGTCCAAAGCTGCCGTTCGGCGTCGGTCTGCAGATCACCAAGGCGTTCCTGCACACACCTGTCGGGCGCCGGCTCGCCGACCTGCTGCCCACCACGCCGCCGGAGATCCGCCGCATCCACGACCACGACGGACCGGCCAGCCAGTACGCGGGCATCACCGCCGACGTGCTGCTGGCCGCCGGATCAGGAAGCCCGAAGTACTTCACCGAGAACTGCCGGGCGGTGGCGGACGCGGTGCCGCGGGGCAGGGCGATCGTCATCCCCCGGTCGTCGCACAACGCGGCCAACATCGCGCGGGACCGTTTCGTCGAGCCGTTCGCCGACGTTCTTCGCCGGCACGCTGGCGACGACCTGAGTGCGTCAGGACGCGGTCACGAGTCAGCTGGGGACAGCGACTCGATGAGCAGGGCGCACGCGTCTTCCGCACCGGCGCCGAGATAGCGGCCCGGCACCTCCCGACGGCCGCGCTCCGTGTCGAAGGCGTCGCCCGCCGTAGAACACCGGTATACTCCATGGCATCAACGGCCCGCAGCGAGTCGACGGCGTGCGGTCGGGCCCGACCGTCGGTGGACATCACGACGACCCCCGCGGCGTCGGCCGCCTTTGCGGCGACCGTCAGGGTGAACGCCGAGGTCCGCGCTCCGAGCACCCGGCAGGGCCAGCGCTGGAACCGCAGCAGCAGCGCCAACGACTCGAGACCGACCAGCTGCCGATCCCGGGGGCCGCAGGCCAGCAGGATCGGTCCGATCGCCCGTGGCGCAGGGGCGAACAGGCCACGGTGATTCAGCCAGGTCCGGATGCGCCTCGGTGGCCGTGACGCCCTGGGTCGCATCGAACTGAGCCGTCGCCACCCGCTCGCGCAGCTCCCGCGCCGCCGGCAGCACGATCTCGTCGATGCATCGAGCGAGCCCGATGAACGGATGCGGCCAACGTCCAGCTTGTCCTGCAGGGCAATGGGATCGAGGTCCGCCGAGGCCGCCAGGACACGGCCGACGAGCTGCGCTGCAATGGCTTCGGTGCCCTTTGCCGCCGTCGCAGCCGCCTGGGTTCGGCCGGCGGTTGCGCCGCCCCCGACGAACGACGCCACCTCCGACAACGCGTGCCCCTTTCCAGCGAACGAGGGCCGAAATGCGTTGGACCGGCCCCGACAGTGGCTCCGCTGGCAAGCCCGTGCCTGACACTGCCCTGTTTTGCGAGATTGATGCGATCGCCGGGCAACTTGCATAGTTTTCGGGAGCCGGTAGGTCGCCGCACACTCGGTGACTGATCAGGTCGAGCGCTCGGCCGGGCCGGGGTCGTCGGTGGCTGCCAACGCGTGGGTGAGCTTTGCGCAGGCATCTTCGATGCCCGACACCCAGGTAGCAGCCCGGGACGCCCCGCCGACTGCGCGGGGTGGAAAAGGCGTTTCCCGCGTAGAAGACGTCGATGTCCAGATCGCTGATGGCGCGGATCGACTCGACGGCACGGATCCGTCCGGTCGCCAAATGGGACACCACGACGACGCCGGCGGCCGCGGCGGCCTGCGCGGCGGTCGCGAGCGTGACGGTCGAGGTCCGGGCGCCCAGCACCCGGCAGGGCCAGCCCAGATACCGCAGCACCACGGCGGTCGATTCCAGACCGATGGTGTGCAGATCGCTGGGTCCGCAGGCCAGCAGGATCGGGCGCGGCCGGGTCGGCGGCGGGGCGAAGGCGCTGCGCCGGTCGAGCCAGGCGCGGACCGCTTCGGTGGCCATCCGTTCCTGCACCACGTCGCAGTGACCGATCGCCCACCACACGCCGACCTGCCGCATGGCCGGCAGCAGGACGTCGTCGATGCTGGCGGCGAGGCCGAGGGCGTCCGCCGCGTCGTCGAGTCGCGCCCGGATCGATGCCGCATCCAGCCGTTCGGCGGCCCGGAGGATCTGCTGGATCAGGTCCTGTGCCGGTCCCTGGACGCCCAGCAGTCGGCGTACGGACTCGGCCGCGACACCGGCCGGTTGGCCGCGGGCGATCTCGTCCCGCATCAACCGCAGGGCGTTGACCTCGTCCGGGAAGTACCGGCGGTGCTGGCCGCGTCCCCGGCTCAGCGCGGGGATGCCGTAGCGAAGCTCCCAGGACCGAAGCGTCGGCATCGGCACGCCGAGGATCTGTGCGACATCCTTGATCGGGACTCCGCGAGGGTTGGCGACGTCCGCCTCCGAAGTGATCGCCACCTCCATGTGAGCCTCTCCGTCCCGAGCCGGATTCGCCACGGTTCGGCATCCGGCAACGCTGCCTATTCCGACAATAGGCCCAAATCACCCAGATGCTAGCTAGGCATACAGCGAGTTAGACGCTATCGCGCGCGGCCCGTGCCAGTCGCCCGCCCCACACCACCCGACGCGTCCCGTCGTCAGGATTCCGTCAAGACTCTTGTCGTCGGCGTCAATGTTTCGTCAAGACGGCACCCGCGGAGCTCCGGCGGCTCCTACCGTTCGATCAGTCCCGGCACTTTCAGGGCTCGAGCGATTGCATGGAGCCCCGACGGCGCAACGATCCTGTCCAGCCGCGCCGCCCGATCCTCGCCATCCCCCGACCCATTCTCGGCCCGGGACGCACTGTGATTGGCGGTTCAAGGGAAATGAGAATTGACCCGGTTCTGCAGGCGCACCGGCCGCTCGTGGTGGCTGCCGCGGCGGTGGTACCGCTGGTGGCGTGCGGCGTCCTGGCGTTGTTCCGGGACAGCGTCGCGAACACCAACGCCGCGCTCGGGCTGGTGCTGCTGGTGGTCGCCGCGGCGTCGACCGGTGTCCGAGTGGCCGGCATCGTGGCAGCACTGTCCAGCGCGGCCGGTTTCGACTACTTCCTCACCGAGCCGTACAACACCTTCAACATCTCCGACCGCGCCGACATCGAGACCGCCGTGCTACTGCTGCTGGTCGGTGCCGCGGTCACCGAGGTGGCCCTCTGGGGGCGCCGCGAACAGGCCAGGGCCAGCCGGGAGCAGGGCTACCTGGCCGGCGTGCTCGGCACCGCCGCCAGCGTCGCCGCCGGCCAGTCCTCCAATGCTGACCTCATCGACCTGGTGTGCCGGCAGATCGTGGAGATCCTGCAGATCGACGGTTGCCGCTTCGACCCCGGTACCCGGTCGGGATTGCCGACGCTCGACCCGTCGGGAACCGTCACCCGCCATGGCCACACCGTCGACGTGTCCCGGCAGGGTCTGCCCACCGACTCGATGATTGCGCTGATGGTGCGCAGCGGCGGGGTGACCTATGGCCGGCTGCTGCTCACCGCCTCGACCCGGGTGGTCAGGCCGTCGCGGCAGCAACTGCGGGTCGCGGTCACGCTCGCCAATCAGGTGGGGGCCGCACTGGCCACTACGGGGTTGGCCGGAAAGCCGTAAGGATTTCGTCAAGGTTTCCGCGCCGGCATCAAGGCTCCGTCAAAACGGCACCAGCGCAGGCGGTCCGGGACCTACCGTTCGAAATATGCCTGGCATCCCAGGCCTGCCGAACGAAAGTACATGGAGGACCGATGACGGTCGTCGCGGGGATTGTTGCCCTGCTGCTCTTGGGCTACCTGGTGGTCGCCCTGCTGAAGCCGGAGCGGTTCTGATGAGCCCGGCACTCGCGGCCGGGCTGCAGATCGCCCTGGTCGTGGCGGCGTTGGCCCTGGTGCATGTCCCGCTGGGCGACTACATGGCCCGGATCTTCACCTCTCCCCGGCACAACCGGGTGGAGCGGGGCTTCTACCGAACCCTGCGGATCGAGGCCTCGGCGGACCAGCGGTGGACGACGTACCTGCTGTCCGTGCTGGCGTTCAGCGTGGTGTCGATCCTGCTGCTGTGGGGGCTGTTGACCATCCAGTCCTGGCTGCCGTTCGCGAATGGCACGCCGAACATGCCTGCGGCGCAAGGATTCAACACCGCGGTCAGCTTCGTCACGAACACCAACTGGCAGTCCTATTCCGGTGAGTCGGCGCTGGGCTACACAGTGCAGGCCATCGGCCTGACGGTGCAGAACTTCCTGTCGGCCGCGGTCGGAATGGCAGTGGTGGCGGCGTTGATCCGCGGCCTGGTGCGCCGGCAGACCGACCGGCTCGGAAATTTCTGGGTGGATCTGACCAGGCTGAGCCTGCGTCTGCTGCTGCCGCTGTCCGTCCTCGCAGCGATCGTGTTGATGATCTCCGGGGTGATCCAGAACCTCAACCCGCCAACGGATATCGCGACGATCACCGGCGGCACCCAGACGTTGCCGGGTGGCCTGGTGGCCTCCCAGGAGGCGATCAAGGAACTGGGCACCAACGGCGGCGGGTATTTCAACGCGAATTCCTCGCATCCGTTCGAGAACCCGTCGGCGTTCACCAACCTGTTCGAGATCTTCCTGCTGCTGGCGATCCCGTTCTCGCTGCCCCGCACGTTCGGCACGATGGTCGGCAACGCCAAGCAGGGTTACGCGATCCTGGCCGCGATGGTGGTGCTGTGGACCGGCGCCCTGGTGTCGGCCATCGTGGTGGAGAACGCCCACCCCGGCATCGCCCTGCAGGCAGCGGGGGCAGCCACCGAGGGCAAGGAGGTCAGGTTCGGCATCCCGCTCTCCGCGATGTTCGCGGTGTCCACGACCATGACCTCCACCGGTGCCATCGACTCGACGCACTCGTCGTTCACCGGGCTCGGTGGCGGGGTGCTGCTGCTGGACATGCTGCTGGGTGAGATCTCGCCAGGGGGAACGGGTTCCGGGTTGTACGGGATGCTGATCCTGGCGATGATCACGGTCTTCCTGGCCGGGCTGATGGTGGGGCGCACCCCGACCTATCTGGGCAAGCGGATCGGCGGGACCGAGATGAAATACGCCGCCAGCTACCTGCTGGTCACCCCGGCCGTGGTGCTGCTGGGCACGGCGGTGGCGCTGGCGGTGCCGGCCGGCCGGGCCGGGCCGTTGAACAGCGGTCCGCACGCGCTGACCGAGATCGCCTACGCGTTCGGGTCGGCGGCCAACAACAACGGGTCCGCGTTCGCCGGGCTGTCCGCCAACACCGACTTCTACAACATCGCCCTGGGCGTTGCCATGCTGATCGGCCGACTGCTGCCCATCGCGCTGGTCCTTGGCCTGGCCGGATCCCTTGCCCGGCAGGGAGTACGGCCCGACGACGCCGGCACCCTGCCGACCTACCGGCCGCAGTTCGTGGTGATGCTGGTCGGCGTCGTGATCCTGGTCGCCGCATTGACCTACCTGCCGGCGCTCGCGCTCGGCCCACTCGCAGAAGGACTGATCTGATGACCGCCCCCGTTCTCACGCCGCCGTCACATCCCCAGCACCACCCCGAGTTCCAGGCCGGCCGCGTCGGCGTCGGGGTGTTCAACCCGGCGAGCCTGTGGAAGGCGCTGCCGACCGGGCTGCGCTACCTGGATCCGCGGGTCATGTGGCACAACCCGGTGATGTTCGTCGTCGAGGTCGGCGCCGCCCTGGCCACCGTGTTGTGCTTCACCGAGCCCAGCGTGTTCGTCATCTCGGTGACGGTGTGGCTGTGGCTCACGGTGCTGTTCGCGAACCTCGCCGACGCGGTCGCCGAGGGCCGTGGCAAGGCGCAGGCCGCCTCGCTGCGCGCGTCCCGGGATACCGCCACCGCCCGGAAACTCGATGCGCAGGGCCATGAATGGCAGGTCTCCGCGGCGGTACTGCAAGGCCGGCGACCTGGTGGTCTGCGAGGCCGGGGACATCATTCCCGGGGACGGCGACATCATCGAAGGCGTTGCCTCCGTTGATGAGTCGGCGATCACCGGCGAGTCGGCCCCGGTGGTCCGGGAATCCGGCGGTGACCGGTCGTCGGTCACCGGCGGCACCAGGGTGCTGTCCGATCGGATCGTCATCCGGATCACCACCGAACCCGGCCAGTCGTTCGTCGACCGGATGATCGCCCTGGTCGAGGGTTCGGTGCGGCAGAAGACCCCGAACGAGATCGCGCTGAACATCCTGCTGGCCAGCCTGACCATCGTGTTCCTGCTGGTGATCATTGCGCTGCAACCGATGTCGGATTTCGCGGGCTCATCGCAGTCCATCGTGATCCTGGTCGCCCTGCTGGTCTGCCTGATCCCCACCACGATCGGCGCCCTGGTGTCGGCGATCGGGGTGGCCGGGATGGACCGGCTGGTGCAGCACAACGTACTGGCGATGAGCGGCCGCGCGGTGGAGGCCGCCGGCGACGTCTCCACCCTGCTGCTGGACAAGACCGGCACCATCACCTACGGCAACCGGCAGGCCGCCAGGCTGGTCGCCGCGCCCGGCGTCGAACCGGACGTGATGGCGTTCGCGGCGCTCGCGGCGAGCCTGGCCGACGAGACCCCGGAGGGGAAGTCCATCGTCGAGCTGTGCGAGCAGACCTACGGCGTCGACCCGCAGCAGCGCCGGTGCGGCGGCGAAAGACGGTGTGGTGATCGAGTTCTCCGCGCGCACCCGGATGAGCGGCATCGACCTGCCGCAGGACGGCGGGACCAGGTCCATCCGCAAGGGCGCGGTCTCCCAGGTCGCGAAGTGGGTCGCCGACAACGGCGGCACGGTGCCGGCCGAGTCGCTGATGGCCGCGGACGAGATCTCCGGTGACGGCGGCACCCCGCTGCTGGTCGCCGAGGACACTGGTGAATCCAAGGCCAGGGTGCTCGGCGTCGTGCATCTCAAGGACGTGGTCAAGCCGGGCATCGCGGAACGGTTCGCGGACCTGCGGGCCATGGGCATCCGCACGGTGATGATCACCGGTGACACCGTGCTCACCGCGCAGAGCATCGCCAAGGAGGCCGGCGTCGACGACTTCCTGGCCGAGTCCACCCCGGAGGACAAGCTCGCCTACATCCGCAAGGAGCAGGAGGGCGGCCGGATCATCGCGATGACCGGCGACGGCACCAACGACGCCCCCGCGTTGGCGCAGGCCGACGTCGGGGTGGCGATGAACTCCGGGACGTCCGCGGCCAAGGAGGCCGGGAACATGGTCGACCTGGATTCCAGCCCCACCAAGCTGATCGACATCGTGGAGATCGGCAAGCAGCTGCTGATCACCCGCGGCGCGCTGACCACGTTCTCCATCGCCAACGACGTGGCCAAGTACTTCGCGATCCTGCCGGCCATGTTCATGGCCGCCTACCCGGGGCTGGGCGCGCTGAACATCATGCGGCTGTCCTCGCCGACCTCGGCCATCCTGTCCGCCGTCATCTTCAACGCGCTGATCATCATCGCGCTGATCCCGCTGGCCATCCGCGGCGTCCGGTACCGGCCGTCATCGGCGGCAAAGCTGTTGAACCGCAACCTGTTGATCTACGGCGTCGGCGGGCTGATCGTGCCGTTCATCGGCATCAAGCTCATCGACCTGGTCATCTCCCTCATCCCTGGAATCGGCTGAACCTCATGACAACCACGCAAACCCTCACGCCCGGAACCTTGCAGCCCGCCAGCACCGCCCGCCCGTCGGCGTCCGCGCTCGTCTCCATCGCCGGCCGGCAGGCCCTGGTCGCGCTGCGGTTCCTGCTGGCGATGACCGTGATCGTCGGCATCGCCTATCCCCTGCTGATTCTCGGGATCGGGCAACTCACCACCAACAGCGCGGCCAACGGATCACTGGTCACCGACAGCACCGGCACCGTGGTCGGGTCGGAATTGATCGGGCAGCAATTCGACGGTCCCCAATGGTTCGCCGGCCGGCCGTCCGCCGCGGGCGACGGCTATGACGCGATGTCCTCCGGCGGGTCCAACCTGGCCGCGGACAGCACCGATCTGCTGGACCTGGTGAACCAGCGGCGCGCGCAGATCGCCGCCGACGACGGCGTCGACCCCGCCGACGTCCCGCCGGACGCGCTGACCGCGTCCGCGTCCGGGCTGGACCCGGACATCAGCCCGGCGTACGCCGCGATCCAGGTGAACCGGGTGGCCACCGCCCGCGGATTGTCGGCCGACCAGGTGCGGGAGCTGGTCCAGGCGCACACGCAGGGCCGTGCGCTCGGGTTCATCGGCGAGGAACGGGTCAACGTGCTGGAGCTGAATCTGGCCCTGCAGCAGCTCGCCCCGACCGCGGGAGGCTGAGCCGACGGTGGCCGCGACCACGCCGCCCGCGGCGGCCGGGAAGGTGAAGTCACGGGGCCGGCTGCGGGTCTACCTGGGCGCCGCCCCCGGCGTCGGCAAGACGGTCGACATGCTCTGCGAGGGCCGCCGGCGGGCCGGCCGGGGCACCGACGTGGTGATCGGGATCGTCGAGACCCACGGCCGGGAGTTCACCGCCGAACAGGTCGGTGACCTGCCCATGCTGCCGCGCCGGATCACCAGCTACCGCGGTGTCGAGCTCAGCGAGATGGACACCGACGCGGTGCTGGCCCGGCACCCGGACGTCGTCCTGGTCGACGAGCTGGCGCACACCAACGCCCCGGGCTCGGTCCATGAGAAGCGTTGGCAGGACGTCGATCAGCTGCTGGCCGCTGGGATCGACGTGATCACCACGGTGAACGTCCAGCACCTGGAATCGCTGAACGACGTGGTCGCCGCGATCACCGGCATCAAGCAGACCGAGACCGTGCCGGACGAGGTGGTCAGGGCCGCGGAACAGATCGAACTGGTCGACATGACCCCGCAGGCGCTGCGCCGGCGGATGGCGCACGGGCACATCTACCCGGCCGAACGGATCGACACGGCGCTGGGCAACTACTTCCGGGAGGGCAACCTCACGGCGCTGCGGGAGCTGGCGCTGCTCTGGGTGGCGGACCGGGTCGAGGAGGGCCTGGACCGGTACCGCGCCCAGCACGGCATCAAGGGCACCTGGGCCGCCCGCGACCGGATCGTCGTCGCGCTCACCGGCGGCCCGGAGGGGGCGATGCTGCTGCGCCGCGGGGCGCGGATCGCCGGCCGGGTCACCGGGCGCTCGCTGATCGGGGTGCACGTCGTCCGGTCGGATGGCACGGTGGCCACCTCCGCCTCGGAGATCGAACGGCAACGGCTGCTCGCCGAGAACCTCGGCGGCAGCCTGCAACTCATCGTCGGTGACGACATCGCCGCGACCGTGCTGGAATTCGCCCGGTCCGTCAACGGCACCCAGATCATCGTCGGCGCGTCCCGCCATGGCCGGCTGGCGCAGCTGTTCCGGCCCAGCGTGGCCAACGCGATCGTCAAGGGTTCCGGCGACATCGACGTCTACATGGTGACCCATCCGCGCGCCGCGCGGACCCCGGCGCCGCGATCCCTGGCGAAGGCCGGGCCGGGCCAGGTCTGGTCCTGGGGCGCCGCGGTGTTGCTGCCCATCGTGCTGGCCACCGCGTTGCTGCCCTGGCGGGGCAGCCTCGGGCTGAGCACCGTGCTGCTCGTCTTCCTGCTCGGCGTGCTGGGCAACGCCCTGATCGGTGGCATCCTGCCGGCCGCGGTGGCCGCGTTGATCGCCGGGTTGCTGGCCAATTATCTCTACACCCCGCCGTTCGGGTCGTTCACCATCACGCACCCCGAAAACGCCTTCTCCCTGGTGGTTTTCGTGGTCGTCGGGGTCACCGTGGCGTCCGTGGTCGACCGCAGCACGCTGCGTGCCAGGCAGGCCGCCCGGGGCCGGGCCGAGGCCCAACTGCTGGCGGCCGCGGCGACCAGCGTCATCGACTCCGCCGACCCCGTGCCGCCGTGCTGGAACAGGCCAGGGTCGGGTTCGGCATGCGGTCGGTGCTGCTCTTGGCCGGCACCGACGGCGGGCATCGGGTGGTCTCCCGCGCCGGCCTCGACGTCGCCGCCGACGCGGATGGCTCGGTCAACCCGGACACCGCCGACGTCGCTAGTGCCGGCCGGGCCGCCGGAATCCGGGTCAACGCTGGCCCTGTACGGGCGGCCGCTGCCGCCGTCGGACCTGCGGCTGGTCCAGGTGTTCGCGGCCCAGGCGGTGCTGGCCGTTGACCGCGAACGGATGACCCATGCAGGCCGCAGCAGGGCGAGCGGCTGCGTCAGGCCGACAAGGTCCGCACCGCGGTGCTGGCCGCCCTGTCGCACGACCTGCGCACCCCGCTGGCCACCATCAAGGCCTCGGTGTCGAGCCTGCGCGACCGGGGGATCGCCCTGGACCGACGCGGACCGGGCCGAGCTGCTGGCGGCCACCGACGTCGCCGCCGACCAGCTGGACGCCCTGCTGGAGAACCTGCTCGACCTGTCCCGGCTGCAGACCGGGGTGGTCGTCCCGATCCGCCGGCCCGTCTCGGTGGACGAGGTGGTGCACAGGGCGTTGATCGGGATCCCCGGCGACCGGGTGCGCGACACGATCCCGGATGACCTGCCGCTGATCGACACCGACGCCGGACTGCTGGAACGGGTGATCGCGAACATCACCTTCAACGCCGTCCGCTACACGCCGGCCGGGACCAACGTGCGGCTGCTGGCCGGCGAGGTGACCGACGAGCGCGGCCGGCACGTGCAGATCCGGATCGTCGACCACGGGCCGGGCGTCCCGATCGCGAAGCGGGACACCATGTTCGCCCCGTTCCAGCGGCTCGGTGACGTCCCCGGCCGCTCCGGGGTCGGGCTTGGCCTGGCGGTTGCCCGCGGCCTGGCCGACGCCGTGGACGCCACCATCGAGGTCGACGACACCCCGGGCGGCGGGCTGACCATGATCGTCACCGTGCCCGTCGCCGAAACCTCCTCCGCCGCTGATGATTCGGTGGTCGTCCCGGACCGGGATGCGTCGGCCGGGATCGGCGCGCCTGTTATCGGCGGGCGCCAGTAATGGGGTCGCTAGTCGCGGCGACGGCGCCCGAGGCGATTTGCCGATGACTCGTGCGTGTCGGACTCGGGCTTGCACTGCGGGTTTGGCACGCTTGCCAGCATGACCGACGAAGAGCTGCAGGTGCGGGTCAGTGCGCTGCGAGCCAAGGGTCTGAGCCCGAAGCAGGTTGCTCGCGTGCTGGGCGTTCCACCCGCCGTCGCCGCCAAGGCCATCCGGGTAATCGCCGCCGCCGATGCCGCCACCCTCCCCGATCCCGCCGACCGGGAGTTGCGGCACTGCTGGGTCAGTCCCGGATGGAGCACCGGTCTCACGATCAACGGCCACCCCGACTGGCCTGACGTCGACGAGCCGGAGCCGGGTCAGTCCGGTATTGCCGCCGTGCTCATCGCTCGGGACGCCGGCCGGAGCAGGCTCAGCGTCTGCGGGTACCTGGTCGACGTGTACTGCCTTGGTGTGAAGAACGTCTTCGGTCCGAGGGTGATGAGCGCCGGCGAGTGCGCGGACTTCACCCGGCAATTCTTCGGTGCGTTCGACGAGCCGCCTCTCGCGGCGCCGCTCGATCTGGCCCAGCACCTGGTTTTCGGCGCGGTCGACTTCGCCCGGACCCTCGGGTTGCAGCCGGTCGCCGACTTCGAGGACGTCAAGGGTCACCTCGGATCGTGGAACGGACCGAGCGACATCGGCTTCGGGCTCGACGGGAAGCCGTACTACATCGAGGGGCCGTATGACGACGCCAACCGCATCATGCGTCAGCTGGAACACAGCACCGGGCGGGACAACTTTACGTACCTCGTCGAGGTGTCATCGGCGAGCTGATCTTGGGGAATCCAGCCCGAACTCCTTTCTTCCGGGATTCGGGCGGGAGGCCGCATACGGGCGCCGAGCCTCCGCCGGTTGCGCGCAGATGCTCGTGCGCAAACCGGAGCTTCGGTCAGCCGGGCTCCCGGGGCGTGGTGATCAACGTTTGTGTCCCCTTCAGGTTGCTCTGCAACATCAGAGGGCCAAAATCGTTGATCATGAACCGCAGAACATGCCTCGCTGAGTGCACCTGGCGGCCCGGAGAGCCGGTGGGTACCGCCTAGCCATAGCTCATTTGCGGACATGTCGCCCTGCGAGCTACTCGGTTGAGGTGAACTGGTGTAAGACTTCACGGGCTTGAGCTTCCGCCTTCAAGCAGCGGGGGCGTCAGTCAGCCGGTGTCGGGGAAGATGTCTCGCTGCTGAGTGCCGCGACGGCAGCGTCAAGACGGCGCCGACGGCGCCGGTGATGTTCCTGGTCGGCTTCCTGGACGACCAACCCGACCAGTGCGTGCAGTTCGGCGTCAGTGGCGAGCAGAACGGCGCCCTCGGAATGGGCGCGCATCCGGAAGACCAGCCGTTCGCTGTCGATGTCCAGGACCTGAAGATCACGAAGCGTCGCGGCCGTGTCGTCGGGGACGACCAGTTCATGGGGGACAACGGCGAGGATCAGTCGCCGGCGGCGCAGGTCATAGCGCGAGTCCTCCCAGTTGCTGATGACGCCCTCGTCGTCGCAGACGCTGCACTGCCAGCGGATGAGTGCGTCCGGCTCGCGGCGGAGAACTCTGATCCGGCCTGCGCAGGGCCGGTGGGCGGGACGGCGTCGGCACGGGAGGGCGCTGGTCCAAGGAGCGCCGGCATCACCTGCCGTCGCTGCGCGAACGATGTCGGCCAGGTGCTGGGCCAGGCGACGGGCCGGGCCGGGAACGGCCTCGGGCAGGTCGAGGAAGTGGGTCAGATCGGCCACCAACATTGCGCAAGACTTTACAGACCACGGAGAGCCTGCCGCAGCACAAACGTCAGCCACACCCACCTTCGTGCGCTTCTGCGGGCCTAGAGGTTGCTGGGTGATGACTGTGCAGCCATGCCTGAGCAGCCGGGGTGCCCCAGAAGCGAGCACACCTGAAGGCCCGGTGCGCACGCGGCATACGCGCACACCGGGCCTGGTCCCGGGATCGTCCGCGGCCGGGATGGTTACCCCGGCCGACGGGCGACCACCCCTCGTCGGTCCCGCAAGGTCATACGGTGGGAGCGATGTTCTGGTTCAACCGGAACAGGTTGGTGGGGTCGTACTCGTTCTTCAGTTCCACCAACCGGCGGTAGTGCTCCGCCGGGTACGACGCCCGAACCACGGCGGCGTTCGGTCTCACCGGTGAAGTTCACGTAGGTGGCGGCGTCCGCCCCGAGCGCGGACGTCACCCCGCGCGTCCATTCGACGGCATCGGCGAATCCCTCCGCGGTGGGCGTCCGGGCGACCACGTTGACGATGTACTCGTACTCGCGCATCGCAGAAGGCCGTTGCGTCGACCGGGACGCGGCCCACCGCACCGTCGAGGTGCTGCAGGTGAATCTCCGTCATCGGGGTGGGCAAGGTGGCGAAGGAATCCAACAGCACCCGCAATGACGCGTCATCGGCGGTGCGGATGAATGCCGAGCGGAAATAGTTGTGCACGCCCCGCGGCCACAGCGGGTCGAGCGCCTGCTGCCAGCCCGCGTAGGGGTTGACCGCGAACACGTCGGCGATGACGGTGCCCAGCGACCGGAACGGCGCGGCGGCGGCCTCGCCGGCCTCGAGATCACCGGTCCAGCAACCGATCACGGCGACGATCGGCTTGCCGTGCGCCGATTCCGGCAGGAACGGCACCGGCGGCGCGATCAGCAGGTTGACCAGCGTGGTCAGCTCGTCCGGTGCATTGGCGGCGGCGGCCCGGTAGCCGTTCAGCACCTGCTCCGCCTCTTCGGCCGGGTAGAAGACGATCCCGGAAAGCACCGGCCCGACCTCGTGCAATTCGAATTCGAACGACGTCACCACACCGAAGTTGCCGCCGCCGCCGCGCAGTCCCCAGAACAATTCGGCGTTCTCGTCGGCGCTGGCGTGCACGAACTGCCCGTCGGCGGTGACAACGTCGGCGCCGACCAGGTTGTCGGCGGCCAGCCCGTACTTGCGCATCAGCCAGCCGATGCCGCCGCCGGTGGTGAAGCCGGCGATGCCGGTCGACGAGACCAGGCCGCCGGTCACCGCGAGCCCGAACTGCTGGGTCTCGGCGTCCAGGTCCTTCCAGGTGGCGCCGGCCTCCGCCGTCACCCGGCGGCGGGCCGGGTCGACCCGGATGCCCTTCATCAGGGACAGGTCGAGCACGATGCCGTCGTCGACGGTGGAGAACCCGGGGATCGAATGGCCGCCGCCGCGAACGGCCAGCGGGAGTCCCTCGCTGCGGGCGAGATCGATGGTGCGGATCACGTCGGCGACGCCGGCGCAGCGGGCGATGACCGCGGGATGGCGGTCGTGGGCGCCGTTCCAGATGCTGCGCTCGAGGTCGTACTCGGCGTCGCCGGGCCGGACGGCCGTGCCGCGCAGGCCGGCGGCGAACTCGGCGATGGTGGCCTCCCCGATGCTGGCTCGGGGCGGTTTCCGTGATTGTCATGCATTCCTCCTGGTTGTGTTTCTAGATCCAGGAGCGACGCTATGGAACGGACCTCAACCGGAACTCAACGCGATCTCAACGCGATCACAACACCGTCACCCGGGTCCCGCCCGCGCAGCGCGGCCAGCCGGGCATCGGCGATGACGCAGCCCGTTCGGTCGAAAATCGCTGCGGCCCGGTCGCTCTCGCGGGCCGCCCGGTGCGGATCGCCCAGCTCGTCGGACAGCTCGGCCACGATCAACCGCAGCCAGCCCACCAGTCGCGGCCATGGAGCAAGCCTTTCCGCCGCCCGCGCGTACATTTCCCGCGCCGCCCGGATCTCCCCGGAGACCAGTTCGACGCCGCCGAGGATGGTCAACGGTCGCGCCCATCCCCACCTGGTCGCCGGCGGACTCGAACCCGGACAGGCAGCGCCGGGCGATCGCCAGGCCGCGGTCGATGTCGCCGGCCATCGCGTGCAGCAGGGCGATGTTGATCTCGGTCAGCAGCTCCCCCCGACGATCGCCCAGCCCGAGGCGGAGCTCCCGGGCCAGGAACAGCGCGTCACCGGCCGCCCGGTAGTTGCCGGCGTCACGCTGGATGCAGCCGAGCTGGTGCAGGGTCTGCGCCCGGGCCAGGTCGTCGCCCATCTCGGTGAACTGCTCGACCGCCTCGGAGATGACGGCCATCGCCGACATCCAGGTCCCCGGTCAGCCGGTTCGCGTAGCCGATCGCGGCCAGCACGTACCCGGTGGCCTGGACGACGCCGACCCGCCGACCCAGCAGCATGGTCTCCTCGAGGCAGGGCACCAGCCGTCCGGCGATCGGGACCAGTTGCGCGGCCGGGGTGACCACCGGGAAGAACGGACGAATGCCGGGGTCGGACTGCGCCAGTTCGCTCAGGCAGGTCTCGAAGTCGCCGGGCGGCGAGGGGTCCGTCCTCCCGGAACAGCGCGCATTGGCCGAGCAGCCAACTGCCGGCGGCGGCATGTTCGGGCCGGCCGCGTTCGATGGCCTCGGCGCGCACCTGCAGTGGCCATCCGTTCCGCGTCGTCCAGAGCGAAGGTGCTCCAGGCCAGCATGGCCTCGATGATCCGGGTCATCACCATCTCGTCCGGCTCACCGATCAGCCGCATGATCGACATCGCCTCGGCGCCCAGCGCCCGATGACGATCGCTGCGCCCCCGACGGCTGTCCAACCCGGTGAGTCCGACCAGGGCGGCCGCGCGGGGTCTGGTCGGCTCCGGCGCCACCGCCAGGGCGCGCTCCACCCAGCGCGCGCCCTCCACCGAGTGCCCGCGGAGGAACCAGAACCGCCAGAGGCTGGCGGCGAGCCGGAGCGCGGTCTCGGGATCGTGCGCGACCGACCAGCGCAGCGCGGCGCGCAGGTTGTCGTGCTCGCCGTCGACCAGCTTCGGTTGTTCGATGACGACCCCGGTGGCCCGCTCGGGGTTGTGCGCGACGGCGAAGTCCAGGAAGTACGCGCAGTGCGCGGCCTGCAGCTTGCAGGGTTTCGCCTGGCGTGGTCGAGGTTCTCGGTGCCGAACTGGCGGACCGTCTCCAGTTGCCGGTACCGGGTCCCGTCTGGCGTTTTCTCGCTGACGACCAGCGATTTGTCCACCAGCTTGGCCAGCAGGTCAAGGAGTTCGGGTCGTCCGAGGGGCGGCTGCGCGCAGACCGCCTCCACCGCCGTGAGGGTGAACCCGCCGGAGAACACCGACAGCCTGCGCAGCAGGATCTGCTCCGGCTCGGTCAGCAGGTCGTGGCTCCATTCCAGCGTGCCGCGCAGCGTCCGCTGCCGAGTGATGCCGTTCGGCCCGCCGCCGAGGGTGGACAGCGCATCGCCCAGCCGCTGGACGATCTCCGCCGGCTCGAGCACGGCGGTCCTGGCCGCCGCCAACTCCAGCGCAAGCGGCATGCCGTCGAGCCGCCGGCACAGGTCGATGACGCCCTGCGCGTTGTCGGCGTCGAGCGCGAATCCGGGCCTGACCTGCGCCGCCCGTTCGACGAACAGACGCACGGCGGCCAGCTGGCCGATCTGGGTCAGGTCCGGATCGGTGTGCCGGTCGGGCGAGGGCAGCGCCAATGACGGCACCCGGAACGTGTACTCCCCCTGCGCGTGCAGCGGCTCCCGGCTGGTGGCCAGCACGTGCACGTTGGGGCAGCCGGTGAGCACGGCAGTGACGAGGTGGGAGCAGGCGGCGAGCAGGTGCTCGCAGTTGTCCAGCACGATCAGCAGCGTTCGGTTCCGCAGCTGGTCGACGAGGGCCTGACCGCGGCTTGGCGCGGCGCCGGAATCCAACTTCAGCGCCTCGGCGACGGCGTCGGCGACCAGCAGCGACTCGCCGACGGCGGCGAGGTCGACGAACCAGACTCCGTCGGGGTACTTGTGACGGACCTTCTGCGCGGCCGCCAGCGCCAGCCTGGTCTTCCCGGCGCCGCCGGCGCCGGTGAGGGTGAGCAGCCGCGCCCGGCCGATCAGCCGTTCGACGTCGACGAGTTCCCGTTCGCGGCCGATGAAGCTGGTGATCGGGTCCGGCAGGTAGCCGCTTTCTGTTGTTGTTTCCGTGGCCTGGAGGTTGCGCTCCTCCGCCGGCGACCCGGTCAGCAGCTCGCGGAACAGCGCGGCCGTCTGCGCGTCCGGGTCGGTCCCGTAGGCGTCGAGCAGGTCGTCGACCAGCCGCTCGTACCGGGCCAGCGCCTCGGAGCGCCGGCCGGTGTGGGCCAGCACCTGCATCTGCTGCGCGGACCGCACCCTCGTGCAGCGGGTCGGACTCGAGCGCCCTGGTCAGGATGACCAGGGCCTCCTCGGGGGCGCGGTGCTGGACGCGTGGACGCCAGCTTCACCAGGATCTGCCGGTGGGTCTCCTTGAGCTCGTCCCGCCTGGTGGTGAGCCACTCGGCGTCGGGGAGGTCGGGCAGCAGGTCGCCGTGGTACTGGTCGGCCGCTGCTCGCAGGCTGGCCTCGTCGGCGGTCTTCAGCGCCTCGGCGGCGGTTCGTTCGAACGTGATGACGTCGACCTCGACCGGTCCGGCGTCGTCCAGCACGACCTGCTCGTCCCGGATCTGCAGCAGCCCGTTGGCCTTGGCGCCCAGGCCGGTGAGCGTGCGGCGGGCCACGTACAGGGTCTGGTGCAGGTTCTTCGCGGCGGCTTCGGGTTCGAGATCCGGCCACAGCCGGTCCAGCACCTGCTCGCGGTGCCGGCGCTGACCGGGCGTCAGCGCGAGCATCGCCACCAGCGCTTTTGCCTTGCGCAGCCGCCATTGCCCGGCCTCGACGGCGCTGCCGTCGACGTGCACGGTGAACGCTCCGAGGAGCTGGATGCGCAGCTCCCGGTGGGCGGGATTCACATGTGAAGACTATTCGCGATGGGTGGGGGTTTGTCGTGCGGATTGAGGCTCAGCAAACGGCTCCTACCTTCACCCAGAACGCGGCATCGCAGCCGCCGGCCGTCCTCAGATCTCCACGACATGCACCAGCTGATCGATTCCCCGGAAGTCGTCGCCGTTGCGGGTGTAAAGATCGAGCCCGTTCGCGTGCGCTGAGGCCGCGATGAGTAGGTCCGCGAGCCGACCCCGAGGCTTGCGCCCCTGTCCGATGATGGCGGCGACAACCAGGCCATAGCTCCGCACAGCTGCGGCGTCGAACGGGATCGGATCCAGTTTGGACTCCACTTCCTGCAGTCGCGCTTGCCTTTTCGCAGCTTCACGCACCGTGGATGCCAGGTGTGGACCTGCGGACAATTCGGCTGCGGTGATCGCCGAGATCGCCATTTCATCCGGCAGGGCTCCCACAACGTCTGGATCATGCCAGTCGATAACGACGGAGGTATCGAGCATCCCAGCGGTCATTTCACCACGACTGATCGATCACGGCGTCGAGGTCGGCGCGAAATTGGTCGCGATCGATGCGCACGTTTGTTGCGGCCAGGGCCGCGACTTCGGCCCGGGAGATGAAGGTGCGCCGACCGGCACGCAACGGCCGTAGCTCGGCGATGGGTTCACCGTTCCTGGTGACGACAAACGTTTCACCGCCGGCAACGGCGTCCATCACCTTTGCGTTGTCGTTGCGCAGCTCACGCTGGGCAATCGTTCTGGTCATACGGCCACCGTAGCAACAAGTGCTACGTGCTGCTACGACTCGCCCTGATCCGTTCCTGGACCGCGCCGAAGATGCACGGCCGGCCGTGCGGGGGGACGGTGCCGGCGACCTACCCTGTACCGCATGTACGCCGTCAGCTTCTACGCGGTCGCGCCCGGACAGTTCGAACGGGTTCGCGAGGTCTACCCGCGTCACCGGGCCTACCTGGACGAGTTCGCGCGTGGGGGTCAGATCGTCATGATCGGCACCTTCGCCGATCCGGTCGCCGACGGCTCGATGGCCATCTTCCGGTCGCGGGCTGCCGCGGAGGAGTTCCGCGACGCCGACCCGTTCGTGCTGGAGGGCCTCGTCGGTGAGTCGCGGATCCTTGACTGGGATCCGCTGGAGTTCCCGGTCAGCTAGCGGGGGTTCGGGCGTTCAACCCCTCCGAGTTCGACGGCGGGCGGAGGCACGGCAGCCCGCACACTCACCGAGTGTGCGGACCTCCTGACCGACGCGAAAGGCCTCGAGATCAGGCCTGCTGCAGCACATAGGTCCCTGGGGCATCGCCCAGCACCGGATGGGCAGCGCTGCCCAGCTTTGCCGGCGCCCGCTTCTTCCCCTCCGACCGCTCGGTGATCCACTCGGCCCAGTTCTCCCACCAGCTCCCGGTGTGCTCCTCGGCGGCTTCCTTCCAGGCATCCGGGTCAACGCCCGGCTCGGATCCGACCCAGTAGCGCGACTTGGGGTTGTTCGGCGGGCAGATCAGGGTCTGGATGTGCCCCGTGTTGGCCAACACGAAGGTCGCGTCGCCGCCGAACATCTGCGCGGATTCGTAGCAGCCACGCCACGGAGTCAGGTGGTCGGTGGTGCCGCCGGTGACGTAGACGTCGATCTTGACCGTGGACAGGTCGACCGGGGTGCCCAGCACAGTCATCTCGCCCGGCCTCGCCAAGTTGTTCGTGGCGAACATCTCCAGGAACTGACCGTGCAGCGCGGCCGGCAGGTTGGTCCGGTCCGCGTTCCAAGCCAGGATGTCGAACGGAGCCGGCTTCTTGCCCATCAGGTAGTCGTTCACCCAGTAGTTCCAGACAAGATCATTAGGGCGCATCCAGGTGAACACCGACGCCATCGACTGGCCGTCCATGACGCCCTTGGCCCGCGAGCGCCAGGTCGCCACCTTGAGCAGCGGCCCGGACATCATCATCCCGACCGGTGCGCGCACCGACCAATCCAGCAAGGTGACTCCGAAACTGACGCTGCGCACGCGATTGTCGCCGACGGCCGCCAGATGGTTGAGCACCGTGGCCGCGGTGATGCCGCCCGCGCACAACCCGAACAGGTTGACCTGCTCGGACTTGGTGACCTCCTGCACGGCGTCCAGCGCCTCGATGATGGCCTGGCCGTAGGTGTCCAGGTTCCAGTCGCGGTGTTCCTTGCCGGGGTTGCGCCAGGAGATCGCGAAAACCTGCAGACCCTGCTGCAGCGCGAACTCGATCAGCGACCGGCCGGGTGCGAGATCCATGAAGTAGTACTTGTTGATCTGCGGCGGCACCACAACGACCGGAATCCTTCGCACGGAAGGCTGTTGCGGCGTGTACTGCAGGACCTCCAGGACCTCGTTGCGGAAGATCACGGCACCGGGCGTCGCCGCGACGTCCTTGCCGACGACGAACTGGGACCGATCCACCTGGGAGGGCAGACCGCCGTTGTGCCGCAGGTCGGAGATCATGTTGCGGACACCCGCAACCAGGCTTCCACCACCGGTCTCCAGGGTCGCCTTGATCGCGGCCGGATTGCCCAGCAGGGTGTTCGTCGGCGCGAGCGCCGAGGTCACCATCGTCGCCACGAACCGGGCCTGCTCGCGTTGGTGCCAGTCAGACAGTTCGACATGCTCGGCCAACCCGCCCAGCGCCCTCGACGTCGCCAGATATCCCTGCATCAACCGGTGATACCCAGGGTTGCCGGTCCAGGTGGGATCTTTGAACCGGGCATCGCGGCGATCGGGTTCGACATCGGAGCGCCCGATGACGATCTTCGCCAGTTCGCCCGTCAGGTCCCTGCCCGCTCGCGCGATGATCGGGACCTGGGCCACCACGGTCGCCGCAGTGCCCCGTTTCTTCGCGCGGCGGACCAGATCATCGCCGTCGCCGACGGTTTCCGCCCGGGCAGCGAGCGGGACGGATTCTGCGGCTGTGTTCATGTGTGACTCACCCCGTGTGCAGGTTTCCGGCGAAATCGGCCGAAAACGATTCGATCTCTTTTCCAAAGACCTGGAGATCGTTACCTCTAGGCTACGCCTCGGGCACATCGCGAAGATTCTTTCGGATCGTCGGACATATCACCTCAGGCGCACCTGGCATCAACGCTGCATGATTTTCCGCCGCAGCGGTAGGGACTTACGTCCTGAGTTCTGAGGGGACGTTTGGCCCGAGCGGTGACGTCACCGATCGGTAATACTGATTCCGGGACGACCATCCCGGCAGGGTCGAAGTCGGCCACCTCCCTGAATGATCCGAGTATTGCAGAGGACATGGTGGGCATCACATGAACTTCGAACTAAGTGAAGAGCAGACACTGATCCAAGAAATGGTGCGGGAGTTCGCCACGTCGGTGGTGGCGCCGATCGCCGGGAAGATCGACCACGATCACCGCTTTCCCGAAGAGCTGATCCCGCAGCTGGCCGAGTTGAACCTGCTGGGCGTGCCCTTTCCGGAAGAATTCGGCGGCGCCGGCGCCGACAACGTGAGCTACGCCATTGTCCTGGAGGAATTGGCCCGGGCCTGCGCCAGCACGGCGATCATCGTGTCCGCGCACACCTCGCTGGCGACCTGGCCGATCTTCGAATTCGGCACTCCCGAGCAACGGCAGAAATACGTCGGCCGACTCGCCTCCGGCGCCATGCTGGGCGCCTTCGCACTGACCGAACCGGGTGCCGGCACCGACGCAGCCGCCGGGACGACCACGGCGGAGTTGGTCGGGGACGACTACGTGCTCAACGGATCCAAGATCTTCATCACCAATGGCGGCTTCGCCGACGTCTACATCGTGACGGCCATGACGGACCCGGCGGCGGGCACGAGAGGCATCAGCGCCTTCATCATCGAGGCGGACACGCCCGGATTGTCGATCGGAGAACGCGAATCGAAAATGGGCATCAGGGCGTCGAGCACCACCCCGCTGTACTTTTCGGACTGTCGCATCCCGAAGGACGCGTTGCTCGGACAACCCGGCAAGGGATTCAAGATTGCCATGGCCACCCTGGACGGCGGACGCATCGGGGTCGCGGCCCAGGCGCTCGGGATCGCGCAGGGGGCCCTTGACGCGGCGGTCGCCTACGCGAAGGACCGGGTGCAGTTCGGCAAGCCGATCGCCGCGCTGCAGGCGATTCAATGGATGATCGCCGACATGGCGACCGAGGTCGACGCCGCGCGCCTGCTGGTGTACCGGGCGGCCTGGAACAAGGACAACGGTCTGCCCTACGGCACGGCGGCGTCCATGGCGAAGCTGTTCGCCTCCGAGACCGCGACCAGGGTCGCCGGAAAGGCCATCCAGATCCACGGTGGGTACGGCTACACCGAGAGCTATCCGGTCGAACGCGCCTACCGCGACGCCAAGATCACCGAGCTGTACGAGGGCACCTCAGAGGTGCAACGCATGGTCATCGCCGGAAGTCTCCTGCGCTGAAAGTCTTGCCCGAGGGAGCCCTGAGAATATGAAGGAATTGGCATTCGCGGATATCGGTGTCGGCGACACGGCGTCCATGTCCAAGACGGTGACCGAGGCGGACATCGTCAACTTCGCCGGTGTCACCGGGGATTTCAATCCGGTCCATGTCGACGCCGAGTACGCCAGCGGCTCACTGTTCAAGGAGCGCATCGCGCACGGCATGCTGGCGGCCGGCTACATTTCCGCCGTACTGGGCATGCAATTACCGGGGCCGAATGCCATCTACCTGGGCCAGACCCTCGAGTTCAAGCTTCCGGTGAAGATCGGTGACACCGTCACGGTCACCGTCACGGTGGCCGAGAAGCGCGACGAGAAAAGGATTCTCAAGCTCGACACGGTCGTGACCAACCAGCGGGGCCAGATCGTCGTCAGCGGCGGGGCGGTCATCAAGAAGGTCGGCCTTTGAGAGTTCGATGGTGCGTTCGATCCAAGGCGTTCGGCGAGCAGGAGAAATTGCCATGAAGATAGTTGTCGCCTACAAGTGGGCGCCGAACCCGCAGGACGCCACGGTCGGTGCCGACGGCGCCGTCGACTGGGCGCGGGCCAAACCCGGCATCAGTGAATACGACCCGGTCGCCGTCGAACTGGCCCGCGAGCTGGCCGACAGCACCGGCGGTGAGGTCGTCGGGCTGACCGCGGGGACAACCGCGGTCGCGGCGCCGCTGGCCCGCAAGGCGGCGCTGTCCCGGCGGCTCGATCGGGCCGTGATCGTCGCGGACGACGCTCTCGCCGGGGCGCGCACGGCCGACCTGGCCGCGGTGCTGGCCGCCGCCGTGCGGCAGATCGGCGACGTCGACCTGGTCATCACCGGGGACTCGTCGGTGGACGTGGGCGCCGGGATGGTGCCGACCGTCCTGGCCGGCCACCTCGGCTGGCCGGCCGTCGCCGACGTGACGGCGGTGACCGGCGCGGCCGGGGCGCTGCGAGTCGAGCGGGTCATCGCCGGCGGCACCCAGGTTCTCGAGCTCTCCGGCCCGGCCGTCCTCGCCGCGGCCACCGACGCCAGGCCGCCCCGGCTGCCGGGGATGAAGGACATCCTCGCGGCCGCGAAGAAGCCGGTGCTGACGCTGTCGATCGCCGACCTGCCGGTCACCCGGCCGATCGGCGCCGTGACGGTGCTGGGCACCGCACGTCCGGATCTGAAGGCCCGCAAGGGTCAGATGTTCGACACCACCGACCCGGCGTCCGCCGCTACCGAACTCGTCACCGCACTCCGCGGTGACGGCCTGCTGCAGTAGCAGTTTCCAACCCGATCATCACCACGACGAAAGAGATGACCCGACCATGAGTGCGACCACGTGGATCATCGTCGCCGGCGACCCGGCGATCGGTGCCCTGATCACCCACGCACGCGGCCTCGGCGGTCAGGTCACCGCCGGCCGTCGTCGGTCCACGCGCCGTGGCGGAGGCGGTCGCCGGCGGCGGGGTTGACCGGGTGGTCTGGTTCGGCGAGCCGGGCGACGTGCCGGTGGAGGCCTACGCGGGCGCGGTTGCGGACGTCATCGCGGCCGACCCCGGTGTGCTGTTCGGCGCCGCTCGGCCCGGCCGGCCGGGTACTGCTGGGGGCGGCCGCGGCGCGGCTGCGGGCGCCGGTTCTCGCCGGTGCATCGGCGATCTCCGTCCGCGGGGATGACGTGGTGGTGACCCACTCGGTCTTCGGTGGAATCGCCGAGGAGACCGTCGCCGTCACCGGTCCGGTGGCGCTGCTGCTCGCTGGTGGGCCGGTCCCGGTGGTGGCCGACACAGCACGATCGATACAGCGGCGATCGAGGAGGTGGCGGCCGTGACGCTGCCGATCAGAATCGTGCAGAGCAGCCCCGCCTCCTCCGACCGGATCGACCTCGGGGCCGCGGTTCGGGTGGTCGGCATCGGGCGCGGCCTGAAGGCGAAGGCGGATCTGGCGATGATCGATGATCTGGCGGTGGCGGCCACCGCCGAGGTCGGCTGTTCCCGGCCACTGGCAGAGGGCCTTGACTGGCTCGGCAAGGATCGCTACATCGGCGTCTCCGGCGAGAACATCGCGCCCGATTTGTATTTCGCCATCGGGATCTCCGGGCAGCTGCAGCACATGGTCGGGGTGCGGGAGGCCAGTACCATCGTGGCGATCAACTCCGACCCGAAGGCGCCGGTGTTCGCCGATGCCGACTACGGCCTGGTCGGCGACCTGTACCAGCTCGTGCCGGCCCTGATCGAGGCACTGAAATGACCACACCTGCCGAACCCGAGAACGACTTCGACGTCATCGTGGTCGGTGCCGGCATCGCCGGCTGCATCACGGCCTATCAGCTTGCCGCGCAGGGCCGATCGGTCGTGCTGATCGAGCGGGGCGATGCGCCCGGATCGAAGAACCTCTCCGGCGGCGTGCTGTACTGCCGTGGGCTCCAGGAGATCTTTCCCGATTTCCTGGACGAGGCTCCGGTGGAACGCCGGATCACCCGCAACCACGTCACCTTCCTGAACGCCGAGAGCTCAATCGGGATGGACTATCGGGACGCCCGGTTCGCCGACCCGGTCAACGCGGTGACCGTGCTCCGCGCGAAGTTCGATCCCTGGTTGGCCGAGAAGTGCGAGGAGGCAGGGGTTTTCGTCATGCCCGGGGTGCGGGTCGACCGGGTGCTCACCGAGGATGGGCCGCTCGGGAAACGAGTGGTCGGCGTCCGGTCCGGCGATGACGACCTGCGCGCCCGGGTGGTCGTGGCCGCCGACGGGGTCAACTCCTTCATCGCGCAGGAGGTGGGCCTGCGCGGGAAGCAACCGCTGCACCACCTGGCGACCGGCGTGAAATGCGTTGTCCGCCTTCCCCGGGAGACCATCGAGGAGCGGTTCGCCCTGGACGGCGACGAGGGGGCGGCGTTCGCGCTGGTCGGCGACGCCACCCAGGGCGTCGGTGGTGGCGGCTTTCTCTACACGAACATCGACTCGATCTCGGTCGGCGTCGTGCTGCGGCTCGACGACCTGGTCGCCAAGAAGCTGTCGGCCACCGACATCTTCGATCACTTCCTGGCCCATCCGTTCATCGCCCGCTATCTGCGGGACGGTGAGGTCACGGAGTACGGCTGCCACCTGGTGGCCGAGGGCGGACTGCACATGCTGGGCGAGATCGCCATGGACGGAATGGTTGTCGTCGGTGACGCCGCCGGTCTCACCCTCAATACCGGTCTGACGGTGCGCGGGATGGATCTCGCGGTGGCGTCCGGAGTGGCCGCCGCCACCGGAATCGAGGCGGCCCTGACCCAGGACGACACCTCCACCATCGGGCTGGCCGGGTACCGCGAGGCCCTGTTCGACTCGTTCGCCGGCAAGGACATGGTGACCTACGCCAGGGCTCCGTCATTCCTGGAGACCCAGCGCATGTACAAGGACTACGGGGAACTGCTCGGCAACGTCCTGCACGGTGTCTTCAACCTGGACAACCAACCGCGCCGGCATCTGGGATCGGTAGCCCTGACGGCGCTGCGGCGATCGCCGGTGACCATCAGAAACCTGATCGGCGACGGGCTTGCGGGGGTGCGGGCGCTGTGACGACACGACCAGGGACCAGGCGGACGCTGCTGGCGCTGTCCATTCCAGAGCGCTTGGCAAGGAACCGGTTCGAAACCGACGATGAGGAAAGCCACATCGAGGTCAACCAGGAGCTGGTCAAGGCCACCGGCTGCGCGAAGGCCATCGTCAACTGCTGCGCGGCGCGCGTCTACACCGAGGAACCGGACGGATCACTGTCCGTCGAGTACGCCGCCTGCCTGGAGTGCGGTGCCTGCCTGGCCGTTGCCGCACCAGGCGCGCTGGTCTGGCACTACCCCCGTGGCGGCTTCGGCGTTCAGTACCGCGAGGGGTAGCCCGAGGCCTTGCGAGTAGGTGACCTTCGGCCCTGACCGAGCCGCGGGTGGCGGTGAAGGCTGGTGTGTAAGGGTCCTTCGCCCCCGGGGGGAATTCCCAGGAATAGAGCGCGTGCTGTCCGCACGTGCCGACAGCAGTTCTGCATAGAGGAGAAGCGTCATGTCCGATCGTTACAGTGTGTCCAAGGTCGTGGTGACCGGTGGTGCCCGAGGAATCGGGGCCGCGATCGCCGAACGACTTGCCGCTGACGGACTTTCGGTGGCCGTGCTGGACGTCAACGAGGCCGGCGCGCAGGCGACCGCCAACCGGATCTCCGGCCAGACCGGTTCGGCCGTCTTCGGTTTCGGCTGCGACGTGACCAGCCGGGAGAGCGTGCAGGGCGCTTTTGCCGCCGCCGCGGAAGTGATGAACGGCATCGACACCTACATCGGCAACGCCGGGATCACCCGCGACCGGATGTTCCACAAGCTGTCCGAAGACGACTGGAACCAGGTCATCGCGGTCAATCTGACCGGGGTGTTCAATGGGCTGCAGGCCGCGGCACAGTGGTTGCGCGAACCAGGTCCGGGACGGGTGGTGCTGACCTCGTCGGTGGTCGCCAAGGCCGGAAACATCGGACAGATGAACTACATCGCCTCCAAGGCCGGCATCGACGGCCTGGTGCGTTCGGGCGCCTTGGAACTCGCCCGGTTCGGCACCACCGTGAACGGGGTCCGGCCGGGCTTCGTCATCACCGAGATGACCGAGGCGATGCCCGAGGCGGCCAAGGCCGCGCTGTCGAAGAACCCGATCGGCCGCGCCGGACTGCCGTCCGACATCGCCGGGGCCGTCGCCTTCCTGTGCTCCACCGACGCCGACTTCATCACCGGCAACATCCTGGACGTCAACGGCGGCATGGCGCTGTAGGCCGCTGCCGTCTTCTCCCGAACCCCGGCCGGGCCGCGTGCTTTCGCGGCCGGCCACCACCCGAAAGGACATCCATCATGCCCGAGGCAGTCATCGTCGCCGCCGCTCGCTCACCCATCGGCCGCGCATTCAAGGGCGCCTTCAAGGACACCAAACCCGACCAACTGGCAGCGAAGATGGTGCAGGCCGCGTTGGACCAGGTTCCCGGGCTGGACCCGGCCTCCATCGACGATCTGCTCCTGGGCTGCGGCATGCCCGGCGGCGAGCAGGGCTGGAACATGGCTCGGGTCACCGCCGTGCTGCTCGGGCTGGACGGCGTCCCGGGCACGACCATCACCCGCTACTGCGCGTCCAGCGTGCAGACGACCAGGATGGCCATGCACGCCATCCGGGCCGGCGAGGGCAGCGTCTTCATCTCGGCCGGCGTGGAATGCGTCAGCCGGTTCAAGGTCGGCGGCAGCGACACCCCGCCGGTGACGTCGGATGCACAGGGCGGAAACCCCTACCTGGACATGCAATTCGACACCGCCCATAGCCGCAGCCTGGCGAGAGCGGCCGGCGGCGCGCCGATCTGGCACGACCCGCGGGAGGACGGCGAACTGCCCGACTACTACATCTCCATGGGTCAGACCGCCGAGAACGTCGCCGGGCTCAAGGGTGTCACCCGGGCCGAGCAGGACGAGTTCGCGCTGCGGTCGCAGACGCTCACCGCGAAGGCGCTGGCCGACGGCTTCTGGGCCAGGGAGATCACCCCGGTCACGCTGCCCGACGGCACCGTGGTGTCCGCCGACGAGGGCCCCCGCCCGCAGACCACGCTGGAAGGGCTGTCCGGGCTGAAGCCGGTGTTCCAGGTGGACGGCACGGTCACCGCCGGCAACGCCTGCCCACTCAACGACGGCGCCGCCGCGCTGGTGATCATGAGCGACGTGCGCGCCGCCGAACTGGGCATCACCCCGCTGGCCCGGATCGTCGCGACGGGCGTTTCCGCGCTGTCGCCGGAGATCATGGGGCTGGGTCCGGTGGAGGCGACGCGGCGCGCGCTGGCGATCGCCGGGATGACGATCGGCGACATCGACCTGGTCGAGATCAACGAGGCCTTTGCCGCGCAGGTGATCCCGAGCTATCGCGAGCTGAACATCGATCTCGATCGGCTGAACGTGCACGGCGGCAGCCTCGCTGTCGGTCACCCCTACGGGATGACGGGTGCCCGGATCACCACCACCTTGATGAACGGACTCCGCGCCCGTGACGCGACCTTCGGCCTGGAGACCATGTGCGTCGGCGGCGGGCAGGGAATGGCGATGATCATCGAACGACTGAACTGATATTTTCGGGGCGATGAGCCCGGAGTCGATCACCCGTCATGTCTCGATCTGCAATCAACGACTGCGGGTCGCGATCCGGCGGGGCAACGGCAGCGGGACACCGCTGGTGATGTGCTCCGGGCTCGGCGCCAGCTACGAGGTCTTGCAGCCGCTGGTCGACGCCATCGATCCCGGCATCGAGATCATCCGTTTCGACGCTCCCGGGGTCGGCGAATCTCCCGCCGCCGCACTGCCGCAAGGATTCCCGCAACTGGCCTACCTGCTCACATTGCTGCTCGACGAGCTTGGCTACGACCGGGTGGATGTCCTCGGGTTCTCCTGGGGCGGTGCGCTCGCGCAACAGTTCGCGGTGCAGCATCACGCCCGCTGCCGCCGGCTGGTGCTGATCAGCACCAGCACCGGGGTGCTGTCCGTGCCCGCCGCGCCGCACGTCTTCGTCCAACTGGCGACCGCCCGCCGGTTCCGGGACTACGCCGCGGCGATGGCCGGCCCCATCCGGGAAGGTGACGCGGGTCCGCGCACCCAGGACGCCCAACGACTGCTGCGCGAGACCAGGGTCGCCTTCTTCGGCCGGGGCTTTCTGTACCAACTCGCGGCCGTGGCGGTGTGGAGCAGCCTGCCGTTCCTGCGGCTGATTCGGCAACCCGTCCTGGTGATGGGCGGCGACCGGGACCAGATCGTGCCGACGGTGAACGCGCGGATCCTGGCCAAGGGAATCCCGCACGCCACGCTGAGCGTGTTCCCCGGCGGGCATCTCGCGCCGCTGTTTGCGGCCGGCGAGGCCGGGCCGCAGATCAGTCAGTTTCTGGCCGTTTCCTGACACTCTGAGGTCCGGCTTTGGGCCGATCACCTGTCGAGTTCCAGGCGCCGCCAGCCGATGATGGTGGCCGCACCGAAAACCACGGGCACGATCGGTACCACGACAAGCGCTGCGGTGGAATGGATGTCGGCGTGCATCGCCCAGAACGCCGGGGCGACGAACGGCACCCATGCCCCGAAGTCGGCGATCACCGACACCTGCGCGACGACCAGAATGCCGACCGCGACGCCGATGCCGGGCAGCAGGCCGCGACCCAGCGACGCCGCCCACCCGGCCGGCACCGCGATCAGGGCGGTCAACACCCCGAGGGCGAACAGTCGGGCGAGCCCGCCGATGGCGGCGGCATCGGGCACGCCGAGACCGACGGCGAGGCCACCGACGATCAGCAGCAGCACCACGAGCCAGCGTCGCGGCGACGGCCCACACCAGGTAGACGAGCAGCTTCGCCGTGGCGATCGCGCCCCGGCCCACCGGCAGGCCGAACAGCCCCGGGATGGTGCCGTCGGCGAATTCCCGCCCGTACAGCCAGCTGATGCCGACGCCGAACGCGAGAACACCTGCGGCCGCGGTGATCTGGATGGCCACGGCCAGCAGCGCGGACCAATCACCGGTGGCGGCCTCCGGGCCGATCTTCGCGACGATCTCGGTGTCTCCGGTGCGGGCTGCGGCAACCATGGCCGCGGCCAGCACGGTCACCCCGACGGCGAGCAGCACGCCGGTCGAGACGAGCACCCTGGACGAGCGCGCCTTGCGGAACTCCACAGCGACGGCGTCGCGCAGCGGGTGCCCGGCTGACGTCGGAATGACGCTCGACGACGTCACCGCCGGCGATCAGCCGGTTCATCGGGCACTTGCCATCGCGTCATGCACCAGCGCGAAGAACGCGCGCTCGATGTCGACGCCGTCGGGATCCAGCGTGCCGATCATCCGGCCGTCGGCGATGACGGAGATCCGGGTGGCGATCCGGGCGACCTCGTCCAGGTGGTGACTGGAGACCAGCACTCCGGCGCCGGCCGCGGCCCGGCGCAGCAGCGCCTCGCGCAGCAGGATCACCCCCGACGGATCGAGCGCGTTCGTCGGCTCGTCCAGCACGATCAGGTCGGGGTCGTGCTGCAGGGCCGCGGCCAGGCCGAGCCGTTGCTTGTTGCCCAGCGACATCCGGCGGGCGCTTCACCGCCGTGTAGCGCGACAGGTTGAGCTCCTCGACGATCCGCTCGACGACCCCGGGGATTCGCGCCGGCGCGACACCGTGCAGCCGGGCCGCCAGGCGGAGGTTGGTGGCGCCGTCGAGTTCGCCGTAGGCGAGCGGGTATTCGATCAGCGCGCCGACCCGTGCCCAGTGGTCACCGGTCATGGTGCGGATGTCCTGACCCAGGAGTTCGATCGCCCCGGCGTCCGGCCGGAGCATGCCGACCATCAGCTTCATCAGGGTCGATTTGCCGGCCCCGTTCAACCCGACCAGGGCATGGATCTCGCCGGGCAGGACGGTGAGGTCGACGTCGTGCACGCCGGCGCCGCCGCGGTACGCGCGGCAGACCCCACGCAGGTTCAACAGGGGTTCAGGCATTGCCGGTCTCCAACACGTCGAGGGAACGTTCGACCGCTGCGCCGAGTGCGCCGCCGTCGGTGGTGGCCCAGCGGGTGAGCCCGGTCATCAGGGCGGCCATGGCGGCGGCCGCCGCGACTGCCGCCTCCGTCGGGTCCGCGCCGTCGGCGACAAGTTGCTCGCTGATGGCCTGCTCGGTCGCGGCCGAGCTCGCCCGCAGCGCCGGCAGCAGGCTCGGCGTTGCCGCGACGATGGCGACGCGTTCGCGCACCGGTTCCTCGTCGGTGATGGGCAGCCGCCGCCAGGCGAGCCTGATCCCGCGGACCGTCCGAATGAGCGGCGGCAGTTCGACCGGTTGCTCGGCAATCGCCCCGGCGATCAGCGGGTCGTACGGATCATCAACCAGCAGTTGCACTTTCGAGCCGAAGTGCCGGTAGAACGTCATCTCGGTGACGCCCGCCGCCGCCGCGATCTGCGCGACCGTCGTCTGCTCGTAGCCCTGCCGGGAGAAGAGCTCGAACGCGGCCATCAGCAGCCTGGCGCGGGTGCGCTCGGTCTTGCTCGAGCGGTGCAGCGGTCGGTGCCACAGGATGGAATGTTAGCCACTAACATTCCGCTTCGGCAAGGTGGCAATTCACTCGGCTCCCTGCGGGACATCCGGTTGCCGGCAGCAACCGGATCGTCCGGCACCGGCCACGGATCAGCCGCGTCCTGTCCCGGTGCCGCGACCGGGCGACGCCGTCGGCCGCCGCCGCCACGATGGCCGCCGTCCCGGCCCCCACGATGGAGCCGATCGCGACGTCGCCCGGGTAGTGCACGCCGGTGTGCACTCTCGAATAGGCCACCCCGCCGGCCAGCAGCCGGATCGGGACGGCCAGCACCGGCAGGTGACGGCCGACGGCGTAGGCGAACGCGAACGCCGACGCGGAGTGGCCGGAGGGGAAGGACGTTGACTCCGGCATCGACACCGTCCGGGTGCCGTGCGACGTGCCCGACCCAGGGTCGGGCCGGCGCCGGCGGGCAATGGGCTTGATGCCGAGATTCACCGCCGCCGACGTCACGCCGATCGCGGCAACGCCCTCCAGCGCGGCGCGGCGCCCGCGTGGGCCGCCGAGCACGCGCGATGACGGCGGCGATGCCGAGCCAGAGGCGGGAGTAATTCGCCGCGTTGGAGAGCCGGCGAATCGGGGCGTCCAGTTGCGGCGTCGGGGTATCGGCGACCGCCCGGTACACGGCCCGGTCGACCGCTCCCAGCTCCCGCAAGGCGGTGACCCAGGCGGAACCCGGACCCTGCCTGGCCTCCACCGTCTGCGCGAGGGCGTCCTCGGGTGGCAGCCGCTGCTGGTCGATCCGCTCTGACATATCCGACCCCTTCGGCCCGCCCCAAGTTGGTGAGGCGACGTCCTGCATGACGCACCGGACAGTACCGACACCCTGGACGCCCGGCAGGTTGAAGCCCGGAGCACGAACCGCTTGGCAGAGGGCGTCGCCTCAGCTCAGCGGAGGCTGAACGGCGGGTACCGGTCGGTGAGAAGCAGGGTGGCATAGGCCTCGACGCGCAGCGTCCACCGTCCGACGCCGACGACGTAGTCGAACAGGCCGCGCGGATACCGGCCGGTGAACAGGATGGCGAACCAGGCGATGACGACCGCGAAGAACGCGCCGATGAACAGGAAGAAGAGCACGATGTAGTGCGGGATCGCCAGGAACCACTTCACCAGCGGCAGGAAACGGTTGAGGTCGGTTTCGGCCTCGGGATAGTCGAGATCCAGGTGCACGGACTGCTCCTCGACGGTGGAGGGGTAGCGGTCGGTGAGCAGGGCGCCGTAGGTCCCGACGCGGGCGGAGAACCGGTGGAACTGCAGCGCGAAGTCGAACCACCAGCGCGGATACCGCTGCCGGAACAGGATCATCAGCAGGGTGGCGCCGAACAATGCGCCGACAATCCCGCCGGCGGACCGGGAGACCTGTGCCACCACCTCACCGGACGCGGTAACCACCGTGGTCGTCGAGGTGGCGGTCGCGGACAGCACACTCAGGACGATCGCAATGGGGATGATCCAGAAAATGCGGAAGGCGGTGGTCACCCGGTCGAGTTTCTCCGGATAGTCCACGTCGAGGCGGGCGGCGTACAGGCCGGTTTTCGTGGTCATGGGGTGCTCCTCTGTTCGGCGGGAAGGACCGTTCCATCAGGGATACCGACACTTTTCCGTGCGGCCGGCGAATCGAGCACTCCCGACGCGCACGCTGCGGTCGCGGTCCCCCGGATGGGTTGGCCGTATTCGACACTAAAGATCTCGAGTCGGCAACGAGCAGAGGCGAAGGACCCCATTCCGGGCACATGCATTCGTCGCTGACCGCGGGAATTCTGGGAATTGACCCACCGTTCGGATCAGCCTGTGCTCGTGGCCGGAGTTTCGTGACCGCGACCCGGATCTCAGGCGGTCGGGGTCGAGGCCTCCTGCACGTCGACGAGGACCTCGTTTCGACGCAGGAACCAGGGCTTGAACGGCGGGTCGAACCGGGCGAAGCGCGGTGCGCCGACCGGTCGCAGTCCCGCCGTGGCGACGGCGTCGAGCAGCTCCGCGCAGTGCCGCTGGTACGACGACTGCGACCAGCGACCGGAATATTCCTTGGCCGCAGTGAGGCTGGTTGGGATGGTGCAGATCTCGACATCCGGGTTGGTCGGTATCGGTGCGGTGTCGACGGTCATGGCGGCGGGCAGGACAAAGGCGATCACGAACTCGCCGTCGCCCGTTGCCCGCTGGACAACGGGGGCGGTCATCGCGACCTTCTCCGATGTGGCGATCGACTGCACGACGGGGGCCGTCATCGCCACCGATGAGCGAGAGCGGTTCTGGCCGGTGATGTAGCCGAAGAGAGACCTGAAGGCGATATTGCCGGCGCGATCGAACGACGACGTGACCGTCATCTGGGCGACGACGTGCGCCGGGTAGCGCCGCAGGTCGAAACCGGGGTAGCGGCGTACCACCTCGAAGGGCTGCTGTTCGGTCATGGCCCCGGCCACGGTACACGCGGTGCGGGGCACCGTGGCCGGGTGAAGCCCATCGGGGTTCCGGTCGGCCAGCGGCATGGCGGCGGCGGTTCGAGCCACGAACGTGTTTGGGCTCAACCAGCGCGCGTCACGGGTTCGGCATCTTGGCCTTGAGCGCCGGTACTCCATCGCCATCAAGGTCCGACACGGCGATGCCGCGACCCGTCATGGCCTGGATCAGCGAAAGGATCGGCCCACGCACGTCCGGTCCGCTGCCGTGCGACCAGTCGGTATCGGTGGCGACCAGCCGCACACCGACAATGCGACTCTTCGACCCGATCAGCAGGTTGGAATTCTTGTAGAAGTCCGCGACCTGACGCGTGGCCCGGACCGGGGGACTGTAGGCGATCCCCAATGGCCGGCGAATGTCGGCTCCGTGCACCACGATTTCACCGATCCACGAGTCGACCGGGCCCGGCGGGGCGGTGGTGTCGCCGACGTGCGCATCAAGGGCGGCAAGGGTCTGAGCCGGGGTGCCCGAACCCTCGCGAGCGATGTCCTTCGCAACCATCTTGTCGAACTGAAAGCCGGACGCGACAAACTTGCCCACGAACTTCGGCGGGGTCTGCTTGGTCAGGGCCACCAGATGCGCAAGAACCTGGTGCACATCCCATCCGGCGCACAACGATTCGGTTCGCCACTGCTCGGCCGTCAGGGGTTCGAGATCGCTGATCAGCCGACGACGTTCTGCGTGGATCAAATCCCATGTGTTGCTGGGCATAGTCTCAGCTTCTCCTTCGCGAGGACCGTGGCGGTGACGCTCGGGCGCGTGTGTGTGCCCAGCAGTAAGACGGCCCACCTCACCGGGAATCGACAGGTCGACGCCGAAATCTGCATCTTCATCCGTGGGCGAACGGTTGGGCTGGGCAGTCTCGTCGAGGTTCTGCGGGACCCCGCCGACCAGCAGCACAACATCAGGCTCGAGCGGCTGGAACTCGACACCCCCGCCGAGTTCAACCCAGACAGATTCGACGCAGACGCCGTGGCCGGGCGTTGTACTAAGCGCGCTGCCATAGCGAGACCCGCAATGGTCGTCGTCGGGCCCTAGCGCCGTGGTGAATTCCTCGGGTAGCCGAAACTCGACCGTCCATCGTTCCACCGATCGGAGCTCGGTCTTGCGGAACATCCGGTTGCTGGTAGCAACCCGATCATCCGCAGTAGGTCGATCCGCGCTTCGAGCTGAGCCTGGACCGCTGCTTGGCGCTGCTCTCATCGTTGAGGCCAGCGTGGACCAGCATGCGAGCGAGGGTGCCCGGCGAGACCCGCAGCTGGTCCGCTTGCCGAGTCAAAGCCTCGTGATCCCTTTCGTCGAGGCGCACTGTGATTGCCTTGGTCATGCCTTCCTACTGCCGGAGCTGATGCAAGACGAGATGCATCATTTTGCTTCGCTACGACTCGCCACGTACGTCACATCGAAGATGGGTCGTGGGGTCCAGTAGCTTTCGAGTCGTGGCGCTCGCCCTGTATCGCAAATATCGCCCGTCGACGCTCGTCGACGTCGTCGGACAGACGCACGTCACCGGGCCGCTGCACGCGGCATTGGCCGCAGCGCGGACGGGCAACGCCTACTTGTTCTCCGGCCCAACCGGTTGCGGGAAAACGTTGATCGCGCGAATCATGGCTCGATCGCTCAACTGCGTTCAGGGACCGACTCCCGAGCCGTGCGGCGCGTGCCCATCGTGTCTCGCGCTGGTCCCCGGCGGCCCGGGAACGGTGGACGTCGCCGACCTGGACGCTTGCTGGCAGGGCGGCTACGACGACATGCGCGAACTCCGCGATCTGGCGGCCCTCCCGCCCGCGGGATCCCGGTTCCGCATCTTGATCATCGACCAGGCGCACATGCTGTCCCCGATGGCAGCGAACGCCCTCCTGGGGACGGTGGAGGAGCCACCCGACGGAACGGTGTTCATCTTCACCACGGACAAGCCGGACCGCCTGCCGACGGCGCTTCGATCGCGCATGCTCCACTACCCACTTCGGCTCCTCGCGCCGTCCGTCCTCTCGGTCCTGCTGGAGAGTGTTTGTCAGCACGAAGGTGTGACGGTCGAGCCGGGGGTGCTGCCACTGGTGGTCCGGGCCGGCGGTGGGTCGGCCCGACAAGCGCTGACGGTGCTCGAGCAGTTGCTGGCCGGGGCCGGACCGGAGGGGATCACCCATTGCAACGCGGTCGCGCTGGTCGGCGATACGGATCCAATTCTGCTCGACGCGCTGATCGATGCGTTCGCGATCGGGGATGCCGGGTCGATGTTCAGCGCCATGGATCGGGCTCTGCGGGTCAACGACGATGCGTGCAAGCTGGCGACGAATCTGCTCCGGCGACTTCGCGACCTGGTGATCCTGGCGTCGGTTCCCCACGCCGTCGCGCACGAACTGATCGACGTCTCCCCCGATCAGTTGGAGAAGATGACGGGTCAGGCCGCGCTGCTGGGGGATGCACAAGCGATTCGGCTGGCGGAGGCGATCGCCGCCGCCCTGGCCGGCATGCAGGGCAACATCGCGCATCGGCTCGTGCTCGAATTGTGCTGCGCTCGGGCACTATTGACCCGCCCGTAACCCATCAGGATGTCGCGAGGACGGTCATGCGGCGGGGCCGTCGTCCTGGGGCAATCGATGACGACCCAGTCGGCTCTGTCGATCCCGGCCGCCCGCCCACCGTCGACCCGATCCACGGCAGGCGACCCACTGCGGTACCCGCAATAGTTGTCGTCAGGCCCGGAGTTAACGGTGGGTGCTACGTCTGCTGCGGGGACTCCGGCACCACCTGAACTCGCCGCGGCCGAGGCTCCCGGCACACAGCGCGCTGGTCCACACTGCGAACAGGATGGCGGCGCAGCGCGCCGAACTGCGCGGCCGAGGCTCCCGCACGAGGCTCTGTCCCACACGGCGAACAGGATGTCGTCGGCACCGATGACGAGCGGCTGTCGAGATATACGACGTCAGGATCTATCAGCGCCGTTCTTCGCCGACCAGGTCCGACACCGCACCGGTGGCGCGGACCCGAGCGGCGTCGCTGGCTACTGGCCGAGGGCCGCTTGGCCTGCTGAGCACTCCCTGTTGGGTGAGCCGGTCGAGCAGGGGCGCGGAGTCAACCGCGACCAGTCGGGCCACCGGGATTCCGCGGTCGGTCACGATGACCTCTTCGCCGGCGCGGGCCCGTTCGATCCAACTCGAGAGACCGGCCCGCAGGGCGCTGATCGCGACGTCCACTCCCCAAGCGTACATCTCGGGTGACACCTTCTGTACGGTTGCGATCGCCCCGTCGGGCGATGGCTGGGGGTTCGCTGCTGTGCGCTGTCGGTGGTAGGACAGCCTTCGCCCGTCGACTCCCGGATCCGAGCCGGGCTAAGGTCGAACCTCTCGCCCGAACTCCAGGATCAAGCCGATCCACCCCTGACGGGTGTGAACCTCGAGGATAAGTCGATGCCGGAGCTGGTCCTGCGAGGCCGGTCAGCCGAAATCTCGCGGCTGAGCGCCGTCCTGCTGCGGGCTAGCACCGACGGTCGGGGTTCGACGGTACTGATTGCCGGCGAACCGGGTATCGGCAAGACCGCGCTGCTGCGAGATCTGCAACGGCGGGCACTGTCGCGTTCGTTCGTGGTGGGATTCGGCAAGGCAGAAGAGGTCAGCCAGATCGCCCCGGGTGCCCCCGTTCTGCAGGCTCTGCGCAACGGGTCGAGCCCGGTTCTCACCGAGGATGAGTTTCGTGAACTGGCGGGTTTGTACGACAGGCCATTGTGGCTGGTCGAGGCCATCGCCGATCTGCTCGTCGTTCGATCGCAGCGGACGCCGTTACTCCTGGCCGTCGACGACCTGCAGTGGGCGGACCGACTCAGCCGGTTTGCGCTGCGCACACTTGTCGGTCGGCTCACCGATTCGCCCATCGTGTGGGCAATCGCGGCGAGGGGTCGCCCGGAGGTGGTATTCGCCGAATTTGACGCGGTCAGCCAATTCGATGGCGGGATCGTCGAATTAGTTGCGCTGCAACCGTTGTCGGATACCGCAGTGTTGGCAGTGGCCGCTGATGTGCTCGGCGAACCACCAACCGGACGCGGCCGCGATTGGCTCCGTCGGGTCGGCGGCAACCCGTTTCTGGCCGTTCAAGTGGCAGAGGGGATGGCCCGCGAGCGCGCTCACGGAGGTACCGGACAGGCCCTTCCAGAGGCGTTGAGCGCCACCGTCCGCTCGCGAATGGGTCGGCTCGACAGCAATGCGCGAGAGGCGTTGCAGCTGGCCGCAGTCTGGGGTCGTCCCCTGGACATCGCTGATGCCGCAGGCATGCTCGGTTTCGACTCGACGACCCTCGCCCGATCGATGACGCTGGTCGGCGCCCTCGGGCTGACCACCGACTCGCCCGACCCCATCGAGTTCCGCCACGACCTCGTGCGCGAGCTCATCTACACCAACGTGTCCGACGCCGATCGCACCCGCCTGCACGGTGTGTGCGCCCGCTACCTGGTCAGCCTCGGGCGTAGTGCCGTTGACGCAGCGGCGCATGCCCGGCCCGCGGCCCGACGGGGCGATCCAGGCGCCGTGCAGATCCTGCGCCGCGCAGCCCTGGAGTGCATCGACTCGATGCCGCGGACCGCCGCCGACCTCATCGGAGAAGCCTTCGGTTGCGTCTCACCGGCGGACCCCGAGTGGTTCGCCCTCGGCGGCCAGTGCGCCGAGCTGCTGATCCAGGCTCAGCACGGCGCGGAGGCCATCGACGTCATCGACCGGCTGCTGCAGCGCGCGGGCCTGGCCGAGCAGCGCGCGGTGCTGCAGGTACTCGCCGCCCGGGCGCTCTGGCTGATGGGGTCCCCGGACCAGCTGGCAACCCGGGTCGCCGGCGAACTGTCCACCTCGGCGGTCACCGGTGCGCTGCAGGCACGGCTCGAGGCGGCACGATCACTGGGGCTGAGTCGGATCGGCACCGGCCAGGAGGCAACCATGGCCGCCCAGAACGCGTTGGATCGCGGGCGGGAGCTGCACGATCGGGAGACGCAACAACTGGCCCTGCAGGCGCTCGGCGAGGTGGCTAAGAACGAAGGCCGACACGTGCGGGCCTACGACATCTTTCACCAGCTGAGAATGACGTTCGGGCCCGGGTTCTTGGCCGACGAGATCACCTCTTTGCAGTTCATCGACCGTTTCGGGGACGCTCAATCGCTGTTGTCGATGGTCTCGCGGGGCCGGGGCCAGCACTCCACCGCGGAATTGCCTGCCCTCGTTCGAGCTCAGCTGTGGCAGGACTTCAAGTTGGCGCAGTTCGACGCAGCCGTGGTCACCGCCCACACCCTGTTGGACGTCGGCGACGAACTCGGAAACTTCGTGCACCGGCTGGACGCGCGCGTCGTGCTCAGCACCATCGCAGTGCTGCACGGCGACCTGGACCTGGCGCGGAACATCGTCGCTGTGGCGCAAGACGAGCTCGGCCCAACGGACGCCGTACACGCCCCCGGCATGATCCTGGCCCGAGCCCGGATCGCGGCCGCCGAACTCGACTTCGACGAGGGAGTGCGACTGCTCAAACCGTTGCTGGCCAACGACTCCACGCTGCGCACCTATTGGCCCAGGCTGTTGGATCAGATGCGGTTGAGCGCCGGGATCGCGGTGGCGGCCGGGGACCGCACGTTCGCCCTGGAGACGGTCGAGCGGGCGGCAAGCGCCGCGCGACGTAATCCAGGCGTTGCGAGTTTTCGAGGGGTTGCCCTTCAGGTCCGCGGCTTCGTCCTGGACGACCTCGACAGCCTCGAGCAGGCGGTCGAGCTGCTGGGAAGATCACCGCGGCCGGTCATCCTGGCCACCGCGCTGACCGACCAAGGGGAGTTGCTCCTGCGGCAGGGTAAGCGCGGTCAGGCGGCGGCGTCGCTGGCGCAGGCCTTGGAGATCTACCGTGAGCTGCGAGCAGCACCGGCCCAGGCTCACGTGGACAGGTTGCTGGCCCAGGCGCGCCCCGCCGCGGCGACCGGGCGAGTGCGCGAGTCCAGGCCGGTGTCGGGGTGGGATTCGCTGACCGAGATGGAGTCCGTCGTTGCCCGGCTGGTCGGCCAGGGGCACACGAACAGGGCCGCCGCGGAACGCCTGGGGATATCGACGAACACCGTCGCCGCTCATCTGAAATCGGTCTTCGTGAAAATGGATGTCCATTCCCGTGTTCAACTCGTCAATGCCATGCCGGGCGCGTAGTCGCCTGCGACGTGGGTCGTCAGTTCGGGGCAAGGGCGCGGGTGACTGCATACCCACCCTCCGGGCCGGCGTCTGAAGCCGAACTCAACGCGATGGGTCACATGTTCAGGTGATGTGCGGTCGGTTGCCGCGCCTTAGGTTCAGGTTCGTCAGCGTAGCCGAATTCTTACAAGTGCCTCCGGTGTGTTGGGGCGAGGTCGAAAGGGTTGCGGCGCTGGACATCGCGGTCGACTGGAGTCGACTGCCCACCTCTGGAAAGGACTCACATGATGGACGAGAACTCTGCGACAACGGTGGTACTGGTGCACGGCGCGTTCGCCGACGCATCCGGCTGGGCCGGAGTCATCCGAGAACTGCAGTCGGCCGGCGTTCCGGTCCTGGCACCGCCCAATCCGGAGCGCGGCCTGGCCTCCGACGCCGCCTCGGTCGGTGCGTTCGTAGCCTCGATCGATGGCCCCGTGCTGCTGGTCGGCCACTCCTACGGCGGCGCGATCATCACCCAGGCCTCGCCGGCGCTGACCAACGTCGTCGGCCTCGTTTATCTGGCCGCCTTCGGCCTGGACGAAGGCGAAAGCATCGCCGCCGTGCAGGCGCCTTTTGCCGCGCCGCTGCTCGCGCAGAATGCCCGCCCCAGCTCGTATGACGCCGTCGGCGCAGCGGGTGGCCCCGAGCTCTCCATCGATCTCGAAACGTTCCGGGAGACCTTCTGCTCCGACCTCCCGGCGGACCTCTCCGCCGTGATGGCGGTCTCGCAGCGCCCCGTCGCCGCGGCCACCCTGGGCGAGAACTGCACTGCGGCCGGGTGGAAGAGTCTGCCGTCCTGGTATCTGGTCGCCGCCGGCGACAACGCCATCAACCCCGAGGTGCAGCGCTTCATGGCCGAGCGGATGGGCGCCTCCACTGAAACGATCCAGGCGTCGCACTGCGCCTTCATCAGCCGACCCGTCGAGACCGCCGCCTTCATCCTGTCGGCCCTGAAGTGAGCACGTCTTTCGCGGCTGGACAGATACTCGCCGCCCATCGGCCCCCGGAACGCCCCCAGCACAAGGAGCATCGCCATTCCTGACTCACTGACGGTCGACACCTACCTGGCCGACTACAAGCCCATTCCCAGCAGCGCGCCGGGCTGGGATCCCGCACGCCGGGCGACCTGGCCGGCCACCACGACGACCCTGATCTCGGTTGGCGGTCATGCGGTACTCGTCGACGCCCTCATGACGACAAGCGAAGGGGCGCAACTGGGTCAGTGGATCGCTCGGTCAGGTCCACTCGAGTTGACGGCCATCTACGTCACCCACGCACACGCCGACCACTTCTTCGGAGCCACCACCGTCTTGGAACGGTTTCCGACCGCGCGACTGATCGCGCAACCCGATGTCGCGAAGGCGGCGCTCGAACAGACCAGCCCCGGCTACCTGCAGGTCTGGAACTCCTTCTTTCCTGGTCAGATCACCGACCACCCGGCGGCTCCGAACCCCATGAGCCGCAACGAGTTGACTCTCGACCAGCACGAGATCCAAACGATCGACGTCGGCTCCAGCGACGTCCCCGCGTCCACCGTGGTGCACATTCCCGATCTGGACACCGTGCTCAGCGGCGATGTCGTCTACAACGGAATCCACCTGTGGTTGGCCGGTTCGACAACGGCGACCCGGGCCGCCTGGATGAGGGCACTGGACACGGTAGAGGCGCTATCCCCACGCATCATCATCGCCGGCCACAAAGACCCTGCGGCACCCGACGACGATGCCCATCGAATCCTGGATCAAACACGCCAGTACCTCTCGTGTTTCGACGAGGCCGCCGCGGCCTGCGATTCGCCGGAAGACCTCATTTCTGTCGTGCTCGCCCGCTACCCGTCGCTGGGAAATCCGTACACCCTCTGGGTCGCGGCGAATGACCAGCCCGATCTGATCCACGCTCCGTGAGGCCGCTGTCCTAGTACGGTTCGCCGCCGGTTCCTGGACGGTGTCCGGATGCTGCTGCAGAAGAGGGGGTTTCGAGCCATGCTGAAAGCCGGGCAGATGCCATGAACTCGTCGAAAAGCCTGCCCACCGTCGGAGTTCTGGGGACCGGACCGGTCGGCCAGGGTCTCGCCGAGTTGCTGTCCCGGGCCGACTACACGGTCAGCATCGGAACTCGGGACCCCGACTCGGCCAAGCTGGACCGGCTGCCACTCTCGGTGCGGCGAACGACGTTCGTGAAGGCCGCGCATGCCGACTGCGTTTTCCTGGCCGTTCTGCACAGCGCCTCCCGGGACCTCGTCACCTCGCTGGCCCTGCACCTGACGGGCAAGCTGCTGGTTGACACCGACAACGCATGGCTCCCCGGCGATGCCCTGGCAGCGGGTCTGACCGGTGGCGTGACGGAAGGCTCATGGATGGCTCGGCTGCTGCCCGGCGTCCGGGTCACCCGGGCCTTCTCGCATATCGATTGGGACAAACTTGTTCCGGCGGCGACCCATCAACCCGACACCTGGGCTGTCGGCTACGCCGCCGACGACCCGAGCGCGGCGCGGGAGTTGGAAGCCCTCATCCGTGCAATGCGCTACGTGCCGTACCGAATAGGCAACCTTGCGAAATCCGCTCCGATCGACGTCGGCGGCGTTCTGTGGCCGGGCATGTTCACGCCGGCCGAGATGCACTCCGTGCTCAGGGCGACGAGTCCGGCCCCGACGGGTGAACGGCCGCGGGCGGCACGTCCGTCGTCGACCAGCGTGAGAGTGTCTCCGGCCACGCAAGACGAATCGCGGACCGGTCCTCCCGCCCAGTAGCTCCGAGTCGCGGCGCTGGCGCTACGACTCCGTCCGGACCTCGGGAATGTCGCCGTAGAAGTAGGCGGCGGTCACCCCGCCGTCCATCAGGAAGTCGCTGCCGGTGATGAACCCACCATCGGGGCCCATCAGCAACGCACCAACGGCGCCGACCTCGTCCGGCGTCCCGGCGCGACCCACCGGGGACGACTCGATCATCCGCCGGTAGCCGTCACCGCGCGGCCCGGCCAGCTCGTCCCTGGCCAGCGGGGTGATGACGATCCCCGGGCTGATCGTGTTGATCCGGGCGCCCCGCTCGCCCCACCGGACCGCCTCGGCCATCACCCGCAGCGAGTTGCCGCGCTTCGCGAGCTGGTAGGCGTGCAGCGAATCCTGCACCTGATCGGGCTGGAGGAACGAAAGGTCGAGCAGTTCGTGCACGGGCGTGCTGGCCAGTGCCCGGTTCTGCTCGACGGACAACGCCGGCAGCCGGTGCCCGGACTGCGATGCGATCACCACACCGGAACCGCCCGCTGCGATGACGTTGCCGAACTCTTCGAGCACCAGCGCCGTGCCGTACAGGTCGACCTTCAGCACCGTCTCCGGCGACGCCTGCGACGGGGAAACCCCGGCCGCATGGATCAGCCCGGTGATCTCACCCAGCGCCGCCGCCTCCTCGGCGAGCGCATGGACGGACTCGCGCGAGGACACGTCGACCGTCGTGACGATGACGTCGTAGCCGGCATTGCCGAGGGTCTCGGCGGCGGCGATGGCGTTCTCCTCGCGCACGTCGGCCAGCAGGACGCGCTTGCCCACGCCGACGCGGCGCGCGATCGCCTGCCCGATGAGACCCGGTCCGATGACGACGATGACCTCTGCCATCTTGCGATCCTCCCGCGGTTCGGTTCGGTTGCGGACGGCGGGGCAGCCTCATTGGCCCGAGCGGAGGCGTTCACGTGGCCGGCCCGACGCTGGTCGATCAGCGTGGACTCGACGGCGATCGGTCCGCCGCGCGAGCACTGGAAATGCCGCCGGGGAGACAATGACGGGTGCCCACTCCGCCCTCGTCACCGGTGAGTCCTCCGCAGGGCGGCACCGGACCTCGCCAGCTGCCGGGACGCGCCGGCTGCGGGAGGAACTGCGCGATGCCCGGGATCGCTTCATCGCCTCCGACCCCGGCTGGGCCCGGCTGCGGCTGGGCATCCGCGCGCTCGTCGCCGTCGCGTCCACCGCACTGTTGATGACCGGCCTGGCCACGGTGCTCGGCCAGCCGGCGGCGCTTGTCGTGCTGCTCGGGGCCGTCATGGCGATGCTGATGTCCACCGGAATCCGGGAGGCACGCCGCCGAACCATCACGCAGACCGCGCTCGCCGCCCCGGTGATGGCCGTCATCGGGGTCACCCTTGGGGTGGTGACCGCCGAGCAGCGGGTGCTGGGCCTGCTGACCTTCGTGCTGGTGTCGTTCGTGGCGGTGTGGGTCAGGCGGTTCGGCCCGCGCTGGTTCACCCTCGGGTTCCTGCTGTGGCAGGGCTTCTTCTTCGCGCTGTTCCTGCAGCCGCCGTTGTCGTCGCTGCCGTTCCTGTTGAGCGCGGTGGTGATCAGCTGCCTGTGGGTCTGGGTGCTGCTGTTGACCGTCCTGTACGACGATCCCGGGTCGAAACTGCGCCGGATCGTGTCCACTCTCCGGGCCAGGGCCAGGTCGGCCATCGCCGCCGCCCTCGACGTGCTCGACGATCCCGATGACGAGAAGAAGATCCGGGCCATGCACCGGAACCTGTTGCAGCTCAGGGAGGTTGCGCTGCTGCTGGACGGTCAGCTGGCGGATTCCAGGGCGATCCCGGACGGGTGTCTCGCCCACCAGGATGCGCCGCTGGACGGTTGATGTGGAAATCGGTTTGGACGAGGTGTGCGGGGCCACCCTGAGCATCGCCGGCCAGCGATCCACCCTGGAACCGCGGACCCTGCAGGCCGTCAGGCGCGTCCTGGAGACCCTCGGGTGGGGCGAGCATCACGCCGCCCTGCAGGCGGTGAAGGAGCTCGAGGCCGTCGACCAATGCCACGGGGCGCGTCAGACGGCTGGCCAGCGCGTCCGTCTTTCTGCTCGACGTCATCAACAGTTGGGATGCCGGGCAACTGGCCGCGCCGGCGGGGGAACCGGCCTCGGAGCGGGAGCCGGGCGATTCGGCCGGCTCTGGCAGCGGCAGGTCCGATGGCGACGAGCAAGACCCCGATCCGCTGGACGAGGACGACGATTTCGAGACGGTGGTGACCCTGGTCAGCGGCAACCTGCCCGGGTCCGCCGCACTGGCGGAGAAGTCGATCGGCCGGGAGAACGCGCGGCGGTTGTCCCCGTCCCGGATGCGGTTGACGACCCGGCAGGCGATCCAGGCCGGGGTGGCCGCCGGGCTGGCCATCCTGGTCGGCGAGGCCATCTCCAGGGAGCGGTTCTACTGGGCGGTGATCGCCGCGTTCATCGGGTTCGCCGGCACCGCCACCTCCGGGGAGACCCTGTCCAAGGGAACGGGCCGGATCGTCGGCACGCTGACCGGCCTGGTTGCGGCGGTCTGGCTGGCGAATGTGACCGACGGGCATCCGGCCGTTGCCGTCGGCCTGATCATGCTGTGCATCTTCATCGCGTTCTTCCTGCAACCCGTCTTCTACAGCGGCATGATCTTTTTCATCACGGTGATGCTGGGTCAGCTGTACACGCTGCTCGGCACCTTCAGCGACGAATTGCTGGCGCTGCGTTTGGCGGAGACCGCCGCGGGCGCGGCGATCGGAATCCTGGTGTCCCTGCTGGTCCTCCCGGCGCACAGCAGAGCCACTCTGCGGATGGCGCGGAAGGCGTTCCTGGCCGATCTGGGTGATCTGTTGGACGGCTGCGCGCAGGCCCTGAACGGTCGCCAACCGGACCGCGACCTGCTCGCCCTGACGGTGCAACTCGATGCCAGTGGCCGGCAGATCATGCGTACCCGAAAGACGGTGACGGTGGGCCGGCTGTTCGGTGCGGACCGGATCGCTGTGCGGCACCGCATCTCGGTGCTGGGCGCGTGCGGCGCGGCGGCCCGGACACTGGCCGCTGCGGTCTCACCCGAGCATCCCAACCCGGCGCTATCCCGGGCCTGCACGGAATTGGCCGCGGAGGCCCGCCGACTCGGCGACGCCCCGGCACTGGGCAACCCGCCACCGCTGCCGCCCGGCGAGCCTGACGCGCTCGACCGGGTACAACCGCTGCTGGACGAGGCCGGCGACGACGTCGCCGTCGCGGGCGCATTGCGGGCGCTCCGTCGGCTGTCCGACGCTCTCGGGATACTCGGCAATCGGCAGGTCGGTCAGTCAGCAAAGCCCTGAGGTGGCGAGGCCGCCGATGGTCGACCCGCACGGGCGGGCCGCGCGACTCAATTCTTATTGCGACTACTTCGAAATCCTGCCACCTGACGATTGCTTGCAGGAGGATGCTCGTTAATACCTGTTCAACGTATGTCGAGGTATCGGAGCGCTGCCATTCCTGAACGCAACGGACTGGCCGGCGACAGTGGCTGCCGGATCTAGAAAGATAAGACCTATGGACTGGCCGGGCGACTGCTCGCCGAATGCTGGCACGCGAGTCCGCAGTTCGTCGAGTGCGGGCGGCCGTTATGCAAGGCGAACCGAGAGTTATGCGACTGCCGACGTGCGTCAGCGAAGACCGTACGCAGCTGTCGAATGAAACGCATCCGGCAGTCCTCTCCGGCAAGTCACAACTTCACGAAGTCCCGCATGCCGACGCACGCGCAAGCTCGATCCCGTTATTGCAAGATAAGGCGCGGCTTCCGTTCACGTCGGACAACCCGCACAGATCAACATTTGCTCCTGGGAGCATAATTTGGCGGCGTCGCACGAGCTATCAAACCGTACTTGTCGTCATCGAGTTGTAACTCTGCCGTCAATAACCGGATCGCTGGTCGATCGCCCACATCACTTCTTCGAACAGGGAGCGTCACCGGTCAGTTTGGCTAACTCGAGAAAGAGGTTCGTTAAACGATTCGTAGTCAGGCAAAGAGCACCAATGGCAAATACCCTCCTAAACGGTGCACATCCACGTCAGACACAGGCTGAGACTTAGCCTCCTACTTGCCCAGCGGCAGCGACCGTGCACAGTGCTCGAAGATCGTTCATGGCGAAAGCCTGAACGTCGTCAATCCCGCGCCCACCAACGCGCTGCCTGGGCATCAGGAAGTTGATAGACGCGTCGTCCAACAACGTCTGCAGTCTTCAAGTCCGGGCTCAATACCGCGATTTCTCCCGCAGCCTGTCGCTGACTGGCGATTCACCGAAATCTGGGGAACACAGCCGGATCAGCTCTCCGGCACGCTCTCGCCCAAGAGGTAGCGCCGCGGGGTATTAATGGAGATACCGGGCACCGCGGCCACTTCGCTCGAGGTCGGGCCAGCTTCCGAAATCTCAGGAGCTCCGGGTCGACGCGCGACCCCGTAGCTTTGTTAACAATCCGCAATAACTGAGGCAAGCAGGTTGACCACTCCAGCGCCGGAATTCCGGAGGGACCAGTGAGATTTCGAGAAAAAGCAGCCCACCTGCCGAACGACGTCCCGCACCAACCATTCGGCACCCTGCGGGTCCCGCATCGACGAACGCCAACTGACGCAACCGTTGTCGACCGACTGGACCTTCACCGGACCGGCCTCATGCGGGTAGCTGAACCAGTCGGAATCGCACACGCCCGCCGAATTGCAGAGGGTCAATGCGAGATAGCTCGACGTGCCGAAACCGCCGTTGGACTTGTCCTTCGTCAGGAGTGCACACGCCTCGTGTTTGGCTGGGTCATAGAACACCCTCGTGACGGCGACGACCTGGCCATTGACGACGTGTTCATACCGCCCATCCGGCATCGGATCTCCGTCGCAGCGCCCGCCGCTGCGCTCTCCGAGACTGACGGGTGCGCCGACAGAGTCGATGTCGGACGGAGCCTGCCGAGCGGCGACTCGCGACGGTGATGGCGAATCGGCGTTCTTGTTGGCCACCAGCAGGCCAACGGTGGTCGCGATGATCGCGACTGCGATGACGCACGCCGCGACCAGGATCAGCGACCGGCGCCGGCCGCGAGGCGGGTGATCGGCTTCGACGGGATCGACCGGGGCGGCCAGTCCGAGCCGGTCGCTGACCTTCAGCAGCCGATTTCGGAAGTCGGCCGCGTCGGCGGGCCGGTCGGCCGGTTCCTCCGACTCGGCCCGGGTCAGCAATTGGTCGAGCGCATCTGGAATGTCGTCACCGACGGCGGTGCGGATGGTGCGTGCCGCGGAATAGACGTCCGAGCGGAAGTCCGGGGACTGGTCGGCGCCGCGGCGCAGCAGCTCGGGGGCGAGGTAGGCAATGGTGCCGGCGCCGGTGTCCCCGGTCAGCGTGTCGATGTGCATGGCGATGCCCAGGTCGCACAGGGCCGCCCGGCCGTCCTTCACCAGCACGTTTTCCGGTTTCACGTCGCGATGCACGACGCCCTTGGCGTGCACGGCCGCGAGCCCGTCCAGCAGATCGAGTCCGATGACGACGCCCTGCTGCAGGCCCAGCGGACCGGCATCGGCGGTCAGTTCGGAGAGCGCCTCGCCGTAGAGTTCGGTCGCCATCCACGCCGGAGCGTCCGCCGGGGCCGCCGCCCACAGCCACGGCACGATGTGCGGGTGCCCGGAAAGCTGTTGGTGCAGGCGGGATTCCGCGTCAAATTGGGCGCGTTGCTCGGCGCTGCTGAGTGGGTGGTGCCACACCTTGAGCGCGACTTCCCGGCCGGTGACGCGATGACGGGCACGCCAGACGACGGCGCTGCCGCCGCTGGCGATCGGCGGACCGATCGCGATGAAGTCGTCCGGAACGGCGGGCAGGTCGGAGCCGGCAACATCCGTCACGGTGATGTCGACCCGAGCGCTTCGAGGTCGTCGACGGTGATTCGGCGACGACGCACCAGCAGACGCGCGACTTCGGTGTACAGCGGGTCCGTGCGCCGGTGATCCTCGGACAGCTCGGGCAATTGCGCCCGGTAATGGTTCACCAGTTCCTCGATCCGCCGGCGTGCCTGACGAGGCGTGATGCCCAGCGCCTTCGCGACCTCGTCGTAGGACGCCGGCGGCCGGTTCAGCGTCAGGACCGGTTGGCACAAGGCCGCGGCGACCACTCGTAATGGGGTTGGAACCGGGCCGAGGCGAGTGGTGAGGGTATTCGGCTGGGCCGGCTCGGCGGCCCCGACCTGTTGGTCCGACCCGAGTCGCTCGACCGTCAGGTACCACGTTCCGGTGCTGGGCGCCGAGATCCTGGCAGTCGGGACCGGGATCGACCGAGCCGCGCCGCGCTCGTCCGGCCGGCGCACCGGGAGGTATTGCGGCGGGCCGTCGGGTCCGGCGACCTCCAGCTCGTGCGCCGTCGACACGTTGCGCAGCCACATCTCGTTGTCCATGCACCACAGCTCGCCGGCCACCTTGGACACCGCGGTGCGGCGAATTTCCTCCCAGATCGGAATCGCGCAGGCGTCGTCGTCGCGGCCGAACTGACGCCGGTCACCGTCACCGAAAAGGTAGTCCTCGTCACCGTAGGACACCTTGAAGAGTGGCGGCGTCATCGGGGGCAGGGGCTGCCGGTGACAGGACCCACCCGGCTGGTCGAACCTCTCATATCACCGAGCCTTTCGATGCCGTTCCGGTTGCACTCCGCGACGACAACGCCCGGAGCGTGCACCGCTTGTTACCACGAGTGTCGCATCCCCGTCCGGTTCGAGCCCGCCTGTCCGAGCCCGACCATCGTCCTCGATCCGCCAGAGGCATCCGTCTGAAAGGAGCAACTCATGGCCGTGCCAACCACCCGAAGTCGTCCGGGCAGGCGCCTCGTCACGCTGATCACTGCAGTGGCGCTGCTCGTGGCCGGCAACATCGCCATTCCGGCCGGCGCGAACGCCGCAGCGGCGCTACCGGTCGTCAACATGGAGGCCGTTCTCAAGGCCGCGCAATGGGACCCGCAGAAGACGGGTTCGGCCATCACCCCGGGCTCCGGACCGAGCGTGCTGCTCGTCGAAAAGGCCCTGCAGGCGAGGGGTCTGCTGGCAACCACCTACGTCGACGGGCATTACGGGACATCGACGGTGACGGCGTACACGAAGTGGCAGAAGCAAATCGGTTACACCGGGCTCGGCGCCAATGGCATTCCCGGTGAGGCGTCGCTGACGAAGCTCGCGGCCGGTCGGTTCACGGTCGCGTTCGTGGTGCGGCCCGGCGCCCGGGTCGCCTTCGACGGCAAGACGGTCGACACCCGCACGGCGGCGATGCTCACCGAGGCGGGGTCGATCCTCGGGGCGCCGCTGCTGCTGGACCAGGGCTCGTACAGCACGTCCGACCCCACCTCGGCGGGCACCCACGCCGGCGGCGGCGTGGTGGACGTCAACGTCGATGGCTGGTCGGCCGCTCACCGCAAGGCGGTCGCCGGCGTGCTGCGCAGCGTCGGCTTCGCGGCCTGGGTGCGCAGCCCGACCGAGGGCGACTGGCCGTGGCACATCCATGCGGTGGCGATCAGCGATCCCGACCTGGCCCCGGAGGCGCAGGCGCAGGTCGGCGACTACTACCTCGGCCGCAACGGGCTGAAGAACAACGGACCCGACACCGGGCCCGCCGGACCCAAGGTCACCTGGGAGGACTACCTGCGACAGCACTGAGCTGCACCCATGAACGGCCCGCATTCCCCGAAACCACCAGCACGACTCCGGAGGACACCCATGCAACTCGTCAAGACCCTCACCCGCGTCGGGATCATCGCCGCCGCCGCAACCATGATGGCCACCGCCACCCCCGCCTTCGCCGCCTCCCGCGACGGAGTCTGCGACACCGGCGAATTCTGCTACTACTTCAACAGCGGCGAGGCCGGCTCGATCTCCGACTTCACCGGCTCCATCGCCGACTACGGCACCACGGAGCCCAGCTGCTACGACTTCAAGGGCGCGGGCAACGGCAAGGGCGTGTGCGTCAAGAACAACGCCGCGTCGGTGTGGAACCGCAGCAGCAAGACCGTGCGGGTCTACTTCAACAGCGGCTACGCCGGCGCGCACCAGGACTTCGCGCCCGGCGCCAAGGGCAACCTCAACGCCACGCTGAAGAACCAGAACGCCTCGCACCAGTTCCTCACCTCGACGACCGGCGACCGGCTGCACCACCGCCGGCACCGGCGACCCGCACACCTGCGCGCAGGCCGTCGCCTGGGCCAACAGCCACATCGGCAGCACCTCGCTCGGCACCGGCACCTGCGACCACGTCGTGGGCCTGGCCTACGGCTGGGCGAACAGCGGCTCGCACGACGCCTACGCGCACTGGACCCAGGTCCCCGCGGCGTCCAAGCACGCCGGGCGTGCGCACGGTGCCGGCCGGCGGCCTGGCCTTCTTCAAGGGCGGCTCCTCCGGCTTCGGTCACGTGATGATCTCCCTCGGCGGCGGCAGCTTCGCCTCCACCGACGTCGGCACCGACGGCCGCTACCACGCCGGGCGGTACGGCAAGACCACCATCGCCACCATCGAGTCCAGCTTCGGCGAGACCTACCTCGGCTGGACCCAGCCGTGGTTCAACCACTGAGCGGGGAGCATTTCATGACCATCCGAACGCGCATCAGCTCAGTGCTCTTGACGCTGGCCCTGCTCGTGGTCGGCGCTGTCGTGGCGGTCGCCACCGCGGCGCCCGCCTCCGCGGCCGAGCGTGACGGCGTCTGCAACACCGGCGAATTCTGCTACTACTTCAACAGCGGCGAGGCCGGCTCGGTCTCCGACTTCACCGACTCCCAGGACGACTACGGCACCACCCAACCCAGCTGCTACGAGTTCAAGGGCCCGGGCAACGGCAAGGGCGTGTGCGTCAAGAACAACGCCGCGTCGGTGTGGAACCGCACCAGCAAGACCGTGCGGGTCTACTTCAACAGCAACTTCGCCGGCGCCCACCAGGACTTCGCGGCCGGCGCGAAGGGCAACCTGAACGCCACGCTGAAGAACCAGAACGCCTCGCACGAGTTGCTGTCGGCGCCGCCGGCCACCGGCTGCAAGACCGACGGCACGAACAGCAAGCTGCCGACCAGCATCCTGGTCCTGCGGGTGAGCACCGGAAAGGTCGAACGGGTCGCGTTCAAGACGTACGTCAAGAACGTGCTGCCGAACGAGTGGATCACCAGCTGGCCGGCCGCGTCGCTCGACGCCGGTGCGATGGCCGTGAAGAGCTTCGGCTGGTACTGGGCGTTGCACTCCACCCGGAAGACCTCCGGCGGCGCGTGCTTCGACGTCTACGACAGCACCAGCTCGCAGGTGTACAAGCCCGGATCCGCGGTCGCGTCGACCAGCGCGGCGGTGGACCGGACGTGGACCACGCGGATGACCCGCAGCGGCAACATCCTGCAGGCGCACTACTGCTCCACCACCACCGCCTGCGGCAGCGCTGGGCAGACCGGGAACTGGATGTCCCAGTACGGTTCCCGCGACCAGGCCGCCGCCGGAAAGAGTTACTCGACGATCCTGAAGTCGTACTACAGCGGCATCGTGATCACCGGGTAGCTGATCGTTTCGGGCCGAGACCCAACAGCTCGCTTCGGTCACCGGGCCGTCCGCCAGTACAGGCGGGCGGCCCGCAGTTATGTCCGGACCCTGGGGGTCTCGCCCATTGAAGTAGGCGGCGGTGGCGGCGCCGTCGATCAGGATGTCGCTGCCGGTGATGAACCCCCAGAACAGAGGGGCCTTTCAGCAATTCTCGGCGATGATGGCCGGGGAAGATTCGTCATCACACGAGGTCTTGGCGTCCTCAAGCCCCTCTGCGAACGGCCCGCGCGGCGAAATCGTCCAGCGCGTCAAGCACTTCGCGGGACTGCCACATCCGATTGCGGGCGAAGCCAGTGAACTCATCGAGGATGCCCGCGTTCACCAGTGGCGTGATGGCGCGTAGTGCATTTTGCGGGGTCACGCCGAGTTCACCTGCCACGGTCGGTGTGTCGATGACCGGCTGCCGGAGAAGTACGTCCACCAACCGCCAGGCCGTCGCGCCTCGCCTTGCCGTGAGCTTGCCGTCCCAGCTTTTCCGGATCGATCGGAGATCACGCACGAGCTGGCGACCGTTGGTCGCGGCGGCGAAGGAAGCCTCCGCCAGCTTCTGGACAATCGCGCTGGGCTCACCGTTCCGGTAGGCGGTCAAGGCGTCGAAATACCCGCTGGTGTCTGTCAGGAGTCCGGCCGAAACCGGCACCGTGACGTTTCTGGTGAGTCCATGACCACGCAGCATCGCGTGGATGAGGGCCCGGCCTGTGCGGCCGTTCCCGTCCGGGAAGGGATGGATGGTCTCGAACTGGGCATGAGCGATCGCGGCCTGGCTGAGCAACGGGAGGTCCGTCCGCTGGGTGAACGTGACGAGATCGGCCATCAGGTCGGGCACCTGGTCCGAATGCGGCGGGATGAACGTGGCACCGTGTGGTCCGAACGAGTCTCCGCCTATCCATACCTGCTCCTCGCGCCAGCGGCCGGCAATGTCGGGTTGGACGTGAGCAAGTAGGGCCTCGTGCATGGCCAGGATTGCGCTCTGATCGAGACGGTCGGCGAGGCTGAGCGCGGCTATCATGGCGGCGACGTTGCCGACGATCTCCGTTGCGTTGCGTTTGTCGCGGCTGCCCAGTTCGGCCAACGCGATCGACTTCGCGCCCGACGTCAGGTTCTCGATCCTGGATGACGACGCCGACTCCGAACGTAGCAGGACCGACGCGAACGGAGCCACTTCCGCTCCCAACTCGGCATCGAACCGGGCGATCTCGACCGACGCGTCTTCGGCGAGGGTCGCGACCGCGGCCGGCAACTCAAGCGACTGATCAGCGATCTCCGGTACCACGGCCGCCCGATAGGGGCCGGAGTGCCGCTGGCGCACCCGAGCGGACACCAGATCCGGCGAGATCTTCGGTCGCCAGGCCCGCTCTTCGGTACCGATAGCCGACCACGACCCTGAAACCATGCGACAAGCGTACGCTCAGAAACGACCTAAATGAAACTATGGGATCCGCCGTCGCGGGCGCTGTGCAGCCGCTCCGTCGGCTATCCCACGCTCTCGGAATACTCAGTAATCGGCAGGTCGGTCGGTGAACAACGCCCTGACGTCCGCGACGCCGGCGGATGACCGACACGCAATCTCATCCTCGAATCCCACGTCATCAAGGTGGACGTCCCCGATGGGAACCACCCATTCGAAGATGCCAGGCCTTTCCGCGCTGACGAAGAACAGCTCCTTTTCCGTCACCCTGACGGCACGGAAAGGCTGACCGTTCGCGAAGTCCAACATCTCCAACCGCCAGGGCATGTTCCTCGTCCACCAGAAACGTTGGCCGTTCTCGATCCACGAGCGGGCGGCTCGGACGACCATGTCGGCGTCCTGGGCCTTCATGATCTCGTTGATGGCCCTCGCGGCGCATTCCGCCACGTTGACGACGCTGCGGCGCAGTTCGGGGGTCAGGTTGGCTGCCAGGTACACGCCGCGCCCGAACGGCATCCGGGCTCGCCCACGCTGAATGTCGATCTCGATCATCGTTCCTCGGTGGGCGCGGCGGGGCGTTCGGATGGAACCAACGAGCGGCTTGCCTGCGGTGTTCTCCAGGCGCCAGTCCGAAAGCGAAAGCTCCTGTGTGACAGCAAATCCGGTGCGAAACGTCATGATGGTGCTCCTCCCGGAACCGTGCGCCGGGCGACGCCCGCCGTGAATTCCCGGTTCCTCGATCCATCAAAGAATCCCCGGGAATCCGGAGCGGCGCCGTCCCCCGAACGGCCCGTCACCCAGTGGATACTCAGGTCCCCCGATCGGCTGACAGCAGCCCCCCGGGCCCGACCTTCTCCAGGAGTATCCGCGAGCTAGCCGTGCCCCACCGGGACTCGATGGGTTTCCAGAGGTGTGTGGCAGCTGAGGTTTTCCACGCCGTCGTCGGTGACGACGTAAAGGTTGCCGACGTTGCATCCGGCGACCATGGGGTCGAGCCATTGGGCGTGCAGGACGAAGACCATTCCTGGTTCCATGCGGTCGGTGTTGTGCGAGGCCACGTTGTACTGGGGAAGTTTTGGCATGCCGATCGCGTGGCCGAGGTTGGGGTTGTGCGGTCCACGGGTGGCCGGATAGACGTGCATCAGTTTCCGGCCTTGGGCTTCCCAGTCCTCGTCGGGGACGTATTGGTACGGGATGGGGCGGGGGGTGCCGTCGTCGAGGGCTGACCAGTTGAACGGCATGGTCCGGGTATCTCCGGATTCGAGGTAGCCGCGGTCGATGTAGGCGCTGAACGCGGCGTCGTGCAGCGAGCTGAAGGTGGCTCCGGGTCTGATCAGCTTTTCGGCACGAAGCACCGCGTCGGTGCACATCTCGAGCACGGTTTCCTGTTCGGGGGTGATGGTGCCCACGGCGATCATCCGCGCGGTTTGGGCGCAGTAGCCGTGGTAGGTCACGTTTGACACGTACAGGTTGATCAGGTCACCGTGCGGGTGACGTGCCCGTAGGGCTTGCCGCAGTGGGTGCCGTATTTGCTGGCCCCGATCTGGTAGCCGTCCCCGGTTTCTCCCCCGCGAGCGAGTTGGGCGTAGGTGAACGCCGCGTAGATCTCGTAGTCGGTGACGCCCGGTCTGGTGACGTGATAAGCGGCCTGGCAGGCGATGTCGGTCAGTTGTGCGGCGGATCGAATGAGGGCGATCTCGGCGGCGGACCGGACGCGCTGCATCCGCAGCACGATGTCGGTGGCGGGCAGGAACGCGGCCTTTGGTAGCGAGTCCCTGAGACCGGCCCAGAAGGTGGCTGGCGGTGTCGTCGCCGATCAGACCGAGTTGCCCGCCGCTCAGACCGAGTGAGGTCAGGATGTTGACGGCGGCTTCGACGGTTTTCGCCAGCGGTGATCCGGGCCGGTCGAGGCTTTCCCTGCCCCAGGGCGCGACCTGCCAGATCTGTTCCACGAGAACTGGTTCGCCGCAGGGTGGGAGCAGCACGGACTCGGTCCAGAAGGACAGGATCTGGGGTGCGATCGCGTCGTCGGTCGGAATGATGAGCACCCCCTCGCGGGCCCAGTCGCAGATGTAGCGCAGGTAGGGGTTCGAGGTGTGGTACCAGCCGACCAGGCTGCTGTGCACCAGGACCGCGTCGTGCCCGGCCACGGTCGCGTCCCGGCGGATCTTGCGGAACCGCTCCGCGTATTCCGATTCTGGAAGTTGCGGGGCACCCTCGAAATCGAAGGAAGGTTCGAAATCGGAGAGCAGCGACTCCATCCTTCGGAAGCTGGTGCCGTTGAGGGTGATGCTCATTGCTTCACGTTCTTTCCGGGGGTAGGGCTGGGATTGGCGAATCAGCCGACGGTGACCGGCTTGTCCTCGGGATTGATGTCTTCGAGGGCGCGGCCGTAGGTTTCTGGGGCGAACTTGGCGGAGACGGCGAGCAGGACGTACATGACGGCCAGCATCAGGAAGACTCCGCCAACACCCCAGGTCAGGAAGACGGGCACAGCGATCAAGGGCATGACCGCGCCGGAGACGTTCCCGATGCCGTTGACGATGGAGGTGCCAAGGGCCCGCACGTTGGTCGGGTAGATCTCCGGAGACCAGGCAGCGAGGGTCGTGTTCAGCAGCAGGGCGAAGAACTGGAACGTCGCGCCGAGCACCAGGATGAGCCCGATGCCGTGGGCGAAGCTGGCGAACGCGATCGCGGCGCCGCAGCCGAGGATGGCGGCGGTGATGACCACGACCTTGCGGCTGACCCGGCCGGCCAGGACGGCGGCGGCGCAGGCGCCGAGCAGGCTGCCGAAGTTCATCACCATGGTGAAGATCAGGCTGTCGCTGATGCTGTAGCCCTGCGACACCAGAATTGTCGGCATCAGGACGAGCAGGGTGATCTGCGCGCCGAAGGACATCCAGGACGCCAGCCCGATCGCGGCGGTGCGGCGCAGGGAATGCCCGGTGGCCAAGGCCCGCAGCGGGATCTTGTCCTTGGCGGTCTCGGGGATGTCGGCGTCGGTCAGGTACGGGGTGACAGCAAGGTGCGCGTTCTTGCGGGACAGCTTGCCCGATGCCAGGACGGTCAGTGCGGCGTTGGCCTCCTCGACCCGGCCCTTCGACAGCAGGTACCGCGGTGATTCGGGCATGTACCGGCGGATGACGACGATCAGCAACGCGGGCAATGCCAGCATCACGTACAGCCACCGCCAGCTGGTGTCGGTGCCGCCGAGGACCTCGTTCAGCGGGCCCAGCACGACGAAGAACAGGCCGAAGGCGACGAAGTTGCCGACCCCGCCGGACCCGATGTTCAGCGATGCGGCGACGGTTCCGCGGTACTTGGTCGCAACGATTTCGGCGACCAGCGTGAGCCCGACGGTGAATTCGCCGCCGAGCCCGACTCCGACGATGAACCGGCTGAGCTGCAGGATCAGTTCGGAGGTGGCGACCGCACTGAGCAGGCCACCGAGGGTGTACAGCAGCAGGTTGAAGGCCAGCGCGAAGCGTCGGCCCTTGATGTCGGCGAGGTACCCGGTGGCCAGTCGGCCGACCAGCCCGCCAAGGATCATGACCGTGTTCAGGAACGCAAGATCGGCGGTGTTCATGCCGAAGCTGGCCTTCAGCCCCTCGGTCACGGCGCCGGTGGTGTCCTGTTCCAGGGCGTCGAAGAACATCCCGGCCAGCACCATCGCGGCGACCAACCAGTGGGAGCGGGTCCAGCCGATCCGATCCATCGTGGCGGCCAGTCCACCGCCCAGCACGGGCGGCGGCGCGGCCGGCGGGCCTGACGGGGATGGTGAGCGGGTAGCAGATTCTTCCGGTGCGGGATGGTTGCTCATTTGTGATGCCCTCCTGAGGAGTGGTCATGGGGCAATGAATGATCCGAACGAGAACCGAACGACTGCGGGGGGCGGCTCTGCCAGCCGCGGGTTCGGTAGTGGTCATGCACGCCCTGTCGACCGGGCTCACAGAAGTTGTATACGAGAACTGTAACAACCATGTTTCCATCTGCGCAAGACGTGTTAACTGACCAATTTGCATCACTGGTCGTATACGAACGAGTGTCGAGATGGGCAACGGGATTCGCACCGTGACCTTGCCGGCCGTCGGTGGGGATGTCGTCGCCGCCGGCCGTCATCGCGGCGCGGCGGCGGTGGTCGGCCGGACAGGCGAAAATAGCGAGGTGACTCAGCTATCCAAGGACGAGTCGGTCGTCGATGCCGCCGACACCGACGTGTCCCGCCGACGGTCGGTGGTGGATTCGCTGCGCAGTTCGATCATCGGTGGCACGTTGCGCGCCGGCGACCGGCTGGTCGAGGACGTGATCGCGGAGCAATACGGGGTGTCCCGGGTGCCCGTCCGGGAAGCGTTGCGGCAGTTGGAAAGTGAAGGTTTCGTCAGCTCAGAGCGGTATCGCGGAGCCACCGTCTCCTCCACGTCCACCCGCGACACGCTCGAGCTCATGCAGGTTCGCCGCGGCCTGGAGGTGCTCGCCGCCCGGCAGGCCGCCGAACATCACGGCGGGCCGTTCGCCGCGGACCTGCGGTCCGTCATCGAGCGAGGGCAGGAAGCCGGGCGCCAGCACCAGGTGGACCTGCTGCCACCGCTGATCATGGAATTCCACGAAATCGTGGCCAAGGCATCCGGAAATCGCCAGCTCCAGCAGATGCTGGAACGGGTCCTGCAGCGCATCGCCTGGGGATTCAAGCTGGACATCGAGGACCGGATCGACTCGTCCTGGGCGGATCATGCCGCCGTTGCCACCGCGATCCTGAGTGGATCACCGGTACAGGCCGGCTACCTGATGGACGAACACATCCTCAAGGACGAGGTGCTGTACCGGCACATGAAGGACGTCCCGCCGAGCACCGAGGATCGCTGACAGTCCCTCTGCTGGTCGTATACGACTAGGGTGATCTGAGATTGCCATCGAGCAGGACTTGCGGACTCAAGCCGCTCCGTGGGCTACTGTTTGTCGTATACAACGTCGTGCGATTCGGTCCGGTGTGGACGTTACGCCCTGCTGAGCGTCTCCCTCGCGGTTCGGGCCCGAATCCAAGGGCCCACACCTGGAACAGGGGGCAACGAAGTCCTCTGAGAACCCCCGACACATCGGATACCACTGAAGGGACATGCCATGCAGCACTTGAAGATCTCCGCCACCGCCCGCGGCCTGAACTACCTGCCCGAGTACTACGCCCAGGCCAGGGGACTGTTCACCGACCACGGCGTCGAGGTGACCAACGTGGCCCGGGACCCGTGGACCGGGGTGCTGGACGACCTGGAAAGCGGTACCGCGGACCTGGCCCTCGGCGGGCTGTGGGTGCCGGCGATGTTCGCCGGATCCGACCGGCACTACACGGTGATCGGGCAGCTGAACCACCAGTTCCCGATGGCCATCGTCACCCGGGCGCCGGCCCCGGACTTCACCCTGGCCTGGCTCACCGGGAAGACCGTCCTGGCCCCCGGCGCCGGCGGCAGCGCCCCGTACGAGTTCACCGCCGGCCTGATGCGGGAGGCCGGGGTGGACCCGTCCGGCACCCGGTTCGTCCGTGACCTGTCCACCGCGATGCTCGTCGAACTGTTCCAGGCCGGCCTGGGTGACGCCATCATCGCCGACCTGGTCACCGCAACCGTGTTGCAGGACAACGGATACGGGCACATCTCGTTCGAACACGCCAAGGCCGGCGGGATCATGCCGAACAGCGTGTACTACTGCCGCACCGAACGCCTCGACGAACTCGCCCCCGCCCTGACCGGGTTCGTCGCCGCCGATCGGGGAGGCGATGGACGCGCTCACCGACGCCACCGTGGACTCGGTCACCGACATCCTGACCGACATGTGGCCCGACGTCCCGCTCGCCGCGTTGAAGTCGGCGACCGTGCGGCTGCTGGCCAGCCGCACCTGGGACACCACCAGCGTCGACCCCGCCGCGTGTGACCGGTGGACCGGGATCCTGGCCGACGCCGGCCTGGTCACCACCGCACCCTCGTTCGACGAGCTGATCAGCACCAGGTTCACCGCCGCCGCCCCGGTACCGGTCGGCTGACCCAACCCGCCGCCCCGCTCGAGTCACTGGAAGGACCCCCGATGACGCTGTTCTTGTCCGCGTCCGACGTCGACGACCTGCTCAACACCAAGGAGGTCATCGACGCGGTCGAGCAGGCCCACGCCGACCTGGCCACCGGGGTGTCCGTCCAACCACCGATCAGCACCCTGGACGCACCCGGTTCGGACGCCAGGTTCCTGCCCATGACGGCCATCTCGGCCCGGCACGACCTGGCCGTGGTCAAGTTCATGGCCGACATCCCGTCCAACCGGGAACGCGGGCTGCCGACGCAACGGTCGATGATCATGGTGAACTCCGCGTCGACCGGGGAATGCCTGGCGGTGATCGACGGGAAGATCCCCACCCGGGACCGCACCGCCGCCGCCAGCGCGGTCGCCTCCCGGCACCTGGCCCGGCCCGACAGTTCCGTCCTCGGACTCGTCGGGGCCGGGCAACTGGCCCGCGAACACGTCGCGTACCTGTCCAGTGTGTTGCCCATCGAACGGGTCGTGGTCTGGTCCAGGTCCGCGGCCACCGTCGAGCAGTTCCGGGACGACATCGCCACCGAGGGCCTCCCGGTGTCGGTGGCGAGCTCCCCCAAAGAGGTGTTCGACGAAGCGGACGTCGTCTGCACCCTCACCCCGTCCCGCACCCCGATCATCGACGGCCGCTGGTTCCGGCCAGGTCAGCACATCAACGCGGTCGGTGCCCCGCCCCGCCCGGACCACCGGGAAATCGACTCCCACGGGATGGCCAGGGCCACGATCGTCGTCGACGACTACGAGATCTCGATCCAGAAATCCGGCGACAGCGTCCTCGCCCTCGCCGACGGCGCGATCGAGAACGCTGACCTGCGCACCGAACTCGGCCAGGTGATCACCGGCGCCGCGGCCGGACGCACCAGCGCCGACCAGATCACCCTGTACAACTCCGTCGGCGTCGCCATCCAGGACCTCGCCATCGCCAGGCTCCTCATCGAACGCGCCCGCGAATGGGGCCTTGGCCGGAACATCGGCTGACCGATTGCCTCAGGCGCCGTGTGTGACGTCCAGGGCTGCGACCCGCTGCTCCACGGATGGCCGGCGTTCGGTGGGTGCGATGGCCAGGATCTGCTGCAGCATCACCCGCAGCCGCGCAGTAACCATGGGATGCGCTGGGATGCAGGAGATCTCATCCGTTCCGGCGGCGAGGTAGTCGTCCCAGTCGGGGTCGTCGAGCAACACCCGCGGAGTGCCCGTCTCGTCGCTGATCACCTCGATGGCGAGGTCACGGACCACCAGCGTCAGGAGCAGGTCTTCGATCGAATCCAAGGCCTGCACCGCGGTCGCCGGGTCGTTCACCGCGGTCGACAGGGCCCGCAGCGCGATGTCGTTGAGCAACCGGAACCCGAACAAGGGGTCCTGAGTGAGGTTACGGTCGATACCGACCTCCAGGCAGCGCAGCAGTGTGTCGGGATCCGGAGTTTCGGTGGGATCGCAGACTTCCAGCACCACCGCGTTCTGTCGGATGAGCCCGCCCGGCATCACCCGGAGGCGGATCACGGCGTCGGCAGAGCGGGCCAGGTCGATCAGCCCCGGCAGGTCGATCTGCCGGAGGGTCCGCTGGTTGCCGGGCCAACGGATCTGGACGACCCGGTCGGGTTCGGCCGGCCGCGGGGCGGCTGGACCGGGGAACGGTGTGGGGTAGAGGCCCTCGATGACGTGGCGGCATCGGCTGGTGACCTCATCCAACACCGACGACAGCTGCACCGACCGCAACGCCTCCAGTTGCAGCCGCCTGGTCACGGCGACCGCGACCAGCACCAGGACGAGCACCGACACCGGGACCAGCACGGCGACGGTGTCCTCGGCGCTGGCCACGATCGCGCTGGTGGTGGCGTAGACCAGGATGCCTACGATCAGGCCGAGGGTGTTCCACACCAAACGGTTGTCCCGGAACAGCAGCAGCCGGGGTGACTGGGCGGTGGCGGCGAACTGCACGACCAGAAAGAGCAACGCGAAGACAATCCCGATCATGGCGAGCAGGCCCGCGGTGATCCCGGCCATCAACGCCGCCGCCTCAGTGGTGGGGATGCGAGGACCGACGTCAAGCGGGGGCACCAGCAAACCAGCGGCCACGCCCGCGGAGACGTACAGCAGCTGCACCAGGCCGGCGCGCAGCGACCGGCGTCGGCGCAGCGCCCGTAACAGCGGAGTACGCCGGGACTGGTCGGTGATCTTGATGGTCATGTGGTGTGGCCCATTCGCGGGTGGAGCGTGAGGAGTCCATTATCGGCATCAGCGGGCCCGGTGACCGTTTCGGCCTCATCTGGTTCGACGGCGGTGCCCGGACGGGCAAGTCCGGGTTGACTGACCGCGAGACACCATCACGGGAGGTACGGGATGCAGTACACGCGTTTGGGGCGATCGGGCCTGCGGGTGAGCCGGGTCGGCCTGGGCTGCATGAGCTACGGGGCCGCGACCGGGCTGCATCAATGGACCCTGGACGAGGATGCCGCCGCGCCGTTCTTCCGTCAGGCGGTCGAGCTGGGTGTCACGTTCTGGGACACCGCGAACGTTTATCAAAGCGGCACGTCGGAGGAGTTCGTCGGCCGCGCCATCGAGAAGTACTCCCGCCGCGAGGACATCGTGCTGGCCACCAAGGTCTCCGGGAAGATGCACGACGGCCCGGGCGGGAGCGGACTGTCCCGCAAGGCGATCCTGGAGCAGCTGGACGCCTCGCTCCGCCGCCTGGGTACCGACTACATCGACGTGTACTACGTCCACCGGTTCGATGACGAGGTGCCCGTCGAGGAGACCATGGAGGTCCTGCACGACGTGGTGAAGGCCGGGAAGGTCCGCTACCTGGGCGCGTCGTCGATGTGGGCATGGCAGTTCGCCAAGATGCAGCACGCCGCCGCGCTGAACGGCTGGACGACGTTCGCGGCGATGGAGGACCAGTACAACGTCCTGCGGCGTGAGGAAGAGCGGGACATGATTCCGCTGTGCGTCGATCAGGGTGTCGGCCTGACTCCCTATTCGCCGCTGGCGAAGGGCCGCGCGGCGCGGCCCTGGGGCGAGCAGACCGCCCGGTCATCCGCTGACGCGGTGGCCAAGTCGTTCGACCGGGACGTCGACAAACCCGTCGTGGACGCTATTTCGACGATCGCCGACGCTCGCGGCGTCCCGATGGCGCAGGTCGCGCTCGCCTGGGTGCTGTCCAAGCCCGTGGTGTCCTGCCCGATCGTGGGTGCCACCAAACCCAAGCACCTCGAGGACGCCGTGGCAGCCGTGGAAGTCGATCTGACGGACGCCGAAGTAGCGGCGTTGGAACAGCCGTACACCGCGCAGGACAATTACTGGTGGTGAAAGACGTTCTGCTGCAACCGGAATGGGAGTCGAGCGGTCAGGGCCGGAGCAGAGTCTTGATGGCGCGGCCTTCGTGCATGGCCTGGTAGGTCCTCGATGATGTCGGTGGCGCCGAACTCCCGGGCGAGGGCCTGCCGGTCGAAGGCAGCCTGGTTTCGCTCCGACAGGCGCGGATCCTGGAGTTTGCTGGGACCGGGGCTGAGGAGTCACGCGAGCGAATCAGTAGTGCTCGCGGGCCTGGACGATGATCAGCTGCCCGTCCCGCACCGTGTAGACCAAGCGGTGTTTGTGGTCGATTCGCCGGGACCAGTAGCCGGACAGGTTGCCCCGTAACCGTTCCGGCTTGCCCGTGCCGCTGCTTGGGTCGCGGGCAGCCTCCTCGATCAGCCGGTTGATCCTGGTCAGCGTCTTGTTGTCGTCGGCCCAACTGATGTAGTCCTCCCAGCCGTTGTCGTCGAAGGCGACGTTCATTCGACGTCCAGGTTCCGCTCCTCAAGCGCACGCTCCGACTGCCCTGGGTTGAGCAACTGACGCCCTCGGACCCGCCCGGCCTCGACGTTCCGCACACTCGACAACAATCGTTCAGCGGCGGCCGGGGAACGCAACAGGTACTCGGTTTCCTTCCAGCCCCGGTACTCGTCCTCCGAAACCAGGAACGCCGTGCCGTTCTTCGACACGATCTCGATAGCCTCCTGGTCCTCGTTGACCTCGGTGATCAACGGGTAAAGGCGCTTGCGAGCCTCGCTGGCGGTGATGGACATATCGCCCTCCCTGAGTGGTACCGGAAACGGTACCACTGCTGGACGAGGCGACCGCGTCACAGTGGGCCACTGCCTCGTTGCGGCAGCCCGGTGGTTGCTACGGAAACTGGACATTGACGCAACCATCTGATTGCTATAGTTTGAGTAGCAACTCACTGGTTGCGATAGGAGGCACAGCATGGCATTCCCCGATCGGATCGAACGCACTCTTGAACTGGCCCACCCACCGGAGCGGGTCTGGGCGGCGCTGACCACCGCCGAAGGCCTTGGCACCTGGTTCGGCAACCGCGCCGAGGTCGACCTGCGCGTCGGCGGCGAGGCGAAGCTCGCCTGGGACAGCGGCGACACCGCCACCCTGGTGATCGAGCGGCTCGAGCCGCCGCACATCTTCGCCTACACCTGGGGTTTGTATGGCCTGCCCGAGGACGATCCACGACGCACCCGGGTGGAGTTCACCCTGGAACCGACCGGCACCGGCACCACGCTGACCGTGGTCGAATCCGGGTTCGCGCAACTGCAGGACGCCGGGGATCACGACAAGGCCTACGCGGGCAATATCGAGGGCTGGACCAGCGAACTCGGTGAACTGGTCGCCTACCTCGATGGTCAAGCCTGATCCGGAGGCGGTGGCGCAGGAGGTCTTCACCGCGCTGGCCGATCCGACGCGGCGCGGCATCCTCGCCGCGCTCGCGACTGCGGGACCAGCAACCGCAACAGATCTCGCAGGCCGGTTGCCGATCACCCGGCAGGCCATCGCCAAACACCTCGCGCTGCTGACCGAGGCTGGGCTGGTGGTGGCCGAGCCGGGAGAGCGGCGCCGGGTCCGCTACCGGGTGGACTCCGCACCGATGAAGGTGGCACAGCAGTTCCTCGCCGCCCTGGCCCAGGACTGGGATGGTCCGCTGGCCGCCCTGGAACAACATTTGAAAGGAACGACATGACGAACATCGGCAACCTGCCCGAGGTGGTGTCCCGCGAGGAATGGCTGACCGCCCGCAAACAATTGCTGGTCAAAGAGAAGGCAAACACCCGCGCACGTGACCGGCTCAATGCCGACCGCCGCCGGTTGCCCATGGTCCGGGTCGACAAGCCCTACACCTTCGAAGGCCCCGACGGACCGGTCAGCCTGCTCGACCTGTTCGACGGCCGGCCGCAATTGGTCATGCACCACTTCATGTTCGGCCCGGACTGGGACCAGGGCTGCCCGAGCTGCTCGTCAGCGGCGGACGGGATCGGCAGATTGCGGCAACTGCACGTGCGGAACACCACGCTGGTCGCCGTTTCCCGAGCGCCGCAGTACAAGCTCGCCGCATTCCGCGAGCGGATGGGCTGGACCTTTCCCTGGTACTCGTCATTCGGCACCGATTTCAATTACGACTTCCACGCCACCCTCGACGACCGGGTCGAGCCGGTGCTGCTGCACTTCCGCACGGCGGCCGAACTGGCCGAGGCCGGAACGCCGTGGACGGGCGGGCCGTGGGAGGCCAGCATGAACGGCGAAGAACAGCCCGGCATCAGCGCATTCCTGCGGGTCGGCGACGAGGTGTTCCACACCTACTCCACCTTCGGCCGGGGCATCGAAGAATTCCACAACGGTTACCACTACCTCGATCTCACCGCCCTCGGCCGTCAGGAGGAATGGGAGGAACCGAAAGGACGCGCGATGCCCCTCGGGCTGCAGGTCGGCGGCCCTGCGATGCGCGTACCCGACGAGTACGACATCTGAGTCGTGGAAGAGACCGCGGCCCGAACGCGCAATCACGCCAGCTCGCGGGCCGAGGCCGAGGTCGCTGCGCAGATCGGGGTGGCCGTCCCGCCGATGTCAGGCGCCGCCGACCGGGAACCAGCCCGACCAATCGAATCTGCTCTGATACTGCACCAGGTGGGAGCGTGACGGGTGGGTGATGGCGAGCTGTTCCAGCAGGTCCGCGGCGTGGTCCTCCCGGCCGGACGCAGTGATCTCGGCCTGGATCCGGCGGGCGGCGTCGGCGTAGCTGGGTTCGGCGAGGATCTGCCGGACCGCGGCCCGGATCTGGCCGGCCTTGGGGTGCTGGGTGCGCAGGTTGATCCCGACACCGGTGTGGGCGACCCGGGCCGACACTTCGGCCTTGTCCTCGGTCTTGCCGGCGGCCACGATCGGGATGCCGTGGCTCAACGCCAGCTGCACGCCGCCGAAACCACCGTTGGTGACATAGATGTCGACCAGCGGCAGCAGCCGATCGAACGGCAGGAACCGCTCCACCCGGGCATTGGCCGGTAGCGGGCCCAACTCGGCGGGGTCGGGCCCGCCGGTGACGGCCACCACGAGCACGTCCTCGTCGGCGAGCGCGTCGAGGGTGGGCCGCAGCAGTTCGTCGCCGTCGACGGCCACGGTGCCCTGGGTGACCAGGACGACGGGCCGGTCTGCCGACACGATCTCCGGCCACCAGGACGGTGGCTCCCAGTCGTCCGAGTTGGCCGGGCGAGACGGGCCGACGTAGTTCAGGATCTCGGGGACCTCGCGCGGGTACTCGAACCCGGCAGTCCCCAGCTGCAGGAACAACTCGGCATGGGCCGGGTAACCCACACCAATGTCGTCGGCGACGTCCAGGCCGTTTTCTCGGCGGATCTTATTGACCGCGTCAAACAATGGCTTGAACAACAATGCTCGGACAGCCGTGGTCAGCAGCCGATTGCGCACCCGTCCGACCCGACCATTGGTCGGGTGCAGGCCCAGCCCGAAGGGCGCGAGATTCGGGTCGGGGTAGGTCACGACCGTGATGCCGAAGGCGGCGAACGGTGGGCCGCCGAGCTCCTGCAGGATCGGTCCGGCGAGCAGGCCCATGTCCCCGACGAGGACATCGGCGGGTTCGTCGGCCAACACTGCCTGCAGGTCCTTCAGCTGCCCACGCAGGGTCGCCGGGAAGACATTGGCGAGGTCGTATTTGAGTCGGCCGATGCCGCTGCGCTGCAAACGATCCGGGAACATGGCGTCGACACCGTCGACGCTGTAGTCGTATTCCGACATCGGGACGTAGACGGCGCCGGTCTGGGCGACCCGGTCCGCGAACGCGGCACCGGTGTGCCAGCGGACGGAGTGTCCCCGGTCGACGAGAGCCTTGGCGATCGGCAGCGCCGGCACGGTGTGACCCGTGATGGGCACCGTGGCGAAAACAAAGCGTGACATTACTGTTTCTCCTTGGAATGTGTGTCGTTCCGGGGCGTCCGGCAACGGCATGTGGAATCGAGAGTGCGGGTTCCGGGTCACCGCAAGGTGCCCGGTGCTCGGGCGCCAGCGGCTCGAGACCTTCGGGTCATAGCAGGCCCTGGCGTTGAGCCATGACGATCAATTCGTCCCGCTGCGGCTGGCTCGCGGCGGTGATGATCCTGGTCAAGCTCGCCCGCTGGCGGCGTTTGCGGGTGTGCTTGCGGAGTTCGGTGAACATGGTGGTGCCCTTCTCTTGTGGTCTGGGTGGTGCTCGCATGGTTGGATCGCCGACCCCGGCCGGTGCCGTGGGGTTGGGGTTGACCACAGCGATCAGGCTGCCGACCGGTTGGCCGTACTGCTGGTCCCGGGTTGGTGATGTCCTTGCGGGGCAGCGAGGGCGGCGTTCCACTCCACGCCGTCCGGACGCACGAGCCGGCTGCCACCGGCGGAAATGCCGAGTGCGACAGCGGTGTGGTGGTCGATGGGCTTGTCGGTGACCGGCGCGGTGACTCCGGTGAACGCCATGTCGTCGGTCGGTGGATGGGTGTCGTCGCGCAGCCGGGTGAGTCCGGTGGTGAGCAGGTCGAGCGTGGAGACAAGGTGGCCGTCGGTGCGGGTGAGCCAGTGGTGGGGAAGTCGGCCGCCGAGATCGATACGCAACTCTTGCTCGGCAGTGCGGCGGCTACCGCCCGGGTCGAGAGAGCGGGCAATGTTGTGTTCGGCGATCGGTCGGCGCTCGGTCTCGTAAGTGTCGAGCAGACGCGTCGGTGACCAACCGTTCAGTACCCATGCGAGTTTCCAGCCCAGGTTTACCCCGTCGCCGATCGCGGTATTGAGGCCGGTGCCTCCTCTCGGCGTCACGCGGTGGGCGGCGTCACCGACGAGGAACGCTGTGCCAGAACGGAAATGATCCGCAATCGCGGCCGCGAAGGTGAACTGATTCACCGCGACCACCCGCACCGGCAGATCGGGCACGCCGGCCGCCACGCGGATCCGCGCGAGCAGCTCGGCCGAACTCGGCGGCCCGGACCGCGCAGCTTCAGCATCGGTGCCGAAGCTGTAGACCCACCGGTCACCGTGCCCCACAGGCAGAAACGAACCGCCCGCGGGGATCTCGACGTTGTAGATCCCGAAGCGGGAACTTCCAACGACCTCCCAGAGGGGACCGTGGAAGACGACGGAAACGGCGTGCATCAGGTCATCGGTGGCGTCGAGGCCGATCCCGAGCCGGTCACGTACCCGGCTCCGCGGCCCGTCGGCGCCGACAAGGTAGTCGGACCACACCGTCAATGACTCACCGGTGGTCAGATCACGCGCGTCGATCTTCCACCCGCTGCCATCGGGGCTGACCTGCTCGACGACGACGCTCCTGCGGACCTGAACTGTCGGCTGAGTACTAGATGTCGAAGCAGGACGGACTCCAAATGGTCCTGCGGGACCGCCGCCGGCCGGGTGGGGCTGAGGCGCGCGCTGACCGCGACGGTTGGATAGCCCACGTCGACCCGGTGGCCCTCGCCCGGCCTCGGCCAGGGTCCGGGCAACGAGCATCTGCCACTCAACGTCGTCGCCACCGGCCCAGATTTGGTCCTCCAGGCCCCATGAACGGAGGAACTCCATCGTGCGAAGGCTCAGCACCGTGGCCCGGGGCTGTGGCGACACGCCTGAATGCCGGCTGAGCACCAGTACGTCCACCGAGCCGCGGGCAAGCGTAGCCGCGACCGCCAGACCCGCCGGCCCGGCGCCGACAACGACCGCCGGCCAGCGCGTTCGGTCGCTCGGACGAGCCGGGTCTTGGTGCCGCCAAGTCGCAGTTTCATCAGACATCATGTCTATCAGACTACAACGTGTAGTTCGAAAGTCAACACGTCTTCTGAATATGGCAGACTGCAGATCGTGCCATCGACCCGGAAGTACGACCAGCGGCTTCGCGCCGAGGCGGCAGAGGAGACTCGCCGCCGCATCCTTGACGCGCTTGCCGAGCAACTCCGGCTGGCCCCGACGGAACAGGTGAGCCTTGAGTTGCTCGCCCGGAATGCACGGGTGGCTCGGTCGACGATCTACACCATCTTCGGCTCCCGAGCCGGGATGTTCGACGCCTTCGTGGACGACCTCTGGCAGCGGACGGGACTCGCCGACCTCACCGTGGCGGTTGGTCACGCCGACGCACGAACCCACCTCCGGGCAGGTATCCGCGCTGCGAACAAGATGTATGCCAAGGACCGTGGCATCTACCGCGTGCTGTTCTCCCTCGGACAGCTCGACCCGGAGTCGATCGGAGGAGCGACTCAGAAGATTGGCCGCGATCGTGAGGGCGGCATGAACCACCTTGCCCATCGACTCCACGACGACGGCGCCCTTCGCGACGACGTGAGCATCGGTCAAGCCACTGACATGCTCTGGGTGCTCTGCAGTTTCGACACGTTCGACGCCCTCTACACCGACCGGCAACTGCCCCTGGACACCGTGTCCGACCTCATCGCCTCGATGGCGGAGCGAGCCCTCTGCCAGGCCCGTCCGCCGGGGCCGCCAGGCCCGACCACGGTCGGTTCTTGATCGTCGCGGAGGTTCGGCGACCGCTTTCACCGATGGCCTCCCGGTCAGGTATGGACTTCTTGGCTGACGGGACCGCGGCGTAGGGCCGGCAGTTCTGTGGCTGGGTCGTCACCGCCGGACGCAAGTGATCTCGTCCTGGATCCGGCGGGCGGCATCGACGGAGCGGGGCTCGGCGAGCAACCCGTGCGGCAGCGGCTCGAGCCTTCGAGTCATAGCAGGCCCTGGCGTTGAGCCATGACGATCAGGTCTGGCAGTTCACTCGAGCGGCGCTCAGTCAGTTTCCGTTGCCTGCCGGCGGGCCTTTCGCGTTGCCAGCATCATCTTGAGCACGTAGATCGGTGAAGGCGGGACCCACCCGAGTTGGGCAGCGGTGCCGAGGTCGTCACGGTTCGCCCAGTGCTCGATCACCTTGCCGTCAGCAACCCGGAACCAATGCGTCTGGGTGGTGCCGAATGTCCTGTTCCTCGCCGGAAAGGCCTGTGACGGCGTGCCATCGGGTCCATACCCGACGAATGTCCCGTACCTGCTGGCCGGACATCGTGGCGTGCACGACGACGAGGTCGCCGCGAGGAGGCGGTGGCCGCCGTCGGCGACGACCAACCGGTCGCGCTGCTCGACCGGGTGGCAGAAGAAGACCGTCGAACCCGACCCGGTCCGGGTGATCGAGCTCTGGACTGAATGGGGCAGTCGAGATCCTGGAGCGGGTGGCACCGCTGCTCGCCGTCGTCCGCGGCACCGTCGGCACCGACCCGGACCTCGCCGCGCAGTGGGACCTCAACGAGACCCAGCGCCGCACGGCCTTCCGCGCCTTCGCCGACTTGCTCGCCGACCGCAAGGCGCTCCGCCCGGGGCTCACCGTCGAGGACGCCGCCGACCTCGCCTTCCTGATCCAGAGCGTCGAGAACTACATCGTCGCCACTCGGCACCCTCGGCTGGACGCCGGAACGTTGGCAACGCAGCACATCCGCGCTGCTCGCCTGGAGCCTGCTCGGCGAGACGCCGCTCTAGTGCGAGAAGGGCTCGTGCATGACGAGGGACGGCGTCCTCATCGAGACGATCGGCGACGGCGACGCGGCGATCATGGCGGCGACGCTGCCGACGATCCCCGTTGCATTCAGCGCTCGGTGACGTCATCCGGCCATGCACTCGCGGAGGAGGGACGGGGGTGAACGTGTCGGAGTCACTGCCTCGTTGCATCGACCCGAGAGAAGCGGCCTTGGGTCAGCCGGCGGTGAGCATCGGTATCGAGAACAGGGTCCAGTCGTTCAGAATGTGCGCGCCGGTGGAGACCCAGATGTTCTTCGTCCGGATGTACGCCAGGGTCAGGATGACCCTGGCGCCACCGATAACCACGATGCACTGCAGCACGTTCCAGTCGTAGGTGGGCAGATGCACCAGACCGAACGCGACGGCCGTGACAAGCCACGAGAGAAGCACGGCCAGCTTGCGCGACCATCCGGCCTTCGCGACCAGGAAGTACAGCAGGGCCAGGAACGGCAGGATCGTGAGCAGTTCTTCCCCGAGCAGTTGGATCGCCGTTCGCGGGTAGAACAGCACGCGTTCCAGCGTCGAGGCGTCGGCAAGGGCTCCGGCCTCCGGGTTGGCCGTCGCGTCGGTGAGCGCTGCGACGATGGCGCCGAGGGCGAAGGTCACCAGGACGTTCAGGGCCGCGAAGCCGACCATGACCAGGATGTCCCGGCCGCCGACCCGGCGGAAGATCGCGGTCCAGCCGGTGGGGGCGACCCACCGCAGCGTGAGCAGCGGGATGGCCACGAACAGGATCGCCGGGATGAACGACAGCACGGGCCCGGTGAGCGGGAGCGCGATGAGAGCGGCGAAGCCCACCACCACCGCGGCGATCACCAGCCACCATCGGCCGCCGGAGATGAGAACGGGTCGTCCCGTGTAATAGGGAAAGTCCAGGTCGTCTCGTCGTTCGATCAGGTGGCCGAACCGGTCGGGCGAGGTTGGGATGGGTGTGGGCTTCACGGTCAACTGGTGCTCCTCCGCGTCGGTGTTTGACTGGGCGTCGCCGGAGGCGTCTTTGAGATCCGACACGACCACCGCACCCTAGCGAACGGCCTCGCCCGAGCTGCGAATGGAACGTCGACGAGTGGGGGGCCGCCGTCGCTGTTGGGGCACGTCGGTGGGAGCGCCACACCCGGCACCGATGGGCCGACACGCCCTGCATGTCTTCGAAACCCCTCACGGCAGTTTCGGGACCGCCGGGACCGACCTGGGTTACCGCGCGGAAACATCGGTGACGTTGGAACAGGTCGCCCCCGCGGTCAACGACAAGTTGCGCTACACCTACGATTTCGGCGACGACTGGGACCACGACATCCGGGTGGAGAAGGTACTCGACCACGACGCGGCGGCGGGGTACCCGCGTTGCACGGGTGGGCGGCGGGCCGCCCCGCCCGACGACTGCGGCGGCATCTGGGGCTACACCGAGCTCGTGGAGGTTCTGAAGGACCCCGCCAACGAGGAGCATGACGCCAGGCTGGAGTGGCTGGGACTCGACTCCGCCGCCGAATTCGACCCCGATAGATTCGACGCAGCCGCAGTCACCCGGGCACTGTCCTTTGCGCGCTGACACTTTCGTCACGCCCGGTCCGCACGGGTCCGGCCGCGGCGCCGATGATCACCTCGAGAACAACGCTCAGCTGGCGTCGTCCCTGGGACCGCCTCCGATGATCAGATGAGGCCGAGTTCGCGCCCGCGGTCAACCGCATCGCGACGTGTGGAGACACCGAGTTTGCGGTAGATCGCCTGCTGATGGGACTTGACGGTATTCACCGACAGGTACAGACCGGAGGCGATCTCCCCTGCTTTCAGGTGGGTCGCCAGGTAGGGCAGGACCGCCCGTTCCCGGTCCGTCAGGATCCGGTGGCTCGCGACCTCTGATAACGGCGCGGGGGATCTTGCGGGTGACAATGCCTCCCGCAGGGTGTCAGCGAACTCGGGATGCCGTGACACCACGGTTCGATGCCGGTCAAGGAGCTGATCCAGCGGCTCTCCGGCGGTCCGGAACGGCCCGATGATGCCGGGTTCTGCTGCAAGACCAACGGCGTCGGCGAACAGTTCCAGCGCCTGCGCGTCCAGCCGCAACCGCTGCGCCGCCAGGGATGCAACGATCCGGGCATCCACCGCGACGGTCAGATAGCCGGCGCAGGCCGGCAACGACGAGGTCAGTATCCGCAACGCTTCCTTTGGGTCGTCCTGGGCCAGCATGCATCTGGCCAGACTGACCACGCGCCGGGCATTGGCGAAACCGGTATTGGGTACCTGATTCAGCAGCTCTCGGGCCGTCTCGACCTGGCCCTGGGCCAGCAGGTTGTCGGCCTGCACGACGGTGGTCCATCCGGCCAGCATCGGCGGCAACAATTCCAGCCGGGGGGCCAGGTCGGTCAATGCGGCCGCCCGCCGCCCGGCCTGTTGCTGATCATTGCGAGCGAGGGCGACCTCGACGGCCAGGACCGCGAACGCGACCCGGCTCGCCAGGTGCGGGTTCGTTCCCCGGGTGCCAAGGGTGATCACGCGATCGGCGTCATCCAGCCGGCCGGTGTCCAGAGCGACCATCGCCAGAGCGATCATGTGCGCGGACGCCTGCGGTTCGGGCGACCAGCCGTGCTGGTCGGCCGTCGCCCTGGCTTGATCGGCCAGTTGCCCCGCCAGCGGATGCTGCCCACGGAAGGCCGCCAGCAGCGCCAGATGACCCCGCGCGGTCAACTCGGACAAGCCCAAACCCCATTGGCCGCATGCCTTCTCGCCGTCGAGCAGGGCGGTTTCTGCCGCCCGGAATTCACCGTCCCAGAGCAGACCGAAACCCAGGTTTGTCGTGGCGATCGCCCGGTACCGCTCCAGTACCGGGACCTCGTGCCGCGACAGCTGGTCGATGACCTTGAGGACGTGCCTGGCCGCGTCGGTGAGCGCATCTGGTTGACGGGCGTGCGAATAGGCCATCCGCAGGCTGGCGATCAGCAGATCAGCACCGAGCGACGCCCGTGGCGTTTCGTTGTCCACCGCGGCCTCGGCGGCCTGGACGTCCCGCAGCATCGCCGAATAGTCATGCCGGTGGAAGCTGCACAAAGCCGAGGCGAGCAGCGTGGTCGTTGTCGGGTCGACGTCGGCGCGGGCGGCCACCGGCGCCAGCGTTTCCACCAGGGTCGGAGCCGCGGCCGTCACCACATCGGGAGCGACCCATTCGGTCAGCACTTGGCCAATCGCCACCCAATCACCCGCAGCAGTGAGATGACGGATCGCGGCCAGCGGGTCGCCGTGCTCAACGAGCCAGCCAGCGGCGCGCCCATGCAGCTCGCCCACCAGGCCGGGATATTCCACGGCCAGCTGATGCAGAAGCAGCTCCCGAAAGAGCGGGTGCCAGGTGAACCAGGAGCGCCCGCCGCCCAATCCGATGATGAAACCATTACCGACCTCAACCTTTTCCAGCTGGGCCTGGGCATCGGCTTCGCCGGTCAAGACCTGCGCCAGGTCGGCGGTCACCGGCTCGGCGACGCTGGACCGGAGTAGGAACCGGCGATCCCGTTCGGACAGTTGGTCGAGAACCTCCTGCATCAGATAGTCGGCGACGGGACGGTCGCTGCCCCGGAGCCGGGTCACCGCCTCTTCTGGCGCGTCACGATCCAAGCCGGACAGCGCCAGCCGGAGCCCGGCCGCCCAGCCGCGGGTTCGGTCGACCAGCCGGGCGGTGGTCGCCGGTGCCAGGTGCAAACCGCCAGCGGACAGCAACTGTGCTGCCTCGGCGTTGGTCGAAGGCCAACTGATCGGCTCGGATCTCGGACAGCCGATCGGAGATCGCCAACCGCCGCAGCCGCAGCGCTGGGTCATACCTGGCGCTGAGGACCAAGCGGACCGTCGGTGCCAGTCGGTCCACGAGCCTCTGCATCGATTCCAGAACGTCCCGGTCGCGGAGGTGCTGCACGTCGTCGAGCACGATCACCAAGGGCGCCGGAAGCTGCGCCAGCGCATCGACCACCCGCATGGCATCCTCGACGCCAAAACTGGCCGCCGGGGCGAGATCGGCCAGAACGCTCCCAGGCTCGACTCGGCCGCACGCCCGGATCGCTGCGATCAGGGCGGACCAGAACCCGGAAAGCCGGTTGTCGGATGGTTCGATGCTGAGCCAGGCAACGCGATGATCGGTGTGTTGTGTCCAGTCGGCCAGGGTCAAGGTCTTCCCGTTTCCGGGGCCGGCGCTGACCAGGGTCACCGGACGATCGACCGCCCGGTCCAACAGTGCGTTGAGCCGCGTCCGCCGAACGAACAGGCCCGGAACCACCGGCGGCGCCGTCCGGAAACGCAGACCAGTACCCGCTTGATCCGTCAGGATCGTCACCGTCCTTCAACGACAAGGTCATACCTGTAGATGCACGGTATTCCCCTTGAACGTCCGGATGCCGACCGGCCGTACGTCAACACGCTGCCGGTCTCGGCCGATCAGCGTGCGATGTTCCGCCTACTGAAATGGGTGACGGCGTCATACTTCGGCGGGACCGATCAGACGTCTGGTGCGAAACTGCCCATCCAGACATCGAGCGGCGTCAGACCGTGCCGCCCAAGGATTCCCACAATCGCGGACATATCCTGGCCCGGCCCCAGCACCCCCCGGATGATCGTGACCCGCGGTTCCGGGCCGGTGCTGAACCCCGGTATCCCACCGGCCAGCCACGCCGGGTCCACGTCGCCCGCGACCAGGATCTCGACGTCAAACATCACCAGTGTCCGGCGACTTGGTCGGCGCCAGCATCCCCGCCAGTGCCGGCGATCTGCCGGATCTCCCGCACTTCCACTCCGAGCATCTGCAGCCAATTGATGATGCCGACCAGGGCGGCCTGGTCCTTGACCGGGCCCTGCAGCACCGTTTCCACCCCCCGATGGACGATGTGCGCGTCCTGCAGATCAGCCAACACCTGCGCCGACACCGGGCCGGCCACTCTGATCTCGAAATCGGTCATCACCACCACCCTCACCCTGTATTCACGTGGCGCCCACCGCCCAACCCGAGCGCCCGATTGCAGTCCCGCAGGTCAGGCCGCCAAGGCCTTGGCCTTGAGCTGTTCGAACTCTGCCTGGGTGATCGCGCCACTGTCGAGCAATCCCCTCGCGGACGCGATTTGGTCCGCCGCGCCTGAACCGGAAGTGCCTGCGACGGACTTGATGTACTCGGTCTGGGCCCGCTGCATCTGGATTGCCTGTTCCAGTTGGCGCTCCTGCATTCCCCTGCCTCGGGCGATCAGGTACACCAGGATGCCCAGCCACGGGATGAAGATCACGAACAGCACCCAAAGGGTCCTTGCTACCCCGCCCAGGTCCTTGCTGCGGAAGATGTCGCCAAAGATCCAGAAAAGGCACATGAACCAGGCGAAGAACAGAAAGATCTCGAACAATGCGAGCAGGAAGGAACCGTTGTTGTTGAACACTGATCAGCCTTTCGGTGAAGCGGCGGAGAATACGTCGAAGAAGGGTCGCAACGTGGGGTTCCATGTCCGGTCGCCAGGTAACGATCACCGCAGATCGACGAAGATGACCTCGATGGCGTTGTTGCCGTATCCGAGTCGGTTCCACGGCGGTACTTCCGGTTGCACGTTGCCGGCGGCGTCGGTGGCCCGGGCGCGGAGCGTGTGTCTGCCGACGTCGGCGGCGTCCCAGGTGTAGGTCCAGTCCTGCCAGTGGTACGGGCCGGTGGGTGGTTGTAGCTGCGCCGGGTGCCAGTCGCCTTCGCCGGTGAGGCTGACCTCGACGCTGGTGACCGGGCCCTGGCCGGACCAGGCCTTGCCGCGGACGGTGCAGGGCCCGACGTCCAGGGTCGACTCGGCCGGCGGCTCGGTGATGCGTGCCCGGACCCGCATGAGACTGACGATTTCCTGTGGTCGGTCCGGCCATTGGTACATGTAGTGACCGGTCTGGAACTCGCCGACGAACGGCTCGGTCAGGACCTCGATCCGTTTGAGCCATTTGACCGACGCCACGGCGTACCAGTGCGGCACGACGGCCCGGAAGGGGGCGCCGTGGTCGGGCCGCAGGGGCTGACCGTTCATCTCGTAGGCGATCAGGATCTGCGCCGCCGGATCCGCGGCCAGGGCCAGCGGCAGGGCGCGTTCGAAGGCGAGATCGGTCCTGCTGGTGTCCGGCAGGACCGGGTTGAGGTGGTAGGCGCCGTGGTCGGCGCCCTCGAACTTGACGTCCGTGCCGTCGGCTGACGGGTTCGCCAGGGCCAGCACGTCGGAGAGCAGGGCACCCTTCCAGCGGGCGGTCGAGACTGCGTAGTCGCCCCAGGGCTCCCCGGTCGGCAGTGGCCGCATTTCCAGGCGACCGTTGCCGGCGCACTCCAGGGTCACCGCGTGCTCATGGGCCGGCAGGGCCCGTAGGTCTTCGACGGTGAGAGTGACCGGGTTCCCGACTGCGCCGGTGATCTGCAGGGTGCCGTCATGCGTGGGCAGCGGGAAGTTGCTGCGCACGTAGTGCAGGTCGGTCGGGGTGATCTCGTCGGCCATTCCGGCGGGCGGCGCCTCGGCGTTGTAGGGGGCGGGGTTGATCATCACCAGTGCGGCCCGGTTCGCTTGCAGGTCGTCGGTCGCTGTCATTGTGCTGGCCTCTCATGGGGTTTGGCTGATCTTGGCGCCGTCGGATGAGCAGTCGGGTTGGGTCAGAAGTCGGAATCCTGGAAGGTGGGATCCCGACCGTCGTTGAAGGCGCCGATGCCCTCGATCCGGTCGGGATGGACCGCCGAGCGCCAGTGCGCGTCCATCATGATCGCGATGGCCTGCTCGATGGGCTGTCCTTCACCCAGCTGAACCGCTCGCTTGACCGCCTGCACCGCGGTGGGCGAGTTGCTCGCGATCGTGTTCGCGATCCGCTCGGCGGCCGCCATCAGCTCGCCGGGGGCATGGATCTCGTTGACCATGCCGAGTCGGAGCGCCTCCTGGGCGGTGATCGGGTCCCCCGTCATCAGCATCTGCAGGGCCTTACCCCGTGGCAGCAGACGCGGCAGCAGGGCCGGTGAGCCGCCGCCGGCGGCGAGGCCGAGCATCGCCTCGGGTTGTCCGAAGGTCGCGTTCTCGGACGCGATGATGAAGTCGGTGCTCTGCGCGAGTTCGCTGCCGCCGCCGTAGGCGATCCCGTTCACGGCGGCGAAGATCGGTTTGCGCAACTGCCTGACGGTGTACAGGGTGCGGTCGAAGTCCTGGCGTTGCCGCAGCCAGTCCTCCTTGGTCATGCTCTTCCGCTGACGCAGGTCGCTGCCCACGGAAAAGGCACGGTCACCGGCCCCGGTCAGGATGACCGCGCGGACCGCGGTGCGCACCGCGATCGACTCGACCACCTCCGTCAGGAGTGCACCCATCTCGGTGGTGATGGCGTTGTCGGCATGTGGCCGGTTGAGGGTGATCACCGCGACCCGGTCGCCGGACCGGTAGTCGAGCAGCACCGGCGGTTCGGTCTCGACGAGATCTGCTGCGGGTGGCGCGAAATCGAGTGCGTCCCATCGGTGCGTCCTGGTCGGGCCACCAGCCATTGTTGTGCCTTCCGTTCGGTCGGGGTCGGTCATGTCCGGAGTTCCGCCAGCCAGCTCATCGCCCGTAGCCCCGGGGCGAAGCAGTACTCGCCGCCACGGGTCACGACGAACGGCGGCAGGTCCGGCAGGCGCCGGCGGATCGGGCGTTGCGGGATGGTGAAGCTCCCGGTGCCGTCGTTCGCTCCGACCAGGGGGTCCTTCTCTGCCGGGGCGCCGATGAAGATGCCGTCGTTGAGCCACTGGGTCTTGACGAACTCGAACTGCCGCTTCAGGTGGGCCCCGGCGAAGACGAAGACGATCCCGCGGTCCAGGCCGTCGTCGTCGAGCACACCATCGGGAAGGGGTGGGCCGTAGCTGGTGCCGCGCCGGATCATCCGGTGCAGTCGGACGTTGACGCTCCCGTCGTCGTCGAAGGCGTCCCGCGGGTTGGCCCGACGGGCGTGCGCGCCGACCGGGCATTTGAGGCCGCGCGGGTCATCGGCGTACCCGAAGTCGTTGTGCCGGCGCGCATCCTGGCCGAGCCCGGGGTCGTCGCTGGTCGGTGCGAGTGCGAGCGGTGCGCCACTGGGCCAGCGCCCGACCATTTTCGCGCCGAGCAGCGCCTCGTCGGCACGGTTCGCGGCCCGGTCGTGCAGGTACTGGCGGTAGGCGGCCACCTTCGTGTGCAGCTTGCGGAAGACCACGTAGGTGCCGTTGCGTCCCAGGACCGCCGGCGTCGGCATCGGCGGCAGCTCACCCGTCTCGTCGGGGTAGCCCAGGACGATCTCACCGGCCTTGATCGGCCGCTCCCGCGGGTTCGACGAGGGTCGCCCGCTTCCTTCGACCGCGGGCTGGCCGATCCCGTCCTTGAACCCGAACGACGTCCGGCCGGTCGGCAACTGGTAGCACTCCTGTCGCCAGACCAGCTCCACTCCGGGGATCTCTTCCTGTGCGCGCCATGCCCTTTCGGCGGCAATGCGCAGGACGGCGGGATCCGGGGAGAGGGCAGCGATCGCGACGTGCACCTCGCCGGTGCCCAGCGGTTTCTCCCAGTGTTCGGGGCTGCTCTCGCCGGTGTCGCCCAGGATGCCTGCCCGCGCGGCCATCCCTTCCCGGAACTCGGGCGCGAAGCTGTCCAGGGAAGCCTGTGGCACGCCGAGCGCCTGCAGGCCGGTGTAGGTGAAGGCGACCGTGATCGATGTCCCCGCTGCGGGTTCGGCCGCGGTATGCGCGGGGTTGACGATCCGGTGCAGTCGCCGGACAAGCTCCCGGCCGTCGGCGCGGTCGTCGATCCGCAACAGCAGATACGTCCCGACATACGGCGATGGCCGCTCGAACAGGGCCCCGGCCTGGATGTCGTCGAGCTCCAGGTTCGTCTCGTCGGTCGCGGTCACGCTCGTCAGACCCCTTTGATCGCTAGTGGTGCGCGGGGAGCTTGGGCGGGTCGGGATTCGGCGCCGAAAGGTAGGGAAAGGTCTGCCCGGCGGGTCTGCTGGAGTGGTCGACCCCGTCCCGGATGACCGGTCCGTTCCCGGCGTTGATCAGCTGGGTGAACATCGTGTCGATGATGTCGTCGTTCAGGGCGCGGCCGCCGCAGGTCCGGTGCGGTTCGCCGCGCCGGGCGGCGAGTTCGATCTCCAGGTACGACCCGTGTTCGGCGTAGGGCTTGGTGACGTCGACGACGAGGAAGTCGGCGAGGACCAGCTCGGTCAACGGGTGGTTCCCGTTCTCGTCGAGCGGCCAGTCCAGGTTGCCGTCGAGGCCGTCCCAGAACGCGAGGTTGGCGTTCAGCCGGGCCCGGTAGGCGCCCAGGTAGCTGTCCCCCAGGTGGAAGGCGTCCTCCATGTTGTACAGGTCGCGGATCTCCAGATCCCGGTTCACGGTGTCGAACTGCTTGGGCGCCAACATCATGTTCTTCACCTCCGGCCGGCCCACCCGTTCGATCCGGACGTTCAACCGACCCCGGGTCAAGCGTCTCGGCGACGACACCGACCAACGCCGCGTCCCCCAGCGCAGCGGTGTCGATCTCGACGACGATGCTCAGCACGTTCTTGCCGTCGAGATAGATCGCGCTCGGGTCGGTGAACGCCAGCTTCCCGGTCGCGATCGTCTTCAACGCCGCGGGTGCGTCCATGATGAACGGGTCCCACCGGACGCCCGCGAAGGCACGGATCCCATGCCCCGTAACGCCTTCCGGGTCGCCGACCCGGAAGGCGACCGATTCGCCCGCACTCGTGGTGCAGGTGCCCTCTTGCACCGGGGGTGCCGCATCCGGCTCGCCCGTCGGGTCGGAGAAGACGCAGTCGATGACGAGTTCGTCCCCGCTGGCGTCGAACGGCGCTCGATAGCCGTTCGGCGTGGTCGGGCTCAGGGGTCGGATCCGGAAGCGGTAGATCAGCCCGTCGGAGAACAGGTCGGACGGCTGGGCGAACGGCAGGGTGTTCATCACCAGCACCAGGGTCTGCGGGTGCGAGGGACTGGGGAACGCGTACAGGTCGGTGATGTCCGCGATCGGGTCGGCAAGGGCGCGCGGACCGGAAATGTGATCAGACATCGGCGCCCGCGGTCGTTGCCCGTGACCCGATCGGAGGCCTAATCGGAGGCCTCCGCCAGCAGCGGCGCCAGCGCCGGATGCTCGAGGGCTTCCGCGGCCTGCGGGTGGTCGAGCACCTGTTGGAACGCGGCGTTCACCCGCTGCGCCTTCTTGATCTCCCTGACCGTGCCGCCGTAATTCCGCGCATACGCGGCCGCACTCTGCTCCGCGCCGAGAACGAACGACTTCACCGCCCCCAGGTCGGGAAGACCGTCGTAGCCCTCGGTGTGCCGGAAGACAGCGTCGAACAACCCCAGTGTCGGTCCCGACGTGAAGAAGTCCTCCATGTACGCATCCCACGGGCCGTCGAAGCTGGTGATGAACGCCAGTCGGGTGTCGTCGTCGAACAACACGAACCGCGCCTCATGGATCGACTGAATCGTGATGCCGTAGTCCCCGGGCCGGTAGCCCGGGAGTGTCCTGCAGCGCCCGCAGCGCCGCCCGCAACGCCTCCCCCTCGCCTGCCTTGACCCGGAAAAACAGGCTGAACTCGCTCGTCGGACCGACCATGAGTCCAGGATGAGAACCGTTCGCGGCGGACGCCGTCATCCATGCCTCCAAGACACCCGAAATACCAACCGCGACAACCGTTGCAGTTGACGTGAGACCGGCTGGCGGTCGCGCCGCCGTGCCGATTGGCTTGACCCTAGCCCCGCGCTCCGCGACGCCATCTCATACGTTGTGGATGAACCACCCTGCCATGACGACGAGGCTGGTGACCACGAAACCACCTGTCAGGCAAGCACCTAACTCCTACCCCCCGCCTTCGCGAACGCGGCGAGACGGTGCTCAACACTGCGGCGCCGTTCGACCGGTGCGTTCGCGTGGACCTGCTCGAGCATCTTCCTGAGTCGTCGTTGAACCATCGGCTGCATCCCGGTTTCGGCGATTTCATCGGCTCCGGCTGAGAGGAAATCTTCCCAGCCGTAGGCGTCGAAGACGACTCTGCGGGTGTTGGCGTCGTCGTCGATGACGCCGATGGCGAGGTCGCGGCGGACCAGAACCGTCAGGAGGTTCTCGATGGAATCGAGGGCCTGCACCGCCGTCGCCGGATCATTGATCGCCGTGGACATTGCCCGCAACGCGATGTCGTTCAGCAACCTGAATCCGTACAGCGGGTCCTGGTCGATGGTCCGGTCTATGCCGAGCTCCAAACACTTCAGGAGTGGGCGCGGATCGGGCGGCGTGCCCGGGTTCCAGACCTCCAGGACGACCGCGTTTTCCCGGACGAGGTCACCCGGTTTGAGCGGAAGTCGGATGGTCGCATCGGCCTGCTTGGCCAGTTGGATCAGTTGCGGCATGTCGATGCGGCGCAAGAACTGCTGAGTGCCCGGCCAGCGGATCTTGATCGGGTCGTCCGGAACTGCCACTGGCGGTTCGGAGGATTGCGAAAAGGGTTGGCTGTACAGCCCGTCGATGACCGTGCGGGTGCGCGTGGTGACCTGGCCCAATGTTGTTGCCAGGTCCACCGACCCGAGCGCATCCAGTTGTAGTCGCCTGGTGATGGCCACCGCCAGAACGACAAGGACGATCACCGAGATCGGCACCAGTACGGACGTGGTCGGCTCGTTGGCGGTGACCACGACGCATGTCGTCGAGTAGACCATCACCCCGACGACCAGGCCCAAAGCGTGCCACACCAGCGGGTTTGTCGCGGAACAAGTGCAGTCGCGGAGACTGAGCCGTCGCCGCGAACTGGACGACCAGAAACAGCAGCGCGAAGACGATGCCGGTCAGCGCGAGCAAGCCTGCGGTGACCCCCGCCAGCAACGCCGCCACCTCGGCGCTCGGGATCCGGGCGCCGGCGTCGACGGTCGGCACCAGCAGACCGAGACCGACACCGGCGGCGATGTACACCAGCTGGGCCAGGCCGGCCCGCAGCGACCGCCGGCGCCGCAACTGCTGCACCAGGGGGCGGGCGCGGCGTTGGTTCTTGATCTGCATGCGGGGATCTCCTGACCCGTGGCTCCCGATGCGCGGGAGTGTTGACCAGAGTGTGGCTCCGACGTCGCCTCTGCCGCGTGAATCCGGCGAGGGCAACCCGGTCGATGAGTTGGCTAATGGACGCCGGGCCGGCCGCGGCTGTTGCCGGGCCGGATCGCGACCAGGGGGCTCGGTGCCACCCCGACAGCTGGGTCCCACGACTGGCCCGACGTCTTCCGTCCTGGCACTCTGTGACGATGACCGATCCGGAGATCGCAGAGTCGGCGATCACTCGCCGCTACGACGACAGCCTGGTGATCGAGATCCCGTGGGCGCCGGAGGGCTACCTTCTCGAGGTGGCTTGCCTGCGTGGCGACGGTTCCGGTGGCGGGCAGTTCTACTCTCAAGTATTCAAAATCCTCGACGACTCCGACGACGATGGGGCGGTGTGGAACTCCGAAGATGCCCCAGGAGGTGGTGCCAGGTGGATCACCGACATCGACGAATTCGCGGACGCACTGGATGAGTGTCCGGTGCCGGGGATCGATCGCAACTCACTGACGCCGCGTGTTCGGAAACTGCTGTTGGACGAACAAAGACTATTGCTCGAGCCAGAAGGTGAAACGTCATGAGGTGGCACGAGAGCGAGTGCCATGGCTGAACCCGGAAAGAACAAGCGGACCTGGTTCGAAGAGGGCTATGCCAGGCCCAAAGGTGCTGCCGAACAGCGAGTCGAATACATATCGATCACCTACCGGTCAATGGCGGCCGACAAGCTGAAGCGTGCCCTGATGCAGCTGGAGAATCTCGCCGAAGACGGTGAACTCCGGGCCGGTTACCAGGACCGGGCGAAAAGTCTCCACTCGAAGATCAAGAAGCGCCTCAAACGCATGTGAGGGGCAATTCGAGTAGTTTCATCTCGAATTGCTTCCGACCTTGCCCGGGCTGTCCTGACCAGGGCCCGCTCACACCACTCGGCGTAGCCGTCGACCACCGACCGGGACGGAGCCATCGCGACCATGGACCTGAACACGAGGCGAACACCGCGTCACCGGCGGCGGGCGTTGTGTGCGCCCGCGGTGATCGGCGTTTTGCTCTTACTCGGCGGCTGTGGCGGGTCCGGCGGAGACTCGCTGCCCAGTCGAACCGCATCGGTGGAGGTACCGACGGTGTCGCGGTCGATCGACCGCACCGAGCCGGCGGCATCGACGGCGGTCGAGGCGCCGACGGTCGAGGCGCCGACAGCGGGAGAAACCCCGGCCCGGACACCGATCCTCGGCCAGTCGGACACGCCCGCGGAGACCACTCCGCCGGCCGCGGGTGACACGTCGAGCGCGACAAGGACGCCGCCGATCGCGCCGACGGAACCACCGACCACACAGGTCACCGAAACCACACAGGTGACCCAGACCGCTCAGGTCACGCAGACGGCGCAGGTCACGGAGACCGCGCAGGTCACGGAAACCGCGCAGGCCACGCTCACCACCCAGGCCACGCTCACCACCCAGGTGACCGAAACGTCGACTGAGGCGGCCACCCCTGTTTCGACGCCGGTCGAAACGGTGACCATCACCCCAACCCCGCCGTCGGAGACCACCTCGCAGGTGTCCGCGCCGCCCACGTCGACGACGACCGACTCCCCCGCCTGGCCGTGGTGGCTGCTCGGCGCCGCCCTGGTCGCGATCGCCGTCGCCATCCCACTCCTGCTGGCAGCGCGGCGCCGCCGCAACTCCTGGAACGCCCAACTCACGGCGGCGACCGACGAGATCGTTTGGTTTGCCCGACAACTCATTCCGCAGCTGCAGCAGGGTGGATCCCGGGATCAGCTGGCCGGCGCCTGGCAGGTCACCCGGGACCGGGTGTCCACGCTGGAGGACACCCTGACCGGGCTCCAAGCCACACCCCCGAACGAACAGGACGCCACCCGGGCCCGCGACCTGCGCGACGCAGTACGGGAAGCGCGGACGCGCATCGACACGGCGGCCGAAACAACCGGGCCACCCGTCGACATCACCACGACCCGAGCCGAACTCGGCGAGGCCCAAGCAACTCTTGAGACGGCGTTGGTCAACAGCGAACCCGGACACCGGCCGGTTGACGGTGATCCGCAGCCCTAAGCAAACACCAGATCCGGGGAGATCTTCGGGTGCCAGTCCGCCCTTCGGTGCCCATGGCCGGCCGCGAACCTGATGTGCGGGATCCACCGATCCAGACCAGCGATCAAGTTCGGGTGCAACAACTTTCGCGGCCACGTGTCGCCCGGCGCCGTCGAGCGGGCCGTCGGTGCCGGAATCAGGTTCGGTGACGAGTCCCGGCCGCTCGCCCGCCGCCGGGACTGTCTTGGTTCGTGAACCGGCCGCCTGAGCTGGGCGACCCGGTTCGGTCGCCCAACAGGAACGTTCACGTCAGCCAGCGATCGGTTGAGGGGTACTGGCGGCGATAGGACGCGTCCGCGTCGGCCGGAATGGGCGATCTGCCGCTCACAACCAGGACGGCTTCCATCCTGCTGGTACGGCGGCCGGGTGTGGCACCAAGCCAAGGCAGCGGCGGTAGGCCGCGTGAATCCATCCGGCTGCGGTATCGGGAGCGAACTCCAGGTCCGACAGGTGCAGGTCCTGCACGACATCCCCGCGGTGACAGCGTGCGGTGAGCGCCTCGCCATGGTCAGCGATGTCGATACCGACGACCTCAACGGTGGTGCCGATCACGGTGGCTGTGGTGGGGAGCGGAACCTCCTCGGCGAACACCTCGTAGAACGCTGTCACCTGCTCGGCGAGGTTGTAGCAGTCCGTGGTGATCACCGCGACAAGCCGCCCCACCTCGTCATGGCCTGTCATCGCCGTCCCCGGGGACATAGGGGATCAGCCCGGATTCGAACGCCTGGACCTGAAGGTGCCGCGGCGCCTGACGGATGTCGACCAGCAGCCCGTCGACCTGCAATAGCCAGGTCAATGGACTGGCCTCAACGAGGTCGCGGCGCATGAACTGGCCGTCGAAGTGGCTCAACTTCAGGGTGTCGCGGATCAACCGAGCCTTGTTCGCCATGGTGGTCTTCTTCACGCCGAGCCACTCGCTGAGCTGGTCGGCGGTCGCGTGCGGCGACTGGGCAGGTCCCTAGCCAGCGGCGTAATGGGCTGATCTCAGCGGCTCCCGCGGAAGATCCGGTTGCTTGTAGCAACCCGATCATCCTCAGTGGGGCCGATCGCGAAGTCGACGCTGAACGCAGCGGGCCGTGTCGTTTGCGGCGGTC
>CAVOFW010000016.1:0-29193 GCA_963695045.1 uncultured Actinomycetota bacterium
CGCAGGCCGCGGGCGGCGGCGGTGGACATGGCGCCGATGGCGTTGTTGTCGTTGACGGCGAAGATCGCGGTGGGCGGGTCGGGGCGGTCGAGCAGGATGTGGGCGGCGGTTTCACCGGCCTCCATCGTGTAGGCGTCGCCGGCGATCAGCGAGTCGTCCAGGGGGATGCCGGCTTCGGTGAGGGCGGCCCGGTAACCGTTGCGGCGTTGCACGGCGGTGGTGGCGTGTTCCGGGCCCATGATCAGGCCGATCCGGCGGTGGCCGTGGTCGATGAGTTTGCGGGTCGCCAGGTAGCCGCCGAGGTGGTCGTCGCCGATCGAGGCGGGGTGGATGCCGTCGGTGCGCAGGACCAGGACCTGCCGGGCGTCGCCGTCGATGCTGCAGCGGGGAACCGATGCGGGCGGTGGCCCGGATGATCCCGTCGACCCGGCGGTGCAGCAGGGACTGCACGGCCATTCGTTCGACGTCGGGGCTGTCCTGGGTGGTGGCGACGACGGCGAACAGGCCGCGAGCGGCGGCGGCGGCGGCGATCTCCTCGTAGAGCATGGCCATCACGGTGTCGGTGAGCCGGGGCACGATCACCCCGATGGTGCTGGTGCCGGACCGGCGCATCGCGGACGCCAGAGGGTCACGGACGTAGCCGAGGTCAGCGGCGGCCACCCGGACCCGTTCCGCGGCCGCGGATTTCGAGGCGGGTAGCCGTTCGTCCAGCACCCGGGATGCGGTGGAGATGCTCACGCCGGCCACCCGGGCCACGTCCCGCAGGGTCACCACGCCGCCGAGCCTAATCGGTGTGACGGCGGTCTCGTCGAACTGGGGGTTGACGTCGATCGGCTCAGCGGTCATAGTTGCAATCGTTCCCGTAAACGTTCCAGCGTCAAGCGCACGCACTAGACCGGAACGTTCCCGCAAAGCTTCCTTAGGAGGAGCCAACGATGTCTCTCGGAAACCTTGACCTTCGTGGTCTGAACCCCGCCCCGGTCACCCCGTTCACGGTCGACGGCGACGTGGACTACGCCGCGCTGGCCGACCTGGGCAAGTTCCTGGCCTCGGTCGACGGGGTGAAGTCCCTGGTCGTGCTCGGCCACGCCGGTGAGGGCACCTTCCTGACCCAGGACGAGCAGGTCAAGGTCATCGAAACCCTGGTCAACGAGGTCGGCGACCAGGTCGCGATCGTCGCCGGCATCACCGCTGAGGGCACCAAGGTCGCCGTCGAGGAGGCCCAGCGGGCCGTCGCCGCCGGCGCCAAGGCCGCCCTGACCTACCCGTCGCACGGGTGGCTGCGGTTCGGCTACCAGGACGGCGCCCCGCAGGACCGCTACAGGGCCATCTGGGAAGACGCCGGGCTGCCGCAGATCCTGTTCCAGTACCCGGACAACACCAAGGCCACCTACAACCTGGACACCCAGCTGGAGATCGCCGGCCAGGAAGGCGTGTTCTGGACCAAGAACGGGGTGCGGAACATGCGCCGCTGGGACACCGAGATCCCGGTGCTCCGCCGCGAGTACCCCGACCTGCAGATCTTCTCCTGCCACGACGAGTACCTGCTGCACACCATCATGGACGTCGACGGCCTGCTCGTCGGCTACGGCAACATGGCCCCCGAACTGCTCGTCGAGTTCATCAAGGCCGGCAAGGCGCAGGACTGGACCGCCGCCAAGAAGATCCACGACCAGCTGCTGCCGGTGACCAAGGCCGTCTACCACCGGGGCTCGCACATGGAGGGCACCGTCGCCCTCAAGCACGCCCTGGTCGCCCGCGGCATCCTGCCGCACGCCACCGTCCGCAGCCCCCTGCTGCCGCTGGCCGACGGCGCCGACGTCGAGATCGCCGACGCCCTCAAGGCCGCCGGCATCATCTGACCACCAGGTCAGCCATCGGTCGGGCGACGCCCCTCTGATGGTCCGGCCGGTCATGATCGGCCCCGGGCACGCCGCCCGGGCCGATCGACCGTGCCCCGCACCGATCCGCGTCCGGCCCAACGCCGGCGCCGGATCACGGGGATGGGGCCGCCGCCGCCGCGGCGGCCCCACCCACCGGGACCACACCCCATTGCCGCAGGCGCTTTCGCGCCGTCGCTGGGGACCCCGGTTCGGTGACAATGCAGTCCCGACGGACTCCGCGCCCAGCGGAGGGCGAGGAAAACCCAACACCATCATGACAACTCATCTCACCGGCGAGGCAGACAGCCAACGCCAACGCCAACGCCCTACTGGTCGGCCGGCTGGAACGGATCCCGGTCACCAAACGGCTGCTGTGGATCCGGGTCATCATCGGCTCCGCCACCTTCTTCGACGCCTACACCGTGCTGGTCATCGCCTTCGCGATGCCGCAACTGGTCAAACTGTGGAACCTGATCCCCGGCCGACGTCGGGCTGATCCTGTCCGCCGGGTACGTCGGGCAACTCTTCGGCGCGCATCGGCTTCGGCTGGCTCGCCGAGAGGATCGGCCGGCTGCCCGTCCTGCTGATCACCATCGTGCTGTTCGTCTCGATGGACATCGCCTGCCTGTTCGCCTGGGGCGGAGCATCGATGATGCTGTTCCGGTTCCTGCAGGGCATCGGCACCGGCGGTGAGGTCCCCGTCGCCTCCGCCTACATCAACGAATTCATCGGCGCCAAGAAACGCGGCCGGTTCTTCCTGCTCTACGAACTGATCTTCCCGATCGGCCTGCTGTTCGCCGGTATCACCGCCTACTTCCTGGTCCCGCAGCTTCGGCTGGAAAGCACTGTTCATCGTCGGCATCATCCCCGCGCTGGTGATGATCCCGCTGCGGGTGCTGATGCCCGAATCCCCCCGCTGGCTCGCCTCCAAGGGCCGCATCGGCAAGGCCGACAAGATCGTCACCATGCTGGAGAACGAAGCGGTCAAGGAAGGCAAACCGCTCCCCGAACCGGTGATCCGCCCGGTCGACCCCAAGGCCACCCAGAAGTCGGACTGGCGGGAACTGTTCAAGGGCATCTACCTCAAACGCACCCTGATGATCTGGGTGCTGTGGATCGCCGTCTACACCATCAACAACGGCATGATCACCTGGCTGCCCACCCTCTACACCCAGGTGTTCGACGTGCCGCTGCAGACCAGCCTGCTCTACGGCTGGACCACCTCCGCGTTCGGTGTGCTGGCCTCCGTCGCCTGCGCCCTGCTGATCGACAAGGTCGGCCGGAAACGCTGGTACACCGCGGCTTTCCTGCTCGCCGTGGTCCCGCTGGTCGCGCTCGCCCTGCTCGGCGCCACCTCCGCGGTGCAGATCCTGGTCGGCGCCACCATCGCCTACGCCATCCTGCAGACCATCGCGTTCTCCCTGTACCTGTACTCCGCCGAGCTCTACCCGACCCGGCTCCGTGCCATCGGCACCGGGTTCGGCAGCGCCTGGCTCCGCGCCGGATCCTCCCTCGGCCCCGTCCTGGTCGGCTTCATCGTCGCCGGCGTCGGCATCCAGTACGTCTTCGTGCTCTTCGCCGTCGTCGCCGTCATCGGCGGGCTCACCACCAAGTTCTTCGGCATCGAAACCAAAGGCAAGGTCCTGGAGGAACTCTCGCCCTGACCCACCGCGCACCGAACCCGTCCCGCCCGCAGATCAGCGTCTGCGGGCGGGACGCCCGCAGGTGCGCGGCGTCCCGCGGTGGGTCCAGACGGGTCGCGACCGGGTGCCGAACGCGATGTACCGGACCCGGTTTTCATCGCCGCCTCACCGATCGCCCGTAGCACCCAGCGTTTCCCGATCCCACCTCAAGTCTCCAGCACGTCCATGTACCCGAAATCGCCTGATCACAGGTCTGCACCCACCCATCCGACGCACCGCGTGTTCATTGATCTCCCGAGCACCCCGCAGGTACCGCAGCCAGCAAGGAGAAGTCGATGCGACGACGACGCCGTACGAACTGGTCCGCACCCCGGACGGGGTCACCGCCCAGGTGACACGTCCGTGGCCCGGCGGTGCTCGGCGCCAGCGGCATCAACCGCGGCACCGCGTTCACCCTGCCGCAGCGGGAAGCGTTGGGGCTCACCGGGTTGCTGCCCACCGGGGTGTCCACCCTGGAGGGCCAGCTGCGCCGGGTCTACGCCCAGTACCAGGCCCAGGGCAGCGACCTGCGCAAGTGGGTGCTGCTGACCAACCTGCGGGACCGCAACGAGGTCCTGTACTACAAGCTGCTGTCCGGTCACCTGGCCGAGATGCTCCCGGTGATCTACACCCCCACCGTCGGCCAGGCCATCCAACGGTTCAGCCAGGAATTCCGCCGCACCCGCGGCGTGTTCCTGTCCGTCGACCACCCCGACCAGATCGAAACCGCCCTGCGGAACACCGGTCTCGGCCCCGACGACATCGACCTGCTGGTCGCCACCGACTCCGAAGGCATCCTCGGCATCGGCGACCAGGGCATCGGCGGCATCGAGATCAGCATCGGCAAACTCGCCATCTACACCGCCGCCGGCGGCATCCACCCCCGCCGCACCCTGCCCGTCGTCCTGGACGTCGGCACCGACAACCTGCAACTACTCAACGACCCGCTCTACCTCGGCGAGCGGCACGCCCGGGTCCGCGACCACCGCTACGACGAGTTCCTCGACGCCTTCGTCGCCGCGGTCCGCGCCGTGTTCCCGAACGCGATGCTGCACTGGGAGGACTTCGCCGCCGACAACGCCCGCCGCGTCCTGCACCGCTACACCGACCAGATCTGCTCCTTCAACGACGACCTGCAAGGCACCGCCGCGGTCACCCTGGCCGCGATCACCTCCGCCCTGCGGGTCACCGGCGAGCGGCTGTCCGACCAGCGGATCGTGATCCACGGCGCCGGCACCTCCGGCACCGGCATCGCCGACCTGGTCCGCGACACCATGATCCGCGAAGGCCTCACCCCCGAACAGGCGAACCAACGGTTCTGGGCCGTCGACCGGCAAGGCCTGCTCGTCGACGACGACCCCACCCTGCGCGACTTCCAACGCCCCTACGCCCGCACCCGCGACGAGGTCACCGCCTGGACCACCACGGTGCCCGGCCGGCCGATCAGCCTCGCCGAGGTCGTCGGCCAGGTCCACCCCACCGTGCTGATCGGCGCCTCCACCCAGGGCGGCGCGTTCACCGAAAACATCGTCAAGGACATGGCCGCGCACGTCGACCGGCCGATCATCCTGCCGCTGTCCAACCCCACCTCCATGTGCGAGGCCGTGCCCGCGGACCTGCTCGCCTGGACCGACGGCCGCGCCCTCGTCGCCACCGGCAGCCCGTTCGCCGCCGGTCACCCACGACGGGCGCACCTACCGGATCCCGCAGTCCAACAACGCCCTGATCTTCCCCGGCCTCGGCCTCGGCGTCACCGTCGCCCGGGCCAGCCGGATCACCGACAACATGATCAGCGCCGCATCCACCGCCGTCGCGAAACTCGCCGACCCCACCACCCCCGGCGCACCCCTGCTCCCGCTCATGGACGACCTGCGCACCGTCGCCGCCACCGTCGCCACCGCCGTGGCCACCGCCGCCGCCCGCGACGGCGTCGCCCGCACCACCATCGACAACCCCGTCCAACAAGTCACCGACGCCATGTGGCGCATCGAATACCCGCAACTCGACCTGACCGGGAAGTAGGCCGCCCACCGGCCCGGACCACAGAAAGGAACATCCAGTGGCCGACACCACGCGGCTCCCCGCCCCGCTGGTCGAGCATTGGGAATGGCAGCTCCAGGCGGCATGCCGAGGAATGGACAGCTCGCTGTTCTTCCACCCCGCCAACGCATAGCCGTGTCCGTGGCTGTCAGAGCAGCACCTGGATCGGGTCATTGAGAACGGCGACAAATGTCCGCAACCATTCGGCTGCGAGTGCGCCGTCGATCGCACGGTGATCGACGGACAGGGTGAATTTCATGACCGTGCCGACGGTCAGTTCGCCGTCTCGGACTATTGGTTCCTGGCGGGCGGCACCGACGGCGAGGATCGCGGATTGCGGCGGGTTGATGATCGCTGAGAAGTCCTCGACTCCGAACATCCCGAGGTTGGTGATGCTGAATGCGCCTCCCTCGAGTTCGTTCTGCCGTAGCTTTCCCTCGCGGGCACGTTCCACGAAGTCCTTCACCGTGGTGGCGACGGTGCCGATGCTGAGCTGCTCGACTGAACGGAGGACAGGCGTCACCAGCCCGCGCTCGGTGGCGATAGCTACTGACATGTCCACGTGGTCGAATTGCCGTGTGGCATCTGCGGTCCAGATGACGTTCATCGCCGGAATGATCGTGTAGGCATGTGCAGCTGCCTTGATGACCATGTCGTTGACCGAGATCTTCACTCCGCCAGCAGCATTCAGCTCAGACCGTAGCTTGAGGAGCTTGTCGACCTGGGCCGAGCCCTGCAGGTAGAAGTGCGGGATTGATTGCTTGCTTTCAGTGAGCCGTTGAGCGACTGCCCGGCGGATCCGGGAGTGCGGAATGTCGGTGAATCCGGCGACCTTCGCGGCGGCCGATGGCGCCGGTGTCGCCTCGGGGATGCTGACCTTCGGGCGGCGCAGACGGCGGCGCCGCGGGTGCAGATGGTGTTGGGCGGACTGCTCTTTCGCTCACGACTGCCTCGACGTCGCTGCGGGTGATTCTGCCGCCCGGGCCGGTGCCGGGGATCTCGGTAACGGGGATTCCGGCGTCCTTGGCGAGCCGTCTGGCGAGTGGGCTGGCAAACACTCGATCACCGCGGTCTTCGACTTCTGGTCGCAGGGGTGCTTCTGCTGGGGCAGTGGCGTACCGCATCGCCTCACCGTTGGTAGGTTCACCGCCCGCGGGCGCGGTGTCGTCCGGGACATCACGACGTTCTGCGACCTGTCGGATGGGACGGTGGCAGCGACGCCGAGCTCGGCCAGTAGTGCGTCGAGGTCGGCGACGGTTTCTTTGGGGTCGCCGAGGAGCGCGATCGGGGAACCGACCTCGACGGCTGCGCCGGCGGTGACCAGCATCTTGATGATCACGCCGTCGGCTTCTGCCTCGATGTCGACGGCGGCCTTATCGGTTTCGATCGTTGCGATGGTGTCGTCGGCCGCGAACGGGGTGTTTTCCTGAACGGACCATTCCTGTAGGACGGCTTCGGTTGCGTTGGCTGATATCTCTGGCATTCGGAGCAGCTTGGCCATGGTCAGTGCCCCGCAATCTCGTTGAGTTTGGTGGTGACTTCGGCGTCCTGTGCGATGGCGGCACGTTCGAGGACCTTGCTGATGCTGGGTGATGCGGTCCCGCCGGTGACCCGCTGGATGGGCTGGTCGAGCCAATCGAAGAATCGGCGTTGGATTTCGTCGGCCAGCCAGCCGCCGTAGGACGTTCCGAGTGCGCCCTGCTCGGCGATGAGCACGTTGTTGGTCTTTTTGATGCTGTCGCCGATGGTGTCCCAGTCGATGGATGCTCGATCCAACCACCGCAGGTCGATGACCTCAGCGTCGATCCCGAGTTCCTCGACGGCTTTCAGGACGTAGTTGGTCATCGCCAGGTAGGTGAGGATGGTGAGCTTGCTGCCGGCCTTTCGGATGGCTGCCTTGCCCACCGGGATGCAGTAGTCCAGGTCGTCCACTGGTCCGTCGCCCAGGGAGGCGTACAGGTCGACGTGTTCGATGACCACCACCGGGTCCTTGCATTGCAGGGCGCTGTTCATCAGGCCGACGTAGTCGAACGGTGTCGATGGCGCGACGATCCGCCAGCCGGCGGCCGTGGCGAACACCCCGGCGGGGTCCATGGAGTGTTGGGATCCGTAGCCGGTGCCCATGGCGACCTTGCTGCGCAGCACGAAGGGCACGTCGTCCTCGCCGCCGAACATGTGTCGGGCCTTGCCGATCTGGTTGAACAGCTGGTCGGCGGCGACCCACATGAAGTCGGCGTACATGAATTCGACGACCGGTTTGAATCGGCCGTCCAGGGCGATGCCACCACCCAGGCCGGCGAAGGCGTTCTCGCTGATGGGTGTGCCGAGGACGCGGTCCGGGAACGCGTCCTTGAGGCCTCTGGTGGCACCGTTGGTGCCGCCGTTGAGCCGGTGCACGTCCTCGCCCATCACCACGATGGACGGGTCGGTTTCCATCCGCCGACCCAGTACCTTGGCGATGGTTTCGATGAACTTCTGCTCGGCGACCTCACCGGTGAACCCGTCGCGGTCGGCGGTGCGGGCGTCATCGAACTCACTCAGATCACCACGGACACCGAAGTCGACCCAGTTCGGATCGGGCCACTCCGCGGGTTTGATGCGCCGTTGTCCTGGCTTGCCGCCGGGAAGGGGCTCCAGGATTTCGCGGCCGATGTCGGCCATCAGCTGCTTGGCCCGCTCGGTGGTGCCGTTGATCTCATCCTGGGTGAGGATGTTGCGACGCAGCAGGTGCGCCGCTACCTGCAGGATCGGGTCACGCTGCTTCCAGGCCTTCTCCTCGGCCTTGGTGCGGTATCCGAACGCCGAGCCCGGGAACGGTCCGTTCTGGTGGAAGTACCGGTAGACGTCCGCTTCGACGATGGTCGGGCCGTTGCCGGCGCGCATGTGCGCGACGGCCTCCTGCATGGCGAGGTAGACGGCCAGCGGGTTCATCCCGTCGACCTTCCAGCTGGCGATGCCGAACCCGGGACCGCGCGCTGACAGCCGCGGTTCGGCCGTCGCTTCCGTGACATTGGTCGATACCGCGTATTGGTTGTTCTCGATGAAGAAGCAGATCGGCAGTTTCCACGCGGCAGCGAGGTTGAAGGTCTCCAGGGTGGAACCGATGTTCGACGCGCCGTCACCGAAGTAGGTGACAGCGACGGCGTCGGTTCCGGCGAACCGATGAGCCCAGGCGGACCCGGCAGCAAGTGGGACACCGCCGCCGACGATCGCGTTGGTTCCGATTGCGCCGGCTTCTTTCCACTGCAGATGCATCGACCCGCCGCGACCGTGGCTGAATCCCCTGTCCAGGCCGCAGATCTCGGCGAGTGTGCGGAGCAGGACGGCGCGGACGTCGTCATCGACATCTTCGGTCGGGTTGAAGCCCTTCGGAGCCAGATACGACAGGACTTTGGCCAGGAACTGGTGGTGCCCACGATGGGAGCCGTTCACCGTGTCCTCGGCGGTCAGCGCCAGTACCGATCCGACGGCACCGCCCTCCTGGCCGATGCTCGAATGTGCCGGCCCGTGGATCAATCCCTCGGCGGCGAGTTCGAGCACGAACTCCTCAAATGTTCTGATCAGAACGAGCTGGCTGAACATGTTCGTGAGCAGGTCCGGATCGGCGGTGTCCCAATCCTGATCGGTTGCGACCACCTCCACCCACGGAGCGGCAGCGTCCAAGCGGTTGTGCTCTGTCATCGATGACCCCTTTTTCCGCAAACGGTTGCGCCTCTGCAGCAGACTGCCATATGGTTGCTCGTGCGTCTAGTCCCGAGGACCGAGGACTTGTCACGTCACATTCACCAGAAGCGCCCTCGGCGAGCGATGAACTTGGGCGTCGATGATCACAAAGGGAGTTCATGGTGACCACCAAAGGCCTGCCCGGAATGACCGGAGTGGATCACATTGGATTCACCGTCCCGGACCTTGACCAGGCGCATCAGTTCTTGGTCGAAGTGCTGGGATGCGAGTACATGTATTCCCTCGGCCCCTTTCAGGACACCACCGGCACCTGGATGGCAGATCACATGAATCTGCACGTCAGAGCGGTGATGAAGCAACTACGGTTCTTCCGGTGCGGTGGCCGGGCGATCTTCGAAGTGTTCGAGTACTCGGCACCGGACCAGCGGACCGAATTGCCCAGGAACAGCGACTTCGGCGGGACATCATGTGGCTCTCTATGTCGATGATCTTGATGTTGCAGTCACTTATCTCCGCGACAAGGGGGTGACCGTTCTCGGTGAGCCAACAGCCAGTAAAGGGCCAAGCGAAGGTCAGCGGTGGGTGTACTTCCTCGCCCCCTGGGGTATGCAGTTCGAGCTGGTGTCCTACCCGGGCGGGAAGGCCTACGACCGTCAGAAGGCCAGGCGAAAAATCGATAAATTTCGCAATCGTGTGTGACTAGGCGACCTCGCCGGACCTGTCCTTGAGTCCGCCGCGGTGCCGGCGCGATACCTCCTTCCCGTTGGGGCGGCGGGCCGGCGAGACGCTGAGGACTTGTTCAACGTTCGGCCATGGCCCGCATGGTCGTCCCCCCGTGATGACTGGAGAGCAGACCTGTGACCGCAACCCTGTTAGATGCCGTCCGTGATGTGCCGAAAGCACTGATGATTGGGGGCGAACAACGGGCGGCGTCCGACGGCGCAACCTTCGATGTACTCGACCCGGCCACCGGGCAGGTGCTCGCGACCGTGGCCAGCGGCACTGTGGACGACGCCGTCAGCTGCGTCGACGCCGCCGCCGCCGCTGCCGCCGGATGGGCGGCCACCGCGCCGCGTCAACGTTCCGACATCCTGCGCAGAGCCTACGAACTGATGGTTGAGCGCGCGGACATCTTGGCTCGGCTGATCGTGGCCGAGAACGGCAAGGCACTGCCCGACGCCCGCGGCGAGGTGCTGTATTCAGCTGAGTTCTTCCGCTGGTACGCCGAGGAAGCGGTCCGGATCAAGGGCGAAATACAAACCGCCCCCGGCGGGGCGAACAAGATCATCGTGGTACACCAGCCGGTGGGTATCGCCGTCCTGGTCACCCCGTGGAACTTTCCCGCCGCGATGGCATCCCGCAAGATCGGACCGGCCCTGGCCGCCGGCTGCACCGTCATCCTCAAACCGGCGAGCGAGACCCCGCTGACGGCGCTTGGCTCTGGCGGCAATCCTGGCAGAGGCCGGCGTACCCCGCGGGGTGGTGAATGTGTTGCCTTCCAAACGATCAGGCCCGGTCGTGGCCGCCATGCTGGCCGATCCTCGGGTCCGCAAACTGTCCTTCACCGGATCCACCGAAGTCGGCCGGACGCTGCTGCACCTTGCCAACGAGCAGATCATCAACTGCTCCATGGAGCTCGGTGGCAACGCACCGTTCGTTGTCTTCGAGGATGCCGATCTCGATGCCGCCATCGAGGGCGCGTTGATCGCCAAGATGCGCAACGCAGGCGAGGCCTGCACCGCCGCCAACCGCTTCTATGTCGCCGCGTCCATTGCCGACGAGTTCGCCCGTCGCCTGTCATCGGCCATGAGCAGCATGCGGGTAGGACCGGGCGCCGACGACGGCGTCACGGTCGGCCCTCTGGTCAACGCCGCATCACGCACCAAGGTCGCAGAACTGGTTGACGGCGCCGTCGCCAACGGCGCAAAGGTCCTCACCGGTGGGGCAGTCCCGGACGGTGCAGGTTTCTTCTACCCCCCGACCGTCCTGACGCATGTCCCACCCACCGCGGCAATCCTGCACACCGAGATCTTCGGCCCGGTCGCCCCCATCGCCACCTTCACCACCGAGGACGAAGCCGTGGAACTGGCCAACAGCACCGACTTCGGCCTGGTGTCGTACGTCTACACCCGGGATCTCGCCCGGGGACTGCGGGTCAGCGAACGCATCGAGGCCGGCATGGTCGGACTGAACCGCGGCCTGGTGTCAGACCCGGCCGCGCCGTTCGGCGGGGTGAAACAGAGTGGTCTGGGCCGCGAGGGCGGCCACGAAGGGATGCTCGCCTTCACCGAAAGCAAGTACATCGCCGTCCAGTGGTAGCCGAGACCAACCCCCGGTGAACTCCACGGGCACCGGGGTACCTCCGAGGTCACCGCTGTGCCGCCCACGACCGAGCGCACGAGCCGCCAGTCAGCTCTGCCAGAGCGAATCGATTGCTGTGACTTAGACCCCGCAGACCGAGTGAAATGTCTTCGTTGCGAAGGTGTTCCAGAGAACTCATTGACAACCATCATTCCTTGTGCAAACTTACCGCAATCGTTTGTGGTGCTGGAGACGTTCAGTCTCCCTTCGCCCAACGTTTCAATCCTCCGAGCAAAGGAGCTCCCATGCCCTCACCGTTGTCCCGGACGCTGTGGACCACCAAGCGGGGCCGGATCGCGGCCGCCGCGGTCTCGGCGAGCGCGCTGCTGGTGCTGACCTCGTGTTCCCTGGGTGACACCTCGTCAACGTCCACCAGCGCGGCAGCTCCTGCCGCGTCCGCTGCGACCAGCAAGGCCAGCACCGCCGCCGCCGGCGGTTCCACGGCGGCAAGCGGCGGCGCGGCCGCCGGCGGTGACGCCAGCGGCGCCACCGTGGGCTTCTCAGCCGCGGTGCTGGACAATCCGTTCACCGTGCAGCTGGTCAACTCGGTGGTCGCGGAGGCAGGCACCCAAGGCCTGAACATGCTGCCACCCACCAACGCTGGTGGAGACCCGGCAAAGCAGGTCAGCGACTTCGACAGCCTGGTCACCCAAGGTGTCCAGGGCATCATCACCATTCCGGCCGACAGCGACGCGGTGGCCAACGCGGTGGCCTCTGCCAACGCCGCCAACATCCCGGTTGTCACCGTCGACACCGCCGCCAACGGCGGAAAGATCTACATGAACGTCCGCGCCGACAACGTGGCGATGGGCAAGAGCGCATGTGAACAGATCGGCAAGCTGACCGGAGACAGCGGCATCGTTCTGGAGCTCCAGGGTGATCTGGGGACCTCCAGCGGCGCCGATCGCCACCAGGGCTTCGCTGACTGCATGGCCGCCAGCTTCCCGAACGTCGAGATCATCGCCAAGCCGACCGACTGGAAATCCGCTCAGGCCGCCGACCAGGCGCAGACGGTGCTGAGCACCACCGACGTCAATGCCGTCTTCCTGGCCAGTGACGCCGTCATGTTGGACTCGGTGTCCAACCAGATGCAGAACCTGAGCAAGTGGGTGCCCGCCGGCCAGGACGGTCACATCGGGCTGGTCACCATCGACGGTGGGGCCAACGCGCTCGCCGGCATCCGCGGAGGCCAGGTTGACGCGGTGATCTCGCAGCCGATCAATGACTACGCCACCTTCGCCGTCCAGTACCTGCAGGACGCCATCGCGGGCAAGACCCAGCAGGCCGGCCCGACCGACCACGACAGCCAGATCGTCGAGTACAAGGGCAATCTCGCCGACCTGCTGCCCTCCCCCGTGGTCACCACCGCCAACGTCGATGATCCCGACCTCTGGGGCAACGCCGCTTCCTGATCGCTGACAGATGGGCTGGTTCCTGGTCTCACGTCGACATCCGGAACCAGCCCATCTGTTTCCCAGCCCCTCAAGAACCGGCGCACCTGACTAGCAAGGAGCGCATCGATGACTACACCGAGCCCTGACCGGGCCGCCCTCATCGTCGGGGCCAGCGGTATCGCCGGCTCGGCGGTCACCGAACAACTGCTCGCCGACGGTGGCTGGACGGTCTACGGCCTCTGTCGCACCCCGGGACGACTCGACGAACGCGTCATTCCGGTGATCGCCGACCTGCGGGACCCGCAAAGCCTGACCGCAGCACTGGCCGACATCCGCCCCACCCACGTCTTCTACACGTCCTGGGCGCGGATGCCGACGGAAGCCGAGAACTGCGTGGTCAACGGCGCCATGGTCCGTGACCTGTTCGACGCCCTCGCTCCCGGCGGATCGGTGCAGCACGCGGCGTTGCTCACCGGACTGAAGCACTACATGGGACCCTTCGAGGCCTACGGAACCGGCGAAATGGCCGACACCCCCTTCACCGAAGAAGCTGGGCGGCAGGACGTCGCGAACTTCTACTACGACCAGGAAGACGCGATGTTCGCCGCCGCAGAGCGGGACAACTTCACCTGGAGCGTGCACCGCGCCCACACCATCAGCGGGCATGCGCTCGGGAACGTGATGAATTTCGCCCTGACCGTCGCGGTTCAGGCCGCCATCTGCAAGGAACTCGGCCAACCGCTGATCTTCAACGGTTCCGACACCCAGTGGAACGGGTTGACCGACGTCTCCGATTCGACCATCGTTGCCAAACAGATGATCTGGGCCTCCACCACCCCCGGGATCGGCAACGAAGCGTGGAACGTGGCCAACGGTGAAGTGTTCCGGTGGCGGGTGCTGTGGCCGAAGCTGGCGCAGTACCTCGGAGTGGACTGGGAGGGTTTCGTCGACAAGCCCCGCACCGCGGTCGAACAGATGGCCGGCAAGCAGGATGTGTGGCAGCGGATCGTCGAACGGGAGGGCCTGGTCGAACCGCGCCTGGACCGCGTCGCGGCGTTCTGGCACAGCGACAGCGACCTCGGCCTGGAAACCGAGGTCATCACCGGGATGACCAAGAGCCGGCTTGCCGGCTTCACCGAGTACGTCAGTACCGAGGCGGCGTTCAAGCGCCTGTTCGACCGGTACCGGGAAGAGAACATCATTCCCGAGTTCCGGTAGCGGCGTTACCCACGACAACGCTGACAAAAGCACACCGGGCAAGCAGGAAACCCAAGTCGCCATTTCGGGCGCTCAGATCGGTGTGACTCAGGCCGTGAGGACGTCCATCTGCGGCGGGTTCACCACGCTGGCCCGCCGACCGACCTCCGCAGTCGAACCACGAACCACGAGTTCCACCGGCAGCCGGACCGAACGCGGGAGATAGGTCTTCGGGGTGGTCAAGGCCTCCAACATCAGCCGGGCGCCCTGCACGCCGATCTCGTAGCGTGGGACGTTCACCGAGGTCAGCGGGGGTGAGATCTTGTCCAGGAAGGGCATGTCATTGAACCCGGTCACACTCATGTCCTGCGGGCAGCGAAGACCCCGTGCCGTCAGCGCGTCATAGACGCCGAACGCGAGCAGGTCGTTGCCCGCGACGACCGCGGTGCAGTCGGCACCGGAGTCCAACAGTCGACCAGCAGCCACGACGCCTCCGCTTTCCTGGAACTGGTCTGCGATCACGATCAGGTTCTGATCCACCGGAAGATCATGATCCCGCAGGGCCATTTCGTAGGCGCGGCGCCGGCGAACGCCGGCGCTGTTGTCCTGTGGGCCGGCGACATGGGCGATGCGCCGGTGCCCCAGCTGCACCAGGTGGTTGACCGCCATCGCGATACCCGCCGAGTCATCGCCGGTGACCGACGACACCCCTGGATCGGCCATCGTCCGGACCAGGAACACGAGCGGGAACTTCTCGTCGTGCAACCGCTGGAACAGCGGATGGTCCAACATCGCGGTGCAGACCAGCAGCCCGTCAACCTGTCGCGCCCGCAGCGCTCTGACCTGCTGTTCCTCCCGATCGAGGTCGGTGTCGGTGTTGACGATGACGGCGCTGAACCCGCGCTCGGCGACCGTGTCGTCGATGCCGCGGATGATCGGCGGGAACAGCGGGTTCGTCAGGTCCGGTACCACCACGCCCAGCAGGTTTGATCGGCTGGTCTTGAGTCCACGGGCGTTGGGATTCGGGACGTAACCGAGTTTCGCGGCCGCCTTACGGACCCTGGCCACGGTCTTGGCACTGACTTCGACGGGATTGTTCAACGCCCGCGACACTGTGCCCGGATGAACTCCGGCAGCTTCGGCGACGTCTCGCAGCGTGGCAACCATACGGGGAGCCTACTCCGCAAACGATCCACAGCCAGCACCGCGCACATACAAGTTGCGACTTCCCAGGTTCCATCGGCAGGCGCTCAAAAAGCCTGGCTCCAGCCTATTGACACCGCAAAACCCCACGGCCATACTTACCACAATCGTTTGCGGTTAAGAAGCGTTAAACGTGCGTCGATGCCGAATAGGCAGGTCGACGGCACGGTGTTCACCCTCAAGCGTCCCGACGATCACGTCGTAGCCGTTTGCCGATCCACGTGACACCAGGAGCAAGGGAGCTTCGCATGACGAACCGCCGCCTGATGGCGTGCACCCCACCCTTGGGGTGCGGCTCGCCGTCGGAAACCCTCCTCAGCGCCATGCCTGAGAGGACGAAATGACAGTCGCCGCAGAAGATTTCGCCATCAACATCCAAGGTGTTCGCAAGGAGTACGGGCCCACCGTGGCCCTGGCCGGAGTCAGCCTTCAGGTCCGGCGCGGCGAGTCCAGGGCGCTCCTGGGACGCAACGGGGCAGGCAAGTCGACGTTGATCGGTGTGCTGACCGGGTTGGTGAACCCCGACCAGGGAACGGTCGAGGTGCACGGCACCGAGGGCGGACCCGCCGAAGGAGCGGGCAGCTCCACCATCGCCTGCGTCTACCAGAAGAGCACGCTGGTGCCGGATCTCACCGCCGCCGAGAACATCAGCCTGGGTGACTACCCCAAGAAGTCCGGCGGCCGCGTCGATTGGGCCGCCATGCGGGTCAGGGCACGAAAGTTGTTGGCGGACTGGGGTTTCGAACATATCGCCGATCGCACCGTGGCCGATCTGGAGCCGGTGGAACGCAAGGTCGTCGAGATCTGCCGCGCACTTGCCCGCGGCCCGAAGATCCTCTTGCTGGACGAGCCCACCGCCGGGCTTGACGAGGGCGGCTGTCAACAGTTGTTCCAGCAGATCGCCGTTGCACGCTCACGCGGCGTCAGCCTGATCTACGTCTCCCACCACCTGAACGAGGTGTTCCAGGTCTGCGACTCGGTCACCGTGCTCAGGGATGGGCGTGACATCGCCACCGAGTCCATCGCCGACTTGACCGTTCAGAAGATCGTGGACCTGATGGTCGGCCAGGCCGCCGAACGAGCCGAAGCGGAGGAAGCAGCCGATCCCGAACACGCCGCGGCGTTGACCGCATCGGTCGATGCCAGCGACGCGGCGGTCGCGATCTCGGTCACCGGGCTGAAGGTCGGCGCCCGGGTCAATGGTGTGGACCTACAGATCCGGCGCGGGGAATGTGTCGGCTTCACCGGTCTCGACGGGGCCGGGCACGTTCAACTGGCCGAGGCGATGGCCGGCCTGGTCGCGCCCACGGCCGGCACCATCGAGGTGAACGGCAAGAAGATCCGCGGGGGCAGCATCCGCGAATGCATCGACGCCGGAATCGGTTTCGCCCCGGAGGACCGGCACATCAGCGGCTTCGTCCCGGGCATGTCGAACGAAGAGAACTCGACAATGACCGTCCTGGACCGGCTGCGGAACAAGATCGGCTTCATCAACGCGGGCCGTCGGGTCAAGCAGTACCACACCCTGGCCAGCGCGTGGAGCATCAAGGCTGCCGGCCCCACTCAGAGCACCGAAGAACTCAGCGGTGGCAACCAGCAGAAGGTCGTCCTTGCCCGGGCACTGGCCTCCGACCCCACCGTGCTGATCCTGATCCACCCCACGGCCGGAGTCGACGTCACCGCCCAGGAATCCATCTACCGCACCCTGAAAGAACTCGCCCAGACCGGTTGCGCGGTCGTGATCTGCAGCGCCGACGACGTCGACCTGGAGATCTGCGACCGGGTCGTCGTGATGTTCAAGGGAGAAAAGCACGAAGAGATCCCCCGCGGGTGGGACGAACGAACCCTCGTCGCGTCAGTCCAGGGCCATCTCGCAACCAGCGGGTCAACCAAGTGACGACGACCTCGAACTTCCTGTTCCGCACCAGTCATCCGCTATCGGCCGCGCCGGTCGGCGCCTCAAAGGAGAGCTCCGCATGACAACCACCACCACCGTCGGCGCAGAAAGCCCTGGTGCCGCACCCAAAGCCAAACGGAATCCGCTGGACCGGGTCAGCTGGCTCCGCGAGCTGGTTCTGCTACCGGTCATCGTGGTCGCCATCATCATCGGTGCGATCCTGACCCCGCGGTTCCTGACCGTGAACAACCTGGTCAACAACGTCCTGGTTGTCTCCGCCGTCCTCGGCATGGTCGTGATCGCCGAGAGCATCATCCTGATCTCCGGGTACTTCGACCTGTCCCTGGAATCGGTCGTCGGCCTGGGACCGATGCTGGCCGTCTGGCTGGTCATGCCGGCCACAGTGGGTGGTTTGGGCTGGGAGCTCAGCCCCATCCTGGCGATCGTCATCATGTTCGTGGTGTGCGCCGCGATCGGGCTGTTCAACGGCTTCATGATCGGCAAACTGGCGCTCAACGCCTTCATGGTGACCCTGGCGATGCTGATCCTGCTCCGCGGGATCACCCTGGGGATCTCCGGCGGCCAGACCTTTTCCAGCCTGCCGTTCCTGTTCCGGGTGCTGGGCAGCGCAAAGCTGCTCGGGATTTCCGTGCAGGTCTGGATCGTGGTGGTTGCGTTCATCCTGGCGGCGGTCTTCATGCGACATCACCCCACCGGTCGCCGCATCTACGCCATGGGTGGCAACCCAGCCGCGGCGCGGGCCGCAGGTGTCAACACGCTGCGCCTGACGATTGGGGTGTTCGTTGTCGGCGCCCTTATCGCCGGGGTGGCGGGCCTGATGCTGACCGGCCGGATCGCCTCGGTGACCGCCAACCAGGGTGACGGCATGATCTTCACCGTGTTCGCCGCGGCCGTCATCGGCGGGATCAGCCTGAACGGTGGGCGGGGCACCATGCTCGGCGCCGCTACCGGTGTGCTGCTGCTCGGCATCATTCAGAACATCCTGACTCTGTCGAATGTGCCGTCGTTCTGGATCAACGCCGTGTACGGCGTCATCATCCTGGGCGCCCTGGTCTTCGGGCAGCTCACCAGCAAGCGCGGCAAACGAGCCGGCTGACCTTTCAGTCAGATCACCGATCCACCTACCAAGTCAGCGACGACAAAGGAACAACAGCAATGGATCTCGGACTTTCCGGCAAGACCGCCTACGTCACCGGTACCGCTATGGGAATCGGCCAGGACATCGTCCGGCTGCTTGCCGCGGAGGGTGTCACCGTCTTCGCGGTCGATCTCGACGGCGACACCCTCAACAGCTACGTGTCGGAGGAAAACCTCAGCTCAGTCACCACTTTCGTGCAGGACCTGTCGACTCTCGAAGGATGCCGAACCGCGGCCAAGGCCGGCGTCGAGGCACTCGGCGGCGCACCGGACATCCTGATCAACAACGTCGGAGCCGGGAAGATCCTGAACTTCGAGGACATCGACGACGATCAGTGGCACCGCACCTTCGAACTGAACTTCTTCGCCATGGTCCGCACCTGCAGCGAACTACTGCCGCTGATGCAGGCACGCGGCGGCGGGGCAGTCGTCAACGTCGCCTCCGATCTGGGCAAGCAGCCCGAACCCGCGATCGTCGACTACGCGGCGAGCAAGGCCGCGATGCTCAGCGTCGCCCAGTCGCTGGCTCTGTCGCAAGGACCAGCGATCCGGGTGAACTCGGTGTGCCCCGGCCCGATCTGGACCCCGTTCTGGTGGAAGCCCGGCGGTTTCCTGGGCACCATCGAGGACGCCTACGGCAAGAAGGGCGACGAGGCCCTCGCCGAGCTCGTGAAGGACCGCGGCATCCCCCTGGGCCGGATCGGACGACCCGATGAGGTCGCCAACGCTGTGGTGTTCCTCGCCTCCCCTGCCGCGGGCTTCACCACCGGCGCCGCCCTCGGCGTCGACGGCGGCACGGTACGGGCGATCGGCTGAACCAGCTACCCGCGCACCAACCGGTCCGCGACAAGATCGCCCGGCCGACCCCTTCGACCTCGACCCACCCCTCGGAGGCTTCGCATGACATCCCCGCAGCGCTTCGCCGACCAGGTCGCCATCGTGACCGGCGGCGCCAGCGGAATCGGCCTGGCGGCCGCCATCCGCATGGCACAGGAAGGCGCCACCGTCGTGGTGCTCGACCTGTCAACCGACCCGGCCGAACCAGTGCCCGACGACGTGACCAGCAAGATCAGCTTCGTCCGGCACGACGTCAGCGATGAGGCCGCCTGGCGGGAGGTGGTTTCCTCCGTTCTGGCCGAGCACGGTCGCATCGACGTGCTGGTCAACAACGCCGGCCTGGTGGGGTCCTACGAGAACATCGTCGACATCGCCCTCGAGGACTACCACCGGATCGTCGCCATCAACCAGACCGGTGTCTTCCTCGGTATCCGCAGCGTGGTACCGGCAATGACCGAAGCCGGCGGCGGCGCCATCGTGAACACCTCCTCGATCTGGGGACTGGTCGGCGCGGCCGGGGTGTCGGCGTACCAGGCCTCCAAAGGCGCCGTCACCGTCATCACCCGCAACGCCGCCGCCAGCTTCGCCAAGGCCGGGATCCGTTGCAACAGCGTTCATCCCGGCCTGATCGAAACCCCGCTGACGGCACCACAGGATCCGGCCATCTCCCAGGGCCTGGTCGATGCGACCCCGTTGGGCCGCGCCGGCAGCGCCGCCGAAGTCGCCGCCGCCATCACCTTCCTGGCATCCACCGACGCCTCGTACATCACCGGTGCGGCACTGGTGGTCGACGGCGGCTTCACCACCGTCTGAGAGGACCGACCATGACCAACCCATCCCCCGCCCCCGGCGCCTGCGCCCCCGGGTCCATCGGCGTCGTGCTGGTGGAGAAATCCGCCGGCGTCATCAGCGTCCGCTACGCCGAACGCGCCACCCCCTCACCCGGCGCCGGTGAACTGCTCGTGCTCCCGGCCTACGTCGGCATCTGCGGCTCCGACCTGGAGCAGCTGCACGACGAGATGCCGGAGAACTTCCCGATCGGCTTCCCGCACACCCTCGGCCATGAATGGTCAGGAACGGTGCAGGAGGTCGGGCCGGACGTCACCGGTTTCGCCGTCGGCGACCGCATCATCGGGCACGGCGACATGGGCGGCAACCGATGGTTCGGGGTCACCGAAGACGGCGCGATGGGTGATGTCTTCACCGTGCCCGCAGCCATGTGCATGCCCGTCCCGGATTCCGTATCACTGCAGAATGCCGCCCTGATCGAGCCTTTCGCCTGCGTGCTGAACACCATGCAGAAGGTCGGCGGCGTACACGCCGGGCAGACCGTGCACATCTTCGGGCTCGGTGCCATCGGGCTGACCGCGGTCATGCAGGCCGCGACCAGCGGCGCGACCGTCGTGGTGTTCGACCCCAGCCCGCTACGCCGGGAAAAGGCCCTGGCCATCGGCGCGAGCTGCGCCGTCGACCCGCTTCTCGGGGTAGAGGCCAACCTCGACGAGATCGAGGCAAGCACCGGCCGGCGGTTCGCCGACCTGGTCATCGAGGCCTCCGGCGTCGCCGCCGCCCAGGCCGCGTCACTGGAAAGCGCCGACCACGGCGGGCGGGTCGTGCTGATGGGCATCTCCCGACCACGTCCATCCGCCGCCCGTCTCGGCCTGGTCCAGGACCGCGACCTCACCGTCACCACCTCGGTCGGTGCCCCGGCCGCGGTATGGCCGGTCGCCCTCCGGTTCGTGGAAAACACCGGCCTGGACCTGACCCCGATCGTTTCCTCCGTCCTGCCGTTCTCCGAATGCGTGGAAGCCATCCAACGCGCGGAGGAACCCGGCCGGGACATCAAGATCCTGCTACGGCCCGACGCCGCGTTCAACACCACCCAGCCTGCCCTGACGGGAGTCGGATGATGACCGCCGTTCCCGATCTCATTGCTTCCTGCTGGACGTCCGGCGGCAACACGGCGCCCCTGTGGGAACCGGACACCAGCCCCATCGACATCCGCACCCGGATCGAGACAGCCGCCCGCACCGGTTGGCAGGGCATCGGTATCTGGCACAACGATCTGATCGAGATCCGCCAGGACCTCGGCCTGGAAGAGGTGGCGCGGATCCTGCGGGACAACGGTTTGGACCACGTCGAGCTGGAGTTCATCGGCGACTGGTGGACCACCGGTGACCAGCGCACCCAGGCAGACCTGCTTCGCCGTGAGATGCTCGACGCCGCACCGATTCTGGGAGCCAGGCACATCAAAGCCGGGTGCGGCCTCGACCCCACCCTGTTGTCGGTGCAGGACATCACCGATCCCGGGCCGGACAAAGACCTGCTCGCCGAGGAATTCGACCGGCTGGCCAGTGACGCGGCCGCGGCCGGTGTGAAAATCGCGCTGGAGCCCTCACCGTTCTCGCACCTGCCCACCTTGCAATCGGCCGTCGACCTGGTCACCACCGTCGGCCACCCCAACGGCGGGCTGATGCTGGACATCTGGCACATCCACCGCGCTGGCACCAGCTTCGACGACATCGCCAGGATCACCCCACCCGAATACGTCTTCGGCATCGAAATCGACGACGGTCGAACGGATCTGGTGGGCACTCTGTGGGAGGACACCATCAACAGCCGGGTGTTCCCCGGTGACGGCGACTTCGACGTCCCCGCCTTCATCAACGCCGTCGCAGCGCTGAACTTCACCGGGCCGTGGGGGGTGGAGATCATTTCCGACGAACTCCGCGGCATGCCGTTGGAGGCCGGGTCTGCGCGGCGTCCACGACGCGGTTCTTCGCAGCTTCGCCGCCGCTGACCGGCTGGCCGCAGCCAGGATCTGAACAGACCATGCTCGCCCGCCGATTCAGCACGACCGCTGACCGGCGCATCACGATTGACCGGAGAGGAACGCTTTCATGAACACCGCCACCCACGGCACCACGGCCGTTGACTGGGAAACCCGCGTCGACCACGACCGGCTGCGCCGTGAGCGGGTGCAGAAACTGCGGGCCGAACTCGAGAAGTCCGAGATGGGCGCCCTGCTCGCTTTTGACTTCTCGAATATCCGGTTCATGACGTCGACCCACATCGGCACCTGGGCGATGGACAAGCTGATCCGGTTCTCGCTCATCACCCGGCACTCCGACCCGATCTCCTGGGATTTCGGCTCCGCGGCCAAACACCACCAGCAGCGCAACCCGTGGCTGCAGACCACCAGCATGGAAGCCGATGCCGATCCGCACGCCCCGCACCACGGCGCCGAACGACCCCGCAAGGTGGACGGTGCCAGGGCCGGCATCTCCACCCTTCGCGGCGCGTTCCACCCCGACTCCGGTGTCGCGCAGAAGGTCGCGCAGAAGATCAAGGACGAGCTCGCGGAATACGGGTTGCTGGACGCCCCGCTCGGGCGTGGACGTCATCGAGTTGCCCATTCTCTTCGCGCTGCAGGCGGAGGGCATCACCGTCATCGACGGGCAGCAGGCGTTCATGGAAGCCCGCCGGGTGAAAACCCAGGACGAGATCACCTTGCTCACCCAGGCCGCGTCGATGGTGGACGCCGCCTACGAGGACCTCTACCAGTTCCTGCGCCCCGGGGTGAAGGAAAACGAGTGCGTGGGCCTGGTCTCCAAAAAGCTCTACGACCTGGGATCGGAATACGTCGAAGGAGTCAACGCGATCTCCGGGGAACGCTGCTCCCCGCACCCGCACGTGTTCTCCGACCGGCTGATCCGCCCGGGTGACCCCGCGTTCTTCGACATCCTGCACAGCTTCCAGGGCTACCGCACCTGCTACTACCGCACCTTCGCCGTCGGTTCCGCGAGCCCGGCCCAGCGCGACGCCTACACCATCGCCCGTGAGTACATGGACCAAGCCATCGCCCTGGTGAAGCCGGGGGCCACGACCGCCGACATCGTGAAGGTCTGGCCGACCGCCAAGGAGTTCGGCTTCCCCGACGAGGAGGCGGCGTTCGCGCTGCAGTACGGTCACGGCCTGGGCCTGTCGATCTGGGAGAAGCCGATCTTCTCCCGCTTCGTGTCCCTGGACAACCCCGAAACCATCGTGGAGGGAAACGTTTTCGCGTTGGAGACCTACTGGCCGTCGGCCGACGGGATCGGCGCAGCCCGCATCGAGGAGGAGCTCGTGGTGACCGCCGACGGGTGCGAGGTGATCACCAAGTTCCCCGCGGAGGACCTGCTCGTCGCCGGACCCCGGTACTTCTCCGTCGGCGGGGCACTGCCCAACCTGCGCAACGCCCAGTCCCATCTGAACACCGCCGCCGGCCGCGGCGAGCTCACCGAATCGCGGTCGAACGGCAAGGCCAAAGTCGAAGCCCAGCAATGAGCGCCGTCGCATTCGCAGGATTGGGCAGCATGGGCCAGGCCATGGTGCGGCGACTGCTGGACCAGGGTCATCAGGTCACGGTCTGGAACCGTAGCCCCGCCGCCGGTGACGACCTGGTCGCACTGGGCGCGCGACGTGCCGACGTCGATCGAGGAGGCGTTCACCGCCGGGCCGGTGCTGTCGATGCTCGCCAACGACGCCGCCGTGGACGACGTGTTCAGCCAGGAAACGTTGCAGGCAGCACCACCTGGGTCCGTGCACGTCAATCTGGCGACGGTGTCACTGGACATCGCGCAGGAGCTGACAAGCCGGCACGCCGCGGCCGGTGTCGGGTACCTCGCGGTACCGGTGCTGGGTCGGCCACCCGTCGCCGAGCAGGGGCAACTCAATCTGCTCGCCGCCGGGGACGCCGAACTGCTGCAGTCCCTGGAACCGGTGCTGACCTCCCTGGGGAAGAAGACCTGGCGGTTCGGTGACCGGCCCTGGCAGGCGAACGTCGCGAAAATCTCCATGAACTACCTGCTGATCCACGCCCTGCAGGCGATGGCCGAGGCCCAGGCATTGGCCGAGCTGCACGGTCTGGACCCCAACGTCCTGGTGGACCTGACCTCCGAGAGCTTCTTCCCCGGTCCGGTGTACAGCGGGTACGGCCGGGAGATCGCCCAAACCCGTTACCTCCCAGCAGCATTCAGCACCGTGTTGGGTGCCAAGGACCTGCGGTTGGCCCGGACGGCGGCCGCGCAGGTCGGCCTGGACCTGCCGACCGCACCGGTTCTCGACGACATTTTCCGTGCCGCGATCGACATGGGCCTGGGTGAGCACGACTGGGCCGCCATCGCCCAGGTCACCCGCAGCCGAGTCACCACCCCACCGACACCCGTACCTACCGCACCGGAGGACTGAATCATGACGACCCCCCAGCAGCAATGGCAGGACATGCAGGAGCAGAACCTGGAGATGCTCAAGGCCCAGCAGGAGGCCTACCTGGCCGGAATCAAGGCCTGGCAAACTCAGCTCGCGGCGACCACTGAAGCGGTATCGCAAACACCACAACAGGTTCCGTCATTCCCGCAGTTCGCGATCCCGCAGGTCCCGACATTCCCGCAGGCCCCGACACCGGCGGCGTTCCCGGCATTTCCCACCGCGGAGGAGATCGCCGAGATCAACCGGGTGTACCTGGCAAAGATCACCGAACAGCAGCAGGAATTCATGCGGCGGCTCTCGACCCTGAACAACCCGCAGTCCTGATCCTCCCAACCCCCTGCGGACCGCACGGATCGGCGCGGTCCGTCGCTGACGGCACCCCTTTTTCCGTAGACCCGCTGCCACAAGGAGATTCACATGACCGTGACGGCCAAACCCTGGCTGGGGCTGTACGGCGGGCTGCCCGCAACCACCGAACCGGCCGCGCACCAACGCGTTGCAGATGTTCACCAACACCCTGCACCGGGCCCCCCAGGCACCCCTGATCCACTACTTCGACACCCACATCACCGCCGAGGAGATCGATCAGGCGTCATCGGCGCTGGCCGTCGGGCTGATCGACGCCGGAGTCGAACCCGGTGATCGGGTCGCCATGTACCTGCAGAACGTGCCGCAGGCCATGATCACCCTGCTCGCGGCCTGGAAATGCGGCGCCGTGGTCGTCCCCTGCAACCCGATGCTCCGGGACCGGGAATTGACCAAGATCCTGGTCGACTCCGGCACCCGGGTCTTGATCTGCCTGGACGACCTGTACGACGACGTCGCGGTGAAATCGCTGCCTGCTACCGCGGTGGAAACGACGATCACCACCTCGGCGCGCGACTTCCTGTCCACCACCGACGACCCCATGCTGCTCCGCGGAATCGAACCGGCAGTCTGTGCCGGCAGCGTTCGACTGCTGGACCTGTTGGCGCAGCACCACAACTCGGTTCCACCACCGCTGGAACTCACCGGCGACGACATCGCCCTGATGGTCTACACCTCCGGCACCACCGGTGCACCGAAGGCGGCCACCAACACCCACCGCAATGTGGTCTTCGCGACCACGGTCTACCAGCAATGGCTGCAACTCGGACCGCAGGACCCTATCCTCGGCCTGGCCCCCCTGTTCCATGTCACCGGCCTGATCGGCCACCTATCACTGGCCGCGCTGACCGGTTCACCGTTGGTGCTGTTCTACCGATTCGACGCCGACGAAGCCTGCCGGCTGGCCGAGCAGTACCGCACCACCTTCACCGTGTCCGCGGTGACCGCGTTCATCGCGCTACTGAACAGCGCGGCAATCGACAAATACGACCTGTCGACGCTCACCAAGGTCTACACCGGCGGCGCACCCACACCCGTCGCCGCGTTGAACGACTGGCACCGCCGGACCGGAACCCGGATCCACCCGATGTACGGACTCACCGAGGCGACATCCCCCACCCACATGACCCCCTTCGGCCAGCAACCACCGGTCGATCCCACGACCGGGGTGGTGTCCGTCGGAGTACCGGTTTCAACACCGACGTTCGGGTGATCACCGAGGACGGCGCCACCGCCGGCGCCCACGAGATCGGTGAACTCCACATCACCGGTCCGCAGATCATCCCCGGGTACTGGCAGAAACCCGAGGAAACCGCCGAAGCCCTCACCGCCGGGTACCTGCGCACCGGGGACGTCGGCTTCATGGACGAGGACGGCTGGTTCTACCTCGTCGACCGGGCCAAGGACATGATCGTCGCCTCCGGCTTCAAGGTGTGGCCGCGGGAGGTCGAAGAGGTGCTCTACCAGCATCCGGCGGTGTTGGAGGCCGCCGTGGTGGGTGTGCCCGACGCCTACCGCGGTGAGACCGTCAAGGCCTACGTCAGTTTGAAGGCCGGTGCCCAGGCGACCGCCGACGACATCAAAGCCTTCGCCCGGGAACGGATGGCCGCCTACAAATACCCGCGGATGGTGGAGATCACCGACGAGATCCCGAAAAACGCCAGCGGAAAGGTCCTGCGGCGCGTCTTCCAGGAAAGTGCCGCAGCCGCAACGGTTCCGGACGTCCGCTACGAAGACCTCAGGGCGGCGGTCGAAGCCCGTGCGGTCCTCGAACTCGGTGTGGTGTCGATGCTGGCCGGCGGTGCGCAGGTCCGCGCGGGCCGCGCAGTGGGCCTGTACCGGCGACTGGAGACGATGCTCACCCAGGTTCGCGCCGACGGCCACTACGTTGACCGCGGCGCGTTCCTCGACGCCAACCAGGCCTACCACCAGTACCTCATCGACCTGGCCGACAGCGAGCCGCTGTCGGACGCATTCCGCCGGCTCGGTTTGCGGGAACTGTTCGAGAAGGCCTTGCAGTCTTCGGATGCGACCAGCGAGCAGGCCATCGCCCAGCACGAACGGCTCACCGACGCCGTGGCGGCGGGCAACGCGCAGGGCGCCCAGCCAGGCGATCCTGACCTGGACGGAGGCATCTCAAAGCCGGGTCAGACTGGCGCTGGGCGTGCCGACAAGGCGCACGCGAACAGCAGCACTGCCGCGGCGCGGCGTTCAGCCACCGGCGAGGAGCCCGCAGACGGTGCCGTCACCCGTTCCCCGCGGCTGAATCGGGCTGCGCTCGCAGAGGCCCTCGACGCCCGGGCGGCCCTGGAGATCGGGGTGCTGCGGTTGGTCGGCGACAGATCGACCGAGGCCGACCGTGAGCTGTTGTCCGCGCGGCTGCTGGTCCGGACACCATTGCTGCGCGGCGACGACGACGCTCATGTGGATCGCTACGTCCGAGCCGACGACGCCTACCACCGGGCATTCATCGAAACCCTGGACAACCCTGCGGTGCAGGCGATCTACACCGGTTTCGGTATCCCGAGGCTCATGCCGGGAAACCATCACGAGCGCGCTGCCCGAGGCTCGCGCCGTGATGGATGAGCACACCGCCCTCATCGCGGCCCTGCGGTCCGGTGACACCGAGGCCGCCTGCCGGGCGATCGCCGAACAAAGTCAGCAGGTCAGGGCCATCCTTCTCGGCGCCGGCCACCAGACGGCGCCGACAAGGTCACCACATGACACGTCAAAGGACAAGATCGTGACCGAACATCAAGACCAGCACGGCGAACAGCCCACACCGACGCTGACCCAACAGTGGGAAACCGAGCAACAGAACTGGCAGCAGCTGCTGCTGTCCTACACCGACGCCGCGGCAGCGGACGAACAGTTCCTCACCCACGTCGGCAACGCCATGCGCGGTCCCTGCTGGCCGGGAAACCCTATCCAGGAAGCAGTTTCGAACCGTACAAGCCTGATCCGTCAATGCCACCATGACCAACGACGAGGTCGTGTTCGCGCCTCCGCAGGCTCGAAGGACAAGTCGGCGCCCTGACCGCGGCACTGGATGCCCTCACCGTGCGGCTCGGCGACCCGGCCCCGACGGTCGCTCCGTGACCCCCACCTCCCGGACGACCGGGACCTCGCCTACCGATTGCAGCAGTCCGTCCGCGCCCGCCGCAAACTGGAACGACTGCGAGAGGTCCTCACCACTCCCGGGCACTACGGCTCCGGAGCCAGCCGGCACATCGTCGTCCACGAGGACAACAAGCTGCGCCTGCTCCGGCTCGTCGACAGCACAGGGCAACGCCGAACAGGACCGCCGGTGTTGTTCGTTTCCGCCCCCGTCAGCAGGTACTTCGTGCTGGACCTGCTGCCCGGCCGGTCTTTCGTGGGTCACGTCGCCGACGCCAACTTCGACGTCTACGTCATCGATTTCGGCGAACCTGACCAAGCCGACCGGTTCGCCGACCTCGACTACTACGTGAACGGCCTGATTGCCCGGTGCGTGCGCCGGATCAACACCCTGACCGGCACCACGGCCATCTCCATCGTCGGATACTGCCTCGGCGGAACCCTCGCCCTGCTGTACACCGCGCTGCACCCGGCAACCGTTTCCCGGCTCGCCCTGCTCACCACCACCATCGACGGTGGCGTCAAAGGCGGAATCCCGTGGATCGCGCACTGCATGGGACTTCCCGGGGAAAGCTACGAACAACCCCGGCTCGTGCCCACGGTCGACATCAAGAGCTGGTTCGAAATGCTCGCCCCGGGCACCAACAGTCAACTCGGCCGCACCAGCGACCTGTGGGCGCGGCTGGATCAACCGGTGGAACGGCTACGGGACATCCGCACGATGGCCACTTGGGTCGACGATCCTGTGCCCGCACCGGGTCGCCTACTGGCCGAGATGTACCGGGAATTCGGGCCCGGCCGCAACGGACTCATCAACGGCACCGCCCACGTCGGAGACCAACTCATCGAATTGGACCGCGTCACCGTGCCCGTCCTCTCGGTGTCCGCGGCGAAGGATTCCATCGCCCCGCCCGAAGGGGTCGACGCGGTCAGCCGAGTGATACCGCACGCCGAAATCATCCGCCTGCCCCGCGGGCGCGTCGGGATCGTCGCCGGCAGAGCGGCCAAAGATCTGTGGGACACGACGATCACCTTTCTCCGTTCGCCAGCTCCATCACCGATTGGGTCACCATGAACTCCTTATGCGCCTTTCCCGCACCAGCTCCGCCTTCCGAGTTGCATCG
>CAVOFW010000017.1:0-1030025 GCA_963695045.1 uncultured Actinomycetota bacterium
CGACCGGTCCGTCGAAGAATCCCTGGATCTGGTCGGTGTGCAGGTCGACTGTCATCAACCGCTGGGCGCCGGCGGTCTTGAGCAGATCGGCCACCAGTCGCGCGGAGATCGGTTCCCGCCCACGGTGTTTCTTGTCCTGCCGGGCGTAGGGATAAAACGGTAAGACCACCGTGATCCGTTTGGCTGACGCCCTTTTCAGGGCGTCGATCATGATCAGCGTCTCCATCACCCAGGTGTTGATCGGCACCCCACACGACTGGATCAGAAAGGCGTCCGACCCGCGCACCGACTCCTCGAACCGGACGAAGATCTCGCCGTTGGCGAAGTCGTACGCCGATTGCGGGGTGACGGACACATCGAGGTACTTGCCGACCTCGTCGGCCAGTTCCGGGTACGCACGCCCGGAAAACAACATGAGGCTCTTGCGGGTCGTGATCGAGAGGGAACTCACGCCGGGCGATCTCCTTGGGTCGTTGCGATGCTTGGCGATTGACCGTCGGGAAAGACAGCGTCAGGAACGAGGGCGTCTGGTAAGTATCACGGCGGCCGTGGCGAGCGCCGCCTGTGCCGCCGACGCGGACTTGGAACCGATCCGCCGACGCAGCACCCAACCGGGCACGACATGCTGCCGGCCCCTGGCGATGCCAAGGTCGCCCGGCCCGAGGTCCTCGGTGATGGTGGACCCGGCAGCCACATAGGCGCCGTCGGCAATGGTGACAGGCGCGACCAGGGTGGAGTCACTACCGACGAAGGCGTCATCGCCGATCACGGTGGGGAACTTGTGGTCGCCGTCGTAGTTCGCGGTGATGGTCCCGGCCCCGATGTTCGCGCCGGACCCGATGGTGGCGTCGCCGATGTAGGAAAGGTGCGGAACCTTGGAACCTGGGCCGACCGTCGATTTCTTGATCTCCACGAATGCGCCCGCCTTACTGCCCTGCAGCAGCACGGCATCGGGTCGCAGATACGTGAACGGTCCGACCGTCGCTTTCGGTCCGATGGTGGCGCCGTGGCAGTGCGAACGCACGACGCTCGCACCGTCGGCCACTGCGCACGCGATCAGCGTCGTGTCCGGTCCGATCGAACATCCACGGCCGATGGTGGTACCGGCCTGCAGCTGGGTGCCGGGCAGAATCTCGGTGTCCGGCCCGATCGTGACGTCGGCGTGGATCCAGGTGGTCGCCGGGTCGTGCACGGTGACCCCGCTGAGCTGCGCCTGACGGACCAGCCGGGCGTTGAGTACCCTGGCGAGCTCGGCGAGCTGGACCCGGTCGTTGATCCCCTCCGTCTCGACCGCGTCCACCGCCTGCATCGAGCCGACCCGGCGCCCGTCGCCGCGGGCGATGCCGACGACGTCCGTCAGATAGCGCTCACCGGCGGCGTTGGCGTCGGACAACCGGCCGAGGGCATCGGCGAGCACCGCCCCGTCGAACGCGTAGACCCCCGAGTTGACCTCCCGAACGGCCCGCTGGTCGGCGTCGGCGTCCTTCTGCTCGACGATGCCGATCACGTCGCCGGCGTCGCTGCGGATGATCCGGCCGTACCCGGTCGGGTCGACCAGCGTCGCGGTGAGGATCGTCACCGCGTTTGCGCTGGTCGCGTGCTCTTCGGCAAGCGCGGACAGGGTCGAGGTTTGCAGCAACGGCACGTCTCCGTAGGTGACCAGCACGGTCCCGGTCAAGGTGCCGGTGACGGCTGTCGCGCAGGCCACCGCGTGTCCGGTGCCCAACTGCTCGTCCTGAACGGCGATGTCGACGGGGGGCAGATCAGCGGATTCGGCCAGGAACTTCCCGACCTGATCGCGGCCATGACCGAGCACGGCCACCAATCGCTCCGGCGCGAGTCCGGCGGCCGAGTTCAACGCGTGCCAGAGCATCGGCTTGCCGGCAAGTTCGTGCAACACCTTCGGCCGGCCGGACTTCATCCTGGTGCCGGCGCCCGCGGCCAGCACGATCACCGCGGAGATCGTCGCCGAGCCTGGAGCCGTCGACGGCGGTCGGGGTTCGGACGACGTGATGAGCACAGCTCATCCCTTCTGCGAGAAGGCGTTGCGGCTTGAGGCGGGCTCGTCACATGGGGACCGTCGAGCTGTGGGCTCGTCACGGCTGCGACGGGCACGCACCTGATGGTAGTGCAGGACTTTGCGGGCTGATGGTCGGACGTCGGGGTAGGCGAGCCGCTCCGCCGCCAGGATTCGAACCTGAACCATTGGAACCAAAATCCAAGGTGCTGCCGTTACACCACGGCGGATCGCCCTGGCATCATCTCACGCGCGGAGCGCGCCGAGGCGGGTCCGCCGGGACGTTGTCCGTGCTGCCGCCCGACCCGGCCGAACCTGCCCGGTACGTTCAATCCAGGTGCCCGCTGTCGCCGCCCTGGGTACGATGGATCGACAACCCCTCGCCGGAGTCGGCGGGGGGTTTGTGGTGTGAGCAATTCAGACAGGAGTACTGACAGGTGAGTTTCGGTGCGCTGCGAGGCCTGCTGGCCGCGGCGCTTGCATGATCCGTTTTTCGGCTCCCTGCGATCCGCGACCGGCTCGATCACCCGGGCGGTGACCGGACCGCCGTCGATCAGGCCGTTCGTGGCCGCGACGCTGGCCGATGGCTTCGCGGAGTCGGGCGGATCGCGCGGCGTCCCGGTGCTGCTGGTCACCGCAACCGGCCGGGAGGCGGAGGCCGCCGCCGCCTCGATCGGGGACCTGATCGGCGACGACAACGTCGCGCTGTTCCCGTCCTGGGAGACGCTGCCGCACGAGCGGTTGTCGCCACGCGCGGACACGGTCGGACGCCGGCTGTCCACGCTGCGGCGCATCGCACACCCGGAACAGCATCCGGCCGGCTATCCGGCGGTCGTCGTTGCCACCGTCCGGTCGATGATTCAGCCGATGGCCCCGCACCTGGGGGAGATGGCCCCGGTGACGCTGCGCCTCGGCGATGAGGTCGATCTGGGCAAGCTCGTCGAGCAGTTGGTCTCGCTGGCCTACACCAGGGTCGACATGGTGGAGAAACGTGGTGAGATCGCCGTCCGTGGCGGCATCCTCGACCTGTTCCCGCCGACCGTGGATCATCCGGTGCGGATCGAGTTCTTCGGCGACGAGATCACCGACCTCCGCACCTTCGGCGTCATCGACCAGCGCTCGCTGTCGGTGATCGATGAGGTGACCGCGCCCCCGTGCCGGGAGATCCTGCTGACCGCCGATGTGCGGGCGCGCGCCGCGCAGCTCTCCAGCCAGCACACCGGCGACCCGACGCTGGCCCAGATGCTCGACAACCTGGCCAACGGGATCAGCGTCGAGGGCATGGAATCGCTGATCCCGGTCCTCGTCGGCGATGACCTCGAACTGTTGCCGAACCTGGTCCGGCCGGGTACTCACGTGCTGCTCGCCGACCCGGAACGGATCAGAACCAGAGCCGGCCGACCTGGTCAGAACCGGCAACGAGTTCCTGGCCGCCTCCTGGATGGCCGCCGCGACGGGTGGCCGGGCGCCGATCGATCTGGGCTCCTCGGCGTACCGGGGGCTGGAGGAAACGCTGGACGCGGTGCGGGACGCCGAGTTGCCGATCTGGCGCATCGCGCCCTTCGATACCGGCGAGGCGGCCGAGGGCTCGGCGACCGGAGCGGCCGCCGCCGACGGTGAGCAGCAGCCGGTCGGCTCGGCGCCGGCCTACCGCGGCGAGCTGGCGGCCGCGATCTCCGACGCCCGCAAGCGGCAGGCGGCCGGCGGTTCCACCGTCCTGGTGGTCGCCGGCGCGGGCACCGCGGCCAGGGCCGGCGAGCGGCTCGCCGAGGCGGACATCGGGGTGATCGTCGCGGGCAATGGCCTGCCCGAGGCGCCCAGGACCGACGTTGTCACGGTGGCCTGCGGCCGGCTGGAGAACGGCTTCGTGCTCCGCGATTCCGGTTTGGCCATCCTGACCGAGGCCGACCTGACCGGCACCCGAGGTGCGAACCCGGCCGCGGCCGGCGCCAGGTTGCCGACTCGGCGGCGCAACGCCGTCGATCCGGTGTCGCTCAAGCCGGGCGACTACGTGGTGCATGCCCAGCACGGCATCGGCAAGTACGTCGACCTGGTGCAGCGGACCGCCGGCGGCGCCACCCGCGAGTACCTGGTGGTCGAGTACGCCCCGAGCAAGCGTGGCCACCCGGGTGACCGGTTGTTCGTGCCGACCGATGCGCTCGACCTGCTCTCCCGGTACGTGGGCGGGGAAGTGCCGACGCTGAACAAGCTCGGCGGTGCCGACTGGGCAAAGACCAAGGGGCGCGCGCGCAAGGCCGTCCGGCAGATCGCCGCGAAGCTCGTTGCGCTGTACGCGGCCAGGGCCTCCGCGCCGGGCCACGCGTTCGCGCCGGACACCCCGTGGCAGCGCGAACTGGAGGATGCGTTTCCCTATACCGAGACGCCGGACCAGATGGCCGCGATCGACGAGGTCAAGGCCGACATGGAAAAGCCGATTCCGATGGATCGGGTCATCTCCGGTGACGTCGGCTACGGCAAGACCGAGATCGCCGTCCGGGCGGCCTTCAAGGCGGTGCAGGACGGCAAGCAGGTCGTCATCCTGGTGCCGACGACACTGCTGGCGCAACAGCACCTCTCGACATTCTCGGAGCGGATGGAGGCGTTCCCGATCACGATCCGGGGACTCTCGCGGTTCACCTCCAACACCGAGGCCGCGCAAACCATCAAGGGGCTGGCCGACGGCAGCGTTGACATCGTGATCGGCACCCACCGGCTGTTGCAGCCCACCATTCGGTGGAAGGACCTCGGCCTTGTCGTGGTGGACGAGGAGCAGCGGTTCGGCGTCGAACACAAGGAGCACATCACGGCGCTGCGGGCGCACGTCGACATGCTGACGATGTCCGCCACGCCGATCCCGCGAACGCTGGAGATGAGCCTGGCCGGTATTCGGGAGATGTCGACCATCACCACACCACCGGAGGAGCGGCACCCGATCCTGACCTACGTCGGTGCGTTCGACGACAAGTTGGTCGCCGCGGCGATCCGCCGCGAATTGTTGCGCGAGGGACAGGTTTTCTACGTCCACAACCGGGTGTCCGACATCGAGGCGGTCGCCCGGCGGATCCGCGAGGCGGTTCCGGAGGCGCGGATCGCCGTGGCGCACGGCCAGATGGCCGAGGATCGCCTGGAGAAGATCATCGATGGGTTCTGGGCGCGGGATTGGGACGTGCTGCTCTGCACGACCATCGTCGAGACCGGGCTCGACATCTCGAACGCGAACACGCTGATCGTCGATCATGCCGAGGTGCTCGGACTGTCCCAGATGCACCAGCTGCGTGGTCGGGTGGGCCGTGGCCGCGAGCGCGGCTACGCCTATTTCCTCTACCCGGGGGAGAAGCCGCTGACCGAGACGGCACACGACCGGTTGGCCACCATCGCCCAGAACTCCGATCTCGGCGCCGGCATGGCGGTGGCGATGAAGGACCTGGAGATCCGCGGCGCCGGCTCGATCCTCGGGGCCGAGCAGAGCGGGCACATCGCCGGCGTGGGGTTCGACCTGTACGTGCGGTTGGTCGGCGAGGCGGTGACCGCCTTCAAGAAGGCAGCGTCCGCGGCCGGCGGCGACGACGAGGTGCAGGACGAGCCGGCCGAGGTCCGGGTCGAACTCCCGGTCGATGCGAACATTCCGCACGACTACATCCCGGCCGAGCGGCTGCGGCTGGACGCCTACCGGCGGATCGCGGGTGCACTGTCCAGCGCCGACGTCGATGCGGTCCGGGACGAGCTGGTGGACCGGTACGGGCCGCCGGGCGATCAGGTGGAGAACCTGCTCGCCGTTGCCTCGTTCCGCCAGCTGTGCCGCATCGCTCGGGGTGACCGAGGTCGCGCTTGGGCCCGCAAGGTCTGCGGATGTCGCCGATCACGTTGCCGGAGTCCGGGCAAATGCGGCTGGCGCGGCTCTATCCCGGATCGAAGTACCGGGAGCTGACCTCGACGCTGACCCTGCGCCCGCCGACCGAGGGCGGCCGAACGGGGGGCGGCGCGCTGCGGGACAGGGCGCTGCTGAGCTACTGCACGACCGTGCTCGCGGATCTGGTGCCGGTGGCCGTCGGGAGCCGGTAGCGCGCGGCGCGGGTTGCTGACGGAATGAAGGTGGAATAACCCGAACGAGCGCGATTCGGTATCGCTGCATGCCCTTGGTTTCAGGGCACCCGCGGCGAAATTGCTATTAACCGGTGGACTGTCCTGCCTCGCCGGTTCGGCCGCGCAGGATTCGAGGCCATTCCCGTTATCGACACGATTTGCCCGGGAAATACCGCTTGATACGCCCGTGTTCACCCGAATGGGCGACCAGTCAACGAAAGCCGCGCCTCGAGCGTGGGCTCGAGGCGCGGCTTTCGTTGGTTCGGTTGGTTCAGCGGTGGCTGCTGGCCCGACGGACGCGATTCCCGACGACCAGCAGGAGAACGCCGACCAGCAGGACAACCGCACCGATCAGGACGGCGGTCTCGACGCTGAAGCCGGCGCCGGTGCTGGCCAGCACCACGGTGGAGGTCTCGGCCGTCGGTGCGGTCGTCCACGCGTTCGGCGTGACCGGCGGTGCCGGGTACGCAAACGCAAGGCTCGGCGCCATCAGCAGTCCGACGGCGGCGAGGGCCAGTGTGGCGGCGATCTTGCGAACCATGTGTCTACCCATCTCGGAGAGTTAAGTGATCTTCGTCAAATGCACCGGAGTCACCCTGTTGCCGCAACTATAGCGCCTCTAGTCACACTAAGCGCGCTTACTGCCGCATGATGGGTGAAGTTCACCCGAAAGTGGGTGATATCCAGCATCGGAATAGTAGCTAAGTGTCACTCCATGCACAACCTGGGCTCGCTGTTGTTATGCCTTCGTTGCTCCATCGGAGGATTGTCGGTGGTTGTTACAGCCGAGCGTGACCGCCGTCAACCGGGTCGGTGACTGTCCGACGTGTGCGGGCAGACCGCCACAGGAATCCGGTGTGCTGCGTTGAACAGCCCTGAGCCGTCGCGGCGCGACGGTGCCGGACCGCCCGACTCCGCACGCGGCGCTCAGCCGGTGTTGCGCATCCCGGCGGCGACGCCGTTGATGGTCAGCAGCATCGTCCCGCTGCAGTGCGGGATCGACGGCGTCGGACGGGTCGATGCGACCGAATGCGGTTCAGCAGGTCGACCTGAAGGTAGGAGATGGGAGCGAGATAGGGCTCGCGCACGTCCAGGGTGCTCTTGAGCTCCGGCTGCCCGTCCAGCAGCTGCCTTCTCGCCGGTGATCCGCAGACACCTCGGCGACGGTCAGCTCATGCTCGACCCGGATCTGCTCGAACAGCGTGCCGCAGGTGCTCGGGCACCAGCGAGCTGACGTAGAGCGCGGCGATCTCCATGTCCGTCTTGGCCAGCGTCATCTCCACGTTCGAGATGAAGGTGCGGAAGAAGTGCCACTCGTTGTGCATCTCGCGCAGCACATCGCCCGCGCCGGCCTCGCGGGCCGCCCGGAGCCCCGACCCGACACCGAACCAGCCCGGCACGATCTGCCGGGACTGAGTCCAGCCGAACACCCAGGGAATCGCTCGCAGACCGGCGATGCCGCCGCCGGAGTCCGGCCGACGGGCCGGCCGGGAACCGATGTTCAGCGAGCCCAGCTGCTCCACGGGCGTCGAGGACAGGAAGTAGGCGGGCAGATCCGGGTCGTCGATCAGCCCGCAGTACGCGGCGTAGGCCGCGTCGCTCACGGTCTCCATCAGATCGTCCCAGGCCCAGCAGCTGCTCCGCGGATTGCCGCGAGTACTGGTGCAGGGCGGTCGCCCGCAGCGTCGCGGCGAGGGTGAGCTCGAGGTTCTCCTTGGCGAGGTCCGGCAGGGCGTACTTGTCGCTGATCACCTCGCCCTGCTCGGTGAACTTGATGGCGCCGTCGAGCACGCCGTGCGGCTGGGCCAGGATCGAGTCGTAGGTCGGACCGCCGCCGCGGCCGACGGTGCCGCCGCGACCGTGGAACAGGGTCAGCGAGACGCCGTGCCGGGCCGCCAGGTCGCGCAACACGCGCTGGGTCTTGTGGATCTCCCACTGGCTGGTGGTGATGCCCGACTGCTTGTTCGAGTCCGAGTAGCCCAGCATGACCTCCTGGACGTCGCCGCGCAGCCGGACGATCTCCCGGTAGGTCGGGTCGCTGAGCAGTTCGTCGACCACCTGGGCCGACTTGCGCAGTTCGTCGACGGTCTCCAGCAGGGGAGCGAATCCGATGTTGGCGTAGGGGCCGCGATCGGGGTCGCCCGGCGTCCCGTGCACGTCGATCAGGCCGGCCTCCCTGGCCAGCACGGCGGCCGCCAGGATGTCGTCGGACCCCATCGTCATCGACGTGATGTAGGTGACGATCACCTCGGGGCCGTAGGTCTCCTGCGCCTTGTTGATCTCGGTGAACACCGAGAAGGTCTTGGCCCCCGCGGCGTCCAGCGGGGCGGGCAGACGAGGTCAGCGGGCGGTGCGAGGTGAGCTCGGCCGACAGCAGGTCGCGCCGCTCCGACCTGCTGAACTCGCCGTACGGGCGCTGCTGTTCGCCGAGTCGGTCGATCAATTGGGCCAGCACCTGATGGTGTGCCTCTGAGTGCTCGCGGATGTCCATGTAGGCGGCGTTCAGTCCACTGACCGCGAGCGTCCGGTGACCGTCGCCAGGATGCCGTTGGCCGCCAGTTCGCCGCCGTTGGCCAGCAGGGAGCGCCGGACGATCGCCAGGTCGGCCAGCAGTTCGGCGCGGCGCACGTAGTCCCGACCCGGCTCGTGCGGCCGGTCGGAGGTGACCCTGGCCCGGGTGTTGATCAGCTTGGCCTTGACGCAGGTGAGCTTGAGCCGCAGCGGCTCCTCGCTGTTCAGCTCCTTCACCCGCGGGTCCAGCAAGGGCAGGTGCGCGAGATCGGTCTCGATCGATGCGGTCAGTTCGTCGGATACCCCGACGATGGCGGTCGAACTCGACAGCGCCATCAGCAGGTCGTCGACCTTGGCGATGGCGATCTTGATGGCGGTCAGGTGCTGCAGTTCCAGCACCTCATGGGTGATCGCGGCGGTGACGTTCGGGTTCCCGTCGCGGTCGCCGCCGATCCAGCTGCCGAGCAGCAGCGGGGTCGCCTCCGGCGAGAGGGCGACGCCGTGCTCCGCCATCGCGGCCGCGAGATCGTCGGTGAGGTCCGGGATCGTGTCCGCCGCGATCGCCTCCAGGTAGAACAGTGCGTTGCGGGCCTCGTCGACCGGGTGCGGGCGGTTCTGCCGCAGTTCGTCGGTCTGCCAGATCAGGTCGACGATCTCGGCGAGCTTGCGATCCTGCTGTGCCCGCACCGCCGATCCCGCCGGGGTGAGCACGGCCAGGATGTCGGACAGGGCGCGCAGCTTGAGCAGCACCGAGCGCCGGCTGGCCTCGGTCGGGTGCGCGGTGAAGACCGGTTGCACGGCGAGCGAGTCGATCGCCGCGGCCAGCGCCTCCGGGCCGAGCGTGTGCGCGACCTCGGCCACCGCGGCGGCCAGATGGCCCTCGGCGGCCGGGCGGGCCCGCAATGCGCGCACTCGATGCACCTGCTCGGCGCCGTTGGCCAGCTGGAAATAGGCGGCGAAGGAGCGAACCAGGTCGGTGGCCGCGGCGATCGGCAGCGCGGCCAGGATCCGCGCACCTCGGCCGTCGCCCGCTCGCGGTCGACCGCGTAGTCGGCTTCCTGCGACTGTTTGGTCAGCTTGCGCATCCGCTCGACCAGATCGAGCAGTTCCTGGCCGTGGTGCCGGACCAGGGTCTGCCCGAGTAGTCCGCCCACGCGGCGCACGTCGGCACGCAGCGCGGCCTCGAGATCCGCGGGTCCGGGCCCGGCGCTCGCCGGTGCGCTCGCAGTCGCATGTGCTCGGACCAGCGTCTGACCCGGTGTTGAATGGCTCGCTGGTCCTGAGGTAGGCCGTGTCCGTCATGCGTTGATACTGACGCATCTCCGTAACGGGAATGTGACGCGGGAGCCCCGGCGTCGGGGATGCCAAACGGGGGGCGCGCCGACCGTCGGCGCGCCCCCCGGGCGGACTACTTTGCTACTGCCGGTTAACGCCAGGCTCCCACGTGCTTGGCACCTGTCGCCTGACCCACGACTGCAGCGACATTCGCCGGCAGCGGCCTGGCCACGCTGGCCGTCGCGCTGGTGGCGGCGGCACTGAGCATGAAGGTCGAGGTCAGCGCATCACTGCCGTCGATCGAGTACCCATTGGCGTCCTTGCCGGTCGCGGCCTTGTAGGCGGCGAAGGTGGTGTAGTAAACCGGCTTTCCGGCCTTGGACCAGCCGAATTCATTCTTCGGCGTCGCGGCGCTAATACGGTTGTAGAAGTTGCCGTCGATGTTCGGGCCCATCGCCGTGGCGTCGCGGCCGGACTGATCACGCAGGAACAGACTTGCGGTCGCGGTGGCGGCGGGTTTGGCAATGACGTTGTTCTTGATCTCGATGTTGGTGATCAGCCAGGTCATCGTCGGATCCGGGAAGGGCTGTCGCCGATCCTGCCCGTAGGACGTGTTCGTCGGGCGGCGGGTGTCTTGCGTCGCGTTGATGTTCGACTCGCCGTTTCCGACAATCGTGTTGTTCCAGATGTGGCCGTCGTTGGTGTTTCTCGGCATGATGCCGATCTTGGTGTTGTTCGTGATCACGCAGTTGGCGATCATGTACTTGGCGCTGATCTCCATCTCGATGCCGTGGCTCAGGTTGTTCTGCACGTTCGAATTGACGATGTTCATGTCGTAGACCGACTGATCGAACCAGAGACCAGGACCGCGGTTGTTGGAGAAGACGCTGCCGCTGACGTTGATGGTGCGAGCCTTCGTGATCTTCAGTCCGCCGGAGACCGGTGCCATGTTGAATTGTTCGGTGTTGGCGTACTGCGAGCGGACCCGGTCAAGGGTGAGGTGATCAGAGGTGTTGCCGTGGATGTTGAGCATTCCGGATCGCAGGACCGACACCTTTCGCAGCGTCACGTTGGGGGCGTAGATCGAGACTCCGGTGGTCGCGCTGTCCTCGATCGAGACGTTCTCCAGGGTGACTCCGCTCGCGCTGATGCGGACCGCGCCCATATCGGGAACGGACGGTGCGTAGCGACGAATCCCGATGCCGCGGATGATATCGCCGGCCCCTGCCACGGTCAGCGCGACGATCCGGTCGCTGGCCCTGACCTCTTTCCCGGTCGGATCGGAGCCGAGGTAGATCCGGCTGGCCGCATAGTCGACGTAGAAGGATCGCCGGCGGTCACCTTCGCAGCGGACGACACCTGCTTCTGGGCAGCGCCATTGATGAAGACCTGATCGGGGTGCGCGGCCATCGGGAAGGCCGGATTGACGAACTGCCAGTTGGCGGTGGTTCCATCCGGGGCGCCCGCGAGTAGGTCGGGCTGGCATCGAGTTTGGTCGTCCAACCGGTGGCGACCCACTGGCGTACCACTCTTGGTCCAGGTGCTCACCTTGGAGCTCCCGTCGAGCCACACCGCTTCACCCGGGTAGGACTGAATGGTGAGCTTCTTGTTCGCCGGCAGTAGCAGTGCCTCGTGGTAGGTGCCTGCTCGCAGCACGATGCGTCTTGCCCGTCGCCGCCTTGGTGATCGCGGTCGCGAGATTCCGCAGCGGGGCGGCCGAGCGTACCGGCGGCCGCATCGGAACCTGCCGTGGAAACGAACAGCGCGCCGGCCGGCACCGCGTAGCTCGCGGAGCCAATGGGTGCAGCACCGGCGTCGCTCGCTCCCACCGCCGCGGCGGCAACAGCGGCCAGGGGTTGGGCAGCCTCGGCCGTGGCGGCGGGAACCGCATCGGTCTCGTTGGCGGCAACCGCGTCAGCTTGAGTGGCAGCTTGAGCCTGAGCGGCCGGGTCCGCACCCGGGTCGAGCGGGGCAGCAAAGGCCGTGCCGGTCGTGACGAGCAGTCCACCGATCGCTGCGAGCACGATGGTGAGGGCCGCCACTTTCCGGCGGACCCCGGTCGTCGGTTCCGGTCTTGTGCGAGTGACCGCCTCGTTGGATATCGCGCTGATCAGAATTCAAAACAGTCTCCAGTCGGCAGGCGCGCGTTTGTCACGCTGATCGTCGTGGGACCATCAGATTTGAACGCGACGCAGGGGAGCCCACCGCGGTGAGCAGGTTGCAATACGGTGTTGCATTTCAAGGCCGCGTGTGCATTCGGACGCATGCACACGCTTATGCATCCGCATGGATCGGAATGCATTTGCCTGAGCTGAGAGATTAACCGGCTTGCTACACAATTCGAAATCCCACCGCAACAGAATCCTGTCCGGACGGGCATCACTCTCCAGTGATACCCGAACCCGAATGCGCTCGGCCTAGTCACACTGTGTGACCATGTGCAGTCTCGTTACCAAATGGATGCTCTGATAACGGGTTGATCACGAATGTGCGCCCGCGTCACGAGGACTCATCGTTCAGATCGGCGCGCGAACGGGTGAACGCGGCTAGCGATCCCAAAAACGTGCAAATGGTGGGTTCCACACCCCAATTGGGGGATGAGATCTACATCACTCACGACCCAGGTCGGGAGCGAACGAAATCCGTTACGCCCGATTTGGGTGAATCGCCGGTTCATCCAGATGGAGGAGGGGCGTCACGAATGACGCGCCACCCTCGGGGGCCAGGTCGGTATGGCACATCCGCCGGTCGGCACCGAGTTCTGTGCCTGAGGCATTGACGAGCCATCGGGTCGCAAGTCGGACTGCCATACTTTGTTTGGCCGGTCAAGCAAAGAAATAGTGAGGCCAAACACATTCAGCGGCAATCTTACTCCTGGCCCGACTCTGGTGCTGCGTTTGTCGATCTAATGCTCGTCGCGTTTCGCAGAGCGGGAGATCAAGGCCGGGTTTGATGAAGCTGCGGCGATCGAGAGTTGCCGGCCAGTGCAGCGCCGGGTGTAACTGTTGGTGTTCCCGGTGGATTGGATCTTCAGCGGGCGGAATGTCGGTAGCAAACGTCGCGGGCCCCATTGACGCCGGTGGCGGGCGACTTCAGGTGCGGACTGTGCCCTCGGCCGCGACCGATGGTTCGAGCGAACGTGCAGAGGAGCGTCCACGACGGGCGGGGGTCTTGTCTGCCTGCGGCAGGTCCTGCAAGTCATGCCCGATGGGCAGGGTGCGGATCGCTCCTTCTTCGACGCCAATCACCCGCTTGGGGAGCGCCCATCACGGTGGCTCGTCGACATCATTGCTCGATGTGGTGACGAACAGCGCAGCGCGAGTCGCCTGACGCCGTCTGTGCCGGCCCACTGGGCCGGACCACCTGCCAGTTTGATGACCAGGACGCTCTGATCATTCCGGGGGGTTCCTCGACCTCGGCGGACCTCAAGATGCTGTGTTCACCGGCCCCTCGCGCCCAAGTTCGCGCCGCGCGCGCCGTAGTGCAAATGGATCACCTGAGAGTAGCGCAAGTGGCCTTTGCAGATGAGTACATCTCCCCATGTGCGGAGGGTTACGAGACGTTACTTTCAGTTATAGGTGGTCTGGAGAACTGATCAGGCGGACCGCCTATTCCTCACTGCCTTATGCGTCTTCCGAAATTCGTGCTGGGCGCACCAAAGCGGGTGCATTCATTATTCCCCCCAAGAAGGAGTGTCCCATGAAACTGCCGGCCCTGTTACCCGGATTTAAACGGCACTCTATTGGAGCAGTTGCGATTACCGCCTCCATGGTCATGGGTTTGCTCCTGGTCGGTGAATCGGCCGGAGCGAGCTCGATTCCCGCCGCGACCGGGGTGTCCAGTGCGACCGCCGCCGGCGATTACGCTGTGCCAGCAAATGCGTTGTTCGTCGCGCCAAATGGAGTGGACGGAGCGGCGGGACTGGTCTCTTCGCCGCTGAGGACGGTCGCGAGTGCGGTGACCAAGTCCACCGCAGGACAAACAATTGTGCTCCGTGGGGGCACTTACCACGAGTCGGTCACGATACCCGAGAACAAGAAGGTTACGATTCAGCCGTATCCAGGCGAGAAAGTCGTGTTCGATGGCTCGAGAGTTGTTAGTCAGTGGGCGCCTTCTGGTGCCACGTGGGTCACCGACTGGAATGTCAAGTTCGACGCAAGCCCAACATTCTCCCGTGGCGCCTACGACGGCTCCGACCCAGGTTGGACCTTCTTGTCGCCATCCTATCCAATGGCGTCACACCCCGACCAAGTGTGGATCAATGGCGCTTACCAGAAGCAGGTGGGTTCCCTGGCGGCCGTTGTACCGGGCACCTTCTTTGTCGACTATCCCTACAGCCGAATGTATGTGGGTTCTGACCCCACAGGCAAGGAGGTACGAGCGAGCGACCTCATCCAAGCCTTCCTGGTGATCTCGGATGGCTCGACCCTGCGCGGTTTCGATGTCCGGCGTTACGCGCCATCGGTGCCGGACTTCGGAGCGGTCAGCGTCCGCCGGCCGAACGTCACCCTCGAGAACATGGTGGTGAGCGAGAGCGCAACGGTCGGAGTATCCGTCATTTCCACCAAGGCGACATTGCGGAATGTGTCGGTATCCGGCTCCGGATTGCTGGGAGTACACGCCAACAAGGCTGACGGTCTCGTGCTCGATCATCTGCAGGTGACCGGAAACAACTCCGAGCATTTCAACATGTCGCCGGTCGCCGGTGGCGTGAAGATCACCATCACCCGGGGCGTGACCATCACCGGCGGAACCTACTCCCGTAACTTCGGCGATGGCATCTGGTTCGACGCGTCGGTGTATGACATGAAGGTCATTGGCACGGACGTCCAGGACAACCTCGGTCACGGAATCGAGGTCGAGATCAGCGCGAAGTTCCTGATCGCCGACAATCTCGTGACAGGCAACGGCAAGGTTGGCATCCTGCCGCGCAACAGCAACGATGGACGTATCTGGAACAACACCGTGGTCGGCAATATGGGAAATATCAATGTGCTGCAGGACTCGCGCACGCCGGCCAATACCTCCTACGGCAAGGACAATCGGCAGCCGTTCCCGGACCCCACCATGACCTGGGTCATCTCCAACATCGAGATCAAGAACAACGTGAACGCGTCGCCCGCCCCGACCTCGAACGGTGCCTTGGCGATGCGCGAGGAGACAGGGAAAGGGGCGGCCGTGATGGGTGGAGTTATCGACGGCAACTTCTACAACCGGGTCAACGCTTCGTCGCCGAAAAACCAGTTCGGCTGGGCCGGTGGGACTCCCAATGCTTTCGCAAGCCTGAGTACCTACCGAGCAGCGACGGGCATGGACCCGAACGCATACTCGATCGACGGCAGCAACTCGCTGGATAGCAACTACAACCTCACCGCGTCAGCTGCGTACGCGGCGGCCGGGGTTGCTCGCCCGCTTCCCGACGACATCGCGGCCTTGATCTCGCAGCCCGCTGGCACGGCCCATCTCGGGGTGTTCACCGCTGCATTGCCGCCTCATCCTCCGGTGGCTTCGTTCACGTCGAGTGCGGTTGGCCTGACCGGGTCATTCGCCGGGGCTGCTTCCTCCGCATCCGACGGTGCCACCATCGCGTCGTACTCGTGGGACTTCGGTGACGCCTCGGCGGTTGGTTCCGGTGCTACGGCGGCGCACAAGTACGCCAAGGCAGGTAGTTACCCGGTGAAGCTGACGGTGACCGATTCGCAGGGCGCGACGAACTCGATCAGCAAGTCGGTCGCGGTGACGCACACGGCTCCGGTGGCTTCGTTCACGTCGAGTGCGGTTGGCCTGGCCGGGTCATTCGCCGGGGCTGCTTCCTCCGCATCCGACGGTGCCACCATCGCGTCGTACTCGTGGGACTTCGGTGACGCCTCGGCGGTTGGTTCCGGTGCTACGGCGGCGCACAAGTACGCCAAGGCAGGTAGTTACCCGGTGAAGCTGACGGTGACCGATTCGCAGGGTGCGACGAACTCGATCAGCAAGTCGGTCGCGGTAACGCACGCCGGTCCGGTGGCGGCGTTCACGGCGAGTGCGGCCGGCCTGGTCGGGTCGTTCGGTGGGGCGGCGTCCAGTGCCTCCGACGGTGCCAGCATCGCGTCCTATTCCTGGGACTTCGGTGATGGCTCGGCGGCCGGCTCGGGTGCCTCGGCGACGCATCAGTACGCCAAGGCGGCTAGCTACCCGGTGAAGTTGACGGTCACCGATTCACAGGGCGCGACGAACTCGGTCAGCAAGACCATCGTGGTCAGCACACGGTTGCTCGCGACAGATGGCTTCATGCGTTCGGTGACCAACGGCTGGGGGACGGCAGATCAGGGCGGGGCCTGGGCAGTAACCGGAAACGCCGCCAACTTCTCCGTGGCCGGTGGCTACGCCAAGATGAATCTCGCAACCGCGGGCGCTACGACCACCGCCAGTTTGGGCTCGACCGTTCAAACCGACACCGATACCCACGCGACGTTTGCTCTCGACAAGGCACCGACGGGCGGAGGTGTGTATTTCACGACCACCGCACGCCAGCTGGGCAACAACTTCTACGGCGCCAAGCTTGTCGTGTCCGCTACCGGAAATGTCACCGGCTACTTGACGCGCTCGGTGTCGGGCGCCCAAACCACCGTCGCCACTGGGGTCATCGCGGGCCTGAAGCTGACCGCCAATACCCCGGTGCGGGTTCGCTTCCAGGTCAGCGGCACCGGCACGGCAAACCTGAAGTTCAAGGCATGGAGCGCCGATCAAACGGAGCCGACGACGTGGGCGCTGAGCGCGGCTGACGCGACGGCCGCTCTGCAGAAGGCCGGGGCCAGCGGTTTTGCCGGCTACCTGTCGGCCACCGCGACAACGCCCGTGGCCATTTCGGTGAACGGGCTGGCAATCCACGCTCCGTGACAGTTTTCCTCCAGAGCTAAGTCGCCGACGCTCGGTCACCCGCAAGGTGGTCGAGCGTCGGCGGCTTTGGCATGGCGTAGCAGCCCCTTCAGCGAGATGACGGCGGCTGCGGCAGATTAGGCGGCAGGTAGTACCGGACCGGTTGTCCGATGATCACCGCGCGCCTTGCACGCGCACAGGGCGGCACCGACCACACTCAGATGCTCACCGTGAAACATCGGATCTACCCAGTCGGGCCGACCCAGTCGGGCCAACCCAGTCGGGCCGATCGGCCAACATTCGGCAGACTCTGCCGCGGCACAGACGTTGGTCCACCGGCGGCCCGCAGCTATGCTCGCTGTCGATTCCAGCAGTTCCGCTAGGCTAGCCAGCGGCCGACGGAATTGGGCCGGTGTTCAACTCGACCGTCTTGGCGCTTCGCCGGCGTCGATGCATGTCCCGCCTGATGTACCAGTAGTTCGGGATCACCTGAAACAACGTCACGGCGATGGCCGAGCCAATGATAGGTCCGGCCGCGCCGAGTGGTGAAATGAGAACCCAGGACAGTCCCAGATTGACCGGCACCATCAGGATGATCGGAATGACTTGGAATCGCAGGCCCCGCAGGTCGGTCATGTACATGCCGAGCGGGTACTTGGCTGCCTGCGCGACGACAAAGCCCACGAAACCGAACACCAGCCAGTTGTCGAGCTCGATCTTGCCGTCCGATATCAGCGGCGTGACCCAGGGCAGAATCGATGCGAGGGTCATGGCAAGAACGAACCCGCCCGCGACAAATCCGCCGGCGAGTTTGAACGGCGACCTGATCTGGTCGGCCGATCGGGCTTTGGCGAACATTGGCCACAGCGCCACCGCGGACGCCGCGATCGTCTGGGTGATCAGCCCGAAAAGCTGTGAACCGAGATTGTATTGGGCAAGTTCCGCGCTTGTTCCCAGGTGGCTCAGCAGGAGGCGGTCTGTCTGCAGGGCGATCGGCAGGGCGAGCATCTGCATCAACATCGGCCACGCGACGCTCATGACGTTGACGCCCTTGTACGTCCGCACCCGTGGAATCATTCGGATCGCACCGGAAATCTGTGGCGACAAGTACTTCGCTGCAACGAGCAGGGCAGTGAGCGCAACCAGGGTGCTCGCCAAGTAGGCAACGACGGCTAGGAAGTTGTCCGCTTGGGCGCCCAGGGCGATCAGCACGACGACAACGATCAGGATGAATGGCGCCGCGAGTGCCTGGGTGAGGATCTGAATGTGGTTCTTGCCCAGCCCGGTCAGAACTCGCTGTCCCACCCCGAGTGGCAGCGTCACGGAGAAGATGAGCACACAGAACATCGCGGCTACGGAGCCGCCCACCAACAGGCCCTGTCCGAGGAGGGCCGGCCACAGGCCGAGCACGGTGATCAGCACGCCGATCGCGGCCAGGGTGGCTGCCGAGCACAGCAGCACCCGGAAAGCGCTGACTAGTGTCCGCCGGACAACATCGTCGCTACGGGGAGATTTCGATGACGCGACGACGTTGATCACTGCCGCAGACATCCCGAGGTCGGCGAACGGAACCAGCGCCGCCATTGACGTCAGCAATCCGTACTGCGCGTAGGGATCGACTCCGAAGTATTGGATGATCAGGCGGGTCGTGATGACTGCCAGCGCACCAGAAACACCCATCACCACGACTTTTGCAATGGCATTGGCGCCGATCACCCTGACGGCACTGCCGGGCGCGAACTTTTTCACGGGCCGCATAGCGACCTCACCTTCCAGTCTCGGCCGGACAGAGACTCAAGATACTTGGCGGATCCACCGGAACCGCTCGAGTGGGCAGACGAAACTGACGTACTACTTCCAACCAACCGCGGTCCCAACCGGTTTCGCGGGATTGCCCGCAACAATGGTCCCAGCAGCGACGTCCCTGGACACCACAGATCCCGCGGCAACGACGGCGCCGTCCCCAATGGTGACCCCTTTGAGGATGATGGCCCCGGTGCCGATGAGGACATGATCGCCGATCCGCACGGACTGTGTCTTGGGACGCACCTTCCCGTCGATGTTGAATACCTCATGGAAATCCGTGTCCAGGACCTGGCAATCCCAGGAAAGGCGGGAGCGATCCCCAATGGTCACACTGCAGGCGACGTTGATGATGTTTCGGATGCCAATCGCCGCACCCGCCCCCAGTTGGAGCGTTGCCCCTTCGGCTACGAAGATTCGGGCGTCCTCCTTGATGCGCGACCCGTGGCCCAAGAGGTAGGTGCCCGGGCCGGTCAGTTTGGCTCCGCGGGCAATCTGGGCTCCGCGCTGTCCGCGCATCCGGCCTCGACCACGCTCGTACGCTTTGCGGATGAGCCGCCTGCGCTCGGTCCTGTTCAGCAGGCCCCTGGCGCGTCGTTGGATGCGGTGCTCATCGGCGACGGGGATTGCTGCGGCGCTCGAGGGGGCGCCGCCGTCGTTGCCATTCATCTGCACCGAGGCGTCCTTCGCGAGCCCGTGCGACCCTGGCACTGCGGGTTCATCGCGCTTGAACAACCACGCATCAGCGGCCAACCTTCCATCTATTGCCGGCAGGTCGGCGATCACCGACCAAGGATCGCGCTCCGAGACAAGTTCCTCCGCAATCGCCCGGGCGATTGCGGCCGGCGGTTCGGCAGGGTCCAGGACACGATGGCCGTGCTCGGCCAACCACGACGCCAGGCCACTCTCGTTGGTGGTCAGTACCCGGCAACCGTGCGCCAGTGCCTCGACCAGCGGCAGTCCCACCTGCTCGCGCCAGTTTTCGCCTCGTTGCGACAGCAGAATGACCGCCGATGCCGTGCGCAGCGCCTGATGGACGCGCACTCTCGGCGGGTCGATATCCAGGTCGACTCGAGGGTGGCCATCGGCAAAGACGCGTGCCTGTGCCTCCAGCGTTCCCTTGCCGATCAGGGTCAGGCTGGCGGCGGGGACGGCGGCCTGAGCCGCGGGCCAAGCCGACATCACTAAGTCGAATCCCTTTCTCGGTTCGAAGGCACCCAAGAAGAGGGCATGCTGCGGGTCCTTGGCGCCACTTGGACAGTCGCAGCGCGCGGGCAGCGCCGGGATGGTGATCATCTGTGCGCCTCGTAGGCGGGAGCCGAGACTGGACAGGTAGAGGTCCCGCGATCCAGGCGTGCCGAACGCGATTCGGTCGACCTCACCGGCAACCCAGCGAGCCATCAGACGGTCGAGCCTGCTGCGTATCGCGGCCTTGCGTACTTCCAGCATCGACCCGCTGGTCGCCCGGTGCCGATACGGGTCGAGGTTTTCAATTGCGTAGCAGACCACGCTGACCGGCTCGCGCCGTAAGCGTGCCGAAAGCCGGGCGGCGCCGACCGTCAGCACGGTGCGGAGTAGTCGAGCGCGGACCAGCGGCTCATTGATCTCACAAACGGTGATCCGCGAGCGCAGAATAATCCACGGCGCTCGGAACGTTCCCGCGCGAATCAGGTCGAGTCCGTCGGCCAGGGACTTGTCGAAATCGTAGCGCTCGCTGACATACACAATGGACGCCGGAATCTGCGACTGAGCGCGCTCCAGATGAGCGCTGCGCAGCATCTGGTAAACGCGCACCCGCTGATGCTTCGTCCTGATCACAAGACAATATGGTAACTGCGCTAACGGCCTACTCCCGGCGGTGCGCAGCTGCGCGTGGTTCGGATCACCGCACCGGGTGGGAGTCCGAACCATCGGGCGGTCGTCGGTCACCGGCAGCACCGTTACACCACTGCCGAGTGACCTGGAAGGCTGACGACCCGCGGTGTCGATGTCCACGGAGCGGTTCCGCTCGCCCGTTTCGTTGCAGAGGGTAAGCTTCAGGCCCTGAATGTTAGCAGAGTGTCAACGGCCAGGTCCGAATGGGTGACTCCATGCCTACTTCGGCCCTACGCTTTCGAATTCGATCACACAGTGTTATCGTAGTGCTGCCGCACAGTCGGGTGGGATTAACGGGGACCCCCATCCGGTGCGGATTGTTTGAGTTGACACGACCATTGCAGGGGGTAGGCACGTGTTCCACCACAGTCGTACGCACGTCTGCGGCTCAACTTGGCTGCGCGGGGGTTGCGCGGCCCAGTCGATGCGCCGCCGAAACATTGTCCCGGCGGGTCCGAAGAGCGATCCAGGGAACCCGGAGTGACCGAGCTGCGTCAGACGGTGGTGAAGGAACGTACGGGACCGTCAGCAGGTTCACCAGCGATCAGGCGACTGAGCTTCGGCGCAGCGGTTCACCTGCTCGGCTCGAAGCAAAAGCCGTCCTACGGCGCGCCGGCGTACTCCCGGTTCGTGAATCGGCCGATCGGTAGGTACTTCGCGGCTGCGGCCTACAAGGCCGGTCTGCGGCCGAATGCGGTGACCGTGATCAGCGGCTTGTTCTCGCTGTCGGCGGTCGTCCTGATCGCCACCGTCGCGCCGAGCTGGTTGAGCGGTATCGCCATCTGTCTTGGACTCGTCCTGGGCTATGCCTTCGATTCTGCCGATGGACAGCTTGCTCGGCTGTTGGGTGGCGGATCGCCGTCGGGGGAGTGGCTCGACCACATGGTCGATGCGACGAAGATCTCCAGCTTGCATCTGGCCGTGCTCATCGGGTTCTACCGGTTCGGCGGGTGGCCGGGGCCGGGCTGGATGTTGATTCCGATCGGTTATGCGGTGGTCGCAGCGGTCACCTTCTTCGGCATGACACTGATGGATCAACTTCGGACGGTGCACACGGGTGCCGCCAAGCGCGCGCAGACGGGGCGACCGTCGCTGATCCGCAGCCTGCTGGTGCTGCCCACCGACTACGGCCTTTTGTGCCTGAGCTTTCTGCTCTTCGCCTGGCAACAGGCGTTCGTCACGGTTTACACGGTGTTCTTCATTGGCAGTGCCATTTTCCTGGTGCTGGCGCTGATCAAATGGTTTAGGGAAACGAAGGCTCTCGGATGAGTCGACGTTGGGGGAAACCAGCAATGAATAGTCTTCGGCATTTGGGGGAGCACGGCATGAGTTGTCACAGGAAACGCCTGACCGGAGCCCGCGTCGCGGGTTCGGTCCTGCTCGCATCGGTGGTCTTCTGCTTTTCCGCAGGCTGCACGTCATCGAACCAGTCGGCCGAATCTTCGGCCCAGGCGACCGGATCGGCCCAGGCAGCCGATTCTGCGCAGGCAACCGATTCGGCCCAGGACAACGGCTCGGTTCCGGCCCCCGACACGACTTCGGAAACCATCGGCTCGTCGATGCCGGACGTCTCGATCCCGTCAGCCGCCACCACTCCGGTGCCCCAGCCACAACCGGGCGACATCAATCAGACGGTGGCGGAGGTGCCGGTGACAACGCTGCCGGCCGCGGCCGTGACCGAGACGGCCGACCTTGGCACCGGAGTTTCAGTTGAAGTGCTTGATGTCAAGCCGGTGACCGGGACCGCCCGTGGGCCGGGCGAAGTTGGCGGACCCGCGGCCGCGGTGACCATCAGGATCACCAATTCGTCGCCTGCGGCCGTCCCGCTCAACGAGGTCGAAATCACTGCGCAGGACAACGCGGGGACCCCGGCCGGAACGCTGAGTGGCGATCCGGCGGCTCCGCTGACCGGCCAGCTTGCCGCCGGCCAGACCGCCAATGGTGTCTATGTGTTCTCCCTTGGCGCAAGCCATCAGAACCCGCTCAAGCTCTCGATCAGCTACGCCGCAGGATCTCCAGTCGCCCTTTACACCGCAGACGTCAGTAACTAGGAGAATCGCAATGAGCTTCACAAGATTCGCGCTGAAGAGGGCGACGTCCATGGTCGCGGTCGCCTCGATGGTCGCCGTCGGTTTGACGGTCGCTGTCGCCGCGGCCCCGCTGGCCGCCGCCGATCCGGCGCCACTGGCGCAGCGGACCCCGAGCATGGTAACCGCGGACGTGCTGCCAACGGTGCAGATCGACGGGGTCGTGTGGTCACAGGCGATCGTCGGGAACACGGTGTACGTCGGTGGTCAGTTCAACAACGCCCGGCCGGCCGGCGCCGCGGCGGGCACCCAGCTGACGCCCAGGGCCAACTTCCTGTCCTACAACCTCACGACCGGTGCGCTGAACACCGCCTTCGCGCCGTCGACCAACGGGCCCGTGCAGACGGTTGCCGTCTCGCCGGACAAGACCCGGGTGTACATCGGTGGCACGTTCACCGCGGCCAGCGGGCAGAACCGCTATCGCCTCGCCGCCTACGACACGGCGACGGGGGCGTTGATCTCGACCTTCAAGCCGATCCTGTCGTACAAGGCCTCAGCGATCGTGGCAACCAACACGACGGTGTACGTCGGTGGCACCTTCACCACGGCCAACGGTGTCGCGCGCAATAACCTGGCGGCGTTCTCGGCGGCGAACGGATCATTGCTGAGCCTGGGCTCCCAGCGCCGATGCATTCGTCAACAGCCTGGTGCTGACTCCCGACGGTTCCAAGATCATTGCCGGCGGCAGCTTCCAGAACGTCAACGGCTCCCCGGCCTACGGTCTGGCGGCCATCGACGCCACCACGGGCGCTCTGCTCCCCTGGGCCGCCGGCAACACCGTCCGCAACGCCGGCCTCAACTCCGGCATCTACTCGCTGACCACCGATGGAACATCGGTGATCGGCACCGGCTGGGTGTACGGCCCCGGCGGCAATCTCGAGGGAACCTTCTCCGCCGACCCTGAACACGGGAACGATCAACTGGGTCGAGGATTGCCACGGTGATACCTACAGTGCCTACTCCGATGGCAGCACCGTCTACACGGTGAGCCACGCGCATTACTGCGCAACTGTCGGCGGCTTCTATCAGACCGATCCGTGGACCGGGAACCAGCGCCATGCGCTCGCCTTTTCCGCCGCCCGCGACCGGGACCCTTGGTCACAACATCTACAGCACCTACAAGGACTGGTTCGGCACGCCGAGCCCGACTATGTACAACTGGTATCCGGATCCGGCCTTCGGCAACTTCACCGCACAGGGTCAGGCGGCCTGGAACGTCACCGGCAACGGCCAATACCTCGTGATGGGCGGCGAGTTCCCATCGGTCAGCGGTGTCGCTCAGCAGGGTCTCGCGCGGTTTGCCGTGAAGACCATTGCTCCCAACAAGGAGCGACCGCGGCTGTCCGGACCCAACTTCGTGCCCACGCTGCTGCCGCTGCCCGACGGCCGGGTCAGGGTCTCGTGGGAGTCGAACTGGGACCGCGACGATCTGACCCTGGATTACAAGGTCTACCGCAACAATTCCACGACTCCCATCTACACGACAACGGCCGACGCGCCGTTCTGGTACCGGCCGACCCTCGGATTCATCGACAGCGGACTGACCCCCGGTGCCACCTATAACTACAAGGTCTCGGCGTTCGACAGGGACGGCAACGTCGCGGCCGGCACGAACGTGTCGATCGTGGCGCCGCCGGCCGGGTCGGTCAGCAACTACTCGGCCAAGGTCGCCGCTGATGGCGCTGCGCCGTACTGGCGGCTGGACGAGTCGTCCGGGACCAGCATGTACGACTCGCACGGCTTCAATGACGGCATCGTCGCGGCGGGCGTCACCAGGGGAGTCGCCGGGGCAATCAGCGGCGACACCGATACCGCGACCACCTTCAACGGCACGACCACCGGAACGGCGGTCAGCCCGTTCCCGATCACGGCGCCGAACACCTTCACCCTCGAGACGTGGATCAAGACGACCACCACGAGCGGCGGAAAGATCATCGGGTTCGGCAACAATCAAACGGGCAACTCCGGCAGCTTCGACCGGCAGATCTACATGGACAACTCCGGAAAGCTCTACTTCGGCGCCAACACCGGCAGTCCGCAGACGATCAAGTCTGTCAACAGCTACAACAACGGCCAATGGCACCACGTGGTCGCAACGCTGGGCGCGTCCGGCATGGCCCTGTACGTCGACGGCGCGCTGGTCGCGAGCCGGGCGGACGTGAAGAACGGCCAGGCGCTCACCGGCTACTGGCGGGTGGGTGGCGACAATCTCGGCAACTGGCCCGGCGTGCACACCAGCAACTACTTCGCCGGCACCATCGACGAGGTCGCGATCTACCCGACGGTGCTGACCGCAGCACAGGTCGCGCAGCACGTCGCGCTAGCGGCCGGCAGTCCGAACCAGCCACCGGTGGCGGCGTTCACGTCCAGCAGCGGCGGGCTCGTGGCCACCTTCGACGGTTCGGCCTGCTATGACCCGGATGGGTCGATCGCGTCCTATGCGTGGGACTTCGGTGACAGCACGGCCGCCGGAAGCGGACGTCGCCCGAACCACACCTACGCCGCGGCCGGCACCTATCAGGTGACGATGACGGTCACCGACAATCAGGGCGGGACCACCACGCTCACCCAGCCGGTCACCGTGACCGCCGCGAATCAGGCCCCGGTCGCATCGTTCACGTCAACGACCACGGGTCTGACGGCGGCGTTCAATGGATCGGCGTCCGCTGATCCGGACGGCACCATCGCCTCCTACTCATGGGACTTCGGGGACAGCAGTCCTGCCGGTGTCGGCGCGACGCCGTCGCACACCTATGCGACAGCCGGGCCGTACCAGGTGACGCTGACGGTCAAGGACAATTTGAACGCAACGGGAACGAGCACGTCGACCGTGACGGTGGCGGCGGCGAACGTACCGCCGTAGCGGCCTTTACCTCGACATCGTCGGCGTTGACGGCGTCGCTGGACGCTACCACGTCGACCGACCCGGATGGCACCGTCGCGTCCTACGCGTGGGACTTCGGTGACAGCTCACCGGCCGGCGCCGGCGTGAAGCCCACCCACACCTATGCGACCGCCGGCACGTACTCGGTGACGCTGACGGTGACCGACAACAAGGGCGCGACCAATTCGGTCTCGCACGACGTGATGGTGGCGGTGTCGAATCAGGCTCCGGTTGCCGCCTTCACGGCAGGAACCTCGGGTCTGGTTGCCGCCCTCGACGCTTCGGGCTCGTCCGATCCGGACGGCACGATTGCCGGTTATTCGTGGAACTTCGGTGATTCGCAGCCGGCGGCGACAACCAAGACGGTCAACCACACCTACGCCACGGCCGGTACCTACACGGTCAGCCTGACCGTGACCGACAACCAGGGCGCGACCGCCACCGTCAGCCATCCGGTGACGGTGACGGCCGCGCAGGGTGCGTTCGCGTCGGATCTGTTCGCCCGGACCGTGGCCAGCGGTTGGGGTTCGGCCGATCAGGGTGGGGCGTGGGCGGTCTCCGGTACCGGTGGTGCCGCGAACTTCTCGGTGGCTGCTGGCACCGCGAAGCTCCGACTGCCGTCGGCAAGTGCCACGGACGCGGCGACGCTGTCCGGGGTCAGCCAGACCGATGCGGACGTGAAGGTTGCCTTCACCTCGGATCTGCCGGCTACCGGTGGCGGGGTCTACTTCAACACCACGGTGCGGCGGGTGGGTACCAGCTTCTACTCGGCCAAGGTCCTGGTGGGGTCGACCGGCAAGGTGACGCTGTCATTGGCCAGGACGGTGAGCGGCACCGAGACCGTGTTGAAGTCGGCGGTCGCCACCGGCATCACGTACACCCCGGGAATGGTGTCTGCGGGTGCGGTTCCAGGCGATCGGCAGCGGCACGACCGCGCTGAACGCGAAGGTGTGGCAGGACGGTCAGACCGAACCTGCCACCTGGTTGGCAACGACGACCGATACGACGGCATCGCTGCAGTCCGCGGGCGCCGTTGGCGTGATCGGTTTCCTGTCGGGCACCGCGACCAATGCGCCGGTGACCTGGTCGGTCACGAGCTTCGAGGCGACCACCCCGACCCCCTGACCTGCTAAGGCCTTCGTTGTCACGAGCCTGCCCTCCCGTCACCTGCGGGTGGGCAGGCTTGTGACTGCCAGTGAGCAGCGAGATCGTGGTGCCGGGTCATCGGCGCTGGTCAGGGTCACAACGCATGCGATGATGCACCATGGTATGGCCAACGGCTGTTGCGGATCGGGGTCAGGAATGGCAGGGCTGGGGATGATGAAGACGTGACCGAACGCAAGTTGCCTGAATCGATCCAGGCCACTCGTTTTCCGCCGCATGGACCACTGGGAGAGTTGGCCAGCCCTCAGGGCGACGCCGGAGACGGCAAGCCGGCGGTCATCGTGGTCAACTACGCGGCCCATCAATTGATCGAACAGAACCTGGGCGCGGCCGCGCTCGACCGCACCGAGCGTTCGGGTGGTCGTCGTCGACAACTTCTCCAGTCCGCAGGAGACGGAGTCGGTGACCACCTTGGCCGCGGCATATGGCTGGGACCTGGTCACGTTGGCAGAGAACAGAGGATTCGGTGCCGGCGTGAACGCCGGCATTGGCGAAGCCATCCGGCTGGGGTCGGACATTTTCATCCTGATCAACCCGGACGCCCGGATCGAGGCCCCGGTCATCGCGGCGCTCTCCGCTCAATGCCGGGCAGACCCGCTGGCGATGGTGGCGCCTCGCATCCTCGCGTCCGACGGAGAGGTGTTTTTCGACGGTGCGGTCGTCGACCTGGCCAAGGGAAGGGTTCGCGGGCTAGGCGCGGTCAGTGAGGTGTCGGGATCCTGGTCGGGCTGCACCGGGGTGATCGACGGCGAGCGGCGCCGCATCGAACCCTGGCTGACCGGTGCCTGCCTGGCCCTGAGCGTCGATCTGTACAGACGGATCGGAGGCATGGACGACCACTACTTCCTCTACTGGGAGGATGTGGACCTCAGTTACCGGGTCCGGCGGGCGGGCGGATCACTGATGATCCGTCATGACCTCACCGTCGTTCACGACGAGGGTGGAACCCAGGGACCGCGGCTCGGCCGCGCCAAGTCGGAGCTCTACTACTACTTCAACTGCCGCAACAGGTTGGTGTTCGCCAGCGACCACCTGCCGAAGAAGGATTTGGCACGATGGATCACACAGACGCCAAGCGCAAGTTGGGCCATCCTCATGCAAGGCGGTCGCCGCCAACTGCTGGACTCGCCGAAGCTGCTTCTTGCCGCGGTTCGTGGATCATTCTCGGGCCTCGGGTTGGCCATCCAGGCATTGCTGCGGTCGTCCTCGGTGCCGGCCCAGGACCGGTCACCGGATGGCGTCGGGCAGCTTGAGGTGCGCCAGTCGTGATCATCTCAGCGCCACTTCGAGTGACTGTCGGGATCCTCACCTATCTGCGGCCGACCGACCTGATGGCCGGGCTGCCGCTCGTGCTCAAGCAGGTCGTCGACCTGAACCAGGCGTACCCGGACGAGTACCAGATCGACGTTCTCGTCGTTGACAACGACTCCGCCGGAAGTGCCCGCGCCATTGTCGAATCGTTCGGCGACGACCTCCTCCGGTACGAGATCGAACCTCGCCCTGGCGTGTCCGCGGCTCGGAACCGGGCTCTGGACAGAAGTGCCGCCGCCGATCTGCTGGCATTCATCGACGATGACGAACGACCTGAGCCGAGATGGCTGGAATTCCTGTTGCGCACCCACCGCGACACCGGCGCCGCCGCCGTGGCCGGTCGGGTGGTCGCGGAGTTCGATGGGGAAGTCGACCCTTGGATCACTGCGGGCCGGTTCTTCGTTCGCCGCAGCCTGCCGACGGGGACGAATGTGGTGGCGGCCGGCGCCGGTAACCTGATGCTCGATATGCGGGTGGTTCGTTCGCTTGGACTTCGGTTCGATGAGAAGTACGGGTTGAGCGGCGGCGAGGACACGCTCTTCACCCGGACGCTGACAGCCGCCGGCCACCGACTGGTTTGGTGCAATGAGGCCGTTATCATCGACAATGTTCCGCTGGCCCGAATCTCCCGATCCTGGGTTCTCGCGCGCGCGTGGAGCCACGGCAACAGCGCCGGACTGATCGAGGTCGATTTGGCCGGTGACGGCATGGATCGAGCGCTAGCAAGGGCCAGCGGAGTGGCCGGTGGGATCCTCCGCATCGGTGGCGGGGCCGCCCGACTGGTGTTCGGGGTCATCATCTCCTCGGATAGACATCAGGCCCGCGGCTCACGCGCCATCTGGCGTGGCGCCGGCATGATCTTTGGCGCGCTCGGGTTCGTCTTTCGGGAGTACGACCGGGCCTCACCGTCCGGGTCGCGCAGGCGCCGGGTTGTCCGAGCGGCCGCGCGCTCCCCGTGCCGTGGCCGAGCACCGTCCCGATGCCGGTGCGACGGAGCCGAAGTTTGTCGTGCTCCAGTCCTTTCCGGCCACCAAACCCAAGGGAAATCCCTATCGGGTGCTGCTGGAGAACAGTCTGCGGGAAACCAGTCGGACTCAGCGTCAAGAACTTTACCTGGCAAACGGCACTTCTCTCGCGGTACGATGCTTTCCATGTGCATTGGCCCGAGGTCCTGTTGACAGGAAACACACAGCTGAAGTCCGTTGCCAAACAACTGCTGTTTCTGATATTTCTGCTGAAGTTGAAGCTGACCCGGACACCCATTGTCCGGACGATGCACAACCTCGAGCTACCCTCGGACATTTCTCGTCGGGAGATTTTTCTGCTCAAGGCGACCGAGCGGCAGACGACGCTGCGCATCCGAATCAATACGACAACGGAACTTGCACCGGGACAGCCGTTCGAGACCATCCCGCACGGGCACTACCGCGATTGGTTCGCCGAATATCCGCTACCGGAAACCGTACCGGGACGAGTGACGTTTTTCGGGCTGATCCGGCGATACAAGGGTGTCGACGGTCTCATCAGGGCATTCCGCGAAACCCAAGGACACCGGCCCGCGACATCGCTGGTCGTTGCCGGTAAGCCGTCGACGCCGGAACTCGGCGAATCGCTCCGTGAGCTGGCCTCCAGCGATCCGAGAATCGAGCTGTTGCTCCACTTCATCGACGACCAAGAGTTGGTGACATTGATTGGTCAATCCGAGTTGGTCGTGCTTCCGTACAGGGAAATGCACAACTCCGCAGGTGTCCTCACGGCATTGTCTCTTTCCCGCCCGGTCCTGATTCCGGACAACCATGTCAATCGACTGCTCGCCAAAGAAGTTGGCGATGGCTGGGTGCATCTCTATTCGGGATCGCTGGCCGGCTCTCATATCACGGACACAATTTCCCAACTGCGCAGTCGACCGCCGGCGGCCGGGTGCAACCTGAATGGCCGGGATTGGGGACCTTCCGCAGAGAGTCATCTCAGGGCGTATCGCCGGGCCGCGGCCATCGCAGGCAATTCCCGTCGCGGGGGGCACGTCGACGAACGGCCGGGAGGTGGACCGTCGTGACCGATCGGTATGTGCTGCTCGTCGCGATCCTGCTGGCCGGAGCACTGGGCGCCATCCTGCTTGCCACCAGGCCGAAGGTCACCATCCTGTTGTGGCTGATGGTCGTCTGTTTTGTGCCGGTGTGGCTCGGGGTGACCATTTCGGTGTACTTTCCGCCAGCGATCATCTCCGGTGCTGTGGTGCTACTTCTGCTCGTTCCGCTCAATTCCATGCGGATCGGCTGGGCCGATATCTTCGTCCTGTTCTTCGTCATGGCCTCACTGCTACCGATCATCAGTGGTGGTTCGACCAGGACGACCGTGTTCGTCGTGTTGGCACAGTGGTGGCTACCGTTTCTGATCGGCCGCGTCGCGCCGCTCAAGGTCGGGCTGGACTGGATCTATACCTGTATCGCTGTGCTGTTCACGATCGTTGCGATCCTGGCCGTGCTCGAGTTCGTGTTCCGGCGGAATCTTTTCGTCACTATTCACGCGTCGAACGACCTCTATGTCGACCTGAGTAAACTGCAGACCAGAGGCGGGATCATCCGTGCCGAGGGTGCCTTCGGCCACTCGATCGCGCTCGGAGCGTCGATTGCGCTGGCGATTCCCTTCGTGCTGGCGTCGCGATTCCGCTTGAGCGTCCGAGCACTGATGACGGCCGCCATGCTCGCCGGAACCGTCGTATCGTTCAGCCGTACCGCGATGATTTGCGCTGGGCTCTCGGTCATTCTATCCGTGCTTTTCCTGCGTGACAGCTTGTCAGTGCGCTCTCGCGCGATCGTGATCTTCAGTTTCGCCGTGGTTGGGATAGCCGCCATCCCCTTTGTGAGCTCGATCTTTGCCGGCGCCGGCAGCGAGGCGACGAACAGTGCCGACTATCGAGGAGATCTACTGTCCTTGGTGCCGGACCTCTCGATCAGCGGGTTCAGCTCGGTAGCCCATGTCAATCCGGCCGGCGATCTCTACTTCGGTCGTTTCCATTCCATTGATAGTGCGCTCATCCTGCTCGGGCTCACCTACGGATGGCTGGTCCTGGCAATCGCTTTGGGTTTGCTGATTGCGGCCGTCGTGCTCGTGATGACCCGACGGGCCTCCCCGGCAACGATCGCGCTTGTCGCGCAGATTCCGGCCCTTGCGACGGTCGCGTTGATCACTCAGTACTCGACGTTCGTCTGGTTTGTCGCAGGACTGGCAGTGTTCAGCCAGACCGTGCGTCCCGGAACCGCAATCGCCACCGAGCCGGCCATCCAGGCGAGCCCCGATCGTGGCTCGCTGGAGCTGTCCGGCAGTCGGGTACCCTCGCGATGACGATTGAATTCGCGCGTGAACCGCGCGCCGGCTCGCTCCGACCCGACGGCTCGGGCACGAATTGCCAATGTTCGAACTGCCAACGAGAGAATGTCTTGAGTCAAGCCAGGAAAGGTGTGCGTTGCCATGCAGCTGCATGAATACTTCACGGTCGTGCGAAAGCGTTGGCTGCTGATCCTGTTGATGACGTTGCTGGGCGGAGGCGCCGCGGCAGCGGTCTCGCTGACTTCGACCCCACAGTACCAAGCGGGCGCCAGCGTGTACTTCTCGCTGCCGGTTGGCAAGACCGCGGGTGATCTTTCGCAGGGCTCGACCTACATGCAGAATCAAATGCTGTCCTATGCCACCCTGGCGACCATGCCCGCGGTCCTGAATCCGGTGATCGACAGGCTCGGACTGGACATGACGGCCGCCCAGCTCGCGGGTTCGGTGAACGCCACTGCCTCGAATGACACCGTGATCATCGACATCGAGGCCACCAACGCGTCGCCCGGAAGTCGCGGCCAACATTGCTAATGCCGTTGCCAATGAGCTGGGCATCGTCGTCAAGTCGCTGGCCCCCAAGGACGCGACCGGGGCGGACTTCGTCGATGCTCGCACGCTCGAGACGGCCCCGCCGCCGACCACGCCGATCAGTCCCAACACGAAGCGTAACGTCGCGGTCGGTCTGTTCGCCGGGTTCATCGCCGGCCTGCTTTTCGCCATTCTGCGGGAGCTCATGGACAATACGATCCGCTCGGCTGCAATGTTGCGGACTCTGACCGACGCGGCCGTCCTCGGTTCGATCCCCTACGACAAGAAGGCAAAGTCGTCGCCGTTGATCACGGCGGGGCAGACCCGTTCGAGCCGAGCTGAGGCGTTCCGTCAGCTCCGGACGAATCTCCAGTTCATGGACATCGAGAATCCGGCGCGAGTTGTTGTCGTGACGTCGTCGACCGGAGGCGAGGGCAAGTCGACAACTGCGATCAACCTGGCTGTGTCCTTCGCCGAGTCCGGACGTCGAGTCCTGCTCATCGAGGGTGATTTGCGTCGACCGCGGGTGTCGGACTATCTCGGCATCGAGAAGTCGGTCGGGTTGACCAACGTCCTCGCCGGGCAGATCGAAATTGGTGATGCGCTACAGCCATGGACCGCGGGGATGTCGGTGCTGTCCTGTGGATCGATACCGCCGAACCCGTCCGAATTGCTCGGCGGTTCGGTGATGGACAAGCTGCTCAAGCGGCTCAAGACCGTGTTCGACATCATCATCATCGACACCCCACCCCTGCTGCCGGTCACCGACGCCGCCGTTGCGTCCAAACTCGCCGATGGTGTTGTCGTCGTGGTGCGAGCGGGCAAGACGACGAAGGCGCAGTTCCACACGTCACTGCGCAACCTCGAGGACGTCGATGCCCGAGTTGTTCGGCACCATCCTGAACATGGTGCCGGCCAAGGGGTCCGCTTCTACCTACTACGGCGATGGATACGCACCGGACCCGACGACCGCTCGCCCGGCCGCATCTTGACGTCCCCGAGGTGGACGCGAGCGGGTTGAAGGAGAAGGTTGACGGACCCGGTCGAGGGATCCGGCCCCGCGGCCGGCCGCGGTCCCGTTGACGGACGACGAAATGTCCGTATGCGGCCGGCCGGCCCAGGAGTCGCTCGATGCGGGAGCTGCCGCCGATCGGTTCGTTGGCCGAACGCGTGCGCGTCGACACCCGGCCTCGGATCGGGCACTAGGTAGCTTCGCTACTGCCCGGCAGCTGCGTGGTGCGCGCACCGATGCGGCTCGCACGGTGTGCCTGCATGCCCGGCTAGGTAACCGGTAGTGATCGGCAGCAGTACACTGAGCTACCAGTCGTCAAGGTTGGGCCTGGCCTAACCCCGACCCACAACCCGTCCTCGCACGAGGACCTGAAGCCGCGATCCCCCATCGGCTAACTGGAACGCTACGGCGAGGAGGACGACCGGGCATGTCGGATTTGCGAGGCCGATGGCAGCAGGCCCACCGTCCGTATTCTCGGGACGCACGGAGTGCCGGCAGCCTATGGCGGGTTCGAGACCGCTGCCGAGAACGTCGCCATCTATCTGCGCGATCAACGGTTGGCGAGTCATCGTGTACTGCCAGGAAGTCGGGTCCGGCCCGCGTCCGAGAAGATCGATGGAACGGCATCGAGCGAGTCATCATTCCGGTGAAACGGGAGGGCTGGCTCGGCACCTCGACCTTCGACCTGATCTCCATCCGACACGCGACGCGGCACCGTGATGTCTGCCTGACGTTTGGCTACAACACCGCCGTCTTCAACACGGCGCAGCGGCTCCGGCGGATACCGAACGTCGTCAACATGGACGGGATCGAGTGGTCCCGAGCGCGCTGGGGTCCCAGCCCGGCAGGCCATTCTCTGGACCAATGAGCGGATCGCCTGCTGGGTCGGCAACGAATTGATCGCCGACCACCCGGCAATTGCGCGATACCTCGCGGGCAGAGCGAACCCACGCAAGATCTCGACCATCACCTACGGTGCGCATGCCGTCACCTCGGCGCCGACCGAGCCCGTGGTCAGTCGCGGCCTGGAGCCCGGGCGGTATCTGACGCTCATCTGCCGGCCGATTCCGGAGAATTCCATCCTGGAGCTGGTCGAGGGCTTCTCCGCTGAGCGTCGCGGTTATCGACTGGCCGTCCTGGGCAACTACACGCCCGACGATGATCCTTACCATCGCCAGGTGGTTGACGCCGCCAGCGATGAAGTGAGCTTCCTCGGGGCGGTCTACGAGCCCGACGACGGTGGCTGCGCTTCGGTTCCACTCGGTGGCCTACCTGCACGGGCACACGGTCGGTGGTACGAACCCCTCGCTGGTCGAGGCAATGGCGGCCGGCAACGCGGTGGTCGCCCACGACAACGAGTACAACCGATGGGTCGCGCAGGACGGTGCGGTGTACTTCACCACCCGCGAAGAGGCGGCCAGGCGGATCGGCGAGGTTCTCGGCGATGTCGCACAACGGGCCCGGATGGCCGCGGCCAGCCGGCTCCGGCACGCCAGTGAATTCACCTGGGAGCATGTCGCAGGACAGTACGAGACCCTGCTCGCCCGTTACGCGTGGGCACCCAGCGGTGCTGAGCATGCGGACGCGGCATCGCCTGTTGAGGAAAGGAAACGCCAGTGTTGAAGGTTGGAGTCGTTGGACTTGGCAAGATGGGGTTGTCCCATCTCGCGATGATCCGCGCGCATCCAGATGTGTCGGTGGTGGCGGTGGTGGACTCGACCGGCTACATCCTGGATGTCCTGTCGAAATATACGGGTTTGCGCACTTTTACCGACTACAAGGCCATGCTGGACGGCGTCGAGCTGGACGCGGTGATCATCGCGACGCCGACCCGGCTGCATGCCGACATGGTGCGCGCGGCTCTCGAACGCGGACTGCACACCTTCTGCGAAAAGCCGCTGTGCCTGACCGCCGCAGAGTCAGTGGAATTGGCCGCGCTGGCGACCGACCGCGGATTGGTCACCCAGGTCGGTTATCACAACCGTTTCGTCGGCGCATTTCGCGAGGTCAGGTCCCTGCTCGACGCCGGCGCGATCGGTCGAGTGACCCATGTGCTGGCCGAGGCGTACGGTCCGGTGGTACTCAAGGCCAAGGGGTCGACCTGGCGCAGTCGTCGGTCCGAGGGTGGCGGCTGTCTCTACGATTACGCCGCGCACCCCCTTGACCTGCTGACCTGGTACGCCGGCGCGCCGTCCGGAGTCGGCGGCACCGTACTGGGCAGCGTTTTCTCCCAGGAAACCGAGGACGAGGTGTTCAGTACGTTGTTCTATCCCGACGGCAGCAGCGGGCAGATATCGGTCAACTGGTCCGACGAGTCCGTGCGGAAGATGACCACCAAGGTCACCCTGTGGGGCACCAACGGGCGCATCTACGCCGACCGTCAGGAGTGTCAGGTGTATCTGCGCGACGACGCGGAATTACCGCCGGGATACGGTCGCGGGTGGAATATTCGGTACACAACGGAGCTGACCGAGCCGGTCTGGTTCTATCTGCGCGGCGAGGAGTACAGCGCGCAGCTCGATCACTTCGTCAAGCGCGTCATGGCTCAAGAGGTCGAGGGCACCAACACCTTCGACAGCGCCGCGGTCACCGACCGGGTCCTCGAGCTGCTGACCCTGGATGCCGCGGCCGGGCCCTCCACGACGGACGGCAGCGTGCCCGTTGCCGTTCCGGCGCCGACCAAGAAGCACCGATTTCTGCGGAAATCGTCGTGAGCATGGTACTGCAGCCGCACGAAACCCTCGATTGCTGGAGCGCGTGATGGATCGATTGTTATTTGGCGACAACCAGTTCTTCGGTGTCAATCACATGTCGGAGGAGAAGGCGCGCGCGCAGCTGATGCGCTTCCAGGAGATCGGTGCGGTCATGTCGGTCCTGGATTCCGCCTACGACGCCGGAATCACCACCTTCATGTGCACGACGCATGATCGGATCGCGGAGGTCTGCGACCGGGTGCGGGCGCAGCCCGCGCGGTACTCCGATTTCAAATTCTTCCCGTGCATGCCCTACGCGCACAAATACGCTGATGCCATGACCGAGAGCGGGCCGCTCGGCGCGGTGCGCAGGTTCCTGCCGGACGAGGGATTTCTCAACGCCGCGGTGCGTGGCGGTCGATCATTGGCCAGGAAGGACATCGAGGGTCTGGTCACGCTGCTGATCGACGCGGAGATGACCATGTTCCGGGGCCTGTCGACACCGGTCATCTGGCTCCAGAATGTCGTCGTCGACCTGCTTCTCGGGCTGGGCTTCGATGACGCATTCGCGATATTTGCCGAGCATGTGAGGAATCGATATCAGCGCCGAGCCCGGCTTCATCACGATGAATCTGCCGGTGCTGCTGGATGCCTTGGACAAGGCATCGATCGAGAATCCGATCGTGTGTTCGAACATCAACAAGATCGGCTTCCGAATGTCGGGCGGGATCGAAGCGTACCAACGCGCCCTGGCCGATCGGCCATTTCGCGCGGTGGCCATGTCGGTCTTCGCGTCCGGTGCCATTCCGCCACGCGAGGCGCTGGAATGGATCTTCGCGCAGCCGAATATCGAGTCGGTCGTCTTCGGCGCGTCGAGCCGGGCCAATATCGAGAACACGCGCGCAGCTGGTCGACGAATTCACCGCTAGCGCTGAGACGAGCGCTCTGCCGCTTTGCGCGATATTTTCCGCCACCAGGTCCTGTCGGCCGGCGTCCGTCGATGATCGACGTGAGCAGGGCGACGATCTCGCTGCGATAGCGAGCGACGGAGAAGCGCTCAATTGCCTGCGTGCCGCCCGGTCTCGGCGATCTTTCTGGCGAACTGCGGGGTCGTCGATCAGGCGTTCGACGGCCTGTGAGAATGCAGCGACGTCGCTCTGATGGAACCAGCAGGCCGGTCACCCCGTCGGAGATCGTTTCCAGATGCCCGAGCGCCGCGGTTGCCACGACGGGGCGCTCGGATAGTTGCGCTTCGACCACGGCATTGCCGAACGGTTCCCGCAGTGAAGGCGCCAGGACGATATGTGCGCGACTCAACACCGGCCAGATCGGCGAGACATACCCAAGGAAGGTCACGGCTCCCGCTAAATCGGGTTGCTGCGCCCGCGCGTGAAGTTCGTCGTCGTACCATTCGTAGCCCGCGAACGGCGTGCCGCAGACCTCGAGAACGACATCCCGATCCTGACTCCTTGAGCCTTGCGAGTGTTTCGAGCGCGAGGTGTGGCGCCTTCCGCGGGGAGAGCCTGCCGACAACGGCGAGGCGGATCGGCTCATCCGGTTCAATCACAACCGGTTCCGGCACCTGGGGAGGTTCGGGGACGCCGTTGTAGATCAGCTGGGTTCGCTTGTCGCAGATACGGCGCCAGTTCGCAGGTCGCGGTGAGCGACGATTGACTGATGACGATCAGGGCATTGGCGAGGACAAGTGGCGCGTTCAGTGCGATTCGGACCAAGCGGCGGTCTTTGGTCTCCGCTTCGTGCACGTGGCAAACGCAGGGGATTCGGCTGAGTCGCGTGCTGAGCAGCCACCACGGCAGGGTGACGGTATTGACGTAGACAGCCGATGGCTGAATATCAAGCAACGCTCGCCGGATCGTCCAGATCGACCGCAGCTCCATCGGCCGATCATGACGGCGAACTCTTTGGGGGAGGCGTTGGCGCGACGCAATACCGGGAAATCGACGATCCGGACCTCGGCCCCGCGGGCGCGGAGCATGTCGCCCAGGGTGCCGTCCCGTGGCATCGCGACGATGACGACCCAGCCCTGCTCTGTCATCGCGGATACGCTTTCCAGCATCTGCAGGTCCGACCCGTAGATATCCGGAGATGGATTCGCGATCAGGATGACATTGCCGAATCGGCGGGTCATTGAGTGCCCAGGTCCCTTCGGCTCAATTCCATGCATCACCCGGGCAGCGCCCCGATCAGTGGATGATACGGCCGCGAGTAGCGCAGACCTGCACGCGGGTCGGAAATATTCGGCCGGCCAAGGTCCGAAAGATGTTGTGCAGTCGCGACCCAAAGTCGCCAGGTCAGACGTGGTCCCTCGGGAGTCGCGCCAACCGGCGGCCGGCTACCCGGTGGCGATCGTGGCTCGCCAAGGGGTCGTGCCAGCTCTACGGAGAAGCACTGAGGATCCGATGCCGGCGAGCGGCTCCATGAGTACTCCAGGTGGTCCGCCATACGTTGATTGGATGCTGCTGCGTGGGGGCGATTGGCGGCCGGTCAAGCCCGTCACCAGGCGGTCCGCCGGGCGTTACGGCGCAACCGGGTGAAAGTCTAGGGTTCTTGAGCGCAGAGTCACTTGGCTGTAGCTGGCTATCGTGGCGATCCGTCACTCAATCGGGTGAGAATGCCCCGCAGGATGGTCAATTCGGTTACTATTCCGGATGAGAGACGCGCGGATGTCCCCAGGGAAGCGGATGGGCTAGCGGTCGGATGAGTCCGTGATGGTCAACAGCTTTGGAGGAGACGTGTCCGTCCGCATTGGCTACGCCCCGGGGGCCTACGACCTGTTCCACGTCGGGCACCTGAACATTCTTCGTCATGCCAAGAGTCACTGTGACTACCTGATCGCCGGCGTGGTGTCCGACGAGATGTGCGAACTGAGCCAAGGGCCGGCCGCCGGTGATCCCGTTGGCCGAGCGGCTGGAGATCGTCTCGCACATCTCCTACGTCGACCAGGCGGTCGCCGAGATGGTTCCGGACAAGCTGGAGACCTGGAAGACGCTCGGGTTCAACGTGCTGTTCAAGGGTGACGACTGGCGCGGCACGCCGAAGGGCGAGAAGTTGGAGCGGGACTTCGCCGAGGTCGGCGTCGAGATCGTCGTACTTCCCGTACACCATGCACACGTCGAGCACGCTGCTACGGCGAGTGCTTGCCGGCATCGATGGTGAGCGCGATCGTGTGACGGCGATCGGCTGATGAGAATGTCACTGTTTGTGACCGATTGCCACCGAAGCGGTGATAGTCGTCACTCGAATGGGGGAGTCTGGAGCGGTAAGCCTTCCCTTTTTGAGTTGCAGATGGTTAGATTTGAGGCATCAGAGGGCGCGGGGGCGCTCTTTGGATCCACTGGACAGGCCATCGCAGTCTGTTGAGCACTTGATGCCCGACAGTAACGATGACGGCCTCCGGTGACGATCGAACTAATGGCTCACTCGCCGCAGCAGCAAGAAACAGGGGTTGGAAATGGCGCTTACGACCGAACCGGTCGTCTCGGGGCGACGCGGTCTGTGGAGTCTGCGCGCGAGATCGCACGCGTCGCCACGACCGCTGCCGAGCGTCGACCAAGGTCGCCGTCGTCGCTGAGCCCGACGGCGCCGCCGCCGGCCGAGGCGTCGCAGTTGGGGCGAGCGTTACGCGCGCGAAGGCTGACCGTCACCGACCTGCTGGCGCTTGGCGCTGGCGTCGCTGGCGGTGCACCTGGTCCAGCCTGCCGACCCTGCAGGTCGTGCGTGCTCGGCGAACCGACCTACCTGCCCTACTGGGCGCTGACGCTCGGCGCTGCTGCTGGTCTGGGTGCTCGCGCTGAGCTGGTCCGGCAGCCGGGACCCAAGTCGATCGGCTACGGCGCCGCTGGAATACAAGCGGATCATCCAGGCCACGTTCGCGGTCTTCGGGGTGGTCGCGATCGCGTCGTACCTGTTCAAGCTCGAACTGCCGCGCAGCTACCTGTTGATCATGATGCCGGCCGGCCTGGTCGCCGCTGCTCGCCTCCAGGTTCGTCTGGCGGCGCTGGCTGCATCGGCAGCGGGACGCCGGCGCGTACATGTCGAACGTGCTGGCCGTCGGCAACATCCACACCGTGACCGAGCTGCTGCGGGACCTGCGCCGCGCGCCGCGCGCCGGGTACAAGGTGATCGGCGTCTGCGTGAGCCAGAGCCCGCGGTCGGTGGACGCGGACAGCGAACAGCTGCTGGCCATCGACGGGGTACCGGTGCTCGGCGGGCTGGACAACGTCGCGGAGATCGTTCGGACGTCCGGCGCCGACACGGTTGCCGTCACGGCCACGGCCTCATTCGGCCCGAGCGCGGTCCGCAAGCTGAGCTGGGAGCTGGAGGACACCGACGCCGAACTGATCCTGGCGCCGGCGCTGACCAACATCGCCGGTCCGCGGATCCACACCCAGCCGGTGGCCGGCCTGCCGTTGATCCACGTCGACCGGCCGACCTACCGCGGCGCCAACCGCATCCTGAAGAAGTCCTTCGACGTCGCCGGCAGCCTGCTGCTGGTGCTGCTGTTCTCGCCGGTGCTGCTCGCCGTCGCCGTCGCCATCAAGCTGACCAGCAGCGGACCGGTGTTCTTCCGTCAGGACCGGGTCGGCATCAACGGCGAGATCTTCCGGATGATCAAGTTCCGGTCGATGGTGGTCGACGCCGAGTCGCGCCTGGAGAAGCTGCAGGACGAGAACCGGGACGCCGGCAACGTCGTGCTCTTCAAGATGAAGAACGATCCGCGGGTCACCACGGTCGGCAGGTTCATCCGCCGGTTCAGCATCGACGAGCTGCCGCAGCTGTTCAACGTGGTGATCGGCGACATGAGCCTGGTCGGCCCGCGTCCGCCGCTGAAGTCCGAGGTCGATCTCTACGGCGACGAGGCACGCCGGCGGCTGCTGGTCAAGCCCGGCATGACCGGCCTGTGGCAGGTGTCCGGCCGGTCCGACCTGACCTGGGACGACACCGTGCGCCTCGATGTGTACTACGTCGAGAACTGGTCCATCACCGGCGACATGGTGATCATCTGGAAGACCGCCAAGGCCGTGGTTTCCTCGTCCGGCGCTTACTGAGCCGCCGAGCACCGCAGAAGGCTCGAGGTCCGCACCGGCGGACCTCGAGCCTTCGTCGTTGCGGGTTCGCGCGTCGCCGTCACCGTGGCGTCGGCCGACCGACGGCGCTGTGGGAAGGTGTCTTCAGTGGCAGTCGCGCAGGTCGGCGGCTCCCGGACCCGAAAGGTGGCAGGAGTGCTTTCTGCTCGTCGATTCGTCAGGACGCTCGCCTGCGTCGAGCGTGCTCGGCCTGCTCGTTGCCGGTTGCTCCAACCAGGCCACCTCCGCCGCGTCGGTGGGTGACCAGGCGATCTCCGAGCAGGCGATCTTCGATCGCACGTCGGCGTTGGCCGCGCAGGCGCAATCGTCGGGCGGGTCCGCGCCGGACCCCGCCGCGCTCGCCGAGCTGAACCGGACCCAGACCACCGTCGGCGATCCGCAGCCGGTTGCTGGAGGTCGCGGCCGCCGACCGCGGCGTGGTGGTCACCGACGACCAGGTCAACGCGGCCATGGCCGGCGGCACCGCGGACGATGCCGCCACCCAGTTGGGGACGCCGCAGAGCCTGGTCGAACAGACCGTGCGGGATCTGCTCCGACTCGAGGGCCTGGTCATCGGCATCGCCGGCGACCGGGGCGCCGATCACCAATGTCACGGTCCGGATCGACGGGGTCTCGGTGCCGACCCGCGACGAGGCCGTCGCGACCCGGACCCAGTTCCTGGCCGATCCGCAGTCGGTCGACGCGGCCATCGCCGCGTCCGCCCAGCCGCTGCAGCCGCAGACGGTCAGCGTGCTGAAGAACCCCACCGCGGCGCCGACCGGCGTGTTCAACGCCCAACCGGGTGACGTCATCCTGTACCCGATCTCGAATGGCTACTACGTGGTCCGGATCCTCGACCGCACCGTCGAGCCGGCGGTCCTCACCGCCGGACGACCTCACGTCGCAGCAGCTCGCCGGGCAGTTCGACCTCGGCGCGCTGATGTTGGCCCCCTACGCGGCAGCAGGAGGGCGTCACGGTGAACCCACGGCTGGGCGTCTGGGATCCGCTCACTCTGCAGGTCGTGCCGGGCGGCAGCGGGCTGTGACCGGGCAGCAGCCCGTCGGCGCCGCCACCGCGGCCGACCGGGCCGGCGGTCGCGCGCCTGCTGGACGCGGTGGCCGTGATGGATCGGCTGCGGTCGCCCGGCGGCTGCCCGTGGGATGCCGAGCAGACGCACGCCTCGCTCGCTGCGGTACCTGATCGAGGAGTGCTACGAACTGGTCGGCGCGATCGAGGCCGGCGACCCCGCGGCCATCCGCGAGGAACTGGGCGATGTGCTGCTGCAGGTGCTCTTCCACGCCCGGATCGCCGCGGAGACGCCCGCCGCTGCGGGTGGCTTCGACATCGACGACGTGGCCGGCGACCTGGTCGACAAGCTGGTGCGCCGCCATCCCCATGTCTTCGATGCGGCCGCCGCACCGGTGTCGACGGCGGCCGATCAACAGCGGCGCTGGGACGAGCTGAAGAAGACCGAGCAGGGCCGCTCCGGGGTGCTGGACGGGGTGGCCTTCGGTCAGCCGGCGGCGGCATTGTCGGCGAAACTGGGATCCCGGGCCGCGAAGTTCGACCTGCGGGTCGAACCCTCGTCGGGGGAGTCGCCGGCCCAGGCGATGTTCCGGATCGCCTACGCCGCGGGCGCCCGGGGCGAGGACCCGGAGTCGGCGCTCCGGGCCGTCGCGATCGCGCATGCGCGACGCGCTGTCGGCGGCCGAGCGTGCCCGGGACGGGGAGACCGACCCGATCGGCTGACGTCCAGGCTCGATGGACGTGCCGGTCGGCTGCGGTCTCCGCTCGATGCACGTTCGGGTGACGGACTCGCTCAGTTGACGTCCCGGCGCCGGAATCCGGCGACCCCGGCCGCGATCAACGCGGCCGCGATCACGGTCAGCACGATCAGCGGGGTCCACCGGACGTCCTCGGTCGGCACCAGCGGGATGTGGGTGTACGGCGAGATGTCCATCAGCCACTGCGGCAGCTGCAGCAGCTGGCCGAGCTGACCGAGCAGCAATGCGATCAGCAGCGCCGCCCAGGCCAGCGAGCGTGAACCGGGGGAGCCAGCCGAACAACGCCACCGCCAGGCCGCCCAGCACCAGGGTCGCCGGAATCTGCACCACCATGGCGCCGACCGCGTCCGCCGAACCCCGCCGTCATGTCGCCGACCAGAGCGCCGTTGATCACGCCGCCGACCACACCCGGCCGCGACGAGCAGGACGGCCGGCCCGGCGACGACGAACAGCAGATGCCCGGCCATCCAGCGCGGCCGGCTGACCGGCGTGGCCAGCACCGGCGCCACCCGGTCGGCGGTCTCCTCGCTGCTCATCCGCAGCGCCGCGGAGATGGCGTAGCCGCCGATGATCAGGCCGGCCAGCACGCCCATGGTGGACAGCAGCATGTCGGTGATCGCACCGGCGCCGCCGATCTTCGCCATCAGATCTTCCAGCTGCGGGATTGCCGGTCAGCAGATCGCTGCTGGTCGATGCCACCCCGCCGGTGACGGCGCCGAGCGCGACCGCGCCCGACCAGCCAGCCGAGCAGCGAACCGCGCTGCAGCCGGACCGCCAGTGCGCTCCGGGCTGCGCAGCCGCGGGATTGCTGGCCGGGCCGAGCCTGGCCGGGAACAAGGCGAGCCCGAGGTCGCGGCGGTCCAGCAACCAGCCGGCGACCAGCACGGCGGCGACGGCGGCCACCAGGAACAGGCCGAGGACCGCCACGTTGTTGTCGCCGAACGGCCCGACGTGGTTGGCCCAGCCCTGCGGGCTGAGCCAGGTGAGCCACTGCAGCGAGCTCTGCACGTCGCCGATGGCCCGCAGCGCGTAGGTGCCGGCCAGCACGGCGCAGGCGATGCCGAGCGCGGTGCGGGAGCTCTCGGCGAGCTGGGCGGCGATCGCCGCGACCCCGGCGAAGACCAGGCCGCAGCCGGCCATGGCGCCGCCGAACGCGATCGCGCCGGCGGCGTCCTCGCCGCTGCCGATCCCGGCGGCGGCGATCAGCACGCCGATGGCCAGGCTCGCGCCGACGGCGACCGTGACGGCGGCGGCCAGCGGCGCGGCCCGGCCGACCACCGAGGACGACAACAGCTCGGTCCGGCCGGCCTCCTCGTCCGCCCTGGTGCGCCGGATGACGGTGAAGATCGCCATCAGGCCGACCAGTGAGGTGCCGACCGCGCCGACCCGCCAGGCGCTGATGGCGCCGATCGAGGTGTTGGAAATCGGCCCGGTGATGGCCAGGAAGGCCGGGTTCGCGGAAATGCTCAGGGCCAGCGTGGCCCGTTCCGCGGCCTCCGGGTAGAGCGCCGCGATGGTCGAGAACGTGGACGCCGCAACGGCTCCGATGCCGAGCACCCAGGCGAGCAGCGGTATCCGTTCGCGCCGCAGGTTGAGCCGGATCAGGGCGGCCGGTCCCGGTGTACGGGTGGCGGGTGGCCCGGCGGGTCGCCGGTGCCGTGCTGACCGCGAGGGTGGCGGTCATCGGGTTGCCACCACCTTCTGGTGCCGGCCGACGTGGTCGGTGGCCGGCGCTGCGGCGTCACCGCTGTCGGTCTCGAGTGGTCGCCGTAGTGCCGCAGGAACAGCTCCTCCAGGGTCGGCGGGGTGGCGGTCAGGCTGCGGATGCCGCCCTCGGCGAGCACCCGGATCACCCGGTCCAGCTCGGCCGAATCGACGTCGAACCGTACCCGCGCACCCTCGACCACGCAGATCGTGCACGCCGGGCGCCGTCAGCAGCGACGGCGGCACCGAGCCCACCTCGGCGCTGATCGCGGTCCGGGTCAGATGCCGCAACTGCGGCGAGCGTGCCGGTCTCGACGACGGCGCCGGAGCGGATGATGCTGACCCGATCGCACAGTGCCTCGACCTCGGACAGGATGTGGCTGGACAGCAGCACCGTCCGGCCCCTGTCCTTCTCGGCGTTGATGCAGTCCTGGAAGACGGCCTCCATCAACGGATCCAGGCCGGTGGTCGGTTCGTCGAGGATCAGCAGTTCGACGTCGGAGGCGAGCGCGGCGACGATCGCCACCTTCTGCCGGTTGCCCTTCGAGTAGGTGCGACCCTTCTTGCGCGGATCGAGCTCGAACCGCTCCAGCAGCTCGTCCCGGCGCCGGGTGTCGATGCCGCCGCGCAGCCGGGCCAGCAGGTCGATCACCTCGCCGCCGGACAGGTTGGGCCAGAGGTTGACGTCCCCCGGGACGTAGGCGAGCCGGCGGTGCAGTTCGACGGCGTCGCGCCACGGATCGCCGTCCAGCACCGTGGCCGTGCCGGAGTCGGCGTGCAACTGCCCCAGCAGGATCCGGATGGTGGTGGACTTCCCCGATCCGTTCGGCCCGAGGAAACCGTGGACCTCGCCGGTGGCGACCGACAGGTCGAGGTTGTTCAGTGCGGTGACGGCGCCGAAGGTCTTGACGACCCCGGTGACGGTGATCGCGCTGCTGGTGGCGGTACTCATGCTTGCTCACCTTCCGGTGCAGTGAAGTGGTGTGCCCGACCGCCGTTCGGCGTCGGGGCGGGAAAGTCCCCGTAGGGGTCGGGACCGTGCGTGTCGTTGCGCTGCTGGGATTGCCCGGTCTGGGTCGACGCGGCCTGCTGGGCGCGGAACGCGTCCAGGTAGTCCGATGTGGCATAGAACCCGTAGGTGAACAGCTCCATGGCCGGAATCGCTAGACGATCGGCCGCGAGCAGCAGCGTGGACCCGGCAGGGGTGGATTTCGGCACGACGTACTGCGGGAAGACCAGGAACCCCAGCTTGAACAGGGTGACCATCTCGGCACGGGAGCGCTCGTCCCCCTCGGTCGGCCGGGCGATGCCGGCCGCAACGGCGGCCCGCAGGTACGACTCCATGTCGTCGACGAGCCGGACGAACAGCTTCTCGGCGAAGTCGCCGCCCTCGATCAGGGCGGTGACCAGGTAGGGCGCCACATAGATGTAGTCGGGGCGCCTGGCGATCATCGCCAGCATGTCGGCCGGGGCCAGTTGGCTGGCGGCCTGTGCGACCTCGGCATCGATCAGCTGGGTGATGTGGTCGTCACACGCCTGCCGCAGTCCGTCCTTCGAGCCGAAGTGGTGGATGACCAACGCGGGCGACACGTCCGCCTTCGCGGCGATCTGCCCGGATGGTCGTCCGGCTGAAGCCGTTCTCGCCGAAGTAGGTGATGGCGGCGTCCCGGATTCTGGCCGTGGTGGTCAGGTCCTCTTCTCGCCGCGATGCTGAACGCATGGTCAGTATGCTAAACGCTTGTTCAGTCAGGCGCCAGAGGTATCGACCCGGATGTTCCGTGTGACGGCCACCACGGGCCGATCCGGCTGCCGATGCGGCTCAGAGCAGTCGATCGGTGGCCGGGTCCGGGAGCCCGTCGAAATATCGGTCGAGGACCTGCTGGAAGGCCTGCTCGGCCGGATCGGCCCGCAGGAACAGGGTCATGGACGAGCGCAGCTTCTGCGCATCGATCGACGCCGAGCACCTGCTCCGCGCTCCGCCCCTCGATCTGGTTGAGCGCGGCCACACACGCCAGCAGTCGCGGTCCCAGCACCGGGTGCCGCAGGTACGCGACCGCCTCGTCCAGCGGACGCGATCGCGTACCTGCGGGAGGTCGGACTCTGTCCGAGACCGGCGATCTGCGGAAAGACGAACCACATCCAGTGGCTCCGCTTCCGGCCGTCGCGAAGTTCTTGCAGCGCCCGCTCGTAGGTGCCGGCGGCGTTCTGCGCCTCGACGAACCGCGCCAGGTCGTAGGGATCGGTCATCGGCGGCCCAGATCCGTGTCTCGAATCGCGCCTGACGACGTCGTCGCAACCGACTACTCACCGGGGAACCGGACGCCGACCTGACGCCTGATGCCGTCGATCGTCCGCAGCACCGAGATCGTCTCGTCCAGCGGCAGCAACGGCGACTCGGTGGCGCCGTCGGCGATCAGCGTCGCCGCGTGGGCGGCCTCGAACGACATGCCGAGGTGCCCGGTGATCGGGTCGGCCTCCCGAACCAGCCGGCGGCCGTCGTTGGCGGTGAGGGTCAGCACGCCCGGGCGCATAGAACGCACCGGCGCAGGCCAACGAGGCCAGGGTGCCGGAAATGGTCGCGGTGGTCGGGGTTTTCGCCAGCAGGGTGGTGTTCAGGCAGGCCTGCGCCCGGCCGCTGGTCAGCACCATCGACACCTGCGCGTCGACGCCGGTATCGGTCAGCGAGCCCGAGGCCAGCACGGAGTCCGGTTCGCCCAGCACGAACGAGGCGAACGAGATGGGGTAGACGCCGAGGTCAAGCAGGGCGCCGCCGGCCAGTGCCGGATTGAACAGCCGGCCGGCGGGATCGGGGTCGAAGATCTGCCCGTGGTCGGCCAGCACGGTGACCACCTCGCCGAGGGCGCCGTCCGCCAGCAACTGCCTGATCACGTCGGTCTGCGGCAGAAACCTGGTCCACATCGCTTCCATCGCGAACACTCCGGCGGACCTGGCCGCTCGAGCCACCCGGCCGGCCTCCTCGGCATTGCGGGTGAACGGCTTCTCCACCACGACGGGCTTGCCGGCCGCGATCGCCAACAGCGCCTGGGCCGCGTGCTCGCTGTGCGGCGATGCGACGTAGACGATGTCGACCTCGGGATCGGAGACCAGCTGCTCATACGACGAGTAGGCCCGTTGACCGCGCCGTGAGCGTCGGCGAATGCCTGCGCGCGCTCCAGCGGAGCGGGACCCGACGGCGACCAATCGTTGCCGTGTGCACCGGGCGAGGGCATCGACGAACGACCCCGCGATTCGACCGGGCGCGAGCACCCCCCAGCGCAGCGGTGGGGCGTCCATCGGGTCGCCGATTCGGGAGGCGGGAAGGCGGTCGGGGAAATCGTTCACGGCTCGGAATGTTGCCACGTCCGGTGCCCGGGGCGCGGAAGCCAGGGGCGTCGGGGCCATGAGGTGAACCGGCGGGCCGGCCGCTATTGATTGTAGGGAGCGACCTCGATCTCATAGATCAGCCACGCGACCGCACTCCGCGGCCATGACCGCAGCAGCTCGTCGTCCAGGACGCCGCCGGGGCACAAGGGTGCGGCCGCGGCCGCCCGGGGATGCAGGCGCAGCAGTTCGTGGAGGTGTTCGACCTGCTGCGGGGTCGCGCGGCGGCGGAGCGTCGGTCGAAATCCCGCCCGTGGCGGCAAGGTCGCAAACCGATGAGCCGCGGGCGCTACCGCGTGTGTGCTGGCGGACATTCGCTCTCTCCCTGTGGGCTGCTGACAGCGACCCGGCCGTCCGACGTCGATTCGGGAGAGCTCATCGCGGCGCGCAGTTGGGGGATCGCGTGTCGACGGCGGCCGGATGCCCGCCGCTCGACCGGCAGGCGATTGAGCGGAACCCGAGCGGGTGGCCGCGGATCATCGGGGAACGCATCGGCGGCAGCGAGCACCATGTTGGCCACGAGTCGCTTGCCGTGCCGCAATGATCGGACCGGTTGTCGTTCGATGACCTGATCGTGAAAGTACAGAACCGCCCAAAGGGTGCCGGTCGGGTCGCGTTCGACCTGACCGATGTAGGCCGATGCCACGCGCTCGCTCATACAGACCAATCTCCGATCGAGAGCCCGGCGTGCGAGACGCCGTCGTCACGAGGCTTCTCGGTGGCAACTACCGCCAATCGATGGAAGATCCCCACCGTTTGGCCTACATGAATTCTGCTGCACATCTCGCAACGACGCCAGAACCCATTGGAATGCACCTTCGAACGGGCTCCGTTACCCACAGTTCGCAAATCCTGCGATCAGCATCCCGAAAGGTGGTCAGGCGCGGAGCGGGAAGGATGGTGGCGTGCGCACTCTTGTCTTCGTCGTCGGTGGCCTGTTCCTGTTTCTGCTGCTGTTGTTCACCACGCAGCGATCGGACACGAAGGCGGTGGCCCGGACCTGCCAGGTGTTCATCGGGATCTGGTTGCTCGTGACGCTCGGCAACCTGATCTACGGCGTCGCGGCGGCCGGATCCAGCGTCGCGCAGGAGGCACCGATCGCGGTGGTCATCTTCCTGCCACCGGCCGCGGTCGCCTCGATCGTTTGGTGGAGAAACGGCCGGTCGTAGCCCTCCGTGACGAAGTGCTGGCCCTCGCGGGTCGTCGATACCCGGCTGGCACAGGTTGACCTGTGCCCCGCGGCCACCGAACGCTCGAATGGCCGCAGCCGCTCGCTACACTCGCCCGCAGGTCATCAGTTCGGCGCACCAGCCCCGGCCCGCTGGGGCCCGGGTGATGACCAGCCGGTTCACCGGCCCAGATGGTCCGCCAGCGCGGGTCCAAGGGGCCGGACCCACTGTCGACGACGACGGGAGTGCCGTGGTGCCAACGCAGTGCTGTCGCGACCGATGTTGTCGCGACCGATGTTGTTGCCTGCGCGGACATCCCTACCGCTGACATCCCTCACGACGTGACAGTGCCACCAGTTGAAATTTCGCCTGTCGGAATTTGTCAGCGGTGCGTTGTTTCCACCCGACCCACGTGGACCGCCGTCCACCTGCCCAGGAGCAAACATGAGCCCCAACTGGTCCTTCGAGACCCGCCAGATCCACGCCGGCCAGACGCCCGACCCCACCACCAAGGCCAGGGCCCTGCCGATCTACCAGACCACGTCCTACGCGTTCGATTCCTCCGAGCACGGCCGCAGGCTCTTCGCCCTCGAGGAACTCGGCAACATCTACACCCGGATCATGAACCCGACCCAAGCGGTCGTCGAGGACCGGATCAACTCCCTGGAGGGCGGTGTCGGCGCGCTGCTGGTGGCCTCCGGGCAATCGGCCGAGACCCTGGCCATCCTGACATTGGCCCAGGCGGGCGACCACATCGTGTCCTCGCCGCGGCTGTACGGCGGCACGTACAACCTGTTCCACTACACGCTGCCGAAGCTCGGCATCACCGTCGGTTTCGTGGACAACCCGGACGATCCCGACTCCTGGAAGGACGCGATCCGGGTCAACACGGTCGCCTTCTACGCCGAGTCGATCTCCAACCCGCAGCTGGACGTGCTGGACTTCGAGGCGGTTGCGGCCGTGGCGCATGCCGCCGGCGTGCCGCTGATCGTGGACAACACCGTCCCCACGCCGTATCTCATCCGGCCGATCGAGCACGGCGCGGACATCGTGGTGCACTCGGCGACCAAGTACCTGGGCGGCCACGGCACCGCCATCGGCGGCGTCATCATCGACTCCGGCAACTTCGACTGGGTGGCCAACGCCGAACGGTTCCCGTCGTTCAACACCCCGGACCCCAGCTACAACAACCTCACCTGGGGCGTCGACCTGGGCCCGGATGGCCTGTTCAAGTCGAACGTCGCGTTCATCTTCAAGGCCCGGCTGCAGGGGCTGCGCGACATCGGACCGGCCATCTCGCCGTTCAACGCGTTCCTGATCTCGCAGGGCGTCGAGACGCTGTCCCTGCGGATGGAACGGCACACGTCCAACGCGGCCCGGGTCGCCGAATAGCTGAGCACCCGCGACGAGGTGGAGTCGGTGTCCTATCCCGGGCTGGAGTCCAGCCCGTGGCACGCCAACCAGCTCAAATACGCGCCACTGGGCGGCGGAGCGATCGTGGCGTTCGAGATCAAGGGCGGTGTCGAGGCCGGCCAGACGTTCACCGACGCCCTGGAGCTCTTCACCAACCTGGCGAACATCGGCGACGTCCGGTCGTTGGTCATCCACCCCGCATCGACCACCCATGCGCAGCTGTCGCCGGCCGAGCAGCTGACCACCGGCGTCACCCCCGGGCTGATCCGGCTGGCCGTCGGCATCGAGCACATCGACGACATCATCGCCGACCTCGATGCCGGGTTCCGCGCGGCGAAGTCGTAAGCAGCTCGATGACGTCCATCGCCGATCGATCCGGAGCCGGCATCGTCGCCGGCTCCGGGGTCGGCGATCGGCAGCCGCAACCGGGACAGGTCGACGACCGGCGGGACAGCACCGACCGGCAGTACCGGGCGATCGGCCCCATGGTGACCGAATCCGGTGAGCGACTGGACTCGGTGACCATGGCCTACCAGACCTGGGGACGGTTGAACCCGCAACGGGACAACGCGGTGCTGGTGCTGCATGCCCTGACCGGTGACTCACATGTGGTTGGTCCGGCCGGACCCGACCAGCCGACTCCGGGCTGGTGGGACGGGCTGATCGGTCCGGGAGCGCCGCTGGACACCGACCGGTTCTTCGCGGTGGCGGCCAACGTGCTCGGCGGCTGTCGGGGCAGCACCGGACCGTCGACGATCGCGCCGGACGGCCGTCCCTACGGATCCCGTTTTCCCCGGATCAGCGTCCGCGATCAGGTGGACGCCGAGGCGCTGCTCGCCGACCAGTTGGGCATCGCCCGGTTCGCCGCGGTGCTGGGCGGCTCGATGGGCGGCATGCGGGCCCTGGAATGGGCCGTCGGGTATCCGCAACTGGTGGACCGCTGCATCGCGATCGCGACCTGTGCGTCTTTCACCGGCGACCAGATCGCTTGGAGCGTCCCGCAACTCGCGGCCATCCGGGCCGACGGCAATTTCCGCGGCGGCGATTACTACGACGGCGAGCCGCCGTTGGCCGGGATGGCCGTCGCCCGGGAGATCGCGCACACCACCTACCGGTCCGCCTTCGAGCTGGAGACCAGGTTCGGCAGGTCCTACCAGGGCGAGGAGGATCCGCTGCTCGGTGGCCGGTACGCCGTGCAGTCCTACCTGGAGCACCACGGGCACAAGCTCGGCCGACGATTCGACCCCAATTCTTATCTGGTGCTGACCGAGGCGATGAACTCGCATGACATCGGCCGCGGGCGCGGGGGAGTAACCGCTGCGCTACAACGGATCTCGGCGGATCTGACGGTCGCGGTCGTCGATTCCGACCGGTTGTTCCTGCCGGCCCAGGGGGAGCTGATCGCGACTGCGCCCACCGCGCGGCCGTTGATCACCATGCATTCCGACTACGGGCATGACGGGTTCCTGATCGAGGCCAACGCCATCGCCGACGGTCGTGCGGAATGCGTTGGCGTAGCTGAGCTTTCAGGCTTCTGGCGGTCGGAGGACCGGCAGGTCCGTCCGGGCGAAGTCGTTGCCGATGCACAGGATCGGCAGTCCGAGATGCTTCGGCGAGTGCGTAGGTGCAGCAGTCGCCGAAGTTCAGCGCCGCGGGATGGCGCCCCTTGCCGAAGCGCCGCCAGGCGTAGAGACCCCGATCGACGAGGTCTGCGGTGAAGGTCGGCCACTCGGATATGGCCGTCTCTGATGGCTCGGTCGGCCAGTCCCGACGCGTCCGGTCGCCGCGACTCCAGCACGATCCCGAATTCCAGGGCAGTTGGGGCGGCTATCAGTCGCTCGGCCGACTGGTCCAGCTGTTCGAGTAGCCACGGCCGCGTAGGTTCACGCAGCATGATCGCCATCAAGCGCAGACGTGTCGACGACCAGGTCCGTCACGAAGGCAGCCCGTGCTCGTCGTAGCCGATGATCTCGTCGGCGGACCGATCATCGACGATTGGGTAAGAGTCGTATTCGAGGCTCAGGCGGTCGAGTCCACCGGCGATGTCTACTCGGGCCTTGGAGTGCACCCGATCCAGCCGCTCTCGTAGCGCTTTGGTGACCGCGTCGGTCAAGGTCTCGCCGGTCAAGGCGGCCAGCTCGCGAGCGAGCCTGTCGGCTTCGTCGGTCTTGATGCTCAATGCCATGAGCGCGATTCTAGATCAAGAGCGCAATTTCTAGAAGGGCGATGGCTCGAGCAGCTACCGCCGGTGATCCGTAAGCTGGCCCGGCGCGCCGACAGGCGGCCGTGGCCCGGTGTTCGCTGGCCACCCAGCTGCTCGGCGCGGTCCGAACGAGCAGCGATAGGGAGGCATTCTCATGCCATTGCGCTTGGGCTACAAGGCATCCGCGGAGCAGTTCGGCCCGGTCGAGCTGGCCGACTTCGCGGTCGACGCCGAGCAGGCGGGCTTCGATTCGGTGTTCATCTCCGATCACCTGCAACCCTGGCGGCATGACGGCGGGCACGCGCCGGCCGCGCTGCCCTGGCTGGGCGCGGTCGGCGCCCGGACGGAGCGGGTGCTGCTCGGCACCTCCGTGCTGACCCCGACCTTCCGGTACCACCCGGCCGTCATCGCCCAGGCGTTCGCCACCCTCGGGGTGCTGTACCCGGGTCGGGTGATTCTCGGGGTCGGATCGGGGGAGTCGCTCAACGAGGTCCCGCTCGGCCTGGAATGGCCGGACGGCAAGGAGCGGTTCGCCCGGCTCAAGGAGGCCGTCACGCTGATCCGTGAGCTGTGGACCGGCGAGCGGGTCACCTTCGAGGGCACGTACTACCGGACGGACAAGGCCACCATCTACGACCGCCCGGAGGTTCCGGTGCCGATCTACATCGGCGCGTCCGGCCCGGCGGCGACCCGGCTGGCCGGCCGGGTGGCGGACGGCTTCATCACCACATCGGGCAAGGCCCCGACGCTGTACTCGGACACCCTGCTGCCGGCGCTCGCCGACGGCGCCGGCAAGGTCGGCCGCACCCTGGATGACCTCGACCTGCTGATCGAGATGAAGGTCTCCTTCGACCCGGACAAGGCCACGCGCGCTGGCCGACACCAAGTACTGGGGCGCGCTGGCGCTGACCCCCGAGCAGAAGAGCGGCGTCGAGGACCCGATCGAGATGCAGCGACTGGCCGACGCACTCCCGGTCGAGCAGGCGGCGTCGCGCTGGATCGTCTCGGACGATCCGGACGAGCACGTCGAGAAGATCAAGCCCTACCTGGATCTGGGGTTTCGGCACCTGGTGTTCCATGCGCCCGGCCCGGACCAGGGGCGATTCCTGCGGCTGTACGGCGAGCAGGTGCTGCCCCGGCTCCGGGCGCTGGCCTGACGCTCGCCGCGCAATGGGAAATTGCCTCTCGCGACACGTCGAAGGCGAGTCCGACAGGACCGCCAAGCCCTTCGCCTCTAGGCTGAGTCAGGCATCGGCCGGCCAGGGCTCCCAGGTCATCCGATTTGCAGTCTTTGTTTGTCCAGGAACAGTGCAGTTGTCCATCCAGCACGACCACCAGCAAGCGAAGGGATGTGCCCTGTGGCGGCCATCGAACTGATCGGCGCACGCGAAATCCTCGATTCCCGGGGCAACCCCACGGTGGAGGTGGAGGTGGCCCTCGACGATGGGTCGCTGGCCCGTGCTGCGGTCCCATCCGGCGCGTCCACCGGCGAGCACGAGGCGGTCGAACTCCGTGACGGAGACGCGAGCCGCTACCTCGGCAAGGGCGTGCTGAAGGCCGTCGAGGCCGTGCTCGAAGAGATCGGGCCGGCACTGATCGGGTATGACGCCATCGAGCAGCGGGTCATCGACCAGAAGCTGATCGATCTGGACGGCACCCCGGACAAGAGCCGGATCGGCGCCAACGCCATCCTTGGTGTCTCGCTGGCCGTCGCCAAGGCCGCCGCGGAGTCCGCCGAGCTCGAACTGTTCCGCTACATCGGCGGCCCGAACGCGCACATCCTGCCGGTTCCGATGATGAACATCGTCAACGGCGGCGCGCACGCCGACAGCGGCGTCGACGTCCAGGAATTCATGATCGCCCCGGTCGGCGCTCCCACCTTCCGGGAGGCGCTGCGCTGGGGTGCCGAGGTCTACCACTCGCTCAAGTCCGTGCTGAAGAAGGCCGGATTCTCCACCGCGCTCGGCGACGAGGGCGGGTTCGCGCCGGCGGCGTCGTCCAGCAAGGCGGCGCTGGACCTGATCTCCGAGGCGATCACCAAGGCCGGCTTCAGCTTCGGCGGCGACGTCGTGCTGGCGATGGACGTGGCGGCCACCGAGTTCCACAACGACGGCATCTACACCTACGAGGGCGGATCGAAGTCGTCCGACGAGATGATCGCGATCTACACCGACCTGGTGGCCAACTACCCGATCGTCTCGATCGAGGACCCGCTGTCCGAGGACGACTGGGACGGCTGGATCTCGATGACCACCCAGCTCGGATCGAAGATCCAGATCGTCGGTGACGACCTGTTCGTCACCAACCCCGAGCGGCTCGAGGACGGCATCGCCCGCGGCGCCGCGAACGCGCTGCTGGTCAAGGTGAACCAGATCGGCACGCTGTCGGAGACCCTGGACGCCGTGACGCTGGCGCAGAGCAACGGCTATCGCTGCATGATGAGCCACCGCTCCGGCGAGACCGAGGACGTCACGATCGCCGATCTCGCGGTGGCCACCGGTTGCGGCCAGATCAAGACCGGTGCGCCGGCCCGGTCCGAGCGGGTTGCCAAGTACAACCAGCTGCTGCGGATCGAGGAGAACCTCGGCGACGCCGCCCGCTACCTGGGCGAACTGGCCTTCCCGCGCTACACCTCGGGGTCCTGAACCGCTCGATGAGCGAGCACCAGCAGCGCCGCCCGGGATCGAGCTCGCGTGGATCACGCTCGTCCCGGGCGGGCGCTGCCGGTGCCCGCGCCGGCTCTCCGGCCGCGCCACGCCGCAGCAGGTCGGGCTCGTCGCGACCGGTCGCGGCGCGCCCGGCGACCGCGCCGGCCGCGTCCGCGACCGGTGTCGCCCGGCGCTCCGGCCGCAAGGCCGGCCTGCCGCCGATGCCCGGCCGGAACCTGCTGCCGCAGTCGGCCCTCGCCCGGCAGGTGGCCATCCTCGGGCTGGTGCTGTGCGCGATCGCGCTGTCGGTGGCCTTCCCGTTGCGCAACTACCTTCAGCAGCGGACCGAGCTGGCCCAGGCGGTCAGCACCCAGCAGGATCTGGAACAGCAGCGCGACGAATTGCAGGCCCGCAAGTCGGCGCTGTCCGATCCCGACTACATCGCCGCCGAGGCACGCCGCCGGCTGCAGTACGTGACCCCCGGCGACACGGTGTTCGTCGTGCACGCCCCGGCGACGGCCGACGACGCGGCGGCCGCGGCGGCGTCCGCCGGCTCGGACCAGCCGTGGTACAGCAACCTGTGGGCCACCCTGTCCGAGAGCGGCACCCCCTGACGGTGCCGCCCGACCCGTCCTGGCGAACCGGTCAGCGACACCGACCGCGAACTGCTGACCCGTGAGCTGGGCCGCCCGCCGCGGGGTCTGCTGGCCGTCGCCTACCGCTGCGATCACGGCGTGCCGGCCGTGGTGCAGACCGCGCCCCGGCTGCCCGACGGCACCCCGTTTCCGACCATGTTCTACCTGTGCTGCGCGGCGCTGAACTCCGCCGTCAGCCGGATGGAATCGGCCGGGCTGATGCGGGAGACTGACCGCCGAGCTGGCGGCCGACCCCGAGCTGGCCGCCAGCTACCGGGCCGCGCACGAGCAGTACCTGCAGATGCGCAACCAGCTCGACGATCTCGGGATCGAGGTGACGGCCGGCGGGATGCCGGACCGGGTGAAGTGCCTGCACGCCCTCGTCGCCCATTCGCTGGCCGTCGGCCGCGGCGTCAACCCGATCGGCGACCGAGCGGTTGACGCGTTGGGCGACTACTTCCGCGGCCGGCCGCCGTGCGCGCGGCTGGCGATGGCCGAAGGCCCCTTGACGACTCGGTCGACTAGTCCACCTCGGCGTGACGGCCCGGACGATGTCCCGCAGCGGGTATCCGGTCGCCGGCAGCTCGCCGAAGACCCGGTCGCCGCGGCCGCCCAGCCGGGTGGCGCAGTACAGGTCGGCGACCTCGGGGGGTGCCTGACGGATCAGCAGGGACGCGGCGAGCAGGCGTGCGGCCAGCGAGCTGATGGTGCGCGCCTGCGCGGCATCGATGCCGAGCGAACAGCGCATGTTCCAGGGTCGACAACGCGGCGTCGAACGGTACCGACACCCCGCGGGCCAGCCGGATCTCGCCGAGCAGGGCATCGCCCGACGCCGGGGTGCGCTGCAGCGCGCGCACCGCGTCCAGCGCCGTCACCGTGCCCGAGCCCTCCCAGATTCCGTTCAGCGGTGACTCGCGGAGCAGCCTGGCCATCGGGAAGGTCTCGACATAGCCGTTGCCGCCCAGGCATTCCAGGGCCTCCGCGATCATCGGCACGGCGCGCTTGCAGATCCAGAACTTGGCCACCGGCAGGGCCAGCCGGAGCAGCGCCGCGGCACGCGGATCGCCGTCCGGTGTCGCCTGCCCGGAGCGCCGCGAGGTCGGCCAGCCGGATCGCGGTCAGGGTGGCCGCCCAGGATTCCACCGCGAGATCGGCCAGCACGGCCGTCATCGCCGGCTGGTCGACGAGCGGCCGGCCGAAGGCGCTGCGGTGCGCGGCGTACCAGGCGGCCTGGGACAGCGCGGCCCGCATCTGGCCGGCCGAGCCGAGCACGCAGTCCAGCCTGGTCATCGTCACCATCTCGAGAATGGTTGGCACGCCACGGCCTTCGTCGCCGATCCGCCACCCGAGCGCGCCGTCGTATTCCAGTTCGGCGGAGGCGTTCGACCGGTTGCCCAGCTTGTCCTTGAGCCGTTGCAGGGCGATCGCGTTGCGGGTGCCGTCGGGCAGCACCCGCGGCAGCAGGAAGCAGGTCAGGCCCTGCGGCGCCTGCGCGAGGGTGAGGAAGACGTCGTTCATCGGCGCCGAGGTGAACCATTTGTGCCCGGTCAACCGGTAGACGTCGCGCGCCGGGATCATCCGGTACGGCCACCGTGGTACCCGCCCGCAGGTCGGAGCCACCCTGCTTCTCGGTCATCGACATCCCTGCCAGCAGACCGGCTTTGGCGGCCGGCGGGCGCAGCCCGAAGTCGTAGGTGCGGGAGCGCAGCCCCGGTTCGTACTGTGCTGCCAGGCCCGGGTTGTGCCGCAGCGCGGGCACCGCGGAGTACGTCATCGAGATGGGGCACAGGTGCCCGGACTCGGTCTGCGTCCAGAGGTAGAAGCCGGCGGCGCGGTGCAGGTGCGCGTGCGGGCCGGCGTCCGGCGCCCACGGCGCGGCCTGCAGTCCGGCCGCGACCGCGCGGGACATCAGGGTGTGCCAGGCCGGGTGGTAGTCGACCTCGTCGATCCGGCGACCGGCCCGGTCGTGGGTGCGCAGCACGGGCGGATGGGTGTCGGCCAGCCGGACCGCCTCGATGCATCTCGGCGGAACCGGCGTCCAGCGCCAGCGACCGGAGCTGCGGGGTCAGGCCCGTACCCGCGGCGGCCAGCCCGGCATGCAGCGCCGGATCGGCCGCCGCCGACATCGTGATCGGCCAGGACCGGAACCTGATTGCTGACCGCATGCGTCGGTGGCACGACCGGGCCTCCTGGCGTGGTGTGGTGCTGGGGTACGGTCCGATCATGTCCCACCCGGCCTCGCGCGGCAGCCGCACCCGAGCCGGTCGCGGCGGCGGTGGATCCGTGGCCGACCGATGACCGAGCAGGCCATGCGGGTGGCGGCGATCGACTGCGGCACGAATTCCATCCGGCTGCTGGTCGCCGACGTGATCCGGGATCGAGACGGCGCCCCGCAGTTGGTCGACGTGCACCGGGAGATGCGGGTGGTCCGGCTCGGCGAGGGCGTCGACGCCACCGGGCGGCTGTCCCAGCACGCGCTCGACCGCACCTGGCGCGCGCTGGCCGACTACGCCGCGGTGATCGGCGCCTCCGGCGCGGTGCGCACGCGGATGGTCGCCACCTCGGCCACCCGGGACGCCGCCAACCGCGACGACTTCACCGAGATGGTGAACTCAACCCTCGGCCAGTACCCGGAGGTCATCTCCGGCGAGGAGGAGGCCGAACTGTCGTTCGCGGGGGCCGTCGGCGAGCTCGACCCGGCCACCGGGCCGTTCCTGGTGGTGGACATCGGCGGCGGATCCACCGAGCTGGTGATCGGCACCCGGCGGCATGGCCGCAGCGACATCCTCGGATCGGTGAGCCTGAACATCGGGTGCGTCCGGATCACCGAACGGATCCTGCGGTCGGATCCGCCGACCCCCGCCGAGCGGGACGAGGCCACCCGGTGGACCCGGTCGATGCTGTTCGGTGGCCTCGACCGGTTGCCGGTGGAAAAGGTTCGCACGCTGGTGCCGGTGTCCGGGACCGCGACCACGGTGGCCGCCGCCGCGCTGAAGCTCACCTGCTACGACCCGGCCCGGATCCACCTCTCCCGGATCGGTGCGGACCAGGTGCGCAGGGTGGCCGGATTCCTGATGGGCGCCAACCGGTCGCACCGCGCGGCGCTGGGGTACATGCACCCGGGCCGGGTCGACGTGATCGGCGGTGGCGCGCTGATCCTGACCACCATGATCGATCTGGTCGCCGAGCGGGCACCGATCACCGAGGTCACCGTGTCCGAGCACGACATCCTGGACGGCATCGCGTTGTCGTTGGCCCCGGCCGGCTGACATCCACGGCACGCGCCCCGGCCCCGGGCTGTCCGGTCTGGCTGCCGTCTCCTACCCTGACGGGGCAACCACGCGCGTGGTCTGCGCCCCCGTAGCCCAATCGGCAGAGGCAGGCCACTTAAAATGGTTCCAGTGTGGGTTCGAGTCCCACCGGGGGCACCGGGCTCAGTGATGTTGGCCGCGAGGCATCGCTGAGGACTGCCTGCAACCCTTCGCAGCTGCGCTCAGCGTGCGGCGCCAACCAGTTCGGCCGCGGCATCCGCCTCGGCCAGCACCATGTCGGTGACCCGGCGCCGGCCCTGCCGCAGCGAGCGGACCACCTCGCGGCTGAGCTGGAAACTGCTTTCGCTCCGCCGGGGCCGCGTAAAGGATTGCCCACAACACGCCGTCGCGGTCGCGTTCGACCTGCCCGACGAAGCTGCGCATCGCGCAGGAGCCACGACTTTCCATGGGCCTAAGAATGCACCCCGAACACCAATGGACGGCATGTCGGAGGTGTATTGAAGGTGAATTACCGACGCGGATCACCCGGACGTACTAACGCCGCACCCCGGCAGCGGTGAGGCTGGCCGGGATGCGGCGTTCGGCACGGTCCGGATGAAGAATTGTGCGGGTGTCAGGTCCTCGCGGGCAGGACGTGATCGCCGACCTTGTCGGTCGACAGGTCGAGCGAGCAGACGTAGGCGTCGTGGGTGATGCACTTGGTCATGTCCGGCCGCTCGTAGTCCTGGTGGCAGACGTGGCAGGTGAGGGTCTCGCCGGACGGGTTGCCGTCCGCGTCGAACATCGGCAGCGGGATGCCGTCGTCGTCGCGGCGCAGGTAGTACTTGCCCTTGGTGACGATGGCCAGCAGCGGGAGTGAGGACCAGGGCCAACAGGATGGCCACGATCGGCGAGAACGGTTGGATCCATTCGCCGAACAACCCGAAGAACACCATGATCGACAGGCCCGCGGACAGGATCACCGACACGAAACCGACCGGGTTGAACGCGTACAGCATGCCCCTGCGGAACTCCGGCACCGTGGGCGAGATCTTCAGCAGACCCCTTGTTGATCACGATGTCGGCGGCGACGGTCACCACCCAGGCCATGGCGCAGTTGGCGTAGAAACCCAGAATGGTGTTCAGCACGCTGAACATGTTCAGTTCCATCAACAGCAGGGCGACCGACACGTTGAAGATGACGAAGACCAGCCGGCCCGGGTAGTGCTTGGTCACCCGGGTGAAGCTGTTGGTCCAGGCCAGCGAGCCCGAGTATGCGTTCGTGACGTTGATCTTGATCTGGCTGATCACCACGAGGAAGACCGCCAGGGTCATGGCCGCCCATTCCGGCAGGAACTGCTGGTAGACCGTGAGGAACTGGTGCACCGGCTCGTTGGCGGTGGCGGCCGACTCCGGGGTCAGTTTGGCGATGATGTACACGGCCACGAACAGGCCGACAACCTGCTTGACGGCGCCGAAGATCACCCAGCCCGGGCCGGCCAGGATGACCGCGCGCCACCACGACTTGCGGTTCGCGTCGGTGCGCGGCGGCATGAACCGCAGGTAGTCGATCTGCTCGGCGATCTGCGCCATCAGCGACAGGCATACGCCGGCGGCCAGCATCATCGCGGCGAAGCTGGGCGCTCCGTCACCGTCGGCGCCCTGGTAGGCGAAGAAGGTCTCCACCGAGTCGGGGTGGCTGATCAGCAGATACGCCATCGGGATGACGAACAGGATCAACCACAGCGGGGTCGTCCAGACCTGCAGCTTGGCCAGCGCCTTCATCCCGAAGATGACCAGCGGGATCACCATCAGGGTGGAGACGGCGTAACCGGCCCACAGCGGGATGCCGAGACCGAGTTGCAGGCCCTGCGCCATGATCGAACCCTCGAGCGCGAAGAAGATGAAGGTGAACGTCGCGAAGATGACGTTCGTCAGCACCGAGCCGTAGTACCCGAAGCCGGAGCCCCGGGTGATCAGGTCGAGGTCGATGTTGTACCGGGCCGCGTAGTAGGCCAGCGGGAAGCCGGTGACGAAGATGATCACCGCGGCGATCGCGATGCCCCACAGCGCATTCGTCGTGCCGTTCGCGATGCCGATGTTCGCGCCGATCGCGAAGTCCGCCAGGTAGGCGATGCCGCCGAGCGCCGATGTGGCGACCACGCCGGTGCCCCACCGGCGGTAGGAGCGCGGCGCGAACCGCAGGGTGTAGTCCTCGAGGGTCTCGTTGGCCGCTTTCCCCTCGAAGTGCTCGGTGGGCGTGACGGTCGGAACATCGCCCGGGTCGTAGGCAGGTGCATGGGTCGCAGCCACACCTGTCGGGGTGGGTTTGGGATCCCCTGATGCCTCGGTTTGAGTCATGACGTCGGTCCTCCTCAAGGCGCGCGGGGAGTGAGGGAACTTCGCGGAGCGAGCGCCGCCCACGATCGGCGTCACTCCCTCGCGCACGGTAGGAGGACTTTGTTTCGCTGAGGAGCCGCGTTTCGTTTCCAATGGGTGACGGTCAGCGCACCGTCGGTAGGCGGGAACTCCCACACTGACGCCTTCGTTGCACGATATGGACGGCAGCGGACCGATCACCCACTGGTGATCTTCGTCGGCTACGTTCACCATTGTTCAGTAGTCAACCGCCTCACCGGAGGTCACCGTGCAGAGCAGCAGTAACCCAGCCTTCAAGAACATGGAGAAGGTGATCGGCGCCCAGCAGCAGGCCGCGCCCAGCGCCGAGTACCTGGACCAGATGTACCAGCAGCCTGCCAACACGGCGCCGGCGCGGGAGCGGTTTCTGACCGTCGACGACGTCGTCACCAAGACCGCGATCATCCTGGTGATGGCCGTCATCACCGGCTTCGCGACGGCGTACTTCCAGGCCTACTACCTGGCGCTGCCCGCCGCGCTTGTCGGCTTCGGGTTGTCCCTGGTGGTGATCTTCAAGCGGAAGATCAGCCCGCCGCTGATCATCGGCTACGCCATCGCCGAGGGCATTTTCCTCGGCGCCATCACCGGCGTCTTCAACCAGTGGTACCCGGGGATCGCCGCCCAGGCCATCGTCGGCACCCTCGGCGTCTTCGGCGGCATGCTCGTCGTCTACAAGACCGGTGCCATCCGGGTCACTCCGCGACTCACCAAGATGATCATCGGCGGCATGATCGGCATCGTCGCGGTGGTGTTGTTCAACCTGGTGCTGAGCCTGTTCGGGATCAACAGCGGGCTGTACGACGGCGGTGCGCTGGCCATCGGGTTCTCGCTGCTCTGCATCGGGCTCGCGGCGTTCAGCTTCCTGCTCGATTTCGATTCGATCGACAAGGCCATCAAGCAGGGCGCGCCGGCCAACACCTCGTGGTACTTCGCCTTCGGTCTGATGGTCACCCTCGTCTGGCTGTACCTGGAGATCCTGCGGCTGCTGAGCTACATGCGTAACTAGCACTGCACCGCACGACTGAGCCCCGCGCCCGGACCGACATGGTCGGGCGCGGGGCCTTTTCGTGCCTTGGGGGTCGGCTGCGAACCGCGGTTTGCGTCATGTATCTACGTCAGGCACCGCTGCGTCTGGATGGGTGCAGGGGATCCACGAGTGACGCCGACAACGGGCCTGCGGCGCTGCGAACCACAGATGATCTTCTCTTCTCCTATGCCTGGAGCGGAAGATCTGAGCCGATGGGCCGTCCCGATGCCCGGGACGGCCCGCATCGGCATGTCCAGGACCCGGTGACGCGAGGATCTTCCAGACAGGCGCGCTGACCGCGAATTCCGGCCGGATTGCAGGCGGCGCTGGGGCGTAAGACGAAACTTCGGGCGGTGACCCCACCTGCGAGCCGCTGCCTGGTCGGACCCGACGAAGGAGGGGCGCCAATCGACACCGCGCCTAGGCGGAGAGTTGCCGACCGGCCACGGCATCGGATGGCGTGGATCGCCGCTCGTCGAGTTCACTGATCAGGGCCGGCAACAGCACGGCCATCGCCCGCCCATAGCCCGCCCCCGATGGGTGGAAATGGTCTCTGGCGAACATTTCCGGGTTCCCGACGAATTGCGGGCTGACCAGCCGGGCCAGCGCGACCGCGGCTCCGCCCGCCTCGACGACGGCCCGCTCCTGCAGCGCGGCCAACCGTAGCGACCAGCCGCTGAGCAGGCTGCGCAGCGGTTGGGGGATCGCGGTGATCACGCCGAAGTCCGGGCAACTGCCCGCGACCACCGGGATTCCCCGGGACGTCAGGGTGGTGACCGCGTCCCCGAGCAGTGCGGCGGAGCGCCACGGCGGCACCATGTCGCGCATGTCGTTGCCGCCGATCAGGATTACCACAATGTCCGGCTCGTCGGCCAGGCAGAGCGTCAGCTGCCTGCTCAGATCACTGGTCCGGGCGCCGGTCAGGCCGTGGGAGCGCATGCGCACCGGGCGGTTCAGCGCCGCAGCAACGCCGCGGGCCAGGATGACGCCGGGAAGTTCGTTCGCGGAGCGGGTGCCATAGCCGACCGACGTCGAATCGCCCAACATGACCAACGTCAGGGGCCGAGCCACCTCGGCCGCCGGGGCGATCGGGTCCGGTGGCCAGTCGATCAGGGTGCCGTCCGGCGCGTACACACCCTCGCCCTGCGGCAATCGGACGTGCACCAGATGGTCGGCGAGGCGTTGCTGCGCCCTGCTGCCACCAGGGACAGCCGGTGGAACAAGGGTGCCATCGGCGAGCGCAGCCTCAACGGCGAGGGCCTCGATCGACCTGGTGGCGCTCCTGGCCTGGCCGATCAGGGCAAGCACCGCGCTGGACAGACCGGCGACAACACCGATACCGGCCATCGTGCCGACGCCGAAGCGGCCGCCGGACGACGCGCGGTGTGCGGAGTCCGACGCGCGAGTCGGGATGATGCTCATGAACTGCCCCCTTGCTGTTCCGATCGTGCTCGCCGGATCAGGGACCGTGACTCCGGCTAACTATTCTCTTGGTTCAACAGCGACGGAGCTGGAATGTTCCTTAACCGTCGTTCACTATTTTCCGCCGTGCGTGGGTCAAACGCACCGCTCCGGAAGAGCGACATTTCAAAGACGCAGCGAAGACGGCGGTTGACGCGTCACCCGACTGGCCCCCCACCGGGTGTGGGCGAATGCTCGGACGACCGAACATCCCTGACTGTCCATTGCTGCAGTGACCATTCAGAGAGTGCTGGGCCTCCCGCTGATACTCACGCGGCGACGATCCGTCCCTGGCCGGCGGCCTGCTGAACTCCTGAGGCGTCACCCGCCCGATAACCTGAGCCAGATCCGGCGACGACCGCGGCCGCCAGGAGAGTGCCTGCCGGTCCGGTCGTCCGGACCACATCTCGAACCGAGGAGAGCCACCCGTGCGCTACGCCAACTCCGTCGTCGACCTGGTCGGCAACACCCCACTGGTCAAGCTCGGGCCGATCGCCCGGGACGTCGCGCCGCTGGTGCTCGCCAAGATCGAGTACGTGAACCCGGGCGGATCGGTCAAGGACCGGATCGCCGCTGAAGATGATCACCGCGGCGGAGGAATCCGGTGAATTGAAACCCGGCGGCACCATCGTCGAGCCGACCAGCGGCAACACCGGCGTCGGCCTGGCGCTGGTCGCCCAGCAACGCGGCTACCACTGCATCTTCGTCTGCCCGGACAAGGTCAGCGAGGACAAGCGCAACGTGCTGCGTGCCTACGGCGCCGAGGTCGTCGTCTGCCCAACGGCGGTCGCACCCGAGGACCCGAACTCCTACTACACCGTGTCGGACCGGCTGGTGCGGGAAACGCCCGGCGCCTGGAAGCCCAACCAGTACGCCAACCCGCAGAACCCGGCGAGCCACTATGCGTCGACCGGACCGGAGATCTGGAACGACACGGACGGCCGGATCACCCATTTCGTCGCCGGCGTCGGCACCGGTGGCACCATCTCCGGCACCGGTCGGTACCTCAAGGACGTGTCGGGCGGCCGGGTGCAGGTGATCGGCGCCGATCCGGAGGGCTCGGTGTACTCCGGCGGCACGGGGCGCCCGTACCTGGTCGAGGGGGTCGGCGAGGACTTCTGGCCCGACGCCTACGACCGGACGGTGACCGACGAGATCATCGCGGTGTCCGATGCCGAGTCCTTCGCGCTCACCCGCCGGCTGGCTCGCGAGGAGGGACTGCTGGTCGGCGGCTCCTGCGGGATGGCCGTCGCGGCCGCGTTGCGATTGGCCAGCCGGCTCACCGCGGACGACGTGGTGGTGGTGATCCTGCCCGACGGCGGGCGCGGCTACCTGTCGAAGATCTTCTCCGACGGCTGGATGGCGTCCTACGGCTTCCTGACCAGGGACGGCGAGGCCACGGTGGGACAGGTGCTGCGCGGCAAGAGCGGGCAGCTGCCATCGCTGGTGCACACCCATCCGAAGGAAACGGTTCGGGACGCGGTGGAGATCATGCACGAGTACGGGGTGTCGCAGATGCCGGTCGTCTCGGCCGAACCGCCGGTGATGGTTGGCGAGGTCGTCGGCGCCGTCTCCGAGCGCGACCTGCTGGACTCACTGTTCGCCGGTACGGCGTCGCTGGCCGACGCCGTCTCCAGGCACATGGCCAATCCGTTTCCGCTGGTGGGATCGGGGGAGAACATCGCAACGGTGCGTACCGCGCTGCACGACAGCGATGCCGTCATGGTCATCGACGACGGCAAACCGGTCGGCGTGCTGACCAGGGCCGATCTGCTGGCTTTCCTGGCCGGCGAGCGCGGCCGCTGATCCGACCCCGTCGCGGGGTTGACCGGCATAAGATAGCTCTGCGGGGCGCAGTCCCGGCGGAGGGAGCGCTGTCTCATGAGCTACCTACCGGCCCCGTACGAGTCGCCGCAGCAGGACGACCTTTCCGCGACGATCGCCGCCATCCTCACCACCACCGTCGCCCTGATCGCCTCATGGGTATTGGGTCACCGTGCCTACCCGGTGGTCAGGGAGTTCGTCGACGGGGTGATGGGCAATCTCTCGCAGGCGCAGGAAGACGAGTTGAAGGCGTCGGCGGACACCGTCGCGGTGCCCACCGCCGGATGGGCGATCGCCTCGGTGCTGATGGTCATCGGGGCGCTGCTGTTGCTGTTCCGCCGCGGCCGCGGGCTGCTGGTGTTCGGCGCAGTGATCGGAGTCGCCACCACGGCCTGGGCGCAGTTCGGGCTCGGGTACGGCGGCGCGGACGCGGTCATCCCGGTCGATCAGTGGCCGCTGTACTGGAGTGGGGTGGCCGTGATCGTGCTGGCCCTGCTGCCGGCGACAGGTCGGTGGGTGGGTCGGCAGCGCCGCGTGCCGAAGTCGAACAACGTCATCGGCACCACCGAATCGGGTGCCGTTCTCTGGCCGGGCACGTAGCGGATTCGCTGGCCTGTTTGGCTGGTGGCGGCCGACGGCCGGCTGGACCTGCCGGCGCCGTTACCCTGACGCCCATGACGTTCCAGGCCGACCAGGGTTTCTCCACTCGCGCGATCCACGCCGGACAGGAACCGGACCCGCTGACCGGGGCGGTGGTGGTGCCGATCTACCAGACGTCCACCTATGCGCAGGACGTGGTCGGCGAAACCCGTGCCGGCTATGACTATTCGCGGGCCGGGAACCCGACGCGGACGGCCCTGGAGCAGGCGCTGGCCAGCCTGGAGGGCGGGCGGCACGGCTACGCCTTCGCGTCCGGGATGGCCGCCTCGGACACGATGATCCGGGCCGCGCTGCGTCCCGGCGATCACCTGATCATCCCCGACGACGCCTACGGCGGTACCTTCCGGCTGATCGACAAGATCGGTGTGCCATGGGGTTTGACGTATTCGACGGCGCCGCTCGGGGACCTGGACGCGGTCCGGGCAGCAGGTGCGACCCGAGACCAAGCTGATCTGGTGCGAGACGCCGACCAACCCGTTGCTGGGCATCGCCGACATCGCCGGGCTGGCCGACATCGCGCACGGGGCGGGCGCGCAACTGTTGGTGGACAACACGTTTGCCTCTCCGTACCTGCAGCAGCCGCTGGCTCTGGGCGCGGACGTGGTGCTGCACTCGACCACCAAGTACGTCGGTGGGCACTCGGACGTGATCGGTGGTGCGCTGGTCACCAGCGACGACGTCGCTGGCCGAGGCCTTCGCGTTTCACCTCAAGTCGATGGGTGCCGTCGCCGGGCCGTTCGATGCCTGGCTGACCCTGCGCGGGCTGAAGACGCTGGCGGTGCGGATGGACCGGCATTGCGACAATGCCGAGGCCGTCGCCGACATGCTGTCCGGGCACCCGCGGGTCGGGCGCGTCTACTACCCGGGACTGCCCACCCATGCCGGGCATCAGATCGCCGCGGGTCAGATGTCGCGGTTCGGCGGGATGGTGTCGTTCACCGTCGTCGGCGGGCAGGAGGAGGCGCTGAAGGTCTGCCAGCGGACCAGCCTGTTCACCCTCGGCGAGTCACTGGGCGGGGTGGAGTCGTTGATCGAACATCCCGGGCTGATGACGCACGCCAGCGTGGTCGGCTCCATCCTGCAGGTGCCCAACGACCTGATCAGGCTGTCGGTGGGCATCGAGGACATCGACGACTTGCTGATGGACCTGCGGGACGCGCTGGACTGAAGCCGGGGATCGTGTCGGGCCGGTTGCGAGCTGGTGAATTCGCCAGAATCGTCGGGGTGAGGAGACAATCCGATCATGACCACGGCACCCGAACGGCTCGCGCTCGCCGTCGACATCGGAGGCACCAAGTTCGCGGCCGCGATCGTGAACGACAGCGGGGAGGTGCTGGTCGCACAGCGGATCGCCACCCCGCGGACGCCCAACCGGGAGGATCTGTTCGACGCGCTGACCACGGTGATCGATGCCACCCTGCAGTCCGCCGGGCTGACCCTGAGCGATCCGACGCTGGTGCCTGCGATCGGGCTCGGCACCGCCGCCCCGCTGGACATCACCGCCGGCACCATCTCCCCGGTGAACATCGCCGGCTGGCGGTCGTTCCCGATCCGCGACCGGCTGGTCGAGCGGTATTCGGTGCCGGTGGGGATGATCGGTGACGCGGTTGCGGTGGCGGTCGGCGAGCACTGGAAGGGCGCGGCGCGGGGCAATCGCAACGTGCTCGGGATGGTGGTCTCGACCGGCGTCGGTGGTGGTCTGATCCTGGACGGCCGGGCGATGGTCGGGTCGACCGGCAACGCCGGCCACATCGGTCACGCGTCCGTCGATCCGGACGGTCCGGTCTGCGTGTGCGGCGGGATCGGCTGCCTCGAGGCGATCGCCAGTGGTCCCTCGCTGGCGGGCTGGGCCAGGGAGAACGGCTTCGCCGGTGGCGATGGCAGCGCCGTGGCGGTCGCGGATGCCGCCTCCCGTGGCGACCGGGTTGCGCTGGCGGCATTCCGCCGGTCGGGTGAGGCGCTCGGGTTGGCGATCGCCAGCGCGGTGACCCTGCTGGACCTGGACCTGGTGGTGATCGGCGGTGGGGTGGCCGCCGCCGGGCCGCTGTTGTTCGAACCGCTCGCGGCCGCCTACACCCGTTATGCCGCATTGGGTTTCGCGTCTTCGCCGCGGGTGGTGCCGGCCCTGCTCGGGGCCGAGGCCGGGCTGATCGGTGCGGCCGCCGTCGTCCTGGTGCCGGCGGCGTACTGGCCGACCGAGTCATCTGATCGGTAGCCAGCGGCCGGGGCGGGGGCGCTGGCAGGATGCAGCATATGGAACAGGCTCCGCGCGATCAGGCTCAGTCCGCACAGGTCCGCACGCGGCAGGTCGGAACGTCACCTGCCCCGATGGAGCAGCAGATCACCGTCGCCGAGGTCAGGGCCGCCGCCGAGCTGTTGCACGGCGTCGCCAGGTACACCCCGATGGAATCGTCCCGCCCGCTGGCCCAGGCGGTCGGCGGCCCGGTGCACCTGAAGTGCGAGAACCTGCAACGGACCGGGTCGTTCAAGATCCGCGGCGCGTACGTCCGGATCGCCCGGCTGTCGGCGCAGGAGAAGGCCGCCGGGGTGGTGGCCGCGTCTGCGGGCAATCACGCCCAGGGGGTGGCGTTGGCCGCGTCGTTGGTCGGCTCCACGGCGAAGGTCTACATGCCCATCGGTGCCTCCATCGCCAAACTGACCGCTACCCGCGCCTACGGCGCCGACGTCGAGCTGGTCGGGGAATCGCTGGACGACGCGCTGGAGGCGGCCCACGCGTACGCCGCCCGGACCGGCGCCGTGCTGGTGCATCCCTTCGACCACCCGGACGTGCTCCGCGGCCAGGGCACCGTCGGGCTGGAGATTCTCGAGCAGGTGCCGGACGTCGCCACCGTGGTGGTCGCGGCCGGCGGCGGCGGCCTGATCAGCGGGGTGGCCGCCGTCATCCGCGAGCTGCGTCCCGACGTCCGGATCGTCGGAGTGCAGGCCGAACAGGCTGCCGCCTGGCCGGGGTCACTGCGGGCCGGCCGCCCCGTCCGGCTCCGGCAGATGTCCACGCTCGCGGATGGCATCGCGGTCGGCGAACCGTCGGCCCTGACCTTCGCGCATGTGGCCGAGTTGGTCGACGAGATCGTCACGGTGTCGGAGGATCAGCTGTCCCAGGCGATGCTGCTGTGCCTGGAACGCGCGAAGCTCGTGGTCGAGCCGGCCGGGGTGGCCGGGGTGGCGGCCATCATGACCCGGCCGGAACTCTTCACTCCGCCGGTGGTCACCGTGTTGTCCGGCGGCAACATCGACCCGCTGGTGCTGTTGCACGTCACCCAGCACGGGCTGGTGGCCGCGCGGCGCTTCCTGTCGCTGCGGATCGAGATCATCGACCGGCCCGGCTCGCTGGCCTCGCTGCTGGCACTGGTGGGCGAACTCGGCGGCAACGTCGTCGACGTCGAGCATTCCCGGGTCGGCTCGTCGCTCCCGCTGGGGGACGTGGAGGTTGCCCTGCGCCTGGAGACCCGCGGCGCGTCGCACTGCACGGAGATCGAGCGGGCGCTGACCGCGGCCGGATTCCGGGTGATCGAACGCCGCTGAGCCGATCGCGGTTGCCCGACTCCAGCGCTGCGGCACGCCAACGGCCGCGCTCGCCGTGATGGCGAACGCGGCCGCGGTGTCGGTGCTGCTGGTGTTGCTGGGTGTGGCGGGCTGCGGTGTGGCGGGCTGCGGCCCTGGCCTCAGCCGGAGAAGGGCTTGGCCTCCAGGACGGCGACCTTCTGCACCCGGCCGTTGGGCAGGATGTACTCGCGGGACTCGCCGCGGCTGGCGCCGAGGATCGCCTGACCCAGCGGGGACTGCGGGGAGTACACCTGCATGGAGCCGTGCACGCCCTCTTCGCGCGAACCGAGCAGGAAGGTCTCCCGGTCGTCGTCGTCGCCGTCGTAGGCGATGGTGACGACCATGCCGGGCTCGACCACGCCGTTGTCGGCCGGCGAGACGCCGACCTGGGCGCTGCGCAGGATCTCCTGGAGATGCCTGATCCTGGCCTCTTGCTTGGCCTGTTCGTCACGAGCGGCGTGGTAGCCGCCGTTCTCCTTCAGGTCGCCCTCTTCGCGCCGCGCGTTGATCTCGGCCGCGATCACCGGTCGGTGAGCAACGAGCTCGTCGAGCTCGTGCTGCAGGCGGTCGTGTGCTTCCTGGGTCAGCCAGGTCACGACGGAGCCGGTCATGGCAACTCCTCACTACTACAGATATTCGCCACTGCACCGGGATCGGTACAGCGGATTTGCTGGTTGTGCAGATGTACCGCGAGCCGGTCGCGAGGCGCGTTCCCGCACTCGTAATTGGCACAAGAAACACGTCACGGCCCCGTCGGGGGCCGTTGTCGTGAGCCCATGCTAACACGGTAGGCCGGGTCGCCGTCCGATTTTCCACCCGCTGTGGATGGCCGGCCGGCCGCCCAATGGCCAGGCGGCGGGTCCGCCTTCAGCGGTCTGACCTGCGGTGATGGTTCCAGATGATGGCTCGCCGGGGAGGGTTGTCGGCAAGGCGTCGTCGGGCTGTCGGTGCGGCGTGGAGAATGGTCGGTGTCCCGGCAGGCCATGCGGGACCGGAAGGGGATCGACAGAAAGTGAACAACCCACTCAGCGCAGCAGTCACCTGGGGCAACGGCCGGTGCGGACCTGCGCGCGGACGCCGACGCGGCGGGTGCCGCCGAGTTCGACGTCGATGCGGCCGGCGACCGGACCGAAGCGGCGATGGCGGCGCCATTGCGGCTGATGGCCGTGCATGCGCATCCCGACGACGAGTCCAGCAAGGGCGCGGCGTCGCTGGCCAAGTACACGGCCGACGGCGTCGGGGTGGTCGTCGTGTCCTGCACGGGCGGCGAACGCGGCGACGTGCTCAATCCCAAGCTGGCGGTCGACGGGGTCGACGTTCCGGCCTTGCGCATCACCGAAATGGCAAGGGCCGCAGAGATTCTGGGTGTCGCGCACGTGTGGCTCGGGTTCGCCGACTCCGGTTACCACGAGGGACCTCCGGAGAGCTGGGAGCTGCCAGCGGACAGCTTCGGCGCGCTGGACGCCGACCAGGAGATTGCCGCCCTGGTCAAGGTCGTCCGGCAGTTCCGGCCGCATGTGATGACGACATACGACGAGAACGGCGGTTACCCGCATCCCGACCACATCCGCTGCCACGTGGTCTCGGTCGGGGCCTTCGAGGCAGCCGGCGACCCGGAGGCCTACCCGGACGCGGGCGAGCCGTGGCAGCCGCTCAAGCTCTATTACAACGTCGGGTTCTCCCGCGAGCGGATCCTCGCGATCAACACCGCGGTCAAGGAACGCACCGGCGAGGGCCCGTTCGACGAGTGGATCCAGCGGTTCTCCGAGCATCCACGGCCCGATCCGGCCAGCCGGATCACCACCCGGATCCCGGTCGCCGAGTTCTTCGGTGTCCGCGACGCCGCGCTCAAGGCACATGAGACCCAGATCGACCCGGATTCGCACTGGTTCGCCATTCCGCACGACCTGGAGGCGGAAATCTGGGGCACTGATGATTACGAGTTGGCGAGGTCGCTGGTCGACGCCCCGCTGCCCGAGGACGACCTGTTCGCCGGGGTCAGGGAGCGGGTGACGCAATGAGCGTCACGCACATCGTTTCTGCCGTCATTGCCATGGCGGACACGACCCCGCCGTCCGATATCGACCCGGTCACCGGCAAGGGCCCGGAGTGGGGGAAGGCCGCGCCGATCGGGCTGCTGGTCATTCTGCTGATGGGCATCGCGACCTTCTTCCTGCTGCGGTCGATGACCCGGAAGATCAAGAGCGTGCCGGCCAGTTTCGATCCACCGGTGGACGTGATCACCGGTCGAGGCAGTGCCGGACGACGCGGCGCAGGCGACCGTCCCGAATGAGCCTGCGGAGGCCGAACGGGCGGGTCCAGAGCCAGGCGGCCCCGGCCCCGGCCTGGTCGACGAACGGTCCCGGTAGTACGAGGAGCCGATTCAGCCTCTGTAGCGGTCCCGCAACTCCGGATCGTCCAGCCACCATGGCCGGGCGCCGGCCGACGCCTGGTTCGACGTGACGGACGAGACTGCTGTGTCGCCGACGCCCGGCGGAATGTCGGTCACCACCGCCGTTGCAGCGTCTGCGGCATCGAGTTCGGCGTCGACCCGGCGCGCCTCCGCGGCATCGGCCCGGAGCCACCTGGTCGCGGCCAGCACAAGGAACGGCAGGTCGAGGACCTCGGCAACCGCCCACATAATTCCGCCGGCGGTGTGTTGATCATCGAGCGCGCTGCCTGCCCAGGCCGGACGGTCGACGCCGAACTGCGCCATCGTCAGATGGGTTTGAAAACTCAACACGATGCCAGGAAAAGAATCCAGCATCAGTTCGATCAGGCCCACTCCCAATGCGAGGCCGACGGCGAGCGACGACCGTGGATCGTCGCGGTCCACCAACGGCAGGGCGATCAGTGCACCTACACCGAGCAACAGCAAATGCAGCCCCCAGCCGGCCGGGGCCGAGGTCAAGGCGAGAGCACCAACCCCGCCGAAGAACAACGCTGCTGCCAGCACGGGGACCAGCAGGGGCCCCAGCAACGGATGCCCGGCCGCACGAATCGGTCGCGATTTCAGGGTTCGAATGACCCGCGATTGTTCACCGCCGACCATTCGGAGCAGCGACAACGGTTGTCCCGCCAGCACAATGACAGGGATGACGAGAAGCAACAGCAATTGCTGGGTGGTCCACACCCACATCAGTTGATCCGACCGAGCCTGCAGAAATCCGGAACTGGTCCACAGTGCGGCCAGCAGGCCGAGCGCCACGATGACATCTCGGCGAATCGACCAGGAATGACCCTGCCGGCGCGCCGTGAGCCTGACCCGGACGTAGCCGACCCCGACCGCGACCGTCACGGCCAGGGTGACCCAATCGATCTGCCACTGGGTGAACACATCGGTCGGCGCTATGGGTCCACTGATGTCAGCCACCGGACCATGCTGCTCGCCTCGCGTACTGGGGAGGTGAAGTGGCGCAGCCGGGCGGCCGCCAAGTGGTGGGACCGGCCACGCGGCCTGGCACGAGCCCGCAGCGGCACCAAGTTCGCGCACAGTGGAACCTGCACACTGTTCTTGCAGTGCAAGCAGCTGTAACGTTGTAATCACTGCAACAACCGAACAGAAGGAGGTCTCCCATGAAGGGATACTTCGCAGCATGGGGCGAGGGCGAAGGGCCCGGACCCGAAGGACGCGGCCCACACGGGCCCGGCGGGCGAGGCGGCCCGTTCCCGGGCCCGTTCGGCCGGGAGGGCGGTCCGCGACGCGGCGGACCGGGCGGCTACGGCCCGGGACGCGGTTTCGGTCCTCGCGGCCGTGGCCGCGGCGGCGCACCGGAGGCGCCGGATGCCTCGGACGCGGCCGCCTGGTTCACCGGACGCCTGCCGGACGACTGGTTCACCGGTGCACCGACCGTCACCGTCGATCGTGACGAGATCCTGATCGTCGGGGAGCTGCCGGCCCTGACCGAGCAATTCGCCGACGACGCGGCCCGCGCGGCCGCCGAATCCGGGCGGATCGCCCGGTTCCGGGAAGACACCCGCGAACACCGCATCGAGATCGCCCGGCAGGGCCAGCACCGGTACGGCCGGGATGTCTCCTGGGGCGCGCGGCTCGGCGGAACGCAGGAGCTGTTCACCACACTGTCGGCGCCGGTGATGACCCGGCTCCGGCAGCCGGAGCGGCAGATCCTGGACACCCTGGTGGATTCCGGGGTGGCGCGTTCCCGCTCCGACGCCCTGGTCTGGGCGGTCCGGCTGGTCGGGCAGAACGCCGACGCGTGGCTCGGCGATCTCCGGACGGCCATGGAAGAGGTCAACCGGCTGCGCAACCAGGGCCCCGACCTCGGCTGAGCGAGTACGCGCATCGGGTCAGCTGAAGCCGGACCGGCTACGGCCGGCTTCAGCTGACCCGGAACAGCAGCAGCCAGATGGCGACGCAGTGGCACAACGCGGCCAGCGACACGCAGGCATGGAAGTACTCGTGGTACCCGAAGGTCTCGGGCCAGGTGTTCGGCCGGCGGGTGGCGTAGAAAATCGCGCCTACCGAATACAGCAGGCCGCCGGCCGCGATCAGGACCAGCACGGCCACGCCGCCGCTGGCCAGGATGTCCGGCAGCACGAAGACGGCCACCCAGCCAAGCGCCAGGTAGAACGGCACCCCGAGCCAGCGCGGTGCGTTCGGCCACAGCATCTTGAGGGCGACCCCGCCGGCCGCGCCGACCCAGACCACGATCAGCACCACGGTGCTGGTCGGCGGATGCAGGGCAAGGGCGGCCAGCGGCGTGTACGACCCGGCGATGAACACGAAGATCATCGAGTGGTCGGCCCGCTTCATCCACGTCCGGGCGCGTTTCGAGGTCCAGGTGTGCCGGTGGTAGGTGGCGCTGACGGTGAACAGGCCGATCAGCGTCAAGGCATAGATGGAGCAGGCCAGGGCCGCTCCGACGCCGACCCGGGCGGCGGCGATGGGGATCATGACCAGGCTCATCAGCGTGGCGACAATCGCCGAATACAGGTGAATCCAGCCGCGGGCGCGAGGCCGGGTCCGGACCGAACCGGAGGCAAGCTCGGTCATCGTCATGACTCCATCGTCCAGGATGCCCGGGGATTTGCCCAGCGAGCGGCACAGTGATCCCGGTCGTGCGACCGGTGCCCATCATCGGGCCAGCACCGACGTAGGGTCAACACCCGTGAGACTCCCGTCGCTGCTCTACCGCGTCTACGAACGCAAGCTGACCAGGGAACTTATCGGATCGCAGATTCCGCATCACGTCGGCGTCATGTTGGACGGCAACCGGCGCTGGGCCCGGAAGGCCGGCTTCAGCAACCCGACCGAAGGTCACCGGGCGGGCGCGGCGCACATCGCCGACCTGCTCGAATGGTGCCAGGAGGCCGGCATCGGGATGGTCACGCTGTGGCTGCTCTCGACCGAGAACCTCCGCCGCGCCGACGACGAGTTGCTGCCCCTGCTGGAAATCATCACCGACGTCGTCGACGAGCTTGCCGCTCCCGGACAGCCGTGGAAGCTCCGCATCGTCGGAGCGCGCGACCTGCTCCCGGCCGCGATGTCCACCCGGCTGACCGCGGCCGAGATGCGCACCGACAATCGCAGCGGGCTGCAGGTCAACATCGCGGTCGGCTACGGCGGCCGTCAGGAGATCGTCGATGCCATCAAGTCGATGCTGGAGTCCGGCCTGGAGCAGGGCCACGGGATCCAGGAGGTGATCGACTCCCTCGAGGTGGAAACGGTCGGCGAACACCTCTACACCTCCGGGCAGCCGGACCCCGACCTGGTCATCCGCACGTCCGGTGAGCAACGGCTCTCCGGCTTCCTGCTCTGGCAGAGCGCGCACTCGGAATTCTGGTTCTGCGAGGCCTACTGGCCCGACTTCCGGCGGGTGGACTTCCTGCGCGCGCTGCGCGACTACGCGGCCAGGCACCGCCGGTACGGCGAATAGCTCGACGCGGCATGGTCGCGTGGCGGCCCCGACGGGCGCTCTAGCCTGACCGAATGGATCTGGTCACCGAGTACCTGAAGCTGGGCCTGCGTTTCGACCGGGTGGTCGACGGTTTCGTCGACGCCTATACCGGCGATCCGGCGCTGAAGGAGCAGGTGGCCGCCGAGCCGGCGCCGGACCCGAGCGAACTGTCCAGGCAGGCCGCCGAACTCTCGGCCGCGGTCGCCGACACCGACCTGGACGCCGCCCGCGCCGACTTCCTGACCGCGCACCTGGACGCGCTCGCGGTCGCCGGCCGGCGGCTGGCCGGCGCGCCGATGTCGTTCATCGACGAGGTGGAGAGCTACTTCCAGGTGCGGATCACCGAGGTCGACACCGATGTCTACGCCGCGGCCCACGACGAGATCTCGTCGCTGATCGGCGGCAACGGACCGCTGGCCGATCGGCTGGCCGCGGTCCGGGCGACCGAGATGTGTCCGCCGGACATGGTCGAGCAGGTGGTGCGCACCGTTGCCGCCGCGCTGCGGGAGCGGGTCGCCGGGCCGTGCGGCCTCGCCGACCTGCCGGAGCACATCGACTTCGAGATCGCCCGTGACGTCGCCTGGAGCGGCTTCAACTACTACCTGGGCGGATTCGCGTCTCGGGTCGCGGTGAACGCCGACATCGGACACCGGATGAGTCAGTTCGGCGTGCTGGTCGCGCACGAGTGCTATCCCGGGCATCACACCGAGCACTGCCGCAAGGAGGACCTGCTGGTCAACCGCGGCGGACAGGCCGAACACACGATCTTCCTGGTGAACACCCCGCAATGCCTGATGGCGGAGGGCCTTGGTGACCTGGCGCTGACCGCCGCCGTCGGGCCCGGTTGGGGCAGGTGGCTCGCCGACGTTCTGGGTGACCAGCTGGGGAACGGCGGCCCAGCGTTCGATCCGGATCTCGCCGAGGCGCTCGAGCTGGCGTCACGCCCGCTGAACACCGTCCGGCAGAACGCCGCGATCATGTTGCACGACCGTGGGGTGGACGCCGACGAGGTCGTCGCCTACCAGCAGCGCTGGTCGATGGCCAGCGAGGAACAGGCCAGGCAACGGCTGCGGTTCATGACCGATCCGCTGTGGCGGGCCTACACCTCGACGTATGTCGAGGGCGACCGGCTGCTGCGGCCCTGGCTGGAGGCACGCGCCCCGGACACGACGGCGCTGCAAAGGTTCCAGCGCCTGCTGGACGAGCCGCTGACGCCGGCGGTGATCCAGCAGGAACTCGCCGAGCGCTAAAGGTCTGTTCCGTCGGGAGGTCCAAGAACTGCGCGCCGTCCAAGCGCACGCCAGCACGTCGCTCGATCCTCGCGGAGGTGCTGGCCTGTGCCCATGATTCGCTCGCCGAGGCTCGCTCACGCGTGCTTCCCATGGGATTCTTCAACGTGTCCGGTTCGGTTCTGATGAAGTCATCGCTGGTATTTGCGCGCTTGAACGAAAGGGAAATTCTGTGAGTGGTCAGGCCCGGTTGCTGGTGGTCGATGACGAGCCATCCCTGCAGGACATCGTGGCGACGTCCATGCGATTCCTCGGCTATCAGGTGGCGGTCGCCGCGACCGGGCGGGAGGCGGTCCGGGTGGCCACGGACACCCATCCCGACCTGATCATTCTCGACGTCATGCTGCCCGATTTCGACGGCCTCGAGGTGATGAAACGGGTGCGGGCGGCCGGAGTCGCGTCCGGCGTCGTGTTCCTGTCGGCGCGGGACACCCCCGCGGACAAGATCGCCGGCTTGACGGCCGGGGGCGACGATTACGTGACGAAGCCGTTCGGTCTGGAGGAACTCGCCGCCCGGGTGGCGGCGGTGCTGCGCCGGACCCGTCCGGATGCCGACGACGACGGCGTGTTGCGGGTCGCTGATCTGCAGCTCGACCCGGAGACGTACCAGGTGACCAGGGCCGGCGCGCCGATCGAGCTGGCGCCGACCGAGTACAAGATGCTCCGCCACATGATGATCAACGCGAACGTCGTGCTGTCCCGCCAGCAGTTGCTGGATGCCGTGTGGGGCACCGACTTCTACGGCGACGATTCCGTGGTCGCCACCTACATTTCCTACCTGCGGCGCAAGGTCGATGCGACCGGCGAGCCGTTGATCCACACGCACCGCGGCTTCGGCTACGTCCTGCGTGGTCAGCGGCACTAGTCCGGTGGACACCACCGGGGGCTGGCCAATGTCACAGCAGACCGCGCCGCAGCAGACTGTGTCACAGCAGACCGCGCCGCAGCAGACTGTGCCGCAGCAGAGCGCGGCGCAGGCGGCGCCGAGTGCGCCGCCGGTGCCCGCTCAGCCCGTGGTCACCGGCTCGGCCGCACGCCAGCGGGCCGCGTCACACCCGGTCCCGCCGCGGCGGTGGAGCCTGCGCGCCCGGCTCATCGCGCTGGTGGTGGCCACCGCGGCGGTCGCCCTGGTCGCGGTCGACATCGTGTTGCCGTTGTTGGTCCGGGACGCCGCCATCGCCACCAAGGACGCCACCCTGACCGGCGTGATCACTGTCGCCCAACGCGATTCGCGGATCACCGCGCGGATGCTCTCGAATCTGAGCAGCGTTGCGCAGCTGCGCGGGGAGATCGGCTGGTCGTCGGTGTCGTCGTCCGGCATCTCGCACGTCGAGGTGCCAACGGTCAGCGACGGCGATGCCAACCCCGACCTCACCGACACGTCCTGGCTGAACGGCCCCGCCACGGTGGTCGACTCCAGCAACGGTGATCAGCGTTATCGCGCGCAGGGCTTCCCGATCTCGATCGGCAACGATCCGGGCTATCTGGTCGCCTGGATGCCGCTCAACGATGTCGACGCCACCTTCCGCCGGCTGATCCTGATCGAACTGCTGGTCACCGCCAGCCTGCTGATCCTGCTGGGTTCCACGGCGAGCCTGGTGATCCGCCGGGAGCTCAAACCGCTGGAGTCGATGGCGACCGCGGCGGATGACATCGCCCAGGGTGATCTGGAGCGTCGGGTCGACGAGTCGGACCCGAGCACCGAGATCGGCCGGCTCGGCGTCGCGTTCAACGACATGCTCGACGGCATCTCCACGTTGCTGGACGAGCGGCGGCGCAGCGAACAGCGACTCCGGCAGTTCGTCGCCGATGCGTCGCACGAGTTGCGGACCCCGGTGGCCGCCGTCCGCGGGTACACCGATCTCTACAACGCCGGGGCGCTGCCCGACGACGCCGCGGTCGAGCGGGCGATGCGCCGGATGGGGTTCGAGGCGAGGCGGATGGGTGCGCTGGTCGACGATCTGTTGACGCTGATCCAGGCCGACGCCGAACGGACCATGACCCATGAGCGGGTCGACCTGACCGACCTGTTGACCGGCGTGGTGGACGACGCGGCCGTCATCGACCCGACCAGGACCTGGCGGCTGTCCGGCGGTTATGGGCCCGCGATTGCGGTGGGTGACCGACTGCGGCTGCATCAGCTGTTCGCCAACCTGCTGGCCAACGTCCGCACGCACACCCAACCCGGCACCGTGGCGACCGTCTCGGTGTTGCCGGGGCTCGACGAGATCGCGGTCACCGTGAGCGACAACGGACCGGGCGTGTCCGACGAGGCGTTGCAGCGGCTGTTCGACCGCTTCTACCGGGTCGATCCGTCCCGCAGCCGGGAGAACGGCGGAACCGGCCTTGGCCTGTCCATCGTGGCGGCGATCGTCAGGTCGCACGGCGGCCAGATTCTGGCGTCACACACCCCCGGTGGTGGGCTGACGATGACCGTAGTGCTGCCGCGCGCCACCGGAACGGCCGCGGTCCCGCCGCCGACGGCCCAATCGGGGCCGCCCGGGCTGACCGATTTCACCGGCCCGATGGGTGGCGACTCCGCGGTGGCCGCGGCCGGGACGGCGGGACCGCCGCCCTACCCACCCGATGCTTCTGGGACAGCTGGGACGCCTGGGATCAGTGGTGACACATCGGCAACCTGATGTTCACCCCGTTGTTTGCGTGTTTGAGCGGCCCGGCTAATTCTGCCGGGTAGCGTCGTGACTGTGAGTCGCACCTGACGCGGCTCATACGGGAGGCCCCGATCGTGCGTGCGGCTAACGCAGCACCGAGCACGAGGGGGCCGGCACCGGGCCCCCGCGCCCGCCGACGAGCAGTCGGTCGGGCCAGAGGGACACCGCCGGCCCTTCTCGAAGAACCGGATGCGGTGGTTCGCGTCCGTCTGGGAGCCGCACGTGGTCACACGTAGTTCCGCCACCTCAGTTCAGGGACACACAGCTCAGAGCAACGCAGCATCCAGCCCGGAATCCGCCGACCCGGCACCGCTCACCGAACGCCGAACTGGAATCGACCAGCAGCGCGCCACCCGGTCCCGCGGCAGATCAACCCAGCAGCGAACAACAGAACCGTATCCGCCTCACCTACGTCATCGACACCTCTGTCCTGCTGTCCGATCCCTGGGCACTGAACCGCTTCGAGGAACACGAGGTCATCCTGCCGCTGGTGGTGATCGGGGAGCTGGAGGCCAAGCGCCACCACCCCGAACTGGGCTACTTCGCCCGCCAGGCGCTGCGCATCCTGGACGAGCTGCGGATCGATCACGGCCGGCTGGACGCCCCGGTGCCCGTCGGCGCCCCCGGCGGCACCCTGCACGTCGAGCTCAACCACACCGATTCCACCGTGCTGCCGGCCGGTTTCCGTAACGACAGCAACGACTCCCGGATCCTGGCCTGCGCGCTCAACCTCGCCCTGGAAAGACCGGCGGACACTGTCATCCTGGTGACCAAGGACATGCCGCTGCGGGTCAAGGCGTCGGCGGTTGGCCTGCAGGCCGACGAATACCGCGCGCAGGACATCGTGCCGTCCGGCTGGACCGGAATGGCCGAACTGCCGGTGACCACCGACCAGGTCGACACCCTGTTCCACGCGGGCCTGGTCGACATCGATGACGCGCGCGAACTGCCCTGTCACACCGGGGTCAAGCTGGTCACCCCGTCCAGCTCGGCGCTGGGCCGGGTGACGCCCGGTAAGCAGATCCGGCTGGTCCGTGGGGAGCGGGAGGCCTTCGGCCTGCGCGGGCGGTCGGCCGAGCAGCGGATCGCGCTCGACCTGCTGATGGACGACGAGATCGGGATCGTCTCGCTCGGTGGACGCGCCGGCACCGGCAAGTCGGCGATGGCGCTGTGCGCCGGGCTCGAACTCGTCATGGAACGCCGGGCGCACCGCAAGGTGGTCGTCTTCCGGCCGCTCTACGCGGTCGGCGGACAGGAGCTCGGGTACCTGCCGGGCAGCGAGAACGACAAGATGCAGCCCTGGGCGCAGGCGGTGTTCGACACGCTGTCCGCGGTCGCGTCACCGGCCGTCATCGAAGAGGTGATCGCCAGGGGCATGCTCGAGGTGCTGCCGCTGACGCACATCCGTGGGCGGTCACTGCACGACTCCTTCGTGATCGTCGACGAGGCGCAGTCGCTGGAGCGCAACGTGCTGCTGACCGTGCTGTCCCGGCTGGGCACGAACTCCCGGGTGGTGCTGACCCACGACGTCGCCCAGCGCGACAACCTGCGGGTCGGGCGCCATGACGGCATCGCGGCCGTGATCGAGACCCTCAAGGGGCATCCGCTGTTCGCGCACGTCACGCTGACCCGCTCGGAGCGGTCGCCGATCGCTGCGTTGGTCACCGAGATGCTGGAGCTGCCCGACCTGCCCTGATCGGTGTGAGTTGTCGGCCGTGGCCGTGTCTCTCAGATGCCTTGGGGGACACGGCCTCAGCCGATGGGCAGCACGCCGCTCGGTTCCGGGCTCGACTCCGGATGTTCCGGCGCGCCGAACCGGGCCAACACCACAGCGCCCGCGACCACCAGCACGAAGCCCAGCACCGCGAGCGGCCCGCGGCCGGGCAGCGGGCGGTCACCGCACAGCAGCATGCCAAGGCCCGCGCCAACCAGCGCCTCCGTCCCGACCATGGACGCCGTCACGCCCACCACCGCCGCCCGTTGCAGCGCGATCGCGCCGAGCACCAGCCCGAGGACGCCACCCAGCCCGGCGGCCCACGCCGCCGGGTCGGTGATCAGCTCGGCCGGGACGAAATCGCGCAGAATCCTGGCGCCGACCGCCAGCGCGCCGAAGCACAACCCAGCGAGCACCCCGAGGGCCAGTCCCGACCGCGCCGGCGGGGTGATCCGCATCGCGGCCACGGCCAGCGCGCCGACGGCCAGCACCGCGCCGAGCAGGGTCAGCCGGGCGGCGAGCCCGACGTCGGCGCTCTGCTGCGGGCCGGCGGACAACGCCAGCAACACCAACCCCACCACGACGCCGCCGATCGCCACCACTTCGGGCGGGCGGAGCCGCGCGCGCAGGACCAGCACCGCCAACACGGCGGTGACGGCCAGGCTGGACGCTCGCCCGGCCTGCACGACGAACAGCGGTAGGGTGCGCAGCGCCAGCACCGACAGCGAGAAACCCGCTGCGACCAGCAGTAATGCGATCAGGTAGCGCGGGCTTCTGAGCAGGTCGACGGCGAACCCGGGGCTCAGCGCGCTGGCCGCCGGCAGGCGGCGCACGGCAGCGGCCTGCAACACCGCGGCGGTACCGGAGCAGACCGCGGCGGCGAGCACGCCCAGCAGCGCCGCCGTCACGATGGCATCACCTGCGCTTTGTGATAGTGACCCGGACGCGGACACAATGCCCACGGTCGGTGCAAAGCTAGGGCTCCCCGGCTCAGCGGCGCAAACCGGCAGGACGCCGGCGGGCACCTCAGGGACCGCGTTCGATAGGAGACCGAGTCAGGATGCCGCGATGACCCGCATCGAACGACCCGCGCCGCCGGTGGCCGCGCAGACGTCCCGGCCGCCCATCGCTGCGGTCCTCGGTCTGTATGCGGTGATCACGGTGGTGCTGACGGGCGTCGCGACGGTCGCGGCCAGGTACGCCACCACCAAGCCGAATTTCCCGACGCTGACCGGGCCGGCCTGGCTGGATGCCTGGTACGCGTTCGATTCGGACTGGTACTACCAGATCGCCACCAACGGCTACTCCTTTGTGCCAGGTCAGCAATCGTCGGTCGCCTTCTTCCCGACCTACCCGATGACGGTTCGCGCGGTCGGCTGGGTACTCGGCGACTACCAGGTCGCGGGGCAGCTGCATTTCGGTGCTGGCCGGCGTGGCCGCGGTCGTGCTCTTCACCCGCTGGGTCTGGCAGCGGCTGCCGAGGCCCAGCGCCCTGACCGCCATCGGCGCGCTGATGCTGTACCCGTTCGCGTTCTTCCTCTACGGCCCGATGTACGGCGACTCGGTGTTCCTGCTGGTCGGGCTCAGCTCGTTCCTGCTGCTGGAGCGGCGACAGTACTGGCTGGCCGGCGCGGTCGGTGCGTTGGCCACCGCGGGCCGGCCGAACGGGATCGCGGTCGCCATCGGGCTCGTCATCGGCATGCTGGAGGTGCTGGCGCTGCGTGCGGGGGCGTCGGGAACTGCGCCGTCTGACGCGGACCGGCCGTGGCCGATCCGCCCGCGGTTCGTCGAGCTGATCCACGCGGTGCCGTCGATTCGCTGGCGGGAGGCCGGCGTCTTCGTCTCCGGGCTCGGACTGATCGGCTGGTGCGTCTATCTCTGGTATCGGTTCTCCGACCCGCTGCTGTTCCTGGAGGTGCAGGCCACCTGGGATCAGGGGGCGGGGCCGACGACCTGGTTCAAGATCAAGTACTTCGACATCTTCCTGGCCGGCGGCTACCGCTGGGGTCTGCTGCTGACCGTGCAGGCCGTCGCGGTGGTGATCGGACTGCTGCTGCTGGGTCGGGTCAAACGGTACTTCGGCTGGGGCTACGCGGCCTATGCGCTGGTCGTGCTGGCCATCCCGCTGATCGGGACCGGTGACTTCCTGGGCACCGGCCGGTACGTCATGGTCGCGTTCCCGGTGATGGCGGCCGGCGGGCACCTGCTGGCCACGCTGCGCTGGCCATGGGTGCGCTGGGTATTCCTGGCCTGCTGTGCGATCGGCCTCATGGTCTCGACGGCGTTGTACGCGGTGGGCGAGCTGATTACCTGACCCGTCGGGTCACGTCTCCGGTGTGCAGGATCCGCTGAGCACCCAGCCGAGGGAATGCCCCTGCACCAGGTCCCGGTACGGCCGCAGGAACTGCGGATCGGACCAATCCCAGATGCGGGCCGGCTCGGCGTCCACGCTGATCGGCACCACGCTCCAGCAGCGGCTGTCCCGTAGCAACGCGCCGGTGGCATTCACGAAGAGTCCCCAGATCAGCACCGCGGCGACCCCGATGATGGCCAACCGGCGCGGCCACCGATCGGGCCGGTTCGAACAGCACCAGGAAGGTGGGCGCGGCGAGCACGACCAGGAACGGGACGATGTCGAGCATCAGTCGCGGCCCGAACACCGTTCCGCCGGTCGAGCCGAACTTGGCGATGACCAGCCATTGTCCGATCACCGAGGCGGACAACACGGCGTCGAGACCGGTGAAGGTGTGCCGCCGCAACCGGATCACGATTCCGGCGACCGCGAGCAGCACGATCGGGTTGAAGATGATCAGTCCGCGGGACGGGGAGATCAGGTTCAATCCGAGGCTTTCCGCGACGCCGATGGCCGGACTCTCCTGCAACCGTCCCGGCGTGTAGTAGGGCGGAATGATCGAGCCGTACTGGCTGTAGGAATATCCGCAGAACACCGCGAGCACGGCCAGGAACGCGACGGCGGCGCGCAGTGTCGCCGATCGCCTGCGGAGCAGGATCCAGCCGACGAACAGCAGGACGATCACGGCGTTGGTCGGCCTGACCATCGCCGCCAGCGCCAGGCAGGCGCCCAGTCCCCACTCCCAGGACCGTCTCGATCGGCTCAGCCGGAGCGCGCACAACAGGGCCAGCGACAGGAACAGCATCGATGCCGTCTGCTGCCACAGTGCCCGGGAGCCGACCGACCAGGCGCTGGTGCCGAACGCGAAGACCGCACCGCCGAACGTTGCCACCCGCGGCGGTACGACCACTCGCGGCAGGGACAGCAGCACGCTGCGCAGCACCCACGCGGTGATCGCGACAATCAGGCTGGCGGTGGGGATTTCGACCAGGAACGTCTGACTGGGATCGGCCAGGGTCAGATCGGCCGCACTCCGGCCGGTGAGCAGCAACAGGATGTCCGCCGGTATCGCCAGCAGCATTGTCGGCCACGGGAAGTAGGGCAGCGTGTTGCCGCCGGCGAAGACCAGGTCGTAGGAATTCCCCAGCTGCGCGACCATCGGGTAGTCCTGCAGGTGCAGGTCGAAATGCGTGAGGAACCGCCAGGCGGTCAACGCGGACAGCCGCGAATCACCGATCTGCACCGACGGGCTGAAGGAATGAATGAGGAAGACGACTGCGGCGAGTCCGATGCCGCCGCGGTTGCGCCGTAGCCAGCCCCGGTCCGCCACCGCCTGGCCGTCGGTCGCCGGACCGGACGGCTCGTGCTGCATGCGGTCTCCGCGTCCGTGCGTTGTCGTTGGCACCGCCCATCGGCGGTTGGGATCAGGACGTGCGTGGACGATGATCGCACATCCGGATCGGCCGGCCACTGATCCCGTGACCGACGTTTGACGCTCGCCCAGCGGCCGGGCCGGCGTCCGGTATGCCCCGTTTCGGGGTCACCCATGGTCGCCGTTAAGCTGCAGCCGTGTCGACATCACGCGCGCCCGCCCCGGTCCGCCGCCGACCGGTGCAGCGTCGGGCCGTGACGCGATGAGCGCGGGATTACAGCGGGAGCGATTCGAGAAGCTGTCGATCTTTTTCCCGATGTGGAACGAAGAGCTGTACATCCACCGCGCGGTCCGGGCGGCCACCGAGATCTGCGAACAACTGATGGCCGACAAAGAAATCGGCAGCTACGAGATCATCGTCGTCGATGACGCGTCCACCGATCTGACCGGTCGGTATGCCGACGAGATGGTGGAGACCGACACCCACATCCGGGTGGTGCACCACGACCGCAACCGCAAGCTCGGCGGCAGCATCAAGAGCGGGTTCGCCGCGGCCACCGGTGATCTGGTGCTGTACACCGACGCCGACCTGCCGTTCGAGATGATCGAACTGGTCAGGGCGATCCGGGTGCTGCGCACCTACGAGGCCGACGTGGTCAGCGCCTACCGTCTCGACCGGACCGGCGAGGGCCCGCGGCGTGCCGTCTATTCCTGGGTCTACAACTGGTTGATCCGGCTGTACTTCGGGACCCGGCTGCGCGACATCAACTTCGCGTTCAAGCTGTGCCGGCGCACCGTGCTCGACCGGGTCGACGCTCTCCAGTGAGGGGTCCTTCATCGACGCCGAGCTGATGATCCGGGCGCAGAAGGCCGGTTTCAGCATCGTGCAGATCGGCGTCGACTATTTTCCGCGAACCCGTGGGGTTTCGACGCTGTCGTCGCCCGCGGTGATCAGGACGATGCTGGGTGAAATGAACCGGCTCCGCGGGGAGCTCAGGGCACTGCCGCCGGCGACTCGGGAGTGACCGCGCTGCTGGTCGTGTCCGCGGACGATTTCGGCCTCACCGACGGAGTCTGCCGGGCGGTGCGTGCAGGGACACCAGCAGGGCATTGTCACGTCGACCTCGCTGCTGGCCGTCGGTCGTTCCTTCGACCTGGCCGTCCGGATGATCGACGATCACCCTGACCTCGATGTCGGGGCGCATCTGGCCATCGTCGGCGAGGATCCGCCGCTGCTGACGGCCAGGCGAGATCCCCAGCCTGGTCGATCGGCGCGGAGCGTTCCCGTTGTCCTACCGGACCGTGGTGCTGCGTGGCGTCGCGGGCCGGCTCGATCCGGCGGACGTGCGAGCAGAATTCGGCGCCCAGCTGGAGCGCATCCGTTCGGCGGGGGTTGTGGTCTCCCACCTGGATACCCACCAGCACACGCACCTGTGGCCGTCGGTGGCCAGCGTGCTGGTCGACCTCGCTGCGCGAGGGTGGCATCGGGGCCGTTCGGACTCCGCGGCAGCGGGCGGCTGCTGCCGGTGGGATTCGGGGTGAACCTGCTCGCCAGGCGGCTGCGGAACAAAGTGCGGCTGTCCGGGCTGGCCACCACCGACGGTTATGCCGGGCTCGATGAGGCGGGCTCGCTCGACCAGGCTCGGTTCGCCTCGGCGTTGCACGCCGTCGGCCGGGCGGGCGGATCGGTCGAGATCAACTCTCACCCGGGGGTCCCCGACGATCCCGATCTTGGCCGGTTCGCCTGGGGGTACCGGTGGGCCGACGAACTGGCCATGCTGACCTCGTCCGCTACCCGCTCGCTGGTGGCGAGCCACGGTTACCGTCTCGGCAGCTTCCGCGACCTGGCGACGGCCCCATGATCGAGACCTGCCGGAGGGGCCCGGCCGTGCTGACGATCGCCGGTGGCCCGCGCCGACCGACCGGAGCCGGGCGGCAGGCCCTCGACGCGTACCGCGACGACCGCGCTGTCCACCCGGTTGCACGCCACGGTGCGGTGGTGGAGCGCGCCGTTCCCGGCCGTCGAGGCCGCGTTGCCGGCGTCCGGCCGGGTGCTGGAGATCGGCTGCGGGCACGGGTTGTTCAGTAGCGTACGCGGCCCTGGCCGGCCCGGCCCGCTCGGTCGTCGGGGTGGACATCGACGACCGGAAGATCGACGCAGGCCCAGGACGTGGCGCACGGGCTGCCCGGGGTGGACCTGAGCTTCCGGCTGGCCCCGTCCGGTGAGGTGCCGTCCGGTCCCGTGGGATGCCGTCGTCGTCATCGACATGCTGTACCTGCTGCCGGCTGTCGAACAACGCACGACTGCTGGCCGCCGCGGCGGCCCAGCTTCGCCCCGGCGGGATCCTGCTGGTCAAGGAGATGAGCCCGACCCCGCGGTGGAAGGCCGGCTGGAACACGGCTGCAGGAGACCGCTGGCGGTGTCCATCCTGGGCATCACCGAGCGCGCCGACGAGGCGGCACCGCAGCCGCGCACCTCGGGTGACGTTGACGGTGGCGAGCCGGCCGGCGGCCAGGAGGGCGGATCACGGCCACGGTTCGATCTCGTCGCTGCCCGACGTGATGGCCGGCTGGCTGCAGCAGTCCGGGCTGAGCACCTCGAGCCGCCGACTGGACCGGCATCGGCTGCACCCGCACCACCTGCTGACCGGGCGGCGCACCACTCCGGCGTGACCCGACGCACCTCGTGGGCAGCGGCGGGTCGGCGTGCACGCCGTGCGGCCAACCGGCACAGTGATCGTCGTGCGGCCGGCCTCGAGAACCATGCTCCCTGCCGGACGCATGACCGTCGGACACTGTGTGAATAATCCTGACTGTTCCACCACGTAGGCCGATCAGGCATCGGCCGCCCTGTCGGAAGGTGCCGATGAGTCGAGCCCGATTCGCAGCCGCCGCGTTGGCCCTGGCGACCACCGGCGCCGCGGTGGTGTTCGCGACCCTCGCCCCCGCCCAGGCCGCCGCGCCGGATCCAACCCAGGTCCCGCTCGCCGCGGGCGCCGAGGCGTCGACGACGGTCAGCTCGGCCGGCGGGACAGCGGACGTTGATCGTCGACCCCACCACCAACCTGGCCGACACCAACGCCACCATCAAGGTCGCCGGGCGCGGGGTTCGACACCGACCACGGGCTGTACGTGGCGGTCTGCGCGGGCTCCGGTGGGGCGCCGGACCTGACGCAAGTGCATCGGCGGGGCGATCCCGGACGGCAACACCACCAACGGCTGGGCGCACATCACCAAGGACGGGACCGGGCCGGGCGGGGTGCTGGCCAGCTGGCAACCGAACGGTTCGTTCACGGTCACCCTGGCGCTGCCGTCGGCGACCGCGGGCACCGTCGAACTGCGTGACGAGCAAGTGCTCGCTCTACACCACGAGCGACGACGACTCGATTCGACACCGAGGACAACGCGGTGCCGGTCACCTTCGCCGCCTCCGTCGTCGTCCAGTTCCGCACCGCCCACCGCGCCCAGCACCGCCATCGCGCAGAACATCGGCTCGCCGACGATCGTCGCCGGCGGTACCCAGAGCGTCATCTTCTCCGGGTTCAAGGCCGGCGAGCAGGTCAATCTGACCCTGTTCTCCGACCCGATCACCCTGTCACCGGTGACCGCCGACGGCACCGGCGTTGCCCGGGTGGATTTCATCGTGCCGGCCGACTTCGCGGCCGGGACGCACCGGCTGGAGGCCGTTGGCGCAGCAGTCCGGCACGGTCGGGGTGGCGAGCTTCGAGGTGACGGTGCCGCCGCCGACGCCGTCACCAACGCCGACTCCGACCCCCGTCACCGACCCCGACCCCGTCCTCGAGCGCGTCCAGTTCGGCCACCAGCAGTTCCTCGGCGGCCAGCAGCTCGGCCGCCGCATCCAGCGTGGTGACGTCGAGCAGCGCGGCCGCGCCGACCGACAGCGACAGCGGCAGCAGCCTGTGGTGGCTGTGGCTGATCATCGCCATCGTGGTGATTGCCGGGATCGTCACCGGCATCGTGGTGTACCGCCGCAATCAGCAGCAGCAGCGCGAGCAGGACGAGCAGCAGATCGCGGATGCGGCGGCCGCGTCGCAGGCCGGTGGGCCCGGTCAGCCCGCGCCCGACGGCCCGCCCGGTCCCTACGGTTCGGACGCCCCGACGGTGTTCCTGCCGCCGGTGCCGCCCGGCCCCGGTGGTCCGCCGCCGGGCGCCGACCCGTACGGCCTGCTCTCCGGCAGGGACCACCCGGACAATCCGTCGCTGTACTCCGGCGATCCGGCCGGCCCGACCGAGGTGCTCGGCCCGCAGGGCTACCAGCAGGGACCAGGTCCCTACGGCCAGCCGTTGGGCTACGGCGGTCCGGCACAGGGCTACGGCCGCGCCCGGTCGCCCGATACGTTGCGCCGCCGAGTTCGGCGGTCCGCGCAGGTCGCCGCCGGTCCGCCGACCCAGGCGATGCCACCCGCGCCCGGCGGCCGGTCGACAGCCCGGACCCAGTCGTGGAGCCCGACTTCGACGACACCGACACCGGTGGGGCGAGGGCGGCCAGCCGACGGCGCGGCTGCCGATGATCGACCGCGTCGACCCGGCCGGCACCCTCGGCGAGCGGGACATGATGACGGCCTGGCTGACCTACCACCGGCGGACGCTGGCCCGGAAGATCGACGGGCTGACCGGCGAGCAGGCGTCACCGGAGCACCGTCTCCAGCTGACCCTGCTCGGCCTGGTCCGGCACATGACCGAGGTCGAACGCGGCTGGATCGCCGAGGAGTTCGGCGACGGCTACGGCACCCCGGCCGGCCCGGCGAGCTGCCGCCGCTGTACTCCCGGCCGGACGCGCCGGACGCCGACTTCGACGAACTGACCCGGCGGCTGACAGGACTGGCGGCGTGGCGGCCGAGATCGACCGCACCGACCGGATCGTCGCGGTCGATCGCTGGACGACGCGACTCGACGCACGCCGCGGCCGATCTCGCTGCGCTGGATCCTCTGGCACGTCTTCGAGGAATACGCCCGGCACAACGGCACGCGGACATCATCCGGGAGGCCATCGACGGTAGCTGGTCGGGCGGGACGGTCAGCCGCCTACGGGTGCGTCATGGACAGCACGTCCAGGGAGGCGTCGAGCTGCTCCGCGGTGAGCGTGCCGCGCTCGACGTGCCCGCGCTCCAGCACCACGGTCTTGATCGTCTTGTTCTCCTTGAGCGCCTGCTTGGCGACCTTCGCCGCCTCCTCGTAGCCGATGTACTTGTTCAGCGGCGTCACGATCGACGGGGACGATTCGGCGTAGGCGCGGAGTTTGTCGACGTTGGCGATGATGCCCGAGATGCACTTGTCGGCCAGCAGCCGGGTGACGTTGGCCAGCAGGTTGACCGATTCCAGCAGGTTCCGGCCGATGACCGGGAACATCACGTTCAGCTCGAAGTTGCCCTGGGTGCCGGCGAAGGCGAGGGTGGCGTCGTTCCCGAGGACCTGCGCGCAGACCATCATGGTGGCCTCCGGCAGCACCGGGTTGACCTTGCCGGGCATGATCGACGATCCGGGCTGCAGGTCGGGCAGCTGGATCTCGCCGAGGCCGGCGGTCGGGCCGGAACCCATCCAGCGCAGGTCGTTGCAGATCTTGAACAGGCTGACGGCGATGACCCGCAGCTGGCCGGAGACCTCCACCAGGCCGTCGCGGGAGGACTGCGCCTCGAAGTGGTTGCGCGCCTCGGTGAACCCCAGGCCGGTGACCGCGTTCAGCTCGTCGATCACCGCGGCGGCGAACCCGGGCGGGGTGTTGATGCCGGTGCCGACGGCGGTGCCGCCCAGCGGCAGTTCCGCGACCCGCGGCAGCGACGCCCGCAGTCGCTCCTGGCCGTGCCGGATCTGCGCGGCGTAGCCGCCGAATTCCTGGCCGAGGGTGACGGGCGTCGCGTCCATCAGGTGGGTGCGGCCGGACTTGACGACGGTGGCCCACTCCTCCGACTTGACCTCCAGCGCCGCCTCCAGATGGGCGAGCGACGGCAGCAGGTTGCGGACGATGGACTCGGTGGCCGCGACGTGGATCGAGGTGGGGAACACGTCGTTGGAGGATTGCGAGGCGTTCACGTGGTCGTTCGGGTGCACCTTGCCGCCCAGCGACTCGGCCGCGACGGTCGCGATCACCTCGTTGGCGTTCATGTTGGAACTGGTGCCGGAGCCGGTCTGGAAGACGTCCAGCGGGAAGTCGGCGCGGAACTCGCCGTCCGCGATCCGGTTGGCCGACGCGGTGATCGCGTCGGCGATGTCCTGCGGGATCACCCCGAGCCGGGCGTTGACGGTGGCCGCGGCCGACTTGATCAGCGCCAGCGCGCGGATCTGCGACTGCTCCAGCGTGCGGCCCGAGATCGGGAAGTTCTCCACGGCGCGCTGGGTCTGTGCCTGGTACTTCGCGTTCTTCGGGACCCGCACCTCGCCCATGGTGTCGTGCTCGATGCGGTACTCGACGTCACTCCGGAGTCGGCGCCTGCTGCCGCGATCGGGTCGGTGTCGGTGTCGCTGTCGTGGTGGTCGCGCCGCTCGCAGCGGTGGGCCGGAACTCGCCGTTGTGTTCTGCCATGCCGTTCACGCTATCCGGGGTGATCGCCAACGGACCACCCGACCGAGACCCGATTCGGTCACATCTGACCACCGACGGCGAGCGTCGCGGCGAGCGTCGCCGATGTCTCGGTCCGCGATCGGGGTCGCCCGAGCTGGCGCCGTGCAACCATGGTCGGGTGGCAGAGCGGCGGCAGAAGACCCTTCGGGACATGGCGATCTCGATGGGGTTGATCGCCGTTGTCGCCCTGGTGCTGTACGGCATGTACGGCGGGGTGAGTTTTTCGCCCGGCCAGGCGAGCGACGGACCCGCACCGACCGCCGACGTCACCGGCGGTCTGAACCGGGCCGCGCCGTTGGTCGGGTTCCCGGTGGTCATTCCGGCCGGGCTGCCGGCGGGCTGGAACCCGAACTCCTTCTCCTTTGTCGACAAGACGCGCGGCGAGCACGACCCAGCCGGCGGTGGTCCGCGACCGGCTGGCTGACCGACGAAGGCCGCTTCATCTCGCTCGTCCAATCCGATGGTGCGGCGGCCGACGTGCTGGGCAGCGAACTCGGTGCGGTACCGCAACCGACCGGGACCACGCTGGCCGGCGGTGTCGAGTGGACAACCACCACCGGCCGGCGGCAGGAGGCGGCCTGGGTGCGGACCGACGGCGACGTCACCTTCCTGATCACCGGCAGCGCGTCGCCGGACGATTTCCAGACGCTGGCCACGGCCGCGGCCGCGGGATCGGTCGTTCCCGGGTAGGCGCTCAGGCCTGGGTCCACGCCAGCAGCTTGTCCACCGGCCAGGTGTTGACGATCCGATCCACCGGCACGCCGCATTCGGCGGCCCGGGCGCACCCGTACGGCTGCCAGTCGAGCTGACCGGGCGCGTGCGCGTCGGTGTCGATGCTGAACAGGCACCCGGCTTCGACGGCCTGGCGGAGCAGCCGCCGCGGCGGGTCGAGCCGTTCCGGCCGGCTGTTGATCTCCACGGCGACGCCGCGCTCGGCGCAGGCGGCGAACACCCTGGCCGCGTCGAACTGGCTTTCCGGCCGGGTCCCGCGGCCGCCGGTCACCAGCCGCCCGGTGCAGTGGCCGAGGATGTCGGTGTGCGGGTTCTCGATGGCCCGCAGCATCCGCCTGGTCATCGATCCGGCGTCGGAGCGCAGCTTGGAGTGCACCGAGGCGACGACGATGTCGACCCGGCCCAGCAGGTCGTCGGTCTGGTCGAGCGTGCCGTCCTCGTTGATGTCGCACTCGATGCCGGACAGCAGGCGGAAGTCCCCGAGGTGCCGGTTCGAGCGTCGCCGACGATGCGCAGTTGCTTCTCCAGCCGCTCGGCGGTCAGCCCGTTCGCGACGGTGAGATGCGGCGAATGGTCGGTCAGCGCCTGGTACTCGTGGCCCAGTTCCACGGCGGTGACGGCCATTTCCTCGATCGGGCTGCCGCCGTCGCTCCAGTCGCTGTGCGAGTGCAGGTCGCCGCGCAGCGCCGCCCGGATCTCCTCGCCGCCTTCGACCAGCGGGCCGGACGTTGCCTCCAGGTCAGCCAGGTAGTCGGGCACGCCGCCGGCCAGCGCCTGCGTGACGACCGCCGATGTCTTCGGCCCGATGCCAGTCAGCTCGGTGAGAGTCTTTGTCCTGGAACGCCTCTCGACCTCGTCGGGGGTGCAGACCGGCCAGCGTGATGGCGGCCGTGCGGAAGGCCTTCACCCGGTAGGTGGGGGCCCGGGATCGCTCCAGCAGGAACGCGATCCGACGCAGAGCGGCCACCGGGTCCATGCGAGGGAAGGGTAGTCGGGAACGACGAAGTCGTCAGCCGCGATGTCACGGCCGCGCACACTCGCGCGTGCCGTGGCACGCTCGCCTCGTGCAGCCAACCTTCGGGAATGCAGGTGTCGCGGTGGTCACCGGCGCTGGCAGCGGGATCGGCGCGGCCGCCGCGCTGGCCCTGGCCGGCGCCGGCTGGCGGGTGGTGCTCGCGGGCAGACGGTCGACCGCGCTCGAGGAGGTGGCGGAGCGGGGCGCCGGGTTGCCGGGCGGTCTGGATCCGGTGCCGACCGACGTCACCGACGAGGCGTCGGTGGCCAGGTTGTTCGATCATGCGGTGGCCCGGCACGGTCGTGTCGATCTGCTGTTCAACAACGCCGGCCGGTTCGCGCCGGCCCGGGAACCGGACGAGATCCCGCTCGACGAATGGAACGCCGTGGTCGCGGTGAACCTGACCGGGGCGTTTCTGTGTACCCGGGAGGCGTTCCGGGTGATGCGCGCCCAGACCCCGCAGGGCGGCCGGATCATCAACAACGGGTCCATCTCGGCGCATGCCCCGCGGGTTCGGTCCACCGCCTACACGGTGACCAAGCACGCGATCAGCGGCCTGACGAAGTCCACGTCGTTGGACGGCCGGCCGTACGACATCGCGTGTGGGCAGATCGACGTCGGCAACGCGGCGACGGACCTGACCGCCAGGTTCGAGCAGGGGATGCCGCAGCCGGACGGCTCCGTGCGAGTGGAGCCGATGATGGACGTCGACGACGTCGCGCGGGCCGTGCTGTTCATGGCCGGGTTGCCACTGGGGGCGAACGTGGCATCGATGACGGTGATGGCCACCAAGATGCCGTTCGTCGGCCGCGGCTGAGGGCGTCCTCCGGAATCCGGGTGTGATGACATTCACCCGCCGTCGGCGACGCATCGTGTGATCCTGGAGTTCGCAACTTTCCCGTTGCGCACAGTGCAGTCGGACCCAGTGCTGGGAGGCAGCGATGCTCCGCCCGATGCTCATCGGCAAGATCCATCGCGCGACGGTCACCGAGGCCAACCTGGACTACGTCGGCTCGATCACGATCGACGCCGACCTGTTGGATGCGGCCGACGTGCTGCCGGGTCAGCAGGTCGACGTGGTCGACGTCACCAACGGGGCGCGGCTCACCACCTACGCGATCGCCGGGGAGCGTGGCCGCGGCGGCGTCGGGATCAACGGCGCTGCCGCCCATCTGATCCACCCGGGCGACGTGGTGATCATCATCGGCTACGGCATGCTGACCGACACCGAGGCCAGGACCAGGCCGGCGCACGTCGTGTTCGTCGACGCCGACAACCGGATCGTGCAACTCGGCACCGACCCCGGGGATGTGCCGTTGGGGTTCGGCCTGATGCCGTCGGGAATCGGACGCTCTTAGGAGCGGGTTGCGTGCAGCACGCAGAATGAGTGACGTGCCCAGGGACGACCACAGGACAGCGCTGCGGGTGGCGATTGCCACGTCGGACGGCGCGGCGTTGGTCGGCCTCCTGGGGTCAGGCTGGCAGCCCGATGCGTTGCAGTCCCTGGGCGACGGCTTGGCGGTGGCCGTCCAGCAGCGGGTTCCCGGCGCGGCGGAGTTGGCCGAAAAGTGCGTGCTGGCGCTCCGGGACCGCGATTGGGAGGGCGATGAGGAACTGGCGGTGCAGCTAGAGGCGGTGCTGGGGATCGCCCCGATTCCGCTGCTGCGCCGGTTGCCGGTGGATCTGGAGGAGTTGTCGCTGGTGTTGGAGGGAGATCCCCTGTCCGGCAATGGCCGATTGGACCTGCGCGATGGCGAGGTGTGGTCCCAACCGGCGATCGAATACGCCCAGGAAATGGGCGAGGACGACGACGCCGACGACCAAGAGCGGTGGCTGTGGATCCACAATCAGGGTTCCCGCGCCGGTTATCGGGACATGGTCGATTTCGCCAGGACCTTCGACGATCCGGGCCGGGCGGACCGGCTGGAGATCGCGCTGCAGGGCCGGGGCGCCTTCCGCCGGTTCAAGGACGTGTTGGCCCGGTGGCCGGGTGAGTTGGAGCGCTGGTTCGCATTCTCGGAGGAGCGCCAGCGTGGCCGCGCCCGGGCCTGGCTCGCCGAGGAGGGGTACACCGTCGCGCCGCGCCGGCTGTAGCCGACACGGATGGCGGCCGCCGCCGGGGGCGTTACGTCTCGGCGTTCTCCTCCGACCGTCGCAGGGCGGTTTCGACCCGTTCCCGAGCACCGTCCAGGAATCGCGTGCAGACCACGGCCAGATGTTCTCCGCGCTCCCAGAGCACGAGCGACTCGTCCAGCGACAGGCCCCCCGATTCCAGCCGGGCCACCACCGCGGCCAGTTCGTCGCGGGCGTGCTCGTAGGAAACGGCTCCGTTCTCGGCCACTTCGGCGGCGGCTCCGGGAGCATCGGGATTGGCTTTGGGTGTCACGAGAACTCCTGGGGGACAATCACTGTCGGGCTGCTGCTGACGGTAGGGGAGCTGTTACGTCGGGACCCTCGGCGCCGGCGCTGGTGGCCAGCAGCGCGCCGTCGGCGACCCGGATCCGCAGCGGCGTGCCGGCCGGCGCGTCCGCGGTCGAACGCACCACGGTCCTGCCCGACTGGACCACCGCGTAGCCGCGGGCCAGCGTCGCTGCCGGTCCGAGCGCCGTCAACTGGGCCCGGCGATGGGCCACATCCCGGTCGATCCGTTCCAGGACGACCGAGACCTGAACCCGACCGCGGTCCCGCAGTCGGCCGACCTCCTTCGCCCTGGCCTCGATCGGGGTGAACGGGTCGGCCAGCACGGTCGCGGACGTCAGCCGGCGCAACCGGGCCTGCTCGGTGCTCACCCAACCGGTGAGGGCCCGTCGCGCCCTGGCGCGAAGCTGATCGACCTGCCGCAGTTCGGCGGTGGCGTCGGGCACCACCCGCTTGCCGGCGTCGGTCGGGGTCGAGCATCTGACGTCCGCGACATCGTCGATGATCGGGTGGTCGGGCTCATGCCCGATGGCGGACACCACCGGGGTGCGACACCTGGAGACGGCCCGGCACAGTGCCTCGTCGGAGAACGGCAGCAGATCTTCGACGCTGCCGCCGCCCCGAGCGATGACGATGACGTCGACCTCTGGATCGGCATCGAGCCTGGCCAACGACTCCAGCAACTGCGGGACCGCCGACACCCCCTGCACCGCCGGGTTCTCCACCTGGAAGCGGACCGCCGGCCAGCGCGCCCGGGCGTTGGCCAGCACATCGGATTCCGCGGCGCTGGCACGCCCGGTGATCAACCCGACCACGCCGGGCAGAAACGGCAGCCGCTTCTTTCGCTCCGGTGCGGTGAGCCCTTCCGCGGCCAGCAACCGCCGCAACCGCTCCAGCCGGGCCAGCAACTCGCCGAGCCCGACCGGATGGATCTGATCCACCCGGAAGGTCAACGACCCGCGGGCCGGGTAAAACTCAAACCGCCCGTGCACGACGACCCGCGACCCCTCCGTCGGCGGTGGGGTCAGCGCGGTCAGCATCGTTCGCGCGCACACCACCTGCAGCGACATCGACACGGACGGGTCACGCAGGGTCAGGAAGGACATTTGCGATCCGGACCGCATCGACACCTGGGCCAGCTGCCCCTCCACCCACGCGGCGGGGGCCTTTGCCACGTATTCCGACATGCGCTGCGCCAGTGCCCGCACCGGCCAGGGGTTCTCCCTGGTGGTGTCCGCCGCCTTCGCCGGCGGACCGGGCCGCGCAGGGACGCCGGGCGGGGTGGGATTGGTCACGAGTGTTGAGCGTCCAGGGTGACCAGTCGGTTGCTCAGCAGCGTGAGGAACGGCGCGCGGTTGTCCCCATCCTGTTCGTACCGCAAGAGTTCGGAGACGTCGGCTGACGACAGGTCCCGCAGGTGACCGCGAACCTGCGCCAGGGTCATCCGGTCGTAGTCCGGCAGCACGGCGGGTCCGTCGGTCTCTGCGGCCGCCGCCACCTCCTCGATCAGTTCCTCAGGGATCGGCAGGCTTTCGGTGAGCTCCTCGGTTTCCCCGATGATCACCGGCTCGTTCGGGTCGTCGGCGAGTTCGCTGGGCAAGGTGATGCTCAGCTCTTCGTCGCCTCGAGCGTCGTCTTTGTCAGCGTCGTCTTGTCAGCGTCCAGCTGCCCGGTCGACTCCTGCGCGGCGTCGATGGCGAGCTCGACGAGAATTTCGTCATTGATCAGGTCGGCCTCGGTCGCCTCGGTCGCCTCGGTGTCCGGCAGGCCGGTATCGGTGAGTTCGGCGTCGGTGAGTTCGGCGTCGGGCACTTCGGCATCAGCCACGATCACCTCCGCCAAGATCACCTCCGCCAGGAGCACGTCCGGTTCCAGCACGTCCGGCGCCGCGACGGTCGCCGAGTCGATGACCGATTGCGGTACGTCGATGGCAGCGTCCATGGCGGTGGTGGTGACCGGCGGCATGGCCGTCGTTTCCGGGGTGACCAGTGCTGGTTCCTCGTCAGCGGCGGGTTCGGGTGCGGTGTCGATCGGTGCGGGAGTCGGGGCCGCCGCGTCCGGTTCCTCGGTGTCCGACGATCCCTTGGGCAGCGGATCCGGTGCTGCCGGTGCCGGGCTCGGCGTCGGTGTCTCCGTGGATCCGGATCCGGTCGCCGGCCTGGTCCTTCCCGCCGTCCGAATCGGCGTCACCGGCGTGGCCGGTTCGTCGTCGTCGAACTTCGCCCAGGTGGGATTCTCCTGAGGAGCCCCGATCACTCCGCTGAGCAATTCGTCGCCGCGTGTGGCCAGGCTGGCGATCTCCTGCTGGACCTTCAGCGACAGCCGCATCGCGTTGCCGACGATCGTCACCGGAATGGCCGGAATGTCCTCCGGCAGTGCGCGGAGCAGGTCGATGCCGGCACCGAGGATCCCGGCTGCGAGTCGCACGGGAAGGGGCAACGTGATGGCCATGACAACAGCCTGCCCCATTCGCGATCCGGATCGCGAATGGGGACTGCGACAACGGCCACGAATGGCCGTGTCGGCACGCGTCTGCGGTGCATCCTGCCTCGACCGAAGGGGTCGGACCGCCGCGTGACAGCACCGGCTGGCGAGCCGCCCATCCAATCCGGGCCGCCCTGGTCACCGATGTGGTGTGACAACCGACGCACTCCGGCAGATTCCCGGCACCGTTCTCGACGGAAGACCAACAGGCTGACGTCCGTCAACACCGCTGAACAGTTCGTGGTGACCAGGCGGCCCGACCTACCATTGACCCATGACCCCTGTGCACCCGTCCGACACGTCCGCGCCCGTCAAGCGCGTCCTGCTGGCGAGTCCGCGTGGCTACTGCGCCGGGGTGGACCGTGCGGTGGTCACGGTCGAGAAGGCGTTGGAGCAGTACGGCGCGCCGGTCTACGTCCGCAAGCAGATCGTGCACAACAAGCACGTCGTCGCCGGGCTCGAGGCTCGGGGAGCGATCTTCGTCGAGGAGACCGACGAGGTTCCCGAAGGAGCGCTGGTGGTGTTCTCCGCGCATGGCGTGTCGCCGGCGGTCCACGACGAGGCCGCCAAGCGGCGCCTGCAGGTCATCGACGCCACCTGCCCGTTGGTGACCAAGGTGCACAAGGAGGCCCGCCGGTTCGCGGCCGAGGACTACGACATCCTGCTGATCGGGCATCGCGGCCACGAAGAGGTCGAGGGCACCCATGGCGAGGCGCCCGAGGCGATCCAGGTGATCAACGACCAATCCGACGTTGATCGGGTCGTGGTTCGCGATCCGGACAAGGTGATCTGGCTGTCGCAAACCACGCTGTCGGTGGACGAGACCCTCGAGACCGTCGGTTTGCTGCGGCAACGATTCCCGCTGATGACCGCGCCGCCCAGCGACGACATCTGCTACGCGACGCAGAACCGTCAAGAGGTGGTCAAGCAGATCGGGCCGGACTGCGACCTGGTGCTGGTGGTCGGCTCGAAGAACTCGTCGAACTCCGTCCGGTTGGTCGAGGTGGCGCTCGACGCCGGTGCCCGGGCGTCCTACCTGGTCGACGACGCCAGCGAAATCGACGAGGAATGGCTTGCCGGGGTGCAGACGGTCGGCGTGACCAGCGGCGCCTCCGTGCCGGACGACCTGGTGATGGGCGTGCTCGGATTCCTGACCGACCGCGGCTACCCGCAGGCCGAGGAATTCACCGCGGCCACCGAAACCCTGACGTTCTCGCTGCCCAAGGAACTCCGCAAGGACCTGCGCCCGGCGACGGCCTGAAATAGCGCCTGGGCAACGCGGCCAGATCGGCACGCGCTGATCAACGGCTTACGCCGTTCGTCAGGCCAGCCCGTAGGGCGAGATCGAGAAGTCCCCGGGTACCTCCAGGATCGGCGTCAGGAAGAATCTTCCCGCGGCGATGGACAGCGTCATCACGCAGCGGAACACTCGTCGGGTCGTCGTCATCGCAGGTCTCCTCGGTTTCCCAGGCGGTGGATCCCTGGGGTGGTGGTGCTCCCGTGCGCCGAAGCGCCGCGACGGAGCGGCCGAGCGTTGGTGCCCGGATCACTGAGCAGTACGACGGCACCCGGCCAACGGTTCTCGGGAGGTCAGTCAGGTGGCCGCGGCATCCGGCGGGGGAGCTGCGCATCCATCCGGCGCCATTCGTCGGACAGGGCCTTCGCGCGCCGCGCCACGTCGTCCGCGATCTCGATATCGCTGCGAACACCCGTTGCTCGTGGTGGTGCCATTGGAAATGGTGGTGGCGCAAGCAGTTCCTTACCACCGAGCGAGGCGACCAGCGCTGACTCGGCTGCCGGGATATCGCGCAGCCGAACGGTCTTGCCGTTGGTCAGGGTGAGTCGGACGCCGAGTATCCCCGGTTCCGGTGCGGCCACCGAAGCCACTTCGGCCCAGGCGACGAGCGACCGCCGGCGCCAGGGCCGACGGATCACCGAGGCGTCGACCACGGTGGGTGGGCGGAACAGCGTGGTCGCCTGGTACACGCCAAATATCGCGATGAGGAGAAACACCTCGTAACGGCGCCGCGTGACCCCGATAGCGGCATAGCAGCCATAGACGGCGACCAGGGTTAGGAGCCCCCGGCGAGTACCGCGAGGCCGACGACCGATCAGCGTTTCCGCTGGCTCCGGCGATCCGGTCATACGGTGCTGATACCCAGCATTCGGGTCTGCAAACCCGCTGGATCATCGCGCAACGATCGATCAGGTGTGCGCCGGAGGCGTCCGGCCACCCGTTCGGGTCGATCGCATCGGTTGCGCGAGGATCCGGATCAGGCCGATCAGCACTGCGGCGGCGGTACCGACGGCCATCGTCGGAAAGGTGTTGATCACCGTGCTGGCGATGCTGATCACATTGCCCCGCAGGCCCGTCGCCGGACCGAACAACAGCACCCCCGCCACGATCCCGACCACCAGGACCAGCGGCGGCTGCACCATGGCGGTGAACACCGATCCACGCCGCACCAGCAGGGCTGCGGACAACACGCCGAGGTAGAAGCCGATCCGCAGTCCCCAGGCCAGCAGACCCGTGGTGACCCCGTCCACCGCCGTGCCGGCGAGGGTCAGGCCAAGGGCGAGCAGGATGACAGCCCAGGACGGCCACCCGCGAACGCTCGACAGGACGGATGCGTCGGCGGTCGCGATCCGAGTCGCGGTTCTGCTGGTCACCCGTCAACGGTAGCGTCCCAGGCGCGTCTGGCGGCACTTCGCAGCGGCATGACCTGCGCAGCGTCGACCGGATCGTCGGCGAACTCGGCCGCCTCCGGCCGCCGCGGCACCGTGTCGACCGGTTCGGGGCCGCGCAGGTCCTCGCCGGTCACGCCGAGGTCGGTAAACCGCCGCGCCGTCACCAGCACCCGGCTCTCCATCGATCGGACCGTCTGGTTGTACGACTGGACGGCACGCTCCAGCCCGGCCCCCACGCTGGTCAGGTGGCCGGCCAGGGTGCCGAGCCGGCCGTGCAGTTCGCGGCCGAGGGCGTGCACCTCGGCCGCGGATGCGGAGAGCCGCTCCTGCCGCCAGGTGAAGGCGACGGTGCGGAGCAGCGCGATCAGGGATGTCGGGGTCGCGATCACCACGTTGCGCCCGAAAGCGTGGTCGGAGAGCCCAGGGTCCACCGCCAGGGCCGCGTCGAGCAGGGGTTCACCGGGCACGAACAACACCACGAATTCCGGCGCGGGCTGAAAGTGCCGCCAGTAGGCCTTGGCCGACAGCGCGTCGACGTGGCCGCGCAGCGCCCGGGCGTGGGCCGCCATCAGTGCGCCGCGGCGGCGGTCGTCGGTGCAGTCCAACGCCTCGAGCCAGGCGGCGAACGGCACCTTGGCGTCGACCGGAATCTGCCGCCCGCCGGACAGCCTGATGATCATGTCGGGCCGCACCGCGCTGCCGTCGACCCCGCTGGCGCTGGCGCTGACCTGGGTGTCGAAGTCGCAGTGTTCGACCATCCCGGCCAGTTCGACCACCCGCTGCAGCTGTACCTCGCCCCACCGCCCCCGCACCTGCGGAGCCCGCAGCGCGCCGACCAGCGAGCGGGTCTGACTGCCCAGTTCGGCCGACGTGCGGTGCAGGGCGGCCACCTGCTCGCGCAGCCCCGCGTAGGCGCCGACCCGGTCCCGCTCGGCCTCCCGCAGTCGCTGCTCCACCCGCAGCAACGCATCGGACGCCGGTCCGAGCAGTGCGGCAACATCCGACGACGGAGCCGGCGGCACCGGTCGATCGCCGGCCGGAGCGCCCGATCAGCAGTCCGATCACGATCCCGATGACCAGCAACAGAGCCCCGACCAGCAGTGCGGTTGAGTCCATGCCGACAGCATGACCGGGGGCACCGACAGTCGGCGGGACGTGCCAGTCGGCGCGCGATCCTGGGCAGCGCCCTCGGCATGTTGACGTCCCCGCCGACCGGCGCGATACCCTCTCCCGCATGCCGCGCCCGGGACTGCTGCTGGTGCGCCGCCGAGAGGTTGATCTCGGTCGCGTGTGCAGTGCCGCTGTCCGCGCACCCACGCCACCGATTGACCAGATCCGCCGATCCGGTCGATCGGCCGACCGCGCACCGATGCACGGTCGCAGCGCTGCGGCAAGGCCCATGCACGCATCAGCCGGGACGCGCCCCGTCGGCATTCCTGGCAACTTCCCTTTCGGCAAGCCCCTCACACCCATCAAGGACGGCTCAGATGGCCCTTCCCGATTTCCTCATCATCGGATCACCGAAGGCCGGCTCCACCGCCCTGCACGTGGCGTTGGCCCAGCACCCGGATCTTTTCCTGTCCGATCCCAAGGAACCGAAGTTCTTCATGTGTGACCGGGCCAAGCCGGATCCGGCCCATCAGCGCGGGCCCGGGGACGCGCACAGCGCGCAGGAATGGGTCTGGGACCCGGCGAAGTACGAGGCGTTGTTCGCCGCCGCCCCGGCCACCGCGCTGCGCGGGGAGAGCACGCCGTTCTACCTGTGGGACAAGGCTTCCCACCGGCGTATTCACGCCTCGATACCGGACGTGAAGATGATCGCGGTGATCCGCGATCCGATCGATCGGGCGTACTCCAACTGGGGTCACCTGTGGTGCGACGGACTGGAACCGGAGAGCGATTTCCTGCGCGCCTGCGAGCTGGAACCGGCAAGAATCGAGGCCGGTTATGCGCCGTTCTGGCGCTACCTGGAAACCGGCCTGTACGGTCAGCAATTCGAGCACCTGTACGGCATCTTCCCGAAGGAGCAGGTCTTCGTCCTGCGGTACCGGCAACTGATCGACAACACCGCGTCGATTCTGGACGAGATCGTGTGCGTTTCTCGGTGTGCGGACCGGACTGGTGACCACCATTCCCCGATCGAATGTGTCGAACTGGGTGCCGGACACCCCGGTGAACACGGTCCTGCGGAAGGCGGTGCGGGCCGGTGCGGTCGTCGGCGCGCACCTGCCGCCGCAGGTGTGGCGGCAGGCGCAACGACCGCTGCTGGCCGCCCTGTATCAGGGCGGCGGGCGACGGCCCGCGTTGCCGGTGGAGCAGCGCAAGGCGCTGCTGCCCTACTTCGAGGCGGACAACGCCCTGCTGGGCCGGCTCACCGGCGTCGACTACTCGGACTGGTTGAACGAGAAGGGCCGCGGGGCGTTCACCGAACGTCAGTAGCGCAGCGATCGTGCAACCACGCCGACCGCCAGTGGTCGGCGCGGTGCACGGCATCGACGGTCAGCGCGGGATGTGGTTGAACTCGTCCGGGTTCGGGCCGGTCCGCTCGTCCTTGTTCAGCGCCGAGATGAGCGACATGTCGCCGTCGGACAGCTCGAAGTCGAAGATCTCGAAGTTCTCCTTGACCCGGCTGGCGGTGGTCGACTTCGGGAACACGATGTTGCCCAGCTGGATGTGCCAGCGCAGCACCACCTGAGCCGGCGACTTGTCGTAGCTGCGGGCCAGGTCGGTGATCACCGGATCGGCGAGCACGCCGCCCTGGGCGATCGGCGACCACGCCTCGGTGGCGATCTCGTGCTCGGCGTCGAAGGCCCGCAGGTCGTCCTGCGTGAGGTAGGGGTGCACCTCGATCTGGTTGACCGCGGGAATCACCGTGGTCTCCTCGTGCAGCCGGCGCAGGTGGTGGGCCTGGAAGTTGGACACCCCGATCGCCCTGGCCCGGCCCTCGGCGTAGATCCGCTCCAGCGCCTTCCAGGTCTGCACGTAGTCGCCGACCGTTCGGCAGCGGCCAGTGGATCAGGAACAGGTCGATGCGGTCCAGCCGCAGGTCGGCCAGCGTCTGGTCGAAGGCCTTGAGCGCGTCGTCGAAGTCGTGGAATCCGTTGTTCAGCTTGCTGGTGACGAAGACCTCGGACGGGTCGAGATCGGACTCGGCGATGGCCTGCCCGACCTCCTTCTCGTTGCCGTACATCTCGGCCGTGTCGATGTGCCGGTAGCCGACCTCGCAGCGCGGTCGGTCGACCGCCGCGGCGGTGTCGGCCGGCTTGATCTGGAAAACCCCGAACCCCAACTGCGGAATCTGCACCCCGTTGTTCAGGGTGATGTTCGGGACGGTGGTGATCGCTGCTTCAGTCATGGAGCTCCTCTTCTTCGGTGATGGCCGCAGGCGGTCAGCCCATCGACCGTTGGCCGATGAGCGCGCAGCGGCCCAGGCGTGATCAGTGCCCAGAGCCGGCGGTTCGCAAACCTCGGCGCCGGACGGCTCAGTCCGCGAACGGCACGAAGGTGGTGCGCAGGTCGTTCGCGCCGTCCGCTCGTTCGGCCTCGAAATACAGCCGGAGCCCGTCGCCCAGCTGCGCGATGGTCACGTACCGCAGGGTCCGTCCGTCCCGATCGAACGGTCCGGCCACCGGGACGAAATCGTCCGGCGTGGCCCCGACCGCGAAGCCGGTCCGCTCGAACCAGTTCTCCGCGGCCGATGCCCGGCCGTCGTAGCTGGCGATCCATTTGCCGTCCGACTCGAAGGCGCTGGTGATGCGCGCCCCGCGACCGTCCCAGGAGTTCGCGGTCGGCCCGAGCGCCACCCGCTGCATCGTCCAGTGCAGCCCGTCGTCGCTGGTCGCGAAGACCGACCGCATCCGGTCGGCCTCGTCGTCGCCCCGGTCGAGCAGGTGCTCGCAGGCCCACATCCGCCAGGCCGCGCCGTCCCGGGTGACGACCACGTCCTTCCAGGCCGACACGTCGCTGCCCGGCAGCACGACCGTCCGGCGCCCGGTCTGCAGCTCCGCCGCGTCACCGCCGGCCGGGGTGTCGACGGCCTCCACCCACCAGTGCTTCGACCCCGGCGTCGAGCAGCTGACGTACAGCCGCCAGCCGCCGTCCGGCCGCCTGATCAGCGCCGGCCGCTCCAGCGACGCGCTGTCGAAGGTCGACGCCCAGCACGGTCGCAACGGTCTCGAAATGCACGCCGTCGGTGGAGCGGGCAACCACGTTCGCGTACCCACGACCCTGATCGACCGGTCGGCGGAGCCGGTAGGCCAGGTGGAAGACGCCGTCGTCGACGACGATGCTCGGGCCGCCGGCCCAGAAGCCGGACCCGGTGCCAGGTGGCTCGATCACCACGGTCGCGGGACCGTTGGTCAAGGCCTGGCAGATGCGGTCGATGAGGGTCACGGCGCAGAGCATACGAACTCCGCCGGGCAACGGTCCGCCAAAGGCCGGGGAATTCGGTGACGCGAGGCCACCGAAACACCCATCCAGCAAAGTGCTTGCGATAGCCGCCAAATGGGTGGTGACCGGCCGTTTCAGTCACATATTGACCGGCTCACAGCAGGAGTTCGGTCGGCCCGCCGCGCGGTATGCTTCGGCCCATGTGTGCCCAGGGAGTGCTGTTGGTGAGTTGCCGCGAGGTTGACCTCGTGCGCGTCACCAGCGCTGCCTGTTGTTCCGCCGCCTGACACACCCGCCGCTCTCAAGCGCCCGGGCTGCCAGAGTCGGCGCGCTGGCCCCGCCGTGGGTTCTTCGTGTTGATGTGACGGCGACCCGGCCTGTCCGCAAGGATCCCCGTGCCCATGGTTCCCCCCACAGTTCAGCCCTCAGCCACCCACGCTGTGCGATCGACCGACGACGCCCCGCAGTCGGCCAGTGCGGGCGATGCCCGGCGACCGCCGCCGCACGCCCGGTGGCGGAGTCGGCGACCGCTGCCGCGGCGCCGCGGCCGGCCCGCCGGGCGCGGCCAGAGGTGCAGCGCGGCCAGGGCCAGTGGGCGCTCGGGCACCGGGAGCCGCTCAATGTGAACGAGCGGATGAAGAAGGACGACGACGGCCTGCACTGCCGGGCGCGGATCGAGAACCGCTACCGCTACACCGGCTTCGACGGCATCGACCCGGGCGACCTGCGCGGGCGTTTCCGCTGGTGGGGGCTGTACACCCAGCGCGCCCCCGGCATCGACGGCGGCCGCACCGCGATCCTGGAGCCGGAGGAGCTCGAGGACAAGTTCTTCATGATGCGGATCCGGATCGACGGCGGCCAGCTGACCACCGCGGCGCTGCGCACCATCGGCGAGGTCTCCACCAAGTACGCCAGGGACAGCGCCGACCTGACCGACCGGCAGAACGTGCAGCTGCACTGGGTGCGGATCGAGGACGTCCCGGACATCTGGGCAGCGGTCGAGGGCGTCGGCCTGAGCACCGCGGAGGCCTGCGGTGACGTGCCCCGGGTCATCCTCGGGTCGCCGCTGGCCGGCGTCGGCGCCGACGAGATCATCGACGGCACCCCGGCGGTCAAGGAGATCCTGCGGCGCTTCATCGGCAGCGAGGAATTCTCCAACCTGCCGCGCAAGTTCAAGACCGCGATCTCCGGCTCGCCCCGGCAGGACGTCGCGCACGAGATCCACGACATCGCCTTCGTCGGGGTCGTGCATCCGGAGCACGGTCCGGGCTTCGACCTGTGGGTCGGCGGCGGGTTGTCCACCAACCCGATGATCGGCCAGCGGCTCGGTGCCTGGGTGCCGCTGGACGAGGTGCCCGACGTCTGGGCCGGCGTCATCTCGATCTTCCGCGACTACGGCTACCGCCGGCTGCGCAACCGCGCCCGGCTGAAGTTCCTGGTCGCCGACTGGGGCGTCGCAGAAATTCCGCGAGGTGCTCGAGACCCAGTACCTGAAGCGGACGCTGATCGACGGCCCGGCGCCCGAGGTCTACGACGGCCCGCGCGACCACGTCGGCGTGCACCTGCAGAACGACGGCCGCTTCTATGTCGGGGTCAACCCGACCGTCGGCCGGGTGTCCGGCACGCTGCTGACCAAGCTCGCCGATCTGGTGTCCGCGCACGGCTCGGACCGGGTCCGGATGACCACCGACCAGGGCCTGGTCATCCTGGACATCGACGGCGACCGGGTCGACTCGCTGGTGGCGGGTCTGCACGAGCTGGGACTGTCGGTGAAGCCGTCGACGTTCCGGCGGAACATGATGGCCTGCACCGGAATCGAATTCTGCAAGCTCGCGATCGTGGAAACCAAGGCGCGCGGGATGGAACTGGTCGACGAGCTGGAAAAGCGCATCGGCGACCTCGACGTGCCGCTGACCATCAACATCAACGGCTGCCCGAATGCCTGCGCCAGGACCCAGATCGCCGATATCGGGCTCAAGGGCATGATCGTCACCGACGCCAACGGCGAGCAGGTCGACGGCTTCCAGGTGCACCTGGGCGGCGGGCTCGGACTGGACGCCGGCTTCGGCCGGAAGGTCCGCGGGCACAAGATCACCGGCGACGATCTGGCGGACTACGTGGAGCGTGTGGTGCGCAATTTCGACGCCCAGCGCGACACCGGCGAACGGTTCGCGCAATGGGTCGCACGCGCCGACGAGGGGGCCCTGCTATGAGCGGAAAACCGGCGCCCCCGCGCAGTATTGCCCGTACTGCGGCGAGACCAACCTGTGGCCGCACGAGGACTCGCACGGCGCCTGGAGTTGCCGCGACTGCAACCGGGTGTTCGCCGTCCGGTTCATCGGCATCGCCCGCCGGTCGTCGGCGCCGGTGCAACCGGAACCGGTCGAACCAGGTCCGGTGACGGTGTGATCACCGCTCTGCGCAGCGGCGCCGAATTGGCCGTCGTCGCGGACCGGGCCAACCGGGAATTGGCGGACGCCTCGGCGGAGGAGATTCTGCGGTGGGCGGCCGGCGAATTCGGCAGCGGCCTGGCCGTGACGGCGTCGATGCAGGACACCGTGCTGGTTCATCTCGCGTCAAAAGCACTGCCGGGAATCGATGTACTTTTCCTGGAGACGGGTTACCATTTCGTCGAAACAATCGGCACCGCCGACGCTGTCGAGGCCGTCTACGACGTCAAACTGCGCCGACTGCTGCCGTTGCAGACGGTTGCCGAGCAGGACGCGCAGTACGGCAAGGATCTGTTCGCCCGCGATCCGGATCTGTGCTGTGCGCTGCGCAAGGTGGCGCCGCTGAACCGGGCGTTGACCGGCTACGAGGCCTGGGCCACCGGCGTCCGCAGGACTGAAGTCGCCCACCAGGGCGAACACCCCGGTCGTGCAGTTCGACGCCAAACGCGGGAAGGTCAAGATCGCACCGCTGGCCGCCTGGTCCGACGACGATGTCGATGCCTACATCATCAAGAACAACGTCCTGGTCAACCCATTGCTCAGTGCCGATTACCCGTCGATCGGCTGCGAGCCGTGCACCCGGCGAGTGCTTGCCGGGACAGGACTCCCGGGCCGGCCGCTGGGCCGGCCTGGCCAAGACCGAATGTGGGATCAACACATGACGCGCAGTGCAATGTACTGTCGCACACCGCTTCGCCGAGGCCGACGACGACGCGATACGGCGACGGACCGGCGCCACGCTCTGGCTGACCGGTCTGCCGAGCGCCGGCAAGACGACCCTGGCCCTGGCGCTGGCCGACGTGCTGCGGGCACGGGGCGCCGACGTCGAGATCCTGGACGGCGACCAGGTCCGCACGTACCTGTCCGCCGGCCTCGGGTTCTCCCGGCAGGACCGGGAGACCCAGGTCACCAGGATCGGTTTCGTCGCCGAACTGCTGGCCCGGCACGGGGTGATCGTGCTGGTGCCGGTGATCGCGCCGTACGCCGACGCTCGGGAGAAGGTCCGCGCCCATCACGCCGAGCACGGCAGCACCCTGCTGCAGGTGCACCTGTCCACCCCGGTCGAGGTCTGCGCCGAACGTGACGTGAAGGGCCTGTACGCCAAGGCCTTCCGCGGCGAGATCAGCTCGATGACCGGGGTCGACGACCCGTACGAGATCCCGGAGCACCCGGACCTGCGGATCGACACCTCCGCGCTGGACCGGGACGCCTCGGTCGCCGCGCTGCTCGACCTGCTCACCGAAAGAGGCCTGGTATGACGACCATCGAAAAGACGGCGATCGAGCGGGCGCCGGAAGCCCGGGTGGCCAGCCCGCACCTGAAGGCGCTGGAATCGGAGGCCATCCACATCCTGCGCGAGGTGGCCGGGCAGTTCGACAAGCCGGTCATCCTGTTCTCCGCCGGCAAGGACTCGGTGCTGGTGCTGCACCTGGCCCGCAAGGCGTTCTACCCGGCGCCGCTGCCGTTCTCGTTGCTGCACGTCGACACCGGGCACAACTTCCCCGAGGTCATCGCGTTCCGGGACCGGGTGGTCGCCGAGGGCGGCCTGCGGCTGCAGGTGGCCAAGGTGCAGGACTGGATCGACGACGGCCGGCTCACCGAACGGCCGGACGGCACCCGCAATCCGCTGCAGACCGTGCCGCTGGTCGACACCATCGCCGACGAGCGGTTCGACGCCGTGATCGGCGGCGCCCGCCGGGACGAGGAACGGTCCGGGCCAAGGAGCGGATCTTCTCGCTGCGCGACTCGTTCGGCGGCTGGGATCCGCGCCGGCAGCGCCCTGAGCTGTGGGGCTGTACAACGGCCGGCACGCCGCCGGCGAGCACGTCCGGGTGTTCCCGCTGTCCAACTGGACCGAACTGGACGTCTGGAACTACATCGAGACCGAGGGCATCGACCTGCCGGAGATCTACTACGCCCACGAGCGTGACGTCTTCCAGCGGCAGGGCATGTGGCTGGCCCCGGGTGAGTGGGGCGGGCCGACCGAGCGGGAGACGGTGCAGCGCCGGCAGGTCCGGTACCGGACGGTCGGCGACATGTCCTGCACGGGCGCGGTGGAGTCGAGCGCGACCGACGTCCGCGCCGTGATCGAGGAGATCATCGTCACCCGGATCACCGAGCGCGGCGCCACCCGGGCCGACGACAAGCTCGGCGAGGCGGCCATGGAAGACCGAAAGCGCGAGGGGTATTTCTAATGAGCCCGACCGATGTCGCCGTGCTGAACGGCTCGAGCGCAGCTCCCGGGAGTGATGCGGCGCAGGCCCACGAGCTGGCCGCCGAGCTGACCACGGCCCGCGGCCTGCTGCGGTTCGCGACCGCCGGGTCAGTCGACGACGGCAAATCCACCCTGGTGGGACGGCTGCTGCACGACTCGAAGTCCGTGCTGTCGGACACACTTGATGCCGTACAGCGCACCTCGGAGGCGAGAGGCCTTGACACCGTTGACCTGTCGCTGCTGGTCGACGGCCTGCGGGCCGAGCGCGAGCAGGGCATCACCATCGATGTCGCCTACCGCTACTTCGCCACGCCGTCGCGGACCTTCATCCTCGCCGACACCCCCGGCCACGTGCAGTACACCCGCAACACGGTCACCGGTGCCTCCACCGCCGACCTGGTGGTGATCCTGACCGACGCCCGCACCGGGGTGGTCGACCAGACCCGCAGGCACGCCGCGGTGGCCGCGCTGCTGGGCGTGCCGCACCTGCTGCTGGCCGTCAACAAGATCGACCTGGTCGACTACGACCAGCAGGTGTTCGACGCCATCGCCACCGAGTTCTCCGCGTATGCCAAGGAACTCGGGATTCACGAGGTCACCGCGATCCCGATCTCCGCGCTGCACGGCGACAATGTGGTGACCCGGTCGGAGCGGATCGGCTGGTACACCGGCCGCAGCGTGCTCGAGCACCTGGAGAACGTCGACCTGACCGACGATTCCGCGGACGGCCCGCTGCGATTCCCGGTGCAGTACGTGATCCGGCCCCGGTCCGACGACCTGCCCGACTACCGCGGGTACGCCGGCCGGGTGGCGGCCGGCACCGTCCGCCCCGGTGACGAGATCGTGGCCCTGCCGTCGGGCCTGCGCTCGACCGTCACCGCGATCGACACCGCCGACGGCGAAAAGGATGTCGCCGTCGCGGGGGAGTCGGTGACCTGCTGCTGGCCGACGACCTCGACCTGTCCCGCGGCGACCTGATCTCCGGGGTTGCGGATGCGCCGGAACCAGTCACCGAGTTCACCGCCACCGTCACCCAACTCGCCGAGCGCCCGCTGCGGGCCGGCACCAGGGCGCTGCTGCGGTACGGCACCTCGACCACCAGGGTCGTCGTCACCTCGATCGACCACCTGCTGGACATCGACACCCTGACGTTCGTCGAGCCGCCGAAGACGTTGGCGCTCAACGACATCGCCCAGGTAACGTTGCGCACCGCCGAGGCGCTGCCGGTCGAGCCGTACCGGCCGGGCGGTGCCGTCGGGTCGCTGCTGATCATCGATCCGGCGGACGGCACCACCCTGTCCGCCGGCATGGTCGGCGACCGCCGGGCGGCCCTGCACCCCCCGTTTCAATCCCGCAGCAAGTCCAGTCCACCCAGGAGGAATCAGCATGATGAATCGGCGTCCCCCGCATCGGGCCATGGCCCTGGACCGATGTCCGCGCCCAGCCTGCACCGGCCGCGACTACGACGCTCAGCCCCAGCAACGCCCACACCCCCGGCCCGTGAGCCGGGAGTTTTCGTAAAGGAATCCCCAGTGTCGATCTTCCGTCATGCCCGCACCACGCGCTTCAGACCTTCACACGTCGCCGCGGTGGCCACCATCGCCGCGCTCGCGGTCGTCACCGCGGCCTGCTCGTCCGGTAGCACCGCCTCCGATTCGTCATCGACCAGCGCCGCCGCCGCATCCTCGGCCGCAAAGTCGGACGCCGGTTCCGCCTGGCTCAGCCGCGGCCGGCTCCGCTGCCGCTCCGCTCAGCGTCGACACCCTTCGCCTCGGCTACTTCCCGAACGTCACCCACGCCTCCGCCGTGCTCGGCGTGGCGGACGGGACCTTCCAGGACGCGCTGGGCGACACCAAGCTCGAGACCTCCACCTTCAACGCCGGCCCCGCCGCCATCGAGGCGCTGCTCTCCGGCGCCATCGACGCCACCTTCATCGGCCCGAACCCGGCGATCAATGCCTACGCGAAGTCCAACGGCGATGCCCTGCGGATCGTGTCCGGCGCCACCGACAACGGCGCCGCGCTGGTGGTGAAGACCGACATCAACGGCCCCGCCGATCTCACCGGGAAGACCCTGGCCACCCCGCAGCTCGGCGGCACCCAGGATGTCGCGCTGCGCAAGTGGCTGCTGGACAACGGGTTGAAGATGCAGACCACCGGCGGCACGCAGGGCGATGCCGACTACGTCGACATCGTCAACCAGGACAACTCGCAGACCCTTGACCTGTTCAAGCAGGGCGCGATCGACGGAGCCTGGCTGCCGGAGCCGTGGGCGTCCCGGCTGGTGCTCGAGGCCGGCGCCAAGACGCTGGTCGACGAGAAGACCCTGTGGCCGGATCGAGAAGTTCCAGACCACGATCCTGATCTCGTCGCGGCAGTTCCTGGAAGATCACCCGGACACGATCAAGGCGTTGATCAAGGGTGAGGTCACGGAAACCGAGAAGATCGAGGCCGACCCGACTCAGGCGCAGACCGATCTGAACACGGCTATCGGCGAACTGACCGGCGGGAAGCCGTTGGCCGACACCACGATCCAGGCGGCGTTCGGGAACATCGAGCCGACCTGGGATCCGCTGGCGTCCACGCTCAACGACATCGCCAAGAACGGTGTCACGGCCGGCACGCTCACCAGCGCACCGGACCTGAGCGGGATCTACGACCTGCGCGAGCTGAACAAGGTCCTCGTCGCCGCCGGGAAACCGCCGGTGAGCGCCGCGGGCCTCGGCCAGGAATAAGGAGCACCAAAGATGACGACACTCGTCGGCGAGTCCGATCTCGTCTACCACGAGGACGATCCCCGGGTCGTGCCGCTGCTGCCCGAGGAGGACCACAGCGGCGACCCCGCGGTCCGGATCGACTCGGTCACCAAGGTCTTCACCAGCCGGCACGGCAAGGTCGCCGCGCTGGACAACGTGAGCCTCTCGGTGGCTCCCGGCGAGTTCGTCTGCCTGCTCGGGGCCTCCGGATGCGGCAAGTCCACCCTGCTGAACCTGATCAGCAAGCTGGACTACCCGACCACCGGAACGGTGACGTCGGTCGGCCGGCCCGCGCTGATGTTCCAGGAGGCCGCGTTGTTCCCGTGGCTCACCGCGGGGCAGAACATCGCGCTGGCGTTGAAATACGCGGGCGTGCCGAAGAAGCAAGTCCAAGGCCAAGATCAACGAACTGCTGGACCTGGTGCGGCTGTCCGGCACCGCCGACCGCCGGGTGCACGAATTGTCCGGTGGCCAGCGGCAGCGCGTCTCGCTGGCCAGGGCGCTCGGCCAGAACAGCGACGTGCTGCTGATGGACGAGCCGTTCGCGGCGCTCGACGCGATCACCCGGGACGTGATGCACGACGAGCTGACCCGGGTCTGGAAGGAGACCGGCAACAGCATCATCTTCGTCACGCACAACGTGCGCGAGGCGGTGCGGCTCGGCCAGCGGGTCGTGCTGCTGTCCTCCCGGCCCGGCCGGGTGGTCGGCGAGTGGAAGGTCAACATCAAGGGTCCCCGGACCATCGAACATCCTGAGGTCGGCGCCCTCGCCGCCGAGATCACCCTGCGTCTGCGAGGAGGAGATCGCCAGCCATGCCCGCACTTGATGATTCGGTGATCACCAAGGCCGAGGTCGAGCGGGAGGACACGGCCGCCGTCGGCGCCGGTCTCGACGTCCTCGAGGAACCGGACCGGGTCAGGGATCCCTGGTGGCGCCGGCTCGGCACGTCGATCGTCCCGCCGATCCTGGCGCTGGTCGTCGTCCTGGTGATCTGGGAGATCGTCTACCTGCTCAAGCTCAAGCCGGAGGTGATGCTGCCGTCGCCGTCCGCGGTGTGGACCGAACTCGTCTCGCTGGTCCAGAGCGGGCAGGCCGGGGAGACGATCTGGACCAGCCTGTCCAGGGGGCTGTTCGGGTTCCTGATGGCCATCGTGATCGGTGCGCCGATCGGCCTGCTGATCGCCCGGTTCAGCTGGATCCGGAATTCCTTCGGCCCGTTGATCACCGGCCTGCAGTCGATGCCGTCGGTGGCCTGGGTGCCGCTGGCCATTCTCTGGTTCCAGATCAGCCCGGCGATGATCTACATGGTGGTGCTGCTCGGTGCGGTGCCGTCGATCGCCAACGGCCTGGTCGCCGGCATCGATCAGGTGCCGCCGCTGTATTCCAGGGTCGGTCACGTGCTCGGCCTCGGCTGGTGGGGCCAGGCCCGGCACGTGCTGTTGCCGGCTGCGCTGCCCGGGTTCCTGGCCGGGCTGCGGCAGGGCTGGGCGTTCTCCTGGCGATCGCTGATGGCCGCCGAGTTGATCGTCACCTCGTCCAAGCTGGGCTTCGGTCTCGGCCAGCTGATGAACCAGGGACGCGACCTGTCCGACGCGCCGCTGCTCTACGCCGGACTGATCCTGATCTTCGTCGTCGGTGTCGGCGTCGAGCTGATCCTGTTCCGGCCGCTGGAGCGGGCCATTCTGGACGCCCGCGGGCTGTCCGCCAAGAAGCGGTAGCTCAGGGTTGGCACGCACAACAACACAGATATACGGCTGGCGGCTCGTCCTGATGACAGGGCGGGCCGCTAGGTCCTGTATTGAATGGCGGCCCCTCCCTCGCCGGGTCCTTCTGTGTTGAATGGCGGCCCCTCCTTCGTCGGGTCCTTCTGTGTTGAATGGCGGCCCCTCCTTCGTCGGGTCCGACTAGCCTCCTTCTATGCACAACATGCCGCCGCTGATCGGACTCGCCCACGGCAGCCGGGATCCACGGGCTGCCCGGATGATCGGCGAGGTGATGCGGGCCGTGCAGGCGCTGCGCCCCGGACTGGTGGCCGTCCCGGCCTTCCTGGACCTGTCCGAACCCGACCTGACCACCGCGGTCGGCTGCGCTCCGCGAGGAACTGTCGATCGCCGAGGCGATCGTGTTGCCGCTGCTGTTCACCGAGGCGTATCACGCCACGATCGACGCACCGACCGCCGTCCGGGACGCGCAGGAAGCGACCGGGGTCTCGCTTCGGTTGGGCGGCATCCTGGGCATGGGCGAGGACGTCCTGCTGGCCCTGGAGGACTCGGCGGCCGCGGCGCACATCGCTCGCGCACGAGGCGATTCTGCTGCTCGCCGTCGGGTCCAGCAACGACGATGCGAACGCCGCCGTGCACGATCTGGCCGACCGCTGGAGCCGCCGCCGGCTCGGGCCGGTGTGGGCCGGCTTCGCCACCACCGGCGAACCGCAGGCGACCGCCTGCCTCGAGCGGGCCACGCGTGAACGCCGCCGGATCGGGGTGGTGCCGCTGTTCCTGGCTCCCGGGTTGTTGCTGGATGCCACCGCGAGGGCGGCCATGGACATCGACGCCGAGGTCGCCGAGCCGTTGGGCACCGCGTTGGCGGGCCTGGTGTTACGTCGCTACGACGAGGCGTTGACGCCGGCCCGCACCTGACCGAATCCGCGCGGCGTTAGTTGCCCGTGATCACCACGATGATGTAGACGATCAGCGCGATACCGACGATGGCGGCGACCGCGATCGTCCCCCAGAACATCACCTTCGGCCTGGCCTCGACCTCGGCCCCGATCCACTCCAGCTCCTCCGACGGCGACCGATGATGCTGCTCGGCGTCGTTTGGCTTGTCCTCTGATGGCGATGTCGTCACGGAGCGAAGTCTAGTCATCGGTCGATCGCCCGGTGACCCTTCCGCGGCGGTCGGGCCGCCCTGGCGTCGGCCCGTCGTCGGGCCGCATCGGTCAACGCCGCCCGCCACAGATGCATCCCGGCGTACGACCGGTACGGCCGCCAGCGTTCGCCGTGCCTGGCAAGTTCGGCGGGTTTCGCGGGAAGCCCCAGCAGGGCGGCGCCGCCGCGGAGCACCAGATCCCCGGTCAGCAGCACGTCCCGATCGGCGAGCAGCCGCATCGCCACGTAGCCGGCGGTCCACGGACCGATGCCGGGCCGGGCCACGAGGTCGGCAGTCAGCTCAGCGGTGCCGCGGGTCCCGTCGACCACCAGCGATCCGTCGGCCAGGGCGGCCGCCGCAGCGCAGATCGCGTCGGCTCTGCGCCGGGGTCCGGCGATGACGCCAGGGCCAAGTGCGGCAATCGCGGCCGGCGACGGAAACAGGTGGGTCAATTCCCCGTCCGGCGCCGAAAGTCGTTGATCGGCAGCAATCGTCAATCGGGCGGCCGCGGTTTGCGCGCCGGCCACGGAGACCTGCTGCCCGAGCATGGCCCGGATCAGCATTTCCGCTCCGTTGACGGCTCCGGGCACCCGAAGGCCGGGGGTCGAGGCCACCGATGCGGTCAACGCTGGATCGGCGGCGAGCGCGGCGTCGATGGCGACCGGATCGGCTCTCAGGTCCAGGAACCGCTGCGCTGCGTCGATCGCGGCGTCCAGATCCGACGGGTCATCGAGCCGGATCACCGCGCGCACGGCGGCGGGATCATCGTGCGCGGGCAGCGTCAGTGCGATGGTTCCGCTGCCGTGTGGCAACCGGAGCGCCCGGAAGTAGGTGCGATCGCGCACGTGCTCGACGCCGGGCACGGTGTGGGTGGCCAGGAACGCGAGCATCGGGTCTGCCGCGAAGGGCTGCGGCACCGGCAGCGAGACGACCTTGCTGATCACCCCTGACACTGTGCCAGCGGCACAGCGCCGGATTCCCGTCGATGCCCGCCGTGCCATCATGCGTCCGTGACCGACGACAGTGCCCCACCGACCGAGCCCGACGCCGTCGGTGCGCCACCGACTCGCTGGGAACAGACCGTCACCGGTCAGCGCTGGGACTTCTACGTCGACCGGTTCGCCAGGGAGTACGCAGAACGGCACCGACCTCGAAGGCGAGGCTCGCTTCGTCGATGTGCTGGCACCGCGGGCCGCTCGGGTGCTCGACGCGGGCTGCGGCACCGGCCGGATCACCGCGGCGCTGCACCGAATGGGACACCGGGTGATCGGCGCGGATCGGGACGCGGGCCTGGTGGCGATCGCCGTGCAGCGGTATCCCGGGGCCGTCGTTCCTGACCGCAGATCTGCTGACGCTGACCCCGCAGGCGCTTTCTGCGGCGGGTGGGCCGGTGGAATTCGACGTGATCGTGCTGGCCGGCAACGTGATGGTCTATCTGGCACCGGGAACCGAACGGCAGGTGTTGCGGGTGCTGGCCGGCCTGCTGGTGCCCGGTGGCCGGCTCGTCACCGGCTTTGCCACCGACCGGGACTATCGGGTCGCCGATCTTGATCGGGACGCCGGGGCGGTTGGTCTGCGGATGGAGCACCGGTTCGCGACCTGGCACCTGGACCCGTGGTTCACCGGCGCGGACTGGGCGGTGACCGTGCTTGCACGTCCGGAGTGACCCGGCCCGGTCCGTAGACTGACGCCTCGTGAGTCTGACCCTCGGCATCGTCGGCCTGCCCAACGTCGGCAAGTCCACCGTGTTCAACGCCCTGACCCGTGCCAACGTGCTGGCGGCGAACTACCCGTTCGCCACCATCGAGCCGAACGTCGGAGTGGTGCCGATCCCGGATCCCCGGCTGGACCAGTTGGCCGAGGTTTTTCACTCGGTGAAGATCGTGCCCGCCACCGTGTCGTTCGTCGACATCGCCGGGATCGTGAAGGGCGCGAGCGAGGGAGCCGGGCTGGGCAACAAATTCCTGGCCAACATTCGGGAGGCGGACGCGATCTGCCAGGTGGTTCGGGTGTTCGCCGACGACGACGTCGTGCACGTCGACGGCCGGGTGGACCCGCTCGCCGATGTCGAGACGGTCAATACCGAGCTGATTCTGGCCGACCTGCAGACGCTGGAGAAGGCGATCCCGCGGCTGGAGAAGGAGGCCCGGAACGCCAAGGACCGCAAGCCGGTCCTGGATGCGGCGCAGGCCGCCAATGCGCTGCTGGACCAGGGCCGGACGTTGTTTTCCGCCCGGGCCACGCTGGATCTCGCGCTGCTGCGCGAACTCTCGTTGCTGACTGCGAAGCCATTTCTGTATGTTTTCAACGCCGACGAGTCAGTACTGACCGACGATGCGAAACGCGCAGAACTGGCCGCTGCCGTGGCACCGGCCGACTCGGTCTTTCTCGATGCCAAGGTCGAATTCGAGCTGCTGGAGCTGGACGAGGAATCCGCCGCCGAACTGCTGGAGTCCGTCGGCCAATCCGAGCCGGGCCTGCATGCGTTGGCGCGCGCCGGGTTTCACACACTCGGCCTGCAGACCTATCTGACCGCCGGACCCAAGGAATCGCGGGCCTGGACGATCAAGAAGGGCGCGACCGCACCGCAGGCGGCCGGCGTGATCCACACCGACTTCGAGCGGGGGTTCATCAAGGCCGAGGTGGTGTCGTTCGCCGACCTGATGTCCGCCAAGTCGATGGCCGCGGCCAAGGCCGCCGGAAAGGTGCGGATCGAGGGCAAGGATTATCTGATGGCCGACGGGGACGTGGTGGAATTCAGGTTCAACGTCTGAGTCGGTGATTTCGGAGGCCAGAGGGTTTAGAGCCCCGGTTGGCCCCAGTCCGCAAGAATTCGGCGTCAGGGCTCGATCGGCTGTTTGATGGGCCCTTCGGCACGCAGGTGCTCCTGCCCGTTGATCTCTCGATCTGGAGTCCGAGCCAAGCACCTCGGTGACATTCCTTCGCTGGGATGGCGCTGCTGCAGCAGGGCGACTTCGTGTCCCAACGCAAGCGGCGACCCAGGAGTCGCATGTGGGCTCGCCCAACTGACCGAGCACTGACCATGATGTGACGGAGCCATGGTCGCCGTGTCCATTGCTGCGGCGAGATGCATGTCAGCCGGGCCGCGCCAAGTATCGACTGGCCGCGGAACTCCGATCAACGATCGCCAATCGCCAATCGCCAATCGCCTTCGCCGAGGCAACACGGCGAACCCCGCTCATCGAGCGGAGGTGGCTACGCCTCTACGGCCAGAAGGGCGCCCGGCTATGCGGAACACGTCATGGGTGAATGGGCTATGGGTTAAGACAATCGAGGCCATCGCCCACCCTTAAATCCCCATACCTCGGCTTGGGTCGCGCGCTCGACGCTGAGCCGGGCGGCAACGGCAACCGACTGGTTTCCTTCGAACCCGTGGCGGCTGCGGCCCGGTCCTTCGATCCTGCGCTACCTCGAACTCACACAAACCCATTCGACGTGCGAACTCTGGCTGCCCATCGAGAAATCCTGAGTCAGGCCAACAGTCTTAACCGAACCAGGCCTTCGTCAGCGACCGGTGAAGAACGACACCGCCTGATCGATGGCCAGATCGGTGAGCACCGGGTCGTGCCGCGGTCCGATATCGCGCATGAACGCGTGCTCGCCGCCGGCGAAGACATGCAGTTCCAGGTCGGTGTGGCCGGCGGCGTACAGCGCGGACACGATCTGCAGTCGGGCGTCGGCCGGGACGTGCGGGTCCTGGGAGCCGAAGACGATCAGCAGTCGGCCTCTGATGTCGTCGGCGCGAGCCAGCGATCCGGCGTCAGGATCGGCACCGAGCGAGCCGTTGTGCACCCCGGTCGGGTAGAAGCAGACCGTCGCCGAGACGCGCTGGTCGAACGCCGCCCGGAACGCCAGGTGACCCCCGATGCAGAATCCGGTCGCGAACAGTAGGCCGACGTCGGTGCGCGCGTCGAGGAAGTCGAGCGCAGCTACCCGGTCCGCGTCGAATTGGGCGATGGTTGTCGCCGCTGCGCCGGCCATCCCGGCCTGCTTACCGGCGTCGTCGAACTCCAGCGCTTTGCCGGCCAACTCACCGTGCGGATAGATCTCCGGGACGCACACCACAAAGCCGTAGGCGGCCAGCCGCCGGGCTGTCCGCAGCGTCGACTCCGTCAGCTGGAAGATGTCGGTGTAGAGCAGCAGTCCTGGCCACGAGCCGTCGCCCACCGGGCGGATGACGACGGCACGGATCGGCCCGTCCGGGGCGGGAATGCTGACCTCTGACTCCTGCAGCTTCACGAGCGGGAGTGTAGTGACCAATGCCGGAGGTCAGGATCTTCGTCGACCTCCGGCACGTAGACCCCAATGCGTAGACCGGCGGGGATACCGCTCGGTATACTTATCCGGTGGTGCGACAGGGCTGATCAAGGTGCCGGTCGAGCTTCGCGACCGCGTCAACCGGGATGCGCGGGAGCAGGGTGTGTCTGCGGCCGGTCTGATCGAGAAGCTCCTCGACGGCTATGAGCGGCGCAGGCGCATGGAGGCCTTCGGGCGCGCGTTCCGCGGCGCCGGCCAGGAATACCGAGACGAGTTTCGGGAATGGGACGTCGCGCTGGCCGACGGACGAGACGGCAACTGATCTCCGGCGAGGAAACGTCGCCTGGGCCGAACTCGATCCTGTGCGCGGGCGGGAGCAGGCCGGACGCCGGCCCGCGCTCGTAATCGCGAGTGATCTCTACCTGGAACAGCCGAGATCATCGGCCCGGTTACCACGAATAATCTTCGATGGCCGAATCACGTGCTCATGAGGGGCGCGGATCTGAAGCTCGATCAGCCGAGCTTTGCAATGATTGAACAACCGCGGACGATCACGATGCGACCGGCTCTTCAGCTCCGCGGGCATCGTCGATAGGGCGACGATGAAGGAGGGTCGACCAGTGGCTTCGTGAGTTCCTGGCGCTGGCATGATCAGCGCTCGGCAAGGGGTTGGTCGGTCGCGGAATGTGGTCGAGTTCCGGTTCAGTCCGTAGCACAGGGCATTTCAAACCGTGCGCCACGGTTGCCAACCCTGCGCGACGGCCCGGCCCACACGAGGTGGCGCGCGTGCGGCCTGGTACTTGCCGCCGTGGTCGAGCGAGGAAGACAACCGAGGCGACGTTTCGCAGACCTTCTCATCGCCGTGATCCCGGTTGCGGAGCAGTTGCCATTGTTCACGCGCAACGCGGGCGACTTCCTCGGTCTGGACCAGCTAATTCTGTTGTTGAGGTGTGAGCGTGGCGAAGGCGTTGACGCTCCGGAGATGCGGAGCGAGAACCCGGCCGTCGAGGGGTCACGGGTCCACCGAGCGTCACCGAGAAGGAGGATCGTTTAGGCCTTTTGGGTGCCATGAGCAGAGCGAAGCAGACAGTTCGTGGCCTCGGGTTTTACGGAAATTTCACGCTCTAGAAGGCCCGTTCCTTGCGTCTATTTTTGCGGCTCGCTACGTTTGGCACCTCGAAGAAGAGGTAGGCGAACACCATGAAGCGTCTGGCCAGCCACGTCAAGGGACTTACCGCAGTCTTGTTCGCGTCAGCCCTCGGGTTCGCCTTTGCGGGCACTGCGTCCGCGCTTCCTGTCTCCGATTTCACCGCCAGTTCAACAGCCGTGGCCGTCAACGAGCCCGTGACGCTCACCTTCACGGGCAGCTGTGATCTCGAACCGTGCCGGATTACCTGGCGCTCTTTCGTGGTCGGCGGCAGCAGCCTCGGATCGACCATCGGGGAGGGTCCAGAGGTCGTCTTCACCGTCGGTGCACCGGGCGTGTACTTCGTCGTCGCGAAGATCACCAACGCCGGCAGTACGCACGGTTCCTCTTCCTCGACCCAGGTCATCACGGTCGGTGCAGTTGTTGATCAGCCGGTCGTTGATCCACCGGTGGTGGTGGATCCGCCCGTGGTTGACACGACGGCTGTTAGTCCGCCGGTGGTCGACACGACGGTTGTTGATCCGCCGGTGGTGGACACGACGGTTGTTGATCCGACGGTCGTTGATCCGCCGGTGGTCGACACGACTGTGGTGGTGGATCCGCCGGTAGTTGACTCCACGGTTGTTGATCCACCGGTCGTTGACCCGACAGTCATTAGTCCACCGGTCGTTGACCCGACGGTTGTCGATCCGCCGGCGGTCGTTGTTCCTCCGGTGGTCACGGATCCGCCGGCGGTCACGGACCCACCCAGCACCCCGCCGTCGGATGACGATGATTCCGGATCCGGGCACGGCGGCGGACCCGAAGACGACTGAAACGCGGCGGCACCCGTCGGCCCGAACATGGGTACCTCCGAGATCAGGCCTTGTTGATCTTCGCCACCGTGAGCAGAACCACCGCGTCCTCGATCGCCACCAACGAATGACGGCCGGGCGGCATGAACAACAGATCGCCTTGCCGACCCTCCCACTGGTTGCCGTCGGCATCCAGCCGAATCCGTCCGGCGATGACCTGAACCGTTGCCTCGCCTGGGTTCTCGTGTTCTGACATCGAAGCGTCCGCGGTCAACGCGATCAACGTTTGGCGCAGCACATGTTCGTGGCCGCCCCACACCGTCCGTGCACTGCGCCCGCTGGTGGCGGCCCCCGCGAGCTCCTGCTGCTCGCGGGCCAGCGCCTGTAAGGACATTTTCTGCATGCCCTTAGTGTGGCAGGGTCTCAGTGTGGCAGGGTCTCGCCCCGCTGACCGGACGGGTTTGCCTCCCTGGCGGCGGCCTGGCCGGCCCTGAAGAACGCGACAATCGCGGCGACGTCGGTCAGCTCGGACAATGGCCGGGCCGCGCCGAACGACTCGGTCCAGAAGGCTCCCGATGGCACCTTCCAGGGGCCGACGTAGGCATAGGGCGTCGCGATGGACGAATCGCCGGGGGAGACGCCGTAATTCACCTCCTCGGCGGTAACGGAGATCCCAATGTCGAAATGCTCCGGCCAGAGCACTGCTTCCGCGTCCGGCGCGAAGGCCAGGAGTGCCTTGTCACCGTGGTCGAAGGCGGTGGCCAATTCGGCTGCGCAGGCCGCGGACACCTGCAACGGTGCGTCCACCGGCGTCGACACCACGTCGGCATAGACGTCGGCCAGCGTGCGCGGCGCGAGTCCGGCCGCCTCGGCCACCGACGCGATCGTGCCGACCAGCGGGATCCGTCGATCGCCGATCACCAGATCAGTTCCATCCACCCGTGGCCCGGGTTGCCGCCAGACGCCGAAGCCACCCGGCGTCGCCCGCAGTCGGATGTCAGCGGCCCTGGCATAGGCCGGGCCGGCGAGCAGCAGTTCAGCGACCGCGTGCAGCCCCTGGCGGGTGCTGACGAAGTTCTCGGTATCCATCGGTTCTCCCTCATTCGGGTATCCGGGATCATTATTCGCCGGAGCCGATCCAGGCCGTGCAGCGCGCTGCTCGTGCGCCGTCGGACGTCCCGCGCGCAGTACACGGGTTCGGCGTCACGGTGTGGTGCACTTCCTGCGTGACCACCCCAGGCGACGCCTTCACCCGCGGCCGTGTCGCGGTCTTCGGGGACGTCGGTGGGCACGCCAAACAACTCCGGCGAGCCCTGGTGGCCCTCGGCGCGGACCCCGACACGTTGACCCTGCCGTCTGACCTCACGATCGTTCAGGTCGGTGATCTGATCCATCGCGGCCCGGACTCGCCAGGCGTCATCGAGATCGTCCGGCGGATGCTGGCCGAACAGCCGCGGCAGTGGGTGCAATTGGCGGGCAATCATGAGGCGCAATATCTGACGCCACCGAAGTTTCACTGGCCGGAGCGGCTGCCCGAGGACGACCTCGAGACCCTGTTCGAATGGTGGGGACACCGCCGGATGCGGGTCGCCGCCGCGGTCGACATCGGTTCGGACTACGACTATCTCATCACTCACGCCGGGCTGACCGAAGGATTCTGGCGGCATTTCGTCGGGATGCCGGATAGCGCACTGGCCGCGGCCAGGGCCGTAAATGGCCTCGTCGGCCGGCTCCACGAGAACTGGGTGTTCCGTCCCGGGGTGATGCTCACCCAAGAGGTTGACCTATCCGCCGGACCGCTGTGGGCATCAGCCCCCGACGAGTTGCTGCCGTCCTGGCTCGCGTCGAGTGCGCCGGCGCCGTTCCATCAGGTGCACGGGCACAGCAGCACCATCGACTGGGTGACCGGTCGCCGCTACGGCCACCCGCATGGTCCCATCGAGATCAGCGAGGACCGTGTGCTCCGCCATGCCACCGCCGTCATCGAGGGTCGCACCATCATCGGCATCGATCCAGGGCATGGCCGGCGGCCGGCCGCATCCTGGGGCCCCCTGGTCTTCGAGAACGCAAAAGTGTTGTGACGCAGTAGTTCACCGTACCGCGGACGTTGTAGGGGCCACTTTCCGGTTGTGGCGAACGGTCGGGGAGGTGTGGCGAAACCCCGAGACGGGGAGAGCCGTCGCCGTGACGACCTCGATGGCCGCCGGGTCGGGGTTGTCCGCGGAAAGAGTGGTCATTCGGCCGGCACGGTCACGATGGAGAACTCGGTCAGCCGCCGGAGGCGGAACCCCAGCGACAGGTACAGCCCGATCGCGGTGAGGTTGGTTGCCAGGGCGTGCAGCAGCACCCGGTCGCCGCGCTCGGCGATCCCGGCACCGACCGCGGACACCAGCCGGCCGGCCAGACCCCGTCCACGGTAGGCGGGATCGGTGCAGACGGCACTGATCTCGGTCCAGCCTTCCGGATGCAGCCGCTCGCCCGCCATCGCGACCAGGGCACCCCGGTGCCGAAAACCGAGGTAGCTCCCCAATTCGATAGTCCGCGGCAAGAACGGGCCCGGCTGGGTGCGGGCGACCAGGTCCAGGATTTCGGGCACGTCCCGCGGACCGAGCCGCAACGCCGCCGGATCGGACGTCTTGCGCAGGTTGACGTCGACCATTTGCACCCCCACCCCGATACTGCGCGACGACCAACCCGGCGGCGGCCTGAGCTCCGGTGCCGAGATGGCAAAGGTGCCGCCCGGCCCGATCAACTCGCGGGCGTCGGCCCAGGCCGCGGGATCGGAATGGTCGGCCAGCGCGACAAATGGCGCGACGTCGGGCAGGTAGCGCGCGGCGGATCCCCGGCGCTCGGCGAACCGCTGGTGCGGTCCGGTCAGCGACGCCCACGGAGCGTTGTCGAGAATCGGGTCGCCCAAGCCCGGGTCCGGTTCGATGGCGGTGATTCCGGCGACGGTCATGGTGCGCTCGTCCCGCCGGCCAACGACAGCTGGCGGGGCGTCGGGGTGGCCAGGCCGAGGTGTTCGCGCAGTGTGCTGCCCTGGTACTCGGTGCGGAAGACGCCGCGCTCCTGCAGGATCGGAACCACCTTGTCGGCGAACTCGCCGAGCCCGTCCGGGGTGATGTGCGGAACCAGGATGAACCCGTCACTGGCGTCGGCCTGCACGTACTCGTCGATGGTCGCCGCGACGGTTTCCGGTGTGCCGATGAAGTTCTGCCGCCCGGTGACCTCGATGATCGACCTCCCGCAGCGAGAGACCCTTGGCGGCGGCCAGTTCCCGCCATTGCTGCGCGGTGGCGATCGGGTCGGTGTACATCCGGACGCTGGCCCGGCCGCGGGCGATGGTGTTCTCGCCGACGATCGGGTCGACGTCGGGCAGCGGTCCGTCCGGGTCGAGGTCGCTCAGGTCCCGGTTCCACAGCTGTTCGGCGAATTTGATCGCCGTCTGCCCGCTGACCTGTTGCCCGCGCACGTACGCGGCGTACTCCTGCGCCTCCTGCTCGGTGTCGCCCAGCACGAAGGTCGCGGCCGGGAGGACGAGCAGTTCGTCACGGTCGCGTCCGTACTTCGGCGAGCCGACCCTTGACGTCGGCGTAGAACGCCCGGCCCGCGTCCAAGGTGCCGTGCCGGCTGAAGATGGCGTCCGCGGACGCCGCGGCGAACTCGCGGCCCGCGTCCGAGTCGCCGGCCTGGAAGATCACCGGTCGACCCTGCGGGCCACGTGGCACGTTGAAGTGACCCTCGATGTCGAAGTGGTTGTCGTGGCGGTCAAAGGCTCCCGGATCAGCGTCGGGGTCATTGTTAGTGCGCAGGAACGTGCCGGTGTCCTTGTCGGCGACAATCTCCACCCCGGACCACGAGTCGAAAAGCAGGTTCGCGGCGTCCAGGAAGCGTTCGGCCCGCTCGTATCGCTGGTCCTGGGCGAGGAACCCGCCGCGGCGGAAGTTCTCCCCGGTGAACGCGTCCCACGAGGTCACCACATTCCAGGCCGCCCGCCCACCGGACAGGTGGTCGAGGGTGGAGAACTGCCTGGCCACCTCGTACGGCTCGTTGAATGTGGAGTTGATCGTGCCGGTCAGTCCGAGCTTCTCGGTGACCGCGGCCAGCGCGGCGAGCACCGTGAAGGTGTCGGGCCGGCCGACCACGTCCAGGTCGTAGATCTGGCCGCCCTGCTCCCGCAGGCGCAGTCCCTCGGCGAGGAACAGGAAGTCGAACTTGGCCCGCTCGGCGATCTTCGCGAAACGGACGAAGGATTCGAATTCGATGTGGCTGCCGGAGCGGGGGTCGCTCCACACCGTCGTGTTGTTCACGCCCGGGAAGTGGGCGGCCAGATGGATCTGCTTGCGCTCGCTCGCTCATGCCGTCGCTCCTTCGAGAGTGCCGGCGTAACGGTTGGCGGGACGCGGGAGGCCGAGCAGCCCACGCAGTGTGGAGGCCTCGTAGTGATCACGGAACAGTCCGCGGCGCTGGAGTTCTGGGACGAGCCCGGCCGTGATGGAGGTCAGATCGTCCGGAAGAACGCCCGGCCGCAGCCGGTAGCCGGTGATACCGGCCTGTTGCCAGTCCGCGAGCAGGTCGGCCAATTGACCGGCGCTGCCGGTGAAGATGTGCGCGTCCGAGGTGTATTCGGCGTTGTCGCGATCGTCCAGCCGGGCCTTTCGCGCGGCCCCGGTCTCGGTGGCCGAGTCCAGGAAGACCACCAGGTCCCCGAAGACGTGAACCACGTCCGCCGACCTACCGGCACCTCGTTGCTCCGCATGCACCTCACCGACGATGTCGCTGGCACTGTGCCGACCCGTTGGGGTGACGTAGACGACGTCGGCACTGCGGGCGGCGAAACGATAGGGAACCGTGGAATGGGCGAGCGCGGTGACCAGCGGCTGGCCCTGTGGTGGTCGAGGGACGATGGACGGCCCCTTGACCGAGAAATGCCTGCTGGTGAAGTCGATGTAGTGGATCTTGTCCCGATCGATGAACCGTCCGGTGGCCGCGTCGCGGATCTCCGCGTCGTCCTCCCAGCTGTCCCACAACCGGCGGACCACCTCGACGTAATCCGTTGCCTCCTCGAACAGCTCGGAGATGAGTTGCGCGACTTCCGGTTTCGCCAGATCGTCGATGCCGAAGTCGGGAATCTCCCGTCGTCCGAAGAGCCTGCTGTCGTCCGCGCGGGCCGACATCTGGGCGCGCAGGCCGGCCCGGCCGGTGCTGACGTAGTCCAGGGTGGCGATGGCCTTCGAGACGTGGAACGGCTCGGTATGGGTGACCAGCGTGGTCGGCACCAGGCCGATGTGCCGGGTCAGCGGCGCGACCCGGGCTGCGATGAGTCCAGCGTCCAGTCGGCCCCGTATGTGGTCGGCGCGATGGTCTCGCTCACCGAACGTGGGGCCCGGCAGTCCGTACGCGTCCTCGAAGGTGACGAAGTCGAGCAGGCCGAGTTCGGCGTCGAGGACCAGTTCACTCCAATAATCGGCGGTGAAGAGCGCCTTCGGGTTGGCGGTGGGTTCCCGCCAGGCGGCGGGGTGCCAGCCTGCGCCGTCCAGCGCGACAGCCAGTTTGAGGTGTGCGGGCATCTGAGACCTTCGTTATGAGGGTTTATTGGGTGGGAGCAGTGGGTGGGAGCAGCGGCACGCGGACGGACTCGTCAGATGTTCGGCGCGTGAATGTTGAGCGCCAGAACAGGGCGCTCAGTGACAACAGAGCGCGCTGTGCACCCGCTGCAGGTCGATGTGTCGGCGGGTCACCCAGCCGCGGCGCAGCCAGCGTTGACCCGCGCAAGAAATGCCGACCACTGGGCTACTCATGTTGCCCTACTTTCACGGCCGCTGAGCGTCCGACGAGCGCTTGCGAGGTGTCGGTTGACACTCGCCAGGTTGTCACCTGGAGCACCCCGCCGCTCGGGAGGGTTGCCGGTCAGCCAGCCAGGGCTTGTCGCTGACGCTCATCACCTCGATCAACGATAACACCGTCGGGCGAGGGTTTGTCAGCCTCCCGTGGTCGCCGGCGCAGTCGGCGGGGAGGCAGGTGAGTCGGGCGGAACATCTGGTCGGCGTTCGTTGTTGCTCCTCCCGGTGAGGCATGTCTCGCGGGTGATGAGTCGCGGACCGAGCCCCATCAAGGAATCAGACGAGCAAAGGAGTCAGATGAGCGTCGCCGCCTCGAAGCTGTTGACGTTTCCCAACCCGGTGAACGAGTACGCCGCGCGCTCGCGTTGCCGCGATGGTGGTGCTGCTCTGTACCGCGACCCTGGTGTTTCAGACTCCCTGGCTGTTGTGGCTGCTGGCGCTTGGCTTCCTGGCCAGGGTCGCGTCCGGCCCCAGATTCTCGCTGTTCGGGCAACTGGCGACGAAGGTGATCGCTCCCCGGATCGGGCCGGCCAAGTTGGTGCCTGGCCCGCCTAAGCGGTTCGCCCAGGCGATCGGTGCCACGCTGTCCTCGGCGGCGCTGGTTGCCTTCTACCTGGGAGTTCCGACCCTGTCCTGGGTGTTGGTCGGCTTGATCATCGTTGCCGCGGTACTCGAGTCGGTCTTCGGCATCTGCCTAGGCTGTATTATCTTCGGCCGGCTGCAGGCGATTGGGCTGATCCCAGCCTCCGTGTGCGAGGCCTGCAACAACATCCAACTGCGCAACGCGTCCGCCGCGGGCTGACCGGACTTACCGACTCGCCGGATCGACCTCCCGCAGCAAACCGGTCGCGACATCGAACACAAAACCGCGCACGGAATCGGTGAGCGGAATGAACGGGCTGGCCTTGATCCGGCGGATCGACTGGCGGACGTCGGTATCCAGGTCACTGAACGATTCGGCCGCCCACTCCGGCTTGATGCCGACCTCGGCCAAGATGCCGGCCTTGAACTCGTCGTCGGTGAAGGTCAGCATCCCGCAGTCGGTGTGATGGATGAGAATGATCTCGGTGGTGCCCAGCAGTCGTTGACTGATGGCCAGCGAGCGGATCTCGTCGTCGGTGACGACGCCACCCGCGTTCCTGATCACATGCGCCTCGCCGTCGGCCAACCCCAGCAGCGCATAGACATTCAGTCGGGCATCCATGCAGGCGACCACGGCGACATGACGTGATGGCGGCAAAGGCAGTGGACCGGTGAAGCTTTCGGCGTAGCGTCGATTGTTGGCGAGATAATCGTCGGTGACGGTCATTGAGATGAACCTTTTTTTCGGCATGGGACAACGCGCGCCGGCTGCGCGGCGCACGGGGTCAGGACTTGACTGAGCTCTTTGGACGGTCGACCATCAGCGCGTGACAAGCAATTGCTGGCAACACCACTCGTCGAACACATCGCACCGCCGGTCGGGCCAGAACGGCTCGAGGACCGTACCCGGATGCATGCCACATCATAGATCCGGCAGGTCAACGATGCCGCTCGGCACAGCCAACAGTTCGCTCCGTCATTTCCGTGTCGGAATGGGGGTGCCCGATGCCGCGAGGGCGGACACCGCCGCGGCGATCAACGGGCCGTACTGGTGCACGTGGGACCGGGCCGCGTCCAGATAGCCGCCGATCTCCGGCTCGGTCAACAACAGCGACGGCGCGGGGACCACAGCGCCGAGCTCGGACAGCACGGGGCGCAGCTGGATATCCGCAAGATATCGATGTGCCTCGCCGCCGGAGGTGACCAGCGGAACGACCACCGTCCGCGCCAGCGAACCGGCGGGAAACACGTCGAGAAAGAGCTTCAGCAGGCCCGGTGTAGCTCGCCTTGTAGGTGGGGGTCGCCACGATCAGCAGCGCGGACGACTGCGCCGATTGCGCGGCGGCGGAACCGGCCGGCGACAGTCGCCACGGCGCCAACAGACCATCGGCAATCGTTGCCAGGTCGACGATCTCGGTGCCGGTAGCTGCACCGTCCGCCGATTCGCCCCAGACGGACGCGGTCAGCGCATCGGCCAGGGCGGTCGCGGCGTCCAGGGTGCGGGACCCCGGCTTCGGATTCCCGACCACCACCGTGACCAGCTCGGAGTTGCCGGTCATGATGCCCACACCCGGCTCGGGTAGGCCGCCCGCAGCACCGGGACCACGTCGCCGACGAAGCGTTCCACCGACTCTTCGTTGAGATCGTCCGGCAGCCCGGGACCTCGGTGGCGATGCCGGACAGTTCGTGACCGAACGCCGCCTGGTACCTGCCGAACTTGTCGATGATCTGCTCCGGCGAGCCGACCAGCACCGAGCCGGTCTCCAGGAAATCCTCGAGGCTGCGGAACGGCAGCTTGTTGTGGACCGCGCCCGGTGACGCCATGAACGCCGCAAAGATCGGCCGGTACACCTCCAGCGCCTGCTGGGAGGTCTTCCCGACGTACAGCCCGTTGAAGGCCGCCGCGACAATCGCGTCGGCGGGGTCGCGGCCGTAGTCGACCCACCGCTGCCGGTAGTGATCGATCAGCGCGGCGTACTTCGCCATCGGGTGAAAACCGTTGGCGGAGAACAACGGATCCCCCCACTTTGCGGCCAGTTCGGTGGACTCGGTGGAGGAGGCCGAACCATGCCAGATCGGTAGCGGGTCCTGCAGCGGCCTTGGCTGCGTCGTCGCCCCGACCAGGTCGGGCCGGTATCGACCCGACCAGGTGACGTTCTCCTCCCGGATCAGTTGCCGCAGCAGCTCGTACTTCTCGGCGTTCCGATCCCACTGACCGTCGATGTCATAGCCGAACAGCGCGTTCTGATCGGGATCGTTGCCCTTCCCGATGACGATGTCCAACCGGCCGCCGGAGAGCTGGTCGAGGGTGGCGTAGTCCTCGGCCACCCGAACCGGATCCAGCAGCGACAACACGGTCACCGTCGTCAGCAACCGGATTCGACTGGTGACCGCCGCGATGTAGGCGAGCACCACCGGCGGCGATGACGAGATGAACCGCTGAGCGTGCCGTTCGCCGACGCCGAAGCCGTCGAACCCGAGATCCTCGGCCCACTGCGCCTGCCTGACGACGGCCTGGAATCGCTCCGCGGTGGAGAGCCTGACCCCGGTGATCGGGTCGGGGGAATTGTCGATCAGCGTGAAGGTGCAGAATTTCACCGGAGCGACCCGTTCGACAATGTGCGCGCCGACGGGCCGGTGACCCGCACGGGGGCCAGTTCGCCCGCCGTGACGGCGACCGGCAGCTGATTGGCCGGAACCGGCGCCGGGCAGGTACCGAACTCGGTGAAGGCGAATGGCAGGTTGACGGCCCGGTTGAAATCGATGACCAGGGCGCCGGTCTCGGTCGGTATCGAGGTTGTCACCACCCGCCAGGGCGCGGTGCCACGGCCGTTCGTCTCGTCGCGGAAGGACACCGCGAGCCGGCCGCCCGGTCCCGCGGTGGCGATCAACGGGTGCGGGCGGCCATCGATTGCCACCTCCACCATGCCGACGGCGGTGATGTGCTGGCGGAGATCGCCGCGGGCGGTGTCCACCTCGATCCGCCGCGCGGTGTGGAAGGCGGTGTACCGGCCCGGCTTCACCCAGGACGGGTCGACGTCGAAGGCGGGCACACCGGCGAAGGCTGTCCGCTCCGGCGCCCGCGGATCCCGTACGCGGACCGCGAAGCGCCCGCCCCGCAGGACGAGTTCGACCAGGACGTCGCCGGCTCGGATCCACAGCAGGGATCCGGCTTCAGCGACCGATGCCTGCACCTGTCCATCGACGAGCACACCGGCGCGCGGTCCCGATGCCAGGGTCAGCCCGGCGGACCCGGCCACGTCGAGCACCGCGTGATCGATTCCCGCGTGCCATTTCCCCGGCAGCCCGTCCAGGGCCGCCGGTGCGGGCGGCAGCCAGTGGAAGCCGGTCAGGCTGAGCCAGCCGTGTTCGGCGGCGAGATCGGCCTCACGGGCGGCGTGCCAGCTGGTCCAGGCCGTGAGCAGGTCGTGTGTTTCGTAGGTGGCGCTCATGTCTTCGTGTCCTCTGGATGCGTGATGGATCAGCGACCGCTGGCGGACAGCGCAAGATCCGCCTGCGCTGCCTGCAGTCTGCGGGTTTCACTGTCGGACGCACGGGCGGCGGCCAGCTCCGCGTCCCGCTTCGCCACTTCGGCACGCACCAATGGAATGACATACCGGCCGAAATCGATGGCGTCGTCGTAGATGTCGTAGCCGCGAGCGGACAGGATGCCGATGCCGAGGTCGTAGTAGTCCAGCAGCGCCGCGGCGACCGTCTCGGGCGTACCGACCAGCGCGGTGGAATTGCCGCCGCCGCCGGTCAGCGCTGTCGGCGCCGTCCAGAGCGCCCGGTCGTGCCGGTCGCCGCCCGCTGCGGCGGCGAGAAGCCGCTGCGAGCCGGCGTTTTCCGGGCCCGTGCCGGATGGTGGTGCGGCCTTCCGGAATCCATTCTTGCCGCCGGAGATGCGGCCGAGAATGGACTCGGCCTTCTCCCAGGCCAACGCCTCCGTCGGGGCGATGATCGGCCGGAACGCGATCTGCAGGGTCGGCCGGTCCGGGCGACCGGCCGCGGCGGCGGCCGCGTCGATGGACGCGATCTGCTCCCGGGTGCCGGCCAACGGCTCACCCCAGAGCGCGTAGATGTCGGACTCCGCGGCACCGACCGCATAGGCTGCGGCCGATGACCCACCGAAGGAGATCCGCGGCCTCGGCCGCTGAACCGGGAAGATGTCCGCCCGGAAGTTCTTGATCTGGTAGTGCTCGCCGTCGAAGTCGAACGGCGCGTCCGCCGTCCAGGCCTGCTTGACGATCTGGATGTACTCGCGAGTGCGTTGATACCTGCTGTCCTTGTCCAGGAAGTCGCCCTCGGCGGCCTGATCGGCGGTGGAGCCACCGGTGATGAAGTGCACCTCGAACCGGCCGCGCGAGATGTGGTCCAACGTCGCGAAGGTCTTGGCGGCGTACGTCGGGGCCGAGACATTGGGACGGTGCGCGAGGACCAGATTGATCCGCTCCGTCTGCCCGGCCACGTAGGCGGCGACCGGGGCCGGGTCGGGCGAACCGGAATGGTAGGCGAACAGGATCCGGTCCCAGCCGTGATCCTCGTGCGCCCGCGCCAACCGTCGGGTGTAGTCCAGATCCAGGCTTCCGCCGGTGCGGGGGGTGACCTCGCTGGCGGCATTGGTGCCGGCGATTCCGAGAAACTCAACTGGCATGATGCAACTCCTTTGATCGATGAATCTGCTGTGACGCGGTCGATTCCTGCTCAGCGAGCAGCCGCAGAATCTGCCGGGCGACGGCATCGTTCTGCCGAAAGCCCGCGCCGTTGAAGCCCGGTCGGGAGAAACCCGCCGACCCGGCGGAGCCGGACACGGATGGCCCGAGCAGGAACCGCCGTTGGTGCACCGAACCGTCTGCTCGGATGGCGCGGCAACTCGAGTCGGCGAGCAGTTGCCCACCGCCAAGGGATCGACCGTCGGGGTCGGTGATGTCCTCGGCGGCCAGTTCGCCGTCGGCCAGCAGACCCCGAATGATCGGGTCGGTGGCGGCGCGGACGTCGGGCCTGGGCAACCGGGCGTCGACCAGCGCCCGGGCGACAATCGGAGCCGGGCGCGGCCGGCGAAGATCCGCTGAAGGCGCCGTCGACGACATCGACGGCGAAATCGGGCCCGGCAAACTGCACCAGACCGGCCCGGTGCAGCGCGATCAGCTCCTCCAGCCGGCGCGGCGGCGGCCCACTGGCCAGGAAGGAGAAGAAACCGTGAAACTGGCCTTCCACCAACCGAATGCGGTCCGCTGCGCTGATCTTCCCGGTGGTCAACGCCACCGCCAGCACACCGTAGACCGTCAGCAGGGTATCGAAAACGGCCGCGTCTGCGGAGAAGTATGGGTCCGCACGCCGGCGCAGGTCACCCTGGACGTACCCGAGAACGGTGTCGGTGAGGTCCTGCCGGGAGCCGAAATACGCACCGGCCAGTGGCCTGTCGATCGAGAGCAGCTCGAATCGGTCCTCCCGCTTGGGAACGGCGCGTTCCACCACGTCGGCAAAGGCCGCGCTGCCCACGTCGGCGGTGTCGAGAATGTCCGAGAACTCCGCCCAGGAAAGCAGTGTCCGCTCGGGGTGCGCGGCGAACAGTTGCCGGTAGTGCGCGGCCGTGAGTTCCTTGGCCATCAGCGGCCAGATCTCGCTGCGATAGTCGGCCGTGTCGTGATCGGGGCCCAGCGCCGCGACGGCGTCGGTGGTGAAGTACCGCGCCGGCGCCGGAGCCGACTGCGGACAGGGCATAGCCGAGCTTGGCGTGATACGGCACTCCGCGCCGAGAACCGACGTGCAGCACCGGCTCGGCCCCGCTGGGGTGATACCGCAGGCCGCCATCGGCCAATCGCTCGAACCGGCCGCCGCGGCCCTCGCCGAGCAGCACCATCAGGTCGATGAAGGCGAGCCCAAACCCCCTGACCAGCACGGGTTCTCCCGCCCGTAGGTCGGACAGGTCGACGTCGGCGGTGTAGCCGGGGGCGATGTACGTCAGGCCGTGCCGCTCGGCGGCCGACTGCAGGTCGCGCTCCTCCGGTGTCGGTTCCCGGTCCAGGAAGCCCTGGGCCAGCACCACCACGTCCGCCGAGCAGTTCCGTCCCGTTCGCGAGCAGCACCTGCTGACCCGCGGCGTCCTCTCGCACTGCGACGGCCGCAGCGGGGTGCTCGGTGACCGTGATCCGGTCCGGCAAGGATGCGACGGCACGTTCGTGCGCCCACCGCAGGTAGTGCGACTGGATCTGCCGGCCGGCGAAGTCGTCCGGCCGCAATGCGGCCGCCTGCTCGCCAAGACCCGCCGCCGCCAGGACGGTTCGGCCCTCACCGGCGACCCATTCCGCGAGGGTGGGCCCCGGGACGATGGGTCCCGTGCAGGTCACCGATGAGTCGGTGAAGATCGTGACGTCACGCGCCATCGAGTTCATCCAGAGCAGCTCCGACTGCTCCGATCGCCAGATCCGGCCCCCGCCAACGGGATAGGGATCGACGATGTGAATGTCGATGCCCGCCGAACCAGGAATTTCGGCCGCGTTGGCCGCCAGTCTTTCCAGGATTCCGACGGTGCGCGGACCGCCGCCCACAAACACCAGGCTTTGCGATCCGCCGGCGTTGCTCCGTCATCGATGCGAACCGTTGACCGACCTGGCGTGCACCTGGCGGCGTTCGTCGATGTCGAGTTCCGATTGCTGGTGCGCGATACGGCGCAGCAGCGGGCCGGCATCACCGGTCTCGCGCTGACGACCGGCGGCCGGTGCGCCGCCGGTGCTGGGCTGCGCCGAGCCCGGCTCCGCTCGCCGCGCGCGCCTGATCGATCTCGTCCCAGCTCGGTTGCCGCCACTGCGCGAGTCCGGCGCCAGGAACGAGCTCCTTGCCGAACGCCAGCGGTCCGATGGTCTCCGGGTCGGCCGCGACGTCGAACCGTGGGGTGTATCCGGCCCCGAGGTAGAGGTTGCGCGCCTCGGGCTGGCGGGGCCCGGTGGTCAGGTGGATGCGGGTGTAGCCGAGGCCGAGCTGCGGCGGCCTCCAGCTCGGCCATCACCCGGCGGGCCAGCCCACGCCTGCGGTGCCGATGCGAGGTCCAGACCCGCTTGACTTCCGCGGTGACCGCGTCGTACCGGCGTAGCGCGCCCCCGGCGACGGTCACGCCGTTCTCCTGCAGGATCAGGAAAACCCCATCCGGGTGGAGAAAATCGGACTGCGGCACCTCGGTCAGTTGGGTGTATTCGGATGGCCGCCCGTAACGGGTGCCGTATTCGACGATGAGGTCGGCGAGCAGCGGCTCCAGCCGCGGATCGCCGACCGCCACTCGATGGACCTGCAGGTCAGGAGTCGCCGGCCACCGGCGACACCCGCTGCCCACCAGCGGAATCGACGCGCACCGGAATCGGTGACGGGGCGACGTGCCGAGCCAGGGTGTCGAGGAATTCGTCCGTGACCTGCGCGATGGGAGCCAACGAGACCGGCTCGATCAGCACGCCGCCATCGGCGAATTGCCGGATGTGCGATGACGGCACGAACCAGCCCTGGCCGATGTGCGCAGCGCCGAGGTTGGCCAGCACGGGTCGCAGCGCGTAGTCAACGGCCAGCACGTGCGCCGGCGAACCGCCGGTGACGATCGGCAGCACGGCCTTGCCGCGAAATGCGAACTGAGGCAGCAGATCCAGGAAGACCTTGAGCAGGCCGGAGTAGGCGGCCTGATACACCGGCGTGGCCACGATGATCGCGTCCGCGTTCGCCACCGCGGCTGCTGCCTCGGCGATGGCCGGGTCGGAGATGTCCGCGGACAACAGGGCCTGTGCCGGCAACTCACGGACCAGCAGGGTGCGGACGTCATGACCCGCTCCGGCCACCCGCCGGTTCACGTGCGTCAGCAGGGCGTGGGTGCTGGACACGAGTTGCGGGCTGGCCGAGATGCTCAGGACGGAGGACATGGTTCTCCCTGCTGTGACGAACGGGACTGCAAGAAGTCAGCCGTGCGGCGCTGCGCCGAGCCGAGAGCCGATGCGGTGAACGTCATGACCTTTCAACTCCGTACGGCCGCACAGCGCCTGGCATGCCGCCGCTTTCGCGTCCCGACGTAGTGTCATCCGGTGCTCCCGGGTGGCCGGCAGCTCCGACTTGCTGCAACCAGGTGTGCGGATTGAGAATTCCCTGCGGATCGAATGCCGCCTTGACCCGGCGTTGCAGCGACAGACTGTCCGCGCCGAGTTCCAGATCCAGCCATTGCCGTTTGGTGATGCCGACGCCGTGCTCACCGCTGATGGTTCCGCCGAAACCGATTGCTGCCCGGACGAGTTCGTCGGCGGCGGTCAGCAGTCCGGCCGGCGGTACGCCGTGATCGTCCGGACGTCTGGCTGTGGTGAACAACGGGTGCAGGTTGCCGTCGCCGGCGTGCGCGACCACCGACACGTCCAGGCCATGTCGTGCCCCGATGGCGCCGATCGCGCTGAGCATCGCCGGCAGCGCCGATCGGGGTACCGCGACGTCCTCACCGATCATCCACACGTCCGGGGTGGGCCCGCGGCCGTGCCGACGTAGCCAGAGGTAGTGGCCGGCCGTGTCGTCATCGGGGAACTCGACGCGCCCGCCAGCCTGCGTCACCGCAGCCCCGAGGACCTCGATCTCCGCGTCGGCGCCGTACCCGTCGGTTTGGGCGAGCAACAGCGCGGCACCACGCTCGCGCAGGTCGGTGCCCTGGGCACGGTCGATCGCGGCCAGTGAGCCAGCGTCCAGCAGTTCCAGCACGCTGGGCTGCACCCGAGCCCTGATGATCGCGCCCACCGCGGCGGCGGCCTCGGTCCCGGAGGCAAAGAAGGCAACCGCGGTACGGGTTTTCACCGGTCGGGGACGCAGCCGGACGGTGGCCTCGACCACCACGCCGAGGGTGCCCTCCGACCCCACCAGCAGCGCGGTCAGGTCGTAGCCGACCACGCCCTTGATGGTCTGCTTGCCGGTGCGCAGCAACGACCCATCCGCCAGGACCACCGTCAGGCCCAGCACGGATTCCCGGGTGACCCCGTACTTCACACAGTGCAGGCCGCCGGCGTTGGTGGCGATATTGCCGCCGATGGTGGAGATCTCGTGACTGGCCGGGTCGGGGGCGTACATCAACCCGTGTTCCGCGGCCGCGGCGTCGAGGTCCGCGGTGATGACTCCGGGCTGTACCACGGCGATCTCGTTGTCCGGGTCGATGTGCACGATCCGGTTGAGGTTCTCGGTGGAGAGCACCAGCGCACCGTCCGGCACAGCCGCGCCCCCGGATAGTCCCGTTCCGGCTCCGCGGGGGACGACGATGACCCGCGCGGCCGACGCGATCCGCAGGATGGCCCGGACCGCCTCGACGGAAGCCGGCCGCAGCACCGCCAACGGGCTGCCGGGCAGCCGATACCCGGAGCGGTCGCTGGCGCTGAACTCGAGATCGACAATGGCGAAGCTGATTTCCGCGGGAGTCAGCACCTCGGCCAGACGACCGAGCAGCCAGCGCTGCCGTCTTGACCGCTGCTCGGGCACCGGCGTCAGCGCGGTGTCGTCGATCCCGCGGGGCGTGTACACCGACATCAGTGCACCCCCACGCCGAGATGTCCCAGCAGCTCGCGCCCGTAGCGCCACAAACCGAGGATCGGTGACGTCACGCGGCCGCGGCAGGTCGATCCTGGCCTCGTGCGCGATGATCCCGTCCTTCATCACCAGCACCCGGTCGGCCAGCTTGACCGACTCCTCGACGTCGTGGGTGACCAGCAGCACCGCGCACTGGTGCAGGGCCCACAGGTCGGCAACCAGCGCCTGCGCGGTGAGCCGGGTCAGCGCGTCCAGGGCGGAGAACGGCTCGTCCAGCAGCAGCAGATCCGGTTCCCGGACCAGTGCCCTGGCCAGTGACGCACGTTGCGCCTCACCGCCGGAGAGCACCTTGGGCCAGACGTCGCTGCGGTGGCTCATGCCGACCTCGGCCAGCGCGGCCTCGGCGCGGGCCCGGTCCGGCCGGCCGGGCAGCCCGAGAACGACGTTGCGCCAGACCTTCTTCCAGGGCATCAGCCGCGGCGACTGGAAGGACACCGCCCGCCGGGTGGCGACCTGCACCGACCCGGTGATCTCCCGGTCCAGGTCGGCCAGGATCCGCAGCAGTGTGCTCTTGCCGCAGCCACTGGCGCCCAGCAGCACGACGAACTCGCCGGGTTCGATGTCCAGGTCGAGATGCGAGATGACGGTGCGGTCGCCGAACTTCTTGCTCAGGTCACGGACCCGGACCGCGCCGATCGATTGATCGGCCGGCGGCTGCGGCCACCGGGTCATCGACCGGCCTCGCGGTGACGCTCACGTCCCGGTGAAGGTCGGTCGCCATGACAACAACACCCTTTCCAGCAGTCGAACGAAGACGTCGGCGAGCAAACCCAACAGGCCGTACAGCACCAGGCAGAGCACGATCGTGTCGGTCTCGAAGAATTCCCGCGCGGTGTTGATCAGATAGCCGATACCCGTTGTGGCGTTGATGGTTTCGGCGAAGACCAGGATCAGCCAGGACACCCCGATGGAGTACCGCAGGCCGACCAGGCCGTTCGGCACCGCGGCGGGCAGCACCACGTGCCGGACCAGCCCGAACCTGGACAGGCCCAGCGTCCGGCCGGCCTCGATCAGCGCCGGGTCGGTGCCCCGGATGCCGGCGTACAGGTTCAGGTACAGCGGGAAGAAGACGCCGAGCGCGATCAGGATCAGTTTGGGTTCGTCGCCGATGCCGAACCAGATGATCAGCAGCGGGATCAGGCCGACCACCGGGACGGTGCGGAGCATCTGGATCGGGGCGTCGATGACGTCCTCGCCGACCTTGAACAGGCCGGCGATCAGCGCCGCGATGACCGCCGCGGTGAGGCCGAAGAACAGCCCCAGTCCGACCCGCTGCGCGGACGCCAGGATCGCCTCCTGCAGTTCGCCGGTGCCGATCAGCTCGCGGGCCTTCTCGACGACGTCCTGCGGCGGGGCGAGGGTGTGCCGGGACAGCCACCCTGCTTCACTGGCCACGTACCAGAGCAGCAGCAGCGCGAGCGGGCTGATCGCCTTGACGGCCCAGCGGGGCAGCCTGGGCCGGCGGGAGCGCTGCGCCTGGCCGACGATGGTGGTCGTCGGTACCACCCGGGCGCTCGCCGGGCGTCGATGCCGACCGGGCGCCGCTCGGCGCCTGGGTGCTGGCCAGCGCGTCAGCTGGCACTGTATTCGCCCTCGATCGTGGTCAGGTCCGTGTTGAAGTCCGTGGTCCAGAACGGTGCGATGTCGAAGCGTGGTCTTGATGATCCCGGCCTTGACGAAGGTGTCCAGGACGTCCTGCATGGAGGCGATCGCCTCGGGCGAGGTGGGGACGAACTTGCTGGGCCGCTGCGCTTCTCCGTCGACGAAGGTCTTCTTGGCCTGCTCGACCGGCTGCTTGGTCTGGTCGGCGACGACGGCCGCCCATGCGTCCGGGTTCGCCCGCGCCCAGTTGAAGCCCTTCTGCTCGCGGGAGAAGAAGTCGGCGATCGCGGCCTTGGTCGCCGGGTTCGCGGTGATCGTCGGGGTCGAGACGTAGACGAAGTTGCCCGGACAGGATGTCCTTCGCGTCGACCAGGGTGGTGGCGCCGTTGGCGTGCGCCGAGATGATGGCGTTGCCGTAGGACGCCAGCGCGTCGACCTGGTTGGCCAGCAGCGCGGCCAGCCCGTCACTGGTGGACAGCGGGACCGCGTCGATGTCCGTCCAGGCGAGCCCGGCGGCCTCCAGCGCCTTGTACAGGAAGTAGTGCGCCGTGGTGTTCTGCACGTAGGCGACCTTCTTGCCCTTGAGCCCCGCGACGTCGGTGATGGCGCTGCCCTGCGGCACCACCACCTCCTGTTGCAGGGTGGTGCCCTGCCGGACCGCGATGATGTTCAGCGAGCCGGGCCCCCCGGATTGGGCGGCGAAGATCGGCGGAATCTCGCTGGTGCTGGCCAGGTCGATCGCGCCCGCGCCCAGCGCCTCCAGCTGCAGATTGCCGCCCTGGAACAGGCTGTACTCGATCTTGTAGGGGGTATCGGCGAGCCCGGCGTTCTCCAGCAGCAGTTCCTGCTGCTTGAAACCGGTTTCGCCGACCCGCAGGGTCACCCCGGACAGGTCGACGCCGCCGTCCGCAGTTCCCGGGGCAGCCGAACCGCCTTCTGCCGCGGCGGAAACCGTTGCGGCGCTGGTGCTCTGCGGGTCTGCTGTCTGCGACGATCCGCAAGCGGCGAGGATCATCGCGAGTGCGGCGGCGGTCGCGGTGGCGGTGGCGAGGCGCCGCAGCTGCGGGCGTCTGGTCATCGGAGGCCTTTCTTCAGGGTGAATTTGGGGCGCCGTGGATTCGGCTGCGGGATCGGGTGCGGTTCAGCGGAGAGTGGTGACGGCGTCGGCCAATCGGTCGACGGCGACACGTCAGGTGGTCGATGGGTGGTGAGGAGTAGGCAAGGCGGAGCCGCCGGTCCCAGCTCGAGCCGCCGGTCGCCGCGAAGTTCCGGCCGGCGGTGAGGATCAACCCCTGCGCGGCGGCCGCCGTCAGGAGCGCGGCGGGATCGATGGCAGGGTCGACGATCTCGGTCCACAGGAAGAAACCACCGGACGGATCGCTCGAAGTCGAGCACTCCGGTCAACCGGCTGCGGATCGCGCCGCCGAGGATCGCGGCCCGCTGCGCGTACTGGGCGCGGCCGGACGCCAGCAGCCAATCGAACCAGCCGGGTCTGGTGACCAATTCGGTGATCAGCCGTTGGCCCAGCACCGAGGAATGGAAATCCGACCGGCGGCGCAGATTCTCCAGATGCGGCGCCAGCCAGGCCGGGGCGACGATCCAGCCGAGCCGAAGGCCCGGTCCCAGGGTCTTGGTGAAGGTTCCGACCCGAACCACCTGATCGGATTCGGCGGAGAAGTCGGCCTCCGGTGGGCCGACGAAACCGTATTCGCGGTAGGGGTTGTCGGAGACGATGACGAATCCGTACTCCTCGGCGAGCTCGTACCAGGCGGGCCCGGGCCGCCGCGGGCAGCACGCCACCGGATGGGTTGTGGAAGTCCGGCACCGTGTAGAGCACCTTGATTCGCTGGCCCGACCGCAGTCGCCAGGCGAGCGTGTCGACGTCCAATCCCTGCGGGCCGACCGGGATGGGCAATACCCGCGCGGAATGCAATTCGGCGATTCTGATGGTGTCGGGGAAAACCGGGTCGTCAACGCCGATGGAATCGCCGGGCTCCAGCAGCGCCGCCAGGGCGAGCGAAACACCGTGCAGGCCACCATTGGTGACCAGCACCCGGTCGGCGCTGACGCCCTCCCGGCCGGCGATCCACTCCCGGAGTTCGGGGACGCCCGAGTGCTGCCCGTAGCCAAGGGCCTCCGGTCCGGCCACCGGGTCGTTCAGCAGCGTGCCGGCGACGTGCGCGTAGTCGGCCAGCGGCAGTGCCTCGGCGGCCGGGGCGCCGCTGACCAGCCGGATCACCCCGGCGTCGAAGCCGCCGGTGGGCACAGCGTAAGGGGCGGCGCGGGACAGCGATGCCACTTGGGTGGACAACAGGCTCGACGGGATGGTTCGCGGAACGGCGGTGGCCGTCATGGGGTCTCCAGGAAATGGATGTTCGACGAGAAGGTGTGCACGGTCCGCGGTCGGTCCGTGCGGAGAGATGATGAGCACCAACGTTCATCGCCAACTGCCGCCGACAACTCGGGTTGGCCGAGACCGGTGGCGAGCGCTGTGCTCAGCAATAAAGGAATGCCGGATGGCACAGCACGATCCAGCTGAAGTGCGACGGCCGCCCTCGACCGGATTACTTCAGCTGGTGCGCTGGCCTGCCCAGCAGAAGGCGCCGGCTCAACAACAGAGAGCGCTGGACACTCGTTGCAGGTCGACATGGCGCCTGGAGACGCGGTTATCGAATTGGGCACAGTTCGACGACCACAACGCCACGGTGGTGGTCGCGGTTCTGGTCGCTCATCGTTGCCCTCGTCCGGTCGTTGGGCCCGAGAGTACGAGCCCGCGCTTGCCGGCCCCGCGAACGGGATCTGCCAGGTCCTCACCCGGAGCACCCCGCCGCGGTGGGAGGGTTGCCGTCCAGCAAGCCGGAGCTGAGCGCTGGAACTCATGACCTATCCAAAAGGTAGATCACCACAGCACGTTCGGTCAACCAGACCGCGCGAATGACGCGGTGACCGGCGCCACAAGACCGTTGAATCCCACGTCGTCGGTTCGCCGCAAGGCCGCCGCCACGACCATGGCGCACTAACCGGCGTTGGCCCGAGCCAAGGCGATCAGCTCGGCTGCGTTGCTTCCGTCGTCCGGGTGGCCGGCACGTCCGATGCGGATGGTGAGCGGTCCCGCTCCGGGCGGCGCGACGATGTGTTCCCCGATGGCCGCAGGCACCTGTTCCAGAGTGTTGGATGCGGATACCGGCTGGATGACCAGAAACGCGTCACCGTCGAGTTTCGCCACCATGGCGTTCTCGTCCAAGGCGGCCCGCAGTCGCCGTCCGAGGATGGCAGTGAGGGAAACGTCCGGCTCGGCAGCGGCGGTTCGTCGACCGGAAGGCGTTGCGGGCAGCCCGATGTAGACAACGTCGACGGGGGCGGCATCGGCGATCAGCGACTGGAGATGCAGCACCGCGTGGGCCAGGTTGGGCAGGCCCGACCCGGCGTCGTAATAGGCAAGTTGATACAGCTGACGTTCCCGCTCGACCCGTTCGGAGACGTCGACCTGGTAACCGATGAAATGCGTGAGCCGACCGCCGTCGTCACGGACCGGCGAAATGTGCAACTCATTCCAGAAGGGCCGGCCATCGCGCCGGTAATTCCGCACGACCGTTCGAACTTCCTGACCTCGGGCCAAGGTCGCTCTCATGGCTGCAACCTCGGCGGGTTCGGTGTCGGCGCCCTGCAGGAATCGGCAATTCCGGCCGAGGACTTCGTCGGCCGGATAGCCGGTCAACTCGACGAACGCCGCGTTCACGTAGACGAGCGGGTGGTCATCGACACGGCAGTCGGCAATGGTGATGCTCAGACCCGCGTCGTCGACGGCGTGGATCAGGGTGGCCACCGGAAACTCCGGTGACAGCGCCACCGCCTTGGAGGTGTCGCTCACTCGGTGGGACGCAGAGCCGGGGGCGGCGGGCGCCTGCTGCTTGTTCGGCCGAGCGTCGGAGGTGCTGGCCGGGGCGGGTAAGTCCGGCACTCGACCACCCGCGAGGGTGTTCAGGATCGACGCCACCCGGAGCCGCGCCGGCATGCCGATCAGGTCCTGTTCGGTGAGCCGCTGGACGAGGGTGCCGGCCACGTCGCGGAGCTTGACGTTCGCGTACGACGAGTGCAGTCGCAGCAGGTCGAACGCCTGCGCGTCGGTGAGATCGAAACACGCCATCAGGACGCCCTTGGCCTGGTCGATGGACGCGCGGGTAGCGGCCGACATTTGGACCGCGCGGGTGACCTCGGCGGCCTGCTGCCGGCGGAGCGTCTCGGTGAGGTCGACGAAAACCCCGCGCACCGCCGTCACGGTCCCGACGTCATCGGTCACCGCCTCCCCCGTCGCGATCACCGACCGGGAGATCCGGCGGGCATCGATGATCTTGTACTGCCAGCAGAAGGGTCCACCAGACGGCCAACAGCCGCTGAAATCGGGCGTGCGATCGCTCCCGGTCATCGGGGTGCTGATGCGCGGCCAGCAACTCGAGGGTCGGCACCACCTCCGACGGCTCGAATCCATAGATCCGGAAGATCTCGCCGGTCCAGGTCAGGGTTCTGGTCGGAACGTCGAACAGGAAGGTGCCGAACGCCAGTTCCCCGTCCCACAGGGCGTCGAGCTCGGTCGACGTCGCACCAGCGCCGCTCATCCGAACCAGCCTCCTTCGCAACGGTCGGGCCGCGCCAATCGTCAGGTGAGCGCCAAACGGGATCTGACAACCCGAGCGCCGGCCGCGAACGCGAAGGCGCGACCGCCACCGCGGTCGACCACCCTTGACCCTACTGCTCAGGACTGCTGGCGGAGCCGATGCGCCCTGGCCAGCGGGTGCTCCAGCATGATGTCGATCAATCCGCTCCATCTGCTCGCCCTGGTCGCCAGATCTTCCGAGGCGTTGGGGCCGAGGGCGCCGACTGCAATCGGGACATGCACCGGAACGGTGGCCAGCAGGCCGGCCGAGCCGTCCTCGGTTGCTTGGTCGAGTTCCCTGGCGAGCAGCCGGAGGTAACCGAGGTGGTTGGCGGCCTCCAGTACCTCGCTTTCGATCTCGAACGCGGACCTGCTCGTCGACACCGTCAACACCACGCCGCCGCCAACGGCGCGCACGACCGTCAGCGCCGCTGCGGTGGTTGCCACCTCCGTGTCCTGCACCGGGACCAGCAATGGGATGAGTTGGTAGTCGTCGCAATCGGCCACCAAGGCGGCGAATTGTTCGGTCACGGACGTCAACTGCTCGCCGCTCGGCACCCCGCTGGCCGTCACGTAGCGGGCGCCGAACCTGGAGGCAAGATCCAGCACACCGCGGTAGGACTCCTGGTTGGGGGCGCCGCCGAGCTCGACGCGCCCGACGTCGAGCACCGATACCCGGTTGGTCAGCAGATGCTCGACCATGCTTCGCAGTTCCGCCGATCCGGCGCCCTTGGTCCACCACCGATCGGCACCGGGGGAGTGGGCGACCTTCAGCCCGATGGAGTCGAACCCGGTGACCGCAGCGACGTCCACCAGTTCGGTCGGGGAGAGATCGGCGGCCGCGGATTCATGGATGGCGAGCCTGTTCATCGGCACAGTCTGCCCTGCGCGCAGGTGGGGTCACCCGTGAGGCGCGGCAGTGTCCGCGCAAACCCAGCCGGCTCACCTGCGTACGACACAATGCGCGGGTGTACCTGACCATCACCTCCACCGGCAGCCCGGCCACCGACCTGGGCTACCTGCTGCACAAACACCCGGGCCGGGCACAAAGCGTCGACCTGCCGGTGGGTACGGCCCACGTCTTCTACCCGGAGGCGACGGAGCAGCGGTGCACGGCGGCCCTGCTGCTGGAGGTCGACCCGATCGGCCTGGTGCGTGGCAAGCGGTTCGCCGGTGATGGCTTCACGCTGAGCCAGTACGTGAACGATCGTCCCTACGCCGCGTCGTCGATGCTGGCGGTCGCGTTGGGTGCCGTGTTCCGCACCGCGATGGCCGGCCGCTGTGCGGCCCGACCCGACCTGGCCGGCGCGCCGCTGCCGCTGGTGATCCGGATCCCGGCACTGCCGAGCCGCGGCGGCCCGGACCTGGTGCATCGGTTCTTCGCCCCGCTCGGCTGGACCGTCGTGGCAGATCCGGTCCCGCTCGACCCGCTGGTCCCCGAATGGGGCGACTCGCGGTACGTCGACGCCACTCTCACCGCGACCGTGCCGCTGGATCAGGCTCTCAGCCAGCTGTACGTGCTGCTCCCGGTGCTGGACGACGCGAAGCACTACTGGGTCACCCAGGACGAGGTGGACAAGTTGATCCGCGCCGGCGGCTGGTGGCTGCCCGGCCACCCCGAGCGGGACCTGATCACCAGACGGTACGTGGCGCATCAGCGATCCCTGGTGCTGACTGCGGTCGAGCGGCTCGCCGAGATCGACGACCAGGCGCCGGAATCGGTGGCCGACGCTGTGCCGCTGGAGACCACCCCGCCGCAGGCATCGGAGATCCCGCCGGCACCCGCGCTGGCGGACCGGCGCCGATCCGCGGTGCTGGCGCAGCTACACGCCGCCGGCGCCACCCGGGTGGTCGACCTGGGCTGCGGCGAGGGCACCCTGGTCCGGATGCTGTTGCGGGACGCCACCTTCACGCAGGTGCTGGGAGTTGACGTCTCGCCACGCGCGCTGGAGCAGGCGCAGCGCCGTCTGCAACTCGACCGGATGCCGGACAGTCAGCGGGCCCGGCTGACCCTCCTGCAGTCGTCCCTCACCTACCGCGACGACCGGCTGGCCGGATTCGACGCCGCGGTGCTGATGGAGGTCGTCGAGCACCTCGACCCGGACCGGCTGCCGAGCCTGGAGCTGTCGGTCTTCGGCCACGCCCGGCCGCGGACCGTGCTGGTGACGACGCCCAATGCCGAGTACAACGTTCGTTACGAACGCTTGCGTAGCGGCGGCTTTCGGCATCCCGACCATCGCTTCGAATGGACAAGGGCGGAGTTCGCCGGATGGGCGCAGGCGATCGCGACCCGTCATGGGTACTCCGTCCGGCACGTCGCCGTCGGCGAGATCGACCCCGAATTGGGGCCGCCGACCCAGCTGGCCGTCTTCACCCGCGCCGACCCCGCCGACCCCACGACAGCAGAGGAAAGACCATGACCGGCAGCGCAGCTGACCGGACCGACTCGGCCCGGTTGGCCATTCCCGAGCTTTGCCTGGTGGCGCTGGTCGGTGCGTCGGGGTCGGGAAAGTCGACGTTCGCGCGGCAGCACTTTTCACGCTTCGAGGTGATTTCCAGCGATTTCTGCCGCGGGTTGGTGTCCGGGGACGAAAACGACCAGTCGGCCACCAAGGACGCGTTCGAGGTGCTGAACTTCATCGCCGGGAAGCGTCTGGCGGCGGGAAGGCTCACCGTCATCGACGCGACCAACGTGCAGCGGGACTCGCGACGGGAGGTGGTGGAACTGGCGAAGGCGCACGACGTCCTCCCGGTCGCCATCGTGCTCGATGTGCCCGAAGAGGTGTGCCTGGAACGCAACCGGAACCGCGCCGACCGGGAGTTCGGTCCGCACGTGGTTCGGCGGCAACGTGATCAGCTGCGCCGTTCGCTGCGGGGGCTGGCCAAGGAGGGTTTCCGCAAGGTGCACGTGCTGCGATCCGTGGCCGAGATCGACGCGACGCGCATCGTGCGGGACAAGCTGTTGAACGACTTTCGCGACCAGCACGGCCCGTTCGACGTGATCGGCGACGTGCACGGCTGCCGGGCGGAGTTGGAAACGCTCCTCCAGCGACTCGGCTACGTCCTGGATCGGGATGACGCCGGGCGCCTCGTCGACGCGGCGCATCCGGCCGGCCGGCGCGCGGTCTTCCTCGGCGATCTGGTCGACCGCGGCCCGGATTCGCCGGGTGTGCTGCGACTGGTGATGGGAATGGTCAGGTCCGGCAATGCCTTGGCCGTACCGGGGAATCACGAGCACAAACTCGTGCGGGCCCTGCAGGGTGCCAAGGTGCAGGTGTCCCATGGCCTTGCGCAGACACTTGCGCAGCTTTCCCTGGAGAGCGCGGATTTCCGGCAGAACGTCGAGAAGTGGTGCTATGACCTGGTTTCACATCTTGTGCTGGACGACGGCCGGCTGGTCGTGGCGCACGCCGGGCTGAAGGAGGAGTATCACGGGCGGGCCTCTGGCCGGGTGAGAAGCTTTGCGCTGTATGGCGATACCACCGGCGAGACCGATGAATACGGGCTGCCGGTGCGGTATCCGTGGGCGAACGACTACCGCGGTCGGGCCCTGGTGCTCTATGGCCACACGCCGATCCCGGAACCGGTGTGGGTCAACAACACCCTGTGCCTGGACACCGGGTGCGTCTTCGGCGGATCGTTGACGGCGCTGCGGTACCCGGAGAAGGACATCGTCGCGGTGCCGGCCCAGCAGGTCTGGTACGAACCGGTGAAACCCCTTGTCTTGGCGGACAACGTCGACGGCACGAGGGACGTGTCCACGCGGGCCCCCGAGGAACTCACCATCGACGACGTGCTGGGCCGGCGGGTGATCGAAACGGCGCATCATGGCCGGATCACCATCCGGGAGGACAGCGCCGCCGGCGCGCTGGAGGTGATGAGCCGGTTCGCCCTGCACCCACGATGGCTGCCGTACCTGCCGCCGACCATGGCACCGGTCGCGACCGCGACCGACGGCGATCTGCTGGAGCGCCCCGCCGAGGCGTTCGCCGCCTACCAGGCGGCCGGGGTGACCAGGGTGATCTGCCAGGAGAAGCACATGGGCTCGCGGGCCGTCATCCTGATCTGCCGGGACCCCCGAGTCGCGGGGGCTCGGTTCGGCGCCCAGCCGGGTGAAACCGGCGCCGTGTACACCCGCACCGGCCGGCCGTTCTTCGCTGCCGACCTCACCGAGCAGCTGCTCGCTCGGCTGCGCGCCGCGGTCACCGACGCCGGGCTCTGGGACGAGCTGTCAACGGGCTGGATGCTGCTGGACTGCGAGCTGCTGCCGTGGTCGGCGAAGGCGGAGGAGCTGCTGCGCGAGCAGTACGCCTCGGTGGGTGCCGCGGCCCGAGCGGCGCTGCCCGCCGCACGTGACGGGCTGCGGGCGGCGGCGGCATCCGGCGTCGACGTCTCTGAGCTGTTGACCCGCACGGAGTCCCGACAGGCGAACGCCGAGGCATTCAGCGACGCGTACCGCCGCTACCGGTGGCCGGTTGCCGGCCTCGACGGGGTCCGGATCGCGCCGTTCCAGGTGCTGGCGACGGACCGGGTCAGTTGGCACGAACGTCCGCACGACTGGCATCTCGGCATCGCCGACCGGCTGGTGGCTGCGGCTCCGGACCTTGTGCAGCCGACCGCCAGCATCATCGTGCAGACCGACTCGCCGCAGTCACTGGTGAATGGCTCGGCCTGGTGGCGGGAGCTGACCGACAGCCGGCGGCGAGGGGATGGTGGTCAAGCCACTGGCCAATCTGACCCGCGGCCGGCAAGGGCCTTGTGCAACCGGGGATCAAGGTGCGCGGCCGGGAATACCTGCGGATCGTCTACGGCCCGGACTACACCGAACCGGCCAACCTGGAGCGGTTGCGGCAGCGCAATCTCGGGCACAAGCAGTCGCTCGCTCTCCGGGAATACGCGCTCGGCCTGGAGGCGGTCGACCGGCTGGTCCGGGGGGAGCCGCTCTGGCGCGTGCACGAAGCGGTGTTTGCGGTGCTGGCGATGGAGGCGGAGCCGGTCGATCCGAGGCTCTGAGCAAGCACGCGCTGACCCAGGTGATCGTTGGCCGACGGTCATCACGGATCGATCAGTTCAGGGTCTTCGACTTGCCGCGGGACAGGAACCCGGCGACCGCGCCCGCGATCAGCAGGACGACGGCAATGATCAGCAGCCACTTGAGGGCGGTGAAGATGAGTCCACCCAGGCCCAGCAGGACGGCCAGCACAATCAGCACGATTGCGAGCACCATGATCTTTTCCTCTCATTGCGTTACTCCGATGACAGTTGGTGAGGTTCCCCGTCATGGATGGCTCAAACAGGGTACGAACGACCGAAAACCCGACGTGCGCCTCGTGGCCCCCGGCCGGGGTTGCTACTCAGGGTAAGAATTGACGGTTCCCGCGAAACAGACATTTCACCGCCCGTTCTGACTACCTTATGTTACGGTTCAATCACCTAAGGTAGCCGGGATGGCGCGCAGTGATGCTTCCATCTGTCCTGTTCCCACCCCGATGTGACGGAGCGGGGCAGTACGGCGATGGGTCGAATCCGGCCACGCAAGCCCGCTCGTCGAGTCATCGGCGAGACCGGTCAAGGCAAGGCGCGGAGACGAAGAGATGACAGAAGTAGTTGCGTTCGGCGCCCCCGCACCGAACATGGACAACAGCGTCCCGCTGACGGTGCTGCTGGGACGTGCTGGCCAGGGTCAAGGCCGGTGACTTCACGGCTCGCATGCCGCTGGAATGGTCGGGGTTGGCCGGAAAGGTTGCCGACAGCCTCAACGAGGTGATCATCTCGAATCAGGCGTTCGACGCCGAACTGGCCAGGGTCTCGCGATGTGGTGGGCAGCCAGGGCAGGCTGTCCCAGCGGCTGGTACTCGGTGGATGGGCGCAGAGTTGGTCCGGCAGCGTGGAGTCGGTGAACACCCTGATCGATGCGCTGGTCCGGCCCACCATCGAGATGCAACGGGTGATCGGCGCGGTCGCCGGCGGCGACCTGTCCAAGAAGGTCTCGGCCGACGTGCGCGGCGAGATACTGGAATTGAAGAACACCATCAATGCGATGGTCGACCAGTTGAACGGCTTCATCTCCGAGGTCACCAGGGTCGCCCGCGAGGTCGGGACAGAGGGCAAACTCGGCCAGGCGGCCGCCGTGACCATCGAGGTCGGCGGCGTATGGAAGGACCTGACCGACAACGTCAATCTGATGGCCGGCAACCTGACCGGGCAGGTCCGCAATATCGCCGAGGTCACCACCGCGGTCGCCAACGGCGATCTCAGCAAGAAGATCTCGATCGACGTCAAGGGCGAGTTCCTCGAGCTGAAGAACACCGTCAACGCGATGGTCGACCAACTGAACGCCTTCGCCAGCGAGGTGACCCGAGTCGCCCGCGAGGTCGGGGTCGAGGGCAAGCTGGGCGGGCAGGCGCAGTCGAAGGAGATCGGCGGGGTCTGGAAGGACCTGACGGACAACGTCAACCAGTTGGCGGCCAACCTCACCAATCAGGTACGGGCCATCGCCGAGGTGGCCACCGCGGTGACCGAAGGCGACCTCACCCGGCAGGTCAGCGTCGAGGCGAGCGGCGAAGTTGCCGTGCTGAAGGACAAACTGAACGAGATGATTCGCAATCTTCGGGAAACGACGCGGCAGAATATCGAGCAGGACTGGCTGAAGACGAATCGCGAGCGGTTCACCAGGATGCTGCAGGGTCAACGCGACCTGGACGCCGTCTCCAACATGATCCTGTCCGAATTGGCGCCGCTGGTGGCGGCCCAGCACGGGGTCTTCTACTCCATGAGCCCCGCCTCGGAGGGTGGCGAGCCGCGGTTGCGGCTGCAGGCCGGGTACGGCTATCAGGAGCGCCGGCATCTCTCGACGTCCTTCGGGTTGGGCGAGGGACTCGTCGGTCAATGCGCGAAGGAAAAGAAGCGCATCTTGCTCACCGATGTCCCCGATGACTACGTACGGATCAATTCCGGACTCGGATCCTCCGCTCCGCTGAACATCATCGTCGTCCCCGTGCTGTTCGAAGGATCGGTCCGAGCGGTATTCGAGCTGGCCTCCTTCTCCCGGTTCAGCCTGACCCATCAGGCCTTCCTCGATCAGCTCACGGAGAGCATCGGCCTCGTGCTGAACACCATCGAGGCCGACACCCGGACCGACAATCTGCTCAAGCAGTCGCTGTCCCTGGCGGAGGAGTTGCGCGCCCAGCAGGAGGAGTTGCGCGAGTCCAACGAGGATCTGGGACGACAGGCCGCGCTGCTGGCCACCCGGAATTCCGAGGCGGAGCAGAAGAACAACGAGGTGGAAGAGTCCGCCCGGCTGCTCGAGGAAAAGGCCGGGCAATTGGCCGTTTCCTCGACCTACAAGTCGGAATTCATCGCCAACATGTCGCATGAATTGCGGACCCCACTCAACAGCTTGCTCATCCTCGCCGAACAGCTGGAGAGCAACCCGGAAAAGAACATGACGGCCACCCAGGTGGAGTACGCCAGCGTCATACGATCGTCGGGCAATGACCTGTTGACCCTGCTCAACGATATTCTCGACCTGGCGAAGGTCGAGTCGGGCACGGTCAGCATCGACCTGGCCGCGTCGGCGATCGAGCCGTTCAGCAATGCCCTGCTTCGCGAGTTCGAACCCGTGGCCAGGGCCAAGGAGCTCGGTTATTCTCTCGAGATCTCGCCGGAATGTCCCGAGGACATCATCACCGACCCCGACCGGCTGCGTCAGATCTTGAAGAACCTGATCACCAACGCCTTCAAGTTCACTCATCACGGGGATGTTCGACTCAAGGTGCGGATGGCTGCCCGCGGTTGGAATACTGAGGTCGATTCGTTGGTGAAAGCGGATGCGGTGGTGGCTTTCTCGGTGACAGATACCGGCATCGGCATCGAACAGGCGCAGCAGGCCCGCATTTTCGAGGAGTTTGCCCAGGGGGACGGCAGCACCGCGCGACTCTACGGTGGAACCGGGCTGGGGCTTTCGATCAGCCGCAAGTTGGTTCGGTTGCTGGGCGGCGACATCACCGTGACCAGCGAAATCACCCACGGCAGCACCTTCACGGTCTACGTGCCGGCCGGATATCCACCGGCAACGACCTCGTCCGCAAGGACCTTTACCCGATGGGGAGCATCGCCACCGCAGGTGAACGAAGCCGAACCGGCGATCAGCCCACGTGCCGCGCAGAGCGACGCCATCCCGGCCGACCGGCGCGGTGTTGCGCATACCGAACTTCGCGGCACCAAGGTGCTGATCGTCGACGACGACATGCGCAACATCTACGCGTTGACCGCGCTTCTCGAGCGGTCCGCGGCCGAGGTGGTGCATGCGCAGAGTGGCTTCGCGGCCCTGGAGATCCTGGATCAGCACCGCGACTTCACCGTGGTTCTGATGGATATCATGATGCCGATCATGGACGGCTACGAAACGATCCGGGCCATTCGGAGTTCCGGGCATTCCTCCGGACTGCCGATCATAGCGGTCACCGGTAAGGCAGTCGGCGGCGAACGCCATCGCTGCATGGCGGCCGGGGCGGACGATTACGTGCCGAAGCCGGTCAATTCAGTTCAGTTGCTGGCCGCTCTCGCGCCGTGGGTGTCGCCTCCCGCGAAGGCGTCCTGAGCGAAGTGCCACGCCGGCTCATCTGTGGTCGGGCGCCGGAACAGCAGGACTCGCGGTGAGCAACGGCCGGATCGCGGACCGTTCCGCGGCCACCACCGTTCGCACCAGCACTCTGCGGACCAGCAGAAAGCCGAGCAGGCTGACCGCGGCCCCGAGGATGAGCCCACCGATCACATCCGACGGGAAGTGGGCGGCGATGTAGACGCGAGCGAACGCCATGACGGCGGCCGCGACCGCTGCCACCACGCCAAGGCGCCGATTCACCAGGAACAGACCCGCGGCGACCGCGCCCGCCATCACCGAGTGATCGCTCGGGAATGACGGATCAAGGCTGCGCCCGGCCAGGACCAGGATGTCCGGCAGCGCGGTGTACGGGCGCGGCTGGTTGGCGATCGCGGCGATCGGCTGGTTCAGCCCGACCGCGATCAGCGTCGCGATCGGCACCCAGATTGCCGCGGCCATCCGTTGGGGATCGCCGCTGCGCCGGGCGACCCACCACCCGGCGAGCATCAGCGCGCCGAAGGCCACGATCCCGTAGTTGGCGTAGGCCAGCACTATTGGCTGCAACCACGGCGTCGACCTGGCGAAGCCGTTGATGCTGAGAAAGAGATCGGTGTCCGGGTTCATCGGGAGAATTCCTGCTCGTGGTCGGCGTTCACAGCTGGTGGAGGGCGCGGAAGACGCGTTCGGCGAAGTCGGCCAGTCGCTCGGTGCAGTGCTCGAGTTGCTGATCGGCATCGGCGGCCGCGGGCGCGCCGAAGATGTCGCGGGCCCTGAGCTCGCGATGCCATCGACGGAGCCGGTCCAGGCTCTGCTCCTCTTCCTCGAGTTCGGCGAAGGTGAACTTCTCGGTGCGGATCTCCTTGTCGATCTCGACGTCGAACTTGCCGCAGTCGGCGATGAACTCGGTCCATTCCGCCTCCCGGTCCGCGGTGAACAGTGCGGTGAGGCGCTCGCCGTCGGCCGCCCCGCGGCCGGCCGCGTCCAGCAGGATCACCTCGCCCTCCCCGCGCTGCACCAGGTCAAGCACCCGCGCGATCCCGTCGGTGAACACCGGTGCGTCCGGAGCCGCCCAGATGCCCTGGCCCAACGACAGGGCGCCGACGCGGCGCAGCTCCCGCCAGACAGCGACCCGATGTCGCGACGGCTCGGCCGGCACCCGTACCACCAACACCACCCAGGGTGGCCCTTGAGATTCAGTCACATACCGGACTGTAGCAGGTGCTACAAGGATTGTTGTGCCAGCGGCCCTGAGCCGGTCGGCTGGGCCGGTCGGCTAGGCCGTCAACGAAATCGGCGCTCCTGCTGGGACGGCGTACCTGTCGACAATCTTGTTCAACTCGAATTGGTAATACAGCGGGGTCAGCCCGAAAACAAATAACAGAATGAAACCGATCCACGGATTGCAGGTTGCTGGTAGCCCCGCAGCGCGCTGTGCGGTGGCGATCCTGGTGCCGGTGTTGAAGTAGGACACAAACGGCGGCACGATGATAATCCAGCCGAACATGATCGTGAGAAGCGAACCTGCGGGCTTGATCGGCTGCCGGGGATCGAACTGCAACATTTCATTGTGAATTTTGTAGTACCAGACCAGGTGGTAGATCCCCAGCGTGAGAATCGGCCAAACGATCCACACCAGAACGGCGTTGCGCTGCTTCATCTGACGCGAGGGAAGTCCCGCCATGCCGCTCGGATAAGGACCGGTCGGTCCGCCCACCGGTTGCTTTCCTGGGCCGTGTGCGGTGTCGTCTCGGGCAGCTGTCATTATTTCCCCCATTTGTCGCGAATCTGACAAACGGAGCATAGCCGTCGTTTGGTAAGAGTGGTCCTTCCCGGATCCGATGGCGGCCGCAATTCACTCCGCCTGTTCCGAACGCAGATCAGCCCGACAGCGCACTATTGAGCAGGAAGGCCCGCTGCTGCGCGAGCTGCTCGCCCTGGAGGAAAAGCTCGTCGAAGTCGGGTGCGGCCGAGTCGATCCGCTTGATCTCCTGCTTTTCCCGCCGCCGGGTGCCGCCCGGACCGGTGACGTCGCGGTAGATCCACCACACCGTGGTGGTGCCGTCGACGCTGTAGCGGGTGGCCCACGCCGTCGTCGCGGCCACCGCGCGCGGCGGCCGCAGCAACCAGCGCACCCCGCGGTAGACGACGAACCCGGCCACCCCCAGCAGCAGCAGGACCAGCACACCGTCGACGACCCGCATCGGTCAACCGCCCGGCGCCGCGGACGGCGCCGCCGACGATGGCTGCGCCGCCCCGATGGCGAAGGCCCCGCCCGGGGCGTAGGTCGTGATGCCCTGCGGCAGGTGATCGAGCAGGTCCATCTGGCCGCAGACCGGGCACGCGTTGTAGCCCTCCTGCTTCTTGGCGTTGGTCTGCGCGTCGATGGCGGCCTGCTGCAGACCGGCCTGCGCCTTGGTCACCCCGGCGAACGCGCCCTGGGCGTCGTTGATCGCCTGCTGCACATTGTCCGGCAGCGAGATCTTGCTCAGCGCGAACTGGATGTTGGTCAGCACCGGCACACCCAGAATGTTCTGCACATCGGCGGCGAAACCGGAGTTCACCGCCTGCTGGACCCCGGCGATGGTCTGGTTCCCCTTTCCGTCGGTGGGGACGATGGCCGAGGTGGCATTCTGCGCCAGCGTGCAGGACGCGACCAGGTCGGCGCAGGTGACGTTGCCGATCTCCTGCCGGAGCACGTTCTGCACCAGGTTCCCCAGAGTGGCGGCAAGGAACGCGTTCCAGCCCTCGTCGCCGTCCCAGGCATGCAGCGAGTCGTCGCCCGGCAGGGAAGGACCGGGTGCCGAACTTGTTGTCGAAGTCCTCCAGCACCGCCGGGTCCGTGCTCAGCTGGAAGTAGAACGTCCCCTCGACCCCGACCAGCACGCCGTCCTTGGTCGGCACGTTGATGACCTCGTTGCTGTCGGCGTTCTGCGCGGCGCTGACCTTGAAGTAGCGCTGCGAGGCAGGGTAGGGATGGTCGATGCTCCAGAGCCCGGTGTAGGTGAGCTCGGAATTGGGCTGAATGACCTGCCGGAAGGAGTTGTCGTCGAGAAACCCGCCGTTCCGGACGACGACCACCTCGCCACCGGCAGCCTTCGTCCAGCCGGTGGCGAATCCCAACGCGCTGGCGCCGCCGGCGATCAGGACGATCAGCAACACCAGCCCGACGGTGATCGCCAGCACTGGTCGACGGCGGAAGCGCGAGGGACCGGAGTCGATGTCCGCCACTTCGTCGGCGTCGGCGTCGTCCTCAATGTCAGCTGCGTGTGGTCGCCATCGTCAGCCCCCTTGATGTTCGCCCCTTGACCGTGCGCACTGGCAGGTTCTCCCGTTGGCGTCGGATCCAAACGTGATCCGCCCGGGTTTCGCGCGCCGGTGCCGGCAGGGGAGCACCCTACGATCAGCGGACGGACCAGTCGTCACTTCGACGGCGCGTGGGCCGCGGAACGGAGGTCGGTGCGTCGTGCTGGGTGCGTTGCAGCGGTTCGTCGCATCGTCCTGGGCGCCGTGGGCGCTGCTCGGCGTCACCGGTGTGCTGCACGTGCTCGCCACCCTGGCCGGCGGCGACCCGTTCCTGATGGTCGACCTGACCGTGTACGTCGACGGTGCCCGGCACCTGACCGACGGCACGCTGTACGACTTCTTCTCCGAGCCGCTGCACCTGCCGTTCACCTACCCGACGTTCTCGGCGATCATCTTCACCCCGATGACCTGGCTGAACTGGACGCTGCTGCGGGTGCTGTGGCAGCTGGCGTCGTTCGGCGCGATCGGGCTGATGGCCTACTCCACGCTGCGGCTGCTCGGCCGGGCCGGGCCGAAGGCGCCGAACCCGATCCAGCACGTGCGCGGCATCGTGGTCACCGTCACGGCGCTCGGCCTCTGGCTGGAGCCGGTCCGGACCACGTTCAACTACGGCCAGATCAACCTGTTCCTGTGCGCGCTGCTGCTGGCCGGCGCGGTGGCCGGCAAGGAGTGGATGGCCGGCGCGTCGGTCGGTCTCGCGGCCGGGATCAAGCTGACCCCGGCGATCACCGGGCTGTACTACCTGCTGCAGAAGCGGTGGTCGGCGGTCGTCTGGTCGATCGTGTTCTTCGCGCTCACGGTCGCCGTCGGCGCCGTCCTGCTGCCCAGCGAGACCTGGCGGTTCTTCACCAAGCTGATGCTGGACCCGGGCCGCACCGGCCCGGTCTGGTCGGCGATCAACCAGTCGCTGCGCGGCGCGATCGCCCGGATCGCCGGCGCAGGACCTGGTCTCGGTCGTGGCTGGTCTTCGCCGCGCTGGCGACCGTGCTCGGGGTCTGGGTGACCTGGGTGTGCCTGCGCGCCGGCGACCGGACCGCCGGGCTGCTCGCGGTGCAGTTCACTCGGCCTGCTGATCTCCCCGATCTCCTGGTCGCACCACTGGGTGTGGGTGCTGCCGCTGCTGCTGTGGTGCCTGTTCGGGCCCCGGCAGCGGCTGGTCGCGGTGCGGGTGCTGGCCATCGCCTGGGTGGTCGCCACCTGCAGCTACATCGTCAGCATCCTGATCGCGCAGCAGTACATCGACCAGCCGGCGTCCCGGCCGGGGTGGCAGTCCTGGCTGGGCGCGATCTACCCGGTGCTGGGGGTGCTCACGCTGGTGCTGCTGGGGGTGGTCAGCCTGCGCGCCGGCGTCGCCCAACCGGGCGCCGACCGCGACCGGAGCCGTGCCTCCCGATTCAGGCCTGGCCGCCGCGTCGTAGCGACCGGGACTCCTGCCGACACGGGAGTCCGGTGCGCCGGGCTGAGAGCGGGACACGAAGTCCTGGACCGTCGAACCTGATCCGGATCATGCCGGCGCAGGAACGTCCTCTCCACATCCACACCCGTGCTGACACCGCGCGAGCGGGAGAGGCACCAACGCCATGCCGAGCACGACAAGAAGACCCGATCACTGCCCTCGCGGCGCTGGCCGCCGCGGCCGCGCTGCTGCTCGACCGCCTGCGGCTCGTCCGGGTCGAGCGCCGCAGCGGCGTCGCAGCGACAGCGCGACGCGCGACCGGCGACCGCCGTCAGCACCTCAGGGTCGGGCACCGGCGCGGCGGGCGGCGGGCGAGGTCACCCTGATCACCCACGATTCGTTCGTCGTCGACGACGCCATGCTGGCCGACTTCGAGGCATCCTCCGGCCTGACGGTCACCGTGCTGGCGCAGGGCGACGCCGGCGCGATGGTCAATCAGCTGCTGCTGACCGCCAGCAACCCGCTCGGCGACGCGGTGTTCGGGATCGACAACACCTTCGCCTCCAAGGCGCTGGACGCCGGAATCCTGGCGCCCGTACACCTCGCCGGCGGCCGGCGACGGGGCGAGCACGTTCGCGATCGGCGACGACCGGCTGACCGCGGTCGACTACGGCGACGTCTGCGTGAACGTCGACCACGCCTACTTCGCCGCGAAGGGCCTGGCCGAACCGGTCACCTTCGAGGACCTGGCCAAGCCCGAGTACAAGGACCTGCTGGTGGTGGAGTCGCCGGCCACCTCGTCGCCCGGTCTGGCGTTCCTGCTCGGCACCGTCGCGCACTTCGGCGCGGACGGCTGGCAGGCGTACTGGACCGCGCTGAAGGACAACGGGGTGAAGGTCACCGGCGGCTGGACCGACGCCTACACCGTCGACTTCTCCGGTTCCTCCGGTAAGGGCGCCCGGCCGCTGGTGGTTTCCTACGCGTCCTCGCCGCCGTCCGAGGTGCCGGACGGGGCGACGTCCGCGCCGACCGGCGCCTTGCTGGACACCTGCTTCCGGCAGGTCGAGTACGCCGGCGTGCTGCAGGGCGCCAAGAATCCGGCCGGCGCCCAGCAGGTCATCGACTTCCTGCTGTCCGCGCAATTCCAGGCCTCGGTGCCCGATTCGATGTACGTCTACCCGGTCGACGCCGCGGCCCCGCTGCCGGCGGCCTGGCAGCAGTACGCCCCGGTGGCGCCGAGCCCGGCGACCCTCGATCCGGCGACGATCGCGGCGAACCGGGACGCCTGGATCTCCAGCTGGTCCGACCTGCTGGAGGGCTGAACGCTCCGATGACCGCCACCACCGATCGGCCCGATCGTTCGGTGGTGCTCGCCGCGTCCGCCGGCTCCGATCGCGGCACCGGCAGCCGGACGACAGGCGGCCGCAGGGTTCCGCGGGTCGGCCAGAGTTGCCGGCTGGATCCTGCTGGCCGGCGTCCCGGTGACGATGTTCGCGCTGTTCTTCTTCTACCCGGTCGGATCACTGATCGGTCGGGGCCTGATCCCCGCCGGGACCGTCGACCTGCAAGGGGTGATCGACGTGCTCGGCAAACCACGGGTGCAGCGCATCGCGCTGTTCACCGTGTGGCAGGCCGCAGCGTCCGCCGCGTGCGCGGTGGCGCTCGGCCTGCCGGGGGCCTACGTGCTGTATCGCCTCCGCTTCCGCGGGCGGACCGCGCTGCGCGCACTGGTCACCGTGCCGTTCGTGCTGCCGACCATCGTCGTCGCGCTGGCCTTCCGGACGCTGTTCGCCGCCGACGGGCCGCTGGGTTCCTGGGGGCTGGACGGCTCGGTGATCGTCATCCTGGCCGCGCATGTGTTCCTGAACTACGCGGTGGTGGTGCGCACCGTCGGTGCCAGCTGGGCGCACCTGGACGACCGGCCGGCGGAGGCGGCGCGGAGCCTCGGCGCCGGTCCGGTGCGGGTGCTGCTGACCATCACGCTGCGGTCCCTGCTGCCGGCCATCGTCGCCGCATTCGTCATGGTGTTCCTGTTCTGCGCCACCAGTTTCGGCATCATGCTGATCCTCGGCGGCGCCCAGTACGGCACCCTGGAGACCGAGATCTACCGGCAGACCGCGCAGATCGGCGACCTGCGGGCGGCGGCCGTGCTGTCGATCCTGCAGCTGCTGCTGGTGGTCGTCGTGCTGGTGGTCGCCGCCGCCGTCCGCCGACGCGGCGAGGCCACCCTGCGGCTGCGCGCCGCCGTCGATCTGGCCCGGCCGGTGCGACGCGGGCGACCTGCCCGCGGTGATCGTGACGGCCGTCGTCGCGCCTGCTGATGACGGTGCCGCTGGCCGTGCTGGTGATCCGGTCGCTGCAGACCCCGGCCGGCTGGGGCCTGGGCAACTACCTGGCGCTGACCGGGGTCGGCGAGCACAACGTGCTGGTCACGCCGGTGACCACCGGCGCTGGGGTTGACGCTGCGCACCGGGCTGGTCGCGGCGGCGCTGTCGGTGCTGATCGGGGTCGCGCTGTCGGTCGTGCTGGCCCGGCGTCCGCGCCGTCGGGTGGCTCGTCGCGCGATCGGCGCGCTGGACGCGGTGGTGATGCTGCCGCTCGGGGTCAGCGCCGTCACGGTCGGCTTCGGATTCCTGATCGCGCTGGACGCGCCGCCGCTGGACCTGCGGTCGTCGCCGCTGCTGATCCCGATCGCGCAGGCGATGGTGACCACGCCGCTGGTGGTGCGGATGGTGCTGCCGGTGTTGCGGGCCGCCGACGACCGGCTGCGGCAGGCGGCCGCCGTGCTCGGCGCCGGCCCGATCCGGGTGTGGTGGTCGGTGGACCTGCCGATCATGTCCAGGGCGCTGGCCGGGGCCAGCGCGTTCGCCTTCGCGGTGGCGCTCGGCGAGTTCGGCGCCACGTCGTTCGTGGCCCGCCCGGACACCCCGACGCTGCCGGTGGTGATCGGCCGGCTGATCTCCCGGCCCGGTGCGGTCAACGCCGGGATGGCGTTGGCCGCGGCCGTCATCCTGGCGGCGCTGTGCGCGCTGTCGGTGTTCCTGGTCGACGCGGCGTTCGGCGGGCGCCGCGGCGAACCCGGGATCGGGGGCTTCTGACGTGCTCGAGATCCGCGGCGCGACCGTCACCTATGGCGGCGCGCCGGCGGTGTCCGGCGTCGACCTCGAGGTGCCGGACGGCGCGGTGCTGGCGTTGCTCGGCCCGTCGGGCTGCGGGAAATCCACCCTGCTCCGCGCCATCGCCGGTCTCGAGCCGCTGGCCGCCGGCCAGATCTGTTGGGACGGAGCCGATCTGGCCCGGGTCCCGGTGCATCGCCGCGGCTTCGGGCTGATGTTCCAGGACGGCGTGCTGTTCCCGCACCGGGACGTGGCCGGCAACATCGGCTACGGGCTGCAGCGGGCCGGGCTCGATCGGGCCACGATCGGCGCCCGGGTCGATGAGCTGCTGGAACTGGTCGGGCTGCCCGGATACGGCGCGCGGCGGGTGCCGACGCTGTCCGGCGGCGAGGCGCAGCGGGTGGCGCTGGCCCGGGCGCTGGCGCCCGGGCCGAGGCTGCTGTTGCTGGACGAACCGCTGGCCGCGCTCGACCGGACGCCTGCGCGAGCGACTGCTGACCGACCTGCGGTCGGTGCTGACCAGCACCGGAACGACGGCGGTGTTCGTCACCCACGATCAGGGCGAGGCGTTCGCGGTCGCCGACCGGCTGGCGGTGATGCGGTCGGGCCGCGTGCAGCAGGTCGGGTCGGCCGCGCAGACTCTGGCAGTTCCCGGCCGATGCCTGGGTGGCCGGGTTCGTCGGGTACAGCACCCTGCTCGACGAGGAAACCGCTGCGGCCATCGGCGGGCCGATCCCCGGCCCGGGCGAATCGATCGGCTTGCGCCCGAGCGCCCTGGTGCTCGATCCGCTCGGCCCGTTGACCGGGCAGGCGGTGCTGGTCACGCCGGCTCCGGGCGGGCTGCTGCTGACGGTGCGGATCGAGGGCGTCGGCTCGGTCCAGGCGGTCGGTCCGGCCGACCGGATGGTCGCTGCCGGCGACACCGTCCGACTGCGGCTCGACCCGGCCGGGTCGGCGATCGTGCCCGGTGACAGGCCCATGGCCGGGCGACGTTGACGAAGGCGGAGTTGACGACGGCGGAGTTGGCGGCCGGCCGATGATCGTAGGCTGACCACCCGTGATGCCCCTGCGCGCGACCGCGCTGATCGACGCGCCGGAGGGCGCGGTCCGCCGGGCGCTGCTGCGCACCGACATCTGGACCCGGACAGCCAGGGCGCTGGACGCGCACGCCGACGTCGCGGGCGACCGGGTTGGGCCGCGGGCCCCGCTGCGGACGGGCGACCTGATCCGGATCAGCCGGCACCCCGGATCGGCCGGGCGGGCGGTTGCTGCCGCCGCGATCGCTGATCCTGCGGGTCGCCATCGACAGCGAGCGATTGCCCACGTTCGAACTCGTGGCCGGGCCGCTGCGGCAGTGCCGGATCAGCGTCGGCACGGAATGGACCGGAGGCGGAACCCTGGTCACCGTCGACGCCCGGATCGAGGCGGAGCCCGCGCTGCTGACCCCGGTGCTGCGGCGCCGGGTCCTGCGGGCCGAACAGACATTGCTCGGCATTGTCACGCTGGCCGCCCGCGAACCGGTGGTGGTCGTCGCCGCCGCCGTCATCGAGAACGGTCGGGTGCTCGCGGCCCGCCGGAGCCGCCCGCCGGAACTGGCCGGGAAGTGGGAGCTGCCCGGCGGGAAGGTCGAGCCGGGGGAGACCGACGCCGCAAGCGCTGGCCCGGGAGCTGGTCGAGGAACTGGGCGTCGAGGTCACCGTCGGCGAGCGAGTCGGTGGCGAGGTCGACCTGGGCGACAACACGGTCCTGCGGTGCTACCGCGCGGCGATCGTCGCCGGTCGACCTCGTCCCGAGCGAGCACGACGCGGTGCGCTGGGTCGGCGACGGTGACCTCGACTCACTCGATTGGCTGGCACCGGACCGTGAGATTTTCACAGACCTGCGCCGGTTGCTGACCGGCTGACCCGTTCGGACGAAGACGAACAGGAATATCTACCGATCAGGAGGTTTGCGCGTTTGCTGACATTCGTCACGACGGCGTGTGACCAGCGGATGAACTATTCGTTGCAACATCGTCATGCCGGACGCAATACGAACGTGGCAGGATGCCTCGAATGCAGTAATGCGCGGGCCCCCGACCCCGGGAGCCCGGCCTCGTCTCACTGGGAGTGATCTTGACAGTCAGTTCTCGACGCACCATTCGTGTCGCCCTGATCACGGGCACAGCGATCGGCGCGCTCGTGCTCAGCGCGTGTGGTTCCAGCAGCAGCAGCAGCGACAGCTCCTCGGCGGCCGCGGGGGCGGGCATCAGCTCGGCGCCGGCCTCCAGCGGCCCCGACGTCGACACCGCCAAGGCGGCGCTCGTCGAAGCCGGGTGCGCTGAACATGTGTACGCAGCTGTCCTACAAGCCGTTCGAATTCACCGACGGCGATCAGGTGGTCGGGTTCGACGTCGACCTGGTCAATCTGGCCGCGCAGAAGCTCGGTGTCACGACCAAGGTCATCGATACACCGTTCGAGGGCATCAAGTCCGGCGAGGTGACCGCGACCGGCAAGTGCGATCTGTCCGCCGCCGGTATGACGATCAACGACGAGCGCAAGAAGGTCATCCTGTTCTCGGTGCCCTACTTCGACGCCACCCAGGCGATGGTGGTCGCTGCCGACAGCACGGCGACGTCCCTGGCCGACCTGAAGCGGCAAGCGGATCGCCGGCCAGACCGGCACCACCGGTCTGGAATACCTGAAGAAGAACGCTGACGCGCAACGGCTACGAGATCGTCGAATATGCCGACTTCCCGTCCGAGTCGGATTCCCTGCTGACCGGGCAGGTCGACGCCGCGGTCCAGGACCTGCCGGTGTTCAACCAGTTCGTCAAGGACAACGAGGGCAAGGTCAAGGTCGCCGCCCAGTTCAACACCGGTGAGCAGTACGGCATCGGGATGAAGCTGGGCAACACCGCGCTGAAGAACGTCGTCGACGGCGCCATCACCGAGGCCAAGGCAGACGGCACCTACGACGCCATCTACGCCAAGTGGATCGGCGGCACCCCGCCCGCGGCCAGCGGCAGCAGCACCGCACCATCGAGTAACTGATCTCCCGCGGCCGGTGGCCGGGCATCGCGCCCGGCCACCGGCCGTGTTTCCATGACAGCGCCGACTACTGGCGGACATCACTGACAATCCGGCTGTGCCAAGCCTGCAGGGAGATTCGATGGCCACCACAACCACGCCAACGTCAGCACCCAAAAAAGGAATGACGCGTCGCCAACGCGCCAAGTATTTCCGCTGGATCCAGTACGCCATCGGCATCGTCATCCTGATCGTGATCGCCTTCCTGGCCGACTGGTCGGCATTCGCCAAGGCGTTCCTGAACGTCCAGGTCGCGCTGAAGATGTTCCCCGAGGTGCATCACCACCGGCCTGAAGAACACCCTGATCTACACCGTGCTGGCCTTCATCTTCGGCTTCGTCCTCGGGGTGATCATCGCGCTGATGCGGCTGTCCTCGGTGCGGGTGTATCGGGTGCTCGGCGGCGCCTACGTCGAGTTGTTCCGCGGCCTGCCGTCGCTGCTGGTGCTGTTCCTGGTGGCCCTCGGCATCCCGCGGGCGTTCCCCGGGTTCCAGTTCCCGGGCGGCTTCTACGGCCAGGTGATGGTCGGTCTCGGGCTGACCGCCGCGGCCTACATGGCGGAGACCATCCGGGCCGGCATCCAGGCGGTCCCGAAGGGGCAGGTCGAGGCGGCCCGCACGCTCGGTTTCTCGCCGGCCCGGACGCTGCGGGTGATCGTGCTGCCGCAGGCCTTCCGGATCGTCATCCCGCCGTTGACCAACGAGATCATCCTGCTGGTCAAGGACTCCTCGCTGGTCTACGTGCTCGGCGTCACCCTGAGCCAGTACGAGCTCACCAAGTTCAGCCAGAGCAAAGTGGTGGAGTACGCGAGTTCCACTCCGCTGGTGGTCGGTGGTCTGCTGTACCTGGTGATCACGCTGCCGCTGTCCCAGCTCGTCCGCCGTCTCGAGATCCGCCACGCAAAGGCCAGGTGACGACCACATGACCGCAATCTGCTCCCACCAAGACCCCGATCATCTCCATCCAGGGTCTGGTGAAGTCCTTCGGACCCATCGAGGTGCTCAAGCAGATCAACCTCGACATCTATCCGGGCGAGGTGGTCTGCGTCATCGGGCCGTCCGGCTCCGGCAAGTCCACCCTGCTGCGCTGCGTCAACATGCTCGAGACCCCGACCGGCGGCAAGGTCTTCATCGGCGACGACGAGATGACCGACCCGGACTGCGACCTGGACAAGGTCCGCACCCACATCGGGATGTGCTTCCAGAACTTCAACCTGTTCCCGCACCTGAATGTGCTGAAGAACCTGACCATCGCGCAGACGCAGATCCTGAAGCGGTCGAAGACCGAGGCCGAGAAGATCGCCAGGGAGAACCTGGAACGGGTCGGCATGGCGCACAAGGAGGAGTCGTTCCCGGCGCAGCTCTCCGGTGGTCAGCAGCAGCGGATCGCGATCGCCCGGTCGCTGTCCATGACGCCGAACCTGATGCTGTTCGACGAGCCGACCTCGGCCCTCGACCCCGAGCTGGTCGGTGAGGTGCTGGCGGTGATGAAGAGCCTGGCCAAGGAGGGGATGACGATGATGGTCGTCACCCACGAGATGGCCTTCGCCCGGGACGTCGCCGACCGGGTGGTCTTCATGGACGGCGGCTACATCGTCGAGGAAGGCTCGCCAGAGGAGGTCATCGGGAATCCGCAGCAGGAACGGACCAAGTCGTTCCTGTCCCGGGTGCTCAATCCGACCGAGGTGCCGCTGGAAGAGGTCGGTGCGATGCCCGAGCCGCTCAGCGCACCGCCGGGAGTCGCGTCGCCATTGGACACCAACCTGGAGCCCATGCCCGGTTTCCCGAACGTGCGTCCGGACTGACCAGTCATGCGTCCGATGTGCTACAGCTGGCCTACAGTTGTCGCATGACCGAAGTAGCGTCCCGGGAACTTCGCAACGACACAGCGGGCCTCATCCGCCGCGCAGCGGCGGGTGAGGACATCGTGATCACCGTGAACGGCAAGCCAGCGGCGCGGCTGACGTCCCTGGCGGGCCCTCGGTCCCTCGTCGTGGCTACCGCGCGAGGAACTGATTGCGCATCTGCTGCTCCGCGGCTCAGGCCGACCCGGCTTCCGAGATGACCTCAAATTCGACTGGCCGGGCGACACAACGGACTATCTTGACCCGTTGGCGTGAGCCAATTCCCCCTGCGCGCGGGCTGGTCGACACATCAGCGTTACATCGCGCTGGAAACCGGCCGGCAGTTGGATCTGGCGCGCTGCCGACGGAATGGTTCGCATCCGTCGTCACCCTCGGCGAGCTGACCGCCGGGGTGCTTGCGGCGCAGGACACTGCCAACACGGTCGCGGCGGCTGGCAACCGTCTGAACGCGGATGGCCGACTCTTGAGGTACTGCCGGTCACGAGGCCGTCGCTGCAGCATTGGGCCACGGCTCCGGCTGCTGGTCTGCCGAGCACCGGCGGCGGGTCGAACATCAACGACCTGTGGATCGCGGCAACGGCCGCCGCTCACCGGCTGCCGATCGTCACCCAGGACGCCGACTTCGACGTGCTGGCCGAGATCGGCGGGATCGAGGTCATCCGGGTCTGAAGCCGGCCGGGTCAGGGCGCCTGCGGGTCGGTCCGCTCCAGGTCGGCGAGCTCCTCCTCCGGCCGCGGCGGGATGTTCTCGTCGTCCTCGAGGACCCGCAGCGGCAGGTCCGGGCAGGCCGTCCTTGCCCAGGGGGTAATCGCTCGGCTGGTGGTTGCGCCATGGGTGGAATGTAATGGACAACACCGGCCGACGGCTCGCTCCGAGCCGAGGTGCCCGCTGCGCCCCGGTAGACTCGGAGGGCTGCACTGCGTCGGTCAAGCCGGGTGGGTGGCCGATCCAGCGCTCCACATGGCCACCTTCGCGGTGCCGCCGGAGCGTCACCCGAACCCGAGGAGTACTCCAGTCGTGGCTGACCGTTCTATTCGATCCGACCTGCGCAACGTGGCCATCGTGGCGCACGTCGACCACGGCAAGACCACGCTGGTCGACGCCATGCTCTGGCAGTCCGGCGCGTTCCGGATCGGTTCCGCGCACACCGACCGGGTGATGGACTCCAACGACCTGGAGCGGGAAAAGGGCATCACCATCCTGGCCAAGAACACCGCGGTCCGGCGCGGTGACATGGTGATCAACATCGTCGACACCCCCGGGCACGCCGACTTCGGCGGCGAGGTGGAGCGCGCGCTGATGATGGTCGACGGCGTTGTGCTGCTGGTCGACGCCTCCGAGGGCCCGCTGCCGCAGACCCGGTTCGTGCTGCGCAAGGCGCTGCAGGCGCACCTGCCGGTGGTGCTGGTGATCAACAAGACCGACCGGCCGGACGCCCGGATCGACGAGGTCGTCGACGAGACGTACGCGCTGTTCATCGACCTGGACGCCACCGACGAGCAGATCGAGTTCCCGATCGTCTACTGCGCCTCGCGGGCCGGCCGGGCGTCGATGAACAAGCCGGGCAACGGCGAGATGCCCGACCACGAGAACCTCGACCCGCTGTTCGACACGCTGCTGGCGACCATCCCGCCGCCCGAGTACACCGAGGGCGCGCCGCTGCAGGCCCAGGTCACCAACATCGACGCCTCGCCGTTCCTCGGCCGGATCGGCATGTGCCGGGTGATCGAGGGCGTCATCACCAAGGGCCAGCAGGTCGCCTGGATGAAGGCCGACGGCACCGTCGCCCGGACCAAGATCACCGAACTGCTGATCACCGAGGCGCTGGACCGGATCCCGGTCGAATCCGCCTACGCCGGCGACCTGATCGCGGTGGCCGGGATGGCCGAGATCACCATCGGCGAGACGCTGGCCGACCCGGAGAACCCGGTGGCGCTGCCGCCGATCACCGTCGACGAGCCGGCCATCTCGATGACCGTCGGCATCAACACCTCGCCGCTGGCCGGCCGGGACGGCGGCACCAAGCTGACCGCCCGGCAGGTGAAGAACCGGCTCGACGCCGAACTGGTCGGCAACGTCTCGATCCGGGTGCTGACCACCGAACGGCCGGACACCTGGGAGGTGCAGGGCCGCGGCGAGCTGGCGCTGGCCATCCTGGTCGAGACCATGCGCCGGGAGGGCTTCGAGCTGACCATCGGCAAGCCGCAGGTGGTGATCCGGCACGTCGACGGCAAGGTCCACGAGCCGTTCGAGCGGCTCACCATCGACGTCCCGGAGGAGTACCTCGGGGCCGTCACCCAGCTGCTGGCGGTCCGCAAGGGCCGGATGGAGGGCATGACGAATCACGGCACCGGCTGGGTGCGGCTGGAGTTCCATGTGCCGTCCCGCGGGCTGATCGGGTTCCGCACCGACTTCCTGACCGACACCCGCGGCACCGGCATCGCGTCGGCCATCTTCGACGGCTACGGCCCGTGGGCCGGACCGCTGCGCGGCCGGCCGACCGGATCGCTGGTCGCCGACCGGCCCGGCAAGGCCACCCCGTTCGCGATGTTCGCGCTGCAGGAGCGCGGCACCATGCTGATCCCGCCGACCACCGAGGTCTACGAGGGCATGATCGTCGGCGAGAACTCCCGGTCCGACGACATGGACGTGAACATCACCAAGGAGAAGAAGCTCACCAACATGCGCCAGTCCAGCGGTGACGAGCTGGTGCACCTGGTGCCGCCGCGGTCGCTGTCGCTGGAGCAGGCGCTGGAGTTCTGCGCCGACGACGAGTGCGTCGAGGTCACCCCGAAGGGCGCGCGGATCCGCAAGGTCGCGCTGACCGCCACCGAACGGGCGAAGACCCGATCGCGCAACAAGGTGGCCGCGGGCTGAGAACGGGGGCCGATGGGTCCGGCAGATCCGTAGGGTGAGGCCGTGCGGCACCCCCGATGGCGACGAGGCCTGTCGGCCGGCGGTGGCTGGTCGTCCTGCTCGGTCCTGGGGCCACCGCCTGCACGCCGCCGGGGCTGCCCGACCCGATCGCGCCGACCGGCCTGACGTCGGTGCCGAGTTCGCCGCCCGCCGCCGGCACCGTGGTGATCGGCCTGGACGGCTCCGCCGGCCGGATCGCCGGCTTCAACCCGTACGCGATCGCCGACTTCTCGCTGGCCTCGCAGGCCGCTGCGTCGCTGGTGCTGCCCTCGGCGTTCGTGGTCGCCGCCGACGGCGCCGTGACCGCCGATCCCGACGTGATCGACGCGGCCACGGTGACCTCGCAGGACCCGTTCACCGTGACCTACACGGTGGACCGGAAGGCGTCCTGGTCCGACGGCACGCCGATCACCGCCGAGGACTTCTCCTACCTGCGGGATCAGCTGGCCGGTGCAGCCCGGCACCGTCGACCCGGCCGGCTATCTGCTGATCAGCGCGATCCGTTCGCGGGATGCCGGCAAGACCGTCGAGGTGGAGTTCAGCAAGCCGTTCCCGGATTGGCGGACGCTGTTCTCGCCGTTGCTGCCGAGCCACCTGATGAAGGATTTCCCGGGCGGCTGGGGGGCCGCGCTCGACCGCCGACCTGCCGCTGTCCGCGAACCGCTACAGGATGACCTCCTACGATCCGGTGACCGGCCAGATCAGCCTGGCCCGCAACGACAAGTACTGGGGCACGCCGCCCGGCCCGGCGGCGGCGGTGTTGCGCCTGGGCGACCCGGCCGATCTGCTGGCCGCGTTCTCCCGCGGTGACGTGCAGGCGTTGTGGTTCGCCCCCAGCGGGTCCATGGCGCCGCAGGTTGGAGCAAGCGGTTCCCGCCGACCGCCGAACGGTGGTGCCGACCCCGGCCTCGGTGCAACTCGTCTTCAACACGGCCGCCGGCGCGACCGTCGGTCCCGCAGGTGCGCGGCGCCATCGCGGCCGGGCTGACCCCGTCGGTGCTCGCCGCCGACCTGACCGCCGGCTGGCCCGGCGGCGGCGCCGCGGTGTCCTCGCAGGTCAGCCTGCCCGTCGGAGAAGACCGGGCAGTCAGCGGACGGGCCGGCCGATCGTCACCGGCGATCTGACGGTCGCCGCGCAGGATCTGACCGCGGCGGGATATGTGAACAACGGTCTGTACGCGTCGAAGGACGGCGAGATTCTCCGGCTGACCCTCGGCTACCCCAGCGGCGACCCGCGGCTCGCCGCTGCCGCCAGAACCGTGCAACGCCAGCTCGGCGTCATCGGGATCGAGGTCGACCTGTTGCCGGACGCCTCGCCCAACCTGGTGGAGACGCGGATCGCGGCGGGCACCGTCGATCTCGCGCTGCTGTCGCTGCCGCGCGGCATCTCGGACCCGGCGTCGGCGGCGTCGGCGTTCGGGTGCCCGATCAGTGATGTGCTGGGCATCGGGTCGACCGTGACCGCCCGCCACTCCCACAAGCCCACTCCCACACAGCCCACTCCCACGAAGCCCGCTCCGTCGACGCCGTCGACCGGGACGGGCTCGTCGACAACGACCGGTGACGACGACCCGACGACTGAGTCGCCGCCAACCACGACAGCGGACTCCGGTGACAGCGCGGCCGCGGTGCTGCGAACCGGAAATCTCTCCGGGTATTGCGAACCGTCGACCCAAGGCTTGCTGGCGGCTGCGCATCACCGGGGCAGGTCCGGTCGCCGCGGCCGACCCCGGGCTGTGGGCGGCGCTGCCGGTGCTGCCGCTGATCCAGCCATCGTCGATCTTTGCGGTGTCCGATGCCCTGCGCTCGGTGCTCGACGCCCCGCACGACGGCTGGGCGTGGACCGGCCCGCTCAGCGGATTGTCCGGTTGGCCGGTGCCCTGACTGTGGGTAACGTCAAGGACGCCGTAGATCACGCGGTGTGGTCGGTCGAATGTCGCAGTTCTTCCTGTCGGAGCGACGATCGGGCGGGTTCCCTTCATTCCCGCGGTGATTGATGCCGGTATGGCCGGATCTACGGCCGCTCCGATCCTCCCGTTGTTAACCTTCGATCACGATTAGGCCAGTCGGCGCGCCCGGTACAGAGGACTGCTCGTAAGGTCGACGGGTCAGACACAAAGGTGACGCACAGCGCACCCTTGGCTGGTCGGCCTACGGGATGGCCGACCGGCGGCGTGTGAATGCCGTCACGAGGAGGATTGTCCATGAGGAAAACGCGAGCCGTGGGTCTCACCGCTGTGGCGGCGGTCGTGACACTGGTGGCCGGGTGCAGTTCCGTTGGCGGTGGCACGAGTAGTTCGTCCACCGCGGCGGCCGCACCCTCCGAGTCGTCGGAGGCGAGCACCGCGGCCAGTGGATCGTCGAGTGGCGGTCCTGCCGCCGACACCATCAACGTCGGCCTCGAGCAATCGCCCGGCGGCTTCAACGTGCCACAGTCCGGCGGCCAACAGCGTGTACACCGGGTTTGTCGACAACCTGCTGCAGAGCAACTTCGCCACGATCCTGCCCGACACCACGATCAAGCCGAACACCGAGTTCGGCACCTACGAGAAGACCTCCGACGATCCGCTGACCGTGACCTACACCTTCAACGACAAGGCGGTGTGGTCCGACGGCGTGCCGATCGACTGCGACGACGCGATGCTGGCCTGGGCGGCCCTATCCGGGAGCTACCCGACCGGGCAGAACGACGACGCGGGCAACCCGATCGACATCTTCACCCCGGCGTCCACCAACGGCTTCGCCGAGGTCAACAAGCCCACCTGCAAGGCCGGCGACAAGTCGTTCACCTTCGTCTACAAGACGCCGTACGCCGACTGGGAGGCACTGTTCACGCAACTCGGTGTTCATGCCGGCGCACATCGCGGCCGAGCAGGGCGGCCTGAGCTCCGCCGACAACGGGGCGGCGCTGATCGACGCCATCAACACCGACAACGTCACGGCGCTGACGCCGGTCGCGAACTTCTGGAACACCGGCTGGAACTACCAGCCGGACATGCCGACCATTCCCGACGTCAAGCTGCTGCCGAGTTCCGGGCCGTACAAGATCGACAACGCCTCGAACGGCACCATGACCCTGGTCAAGAACGACAAGTGGTGGGGAACTCCCGGGCGTGACCCCCACCTTTGTCTTCAAGACGGTGAGCCCGGAGGAATGGGTGCAGGCGCTGGCCAACGGCGAGATCGACCAGTACGACCCGTCCAATCCCAACCAGGACATCGTGTCCCAGCTGAAGGCGCTGGGCGACAAGGCCCAGTACGAGGTCGCGCGAGGGTCTGACGTTCAGCCATCTCGACTTCGATTCCTCGCCGCAGGGCAAGCTCGCGGACATCAAGGTGCGGCAGGCGTTCCTCAAGTGCATCCCGCGCCAGGAATTGGTCGACAAGTTCGCCAAGCCGGTGCTGCCGGACGCGCAGATCCTGGACCTTCGGGAGTTCCTGCCGGCGCAGTCCAACTACCAGGAGATCCTGGCGCAGGTGCCGGACGCCACCAAGTACGACCAGGTCGACATCGCCGGCGCCAAGCAACTGCTGACCGATGCCGGAGTCACCCAGCCGTACCACACTGAAGATCATTCGCTCGGCAACCTCGGATCTGCGCGGTCAGCAGGTCGCGGTGATCAAGGCGTCCTGCGATCAGGCCGGGTTCGACATCCAGGACATGCCCGACCCCGACATCTTCACCACCATCACCACCCGCGGCACCTGGGACGCGGCCCTGTTCGGCTGGTCGTCCTCCGGGCTGGTGGCCTCGGGGGAGTCGATCTACGTCACCGGCGGCAGCCAGAACTACGGCGGGTACACCGATCCCACGGTTGATTCCTCGTGGGCAGAGGTCATCAAGACGGTCGATCGGCAGAAGGCCGATCAGCTCAAGGTGCCGATGGAAGAGGCGCTGTGGAGCAACCCGTACAACGCGACGCTGTACGCCACGCCGAACCTCGTCCGCGTGGGCGTCCACCCTGCAGGGCCCGGTGGTCAACCCGACCCAGACCGGCACCACCTGGAACGCCGCGACCTGGACCAAGAACGGCTGATTCCGGCGATCGGTCGCCGGCGGCCCCCACCGCCGGCGACCGGCCCGCACAACACCACATCGACGGCCTGACGGCGGTGAGCACATGTTGGTCTTCGTGACCCGGCGACTCGTCGTGTCCTTCTTCATCCTGCTGGCCTCGACGGCGCTGACGTACTTCCTGGTGGCCTACTCCGGCAATCCGCTGAACGACCTGTTCGAGCTCCGCGGTCCGCAACGGGACGCCAAGATCGCCCAGCGGACCCGTGACCTGAACCTCGACCAGCCGGTGTGGATCCGCTACCTGCTCTGGCTGGGCGATGTCGGGCGGTGCCTGTGGCCGTTCGGCGCCCCGTGCACCTTGGGCAGCGACCGCAACGGCGGAGCCGTCCTGCCGCAGCTGCAGACGGCGATCGGCTCGACCCTGCGGCTCGTTGTGGTCGCGACCCTGCTGGCGATCATCGTGGGCGTGGTGACCGGGATCGTCACGGCGCTGCGGCAGTACAGCGTCTTCGACTATGGCATCACCTTCGTGGCGTTCCTGTGCCTGTCGCTGCCGGTGTTCTGGATCTCGACCCTGCTCAAGCAGTACGTCGCCATCGACCTCAACACCTGGCTGGGCAACCCGACGATGACCACCGGCGGCATCCTGATCCTGGCCGTGGTGGTCGGCGGGCTCTGGGCACTGGTGATCGGCGGCGACCGGCGGCGAATGCTGACGGTCTTCGTGATCGGCATCGTTGCCACCGCTTCGGTGATGTACCTGCTGCTGGTCACGAACTTCTTCAGCGACCCGTACTTCGGCATCGTCGGGATCCTGGTGTTCGGCGTTGCCGCGGCCGTGGGGTGGACCTCGCTGTTCGCCGGCCTGCACCGGCGGGGTCGTCCGGTGCTGATCTCGTCGGTCGTCACGGCCGTGGCCGGGGCCGCGGTCGCCTTCGCCCTGCAGAACGTGTTGAGCGACGGTGGCTGGCTCGTCGTACTGCTCACCACGCTGGCGCTGATGGCCATCGGCGTGGTGGCGGGTCACTTCCTCGGCAATCCGGCTCGCCGGTTGGCCATGCGGGTGAGCGCCCTGACCGGCTTCTGCGTCGGGTTGCTGATCGTTGTCGACCAATTGCTGCAGGCCTACCCGACGCTGTTCCAGGTGACCGGCGGCCGCCCGATCAAAACAACAGGTTCGGAGACCCCAAATCTGAATGTCGACTTCTGGACAACCCAGCTGGACTACCTGATGTACCTGATCCTGCCGACGCTCGCGTTGATGCTGGCGTCATTCGCCGTGTACACCAGATACACCAGAGCCAGCATGCTCGACGTGATGGGCCAGGACTACGTCCGGACGGCCCGCGCCAAGGGCCTGAACAACCGGACCGTCATCGTCCGGCATGCGTTCCGCAACGCCCTGATCCCGCTGGCCACCCTGGTGGCGTTCGACTTCGCCGCCATCTTCTCCGGCGCGATCATCACCGAGACGGTTTTCGGCTGGAGCGGCATGGGCAAGTTGTTCACTACCTCCCTCACCAATATCGATCCGAATCCGGTGATGGCTTTCTTCCTGGTGTCGGCCACCGCGATCGTGTTGTGCAACATGTTGGCGGACATCGCGTACGCCTACCTCGACCCGCGCATTCGATTGGGGTCATGATGGCTCAGGACTTCGACAGCGACCTGGAGAAAGAACCCGCGCCCGGTGTTCCGGCGACCGAGTTGGACATGGGCACGCTGGTCGGCATCGACAGTGAGCTGGCCGAATCGGGCCTCGGACCTGCCGCCCGGCCGCTGGCCGCCAAGACCGATCTCGGCATCGTCGCGCGACGCTTCTTCCGGCACAAGGCGGCCAGGGCCGGGCTCATCGTCCTGGTCTTCATCATCGTGCTGGCGTTCACCTCGATCGGATTCGGTCCGATCCCGGGCTGGTGGAAGTACAACTACACGGACTTCGAACCGACGCTGACCGACGGTGGCGCTCCGACCCTCTCGCTGTTTCCACCGGCGTGGGGCAATCATCCGTTCGGGCAGAGCAACGAGGGTCGCGACTATTTCGCGTTGACCATGCGCGGGCTGCAGCAGTCGCTGATCATCGCGTTCATCGTCGGGATCCTGAGCACCGTGATCGGCACGATCATCGGCGCGGTCTCCGGCTACTTCCGGGGCCGGACCGAATCGATCCTGATGAGATTCACCGACGTGATGATCACCATTCCGCTGCTGGCCATCGCCGCGGTGATCAGCCGGCAGACGGGCGGCTCCGGCGTCATCGGCCTTGCTGTCCTGCTGGCATTGGTCACCTGGACCTCGCTGGCCCGGATCGTGCGCGGCGAGTTCCTCTCGCTGCGGGAGAAGGAGTTCGTGGACGCGGCGCGCTCGGTGGGCGCATCGAGCCGGCGGATCATCTTCCGGCACATCCTGCCCAACACGATCGGAGTCATCATCGTCTCCGCGACGCTGGCCATTTCCGGCGCCATTCTGCTCGAAACGGCTTTGAGCTTCCTGAACTTCGGGGTGAAGAGCCCGGACATCTCGCTGGGATTGCTGCTGCAGCAGTACCGGCAGGCCATGGACGTCCGGCCGTACCTGTTCTGGTGGCCGGGTGTGCTCGTCGTGGCCATCTCGCTGTCGGTCAACTTCATCGGTGACGGCCTGCGCGACGCGTTCGACCCCCGGCAGAACCGCGCGAAGGCCTGAGGGGCGAGATGAGCACCGTCAACATCTTCGATCCCGGCTCGGAGACCCCACGGCTGGACGAACCGATCCTGCGGGTGCGCGGTCTGGGGGTGGATTTCTCCGTCGACGGGGCCTGGGTGATGGCGTCCGAGGGGGTGGATTTCGACATCCATCCGGGCGAGGTCCTGGCGTTGGTGGGGGAGTCGGGGTCGGGCAAGTCCGTGTCGGCGATGTCGATCCTGGGACTGCTGCCCAGCAACGCGCGGGTGCTGGGCAGCGCGACACTGCAGGGCAAGGAATTGATCGGCGCCCGGGAGGCCGTCCTGCGCGCCGTCCGGGGCAAGGACATCGGGCTGATCTTCCAGGAACCGATGACCGCGCTGAACCCGGTGCTGACGGTCGGCTTTCAGGTCACCGAGGTGCTGCTGAGCCATTTCGACCTCGACCCGCCCGACGCCCGGAAACGGGTGATCGAACTGATGACCCTGGTGGATCTGCCCGATCCGGAGAAGCGCTTCAACCTGTACCCGCACCAACTCTCCGGCGGGCAGCGGCAGCGGATCATGATCGCGATGGCACTGGCCTGTGACCCGGTGCTGCTGATCGCAGACGAGCCGACGACGGCGCTCGATGTCACAGTGCAGGCCGAGATCCTTGATCTGCTGCGGGATCTGCATCACCGGCTGGACTCCGCGATCCTGCTGATCACCCACGACATGGGGGTGGTCGCCGACCTGGCCGACCGGGTTGTCGTCATGCGCGAGGGCCACATCGTGGAGACCGGTGACGCCCAGGAGCTGTTCTCCTTCCCGCAGAACGCGTACACCCAGGATCTGCTGGCCGCCGTCCCGCACCTGGGTTCGGAGCTCACCGACGATGCGCCGACCACCGGGTGGGCTGCAGTTCGCGGCGAATCACTCGCGCTCGATCTGGTGGACGTGGTGCTGGAATACCCCGGCCGTGGCCGGGTGCCACCCTTCCGGGCGGTGGACGGGGTCAGCTTCAGCGTGCCGCACGGCGAGATCCTCGGCCTGGTCGGCGAATCCGGGTCCGGCAAGTCGACCATCGGCCGGGCCGTCGCCAGCCTGCTGCCGGTGACCAGCGGCTCGATCAAGATCGCCGGCACCGAGATCAAGGGCCTGACCCAGAAACAACTCATGCCGATGCGCCGCAAGGTGGCCATCGTGTTCCAGGATCCGGCGTCATCGCTGAATCCGCGGATGACCATCGGCGAATCCATCGGCGAACCACTGTTCCTGCACGAGAAGTTGCGCAAGGGCGCGCTCGCCGGCCGGGTCGAGCAGCTGCTCGATTCGGTCCGGCTGCGGCGGGACTACCGCTACCGCTACCCGCACGAACTCTCCGGTGGGCAACGCCAGCGCGTCGGCATCGCGCGGGCGCTGTCGCTCGGACCCGAGCTGCTCGTCGCGGACGAACCGACCAGCGCCCTTGACGTGTCGGTGCAGGCACACGTGCTGGAGTTGTTCAAGGACCTGCAGGCGCAGTACGGCTTCGCGTGCCTGTTCATCAGTCATGACCTCGCGGTGGTGGAGATCCTGGCCAAGCAGATCGCCGTGCTGCACCGGGGCAAGCTTGCCGAGATCGGCTCCCGCGAGCGGATTCTGCGCAATCCGCAGGATCCGTACACCAAGCGCCTGCTCGCGGCCGCGCCGGTGCCCGACCCGACCGAGCAGGGCATCCGCCGGGAGGAGCGGCGCGCGTTGCTGGCGGCCGGGGCCGACCAGGACGAGGCCGTGCCGTTCAACACCCAGCAGTGGGACCCCGGGCACGGCACCGGGGATGGCGGCGCCGGGGCCACCGCCGGGGCGCCGTAGTGGTCAACACCACATCAGCTGATCCCAACTACCGCGCAGGCGACCACGCTCACCGCCAGCGCGAGGAGAACGCCTGTCGCCCAACGTATCTCGACTGCTGTTGACGACTTGGCCGGAGCGGCGGCCGGGTCATCGCCGGCCAGCGCCTGCCATTTGCGCCGGATCGCCAGGGCGGCCGCGCCGGCGTCGCTGCGCAGCGCGGCACTGGACGGGATCTCATCGAGCGGCCCGGCCCAGGCCAACGCCTTCTGTTCGTCCGGGGTGACCCGCGCGGCCCGGATCCGGCCGCCGGCCGGCGCCGCCCAGGCCTGGTGCCGGCGCCCGTCGATGGTGGTCACGGTGAGCACGTACCGGGTGTCGATGTCGCTGATGGTCCGGTAGGGGATCGACACATCGCGGACGACATTGCGCAGCAGCACCTCGTCGGCGCCGACGATCACCCGGGGTCGACCGAGGACGGCGTAGACGACGACGGAGATCACCGCGATGGTCGGCGCCTCATGAAGCACGGTCGACCACCCGGATTCCGCCGCGACCGCCAGCCAGACGGCGGCGCAGACGACCCAGAACGCGCTCGCGGCGATGCTGGACCAGGGGCGGAAGATGAACCGACCCTCGGCATCGGGCCGGCGACGACGCGGAGAAAACACCTCGTCAGGGTGGCACAGCGGCGCGGCCGACACGCGCGGTTCGGCCCGGTCACGGCAATCGGGTCGATTCGATGTGATGGCCGGATCGGGATGCCGATCGCCGAAGATCTTGCTGTCATGCGTCCGATTGGGTGAATTTCTTGTGAAGACGTGGGGGATTTGGTCAGAATTGACTGATTCCTCCCCAGGAACCTCACAGTCGTTGTTAACCTTCGGTCACAATTTGCCCACGCCAGGCGTCCAGATGCTGCGATGCCTCGTAAGGTCGTGAGGTCACACACGAAGGTGACGTGCGTCGCACCGGTCAACTGGTCCCTCCAGGGTCCTGACGGCCTGCGCGGACGGCGCCATGAGGAGGATTGTCAATGAGGAAATCTCGGGTAGTGGGTCTCACTGCCCTCGCAACTGCGGCAACGCTGGTGCTTGCCGCCTGCGGCGGCAGTAGCAGCAGCACGACGACGTCGAGCACGGCCGCAAATGCCCCGGCGGGTTCCGGCGAGGCCACCAGCGGGGCGGCGCCGCCGCCGGCTCGGGCAGTGCGGCAGCCGGTGGCGACGCGGGCACCATCACGTACGCCCAGGAGCAGGAGTGGTACGACTACAACACCGGGACGACATCCGGTAACGCCACTGCCAATCAGGTGGTGCTCAATCAGGTTCTGCGCGGCTTCTCCTACGTCGACAACACGGGCAAGTTGCAGCACGACACCGACTTCGGCACCTTCGAGAAGATCTCGGACTCGCCGCTGACCGTCAAGTACACCTTCAACGACAAGGCCGTCTGGTCCGATGGCACCCCCATCGACTGCGCGGACTTCCTGCTGGGCTGGGCGTCCGGGTCCGGTCGCTACAACAAGGACGGCACGGTCAACGAGCCGAACGCGGTCCCGGCCGAACCGGCGTACCTGTTCGACACGGCAACGACGTCCGGGCTGGATCAGACCCAGAAGCCGACCTGCGCCGACGGCGACAAGTCCGTGACCTTGATCTACGACACCCCGTTCGTGGACTGGCAGGCCGCCATCGCCACCTCGGCCGGTGCGAGCCTGCTGCCGGCCCACGTGGTCGCCAAGCAAGCCGGTACCGACACCGCCGGGCTGATCAAGGCGATCGAGACCGACGATGCCGCAACACTTGCCAAGATCGCCGCGTTCTGGAACACGGGATGGACCCTGGACAAGGCCAAGGGCCTGCCCGATGCCTCGCTGATCCCGTCCTCCGGACCGTTCTATGTCGCCTCCTGGGATCCCGGCCAGTCCGTCACCCTGAAGAAGAACGACAAGTGGTGGGGCACCCCGGCCAAGACCGACACGGTGGTCATCCGGTACATCTCCCAGGATCAGCAGGTCTCCGCACTGTCCTCCGGCGAGGTCGACGTGATCGAGCCGCAGCCGAACCCGGATACCAACGCGGCACTGACCGCGCTCGGCGACTCGGTCAAGGCGGATTACGGTTCGCAGTTCACCTACGAGCACATGGACCTGAGCGTAAAGAACGCCTTCGCCAACGAGAAGCTGCGTGAGGCGCTGTTCAAGTGCGCTCCCCGCCAGCAGATCGTGGACAACCTGATCGTGCCGTCGAACCCCGACGCGAAGCTGCTGAACTCCCTGATGTTGATGGATTTCCAGGAGGGTTACTCGGACATCGCGGCCGCGTCCGGTTTCGAGGCCTACGCGGAGCCTGACATCGACGGTGCCAAGGCGGCGTTCGCCGCCTCCGGTGAGGCTCAGGGCAAGACCATCCGGGTCATCCACATCGACCCGAACCCGCGCCGTACCAACGAGGTCGCGCTGCTCAAGGCGAACTGCGACCCGGTCGGCTTCAACATCCAGGACACCCCGCTTTCCAGCGACAAGTTCGGACCAACCCGGGCGGCCGGTGACTACGACATCGCGCTGTTCGCCTGGGCCGGGTCCGGACTGCTCGGTTCGATCGCCGCGCAGTACCTGTCCACCGGGCCGCAGAACACCGCGGGGTGGAATGATCCCGCCATCGACACGGCGTTGAACACGCTCAATACGACGACGGATCCGGCTGCGGTTCCGGCGCTGCTGACCACGGTCGATCAGGGTCTGGCGAAGAACCTCTATTCGTTCCCGATCTTCACCTTCCCGGGCGTGACGGCGATGAAGTCGAACATCGAGGGTCCGGTGCTCAACTCCACGCAGACCCAGGCCACCTGGAACATGCAGGACTGGGCGCGCACCGGCTGATTGGCGCTAACCCGGCGCGAGGACGACACTTGAGTCCAAGCGCCAGCGGCTGACGGACCGGGCCGCGGCCCGGTCCGTCAGCCGAATTCTGGTGGTGATGGCTCGCCGCGAGCATCGCGAACCACTCTTGTACCTTCTGGCGGGTTGGAGGCTCGGTGGCCAGTTTCATTCTCCGGCGGCTGTTCATCTCATTCTTCGTCCTGCTGGGTGCCACCTTCATCGTGTACGTCCTGGTGGCCAATGCCGGTGATCCGCGAGCCGCGTTGCTGGAATCCACCGACCCCGGCAAGGCCAACAAGATCGCGGCCCTGACCCGCAATCTGAGCCTGGATGTGCCGGTGATCCCTCGGTACCTCGCGTGGCTGAAGGGCGCGTTGGGTTGCTTCGTCGGCAACTGCGACCTCGGCAACACCGCCAGCGGGGCGCCGGTCAGCGGTGGCCTGGCGGTGGCCATGGCCTCGACACTGCGGCTCGTTGTCTTCGCCCTGGTGATCGCGATCGTGGTGGGTGTCTCGATCGGCATGGTCACCGCTCTGCGGCAGTACTCCGGGCTTGATTACTCCGTGACTTTCCTTGCCTTCCTGTTCTTCTCGCTCCCGGTCTTCTGGATCGCCGTGCTGATGAAGCAGTTCCTGGCGATCAAGTTCAACAGCTGGCTGAAGGACCCCAGTATCCCGCCGTGGTTCATCGCCGTCGGTGCCATCGTTGCCGGCCTGCTGGCCGCCGGTGTCGTCGGCGGCGATCGGCAGCGTCGGTTGGCCGCCTTCGGTGGTGCCGCGGTCGGCGTTGCGCTGGTGCTGATCTATTTCTCGATCACCGACTGGTTCGCCGAACCCGCGATCGGTCCGATCACCATGGTGGTGATGTCGGCGCTCACCGCCGTCGCGGCCACGGCCCTGTTCGCGGGCATCAAGTCCCGGCTGGTCCTCTACGCCGCCTTGGCGACCGCGGCCGTCGGCGTCATCTGCTACTTCGCCCTGGACTCGCTGCTGGCCGACCCCAGCACGTTGCTGATCTTCGGGCTGCTGATCGTCGCGTTGCTGGTGGGGGCCGGGATCGGTGCCGCCATCGGCGGTCTCTACCGATCGGCGGCCATCAAGGCGGGTTTGCTCACCGCCTTCGGCTGCAGCGCCTTGGTTTTCGTCAGCCATCTGCTGGCGGCCATGCCGGCCTACTCGGCCGAGGTCAACGGCGTGGTGATCGCCACCATCGGTGCGACGACGCCCAACTTCGTCGGCAACTTCTGGGAGGTCACCCTCGACCAGCTCGGGCATCTGGTGCTGCCGACGATCGCCATCGTGCTGATCTCGATCGCCCAGTACACCAGGTACACCCGGTCGTCGATGCTGGAAGTGATGAACGCCGATTACATCCGCACGGCCAGGGCGAAGGGACTGACTGAGCGCACGGTCATCGTTCGGCACGGTTTCCGCAATGCGTTGATCCCGATCACCACGATCATCGCGCTCGACGTCGGCGGACTGATCGGCGGCGCGGTGATCACCGAGACCGTCTTCGGCTGGGCGGGCATGGGGCGCTACTTCAACGATGCGCTGAAGATTCCCGACCCAATGCGGTGATGGGCTTCTTCCTCGTCGTCGGGACCACGATCGTCCTGGCCAACATGATCGCGGACATCAGCTACGGATTCCTCGATCCAAGGATTCGGTTGTCATGAGCACTGGCGAAAAGCTCCCCACCAAGAAGGCCGCCGACCCGGAAGCCCCCGGGGCGTCCGCCCCGATGCCGCCGCCGGCGGCGTCGCTCGATGCCGCGCACGGGCTGAGCATCATCCCGCGTACGCAGGCCCAACTGGTTCGCCGTCGCTTCTTCCGGCACCGCGCCGCGATGATCTCGCTGACCATTCTGGTCCTGGTCATCCTGCTGGCCTTCACCTCGATCGGATTCGCCGGCATTCCCGGCTGGTGGATCTGGAACTACACCAGCCCCGGGGAAGGTGATCAACCGCGGCGCGCCGACCCTGAGCCTGTGGCCGACCTTCCTCGGCGGCGACGGCTTCGCCATCGGTCTGCACCCCTTCGGGCAGGACGACCTCGGCCGCGACTACTTCGCGCTGACCATGCGCGGCGCGCAGATCTCGCTGCTGATCGCGTTCGTCGTCGGCATCGTCGGCACCCTGATCGGTGTCCTGATCGGCGCACTGGCCGGCTTCTACCGCAGCTGGGTGGAAGGCACCCTGATGCGCTTCACCGACATCATCATCACCATCCCGGTGCTGGTGATCGCCGCCGTGCTGGGGCAGCGGTTCGGCGGGGCCGGGCCGCTGGTGCTGGCGCTCGTCATCGCGTTGGTGGTCTGGACCGGGCTGGCCCGGTTGATCCGCGGCGAATTCCTCTCGCTGCGGGAAAAGGAGTTCGTCGAGGCCGCCCGGGCCCTGGGCGCCAAGCCGAACCGGATCATCTTCCGGCACATCCTGCCGAACACCGTCGGCGTGATCACGGTCGCGGCCACCCTGCTGGTGGCGAACGCGATCCTGCTGGAAACCGCGCTGTCGTTCCTGGGTTTCGGTGTCCGGGCCCCGGATACGTCACTGGGCCTGCTGGTCTCGAGCTATCAGAACGCCTTCGCCACCCGGCCCTGGCTCTTCTGGTGGCCGGGCCTGTTCATCATCACCATCGCCCTGACCGTCAACTTCATCGGTGACGGATTGCGGGATGCCTTCGACCCACGGCAGAACAGGGTGCGTGCCTGATGACGGTTCCACAGACCACCCCGCCGGATGACGTTCCGGGCGGCAGCATCTACGGCCCGGCGCACGAGGAGGCCACCGAGCTGTTCCAGGTGTACGAGCCATCCGAGGGGGTGGAGCTCGCCCCGTCCCGCTCGTCGCGGCTCAGTTCGGTCGGAAGCGTCGAGGTCCTCAAGGTGGAGGACCTGACGGTCGGCTTCCCCACCGAGGACGGCCTGGTCCGGGCGGTGCGCGGCGTCTCCTACACCCTGCACGAGCGGGAGGTGCTCGGCATCGTCGGCGAGTCCGGGTCGGGCAAGTCGGTGTCGTCGATGGCCGTGATGGGACTGCTGCCGAAGAGCGCAAGAATCACCGGAAACATCTCGTTCCGCGGCGAGAACATCCTGTCGATGTCCAAGAGCGAGCAGCGATCGCTGCGCGGCCGCAAGATCGCGATGATCTTCCAGGATCCGATGACGGCGATGAACCCGGTGTACACCATCGGGTTTCAGCTCGCCGAGGCGGTGCTGTCGCACGAGATGATGTCGAAGAAGGCCGCCATGGCCAGGGCCGAGGAGATGCTGGCCCTGGTCGGCATCCCGCAGCCCAAGGCCAGGCTGCAACTCCTACCCGCACGAGTTCTCCGGCGGTATGCGGCAACGCGCGATGATCGCCATGGCGGTGATCAACAACCCCGACGTGATCATCGCCGACGAGCCGACCACCGCGCTCGACGTGACGGTGCAGGCGCAGATCCTGGAGAAGCTGATCGAGGTCAAGGACGCGTTCAACGCGGCGATCGTGCTGATCACCCACGACCTCGGCGTTGTCGCCGGGATGGCGCATCGCACGCTGGTCATGTACGCGGGCCGGCCGGTCGAGCTGGGGAAGACCGACGAGGTCTTCTATTCCCCGCGGATGCCCTACACCGCAGGACTTCTCGGTTCGATTCCGTCGGCGGGCGACACCGGCCGGCTGCGGCCCATCGTCGGCGCGCCACCATCACTGATCAACCTGCCGACCGGCTGTCCCTTCTCCCCGAGGTGTCCGTTGGCCGACGACAAGTGCCGCACGGTCGAGCCGGAGCTGCTGGCGACCGACGCGCCCGACCACCTGGCCGCCTGCCACCACTGGGATCAGCTGGCGGCCGCGCCGGACCCGACGGCGTTCTTTCGGACGGAAAGCGAAGCCCGCCAATGAGCGCCGCAACGGCACCGGAGATCACCGGCTACGACCACCTGCTGGACGTCCAGGACCTGGTGATGGAATTCCCGGTCAAGGGCGGCGGGATATTCCGCCGGGTGGTCGGCAAGGTGCAGGCCGTCTCCGGCGTCTCGATGTACCTGGATGCCGGCGAAACCCTCGGTGTGGTCGGCGAATCCGGCTGCGGCAAGTCCACCACCGGTCGCGCGATCCTGCAGCTGCACAAGCCCACCGGTGGTTCGGTGAAATTGCGTGGCGAAGAACTCACCACCATGTCGAGCGAGAAGCTGCGGGCCGTCCGGCGCAACCTGCAAATCGTCTTCCAGGACCCGTATGCGTCGCTGAACCCGAAGATGCCGGTGAACGACATCATCGGGGAGGCCCTGAAGATTCATGGGCTGTGGGAAAAGGACGGCCTGGACCGGGTCGGCGAACTGCTGAAGCTCGTCGGATTGTCGCCCGAGCACGGCAACCGCTACCCGCATGAATTCTCCGGCGGTCAGCGGCAACGGATCGGCATCGCCAGGGCGCTGGCGCTGGAACCCGAGGTGCTGATCCTGGACGAGCCGGTCTCCGCGCTCGACGTCTCCGTGCAGGCCGGTGTGGTCAACCTGCTGGAGGACCTGCAGGACACGCTCGGGCTGGCCTACTTCTTCATCGCGCACGACCTGTCGATCGTCCGGCACATCTCCGACCGGATCGCGGTGATGTATCTGGGCAAGGTCGTGGAGACCGGGACCCGGGACGACGTCTACGGCGACCCGAAACATCCGTACACGGTGGCGCTGCTGTCCGCGGCGCCCGAGGCGGACCCGAACCTGGAGCGGTCGCGGCAGCGGATCATGCTCACCGGGGACGTGCCGAGCCCGCTGAATCCGCCGTCGGGCTGCCGGTTCCGGACCCGCTGCTGGAAGGCCCAGGACCTGTGCGCCGAGGTGGAGCCGCCGCCCACCGATCACGGCGACGGCCACCTGGTGGCCTGCCACTTCCCGGTCACGGACATCAGCGCCGAGACGCACAGCGCCGCCATGCACATGACCGGCGGGTTGAGCGGCGGAGATGCCGGGGAGAGCCCGCAGGACGCGCTACGGCGGGTCCAGTCGAATGAGGGCGCGCTGGACATTGCCCGGGGAAATGCCGGCGGTGGCGGCGGCTGAGTCCTCACCTGCGCAGCGCAAGGCCGGCCACCTAGTCGCCTGCGACGAAGTCGTCAGGCGCAATTCAACACAGAGATCGAGTCTGGCCGTGTTTGCCAGACTCGATCTAGGCTCGTCGTCGTGCCCCGCAGCCTGCTCGCCGTCCACGCGCATCCGGACGACGAGTCGCTCAGCATGGCCTGCACCCTGGCCGGGGCGGTCACATCGGGTGCCAACGTCACCCTGGTGACCGCGACCCTGGGCGAACAGGGCGAGGTGATCGGCGAGGAACTGCAGGGGCTGGTCGCCGATCGGGCCGATCAGCTGGGCGGCTACCGGCTGACCGAACTGCGCGCGGCCTGCGCGGCCCTCGGCATTGTCGACCACCGGATGCTCGGCGGTATCGGCGAGTTCCGTGACTCGGGAATGGTCGGCACGCCGTCGGCGGAGCATCCGCGGGCGTTCGTCCGGGCGGCGGCTCGGCGGGCCGGACCATGCCCGCGCGGTCGAGGCACTGGCCAGGGTGATCGACGAGGTCGAGCCCGCCGTGCTGCTCACCTACGACTCCGACGGCGGCTACGGGCACCCCGATCACGTTGCGGCGCATGAGGTTGCGCTGGACGCCGTGGCCGCGGCGCGCTGGCGGACCCCGCGGGTGCTGGCCGTGTTCCGGCCGGCCGCCGCGACCCGCGCGGCGTTCGCGCGCTTCACCGTGCCCGCCGGCTATCTGACGGCGGCGGCCGACGAGGTCGGGTTCCTGACCGATGACGACGACCAGATCGCCGTCGCGGTGCCGACCGCGCCCAGCGCGCAGGCCCGGCGGCTCGCGCTGAGCCGCGCACGCCACCCAGGTGGAACTGCTGGATGGGGGGTTCGCGCTGTCCAATCGGATCGCCCAACCGCTCCCCGACGCCGAGTACTTCAAGCTGCTGCACGGCGTCGATGTGCCCGCGGCAGGCCGACGGGTCGCCGGCCGATGACGTGTTCGCGGGGCTGGCGTGACGGCAGCGGATGAGCCGCAGATCGCGCGCCGCCGCCGCCCGACGCGGCCGACGCCGAACGGCGGCCACCCGACTCGGCGACAGCCGTGCCGGATCAACCGGTGGACGGCGCGCGCGAGCCCAGGCGCGGCGAGTTCGTTGACTGGATCCTGGTGGCGCTGATCACACTGCTGACCGCGTGGACCGCGGTGCTGGGCATCGCGTTCCTGCCGACCTACGTCGGACCGGTGCCATTGCCGGTCAGCGCGCTGCTGGGGGTCGGCGCGATGATCCTGGGGCCGCGGGCCTGTTACCGCTTGACCGGCTCGATGCTGGCCGCGGTGGCGCCGGTTGTGTCCTGGTTTGGGGTGTCGGTCTGGTTGGTGTTGAGCCGAAATGCCCTGATCAACCTCCCGGTGACCGTCTATCAGGGGCAGTGGCGGGTGATGGTGCTGCTGGGTCTTGGCTCGCTCGCGGCTGCCGCGACGGTGGGTTTGATCTGGGGCGACCGGCTCCGCGAGCGGATCGCGGCCGAGCACTCGTCGACCACTGGATGATGCGGGGCCGCGACACGGCGGGCGAGTTCAGCGGAACCGCCGACTCGGGTGATACTTGTTCGTGCCTCTCGGCCGCCAACCATGGCGAGCTGACCCAAGCGTGGAGAACCGACGTGACGTATGTGATCGCCGAGCCGTGTGTGGATGTCCTCGACCGTGCCTGTGTCGAGGAATGTCCCGTCGACTGCATCTACGAGGGCGGTCGGATGCTGTACATCCATCCCGACGAATGTGTCGACTGCGGCGCCTGTGAACCGGTCTGCCCGGTCGAGGCCATCTTCTACGAGGACGACGTCCCCGCGGAGTGGGCGGACTACACCAGGGCGAATGTCGACTTCTTCGACGACCTCGGCTCGCCGGGTGGCGCTTCGAAGGTCGGCAAGATCAGCCGCGACGACCCGTTGGTGGCGGCGCTGCCCCCGATGGGGGAGGAGGGCTGACGGTGTCTGCTGACGACCGGCCGACCGGGGATGTCCGGACTGCCGGTGAGCGTCAGACGGGCGTCCCGAACCTGCCGACCATGGCGGGCGGGCGGCCTGGCACGTCACCGGTCACCCGGCTTCCGGACTTCCCCTGGGACAGCCTGTTGCCGGCCAGGAAGGTCGCGTCGGGACATCCCGACGGGCTGGTGGACCTGTCCGTAGGAACCCCGGTCGACCGGGTGCCGTTGCCGGTGCGGACCGCGCTGGGAGACGCCTCCGAGGCGCCGGGGTACCCGATGGTGCACGGCACCGCTGCGGTCCGGCAGGCCTACAGCGAGTGGCTGAGCCGGGCTCACGGGGTGGCCGACCTCGACCCGGCGAACGTGCTGCCGACCATCGGCTCCAAGGAACTGGTCGCGTCGTTGCCGACCCAACTCGGATTGCATGCCGGCGATGTCGTCGTCATTCCCGAACTTGCCTACCCCACCTATGAGGTCGGGGCGATCATGGCCGGCGCGACGGCCATCAAGGCGGATTCGCTGACCGCGCTCGGGCCCGAGCGAGTCGCGCTGATCTGGATCAACTCACCGTCCAACCCCACCGGTCGGGTGCTGCCAGTGGAGCACCTGGCCAAGATCGTCGGCTGGGCGAGATCCCGCGGCACCATCGTGGCCTCCGACGAGTGCTACATCGACCTGGGCTGGGAATCCACCCCGGTGTCCATCCTGCATCCGGACGTCTGCGGCGGTGATCACACCAATCTGCTGGCCGTGCACTCGCTGTCCAAGCGATCCAACATGGCCGGCTACCGGGCGGGCTTCGTGTCCGGCGACGCCAAGCTGGTCGCGTCGCTGATCGCGGTGCGCCGGCACCTGGGCGCGATGGTGCCGACTCCGGTGCAGGCGGCCGCCAGGGCCGCGCTGGCCGACGACGGGCACGTGCTGGCGCAGCGCAGCCGGTACGGCCACCGCCGTGAGGTGCTCAGCGAGGTACTGGACACCGCCGGTTTCCAGGTCTCCGGCGAGGCCGGGCTGTACCTGTGGTGCACGCGGGGCGAACCGGCCATGCGAACCGTCGACTGGTTCGCCGAACGCGGCATCCTGGTGACGCCGGGCAGCGTCTACGGCACGACCGGTGCGAGCCACGTGCGGGTGGCGTTGACCGCGTCCGACGAGCGGGTGAATTCCGCGGTGGCCCGGCTGGAGAAGAAGTCCCGCCGGAGATAGTCGCGAATTCACTCACCCCTGATGGGTTTTTGATGGATTTGCCTGGTTGTTTGATGGTCGGCGGGCTCTTAGGGTAGGACAAAGCCCGAGTCCGGACCATCGACATGAAAGGTAGGGCGCAATGAATGCTCCCACCGCACGCCGGCCATCGCCGGTGTGGCTCCGCGGCGAAGACTGCGATATCGCCGATTTCCGCGCCCTGGTCGAGGTCGGCACCGAGCTGGCCGACTATCCGCACGCCGACGCGGTCGAGCGGGGCGTGCTGATCTACGGCGAACGGCTGCGCGCCGTGCTCGACTCCGGCGAGGATCTGCAGGAGGTCAAGGCCGAACTGGTGCACGCCCTGATGGACGGCCCCGGCATCGCCGTCTTCAAGGGCGCCTACTCGGACACCACGGTGATCGACCGGGCCACCGCGGCCTTCAACGAACTGATCGATCAGCAGAAGGCCGCCGGCGTGGCCGGTGGCGACCATTTCGCCCCGCCCGGCGCGAACGATCGGGTGTGGAACGCGTTGGAGAAGCTGGCCGTACACCGGCCCGAGGTGTTCGCCGACTACTACGCCAACGACGTCGTCGCGCTGGCTTCGAGCGCCTGGCTCGGCCCGAACTATCAGGTGACGTCCGCCCTGAACGTGGTCAACCCGGGCGGTCAGGCCCAGACCGCGCACCGCGATTACCACCTCGGGTTCATGCCGATGGCGACCGCGGCCCGGTTCCCCGCCCATGTGCACGCGCTGTCCCCGGTGTTGACGCTGCAGGGCGCCATCGCGCACTGCGACATGCCGGTGGAAACCGGGCCGACCATGTACCTGCCGCATTCGCAGAAGTACCTGCCCGGCTACCTGGCGTTCGACCTGCCCGAGTTTCAGGCGTACTTCCAGGCGAACTACGTGCAGCTGCCGCTGGCGAAGGGCGACGCAGTGTTCTTCAACCCGGCGCTGTTCCACGGCGCGGGCACCAACCACTCCACGGACGTCAAGCGAATGGCGAACCTGCTGCAGGTGTCGTCCGCTTTCGGTCGGGCGTTGGAAACGGTCGACCGGACCGCCGTCTGCCGTGCGCTGTATCCGACCCTGCTGGCCCGCAAGCGCGCCGGCGCGACGGAGACCGAGCTGCGCACCGTCATCGCGGCGTCCGCCGAGGGCTACCCGTTCCCGACCAACCTGGATCTCGACCAGCCGATCGGCAGCCTGAACCCGGAGACCCAGGCCGAGCTCACCTGGCGCGCGCTGAGCGAGAACTGGTCCGTCGATGCCTATCTCGTCGAGCTCGACGCGCAACACGGGCGGCATCAGAGCACCTGACGCGGCCGAAAACGCTCCCGGGCCGGGGGTCGCGGGACCCGCGGGCTGCCCTACAGTTTCGGTCTGTGCCCATCGACGACGCGAGCGTTCCGGCGACCCCACCCGCTGACGACAAGGACTGGACGTGGGTGCTCGGCGCCCCGTGTCCCGATTGCGGTTTCGTCGCGTCGACGGTGACCGGTGGGCAGGTCGCCGGCCTGCTCCGGGAGACGGCCGCTGCATGGGAGGTGGCGTTGGCGGGCCCGGACGTCCGGCAACGGCCGGCTCCCGCGGTCTGGTCGGTGCTGGAGTACGGCGGCCACTGCCGGGATGTCTACCTGGTCTTCGGCGGCCGGCTGGCGGCTCATGCTCGAGCAGGACGACCCGGAGTTCGCCGAACTGGGACCAGGACGCCACGGCGCTTGAAAAGCGGTACTGGGACGGTGATCCGGCCTGGTGGCGGTGGATCTGGGGGTGGCGGCCGAATCCGCCGCGCAGGCGTTCGACGGAGTTGCCGGCGACCAGTGGTCGCGCACCGGCCGGCGGAGCAACGGCTCGGTGTTCACCGTCGAATCGTTGGGCAGGTATATGGCGCACGACCTCGTTCATCACCTGCACGACGTCGGTCAGCCGCTCGGGCCGGGCCGGCGCTAGCTGGGCGGCGCCGACGAGGTCGGCTCCCACCGCAGGTTGACGCTGTCTGTGTGGGCACCCCAGGTCAGCGTCAGGTGCCAGCAACCGGGGGCCGGCATATCGACGTAGGACGGTCCGGGTGCGCCGTGCAGGTCGATCGTGGTGCTCTGGGTGCTGCCTTCGAGTGTCCCGGTGATCACCAGATCATCGGTGAGGGCGGGTGTTTCCTGCGGCACCCAGAGGATCTTGTTGCCCCGGTCGGGGAGCGGGGGAGAGACGAGCGGGTTGGCGAACACCACCGCGACCAGGGAGCCACTGTCGCTGCGCGCGAAGGGATTGCCGTCCGGTTGGCTGAATCCCGCCCGGGCCCATTCCGGTAGCGGCCCGGTCTCCAGCGGCCGGCAGGCCGACGGCGCGGTGGCAACCGGCGCGTTGCCGACCGTACCCGGCCTGGTGATCCAGATCCCGCCCAGCGTCAGGCAGACCGCGAGCACGGCGGCGAGCGGGCCGACGGTCAGCACCCGCCGGCGGCGGACCCCGCGGCGCGCCCGATCGGCCAGTTCGGGATCGTGCGGGGCATCCCGGCCCAGCTCGCCGAGCAAGCCGGGCAGCACGGTTTCCAGGTCGTTCATCGCTGCCTCTTCTTCGCTGCTTGGTGTGTCGCTGCTTGGTGTGTCGCTGCCCGGTGTGTCGCCGCCCGGTTCAACGCAACCTCCCGGTCGCGGAGTCGTCGGAATCGGTCGTCTGACCGCCGAGCACGTCACGCATCCGCTGCAGGCCGCGGGTGGCGTGCGAGCGGACGGTTGCCTGGCTGCAGCCAAGCTCGTCGGCGATCGCGGCATCGGCCAACCCGACGAAGTGCCGGAGCACGATCACGGCTCGTTGGTGCGGCGACAGCTGCTCGAGGGCCCAGTTGATCTCGCTGCGCGCGGCGGCGCCTTCGGCGAGATCGGCGCCGGCGGCCCGGTCCGGGAGGTCCGCCATCGGCTGTTCGGTGGAGCCGCGACGCCGGCGTTGGTCCAGGTAGGTGTTGGTCAGGATGCGCCGGATGTACGCGTCCGGAAACTCCGTCCTGGACACCCGGCGCCAGTGCCGGTACGCCTTCATCAAGGTTGTCTGGACCAGGTCCTGCGCGCTGGCGGCCTGACCGGTCAGCACGAAGGCGTAGCTCTCCAGCGCGCGGCCGTTGGCGGCGACGTAGTCGTCGAAGTCCAGCGCGTCCGTCATCCGGGCCTCATCACCGATCTGGACCTCATACCTACCTCAACGCAGGCAGCACCAGAATTGTTGAGGGCGGCGATGTGCGGCTTTCGGTTCCGGGCGGCTCCGGTGCCAGTCGGGCACCAGGCTCCCTGAACAACTAGCCGCCGAAGGCCTTGCGGCCGGCGGCTTCCGCCCTTTTCCACGCCGCCGGGTAGGCCGCCCTGGCCTCGAGCCGTCGCTCGTGGCAACCCTGAATCACTCGGCCGGCGGCGATCCCGGCGCGCGGGTCACCGGACTCGTCGACCAACTGACGCAGCTTGTCCTCCAGCACGCAGGCGTCCTGATGATTGCCCAGCACCTCCTGGAATGCCGCCAACGCCTCGAGAAACTCGCTGACCGCGCCCTTGTCGTGCAGCAGCTCGGCGGCGTAACGCGCCCGTTTGCCGTAGATGCGCAGCTCGTGCAGTTCGTCGTTCGGTGGGTTCTTGCCGAAGTTCTTGTGCAGCTTGCGGTGCGCCTTGTCCAGCACCCACCACTCGTCGGCGGCCAGCTCGTGCAGATCCGCCCAGGGGTCCGCGACCGGGGGTTGGTGCGCTGCCTCGTCCAGTTCGGTGAGCAACGCTCCGTAGGAGGGGTCGTCCAGCTCGCTGATCAGGGCATCCCGGCCGGCGATGCGTTCGGTGTCGAGCCTGGTGATCAGGTGTTCCAACGCCCCGGTGTCGGGGTCGCCGAGCCGGCCGGCCTCGCTGTGCAGCCGGTGGATCATCACGTCGTTGTCGCGGATCACGCCGAGCGTGCCGGCCAGTTCCCGGACGTCACCGCGCAGCCGGTCGGTGGCCACCCGGTCCAGGGCCGGCCGGGCGGCCTTCAGGTAGGCCCGCACCCGGCGGGTCGCCACCCGCATCTTGTGCACGTCCTCGATGTCGCCGCCGCGGCGACTGCCGTCCTCGTGCGCCCTGATGTCGGCGATCGCCTTGCCCAGCACCGGTCCGATGGCGTCGGCGATGTCGGTGGGAATCAGTCCCGGTCGGCGCGGGGCCGGTCGCGGCGGGGCGAGCAGGGGGTGCTCGGGACCGTCGTGCTCGAGGCCGTCGCCGGGCGGGCCGGCCTGTTCGGCGCCCGCGGGAGTCGCTGCCTTCGGTTCGGTGTCCGCCGGTTCGGTGCGCACCGACTGGCCGTTGGTCTTGCGCCGCTTGGCGCCGCCATTGTGCTCGGGCCGCTCGTGCAGCGCTTCCTCGGTGTACATGTCCTGGTGAACGACGGGCGCCGGCCTCGGGCTGGCTCGGCGTCGGGTTCTCGTGGGCACCAGATGAGTATTCCGCACCGGTCGGCCCCGCAGGGCGGGACCCGCCGCGCGTCGCGTTGCTACTGGGCGTGCAGCACCGTGTTCAGCCCGCCCCAACTGCCGGACCGGGGAACCGCCTCGACCCCACCGGTCAGCGAGTTCCGCCGGTACAGCAGACCGCCGGCCCCGGACAGCTCACGGGCCTTCACCACCCGTTCGTCGCCGTCGGCCTTGAGCGTCAACTTTGTGCCCGGCCGTCAGGTACAGACCGGCCTCGACGACGCAGTCGTCGCCCAGCGAGATGCCGACCCCGGAGTTCGCGCCCGAGCAGGCAGTGGGCGCCGATCGTGACCTGCTCCTTGCCGCCACCGGACAGCGTGCCCATGATCGACGCGCCGCCGCCGACGTCGCTGCCGTCCCCGACGATGACGCCCTGCGAGATCCGGCCCTCCACCATCGACGTGCCGACCGTGCCGGCGTTGTAGTTGCAGAAACCCTCGTGCATGACGGTGGTGCCGGCGGCCAGATGGGCGCCGAGCCGAACCCGGTCGGCGTGCGCGATCCGCACGCCCGAGGGCACCACGTAGTCCGTCATCCGCGGGAACTTGTCCACCCCGAACACCGACAGCCGGATGCCGGCGGTGACCGCCTCGAGCCGGACCCGATCGACGTCGTCCGGTGGGACCGGACCGAGTGACGTCCAGGCGTTGTTGGGCAGCAGCGAGAAGATGCCGTCCAGATTGATCGACCGGGGCCGGACCAGCCGGTACGACAGCAGATGCAGGCGCAGGTAGGCGTCCGCGGTGTCCGCGGGGGCGTCGGCCAGGGAGGCGATCCTGGTCTGGGTGACCTGCAGCCGGACGCCGCGGATGTCGTCGGTGCGCTCGGCCAGCTTCAGCTCCGGTTGCTCACCGGGGTGCGGCGCGGCGAGCAGCGCGGGGGCCGGATACCACACGTCCAGCACGGTGCCGTCGGCGGTGACGGTGGCGAGGCCAGTGCCGTAGGCGCCGTCGGTGACGGTGTCGCTGCTCGGTGCGGTCATCACGGTCATGCCGGGGAGCCTATCGGTCCGCCCCGACGGCGGGTGCGGCCGGAACCGGGCCTCCCGGGCGGTGTGGGGAAAGGCCGAACCCCGGCCCGGCCGCGAGGGCCAGACCGGGGTCCGGGGTAGGTCGATATCGGCGGGAGGACTCCCGGCAACCCGCCGATACCGAGCTGATGTGGCGCCGAGCGCGCCAGGTGTGGGGTGAGGCGTTAGGGGCGGTAGCCGCGGGTGGGCTTGAGCAGCTTGAGCAGGGCGAATCCGGTGAGCACCAGGGTCATCACGGTGATCACACTCCAGCCGGTGGTCAGCACCTGCTGCTGGACCTCCGTGCCGGCCTTCTCGATCCACCACCAGGTGCCGGCCGCAATGGCCGCCCCGCCAATCAGGACCGCGGCCATCAGCTTGCCGATCAGGTCGGAACCGCCGCCCTTGCCCGACTCGGCCGCTGCCTGCGCGGCCCAGCCGTCGCGCCGCGCGCCGAACCAGATGTTCAGCCAGGACACCGCTGTCGACCAGATCCGGGACAGCAACCACAGCTCCGCGGGGATCACCAGCAGCGCGTAGAGCAGGTCGGCCGGCGTCCGGTCCGGCACTCGCCAGGCGACCTTGACGTTCAGCGCGACGCCGATGGCAATCGGGATCAGCCAGATCGGCGACCAGACGAACTGGTGCACGGTCAGCGCGAGCAGCAGCATGATCGCGAACAGCAACCGGACCAGGCCGTTGGACAGCATCTGGAACTGCTGTTTCCACGGGATCATGGTGTTCTTGTCCGGCATCTTGTGCTTCCACAGGAGGGCGGCCATGCCCTCGTCCCACTTGCGTCGCTGGCCCATCAGGCCCTTGACGGTGACCATCGGCCCGGCGTAGGCGCGGGCGGTCGCGGAGACCAGGGTCTTGCGTCCGGCCTCGTGCAGCCGCCAGGTCAGCTCCATGTCCTCGACCTGCGCGTCGGGGTCCCACGGCGAATTGCGCTCGTGGTCGACGGCGACCTGCTGCAGGTGCTTGATCCGGAACAGGGTGGCCTGCCCGCCGAGCACGTAGGTGGATCGGTTGCGGGCCATGATGTCGGTCAGCCAGGACGCGAAGTCCATCCGCTGCGCGCGGATCAGTTGGCGGGCGAGAAACGTGGTGCCGAGCTTGATGTCGAAGGTGTAGCGGCACATCACGCCCGCGGCGGATGGCACCCGGACCATCTCTGCTTCCAGCTGCTCGAGCGCGTCCTTGGCCAGCACGGTGTCGCCGTCGACGCCCAGCACGAAGTCGTAGCCCGCGGACCAGCGCTGCCAGCCCTGGGTGAGGGCCCCAACCTTCTTGTCGATGTTGCGCTCAGTCTTCTGCACCGTGATGCCCCGGTAGCGCCGGACGATGGCCTCGGTGCCGTCCGTGCAGTTGTCCAGGATGATGACGATGCGATCGATCGGGCGGGTCTGGGAGAGCAGACCCTCGATGGTCCGGGCGATGTCGGCTTCCTCGTTGTGGGCCGGAACCAGGGCGACAATGCGTGGCGCCCTTGGCTTCCCATGCGTGGGCTGGGAGTTGCGGCGAAAGATGGTGCGGAGCGATTTCCTGGCGGTCTGACCGGCGGCGGTCAGTGCGGCCCGGCCGGAGAAGAGCAGCGAGTCGGGCTGGTCCAGCACAGTGCCTTCGATGACGTCGGCGAATGCGGCGTCGAAACTGGCCTGGTCGCGGCCAACGTTGTCGTCATCGCGGTCCTTGTCACTGCGGTGCTTGTCACTGCGGTACTTGCCGGGGTTGAGCATGAGCGTCATAGCGGGAGTGGGTCCTTCGGGAGTGGGAGTGAAGCAATGCTCACATAGCGTCAATGGTCTGTGAGCGGTCTCTGCGCCATCCGGGGGGCTTCGAGCCCCGGGTGGTGACTACGCATAGTTAACGCGAATGCTGCCGCGCTGTCACTATCTGCACGGAACGACTACCTATTCGTGGGAACAAATACCCTGAGAGAGTGACGCGGCCGACGGTCGCCGGCGAATGCTGCACTCGATCGGATGACGGGTGTCACGTTGTGCGCATATGTGAGCCGTCAACAATGCTGTGCTTTGATGGCTGACCTGCGCGCATCGCACCCATGTGGCGCAGCCCTGATCGGTGTCGGCTCCCTGGATCCTGGTTCTCACCGCTGCGCTCGGGCAGAACGGGGGCGGGGTGGCTATTGGCCAGCACAGCGCGCCGGGTCCGGCAGAATGGACGGTTGCGGAGAATCAATCATCGAAAGGCGGCCGCCAATGCTGCGTTCTCGCCTTGCGCTGTGCTTGCTGACCAGCCTGGTGATGGTCGTCTCCGGCTCTGCTGTCGCGCCTGCCGTTGTCCCGTCAGCGATCTCGCAACCTGGGGGCGTTGCGATCGCGGAATCCGAAGCCGATGTCCCGTGGTTGCGCACGGACGGTTCGGAAATTGTCACACCATCGGGTGATGATTTCACGATTCGGGCGGTGAACTGGTTCGGAATGGAAACGTCGAATTGCGCTCCGCACGGTTTGTGGCGGATTTCGCTCGATCAGGCGATGGATCAGATCGCGTCGTTCGGATTCAACACGATCAGGTTGCCGTACTCGTCGGAGTGCCTGGCCGGCACGGCCGCGGCCGTCTCCGGAGTGGACAGCGGGCTCAACCCGGGGCTGCAGCGACTGACCCCGCTGCAGATCATGGACCGGGTGGTCGACGCCGCGGCGGCCAGAAACCTTCGGGTGCTGCTGGATCGGCACCGCCCGGACTCCGGCTCGCAGTCCGAATTGTGGTACACCGACCGGTTTTCCGAGCAGCGCTGGATCGACGACTGGGTCAGCCTGGCGAACCGGTATGCGGGCCGTCCCACCGTCATCGGTGCCGACCTGCACAACGAGCCGCACGGCCCGGCCTGCTGGGGATGCGGCGACCCGGCGGTTGACTGGGCCGCTGCCGCCGCTCGTGCCGGCGACGCCGTGCTCGCCGCGAACCCGCACTGGCTCGTCGTCGTCGAGGGTGTCGAACGGCAGCAAGCGGGCGGCAGCACCTGGTGGGGCGGGGGCCTGGCGGACGTTGCCGCGCATCCGATCACGCTGGCGGTGCCGCACCAACTCGTCTATTCCGCACACGACTACCCGGCCAGCATCTACCCGCAGTCGTGGTTCGCCGACCCGGCCTACCCGGCCAACCTGCCGAGCCTGTGGGACAGGAACTGGGGCTACCTCCAGCAACAGAACATCGCGCCGGTCCTGATGGGGGAGTTCGGGACCAAGCTCGGCACCGAGTCGGACGCGGCGTGGCTGACGGCGCTGGTCGGCTACTTGCAGACCAACCGGATGAGCTTCGCCTACTGGTCGTACAACCCGAACAGTGGCGACACGGGCGGTCTGGTCGCCGACGACTGGCGCACCCCGCAGCAGGCGAAACTCGATGACCTGGCCCCATTGCTGACCGAGGGCGCCGTTCCGCCACCGGTGCCGTCCCCGACTCCGAGCCGGACCGTGCTGCCGATGGCTACCGAGACGCCAAGTGCCACAACGGCACCGGCACCCGACCCGGCCCCAATTGGCAGCGCAACATCGGTTCCGCACAGCCCAACCCCGTCCTCCGCGGCCGGGTCCGGTGTCACTGCCTCCTGGCAACTGCAGTCCTCCTGGCCGGACGGGTACGTCGCGCAGCTGGTCGTCACGGCACCGGTGGGTGCCATCGACCGGTGGACGGTGAGCTGGCCGGATCAGCACGCCCGGTCGATCAGCAATGCCTGGGGAATGACCTGCGATCTCGCCCTCGGGGTGGTCCGTTGCCAGGGCGCTGATTGGGCGTCGCGCTTCCCGGCCGGTGGTTCGGTCACGGTTGGCGTGCAGCTGACAAATGACGGGAACGCGCCGGTGGCGCCGGTCCTCACGGTCGGCTGACGAAGGGATTCCTACCGTTCGAGCCGCCGATGGCCGAGGTCGGGACGGCCCTCAGTGAGACATTGCACAGAGTAACTATTGGCCACGCTCCGTGCAACGTCGCAGGTCGGCCGGTGTTATCCTCGGTGCGAGGAGAGTCAGAGATACCACTTCTTCGCGGACCCGCCATATGCGGTGCCTCCGCGATCTATTCGGGGCGGAGAAAAGTTGATGCTGCTCCGTGCTCGCGTCCGCCGCGTTGGCCGGTGCACGTGACGGACCTCGCTGCGGAAATTGCCGTCATCGATGATTCGGTGTTCCGGCTGATGGTCGAGGAGATTCCGCACATTGTCTGGATGGCGACTCCGGACGGCGCGATGCACTATGTCAACCGGCAGGGCCGGGTCTATGCGGGGCCTCCGGTGGGGGTCGTGCTGCGTGGACTGGATCACCCTGGTGCACGCCGACGACGTGGTAAAGGTAACGCTGGCAAGGGAACTCGCGAGATCGGACTGGCACTCCGTATCGCATCGAGTGCCGGATCAGACGATTCGACGGCGAGTATCGGTGGCACGATCTCAGTGGAATTCCCATCCATGGCGACCTCGGCGTCACCACGAAATGGATCGGGACCGCCGACGATATCGATGACGCCAAGACATTGGAGGGCGAACTACGGTCGGGCGCCAAGGAATCCGCGCGGACGTTGGCGTTGCTGGAGACGCTGCAATCCAAGGCCCCCGTCGGCTTTGGATTCGTGGATCGGGACTACCGCCGGGTGATGGTCAACGAAACCCTGGCGGCCTTCAACGGCTCGACCGTCGCCGAGCAGATCGGTCAGCTGGTACCCGACCTCATGCCAGCTGATCTGGCCGAGCCTGGAACCCCTGTACCGCGGTGTGCTGGAGACGGGCAGGGCAATCCTCGACATGGAGGTCGACGGCCCCCAGTCAGGCGCACCCGCTGGAGATCAGGCACTGGTTGCTCAGCTACTACCCGGTCAGCGTGGACGGCGATGTGATCGGGATCGGCATCGTCGCGGTGGACAACACCGAGCGCATCAAGTCCGAGCGCGCGCATCGGCTGCTGGCCACGATCGTGGAGAACTCCGGCGATGCCATCTTCGGGTCCACCACGGGCGGCCTGGTCACCAGTTGGAACGCCGGTGCCCAGCACCTATTCGGATACACCCCCGAGGATTTGATGGGCAAATCCTTTGCCGTGCTGGGCGACGACGGGCCGGATACCCCCGGACAGGTTGGGGCGCCTGCTCGCCGGTGGCCCCACGGAGCGCTGGGAGTCGATCTGCCGGCGCAAGGACGGCAGCCTGGTCGACGTGCTGATCACCGTCTCGCCGTCGCTCGACGAGAACGGGGCGGTCACCGGCCTGTCGATGATCGCGCAGGACATCAGCGAGCGGGTCGCCGCGCAGCAGGCGCTGGAGGCCAGCGAACGACGGCTGGCCGAGGCGCAGCGGATCGCCCAGATCGGCAGCTTCGAGGTGGACCCGGTCACCGAGGCGATGACCTGGTCCGAGGAGCATCTATCGGATTCTGGGAATCGACCCGAGCTGCCGGCCGAGCAGCGAGCTGTTCCTGTCGGTGATTCATCCCGACGACGTGCCCGGACTCGTCGCGGCCTGGCAGACGGCGGTGAACCGACGAGCGTCGCGGTGGACATCGGCTACCGCATCATCCGAGCCGACACCGGGGAGCGAGCGCAGCTCGAGCGCCCGGTTCGCACCGGAGCGTGGGCGCCGACGGCACCGTCGTCCGGCTGGCCGGCACCGTCGATGGACGACACCGACCGGCTGGCCGCCGATCTGGAGCGCCGCACCGCCGAATCCCGCTTCGAGGTCGCCTTCGAGCAGGCCGGTATCGGCACCGGAATCCTCGGTCTCGACGGGATTCCGACCCGGGTCAACGCCGCCGGGTGCGCCATCCTCGGCCGGCCGATGCAGGAGCTGACCGGGAGATCGTGGGTGGAGTACAACCACCCGGACGAGTTGCCACTCGGTGAGGTGATGCTGCCCTGGCTGGCCGAGGGTCACGACTCCTACTCGGCGGAACGGCGCTTCCTCCGGCCCGGACGGCAGCGTGGTGTGGACGAACCTGCACATGACGCTGGTCCGTCAGGAGTCCGGTGAACCCTGGTACTACCTGGCGCAGATGCAGGACATCACCGAGAGCAAGCGCATCGGCGAGGAGTTGCTGCATCAGGCCCTGCACGACGCGTTGACCGGCCTGCCGAATCGGGCGTTGCTCACCGACCGGTTGTTGCAGGGCCTGGTCGGAACCCGGCGGCGCGGTTCGCATCTCGGGGTGATCTTCCTCGACATCGACAATTTCAAGATCGTCAACGTGTCCATCGGTCACAGCAAGGGCGACGAACTGCTGGTGCAGGCGGCCACCCGGATCGGCGCGGTGATCCGGGAGGGCGACACCGTCGGCGCGGTTCGGCGGGGACGAGTTCGTCATCGTCTGTGACTACGTCTCGACGCAGGAGACGGTGCACATCGCCGAACGAATCCTCGAGGCGATGAGCGCGCCGTTCTTCAGCGGCGCCGCGGAGACCACCGCCACCGCCAGCATCGGGATCGCCATCGCCGACGAGAGCGCGACCCCGGAAACCCTGCTGCGGGACGCCACGGCCGCAATGTATCTGGCCAAGTCCCGCGGGCGCGACCGGGTCGAGCTGTTCAACGAGGTGCTGCGGGCCAGGGCCAAGGAGTGGATGGCCAGCACGTCGGCGCTGCGCAACGCCCTGGATCGCGCCGAATTCGTCGTGCACTACCAACCCGTTGTCGACCTGATCACCGGTGCGCTGCTCAGCGCGGAGGCGTTGATCCGCTGGGAGCATCCCGATCGCGGCTTCGTGAGCCCCGACGACTTCATCCCGCTCGCCGAGGAGTCCGGACTGATCGTGCCCATCGGCGCCTGGGTGCTCGGGCAGGCGTGCGAACGGTTGGCGCAGTGGCAACTGACCAATCCCTCGATGACGGTGGCGGTCAATCTCTCGGTGCGGCAGATCGTCTCGCCCGGGATCGTGGACATGGTCGCGAACGCGCTGGCGCGCAGCGGCGTTCCACCCCGCAACGTGTGCCTGGAGGTCACCGAGAGCGTCTTCATGAATGATGCCGACTACTTCGGTGAAACGCTGCTGCGGCTGCGGGCGCTCGGCGTCCGGCTGTCGATCGACGACTTCGGCACGGGCTACTCCTCACTGAGCTACCTCAAGCGCTTCCCGGTGGACGCGGTCAAGGTGGACAAGGCCTTCATCGACGGTCTCGGCGCCGACCCGCACGACTCCGCGCTGGTCGCCGCCATCGTCGCGATGGCCGACGCGCTCGGTCTGGTCGTCACCGCCGAGGGCGTCGAGAGCCCGGAGCAGCTCAGCATCCTGCGCAAGCTGCAATGCCAACGCGGGCAGGGCTTCTACCTGGCCCAGCCGATGCCGGCGGCCGAGATGGACCGGCTGGTCAGGCGGTCGCACCGCTGGTTGGTCGACTGAGCGGCGCTCGACGCTAGCACCACTCGCTGGTCGACGGTCACCGATCGACTCGACAGGCTGTGGACAACCAGCGACCGACGTCGGACGAACGCGGCGTCGTTGCAGGCCAGCTGTCCACATTCTGCGAGCCAGGCTCTTGCCAGGCCATCGAGAAGCGGCGACTGTCGGCACCGTGACCCAGCACTTGCGACCCCAGCCAACCGGCACACCGGTGCTGCTGCACCGCGCCGCGCTGCTCGCCGAAGGGTTCTCGGACAATCACATCCGGCGGGCCCTGCGCGAGGGCGCACTCACCGCGATCTCGCCGGGGGTGTACCTGCGGGAACCGGAGGCGCGGGCACTCGGCGCCGCGGCGCGGCACCAGGTGGCCGTCGACGCGCTCACCTCCCGGCTGTCGGGCGATCCGGTGGTCAGTCACGTCTCGGCGGCCATCATGCACGGTCTGCCGTTCGTCTACAGCGAACTGCCGCCGGTGCACGTCACCAGGGCGGGGGCGGCGAAGTCCCGCCGCGGCTCCGGCCTGCTGTCGCATCGCGGGGCGCTGACCCGCGACGAGGTGGTGATGCTCGGTGGTCTGCCGGTGACCACGGTGGCCCGCACCGTCGTGGATTGCGCGCTGCTGTTGCCGTTCGCGAACGCCGTCGTGCTGACCGACGCCGCGTTGCACCGCGGGCAGGTCACCCGCGGCGCCCTGGTCACGCAGCTTCGCCGGCACCCGCGGGTGCCCGGGATGCGCAGGGCGGCCGCCGTCATCGGCTTCGCCGACGGGCGGAGCGCCGGGGTCGGGGAGTCGTACAGCAGGGTGCTGCTGCAGCGGGCCGGGCTGCCGCCGCCCGAGCTGCGGGTGACGCGTCAGCGACGCCAGCGGGCAGCTCGCTGGGCGTTGCCGCCTTCGGGTACCGCGAGCAGCGGGTGCTGGGCGAGTTCGACGGGCACGACGGGCCGACCCCGCAGCTGCTCGCCCGTGACGAGCGGCGGCGCGACGCCGGTTGGCAGGTGCTGCGCTGGACCTGGACGGACCTGTACTCGCCCGGCGCGCTGATCGTCAGACTCGCTGCCGCGCTGCGTCTGCCGATCCCGAGGGTGCCGGCGTCACTGCTCGGCGACGGTGATCTGGACCTGGGCGGGATCTGACACCGACGCCGCTGCCTGCCAGTCGTGGTCGGACCATTGACGGTCCTGCACCGCGACGTCGGTGACCAGCATGCTCGTTGCGTGCGCGACCGACCACGCGGCCAGCGCGCGGCCGGCCGCCGCCGGATCCAGCTCCGGGACGGCCGAGGTGACGGTGGCCGACAAGCCGTCATCGGCGACGGCGTCGATCGTCACTCCGCCGAGTTCCGCCTGCGCCGCGGCCAGCACCGCGGTCAGCTCGGGGGTCGCGTTGTCGGACCCGGGCGGCGCCGGCCTGACCGGGGCGTCCGGAGGTCGGTTGCCGGGCGCCGGCGCCGCAGTTCAAGGTGAGCTCCGAGCCGCCGGACAGCCCCCTGACCAGGGTCGTCGCCTGCGGCTCCCACTTGGCGTAGGCGTCCGGGAACCCGGAGTACTGCACGGCCTGCGCCGCCTCGGTCAGCGGCAGGTCCTGCCAGTCCTGGACCTCCAGCAGCGCGTCGTAGAACTTTCCGGCGGCGTAGATCGGGTCCATGATCTGCTCGACGGTGCCCCAGCCCTGTGACGGTCGCTGCTGGAACAGGCCGACCGAATCCCGGTCGCCGTTGGGCCGGTTGCGCAGGCTCGATTCCTGGTAGGCGGTGGCCACCGCGATGATCCGGCCGCGCTCCGGGACGCCCCGGGCCAGGCCGACGGCGTTGATCGTCGACGCGTGCTGCAGTTGCACGACCGTCAGCTCGACGGTCGGCGAGACGGCCGGGTTCGCCGGATCACCGGGCACCGTGCATTCCGGACCGGACAGGAAGCTCGGCCGCCAGAGCAACAGGCCGGCGGCGACGGCAGCGACCAGGACCACCACCAGGCCGACGATGGCGAGGCTGATCTTCACCGACTTGCGCACGGCATCGACGGTACTGCGAGATCTGTCGACCACCGACCCGGTGCGCCCAGTACTGTGCCTGAGATGTCCGCCTCCCCCGTCACTGCCTGGCCCGCGCTCGACCTGCGCTCGTCACCCGACGAGCTGACCGCCGCGCTGGTCGACATCCCGTCGGTCTCCGGCACCGAGGGGCCGATCGCGGACCTGATCGAGGCGGCGCTGCGGGCCGAGGGACGCTTCCAGGTCGAACGGGTCGGCAACTCGGTGCTGGCCCGCACCGACCTCGGCCGGCCGACCAGGGTGCTGCTGGCCGGGCACATCGACACGGTGCCGATCGCCGACAACGTGCCGTCCCGGCTGGACGGCGACACGCTGCACGGCTGCGGCACCACCGACATGAAGTCCGGCGACGCGATGCTGCTGCACCTGGCGGCCACCTTGCCGGAGCCGTCCAGGGACCTGACCTTCGTGTTCTACGAGTGCGAAGAGATCGAGTACGAACGCAACGGGCTGACCAGGATCCAGCAGCGAGTATCCGGACTGGCTGGCGGCGGACCTGGCAATTCTCGCCGAACCGACCAATGGTCAGGTGGAGGCCGGCTGCCAGGGCACCGCGGCGGTGGCGCTGACGGTTCGCGGCCGGCGCTCGCACTCGGCGCGGTCGTGGTTGGGCGACAACGCCATCCACAAGGCTGCCGCGCTGCTCGACCGGCTCGCCGGGTTCGACGCGCGGATCGTCGACATCGACGGCTGCGAGTACCACGAGGGTCTGAACGCCGTCGGCATCACCGGCGGCGTCGCCGTCCAACGTCATCCCCGACGAATGCACGATCCGGGTCAACTTCCGGTTCGCCCCGGACCGCAGCCCGGAGCAGGCCGTCGCGGTGCTCGAGGAGCTGTTCGCCGACGTCGAGCTGACGGTGCTGGACGTCGCGGCCGGCGCGTTGCCGGGGTTGTCCGCGCCGGCCGCGGCGGAGTTCGTCGCCGCGGCCGGCGGCACCGCGAAGGCCAAGTTCGGCTGGACCGACGTGTCCAGGTTCGCCGCGGTGGGTATCCCGGCGGTGAATTACGGCCCCGGTGATCCGTCGCTCGCGCACACCCGCGAGGAACACGTGTCGATGACGCAGATCCGCGAGATGACCGAGGTGCTGCGCGGTTTCCTGGCCTGATCGCGCGGGAGTGCCGCTCGCCGAGCGATCGCGCTGCGCACCTGCCGGTGAACGCGCCGATGAACAGGGTCCGGCGAGTGCGAGACGCCGTTCGGGGGAACGCGGCGCAGGTCACCGTGGCGCGTCACTACTGTGGCTCGTGTGACTGAATTCGAGGACCCAACGCCGCCGACCGCGGACGGTCAGGTGTCGGAACGATTCCGCGGGCCGGTGCGGCTGCGCGGCGACCAGCGCGAACAATCGGGCAGCACCACCGACCAGCGGCTGCTGGACTCCCGCGGACCGAGCGACTGGGTGCACACCGACCCCTGGCGGGTGCTGCGGATCCAGGCCGAGTTCGTCGAGGGCTTCGGCGCACTCGCCGGTCTGCCGCGGGCGGTCACGGTGTTCGGCAGCGCCCGCACCAAGCCCGGCACCAAGTACTACGTGAAGGCCGAGGAGATCGGCGCCGCGCTGGCCGAGGAGGGCTTCGCGGTGATCACCGGCGGTGGGCCCGGGGTGATGGAGGCCGCGAACAAGGGCGCCAAGGCGGCCGGCGGCATGTCCGTCGGGCTCGGCATCGAGTTGCCGTTCGAGCAGGGCCTGAACCGCTACGTGGACCTGGGCATCAACTTCCGGTACTTCTTCGCCCGCAAGACGATGTTCGTGAAGTACTCGCAGGCCTACGTCTGCCTGCCCGGCGGGTTCGGCACCCTGGACGAGCTGTTCGAGGCGCTCACCCTGGTGCAGACCAAGAAGGTCACCAAGTTCCCGGTGGTGCTGTTCGGGTCGGAGTACTGGGGCGGGCTGGCCGACTGGATCGAGAAGACGGTCTGCGAGGCCGGGAACATCAGCGCGCCGGACCTGAAGCTGCTGCACGTCACCGACGACGTCGACGACATGATCCGGGTCGTGCATGACGCCTACGCGGCCTGGGAGGCCGCGCACTAGGTCACCCTCCGCGCTCGCGACCCGCCCCGCCTCGGTCACGCCCATCGATTCGCCACAGATGCACCTTCGTCGGCCCGACGAAGGTGCAACTGTGGCGACTCGATTCCCGTGCGCGGGTCCGACGGCGTCCCTCGGCACTCTGCGGGGCGTGGGAGGATGGCGCGCGTGTTGCGCTGGCTCACCGCAGGTGAATCTCATGGTCCCGCCCTGGTTGCCGTCCTCGAAGGACTGCCGGCCGGGGTGCCGGTGACCTCGTCCGACATCGCCACCCAGTTGGCCCGCCGCCGGCTCGGCTACGGTCGCGGCGCCCGGATGAAGTTCGAGCAGGACCAGGTCACGCTGCTCGGCGGGGTCCGGCACGGGGTGTCGCTGGGCGGCCCGTTCGCGGTGCAGATCGGCAACACCGAGTGGCCCAAGTGGGAGCAGATCATGGCTCCCGACCCGCCCGCGGATGAGGAAGCGGCCGAGGCGCTGCCGCGATTTGGCGCGCAACGCACCGCTGACCAGGCCGCGGCCCGGTCACGCCGACCTGGCCGGCATGCAGAAATACGGCTTCGACGACGCCCGGCCGGTGCTGGAACGGGCGTCCGCCCGGGAGACCGCGGCCCGGGTCGCGCTCGGCACGGTCGCCCAGCAGTTCCTGCGCGCGGTGCTGGGCGCCGAGGTGGTCTCGCACGTGGTGTCCATCGGCGAGGGCGACGCCGTCGACGGTCCGCTGCCGACCCCGGACGACCGGGACGCGATCGACGCCTCCCCGGTGCGGGCCCTGCATCCGGACTCGCAGGCCGCGATGATCGCCGAGATCGAGTCCGCCAAGGCCGACGGCGACACCCTCGGCGGGGTCGTCGAGGTGCTGGTCTACGGGTTGCCGCCGGGGCTGGGCTCCTTCGTGCACGGCGACCGCAAGCTCGACTCCCGGCTGGCCGGCGCGCTGATGGGCATCCAGGCGATCAAGGCGCGTCGAGATCGGTGACGGGTTCGCCACCGCCCGGCGGCGCGGCTCCAAGGCGCATGACGAGATCGACCCGCGGAACCCCGGCGTCACCCGCAGGTCCAACCGGGCGGGCGGGATCGAGGGCGGCATGACCAACGGCGAGGTGCTGCGGGTCCGCGCGGCGATGAAGCCGATCTCCACCGTGCCGCGCGCGCTGGCCACCCTGGACGTGAAGACCGGTGAGCCGGCGGTGGCCATCCACCAGCGCAGCGACGTGTGCGCGGTGCCCGGCGGCCGGGGTGGTCGCCGAGGCCATGGTGGCGCTGGTCGTGGCCGATGCGGTCACCGAGAAGTTCGGCGGTGATTCGGTTCCCGAGGTGCGGCGGAACGTTCGGGCGTACCTGGACACGCTCGGCGACACGCTGCCGCTGGCGGGTCCGTCGGCCGCGGAACCCGTCGAGCGCGGCCGCGGCGCCATGACGGTTCCCGGTCGCCATCAGGTGGTGCCGCCGGTCCGCCGCCCGGCCGCGGATTCCGCCGCCGGCACAGCCGCCGAACATGCACCCGCTCCGCCTGGCACCCGCCCGGTGGTCGTGCTGGTCGGTCCGCCCGGGTCCGGGAAGTCGACCGTCGGCCGGGCGCTGGCCAGGACCACCGGACACGCCTTCCGGGACACCGACGTCGACATCGAGGCGAAGGCCGGCAAGCCCATCCCGGACATTTTCGTCATCGACGGGGAGCCGGCGTTTCGCGCGCTGGAGACCGAGGCGGTGATCACCGCGCTGTCCTCGCACCGCGGCATCCTGTCCCTCGGCGGCGGTTCGGTGCTCGCCGAGAAGAACCGGGCGGCGCTCGCCGGGCACGCGGTCGTCTTTCTCAGCGTGACGATGCCGACCGGGGTCAAACGCACCGGGCTCGCCTCGAACCGTCCGCTGCTGGCCGGGGTGAACCCCCGCGCCACGTACAAGGCGCTGCTCGACGCCCGGCTCGGTCTCTACCAGGAGGTCGCCACGCTGGTGGTGGAGACCGACACGCTGACCGTCGACGAGGTTGTGGCCGTCATCGTTGAAGAGTTGGGTCTGGCGTGAACGGCTCGCCGGTGACCACCGCGAACGCCGAGCCGGTGACGGTGCGAGTCGCCTCCGCCGCTCCCTACGACGTGGTGATCGGCCGCGGCCTGCTCGACGACCTGGTCGCCGCCACGGCGGCGACGGGCGCCTCCAGGGCGGCGCTGATCCACCCGCCGACCCTGGCCGCCACTGCGGAGGTGATCCGGGACGCCATCAAGGATGCGGGCATCGACGCGCACCTGCTGCAGGTGCCGGACGCCGAGGAGGCCAAGAACCTGACGGTGCTGGGCTTCTGCTGGAACGTGTTCGGCCAGATCGGCCTGGACCGGCGGGATGTCGTCATCGGGTTGGGCGGCGGCTCCGTCACCGACGTCGCCGGCTTCGCGGCCGCCACCTGGGTCCGCGGGGTGGCGTTGATCCAGGTGCCGACCACGCTGCTGGGCATGGTGGACGCCGCGGTCGGCGGCAAGACCGGCATCAACACCGACGCCGGCAAGAACATGGTCGGCGCGTTCTACGAGCCGTCGGCGGTGATCGCCGACCTGGCCACCCTGGAGACCCTGCCGCCGCATGAACTCGTGGCCGGCATGGCCGAGGTCGTCAAGTGCGGGTTCATCGCCGACCCGGGGATCCTGGACATCGTCGAGGCCGACCGGGACGCGGCCGTCGACCCGCAGGCCCCGCAGCTCGCCGAGCTGGTGCGCCGGGCGGTGTCGGTGAAGGCCACCGTGGTCGCCGCCGATCTGCGGGAATCGGAGCTCCGGGAAATCCTGAACTACGGGCACACGCTCGCGCACGCCATCGAGAAGCGGGAACGGTACAAGTGGCGGCACGGCGCCGCGGTTTCGGTCGGCCTGGTCTTCGCCGCCGAACTGGCCAGGGCCGCCGGCCGGCTGGACGACGACACCGCGGACCGTCACCTGACGGTCCTGCATGCCCTCGGGCTGCCGACCACCTACGACCCGGACGCGCTCGGCGAGCTCGTCACGATCATGGGTTCGGACAAGAAAACCCGTTCCGGCACCTTGCGTTTCGTCATCCTGGAGGCATTGGCCAGACCGGCCAGGCTGGTCGGGCCGGACCCGGCGCTGCTGGCCGCCGCGTACTCGGTGGTCGCCGGGCAGCGCCGCGGCCCGCGCACGATCGATCTGTAGAGCCATTCGCAGTGACGTCCGTCGCTTTCTCGACCCCGATGTAGGTCACAGCGGCCCGACCGGGAACCCTGACGGCATGACCGAAACGCAATCAATGACAAGAACCGTCTCCGCAGATATCGACCTCGACGTGACCGGACCCGGACGGGTGGTCTTCCAGGTGGCCGTGGTGAAATCGCCTGGCCTCACGGTGGACGAGACCTTCGACCTGACCCTGGACGGCAAACCGGTCCAGGCCCGCGAGGTGGTCGGGGTGACCGGCTCCCGCTTCCACATCGTGCAGCCGGATACCGGCAAGCTGCTGCTGTCGTACAACGCCACCGTCAACGGCAGGGCGGAGGCGCCGGAGGTGCTCGATTACGAGCTGATCGAGTACCTGCGGCCGAGCCGCTACGCCGAATCCGACAAGTTGGCCGCGATCGCCGCCCAGGAGTTCGGCGGGATCGATGCCCCCGACGAGTTGCTCGCCGGGGTCGCGGCCTGGGTCGGCGGACACCTGAGCTACGTCTCCGGCAGCAGTGACCCGATCGACGGTTCGGTGGACACCTATTTGCTGGGCAAGGGCGTCTGCCGGGACTACGCCCACCTGGTGGTGGCGTTCCTGCGGGCCCGCAACGTGCCGGCCCGGCTGGTCGCCGTGTACGCACCGGGCCTGTCCCCCATGGACTTCCACGCGGTGGCCGAGGCCTACGTCGACGGCACCTGGCGGGTGGTGGACGGCACGCTGCTGGCGCCGCGATCCTCGCTGGTCCGGATCGCCACCGGCCGGGACGCCGCAGACACCGCTTTCCTGGACAGCTTCGGTGGCGGCATCGCCTTCAACAACGCCACCGTGACCGCGACGACGTCCGGTCGGCTGCCCGACGACGACCCGCGGAACCTGGTCACCCTCGGGTAGGCGCCTACCATCTGTGGTCGTGACAGACGCCGTGCTCGTGGCCACCGGTACCCACGCTCGACGTCGGGCCCGGCTGCGCGGGGCCGTCGCCCGCAGCGGCATCGACGCCCTGCTGGTCACGGATCTGATCAACATCCGCTACCTCACCGGATTTACCGGATCGAACGCCGCGCTGCTGATCGTGGCGAGCGACAGCGAAGACAACACCGCGGATGGGGCCTCGGCCGCCGAGGGCACCCAGTTCTGCACCGACGGCAGGTACACCACGCAATCGGCGCAGGAGGTACCGGACCTGCCCAGGCTGATCGAACGACCCTGCGACCTGGCCCTGCTGCGCCGCGCACCGGAGGGGCTGATCGGGTTCGAGGCCAGAGCGGTCAGCGTGGCCGACCACATGAGCATGCTGACCGCGGCGAACGACGGCCCGCGGGACATCGAACTGGTGCCGATGCTCGACCTCGTCGAGGGCCTGCGGGCGATCAAGGACCCCGGCGAGATCGACGCACTGCTGCGGGCCTGCGCGGTGGCCGATCGTGCCCTGGAGGACCTGATCGAGGCCGGCGGGCTTCGGCCGGGACGGACGGAGCGGCAGGTCGGGCTGGACCTGGACCAGCGGATGCGCGAGCTCGGCGCCAGCGACCCGGCCTTCGAGACGATCGCGGCCGCCGGCGCGAACAGCGCCATCCCACACCACCGGCCCACCGACGCGGTCCTCGTGGCGGGCGATTTCGTCAAACTCGACTTCGGTGCCACCGTCGACGGCTATCACTCGGACATGACCCGCACCGTCGTCCTCGGGGCACCGGCGGACTGGCAACGCGAGATCTACCTGCTCGTCGAGCGTGCCCAGGCGGCCGGACGGGCGGCCTGCGTCCCCGGCGCGAACGGCGGCGAGATCGATGCGGCGGCCCGTGACGTGATCACCGACGCCGGCTACGGGCCGCAGTTCTCGCACGGTCTTGGGCACGGGGTTGGGCTGCAGATTCACGAAGCGCCGAGTTTGGCTCGCGATTCGGCAAGTATCATGGTCCCGGATATGTGCGTCACCGTGGAGCCCGGGGTGTATCTGCCGGGGCGAGGCGGAGTGCGCATCGAGGACAGCGGCGTGATCCGCGCGGACGGTTACCACGTCCTCACGCAGACCTCCAAGGAGTTCCGCGTGCTTGCCTGAATTTGGGTCAGCGCACGTCCGGCAGAGAGTTTCTAACGAAAGGCACACCGCCCCACCATGGCCTCCACCAGCGACTTCAAGAACGGCCTCGTCCTCAATCTCGAGGGCCAGCTCTGGACCATCACCGAGTTTCAGCACGTCAAGCCCGGCAAGGGCCCGGCCTTCGTGCGGACCACGCTGAAGAACGTGCTCACCGGGAAGGTGGTCGACAAGACCTTCAACGCGGGCGTCAAGGTGGAGACGGCGACGGTCGACAAGCGGGACATGACGTTCCTGTACAAGGACGGCGCCGACTTCGTCTTCATGGACGGCGACACCTACGACCAGATCACCGTGCCGTCGCAGACCGTCGGTGAGGTCGCCAACTTCCTGCTGGAGAACCAGGAGGCGATGGTCGCGCAGAACGACGGCGTCGTGCTGTTCGTCGAGCTGCCCGCGTCGGTTGAGCTGCTCGTCTCGCACACCGACCCCGGCCTGCAGGGCGACCGGTCCACCGGCGGCACGAAGCCCGCCACCCTGGAAACCGGCGCGGAGATCAACGTCCCGTTGTTCCTGAACACCGGGGACAAGATCAAGGTCGACACCCGGGACGGCCGTTACCTGGGCCGCGTCAACAGCTGACCCGCCACACCTTCGCACCAACAAGCCCTGCATCGAAGATCCCGGGCGATCCGCCACACCCAGAGAGCCGGTCCATTTGTCCGCCCGCAGCAAGTCCCGCAAGCGTGCCCTCGACGTGCTCTACGCCGCCGAGGCCCGCGGGGTGGATCCGCTCGTCGTGCTGGACGAACGGATGGAGCCGCCCACCGGCCCCGATCTGCACTCGTACGCGGCGATGGGGGAGTACGCCGAATTCCTGGTCCGCGGCGTGGTCGAGCACCAGCGCAGGGTCGACGGGTTGCTGTCCGAGCACTCCAGGGGTTGGACGCTGGATCGGATGCCGGCCGTCGACCGGGCGATTTTGCGAATCGCGGTCTTCGAGCTGCTGTACTCGCTCGACGTGCCGCCGGCGGTCGTGGTGAACGAGGCCGTCGACGCAGCGAAGCTGCTGTCCACCGACGACTCGCCGAAGTTCGTCAACGGCGTGCTCGGCCAGATCGCGGTGATCACCCCGGAACTGCGCGGCGCGTGAACTGTGGCAGTGCGCGCGTCAGGTCGCCGCAGGTTCGGCTGCCGCCGTGCCCGATGATCTGCTGATCGCGCGCAACCCGGAACCGGATTCGACGCTGCCGTTCCTGGTCCGGATCCCGCTCGGGCCGCGGGGGATTGTGGTCAAGGCCAGGCAGACGTGGCCGCGGGAAAAGAAGGTCTACTGCCATCGTGCCGAGGGCTGGCCGGCGGACGCGGAGATCGTGGAACGGCTGGCGGTGCGGTCGTGCACGCGGCGAGGGCCGGCGATCGACCTGGTGCTGGCCCGGGCGCGGGAAAACCGGTCGCAGTTCGTCATCGCGCAGGCCCGTGGTCGGGAGATGATCTTCTGGCAGTCTCCGCGGACGGTGAAGCAGGCCCGCCCGGCGGTGCGAATCCCGACCGCCCGGGCGCACGGGCAGGTGCTCGAGGTGGTGGTCGACACCGCCGAGAAGTACCCCTACACGTTCAACGGCCAGCAGGCCACCACCAGTCGCCGGCGGCTGCCCGGCCGGTGACTACGCGGTGCTGATCGACGACCGGGTGGTCGCGGCGGTCGAGCGCAAGACCATCGAGGACCTTTCGGGGAGCCTGCTGTCCGGCCGATTGACCTACGCGCTGGCCGAGCTGACCGCGTTGCCGCGGGCGGCGGTGGTCGTCGAGGACCGCTACAGCCGGCTGTTCAAGCTCGAGCACGCGCCCGGTGCGAAGGTGGCGGAGGCGCTGGCTGAGGCCCAGGCCCGCTTCCCGGCGGTTCCGATCGTGTTCTGCGAGACGCGGCCGCTCGCGCAGGAGTGGACCTACCGCTGGCTCGGTGCGTGCCTGTCCGAGTTGACCGCGGCCGAGGACCACCGCGACCTTGATCTGACGTTCGCGTCGGGAGCGCCGGTCGTGCTGAAGCCGGTCCAGGACCACGGGAGTCGGATCGGGGCGGTGGATTCGGCGGCCGTCCGGGCCTGGGCGCGGGCGTGCGGGCTGGCGGTCAACGACCGGGGCAGGCTGCCCCGGAGCCTGGTCGATGCGTATCTGCATGAACAGGTCGATCGGTAGCCGGACAGGGCTTCCGGACGGGAGATCGCGACTGCCATGGGATCAGGGAGCTTCGGCCTCGACGACCTGAAATACCCTGCTGCGATGGCAGTCGCGGGTCGGGACTCCTGGCCGCAAACGCTCGCGGCCGAAACCGACTTTCCTCAGTCGAGCTCTGTGCCCTGCGGCAGAACACCCCAGTTCATCAGCTGATCGGTCAAATCCTCTGCGGTCATGTCGTAGATCACCGCGAGTGATCGGAGGTCCTCGGAGCGGATCGTCAGGATCTTGCCGTTGTAGTCGCCGCGCTGTGACTGGATCGCGGCCGCATATCGGGCCAGCGGTCCCGCCTGATGGGTGGGCAGTTCACCCAAACGCTGCAGATCGATGACCAGCTTCGGGCTCGGCGATCCGCGCCTGGTGGCACGCGCGTCGGGCAACAGTTCGGCCACCGGTACGCCGTAGAACTCGGCGAGTTCCGCGAGCTTGGCTACGGTGACGGCGCGATCGCCCCGCTCGTAGGACCCGACCACAACGGCCTTCCACCGACCCTCGGATTTCTCCTCGACCCCGTGCAGGCTCAAGCCCTGCTGTGCCCGAATGGCGCGTAAGCGTGCGCCCAGGGCATGTGCATAGTCCTGAGACATGATGACTCCTTGGTGCCGTGATGGTGACAAACTGTGCCTGTGTACGCAGAGTAGTCGCATTCGGCAGATTGTTGCCAACCGGACGCGCCGAGCACAGATGGCGGTCTGATGTTTCGGGCCAGAGCAGCGGGTGGTAGCAGGATTCGCGATGGCTTCGCGCCACGTCCGTGGTTGGTAGCATGCCCAGGGCATCCGACGGACGCGCGCAGTAGCGCGCCCCGAGGGCGCCGTCCCAGACATCCTTTAAGGACCGTCCAGTGAGGCGGGAAAGGAGGTCTTGAGTTGGTGCAACCGCGCCCCGCTCAGACCGGCGCCAACGGTGCCAAACATCACACTTCGGGCATCTCGGATGGAGCTGCGCCCGGCCCAGCACAGCCGGAGATCCTCACCGAGATCCTCAGCCGGGCCGATATCGGCCGGACGATCGACCGGATTGCCCATCAGATCCTCGAACGCAACGGCGAACGACCGGTCGTGTTGCTGGGTATCCCGACCCGAGGCGTCTACCTGGCCCGCCGACTCGGTGATCGCCTGACGGCGTTCACCGGCCGCCCAGACCGCGGTGGGTTCGCTGGACATCACCCTGTACCGCGACGATCTGCGCCGGCACCCGCCGCGTGCGCTGGAGGAGACCCGGCTCCCGGATGGCGGGGTCGACGACGCCGTCGTCGTGCTCGTGGACGACGTGCTGTATTCGGGCCGGACGATCCGCGCCGCCCTCGACGCGCTGCGCGACCACGGCCGTCCGGCGGTGGTGCAGCTTGCGGTGCTCGTCGATCGTGGCCACCGGCAGCTGCCGATCAGGGCCGACTATGTCGGCAAGAACATCCCGACCGCGTTCGGGGACGACGTGGCGGTCCATCTGGTGGAGATCGACAGCGTGGACAGCGTCGAGCTGGCCCGCGCGGTCCCGACCAGCAACGCTGCGCCATTGCGTGAAGGGGCGTCATGACCACCACCGTCCAGCAGGTCCCGACCGGGCAGGGCATGGCGCCGGGCGGCGACGGGCGAACGATCGAGTCCGCAGCGCCTGAACGGATTTCACTGCCCCGGCACCTGCTGTCGGCCGCCGACCTGAACCGGGCCACCGCCGAGCACGTGCTGTCGACCGCGCAGCGGCTCGAGCAGGCGATCGCCGGCCGCGAGGTGCGAAAGCTCCCCACGCTGCGCGGGCGCACCGTGGTGAACCTGTTCTTCGAGGACTCCACCCGGACCCGGATCTCCTTCGAGCTGGCGGCCAAGCGGCTGTCCGCCGACGTCATCACGTTCTCCGCCAAGGGTTCGTCGGTGTCCAAGGGTGAGTCGCTGAAGGACACCGCGTGGACGCTGCAGGCCATGGGCGCGGACGCCGTGGTCTGCCGGCATTCGTCGTCCGGTGCGCCGCAACAGCTGTCGGCCTGGGTCGACGGACACGTGATCAACGCCGGCGACGGCACCCACGAGCACCCGACCCAGGCGCTGCTGGACGCGTACACGCTGCGCCGGCACCTGGGCGCGCTGGCCGGCCGGCGGATCGTCGTCGTCGGTGACGTGCTGCACTCCAGGGTCGCCCGCTCCAACGTGCTGTTGCTGTCCACCCTGGGCGCCGAGGTCACGCTGGTGGCGCCGCCGACGCTGCTGCCGGTGGGTGTGCAGGCGTGGCCGGTGCAGGTGTCCTACGACCTGGACGCGTCGCTGGTCGGCGCCGACGCGGTGATGATGCTGCGGGTGCAGCGGGAGCGGATGAGCGGCGCCTTCTTCCCGACGGCCCGCGAGTACAGCCGCTCCTACGGGCTCGACGAGCGCCGCCGCGCGCTGATCGCGCCGCACGGCATCGTGTTGCACCCGGGGCCGATGAACCGCGGCATGGAGATCACCCCGCAGGTCGCCGACGGCGCCGGTTCGGTGATCGTGGAACAGGTGGCCAACGGGGTCACCGTCCGGATGGCAGTGCTGTATCTGTTGCTGTCCGGGGAGATCGAGACAGGCGGGGGATCGCTGTGACCGCGGTACTGATCACGGGCGCGTCCCCCTACGGCGAGGAACCTGCCGACCTGCTGCTGGCCGACGGGATCATCGTCGCGGTGGGCTCGTCGGCGGGCACAGATGCGCGTGCCGCCGATGCCGAGATCGTCGACGGCACGGGCCTTGTCGTCCTGCCCGGGCTGGTCGACCTGCACACCCACCTGCGCGAACCCGGCCGGGAGGACGCCGAAACCGTGGCCTCCGGGTCGGCGGCAGCGGCGCTCGGCGGATACACGGCGGTGTTCGCCATGCCGAACACCGACCCGACCGCGGACACCGCCGGCGTCGTCGAGCAGGTCTACCGGCTGGGCCGCGACGTCGGTCTCGTCGACGTGTTCCCGATCGGCGCGGTGACTGTCGGCCGCAAGGGCGAGCGGCTCGCCGAACTGGCCGCGATGGCGACGTCCGCGGCCCGGGTGCGGGTGTTCTCCGACGACGGCGACTGCGTCTCCGACGCGTTGCTGATGCGCCGCGCGCTGGAGTACGTCAAGGCATTCGACGGGGTGATCGCCCAGCACGCGCAGGAGCCCCGGCTGACCCAGGGCGCGCAGATGCACGAGGGCGAGGTCTCCGCGCGGCTCGGGCTGACCGGCTGGCCGGCGGTCGCCGAGGAGGCGATCATCGCCCGGGACTGCCTGCTGACCGATCATGTCGGCTCCCGGCTGCACGTGTGTCACCTGTCGACGGCCGGCAGCGTCGAGGTGGTCGCGGCGGCCAAGAAGCGCGGCACCACGGTGACGGCGGAGGTCACCCCGCATCACCTGCTGCTGACCGACGAGCGGGCCGTCGGGTACGACCCGGTGTTCAAGGTGAACCCGCCGCTGCGCACGGCCGCGGACGTGGCAGCGCTCCGCCAGGCATTGGCCGACGGGGTGATCGACATCGTCGCCACCGACCACGCGCCGCACGCCAGCCAGGACAAGGAAACCGAGTGGGACAACGCCAGCCCCGGGATGCTGGGGCTGCAGACCGCGCTGTCCGTCGTCATCCAGACCATGCTGCAGCCCGGCCTGCTGGACTGGCGCGGGGTTGCCCGGGTGATGTCCGAGGCGCCCGCCCGGATCGGCGGCCTGTCCGACCACGGCCGGCCGATCGCCGCCGGTGAACCGGCGAACCTGGTGCTGATCGACCCGGCGGCCAGCTGGACGGTGTCCGGCGACGCGCTGGCGTCGCTGTCGGCCAACACGCCGTTCGAGGGCATGGAGCTTCCCGGCCGGGTCGTTGCCACCTATCTGCGCGGGCGGTGCACGGCCTCGGCCGGCGTGCCGGCCGGAAGCTGAGGGGCTCGAGATGGAACGTTTACTGCTTGTGCTCGGGCTGCTGTTGCTGCTGGCGCTGCTGGTCTACGGGCTGTACGCCGGCTGGCGGCACCGCGCGGCCCGGCAGTCCGGCCTCGCCGAATTGCCGGTGCTGCCGGCCGATCTCGGTCCCGACCTGGTCGCGCCGATGACCGGGCTGTACGTCTCGACGACCACCGCCGGGAACTGGCAGGACCGGGTGGTCGCCCGGGGGCTCGGCCGGCGCGCCGCCGGCGCGGCCCGGCTCTCCGCGGAGGGCGTCTGCATCGAACGCGACGGCGAATCCGACATCTTCGTTCCCGTCGACGGATCTCGTCGAGGTGACCACCGCACCCGGGATCGCCGGCAAGGTGATCGGCCAGGCCGACGGGATCGTCATCATCCGCTGGCGCCTCGGCGGGGTCGCGCTGGACAGCGGCTTCCGGGCCGACGATCCCGACCGCCAGCTCGACTGGATCGACGCCGCTCAGGCCCTGCTGGCGGCCAGGCCGACCGCGCCGTCCGGCAATGGAGCAAGCCGGAACATGAGCGCAACGGAGCGAGCGAATCAACGGGTCAGGCCAACGATCCGCGAGGGATCGAGCGGCGCGATGGCACGAGCGTCGCTGTCCTGGTGCTGGAGGACGGCCGGGTCTACTCCGGCACCGCCTTCGGCGCGACCGGCGTCCGCCTTCGGTGAGGCCGTGTTCAACACCGGCATGACGGGCTACCAGGAGACCCTGACCGACCCGTCGTACCGCCGTCAGGTGGTGATCGCCACCGCGCCGCAGATCGGCAACACCGGATGGGTCGCCGGGCCGGGCCCGGGCTCGGGGCACGGGCCGGACAATCCGTCGGACAACGAGTCGCCGGAGATCTGGGTCGCGGGCTACGTCATCCGTGACCTGGCGCCCCGGCCGTCGAACTACCGGGCCACGTCGTCGCTGCCCGCGGAGATGGAACGTCAAGGGGTGGTGGGTATCTCGGGGGTGGACACCCGTGCGTTGACCCGGCATCTGCGGACCGCGGGGGCGATGCGCTGCGGGATCTTCTCCGGCGTCGGCGAATCGCCGATGTGCCGGCACATGTCTGGCCCAGGTCCGTGTTGCAAGCCATCGATGGCCGGGCGCCGACCTGACCGGCTGAGGTGACCACCACGGACGGGTACACGATTCCGGCCGAGGGCGAGGAGATCTTCTCGGTCGCCGCGATCGACCTCGGGATCAAGGCGAACACCCCGCGGATGCTCGCGGCCCGCGGCATCCGCACCCATGTGCTGCCCGCGACCGTCACCATCGCCGAGATCGAAGCCCTTGGCGTGGACGGGGTATTCCTGTCCAACGGACCGGGGGATCCGGCCACCGCGGACGACGATCGTCGAGCTCACCCGGGCCGTGCTGACCCGCCGGATCCCGCTGTTCGGCATCTGCTTCGGCAACCAGATCCTCGGCCGGGCACTGGGTTTCGGCACCTACAAGCTGAAGTTCGGGCACCACGGGATCAACCAGCCGGTGCGCGACCACGGCACCGGACGGGTGCTGGTGACCTCGCACAACCACGGGTTCGCGGTCGACGCACCGCTGGACGAGGTGACCGACACCGAGTTCGGCCGGGTGCAGGTCGCCTTCAGCTGCCTGAACGACGGCGTCGTCGAAGGCCTGGAATGCCTTGACCGGCTGGCGTTCTCGGTGCAGTTCCATCCCGAGGCGGCGGCCGGGCCGCATGACGCCGGGTACCTGTTCGACCGGTTCATCGACCTGATGGTGACTGGAAAAGAGCAAGCCACGGGTTCGGCCTCTCGCAAGGGCGCCGCCGACGCCGCACTGACGAGCCGGAAGGTCACCGCCTGATGCCACGCCGCACCGACATCAAGCACGTCCTGGTCATCGGGTCCGGCCCGATCGTCATCGGGCAGGCGTGCGAGTTCGACTACTCCGGGACCCAGGCGTGCCGGGTGCTGCGGGACGAGGGCATCCGGGTCTCGCTGATCAACTCCAACCCCGCGACGATCATGACCGACCCGGAATTCGCCGACGCCACCTACGTGGAACCGATCAACGCCGAGTTCGTGGAGAAGGTGCTGGCCGACCAGCAGGCCCGCGGCTTCCCGGTGGACGCCGTGCTGGCCACCCTCGGCGGGCAGACCGCGCTGAACACCGCGATCGCGCTGGACGAGCGGGGGGTGCTGGACAAGTACGGGGTCGAGCTGATCGGCGCGGACATCCCGGCGATCAACCGCGGCGAGGACCGGCAGATCTTCAAGGACGTCGTCCGGTCCGTCGGCGGCGACGTGCCGCGATCGGCGGTCTGCCACACGATGGCCGAGGTGCGTGCCGCGGTCGGCGATCTCGGGCTGCCGGTCGTCGTTCGGCCGTCCTTCACCATGGGCGGTCTCGGCTCCGGAATGGCCTACACCCTGGACGATCTGGAGCGGATCGCCGGTCGCGGGCTGGCCGCGTCGCAGGCGTCGTTCGGCCCGGTGGAGAACGATGGCCCGGCGAAGTCCGCCGGGTCACGCCGCCGGTCACGGGAACGTGCACGCCTCGGTGCTGATCGAGGAGAGCGTGCTGGGCTGGAAGGAATACGAGCTCGAGCTGATGCGGGACGGCTCGGACAACGCCGTCGTGGTCTGCTCCATCGAGAACCTCGACCCGATGGGCGTGCACACCGGCGACTCGATCACGGTGGCCCCGGCGATGACGCTGACCGACCGCGAGTACCAGCGGATGCGCGACCTCGGGCTGGCCATCCTGCGCGCGGTCGGGGTCGCCACCGGCGGCTGCAACATCCAGTTCGCGATCAACCCGGAGAACGGCCGGATCATCGTCATCGAGATGAATCCCCGGGTCTCCCGGTCGAGTGCGTTGGCGTCCAAGGCGACCGGCTTCCCGATCGCCAAGATCGCGGCCAAGCTGGCCATCGGCTACACCCTGGACGAGATCGCCAACGACATCACCAGGGCCACCCCGGCGGCGTTCGAGCCGACGCTGGACTACGTCGTGGTGAAGATCCCGCGGTTCGCGTTCGAGAAGTTCCCCGGCGCCGACCCGACGCTGACCACCACGATGAAGTCCGTCGGCGAGGCGATGTCGATCGGCCGGTCGTTCGCCGAGGCGCTGGGCAAGGCCATGCGGTCGATGGAGACCAAGCTGTCCGGGTTCTGGACGGGGCCGGCGGTGCCGACCGGCGATGTGGACGCGCTGCTCGAGGAGCTGAAAACCCCGCTGGACGGCCGGATCTACGGCGTCGAGCGAGCCTCTGGGCTGGGGCGCCACGCGTCGAGCAGGTGCACGAGGCCACCGGCATCGACCCGTGGTTCCTGGACCAGATCGAGCTGATCCGCGGCGTCGGCGACGAGGTGCGGGATGCGCCCGAGCTGACCGTCGAGCTGCTGCGCACCGCGAAGCGGTACGGCCTGTCCGATCTGCAGATCGCCGCGCTGCGGCCGGAATTCGGGTCGGAGAAGGCGGTGCGGGAGTTCCGCTGGGCGCACGACGTCCGGCCGGTGTTCAAGACGGTGGACACCTGCGCGGCGGAGTTCGCGGCCAGCACGCCGTACCACTACTCCGCCTACGAAACCGATCCGGCGGCGGAATCAGAGGTGGCGCCGCAGACCGACCGGCCGAAGGTGATCATCCTGGGCTCCGGGCCGAACCGGATCGGTCAGGGCATCGAGTTCGACTACTCCTGTGTGCACGCCGCGCTGGCGCTGCGGGACGCCGGGTACGAGACGGTGATGGTCAACTGCAACCCGGAGACGGTGTCCACCGACTACGACACCTCCGACCGGCTGTACTTCGAGCCGTTGACCATCGAGGACGTGCTGGAAGTCATTCACGCCGAACAGCTTTCGGGCACGGTGGCGGGGGTGATCCCGACCCTCGGCGGGCAGACCCCGCTGAAGCTGGCGCAGGAACTGCTGGACGCCGGGGTGACCATTCTCGGCACGTCGCCGGACGCCATCGACCTGGCGGAGGACCGCGGCCGGTTCGGCGACCTGCTCACCCAGGCGGGGCTGCCGGCGCCGGCGTTCGGCCTGGCGACGTCGTTCGAGCAGGCCCGCGCGGTGGCCGGCCGGATCGGCTACCCGGTGCTGGTCCGGCCGTCCTACGTGCTCGGCGGCCGCGGCATGGAGATCGTCTATGACGAGCCGTCGCTGGCCGACTACATCGATCGGGCCACCGAGATCACTGACGATCACCCGGTTCTCGTCGACCGGTTCCTCGACGACGCGATCGAGATCGACGTCGACGCGTTGTGTGACGGCACCGAGGTCTACCTCGGCGGGGTGATGGAACACATCGAGGAGGCCGGCATCCACTCCGGCGACTCGGCCTGCGTGCTGCCGCCGATCACCCTTGGGCCGCAGCGACATCGCGCAAGGTCCGGGCGCACACCGAGGCCATCGCGCTCGGGCGTCGGGGTGCGCGGGCTGCTGAACGTGCAGTACGCGCTGAAGGACGAGACGCTGTACGTGCTGGAGGCGAACCCGCGGGCGTCCCGAACCGTGCCGTTCTCGTCCAAGGCCACCGCGGTGCCGCTGGCGATGGCCGCGGCGCGGATCATGCTGGGTGCCACCATCGCCGAGTTGCGGGCCGAGGGTTTGCTGCCGGCCCGCGGCGACGGCGGCTCGCTGCCGGCCGGGGCGCCGGTCGCGGTGAAGGAGGCGGTGCTGCCGTTCCACCGGTTCCGCCGGCCGGACGGCACCGGGGTCGACTCGCTGCTCGGCCCGGAGATGCGCTCCACCGGTGAGGTGATGGGCATCGACACGGCCTTCGGACCGGCGTTCGCGAAGTCGCAGACCGCGTCCTACGGATCGTTGCCGACCAAGGGCACGGTGTTCGTCTCGGTCGCCAACGCCGACAAGCGGGCCATGGTCTTCCCGGTGAAACGACTCGCCGACCTCGGGCTTCCGGATCGTCGCGACCGAGGGCACCGCGGAGATGCTGCAGCGCAACGGGATGGACGTCGAGGTGGTCTCGAAGTACTTCGAGGGTGAGGGCAGCGGCGAGGGCACGGTGGTGGAGTTGATCCGGGCCGGTGAGATCGATCTGGTGATCAACACCCCGTACGGCCAGTCCGGTCCCCGGGTCGACGGCTACGAGATCCGCACCGCAGCGGTGTCCGCGGACATCCCGTGCATCACCACGGTGGCCGGTGCGGCCGCCGCGATCCAGGGCATCGAGGCGCTCACCAGATCCGATGTCGGTGTGGCGCCATTGCAGGTTCTGCATGCCCGGCTGCGGGTGAGCCGGGAGCAGGAGGCAGGATAGCTGCGATGCAAGGCACTCGGGGGAGACGGCACGGTCAGGGCCTGACGGCAGTGCGCGGGTGTGCGGCGCCAGATCGGCGGCGGCGCGCATGCCATTGCACGGCTGCCGCAGGCACGATCACCACGCGGCCTCGATGAGGGCACGGTGACGCGGCCGACCGCGTTTGCCTACCGGCGTCTGGCCCGCCCCGTGCTGTTCCGGGTCGGCAAGGGTGACGCGGAGACCGCGCATCACCGGACCTTGGCTGTGCTGTCCCGGGTGTCCCGTTCGAAGCAGGCGCTCGCGGTGCTGGGCCGGCTGCACCGGGCGCATCCGGCGCCGCGAACCGTGTTCGGGGTGGACTTTCCCTCCGCGGTTGGCCTGGCCGCGGGGATGGACAAGGACGGGGTCGCGCTGAAGGCGTGGGCCGCGCTGGGTTTCGGTTTCGTCGAGGTCGGGACGGTCACCGCGCACGCCCAGCAGGGCAACCCGCGGCCACGGTTGTTCCGGCTCACCGAATCCGAATCCATCATCAACCGGATGGGCTTCAACAACGCCGGCGCCGCCCAGTTGGCGACCAATCTGTCGCGGGTCGGGAAAATCGGCGTCCCGCTGGGAATCTCGCTGGGCAAGTCCAAGGTGACGCCGGTCGAGTCGGCCATCGGCGACTATCTGACGTCGCTGCGGGCCGTGTATCCGTTCGCGGATTACATCGCGGTCAACGTGTCCAGCCCGAACACTCCGGGGCTGCGCGAGCTGCAGGACAAGCGGCCGTTGGACGAATTGCTGGGTGCGCTCACCGCGGAGGCGGGCAGCCTCGCCTGGACGCATCACCGGGATGATCACCCGGTTCCGGTGCTGGTCAAGATCGCGCCGGACCTGTCCGAGCAGGCGATCGGCGAGCTGCTCGAGGTGTGCGCGGACCGCGGTGTCGCGGGGGTGATCGCGACCAACACCACGATCGACCGGCATGGTGTCGCAGCGACGGAGGACGGACCTGGCAGCAGAGGCCGGTGGGTTGTCCGGTCGGCCGCTGGCCGAGCGCGCCGTCGAGGTGGTGCGCTTCGTGACCACGCACTGCGACCTGCCGGTGATCGGGGTCGGCGGCATTTCCACCGCGCGGGATGGGCTGCGGATGCTGGATGCTGGTGCGAGTCTGTTGCAGATCTACACCGGGTTCATCTACTCCGGTCCGCCGTTGCTGTCCGAACTGAATCGGGCCATCGCCGGTCGCCCCTGATGTCCGGACGTCGCTCGATGGACGACCAGGATGGCGACTCGTTGGCTGGAGTCCTGCTCGCGGCCGACCATGACGTGAAAGGGTTGAACCGTTGTCCATCATGGAGCCGTTCGGGGCCAGGCTGGTCGCCGCGATCGATCAGCGGGGGCCGCTGTGCGTCGGCATCGACCCGCACCCGGAGCTGCTGCTGGACTGGGGCCTGCCGGTGGACGTGAGCGGGTTGGAGCGGTTCGCCATGACGGTGGTGGAGGCGCTCGGCCCGACCGTCGCGGTGCTCAAGCCGCAGTCGGCGTTCTTCGAGTCCTATGGATCGGCCGGAATCGCCGTGCTGGAAAGGGTTCTGGCCGACGCGCGGGCCGCGGGTGCGCTGGTGTTGCTGGATGCCAAGCGCGGTGACATCGGGTCGACAATGGCCGCGTACGCCGCGGCCTATCTGACCGGGACATCGCCGCTGGCCGCCGACGCGCTGACCGTGTCGCCCTATCTCGGGTTCGGCTCGCTGACCCCGGCGCTGGACGTCGCGCTGGCGGAGGGCCGGGGGCTGTTCGTGCTGGCGCTGACGTCGAACCCGGAGGGCCGGCAGGTGCAGCACGCGCGGACCGCCGGCATTTCCGATGGCGCAGCCGAGAAGACCGTCGCCCAGTCGATCATCGATCAGGTCGGCGCCGTGAATGCCGGGGATTACCCGATCGGTTCGATCGGGCTGGTGATCGGCGCGACGATCGGCCAGACCGGGGTCGACCTGTCCGGGGTCAACGGCCCGCTGCTGGCTCCGGGCCTGGGTGCGCAAGGGGCGACCGCCGCCGATCTGAAGCTGGTGTTCGCCGACGCGCACGGCGCGCTGCTGCCGACGACCAGTCGGGGAGTGCTGGGCGCGGGCCCGTCGGTGGCCGGGTTGCGGGAGGCCGCGCAGCGGACGGTGGATGAGGTGCGGGCCGCGCTGGGTTGAGCGAGGGTTGAGCAATTCCGGGGGCGGAGTGCGGCTGGCCAACTGGCCGCGGTGCCGAACTTGAAGGGGGACCAGCAGCGCGACGTTGACGCTGCCGGCCCGAACGAACTGATCACTGAATCGCAGGCCCGGAGATCAGAAGGGTGGCGGATCATCACTGGCATCCGGTTGCTCTGGAATCGCGCCCGGTGAGGTGCTGCCGGGTTCCGGCTCGGCCGGGGCCGCGGGTGGGGTGGGGTATTGGTCGGCCCAGTCGGGTTCGTCCTGGTCTTGGTGTTGGTCGGGGTTGGTGGGGTGCCAGACGGAGTGGGGTGGGCGGGTGTAGTGGCGGCCGAGTGGGGTGGTCCAGTGGCTGGTGCCGTCGGGGTCGCGGGTGTTGCTGAAACCGCCGCCGTCCTTCGCGCGGTGGTGGTGTTTGCATTTTTGGTCGAGCAGGTCGTGGTTGGTGTTGCCGCCGGTGGGTTTTCCGGGTCGGTAGGCGATGACGTGGTCGGTTTCGCAGCGGTCGGCGGGTTGCAGGCAGCCGGGTGAGCGGCAGGTGCCGTCGCGGGCGATGAGGAAGTGTTTGAGGGTGTCGGGTGGTTGGTAGCGGGTGCGGCCGTAGTCCAGGACGAGACCGGAGACGGGGTCGCAGAGCAGTCGTTGCAGGGTGCCGTCGGCGGCGATGAGGCGGGCTTGGTCGGCGGTGATGGTGCCGTGGCCGATGAGTTCGCAGGGGTCGTTGGAGCCGAGCAGGACGGTGTAGGGGACGACGACCTGGATGTGTGGTTTGCGGCCGTGTCGGGAGCCGAGTGGGATCGGCAGCAGCGGGTTCGGGCGGGCCGGGCCGGTGGTCGTGGTGCGGGGCTCGGTGCTGGTGCTGGGCGCGGTGGTGGTGCTGGGCACGGTCGTGTCGTCACCGCTGTCGGGGTGGCGGCGCTGTCGTTGTTGCTGGTTGTTGTGTCGGTGGCCGGCGTTGTGCTGGTGTCTGTCTGGGCGTCGGTGTCTGCGCTTGCCGGGTTGTTTTCGCAGGTCGGGCCATTTTCGCTGGGCTCGGTGTCGGCTGGGTCGGCGGCGCCGCAGGTGCTGTCGGTGGCCGTGCGGTGCGGCCTGGTCGGCGTCGACGCATCGGTGTTCGGTGCGTCGGCGGTGCCGGTGGCGTGTCGCGTGCGGTGGCCGTGGTGTCGCTGGCGGTGGTGTCACCGTTGCCGGGTGCTGGCTTGGTGGGCTTGTCGGTGGGGATGACGCCGATGGTGCCGCCCAGGATGTGGGTGCAGACGTCGGTGAGGGCGTCGACCCGGCGGGCACCGAGGGGCCGTGGGTCGCCGGCGGTTTTGCGGGCGTCGGCCATCGCGGTGCTGGCCTCCCAGATCGCGGCGATCTGCTCCGCGGGGGCGATCACCCGGAGCCCGGCCATCCCGTCGTCCTCACCCCACCTGGTCATCAACCGGTCCTTCGCCGCGGCGGCGTGCCGGTCGGCGGCGCCGTCCGGGTCCCGGGCGATGACCCGGCGGGCGGCGCGGCGGCGGAGTTGCTCGGGGGTGGTGCTGCTGCCCGGGCTGGTGACCTCCGGCAGCACGTCGTTCTCCACCTGGGCGGCGACCTGGGCGGTGGTGGTGCCGGTGGCCCTGGCCACCGCGATGGCATGGTCGACGTCGATCAGCCCCTGCTGCAGGGCGTGCAGGGTGCCGGGCAACCGGGTGGCGAACGCGCGGGCGGTGGAGATCGCGCTGCCGGCGGCGGCTTCGCTGCTGCGCACCGCGAACGCGATCTCGGTGGGCAGCATCTCCGCCAGCCCGGGGTAGTGGCAGGACAGCATCGCCAGGTCGGTGTACTGCTCGGCCTGCAACCAGGACAGCACCCGGTTGCGGGCGGTGATCGATTCCAGCACGGCGTTCGCCCACCCGGTGACCACCCGCTGCGACAGCTCGGCGTTGCCGGGCGGTGACCGCGGTGGCGAGCGCCTGATCCGGGTCGGTCAGCGGCGCCGGGGCCAAAGCGTCGGGGCGGCGGGCCAACGCGGTGACCAGCTCCGGTCCCGGGTGGCAGACCGGCGATGTGGGTGCGCCAGCAGCCGAGTTCGATCAACGCGTGCCCGACCTCGGTCACCCCGGGGGTGACCCCGAGCCGGTGCGCCGATGTCCCGGTCGGTTTCGGTGGCCGCCCCGCAGCCGGGGCCGAGGAACTCCGCGCGCGCCGTGTCCATCGGGGACGGGTCACCGGGCAACACCACCGACCGGCGACCCGGCGCGGTCCTGCCGGGACGCACGGATGACGGCCCGGACCTTCGCTCGGCGTCGAGCGCCGCTGCCGTTGACCGACCGGCGGACCGCGGCCGGGATGCCTGCTGCACCGACGGCACGAACACCGCGGTGGTGGCCTGGGTGCGCGCGGATTCGCCCTCACCGGGGAGCAGCACCCGCAGCCTCGGTTCGGGTTCGACGCCACCCGGGGACCACAGAGCGACCCGCTCCCCCGCTGTGACCGTCGACGTGAACATACCTTATCCTAGCCCTGTATCGAACGTATGTCTACACTGATTCGAGGAGGATACGAGCTTTCCCCGCTTCGAATGCCCTTCCTGGAGTCAGGGTAGAGACCAACCCCGACAGCGCCCTCAACGCCGGATGAGGAGGTGCGTCCGTCGGTGGTCAAACGGCGCAGTGCGGGGCCCTGGGCGCGCTACGAATGGAGGTGCGGTGGAGTCGTCAGGGGTCGGCTGTACAGCGGAGACGTGCGCGGAGTGGTCCGATGTGGTGCTGCCGGGCGGAGCACTGCGTGGCGAGTGCTGAGGCGGTTTGCGGCGGGCGCCGCGTTGCCCGGTGCTGCGGGTGTCCGGCGGCGTGATCCGCCGCGGGGCGCGTCGCGTCCGGGCCCTGTCGCCTCCTGACGAGTGCGGGCCGGCGTAGTGCGGTGTCCCGGCGAAAGCGGCGCCACTGAGACGCCATTCTCGGACCCCGACCTCGATGGCCGTCCCAACCCGTATCTACCGCACGCGCCACCAATAGAGCCACGCTCAGACTGTGACGTCGATGGCCTTACCGATCGGCGCCCACCGAATGCTGCCAGCCGTCGCGGTGACAATCTGGCTGGAGATCCGTTGCTGTAGTGGTTGTCTCACCGTTCCACCGAGCAGGGTCAACGCGTCCGGGTGCTCGAGACTGCCCAGCCGGAGATTCGGGAAGTCCGTCGAAGGCGCTGACCGGCTGCTCGCTGCGGCGGCAGAGAATCAGACCGACGGCCTCGTGGTCGAGGCGACGCGCCACCAACGCCAACGCGTCGATCGACTCCTGGTCCAGCCAGTACGCATCGTCCACCAACACCAGTAATGGTTGGGCTCGGGCAATTTCGGTGAGCAGCGAGAGCACCGAGAGACCGACGAGAAGCCGGTCCGTTGGGGGACCGCTCTCGAGCCCGATCGCGATCGCGAGGGCGTCGCGTTGTGGGCGAGGGATGCTGATCTGATCGCGCAGATGCGCGGCGGTGAGCCGTTGGATCGCGGCGAAGGGCAGATCAGCTTCCGCCTCAGCCCCGACCAGCCGGGCGACGGCAGTGCCCTGTGCGGCAGCGGCCAGATCATCCAGCAGTGCTGTCTTGCCGATCCCGGCGTCGCCGTGCAGCACCAGAACGCGGCTGGCGCCGCCCCGGACGTCCAGCGCCAACTGGCGCAGCGCAGCGCGCTCGGCTCGTCGCCCGACGAGCGTCTCGGGTGGATCATCGACCACGTTGGGCATCGCGTAGTCCTTCTCAGGTCCCCGTTCGGCACATAGGTAGCGCACAGGAAGTGATTTCGGAATCGGTTGCGGCGCGGCAATTCGCGGTACGCGAGCGACGCTGCGGACCGCCGGACACCAACCGGGTCAGGTGCTCCGTGGCGGCCCGGTGGTCGCACCGAGATGGAAGGTACTGGCGAACCGGACGGACTCCGGGTGACCGCCCTCGAGCAGGTCGAGGACGGCGCGCCCAGCGGCCCGACCCTGCTCGGCAGCAGGTTGGACCATGGTGGTCAGGTCGTGCGGAACGATCCGGTCCAGCGCGATGCCGTCAAAGCCGACGACGCTGAGGTCGCCGGGCACATTCACGCCGAGTTCTTCGGCGGCCTTGATCACGCCGGCTGCCAACAGGTCGCTCTGCGCCAGGATGGCCGTCGGTCGGTGGTCGGGATCGTCCAGCAATGCATGGCCGGCGATGATTCCCTCCTCGACGTAGCTGCCGGTGGTGACCACGCCACCGCTGTCGGGAAAGACCGTTCGAACCCCGCGGAGTCGATCGAGCGTGACCTGGATGTTCCCCGCCAATTCACGGTCGGGCGTCAAGGCGCCGCGCTTTCCGTCGGAGCCGTCGAGCGGCAGGGCCACGATGGCCACGTTCGTATGTCCGAGCCCGGCAAGGTGCCTGGCGGCGACTTCACTGGCGGCGTCATCGTCCAGCGAGATGGTCAGCACGCCAGGGAACACCGGCCCGCCGAGCGCAACCCCGGGGATCGCCCGCCGGCGTTGAATGTCGATGGCCCGGCCGCTGCGCGTGCTGCAACCGAGCAGGATGACGCCGTCCATGGATGCGGACTCCATCGCCAGTGCACTCTCGGCGACGTCGGTGAGCAGCAGCAGGCCGCGGCCGTCGGCGGTGGTTTCCTGGGCGATGCCGTCGAGCACGGCGATCCGGATCGGGTCGCGAAATGCGGCGAGCACCCGCTCCTCCATGACGACACCGATGATGCCCGAGCGGCCCTGCCGGAGCGATCGACCCCGAGGGTCGGGGCCGCCGTACTGCAATGATTCGGCCGCGGCGAGGACCTTGTCCCGGGTCGCGTTCGAGACCGGCCCGGATCCGCTGTAGGCGAGAGAAGCGGTGGACACCGAGACGCCGGCGAGTGCCGCCACCTGGGCCAAAGTGGTGCGCTTGGCTGGTGTGGCTGGGGGCTGTGGCTGGTGTGGCTGGTGTGGCTGGTGTGGCTGGTGTGGCTGGTGCGGCTGGTGTGGCTGGTGTGGCTGGTGTGGCTGGTGTGGCTGGTGTGGCTGGTGTGGCTGGTGCGGCTGGTGTGGCAGGAGTGGGTCCGGCCGGAGGCATGCCGCCAGGGTAGTCGGAACGATTCGGGCAGGCCGGTGCACGAGCCGATCCTCACTGTGAGGCAGTCGACCCTGCGATGCCTTGACCTGCACCGGCGCGGCCCTTTATCGTCATCGAATCGATTCGATTCCGTCTTTCCGCAAAGACCCTGCCCGACCTTTCAGCGAAGACCCCGCCCGACCAGAACCTGAGGTTGTCCCGTGTCCCACCCCGCGCCCTTCCCGAGCCCAGCAGCAACCGTCGCGCTCAGCCGTCCGCAGATCGTTGCGTGGCGCAACGCGGTCTTCGTGATCTTTGCGCTGTGCGGCGTCGCGATGGCCAGTTGGGTGTCCCGCACGCCGTCCATCCGGGACGCGCTCGGCGCCAGCACGTTCGAGATGGGCCTGATCGTGTTCGCGCTGGCCGTCGGTTCGATCGTTGGGCTGACGTTCTCCAGTCACCTGCTGGCTCGGATCGGTTCGGCCGCCACGATCAGGACGTGCCTCATTGCGATGGGCTTCGGGATGATCTTGACCGGAGTCGGCGCGACCATGACGACCAGCGCACTCGTGGTCACCGGGCTCGCGATCTTCGGGCTGGGCATGGGCGCGTGCGACGTCTCGATGAACGTCGAGGGTGCCGCCAACGAGCGGGCCCTCGATCGCACCGTCATGCCGCTGTTCCACGCCATGTTCAGTGGCGGCACGATCCTCGGCGCCGCGCTCGGTGCCGCGGCCGAGTTCGCCGGAGTGTCGATCGTCGCTCATCTCTCGGTGATCGGCGCTGGTGCTCTTCGTCGGCGCGGTGTTCACGGTGCGCTACCTGCAGATCGACCCGGCCGCGACCGCGATCGCCGAGCAGGACGCAGCCTCCTCGACGGAAGGCGGCTGGCGCTCGCGGCTCGGCATCTGGCGCGACCGTCGGACCCTGCTGATCGGTCTGATTGTGCTCGGCATGGCGTTCGCCGAGGGCTCCGCCAACGACTGGCTGGCGCTCGCCATGGTCGACGGCCACGGCGTCGGCAATGCGACCGGCGCTCTGGTCTTCGGCATCTTCGTGACGGCCATGACGGCCGGCCGGGTGTTCGGCGTCTACCTGCTCGACCGCTTCGGCCGGGTTCCGGTGCTGCGGGTCTCTGCCGTGCTGGCCGGGGTCGGGCTGGTTGTGGTCATCTTCGCGCCGGTCGCCTGGCTGGCCGGGATCGGCGTCGTGTTGTGGGGGCTCGGCTCCGCGCTGGGCTTCCCGGTCGGCATGTCCGCGGCCGCCGACGACCCGCGGAATGCCGCCGCACGGGTCAGCGCGGTCGCCACCATCGGCTACCTGGCGTTCCTGGTCGGCCCGCCGCTGGTCGGCTTCGTCGGTGAGCATGTCGGGCTGCTGAACGCGTTGCTCATGGTGCTGGCGTTGGTGGCCGTCGCCGGCATCGTGTCGCCTGCCGCCCGGAAGCCGGAGCTGATGCCGACCGCATGAGGCGGGCCGAAGCGCCGCACAAAGCCAGAATCAACCGAGGTCAGTGGCCGCCGACGGCGATCTTCAGCCCAACGATGATGAAGCCCATGAACACGTTGAGCAAGATCGTGCCGGTCAACGCTGCTCCTCGCAGCTTCGCGTGCCGGACCGCCGCGTAACCCCAGAGTTGTTGCTCCCCGATGGCCACCACCAGGGCCGCCCAGACGCCGTCGGTGACCGAGATATGCGGCACTAGCCCACTGACGGCCGCCGCGATGGCCGGCGGCACGGCGGCGAAGGCGACGGGCCATTCGTGCTTCATTCCGGTCCGGATCGATCCGAGGTGCCACCCGCCGTGCCTGCCGGACACGGTGGCGGCATAGACATGTGCGATCCAGAACACGACGCCGCTGACGATCAGCAGGGTCGACAGCGCCGCTGGTGAACGCAGGTCGCCGGCGCTGACCACCACCGTGGCCGCGAGTACGGAACCATAGACCGCGGACGTGTAGTCGCGTCCACGTGGCTCGTCGGCGGCCCCGGCATCCGGTCCGTCATCGAGCGTTGAATCATCGAGCGGGGAGTCGCCGACCGGCCCCGTTGGGCTCGGCATGTCGTTGCGACTGACGGGGCCGGGTGATGCTTCGACGCGACGAGCCATGCTGGCCTCGTCGCTGCCTGCGAGACTCGCCTCGTCCTGATTCATGAAGTGCATCCTTCCGCTGCCCGGGCAGGGTACGACGTCCGGGCCTGATCGAATGGTCGCAGATCCGCGGGGTGGGGATTCCACCCCGACTGCGCGGCTACGGTTGCCCAGTGAGAAACGATCCAAATGAACTCGAGCCGCGCTGGCCCGCCATCTTGATCTGGACGGTCAGCGGGCTGTTGCTCGGACTGGCCGTCTCGATCATCGGCAGCGCTTTTCCGGTTCCCCTGCTGGTCGGCGGCGGCATCGGGTTGGCCGTCGGGCTGTTCGTCACCCGAGTCAAGTACGTTCCGGAAGACGACTGACCGGGGTGTGCGACCCGCTGGCGCGATCGGCAGATGCGCCGGACCAGGCAATGGCCCGGTATCCTGAGCGGTGACATGCACGCCCCGCGGTTGGAATGACGCTGGGGCGTCCGGTGCAGGGTTGATCCCGAGTCCGGCAACCCGCGTCGCATCGAGCGGCGCTGCCCGAGCACCCTGAGGAGCACCATTGTCCGCATCAACGCTGCCTGCCACCGACCTGACGGTCGATCGGTACGGCGATCTCGACTTCAAGGTCGCGTCACTTGCCCTGGCCGACTTCGGCCGCAAGGAAATCACCCTCGCCGAACACGAGATGCCCGGCCTGATGGCCCTGCGCCGTGAGTACTCCGAGGTCCGGCCGCTGGCCGGGGCCCGGGTGTCCGGCTCGCTGCACATGACCGTGCAGACCGCCGTGCTGATCGAGACTCTGGTCGATCTCGGCGCCGACGTCCGCTGGGCGTCCTGCAACATCTTCTCCACCCAGGACCACGCGGCCGCGGCCATCGCCGTCGGCCGCTACGGCACCCCCGAGGCGCCGTCCGGTGTGCCGGTCTTCGCCTGGAAGGGCGAGACGCTGCCCGAATACTGGTGGTGCACGGATCAGATGCTGCGCTGGCCAGACGGTTTGGGCCCCAACATGATCCTCGACGATGGCGGCGATGCCACGCTGCTGATCCACAAGGGCGTGCAGTACGAGAAGGCCGGCGTTGTGCCGCCGACCGAGGACGACGACTCAGAGGAGTACGCCGTCATCCTCGACCTGCTCCGGGCCAGTCTGGCGAACGACCCGACCTACTACACCCGGACCGCGCCCACCATCAAGGGCGTCACCGAGGAGACCACCACCGGGGTCAACCGGCTGTACCAGCTGGCCGCCGCGGGCGAGCTGCTGTTCCCGGCGATCAACGTCAACGACGCGGTCACCAAGAGCAAGTTCGACAACAAGTACGGCGTCCGGCACTCGCTGATCGACGGCATCAACCGGGGCACCGACGTGCTGATCGGCGGCAAGGTCGCTCTCGTCGTCGGTTACGGCGACGTCGGCAAGGGGTCGGCGGAGTCGCTGCGCGGCCAGGGCGCGCGGGTGATCATCGCCGAGGTCGACCCGATCTGCGCGCTGCAGGCGCTGATGGACGGCTACGAGGTGACGACCGTCGAGAAGGCCGTCGATCGGGCCGACATCATCATCACCACCACCGGCAACAAGGACATCATCGGTGTCGATCACATGAGGCGGATGAAGCACCAGGCGATCCTGGGCAACATCGGTCACTTCGACAACGAGATCGACATGGCCGGACTGGCCCGGTCCGGCGCGTCCCGGATCGAGATCAAACCGCAGGTCGACGAGTGGCGGTTCGCCGACGGCCACACCGTGATCGTGCTGTCCGAGGGACGGCTGCTGAACCTGGGCAACGCGACCGGCCACCCGTCGTTCGTGATGAGCGCGTCGTTCTCCAACCAGGTGATCGCCCAGATCGAGCTGTTCACCAAGCCCGATGAGTGGGACAGGGAGGTCTACCGGCTGCCGAAACACCTGGACGAGAAGGTCGCCAAGATCCACGTCGAGGCGCTGGGCGGCGAGCTGACCAAGCTCACCAAGGACCAGGCGGAGTACATCGGCGTCGACGTCGAGGGGCCGTTCAAGCCGGATCACTACCGGTACTGAGGTTCTCGCAGCCACCTGCGACGAAAGGCCCGCTTCCGGAGCATGTCTCCGGAGGCGGGCCCTTGTCGTCCTCGGCGGCCGAGTGTCACCTGAGCAGGGATTTCGAGCGATGACGGACCCGAAGTGCCTGCTGGGATGTCACTCGGCGGGGGTGGGTACAGGCGGTGGGTCTACTTCACGTCCAGAAGATCGATGACGAAGATCAGCGTCTGCCCGCTCAGCCGGTGGCCGCCGCCCTTCGGTCCGTAGGCGAGCTCCGGCGGAATCGTCAGCTGCCGCCGGCCGCCGACCTTCATCCCGGGAATCCCGTCCTGCCAGCCCTTGATCAGGCCGCGCAGCGGGAACTCGATGGATTCGCCGCGGTTCCAGGACGAATCGAACTCCTCACCGGACGCGAACTCCACACCCAGGTAGTGCACGCGGACCGTGCCGCCGGGCTTGGCCTCGGCGCCGTCGCCGACGGTGATATCGGTGATTTCCAGGACGGTCGGCGGTTCGCCATTGGGAAAATCGACGACGGGCTTGCTCGAGTTGGCTGCTGACATGCCGTCCATCCAACACGACGGGGCCTGTCCCGCTGGCCGAGGGGGTCAGCGCACCCCGCTCATCAGCTTCCTGATCGGCGCGGTGAAGATGATCAACACGATCCCGACGACGATCGCGATGCCGCCCAGAATGCCGAAGTACGCCACCTGGTTTTCGTCGTTGTAGTACTCGGCGAGCACCCCGGCCATGGCCGTGCCGAGCGCGATGGACAGGAACAGCAGCGCCACCATCTGGGTGTGGAAGACCTCCGGCGCCAGCTTGGTGGCCAGCGACAGGCTGACCGGGGAGATCAGCAACTCCGCGACGGTGAAGACGAAGAGCACCCCGACCAGACCCAGCAGCGGCGCGCTGTTCGGCACCGTGCTGGCCATCGGGATGAACAGCAGGAAGGCAATCCCCATCACGATGACGCCGGCCGCGAACTTGATCGGGGTCGGTGGCTGCCGGTCGCCCATCTTCGTCCAGATCCAGGCGAACACCAGGGACAGGATCATCACGAACACCGGGTTGATCGACTGCACCCAGCTGACCGGCATCTCCCAGCCGAAGATGTTGCGGTTCAACTGCTTGTCGGAGTACTCGGTGACGACGGTGAACTGCTGCTGGTACAGCGACCAGAACACGGCGCTGACGATGAACATCGGGATGAACGAGTACACCCGGCGGCGCTCGATCTTGGTGATCTTCTTGCTGCTCAGGATCACCGCGAAATAGACGATCGCCGCGATGATCGTGATGAAGACGACGATGGTGGCGAGCCGGTCGGCACTGAGCACGCCGGTCAACGCCAGGATCGCGATCAGCACAACGCCGACCACGGCCGCGCCGATGACGGGCAGCCGCCGGTTCGCGGGCAGCGGGTTCGGGATGTGGTGGGAGCTCTCGGGCAGGTTCTTGCGGCCCATCGCGTAGATGGTCAACCCGATGGCCATCCCGACGGCGGCCAGGCCGAACCCCCAGTGGAAGCCGGCGTTGGTCTGCAGCAGCCCGGTCAGCAGCGGGCCAAGGAAGGCACCCAGGTTGATGCCGAAGTAGTAGATCGAGAAGCCGGCATCGCGCCGCGGATCGTCGGCGGAATACAGCGTGCCGACCAGCGACGTCGCGTTCGCCTTCACCCCGCCGCTGCCGAACGCGATCAGCACCAGGCCGACGCCGACCCCGGTGATACCGGGGATCAGTGAGAGCGCGATGTGCCCGCACATCACCAGCGCGGCCGCATAGAACAGGGTCTTCTCGGCGCCGATGATCCGGTCGGCGAGCCACGCGCCCAGAATGGTGGACAGGTACACCAGCCCGCCGTAGGCGCCGACGATGCTGGTCGACGCGACCCGGTCCAGGCCGAGGCCGCCGTCGCTGATCGAGTAGTACAGGTAGATCAGCAGGATGCCCTGCATGCCGTAGAAGGAGAACCGTTCCCACATCTCGACCGAGAACAGCGTCGCCAGTTGTCGGGGCTGCCCGAAGAAGGTCTTGTGATACTCGGGCGCCGGCTGCGGTAGAGGCTTTGCGGTGGTCACGTGATGAACCCTGCCACCGGCGGGGATGGCTCGCATAGTAACCGGGTGTAACGGTCCGATGACAGGTTCGGCTGCAGCCGACGGATCTGGTTGAGCTGGCGGGACCGTAGGGTGCACGGCGTGGGCCGACTGATCGTCATCGAGGGGCTGGACGGCTCGGGCAAGCGCACGCTCACCGAGTCCCTGGCCAAGCGGTGGACCGACGTCGGTCGCACCGTCGCGACGATGGCATTTCCCCGCTACGGCATCGACGTGCACGCCGACCTGGTGCGTGACGCGCTGTACGGCAGGCTGGGCGACCTGTCGGACTCGGTCTACGGACCGGCCCTGCTGTTCGCGCTGGATCGGCGCGCGGCGGCACCGCGGATCCGCGACCTGCTGGCCGGCCATGACGTCGTGCTGCTGGACCGGTACGTGACGTCGAACGCCGCCTACGGGTCGGCGAGGTTGGGCGGTCCGCAGGTGACGACCGGGTTCGCCGAGTGGGTGCGCGCCATCGAACTCGACCGGTTCGGGGTCCCCGCTCCCGACCACCAGATCCTGCTGGCCACCCCGCTGCAGGTGGCGGCGGAACGGGCCCGCGATCGGGCAGCAGGCAACGCCGACCGGGCGCTGGACACCTTCGAATCCGACGCCGGGCTGCAGCAACGCACGGGTGCGATGTATGCCCAGCTGGCCGGTGAGAGCTATCTGTCGTCGTGGAGCGTGCTCACCCCGGAGCCCGACGGGTCGGTCAGTATCCCGGCTGGGTTGGCGGGTTGAGCCGGGAGCGCTCCGCCGCGGCCGCCGCCCGCAGCGCCTGATCCAGGTGCTCTGTCCGGATCCGGACGTCGACGTACAGCACCGCGACGACGGCTCCGGTCCAGGCCGCGGCCAACCCACCCACCAGCACCGAGACGAATTCGGTGACGACCAGCGCGGTGCCGGATGACGCCTGGCCGACCAGGGCCCCGGCGATGAACGCCGCGAAGGCGCTGGCAATCGTCCCGGTGATCATGGCCAGCGCTACGGCGGCGAAGATCCGACCGCGATGCCCGCGGGTGAGGATCGAACTGCGCCGCAGCGACGCGCCCACCGAGCCACGCTCCATGACGGCCACGGGCGCGGCGAGCACCAGGATCAGGTAGGCGATGACCCCCGGCACGATCAACAACATCAGGCCGACGGTGACGCTCAGCCCGACGATGGCCGCGACGCCCAGCAATACGCCCGAGCGGCCGCGCAGTCGCTCGGTGACCGCGCCCCGGCCGTCGTGACCGAGCGCCTGGGCGCCGGTGTAGGCGCTGGCGAAGCCCGCGACGATCGGTGCGCCGATCGTTGTCACCAGCAGGCCGAGCAGGGTGGACAGCAGAATCCCGCCGGGCAGCGACGTCGTCTTCCCGCTGAGGATGTCCTGCAGCCAGAGCCCGTCGGCGTAGGCCTGCAGGCTGCCGCTGAGCGCCAGGCTGCCGAAGGTGAGGCAGGTGCTGATCGCGGCCACCAGCACCGCGGCGCCGCCGAGTGGCAGCAGATGCCGGCGGAGCACCGCGAACCCCGCGCTGAGGATGTCGCCGACGGTCATCGGCCGCAGCGGGATGATGCCCGGCTGCTCCCACGACCCCTGGGCGGCCGATCCGTCGTAGGGCCCGGGGCTCGGATATCGGGGAATGCTCACCCGCACATGGTCCCATGTCGAGCGCGAACGCCCGGCCAGGGCGGCGGCCCGGCAGGTGAGTCGGCAGGCACCGGTGAGCCCCTTCGGACGCGATCCTCAGCGCGGTGAAACCCCGCTCACCTGCGCGGGATGACACCATGGACGGTATGAGAGCACGTGTGTTGGTGGTCGACGATGACCCTGCCCTGGCTGAAATGCTGACGATCGTGCTGCGCGGGGAGGGTTTCGACACCGCCGTCGTGCGGGACGGAGCGAAGGCGCTGGACGCCTTCCGGGAGGTGCACCCCGACCTGGTGTTGTTGGACCTGATGCTGCCCGGGTTGTCCGGTCTGGACGTCTGCAAGGAGATCAGGGCCGAATCCGGAATCCCGATCATCATGCTGACCGCGAAGACCGACACCGTCGACGTGGTGCTCGGCCTGGAGTCGGGCGCGGACGACTACGTGATGAAGCCGTTCAAGCCCAAGGAGCTGACCGCACGGATCAGGGCCCGGCTTCGCAGGGCCGACGTCGGCTCGGCCGAACGGCTGCGGGTGGCCGACGTCGAGGTCGACGTGCCCGGCCACCAGGTGACCAGGGACGGCGAGCCGATCTCGCTCACCCCGCTGGAGTTCGACCTGCTGGTCGCGCTCGCCCGCAAGCCCCGCCAGGTGTTCACCCGCGAGGTGCTGCTCGAGCAGGTCTGGGGGTACCGGCACGCCGCGGACACCCGGCTGGTCAATGTGCACGTGCAGCGACTGCGGTCGAAGATCGAGAAGGATCCCGAGCATCCCGAGGTGGTGGTGACGGTCCGCGGCGTCGGGTATCGGGCCGGAACGTCGTGACCACCAGCCCGCCGTGACGGCACCGGCGCCGCGAGACGCCGGGCACGGCAGTTCGGAGCCACGGACAAGACAGCGACGTTGCTCGCGCAGGCTTCGGCACGCACTTCGAGCGGGCGCGGATCAGGGTGGTGTTCTGGAGCCGGTCCCTGCTGGTGCGGGTCGTGGTGCTGACCCTGTCGTTGTCCACGATCGTGATGGTCACGCTCGGGCTGATCCTGCAGCAGCAGATCACCACCGGGCTGCTGCGCTCGAAGGTCGACGCGGCGACGGCCGAGATCGACAGCGCTCGGCAGACCGTGCAGACCAGCCTGTCCGGTGCCGACTCGGACCCCAGTTCGCTGCGTGAACAGTTGCGGCTGGCCCTGGCGGAGATCGGCCGCGCCGACGGGTCGTCCGGTGCGCAGGGCTCGACTGCCGGCGTCTTCGAGCCGGTGGTGGTACCCAGCCGGATCGGCACCGAGGCCGACCTGAGCATCGCGCAGCCGATCGGGGACGTACCGGCGGAACTGCGGGCCAGGGTCGGGCAGGGCCAGGTGGCCTACCAGTACACGACCATCCAGCGCGAGGGGCAGAGCATTCCGGCCCTGGTGATGGGCAGCCCGGCCAGGACCAGCACCGACTCCTTCGAGGTCTACCTGATCTTTCCGCTGGCCGGTGAGCTCGGCACCGTGCAGGTGGTGCAGCGGACCCTGCTGGTCGGCGGCATCGTGCTGGCCCTGGCGCTGACGCTGATCTCGGCCCTGGTGGCCTCGCAGGTGGTGCGGCCGGTGCGCCGGGCGGCGTCCAGCGCCCGCAAGCTCGCCGCCGGCGACCTGGCCGAACGGATGCCCGTCAGCGGCCCGATCGAATTGACCACGCTGGCCAGCTCGTTCAACGGGATGGCCGAGGCGATCCGGGTGCAGATCCGGCAGCTGGAGGAGTTCGGCAAGCTGCAGCGCCGGTTCACCTCCGACGTGTCGCACGAGCTGCGCACTCCGCTGACCACCGTCCGGATGGCGGCCGACGTGCTGCACGCCGGGCGGGAGGACTTCCCGCCGCACCTGTCCAGGGCCACCGAATTGATGGTCGACGAGCTCGACCGGTTCGAGTCGCTGCTGGCCGACCTGCTGGAGATCAGCCGGTATGACGCCGGGATGGCCGAATTGAGCGCCGAGCCCATCGACATCAGATCCAGCATCAACACCGCGATCGCGACGGCGTCGTCGCTCGCCGAGCAGTTCGGGATCGAGATCGTGACGATCGTGCCCGATCATCCGGTGGTGGCGGAGATCGATGTCCGCCGGGTGGACCGGATCCTGCGGAACCTGATCTACAACGCGATCGACCATGCGGACGGCAAACCGGTGGAACTGGAGCTCGCGGCCGACGACGACGTGCTGGCGATCACCGTGACCGACCACGGGGTCGGGCTGCGTCCGGGTGAGGCCGGCCTGGTCTTCAACCGGTTCTGGCGGGCCGACCCGTCACGGCAGCGGCAGACCGGCGGCACCGGGCTGGGGCTGGCGATCTCGCTGGAGGACGCCCGACTGCACGGCGGGTGGCTGCAGGCCTCCGGCGCGCCGGGGGAGGGCGCCAGGTTCCGGCTGACCCTGCCCCGCAAGCACGGCGGATTGATCACCCAGTCCCCGCTGCCGCTGCGGATCGGCGCCGACGCGCCCGCCCCGGCGATCGAGGTGCAGGAAGCGGCCGTCGCCGAGGGCATCCCGGTCGAAGGCGTCCGGATGATGGTCGAGGACGGCACCCTGAAGGCCGCACCGAGCGATGACGAATTGCATCCGGCGACCGTGCCGGAGGCCGGCCCGACCGCGGCCCTGTCGTCCACCGATCAGCCAGGTGCCGAGCTGATCGCCGGCCACGAGCAGGAATCCGCCGCTGGTGACCACGTCCCGACGCCATCGTCGGTGTCCAGCGTGCTGGGTGGGCGCACATGACGTCGCCGGATGATCGGCAGCGAGCGAAAGCTGCCGCTCACGCCGTTCGCCGGGTGACCGCCTTGGCTGCCGTTCTCGTGCTGGCCCTGGTCGCCGCCGCCTGCTCCGGGGTGCCCGGTTCGAGCGCCGCGTTCGACGTCACGCAGATCGCGGACCAGGTCGCGCCCGTCGCGCCGGACGCACCGACGCCGGGCCAGCAACCCGACCAGATCGTCCGCGGTTTCATTGCGGCCACCGCGCGGCCCGACCTGGACACCGCATCCGGGTCGAGCTTCGCCGCCGCCCGGCAGTACCTCACCCCGGATGCGCAGGCCAACTGGCAGCCCAGCGCCATGCCGGTGGTGGTGCTGGGTGACGGCTACCGCACCGACGTGGCGATCAACCAGCCGGGAACGGTGACGGTCAGCGGTCTTTCGCCCGGCTCGCTGGACGTCGACCGGTCGTTCCACACCGGACGCCCCGCAGTCCTACGCCCGGGCGGTGCACCTGGTTCTGGTCGACGGGCAATGGCGGATCAGCGACCCGCCACCGGAGCTGCTGGTGACGAATTCGGAGTTCTCCGCGGCGTTCCGGCAGCGGGTGCTGTACTTCCTCGACCCGACCGGAACCGGCGTGGTGCCGGACGTCCGGCATGTGGTGATCGGCCAGACCCCGGCCAACCGGGCCAACCGGCTGATCTCGATGCTGATCCACGGACCGAGCGCGGCGCTGGCCGGCAGCGGTGCACACCCAGTTCACCGCGAAGTCGGCGCTCCGGTCGAATCCCTCGGTGGACGCCGAGGGCGTGCTGCAGGTCGACCTCACCGGGGTTGACGTCTCGACGCCGGAGGCGCGCCGCGCGTTGGCCGCCCAGCTGGTCTGGACCCTGTCGCCGACCTCACCGCGGATCGGGATCACCGTGGACGGTGAGGCGCTCGATCCCGGCGCAGCCGGTCTACACGATCAACTCGGTGTCGTCGTTCGATCCCGACCGGCTCGCCGGCACCGGGCAGGTGGCATCGGACCCGTTCTACGTGAACCCCGCCGGGGCGATCGTCGGATTGCTGGACGGTCAGCCCATGCCCGGCCCGCTGGGCAGTGGTGCTGCGGTCGGTGACCAGCGCGGCCAAGTCGTCCGCCACCGGCGCGATCGCCGCGGTGGCGGCCGATCCCAGCGGGGACCAGGCGCTGCTGATGGTCCGTCCCCAGCAAACGGACCGGGCCGACCCGGTGCTGCAGGCCGGCACCATCACCCAGCCCAGCTTCACCCACGGCGGTGACGAGGCGTGGGTCGTCCAGAATGGCGCGACCAAGCCCGAGGTGTATCGGGTATCGACCACCGGCAACCCGAGCCGGGAGCGGGTCGGCTCCGACGAATTCGCCGGGAAGGGTCCGATCACCGCACTCACGCTGTCGCCGGACGGTGTCCGGGTGGCCGTCGTCGCGGGCGAACGGCTGTACTTGGGGGTGCTGACCCCGGCATCGACCGACTCGGCGCCCGCCGCGACCACCGGCGCCGGCACCGACCGATCCGGCGGCGGACGCCGGTTCCGGGCAGGCCCCGTTGGAGATCACCCAGCTCACGATGGTGCGCCCGGACCTGGTGCATGTCGGTCCGGTGGCCTTCGCCAACTCCCGCGAGCTGCTGGTGGCGGCGTCGACCACGCCGAACACCTACCGGAGCCTCTGGGATGTCTCGATCGACGGCTTCGATTCCCGGAAGATCACCGACCAGGGGAAGTTCGGCGACATCGACGGGCTCGCGGTGGCCCCCGGTGAGCCGTTGTTGATCACCTTCGGCGGGCGGGTGTGGGAGCTGGAAGGATCGCAGGCCGACGGTCAATGGAAGTCCCCGCTGGCCGATCCGCCGTTCCTGAACGGTTCGTCGCCGTTCTACCCGAGCTGATCGCGGACGAATGGGAGGACCTGTGATCTCCGTCGAGTTGGCGACCGCGCTCAAGCAGGCCGGGCTGGTCTGGCATCCGGCATCCGGCGATCGATTCACGCTGACCACCGGCGCCTTCGACGACGAGGTCTTCACGTTGAGCGACATGGTGGTCGAGGCGCAGCAGTCCCGCACCGGCACGGTGCTCGGGTTCAACGGGACGACCGAATGGGCCCTGGACGCTGCCGAGATCACCGACGCGCTCTGGCTGCCGCGGGAGGACCAGTTGCGCGGCCTGCTGGGTTCGTCGTTCCGATCGCTGGAGCGCATCGAGGAGGGTTATCGGGTGACCTCCGTGCTGCCCGGCGACCACGCCGAGGGCGCTTCCGGGTATTGGGGGGCCGAGCCGTCGGAGGCCTACGGGCGGGCCCTGCTCGCGCTGATCCGCCGGGCCACCGGCTGAGCTGAGCCGGATCGGCCGTGGAGGCCCCGTCACTCGTACAGACTCAGCGACTGGGGGATATGTCGTATTTCCGCTCCGCTCGGCGTCCTCTGAATTACGTGTGTAAGGAGCTGGCGAACAGCGCAGCTCCGGTCATCACTGTCAGTTCCCAGCGGGCCCGGATCCGCGTCGCCCGCTGAAAGCCGAGGAGAAGGGACCGCCGTGACAACTGCGAGTAAGACTGCGCCGAACAAGGAAAGGCACCGTCCGACACACCCAGTGGATCGCCCGTCCACCCCTTCCGACACCGGTTTGCTGTCGGACGCCCCTGATCTGGTCCGCGATCAGGTATCCGCGTCCCAACCGTTGGCGGATTTCCTCCGCGTCGCTGGTTCGCTGAGCCTCGACGACCGGCGCCGGCTGGTCGATCAGGCTCTTGTCCTGCTCGGCGACAACTATGTGCACCTGACCATGAAGTCGGCGATGCACGCGGTCAATCCGGTGCAACGGCTCCGGCTGCTGCGGGACAGGTTGGACCGGCAGCGCACGGTCGGGGAGGTGCCGGAGTGGCGATTTCACGCCGAGATGTCCGCCATCTTCCACTCGCTGCGCGACCTGCACACCAACTACCTACTGCCCCAGCCGTTCAGTAGCAAGGTCGCCTTTCTGCCGTTCCTGGTGGAGGAATACCACGCACCCGACGGGTCGCACTACGTGGTATCCCGCGTGGTACAAGGCTTTTCGGCTCCAGGGTTCGGCCCTGGGGTGGAGCTGACGTCATGGAGCGGGATGAGCGTCGACCGGGCGGTCGAGCTCAACGCGGACCGGTTCGCGGGCAGCAACGACGCCGCGCGACATGCGCGCGGCGTGGAATCGCTGACCGTAAGGTCGCTGCGCAGCCACCTGCCGCCGGTCGAACAGTGGGTGGTGGTCGGTTATCGCGGCACCGACGGGGCCGACCACGAGCTCCGTCAGGACTGGCTGGTCGCCGACAACCTGCCGCCCTTCGCCGATGTCGATGCGTTGAGCCCGGCCGCGGCCAATTCCGGCGTGGACATCGGCGGTGACGAGATCGGCCGGGCGAAGACTCTGCTGTTCGCGCCGGATGTCGCCGGGTACGGACTGGCTGGTTTCGGGCCGGCAGTGCAGCAGGAACAGTTCGCCGGGGCAGGCTCAGATCTGCCGACGAGCATGCCTCAGGTGTTCCGGGCCAGGTCCGTGACGACCGCCTCCGGCACCTTCGGGCACCTGCGGATCTTCACGTTTTCGGTGAACGACCCCGACGCCTTCGTCGCCGAATTCATCCGGCTGGTCGATCAACTGCCGGACAACGGACTGATCCTGGACGTTCGCGGGAACGGCGGCGGCCATATCTTCGCCAGCGAGTTCACCCTGCAGACGCTCACCCCGCATCCGGTTGTTCCGGAACCGGTGCAGTTCGCCGCCACCGCGCTGAACCGGCGGATTTGCCGCCAGCACAACGGCAACCCGACCGGCCAGATCGATCTCACTCCCTGGGTGGCGTCGCTGGACCAGGCGACCGAAATCGGTGCGGCCTTTTCGGCGTCGTTCCCGATCAGCCCGCAGGACGGGGCCAACGCGATCGGCCAGCGGTACCACGGCCCGGTCGTGCTCGTCACGGATGCGCGCTGCTACTCCGCGACGGACATCTTCGCCGCCGGCTTCCAGGACCATCGGATCGGACCCGTCCTTGGGGTGGATCCGGAACACCGGGGCCGGCGGCGCCAACGTGTGGACCCACGCCCTGCTCAAGCAGCTCCTGGAGATTCCGGCCGTCGATCCGCAGTCGCCGTTCAAGGACCTGCCGGGCGGGGCGAACATGCGGGTGGCGATCAGGCGGACGCTGCGGGTCGGCGGCCTGGCCGGCACCCCGGTCGAGGACCTCGGCGTCGTGCCCGACGAGCTGCACCCGATGACCAGGGACGACGTGCTCAGCGGCAACAAGGACCTGCTCGACCACGCCGGGGCCCTGCTGGCCGCGTTGCCGGTGCGCAGGTTGGACGTCAATCCGCCACGATCGCCGGCGGCACCGTCACCCTGACGCTGCAGGTCGCGGGCGTCGACCGGATCGACGTGTACGTCAACGGGCGGCCGCAGTCGACCTCGGACGTGGTCGGGCGGACCGGTCACCACGACGATCGCAGGGCGGCGCCGGCGATGGCATCCGGATCGAGGGCTTCGCGGCCGGTGCGCTGGTCGCCGCCCGCAGGCACCAGGTGCGGCTGAGGGCACGCGCTGCGGGTTGTCCACATTTCTCCGCCGCGCCGCCGGCCGTCCGCTCGAACGCGCAGAGTGGGCCAATGGCGGTGCCCCGGTCCTCGATCCTGCAGGCCGGCCGGCTCGGCGTCGCGGCCGCGATGGATCTCGTGCTGCCGCGCACCTGTCCCGGCTGCGGCGGACCCGAGCCCTGGTGCGCCGGATGCGACGCCACTCTGCGTGGGCGTCCCCGGCGGGTCCGGTTGCCGGAGTCGGCCGGCGGCGGTGCCGCCCGGCTCCCGCCGGTCTGGGCACTGACCCGGTACACCGACCCGGTGCGCTCGGCGATCCTGGCCGGCAAGGAGCACGGTCGTCGCGATCTGCCGGCGCACCTCGGTCGGGCGCTCGGCAACGGGCTGCTGCGGCTGCATCGGCTCGGCCTGCTGCCCGAGCCCATCTGGCTGGTGCCCGCGCCCAGCAGACGTGCCGCCGCCAGGGCCAGAGGCGGCGATCCGGTCACCGTGATGGCCGGCGCCGCGGCCCGGCTCGCCGCCGAGCGCGGCCACCCGGCCGGGGTCGCCCCATGCCTGGTGACCGCGGGATCGGCCAGGGACTCGGTCGGGCTGGACGCCGCCGCGCGGGCGGCCAATCTCGCCGACCGGGTGCGCTGGCTGCCCGGGGCGGCGCCTCCCGACCGGGGCCCGGGTTGTCGTCATCGACGACGTGCTGACCACCGGCGCGACCACCGCGGCAGCGTGCCGGGTGCTGCGGGTGGCGGGCGTCGACGTCTGCGGGGTGCTGGTCGTGGCGTCGGTTCCCGGGTGGATCGGCACGCGATGACCCGCTGACGCGCAGCCATCCGGCAGGCGAACTCCGGTGTCACAGAAGGTAAACGATAAGCTACGTGAGGTAACGGATCCGTCGGCCGCGACCGGGTTCGGCAAGGGTCGGTGACGCGGAGCGGATTGGGTCATTCCGGTGGCCGGATCACCCCGCATTGCTCTTGCGTCAAACCCCGGTGGCGGTAGGTTCGTGTCATCCCGGGTGAGCCCGGACGACATTGCCGGCGGTCCGGGACATCGTTTTCCCGCGCGCGCCGGTAGGGATTCTTAGTTCCCTGCCAGACAGGAGGACTTGTGGACATCGTCGTCAAGGGCCGAAATGTGGAGGTTCCTGAGCATTTCCGCGTGCATGTCGCGGAGAAGCTGAATCGCAGCGAACGTTATGACCCGAAGATCATTCGGGTGGATGTGGAACTTTCCCACGAGACCAACAGGCGGCAGTCCAAGACCTGCCAACGAGTGCAGATCACCCTGGCCAGCCGTGGGCCGGCCGTCCGCGCGGAGGCCAGCGCGGACAGCTTCTATGCGGCTCTCGATTCGGCGGTCACCAAGCTCGAGGCGCGACTGCGCCGGTCGGCGGACCGCAGGCACGACCACCAGCACTCCCGCACCCCGATCGCCGCGGTCGCCGCCACACCGGAGGAGATCCTCGGCGGCGGAGCGCCCCTGGTGACCGCCGCGGCAGGCTCGGCGTCCACCAACGGCGCGGCGACGAGCACGGCAGTGCTCGAGGGGCAAGAGGTCGACGGCGCGTGGCTGAACGGCTCGACCAACGGTGCGGCGGACCGAGACTCGCGAGGACACCTGGGCCGCCGCCGACGGCGGACCGGGGCAGGTCGTCCGGATCAAGGACCACCCCGCCGATCCGATCACCGTCGACCAGGCGCTGTTCCAGATGGAACTGGTCGGCCACGACTTCTACCTGTTCTATCGACGTCGACATCGCGACTGCCCTCGGTCGTTTATCGGCGCAAGGGCTTCGACTACGGATTGCTGCGGCTGACCTGAGACCGGGCGCCGGCGGGTGGATCGGGCCGGGTCGCCCGTCGGGTGGACCGGCCGGGTCGCCGGCTCCTCAGACCCGTCTCCGAGCCGGTGCGCCTACCATGGTTACGGCCGGACCCAACCCGGGTCCGGTCGACTGCGGCAAACAGCGGGATTCGGCTGGGGGCTGGCGGCTGGCGGTTTTCAACGTCCTGATGTTCGCGCCGCTTCCATGGCGAGGCACGATCCAACCGAGGGTGAAACACGTGGTTCTTGGCAGACTGCTCCGCGTCGGCGAGGCAAAGACACTCAAACGTCTGCGCACCATCGCGGGCCATATCAACGCGGTTGAAGACGACTACATCGCGATGTCCGACGACGAGCTGCGCGGCCAGACCGCAGCCTTCAAGGAGCGCATCGAGAACGGTGAAACCACCGACGACCTGCTGGTCGAGGCGTTCGCCGTGGTGCGGGAGGCGGCCAAGCGGACGCTCGGACAGCGGCATTTCGACGTCCAGTTGATGGGCGGCGCCGCGCTGCACCTGGGCAACATCGCCGAGATGAAGACCGGCGAGGGCAAGACCCTGGTGTCCACCCTGCCGGCCTATCTCAACGCCCTCGAGGGCAAGGGCGTGCACCTGGTCACCACCAACGACTACCTGGCCAAGCGGGACAGCGAGTGGATGGGCCGGGTGCACCGGTTCCTCGGGCTCGAGGTCGGCGTCATCCTGTCCCAGCAGACCCCCGACGTGCGCAAGGCGGCGTACGCGGCCGACATCACCTACGGGACCAACAACGAGTTCGGCTTCGACTTCCTGCGCGACAACATGGCCTGGTCCAAGAACGACCTGGTGCAACGCGGCCACCATTTCGGGATCGTCGACGAGGTCGACTCGATCCTGATCGACGAGGCGCGTACGCCGTTGATCATCTCCGGCCCGGCCGACCAGTCCTCCAAGTGGTACTCCGAATTCGCCCGCCTGGTGCCCCAGGCTGAACCGCGGCGAAGAGGGTGGCGGAAGGCGGCGACTACGAGGTCGACGAGTCCAAGCGGACGATCGGGGTCAGCGAGGAGGGCGTCGCCAAGGTCGAGGCGGCGCTCGGCATCGAGAACCTCTACGAATCGGTCAACACCCCGCTGGTCGGCTTCCTGAACAACGCGCTCAAGGCCAAGGAGCTGTACAAGAAGGACCGCGACTACATCGTGGTCTCCGGTGAGGTGCTGATCGTCGACGAGTTCACCGGCCGGGTGCTGCACGGCCGGCGGTACAACGAGGGCATGCACCAGGCGATCGAGGCCAAAGAGGGCGTCGAGATCAAGGCCGAGAACCAGACCCTGGCCACCATCACCCTGCAGAACTACTTCCGGCTGTACGAAAAGCTCTCCGGGATGACGGGCACCGCGCAGACCGAGGCGGCGGAGCTGCACCAGACCTACAACCTCGGCGTCGTGCCGATCCCGCCGAACAAGCCCATCCGGCGGCTCGACGAGGCCGATCTGATCTACAAGACCGAGGACGCCAAGTTCGACGCCGTCGTCACCGATCTGGCCGAGCGGCACGAGAAGGGCCAGCCGGTGCTGGTCGGCACCGCCTCGGTGGAGAAGTCGGAGCTGCTGAGCAAGCTGCTGCTGCGCGCCGGGGTGCCGCACGAGGTGCTGAACGCCAAGAACCACGCCCGGGAGGCGGCGATCATCGCGCAGGCCGGCCGGTCCGGAGCGGTCACGGTGGCCACCAACATGGCCGGCCGCGGCACCGACATCGTGCTGGGCGGCAACGTCGACTTCACCGCCGACTTCGACCTGCGGGCGCGTGGGCTGAGCCCGACCGAGACGCCCGAGGAGTACGAGGCGGCCTGGGGCGAGGCGGTCGAGGAGGCGACCAAGAAGGGCAAGGCCGAGGCGGAGAAGGTCCGCGAGGCCGGTGGGCTGTACGTGCTGGGCACCGAGCGTCATGAGTCACGGCGGATCGACAACCAGTTGCGTGGCCGCTCCGGCCGGCAGGGCGACCCCGGCGAATCACGGTTCTACCTCTCGCTCGGCGACGACCTGATGCGCCGGGTCGGCGGCGGCACCGTCGAGATGCTGATGACCCGGCTGAAGATGCCCGACGACGTGCCGATCGAGCACAGCTTCGTCTCCAAGGCGATCAAGAGCGCGCAGACCCAGGTCGAGCAGCAGAACTTCGAGATCCGCAAGAACGTGCTCAAGTACGACGAGGTGATGAACAAGCAGCGCACCGTCATCTACGAGGAGCGGCGGCGGGTGCTCGACGGCGAGGACCTGCACCTGCAGGTGCAGAACATGATCACCGACGTGATCAGCGCCTACGTGGACGGCGCCACCGCGCAGGGATACGCCGAGGACTGGGACACCGACACGCTGTGGACGGCGTTGAAGACGCTGTACCCGGTCTCGGTGACCCCGGACTCGATCGCCACCGAGCACGGCGACCTGACCCGAACGTCGCTGAAGGAAGCGGTGCTCGCGGACGCCAGGAAGGCCTGGGCCACCCGGGAGGAGACACTGACCCCGGCGATCACCCGTGAGCTCGAGCGGCGGGTCGTGCTGTCGGTGCTGGACCGCAAGTGGCGCGAGCACCTCTACGAGATGGACTACCTCAAGGAGGGCATCGGCCTGCGCGCGATGGCCCAGCGGGACCCGCTGGTCGAGTACCAGCGGGAGGGCTTCGACATGTTCGCCGCGATGCTCGACTCGCTCAAGGAGGAATCCGTCGGGTTCCTCTACAACCTGCAGGTGCAGGTGGTGCCGGCGGGCGAGCCGGCCGCACCGGCCGCGGTTCCCGGCGGCTCCGCCCCGGAGATCACCGCCGCGTCGGCCGCCGCGACCGCGCTGCGCAACGGTGGGTCCAATGGCGGGGTCGCCGCCGCGCGGTACGCCCGCCGCGGCTGCCGGCTGCGGCGCCGGCGGCCGCGCCGGTGCGTCGCCGAGTGCGACCGGTGGAGGCGCTACCGACCCAGCAGGCGGCCGCCGCGGCGTCGGTCGCGACCACGACCGGCGGCCCGGCGGCGCTGCGCGGCAAGGGTCTCGGCGCCCCGACCACCGCGGCGCCGCTGACCTACAGCGGTCCGCGAGACGACGGCGGCACCGAGACCCGGCGTTCGGGTGGTGCCGGCGCGGTGTCCGGACAGGGTGCGGCGACGGCGACCGGATCGAAGGAGCCGGCGCGCAACGCGCCGTGCCCCTGCGGCTCGGGCAAGAAGTACAAGCTCTGCCATGGCCGGCCGGGAGCGAACTGAAACACGCTGGAAACCACCCGCCGCGCCGGGGGTCGCGCGGCGGGTGAATGCTGGTCACATGACCGCCGCCAATGATGCCCAGGACTGGGCGCAGCAGGGTATCGAGCACTGGGCGCAGCACGGTGTCGAGGAGCTCACCGAACGTGAGGCCGAGGACCGCGCCGAGCGCGGCGAGAACGACGACGAGCCCAGTACTGCCGAAAGTGCCCGCTGACCGGCGCTAGCCGAGGTCGAGGCCGACTCGCAGTGCGCCGGCGGCCTGCGCCACCGCTTCGCGGCAGCGGACCGAGATGCCCAGCATGTTGGCGAATCCGTGGATCAGGTCGGGCTCCCGGCGCAGTGTGACGCCGACACCTGCCTCGGCCAGCCGGCGAGCGAACAACTCGCCTTCATCGCGGAGTGGATCGAATCCACCCGTCACCAGGTAGGTGGGCGGCAACCCGGATAGATCGGGGGCCTGGGCGACCGACACCCGCGGGTCGCCACGATCCACCCCCGGCGGCAGGTACTGGTCCGTGTACCACTCGATGTCCACGTCGGTGAGTCCCAAGCCGGTGCCGAACAGAGCCCGGGACGCCGAGCGGTTCGCAGTGTCGCAATGCGGATAGAACATCAGGAGGAAGGCCGGCGCTGGGCGACCGGCCCGGGCGGCGAGGTACGACACGACAGCGGCCAGGCCGCCGCCCGCACTGTCGCCGCCGACCGCGACGGCACCCGGATCGGCACCGAGATCGGCCGCATGCTCCCGGGCGTAGGCGAATGCTGCGACGGCATCGTCGACCGCGGCCGGGAACGGGTTCTCCGGCGCGAGTCGGTAGCTCACGGCCAGCACTCGGACGCCGGCGTGCGCCGCAAGGAACCGGCACAGCGGGTCGTGGCTGATCAGGGAGCCGGTGACCCAGGCGCCGCCGTGGAAGTACACCAGCAACGGCGATCCGGGTGCCAACCCGTCGGGGGTGTAGAGCCGGCAGGGCAGGCCCGGCCCGTCGCGCCCAACAGGCGCGACGAATTCGCGGTACGACACGCCGGCCGCGACCGGGCCGCCGGCCAGCGGACCGCCCACGTCGAGTTGCTGACGGCGGCTCTGCAGTGTTGCCGACGGTCGGCGCCCTGCGGTGAGCCTTCCAAGACGGAGCAGGAGTTGCAGGTCGGGATCGAGCGGCGGGCCGTCGACCCTCATCGGTGGGCCGGCCAGCCGGCGTCGAACGGCCGGTGGGAGGGCGCGGAAAACGACCCTGATGGCCCATCTGAGCCGGTTGTTCGACGGTGTCCTTGGCACGGCGACAGCATAGAACCGCGCCTGATTGCGCGATCAGGGTTCTCTCCGGCCGAACGGACACCGACTCCGGGCCGGTCTTTTGCGAATGAATCAGAATCCGCCACACTTTCCTCCTGCGGGTGCCGCCCACCACCCGACGAGGAGCGTTATGAGCCTGAGCGCCAATGAGCTGGCCCCGTCCCTGCGCGACGATCCTGATCGTCTCGAGCCGCTGCGCCCTTACGTGGTCAATTTGACCCGCGGCGAGTTCTCCACGGACGGCATCATGCAGACCTCGAGATCCGACGTTGACGCGATTTTCGACGAGCATCTGCCGGCCTTCCTCCAGCGCTCGCGTCAACCCGTGCCAGTGGTGATCTGGGCGCACGGCGGCATCGTGTCGGAAAGGGCGGGACTCGGGATCGCCGGCAGTCAAATTCCGTGGTGGCTGGCCAACGGTGCCTACCCGCTGCATTTCGTCTGGGAGACAGGGTTTGTCGAGACGCTCAAGCAGCTCTTGGGCTGGCGGGCCGGGCGTGACGTGGTGGAGGGCGACGCCGATCACGCCACCGAGCTGCAGCGCGGCAGGTTCGGCTCGCAGCTGTGGACGGCGGTCAAACAGAGCGCCGCCCTGGCGTCCGGCCCGTCCGGTGGCGCAACCTACGTCGGCGCTCGGCTCGCCCGATTCTGCGCGGAGAACCCCGGGCTGATCACCGTGCACGCGGCCGGACATTCTGCGGGAGCCATCTTCCAATCGGATTTCATTCCGGCGGCCAGGGCACAGGGCGTGCCCAGATTCGATTCACTGCAGTTGCTCGCGCCCGCATTGCGAGTGGACGGGTTCCGCTCGCAGCTGCTGCCGCTACTGGGCACGGACATCGAACGGCTGACGATGTACACGATGAACATGCAGGCCGAAGAGGACGACAACTGCTTCCAGATCTACCGGAAGTCGTTGCTGTACCTGGTGAGCCGGGCCTTCGAGACGCAGGACGACGCCCCCATCCTCGGGCTCGAACAGTCCCTGCGCGCGGACCCGGAACTGGTCACTGCGTTCGGTCTGCAACCCGGAATCCCGGGTCGCGCCGAGGTGATCTGGTCTCCGACCGCCGTCGACGCCGCGCCGGAAAGCCGCAGCAGCGCGATCTCCCATGGCGGCTTCGACAACGACCCGGACACCATGAACAGCGTGGCTCGGCGGATCCTCGGGCGCACCCGGATACAGGAATTCCCTCTCGGCGGTCGCATCGGCCGATGACGTCGGCTACCCGGCCGGTCAGGGGAGATTCGACGGCGCAACTGCTACTGCGCCGCCTCCATCTCATCGATCTCCTTCTTCAGTGAATCGGTGTCTGCCTGGATTTGCTTCTTCAGCGTCTTCTTGGCCCGGGTCACCGCGAGATCGATCTTGTGTTGCATGTCGGTCGCGGCGATCAGGATCAACGCGCTGTCACCCTCGTCCAGCAGTTCGCCGATGTCCTTGAGATCGGACCGGCTCATCCCGCCTGCGGCGTGACCGGCGATCGCGCCGACCCCCGCGCCGGCCGCGCTGCCGACCAGCATGCCCGCGCCCAGCAGCACAGCAGGAAAGACCGCGACGAGTGCGCCGACGGCGAGACCGACGTACAGACCCTTGACCGTGCCGTCCCTGGTCGGCTGCTCGTGCTTCTTGACGATCGTCACCTTGCCGTCGGGGTTCTTGCTGATCACGGCCGCGTCATAGGTGTCGATGATGTCGAGATCGGTGTAGATCGCGTGCACGGTGCGGTAATCGGCGAGCGCCTCCTCGACGTCGTCGTACTGGGCTGCAACCAGGACAAAGGTGTCCAGTGGCATGGGGGTCCTCCCACAAGAACAGTTGGACGCGGTGCGTCGGGTCGCCTCATCTTGGACCGGATGGGCGATCGCCGCTTGGTCTCGTGGGCGGTGCTGGTCGGTGGCGGACAAACGCGAGAGGATGCAACCCGGTCAGCCAGCGCTGGACACCGTCCCGACTCCCGGAGGTCACCCGATGCCCGTTGGACCTGTCGACCTGCTGGTCCTGTCCTTCCCGAGCGAGAACGCCGACCCGGGTGTGATCGCCGCCCTGCAGGACGTGGTGTCGAACGGGTTTGTCACTGTGCTCGACCTGGTGTTCCTGTCCAGGGGTCTGGACGGCGTTGTCCGACAGGTCGACGTCACCGAAGATCTGGACGGCGTCGGTCTCGGCATTCTGCAGATCGAGCAACAGTCGCTGATCAGCGACGACGACCTCGAGCTGGCCCGGGACACGCTCGATCCCGGGCATAGCGCCGCGGTTGTCGTCTACGAGAACAGTTGGGCGCGTGGGGTATCCGGCGCGGTCGCGGATGCGGGTGGTGAGCTGACCCTGCATGTCCGGATTCCGCGAGATGTTGTCGAGGCCGCGTTGGAGGCAGCCGAGATGGATTGACCGGGGACAGGGCCGCCCGGCTGGCATGGCAAACTGCGAATCTGGGTCGACGGATCCTGGATCGATACGTTGGCCCGGATACGGCTGACGATTCCAGGGGCGCGTTCGGCAGCTCTGATCAGGACTTTGGGCACGACGAGGACAGGAGTCACAGGATGTTGCGACGACGCGGACGGCTGTTGGGCACCGTGGCAAGAACGGCGGTGGTCGCGGGAACCGCGACCGCGACCGCCGGCGCGGTGAGTCGGCACCAGCAGAACAAGGCAGCAGAGAAGGAGGCGGCCGCGGAGCAGGAGGCTGCCGAACAGGCGCCGCCTCCGCCGCCTGCCAATCAGGCCCCACCGCCGCAGCCGGTGTACCAGGCCCCGCCGCCACCACCCGAGCCGCCGCCGGCACCTGCTGCCGAGGGCGACGACCTGGTCGGGCGGATCCAGCAGCTCGCGGGACTGCGCGATGCGGGAGTGCTGTCCGAGGAAGAATTCGCCGCGGCCAAGGGCAAACTGCTCGGGATGTGACAGCGGGCCGCCCCTGACGCGCCGACCTGCTGCTGGCGACGTGCCCCGCCGACCGAGCCTGATCGGCGGGTGTCACCCCAGTTGCAGGGCGGTGATTCGCCACCGCCCGTCGACGCCCTCGATCCGAAACGCCAGCGCCTTCACGCGATCTGCTCGTCGGAACGCCACGCTGACCTCAGCCACGCCGTCGGCGGGTTCGCATACCCGGACCGTGAGCAGATGCGGCAGCGCCAACCGCGGGGCCGTGGCACGGTCGCCGAGCCCGGCGTAGATCTCGGGAGCGCAGTGCACGCGAAGCTGGGCCAGGGGTCGCTGCCCGGACAGCACCTCGACGAGTGCGCGAGCCAGCACCGATCCGGCTCGCTGCGCCGGCGGGAGGTCTTCGCTCGCCGTCTTGCGGACTCCGATGTCGGCCTCGGACGACCAGGTCGGCACTCCCCGGGCGAGGATCGTGGTGGGTTTGGCCGTCCGTGATTGCTCGAGCAGCAGCACGTCGGCCTGCGTGCTGTGACGGAGCCCGGGGGAGCGCGTCGGGTCGCGGCGCGCGATAAGGCCGCGTGACGCCGTTGTCCGGCGTGACGACGTCGTCCGGCGCGCCGACGATGACCCGCGCCGCGTCGTCGACGTGAGTTGCGTCGTCGACGTATTGCGGTGTCGACGTGCCGGTGTCGACGTGGTTGCGGTGTCGACGTGCGTTGCGGTGTCGACGTGCGTTGCGGTGTCGCTGTGCGCTGCCGTGGTGGAGTTCGCGGCGCCGCTGAACAGTGCCGCGCCCGCTCGTGGCTCGGCGGCCGGTCCTGCGCTGGGCCGAGCACCGTCGGGGCGTAGGTCGCCGACCGGCGCGGCGGAGTGCCATTTCCTGGCCGGGTGCGGGCCGCATACTTCGTCGTCAAAGGGCGGTTCGCAGTCCGGTACGGGGGCCAGGTACGGCGTGCTGCGCGCCCTTCGTTCGGTGGGCCGCTCGTGGTGCGGATCGCCCACCTGCCTGACCGCGGCGGACGGATTCGGCGGCAGCAGCGTGGACGGTATGACGGCTGCAGTCATGGCAAACGCCTATTTCTGGTTCGGAGGCAACAGCAGCTGCCCGGGTTGGATCAGGTCGGGGTTGTCGCCGATCACCTGTTGATTCGTGGAATACCAAGCGCGCCAAGCGCTATCGATGTCGGTGTCGGCGGAATCGGGCGGCAGATGGTGTGCCGCGATCGACCAGAGCGAATCGCCACCCCGGACCACGACGACCGCTGGGTCGTCCTCGGTGCGCGGTGTGGTCGCCGAGGTTTGGTCCGGCTGCGGTGATTCGGGTGCGTCCGCCGGGGCCGGGGCCGGCGACGAGGGTGTGTCGTTTCCGGGGGCCGGCGCCTGGGCGGATGGGCCGGTGGCGGTCGTTGGGTTCGGCGTGGCCGAACCGGGGTCGGCGGTGGTCAGGTCCGTGTTTCCCGCTGCGCTGGTAGCTGCGGCCGGGCTGCTGGGTGTCTGCCCGCCGGATTCCGCTGCGGCACCCGCAGTCGACTGCGCGGTGACTGTCGGCCCGGCGGCGTCCGGCCAGTCGATCACGATCGACGGGATCACGGCGTCCGTCGACGGGACGGCCGGAACTGGCGTCGAGGCTTCTGGCACCGGTGACGTGGATGCGATGGTCGATCCCGCGGACGCCGCGGGATCGACCACCCCCGACCCGTCCCCGACGGGGACGGACGTCGTGCCGGGCGACTGGCTGCCGACCGCCGCGGCCGACGATCCGGAATCCCCGGCGATGGCCGGCGCCGCGCAGGCGCTCGTGCCGGCCAGCAGCGAGACGCCGACGGCTGCGGCGACCAACCGTCCCGCGGCCGCCGGAGCGATCCGGCGCAGCACCGATCGACCGATCAGACCCGGCGCCCCGGGCAGCCTGCCCGCCACGGCCGCGGCGCAGACCGCGACGGTCCAGATCAACAGCACCCAGACGACGAGGCCGGCGGTGGCCAGGATCGCCACCTGCGCGCTTGCCTCCGACAGGGCGCTGCGGCCGGGGTCGGCGACGCCGTCGGTCACGAAACTCAGCAGGGATCGGGGGCCCGGCAGCCCGGCGGCCAGCAGACCCAGCCCGAGGCGCAGCCCAGGAGCTGCAGCCATGCGGTGCGGGCGTTGGCGGTCTCCGACGTGGCGTGCCGCTCGGCAACGACGTCGGACGATCGCCAATCAGTCCATTTGACATCGTTTGACATGAGATGCAGTCAAGTCGAGCGGTTGTGTATCTGTCAAGTCGGTTTACGCCTGGATTGACCTGGCACGTTCGGATCGTCAAGGGTGAACGCATGCGCTGGGACCGACTGTTCGCCGATCTCGAGGCGAGATTCGACGAGATCGCGGACGCCGAGGCCGCGGCCGAACTCGCGGATCGGCAGCGCGTCGCGATCGGCGCCGTGCGGGCCATCCAGCGGTTGTCGGGATCGATCGATCAGCCGGTCAGGGTGCGACTGGCCGGTGGCGCCTCGATCGCCGGCGTGCTGCGCACCGTTGGCCCGGATTGGCTGCTGGTGGTGGAGGGGCGGGCCAGGGAATGCATCGTGGCCCTGCGCGCGGTCACTGCGGTGGAGGGGTTGACCGCGGCCACCGCGCCCGAGATGACCGGCCTCTGGATGCGATTGGATCTGCGGCGCGCGTTGCGCGGCCTCGCTCGTGATCGTTCACCGGTGGCCGTTGGGCTGACCGGATGGTCCGGGGGACTGGCCGGGACGGAGCCGGCGAGCGCCCCGGGGCCGATGGGATCGACCGCCGAGGTGATCGGCACCATTGACCGGGTCGGTGCAGACTTCATCGAGATCGCGGTTCACGCCGCCTGGGAACCGCGGCGCGCCGGCACCGTCCGATCGGTGGCGCTCATCCCGCTGGATGCGGTGGTGCTGGTCAGGGCGATGCCGTTGGGATGAGGCCTTGGCGGGCGCAGGTGCGGCCTGCCAGGAGTGTTGATCAGCGCTTGTGGCGCAACTGCCAGTTGGCCCACCCCGGGCCGACGGCGGACGGCTGGCAGCCAGACCAGCAATCTAGGCGTCGCTCGGCAACGTCGAGGGCAACTCGGACAGGTTCGATGCAGTCCTGCGGTACGCCTGCTCGATGTACTCCTCCAGCTTCGACCGCTCGACCCGCCACTGGTTCCGGCCGCCGATCTGGATGCCCTGCAGGTCGCCGCTGCGCACCAGCGCATAGGTCTGCGACGCCGAGATGTTCAGGATCTCGGCCACGTCGGCCAGGGTGAGGAAGCGCTCGGTGGTCACCAGCGGAACCCCGTCCGCTGAGTCGACGCCGCTTGGCGCAGGTGCAGGTCGTCACGCCCGGGCCGGTCGTCGCTGCAGGACAACTCGGCGACATCGGCCGGTGGGCGGAACCGTTCGTTGGTCACGCGCCGTGCTTCCTTTCGGTTGAAGTGATCTTCGCTTCGACTTCTTTTGACGCTGCTTGGCAATTGATGATGTAGTTTGCCACGCAGCAGTGTGGCACAAGGCGCCGCCCGTGGCATCGGGTTGTCCACGGCGCCGACGCGCTCGATGGGGGGAGGGCAGCAGATGAGCTTGCCCACGGCGCCGACGCCACGGCGGCTCGCGCGGCCGAAGTGGCTCAACGTCCGAGTGGTCGGCGGCATCGTGCTGGTCATCGCCGCGGTGCTGATCGGTGCGCGGGTGATCGGCGCGAGCTCGCAGACCACCGCCGTCTGGGCCGCCGAGCGGAACCTCGCGGCCGGCACGGTGCTGGGCCAGGACGACCTGACGACAGTCGATGTCAACCTCGGCGACAACTCGAGCCTGTATCTCGCGCCGGGTTCGACCTCCCCGATCGGGATGACGGTGGTCAACCCGATGGCGAAGGGCGAGCTGCTGGCCGCATCCGCGGTTGCCGCTTCGGGCGACGGCCGGGTCGTCGCGATCGGTGTGGCGCCGGGCAACATGCCGCCGGGCGTCGCGCACGGCTCGACCATCGACCTGTACCTGACCAAGGGTCAGGGCGCCGGATCCGAGGCCCAGGCGACCACGGAGCTGATCGGCAAGGACATGACGGTGCAGTCCGTGACCGCGCCGGCCACCGGTGGGCTGTCCGGTGCCACCTCCAACGAGTATCAGCTGTCGGTGCTGCTGCCGGCGGATATCGCCGACAAGCTGGTCCGGGTGCTGCCGACCGGCGAACCGATCGTCGTCCTGGTGAGCGGCGGGTGAGCACCGGCCTGCTGACCGCCGGAAGCGGCCAGGGCTGGGAGAACGAGTTGGTCGCCGCGCTGGACCGGCCCGGATCGCCGATGACGGTGCTCCGCAGGTGCGTCGACATCGGTGACGTGCTGGCCATCGCCACCACCGGTCAGGCGGCGGTGGCCATCGTCTCCGCCGACCTGCGCCGGCTGGACACCGACGCGGTGAGCCGGCTGCGCGCCTCCGGGGTGGCCGTGGTCGGGGTGCATCCCGCCGCCGATCAGCGCGCCAGGGCCCGGCTGGAGCGGATCGGGATCACCGTCCTGGTGCCGGACGACGCGGGCACCGACCTGGTGCTGGAGGCCGCCGCCACGGCCGTCACCGAACTGGCCGCCTGGCACGAGCCCGCGCGCGGGCTGTCCGATCCGCAGGCCGCGCTGCCGCCGCCCGGGACGGTGGTCGACGTCGAGGAGCTGGACGGTCCGGCGCGCAGGGGCCGGGTGCTGGCCGTGTGGGGTCCGACCGGCGCCCCCGGCCGCACCACCGTCGCGAACTGCCTTGCGGTGGAGACCGCCCAGCTCGGGTTGCCGACGTTGCTGATCGACGCCGATGTCTACGGCGGGGTCACCGCGTCCGCGTTCGGGCTGCTGGACGAGTCACCCGGCCTGGCCGGGGCCTGCCGGCTGGCGGCCAACGGCCGGCTGGACATGGGCTCGCTGACCTCGCTGTGCTGGTCGCTCGGCGACGACCTGCGGTTGCTGACCGGCATCGCCCGGGCGGACCGGTGGCCGGAGGTGCGGCCATCGGCGATCCCCGGGGTGCTCGGCGTCGCCAGGGAGATGGCGCCGCTGACCGTCGTCGACTGCGGGTTCGCGATCGAGGCCGACGAGGAGATCAGCTTCGACACCATGGCCCCGCGGCGCAACGGCGCCACCCTCGCCGTGCTGGCCGAGGCGGACGTGCTGCTCGCGGTCGGGTCCTGCGACCCGGCCGGCCTCGAACGGCTGATCCGCGGCCTGGCCGAGCTCGCCGATGCGCTCCCGGCCGCGAGCCCGCAGGTGGTGCTGAACCGCTGCCGGCCGGCGGTGGGATCCACCAACGAGGCGGAGGCGGCGCTGGACCGGTTCGCCGGCGCCAAGGTGGTGGCCCGGCTGCCCGAGGACCGCGCGGCCACCGACCGGGCGTGGCGTCGCGGCGTGTCGCTGGCCGAGGCCGCGCCCCGCTCGCCGCTGCGGACGGCCGTCCGCGACTACGCCAGGTCGCTGCTGCCGGCCGCCGACCGCGCTCGTGCGTGACCCGCTTCGGATGATCCAATTCGCTGCTCGATCTGTCACATTCAAACGATGACCGACAGTGCCCTGGCGTCCGCCAACTTCACCGTTCCCGACGACGCGCAGGTGCAGCAGACCGGCGGCCGCGGATCGTTCGTCAGCAAGGTCCAGTGGCAACATCCGGACGGCTCGACCGCGACCTGGGATTCCCGGCAGGCCCGCAAACGCGGGTTCATCGAGGTGCTGCGGGACGGCGTCGTCGAGCGGATCCGGGCCCGCCCGGCGCACGCCATCCGGTTGGGCCGGTGCAACACCGTGTCCGGCATCTCGTTCTTCCTCGGTGGCGGGCTGTTCACCCTGGGTGCGGTGCTCAGCCAGCTGGATGCGGCGACCCCGAGCACCATCAACTGGACGTTCCTGGTCGGCGGCTTCTTCTTCTCCACCGGTGCCTACGCCGCGCTGGTGCAGGAGATCAACTCCCCGCGCGGCATCGACCAGGACGGCGCGCTGACCGAGAACCGTTGGCGGTGGTGGTCGTACGAGCCGAGCCGGCCCGGCTGGATGGCCGCGTTCGTGTTGTTCTGCGGGACCCTGGCGTTCGCCGTCAGCCTGGTCGACGTCTTCATCTCCAGGCTGGAGACCAAGCAGATCGATCACCTGGTCTGGGCGCCGGAGATGGTCGGCTGCGTGCTGTTCCTCGTCTCCGGGCACATCGGGATCATCGAGGTGTGTCACGGCCGGTTCCGGCTGCTGCCGCGCGACCTCGGCTGGTGGATCGTCACGGTGAACCAGGTCGGGTCGTGGCTCTTCTTCCTGTCCGGGCTGGCCGCGTACGTGCGACCGGCGACCGGCGAGGTGATCAACGTCGCGGTGATCAACTGGGGGACCGCGCTGGGTGCCGCGTGCTTCAGCGTGGCCGGGCTGGCGCAGCTGTTCGAGCGGCCGGATACCGCTCCGGCGCCGTCCACCGCCCGGGTCGCCGGCGGCGGCCCGCCACGGGCCGCGACTGACCTGTGATGCCGCGGTCCGGCTGTGCCACGATGGCGGGATGACCGACCGGCTGTCCGCGACGGACGCCTCCTTCCTGTACGCCGAGGACGCCGGGATTCCGATGCACGTCGGCGGAGTCGTCATCCTCCAGCCGGACGCCGGACGGACCGGAATTCCAGTACTCGGAGATCGTCAATCTGATCGAGTCACGGCTGGACCTGGTGCCCCGTTACCGGCAGAAGGTGCGGTTCGTGCCGGGCCGGTTGGCCAGGCCGGTCTGGGTCGACGACGAGGACTTCGACATCACCTACCACGTCCGTCGTTCCGCCCTGCCGAAGCCGGGAACGGACGTCGAACTGGATGAGCTGGTCGGCCGGCTGATCTCCCGCCCGCTGGACCGGACCCGGCCGCTGTGGGAGGTCTACGTCATCGAGGGGCTGACCGGCGGGCGGATCGCGCTGGTCAACAAGACCCACCACGCGATGGTCGACCGGATCGGTGCCGTCGACGTCGCGGCCGCGATCCTGGACGTGAACCGGCGGGCCCGGGACCTGCCGGAGCAGCCCTGGATCCCGAACCCGTCGCCGAGCGACATCGACCTGGTGGTGGACGCGGTCGCCGACATCACCACCCGGCCGTCGGAGGTCTTCGACATCGCCCGGTTGGCCGCGCAGGACGTCGGGGCGGTGGTCGGCAAGGTGCTGGGCGCCGCCGGCCACGCCTTCGAGGTGCTGCGCCGGACGGTCAGCCCGGCGCCGCGCTCGCTGCTCAACGACGCCAAGAGCGGGCAGCGCCGGTTCGCCACGGTGAACGCCGATCTGGAGGACTTCAAGCGGGTCCGGCAGGCGCACGGCGGCTCGGTGAACGACGTCATCCTGACCGTGATCACCGGTGCGCTGCGGTCCTGGCTGCTGTCCCGCGGCGAGGCCGTGACCGCGCACACGGTGGTCAGGGCGATGGTGCCGATGTCGGTGGCGCCGCCGCCGGGCGAGGACAGCGGATCGGTGGCGTCCTATCTGATCGACCTGCCGGTGGCCGAGCCGAACCCGGCGATGCGCCTGCACCAGGTGTCGTTCGCGATGGGCGCGCACGTGGAGTCCGGTCAGCAGGTCGGCGCCGACGCGCTGGTCGAGCTCGGCAGGTTCTCCCCGCCGACGCTGCACGCGCTGGGCGCCAGGGTGGCCAGCCAACTGGCCCGCCGGATGTACAACGTGCTGATCACCAACGTGCCCGGGCCGCAGGTGCCGCTGTACGCGGCCGGGTTCCCGGTCGACGCGATGTACCCGGTCGCGCCGCTCGGCCTCGGGCAGGCGCTCGCGGTGTCGTGCACGTCGTACAACGGGCGGGTGTTCTTCGGCATGACCGCCGACCGGGACGCGATTCCCGACGTCGAGGAGTTCGCGGTGCAGATCGGCGAGGCCGTCGAGGAGATCCTGTCGACGATCCCGCAGCAGTCCGACTCGCCGGCGCCGCACGCCCGTCGCCGGCCGCGGTCCACGGACGTCGTCATGACCGCACCGGTCGGCTTGCTGCGCATCGGGTCTGCGCGCGGTGAGGGTCTACCTGCCGGCCACCCTGGCCGTGGTCCGGCGGGCGCTGGCCGACGGCACGGTGCCGGTCCGGTCCGGGTACGGCTTCGCGGTCACCGAGCCGCTGCGCCTGGAATACCCGGACTGGTCGGAGGACGACCTGGAATACCTGGCCATGCAGGACGCGTCCAGGGCCTCCCTGCGGTTGCTGGCGGCGGCCGACGATGACGAGCCCGCCCTGCGGGTGGTGATCGCGGCGGATGTCGACGACGGCGCGGTGACCCCGCGGCCGGAATTGGACCGGTCGGTGATCTCGGTGCGGGATTCGGTGGGCTGGCCGGTGGTCGCCGCCGTGCACGTGGACGGCGCGGACGCCGAGCCCGCGGTGCGGGCGGCCGCAGCGGTGATCGACGCGGCCGACCTGGGCGACGACGACGCCGAGTTCGCGCTCGGTTCGGCCGAGGACTTCGACCTGGCCTGGTACGCGCCGGGGGAGATCAGGTACCTGGTCGAGGAATTGGACGCGCGCTAACGCCGCACTGAACAACCCGGCTCCTGCGTCGCCGGGATGCCGCAGTGCGTCATCCTGTACTGAATGGCGGCCCCTCCTTCGTCGGGTCGACCGGGTCGCCTGCGACGAAGTCGTCAGGCGCCATCCAGCACAGAGGGCCCGTCTGGCGCTGTGTGCCAGACAGGCCCGGACGCAAGAGCCCGGCTGACGGGCGGCGTCAGCCGGGCTCTTGTGGGGTATGACATGGGTCGTGCGGCACCCCGCTGAGGAGAAACTCCCGCCGCACGGTCCCGGAGAAGCAATCAGGCGGCGTTCTTGACGAACTCCAGCTCGAGGTCGATCTCGACCTTGTCCGCGACGACGGCGTTACCGGCGCCGAACGCGGCCTCGAAGCTGACGCCGTAGGACTTGCGGCTGATCGAGGTCTTGGCGGAGAAGCCCGCGCGGGTCCCGCCGTAGGCGTCGACCGTCTCGCCGAGGAACTCGACGGCCAGCTCGACCGGCTGGGTGGTGCCGCGGATGGTCAGGTCGCCGTTCAGCACGAAGTCGTCGCCGTCCTGGCTCTTGATGCCGGTCGAGACGAAGGTGAGGACGGGGTGGTTCTCGACGTCCAGGAAGTCGGCGGAGCGGACGTGCGCGTCGCGCTGCTCCTGCTTGGTGTCGACGCTGGCGGCGTCGATCTCGGCGGTGACGGAGTGTGCGCCGTTCTCGTCGACGACCAGGGTGGCGGACTTCAGGGCGAAGGTGCCCTTGGCCTTGCCGACGGCCATGTGACGGACCTTGAAGGAGACGTCCGAGTGAACGGCGTCCGCGGTCCAGGTGCCGGCGGTGACTACTGGGGCAGTGACTGAGGTGGTCATGGTGGGTTCCTTCCGAGGGGTGGTTGCTTGAAGGTTCAACAACACTGCCGCTAGCTTATTCCTAGAAAGTGGACTCGTCACCTATTCTTCGGTGCGAACGTCACGTGACCCTCGTCACAGTCGTGGCGGATGTCGGTGGCGACACGATTCGGCCGGCACAGCGTGGGCTGCGCCGTCGGTGGATCGGTCAGTCGGATTCGGTGCCCGACCGCGACGCCAACAGCCGGCGGAAGGACGCCAGTCGGCCGGGGCTGGAGTTGCCGGCCGCGACGAACGCGTCCAGCGCGCAGCCGACCCCGGTGGTGTCGGCGCCGCCGTCCGCGCCGGTGTGGTCGCAGTTCGGCGGGCAGTCCACGGTGCCGGGCAGCAGGTCGTCGAACGTCTCCAGCAGGTCGTCCGGGGTGACGTGGGCCAGCCCGAAGGACCGCACGCCCGGGGTGTCGATCACCCAGCCGCCGCCGCGCAGCGGCAGCGCGATGGCCGAGGTCGAGGTGTGCCGGCCCTTGCCCACCCCGGTCACCGTCCCGGTGGCCCGCTTGGCGTCCGGCACCAGCGCGTTCACCAGCGTGGACTTGCCGACGCCGGAGTGCCCGATCATCACCGACACACTGCGGTCGAGCCGCTCCCGGACCGCCTCGATCCCGTCGACGACCCTGGTGCCGTCGGGGTTCTCGGCTCGCCTGGTGACCAGGATGGGCAGGTCGAGGTCGGCGTAGATCTCCTCGAGCGGGGCCGGATCGGCGAGGTCGGCCTTGGTCAGCACCAGCACCGCGTCCAGGTTGCCGGTGTAGGCGGCGACCAGGCACCGGTCGATGAAACCGGTCCGCGGCACCGGGTCGGCGAGCGCGCAGACGATCACGAGCTGGTCGGCGTTGGCGACCAGCACGCGCTCGGCGAGGTCGGTGTCGTCGGCGGACCGGCGCAGCACGCTGCGCCGGGGAGCGATCCGGACGATCCGGGCGAGGGTGTCCGGCGCGCCGTCGGTGTCGCCGACGATGTCCACCAGATCACCCACCGCCACGGCGCGGCGGCCGAGCTCCCTGGCCCGCATGGCCGTGACGACATGCGCCCGCTTGGTGCCCTCCTCGACCAGGCAGGTGTACCGGCCGCGGTCGACGGTGGTGACGAATCCGCTCACCGCGTCGGTGTGGCTCGGCCGGGTCTTGGTGCGTGGCCGGGATCCGCTGCGGGTGGGACGAACCCGGACGTCGTCGTTGTCCCAGTGGTCCCCGAGCGTGCTCAGCGGGCCACCCCCGGGCCGTCGGCGGTACGCGGGTCCGACGCGGCCAGCATCCGCGCCCACATCCGGTCGAAGCCGGGCAGCGTCTTGGCCGTGGTGGCGATGTCGTCGACGAGCACGCCCGGCACCCGCAGCCCGATGATCGCGCCGGCGGTGGCCATCCGGTGGTCGGCGTAGGACGCCCATCGGCCACCGTGCAACGGGCCGGGATAGATCGTCAGGCGCGTCCGTGGTTTCCTCGACCCGCCCGCCGAGCGCGGCGATATCGGCGGCGATGGCGGCCAGCCGGTCGGTCTCGTGCCCGCGCAGGTGGCCGATGCCGCGCAAGCTGGCTGGGCCGATCGGCGAACACCGCGATGGCGGCGATGGTCGGGGTCAGTTCGCCGACGTCGTGCAGGTCGACTGTCGATGCCGCGCAACGTGTCCGGTCCGGTCACCGGCAGGCCCGCCGCACCGAGTTCGACCGTCGCGCCCATGGCCGTGAGGATGCCGCGGATCGCGTCGCCGGCCTGGTCGGTGTGCGCCGGCCAGTGCGGCACGGTGACGGTGCCGCCGGTGACCGCGGCGGCCGCGAGAAATGGTGTGGCGTTGGACAGGTCGGGCTCGATGACGGCCGTCCACGGGCTGACCGGCCCGGGCTCCACCCGCCACTCGTCGGGTCGGGAGTCGTCGACCGTCACGCCGACCGAACGCAGTGTCTGCACGGTCATCTCGATGTGCGGCATGGACGGCAGCGCGCCGCCGGAGTGGATCACCCGAACGCCCTCGGTGAAGGACGCGGCGGACAGCAGCAGCCCGGAGACGAACTGGGACGAGGCGCTGGCGTCGATCCGGACGGTGCCGCCGCGCAGCGCGCCGGTGCCGTGCACGGTGAACGGCAGGGCGCCGCCGTCGATCCGCGCGCCCAGGTCGCGCAGCGCATCGAGCACGGTGGCCATCGGCCGGCGACGGGCGGCCTCGTCTCCGTCGATGACGATCTCGCCGGTCGCGGTCGCGGCGAGCGCGGGCAGGAACCGCATGACGGTGCCGGCCAGACCGCAGTCGATGACGGCGGGCCCGGTCAGCGGGCCGGGCGTCACCAGCCAGTCGGTGCCGTTCAGGTCGGTGCCGTCCTTGCCGACGTTCTGCGGGTCGATACCTTCGATCCCCACCCCGAGGGCGCGCAGTCCGGCCGCCATCAGCTCGGTGTCCCGGCTGCGCAGCGGCGCGACGATTCGCGACGGTCCGGTCGCCTGGGCGGCGAGGATGAGCGCCCGGTTGGTCAGCGATTTCGATCCGGGAACCGCCACGGTCGCCCGCACCGGCCGGTCGGCGACCGGGGCATGCCAGGCGGCGGGCGGGTTGACGGTACTGACGGTGGCCACTGGTTCATGATCGCGCATCGCGGGGATTTGTTCTCCCACCTGCTAGGGCTGGGGCCGATGCCGGGTCGCCGCGCGGCCATGGGCTTCGGTCAGCAGAGTCTTTGCTTGGCCGCCGGCGACGTCACCGGGATTGAGGATCGATGCCCACGCCTGCTTGGCGTACACGGGGTGCGGGATCACGACGTCGATGGCGGTGTAGTCGAAGCCGGCCTCATGCTCGGCGTGTCGCGCCGGGGAGTAGCCGAACAGCTGCTCGAATCGCCGCCTGCCGACATTGATGTTGACTCGAAAGACGCCGTTGCGATCCAGCTTCGATGCCTCGTCGAAACCCGGGTAGTCACTGGTCACGATCGTCGCGAACGGGAACCTCTTGTCGGCCGGGATGTCCCGATCCGGGTCGTAGTAGAAGAACGAGTGACCCCAGGCCACCTCGGGCGCGCCGTTGCCCTCGCTCGCGGTCAGGACGTCGACGCCGGGCAGGCCCCCGGCGAACTCGATGATCTCTTCTTCGGTCACGTCGGACGATCCTGCCACTTCACGGCGGTTCAGCCGGGAAACCAACGCCGTCGGACCACCTGGTCTGTACAGCCGGGTTGAGATCGCCGGTCAGCCGGCCAGCGGGCGATCGCCGTTGCCGATCAGCGAACCGGTCAGCCGCGAGCCGTCGGCCGCGACGACCCAGCAACTCTGCTGCAACGGCTCGATGTGGTCGATGATCGCGATCCGGCCGCCGAAGGTGGGATCCGCCCGCCCGACGATCGTGGCGGCCAACTCAGTGCATGCCGGCGGGCCGGAACGCAGTGTCCGTTGCGCCGCCATCCTGGTCGGTGGCACCCACACCGTGAGCTGTTCGGCGCCGTGCGGCAACGGGCAGTCCACGGCCGGCCCGTCGACCTTCTCGGCGCAGCTACCCAGGATGGCCGGCGGGCGGGCCGCCGACCGCGCTCCGGCGATGGTGCCGTCGAAGGCCACCAGGTCAAGATTCGTTTGCGGCACCAGCTGGCAGGTGAACCATCGCTGACCGGTGTTCCAGGCCGCCGCACTCGGCACCGTCACCCGGACGAACAGGCGTGGCGGCACCCGCCAGCGGGCCGCATCGTCGAACTCACCGATATATCGCCGTGCCTGGTCATGACACACCCGCTGGGCTCTGCTGAATTCTGGGGTCCCGGCCAGGCTCGGCGCGTCGAGGCTGACCGGATAGGCGTCTCCGGCCAGTGTGCCCAGGAAAATGATCTCCGCGGAGTGCGGCCCGGAACATGTACCAAGGGCGACGGACTCGACCGGTTGCACCAGCTGCGCCATTCCGGCCGGGGCAACGCAAGTACCGGATTGCGGTGCCGGAGGCAACGGGGCCGCGACCGGCCGGCCGGTAATTTCCCATCCGGCGACCGCGCGAATGCTCACCAGGGTCGCGAGAACAACGCTCATCAGCGCGATCCCGACCAGCCTGCGATCCGTCGCCATTGACCGCCCACCGTCCATGCTCGCCGGTAAAAGTGTGCTCGCGCCCGGACGGTTGCGGAAGGACATTTCCCGTCGAGGGGGTCATCCGTCGGCCGATCCGCGGAGCGCGTCGCGGCGGTGGCCGATCGCGGCTGTTGCCGGCTCGTAACGGTGTCGTCGACCATGACTGTCGGACCCGGATGGCACCATGCAGGCATGTGCGGTCGCTATGCGTTGACGATGGAACCGGAGACCCTGTACGGGCTCTTCGATGCCGAGCCGGACCCCCGCGCGGGCGGCGCCGATGGTCTGTACGGCGGTGACCCGGTGCGCCCCCGCTACAACATCGCGCCGACCGTCACCGTGCCGGTGGTCCGGCTCGAACCCAAGGTGGCGCCGAGCGATGCCGCCCGGCAGATCGAGCCGATGCGCTGGGGGCTGGTGCCGTCGTGGGCGAAGGACGTGTCGGTCGGCAGCCGGATGTTCAACGCCCGTGCGGAGTCGCTCGGCGACAAGGCTGCGTTCCGCACCGCGCTGGCCAAGCGACGGTGCCTGATCCCGGCCAGCGGGTACTACGAATGGAAGGCACTGGGCAAGGCGGCCGGCGCGGGAAAGGGCCGCGCAAAGGTGGTCAAGCAGCCGTACTTCATGACGCCCGAGGACGGCTCGGTGATGGCGTTCGCCGGGCTGTGGGAGTACTGGCGGCCCGCCGAAGGTGACCCGGTGGTGTCGATGACGATCATCACGACCGACGCGGTCGGGCCGCTGTTGGACATCCACGACCGGATGCCATTGATCCTGCCGGCCTCGGAATGGGGCGCCTGGCTCGATCCGCGCGTCGACCCTGGGCCCATGCTGGCACCCCCGACGGAGCGTTTGGTGTCCGCACTCGAGTTGCGTCCGGTCGGCGCTGCCGTGGGCAACGTGGCCAACGACGATCCGGGCCTGGTCGACGAGGTGGCCCTGATTGCTGCGCGGGAGGAGGCACCGACACTGATCTGACACCTACACCAGCGAATCGAGCGGTGCATCGGGATCGCCGAGCTTGACCGTGTCGACCGGCCGGCCGGCCAGAATGATCGACTCGATGGTCGGAGTGACGTCCCAGACATTCACGTTCATGCCGGCCAGCACCCGACCACGGCTCAGCCAGAACGCGATGAACTCCCGCGCTTCGGACATCCCCGCGCAGCACCACCTGGTCGTAGCCGCCCGGCTCCACATGACCGGTGTACTCCATGCCGAGGTCGTACTGGTCGCTGAAGAAGTAGGGCAGCCGCCGATAGCTGGCGTGCAGACCCACCATCGCGTGGGCGGCGGTCTGGGGTTGGTGGACCGCGTTGGCCCAGTGCTCGACGCGGATGTGCCTGCCCAGCACCGGGTGGAACGCGTTGGCGACGTCTCCCGCTGCGTAGATGTCGGGATTCGAACTGCGCAGATGCGCGTCCACCCGAACGCCGTTGTCGACGGTCAGCCCGGCGGCCGTCGCCAGTCTGGTGTTCGGCAGGATGCCGGCACCGACGATCACCGCATCGGCGGCGACCAGGCTGCCGTCGCCCAGTCGCACACCATGGGCCTGTCCGTAGTGCCCGGTGATCTCGGCGACCTGGACGCCGCACCGCATATCGACACCGTGGTCGCGGTGCAGCGCGGCGAAGATCCCGGCGACCTCCGGGCCGAGGACTCTGAGCAGGGGGAGTGCCGCGGTTTCCAGCACGGTGACCTGCAGGCCGGCGGCGCGGGCGGCCGCTGCGGTCTCCAGGCCGATCCAGCCGGCGCCGATCACCGCGATCCGGGACGCCCGGCCGAGCACCGTCCGGATCCGGTCGCTGTCCTGCAGCGTGCGCAGGTAGTGAACGCCGGCGAGATCGGCTCCGGGTACCGGCAATGGCCGCGGTGACGAGCCGGTGGTGAGCAGCAGGGCCCGGTAGTCCGCGTACCGGCCACGGGACATCCAGACCCGATGCGATACCGGATCCACACCGACGACCGAGGTGTCGAGCACCAGGTCAACGTCGTTGTCGACGTACCAGGCCGGTCGATGGACCGCGAGGTTCTCCCGGAACACCGTGCCCTGCAGGTACCCCTTCGACAGGGCCGGCCGCTCGTAGGGCGCTTCCCGCTCCTGGCCGATCAGCATCACCGGCCCATCGAATCCCGCTTCCCGCAGCGCGGCGGCTGCAGTCGCACCGGCCTGCCCGGCTCCCACGATCACCATTGCTTCGTTGCGTGCCATGCCGGTTTGTCCTTCGCTGGGTCAGGATCGGGTGGGTCAGGATCGGGTGGGTCAGGATCGGGTGGGGGTGAGGCCGTTGACGGCCAGCGCGAAGAACTCGGCCCGCGCCGCCGCGTCCGAACGCAGGTGGCCGTGCAGCGCGGAGGTGATGGTGGCGGCGTCGGCGGCGCGGACCCCGCGAATCGTCATGCAGAGGTGCTCGGCCTGGATGACCACCCCGACGCCGCGGGGGGAAAGGTTGTCCCGCAGCCAGTTTGCGATCTGCTGGGTCAGCCGTTCCTGCACCTGGGGGCGGCGGGCGAACATGTCGACGACCCTGGCCAGCTTGGACAGCCCGACGATGCGCTCGCCTGGCAGGTACCCGACATGGGCGATGCCGACGAACGGCAACAGGTGGTGCTCGCACACCGATTGCACCGGGATGCCGCGTGCCAATACGAGTTCGTCGTAGCCCTCGTCGTTGGGGAAGGTGGTCAGGTCGAACGGCTGTGGACCGAACATCTCGGCGTAGGCGCGGGCCATCCGGCCCGGGGTGCCGCGCATGCCTTCGGTGTCGACATCGACGCCGAGCGAGGTGAGCAACGCGGCCGCCGCCTTCTCGGCGGCGACGGGATCGACCGCCCCCGGCGATCGCAGGGCTCGCAGGACCGCCGGCCGGAAGCCGGGCTCGGCAGGTTCGACCGCGTCGACGGGTCCGTGCGCGATGGTCATATCGGGACTCCGGTGCCACTGATCATCAGTTGCCTCGTCTCTAAAGGACAGTAGACTAGACGTTAGATCTGGAAGGGTCTTCCGTCAAGAACTTTGTCCTTTAGAAGGAGGGCCATGGATCGCACGAACTTCCTGCGTGACGTCACCGGCATCGCCGCCCTGAACGAGCCTGTCCGCCGCGATCTCTACCTGTTCGTGATCGCCCAGGATGGACCCGTCGGCCGCGACGAGGCATCCGACGGCGTTGGCGTCGCCCGTCACACCGCGAAATTCCATCTCGACAAGCTGGTCGAGGACGGCCTGCTGAACACCGAGTTCAAGCGGCTCACCGGCAGGCGCGGTCCCGGCGCCGGCCGCCCCACCAAGCTCTACAAGAGGTCGGCGGCGCAGTTCGACGTCACCCTGCCCGAGCGGCACTACGACCTCGCTGGGCAGTTGATGGCTCAGGCGATCGAGGAGTCGACGCACACCGGCGAGCCGGTGGTCGAGTGCGTTGCACGCCGCCGCGGCGGAGGTCGGGGCCAGGATCGGTGCGCCGACCGCCGATCCTGGAGCGGTCCCGATCGACAGGGTGCAGCGGCTGTCGATGGTCTGTGACGTGCTCGCGACCCACGGCTACGAACCCCGGCTGGACGACGGAACCGTGACGCTGCTGAATTGCCCGTTTCACCTCCTGGCCAAGGAGCACACCGAACTTGTCTGCGGGATGAACCTGGCACTGCTTCGTGCGGTGGCAGAACAGGGCGACGGCGACACACTCACGGCACGCCTCGACCCTGGCCAGGACCGTTGTTGCGTCGTGCTGAGCGTGGCCTGAGCAGGCCAAACCGATCGGGCTGCAGGATGCACGCTCGTCGGGCTAGCCCATTGAGCGCGGCCAGCAGCGCTCGCTGCGGGCCGGCCGGGCACGCCTTCCTCCGCCCCGCGTCGGTCAATCCGAGGCGATTTCGGCAACCTTCGCCCGGCACTGGGCGATGAGATCCGCCGGCGCGAGCTCGACCTGCAGACCCCGTTTGCCCGCGCTGACCATGATGGTCTCGAACTGCTCGGCGGTGGAATCGATCACCGTGGGCAACGCCTTGCGCTGGCCGAGCGGGGAGATGCCGCCGGCGACGTACCCGGACGACCGCTCGGCATCCGCGACCTTCGCCATGCTCGCCTTCTTGCCACCCGCGGCCGCCGCCAACGCCTTGAGGTCCAGGTGGGTCGCGACCGGCACGATCCCGACGACGAGCGACCCGTCCACCGACGTGACCAGGGTCTTGAACACCCTTTCCGGCGTCCCAGCCGAGCGCTGCGACGACCTCGTCGCCAAAGGCCGTTGTCGCCGGGTCGTGGTGGTACGGGTGCAACGTGAACACGACCTTGGCGCGGATCAGCGCCGCGATCGCCGGGGTCGGCGCGGCTGGCATTGGCTGAGGGTAGCGAAGGGCGCCGGGCTCACCCACCGCAGAGAACAACAGTGGGCCGACCCGAGATGGGCCGGCCCACTGTCGTGACGACTTGCACTGCGCGAAGGTGCGCAGCTGCGATCAGTTGGGGATATTCGCCGCGACCCACTCCTGCGCCACCTGCGCGGAGTCCTGCTTGTCGACCGAGACCTTGGTGTTCAAGTCGATCAGAGTCTGCGTCGTGAGCTTGGCCGACACGGCGTTCAGCGCCGCAGCCACCTCGGGGGTGGCGACCGCGGAACTGATCAACGGAAGCACGTTCTGCGCTGCGAAGTTGTTCTTCGGGTCGTCGAGCACCACGAAGTTGTTCGCCGTGATCGCGGGGTCGGTGGTGAACAGGTCGCCGGCCTGGATCTGATCGCTGGTGAGCGCACCGACCGTCAGCGGTCCACCGGCGTCCAGTGCCTTGAACTCCTTGAACGTCAGGCCGTACTTGGCCAGCAGCCCGGGGACACCGTCAGGCCGGGTCTGGAATTCCGGCGGCCCGCCCAGCACCCAACTCGCGGCCAAGGGGGCCAGGTCCGCGATGCTCTTCAAATTGTTCGCGTCGGCGGACTCCTTGGTAATGACGATGGCGTCCTTGTCCTCCGCGGACGACTTCTCCAGCACCTGCAGGCCGCTCGGCAGGGCCTTCTGCAGTGCGGCGTACACATCGTCGGCGGAGACCGCGGTCGCTGTCTTGTCGAAGTACTGCAGCAGCACCCCGGTGTACTCCGGGATGAGATTGATCGAGCCGTCCTCCATTGCCTTGATGTACACCTCGCGACTGCCGATGTTGAGGTTGGTCGCGATGTCGACGCCCTTGGCCTTGAGGGCCTCGGCGTAGATGTTGGCGATCAGCGTGCTCTCCGGGAAGTTGGCGGAGCCGATGACGATCTGGCCGCCGGCCGCCGCCGAACCGGAACCCGATGCTGCGCCCGATCCGGATGCCGCGGCAGAGGCGGCCGCACTGGTGCTGCTGGATGCGAGGGGGTCGGATGAACTGCCGCAGGCCGCCAGGGTCAGGACGGCGGCGAGACCGGCGGCGACGAACGCGCTGCCGCGGATGAGTGTGGTGCGGACGGACATGGGTGCTCCTTGCGGTGGGTGGTCAGGTGTGCGCTTGCTAGGGACTGGATGGCATCTCGTTGGCCATTTCGTGGTGCCGTGCGCAGCGGCAACATCGGAACTGGTGCGGGTGATCGCTCATCAGCCGCCCCCACCCGTCATCTGCGCAGTCAGCACGACCATGTCCGCTGTTGTCGCCTTCGCCCGGACGTTGCGGCCGGTCAGCCCGGGGGATACGACGAAGTGACCGATGATCGCGAGGATCCGGTCGCCGATGATGGCCAGCAGCGCCACCAGGATGGATCCGGCGACCATCATCGAATAGTTCTGCTGCGACAGGCCGTCCAGGACATACCGGCCGAAGCCACCAAGGGACACTACTGCGGCAATCGTCGCGGTCGCCACCACCTGCAGGAACGCTGACCTGATCCCCGAGATGATCAGCGGCAGGGCCACCGGCAGCTCGACCTTGGTCAGCACCTCCCGCCCGTTCATGCCCATCCCCTTCGCCGCGTCCCGGACCGCCGGATCGACGGACGCGATGCCCGCGTAGGTGTTCGACAGGATCGGCGGTATGGCGAGGATGACCAGCACTGCGATCGCCGGTCCGAGCAGAGCGATGTTGCCCTTGAAAGTGCCGAGACCCCACAACGCCAGCAGGATCAACAGGCCAAGCGTGGGAATGGCGCGCAGGCCGTTCGCCAAGCCCGGAGATCACCGCCGTGCCCTTGCCGGTATGCCCGATCACCGCTCCGATCGGCAGGGCAATCACCAACGCGATGCCCAACGCCAGGAAGGTGTACCAGAGGTGCTGGAACAGGCGGGCCCACACACCGCCCGAACCCGACCAGTTGGCACCCGTGGTCAGCCAATCCCATGCGCCGCTCATCGCTCGACCCCGCACAGTGACAACATTGATTCGCTCGCAAGCTCGCTCGGTGACATTGATTCGCTCGCAAGCTCGCTCGGTGACATTGATTCGCTCGCAAGCTCGCTCATCGGGCCTTCACCGCCCGGGTCCACGGCGTCGCCAGCCGCACCGAGATCAGGATGATCGCGTCGAAAATCGCGGCCAGGACCAGGCAGAACACGATGCCCGCGATGATCGGGGTGTAGAAGTTCAGCTGGAAACCGAGCGTGAACAGCTGCCCCAGTTGCGGAATTCCGAGCAACGCCGCGACCGAGACCAGGCTGACGTTGGACACCGCGGCCACCCGAAGGCCGGCTCCGATCACCGGGATGGCCAACGGCAGTTGCACCGTGATGAGCGACCGCAGCGGCCGGTAACCCATGGCCGACGCGCTCTGCACGACCAGCGGTGGCACCGAGTCCAAAGCGTCTGCGACCACCCTGACCATCAGCGCAAGTGTGTACAGGGTCAGCGCGACCACGACGTTGAGCGGATCGAGGATCCGGGTGCCGAGGATGGCCGGCAGCACCACGAACAGTGCGATCGAAGGGATCGTGTACAGCAACCCGGCGATGGTGATCAGCACGCCGTACGACCAGCGATAGCGATGCGCGGCTGCGCCGAGCGGGAGAGCCAGCAGCAGCCCGAGCACGGTCGGCACTGCCGCCAGCCAGAAATGGTCGCCCAGCCAGGACAGGATCTGGCTGGCGTTGCGGTTGAGCCAGTCCCAGTTCACGGGGCGACCCCCGCCTTGCGCAGCAGGTCAGGCCCGTCGTCGGCGCCGGGCGTCGGTTCACCGGCCAGTCGCGACGTCTCGATGGCGGACAGCACGTCGTGCGCGAACACCGACCCGATCACCACACCTGCGGCGTCGACCGCGACGCCCCGACCCGACGGCGACGACAACGCCGCGTCCAGGGCCATCCGCAACGATGCCTCCGGCCCGACCAAGGATCCGCCGAGCACCAGATCGCCGATCTCCGCGCGATGGCCGGCTGGAACCGTGCCGCAGTCCAGCCACCCCCTGCGGTTCCCCGCTGGGCGTCGATGATCAGTAACCAACGGTCGTAGTTCGCGGCAGCACCGTCGGCCGCCGAGCCGGCCCCATCGGGTACCGGCTCACCCAAATGCAGTGTGGGCTCCGGGTGCAACGGCAGATTCCCGGCCGCCACGAAGGACAGCGCCCGGTAGCCGCGGTCGCGGCCGACGAAGTCCGCCACGAAGTCGTCACCGGGCCGGCTGAGCACCTCCGACGGCGTCGCGAACTGAGCGAGGCGGCCACCGACGGCGAACACGCCGATTCGGTCGCCGAGTTTGACGGCCTCGTCGATGTCGTGGGTGACGAACACGATGGTCTTACCGAGCTCGGACTGCAATCGGATGAATTCGTCCTGCAACTGGGCCCGGACCACCGGGTCGACGGCCGAGAACGGCTCGTCCATCAGCATCACGGGCGGGTCGGCGGCCAAGGCCCTGGCGACTCCGACTCGTTGTTGCTGCCCACCCGACAGCTGCGCCGGGTACCTGCTGCCCATCGCAGCGTCCAGGCCGACCCTGGCCAGCAGATCGCCGGCCGCCGCCCGGGCAGCTCGCCGGCTCTTGCCCTGCAGGACCGGCACGGTGGCGACGTTGTCGAGCACGGTGCGATGCGGGAACAGGCCCGCGTTCTGGATGACGTACCCGATGCCGCGCCGCAACGACGGCGCGTCGATGCTGCGGGTGTCCTTGCCGTCGATCAGCACTGCGCCGTGGGTCGGTTCGATCATCCGGTTGATCATCCGGAGCGACGTCGTCTTTCCGCACCCCGACGGACCGACGAACACGGTGATCTGACCGGTGGGGATCTCGATCGTCAGATCCTCGACGGCGTGGGTGCCGTCCGGGTACACCTTCGATACTGACTGGAAGCTGATCACGGCGGTCCCTCTCGGGTAGGCCTGTGGAGCCGGGCAGGGCGGTCGGATGGGTTGCGGTCTTCGTTGACTGATTTCGTTGACTGCGGAGCGCAGCAACCGGTCCCGTTCGGACGTTTCTGGTCACCCGAATGACCGGTGCATGCTCGTTGGGAGACAGTACCCCGCAGCGCCGACAGCCAAGCCGATGATCAATGTGGACTGGTCACCGAGTCGCCAATCGGCCATCGTGCTCTCGCTGGGCGGCGTCGAAACGGTCCGGCGACGGCCAGAATGACACCCAGGATGATGACTCCGACAGGATTGGCACAGAAACCACCGTGATCGAACTGGGCGCCGGCACGCTGACCTGCGAGCAGATCTGCGCCATCGCCGTGGATCGCGAAACCGTTGCGCTGGCTCGGTCAGTCACGTCCCGGTTGGCCGAGAGCCACCGGGCGGTGCTGCTGTTGGCCGAGCGGGGCCCGGTGTACGGACGGTCGACGGGGGTGGGTGCGCTGCTGACCGCGCGTCTGCGCAGCGGTCCGATGGGCGGCGCGGACCCGTCGGCGCCGACTCCCGGCGACGTGCCGAACGCCACCGTGACGCATCGACACGGATCGGGCCGGGCCGGCACGACAGTGCACGGCGACGGACTGCTGCGCAGCCATGCGACCACGGCCGGGCCGGCCCTGCCCGCGGAACAGATCAGGGCGATGACGGCGGTCCGGGTCGAGCAGATCGCGGTCGGCCGCAGCGGACTCGGACCGGCCACCGCCGGCGCGCTGGTCGACCTGCTGAACGAGGACCGGATGCCGACCATCGGCCGGTTCAATTCCCTGGGCACCGGCGATGTCGCGCCGCTGGCCCGGCTGGCGTTGACCCTGCCCGCCGAGGCGCTCGATCCCGGTGACGGACTCGCGCTGATGTCTTCGAACGCGCTGACCATCGGCCGGGCGGCACTGGCGGTGGTCGACCTGGATCGGCTGCTGGCCGCCGCGACCGTGGTCACCGCGCTGACCTTCCTGGCCAGGGACGGGGCCGCCGGGGCGCTGCATGCGTTGGCCGCGGGACCCTTTCCCGGCCCGCGGCGGGTGGCGCACACGCTGCGCCGGCTGGGCGCGGGGTCGCGGCGGCCCGCCAGGCTGCAGGACCAGTACGGGTTGCGGGCAGCCCCGCAGACGCTGGGCATCGCCGTCGACGCTGCCGCGACGCTCCGCGAGGTCGTCACCGCGCTGGCCGGGGCGGGCCTGGAGAACCCACTGGTGATCGCCGGTCCGCAGGCATCCGTCGTGCATCACGGCGGTTTCCACGCGGTCCACCTGACTGCGGCGCTCGACGACGCGGCCCTTGGCCTGGCCCGGGCCGCTGTCGGCTCGGTGAATCGGCTGGCCCTGCTGACCGAGCCGCCGCCAACCCCGGCTGCCGGGTCCGCCGACCGCATGGCCGACCCCGTCCCGCAGGACGAGGCGCGAGCGTTCCTGGCCGGTGGGCCGGCCACCGCGTCCGGAATCATGGTGCTCGAATACACGGCCGCGGCCGCGCTGGGCACAGTCCGGGCGGCCGCGATTCCGGCCGCGACGCAGACCGCCGGGCTCTCCCGCGGCATCGAGCAGGACGCGACCTACGCGCCGCTGGCCGCCGATCAGCTGGCGGACGCGATCGCGGCGATGCGGGTGCTGGTCGCCGTCGAACTGGTCGCCGCGACCCGCGCCCTGCGACTGCGGGAACTGCCGGTGCCCGAACCGTTGTCGCAGGTGTGGCGGATCTGCGCGCGGTTACCGGCGGAGATGAACGACCGGGATCTCACCGATGACGTCCACGATGCCGAGGCACTGCTGGAGCAGATAGCGCCCTTCGGTGCGTCGGCGGGGCACGATACAAAGGACGCATCTGACGATGAGGACGGCCTGTTGTGACCGATGCATTGCACTTCCCGTTGCTCTTCTCCCGCGACGGGCTCGACCCGATCTCCGAACTCGGCGACCGGCGGGCGACCGAGCCGGTGTCCAAGCTGGAGCTGCCGTTCGGCATCACCGCCTGGCTGGTGACCGGGTACGACGCCGCCAAGGAGGTGCTCGGCGACCCGACGTCGTTCAGCAACGCGTTCGGGAACCTGACCACCGCCGGTACCGACGACGAGCAGGATCCCGGCGGCCTCGGCATGACCGACCCGCCGTACCACACCCGGCTGCGCAAGCTGCTGACCCCGGAATTCACCATGCGCCGACTGGCCCGCCTGCGGCCCCGGATCGAGGCCATCGTCGCGGGCCAGCTGGACGCCATCGAGGCGGCCGGCCCGGGGGCGGATCTGGTGGATCTGTTCGCCATGCCGATCCCGTCGCTGGTGATCTGCGAGTTGCTGGGCGTGCCGTACGCGGACCGGGAGGGCTTCCAGGCGCTGAGTACGGCTCGTTTCGACCTGGGCGACGACTCGCCATTGGACGTCATCGGGACGTCCCTGGACTACCTGCAGGGGCTGGTGGTCGCGCAGCGGGACAGCACCGGGCGACGGCCTGCTCGGCATGTTGATCCGCGAGCACGGCGACGACATCAGTGATCGGGAGCTCGCCGGGCTGGCCGACGGGCTGCTGACCGGGGGACACGAGACGACGGCGAGTTCGCTCGCCCTCGGCGCGCTCGCCTTGATGCAGAGCCCGGAGTACTTCGCCCAACTGGGGTCGGCCGACGACCAGGCCGTGCACCTGGCCGTCGAGGAATTGCTGCGCTACCTCACGGTGGTGCAGGTCGCGTTCCCGCGGTTCTCCCGCGTCGAGGTCGAGATCGGCGGGCAGTCGATTCCGTCGGGTGCCCTGGTCCTGGTGTCGCTCTCCGGCGCCGACCGGGACGCGGTGCTGCAGGGCGGTTTTGCCACCGACATGGAGCGTTTCGACCCGTCGCGGCCGGCGACGTCACACCTGGCCTTCGGGTACGGCATCCACCGCTGCGTCGGCGCCGAACTGGCCCGGATGGAGCTGCGGATCGCCTTCCCGGCACTGGCCCGCCGGTTCCCGACCCTGCGTCCCGCCGCTCGCCATGGATGAACTTCGATTCCGCAATTCCTCGATCGTCTACAGCGCCGAGACGCTACCCGTCACCTGGTAGCCGAACCCGATCCGAAAGGGACACATGATGGCAACCGATTCCGACTACCTCCCGGGCGCGAGCCAATGGGCCAACGACCAGGTGCGCACGTACGAGGCCACCGACGGCGTCAAGGCCTGGGACCTGCGCGGGGTCCCCGTCATCATCCTGACGACCCGGGGCCGGAAGACCGGAGCACTGCGCAAGGCCCCGCTGATGCGGGTCACCGACGGGGAGAAGTACGCGGTCGTGGCCTCCAAGGGCGGCGCACCGGAGCACCCGGTCTGGTACCTGAACCTGCTGGCCGATCCCGTCGTCACCCTGCAGGACAAGGCGGTCAAGAAGCAGTACCGGGCGCACACAGCGAGCGGCGAGGAACGCGAGCAGTGGTGGGCGCGGGCGACCGCGGTCTGGCCGGATTACGACACCTATCAGACCAAGACAGATCGGGAAATCCCGATCGTGATCCTCGAGCCGCTGGAGGCCTGACGGCTGGCGGCGGTCTACACCAAGGGGTCCCTCCGGACCGCCGCGACGCGATCCGCCGTCGTCCGGTGCCGATCGGTCGTCGGAATAGGCCCCCCATCCACGGCGTTGCCACCGTCAGGAGCCGGATCGCCGGCACTGGACATCACGGAGGCTACGCAGATGACAGTGGTCAACGCCGACACCGGCACTTCGCTCGGTGAAGACGGCGACCAGGTCGGTGCCCCGCAGCGCGCCCCCAGGGCACCCGGGCCACGCGCAGCGGCAGGTAACCTCAACCCTGCGGCGCGGTTCACGCGCCGCGGGGGCTCACGCCCACCCGGCGTTAGTGAGGCAGGTGAATCCAGTGGCGACCACGGCGGTTGATGGGGAGCTGAGCCAGCGGTTCACCGAACAGGCGATGCCGTTGCTCGACCAGCTGTACGCGGCGGCCCTGCGGATGACCCGCAACCCGGCCGACGCCGAGGATCTGGTGCAGGAGACCTTCCTGAAGGCGTTCGCCGCCTTCGGCAGCTTCACCCAGGGCACCAACCTGCGGGCGTGGCTGTACCGGATCCTGACCAACACCTACATCAACGGCTACCGCAAGAAGCAGCGGCAGCCGATCGTCTCCGGGACCGACGAGATCACCGACTGGCAGCTGGCTGCGGCGGAATCGCACACGTCCACCGGCCTGCGTTCGGCGGAGATGGACGCGCTCGACCGGCTTCCGGATTCGGACGTCAAGGAAGCGCTGCAGGAGTTGCCGGAGGACTTCCGGCTAGCCGTCTACCTGGCCGACGTCGAGGGATTCGCCTACAAGGAAATCGCCGAGATCATGGGCACCCCGTTGGGGACCGTGATGTCGCGGCTGCATCGTGGCCGTCGTCAGCTGCGCGAGCTGCTGACCGCGTATGCCACCGAACGGGGTTTTCTGCGGCCCAAGCGAGATGCCGTGCGAGTCGCCGGCTACAGCTGGCGGCGGCGGTCGCGGCGCGAACCGGTGCCGTTGTCCGTCGGTGGCAGCGGAGCGCACGATGAAGACAGCGTCGGGGACGAGCGAAAGGGAGGTCGCGGCGATGGCCTGCGGTGACCCGATTGACCCGATGGACAGCGACTCCCAGTGCTCAGGAGTGCTGCGCGACGTCTGGCTGTTCCTGGATGACGAGATGGACCCGGAGAACCGGGCCAGGGTGCAGCAGCACCTGGACGAGTGCTCACCGTGCCTGGTGGAGGCGGGGTTGGACCAGAAGCTGAAGCAGTTGCTGCACAAGAAGTGTGGCGGTGACCGGGCGCCCGAGCAGTTGCGGGCGCGGCTGATCGCGTCACTGCACACGGTGCAGGTCACCAGCGTGACCGGACGACGGTGTCGAGCAGTTGACGGTGCAGACGCTGACGGTGGATCGCTCGACCAGCTGAGCTCGTCAGGGTTCTACAGTTCGGTGGCGAGCTCGATGAGTTCACCGTTCCGAGCACCACTCGCGCGGCATCACTCCGCGGTGAGCTCCGCGAGCACTTCGGCGGCGGTGACGTTGCCCTTGTCGGCGAGTCGGCGCAGCTCGTCCAGGTCGTCCGACTCGGTGGCCAGCTCGATCAACTGGTCCGCCGCGTCGGCGCTCCCTGCGTCGGCGAGGGATCGGAGCAGGGCCATGTCGCCGAGTTCGGCGCCGAGCTGAACCAGCTCGTCGATCGCGTCACTTTCACCGCGGTCCGCGAGCCGTCGGAGCTCGTTCACGTCCTGCAGCCCGCCGGCCAGCTGGATCAGCTCGTCCGTGGCGGTGCGGCTGCCTCGGTCGGAAAGACGCCGAAGCTCACCGAGGTCACCGCGCCCCGTCGCAAGCTCGATCAGCTCGTCGATTGCCTCGATGTCGCCGTTGTCGGCACGCGCTCGCAGCTCGGATTCATCCATGTGGCAACACCTTTCGATTCGTCTCGATCTGAGGACGGGCTTGTGAGCTGTCCGGACGGGGCAATCGTCCCGTTGCCCGCAGCTCATCACGACGGGCCTCCCATTCGTCCCGCAACCTGGGCAGTCGGTCGCTGAGAAACTCGGCCAGCGCGACCATCTCCTCGAGCGGGGCGCGGCGATCCGGGGGAGCGTCGACCAGCAGTGCCAAGCCCTCGCGGAACAGCGCCGCGTGTTCGACGTGGATGGCGGAGTCGAAGTTCTGCGGTTGCTGACTCGCCGGGTCCAGGCTGACCCGATCCATCCGCTCGCCCGCGACCCGGGTCCGCCGCAGCGATCTGATAGCCCTCGAGCAGCTTGACCGCGCCGGTGATGGCGCTGCGACTGGCCAGGAGCGCCTCACTGAGTTCGTCGATCGTCGGCTGCGGCGGGATCGCAGACGAACAGGTACCCCAGCAGGCGTCCCGCCATCGGTGGGAAGGCGTACTGGCGCGCATAGAACCGGCCGACGTGGTCGGCGAAGATCAGTTGCGCGTCGTGCGGCATTCTTCGACGATAGCAGGTTTCGCTGAAATAACACTAATATGTGTCATTTCAGGCCGATGGAATCGCGGGGGCTGCTGGTCCGTCATGTGTCGGTAGAACCCGACGATGTGCTGCTTGGCGGGCGGGGGGACCGGCCGCGGTGGTGGTCGCCACAGCGGTTCTGGTGGTCGCCACAACGGTTCCGATGATCGCCACACCCGGTGCTGCGACTCCACAACGTCACGGACGATGTTGTGTCACCACTGCGGTTGTGGCGACGCCGGCGTGGGCGTCAAGGGTGGGTCAGCTTCGAAGGCGTGACCTTCCGATCGGCGTGAGACAGAGCACTGATTGGCCTCAGAAGCAGCATTCGGCAACGGGTGGCGGACGTCACAGGCTCCCGGGCGGGGCAACCCACCGGTGCGCAAATCCGATGACCGATCCGGCAATGTCGAAGTCGGCGTCATAGTGCACAACTGTGAGATTGTGCTCGGCTGCAATGACGGCGGTGAGCAGATCGGCGATGCCGACCGCGCGATGACGCCCGGTCCGAGCCAGCGCGCTCTGTGCGTCGAAGGCGCGTTGCCAATGTTCGTGGTCGGTCGGGAGGTACTCGTAGGCGACCGTGCGATCGGCTCGGATCTGCTCAAATTCGGTGGCGTTCCGGGCACTGAAGAGCGCCTCGGCGTCCAGTGTGGCGCAGGTGGCGACGACGCCACCTTCGATGAGGGCGCCGAGCAAGGCCGCCACCCCGGGCTGCCGCATCCGCGCGGCCGCGCTGGTGTCGACCAGATATCGCGCAATCACCGCCACACGACATCCCGGTCTTCCTTGTCGAGCAAGTCCTCAAGGCCGCCTTCGGCCAGCCATTGCACCTGGCGCGCACGTGCCGCGCTGGCCGTCGCATGTCGAAGCGCGGCTCGGACGGTGTCCGAGACACCGGACGTCCCGAGTTCTGTCCGAGCACTGGCAAGTAGCTCGTCGTCGAGGTCGATCAGTCTCTTCGTCATGCAATGGCCGTGCCGGCGAATCCGGCGGCCGAGAATTCGAGCCGCGAGAACGTCCGGCCTCGACCAAACCGCGCCGGGTCACACCGCGCTATCGTGCGGCGGACCGGCCACCCGGGCCCTGGTGCGGCTGGGTCCCGGGTTGGTGCGGAGATTGCCTGACCTGCGACGGCAAGGAGAAGTTCTACGAACCCGTGGAGTGGCTGCGGTATCTCATCGATCAGTTCCTGCGGCCCAACGCCCGAGCGGCAACGTCAGGACTTGGCTACTTCGAGCAGTTCACCTTCGACCATGTGCTGGATGGGGTGATCGCAGGGTGCCGGCGCGACACCTGCGAGCTCTTCCTGATCGAGGTCCGGGACAACCACGTGGCAAAGACCGTGCTCCGCTATGGCGATCCGCAGCCGTGGGAGGTGGAGCCACTGCCCTACCAGGAAGAGGAGGACCGTTGGACGTCACGCCGGCCACCGCGGGCCAAACCACAACTTCGGCTGGTCAGCGAGCAATGCTGACCTGCCCCGTCGGAGCGCCGAGAGGGTTGGTCGTAGGCCCTCAGGCGCAACCAACAGAGGGCGCCGGTCGGCGACCGACGCCCTTTGCGGTCAAGCGATGAACAACGGGTGAAGCCTCGGAACCGGCGTCAGGAGTTGGGACGGTTCCCGTGGTTCGCGCTGCTCTTCTTACGGGACTTCTTCTTGCGACCGCGCTTGCTCATGGGCACTCCTATGGTGATCTCGCGGTCGGAACTCCGCCCCGCAAAGGTCTGGTGATGATGCGCAGGACACCCGGTTGGTGCGGCGCCCGTCCATTTTGCCATGTCGGGCACACCTCGCCCGCCGCGACGAGTTCAGATCCTCCGTTGCGTGCCCGCACTGCTCCGGCCCGACCAGCCGTGACACACGCTGTCGGCCCGGGATGGAAGGATGACGTCAACACCCGGGACGGGCCACAGTCGGCCGATCCGGAGGGGCGCAATCGGAGCGCTCGAACCAGCAACCGAGAGGAAGGGCATGGCCGAAGAAGTCCGCGCCGAGATGGTGGCCAACGTCTGGAAGGTCCTGGTCGCCGAGGGTGATTCCGTCGTTGACGGCGACACCCTGGTGATCCTGGAATCGATGAAGATGGAGATCCCGGTGATCGCCGAGGTCGATGGCACCGTCTCGAAGGTGGCCGTGCAGGAGGGTGGCCTGGTGCAGGAGGGTGACCTGATCGCGGAGATCTCCTGATCGGTCGCACACCCGCCGCCCGGCTGACCGGACAGCCGCTGCCGATCGCCAATCCGTCAACCCTTGCCGATCCAGGCATACCAGCCGCCGATTGCTGACGCGGATGCTCCGGCCGCACCTGCCGCCCCAGACCCCTTGGACCCGCCCAGCCATGTCGACACTGTCCGACGTACTCGCCGAGCACTCCGTGCTGTCCGGGGCCGCGGTGGCGCACCTGCAGACGGTGGTGTCCGAGTGGCAACTGTTGGCCGACCTGTCCTTCTCCGACCTGCTGCTGTGGGTGCCGACCGAGGCCGATCTGCTGATCTGCGCGGCCCAGGCGCGTCCGACCACCGGAGTGACGGCGTTCGCCGACGACCGGGTGTCGGCGCTCGTCTCGTTCTCGGACTTCCCGCTGCTTCGTCATGCCTGGGAAGAAGAGCGGGTGATGTCCGAGGAACCACCGATCGACGTACCCGGCAACTGGATCCGCCGACAGGTCATCCCGGTGCGCTACCTCGACGAGGTGATCGCCGTCATCGAGCGGGACACCAGCAGCATGGTCGGCCGGGAGAGCAGCCTGCTGGAAACCGCGTACGTCGACGCCGCCGACGATCTGTTCCAGATGATCTCCGACGGCACGTTCCCGCCGACGGAGAACCCGGGCGAGATGCACACCGGCCCGCGCGCGGGCGACGGTCTGCTGCGGCTCGATGCCGACGGCAAGGTCGTCTACGTCAGTCCGAACGCCTTGTCGGCCTACCACCGGCTGGCCTACAACGGCGAGGTGATCGGCCAGAAGCTCGCCGTCCTGACCCGGCCGCTGATCGACGACCCGTTCGATGCGGCCGAGCTGATCGAGCGGATCGAGGGAGCCGTGCAGGGTCACGCGAGCCTGCGGATGGAGGTGGAGGCGAAGGCCGCCACGGTGCTGTTCCGGGCGCTGCCGCTGCGTCCGCACGGCCGGCTGTCCGGGGCGTTGGTGCTGGTCCGGGACGTGACCGAGGTCCGTCGACGGGATCGGGCGCTGCTGTCCAAGGACGCCACCATCCGGGAGATCCACCATCGGGTGAAGAACAACCTGCAGACCGTGGCCGCCCTGCTGCGGATGCAGGCCCGCAGATCGGGCGACCCATCCGTGCAGCAGGCGCTCAGCGAATCGGTGCGCCGGGTCGCCTCGATCGCCATGGTGCACGAGACCCTGTCCACCTCGCCGGACGACCGGGTGGACCTCGATCAGATCGTGGACCGGCTGGTCCCGATGATCTCCGACGTCGCGGCGGCGGAGAGTTCGGCGCGGGTGCGGCGGATCGGCACGTTCGGCATCCTCGGCGCCGAGCTCGCGACGCCGTTGGTCATGGTGCTCGCCGAAGTGGTGCAGAATGCTCTGCAACATGCCTTCGTCCCCGAGTCCCCGGGTGGCCAGGTCACCATCACGGTCGAGCGGTCGGCAAAGGAACTCGACATCGTCGTTGCCGATGACGGGATCGGCCTGCCCGAAGGATTCTCCGTGGAGAACGCCTCCGGGCTCGGCCTGCAGATCGTTCGCACGCTGATCGAGGCCGAATTGCTCGGTTCGATCTGCATGGGACAACGACCCGACGCCGGCGGAACGTCGGTGCAGATCGTGGTGCCGTTGCGCGGGCGCAGTTGACCGCCCGCGAAATCTCGCTCGGCGGCTCGGTCTGGCTCCGGTGGTGAGCTGTCAGGGGTTACAGGCTCCTGGCCCGAGCCCGGGCCCGGCGACGCTTCAGCGAGCGGCGTTCGTCCTCGCTCATCGCGCCCCAGACACCGGCATCCTGACCCGTTTCCAACGCCCAGCTCAAGCACTCACTCGTCACCGGGCAGCGCTGACAAACGGCCTTGGCCTCCGCGATCTGCAGCAGGGCCGGGCCGGAGTTGCCGACGGGAAAGAAGAGCTCGGGGTCTTCGTCGCGACAGATCGCGCGGTGACGCCAGTCCATGGGTGTGTACTCCTCGGTGCAATCGCCGGATTCGTAGCCCGGCTGGGTATCTGGAGGTCGCTAACGCGGGTTACCGCACGACCTTGTGAAGGGTTTCACATGATGACGCTTGTGTCAAGCGTTGGTGACGCCGGGGTTACGGACATCACGTCGTAACGTCAGTTCGCGTCCCCGGCTCTCCATCATGCCTGGTCACCACGATTCAGACCAGAGGTTGAGGCAAACTGCCGGACACGTCACTGGACCCGGCTCCTAGCGTCAGACTACTAATCGGATGGCCTTCGGGACAGAGGTAAATTCCATCTCGGTCTTTTTGCCTAGATAATCACCATCCGCTTGCATGTCAACCGGTTCAGTGCAGTGCACCTTCGCCCACGGTTCGTCGTAGCGCGCGGATGATCTTCTTCGAGTTGCCGGGCGCGGCCGCTCAGGATCTCCCCGACGGCTCGCACGCGCGGTCGGCATACCCATGCTGGTCAGCGCAAACACTCCCAGTCCGGTCGAGGTGCCGGTCCCCGGATTGGTCCTGACCGGGCGCTGGCCGAAGTAGGTCCAGGGGTCGACGTTGGAGACGAACACCATGTGCACGTCGGTGATGGGCTCCCGTCCCGGCAGTTCCAGGGTCAGCCGGGGATGACGTCGGTCGGAGCGGATATACCGCTCGATCGTCATCCGCACGTGCAGCAGGTTGGAGATCGAACTGCCGGTGTGTCGGCGACGCTCGACGGCATGCACGGCCTCGGCGTCCAGGCCCAGCCCCGAGTTGAACGTGAAATAACGCTCACCCGCCTTGCCGAGGGACACCACCCGGGAGCGGCGCTGGGCCAGGGCCTCCAGGATCTGCTCGGTCGCCACGGTCGGGTCGGGATCGATCCCCAGCGCCCGAGCGAAGACGTTCGTCGAACCGCCGGGCACCACCGCGAGCATCGGCGTGTCCGGCCGGATGCCGCGGATACATCAGGCCGTTGACGACCTCGTTCACCGTGCCGTCGCCGCCGTGCACGATGACCACGTCCACCCCGCTGTCCGCCGCCGCGGCCGCCAGGTGAGCGGCGTGTCCGCGGTTCTCGGTGTGCGCGACCTGCAGCGACAGTTCGCCGGCCAGGGCGTGCGCGAGCAGGTCGCGACGCCTGGAGTTGGTCGAGGTCGCGTGGGGATTGACGATCAATAGCGCGCGCATCGTCGGGCAGCCTACGTCCAACCCGGCAGGTCGATCGGCCAACCGGTGGCCGGACGCGTCGGGCAGGTCAATGGTCGGAGGAATGCCGGTCGGTACCGTGAACGGCGTGAGCATGTCCGCCGATCAGCCGCCGGCCGGCGACCCCTCGGTACGGTGGGCCGCGAGTTCGGCGATCCACCGCCGATCAGCATCCCGCCGCCGCGGCCGGTGTTCCTGGCCGCGGTGCTGGTGCTGGTCGAGGCCGTCGGGCTGCTGGCGCTGGCCGTCGCCACGCTGGTGTCGGGGCTGACCGAGGACATCGCGATCGGGCGGACGCTGGCGCAGTTCGCCTACTACGTGGTGCTCGCCGCGCTGCTGGTGCTCTGCGCGAGCGCGGTGCTGCGCGGCCGGCGGTGGGGGCGGACGCCGTGCCTGGTGGTGCAGGTCGTGCTGGTCGCTGATCGGGGTCTGGCTGGTGGCGCCCGAGCGCGCAGTTCGGGTGGGGTATCGGGCTCATCGCTGCTCGGCGGCGTCACCGGATATCTGCTGGTCAGCAAGCCGGCCACCGCGTGGATCAACCGATTTCCGCTGCCCTTTGCAGGGCCGGACCAGTGAGCCGGAAGACCGTCCAGCCGTCCATCGGCTCGGCCCCCAGGGACCGGTAGAACGCGATCGACGGCGCGTTCCAGTCCAGCACCGACCACTCGACCCTGGCGTAGCCGTGCTCGTCGGCCACGCCGGCCAGCGTGGTCAGCAGCGCCCGGCCGAGACCGGAGCCACGCTGGTCCGGCCGCACGTACAGGTCCTCCAGGTAGATCCCGTGCACGCCCTCCCAGGTGGAGAAGTTCAGGAAGTACAGCGCGTACCCGACGACGGCGTCCCGTGCCTCGCCGCCGACCGCGACCAACCCGAACAGCGCCGGCGCCGGGCCGAACAGGGCCGCGTGGAGTTGGTCGGCGGTGATGTGGCACAGCTCGCGCAGCCGCTCGTATTCGGCGAGGTCATAGATCAGCTCGACGACGGCGGGCACGTCGTCGGGCGTGATCGGCCTGATCCGGGAGTCAGGCATGCCCCAGCCCGGAATCTGCCGCGATGGATTCCGAGCTGAACTCGTCCACTTCGGCCTCGAAGCCCTCGTCGCGGCTGCTGGCTGATCTGCGGCGGCCGGAACGGCACGACGTTGGCGTGCTCGATGCAGGGGGCTGTCGTGGTAGGTGCCAAGGACCGTGATGGCCGCCGGGTTCATCAGGATCATCCCGCCGTTGGCGACCGGCAGGCCGACCCAGCGCATGGCCAGCACCCGGGAGATGTGACCGTGGCAGAACAGCGCGACGTCGCCCTTGCGGAGCTTGTCCTTCGCCCTGGCCAGCACCCGGTCGCAGCGGACCGCGACGTCCTCCGGTGACTCGCCGCCGGGCGCGCCCATGGTGAAGATCGACCAGCCCGGATTCGTCTGGTGGATCTCCTTGCTGGTGATGCCCTCGTAGTCGCCGTAGGCCCATTCGGCCAGGTCGTCGACGATGGCGTTGACGTGCAGGCCGGCCAACGCCGCCGTGCGCTGCGCCCGCAGCCGTGGGCTGCTCCAGACCGTTGCGGGCGCCAGGTCGAGGCCCCACAGCAGGTTGGGGATCGTCATGGCCTGGTGGACGCCCTCGTCCGTCAGGTCGATGTCGGTGGTCGAGGTGTGCTGACCGCTCTTGCTCCATTCGGTCTGACCGTGCCTGATCAGCGCAATCCTGTGTGCCATGGGTGCTCCGCCTTCTCGCGAGGTGATGGGGTTGGGCAAATGCTCCAAGCCCGGTTTCTCGGGGGCTCGGCGTTGAGCTGCGGTGGATGGAATTTGCGCGGGTTTCGGCTCAGGCTGCTTGAGCGTGGCGTCAGGTGAGGCCGGCGACGTACTCCCGGCAGGCGTCCCAGGTCGGCAGCAGGCCGGACTCGGCGGCCTCCGCCAGCGTCGGCGCCGCGCTGTCCTTGTCGGACAGCAGGAAGTCGACCCCCTCGGGCAGCGGCAGGCCAAGCCCGGGATCGACCGGGTTGATGCCGTGCTCACGGCCGGGGGCGTATCCGGTGGAGCACAGGTAGGTCAGCGTCGAATTGTCCTCCAGCGCCAGGAACGCATGCCCGAGGCCCTCGGAGAGGTACACGGCCCGCCGGTGTTCGGAATCGAGCCGGACCACGTCGACGGCACCGAAGGTGGGCGACCCGACCCGGACGTCGACCATGTAGTCGAGCACCGCGCCCCGCGGGCAGGTGACGTACTTCGCCTGCCCCGGCGGCACGTCGGCGAAGTGCACGCCCCGCAGGGTCGCCGCCTTGGAGACCGACAGGTTCGCCTGCGCCAGGGTGAGCGGATGCCCGACGGCCTCCACCAGCTTCTCGATCTTGAACCACTCGAGGAACAGCCCCCGGTCGTCACCGTGTTGGACGGGCGTGAATTCGAACGCCCCTGGCACCAGAAGTTCGCGAACCTGCATGGTCGCGGATCCTATCGGGGCGTCGGGCTTGACCCGGCTGGTCCGGACCGGCAGCGTGAAGGCATGACCCTGCTCGATCTTCCCGAGATCACCGACGCCGTTGCCGACCTGCCCGGATGGGGCGGCGACAACGAAGCCTTGCGCTGCCGCTACACCGCCCCAGACTTCCCGGCCGCAATCGCCCTGGTCGACGCCGTCGCGGTGGCCGCCGAGGCCGCCGGTCATCACCCGGACATCGACATCCGCTGGCGGGACGTGCTGTTCGTGCTGTCCACGCATTCCGAGGGCGGGGTCACCGGCAAGGACGTCGACCTGGCCACCGAGATCGATCGGCTGGCCAAGGAGGCCGGGGTCGCACCCGCGGGCACCGGCTGACCGGTGCTCGCCGGTTCCGGGCACGCCCGACCGCGTCGGTCTTGTCGGCCTGTCGCGCGCGACACGCTGAGCCGACCGGCGCGGTTGGGATTCCGGGCGCTCGTGCGGCATCATGTGCAACCAACCCCGCAGTACCCCGCACCACCCGAACAGCCCGATGGACCGATCAGGCCCAGCGGCCCGGCAGTCGAAGTCCCACCGTGACCGATCTGTCGTTGCCGAGCGGAGCGTTTCGCGGCCGAACGCACAACAGCGTCCGACCGCGCGCTCCTACCCCAATCCCTGGTTCTGCCGACGCGTGCCCTCGCAGTGACGATGCGAAGGGTGCGGCATTGCGCAGCCCAGCGGATCCCGCCTGCACGTTCCAGTCCGGAGCCATCATGCTGACCACCAGCGACACCACCGCCTGCGCCACCACCATGCCCGCCGGCGGCGGCCATGTCAGTTCCGTCAGACGCCGAGAAGGTCGTCATTCGCCCGGCCCGGCCGGCCGACTTCACCTCCGACGACGTGCTTGACCGCGCATCGCGGCGGCAAGCTGTCGGTGTCGCTGCGGGCGCCGCTGGCCAACCGTCGTGACCTGTCCATGCTGTACACGCCCGGGGTGGCCGGCGTTTCCAGCCTGATCGCCACCGATCCGGCGGCCGCCCGGGACTACACCTGGGCCTCCAGGGTGGTCGCCGTCATCTCCGACGGGACTGCCGTGCTGGGCCTTGGCGACATCGGGCCGAAGGCGTCGCTGCCGGTGATGGAGGGCAAGTCGGCCCTGATGAAGGCGTTCGCCGGGCTCGATTCGGTGCCGATCGTGCTCAGCACCAAGGACCCGGACGAGATCGTCGCGGCGGTGACCGCGATCGCGCCGTCCTTCGGTGCGATCAATCTCGAGGACATCTCCGCGCCCCGCTGCTTCGAGGTCGAGCGCCGACTGGTCGACGCCCTCGACATCCCGGTGATGCACGACGACCAGCACGGCACGGCCGTTGTCGTGCTGGCGGCGCTGATGAACGCTGCGTCGGTGATCGCAGCGGGTGATGGTCGACCTGCGGGTGGTGATCGCCGGAGCCGGGGCGGCCGGGGTCGCGTGCGCCAAGATCCTGCTCGCCGCCGGCATCCACGACCTGGTGCTCGTCGACTCCAAGGGCGTGCTGTCCGTCGGCCGGGACGGCATGCACCCGGTGAAGGCCGAGATGGCCGCGCTGAGCAACCCGCGCGGCGTCACCGGGACGCTGGCGGACGCGATGGCCGGCGCCGACGTTTTCATCGGGGTGTCCGGCGGCCAGGTCGATCCAGCCCTGGTGGCCACCATGGGCCCGCGGCCGATCGTCTTCGCGCTGGCCAATCCGACGCCCGGAGATCGACCCGGCCGCCGCCCTGCGGCACGGTGCGGCCGTCGTCGCGACCGGGCGCAGCGACTTCGCGAACCAGATCAACAATGTGCTGGCCTTCCCGGGGATCTTCCTGGGTGCGCTCGACTGCGGCGCCAAGAAGATCACCGAGGGCATGAAGGTCGCGGCCGCCGGCGCGATCTGCGCGGCGGTTCCGGATCGGGCGGTCGCCGAGCGGATCGTGCCGGATCCGTTCACCCCGGGTCTCGCCCGGATGGTCGCCGACGCCGTCATCGCTGCCGCCCGGGCGGAGGGCGTCGCCGAGTAGGGTGCCCTGTCCGCTCGCACACGCGACGCCGGGAACCAGGCCACGCGTCCGCCGTGGCCGCACGGTGGCCACCAGCCGCCGGGGTCGCAACCAACCCCGGCCACCACCCGCGGCCCCCGCTCCACACCAAGGAGCGTGGGCCGCGGGCTTGTTCGGACCGGCCAGGCACGGTCATCGCTGCCGGCAGTGTCATCTGTCCGATATACCGGACACAATCCCGGCCGGCTCTCTCGCTTCGACGGGCCGGACGGCATCCAATGAAGCGGTGACAGTCCACCATGAACTCCACGCCCCGACCGCCCGACCGACCGCAGCCGGCGCCGCGGACCCGAGCGCCCGGGACGCCGATCCGGTGCTGCTCGGCACCCACCGGCTGAACTTTGCCCAGGTCATCGGTGTCGCCCGGGACCACCGAACCGTCGAAATCGGCCCCGACGCGTTGGCCGCGATGGCCGAGTCGAGGGCGATCGTGGAGACCCTGGCCGATGACGTGTCGCCGCACTACGGCATCTCCACCGGGTTCGGGGCGCTGGCCACCACTTCGATCCCGCCGCACCGGCGCGCCGCGCTGCAGACCTCGCTGATCCGCTCGCACGCCGCCGGCAGCGGCGCAGCGGTGGAGACCGAGGTGGTGCGGGCGCTGATGCTGCTCCGGCTGGCCACCCTGGCCAGGGGGCGCACCGGGATCCGGCCGCGGACCGCCGCAGCGCTCGCCGCGATGCTCAGCGCCGGCATCACACCGGTGGTCCCCGAGTACGGGTCGCTGGGCTGCTCGGGCGACCTGGCACCGCTCGCGACCGTCGCGCTGGCGCTGATCGGGGAAGGCGAGGTCGTCGACCCGCGCGGCCGGCGGGTGCCGGCCGCCACGGCGCTCGCCGAGGCCGGCCTCACCCCGGTCGTGCTGGCCGAGAAGGAGGGCCTGGCGCTGATCAACGGCACCGACGGCATGCTCGGGCATGCTGGTGATGGCGCTGGTCGACATCCGACTCGCTGCTGGACGCCGCCGATCTCGCGGCCGCGATGTCGGTGGAGGCACTGCTCGGCACCGACCGGGTGTTCGCCGCCGACCTGCAGGAACTCCGCCCGCAGACCGGGCAGGCCATCAGCGCCGCGCGGATCGCGGCCGCGCTGGCCGGGTCCGCGATCGTGGCGTCGCACGCCGGTGACAAGGACACCCGGGTGCAGGACGCCTACTCGCTGCGCTGCTCGCCCGCCGTGCACGGCGCCGCCCGGGACACCGTCGACTACGCCACCGGCATCGCGGAACGCGAACTGGCCAGCTCGATCGACAATCCGGTGGTGCTGCCGGACGGCCGGGTCGAGTCCAACGGCAACTTCCACGGCGCACCCGTGGCCGCCGTGCTCGACTTCCTGGCCATCTCGGTGGCCGATGTCGCGGGCATCTCCGAGCGACGGACCGACCGGATGCTGGACGCGTCCCGCTCCCAGGGCCTGCCGCCGTTCCTGGCGCACGAGGTCGGCGTCGACTCCGGGCACATGATCGCGCAGTACACCCAGGCCGGGATCGTGTCCGAGCTGAAACGGCTGGCCGCGCCCGCATCGGTCGATTCCATCCCGTCCTCGGCGATGCAGGAGGACCACGTGTCGATGGGCTGGCACGCCGGCCGCAAGCTCCGCCGCGCCGTCGACGGGCTGCGCCGGGTCATCGCCATCGAGATCCTCACCGCGGCCCGGGCGCTGGACTTCCGGGCGCCGCTGCAGCCCGGCCCGGTGACCGGGGCCGTGCGCGACGTGGTGCGCGGCCGGGTCGCCGGACCCGGCCCGGACCGGCACCTCGCCGTCGAGATCGAGGCCGTCGTCGAACTGCTGGCCGCGGGTGCCATCACCGCGGCCGCCGACCTGGTCGACGACCTGACCGGGTTCGGGACTGTGCCCCGACCATCGCAGGCGCGTCGACCGCCGTACGCTCTCGTGAGCGATCGGCGCAGGTGAGGGCATCGTCAGGTGCCCGCCTTCCCGGGTCGGCCCAGGTGCTCACAGCAGTAGGAACGCGCAAGGGAGTCACCCATGAGATTCGGTCCCCCCGCGGACGCCAGCCGGTTCGCCTCCGCCTGGTCCGACCTGGCCGGGGTGGGCCGTGATCGGCTGCGGGGTGGCTATTCCCGGCACGCCTTCGACGACGCCGACATGCAGCTGCGGCACTGGTTCGCCGAACAGGCGGAGCGGCGCGGCCTCGAGGTGGAGAACGACCGCAACGGCAACGTCTGGGCCTGGTGGGGGGTGCCGGGTCCGGGGTCCGTGGTCACCGGCTCGCACCTGGATTCGGTGCCCGGCGGTGGTGCGTTCGACGGGCCGCTCGGGGTGGTGTCCGGCCTGCTGGCCGTCGACGAGTTGCGGCTGCGCGGGGTGACGCCGGCCAGGTCGCTGGCCATCGCGTGTTTTGCCGAGGAGGAGGGCGGCCGATTCGGTCTGCCCTGCCTCGGATCCCGGCTGATGACCGGGGCGGTGGACGCCGACAACGTGCGGCGGCTGCACGATCTGTCCGGAGTGTCGGTCGCGGACGCGGCGCGGCGGGTCGGGTTCGATCCGTCGACGATGGGACCGGATCCGGCGCGGCTGGCCTCGATCGGGACCTTCGTCGAACTGCACGTGGAGCAGGGCCGGCTGCTGCGGACCGCCGACGCCGGCGCCGTCGTCGGCGTCGGCTCGGAGATCCTCGCCCACGGTCGGTGGCGGATCACCGTCACCGGACAGGGCAACCACGCCGGCACCACCCGACCGGAGGACCGCAAGGACCCGATGATCCCCGCCGCCGCCGCGGTCTTCGCCGCCCGCCGGGCGATCACCGAGCACGACGGCGCGGTGGCCACCGTCGGCCGGATCAACCCGATCCCCGGCGGCACCAACGTCATCGCGTCGGCTGTCCAGCTCTGGCTGGATGTGCGGCACGAATCGGCCATCACGACGGCGACGATCGTCGATGCGATCGTCGCCGCGGTCCGGGACGAGGCGGCCGCGGAGGACTGCACGGTGATGGTGCAACGGGAATCGATGGTCGACCAGGTGTCCTTCGACGCCGGTCTCGGGCTGGAGTTCTCCGAACTGCTGAAGGCGCCGGTGATCCCGACCGGGGCCGGGCACGACGCGGGTGTCCTCGCCGCGCACGTGCCGACCGCGATGCTGTTCGTCCGCAACCCCAGTGGGGTGTCCCATGCGCCGGAGGAGTACGCCGACGCCGGCGGATTGCCTGGTCGGCATCGACGCGCTGGCCGACGTGCTGGAGAACCTGGTCCGGTGACCAGCGCCTCGGGAATGCGTCTTCGCCTGAGCCTGTTCCGCCTCGACGCATGCAGGCGGATTGGAATTGGTCCGATCGGGGAACAGTCCCGGACGTCGGGACGCCGCATGACCGGGCGAGGACGACCAGGTCGGGGGAGCGAACGATGTCGGTGATGGACGGCCCGCTCGGGGCGGTGGGCGGGGTGGTCGGCAGTTCGGCCGGCACCACCACCCTGCTGCACGGCATCTCGGAACTGGTGACGAACGATCCGGCGGCCGGGCCCGGGACTGCTCGGCATCATCGGCGACGCAGCGGTGGTCCTGCAGGGCGAGCGGATCGCGTGGGTGGGCCCGGCCGCCGCCGCGCCCGCCGCGGACCGAGCCGTCGACCTGGCCGGCCGCGCCGTGCTACCGGGCTGGGTGGATTCGCATTCGCACGTCGTCTTCGCCGGCAACCGGGCGGCGGAGTTCTCGGCGCGAATGGCGGGTCAGCCGTATCGAGCCGGGTGGCATGCAGTCGACGGTGGCCGCCACCCGGGCCGCGACCGATCCCGCTCTGCTGGCGAACGCCCGCGCGCATCGCGCCGAGATGATCGCCGGCGGCACCACCTGCATGGAGACCAAGACCGGCTACGGCCTGACGGTGCACGACGAGGTCCGCTCGGCGATGACCGCCGAGGCCGCCGGATTCGACGAGGTCTCGTTTCTGGGCGCGCATGTCGTGCCGCCGGAGTACGCCAAGGACCCAGACGGATATCTGGACCTGGTGTGCGGGCCGATGCTGGACGCGGTGGCCCCGCATGTGCGGTGGATCGACGTGTTCTGCGAGGACGGGGCGTTCGACGAGGCGCAGACCCGCCGGGTGCTGGCGGCGGGGGTGCGCAAGGGACTGGGCCTGCGGGTGCACGGCAACCAGCTGTCCGACGGTCCCGGCGTGCGGATCGCGGTCGACACCGGTGCGGCGTCCGTCGACCACTGCACGTTCCTGACCGATCGGGACATCGACGCGCTGGCCTCGTCCAGCCACCGTCGCCACCCTGCTGCCGGCGTGCGACCTGTCCACCCGGCAGCCACCCGCGCCGGGACGAGCGCTGCTGGACGCCGGTGCCCGGGTCGCGTTGGCGTCCAACTGCAATCCGGGGTCGTCGTACACGTCGTCGATGAACCTGGTGGTCGCGCTCGGCGGTGCTGTTGTGCCGGCTGACCACCCAGGAGGCGGTGTATGCCGCGACGGCCGGCGGCGCCGCGGCGCTGCGCCGGACCGACGTCGGTGCGGTCCGGGTGGGGGCGCGCGCCGACCTGCACGTGCTGGACGCGCCGTCGCACGACTATCTCGCCTATCGGGTCGGTGTGCCGCTGACCCACCGCGTGTACCGGCGCGGCGTGCAGGTAGTCTCCGCCGGCTCGGCTGACCGCGGACCGGCTCGATCAGGTGCCGGGGACGGCGCAGCTGTCGTCCTCGCACACGACGCCCGCGCCGCCGACCACGGTCAGCGGCTGCGCGTCCGCCCAGGCCTTGTCGAGCACCTCGGTGAACAGCGCGGTCTCCTGCGCGCCGGACACGGCGTACTTCCGGTCGAAGACGAAGAACGGCACCCCGGTCGCGCCGAAGGCCTGGGCCAGCGCGATGTCCGCCCTGACCTCAGCGTCGAAGGCATCGGAGTCCAGCACGGCAGCGGCTTCGTCCGCGGTCGAGGCCGACCTCGACGGCGAGCCGCAGCAGCTCGTCCCGGTCGCCGATCCGGACGCCGTCGGCGAAGTAGCCCTGCATCAGAGCGCTCGGTCAGCTCGTTACCCACGCCCTTGGTGGCCGCGAAGTGCAGCAGCCGGTGCGCCCGGAAGGTGTTGGCCGGATGCGCGTTCTGCAAGCTGGAAGTCCAGTCCGACGGTGGCGGCGATGCCGGACACCCGGTCGTTCATCTCCCTGGCCTGCGCCAGCGATCGGCCGTACTTCTGCGCCAGCATCTGCTCCAGGCTCAGCTCCGACGTGGTCGGGCTGGTCGGGTCGAGCTGGAACGACCGGTACGTCACGCTCACCTGGTCGGCGTGGTCGAACGTCGACAGCGCCTCCTCGAGGCGGCGCTTGCCGATGTAGCACCAGGGACACACGACGTCGGAGAACACTTCGATCTGCACGGCAACGGGCCTTTCGGGTCGATAGGTGAACCATCAACTTCCAACCGGCCCGTCGCGGGCAGAATTCCTCGTCGGCGCTCAGCGCGCGAACGCCGCCCCGATCACCGCTGCCTGCTCGACCTCGTGCACCCGCGCCGAACCGGCCGACGGCGCCGCCATCGCCCGGCGGGAGCACCGCTTGATGCCCTTCAGCCGCGGCAGCATCTCCGGCAGGGCCAGCGCCAGGAAGGTCCAGGAACCCTGGTTGGCCGGCTCCTCCTGGACCCAGCGGAAGTCGGTGACCTCCGGGTAGGCGTCCAGCAGGTGGCCGAGCTTGCGCCGCGGCACCGGGTAGATCTGCTCGAGCCGGACGATGGCGGTGTCGGTGATGTCGTGCGCCTTGCGGTACGCGTCGAGCTCGTAGTACAGCTTGCCGCTGGTCAGCAGCACGGTCTTGACGTCCGCCGGGCTGACGGAGTGATCGGCGATCACCGATTCGAACTTGCCCTTGGTGAAGTCGTCCACCGACGACACCGCGGCCTTGTTCCGCAGCATCGACTTCGGGGTGAACACGACCATCGGCCGGTGCACGCCGTCCAGCACGTGCCGGCGCAGCAGGTGGAAGTAGTTCGCCGGGGTGGACGGCACCGCGATCGTCATCGAGCCCTCGGCGCACAGCTGCAGGAACCGCTCGATCCGGCCGGAGGTGTGGTCCGGGCCCTGACCCTCGTGCGCGTGCGGCAGCAGCAGCACCACACCGGACTGCTGACCCCACTTGGCCTCGCCGGAGGACAGGTACTCGTCGATGACCGACTGGGCGCCGTTGACGAAGTCGCCGAACTGCGCCTCCCACATCACCAGCGCCTCGCGGTTGGCGACCGAGTAGCCGTACTCGAAGCCGAGCGCCGCGTACTCCGTCAGCGCCGAGTCGTAGATCAGCACCCGCGACTGGTCCTCCGAGAGGTGCTGCAGCGGCAGGTACTCGGCGCCGGTCTTGTGGTCGATCAGCACCGAGTGCCGCTGCACGAAGGTGCCGCGCCTGGTGTCCTGCCCGGACAGCCGGACCAGCCGGCCCTCCATCGCGATCGAGCCCAGCGCGATCAGCTCGCCGAACGCCCAGTCGATGCCGCCGTTGCGGGACATCTCCACCCGCCGCTCCAGCACCGACTTGACCCGCGGGTGCGGGGTGAAGCCCTCCGGGAAGCTCCACCGCGACGTCGGCGATCCGCTGCAGCATCTCCTCGCTGATCTTGGTCTCCACCTTGGGCGGGATCTGCTGCTCGGCCTCGACCGACGGCGACGGGGTGGCGACGGCCTTCTCCAGGTCGCGGACCTCGTTGAAGACCCGTTCCAGCTGGGTGTGGTAGTCCCGCAGGGCCTCTTCGGCGTCCTCCGGGGAGAGGTCGCCGCGGCCGATCAGGGCCTCGGTGTAGATCCGCCGGACCGAGCGCTTGCCGTCGATGATCTGGTACATCAGCGGGTTCGTCATCGAGGGGTCGTCGCCCTCGTTGTGCCCGCGGCGGCGGTAGCAGACCATGTCGATGACGACGTCCCGGCCGAAGGTCTGCCGGTACTCGACGGCGAGCCGGGACACCCAGACGGCGGCCTCCGGGTCGTCGCCGTTCACGTGGAAGATCGGCGCCTGGATCATCTTGGCGACGTCGGTGCAGTACTCGCTGGACCGGGACGCCTCCGGGGCGGTGGTGAACCCGACCTGGTTGTTGATGATCACGTGCAGGGTGCCGCCGGTGCGGTACCCGCGCAGCAGGGACAGCTGCAGGGTCTCGGCGACCACGCCCTGACCGGCGAACGCGGCGTCGCCGTGCAGCGCGATCGGCATCACGGTGAAGCCCTCTTCGCCGAGGTTGAGCATGTCCTGCTTGGCCCGGGCCACGCCCTCCAGCACCGGGTCGACGACCTCGAGGTGGGACGGGTTGGCGACCAGCGTGACGTCGACCTGGCCGTCGCCGAACGGGCGGATGTACTTGCCCTCGGCGCCCAGGTGGTACTTCACGTCGCCGGACCCGTGCGCCTGGCCCGGGTCCATGTTGCCCTCGAACTCGCGGAAGATCTGCGAGTACGGCTTGCCGACGATGTTGGCCAGCACGTTCAGCCGGCCGCGGTGCGCCATCCCGAGGACGACCTCGTCCATGCCGTACTCGGCGGCCTTGTTCAGCGCCGCGTCCAGCAGCGCGATGACGGTCTCGCCGCCCTCCAGGGAGAACCGCTTCTGCCCGATGTACTTGGTCTGCAGGAAGGTCTCGAACGCCTCGGCGCTGTTCAGCCGGCCCAGGATGTACTTCTGCTCGTCGATCGGCGGCTTCTCGTGCTTGACCTCGACCCGCTGCTGGATCCACTTGCGCTGCACCGGATCCATGATGTGCATGTACTCGACGCCGACGGTGCGGCAGTAGGAGTCGCGCAGCACGCCGAGGACGTCCCGCAGCTTCATGAAGTCCTGGTCGTTGAACCCGCCGACCGGGAACTCCCGGTCCAGGTCCCACAGGGTCAGGCCGTGCGAGAGCACGTCCAGGTCGGGGTGCCGGCGCTGCCGGTAGTTCAGCGGGTCGGTGTCGGCCATCAGGTGGCCGCGGGTGCGGTAGGCGTCGATGATCTCCAGCACCCGGGCGGTCTTGTCGACCGCGCCGTGCCGGCCGATGTCCAGGTCCTTGACCCAGCGGACCGGCTCGTACGGCAGCCGCAGCGAGGTGAAGACGTCGTCGTAGAAGCCGTCCTCGCCGATCAGCAGCTGGTGGATGCGGCGCAGGAACTCGCCCGGACTCGGCGCCCTGGATGACCCGGTGGTCGTAGGTCGAGGTCAGCGTCATGATCTTGGAGATGCCCAGCTCGGACAGGGTCTGGTCGCTGGCGCCCTGGAACTCCGCCGGGTACTCCAGCGCACCGACGCCGATGATCGCGCTCTGCCCGGACATCAGCCGGGGCACCGAGTGGTTGGTGCCGATGCCGCCCGGGTTGGTCAGCGAGATGGTGGTCCCGGCGTAGTCCTCGGCGGTCAGCGAGCCGGCCCTGGCCTTGCGGACCACCTGCTCGTAGGAGCTCCAGAACTGGGTGAAGCTCATCGCCTCGGCGCTCTTGATCGGGATCACCACGAGGTTCCGGCCGCCGCCCTTGGCGGGCAGGTCGATCGCCAGGCCCAGGTTGACGTGCGCCGGCGTGACCATCGACGGCTTGCCGTCGATGACGGCGAAGTGCCGGTTCATGTTCGGGTAGTCGCCGATGGCCCGGACGATCGCGTAGCCGATCAGGTGGGTGAAGGAGATCTTCCCGCCGCGGTTCCGCTTGAGGAAGTTGTTGATCACGATCCGGTTGTCGGCCATCAGCTTGGCCGGGACGGCGCGGACCGAGGTGGCGGTCGGCACCTCGAGCGAGGACGTCATGTTCTTCACCACCGCGGCGGCGACGCCGCGCAACGTGGTGGTGGTCAGCCCGTCGCCCTCGGCGTCCTGCGCCGCCCGGGCGGCCTTCGCCGCCTTGGCCGCGACCATGTCGTCCGGGGTGGCCGTCGTCGTCGGACGGGCCGGCCGCGCCACCGGCGGGGCCGAGTCGGTGGCCTCCTTGCCGCCCACCCGCGCGGGGGAGGTCGACGGCGCGGCGGCCACCGGCTTGGCCGATCTGATCGGGTCGGTCCCGGTTTCCTTGCCCGGCGCCGGCGCGGGGCCTGCCGCGGCGGTCCGGTTCCGGGTCGGCGGCGGCGGTGGTGGTGGGCTGGCCGGTGGACGTGTCGAGCTGGTCATCGTGGGTGCCGTTTTCACTGATGCGGTTGGTGGTGAGCCGGTGCCGCGCTCTGCGGTTCGTGTTGTCGAGTGAGATTTGGCAGGCGACGCGGACACGGCCACGCCGCCGCCATTGCTGGAGCCGTTCGCGGCAGCGGCTTCATTCTTCGTCTGCTTGCCGCCGGATCCGTTGTCAGCAAAAAAATCACGCCAGATGGGGTCCACGCTCGCCGGGTCGGCGAGGAATTGCTGGTACTTCTCCTCGACAAACCAGTCGTTGGGGCCGAACTCGGGCACTGCTGCTGACGACACGGTGGGTTTCCGCCTGTTCTCATACGTGAAGGGTGGTCAATCCAGGCTAAACCTCGTGCGGTGACCGCGGACGGTCGGTCGTCGTGGCGTCACCCACTATCGACTCCCTTGATACCCAATACACGTCCTCTCAGACGGTTCGGGTCGGTGCGCGAGCGTCGCGCTGGGCCGGTCATTCGCACATGGGTGGTCTGACTGGGCTAGGCCGGGCTGACCCCAGCGGTGCTGGCGGCCGCCCGATCGACACCCGGCGTTCCGACCTCCGCCGCATCGGCCGGGAGGTCCGAGGCCTCGGCGTAGAGCCGCGCGTAGGCGCCACCGCGGGTCAGCAGCTCGTCGTGCCGTCCGTCCTCCACCACCCGGCCGTGATCCATCACCACGATCCGGTCGGCCCTGGCCGCGGTGGTGAGCCGATGGGCCACCACGATCGTGGTCCGGCCCCTGGCCAGCCGGTCGGTGGCCGCCAGCACGGCGGCCTCGGCCGCCGGGTCGAGCGCGGCGGTCGCCTCGTCCAGCAGCAGGATGTCCGGATCGACGAGTTCGGCCCTGGCCAGTGAGATCAGCTGCCGTTGGCCGGCCGACAGGTTGCGTCCGCGTTCGGCGATCTGGTGCCGGAATCGTCCGGAGAGCCCGGCAATCGCGTCCAGCGCGCCGACCGCCCTGGCGGCCGCCTCGACCTCCGCGTCGGTGGCGTCCGGCCGTCCATAGGCGATGTTGTCCCGAACGGTCCCGATGAACAGGTGCGGTTCCTGCGGGACGACTCCGAGCCGTCGCCGGTAGGCGCCCATGTCGAACAGCCTGATGTCGGTGCCGTCGACGGTGATCGCCCCCGAGGTGGCGTCGTAGAACCGGGCGAGGAGCTTGACCAGCGTCGACTTGCCCGCCCCGGTCGCGCCGACCACGGCGACCGTCTGGCCGGCGGCGATCTGCAGGTCCACCCCGGCAAGCGCCGGCGCAGAACCCGCGTCCGCGGTCGAGTAGCTGAACCCGACGCCGACCGCACCGATGTCCCCGGCCAGCGCGGGTACCGGCAGTGGGTCGGCGGCGGGCGGGGTGGACGTCGGAGTGTCCAGCAGTTCGCCGATCCGGACCAGCCCGACCTGCGCCTGCTGGTAGGAGTCGAATACCTGGGAGAGCTGCTGGATCGGGGTGAAGAACGAGTCGAGGTACAGCACGAACGCGATCAGCGTGCCGACCGTCATCGTGCCCGCGATCACCCGGAACACCCCGGAGCCGAGCACCGCCGCGGCCGCCAGTTCGGACAGCAGCGCGACGAACGGGAAGTAGATCGAGATGGCGGTCTGCGCCCGCATCCGGGAGCGGCGGTAGTCGTCGCTGCGGGCGGCGAACCCGTCTGCGTTCGCCTGCTGCCGGCCCAGCGCCTGGGACACCCGCAACCCGGCGACGTTCTCCTGCAGGTCGGCGTTGACGATGCTGACCTTCTCCCGCGCATCGGTGTAGGCGCGGGTGGAGTAGCGGCGGAAGATCACCGTGGCGACCGCGACGAAGGGCAGCGCCAGGAACGCGATCAGCGCCAGCCCCGCGTCCATCACGACCAGCACAACGGCAATCCCGGCGAAGGTGGCCAACGACACCACCGAGGTCACCAGCCCGGTCTGCAGGAAGCTGGACAGCGCGTCGACGTCGGTGGTCATCCGGGTCATGATCCGGCCGGCCATCTCGCGCTCGTAGTAGTCGAGGCCCAGCCGTTGCAGGTGCGCGAACTCGCGCAGCCGAAGCTGGTAGAGCACGTTCTCCCCGGCCCGGCCGGCGGTGAGCAGTTGAAAGCGCTGGATCAGGTAGTCGGCGCCGACCACCGCCAGGGCAACCCCGGACGCCGCCCAGACCACCTTGGCGGAGCCGGCGGAGACGCCGTTGTCGACGCCGTAGCGGATCAGCACCGGCAGCATCAGGTTCGCGACCGCGTCCAGGGCGACCAGGACCAGCGCCACCACCAGCAGGCCAAGCACCGGGCGCAGGGTGCGGCGCAGGCTGAACGAGCGGTTGTCCGGTGGGATGTCCCGCGGCGGTTCGGTGGCCGGCGGCAGGGCCGCGACCTGCGCCATCAGCTCGGGGGTTGCCGGGCCGGCCCCGAGCATCCCGCCCATGCCGCCGCCGCCCATGCCTCCACCGCGAGCGCCGGTGCGCGCACCCACCCGATCGGCCGCAGCGGCGGCCAGTCTCGCCGATCGATCCACCGCGCCATCCGCGTCGTCGTTCGCGGGCTCTGGCCACAGGTCGGGCGTGACGCCAGTCGGGCCGGTGGCCCAACCTCGGGGGTGCGGCGGTGGATCAGCCGGGTTGTCAGCGCTGCCGGCCGCATCGGGACCGGGTCCGGTTGGTCCCGCGGCTGGACCCGCCGCGCTCGGGACCGGCGCCAGATCACCGCCGAGCAGGAACCGGTACTGCGCACAGCGGGCCACCAGGTCGTCATGCGTGCCGACATCGATGACCCGGCCCTTCTCGACCACCGCGATCTGGTCGGCCAGCGCCAGCGTCGAGCGCCGGTGCGCGATCAGGATCGTGGTGCGGTCGGCGGTCACCCGGCGCAGCGTGGCGTGGATGGCCGCCTCGGTGATCGGGTCGACGGCGCTGGTCGCGTCGTCCAGGACCAGCACCCGCGGGTCGGTGATCAGCGCCCTGGCCAGGGCGAGCCGTTGCCGCTGGCCGCCGGAGAGGGTCAGCCCGCGCTCGCCGATCACCGTGTCGTAGCCGTCGGGCAGCGCCTCGATGAAATCGGCCGCCTCCGCTCCCATCGCGGCGGCCCTGATCTCGGCGTCGGTGGCGTCCGGCCGGCCGTAGCCGATGTTGGCGGCGATGGAGTCCGAGAACAGGAACGCCTCCTCGAACACCACTCCGACCGCGCTCCGCAGATCGATCATCGCCAGGTCACGGAGGTCGACACCGCCGACCCGGACCGTACCGATCTGCGGGTCGTAGAAACGCGGGAGCAGCAGCGACACCGTCGACTTCCCGGACCCGGACGCGCCGACCAGTGCGACCGTCGAGCCGGGCGCGACCTGCAGATCGAATGACCGCAGCACCGGGTCCTCCGGCGAATAGCCGAACCGCACGCCGTCGAACTCCACGGCCAGCGGACCGGCCGGGACGGGCACCGGATCGCCCGGCTCACTGATCTCCGGCAGCGAGTCGATGATCTCCAGCACCCGCTCGACCGACGCCCTGGCCTGCTGCCCGAGGACCAGCAGCAGGGTCAGCATCCGGGTCGGCGCGACCAACTGGGCCAGGTACAGCGTGAACGCCAGGAAGGTGCCCAGCGAGATCGAGCCGATCAGCGCCAGGTAACCGCCGAGGGCGAGCACCCCGACCTGACCGAGGGCGGTCAACGCCTGCAGCGCCGGGCTGATCTTCGCGGTCAGCCGCACCGCCCGCATGCGATTGGAGTAGAGCCGGCGGGCACCGTCACGTAGCCGGCCCCACTCGCGGTCCTCCTGGCCGAAGCCCTTGACCACCCGGACCCCGGTGACGTCCTCCTCGACGATCTCGGCGACCTCGGCGGCGGATTGCTGCGCGGCCCAGGTCGCCGGGAACAACACCGTCCTGGTGGCCCGGGTGACCAACACCACCGCCGGCACCACCAGCAACGCCATCAGCGTCAGCAGCGGGGACAGCGTCAGCATGATCACCAGCGAGACCACGAAGAGCACCACCTGGCCCGCCGACAGCGGGACCATCGCCAGCAGCGACTGCACCATCTGCAGATCGGTCGACGCCCGCGACACCACCTGCCCGGTGCGCAGCCGGTCCTGCCCCGATCCGTCGAGCCGTTGCAGGGCCCCGAACACGTCCTGACGCATGTCGTGCTGAACGTCCAGCGAGAGCCGGCCGCCGGCCCAGCGGCGCAGGAACGACGAGCCGAACCTGATCAGCGCCAGCGCCACCAGGCCGGCGATCACCCACCAGAGATTGCTGGTAGTCCCGGCCGTCGCATCGTCGACGGCAACCTGGGTGAGCAGCGGGGTGAGCGCGCCCAACCCGACGCCGCCGACCGCGGACAACCCGGCCAGCAGGGTGATCACCGGGTGGCGCCAGCAGTAGCCGAACAGCCGTCGCAACCACCGCGGACCGTCGGGTTGCCCGGTCGCGACGCCGGCGGTCGACGACGGATCGGCGGGGCCGCCGGTGGCGGTTCCCGGCGCGGTGGACGTGGAGGCAGGCACGAGCATCACGGTAACCGCGCCCGCCGACAGTGGTGGTTGCCCGGCGATCGTCCACCGTGTCGAGCCGATTCCTTGCCCCCGAGGGTCGCCGGTGCATGACAGGCTGGGCCCTGTGCAGGAGCAGGCGGGCGCCCGGCCCTGGTGGCGGCGCAGCAAGGTGTGGTGGCGGATCGTCCGCGACGCCGTCTCGCTGGCGCTCGCGGTCGCCCTGATCGTCTGGGGCCTGCCCAGGATCGCCGGCGTCGGTTGGACGGAAATCCTCAAGCCGTTCCGCGAATTGCACCCCGGTGCCCTGGCGCTGCTCGCGCTGCTGCAGCTCAGCGCGCTGCTGCTGTTCACGTTCACCATCACCGGCGCGCTGCCGGGGATCACCCACCGGCGGGCGCTGACGGTCAACCTGGCCGGGTCGTTGGTGGCCAACACGCTGCCGTTCGGTGGCGCGCTGGCGATCGGCGCCACCTACGCGATCTGCAGGTCCTGGGGATTTTCCCGGTCCGCGATCGGCATCTCGGTGGTGCTCGGCGGAGTCTTCGCGACCGCCGGCAAGGTGCTGCTGCCGACGGTCGGGCTGGTGGCGCTGATTCTGCAGGGCGGCACCGTCAGTCCGACGCTGCGCAATGCCGCGCTGTTCGGTGTGCTGACCCTGCTCGGGGTGCTGGCGCTGTTCATCACCGTGATGGTCAGCAGCCGGGCCGCACACGCGGTCGGCGGGTTCCTGCAACGGGTCGCCGAGGGACTGCTGCGGCTGTTGCGCCGACCGCGGAAACTCGGCTGGGAGCAGGGCATCGCCCGGCTGCGGGACCAGACCAGGGACGTCCTGCGCACTGGCTGGCTGCAGATGACGCTCGGCACCCTCGGCTACTTCGTCATGTATTTCGTGCTGTTCTGGCTCTGCCTGCACATCTGCGGGCTGGTCACCGGGGTGGGCACGCTGCTCGCCGCCTTCGCCCTGGGCCGGCTGCTGACGTCGGTCGCGGTCACCCCTGGCGGGCTCGGGGTGGTGGAGGCGGGCTCGGTGGCCCTGCTGGTCGCGATGGGCGCCGACCCGGCACAGGCGGCGAGCGGGATCCTGCTGTTCACCATTTTCACCCACGTGCTGGAGATCCCGTTCGGCGTCATCGCCTGGTTGGCGTGGCTGTGGGGGCGCGACCGGAAACTGCCCATCAAGGAGGAGATAGCCGCCAGTCATCACCCGCTTGACGATGCCGAGGTCACGGCGTCCCCGGCCGGCGGCGACGGCACTCCCGGCGCGCCGGGCGGTTGATCGCAGCACGGCATCTACAAGGTGTCGAACACGCCGCCGAACCGGCGGGCCGGCACCGGCACACCCGGCTGCCGGTACCACTCCCGGCCGAACACCCAGCCGAACAATGGCGGCGGGATCCGGGTGAACACGCCCAGCGTCCGCGGCCCCGACCCGGTCGCCTGGCTGACGTGCGCCCGCATCGAGGCCCGGCGCTGGCGCGGCCTGCCCCCGGACGTGGATGCAGTGGGTGATCTCCGCCGAGGCGGAGTAGGCAACCGACCAGGGCGCCAGATTCACCCGCCGGGAAACGCGGCAGCATGCGATTGACGCACTCGCGCTGCGGCGAACAGCCGGTCCCGCGGCACGGTGGCCTCCAGGACGACGGGGGTGCCGGCCAGCCGGGCCGCCGCCGCCCCGATGCGGTGGACGGCGAGATGATCGGGGTGCCCGTAGCCGCCGTTGGCGTCGTAGCTGGTCAGCACGCTCGCGTTCTCCGCGACCAGGATCTCCGCCAGGCGGCCCGCCGCCTCGTCGACGTCGGCGTCGACCAGCCGGGGGAGGCCGACCGGGTGGCGGCGGCGCCGACGGTCTGGAGAGCCCGGAATCGGCGTACCCGAGCACCTCCAGCCGGCTGACCCCCAGCGCGTCCGCGGAACGCTGGAGTTCGTCGACCCGACGATCACCCAGCTGTCCGTCCGTGCGGAATTCCGCCGACGACAACCCCGCCTCGCCGGCGGTGGCCACCACCAGCACCACCCGGTGGCCCTGCGCGGCAAGCTTGGCCATGGTGCCCGAGGTGAGCAGCGCCTCATCGTCGGGATGGGCGTGAAAGAAGATCACCGTGTGCGGCACCGGGCTAGCATGTCGCAGGGTTCGGTCGGACCAGAAGTGAGGCGGGTGGGGACGGTGCGGGTTGCGCACATCTCCGACTGCTATCGTGCCCCGGCTCGGCGGGATCGAGATGCAGGTCAACGACCTGACCCGGCGGCAGCGCGACATCGGGCTGCAGCCCGAGGTGATCACCGCCACACCGCTGCCCAGACGGATGCGTGGCCGGCAGTTCCCGGTGCCCGTGCATCGCTACGGGATTCCGATCCCGGCCGAGATCGCCAACAACCCGATGCCGTCCCGGCCCATCGAAAAGGCATTGCGCCGGGGCAATTTCGACGCCGTGCACGTGCATGCCGGCGTCGGGTCGCCGTTCGCGGCGGCCGGCGTGCGGACGGGCCTGAAGCTGGGCCTGCCGGTGACGGTCACCGTGCACTGCCTGCCGGCGGCGTTCCGGCTGCCGTCCTGGCTGATCCCCTGGAGCACGCCAGAGGTGGCCAGCCGGATCGCCCTGAACGCCGTCAGCGAGGCGGCCGCCGCCCCGCTGCGGACCCAGACCGGGGAGCCGGTCACCGTGGTGCCCAACGGGCTGGATCCATCGGACTGGGCGGTGGAGCCGGCGGACCACGATCCCGGCGTGGTGCATGCCGTCTCCACCATGCGGTTGTCGGTCCGGAAGCGCCCACTGCAATTGCTGGGCGCCGTGCACGCCGCCCAGCAGCAGTTGGGATCGTCGGTGTCGCTGCGGCTCACCGTTTTCGGCGACGGGAAGCTGATGCCCCGGATGCGCCGGTTCATCGCGCGCAACCACATGACGGACACGGTGACCCTGGCCGGCCGGGTGGACCGGGACGAGCTGAAGGCGATCTATGCGCCGGTCCGACCTGTTCGTCGCGCCCGCGTTCCTGGAATCGTTCGGTATCGCCGCGCTGGAGGCGCGCTGCGCCGGGCTGCCGGTGCTGGCGATGCGCGGCACCGGGATCACCGAATTCGTCGCCGACCGTCGGGAGGGACTGCTCGCCGACGGGGACGCGGCGATGGCCGCCGCGCTGGTCGAGATCTCCCGGGACGCCGAACTGCGCCGCGGCGATCGCCGAGCACAACCGGACGACCCAGCCGCCGACCGCCTGGCCGACCGTGCTGGAGACGGGTCAATGACGAGTACGCCAGGGCGGCGGCGATTCGCGCAGACCGCCGGGTGATCGGGCGCGACTGCTGGGTGCAGACTGGGTCCCGGCGTGCCCACGACGCTCAACGGCTGCGTGGCCGACAAAGGAGTTGATGCCAATGGCGGGCACCGACGTGATCGTCGTCGGCGGCGGGCACAACGGGTTGGTGGCAGCGATTCTCGCGGCTCAGGCGGGTAAGACCGGTGACCGTGCTGGAACGCGCCGACCAACCCGGCGGCGCCACGGTCGGCGCGAGGCTGTTCCCGCCGCATCCCGCTCGGCTGAGCCGGTATTCCTACCTGATCGCGCTGATGCCGGACGAGCTGATCCGCCGGCTCGGCATCGAGCTGCACCTTCGCGTCCCGTTCGATCTCGTCGTACACCCCGGTCCGCCGGGACGGAGTCGCGGGCGGATTGCTGGTGGAGCGTGCATCCGGGCGCGACGACCGAGGAATCGTTCCGGGAACTGACCGGGTCGGCCGCCGAATATCAGAACTGGCAGCAGTTCTATGCCGAGATGCACTGCTATGGCAAAGGTTCTCGCGCCGATGTTGACCGGCCCGCTGCACCGCCGGGCGGCCGCCAGGGATGCGGTGATCGCGGCGGCCGGGGAGCAGATCTGGACCGATGTCGTGGAGAAGCCCATCGGCGAAGCGATCATCCGGCGGTTCCGCGACGACACGGTGCGCGGCGTGGTGGCCACCGACGCGGTGATCGGCACGCACACCTCGCTGTTCGACCCCGAATTGCTGGCGAATCGATGCTTTCTCTATCACCTGATCGGCCGCGGCACCGGGGAATGGCTGGTGCCGGTCGGCGGAATGGGCGCGCTGACCGATGCGCTGGTCGCCAGGGCGCGCTCGCTGGGCGTCGAGATCCGCTGCAATGTCGAGGTTATCGGCGTCGACGAGACGCGCCGCGGCGGTGACGGTCACGGGCTCGGTCGGCGGGCGGGAGACGAGCATCGACGGCGCCCACGTGCTGGCCGCGGTGGCCCCGGCCGTCGTCGACGGCTGGCTGGGCCGGCCCGCCGAGCTTCCGACGGGTGCCCAGATCAAGATCAACATGTTGCTGGATCGGTTGCCCCGGCTGGCGTCCGGGATTGATCCGCGCACCGCGTTCGCCGGCACCATGCACCTGGAAGAGGGTTTCTGGGACATCGAGGCCGCGTACGCGACCACGTGCCGGCGGCAGCCTGCCGGCGGTGCTGCCGAGCGAGGTGTACTGCCACTCGCTCACCGATCCGTCGATCATGAATGGTCATCCGGGCGCGACGCTGACCCTGTTCGGCCTGCACACCCCGGTCGATCTGTTCCGCGTCGACCCGGAGGGCAGCCGGGCGCGGGCCGCCGAGGCGGCACTGATCGCCCTGCAGCGTCATCTCGCGGAGCCACTGCTGGACTGCCTGGCCCGGGACGCCGACGGGCAACCGTGCCTGGACATCTCCTCGCCGGTCGACCTGGAGCACATCCTTGAACATGCCGGGCGGCAACATCTTCCACGACGACCTGAGCTGGCCGTGGCTGGCCGACCGCTATCCGGCGGACACTCCGGCCGCCCGGTACGGAGTCGAGATCGGCGGCAGCCGAAGGATTCTGCTGGCCGGCGCCGGCAGCAGGCGGGGCGGCGGGGTCTCCGGGCTGGGCGGTGCGGCCGCGTTCGACGCCCTGCTGGAGATGGGCTGACCGAGTGTCGACGAGCAAGTGCCGCCGGGTAGCTTGACGAGCCGGGACTGCCACCGCGCTGCCCTGGAGGAACGTATGACCGACCCACACGCCCTCGACCGCGCCTTCCTCGGGCCGGCCGTCCGGGCGGCCAGGCAGGGACTGGCCGAGGGCGGCATCCCGATCGGCGCCGCGCTGGTCGTCGACGGCGGGGTGCTGGCCACCGGCTGGAACAAGCGGGTGCAGCTGGGCAGCGCGATCCGGCACGGCGAGACCGACTGCCTGGAGAACGCGGGCCGGCTGCCGGCCACCGTGTACGCGAGATCGACGATGGTGACGACGCTGTCGCCGTGCGACATGTGCACCGGCGCGATCCTGCTGTACAAGATCCCGAAGGTGATCGTCGGGGAGAATCGCACGTTCTACGGCGCCGAGGACCTGCTGCGCTCGCGCGGCGTGCAGGTCGTCGTGCTCGACGACGCGGACTGTGTGGCGATGATGACGGCCTTCATCGCGGACAAGCCGTCGCTGTGGAACGAGGACATCGGCGTCCCTGACTGACCTGTCTCCGGCGGGTCGCGCTTCAGCCGGAAACCGCTCAGCCGGTGAGGGTTTCGAGCCACATGCCGGCATACCCGCGGGCGTCGACGGTGAGCGCGACGTCCACCCAGGTGGGCGCGATGCTGCCCGGCATCCGCACGTGGTCCTCCGGCCTGCGCGCGGCGGTCGACGATCGTCTGGCCGCGGGTGTAGCCGTGCCCGGTTTCCACCCGCACCCCGAACCGCCCGGTGGTCAGCCCCTTCGGATCGACCACCGCGCAGCACCGTGCCGGCGTCGCCGATGGTGATGGCGTCCACGCCGAGCTTGTCGCACTGGGACGCGATCAGCGCGCCGGCCAGCTGGCACGCCGGGTCCAGCCTGGACGTGCAGCCGGGCCGCGTCCTCCCGGTCGACCAGCACCTGCTCGAACACGTCCAGGCCGTACATGGTGACCGGGATGTCCAGGTCGCGGGCGGCGGCCAGGGCGATGGCGGCCGCCTCCGGGTCGTGGAAGACGTTGAACTCGGCGACCGCGGTGACGTTGCCGACCGAGGCGGAGCCGCCCATGAACACCAGCCGCTCGATCCCGGCGGCGACCTCCGGGTGCGCCCGCAGCAGCAGCGCGATGTTCGTCATCGGAGCCGTGGCCACCAGGGTGATCGGTTCGCCGTTCGCGACCGCAGTCGACAGTTCGTGCCGCAGCAACTCCAGCGCCGAGTACGGCGAGCTGCGCCGATCCGACGGCCGGGAGAAGCCGCCCAGCCCGTCGGTGCCGTGAAAATGCCCGGCGTCCGGCGCCGCCACCAGCAGCGGCGACGCGGCGCCTCGGCCGACCGGGATCTCCGCCGCTCCGGCTGCGTCCAGCACGTAGCGGGTGTTCGCGACCACCCGGTCGACGGCCGCGTTGCCGGCCACGCAGGTCACCGCCCGCAGATCGATCTCGGGGTGACGGACGGCGAACATCAGCGCGAAGGCGTCATCGATGCCGGTGTCGCAATCGATGATCACCGGGGTGAGGGTCACAGCGTGGCCCCGTGCAGGGCCTCCCGCATCCGCCGGTGCTTGCGGTAGCGCACCGTCGCGATCACGGTCACCAGCACCGCGAAGGCGATCGGTATGGCCCACCAGATCAGGGGCGCTTGAAAGGTGATCACCAGGCAGAGCGAGAAGAACCCGAGCATGATGCTCGCGATCATGACGTTGCTGGACGCCGGAACGGTGGACATGACGCAAGCCTGCCACTGCGTCGGAGCCGCGCCGGGACCCGAGTAAGCTACTCACCAGTAACTTATCCTCGACGGGCCGTTGATCGCCGCACAGGGGCATGATGGATCGGCCCGCGCGGGGCAGCAGGCCAGACAACGCACGAGAGATGGCCGACGACACCGTCGGCAACGTTCGGAATGGAAAGGTGACCCGGCGATGGACATCGCAGTCTTGATCAAGCAGGTGCCCGACACCTGGTCGGAGCGGACGCTCAAGGAGTCCGACTGGACCCTGGACCGCGACTCGGTCGACGCCGTCATCGACGAGATCGACACCAGGGGTGTGGAAACGGCGCTGCAGCTGATCGAGAAGCACGGCGGCGCGGTCACCGTCGTGACGATGGGGCCGGACACCGCCACCGACGCGCTGCGCAAGGCGCTGGCGATGGGCGCCGACAAGGCAGTGCACATCAGCGACGACGGGCTCGCCGGCTCCGACGCGCTGCAGACCTCGGCCGCGCTGGCCGCGGCCATCCGGCCGCTCGCGGTCGACCTGGTGATCACCGGCAACGAATCCACCGACGGCCGCACCGGGTCGATCCCCTCCATGCTCGCCGAGCGGCTCGGCCTGCCGCAGATCACCTCCGTCCGCACCCTGGACATCGACGGCACCACGCTGCGCGCCGAGCGGGTGCGGGACGGCGGGTACAGCGAGGTCACCGCCACCCTGCCGGCCGTCGTCTCGGTCACCGAGAAGATCAACGAGCCGCGTTACCCGAGCTTCAAGGGCATCATGGCCGCGAAGAAGAAGCCGGTCAGCACCGTCGGCATCGCCGATCTCGGACTCGATGCCGGCCGCGACCGGCCTGGCCAACGCCTCCACCGTGGTCGTCGACGGGGCTCCCCGGCCGCCCCGGACCGGCGGCCAGAAGGTCACCGACGACGGCACCGGCGGCACCAAGGTCGCCGAGTTCCTGGCCGCCGCGCGGCTGATCTGAGCTCGCCTTCTCACCCGCCGAAAGGAAATGCTGAAGATGTCCGAGGTTTTGGTTCTGGTCGAGCACCACGACGGTGCGCTCGCCAAGGTCACCGGCGAGCTGCTGACCGCCGCCGCCCGGCTGGGCTCCCCGGCCGCCGTCGTCGTCGGCAAGCCGGGCACCGCCGAGTCGCTGGCCGGTGAGCTCGGCGCGCTCGGGGCGCGCGACGGTCTACGCGGCCGAGTCCGACGAGGCCGCCGGCTTCCTGGTCACCCCGGCCGTCGCCGGGCTGGCCGCCGCCGCCGCTGCCGCCGACGCACCCGCCGCGATCCTGCTGGCCGCGACGGTCGAGGGCCGGGAGGTCGCCGGCCGGCTCGCCGTGCGGCTCGAATCCGGTCTGCTGGCCGACGCCGTCGACGTCGACGTCGGAGGACGGCGTGGTCGTCGCCACCCAATCGGTCTTCGGCGGCGCGTACACGGTTCGTTACCGGGTTGCCGTTGGCACACCGATCATCTCGATCCGCCCCGGGTCGATCGAGGCCGTTCCGGCGGCGGCGACCCCGCAGGTCGTCCCGGTGCAGGTCAGCATCGATCCCGGCGATTTCCGCCGTCGTCGTGGCCGACCATCCGGAGCCGGTCGGCGATCGCCCGGACCTCTCCGCGGCGTCCGTGGTGGTCTCCGGCGGCCGTGGCGTCGGTTCCGCCGACAACTTCCACGTCGTCGAGGAACTCGCGGACGCGATGGGCGGCGCCGTCGGCGCGTCCCGGGCCGCCGTCGACTCCGGCTACTACCCGCCGCAGTTCCAGGTCGGGCAGACCGGCACCACCGTCTCGCCGCAGGTCTACGTGGCGCTGGGCATCTCCGGCGCGATCCAGCACCGCGCCGGCATGCAGACCTCGAAGACGATCGTCGCGGTCAACAAGGACGCCGACGCGCCGATCTTCGAGATCGCCGACTTCGGTGTGGTGGGCGACCTGTTCACGGTCGCGCCGCAGCTGACCGAGGCGGTCACGCAGCGCAAGGGCTGAGCGGGTCGGATGCTGGCGTTCGCCCCAGCCGGCCGGGCGTTCGCCATAACGGCTCCGGCGATCGCCACAACCGTTCCGACGTTGGCCACGCCCGGCGTGGGTTCAGAACTACGTCCCCGGACGTTGGAGTCGCAGCAGACGGTTTGGGGATGGCGCGCGTGCCGGCCGGGCCTTCCTGGGCCGGCCAACTCCGATCAGCCGCAGTTGGAGCACCGACCGCGGAAGATGACCTCCGCCGACTCCACCGTGAAATCCAGCGGCAGCTCGGGCAGCGGCACCGCCTGCGCCGGGACGTCGAAGATTGCGTGACAGTTGGTGCACACCAGGTGGTGATGGATGCCGGCGACGTTCGGGTCGTATCGGGTGACCCGGCCGCCGGTCTGCACGGCCAGCAGCTCGCCGGCATCGACCAGCTCGCCCAGCGTGTTGTAGACCGTCGCCCGACTGATCTCCGGCAGCACGGCCACCGCGCGCTCGTGCACCTCGTCAGCGGTCAGGTGCAGGTGGCCGTCGGGCGCGACGTCGAAGACGCTGGCGATGACGCGCCGCTGCGCCGTCATCCGCCAGCCTCGCTCGCTCAGGCGCTCACTCAGCGTGTCCACAGCTGAAAATAATACCCCGTCGGCCCAACCAGACCGGAATGCGTCCAGGTTTGGACAGGGTCTAAGGTGAAACAAGATCTAACGACGGCGCCAATCCGAGCCGTCCCGCGGACCGGCGCCCAGCTACCACCCGAACCCGATCACCGAACTGACGAGGAGAGCCCATGGCAGCCCCCGAAGTGAACAGACTGACCACCGCCGCCGGCGCACCGGTCCCCAACAACCAGAACTCCCAGACGGCCGGCGCCGGCGGCCCGGTGCTGCTGCAGGACCACCACCTGCTGGAGAAGCTCGCGCACTTCAACCGGGAGCGCATCCCGGAGCGCGTCGTGCACGCCGTCGGCATCGGCGCCGGCGGCACGTTCGAGGTCACCAAGGACGTCACGCAGTACACCCAGGCCAAGTTCCTGTCCGAGATCGGCAAGCAGACCGAGGTCTTCGTCCGCTTCTCGACCGTCGCCGGCTCCCAGGGCGCGCCCGACACCGCCCGCGACCCAAGGGGTTTCGCGGTCAAGTTCTACACCGAGGACGGCAACTACGACCTCGTCGGCAACAACACCCCGGTCTTCTTCATCCGGGACCCGCTCAAGTTCCCGGACTTCATCCACACCCAGAAGCCCGACCCGCGGACCAAGGTCCAGGAGCCGGACAACGTCTGGGACTTCTTCGGCCTCTCGCCGGAGCTGACCCACCAGTTCACCTGGCTGTTCGGCGACCGCGGCCGGCCGAAGAGCCTGCGCCGGATGGACGGCTTCGGGTCGCACACCTTCCAGTGGATGAACGAGGCCGGCGAGGGCGTCTGGGTCAAGTACCACTTCAAGACCGACCAGGGCATCGAGTGCCTGTTCGACGACGACCTGCTGGACGTCACCAAGGGCAACCCGGAGTACCTGCTGTCCGATCTGCGCGATTCGATCGACTCCGGCAGCTTCCCGTCCTGGACGCTGATGGTGCAGATCATGCCGTTCGAGGACGCGCCGAACTACCGGTTCAACCCGTTCGACCTGACCAAGGTGTGGTCGCAGAAGGACTACCCGAAGATCGAGGTCGGCAAGATGACCCTGAACCGCTGGCCGGACAACTTCTTCGCCGAGATCGAGCAGGTCGCGTTCAACCCGGCCCAGTTCGTGCCCGGCATCGGCCCGAGCCCGGACAAGATGTTGCAGGGCAGGCTGTTCGGCTACGGCGACACCCACCGGTACCGCCTCGGCGTCAACCACCACCAGATCCCGGTGAACGCCCCGCACGTCGCCCAGGTCGCCAACTACCAGCGGGACGGCTCGGTCCGCGTCGACGGCAACCGCGGCGCCGCCAAGAACTACGAGCCGAACTCCTTCGGCGGGCCCGGCCAGACGTCGCAGGCGCTGTACACCGGGCTGCCCACCGACGGCGTCGCCGGCACCTACCCGTGGACGCTGCACGCCGAGGATTCGGACTTCGTGCAGGCCGGCGATCTGTACCGGCTGATCGACGAGGACGCCAAGGTGCGGCTGATCAAGGCCATCGGCGGATCGCTGTCCAAGGTGTCGCGGGACGACATCGTCGAGCGGGCGGTGGCGAACTTCACCGCGGCCGACCCGGAGTACGGCGCCCGGGTCGAGGCCGAGGTCAAGAAGCTGCGGGCATCGGTGCTCAAGAACGATCCGGTGCACGAGAGCGCGATCATCGTGCCGGACGAGAAGGCCTGAGCCAACCGCGCGGTCGACGACCTGTCGGCCCCTGGGTGCAGCGCACGTCGCTGCGCCCAGGGCCGGTCGACCGGGTCGGGTCAGCCGGTCTTGCCGGACAGCGCGACCAGCACCCCGGCGACGGCGAAGTACTTGTTCGAGCCGAGGTCCTTGATCGACTTGATGCCGATCCCGGCGAACAGCTCGTCGTGCGCTGGGGTCAGGCCGGCCAGCGCCGACGGCGGCGCGGCCAGGATCTCGTCCAGCGAAGAATTCTCGTACGCCTTGTCCAATGCCTTGTCCAGATTGACCGAAACAGCCATGAATGCACGTCCCCTCGTGATGGGCGGCCTCGATGCCGCCGGGCCCGATCCAACCACGGACCGGCGCCGATCGGCCCTGGCGCCGGGCCGACCTGGCGCGCCCCGCTGTGCCGATTCGGGCGCTGGCGCGGAGCCGATCGGGGCGCTGGCGCTGTGCCGATTGGGGCGCAGGCGCTGCGGCGACCTACCCTGGACTCCGATGACCTACCTCGACCACGCCGCCACCACCCCGGTTCTGCCGGAGGTGGTGGCCGCCATGTCCGCGGCGATGTCGCTGACCGGCAACGCCTCGTCGCTGCACACCTCCGGGCGGGCCGCCCGCCGCCGGGTCGAGGAGTCCAGGGAGACGATCGCCGACGCGCTCGGCGCCCGGCCCAGCGAGGTGCTGTTCACCTCCGGCGGCACCGAATCGGACAACCTCGCGGTCGCCGGCATCTTCCGGGCCAGGCGCGCCGCCGACCCCCGCAGGCGCCGGATCATCGTGTCCGCCCTCGAGCATCACGCCGTGCTGGACATGGTGGACTTCCTGGTCGCCACCGAGGGCGCGCTGGTCAGCTGGCTGGAGGTCGACGACTTCGGCCGGGTGCACGCCGACACGCTGGCCGCCGCGATCGCCGAGAACCCGGCGGACGTCGCGGTGATCACCGTGATGTGGGCCAACAACGAGGTCGGCACGGTCAACCCGATCCGCGAACTGGCCGGCGGTCGCGCAAGGGCCACGGCATCCCGTTCCACACCGACGCCGTGCAGGCGCTCGGCCAACTGCCCGTCGACTTCGCGGCCAGCGGCGCGGACGCGCTGACCGTCACCGGGCACAAGGTCGGCGGGCCGACCGGCATCGGCCTGCTGTTGCTCCGCCGCGAGACCGCGGTGGTGCCGCTGCTGCACGGCGGCGGCCAGGAGCGCGGCGTCCGGTCCGGGAACGCTGGACGTCGCCGGCATCGTCGGCCTCGCGGTGGCCGTCCGGGACGCGGTCGACGCATCGCGCCGAGCGGGCCGTCATGCTGGCCGGGCTGCGCGACGACCTGATCGCCGCGGTCACCGCGCGCATCCCCGACGCGGTGCTGTCCGGCGACCCCGGCCAGTCCCTGGTCGACGGCGCACCGTCCCGGCTGCCCGGCAACGCCCACCTGCGCTTCCCCGGCTGCGAGGGCGACTCGCTGCTGATGCTGCTGGACGCCAACGGCATCGAGTGCTCGACCGGTTCGGCCTGCACGGCGGGGGTGGCCCGGCCGTCACACGTGTTGCTGGCGATGGGGCTGGACGAGCAGGCGGCCCGCGGGGCGCTGCGGTTCTCCTTCGGCCACACCTCGACGCCGGCCGACGTCGCCGCGGTGGACGCGGCCATCGGACCGGTGGTCGAGCGGGCGCGGCGGGCGGCGCTGGCCGGAGCGCGGCGGCGATGACGATCAGCCTGCGCCGGCGGGCCGCGACGACCACGACCGAGCGGCGCTCCTGATGCGCGTGCTGGCCGCGATGAGCGGCGGGGTGGATTCGGCGGTCGCCGCGGCGCTCGCGGTGGACGCCGGGCACGACGTCACCGGCGTGCACATGGCGCTGTCCCGCAACCCCGGGACGCTGCGCACCGGATCCCGCGGCTGCTGCACGGTGGAGGACGCCTTCGACGCCCGCCGGGTCTGCGACCTGCTCGGCATCCCTTACTACGTCTGGGATTTCAGCGACGACTTCATCGAAGACGTGGTCACCGACTTCCTCGCCGAGTACTCCGCCGGCCGCACCCCGAACCCTGCCTGCGGTGCAACGAGAAGATCAAGTTCGCGGCCCTGCTGGACCGCGGCGATCGCGCTCGGCTTCGACGCGGTGGCCACCGGGCATCACGTCCGGTTGCGCGACGGGGTGCTGCACCGCTCGGTCGACAAGGCCAAGGACCAGTCCTACGTGCTGGCCGTGCTGACCGCGGATCAGTTGGCGTACAGCATGTTTCCGCTCGGCGAGCTGACCAAGCAGCAGGTGCGGGCGGAGGCCGCGCGGCGCGGATTCGCGGTGGCCGGCAAGCCCGACTCCTACGACATCTGCTTCATCCCGGACGGCGACACCCACGGCTACCTGGTCGACAAGCTCGGCGCCAGAACGGGTTCGGTGGTCGACTCGGAGTCCGGCGAGGTGCTGGCCGAGCACGACGGGTCCTTCGCCTTCACCATCGGTCAGCGCAAGGGCCTGAACCTGCAGCGGCCCGCGCCCGACGGCCGGCCCCGCTACGTGCTCGGCATCGAGCCGGTCAGCGGGCACCGTCACCGTCGGCCCGGCAACCGGTCTGGACGTGTCGATGATCATCGCCGAGCGGGTGGTCTTCTCCCGCGGCGCGCCGCCGCAGTTCCCGCTGCGGACGGTCGCCCAGCTGCGGGCGCACGGCGGGTCGGTCCGCGGCTCCGCCGATCTGGTGGACGGCCGGATCCGGCTGACCCTGGACGAGCCGATCAGGGCAGTGGCCCCCGGCCAGACCGTCGTGCTGTACGACGCCGATGACGACTACGTCATCGGCGCCGGGACGATCGTGCGGGCCGCGGTGACCGTCAGCGAGCGAATCATCAACACTCACAGGCGACAGCGCATGAAGGGCAGCATCATCACAGCGTCAGGCATCGAGGTCCCCGAAGCGGCCGAGCAGGCGCCGCTGACCGAGCTGTTCCCGGTCAGGCGGGCCTGGAACCTGCACGGCGGCGACCGGTGTCGGCTCGCTGCCGGGCACATCGCCGGACGAGGCGGCGGGCATCGTCGCCGGCGAGCTGCCGGCGCTGCCGCACCTGGTCGAACTGCCCGACCGCGGGGTCGGCGCCGACATGGTCGGCCGGGCCGTCGCGATGCTGGTCGACATCTTCGGTGAGGTGGTGCCGTCCGGCTGGCGGATCTCCCGGCGACCGGGCCGGGACACCAGTCGGGCCAAGGACTTCCTGTCCTGGGACCTGGACGCGGCGCAGGAGCGGTACGCCGGCGCGGAGTGGGTCAAGGTGCAGGTGTGCGGGCCGTGGACGCTCGGCGGCGATGCTCGAGGTGCCGTCCGGTCACCGCGCGCTGACCGACGCCGGGGCGGTCGACGATCTGGCCACCTCGCTCGCCGAGGGCCTCGCCGCGCAGGTCGCCGAGGTCGCCAAACGGGTGCCGGGAGCGGGCGTCGTGGTGCAGATCGACGAACCGGCGCTGCCCGCCGTGCTGACCGGAAGCCTGCCGACGGCAAGCGGTTTCGGCATGGTACCGGCGGTGCCGACGGTGCGGGTGATCGAGGTGCTGTCCCGGCTCACCGACTCGCTCGGGGACCATCCGTCGATCGCGCACTGCTGCCACGCCGCGGCGCCGCTGCGGCTGCTGCGCGCGTCGGGCTTCGACGCGCTGTCGGTGGACATGACGATCCTCGGCAGCACCGCGGCCGCGCTCGACCCGGTCGGCGAGGCGGTGGAAACCGGGGCGATCCTGCTGGCCGGGTTGATCCCGTCGACGGCCCCGGCGACACCCAAGGCGCCGCTGAAGACCTGGGCCGACGCCGCTGCTGCAGATCTGGGACCGGCTGGGCTTCCCGCGGCAGCAGTTGGCCGCCGCGGTGGTGCCGACACCGACCTGCGGGCTCGCCGGCGCGGACAGCGAGTGGGCGCTGCGGGCGATGACGCTCAGCCGGGAACTGGCCGACGCGATCCAGGACCTGCCGGAAGGCTGGTAGGCCGCAGCACCGCTGCCGAACAGGCCGCGACGACCCGGTGCGTTGCCGTTGGCGAGGCCGTTCGGCTGCCTATCGTCGGCTGATGTCGTCATCGGCTGGCAACACGGCGCGGCGCAACCCTCGCGGGATGACGGTGTCCACGCTGCAACGCCTGCTGGTCGCCGGGCCGGCCGGGGTGGTCGCCGGGTTGGCGGCCGGCTTCGCCTGGAACTGGCGGTACGGCCTGCTCGCCGGCTGGATGGTCGCCGCGCTGTTGTTCGTCACCTGGACGCTGCTGACCATCTGGCCGCTCGGTCCGGCCGAGACCGCCAGACACGCGCTCCGGGACGATCCGGGCCGGGGCACGCTCGACCTGCTGGTCCTGCTCGCCGCGGTGGCCAGCCTCGGCGCGGTCGCCATCCTGCTGCTGGAACAGGCCACCAACTCCGCGCTCGACTCCGTGCTCAGCGTCGCCAGCGTTGTGCTGGCCTGGGTGTCGGTGCACACCGTGTACACCACCCGGTACGCCGGCCTGTACTACACCAGCCCGCCCGGCGGGATCGAGTTCAACGAGGACGATCCGCCGCAGTACAGCGATTTCGTCTACCTGGCCTTCACCATCGGCATGACGTTCCAGGTCTCCGACACCGACTTCACCAACAAGGAGATCCGCAAGGCCGCGCTCCGTCATGCCCTGCTCTCGTACCTGTTCGGTGCGGTGATTCTGGCCGGGACGATCAACCTGATCGCCGGGCTGGCCCACTGAGCCGCGGCAGTGCGCTCAGAACAGCTCGGCCAGCATTCCCGCGGCCACCCGGGCGCCGTCCGTCTCCACCGGCCGGTAGTCCGGCACGACCGCCTGCTCGGCGATCAGCACGCGTCCGCCAGCAGGTCGGGATCGGCCGCCTGTTCGTACGGCAGGCAGCGGCCGGCGCCGTACTGCTCGAGCCGCCGGCGGACGTGGATGTTCTGCTCGAAATGATGCCGCAGCGGCACGTAGACAAAGGGTTTCGCGGCCGCCGTCAGTTCCATGCAGGTCGTCAACCCGCCCTGCACGACGGCCACGTCGCAGGCCGCCAGGTCGCGGTGCAGGTCCGGCACGAAGCCGACCACCCTGGCGCCGTCCGGCGCCGGCAGGCGCGCCGGGTCGATCCGCGGGCCGGCGACCACCAGGAAACGCAGATCCGGGAACCCGTTGCCGGACAAGGGGAACCGCGTCGAGCACCCGGCGCAGCAGATGCTCGCCGACGCCGGAGCCACCCACCGTCACCACGCACAGCCGCTCGCCCGGCCGGCAACCCCACCGCGCCCGAACGTCGCCCGGATCACCGAGCGCCGCCGGATCGAAACCGGTGACGTAGCCGGCGAAGTCGAAGTTCTGCCCCACCCAGTCGTTGATCGCCGGCAGGCCGGGACCGAAGGCGTCCGGCACCACGTCACCGGGGTTGCCGACGAAGATCGAACGGTCCCGGACGCGGCCGAACCTGGCCCGGTGCTCGAGCATCTCGGCGTTCAGATCGGCGGTGAGGTAACGCTCCCGATCGTCGGCGTCGGGCATCGGCAGCCAGCCGACGAAGTCGGTCATCCAGGCGAACTGGAATCGCTTGAGTTCCGGATTCTCGTGCAGGAAATGGTCGACATCCCACGCCTCGTCGCCGACGACCAGATCGAAATGCTCCGACGCCGACGACGTCGGAGAACACCATGAAGTTGTTGACCAGCATCTCGTCCATCCGGCGGATCGCCTGGAAGGCATGCAGATCGTGCTCACCGCAGTCGCTCTCGAACTGCTTCGATTCGTTGAGCAGCGCACGCCGACGCCGGATGGATCCGCTCCCGTGATGCTCCAGCACCCTGGTCACCGGATGCTGCGCCAGCCACTCGATCTGTACGTCGGGCCGCAGTCGCTGCAAGTTCGGCGGCGATGGCCACATCCCGCTGGGCGTGCCCGAGGCCGATGGGGGAGGACAGGAACAGCACCCGGCGGGGCCGGCCGAGTCTGACGGCGCCTGGCGACTTCGTCGCAGGCGACCGGGCGCGCGCACCCAGGTGCTGCGCCGCACCGGTTGCCGCTGGACGGCCGGCAGTGCCGGACGAGCGAACCGTGCCGACCGTGCTGACCACCTCCCGGATCAGCCGGTTGATCAGCACCGGCTCCCGCGCCGGCAGGGCATGCCCGCCGCCTTCGACCGCGATGAACGACCCGCCGGTGAGTTCGGCGAGTCGCTCGCCGATGGCGATCGGCCGGATCCGGTCGTCGGTGCCGTGCACGACGGTGACCGGGCACCGCACCCGCCGGGCGGCCGCCTCCACCGACGGGCAGAGCGCGCCGTCCAGGCCCATCCGGCCCGCCGTCGCATCGACCAGCACCGCCGGATCGGTGTCCGCCGCCCAGCCCAGGAAGTCCTCGATCAGCTTGTCGGAGTGCGGTTCGGAACACATCCGCTCGAAGAAGAACCGTTGAAACGCCGGAAAGTCGCCGTGCAGCCAGTTGTACTTGTTGTAGCTGGCCCAGCCCTCGTGGTCGGGGTTCGGCTCGTCGAAGACATGCTGGTCCCGTTCGGGCTGCGAGATCGGGAACCCGCAGGCGGGCGAGATCGCGACAATGCCGGCCACCCGCTCGGGGTGGTCGGCGGCGGCGTGCACCGCCCAGGTCGCCGCGCAGGACAGCGCGACCAGCACGGCGCGTTCGGTCGACGTGGCGTCCAGCACGGCGAGAATGTCGGCCGCGCATTCGGTGTTGGCGTAGGCGGCGGCACCGACCGGCTTGTCCGAGCGGCCGCTGCCCCGGCCGTCGAACGTCACCACCCGGTGATGCCGGGACAGGTACCCGATCTGCGCCTTCCAGAACTGCGATCCGATGATCTGCCACGTCGGCAGCAGCACGACCGTCGGCTCGTCGGCCCGCGCCCGCGCAGCCGCGGATCCGAGTCAACTCCGGTACCGGCCGATCCGAGACCGCGCCGGTCGAATTCCTCGTAGACCAGCCGGACGCCGTCCCGCTTCGCGACGCCGGAGCGGTCGGGCAGGACCGCTCTGCTCTGCGCTCTGGTCATCACCGGATTGTTCTCCATCTCGCCGGCGCCGCTGCGGCGCTTACGGGCGGATCTCCAGCACGATGTTGAACGGGGTCTGCGCCACCTGCCGGAACCGGGTGAACCCGGCCGCGGTCGCCACGTCGCGCAGCTTGGCCGGTCCGGCCTGCGTGCCGAGCGCCAGTCCGACGTCCTGCGACAGCGAGGCCGGCGTGCAGAGCAGCGTCGAGAACCCGTAGTAGACCCGGCCGACGGGATTGAGGTTGTCCTCGAGGCGATCGCCGGCCGCTGGTTCGACCAGCATCCAGGTGCCGTCCGGCGCGAGGCTCTCCCGGACGTGCCGGGCCGCGCCGACCGGGTCGCCCATGTCGTGCAGCGCGTCGAACGTGGTCACCAGGTCGTAGCCGGCGCCGGAGAAGCCGTCCGCGGGCGCGACCTCCAGGCTGACCTGGTCGGCGAGCCCGGCCACCGCTACCCGGTCGCGGGCGATGTCGATGGATCCGGCGTGATAGTCCGATCCGACGAACCGGGACCGGCCGAACGCCTGCGCCATCACGATGGTCGACGCGCCGTGACCGCAGCCGATGTCCGCCACCCTGGCGCCCTGGGCGAGCTTGTCGACGACGCCGTCGAGCGCGGGCAGCCAGGACGAGACCAGGTTGGCGTTGTACCCGGGCCGGAAGAACCGCTCGCAGCCGATGTGCACGTCGGTGTTGTGCTGGTGCCAGCCGATGCCGTCGCCGCGACGGGCGGCCTCGATGACGCTCTGCGCGTCCGCCACGGTGCCCAGCGCGATCTGGAAGAAGCCGGGCAGGAAGGCCGGGCTGGACTCGTCGGTGAGCGCGATGGCGTGCTCGGCCGGGAGGGTGAACCGCGTCGTCGTCGGGTCGTAGGTGACGTAGCCGCCGGCGGCCTGGGCGCTGAGCCATTCCCGGGTGTAGTGCGCGTCGGTGTCGGTGCGCTCGGCCAGTTCGGCCGGTGTTGCCGGGCCCAGATCGGCGAGCGCCCGGTAGTAGCCGAGCTTGTCGCCCATCACGACCAGGGCGGCGTTCAGCGTCGCGCCGACCTCGTCGACGGCGCGGAAGACGAAGCCCATCAGCTTGTCGGGGTCGATGGCGACGGGCTCCTGGACGGTGGTCATGCTGCCTCCTGCGGCGGTGAAGTGGACGGCACCGACTCTTGTCTGGCCGAACCCGCCGTCCGCATCAGGTGCCCCACCTGGTCTGCTCGCCGCCGCCTGGTCTGTCGCACCACCCGGGGACCGCCACCAACGTGTCGGTGCGGGCGGCTACGCTTCCCGGATGCTGATCGGGCGCGAGTCCGAGCGCCGGGTCATCGAGCCGCTGATCGCGGGGGCCAGGGTCGGGCAGAGCGGTGTGCTGGTGCTCGTCGGCGAGGCCGGCATCGGCAAGACCGCGCTGCTCGATTGGACCGCGTCACGAGGCGCCGGGATGCTGATCCTGCGGGCCACCGGGATCGAGGCCGAACGGGAGGTGCCGTTCGGCGGTCTGCTGCAGTTGCTGCGACCGTTGCTCGAGCTGATCGACGAGCTGCCGGGGCCGCAGGCGGATGCGCTGGCGGCCGCGTTCGCGCTGCGCGCCGGCGCCGCCGGCGATCGGTTCGCGGTCGGCGCCGGCACCCTGGCGCTCGATCTGCCGGGCGGCGGACCGGCAACCGCTCGCGCTGCTGGTGGACGATGCGCACCTGCTCGACCGACCGTCCGCCGAGGCGCTGGCCTTCGCCGCCCGCCGGTTGCTGGCCGATCCGGTGCTGTTGCTGGCCACCGTCCGGTCCGGCGAGGCCAGTGTGCTGACCGAGGCCGGGCTACCCGAGCTTGCGGGTCGGTGCACTCGACCTACCGTCCGCGACGGCGCTGCTCGCCGATCGTCGGGACGTGCCGCTGCCGGCCGGCGCGATCGACCTGCTGCATCGCGCGACGGGCGGCAATCCGCTTGCGCTGCTGGAACTCTCGACCGACCCCGAGCGGCTGCTCGGCTGCCGCCGGACGCGCCGGTGCCCGGTCCCGCCGGCGATCGCGCGGGCCGTGGAGCGGGAGACCGACCGGCTGGACCCGCCGGCCAGGACGGCGCTGCTGATCGCGGCGGCCTCCGGCGGCGACCTGGCGCTGGTGCAGCGCTCGTCGGGCATGCTCGGCATCGACGTCGCCGCGCTGGATCGCTGTGCGGCGGCCGGCCTGGTGCGGATCGTCGAGGGGCGGGTGCTGTTTCGTCATCCGCTGGTCCGGTCCTCGGTGTACGCCGCCGCCGATCCCGACGAGCGCCGCTCCGTGCATCGGGCGCTGGCCGCTGCGCTGCCCGAACGTCGATCTGGAACGCCGCGCCTGGCACCTGGCCGAGGCGGCCGACCGGACCGGATGACGCCGCCGCCGACCTGCTGGAACGGGTCGCGGTGCGGGCGACCAACCGCAGCGCCGACGCCGTCGCGTCGACGGCGTTCGAGCGGGCCGCGCGGCTGAGCCAGGATGACGCCGCCGGGATCGGCAGGCTGCTCTCGGCCGGCGAGGCCGCCTGGCTCGCGGGCCAGGGCGGCCGGGCCGGCGCGCTGCTCACCGAGGCGCTCGGCCGCGCGACGGCGCCCCGGCAACGGGTGCGGGCGCAGGAGGTGCTCGGCGCGATCGCCGCCCGAACCGGCTCGCTGACCGACGCCAGGGACATCCTGTCGGCGGCCGCGCGGGAAGCAGCGGACTTCGACACCGAAACCGCGGTCGTGTTGCTGTCCGACGCCGTCAACGCCTGCTTCTATCTCGGCGATTCCGCCTGGGCGATGACGGCGATCGACAGGTCGGCCGGGCTGCTGGCGGCGGCGGTCACCGTCCGTGCGCAGATTCTCGGGCTGATGGCCGTCGGCACCGCCGAACTGTTGGCCGGCCGCGGGGGCATGGAGCCGGTCCGCCGGGCGGTCGAACTGCTGACCACGTCCGACGAGTTGCGCGACGATCCGCGGCGGATGGCGGTGCTGGTGCTCGCGCCGCTGTTCCTGCGGGAGTCGGGGACCGGTCGGGACCTGATCAATCGGGCGGTGGAGGAGGGTCGGCGTCGCTCCGCGATCGGGACGCTGCCGATGCTGCTGTTCCATCTGGCCCGAGACCACGCCACGACCGACCAGTGGCCGACGGCGACGTCGGAGTATCACGAATCGATCCGGCTGGCGCGGGAAACCGGGCAGACCACCGATCTCGGCGCGTCGCTGGCCGGTCTCGGCTGGCTCGAGGCCCGGAAGGGTCGCCGCGACGACTGCGTCGCCCACCTGGCCGAGGCCGCCCGGCTGTGCGAGACCCACCAGATCAGTCTGTTCAGGGCCTGGGCATTCTCCGGGCTCGGTGATCTCGAACTGGGCACAGGGTCGATCGACAGGGCGCTGGCGCATTTCGACGACATGGCGGCGTTCCTGTCGCGGGCCCGCATCCTGGACGTCGATCTGTCGCCGGACCCGGAACGGGTCGATATCCTGCTGCGGCTGGGGCGGGCCGACGACGCTCGCCGGATTGCCCGGGACTATGCCGATCGGGCGGACGCAAAGGGTCAACCCTGGGCGATGGCCAGGGCCAGTCGCTGCTTGGCGATGACCGGGCCCGACGGTGACGCGGACGGCCTTTTCGCCGCCGCGCTCGCCCTGCACGCGAACACCTTGGACGAGTTCGAAAGAGCGAAGACGTTGTTGGCGAACGGATCTCGGCTGCGTCGGAGCCGGCGGCGGGCCGACGCCCGGGCTCCGCTGCGGGACGCCTTCGAGATCTTCGATCGGCTCGGCGCCGCACCGTTCGCCGACGCGGCCGCGATCGAGTTGCGGGCGACCGGGGAGCGACCTCGCGGTCGGGGGGCGAGCGTGCTCGCGGATCTGACCCCTCAAGAATTGCAGATCGCGAGCATGCTGGCGGGCGGGCGAAGCACCAGAGAAGCCGCGTCGGCGTTGTTCCTCAGCCCGAAAACGGTGGAATATCATCTGCGGCACGTCTATACGAAGCTTGCCGTGCATTCGCGAGAAGAGCTGGCACGCATGCTGTCTCGCTAGTCATCGGCCGCCCCGGTGCGGACATCAGGTTAGTGCGGGACTGCGGCGGAGCTCCTGCGCGACCAGTTCGGCGACCTCGGCCCGGCTGGGTCGCCAGCCCTCGTAGTAGCCGACCGAGAGCCGGGCGATCAGGCCGCGGCGGCGCCGGGTGCTGAGCGGGGCCAGCAGATCGGCGAATCGATCGGCAATATTGGGAGTTGACCCGATCCGATTCTCGGCGGGGCGTGCAACGCCTGCCCGGTCGGCATCGGTGCGCGGGAAATAACTGAGATCGCTACTCATTGCAGGGCGCTCCCTTACCGACGTGTTGGTTGCGCTGCTCCGGCGGAGCGGCGTTGAACTGAAATTCGCATATGTTTACGTCGACAACTCGCGGTTTCGGCGGCTCGACTGTTTGAAACATGAAGGGTCTGTGGGTCGATCGATATGGGTGATTGCTCAAGTGATGCGAGATGTGAGATTGAACTGGGGCTATGAAAGAGGCACAGACGCCCAGGGGCCGTTGGCCCCCGGGCATCCGTGGTCTGGGTCCGCGGCTCACGGCCGCGGTCGGTGGAGCAGTGAAAACGTCTGTCAGACCGCCGGCGTCAGGGCGGCGATCAGCTTGTCGGTGGTCGCGCGCTGCTGGGCGAGCACCTTCTCGGCGAAGTCGAACGACACGGCGGTGACGTCACCGACGCTGGGCAGGTCGGCAACGGGCGCGGGGACGGTCGGCTGCGGCAGGGCGGGGATCTGCTTGACGAAGCTCTCGACGGCCGCGACGTAGTCGTCCTGAGCCTTCGCCAGGGTGGCGAGGTACTGCTCGGAAACCTTGGTGGCCTCGGCGATGTAGTCGGTCATGATGGGAGTTCCTCTCGGGGCTGCTCAACTGGACATTGCCCAGTCTGCCACGCAAATTGCGGCCTGTCAAGCATCTTGCTTGGTCAATCACGCAGAATCTTTGAGCGTCCGGTACATGTGCAGCAGGGCGTCCTTCTTGTCCTGATTGAGCGTCTCGTCGAGCCGGATCGCTTCCTCCACGCTGACCCGCGGCGACTGCTCGTCGTTCGTGTCCAGCAGACCGAACTGGGTGAAGAGCGCCGCCGGCGCCATTCCCAGTGCCTGAGCGATGCCTCGCAACACTTCTGCGGACGGGCGGTACTGACCGCGTTCGATCTGGCTGAGGTAGGAGTCCGACATTCCGCTGGCCTTCGCCAGCTGGCGCTGCGAAATGTTGGCCAGTTGCCGTTGGGCCTTCACGAAGGCCCCGAAAGCCTCTGCCATGTCGCTCGACTTGTCCATGAGTTAAGATCGTAGGGTTGATTGCGATGCATGCCAAGCAAATGGCCCGTACCGGTGCGGTACGGGCCACGTTTGTTTCACGTCGCGGACGGGCACTGCACCGCATGAAGCACGCATCTTCTCTCGGCCAGAAAGCAGCCGGACGGGGCGTGGCCGCCGGAAACCCGTGGCCGAACACGGGCAGGACACGGACACGTCGCCAATCAGCGACGCAGCCAGAGACCAGGAGAACATGACCGAGACATCCAGCAAGGCAACCGGTGCCGCACGAGGTACTGCCGCGGCTACTGCCATCGCGACGGCCGCTCTGCCGCTGGCCGGCTCCGGCGAGGTGCTGCACCTGCGCCATACCGAGGCGGCCGGGAGCCGCGATTACCAGCTGTTCGTCCCGTCCGGATATCGCGGGCAGCCCGTGCCGCTGATCGTCATGCTGCACGGCGGTGAGCAGAAGTCCGCGGACTTCGCTGCCGGCACCGGGATGAACGAGCTCGCCGAGACGCACACCTTCCTGGTCGCCTATCCCGAGCAGTCCAGGGAGGCCAACCGGGACGGCCTGTGGAACTGGTTTCGGGCCGGCGACCAGCGCGCGGGCGAGGGTGAGCCGTCGATCATCGCCGGCATCACCGAGCAGATCCAGCGCGAATACGCCATCGATGCCGCACGGGTGTTCATCGCCGGCCTCTCGGCGGGCGGTGCGATGGCGGCGATCATGGGCGTGGCCTATCCCGACCTGTACGCCGCGGTCGGCGTGCATTCCGGTCTGGCCTACGGCGCGGCCCAGGATGTCGGCTCGGCCATGATGGCCATGCTGGCCGGCAGCTCGGGAGCCGCCGGCACCGCCAAGCCGTTGATCATCTTCCACGGCGACAGCGACTCCGATCGTCGCCGTGGCGAACGCCGAACACCTGCTCACCGCCAATCTTTCCGAGGCCGGCCTGCCGGTGCAGCAAGGCCGACCGCGAGCCAGGGGTCCGCGTCGCCGCGAACGGCACCCGGGCGCACACCCGGACCGTGCACGCCGATCCGGATGGCCGGGTGGTCGTCGAGATCTGGATCGTGCACGGCGGCGGCCATGCCTGGTTCGGCGGCAGCGGCGGCGGGCGCTACACCGATCCGCAGGGCCCGGATGCCTCCGCCGAGATGGTGCGCTTCTTTCTCGGGCATCCGGCCGTGACACCCAGCGCCGTCGGCCGGCGTAGGTCCGCCGGCGGGCCCGCGCTCAGGCGTGACCCAGTATTCGATCGACGGCGATGGTCAGCACCACCCGGCGCGGATTGATCCGCGGTATCCGGTACCGCGCCCCGTATCGCTGCTCGGCGTCGGTGATCTCGGCGCGATCCCGACTGACCGCAGCGAACCCCTCGAGGGTGAGCCAGCGCCGGCCGTCGACCTGGCAGACGGCCGCCCGGACCGGGCTCCGTCGGTCCCGGGGCGCTCGGCGTTCCGCACCTTCACCGTCCCGTCGCTGGTGATCACCCGCGCGATCCGCGACTGCGGGTCGAAGGTGAATCCCACCGCGACCACGTGCGGCGAACCGTCGCCGCGCAGCGTGGTCAGCGTCGCGAGATGCCGCTCGCTGAGGAATTCGAGAACGCCGGGGCTGAGCTGATCAAGGTCAATGGGCACCCGCCCAGCGTGCCAGTGATCAACAGCGGCGGTGATCGACGGTGCCGATGACCGACAGTGCGGCCCGGCGATCGGCGCGACCGGGTAGCTCAGCCGGCCAGGGCCAGCGGCGCCGCGCACCGGCCGCAGCTCGGCCTCGATCTCGGCCAGCTCGGTCAGCATCGCGATCGCCGACGCGTCGTCGGCCGCGGTCGGCACGAACTCGCCCGCGACGACCTGACCGGCCGCGCCGGAGATCGCCACGGCATGCTCGGCCGTCACCAGGCCGAGGGCCGTGGTCACCGGCTGCAGCATGCGCCCGGCCCGCGCTCCGCCACTCGCGCCGCCGCCGTAGGTGACCATGCCCAGCGCCTTGTTCTTCCACTCGGCGTGCAGGAAGTCGATGGCGTTCTTCAGCGGTGCCGGGAAACCGGAGTTGTACTCGGGCGTGACGATGACCAGGGCGTCCGCGGTGTCGATCTCGCGTGACCAGGCCAGCGTGTGCGGCTTGGTGTACCTGCCCAGCTTGGGATGATGCGGCTCGTCCAGGAACGGCAGGTTGATCTCGGCCAGGTCCAGCACCTCGCACGCGAGTCGAATCGTCGGTGCCGCGACGGGCGGCGCCGGCGATCCAGCCGGCGATCGCCGGGCCGCTGCTGCCGGGCCGGGTGGACGCAACGATGATCTTGAGGGTGGTCATGGGTATCGGTCTCCACGAGTGAAAGTTGGCGGGTTCTGGCGACTCACGGTTACATGAACGTTCAACATAATTGCCTGTCGGATGTTCCCGAGCCCGGCGTGACGTGCTTCACGACGCGCCGTGCGGCCGGCGGTACCGCCGGCACTCCGCCTCGCCCGGCCGATTCCGCGGGATCGGCTGTCGGTGTGCCGACCTAGGGTGTGGGGGTGACCAAGAGCACTCCATCCTCCGAGGTGGCCGCCGACGTCGCAAGCCTCGCTGGCCGACGTCCCCGACGGTCGACGTCCCACAGGACGCCGCCCGCCGGCACGCCGAGCTCGCCGAGCAGATCGGCGACGCGCAGTTCCGCTACTACGTGCTCGATTCCCCGACCATGGCGGACGGCGAGTTCGACACCCTGCTGCGCGAACTCGAGTCGCTGGAGGGCCAGTACCCGTCGCTGCTGACCCCCGACTCGCCCAGCCAGCGGGTCGGCGGCGGCTTCGCCACCGGGTTCGCCGCCGTCGAGCACGCCGAGCGGTTGCTGAGCCTGGACAACGTGTTCTCCGCCGACGAGCTGGCACTGTGGTTGGAGCGAACGGCCCGGGACGCCGGCGCGCCGGTCAGCTGGCTGACCGAGCTGAAGATCGACGGGCTGGCCATCAACCTGACCTACGAGCAGGGCCGGCTGGTCCGGGCCGCCACCCGCGGCGACGGCCGGGTGGGGGAGGACGTCACGCTGAACGTCCGCACCATCAAGGCCGTGCCGCACCGGCTGCGCGACGACGGCGCGCACGACGTTCCCGAGTTCGTCGAGATCCGCGGCGAGGTGTTCTTCCCGCTGGAGGGATTCGCCGAGCTGAACGCCTCGCTGGTCGCCGCCGGGAAGCCGCCGTTCGCCAACCCGCGGAACACCGCCGCCGGGTCGCTGCGGCAGAAGGATCCCCGGATCACCGCGTCCCGGGGGCTGACCATGCTGTGCCACGGCATCGGCGCCCGGGTCGGGTTCGACATCGACCGGCAGTCCGAGGCCTACGACCGGTTGCGTTCCTGGGGGCTGCCGATCTCCGAGCACAACCGGGTCGTGCACACCGCCACCGAGGTGGCCGACCGGATCGCGTACTGGAACGAGCACCGGCACGACCTGTCGCACGACATCGACGGGCTGGTGGTCAAGGTCGACGAGATCGCGCTGCAGCGCCGGCTCGGGCTCGACCTCCCGGGCGCCGCGCTGGGCGATCGCCTACAAATACCCACCGGAGGAGGCGACCACCCTGCTCAAGGACATCAGGGTGAACGTCGGCCGGACCGGCCGGGTGACCCCGTTCGCGTTCCTCGAACCGGTGGTGATCGCCGGGTTCGACGGTCGGCCTGGCCACCCTGCACAACCAGGACGAGGTGATCCGCAAGGGCGTCAAGATCGGCGACACCGTGGTGGTCCGCAAGGCCGGCGACGTGATCCCCGAGGTGCTCGGGCCCGGTGGTCGACCTGCGGGACGACGGCCGGGAGCTGCGCGATTTCGTGATGCCGACGATCTGCCCGGAATGCGGCACCGAGCTCAAACGGATGCGCGAGGGCGACGTCGACATCCGCTGTCCCGAACGCCCGCAGCTGCCCGGCGCAGCTGCGGGAGCGGGTGTTCCACCTGGCCGGCCGCGGAGCGTTCGACATCGAGGGGATGGGGTACGAGGCGGCCACCGCGTTGCTCGCGGCGAAAGCGATCCGCGACGAGGGTGACGTGTTCCCGGGCCAACTCGAGAGCGGCGAACGGTTCGGACTCGACGAGGACCGGCTGCTCACCGTCCCGCTGTTCACCACCAAGGCCGGCGCGCTGTCGGCCAACGGCGCGCAAGCTGCTGAAGAACCTCGAACAGCAGAAGCAGCAACCACTCTGGCGGGTGCTGGTGGCACTGTCGATCCGGCATGTCGGCCCCACCGCGGCGCGGGCGCTGGCCCAGCATTTCGGGTCGATCGACCGGATCCGGGCCGCCTCCGAGGAGGAGCTGGCGGGCAGCGAGGGGGTCGGCCCGACCATCGCCGCGGCCGTCATCGAGTGGTTCGACGTCGACTGGCACGCCAGCATCGTGGACCGCTGGAAGGCCGCGGGCGTGCGGATGGAGGACGAGGTCACCGACCGTCCCGAGCAGACCCTGGCCGGGCATGTCGATCGTGGTGACCGGTGGGCTGGTGAACTACAACCGCGACGAGGCCAAGGCCGGCCTGCTCGAACGGGGCGCGAAGGCGGCCGGGTCGGTCTCGGCGAAGACGGCCTTTGTGGTGGTGGGGGACAACCCAGGGACGAAGTACGACAAGGCGATCTCGCTGAGCGTGCCGATCCTGGACGAGGACGGCTTCCGGATCCTGCTGGAACAGGGCCCGGACGCCGCGCGGGCGGTTGCCAAGGTCGGTCCGGAGGGACTGCCGGTCGCCGAACAAGAGCCGCCGGGGGAACAACCCGAGCCGGTTGAAGACCGACCTGAACCGGCTCGCGCCCGATGAGCCCGCCGGATAGCGAAGGCGAGATCGATTTCGCCGCAATCGGTTTCGAGCCGGCGCGAGCCGTCGTTTATCGCCGACCCGTATCCGGTGTTCGCGCGGCTGCGCGAGCTCGGCCCGGTGCTGTACTACCCGCCGCGCCGCGTGCACCTGCTGACCAGATTCGAGCACGTGCACGCGGCGCTGCGCGACCGCCGGCTCGGTCGCGAATTCCGACATCGCTACACCCCGCAGGAATTCGGGCAACCGGAATCCGACCGAGCGCTGGCCGAGCTGGGAGGAATCCGAGCGCTGGTCGCTGCTGAACCTGGAGCCGCCCGATCACCCGCGCATCCGCCGCCTGGTCAGCGCGGTGTTCACCGCGAGATCCGTCGCCGCGCTGCGCCCGGTCATCGAGCAGCTGTCCGGGGAAACCCTCAGGGCAGCAATTGATCTCGGCGACTTCGAGCTGATCGCCGACTATGCCCAGCCGTATTCCGTCGCGGTGATCTGCACGCTGCTCGGGGTGCCCAGGGTGGACGGCCCGCGGCTGCTGCGCTGGTCGCACGCCATCGTCAAGATGTACGAACTGCACACCGACACCGGGCAGAAGATCGCCGCCGAGCAGGCCGCCGCCGAGTTCATCGACTACGTCCGAGCGCTGATCGACGCCCGCCGGCGCCACCCCGAGGCCGACCTGATCTCCGAGCTGATCCAGGTCGCGGACCAGGGTGACCGGCTCACCGACGACGAGATCGTCTGCACCGTCATCGTGCTGCTGAACGCCGGTCACGAGGCCACCGTCAACACCCTGGGCAACGGCATGCGTGCACTGCTGCGGCATCCCGGGCAATGGCAGCGGATCGTCGCCGGCGAGGTCGAGCCAATCGTCGCGGTCGAGGAAATGATCCGCTGGGACGGGCCGCTGCAGCTGTTCGAACGATGGGTGCTCGACGATGGCGTCGAGATCGCCGGCCGGCGGCTCCGGGTGGGCGACCGGATCGGGATGCTCTTCGGGTCGGCGAACCGCGACCCGGCGAGGTTCCCCGACCCGGACGCGTTCGACATCGGCCGCGGCGACGGCAGCCACATCGGCTTCGGCGGCGGCATGCACTTCTGCATCGGCGCGCCGCTGGCGCGACTGGAGATCGCGGTCTCACTCGGCCAGTTGCGGTCGATGGCTCCGCGACTCCGGCTGGTTGCCGAGCCCGAGTACCAGCCGTTCTTCGTGATCAGGGGGCTGACCGGTCTGGTCGTCTCCGCTGCGTGATGGGTTCGCTGCGCCTAACACCCCGATGGCGGCGTGTCAGACGCGGTTTCCCCAGGCCGTTGAACGGCTGAATCGGCGGTCGCCGCGGGTAGCGTGGCGGCGTGTCCAACGAGCCCGTCCCGCCGCCCCGCGTCGGGCGCCGTGCAGACCCGCAGGTCCCGCACACCACCACGACGCTGCTCAAGGTCAACACCCCGCGACCGACCGGCGCCGTGTTCGGCAGAGCCTGGCCGGTGATAGTGCTGACCCTCCTGGTCTGCTTCTTGTTCGCATCGTTCTTCCCGTCGTTGGGTACTCTGCTGCTGGTCACCGCCCCGCCGGCCGTTCTGATCGCCTTCGCTGTCGCGGCCATCAAGGCCCGCAGGATCCGGCTGACCGTCACCGACGAGGTGGTCCGGGTGTCGAACGGCAAGGCAGGCTATGCCTGCGACCGTTCGCAGGTGCAGTCAGCTCTGCTGGTGTCGAAGTTGAGGCGACGGGTGCTGGCACCGCGAACGACCGATCTCTTCCTGCTGGATGGTGAAGGCGCGTCGGTGATGATGCTGTCGGGCCGACTGTGGCCGCCCGGCGTGCTGGAGCAGGTCATCGACATCGTCACCCCGAACGAGGTGCAGCGACTGCCAGGGCCGGCGTCCCTGACGTCGTTGCAGACCCGGTTCCCCCGAATCCTGAAGCGTCCGGGCGGCTCGAGAATCAACTGATCGGTCGTTGCCCGATCCGGCCTGCGGGATCAACCCGGCAAAGATCGCGCGGCGCCGGGGCGCCACACCGGCCCCGATGACGAGCCGGCCGCGCGGGCGTGCTCGGATAGCCGCGCATGATGCTGCTTGCCGATCTACCGCAGCGCGGTGCGCCAGTTCGATTCCAGGGTGCGAGCCGTCCGCCCGGAGCAGTGGGAATCGAGCACACCCGGACGCCGACTGGGACGTGCACCGGCTGGTCCGTCACGTGATCGCTCGGCCAGTCGATGGTGCCCGCGGTGCTCGCCGGAAACCAGCCGTCCGGCCGATCGACCAGCCGGCCGGCCGACGGCCCCGAGTTGGTCGAGCAGTGGGCATCCGCGTCGGCGGCCGCCGTCGCGCGCTGACCGACGGTCGAATCCTTCGACGCCGTCGTGGCACCTACCGGACGGCACAGGCGTCCGTCGAGGAGTTCGGCTGGCGGTTGGCCACCGATCTCACCGTGCACGCCTGGGACCTGGCCAGGGCGATCGGGGCGCCGGACGAATTCCCCAACGATCTGCTGGCGCACGTCCTCGAACGATCGAAGGAATCAGCGGCTCGCTGGTTCCCGCCGGAGCGTTACGCGCCGGCCATTCCGGTGCCGGGCTGCACGGACGACCTCACCGAACTGCTGGCCCTGACGGGTCGGAACCGGTGGTGGCGGCGGTCTTGACCGCGGTTTTCCCTGGGCGGCGGGGCGGCGACTTCGGCAGCCCAGTTCGCAGGATCCGTTCCACCGCCTGGACCGCGCGGCGTTCCCTGGTGGCCGGCCGTTTGGCCTCACTCACCCACTCGGCGTACTCGCGGCTGTGGCTGTAGGACAGACCCTCGAACGCCTGCGCGGCGTCCGGATTCGCCGCCAACGCCGCCGCCAGCTCGGGTGGCACCTCGGCAACCCTTGGCACGTCGTCGAACTCGACGGTCATGGTGATCTCATCGCCCTCACCGACCATCAGATCCTCCCGCTGCGCCTTCCGCAGGCCGATCCAGCCCTGACCGTCGTAGCTGGCGATGGTGGTCCGGAACGGCTCATGCCCGGGCACGGTCACCAACACCGGGGCCCGGGCGCGACCGAACACCTCAACCGCATCGAAGGGCACCGGCACACCGTGCCCCGGCCCCTCGTCCGGGTGCTCCACAGTCGCCGTGAAGGTACGAGCGGTCACGCTGATCACCGAGCCCTTGAGGTGAAACGCAGGTAATAGCCATCTGGATCCAATACCCGGAAGTCCTGAAGTCCCCAGGGTCTGCGCATGATGTCCTCTTCGATCGGCCAACCGGCCAGCCGGATCCGATCACGCTCGACGTGCAGGTAGTCGACCTCGATGACGATCTCGACGCCGGTCGGCGGACGTCGGTGCGCCGCATAGCCGCCGGGTACCGCGACCGCGCCGATCTGCACGTCGTCACGCTTGAGCGCCAGGTACGGCAGCGCGTCGCTGCGGCGGTCGGTCGCCAACGAAAACCCGAGCAGATCGACGTAGAAGCGGACGGTCGCGTTCAGGTCTGCCGGGAAGATCTCGAGGCGGAGGCTGGTTGGCACCAACCGACCATCTCACGATCTCCGCGCAGAATTCGCCGTCCGGGCCGTGGAACTCGCTCCGATGACCCCGACGCCACCCGTCAGGGATGCGTCGCGGGGCCGGCGGCCGGGCCGATGATGGGTCCGCCGGGCTCAGCCGACCGTGATCCGCGGGCCCGGCGGCCGGCCGTGATCCGGCTCGGCCGGCGACGACCCCGGTGCCCGGCTCAGTCCGCCAGGATCGCCAGCGGCGAGCGTCCGGTGACCACCGACGTCAGGCCGGCGAGATGCGCCAGCCTGGCCACCTCGGAGTCCCGCATCGCCGGCCCGCCGGGCCGGCCGACGATCACCGCGGTGTCCGGATCCCACAGCGGAGCCGCCGCCATCTCGGTGCCGATGGCCTTCCAGTCGTCCGGCACCCAGGACGCCTCGCTGTCCAGCACCGTGGCCTTGTCCACCGGTGCCCAGCCGGGAATGACGCCGGTCAGATTCGGCACGCCACCGCCGCCGGCCAGCAGCCGAATCGTGCGGCCATCGCCGTTGGTCTCGACCCTGACCACCATCGCCCAGCCGGCCCGCAACACCTGCGGCAGCATTCTGGCCAGGATCGCCACGGCGTCCTTGGGTGTCGCGGCAATCGCCTCGACCAACTCCCACTCGCGGTGCCGGGCGGCGACCCCGGGGTCCGGCCGAACCGACTCGACCCGCACGCCGGGGACGGTCTCGGCGGCCGTGATCAGCACATCCGGCTGCCGCCCGTTCGGCAGCGACACGACGATGTCGTCGACCGCCTGATCGGGCGAGCGCTCGACGATGTCCATCGCGAGGATGTCCGCGTCCACCAGGCCAAGGGCCGTGGCAACGGCACCGAGAGTGCCCGGCCGATCGGGTAACAACAGGCGAAGTACATATGACATGGCGGTTCGCTCGCCTCCCAGGTGACGGCCCGTATAACTCGCTGTACGCGGCGATGGCCGGGTACCTGTCCGGGGCTCATTGTCGCGGAATTGCGTTTCGATCAGATCACCAGAATGGGTCCTGCGAAAGTCCCCGTTCCGCGAATGCTGTGAGCAGACTCGCGCGCACGATCTGCCCGCGGCCGGCAACCTGCGCGCCAACCGGCTGACCAGCAGACTGGTACCAGCACACGGCTGCGGTCGCAGGTCACCGGATGGCGGCCCTGCTTCGTCGGGTCCAACTAGGATCGAAGCGTTCCGGCCACGGCCGACAGCCGAAACTCCAGATCGCCAGCACCCCAATGTCGACCAGACAGGCCGAAATCCAGCCACCTTGAGACCCGCCCGGGAGACCAGTGTCCAGCGCGCCACCACCCAGCGTCGACCCCATCAGCGTCGATCCCTCGAGCGACGATCCAGCTGCCGATCCTTCAGGTCCCACGCTCACCCGGGACGACGTGGCCCACCTGGCGCACCTCGCGCGGCTCGAGCTCAGCGAGCAGGAGCTGGACATCTACGTCGGACAGTTGTCGGTGATCCTCGACGCCGTCACCACGGTCAGCGCGGTCGCCGCCGCGGACGCCGACATCGAGCCGACCACGCACGCGGTGCCGCTGACCAACGTCTACCGCGAGGACGTCGTCCGCCCGGGCCTGACCCACGAGGCCGCGCTGGCCGGTGCGCCCGCGGTCGAGGACGGCCGGTTCCGGGTGCCGCAGATCCTGGGGGAAGAGCAGTGAGCCGCGAGTTGACCAGAATGACGGCCGAGGCACTCGCCGGCTTCGATCAGCAGGGGAGAGGTCAGCGCCGAGGAGGTCACCCGGGCGCACCTGGACCGGATCGAGGCCGTCGACGGCGCCGTGCACGCGTTCCTGCACGTCTCCACCGAATCCGCGCTGGCCCAGGCCCGCGCGGTCGACGAGGCCAGGGCCGCGGGCGCGACGCCGGCGTCGCCGCTGGCCGGGGTGCCGCTGGCGCTCAAGGACATCGTGGTGCAGGCCGGCATCCCGGCCACCGCCGGCATCGAAGATCCTCGAGGGCTGGATCCCGCCCTACGACGCGACCGTCACCACCAGGCTGCTGGACGCCGGCATCGTGATCCTGGGCAAGACGAACCTGGACGAGTTCGCGATGGGCTCGTCCACCGAGAACTCCGCCTACGGCCCCACCCGCAACCCCTGGGACCTGTCGAAGATCCCCGGCGGCTCCGGCGGCGGCAGCGCCGCCGCGCTGGCCGCGTTCGAGGCGCCGCTGGCCATCGGCACCGACACCGGAGGATCGATCCGGCAGCCCGCCGCCGTCACCGGCACCGTCGGCACCAAGCCGACCTACGGCGGGGTGTCCCGGTACGGCGTGATCGCGCTGGCGTCGTCGCTGGACCAGGTCGGGCCGTGCGCGCGGACCGTCACCGACACCGCCCTGCTGCACGAGGTGATCGCCGGCCACGACCCGCGGGACTCCACCTCCATCCCGCAGCCGGTGCCGCGGGTGGTCGACGCGGTCCGCCGCGGCCAGCTCGACGGCGTCGCCGGCATGCGGATCGGCGTGGTGAAGCAGCTCCGCGGCGAGGGCTACCAGGCCGGCGTGCTCGAGTCCTTCGACGCCGCGGTGGCCACCCTGAGCGCGGCCGGGCGCCGAGATCGTCGAGGTCGACTGCCCGCACTTCCAGTACGCGCTGGCCGCCTACTACCTGATCCTGCCCAGCGAGTGCTCGTCCAACCTGGCCCGGTTCGACGCCATGCGGTACGGGCTGCGGGTCGGTGACGACGGCAACCGCGTCCGCGGAGGAGGTGATGTCGCTGACCCGGGGCGAGGGCTTCGGCGCCGAGGTCAAGCGCCGGATCATCCTGGGCACCTACGCGCTGTCCGCCGGCTACTACGACGCCTACTACGGCTCGGCGCAGAAGGTCCGCACGCTGATCAAGCAGGACTTCGAGAACGCCTTCACCGCAGCCGATGTGCTGATCTCGCCGGCCTCACCGGTGACGGCGTTCGCGATCGGGGAGAAGGTGAACGACCCGCTGGCCATGTACCTCAACGACCTGGCGACCATTCCCGGGTCGCTGGCCGGGATCCCGGCGATGAGCGTGCCCAGCGGCATCGCCGCCGACACCGGGCTGCCGGTCGGGCTGCAGATCATGGGTCCGGCGCTCGGCGAGGAACGCATCTACCGCGTCGCCGCGGCGTTCGAAAGCGCCTATGCGGCAGCGCATTCCGGGCTGGTCCCGGATTCGGCGCCGGAACTGGAGGTGAGCGCCCGATGACCGCGAGCCTGCGCGCCCCCGACGGGCTGATGGACTACGACGAGGCCATCGAGCGGTTCGACCCGGTGCTCGGACTGGAGGTGCACGTCGAACTCGGCACCGCGACCAAGATGTTCTGCGCCTGCCCGACCGAGTTCGGCGCGCCGCCGAACACCCAGGTCTGCCCGATCTGCCTGGCGCTGCCCGGGGCGATGCCGGCGATCAACCGCACCGCCGTCGAGTACGCCATCCGGATCGGTCTGGCGTTGAACTGCACGATCGCGCCGTGGTGCCGGTTCGCCCGGAAGAACTACTTCTACCCGGACATGCCCAAGAACTTCCAGACCTCGCAGTACGACGAGCCGATCGCCTACGACGGCTACCTCGACGTCGAGGTCGAGGGCGAAACGGTGCGGATCGAGATCGAGCGCGCGCACATGGAGGAGGACACCGGCAAGTCGCTGCACGTCGGCGGCTCGACCGGCCGGATCTCCGGCGCCGAGTATTCGCTGCTCGATTACAACCGGGCCGGCGTGCCGCTGGTGGAGATCGTCACCAAGATGGTCACCGGGACCAAGGCCAAGGCGCCGGTGGTCGCCAAGGCGTACGTCGCGGCGCTCCGTGATCTGCTGAAATCCCTTGGCGTGTCCGACGTCCGGATGGACCAGGGGTCGCTGCGCTGCGACGCGAACCTGTCGCTGACGCCGACCGGCAGCCCGGTGCTCGGCACCAGGACCGAGACCAAGAACGTCAACTCGCTGCGCTCGGTCGAGCGGGCGGTGCGCTACGAGATCACCCGGCAGGCCGCCCGGCTCGCCGCCGGCGGCCGGATCAAGCAGGAGACCAGGCACTTCGACGAGTCGACCGGGACCACCGCGTCCGGCCGGTCCAAGGAAACCGCCGAGGACTACCGGTATTTCCCGGAGCCGGACCTGGTGCCGCTGGCACCGGATCCGGAATGGGTCGAGGAGATCCGGGCGTCGCTGCCGGAATTCCCGTGGCTGCGGCGGAACCGGCTGCAGGCGGAATGGGGGCTGACCGACCCGGAGATGCGCGACCTGGTCGCCGCCGACGCGGTGGAACTGGTCGCGGCCACCGTCGAGGCCGGCGCCTCGCCCGCCGAGGCGCGGTCCTGGTGGGCGTCCTACCTCGGGCAGCAGGCCAACACCCGCGGGGTCGCCCTCGACGAGTTGCCGATCACCCCGGCGCAGCTGGCCGACGTCATCGGCAAGGTGTCCTCCGGTGCGCTGAACACCAAGCTGGCCCGGCAGGTGGTGGACGGGGTGCTGGCCGGCGAGGGCAGCCCGGACGAGGTGATCGCGGCCCGCGGGCTGGCGGTGGTCTCCGACGATTCGGCGTTGCAGCAGGCGGTCGACGACGCGCTGGCCGCGCAACCCGCGGTCGCCGACAAGATCCGCTCCGGCAAGCTGCAGGCGGTCGGCGCGATCGTCGGTGCGGTGATGAAGGCGACCAGGGGTCAGGCGGACGCCGGCCGGGTGCGGGAGCTGGTGCTCGGCACCCTCGGCGTGCACGGCTGAACCCCGGCGAATACTTCGCGCTGCCCGCAATCGCCGCAAGATCGTCCTCGGATCAGAACAGGAAGGGCCACCCTCGTGCTCGTTGCACTGGCGCAGATCGTCAGCGGCGATCCACCCGGACCGCAATCTCGGCCTGGTCGCCGATGCCGCGCGGGACGCGGCCGCGGCCGGCGCGCGCGTCGTGGTGCTCCCGGAGGCGACCATGTGCGCGTTCGGGGTGTCGCTGGCCCCGGTCGCGGAGCCACTGGACGGACCGTGGGCCAGCGGCGTCCGGGCGATCGCCGCGGAGCACGACATCACCGTGGTGGTCGGCATGTTCACCCACGGCTCGGGTGGCCGGGTGCGGAACACGTTGCTGGCCACCGGCCGCGGGGTGCGAGGCGTCCTACGACAAGATCCACCTGTTCGACGCCTTCGGGTTTCGCGAATCCAGGACGGTCGCGCCCGGCGTCGACCCGGTGACCTTCGACGTCGACGGCGTCACCGTTCGGGCTGGCCACCTGCTACGACGTGCGGTTCCCCGGGCTGTTCCAGGCGCTGGCCGACCAGGGTGCGCTGGTCACGCTGCTGCCGGCGTCCTGGGGCGCCGGGCCGGGCAAGCGGGCGCAGTGGGAGCTGCTGACCAGGGCCAGGGCGCTGGACAGCACCTGTTTCCTGCTCGCCGCCGCGCAGGCCGATCCGGCCTCGGTCGGGTTGCCGCCGCGCGGCTCGGCGCCCACCGGAATCGGTGGCAGCGTCGCGGTCTCGCCGCTCGGCGAGGTGATCGCCCAGCTCGACGACAAGCCGGACCTGCTGCTGGTCGACGTCGATCCGCAGCAGGCGATCGACGTCCGGCACGACCTCCCGGTGCTCGCCAACCGCCGGTTCTGACCTGATTCCGCGCGGATCAACCTCCGGGCCGCGGATCAACGTCGACGTTTTGCCACTGCTGGTACAGGAGTCGACGATGTTGTCCGCGGGCGGGCGGCGGCTTTCCGCCGTTGCGCGGTCGGATCAGGGGTACACCGGGCCGTCGTACCAGTCGGCGGCGTCCTGGTCGGTGCACTCGTCGAAATCATCGGCAATGTGGATCCGACCCCGCAATGCTCCTGGCACTCGTTGCGGCACGTCGTTGGCGAGCGGCCTCAGCCGCGCGACGGGCCGACCGTCACGGGCGATGATGACGTCTTCGCCGCCTGCACCAGGTCCAACAGCGCCGACAGTCGGGCCTTGGCATCCTCGCACGTCGACGGTGATCGCCGTGACTTCAGCGTAGAAGTTCGATCAGACCTGTCGGACTCATCATCTCAGTCCGGCCCACCCTCGCCGCCCGAGCTACCGGACGGCACCACGATCACCCGGTCGTCGCTGGGCACCGGAGTGCCCAGGCCGTCCTTGTTCGAGGTGGTCAGCCAGAGCAGGCCGGTCTGGTCGCCGACGACGGTGAGCAGCCGGCCATACCGGTTGTCCAGCACCACCGACGGGGTGCCGGTGAAGCCGCCGCCGGCGCTCATCGAATGCCGGTCAGCTGCTGCTTGTCCAGCGACGTGCTGACCAGCACGCCGCTCGTGATCGAGCAGTTCGCGGCGCCGCCGTCCGCGGCGGTCCAGGTCCACATCGCCTCGCCGGCGTCGACAGTTCCGTAGTCCTTGCCGGCGGTCAGCGGCAGCAGCACGTCCTCGGCCTTGCGGTGATCCAGCGCGGCCATGCCGCCGCCGTCCAGCGGGCACATGCCGGTCACCTGGGTGAACCCGGACGCGTAGATCGGCGATCCGGGAGCCGGGTTCGACTCGGCCGGCTTGCCGAATTCGTCCAGCCGCAGCACCTTGCCGGCCAGCGACGTCGGATCGGCGGCCAGCGTCGGGTTCCCGGTGTCGCCGGTGCCGACATACAGGCTGCGGTCGGCGGCGAACGCGATCCGGCCGCCGTTGTGCGCGGCGCCCTTGGGGATCCCGGTGAAGATCGCCTTCGGCACGTCGCCGCGGGCGATCCGGATGATCCGGTTGTCGTCGGCCGTGGTGACGTAGGCGTAGATCAGGCCGTCCTCGGCGTACGACGGGGACAGCGCGATGCCCAGCAGGCCGCCGTCGCCGCTGGCGTCGACGCCGTCGATCTGGGCGACCAGCGCGGGCTCGGTGCCCTTGGCCACCTGCAGGATGCGACCCGTGGTGCGCTCACCGACCAGCGCGGACGCACCGTCGGGCAGCGGGGCCAGCCCGAACGGCGCGCTCAGGCAGGTCGCGATCACCGCGGCGTCGGTCGGCGCGCACGGGTCGGTCGGTGCCTGCGATCCGCTGGGCGGCGGGCTCACCGGCGCGGACCCCTGCGGAGTACTCGGCGGTGTGCTGGATTGCGGGACCGGGGTCGTCTGGTCCGGTAGCGCGGCGCGCGCCGTCAGCGACGGCTGGACGGTGAAGGTGGACGCCTCGCTGGAGAAATCGGCACACCCGGTCGTCACGGTGAGCAGGGCAGCACGCCAGCACCGCCGGCAGCAGTCGGCGTCGGACGCGGGAGGGCAGCGGCTTCGAGTCAGAACATCGACATCAACGGTACGGCCCCCGCAGACCACGGCCGTTCAGCCCGCGAGAACTGCGCCGGCGGACACGTCGGTCGCCGACTGTTCGGCGCGTCCGGTCCCGCAGGACGGGCCGGCCAACGGCGTGCAGCAGCAGGAGCGCGTCGGTGTCGACCATGTACCGGATCTTGGCGATGCGTCCGGAGGAGAACTTCATCTTGAACCCGGCGACGTTCTTCTTGGCCTTCCACGGCGACGACGACCATTCGGTGCTCTGCACACCGGAGCGGTGCGCCACCACTGTGTTCCGGCTCAGCAGCCGCCGCCAGCGCAGCACCACCGTGTTCTCGTCGACCCGCCACCTGGCCTCCCGGGCCCTGGCCACGGCCAGCGCGTACGCCAGCGGCAGCGGGAGCAGCGCCAGCAGCCGCCACCAGTCCGGCAGCAGCAAGAACAGCAGGGTGAAGCCCGCGCCGTATTCCAGGGGCAGCGGTGAGATAGGTCCGGTGGACCCGGGCGGGAATCGGCCAGCAGCGGCTGGCTCGGCCACTGCAGTTCCGGCACCGCCCGGCGGATCAACGCCTCGGCGCGGTCGGTGCGCACCAGCGGAAACAGCATGCGCTGGTTGGTGTTGGCCCGACCGATGCCGGCGACCTCGACCTGCAGGGTGCAGTAGCCGATGACGCCCCGGGAGACATCCTCGACGATCCGGACGGCCTGAATTCGTTTGATCGGGATGGTGGCCGACTGCTTGCCCAGCAGCCCGCGGGAGTTGCGCAGCACGTCGCCGTCCCGGATCAGCGTGAATCTGTTCAGCCGCAGCGCGGACAGGATGACGCCGGCCACGATCGCGACCACGACCAGGGTGATCAGCACCGCCACCACACCGTGCGGTTCGACCGTCTCGTTCATGAAATCCTGGGCGTTGCTCGGGACGAATTGGGAAAATCGGAACCACACCACGAGCGCGGTCGCGAAGAACAACGGAATCCAATAGTTGGTGACCGCGGCGATCAGCATCTCGGTCGTCGACAGCACCGCGATGACGTCGGGCCCGCCGTGCTTCGCCGACGGTACCGAGTGTGCCGCCACGCCAGGTATCGCTCGATCGTGGAATTGCCGCGTTCCGGATTTCGGTCGGTGGGTGCGGACGTGCGGTGACCGGACTCGAGGGCGCCGCGCAGCTGGTCCAGCCGATGGCCCGACAGGCAGCCGAGGATGATCGCGGAGCCGTTGCGATCGCCGGGTGATTGCACCTGCAGACGCCAGACGCCGACCAGTCGCTGGGTCAGCGACTGGGACGCGGCCAGCGCGGTGATCCTGGTGATCGGCACCACCCGGATCGACCGGTTGACCAGGCCGCTGCGCAGCCGGAGCACGCCGCTGATCACCGAGTACTTCTTGACGTGCCATTGGGCGGTCGCGATGACCATGATCAGCGCGAAAAGGATGGCATTGACCCACCACGGCGCGCCGCCCAGGATCGTCACCACCAGGAACGGGATCGCCGAGCGCAGGGTCTTCGCGGTTTCGATGATCAGGTAGACGGGGTGCAGCCGGGTGTCCGGAACGGCCACCCCCGCGGCGTCCTCAGACATCGTCGGCGACGTCGGCCAGCCTGCTGATCCGGTCGCAGAGCTCGTCGGCCTCGCCGCGGTCCAGCCCGCTGATGGTCACCGAACCGGCCGCGGTCTTGATCTTCAGGTTGGTCATCCGGTAGTGGTCGGCCATCGGGCCGCGTTCGGTCCGCAGGGTCTGCACCCGGTGCATCGGGACGACGCTGCGCTTGATGAAGATGATCCCGTGCTGGATGTCGATCTCCGTCGGCGAGATGGCGTACCAGAAGACCCGGTAGCGGATCGGCGGCAGGATGACGATGCCGACCGCGACCAGCGCCGCCAGCACGCCGACGATGGTCCAGCGCAGCCAGGACGGCCCCAACGGCACCACGATGGCAAGGCCGACCAGCAGGACCAACACCGGCACCGCCGAGAAGACCGCCCGCCAGCGCCAGTACCTGGTGACCAGCGGGGACAGCCGATGCCGTTCGAACGGCAGCGTCGCCGGCAAGCGGATCCGTCGCCGGCGGCACGTCTCGCGGCGCCGGCGGCGGTCCGGCGTCGCCGGTCGGCGCCGCGGCGACCGCCGGTGGCAGCTGCGGCCGCCGGGGCCGCAGTCGACGCCGGTGCCGCCGCGCGGCCGGCGCCGGCGCCGGCCGGCCACTCTCGGGCAGGCTCTCCTCGGCGGACGCGAGCATGCGTGACCAGTGCCTGCACGCCGGGGGGCGGCCCGGTCGCGGGTCGGCTCGTCACGGGATCAGCGTACGGTGCCGGCCGCCCGCTGCAGAACGGTCACGAACTGGGCTCGAGCCGGCTCCGCGACCCTGACGTCGCTGGTCAGGGCGACCTCGGGCGAGTCCGGCCGCCGGCTCCGCCGGTCCGGCTGCGGTCGGCTGCCTGGTCGGCGTGTGCGCGGTCGGCGCCGGCGCGGTCGCCGTCGCTGCGCCGGCGTCGTCCGGATCGCCGACTCTGCAGGCTGCCGCCGGACACCGCGATCAGCCGGCGCAGGTCGTGCGGCCGGACCATCGGCAGCCGCAGCCGTCGGCCGTCGTTGCCGACCGCGACCACCCACCGGGAATCCCGGACCTCGAGCTGGTCGAGGTCGGTCCAGTCCATCCGGCGCCGGCCGAGCAGGCCATAGGTGGTCAGCCGGGTGCCGGTCGCGGTCGTCCGGGTGATGACGACCCAGACCAGCGCCACCACCGGCACGACGAACAGCCACGCCCCAGCCGGCGTCGACGGTGGCCAGCGGCGTGATCAGGAACAACAGCATGAGCGGCAGGAACAGCGCCCAGGCCGGGAGCCGGAAGGTCGCACGGTCGGGTCGGGCCATGGCGTCCATGGTTGCATCCGGCGCGGGCTGCTCCGGCCGGCCTGCGTCGCGGTCGGCCCGGCCCGTCGCGCCGCGGCGTCACCCTGGATCCCACATGCCGGGATCGGAGTCCCGGCTGGTTGACACCCGATCGACCGGTCGTCCTACTCTCCGTGTGTGGCACAGAACCTTGTAATCAGCTAGCGCGTCCTCGCCGAGTCGGCGGAGGCGCGCAACCCCTTGGTCACCCCTGGTGACGAGGGGTTTTTTCTTGTCCGGAGCGTGTTACGAGCCCGCAACATTCCTCGCAACCGTGCCCCACCCGGATCCACCGCAACAACTCGTGAAGAAGAAGGTTCCGATGACGCAGGGTCGCATCGCCGAAAGCCGGCAATCGGTCATCCCGCAGCCCTCCCCGGCCGCCGCCGCGGCGGCAGCCGCCAACACCCCGCGGCAGGTGGAGCACCTGACCGGTGCCGCCTCCGTGGTCCGGTCGCTGGAAGAGGTCGGCGCGCAGATCGTCTTCGGCATCCCCGGCGGCGCGGTGCTGCCGGTGTACGACCCGCTGCTGGACTCCTCCAAGCTCCGGCACGTGCTGGTCCGGCACGAGCAGGGCGCCGGGCACGCCGCCACCGGATATGCGCAGGCCACCGGCAAGGTCGGGGTCTGCATGGCGACCTCCGGCCCGGGCGCCACCAACCTGGTCACCCCGATCGCCGACGCGCAGATGGACTCCGTGCCGATGGTCGCCATCACCGGCCAGGTCGGCCGGGCGATGATCGGCACCGACGGCTTCCAGGAGGCCGACATCTGCGGCATCACGATGCCGATCACCAAACACAACTTCCTCGTCACCGATCCGGCCGAGATCCCACAAACGATCGCGGCCGCGTTCCACCTGGCAGCAACCGGCCGACCCGGTGTCGTCCTGGTGGACATCCCGAAGGACGTGCTGCAGTCGGAGACCACCTTCGTCTGGCCGCAGGACGTTCATCTCCCGGGTTACCGGCCGACCATGCGGCCGCACTCGGGACAGATCACCGCCGCCGCCAAGCTGATCGCTGCAGCGCGTCGTCCGGTGCTCTACGTCGGTGGCGGGGTGTTGAAGGCACGGGCGACCGAGGTCCTTCGACAGCTGGCCGAGCTGACCGGAATTCCGGTCGTCACCACGCTCATGGCCCGCGGCGCCTTCCCGGATTCGCACATCCAGCACCTGGGGATGCCGGGGATGCACGGCACCGTGACGGCAGTGGCGGGCATGCAGCGCGCGGACGTCATCGTCGCGCTCGGCGCCCGGTTCGATGATCGGGTCACCGGCCAGCTTTCAACGTTCGCGCCCGGCGCGACGATCATCCACGCCGACATCGACCCGGCCGAGATCGGCAAGAACCGGGTCGCCGACGTGCCGATCGTCGGTGACGCCCGCGAGGTGATCACCGAGCTGATCGCGGCGGTGTCCGCCGAGCAGGCGGCCGGCGTGGTCGCCGACCTCACCGCGTGGTGGGCCGAGCTCGACGAGCTGCGGGCGACCTTCCCGCTCGGCTACGACTGGCCGCCGGACGGCTCGCTGTCCCCGCAGTACGTCATCGAGCGGCTCGGCAAGATCGCCGGCCCGGACGCGATCTACGCGGCCGGGGTCGGGCAGCACCAGATGTGGGCCGCGCAGTTCATCTCCTACGAGAAGCCCGGGACCTGGCTCAACTCCGGGGGTCTTGGCACCATGGGCTACGCGGTGCCGGCCGCGATGGGCGCCAAGATGGGCCGGCCGGACACCACCGTCTGGGCGATCGACGGCGACGGCTGCTTCCAGATGACGAACCAGGAACTGGCCACCTGCGCCATCGAGGGCATCCCGATCAAGGTGGCCATCATCAACAACGGCAACCTCGGCATGGTGCGGCAGTGGCAGACGCTGTTCTACGGCGAGCGCTACTCGCAGACCGACCTCGGCACCCACAAGCACCGCATCCCGGACTTCAAGCTGCTCGCCGAGGCCTACGGCTGCCTCGGGCTGCGGTGCGAGTCCCGGGAGGACGTCGACAAGACGATCGAGGCGGCCATGGCGGTCAACGACCGGCCGGTGGTGGTCGACTTCGTGGTCGGCGCGGACGCCCAGGTGTGGCCGATGGTCGCGGCCGGGACCGGCAACGACCAGATCATGGCCGCCCGCGGCATCCGGCCGCTCTTCGACGAAGAATGAGTCGAAGCAATGTGACTGTAGACGAAGAGTAATTTTTCAATCTAATGAAGAAGTGAAACGCATGTCCCGCAACAAGAACGGCCGGCTATGACGCTCATCGGCGACGCTCCGTGGACCCGTGTCATGGCCGAACCCGCACACCCGCTCGCTCATCCGCCTTCCCCGTCCCAAGGAGTGAATGTCGCTGTGACCCGCCATACGTTGTCGGTTCTGGTGGAGAACAAACCCGGTGTGCTCGCTCGGGTCTCGTCGTTGTTCTCGCGCCGCGGGTTCAACATCCATTCGCTGGCCGTCGGCCCGACGGAAAACCCGGAGGTGTCCCGGATGACCATCGTGGTCGCGGTGGAGGGGCTGCCGCTCGAGCAGGTGACCAAGCAGCTGAACAAACTGATCAACGTGCTGAAGATCGTCGAGCTGTCGCCGACCCAGGCCGTGCAGCGGGAACTGCTGCTGATCAAGCTGCGCTCCGACGGCGCCACCCGGCCGCAGATCGTCTCGATCGTCGAGATGTTCCGGGCCAGGATCATCGACATCACCCCGGACGCGGTCACCGTCGAGGCCACCGGCACCAGCGACAAGCTGGAGGCGCTGGTCAAGATGCTGGAGCCGTTCGGGGTGCGCGAACTGGTCCAGTCCGGCATGGTGGCGCTCGGTCGGGGACCGCGGTCGATCACCTCGGCGAGCAGCAGGGCAGACTAGGACGCCGCACGCACCCGATCGCACGTGAAGTGACGGGGCCGGCCAACCAGTCGTCCGGCCCTGACGACCCCCGTTTCACGAATCAGAAAGCAGGCACACCCGCAATGGCCGTGGACATTTTCTATGACGACGACGCCGACCTGTCGATCATCCAGGGGCGCAAGGTCGCCGTCATCGGCTACGGCTCGCAGGGGCACGCCCACGCGCTGAGCCTGCGCGACTCGGGCGTCGACGTCCGGGTCGGGCTGCCCGAGGGCTCGAAGTCCAGGGTGAAGGCCACCGACCAGGGCCTGCGGGTCGTCACGCCGGCCGAGGCGGCCGCCGAGGCCGACCTGATCATGATCCTGACCCCCGACCACGTGCAGCGGCACGTCTACGCCGAGGCCATCGAGCCGAACCTGACGGCCGGCAAGGCGCTCGCGTTCGGGCACGGCTTCAACATCCGGTTCGGCTACATCAAGCCGCCGGCCGACGTCGACGTGATCATGATCGCGCCGAAGGGCCCCGGTCACCTGGTCCGCCGCGAGTTCGTCGACGGCAAGGGCGTGCCCTGCCTGATCGCGGTCGAGCAGGACCACACCGGCGGCGCGAAGGCGCTCGCGCTGTCCTACGCCAGGGGCATCGGCGGCGCCCGGGCCGGCGTCATCGGGACCACGTTCACCGAGGAGACCGAGACCGACCTGTTCGGCGAGCAGGCCGTGCTCTGCGGCGGCATGTCCCGGCTGGTGCAGCTGGGCTTCGAGACCCTGGTCAACGCCGGCTACCAGCCGGAGATCGCCTACTTCGAGTGCCTGCACGAGCTCAAGCTGATCGTCGACCTGATGTACGAGGGCGGCATCGCCAAGCAGCGCTGGTCGGTGTCCGACACCGCCGAGTACGGCGACTACGTCTCCGGTCCGCGGGTCATCGACGACCACGTCGCGGAGAACATGCAGGGCGTGCTGGCCGACATCAAGGACGGCACCTTCGCCGCCAGGTTCATCGCCGATCAGGACGCCGGCGCACCGGAGTTCAAGAAGTTCCGGGCCGAGCAGGAGCAGCACCCGATCGAGGAGACCGGGCGCAAGCTCCGCGGCCTGATGAGCTGGGTCGCCAAGGAAGACGACTACACCGGGACCGCCAACCGCGGCTGACGCAGCCACCTGTCGCGACAAGGCCCCCGAGGATTCCTCGGGGGCCTTTGTCGTCTCCGGCAACCGCTGCGTGGATTACGTCTTGCGGGCCGACTTCTTGACGCCGGACTTCTGGGCTGGCGCCTGATTTCGGCGCTCCGCCAGGCTTCGGCGCTGGCTTGGGCCGCGCACCGTTCTGCATCGGCGGCGGCGTGTCCGGGCTGGTCGAGGACTTGCGTCCGACCCGGATCGGGGCCGCTGGGGTGGACGTCGGGGCACCGGGTCCGTCGCGGTGAATCCGAACGGCGGCGACCAGCGCGAGAACGCCGGCAATGAAGACGACCACGATCGCGCCGACGGTCGCCGGCAGCAAGGTGGGCGACCCGACCAGCAGGAAGACCCCGACGGCCAGTTCCAGCACGCCCAACAGGCCAACCGTCACTGTGGTCGCCAGTCGCGCGCTGAGCGTCCTGATGGCCAGGTAGAGCTGCACGACGGCCAGAATGCCCAGCGGCGCGGCCAACCAGAGCGGGATGTCGTCGGAACCCAGCCAGACAAACAGGACGATGAACAAGAACGCCAGGAATGACGGGACCGCGACGACGATGCCCGAGCACGCCGGCGGTGATCCGCAACGCCCGGTCGAGCCGGCCACGTTCGGCTCCAGTTGGCACGCTCACCGGGCGATGATAGCCGTGCCTGGGTCGAACCCGAAGCTGTCGTCAGCGCAACCTGGCGACGCTGCGGAGAGTGCGAGAGCGGTGCCCGGCTGGCGGGCACCGCTGTCCATCTCACTGCACGTTGGACGATGGCTGCTGTGTTCAGAAGGTCTTGCCGCCCTTGGCCTTGAACCACGCCTTGGACTGGGCGTTGAGCAGGAAGACGACGATCAACGCCGGAATGACGAAGCCGAGCAGGTAGGTGAACCCGAAGCCGGAGGCGATGACCGACAGGATGGCCAGCAGCTGCGTACACGCCGCAGGCGATCACCAGGATCTGTCCGTTCTTGCCGTTCAGCGCGACCACTCCGCCCCAGATCATCAGGCCGGCAATGACGATCGTGCCGATGGTCACGATGATCAGGAACGAGCCGAGGCCGCCGGCGGCATTGCAGGCCGTCACGGTGTCCCGGTCGAGCGTCGCGTCGTTGCAGACCGCGCTGGTTGCCGAACTCAGGACGCTGCCGGCCGCCAGCCCGAGCAATCCGAAGAGAATGCCGAGGCCACCCCAGACAAAGGCCAGCACTGCCGCCGCGGTGACCATTCCGGGTCGTGCGGAACCCGACCGGTGCTCCATAGGCGTTCGGGGCCGGGTATCCGGGGGCCGCGGTCGGGTACTGGCCGTAGGCGGTCGGGCGCCGGGAACTGGCCTTGCTGGTGGGCCCCGGGCTGCTGGTACTGGCCCGCGGTCGGGTAGGCAGCCGGGGCGCCCTGCTGGTTGTATCCGGCGCCGGGTCCGGTGGGGTACTGGCCCGCCGCGCCGTAGGGCTCGTTGCTGGATCACCGGGTAGCCGGATGGTGTGGTCATGACGGTTTCCGTTTCTGTTGCCGCTCTGGCCGACTGCCTGTCGGCGCGGTCTCGCGGAAGATGTGGCCGCGGAACACACCCATGAGCGGTTGAGCGTGGCGTTGATACCGCCGGGTGGGTTGACTCACCCGACCGTGGACGGACTCAGTCGCTCGCCTCTGGCTCCAGCGACGATCACGCCGGTGCGGCAAGCCCCGCCATTTCAGCGGCGGGCTTCACGGTTACGAGATGCCTCCCGTGGTAGCGTGCCGAGACTTGGGGGGTGGTCCCCAGTGTCAGTCAGCACTTGCCAACGATTCGAGGTAGAGATGACGACAACGAATTCTCAGCAGAAGAACTTTCTCGCATCGCTTTTCGATTTTGGATTCACCTCGTTCGTGACGTTGCGATTCCTGAAGGTCATCTATGCGATCTTTGTCGTTCTCATATTGCTCGGCGGCCTTTTCTTCCTCATCGGTGGTCTGAGTACCGGCAACGGATTGGCCATTATCGGGGCGATCATCTTCGCGCCGCTCGTCACCTTGGTCTATCTGGTATTTGCCCGCATCATGTTCGAGGTCATTGCGATGTTTTTCCGGATCGGGGACAACACGTTCCTGGCCGTCCAGCTGCTCGGCGGCAGGGGCGGCCAATGGGGCCAGGGACCGCAACCCGGTTACGGACCGCCTGCCCCGTACGGTTCCCAGCCCGTTGCCCAATGCACCGTGGGGTTATCCCACGGGTGGGAGCGAAACCGCCGGTTCGCCAACAGGTACGCCGTACGGATCGGCTGCGCCACAGGCGAGCTACGGGCAGCCGCAGGGCGACTATGGCCAGTCGCAGCCCACTTACGGGCAGCCGCAGGACAGCACCGGCGGTCAGTACCCCCAGTCATCCGAAACGCCGCCGACGGAGCCTGGGCAACAGGGCTGGGGACCTGGGCAGACGCCTCCCACGCAGTAGCGCAAAGTTTTTGACCATTGTTGATCTGACTCGATCGGCCAGAATCATTTCGGCCAGGTCTGGACCCTCCGCGGGTGCCCAGGGCTTGCGATAGTGGGCGGACTCGGGTCGCTGTGCCAATTGGACGTGCCCCGGACCCCGGGAATTGCTTGCCAATCAGTTGGCCAGCGGCAAGTGGAGATGCAACTCGGAGTTTCCGGGCTCATCGCGAAAGAGGGCGGAGCCGGGCCTGTCGGTTTCGCGGTCGCCTGCACGGATTTTCACGCTCGCCTGCACCGGTAATCGGGCGCGAGGAGAAGTGTGTCGGGGGACGTGCTATGCGCGGTCGTTTCCGTCGCGCAGCGACTGGATCATGCTCTGCAGGATCCGGAACGCTGCCGACCGCTCGATCTCGGTCATCCCGGCCAGCATTCTGACCTCGACGGATCGGACCGCTACGGTCGCCTTCTCCAGGCTCCGTCGGCCGCGAGGCGTGAGCCGAGTAGGAAGAACCTTCCCGACGGGTGCCTGCGCCGGCCTGGTCACGTAGCCCTCTTTTTCCAAGGCCTGGAGCAGCACGTTCATCGACTGCCGTGTCACGAACGCGCCCCGTGCGAGCTCGGAGTTCGACAGGCCCGGTCGCTGGGCGAGCAGCTCGAGGCAGGAGTAGTGCGTCACGCTCATCCCGAGCGGCCGCAGCACCTCCACCATGGCCGCGTGGAGGGCGCTCGACGCCTCTTTCAGCAGGTAGCCCAGTGACGTCTCCAGGTCGACGCCAACACCGTCTTGACTCATGTCAGGATTCTGACATACGGTGGCCGTGTCAGAAAGCTGACACAGACACGAAGGAGTACCAACATGCCCGTCACCGGCCCCGACTTCATCTCGCTCCAAGCGCGCGACCTCGACGCCTCGCAGGCGTTCTACGAGCACTACCTCGGCCTCGTCCGCTCGCCGGCCGGACCTCCGCACGCCGTCGTTTTCGAGACGACGCCGATCGCCTTCGCGCTCCGCGACGTCGTTCCCGGCACCGATCTCGCATCCGTTGCGCAGCCCGGCATCGGTGCCGCGATCTGGCTCCATGCCACCGACGTCCAGGCCATTCACGATGCTCTCGTCGCCGACGGTCACACCGTGGTCTCCGCACCGATCGACGGCCCCTTCGGTCGGACATTCACCTTCGCCGACCTCGACGGCTATCAGGTCACTCTGCACGACCGCGCCTGAAGGCGAGACGCCACCGGACACCAGTCCCCGGAAGACCGGCTGCGCCGAGTCTCGAGAATCCGAGCGACGGTTGCACGCTCTGTGGTGATCAACGTCTCTGGCCCTTTGAAACCGCCGTCGTGCTGCAACTTCAATAGGCCAAAAACGTTGATCATGGTCGGGGACGCCTGCCCCAACGGCGTCCAACGGCCCCAACTCGGCAGAGTTCCGCGCCGACGGTCGAAGGCAGCCCAGCCAGTGGCAGAGACGGCGGCGCGTCACGCCAAGCCGAACCCATCGCTGCGGGCCGCGGTCGCGACATCGACCTGCGCGCCCTCACCGGCCCCCTGAGCGGGCGGGACGGTACACGGAGCGCCCAACTGCCGGTGACGGCCGGTTCGGCGCCCGACCGGGCACGGCTAGCATTGTCCGCCGGGCGTCAGATTCGTTCCGACCCGGTCGGAAGAGCTGATCGCGCCCGCGTCCGACACAACGGTCCGACACACCAGGACGATGACCACCCGCCCCGAACGGGGCCCACCGCCCCACCCATGGAGATGAATCGCTGTGCCCAAGCCCGTCGTGCTGATCGCCGAGCAGCTCGCCCAGTCCGCGATGGACGTGCTCGGCACGGAATTCGAGATCCGGCACGTGGACGGCGCCGACCGCGGCGCCCTGCTGCCCGCCTTGAAGGACGCCGACGCGATCCTGATCCGGTCCGCGACCACGATGGACGCCGAGGCGCTGGCCGCGGCGCCGGTGCTCAAGGTGGTGGCCAGGGCCGGCATCGGGCTGGACAACGTCGACGTACCGGCCGCCACCGCCCGCGGCGTGCTGGTGGTCAACGCGCCGCAGTCGAACATCGTCACCGCCGCCGAACACGCGCTGGCGCTGCTGCTCGCCGTCGCCAGGATGATCCCGGCCGCGGACGCCTCGGTGCGCGCGGGGGAGTGGAAGCGGAGCAAGTTCACCGGCGTGGAGATCGCCGACAAGACCGTCGGCGTGGTCGGGCTCGGCCGGATCGGGCAGCTGTTCGCCGCCCGGGTGGCCGCGCTTCGGCACCACCGTCATCGCCTACGACCCCTACCTGCAGCCGGCCAGGGCCGCCGCCCTCGGCGTCCGGCTCGTCGACCTGCCGACCCTGCTGGCCAGCGCCGACATCATCTCCATCCACCTGCCGCGCACCCCGGAGACCCTCGGACTGATCGGCGCCGCCGAACTGGCGACCGTCAGGCCCGGGGTATTGATCGTGAACGCGGCCCGCGGCGGGCTGATCGACGAGCAGGCCCTGGCCGACGCGCTGATCTCCGGCCGGGTCGGCGGCGCCGGCGTCGATGTCTACGTCAAGGAACCGCTGGCCGCGGACAGCCCGCTGCGGACGGCGCCCAACACCGTGCTGACCCCGCACCTCGGCGCCTCCACCGCCGAGGCCCAGGACAAGGCCGGCACCGCCGTCGCCAGGTCGGTGAAACTCGCGCTGCGCGGCGACTTCGTCCCGGACGCGGTGAACGTGCAGGCCGCCGGCCCGGTATCGGACGACCTGCAGCCCTGGATCCCGCTGGTGTCCCGGCTCGGCACCATCCTGACCGCCGTCGCCGGCGGCGTGCCCAGCCGGGTGAGCGTCGAGGTCCGCGGCGATCTCGCGGCCCAGGACACCTCGATCCTGCAGTTGGCCGCGGTGCGCGGCATCTTCGGCGGCGTGATCACCGAGGCGGTCACCTTCGTCAACGCGCCCGCGCTCGCCGCCGAGCACGGCCTGACGCTGAGCAGCAGCTCCACCGAGGAGACCGGCGACTACCGCTCCGCGGTGACCCTGCGGGCCGCGATGGCCGACGGCGAGGCCAGGACGGTGTCCGGGACGCTGTCCGGCGAGAAGCTGGTCGCCAAGCTGATCGAGATCAACAACCGGCACTTCGACCTCCGCGCCGAGGGCAACCTGGTGGTGGTCGCCTACGCGGACCGGCCCGGCGTGATGGGCACCGTCGGCGCCCTGCTGGGTCAGGAGCAGATCAACATCGAGGCCGCGCAGATCTCCCAGGAATTGGACGGCCGGGCGTCGATCATGGTGCTGCGGGTGGACCGGGTACCCGCCCAGGAACTGCTCGACCGGATCGGTGAGGTCGTCGAGGCTAGTGCCATTCGGGGCATCTCTGCGGGCTGAGGCCAGCCCTGCGCGGGTATTGCTGCCTGGACGGATACCCTAGCTCGGGCCGTGCTCGGTGCATTTGGGGCACATCCACCAGTTCACCGGTGCGCTCACCCGTCACCAGCCGTCACACCAGCTTGCCAAACGAATACCAGCCCACCCGTGTGCACACGTTGCGTGTGCACACCAGCCAGGTGGCCCGCCAGGGCCGCCCCCCGCGGACAGCGCGGTAGAGAGGTCGACGATGAAGCTCGCGGTCATCCCCGGTGATGGCATCGGTCCAGAGGTGGTTGCCGAAGGCCTCAAGGTCCTGCGGGGCGTCGTGCCGAGCGTGGTGACCACCGAATACGACCTCGGGGCCGCCCGCTGGCACCGCACCGGCGAACTGCTGCCGGACTCGGTGCTCCGCGAACTGCGCGAGCACGACGCGATCCTGCTCGGCGCCGTCGGCGACCCGACCGTGCCGTCCGGGATCCTCGAGCGCGGCCTGCTGCTGCGGATCCGGTTCGAGCTCGACCACCACGTGAACCTGCGTCCGGCCCGGCTCTACCCGGGAGTGCCCGGACCGCTGGCCGGGGACAAGGCGATCGACCTGGTCGTGCTGCGGGAAGGCACCGAGGGGCCGTACGCCGGCAACGGCGGGCTGCTGCGCAAGGACACCATCCACGAGATCGCCACCGAGGTGTCGATCAACACCTACTTCGGGGTGGAGCGCGTCGTCCGGGACGCCTTCGAACGCGCGGCCCGGCGGGCCGCGCAAGCACCTGACGCTGATCCACAAGACGAATGTGCTGGTGCACTCCGGGCAGCTGTGGAGCCGGGTGGTCGAAGAGGTCTCGATGGAGTACCCGGATGTCGCCGTGGCCTACTCGCACATCGACGCCGCGATGATCCACCTGGTGACCGACCCGGGCCGGTTCGACGTGGTCGTCACCGACAACCTCTTCGGCGACATCTTCACCGACCTGGCCGCCGCGGTGTCCGGCGGCATCGGGCTGGCCGCGTCCGGCAACCTGGACGTCTCGCGCACCAATCCCAGCATGTTCGAGCCGGTGCACGGGTCCGCGCCGGACATCGCCGGCACCGGGTCGGCCGACCCGACGGCCACCGTGCTGTCGGTGGCGCTGCTGCTCGACCACCTCGGGCTGCCCGAGGCGGCCCGCCGGGTGGAGGCGGCGGTGGCGTTCGACCTGGCCACCAGGCAGAGCGGATCGGTTGCCAGGACGTCCGCGATCGGCGACCGGCTGGCCGCCCTCGCCTCGAGCTGAACCTCAACAAGAAACAAGAATCGAAAAAGTGATGACAGTGTCAACAGCCGCAGTGTTGAAAACCGCGGCGTCGCGGACCCTGCAGACCGACCCGGGCGTGGCCCTCGAGCGACGCAGTTCGCCGCTGGGCGACGCGTTCCACGTGTTCGACACCACCCTGCGGGACGGCGCCCAGCGGGAGGGGATCACCTACTCGGTCGCGGACAAGATCGCCGTCGCCACGTTGCTGGACGAACTCGGGGTCGGCTTCATCGAGGGTGGCTGGCCCGGCGCCATGCCCAAGGACACCGAATTCTTCGCCAGGGCACGCGCCGGCGAGCTGGCATTGCGCACCGCATCGCTGGTCGCGTTCGGGGCCACCCGGAAGGCCGGGGTTCGGGCCAAGGACGATCCGCAGGTGCGGGCGCTGCTGGATTCCGGCGCGCAGGTGATCACCCTGGTGGCCAAGTCCGACGTGCGGCACGTCGAGCGGGCACTGCGCACCACCAAGGAGGAGAACCTGGCCATGGTGTCCGACACCGTGGCGCTGCTGGTCGACAACGGACGCCGGGTGTTCCTGGACTGCGAGCACTTCTTCGACGGCTACGTCTTCGACCGCGACTACGGCGTCCGGGTCGCGCAGGCAGCGGTCAGCGCCGGCGCCGACGTCGCCGTGCTGTGCGACACCAACGGCGGCATGCTGCCCATGACGGTGCAGCGGATCGTCGGAGAAGTGCTGGAGCGCACCGGTTTCCGGCTCGGGATCCACTGCCAGGACGACACCAGCTGCGCGGTGGCGAACACCGTGGCCGCCGTGCAGGCCGGCGCGACGCACGTGCAGTGCACCGCCAACGGGTACGGCGAGCGGGCCGGCAACGCCGACCTGTTCGCGGTGGTCGGCAATCTGGTCACCAAGATGGGGCTGCCGGTGCTGCCGGACGGCGCGATGGCCGAGATGATGCGGGTCTCGCACGCGCTGGCCGAGCTGGCCAACATCACCCCGAACACCCACCAGGCCTACGTCGGGTCGTCGGCCTTCTCGCACAAGGCGGGGCTGCACGCCTCCGCGATCAAGGTCGATCCCGACCTGTACAACCACCTGGATCCGACGCTGGTCGGCAACGACATGCACATCCTGATCACCGAGATGGCCGGCCGGGCCTCCGTCGAGCTGAAGGCCCGCGAGCTTGGCGTCGACCTGTCCGGGCGGCCGGACGCGGTCGGCCGGATCGTCGACACGGTCAAGGCCCGGGAGGCCGCCGGCTGGTCGTACGAGGCGGCCGACGCGTCGTTCGAACTGCTGATGCGTGACGAGCTCGCGGCCGGCCTTGCGGATGGCAGCAATGCGGTGCCGTCGCCGCGGGCGTTCCAGCTGGAGTCGTACCGGGTGATCGTGGAGAACACCGAGAACACCGTCAAATCCGAGGCGACCGTGAAGGTGCATGTCGGCGGGAAGCGGATCATCGCCACCGCCGAGGGCAACGGCCCGGTGAACGCCCTCGACTCGGCGCTGCGCAGCGCCGTCGCCGAGCAGTTCCCCGAGTTCAACCAGGTCGAACTGGTCGACTACAAGGTGCGGATCCTGGCCGGCTCGGCGGGCACCGACTCGATCACCAGGGTGCTGGTGTCCTCCGCGCGCGGCGCGCAGGAATGGACCACGGTCGGCGTGCACGCGAACGTGGTCGAGGCGTCCTGGCAGGCGCTGGTGGACGCGCTGGTCTACGCCCTGCAACCGCAGGACGGCGGGGCGCCGGCCACCGCCGCGGAGACCGGCGTGGCTGTCTCCGTCTGAGCGAGTTCGCCTGGTCGCCGTCGGCTGTTCCGCAGCAACCATCGAGAAATCAAGGAGCGCGCCGTCATGCGTCTGGCCAGGATCGCCCATCCGGACGGGGTCGCCTTCGTCTCCGTTGACGGTGCCGAGGGCGCGGAACGGGTCCGGGAGATCGAGGACCACCCGTTCGGCGAGCCGACCTACACCGGACGCTCATGGCCGCTCGCCGACACCAGGCTGCTGGCGCCGATCCTGCCGTCCAAGGTCGTGGCGATCGGCCGCAACTACGCCGACCACGCCGCCGAGCTCGGCAATGCGGTACCCAGCTCGCCGATCATCTTCCTCAAGCCGTCCACCTCGGTGATCGGCCCGACGGGTGCCGATCCAGCTGCCGGCGTCCTCGGCGCGGGTCGACTTCGAGGGCGAGCTGGCCGTCGTCATCGGGCGGCCGTGCCGGGACGTGCTGGCCGAGAACGCGTCATCGGTGATCCTCGGCTACACGGTCGGCAACGACGTGACCGCCCGGGACCAGCAACGTGCGGACGTGCAGTTCACCCGCGGCAAGGGCTACGACACGTTCTGCCCGCTCGGCCCGTGGATCGAGACCGAGCTCGACCCGTTCGATCTGGAGATCCGCACCGAGCTCGACGGCGAGGTCGTGCAGGACGGCCGGACCTCCGACATGGTGTTCAGCGTCGGCGAGATCGTCGAGTTCGTCTCCGCGATCATGACGCTGCTGCCCGGTGACGTGCTGCTCACCGGCACCCCGGCCGGGGTCGGCCCGATGGTCGCGGGCCAGACGGTGTCGGTGACCGTCGAGGGGATCGGCACGCTGACCAATCCCGCGGCCGCCCGGCGCTGATCAGCCGGCGGTCGTCCCCGGTCGGCGGTTTAGGGTGGTGCCTGCCATGACACAGACGCCCGCCCCTCACCGCCGCCACCCGCCCGCCCGCGTCCGGGCCCGGTTCTGCCCATCACCGACCGGCACGCCGCACGTCGGGCTGGCCGGACCGCGCTGTTCAACTGGGCCTTCGCCCGGCACCACGGCGGCACCTTCGTGTTCCGGATCGAGGACACCGACGCCGCGCGCGACTCCGAGGAGTCCTACCAGGCGATCATCGACGCGCTGACCTGGCTCGGCCTGGATTGGGACGAGGGCCCGAACATCGGCGGCCCGCACGCCCCGTACCGGCAGAGCCAGCGCGGCGAGATCTACCGCGAGGTCGCCGCCGAGCTGCTGGCCGCCGGGCACCTGTACGAGTCGTACTCCGTCAACGAGGACGTGACGGCCCGGCACCTGGCCGCCGGTCGGGACCCGAAGCTCGGTTACGACAACTACGACCGCACCCCGGATGCCGCCCTGATCGAGGCGGCCGTCGCGGCCGGGCGCAGGCCGGTGCTGCGGCTGCGGATGCCCGACCGGGCCATCACCTGGGACGACCTGGTCCGCGGCAGCCATCACCTTCCCCGCCGGCAGCGTGCCGGACCCGGTGCTGGTCCGCGGCACCGGCGACCCGCTGTACACGCTGGTCAACCCGGTCGACGACGCGCTGATGGGGATCACCCACGTGCTCCGCGGCGAGGACCTGCTGCCCTCCACGCCCCGGCAGATCGCGCTGTACGAGGCGCTGATCGACATCGGCCGCGCCGAGCTGGTGCCCGAGTTCGGGCATCTGCCGTTCGTCACCGGGGAGGGCAACCGCAAGCTCTCCAAGCGCGACCCGCAGTCGAACCTGTTCCAGTACCGCGACGACGGCTTCCTCACCGAGGGCATGGTCAATTACCTGGCGCTGCTCGGCTGGTCGCTGGGCGACGACCGGGACATCTTCTCGCCCGCCGAGCTGATCGCCGGCTTCGACGGCCACCGGATCTCCGGCAACCCGCCACGGTTCGACCGCAAGAAGGCCGAGGCCATCAACGGCGCGCACATCCGGCTGCTCGCTGCCGACGACTTCGCCGATCGGCTGGTGGCCTACCTGGTCGACCGCGGCGACCTGCCCAGCGAGCCGTCCGCGGAGCAGCTGGCGCTGGTCCGGGCGGCGGCCCCGCTGGTGCAGGAACGGTCCGCCTGCTGTCCGAGGCCGCCACGATGATCGCGTTCCTGGTCGTTGCCGCCGAGGACTTCGCGATCGACCCGGCCGCCGCCGCGAAGGTGCTCACCGAGGCGTCCAGGCCGGTGCTGGAGGCCGCCATCGGGGCGGTGGAGTCGCTGCCCGACTTCACCCCAGCGTCGCTGGAGACGGCGCTGAAGGCCGCGCTGATCGACGATCTCGGGCTCAAGCCCAAGGTGGCGTTCCAGCCGGTGCGGGTGGCCGTCACCGGCCGGACGATCTCGCCGCCGCTGTACGAGTCGATGGAGCTGCTGGGCCGCGACCAGACCCTCGGCCGGCTGCGCGCGGCGCTGCAGGTGGCCGGCGGCTGAGCCGCTCGGGGGTTCGGCTGTGTGCGTGCCCCACCCGGATCGTGAAGGATCCGTCTGCTGACAGCCGACGGATCCTTCACGCTGCCGGTCCGTGCCGTGGCGGGCGCGCGGAAATCCGCTCGTCGGGATTTCGGGTTGGGCTGCGCGGCAGGTAGTATCGTTCGTCGGCGCCCGTCCGGTCACGGTCGATCAGGTGTCCACTGGGGTATGGTGTAATTGGCAACACTAGGGATTCTGATTCCCTCATTCTAGGTTCGAGTCCTAGTACCCCAGCGATTCAGTACCCCGGCGAGTGTGCTGATCATGGTCCGGCTCGATGGGGCCGGTCGTGTAACATCTCCAAGCGAACTTGGGCGTGCGAACGCCGGGTTCGAGTGTGTTTCTAGGGCCCCGTCGTCTAGCGGCCTAGGACGCCGCCCTCTCACGGCGGTAGCGAGGGTTCGAATCCCTTCGGGGCTACAGCAAGGCGATCCCGGCAGCGCAGGTGCGCGCCGGGATTTCTTGCTGCTCTGGATCGGTGGACAGGCTGATCCGCGCCGCTGGGGGTACCGGCCAGCTACAACCGCGCCGTGAGCGCGTCGGCGGCCTCCACCAGGTCGCCGGCCCAGCGCGCGCCCGGGCGGCGGCCGATCCGCTCCACCGGCCCGGACACCGACACCGCGGCGATCACCAGACCCTTCGGGTCGCGAACCGGCGCGGACACCGAGGCGACGCCGGCCTCCCGTTCGGCGACGGACTGCGCCCAGCCCCGGCGGCGCACCTCGGCCAGCGTCCGTTCGGTGAACGACGCCTCGGCCAGCACCGCCCGCTGGGTCGACGGATCGGCCCAGGCGGTGAGCACCTTCGCCCCGGAACCGGCGTTCATCGGCAGCCGGGAGCCCAGCGGCACGGTGTCCCGCAGGCCCGACATCGGCTCGGCGACGGCGATGCAGATCCGGCTCAGGCCGTCCGGCCGGTAGACCTGGACGCTCTCCCCGGTGCGGTCGCGCAGCCGGGGCAGCACGTCGGCCGACGCGCTCACCAGCGGGTCGGGGGCGCCGGCCGCCAGCACGGCCAGCAGCGGCCCCGGGCACCAGCGGCCGTTCGAATCCCGGGCCAGCAGTCCGTGCACCTCCAGCCCGACGGCGAGCCGGTGCGCGGTGGCGCGGGGCAGTCCGGTGGCGACGCACAGGTCGGCCAGGCCGGTCGGCGCCACGGTGGTCGCACGCAGCACCTGAACCGCTTTGTCCAAAACGCCGATGCCGCTAGACTTTCCCATGGAGCGATACTAGATTCCCGAATGCTGAGATGTCCATCGACGCGGGGCCGCCGCGCCGCGTCGTGGATCCGAGGAACGTCAAGCCGCCCGCGGCATGCGGGCGCAGACGACGAGGAAGGGTCGGCAATGGGGCAGACGCTCGCCGAAAAGGTTTGGAACGCGCACATCGTGCACGCAGCGGAGGGTGAACCCGACCTGCTGTACATCGACCTGCACCTGGTGCACGAGGTCACCAGCCCGCAGGCCTTCGAGGGCCTGCGGCAGGCCGGCCGCCCGGTCCGGCGTCCCGATCTGACGCTGGCCACCGAGGACCACAACGTGCCGACCCAGAACATCAATCTGCTGATCGCGGATCTGGTCTCCCGGACCCAGGTCGACACGCTGCGCGCGAACTGCAAGGAATTCGGCATTCGGCTCTTCCCGATGGGCGACGCCGAGCAGGGCATCGTGCACGTCGTCGGCCCGCAATTGGGGCTCACCCAGCCGGGCATGACGATTGTCTGCGGCGACTCGCACACCTCGACCCACGGCGCCTTCGGCGCGCTCGCCTTCGGCATCGGCACCAGCGAGGTCGAACACGTGCTGGCCACCCAGACGTTGCCGCTCAAGCCGTTCAAGACCATGGCCATCACCGTCGAGGGCACGCTGGCCCCCGGGGTGACCGCCAAGGACATCGTGCTGGCGGTGATCGCCAAGATCGGCACCGGCGGCGGCCAGGGTTACGTGCTGGAATACCGCGGCGAGGCGATCCGGGCGCTGTCGATGGAAGGCCGGATGACGATCTGCAACATGTCGATCGAGGCCGGTGCGCGGGCCGGGATGATCGCCCCCGACGAGACCACCTTCGCCTACATCGAGGGCCGCGACCACGCGCCCAAGGGCGCAGCAGTGGGACCAGGCCGTCGCCTACTGGTCGTCGCTGACCACCGACGCCGACGCGGTTTTCGACGCCGAGGTCATCATCGACGCCGACGCGCTGACGCCGTTCGTCACCTGGGGCACGAATCCCGGGCAGGGACTGCCGTTGTCGGCCAGCGTGCCGGACCCGGAGTTGATCGGTGACGACAACGAGCGCAGCGCCGCCGAGCGTGCGCTGGCCTACATGGGCCTGACGGCCGGCACGCCGCTGCGGGAGATCCACGTCGACACGGTGTTTCTCGGCTCCTGCACCAACGGCCGGATCGAGGACCTGCGGGCGGCCGCCGACGTGCTGCGCGGCAGGCACATCGACCCGACGCTGCGGATGCTGGTGGTTCCCGGTTCGATGCGGGTGAAGGCGCAGGCCGAGGCCGAGGGGCTGGACGCGGTTTTCACGGCGGCCGGCGCCGAGTGGCGGCACGCCGGATGCTCGATGTGCCTTGGCATGAACCCGGATCAGCTGGCGCCCGGTGAGCGCAGCGCGTCGACCTCGAACCGCAACTTCGAGGGCCGGCAGGGCAAGGGCGGCCGCACCCACCTGGTCTCGCCGCTGGTCGCCGCGGCCACCGCGGTGCGTGGAACCCTGTCCTCCCCGGCGGATCTCGAACCGGTGCCGGCGCTTGCCGGCGCGACCAGCTGAGCACTGAGCCAGCTCGCCGACCGAGACACTGCGGGCCGGCCGATCGTGGCCGAAATCGCACGGACCGCCGTGCCCGGCACCGACCGATCCGACCCGACCAACGACACAGACTTTTCAAAGGAGCCAACGATGGACGCCTTCCGCACGCACACCGGAGTCGGGATCCCGCTGCGCCGCAGCAACGTCGACACCGACCAGATCATCCCGGCCGTGTACCTGAAGCGAATCACCCGAACCGGTTTCGAGGACGGGCTGTTCGCCGCCTGGCGCGGGGATCCGACGTTCGTGCTGAACCACGCCGGCCTACTCCAGCGGGTCGGTGCTGGTCGCCGGCGCGGACTTCGGGACGGGATCGTCGCGGGAGCACGCGGTCTGGGCGCTGATGGACTACGGCATCAGGGTCGTCATCTCGCCCAGGTTCGCCGACATCTTCCGGGGCAACTCCGGCAAGGGCGGGTTGCTCGCCGCCGAGGTCACCCAGGACGACGTCGAGCTGCTCTGGAAGCTGCTGGAGAACGAGCCGGGCACCGAGGTGACGGTCGACCTAGAGCAGCAAACGATCTCGGCTCGGCTCGCTGGTGATCGGTTTCACGATCGATCCGTACACCCGCTGGCGGCTGCTCGAAGGCTGGGACGACATCTCCCTGACCCTTCGGCACGCCGACGAAATCACCGATTTTGAAAAAAATCGTCCGGCCTTCGCGCCGGTCACCGGCTGACCGTCCGATACCTGCTGGTAGCGTCGGTTTAGCAACCGATACCCATTGGCGGACAACAGATTTCGCCGATTCACGAGGTCGGCTGAGGGTGACCGCCAGCACCCGATACGGGCCGCCGGGAAGGCTCCGGCGAAGCGGTGAGAACCGTTAGAACACACTGACTCCTGCGCGTGGCGGGCTGGCGCTCCGGCGATTTTGCGCCTACCGTGAGCGACCAATCGGCCCCCACTCTGCCGTGGGCCGGAGAGTCCTGGGAGGGACAGTGAACAAGACCGATCTGATCAACCAGCTCGCTGAGCGGTTGGACGGAGACAAGAAGGCCGCGCAGGCCGCCGTCGAAGGCTTTATCGATCTGGTCCAGCGCGAGGTTCAAAAGGGCCGAAACGTTTCCATCTCCGGCTTCGGCGTCTTCGAAAAGCGCCTGCGGGCCGCGCGTACCGCCCGCAATCCGCGCACCGGTGAGGCGGTCAAGGTGAAGAAGACCACCGTGCCCGCCTTCCGGCCCGGAAAGTACTTCAAGGACGTCATCGCCGGAACGGTGAAGCTGCCCAAGCCGACCGGCAAGCCGACCAGCGCGCGCGCTGCCGCTGCGGCCGCGAAGGCACCGGCCGCGGCGACCGCCGCCGCCAAGACCACCACCACCAGGGCGCCCCGGGCGGCCGCGGCGCCAAAGGCGGCCACCACCACGGCACCTCGCACCCGGGCGGCGGCCGCCAAGCCGGCAGCCGGCGACGACGGCGAGCCCGACCCGCACCCGCGGAGCGGCCGCGAAGGCAGCGACGACGGCGGCGCCGAAGACCACCACCACCCGGGCGCCGCGGGCGACCGCAGCCAAGGCCGCCCCCGCCGCGGCGAAGACGACCGCCGCCAAGGCGACCACCACCGCCGCCAAGCCGGCGACCCGCCGCGCCCCGGCCGCCAAGACGGCCGCAGCCGCGAAGTAGCACCAGCAGTCGCCTGCGCCCTCCGACACAGGCTCGGACGCGAAGTAAGCCCAACGAGCGGCAATCCGGCGGGTGGCCACGCAGCCACCCGCCGGATCGTGCCGTCGGCCGCGCGGTCAGACCACCGGCGACGGGATACGAGTCGGCCTGCACCAGCCGCCGCTCGTCGAAACACAGGAACCAGTAGGCCGCCTTCGGCGTGCTGACCTGGCCGATCGGGACATCGGATCGGCCGGCCAACGACTTGACCACTCCGGGGATCACGCCGCCCTGGCTGCAGACCACCACGGTGCCGCCGTCGGCGCTGCCCGACGCCAGCTCGACCAGCCGCCGCCGGGCCCCGGCCGGGTCGTCCCGGTAGGCGTCCTCGGCCAGCGACTGCTCGAGGATCACGTCCTTGCCAACGGATCCGGCCAACGGGGCAACCGTCGCCCGGCAGCGCTCCAGCGGCGCGCTGTGCACCGCGATCGGCGCGAAGACCCCCAGTTCGCCGACCAGGGCCTCGGCCTGCCGCCGGCCCTTGGCGTCCAGCGGCCGGGTCTCGTCCGGCGCCGTCGTAGGACTCCCGGTGGCCGGCCCTGGCGTGCCGGACCAGCACCACACCGGACAGTGCGGCCGGTTCCAGCGAAAACGTGCGCAGCACGGCCTGGTCGAACTCGTAGGTCATCCGCTCGGCGGCCCTGGCCGCGGGCAGCCATTCCAGCCGGTCGACCTCCTTGTTCGGCGTGAACAGCCCGCCGATCCGCCGGGCGGCGAAGTACTGCACGGTCTTCGGGCCGCCGTTGGCCTTGTACGACACCGTGGTCAGGCGAGCGGCCGATGGCGGCCCGAAACCCGGTCTCCTCCTCGACCTCCCGGGCCGCGGTGACCGGCGGCACCTCGCCCGGTTCGGCCTTGCCCTTGGGCAGCGACCAGTCGTCGTACCGGGGGCGGTGCACCAGCGCGATCCGCACGCCGTAGCGCCGGGACGGGCGCCACAGCACCGCCCCGGCCGCCCTGATCACCGCGCCAGACGCGTCATTCGCCACGCGCGACGCCCCGCCTGAGCAGCTCTTCCTGGATGTCCTTGCCGGGGCCCTCGGCCGGCGACTTCGACCAGCCGTCCGGACCGAGTACCCAGCAACGGGTGTCGGGCGCGGTGATGGTCTCGAACAGCGCGGCCATCCGGTCGGTGGCGGCCTTGTCCTTGACCTGCACCAGCGCCTCGACCCGGCGATCGAGGTTGCGGTGCATCATGTCCGCGCTGCCGATCCAGTACTCCTCGCGGTTTGTCGTGCCGCCGGCGGCGCCGTCGCCGTTCTCGGCAGCGGCCGCGCCGCCGCCGTTGCGGAAGTAGAAGATCCGGGAGTGCTCCAGGAAGCGGCCGACAATCGAGCGCACGGTGATGTTCTCGCTCAGCCCCGGCACTCCGGCCCGCAGCGCGCAGATGCCGCGCACGGTGACGTCGACCGTCACGCCCGGCCCTGGACGCCCGGTACAGCGCGTCGATGACGCCCTCGTCGACGATCGAGTTCATCTTCAGCCGGACCAGACCGCCCCGGCCCGCCCGCTGATGCTCGATCTCCCGTTCGATCCGGGCGACGATGCCGCTGCGGATGGAATGCGGCGCGACCAGCAGGTTCCGGTACTCGGTCTGCCGGGAGTAGCCGGTCAGCACGTTGAACAGGTCGGTGAGGTCGGCGCCGATGTCCGGGTCCGCGGTCAGCAGGCCGAGATCCTCGTAGATCCGGGCGGTCTTGGGGTTGTAGTTGCCGGTGCCGAGATGGCAGTAGCGGCGCAGGTTCTTGCCCTCCTGCCGGATCACCAGCGCGGTCTTGCAGTGGGTCTTCAGGCCGACCAGGCCGTAGACCACGTGCACCCCGGCGCGTTCCAGCGCCTTCGCCCAGGAGATGTTGGCCTGCTCGTCGAACCGGGCCTTGATCTCGACCAGCGCCACCACCTGCTTGCCGGCCGCGGCCGCGGAGATCAGCGCATCGACGATGGGGGAGTCGCCGGACGTGCGGTACAGGGTCTGCTTGATCGCCAGCACCCGCGGGTCGGCGGCCGCCTGTTCGATGAACCGCTGGACGGTGGTCGCGAACGACTCATAGGGATGGTGCAGCAGCACATCTCCGTCGCGCAGGGTGGCGAACACGCTCTTCGGGGTCTCGCCCTCGGCGAACGCCGGGTTGGTGGCCGGCACGAACGGCGGGTCCTTCAGCGCCGGCCGGTCCAGCCCGTAGAGCTGCCACAGGCTCGAGAGGTCCAGCAGCCCAGGCACTTCGACCGCGTCGGCCGGATCGACGTCCAGCTCGGTGAGCAGCAGCGCGAGCACCCGCTCGCTGGTGGTGTCGGTGATCTCCAGCCGGACCGGCGGACCGAACCGGCGGCGGGCCAACTCCCGCTCCAGCGCCTGCAGCAGATCCTCGTCCCGGTCCTCCTCGACCTCGAGGTCGGCGTTGCGGGTCACCCGGAACACCTGGTGCTCCATGACGTCCATGCCGGGGAACAGTTCGGCCAGGTGGGCGGCGATCAGGTCCTCCAGCGGCAGGAAATCGTTGACCCCGCGGCGCACCTGGACGAACCGATCGACGTTGTTCGGCACCTTCACCCTGGCGAACCGTTCGGCACTGGCTCTCCGGATCCCGGACGATGATGGCCATGTTCAGGCTCAGCCCGGAGATGTACGGGAACGGGTGCGCCGGGTCGACCGCGAGCGGGGTCAGCACCGGGAAGATCTGCGCCGGTGAAGTACTCGGCCAGCCGGTCCCGGTCCTCCGGGTCGATCGAGGCCCAGTGCACGATCCGGATCCCCGCTTCGGCCAGCGCCGGCATGATGTCGTCGGTGAAGCAGCGGCCCTGCCGGTCGACCAGCTCCTGGGTGCGGGCGGAGATCAGCGCCAGCTGCTCGGAGGCGGTCAGGCCGTCCGCGCTGGTCACCGACAGGCCCATCTCCCGGCGTCGCTTCAGCCCGGCGACCCGGACCATGTAGAACTCGTCGAGGTTCGAGGCGAAGATCGCCAGGAACTTCGCCCGCTCCAGCAGCCGCTGGGACTTGTCCTCGGCCAGCGCCAGCACCCGGGCGTTGAAGTCGAGCCAGCTCAGCTCCCGGTTCGAGAACCGGTCGTCGGGCAGCGGGTCGTCCTCGGCCGCCGATTCCAGCACCGATTCCGACGACCCGCCGTGGAACGGTTCGATGGCCGCCTCCTCGACGATCAGCCGGCCGGCGAAGGTGCCGATGCCATCCGCCGGCGCGGCGGCGCCGTCCACCTTTGCCCGCGACGGTCGCGGGCGCGGGGCCCGCGGGGTGTCGGTGCTCTTGCCATTGGTCGACCTGGAACCTCTGCTGGCCGTCACGTGGGACATTGTCCCGTGTGCGGTGCACGGAATGCCACACCGCGCGGTGAACAGCAGGTATCGGCGCGTCGCGTCCGGCGCGGGTTCCGGCGCAGGCCTTAGGGTGATCGACAAAGACGCCGGCGCGGGCGCTGCACGACATTTCACGCCGGCACCAGGCGCTGGGAGAAGGAGCCGACGGTGGCGCGCAGTCCGGTTCACGAGAAGGGCAACGCCTGGCTGACGTTCTGCCAGGTGGTGATGTACCCGACGTCGTTCGCTGCTCGGCCGGAAGCAGACCCGCGGGCAGCGGAACATCCAGATCGAGGGCGGCTTCCTGCTGGTCGCCAATCACATCTCGCACCTCGACCCGCTGTACGACTCGGTCGCGGTGCGCAAGGCGGGCCGGATCCCGCGGTTCATGGCCAAGGCGTCGCTGTGGAAGGTGCCGGTGCTGGGCAAGGCCCTGGCCGGCTCCGACCAGATCCCGGTCGAGCGGACCGGCGCGGGGGCCGGCCAGGCCAGCCTGGAACTGGCCACCAAGACGCTGCAGCAGGGCCGGATGGTGCTGATCTACCCGGAGGGCACGGTCACCCGGGATCCGGGCTATTGGCCGATGAAGCCCCGGCCGGGCATCGGTGCGCTGGCGCTGTCCGGCGACTTCCCGGTCATCCCGGTCGCGCACTGGGGCTCGAATCAGGTCTACGAGTCCTACCACGAGGGCCGCAAGTTCCATCCGCTGCCGCGCAAGGACGTCTGGACGGTCTTCGGCGAGCCGATCGACCTGACCGAATTGCGCTCCCGGCCGGTCGACGCCCGGTCGATCCGCGACGCCTCGCTGCTGATCATGACGGTGGTCCGGGACATGGTCGCCGAGATCCGCGGCGAGACACCGCCGGTGGAGTTCTTCGACCCGAAGAAGGCCGAGCGGCTGGCCAAACGGGCCGCCGACGCGCGCCGGAGCCGGCGCCGAGTCGGGTCGCGGCGGACGCCAGCCCGGTGGACGGTGCCGGAACGAGTTGACCCGCGATCGTCGACCGCGCCGATCGAGCGGGTGGCGGTGCTCGGCGCGGGTTCCTGGGGCACCACGTACGCCAAGGTGCTCGCCGACGCCGGGCGCACCGTCAAGCTCTGGGCCCGGCGGGAATCGGTCGCCGCCGGCGATTCGCGGCGACCACCGCAATCACGACTACCTGCCCGGTGTCGACCTGCCCGAGTCGCTCAGCGCGACCTCCGATTTCGACGAGGCGCTGGAGGACGTCGACGCGGTGGTGCTGGGCGTGCCCAGCCAGGCGCTGCGGGAGAACCTGCGGGTGTTCCGGGACTCGCTGCCGCCGCGGGTGCCGATCGTCTCGCTGGCCAAGGGCGTCGAGATCGGCACCGGCCTGCGGATGAGCGAGGTGATCGCGCGGGTCGGCCAGGTCGACCCGGCCCGGATCGTGGTGCTCACCGGCCCGAACCTGGCGGTGGAGATCGCCCTCGGCCGGCCGACCGCGACGGTGATGGCCTGCACCGATCACGAGCGGGCGAACGCGGTGCAGGTGGCCAGCGCCACGCCGTACTTCCGGCCGTACACCATCACCGACGTGGTCGGCGCCGAGATCGCCGGCACCGGCAAGAACATCGTCGCGCTGGCCTGCGGCATCGCCGACGGCCTCGGGCTCGGGCTGAACACCTCGGCCTCGCTGATCACCCGCGGGCTGAACGAGGTCTCCCGGCTCGGCGTCGAACTCGGCGCGTCGCCGGCGACCTTCGCCGGGCTGGCCGGGCTGGGTGACCTGGTCGCGACCTGCTGGTCGCCGCTGTCCCGCAACCGCACCCTGGGCGGCCGGCTGGCCGCCGGCATCGGCCTGGAGGCGGCGCTGGAGGCCACCGGCGGCCAGGTGGCCGAGGGTGTGGTCAGCTGCCGGTCGGTGCGCGACCTGGCGCTGCGGCACAAGATCGACATGCCGATCACCGAGTCGGTCTACCAGGTCTGCTACCGGCATCTGCCGCCCACCCAGATGATTAGTTACCTGATGGACCGGCCGCACAGTCCCGAGTAAGTGCTCGCTGCCTGTCAGGCCTGCGGAGTCGAGCAGCCGTCGCTGGGCAGCGCCGGTGCCGATGTGTTGCGCCGGCGTCGTCCGGTGTGCGGTCCGTCGTGTGGCCGCCACCGGAGGCCCTGTCCTGTCGGTGAGGTGATCTCGAGCTGCCGAGCTAGGCGAAGCTGGGCGCGAGGTTGCCGGCACGACAGGCGCACCGGTCCACGGTGCCAGGCCACCGATCCAGCGCGTCGGAGTGCGGTCGCAGGGCCGTGGCGGGCCAATTAGGGTGACTCACCATGACCTCCGAGCGGATCCGGGTGGCCGTCGTCTTCGGTGGCCGCAGCGGTGAGCATCCCGTGTCCTGCATCTCGGCCGCCGGCGTGCTGGCCAACATCGATCCGGCCGACTTTCGACGTCACCGCCATCGGCATCACCCCGGACGGCAAGTGGCTGCAGCTGGATCCGGCGGAGATCCCGGTCGTCGGTCGGCCGGCAGTTGCCGGCCGTGACCACCGGCTCCGCGGTCGCCATGACGGCCGACCCGACCGCATCGGCGATGGTCTCGCTGGACCCGGCGGCGCTGGGTGCCGCGGTGGACGTCGACGTGGTGTTCCCGGTGCTGCACGGCCCGTACGGCGAGGACGGCACCATCCAGGGCCTGCTGGAGCTGGCCGGCGTGCCCTACGTCGGCGCCGGGCGTGCTGGCCTCCGCGGCCGCGATGGACAAGGAGTTCACCAAGAAGCTGCTGGCCGCCGAGGGTCTGCCGGTCGGCGACTGGGCGGTGCTCCGGCCGGGGGTGCCGACGCTGTCGCGCAGCCGACCGGGAGCGGCTCGGCCTGCCGGTGTTCGTCAAACCGGCCAGGGCCGGCTCCTCGCTCGGGGTCAGCCGGGTCGACTCCTGGGCCGACCTGGACGCCGCGATCGACCACGCCCGGCGGACCGACCCGAAGGTGCTGGTCGAGGCCGCGGTGCTGGGCCGGGAGATCGAGTGCGGGGTGCTCGAGTACCCGGACGGCCGGGTCGAGGCGTCGCCGACGGCGGAGATCCACCTCGGCGGCGACCACACGTTCTACGACTTCGACGCCAAGTACCTCGACGACGTGGCGACCTTCGACATCCCGGCCGACCTGCCGGCCGGCGACCGCAGCCCGGATCCAGGAGCTGTCCCGGCGGGCCTTCGCCGCGCTGGACGCGCAGGGGCTGGCCCGGGTGGACTTCTTCGTCCGGCCGGACGGCGACGTGGTGATCAACGAGGTGAACACCCTGCCCGGGTTCACCCCGATCTCGATGTACCCGCGGATGTGGGCGGCCGGCGGGGTCTCCTACCCCGAGCTGATCACCGTGCTGATCCGGACGGCGCTGGCCCGGGGCACCGGCCTGCGCTGATCGGCCGCAGACACCCGGTCGAGCCGCTCAGCCGCCCGTCGGGCGGCACCGGCACGCCGTCGGCGCAGATCTCCCGCTCGGCCAGCGTGCCGCCGATGATCTTCGACATCTCCTGCCAGGGCCCGGTGCTGACGCCGTCCGGGCACCGTGAGGGCGACCCGGACCGGACGGTCGACGGCCAGGTAGGTGGTGCCGCCTGATCCCGGGATCGGCAGCCAGGCGACCCCGTCGACCACCTGCACCGGCGACGAGCAGGTCAGTTCCTGCGGCGTCGGCACGCCGCAGCGCAGGACGACCGCCGGCTCGCCCCAGGCCGCCACCCCGGCCAGCAGCGGGTCGTCACCCTGGACGAGCTGCCGCCGGGGCAGTGCGCCGAGCGGGTCGGGCAGCGCGGCCATCAGCGACGTGCAGGCGGCGGTGGTCGCACCCGGTGCGTCGACCGACGAGACGGGCAGCGGATCGGTGACGTCCGTCACCGGCCGGGAATTGACCACCGCGGCGAGCACGATGACGCCGACGATCGCCGCCACCGACACCGCGATCGCGGTCGACCAGCCGCCAGGTGGGCAACTGGCCCGCGCGGTGTTCGCTGCGCTGTCGACCGGCAGCGGCTGGTCGGCGGGCCGCGACACGGTCTGGCGGGTGGCGGCCGGGTCAGAGGTGCACGACCGGGCAGGTCAGCGTGCGGGTGATCCCCGGCACTCCCTGCACCCGGGCGACGACCAGCTTGCCGAGTTCGTCGACCGTGTTCGCCTCGGCGCGCACGATCACGTCGTAGGGCCCGGTGACGTCCTCGGCGCTGGTCACACCCGGCAGCTCGGCGATCGCCTGGGCCACCGCGGCGGCCTGGCCGACCTCGGTCTGGATGAGGATGAACGCCTGCACCACGGTGTGCCCCTTTCACTGCTCGCGACGAGTTCGCCGCCCGAGCCTAGCGGGACGGGTCCCGCATGTCCCAACCGCCCATCCGGCCGGTGGTCGCCCCGACGACCGCGGTTCGGGCACGATAACCATCAGCAGTGGGCCCGGATTGCCGCGGGTCACATGTCGATAGCGTCCACCAGTGAGGTGCCCAAGATCAACACAAACCAGCGGCCCGGCGACCGGGCGGCCCGCCCGACCGCGCCGCATGACCGAACCATCGGCGCCCGACCAGGCCGCGACCGGCACCCTGGCATCGACCGGCGAGTTCGCCGTCATCGACGCGGTGACCGCCGGCATGACGCAGCCGGCGACCACCGTGCTCGGGCCGGGTGACGACGGTGCGGTCGTCGGCCGCACCGGACGGCCGGGTGGTGGCCAGCATCGACGTGCTGGTCGACGGCGTGCACTTCCGCACCGACTGGGCGACCGGCGAGCAGATCGGGCAGCGGGCCGCGCTGGCCGCGATGGCCGACATCGCCGCGATGGGCGCGGCACCGACCGCGCTGCTGGTGGGGCTGTGCGCGCCGCCGAGCACCCCGGTCGAGCTGATCACCGGGATCGGGCGCGGGCTGAACCAGGAGGCGGCGAAGGCCGGGGCCGGCGTGGTCGGCGGCGACCTCACCCGGTCGGAGGTGCTGACCATCGCGGTGACGGTGCTCGGCGATCTGCGCGGCGCGACAGCCGGTGCTGCGGTCCGGTGCCCGGCCGGGTGACGTCGTCGCCGTGATCGGCCGGCTCGGCTGGGCGGCCGCCGGACTTGCCGTGCTGTCCCGGGGGTTTCGTTCACCCGCGGCCGCGGTCGGCGCCTACCGGGTGCCGGATCCGCCGCTGCAGGCCGGGATCGTCGCCGGCGTCGTCGGGCGCCACCTCGATGATCGACGTGTCCGACGGGCTGCTCGCCGACCTCGGTCACATCGCCCAATGCCTCCGGCGTCGCGATCGACGTCGTCACCGAGGCGCTGCCGGTGAACCCGCGGCTGGTCGAGGTCGCCTCCGCGCTGGGCCGCAACCACCTGGAATGGGCGCTGACCGGCGGCGACGATCACGCCCTGGCCGCCACCTTCCCGCACGGTGCCCAGCTGCCGCCCGGCTGGACCGCGATCGGCGTGGTCAGCGCCGGGGCCGGGGTCTCGGTCGACGGCGCGCCCTGGCAGGCGGCGGGCGGCTGGGACCACTTCGGCTGAGCCGGCGGGCCGCCGGTAGCCTCCCGCCATGCCCGCACCGCTGCACACGATCATCGATGACGACTGGGCGAACGCCCTGCGACCCGGTCGCCGGTCAGGTCACCGCGATGGGCGACTTCCTGCGCGCCGAGGTGGCGGCCGGCCGGACGTACCTGCCGGCCGGGCCGCTGGTGCTGCGGGCGTTCGAACGGCCGATGTCGCAGGTCAAGGTGCTGATCGTCGGCCAGGACCCGTACCCGACGCCCGGCCACCCGATCGGGCTGTCCTTCGCGGTCGAGCGGCACGTCCGGCCGGTGCCGCGGTCGCTGGGCAACATCTACAAGGAACTGCTCGCGGACGTCGGCATCCCGGCGCCCGGGCACGGCGACCTGACCGCCTGGTCCGACCAGGGGGTGCTGTTGCTGAACCGGGTGCTGACCGTCGAACCCGGGCAAGCCGGCGTCGCACCGCGGCAAGGGCTGGGAGCCGATCACCGACGCGGCGATCCGGGCGCTGGTCGCCCGGGGCGGGCCGCTGGTCGCGGTGCTGTGGGGCAAGGACGCGCAGACCCTGCGACCGCTGCTGGGCCGGACGCCGATCATCGCGTCCGCGCATCCGTCGCCGATGTCCGCCGACCGCGGCTTCTTCGGCTCCAGGCCGTTCTCCCGGGTGAACGCGCTGCTGGCCGAGCAGGGCGGCGAACCGGTCGACTGGGCGTTGTGACCGGCGGCGACCAGGAGAGCTCGCGCCGGCTCACCGCGGCGCTGTTCGCCGGCGGCATCGCCACGTTCGCCGAGCTCTACGCGGTGCAGGCGGTGCTGCCGGCCATCGCCGGAGAATGGCAGCTGACCGAATCGACAGTGTCGTTGGCGGTGTCGGTGGCCACCGGCGCGTTGGCGCTGTCGGTGCTGCCGTGGGCGGCCGTCGCGGACCGGATCGGCCGGGCGCGGGCCATGACGATCTCCGCGGTCGTCGCGTCGACCGCCGGCATCCTGGTCCCGCTGGCCCCGTCGTTCGCAGTGCTGCTGGTGCTGCGCGGCATCTCCGGAGTCGCCCTGGGCGCGGTGCCGGCCCTGGCGATGGCGCACCTGGTGGCCCAGGCCCGGCCCGGCCGGGTGTCCGCGATCGGCGGGCTGTACATCGCCGGGACGACGATCGGCGGGCTGACCGGGCGGGTGCTGACCGGGGCGGTGGCCGGCGTGGCCGGCTGGCGGTGGGGACTGGCGACGACCGCGGCGCTGGTGGTGACGGCCGCGGTCGTCTTCGTCGTGCTGTTGCCGGGCGATCGCCCGCTGGGCGCGACGCGTCACAAGCCAGGCGGTACTGGCAATCGCGGCCGGATCCGGCTCGCCCTGCTGGATCGCCCGGTCTGGGTGTTCTACGCCCAGGCGTTCCTGCTGATGGGCGGGTTCGTCACGGTCTACAACCTGCTGGCGTTCCGGCTGCTGGACGACCCCTACCGGCTGCCCGCGTCGGTGGTCAGCCTGCTGTTCCTGACCTACCTGGTCGGCACCGTCGGGTCGTCCGGGGTGGGCCGGCTGGTCGGCCGGTTCGGGCGCCGGACCGTGCTGGCGGCGGCCGGGTACGGGATGGCCGTCGGGGTGGCGCTGACCCTGGCCGCGCCGCTCGCGGCTGGTGCTGGCCGGGCTGGTGGTGGCCACCTTCTGCTTCTTCGTCGCCCATGCGATCGCGGCGACCTGGGCCGGCGAGCGGGTCCCAGCGGCCCGATCGCAGGCCTCCGCGCTGTACTCGCTGGCCTACTACGCGGGGTCGAGCATCGTCGGGTTCCTCGGTGCGGTCGTCTTCGACGCCGCCGGCTGGGCCGGGGCGATGGCCATGGTGATCATTGCCGCCGTCACGGCCGCGACGATCGCCGCCGTCGGCGCGCCGCGCTAGGCGCCGCCCGGTGCGGCGCGGGATCGTGTCTGACCATGACCTCCCTCGGTCCGTCATCGTCATTACCGCTGCCGCCGAGCGCGCCGCGCGGCAGGACTGCGTGGAAAGTCGGCCTGTTCGTGCTGCTGCGGGTGACGCTGACCATCACCGTCGCTGTTCACGGCGTACTACCTGATCCCCACGGTCGCCGAGGGCGGCGATTCGGACCTTCCGTGGCTGATCGCCGCGTTGGCCGTTTTCGGCGTCGTGGTCGGGATCCAGGTGCCGGCGATCGTCAGGTCCAAGTACCCGAACCTGCGGGCGATCGAGGCGCTCGCGGTGACTGTTCCGCTGTTCCTGTTGATCTTCGCCCGGATCTACCTGTCGAATTCCCTGGCCAACCCGGCCACCTTCACCGTTCCGCTGGACCACAACAGCGCGTTCTACTTCACCGTCACGGTGTTCGCGACGGTCGGCTTCGGCGACATCACCCCGAAAACGGGCGGGATGCAGATGTTGGTCACCGTGCAGATGCTGCTCAACCTGGCCGTGCTCGGCCTGGTGATCAGGCTGCTGACGTCGGCTGCCAAGCGGGAGGTGGCCCGTCGGGGCAGGGGCGGCGGGACGGGCGCCGACTGACCCACGCGCCGACTGAACCCACAAGCGACTGAACCCACAACGCGGCTGGTCGCACCGCGGCGGCGGTCAGGTGTGCAGTCCTACCAGTGCCGGCTCCTTGGGCCCGGGCTCGGGCAGCACGTGGGTGAAGACGAACGCCACCGCCACCGCGACGATCACCTCAGGGGTCACCGATGCGCCGTCGGCGCCGAGCAGCACCACGGCCAGCAGCGCCGAGGTCAGCGGCAGCCGCAGCATGGACGCGCACATCCCGCCGATGCCCATCCCGATCGCGGCGCCCAGGCTCATCCCGGGGAGCCCGCTGCAGGCGACGCCGATCGCGGCGCCGATGAACATCGACGGGAACACCGGTCCACCGCGGAATGCGCTCAGCGAGAGCCCGTAGGCGATCGCCTTGCAGACGATCAGCAGGATCAGCACGCCGACGCTGTACTCGGCCGCGTTGGCCACCAGTTTGGGCATCGCGTCCTCGCCGGAGAACAGCACGTCGACGAAGCCACGACCGCTGATCAGTTGGTACGCCATCGCGATCAGCCCGACCAGCAGGCCGAGCCCCATCGTCACCGGGATCCGGCCGCGGTGCACCAGCGGCCGCAGATTCAGCGACAGCGCGCGGATCAGCCAGGCGACCAGGGCGCAGAGAATGCCGAGTACCAGCGCCCAGGCCAGCGTCGCCACCGTCGGGTCGACCTCGGGCGGCACCACGGTCAGCGCCAGCGAGAACGTCCCGAAGCCGGTCCACGCGTCCAACCCGACGAAGATCAGCGACCCGATGCCGGCGGCCAGCAGGCCCGGCAGGGCCACCAGGCTGAGCGTGATGCCGCTGACGCCGGCCGCTTCCATGATCAGGAACGCGCCCAGCAGGGGAGAGCCGAGCAGCGTGCTGATCGCCGCGAAGCTGCCGGCCGAGGCGATGATGGTGACCGCCATCGGCGGGGCGTCCTTCTTCACCGACCGCACGGCCAGGGCGCCGAGGCCGCCGCCGATCGCGATCAGCGGAGCCTCCGGGCCGAGCACCGCGCCCAGGCTCAGGGTGGTCAGCGCGGCCAGGGTGACGCTGATCAGCTCGGGTCCACTCGGTGGACCGCCGCCGGTCTTGAAGCCGAGCGCGGGGGAGTGCCCGGCGTTGCCGGGCAGGTATCTGGATCGTCAGCGAGGTGAGCAGCCCGCAGAGCACCAGCCAGGGGATCGGCCACCAGGCCGGCGGCGGACCGCCGGTCAGCTGGGTCGGCAGGTCGGTGAACAGATAGCCCTGCAGCCAGGTGACCAGCGCCAGGAAGCCGTACGCCGCGGCGGAGATCGGGACGCCGAGGATGGCGGCCAGGATGAGAGCGACGATGTACGGCCGGGACTTGATCACCGCCATCGGGTCAACGCCGGGCGGCCCCCCGGGTGGAGTGGGGTCCGGTCGGGTGGCGGGAGTGCCGGGTGATCCCGCTGGGTCCTGCGAGTTGGTCATCAGATATGCCTCTCCCGACGAAATCGGCGACGAGTACGGCCCGGTGTGCGGACCGAGCCAACACCGCTGCGGCGCGGCAAAACGCCGTAAACATAAACGCCAACGGGTCCTCGACACTTCACCCCGGTAAGGCGAGGTACGCGCTCACAGCAGGTTGGCGTCCCAGGTGGTGATGGCGGACGCCGATCGCGCTGCCCCGACGGTCGCCCGGTCGATGTCGTCGAAAGCCTGAACGGCCGCGCACAGGGTCGGCACGACCAGCAGCGCCCCGACGCCGGTGTGCCCGGTGATTGACCAGTCGGTGAGCGGGTCCCGGCCGATCAGGTCGAGCAACCGCCGGTGTCCGCGGTCCGGCGCCAGCGAGGTGGCCAGCAGGTAGTTGTCGGCGCCCGGCGCGATGCGATGGGCCAGCACAGCCGCAACGGTGCTGGGCATGTCGTGGATCAGCGTCGGAGTCCGCCGGATCGCCGCCTGAGCGATGAAGCCGGTGAGTGCGGCAAGGTCCGGCCCACCACCGACCCGAAGCATCGACAGCACATCGGTGTCGCCGCTGCGCACCCGGAACAGAGCGTCACGCACGGCCGCCGCCTTCCGGATCCAGCCCTCGTCATCGATGCCCGAACCGCGGGAGGTTGCGTCGACGGGTTCCATGCCGGTCAGCGCGGCGGTGAGCACCGCGACCGGAGTGCTGACGCCGACCCCGCAGACCGCGCCGATCAGCAGGTCGGCGCCGGCATCGATCTCGGCGTCGGCCAGCCGCCGGCCGGTCGCGACCGCCGCCTCGAGCGCCGCATCGTCCATCGCATCCTCGATGTCGATCCGGCCGCTGGGAGTTGCCTGCGACCCACGATCCGGGACGTCGTCGCAGGCCTCCGACATGCCGACGTCGACCACGGTGACGCCGACGCCGGCGGCAACGGACAACGCGCCGGCCAAACCGGCCCCGGTCGCGAGGTCGCGTGCGCGTCGGACCGTTTCACTGACCAGCGCGGCCGAGACCCCGATCTCGGCGATGCCGTGGTCGGCGGCAAAGACCACCAACTGCGGGCGACGCGGCGCCAGTGGGCCGGCCACCGAGCCCCGCGCGGCCGCCAGCAGATCGATCACCACGCCCCAGATGCCGAGCGCGCCCACCGGCAGAAACTGACGCATCTCGGCCGCGCGGGCGGCCGACTCGGCGTCCAGTGGCGGGACTTCCGGCAGGTCCAACAGCATGAGCGCTCCTGTTGTTGCGAGTTCGTCGGGCAAATCCTGATCGACGATCCGTGGCGTCCGGTGGCAGGCCGAGAACCGCTCGGCGCGGGTCCTTCGTAAGCACCGGTGGGTAAGACGGTAAACGGCTATGAAAGCCGACACCGGGCAACTGCGACGAACCCACCGGGGTTAACGTCGAAGAGCCGGTACAAAGATGCCCGGCGAATGGGAACAGGAGTACGAAATGGTGTACCTGTGGCGCTACGCGGACGAAGCAGGTGTCGTCGCCGACGGGCCGGCGGTGTCGTTCGGGTCGCAGGAGGAGGCCGAGTCCTGGTTGAGCGAGAGCTACGCCGACCTGCTCGACGAGGGCATCTCCGCGGTGTCGCTGTTCAACGATCTGCAGGCCGTGTACGGGCCGATGGCGCTGGCCGAGTAGCGGTCAACCCGACCAGCGGCTCGGGCTCGGTATGACCCGCGTCACTCAGTCTTGTTAACCCGGGTTCACTTCTGGCATTCTCAGCATTACCATGACCGACTTTGCCGAACCCTCCGAATTCGCCGATCTGCGGGCCGCGGTCCGCGAGATCACGCTGAGCCACGGGCCGGCCGAGTACGCCGAGCACGGCCGAACCGGCACCCCGATGACGGGCCTCTGGGGCGACCTGGGCAAGGCCGGGTTCATCGGTATCAACGTGCCGGCCGAATACGGCGGCGGGGGCGCAGGGATGGCCGAACTGGCGATGGTCGCGGAGGAATCCGCGGCGGCCGGGTGCCCGCTGCTCACGCTGCTGGTGTCCAGCGCGATCGCGGTGGAGATCCTTCGCCGGCACGGGTCCGCCGAGCAGAAGCAAAAATGGCTGGCGGCGCTTGCTGATGGTGGCACCAAGGTGGTCTTCGCGATCACCGAGCCCGACGCCGGGTCCAATTCGCACCAGTTCACCACCACCGGCCGCCGGGACGGTGACGATTACCTGATCAGCGGGCAGAAGTACTACATCTCCGGCGTGGACGAGGCCGCGGCCATCATCACGGTCGCCCGGACCGGCACCGACCCGGTCAGCGGCAAGGCGCAGCTCTCGCTGTTCCTGGTGCCGATCGACGCGCCGGGACTGAGCTGGAACCGGCTGCGAGGTCGCCGCACAGATCCCGGATCGGCAGTTCACGGTCTTCTACGACGACGTCCGGGTGCCGGCGACGGCGCTGATCGGCGGCGAGGGTCAGGGCTGGGTGCCGCTGTTCGACGGGCTGAACCCCGAGCGGATCACGGCCGCCGCGCTCGGCGTCGGCATCGGCCGGTACGCGGTGACGGCGGCCGCCGACTACGCCCGCACCCGTAACGTCTGGGGCCAGTCGATCGGCACTCACCAGGGCGTGTCGCACCCGCTGGCGAGGGCCAAGATCCAGGTCGAACTCGCCGCCCTGATGACGGCCAAGGCCGCCTGGCTGTACGACAACGGCCGACCGGCCGGTGAGGCATCCAACATGGCCAAGTACGCGGCTGCCGAGGCCGCCATCGCAGCGGTTGACGCCGCGATCCAGGTGCACGGCGGCAACGGACTGTCGGCCGAGTACGGGCTGCTGCCGCTGTGGGGGATGGCCAGGCTGCTGCGGATCGCCCCGGTGAACAGCGAGATGGTGCTGAACTACGTGGCGCAGCACAGCCTGAAGCTGCCGAAGTCGTACTGAGCGGGGATTTCCACCACGGCGGCGCAACCTAAACTGACCCGGTGACTACCACCGCCGATGACCGCCTGCCAGTGAAGGAACTTGCGACCCAGTACGACCCGGCGGCGGTAGAGGTAGCCCTGTACCAGCGCTGGCAGGACGCCGGTTACTTCCGCGCCGACGAGCAGCAGGTGCTCAGCGGCGCCAAGCGACCGTTCTCGATCGTGCTGCCGCCGCCCAACGTCACCGGCAACCTGCACGTCGGGCACGCCCTCGACCACACGCTGATGGACATCCTGGCCCGCTGGCATCGGATGTCCGGCGACGAGGTGCTGTGGCTGCCGGGCATGGACCATGCCGGCATCGCCACCCAGACCCTGGTCGAGCGCCGGCTGGCCGTCGACGGCAAGACCAAGCACGACTTCGGCCGGGACCTGTTCGTGCAGAAGGTCTGGGACTGGAAGCAGGAATACGGCGGCGCGATCCTGGGCCAGATGAAACGGCTCGGCGATTCCGTCGACTGGAGCCGGGAACGGTTCACCCTGGACGACGGCCTCTCCGCGACCGTGCAGACCGTCTTCAAGCAGCTGTATGACGACGGGCTGATCTACCGCGCCAAGCGAATCATCAACTGGTGCCCCGGTTGCCGGACGGCGCTGTCCGACATCGAGGTGGACCACGCCGAGGACGCCGGCGAGTTGATCTCCATCCGGTACGGCGCGGCCGACGGTGACCCGAACAATTCCGTGGTGGTCGCCACCACCCGGGTGGAGACGATGCTGGGCGACACCGCCGTCGCGGTGCATCCGGACGACGAGCGGTACCGCCACCTGGTCGGGCGCACCGTGCTGCTGCCGATCGTGAACCGGGAGATTCCCGTGGTGGCCGACGAGCACGTCGACCCGAAGTTCGGCACCGGAGCGGTCAAGGTCACCCCGGCGCACGATCCCAACGACTTCGAGATCGGCCAACGGCATCATTTGCCGGCGCCGACCATCCTCGACGAGGGTGCCCGGATCGTTGACACCGGAACGCGTTTCGACGGCATGGACCGGTTCGAGGCGCGCGCCGCGGTCAAGCAGGAGCTGCGCGAGCAGGGCCGGATCGTCGCCGAGAAGATCCCGTACATCCATTCGGTCGGGCATTGCTCGCGGTCGGACGACGTCATCGAACCGAGGCTCTCCACCCAGTGGTTCGTCAAGGTCGCGCCGCTGGCCAAGGCCGCCGGCGACGCCGTCCGTGACGGCCGCACGAAGATCCACCCGCCGGAGTTGGCGCCCAGGTACTTCGACTGGGTGGACAACATGCACGACTGGTGCATTTCCCGGCAATTGTGGTGGGGGCACCGGATCCCGGTCTGGTACTCACCGGACGGCGAGATCCGTCACAGTCGGGCCGGACGAGGAACCACCGGGCGCGGGCTGGACCCAGGACCCGGACGTGCTGGACACCTGGTTCTCCTCCGGCATGTGGCCGTTCTCGACCATGGGCTGGCCCGAGGAGACCGACACGCTGCGCGCCTTCTATCCGACGTCGGTGCTGGTCACCGGGTACGACATCCTGTTCTTCTGGGTGGTCCGGATGATGATGTTCGGGCTCTACGCCACCCGGGACGCGGACGGAAATCCGCAGGTGCCGTTTGACACGGTCGCGCTGCACGGCCTGGTCCGCGACCAGTACGGCAAGAAGATGTCGAAGTCCAAGGGCAACACCGTCGACCCGCTGCAGTGGATCGAGGACTACGGCGCCGACGCGGTGCGCTTCACCCTGGCCCGCGGCTCGAACCCCGGCGCCGACCAGGCGATCGCCACCGAATGGGTCGCCGGCTCGGGCAAGTTCTGCTCGAAGCTGTTCAACGCCACCAGGTTTGCCCTGCTCAACGGCGCGGCGGTGCCCACCGGGCCGCTCGCGGCGGACTCGCTGACGCCGGCCGACCGGTGGATCCTGGACCGGCTGGACGAGGTCATCACGGCGACCACCGACCTGCTCACCGACTTCCAGTTCGGCAAGGCCGCGGAAGGGCTGTACCACTTCGCCTGGGACGAGGTCTGCGACTGGTACCTGGAGCTGGCGAAGGTGCAGATGCCCGCTGCCGGCGGCGATCCCGAGCGGGTGGCCACCACCCAGCAGGTGCTGGGCACGGTGCTGGACGGGCTGCTGCGGCTGCTGCACCCGTTCGTGCCGTTCGTCACCGAGACCCTGTGGACCTCGCTGACCGGCGGCGAGAGCCTGATGATCGCGGACTGGCCGCGGCCGTCCGGCCGGTCCAGGGACGCGGCCGCCGCGGGCTGGGTGGCCGACGTCGACCGGCTGGTCACCGAGATCCGGCGGTTCCGCGCCGACCAGGGGGTGCCGCCGACCAAGCGGGTGCCGGCCGCCGTGACGATCGGCGCCAACGGTGCCGGCACGTCGCTGTTGCTGTCCACCGCGGCGGTGCTGGCTCGGCTGGAGCCGGCCGATGGCCAGCTGACCGAGACCGCCTCGATCCAGGTTGCGTTGGCCGGCGCCGGCACGGTGACGGTCCGGGTCGACACCTCGTCGACCATCGACGTTCCCGCCGAGATCGCCCGCGCCACGAAGGATCTCGCGGTCGCCGAGAAGGAGGTCGAGGACACCGCCAAGCGGCTGGGCAATCCGCAGTTCCTGCAGAAGGCCAAACCGGAAGCGGTCGAGAAGATCCGGGAACGAGCGGTGAAGGCCGCCGCCGACGTCACCCGGTTGACCGAGCGGCTGGCCACCCTGCGGGGGACCGCCACGTGACCCGCGGACCGGGCGACCAGGGCGATCCCGACGATGTGCCCGGCGAGATCGCCTGGGATGCCGGCAATCTCGGTGTCCCGAACACCGCAGCCGACGCCGAGCCCGACCCGACCGGCGAGATCGCCGCGGCCACCGCGGATCTCGACGAGGACGTGCCGGCCGGCACCACCTCCGTGGTGCCGGACGCGCCGCCGCTGAGCCTCGCGGTGGTGGAGTCGCTGCTGGACCGGCGGCGCAGCGAGGTGCAGATCTCCCCGACGCTGGAACGGATCACCGCGCTGCTCGACCTGCTGGGCAACCCGCAGACGTCCTACCCGGTCATCCTGATCGCCGGCACCAACGGCAAGACCTCCACCGCCCGGATGATCGACGCGCTTGCTGGAGCGCTCGGGGCTGCGGGTGGGCCGGTTCACCTCGCCGCACCTGCAACTGGTCACCGAGCGCATCGCCATCGACGGCGAACCCATTTCGGCCGACCGGTACGTCGAGTTCTACACCGACATCGCGCCGTACATCGACCTGGTCGACGCGGCGTCGGAGCGGGACGGCGGTCTGCCGCTGTCGAAGTTCGAGATCCTCACCGCCATGGCCTACGCGGCGTTCGCGGACATCCCGGTGGACGTCGCGGTCGTCGAGGTCGGGCTGGGCGGCACCTGGGACTCGACCAACGTCGCCGACGCCATGATCGCGGTGATCACCCCGATCGGGATCGACCACACCGACTACCTGGGCGACACGCTGACCGAGATCGCCGGGAACAAGGCCGGCATCATCAAGGCGGATTCGACGATCGCCGTGATCGGGCCGCAGGAGCAGGAGGCGATGACTGCCATCCTGCGCCGAACGGTCGAGGTGGACGCGTTCGTCGCCCGGTTCGGCAGCGAGTTCGCCGTGCTGGACCGGCAATTCGCGGTCGGCGGGCAGCGGCTCACCCTGCAGGGCCTGGGCGGGGTGTACGAGGACATCTTCCTGCCGCTTGGCCGGCGAGCATCAGGCGACCAACGCCGCCGTCGCGCTGGCCGCGGTCGAGGCGTTCTTCGGCGCCGGGGCCAGCCGGCAACTCGACATCGCCTCCGTGCAGGACGGGTTCGCCGCGGTGGCGTCACCGGGGCGGCTGGAGCGGGTGCGCACCTCACCGACGATCATGGTCGACGCCGCGCACAACCCGCACGGCGCCGCCGCGCTGGCCGCCGCCCTCGACCAGGAGTTCTCCTTCTCCAAGCTGGTCGGGGTGCTGGCCGTGATGGCCGACAAGGACGCCCGCGGCATCCTGCAGGCGCTGGCCGACTCCTTCGACGAGGTGGTGGTCACCCGGAATTCCTCGCCCCGGTCGATGCCGGTCGCGGAACTGGCCGAGTTGGCCATCGACATCTTCGGCGACGAGAAGGTGCATGTCGCCGGCCGGATGGACGAGGCGATCGCGCTCGCCGTCGACCTGGTCGAGGCCGGTGCCTACGACGTGGCCGGCACCGGGGTGATCATCACCGGTTCGGTGGTGTCGGCCGGTGACGGCCGCTCGCTCACCGGTCTGGCGCCGGCATGACTGTGCCAGCGGAGCCACCGGCCCCCGCGCCCCGCCGGCCGTACGACCCGGAGAAGGGCCTGCGCGGGGTGATGTCGGCCACCCTGGTGCTGGAGGCGATCACCGTGTTGCTGGCCATCCCGGTGGCCGCGAACACCGGTGGCGGGGTCGGGCCGCTGGGCCTGATCATCATCTGTGCGCTGGCGGTGTTGCTGATCGCGGCCTGTGGGATCGTGTCCCGGCCATATGCGCTGCAGGTCATCCTCGGCCTGCAGGTGGTGATGATCGCTTGCTGGCTGATCACCCCGCCGCTCGGCATCATGGGGATCGTTTTCGGCGCTGGTGTGGGCGATCATCCTGTGGTTCCGCAGCGAGTTTCGGCGCCGACTGGCGGCCGGTACGCTGCCTGGGCCGCCGCAACCGAGCGGTCAGTAGCCGGCCACTCGCCGGGGGTGATCAACCGTGATCGCCGTCATCAGCGCAGCCGTCACCGGCCGCCCGAGCAAAGGGAGCTCCCGCCCCATGTCTTCCGGAACCAATGTCGAACGAACTCTGGTCCTGATCAAGCCCGACGGCGTCGAGCGGGGACTGGTCGGCGAGGTCATCTCCCGGATCGAGCGCAAGGGACTGAAGCTGGTCGCGCTGGAACTGCGCGCGGTCGAGCTGACCGTCGCGCAGGAGCACTACGCGGAGCACGAGGGCAAGGGCTTCTACGACAGCCTGCTCGAGTTCATCACCGGCGGTCCGCTGGTCGGCCTGGTGGCCGAGGGCCCGCGGGCGATCGCCGCGTTCCGGCAGCTCGCCGGCGGGACCGATCCGGTGGAGAAGGCGGCCACCGGCAGCATCCGCGGGGACTTCGGCCTGGAGACCCAGTTCAACCTGGTGCACGGTTCTGATTCACCGGAGTCCGCCGCCCGCGAGATCGGGCTGTGGTTCCCGAACTTGTGACCGAGAGCCGAGCAATGTCGCGGCCGCGTCGGACTCGGCCGCCGAGTCCGACGTCGCTCCGGCTCTGACCATCGACCGGGTCGGCCCTGGCGGTGGTGTCGCGTCGGACAGCGCGTTCGGGGTCGCCCTGGTCACGCTGTGGCAGCGTGCCGCGGAGGCCGGAGCGCCGGTCGGGTTCGCGCCGCCCGTGGTCCGATCCGATATCGCCGCCAGGGCGGCCGGTCTGGTTGACGAGATCAAAACCGGCCGGTTGCTCGCGGTCGCGGCGAACCGGGCACGCAGGCTGATCGGGGTCGGGTTCCTGCGGCCGGGACGGGGCAGCGCCCGGCACACCGGCCACCTCGAGCTGATCCTGGTCGACGCGGAGCACAGCAGGGCCGGCCTCGGCACCCGACTGGCCGGCCGAGCTGCTCGGGCAAGCCGTCGACCTTGGACTGGAGCGGGTGGACGTCCGGGTCCCGGCCGATGCCGGCCTGGAGACCTTCTTCAGCACGATTCGGTTTCGCCGAGTGGGGCCGTCGGCCCGGCTGGATCAGGATGGGCGCCGACGACGAACGGGACGAGGTCGTCATGGGAGCGGAGTTATGACCGCAACCATCCCGAACCCGGCGGGTGGTCGACCTGTCGCACGTCATCACCGACGGCATGGTCACCTACCCGGGCATCCCCGCCCCGGTGATCGGCGCGCACCTGACGTTCGACGAGTCGGCCTCGCACTACGCGGCCGGCACCGAGTTCTCCATCGGAACCATCTCGATGGCGGCCAACACCGGGCACCTACCTGGACACCCCGGCGCATCGCTACCGGGACGGCGAGGATCTGTCGGTGCTGAGCCTGGACCGGATGGTCGACCTCGACGGGGTGGTCGCCAGGGTGCGGCGGCCGGCCGGCCGGCGGCCGGGCGATCGACGAATCGGACCTGGTCAGCGCCCTTGGCGGGATTCCGCCGGTGGGTCGCGCGGTGCTGATCGAGACCGGTCACAGCGACCGATGGGGAACACCCGGGTACTTCGTCGATCATCCGTACCTGACCGACGACGCCGTCGAATTCCTGGTGTCGGCGAAGCCGGCGCTGGTCGGGATCGACTCGCTGAACATCGACTCCACCCATACCGGCCGTCGTCCGGCGCACAGCTGGCTGCTGGCCGCGCGGATCCCGATCGTCGAACACCTGACCCGGCTCGACGCGCTGCCGGACAGCGGTTTCCGGTTCACCGCGGCGCCGCCGGCCGTGCGGGGGATGGGCACCTTCCCGGTGCGGGCCTTCGCTGTGCTGTGACGCGTCCGTCGGTGCCGGCGGTTGACCGCCGACGTCGTGCTACTGGCTGCGCCGCCCGGTGGCCAGGAACGCCCAGCCCACCATCAGCGTGCCAAGGACCAGGGCGCCCAGCCCGATGATGATCGGAATGGTGATGTCCAGCCCGGTGCTGGCCAGCATCATCGGCGGCGATGTCGCCGGACCGGTGGTGACGGTGGTCTCCTCGTTCAAACCGGCGACCGCCGCGGGCGCGGCGAGCAGGGCGCACGCCACGCTGATCACCATGAGTGTGGCCGTGGTCAGCCACAGCCGGTGTGAGCGAAAACCGCTCATTGACGCCTCACCTCCATCGCGCTCGGTCCCGAGTTCTCTGTTCAATCATCCGGCGCCCGCCACCGGTGTTCCAGCGTGCCGGACCCAACGGGCGCGGACACGCGGTGCTATCACGGGCAGGGTGGACGTCAGGTAAGACGTGGGAAGCGCCGTTTTGGTTGCGTTGTCCGGTGGTCCATTCGGGTGATCTTGCACGTCAGGGTACTCAGGGCGGCTGCTGTGGACCTCGCACCGCGCCGCTCACCGGCGAACGCGATCAGGCCGCGGATCATTGTCCGCGCCGCCTACCGACCTGGCAGCAGCCCGTCCAGGGTGTCGGCCGCCTGCCGCAGCAGGGCCGTGAACTCGGTGATCCGCAGATCCTCTCGGTCGCCGAGCGCACCCGTCGCCGTTCACCCGCCCAGCATGGCCGAGCGGGCCACCGGCTGCCGGACCCGAGGGTAGCGTCGGTCGGCGTGACGTCACCGAACGCGCCGGGCCCGAGTACTGGCCGGCCGGAGATCGCGGCGGACGGGCGTGACCGGGCGGCCGCCGCACCGATGATCGTCGCCAGGGGTCTGCGGAAGGTCTTCCCGGTCAAGGGCGGCAAGGACGTCGTGGCGGTCAGCGGCATCGACCTGACGGTGGCGCGCGGCGAGTCGTTCGGATTCCTCGGGCCCAACGGCGCCGGCAAGTCGTCGACGATGCGGATGATCGCGTGCGTGTCGCCGCGGACCGGCGGCGAGCTGTCGATCCTCGGGCTGGATCCCGAGGTCGACGGGGTGCGCATCCGGGGTCGGCTCGGCGTCGTGCCGCAGCAGGACAACCTCGACGACGAGCTGACCGTCCGGGAGAACCTGATCGTGTACGGTCGCTATTTCGGCATCTCCCGGGCCGAATGCCGGCGCCGGGCGGCGGAATTGCTCGAATTCGCGCAATTGGTCGAGAAGGCCGATGCCAAGGTCGACACCTTGTCCGGCGGGATGAAGCGCCGGCTCACCATCGCCCGTTCGCTGATCAATTCACCGGAATTGCTGCTGCTCGACGAGCCGACCACCGGGCTCGATCCGCAGGCACGACATGTGTTGTGGGACAGGCTGTTTCGGCTCAAGCATCAGGGCGTCACGCTGGTCGTGACCACGCACTACATGGACGAGGCCGAGCAGTTGTGCGACCGGTTGGTGGTGATGGACGGTGGCCGGATCGTGGCGCAGGGCTCGCCGGCGGAGTTGATCGCGGCGCACAGTTCGCGCGAGGTGGTGGAATTGCGTTTTCCGCCCGGTGCGCAGGACGCGGCCGAGGCGGCGGTGCTCGGATTGGCCGAGCGGATCGAGGTGCTGCCGGATCGGCTGCTGCTCTACACCGACGACGGCGACGAGTTGCTGACCAGGGTGCACGCGCTGAACCTGCGGCCGACGACCACCCTGGTCCGCCGGTCGACCCTGGAGGACGTCTTCCTGCGATTGACCGGACGGAGCCTGATCGATTGATGGCCGGGGGACCATGTGCTCGAGGGCAGCGGTGCTGATGGCGATCCGCACCGTCCCGGATCGTCGGCCGCCCACCGGGCGGCCGGTATCGTGGTCTGGGAATACCTGATGCGTTGCTGGCGCGGCTATCTGGTGTCCAGCCTGGCGCAGGCGGTCGGCACGCCGCTGCTGTACCTGCTGGCGCTCGGCGTCGGCCTCGGCGCCCTGATCGACTCCGGCCCGAACGCGCAATCCTTCGGCGGCATCAGCTATCTGGACTACATCGCGCCCGCGCTGCTGGTCGCGGCGGCCTTCCAGATCGGCGTCGGCGAGTCGTCCTACCCGGCCTACAGCAGGTTCAAGTGGACCAGGGTGTTCTGGGGAGTGACGGCCACCCCGGTCACCCCGCTGCAGGTGTGCGACGGCGAGACGCTGTTCATCGCGCACCCGGTTGCTGGCCGGATCCGCGCTGTACTACCTGGTGCTGCTGGCGTTCGGCGCCGCCGGCGGACCGGCCGGGGTGCTGATGGTCCCGGTCGGCGTGCTCACCGGGTTGGCCTGCGCCGTCTGGGTGCTGGCGCTCGGCGCGCGGATGCGCTCGGAGGGCGGCGCGTTCAACATCCTGTTCCGGTTCGTGCTGGTCCCGATGACGCTGTTCTCCGGGTCGTTCTTCCCGATCACCGAGATGCCGTTGGCGATCCGCTGGCTGGCCTGGATCTCGCCGCTCTGGCACGGCAACGAACTGGCCAGGGGAGCCGCGCTGGGCGGGCTGGGGTTCTGGCCGGCGGTCGGTCACCTGGCCTACCTGATCGCGCTGCTCGTCGTCGGCACGCTGGTGGCCCGCCGCTGCTACCGGGCGAGGTTGGTCGTGTGAACGCCGCCCGGATGAACGGGGCAGCGCCGGGCGCGGATGGCCGGCGGCGGCACCGGCCGCCGCCGCTGCTCCTGCGGGTGATCCCGCTGCAGCTGTACGCGGGCCGGTCGTGGGTGGTGCTGGAGCGGAACCTGCGGGTCTACCGGCGCTCCTGGATGATCATCGTCTCGGGCTTCTTCGAGCCGGTGTTCTACCTGCTCGCGCTCGGTCAGGGGCTCGGTTCGCTGGTCGGCACCGTCGACGCCGGGGCCGGTCCGGTCAGCTACGCGGCCTACATCGCGCCCGGCCTGCTGGCCACGTCGGCGATGAACGGCGCGCATCTACGACTCGACCGTCAACGTGTTCTTCAAGATGCGGTACGCGAAGCTGTACGACGCCATGCTGGCCACCTCGCTCGGCCCGATGGATGTCGCGCTCGGCGAGATCGCCTGGTCGCTGCTCCGCGGCGGGATCTATTCCGCCGGGTTCGTGCTGGTCATGCTGGTGATGGGGCTGCTGTCGTCGTGGTGGGCGCTGCTGGCGGTGCCGGTCGCGCTGCTGATCGCGCTCGGCTTCGGCGCGGTCGGGATGGCCATGACGTCGTTCGTGAAGTCCTGGCAGCAGCTGGAATGGATCAACACGGCGATCCTGCCGATGTTCCTGTTCTCCACCACCTTCTACCCGCTGGACGTCTACCCACCGGCGATCGCGGCCATCGTCCGGTGCCTGCCGCTGTACCAGGGGATCGAGCTGATGCGCGGGCTGTGCCTTGGCATCGTGTCGGCGTCGCTGCTGTGGCACGTGCTGTATTTCCTGGTGATGGCCGCGGTCGGGATCCTGGTCACGTCCCGGCGGCTGGATCGGCTGTTGCTGCGCTGACATTGGCGCGAGGCCTGGTCGGCCTCGAAGGCGCGCGTGGGCGGCACGCCGCGCCTGCCGGTGGCTCCGTCCGCGTGTGGGATACTCGGAAGACGGTTCGGCGCCGCATCCGTGGCGGCGAACCCGGGCATGGTGGGTGCGGCGGCTCGTTGCTGGCCCCGATGAGTGAGACATCGGGCGCGAACGTACGGCGGCTGCGGAACCGATCGGCCCGACCACCACCAGACTTCCCGCCGATCCGGCCAACGGCTCGGCGGGCACCGAAATGTACGAAGCCCCTGTGCGGACGCGTCCAGTACGCGCCCGGGGACCTCGGAGAGGAATTGTCTCAGTGACGCCCACCCTGGAAACCGCCCTCGCCGGGCTACCCGCCAAGCCCCGAGTGCACGAGCTCTCGAAGCGGATCGGGATCAGCAACAAGGAACTGCTCGCCGCGCTCGCCGAGCGCGGACTCGACCATCACCAGCGCGTCGGCGTCGGTGCCGCAGGCCGTCGCCCAGGCGGTGATCCAGGAGCTGCTCGGCGGCTCACCCGACGAGGGTCAGCCGGCCGACGGCCAGCCGCGAGCACGGTCAGTGCGACCGAGGAGCCGACCGGCTCGGCGGTTCGGTCCGCAGCGAACCAGAGCCGGTCAGCCCGCCACCGACGTCCCTGATGACGGCGGCGACGCCTTCAACCCGCTGTTCCTGCCGCCCGCCGGAGACACCGCGCGAGCCGGACGGGGCCGATCAGCCGGACGACGGCGCCGAGGCCGCGCCGGCCCGGTCCGGTGGGTCGCGACGGCGCCGGGGCAGGTCGGGCGGCCGCAAACCCGCCCAGGACGCGCCGGTGGAGTCCGCGGCCGCCGAGGCGACCGCACCGCAGGACGACGTCGACGCTGCCGCCGTCGCCCAGCCGTCGACCGACGATGCCGCCAGACACCGGTGTTCGCCACCGGCGACGATGCCGCCGAGGCCGACGCGCCGAGCCGGCCGATGCCGCCGGTGACGAATCCGGCCGGAGCGATGACCGACGACTCCGACGACGACTCGTCCGCGCGCGGCCGGCGGCGCCGGCGCGGTCGCCGCGGCCGTGGCCGGGTGGCGGACACCGACGATCGCGGTGACGGCCAGCCGGACGAGCCCGACGGCGGACGCCACGGCGAGCGAACCGGCCGAGCGAGCCGGCGACCGGCAGCCGCCGACGACGAGGTGGCCGAATCGACCGAGGACGACCGAATCCGAGGGCGATTCGGACGACCGATCCGACGCCGACGCCGAGGCCGACACCGGCTCCGGCAGCGCAGCGGGCAACCGCCGTCGTCGCCGTCGCCGTCGCCGGACCACCGGCGACGAGACGCCGCGCGAGGACGATCCGGACAACACGGTCGTGCACGTCCGGGAGCCGCGGCTGTCGCAGGCCAACGCGCCGGCCGGGTCCGCCGGCACCGGCCCGTCCAACGAGGTGCAGGGCGTCCGCGGGTCGACCCGGCTGGAGGCCAAGCGGCAGCGCCGGCGCGATTCCCGGGATTCCTCCCGCCGCCGCCCGCAGATCCTGACCGAGGCCGAGTTCCTGGCCCGCCGGGAGTCCGTCGAGCGGGTGATGGCGGTGCGGCAGCGCGGCGACCTGGCCCAGGTGGCGCTGCTCGAGGACGGCATCCTGGTCGAGCACTTCGTCTCCCAGACCGGGTCCGATTCGATGATCGGCAGCGTGTTCCTGGGCAAGGTGCAGAACGTGCTGCCGTCGATGGAGGCGGCCTTCGTCGACATCGGCCGGGGCCGCAACGCGGTGATCTACGCCGGCGAGGTCAACTGGGACGCCGCCGGGCTGGGCGGCAAGGCCCGCCGGATCGAGACCGCGCTGTCCAGCGGCGACACCATCCTGGCCCAGGTGTCGAAGGACCCGGTCGGGCACAAGGGCGCCCGGCTGACCACGCAGATCTCGCTGCCCGGCCGGTTCGTGGTCTACGTGCCGGGCGGCGGTGCCACCGGCATCTCCCGCAAGCTGCCGGACACCGAACGCAAGCGGCTCAAGTCGATCATGGACCGGATCGTCCCGGAGGACGCCGGGGTGATCATCCGGACCGCCGCCGAGGGCATCGGCGAGGACGAGCTGGCCCGCGACGTCGAGCGGCTGAAGTCGCAGTGGGAGGAGATCACCCGCCGGGCCGCGGAGAAGACGTCCGCGCCGACCCAGCTGTACGCCGAGCCGGGCACGCTGATCAAGGTGGTCCGCGACCTGTTCAACTCCGACATCACCCGGCTGGTCGTCGACGGCGACGACGCCTACGAGCCGGTCCGCGACTACGTCACGGCCGTCGCGCCGGAACTGGCCGACCGGCTGGTCAGGTACGACACCGCCGGACTCCAACGGGGTCGACGTGTTCGCCGCGTACCGGATCGACGAGCAGATCGTCAAGGCGCTGGAACGCAAGGTGCACCTGCCGTCCGGTGGTTCGCTGGTCATCGACCGGACCGAGGCGATGACCGTCGTCGACGTCAACACCGGCAAGTACACCGGCTCCGGCGGCAACCTGGAGGAAACGGTCACCAAGAACAACCTGGAGGCCGCCGAGGAGATGGTCCGCCAGCTCCGGCTGCGCGACATCGGCGGGATCATCGTCATCGACTTCATCGACATGGTGCTGGAATCCAACCGCGAACTGGTGCTGCGCCGGCTGACCGAGGCGCTCGGCCGCGACCGCACCCGGCATCAGGTCGCCGAGGTGACCTCGCTCGGCCTGGTCCAGATGACCCGCAAACGGATGGGCACCGGCCTGGTGGAGGCGTTCTCCGAGCCGTGCCCGCACTGCGGTGGCCGCGGCATCGTGCTGCACGACCTGCCGGTGGTGGCGACCGCCGATCGAGGACAATTCGAGCGACCGGCGGCCCGGCAAGGGCCGGCGCGGCCGCGGCCGGGACGCCGACCGGGTCGAGGACGTCATCCCGCGGGTGGTCGAACCCGTCGGCCGACGGCCCGATCCGCGCGGGCCGAAGCCGCCGGTCCCGACCGGCGTCAATCGCGGCGACCGTGGGCAGCGCGGCGGCCAACGCGATGAGCGTCCGGTGACCGCGCCGCCGGCTGAACCACTGGTCGGTGTCGACGTCGACAGTGTCGATGTACGGCGACGAACTCGACTGGATCGAGGCGGCCGCGTCGGCCGGCATCCGGGCGGCGCGAGGACGCGGACGAGGACGGGTTCGAGGCGCGGGAGCCGGACTACTCCGACCCTGCCGAGGCGAACGACGCCGAGGAGAATGCTCCGAGTCTGGCGCCGACGCGATCGAGGGCGCTCCGGCCGGCGAACCAGGCGAACCCGACGGGCCGGTCGGGTCGAGGAGATCGTCATCGAGCTGGACCACTCGCCGGACGGCGACGGCGCCGGATGGCGCTGCTGAGATGCCGCGAGCCGCGCCGCGCGAGACGACTCCGGCCCGCCGCCGACGTGGTCGACGTGCCGCGGGTCGCCCGGCGGGGGCTCCGGCAACGGCGTCGGAGCCGGTGGACATCATCGTCCGGGAGCCGCTGCCGGCGGCGGGTCCGGACGGGCCGCCGGCCTGGGCTCCGGCGGACGGCTCCAACGGGCACTCGAGCAACGGAAACGGTGAGGCGGCGAGTGGCCGCCGTCAACGGCGACGCGGACGGGCCGCCCGTCGCGTCCGATGACGCCGCGGAACCGGTTGCGGCCTCGGCACCACCGCGTCGCCGGCGCGCCGCGTCCAGACCGGCCGGCCCGGCGGCGGGAGCGACAGCCGCCGGAACCGCTGATCGTGTCCATCCCGGCAGACCAGCCGTCGAGTTGACCTCGGTCCACCCGATCGGCTGGTTTGCCCAGCCTGCCGTGGCCGCGTACTGTAGGCGGTCGGCACGCTGCTGCGCAGCGGGTTTTGCGGTGCCCTGGTTCGCTGGTTCAGCACTCACGTGTCTGATGCATGCGGATCGATCGCCTCGGTGGTTCGCGGGGTGGTCGTCGGGGACGCCACCGACACCGATCCACCGACACACCTCGGGGTCACCCAGGGGTGCGCACGGCGGCGGGCGTCGACGCATGAAGGCTTCGCACGACAGGCACTGAGCAGTAGTCCACAGACACCGGGCAACACCGGCTCCACAACAGGCAGGAAGGCGCGTTCACGATGTACGCGATCGTCAAGACCGGCGGCAAGCAATACAAGGTCGCCGAGGGTGACGTCATCGAGATCGAGAAGCTCGAGGGCGATCCCGGTGCCGCAGTCACCCTGCCTGCGGTGCTCCTGGTCGATGGCCCGTCGGTCACCGCCAAGGTCGATGCGCTGGCGGAGGTGACGGTCTCCGGCGAGGTCGTCGCACACACCAAGGGCCCGAAGATCATCATTCACAAGTTCAAGAACAAGACCGGGTACCACAAGCGGCAGGGTCACCGCCAGCCGCTGACCCAGGTCAAGGTCACCGCGATCTCGGTCGGGTCGGCCAAGGCCGATTCCGCCAGCTGACTCGACTTCTTTCCGTAGAAAGGCGCCACCACCATGGCACACAAAAAGGGCGCATCCAGCTCCCGGAACGGCCGCGACTCCAACGCTCAGCGGCTGGGGATCAAGCGCTTCGGCGGGCAGACCGTCAACGCCGGCGAGATCCTGGTCCGCCAGCGCGGCACCAAGTTCCACCCGGGCGACGGGGTCGGCCGCGGCAAGGACGACACCCTGTTCGCGCTGATCGCCGGCGCGGTCGAGTTCGGCAGCAAGCGTGGCCGGAAGACCGTCAACATCGTCACCTCTGCCGCTGCGGACAGTGCCGCCGAGCAAGCCAGTCCCGGCCGGGGTCTGAACCCGGGTCGATTCGTCATCAACACCCTCGCGAGGGGCGGACCCGAGTCACACCGGGACCGCCCCTCGCGGCATCTTCCGGGCTTTGCTCGCTAGTTCGGAGAATTTCAGCAGGCCGGTTGCACCGGCCGTCACAGCATCAGGAGGTGTCCGTGGCCAGGTTCGTCGACCGCGCCGTTCTGCACCTGCAAGCCGGCGACGGCGGACACGGGTGCGCCTCCGTGCACCGGGAGAAGTACAAGCCGCTCGGCGGACCCGACGGCGGTGACGGCGGCAACGGCGGCGACGTCACGCTGGTCGTCGACGACAACGTGCACACCCTGCTGGACTTCCACTTCCGCCCGCACGCCAAGGCCGGCAACGGCCGACCCGGGCAGGGCGACGACAAGGACGGCGCCAACGGCGAGGGCCTGGAACTGCGGGTGCCGTCCGGCACCGTGGTGCTGTCCGAGGACGGCGTCGTGCTGGCCGACCTGGTCGGCCTCGGCGCCACCTACACCGCCGCGCGCGGCGGTCGCGGCGGCCTCGGCAACGGCGCCCTGGCGTCCCGGGCCCGCAAGGCACCCGGTTTCGCGCTGCTCGGCGAGCCGGGCGAGACCGCCGACGTCGTCCTGGAACTGAAGTCCGTCGCCGACGTCGGGCTGGTGGGTTTCCCCAGCGCCGGGAAGTCGTCGCTGGTCTCGGTGCTGTCCGCGGCCCGGCCGAAGATCGCCGACTACCCGTTCACCACCCTGGAACCCAACCTCGGCGTGGTCACCGCCGGGTCCGAGGTGTACACCATCGCCGACGTGCCCGGGCTGATCCCCGGCGCCAGCCACGGCAAGGGCCTCGGGCTGGAGTTCCTCCGGCACATCGAGCGCTGCTCCGTGCTGGTGCACGTGATCGACTGCGCCACCTACGAGACCGGCCGCGACCCGCTGTCGGACATCATGGCGCTGGAGTTCGAACTGGCCGAGTACACCCCGGCGCTGGCCACCGATTTCGCCGCCAAGCCGCGGCTGGTGGTGCTGAACAAGATCGACGTCCCGGAGGCCCGCGAGCTGGCGGAGTTCGTCACCCCCGACCTGGAGGCCGCCGGGCACCGGGTCTTCGCGATCTCGGCCGTCACCCACGAGGGTCTGGCCGAGCTGCGGTTCGCGCTGGCCGAGGTGGTCGCCGCCGATCGCGCCGACAAGCCGACCGCGCCGGCCCCGCGGATCGTGGTCCGGCCCGCAGCCGGTCGACTCCGAGCAGTTCCACGTCGAGCCCGACCCCGAGGTCGACGGCGGCTTCATCGTGCGCGGCCCTCGCCCGGAACGCTGGATCCTGCAGACCGACTTCAACAACGACGAGGCCGTCGGGTACCTGGCCGACCGGCTGGCCCGGCTCGGCGTCGAGGCGCAACTCGCCGCGCACGGCGCCCAGCCCGGGTGCGCCGGTGACCATCGGCAACGTGACGTTCGACTGGGAGCCGACCACGCTGGCCGGCGTCGACGTCGTGCCCACCGGGCGCGGCACCGACCTGCGGCTGGACCAGGTCGATCGGATCGGTGCGGCCGAACGCAAGGCGCTGCACCGGCTGCGCCGCGGCCTGGAGGTCGACGGCCACAGCATCGACACCCGCGGCGTCGATCCGCGGGTTGCCAGCCGCGGTGGGCGGCACGGCGTCGGTGCGCAGGCATTCGACGGCGAGGACGACGGCTCGTGACCGGCTCGGCGGTGGGCGCCGTTCGCAGCCGGCCCGATTCGGGTCAGCAGGGCGCGCCGCTGTCCGCCGCCAGGCTGGCGGTCGGCCGGGCCAAGATCGTCGTGGTCAAGGTCGGCTCGTCGTCGCTGACGACCGCCGCCGGCGGGCTCGACCCGAACCGGCTGGACGCGCTGGTCGACGCCGTCGCCGGCCGGGTTGCCGCCGGATCGCAGGTCGTGCTGGTGTCCTCCGGCGCCATCGCCGCCGGTCTGGCGCCGCTCCGGCTGCCGCGCCGGCCCCGGGATCTGGCCACCCAGCAGGCCGCCGCGTCGGTCGGGCAGCAGTTGCTCGCCGAGCGCTACGCCGGTTCGTTCGCCCGGCACCGGCTCACCGTCGGTCAGATCCTGCTGACCAGCGACGACGTCGTGCGGCGCGCGCACTACCGGAACGCGCAGCGCACCTTCGGCAAGTTGCTGTCGTTCGGCGTGGTGCCGGTGGTGAACGAGAACGACACGGTCGCCACCGCGGAGATCCGGTTCGGCGACAACGACCGGCTGGCCGCGCTGGTCGCGCACCTGGTCGGCGCCGGCGCGCTGATCCTGCTGTCCGACGTCGACGCGCTGTACACCGGCGACCCCCGGTTGGCCTCATCGCAGCCGGTGCGCGAGGTGCCGGACGCCGGCGCCCTGGCCGGGATCGGCATCGCGTCCCCGGGCAGCGATGTCGGCACCGGCGGGATGGAATCCAAGCTCACCTCCGCGCTCACCGCGACCGGCGCCGGCATCCCGGTGCTGCTCGCGTCGGCGGCCGATGCCGTTGCGGCGCTGCGGGTTTCGCCAGCCTCTGACGACTCCGACGGGCCCGTTGTCGGGACCGCTTTCGCGCCGGCCACCCGCCGGACCAGTGCCAGGTTGTTCTGGCTGCGGCACGCCGCCACCGCGTCCGGGTCGATCAGCCTGGACGCCGGCGCGGTGGCCGCGGTGGTGAACCGGCGGAAGTCGTTGCTGCCGGCCGGGATCACCGCGTTCTACGGCGACTTCGAGTCCGGTGACGTGGTCGACCTGCTGGCCCCGAACGGAGCGATCGTCGCCCGCGGGTTCGTCGGGCACGACGCCGCCGAGATGCCCGAGGTGATCGGCCGGTCGCTCGCCGAACTGCCGCCCGAGCAGCGGCATCCGGTGGTGCACGCGGATGATCTGATCGCGGTGCCGAGCCCGTCCACAGCTTCTCCCGCCCCATCGGTGAACTCGTCACAGTGAACGAAAGAGGCCAGCCATGTCTGTCATCGATCAAGCCGTGATCGATCAGGCCCCGACGGCCGCTCGGGTCGGGGTCAGCGCCACCCGCGACGAGGTACTGGCGTCCGCCGCCCGGGCGCAGGCCGCCGCCGCGGAACTCGCGCTGCTGACCCGCGCGGTCAAGGATCGCGCGCTGCTCGCGATGGCCGACGCCCTGCTCGACCGGCGGGCGGAGATCCTGACCGCGAACGGCATCGACGTCGACGCCGCCGTCGCGTCCGGAACGCCGGACTCGCTGGTGGACCGGTTGCGGCTGAACACGTCTCGGGTCGACGCGATGGCGGCCGGGCTGCGCGAGCTGGCCGGGCTGCCCGACCCGATCGGCACCGTGGTGCGCGGCTCGGTGTTGCCGAACGGGCTGCATCTGACCCAGGTCCGGGTGCCGCTCGGTGTCGTCGCGATCATCTACGAGGCCCGGCCGAACGTGACGGTCGACGCCGCCGGGATCGCGCTGAAGGCCGGCAACGCGGCGCTGCTGCGCGGTTCGGCCTCGGCATACGAGTCCAACAAGGTGCTGGTGGCCATCCTCTCGGACGCCGCGGTCGGCGCCGGGCTGCCCGCCGACGCGGTGCAGCTGGTGCCCGGCACGGACCGGGAATCGGTGAAGCACCTGATGACCGCCCGCGGTCTGGTCGACGTGATCATTCCGCGTGGCGGTGCCGGGCTGATCCAGGCCGTGGTGAACGGGTCCACCGTGCCCGTCATCGAGACCGGGGTCGGCAACTGCCATGTCTACGTCGACGCCACCGCCGACCACACGATGGCGCTGGAGATCCTGGTGAACTCCAAGGCCCGGCGCCCGTCGGTCTGCAACGCGGCCGAGACCCTGCTGGTGCACGCCGACGCGGCCGCGGCGTTCGTGCCGGCCGCGGTCGCCGCGCTGCGCGAGGCCGGGGTCACCGTGCACGCCGACCGCGCCGTCATCGACCTGGTCGGCGACGTCCCGGGCGTGCTGCCGGCCACCGACGAGGACTTCGACACCGAGTTCCTCTCGCTGGACATCGCGGCCGCGGTGGTTCCCGACCTGGATGCGGCGGTCAAGCACATCGCCAGGTACGGCACCGGGCACACCGAGGCGATCGTCACCGTCGTCGCTGGCCGCGGCCGACGAGTTCGTCGCCCGGGTGGACGCCGCCGCCGTGATGGTGAATGCGTCGACCGCGTTCACCGACGGCGGCGAGTTCGGCTTCGGCGCCGAGATCGGCATCTCCACGCAGAAACTGCATGCCCGCGGGCCGATGGGGCTGGCCGAGCTGACCAGCACGAAGTACGTGGTCACCGGGCACGGCCAGATCCGGGCGTCATCGTGAGGCTTGGTTGGTCGCGGTTGGGCTCTGGTGACCGGTGACGGGTGCCGTTGCGCCTTCCGGTAGCCGCACTGCGCCCTCGCGGGGCCGGCGGATCGGCGTCATGGGCGGAACGTTCGATCCCATCCATCACGGGCATCTGGTCGCCGCCTCCGAGGTCGCGGACCAGTTCAGTCTGGACGAGGTCATCTTCGTGCCGACCGGACAGCCGTGGCAGAAGAGCGGGGAGAGCGCGGCCGAGCACCGGTATCTGATGACGGTGATCGCGACGGCGGCGAATCCGAGCTTCACCGTGTCCCGGGTGGACATCGACCGTCCGGGGCCGACGTACACCAAGGACACGCTGACCGACCTGCGCGCCGCCGAGCCCGACGCCGAATGGTTCTTCATCACCGGCGCCGACGCGCTGGCCGCGATCATGTCCTGGAAGGACGTCGACGAGGTGTTCGCCCTGGCCCATTTCATCGGCGTCACCCGGCCCGGCTACACCCTGCACGACCTTGCACCTGCCGGATATCTCGGTGCAGATCGTCGAGGTGCCGGCGCTGGCGATCTCGTCGACCGACTGCCGGGTTCGGGTCCGCAGCGGCGCGCCGGTCTGGTACCTGGTGCCCGACGGGGTCGTCCAGTACATCGCCAAACACGGTCTGTACCAGGGGGAGTCGTGATCCCAGTGTTGGGCGACGCGCCTTTCCGGCAACGGGGGACGAATTCGCCCTCGAATCAAGCATCGACGCAGGGAGAAATATGACCGCCACCGATAACGCTCTGACGCTCGCCCGGGTTGCCGCCCAGGCGGCCGCCGACAAGCTGGCGAAAGACATTCTGCTGGTGGATGTCTCGGACCGGCTGGCGATCACGGACGTGTTCGTGATCGTCACCGGGGCCAACGAGCGGCAGGTCGGCGCCATCGTCGACTCGGTCGAGGAGAAGATGCGGGCGGCGGGCACCCGGCCGCCGCGGCGGGAGGGCGAACGCGACGGGCGATGGGTGCTGCTCGACTTCCTCGACGTCATCGTGCACGTGCAGCACTCCGAGGAGCGGGTGTTCTACGCGCTCGACCGGCTGTGGAAGGACTGCCCGACGATCCCGTGGACGGACGCGTCGGGAGATCCGGGGTCCGCGCTCGCGGTCGACGAGTCGTCCGAATCCTCTGACTCGGCGCAGTTTGGCGATGACCAGGACGCCGCGGCCGACCGGCCGGACGTCGTGGCGTCGCCATGACCCTGGAACACCTGATCCTGCTGCGGCACGGCGAGACCGACTGGAACAAGAACCAGCGGCTGCAGGGCCACCGGGACATCCCGCTGAACGCGGTCGGCCATCATCAGGCGCTCGACGCCGCGCCGTCGATCGTCGCGCTGCGCCCGTCCGTGATGGTGTCGTCGGACCTGCAGCGGGCCCGCGAAACCGCCTCCGCGGTGTCGGTTCTCACCGGCATCGAGGCGACCGTCGACGAGCGGCTGCGGGAGACCTCGATGGGCCTGTGGGAGGGACTCACCCGGGACGAGGTGATCGCCAGCTGGCCCGGAGAATGGGACCGGTGGCGCACGACGTCGGCACATGCCGCGCCGCCGGAGGGGGAGTCCCGCTGGCAGGTGGCGGACCGGGCCAACGAGGTGGTCACCGAACTCGATGCCGGCACGGCGTCCCGGGCGTTGATCGTGTCGCACGGCGGACTCATCGTCGGTCTGACCGGCCGGCTGCTGGCGCTGCCGGAGGACAGTTGGGGCACGCTGATCGGCGTCAGCAATTGCCATTGGGTGGTGTTGCACCGGTTCGCCGGAATGTGGCGGCTGCATTCCTACAACGCCGGGCTCGGCGGAGTGGTGCTGCCGCGCGGCGAGGACGAGGTCGCCGGCACGTAGTGCGACGGTACGGCCCGGTTCGATTCATCTGTCGGTGACGACGGGAATGCTGCGGTCCAGCGCGGCGAGCAGAAGCACCAGGACGCCGATGCCGCCCAGCACCCAGCCGAGCACGTGGAACCCGCCGTCGTTGGTGGCGGAGCCGAAGGTGATGTCGATGAGGCTCGCGGAAAAGATCGCCCCAATGTAGGCGAAGGTGCGGTAGAGCCCGGATGCCACGGCGATCTCCGCGGCCGGCGACTGGATGTACAGCGTCGCCTGGTTGGCGAATCCGCTGAAACCGTTGGCGAAACCGAACAGCAGCGACATCCCCACCAACACGACGACGCTCGAACCACTGGTGATCAGCAGCATGACGACGGCGGTCAGCACCAGCGCCACGCCGGCAAGAATGAGCGGCCAGCGAACCCAGCCCCGTTTGGAGACCACCCTGGCGATGATGATGCTGAGGCCGGACAGCGGAAGCAGGATCAGCCCGACGGCAAACGGGCTGTAGTGCGCGCTCTGCTCCATCCATTGGCTGGTGCCGTACAGCGCCGAGTAGGTCCCCAGTGCGACCAGGGTCTGCCGGAGGTAGGTGCGTTGTAGGGGACGGTTTCTGCCCAACATCCGGACGTCGATCAGGGGCCGGCCGGCGCGGCGCTCCCAGAGCACCAACGCCGTGATCGCCGCGATCACCACGGGCAGCAACCACCAGGCCGGCGCCACCAGGCTGGACAGGAACAGCAGCAGGCTGGTGACGGCGCCGGCGAACAGCACGATGCCCGGGACGTCCAGCGCCGTGAGCAACCGTTGCCCGCCTTGACGTTCCATCGGCTGGTCCCTGGCAACGCCGGCCAGGGTGAAGGCGATGGTGATCAGCGCCAGCGGGATGTTCACAGCAAACAGGGCGCGCCAGCCGAATGCTCCGGCCAGGATGCCGCCGAGGGGCAGGCCGAAGACCACGGTGATCTGCGCGGCGATCGAGAAATTGCCAAGGACGCGGCTCGGCACGCCCATTTTCACGCTGTCGGCTCGTTGCCTGACCAGCGCCATCGCCGTGGGGTACGCGGCCGCTGTGCCCACCCCGATCAGCGCGCGGGAGATCAGCAACACCCAGAAGGTCGGCGCGGCTGCCCCGATGACGCCTGCGAGAAGCAGAATGGCCGCGCCGCTGAGGAAAACCCGGCGTGGGCCGAAGATCGTGGACAGCTTGCCCATCGTCGGCTGCGCGACCGCGCTGCAGAGATAGAGAACGGAGATCAGGCTGGCCGTCTGACCCGGCCCGGTGTGGAAGTCGACACCGATTCCCACCAGCCCGGTGGCGATCATCGAGCTGTTGATCGGGTTCAGCGTCGACCCGAGCAGCAGCGGGGCGGTGAACCGCCAGCCGAACGGCTTTCGGCCGGATGCGGACGGCGGGTCGCTGCCCTTGATGGTGCTGGGGCGGGTTGTCATTGCCCGGGGGAGTTGGCCAGCCGGCGCAGGACATCGAGGCAGGTCGTGAGCGCGTCCTGCTCGGCGGGAGTGAACCCCGTTCGGATCGCGCGGAACAGCCAGTCTTCGCGGGCCAGCCGGCCGGTGGCGAACTGCTCGCGTGCCTTCTCGGTGAGTGACAGCAGCGTCTTTCGGCCGTCGGCCGGGTCCGCGTCGCCGGTAATCAGGTCGGCGCCCTCCAGCACGGCAACGATGGCGCTCATCGACTGCGGCCGAACGCCTTCGGCCCGGGCCAGGTTCGTCATCGTCGATGGTCCGTCCCGCTCGAGCCTGGCCAGCACGGAGAGCTGCGAGCGGGTGAAGTCACCGAGGTCACCCTGGGCGCGAAGCCGGCGCTGAAGCTGGCCGAGAACGACGCGGAGCTCGCCGGCAATCGCGTGGTGATCGGCCGTTGCTGAGTCGGCTGGCTGTTGCTTCACGCGTCTGAGACTAGCAGATGCTCAGGTAACTGAGCAGTTGCCTGATCACTTCTGCGCCTCGTCCGGTGCGGCGGTGAGCATCCATCCGGCGCCGCCTGGTCCGCGCCGGGGGCTGAGCCGAGGGCAGCGCGAGTCGGCTGCGGCGCTGCTGGGGCGTTGGGGTTCCTGGGTGATGCCCGCGGTCATGCCTGAGCAACCGAACGGCCCAACAAGCGCGGCGCCCCGCGTCGCTTCACGGGTTCACCCGGACAGACAGAAGACGACGAACTGACTGACCCCACCGGTTTGTTCCCATGACCGAAATCCATCCACATTCTCCCGGCGGCCGCGCTGTGCGTGCGTAGCGATCCATACCGTCCTGGAGGTGCGATCACGCCCCGACCCGATGAGCCGTCTCGCGGTGCTGCGCCGTCCGCTGATCCCCGATCCTCCGCCAGAGCCCGACCTCTCACAGCGCGATCACCGACCCTCCCCACACCTATCGTCCGGGCGGGGTGGTCTCGAGGTCGAGGGCCAGTCGCAGGACCCTGCCGGCGATGGCCAGATCGAACGTGCAGGACGACATCGGACCAGGGAAGAGGCTGTCGGGGAGACAATCCCGGACGACGACCAACTTCAGCCAGGTACTGCGGTGTTTGTCCCGCCCGTGCCGAACGAACCTCGGGTGCCTGCGATGCGCGCGGAGCGGACGGTCACCGGCGGTTGGGTCCCCGGCGTGAGCGAACGACTGCAGGCCAGCGGCTCCAGCTCGGAGGATGCTGCCATCGACGCTGCGTCCACCCGACCCAGAGGCCCGCAGGTCGCGCCGGGCCAGGCAGAGGGCGCAGCCGACGATTGGCCGGACGAGGAGTGGCCCGAGCATGCGCCGTCGGATTCAGCGCACCCGCAGCAACTGGCCGCGGCCGAGCAGCAGCATCGTCCCGGCGGACGACATCATGGGCGCAGCAGCACTTTCGATGTCCGTCGGGACCACCGGCAGCCGCGCTCAAGGCCGAGAAGGGCCGGCGAATCGAATGCCGCGAATCATGCCATTGAGGGTTCCGCGGAGACCGCAGAACCATACAATCGCGCGCCCAGCGGTGGCACCGGGGCGAGCACCGGCGGTGTCGACGACCAGGACGACGACCAGGACGACGACCAGGACGACGACGACGAGGGGCAGTCGGACGACGCGGAGTCAATCGACGCGACCCCCAGTCGTGCCGTTCGAGCCCGTCGCGTCGGTCGGCATTGGGGACGGTTCGCCGAGCTCTGGGTGCCAGAGCCACTGCGTGATGCTCGCGTCGATCCGGGCCGGCGCGGGGCGATCGTCCTTCTCCTGGTGGCCACACTGGCGGCGATCGTGACTGCGTTCGGCGTGTGGCGCGATCGACCGGAGCCACGGCCGGTGGAGTCGTCGGCCCTTGCGGCGCTCGCCGTGTCGGCGGGACCCTCGACGGCCGATCCGGTTTCGAGCAGTCGGGTCGGCGGGGCGACCGACTCGTCCGGTCAGCCGAATGCCACCGGTGCGATCGCTGAGAGTGCCGCGTCGGTGGCCAACCAACCCACCGAAATCGTCGTCTCGGTCACTGGTCTCGTCGAGAAGCCAGGCATCGTCACCCTGCCTGCGGGTGCGCGGGTCGCCGAGGCGATCGCGGCCGCCGGCGGTGCCGCCGAGGGAGCCGACCTCACCGGCCTGAACCTGGCCGCACGGCTCGCGGATGGCGATTCGGTCGTGGTCGGCAACTCCGCAACCGCAGGCGATTCCCAGTCGGGACTTTCCGGCGGTACCGTCGCGCAGAGTGCTGCGGCCGCAGGGTCCGGGACGCCGAGCGGCGGTCTGGTGAACCTGAACACCGCCGACGAGGCGGCGCTGGACACACTGCCCGGGGTCGGCCCGGTGATGGCGAAGAACATCCTGGCCTGGCGTGAGACCAACGGGAAATTCACCACCGTCGAGCAATTGCAGGAGATCACCGGAATCGGACCGTCCCGATACGCGCAGCTGTCGCCCTTGGTCACGGTGTCCTGATGGTGACCGCAACCCGAAGCCGGCGCTGGACGGAGGAGAAACCAGAAGCACCGGTTGACCTGCGGCTGGTGCCGGCCGCTGGGGCGGTCTGGGCAGGAGCGCTGATCGGGCTGCTGGCCGGTGACATCGCCTGGTGGGTGGCGGCTGTCGCGCTCATCGCCACTCCGGCCGTCCGGCTCGTGCCGGGCAACTGGCGGCCCGGGGGCATGGTCGTTCTGGTCTGCCTCGCGGGAGCCACCGTCATCGCTGCGCTGCAGGTCGGCCAGCAGCGGGACGATCCGCTGTCCGAGTCGGCCGAACATGGCTCATGGGCCACGCTGTCCGCATCGGTAGCGGGGTTCCCGCGTGCCGTCGATTCAGGTTTCGTCGCACCCGACAACGGAAACACCGCGCCCAAGGACGTGTCGCGGTGGCGGGTCGACGTCACGGCCGAGCAGGCCACCGTGGCCGGGCGGTCCTGGTCAACCACCCAGGTGGTCACCATCTACGGGCAAGGAGTGGCGTGGTCCGGTGTGACGCCCGGCGAACGGATAGCCGTGTCCGGCCGGATGGGGCAGCAGGCATTCGGGTCAACCCAGCAGATCGTGCTGCACGCCCGCGATCCGCCGCTGGTCACGGCCGGGGCGCCGTGGTGGGACACCGTCGCGCTGGTCATCCGAGACCATCTGTCGGACAACGCGTCCCGGCTCGACGGGGATGCGGTGGGTTTGCTGCCGGGATTGGTCGTCGGTGACACGAGCGGCATCGACGATCAACTCGACGCGGACGCCAAGACGACCGGGATCACTCATCTGCTGGCCGTCTCCGGGTCGCACTTCGCCATCCTGTGCGGAATGGTCGTCGTGGTGTTGCGTCGGTTCGGTCCTCGTACCGCAGCGATCGGCGGAACCGTCACCCTGCTCGGTTTGGTGATTCTGGTCGGCCCGCAGCCGTCCGTGCTGCGCGCCGCCCTGATGGGCGGCATCGCCATGCTGGCTTTGCTCACCGGGCGGACCAGGTCCGTTGTTCCGGCGCTGGCGACGTCGGTGATCGCGCTGGTGCTGATCGACCCGCAGCTAGCGGTCAGCGTCGGTTTCGCGCTGTCGGTGCTGGCTACCGGTGGGCTCATCCTGATCGCGCCGACCTGGTCGGAGTCTTTGCAGCGCAGGGGGTTTCCGGGCGGTTGGGCGGACGTCCTGGCCGTGCCGGCGGCCGCTCAGATCGTCACGATGCCGGTGATCGTGTTGATCAGCGGGTCGATCTCGGTCGTCGGCATGCTGGCGAATCTGCTGGTCGCGCCGGTGGTGGCCCCGGCATTGGTGCTCGGAGTGTGCTGCGCCGTCACCGGGCCCTGGTGGTCAGGAGCGGCGGCGGTGCTCGCCCACCTGACGGCGCCGCTGCTCGACTGGATCGCGGGTGTGGCGCACCGGCTGGCCCGCTGGCCGAACGCGACGGTCCCATGGCCGGCCACCCCGACCGGCGCGGCGGTGTTGACGGGTCTGTCCGTCACGATGGTGATCCTGTTGCGTCATCGCAGGTTTCGCGAGTTGTTCGCGGCCGCAGCCGCGGGGGTGGCGCTCATCGCGGTGCCCACCCGGATCATCGCGCCGGGCTGGCCGGCGCAGGGCTGGTTGCTGACCGCCTGCGAGGTCGGCCAGGGTGACGCCATGGTGCTGTCGACCGGCGAGCAGGGCACCGCAGTGGTGATCGATACCGGTCCGGACCCTGGCCTGGTCGACGCCTGTCTCGATCGGCTGGGCATCGGCACCATTGCGCTGTTGGTGCTGACCCATCTGCACGCCGATCACGTCGACGGGCTGGTCGGGGCGATGCACGGCCGCACTGTCGGCGCCATCGCGGTGGGGCCCGGCCGGGAGCCGGCGACCGCATGGCGCGACATCCAGTGGCAGGCCGCCGACCGCGGAATCTCGGTTGTCGAGCTGAGGCCCGGCATCCGCTGGGCCAGCGGGGAGCTGTCGCTGAACGTGCTGGGGCCGGCAAAGGCCTTTGTTGGAACCGATTCCGACCCGAACAACGACTCGGTGGTGCTGATGGCGCAGCGGAACGGGGAGAAAATGCTGATGACGGGAGACGTCGAAATCGAGGCGCAGCAGGCCCTGCTGAACACGGGGGTCGATCTGGATGCCGACGTGCTGAAGGTGCCGCACCATGGTTCGTCCAAGCTGCTCGACCGGTTCGTCCGTGCGGTCTCGCCGTCGGTGGCGGTGATCGGGGTCGGCGTCGACAACGACTACGGGCACCCGAGCCCACGCGCCCTCGACCTGCTGGCTCGTGACGGGGTGGGCAGCGTGCTGCGCACGGACGAGGAGGGCGACGTATCGGTCGGGCTGGTTGACGGTGAGCTGACCGAGGCCACCCGAGGCGCGTCGGCGGCGGCTCGGTGAGCGCGGGATCGACGGTTGGCGTCGCGGCACTGAAGTTCACGGTCCTGGACTATTCGGTCAAGAACCCTCAGCTGCGGCGTTCCGTGAAGTCCCGAGATCACGGAAAGTATCCGAACGCACACGCACTGTTATAGTTGCTGGAAGGTCGCCGATGGCTGGACGGCGGGCAAACGGGTCCCTCCGCGTTGTGGGGTCAGGAAAGCCAGGTGGACTTGTGGCCGGTGTGAGGGTGCCAGTTGTGGATCGGCGCAACCAGGCTCTGTCGGAGCGGTTGCGCTCTGAGACCGCGCGCTGTCACGAACATGTCGAGTCGGTTGCCGATATTCCAGGACGGGTTCGAACCCTGACCGACTACATCTGTCTGCTGGACGCGCTCAATGGACTCCACACCGGTCTTGAGCACCAACTTTCGGGGCCCACCTTGCACCGGGCATGGGTGGATATCGGGATCACCATCGCCGAGCACTGCCGGGCCGATCTTCTGGTCGCCGATCTCGATGCACTAGGAGTGACGCCGACCACGCCGACGATGCAGCCGCCCTTCCCGGATGTCGGCCACGCGTTGGGCTGCCTTTACGTGCTGGAGGGATCCGCTCTCGGTGGCCATGTCGTCGCCGGGATCGTGCGTTCCGCTATCGGCGCGGTGCCGATGTCATTCCTGACCGGCCGGGGCCGGGGTCACCAATGGCCAGCGGTGCGAAATGCGTTGCGCCGCTTCGATGCGCAGAACGGCGACTGCGACACTGTCGTCGCCGGTGCCTCGTTGACCTTCGCCGTGTTCGCCCGCCAGCTGGCCCGTCCCGCGGTGCAGCGATGACGGCCGTCGGGCCGCTGGTCGTCGCGGAGGACGAGGACGTCAGGCTCGCGGAATGCGCGCGCGAACCCATCCACCTGCCGGGTGCCATTCAGCCACACGGCGCCTTGCTGGTGGTCGACCCGGAGAGCCTGGAGATCATCCAGGCCAGCGAGAACACGGTGGACGTGCTGGGGGTGATCGCCGCAGAGCTGATCGGAACAAGTGCCGGCGCCTTGGTCGGGTCCGACTTTCCGGCAACCCTGCGCGCGGGACTCGCGAACGGAGCGTCGTCCGGGCGCAACCCGCTCGCGGCAAGGGTTCAGGGTCGGGATTTCGACGTCATACTCTGTCGAACCGACGACGTGGGTGTGGTCGAATTCGAACCGGCGCAAGCGGATTTCAGCGGCTCAGCTTCCCTGCCGTTGCTGCACGCCGCCCTGCAGCGGTTGGCCGGAACGACCGACTCGGCAGAACTGCGCACACTGGCCGCGCGAGAAATACGCCAGCTCACCGGTTTCGACCAGGTGATGGTTTACCACTTCCACCCCGACGATCACGGTGAGGTGGTCGCGGACGACCATGCGGCCGGCATGACCCCCTACCTGGGTTTGCACTTTCCGGCATCCGACATACCCGCGCAGGCCCGGCGGCTGTACCTGCTGAAGGGTTCCGGGCTGATCGCGTGCACGGACTACCGGCCCGCCGCGCTGGTCCCGGTGAACAACCCGAGAACCGGTGCGCCGCTCGACCTGAGCCGGGCCGAGCTGCGCAGCGTCTCGCCGTACCACCTGCAGTTCATGCGCAACATGGGTCAGGGGGCGAGCTTCACGATGTCCCTGGTGCTGGACGGCCGGCTGCTGGGTTTGATCACCTGCGCCCACCGAACGCCCCGTCGGATTCCGTTCCTGCTGCGGCGGGCCTGCGAAATCCTGGGCAAGCAGGTGGCCCTCCAGCTGGGGGCGAACACCCGCACTCAGACTCTGACCGAGCGACTTGCGGCACAGGAGGTCCGCGACTTGTTGGCCGATCAGATGAGCGCCGATCTTGACGTGGCAGCCGGGTTGACCGACCGGTCCGTGACAGTGCTGGACCTGATCCACGCCGACGGGGCGACCGTCTGCCTGCACCACCGGCTCACCTCCATCGGCCGGACACCCGGCTATTCCCAGACGATCGCGCTGCTGGCCGCCTTGACGCCGGCGGGCAAGGATCTGACGCCGTTGCTGAGCGACGCACTCGCCATCGACCGGCCCGACCTATCCCAGATCGTGCCGGAGGTTGCCGGAGTGTTCGTGCTGCCGTTCGGCAACGCCGGAGACTGTCTGATCTGGTTCCGCCGCGAGATCCTGCACACGGTCGATTGGCTCGGCGCGCAATCCGCCGACAACCGGCCGTCGACGCTGTCGCCCCGGACCTCCTTCGACAGCTGGCGGCAGACGGTCACCAACCGCAGCGCACCCTGGGCGGAAATGCACCTCGCGGAAGCGGCCGAACTTGCTCGGGACATCGACCAGGTACTGCTCCGGCTGGCCGAAATCCAAATGGCCCACATGGCGCTGCACGACCCCCTGACCGGGCTGCCGAACCGGCGCCTGCTCGTCGAACGAATCAGTTCCGCGCTCGACCGCGCCGACCGCCACGGGGGCGAGGTCGCGATCCTGTTCTGCGACCTCGACGACTTCAAACGGGTCAACGACACCGCCGGACACGCCGCCGGTGACGCGGTACTCGTCGAGGCGGCCGCCCGGCTCAGCTCCGTGCTGCGCGCCGGCGACTCGGTCGCCCGGGTGGGCGGCGACGAGTTCGTGATCGTGCTGGAACCGGTCGGCGACGGGGGCTTGATCCAACCCGGGGCCGATGCGCAGCGGGAGCCTGCGACCGAGATCGCCGACCGCGTCAAGGTGGAGCTGTCCAGGCCAATCCACTACCAGGACCGGGAGCACGTGATCTCGGTCAGCGTCGGGATCACCTTCGCCCAGGCGGGTGGCCTGGCCGAGGACGCATTGCGCGACGCCGACATGGCAATGTACCGGGCGAAGCAGAGCGGCAAGAACCGCGTGGCGACGTTCGACGACTCGCTCCGGGCGGGCATCTTCGAGCGGGCCACCGCCGAACGGGCCCTGCATGCCGCCCTCGACCGCGGTGGGCCCGGCCACCCGCAGCTGACCGTCTCCTACCAGCCGGTGATCGACCTGGACAGCGGCCGGCTCGCCGGCTTCGAGGCACTGCCCCGGCTGACCGACCCGGCCGGGGAGCCGATCCGGCATGAGGTGTTCACCTACGTCGCCGAGCACACCGCGCTGGTCGGCCCGCTCGGCGAAGCGGTGCTCGACACCGCGCTTGCCGCCCTGGTCGGTTGGCGAGCCGACGACCAGGGCGGCAACCGCGCCAGAATGGCGGTCAACATGAGCGCCCGGCAGGCGCAGCAGGCCGACATGCCCGCCCTGGTCTGGGCCGCCCTCGAACGACACTGCCTACAGCCATCGGACCTCGTCCTCGAGCTCACCGAATCGGTGTTGATCGAGGCCGGGTCCTCCACCTTGCGCCAGCTCACGCAGCTGCGCTCATCCGGGGTGGGTATCGCGATCAACGACTTCGGCAGCGGTCACTCAACGCTGAGCCAGCTCGCCATTCTTCCCGTTGACGCGATCAAGATCGACCGGTCGTTCACCAAGGGTTTGCCGGATGACACCGTCAACGCGAAAATCGTCCGTGCGGTCGCAGGACTCGCCGAGGACCTCGGGCTGCTGTGCATCTTCGCCGGAATCGACAGTCGCGAACAATTGGCCGGGTTTCCCCGAGGGGTACTCGTGCAGGGCGCGGCGCTGGGCCGCGAAACGGTCACCCCCATCGACGACCAGCCCCGCAGACGGGGACTACGACCCGCAGCGTGACGCGAATCGGCGCGACCTCGTCCGGCGTCCCTGAACCCGACGGCTACACGTTGATCCACCACATGATGCTGATCAACGGCGTCCTCGGCGAATTCGTCGGCCTCGAAACACTTCTCAACGAATTCAGCTACAAGATGGCCCTCTTCGAAGGCCATGGAAACGTGAAGGACTTGCACCTTCACATCCACGCAGGTGAGCCCGCAACTTGCTCAGGCCTCTCGTAGATCCATCCTGCCCAGGTCGCGCAAGGTCACGGCGCCACCACCCGCCGGCCAGAACATGACCGTGTAGGAGACGGTGGACGCTCCGCCGACGTGGGTGATCTCGCCGCGCGTGCCGGCCTTGATCGGCGGCGCGTACCGCTGCAGGATGTCGTGGGTGGCCGTGACGGGGATGGGCGAACGTGTTGTCATGATGCGCTCCCTCTGACGATTGACGACTACAGAAAGCATAGATCTGCGCGGCGAAAGAGTGATAGCTCTCGAAAGAGTTATCCATTGCTCGTCAGAGTGGCTCACGGTAGTGGTGGGATGGGCTCGATTGGCCGCATCACGACGCCCACGGAGCAATTACAGGCCAAGCTCATGCAGGGTGCTCGCGACTGCGCGGTCCTGCTCCGCCAGAAACGCCCCGAAATCGTCGCCGGTCAGCAGGGCGTCGGTCCAGCCATTCCTGGTCAGCTCCGCCTGCCACTCGGCGGTCCGGTCCAGCCTGCTGAAGGTGTCGATCAGCGCGTCCTTCTCGGCGGTGGTGATGTCCGGCGGCGCGATGATGCCGCGCCAGTTGGCGAAGACAACGTCGATTCCCGATTCGGTGAGGGTGGGCGCGTCGAGGTTCGGCACCCGGGTGCTGCCGGAGACCGCGAGGACCCGCAGTTGCCCGGACCTGATCTGCTCGGTGTACTCCCTGACCCCGGACGCCGCGAAGGTGATCTCGTGGTTCAGGACTGCCGGCAGCAGTTCACCACCCCCGTCGTGGGATCGGTAGATGACCTGGCCGGCGTCGAGCCCGACCGCCTCGGCGAGTTCCATCGACATCAGATAGTCCGGTCCGCCGATCGACGATCCGCCGCCGACCACGAACTCGTCCGGGTGGCTCCGCCACGCCGTCATCAGGTCGTCGATCGTGCGGTACGGCGAATCCGCCGGCACCATGATGCCCTCCTGCTCCTCGATCAGCCGGGCGATCGGGGTGGCATCGGTCACCGAGGCAGTTGACCTGTTCGTCACGGTCGCGCCGATCACGCCGAGACCCATCATCATCACCAGGTCGGGGTTGCCGTTCTCGTGCATCAGCCTGCTCAGGGCGAGCACGCCGCCGCCGCCGCTGAGGTTGAAGACCTCAACCGCGCCGGTGACGCCGGTGGACTCGGCAATCTTGACGGCGGTCCGGGCCGTGACGTCAAAGCCGCCGCCCGGACTGTTGGGCACCATCACCCGGAGCCGCTCATCCGCCCCGGTCGTCCCGCAGGCCGACAGCACGATCATCGCGACCAGCAGCAGCGCCAAGGCCGCCAATCGTCCGTGTCGCATTGATTCGGCCTCGTTGCTCATCGGGCGCAGCCGTGGTTGGCTCCGCAGGTATGACTGCTATCACTATGACGCCGCGGTAGTCGCCCGTCACCGTTGCGGCAGTAATGGGCGTTGTGGTCGTTGTGGTCATGCGGCCAATTGATCGAGCCAGGTGGCGGGTAGGCTCTTCACACGGCGAGGAGGCCAGGATGTCCCGGTGGCGTCGGTTGATGCCGCGCACGCTGGCGGGCAAGTTCCTGCTGTTCCAACTCGGTGTCGTTGGTCTGGTGTTGATGGTCGCCGGGGCCGTCTCGGTGCGGCAGTCGACCTCGCAGTTCGCGTCCAGCAGCGGGGACCGGGTGCTGGGCGCCGCCGAGAACGTCGCGGGCAATCCGCTGGTCAAGCGGGATGGTCAAGCACTCAACCCAGCCACCGAGCTGGCTCCGACGGCCGAGGCGGCTCGCATCCAGTCGGGAGCGACGGTGGTGCTGCTGACCGATGTCGACCGGCAGATCATCACCTCGACCGACCCGACGCTGATCGGGACGACGCTGACCCTGCCGGACGACTCGGCCTGGACCGGGCGGTCGTGGGACGGCGACCTGACGCTCGGCGGGGAACGGCTGATCGCGGCGAGCGTCCCGATCTACTCCGACTCCGGGGGGCTGATCGGCCTCGCCCTGGTCGGTGAGGAGTACCCGGACACCTGGAGCATTCTGCGCTCCGGGCGTGCCCGAGTTGCTGCTGCTGATTCTGCTGGCCGCGTCGGCCGGGGTGGCCGGGTCCTGGCTGCTCGCCCGCCGGGTCAAGAAGCAGACCCATGGCCTGGAGCCGGCCCAGATCGCCAGCCTGGCCGACCACCGGGAGGCGTTGCTGCACAGCATCCGCGAGGGTGTGCTCGGTGTCGGACCGACCGGGCTGGTCACCGTCGCGAACGACGGCGCTCGATCGCTGCTCGACCTGCCGGACGACGCCGTCGGCCGCGACGTCGGCGATCTCGGCCTGGAGGCGGATCTGCTGGACGTCATCCGGGGCGACCGCACCGGGATCGACCTGGTGGTCGTGCACGGCGACCGGGTGCTGGTGGTGAACCGGCGAACCGCACGCACCGGCGGCCGGTCCGGAGTTTCCTCCGGAACCGTGACAACCCTGCGGGATCGGTCGGAACTGATTGCCGTGCAACGACAATTGGGCGCCACCCGGAACGCCACCGACACCCTGCGGGCGCAGACCCATGAATTCGACAACCAACTGCACGTCATCTCCGGATTGCTGCAGCTGGGCGAGTACGACGAGGCGCGGGACTACGTGGCGGGATTGACCCGCCGCCGGGCGGAGGTCGACTCGGCCGTCACCGCCCGGATCGAGGACCCACCGCTGGCGGCGCTGCTGGTGGCCAAGTCCAGCCTGGCGGCCGAATCCCGGGTGGAGTTGGAGATCTCGCCCGCCACCCGCTGCCCCCGACTGCCGGCCGACCTGTCGACCGACGTGGCCACCGTCGTCGGAAACCTGGTGGACAACGCGTTGGACGCCGTCGCCAATCTGGCCGATGCGTCCGATCAAGGTCGAGGTCACCGCCGACGACACCGATGTGCACGTGACGGTCTCCGATTCCGGACCAGGGGTGTCGCCGGACGCGGCGAACCGGATCTTCGATCGCGGCTTCAGCACCAAATCGGCGGCGGTGGTGGGCGGTCGCGGCATCGGCCTTTCCCTGGTCCGCCGGATCTGCGAGCAACGCGGCGGGGCGGTCGGAGTGCAGTACGCGGACGGCGCGGTGTTCACCGCGGTGCTGCCGGTGCGCGCCCGCGCCGCACCCGAATCGTTTGCCGTCGGCGACGACAAATCGACGAGGCGGGAATTCCGCCCGTGTCAGCGAACGGGGTGATGAGATGAGCGCGCCGGCCAGCGAGTATTCCGTCCTCGTGGTGGACGACGATTTCATGGTGGCCAAGATTCACACCCGATACCTGGCCACGGTCAGCGGGTTTCGGGTGGTGGCCACGGTGCACACGGGCACCGAGGCACTGGCCGCACTGACCGAACTGCACCCGGACCTGATGCTGCTCGACGTGTACCTGCCGGACATGACGGGGATCGAGGTGCTGCGCCGGGCCCGGCAGGAATTCCCCGACGTCGATGTGATCGTGGTGACGGCCGCGCGGGAGGTGGACACCGTCCGGGAGGCAATGCAGGGCGGCGCGGTGTCCTATCTGGTCAAACCGTTCGAATACGAGGCGCTGGGGGAACGGCTCGAGCATTACCGGCGGACCCGATCGGCGCTGAGTACGCTCCGACGTTGCGGACCAGAAACAGATCGACCAACTCTTCGGACTGCCGGCCGAATCCGGTGTCGCCGATCAGGCCGAACTGCCCAAGGGATTGAGCCGGGAGACGGCCGTCGCAGTGCTGGCCATCCTGAGCAAGGACGAGGCGATCTCGGCAACGGAATGCGCGCAGCGCATCGGGCTCTCCCGGGTGAGCGCGCGCCGCTATCTCGAGCATCTGGAACAGACCAAGGTGGTCGAGGTGAGCCTGAAGTACGGCGTCGGACGCCCCGAGCGGCTGTACCGGCTGCGCTGAAGCGCAATTGTCTGCCGCGTCCACCATGTTCACAACGACCACAACTTGCGTTTGATTTCTCAAAGAGTATTGCGTTCGCAAGCGTGCCAAGACAATCTTCGCCTCCCTAGGGTCTGTTCATACAGTCACTAGCGAGAGGGGCACTGATGCTCATCGGTCTCGGATTTCTGATGATCGCGGTATTCATGTACTTGATTTTGAGTAAGCGGTTGACGCCGGTGGTGGCGCTGATCCTGGTGCCGGTCGTCTTCGGGATCGTGGCGGTGCAGTTCGGCGCCGCCGTGCTGCCGGAGGACGGCGGGTCACCGACTCGATCATGGACGCGATCAAGAGCTTCGCGCCGACCGCGGCGCTGTTGTTCTTCGCCATCATCTACTTCGGGCTGATGATCGATGTCGGTCTGTTCGACCCGCTGATCCGGCTGATCCTCCGGGTGGTCGGGCAACAGCCCGGTCCGGTTGGTGATCGGGACCGCGGTGCTGGCCGGCATGGTCTCCCTCGACGGCGACGGCTCGACGACCTTCATCATCACGGTGTCCGCGCTGCTGCCGATCTACCTGAAGCTGGGGATGAGCCCGGTGGTGCTCACCGTGGTGGCCTGCCTGGCGAATGGCGTGCTGAACATCGTGCCCTGGGGCGGACCGACGGTCCGCGCCGCAACGGTGCTGAAGGTCTCCCCGAACGAGCTGTTCATCCCGATGGTGCCCGGCATGATCGCCGCGATGGCGACCGTCCTGGTGTTGGCCTTCCTGATGGGCCGCCGCGAGAAGAAGCGGCTGCAGAACTCCGGCCGCACCCTGGAATCGGTCGCCGTCTCCCTCGGCGCCCAGCAGGGTGGCAGCGGTGGCAGTAATGGCGGTCGTCGTGGCCTCGGCATCCTGCCGCCCCGCCCGGGTGGCTCCGCCGACCTGGAACTGGACTACGAGGAAGACAACTCCGACATGGCGTCCGGGCTCGACCCGGAGCGCAAGACTCTGCGCCCGAAGCTGATCTGGTTCAACCTCGCGCTGACCGTCGGCCTGCTGGTGATGCTCGGCATGGACGTCTTCCCGCTGGCCCTGCTGTTCATGATCGCCGCCGCGATCGCCCTGGTGGTCAACTTCCCCAACCACCACGACCAGTCCGAACGGGTCAAGGCGCACGCCAGCTCGATCGTCGCCGTCGTCGCCATGGTCTTCGCCGCCGCCGTGCTGGTCGGCGTGCTGGAGGGCACCGGCATGGTCACCGCCATGGCCGACGCGATCGTCGCCGCCGTGCCGCCGGGCCTCGGTCCCTGGTTCGCGGTGATCACCGGCCTGCTGAGCATGCCGTTCACCTTCTTCATGAGCAACGACGCCTTCTACTTCGGGGTGCTGCCGATCCTGTCCGAGGCCGCCGGCCACTACGGCATCAGCCCGGTGGAGATGGCCCAGGCCTCCATCGTCGGGCAACCCGTGCACCTGACCAGCCCGCTGGTCCCCGCGATGCTGCTGCTGATCTCGCTGGCCAGGGTCGACCTCGCCGACTTCCACAAGAAGGTCATCTGGCGGGCCGTCGTCTGCTCGCTGGTGATGCTCGCGGTCGCCATTGGGCTCGGTGTCATCCCGATCGGCTGACGCGAAGCCCAGCAGTGACGTCCACCGCGCCGCCACCCTCTCCCGAAAGTGAGCAGACATGACGACAACCGCCGAACCCCTTGCCACCGACGAGTACCGAATCCAGCCACCGACGACGGACAGCGGACCACCCCCGGCCCGCTGGCCGGCCTGCGGGTGCTCGACCTCGGCACCGTCTACGCCGCGCCGATCACCGCGATGCTGCTGGGCGACTGGGGCGCCGACGTGATCAAGGTCGAGCACCCCCGCGGCGACCCGGCCCGGACCCACGGCCTGTCCAAGGACGGGCACGGCCTGTGGTGGAAGGTGATCGCCCGGAACAAGCGGACCATCACGCTGAACTTCGGCAAGCCGGAGGGCCAGGACATCCTGCGCCGGCTGGTCGCGCAGGCCGACGTGGTGATCGAGAACTTCCGGCCCGGCGTGATGGAGAAATGGGGCCTCGGGCCCGATGAGCTGCAGAAGATCAACCCGACCTGGTGGTGCTGCGGGTCACCGGGTTCGGCCAGACAGGGCCCGTACGCCAGCCGGCGGGCGTTCGGCACGCTGGCCGAGGCGATGAGCGGCCTGGCCCACCAGACCGGCGAGGAGGACGGCCCGCCGACGCTGCCGCCGTTCGGGCTGGCCGACGGGGTCGCCGGCCTGACCGGCGCCTACGCGGTGATGCTCGCGCTGTACCACCGGGACGTGGCCAAGGGCGGCGGACAGGTGATCGACCTGTCGCTGCTGGAACCGTTGGTCGGCATCCTCGGCCCCGGCCCCAGCGTCTACGACCAACTCGGGATCGATCTCCGGCCGGCACGGCAACCGGTCGAGCAACAACGCCCCCCGCAACGCCTACCTGACCAGCGACGGCCGGTGGGTGGCCATCTCGGCCAGCGCCACCTCGGTCGCGGAACGGGTGATGAACCTGGTCGGCCGGCCCGACATCGCCGAGCAGTCCTGGTTCCCCAAGGCCGGGGAACGGGTCAAGCACGCCGACATGATCGACGCCCCGGTCGCCGAATGGATCGGCGCCCGGCCGATGGAGGAGGTCTCGGCCGCCTTCCAGGCCGCCGGCGCCGCCCTCGCCCCGGTCTACGACGTCGAGCAGCTGATGAACGATCCGCACGTGCAGGACCGGGACATGATCACCACCATCGACGACGAGGACCTCGGCCCGCTGAAGATGCAGAACCTGATCTTCCGGATGGGCAGCACTCCCGGCTCGATCCGGCACGGCGGCCGCCGCCTCGGGCAGGACACCGCCGGCGTGCTGGACGAACTGCTGGGCATCTCCGACGACAAGCTGGACGAGCTCCGGGATAACGGGGTCGTCTGATGGACCGCAGCTACCTGTTCGCGCCCGGCCACAACGCGAAGCTGCTGAACCGGGTGTTCCAGGCCGGCGCCGACGCGGTGATGCTCGACCTGGAGGACGCCGTCCCGCCGGAGGCGAAGCCGACGGCCCGCGCCATGGTCGCCGAGGCGCTGCTCGACCACCCGGCCTGGGTCAGGGTCAACGCCGCCCAGACCGCCTGGTGCGAAGCCGATCTCGATGCGGTCGCGGACCGCGCGTTCGGGATTCGGATTCCCAAGGTGGAATCCGCCGCCGATGTGCGAGTGGGTGACCAAGCGGGCTCCGGGAAAGCCGATCATCTGCGCCATCGAAAGCGCCCGTGGCGTGCTGGCCGCGCAGGAGATCGCCGCCGTGCCCGGTGTTCGGTTCCTGGCGATGGGCGGTGTCGATCTGCAGCGTGACCTGAACACGACCGGCGGGAACCTGCAAACCCTTTACGCGCGATCGCATCTCGTGCTGGCGTCCCGCGCCGCCGGGATCGAACCACCCATCGACAGCGTCTTTCCGCTGCTGGATGACGCCGACGGGCTTGCGCGACCAGGCGCAGTTCGCGCGTTCGCTGGGCTTCTTCGGCAAGTCCGCGATCCACCCGAAGCAGCTGGAGACCCTGCACGACGTGTTCACTCCCAGCGCCGTCGAGATCGAATGGGCCCAGTCGGTGCTGGCCGGGTTCGAGGACGCCGGCGGCGGCGGATTCGCCCTGCCCAGCGGCGAATTCGTCGATCTCCCGGTCGCGGACCGAGCGCGGCGATTGCTGGAGATCGCTGGATCCCGCACGGCGGTGGCAAGCCCGCACTGACGACGGCCACGCGCGGCCGCAGTCAACCGCACATCCCGATCCACCCACGAGCCAAGAACAGGCAGAGCAGAATGACGTCCACGGCGCTGGAATTCGGTCCCAACGACTGGTACGTCCAGGAGAAATACGAGGAATTCCTGGCGGACCCGGCCAGTGTCGACCCGATCTGGCGGGAACACTTCGGACGGGGCGATGCCGGCGCTGTGCCTCCGGCCCCGGAGAATGGCAATGGCGCCGTGACCGCGCAGCCGATCTCGACAGCGCCGCCCGCAGCGCGACCGATCCAGACCCCGCGTAACGGTCCGTCCACGGCACCGACCCGCCCTGCAGAAGGCAAGCAGGCGAACAAGGCTCAGCCCTCCGGCCGGCACAGCCCGCTGCGCGGCGTCGCCGCCGCGGTCGTGAAGAACATGACGGCGTCGTTGGAAGTGCCGACTGCGACGTCGGTGCGCGCGGTTCCGGCGAAGCTGATGGCGGACAACCGGATCGTGATCAACAACTTCCTGAAGCGCAACCGCGGCGGGAAGATGTCCTTCACCCACCTGATCGGCTACGCCATCGTCCGGGCCATCGCCGACTTCCCGAACATGAACCGGTCGTTCGCGGTCGTCGACGGAAAGCCCGCGGTGTTGACCCCGGCCCATGTCAACCTCGGCCTGGCCATCGACCTGCCGGGCAAGGCAGGTGCCCGGAACCTGGTGGTGGTGCCGATCAGGGCGGCGGAGGCGATGAGCTTCACCCAGTTCTGGTCCGCTTACGAGCAGGTCGTGCGCAAGTCCCGTGCCGGATCTCTGACCGCGGAAGACTACGCGGGAACGACGATCTCGCTGACCAACCCGGGCGGTATCGGGACCAACCACTCGGTGCCGCGGCTGATGCAGGGGCAGAGCGCGATCATCGGCGTCGGGGCGCTCGACTATCCGGCGGAATTCCAGGGAGCGAGCGACCAGACACTCGCCGAACTGGGCATCTCCAAGATCATCACGCTGACCTCGACCTACGATCACCGGGTCATCCAGGGCGCCGAATCCGGTGAATTCCTCAAACGCGTCCACCAGTTGCTGATCGGCGAGGACGGCTTCTACGACGACATCTTCACCTCTTTGCGACTGCCGTACGAGCCCGTCCGGTGGGTGCAGGATCTGGACGCCGGCCGCTGGGGACAGGTGGACCGGACCTCCAGGGTGTTGGAGGTCATCGACGCCTACCGCACCCGCGGGCACCTGATGGCCGACACCGACCCGCTGAACTACCGGCAACGCCGGCACCCGGACCTGGACATCATCACCCACGGCCTGACGCTGTGGGACCTGGACCGGGAATTCCCGGTCGGCGGGTTCAACGACCGGCAGTTCATGAAACTGCGTGACGTGCTCGGGGTGCTGCGCGACTCCTACTGCCGCACCGTCGGTGTCGAATACATGCATATCCTCGACCCCACCCAGCGCGCCTGGATCCAGCAGCGCGTCGAGCTCCGCCGGGAAAAGCCGATGGTTGACGAACAGAAGTACATTCTGGCCCGGCTGAACAGCGCCGAGGCCTTCGAGACCTTCCTGCAGACCAAGTACATCGGGCAGAAACGATTCTCGCTCGAAGGCGGCGAAACCGTCATCGCGCTGCTGGACGCGGCGTTGGCCAAGGCCACCGAATACGGCACCGACGAGGTCGTCATCGGGATGGCCCACCGCGGCCGGCTGAACGTGCTGGCCAACATCGTCGGCAAGCCGTACTCGCAGATTTTCCGCGAATTCGAGGGCAACATGGATCCCCGGCAAACCCAGGGTTCCGGTGACGTGAAATACCACCTGGGCGCCGAAGGCAAATACGTGCCGCCCTCAGGAGCAGGTTCGCTGGATGTCACCCTGGTGGCGAATCCATCGCACCTGGAGGTCGTCGACCCGGTGCTGGCGGGCGTTGCCAGGGCCAAGCAGGACCAGCTCAACCTCGGCGAGCAGGGGTACACCGTGCTGCCCATCGCCGTCCACGGCGATGCCGCGTTCGCCGGGCAGGGCGTGGTCGCGGAAACCCTGCAGCTGTCCCAACTTCGGGGCTACCGCACCGGCGGCACCCTGCACGTGATCATCAACAATCAGGTCGGGTTCACCACCGCACCGGAGGCGTCCAGGTCCAGCGAATACTGCACCGATGTGGCAAAGATGGTGCAGGCACCGATCTTCCACGTCAACGGCGACGATCCGGAGGCCGCTGTCGCGGTCGCCCGGCTGGCGGTGGAATACCGGGAAACGTTCGGCCGGGACGTCGTCATCGACATGGTGTGCTACCGGCGGCGGGGACACAACGAGGGCGACGACCCATCGATGACGAATCCCTTGATGTACCAGATCATCGACGGCAAACGGTCCGTGCGGCGGCTCTACACCGAGGCGCTGATCGGGCGCGGTGACATCAGTCCCGCGGAGGCCGAGGACGCCCTGCGCGACTACCACCAGCAGCTCGACCGGGTGTTCAACGAGGTCCGCGAGCTGGAGAAGGCGGTGGCGACGCCATCCCCATCGGTGGAGGCCCGGCAAACACTCCCGCCGCGGGTGGCGACGGCGATCAGCGAGGCCGTGCTGCACCGCATTGCCGACGTGGCCGTCGACTTCCCGGACGGTTTCACCCCGCATCCGCGGGTCAAGACGGTGTTGCAGCGCCGGGTGGAGATGTCCAGGGCCGGCGGGATCGATTGGTCGTTCGGTGAACTGCTCGCGCTGGGGTCCCTCGCGATGGACGGCCGCCTGATCCGATTCAGCGGGCAGGACACCCGGCGCGGCACCTTCGTGCAACGGCACTCCGTGCTGATCGACCACCACACCGGAGCCGAATACCAGCCCCTGCAGCACCTGTCGGACGACCAGGCCAGGGTGTTGATCTACGACTCGGCGCTGACCGAATACGCCGCGTTGGGCTTCGAGTACGGGTACTCGGTGGCGAACCGGGACGCGTTGGTGGCATGGGAGGCGCAGTTCGGCGACTTCGTCAACGGCGCCCAATCCGTCATCGACGAGTATCTGTCCTCCGGAGAGGCCAAGTGGGGACAGCAATCCGGGGTGGTGCTGTTGCTGCCGCATGGCCACGAGGGGCAGGGGCCAGACCACACCTCCGGTCGGATCGAACGATTCCTGCAGCTGTGCGCCGAGGGGTCGATGACGGTCGCGGTGCCGTCCACCCCGGCCAACTACTTCCACCTGCTGCGCCGGCACACGTTGGCCGGCGTGCACCGCCCGATGGTCGTCTTCACGCCGAAGTCGATGCTGCGCAACAAGGCTGCGGTGTCAGCGGTCGCCGACTTCACCGACGGCGCATTCGCGCCCGTGATCGACGACGCGGACGCCGACCCGGCGACGGTGCGGACGCTGCTGCTGACCAGCGGCAAGCTGTACTACGAACTCGATGCCTACCGCACGAAACACGCCATCACCGACACCGCGATCGTCAGGCTGGAGAAGCTGTATCCGGTGCCGCGCCGAACGCTGGGCGAGATCCTCGAACAGATATCCCGGCGCCACCGACGTTCGCTGGGTGCAGGAGGAGCCGGCGAACCAGGGTGCCTGGACGTTCCTGGCCCTGGCTCTGCCGGAGATGATCCCGAGACTGTCCGACATCACCCGGGTTTCGCGGCGGGCCATGGCCGCGCCGTCGGCCGGGTCGGCCAGGGTGCACGAGGTCGAGCAGGCGGCGGTCATTGCGGCGGCGTTCGCCGCTGTCACACCTGAAAAGCACACCGACTGCCACGTCATGAACCCCGACAACAGCCATGGAGGGCATTGACATGACCACCGCACCGTACGAACTGCTGCCCGAACTGGGTGGAGTGCAGGCCAAGATCAACGTGCGGGGCAGCGCGGTTCTCGCGTCCCCATCGATCAACCGGGGCACGGCGTTCTCGCAGACCGAGTTGTACGACACGATCCAGCAGGTCCACGATGCCATGTGGCGGCCCGTGTACCCGCGCATCGAACTCGAGGGCAGGTGAGGCTTGGTAGCGCACTGGGGCGTCCGGCTGGTCCGTCGACCGGGCCGGACTCGCGAACCCAGCCGGACGAGGGGGTGACCGGCGAGTCGGGCACCCGGTGGTGGCGACTGTTGCTGCGCTGGACCGCGATCATCACGGTGGCGATCGGCGGCAGCTTCGTCTTCGACGGTGCTGGACGTGCCGTCCCCGTCGCTGTTCGGCGGGCTGGTCACGGGCATGATCTTCGCGCTGACCACCAACTGGCGCACGGTGCTGCCGGCCTCGGTGAATTCGGGCGCGCAGGCTGTGATCGGAGTGGTGCTGGGTGCGCTGCTGGAGCTGAGCACCCTGCAGAGCCTGGGCAGCGACTGGCTGCCGGTGGCCGCCGTGATCGTCGGGACCCTGCTGCTCAGCGTCGTCGCGGGGCTGCTGATGGGGCGGTGGACGTCGGTCAGCCCGATCACCGGATCGCTGAGCCTGAGCGCCGGCGGCGCCGCCGGGGTGACGTCGATGAGCCGGGACCTCGGCGCGGACGAGCGAATGGTCGCGGTCATCCAATATCTGCGGGTCGTCCTGATCGTGTCGACGCTGCCGCTGGTGACCGCGTTCGTCTTCGCGCCGCCCGCGGCCGATCCAACCGTCATCGCGGTGTCCGGCGGCGCCGGCCCGGCGCTGGACTTGACGTTCACCGTGGTCTGCGCGCTGCTCGGATCGCTGATCGCGATCCGGCTGAAGATCCCGGCCGGCACCCTGCTCGGACCGCTGGTGCTGACCGCGGCGGTCACCCTGGCCGGCTGGTCATTCGGTGCGCACACACCGGTCTGGCTGGCCCAGATCGCCTACGGGGCAATCGGATTGCGCATCGGGCTGGGTTTCACCAGGGCCAGCCTGAAGCTGCTCGGCCGGGTGTTGCCGGTCGCGTTGACGCTGACCGTGCTGATCATCCTCGGCTGCGCCGGAATGGGTCTGTTCCTGGCGTCCGCGACCGGTCAGAGCCCGTTGGCCGGCTACCTGGCGACGTCACCCGGCGGGTTGTTCGCCGTGCTGGCCATCGCCGCCGAGACCGGCACCAGCGCAACGTTTGTCCTGGCCGTGCAGGTGTTGCGGATTTTCGTCATGCTGCTGGTGGCGCCCGGGTTGGCGGTGTTCCTGGCGCGACTGCGCGAACCGCCGGAACAGGAGTGACCCGTCTGCCCTCAGAAAGTGTCTGGCAAACTACGGCCAGACATGACCTCTGTATCGAATGGCGCCTGACGACTTCGTCGCAGGCGACTAGGCGATCCTGGTCATCCACTCCCTGAGGCCGGCTGGCAGCTGAGGTGCTTGGAGCGCCTTCGGAATCAGGGATCGGTCGAGCAGGATGGCGTCGAAAACCAGACGCATGGTGACGCCGTGGTCCGGCTGGTGGGTCACCACAATCTCGTCACCCGCCTCGAGGTGGCCCTCCTCGATGATGCGGAGGTAGGCGCCGGGACGTGAAGCCTGCGCGAAGCGCCTGACAAACCTGGGGTCGCCCAGGCGGATGCCCAGCTTGAAACAGGGCAACCTCGGCTGGGCTATTTCCAGGACGGTGGTGCCAACCAGCCAGCGCTGTCCGACGAGCGCGCCCGAAACGTCGACGCCCTCGGTGGTGAGGTTCTCGCCGAAGGTCGCGGGTTCCAGTCGACGGTCGAGTTCGCTCTCCCAGTCCCGAACCTCCTCGATGGCATAGGCGTACACCGCCTTGTCGGGTCCGCCGTGCACGGACCGGTCGGCCTGGACGTCGCCATCGATGTTGACGCCCCGGACGAGTACCGGCCCGGCGACGGCGGATTTCCAGATGGCCGTGTCGACGACGTGACGGCCGGCGACCACCGGCCGGGGTTGCCCGACGTTGACGCTGAGCACTCGGGCGGAACCCGGCCGGGTCACGATGCGGCCCCGGTCAGGTTGCGCTGCCGCGAGTGAACACGGACAGGGGTTGGTCGTTCTCGACGATGTAGGTGGAGAGCATTTTGCCGGTCTCGGGACCCAGGTCCAAGGCGTTGTGTGCTTGACCGGGTGGCATCAGGAACGGGTCGCCGGCGTGCAGCGTGAGCGTGGGCTTTCCCTCGATCATCATCTGCACCGTCCCGGCCAGGATGTACCCGACCTCCTCACCGGGGTGGGTGTGCCAGCCCGATTCGACACCCGCCGGGATCTCGGTCAGCACCTGCACGATGTCCCTTCCGGGGATCGACGAAGTTTGGTGCTGCAGTTCGGTGCGGTGCAGTTTCCCGGCGAGCGCGTCGGTCGGCAGCGGCGAATTCGGCATGTCGCTCATCCCAGCTTCTCGAGGGCCTTGAGGATCACGTCGGTGACCTTCTGCGGTTGCGAAATCATGATCACGTGTGATCCGTCGAGTTCGAGGATATCGGCGCCGGCCCGCTTGGCCATCGACAGGATGACGTCGGCGCCGGCGGCCTTGTCGCCGGTCGCCACGACCGCCCAGGACGGCAACGTCTTCCAGGCGGGAACGCCGGAGCGCTCCTCGAACGCGGCCGCGGCGACGGGCCGCTGGGACGCACCGAAGACACCCGCCTGCGCCTCGGTGAGATCGCGGGCGAACACCTCCCAAAAGGCCGTCGGGTTCACGTACAGCTCGATCGCGGTTTCGTCGCCGACCCCGGTCGGGTACCGCGTCTGGACCAGCGCCGGACCGAGGGCACTGTCCCGGGAGGTGCCCTCGACCTCGCCGAGTATTTCGTTCTCGTCCGGGGCGAAGCCGGCGACGAAGACCAGCCCGACGACGTTGGGGGTGGATGTGGCGGCGTTGGTGATGACCGCTCCGCCGTAGGAGTGGCCGACGGCCAGGACCGGCCCGTCGATCTGCGCCAGTGCGCTGGCGACGTAGGCGGAGTCGACCGCAAGCCCGCGCAGCGGGTTGACCAGCGCCTGAACCTTGACGCCCGCCGCCAGCAGCAATTCGGCGACGCCGGCGAAACTGCCGCCGTCGGCGAATGCGCCGTGCACCAGCGCGACGGTGGGGGAATCTGAGTAATTCTCGGCCATGTGAGCCTTCTTTCTGGTGGGAGCCAAGTGGGGATCAGTCGGTGAGGAAGGCCAGCAGGTCCTTGTTGAATTCCTGCTCGTGCGCGCCGGTCAGCCCGTGCGGGGCACCGGGGTAGATCTTCAGGACCGCGTTCGGCACGATCTTGGACGACTTGAGGGCAGCGGCCCCGATCGGCACGATCTGGTCATCGTCACCATGCAGGATCAGGGTGGGGACGTCGATCCTCTTCAGGTCTTCCGTCAGGTCCGTCTCGGAGAACGCCTTGACGCAGTCGTATGCGGCCTTGATGCCCACGCTCATCGACATCAGCCAGAACGCGTCCCTGGCGCCGGCCGAAACGGCAGACCCGTCCCGGTTGGCCCCGTAGAAGGGATACGCCAGATCCCGGTAGTACTGGGACCGATCCGTGAGCACGCCGTCCCGGATCTGATCGAACGGTGCGATGGGTAGACCTTCGGGGTTGGCGTCGGTCCGCAGCATCAACGGTGGAATCGCGCCGAGCAAGACCACTTTCGCCACCCGGGCCGTTCCGTGCCGGCCGACGTATCGGGTGACCTCGCCGCCACCGGTGGAATGCCCCACCAGCACAATGTCTTTCAGATCCAAACTTTCGATCACCGCGGCCAGGTCGTCGGCGTAGTGATCGAGGTCGTTGCCGCCCCACGGCTGGCTGGACCTGCCACCACCGCGGCGGTCGTGCGCGATCGCGCGGAATCCCTGCGACGCCACGAAATTGGCCGGCCCGTCCCACACGTCGGCGGTCAGCGGCCAGCCGTGGCTGAACACCACTGGCTGTCCGCTGCCCCAGTCCTTGTAGAAGATCTCGATGTCGTGGCCGTTTTCCTGGCCGACGGTGACCTTTGGCATGACCGTGCCCTTCTTGTTGGCCGCATGCGCGGCGGCGTTTCTCCGGTTGGTACAAGGGGAATGCTGGCAATGACCGGGGCGGTCGACCAGCCCCGCTGGCCCGACAACGACATCGGGCTGCCCGGAGGTGAAGTTCGGGCTAGCCCTACCCGTCCGATGGTGCAACGCTGACAGCATGCGTGGATGGTTCGTTCGGTGCTGGTGGTGGACGACGACGAGCCCTTCCGCGAGCTGGCGTCCAGACTGCTGACGGTTTGGGGACACGACGTGGTTGGCGAGGCAGGGACCGTGCAGGACGCGCTGATCAAGGCCGCCGAACGTCGGCCGGATACGGTGCTCACCGACATCGCGCTGCCCGACGGGGACGGTGAGGCGATGACGTTGACCGACCTGCCACCGGCTCTCCGGATCGTGATCGGTGAGGACGACGTGCTGCTCCGGGAAGGCATCGCTCGACTGCTGACCGACGCCGGGTTGCAGGTGGTGGCGCAATCAGGAGACGCGGAAGACTTGTTGCGCAAGGCATTGGCCTACCGGCCCGACGTCGCGATCATCGACGTGCGGATGCCGCCGCACCACGACGACGACGGATTGGTCGCCGCCATCGAGCTGCGGCGTCGCCTGCCGAACACCGGGGTGCTGATCCTGTCGCAGTTCAACGAGCCGTCGTTGGCGTTGGACCTGATCGGTGATCACGCCGGCGGAATCGGCTACCTGCTCAAGGAGCGGGTGGGAGACCTGAGCACCTTCCTGGAGGCCATCGGCCGGGTCGCCGCCGGCGGCAGCGCGCTGGACGCCCAGGTCGTCCAGCGGATGCTGGGGCGGCGCGCGCCGGAAGATCCGCTGCACGGACTCTCGCCGAAGGAGCATGCGGTGCTGGCCGCGATGGCCGAAGGGAAGTCGAACGTCGGCATCGCCGAGACGCTGCACGTCAGCGAGGCAGCGGTGGAAAAGCATGTCACCGCGATCCTGCGGAAGCTGGGCATCCGTGCCGCCAGCACGGAACACCGGCGCGTGCATGCGGTCTTGACGTACCTGCAGGCCAGCCCGGAGCGCCGGTAGCGACTGCCCCCCGCCGGTTCCGCTGCACCGCGGCTTGTCGTCTCCGGATCACCCTGCAATGGTCCTTGCATGCCGATCTCCGAACCGGCCGCCCGGGCGGACGAACGAGCCGCATTGCGGCGAGTCGCCGGTCTGCTGACCGCGACCACAGCATTGGAGACGATCTGTGCGACGGGCATGCAGGAGATGGGCTCCTGCGTCGGGGCGCGGACGGCGTCGGTGTACCGCTGCGACACGTCGGAAGTGCCGGTGCTGGTGTCCAGCTGGAGCATGGAATCGAGTTCGGCGTTCCCGGTACGCCTGCACGACGAGCTGCGTTCGGTTCACCGGACCGGGCGACCGGCCAGGGACTCGACCGGGACCTGGGTGATGGTGCCGATTGTGCTCGCCGGGCAGGTATGGGGAGTCACCGTGGCAGTGACCGCATCGACATCATCGTCGGTACAGTCGTTTCCCGCCGACACGGAGGCCCGAATGGCCGGGTTCGCCGACCTGTTGGCCGCCGCGGTCGCGCACGACCAGGCCCGCATCAACCTTTTTCAGCTCGCCGAGGAACAGGCGATCCTGCGGCGGCTCGCAGTGCTCGTCGCTCGCGGCGCATCACGTGACGACGTGCTGAACACCATCGCCGCCGAGGCCTTCGGTCTGTTCGATGTCGAGTTCACCGCGCTGCTGCGCTACGACCAGACCGGTGCCGCCTTCATCGTTGCCCGGCACAACGCCCCGCCGGATCTTGACATGGGGGAGCGTGCACCTGACGTACCAGATGGCCTGGTCAGCCAGGTCTTTCGGTCGGGCCGACCCGCCAGAGTCGAGGCTTACAAGGATCTGACCGGCCCGGGCGTCGGTCGGATGCACGGGCTGGGGATCACCGCGGGTGCGGCCGCGCCCATTCTGGTGGACGGGAGCCTGTGGGGGGTGATCGCCGCGATGCAGCGGTCGGGCAGCGTCGCGGCCGGCCTGGAGCACCGGCTGGCCGACTTCGCCGATATCGCGGCGACCGCGGTGTCGGCCGCACAGGCGAAGGACGACCTGCACGGACTGGCCGACCAGCAGGCGGCACTGCGGCGGGTCGCCGAGCTCGCCGCCCGGGATGCCCCCACCGAAGATGTCCTGGCGGCCGTTGCCGCTCACGCATCGCAACTCGCCGGCGTCGAGTTCACGACCGTCCTGCGGTTCGAACCCGATGGTTCAACCGAGATCTCGGCGCTGAGCGGTGCCCCCGATGGCCTCGTGATCGGGATGCGGGCATCCGGCGCGGGCGAGGGTGCGGTCCAGCGTGTGTGGCGGACCGGCCGCGCCGCACGAGCTGACAGGTTGGCGGCAATGACGGGGCACTGGCCCCAGGTCGCGCACGGGTTTGGCTTCTCCAGCAGCGCGGCTGTGCCGATCTCCATCCAGGGCGGCCTCTGGGGGGCTCTCGTTGTCGTCGCCCGGGATGAGCCGCTGGCCGCGGAAATCGAGAAGAGTCTGACCAGCTTCGCTGAAATCGCCGGCACGGCCATCTCGGCTGCCCAGGCCCGAGCGGCGTTGCGGATGCTCGTCGATGAGCAGGCCGCACTCCGTCGTGTCGCCGAACTCGTCGCCAGAGGCGCTGCGCTGCAGGAAGTCTTCCGCGCGGTCGCGGTGGAAGCATCCACCCTGCTCGGTCGTGCCGTGCGGGTCGAGGATGTCGCCGACACCCCGCTGCTCGGTACCACGTCGCCCGGCACGGCCCGGAGCCGGCGGGTCGGTGCGGGCGTTGCCGTACCCGTCGCCATTGAAGGTCGCATCTGGGGTGCCCTGACCACGAGCACCGATGGCCCGGCGCTGCCAGCCGGCACCGAAGAACGATTGGCGCCGTTCGCGGACCTCACCGCCGCCGCAATCGCCAACGCCGAGCACAAGGCTCAACTCACCGCGTCCAGGGCCAGGGTCGTGGCGACCGCGGACGAGACCCGGCGGCGACTCCAGCGCGACGTGCACGACGGAGCGCAGCAGCGACTCGTCCAGACGATCATCACCCTCAAACTCGCCCGGGACACCGTCGCCAAGAGCGGTTCGGCGGCGAACCTCATCGGCGAGGCGCTCTATCACGCGGAGCGCGCCAGCACCGAGTTGCGTGATCTCGTGCACGGCATCCTGCCCGTCTCGCTGAGCAGCGGAGGGCTACGCATCGGTCTCGAATCGATGATCGCCGACCTCGCCATCCCGGTGCGGCTACAGCTGACCGCGCCCCGCCTCCCCCGCGACATCGAAACCACCGCATACTTTTTCGTCGCGGAGGCACTCACGAACGTCGCCAAGCATGCCAACGCGACCCGTGCCGACGTGATGGTGGGCATTGACGACCACGCGCTGATCCTCGAGGTTCGGGACGACGGCGCGGGAGGCGCCGATCCCCGTCATGGCACCGGCCTGATCGGCCTGTCCGATCGCATCGAAGCCACCAACGGCACCCTCACCATCAGCAGCACCACAAGCGGTACCACCCTTCTCGCACGGGTGCCGCTGGCCCAAGACTGAATCTTCCAGGGTGCTACCGACCGGCCACCGTGTCAGACCTGGCGGACACGGCGCCGTTCCAGACGATGTTGACGGCCAGCATCCAACCTCGTCAGTCTTCAATGGCAGCCGCGGCGGCCAGGATCGCGTCGATGGTCACCTGTGGCTGCGACACCATCGATACGTGCGACGCGGCCACCTCGGTGATTGTCGCGCCCGCGCGCTGCGCCATGCTGCGCTGGGTGTCCGGCGGGATAACGAGGTCCTGGGTGCCGACGACAGCCCAACTGGGCACCGTCTTCCAGGCTGCGGCGCCGGAAGGGGAGGTGTTGGCGCTCAACGTGATCGGTCGCTGGCTCGCCACGATCAACTCGCGGTCCCGTGCCGGCAGATCCTGGGCAAAGGAATTGTGTACGGTGTCGGACTTGAGGAACGCCTCGGCGTCACCCTCCGGTGCGTCCGGGTAACCGGCAATGTCGAGGACGGTGGTCGGGTCTGGCACGTCCAGTGCCGACCCGGACCCGCCCAGGATCTGGAAGACCGTTTCACCCTCGTCGGGAGCGAACGCGTCGACGTAGACCAGGGCTTTCACGGTGTCGCTACCGGTCGCGGCGTTGGTGATGACGAAGCCACCGTACGAGTGTCCGACCAGGACGACCGGACCGCTGGTCCGCTGAGCGATGAACGACGCGATGTAGGGAGCGTCGATCGCCGCTCGGCGCAACAGGTTCGGCGGGGTGAAGACGGTGAAGTCCTGGCTCTGCAACTCGGAGGCGACGGCGTTCCAGCTGGACCCGTCGGCCCATGCTCCGTGGACGAGGACGATGGTGGGCTTCGGCACTTTATTCTCCCTGGCGGTCGCACATTTCGTGAACGGACGCTTCTCGAGGCTAAGAGACGGTATAGCACCTCAGGCAGAACCGTGCGCGGCCAACGCATTTGGTCGACCGGCCGCGCTGTGGCGCGGCAGCTTCGAGCGTCCGGCTACTCCCGCTCCGCCGCGGCATTGGTGGCCGCCTCCAGCAGGTGCCGGGCGCGTCTGCCGAGATCGGCGAGATCCACCCGTCCGGCATCGACAGCGGCGGCAGTCGCTCGGCCAGATCCAATGCCTCGTCGATGACGAACGCCTGCGCGGCCCGCTCCTGACCCATGTCGGCCAGGATGGTGCGTTCGGTGCGGGCCGCGACGATGGGACTGGCGATCCCCTCCACCCAGACCCTGGTCCGCCGGCCCTCCCCACGGTCGTCACCGCGGATCGGTTCGAGGGCGAAGATCTTCCTCTGAGCGCGCGTATTTCCCGAAGCCGAGAAACACCATGCGTGGGTCGGCGGGCATCGTCACAGTATTGCCGTGCGACAACATTGCCGTGCGACAACATTGCCGTGCAACAACGCGGACGTGGCGTTCAGCGGTGGCCGGTGCGATCTGCGCGGTGCAGTGGCGCAGCGGCCGCTGCTCTGACAGTCTGGACGGGTCCGATCGAGTGGGAGGAGGTGCGACAACGTGACGTTCACCGTTCCCGCGCTTCCTGGGGCTGACTGAGCGCAGCCGTGGGTGGCGCCGCCTGAGAGGTAGCCCCCATGACAGTTCGTATCAAGAGCATCACGTTCGACTGCACCGATCCGTACCGGTTGGCGCAGTTCTGGACGCAGCTGACCGGATTCGAGCAGGATCCGGACAATGCCAACGCGCCCGACGACCCGGAGGCCCTGCTGCTGTCGCCGGATGGCCAGCTGTGCGTTGCTGTTCATCACCGTGCCCGAGCAGAAACACGGCAAGAATCGGGTGCACGTCGATCTGGTGCCGACCGACCGACTGCGCGACGAGGAGGTCGATCAACTGCTCGGCATCGGTGGCCGGCTGGTCGACGACCAGCGTCGACCGGACGGCACCGGGTGGGTCGTGATGGCCGACCCGGAAGGCAACGAGTTCTGCATCGAGCGCAGCGACAGCGAGCGCAGCGACATCAAGCGCAGCGAGGTCGGCCCTTCGTTGGTCGAGCAGCTCGGCCGGGCTTTGGCTGCGGTCGGTGAGCTGATCACCAGGGTCCGGCCCGAGCAGTGGTCGTCGCCGACTCCGTGTTCGGACTGGACCGTGCGCCGGCTGGTCGACCACCTGATCGGGATGAACAAAGTGTTTACCGCGTTACTGGCCGGCGAACCACCACCGAGGCGTCCGGCCGCTGACCACATCGAAGCCGACCCCGCCGGCGCCTACCGCGAATCCGCGGCCCGGCTGCTCGGTGAGTTCGAGCGGCCTGGAGCCCTCGAACGCGTGTACCACGGCCCGCTCGGGGCGGCCACCGGCGCGGAGCGACTGCAGATCCGGCTGTACGACCTGCTCGCCCACGGCTGGGATCTGGCGAAGGCGACGGGCCAACCCGTCGAGCTGCCCGATGACGTGGCTGCGCGGTCGCTCGCATTCGTCCGCGGCCAGCTGACCGATGATGCCCGCCCGGGCCGATTCGGCCCGGCTCAGCCGGTCGCCGACGATGCCCCCGCCATCGAGAGACTGGTCGGCTTCCTCGGGCGCGATGTCCCCGAATCTGCATGACTCTCACCCTGTTCGGTGGATGCCGCACCTGCAGCAGAGGCACAAAACTCGGCGGTAGGCCCGCACCGGGCCGGCCAACTGGCACCGAAAGGCTTACTGATGTTCAACGACAACGGATCGTTCATCGTCGCACTGTTCGAGTTCTTCCTGTTCTTCGCCTGGTTCATGTGCTTGTTCTGGATCTTCGGGGACATCTTCCGCAGCAAGGACATGGGCGGCGGAGCGAAGACCTTCTGGGTGCTGTTCGTGATCATCATTCCGTGGATTGGCATCTTGGTGTACCTGATCGCCCGCGGGAAGGGCATGCAGGAGCGCCAGATCGAGCAGGCCAGGGATATCCAGAAGGCCCAGTCGGAGTACATCAAGTCGGTGGCCGCGACCTCAGCCCCCGGCGCCGCGGATCAGATTGCGTCGGCCAAGGGCCTGCTCGACAGCGGAACGATCACTCCGGCCGAGTTCGACAAGCTCAAGGCGAAGGCCCTCGCCAGCTGATTCGCAGGACGTGGGTTGCCCGGCGTCATCTGGCGCTGGGCAACGCCTCGAGTTCGGCACGAACCTGTGCCAGTTCCGCGGTCAGCTGGTCGGCGCGCGCTACCGCCGCCTTCCGCTGATCGTCGAGGATCGTGCCGACCGCCCGGGTCAGCGTCTCGTCGTCCAACATGCCGACCAGGTCCCAGACCCGGGCCGGTGAGACCGACCCGGAGCGGAGCACGACCCGAACCCCGACCCTGGCCTCGATGCGCCATTGGGGTGGATCGGTGTCGGTGGTGGCGATCGTGATGGCCACCGCCGGTGGCCGCTTCGCTCCGCGAGTGCCCTTCGGCTTGGCCGGCGGTCGCGCCGCCGGTGCTGGCGGCACCGCCGGTGGCGCAGCCGGCAGTGGGGCTGCGGGCGGTGGATTGCTGGCCGTCACGACAATCTCCGATGGACCGGTGGGCAGCGACGTCGGACCGGCGTCACCGAAGAGCGAGTTTGTCTCCTGAACCGCCACACCTGACGCCGACCGCCGCGGTTGCGGCTCCCGGGCCCGCGGCGCTGGGGCCTTGGCCGAGGAAGCGCGCGTCGGGCTGGGAGCAGCCGCGGGCGCCGTGCGAGTCGCCGGCGTCAGGTCCGCAGGCGTGAACGGCAGCGTGTCCTTGGTGCCGTTCAGGGTCAACTCAACCTGGATGTACTCCTCGCCGTCGACGGCGGGGTCGCCGACCCGGCGGACCCGTCCGGTGCCGCCGTCCGGGAACTGCGCCGACCGGCTGATCCCGACGCGAACGATCTTGCCCTCGGCGAGCTTTCGGCGGACCGCTTCGACGTCGATCGGAATCGGCGTTGGCGCGCGACGGCGGGGTGGCATGCAGCTGATCCTGCCACCGGTGTCCGACAGTGCAGGCTCGCGGCGCGACCGCCGAGCAGAACGATGGGGTGAATCAGCCCAACGCCTCCGCGGCCGCCCCCGCGGCGCCGGGCAGCGCTGCGGCGATCCGGTCAAGGGCAGCCCCGTCGTGCGCGGCCGAGACGAACCAGGCCTCGAACGCTGACGGCGGGAGGTAGACCCCGGCATCGAGCATGCCGTGGAAGAACGCCGCGAAGGCCGCGGTGGACTGGCCGCGCGCCTCGTCGTAGTTCGTCACCTGATGGTCGGCGAAGAACACCGAGAACAGGTTGCCGGCGCGCTGCAGCCGGTGCGGGACGCCGGCCTCCGCCAGCGCGCCGCGACCGAGATCGCCGACCGTCCCGGCCGTCTCGTCCAGGTGCCGGTAGACGGCGTCGTCGCAGGCCCTGCAGCGTGGCCAGCCCGGCCGCGGTGGCGATCGGATTGCCGGACAGCGTGCCCGCCTGGTAGACCGGCCCGACCGGCGCCAGCATGGCCATGATGTCCGCGCGCCCGCCGAACGCGCCGACCGGCAGGCCGCCGCCGATCACCTTGCCGAACGTCATCAGGTCCGGCTGCCAGCCCTCGACGGCGGCGTCCAGCCCGAACATCCCGGACCGGCTCAGCCGGAATCCGGTCATCACCTCGTCGGTGATCAGCAGCGCCCCGTCGGCGTGCGCCAGCTCGGCCAGGCCGGCGTTGAACCCCGGCTCCGGCGGAATGACGCCCATGTTCGCCGCGGCCGCCTCGGTGATGACGGCGGCGATCTCGCCCGGATGGGCGGCGAAGGCGCCACGCACCGCCTCGAGGTCGTTGTAGGGCAGCACGATCACCTCGGCGGTGGTGGCCGCGGTGACCCCGGCGGAATCCGGCAGCGCGAAGGTCGCGACCCCCGACCCGGCCGAGGCGAGCAGTGCGTCGACGTGACCGTGATAGCAGCCGGCGAACTTGATGATCTTCGACCGGCCGGTGAAGCCGCGGGCCAGCCGGATCGCCGACATGGTCGCCTCGGTCCCCGACGACACCAGCCGGACCTGTTCCACGGCGGGCACTCTGGCGACGATTTCCTCGGCGAGCAGCACCTCGCCCGGGCCCGGCGTGCCGAACGACAACCCGCGGGACACCGCGGCCGAGACGGCGTCCAGCACGGCCGGATGGGCGTGCCCGAGGATCATCGGACCCCACGACCCGACCAGATCGACGTAGGTGTTGCCGTCGGCATCGGTGATCTCCGCGCCGCGACCGGAGACCATGAAACGCGGTGTGCCGCCGACGGATCGGAAGGCCCGGACGGGGGAGTTGACGCCGCCCGGCGTCACCGCGAGGGCGCGGTCGAAGAGGGCGGCGCTGGCGGTGTCCTGCATCAGAGGTTCTCCAGGTGTCTGGTCATGGTGCTGGTCGGCTGGGGCGAAGCCAGGGTCACAGGTCTTCGCCGGCCCACAGGCGCCGCGCGATCTCGGCCGCCCAGTAGGTCAGCACAATCTGCGCGCCGGCCCGGCGGATCGAGGTCAGCGACTCGACGATGGCCCGGTCACGATCGATCCAGCCGTTCGCGGCGGCGGCCTCGATCATCGCGTATTCACCCGAAACCTGATACGCGGCAACGGGAACGTCGACCGAGGAGGCCACGTCGGCCAGCACGTCCAGGTAGCTCATCGCGGGTTTGACCATCACCAGGTCGGCGCCCTCGGCGATGTCCAGGGCGACCTCGCGGGCGGCCTCGCGGCGGTTGGCCGGGTCCTGCTGGTAGCTGCGCCGGTCGCCGGTGAGTGCCGAGTCCACCGCCTCGCGGAACGGCCCGTAGAACGCGGACGCGTACTTGGCCGCGTAGGCGAACACCGCGGTGTCGATGTGGCCCGCGTCGTCCAGCGCCTCCCGGACGGCGCCGACCTGGCCGTCCATCATCCCGGAGGTGCCGACGATGTCGGCGCCGGAATCCGCCTGCGCGACGGCCATCTCGCCGGTAGCGCAGCAGGGTGGCGTCGTTGTCGACCGCACCGGAGGCGGTCAGCACCCCGCAGTGCCCGTGGTCGGTGAACTCGTCCAGGCAGAGGTCCGCCATCAGCACGGTGTCGGCGCCGACCTCGGCGCGCAGGTCCGCCAGTGCGACGTTCAGGATCCCGTCCGGGTCGGTCGCCTGCGACCCGACGGCGTCCCGGACGCGGGGGATGCCGAAGATCATCAAACCGCCGACACCGGCCGACACCGCCTCGACCGCAGCCGCTTTGAGCGAGTCCCTGGTGTGCTGCAGCACGCCGGGCATCGAGGTCAGCGGTGCCGGTTCGGTGAGCGATTCCTTCACGAACATCGGCAGCACCAGGTCGGCCGGGTGCAGCCGGGTCTGCGCGACGAGCCGCCGGATCGCCGGGGTGCGGCGCAGCCGGCGGGGCCGAACGGTGGGAAACACGCCGGGAAAGGAACCGGGAAACGTCATGCTGGCACTCACTTCTCAGCTGGTCGGGATCGGAGGCCGACGGCGTCGAGCAGACCGTCGACAAGCGCCGTTGCAGTCGGCTGGCCGGCGGTGAAGTGCACGGTCCGACCCGATTGCCGCCATGGCGGTGGCGGTGGGTCGGCCGATCGCGCCCAGCACGGTGGCCGGGTCGATCTCGATGCCGTCCAGTGCGCGCACCGTGCTCGGCGAGGTGAACAGCACCGCGTCGATCAGCCCGCCGGTCAGTTCCGCGGCCAACCACGCCGGCACCGGCGCCGTCGTGGTGCGGTAGGCGGTGACCGCGTCGACGCGATAGCCCTTGGCCGTCAACGCATCCGGCAGGGCCGGCGCGGCGATGTCGGATCGCGGCAGCAGCACCGCCTGGCCGGCCTGTGCGGTCGGCCAGATGGTGGCCAGCGCGTCGGCCGAACCACCGGTCGGCGGAACGAGATCGACCGGCAGCCCGGCGCCTCGCAGCGCCAGGGCGGTTGCCGGGCCGACGGCGGCCACCCTGGTATCTGCCGGGACGGCCGGGTTCAGGCCCAGCGCGGCGGACCGTTGCCGCACGGCGTCGACCGCGTTGGCCGAGGTGAACCCGATCCAGCTGTAGCCGCCGGCCGCGAGGTCGACCAGCCGCAGATCGAGTTCGCCCGGGTCGGCCGGCGCAGCGATCGAGATCAGCTCCACCGACACCGCCCGCGCGCCAACGGCTTGCAGCGCGCCGAACAATGCGGCGGACCGGTCGACCGGCCGCGGGATCAGCACCCGCCAGCCCGACAGCGGCTCAGCCGATGACTGCTCGGAAAACGCCGCCGCCCAGTCGCCGGTCATCGCGCCGCCCCCAGCAGGTCCGCCGCTCCGCGAGACAGCAGTTCGGTCGCCAGATCCCGCCCGATCGCCGCTGCGTCGTCGACCGAACCCGACCTTTCCCCGCCCACCAGCGACGAGCCGTCGACGGCGATCACCGCGGCGCGCAGCGTCAGGGTGCCATGCGGTGACGGCGGCGTAGGCGCCGACCGGGGCGATGCAACCGGCCTCCAACGTGGCCAGCAGGGCGCGTTCCGCGATCGACGGCGGCCCGCCCCTCGGGGCTGTCCAGGGCCCGGACAGCGCCCGCGTACCAGGCTGTCTCGACGTCGGTGGTCCGGCATTCGACGGCGAGCGCACCCTGCGCCGGGGCCGGCAGCATCACGTCGGGCCCGAACGTCTCGGTGATCGCGCCGGTCCGGTCCAGCCGGGTCAGCCCGGCGACGGCCAGCACGACTGCGTCCAGATCGCCGTCGCTGACCAACCGCAGCCTGGTATCGACGTTGCCGCGCACCGGTACCACATGCAGGTCCGGGCGGCGGCGCAGGAGTTGCGCCACCCGCCGCGGCGACCCGGTGCCCGACCCGGGCGCCGGGCGGCAGGGTGTCCAGCGTCAGCCCGTCACGGGCGCAGAGCGCGTCGAACGGATTCTCCCGCTCGGGTACCGCGGCCAGCGTGAGCCCCGGGGCCGGCGCGGTCGGCAGGTCCTTGAACGAGTGCACGATGACGTCGACCCGGCCGTCGGCCAGCGCGGCCCGCACGGCGGTGACGAAGATCCCGGTGCCGCCGATCGCGGCCAGCGGCCCGGTGTTGATGTCGCCCTCGGTCTTGACCCGCACGAGTTCGCTGCCGGCACCGGCCTTCTCGGCGATAACGGCGGCAATGGCGCCGGACTGGGCGAGCGCCAGCGCACTGCCGCGGGTGCCGACCCGCAGGACCGTTCGGTCACCGGTGCGATCACCCGCTCCGCGGCGTCGACCGATGCGGTGACATTGATTCGCTCGCAAGCTCGCTCACCGGCTCACGGCCCGGTGCCTGTATGGATACTGCTCCGCGGATGCCGGAGCGACCAACGCTGCCGGGTCGACGTCCAGGTCGGCCCAGTCGGCGGCGGAGTCGACCGCGGCGGTGGTCGGCCGGGTGACCCGGGAGTTGACGCAGCACCGGTGGCGCAGAAATCCGGCCGGCGGATTCGCCCCGGGCAGCACCCGATCCGGACCGGCGATGACCCGAGCCCGAGACGGTCCGTCGACCAGGTCGGCGAGTTCGGCGACGAACCGCGGCTCCACGCCGGGTGTCCGCACCCGGGCGAAGAACAACCCGTGCTTGGCGGCCGTTTCGGCGGCCTCGTTGTCCAGATCCCACACCACCTCGACGTGATCGGACACGAAGCCGATCGGCACCACGATCACGCCGCGCCGGCCGCTCGCGGCGAGATCGTCGATGACGTCGTTGATGTCGGGATCGAGCCAGGGCATGGACGGCGGACCGGAGCGGGACTGGTAGGCCAGCTGCCAGGTCGGGGACTCGCCGAGTTCGGCGGTGACGTGGTCGATCACGGCGCGGGCGACCGCGAGATGCTGGGTCACGTAGGCGCCGCCCGGGCGATGATCGTCCAGATCGGCGGAACCGGAGGTGTCGGCCATCGTCAGCGGGATCGAATGGGTGGTGAAAACGATCTCCAGGTCGGCGGTGTCGAGGCCGGCGGCCAGCGCCTGCCGGACGGCGTCGACGGTGCCCTCGGCGAACAGCCGCCCGGAAACCCGGGCGATCGAAATAGGGCCGCACCTTGTCGATCCGCACCGAGCCGACCAGGCCGGTGCCGGCCAGGGCCAGGCCGAAATCCTCCCGGTACTGCCGGCAGGAGGAGTACGACGAATACGCGGAGGTCGCCACCCCGAGCAGCCGGACCTGCCCGTCGGCGTGCGCCGCCGTGATCACGTCGGCGAGATAGGGCGCCCAGTTCCGGTTGCCCCACAGCACCGGCAGGTCGATCCCGCGGCGCGTCGAGTTCCGTCTGCCAGCGCGGCCCGCAGCAGCCGGTTCTGCTCGTTGATCGGTGACGAGCCGCCGAGCGCCTGGTAGTGGTGGGACACCTCGACCAGCCGCTCCTCCGGGATGCCCCGACCACGGGTGACGTTGCGCAGGAACGGCATCACGTCGTCCGGGCCCTCGGGACCGCCGAAGCCGGCCAGCAGCACCGCGTCGTACCCGGGGGTCAACGGGTCGGGGCCGGCGCCGGCTGGTCGGGGACCACGGTCCGGCGACGGTGACGCTGTCCGTCACGCCAGCACCTCGACCACGCCGGCCTCGTCGATCCGGCGTCCGGAGAAGAACGGAACTTCCTCCCGCACATGCATTCTGGCGCCCGGACGCGCGCAGATGACGCATCAGGTCGACGGTGTCGTGCAGCTCGTCGGCCTCCAGCGCCAGCAGCCACTCGTAGTCGCCGAGCGCGAACGCGGCGACCGTGTTGGACAGCACCTGGTCGTACTCGCGGCCCATCATGCCGTGCTCGACCAGCATGCCGCGGCGCTCGGCGTCGGGCAGCAGGTACCACTCGTAGGACCGGACGAACGGGTAGACCGTCGCCCAGTTCTTCGCCGCCGCGCCGGCCAGGAAGGCCGGCACGTGGCCCTTGTTGAACTCGGCGGGCCGGTGCAGGCCCATCGCCGACCAGGACGGGGACAGGCTCCGGCCGACGGCGGTGCGGCGCAGCGACCGGGCGGCCGCCTGCAGGGCCTCCGCGGTCGGCGCGTGCCACCAGACCATCAGGTCGGCGTCGGCGCGCAGGGCCGACACGTCGTAGAAGCCGCGGAGCGTGACGCCCTGCTCGGCGAGCTCGCGACCAGGTCGACCAGCTCGGCCGGTGGCCTTGTCCGCCGGGGCGTCCAGGTCGCCGACCCGGGAGTACACCGCGAACGCGGTGTAGACGATCTGCGCGTTGATCTCCCGCGCGGTGGGCCGGGCCGCGGCCGGCCGGGTCGCGGTGGGGCGGCCTGGTCGGCCTCGGAAGCAGCAGCGGTGTCGCCGCTGGACGAAGATTCGGTGGGCCCTTGTTCGGTGGGCACAGACTCGGTGGTCACTGGCGAACACTCCTTTGTGCGGTCCACGGCAGGCTCTCCGCTGGCATCACGGTCACCGTCCATCCTCCCTCACCGGTCGGCCGCGGTCGGGGGCGACCGGGTCCGTGCCGGGCGCGATGCTTGCCACATCGCCGAGATGTTTGATCAGCGCGGCGGCCTCCCGGCGGGCATCGCCGACCACGCCGGCCAGCCCACTGCCGGCGACGGCCGCGCCGATCACGGCCAGTCCCCGCGGCGGCGAGCCGCGCCCGCAGCTCGCGCACGGCGTCGGCGTGCCCGGGCCGCGGCGCGGGCAACGCGGACGGCCAGCTGACCACCGCGGAGTCGACGACGGCAGCGGGGGACAGGCCGACCCCGAGCAGTTCCGCGCGTCGCGCGAGCGCGATGGCCGGGCAGATCCGCCGGGTCCGGCAGGTCGCCGGTCGCCCCGGCCGTAGGACAGCCGCAGCACGTGCCGCCCCGGTCCGGCCGTCTCGGCGAGCCAGGGCCACTTGGCGGTGGCGTGGGTGAGGGCCTTCGCCCGCACGCCGGCGGCGTGGGCGGACACCAGCACCCCGGTGCCGCGCGGCGCGCCGTCCAGCCGGTGGTCGTCGAGCACCAGCGTGCAGATCAGCACCGGGGTGATCGGGGCCCGCAGCATCGGCACCGCCAGGCCCGGATCGGCCGTGCCGAGCAGGGCGGCCGCGGCGCCGGCGGGCACGGCCAGCACGACAGCGCGGGCCGGCGATCGACGAACCGTCGGCCAGCTCGACCCGCCAACCGGCTGTCCGTGCGCCGCACCTCGGCGACGGGCGCGCCGGTCCGCACGTCGCCGCCGGCGGCGCGCACGGCCTCGACCAGCGGGCGGCAGCAGGGTGTGCAGTCCGCCGGTCAGCGTCGCCACCGCCGACCCGGAGCGCTCCCCGCCGCCGCGCAGCGCGCGGGCTGCGCCGGCCAGCGAACCGGCCTGCACCATCGCCGGTGACAGGCCGGGTGCGACGGTCTGCACCTCGAGGGTGTCGGGATCGGTCGCGTAGACCCCGCCGGCCACCGGCTCGACCAGCCGGTCCAGCACCCGCCGGCCCATCCGGGTCCGGACGACGGCTCCGAGCGTCGTGCCGTTCGGCCAGCCCGGAGCCGGCCGGCAGCACGGCGTCGGCCGCGCAGCGCAGCACGCCCGGCCAGTCCGATCACCCGCCGGACGTCGGCGGCCCATGGCCGGCCCGGGATGCCGAGGAAACCCGTCGCCGGGAGCGGCGCGCTGCCCGCGCGCGTGCCGGACCCAGGCGCCCACCGGGTTCGGCAGCGACGATCCGGTCGGCCAGGCCCGAGTTCGGCCACCAGTTCGGTGACGGCGGGCCGGCCGGTGGCGAACGATTCGGCGCCGGCGTCGAGGTCGAGGCCGCCGACCCGGTGCGCCGACACGACGCCGCCGACCGCTGACGATGCCTCCAGCACGACCGGCCGCAGGCCCGCCCGGGCCAGGTCGAGCGCGGCCACCAGCCCGGCGACGCCGCCGCCGATCACCACGACCTCGGCCGTACCGGGAGCGGCGTGCGGGTCACGGCGGGTCTGGTCACTCGAAGGCGTGGACGAACTCGACCAGCCGGGTCAGCACGTCCGGGTCGGTGTCCGGCGGAACGCCGTGGCCGAGGTTGACCACATGGCCCGGGGCGGCGGCGCCGCGCCGGATGACGTCGGCGGCCTGCGCGTGCAGGGCTGCCGGTCCGGCGAACAGCAGCGCGGGATCGATGTTGCCCTGCAACGGGGTTCGGCCACCGAGCCGGCTGTTGGCGGTGTCCAGCGGCACCCGATGGTCGACGCCCATGACGTCGGCGCCGGCGTCCCGCATCGCGACCAGCAGCTCCCCGGTGCCCACCCCGAAATGCACCCGGGGAATGCCGAGGTCGGCGACCCCGGCCAGCACCGCCGCCGAATGCGGCGCGACGAACCTGGTGTAGTCGGGCAGCGACAGCGCGCCCGCCCAGGAATCGAACAGCTGCACCGCCGACGCGCCGGCGATCGCCTGGGCCCGCAGAAACGCGCCGGTCAGGCCGGCCACCCAGGCCGCCAGCGCATTCCAGGTCGCCGGGTCGCCGTGCATCAGCGCCTTGGTCCGCAGGTGTTCGCGGCTCGGGCCCGCCCTCGACCAGGTAGGACGCCAGGGTGAAGGGCGCGCCGGCGAACCCGATCAGCGGGGTCGACCCCAGCGCCTGCGCGGTCGCCGCGGCGGCCTGCGATGATCGGTGCCAGGGCCGCCGGATCAAGCGGCGGTAGCGCGGCCACGTCGGCGGCCGTCCGGACCGGGTGCGCCACCACCGGCCCCGTCCCGGGCACGATCTCGACGTCGATCCCGGCCAGCTTGAGCGGCACCACGATGTCGCTGAACAGGATGGCCGCGTCCACCCGGTGCCGGCGCACCGGCTGCAGGGTGATCTCGGTGGCCAGGTCCGGCGTCAGACAGGCCTCGAGCATCCCGGTGCCGCCGCGCACCGTGCGGTACTCGGGCAGCGACCGTCCGGCCTGCCGCATGAACCACACCGGCCGGGTTGCCGGCCGCTCGCCCGCGGTAGGCGGCCAGCAGCGCGGAGCCGGCGGTGCGGCCGTCGCGGATCGGGTGGGTGGGCGGCAGGCCGTCCGGCGCTGAGCCGGTCGTGGCCGAGGCGGCGCGTGCTGGTCGTCGCGGTGGGAGCGGGGGTGACGGTCATGGTCGCTCCATGGTGTCACCCGGCGCCCGGACCGGGCACCAGGATTGTCCGCAGGGTCGGCGACCGTTCCCGGTCACGACCGGTCACCGCGCGTCAGACCGTGTCGACGCCCTGCACGGGTCGGCGGCATTCTTTGCCGGCCTCACCATCTCGCGGCCGGCTCGCGTGTGGGCATCACCGCAGGTCAGAGGGCATGCGTGCAGGCTAGGTGAGGCTTACCTTCGTACCGCTCGGGGGTGTCCCACCGGTAACATCACTCGCATGCTCATGGTTCTCGGCGCCAGCCACCACGACCTCGAGCTGACGCAATTGGACCGGCTCACCGGAGATCCCGATCTGCTCAGCCGCGCGGTGGGTGAGCTGGCCGCGCGTCCGGACTCGCCGATCGCCGGAACGGTGGTCGTCGCCACCTGCAACCGGCTGGAGATCTACCTCGATGCGGTGCGGTTCCACGACGCCATCGACGAGGTGACCGCCACGGTCGCGGAGGTCACCGGCGCGCCGGTCGACGAGGTCAGTCGGCCTGCTCAAGGTCCGGGTCGGCGCCCCGGTCGTCGCGCACCTGTTCACCGTCGCCTCCGGCCTGGATTCCATGGTGGTCGGCGAGGCCGAGATCGGCGGCCAGATCGCCCGGGCGTTCCGCGAGGCGCAGCTGGCCGGCACCGCGTCACCGGCCATCAACCTGCTGTTCCAGTCCGCCGCCCGCACCGCCAAGCAGGTCAGCCACCGACACCGGGCTCGGCGCCGCCGGCCGGTCGATCGCGTCGGTGGCGCTGGACATCGTCGGCCGGATCCGGTCGATCTCGCCGGTTCGCGGGCCCTGGTGATCGGCACCGGTGCCTACGCCCGGGTGGTCGCCGCCGAACTGCGCACCCGCGGCTGCGCCGATCTGTCGGTCTTCTCGCCCAGCGGCCGGGCCGCCGGTTTCTCCGACCGGCATCGGGCGACGCCGATCGACGCCGACGGACTGGTCGACGCGGTGACCGCCGCCGATCTCGTCGTCACCTGCAGCGGCCGGGCATCGGACGTGCTCGACGAACAGCTGCTGGCGACCGCCGTCGCCGGACGCGACAAGCCGTTGCCGGTCATCGATCTCGCGCTGCACTCGGATCGTTTCCGCGGCCGCCAGAGCGGTTCCCGGAATCCGGGTGATCGACCTGCACACCGTCGCCGAGCAGGTCGGACCCGACCCACCTCTCGGCCGTCACCGCCGCGCAGGACATCGTGATCGCCGGCGTTGCCGCGTTCGAGGAGCGGATGGCGGTGCGCCGGCTGGATCCGGCCGTTGTTGCTCTGCGCCAACACATCTCGGGTGCGGTGGAGAAGGAGATGGCCCGGCTGCGGGCCAAGTACCCCAGCGAGGTCGCGGCCGAGGTGGAGCTGGCGCTGCACCGGGTCACCCAGTCGCTGCTGCACACCCCGACCCTGCGGGCCAAGGAACTGGCCAGGACCGGCGACGGCGCGGATTACCTGCAGGCGCTGCACACGCTGTTCGGCATCGACATCACCGAGGCCGACCCGTCGGCGCACGCCGGCGCGGTCCGGCTCACCAGCTGAGCATCGGCATCGGCCGGCACGCGAGTGACACCGGATCAGGCTCGGACACATTCGCGGATTTCCTGACCGTGGCACTCACGCCGAGCCCGGCGGCCGCCGCTCGCCGCTGTGCGACGTGCGCGGCCACCGGGCGTCAGGCCAGCCCGGCCTGCTCGAACGCGGCCAGGCGTCGGCTTGATGGTCGCGGTCGGGCCGACGACGTCGGCGATCACGTCCAGCGTCTTCAGGCCGTCACCGGTGTTGAAGATCACGGTCTCGGCGTCGGGATCGAGCTGACCGGTCGCCAGCAGCTTGCGCAGCACGCCGACCGTCACCCCGCCCGCGGTCTCGGCGAAGATGCCCTCGGTGCGGGCCAGCAGCCGGATGCCGTCGATGACCTCTTCGTCGCTGACGTCCTCGACGGCGCCGCCGGTCCGGCGGGTGACGTCCAGCACGTACGGGCCGTCGGCCGGGTTGCCGATGGCCAGCGACTTCGCGATGGTGTCCGGCCGCACCGGCCGGACCGTGTCCTCGCCGGCCTTGAACGCGGCGGACACCGGGGAGCAGCCGGTCGCCTGCGCGCCGAACACCTTGTACGGCGTCGGCTCCACCAGGCCGAGCTCGCCGAGCTCGGTGAAGCCCTTGTCGATCTTGACCAGCTGCGCGCCGGAGGCGATCGGGATCGACCAGCTGCTGCGGCAGCCGCCAGCCGAGTTGTTCGGCGACCTCGAAGCCGAGCGTCTTGGAGCCCTCCGCGTAGTAGGGCCGGACGTTCACGTTGACGAACGCCCAGTCCTCCTGCTCCGCGGCGATCTCGCCGGCGAGCCGGTTGATGTCGTCGTAGTTGCCTTCGACCGCGACCAGCGTGCCGCCGTACGCGGCGGTGGTGAGGATCTTCTGCTGCTCGAGGTTGCTCGGGATCAGCACCACCGAGCGGATGCCGGCCCTGGCGGCCGCGGCGGCGACGGCATTGGCGAGGTTGCCGGTCGACGGGCAGGCCAGCACCGAGAAGCCGAGTTCGCGGGCGGCGGCCAGCGCGACCGCGACCACCCGGTCCTTGAAGGAGTGCGTCGGGTTGCCCGAGTCGTCCTTCACCCACAGCGTCTTCATGCCGAGCTCGCGGGCCAGGTTGTCGGCGCGGATCAGCTTGGTGCTGCCCGGGTTCATGTTCCGGGTCTGCGCGACTGTCGACGGGACGGGCAGCAGCGGCGCGTAGCGCCAGATGTTGTTGGGTCCGGCTTCGATCGCGTCGCGGAGCGCCTCGCCGCTGAGCGCGAACTCGTAGGCGACCTCGAGCGGACCGAAGCACTCGGTACACGCGTAGAACGGGCCGAGCGTCGATGCGATGCCCGCACTCGCGACAGGACAGCGCGACGGCGGGACCGAGATCGACCGCCGGGCGCGGTGGAATCGCCGAGCGAGGCAGGGGTGGACAGGACAGTAGTCATTGACGAGGCCTTTCTGCTCATCTTCCCCGCTGACGCGGGACGGATGTGGCACCTGCTGCTGATCGGCCTCGTTACCGGCGCGCGGCCGTCACGAGAGAAATGATCATCAACAGTGGTTGCCGGGGCTTCATCGGGCCGTATCCCTCTGCCCCTCTGGATGAGGTGGGTTATTCAGTTGTCCGGTGATCGTAGCGCACCAATCGCCGTCGTCGGCAGGGTCTGCGAGCCGAGCGGTGCCGGCCCGCAGTGCTCAGTCGGCGACCGTCACCGTGGAAATCGTCACCGGCTCCACGGGTTTGGTGGCGTTACCGGAACCGGTGATGCCCTTGGCGGCGATGCCCTGGATGACGTCCAGCCCGCCGGTGATGGTGCCGAACACCGTGTAGTCCGGCGGCAGCGTCGAGTCCTCGTAGACCAGGAAGAACTGCGACCCGTTGGTGTCCGGACCGGCGTTGGCCATCGCGACAGTGCCTGCGGGATAGGTCATGTCGGGGTGGTCTCGTCGGCGTAGGTGTAGCCGGGGCCGCCGCTGCCGGTGCCGGACGGGTCACCGCACTGCAGCACGCTCAGCGTCGACGAGCCCGTCATCCGATGGCACGGGGTGTTGTCGAAATAGCCGGCCTCGGCGAGGTGCACGAAGCTGCCGACCGTGCACGGCGCGGTGGCCCGATCCAGCTCGATGGTCACCGGGCCTTGTCCGAGTGCGATCGTCGCGGTGGCGTCGCCGGTCGTCGGTTCCTGCGCGTCAGGCGGGTCGACCTGCTTGGCCGATTTGCCGCCGGGGGTGTACTCGCAGTTCACGGAGCCGGCCGGTGCGGCCGACGAGGAACCGGCCGCGACGGTGGACGACTTGGCGGGGGCGGTGGTCGATGCTGTCGACCCCGATGACCCGGACCCGCAGGCGGTGACGCCCACCAGCAGGGCAGCGGCCAGCAGGCCCATGGCAGTCCGGCCCAACGGGCTCCGGAAGGAGAACTTCATGCTGGTCACGGGCGTCCTCGTCACATCTGCGGCTTTCGGGGACGCAAGCGTACCGACCGGGTGGATGCGCCCCGCCCCGCGGCCTCGTGGGGTTCGCTCCGGCGGCGGCGGGGAACAGGCGGCTTCGGACGCGGTTCGACCGAACCACGTTTCCCAGAGCGATCAACGCAGAGGAATTGACGATGAAGGCAGTGACGTGGCAGGGCAAGCGGGACGTCCGAGTGCAGGACGTGCCCGATCCCCGGATCGAGCATCCGACGGACGCGATCATCAGGGTCACCTCGTCGGCGATCTGCGGATCCGACCTGCATTTGTATGAGGTCCTCGGGCCGTACATGAAGCCGGGCGACATCCTCGGGCACGAACCGATGGGCGTCGTCGAGGAGGTCGGCGCCGAGGTGACGAACATCGCGGTCGGCGACCGGGTGGTGATTCCGTTCAACATCTCGTGCGGGCACTGCTACATGTGCACCATCGGCCTGCAGTCGCAGTGCGAGACCACCCAGGTCCGCGAGCAGAACAAGGGCGCCGCGCTGTTCGGCTTCTCCTCGATGTACGGCTCCGTGCCCGGCGGGCAGGCAGAATATTTGCGAGTGCCGCAGGCGCAGTATGGGCCGATCAAGGTCGCCGGGGATGGTCCCGACGAGCGCTACCTGTTCCTGTCCGACATCCTGCCAACCGCCTGGCAGTCGGTGGTCTACGCGGACCCGCCCGAAGGCGGCACCCTGGCGGTGTTCGGCCTCGGTCCGGTCGGCCAGTTCGCCGCCCGCATCGGCAAGCACTGGAACCGGCGGGTGATCGGGGTCGACCTGGTGCCGGAGCGCCGGGAGATGGCGGCCCGTCATGGCATCGAGGTCATCGATCCGGCGGGCCTGGAGAGCGGTGCGGACATCGCCGACTCGCTGCGGGAGATGACCGGTGGCCGCGGTCCGGATGCGGTGGTGGACGCGGTCGGGATGGAGGCGCACGGGTCGCACGTTGCCCGGGCGGCGCAGAACCTGGCCGGCCTGCTGCCGGATGTGGCCGCCCGGAAGGTGTTCGAGACGGTCGGGGTGGACGGGTTGACGGTGCTGCACGCGGCGCTGGACGCGGTCCGCCGCGGAGGCACCGTCTCGGTGGTCGGGGTGTACGGCGGCGCGGTCGACCCGATGCCGATGATGGACATGTTCGACAAGCAGGTGCAGCTGCGGATGGGCCAGTGCAACGTCAGGCGCTGGACCGACGTGCTGCTGCCGCTGGTGCAGGACGAGTCGGACCCGCTCGGGGTGCTCGATCTGGTGACGCACACGGTGCCGATCGCGCAGGCGCCCGAGATGTACAAGACCTTCCAGGAGAAGGCCGACGGCTGCGTCAAGGTGGTCATCAAGCCCTGACGCCAAGCGATGTCGGTGGTCCCTGGCACCATCAGTCCCATGACGGGGACCAGGGACCAGGAGGCCGCACCGGGGCTGCCGCCACTGGTGTTGGTGACCGGCGACGAGATGCTGCTGGTCGACCGGGCGGTGTCCCGGGCGACCGCCGCCGCCCGCCGCGCCGAACCGGGGGTGGAACGGCGGGACGCGGTGGCGATCGGGTTGGCGCCCGGGGAATTCTGGGACCTGGTCGCCCCGAGCCTGTTCGCCGAGCCGCGGCTGGTCGTGATCAGGGGCGCACAGGAGGCGGCGAAGGACCTGGCGACGGCGCTCACTTCCTATTGCGCGGACCAGGTCGACGGTGTGACGCTGCTGGTCCACCACGCCGGCGGTGCCCGGAACAAGGCGCTGGTGGACACCATGACGAGGGCCGGCGCCACCGTGGTGGTCTGCAACAAGATCACCAAACCGGCCGAGCGGATCGACTTCGTCCGCTCCGAGATCCGCCGGGCGGGCGGCGCGACCACGCCGGACGCGGTCGCCGCGTTGATCGATGCCGTTGGCTCCGACCTGCGGGAACTCGCCTCGGCGGCGAGTCAGCTGGTCGCCGACACCAACGGCATGGTCGATGAAAGTGCGGTGCACCGGTACCACCGTGGGCGGGCGGAGGTCACCGGATTCGCGATTTCCGATGCCGCCATGGCCGGGGATCTACCGACCGCGCTGGAGTCGCTGCGCTGGGCGTTCGGGGTAGGCGTGGCGCCGGTGTTGATCGCCGATGCGTTGGCCGACGGGGTGCGCACCGTCGCGAAGGTGTCCGGGGCGCGGGTGGGAAACTCCTACGCGCTGGCCGCGCAGCTCGGCATGCCGCCGTGGAAGATCGACAAGGCCCGGAAGACGGCTCGCGGTTGGTCGTCTGCCGGCCTCGCCGCCGGGACGGCGGTGGTCTCCGAACTCAACGCCGCGGTCAAGGGTGCGGCAGCGGACCCGGAGTACGCGTTGGAGAAGGCGGTCATCGATCTGGTGGATGCCCGAAAACGCCGGTAAGTGCCGGTTAGTGACGGTTACGGGACCGATCTGCGCAGTGAGGTGCCGAAATTCGGGTCAGAGCGAGTTGACCAGCGATGCCAGCGCCGACTTGCGATTCGCGGCCTGATTGGGGTGAATGACGCCCTTCGACGCGGCCTTGTCGAGGCTGCGCGATGCTGCGGCCAACTCGACCTGCGCGGTGGCCTTGTCGCCCGCGTCGGCGGCGCTCCGCACGCGGCGCACAGCCGTCTTCAGCGCAGACTTGACCGACTTGTTGCGCAGGCGCGCAGCCTCGTTGGTGCGAATGCGCTTGATCTGGGACTTGATATTGGCCACGCCGGATTGCCTTCGTTTCGTCGGGGGGATAATTCCTGATGCCCGCGCCGATCCCGGCGCACACGATCTTCGAGGTTACCAGCAGGGCTGGTGGCTGCCCAAATCCGCTGTCGTCGGGCACCAGCGCGCGGCGGCCGAGCGCTGGGCGATGTGAGTCGCCCGGTCGTGTGCTTGCGGACCGAGCCGTCGGCGCGACGGCTCCGCCCGGGCTTATCCGCAGGTCAGGGCGTTCGGATCCGGAGTGCCGCCGGACTCCAGCGCGGCAACCGTCCAGGCGATGACTCCGGAGTCGCCGGGCAGCGCGACATGGTCGACACGTTCGGCCGGGCAGCGGTCCTGAACCAGCAGCGACCGGACCCGGTCCGGCGGGCCGTCCGGAACCTGCGACGCGACCGGGGTGACCACCGTGTCGTTCCTGGTGGAGATCACCGCGTATCGGACGTCGCCGTCCAGGTCGCCGCCCGCGTCCAGCTCGGTCAGCAGGGGTGACCCCGCGACCTGGTCGGCGCAGGCCGGGCAGGCGCCGGCCGGGAGCGCATCGAGCAGGGGCGACGTGGTGCCGTGGAAGCTCGGCGCGATCAGCACGGCGAGCGCCACCTTCCCGGCCATGCCGTCCTGGCGCAGGGCGGTCCGCAACACCAGCCCGCCCTGGGAGAACCCGATCACGTCCACCTGGTCCGCCCCGGTCGTGGCCAGCACCGTGTCGATGAACGCGCCGACCGAGCGTGCGGAATCGGCCACCGGGCGGGTGCCGCCCACCCCGTAATCGAGGCCGTAGACGCAGCGGCCGGCCGCCTGCAACGCCGGGACCAGCGCCCCGAAGTTCGAGGACACCGTGGAGAAGGTGCCGTGCAGGAGCACGACCGGTCGAGCCTCGGAGGTGCAATCCGGGTCATTGACCCCGGCGATGCCGACCGGCCGGAGTCCGGCGGAGGTGGTCGTCATCGCCGAGGTCGTCATCGCTGGTGCGTCTGATGACGTCGGCACCGTCAACGAGGGAGGCGTCGCTGTCCGCTCGGCGGATGAGCACGACGCCGCGGACAGCGCGAGCACGACCGTCGCGAGGATCACGAAGAGTCGTCGCCAGCCGGTTCGCATCAGCCGCCACGCTAGCGTCCCCCAACGCAGAGCGCCGCCGGCCGCGACCGAAATGGCACGGCTCTCGACACGGGCGGGCACGATGGGCGGATGACCACCACCCGCCGGATTCGGCTGTTCCTCGTCACCCTGTTGACGACGTCCGGCGTCCTGCATTTCGTCCGCCCCGCACCGTTCATCTCCATCGTGCCGCGCCGGCTGCCCTACAAGGCCGGGCTCGTTGCCGTCAGCGGCGCCGGCGAGTTGGTCTGCGCGGCGCTGCTGGCGCATCCGGCGGGCAGGCGCTACGGCGGACCGGCCAGCGCGCTCTTGTTCGCGGCGGTCTTTCCGGCCAATGTCTCGATGGCGCTGCGGGCTGGGTCCCGACCGTTTTGGTACAGGGCGGCGCTCTATGGGCGATTGCCACTGCAGGTTCCGCTGGTGGTCTGGTCGTTGCGGGTGGGCCGGGCCGCGTCGAGCTGAAACCGCGGCCACCGAAGCAGGCTGCCGGCCATGTCCGGTCGACCGAGAATTCCCATCGCCGCTGCGGGGTTCGGTGGCACATCGCGCCGCCGGTCCGGGACGACAGGTCGCCGTCCCGGACCGGCAAGCATCGGCCGCCCGAGCTATCGCTGGTCAGCCCGACGTTGGGCGGAAGGTGGTCCGAGCGGCGTGCGCGCCGATCAACCGGCCGTGCCGGACACCGTCCATGGCCGCCTTCCGGAAGTGGAATCCGACGTAGATCCGGGACACTGCGTTCTCCTGCGCCGCTTGACTGAAGCTCCGGAACTCGCGGACGAGTTGGGGTGCGGCATTGTTCGGATCGATGCAGCTGTTGTCGGACGCTGGTTCGGAAATGCTGCAGGCCGAGAAATGCGTGCGATCGCCGAAGAACGCCGCCAGGACCGCCGCGGCTGCGCCGCCCTCGGTGGCGTGGGCCGAATCGTAATCCGGGATCGGTGGGGTGGTCCGCAACGGCGTCCAGTTGGGATCGCCGGTGGTCAATGGGTTCCCGTCGGCATTGCCCGCCCGGATCGCGGTCACCGGTCGCCAGAAGAGTTTGGTGTCAGGGTCCAGGTACTTGGTGGCAAAGCTGCCGATGTAGCCGTCGGCCATCACCGCGTTGAGCATCGCGAACAGTCGGGCGTGCTGCCACAGGCCCATGTTCGAGCCCTCGTCCGTCGCGACGGAACGGGCGATGGCATTCCACTGCAGCGGGGAACTGTTCACCCAGAAGAGCGCAATCTCGGTCTGCTCCGGTGTCCTCGTCGTCGAGCTGACGCTTCCGAGACTCTTGATCTCGTTGAAATCCCGGGCATACGCGCGGCTCCGCAGATCGTAGGGCCCGCTCGGGCCGAACTGGCTGCTGTCGGACATCGTGAAGGGCGTGAGCTTGCCCCAATTCGGCAGGAACGCGAACGGCCGATCCGGGGTGAATCGCCATTGTCCCGGTGCGGTGCCCTGGATGAACGTTCCGTCCGGCGGTCCGGGATCAGCCAGCGGGGCGCCGGTGACGGTCAGGTCCAGGGCCCGGTCCGCGTTGATCTTCGCGGCGGCAGCGACGCCGACGGCGATGCCCGCGGTCTTGGCCGGCCCGTCGGCGATGGCCGCGAGCCGGTCCCGGTAGGTATCCGCGACAAGTGTTGACGGGCATCCGGGTGCTATTTGCGCCAATCCAGGCGTGAGTACGGCATTCGCCGCCGCCGCGACCGCTGCCTCGGCCGATGCGTGCGGCTGGTTTCCCGGTGGATCGTAGGTGTACGGCCGATACACCGGTCGGATCTCATTGAGTGCATCGTGAATGGCGATGTGGGTCATGGCGTAGAGCCGAGACTCGTACGGCGGATTGCCATCTGGCGTGAAGCCGCAGGCAACCGCCGCGCTGGTCGCCGTCTCGTTCCACGCTAGCACCGCGTCCGGGCCGACCGGCCCGGGATCTTGGTGAGTCCGGACGGCGAAGGCCTGCCCGGTCACCGGGATCGTCGCAGCCACCGCCAGGGACAGCACGAGGAGAATGCGTACGGATGAGCGCATGGGGCCCTCCACTGTTGAAGGGGATCGCCCCGCTGGCGATCCCCAGGGTTCCGCGTCATCAAGCGTGATATCTGCGCAGGTGCGGGTCATGACCAGAATGGGAGCCCCGTCGAGTGGTCCGACTGGTCATTTCTGACCATCGACCGTCACGGACGGCCCGAGTAGCGTCAGCCGGATGGCCGGCTGGGAATGCCCCGCGCTGCCCGCCAGATGGGGCCAGGTGCAACATCCGGCCTTCGTCGGACGGCAACGCGAAACGGCGGCGCTTCGGGAGGCCTGGGGGTTAGCCGCTCGCGGCTTCCGGCAGGTCGTCTTCATCGGCGGCCAGCCCGGAGTCGGCAAGTCCCGTTTCGTCGCGGAAATGGCGACGGCGCTGCATTCGGAGCACGCGTCGGTGTTGCTCGGCAGCTGTGTCTCGGCGCTGGGCGCTCCGTACCAACCATTCGTCGAACCGATCGCCGCGCTGACCGCGGGGATCGAGGACGGTTCACTCGTCGTCGACGCGCACGACGCCGACCACCGGCGGGCGGCAGGGGACGACCACCTCGGCTCGTTGCGGATCCTGACCGGCGTCGGTCCGACAGCAGCGACCAGATCTCACCCTCACGACGGGCGTGCCGGGTCGCCCGCTCCGGCTAACGACCATCAATTCGCCCCGCAATTGTTCGAGGCCTGCGTGCAGGTCGTCATCGCGGCCGCACTCGTCCGGCCGCTGGTGCTGGTGCTGGAAGACCTGCAATGGGCGGGGGACAGCGCGCTGGAATTGCTGCGGTACCTGGTGGCCAGGACGGCCGACTGCCCGTTGCTGATCCTCGCCACTCAACGCACCAGCGTCCCCGACCGATCTGGCGGCCTGGTCAGCACCGTCGCCCAGCTCTACCGGTTGGACGGTGTCCGCCGCATTGACCTCGAGGGACTGACGACGGAGGACATCGCCGACTACCTCGCCGACGTGGCGGGTGCCGGCTCCCGCCGCGACCGCGGGTCGGCCGCCGTGCTGCGCGACCTGACCGGCGGGAATCCGTTCCTGTTGCGGGAGGTCTGGCGCGAGCTGGACTCGCTGGGTGGGCTCTCCGCACTGCGGGTGATGAACCTGCAGACACCGGAATCACTGCGGGACACGGTGGCACACCGGCTATCGGGTCTTCCGACGGCACACCGCCGGACGGTGGAGGTCGCCGCGGTGATCGGCGAGGAGTTCTCGATCCCGCTGTTGGCCGCGGTGCTGGCCGGTGCGGAAGGCCCGTCAGCGGCGGCCGCCCGCACGTTTGCCGGTCTCGATGCGGCGACCACGCTGGGGCTGGTTGAGTCGGTCCGTGGTCCGGCAAGCGGCTACCGATTTCCGCACGGCCTCGCCCGGCAGGCGGTGCTGGACACCGTCGGCGATTTCCAGCGCGCCAGCGACAATGCCGCTGTTGCCGCCGTTCTCGAGGGGATGCCGGCCGCCGATCTGCGAGTCCAGCGGCTCGCGGATCACTACGCTGCGGCCGCCGTGCTCGGCTTCGCCGACAAGGCCATGCGGTATCTCGCCGAGGCGGCCGAGGCGGCGCAGGCCGGCCTTGCTCACCGCGACGCGGCTCGGCTCTTCGAGCGGGCGGCGGGCGTGGCGACCACTCCGGAGCAGCGAGACGATCTGCGATTGAAGGCCGCCCGCGGGTACCTTCGATCGTCCCGTTTCGGTCAGGCACGAGAACTGAACGAACTGGTCGCGGCCAGCGCGGCCGGAGTCGACCGGCTACGGGCAGCCATTGGATACGAGGCGGCCTCGTGGCGCAGCGGTCGGCCCGGGGAGCGCCCAGTGGAATTGCTGACCAGTGCCCTCAACGGGGTGACCCTGCCCGAGCATGACGCATTGCACATCCGGGCCATCGCCGCGCTCGGTCGTGCCTATTCCTTTACCGGTGACATCGGTCGGGCCAGGGAGTTCGGCCAGCGAGCGACACTGCTGGCCCGCGCGACCGGCGACGAGCGACTGCTCGCCGCAGTCCTGCAGATCGGCCTGCAGATGGCTTCCACGCCAAGGGATCTGGCGGAGAAGCTGGCGAACGTCACCGAGATCCGGGCGCTCACCGAACGCATTCGCGACCTGCGGCACCTGGGCGCCGCTTCCTACCACCGAGCTGCGATCTGCTACATCCAGGGCGATCCAACCGAACTCGCCGCCGCCCACAACGACCTGTCCCGAATGGCGCGGGTGACGGGGCAGCAGTTCTGGGAATGGGTGGACACGTGCGTGACCTTTGGCATGCATGTGATGAATGCCGAATTCGCGGCCGCCCGCCGCGACATCGACACCGGACAGGAATTCGGTCGCGACTTCGAACCAGTTCACGACACGGACGGTGCGTCGGCGTTGCAGAATTTCATCGTCAGGCGCGAGATCGGCGGTCTGGACAATGTCAGGCCACTGATCAGTGGAGCGGAGTCCGCCGCCGATCAGTGGGCGCCCGGGCTGTTGGCGCTGTATTGCGAGCTGGGTCTGCGACCCTCGGCTCGGCGGGTCCTGCATCACCTTCTCGAGCGAGAACTGGCGCGCCATCAGGTCTCGGCCACCTGGCCGTTCGTACTGTCCGTTCTCGCCGAGGCAGCTGCCTGGCTCGGCGACCACGCCGCAGCAGAGCAACTGCATCCGTTGGTCATGGAATATCAGGGGTTGAACCTGTTGGGCGGCGAGTTTCTGGCCGTGATGGGCAGCGCCGATCGGCAGATCGGTGCGATCGAATCGGTGCTGGGACGGCCCACCGCCGCCGCGCACTTCGCAGCCGCGCTGGAGATGGACTCCCGCATGGGCTCGCCCCTGCACGTTGCGACGACCCTGGCCACGGAGGTCGCGCACCTGCGCCGAGTCGGCGACTCACCGGAGCGACTCGCCCAACAGTCGGCGGCCGCCCGCGAATTATGCGACCACTACGGGCTCGTCAGGGTGGAGCGGATGTTGGATGATGCAGTGCCTGCGCACCGAGCGGCGCGGGGCGTGGACGGCCTCACCGCCCGGGAGACCGACGTGCTGCGGCTGTTGGGCGGTGGCATGAGCAACCGGCGGATCGCTCGGCACCTCGTGATCAGCGAGAACACCGCCGCCAATCACGTCCGGAGCATCTTGATGAAGACCGGCTCCGCCAACCGGACCCAGGCGGCACTGTACGCATCCACCCATGGCCTGCTGCCCGGTGTGGGCGTTCCCGAGCGGTCAGAGCGCCACCGGCTGTAAGGACCCGTCCGGGAGTACTCGATGAGAGACCTCGACCACGACATCGGCGGGCAGCCCCGCACGGACCGCGGCCCGCCGGATGGCCTCGGCCGATTCCGCCTCGTAGAGGCAGAAGCTCTTGCGTTTGTCGGCGGAGAGAAATGAGTACAGCCAGCGGACGTCCTCATCGTCATTGATCAGCCGCACCTCTGCGGCCCCATCGGCGGTGGGAGTGAATTCTTCGGCGTAGCGCCGTTCGATCATGAAGACTGGCATCGCTCTCCGCCTCCCTGCCCGAAATGCCGGAATCAGCGGACGGTACTCCTTTGACCCCGAGTCCGCACCTGGGCCGAAGTACCGCCGGCGGACGGTTCTCGGATTCTCCGCGTTGCCGGCGGCAATTTTAGTTGGTGGTCTGGACCCTTCTGCAGCAGAGCCGACTGCGGCCCTCGGAGCGTGAGTGGGGCCACATCGAGGGGTTCGCCCTACGAATGCGCAATCGACGCCTGTCGCTATTCCATCGCCGGTCGCTGTCCGGTCACCGATCGACCACCCTTCCGGCCCGCGCCGCTTCGTCATAGGCGTAGACCTCGCGGCCGGCGATGAAAACCCGCAGTGCGCGCTGCATCACGTCCAGCGGGTCACCGCTCCACAGCACCAGATCGGCGTCCTTGCCCACGGCCAACGACCCGACCCGGCCGTCGATGCCGAGCACCCGCGCCGGGTTGATGGTGATCGCCCTGAGCGCCACGTCGCGGTGCAGGCCCTCCTTGACCGAGAGGGTCGCCTGATGCACCAGGAAACCGATCGGCACCACGGGATGGTCGGTGATGATGGAGATCTCGATCCCGGCAGCGGCCAGCCGCCCGGGGTTTGCCAACGATCGGTTGCGGAGCTCGACCTTCGACCGGGAGGTGAACAGCGGCCCGATCAGCACCGGAATCCCTTTGCCGACCAACAGGTCCGCGATCAGGTGGGCCTCGGTGCCGTGATCGATGACCAGGCGGTAGCCGAACTCGTCGGCGATCCGCACCGCGGTGGCGATGTCGTCCGCGCGGTGGCAGTGCTGTCTCCACGGAATCGCGCCGGTCAGCACCAGGCCGAGCGCCTCCAACCGCAGATCCCGGGCCGGCGGCGGCTTCCCGGCCTCGGCAAACTCATGCTTGTCCAGATAGTTGCGGGCGTCGGCGAAGGCCTGCCGAATCACCGAGGCCGTGCCCAACCGGGTCGACGGGGTCTGCTTCTTCTCGCCGTACACCCGCTTCGGATTCTCCCCGAGCGCGGACTTCAGGCCGGACGGCGCAGCGCAGCACCATCTCGTCCACCGTTCGGCCGTGGGTGTGGATGGCCACCGTCAGCCCGCCGATCGGATTGCCGGACCCCGGGTTCACGTTCACCGACGTGATTCCGCCGGCCAGGGCGTCGTCGAAGCCGATGTCCGCCGGGTTGATCGCGTCCAGCGCCCGCACGCCGGCCGTCACCGGGTCGGTCAACTCATTGGTGTCGCTGCCGGCCCACCCCTCGGCCTCCTCGTGCACACCCAGGTGCGTGTGCGCGTCGATGAAGCCGGGCAACACCCACCGGCCGTCGGCGTCGATGACGGTCGCGTCGGCCGGCACGGTCACGTCGGTGCCCATCGCGGCGATGCGCCCGCCGTGCATGAGCACGGTGCCGTCGAACGGGTCTCCGACGACGGGCACGACATGGGCGCCGATGATGGCGATGGCGGCTGACATGGTGACCACTGTGCCAGCCGGGTCCGACAGCCACCGCCGGGCATCGGCACCGATGAGAATCGCTCGGCCACGCCGTCTCATCCAGCGGGCGGCCAAAGAAACAGCGGGCGGCGAACAAGAGCAAAGGGAGCGGATATGGGCGGCGTGCTGTTGGACATGGCGATCTCGCTGGACGGGTTCGTCGGGCGGGTGGACGAGACGGATCCGGGTCTTTACGACTGGTACTTCGACCCGCCTGCGGCCAGCAAGCCGGTCGTCGACGAGCTCGTCGACACCACCGGCGCCATCGTCGTCGGCCGCGGGGCGTTCGGCACCGGTGACGACGCCGGCGGCTGGGACGACACGCCCTATCAGGTGAAGCACTTCGTCCTGACCCACCGACCGCCGCCGCCGGTCCCCGGCCGCGGCGTCGAATTCGTCTTCGTCACCGATGGGGTAAATCGTGCGATTCAGCTCGCGAAGGAGGCGGCCGGGGACCGGTACGTCACCATCGGCGGCGGCGCCGACGTGGCACGGCAGTTCCTGGCGGCGGGCCTGGTGGACGAGCTGCAGCTGCACGTCGTGCCGAAGCTGCTGGGCGAGGGCATTCCGCTGTTCGGCGGCGGGGTGGGGCCATCGTTGACGCGTTCGCTGACCAAGATCCGGGTGGTCGATTCACCGATCGTCACCCACCTCCGCTACCGGGTCGACGGTGTGCTTGCCGACGGTGTGATCTCAGCCGACATTTGACCAGTGCAGGAGACGCGGCGCTGCCGTCGCAGCGCCGACTATCACGGCGACCGCAGCGAGCTGCTCTCCGGTACCCCAACCCGTCCCGACGAAGGTGGTCAGCAGGCAACCCACGGCGCCGGCCAGCCTGGGCCCGGCCGACGCGAAGCGAAAGGCGGACCGGAACCAGGCGGTACCGAGCAGATAGATTGACGACCCGGCGGCTATCAGGATCGCGCCCGACTGCCCGGCAGGCAGGAGTAGATCGGGCAGCCCCAGCCGGGTTCCTGCGGCCACTCCGATGACTCCGGCGATCATCATCAGGTGGGTCAGGTCATAGCCTCTGGTCGCAAACCGGGACTGCGCAGACTGGTCCACCTCGGCCAGCGTCTGCGCGGCCGCCTCGTCGTCGCCGACGAAGTACGCCCACCACATTGCGGTCGTGCAGAGAAAGCCACACAGGGCACCGATCACCAGTCGTCCGGTCAGCTGCTCCCCAGAGGCGGCGACGCCGACACTGATCAAGGACTCGCCGAGCACGATCAAGATCATCAACCCGTGCCGCTCGGCGAAATGCCCGGTGCGCACTGTGAAACCACGGGAGACCCGTGGTCCGAGCAGGGCGGCGAGATAGACGGCGGCCGCAAGTCCCCATAGCAGCCAGTCCCAGTTCGACACGGTGAAGCCCGCGGCCAGGATTAACAGCGCTGCGCCGATGTTGATCGGTGCAATCCGCACGATGGCCCGCCGGCCCGCTTCGTCGCCGTACCGCCGAAAACCGATCAGATGAGTCAAGGTCAGCGCGAGATAGGCGATCCCGAATGCGAGGCCATCTGCACCGAAGGCCTCGGGCACCGCCAGCGAGCAGATGAACAGCGCCGCCATTCCGGTCAGGACGGTCAACCGGCGACCGACGCCCGCGGCCCCGGCGGCGTTCGTCAACCAAGTGAAACCCGCGTACATCCAGAACAGCACCACAAGCGTCAATGCCGCCTGCGCGGCGGCGATCGGGCCTGGGTGGTGGTCGACAACAGCGGTGAGTTGGGTGATTGTGAAGACGAAAACCAGATCGAAGAAAAGTTCCAGGGTCGACACCACGGAGGTCGGCGTCACCGGGAATCCAGGAACTGGCGGTTCTCCGCCTTCCGCTGGCTCAGCCGGCTGATCGGAGCTCATGCCGACACAGTCTCCCAGCAGGGGGGCGGCGCAGACCACCGTGACGCGGCCACGATGCTCGGTGTCGGGTGCCTCCGGCAGCGATCTGCGCGGCCGGAGGCATGGGACGATGGACCCGGCGCAGAGCCGCAGGAGAAAGCTCCGACGGCCAGCCCACCGACAGCCGACCCAGAAAGACTCCCGTGACCCTGGCCTCCGCGTGCGCACCGCACGTTCACCCCCCCGGAGCTGATCCGGAACTTCTGCATCATCGCGCACATCGACCACGGCAAATCCACCCTGGCCGACCGGATGCTGCAGCTCACCGGGGTCGTCGAGGGTCGCGACATGCGGGCGCAGTACCTGGACCGGATGGACATCGAACGCGAGCGCGGCATCACCATCAAGTCCCAGGCCGTGCGGCTGCCGTGGGCCGTTCCCGGCGCCGATGGCCGGCCGCAGGATCATGTGCTGAACCTCATCGACACTCCCGGCCACGTCGACTTCACCTACGAGGTGTCCCGCTCGCTCGCCGCCTGCGAGGGCGCCGTGCTGCTGGTCGACGCCGCGCAGGGCATCGAGGCGCAGACCCTGGCGAACCTGTACCTGGCGCTGGAGAACGACCTGCACGTCATCCCCGTGCTGAACAAGATCGACCTGCCCGCGGCGCAACCGGAGCGGTACGCGGAGGAGATCGCGCACATCGTCGGCGGGTCGCCGGACGACGTGCTGCGGGTGTCCGGAAAGACCGGCGCCGGGGTCAGGGAACTGCTGGACAAGGTGGTCGCGGACATCCCGCACCCGGTCGGCGACGCGAATGCCCCGGCCCGGGCGATGATCTTCGACTCGGTCTACGACATCTACCGCGGGGTGATCACCTACATCAGGGTGATCGACGGCAAGATCACCCCCCGCGAGCGGATCCAGATGATGTCCACCCGGGCAGTGCACGAGCTGCTCGAGGTCGGCGTCATCTCCCCGGAGCCGATTCCGACGGTCGGACTGGGGGTCGGCGAGGTCGGCTACCTGATCACCGGGGTGAAGGACGTCCGGCAGTCCAAGGTCGGTGACACCATCACCTCGGCGGTCAAGGGCGCCACCGTCCCGCTCGGCGGCTACCGCGAACCGCGCCCGATGGTCTACTCCGGGCTCTACCCGCTGGACGGATCCGACTACCCGTTGCTGCGCGACGCGCTGGACAAGCTGCGGCTCAACGACGCCGCGCTGACCTATGAGCCAGAGACCTCCGCTGCGCTCGGATTCGGTTACCGCTGCGGGTATCTCGGGCTGTTGCATCTGGAAATCACCCGTGATCGGCTGGAACGAGAGTTCGGCCTTGATCTGATTTCGACGGCGCCGAACGTCGTTTACAACATCAAAATGGAGGATGGGGCCGAACACGTCGTGACCAATCCCTCGGACTGGCCGTCCGGGAAGATCGCGTCGATCAGCGAGCCGATCGTCAAGTGCACGATCATCACGCCCAGCGAGTACATCGGCACGATCATGGAGCTGTGCCAGTCCCGGCGAGGGGCGTTGGGCGGCATGGATTATCTGTCCGAGTCCCGGGTCGAGTTGCGGTACACGATGCCGCTGGGCGAGATCATCTTCGACTTCTTCGACGCCCTCAAGTCGCGGACCCGCGGATACGCGTCGCTGGACTACGAGGAGATCGGCATGCAGCCGGCCGACCTGGTGAAGGTCGACATCCTGCTGCAGGGCGAGGCGGTGGATGCGTTCTCGGCGATCGTGCATCGCGATTCCGCTTACGGCTACGGCGTTTCGATGACGGCCAAACTCCGGGAGCTGATCCCGCGGCAGCAGTTCGAGGTGCCGATCCAGGCCGCCGTCGGGTCGAGAGTCATTGCCCGCGAGACGATCCGGGCGATGCGCAAGGACGTGCTGGCCAAGTGCTACGGCGGCGACATCACCCGCAAGCGCAAGCTCCTGGAGAAGCAGAAGGAGGGCAAGAAGCGGATGAAGATGGTCGGCCGGGTCGAGGTACCGCAGGAGGCCTTCATCGCCGCGCTGTCCAGCGAGCCGGCCGGCTCGGCCGGGGGCCGGGAGAAGAAGTAGCTCCCGAAGCGCGGCTCAGGTGTCCTCGGGCACGATCCCGACCAGGTAGGTCAGCACCGCGGCGGTGATCGCCGCGCGGCCGGCATCGGTGCCGGTCGGAGCCGAGACGAGCGATCCGGTGCCCACCAGCCGGTCGAACTGCAACCCCTCCAGGAACGCGATCAGGGCGTTGCCGTGCGCCGGCGGATCGGCGGAGCCCAGCCGGCCGACCGCGCCGACGGCCATCGTCCGGAACCGGTCGCCGGTGTGCAGGATCTCCCGGAGTTCGGGATCGGACGCCACTTCGATCTCGCAGGCCATCCGCGCCAGGGTGGTCGTCTCGCAGCGTGGTGACCTGACCGTCGACGAACGCGGCGCAGCGCTCGGCCAGCGCCCGCGCCTCCTGCAGGCGCTCCGATCGACTGGTCGGCGCGGCGGGTGCGGCTCGGTCGGTCGGCGGCCCCGGCAACCGGCCAATGCGCTCGGCGCTGATGTCCGCGATCCGATTCAGTACGCCCCGCAACAGTTCTCGGCGGGTGCGGAAATGGTACGAGGTCGTCCCGGGCGGCACACCGGCAGCTGTGTCGACGGCTCGATGGGTGAGTGCGCGCATGCCGCTGCGCCCGATGACGGCGATCGCCGCATCGGCCAGCAGTTCGCGACGGTCGGTGCCGGTGGTCACCCAATCTCCCTCTTGACGTGGGTTGCTACAGCTGTAGTGTAGCCACTACCAACGTAGCGCTACAGATGTAGTGTTCGGAGAGGTGGTTCGCGATGAGAACCGAAGTCGGAACCCGGACGCGGCGGGTTGCATCGTCATGAGGGTCGCGGTGATCGGCGCGGGCATCGGCGGGCTCGCGGTCGCGGCCGGTCTGCAACGCGCCGGTGCGGAGGTCGTGGTCTATGAGCGGGCGCCCCAGATCCGCGCCGTCGGGGCGGGCTTGTCGCTGTTCGGCAACGGGTTCGCCGCGCTGGATGCGCTGGGGCTCGGGGAGCAGGTCCGGGCGCTGGGCGGGACCGGCCTGACCACGCGGGCGGGCCAGCGAGATCCCGCCGGTCGCTGGCTTTCCCGGACACCGCCGGACGCGGTGGCGCAGCTGGCCGTCGTGCACCGCGCCGATCTGCAGCGCGATCCTGTTGGCCGCGTTGGTGCCGGGGACCGTGCGGTGCGGGGTGGAGGTCGACTCGGTCTCCGCGGACGGGACATCGCTCACCCTGACCTCGGCGCCCGATCGCGTCGAGCGGTTCGATCTGATCGTCGCCGCGGACGGGATCCGCAGCCGGGTGCGGGCCGGTTGGCCCACCGATCCCGGCATCCGGTATGCGGGTTACTCGGCCTGGCGCGCAGTGACCAGCGGGCCGGTGGATCTGCGCGGCGCGGCCGGCGAGACCTGGGGCCGGGGAACCAGATTCGGCATCGCGCCGCTGCAGGACGGCCGGGTGTACTGGTTCGCGGTCGCCTCGATGCCGCCCGCAACCGTCATCGACGACGAATATGGCGCCGTGTCAACGCTTTTCGAAGGCTGGCACGCGCCGATCGGCGAGCTGATCGCCGCCACCGACCCGGCCGCGGTATTCCGGCTGGACATCAACGAACTGGCCGGCACGCTGCCGAGCTTCCGCCGCGGGAGGTGCGTCCTGCTCGGTGACGCTGCCCACGCGATGACGCCCGACCTCGGGCAGGGCGGCAATCAGGCACTCGAGGACGCCGCCACCCTGGTCCGGCTGATCGGCCAGGCGGCCGGTACGCCGTCGGGACCCTGGATCGACCCGGCGCTGACCGAGTACGACCGGCTCCGGCGGCCGCGCACCCAGCGGCTCGCACAGCAGGCCCGCCTGGTCGGCCGGGTCGGCCAGACCAGGGGCGCCATTGCAGTCCGGCTGCGGGACATCGCCATGCGGCTGCTGCCCGACGCCATGCTCGGCCGGCGATTGCTGCGACATTCAGGCCTGGCAGCCACCGAAGGCCCTCGCGTCCAGCGGAGCGCGGTAGGGGGTCTAGCCCTACCCCGATCGGCGGGCTGGACGGGTGTGCGGCGCCCGCGGAACCGCGAACCATCAAGCACATGACAACAGAGTTCGCCTGGACCAGCACCGCCGAGCCGCCGCTGCCGGCCCGGCCACCCCGCGCGGGGCTGCGCTCGCCCCGATCCTGGGCCGAGCTGCTGTACGCCGTCGTCGACCTGGCCCCGGCCATCGCCTTCTTCGTGCTGATCGTGACGCTGCTGTCGGTCGGTATCGGTCTCGCGATCATCTACGTCGGGGTGCTCGATCCTGGCGCTCGGGCTGCTGGCCGCCCGGTTCGGCGGGCTGGTGCAGCGGGCGCTTGCCCTTGCCCTGCTGGACCTACCCACCGAGGCACCCGACATGGGCGCGGCCACGCCGCCCCGGCCCGATCTCGGCGCTCGCGGCCGTGCTGCGGGACCCGGCCAACTGGCGGGCCACCGCCTACTTCGTCATCAAGATCGTGCTCGCACCCGTGACGTTCGGCGTCGCGGTCGGCATGTATTCCTACGGCCTCGGCGCGATCAGCTACTCGTTGTGGCGCCCGTTCCTGCCGGAGGTCGATGGCCTCCGACGGTTCGCTGCACCGGGGGGACCAGCTGGTGGCCGGACTTCTTCGTCGACAGCTGGCTGAGCACGATCGTGCTGGCGCTGATCGGGCTCGGCGTGCTGTGGTGCGCGCCCCGGGTGGTGAGCTTCCTGACCACGATCGACCGCATCCTGATCGGCAACCTGCTGAGCGCCAAGGCCGGCGGCTGACACCGTCGTCTCACCTACCATCGCGGCAATGACGCTCGATGCGGTGACGACAACCACCTGGCGGCGGTCGGCGTCAGCCAGGAACGCGGCGCTCGCCGTGGTCGGGCACGCGCTGCTCGCGACAGTCGCCGTCGCCGGCTGCCTGACGCTCATCCGAGCGCCGTTCGATGACGCCAACCTGCCGACCCAATTGGTGCAGGCATCCGGCATCGTCGCGTTGATCTGGGCGTACGCGGGGCTCTTGTTGGGGCTGCTGATCGGGATCAGGCCCGTGCGCGGCCGCTCCGGTGGTCAACCCTCGCGCCGCAACAGCCGGCCCGGCCGGTCGGTCATCCTGGCCCTGCACCGCCAGCTCAACCTGGTCGTGCTGGCCCTGGTGCTGTTGCACGCGTTGGTGTTCGCCCTCGGCATGCCGGGGGGTTCGCTGCTGGTGGCGTTCGTCCCCGGGATCAGCGGACCGCAGGCACTTGGCTACAGCCTCGGGGTGCTGGCGCTGTACCTCGCCCTGATCCTCGGTCCGTCCTATTACCTGCGGAACCGGATCGGCCGCCGGACCTGGCTGCTGGCGCATCAGTTGGCCGCGCTGAGCTACGCGGTCGCGCTGTGGCACGCGCTGGCGCTCGGCACCGAGATTCGGATCGAGGGCGTCGCCCGGACGCTGACCTGGGCCCTGCAGATCCCACTGCTGATGCTGATCGTGCTGCGGCTGCTGCGGCCGCGGCGGCCCGCCGATCAACTGAGCGCGACCCTGCGCCGCGGCCGCTACGCCGGGCCGGCGAACGCCAGACTGCGGGCGGCCATCGCGCTGGGCCTGTTCAGTTCGGCCGTGCTGATCCTGTTGATGGCGCTGCTCGCCGGGTCGGCGGGCCTGCGCGTCAACGGGTAGCGGCGCGGGGTATTGGATGGGCACATCACCGGCATGGTCCGGACGCACCCCGAAAGACCAGAGACAAGGACACCGATGGCACCGTCGCTCTCGCCCGTGCATGCCGCGCTCCTGGCAACCGTTCCGCTGCCGGCCGGGGCGGTGATCGAGACCGGTGACGTCGACTACGAACTCGACGGGACCCCGCTGCAGGGCTTCCTCGCGTTCGATTCAGCGTCCACCGAGCGCCGGCCGGGCGTGCTGATCATGCACGACTGGCTGGGCCTGCAGGAATACCCGAAGGTGCGGGCCGAGATGCTCGCCAGGCTGGGCTACGTGGCGTTCGCCGCCGACATCTACGGGACGGGCGTGCGGCCGGGCCCACAGGACGGAGCGAAGGTCTCCGGGGGTTTCTACGGTGATCCGGCACTGGTCCGGGCCCGGGCAACGGCCGGGCTCGACCAATTGCTGGCGAATCCGCTGGTCGACCCGAGCCGGGTCGCCGTCATCGGGTACTGCTTCGGTGGTTTCGTCGCCCTCGAACTGGCCCGCTCCGGCGCCGACGTCGCCGGGGTGGTTCCCTTCCACGGGGTGCTGAGCACTCCGTCAGCAGACGGTGCCGCGAACATCCGGGCGAAGGTCCTGGTGTTGGCCGGTGGCTCCGATCCCGTGGTTCCCGACGAGCAGATCGTCGAGTTCAAGCAAGCCATGCGGGCGGCGCCGCAGGTGGACTGGCAGCTGATCAGCTACAGCGGTGCACAGCACGCGTTCACCCTGCCGGAAGCCAACTCGCCCGAGCACGGGGCCGCGTATCACCCGGTCGCGGAGCGTCGGTCGTGGGCCGCGATGCGCGGCGTTCTTCGACGAGATCTTCTCCTGACCAGGCCGCGTCAAGCCCGCAAGAGCACTCAGCCCTCGACCGCCTGGCGCACCGCGGAGTCCGGCGGCAGTTCGGTGCCCCGCGCCGGCCGGCCCAGCCCGCGCAGCCCGCGGGCCAGGGCGGCCACCACGGCTGCCAGCACACAGCCCGGCGCCGATCAGCGCAAACCCGACCGCCGGACCGAACGCGTCGACCAGCGGCCCGAACGCCAGCAGCCCCAGCGGCCCGGCGGCCAACGCCAGCGCGGTGTAGCTGCCGATCACCCGGCCGCGCAGCCGTTCCGGGGTGCGGGACTGGATGATCACCGCGCAGACCGGGTTGATCGGCCCGGTCACGATGCCCGCCACCAGCGCCAGTCCGACCATCACGGCGGTCGACGGCAGCAGCGCGAAAGCGCCGAGGGAAAGGCCCGCCAGGGCCAGCGCGGCGGCCAGCGTCGGCCTGGTCGGCAGCCAATGGGCGATCGCGCCGTACCCCAGCGCGCCGGCGATGCCGCCGCCGGCGTACGCGGCCAGGATCGCGCCGAACGCCGCCACCTGCCCCGTTTCCTGCAGGTGGGCGTTCAGCACCACCGTCTCGAACGGCAGGATGAACACCCACACCACGGCTGCCACCAGCGTGACGTCCCGCAGGGTGCGGTCCCGCAGGACGTACAGCAGGCCCTCCTTGACCGACCGCAGATACGGCTGCGGCTGCGGGCTGGGCGAGAGATGGCGGGGGATCGTCACCGCCGTGGTGATCATCGCCAGGCCGAACAGCACGACCGAGGTCCACAGCGTGCCGAACCCGCCGACCACGCAGCAGCAACAGCCCGGCCAGTGCCGGGCCGGCCAGGTAGCCGATCCCCTCGGCGGCCTCACCCCAGGCGTTGACCCTGGCCAGCGGCACCCCGGCACGCCGGGCGACGTCCGGCCGCAGCGCCTCCCGGGAGGCGGCGCCGGGGCTGTCGAAGACCGCGCCGAGCGCCACCAGCGCCAGCAGCAGGCCCATCCCCAACCCGATCGTCAGGTCGGCCAGCGGAATGGCCGCGACCGCCAGCGCGCTGAGCGTGTCGGCGATCATGCTGCAGCGCTTCTTGCCGATCCGGTCGATCAGCGCCCCGCCGAACACCGCGGAGAAGACGATGGGGGCGATCGCCGCCGCACCGGCCAACCCGGCGAGCGCGGCGCTGCCGGTCCGTTCCAGCACCAGCCAGGGCACCGCGATGGCCACCACGCTGTTCGCGGTGACGGACATCGCGGTGGACGCGAGCACGCCGACCAGCGGGATGAACGCCCGGATCGAACGGCTCATCGATCGCACCCCGCTCAGGCGGTCAGCACCAGCTTGCCCGGCGTGCCGTGCTCCAGCAGTTCCAGCGCCTCCCGACCCTGGGCCAGCGGGAAGGTCCGGTCGACGACGGGCTTCACTCCGGCGGCGTCACAGAACGCGATCAGCCGGCGCAGCTCGTCCAGGGTGCCCATGGTGGAGCCGATCACCGAGATCTGCAGGAAGAACAGCCGTTGCAGGTCGGCGGACGGATCGGCGCCGCTGGTCGCGCCGCAGCAGACGATCACGCCGCCGGGGCGCACCGCGCGCATCGAATGCGCCCAGGTCGATCGGCCGACCGACTCGAAGACGCCGTCCACCCGCTCGGGCAGCCGGGCGCCCTGCTCGAAGGCCTGGTGCGCCCCGAGACCGGTGGCCCGGTCCCGGCCCTCTTCGGTTCGGGACGTCGCCCACACCCGCATCCCGATGGCCCGGCCGAGCTGGATCAGCGCGGTGGACACCCCACCGCTCGCGCCCTGCACCAGGATGGTCGACCCGGCCGGCAGCCCGCTGCGGGTGGCGAGCATCCGGTAGGCCGTCAGGTAGGTGGTGCCCAGGGTGGCGGCCGCCTCGAAGGACATGGATTCGGGCAGCGGCAGCAGATTTCTGGCCGGCACGGTGACGTACTCGGCGAACGTGCCCTGATACCGCTCGGTGAGCAGGGTGCGCCCCGGGTCGGTGGTTTCGTCGCCGGAGAATCCCGGCGTGCCGATGATCGGGTACAGCACGACCGGCCGCCCGTCGTCGGTGACGCCCGCCCCGTCGCAGCCGAGGATCATCGGGAACTGGTCGGGTTTGATCCCGACCCCGCGCAGCGTCCACAGGTCGTGCCGGTTCAGCGACGCGGCCCGGACCCGGACCCGCGCCCAGCCGTCGGCAATCTGCGGCTCCGGTCGGTCACCGACCCGGAGTCCGTCGAGCGGAGCGTCGGGGTGGGGTTCGGCGGCGTAGACGGCGAGCATGGGGGTCACGGTAGCCCCGCCCCGCCGACGGCTCCGGGCGCCGCTCCGGCCCGATAGCCTGGCCCGGTGACCTGGCAGACCGTCCTCGACGTGATCGACGCGGTCGAGTCGTGGATCGCCGGCCAGTCGTACTGGGTCCAGGTTGTCGTGCTGCTGGCCGTGCTCGGGCCGCTCTGCTATCTGCTGGCCGGGCTGATCGACCGGGTGGTGGAGGCGGTGCTGGCCTGGCACGGCCGGCGCGACCTGGATCACGCCGCACCTGTCACGGTCGGGTCCGGCCCTGCCCAGGAACCCGTCGATGACGCGTCTCCGGGTGCTGCCGCCCAAGCGGGGTCGTCCGCAGGTCCGGTCGTCGGCTCGACGCCGCGGAGCGGGGTCGACCGATGAGCCGCCGCCCGCTCCCGGTGATCACCCGGCGGTGGATGACCATCGCCCTGCTGGCCATGATGATCGTCGCGGTGGTGGTGGCGGTCAGCCGCTGAATCGGTTGGCTGTTTCGCCCAGGAAACGGGTTCAGACTGGACGGGTGCCATCCACGCTGCCCGACGGCGACCCGGTTCCCGCCGACGGGTCGCTCCCCGACCAGGCCTACGTCGGGATGGCGGACCGCAGCCTGTCGTTCTACCTGCACGTCCCGTTCTGCGCGACCCGCTGCGGGTACTGCGATTTCAACACCTATACCGCGGGTGAACTGGGTACCGCTGCCTCCCCGCAGTCGTGGCTGGACGCGGCCCTGACCGAGATCGATCTGGCCGCGAAGGTGCTCGGGCCGGCGGGGATCAGCGGGCGGTGTCGACGGTCTTCGTCGGCGGCGGAACCCCGTCGCTGGTCGGCGCCGGGCCGCTCACCGCGCTGCTGGATGCGATCCGGGACCGGTTCGGGCTCGACCGTCGATGCCGAGGTCACCACCGAGGCCAACCCGGAGTCCACCGATCCCGGAGCTGCTGGCGGCGCTGCGGGACGCCGGGTACACCCGGCTGTCTCTCGGACTGCAGTCGACATCGACGCAGGGTGCTGCAGATCCTGGACCGGACGCACACCGCGGGACGCGCGCTGGACGTGGTCGGCTGGGCCCGGTCCGCCGGGTTCGAGCACGTCAACCTGGACCTGATCTACGGCACGCCGGGGGAGACCGACGCCGAGTTCGGCGACTCGCTGCGGGCCGCCGTGGACAGCGGTGTCGACCACGTGTCGGCCTATTCGCTGATCGTCGAGCCCGGCACCCGGATGGCCCGGCAGGTGCGCAGCGGGGCACTGCCGATGCCCGATGACGACGTGCTCGCCGACCGCTACCTGCTGGCCGACGCCGCGCTGACCGCGGCCGGCTTCTACCTGGTACGAGGTCTCCAACTGGGCCCGTGACGAGTCCGCCCGGTGCCGGCACAACCTGGCGTATTGGACCGGCGGCGACTGGTGGGGCATCGGGCCAGGCGCGCACTCGCACGTCGGCGGGGTGCGGTGGTGGAACGTCAAACATCCCGCCGCGTACGCCGCCGCGCTGTCGGCGGGCCGGCAACCATCCGACGGGGACGTACCCGACGGACTGGGCAGCCCCGGCCACGCCCGCGAGGTGCTCGACCCGGACGGCGCGGCGGATGGAGGACATCCTGCTGCGATTGCGATTGTCCGACGGCATCGCGTCGATGCGCTCTCACCCGCCGGTCGACGGGCCGCCGTGGTGGCCGCCGCCGACGGGCTACTGGAACCGGACCACTTCGCCCGGGGTCGCGCCGTGCTGACGCTGCGCGGCCGGCTGCTCGCCGACGGCATCGCGCTGCGATTGACCGACTGACGCTGTTCGACGCCGGGGTCGCCTGCGACGAGTCGTCAGGCGCCATCAGACACGGTCGACGGCCTGCCAGGGTCGGCCGGGCACCCGCGACCCGATGGTCCGGCGCAGGCGCTCCCGGCACCGGTTCGGCCTGCGCATCGATGGCGCCGGCGCCCGCGCGCAGCGCGTCCAGGTTGAGGATGCGGACATGGATGACGGTGCGCTGCTGCAGGGCGGCGCGCAGCGCGCGGTGCAGGCCGTCCTCCAGGTAGAGCTGCCCCTCCCACCGCACGGCATGCCCGAACAGGTCGCCGTAGAAGGTGGAGTCCTCGTCGAGCAGGGCGTCCAGCCGCAGTTCCCGCTTGGTGGTGATCAGCTCGTCCATCCGGATCTGCCGGGGCGGGATGCGGGCCCAATCACGCATCGACAGGCCGTGTTCGGGGTACGGTCGCCCGTCACGCACGTCCTTGAAGATCATCGGTGGGCCTTTCTCACTGTGGGTCTCAGGGTAGCTGTCCGTTGCTGGACGGTCACCGCTTGCGCCGTAGGTTGAGCGCCGCCGGTGATCCGGATTCGGCACCCACCGGCTTCGCCTCCACTGGCGATTACACTTGGCAGACTGGCGGTCGGACTGCCAGTCATCTGCGTCGGGCACTTTCGGCCGTGGCGCGGAGGTTGGCGAGCGACGCGCAGCGGCTCATCGGACAGCAGGAGGTGATCATGACGGCGGACGACCGGCGTTTCGAGGTCCTCCGGGCGATCGTCTCCGACTACGTGGCGACCCGCGAACCGGTCGGCTCCAAGTCGCTGGTCGATCGGCACCATCTCGGCGTCTCGCCGGCGACGATCCGCAACGACATGGCCGTGCTGGAGGACGAGGGTTACATCGCGCAGCCGCACACGTCGGCCGGGCGGATCCCGACCGACAAGGGCTACCGGATGTTCGTCGACCGGTTGTCGCAGGTCAAGCCGCTGTCGGCGGGTGAGCGGAAGGCCATCCAGGCGTTCCTGTCCGAGGCCGTCGACCTGGACGACGTGCTGCGCCGCTCGGTCCGGTTGCTCGCCCAGCTGACCAGGCAGGTCGCGGTCGTGCAGTACCCGACGCTGGCCCGGTCGCTGGTCCGGCACGTCGAGGCGGTGGCGCTGGACCAACGGCGGCTGCTGCTGGTGGTGATCACCGACACCGGCCGGGTCGAGCAGCGGCTGGTCGAACTGGACGCCGACATCACCGACGACGCCCTGTCCACGCTGCGTTCGCTGCTGGCCAACCAGGTGTCCGGGCGCCGGCTCGCGGACGCGGCCTCGGCCGTGACGAATCTCGCGTCGCTGGCCGATCCGGCCGTCCGGCACGTCGTGGTGCCGTCGGTCAGCGTGCTGTTCGACGCGCTCGTCGAACACCCGGAGGAACGGCTGGTGCTGTCCGGCACCTCACACGCCACCGGGGCCTGGGCGGATTCGCCGGCGAGCCTGCACGGCGTGCTGGAGGCGCTCGACGAGCAGGTCACCCTGCTCAAGCTGCTGGCCGCGCTGGAGAGCCCGGATGCCGTCATGGTGTCCATCGGGCGGGAGAATGCGGACGCGAACCTGTCCACCTCGGCGCTGGTGTCCGCCGGCTACGGCAGCGGCAACACGTTGATGGGCGGGCTCGCCGTGGTCGGGCCGACCCGGATGGACTACCCAGGAACCATGGCCGCGGTTCGCGCGGTCGCCCGGTACGTCGGGGAGATCGTCGCAGGACGGTAGGTCGGCACTGCGGTCGGTCGCACCGAGGTAGCGGTTCGGCACGGAATCGCCGGGGACGGCGAGCGTTGCAAACGGTATGACGGCATTCGCGCGGCGGATGCATGAGCAGGGTGCGGGCGATGTTCCGCGGGAAGGCGACTGGTGCAGCGCGTGGCACGGGACTATTACGGCCTGCTCGGCGTGGCCAAGGGCGCGTCGGCGGACGAGATCAAGCGGGCCTACCGCAAGTTGGCTCGGGAGTTGCATCCCGACGTCAACCCGGATCCGGCTGCCCAGCAGAAGTTCAAGGAGGTCACCGCGGCCTACGAGGTGCTCTCCGACCCGGCGAAGCGACAGGTCGTCGACCTCGGCGGCGACCCGCTCGGCGGCGGCGGTTCCCCGGGCGGCGGCGCTCCCGGCGGGATGGGCGACCCGTTCGGCGGGATGGGCCTCGGCGACATCATGGACGCCTTCTTCGGCGGCGGTGGCGGCGGGCGGTCCCGTGGACCGCGCTCCCGGGTCCGGCAGGGCGACGACGCGCTGATCCCGGTGGAGCTGACGCTCGAGGAATGCGCGACCGGGGTCGCCAAGGATCTCGCCGTCGACACCGCGACGCTGTGCTCGGTGTGCCACGGTTCGGGTTGCGCCGAGGGCACCCGCCCGGCCACCTGCGACATGTGCAAGGGCTCCGGCGAGGTGCAGCAGATCCAGCGGTCGTTGCTCGGCCAGGTCGTGACCTCCCGGCCGTGCCCGGTGTGCCGCGGCTTCGGCGAGGTCATTCCCGACCCCTGCCGGCAGTGCAACGGCGAGGGCCGGGTGCGGGCCCGGCGCACGGTGCGGGCGAACATCCCGGCCGGCGTCGGCGACGGCATCCGGGTCCGGCTGGCCGGCCAGGGCGAGGTCGGTCCGGGCGGCGGCGCGCCGGGCGACCTGTACGTCGAGGTCCAGGAGCTGCAGCACGAACGGTTCACCCGGGACGGCATCGACCTGCACTGCACCGTGCACGTGCCGATGTCGGCGGCCGCGCTGGGCACCTCGATGGGGCTGCACACCCTGCACGGCGTCGAGGACCTGGACATCCAGCCGGGCACCCAGTCCGGCACCGTGATCACCATGCGCGGGCAGGGCATGCCCCGGCTGCGCGGCACCGGCATCGGCAACCTGCATGTGCACATCGAGGTCGTCACCCCGACCAGGGTGGACGGCCGGCAGGCCGAGCTGCTGCGCGAGCTGGCGACGCTGCGCGGCGAGGAGCAGCCCGAACTGGCGGCCCGCGCGCACAACGGCGGCTTCTTCTCCCGGATCCGCGATTCGTTCGTCGGTAAGTGAGCGGGGAGCCCTACTTCCTGGTCGACCGCCTGCCCGCACCTGGCGAGTTCCGGCTGACCGGCCCCGAGGGCCGGCACGCGGCGACGGTGCGCCGGCTGCGGGTCGGAGAGTCGTTGGTGCTGACCGACGGCTCCGGTGGGTTCGCGGCGGCCACCGTCGACCCAGGTCGGGCGGGGCGAGCTGACCGTCGACGTCGGCCCCGCGCGAGCGGTTGGCGCAGCCGGCCGTGCGGGTGACCCTGGTGCAGGCGGTGCCCAAGGGCGATCGCGGCGAGCTCGCGGTGGAACTGGCGACCGAGGCCGGGGTCGACGCGCTGGTGCCGTGGGCCGCTGCCCGCTGTGTGGCGCGCTGGACGGCCGACCGGGCCGGACATGGCGTCGCAGCGGTGGCGAGCGGCGGCCCGGGAGGCGGCCAAGCAGTCGCGGCGACCGTTCGTCCCCCAGGTGGCCGAACTGTCCGCGACGCCGGCGGTCGCCGAGCTGATCAAGCGTGCGACGGCCGCGCTGGTGCTGCACGAGGCCGCATCCGCTCCGCTGCAGGCCGCCGAACTGCCGCAGCGTGGCGACGTGGTACTGATTGTCGGGCCCGAGGGAGGACTGACCGAGGAGGAGCTGACGGTGTTTCGTGCTGCCGGAGCCGTCCCCGTCCGACTCGGACCGCAGGTGCTGCGCACGTCAACGGCCGGCGCGGTCGCGCTCGGCGCGCTCGGCGTGCTGACCGGGCGGTGGTCGTGAAGGTCGACACCTACGAGTACGCGTACGGTCCGCATGCCAGCCAGATGATGCAGCTGTACCTGCCCACCGGGTCGCACCTGTCGGTGGTGGTCGTCATTCACGGTGGCTACTGGCGGTCGACCTACGGCATGGAACTGGCCGAGCCGCTCGGCCGGGACCTGACCCGCTACGGGGTGGCCGCGGCCGTCATCGAATACCGGCGGGTCGGCGAGGGCGGCGGCTGGCCGACGACGCTGGCCGACGTGGCGCGCGCCGTCGACTCACTGGCCCTGCAGGGCCAGTTCGTCGCGGACGGTCGACTGCAGCTGGACCGGGTGGCCGCGATCGGGCACTCCGCGGGCGGCCACCTCGCCGCCTGGCTGGCGCACCGGGGATCGCTGCGGGCTGGCACCGCCGGCTCGGTCGGGCCCAGGCGAATCGCATGTCCCGATCGTCGGTGCGGTGACCCAGGCGGGCCTGCTCGACCTGGTCTCGGCGTCCGTCGAGCGACTGGGCAACGGCGCGGTGACGGCGCTGATGGAGGGCGAGGCCCGCTCGCTCCCGCAGCGGTATCACCACGCGTCGCCACTGGCCCAGGTCGGCGATGGTGCGCGGGTGGTGTGTCTGCACGGCGACGCGGACGACACGGTCCCGTTGACCCAGTCCGAGCGGTACGTCGAGGCGGCGCTGCGGGCCGGCGACCCGGCGCGGCTGATCGTGTTGCCCAGGACCGGGCACTTCGAGCTGATCGACGTCCGGCACCCCGCGTGGGACGCCTGCCGGGCGCAGATCCTGCGGATGGTGTAGCGGCAGATCGGTGCGTGCTCCGCGTGGCTAGAGTCGCCTGCGACGACGTCGTCAGGCGCAATTCGGCACAGAGATCCTGTCTGACCGCATTTGTCAGACGGGATCTACGGGTGGTACATCTCAGTCAGTTCGGTCACCAGGCCATCGGTGACAACGAGGTGGTAGGTGTTGCTCTCGCCGCCGGAGGTGCCGATCCGGCGGGCGACGTCGGCCAGATCGCTCGCCACCGGGTTGACGCTATTGGCCAGGGTGGTGATCGTGGCTCGCGGGCTGACCCCGACAACCCGGAGCGCCGGATTGACATTCCGGTAGTAGTAACCCGTGCAGCGATTGTTGTCCGTGCTGGTGATGCCATCCTCAGCGCAGGCCGCAGCGGCCGCGGCACCGGTGAACCAGTCGATCTTGTCCAGGGTGATTTCTGACGCTCCGACGTCCACGCCCTTCACGAAGCCGTACACCTCGCCGCTCAGGTCGGTGGACGGTGTTGGTCTGTCCGGCGCCGAGGTGGTCACCGTGACCGTGGTGATGGCGGTCGTGGTGGCCGGAGTAGGAGCCAGCGTGCTGCTCGGCCCGGACGCGCTCGCGGGCGGGTTTGGCGTTGTCGCCGCAGCCGTCCTGGGGGCCTTGGTCGCGGTGGACGCGCCGGGCACCGAAGCGCTGATGGTCGCCACCGGGCCCGGTGCGCGGTGCCATCGATCGACTGCGTGCAGGCGGTCAAGGTGATCGCGGACAGCATCACCGCGAGCAGGGTCAACCACCTGCGAACCGTGACTCGCACCCCGCGCCCCCTTGCCCCACGCCGTCGCCGCACCCTAACAAGCTCTGACCGAGCCAAGGCTCGGTCTGCGGAGGAATTGGTTGCTGGGGGCAACCGGATCTTCCGCGCGGGCCTGTGTCGGAGCCGACCGTGTACCGGCTGACCGGGCCGGGTCACCCGGCGCTGATGGGTGCCGGCGGTGGTCGTCAGTCGGTGATTGAGTGCACCGCGGCGGCCCCTTGAGCGCCCGCGAATGACCGCCGGGCGTCGGCCAAACCGGGGATGGACCGCAGCCCGAGGTAGCCGAGCAAGCCCAGCGGGGCCAGCAGAATCGTGAATAGCAGGACCGGTCCCATCAGCCAAGCGCTGATGCCGCGCGCCCGGCTGTCCCGATACATCCACCGGCCGACGAACAGATCGAACGCGATGAAGTGTGCCCACGCGGCGGCGGCTCCCGCCGGTGTGCCGAGCAGCACCTGCAGCCCGGTCAGCTCGGGCGCAGTCACTGCGCCCCAGACCTCCCTGAAGTTCGGGACCACGAGGATCAGATAGATCAGCAACGGCGGCACCACGATCAGCGGGGACGCGGCGATGCGCCACGTCCAGTGCCAGCCGGGGAGCAGGATTATCAAGACCCAGAACGGGGCCGCCAGCAGGAACGTCAGGGTGAACAGGGCGCCGGTCATCTGACCAGCTCCGACCCATGCCGGGCCCGGCTGGACCCACGCCGCAGCACGGCGGTGGCCGGGACCGCCACCAGCAGCACATCGGCCGCCAGCGCCAACATGGTGAGTCCGTCGGGATGCACGATCGACTGGCCACGCAGCGCCTGCCAGGTCACCACGGCCACCAGCCCCGCGTAGCCGATCGCCGCGAGTCCGATCAACCTGGCCCGGACGGCGTCGTCCCGGAGCGCGACGAACCGGCGGGACAGCGCCTCGAGCGCGATCAGCAGCAGCGGGAGCAGTTGCAGCGCATGCATGCCCACGAAATGCGGGATCCGCAGGTCGCCGCCGACGGTGCTCCAGCCGAGCAGCGGGAGGCCCGGTCCACCGTCGGCCAGGCCGACCGTGTGGGCGCCGACGATGCCGTTGCCGGATTGAATCTGCGCGGCCGACGGAATCGTCATCAGGAAGCCCAGCGCCATGCCGATCAGCGAGATCACGGCACCGGCGCGGATGGCGAGGTTGCGGGCCGGGTCCGGCCCTGGATTGGCGAACAACACCACCGCGATCACCAGCGTTGCCACCCACACCACGGCGATCGAGGTCCCCATGACGCTCCAGAGGGCGGCGTCGAACGGGGTGCTCGTGTTGAAGTGGCTGGTGGTGTAGCGCAGGGCCTGGCCGACGATGATCACCATCTCGACGGCCAGGAACACCGCCGCGACAGTGCCGGCCCACCAGGCGATGCGGCGGCCCCGGCGCAGTTGGCCGTACAGCCAGCCGAAGGTGACGGCGTAGATCCCCACGGAGATCGCGAACTTCAGCGGCTTGTCCCAGAGCGGCAGTCCGGTGATCATCCGGCCGTCGACGAACAGCCCGATCGCCGGCGACCAGGGCGGTGACGGCCATGGCGACGGCCAGGAAGAACAGTGGTCGATGGGCGCGCACGCCCTGGTCGACGGTGGGCAGGCGGGTACTGGTGGTCACGGTTCACTCCGATCGTTGGGCAGTGCCGGGACTGCGGGGGCTGTACCGGTGCGGGGAATTCTCGAAAGGCGCTGCGCGGAAACGTGTTCCTGAGCCATCCGGCGCAGGTGCAGGAGCAGCGCCTCGCCGACGACCATGCCGATGACGGCGGTCTCGACCATCGCGTCCCGATCACCGTCGGCACCGGCCGCCCGGACGGCGTCCAGGTCGGCGGTGGCGGCGGTCTCGGCGGCGCGGGCGTACGGCTCGAGGACATCGGCGAGCCGGTCCTGGTGCAGCTCGGCCATCGTGCTCAGCACGAGCGCTGCGCCGTCCCGACCCGCGCTCTCCGGCGACACCTGCCAGCCGAGCCGGTCGAGTGTTTCGTCGACCCTGCCGCGGGCGGCGCGGAACTCCGCGGTGTCGGGAGGGGAGATGGGGGGCGTCATGGCGTGCTGGGCGAGGCCCAGGACGTTGTGCACGCTCTGGCTCGGCAGGTCGAGTACCGCGATGACGCCCCGGGCACCGGCCACACTCAGCCCGCCGACCTCGAGCAACGCGCGGATCAACCGGATCCGGCGCACGTGCGCATCGCCGTACAGGGACTGGTTCGGGTGCGTGCGCTCGCCGGCCGGGAGCAGCCGCTCACGCAGATAGAACTTGATGGTGGCGACCGGAACACCGCTGGCCTCGCTGAGCTCCTTCATTCGCATAGAGTGGATACTAACACTATCCGATAGTTTGACTATCTATCCGGGATCACCCTGATTTCGGCCGGGGTAGGCCCGGGGTGAACCCAGGGGTGATCCAGCGCCGCGCCGGCCGGATCGATAGGTTGTCCGGCATGCCGTACACCCGCGACGACTGCCTGTTCTGCAAGATTGTCACCGGCGCGATCCCGGCCGATGTGGTGCATCGCGACGATCACGTCGTCGCCTTCCGGGACATCAACCCACAGGCACCGACCCACATCCTGCTGGTCCCGACCACGCACTACGCGAACGCCGCCGAGGTGGCCGCCGACGATCCGCACGGGCTCGCCGCCCTCGTTGTCACCGCCAGGTCGCTGGCGGAGGCGGAGGGCATCGACCGATCGGGCTACCGCCTCGTTTCAACACCGGCGCCGGCGCCGGTCAGACCGTCTTCCATGCCCACCTGCACCTGCTCGGCGGGCGGTCGATGACCTGGCCGCCCGGCTGAGCAGTCCGCGCCGGTGACCGCATGACGCTCGCAGGCGAGCCGGCGCCGCGATCACCGAGTGCGGCCGCACTCTGACCCCTGGAATACCGCGAAGTTGGGCCGAGTTGATCTATCCATTGGCCTGCGGGTCGGTCTCCGACGGTAGAATCGAACAGGATTCGACCGGCCGAGCCCGCTGCTCGGCAACGGCGACCGGTGCGGCCTGATGACCAAGAACTCAAGAAGCGTCACACCCAGACCCTCGAAAGTAGGCAGTGCACCAGGTGCCGGATTCCCCGTCGGCCGCAGCGCGGACCGACCTTCCCCGTGGTGATACCTCCACCGGTGACGCCGCGGCTCGCGTCACCACGTCACCCGCCAATGCCGCCCATCCCATGCCCAGCGCCGCCGAGTTGTCCTCGCGCACGCCCGATCACCCGATCGGCGAATCGACCCTGGTGGTCGCCGACGAGCGGCAGATGGTGGGCCTGCTCGGGTCCCGGGACTCGCTGCTGCGGCTGCTGGAGGAGAACCTGGCCGCGGACATCCACGTCCGGGGAAATCGGGTCACACTGCGCGGCAGCGCCGAGGACGTCGCGTTCGCCGAACGAACCCTGCGTGAGCTGCTGGCGCTGCAGGAGTCGGGTTCGGTGATCACCCCGGACACGGTTCGCCGGACCATCGGCATCCTGGCCGATCCAGGGCCGGGTGGCGCACCGGCGGAGTCGCCGAGCCAGATTCTCGGGCTGAACATCATCTCCAGGCGCGGCCGCACGATCCGCCCCAAGACGCTGAACCAGAAGAGATATGTCGACGCGATCGACCAGCACACCATCGTGTTCGGGATCGGCCCGGCCGGCACCGGCAAGACCTACCTGGCGATGGCCAAGGCCGTGCAGTCACTGCAGGCCAAGCAGGTCACCAGGATCATCCTGACCAGGCCGGCCGTCGAGGCCGGCGAGCGGCTGGGGTTCCTGCCGGGCACGCTGTCCGACAAGATCGACCCGTACCTGCGGCCGCTCTACGACGCCTTGCACGACATGCTCGACCCGGAGTCGATCCCGCGGCTGATGGCCGCCGGCACCATCGAGGTCGCGCCGCTGGCCTACATGCGCGGGCGCACGCTGAACGACGCGTTCATCATTCTGGACGAGGCGCAGAACACCACGCCCGAACAGATGAAGATGTTCCTCACCCGGCTCGGCTTCGGCTCGAAGATCGTGGTGACCGGCGACGTGACGCAGGTCGACCTGCCCGGTGGGCAGCGTTCCGGACTGCAGGTGGTCCGGGAGATTCTCGGCGACGTCGAGGATGTCTCGTTCTCCCTGCTGACCTCCTCGGACGTCGTCCGGCACCGGCTGGTCGGCCGGATCGTCGAGGCCTACGAGCGGTGGGACGCCGCCGGCGATGACGCCGCGACCGATCGGCCGGCGCGATCCGCGCCCGATCGGCAGCAGCGCCGGCTGGGCCGTTCGGCCGTGCGACGCAGCCGGTCAGCCCACCGGTCGCCAGGGGGATTCCACTCGATGACGATCGAGGTCGCGAACGAGTCCGGCGTCGGCATCAACGAGATCGAACTGGTATCGGTGGCTCGGTACGTGCTCGACCGGATGCGGATCAACCCGCTCGCCGAGCTGTCGATCCTGCTGGTCGACGTCGATGCGATGACCGAGCTGCACGTGAAGTGGATGGACGAGCCCGGTCCGACCGACGTGATGAGCTTTCCGATGGACGAACTGGACACGGCGCGCCGCCCGGACGAGGCCGGCCCCGGTCCGGCGTTGCTCGGCGATGTGGTGCTGTGCCCGGCCGTGGCCACCGCGCAGGCGGCGCAGGCCGGTCACTCCCTCGACGACGAGTTGCACCTGCTGACGGTGCACGGCTGCCTGCACCTGCTCGGCTACGACCACGCCGAACCCGCCGAGGAGCGGGAGATGTTCCGGCTGCAGAACGAGTTGCTGGACACCTGGCGCGACCACCGCGCCGGGCTGGCCCGGCGGGCGCGGCTGGCCGCGGTCGACGCGGCCGTGCTGGACACGGTCGGGCTCGCCGACCCTGGGCGGCAACCACGCCACGACGGCGACCTCCCGCCGAGCGGACGGGGCTGATCCGACCGTGTCCAGCACTGATGTGCTGTTGCTCGTCGTCGCCGCCGCGCTGGTCCCGATCGCGGGTCTGCTCGCCGCGGCGGATGCGGCGATCACGATGGTCTCCCCGGCGCGGCTCGATGAGATGGCCCGCGACGGGCGACGCGGTGCCGCGGCGCTGCTGAGGATCACCGAGGATCGGCCGCGGTACACGAACCTGCTGCTGCTGCTGCGGACCGGGGCGGAGATCACCGCGACCGTCATGGTGGCGAAGGTGGCGCTGAGCACCTGGGGATTCCAGCTCTGGGTCGGGGTGGCGCTGGTCGCCGTCATGGTGGTCATCACCTACGTGGCGATCGGCGTGCTGCCCAGGACGATCGGTCGACAGCATCCCTACACCGTCGGTCTGGCGTTCGCCGGCCCGACGAAGAGCCTGGCCAGGGTGCTGTCGCCGGTGGCGTCCCTGCTGATCCTGATCGGCAACGCGATCACCCCCGGCCGAGGTTTCCGGGAGGGCCCGTTCTCCTCCGACATCGAGCTGCGGGAACTGGTCGACATCGCCGGCAGCCGCGGCGTGGTGGAGGAGACCGAGCGCGAGATGCTGCAGAGCGTCTTCGACCTCGGGGACACCATCGTCCGCGAGGTGATGGTGCCGCGCACCGAGGTGGTCTGGATCGAGGAGGACAAGTCGCTGCGGCAGGCGCTGCACCTGGCCACCCGATCCGGGTTCTCCCGGATTCCGGTCGTCGGCGAGGACGTCGACGACGTGCTCGGCGTGGCCTACATCAAGGACATGATCGCGCGGGCGCTGTCCCTCGACCCCGGCGAGCGCGGACCGATGTTGGGTGAGCTGATGCGCGCGCCGGTCTTCGTCCCGGAGTCGAAGAACGTCGACGCGCTGCTGCGGGAGATGCAGCGGGACCGCACCCACTTCGCGATCGTGGTCGACGAATACGGCGGCACCGCCGGGATCGTGACGATCGAGGATCTGCTCGAGGAGATCGTCGGGGAGATCACCGACGAGTACGACGTCGAGACTCCGGCGCCGATCACCGCGCTGCCGGATGGCTCTTACCGGGTGTCCGCGCGGTTGCCGGTCGAGGACCTCGGCGAGATCTTCGACGTCGAACTGCCCGATGACGACGTCGACACCGTCGGTGGATTGCTCGCCCAACTGCTTGGCCGGGTTCCGCTGCCCGGCTCGGAGGCCACCGTCAACACCCTGCACCTGCTGGGCGAGCCTGGCCTTGACCGGCGCGGGCGCCCGCACGTGCAGACGCTGCTGGTCCGACGGCTGACGCCCGACGAACTCGGTACCGAACCCGACGACGACAGCGCGGCCCGCCGGGACAACGGCAGAGCGGACAAGGCCGAGCAGGCGGACAAGGCCGAAAAGGCGGCCAAGGCGGAGAAGGCGGCCAAGGCCGACCGGGCCGAGAAAGCCGACAAGGCAGAGAAAGCGGCCAAGGCGGCGAAGGCCGAGCGGGCGGACAAGGCCGAAAGGGCGGACAAGGCCGACAAGACGGCGAAGGTCGACAAGCAAAAGCCGGATCGGGTGGCACCGGCAGTCGCCGCCGACCCGGAGACCGCCGGCGACGGCGAGCCTGCAGCGCAGTGGTCGAGAATCGACCGTCACACGGTTGCGGCCCGCCGACGAACCGGCAGCGTCGATCTCCCGAGACGACCCCCGATGACGAACGGAAACCTCACCCAATGAGCGAGCTTGTGTTACCGGGCAGCATTTCGCGAGGGACGAGCGGAGAGCCCGCGTGAGCATGCAGACCGATGGTCCGGCGACCGTGTTGGACGCCGAGGACACCAAGCTGGTGACGCTGGCCCGCGGCGCGCGCGGTCGCGCGGCCGCAGTCGAGGGCGCCGCGGTCCGTGACGATGATGGACGCACCTACGCCGCGGCCACCGTCGAACTGCCCTCGCTGCGGCTCACCGCGCTGCAGGCCGCGGTGGCGGCCGCCGTCTCGTCCGGTGCACAGGCGCTGGAGGCCGCCGCGGTCGTCGGCGCGGCGACGTCCCTGGATCCGTCGTCGTCGGCCGCCGCGGCCGACCTGGGCACCGCCGGTCGTCATCCTGGCCGCGGCCGACGGCACCGTCCGCTCCCGGTCGAAGGTGTGACGCCGGCCAAGGATCTGACGGGCGGGCGCGCCGGACGCGGCACGGGGTCCGGCGAGACGTCAGAGACGACCGACGGCGCCGACGGCAACCTCGCGACCACGCACCGAGCCGGATTCGCCTGCTTCGTCGGCCGGCCGAACGCCGGCAAGTCCACCCTGCTCAACGCCATGGTCGGCGAGAAGATCGCGATCACCTCGGACAAGCCGCAGACCACCCGGCGGGCGGTGCGCGGCATCGTCACCCGGCCGGACGCGCAACTGGTCATCGTCGACACCCCGGGACTGCACCGGCCCCGGACCCTGCTCGGCGAGCGGCTCGGCGATCTGGTCCGGACGGTGTGGTCCGACGTCGACGTCGTCGGGTTCTGCCTGCCGGCCGACGAGCAGGTCGGGCCCGGCGATCGCCGGATCGCCGCGGAACTGGCCGAGCAGGCCAGCACGACGCCGGTGATCGGGATCGTCACCAAGACCGACCGGGTGTCGCGTGAGCGGGTGGCCGCGCAACTGCTGGCGGTCTCGGCGCTGGCCGATTTCGCCGACATCATCCCGGTGTCGGCCGTCGCCGGAGCGCAGGTCGATCTGCTCACCGATCTGCTGATCGACCGGCTGCCGGTGGGTGGGCGGCTCTACCCGGACGCGGAGATCACCGACGAACCGCTGGAGACGCGGATTGCCGAATTGGTCCGGGAGGCCGCCCTGGACGGCGTCCGCGAGGAATTGCCGCATTCGCTGGCCGCGCTGGTCACCGAGATCGTGCCGCCGGAATCGGCCGCTGATCAATCGTCGTCGGCGAGAACGGGTCAATTGACCAGGGTTTTCGTCACGATCTTCGTCGAGCGGTCATCGCAAAAGGCCATCGTGTTGGGGCACAAGGGTTCTCGGCTCGCTGACGTGGGTCGCCGGGCCCGGCTGCAGATCGAGCCGTTGCTGGGCACCAGGGTGTACCTGGACCTGCATGTCGCGGTCGCGAAGGATTGGCAGCGCGACCCGAAGCAGTTGCGCAAGCTGGGATTCGATTCATAGCGGCGAATACCCGTCAGGTCCGTGAGGGGCGGCCGAGCCGACAGGTCGCTGGTGGGTCCCGCTCGACCTCCGTCAGGGAGCGTTCGCCCGACCTTCCTGTCCGACCGAGCCAATTGATTCAGGTTGGACACGCCCGGCCTAGCATTCCGGTAAAGTTGGATGCTCTCAGTAACGGTGTATGCCATCATGCCCGCATGGGGAGACACGCTCGGGGGGCAATTCGGTCACGCTTGTTGGCGAGATCGGTCGTGGTCGTGGTCGGGGCCGGCGCAGTCATCGCGGTCGGGTTGGGGCTCGGCTCGGATGCGCAACCGGTCGGGGCGACGGCGTCCGCCGTGGTGGTGTCGTCGTTGGCCTGTCACGACGGCGCGGCCGGCACCGTCGTCGACGTGCTGGCGCCCACAGCCTACCTCTGGCGGCGTCCAGGTCCGAGCGGACCTGGACGCCTGCGGCTACCGGGAAGGTCAGCAGCTGCAGGTGCAGTTCGTGCCCGATGATCCGACCCAGGTCGTGCTGGCCGGGAACGAGTCGGCGACGGACTTCCTGACCGGCGACGGGCTGCCGTTCGGGCTGGGGATTGCCGCACTGCTGGCCGTCGGTGCCGCGCTGGCCATCTGGGTCGACGCCCGGCGGGTCAACGGCTGGTCGTCGGCAGTCGGGCTGCGGCGCGCAGCCGGACGTGCGTGGCGCAGCGCACCCAAAGGTGTTCACGCCGCACCCCGCCGGGTAGCAGCGCACGAGGTCATCGATGCGGACGAGGTCATCGATGCGGACCGGGTGGTCGATGCTGACTACCGGCCGGCCGCAGCTCAACCCGCGCTCGCCCGGGACCCGCGTTCGGGCTCCCGAACGGGTGACGATGGGCTGATGGTGCCGCTGCTGATGCCGCCGTCCGGTAGGCATGCGCTCGCGGAACTGCCGGAGATGGTGGGCATCGATCGGATCGACGACGCCGAATTGAGCCTTTCCACCGTGGACCTGACCTTCCCGTACTCCTCCAGCCTGGCGGCGTGCCTGCACGACGAGTTGTTCACCCACCGCAGCCGGGCCGGCTGAACCGACCGGTGTGGTTCGGCGCCTGCCGACTTCGTCGCACGCGACTGGTTGGTCTTGCGCCTGCCGACTTCGTCGCACGCGACTGGTTGGTCTTGCGCCTGCCGACTTCGTCGCACGCGACTGGCTAGGGTGATGCAGTGAATCCCTCTGCCACAGCTGCGCGCGCGACGCCGCGCTCCCCGTCATCGCCGCGGCGGCGAGCCACCCGCATTCCCCGCGCCGACTACCCCGTCGAGCGCCTGCGGTTGGCCAACGGTCTTCGGGTGCTGCTGGCACCGGACCGCGGCGCCGGGGTGGTCGGGGTGGCCGTGCACTACGACGTCGGGTTCCGGTCGGAGCCGCAGGGGCGCACCGGATTTGCCCACCTGTTCGAGCACTTGATGTTCCAGGGCAGCGAATCGCTGCCCAAGCTCGAGCATTTCCGGCTGGTCCAGTCCTCCGGCGGCGTCTTCAACGGCTCGACCCACACCGACTACACCGATTACTTCGAGGTGGTGCCGGCCGGTGCGCTGGAGCGCGCCCTGTTCCTGGAGGCCGACCGGATGCGCGCGCCGCGGATCACCGCCGAGAACCTGACCAATCAGGTGGACGTGGTCAGCGAGGAAATCCGGCTCAACGTGCTGAACCGTCCCTACGGCGGATTCCCCTGGATCCAGCTGCCGGCGCTGCTGTTCGACTCATTTGCCAACTCGCACAACGGATACGGCGACTTCGTCGACCTGCAGTCGGCCACCGTCGCGGACTGCGCGGAATTCTTCGAGACCTATTACACCCCCGACAACGCGGTGCTCACCGTCTGCGGCGACTTCGATGTCGCGCACGCCACCGAGCTGATCGGCAAGCATTTCGACGACGTCCCGTACCGTCCGGCGCCGATCCGGCCGTCCTTCGACGAGCCCTGGCCGACATCGGTGCGGGAGGCCGAGCACATCGACCAGCACGCCCCGTCGCCGGCCCTTGCGGTCGGCTGGCGGTTGCCCGACCCCGTCGCGGATCTGCCCGGCTACCTCGCCTTCGTGGTGCTGGCCAGCATGCTGACCGACGGCGAGTCGTCCCGGCTGCAGTCCGCGGTGGTCGCGAAAGCCGCTCTCGCGACGGACATCTGGGCGAGCCCCGGGCTGCTCGGCGGACCGTTGGATTCCCGCGATCCCGACGTCTTCGTGCTCGGCGCGATCCACTCGAACGACGTCCCGGCCGCTGCGGTGATCGATGCGGCCGCCGACCGAGATCGCCACGCTGGCCGCGGATGGCCCCGGCGACCACGAGATGCAGCGTGCGCTCGCCCGTTTCGCCTCCGCGCTGTACCGGGACAACGACGGGATCGCCAGCCGCACCAGGTCCCTGGGCGGCCTGGAGCTGCTGCACGGCCGGGCCGAATTGCTCAGCGAGCTGCCGGACCTGCTGTCGGCGGTCACCCCGGAGCAGATCGCCGCCGCCGCGCGCTCGCTGGATCCACAGCGCTGCGCGGTGCTCCGCATCGTGCCGGCGCGGAGGCCAACTGATGGCCCCGCGCAGCGCCGAGGACATCGGCCGGACGGCCGCCGGTGCCCGGCCGATTCCGCCCATGACGCTCGGCCACCCGCACCCGGCCGCCGTCGTTGACCCGGGCGGAACTGGACAGCGGGCTGACGGTCGTCGCCGTCCGCAAGCCGCGCAGCCCGCTGGTCGAGGTGCGGCTGCGGGTGCCGTTCGCCGGAACCACGCCGAAACACAGCGCCCGCGCCGAGATGCTCGTCGCCACCATGCTGCTCGGCACCGGTTCGCGGGACCGGGAACAGGTGGATGCCGACCTGGCGCTGGTCGGCGGCCACCTGGACGCCTCCGTCGACCCGCAGCGGCTGATGGTGACCGGTTCGGTGCTGTCCACCGGCCTGCCGGTGCTGCTGGAGGTGCTGGCGGACTGCCTGACCGATCCCGCCTACCGCCGCGGTGACGTCCTCGGCGAGCGGGACCGGCTGGTCGAGCACCTGGCCATCTCGGCGACCCAGCCGTCGACGGTCGCGCACCGGTTCCTGCAGCAGCGCCGGTTCGGCGACCATCCGGCCGCCTGGGACATGCCGGACCCGGAACTGGTGGCCGGCGTCGGGCCGGCCGCGCTGAAGGGCCTGCACACCCGGTCCCTGGTGCCCAGGGGGTCGACCCTGGTGCTGGTCGGCGACCTGAGCCCCAGCAAGGCGATCGCCGCGGTGGACAGCGCACTGAGCGGCTGGACCGCCGCGCCGGACGCCAGGGCCCGGACGCTGTCCCGGCCACCGACGATCGTCGGCGACGACCTGCTCGCCCATCACCGCAAGGGCGCGGTGCAGTCGCAGATCCGGCTCTCGGCCGCCGCGGTCCCGCGCACCGACCCGGCCTACCCGGCCCACCAGCTGGCCAACCTGGTCTACGGCGGCTACTTCTCGTCCCGGCTGGTGGAGAACATCCGCGAGGACAAGGGATACACCTACAGCGCCCGCTCGTCGCTGGAGTTCTGGCCGGAGACCGCGGCGGTCACCGTGGCGTTCGACACCACGACGCCGTCGACGGCGCCGGCGCTGCTGGAGGCGCGCTACGAGCTGGGCCGGATCAGCCTGCTGCCGCCGACCGCGGAGGAGGTGGAGTCGGCCAGGAACTACGCGCTCGGCACCCTGGCCACCTCGCTGGCCACCCAGTCCGGGTTGGCGTCGACGCTGTCGATGCTGGCCGGTGCCGGGCTCGACGAGACGTGGCTGCGGGATCATCCGGTGCATCTCGCCGCGGTGACGGTGGACGAGGTGGCGCAGGCCGCGGCGTCGATGCTGGCGCCGGCCAACTTCACCGGGGTGGTCGTCGGCGACATCGGGGTGCTGGAGTCGGAGCTCCAGGGCCTGGGAAACGTGAGATTCGCATGACCACTCCAGGACCAGCGGTAGTGCCGACGCCGACCGCGACGCCGAGCCCGTTCACCATCGACATTCCGACGTTGTCCCGGGGGACCGCCGACCGGTCGGAGGACCTCCGCGAGCCGGAACGACTGCTGGAGCACTGGCCCCGCGCCCGGATGCTCGTGCTGGACGGCGGCGGCAGCGTCCAGCTGGAACCGTCGACGACTCGGCTGCACACCCTGGACGCGCCGGCGGTAGCTCCAGCGCCGCCGCCGGGCGCGGTGCTGCTCGGCGCTGTCGACGGCGTCGACCATTGGGCGATGCGCGGCCACGTTGCCGATGGCGCCGGACTCCGGGAGTTGGGGGCGTTGCTCTCGGACACCGAGGCCGGCCTGCTGACCACCGCGACCGCGTTGCTCACCTGGCATGACGCGGCCGGTTTCTGCCCACGCTGCGGCCTGCCGAGCGTGCCGTCGCCGGCCGGTTGGTCGCGGATGTGTCCACGGCACCACGAGGATTTCCCCCGCACCGATCCGGCCGTGATCGTCCTGGTGCACGACGGGGTGGACTCGATGGTGCTTGCCCGCCAACCGATCTGGCCGATCGGCCGGATGTCCGTGCTGGCCGGGTTCGTGGAGGGCGGCGAGTCGCTGGAGCACACGGTGGCCCGTGAGGTGCTCGAGGAGGTGGGCGTGCAGGTCACCGACGTCAGCTACCTGGGGTCCCAACCGTGGCCGTTCCCGCGGTCGCTGATGCTCGGGTTCGCGGCCAGGGCCGAGCCGGGCGCCCCGCTGCTGCCGCGGCCGGGGGAGATCGAGGAGGCGCACTGGTTCGATCGGGCCGCGGTCCGGCGGATGATCGCGGCGGAGGCCGCGACCAAGGACGGCCGCGACAGATGGCTCGCGGCGGCCGCCGGACGCCCCGCGCGCCGGAGGGCTCAGCGTTCGAGGTGATTCTGCCCGGTCCGGTGTCGATTGCCCGGCGGATGATCGAGGGCTGGGTCGCGTCGGGGTGAGACTTCGGTCGCCTACGACGGAGTCGGCGCAATGCTGGGTCCTGTCGCACAGGTGTGCGAACATGTCAGCGTGAGAGTGGACGTGCTGGCCGGGCTCGACGACGGGCAACGTTCGGCGGTACTCGCCCCGTCCGGACCGCTGTGCGTGCTGGCCGGTGCCGGCACCGGGAAGACCCGGACGATCACCCACCGGATCGCTCACCTGATCGGTTCGGGTGCGCACTCGTCCTCCGAGGTGCTGGCCGTCACGTTCACCACCAGGGCCGCCGGCGAGATGCGGGTCCGGCTGCGGGCGCTCGGCGTGCCTGGGGTGCAGGCCAGGACGTTCCACTCGGCCGCGCTCAAGCAGTTGAAGTATTTCTGGCCGCGCTCGGTCGGCGGGCAGTTGTGGCCGGTGCTGGAGCACAAGCTGCGGCTGGTCGCGATCGCCGCCCGGCGGGCGAACGCCGGCACCGACGCGGCCACCCTGCGCGACCTGGCCAGCGAGATCGAATGGTCGAAGGCGTCGCTGGCCGGCCCGAAGGACTATCTGGCCGCGGTCGCGAAGCACCGGCGGGACACCCCGTTGCCGGCGGAAACCGTCGCCAAGGTGTTCGAGGTGTACGAGTCGGTCAAGAACGAGGCGGAGCAGCTGGACTTCGACGACCTGCTGCTGCACACCTGCGCGGTGCTGGAGGACGACGAGGCGGTGGCCCGCGAGTTCCGTTCCCGCTACCGGTGTTTCGTGGTGGACGAGTACCAGGACGTCACCCCGCTGCAGCAGCGGACGCTGGACGCCTGGCTGGGCGGGCGTGATCAGATCACCGTCGTCGGGGATGCCAACCAGACGATCTACTCCTTCGCCGGCGCTTCGCCGAGCTACCTGCTGGGGTTCGACCGGAAGTACCCCAACGCCTCGGTTGTCCGGCTCGAGCGTGACTACCGGTCCACCCCGCAGGTGGTCACCCTGGCCAACCGGATCATCGCCGGATCGACCGGAACGTCTGCCAAGTACCGGCTGCGACTCACCGCGGCGCTGCCGGACGGGCCACCGGCAACATTCGACGAGTATCCCGACGAGCCCACCGAGGCCAACTCCGTGGCGGCCGCCGCGGCCGCGCTGATCGAGGGCGGGATGCCGGCGTCCGGGATCGCGGTGCTGTACCGGATCAACGCGCAATCCGAGGTCTACGAGGCGGCGCTGACCTCGGCCGGGGTGCCCTATCTCGTCCGCGGCGGCGAGCGGTTCTTCGCCCGGGCCGAGGTGCGGCAGGCGCTCGGTGTGCTGCGGTCGGCGGCGCAACGCGCGGCGGCGCAGACCGGCGCTGCCGGGGAGGCGGACGGCGAGCCCGCCGCCGGCTCCCGGCTGGTGCCGACCGTGCGCGGCCTGCTCGGCGACATCGGCCTGAGCGACGAGCCGCCCCCGCCGGGTGCCCTGCGGGACCGTTGGGATTCGCTGGTCGCGATCGTCACGGTCGCCGAGGAACTCGCCGACGCCGACCCCTCCGCGACCCTGGTCATGCTGGCCGCGGAACTCGATCAGCGGGCCGAAGCCCAGCACGCGCCCACCGTCGAGGGGGTCACGCTCGCCTCTCTGCATGCCGCGAAGGGCCTGGAATGGGACGCGGTCTTCCTGGTGGGCCTGACCGACGGGACGATGCCGATTCAACACGCCGAGACGCCAGAGGAGATCGAGGAGGAACGACGGCTGTTCTACGTCGGCGTCACCCGGGCCCGGACCCGGCTCGCCCTGTCCTGGGCGCTGTCCCGCGCCGACGGTGGCCGGCGGACCAGGCGGCGGAGCCGGTTCCTCACCGGCATCGCGCCCGACTCGGCGACACCCAGCCCCAAGGGCGGCGCACCCGGTCGTTGCCGGAACTGTGGCGGCCGATTGCTCACGCCCGGCGCAGGTCAAGATCGGGCGCTGCGCGAACTGCCCGTCCAGCGCGGACCCGGACCTGGTGGACGCGCTACGGACGTGGCGCAAGGCCCGTTCCACGGAGGCCTCGGTGCCGGCGTTCGTGGTGTTCTCGGACGCGACGCTGCTGGCCATCGCCGAGCGCAGACCGACGGACAACGCCGCGCTGCTGTCGATTCCGGGCATCGGGCGCAGCAAGCTCGACGCGTACGGGCAGGACGTCATCGGGATCGTCAGCCGGACACACTGAGCTGCAGCGATCACCCGACCTCGGAAAAGTACTGTGAACTTTCTGCGTAAATCAGTTGCGCGATCCACAGCCGCATCTCTAATGTCGTTTTCGGTTGGTGCATCGGCAGGGGGCCAAGGGTCCTGAATCGGTGTCTCGCCGGAGTAAACACATCAAGGACGCGGTGGATCTCAGGTCCACCCTCATGCCTCTCCGCCTGGCGGGGTCGCGACGCAAAGGAGGTGCCGGATGAACAACATGACGAAGATCAGCGGTTGGCCCGGCACCTGCGTCGTGGATCTTGCGCGGATCGGTGGCCCGGCCACCGCAACGGCGCGTCCGCGTCACGGGCAGATTGTCGTCTTTAGCGACTCTCCCTATCTGCGGTCCGGAGTGCAGCGAACGGCTTAGCAGCCAGTTCCACGCTCGCCTCCAACCGCGGATTCGCCCCAAATCGGACGAATTTCCGCGGTTGCGGTGTATCTACCGGTCCCGTCGCACACTCCGAGCCATATACCGGGCAATTCCAGCTTCGGTTCACCACCCATTCCTCTCACGGAGAAGAGACACCCGTGATGCAACTGATCGACAGTCCAGACCCGACCATCATCGACAACCTGCCCTGCCACACCGGCGACCCGGACCTGTTCTTCGCCGAACGGCCGGACGAGTTGGAGCAGGCGAAGGCACTGTGCGTCGCCTGCCCGATTCGCCAGCAGTGCCTGGCCGCCGCGCTCGATCGCGCGGAGCCATGGGGCGTTTGGGGCGGCGAGATCTTCGACCACGGCGTCGTGATCGCCCGCAAACGGCCCCGCGGTCGGCCGCGCAAGGTCGCGGCATGACCTCGACCTGCCGGTGCGACCCGGCAACATGCCGGGCTGCCGTGCTCATCGGTCCGATGCGAGGCGCAAACCCGTTGGCGGACAACGCTTACGGCGACACCACAAGCACACCAACCTTTTTCCACTCGAGGCAACCTGGGTGGACCATTCTCGGAGGCATGAAATGAGTTCGTTGATCGAAGATCTCGCTCGCGATCGGATACGCGAAATCCAGCGCGACGTCGAGCGGCAGCGGCAGATTCGTCGGGCCCGCGATGCCCGGCGGGCAGCCAAGGCCCGGTCCGCCGCGCAGCTCTGATCGGGCGCGGCGGCACCTCCCGCGTCGCCGCTCCCGTTCGGAGTCCGCTGGGCCAACCAGAAGCTCGGCACCACGAAGGCCCGCCATCGGTGAATTGCTCGCCGGTGGCGGGCCTTCGGGCTGTTCGTCGGGGTTCGTGCTCTAGCGTTTCGGACATGGCATCGCCAACCCGCGGCGTGAGCTGCTCATTGTGTGGCCGGACTGTCCCCGAGGCTCCGGTGAGCTGGATGCTGGAGACCGATCCGCGGCGTGGTCAGACGTGGGTGTGCGACCGATGCGCGCGCGAGCACGTGCGGGCGATCGAATCCAAACTCGACCAGGCGTGGTGGTGACGCGTCCGCCGGGACTCAGTCCGGGTCGGCAAAGCCCGGCAGATACCGCGTCACCATCTCCCGGAACGGAGCCGTGGCGTCCAGCTGGCAGAGCACGCCGATCGAGCCGAACGTCACCCGATGAATCAACAGGTAGGACGGCGGCAGGTTCAGCCGCCGCGCCATCTTCGACTCCTCGCTGGAGAAGTTCGACATCCTGGCCGCCTGCTCCTGCATCCAGCTGCGGGTGAAGTGGAACGTCTCGTGCCGCAGCGGCTCGATGAACGGCACCACGTAGTTCATCAACAGGTCCGGGTCCGGGTCGTAGTCGGGGAGCACGAAACCCTCGTTGCGCAATGCGGTCAGCACGTCGGCGGACCGGCCCTCGAGAGCGAGCCTGGTGACCTGGCCGATGATCGGCGGTGCGCCGTCGGGCAGCCTGGACACCGATCCGAAGTCGATCACGGCCAGCTGTCCGTCGGCGGTCAGCATGTAGTTGCCGGGATGCGGGTCGGCGTGCAGCAGGCCGACCCGTTCGGGTGCCGCGAAGTGCAGTTCGGTGAGCAGGCTGCCGGCCCGGTCCCGTTGCTCGGTGCTGCCGGACGCGATGATCTTGCCCAGCGAGATGCCCTCGACCCATTCGGACACGATGACCTTCGGGGCGCTGGCCACCACCCGGGGAACCAGGAAGTCCTCGTCCCCCGCGTAACCCGCGGCGAACGCGCGCTGGTTGTCCGCCTCCTGCGCGTAGTCCAACTCCTCCAGGATCCGGTCCCGGAGCTCGGCCAGCAGTGGCCGGATCTGCAGGCCCGGCACGATGACGCCGAGCAGCGGCGCCACCCGGAACAACTGATCCAGGTCGGCCCGCAGGGCCGCCTCGGCGCCGGGGTACTGGAGTTTGACGGCGACCTCGCGGCCGTCCTTCCACACCCCGCGGTGCACCTGCCCGATGCTGGCGGCCGCGGCCGCGGTGTCGTCGAACTCGCGGAAGCGCGAACTCCAGCCGGTCCCGAACTGCTGGGCCATCAGCCGATGCACTGTCGCGGTCGGCATCGGCGGCGCGGCGTTCTGCAGCTTCGTCAACGCCTCCCGGTACGGGGCCGCGTACTCGTCCGGAATCGCGGCCTCGTAGACGCTCAGGGCCTGCCCGAACTTCATCGCGCCACCCTTGAGGGTGCCGAGCACCTCGAACACCTGTTCCGCCGTGCGGCGCTGCAGTTCGCTGGAGATCTCGTCCCGGTCCCGGCCGACCAGACGCTGCCCGAGCCCGAGGGTCGCCCGTCCCGCAGCGGAGATGGGCAGGCTTGCCAGGCGCGCCGTTCGACTCAGTGCGCCCCGCGGGATGTCTGCCACCTAGCCATTGTGACAAAGGCCGGGCCGGGCAGACGCGAGCGGCGGCGCGCGCCGGGCGCGCCGCGCCTGTCGGACGGGGATCCGGATGCCGCACCGGACCTGTGGATTCTGCTCACCAATCGTCGCGGCAACCACATTCCGGGTGGTCTTCCCAGGTTCGACGCCGCGGCGCCTGGTCTCCGGAGCGCCATTCCAGCGTGCCGTTGACGGTGCTCGGCATCACCACTCCGTCGATGTGGTCGAGCACCTGCCCAACGGCCAGGCAGGCGGCAGCCGTGGCGAGGAAGACCGGAGGCCGGGACGTGCCCTGTGCCAGCTGCCGGGCCACCGCCGGCCAGCCCGGATCGATGTCCGTCCGATGCCGGTGCGCGCAGGACAGGCAGCTCGACCGGCCGGGCAACACCAGCGGCCCGACGACCGCTCGTGCCGTTCCGGCCGTCACGGCAAGATGCGGGATCCGCCGCTTGGTGTACGCAGCGGCCAGTCCCAGATCGGGGACGTCGCCATCGGCCAGCACGACGAGCGTCGGGTGCTGGTGAGCGGCCGGCGGATGCACCCGCACGGTGGGATAGGCCTCTCGAAGACTGGCCGCCGAGTAATCCGACACCACCGGGACCAGCAGCATCGCGGGTCGCGGTACCGCGGGGGGACAGCGCGCGGGACGGACCGGTCTCGTGGTGCAGATGCCCGACACCCGCCGCGGCCAGCATGCTGAGGATGGAGCCGGCCATCCACAACCGTCCGCGGACGACGACCAGAGCGTCGTCCCGAGCCTGCATGATCCGGCTGGCCGCGACGTGGCCGTGCCGGTGGGTGAGCCCGGAGCGTTCGGCCGTCAAATGCGCGCCGAGCGCCGCCGGAACGCTCTCGCGCTCCGCCTGTTCCACCGGCACCAGCAGATCGGCGGCCACCAGCTGTTCGAGCAGCGTGCTCCACACCAACGGATCGGCATCGTGCGTGGTGAGCACCTGGCCCAGCGGGGTGGCACCGTCCAGGCTGCCCAGGATCCGCAGTGACTCGCGAGGAGCATCCATCACCACGACACAGTGCGGCGGATCCGTGCCGATCTGGACCGTGTCCGGTGCCCGCGGGATCAGCCGGGCACCGGACAGCAGCGTGTAGCGGCGCGTCATGTCGATGCGGTTGGAACGCTTGCTGTCCACGTGGCCATCACCCCGGGGAACAGGGTGACGCATCGACCTCCCCGAGCCACGCGGTTGTCCACAGGGTGGTGTGGATGTGGAGGGATGCGTCGTGATCCGTAGTCGGTCGTCCGATGGGGGACGCTCACTCCGACCATGCGGTGCTGACTGGTTGGGCGCGCCCGCCGACCGGCGGCCTCCTGGCTGTGCGCCAGCGATCGGGGCGCTGCGGCCACGGCTGCACCCGTGTGCCGCGTCGGTTGATCAGGCCTTGCCGAGGATCCTGTTCATCTTGGTGCCGCACACCGGGCAGATTCCTTTCGCCATCCGGCGGCCGTTCGTTTCGTGGACCTCGCCGTCGAAGTCACGCTTCTCCTTGCATTTGACGCAGTAGCCGTTATAGGTCTCGGCCATCGGCCATCCTTTCGTCGGGGGCACCTGTCATGCCTTTCGGCGCCCGGTTCACAGCCCGTAGCCAGAGATCCGTCGACCGGACCGGCGCCAACCGTACCCGCGATCGGGGGGCGAGACGGGGATTTCCCCTCCTGGCGGGCAAGGAAATATCGAGCCCGGCACCGGGTGCATGAGCGTCGCCGGCGCTTGCGCGACGTTCTGCCCGGGCTGCCGGGTACTGCCAGACTGAACTCATGAGCTATCTCGCCGCTGCCGATCGATACGATTCCATGCCCTACCGGAGAGTTGGCCGCAGCGGGCTACACCTGCCAGCGGTGTCCGTCGGGCTCTGGCAGAACTTCGGTGATGTCGATTCGCTGGCCAATCAGCGCGCCATCCTGCGCCGGGCGTTCGACCTGGGCGTCACCCATTTCGACCTGGCCAACAACTACGGCCCGCCCTACGGTTCCGCCGAGGTCAATTTCGGCCGGCTGTTCGCCGAGGATTTCCGCCCGTACCGCGACGAACTGGTCATCTCCACCAAGGCGGGCTACGACATGTGGCCTGGACCGTACGGCGACTGGGGCTCCCGGAAGTACCTGTTGGCGTCGCTGGATGCCTCGCTGGCCCGGATGGGGCTGGATTACGTGGACGTCTTCTACTCGCACCGGGCGGACCCGGAGACCCCGCTCGAGGAGACGATGGGCGCGCTGCACACCGCCGTCGTCTCTGGCCGGGCGTTGTACGCGGGGATCTCGTCGTACTCGCCGGAACGTACCGGACGGGCCGCAGCGATCCTGGCCGACCTCGGCACACCGCTGCTGATCCACCAGCCGTCGTATTCGATGCTCAACCGATGGGTCGAGGACGGGCTGCTGGACACGCTGGGCGAGCTCGGCGTCGGCTGCATCGCGTTCTCGCCGCTCGCTCAGGGCATGCTCACCGACCGGTATCTCGACGGGATCCCGGCCGACTCCCGGGCCTCGCGCGGTGGTTCGTTGTCCACCAACCTGCTGACCGACGAGGCGTTGTCGCACATCAGGGCGCTCAACGAGATCGCCGTCGGCCGCGGTCAGACGCTGGCGGCGATGGCGCTGGCCTGGGCGCTGCGTGACGAACGGGTGACCTCGGTGCTGGTCGGGGCGTCATCGGTCGACCAGCTGGAGGGCAACCTCGCCGCGATCAGGGAACCTGGCCTTCGACGACGCCGAACTGGCCGTCATCGAAAAGCACGCGGTCGACACCGGGATCAACCTGTGGAGTCCGTCCAGCGCGGTCTGAGCCGGGTGGCGGGTCCGTGCTGCTGGGCGCTCGGCAGCTCAGACCGGCCGCGCGGGACCGTCCTGGTCGTCGTCGCCGCTCTCCTGGTCGGCGGTCGCCGCCTCCGGCGCGTTCGGATCCGGGGCGCCGAGCAGTTCGGTCTCGACGTCGTCCAGCCCGGCCAGCAACTCGGCGAACTGCTTGTCCCGGTCGACGAATCCGGACGGATCGTCGAGGTCCTTCCCGGTCGGCAGCAGATCCGGGTGCGCCCACAACGCGTCCCGGCCGTCGGTGCCGCGGGCGGCGCCGATCTCCCGCCACAGGTCGGCGGCGGCGCGCAGCCGGCGCGGTCGCAGCTCCAGACCGATCAGGGTCGCGAAGGTTTGCTCGGCCGGGCCGCCGGTGGCCCGGCGGCGGCGCAGCGTTTCCCGTAGCGCGGGCGCGCCCGGCAACCGGTCACCGACGGCCTCCGCGACGACGGTGTCGACCCAGCCCTCGACCAGCGCCAGCAGGGTCTCCAGCTCGGCCATCGCGGCCTGCTGACCGGGCGTGATGGTCGGTTCGAACATGCCCTGGCCGAGCGCCGCCTCGATGCTGGCCGGGTCGTTCGGGTCGATGGAGGACGCCAGCTGCTCGACGGCCGAGAAGTCGACCGAGATGGCGCGGGCGTAGTCGGAGATCAGCGCGATCACCCGGTCCCGCAGCCACGGCACGCCGGCGTAGAGCCGATGGTGGGCGGCCTCCCGGGTGGCCAGGTACAGCCGCACCTGGTCCTCGGGCAGGTTCAGCCCCGAGCCGAACTCGTTGATCGACAACGGGAGCAAGGCAGCGGTGCCGACGGGGCCGAGCGGCAGGCCGACATCGGTGGAGGTCAGTACCTCGGAGGACAGCTGGGCAAGGCCCTGGCCGAGTTGCGAGCCGAAGGCCATCCCGCCCATCGAGCCCATCATCGCCAGCAGCGGGCCGGCCTGCGCCTTCGCCTCCTCCGGGAGACCGTCGATCCAGGCCCGGGAAACCTGCTCGGCGATGGGGGAGCAGAGCTTCTCCCAGGTCGGCATGGTGGCGTCGATCCACTGCCGGGGCGTCCAGGCCGTCGACGTGCGCACGCCGGCCGGCATCGAGGTCGCGCCGTCCAGCCACACCTCGGCCAGCGCGACCGCGTCCGCGACCTTGGCGACGTCGATCGACGACGCCGGATGACTGGCCGGCACCTGCGAGGTCGCGATCTGCCGGGCCAGGTCGTAGTTCACCGGCCCGGAGGATGCGCCGGACGCGCCCGCCTGGGACATCATCTGGCCGAGCTGGGAGAGCATGGAGCCCAGCTGGTTGAGGTCGAAACCGGCCGGTCCTTGACCCTGACCCGGCTTGCCCTCGGAGTCGTCGTCGCCGGAAGGGGAGAAGCCGAACGGCAGATTCGTCATGCGACCTACGGTACTGAAGTTCACCCACCGTAGGTGACAGGAATGTGACCTGATCGCCAGCGGCGAAACGAAGACTTCAGGCGCCATCCAGTACCGTGACCCGGTCTCCCATGGTTCCGTCGGACACGGCCTACCCTCATAGGCCGAGTCCTGTGGTCCGCGCAACCGGGGCCGAATTCGTTGGGGAGCGCATCAAGAGGAGTGCCGTGATCAGCGTTGGCCGCTCGTCCGAGCATTCGGCTCGGCCGTCGTCGGCTCCGACGCGCTCGGGCCGGCCGTCGGTGGGTCGGCCGTCGTCGGCATCTTCCTGCTCGGGTCGACCGTGAAGGGGCCCGCCTGGTTTTCCCGGATGACGCTGCGCGGGCGCACGGTCGTGGTCGGTGGGGCGCTGACCGGGGTGCTGCTGGTGGCCGCCGCGGCCATCCCGATCCCTTATGTCGCCATCGGCCCGGGCGTGACCTACGACACCCTCGGCTCGGTGGACGGCACCGAGGTGATCACCTTCAGCGGCAACGACATCCCGGCCGCCGCAAGCGAGGACCAGACCGGTCGTGGCCACCTGAACATGACCACCATCTCGATCACCGACCAGGTACCGCTGTTCGAGGCGCTGGGGCTGTGGGCGACCGGCCGGTACGCGCTGGCCCCCCGGGAGGACTACTTCCCGCCGGACAAGACCGTCGAACAGGTGCAGGCCCAGGACGCGCAGGCGTTTCGGGACTCCCAGTCGAACGCCGAGATCGCGTCGCTGCGCTACCTCGGCTACCCCAACGTGGTGTACGTCGGCGAGATCCCGGACGGCTCGCCCAGTTCTGGAGTCCTGCAGCCGCAGGATCAGATCGTCGCCATCGACAACACGCCGGTGACGGATTTCGCCGTCGCTGCAGGCCGCGCTCAGCGGTACCACGCCCGGCCAGGTGGTCGCGGTGACGGTGCAGCGCGACGGCGAGAACGTCACCGAGAAGGTGACCCTGGCCAGCAACCCGGAGGTCGGCAGCCAGGGGTTCCTCGGGGTCCAACCGGTTGAGCGGCCGGTGGCGCCGTTCACCACGACCATCTCGCTGGAGCGGATCGGCGGTCCGTCGGCGGGCCTGATGTTCACCCTGGGCATCATCGACAAGCTCACCGACGGCGACCTGACCGACGGCCGGTTCATCGCCGGCACCGGCACCATCGATCCGGACGGCACCGTCGGCCCGATCGGCGGCGTGCTGCTCAAGCTGATCACCGCTCGTGACGCCGGGGCGACGGTCTTCCTGGTGCCCGCCGACAACTGCGCCGAGGCCATCACGCAGATCCCCGACGGCCTGCAGTTGGTCAAGGTCGCGACGTTGAACGACGCCATGACGGCGCTGCAGACCCTGAAGGACGGCGGCACGCCGCCGAGCTGCTGACGCGCCGGTCGATTCGTGCTGGTCGGTCGATTCGTGCAGGTCGGCTGGTTCGGCTGACCGGCTGGTTCGGCTGATCGGCGGGGGTCCGGGGGAGGGGTGCCTCCCGGTTGCCGCCTCAGGTTTCGAAGGTCAGCCGCAGCGCCGCGAGCAGGTTCGGTGCGAGATCGCCGCCGCGTAGCGGCGCGTCGTCGTGCTCGCCGCGCATGCGCATCAGGCAGGCGCCGCCCGCCGCGTCCCGCAGCACGCCGGCGGCCAACCGGGCCTCCGTCCGGTCCGGGTGCCGGGCAGCCTGTTCGGCGGCGGTCTCCGGGTCGTCGGACAGCGAGTCCTGAGCCGCGGGCGGCAGCACCACGATCTCCTGCACCAGCACGCAACCGGCCACCTCGTCCGGCCAGGAGATGTGCGCCAGTGCGTCGGAGAGCTCGCCGTCCGGTAGGGCCTCCTGAGCGATCGGCGTGTACACGGCGGGGCCCAGCGACGCGGCCAGATTCGGCTGGGCGGCAAGCAGATCGGCGGTGTTCACCAGCGCGAAAAGCTGTGGCGGGGCATCCCAGCCCGCGGTCCCCGCGAACTCCTCGACCTCGGCGACGGCGAACGCCAGGTCGGGGTCCTCCCACCACTGCGGCGCGCTCACGCCGATGATCTTTGCATGCGGGCGGCGGCGTTCCCGACCTCGCTGTGCTCGGTGCCCCGGGCTCGCCCGCGGTCGGTCCGGTGGCGGCAGGCTCGCCCGCTCCGTCCGCAGGCTCGGGTCTGCGCGCCTGTCGAACTGACACACCGTGAAGTCGGTGTCAATACAACGATCGGGTTCCGACCGACGCGCGGTGGGCGGGGAACCTCTGGGCGGTGCTTACAGTTGATGGGGCGGGGCAGTTGACGTTTCGGCCCCGAATGATGCCCCGCGGTGCGGTTCCTTCGCCGTGCGGGCGCACGTGCATCAGAGTGTCGACCTGAGGAGTTCACCCGTGGCCATGCGGCCCCCTGTTGGTTTGCCAACGATGTCCAAGCGAGCCAAACGGGTGCTGATCGCCCTGGTCAGCCTGGCCGTCCTGGCGATTCTGTGGTTCCAGTTCGTCGGGATTTATGTCGATTGGCTGTGGTACGGCGAGGTCGGCTTCCGCGAGGTCTTCACCACGCAGGCGATCAACCGGATCATCCTGTTCCTGATCGCCGGCCTCGGCGGCGGTGGCCTGGTGTTCCTCTCGCTGTACCTGGCCTACCGTTCCCGCCCGGTGTTCGTGCCGACCAACGAGGTCGATCCGCTGGCGCCGTACCGGACGATCATCACCACGCGTCCGAAGGTGTTCGCCTTCGGCATCTCCGGCGTGGTCGCGTTGATCTGCGGGTTGTCCGCGCAATCGGACTGGACGACCGTGCAGTTGTGGTTGCACGGCGGCGACTTCGGCACGGTCGATCCGCAGTTCAACCTCGACGTCGGCTTCTACGTCTTCACGCTGCCGATGATTCAGCTGGTGCTCGGCTGGCTGTTCGTCATCATCTCGATCTGCTTCATCTGCGTGGCGGTCGTCCAGTACCTGTTCGGCGGCATCCGGCTGTCCGGCCCCGGACGCAAGATCACCTCGCAGGCCACCTTGCAGCTCTCCCTGCTGGTCGCGGCGTTCGTGCTGCTCAAGGCCGTGCAGTACTGGTACGACCGGTACGAGTTGCTGTTCTCCAACCGCGGCGGGACCTTCACCGGCGCGTCCTACACCGACATCAATGCGGTGCTGCCGGCCAAGCTGATCCTGATGCTGATCGCGGCGATCTGCGCCGTCGGTTTCGTCGTCGGCGCCTTCACCCGATCGATCAAGCTGCCGGCCATCGCGCTCGGCCTGCTGGTGCTGTCCAGCGTGCTGATCGGCGGGGTCTGGCCGCTGGTGCTGCAGCAGGTGGTGGTCAACCCCAACGGCATCAACCGGGAACCCGAGTACATCGCCCGCAACATCGACGCGACCCGAGCGGCCTATCAGCATCCGGACAACGTGACCTACGAGGACTACAGCGGTCAGCTGCAGGGTGACCCGACCGAGATCGTCAACGACACCGACACCGTCCCGAACGCCCGGCTCCTCGACCCGAATGTGCTTTCACCGACCTTCACCCAGCAGCAGCAACTCCGGAACTTCTACGGCTTCCCCGATCAGCTGGCGATGGATCGTTACACCGTCAAGGGTGTCACCCAGGACTATGTGGTGGCTGTGCGCGAGCTGGACGCCGACGGACTGAACGACGCGCAGAAGAACTGGATCAACGAGCACATGGTGTTCACCCACGGCGACGGGTTCATCGCGGCGCCCGCCAATACGGTGGTCAACGGGTATCCGGACTACGCCATTTCCGATCTGTCGCAGACTCCCGAAACCGAGGACATCCCGGTCGACGCAGCCGCGCACCTACTACGGCCAACTGACCACCGACTACGCGATCGTCGGCGCCGAGGGCGGGGTGGCCCGCGAGTACGACACCGACTCGTCCCGCTACACCTACACCGGGCTCGGCGGCGTTGATGTCGGGAACATCTTCCAGCGCGCCGTGTTCGCCACCGAGTACGGCGAGGCGAACTTCCTGTTCTCCTCGGAGATCAACTCGAATTCCAAGATCCTCTACAACCGCGATCCGATCACCCGGGTGCAGAAGGCAGCGCCGTTCCTGACCACGGACACCAAGGCCTACCCGGCGGTGGTGGGCGGACGGATCGTCTGGATCGTCGATGCCTACACCACGGCACCGAACTACCCGTATTCGCAGGAGGTGACGCTGTCGGACGCCACCAACAACTCGCTGGCGGCCCGCGGCGCGGTCGGTCAGGCAAACACCCAGGTCTCCTACATCCGAAACTCGGTGAAGGCCACCGTCGACGCCTATGACGGGACGGTGACCCTGTACGAAACCAAGGACGGCAGCGCGGATCCGGTCCTGAAGGCCTGGGAGGGAGTGTTCCCAGGGCTGGTCAAACCGGCGAGCGACGCGTCGGCCGAACTGGTGTCGCACTTCCGTTACCCGCAGGACCTGTTCGAGGTCCAGCGATCGCTGTTGGTGCGCTACCACGTCAACGACCCGGTCGACTTCTTCCAGAGCTCAGGCTTCTGGAAGGTGCCGAACGATCCCACGGTGAGCGAGGCGGTGCAGGCGCCGCAACCGCCGTACTACCTGCAGGTCAAGCTGCCCGGGGCGCAGGGTTCCGAGTTCCAGCTGACCAGCGTGCTGACCGGGTTCCAGCGGGAGTTCATGAGCGCCTACGTCTCGGCATCGTCCGATCCGAGCCGACTACGGCAAATTGACGGTGCTCGTGCTACCCACGGCGACGCAGACACCCGGACCGACGCAGGTGCAACAGCTGTTCCGAACGACGTCCGAGATCAGCAGCCTGGTGACGTTGTCGACCCAGCAGGGCGGCTCCAGGGTGATCTTCGGCAACCTGCTGACCCTGCCGGTGAATGGCGGACTGCTCTACGTCGAGCCCTTCTACATCCAAGGGCAGTCGTCGTCCTCGTCGTCGTATCCGCAACTGAACAAGGTGCTGGTCTGGTACGCCGGTCGGGTCGGGGTGGGTAACACGCTCAAACAGGCGCTGGCCAACGCCGCCTCGAGCACGCCGGTGCAGACGCCCGCGCTGCCGGGAGATGCTTCCGGCATTCCGCTCTCAGGGACCTCCACCACGCCGGCAACGACGCCGACGACCACCGCCGCACCACCCGCGGATCAGGCGGCGGCCCTGGCCGCGATGGACCAGGCCGCGAGCGACCTGGATACCGCGAAGGCCTCGGGTGACCTGGGTGCCATCGGTGCGGCCAGTCAGAAGTTGGAGGACGCGGTAAATGCCTACCTGACCCTGGCGGGTACCGCGATACCGAGCGCCAGCTTGGCTCCGCCGCCGACGTCGGGCGGGTAGCATTCCTCGGGTTTCGGACCTGGGCGGCGGTTCGTTGATGCTGTCGCCCAGGTCACACCCGTTGTGACGTAACCGATTTGGTGATCACGTCATGTGGTTGTTACAGTGTTGAAGTACGCGCTGATGTAGTGCGCAGCGCGGGGTGGAGCAGCTCGGTAGCTCGCTGGGCTCATAACCCAGAGGTCGCAGGTTCGAATCCTGCCCCCGCTACTACACCGAAAAGGACCCCGGACAGCTGTCCGGGGTCCTTTTCCTGTTATGAGGGCCAGAATGCCCCTTCCTTGGCGGCCACCACGTCGGCGGCGTGACCACCTGCTTCGGGGAGTCGCGAGGCCCTGGAATGCAGGTAGCGCTGTTGCTGGATTCCGATGGCCTTCTGCGCCGCGGCCAGGTAATCACGGCGGGCGCCCGCGTTGGTCGCCGATCATTTCCAGTAGGTGGGCACGGACTGCGAGCAACCGGTGATCGCGCGCGATCCGCTCGTCTGCCGCGATCTTGTCCAACTGTTTCAGCCCGGCCTCCGGGCCCCTGGCCATGCCCACCGCGACGGCATGGTTCAGCATCACCACGGGGTTGTCCGCGATCTGCAGCAGCAATTCGTAGAGTGCCGCGATCTGCGCCCAGTCGGTGTCATCCGCGGTCGGGGCTTCGTCGTGGATCGCGGCGATCGCGGCCTGCAGCTGATACGGGCCGGTCGCACCACGGGGCAAGGCATCGGTCAGCAGCGCCACCCCCTCGGCGATGTTGTCGGCGTCCCAACGGTTTCGATCCTGCTCGGCCATGGGGATCAACGAGCCGTCCGGCCCGGTGCGGGCCAGCCGGCGTGCGTCGGTCAGCACCATCAGCGCCAGCAGCCCCGAGACCTCCGAGTCGGTGGGCAGCAACCGGTGGACGATGCGGGCCAGCCTGATCGCCTCGACGGACAGCTCGCGGCGCTGCAGGCTCGGGCCCGACGTGCTGGCGTAGCCCTCGTTGAAGATCAGATACAGAACGTGCAGGACCGCTTCGAGTCGCTGCGCGCGTTGCGGTATCGGGGGCATCCGGAAGCTGGTTCCGGTGTCTTTGATGCGCTGCTTGGCGCGGCTGATGCGCCGGGTCATGGTCGACTCCGGGACCAGAAACGCCCTGGCTATTTCCGTCGTGGTCAGGCCGCCGACGGCGCGGAGAGTGAGCGCGATCTGCGATGCCGGGGACAGCGATGGATGGCAGCACAGGAACAGCAGAATCAGCGTGTCGTCGGACGCGGCGTCCGGTTCGCCGTCCTGCAGGGCACGCCGATCCGCCGCCGGTGCGGGTGCTTGGTCGATGATCGTCCAGGTGGCGGCGGTGTTCTCTCGGTGGCGTCGGGACTGCTCGCTGCGCAGGAGGTCGGTGAGCCGGCGGGCGGCCACGGTGATCAACCACCCTCGCGGGCTGTCCGGGATGCCGTCCTTCGGCCACTGTGTAGCGGCGGCGATCAACGCCTCCTGCACCGCATCCTCCGCTGCGTCGAAATGGCCGTAGCGACGGACGACGGCGCCGAGGACCTGCGGCGCCAGCGGACGCAGCAGGTCCTCGATCGTCTCAGCGCTCGGAATGGCGACTACCCCTCCAGGTCCTGGAATCCGTCGAGGATCGGCCGGACATCGACATACTCTCCATCGCCGTCGGGGTTGACCAGCCCGGCGGCGATCTCGGTGGCCCGATCGAAGCTCACGCAGTCGACGATCGTGTAGCCGGCAAGTACCTCCTGGGTCTCGGGGTACGGACCGTCGGTGACGACCGGCGCCCCGCGCTTGAGCTGGATCCTCCTGGCGTGCACGGGTGCGGCCAGGCCCTGTGCGTCGACGAGTTCACCGGACTCGGCCAGTCGGTCGTGGAACTCCGCCATGTACTTGTGCATCGACGCGAGGTCCTCCGCGGACATGGCCGGTTTGTCCGACGGCGCACCGGCCATCACGTCGTAGTCCTGCTGCGAGCCGTACAGCATGATCATGTACTTCATTGCCACTCCTGTCTGTCGAGCACCGGGCGGTGCCGCTCACTGGAGACGTCGAGGCCGCGGACCGCAGTCGGACATCGGCGGCGGACAAACCACGGAAATTGTTGGTCCGTCGGTTCTTCGAGCGAGCCGAAGGCCGCGATGCGGCAGCAGGGTCGGCGTGATCATCCTGGAGCCGCGGGCGGTCATACGTCCGTTACTGGCGGTTGAGCGTCGATAGGCTCTGGATCATGGTCATCGTCCGGTCGATCCTGCTCTTCTTCCTTGCGGCGTTTGCCGAGATCGGCGGGGCGTGGCTGATCTGGCAGGGGATCAGGGAGCACCGCGGCCTGGTCTGGATCGGTGCGGGCGTCATTGCTCTCGGCGTGTACGGTTTCGTCGCCACCCTGCAGCCGGATCCGAATTTCGGCCGCATCCTCGCCGCCTACGGCGGGATCTTCGTCGCGGGCTCCTTGGCGTGGGGGGTCGTTGTCGACAAGTTCCGGCCCGATCGGTTTGACATCGCCGGGGCGCTGATCTGCCTGGTCGGGGTCGTGGTCATCATGTACGGCCCACGAACGACCTGAGCCGGTGACGCGAACCGCACCATCACGACCATGACCCAGCCGAGAAAGACCCACGCCGCATCGCCGGCCAGGGACAGCCCGACGTGGCGCACCCGAATCAGCCTGCCTTGGTCCGGACCGGCGGCTCCAACCGGCTCCGGCACCACCGCGCGTAGGCGCCGGGCGGCATGCCCACCGCTGCTGCGAACGCCTTGGTGAAGTGGGCCTGGTCGTAGTAGCCGAGCCGATGGGCCAGATCAGCCAGGTCGTCGCCATCGCCCCGCGCCAGTACGTCGGCGGCGTCCTGCAGCCGGTACCGAGCCAACACCCAGGCGGGGGACAGGCCCAGGTAATGTCCGAACCACCGCTGCAGCGTCCGGATGGACAGGCCGCTGGCCTGTGCGACCTGACTGACCCGAAGCAGGTTCGGGTTGGCCAGCATGGTCGCGATCACCTGGGTGAGATCCGCCCACACCGGGTCGTCAACGGGAAGGTACCGCTCCAACAACCCCTCGATCAGCACGCTGCCGCGACGCCGGTCGGGCTCGTTCAGCACCGCGTCCGCGACGCGCCGACCCGCGTCACCGAAAATCTGTTCAACGGGGATCACCGCGTCAACCAGCGCCGGCCCTTCGGTCAGACCCATTGCGACCAGCGCCCCGGGGCGCAGCTTCGCTCCGAGAACCCACCCGCGACCGGAGATGTGGTGGTCGTCACGGTCGCGGAGTGGTCCGTGCACTCCCGGATCGGCTGTGCCGAACGCGATGTTGGCGCACGGATGCGGCAGCACGGGTTGGATCTCAGGTCTCGGGACGTCGAACTGCAGAGTCCAGAAGCGCTCGATCAGCTGCCCAGCGGCGGCGGTCGGTTGCCACCGTTGCAGCTCGACGCGCCCGGCCGTCACGGGATCCAAGAGGCCTTTGTCGGTGGCAGTCACTGGCATGTTCTAGGTCTATCAGGTGGGTCCGACAGTGGCCTTCTGCCCGCAGATCCGGCACGTGTTTGCGAGGCCGCGCTGCCCGTCGATCCGCCGGCGGCGCCCTCCGTCTCGTCCAGGGCAAGACAGGCCCGACCTGGCCGTCGGTCATGTGACGCGCAATTACAAGAACCGGCCAGCAGGCCCGGCCGATGATCATTGCCATGACCACAACCAGTGCCACCACGAGTTCATCGGTCGCGCCCGTCCCGACCGGCTACCGCACCTTGACCCCGTACCTGGCGGTGCCGGACGGCGCTGCCGCGATCGACTTCTACGTCCGGGCGTTCGGCGCGGAAATCGTCAGCAGGATGGACGGCCCCGGCGACGTGGTGATGCACGCCGAGCTGCGGATCGGCGACTCCATGCTGCAGATGTCTTCGGAGATGCCCGATTTCGGTCTGCGGGCCCCGGAGCCGGGCTGGGTGCACTCATCCCTGGTGGTGTATGTCCCGGACACCGACGCATTCGTGGACCGCGCCGTCGCGGCCGGCGCGACACTGCATACCCCGGTGTCCGACACCTTCTCCGGCGATCGGCACGGCACCGTGATGGACCCGTTCGGTCACCGCTGGGCGGTGTGCACAAAGATCGAGGACGTGCCCGCCGATGAGGTGGCACGCCGGGCGAGGGAGCTGTTTTTCACTGAGTGAGGCGGCAGCACGGGGTGGCCGCAACGACTGAGCACACAAAGATTGAGCGGCCGGCTCGATCAGTTCTCGGCGTCGGCCGATCGCCGCCAGCGGATCCCGGCCTCGATGAACTCGTCGATCTCACCGTCGAACACCGCGGACGGGTTGCCGACCTCGAAGTTGGTGCGCAGGTCCTTGACCATCTGGTAGGGGTGCAGGACGTACGACCGCATCTGGTTGCCCCACGAGTTGCCGCCATCCTTGAGGGCGTCCATCGTCGCCTTCTCTTCCTGCCGGCGGCGGGCGAGGAGCTTGGCCTGCAGCACCGTCATCGCCGACGCGCGGTTCTGGATCTGCGAGCGTTCGTTCTGGCAGGACACCACGATGCCGGTCGGGATGTGGGTGATCCGGACCGCGGAGTCGGTGGTGTTGACGCCCTGCCCACCCGGCCCGGAGGAGCGGTACACGTCGACCCGCAGGTCCTTCTCGTCGATCTCCACGTGATCGCTGGTCTCGACCACCGGCGCCACCTCGACCCCGGCGAAGGAGGTCTGCCGGCGACCCTGATTGTCGAAGGGGGAGATCCGTACCAGGCGGTGGGTGCCCTGCTCGACGGACAGGGTTCCGTAGGCGTACGGCGCCTTGACCTGGAACGTGGTCGACTTGATCCCGGCCTCTTCGGCGTAGGAGGTGTCGTACACCTCGGTCGAGTATCCGTGACGCTCCGACCAGCGCAAATACATCCGCATGAGCATTTCGGCGAAGTCCGCCGCGTCCACGCCGCCCGCCTCGGAGCGGATGGTGACCATCGCCTCCCGCTCGTCGTACTCGCCGGACAGCAGAGTTCGGACCTCCTGGGCGTCGATCTCCTTCTGCAGGGAGATAAGTTCCTCCTGCGCCTCGACCAGGGTGTCCGGGTCGTCGTCGCCCAGTTCGAACAGCACGTTCAGGTCGTCCAGCCGCTGCCGAATTTCCTGGATGTGCCGGAGTTCGGTCTGCGCATGAGAGAGCTTGCTGGTGACCTTCTGCGCGTTCTCCTGGTCGTTCCAGAGATCCGGAACGCTGGCAGCGGCGGAAAGTTCGGCGATGGAGGCCTTGAGCCGGTCGATGTCCATGACGGCCTCGATGCTCGTCAGGGTCGTCTCCAGGGCCTTCACTGCTGCCGCATCGTCGAGATTCACAAGGCGTCAGCCTACGCGGATTGTCGTGGTGCCCCGGCCGACCGGGGCTTCGGGCCGCGCACCGGCCGCCTGGTGGACACCCGAAAGTCAATGGCGAGTTGGGACTTTCGGCCCTGCCCGGCGGGCGGGTTGTTGCATAGCTTCGTGGTAGAGCCGGACTCATTTCGGGGGTCCGCGCAGACGAGGAGACAGCTGATGAGCACCCGCGGAAGCGCCGGAATAGTGGTCGGAATCGAAGGCACCGTCGCCAGCGAGGGTGCCTTGCAGTGGGCGATTCGGGAGGCCGCGCTTCGTGGCTGCCCGGTGAAGGTCGTGCACGCCTGGGACTTCATCGCGGCCCGTGACGCCGGCCGGATGACCGAGCATGAGGAGAAGACAGCGTCCGAATGCATGCTCGACGCCGCGGTGGCCTGCGCCATTCGGGACGTCGGAGTGTCACCAGAGGTGGTGACGCGCAGCGTGAAGGGCGCGACGGCTCGGGTGCTGCTGACCGAGGCGGAGGGCGCCGAATTGCTGGTCCTTGGCCGCGGGCACCGCAGTGGCGTCTTCGACATCGTCCGGAATTCGGTGTCCGCGGAGTGTGTCCGCAGGGCGACCTGCGCGGTGGTGGTCATCCCGACGACTCCGCTGGATGTGCATGCGCACGCGCATGCGGCCGGAGCCGAAGCCTCGGTGGCCGCCGGCTGAGCGCCGGCTCCGACTGGTCGCAGTCTCGGGTGCGGCATGCTCCGGGCGGACGAGGGGTCCGCCCGGGTTTGGCGTGTTCCGGTCGGCCTGATCGCCGCGAGCCCCTACACTCGCCCGACCGACGGCGTTCCGGCCGTCCGTCGACGGTGGAGGGTGGCGCCGATGATTCGCGAGATGGCCTTCCTGCCGACGGCGTGCCGTCGAGGGGTCCGCGGTCGCGTGATCGACGAGGTCGCTCTGCTGATCAACCCGAGGGCCGACCGCGGACGGGGCCTTCGGGTTGGCGTGGCAGCGGCCCGGGAGTTCAGGCGCCTGGGTATGACGGTGGACGTGCTGATCGGCTCGGATGTGTCGGAGTCTGCGGCGCTCGCCGCGGCGGCGGTTGATCGCGGATGCGGCGCGCTGGTGGTCTGCGGCGGCGACGGCATCGTGCACACCGCCCTGCAGGCTGTCGCGGGTAGTCAAGTGCCGCTTGGCGTGGTGCCGGCGGGCTCCGGCAACGACTTTGCTCGCGCTCTCGGCCTTCCGTTGGGCGACCTCGCGGCGGCCGTTGCCGTGGTGGCCGCGGGCACATGCGATGCCGGTTGACCTCGGCCGGGCCGGCGACCGGTGGTTCGGCACGGTCCTTGCCGCGGGTTTCGACTCCAGGGTGAACGACCGGATGAACCGGATGCGGTGGCCGCGCGGCCGGACCAGATATCACGTCGCGATCCTCCGCGAACTGGCGAGCTTTCGCCCGATCCCGTTCGTGCTGGAGCTGGACGGCGTGCGGCGCGAACTCGAGGGGATGCTCGTCGCTGTCGGGAACGGGTCGACCTACGGCGGCGGGATGCGGATCTGCCCCGGTGCCGCGTTGACGGACGGTCTGCTCGACGTGACCGTGGTGACCACGATCAGCCGGGTGAAACTCGCGCGGCTGTTTCCTTCTGTCTATTCGGGCAGGCACGTCCTGCGGCCCGAGGTGCTGACGTTTCGGTGCGAATCGGTGACGGTTTCCGCTGCTGATGTTGCGGGGTATGCGGACGGTGAATTTGTTGCGCAGTTGCCGGTGACGTGCTCGGCGGTGCGGGGTGCGGGGCGAATGCTGGCCTCGATGCCGGTCAGCGTGTCCCGCGGTTGAGCTCAGGGGTCCTGGGTTGTCAGTCCGTGACCATGGATTGTCCGCGGAGCCATCAACCGCCCGGCTTTGGACCAGGACGATCCGATATTCCTCGATATCGAATTGATCGCGCGGGTAGCATTGAGGCCGATTATGCCTGCCGCCCCGGTATTCGATGTCCAAGTAACGGTCCAATTGGAAGTGGCCGTGACAGGCCATTTGCCAGCGCAGCCCGTGCGTTCCTTGAGCGAACGCCAGTGGAACATGTATAACCGCAGGGTGGCTGCGCCTTCCAGTCGTATCCGGCCGGCGGGGCGTTCCGGTACTGTTGCAGGTGCGCAACCGACAGTTGATTGGGTCAACGCTTGCCTTATTCAGAGTCCGCTACCGTAACTCAGACGGCGTGCGCACTTTGGATTCGTAGACAGTCCAAATTCAGCCCAAGCTGCTTCGACTGCCGCGCGATCTGATTGTGTCGGCCGATGTCGACGACGCCCAGACGTCAGGTCCGCGCCCCGGAGGTACTCACTGGCTGCGGCAATGAGGTCGGAGGCCGCTCGCCCTGGGATTACGAACGGGTAGGGTTCACCGCGCCAGCGTCTGCGGTAACGCGCACGAGTCAACACGGAACGTCTCCTAGGTGATTCAGGGTCTGTACTCGCCAGACTCCGTCCGGCCCCAAGACGAATCCCGCCTGCAAACTATTTCTCTCGACACCTGTTGACCTAATCACGCCAGTTTTGACGACGAGTGATCCGTAGTGACTTTGATCTTGGCAGTCACGCATTACTGCGACTTGTTGACCGTTGACGGGCGCCACCCAATAGGGATGTTGAATGACCGATCCCCAATAGTCCAAACCCTCTGCGTCGAATCGCTCAGCAGCCTGAAGGAGTCGAGAGCGAACGGGATCGACGCTCACCGCATCCAGTGCACTGGATCTCTGTTCGATCGGTGTTCGAACAGAGTTGTTGTAGACCTGCCAAAACCTGCCCCACTGCGCCTCGATGGCCGCCCGGTCTGCGGCTTCCTGCGTTGCAGGGTCCAGCGAGCTCGGGGGCACCGACGACGGCGTAGGCACATCGTTGACACTTGCTGGCGGGCTCACCGCGGGACTGCTGACCATGGAAGCGACCGACGCAGTCGAATGATCGATGACCGACGGTCTCCCGAGCGTCAGCGGGCTGGTCGAGCTCGGCCCGTCGGCAGAGCTGGACGTACACCCGGCCACCCCAAGAACGACGGCGGCACAGCACGCAGCAGCAACTCGCCACCGAAGCCCAGGTCTGCTCATGTCAGGTGTCCCATCTGGTGAGGAATCAGCGTCGAAAGTGGCGCCACTTGCGTTCTGGGTGCGGATCGGCTGACCTGGTCGACGTCACAGTTCGTACCAGGCTCAGGAAACCGAACAGCGCGCCGAAGGTTTTCGGGGCGTCGTTGCTGCACCGCGCGGTGATGGTGTCGGCGCCGACTTGACGACAGCTCCCATGTCCGGTCCGCGCCCCGGACGTGCTCATAGGCGAGTCGGGCTGGCAGCAGGTTGACTTCTTCACAGCTCGTCAGCCGCCCGGCGGTTGGACCAGGACGATCCGGTATTCCTCGATATCGAATTGGTCGTTGCCTGTGGCGTTGAGAGTTGTCGCTGCCAGTGACACCGGTGTTCGATGCCCAGGTGACGTCCCAGTTTGAAGTGGCCGCGATCGGCCATTTTCCGGTGCCGCCGGTGCGTTCCTTGAGCGACCGCCAGTGGAACATGTAACCGCAGGGTGGCTCGGCCTTCCAGTCGTATCCGGGCGGGGGTGGCGTGCCGGCACCTTGACAGGTCATTGTCGCTGGTCGCGCCGGGCGCATATGTGTCGCCAGTCGTTGAAGGTTCGCCGAGAGACCAGGTCACTGTTGACAAGCGTCGCGGTTGCGGTGACAGATACTCCGCCGGCGGTGACGGTTGCTGATCAAGCGGTCCTGGGTTGTCGATCCATAGCCATGTCCAAAGATTCACGGCGAGTTTTGCGCGATCTGGGCCAGCGCCAATGGCGGGCGTCGGAATCTTGAGTTCGCCCGATGGCCTCTTGGGCTAGTATGGCGGGATCTGGCGGTGGCGGAGGCCTGGAACTCCGGGCAGCAGTGTCTGCGAAAGAATTGATAGATCACGAGCCTACCGTTGCAGGATTTCCGGTACCATCGGGTCCCGGGAAGGTATCGTGTTCAGCCTCCCAGTTCGGATGCCCCCGCTGGCGGGTGCCATTAGTCGGGCGCCAGGCAGGATTCGTCCGACGGGGTGCTCCAGGAGTTGGACAGTCATAAAATCCATTTGTCCCGATGATGCGTGCCCGCTTGTATGCGCGCCATCGTCTGAAATGCCAGTGTCTGGCAGCGTTGACTGTCGTTTGACCAGCAACTTCCGCAATGGCCTGGCTGATCCGCAAGAACAGGTTGCGTAAGCCCATCGGGATCCTGCACCGGATCCGCGTATGGGTTGCCATGTTGGACTGTGATCTGCTGGAGCGTGGCGCACGCAGGAGCTGGTATCGATTGACTGAGAGAGGAGCAGAATCGACAATTGCTGATACTGGCGATTGACTCAACATGGCACATTCTCCGAGGTTGAGGATTCTGCTGAACTCGCCAGATTCCGTCTGGTCCGCGCACGAAGGCCCCCTGGAGGTTGTTTCCTGGCGCGCCCACGAGTTCGCTTGTTCGCCGTGGCTACTTCAGTACGGATCCGTATTGCTCTGATCCTGACAGTCACGCTAATACTGCAAGTGGTTGGCCGTTGATCGGAGAGGCCCAGTACGGATGTTGTGATGACCTCACCGTAGTAGTCCAGTCCTTGCGAGTCGAACGTGTTTGCGGCATCTAATTATTGTCGAATATGCGGATCGTTGACTGCCACGCGTCGACGCAATTGCTCGCTCGTTCGGCCTCTGGCGTTCGCGAATCCGTTGGTAAATCTGCCAGAACTTCACCCACTGCGCCTCAATGGCCGCTCGGTCGGCGGCTTCCTGCGCGGCGGGGTCCAGCGAGCTCGGCGCAGCCGACGACGGCGTCGGCACGTCGATGACGCTGGGCGTCGGGCTCGCCGCAGGACTGCTGGCCGTGGGCAGCGACCGAGGTGGTCGACGTGTCGATGACCGACGGGCTCCCGAGCGTCAGAGGGCTTGTCGAGCTCGGCCCGTCGGCCGAGCTGGACGTGCACGCCGCCACCCCGAAGACAACCGCGGCACCGCACGCAACAGCACGCCACCGAAACGCGGGTCTACTCATACCAAGGTCCCTTCCAGAGAGACGAAAACGTCAAGAGCGCCACTGGCGTTCTGGGTGCGGATCGGCTGACTGGTCGACGTCACGGTTCGCTCCAGCGTCGGGAACCCGAACAGCGCGCCGAAGGTGATCGGGGCCTCGTTGCTGCACTGCGCGGTGATGGTGTCGGCGCCGACGTTGACGACCGCGCCGACGTCCGGACCGCGCACCCGGAGGTACTCGTTGGCCGCCGCGATCGGATCGGAGACCGACACGCCCTGGGCCGACGATCGGGTCGGGTTCACCGCACCGACGGCCGCCGCGACCGCACCGTCGCAGAGTCGCTGCAGCCGCTGACCGGCGAGGAACGCGGAGCCGGCGGCCGTCACGCCGGCCGTGAGTACCAGCAGGCAGACCAGCATGCCGATCACGAGCGGGGTTACCGAGCCGCGATCTGATCGAGCAACGGCCTCGTCGGAAGCGTCAGGCTCAGTCAACCCGCGAACCACGAAAAGCCAGGGCGCCAACCATCAGTCGCCCTCCCGGAAGTCCCCGACATGCAGGGTGAACACGCCGGTGACGGTGTTCTGCGATCCCGGTCACTACGGTCGGCACCCCCGGGAACGACACGACGGCCACGACGCAGATGTCGTAGACATCGCCTCGGTTCAGGCTGGGCGGGACCTCGGGGGCCGTGACGCAGTCGGTCCCTGGTCGGACAAACCGCAGGTTCATTCCGTCAGCCGATACCCGCTGGTCGGTGAGGGCGAGGCGGGCGATCTCCTCGGCCCGGGCGACCCCGACGTCGACGCTGGGCGCCGAATCCATCACCCGCCCGGCGTCCCTCGCCCCCTGGGCCACGGCGAAGGTGGCCGCCTGGATCCGGACGACCGTCGCCAGGATGTAGACGGTCGGGATCAGGATGAGGACGGCCAGGAAGACCACCTCGATCAGCGCCCGCCCCGCATCCGACTCGGTCGCGTCCGGCACGGCCGCGTCGAGCTCTGCCGCAGAGCCCAACGTCGACCCGACCGCACGTGTCGACCCGACCCCGCGCGTCGACCCGACCCTGGTTGCCCGCGCAGGAATCCGGCGCCGGTCATTGGATCGTTTCCTTGGCCGAGTGGCCGGTGACCTCGATGGTCGGCATCACGCCGTCGAGCAGCCCGACGATCCCGGGCGCCTCCATGGTGCAGTTCACCGTCACCAGCAGACCGACCACCCCCGACGTGCAATTCAGGGTCGATCTGGTGCTGCCGGACAGCCCGCCGCCGAGCTGGGTGGCCACCTCGGCGGTGGTCACCGCGGACGAGGCATCGAAGTTGGCCGCATTCCGGGCCGCGTCGGCGGCGGCCGAGGTCAGCAGGGTCCGGGTGTACGCCCACAGACCCACCGACACCAGCGCCAGGAACAAGCAGCAGCAGCAACACCAGCACCATCGCGAACTCGGCGACCGCGGAACCGCGATCGGACTCATTCGCGGCCGGGCTGGCGACAGGTGCGGGACGGCTCAGCCCCCGTTGCGCACCGAGGTGAACGCGTTCGTGACCGCCGCCGTCACCTGCTCCCTGAAGACGGTGATCAAGGCGAGCACCACGATCGCCGTCATCACGGTGATCATGACCCAGCCCGGCACGTCGCCACGGTCGTTGTCGTCGGCCGAGGTCCGCCGGTCGGCCGCGTCGTTCAGCCGGGCGATGAGCGTCAGCGTCACTGGTGGTCAGCCAGAGATTGGCAGTGTGCGCGATCTTGGTGTTCATCGGAGCCTCCTGAGGTGATCCGCCGGGCTGGCGTGATCGTTGGAACGAGCGGGCGGGAAAGCGGACAGCCGGACAACGGTGGTGGACGGGTATTTCGCGGGAACATCATTGGGCCACCGAGGAGATGGCGAGAAGCCCGGGATAAAGGGCAAAGAGAATGGTGATCGGCAACACCAGAAACACCACCGGAACCATCATGGCGATTTCTTTCCGGCCGCCGGATTCCAGCAGTTGCCGCTTGCCGAGCGCGCGAACATCCGCGGCCTGAGCCCGCAGCACATCGGCGAGCGGAGTGCCACGTTCGATGGCGACGGCCATTCCGTCGAGGAATCGGGCCAACGGCTCGATACCCGTGCGATCGCGCAGCCGGGTCAGCGAGGTGAGGAACGATGTCCCCGAACGGGTCTCGGCAAGGACGCCGCCCAGCTGAGTGACCAACGGGCCGTGCGCCAACCGGGTGATGCGGTCGATCGCACCCGTCGGGCTCTCGCCGGCCGTGACGGCCAGGGCGAGCATCTCGGCGATGACCGGGAATTCCGCGATGATGTCGGCTTCCCGCTTACTCACCGCCTGGCTCAGCCACCAGTCCCGGCCGAGCACGCCGCCGGCCGCGCAGGCGACGATCAGCAGGATCAGGATCAGCGGGTTCGACTGGCCCAGCAGCACCGCAAGGAATCCGATCGCCGCGCCCGCTGCGGCACCGCACGCTCCCCACACCACCTGCTCGACCCGGAACTGGTCCACGGTCATCGGCGAATCCAGCGCGGCCAGCCGGCGTTCGACCGACACCTGCCCGCCGAGCACCTTGTCGATGAACTTCACCGCGTCGCGAACCAGCGGGGCGGTCAGCCGACCGAACGCCGTCACGGTTCCGCCGTTCGCGGAACCGGTCAGCAGGCGCGACGGTCGCGCTGCGTCCAACACGTAGGGCGCGATCCGGTCGGACATGGTCTGGCGGCGCATCGGCGGGGTCGCGAGCACGGCCAGCAGCAGGCCAGTCGCCGACCAGGCCGCCGAGGATCGCGCCGAGCAATGTCAGGTTCACCGGAGCACCCGCCGATCCTCGGGCAGTCGCCCGATCCGGATCATCAGCCGGTACGCGACGAACGACAGGACGGCGCCGATGGCCAGGATCAGCGTGCCGGTGGGGGTGTCGTAGGCCTGCAGCGTCTCGCGCTGGGTGGCCAGCAGGATCAGCACCAGCCACGGCGCCGCGACCGCCATCCGGGCCGCGTTCACCGACCAGGACTGCCGGGCGAGCAATTCGGCGCGGGTCCGGGCGTCGTCGCGGAGGAAGCCGGACAAGGTGGCCAAGCAGCCGGCCGAGATCGGTGCCGCCGACCTCCCGTGCCACCCGGAGGGATTCGCAGACCCGATCGCCGACCGGGTCGGCCAGCGCCGCCTTCAGCCGGTCGAGGGAGTCGTTGAACCGCCCGGTCGTGCGGTAGTCGGAGCCGAACTGCTTGAAGGGTTCGCGGAGTTGCTCGGGTCCTCGGACCCCGATCGCCGACAGCGCCTCGGGCAGCGACAGTCCGGCGCGGACGCCGGACGTGAGGTTGTCGACGACCTCGGGCCACAGCTCGCGCAGGTCGGCCTGCCGTTTGTGCCGAAGCCTTGATACCCACAGCCGCGGCACCGCGGCCGCGAACACGGCGAAGACGGCAGAGACGCTGATGGACGCGGTGAGCGCGACGCACAGCACGCCGACCAGCAGCGCGGAGAGCACCTGCAGCGCGATCAGTTGGGCCGGCGAGACTCCGGGCAGGCCGGCCTGGATCAGATGTTCACGGGTGCGCTCGGACCTGACCCGTGGCCGCCTGACCGTCGGCCGCGCGGTTGCGCCATGCCACATCAGCAGCAAGCCGAGCCCCAGTAGCAAGCCCAGGAAGGCTCCCACTACGCTGCACCCCCTTCGCGTCGTTGGCGCGATCGGGTGACGATACCTACTGAATGCCGCGTGAAAGAAATCTCACTCTGAGTAATGTGGATAACTCGCCAGTTCGTCGCGGCAGAATGGCGACGTCCATGATCGTCAACACGGGATCTGCCAGTTGTTGGCGCTGTGGCAAATCGTTTCGCCTGGTCGGTGTGCAGGGCGCGTCCGTCCCCGATACGACAACAATGGCATTTCCCGGCGTTGCCTGAATGACACGAAGGAGTGACCGTCGCCGTTCCCAACTTCGAAGGGTGACAGGGGCCTGCGGCATTCGCACACCCGACGCAGTGCCTGGCAGGGTCGCGCTCCGGCCCAGCGACCAAGGATGCAGCGATGACGGCGCCGAGGGTCGGTGCTGCGCAACAGGCGGCGGGTCGGATACTGATGCCGATCGGCGGGCGCCGAACCGGGTGTGCGGTCGACAGTGTTCGGAGGCAGTGATCGCGGTGGGACGAGCACAACGGACCGCGCGATCCACGGCGGTCGCTGCCGCTGTGCTGGCGATGCTGACCGTCCTCGCCGCGATCGCCATCGTGCTGGTCCTCGGCGCCACCGCCGAGGCGACCGGACCGTCCGTTCACGCGGGGCTCGCGGCGCCAGAGCAGTCCGCGTCGGAAGCCACGGCCACGCCGCTGACCGCGACGAGCTCGCCCAGCGCATCCGCCTCCGCATCGGGGTCGCCGGCCGGGTCGTCGTCATCCGAGCCATCCACAGCGTCGTCCGCGGGCTCAACAACTGCGTCGGCCTCGACAACCGCGGTCAGTCAGACCGCCGAGAGCACCTCAACACCATCGCCGTCGTCGACCGCGTCGAGCAGCGCCACCGAAACTTCGGAGACCACGTCCTCGGCACCGGTCGTTCAGACGGTCGCTCCGGCGACACCGCCAGCGGCGGCGCAATCTCCGATCGGTCGCGGCACGGTGCTGATCGCGCTCGCGGTCCTGCTGATCGCGATTGCGGTGGTGGCGCTGGTCGTCAACGCCACCCGGCGCCGACCAGCGCTCGCAGCACGCCTCGACGCCGATCCGGCCGGACCCGCAGGTCCAATCAGTGGCGCCCGCCGGGGCGGCCGCAGCTGTGGCCGGGGCGGCAGCCCACTGGTCGTCGCCGATCGACGGATCGTCGTTGGACGACCTGATGGCGTTCATGGTCGAGCTGGGCGACACCATGGTCGATTCCGGTGATCCGGTCACCCATGTCAGCGAGTGCCTGGAGCGGGTGGCCCGGGTCAATGGCGTGCGTGGGGCCGAGATCATCGTGCTGCCGACAGCGCTGATCATCACGCTGCCCGGGATGCAGGAGTCGCGCACCGAGGTCGCATCGACCGGCCGGTCCAGGCTGCGGCTGGATCAGGTGGAGGCGGTCTTCACCGTCGCCGACGCGGCGGAACGCGGCGAGATCGGCCCGCGGGCGGCCCTGGCCGATCTGCGATCGGCACGAGAACTGCCGCCCTCGTTCGGCCCGGGGTGATCGTTCTCGGACATGCGGTGATCGCCATGGGCCTGGCCATCATTCTGGCCGGCAGGTGGACCGACATCGCGGTCGCCGCGGTGCTCGGCGCCGGGGTCGGCCTGATCAAGCAACTGACGGCGCGCCGGCGGCTGGCCATTCAGGTTTTCCTGCCGGTGCTGTGTGCCTTCCTGGTCGCCGCGGCGGTGGCGCTGCTGGGCCGAACCGCGGTGGACCCGCAACTGCTGCCGCCGATCCTGGGTGCGCTGGTGACCTTCATCCCCGGCGGGCTGCTGACGACGGCCGTCATCGAACTCGCCACCGGGCAGATGATCTCCGGCGCCAGCCGGCTCGTCTACGGGACGCTGCAACTGGTGCTGCTGTCCCTGGGCATCATCGCGGGCCTGCAGACTGGTCGGGATACCGGCCGTCACGTTCACCGAGACCGACACCACCGTGATCGGGGCCATCGCCCCGTGGCTCGGGGTGTTGATCTTCGGGATCGGTGTGCTGCTCAGCTATTCGGGCCGCCCGAGGTCACTGGGCTGGATGCTGCTGGTGCTGTACGTGGCCTTCGCCGGCCAGGTGATCGGCGGTCTGCTGTTCGGCAGCTCCCTCTCGGCGTTCGTGGGCGCGGTCGTGATGACTCCGGTCGCGGTCTTCGTCGCCACCCAGCGGACCGGGCCGCCGACACTGGTCACCTTTCTGCCGGCGTTCTGGCTGCTCGTTCCCGGCGCCATCGCACTGGTCGGGGTGACCCAGGTGATGGGCGAGGCGACCGTCGACGGGACGACGTCGATCCTGACCGCCGGCGTGACGATCGTGTCGATCGCGCTGGGTGTGGTGCTCGGCCTCGGCGTGGGTGACTGGGTCACCCGGGTGTTCCGTCGGCAGGCGGCGTCCTGACGTGGATCACAAAATGCACGGCGGCTGCCGAGTGGCCCGGGCCCGACCCGCTCAGCTGCCGGGCGGACCGGCGTCGATCCGCTTGCGGTGCCGCTCGACAGCATCGTCACCGCCCGACCAATCGGACTCGACCCACCAGTTCGCGCCGGCCGACGCCCACTCGCGGACCCGGGAGTCGCCAGCCGCGCCCGGCTCGCTGACCCCCTCGGCGACGACGTCGTAACCCTCCCAGGGCAGACCCATCTCCTCCCGCAGCGGCCGCACCGCGCCCACCACATCGGCCAGATCGCCGGGTCCGAAAGGAGTGTCGATCTCGAATCCGATCTTGGTGGACAGCAGGCCGTCATACCTGGCGGCCCGTCGCATCGAGACCAGCCGACGGGTACCCGCCCACCACCCAGACCGGCACCCTGGGCCGCTGGACCGGCATCGGCGGCGGCGCGAAATCGGTCGGCCGGGCCTGATAGTGCTTGCCGGAGAACGAAAACGGCTGACCACGCATCAGGCCGTCATAGATGGCCAGGCCCTCGTCGAGCTTCCCCGCCCGCACCTTCCGGCCCTCGTCGGCCTCGAACGCCAGCCACCCGTCGTGCAGCGCGCCCATCCCGACGGCCAACTGCACCCGGCCGCCGGACAGGGCGTCGAGGGTAGCGACCCGGGCCGCGAGATCCCATGGCCGGATCCGGGGGAGCGGGGTCAACATGGTGCCGACCCGGATCCGTTGCGTCACCATCGCCGCCGCCGTTAGCGTCACCCAGGCGTCCGGGCTCCAGACCCCTTCCCAGGTGAAGATGGCGTCCCACCCGCACCCTCGGCGGCGACGGCGAGGTCCGCGAACTCCCGCGCCGTCCCCGTGCTGATCACGATGCCGCTTCGCATTTTGCTCATGCTGGCACCCTGACATACGTCACCGACAGTGCCTCTCGAGGGCTGTGGGGGCCTGCCGTTACCGTTCGGCGGCGGCCCGACGGTGATGGGACCCGATCAGCAGTCCAACAACGAGCGCGACGACAGCCCACGAGGCCGCGATCACGGTGCTCAACGGCCACCATCCGGCGACGTCTCCGAGCACGGCCGAAGCGCACACCAGCACGGCCGTGCCCGCGGCCATGCGAGCGACCGTGGCCTGCCGCCAGCGGCGTCTGGGCACCGTGCGTGGCGGCGGCTCCGGGAGGTCCCAGGCGAACGGCGCGACGCCGAGCGGATCCCAGGCCGGGGGGGTGTTCTGGTCCCGAACGGCCGGCAGGCGCTGCGACGTGCTCGGGTCCTCATCCCAGAAAGCCGGCGTGTCGAACGGCGAACGAACCTCGGCAGCCGGTTTCGGCCAGGAATGAGCGGCCTTCGTCGTCGTGGTGATCGGTGTCGTGGTGCTCGGTGCGGTGGTGATCGCGGTCCGCTGGGTGGGCTCGTCGAAATGCTCGTCGGGACGATTCCAGGGGGCCGGAACCGCCTCGCGGTAGCTCCGGGTGCCACGCAGGCGCTGCGGACGTGGGCGGTGCCGGCGGGTGATCATCAGCGCGGCGATGATGGGGAAGATCAACAGCGGGAAGACCGGCATCGCATGCGGCGACGCGGGCGCGACGAACGTTGCCATCATGAACGCCAGCACGATGGCGGGCCCGACGAACGGTCCTGGCCGGCCGCCTCCCGGCGGGCTGCCCTGGGGCCTACGCCGGTCGTCTGGTGAGCTGCGTTGCTGGGCGCGGGGCGCACCTCCCCACTGTTCGTGACCGAATCGGTCGGCGCCCGGAGGCCCCCAACCTCGGTACTGAGCCCCTGGCCCTGTTGCTCCGAACCGATCGCGATCTCTACCCGCGCCTGAGCACATAACCGATCCCTTCGTGGTAGGTGAAACTGTAGTGCTCCGGACTGTGAAGTTCGAGGCCGCCGGGTGAACAAGATTGAGCGGGTCCGGATCGGCGGCGAATCGGGGCGGCGGATGACGCTGACACCTAGTGCGGTCGACGCAGATCGTTCCATCGCCACGCTCACCGAAGGACATGTGGAAAGCATGGGACCGACCTGTGACCCGGTGCGCCAACCGGTGGTGCAGCCCCAGTCAGTCGGGTAACTGCGGCATGGCCACGCCCTGGTCCCGGCCGAGCAGGACCGCACGGGTCACCGCCGCCGATCCGAACCGTTCGCGCACTCCGTCGAGGGCCGCGTCCAGTGCGCCGCCGCTCTGCACGTCGTAGGGCAGTTCGAGTTGTCCCGAGTCGTCGTCCAGATTGCCGACGGCGATCCCGACCAGGGTCAGACCCTTGGCGTCGATCATCGGCATCGCGGCCGCGATAAGCCCGCGGACCGTCGTCAGGATGGTCGCCGTGTGGGCGGTGGACCGAACCAGGGTGTGCGACCGGCTCGCCCGCGTGTAGTCGTCGAAGCGCAAGCGGAGCATGACGGTCCGCCCGGTTCGGTTCGCGTCCCGCATCCGGCGGGTCACTCGATCGACGAGACCCATGGCCACGGCGTCGATGTCGGCCGGCAGGTGCCGTGCTCGGCCCATGGCATGCTGGGATCCGATCGACCGCCGGCGGCGACCGCCCTTGACCGGCCGCGGATCGCGGTTATGGGCCAGTGCGTGCAGGTGCCGGCCAGATGCCTGACCCAGGATGGAGATCAAGCCCGGCCTCACCGAGCCCGGCGACCTGGCCCACGGTGTAGATCCCCAGCTGGTGGAGCTTCGCGGTGTTCACCGGGCCGACTCCCCACAGCCGCTGCACCGGCAGCGGGTGCAGGAAGTCGAGTTCGGCGCCGGCGGGCACCACCAGCAGTCCATCCGGTTTGGCCACGGCGCTCGCGACCTTCGCCAGGAACTTGGTCTTGGCGACCCCGACGGTGATCCGCAGGCCGACCTTCTCCAGCACCTCACGGCGCAGCCGGATCGCGATGTCGGTCGGCGATCCGGATACCCGGCCGAGGCCCCCCGACGTCGAGGAACGCCTCGTCGATCGACACCCCCTCGACGTGCGGAGTGGTGCTGCGGAACACCTCGAAGACATCCTTGCTGGCCTGCGTGTATGCCGACATTCGCGGCTGCACCACGACGGCCTCGGGGCACAGCCCACGAGCCCGGGCTCCGCCCATGGCGCCGCGGACCCCCTTGGCCCTGGCCTCGTAGCTGGCCGCGAGCACCACACCCGAGCCCACGATCACCGGCCGGCCGCGCAGCCGTGGGTCGTCGCGTTGCTCGACCGAGGCAAAGAAGGCGTCGAGGTCTGCGTGCAGGATCGATGCGACGCTGGGCACGAACATATGTTCGCATCTATGGCGGGGAAATGCGAGACCCAGCGCCGCGGCTTTCTTGCTCGAGGAATCAGGGTCAGCCCTGTGCGCCGCGGTACGTCCCGACGCTCCAGGCGTTGCCCTCCGGATCGAGGAAGGCAAACTCGCGGCTGCCGTAGTCGGTCTCGGCCAGTGGGCGCAGCACGCGCCACCCGGCGGCGGTCACCCGGGCCGCGATGCCGTCGACGTCGTCGCTGGAAAGATAGGCCGTCGACGTGCCCGGGCCGCCGGCGCCGCCCGACCACCGACCGCCCGCCGGTTCGGAGCCGAACATGATGCCGCCCCCGGACGGCCAGAGCAGTTCGGCGTGCGAGATCGGCCGGTCGGCGTCGCCGCGGTGAACGACGGACTCGGTGAAACCGACCACGTCCACCAGGTAGGTCACGGCCGCCTCTGCGTCCCGGAAGGACAGCGACGGCCACACTCCGGGTTGGGTTTTCGTTGATGTCGTCATGCGTCCAGGATGGTCGACCCAGCGAGCCGAGTCTTGGAAAAATGTGACCTGCCGAGATAGCGACGAATCTTCAGCCCACGTGCCGATGGCCGGCCAGCGCGGGCAATTCCTCCGCGATCCATTGGCCCGGGGTGCACCCGGCGAAGTCCCGCCACTCGGCCGTGAGGTGCGATTGATCGGCGTAGCCGCAGTCGGCGGCGATCCTGGCCAACGGCCCGCACGCCGACACCAGCATCGAACGGGCCAGCTGAAAACGAGTCACCCGGGCCAGATCCTTGGCCCCCAGGCCAATTTCTGCCCGCATCCGGGCCGTGAGATGACGCCGCGACCAACCGACGGCGCGCGCCACATCACCGATCCGCCGGCGTCCGCCGGAGGAGACGATCAATCGCCAGGCGTGCTATCAGTTCGGCCGACGGGTGGCCGGCCGGGGCACCCGCCATCTGCTGGTCGATCCATTCCGACACCAGTCGCGCGGCGATGCCCGGATCAATCGGACCGGACAGCCGCTCTCGCAGCTGATCGCCCCGCCGACCGATGACGTCGTCGAGCTCGAGCACGTCTCGGGTCAGTTCGCTGGCGGGCATGCCGAACAACGCGCGGGCCGCGAGTGGATGCACCGCGAGCTGGATGCCGCTCTGCACCACCGTTCCGGTCGCAGACGGGGGACCGTCGGCGCCGGTCGGCTGCGGCAGCAGCACCGGTCTGGTGTGCAGCCCACCGACCGGGATCCGAAAAGTCCCGGACCGGACACCGTCCCGAACCGGCACCTCGATCGGTATCGGCCCGGACAGCGAGAAGACCACGGTCAGGTACGGGCTGGGCAACCCGCGATGCACACCGGGCATCGGCGCCGTCCGGTACCCGAACATCTTCGGCACCGCGGCCGCCCCGGCCGGCGACCCAGGCAGCGCCGCAAGCCGCTCAGTAGCACCCGCCGCGTTGGCGTCGGCCGGCTGGTGTGAGGTCACAGCGTCAGGCTAACGGCCAGCCTGACGACTTCGTGGCTTACGACTACCCTGCTTCCGGGTGAGCCGGGAAGTCTGGTCGGCGCTCGTAGTGGCGACGCCGCAGTAGGAAGGACTGACCAGTGGCACCCCAAACACCGTCGTTGTTCTCGCCGGGATCCTGGTCCGAGGGCAGCCGCATCGCCGACGTTCTGCGCAAGGAGACCGTCGGCGGCGCGTTGCTGATGCTGGGCACCGTCATCGCGCTGATCTGGGCCAACTCAGCCTGGTCGGACAGCTACTTTCAGCTGCTGCAGACCGAGGTCGGACCCGCCGCCCTGCATCTGAACCTCACGCTCAGCACCTGGGCGGCAGACGGACTGCTGGCTATTTTCTTCTTCGTCGCCGGGCTCGAACTGAAACGGGAGTTCGTCGCCGGCGACCTGCGGGTGTTCCGACGCGCGGTGGTGCCGATCGCGGCGGCCGTTGGTGGCATGATCGTCCCCGCCCTGGTCTACTTCGCCATCGCCGGCGGCACCGGACCCAAGGGCTGGGCGATCCCGACCGCGACCGACATCGCCTTCGCGCTGGCGGTTCTGGCGGTGATCTCGACCCACCTGCCGACCGCGTTGCGGACGTTCCTGTTGACCCTGGCCGTCGTGGACGACCTGCTGGCGATCACGGTCATTGCGCTGTTCTACTCCAAAGACCTGCACCTGCAATGGCTGCTGCTCGCACTGCTGCCGCTCGCGGTGTTCACGCTGCTGGTGCACCGCGGGATCAGCCACTGGTACCTGTTGCTGCCGCTGGCGTTTGCCACCTGGGCACTGGTCCACGCCTCCGGTGTGCACGCCACCGTCGCCGGGGTGCTGCTGGGTTTCGCGGTCCCGGTGAAACCGCGGAAGAAGGCCGATTCGCCACGTCCGGGGGATCCGACGAGGACCGGCATGGCCGAACATTTCGAGCACCTGGTCCGCCCGGTGTCCGCTGGATTTGCGGTGCCGGTGTTCGCGTTCTTCTCCGCCGGCGTGCTGCTCGGCGGGTTGGCCGGGCTGAAATCGGCGTTCACCGATCCGATCGCCATCGGCATCGTCGCCGGACTCGTGGTCGGCAAACCGATCGGCATCCTGATCGCCACCTACCTCACCTCCAAGGCCACCCGGCAGCCCCTGCAGCAGGGGCTGACCTGGCCGGACGTCACGGGTGTTGCGATCCTCGGCGGGATCGGCTTCACCGTGTCGCTGCTGATCGGTGAACTCGCCTTCGGCGGCAACTCGGAGGCGGACGACCACGTGAAGGTCGCCGTGCTGACCGGCTCCATCGCCGCCGCCGTGCTGGCCGCGATCCTGCTGCGGATCCGGAACCGGCACTACCGCCAGCTCTGGGAGGAAGAGCAACGCGACGACGACCAGGACGGGATTCCGGACATCTATCAACATGAATGACGGCGCACCCGGCGCCACACCGACCGCTGATGAGAGACCGGAGTTGCCCATGACGTCGTCCCGCACGGCGCTGATCCGCCAGCCCGCACCGCGCCTCGCGGAGGGCCTGCTCACCCACATCGACCGCGTGCCGGTCGATTACCCGCTCGCCTGCGGGCAATGGTTCTCCTACGTCGAAGCCCTGACCGCGGCCGGCTGGCAGACCATCGAGGTGCCGCCCGCGCCCGACTGCCCGGACGGGGTGTTCGTCGAGGACACCGTGGTGATGGTCGGCGACACCGCGGTCATCACCAACCCGGGTGCGCGCGCACGCCGACCGGAGACCATCGGCGCCGCAGAAACCCTGCGCGGCCTGGACTACCGCCTCGAGTGGATCTCGGCAGGCACGCTGGACGGCGGCGACGTGCTGAAGGTCGGCACCACCATCTACGTCGGTCGCACGCTACGGACCAACGCCGCCGGTGTCGCGACGCTCCGGCAGATCTGCGAGCCGTTGGGTTTCACGGTGATCGCCGTCCCGGTGAGCAAGGTGCTGCACCTGAAGTCCGCCGTCACGGCGCTGCCGGACGGCACCATCATCGGCTACCCGCCGCTGCTGGACGACCCGGGGTTCTGGCCGCACTTCCGGCCGGTGCCGGAGGAATCCGGTTCGCATGTCGTGGATCTCGGCGACGGTCGACTGCTCATCGCGGCGTCGGCGCCGCGGTCCGCCGAACTGATCGCCGACCTCGGCTTCACGCCGGTCCCGGTCGACATCTCCGAGTTCGAGAAGCTCGAGGGGTGCGTCACCTGCCTGTCGGTCCGGCTGCGCAGCGCGCCGGCCGCGTCCTGAGGCTGCGCCGTGAATAACCCGGTTACTGAGTAAGGTACACATGTTGTCGAATTGACAAATACCCCGCGCGGGCGCTCGCCTGGCATGGCCGTGCGGCCCGGTCGGGTGCAAGATCGTCAGTGGCCGTGTGACGACCGGGGCGCTGGTGCGCCCACGTCGCGGGCCCGTTCCCCATCAGCGTCGAGAGGACTGTCGTGAAGAAGATCATCAACGATCCGACCACCGTGACAACGGAGGCCTTGCAGGGCATGGCGGAGGCGCATGCGGATCTGCTCACGGTCAAGTTCGATCCCGACTTCATCGCCCGCGCCGACGCGCCGGTCGCCGGGAAGGTCGCGCTCGTCTCGGGCGGCGGCAGCGGCCACGAACCGCTGCACGGCGGCTTCGTCGGGGCCGGAATGCTGGATGCGGCGGCCCCCGGCCCGGTCTTCACCTCACCGACACCGGACCAGGTGCTCGCGGCCACCCAGGCCGTCAACGGCGGCGCCGGTGTGCTGCACATCGTGAAGAACTACACCGGTGACGTGCTGAACTTCGAGGTCGCCGCCGAATTGGCCGCCGCCGAGGACATCGAGGTCAGCGCGGTCGTGGTGGCCGACGACGTCGCGGTCAAGGACTCGACGTGGACCGCCGGCCGGCGCGGCGTCGGCGGCACCGTGATGGTGGAGAAGATCGCCGGTGCGGCAGCGGCCCGCGGCGACGACCTCGCGGCGGTCACCGCGATCGCCGAGCGGGTCAGCTCGCAGGTCAGGTCGATGGGCGTGGCGTTGACGCCGTGCACCGTCCCGCATTCCGGCGAGCCGTCGTTCACGCTGGCCGACGACGAGATCGAGCTGGGCGTCGGCATCCACGGCGAGCCGGGACGCGAGCGGATCAAGCTGGTGCCCGCGGACGAGCTCGTCTCGCTGCTGCTGACACCGATCGTCGAGGATCTGCCGTTCGAGTCCGGCGCCAACACCCTGCTGTTCGTCAACGGCATGGGGGGTACCCCGCAGATCGAGCTGTACCTCGCCTACCATTCCGCGCGGACGTTCCTTGCCGAGCGGGGCATCGAGGTGACCCGCTCGCTGGTCGGCAACTACATCACCTCACTGGAGATGCAAGGCATGTCAATCACTTTGCTCAAGCTGGACGACGAGATGACGCAGCTGTGGGATGCGCCCGGTGCATACCGTCGCGCTGCGCTGGGGTGTGTGAGCCGATGAGCTGCGATGCTGCCGGCACCGTGGCCGCGATCCGCGCGGTCGCGGCGACGGTCGCCGAACACAAGGTCGAGCTGACCCACCTGGACCGGGAGATCGGCGACGGCGACCACGGCGAGAACCTGTCCCGCGGGTTCACCGCCGTGCTGACCAAGCTCGACGCCGGCGACGCCGCGACACCCGGTGCGGTGCTCAAACTGGTTGCCACCACGCTGATCTCGACCGTCGGTGGGGCCGCCGGGCCGCTGTTCGGCACCGCGTTCCTGCGGGCCGCGACGTCGGTCGGTGACGCGGACACGCTGGACGGCGCCGCGGTCGCGGCGGCGCTGACCGCGGCCCGGGACGGCGTCGTCGCCCGCGGGCAAGGCCGAGTCCGGCGACAAGACGATGGTCGACGCGCTCACCCCGGCGGTGACGGCCGCGAAGGCGGCCGCCGACGGCGGTGCGGGAGTCGGCGCGGTGCTGGCCGCGGCCGCCGAGGCGGCCGACCGCGGGCGCCGAGGCCACCATCCCGCTGCAGGCCCGCAAGGGCCGGGCCAGCTACCTCGGGGAACGATCGATCGGGCACAAGGACCCGGGCGCGACCAGCACCGGATACCTGCTGCAAGCGCTCGCCGACGCGGCGAAGGCGTAAGAACTCGCGCGAAGGATCATCACGGTGACGGTCGGACTTGTCCTGGTGTCGCACAGCCGGGAGTTGGCGCAGGGTCTGGCCGACGTCGCCGCGCAGATGGCGCCGTCGGTGACGATCGCCGCCGGCCGGCGGACTCGAGGACGGCGGGATCGGCACCTCGTTCGAGCTGATCACCGCGGCGATCGCGAAGGCCGACAGCGGCGCCGGCGCGATCCTGCTGTACGACCTGGGCAGCGGGTTCCTGACCGCCGAGACCGCGCTGGAATTCCTCGAACCGGACCAGGCCGAACGGGTCGTCATCGTCGACGCCCCGTTCGTCCTTGGTGCGGTGTCGGCGGCCATCGCGGCGCAGACCGGTGGTGATCTGCGGGCCGTGATCGCGGCGGCGCTGGAGGCCAGGACGGCGAACGGACCCGGCGGGGTGCGCTCGGCGGACGGGTGACCGGATCGCCCCAACCGGGCCTCCAACGGTCAGGTCGGGCAGGTGGTGTAGGCGTCGATCAACCAGGTCCCGTCCCGCGGGGACAGCACCCAGGTGGCCCGCCGGACCCGGTCGGCGGCGATCTCGGTCTCGCCGGCCATCGTGGTGCCGCCGAGGCTGACCGCGATCGCGACGTCATCGGCGACCATCCGGACCTGCACGTCGGTGTTGGCGGTCGTCGACCCCTTGAGCGGGCCGGCGAACCCCGCGGCGGTGAAGGTCCGGATTGCGCTGCGTCCCTCCAGGTAGACCCCGCCGGGCAGCACAACGGTGGCGTCCGGTGCGTAGAGCGCCGCGAAGGCGTCGACGTCGCCCGCCGCCCAGGCCGCGCCCACGGCCGTGATGACGTCACGCACGGCCTGGTCCCGGGTCAGGACGGGTGCGGAGTTGACTGATGGTCATGGTGGTTCCTCTCGTCGGTGGACCTTTCGCCGGTATGTACCGAGAGGCAGCCGCAAAGTCATCGGCCCGGACCGATCAGTTTCCGGCGCCCGCGCGGGTATGCATGGATGGTCCTGCGATCAGGAAGGGTGGTTGATGTCGACAACCGAGGACTTCGGGCGCCGGATCGACCCGCACCGTCGGGAACTGCTGGCGCACTGCTATCGGATGCTCGGATCCGTGCACGATGCTGAGGACCTGGTGCAGGAAACGATGCTGCGGGCGTGGCGGTCCAGGGACCAGTACGACGAAGGGCGAGCGTCCGTGCGGACCTGGCTGTACCGGATCGCCACCAACGCCTGTCTCACCTCGTTGCAGGGCAAGGGCCGCCGGCCGTTGCCGTCGGGGCTCGGGGGGCCGAGCGACGACCCGACCGAGCCGTTGACCCCCGGCCGGGAGGTGAGCTGGTTGCAGCCATTCCCGGACGTGCTGCTCGGCGATCACGACGACCCGGCCGCGGTGCTGGCAGCGCGCGGCAGCATGCGGTTGGCGCTGATCGCCGCCCTGCAGTTCCTGCCCGCCAGGCAACGGGCGGTGGTGATCCTGCGGGACGTGCTGGACTACTCGGCGGCCGAGACGGCGGTCATCCTGGAGACCACGGCAACCGCGGTGAACAGCTCGTTGCAACGGGCTCGGGCGCGACTCGGCGCGGTTGCCCCGCTGGAGGACGAACTGGACGAGCCGGCCGATGCAGCACGTCGCGAGCTGCTCGATCGGTACGTCGCGGCCTTCGAAAATGCCGACGTCGCCCAGCTGACCAGACTGTTGACCGACGATGCCGTCCTGGAAATGCCGCCGATGACGAATTGGTATGCCGGTCGGGAGAATTACGGCCGGTTCATCGCGCGGGTGTTTGCGTTACGCGGAACCGATTGGCGGATGATCTCCGACACCGCCAACGGCCAGCCCGCGCTGATCGCCTACGTGCGCGGTGACGACGGCGCCTACCACCTGCACACCTTCCAGGTGTTCACCGTCGGCGCCTGCGGTATCACCAGGTGCACCGTGTTCCAGGACCAGGACGTCTTCGAGATCTTCGGCCTGGCTGACCTTTTGCCGCCGGCAGCGGCGTCGCGCCGGCGATGAGTTCGAACCGCTTGATCATCCGGCGATCGAATCGAGGATGGCCGGCACCGATGGCTCGACACGTCTTTTCGGCGGACGGTGGTCCAACGGAAAGTGCAGCGTGAAGCAGGTACCCACGCCCACCGTGCTCTCCACGGCGACGGTTCCGCCCCTTGCCTCGGTGATCGCACGAACGATCGCCAGACCGAGCCCGCTTCCGGCCCGATCGCCGGCGTTGCTGCTGGTCTCGAAAAGGTCGAAAACCTTCCCGACATCTCCGGGCGGAATGCCCGCGCCGCTGTCCTGCACCTTCAGCACCAACGACTTGTCCCTGAGTTCGGCCTCGATCGCGATGTCATCGCCGATCTCGGTGAACTTGATCGCGTTCTCCAGCAGGCAGTCCAGGGTTGCCTCCAGCCGCTCCGGGTCGGCCGGGATCACGCCCACCACGCTGTTCGCGGTCCAGCTGCGGTTGGCGGTGACGGACCAGCGACGGACGATGATGCCGATGAGCTCGTCGACGTCAACCAGGGTCTGCGGCGACGGCTGCACCACCCGCACCAGGGTCAACAGGTTGGTGGCCAACGCCGATGCCTTGTCCAGTTCGGTGACGACGACAGTGGCATCCGCTCGCACATCAGGATCTGGAGTGGTGTCCGCGATGAGTTGAGCGAACCCGCGGGCGATGGTCAGCCTGGTACGGACCTCGTGCGAACCGAACCTCGATGCGGTCTCGCGTTGCTCGGTCTGCCGGCGCTCTTCCGCCTGAATCGCCAGCAGTCGGTCGCGCGCGGCCCATTGCCGATTGACGTGCCAGATCAGCAACGCCAAGATGACGCCCATCAGTACGATCTCGCTGCATTCGGACCATCCGATCGCTCCGTCCCCGCGTGGAGCACCAGCGGAATGCCGGTCACCACCGTAATGACCCCGAAGACCGTCCTGGTCAGAGTTCTCGGCCATTGCCAGAAGCCATACATCAGAGCGAAACTCGCCCAGATGAGGTGGTAAGGGATTGTCTCCTCGCCGACCATCACGAAGACCAGGGCAGCGTTCACCACGGCAAAGACCAACCAAGCCGCCGAGAACCAGGCCCTGGTCTGATTCGATGAGGTCGGCAGGCGCAGTCCTGCAGAGGGGACGCCGGGCGTGTTGTCCCGGTACGGAGCCCTAGTGCGCGACAAGGCGGTACCCAACATTGCGGACCGTCTCGATCTTCTCGCTGGTCAGCTTCCACCGCAGCCGTTTGACATAGACGTCGATCACGTTGGTCCCACCGTCAAACGATGTGCCCCATACGCTTTTCATCAGTTCTGCCCTGGAACAGACCGCGGGCGCACGCTGCAGGAGGTAGGACAGCAGCACGAATTCTCGTTGGGTCAATTCGATACGCCGGCCGCCGGCGATGATCTCCCGCCGTTCGACGTCCAATTCCAGGCCGGCGCCCCGAACGTGCTGCGGTGGCCACGACGGCTGTACCGGCGGCTCCTCGCCGGTTCGGATCCGCGCTCGCACCCGGGCCACCAGTTCGGCATTGGCAAACGGCTTTGCCAGGAAATCCACGGCACCACCGTCGAGAACCTTGACCCGGGTGGAGATCTGGGTGACCGAGGACAGCACCAGGATCCTGCTGTCCGGCCGGGTGGACATGAGCTCGGTCAATACCGACTCGCCCCGCATATCGGGCAGGATCAGGTCGAGCAGAATGAGGTCGGGATCGGTGGCTCGCACGCTCCGTAGCGCCGCGGTCCCGGTCGCCGCCTCCGTCACGCTGTACCCGGCCGTGCTCAGGATGCGGGACAGCAATCGCGCCAGCGATGGCTCGTCCTCCACGACCAGAATCTGGTTCGTCACTGCGGCCCCCTTGTCGGTTCAAGACAGTCCACACGTGCGACCCCGATCACACTGCGTGCAGATCTTAGTAGCACAGGGGGCAGAAAACGACAAGAGTTATCTCGTTCGGACTAGCCAACCTGGCCGTTGCGGGTGATCGCGTAACGGACAGTAGTTCCTGGTGGTGTATGACAAAGCTGTCAGAAAGAATGACAGCCGCCTTTTGTGCTGCTAGCGCCGCGGGAACTCGCCTGTGCGACCCGACCGGACCCCCGAGCATCCTCGATCGGGTGAGACGACCCACACGGCGCGGACTTTCGAGATCGCCGGCGACCTTGGTGGAACCGCTTGATGACAGTTCGTTCATAAATGAAGGTATTCGTTTCTCGGTCCCGCAACCTCAGTCCTGGGCCCGAACTTCACGCGGGCTTCATGAGTCAGTCCGAGGAGACCGGCGTGCGCAAACATTCGAGTTTCTTGAGGCGGTCGCTGGCCGCGGTGACGGCGACGGCCACGGTGCTGGCGCTGGCTGTGGTGACGCCGCTGGTCGCCGCCGCGCCGCCGGCAGCCGCCGCTCCCGCGAGCGGCCCCCATGGCAGCATCACGCTCCACGTGCAAAGCGCCCGAGCGGTCAACGCCGGGCCTGGCTTCGTGCACCAGGGTGATGCCGTGACCAAGTACAACTGGCTGATCAACAAGGACGACACCGGCGACCCGGGAACCCTTGCCAGCCAAGGCATCGACAAATGCCTGCCAGCCACCGCGACCGGTGGCAGCACAGACCCGAACTATGCGGACAACTGTGCTTGGCCCTCCGTGCGCAACACCTCGGGGTTCGCGCCGATCGTCGCCCAGGGCGATGAATCCAACCTCAGCGACGGCACGGCGCTGAACGACCTGCCGGTCGGCAAGTACTTGATCTCCGTCACCGCGGACAACTTCAAGATCGACGGCAAACACTTCACCGTCACCGACGGCGGAACCCAGAAAGTGCTCGTCGAGATGAACCCGACGCCGCTCCCGCTGACCACCCTGCAGATCGAGGTGTTCAACGACAACGCACCCGTCGACGCGACCTACGAGGTCGACGCAGAAAAGGGACTGGCCGGTTTCACCGCGCATCTCTCCGACGTCTTGGGCACGGTCAGCACCGACTACTACGGCAACGCGCTCTGCACCGTCTACAAACACGCCAACGCCAATGGCAGTGGGCCGATGCTCTTCGACGCCAACAACCACCCGATCATCGACACCACCCGCTCGACAGGGAGGTGCACGAGCGACGCTGCCGGCCTGATCAAGATCCCCAATATGGGCCCTAACCGGTACGCCGCGACGGTCACGCCGCCGGCACCGGCCGCCGGCCAGACCTACCAGTGGGTGCAAACCACGACCCTCGAGGGCGGGCACGACCACGACATCTGGAGCCAGGAGGGCGCCACCGGTTTCGACACCGAACAGACGAAGGGCGCCGAACTCGTCCCGTCTGTCCAGTTCGGGTTCGTCAAGACGCAGGCCGTCGCGGTCCCGAGGAAGAATGTCCCGACGGGTGAGATCAAGGGCGTCGCGGTGGCCGGGCTGCCGTATGTCGGTGGCCAGAACGGCCAGGTCGTGCCCGAGACCGGCTTCGCCGGCGCGAAATTCGGTGGGCCGATCAAACAGCCGTGGATCGCGCTGTCCGACCTCGGTGCCGGCGACGCGCAGGTATACGTCGGTCGCGGCGGCACCGACGGCACGTTCGACATCAAAAACCTGCCTGACGGCACCTACCAACTGTCGATCTGGGACGACGACCAGGACTACATCCTGTGGAGCTTCAACGTCGAGGTCTCCGGCGGCGGGGTCACCGATGTCGGGAACAAGATGATCGTCGGCTGGTTCACCCACGTCCACGGCACCGTCTTCGTCGACACCAACGGAAACGGTAAACGCGACCCTGGCGAGAAGGGCGTCCCGCAGTTCGGCCTGACCGTCCGCGAACGCGACAACTCGCTGATGGACCAGGCGACGAACACCGCATCGACGGACAGCAGTGGTGCCTACGACATCCGAGAGACCTACCCAATGGGCAAGTGGTTGATCCTGGAGGCGTTCAACACCCGCTACAAGACCACCGGCATCACCTACCAGGGCGAGAACGAGACGACGGCAACCACCCGGCTCGGCAGCCTGGTCGACCTCAACTTCCTGCCGATCATCGGCCTCGGCGGTCAGATCGACTGGGGGGTGCAGCCGTACGACACCGGCACCAATGGCGGCATCGTCGGCACTGTCACCTACGACACCACCCGCAACGAACTCGACCCGGCGGACGCGGTCACCGAGCCCTACCAGCCCGGCATCCCGGATGTCCCGGTCAACCTGTTTGTCCCGCAGTCGTGCACCGCAGCGCCGGCCGATCAGGCCAACCAGTGCCGGCAGGGATACCAGATCGTGCCGCTGCAGATTCCCGATCCCGCATTCGTTCCGTCCGACGTGAACCCGACTGCCCCGCTGATCAACAACCCCTCGCCGGACCGCGGAGCGTTCGTCAAGGGCCCGCAGGTCCAGAAGGCCTACACCTCGGAGAAGTGGGATCCGCCGCGCGGCTGCACCGCGCGCCAGTATGACGGTACGCCGCTGACCGATCAGCAGGCGCTGCCGGAATTCGGGGCGGCCGCCAACCGGCTGTGCGTCGAGGCGCCGATGATGGGCGTTGCCGTCGGCCCGAGTGACAGCACGCCCGGTGCCGCGTCGCAGACGGTGAACGGCAATTACGGCTTCGCCACCTCGAAGATCAACCTCTACGCGCCGGGCAATGCCAAGAACCCGGCCCCTAACCATGACCTGCCGCTCTACGTGAACCTCAGCGACAACGGTTACGACGAAGAGGATCTGCCGGCCATCGACTACATCGTCTCGGTGGACATCCCGAACGATCCGGTGGACGGCCGACCGATGTACAAGGTCACCTCCGAAGCGGATGTCAACGTCTTCGATGGGGACTCCTACCTGCCGCAGGAGAATTACCCACCGACGACGACAGCGGCAGCCAACGATCCGGCCGGACCGCCTGATGCCACCCCCGCGCCCCCGAGCCAGCCGCCGTCCCAACAGGCCGGGATCATCTCGCCCTGCGCCGGTGCGCTGCACAAGGTCGAGGTCACCGACGCCGCATTCCTGGCCGGTGGAGGAAGCCCGTTCGAAGGGCAGGACCGGCCGTACTGCACCGACAAGCTGGTGACGGTCCGCACCGGTCAGGCGACCGCGCCCAACTTCAACCTGTTCACCGATGTACCGATCCCCACCCATTTCTGGGGCCTGACCCTCAACGACCTCGGGTTGACCCTGGACAAGCGAAGCGTCAACTACGGCGAGGCGCAGGGCCTGCCCTACGTCCCGGTCGGTCTCTACGACTGGTCCGGGCGGCTCGTCGACACCACGCACACCGACTTCAACGGCCTGTACGAGGCGCTGGAGCCGTCGACCGACACCTTCAACTGCCCGGTGCCGGCCGGGCCGTGCCCGAACATGTACCGGTTCGTCGGTAACGATCCGGGTCAGCCCGGTGCCTTGAACCCCGACTACAACCCCAGATTCCGGACGATCGCCACCAACTTCCAGGGCTGGCCCGGGCTCTACACGGTCACGGACGAAGCGCCGACGCAGGTGGCGACGACCGCGCTGGCCCCGGACACCACGGTCGCCAATCCGACGGTCTGTGACCTCGGCGCGAATACCCCACAACTGCTCGCCGTCGACCGGCCCTACGTCCGACGAAACACGCCGGCGGACACCAGGACCGTCACTGTCACCGGATTCGGGTTCGGTACAGGTCCCGGGGTGCTCAAACTGGGCGCGACAACAGTCCCGACGTCGTCCTGGGCGGACAACAAGATCGTCTTCACCGTTCCTGCCACGACTGCGTTTGGAGCCGCGGCAATCGGCATCACCCGGGTCGATGGCCTCACGAGCTACAACGGGCTCACCATCCAGGTCCTGGACAAATACACCGCGGCCACCGCTGGTGCCACAGCGAGTAATCCGCTGCTCGCCGAAGTCGGTCCCGGCAAGCAGTTCGCCACTGTCCAAAAGGCACTCGAGGCGGCGACACCGACCAACGCCAAGAAGTACTGGCTGGTCGTGGTCTGGCCAAACACTCCGACCGCGGACAATCCCCAGGGCGAATACACCGAGAACCTCATCGTGCACCACCAGGTGCACCTCCAGGGCGTTGGCCCGGGCGGCTTCACTCCCGCCGGAACCTTCGTCCCCGGATCGATCATCGACGGCTCGGGCTTCAACCCCGACAATCCGAGTGGCGCCAACTGGGTCACGCTGCTCAGCGGGTTGACGTACTCGGGTAACCCGGCCGTCCCGGACGCCGCAGTGGTCACCGTGCTGGACGACCCACGCGGACCCAACATTTCGAACTACCCCCCGACCCTGGACGGCTTCACCATCACCGGTGGTGCCCAATCGGACTTCCCGGCGAACATCAACGAGATCACCGGGGGAATCACGACGCCTTACGGCGCGACAGGTGCGCTGATCACCCAGGGCGGCGGGGTGTACGTGCACAACAACGTCCGCGGCCTGCAGGTGACCGACAACATCATCCGCGGCAACGGCGGATCCTACGGCGGCGCGGTGCGCGTCGGCACTCCGTATGTCGGCACCAACCGCAACTACAACCTGCAGCTCGCCCGCAACCAAATCCGCGACAACGGCGGCACCAACCTGGCCGGCGGCATCGGCCTGTTCACCGGCAGCGACGGCTACCAGATCACCGGAAACGCCATCTGCGGCAACTTCTCCGCGGAGTACGGCGGCGCCATTTCGGCGTTCGGCTACAACGCCAACGGCGGCGGCACCAGCGGCGGCGCGATCACCAAGAACCGGATCTGGTTCAACTCCTCCTACGACGAGGGCGGCGGCATCATGATCGCCGGCGAGCTGCCGGCCGACCCGACCAAACTGTCCGAGGGGTCGGGTCAGGTGACCATCGACTCCAACGTCATCCAGGCCAACCTGGCAAGTGACGACGGCGGTGGCATCCGGCTCCTGCAGGTCAGCGGCACGCATATCTCCAAGACCGACCCGGGGACGATCACCATCACCAACAACACCGTCGCGAACAACGTGTCCGCGCACGAGGGCGGCGGAATCGCCTTGGACGACGCGGCTTTCGTCAACATCGTGAACACCACCGTGACCAAGAACCTGACCACCGGCACCGCGGTCACCAGCGACGGCCAGCCAGCCCCGGCGGGCCTGTCCACGGCGGCCAACAGCGACCCGCTGCAGGCCCGCCTGCGTAATCAGTTCTCCGGCTCGGCAACGCTGGGCACGACCCTGTTCAGCAAACCCACCCTTTTGAATGACATCTTCTGGGACAACCGGGCCGGCACCTTCACCGGCGGCTATGTCACCGGCATCGGCGGCACCCTGCCCGACGGCTCCCCGAACGATGTCTTCCACTGGGACATGGGTGTGGTCGACGTCGCCGGGACGCTGACCCCGACCCACAGCGTGCTGCAGGACGGTCAGGACGTCACGGCGGATGCCAGCAACAGTTCGGTCTATCCCGGGTTCGTGAGCACCTACGACCTCACGGTGAATGTCTTGGCATCCCGGACGTACCCGGCGTTTCGGCAGTCGGTGATCGTCGCGGAGCTGCTGCCACCGTCGCTGATGGGCAACTACCACCTGGCTACTGCAACACCGGCATCCTCGGCTCGTGGGCTCGGCGCGAAGGGGGTCGACGTGCACTGGGGAACGCTCACCGGGACAACCTGGTCCGGCTGGACCTATACCGTCAGCGCACCGACGCCGGACATCGATGGCGACAAACGGCCGACCGGAACGGTTCCGACCGCCAGGTACGACGCAGGTTCCGACCAGATGAACCCATGACGCCGCCTACCCGGCCCGCGAGACCCGTGCGGCCAACCCGTCCCAGCACGTCACAAATTCGGAGAGCACAGTGAATCTCTACCCACGCCGGACCGAAATCACTGCACCGGCTGATCTCGGTGCACCCAGGGGGTTGTCACGGCGGTCGTTCTTCATCGGTGGGACCGGGTTGGTGGCCGGCACCCTGATCGGCTCGGATCTGTTGACCGGCGGTGCGGCGCTGGCGCAACCGCTGCCGACCCGCGCCGCCGCCCCGCCGGCACCGCATCCGAAGAAGACCGTGCACCTGGTCGGCACCGACGGATGGGTGGCGATGCCCGACAATGCGCCCGCCGACCCGCCGTTCTTCCCTGACTCGCTGGCGCCGAACCCGTTCAACACCTACGCCTTCGGCTTCCGGGACGTCACCGGCATGTCGGCGACCCAGGTTGCCGCGCAGCGCGGAAAGGCGCAGATCAGTGCGCCGATGATGGCGTTCGACGAAGAGGACGACATCTATCTGACGCTGACCAACCTCGGGCTGGCGCAACGCCCGGACCTCTTCGACGGACACACGTTGCACTGGCACGGTTTCGTCAACGCCATCCCACTGTTCGACGGCGTTCCCGAACTCTCCCTGGCCGTGCCGGTCGGGCGGGACCTGACCTACTTCTTCCGTCCGCACGACGCCGGAACCTACATGTACCACTGCCATTTCGAGGATGTCGAACATGTGCAGATGGGCATGACCGGGATGGTTTTCGTTCGGCCCAAGCAGAACAAGATCGCGATCGCCGGAAATCCGGCCGGTACCAAGTACGCCTACAACGACGGCGACGGATCCACCAAGTACGACCGGGAATTCGCGTTCATGATCACCGAACTGTGGTCGGCCGCGCACTATCGCGACGCGCACATCCAGGTCAACGACTGGACCGACTTCGATCCCAGCTTCTGGTTGCTCAACGGGCGGGCCTACCCGGACACCCTCAAGAGCAACGGAGATCCCACCTCGACCGCCGCGGGACGCTTGCAATACCAGCCGATCTCATCGCTGATCACATGCAACACCGGCGACCGGGTGCTGCTGCGGCTATCGAATCTCGGCTACCAGAACCACGCCATGACGGCGGACAATATCGACCTGCAGATCGTCGCCAAGGACGCCAGCCTGCTCAAGGGCAGGGACGGCACCACGAACTACATCACCACAAACACGGTGGACGTCGGACCGGGGGAGAGCCGGGACGTCATCTTCATGGCACCGGCACCGGGAACCTACCTGCTGTACGACCGCAAATACTCCTACCTGGAGAACGGCGGCGGCGCCGGCTACGGCGGAATGATGACGGAGATCCGAGTCGGAACTCCGAATCAATATGCAGCCCAGACCGTCGCGAACACCTGACCGGGACAAGGAAATCGCTATGAACACTGCCCTTCGAACAAACCGACGCCGGTTGCGGGTTGCCCTCGGAGTTGTCGCACTGCTGCTCGGTTCGCTCGTGCTGGGTGCGCCGGCCGCGTCCGCCGCAGAACCGGTCGGCACGCTCTGTGACACCGATCCGCAGCAGACCTTCTCACTCACCGCCGGCGACGGATATGTCTCGACACCGGACGGCAATTCCATCTACATGTGGAGCTACGCCAACAGCAAGCGTGGCTTCCAATTGCCAGGGCCGACACTCTGCGTGACCTCCGGGCAGAACGTGACGATTGTCTTGCACAACTCGTTGCCTGAATCCACCTCGATTCTGTTTCCCGGGCAGAAGGGCGTCAGGGCGAATGGCAACCCCGCACAGCCCGAATTCGACCCCGGCGGGTCGCTGACCTCGCTGGTGCAATCGGCAGCGGCCCTCAACGGTTCGGTCACCTACACCTTCACCGCCGGCAGCCCCGGCAGCTACCTGTACGAGAGCGGCACAGACGTCGACAAACAGGTCCAGATGGGCATGTACGGCGCACTTGTCGTCCGGCCCGTCGGGCACCCCACCCAGGTCAACGACCGGGTCGATTCCGCCTTCACAGTGAACCAGGACTATGTCTTCCTGCTGTCTGAGATCGATCCGGACGTGCATCTCGCGGTCGAACGCAAGCAGCCGGTCGACTGGAGCAAGTATGCCGCCAGGTATTTCATGATCAACGGGCGCAGCATGCCGGACACCCTGGCCCCGAATAATGCCTCGTGGCTGCCCACCCAGCCCTACTCGGCATTCGTGCACATCAAGCCGTACGACGCGGCCAGCAACCCACTACCGGCCACCATTCGCTACCTCAATGCGGGGACCGTCAACTACCCGTTCCATCCGCACGGCAGCGACGAACGGGTGATCGACCGGGACGGTCATGCTCTGCAGGGGCCGACTGGCCAGGACCTCTCGTACCAGAAGTACGACATCGATGTCGGACCCGGCCAGACCGTCGACGTGCTGATGGATTGGCGCAACGCCGAGCAGTGGGATCCGGTGACGAATCCAATCCCTACTCAGATCCCGGCGATCACCGACCAGTTGCTGGTCGGCGCCGACACCTGGTTCAGCGAGAGTGGCTACCTCGGCACGAAGAACCCTCTGCCGACCACGATCACCTCGAACAACGAGTGCGGCGAGTACTACCACATCGCGCACAGCCACGCTCTCGAGCAAGCAACCAACTACGGCGCGACCTTCGGGGGAATGATGACGGTCTTCCGCATCGATCCGCCCGCCGGTTGCCCAGCACAGTAAGGGCACCGACGATGACAGGCAACACGCTCCTGGGCGGATCGAACCGCCGGACCAGTCGTCACCGCACGGCGGCACTCACCACCGTGACGGTCGGAATCCTCGTCGGGGCGACACTGATGTGGCCATCGACCGCGATGGGCGCGTCCGCGGGCACCGGCGTGACGCACGCCGCGGTCGCGACCGCTCCCCAGGTGGCGCAGTATGTTCCGGCTTCCTCCACGGCACACCTCGCCGCGGCTCCCGCCGCCGGCAAGGTCACCGGAACGAATTGCAGCCCGACCTGCGACCTCTATGCCAGGACCGGCTCCGCGGCCATTCTGGGTACACCAGTGCCGATCTGGGGCTTCTCCACGACCGACGCGCCGGCCCTCCCGACGGATCCGGACCCCAACCCCGCGACTGCGCCCGGGCCCGTGCTCGTGGTTCATCAGGGCGACGCGGTGAGCATCACCCTGCACAACCAGCTGTCCGGCGAGCATGTCTCGCTGGCCCTGCCCGGCCAGAATGCGCCGGTGCTCAACGGTGGCTCCGGCGACGACCAGTCGGGGGTCGTCGCCGGAGCCACCGCCACCTACTCGTTCACTGCGAGCAGGCCCGGAACCTTTCTGTACGAGGCGGGGCACACTCCGGACGGTGCCCGGCAGGTCGCCATGGGCCTGGCGGGTGCGCTCATCGTGCTGCCCGCCGACGGAAGCGCGTACGGGTCGCAAAACGGCTATCCGGATACAAAGTATGACGACGACGCGGTCTTGGTGATGAGTGAGATCGATCCAGCACTCAACGCCAATCCGGCATCCTTCGACATGCGCAACTTTGCGCCGAAATACCGATTGTTCAACGGCAAGCCGTACCCGGCCTCCGACCCGATCAGCACCGATCAGAACCACAAAGTGCTATTGCGCTACATCAACATCGGATCACAAACCCACGCGATGAGCGTGCTCGGCGGTGATCAGGTCGAGGTCGCGCAGGACGGCCATCCGATGAAGTACGCGTCCACCGTCACTGCCGAAAGCGTCGAGCCAGGGCAGACTCTCGACACAATCGTGACGATGCCCAGCGGTCCGGAGGCGAAGCTCGCGGTCTACGAGCCTGCCATGCATTTGGACAACAACGGCCAGCACTCTACCGATCCGCTGCAGTTCGCCTTCGGCGGCATGCTGACGTTCCTGGACACCAATGCGCCCGCGCCCAGCTCCGACGGGGTCGGCCCGGTGTCATCACATGTTTCGGTGTCCCCGAATCCATCGGACGCCAAAAACCCAGTCACCGTGACCGCTGACCTCAGCGATGCCAGCACCGGAGGCTCCACGGTCACGCAGGCGGAGTTCGTGGTGGATGACGCGGTGACCACGGGTGTCGGCTTCGGGGTCCCGATGACGGGGACTTTTGGCGCCGTTGACGTCTCGGGCGCCAGCGGGACCATCCCCGCAACCGGCCCCGCGCCGTGCGACCCAACGACCGGTCCGAAACCAGTCCGGCTGGATTGCCTGAGCGCCGGCAAGCACACGATCTTGGTCCGTGCTCAGGATTCCGCCGGGAACTGGGGTGTGGTCGGGTCGGTGATCCTCAACCTGCCCAAGACCGGTCCGCTGACCACCAACGGAACGGTCGCGCCATCCCCGGCCAACGGATCGATAGGCGTCGATGTCTCCGCCACCGGCGACGACTCCGCGGCCGGCGGGAAGATCATTGATGCCGAGTACTTCATCGACATGGTCAGCACGGCAATCACTCAAGGAACGGGCGCCAAGCTGACAGTCAATCGCCAGGCAACAGTGGTTTCGGAGGACGTCACCCTGTCGGCGGCCACGGTTGCCGGGCTCGCCGAGGGTACCCATCACATCAACGTCTACAGCAAGGACTCGCTCGGCCTCTGGGGCCCTGCGCTGGACATCCCGCTGGTCGTCGACCTGACCGGACCGGTCGTCGACGCGGCCACCGTCGGCCCGAACCCGTCCAACGGTCTGCTCACCGACAAGAGCAACCCGGGCTACCTGGTGGTCTCGGCGCAGATCACCGACAAGGACGCCGGTGGTTTGACCCAGAGCAACCTGATTCGTGCCGAGGCGTTCCTGGAGCCGCAGAACCTCACTCCGGCCGGCGGCACCGGCCTGCAGTTGATCGCGGTGGACGGGAAGCTCGATTCGCCGAGCGAAGCGGTCTACGGGCTGATACCGATCTCGCAGGTGCGGGTGCTGTCCGAGGGAACGCACCATGTTTACGTGCGCGGCCAGGACGCAGCCGGGAACTGGGGACCGATGTTCGGGGTGAATCTCGTCGTCGACAAGACGGCGCCCGTGCTGGGCGCGATGTCCGGTACGCCCAACCCCACCAATGGCGCGGCCAACTTGGACCTCGCCGCACCCGTGACCGAGGTCGTTGGCCTGGGTGCGGCCGAATTCTGGCTCGGCACAGCCGATCCCGGCGTGGGTAAGGCAACCCGGGTCTCGGTCAGCGTGGTCAACGGCAATGCCGCGGTCAGCGTTCCGCTCGCCGGTATCGCCCTCGGAGCGCAGCGGTTCAACCTCCGCGTCCAGGACACCGCCGGAAACTGGAGCACTGCCGTGAACACGACCGTCACCGTGTCCAAGCCCAACCTGGTCTTTGGGAACAACTTCGAACTGACCGATCCGGCGTGGAGCGCCTCCACCGGAGCGGTCTCGACAACCGCGGCGGCAGCGATGCCAACCGCCGCCGAAACGGGCAGTACCCGCGGCCTGCAGGTCACAATGGCCGGTAAGAAGAACAATCAGGCGAGCTATGTGACGGACAACGCCCCGTCGGCCGAAACCAGCTACCACGCCCGATTCGTCTTCAACCGGAACACGCTCGTGCCGGGCAGCGGCAACACGCTGACCCTGTTCGAGGGCCGGAACGCGCAGAACGGTTCGCTGTTCACCGTGCAGTACCGCATTAATGGGACCACCCCGCAGTTGCGGACGACGATGTCCAGGACCACGGGCGGCGGCCTGACCGGCGGCTGGGCGAACATTCCAGCCGGAAATGTCACGCTGCAGCTCGACTGGGTGACGGGTCCGGCGACCGGGCCGACGGCGGGATCGTTGGTGCTCAAGGCCAATGGCACCCCGATCTCGACGCAGACCGGTAACACCAGCACGCTGCGGCTGGAGACCGTGCTGCTCGGGGTGACGGCAGGATTCAGCACGAACAACGCCGGAACCACTGTTGGTGCGGCGTACTTCGACAGCTTCCTGTCCACCCGTTTCACCCTGCCGTAGCGCTCCCAGCCACCGATTGGGCCCCGGGCTGCTGCGCCAAGGAGCAGCAGCCCGGGACTCCACAGATAGAAGGACTCAACCATGGGCAACAGAGTGATCAGCAAGGTGCGGGAGGTGCCCCGCCGGTGGCTGCGCATCGTCGGCGTGGCGGTGGTCCTGGTGGTGGCCGGCGCGGTGATCGGCGGCTATGCGATGGCCCGGACATCGTCCTACCCGACCGAGTTCCCACAGAACGCGGCGATGGAAGATCAACTGGGAGTGCGGTTCTCCAGGGTCGCGGTGGTCGGGGACGGCGGCCTGATCACAGTGAGTTATGTCGTGCTCGACGCGGAGAAGGCCTCCCGCTTCCAGTCCGACGTCACCCATCCACCGGAGCTGATCAGCGAGTCGAGAACGGAGAGCACGAAGCGGGTGTCGGTGATGCGGCAGGGACACTTGCTGCGTGATGGCCAGACGTACTACTTCGTCTACCAGAACACCCACGCGGCACTGCGTTCCGGCGAGCTGGCGACAATCTCGGAGGGGGGCGTGCAGCTGCCGCACGTCCCGGTGCTGTGAAGCGGTGGCCGACGGGCCGCACGGGTCTGCGTCAGCTTGCTCGCCGGCTATGGGTACTGCCGGCGCTGGTGGTGGGGCTACTGACTCTGCTGCCGGCCCCGGCGGCGTCTGCGCATGCCTTCCTCGTCGCCAGTTCGCCCGCGGACGGGGCCACGCTGGGGTCGGCTCCTTCGGAGATCCGTTTGAGTTTCAGCGAGTCGGTGGCGCTGGACGCGATGGACATCGACATCGTCGACGCCGCGGGACGGCACTTCCCGCCCAGCGCAATCCGCCTCGCCGATCCCACGGGCGACGCAGGCTCCACCGCAGTGGATACCGAGGCACCGGCGGAGGTCGTGGCGAGCCTTCCGGTGCTGGCCGACGGGGCGTACCGGCTGTCGTGGCGGACGCTGTCCAGTGACGACCTGCATGTCACCGACGGCGTTCTGGTGTTCGGTGTCGGCGAGCAGGTGAGTGCTGCAGGCGCAGTCGAGCCGACGCCGCCCCTGGATGAGACTCTCTTGCGTGCGGCGCTCTTCCTCTCGCTGGCGGCCGCACTCGGGGGCATCGTGGCCGGTTTCCTGCTGGGGCGCCCGGTCACCGGCGACGGCATCTGGGCCGTCCGGTGCTGCTGGTGGTGGTCCGCTGCCGGTGCCGGCGTCGGGATCGTCGCCGGTGCTGCCCTGCTCGTTGATCAAGTGATCGCCGGCGGCGCGTCGATCGTCGGTGTCCTCGAGAGCAGCTTCGGTGCCCACATGATGCTGCGCGAGGTGGGGTTCGGACTGCTCCTGGTGGCGGCAATCCTGTTGCTGAGGAGAAATTCGCAGGTGGTCGGTGGGTGGGCCAGCGCGATCCTGGGGGCGGCCGCCGTCGGGATCGGGACCGCTTTGATGGGACACCCGGGGGCCGGGTTGGTGGTGTCCACCACCCGCGTGATCGCCGACGCGGCGCACCTGCTGGCCGCCGCGACCTGGTCGGGGACGCTCTTTCTGGGCGTTGCCGTTGCGCTGCCGTATGCCCGCCGCGGTGGTGGGTTGACTGTTCGCCGAATGCTGACGGCATTCGGCGGACCGGCGGCCATCCTGTTCGGCGTCATGGTGGTCTCCGGCCTGTATCTGGCGAGCAGCGCTGTGGGATCCGTGGATGCCCTCTTGCTCACGTTCTATGGACGGACCCTTGCGCTGAAACTCCTCATCGTTGCCGTCGTCGGGGTCCTCGGTGTGACCAACCACCGCCGGCTGCGCCGGCGCGCCGATAATCTGCCGAGCCGCACCGTGATCGCAGAGGCCGGTGCGGCACTGGTGGTGCTTGTCCTGGCGGCCATGCTGACCGGTGGTCAGCCCGCGATGGAACCCGAGTTCGTCAGTCCGGTCGGCGAGTCCGCCGTTCCGCTGCGCGACGGAGCCGCCGGCGATCTGCAAGAGACGGTGGCCATCGGGCCCAACACCCCAGGCCAGAACGTGATTCTCCTCAGTGCCGCGGACACCAGACGACCGGCCCCGGCGCCCATCCGCGGCGTGCTCGTGAGCATCATCGATGCAACCGGGCGAGCCGGGGATCCGATCGCCGCAAGCAAGTTGGCCGGTGGACAATGGTCCGTGGCCACCACCCTGGAGGGTGCTGGGCAATTCGACGTTGTCGTCACGGTCCAGCGTCCCGGAATGGCCGATGTGCGATCCAGCTACCCGTGGAGCCTGTCCGCACCCGCGGGATCGGCGGATCAAACGATCGTCTCCAGGGCACCGCTGGAAGGCGTCCTCCGTCTGCTGTCCCTGCTGTCACTGCTGGTGCTGGCCGGTGTCGTCGTCGTGCTCGTTCGAAGGCGCAGGCGGGCCCGGCCACCGGCGGAGACGGACCTCATCGAGCCCGCGCACCGAGATGGCATGGCCGAGTCCGCGCGACGCTGATCGCAAACCAGCGGACAACAGGTGTCAACCGCTGACGACTGGGTACTGACTGGTTTCACGACCAGGCGCACCACTGCGTTGCGATTCGTGCTCGAGCGGAGAGCGGATCGCGGTGGTGCAGCCGGGCGCAGGCGAGAGGAGCCAGGATGACGACGAGCATGCCATCGGGTGACGGAACAGTGAACGACGCCCCTAGCGAGACCGCCCTTGACGACGATGCGGCGCCGCGCACCGGGCTGGACCCGGACACCGCCCCCGACGCAGCCGGCGATGCCGACGCATCTGCTGCTGCGCAGGGCGAGCGCACCGTGCTGGACGGTCCCGCCCTGGAGAACCAGGAGATGCACCGCGCGACCGACGACCTGCGGTCGAGCCAGGACAAGACCGCGGCCGCCCGGGAGTTCGCCGATGAACTGGCGAGAACGCAACCCGGGGACGCCTGACCCGACAGCTAGCCGAGCAGCAACCGGCCGTATTCTTCGCTGACCCGACGGTAGTTCAGCAAGCCATGCCTGCTGCCGACCGCGATGTCCCGCCAGTACCTGGCGAGGTCGGAATCGCGGGAAAGGCCTGTGACGCCGGCGATGTCGAGCAGTGCGTCGACCGCGGCACGGGTACCGCGGGCCACCTCGGCGATGTCGAGCTTGATCCTCACCTGATCAACCGGTGGCATCGTCGTGGAATTCAACGCCCACGCCTGCGTGGTGGTGGCCGCGGCCAGCGCGCTGTCGTTGGCCACATCGATGACGCCAATGACAGGCGAACGCGCATCGGCGGAGCTGCCGGTAATGGCGACGCGGGACTGCGGGTACGTCCGATCGAAGCAGTCCAGCGCGCCCAGCGCCATGCCCAGCAGTGGCCCGGCCAGGGCCAGCGCCAGGATCGGCACGAGGGCGTTCCGGAACAGCGGGGGAACGCTCGACGACACGCTTCCCGACGCGGCCACGTCCATGCCGATCACGAATTGGTGCGGGACCTTTACCCGATCAGCGCGAAGGGTATGGCTACCGGTACCGGAAAGCCCCACCGCATTCCAGGTGCGTTCGATCGTCAGATCCTTCATCGGCACCAGGGCGATGCTCCGGCCGATGGTTTCGCCGGATTCGTTCACGTTGAGAACACCCAATAATGCCCACTCCGAATGTAGGCAACCGGATGCGTACGCCCAACTGCCGGTGATCTCCCGATGACCGGGGCGATCGCGGCACACCCCGGTCGGCGCTACGACTCCGCAGATCATCGGCGCGGCCGGACCGGCGAATACCGATTCCCGCACGGTATCCGGAAAGCGATTCAAGGCCCAGGTGCAGCTGTTCATGATGCTGACGACCCAGGATGAGGAGGCGCAACCCCGGCCGAGTGCGGCGCAGATCTCCACGAATTGCCGTGGTGAGACTTCGAGACCGCCGTGGGTCCTTGGCCCGAGAAGCCGGAACATGCCGGCCGCGGACAGCGCCTCGATGTTCTCCGGCACGATCACCCCGTCGCGCTCGCAGACGGCCGCGTTCTTGGTCAGCAGCGCGAGCAGGTCCGAATGCACCGTGACATCAATCGTGCTGGTCACTCGCGTTGCCCCGTTCCCCGCGGTCCCGACGCACGGCGGCATCGCCTGCGTCTTTCAACATTCTGCACCGATGGCGAACAACCGGGCGGAAGACAAGGCCTGATCGGCCCCGTCCACCGCCCGGTCGACGCAGGTGTCCCGATCTTCAGGCGTCCCGGCGTCGCGTCACGCCGATGGCGATCGCCAGCAGGGCCGCCGCGGTCAGCGCGAAGTAGGCCAGCGCGAACCACGGCCGGTCCAGCAGACCGGCATCGGCCGGCACCTCACCTGCGGAGAGGAATTGCTTCGCCGCCTGGAACGGCAGGAACGGTCGGGCGGCTTCGCCGATGCCCGGGATGACGACCAGCAGCTGCTCCGCCATCAAGGTCCAGACCAGCACGATGGCGACGGCGCCGGCCGTGTGCCTGGTCAAGGTGCCGACGGCCACCGCGATGACCGCGGCAGTGGGTCCACGGGGTCAACACCACGGTTTCGGAGGGTGTCCCCACGATCCGACGAGGGTCAACCCTGAGGCGTTGTCGGGACCTTCGGCACTGGGTGTGCCCGCTCGCGCGAGGAAGCCTGGAGTGGAGAACAGCAACGGAGGTCTGTCATGCACATCCTGGTGGTCTACGAATCCAGCTATGGAAATACGCATCTGATCGCGGATGCGATCGGCGAGGGGCTCGGCGCTCACGACGTGGTCGTGGTCCCGGTCGGCAAGGCAACCCGCGAGGACGTCCAGGACGCCGATCTTGTCGTGGTCGGCGGACCGACCCATGCCCACGGCATGAGCCGGCAGCAGACCAGGCAGGCTGCCGTCGATGCCGCGCACGCGCCGGGGAGCCAGCTGGCGCTCGATCCGGACGCCGAGGGTGAGGGGCTGCGTGAGTGGTTCGACACCCTGGGGTCGGTCACGGTGAAGGCGGCCGCCTTCGACACTCGCGTCGCCGCCCCCGCGCTGATCACCGGCCGCGCGTCCAAGGGCATCAGCCGGCAGTTCCGGCACCACGGATTCCACGAGATCGCCGAGTCGATGAGCTTCATCGTCACCAAGGACAACCATCTCGCCGACGGACAGCGGGCCGCCGCCCGCCAGTGGGGTGAGCTGCTGGCCGGCACCTTGACAACCGCCGGCGCCGGCGCCGGCCGGAGCGACGGCTGAGATCGTCGTTCAGCCGCCCGTAGTAAACCAACTAGCGATGCCGCCTCCGGAAGGAATCCCATCCGGCCGTGCGACGGCGTGCGTTGTTCTCAGTGGGCCAACAGGTCGGCAAGATCGATGCCGTACTGCTCGAATCGATCGAGATGCGGCGGAAACCCCTGTGCGCGAACCAGTTTGCCGCTCATCGAGGTGAAGATGTCCTCGGTCTCGACCACCCCGCTCTCGACCCGCCCTGGCAGGGCGACGATCTCGCGGACCCGGCGGGAGCCGTCGGGTTCGACGCCGATCTGCACGACCAGGTCGATGCAGGACGGCGACGGTCGGCACCACGAAGGCGTCGGTGACGTTCTCGCCGGCCAGCAGCGGCAGCGTGCAGAGCTTGACCACGGCCTCGCGGGCCGAGTTGGCGTGCACGCGAGCACATGCCGGGCAGGCCGGAGTTCAGCGCGATCAGCAGGTCGAGCGACTCCTCCTGACGGACCTCGCCGACGATCATCCGGCTGGGCCGCATCCGCAGCGCCTCCTTGACCAGCCGGCGCAGCCGGATCTCGCCGTTGCCCTCGAGGTTCGGCTGGCGGGTCTGCATGGCCACCACGTCGGGCAGGTTCGGCCGGAGTTCGAACACCTCCTCGCAGGTGATCACCCGTTCCCGCGCGGGGATCGAGTTGATCAGGGTGTTCAGCAGCGTCGTCTTCCCGGCCTGGGTGCCGCCGGCGACGATGATGTTCAGCCCGGCGGTGACGGCGGCCTCCAGGAACCGGGCCGCGTGCGCGGTGATCGTGCCCAGCGCGACCAGGTCCTCCAGTCCGTTGGCGGCGACCACGAACTTGCGGATGTTCAGGCTGAGGTGCTCGCGGGTGATGTCCGGGATCACCGCGTGCAGCCGGCTGCCGTCGGGCAGCAGTGCGTCGACGAACGGTGACGACAGGTCGAGCCGGCGGCCGGACGGCTTGAGCATCCGCTCGACCAGGTCGCGGACGTCGTCCGGCGGACAGCACGACGGTGGTCAGCTCGGACCGGCCGTTCCGCGCGATGAAGACCCGGCCGGGTTGGTTGATCCAGATCTCCTCGACCGCCGGGTCGTCCAGAAAGCGTTGCAGCGGGCCGAATCCGGCGAGGGTGTCGAAGACGTGGCGGACCGCGCCGGCCCGGTCGAGCAGCGGGGGCAGCGAGGACATCGGGACGCGCTCGTCGTAGTGCGCGATCACCTCGTCGATCAGCTTGCGGGTGGACCGGTGGTCGGTGACCGGGTCGATGCCGCGGCGCCGGATCAGTTCCCTGACCTCGTCGTGGATGTGCTCGGTGGCCGTCGCCGCTGCCATCTTCAGTCCCCCGTTGGTCTGACCGGCCGACCGTGGTCGGCGCCCATCACGCCTGCGCTGCGCCATGACGGTAGCCCGGCGGCGGCCGAACTCCACATCGTTGTCCACATGGTCTTCGGAGCGAGGCTCGCGGTCGGTCGCGATGGTCGAGTGATGGCCTTAGGTCCACGCCGCCCCACGACGATCGCCGCGGCACAACGTTGCCACACTGTGCAGGATGAGCGAGATCCGCACGGCCCCGTCGAACGGCATCACGATCGCGTACGAGACCTTCGGCGACCCCGGAGCTGTGCCGATGCTGCTGGTGATGGGCCTCGGCACCCAGATGATCGCGTGGCGGGACGGATTCTGCGCGCTGCTCGCGGCGCGCGGCCATTACGTGATCCGGTTCGACAACCGGGACATCGGCCTGTCCACGCACCTGGATGAGGCCAAGCCCGGGCAGCCGGTCGGGGCGTTCCTCGGTCGCCCCGCGGCGTACCTGGTTCCCGATATGGCGGACGACGCGGCCGGTCTGATCACCGAGCTCGGGGTCGGCAGTGTGCACGTCGTCGGGGTGTCGATGGGCGGCTGCATCAGCCAAGCGCTGACCCTTGGGCATCCGCAGCTGGTCCGGAGCCTGACGTCGATCTCGTCCAGTACCGGCTCTCGGCGGGTGGGACGGCCGCGCTTCGACGTCGCGGCCCGGATGCTGGTGCGGCGGCCGGCCGCCAACCGGGACGAGGCGATCGCGCTCAGCGTCGCGACGTGGCGGCGGATCGGCTCTCCGACCTACCCGTTCGACCTCGCGGCGATCCAGGCGATCGCCGGCGAGGCGTACGACCGCCGCTACGACCCGGCCGGGGGCGCGCGGCAGTTCGCGGCCATCCTCGGATCCCCCGATCGCACCGCGGCGCTGGGCGGCGTCGCGGTGCCGACCCTGGTGCTGCACGGCGAGGCGGACCCGCTGATCGGCGTGTCCGGCGGCGCGGCGACCGCCGCCGCCATCCCCGGCGCGCGGCTGGTCACCTTCCGGGGGATGGGACACGACCTGCCGGAGGCGCTGTGGCCGCGGTTCGTCGACGAGATCTCCGCGACTGTTGCGGCGGGCGAGGCGCGCCGCGCGGGTTGACCTAGGCCCTGCCACTCCGCTTATTACCACTCACACCGATGTCACCGGTGGCACAGTGGCCACATGAGTGGGACGTACACGGTGGTCATGGATCTACAAGGACTTGATCTAGTGGGTGAGCTGATCGCCGAACGTCGGCGCGAAGCGGCCCTCGATGATGTTCTTTGAACGTCTTTGACGCTGCTGGCTGCTCGGCTTCCTGCTCTGTGCTTGGCCCGACGGCTCGGCCGAACGGCCTGGACCACCGACACCGCCTGGGGTACCGACCCGCCGGTCCGGCAGATCAGGTAGTCACCTCGTCCGAATGCCTACTCTTCCTGCATGTCTGAACCCCACTCACTGACCGATTCACCGATCGGTGTGTCGCCTGCTCCCAACCGCGCCGACGACCTCGCCCTCGCCCTGGCCATGGCCGACGCCGCCGATGCGATCAGCCTGCCGAGGTTCGGCGCCACCGACCTGCAGGTGACGGCCAAGCCGGACCTGACCCCGGTGTCGGATGCGGACCTCGCGGTGGAACGGGCAATCCGGTCGATGCTCGCGACTGCGCGGCCCGGCGACGCGATCGTCGGGGAGGAGTTCGGCGAATCCGCGGCAACCGAGCACACCTCCACCGCGGGCCGCCGCTGGGTGGTCGACCCCATCGACGGCACCAAGAACTTCGTGCGGGGCGTACCGGTCTGGGCGACGCTGATCGCGCTGTTCGACGGCGAGGATGCGGTGGTCGGGGTCGTCTCCGCTCCCGCCCTCGCCCGGCGGTGGTGGGCCGCGGCCGGGTCGGGTGCCTTCGCCAGCTTCGCCGGAGAGCCGCCGCGACGCTGCCGGGTTTCCGGGGTGGCCCAGCTGGCCGACGCCTCGCTGTCCTACTCCGATCTGTCGGAATGGCGGCTCGCCGGTCAATCCGAGGGCTTCCTGGCACTGGCCGAGAGTTGTTGGCGGACCCGCGCTTACGGTGACTTCTACTCCTACATGCTCGTCGCGGAGGGCGCGGTGGACATCGCGGCCGAACCCGAGCTGAGCCTGTGGGACGTCGCAGCGCTGATTCCGATCGTCATGGAGGCCGGCGGCCGGTTCACGGCAATCGACGGTCAGCCATCCGGCGGCAGTGTGTGCAGTGCGCTGGCCACGAATGGTCTGCTGCACGGCCAGGTCGTCACGGTGCTGAATGGGTGACGCGCTCACGTTCGCGGTTTGCGGTCCGATTCAAGTCTTCGATTTGACGCGCAACCCGCCGGGAACGACGTGGCCGTTTGGTTGGCACATCACGTACGGATAACGACCGACCCTTTACACTCCGTTGTTGTGATTCATTTGTCGCACGTTTCCAAGCTCTATAAGGCCTCCACCCGGCCTGCCCTCGACGACGTCTCGATCGACGTCGACAAGGGCGACTTCGCCTTCGTCATCGGGCCGTCCGGGTCCGGCAAGTCGACGTTCCTGCGGCTGTTGATCCGAGAGGATGTCCCGACGTCCGGCTCGATCGAGGTCGACGGCAATGACCTGGTGCACCTTCGCAGGTCGAAGGTTGCCGCGCATCGTCGGCGGTTGGGGTGTGTTTTTCAGGACTTTCGGCTGCTGACCAACAAGACGGTCGAACAGAACGTCGGCTTCGCGCTCGAGGTGATCGGTCGCTCCCGGGCCTCGATCAAGCAGGTGGTCCCCGAGGTGCTCGAGATGGTGGGCCTGGAGGGTAAGGCGAACCGGCTGCCGCACGAGCTCTCCGGCGGTGAGCAGCAGCGGGTGGCAATCGCCCGGGCGTTCGCGAACCGACCGATCCTGCTGCTGGCGGACGAGCCGACCGGCAACCTCGACCCGGACACCAGCGCGGACATCATGCTGCTGCTGGAACGGATCAACCGCACCGGCACCACGGTGCTGATGGCCACTCACGACAACACGATCGTCGATTCGATGCGGCGCAGGGTGATCGAACTGCAACTGGGCAAGGTCGTGCGGGACGAGGCACGCGGCGTGTACGGGGTCGGGCGGTGATCGGTGGCACGGCCGGTCCAGCGTCGGCCCGCAAGCACCCGAGCAGCACCCGCTAGTCACCGACCACACAGCGTCAGGTCGGCCTTCGAGAGGAACCCATGCGCGCCGGATTTGTCGTCACCGAGGTCCTGAACGGATTTCGCCGAAATATCACCATGACCATCGCGATGATCCTGACCACGGCGATCTCGCTGGGGCTGCTCGGCGGCGGGTTGATCATCGCCAGGATGACCGACCAGATGCGCGACATCTACGGCGACAAGGTCGAGGTCACCATCTACCTGACGCCTGACCTGTCCGCCTCCGACCCGGACTGCCGGGCCTCCCCGTGCCAGGACATCAACGACCTGCTGAAGGCCAACACCGACGTCCAGACCATCGACTTCGAGAGCCAGTCGGCCGCGTTCGAGCGGTACAAGCAGCAGTTCGCCGGCCAGCCGGAGCTGCTCGATATCGCCACGCCGGAGGCGCTGTCCGCGTCGTTCCACGTCAAGCTCTTCGACCCGCAGCGGTACCGGGTGATCGCCGAGCAGTTCGACGGGAAACCGGGGGTGCAGTCGGTTGCCGACCAGAGCGCCTTCCTGGACCGACTGTTCAGCGTGCTGAACGGGATCCGCAACGCCACCATCATCGTTGCCCTGGTGCAGGCGCTCGCTGCGTTGCTGCTGATCTCGAACATGGTGCAGATCGCGGCCTACACGAGACGGACCGAGACCGCGATCATGCGGCTGGTGGGCGCGTCCCGGTGGCGGACGCAGCTCCCGTTCATGCTCGAGGCGGTGATCGCGGGGGTGGTCGGCGCGGTGCTGGCCATCGGCGGATTGGTGGCGGCGAAGTTCCTGTTCATCGACCAGGCGCTCGGACCGGTCATCCGGTCCGGGATCCTGCCCGAGATCGACGGGGCGACCTTGGTGTGGGTGTCGCCGATCCTGCTGGCGATCGGTGCCGGTCTGGCTGCCGTCTCGGCGTACGTGACGCTCCGCCTCTACGTGAAGGTGTAACTGGCCGAAACCTGGTCGACGGGACAACTATCCTGGCTAAGCCATGGCCACCAACACCGCACCCAGCAGACCCTCCCGCAGCAGCAACCGACCTGCGGGCCGTAAGAGCATCGCGAAGAACCGCAAGGCCTATCACGACTACTCGATCCTGGACACCTACGAGGCCGGGATCTCGCTGACCGGCACGGAGGTCAAGTCGCTGCGGGCCGGGCGCGCCTCACTGGTGGACGGGTTTGCCACCATCAGTGAGGACGAGCTCTGGTTGCGCAACGTGCACATCGCCGAGTACGCCGAGGGCACCTGGACCAACCACGCGCCGCGGCGGGCCCGCAAGCTGCTCATGCACCGGCTGGAGATCGACAAGATCGCGGGCCGGCTGCGCGAGGGCGGGCTGGCCTTGATTCCGCTGTCGCTGTACTTCACCGATGGCCGGGTGAAGGTGGAGCTCGGCCTCGCGCGCGGTAAGAAGGAGTACGACAAGCGGCAGACCATGGCCAAACGTGATGCCAACCGGGAGCTCGAGCGGTACGCCGGGCGGCGCTCCAAGGGCATGACGGACTGAGGTCCTGGACGCCGACCGTGCCGGTCACCGATTCGTGCAACCAATGGTGCCTGCCGCTCCGTCTGTGCAGCATGACGGGTTCCGCACCATGAACACTGCGCCTCACCGTGAGTTTCGAACCGCGCACCTGGTCGGCGGCGTGCTGGTGGTCTGCGCCGTTCTGGTGGGCTGCGCGGGGCAGAGCGGATCGGGCACGCCCGGCCGACCGTCGACCGGACCGCCCGAGCTCAGCACGTCCTCGGTCGTGCCGACCACACCGGCAAGTCGAAGGACGGTCGCGGGAACGGCGGTCGGACTGGTGCCCGGCTGTCCGTTCCGGGACACCGAGGATGCTGTCGTGCCGACTCCGGCCGGGCCGACGCTGATCACCGTCAGACAGGGCACGAACGCCGGCGACCCGAGCCGGCCCTTCTCGGTGGTGGTCTATCCGGACGGTACGGCGATCAGGACCGAGCAACCGGCCGCGATGTCCGAAGCACTCCCGGCGATGACAATCGGCTGGTTGCAACCCTGCCGCGTGATGGCCTCGGCGAGTTACATCGTCGAGCTGGCCCATACCGATCTCGGCCGGACTACCGCGACCGACGGGGGCACCACAACCGTGACTCTGGCCCAGGCCGCCGGTGATGTCGTCGTCCAGGTCGCGGGCCTCGGCGTCGCCGAGGACACGCTGCGGCCCGAGCAGCGTGCCGCGCGGAAGCAACTGACCGATCTGATCACCGACCTCAGGGTGGAAATCGAGCAGACCTCCGGCTGGACGCCGGATCGACTACGGGTGGTCAAGATCGGATCGCCGACGGACCGCGTCGCGGTGGCGAAGTGGCCGTTGCCGGGCAGCGTCGAAGAGGCCTTCGAGATGCGCGGCGGCGAGGCGTGTGCCGTGTTCGATGGCGCGGACGCGGTGTCCCTCCGAGCAGCGCTCGGTGATCTCCCGGCGGCGTCGGGCTGGACGGACGGGACCCAGACGGTGGTGCTGGCCATCGGGGTGCTGGTGCCGGGGCAGCCGGGCTGCCCCGCAGGCTGATCGGGCCGCCGGCGATTCAGGTATGCTGGTAGGGCTGTTCTCCCCCTGGGGGTGATCGGTTTCGACAGCGTTTGTTTCTGTGAGGTGAAGCGGGCCGAGGAAGGCAACGATGATCTCGTTAACCATCCGTTGCAAAAAATCAAGTGCGAACTCCAAGCGCACTGACTTCGCCCTCGCCGCCTGAGCGAGTAAGGAGTCCGTCAGACCGGGTGTTCTCCCGACCCGGATCCTGGCGCCAGCTAGGGGGATTACCGATGGATCCGGTCGCGGGATCTTGAGGGACAACAAACAGCGACTGGGCCTGTCGCACCAGCGTGTTCGCGAGACTGGTGGGGCCGAGTAGGGACATAGCGAACTGCGCCCGGAGAAGCCCTCACGAGTCAACGTTGGACGCGGGTTCAATTCCCGCCACCTCCACGAGATCTGTGGATGCACGAGCGCAACGGCCCCGCCATCCGGTGGGGCCGTTGCTGTTTGCTCCGCCGGTGGGTGGCGGTGCTCTTCGTGATTCGCTGTGTGGAGCGCGGCGGTGTTCTACACACGGTTCGAGCGTTACCCGGGCGCTGCAGCACCCGGACCGGGAGTGAAGCGTGCGTAGAGCCGGGTGCGACCCCGGTCAGTTCGGGTTGATGCCGTCGTCCTGACCGTGAGTGGGGCCGCCATTCGGTGGCGGGTCGCCGGGGATGGGCTCAATTGGACCGGCATCGATCGTCACCGAGCCCGAGCCGGATGCCGTGGCGCCCGGTGCACCGCCGCTCTTGCTCCGCCCGGACACTGCCTGTGCCTTGGCGGGTGTCTTGGGCCGGCCCTTCAGCCGCTTGTCCGGCGGGCGCTTGGCGGGCTTGTCGGCCGAGTCCGGATTGGTCATCTCGTCCAGGTCCACCCGCAGCCGGTCCAGTTCGCCGCGCAGGTAGTCCCGGGTCGCGACCTCGCCGATGGCCACCCGGAGCGCGGCCAGTTCCCGGGCCAGGAACTCGGTGTCGGCCTTGGTCTGCGCCGACCTGTTCCGGTCCTCCTCCAGGGTGATCCGGTCCCGGTCGTCCTGCCGGTTCTGCGCCAGCAGGATGAGCGGCGCGGCGTAGGCGGCCTGGGTCGAGAAGGCCAGGTTGAGCAGGATGAACGGGTACGGGTCCCAGCCGAAGCCCACCCCGACGATGTTCAGGGTGATCCAGGTGATCACCAGCAGCGTCTGCCAGAACAGGAACGTCCCGGTGCCCATGAACCGGGCCAGGCTCTCGGAGAACCGGCCGAAGGTCTCCGGGTCGATGTCGACGGAGAACCGTCGGCCGCTGCGCGGTTGATCCAGGCGCCGCCGGGGGCGGGTGTCAGCCACGGTCGGCCCCCGATCCGCGCCCCGGATCGGCGGAATCTCGGCAGCGATCGGCATGCGGTCGACGCCGGCGCCGGGCATTCACCGCCCGCAGGATCGAATGCCCGGCTGCCCGCCCGCGTGGTGCCCTGCTCGCCGCCGCGCGAGTTGGCGTCGACCTGCCCGTCGTCCAGGCCCTCGTCGCGCCAGTTGTCGGGCAGCAGGTGATCGAGCACGTCGTCGACGGTGACGGCGCCGAGCAGGTGGTCCTCGTCGTCGACGACCGGCGCGCACACCAGGTTGTAGGACGCGAAGAACCGGGTGACCTCGGTGAGCGCCGCATCCGGCGAGAGGCGCGCCATCTCGGTGTCCAGCGCGCCGGCGACCAGCTCGAACGGCGGCTCCCGCAGCAGCCGTTGGGTGTGCACGCAGCCCAGGTAGCGCCCGGTCGGGGTGGCCTGCGGCGGCCGGCAGACGAACACCATCGAGGCCAGGGCCGGGGTCAGCTCCGGCGCGCGGATCCGGGCCAGGGCCTCGGCGATGGTGGCATCGGGGGTCAGCACCACCGGCTCCGGAGTCATCAAGCCACCGGCCGACTCGGAGGAGTACTGCAGCAGCCGGCGGACCGGCGCCGACTCCTCCGGCTCCATCAGCCCGAGCAGCCGCTCCTGGATGCCCTCCGGCAGCTCGGCCAGCAGGTCGGCCGCGTCGTCCGGGTCCATCGCCTCCAGGATGTCCGCGGCCCTGGCCTCGTCGAGGTGGGCCAGCAGTTCCTTCTGGTCGTCCTCGGACAACTCCTGGATGACGTCGGCCAGCCGGTCGTCGTCCAGCGCGTCGGCGACCTCGTACCGCAGCTCCGGCTCGAGCTCACGCAGGATGCTGGCGGCGTCCGCGGCGCGCAGGCCCTCGAAGGAGGCGAGCACCTGCTGGGCGCCGCGGACCGAGTGGCCGGTCAGTTCCGCGGGATCCATCCCGCGGACGTCGGTCCAGCCGACCACCTGCACCGGGGCCCGCCGGACGATCCGGCGGGTGCGCTCCCGGACGGCCAGCCGGGAGACCACCCAGTCCCGGCTCCGGGTCCGTTCGATCGCGACGTCCACCACGATCGCCGAACTGGCCGTGGTGGCCAGCTGCACCTGCACACCCAGCAACTGACCGATCAGCCGCAGCTCCAGGGTCCGCTGCTCGAACCGGCGCAGGCTCACCGACCCGGTGGCCAGCGCCACGGCGTGTGATTCCAGGCTGCCGACCCGCAGCATCGGCACGAAGATGGGCCGCCTGGTCGGCAGCTCGACGACGAGCCCGAGAACGCGAGGTGGTTTGCGGTCCAGCCGCAGCGCGACCACGATGTCGCGAACCTTGCCGATCGATTCACCGCTGGGTCCGAACACCGGCAGCCCGGCGAGCTGGGCGACGAAGACTCGGGTGTTGGGTGGCACAGGGATCAGGTTATGGTGCCGAGCGCTCGAACGTGTCGTGGGGTGGCGTCCATGGCACATGCAGGTAGGTCACAGCAACTGAACAGTCGTGGTGCGTAGGGTTGCGGGTTGTCATCTCCGCTGACCGCTTGTTGCCGCCGACGCTCACCGCTGACGCTCAATAATGATGCGGCCCCAACTGTCGAGACATCCGAGGATTCTGATGCGCGTTCGCGCCCTTGTACTGGTTGTTCCGTTGATCGTGCTGGCGGCCTGTTCCTCCGGGTCCGGTACGACTGATAGCACCGGGACAGGGTCGACCGACGCCTCCGGATCATCCGTCGAGGCGTCGACGTTGGGGCCGTCCGTGCCGCCCGCGACCGCCGTTGCGGCGCCGGTGGCCGCGGATCAGCTGCCGACCGCCAGCGGGGCGTTCGGCGAGAAGCCGACCCTGACGTTCCCGGCGAACGACCCGGTGCCGAGCCTGCAGCGGGTGATCCTGTCCGAGGGCACCGGTCCGGTGACGGCGGCGAACGACTGGTTGATCACCAACTACCTCGGACAGATCTGGGGCGGCAAGGTCTTCGACAACTCCTACGACCGGGGCGCCACGTCGGCGTTCCAGATCGGTGTCGGGAAGGTCGTTCCCGGGTGGGACACCGCGCTGGTCGGGGTGCCGGTCGGCAGCCGGGTGATGTTGAGCCTGCCGCCCGCCGACGGCTACGGCTCCGGCGGCAACTCCAGCGCCGGGATCGCCGGCACCGACACCCTGGTCTTCATCGTCGACATCGTGCAGGCGATCGGCCCCACCACGGGCGGCCAGACGGACGCGACGCCGCAGACCCCGCCGGCCAACGCGCCGGAGGTGGCCGGCGCGCTCGGTGCCGCCGCGACCGTGACGATTCCGAGCGGCCTTGCCGAGCCGACGGCGCCGAGCGTCGCGGTGCTGGCCACCGGCACCGGCGCCCCGGTCGCGCTGGGTCAGGTGCTGGTGCAGTACACGGCCGTGACCTGGACCGGGGAATCCGCCGGCACGACCTGGCCGGGTGCCGACCCGTCGGCGGGCGGCACGGGCCCGCAGGAGCTGCCGGTGGCGACCGGCGGTCCGTTCGCGGGACTGGTGGGCGTTCCGCTCGGCAGTCGGGTGCTGGTGCAGATCCCCGGTCAGACGGATTCGTCGAGCGGCCAGACCCAGCCGGCGATCGCGGCGGTCGTCGACCTGCTGGTGCAGACGACGGTGACCCCCGCCACGACGAGCGGATCCGACAGTGCGCAGCCATCGGCCTCCGACAGCGCGGCACCGACGGCGTCCGACAGCACGGCGCCAACCAGCTGACTTCTCCGCCGGCGGCGCTCCTTTCACTGGGCGCCGCCGGCCAGGAGCCCCGCCGGCTCGCGGCCGGCGACGTGCACTCGACGACGGTGCCGCGGATCGCATCGCTAGGCTGGATTGGTGAGCGTGGTGCGGACGGTGACTCGGAGCGATCGGGTCCGCGACGTGGTCGGGCTGATCGCCAGAGTGGGGCTCGCGTCGGTCTGGTTGACCTCGGGAATCCTCAAGGCCGCCGATCCAAGGCAGACCCTGGTCGCCGTGCGTGGGTATCGGATCTTCTCGGAGTCACTGGTCGCCGTCGTCGCCGCGGCGCTGCCGTACCTGGAGATCGCCCTCGGGGTGTTGCTCCTGATCGGACTGGCCACCCGGCTGGCGGCAGTGCTCTCGGCCGTCGTGCTCGTCGCGTTCATCGCCGGCGTGATCTCGGCGGCAGCGCGCGGGTTGTCGATCGACTGCGGATGCTTCGGCGGCGGCGGCGACGTTGGGGCAGGTCAAACCGCGTACACCGCGGAGATCCTGCGCGACGTCGGTTTCCTGCTGCTCGCCGGCTACCTGATCGTCCGCCCGGACACGCCCCTGTCGATCGATCGGCTGGTCCGGCGCCGGGCGGAAGAACCGGCATAGTGGATTTCGCGACCGTGCTGCACAGCACGGCCGCAACGATACCCGGGATTGCCGGGCAGCGACGAAAGGAACGCCCAGTGGCGCAGGCAGGAGACAAACGGCGCCCGAAGGGTCAGTCAGGTGCTGCGAACGCCAAACAGTTCCGCGTCGGCGGGCGGCGCCCAGCCCGCCGCGCCAACCCAGCGCGAAGAAGCCTCCCGCGGCGAACACGGCCGGTAAGAATTCCGGCAGCCGGCCGGCCGGACGACAGTCCGTGGCCGCGGCCCGTAAGTCGACCGGCGGTTCCAACCGCACCCAGCTGATCATCGGCGGGATAGCGGTCGTGGTGATCGGCGCCATCATCGTCTTCGGCCTGGTGCTGAACAAGCAGCAGACGGCGGTGCAGGCCGAGGGTTACGGCGCCTCGACCCAGTCGGTGGCGACCGAGTCCAACGGCATCGTGAGCGTCGGCAAGTCGGGTGCCGCCCCGCGGGTGACGCTCGACATCTACGAGGACGCGCTCTGTCCGATCTGCGCTGAGTTCGAGCGGCAGTACGGGCAGCAGATCAACCAGGCGATCGACGACGGCTCCCTGGCGGTGAACTACCACATGCTGAATTTCCTGAACAAGTCCTCTTTCTCCGGGGACTACTCCAGCCGCGCCGCGGCCGCCCTGCTCTGCGTCGCCCAGCAGAGTGGCGCCCAGCCGGGGGTCTACCTGGCCTTCCACTCGGCGCTCTTCTCATCCGACCACCAACCCGAGGAAGGCGGCTCGTCCGATCTGACGAACGAGGAGTTGGGGAAACTGGCCACCCTCTCGGGCGCCTCGGCCGCGGCGGCCCAGTGCACCAGCTCCGGGCAGAACGTCGCGGCCGCCGAAGCGTCCGCGACCGCATCGTCGGCGACGCTGAGCGCGGCCACCGGGGGACAGGTGGCGACGCCGACCGTGGTCAAGGACGGAAAGCCGGTCTCGCTGTCGGTGAACTGGCTGGGCGAGCTGCTCGGCCAGGCCTGACCGTTGGTGCCGTTCGTCCGGCAGCTACTGGGTCGGACGGACGGTGACCAGGTCGATTAGGTCGGCGACGAGGGCAGTTGATAACCTGTTCCAGCAGCTTGGGGCTGTGGCGCAGCTGGTAGCGCACCACACTGGCAGTGTGGGGGTCAGGGGTTCGAGTCCCCTCAGCTCCACGTATCGGCTTCTCACCGGGTGGATTTTCCCGCGTGAGGAGCCGATTTGTGTGTTCTGCTGCGAAACGCAGCACCTGCGGCGTGACGCCACTCCGTAGACATACCTCGCAGAGCAAATCGTCGGCACATGAGCCAGATGTGTAGACGGTTTCCGTCATGACGGTGCCTGCAGACCAAACCGCGGAGGGCGCGCTCGCTGGTCTAGCCGAGACGTTTTCCTACTCGGAGGGGCGCGCCGCCGGGCTGTCGGATCGGCGGTTGTATCGGCTGCGTGACGCTGGGGTGATTGAACAGTTGGGTCGGGGCCTTTTTCGTCGTGCCGACGTCGCGACCGACGCGGATCCGGACCTCTTGGAGATCGCGCTCCGGACACCCAGTCGCGACATTGTGCCTGACCACGGCGCTGTCACGGCATGGATTGACCGACGCGATCCCGTCGCGCATCGACGTGGCGCTCCCACGCGGACATCGGCATCCGCGCACGCTCGCGGTGACGCTCGACGGATATGCCGTCTCCGTGCAGACTCGTTGCCTCTCTGTCCTCATACAGCGGACTTCTTGGGCGGCTGAACTCGGATATCCGTTGAATTTGACCAGTGACGGATGATTGCGCTTGGCTCGCGGCGTCCGACCACCGTGCGCGTAAGGAGGTCGACATGTTCGATCGGCTCCCCACGGCGGCCGTGATCTTCGCGCTGCATTGCCGCGGCCATCCACGTGCTGTTCTTCGTGCTCGAGTCGGTGCTGTTCCGCCGGCCGTTCGCCTGGCGCACGTTCGGGATCGGAAATCAGCAGGACGCCGAGACCACTCGCGACTGGGCGCTGAACCAGGGCTTCTACAACCTGTTCCTGGCGGTGGGCGTCGTCGTCGGGGTGCTGCTGCAGCTGTCCGAGCGATGCCGCCACGGTCGGCCGCGGGCGTCGGCATGGTGCTGCTGGGCACCGCATCGATGGTCGGCGCGGCGGTGGTGCTGCTGGTGACCAAGCCGGCGCTGCTGCGCGGCGTGGCCATCCAGGGAGTCGCGCCGCTGCTGGCCATCCTGAGCGTGCTGATCTTCTGATCTAGCCGGCAATCGCCCGTCTCGCCGGCCGCCGCCGCCGAGTCACCAGCAATGACGATCAAGCCCGCGACGTGCCCCCCTGACACGGTGTTCTACGCAGTGTCGGACTAACATCGACTCGTCGCGGGTCTGCCCGCGACATGTGCGTGCGCCGACCCGCTGGAGGCCAACTTTGACCGCCGTCGCTCCCCGTCCCGTGGTGACTCGGCCGTACCCGGTCCAGCGCGCCCCGCGCGGTGCGAAGTTCCTGCAGTACCTGCACACCACGGACCCGAAGGTCCTCGGCGTCATGTACATCGCGACCTCGTTCACGTGGTTCATGATCGGCGGCCTGATGGCCCTGTTCATGCGCGCCGAGCTGGCCCGGCCGGGGATGCAGTTCCTCACCCCCGAGCAGTACAACCAGCTGTTCACCATGCACGGCACGATCATGCTGCTGTTCTATGCAACGGCCGTCGTCTTCGGTTTCGCGAACTTCGTGCTGCCGCTGCAGATCGGCGCCCCGGACGTGGCGTTCCCGCGGCTGAACGCCTTCTCCTACTGGCTGTACTTCTTCGGCGCGATCATCTCCACGTCCGGCTTCTTCACCCCGAACGGCGCGGCGGCCTTCGGCTGGACCGCCTACACGCCGCTCTCCGCTCGCGGAGAACTCGCCGGGTGTCGGCGGCGACCTGTGGATCATGGGCCTGGCGGTCTCCGGTCTCGGCACCATCCTCGGCGGCGTCAACATGATCACCACGGTGATCTGCATGCGCGCCCCCGGCATGACGATGTGGCGGCTGCCGATCTTCACCTGGGCCATCCTGGTCACCTCGGTGCTGATCCTGATCGCGTTCCCGGTGCTGACCGCGGCGCTGTTCGGGCTGGCCTCGGACCGACATTTCGGCTCGCATGTGTTCGACCCGGCCAACGGCGGCGCGATCCTCTACCAGCATCTGTTCTGGTTCTTCGGGCATCCCGAGGTGTACATCATCGCCTTGCCGTTCTTCGGCATCATCTCCGAGGTGATACCGGTGTTCTCCCGAAAACCGCTGTTCGGCTACCGCGGCATGGTCTACGCGCTGCTCGGCATCGCGGCGCTGTCCGTGGCGGTGTGGGCGCACCACATGTTCGCGACCGGCGCCGTGCTGCTGCCGTTCTTCAGCTTCATGACGTTCCTGATCGCGATACCGACCGGGCTGAAGTTCTTCAACTGGATCGGCACCATGTGGAAGGGCCAGGTCAGCTTCGAGACACCGATGCTGTTCGCCGCCGGCTTCCTGGTGACCTTCCTGTTCGGCGGCCTGACCGGCGTCATCCTGGCCGCGCCCGCGCTGGACTTCCACGTCTCGGACTCGCTACTTCGTGGTCGCGCACTTCCACTACGTGCTGTTCGGCACCATCGTGTTCGCGACCTACGCCGGCATCTACTTCTGGTTCCCGAAGATGACCGGCCGGTTCCTGGACGAGCGGCTCGGCCGGCTGCACTTCTGGGCGACGTTCATCGGCTTCCACCTGACGTTCCTGATCCAGCACTGGCTCGGCAACATCGGCATGCCGCGGCGCTACCCGGACTACCTGCCGACCGACGGGTTCACCCTGTTCAACACGATCTCCACGATCGGTGCGTTCGTGCTCGGCGCGTCGACGCTGCCGTTCATCTGGAACGTCATCCGGTCCTGGCGGTACGGCGAGATCACCACCGCCGACGACCCGTGGGGTTACGGCAACTCGCTGGAGTGGGCGACCAGTTCACCGCCGCCGCGGCACAACTTCACCTCGCTGCCGCGGATCCGTTCCGAGCGGCCGGCGTTCGAACTGCATCACCCGTACATGATCGAGCGGATGCGGACCGAGGCGCACCCGGCGCGCGGCTGGAAGGCGCTCGACGAGGCGGAAGCCAGTTCGGCCCTGAAGATCCCGGAGGGCGAGGGCTCCGGGTCGTCGGCGGCCCCGTTCACCGAGTGACCTTGCGGTCGACCGCGTTCGTCAGGGCGTCATGTCCTCGGTGCTGATCACCGTCACCGGCCCGGACCGTCCCGGGGTCACCGGCGTGCTGTTCACCGCGCTGGCCGCCCACCGGGTCGAGGTGCTGGACATCGACCAGGCGGTGATCCGGGCGCAGCTGACCCTGGGTGTGCTGGTCGGCACGCCGGAGAACCCGCAGTGGCCTGCAGAGCGACGTCGAGCAGGCGATGGCCGCGCTCGGCATGACCGTCCGGGTGGCGATCGACCAGCCGGGGGACGACCAGCGCCGGTTCCCGACGCACGCCGTCGTCGTGCTGGGCCGCCCGCTGCAGGCCAGGGCGATCGGTGAACTCGCGCTCCGCTTCGGCCAGCTCGGGGTCAACATCGAGGCGATCAAGCGGATCGCCGACTACCCGGTGACCGGGCTCGAGCTGTCGGTTCTGGCGCCGGACGACGAGAAGCTGCGCTCGGCCGTGGTCGAGGTCGGTGCCGTCGCCGGCGTGGACATCGCGGTGGAACGGGTCGGCATCGCCCGGCGGGCCAAGCGGCTGATCGTGTTCGACGTCGACTCGACGCTGATCACCGGCGAGGTGATCGAGATGCTCGCCGACCACACCGGGACCAGGGCCAAGGTCGAGGAGATCACCGCGGCCGCGATGCGCGGCGAGCTCGACTTCGCCGAGTCGCTGCGGGCCAGGGTGGCGATGCTGGAGGGTCTGGACGCCGCCGTGCTGGACGAGGTCGGCGCCGCGCTGGTGCTGACCCCCGGGGCCAGGACCACGGTCCGCACGCTGAAGCGGCTCGGCTACCGCTGCGGCATCGTGTCCGGCGGGTTCACCCAGGTCACCCGGCATCTGGTCGACGAGCTGGAGCTGGACTTCGCCGCCGCCAACACCCTGGAGGTGGTCGACGGCCGGCTCACCGGCCGGGTGGTCGGCGACATCGTCGACCGGGCCGGCAAGGCGCGCGCGCTGGAGCGGTTCGCCGCGCGAGTTCGGCGTCGGGCTGAACCAGACGGTGGCCGTCGGCGACGGCGCCAACGACATCGACATGCTCTCCGCGGCCGGCCTCGGCATCGCGTTCAACGCCAAGCCGGTGGTGGCCGGGCTTCGCCGACACCACCCTGAACCAGCCGTTCCTGGACCCGGTGCTGTTCATCCTGGGCATCTCCCGGGACGAGATCGAGGCCGCCGACGCCGCGGACGGCACGCTGCGGCGGGTGCCCCTTGACTGACCCGCTGGCCCCGCTGCGCGAGCGGTACGCGCACTGGCTGAGCCTGCGACCCGTCGCAGGTCACCGGACGACCGGGAGGAGGCCGCGCAGGACATCCGGGCCATGCAGCTGGTGCTGCGGATGGAGCGGGCCGACCCGCCGTCCTGGCATCGGGCGCTGGCCGCGGCCGCCACCGGCGCGGCCGCGCTCTGCGTCGACCCGCGGAGCGAACCCGGTGGCGAGTGGTACGACGCGATCCGGGACTACTGCCGCGGGCACATCCGCAAGGTCACCCGGCGGGCCCGGGGCGCGCACTGGGTGGCCGCGCAGGAGCTGCCGGGCATCACCATCGAGATCGACGGCACCCAGGTGCGCGCGCTGCTCCCCGGCCTGGTCAGCGAGCTGGACCCGCGGATCAGCCGGCTGCAGGTCGGCGGCACCGACGTGGCACCGGACGAGCCGCCCGTCGTTTCGCCGGACGAGGCGGGTGCGGCGCTGCGAGTCTGGCTCGCCCCGACACCGGTCATGACGCTGGGCAAGGCCATGGCGCAGGCCGGCCATGCCGGGATGATCGCCGTGGCGCTGCTGGCCGAGGCGAACCCCGACGTGCTGGGCGAGTGGACCGCAGCCGGGCTGGCCGGCGGTTGCCCGGCGGGCGACCGCCGAGGAGTGGTCCGGGCTGACGGCGCGGTCGGCCGATCCCGGCGGGTTCGGCGTGACCGGGACGCTGGCCGTGCGGGACGCCGGGTTCACCGAAGTCGAAGCGGGCACCATCACCGTGATTGCCCAGGCGCCGGGATTCGACGGCTGAGCGCCGGGCGGCTCGCTATTCCCGCACCAGCCAGAGCACCCCGTACGGATGCAGCCACACGTTGCCGTCCGGTCCCGGGTGAATCTCGTTGCCGCTCAGCGCATCCCGCGCACCGGACAGGCCCAGTTCGGCCAGCCGCCAGCCCGGGAACGGCCGCCACTGCTCGGTGACGTTGAACAACTCCAGCAGCGGCCCGAGCGGGTGCCGGCGGAGCACCGGCAGGATGCCCGGGTCCGACAGCAGCGGAACCTCGGCGGCCACCGTCGATTCCAGGTGCGGTAACGAGGCGCGCACCCGCGCCAGGTGCCGGATGCCGAGGAACACCCGGCCCTCGACGGTGTGCAGTTCGTGCCGTCGCTCGGCCCGGGCCCAGTCCATCCGCGGCCGGTGCGCCCACCGGTTGTCGCTCTCGTGGCCGGGTTCGGCGGCCCAGTCCGGGTCGTTGACCATCGCGAGCTCGTCACCCATCCAGATCACCGGGATGCCGCCCCAGCCCATGATGATCGCGTGCGCGAGGTAGAGCCGGCCGACGACCAGATCGAAATCGGCGGTGGACGCGACGCTCTCCAGGCCGGCCAGACTCGCCGCCGACCCGCTGATCCGGCGGTCACCGGTGACCGGGTTGGCCTGGAACACCAGGCCGGTGGCCGGCGAGTCCGGGTGAATCCCCGAGTAGTAGTCGGACAGGAACGACTGGTGCCAGAACCCGTTCAGGCCGACCGCCGCGGCGTCCGCCGCGTCGATCGCCCAGCCGATGTCGTCGTGGCAGCGGATGTAGGTGACCCAGGTGGTGGTGGACGGCACCGGCGGGATCGCCCGCAGCGCGTGCGCGGCCAGGGTGGCGTCCCGGGTGGCCAGCATCGACCAGATCTGCACCATCAGGCTGTTGTGGTAGGCGATGTCGCTGACCTTGCCGTGGTGCGCGCCCTGCCCCAGGTAGTGCACCAGGTCCTGCGGCGCGACGATCGCCTCGGCCTTGAAAAGCACTGCGGGACAGGCGATCCGGGCGACCGCGCGGAGCGCCTGGGTGATCGGGTGGACCTCGGGCTGGTTCTGGCAGTTGGTGCCCAGCCGCTTCCAGACGAACGCGATCGCGTCCAGCCGCAGCACCTCGACGCCGGCGTTGGCCAGGAACAGGATGATGTCGGCGTACTCGGCGAACACGTCCGGGTTGGCCCAGTTGACGTCCCACTGCCAGGTGTTGAACGTCGTCCACACCCAGCCGTTCAGCTCGGGTGAGTAGCTGAAACTGCCCGGCGCGAAGTCCGGGAAAACCTCCGGCAGGGTCGCCTCGTACCGGTCGGGTTCGGTGCGGTCGGGGAAGACGTAGAAGTAGTCGCGGTAGTGCGGGTCACCGTCGCGCGCCGCCTGCGCCCAGGCGTGTTCGGCGGCAACATGATTGAGCACCAGGTCCATCACCAGGCTGATGCCGCTGCGCCGCAGATCCGCCGCGAGCCTGCGCAGGTCGTCCATGGTGCCGAGGTCGTCGCGGACCCGCCGGTAGTCGGCGACCGCGTACCCGCCGTCGCTGTCGCCCGTCCCGGGGTTGCAGCAGCGGCATCAGGTGCAGGTAGCTGACCCCGAGCTCGGACAGGTAGTGGATCTTTCCGCTGATCCCGGTGAGGTCGCCGGCGAACCGTTCCGCGTACGCGGCGTAGCCCAGCATCGACTCGTCCTGAAACCAGGCCGGGTCCAGCGTGCGCTGCATGTCCAGCCGGCGCAGTTCCGGGTCACGCTCCCGGAAGGCGGCCGCCGCCAGCACCACCAGCCGCCGCTCGAGCTCGGCGACCTGGTCGGCGGCGTACACGGCGGACAGTCCGTCATGCAGGTCACTCCACCAACGGTCCAGCCGCAGGCCGAACAGCTCCCGCCGATGCTCCGGTTCCTCCTCGAGATGCTGCATGGCGTCGGCGTGGATGTGCGATGGCGCGGGGTGCATGGCGAGGATTGTGCACTAGCACCGGGCGCCGCGCCGTCCGCGTCGCTGCACGGGTGCCGACACGGCCGCCGGCTGGCCCAGCGGACGTCTCGGAGGTGAGATCCTCAGCGTGTCGCGGGAATCTCGGGGGATGCCCGGCGAGCGGCGTGTGCTGCGCGGCCCTGCTTGCCCATTGATCGACCAACGGGATGTGCCCGACGACCACCGGAAGGGGACCGAGCGATGGCTGGCAGGTTGCGCCGACCCACCATGAACGACGTCGCGCGGGCGTCCGGGGTGAGCCTGAAATCGGTGTCCCGGGTGATCAACGACGAGGTCGGAGCGTCGCCGGAGACCCGGGAGCGGGTGCTCGCGGCCGCGGAGCAGCTGGGGTACCGGCGCAACGATGCGGCGCACGCGCTGCGCCGGTCGGACGGCCGGTCGGCGTCCATCGGCCTGGTCCTGGAGGACGTCAGCAACCCGTTCGCCGCGGTGCTGAACCGATCGGTCGAACGGATCGCCGGTGAGCAGGGCAGCCTGGTCCTCGCGGTCAGCACCAACGCGGATCCCGACCGCGAGGAGCAGCTGGTGCACCGGCTGCTGGCCCGGGCGGTGGACGCCCTGCTGATCATGTCGTGCCGCCGGGACCACGCGTTCCTGCAGCCGGAACTCGATCGCGGGGTGCCGATCATCTTCGTCGACCGCCCACCTCGCCGGCTGGCCTGCCCCACCGTCCGGGTGGCGAACAGCAAGGGCGCCCACGACGCCACCGCGCACCTGATCGCGCACGGTCATCACCGGATCGGGTTTCTCGGTGACCGCCCGAACCTGTACACCGCGGACGAACGGCAGCGCGGCTACGTGCGCGCCCTGCACGAGGCCGGCCTCACCGCGGACCCGGAGATCCAGTGGCGCGGGCAGGCCGATCCGCTGCCGGCCGTCGCGGCGCTGTCGGCGATGCTCGACCTGCCGGATCCGCCGACGGCGGTTTTCGCGGGCAACAACCTGGTCGCGATCGGGGTGCTGGCCGAGCTCCGGCGGCGCGATCTGCTGCACACCATCGCGGTGGTCGGTTTCGACGATCTGGACCTGGCCACCGTTGTCGATCCGCCCCTGACGGTGATCGACCAGAAGCCCGATGCCATCGGCACCGTCGCCGCGCGGGAGATCTTCGGCTGGCTCGACGGAGCGGTTCCGACCAAGGATGTGGTGGTGCCCGTGCAATTGATCCAGCGGGGCTCCGGGGAGATCGCCGGGCCGTTCGCCAACCGTTGAACCCCGTCGATCGGCTACTCGATCAGCGTGACCCCGGCCTCGCGCATCTGGGTCACCGCTGACTCCGTGTCGCCCGGATTCAGCTCGACGAACCTGGTCAACGCCAGCGGCACGGTCACCCGGTAGCCGAGGCGGATGCCGTCGATGGCGGTGGACCGCACGCACCAGTCGCCGGCCAGGCCGACGATGGTGATCGCCATGATGCCGTTCTCGTCCAGGATCGCGGACAGCTCGGTCTCCCGGTTCTGACCGGACGGCAGGTGCAGCACCGAGAACCCGCTGTAGCCGTCCTCCGGCCCGGATCCCTTCCGCACCACCGGTCCGTCGACCGGTAGGTCAGGCAGGAACTGCGCGCCGGCCGAGTCGATGACGCAGTGCACCGGCCACAGACCGCCGAATTCCGCGAAGTGCGGGGTTTCGGTCGGGTGCCAGTCCTGGGTGTAGACGACCAGGCCGCCGGCCGCCTTGGCGGCCGCGATCGCCGCGGTGATCGGCGCCACGATGTCCTCGGCGCCGCGGACGTACAGCGACCCGGTCGGGTCGCCGAAATCGTGCTGCATGTCGACGACGATCAGGGCCTGATCGGGACCAGTCGGGAGCGCGACGGGGAGGTCATGACGGCATCCGGCTCGTGCCTCGCGGATGTCCGCCCTGCGATCTCATGATTCGCTCGCTCCGCTCGCTCATAACCGTCCTTTGTCGGCTGCGGCCGTGCTGGTGACCGGCGTGCCGGGGATGAGCGTGCTGGGGATCGCCGGTTCGCCGTGCGAGATCGTCAGGCCCTCCCAGGGCAGGCCGATCAGCGACCGCCGCAGGTGTTCGCGGGAGGCCTCCAGGGTCGGCAGCTCGTCCACCGGGGCCCCGCCCCGCATGATCGGCACCGGCAGCAGCCGATCGGTGGGCCCGAGCACCGGAGGCTCGCCGCCGAGCACGAAGATCACTTCCTCGGTCGCCGTGCCGCTGGCCTTGTGCCGGCGCAGCGCGGACTTGCGTCCGCCGTGCGATTGCTTGTCGGCGCTGCGTTTCTCCACCGGACGACCGTCGACGGCGACGAGCTTGTAGACCATCCCGGCGGTCGGCGCACCGGACCCGGTGACCAGCGAGGTGCCCACCCCGTAGACGTCGACCGGGTCGGCCCGCAGCGCGGCGATCGCGTACTCGTCCAGATCGCCGGACAGCACGATCTTGGTGCCGACCGCCCGCAGCGAGTCCAGCTGCCGGCGGGCGGCCCTGGTCAGCACCCCGAGGTCGCCGGAGTCGATCCGGATGGCGCCCAGCTCCGGGCCGGCCACCTGGACCGCGGTGGCGATCCCGGCGGTGATGTCGTAGGTGTCCACCAGCAGCGTGGTGCCGACGCCCAGCGCCCCGACCTGCGAGGCGAAGGCGGCCTCCTCGCTCTCGTGCAGCAGGATGAACGCGTGCGCGGCGGTGCCGGCCGTCGGGATCCCGAAGCGCCGGCCGGCCTCCAGGTTCGACGTCGCGGAAAACCCCGCCAGGTAGGCCGCCCTGGCCGCGGCCACGGCCGCCTCCTCGTGCGTGCGCCGGGTGCCCATCTCGATCAGCGGCCGATCGCCGGCCGCTGAGGCCATCCGCGCGGCCGCCGAGGCGATCGCGCAGTCGTGGTTCAGGATCGACAGCACCAGGGTCTCCAGGATCACCGCGGCGCCGAACGTGCCGCTGACGCTGAGCACCGGCGAGTCGGGGAAGAACAGCTCGCCCTCGGGATAGCCGTCGATGTCACCGTCGAATCGGTACCCGGCCAGGAAATCGAGGGTCGGCTCGTCCAGAAATGGCCGGAGCGCGGCGAGTTCGTCGTCGCCGAAGCGGAATTCGGCGATGGCCTGCACCAGCCGGGCGGTGCCGGCCACCACGCCGTACCGGCGCCCGGCCGGCAACCGGCGGGCGAACACCTCGAACACGCAGGCCCGGTCGACCGTGCCGTCGGCGATGGCGGCCTGCAGCATGGTCAGCTCGTAGCGGTCGGTCAGCAGCGCCGTCGAGCGCGTCGGCGCCGCTGCGGACGGTGGATGGCCCTGCGCCGAGACGGTCATGGCACGAGCCTATGTTTCGACTCCGGCACCGGGCGACCGGCCGAACCCGGCGCGATCTCGCGTTGGTGTTTCCGGACGGGCCCCGGAAGTGCGAAAATGGATCCGTGGTCGGCAAGGTTGGGTTTTCAGGTCCAGGGGTGACGGTGAGCGGGACAAGCACGTCTGGCGGCGCGGTCATGACGGCACCAGCGCCGGAGAAGACCGAGGTCGTCGACCCGGTGACCGCGGCCGAGGTGCCCTGGGTGACGATCGTCTGGAACGACCCGGTCAACCTGATGTCCTACGTCACCCTGGTCTTCCAGAAGTTGCTCGGGCACCCGCGGCCGAAGGCCGAGGCGCTGATGCTCGATGTGCACCAGAAGGGCAGGGCCACCGTCTCCATCGGACCCCGGGAGAAGATGGAGGCCGACGTCGCCAAGCTGCAGAGCGCCGGGCTCTGGGCGACGATGGCCAAGGACAGCTGACCGGTGCGCCCGTTTCACCGCAGGTTCGGCAAGTACACCGGCTGGCTCGAGCCGGCCGAGGCGTCGCTGATCGCCGACCTGGTCGACCAGGTGCGGCAGTTGCTGGCGGGCCGTCGCACCGAAACCCCGGTCGACCCGCTGGCCGCGCTCACCGGGATGACGCTCGGACCGTCGACGCCGCCGGCCGATCCCGCCGTCGCCCGGTTGCTGCCGGACTTCCACGCCGAGGACGCCGAGCTGTCGTCCGGGCTGCGGGTGCTGCACGAGCCGGAACTGATCGCGGCCAAGGACGCGGCGGCGGTGGCGTTGCTCGATTCGCTGCCGCGCGGCGGCGGTCAGGTGCGGCTCGACGAGGACGCGGCCAGCAGTTGGATCGCCGCGCTGAACGACGTCCGGTTGGCGCTCGGCGTCCGGCTGGAGATCACCGACGACGACGCGTTGCCGCCGGGGGTCGACGACCCGGAGAGCGCCGAGGCGGCGATGTACGCCACCTACCGGTGGCTGTCCGCGGTGCAGGATTCGCTGGTCACCGCCCTGCTGGACTGACCCCGTCAGCGGGCCGGTCGGCCCGCTGATGGTTGCTCGGTGCCGGACGGCGGCCGATCCTCGATAGGCTGACCCCCGTGTTACGCATCCCCGCCGAGATGGTCGACGCCATCGTCGCCCACGCCCGAGCCGACCACCCGGACGAGGCCTGCGGCATCATCGCCGGACCGGCGGGGTCGGACCGGCCGACCCGGATGGTTCCGATGACGAATGCGGAGCGGTCGCCGACGTTCTACCGATTCGATTCCCTCGAGCAACTGCAGCTGTACAAGGCGATGGACGCGGCGGACGAAGAGGTCGTCGTGGTCTATCACTCGCACACCGGGACCGAGGCCTACCCCAGCCGCACCGACATCTCCTACGCCGGCGAACCGCAGGCACACTACGTGCTGGTGTCCACCCGGGAGCCGGACACCGAGGAGTTCCGGTCCTACCGGATCGTCGACGGCGTGGTCACCGAGGAGCCGGTGGAAATCATTCCGGCAGGGCATGACGTTGCAGAACACAGCGCCGCGCGGGTCGAAGGCTGACCTCGCACGGTGAACAGCGATCCACCGACCAGGTAACAACGTGCGCCGTGACAGTCACGGCGCCGCACAACGAGGAGATTTTGATGAGCGTTTCGGTGTCCGTGCCGACCATCCTGCGACCGGTCACGAAGGGGGAGAAGACGGTCTCCGCCGAGGGCGCCACGCTCGCCGAGGTGATCACCGACCTGGACAGCCGCTACACCGGCCTGGGTGACCGGCTGATCAAGAACGGTGCGCTGCACCGGTTCGTGAACATCTACGTCAACGACGAGGACGTCCGGTTCACCGGTGGCCTGGAGACCACGGTCGCCGAGGGTGACAACGTGACGATCCTGCCTGCCGTCGCCGGTGGCTCTGCCGATCTCGAGGTCTGACTCCTCCCGTGGCTCGTTACGGCAGTCTGATCGACGCGGTCGGCGGCACCCCACTGGTGGGCCTGCCGCGGCTGTCGCCGTCCCCGACCGTGCGGCTTGTGGGCCAAGCTCGAGGACCGGAACCCGACCGGTTCCATCAAGGACCGGCCGGCGCTGGCCATGGTCGCGGCGGCCGAGGCGCAGGGTCTGCTGCGACCGGGCTGCACGGTGATCGAGCCGACCAGCGGCAACACCGGCATCTCGCTGGCGATGGTCTGCCGGGTCAAGGGTTACCGGCTGATCTGCGTGATGCCGGAGAACACCTCGGAGGAGACGCCGGCTGCTGCTGCGGGCCTACGGCGCGCAGATCATCTCCTCGCCGGCCGCCGGCGGCTCCAACGCGGCCGTCGCGATGGCCAAGGACGCTGGCCGCCGACCACCCCGACTGGATCATGCTGTACCAGTACGGCAACCCGGAGAACGCCGGCGCGCACTACACGACGACCGGGCCGGAGCTGCTGGCCGACCTGCCGACCATCACCCACTTCGTCGCCGGCCTCGGCACCACCGGCACCTTGATGGGCGTCGGCCGCTACCTGCGGGAGAAGGTGCCGGACATCTCGATCGTGGCCGCGGAGCCCCGGTACGGCGAGCTGGTCTACGGGCTGCGGAACCTGGACGAGGGGTTCGTCCCCGAGTTGTACGACGCCTCCGTGCTGACGTCGCGGTTCTCCGTCGGCCCGGACGACGCGGTGCGCCGCACCCGGGAGCTGCTGGAGGTCGAGGGCATCTTCGCCGGGATCTCCACCGGCGCGATCCTGCACGCGGCGCTCGGCATCGCGGCCCGCGCGGTGCGGGACGGGGTGGAGGCGGACATCGCGTTCGTGGTCTGTGACGGCGGCTGGAAGTACCTGTCCACCGGCGTCTACGAGGCCGGCGACGACGCCGCGGCGGCCCACGGGCTGGAGGGCCAGCTCTGGGCCTGACGCGCGGTCGGGGGCTTAGACCCCGGACGAATAGGGGTTTAACCCCGATCCGTTGCACAGGCGCCGTCGGTAGCCTGGTTCCATGAGCATGCCGCAGTCCAATTCGGGGTTCCCGTCCGATTCGTCGCATCCGGTCAACTGGAAGCCGACCTATATTCCGACGGCGTATGTCCCGCCCACCGGCCCCGGAGTGAGCCCGACCGGGTCGAGCTCGCCGGCCAAGAAGTCCGGCAGCGGTCAGCTCGCGCAACGAGTCAAGCCGGCGCTGATCACCGTCGGTGCGCTGGCCGCGGTGATGATCATCATCCAGGCCATCAACTGGTCCACCGACTACCGGCTCGATCAGTACGGCATCGAGCCGCGGACCTGGTCGGGCCTGCTCGGGGTGCTGTTCGCGCCGCTGCTGCACGGCTCCTGGGGCTCACCTGTGGTCGAACCTGGTGCCGCTGGTGATCATGGGCACGCTGATCACGCTGAGCAGCATGCGGCAGTTCATCGCCGTCACCGTGCTGGTCTGGTTGGTCTCCGGGCTCGGGGTCTGGCTGATCGCGCCGGCCGGCACCGTCACCGTCGGCGCGTCCGGCATCGTCTTCGGCTGGCTGGCGTTCCTGATCGCCAGGGGCATCTGGACCCGGTCGTGGCAGCACATCCTGCTCGGGCCTGGTGCTGCTCGCCGTCTACGGCAGCATCTTCTGGACCGGGATCATCAAGGTGGCCGCCGCGGACATCACCGGGGTGGTGGCGGTGTCCTGGCAGGGCCATCTGTTCGGCGCGATCGGCGGCGTGCTCGCCGCGTTCCTGGTCGGCAAGGCCGACGCACCCCGGCGCGCCGCCGCGAAGGCGGCCAAGGCGGTCCAATCCTGAGCCTGGCCGGTACCGTCATACCGGTGAGCGCCGGGTCGATCAACGCTGGTCCAGTGAACGACAGACCGATCGGGATCTTCGATTCCGGCGTCGGCGGGCTGACCGTCGCCCGCGCGATCATCGACCAGCTGCCCGGCGAGCAGGTGCGGTACGTCGGCGACACCGCGAACGGCCCGTACGGTCCGCTGAGCATCGCCGAGGTCCGCCGGCACGCCCTGGCCATCGGCGACCAGCTGGTCGACAGCGGCGTCAAGATCCTCGTCATCGCCTGCAACACCGCCTCCGCCGCCTGCCTGGCCGACGCCAGGGAACGGTACGACGTGCCGGTGATCGAGGTCATCCGGCCGGCCGTGCGCCGGGCCGTCGCGGTCACCAGGACCGGCGACGTCGGGGTGATCGGGACCTCCGCGACCATCGAATCCGGCGCCTACCAGGACGCCTTCGACGCGGCTCCCGGGGTGCGGGTGCACGCCGTCGCCTGCCCGTCGTTCGTCGACTTCGTGGAGCGCGGCATCACCTCGGGCCGGCAGGTGATCGGGCTGGCGCAGGCCTACCTGGCCCCGCTGCAGCGCACCGGGCTGGACACCCTGGTGCTCGGCTGCACCCACTACCCGCTGCTGACCGGCGCGTTGTCGCTGGTCATGGGCGATCAGGTGACGCTGGTGTCGAGCGCGGACGAGACGGCCAAGGACGTCTACCGGCGGCTCACCGAACTCGACCTGCTCGCGCCCGGGACCACCCCGTCCCGGCCGCACGAGTTCCTGGCCACCGGCGACCCGGAGCCGTTCGCCCGGCTCGGCCAGCGGTTCCTCGGCCCGGAGATCAGCTCGGTGGCGGGGATGAGCGTGCCGGTGTGACCCTTCCCGCGTCGTCGTCGTGAACGACATGGCTGTCGGGGTGTGGCACTAGCCTTCTGGGCATGAACAGAGCTGACGGCAGGGCCGATGACGAACTGCGGCCGATCATTTTCACCCGCGGTTTCCAGCAGCACCCGGCCGGCTCGGTGCTGGTGGAGTTCGGCGGCACCAAGGTGCTGTGCGCGGCGTCGGTGACCACCGGTGTGCCGCGCTGGCGCAAGGGTTCGGGCCTCGGCTGGCTGACCGCCGAGTACGCGATGCTGCCGTCGGCCACCCACGAGCGGAACGACCGGGAGTCGGTGAAGGGCCGGATCGGCGGCCGCACCCACGAGATCTCCCGGCTGATCGGCCGGTCGCTGCGGGCCTGCGTCGATCTGCGGGCGCTCGGCGAGAACACCATCGCGGTGGACTGCGACGTGCTGCAGGCCGACGGCGGCACCCGCACGGCGGCCATCACCGGCGCCTACGTCGCGCTGGCCGACGCCGTGGCCTATCTCCGCGAGCGGGGGCAGCTGGCCGACCCGCAGCCGCTGTCCTGCCAGATCGCGGCCGTCTCGGTGGGTGTGGTCGGTGGCCGGGTGCGGCTGGACCTGCCGTACGAGGAGGACGCCAGGGCCGAGGTCGACATGAACGTGGTGGCCACCGACGTCGGCACCCTGGTCGAGGTGCAGGGCACGGCAGAGGGCGCGACCTTCTCCAGGCGGACGTTGGACGCCATGATGGACTCCGCGCTGGCCGGGATCGAGACGCTGACCGCGCTGCAGCGGCAGGCGCTGGCCACGCCGCTGCCGGCTCGGCCCGTCCCGGCCGTGGAGGCGCGCAAGCCGTCCCCGGCGCCGAAGACGCGGCAGGCCGCGAAGTCGTGAGCCGGGTGCTGCTGGCCAGCCGGAACGCCAAGAAGCTGGCCGAGTTGCAACGGATCCTGGGCGATCAGGTCCGGGTGCTCGGGCTGGACGACGTCCCGCACTTTCCGGAGGAGCCGGAGACCGGCGCGACGTTCGAGGAGAACGCGACGGCCAAGGCGATGCAGGCGGCACGGGAGACCGGGGAGATCAGCCTCGCCGACGATTCCGGTCTGACGGTGGATGCGCTCAACGGCATGCCGGGCGTGCTGTCCGCGCGCTGGTCGGGTCGGCACGGCGACGACGCGGCCAACACCGCGTTGCTGCTGGCCCAACTCGGCGACGTGCCGGACGAACGCCGCGGTGCGGCCTTCGTCTGCGCCCTTGCCCTGGTGGTTCCCGGACGGCTCGGTGCTGGTCAAGCGGGCCGAATGGCGCGGCCGGATCATCCGAGAACCAGTCGGCAGCAACGGGTTCGGCTACGACCCGGTGTTCGTCCCGACCGAGAGCGACGTCGCGGGCGACGGCCGCAGTTCGGCGGAGCTGTCGCCGGCGGAGAAGGATGCGCTGTCCCATCGCGGGCGGGCGTTGGCCATGTTGCTGCCGGAGCTCACCGCGGTCCTCGAGCTGCAGGACAACAAAAAAGGGTGACGGCTGGCCGGTTCGGCTCGCCGTCACCCTGTTTCGTTCAGTGATCTACCGCGCTACCCGGGGCTTGCGTCGACCGGCGGCCCTGGCGATGATGACCGCTCCGCTGGCACCCATCAGCATCAGGCCCAGCACCAGCATCCAGCCGGTGATGCCCCACACCACCATCTCCGGCCGGGCGAACAGCCGGTCGATGGAGCTGGCGACCCGGTCCGCGCCGTCATACCAGGCGATGGACCAGATGCCGGCCGCGGTGAGGGCGATGCCGGGGACCAGCGTTGCCCACGGTGACCAGCCGTTCAGCAGCACGGCCACGAAGATCAGGCCCGCGCCGGTGGAGGTCCAGGCGATGTCCCACGGCGAGGGCTGGCCGCCGCCGTTCAGCATGACGTCGAAGATCCGGAACCCGAATTCGCCGATCAGGTACAGCCCACCCGCCACCAGCAGCGTTCCGAGGATCGCACTGACCAGGCCGGCGATCGCCCGCGACTTGGTCCGCTTGCCGTTGCCGGCCGGGGCCGCAGATTCGACGAAGACCGGCGCCGGTGAGAGATAGGCCGGGGGTGCCGACGTGTCGCCGTACTGGTTCCGCGGGGACGACGAGTAGTCGTCGGTCGATTCGGAGGGCAGTGGCTCGTAGGGGCTGCCGGTCCAGGTCGACGTCCCGGACGCGGCCGAGGACGATCCGTACGGGCTGTTGGGTGAGTCATCGGAAAATGGCGTTGCCGCCGGGAACGACGACGAATGGGTGGCGGTCGTGACGCCGCCGGCGGCGTCCTCGCCGTATCCCGCGTCGCCGCCGGTCCCGCCCGACGGTTTCGAGATGTCCGGTCCGGTCATGTTTCGCCTTTCTGTCACCGACGTGATGCCGCACCGGCATGGTGCAGGCATCCCTATCGTGCTGCGTCACGACGACCGGGTGGGGGAGCGTGGCCCGCGTGTTGCACATTGACCTCACTGATCAACTCGGGTAACACCCGTCACACCGCGCCGGCGTCGGCCGACTACACGCCCCGATCCGCTGCAGATTCCAGCCCTGCCACGCGCTGATGATCCGGCAGGAGACCGACCGCGAAGCCCAGAGCCATCGCAACAGCTCTGGATGCGCCCAGCCGCAGGGCAATCACCGTCGGGGCGGGCGCCACTCAGGGCCGCCACCGCGTAGCCGCCTACCGGACCCGGCTGGCGTGATACCGGCCGACGGGTTGGGCTATAGGGCCGGGTCGCGCACTTTCAAGATCAACGACGGATTCCAAGATCAACTGCGGTCATGCGGTGCATTCAGGCCTCAGGCACGGATGCTGGGGCCACTTTTTCGAAGTCGGCGGCAAGTAGCAGGTAGGCACTTGCCGTCCAGGTGTATGCACGGTCCCGCAGTCCGGTTCCGGTGAGTGCGTCGAAGTTCTCGGCGAATCCGGAGCGTTCGCATAACGACCGAAATTTCGCGCTGATCTGGTCGGCCAGGGCGCGGTGGCCGCCGCGTCGGAGTCCGTCCTCGAGGAGGACCGTTGACGGCGCCCAGATGGGTCCCCGCCAGTAACCGTCGGATTGGTACCGGGGTGATTCGGGTGGTTCTGTGGCGAGCCCCCAAGCGGTGAGGTGGTTACGCAGTCGGTTGATCAGGGCGGCGGAGATGTCGGCCGGCAGGTGGTTGCCGAGCACCAGTGGCATCAGATTGAGCAAGCTGTCGGATTGGCGCAGTTCACCGGTGAACGGATCGCGCGCGGCGAATCCGGTGCCGTCCCAGAGTTCGGCGATCATCGCAGCCTGCATTTCCTGGGCCTGCCGGGCCCATTCGGCGGCCGCGTCAGGTTGCCCGATCTCACCGGCCAGGTCGGCGAGTTCGATCATCTGCAGGCTGAGAAATACTGCGAGGTCCGCTGTTTCGGCGACCCGATGATCGTCGAAGGCGGTTGAGTTGTCCCAGCCGCTGTCGTTGCCGTGCTGGTAGTACGCCAGGGTCCGCCCCGGGGCGCGCCGCGTGGTAAGCCAGAATGATGTCCAGGAGCTGAGCTGCTGGTACACCACCGCAACCTCGTCGATGGTCAGGTCGTCCCGGAGTCGGTGCCGAATTCTTTGTAGGGCCCAGCCGTGGATCGGTGGTTTGACGAAGTTGTAGAGCACCTCGGAATGGGCGATCGAATCTGGTAGCGCCCCGGATTGGTCCTGGTGGTCGAAGACGACGCGGTATTGATCCATCGCCAGATCGGGGCGTCCCGCAGCCAGAGCGATGGCATTGAAACAGTGGTCCCAGCTCCATACTTTGTCCATCCAGTGCTTGGACATCAGCACGGAGGGGCGGTGCAGGAAGCCGGCCGGGGCCACGGTTGCTGACCACAGCACGTATGCCGCAAGGGCCGCGGCGGGGGTTCGTTCGGACCGCCAGCCGGCGATGTCGTTCACGAATGCCGAGAAATGCTGCACCGCCGCGTCGATCACGGCGTCGAAGGGGACCTCCGACCGGTACGGCTGCCGGGCAACCCGGAACTCTTCGACGGCGATCTCCCAGACATCCCCGTTGTCCGCGCTGATCACCGCTCCACGTTCGGCCGAACCAAGGGCCTGGTCACCTATCACGGTTGCGGCGCCGGCGAGCACGGTGATTCGGTACCGGTGGCCCGACTGATAGTCGGTGAACATCAGGGCACCGTCGAGCGGGTCCCGCAGGAAATAAGAGCCGCCGAACGGTGTCAGTGCCGGTGCTGCGGCACAGATGTTCAGGGCCAGCCTGTTGCCGCGTAGACGGATGGTGTCCGCGTTTTCGAAGGCTGCCGTGATCCGACCTTGCGGATGCGCCCAGTTCAGGGCGGTCGGCGCCGCGGTGATCTCGGTTGGAGCCCGAAGCCCATCGAGCATGGGTATGAGTGACAGCACGGCATTCATTCCGGTTCGGTGGCTGACCAGATGCAGGTTGGCGGCCGTCCGATGCTCGGCCACCACCGGTGACAGGTCCAGCCAGGAGCCATAGTACGAGAATGGGATGTCGTGAATTGAAAATGTCGGGAATTGTTCGATCACACCGGTCGCCGCAATTGGTGAGACTGCGCATTGCTCGACGCTGAAACGTCCGTGGTCATAGGCCTTGGGCAAGGCACGGTAGCTCGGCATGCGGGCCGGCCACAGTGGCACGCAGATCGGTGATGGTGGAACGAATATGGGCGGCGATGCTCATGGGTTGGATACATTTCCGGTGTGGTCGACGGCCGCTTGCTGCACCGGCAGTGCCTGAACGAATCGGCGCAGGAACACGTCGAAACCGGACACATCGACCGGGTCCGGCTTAACCTCGTCGAGTTCGGCGAAGGCGAACACCCTGCTGCCCAGGTAGTCGGCCAGACTACTCTCATCAGCAGCCCGACGGACCAGGAACGCAGCGAGGACGGCGATGCCCCAGGCGCCTCCCTCGGCCGCGGCGACGCCCACCGCTACCGGGGTATCGATCGCGGCGGCCAGGAACCGCTGGGCCACCCCTTTGGTGGTGAACAGCCCGCCATGGGCGAACATCACGTCCAAGCCCACCCCTTCGTCCTTGGTCAGCACATCGATCCCGATCCGCAGGGTCGCCAACGCGGCATATAGCTGGGCGCGGATGAACGAGGCCAGGTTCAGGGTGCTGTCCGGGGTCCGCAGGAACAGCGGCCGTCCCTCGGTCAGACCCGTGATCGGCTCACCGGACAGGTAATTGAACGCCAGCAACCCGCCGGCGTCCGGCGGCCCATCCAAGGTGGCCCGGAACAAGACCTCAAACACCGTCGAGATGTCCATCGTCATTCCCGCCGCGGCGGTGAACTCCGCGAAAAGTCCAGCCCAGGAGTTGATCTCACTGGCCCCGTTGTTGCAGTGCACCATCGCGACCAGATCACCGGCCGGGGTCGTCACCAGATCCAACTGGCGATGCACCCGGCTCAGCTCACGCTCCAGCACCACCATCGCGAAGATACTGGTCCCCGCACTGACGTTCCCGGTCCGCGGGGCCACCGAATTCGTGGCCACCATCCCGGTGCCGGCATCCCCCTCGGGCGGGCAGACCGCAGCCCCCGCCTGCAGCGTCCCGGACGGGTCCAACAATGCAGCCCCCGGCCCGGTCAGTGCTCCGGCCGGCTCACCAGCCCTGCGGATCGTCGGCAACAGCTCCCCGAGCCGCAGCCCGAGCCCGTGCTCGGCGACCAGATCATCGAACCGGCCGACCATGGCGGCGTCATAGCCGCCGGTCCGAATGTCGATCGGGAACATGCCACTGGCATCACCGACGCCGAGCACCTGCTCGCCCGTCAACTGCCAATGCACATACCCGGCAAGAGTGGTCAAATGCGCGATCCGCCCGACGTGGTCCTCGTTGTCCAGGATTGCCTGGTACAGGTGCGCGATGCTCCAGCGGTGCGGAATGTTGTAGTCGAACAGGGCGCTCAATTTCTCGACGGCGGGGCCGGTGTTGGTGTTCCGCCACGTCCGGAACGGTGTCAGCAACTTATCGGCAGCCGCGAACGCGAGATAGCCGTGCATCATCGCCGACACACCCAGGCCGCCGACAACGGTCAACCCCACCCCGTACCGCCGCCGAACATCGGCGACCAGAGACGCGTAGCAGTCCTGCACACCCGACCACACCGAATCCAGCGAATACGTCCACCGGCCGTCGACGAACTGGTTTTCCCAACTATGGGTTCCCACCGCGAGCGGCGCGTGGTCCGCATCGATCAACACCGCTTTGATGCGGGTCGAACCCAACTCAATACCGAGGATGGCCTTGCCCTGGGCGATCGCCCGCCGTGCTGCGGAGTCATTCAGGGTCATCTTTCCTTCCTCATTCATGGGGACGGCATATCACGGCGCGCGGCTTCCGGTGCCACCAAGTTGTCCGGAGCGAGGGGAAGCCATACCCGCATGCTGGTGGGTGCGCGCTCCGCCCATTGGTGGTACGGGTAGAGGGCGACCTCGACCTCTATCTGCCCGAATCCGGAGCCGGGGTCAGGGAGTTGACCGGCGGTCGGGGCGTCGACCCGGTAGGGCCAGTGCGGGTCGGTCGGATCCAGCAGTCGACCGGTGACGTAGACAGTGCCGTCCCGCTCGGTCGGGGCAGCGGATGAGTCAATCCGCAGACTGTCCAGATCCACCCCCTCGGGTAGGTCGATCCCTTCGACGCAGAGGACTTCCGGGCCGCGTTCCACAGCGACGCAGCCGCGGGTGGCGTCGATCCTAGGGTCCGGAATGGTGAAACGCGGCCGCAGTGGGAGCGTCAGGATCACCTCGTCGCCGGGGCCGAAGACCCGGGTGATCGACACCAGGCCGGGTTGTGCGTCCTGTGACCGGCCGTCGGCGCTCAGGACCGCGCCGGACGCCCAGGAGGGGACGCGCAGGGTGAGGGTCCATGGCCTTGGGTCACTGCCGGTTGATCGGAGGCGGATCGTTCCGCTGGTCGGGTAGTCGGTCTCGATGTCGATCGCGATGGTCCGCCCATCGGGCAGGGTGGTTCGGATGCTGCTGGTGGCGTAGAGGTGGACCTGCACGCCGTCGTTGTCCGCAGTCGCCAGATAGGAGTCGATGCTGGCCAGGGTGCGGGCGACATTCGTGGGACAGCAGGACACATCGAACCATGCTGCGCGGGTGCCGGCTTCGGCCCGTGGGCTGACCTGGGTGTGGTCGGAGTGGCTGGGGGTGACCCGCTGGTGCAGTGAGTTGGCGTAGAAGAATGCCCGGCCGTCATCGCTGGGGGAGGCGGCGACGACGTTGAAAAGGGTCCGCTCGATCAGGTCCGCGTAGCGGACGTCACCGGTGGCCAGGTACAGCCGCCAGGACACCATGATTGATGCGATCCCTGCGCAGGTCTCGCAGTAGGCGCGGTCCGGTGGCAGTTCCCAGTCCTCGCCAAATCCTTCGTCCTGATGCCGGGAGCCCATTCCGCCGGTGATGTAGGTGCGTCGGGCCACCGTTCGTTCCCATTGCCGCCGGATCGCGTGCAGCAGGTCATCGTCCTGCAGGTCGACGGCAATATCGACAGCGGCCGCGGACAGGTACAGGGCGCGGACGGCGTGACCCCGCCACACGTCGGCGTCCCGGATCGGGATGTCGTCCTGGAAGTAGGCCCGGCCGAACGGGATGTCCGCCAGAGTGGCGCGGCCCCGCCGGTCCAGGAAGAGCCGCGACTGTTCGATGTACCGCTCGTCGCCCAGGGCGCGACCGAATTCGACGAGTCCGACCTCGATCTCCGGGTGCCCGCAGATCTTCTGCAGGCCATCGGAGCCGAAGGTCCGGCAAACGTGATCGGCTGCCCGCCTGGCGATCTCGACCAGTTCATCGGCGCCGGTGGTGCGCACCCGGGCGGCGGCGGCCTGCAGCAGGTGCCCGGTGCAGTACAGCTCATGACCCATTTCCAGGTCGCTGTACCGGGGTGCCTGCCCGGGGTGCCCGAAACAGGTGTTCAGGTAACCGTCCTCGTCCTGGGCCCGTGCGATCCGGGCCGTCAAACGGGCGATGGCGGCCTCTGCGTCGGGGCTGCCGGTGCGCCCGGCTTCCCAGCACAGGGCCTCGAGGAGCTTGTAGACCTCGGAGTCGGAGAACGACCAACCCGGCCGGTCCGGTCCGGTGGTCCCGTCCGCGACCCGGTCGAAGTTGTTCAGCCACCCGACCCGCTGCATCCAATGCTCGCAGTGCGCCAGCGAGGCCGTGCTGTTCATCTGCTGCCGCTGGCCCCAGAAGCCTTGCAGACCGGTGATTTCTCTCAGGCCCAGTGGGCGCAGCCGGCCCCTGGCCGGGGCCACCGGTCGGCCACCGCCAAGCTCGACCACGTCGTCGCCCGCGGCGGCCGGGGTCTTCGTGCCGGAGGTCGTCATGTGAGGTCATCCTTTATGATCGGTTCGTTGAATCAGTTGGTTGTGAAAATCAGGTGGGTTATTGAACCAGTTGGTCGAAATCCCCACGGGGGCAGGATGTTTGGTCGCTTCCCGGGCCTACGGACGGACGTGTGGTGACGCCGCTCCTGGCGTGGTCAGTCCTTGACCGCGCCTGCGGTCACACCGGCCGCCACGTATTTCTGGGCGATCACGAGCAGCAGCGCGGCTGGAATGGACGCGATGACCGCGGTCGCCATGATCGAATTCCAGTGGTGGTGTTGTTGCCGATGTACTTGTAGATGCTCAGGGTGATCGGGGTGAGGTCGCCGTTGCGGTCCAGGGTGGAGGCGAAGACGAAGTCCGACCACGCCCAGAGGAAGGCGAACAGCGACACCGTGATGGCGGAGTTGCGGCTCAGCGGCACGATGATGGATTGAAAGGAGCGCCAGGTGCCGGCCCCGTCGATCTGGCGCTGCCTGGGTCAGCTCCTGCGGGATGCCCGGCCATGAAGGCGCGTGAACAGCAGGATGGCGAACGGGATGGCCAACGTCGAGTCCGCGACGATCAGTCCCCAGACGGAGTTGAGCATCCCGATGCGGATGTAGATGGCGTAGAAGCCCATCGCCATGACCACGGCCGGAATCATCTGCGCGACCAGCAGCATGAAGTCCAGGCCGCTGCGTCCCCGCGCGGGCGCAGCCTCGCCAGCGCGTACCCGGCCGGCATGGCGATCAGCAGCGTCAGCGACGACCGTGCCCAGTCCGATCAGCAGGCTGGTGCCCAGCGCTGGCAGCTGATCGTGGAAGGCCGCGACGTAACCGTCGAGGGTGGGGTTCCACGGGAACCAGTGCGGTGGATCGGCCCGCATGTCGACTGTCTTGGTGAGCGAGACGTTCACCATCCAGTAGACGGGGAACAGCATGATCGCGGTGACCACGATCCCGAAAACTGTTTTCCACCAGGGTCGTTGCGCGGTCACGATCGCTCCTCACGGCGCTGCAGGTACAGGTAGACGAAGCCGGCCAGCAGCGCGACGATGATGAGAATGTTGCCGACCGCGGCGGCGGGCGAGAAGGCCGGTAACGCGGTGCCGAACGCCTCCCGGTAAGACCAGACGGCCAGTGTGGTGGAGGCGTTCGCCGGGCCGCCGGTGGTCATGATCCAGATGATGTCGACGACCTTGAGGGTGTAGATCAAACCCAGCAGCAGGGTGATCGCGGACACCGGGCGCAGCAGTGGGAAGGTGATCCGCCAGAACTGCTGCCAGGGGGTCGCGCCGTCGAGGGAGGCCGCCTCGTACAGGTCGCCGGAGATGTTCTGTAGGCCGGAGTACAGGATCACCAGGTTGAACGGGATGCCGAGCCAGATGTTGGCGATGGTGACCGAGAGCAGCGCCGTCTGCGGGGAGGTCAGCCAGTTGATCTGCCCGATGCCGAAGGATTCGAGAACGGAGTTGACGATGCCGCTTGTCGCTGTTCAGCATCCACGCCCAGGTCGAACCCGACACGATCAGCGGCAGCAGCCAGGGGACCAGGAACATCCCGCGAAGCAGACCCGACAGCCGGAAGTTGTTCTTGAAGAACACTGCCAGCGCCAGGCCGATGCTGTATTGGAAGACGATCGACACGATGGTGAAGATCACCGTATTGCGGACCGCCGGCCAGAACGTGGCGCTGGCGATCACGTCGGCGTAGTTGCTCAGGCCGACAACTCAGGCGTTGCCCTGTGACGAATGCCCTGGGGGTGTAGTCGTGCAGGCTCAGCTCGACGTTGCGGTACAGGGGGTAAAGCGTAGAACACCACCAGGTAGACCAGCAGCGGTGTCAGGAACGCCAACGCCGCCCATTTGGTGGACCGCAACTTGCGGGTGGACCCCGCGGCCGGGGACGCGGCGGGCGATGTCGCCGCCGCGTCCCGCGTGCTGGCCTGAAGGTCCCGTCGTTTGGGTCGGGGACGTCGTCATCAGGAGAACCCTCGCCGTGGATGCTGCTCGAAATGGGGCTAGTTCGCTTGCTCGGCCTGGGCCTGCGCGTCCTTCAGGGCCGCCTGCGGGGTTGCGGCACCGCTCAGGGCGGATCTGCACAGCGGTCCACATGGCTTCGGAGATCTTCGGGTACTTGGTTCCGAGGTCGTCGCTGGTGCGGCCCTTCGCGGACTGCACCGCCGACACCCACGTCTTGAGGTCGGGATTCGCCGCGAGGAGCGCATCCTGTCCGGCTGTGGTCGACGGAATGTAGTAGGCGAACGTTTCGCCGGTCTTGACCAGACCGTCGGTGGTGGTCATGCACTCCACGATCTTCTTGGTCACGTCGTACCGGGCGGTGTCGTCCTGCACGGGAACGGTGATGAATTCACCGCCGGTCGGTGTCGGTGCGACTCCACCGTTCTGTGCCGGGGATCTGGATGACCCCGGTGGGGAAGGGGGCCTTCGTCGCGTTGTCGACCTGCCAGGTGCCGTTTTCGGCGAAGGCGAAGTTCCCGGCCAGGAATTCCTCCCAGGTGGTGTTCTGGGAGTTGCTGATCACCGAGTTCGGCGCAGTCTCGTCCTGCACCCAGCTCGGTCCATAGGTCGAGGGCGGCGACCGCCTGCGGCGAGTCGAGCTGCTTGAGGTCGGCGCCCGCGCCCCAGAACCAGGGCAGGAACTGGAACGACCCCTCCTCGGTGCCGATCCCGGCGAAGGTGATCCCGCCCTTGCCGGTCGCGGTGACCTTCGCCAGCGCGGCGTTGAGCGACGCCCAGTCGGTGATGGTCGCCGGATCGACCCCGGCGGCGTCCAGAACGGTCTTGTTGTAGTACAACGCCAAGGTGTTGGCGCCGATGGGCACGCCGAAAGTGTCACCGCCCAGTTCGCCGGCGGCGATGAGGTTTTTGTCGAACGCCGAGGTGTCGAAGTTGATGTCCTTCATGCTGGTGAGGATCCCGGCATCGGCCAGCGTGGACACCGCAGGGTTGTCGAACAGGATCACGTCCGGGGAGCTGCCTTCCTGACCGGCCAGTAAGGCCTGATTGGTCAGCGCGGTCGTGTCGTAGGCGGTGCGTTTGATCGTGACCCCGGCCTCGGTTCCGCAGGCGTCAACCCGCTTCTCCCAGTCCGAAGACGCATCGTGCTGGGGGTACGGATCCCACCAGGTGAATTCGCCGCCCGCCGCGCTACCGCCGCCGGCCGCACTGGTACCGCTAGCGTCGCCGCCGGTCGCGCTGGCGGAACTGGCGGCCGAATCACTGTTGGCCGAATTACTGGCGGCCGAATCACTGGTGCCCGACGAACAGGCCACCAGGCCGGCCACACACAAAGCCGCGGCCGCGACGGCAACGGCCGATCGAACGGGCGTCAATCTCTTGATCACGACAATTCCTCCTTGAATTCGGTGATCCTGCCCCGCGGCACACGCATGCCGCGGTTAACTACTCACGTCGCTGGAGATGGCTCCGCCGGTCGCCCGGAAGGGCGCTGTTGGACTTACGGTGTGCGAGGTGCCGCAGTGCTTCCGCGGTCGATGAGCTCCGGCGAGATGAACCGCACACCAATGGGTTCATCGGTCCCGGAAGGATTCTCGATGCGGCGAACCAGCTGGCGTACCGCCATTTCACCCAGCCGGTCCGGCGCGCTCTCGATCGAGGAGAACGGCAGCGAGAACGTTCGGGCGAATTCATCGGAGTACCGCCCGATGACCGACAGGTCCCGCGGAGCCGACAGTCCGCGGGCATGCAACACCGACGGCAATGCGGCCGCGGCCGCCTCATTATTGATGAGCAGCCCGGTGGCCGTCGGGTGAGCGTCCAGCAGGGCGTTGAGTGACCGACCAACGGCCGGTTGGGCGGACTCGCCGAAAGCGGTGTGCAATGTCATTCCATGTGCGCGGGCCTGCTCGAGCGCCGCATTCTGCAGTCGCCACACGTATGCGCCGCCGCGCTCGACGACATGCTCGGGCTGCGAGATCAGGATCAACTCTCGATGCCCCAACCGGTACAAATGGTCGACCATCATCCGGCCAGTCGCCGGAAAGTCGAGATCGAAAACATCCAGACCCGTCGAGTCCCTCGGCAACCCGACCAGGACACCGGGCTGCCTGGCGGCGCGCAGAACAGGAATACGCGCGTCGTCCTCAGCGATGTTGAGCAATACAACGCCGTCGACCATGCGGGAATCGGTGATCCGGGCCAACGCATGGACGCCGTCGGCCTCGGTCACCAGCAGGATGTCATAACCGAGCTCCCGGGCAGCGTCCGAGACACCGAGGATGTACTGCAACATTGCCGGGGCGAACTCGTCCTCCAAGAACCGGGCGAGCAGGCCGATGACCATCGTCTGCGACGTGGCCAACGCCCGGGCACCCGCATTCGGCGTGTACCCCAGCTCGCGAGCCACCTCGTCCACCCGCTGCCGCACCGCGGGGGAGATCGAACGCTTACCGGACAGGGCGTACGAGGCAGTGCTCCGGGAGACCCCTGCCACCTTTGCAACATCGCCGATGGTAGCCACTCGAAGCCTCCTTACGCCGAACCAGTGTCGAACCGGTTCGATGAACATAGCCGGACATTTCAGTCCTGGCAAGACCAACTCCGAGAAAAAAGCCAGCATTTAGTCGAATCGGTTCGATTGACTGGGGTTGACACAGTGGCTGCTCGTCCCGGCCCGCTTCCCCGATCGGAGGTCGCTGCGGGACCGGGGCTGTCCGACCCGTTCGCCGGGGATACCTCCTGCGGCGTCAAGCGCACTGTTGCCCGGCAGCTGGTTGGGCGTCGACGAAAAATGCTGCCCGCTGCCTTCGCGGGCTTGTTGACCGTGTCCCTGGCGTCGCTGGTGACCGCGCCGAGACGTTGGACGACGGCATCGAGATCATCAAAGTCGTTGGGTGAGAGCACTTTCCGTTGAACAATGGAGAGGAAGATTTTGTCCACTTGATCAACCAGGACGAATGTGCCAGGGGTGTGGACCATGATCGGGTTGGGAGAATGATTCGGTCAGTGAATTGTCATGAGCGTCGCGGACGGTGCCGATCCCCGGCACCAAACCCCCGCGGGAGGATGCCCCCTAGACGGCGACGAGAACGTTGCGGCCTGATCCGCGAGGGTCAGCAGCCGGCCGGCCGTGATGCGCACGGGCGGACGCTAGCACCGAGGGTCAGATTCCTCCCAAGTTCAGTGCCCGACGAAGAAGACCTTGATGAAGACGATCACCGCGCAGAACGCCGCCGACACCAGTCCGACGGCGATCATCCGCCAGGACGGCCGGTTGCCGTGCAGCCGCTCGACCCATACCCCGACCGAGGCGAGTCGGATCACGATCACCCCGCCGGCGATGATCTGGCTGACCTCGGCGGGCAGCACGTCGAGCCAGCAGAGCAGCAGGGCGGCGATGGGGACGCCGCCCGAGGAAAGGATGGGCACGGCGTCCCGCAGGTCCTCGGGAAACCGCTCGTTCTCGCCGGAATCGGTGACGCTGTGCCCGATTGCCTCGGAATAGATGTGCGCCAGGTAGGTGGACACCATCGTGCCCAGAACGATCAGCACTGCCTGGCCGTCCTCGATGGCGTCGCTGGTCGCGGCGACCACTGCGGCCAACACCAGGACGTTGCCGTACACGTACGCGGACATCCGGCGAGCCGCGCGGCCCGGCGGCAGCGGCCCCTCCTTACGCCTGATCACCCGGTCAAAGGCAGACATGCCGGGCTCCTGGGTTCTCAGCGGGGTCGGCCCGGCCGGGGAGCTGGGACGTCGTGTGGGGCCGGTGGGACTCGAACCCACACTGGCACGGACCTAAACCGTGTGCCTCTGCCAATTGGGCTACGGCCCCGGGCGCACTGCGCGCCGCTGCTACCGCGACGTCGCCGCGAAGCGCCGGCGCGGGCTCTGAGAGCATAGTCGCGCTGTTCGGACGATCAGCTGGCGAGGCCGAGTTCGGAGAGCACCCGGGCGACGTGTCCGGTCGCCTTGACGTTCCGCCACGCCTGTTCGAGCTTGCCGTCGGCGCCGACCACGAAGGTGGACCGGATGACGCCCTGCACGGTCTTGCCGTACATCTTCTTCTCGCCGTACGCCCCGTAGGCCGTCATCACCGATCGGTCCGCGTCGGAGAGCAACGTGATCGTCAGCTCCTCCTTGTCGCGGAACTTCGCCAGCTTCTCCGGCTTGTCCGGCGAGATGCCGAGGACGACGTAGCCGCCGGCATCGAGCGGAGTCCGCGCGCTGGTGAAGTCGCAGGCCTCGGCGGTGCAGCCGGGGGTCATCGCGGCCGGGTAGAAGTACACGATCACCGGCCGGCCGGCGAAGTCGGACAACGAAACCGGGGTGCCGTCCGCGTCCGGCAGGGTGAAGGGCGGCGCAACGTCGCCCACGTTCAGAGTTGAGCTCTCCATGCCGCTAGGGTAAACACCCGCGGGCCCCATCCGGAGCGGCCCCTGACCTTCATACGACGCAGGGGAGGCGCAGTGGCCCGCGACGCGGAAACCATCCAAGCCGAGATCGAGCGCGCGCGGGACTCGCTCGCGTCAGCCGTGGATGAGCTGACCACGCGCGCGAACCCCAAGCGGGTGATCGAAGAGGGCCGCAAGACGCTGATGGACACCCTGGCCGAGCCGAAGGTCAAGTACTCGCTGATCGCGGTCGGGGCCCTGCTCGCCGTGGTCGTCATCCGGCGCCTGTTCCGCTAGGTCCCGCTCGTCGGGTGGCACTCGCCGGTGCCAGTCGTCGATGGCACGCGCGTCGTTGGCGCGTCGACGTGCGCGCTCAGCCGACCGCCGCGCGAGTTCACGCGGGTCGAACGGCCGCGCACGTTACCCTTGGCCCTGGCCGGAATGGATCGGCTGCCGCGGCGCCAGGGTCCTCCCGCCCCGCGGAGATACCTGCGATAGGGCGGTTATGACGATGAGCGCGGCGCGCAGCAGCGCGCCCTTGAAGGTGTTGCTGGGCGCGCTGGCGGCGTGCCTGCTGCTGGCCGGGTGCAGCGGCGGGTCGCTGACCACGGCCACGGTGACCTCGACCGCCAGCGGTGCCCCCGACACCCAGGGCTCCGGCAGCGCGAGCGCATCGGCCTCGTCGAGCGCCGCGCCGTCCACGACCATTGTGGTCCCGCCGGTCGCCTCGATCACCTCGACGCCCGCGCTCGGCGCCACCGGCCTGACGCCGATCGAACCGATCTCGTTCACCGTCGACAAGGGCACCATCGACGACGTCACGCTGACCAACCCCGAGGGCAAGGTCGTCGTCGCGACGATTTCGCCGGACCGGAAGTCGTGGTCCGTCGGCGAGGTTCTCGGCTTCGGCAAGACCTACACCCTGGCCGGCACCGCGACCGGCACCGACGGCAAGCAGATCCCGATCACCGGCACCTACACCACGGTCGGCGAGGACACCAAGACCCGCAGCACGATCAGCCCGGGCGACGAGGCGGTGGTCGGGGTGGCCGCGCCGATCAACGTGGCCTTCGGGGTCGAGCCGGAAGACCGGGCCGCGATCCAGAAGCTGGTCACCCTGACGTCCGAGCCGGCCGTCGAGGGCGCGTGGGGTTGGCTCAAGCAGGATGACGGACGCTGGGCGATGGTGTACCGCACCAGGGACTACTGGCCCGCGGGCACCAAGGTGCACGTCGAGGCCAAGCTCTACGGCGCCAAGTTCAGCGACACCGCCTACGGCGCGTCCGACATCACCAGCGACTTCACCATCGGCCGGAACCAGGTCGTCATCGCCGACGTGAACTCGCACGAGCTGGTGGTCAAGCAGGACGGCGCCACCGTGGCCAGCTACCCGGCCTCCTACGGCCGCGGCGAGGACACCGGCGACCCCAACCTGATCACCCGCTCCGGCATTCACGTGGTCAACGAGTTCTTCGAGACCAAGCTGATGAGCAACCCCCGGTACGGCTATTCCAACCAGCCCGAACGCTGGGCGGTCCGGATCAGCAACAACGGCGAGTTCATCCACGCCAACCCGGCCAGCGCCGGCGCGCAGGGCAGCTCGAACGTCACGCACGGCTGCGTCAACCTCTCGCTGGCCGACGCCGACGAGTACTACCATTCCGCGATCTGGGGCGACCCGGTCGAGGTGAGCGGCACGTCGGTGCAGCTGGGCCCGGCTGACGGCGAGATCTACATCTGGGCGATGCCGTTCGACGAGTTCAAGACCCTCTCGGCGCTGTGAGCAGCTGACCTGCTGATGAAGGCCGGCGCGTGACCGCGGAGATCCGGATTGTCGGCGCGACCGCGGTGGTCGCGCGCACCGGACGCACGTGCGCTGGGACGCCGAGATCGCCTTCTCCCCGACCACCGGGCTGATCACCTATCTGGGCCCGAGCCGAGGGCCGGTCGGGCCGGGCGACATCTCGGCGACCGGCCGGATCGTCGCGCCCGGGCTGATCAACGCGCACACCCATGCCGGGATCAGCCTGCTCCGCGGGCACAGCGACGATGCGCCGCTGCAGGAATGGCTGACCCACATCAGGGCCTTCGAGGTGCTGATGACCCGGGACGACATCAGGGCCGGCCTGTTGCTGTCGATGGCCGAGATGATCCGCACCGGCACCGTCGGGTTCCTGGACATGTTCCTGTGGGACAGCGGGCTGCTGGCCGACGTCCGGTCGGCCGGGATGCGGGTGCAGGCGGCACCGGCCGTCTTCGGATACGACGCCGTCGGCTACCCGCTGGCGAGCACGCAGACCGGCTCGGAGACGCTGGACGAGACCCCGCGACTGGCCGCCGAGTTCGCCGGAGACGAGCTGATCAGCGTCAGCTATGCGGTGCACGCGCCGTACAGCTGCGGACCGGAGTTGATGGCCGACGTCGCCCGCCGGTCGGCCGGCAATGGCCTCGGCGTGCAGATCCACCTCTCCGAGACCAGGGCTGAGGTGGCGGACAGCCTGGCCGCGCACGGCCGGTCGCCGATCGCGCTGGCCGCCGACCTGGGTCTGCTGGCCGGCCGGCTGCACGTCGCACACGCCGTGCACCCGGAGCCCGGCGATGCCGAACTGCTCGCCGCCGCGGACGGTGTGACGGTGTCGCACAACCCGATCTCCAACCTCAAGCTCGGTGCCGGGATCGCTCCGGTGCCCGACTACCTGCGGGCCGGGGTCGCCCTGGCGCTCGGCACCGATTCGATGGCCTCCAACAACTCGGCCGACCTGTTCGAGGAGATCAAGATGGGCGCGCTGCTGCCGCGCGGGGTGCACCACGATCCGGCCCTGGTCAGCGGCGTGGACACCCTGACGATGGCCACCAGCGGCGGCGCTCGCGCGCTCGGCGGCGGGCTGTCCGGCACGTCTCGCCGCAGGCGAGGCCGCGGACCTGATCCTGGTCGATACCGGCGGACCGACGGGCACCCCGATGACGAACCCGGTGGCATTTCTCAGCTACGCGGCCCGCGGCGCCGACGTCACCGACGTGTTCGTCGCCGGCCGTCGGTTGCTCGCCGATCGGGTGCTGACCACCCTGGACGAGGCACGCCATCCGGGCGGACGCCGCAGAGCGGGTGGCCAGGATCCGCGCCGAACTGTCACGCGGTCCGCTGCGCTGATTGAGGAACCGGTCCAACCATCGATCCGCACGCTGGACCCCGGCATCACCCGAAATCTAAAGATCTCTAGAGGCGGTGCCAATATCTAAAGGAGTCTCAACGTGCAAGATCGCCGATTCCGCGGGCGCCGACACCCCGATCGACGCGGCCGTCGCCTCCGCAGGTGTACGGGCCGCACGTCGCCGACTCGGCTCCCTGATCCACGAACCCGCCCTGCGGGACCTGTCCCAGGTCGACCGTCTGTAGGCCGGTCGGCAGGTACGCCGCCCACCGGAAATACGCCGGACTACAGCTTCGACTTCACCAATGACGCCGCGTGGTCCGGCACGTACTTGAACTCGTCGCGGGGCGGTCGCTGGTAGTGCGTGGCCTTCGGCCGCTTCGGGATCGTCACGGGTTCGGGCTCGATGTGCTCGTACGGGATGTTCGACAGCATGTGACTGATCACGTTGATCCGCGATCGCTTCTTGTCCTCGCTCTCCACGGTCCACCAGTGCGCCTCGGGGATGTCGGTGTGCACGAACATCTCGTCCTTGGCCCGGGAGTAGTCCTCCCACTTGCTGATCGATTGCACATCCATCGGGGACAGCTTCCACCGCCGGTTCGGGTCGGTCAGCCGTGACTGGAAACGCCGCTCCTGCTCGACGTCGGACACCGAGAACCAGTACTTGAACAGCAGAATGCCGTCCTCCACCAGCAGTCGTTCGAAGATCGGCGCCTGGTGCAGGAACCGCCGGTACTCGTCGGGGGTGCAGAAGCCCATCACCCGCTCGACACCGGCGCGGTTGTACCAGGAACGGTCCATGAAGACGATCTCGCCGGCCGCGGGCAGGTGCTCGATGTACCGCTGGAAATACCACTGGCTGCGTTCCCGTTCGGTGGGGGCGGGCAGCGCGACGATCTTGGCGAGCCGCGGGTTCAACCGTTCGGTGAAGCGCTTGATCGCCGAACCCTTGCCGGCGGCGTCACGACCCTCGAAGATCGCCACCACCCGGGTGCCGGATGCCTTGACCCATTGCTGCATGGTGACCAGTTCGGTCTGCAGCCGGGCGAGTTCGGTCTCGTAGGCCTTCTTCTTGATCTTCGGCAACTTCAGGGGTTCCTCGTTGTTGCTGGCCACGTCTCGCTCCATCCGATCGGTGCAGATGCGCATGCACGGCCGGGCTGTCGGCCGCAGGGGGTCAGGATGTCACGAGCGTGCGGGCCTTGCAGCCACGGCATGTATCGACGGTGTGAATTGCTCGACCGGTCAGCGACTGCCGGCGCCGCCGCTGGTGCTGACCTTCGGATGCCGGGCCCAGAAGAAGCAGTACACGCCGAAGCAGACCAGCCCGAGCGCCATCAGGGTGAGCAGGATCGACCCGAAGGGGGCGTCGTGCACGGTGCGCAGCGCGTCGTCCAGGCCGCCGGCCTTCTCGGCGTCGTAGGTGATTGCCGCCCAACCGAACAGCCCGCCGACCACGACGTAGGCGATGCCCTTGACGATGTACCCGGCCTGGCCGAGCCGGATGACCTCCTGACCGACACCGCCGGCGAGGTCGTCGGTGAACTTCTTCTTGACGCCGCGGCGGACCAGCCGCACGCCCAGCACGATGATCGCGATGCCGAGCGCGATCACCAGCACCCGCCCGAAGGGCGCGGACAGCAGCCGGGCCGTCCAGCCCTCTTCCTTGCTGTCGCTCGACTGGGACGTGCCGCGCAGCGTGCTGATCGCCGCGACGGCGATGGCCGCGTAGGCGACCGCCCGGCCGGCCGAACCCAGGCGCTTGCGGATCCGCTTGAACCCGGCCGGCCGGTCGCGGTGACCCCAGATCGCCTCGATCGCCTGCCAGATGGTCAGCGCGAACAGCCCGATGACGGTGATCCACAGCAGGGTCGCGCCGAACGGCCCGCCGGCGATTTCGGCCAGCGCGCCCTTCTGCGATGCCTCCTCGCCGCCGCCGCCGAACCAGGCGATCTGCAGCGCGATCCAGCCGATCAGGATGTGCACCACGCCGTAGGCGATCAGCCCGACGGTCAGCAGGACGCGGAACGGCTGGCTGTCCATCGCCTGCTGGCTGGCGTCCTCGGCGGAGTCGGCGGCCTGCCGGCCGGCGCCGGCCGACCTTGCCGGCGGTCGTGCCTGCCGACCCGGCCCGATCCTGCTGGGCGCTCATGCTGTGCTCCGGCATCGTGGCCTGGCTGTCGCTCTGCTCGTCGGCTGTCATCTGGTCGCTCCTCGTCGAGCATTCGGCCCCCGGTCGGCGTCGTTGCCTTCCCCGATGCAGCGTACCCCGAACGGTCGCCGTGGTCAATCAGCCGACCGACCGGCATCCGGCGGGTCGCCGGCTGATCCGGCGCGCAGTCGGCTCGCGCACCGATCGGCCGCGCTGCTGGACTTCCGGCGGTCAGTTGATCAAGCTGGCCGGATGTCGTTCGAACTCGATATGTCGTTCTGGGAGATCGTCGCTTCGACGGTCTTCGTGCTGAGCGTCGGCGTCGTGTCCGGCCGCATCCTGGGCGTGCACCGCGGATTCCTCCGGGCGACCGCCGCCGGCGTGCTCGGCAGTTTCGTCGGCCTGGTCATCGCCGCGTTGGTCCTGCGGGACGAGTCCGAGGACAGCTCCGACGATCTCGTCCTGATCGCGTTCGGCTTCGCGTTGCTGGCCACCATGGTGATCAGCGTGTCGCTGGAGGTGCTGCTCCGGCCCCGGCGCACCGGCAAGCGCCGCTCGCTGCGGACCAGGGTCCGGACGTTCTTCACGGTCGGTGGCCGGCTGTTCGAGGTCTCCCGGATCGCCCGGCGGCACGGGCTGGCCGGGCCGCGGCTCGCCGTCCCGGGCGGCGCTGTCCAGCCCGGAGGGCGGCCTGCGGATCCGCGAGCTTCCTGGAGGACTGCGGCGGGATGTTCATCAAGTTCGGCCAGATCGCCTCGACCCGGTCGGATCTGCTGCCGGCGCCGGTGGTCGCCGAGCTCTCCGACCTGCAGTCGAATGTCAAACTCGTTCCGGTGGCGCAGATCCGGGCCAGGATCGAGGACGAGCTGGAGGCACCGATCGAGGAGGTCTTCGGGTCGTTCTCCGACGAGCCGCTGGCCGCCGCCTCGATCGGTCAGACCCACGTCGCCGAGCTGCGCGGCGGCCAGCGGGTGGTGGTCAAGGTCCGGCGGCCGGATGTCGAGGTCGGCGTCGCGCGCGACTCCGCGGTGCTGCGCTGGGCCAGCCGGGCGGCGCAGCGCCGGTCGGAAGCGGCTCGATCGCTGGGTCTGGTGCCGCTGGCCGACGAGTTGATCCGGTCGGTCGAGCAGGAACTGAGCTACGTGCACGAGGCCGCCAACGCGCGGGCGCTGGGCGCGGTGGCCAACGGCGACGGCGTCGCAGGTGCCGAAGGTCGTCACCGAGTTCAGCACCGACGGCGGTGCTGGTGCTGGATCGGGTCGACGGCCGACCGGTGTCCGACGCCGCGGCGGTCGACGACTGCGGGGTCGGCGCGGACGGTGCTGGCCGACCGGCTGCTCGGCCGCCTTCCTCACCCAGGTGATGACGGCCGGGGTGTTCCACGCCGACCCGCATCCGGGCAACATCCTGATCGACGCCGCGCGGCACGTTGTGGCTCATCGACTTCGGTGCGGTCGGCCTGATCGATCCGGTGACGATGGAGTCGCTGCAGCTGATGGGCGCCGGGCTGGCCACCGGTCAACCGGCGTTGCTGGCCCGCGCGCTGCGGTCGATCTCCGGTGCCGAGCGGCGAGTCCATCGACACCGCAGGCGCTGGAGGCGAGCTGAGCCGGGTGCTCAGCGAGCAATTGCACGCCGGCGGGTTCGACCCGCGCAGCCTGCAGGACATCGTCGAACATCATGGGCCGGCACGCGATCCCGGTGCCGCCGACGTTCACCCTGCTGGCCGGGCGCTGGTGACGCTGGAGGGCACGCTGCGGGTGATCGACCCGCAGGTCGATCTCGCCGCCGCGGCCGCCGCTGCATCTGGGCAGCGTCGGTCGATCTGTCCCCGACGACCGCCAAGGAGGCGGCGCAGCAGGAACTGCTGCGCAGCCTGCCGTCCCTGCGGGCGCTGCCCGGCGCTGACCGAAGACGTTGCGCTGCAACTGAGATCGGGGCGGGTGCGGCTGCAGATCGATGCCTTCTCCGGGCCCGGTCGGCCGGCACGTCGACGAGCTGGATGGACCAGGCCATGTTCACCGCGGTCGCCGCGGTCGGTCTGCTGGCCTCGACCCTGATGCTGGTCGGCGCCGCCCTCGCCGGGCCCGAGCACGAGATCGGCGGGCTGCTGGCGGTCGGGTACATCGGACTGGTGATCAGCTCGGTGATGCTGATGCGGGTGGTGGCCCAGATCCTGCGGCGCGAGGCCGAGTCCGAAGGCGATGGCAACCGGGAGTCGCATGACGAACCGACCGATCGCGCCGATCAGGCGACGGCTCGGGGCCCGGCCGGCTGCGGCAGTCGGCGATCTACTCGCGCGGAGTGTTCGGCGCGCGGCCCACCGATCCCCACCAGCTGGCCGGAGCTCGATCGGCTGGCCCGGCGCAGGCTGTCGCCGCCGCGCCTACGGGTACGTCGCCGGCGGAGCCGGGCAGCGAGGCAGACCATGCGGGCCGACCGGGCGGCGTTCGAGCGTCGGCAACTGCTGCCCGCGGATGCTGCGCGACGTCGCCGTCCGGGACACCACGGTGGAGCTGTTCGGCCGCCGGTTGCCCGTGCCGTTGCTGCTCGCGCCGATCGGCGCGCTCGGCATCCTGCACCCGGAGGCGGACGTCGCCGTCGCGACAGCCGCTGCGGAGCACGGTGTTCCGTATCATCTTCTCGAACCAGGCGTCGCGACCGATGGAGGACTGCGCCGCGGCGATGGGCGACGCGCCGCGGTGGTTCCAGCTGTACTGGTCGACCTCCGACGAGCTGGTGGCGAGCCTGGTCGGGCGCGCGGAGGCGGCCGGCTGCGAGGCCATCGTCGTCACCCTGGACACCACCATGCTGGGCTGGCGGCCGCGGGATCTCGACCAGGGCTACCTGCCGTTCGCGCTGGGCGACGGGATCGCCCAGTACACCAGCGACCCGGTTTTCCGCGCGGCTGGTCGGCCGAGCGCGGCACGCGGCCCGGCGGCGACGCCGAAGCCGTCGGCGAGATCCCTGCGCTGGTCAGGTCGTTGGCCAGGATGTCCCGGAATGCGCCCGGGCCGGCCGGTCGGCCAACCTGCCGTTCGCCCGGGCGGCCGTGCAGACCTTCCTGGAGACCTATTCCCGGCCGTCGCTGACCTGGGCGGACCTGCCGACGCTGCGTCGATGACGTCGCTGCCGATCGTGCTCAAGGGCATCCAGCAGCCCGACGACGCCCGGCGGGCGGTCGACGCCGGCGTCGACGGGATCATCGTGTCGACCCACGGCGGCCGGCAGGTCGACGGCGGGCGCGGATCGCTGGACAGCCTGCCCGGCGTGGTCGACGCGGTCGACGGCGCCGTCCCGGTGCTGATGGATTCCGGGATCCGCGGCGGCGCCGACGTGCTCAAGGCGCTGGCGCTCGGCGCCACCGCGGTCTGCCTGGGCCGGCCCTACGCGCTGGCGCTCGGGCTGGCCGGGCGGCCGGCGTCAGCGAGGTGCTGGCGAACGTGCATCGCCGAGTTCGATCTGACCCTCGGGCTGTGCGGTTACCCGTCGGTCGCCGAGGTCGGTCCGGACGCGGTCGTGCTCCGTGCCTGATCGCGGCGAGTTGCGTTGCGGCGCCGTCGATCTGCACCGGATAACCGGCCGGCGAGGGCGCGCGACGCTGAGTCGGCGGGGTGATCACCTGCGCCCGGCCGCGCGTCGGGCCGCGGGCGCGGCCGCCGTGTACCCGCGCACCGTCCAGTCGACCAGCGCGTGACCCAGCACCAGGCTCGGCTCGCCGTCCACGCAGCACGAACGCGCCGTCGGGCAGCGCCGACCAGGCCCGGCTGGTGCAGCCGCCGGCGGTGGGTGCCGGCGACCAGTCGCTCGGCGTGCAGGGTCCGGTCGAGATCCTTGGCGCTGGGCGGCGTCTCGGTCGGGCGACGCCGCGTCCCGGAACGCCCGGTAGGCGGGTCGCCGGCACAGCGCGCAGGGCCGGTGCCCGGCGGCCAGCGCGACGGCCTCGTCGTGGAAGAACAGGATCGTGTAGTGGTCGGGCGCCCACTGCGGGAGCCGCCAGTCCTTGTACTGCGAGCGCGCAGGTGATCCAGGCCGGATTCCGGCGTGGTAGCGGACGATCGTCGGTGCCCCGGTGCAGGATGCCGCGGTTGCCCAGCCACGCGCCGCGCAGCGGGATCGGCCACGATGTCACCCAGCGGCGTGACCCGGTTCTGCCGCGGACGCGGTCCGTCGGAGGGGTGCTCGACCTGCGGCCGCGGCGGTGCGCCGGTCACACGACGATCGGGTCCTTGGCGTAGACCAGGAACCCGCGAAGCTCGAACTCCTGGATCGGCGGTGCCGGCATGTCACCCATGCCGAGGTTGGCGACGGCCTTGGGGAAGGTGTTGGTCATGAACGCGCCGAAACGCTCCCGGGATTCCCAGACCTCGATGATCTCGAAGCCGGTGACGGTCGGGCGCGCGATGTGCACGAGCAATCCCTCGCCATCGCTCGCCGTCACGTCCTTGACGGCCGTGTGCAGGGCGTCGTACGCCTCGATGGGTGCTGGGACCTCGTACCTGATGCTGTACATCCCGCCGCTTCCTTCCGCATGGTCGCCTGCGACGAAGTCGCCGGGCGCAATCCAGCACAGCGGGACTGTGTGATGTTGTTTGTCAAACAGTCCCGAGCCGCCGGATGGTTCCGGCAGACCATCGGACCATGCTCGGCGAGCGGGCGCCGCCGGACAACCGCCGATCGGTGGTCGGAATGGGTCGCGCCGGACGGGTGTTTCAGCCTTCTTCCGTCGCGGTGGCCGGCCCGCTGGGGGTTGCTCCGCCCTCGTCCGACCAGTCCTGACCCTGGGTGTCGTCCTTGGCCGGGTCGGAAACGACGTCCGAGGACGCGTCACGATCGATGGGCTCGGTGCCGGCGCGGTGTCTGGTTGTGTGTTCATGACCGGTCTGTTCCCGGTTGGGGCGGCGGTGAATCCCTGGTGTCGGCTAGGCGGAGATCGGGGTCACCGTCGCCGGTGAACCCGTCCCGACCAGCGGCGGCTCCTGGTCGAGGTAGGCCATGTCCGGCCGTGCCGGCTGGCGGTCGCGCGAGAACAGCAGGGAGAACCCGGTGGAAATCTTCGCCCTGACGAATCCGGCGGCACCCTGCACCGCGGGGTGGTCGATGGTCTTCGACGTCAAGCGCTTGATCTGTTCGTAGCGCTCACGGCCGGCCTTTGCGCCGAGCACGTACCCGGCAACGAACCCAAGAACAAGTCGAATCATGATGTACATCCTCCGATATCGGTGCCGGGGGTGGTGGCCCGACACGGGATGTGTTCCCCGAAACGGATCCGGCCAATCGGGGGGACCGCGGCCGCGGTTTTGTTCACCCCGCCAGCGTGCGGATGCCGGCCCAGCGCATGATGTGGGACGACATCGACCCGGCCGGGTCGACCGAGAAGAGGTGGCTGAAGATGTTTGCCCTCCAGTACAAGTCATACGGCGGCCCAGAGGTGCTGACCGTTGGCGAGGCTCCCGATGTCCATCCGGCGGCCGGGCAGGTGCGGGTGCAGGTCCGCGCGTCGAGCGTCAATCCGATCGACTGGAAGATCCGGGCCGGCTACATGGCGCAGGGCAAGCCGCTCGATGGGGTCGGATACCTCGGGTATGACGCGTCCGGCGTGGTCGACGAGGTCGGCGAGGGCGTGACCGACGTGGCCGTCGGCGACGACGTTTTCGGTTTGGGGGCCGCCACCATTGCCGAGTTCGCCGTGCTCGAGGCCTACGCGCGCAAGCCGTCGTCGGTGGACTGGGCGGTCGCGGCCGCCGCGGGTGTCTCCGCCGAGACCGCGATCCGCGCCCTCGACCTCGTCGGAGTGAAGGCCGGGAGCACGGTGCTGATCGACGGCGGCGCCGGCGGTGTCGGGGCGGTGGCCGTGCAGATCGCGCTGGCCCGGGGCGCCACGGTGATCGCGTCCGCGAGCGCAGGGCAACCAGGACTACCTGCGCGAGATCCGCGCCACCCCGGTGCTGTACGGCGACGGATTGGTCGAGCGCGTCCGGGCAATCGCCCCGGACGGGGTCGACGCCGTCTTCGACGTGGCCGGCAAGACGCCGCTGGCCGACCTGATCAGCCTGGTGCGCCGAGCCGTCCCAGGTGGTGACCATCGCCAACTTCAACGTGGGTGATTCCGGCGTTCAGCTGACCACCGGTCGTTCGGCGAACGCGTCCGCGGCGCTGGCCGAGGCCGCCGACCTGCTGGAACAGAACAAGCTGGTGATCAAGATCCAGACCTTCCCGTTTGCCCGCGCCGCCGAGGCACACCAGATCAGCGAGCAGGGTCACCTGCGCGGGAAGCTGGTGTTGATTCCCTGATCGATGCGCGGGACTCCGGCGGAGCGGCTCATCGGTCCGCCGGCGGGATGTCGTCGGCGGATCCGGCGCGAGGGTGCCGTCCGGAGCGATGTGATCGAAGATCTGGCCGATCAGCGTGAGGATGTGCGGGTCCTCGACGGTGTAGATGTGCCGCCGGCCGGAGCTCCGCGTGGTGACGATTCCCGCCAGCCGCAGCTTGGTCAGGTGCTGACTGGCGGACGCGACCGTGACCCCCGCCTGCTGGGCCAGGGTGCCAACATCGTGTGCGTTCTGCGACGCCAGCCAGACCAGGTGCAGCCGGACCGGTGAGGACAGCAGCGCGAACGTGCTCGCGGCGGCCTGCAGCTGTGGGACGGTCGGGCCCCGGTCGCCGTCTCCCGCCTCCGCGCGTTCGGTCATCGACGCATTGTGTCCCACTGGACCCCGATGTGGTGCCACTTCGATCTGTTGCCTACCTCACCCATTCAATAGCTTGCGCAATCAATTGAATGACGACAGGATAAGACCCTACCGACGACGAGGAACTCCGCCCGGCTGCGCCTGGATGACTCGACCACGACGAAAGGCCGACCGGCATGTCCTTCTGGCAGTTGTGCCTCATTGCGGTCGGTGTGTCCGCCGACGCGTTCGCCGTCGCCCTGGGTAAGGGCCTGCACATGCGACACCTGCGGTATCGCAACGCGCTGATCATCGCGGTCACCTTCGGTGCTGTTCCAGGCGATCATGCCGCTGATCGGCTGGCTGCTCGGGACCCGGTTCGCGGACTACATCACCGACTACGACCACTGGATCATCTTCGCCCTGCTCGCCCTGGTCGGCGGCAAGATGCTCTGGGAGGCCTTCTCCAGCCACGAGGACACCGAGAAGGATTCCGATTCGATCGACATCCGCGAACTGTTGGTGCTGGCGATCGCGACCAGCCTCGACGCCCTCGCGGTCGGCATCAGCTTCGCCTTCATCCCGGACCTGCCCGTCGGCGCCGCGGTCACGCTGATCGGCGTGACGACGACGGTGATCAGCTTCGCCGGAATCCTGATCGGTCATCGGGTCGGAATCCGGCTGGGCAAGCCCGCGGAGATCGCCGGCGGCGTCATCCTCATTCTCATCGGGTTGCGGATCCTGTTCGAGCACCTCGGCATCTTCTAGCTCTGCCGCGTCTGGCACTGTGTCCCTGCGCCCGCCGACGTCAACGCCGGCTGAGGGGTCCGCTGTCACCTCGCTGGAGGCCCGCATGAATGCCGTGATCGGTGACATCCTGCCGTTGGCGTTGGGGGTCGCGATCTCGCCGATTCCGATCATCGCGGCCATCCTGATGCTGTTCTCGCCGCGCGCGGGCGGGACCAGCGGCGGATTCCTGGTCGGCTGGATTCTCGGCATCATCGTCGTGACCGGGGCTGTTCACCGCCCTCTCGGGCAGCCTGACCACCGGCGGCGACGCATCGGCCGGGGTGTCCTGGACCAAGATCGTCCTCGGGGTTCTGCTGCTGTTGGTCGGGCTCCGGCAATGGCGGGGACGCAACGCGCCGAACGGCCACACCCAAGTGGATGGCGGCCATCGATGAGTTCACCCCGGTCAAGGCGTTCGGCCTCGGCTTTCTGCTGTCCGCGGTGAATCCGAAGAACCTCTTGATGGGCGTCGCCGCCGGCGTGGCGATCGGTTCGGCCGGGTTGAGCGTCGGCGGCGAGGCGGTGGCCATTGCGGTCTTCACCGTCATCGCCGCGTCCACCGTGGCGGTCCCGGTGATCGCCTACCTGTTCGCGAAGGAGAAGATGCGTGGGCCGCTGGACGCGCTCGAAGGCGTGGCTCCAGGACAACAACGCGACCGTCATGGCCGTGCTGCTGTTGGTCATCGGCGTGGTGCTGATCGGCAAGGGGATCGGCCGGCTCTAGAGGTGTATCGAATGGCGGCGCCCGTTCGTCGAGCCCGGCTCGAAGTTGACACGCAACCGTGATCTCGAACCAGCCGGTGAAAACCGTGATCTCGAACCAGCCGGTGAACTGGTCAAGCTGACGGTGACCCATGCCGGCTTCGAACCGGGAAGGGCCGTGCTGGCCGGCGTCATGCAGGGCTGGCCAGGGGTCATCGCCAGCCTGAAGTCGTTGCTCGAGACCGGCGAGCCGCTCACCTTCGAATGACGTCGGCGGACCGGACTGCACCGGGTCCCCATTCGCGGGTCAGCCCGTCTCGGCCGCGCGGCGGGCCGCGTCGAACGGCGCCCGATCGAAGATGATCCGCATCTGGGCGATCCGACCGTCGCGGACGGTCAGGTGTTCGGCGGCGGGGGCATTCTGCACGGGAATGGTGTCGGTGTCGTAGATCAACACCGCGGTGTCGCGGTCACCAAATGCGGACAGCAGTTCCGAGCGGGTGAGGATCTGGGAGAACGGACCCATGAACGCGCGGAACGCGTCGGCGCCCACGATGCGGCCGGCCGGTGCCAGGCAAACGATGTCCGGCGCGATATAGGTCATGGCCCGTTCGAAGTCATGGCTGGTCCACGCCCGGTGATACGCCAGCGCGACGTAGAGCGCTGAGCCGGTTTCCGCCGTCATGATCGTCCCTCCTGGTTCACTCTCGGTACACCGTAGTGCGGATACCCGAAGCCGAGAGGAGGCGGGACGTGCTGTCATCCAATGCGCGACTCCTGGTGCCCGTACTGCCGAGCCATCGCATCGAAGACTAGTTTCGGTTGCCACCGCATGTCCGGATACCTGCCGCCACGGCGATCGCCGTCCAGCATGGCAACCACCCCGTAGGACGCGAGATCGGTGTCCCTGGTGGGATCGTCGGGCCTGCACACGGTCCTGTAGAGGCCGAAGGTGAACCAGAAGGCGCCGTGCATGCCTGAGTCCACGAACGCCTGCATGCTCTGGGTGAAGTAGTCCACCTGCTCCTGTTCGTCACGCTGCAGCGTGCCGTCCAGCGGTGGGTCGGCGGTCCAATCGGCAACCATCCAGCCCATGCCGCCGCGGGCTCCGGCGCCGCGGTACGTGCAACAGCCGAACTCGGTGACGACAACTGGCTTGCCGTGCCGGTGGCCCCGGGCGAGCAGTTGGCGGTAGTACGGGGCGTTCTGCTCGTCGCGGTAGCCGTCGATGCCGACCATGTCGAAGCCCGACCAGTCGATGTCCTCCCAGATCCCGCTGGCATAGCTGACCGGGCCGCCGAAGGTCGACCTGGCGACGGCCAGCATGTCGTCCAGGCACTGCTGGGTCGCCCGCTGGGTGTTGCTCAGGTCCGGCCCACCCGCCATCAGGGTGTTGACCCGGTCCGGCATGGTCGCGCCGGCGATCAGGCCCTGGCCGAAGAGGCTGATCTCGCAGCCCGTCACCAGGACAACGTCGGCGCCGCCGGCGCGCAGCCGTTCGGCACGGGATGCGCTGTCCCGCAGCACTTCCACCATCGCTGCCGGTTCCAGGTCCACCGGGAACGGGGCGAACCAGACCTGCATTCCCGCTTCGGCGGCGTGCACGGCCGCGGCCTCGATCCGTTCCGGGTCGCCGCCGGAGATCCGGACCGCGTCACAGTGCAGATCGTCGGCGATGATCCGCATCTCGCGGGCGGCGGTGGCTTCATCGAAGTCGGGACGCGAGTCCTCGCCGACGAAAAACCCGGTGTCGTAATTGATTCCGTTGATCATGGGGCCAGTTCCTCCTTGCTGGGTGGGGTGGGAAGGGTGGTTCGCCCTGAGCTGTCGGCCGGGTGGACGACAGATTCTTCGGTCGCGTCATCGGTCAGCATCCTGTCCATCGGCACGGTGACCGCGCCCCCGACGACGATGGCGAAGGCGATCGCGGTGATCACCAGGACCGAGGACAGCCAGACCATGGTGGTGACCGGAAGGGTGAATGCGCCGACGATCCGGGTCGCGCATTCGGTGAGCAGCGCGACGGCCCAGATCAGGGTGTAGCGGGCAAGGTGCCGGCGAAACACCGCCGATTCCGCGCATAGCCGCTGCCAGGCGGCGATCCGCCGCGGATGACCTCTGGTCAGGTAGGGCTCCAACGCGGCCGTCATCACCGGGCGGCTTCGCAACACCGACCACAGCATGACCAGCCCGGTGATCGAGCTGACCCCGGAGTCCTTGGCGATCATCACCCGGGCATCACCGGTGAGGAAGTTCAGCGCGATGCCGCCGAGGTTGACCGTCAGCATCAGCGCGGCGAGGACATTGATCCGCCTCTCCCTCACCACACCGGACACCGTGCGCAGGATGGGCAGAACGCTGGACGCCGCCAGTGCGGAGACCAGCGGCACTCCGAACACGTCGGTCAGCAGGTAGTAGATGGCGATCGGTGTTGCGATGTCGACGGCCAGCGGCTTGAGGGCACTGGCCAGCCCGCGCGGGGTCTGTCGGGGCGAATCTTTCGTTGTAGATCCGTCCTGACGCTGTTCGGATCGGATGGTCATGGCTAGATATTAGGTCCGACCTAAGTTGATAGTCCAATGACATTTGTCATGGACCTAAGGTGTCGCCTAGCCTGACCCGCATGACCAGCGGGCCGCTGCGGGAGCGCAAGAAGGAGGCCACCCGCGCGTCGATCTCCGGCATCGCCACCCAGCTGTTCGTGCAGCGCGGCTTCGACCGGGTGACCATCGGTGAGGTCGCGGCCGCCGCGCAGGTCTCGAAGATGACGGTCACCAATTACTTCCCACGCAAGGAGGACCTGGTCTTCGACATGCGAGAGCACGTGGTGAGCGGGCCGGCCGACGCCGTGCGGCACCGACCGGCCGGACAAACGGTGACCGATGCGGTCCGGGGCTGGTTCCGGGCCGGCCTGGCTGCCGGCGACCCGACGCTCGGCCCGCACGGGGTGGCCTTCGATCGGCTGGTCACCGGCAGCGCCACGCTGCTCGCGGCGGAGCGGGAGATGTGGGAGCAGCGCGAGGTCCGGTTGGCCCAGGCGATGGCGGCCGACACGTCGCCGGCCGCCGATCGGACCGCGGTTCCGGTGATCGTGCGCGTTCGGGCCGCCACGTTGTCCGGCGTGCTCCGGTCGGTGCACGACGAGGGTCGGCGGCTCGTGCTGGCCGGATCAACGGAACCAGCCGCGGCCCGAATCCTCGCCGTGCTCGCCGAACAGGCCTTCGATGCGGTTCAGCCCCTGGTCGGCTGAATCGACCGTTCCTCCTGGGTCATGCCTTCGGCCGCGTCCGGGTTCGGGTCGACGCGGGCATCGAGGCCATTGACGGTGCCGCCCTCGACTACCGTGCCACCTTCGACCGGCGTGCCGTCCTCGACCGGCTCGTCCTCCGCCGGCAGCGGGTTCATCAACGAGGCGACGATCGCGACGGTCAGGGCTACCACGATCACGCCCAGCGAGACCAGCGACGGGATCTCCGGAATGGAGGTCGAGATGACCTTGTGCCCGGCCTGCAGGAACAGCTTCACGCCGATGAAGGCGAGGATGAACGCGAGGCCCTTACCCAGGTAGTGGAACTTCTTCAGCATCCCGGCCAGCAGGAAGTACAGCGCGCGCAGGCCGAGGATGGCGAAAGCGTTGCTGGAATAGATGATGAAGGTGTTGTCGCTGACCGCTAGCACTGCAGGGACGCTGTCCACGGCGAACACCAGGTCGGCCGCCTCGATGGCGACCACGACGGCGAGCAGCGGGGTGGCGATCCGCTTGCCGGCTTCCTTGTAGAAGAACTTGGTGCCGCGGTATTCGTCGGACACCGGGATCAGCTTGCGCAGCAGCCGGACCGCGAAACTCTTGCCCGGGTCAATCGCGTCGTCGTCATCTTTGAGCAGTTTGATCGCGCTGTAGATCAGGATGGCGCCGAAGACGAACAGCACGGCCGTGAACGTGGAGACGATCGCGACGCCGAGCGCCAGGAAGATGCCACGGAAGACCAGGGCGCCGATGACGCCGTAGAACAGCACCCGGTGCTGGTACTCGCGGGGCACCTGGAAGTAGCCGAAGATCAGCGCGAAGACGAACAGGTTGTCGACGCTCAGCGATTTCTCCAACAGCCACGCGGTGGTGAAGTCGACGGCCGGGCCGCTGCCCATGGTGAAGAAGATGACGACCGCGAAGGCAAGCGAGAGGCCGACCCAGACGGCGCTCCAGATGGCCGCTTCCTTGAACTTGATGATGTGCGCGCCGCGGTGCGCGAGCAGGTCGATGGACAACATGATCAGGACCACGGCGCCGAAAGCGGCCCAGGCCCAGAGTGGAACGGTCATGGCAGATCCTTCATTTCGGTGCTGGAGATCGGTGCGGGTTGGCACCGACTTCTCCAGGGTGCCGATTTCTTTGCTGCCGATCCACGGCAGAACACCGCCAAGATCCGTCGCCTTCGGTTGCCGATAGTCGGCAAGCATCGTTGCTCAGGCCAGATCGGAACTCAGGCCCGACCTGGCCATCCCAGGAGCCGGGCACCCACCACGGCGGTCTGCAGTTCGAAGCGTTGGGTCGGGTCGGCGGGGTCCCGCCCGGTCAGCTCGGCGATCTTCTCCAGCCGATAGGTCAGCGCCCGGACCGACAGGTGCAGCGATCGCGCGCTGAGTGAGGCGTTACCGCCGGCGGCGAAATAGGCCTCGAGGGTGCTGCAGCAACGGATCGGCCCCGCCCCTGGCCGCGGCCAACGGCGTCAGGACCGCGTCCATCAACTCCCGCATCGCGGTTTCGTCGCGGACCAGCACCCGGTACAACAGCAGGTCCGCGGCGTCCACCACCTGCTCGCTGCCGCCCAGTCGGGCGCTCAGCTCCAGGGCCTCCCGAGCCTGTTCGAAGGACAACCGAACGCCCGCCGGCCCCTGCTGGGCCTGCCCGGCGCCCAGCCGCCAGGACCCGACCTGCGCGGTCCGCTGCAACCGAACGCCCGGGGTGGACCCGGGCAGGTGGCTGGTGAGGGCGTCGATCACCCCGGCAATCGCCGTGCGATCCGGGGCCGCGAAAATCACCACCAGGTGCCCGTCCTTGGTGGTCACCAGGGCGTCGGCGTCGGCCTTGGCGCCGAGGATCGAGCGCTCCAGCACCCCGGTCAGCGGAGACGAGTCGGTGAAGGGCCTGTCCGCCGTGACCACGACGACGGCGTGCGGGCCGGCGAGATTCAGCCCGAACAGCCCCGCCCGCTCGACGAGCCCGGCGAAGGCCTGTGCTCCGCCGAGCAACAGATCGTCGACGAACTCGCGGCGTTGGGTGGCCTGGGCCGAGACCAGATCCCGCCGAGCCAACTGGTATCCCTCGGTCAGCACGGCCACCACGTCGTCGACCGCCCGCAGCATGAGCTCCCCGGCATCGACCAGCGCTGCCGAGCCACCGGCCGCGTCGGCCACCACCGGGAGATGACGCCAAAGCCGCCAGGCGGCCGACAGATAGAGGTCGAGCAATGCCCGCAACGCGACTCCGCTGGTTGCAGCCGCCCGACCGGACTTGCCGTACCCGGCCAATGCGCTGGACGGCAATCGGTTCCCCGACGCGACCCGGTCGAGAAGCACCGGCAGGAAATCTGCCAGCAGATCGACGGACAGGCCGCCGGCGTCCTGCGCGGCCGCGGCCGCGATCGCCTGAAGCTGGGGAACCCCGGGTGCTGTCGTGGTCACCCGCCGCCGCCCGTCACTCGGGCGACGCTACTGGAGACTGTCCGGCAAACAACGCCAGACAGTCACTCTGTGCTCGATCGCGCCTGACGACTTCGTCGCAGGCGACTTGTGCTGGATTGCGCCTGACGACTTCGTCGCAGGCGACTTGTGCTCGATTGCGCCTGACGACTTCGTCGCAGGCGACTTGGGGTCACGCGGCGGCGGCACCCTTGAGCCATGGCAGATCCTCGGTGTCGTGCCCGGGGCCGGGGGTCCACACGGTGCGCCCGCGGGCGAGCGTGCAGGCCGTCTGCAGGAATTCATCCTCGAGGGTCGGGGAGCGAACGGGCTGGGCCGCCGGGTCGGGCAGCGGCGCGGGCTCGGTGATGTCGTAGGGCCGGGTCGGGGCGTCGGGCATTGTTCGTTCCCTCCTGCTGGGTCGCATCGGTCAAGTGGGTGGCGGGGTTCATTCCACCACTGTTGTTAGCAGATTAGCTGGCGGATGAGCTAAACAGCTAACACCGCGCCCTGTGGCGGTGCCCACAACCACTCGGTGCCCACAGCCGCTCGGTGCGACCTGTCGCCTCGTCGAGCTGCGAGTGGCGATCGCCTGGCCACTACCCGGCACGGTTCGCCACGTCCCTTAACCTCGGCATCGTGACCGCCCATCAGCTGTCCCGCCTCGACGCGCGCCGCATCGCGGTGCGTGCGCAACTGTTGGATCGCCACCGGCCGGCCGAGCTGCTCGACGTGGTGCGCCGGCTGACCTTGTTGCAGATCGATCCGATCGCCGCGATCGCGCCCAATGCCGATCTGGTGGCCTGGAGCCGTCTTGGGTCGTCGTACTCGCCGGCCCGGCTGACCACAGCATTGGCGGATCGGGCGCTGCTCGAACTGCGGGCGATGATCAGGCCCAGTGCGGACCTGGCGCTGTATCGCGCGGACATGGCCGCCTGGGAGTCGGCGGATCGGGGAGACCTCGCCGGCTGGCGGGTGTCCCACCGCGACTGGGTGCGAGCCAACAATGCCTGCCGGCTGGACATCCTGCAAAGGCTTGACGCTGCTGGGCCGCTGCCGTCGCGCGATCTCCCGGACACCTGCGCCGCGGCATGGCGCTCGACCGGCTGGACCAACAACCGCAACGTCACCCAATTGCTCGAATTCATGGTGCTGCGCGGCGAGGTGGCGATCGCCGGGCGCCGGGGCAGCGACCGGCTGTGGGACCTGGCGGCCCGTGTCTACCCGGACGAGCCCATCATCGACCGGAACGAGGCGCTGCAGCTACGGAACCAGCGGCGCCTGCAAGCGCTGGGAATTGCGCGGGCCCGCGGGCCGGAATGCCCGGTCGAGCCGGCGGACGTGGGCGAGGCGGGTGAGCCGGCCGTCGTCGAGGGCGTCAAGGGCGCGTGGCGCGTCGACCCAGCCCTTCTGGCCCAACCGTTCTCCGGACGAGCGGCGCTTTTGTCGCCCTTCGACCGGCTGATCCACGACCGCAAACGCACGGTCGAAATCTTCGAGTTCGACTATCAATTGGAGATGTACAAACCCGCCGCCAAGCGCCGTTGGGGGTACTTCGCGCTGCCGATCCTGTACGGCGATCGGCTGGTGGGAAAGCTCGACGCGACCGCCGACCGAAAGTCCGGCGTGCTGCGCGTCGACGCGATCCATCAGGACGTGCCTTTCGACGCGGCGTTGGCCGCCGCGGTGCACGACGAGATCGAAGATCTGGCGCGCTGGCTCGAGCTGGACCTGACGCTGCCGCGGTGAACCCGCTGTGCACGAGCTGAGAACCGTTTGTGGCAGTACTCCGTATCGCTCTGCGGGACCGGCCGACATGGCCGGCGCATCGCAGGCAGCGAACGGAGAGTTCTTCACGTGGAACAACAACACAACACCAGCGCGTGGCGCCGCAAGGTTGGCCCCGTCGTCGCGACGGCAGTGATCAGCGGCGGAGCGTTGCTGGCCACCGCGGCACCGGCGAGTGCGGCGACGACGGCGACCTTCAGCGCCGGGGTGGTCAGCGTATTCGGGGACAACGCCGACAACGCCATCACCATCAGCCGGAACGCCGCAGGAGCGATCCTGGTCAACGGCGGCGCGATCTCGGTGGCCGGCGGTGCGCCGACAGTGGCCAACACGACGCTGATCTCGGTCTTCGGCCTGGGCGGCGCCGATGTGATCGCGCTGAGCGAGGCCAACGGTGCGTTGCCGCGCGCCCAACTGTTCGGCGGCGAGGGCAACGACGTGCTGACCGGAGGCTCCGGCGCCGACCTGATCTTCGGGCAGGGCGGCAACGACACCCTGCTCGGCAAGGGCGGCCCGGATCAGCTTTTCGGCGGTACCGAGAACGACGTGATCACCGGCGGCGACGCCGACGACCAGGCCTTCGGCCAGGGCGGCATCGACCGGATGATCTGGAATCCCGGCGACGACACGGATCTGAACGAGGGCGGCACCGAAACCGACACCGTCGAGGTCAACGGCGGCAACGGTGCCGAGCAATTCACCACGACCGCCAACGGGGCCCGGGTGCGATTCGACCGGGTGACCCCGGCGCCGTTCTCCATCGACATCGGCACCTCGGAGAACCTGGTACTCAACGCCAACGGTGGCGACGACTCCTACAGCGCCGCAGGCAATCTCGCGGGGCTCATCAAGATCACCGTCGACGGCGGCGGCGGCGCCGACAATCTCGCCGGCTCGAATGGTGCCGACACCCTGCTCGGCGGCGACGGCAGCGATGTCGTCAATGGCAGGCAGGGCAATGACGTTGCCCTGCTCGGGGCCGGTGACGATTCCTTCGTCTGGAATCCGGGTGACGGGAACGACACCGTGGAGGGCCAGGACGGCACGGACAGCCTGGTCTTCAACGGCAGCAACGCTTCTGAGAACATGGACGTCTCCGCGAACGGCGGCCGGGTGCGGCTGTCGCGCAATGTCGGCGCGGTGACCATGGACACCAATGACGTCGAGGCGTTCGACATCAACGCCGTGGGCGGCAGCGACACCCTGGTCGTCAACGACCTCAGCGGAACCGACCTCGGCAACATCACCACCGACCTCGCAGCCAACGGTGGAGGTGACGACCTGTCCGCGGACAACGTCGTCGTCAACGCCACCGCGGGCGATGACGTGGTCGTGCTGGCCGGACAGACCGGCGCAACCGATATCACCGGCCTGCAGGCGAGGATCTCGGTGACCGGCGCCGGTCCCGGCAATGATCGGGTGACCGTCAATACTCTGGCCGGCGATGACGTCGTGGACGCCTCCGGCCTGCACGCCGACGCGGCGCTGCTGGCGGAGAACGGCGGCGACGGCGACGACGTGCTGATCGGCGGTGAAGGCAACGACACCATCACCGGTGGCGCCGGTGACGACGTCCTGCTCGGCGGTCCTGGGGCCGACGTCCTCGACGGCGGCGACGGCGACGACATCCAAATCGACGCGGCGGCTGCGCCGGTGAACAGGCTGGCGCCGAGCGGGCAGGAATGGCTGTCCACGCACGCCAGCACGGTCGACGGAAAGACCGTGCTGGATTTGGGATCCCGGACGGTGACCCTGCCCCAGGCCCAGTTGTCGCAGTTCTAGTTCAGGCCGCATCCCACCGCCCCCGTCCCGGTGTCTGCCGGGGCGGGGATGTGGGGGTGTTTCAGATTGGATACTGCCGTTCCTGGGTGGAAATGGTGATCCAGCGGAGTTCGGTGAATTCTTCGATGGCGGCGGCGGAACCGAATCGCCCGTAGCCGCTGGCCTTCACGCCGCCGAATGGCATCTGCGCCTCGTCGTGCACCGTCGCGCCATTGATATGGCAGATCCCGGACTTGATCCGCCTGGCCACATTCAGGCCGCGTCCGACATCCCGGGTGAACAGGGCGGCGGCCAGCCCGTACTGGGTGTCGTTGGCGATGCCGATGGCTTCCTCCACCCCGTCCACCTCGATGATCGGGGCCAACGGGCCGAACGACTCCTCGCTGTAGACCCGGGCCGAGCGCGTCACGCCGGCCAGCACCGTCGGCGGATAGAACAGGCCGTCGGCGGTGCCGCCGGTGACGACCGAAGCCCCGTTGTCGATGGCGTCCCGCACCAGATCGGAGACGTGGTTGACGGCCTTGGCATGAACCATCGGACCGATCTGGGTGCCCGGGTCATCCGGATCACCCACGACCAGCGCGGCAGCGCGCTCGGCCAGCAACCGGGTGAATTCCCCGGCGACGGATCTGTCGACGATGATTCGCTCGGTGGACATGCAGATCTGGCCCTGGTTCATGAAAGCCCCGAAGGACGCCGCGGCGGCGGCCGCCTCCAGGTCGGCATCGGCCAGGACGACGAACGGGGCCTTGCCGCCCAACTCCAGGACGCAACGCTTCAGGTGCCGGCCGGCCTTCTCGGCGATGATCCGGCCCACCGCGGTCGACCCGGTGAAGTTGATGACCCGCACGGCCGGGTGGGTGATCAGGGCGTCGACGACGTCGGCGGCGTCGGCCGGTTCGTTGGTGATGAGGTTGGCCACCCCGGCCGGTAGGCCGGCGTCATTCAGGCAGGCGATGATGGCCGCGTGCGTTGCCGGCGTCTGCTCGGAAGCCTTCAGTACCACCGTGTTTCCGCACGCCAGTGGCATGGCCACCGCCCGGACCCCGAGGATCAGCGGCGCGTTCCACGGTGCGATGCCGACGACGACGCCGGCCGGTTCGCGTACGGCCATCGCGGTCAGCCCGGGAACATCCGACCCGATGACCTGACCGACGGTCGAGTACACCTGGGCCGCTGCCTCGCGGAGCATGTTCGCGGCCAACATGGCGTTGAATCCACACCAGCCGGCGGCCGCGCCCATCTCCCGTCCCATGGTGGCGGCAATGTCGGCGGTTCGTTCGGTGAGCAGCCCGGCGGCGGTCTCCAGGATCCGTCGTCGTTCGCCGGGCGGAGTGTCGGCCCACCCCGGGGCAGCGGCGGCGGCGGCGTCCACTGCGCGCCTGGCGTCATCGGCGTCGGCCGCTGCCACCGATGCGATCGGTCGCCCGGTCAACTGGCTGATCGTGTCGAAGTAGCGTCCGCCGGACGGGTCGGCCGGCCCGCCGCCGATGATGAGCGGGACCCGGGTCGTGGTGGTGCCAGTTGTCATCGTTGACGTCATCCTGCAGAGCTTAGGCACCGTCCGCCCGGGTGTCGCGGGTCCTGCCGGGTTGGGCCGTCGATACGAAAATGTGACCCAACCCCCTTGACTCGTGGCGTGTGAGCGTTAACTTTAGCGAAGCGGGTCAGGACCCCCGCCCTTGTCGAGAAGCGCCCGAGATCGGAAGGACGGCCTTTGCCGGCCCTCCTCGCACCTCACCCCAAAGGGTCGAGCAGCGTGGGAGCCCGGCAGTGGCCGAATGCAGAGGCGGCCTGGCCAGTCGGCCTCCACACCTACGATCCGGCCCTTTTCCGATCGGGTTCATCCAGCGTCGGAGGAACATACGTGGTCACCAGAAAGTTGGCCGTCTTTGCGGCGGCAGCAGTCGCTGCGCTCGCCCTGGCAGCGTGCGGAAGCAACGCGAGCACCAGCACGTCCAGCACCAGCGCCGCCGCAGCCTCGGACACGGCGGCCGCCGGCAGTGCGGCCGCGTCGAGCGCACCTCCGGCCGCGGCCGGAGGTGAACTGCCCCAAGTTGATCCGGCGGTCCTCAAGGATGCGGTCATCGGGTTCGCCCAGGTCGGGTCGGAAAGTGGTTGGCGCAGCGCAAACACCGACTACATCAAGTCCACCGCCGAGAAGTACGGTGTCGACCTGCAATTCACCTCCGCCGAAGGCGATCAGGCCAAGCAGATCTCATCGATCAAGACCTTCATCACCCAGGGCGTCGACCTGATCGCGTTCTCGCCGGTGGTGGAGACCGGCTGGGACGCCGTGCTGCAGGAGGCGAAGGCGGCCGGCATCCCGGTGGTGCTGACCGACCGCTCGGTGGACTCCGATCCAAGCCTGTACAAGACGTTCATCGGCTCGGACTTCATCAAGGAGGGCGAGAAGGCGGCCACCTGGGCGAAGGGGGAATTCGCCGACGCCAGCAACGTGAACATGGTGGTGCTCGAGGGCACCACCGGATCCGCGCCGGCCAACGACCGGGCGACCGGATGGGCCAACATCCTCGGCTCCGACCCGAAGTTCAAGACGCTGGCGTCGCAGACCGGTGACTTCACCCGGGACGGCGGCAAGAAGGTCATGGAGGGCTTCCTGGCCACCTACCCGAACATCGACCTGGTCTACGCCCACAACGACGACATGGGACTCGGCGCGATCGAGGCCATCGAGGCGGCCGGCAAGGTGCCCGGCAAGGACATCAAGATCGTCACCGTCGATGCGGTCAAGGCCGGCATGGAGGCGCTGTCCGCCGGCAAGATCAACTTCATCGTCGAGTGCTCGCCGCTGCTGGGTGAGCAACTGTTCCAGGCCGCCAGCGGCGTGCTGTCCGATCAGGAGATCCCGGCCAGGGTGATCACCATCGAGGCCACCTTCGACCAGGAGCAGGCGACGGCGGCCCTGCCGGATCGCCTGTACTGACCGACAATTGGGACGCCCGGATCTGCTCTTCGGATCCGGGCGTCCCGTTCTCAGTTGCCGCGCCGCGGCCCGGCGCACCGATCGCGTGAGAGGGAGCCGGGGATGCCGAACGAGCCGCGGGTCGCCGCCGACCGGCCGGTCGTGCAGATGCGCGACATCACCATCTCGTTCCCGGGAGTGAAGGCGCTGCAGAACGTTTCGTTCCGGTTGTTCCCGGGCGAGGTGCACGCGCTGATGGGGGAGAACGGAGCCGGGAAGTCCACCCTGATCAAGGCCCTGACCGGGGTCTACTCGATCGATTCCGGATCCATCTCGGTGCACGGCACCGACGTCGCGTTCTCCGGGCCGGGACAGGCGGAGCAGGCCGGCATCGCGACCGTCTACCAGGAGGTCAACCTGGTCACCAACCTGACGGTCGCGGAGAACATCATGCTGGGCCGGGAACCGCGCCGCCTCGGCCTGATCGACTTTCGGCGGATGCGCAAGCACGCTGCCACCGTGCTGCACGGGCTCAACCTGGACATCGACCCCGGATCGATGCTCAGCGCCCACTCGATCGCGGTCCAACAACTGGTCGCCATCGGCCGGGCGATCGACGTCAATGCCGAGGTGCTGGTGCTGGACGAACCGACGTCGTCGCTGGATGTCAAGGAAGTCGCCGAACTGATGGCCGTGATCCGGCAGGTTCGCGACCAGGGCGTTGCGGTGCTGTTCGTCTCGCACTTCCTGGACCAGACCTACCAGATCTCCGATCGCATCACGGTGCTGCGCAACGGTGAATTGGTCGGCGAATACCTCGCCGCCGAGCTGCCCCGACTGCAGTTGGTCTCCAAGATGATCGGCAAGGATCTGGCCGCGCTGGAGGCGCTCGAGGAAGGGACCAAGCGAGAGGCGGTGGAGCGCATCGAGGGCGGTGCCTACCTCGCGGCGAAGGAGTTGGGCCGCAAGGGATCCATCGAGCCGTACGACCTGGAGGTGCACCCCGGTGAGATCCTCGGGCTGGCCGGTCTGCTCGGATCCGGGCGCACCGAAATGGTCCGCCTGCTCTACGGAGCCGATCGCAGCGACACCGGGACCACCACGATCGCCGGCGAGGAGGTCAAGCTCCGCGGCCCGCGTCTCGCGCTGAATCACAAGATCGCCTTCGCCTCGGAGAATCGGCAGGTCCGAGGGCCTGATCGGCGATCTCAGCGTGCGCAGCAACATCGTGCTCGCCATGCAGGCCGAGCGCGGGTGGACCCGGCAGATCCCACGCCGGCAGGCCGATGAGATGGCCGACCGCTACATCAAGGCCCTCGACATCCGGCCGACGAGTCCGGACACCCTGGTGCGGAACCTGTCCGGCGGCAATCAGCAGAAGGTGCTGCTCGCCCGCTGGCTGCTCACCGAACCCAACCTGCTGATCCTTGACGAACCGACCCGCGGCATCGATGTCGGCGCCAAGGCGCAGATCCAGAAACTCGTCGCCGGACTCTCCGAACGGGGCATGGCCGTCATCTTCATCTCCGCCGAACTCGAGGAGGTGCTCCGGTTGTCGCACCGCATCGGCATCCTGCGTGACCGCCGGAAGGTCGCCGAGATCGTGAACAGCGAGGCCACCACGGTCGAGGACATCATGGGGATCATCGCGGCGGAAGCGCAGCCGGCATGAGCGAGCCTCGGCGAGCGGACATGATCGGCATGACGAAACTCACCGGCAATCGGCTGCTGTGGCCGGCGGTCGTGCTGATCGCGCTGCTGCTGGCCAACCTGCTGTGGAACCACTCCTTCTTCGACATCACCGTGCGCGACGGGAATCTGTACGGGGCGCCGATCGACATCCTGCGCCGCGCGGCGCCGGTGGTCCTGGTCGCGCTCGGGCATGACTCTGGTCATCGCCACCCGCGGCATCGACCTGTCGGTCGGCGCGGTCGCCGCCATCTCCGGCTCGTGGGCATCGATGTACATCATCTCGAACGGCGGTGGTTCGGTCGGGGTCGTGCTGACCGCGGTGGCCGTCGCGCTGTTGATGGCCCTTGTTGCCGGCGCCTGGAACGGTTTCCTGGTGGCCGTTCTCGGCATCCAGCCGATCGTGGCGACCCTGGTGCTGATGGTCGCCGGACGCGGCCTGGCCCAGGTCATCACCGACGAGAAGATCCTCTACCCGGACAACTCGCCGGCGTACAAGCTGATCGGCGGCGGCTACCTGCTGGCCGTGCCGTTCTCGATCCTGCTGGCCGGCGGCATCTTCGCGCTGACCGCGGTGCTCACCCGGAAGACGGCTCTCGGCACCCTGATCGAGTCGGTGGGCGTCAATCCCGAGGCGAGCCGGCTCGCCGGCGTCCGGGCCCGGTCGATCATCTTCCTGGTGTACGTCTTCAGCGGCCTGTGCGCGGGCCTTGCGGGATTGATGCTCACCTCGAATTCCACGTCGGCCGACCCCAATTCGATCGGCCTGTTCATCGAACTGGACGCCATCCTGGCCGTCGTCATCGGCGGCACGTCGCTGGCCGGTGGTCGATTCTCGTTGGCCGGCACGCTGATCGGTGCGTTCATCATCGAGACGATGGACGCGTTCGTGGTCATCGCCATCTCCGCGCGCAGCACCGACGTGTTCAAGGCCTGCGTGGTCATCGTGGTCTGCCTGCTGCAGTCGTCTCGGGTCAGGGGTTGGCTGCTGAACGTGCTGCGCTGGGGGCGTCCGAGCAGTCGTCGCCGCGAACCCGGTCCGCCGGCTGCTCCGAGCGGGCCGGACCGGCCATCGGCCGATGTGCCGCACGCCCCCGAGGCGCAAGGCACCCGTTCGGTGAAGGCGACCCCATGAGCACCTCCATCGCCGCCACCGACGCGGCACGGTCTCGCCGCCGTTTCGGCCAGCGTTTCGAGCAGTACACCCAGATCGGTGTGACCGCGCTGCTGCTGCTCATCATGCTGGTCGTCGGCCGGCTGCTGTATCCGAATTTCACCTCCGGACAGGCGATCCTGGACCTGTTGGGCAAGAATGTCTTTCTCATTCCGCTGGCCGTCGGGATGACCTTCGTCATTCTCAGCGGCGGCATCGACCTGTCCGTCGGTGCCGTGATGGCCCTCGGTTCGGTGATCGCGGCCAGCCTGCTGCAGGCCGGTTGGTCGGCGGCCCTTGTCGTTCCGATTGTCCTGCTGGCGGCATCGGCGCTCGGGCTGGTGGTCGGCATCATGATCAGCCGGTTCGAGATCCAACCCTTCATCGCCACGCTGGCCGCGATGTTCCTGGCCCGCGGCCTGTGTCTGGTGATCACCGACCGGTCGATCGCGATCAATGACGGCTTCTTCGAGTGGATGAACCTGGCGCACATCAACCTGTGGGAGCAGGAGACCGTCAATCTGCGCGGGCGGGTGCGGGTGACCGACGTCTACACCACGCCGTCGGTCGTGATCAGCATCGCGGTGCTGGTGGTGGCCTTCGTGGTGCTGCACTACAGCCGGTTCGGCCGCACCGTCTACGCGGTCGGCGGCAACGAGCCGTCGGCGCGGCTGATGGGTCTGCGGGTCGACCGGACCAAGATCAGCGTCTACGTGATCAGCGGATTCTGCGCCGGCATCGCCGGCCTGCTGTTCGCGTTCTACACCGCGTCCGGCGACCCGGTGGCGGGCATCGGCTACGAGCTCAACGCGATCGCCGCCGTGGTGATCGGCGGGACGCTGCTGTCCGGCGGTTCCGGTTACGTGCTCGGGTCGCATGCTGGGCGTCCTGGTGCTGGCTACGATCTACGCGTACAAGGAGTTCGACGGCGATCTGAACACCGGATGGACCCGGGTGATGATCGGCGTGTTGGTGTCTGTTCTTCATTGTCTTGCAACGGCTCGTCGCAACCCGAAGGCGACGATGAAAGCGGCTGATGCACAGCCGGTCCCGGATCCCTGGCGCCCGGGCGGAGAGGGGACGCGAATGTCCACTCCACCGCGGGCCCGCCCGCCCGGCCTGTACGACGTCGCCAGACTGGCCGGGGTCAGCCACCAGACGGTGAGCCGGGTGATCAACTCGCACCCCAGCGTCCGGGAGGAGACCCGGCGCCGGGTGCAGGAGGCGATCGTCGAACTCGGGTACCGGCGGAACGTCGCGGCCCGCACCCTGGTCACCCGGCGGTCCAACATCATCGGCGTGATCACCAGTGTCTCGCCGTTCTGGGGACCAAGTACCACGCTGGTCGGCGTCGAGCGGGCGGCCCGCGACGCGGGTTTCTATTTGAGCGTCGCCGGGCTCCGCAGCATCGAACCCCCCGCCGTCAAGGACGTGCTCGACCACTTCGGCGATCAGGGCGTCGAAGGCATCGTGGTCATCGCGCCCGAGGCCGCGCTGGTGCACATGGCCGAACCATTCATCACCGACGTCCCGGTGGTGATGGTGGCGGCCGGAGCCGAACCGGCCCGAGGCGTTCAGATCACCGCCATCGACCAGGAGCGGGGGGCCCGGCTCGCCACCGGTCACCTCATCGAGCTCGGGCACACCCGGGTCGGCCACATCGCCGGACCGGAGCCGTGGTTCGACGCCACCGCCCGGCGCAAGGGTTGGCGCCTGGAACTCGCCGAGCTCGGCGTGCGGCCTGGTCCACTGGCCGCGGGCGACTGGACCGCGGCCAGCGGACACCGCATCGGACTGCAGTGGCTGGCACGAAAGAGCATGCCGTCAGCGGTCTTCGTGGCGAACGACCTGATGGCGCTGGGATTCATTCGGGCGATGCACGATTCCGGCGTTCGCATACCGGACGACGTGTCGATCGTCGGGTTCGACGACATGCCGGGCGCCGCCCACTTCCTGCCCGGACTGACCACCGTGCGGCAGGATCTGGACACCCTGGGGCACCAGTGCATCGACATGCTGGTGGCCGCGCTGAATCAGACGGATGCCCAGTTTTCTCTGGTGGAGCCAACTCTCGTTGTCCGGGAGAGTGCCGGTCCGCGGAAGTAGGGCATCCGCTCAGTGAGCGTGTGCCGACCCGACAACGCCCAGCGGCGCCTCGACCTCCGCCCCGGTCAGCCTCGCCAGCAGGGCTTCCGGTTCCTCGGCCGCGTCCCCGCGCCAGGCGACGTGCTGGTCCGGGCGGACCAGCGAGCAGGTCCGCGCCGTAGCGCGGGCGAAGCTGCGGCAGGTCGCTCAGGTCGACCACGGTCAGCGGGATTCCTCGCCGAGCCGCGGCCGACAGCAACGGCTGCGCGTCGGCGTCGGCACCGAGCCGGAGCAGCGTCAGGCCGTCGCCGAGCAGGTCGTAGACGGACCGACCGTCGGGCAGCCAGGCGTGCGGAAGCCGGGCCCCGGGATGGGCCGACGGGACGTAGGTGGCGACCGCCGGTGTCCGGTCGCGGACCGTCGTCGGCGACGACGATCGGGGAGTCCGGGTAGTCGTAGCCCAGCACCAGTCCGAGGCTGTGGAACTCGGGATCCTTGACCTGCAGCGCGCAGCGGCGACCTCGGCGCGCAGCGCCTCACCGGCCGGTCCGTCGGCGTCGAGATCGGCGGCGGCGAAGGACGGCGCCAGGAACGCCTCCTGGCCGGCGGCGGCGGCGATGGTGCGGTTCGCGACCGGCCGTCGTTCGGGCTCGTAGCTGTCCAGCAGGGCGGGCGGGTGCCCAGCCCTGCAGGACGGCGGCCAGCTTCCAGCCGATGTTCACCGCGTCGCCGACGCAGGTGTTGAAGCCGTGGCCGCCCCACGGCGGGTTGAGGTGCGCGGTGTCGCCGACCAGGAAGACCCGTTCGCCGCGATAGCGGTCGACCAGCAGCATGCGGGCCGACCACGGATCGGTCGCCAGCACCTCGCACGTCGATGTCGGCGCCGACCAGCGACCGCACCAGCGCGGCCGCGTCGACGTCGTCGGCCTCGGCGTCGACGCCCTGGACGATGGCCCACCAGGTGCCGTCGAGGTCGAGCCGGCCCATCAGTCCGCCGTGTTCGGCGCCGATCACCCAGTAGTGGATCGCCGAGCGCGCAGGCCGGCCGTTCCTCCAGGGCGCGGCTGGCGAAGGTGATGCTGACAGGTTGGGCACCGTGCCGGACGAGCCCTCGTACCGGGCCCCGATGGCCCTGCGGCTGATCCCGCTGCTGCCGTCGCAGCCGAGCAGCCAGTCGGCCGTCACCTCGAAGGTTTCGCCGTGCGGGTCCTCGAGGACGGCGCTGGCCCGGTCCGGGCCGTCGGTGATCGACAGCGCCCGCCAGCCGATCAGCAGCCGGACGGTCGGCAGCTCCTCGGCGGCCTCGCCGCAGCACCTACTCGACGACCGACTGCGGCGCCTGCTGACCCGGACTCGGCGAACGTCTCCTGCGGCGGTCGTCGCAGAGCGCGAAGGCGTTGCTGAAGCGGGTGATCTCGTGGCCGAACAGGCCCGTGCAGAAGACCACGTCCTGCGCGTGGTCGACCGGCAGCGGCGCGGCGGCGCGCAGCCGGTCGGCGATGCCCCAGCGGCGCAGGTGCTCCATGGTGCGCACGCTGGTGGTCTTCGCCCGGGCGCGCAGCGGATCCAGCTGGGTGCGGGGCTCGACCACGAGCACCTCGATCCCGCGGCGGCCCAGCTCGATCGCGGCCGACAGGCCACTGGGTCCGCCGCCGACGATCAGCACCGGGACGTGGGCGGGCACGGTGGTCACTGGTGACTCCTTTCTCTGGAATGTGTCGATCCACATCGATGCGAGCGGCGATCTGCGGTGCGGCTCGACTCGGTCGGCCACGGTTGGCGGTCCCGGCCGTGTGCCGTGTGCATCATTCGCGTCACAACATGATCACCGACGGCGACCGGTCGTTCCTAGCCCCGATGCCATTGAGTGGCAGAGCGAGGCCGATGACCGCGTCGTCAGGCCGATGGCTGCTGTTGCCACTGCCGGACGTAGGCCCGGCCGTAGTCGTTGCCGTGCGGGGTCCGCAGCACGGTGTGGATGTGGAACGGCTGCGGGGTGTCGTAGTCGAGGAAGACGCCGCAATGGTGGTCGAGTTCGGCGATGACGACCGGCGACTGGATGCGGTAGTAGAAGACGTCGCCGGGCTGGTGCCCACCGATCCAGCGAGAACCAGGTCTCGGTCAGGTGCTCGCTGATCTCCCGCAGCCGCGCCGCGCGCGGGCCCGGCGGCAGCAGCAGGACGAATTGCTCGACGATCGCCATCACGAGTTCCTGTGCCGCCGACGGGCATGTCGGCGACCCGGATGCCCTCGAGCGGGATGATCCGGTTGTCCTGGAACGCCCCGGCCAGGTGCCGTTCGTCGCCGGGATGCACCCGGCCGGGTGGCATGGCCGGGTCGACCATCTGCTCGTAGACCGTGGCCCGGCGGCGCTGCTCCGTCGGGCAGCGCGGCCATCAGCGCGGTGCCGAGCTCGATCCGCTCGGTGAACGACTCGGCGCCGGCCTGCGGACCGGCGTCGATCTCGTTGGGTTCGGCGCCCAGGAAGACCGGGGACAGCACCATCCGGCCGTCGACGACCAGGCAGTTGACGGCGCAGTGGTGACCGTAGAGCTGCCAGCCCCACGGCGCCTGCAGGTCGGGTTCGCCGTAGAGCGCGATGTTGTAGCTGAACTCGTTGAGAATCGGTTTCCAGGCCGACGATCTCGCCGAGGAATCCGTTGATCAGCATCATGGCGTGGGCCAGCTCGTAGCCCTCGGGGCTCAGCGACGCCCGCATCAGCGCCAGCGCGGCCTCGCGGACCTCGGGCGGCTGGAACTCCAGCCGCAGCCCGGTGTCGAACTGCATGAACTCCGGGTTGGCCCAGGTCTGCCACTCGACGGCGTCGACCGGGTAGGCAGATCCGCGCCCGGCTCGTCGTCGTCGAGGGCGGCGAGCAGGTCCTCGTGCCGCGGCGACCATGTCGGCCACCGGCGCCTGCTCGCCCGGGCCGGGCCGGTTCGAGCGGGTGCAGGTCCTCGCGCAGCGTGCCGTCCTCGGTGATGCCGCGAAACTCGTTGCCGGTACAACGGCGTCCAGCCCTCGACCAGGCCGCCGGTGAACGTGCCCGGGGTTCGGGCGACGTCGCGGTAGGCGTACGGGTCCAGGCCGCGGACCTCGGCCAGCCGGGGATGGTCGTGCGGGAACAGGTACTGGCGGAATTCGCCGGACATCGCGCGGCCTCTCGTTGCGGACGGCCGATCAGGCCGTGACGGGACTGGTGTGCCTGGCGTCGTTGCCGACGATGGTGTTGCGCAGGACGCCAAGGCGCTCGACCTCGACCTCGACCACGTCACCGGGCTGCAGCAGCCACGGCGGCGTCCGGCGCGTAGCCGACTCCGGACGGGGTGCCGGTGGCCAGCAGGTCGCCGGGACGCAGGGTGAAGGTGTGCGAGATGAGCGAGAGGGTATCGCCGACGGTGTAGACCATCTGGTCCGTGCGGCCGTCCTGGACGGTCTCGCCGTTGACCCGGGTCTGCACCCGCAGCCCGTCGCGGAGGTCGCCGACCTCGGCCGCCGGAACCATCGGGCCGAGCGGGCCGGAGTTGTCGCCGTTCTTGCCCGAGGATCCACTGCGAGGTGAGCTTCTGCGCTCGGCGGCAGGTCAGGTCGTTGAACGTCGAGTAGCCGACGACGGCGGCCAGCGCCTCGTCGGGGGTGGCGTCGACCAGCGGCGCGCCGACGTAGGCGACGATCTCGCCCTCCCAGTCCAGGCCGTCCTCGTTCGACGGCACGGGCACCTCGGCGCCGTCCACGGTCAGCGACCGGGGCCAGCGGGCGAACAGCGTCGGGTACTCCGGTATGCGGGTCGCCCGAGTAGCTGCCCTCGGCGACGTGCTTGAGGTAGTTCAGCCCGATGCAGATCACCCTGGCGTCCGGGAGGACCGGCGGGACCAGTCGCACCGCCGGCGACGTCGAGGGTCGGGCCGGCCGGCTCGCGGGTGAGGTATCCGGCCGCGTCGCTCCAGAACTCGGCCAGCGGGGCGATCACCGTGACCTTGGTGCCGTCGTCGGACAGCGCCGCGACCTGTACCGCCGCCTGGCCCGGCGTTGACTGCCGACGATCCTCATGCGTTGTCTCCCTGGGTGTTTCGCTCGCCGTCCGGCGGGATCGAGAACTGTCGCTGCAGGAACTCGATCGTCCGGGCACCGCGTCGGCCGCGGCGTCCGGGCGCGCCCAGCCACATGTGGTCGGCGCCCTCGTACAGGTGCAGCTCGGCGTCGGCGCCGGCCGCCAGCAGTGCGGCGTGCAGCCGTTCGCTCTGGACGCACGGGCACCATCCGGTCGGCCCGGCCGTGCAGCAGCAGGAACGGCGGCGCGCGCCGGGCGCGACGTGGCTGATCGGGCTGGCCTGCGCGGCGAGCTCCGGCACCGTCGGCGGCGCGGCGCCCAGCAGCTGCGCCTCCCGGGTCGACGGGTCCATCGGGTCACCGCCGATGTCCGTGGCGACCGCGCGCGACGTCGCTCGGCGCGTACCAGGCGACGACGGCCGCGACCGCGCTCGACGGGCCGGCGACGCCGACCGTCGCCCTCCAGCGCCGGGTCGTCGACGGTGAGGCCGAGCAGTTCGGCCAGGTGGCCGCCGGCGGACTCGCCCCACGCGGCGATCCGGTCGGGGTCGATGGTCAGTTCGCTCGCCCGGCCGCGCAGCCAGCGGACGGCGGCCTTGGCGTCGTGCAACTGGGCCGGCCAGACCGCCTCACCGGAGAGCCGGTAGTCGATGCTGGCCACCGCGATGCCGGCCTGCGCGACCAGTTCGAACGGACCGGGGTCGGCCTTGGCGTACGCGGGGCCGGCCGAGTGCCGGCTGCCCAGCCGCCAGCCGCCGCCGTGCAGGAACACCACGACCGGGCTCGGCTCGTCGCCGGCCGGCGGGCAGCCACAGATCCAGCTCGAGCGGCCGGATCCCGGGGATGGCGGCATACGGGACCCCGGCGAGAACCCGACGCCACTTGCGGTGCGGCGCGTCCGGCAGCGGGCGCGTGCGCGGGCGGCGGCACGGCGGGGCGTGGCGCGGGCGGATCCTCCAGGTGAGGGGGCAGCGGTCACGGCGGTGCGGGCACTCAGGCGTCGGGTCCGGCCATCGAAGTCCGGCATGAACTGCATGTTGTGCTGCTGCGCGGCCGCCTTCATCCGCGGGAAGTCCGGGATGAACGGCGGCTGATCCTTGGTGCCGTTGTCGGTCACGGTGCCCATGTGCTGGAAGAACCGCTCGAAGCCGCCGGTCATCACGCCCAGGATCCGGGCCGCCTCCTCGACCTGGTAGGCGTGCGGAGTCCCGGCCGGCACGTAGCCGAAGTCGCCCGGGGTCAGCAGCTTCGGATGTCTTCGTGCCGCTCTGCGTCCACGAAGAACAGCCGGAGCTTGCCCTCGAGCAGGTAGAACGTCTCGTGGGTCTCGTTGTGCGAGTGGGTCGGGATGATGTCGCCGGACGGGGCAGTCGCTGGTGATGATGCCGAACTGGTTGTTGGTCTCGTCACCGGACAGCAGCACGCTGAACAGGTCGGTGAAGAGCATCGAGTGCTCGCCCTCGCCCTTGCGCAGCACGTAGGGGGCCGGCCGGCCGGGCAGCAGGTTCTTCCATTGCGGACCGTGCTCGGGGTCGATCAGGAATTCGAAGCTCATCGGTTCTCCCATTGGTGCGGTTGTCGTCGGTGACGGCTTTGATCATGGGTGAGCGCCCGGACGGCCGCACCCGGTGTTGCCATTGAGCGGCAGCAGAATTCGACTCCGTGCTAGCCGGCGCTGGGCAACGCGTTGCGACGCGCGATGTCACCCAGCCAGGCCAGGCTGGGTTTGGGCGTCCGGACGAAGGTGCTCCGGTCCACGGCGATCAGACCGAAGGTCGGGGCGTACCCGGCGAACCACTCGAAGTTGTCCAGCAGGCTCCAGTGCATGTACCCGCGCACGTCGGCGCCGTCCGCGATGGCGGCCTGCAGACCCTGCAGCGACCCCTGCGTGTAGGCGATGCGCTGCGCGTCATCGGCCGTGGCGATGCCGTTCTCGGTGATCATGATCGGCATCGCGGGCAGCACCTCGCGCACCCGGCGGACGGAGGCGCCCAGCGCCTGCGGACGGAACTCCATGTGCGCCTCCGTCATCATCTCGGGCGGGCCGGCCACCGGGCCGTCCGGGCCGATCCGGGCGCAGCTGTAGACCTGCATGCCGACGAAGTCGCAGTCCTTGGCGGCCTCCAGGAACTGGTCCTCCATCGCGGCCCGATGGGCCTGCATCTGCTCGTCCGCGCCGTCTTCGGCGATCCACTCCTGCCCGACGAGCGCCAGACCCACCGGCGGGGAGTCGTTGCCGCGCAACACCTCCAGGCCGCGCCGGTGAGCTGCCAGGAGCACGTCGACCAGGTTCTGGTCGGGTTTCGGCAGCCCGTTGACCGGCTCGCCGCGGGCGGCCATCCCGGCCAGCACCGGCAGGCACGCGGCCAGGTTCGGCTCGTTCAGCGTGATGACGCAGTGCGCGTCCTTGATGACCGGCAGGGTCAGCTCGACGTACCGGGCGAACCGGTCGCCGGCCCGCTCGCTGCGCCAGGAGCCGTCGTTGTGGAACCAACGGGGCGTGGTGAAGTGGTTCAGTGTGACGATCGGGGCCAGTCCGCGGTCCCGGCAGCCGTCGAGCATCCGCCGGTAGTGGTCCAGCGCCGCCCGGGAGAACTCGCCCTCCTCGGGCTCGATCCGGCTCCACTCCAGGCTGAACCGGTAGGCGGTGAGCCCGGCGCCGGCCAGCAGGTCGAGGTCCTCGGGCCAGCGGTGGTAGTGGTCGACGGCGTCCCCGCTGGGCTCGGCGAACGGGTTGTGCGGCGCGTGTTCCCATTCCCAGTAGTGGTTGCCGACGTTGTTGCCCTCCACCTGGTGCGCCGCGGTCGCCGCGCCCCAGAGGAAGCCATCGGGGAAGGTGAGCGGTGCAGTCATGCCGACGCTCCCGCCATCTGGAGCGAGCGGGTGGCGAGAGTGCCGGTACCGGCGACTGTCTCGGCCATCAGGTCCAGCGCCCGCTCCACCGGTTCGATGGTCGCCGGCATGTTCAGGAAGCCGTGCAGCATGCCGCGGAACAGCACCTGCCGGACGTCGACGCCGGCCACCGCCAGCTGCGGCGGCGAATGCCTCGCTGGACGGGCGCAGGTCGTCGTACTCGGCGTTCAGCAGCACCACCGGGCACAGCCCGTCGAGCACGCGCGTTCGCCGGCATCGCGTACCCGTCGGCGCGGCTCTCCGCGCCGCCCACGTAGTTCGTGGTGATCCGTCGGCGGTCCTCGGGCAAGAAACGCAGCAACCGGGGCACCTGCCGCATCAATTCGGTCAGCGCGGCCGTTCGGCGGCGGCACCACCGCGTGGGTGGTCGTGTAGGCGAGCAGAAGTGCTGCCGGCAGCCAGTTGTCGTCGTCACGCAGGCGCAGGGTGGCGCCGGCCGCGAGGTTGCCGCCGGCGCTGGCACCGCCGACGGTGATCCGGTTCCGGGTCGATGCCGAGGTCGTCGGCGCAGTCGCGCACCCAGCGGACCGCGGCCACCACGTCGTCGTGCGGCACCGGGTAGGTCACGCCGCCGACGGCCAGTCGGTAGTCGACGCTGACGACGACCGCGCCGGCGCGGTCGCAGATCTGCCGGGCGACCCAGTCGGCCTCGGGCATGTCCAGGTCGCCTCCGACGAACGCGCCGCCGTGCAGCCAGACCAGGCCCGGCCGGTTCGTGTCGCCATCGCTCGCGGCGGTAGATGCGCACGGGTACGGGGCCGTGCGGCCCCGGCGCCGACGTCTGGCGCGGACGTCGACCGCCGGTGGCGGGGGAGCGCCCCGGTGGGACATGAACTCGTCCAGCCGGGCACGGGTCACCGGGTCGGCCAGGCCGGCCTCGAAGGAATCGATCCCCTCGAGCAGGTGGAGATTCGACGCGACGGCGGGATGGATGGGCAACGTTGGCTCCTCGGGCAGGGCGGGGCAAGGTGCGGAGGCGGGTTCTTGCGAGAATCACGCAGCGGCACCCGCACTGCCCAGCGCCCTGCCATTGAGCGGCAAGATTCGAGGAAACCCGGGTCGGTCGCCGGGCGCACCTGCCGAGTGACACCAGGTCAGGGTAATTCCGCGATTCGCACCCGTTTCGCCCTGCTGGAGTGGTACTCGACCGCGAAACCCGGTCAGTCGCCGGGCGCGTCCGGCCGATCGGCGGAGGCGCGCCGGGCGCCAAGGCCGCGGGAGATCGACCGGGCGACGGTGCGCACGGCCGCGACCGAGCAGCCGGGGTTCGGCCCGCTCCTGCGGGACGACCACCGACACCGCGGCCGTCACCTGGTCGTCTGCTGTCGAAGATCGGTGCCGCGACGGTGACCAGCGCCTGCGGGACCCGTCGGCGGACGGTGGCCGCGCCGTCCCGGCGGATCTCGGCGAGGCTGCGGCGCAGCGCCGCCGGCGAGACGGGGACCTTCTCCGGCTCGTGCATCAGCGGCTGGGACAGCACCTCCTCCTGCACCTCGGGCGCGGCGAAGGCCAGCAGCACCAGGCCGACCCCGGTCGAGTGCAGCGGCAGCCGGCCGCCGACCCGGTACAGCACCGGCATGGCGTGGTGCGAGGACAGCCGCTCGACCAGCAGCGCGTCGCCGCCGTCACGCACCGCCAGCAGCACGTGCTGCCGGGTGACCTCCTCGAGGTCGCGCAGGAACGGCAGCGCCACCTGCCGGAGCTCCTGGCCGCGCGGCGCCAGGGACGCCACCTCCCACAGCCGCAGGCCGATGGTGAAGCGGCCGTTGGCATCTCGCTCCAGCGCCCCCCAGGCCATCAGCCGGGTGGCCAGCCGCAGGGCGGAGCTGGCCGGGATCGCCGCTGCGCCGGCTCAGCTCGCCGAGGGTGAGCGACCGATGGCCGGCGTCGAACGCGGACAGCAGCGCGAACGCTCGGTCGACGACCGGATCGCCCTGGGGTGGCCGGCGACCCCGCACCTGCGGTGCGGCCAGTGGAGGCGTCGTCATGACGCCCGGTCGGAGCTCGTCGATGAGGTCCTCGTCACGAATCCTTGCCATTGAACGGAATTATGCCTCGCCCTGGCGCGGTCCGCATCGGATTGTTGGCGACCACGGCCCGGAGACGTCCAGGCCGCCCAGCAGATCACCAGACCCGCGCATGAATTTCTTGGCGAAGGAGCCAATCGAATGACACGTTCCATCATCCGTTCGTTCATGGGTCGGGAGTCCGGTCCCAGACGTCCGACCAGCCTCGTCCGGACCGGCGTCGCGCTGGTCGCGGCCGCCGCGATGACCGTGTCGGTCGCCGCCTGCGGCGGTGGCAGCAGCGGCGGCTCGACCGGCGCCAGTGCGTCCGACACCGTGACCATCGCCCTCGACGCCGACCCGGCGCCGAACGGTTACGACCCGCTGCTGTACTCGCAGGGCCAGTTCCAGTTCTTCAGCTCGGTCTACGACGCGCTGTTCGTGACCGACAGGCCGACGGCACCGTCGCGCCCAGCCTGGTGACGAAGTTCGCGAACAACGCCGACAACACCCAGCTGACCCTGACCCTCAAGGACGGCGTCACCTTCACCGACGGCTCGACGCTGGACTCCACGCTGGTCAAGGCCAACCTCGACCGGCGCAGCGACCCGAGCCTGCCGATCTACCAGCAGTTCGCCAAGGGCGGCGGCGCCGAGATCACCGACGTCGCCGCACCCGACCCGAAGACCGTCGTCATCACCTGGGCCGACGCCGCAGGCCACCGGCCAGCAGTACCTGGCCGACACCGCGGGCGTCATCGTCGGCAAGCAGGGCGTCGCGACCCCCGACGTCGCTGGCCACCACTCCGGACGGCTCCGGCCCGTACACGCTGAACACCGGCGCCACCACCAAGGGCAGCACCTACACCTTCGCCAAGAACGCCAAGGCCTGGAACGCCGCCGACGTTCCCGTTCAACACGGTCGTCTGGAAGATCATCGTCGATCCGCAGGCCCGGGCCAACGCCGTCGTCTCCGGTCAGGCCGACGTCGCCGTGCCGCTCGGCGCCGACACCGTCGACCTGGTCAAGTCCAAGCAGAACGGTCACCCAGAACGGCGGCACCATCGTCGGCTTCCCGGTGTTCGACAAGACCGGCGTCACCAACCCGGCGTTCGGCAAGGTCGAGGTCCGGCAGGCGCTCGTGCTCGGCATCGACCGCGCGACGATCGTGAACCAGCTGCACCCGGGCGCCCGGCCCACCTCGCAGCTCTTCCCCGCAGGCCTCACCCGGCTTCGACCCGGCGCTGGACGTGGAATGGGCCTACAACCCGGACAAGGCCAAGCAGCTGCTGGCCGCAGGCCGGCTACCCGGACGGGTTCTCCTTCGACATCACCGTGCTCGGCCAGCCGGACGTGGATCAGATCGCCATCCAGAAGCAGTGGGAGGCAATCGGCGTGAAGATGAACTTCGTCACCGCCACCTCCACCGACGCCGTCTTCGCGGCGGCCACCACGACCCCGCTGGGCTGGGGCGCGCAGTTCGCGATCGGCAACCCGCTCGGCTTCGTGCAGGGCGTGCTGTACGGCGGGTTCATGAACCTGCAGAAGGCCACCGACCCGGCGATCGAGAAGGCGCTGGGCGCGGCCTCGGCCTCGACCGGCGCCGACCAGGAAGCGGCGCTGAAGGAACTCAACGCCGCGATCACCTCGCCGGGTTGGTACATCTCGGTGTACGAGTCCTTCACCTACGTCGGGTACAACGCCAAGAAGGTCACCGAGCCGGACTTCGCCGGCACCAGCGCGTACATCATCCTGTCCAGCCTCAAGCCGGCTGCCGCCGACCAGCTGATCGCCGGTGACCGCGGCTCGGGAACTCGGGCCGCGGCCACCGGTACCGGCGCGCAAACCTTCCGCCCGTTCACCATCGAGAAAGGAGTCCGACATGCTCGCCTACGTCGCCCGTCGACTGCTGTTCGCCGTCGCCACCGTGCTGGCCGCCATCCTGATCAGCCTGCTGCTGGTGCACGCCTCGGACGGCAGCCCCGGCGCCATCGTCCTCGGGCATCACCGCCACGCCCGAGCAGATCGCCGCGAAGAACGCCGAACTGGGCTGGGACCTGCCGATCTGGACCCAGTTCTTCAACTACGTCTCGGGCCTGGTTCAGGGTGACCTCGGCACCTCGATCATCGACAGCCACTCCATCGGTGACGACCTGACCACCCGGCTGCCGGTCACCGCGTCCATCGCGATCCTGTTCGCACGCTGCTGTCCGGCATCGTCGGCATCGTCCTCGGCGTCACCGCCGCCGTCCGCGGCGGCCGGTTGTCCAGGATCATCAACTCCGGAGCCGGCGTCGCGCTGTCCCTGCCGGCGTTCTGGGTCGGCATCCTGTTCGTCTACGTGCTGTCGATCCAGGGCGAGCTGCTGCCGGCCACCGGCTACGTCGCATTCACCGACGGACCCGGTCGGCTGGGCCGAGAGCCTGGTGATCCCGGTGCTCACGCTGACCGTCGGCGGCGCCGCGATCGTCGCCCGCACCGCCTGCGCCGGGATGCGAGAGGCGTTGCGGCAGGAGCACATCCGGACGCTGCGAGCGGTCGGCACGCCGACCTGGCGGATCCGGTACGTGCACGCCCTGCGGTACGCCAGCGTGCCGGTCGTGTCGGTGCTCGGCATCCAGTTCATCGCCCTGTTCGGCGGCTCGGTGATCATCGAGAACCTCTTCGCCATGCCGGGTCTGGGCCAGGCCAGCCAGATCAGCCACGTCATCGCACGACTTCCCCGCCCTCATCGGCGTCGTGGTCGTCGCCACGATCGTCGTCGTCGTCACCAACCTGCTGCTGGACATCCTGGTCGCGGCCCTTGACCCGAAGGTGCGTACAGCATGAGCGAGCTTGCGATGCAATCATCGTCACTGGACAGCACTGCGCGAGGACGAGCGGAGAGCTGTCACGAGCGTGCTACCTCTGGACGCGGCCGATCAGGTCGACGCCGCCGCCGCGGCGCCTCGCCGTCGAGCGTTCCTGCCGTACTTCGAAGCCGGGCGGCATCTTCGGCGCCGGCTGGCTGCTGTTGCTGGTCGTGCTGTCGTTCACCGCGCCGCTGTGGCGGCCCTACGAGGTCGACGAGCAGGACCTGGCCAACCGGCTGGCGCTGCCGTCGGCCGCGCACTGGCTCGGCACCGACAAGGTCGGCCGCGACCTGCTCAGCCGGATCTTCACCGCCGGCGGCCGAGCCCACTGCTCGGGTCGCTGCGTGACGGTGGTGGTCGCCTTCGCCATCGGCCTCCCGCTCGCCCTGATCGGCCGCGGAGCACGGCCCCAAGGTCGAGCGGGTGACCAGCCGGTCCACCGAGCTGCTGATGGCACTGCCCGGCACGATCATCCTGCTGGCGGTGATCGGCGTGATCGGCGTCAAGACCTACATCGTGATGGCCATCCTCGGCATCCTGCTCTCGGCCGTCGTCTACCGGGTGATGCTCGGCGTCGCCCAGTCGGTGCGGCAGCGGCTCTTCGTCGACGCCGCCCGGGTCAACGGTCTCGGCTCGCTCCGGGTCAACCTGGTGCACGTGCTGCCCGTCATGGCGACGGTGATCGCGGTGCAGGCCGCGCAGCTGTTCGGCATCGGCATCCTGATCATCGCCGGCCTGGCGTTCCTCGGCTTCGGCCCGGCCGAGCCGCAGCCGAGCTGGGGCGTGATGATCCAGGACGCCTCCCAGCAGGTGTACGACCGACCCGTGGCTGATGGTGCCCACCGGTGTCGTGCTCGCCCTGACCGTCGTCGCCGCCAACGAACTGGCCGACGCCATCGCCCGCAAGGGTCCGGCCGAGAAGACCCCGGTCCGCCGCAGCGCCGCGCCGTCACGATCACCCCGCCGTCGGAGGCGATCGCCGCCGACCCGGGCGCGGTGCTGGACGTCCGCGACCTGACCGTCACGGTCGACGACGGACCGGCGCTGGTCACCGAGGTCTCGTTCAGCCTGCAGCCCGGCCGGGTGCTCGGCCTGGTCGGCGAGTCCGGCTGCGGCAAGACGATGACCGCACGCTCGCTGATGGGTCTGCTGCCGGACGGGGTGTCCGTCACCGGCGGCTCGATCCGTTGGCAGGGCCGCGATCTCGCCGGCCTCGACGAGAAGGCAGCTCAACGCCGTCCGCGGCCGGGAGATCGCGATGATCTCGCAGGAGCCGATGGTCGCCCTGGACCCGATGTTCTCCGTCGCGCACCAGCTGACCCAGCCGATCCGCCGGTTCCGCGGTGTCGGTCGCGCCGAGGCGAAGCAGATCGCCGCCGAGCTGCTGCAGCAGGTCGGCATCGTCGACGCCGCCGCGGGTGCTGAAGTCCTACCCGCACCAGCTGTCCGGCGGCATGGCGCAGCGGGTCGCGATCGCGCTCGCGCTGACCGGGCAGCCGAAGCTGCTGATCGCCGACGAGCCGACCACCGCGCTCGACGTCACCGTGCAGGCCGAGATCCTCAGCCTGCTGCGGGCTCTGGTCCGCGACACCGGCCTGTCGGTGGTGATCGTCAGCCACGACCTCGGCGTGGTCGCCGACATCTGCGACGACGTCGCGGTGATGTACGCCGGCGAGGTCGTCGAGTCCGGCACCGCCGCGCCCGTCCTGGACGAGCCGGCGCACCCGTACACGATGGCGCTGCTCGGGGCCAACCCGCACGTGCCCGACGGCGAGCCGGTGCCGCTCCGGCTGGCGTCGATCGCCGGCACCGTCCCGCCGCCCGGAACGTGGCCGACCGGCTGCCGTTTCGCCAGCCGCTGCCAGTTCGCCGAGGACAAGTGCACGGACGCCGTTCCCCGCCGTACCCGCGCACGGTCAGGGTTCCGTGCTCTGCATCCGGGTCGACGAGCTGCCCGCACCATCTGACCTGGGAAGCCGAGGAGATCGGCGCCGAGACCGCCCCGACCGCTGGAGTGTCGTCATGACCGCCGTCCCCACCGACCTGTCTCAGGCCGGCCGCCGCGACGGCCGCGCCCCCGGCCCTGGAGGTGCGCGACCTGGTCGTCCGCTACGGCTCCGGCCGCAAGGCCAGGCGGGCCACCCCGGCCGTCGACGGGGTCAGCTTCGACCTCGCCGCCGGCGAGACCCTCGGCATCGTCGGGGAGTCCGGATCGGGCAAGTCCACCATCGGCAAGGCCGTGCTCGGCCTGCAGAAGCCGACCTCGGGCATCGTCCGGCTGCACGGCCAGGACATCACCACGATGTCGCTGACGCAGCGCCGGACCGTCGCGGCCGACCTGCGGGTGGTGTTCCAGGATCCGTACTCCTCGCTCAACCCGGCCCGGACCATCGGCCAGACGCTGGTCGAGCCGCTGCGGCTGCTGGGCGTCGGCGAGGCCGAGGCGGACAAGCGGGCCCGCGAGTCGCTGGTCTCGGTCGGGCTGCCCGGTGAGGCCGTCGAGCGTTACCCGTCGCAGTTCTCCGGCGGGCAGCGGCAGCGCGATCGCCATCGCCCGGGCGCTGGTCTGCCGACCCGAAGGTCGTCGTCCTCGACGAGCCGGTCAGTCGCGCTGGACCTGTCGTCCCAGGCGCAGGTGCTCAACCTGCTGGCCGACCTGCGGGAGCAGCACAACCTGGCGTTCCTGTTCATCGCCCACGACCTCGGCGTTGTCCGGTTCCTGTCCCAGCGTGCCGTCGTGCTCTACCGCGGACAGGTGATGGAGTCCGGGCCGGTCGAGTCGATCACCCAGCAGCCCCGGCACCCGTACACGATGGCGCTGACCGCGGCCGCTCCGGTGCCGCGGCCGGCCGAGCAGGCCGCCCGGCGCGCCGCCCGCGAGGCGCTCGGCGTCGGCATGGCGGGTGCCGCCAAGCCCTCGCCGACCGGCTGCCCGTTCGTGCCGCGCTGCCCGCTGGCCACCGAACTGTGCTGCGTGGAGCGCCCGCCGCTGCGGTTGGTGGACGGCAACCTGACCGCCTGCCACCATGCCGAGAAGGTGCCGGCTCTCCAGCAGCCGTAGTCAGCCGCACACCTCGCCACTTCTGATGAAAGAATCGACAGCCCAATGACTTCCGCTGCATCCCGACCGTTCCCGGCCGACTTCTTCTGGGGCGTGGCCACCGCAGGCCATCAGAACGAGGGCAACAACACCACCAGCGACACCTGGTTCCTGGAGAACGTCTCGCCGACCATCTTCGCCGAACGGTCCGGTGCTGCCTGCAACACCTGGGAACTGTGGCCGACGGATCTGGATCTGGCGGCGGGCATGGGGCTCAACGCCTTTCGGTTCTCCACCGAGTGGGCCCGGATCGAGCCCGTCCGTGGCGAGTTCGATGCAGCCGCGCTGGACCACTACGAGGCGGTGGTCGACGGGTGCCTGGAACGCGGTCTCGCTCCGGCCGTGACGTTCAGCCACTTCACCTCGCCGCACTGGTTCGCCGCCGACGGTGCGTGGTTGAACGCTGACGCGCCGGAGTTGTTCGCGCGCTTCTGTGATCGGGTGATGGCCCGTTTCGGTGACCGGATCGCGATCGGTGTGACGCTCAACGAGCCGGACCTGCCGGAGATGCTGACCTGGGCCGGTCTACCGCCGCAGGTCGCCGAGATCGAGCGGGCGACCCTGCACGCTGCCGAGGCCGCCACCGGTGTAAACGCGTTACCGGGCGGGCAACGTCATGCTGCACGAAGACTTCCCGGGAATGCGCGCGGGCATGACGGCTGCGCATCGGGCTGCGGTGTCAGCGATCAAGGCGCGGCGATCCGACCTGCCGGTCGGACTGTCCATCGCCATCACCGACGACCAGGCCGTGCCCGGTGGCGAGGAACTCCGCGATCGCAAACGCGCCGAGGTCTACGACCACTGGCTGCGGGTGGCCGCCGACGACGACTTCATCGGCGTGCAGAACTACGAGCGGATCACCTACGGCGCCCAGGGAGCGATCCCGCACGCTGAGGGAGCGGTCCTCAACGAGATGGGCACCGCGGTCGATCCGGCATCGCTGGGCGGCGCCGTGCGGTACGCACACCAGGTCAGCGGGCGGCCGGTGCTGGTCACCGAACACGGCGTCGGCACCGCCGACGATTCCGTGCGCGCGGGCTTCATCGAGCCGTCCCTGGCGGGCTTGCTGGACGCGATGGCCGACGGTGTACCGGTTCTCGGGTACTTCCACTGGACGCTGCTGGACAACTTCGAGTGGATCTTCGGCTACAGCAAGCACTTCGGCCTGCATGAGGTGGATCGGGAGACCTTCGTCCGGACTCCGAAGCCCAGCGCCACCGCCTACGCCGCGATCGCCAGGGCTCGTGCGGTGGGTGTTTCGCCGTGACGCAGCGCACCGCACGCCCTGCGGGTCGAGCACCTGGACGAGCCGCTCGGCATCCGGATGGACGGCGCCGCGGTTGTCCTGGCGGCTGCCGGCCGGTGCCCGGGAGCAGCTGGCGCTACCGGCTGCGGACCGACAACGGTTGGGACACCGGCTGGGTCGACAGCGACCGGAGCCTGCTGGTGCCCTACGACGGTCCGCCGCTGACCTCCGCCCAGCGGGTGCAGTGGCAGGTCCAGGTGCGCGACCGACCTCGGGGAGAGCCCGTGGTCGGAGCAGTCCTGGTTCGAGACCGGGCTGCTCTGGCCGGAGGACTGGCAGGCCAGCTGGATCGAGCCCGGTCGTGACCCGGCAGGCGCGCCCGGGGATCGGCCGGCGGCGCTGCTGCGGGTCGAGTTCGACGTCGACCGTCCGGTGGTCGGCGCCCGGCTGTACGCCACTGCGCAAGGGCTGTACGAGGCGTTCGTCAACGGCGAACGGGTCGGCGACGCCGAGCTGACCCCGGGTTTCACCCAGTACGACGTGCGGCTGCAGGTGCAGACGATCGACGTCACCGCCCTCGGTCCGAGCCGGCGGCAACGCGTTGGCGGTCATCCTGTCCGACGGCTGGTTCCGCGGGCAGGTCGGGATCACCCGGGCCAGCGACCAGTGGGGGACCGGCTGGCGTTGCTCGCCCAACTGCACCTGACCCACGACGACGGCTCGGTCACGGTGATCGGCACCGACGGCGGCTGGCGCAGCTCGACCGGTCACGTGCTGGCCGCCGACCTGATCGCGGGCGAGCGCGTGGACCTCACGCAGGATGCCAAGCGGCTGGGACACAGCCGGTTTCGACGACTCGTCGTGGGACGCCGTCGCGGTCGTCGACCACGGCTATCGCCGGTCTGGTCGATTCGCCGGCCCCGCCGGTGCGCCGCGTCGAGGAGATCGTCCCGGTCTCGGTGACGCGGCTCGACGAGCGACCGGCAGGTCGTCGACCTCGGGCAGAACATCAACGGCTGGCTGCGGCTTGCCGAACCTCGGCCCGGCCGGGACCACGATCACCCTGACGCACGGCGAGTGGCTCGGCCCGGACGGCGACGTCACCACCGATCACCTGAGGCCGGACGTGCCGTTCCTGCCGCACCCGCTGCCGGCCGGGCAGGTCGACATCGTGGTCTCCGCCGGGGTGCCCGGCGAGGTGTTCGAGCCCCGGCACACCACGCACGGATTCCAGTACGTGCGCATCGAGGGCCACCCCGACGACCTGACGCCGGACGACGTCCGCGGCGTCGTCGTGCACACCGACATGCGGCGCACCGGCTGGTTCTCCTGCAGCGACGAGCGGGTCGACCGGTTGCACGAGGCGGCGGTGTGGAGCCTGCGGGACAACGCCTGCGACGTCCCGACCGACTGCCCGCACCGGGAGCGGGCCGGCTGGACGGCGACTGGCAGCTGTTCGTCCCGACCGCCGCGTTCCTCTACGACGTCGCCGGGTTCTCCACCAAGTGGCTGCGCGACGTCGCCGCCGACCAGTGGCCCGACGGCACGATCGCCAACATCAGCCCCAGCGCCCGCGGGCGAGGGCCGGGAAGGCCCGGTCGCGTTCCTCAACGGCTCGGCCGGCTGGGGCGACGCCGTCGTCATCGTGCCGTGGGAGCTGTACCGGGCCTACGGCGACGCGGCGATCCTCGAGGAGCTGTGGCCGACGATGGTCGCGCTGGCTGGACCGCGCCGAGCGGATGGCCCGCGACCGAGCGGCACCCGGCGCGGGTCGGCGCGCCGTCCCGAGCCGGCGCCGCACGAGAAGTACCTGTGGGACAGCCGGCTTCCACTGGGGGGAGTGGCTGGAGCCGGGCGGCGGTCCGGGGCGGATTTCGGCGCGTTCGTCGCCGCCGACAAGGGTGACGTCGCCACCGCCTACTTCGCGCACAGCGCCGGCCTGATGGCCCGGATCGCCCGGGTTGCTCGGCCGGGACGCGACGCCGCGCGCTACGCGGAGCTGGCCGACCACGTCCGCGCCGCCTGGCAGGCGGAGTACGTCGGCGCGGACGGCTCGCTGACGCCCGACACCCAGGCCAACCACGTGCGGGCGCTGGCGTTCGATCTCGTGCCGGCCGAGCTGCGGCCCGCGGTCGCCGACCGGCTGGTCGAGCTGATCCGCACGGCCGACACCCATCTCGGGCACCGGCTTCCTCGCCACGCCGTACCTGCTGCCGGTGCTGGCCGACACCGGGCACCTCGACGTCGCCTACGAGCTGCTGCTCCAGGACACCGAGCCGTCCTGGCTGGTGATGATCGACCGCGGCGCGACCACCGTGTGGGAGCGCTGGAACGGCGTCAACGCCGACGGCGTGCCGCACGAGTCGCTCAACCACTACTCCAAGGGCGCCGTCATCTCGTTCCTGCACCGGTACACCGCCGGGATCGAGCTGCTCGATGACGACGCCCGCGTACCGCCGGTTCCGGGTCCGGCCCCGGCCGGGCGGCGGGCTGACCTCGGCCGAGGCGGCGCACGAGTCGCCGTACGGGCGGATCGAGTCGGCCTGGCGGCTGGTCGACGACGGCGTTCGACCTGCGCGTCGTCGTCCCGGCCGGCACCGAGGCCGAGGTGGTCCTGCCCGACGGCCGGACCGAGACCGCCGGGCCCGGCATCCACAACTTCACCAGCGCCGAGCACCATCGACAGACCGGAGTTGATCACCATGACCGACCGAGACCACCGAGTGGGCCGGCCCGGCCCGCTTCCTGCCGCCGCCCGAGCCGATCCGTCGAGAGCCGACGGCGCACGGCACTTCTCCGGCGTCACCTACGCGGTCGCCGTTCGGCTACCGGCCGCTGCAGCTCGACCTGTGGGTGCCGGACACCACCGCGCCGGCGCCGCTGGTCGTCTGGATCCACGGCGGCGGCTTGATGTTCGGCGACCGCCGCTACCTGCCGGAGACGCTGCGCCCCAACCAGGTGTTCGACGCGCTGCTCGACGCCGGGCTCGCCGTCGCCACCATCGACTACCGGCACGCGCTGGAGGCGCCGTTCCCGGCGCAGCTGCACGACGCGAAGGCGGCCGTCCGGTACCTCCGGGCGCACGCCGAGCGAGCTCGGCATCTCGACCGACCGGATCGGCGTCATGGGGGAGTCCGCCGGCGGTCACCTCGCCGCCCTCGTCGGTCTGACCGCGCACCGCGCCGACCTCGAGGGCAATCTCGGCGTCGTCGGCCCGTCGAGCGCGGTCGACGTCGTCGTCGACTGGTACGGCCCGGCCGACCTGCACGACCATGCCGCGGCAAGACGCTGCCACCGGAGATCGCCGCCAAGCTGCCGCCGGAACTGGCGACGCCGCCGGAGGATCACCTGACTCGCCGGTCTCGACGAGCACGGCGCTGGCCGACGCCAGCCCGATCACCCACGTGACGCCGGACGCGCCGCCGTTCCTGCTCGTGCACGGCACCGCCGACTGGCTGGTGCCGTACGCGCAGAGCGAGCAGCTGCACGCGGCGCTGACCGCGCGCCGGGGTGCCGATGCCGGCTGGTCCCGGTCGAGGGCGCCGAGCACATCTTCGACGGGCACGACGACATCGACGCCATCGTCGCGCTGTCCGTCGACTACCTCGCCGACGGCACTTCGGAGAAGCGCGATGAGTGACCTGACCGTCGCAGCCCGTCACCGTCGAGCACCACCGCGAGCCGGTCGGCATCGGCGAGACCGCGCCGCGGCTGTCCTGGGTGATCACGCACCGAGCTGCCCGACTGGCGGCAGGCCGCGTACGAGCTGGAGATCGAGCCCGAGGACGGGCCGGTCTGGTCGTCGGGTCGGGTCGACTCCGCCGAGTCGGTGCTGGTGCCCTGGGGCGCGCCGCACGCTCGATCAGCCGGGAGCGCCGGATCGGTCCGCGTCCGGGTCTGGGGCGCAGGGCGCCGCCGAGCCGTCGGCCTGGAGCGAGGACGTCGTCGTCGAGGCCGGGCTGCTGGACCCGGCCGACTGGACGGCGCGAGCTGATCCAGCCGCGTGCTGCCCGAGCCCGGCAGCGACGGGGAGCCGGTCGCCCTGCTGCGCCGGGAGTTCGTCGCTCGACACGCCCGTCGTCCGCGCCCGGCTCTACGCCACCGCGCACGGCGTCTACGAGGCCGAGCTGAACGGCGCGGCCGTCGGCGACCAGGTGCTCGCGCCCGGCTGGACCAGCTACCACCATCGGCTGCGCTACCAGACCTACGACGTCACCGACCTGCTCGTCGGAGGGCGCCAACGCGCATCGGCGTGCACGCTGGCCGACGGCTGGTACCGCGGCTACCTCGGGCTTCGGCGGCAAGCGGGACGTCTACGGCGACCGCACCGGCGCGTTCGTGCAGCTGGAGGTCGACCACGCCGACGGGACCCGGACGACCGTCACCAGCGACGGCTCCTGGCGGTCGACGCTCGGGCCCGATGACCCGCGCGGACATCTACAACGGCGAGACCTATCGACGCCCGCCGCGAGCTGACCGGCTGGTCGACAGCCGGGTTTCGACGACGCCGCACTGGACGCCGGTCGAGATCGGCTCGCTCGACGTCGCGCACCTTGGTCGCGCCCACCGGGCCGCCGGTCCGCCGGACCCAGACGCTCCCGGTGCAGGAGATCACCACCTCGCCGTCGGGGAAGACGCTGGTCGACTTCGGGCAGAACCTGGTCGGCCGGCTCCGGCTGCGCGCTGCCCGACGGGCCGGCCGGCACCGAGATCACCGTCCGGCACGCCGAGGTCCTGGAGCACGGCGAGCTCGGCACCCGGCCGCTGCGCAAGGCCGCGCAGACCGACGTGGTCGATCCTGGACGGCAACGGGCCGCGGACCTGGGAGCCGCGGTTCACCTTCCACGGCTTCCGCTACGCCGAGATCACCGGCTGGCCGGGCGAGCTGACCGCCGCGGATCTGGAGGCGGTCGTCGTGCACACCGATCTGCGGCCGCACCGGCACCTTCACCTGCTCGGACCCGCGACGTGACCCGGCTGCACGAGAACGTCGTCTGGGGCATGCGCGGCAACTTCGTCGACGTGCCGACCGACTGCCCGCAGCGCGACGAGCGGCTGGGCTGGACCGGCGACCTGCGAGGTGTTCGCGCCCGACCGCGTCCTTCCTCTACGACACCGTCGGGCATGCTCCGCTCCTGGCTGGCCGACCTGGCCGTCGAGCAGGTCGAGAACGACGGCGTGGTGCCGATCTTCGTGCCGTTCCCGCCGATCCAGCCGCCGGGTTTCCCGCCGCTGAAGGCCGAGGCCGGCTGGGGCGACGCCGCCGTCGTCGTCCCGTGGGTGCTGTACGAGCGGCACGGCGACGCCGAGCTGCTCGCCGACCAGTGGGACGAGCATGACCGCCTGGCTGGACGCCTTCGAGCCGCGCGCCGGCGCGGAGCCTGGACTTCCCGGACGGCGGCGTTCATGTTCGGCGACTGGCTGGACACCGCCGCACCGCCGGACAACCCGGCGGCGGCGCGCACCCCGTGGCCGTGCGTGGCCACCGCCTACCTCGCCCGCTCGGCGCGGATCATGGCGCAGGCCGCCGACGTGCTCGGCCGGGACGGCAGCGAGTTCGCCGACCTGGCGGAGCGGGCCGCGGAGCGGTTCCGCGCCGAGTACGTCACCCCGTCGGGTCGGCTCGCCTTCCCGTCGCAGACCGCGTACGCGCTGGCGCTGGAGTTCGACCTGCTGCTGCCCGGAGCAGCGGGCGCAACGCCGGGCGGCTGCTGGCCGAGCAGGTCGCCGACGGACGGCTTCCACATCGCCACCGGATTCCTCGGCACGCCGTTCGTCACCGACGCGCTGACGAACGCCGGTGAGCTCGCGACCGCGTACGAGCTGCTGCTGCAGCGGGAGAACCCGTCGTGGCTGTACCCGGTGACGATGGGCGCGACGACGATCTGGGAACGCTGGGACTCGATGCTGCCCGGACGGGTCGATCAACCCCGGCGAGATGACGTCGTTCAACCACTACGCGTTCGGCGCGGTGGCCGACTGGCTGCACCGCACGGTCGGCGGGCCTCGCGCCGGCCGCGCCGGGCTACCGGCGGCTGCGGATCGCGCCGCGTCCCGGACCGGGTATCACGTCGGCCGCCGCCACGCACGAGACGCCCTACGGCACGGCGGAGGTGTCGCCTGGACGTTGGACGGGAACGGCGTTCGCGCTCGACGTCTCGGTGCCGCCGAACACGACGGCCGAGGTCGTCGCTGCCGGACGGCAGCGCGCCGTTCGAGGTCGGCTCTGGACGGCACTCATTCGCTGTCTCCATTCCCAAGCCGCAACCGGTCGCGAAGCCCAAACCGTTCTGGGCGCCGCCGGAATGACTCAGCAGCCGATCATCCCCGGCTTCCACCCGGACCCGAGCATTTGCCGGGTCGGCGACACCTACTACCTGATCTGCTCCAGCTTCGAGTACGCGCCCGGAGTACCGCTGTACTCCTCGACCGACCTGCGGTCGTGGGAGCAGACTCGGGTCACGTGCTGGACCGCCCGTCGCAGTTGAACGTGACGGGCGCCGTCGCCTCCGGCGGCATCTTCGCGCCGACACTGCGGCACCACGACGGCCGGTTCTGGATGATCACCACGAACATGACCGACCACGGCGGTCACCTGCTGGTCACCGCGGAGGATGCGGCAGGCCCTTGGTCGGATCCGGTCCGCATCCCCGGGGCCCTGGGGATCGACCCCGACCTGGCCTGGGAGACGACGGCACCTGCTACCTCACCTGGGCGGCGTTCGACCCGGCCGGTGTCGGCGGCATCTCGCAGGCGGAGCTGGATCCCGTCACCGGCAAACTGCTGACCGATCGGCGCCTGCTCTGGCAGGGCACCGGCGGCAAGCACCCGGAAGGGCCGCACCTCTACCGGATCGGCGAATTCTGGTACCTGTTGCTCGCCGAGGGCGGCACAGAGCGCGGACATTCCGTCACCATCGCCCGCGGCCCTTCGCCGTCCGGGCCGTTCGAACCGTCCCCGGACAACCCGCTGATCACCGCGCGCGGCACGGACTCTCCGGTGCAGAACACCGGACACGCCGACCTGGTGCAGCGGCCGGACGGCAGTTGGGCGATGGTCTACCTCGGGACGCGCCCCCGCGGCAGCAGCCCGGAATTCCACGTGCTGGGCCGGGAGACGTTCGCGTCCAGCATCTTCTGGGCGGACGGCTGGCCTGCGCTCGCTGCGCCGCTCGAACCGACGAGGGCCGCCACGGCCGGTGAGCGGCTCGACGGTCCGTCGTTGCCCTTATCCTTCGTGAGTCCCGGGCGCTTTCCGCTCTGACGTGCTGCGACCCGACGATGGGGCCTGGCTGCTCACGGCAACCACCGATGATGCTGCGGCGGATGATCTTTCGTTCGTCGGCCGCCGGCAAGAGCAGTTGTACGCGACCGTCACGGCGACGGTTCGGGTCACCGACGCCGTCGGTGGCCTGTCGGTCCGCATCGACGGCCGGCACCACCTCGACCTGGAGGTGGGCGAAGGCGCGCTGCGGGCGGTGGTTCAGATTGGCGAGATCCGGTCTCCGCTCGGCGAACTCGCCGTCGAGGTCGGCGCTGATGTGACCCTGCGGGTCCGGATGGAACGGGCGCCGGGATCGGTCTTCAGCACGGGTCTCGGGCCCGACCGGGTGGTGGCCGGAATCGTCGGCGCCGAGGGATTCGCCGAGCTCGGCCATCTCGACGGCCGGTATTTGTCGACCGAGGTGGCCGGCGGCTTCACGGGCCGGATGATCGGGTTCTACTGCCGGCAAGGGACTCTCGAGATCCGGTCGTTCGGTTACGTGGGCGCCGACGAACCGGAGGCATTGTGACCCGTCGAAGTTTCATCCAACGGAATTCGTAAGGTTCTGGCTGGTCGCGCGGTCTAGGACGGCACTGCCTGGGCTACCGCTCAGGCCATGCGATACCCCATCATCCCGGTCGACCCGGCCACAGTAAGGAGGGCCAGGGCTTCTGACCATTCCCAGGACCGCCGGCCGGCATAGCCGTCTGTCCTGAGTCACGGGGCATTGTGGCCCGCCAGACCGCGCGCGAGGATCGGCATGATCCTTCGTCACGGCCTGCGCGACCCCCACCTCACAGGCGGGTGATCATCGTTTTCCACTTGCTGGGAGACTCCCCGGAACGGCGGTCCGATCGGTCTCGTTGCGATGGAATGGGCATTCCCAAACGATAGACGGCGCATCGGGAATCCGCAAGACCTGGCTGACGATTGATTCCGGGGAACCAACGTGCCCGTGTCGGCGTGCCTCCGTGGGGTGATGCGAGCGGCCAGTCGCGGCGTTGCCAGCGGGCGACGTGTGCCGGCGCTGGGTGGGTCCGGGTACCGCGGTCGAACCCTTGTCAGTCGGAGTTCGGGGCGCTGATGCTCCTATTGGTTGTCAAGCCGCCGTCAACCACTCTCGGTACCGGTCGGCCATGGCGTCGTTTCGGTGGAGCCCACGCTCCAGCCGGGAGATGACGGTCGGCCACACGGCAAAGCTCGGTCCGGCCGGTTCACCTCGATCACCGCGATGCCGGCCGTGATCAACGCCTTCGTCAGGCCGGCCCCATACGAGCTGGTGCCCTCGACACCGACGGACTGCACCCCGCCGTGGCCGGTCATGAAGCGAATCGCTTCCGAATACCCTCCGGCGTCGGTGCGGAACTCCTTGTCGGCCAGTTTCCGACCCAACACGGTCAAGACCGCGACGTGCATGGTGTCCGCGTGGGTGTCGACACCTCCGACGACTATCGGTTTCCTGCCATGATTGAAATGCCTATTCCGAATCGGTACCGGGTGGTCGGCGCCGGCCGGTCGGGCAGACAGGACATTGATTGGGTCTTTGTCCAAGCTCCTATGAAGTCATGCCCGCCCCGGTCGGCGTCGTCAAGCGCTCCCAGAGGCCGGACTGAACAGTCGCATAGACAACCCAGCAGGGCATCAGTCGGTGGCAGGGTCACGACCCGCGGAAGCCTTAGAAGTATCAGTGTCGGGGGTGGTCTCTACGCTGACTCCAGGAAGGGCATTCGAAGCGGGGAAGCTCGTATCCTCCTCGAATCAGTGTAGACAGGCGTTCGATACAGGGCTAGGATAAGGTATGTTCACGTCGACGGTCACAGCGGGGGAGCGGGTCGCTCTGTGGTCCCCGGGTGGCGTCGAACCCGAACCGAGGCTGCGGGTGCTGCTCCCCGGTGAGGGCGAATCCGCGCGCACCCAGGCCACCACCGCGGTGTTCGTGCCGTCGGTGCAGCAGGCATCCCGGCCGGGCCGGTCCGTCAAAGGAGCGGGTCGACGAGCGAAGGTCCGGGCCGTCATCCGTGCGTCCCGGCAGGACCGCGCCGGGTCGCCGGTCGGTGGTGTTACCCGGTGACCCGTCCCCGATGGACACGGCGCGCGCGGAGTTCCTCGGCCCCGGCTGCGGGGCGGCCACCGAAACCGACCGGGACATCGCGCACCGGCTCGGGGTCACCCCCGGGGTGACCGAGGTCGGGCACGCGTTGATCGAACTCGGCTGCTGGCGCACCCACATCGCCGGTCTGCCACCGGGACCGGAGCTGGTCACCGCGTTGGCCCGCCGCCCCGACGCGTTGGCCCCGGCGCCGCTGACCGACCCGGAGCAGGCGCTCAGCACCGCGGTCACCGCCCGCAGCGCCGAGCTGTCGCAGCGGGTGGTCACCGGGTGGGCGAACGCGGTGCTGGAATCGATCACCGCCCGCAACCGGGTGCTGTCCTGGTTGCAGGCCGAGCAGTACACCGACCTGGCGATGCTGTCCTGCCACTACCCCGGGCTGGCGGAGATGCTGCCCACCGAGATCGCGTTCGCGGTGCGCAGCAGCGAAGCCGCCGCCGGCAGCGCGATCTCCACCGCCCGCGCGTTCGCCACCCGGTTACCCGGCACCCTGCACGCCCTGCAGCAGGGCCTGATCGACGTCGACCATGCCATCGCGGTGGCCAGGGCCACCGGCACCACCACCGCCGAGGTCGCCGCCCAGGTGGAGAACGATGTGCTGCCGGAGGTCACCAGCCCGGGCAGCAGCACCACCCCCGAGCAGCTGCGCCGCCGCGCCGCCCGCCGGGTCATCGCCCGGGACCCGGACGGCGCCGCCGACCGGCACGCCGCCGCGGCGAAGGACCGGTTGATGACCAGGTGGGGGGAGGACGACGGGATGGCCGGGCTCCGGGTGATCGCCCCCGCGGAGCAGATCGCCGCGATCTGGGAAGCCAGCACCGCGATGGCCGACGCCCGCAAAACCGCCGGCGACCCGCGGCCCCTCGGTGCCCGCCGGGTCGACGCCCTCACCGACGTCTGCACCCACATCCTGGGCGGCACCATCGGCGTCATCCCCACCGACAAGCCCACCAAGCCAGCACCCGGCACGGCGACACCACCGCCAGCGACACCACCGCGGACGACACCGCACCGACCAGCCGACACCGCCGCCGACGACACCGCCGACACGACACCGACACCGAGCCCAGCGAAAACGGCCCGACCTGCGAAAACAACCCGGCAAGCGCAGACACCGACGCCCAGACAGACACCAGCACAACGCCGGCCACCGACACAACAACCAGCAACAACGACAGCGCCGCCACCCCCAACAGCGGTGACGACACCCCCGAGCCCGGCGGCTCGACGGAGGCCAGCGAAACGATCGAACCCAGCGACATTCTCGAGCCCAGCCGCACCAGCACGCACCCAGCCCCAGCACCACCGCCGAGCCCACCACGACCACCGACCCCGGCCCGCCCGAACCCGCTGCTGCCGATCCCACTCGGCTCCCGACACGGCCGCAAACCACACATCCAGGTCGTCGTCCCCTACACCGTCCTGCTCGGCTCCAACGACCCCTGCGAACTCATCGGCCACGGCACCATCACCGCCGACCAAGCCCGCCTCATCGCCGCCGACGGCACCCTGCAACGACTGCTCTGCGACCCCGTCTCCGGCCTCGTCCTGGACTACGGCCGCACCCGCTACCAACCACCCGACACCCTCAAACACTTCCTCATCGCCCGCGACGGCACCTGCCGCTCACCCGGCTGCCTGCAACCCGCCGACCGCTGCGAAACCGACCACGTCATCGCCTACCGACCCGGAAAACCCACCGGCGGCAACACCAACCACGACCTGCTCGACCAAAAATGCAAACACCACCACCGCGCGAAGGACGGCGGCGGTTTCAGCAACACCCGCGACCCCGACGGCACCAGCCACTGGACCACCCCACTCGGCCGCCACTACACCCGCCCACCCCACTCCGTCTGGCACCCCACCAACCCCGACCAACACCAAGACCAGGACGAACCCGACTGGGCCGACCAATACCCCACCCCGCAGGAACCAGAGCCGGATCAACCAGACACCAACACCACCACGACGGCAGAGGAAGATCCGCCGCCATTCTGACGGGGACTCCCTCGAGTCCGCCGGCCGACGGCTGAGCCTTGCGGAGGTGTGTCGGCGCATTGCGCGCACGGCGGGGTCACGAAACGGCACACCACTGGGCTGAACGATCGACGCCCGGCCGTGGTAGCCGACCGGCACCCATTTGTAATTCGGCAGCAACGGATTGGCCGTCGGAAACGACGGCCCCGACTGCGGTTGAATGATTGATGCCGGCGTAGAAGTCCGTGTAGTCGCCAATGGCGGCCGGCAGCTCAACGCCGATCTGATCCACCGGGTACACCAAGCAACGGAGCAACCGCATGCCGTTCACCGGCGCCGCGGATCAGCAGGGCGAATACCTGGCGGCGCAGTTCGATTCGCGGGGCGGCACCAAGTGCGAACAGGCCGTCAGGGTGCCCGCTCGCGGCCGCATTCGCGGCGACATCTGAGCAGCGCCGGTCAGCAACCCGGTCCGCGACAACGCCGGCAGATCAAGGACCTCATCACCGAGCCGGATACCACCCTGGGGCCTGCGCATCGCGGTCGCCAGGGGCAATCGGTTGAACACCCCGAACGGCAGGTTCTGCGGGGGAAGTCCGGATGCCCCTGGCCGATTCCACTCAGCTCTCCGCGCTCGGGTCGTGGGTCTGGTCCAACCCGGTCGCCGGTCCGGATTTCCTCCCGTCGAGACCGCCAGGGCTCACGGCCGGTCCGGGTTGAACCGCTTCTCCAGGCCCGCCCAGCAATCGGCGTAGTCGTCCTGCAGCCCGGGGAGGTTCGCCGCATATTCGCTGACCCTCTGCGGGTAGCGGGTCTCGAACATGAACGCCATCGTCCCGCTGAGTTTCACCGGGCCGAGTTCGACGGTGGAGGCGTGCTCGAAAGCCTCGGTATCCGGGCCGTGCGGCTGCATGCAGTTGTGCAGGCTGAACCCACCCGGCACGAAACCCTGGGGTTTCGCGTCGTAGACCCCGTAGAGCAATCCCATGAATTCACTCATGATGTTCATGTGATACCACGGCGGGCGGAAAGTGTTCTCGGTGACCAGCCACCGGTCCGGAAATACCACGAAGTCGACGTTCGCGGTGCCCGGGCGTCTCCGACGGTGCCGACAGCACTGAGAATATCGACGGGTCGGCATGATCGAACAGCAGCGGGCCGACCGGGGAATACCTGCGGAGATCATATTTGTAGGGGGCGTAGTTGCCATGCCAAGCAACAACATCCAGTGGCGAGTGGTCCAGATCGGTGACCCATAGGGCACCGCCCCACTTCACGTACATTTTCGACGGGGCATCGATGTCCTCGTAGGCCGCGACGGGAGTGAGGAAATCCCGTGAATTGGCCAAGCAATTCGCGCCGATCGGCCCGCGCTCCGGCAGCGTGAACGCGCCGCCGTAGTTCTCGCAGATGTAACCGCGAGCCGGGCCCCCCGAGAGTTCGACCCGGAATTTGATTCCCCTCGGGATGACAACGATCTGACCCGGCTCGGCGTCGATGATCCCGAACTCGGTCCAGAACCGAAGACCGTTCTGCTCCAGCACGAACAGCATCTCGCCGTCGGCGTTGTAGAAGTATTCATCCCGCATCGACCGGGTGATCAGATAGACGTGGTTGGCGGCGCCGGCCATTGCGGACACGTCGCCCCCACAGGTGATGGTCCGGACGCCGGTGAGGAAGGTCAGCGCCTCGTCGGGCAGCGGGATCGGAGACCAGCGCATCGGGCCGGGCGGGACCTCCCACCCCGTGTAAGGGGCACTCAACCACAAATCTGACCGAACCTTGCGGAATCGTCCGAAGTGCCGCACCGTGGGCCGGATCCGGTACAGCCAGGATCGTTCGTTGCTCACCCGGGGCGCCGTGAACGGCGACCCGCTCAACTGCTCGGCGTAGAGGCCGAAGGCGCATCGTTGCGGCGAGTTGCGCCCGATCGGTAGTGCACCGGTCACTGCCTCGGACTCGAACCCATTGCCGAAACCGGACAGGTACTGCACGTGCGAGTCACTCGGGATTCCGCGGGTAGCGGCCGGGTCATGCTGCGCCTGATCGATCCTGGCCGTCACGAGATCCTCCGTTTCTGGCGGCACCGGAACAGCGCGACGTGCAGGACCGGTCCGCCGTCTCCGGGGTGCCGCCAACCGCTCGGCTCATGACCTTCACAATAGGTCGCGCCGGACCGGCCCGCGCTGCACAGGGACACCGGGAACCCGAGGCGATACCGTCCGCACACCGAGAATAGATCAATGGCAGCGCGGGCAACCCGCTCGTCAGTGCCTTACGCCCACCGGAAAAACTTTTGGTTCCAACGGATCTCATCGCGCCGACCGCCATCCCGGTCTGCCTGTCGATCACCAGCAGCACGGTGCGCGCCATGTCGGCGAAACCGGTGATCTCCTCGGTTCGCGGGCTGACTCAGCCGAGGTGGGTGCCGAACCAGTCGGTGAGCTGTTGATAGGCCGCGGCGGCCGCCTCCGGGCTGTACCGCTGGCCGGTGTCGTTGAAGAAGGCATGACCGGCGTTCGGGAAGGTCACGATCTGGTGGGTCAGGCCCGCCTTCTCCAGGGCCGCCGTCGCGGCGTCCCGGCTGGCATTCACCCGGTCATCCTGCTCGGCGTAGATGCCGAGCACGGCAACGTTGGGGGAGCCGGCGAAGTCGGCACCGTCGGGCAGCGGCCCATAGAACGGTGCCGCGGCGGCCAGCCGAGGCTCGCCCGCAGCGAGCAGTGTCCACACCATGCCGCCCCCGAAGCAGAATCCGACCGCGCCGATTTTGCCGCCCGGCACACGCCTCTCGAGTTCGCTGATGGCCGCCTTCATATCTGCCACGAAGCGACTGTCGGGCACGTTGTTCAGCGCTGCGGTCACCTCCGCCTCGCCGGGGAACGACGCGGTGCCACCTTCCTCGGAGAGCAGGTCGACGGCGAGTGCAGAGTAGCCGCTTGCGGCGAGCCGCCCGGCCACCGAACGGATGTGGTCGGTGAGGCCACGGTTCTCGTGCACGACCAGGACCGCACCGCGCGGTTGGTCGGCGGCGGCCCAGGCACCCTGCACGGTCTGCCCGTCAGCACCCTGGAACGTCACCGCATCCGTGGGCAGCGGGGATGGACCGGCCGGGCCGGCGCCTGTCGTACCGTCCGGGGCTGAGCTGCTCGGCCCCGCCGACGTGCCGCCGGCGGGCGGTGTCGCGGTCCCGCCGGTCGGGCTTGCCGGGGCCGACGCTGTGTTCGCCGCGTCGCAGGCGGCCAGCAGCGGCCCGGCGACGGTGAGGGCCAGACCGAGCAAGCCAAGCCGGCGCAGTGCCTCGCGCCGGCCGATCAACCCGTCGGAGTAGTCCTCGACGACCTCTTCGGTCAGATAGTTCGTGAACTGAGTCATGACTCCATCGTAGGAAAGGGACCCAGTCCATCGATACCCTGCTGCGCCAAGCTTCTCCGATGGCGCAGCGGCCGGGCCAGGCCGATTGAGCTGTCGTGGCATTCGCATGTGTAACGTTCTAGGCAATTGCGCTGGAATCTGATGATGAGCGGGCGGGCGGTGAGCGGAACGGTGCAGCAGGATCCACCACCCCGTACCCGGCGAACCACTCTTGCCGACGTCGCGGCCGCCGCCGGGGTGTCGGTGCCGTTGGTGTCGATCGTCATGCGCGACGTACCGGGCGCCAGCGCGCTGACTCGGGAACGGGTCCGGCAGGTTGCCGCCGACCTCGGGTACCGCCCCGATCAGCGGGCACGTCTGCTGCGCCAGCAGCGATCTCGGCTGTTGGGCGTGACCTTCGAGGTCGAGCAGGCATTCCACGGTGATCTGATCGAAGGAATCTACGCAGCAGCAGAACCCGCCGGCTACGACGTCGTGCTCAGTCCCATCGCCCAGGGACGGCCCGAGGCCAGAGCGATCGAGGACATTCTCGGCGATCGCTGCGAGGCGGCGATCCTGCTCGGTCCACGATCATCCGCGCGTGCGCTCATTGCGCTCGCCGCGAAGCTACCCGTCGTGGTGATCGCCAGGCAGGTCAGGGCCGGCGCCGTGGACTGCGTGCGAACCGACGACGTCGCCGGGATGAACTCTGCCATTGGGCACCTGAGAACTCTCGGGCACCAGCGCATTGCTTACCTCGACGGGGGAAACGCACCCGGCGCCCCCGAACGGCTTCGCGCGCTGAAATCGGCTGCCGCCGCCAACGACCTGAGCAACAGGATGCTCGTGCTGCCGGCCGGTCCGGGGGAGGAGGACGGCGCCGCCGCCACCCAGAAGCTGCTGGCCCGAGCGGCGGGAATAACCGCCATCATTGCCTTCAACGACCGCTGCGCCCTCGGCGTCCTTGACACCCTGCTGCGGGCCGGAATTCAGGTGCCTCAGGACATGTCAGTAGTCGGTTATGACAACAGCAGAATCGCCCGGATCTCCTACATCAACCTGACCACCGTCGGGCAGAATCCGGATCACCTCACTCAACTCGCCGTCCGGCGCGCCATTGCCCGACTCGAAGACCGACCCAGCGAACCCCGCGATCAGGTCGTGGCGGCCGAACTCATTGTCAGAGCCACCACAGCGCCACCGCCCTAGCAACTCTCAATCGGACAATTGTTCTTGATGTCTGATTAGGTCCGCGCACACACTCCGGTTCTCCACCCCAAAATTCCGGGTGCTAATGAAATTGTTGTGCGGATCTATTGTCGTGTCGCGGCTCGGTTCGCCCGCTGGCGCGGTAGCTTCCCTCGGGCCGGCGGTGTCGCCGGAACACCACAACCGCTGTTGGAGGGGTTCGATGGGAAGAACACAGGTGATGCGGCGAGGGATTGCCGTGGTGGGCATCGCCGCTGGTTCGTTGCTGCTCACGGCGCCGGCCGCGCTCGCTGCTGATCCACCGAAACCGTCCGCGTCGTGCAAGATTCCGAGCCTGTCCGCGATTCCGGATACGGTGACGCCCGGCTCTGTCGTCACGGTGTCGGGTCAGAATTTCTCCGGTTGCCCGGCCGAGGGTGATCCGACGCCACCCACCGCGGTGCTGCAGGTGAAGATCGGAATCGCGACCGATCAAAAGATGGGCCAGATCCTGGCGACCACACAAACCGCGGCGGACGGCTCTTTCAGCACCTCGGTGACGATCCCGGCCGTGGCCACGGCCGGTGACAAGATCGCACTCGCCGCTGGAACACAGGACACCGCAACAGGTTTGGCGTATGCCGCAGTCGTGCCGCTGCTCTACTCCGGGAGCACCACCGTCCCCACCGCGGTTCCGGCCGGCAGCGGAGGACTGCTCGCGAGTGAGACCGACACGGAAAGCAACCTCCTCACCGTTGCCGGAGGAGCGGGCCTGGTCCTGGCCGGCGCCGGGGTCGTCGGCCTGCGCCGCCGCAAGGTCAGCTCGCGCAGCTGATCCGGCTCCGGAGAACCCCACCAGCACAGAACATGTCGCCTGGCTAGCCAGGCGCGCCGCTGATCGGAGATGTCATCAGTCCGCCGCTGAAACCGCCGGCCAGGTGGGCGCGCGCCTGCCTGACCGGCGGCGTAGTACTGATCACCGCCGTGGTGATCATCCGTTCGCTGCTTCCTTCCGCACCGGCGGACTTCGGCGCCGACCAGCCTGCCGCGGCCGTCACGACCGGTCCGTCGACGGACATTCGGGTCACCGGCGGGATCGGTCCCGCCACTGACCTGCCGGCGGGCCCAGTCGATTCGGTCGCCACCACAGAATCGGAGCCGTCGGCGGCGCAACCCGTTCCAACCGGCACGGCCTCCGCGCAAGGGGCAGGCGACGGTCCGGCGAACGCCCTGCAGGAACCGGCGGCCGGTATCCCGACTGCTGTGGATCTGCCGACCCTTGGCGTGCACGCCGACGTGCTCCCGGTCGGGATCACCGCCGGGGAACTCGATGTGCCAACGGACCCCACCGATGTCGGGTGGTGGACCGGCAGCGTGGCCGCCGGTTCACCCGCCGGGGCCACGGTGATCGATGGGCATGTCGACTCGGCGGAACTCGGCGTCGGCGCCCTCTACCGACTCACCGACCTGGCCATCGGCGACACGATCAGCGTCACCGTGGCGGGTGGGGGAACCATCACCTACCGGGTCAACGAGCGCCGCTCCTACAACAAATCAGAGGGCCTGCCGGCCGCGATCTTCGGCATTGACGGCGCGCCCAGACTCGTCCTCATCACCTGCGGCGGGACGTTCGACAAGGCCACCGGCAGTTACGAGAGCAACGTCGCCGTCTTCGCCAGTCCCGCCTGAGGATGCCGCGCCAGAACGGAACGAAAACCGTGGCAGGGTCGCGCGTAACGAATGCGGGGGTACCCAAGACCACGACGGGTCAGCAATAGCGCGGCCAGGAGAAGGTTCTCATGACGGCCAACGAGAGCAGCGGCAACGGTCCCACCGCTACGCCAAACAGTCGGAGCACGAGCAGGGCCGGGTGGGTCTGTTGACGCCTGGCAATCCGGCCGGAACGCCCCCGCTCGCCGGGTGGATCGCGGGTGCGGGTGGCCCGCCCGGTCCGCGACCTTTCGCGAACGGCAGCCTTTTACCGGGACCTACTCGGATTGCGCCCGCGCGGCGGCTTCGAAGATCACGACGGATATGACGGAGTCTTCTTCGAACTGCCCGGTGGTGGGGAACTCGAGTTCACCAACGGTCCGGTCGAGCCGGAATCAGGCACCGACGAGGATCTTCTCGTGTTCTATGTCGGCACCGGTGACGAGGTGGGCGCGATCGGTGCCCAGCTCCGCTCCGCCGGTGTCCGGCAGGTTGCCTCACCCAACCCCTACTGGAATCGCTTCGGACAAACGTTTCTCGACCCCGACGGATACCGGATCGTCATCGCCGAGGCATCACCCGAGGACACGGAGACCGCGCAGCACGATCCGCCGCCGTTTGAGCTCCACTGGCACGAAGGGTCTCGCGAGGAGATTCGGCCGCTGTTCGAGCTCGCCGAGGACTCCAAGGCCCTGCTCGATGAATACCTGGACCAAGGCAGGGTGCTGGTCGCGGCACGCGGTTCGGCGGTCATCGGCCATCTGCAACTCGTCCCGACGACCCAGGCCGGTCAGATCGAACTCAAGAACATGGCCGTCGTGCCGGAACATCAGGGTTCCGGGATCGGACGCGCGCTCGTCACCCGTGCGGCATCCCGGACCGCAGCCGACGGTTGGTCTCGGATGCTGGTCGGCACCGCCGCCGCGGACATCGGCAACCTGCGCTTTTATCAACGTCAGGGCTTCCGGATGCTGTCGATCGACCGGGATGCGTTCACCGTTGCGACCGGATATCCGGATCCCATTGTGATCGACGGAATTGTGCTGAGGGACCGGGTGTGGCTTGAAAGGAGCCTGCATGAGCCAGACAGCTAGGGCCCTCCCCGGGCAGGACACCATGCTGGCCTGTTGGCGTGCCTTGGCCCGCATATCGCCGGACGCAAGGCTGCAGCATTTCGGATCGGCGGTGGCAGCCGTGTTCCCGGCGTGGCTGCCGTTGAACAACGCAATCCTTCTCGGTGGAGACCGCAATGACCTCGACAATGACGAAGCGCGGGCAGCGACGGCTTCGCGGTTGGCTGATGTGTACGCCGCCGCCGGAGTCGGCAGCTGGGCGCTGTGGTTGCCCAGCCCCGCCACCGATCTGAACGCACCCGACGGCGTGCACCAGGTCGGCGGCCTCACCCGGGACACGACAACGCTCGTCATGCAGGCGACCCTGACCGGAGAATTACGCCGGCAGGACGGCGTCGTCAGGGCGTCGATCGCCGCCGCCACGCTCGCAGCCGGAGACGAAGAAGTCCCCGTCGCTGATCTCGGGGAACCGGAAACGGAGCCGGGACTCGCCGCCTGGGTGATGCTGCGCGGCAATGTTGCGGTGGCCGGCACGTGGAGCTTTCGGCACGAACACGACTGCGGCATCTACACGGTCGGGACCATGCCCGGCTGGCGGCGTCAGGGCATCGCCCGGATGCTGGTGGAACACGTGCTCGCCGACGCGTGGGAGCGGGGAGCTCGCACCGCGAGCCTGCAGTCGACGCCGATGGGGGAGCAGCTCTACCGGTCGCTGGGTTTTCAGCCGGCCGGTCGGTACGAGGAATGGGTGTCGGCGCAGGGCGAGTAGGCCGACACCCCGGTCAGCGGATCGGATCCGGTGACCGGGGCAAGGTCGAAAGAATGCCGTGGCCACCGTTGTTACGGTGACCACGGCAATGCGGTGACCACGGCGATCGGCTCAGCCCTGACTGATGATCGGGCACACCACGATGAAGCCGCCGGGTCCGAACGGCGCGCCGCCCGGTCCCGTCACCAGACCGTCTTCCGCGAGCTTGGCAACGTCCGCGAATGCGGTTTGCACGGTGTTGCGATGGGCGGCGATGGCGGCATCGGTCCAGGCTGCCGGGAACACGTCCCAGAGCGGGCTGTACCGGCCCTGCGAGGGATTCCAGGCGAGGTTGTTCAGCGGGTCAAGTCCGTCCAACAAGGCGGAATTCAGACCCTGACGGTTCGGATTGGCCGCCCCCGTCTGACCATTGACGAATGCGGCCAGGCTGGTCCGTGCGGAATTGGTCCCATCGCCGCCGGCGAATGGCGCGGTGTTCAAACTCGGCGCGTACGTGACGTCCTCGATGGCCGCGGCCCCCGGGTCGGACGCTTCGGTGGAGACATAGCGGACCGGCCTGTTGCGGGCGAACCCGTTCGTCTCCCGGTAGGTCACCGTCGATGCGACGGTGTCGATGGAGACGACCTTGTCGGCCTGCCCGCTGGCGTTGGCCAGTTGCGGGGCGTCGAGCACCGTCCCGTCGGGCAGTTGGATCAGTGGCGAGTAGCCGTCCTCGCCGACCGCGCCCGGGCTCGCCGCCGCGGGCGGGAATCCGGTCGGTCCAGGGACGACGACCCGGGTGGGCGAGAAGTCAACGGACGCTGGGAAGTTCAGCACGCCGCCGGTGGACGTCACCTTCTGCACCGCCGCCGTGCCCTTGGCATTGGCCAGCTTGTTCGACCGGTTCACACCGTATTTCGAAGCAGCATTGCTGGTTGAGGCATCCAGGACCACGTACCACACCGGGTGGCCATGGCTGACTCCTCGGTAGAGCGGCAGTGTCACCGTGCCATCGGCATGTTCGACGGCGCTCTGCACGAACAGCGTGCGCCCCGCGTCCGACGCATTCGCCGGAGCCGCCGTGACGAATGCCGCCGCCGCGACCGCCACCCCGAGGGCTGCGATGAGTTTTTTCATGGTCTTTCCTTCCGTCGGAATTTCGATGCCGACGAATAGTCTTTCGGGGGACCGGGCCGTTACGCCAGATGCCCTGTCCTTACGGATGTGTGACGGATCTGGTTCGCTTGCTACCGGTACTCGGGATTGGCGAAGTCGAACCGGGCGCCGGCATCCCATGCCGAGCGCTGGTTACCGTAGGCGGGAACCCCGCGGTTGTCCTTCAGCATCCGGGCCAGGTGCATCAGGTTCCAGGTCATGAAGGTGGTGTTGCGGTTGGTGAAGTCGTTCTCCGGACCGCCGGAGCCCGGGTCGAGGTAGGAGGGTCCTGGACCGGCCTCGCCGATCCACCCCGAGTCCGCCTGCGGCGGGATCACATAGCCGAGGTGCTGCAGGCTGTAGAGGACGTTCATCGCGCAATGTTTCACGCCGTCCTCGTTACCGGTGATCAGGCAGCCGCCCACCCGGCCGTAATAGGCGTACTGCCCGGCGTCGTTGAGCAGGTGCGAACATGCGTAGAGCCGCTCGATGATCTGCTTGGTCACGGAGCTGTTGTCGCCCAACCAGATCGGACCGGCCAGCACCAGGATATCGGCCGCCATCACCTTGTCGAAGATGGCCGGCCACTCGTCGATCTCCCACCCGTGCTCGGTCATGTCGGGCCAGACGCCGGTGGCGATCTGGTGATCGATCGCCCGGATCGTCTCGACCTGCACGCCGTTGGCCTCCATGATGTGCCGGCTGACGCCGACCAGCCCATCGGTGTGGCTGGGCTCCGGGGATCGTTTGAGGGTGCCGTTGATGAACACGGCCTTCAGGTCGTGGTAGTCGGCGGGCGGTCGGGTACTGCCATTCTGGCTGGGCATGGGAACACCTTTCGGTTGTCGGGATGGCCTGAGTTGCGGTTGCTGGCCAAGAAATCGGTCGTGAGGGGAGTCCTCAGAGAAGTTCGGCGTCCTGGTCGACGCAGAGCAGCGCCGGCCCGTCGGCCGCGAAGAGTTGCTTCATTGCGGCGTCGAGGTCGGAATTGGTGCTGACCCGAATTCCGGTTGCGCCGCACAACCGGGCGAACTCGGCCCAGTCCGGGTTGTGCAGCGAGGTGTGCCAGACGGGGTAGTCGCCGGCCAGTTGCTCCTTGGCGATCTTTCCCAGGCCCTTGTTGTCCAGCAGGACGTGCTTGATGGCCATGCCGTATTTGACTGCAGTGGTCAATTCCATCGCGTACTGGCCGAAACCACCGTCCCCGGTGACGGCGACGATCGGGCGGCTCGGGTCGGCCGCCCATGCCCCGAGTGCCGCTGGATACCCGAAGCCGATGGACCCGAGGTAGCCGGACATCAGGACGGGCTGGCCCGCGGATTCCAGGTAGCGGCCGAGTGAGTAGGCGTGATTGCCGACGTCGACGGTGACCACCGCGTCGGCCGGCAGATGCCTGGACAGCGCATCGAAAACCGCTGCGGCACCGACACCTTCGCCTCGATCGTCGGCCACCCGGCGGGCCTTCTCGGCCCGCCAGATCGCCCACCGCTGCGCTACATCCGCTCGCTGGTCTCTCGCCTCGACGGTGTGTGCGGCTGCGTCCAGGGCCGCGACCGTCGACGCCGCGTCACCGACGAGGCCGATGCCGATCGGATCGAACCGCCCGATCGCGGCTGGATCGTCGTCGATCTGGATGATCGGCTTGTAGGTCGCAATGCCGGTGTGGTTCGAGAAGGACGCCCCGATCGCGATGATCAGATCCGATTCGTTCATCAGCCAGCTCGCCACCGGGGTGCCGCTGCGGCCCAGCACCCCGGAGCCGAGTGGGTGGGTATCGGGCACCAGTCCCTTGGCCTTGAAGGTCGTCAACACCGGGGCGCCCAGCCGCTCGGCGAGGGTGATGATCCCGTCACGGGCGGCGCGGGCACCGTGCCCGACGACGATCACCGGGCGGTGAGCGGCGGACAGCAGCTCAGCCGCGGCACCGACATCAGCGACGGGCGGGTCTCCGGCGGGTCCGGCCAGCCTGCCAGCCGGAGTAGCGGCGGGCTGCTCCGACGGCAGCACCTGCACCTCGTCGGGCAGCACCAGGTGGGCGACGCCGCGCCGGTCGGTCGCGTGTTTGACGGCCAGCGCGGCCAGCTCGGCGTGGTTGCTGCCGGCCTGCAGGGTGACCGACGACGTTGCCACGTCCTTGAACACCGCGGACAGGTCGAGATCCTGGAAGGCGCCGCGCCCCAACACTTTTGACGGTACCTGTCCGGAAATCGCAATCACCGGCGATTGGTCGAGCCGGGCGTCGTACAGCCCGGTCAGCAGGTTCGTCGAACCGGGGCCGGCGATGGCCAGGCAGGCCGCAGGCCGGCCGGTCAGCTTTCCGTATGCGGACGCGGCGAAGGCGGCCGCGCCCTCGTGTCGGATGCCGATATAGCTGATCTCGCCGCGCTCCTCGGCGCGGCGCAGGGCATCGGCAAACCCGAGATTGGAGTGACCGACCATGCCGAAGAAGTGCCGCACCCCGAAGGCAACCAGGGTCTCCACCAGCACGTCGGCCACCGTCCGCGGCGCCGTCTGGACCTCCGGCACCGCGACGTAGACGCCATCCGGACGCTCCTGTACCGGGTAGCCCGGCACCGCGTCGGCGAACCCGTCCGGCGGCAGGCCGGTCAGCGGGTCATAGTCGTAGCCATGCCAGGGACATCGCAACAGCCCCTTCTCGATCGACCCCTCGCCCAACGGTCCGCCCTGGTGCGGGCACTTGTTCTCCAGCGCTCCAAGTCGGCCACCGCAGCGCGACATCGCGATGCTGCGGCCATCCACGACCACGCTCCGCACCCGTCCGTCCGCGGGCACATCCACGTCGCGAACCCGAAGCCACCGCGCTTGCTCTGTCATGTAACGCCACCTCCCGGCCGGGTACTGACTTTCACCGAGGGCTGAGTACCCATCACGATCGAACCGTTACGCGAGAGGGCCGAAGTCATGACAGCCACGACCACTTTGTCCAGCACCCGGCGCGCCCTACATGCCGTCGCCGAATTGCTGATCGCGGGGCCGCAATATTCCGCAGCCGGCGACATCAGGCTGGCTGCCCGGCCGGGTGGCTTTGGCGGCGTCACGGCCGGCAGCGCCGCGGTGTCGGGAATGAATCTGGTGACGACGACGGGCCGGTTCCCGTTGCGCGGCAGACTGATCGAGCTGGCTGAGCTGGCCGGCATTACCCCGCGACCGCTCCGCGACGTTTACCGGGGCGGCCCCGAATTCACCGTCGACGAACCGTTGAACGTCGATCCCAACGATGCCGATGTGCTGCTGCGGGCCTTCACCGACGGGGACGCCGCGTTGCGCATGCTGGCCGCTGACCAGGAACCCGTCCTCTGGCCGGAGCATTTCGACATCGGCATTTCCCTGGGGGAGATCAATTTCGGAGTTTCTCCGGGCGATCTGTCGATCGACCTGCCGTACGCGTACGTCGGGCCCTGGAACATTCCCACCGGGCCCTTCTGGAACCAGCCGTTCGGCGCGGCCCGGCCGATGACGGAATTCGCGACACCGCAGGACATCGTGCGGTTCTTCGACGAGGGCACTCGGGCGGTAGGCGCCTGAAGGGCTGGCGCCGAGACGATCGGTGGCGCGTTATCCCGATGGCCGCTTGAACGTGCTGAACGCCTCGAGCAGGTCGGACTGAGCCTGCGGCGAGAGCGACTCGGACGTGATCGACCCGAGCGTCGTCACCGTCTCCCGGATCTGATCGACATAGCGATGGCAGCCCGGGCACAAGCGCAGGTGTTCCTCCAGTGCGCCCACGGTCGGCTGGTCGAGCTCACCCTCGAGGTAGTCGGTGACCATTTCGACGATTTCGCTGCAGCTGAGTGTGCGTGGGGTGGTCACCGACTGCTCCCTCCTGTGAACGCGGATCGTTGTGGCCGACGATGCAAGAATCAGACCCGACCTCGCCGGTAGGTGTGTCCTATCAGAGGCCAACGACGTTACAAGATTGTCTCGAGTGTTCACGGGTTGGCTCGACCGAGGCGGTGAGCGCGCAGGTGGCGGTTTCTGGGTCGCCGCGGGCCGCGGCGGCCCACCCGGGAAAGGGCCGGGAATCCGGGTATCCGGTGATCGCGACCAAGCTGTACCCGCCGCGGCTTCGGCAGGCTCCGGTCAGCCGCGAGGCACTGCTCGGCCGGCTGGACGAGGCGATGGCGGTGCCGCTCACCCTGGTCGTCGCGCCGGCCGGTTGGGGCAAGAGCACGCTGGTGGCCCAGTGCCTGGATCGGGCGTCGGTGGCGACCGGTTGGGTCTGCATCGATCGGCCGACGACGATCCGCACCGCTTCTGGCGCTACCTGCTGCTGGCGGTCCGGCAGGCGGTTCCGGGGCTGGCCGATGCGGTGGGCGCCGAACCGGACGTGAGCCTGCTGGTGAGCCGCACCGAGGGCTGGGCCGCCGGCCTGCAACCGGCCGCCATGCGGCTGGACGACCGAGCGGATCGCTCCGCGTTCATCTCTGGCCGGTGTCGGGCCCACCTTGGAGCCGTTCCTGGAAACCGTGCGACGACTGATCACGGGCGTCACCGCGCTCTGGTCCGGTGATTCCGACCTTGCCAGAGATCGGCTGAGCGAGGCCGCTCGGCTGGCCGACGTGGACGGGAACAGGCTCGCCACCATCTACGCCCAGGGCAGCCGCGCGCTGCTGGCCGTGATCGCCGGCGACCTGAGCGGGGCGGCGCTGATGCTCAGCGACACCGAGCGCGTCCAAGCAGAAACGCAGCAGGATTGGCAGCGCGCGCTGCCCGCCGCGCGAAGGGCGGCCGAGCTGGCCAACCGGGGCGCCGGTCGGATCGAGGTGGCGGCCGCGCAAATGACCCTTGCGACCGTGGAGCGCTGCTCAGCGAGCCCTGGGGCCGACGAGTCGGCAGTGTGGCTCAGCCGGGCCAGGGCCACCCTGCGTCGATGCCCGAATCCAGGCCCCGTGGTGTCGGCGTGGCTGGTCGCCGAGCAGCGCGCCGGCCGGCGTGCCGCGGAACCCGAACCGCTGACAGACCGAGAACTCGCGATCCTGAAGTTGCTGCCGGGGCCGATGTCCCAACGAGAACTCGCGCAGTCCTTGTTCGTTACGCCGAACACGCTCAAGACGCACTTGCGCGCGATCTACCGCAAGCTCGACGCAGACTCGCGGGCACAGGCGGTGCTGCGCGCGCTTGATCTGGGTCTGCTCACCGTGCCCGACGGCGCCCGTCACGCGCGGTAATAGTTCTCCAGCGCGACCCGCAGGGATGCTCTGCCCCGGTGCAGCAGCACCCGCTGGTTCGCCGGCGACAGGTCGAGGACCGAACACACCTCGTCGGCACCGAAGCCGTGGACGTCGCGCATGGTGACCACGGCGCGCTGCCGGGCCGGCAGGTCGGCCAGGGCCCGTTCGACCAGCGACAATGTTTCCCGCGCCACAGCCCGGCGCTCGGGCTCGTGCCATGGCGCCGGAACGCCGGTCGACGTCCAACCGCCCGGATACCGGCCGTCCGGTCCCTGAAAGCGGTCCGGGTCGACGGTCGGGCCGCCATCGGGATCGGCGGCCTGCAGGTTCACCACGGTTCGGTGTTCGCGAACCCCGCGCGTCTTCGCCCGGTTGACCAGGATGGTGAACGTCCAGGTCCGCAGCGATGCGCGCCCCTCGAACCGATCCAGACCGTCGAGCATGCCGAGCCAAGCATCCTGCACGGCATCCTCGGCGGACTGGCTGGTCGCCACGAAATTCCGGGCCAGTCGCAGCATCGCAGGCGACCAGCGCCGTACCAGATCCGCGAACGTCGCCTCGTCGCCGGCCCGCAGTCGCTCGATGAGCGCCTGGTCGCTGCCGATCGTCGGCACCGTCGAAGCCGCGGGCGTGACCATGGGACCCCTTTCGCGAAGGCAGGCCCAGCATCCCGCAAGAGCGCCTGATGGGCCACCGCCGTGGCGGATCTCACCCGGGTGAAATGCGGGTCGACACCGTTGTGGTCAGCACCGGAAGGGGTAGGACTGACGCCAGGGGTTGGCCAGCGGAGGGTGCGGACGATGACGTCACGGTTGTATCGCATTCGGGTGGACGGCGTCCTTGGTGATCGGTTCGCGACGGCCCTCGAGTCGTTCCGGGTCGAGCGTGAGCAGGTAGATCTGCCCGTTCAGATATTGGCCATCTTCGGACTGGCTTTCCTGCTGTTCTTGGCCGGCGTGGAAATCGATCTGCGGCAATTGCGCGGGCGGCTGCTGCAGATTGCCCTGCTCGGGTATGTCGTGACCCTGGTGCTCGGCCTGGCCGTCGGGGCCGGGTTTGGGCTGCTCGGCTGGATTCAGTCCCCGTTGCTGGTGGCCATCACCCTGTCCGCGACCTCTCTCGGACTCGTGGTTCCGGTGCTGAAGGATGCGCGGCAGGCCGACGGGGTAACGGGTCAGCTGACCATCGCCTCCTCGTCGGTCGCCGACTTCGCGGCCATCCTGCTCTTGACCCTGTTCTTCTGGGCGACCGGTGGGAGCATCGGTGAGAAGGCTTCGCTGCTGGTGATCTTCGCCGCGCTGGGCGTCACCGGAGGTGCATTGCTGCTGCGGGTGCGTCACTCCGTCCGGCTCGGCGGCGTACTGACCCGACTCCAGGACACCACGGCCGAGATCCGGGTGCGGGGTGCGGTGTTGCTGTTGGTCGGGCTGGTCGCTTGGCGGCGCACCTCGGCCTGGAGATCATTCTCGGTGCGTTCCTGGCCGGCGCGCTGGTCGGCCTGATCGACCGGGACAGCAGCTCCCATCCGCGCTTCCGGAGCAAGATCGCGGCGATCGGCTACGGCTTCCTGATCCCGGTCTTCTTCATCAGCAGTGGGGTCCGCCTGGACCTGTCCGGTCTGCTGGGCGAGAGGTCCGCACTGCTGCGGGTGCCGCTGTTCCTGCTGGCCCTGCTGGTCGTGCGTGGCGTGCCCGCCGTCCTCTCGGTGCGACGCATTGGGCGGTCGCACGCCGTCGCGTCCGGTCTGCTGCAGGCAACCTCCCTGCCGTTCATCGCGACCGCCACTCAGATCGGGGTGGCCGCAGGCCTGATGACGCCCGTGACCGCGGCGGGGTTGGTGTGCGCGGGTCTGCTGTCGGTGATGTTCCCGGCGATCGCCCTCGGCCTGCTGTCCGTGACCCTGGCCGACGCCGCCGCGGGCACCGCTGTCCACTCGCGGCCCGGGTTGCGTGACGAGGGACTGTCGGCAGACGGCCGCTTCCTGTATGCCATCGACGCGGACGCCCACCGGATCTTCGGATGGCACGTCGGGGTCGAGGGACAGTTGACCGCCGTCGGCTCCCGCAACGGTCTGCCGGATTCGGTCGCGGGTCTCGCCGCGAATTGAGCGGCCGGATGGCCGACTTCCCTGGAATTGCCCGCGCGGCCGGCTATGCCCTCCTTCTCTGGCATCGACGAAACGTCCATCGGCAAAATAGTGGAGCGGGTGTCAACGGGCCTCCCTTCACCGTGAATTCACAAATTCGGGGGTTCTCGGTCAGCTCGTGTTCATGATGCACCAACAACTCTCGGTGACCGATGCGCTGGGTATGTCGGGATTCTTACGGAGTCATGACGACATCAGCATCACCGTCGTCGCGGCGGTCATACCGCGGTTGAATTCACCGGGGTGCTACGGACCATGAACGATCCGGCCCCGCAAGTGCAGGGAGAAAGAAATGCTTCAACGACTCGGCATCACTGCGTTGGGCGTCCTGCTCGCCGCCGGTATCAGCATTGTGGGCGGAACGGCGAGCGCCGCACCTGCACCGGCGTCGGTGATCGTGGGCCACGCCTACGTCAACGACAACGCGGCGGGCGCGAACACGGTCGCAGCCTTCGACCGGCACGTCGACGGGTCGCTGACGCCGATCCCCGGGTCGCCATTCCCGATCGGCGGAGCCGGATCGGGGGCGGGTCTCGGATCGCAGGGCGCGATCCAGGCCAGCCCGGACGGCCGGTTCCTGCTCGCCGTCGACGCCGGCAGCAACCAGATCTCGGTACTGCGGGTGACCCATCGCGGGATCCCGGAACCGGTCGGGGCACCGGTCCCGTCCGGAGGCGTGCGGCCCGTCAGCATCGCCATCAACCGGTTCGGACTGGCCTATGTCGCGAACGTCGGCGACGGTGGCAGCAACTACACCGGTTTCCGGCTGACCGCGGCCGGCCGGTTGATTCCGCTGCCGCACAGCACGTTCCCGGTGCCAGAGGGCTCCGGCGTCGGCGACGTGCTGTTCAACTCGACCGGTGACCGATTGGTCGGCACCCGAGACAATCCCTCCCTGATCGACAGCTTCACCGTTCGGCGGGACGGCACCCTGGTGGCCGCCCCTGGCTCGCCGTTCAAGGGGCAGGGGCTGGGTCAGATCGGAGCGGAGTTCCGTCCCACCAATCCTTCCGAGTTGTACGTCAGCAACGCGCACAACGGTCCGGGGCTCGGGACAGTGTCCGCGTTCCGGGTCAGCCGCCGTGGCGTTCTCGCTTCGATCGGTGACTCACCGGTCCCGAACGCGCAGACCGCCCCGTGCTGGGTCGAGATCAGTCATGACGGCAGGTACCTGTTCGCGGTCAACACCGGCTCGGCCAACCTTTCCCGGTACGCCATCGGGCGGGACGGATCACTGTCCCTGATCGGGACCACCGACTTCACCAACGGTGCCGGTGCGGTCGATGCCCGGCTGTCGCCGGACGGCAGGTTCCTGTTCGTGACCGGTGGTCGTGGCCTCGTGGTCAGCGCCTTCGCCGTCAGGGGCGGCGATGTCACCGAGCTGACCAGCTCGCCGACGGCGCTGCCGGCCGGGACCGCGCCGATGGGCATCGTCGTTCTGTAATCCTCCGACGACGATGAACGCCCGGGTCCTCCGCAAGTGAGAACCCGGGCGCACCATCACGTCACGAAGGCGGGTCATCGACGTTTCCAGGTCGTCGGCTCGTCCGGTACATAGGAACAGGCCGTGCCCATCCGGAGAGCGCGGTGGAGGTGTTCGGCCAGTGGGGGATGGACCTGGTCGATCTTGCCGAGTGCGTCGCGGACGCGAGCGCTGACGGTCTTACGGGCTCGCTCGGACTGATCACCGAGCCGTCGAGGGCGGCCACCGAGACCGGCGGCGGCGGCCAGCGCATGAATCAACGCGTCGCGCTCGCTGCGCAGCACGTCGGACCGAGCGGCGTTGCCGGCGTCCTCGGCGTCCTGAATGTCACCGGCCAGGGCGTCGAGCCGGGTCTTGTAGTTCGCCTTGGCGGTCCGGTCCAGAACCGGGTCGGCGCCCGACCGCGGGAGTTCGTTGCCGACCAGGGTTGAGACATGGATGAACGCACCTCTGGCATCGATCAGCATGGCAATGTCCTGCAGCCCCTTTGAGTCCGGGAGCTGTGCTTGGACATTGCCGAAGCGCAGCTGCCAACGCCCGTCCTCGAGCCGGAATTCATTTCGGGCCGGTAAGGCCTCTGCTGCAGCAAGTTCGGCCAGCGCATCTGCTGTGAGTCGGGTCCAGGCCGCGGCGCCGAGCCGCTCGTGCATCGCCAACGCGGCACGGAAATGTTCCTCGGCGCGGGTCGTGTCGCCGAGTGCAGCGGCCAGCGCGCCGAGGTGATGGTCGACTGCTGCATGGTAGGAGGCGCACCCGGTGACCACAACGTGGGTGCCCGCCCAGGGGAGCAGCCGCTCGTACACCCAGGAAAGTTGCGCGGTGCTGCCGGCCACCGCGAGCACGACCGCAGCCGCGGCCAGGCCTTCCGTGCCGGTCGATTCGGCGATGTCGAGGACACTGAAATCGCCCAGGGCAGCCGTGGTGGCTGCAAGGTCCTTTCGCACGGCGTGGGGCCAGGCTCGGAAGATCGGGAACATCGGCCAGAGCGGGTCGTCGGCCGTCAACTCGAGCTGCGGTTCCGGGACGCCCAATGCGACCAGCGACCAGCGAGACGTGCAGAAGCAGGCAAGGGCATCTGGCACACCGATAGCACGCCCGAGCTCGTAGGCCTGCACGCCGAGCTCGGCCGCCTCCTGGGCGCGTCCCACGATCTGCGCGAGGGTAGCCCGCCGGGTCAGCGCTCCCCACCGGCCGCGGGCGTGCCCGAGTGCTTCGGCGAGCGAGATGTAGGTGGCCAGCTCCTCCCGACCGGCCGGGTCTCCCAACTCCAGCAGTGCGGCGGCACGCAGCAGATGGGCCTCGGCGACGAGATCGGCGTCGTCGCTGGACGTCGCTGCCTCGAGGATGTCCGCGATGACCGGCAACCGCCGGCCCGCACTGCCGGGTACCCACATCGCATCGTGCAGGGCGTGTGTCGCGACGGCGATCGCGTGCGCGTCACCCGAGGCGTCGGCCAACGTCACGGCGCGTTGCGCGGTCCGGATGGTCTCCGAATCCAGCGGATGGTTCGACCGGTGCCGCATTTCGCGAGCCTGGCAGGCGATCACCTGCGACCTCAGGGTCAGTGGGCCGTTGTCCACGGCCAACTGCGCCTCCGCGGCGCGCAGCATCTCCAGGATCTCGATGCGGGCCGCGCCGAACCGGTGCCCCAGTGAGTGCAATCCCACCACCGCGTTCGCGAACAGCACGGCATCACCGATCTGACCGGCGCGGTCGGCGGCATCGCGGAAGTTTTGCTCGGCGCGACCCGCGTCGCCGGCCCGGATTTGCGCGGCGGCCAGTTCGAGGAGCACTGCACACCGTTCGCCGTCGATCTCATCAGCGTCCATCTCCAGTAGCCGCAACGCCTTGCGGTAGAAGACGCATGCGTCGTCGTGTCCGAGCCGTGCGGTCGCCTCCCGGGCGGCCCGCACCGAGAAGTCGATGGCCTGCCTTCGCGCCGCCGGTCCGGCGGCCAGCAGATGCGACGCAATCCGTGCCGTCGCTGCCGACCGGGCTTGCAAGGCGCGGCCAACGGCGAAATTGAGGTCTGCCCGGCTGGACTCGCGCAGGCCGAGCAGAATCGTCTCGCGGTACAGATCGTGTGCGAACCGCGGCTCGTCGTGAGTACCGACCACCACCCCGGCCCGCCGGGCGTCATCCAGCAGATCGAGTGCCTCGGCCTCGTCGCGGACGGCCCCCACCTGCACCAGCAGGCCGATCTCAATGTCCCGACCGGCGACTGCGGCCCAATCCAACAACCGCACGCACCCGGTGGGCAATCGGGCAAGGCGCCGCCGGAGGGTCTCGGCCACGGTGCCCGGGATACTGGGGCGTTCCGCCCAGGAGCCCTGTGCCATCAGCAACCGGGTCAGCTCACGGACAAAGAATGGGTTGCCACCGCTGCGCTGCCACAAGTCCGAGCTCACCCGCGCCGATGGCGCCGTCCCGGCAATGCCCGCGGCCAGCGCCGCGACCTCCGCTTCGCCGAGCCCGGCGAGTGGTAGATGGTGAGCGCCGGCGGCGAGGGCGAGCAACTCCGCTGACGACTCGGTTTCCCGGTAGGCGCCGACCAGCAGCACTCTGCTGCCGGACAGTGCGCGGGCCAGAAATCCCAGCAACCGAACGGACGGCTCGTCCGCCCAGTGCAGGTCGTCCAGTGCGATGAACAGGGGGCGGCGCGTTGCCAGCCCGGCCAGGCAGCGCGTCACCGACTCGAACACCCGGAACTGCGCGTCCGCTGCCGCGCCGGCATCCATGACTTCGGTTGGCCCCGAATCGGTCTGCAGCAGGCGTCCGGCCTCGCCGAGTTCCGCGACCGGGAGGCCGGTCGCCAGCAGGACTTGCGACCACGGCCAGTACGGCGGTGCGCCAGCGCCCTCCCAACACAAGCCCCGCAGCACCGTGCAATCCCGGGCCGCGTCGTCCAGTAGCGCTGCCAGCACCGCGGTCTTGCCGATGCCGGCCTCGCCGCTGATCAGCATCAACTGGCCGCTGCCCGTCACCGCATCCCGGAAGACGGAGCGGGCCGCCGTCAGCACCGACTCCCGACCGACGAGCCGCTCGCCGGGACTCATAGCGCCATGATGACCCGTCAGGGCCGCAGCGCCAAGACCAGATTCATCGGCGCGTGCACCCCCAGCCTGCTGACCCGGCTGAACCCGCACTCGGCGGCCAGATCACGCAAGCGCTTCTCACCGGCCTGAGCGCCGAGCGGCTCCGACGACGTCGCCGTCCGCTGCGAGACCGCGTTCGGTGTGCACGCCAATGTCGAGACGGCGTAGAACATCCGGCCCATCGGGTTGAGGTTGTCCTGCACATCGTCGGCGCCGAACGGCTCGAAAAGCAGCACCGCGCCGGTAGGTGCAAGCGAGGCTCCGGCTCGGATAAGGGCGCCGCGCGGGTCGCCGATGTCGTGCAGCGAGTCGAAGAAGGTGATCAGTTGGTAGCCGTCGCCGGGCAGTTCGGTCGCTGCGGCCACCTCGAACCTGGCGTTACGCACACCGCTGCCGGCGGCCACGGCGCGGGCGTGCGCGATCGACGCGTCGTGGTAATCGACGCCGAGCACCGCAGCGGCCGGGTACAAGCCGGCGATGGCCAGGGTCGGCGTGCCAAATCCGCAGCCAACGTCCAACACGGCGCCGCCCGTCGTCAAAGCCGCTGATACGTCGGTGATCTCAGCGATTGCAGCGGCGACGAGGTCGGTCGGCAGCGCAACCTTGGTGAAACCGTCAGTGCCATGCCAATGGTTGGCCGTGCGCTGATGCCAGCCGTACCCACGGCCCGTGCTGAATGCTTGACTGAAGTCTGAAAAGCCTTCGCCCATCGAGGACATCATGGTGGCCGCCGCATCGACCAGCGGCCCGCCCGGGCCGTAGGCAATGGCGCCGGCGACGTCGTCCGGCAGGGTGTACCGCTCGGTGTCGGGGTCGTAGTCGAGGTAGCCGCCGGCGGCCTGCGCCCGGAGCCATTCCCGGACCAGCGCCGGGTCGACGGTCACCCTGGCCGCGACCTGATCAACCGTCAGGGGGCCGGCTCCGGCGAGCGACGCCCATAGCCCGCTCCGGGTGCCGAGGGCGGTGAGCAGCACACCAAGGGCAGCGCCCAGCTCGGTCACGATCTTGCCCATCTGGGCCTGCACCGCGGCGTCCAACTCGGCGTCCGCGGGCGGGGTTTGTTCGATGGTGGTCATGACGGGCTCCTTCGGTCGGGCCCGGGTGGGTCCCGGGCGCATGACCGAATGGCGCTAGTTCGCGCCTCGCACCCGCGAGGCGACCGGCTCACGGCACTGGGAACCTCGTGCGGGTTGCATTTTCACCGCGGTGCCGGTGAACCGGGTCGGGCTTGCAGTCGTGCACGAGCGTGGCGTTGACCGGGCGATACCGGCTGCCGGGGCTTTGGCCTTCAACCGGCCCCGGCGGCCGGGTGGGGGCCCGGGTCAATCGAATTCTTGCTCTTCGATATTCTGGCCGACCGCATTCTCGATGTCGTTGATCAGCACCGTGCGCTCCCCAACGGGAATAGTCGCCAGCTGCGACCGCAACTCCTTGATCATGGCATGCTGCTCGGGCTCCAAGGCAAACGAATACGTTGACTTGATCGTCTCGAAGATCTCGCGCTCGGTGGGATCCTCGCTTGTTTCCTGGGGTTTCACTGCTGTCCCTTCTTCCTGTCCCAACCGTGAAAGTGCGAGTAGTCGCCCGCGGCCCAGGCCTCACGGAGCCCTGGCGTGCTCAGATCCCAGTCCGGGCGGACCTGCTGAAGGCCGCACGCAGGTCACGCCAGAGGTCATCGACCGACGGGCGCCCCCAGAACCAGTAGCCGTTGTAGATGCTGTGCACGACCAGTCCGGGTTTGAGCACCAGCGTGTGCGGGATCATCGGGTCGTGATCGGGGTCGGTGTACTCCGCGATGTCCAGGTCCTTCTGGATGGTCCGCCCGGGATCGGACAGGAAGGTCCAGTGCGCGCCGACCGAAGCGCGGAACTCCTGCAGCGTGTGGTGGTCGTCGGTGGAGATGGTGACCATCTGGGTGTAGGCCACCGCGACCTTCGACTGGAATGCCGCAAGATCAAGATGCTGCTGATGCTCCTTCGGGCAGTAATGGCCGCGGGAGAGCATCAGGATCAGCGGATCATCGCCCTGCAGTTCGCTCAGCGTGCGGACGGTGCCGGTGTGGTCGGGCAGCGCGTAGTCGGGGAACGTCCCGCCGGGGATGATGTCCGGACGCATGGTGATGCCGCCTCTCGATGGTGAATTCAAATAGCGGACGGTAGTGATCAATTCCGATTCAGGGGACCGGTGCCTCGACGTCGTCGTAGACCCGGACCGCGCTCAGCAGTCCGTCGGGGCCGCGTTCGTAGACGCCGAGTCCCGCCTGGGGTGGCAGCTGATGGCTGCCCCAGCGGACGCAGTTGTATTCCAGGGCGCAGCGGACGCCGTCGTCGGTGACGGCGCACTGCTGCAGACCGATGCCACCACCCGCGCTGAAGCGCGAGGTGAAGAACGAGCGGAGCTCGGCGGTGCCGCGGTGGCGGTGCGGGCCGATGGGCTCGCGGAAGTAGCCGTCCGGCGCGAAGGTGCCGACCGCGGCATCGGCGTCACCGGCCTCCAGCGCGGCCTGGTAGCGGCCGACGACATCACCGGGACGAACGTGCCCCGAGCCGAGGATCGGGGGCCGCACCGGACGCCGCCCGTCCACCGGCCACTGGCTGCAGTAGGTGCGGAACACGACCGACAGATCGTCGGGGGATTCGGCGACGACGGCCACCGGCCACGCCAGTTGGCGATCGTCGCCGCCCTGATCGTTGCTGCCCTGGCGGGGGCCGTCCAGATGGACCAGCAGCTCCACCACCGCCCGCCCGCCGACCCGGGTGGCCGCCACCGTCTCGGTTCGTGCGTGCCGCTGCGGCCAGCCAGGCCTGATTGCGATGGACGAACCGGCGCAGCTGTCGGTGGCCGCGGATCTCGCCGGCGCGTGGGTCGTAGACCACCACCTCTCCCGGCCAGACGGTTTCCAGGACACGGGTGTCGCCGTTGTTCAGTGCGGTGAAGTACTGCCCGACCGGATCGGCAAGACCCGCGGCGCGGGTCTGCTTGCGGGCCAGCTCGACCGCACCGTAGAAGTCCGGAAACCACGGCATGCCATCGCTCCCTTGTCGGGCCGGACAGGTCTTCCTGTGTGCATCCTCGTCGATCACCAGACGAATTGCTGGCCGCCGTCGATGTCGTACGTCGCGCCGGTGAGCGCGGTGTTGATCATGATGTGCACGGCGAGGGCAGCGACGTCGGCCGGTCCGACGACCCGCCCGATCGGCAGACGTGCTGCGCAGCTCGTCCCGCCTGGCCTCCAGTCCGTCGCCGAGAAGTGATGCCGACAAGGGGGTGTCGACGAAGCCGGCGGCGATGAGGTTGACCCGAACCGGCGCGAGCTCGAGCGCGAGGGTCGCCGTGAACGCCGGAAGGACGGCGGTGGCGGCGGAGATGATCCCGAGGTCACGCCTGATCCGCCGTCCGCCGGTGCCGCCCATCAGCAGCAGCGTGCCGCCGGGCCGCATCTTGCCGACGGCGTTTCGGGCGACCTCGAGCGCCAGCACCGCATGGTCACCCAACGCCGTCGCGCAGCTGGTCCGGGGTCATCTGCAGCAGCGGCGTGTAGTGCGGGCCGCCGGCCGTGATCAGCACATGATCGATGCGGGCCGGGCAACTCGTCGAAGAAGTGCCGCAGCGCCGCTGGGTCATTCGCATCGAAGGCGGCGGTGCTCCGCGCGTCGACGTCGAGCGCCGCCTGCTGTAGCCGCGCCGCGTCCCGGCCGGTGAGGACGACGTCGGCGCCCTCGGCGCGGGCCAGCCGGGCGGTCTCCAGCCCGATTCCGGCGCTGCCGCCGATCAGCACGACGGTCTGTCCCGAGCAGTGCCGGTTCGCGTCGTGCGGTGCGGGCAGCGGTTGCGGTGCTCACGACACGCTCGCCATCTGCGCGTCCATCGGCCTGATCGGCCGGGGCATGTCGGCGATCACCATGCGGAGCTCCTTCACCGCCGCGTCGTAGATCCCGGAGAAGCTGGGGAAGGGCTGGATCGTGTCGCTCAGCACGTCGAGCGGGACGTGGGCGCGGATGGCCAGCGTCGCCTGCTGCAGCCACTCGCCGGCCTCGGGCCCGAGCGCATAGGCGCCGGTCAGTCGCTCGCCGTCGCTGAGCAGCGTCAGGAATCCGTTGGATTCGGCGTAGGCGTGCGTGTAGGTGGCCGTCTTCGGTACCTCCGAGACGGCCGCCGTCGCGCTGTACCGGGCCTCGCCGGCACCGACCGCCGCGGCCTGCGGATCGGTGTAGGTGACCCGGGGAACCGCTTCGTAGTTCGCCGGATGATGCTCGCCGGAGATGTTCGCCGCGACCACGTCGCCCTCGTATTCGCCGACGTGGGTCAGTGGCCAGATGCCGTTGACGTCGCCGATCGCCCACAGCCGCTCGCCCGGCGCGGAGGTACTCGTCGACCCGGATGCCGTGCGGGTCGGGCTCGATCCCGACCGTCTCCAGGCCGATGCCATCGACCCGCGGTCGTCGACCGGTGGCCACCAGCAGCCGGTCGCCCCGAAGCTCGCGTCCGTCATCGAACTGCAGGACGTAGTCGTCGCCGTCCCGGCGTGCGCCGGTGGCGTGCATACCCAGCGCCAGTTCGATCCCGTCCCGGCGCAGCGCCTCGCCGAGCGCCTCGCCCAGCGGCGCCGGCTCCCGGGGAATGACGTGGTCGGCGCTGCCGATGAGCACCGCCTCGCCGCCGAGACGCCGGACGACCTGGGCGAGCTCGACGCCGGCCGAACCGGCACCCAGCACCAGCAGCCGGCGGGGGACCGCCTTCATCCCGGTCGCCTCCCGGGTGCCCCAGACACCCTCGCAGCTCGGCCAGTCCCGGCGACGGCGGGCACGAACGGAGCCGAGCCGGTCGCCACCACGACGTGCGCCGCGGTGTGCCGGACGCCGTCGACCTCGACCACGCCGGTGCCGGCCAGCCGGCCCGTCCCGCGGAGCAGGTCGATGCCGTGCTCGGCCAGCCAGCGCTCCTGGCCGGCGTCGGAGTAGTTCGACACCATGAAGTCCCGCCAGGCCAGCACGGCGTCGACGTCGACCTGTGCGCTGGCCCCGGCCTCGCGGGCGCCGTGCACGGCCTCGCCCGGGCGCAGCAGCGTCTTGGAGGGAATGCACGCCCAATAGGAGCACTCGCCGCCGACCAGTTCTCGCTCGACGACGGCCACCCGCAGTCCGCGAGCGGCCAGTGCCGCGGCGCAGTGCTCGCCGGGCGCCCCGCCGCCGAGAACGATGACGTCGTAGTCCGAATCGGGGTTCTCGCTCGGCATTGGTCTGCTCCTGTCCTGGGTCGATTGCTCCGAACGACGCTGCTCGGCTGTCGAGTCCGGTCGCGCCCGTCGACACCCGGGTCGGGTCCCTGGTCCGCGATCGGCCCGGGTGTGCACCAGTGACTTCACGGGTGCGACCGGCGCACCGCTGGGGTCAAGGTGTTGATCTACCGGCAATCACATGGAGGTCGTCATGAGCACACCAGGTGAGCAGTGACACCGCGACGCAGACGCACCGGCGCGGCGCCCGTCCCGCTGCGGCTCGAGGTCGTGACGTTGCCCGTCTCCGATGTCGATCGGGCCAAGAGCTTCTACCTGGGTCTGGGCTGGCGGCTGGACGCCGATATCAGCGCCGGCGACGACTTCCGGGTGGTGCAGTTGACCCCGCCGCAGTCGCAGGCCTCGATCCACTTCGGCAAGGGCCTGACCACGGCCGCGCCCGGGTCGCTGGACCGGTTGTACCTCGCGGTCAGCGACATCGACGCCGCCCGCGCGGATCTGATCAGTCGCGGCGCCGACGTCAGCGAGGTGTACCACTACGAGCGCGGGCCCGGCGCACAGCGGCGAGCTCGATTCGCGGGTGACCGGCCCGGACAACGACCACCCGTACTCCACCTACGCGTCGTTCAACGACCCGGACGGCAACGGCTGGCTGCTCCAGGAGATCACGGCCCGGCTCCCCGGCCGGGAATGGGAGGACTGACATGGAGGTCGCCGCGCTGGCCGATCTGTTGCACGAGACCGCCGACCATCACGGCCGTTCGAGGCGGTCGCCCCGCCGCACGACTGGTGGGACTGGTACGCGGCCTACCTGCACGCACGCGAAGCCGGGAGCACCCCGGACGAGGCCGACGCGGCCGCCGGGCGCTACATGGCGGAGGTCAAGCACGTCGTTCCGACCGCCTGACGTCGCGCCGAGCACCGCGCCGGAGCCCCCGCGCTCCTGCGGGGGTCGCCGCCGGACGCGAATCAACCTGAGGAGTGCAGCCATGAGCAGCACCTCCAGCCATTCCAACAATGGCCTGGCGCCGGAATCGCGGTCCTGGACGCACCTGCACCTCGACCGACGCAGTCGCGGCTACTGCCGCGTGACGTTCGACCACCCGCCGATCAACACGATCACCGCGACGACCGTCGCGGAGCTCGCCGAGCTCGTCGGCCTGATCGAGCAGGACCCGGACCTCAACGTCGTCGTCTTCGACAGCGCCAACCCCGATTTCTACCTGGCCCACTACGACCTGGAGCACGACCCGGGCAAGACCGCGGCGCTGGGGGTCGGCCCGACCGGACTGCCGGCGTGGATCGATGTGCTGGTCCGGCTGTCCCGGGCGCCGGTGGTCAGCATCGCGTCGATCCGGGGACGCGCCCGCGGCGCCGGCAGCGAGTTCGTGCTGGCCTGCGACCTGCGGTTCGCCTCCCGCGAGAACACCCTGCTCGGCCAGTTCGAGGTCGGCATCGGCGTGGTCCCCGGGGGCGGCCCGATGGCCCGGCTCGCCCGCCTGGTCGGTCGCGGCCGGGCGCTCGAGATCCTGCTGGTCGCCGACGATCTCGACGGACCGCGGGCCGAGCAGTACGGGTACGTCAACCGGCTGATCGCCGACGACCAGCTCGACGCCGAGGTCGAGGCCATCGCCGCACGGCTGGAACGCTTCGACCACGACGCGATCGCGCGCACCAAGTCCTACGTCGACCAGGTGACGCTGCCGCCGACAGCGACTGCCGTCGACGATCGACTTCGCGCCGCACAGACGGTCGAGTCGCTGCCGGACCGACTCGAGCGTCGGCGCGCGAGCTCCGTAGGCTCGGGCCGATCTCGCGACTCGGCGCTCGGCAGCGTCGCCAGCTCCCGGCGGGAGCGGATCCCGAGCTTGGTGAACACCTTGCGCAGGTGCCACTCGACGGTGCGGGGGCTGAGGAACAGCCGCGATCCGATCTCCGGGTTGGAGAGCCCTTCGTGGGCGAGCTGGGCGATCTGCCGCTCCTGGGTGGTCAGCTCGTCGCGCGTCTCGACCCGGCGCTTGCGCACCGTTCCGCCGGTGGCCAGCAGCTCAACCCGGGCGCGCTCGGCGAACCCCTCCGCCCCCATCTCGGTGAACATGCCCGATGCGCCGCCCGCAGCTGCTCGCGGGCGTCGATCCGGCGGCCCTGGCGGCGCAGCCATTCGCCGTAGCTCAACCGGGTACGAGCCAGGTACCACGCCATTCGGGAGGGGCCGAGCCAGCCGATCGCCTGGCGGTACAGGTCATCGGCCCGATCCCCGTCCTCGACCAGCGCGCGCGACCGGGCCAGGCATCCCATCGCCCATCGGGTTCCGCTGCGGTGGTTCGCTCCGCCAGCCGGCGAGCGGCGTCCCGTGCGACGTCGGTTCGGCCGCATCGACTTGCGGCCTCGGCGAGCTCGTACAGACCCCACGACGAGACGACGATGTCGTCCGATGCGCACGCCTGCTGGGCGGCGTCGAGTGCGCGCTCGTACTGTGCCGAGACCGTTGTAGAGGACGGCCAAGTCGTAGTCGGCACCGGCGATCGCACATCCTTCGCCGCGGGCCTCGGCGCCATGCGTCATCGCCTCGACCAGGCTCAGCGCGACCTCCTCCTGACCCCGCCACGCTGCCAGTCGGAGCGGAAACTCCGCTCTGACTCCCATCTCCAGACCCTCGGCCTCCGTCAGCAGCAACGCGGCGGCCGACAGCTCGCCGGCCTGGGTCAGTGCCCCGGCCAGGTAGTCGAGGGCGTACGGCAGCAACAGCAGCGTCCCGGTCGCGCGGGCCAGCTCGACCTGACTGGAGGCGAGTTCGCGCCATGCCTCGTCGTCCCACAACTCCTCCGCCGCAATGTTGTACGCCAGGCACAGCCGGTCCAGGCGCCGCTCCTCGCCGCGGTAGGCCAGCAGCGCCTGGCTGAGCGTGGGCGCCGCGGCGGCGCAACCGTCGGTCAACCGGGTCGCGAGGCCGAGCAGCAGCAGCTGGCTGGCCGGCATCGGCTCGGGATCCAGCGGTGCGCGGCGAGCCGCGACGGCAACGTCGTTGACGTCCGTTCCCGCGGCATAACAGCTGGCGTAGATGGCGGCGACCAGGGCCTCCAGATGGGTCTCGCGGGCGAGTTCGGCGTCCAGTGGCTCGAGCCGCTGGGCCGCGCGCAGCAGCAGCCGCGGAGCGTCCCTGCCGCGTCGCATGTCGAAGGCGATCTGCGCCCGCATCCGCTGTGCCTGCGCCTGACCGAGCTCGTCGAGCGGTCCGGCCTCCGCGCCCGCGAGCAGTGCCTCCGCGGCCGCGAAGTCTCCGGTCTGGAACTTCGCCCGGGCGGCGGTCAGGGCCCGCGACGCCCGCTCGCGCCGGGTCCGGGGTGAACGTCACGGCCCGCTCCAGGAAGGCCGCCGCGGCCGCGATGCCGCCGCGTCGCTGCGCACCGCCGGCACATTCGATCAGCTCGCCGGCCACCGCCTCGTCCGGGGCGCTCGTCGCGTGCGCCCGATGCCATGCCCGTCGATCGGGATCGTCCGCGGCGTCGGTGGCTGCCGCCAGGGCGCCGTGCACGACCTGTCGCTCGGCCGCCGACGCTGCGCTGTAGACCGCCGATCGGACCAGCGGATGGCGGAACCGCACCCGGCCGCCGATCTCCAGCAACTTCTCGCGAATGGCCACGTCCGCGGCCGCCTCGGTCGATCCCGAGTGTCTGCGCGGCCCGCCAGAGCAGTGTCGCGTCTCCGACCGGGTCGGCCGCCGCCAGCAGCATCAGTCGCTGGGTCGGTTCGGGCAAGGCGCCGACCCGCCGCAGGTAGTGGTCCTGGATCCGGCCCGGCAGACCCATCGCGTCGGGCAGTGCGAAGCCGCCCGCCAGCTCCGCCGCGGTCATACCGCGCGGAAGCTCCAGCAGGGCCAGCGGATTGCCTCGCGTCTCGGCGACGATGCGGTCGCGGACGGGCTCGTCGAGCCGACCGGGGATGACGCTGGCCAGCAGGGCGCGCGCTTCGTCCTCGGCCAGCCCGCCGAGCTGCAGCTCCGGCAGGCCGACCAACTCGGGTTCCTCGCTCGGCTCGCGAACCGCGAACACCATGGCGACCGACTCCGCCAGCAGGCGTCGCGCCACGAAGCCGAGCACCTGGGCCGACGCGGAATCGAGCCACTGCGCGTCATCCACCAGGCACAGCAGCGGCCGCTCGTCGGCGACGTCGGACAGCAGGCTCAGTGCGGCCAGCGCGACCAGGAAGCGATCGGGCGGCTCACCCAGGGACAGCCCGAATGCGACGCTGATCGCCGACCCGCTGGGGCTCCGGGAGGGCGTCGAGCCGGTCGAGGATCGGGCGGCACAGCTGATGCACTCCGGCGAACGGCAACTCCATCTCGGCCTCGATGCCGGCGATCTGCGCGACGCGAAATCCAACGGCCTGCCGGGCGGCGTACTGCAGCAGTGTCGTCTTGCCGATGCCCGCCTCGCCGCGAATGACCAGGACGGCGCTCTGACCTGCGCGGACATTGGACAGGAGTCGGTCGAGCGCGTCGCGCTCGCTGACCCGGCCCACGAAATCCAGCGCCCGGTTGGCGACCATCGTTAGGGATCCTAGACGACCCGGAATCCGCCTGCGAGTCCGGTTTCGACCCGGGAGCGCCGTCACCACCCCGCCGGCGTCACCACACCGCCGCCGGGACGGGCTGCACCCGGGACGGACTGCACCCGGGACGGCCGACCCGGATGACCCGGGGAAATGATCGAAGCCCATTGGCGGTGCTTTTGTCGTCGGTCCGCGAATGCAACGGCCGCTCCGCAAAAATCGATCACCGTGAACTGAGCTGAGGATGGGTTTCTTCGATCGGGATGGTTAGTGCGAATTCCGAAGTAACGACGCGGAGCGCCGGCATTGGCCGCGGAGCCGGTGACACGAGCCGCCAAGTGTTGGTCGTGCCTTGCAATTGTGCAACCCTCTTCCGTTGGGGTCGATGGTGTGTCATTCTCTCTGGAACAGTATCGGCGGATGATCCACCCGCCGATGCTGTAGCACAGACGGGAATGCTCGGGGCCCTAGCATTTCCTTTGCCTGTCGTCGACCGTTACCCGCCCGGTCCTCGAAGAATTCCGGTGGCCTGGACGCCTGCTGACCCGCTCGTCAGGCGTCACCAGCACAGCAAGAAATGTTTGCGGCTTTTCCCGGGAATGCTCGAGGGACGGCGCCGGCCCCGCGGTTGCATTTCCGGTTCTCCGCCCGGCTGGCTTTGCCGCGTTTATTGCTCATCCGCCTCGCACAGGAGGTGAGCTTCGCCTCCTTGGTTCTTGGGGACACCCATCGAACCACGCCAAAGATCTGGCCGGGCCACCGGTGCACCCGCACCGGTCATCGGAGAATGTCTCCGCTGCAATGGTTCTCGCATCGGACCTGCGCCTGCACCCATCGCTCGCACGAGCCTCCGGCCCGCGGTCGCAGGATCGGCCCGTGAATAGCCCTCTATGAGAACATTCCAGACCCAAGGGAGTTCAGCGATGAATCAGCCTTCTCTGTCGGGTACAGCTCGCCGCCGCAACAGGTTGCCGATCATCGCGGCGATTGTCGCCGGTGTGGTGTTGATCGTCGGCATCCGATAGTTCACCACCGCGGACGACGGGCCCACCGGCGCCGGGGCAACCGCCGGGGCATCGGCGCACCGGGCAGTTGCCGCCCCGGGAGGGATGCACGAACCGTGCACGGTCGCCGCGTCCAGCGAGAAGGCCGCCCTGATGCGGGAGATCGCGGACTGCCTACCGGGAATTCGGGCCGCACCGTGAACGGCACCTGCTACGACATCTCGGTACCTCGGCGGCGTCCGGCACCGCCGAGCCGACGCTGGCCGCCGGCTGGGACGAGACGGTCGAACGGCCCGGCTCCGGACGTCTGGACACCGGCGGCGTCGACCTGGGTGAGCCTGCTCAGCAGCGATCTGACCGCGAACGACCGGCCGAACATCGTCCCGGCCACGTCCACCGTCGGTGACGTCCACCCCGCTGGTGCTGGCGATGCCCGAGCCGATGGCCACGGCGCTGGGCTGGCCGGACACCCCGATCGGCTGGTTCGACGTGCTGACCCTGGCCCGGGACCCGCAGGGGTGGGCGGCCAAGGGCCATCCGGAATGGGGCCGGTTCACCCTCGGCAAGACCAATCCGAACGTCTCCACCTCGGGGCTGGCCGCCACCATCGGCGCCCTGGTGGCCGCCACCGGAACCTCGTCCGACCTGACCGCGGCCGCGCTGCAACGCCCGGACGTGCAGCAGTACCTCAAGGACGTGGAGACCTCGGTGATCCACTACGGCGACACCACACTGACCTATCTGGACGAACCTGCAACGCGCCGACGACGCGGGCGCCGCGCTCGGCTACCTGTCCGCCGTCGCGGTCGAGGAGAAGAGCGTCCTGGACTACAACGCCGGCAACCCCAGCGGCGACCCGGCCACGCTCGGCCGGCACGCCGCCGCCGAAGGTGCCGCTGGTCGCGGTGTACCCGAAGGAAGGCACCCTGTACAGCGACAGCCCGTACGTCGATCCTCGACGCGCCCTGGTCGACGGCGGAGAAGCGGGCCGGCGCCCAGGATTTCCTGGCCTACCTGCAGCTGCCCGAACAGCAGAAGGTGTTCACCGACAACTTCTTCCGCACCGCGGACGGTGCACCGGGGGACCCGATCACCGCCAGTCCTTACGTGCGCGCGGACGGTGTCCGGATCGCGTTGAACCCGCCGGGCGCCGATGTGCTGCGCGACGTTCGTGCGCTGTGGGCGGGGGTCCGCAAGAGCGCCCGGGTGCTGCTGGTGATGGACGTTTCGGGGTCGATGGCCGCGGACTCCGGGTCCGGCGGCAAGTCGAAGCTCGAGTTGGCCAAGTCCGCCGCCGCGACCGCGCTCGGATCAACTGGTGGACACCGACCAGGTCGGGTTCTGGACCTTCACCACCGATCTCCCGACACCCACCACGATCACCCGGGAGTGGGTCGACGTCGGACCGCTCGGTCAGACCCGGCAACCGATCACCGACGCGATCGCCGGGCTGACCCCGCTGGGCGGCACCCCGCTGTACGCGGCGACCAGGCTCGCCGCCGACGCGATGAACGCCACCAAGGATCCCGGCGCGATCAACGCCGTGGTGGTGCTGACCGACGGCCGCAACGAATTCAGCGACAACGACCTGAACGCCCTGGTCGGCCACCTGCAGCGGCAGCGCGCAGGAGAACGGGGTCCGGGTCTTCACCATCGGCTACGGGGCCGACGCCGATCATGCAGGCGCTGCAACAGATCTCCGAGGCCTCCCGGGCGGCCTTCTACGACGCCAGCGATCCGGCGACGATCGACAAGATCCTGCCCGACGTGCTGTCCAACTTCTGAGCCCGGTGCATGCCATGCGACCGACCGATTCACTCCGACGGGAATCGCCGGCAGGCGTGCGACACATCGCCGTCCGGGCGATGCGGGAACCCTGGAACCTGCTGGTCGCCGGCGTCGGGACCGGGCACGGCCTGGGCGATCGGCCTGCCCGGCGGGCGCCGCGGGGGTGGTCGGTGTCGGCATGTTCGGTGTGGCCGCGGTCGTCGGCGGGACCAGTCCGCGGCACCAACGGCGACATCGATTCGACCGACCCGGAACGCGCAACCCCTGCGTCCGGTGAGCGCCGCAGGCCACCTGGTCGCGATCCTGCACAGATACCGGTCCGACCTCGACGACTTGCGGCAGAGCCAGTCCGCGCCGGCCGTCGCGGTCACCGCGGTCCACGCCGCCGAGGCGGCCCGCGCACGCGGAGATCGATCGCGGACCGGGTGGCCCGCGCCCTCGACCGGTCGACGACGCGGTCGTCCGCGCCGACCGCGTCGCCCGGCAGATGCCTCGGTCCGGTCCGGTCAAGGCCTCCGTGCAGCGAATGAAGCAGCGACGCAGCGATCTGCTGACGAAACTCACCGAGGCCGTCGACGAGGTCGGCGAGGTCTACACCAAGCTGCTGGAACTGTCCACCACCGCCGACCTGCTCGCGTACCGACCGACGAGGTCGAGCGCGGCCGCGCAGCTGAGCGATTCGCTGGACGCCATTCGCGGCGCGTTCGCCGAACTGGAAGTCGACGCCTCGACCACCCGAGCCCTGCTCTGAGTGATCCGACCCCCGACTGGCGCTCGCCTGAGATCCTCCGCTGTTGCTATCGCCGTTGATGTAGTTGCATGAGGCATGAAGAAGATCGGGTTCCTGTCGTTCGGCCACTGGACGCCGTCACCGCACTCGCAGACGCGCTCGGCATCCGACGCGCTGCTGCAGTCCATCGACCTGGCCGTCGCGGCCGAAGAGCTCGGGGCGGACGGCGCGTACTTCCGGGTGCATCACTTCGCGAACCAGCTGGCGTCGCCGTTTCCGCTGCTCGCGGCCATCGGCGCCAGGACCAGCCGGATCGAGATCGGCACCGGGGTGATCGACATGCGCTACGAGAACCCGCTGTACATGGCCGAGGACGCCGGCGCGGCCGACCTGATCGCCGGCGGCCGGCTGCAGCTGGGCATCAGCCGGGGGTCGCCGGAGCAGGTGATCGACGGCTACCGCTACTTCGGGTACCAGCCCGCCGAGGGTTCCGACCACGCCGCGATGGCCCGTGAGCACACCAGGGTGTTCCTCGAGGTGATCAGGGGCGAGGGCTTCGCGGAGCCCAATCCGCGGCCGATGTTCCCGAACCCGCCGGGTCCGCTGCGGCTGGAGCCGCACTCGCCGGGACTTCGGGACCGGATCTGGTGGGGCGCCGGGACCCGGGCAACGGCCGAGTGGACCGCGGAGCAGGGCATGAACCTGATGAGCTCGACGCTGCTCACCGAGGACACCGGGGTGCCGTTCCACCAACTCCAGGCCGAACAGATTCAGCGGTTCCGGGACACCTGGAAGGCCGCCGGTCACCAGCGTGAGCCGCGAGTCTCGGTCAGCCGCAGCATCTTTCCGGTGGTCAGCGACATGGACCGGGCGTACTTCGGTCGAGAGGCCGGTAGCCGGGACCAGGTCGGCCAGATCGACGGCGGCATCGCCCGGTTCGGCAAGACGTATGCCGGGGAGCCCGACCAGCTGGCCGCCGATCTCGCCGGGGACGAGGCGATCGCCGCCGCCGACACCCTGCTGCTGACGATTCCGAACCAGCTCGGCGTCGACTACAACGCGCACGTGCTGGACAGCGTGCTGCGGCACGTCGCACCGAAGCTCGGGTGGCGGTGAGGCGGACTCTCCGATGATCGGTGCCGGCGGGAGCTTGACCGGGTTCGTATTGTCTGCGGCATGAGCACCCTGCTGTCTTCCGCGGTCGGCGAGCTCGAGCCTGCGCTGCTCGTCGAGACCATCGGAGCCAACTTCGAGCGCACGGTGGCGGCGCCACCCCGATCGCGAGGCGCTGGTCGACGTCGCCAGCGGTCGCCGGTGGACCTGGGCCGAGCTCGACCGGGACGTCGACGCCCTCGCCCGGGGCCTGCTGGCGACCGGTCTGCAGGTCGGTGACCGGGTCGGCATCTGGGCGCCCAATTGCGCCGAGTGGACGATCACGCAATATCGCGACCGCCAAGATCGGGGTGATCCTGGTGAACGTCAACCCGGCCTACCGCACCCACGAATTCGCCTACGTCGTCAACCAGTCGGGGATGCGACTGCTGATCTCGGCGACCCAGCACAAGACCAGCGACTACCGGTCGATGATCGAGCAGACCGCCGGCGAGTGTCCCGGGCTGCAGCGCGTCGTCTACTGCGACACCGACGACTGGGCAACGCTTGTCGCGCAGGGCAGCGGGCTGCCGGCCGATGCGGTGCGCCGACGGATGGCCGGGTTGTCGCCGAACGACCCGATCAACATCCAGTACACCTCCGGCACGACGGGCCGCCCGAAGGGCGCCACGCTCAGTCATCTGAACATTCTCAACAATGGGTACTTCACCACGGAGCTGATCAATCTCGGTCCCGACGACCGGCTGTGCATCCCGGTGCCGTTCTATCACTGCTTCGGGATGGTGATGGGCAATCTCGGCTGCACCAGCCATGGCACCACGATGGTGATCCCCGCGCCCAGCTTCGACCCCGAGATCACCCTGCGGACGATCGAGGCAGGAGAAGTGCACCGGTGTCTACGGCGTGCCAACGATGTTCATCGCGATGCAGAACCACCCGACGTTCGCCTCCCACGACCTGTCGTCGTTGCGGACCGGCATCATGGCCGGCTCGATCTGCCCGGTCGAGGTGATGAAGCGATGCGTCAACGACATGCACATGACTGAGGTGGCAATCGCCTACGGGATGACCGAAACCTCACCGGTTTCCTGCCAGACCAGGGCCGATGACGACCTGGACCGGCGGACCGCGTCGATCGGGCGGGCGCACCCGCACGTCGAGATCAAGGTCATCGACCCGGTGACCGGCTGACACCGTGCCGCGCGGTGACACCGGCGAGTTCTGCACGCGTGGGTATTCGGTGATGCTCGGGTACTGGGCGGACGCGGAGAAAACCGCGGAGGCCATCGACGCCGATGGGTGGATGCACACCGGGGACCTGGCGGAGATGCGTGACGACGGGTACTGCAACATCGTCGGCCGGATCAAGGACATGGTGATCCGCGGCGGGGAGAACGTGTACCCGCGGGAGGTCGAGGAGTTCCTCTACCGGCACCCGGATGTCGAGGACGTTCAGGTGATCGGCGTACCGGACCAGAAGTACGGCGAGGAACTGTGCGCCTGGATCAAGATGCGCGCCGGCGCGCCGACCGCTGAACGCGACGACGTGCGCGCCTACTGCGACGGCAAGCTCGCCCACTACAAGATCCCGCGCTATGTGTTGATCGTCGACGAGTTCCCGATGACGGTCACGGGCAAGATCCGCAAGGTGCAGATGCGCGAGGAGAGCGCCAGGAGCCTCGGTCTCGGATAGCGACCGGCCGAGACATGGGCGCAAGCCATGCTCGGTGGGGCACTGACGACGTCCATGCCATGCCACGACGTACCGACGGAGAATTCGATGCCCTTACCGAAGTCCCTGGCCCGATTCAACAAACGGGTGACGAACCGGATCACCGGGCTGATCGCCGGCTGGGCCCCGGGATTCGCGATCCTGACGCATCGCGGGCGGCGATCCGGCAGGGAGTACCGGATACCGATCAATGTCTTCCGGCGGCCGGGCGGGTACCGGTTCGCGCTCACCTACGGGCCGGAAACCGACTGGGTCAGAAACGTTCTCGCCGCCGGCGGCTGCACCATCCGAACCCGCCGGCACGACGTGACACTGACCGCGCCTCGATTGGGATCCGATCCAAAGGCTTCCTGGGCGCCCTATCCGGCTCGTTTCGTCCTGCCACGGGTCGGCGCGGTGCAGTACCTGGATTGCACCGTCGCCTGAACCCGCTCCTGCATCAAACCCCGTCGTTGATCAGCTCCGGCAGGGCATTCTCGTACTCGGTGACGCCGGCGGCCTGCCGGCCGGCGATGTACCCGAAGGTCATGGCCGGGCCGATGTTGATCCCGCCGGAGGGGTAGTGCCCGCCCATCACGTTGGCCTGGTCGCTGCCGGCCACCCACAGCCCGGGGATCGGATCGCCCTGCGCGGTGAGCACCCGGGATTGGGCGTCGGCCTTCAGCCCGGCGAACGTGCCGAAAGACCCTGGCACGACCCTGATCGCGTAGAACGGACCCTTCTGCACCGGCGCGAGCGACGGGTTCGGCCCGTGGTCCCGGTCGCCGGAGCCCTTGTTGAACGCCGACTCGCCACGGTGGAACTCAGGGTCCGCGCCGACGGCCGCGTGCTTGTTGAATTCCGCGACGGTCTGCTCCAACTGCGCCGGGTTGATCCCGCACTTCATGGCCAACTCCCGCAACGACTTTCCCTTGGTCAGGTACCCCGACCGCACGTACGGGAAGACCGGCACCGGGAACGGCTTGGCCATGCCGAACGGGTAGTGCCGCTCGAACGCGTGGTCGCAGATCAACCACGCCTGGACCGGTTCGTCCGCCGGGGCGGCGTTCAGCATGCCCTGGGTGAACTGGTAGTAACCGTCGGCCTCGTTGACGAACCGCTTGCCCGTGGACAGCACCGCGATGAGACCGGGCTTACCCCGGTCGACGATGTGCGGATACACCCCGACCCGGCCGTTGCGGTACGGCACCAACGACACCGGGCACCATGCGGCCGGCGACGCCAGATCGGTGTCCAGCACCCCACCGGCGGACTCGCCGAGGTTGATGCCGTCACCGGTGGTCTCCTTCGGCGCCAGCGTCCAGTGCTCCCTGCCGGTGGGCGTGCGGGGGAAGAACTCAGCGCGGCGCTCGACGTCGTTCGGGAACCCACCTGCGGCCAGCAGCACACCCTTCGACGCCCGGACCGTGACGTCACCGCCGTGCGGTCGATGGATGACGGCGCCGGTGACCCGGCCGTCCAGGGTGGTCAGCGACGTCACGGGGGAGGAGGGCCACATCTGCACCCCCAGCTCGTCGGCCGACTTCACCAGCCGGGCGATCAGCGCCGGCCCGTTGACCAGCTGCATGCCGCGCCGGTAGGTGATCAGGTCCAGCACATGGAACGCGACCCGCCAGGCGGCGTGGAAGAAACTCTTGACCGACGTCATGGTGTGCAGGAACGCCTGCAGGTCAGGGCCGGCCATGATGCCCATCCCCAGGAACGACGTTTCGTAGAGCTGTGGGCGGACCAGCTTCCGCAGATCCTTCCGCAGCCGGCGCTCGTTGAACGGTTTCGGCCCGACGGACCGGCCGCCCGTCCCGGCGCCTGGCAGGTCGCCCTGGATGTCGGCGATCCACGAGCCCGAGACGAACTGCAGCGACGTCTTGTTCTCGAAGAACGCCACCATGTGCCGCGCGTTCTGCAACAGCGCCTCCACCCGCGGCTCGTCGTAGTGTTCGCCGAGCGCGTGCTTGAGATACGTCCGAGGTTGATCGATGTCCTCGACGATCCCGTCGGCCTGGGAGAGCGGGTTCAGTGGTGCCCACATCCAGCCACCTGACCATGCGGTGGCGCCGCCCAGGGTGTCCGCCTTCTCCGCGATGATGACCTTGAGCCCGTGGTACGCGGCGGTGACGGCCGCCGACAAGCCGGCGGCGCCACCGCCGACCACTAGCAGGTCGCAATCGATCTGCTGGGCAGAGGTGGGGTCGGAATCGGCTGATGGCATGGTGTTTGGCTCCGTGGTTGGTGGGTCATCCGCCGGGTCGTTTCCCGGTGGGTGACGCCTGGGTCGGGGGCGTTGGGTGTGCGTGTTGTTCTGGTTGGACGGGTGCTGGATTCAGGTGTTTGCTGCGGTGCGCAAGGCTGGTGAGCCGGTGGCGGGTGGCGGGCCGGTGCTGGAACGAACGATCAACTCCGCGGGCAGGAACGTTGTTCCGGCCGGCGACCTGCCTGTCATGACGAGCTCATGCAGGACCCGCACCGCGATCGTTCCCGTTGCCTCGTAGGGTGTTTGGACGGAGGTCAGACTGGGTCGGGCGGCGGAGGTGATCCAGGTGTCGTCCAGGCTCACCAGGCTGATCTGTTTCCCGACCTCGACGCCTCGGTCGGTGAGGCGGTGCAGGCACCCGAACGCGATCAACCCGTTGAAGGCGACCACGGCCGTCACCGGCGTTGCCAGCACCAGGTCGCCGGCCTGGACACCGGCCAGATATGACGGCTCCCCTGGCCCGATGACGGTGACGTCGCACCCGAGTTCCGCGGCGGCCGCCAGCACGGCGCGCTGGCGGAATCGGTTGGTGTGGTTGTCATCTCGCATCGCGAGGTAGGCCAGTTGCCGGTGGCCCAACGCGGCCAGGTGCCGGATCGCCTGGTAGACGGCCTCCGTGGACCACATCGCCACCGTCGGGATGCCGTCGGCTTCGTGGTTGATCAGCACCACCGGGGTGATTTCGTTGACGGCACGCAACTGGTCGGCCGTGAGCCGGGGCCCGAGGATCAGCATCCCGTCGACGTCCGGTGCGACCCGATGGATCTCCTGGTCATCGGTGTGCGGATCGTCGTCGCCGCCGATGATGACCAGGGACAACCCCCGGCGCCGGCCCGCGATCTGCACGGCCTTGATCAACGGCGGGTAGAACGGATTGGCGATGTCCGGGATGAACAGACCAATCTGGCCCGAATTCGCCGGCCGGCTCGCAGGGCTCGGGGCAGGCGGGGAGTAACCGAGTTGGCTCGCGACCGCGAAGATGCGCCTGCGGGTGTCGTCGTTCACCGAGGTAGGACGAGCGAACGCGCGGGACACGGTCGACTTCGAGACCGATGCGGCGGCCGCGATGTCGCCGATGGTGACGCCCACTCGCGGTCTCCTCCTGTGCCGTGCTGTCCGTTGTTTCATAGTGTTGCAGTGTTGCTGCAACATGTCAACGGGCTGCGTCTGCCAACACCTTCCGGGCCGCCGTCGCGACCGTGTGCGCGGCGTTGTGCACCCCCTTCGCCACCAATTCGTCGGAGATCACCTCCACCGCTACCAATTGGGGGCGTACGTCTCGTGCCTGCAGGGCCCGGACCAGGCCAATGGCGTCGCCATGGCCGTCCCCCGGGGGTAGTCGGTGGCCCAGGGATTCCGAACGCATCGGCTCCATGGGCGTGCGCAGCACATCGCACAGCTGCACGGACACGATGCGATCGGCAGGAACCAGATCGAGGTCGGCGGCGGTCATCCCGGCCCGCGCCCAGTGCCACACGTCGACGATCAGCGCGCTGTTCGCCCGGTTCGCCTCCCGCAGCACCCGCCACGCCGTGGCCAGATCGGGCACGCCGCTGTAGGGCATGAATTCCAGCGCGATCGTCAGATCGCTGCCGGCCCGGTCGCACAGGTCCGCGAACGACTCGACAATCGTTTCCACCGGCAGCTTTTCGATGAGACCGGTGTTGAGGTGACCCACCCCGAAGGTGCGCGCCATGGAGAAAACCGTCTGTTCCTTGCGCTGCTGGGCGGCGTCCCGGTCGGTAGCGGTGCCCCAGGCGGTGATGTACTCGACCTCGAGCACCGGCACCCCGGCGTCCCGGGCGATCTCGGACATGGCCCGACCGTCGAGCCCGGCGGCCTCGGCGTCCCAGACGTTCTCCGCGCGCAGGCCGATGCCGTCGAAGCCCGCGGCGACGGCCGCCTCGACTCGCTCCCGGAACGGCACCTCGGTGCCCAGGGTGTAGGAACTCACCACCAGCGGCAGCCGCAACGCGCCGTCGGCGGGGACCGGCCACCCGGCCGAGCGGTTGACACTGCTGTTGGTTGCGGTCATTTCATGAATGCTGCCATCCGAACCAGTCCGCCGGGATTGATTCCGAACAGCGGAACCGTGGTCCGCGTCTAGCCGGGGTTTCCGTCGGGTGTGCAGCCGCAGGACCGGCGAATGACCAGTTCCATGTCGAAGAGGTCGTGCTTGGGTGGGCTGGTGCGGAGGATGTCGGTGATCGCCGCGTCTGCCATGGCCACAAGTGGTTGGCGGACGATGGTGAGTGGTGGCCAGGTGTGCGCGGATTCGGTGGTGCCGTCGAAGCTGACCACCGCGATGTCCTGCGGTATCCGAAGGCCGTTCTCGTGGATGGCATGCAGGGCGCCGTAGGCCTGGAGGTCGGAGGCGACGAAGATCGCGGCCGGCCGGTCCGGCCCGGTCACCAGTGTTCGTGCGGCCGTGTAGCCGCCGTCCACGCCGTAGTTGGTGCGGGCCAACAGCCCATCCGGCAAACCGTGGGCGCGGAGCGCGTCTCGCCAGCCCTGTTCCCGCTCTTCGGGTTCGGAAGCGCCCGCGATGAAGGCGATGTCGCGATGGCCGTGCTCGACGATCAGGTGCTCGACGACCTGACGCGCGCCGGCGATGCTGTTGGGTCCGAGCGCCCGGTGTCCTGGTATCGGGAATGGGCAGTCGATGAAGAGGATGGGGATGCCGGGGTCGTGCTGCGCACGTCGCGGAGGCATCCCCCACCGCGCACGGGGGGTCGGCGCAGCCCGGCCGGGCCGCCGGATCGGCGGCCTGCTCGTCCGGATCCTGCTGGTCTTCGTGTTCGGCCTCACCGCTGCTGTTCATGCGGTGTCCTCGTTCAAACCGGACATCCAGATCTTCGGGGACCTGACCTCGGTCAAGGCGTTCCTCCCGGTCGGCGCCATCTCCCTGGACAACTACACCGCGGTGTTCGACCGGGTCCCGTTCTGGCGGATGCTGATGAACTCCATCGTGATCTCCGCGCTCACCGTCACCCTCGGCCTGATCGTGAACAGCATGTGCGCGTTCGCGTTGGCCCGCCTCAAGTTCCGCGGCCGAGCCGTCATCCTCGGCGTCATCATCGCCACCCTGATCGTGCCGTTCGAGACCCTCTGCGCTGCCGCTGCTGTGGTGGGTCAACAAACTCCCCTATTATGACGGCAGCGTCGGCTGGCTCGACACCTACGAGGTGCAGATCATCCCGTTCATCGCGAACGCCTTCTCGATCTACCTGTTCTACCAATACTTCGATTCCATCCCCAAGGAACTCGACGAGGCCGCGATCGTCGACGGCGCCGGCTGGTTCACCATCTACCGCAAGATCATCATGCCGCTGTCCGGGCCGGCCATCGCGACCGTCGCGATCCTGACGTTCCTGCCCGCCTGGAACCAGTACCTCTGGCCCCTGATGGCCATCCAGACCGAGGATCTCCGACCCGTCCAGGTGGGTATCCGACTACTTCAAACAACTCAACGTCGCCTGGGGCCAGCTCATGGCCTACGCCTCACTGATCACCGTCCCGGTGCTGGCGTCTGTTCGTCGCGTTCCAACGTTCCTTCATCAACAGCATCGCCTCCTCCGGCGTGAAAGGCTGACATGTTCGCCCTCCCCGATTCCTGGGTGTGGGACTTCTGGTTCGCGAAGGACCACGACACCTACCACCTGTTCTTCCTCTACGCCTCCCGAGCCCTGCACGACCCCGACCGGCGGCACATGCGCGCCGGCATCGGGCACGCCATCTCCACCGATCTCGTTGCCTGGCAGCGAGTCTCCGATGCCGTGGTGCACGGTGAAGCCGGAAGCTTCGACCAGACCGCCACCTGGACCGGGTCAGTCGTCGCAGGCCCAGACGGCAGGTGGCACCTGTTCTACACCGGCGCCACCCGAGAAGACGACACGGGCCACGTCCAGCAAATCGGGCTGGCAACCTCCACCGACCTGATGACCTGGACCAAACACCCCGACAACCCGCTGATCACCGCCGACTCCCGCTGGTACGAAACCCTCGGCGGCCCGGCGCCGTGGCAGGACGAACACTGGCGGGACCCCTGGGTGTTCCCCGACCCCGAGGGTGACGGCTGGCACATGCTCATCACCGCCCGCGCCAACACCGGCCCCCTCGACGACCGCGGTGTCGTCGGGCATGCCCACTCCACCGACCTGCTGCACTGGACGTTAACGTCGGGCATGCCCACTCCACCGACCTGCTGCACTGGAACGTCCAACCACCGCTGTCCGAACCCGGCGCCGGCTTCGGGCACCTGGAGGTATTCCAACTCGCCGAGGTCGACAACCGGCACGTGCTGATCTTCAACTGCCTCGCCCCGGAACTGACCCCAGCCCGGAGCGCGCACGGGAACACCGGAGGCATCTGGGCGGTGCCGACAAAATCGCCCCTCGGCCCCTACGACATCAGCGCCGCCACCCAACTCACCGACAACAGCCTCTACGTCGGCAAACTCGTCCAAGACCGCACCGGCGCCGCTTTCCTGCTCGCCTTCCACAACACCGGCCCGGACGGCGACTTCGTCGGTGCCCTCAGCGATCCCATGCCGGTCCGTTGGAACGCCGACACCCTGACCGTCACCAACGCTGGCAACTTCACCAACCAATCCGTTGGAACGGCTTCTTGACGGACGCCCCCACATCCGCAATGATTTACTGAACGTTCGGTTTGTCAAAGGCTTGGAGATGCACCGATGCAGCTCGCCGCTCCCGTCGCAGTCGTGGGGTCCGGGACCATGGGCGCCGGGATCGCGCAGATCGCCGCCCAGGCCGGTCACCCGGTTCTGCTGTTGGACGCCGTGCCGGGTCGAGCCCAGACGGCGGTCGATGCCGTCGGAGCCCAATGGGACCGGATGGTCGGCAAGGGCCGACTCGACCCGGCGGCAGCGGCCGCCGCGCGCGCCAACCTGAAGGCGGCGGCCGATGTCGCCGACCTGGCCGGCTGCGCGCTGGTGATCGAGGCGGCGGTCGAATCGCTGGACATCAAACGCGGCATCTTCGCCGACCTGGAGGCGGTGGTCGACGATCGATGCGTGTTGGCCACCAACACCTCCTCGCTGTCCATCACCGCGGTGGCGGCCACTCTCCGGCACCCGGAGCGCTGCGTCGGCATGCACTTCTTCAACCCGGCCCCGGTGATGCGGCTGGTCGAGGTGGTGTCCGGACTGGCCACCGATCCGCAGGTGGCCTCCGCCGTGGCCGCGATCGCGACCGGGTGGGGAAAGACCGCGGTCCGGGTGGCATCGACGCCGGGATTCATCGTCAACCGGGTGGCCCGGCCGTTCTACGGCGAGGCGCTGCGCGCTGCTCGATGAGGGCGCCGCCGACCCGCCCACCATCGACGCCGTGCTGCGGGAGGCCGGCGGCTTCCGGATGGGCCCGCTGGAGCTGACCGATCTGATCGGCCAGGACGTCAATCTGGCCGTCGGTCGCTCGGTCTGGGAGCTGTTCGGCCAGCGACCCGCGGTATGCACCGTCGCTGGCGCAGCAGGCGCTGGTCGATGCCGGCCGGTTGGGCCGCAAGACCGGAGAGGGGTTCTATTCCTACGCGCCCGATGCCGTCGCACCCGTGCCGGCGACCGCGGCGCCCGGCGCCGTCGTGCGGCACGTTCGCGTCGGCGGAGACTGGGGTCCGTGGGGCGGTCTCTGGAATCGGTTGTCGGACAACGGTATCGAGGTCACCCGAGCCCGCGCCGAGAAACCATGGGCGGAGCTGCCGGCGGGAGCGTTCCTGGTGCCGACCGATGGCAGGCCCGCCACGCAACGCGCCCACGAGGCCGTCCGCCCGGTCGTCGTGCTGGATCTCGCCCTCGACCCCGCGGTGGCCACCCGGTTCGCGATCGCGGCATCGGACGGCTGCCCGCCGGGCCAGGTGGCGGAGGTGACCGGTCTGCTGCAGCTGACCGGCGCCGCGGTCACCGTGCTGGACGACATTCCCGGACTGCTGGTGGCCCGCACGGCCGCCATGCTGGTGAACGAGGCGGCCGACGTGGTGGGCCGGAAGGTCGCCTCGGCCGCCGACGTCGATACGGCGATGCGCCTCGGGGTCGGCTACCCGATCGGCCCGTTGGAGTGGGGCGACCGGATCGGCGCCGGTCGGGTGGTCGAGCTGCTGGATCATCTGGCCCTGGTGTACCGGGACGGCCGTTACCGGGCCTGCGCGACCCTGCGGCGAGCGGCCTGGAGCGGGAGGTCCCTTCGTGAACTCTGAGCCGCTCGACACATCGATGGTGGATCCCGAATTGGCCCTGGCCCGGCGCTGCGCGGCGGCGATGTGGGCGGAGGATCAGGCCAGCCGCCGGCTCGGTATGCAGATACTGGACATCGCTCCCGGCCGATCGAGCACTGAGCATGACGGTGCGCGAGGACATGGTCAACGGCCACGGCAGTTGCCACGGCGGGTTCCTCGCCACGCTGGCCGACAGCGCATTCGCGTTCGCCTGCAACACCTATGACGAGGTCACCGTGGCGGCCGGCTTCGACATCACCTTCGTCGCGCCGGCCAGGCTCGGTGACGAATTGGTCGCCGCAGCGGTGGAACGCACCAGGTTCGGGCGCAGCGGGCTGTATGACGTCACCGTGAGCTGCCAGCGTGGCACGGAAGACATCGTCATCGCTGAATTCCGGGGACGAAGCCGGTCCCTGGGCCGGCCGCACCTACCCGTCAACGACACAGTCACCGAAAAGGATCTCGACAGGAGCGCTCCATGACCACTGCCTACCTCGTCACCGGCGTCCGCACCCCGATCGGCCGTTACGCCGGCGCCCTGGCGACGGTCCGTCCGGACGACATGGCCGCCCACGTTATTCGGGAACTGGCCGGCCGACTGCCGTCCGTGGACTGGTCCGCGCTCGACGACGTGCTGCTGGGTTGCGCCAACCAGGCGGGGGAGGACAACCGCAACGTCGCGCGGATGGCGGCGCTGCTCGCCGGCCTGCCCATCGAGGCGCCCGGCAGCACCATCAACCGGCTCTGCGGATCCGGCCTGGACGCAGTCGGGATGGCGGCCCGCGCCATTCGCGCCGGTGACGCCGACCTGATCATCGCCGGCGGGGTGGAAAGCATGAGCCGCGCGCCCTTCGTGCTGCCCAAACCGGACGCCGCGTTTTCCCGTCGCGCCGAGATCGCCGACACCACCATCGGTTGGCGGTTCATCAATTCGAAAATGCAGGAGCGGTACGGCACCGACGCGATGCCGCAGACCGCGGAGAACGTCGCGCACGATTTCACCGTCACTCGCGAGGACCAGGACGCGTTCGCCCTGCGATCGCAGGAACGGGCGGCCAAGGCGATCGCGGCCGGCCGGATGGCGCGGGAGATCGCGCCCATCGAGGTCCCGCAACGCAAGGGCCCGGCGCTGCTGGTCGACCGGGACGAACACCCGCGCGACACCTCCATGGAGGCGTTGGCGAAGCTCCGGCCGCTGTTCCCGGGCGGCACCGTCACGGCCGGCAACTCCTCCGGCATCAACGACGGCGCCGCCGCGTTGCTCATCGCCTCCGAGAAGGCCGTCCAGGATTATGATCTCACGCCGTTGGCGCGGATCACCGGGATGGCCTGCATCGGGGTGCCGCCGCGGATCATGGGGATCGGGCCGGAGCCGGCGACGCGCCGGTTGCTGGGCCGGGCCGGCCTCGAGGTCGCCGACATCGACCTGTTCGAGCTGAACGAGGCGTTCGCCTCGCAATCGGTGGCCGTGCTGCGTGGATTGGGCCTTCCGGTGGACAGCGACGTGGTCAATCCGAACGGCGGCGCCATCGCCTTCGGGCACCCGCTGGGCATGAGCGGCGCCCGGCTCGCGCTGTCCGCGGCTATCGACCTGGCGGACCGCGCCGATCACGGCGCCCGCCGGGCCGTCGCCACCATGTGCATCGGGGTCGGGATGGGCATCGCGCTGCTGCTGGAAACAGTTTCCTAGCGTCGGACCGGTTCGCTGCGCCTTGAGGCCGTCCAGGGCCAGCCCGACGACGGCGTCGACCGTGCTCTTCCTGGAGGTGTTCCGCGCGCCGGGCCGGTACCACTCGGTGATCGAGTTGACCATGCCGAACAGCAGCCGGCTCACCAGCCGCGGGTCGATGTCGTCGCGGATCTCTCCGGCGTCGACGGCGGCCTTGACCAGCGCCGCCAGCCGGGCATCGATGGCGCGGCGCCGGGCGAGTGCCTCCCGCTCGATCTCGGTGTTGCCGCGGACCCGCAGCAACAGGGTGACGTAGGGCAGCTCGGCGATGAGTACCTCGGTGGTCCGGCGGATGGCGTCCTCCAGCTGCTCGACCGGGCTGCCACCGCCGTCAACGGTCTCGTCCAGCGCCGCCGACAACGCGTCCAGCGCCCGGTTCACTGCCATTCGCAGCAGTTCTTCCTTGCCCGAGACATGATGGTAGAAGGTCGATTTCGTGAAGCCACTGGCCTTGGCCAGGTCCTCCATGCTGGCGCCTTCGTAGCCGCGCTCGTTGAACACAGCCGACCACCAGTTCCAGCAGCCCCTCTCTGGTGTACCGGGCGGGGCGGCCGCGTCCCCCTCGCTGCGGAACCGTCACATCCGCTGGGCCGCCGGTTTTCTGCCCCGAAGCTGTTGACATAGCGTCATTGTGCCCTACATAATTTACTGACCGTTCGTTCGGGAAGAACGTCCAGAAGTGCAGGCAAGGAGGCCGCGGTGTACGGCAACGTCGACAGGATCGAATCCTCCAGCGAACCGGCTGAGGCCGAGCTGGCTCTGCAGGAGCGGTTCGACCAACTGATCGCCGACGATCAGCGGATCGAGCCGCGGGACTGGATGCCGGACGGTTACCGCAAGACGCTTGATCCGGCAGATCGCCCAGCACGCCCATTCGGAGATCATCGGCATGCAGCCGGAGGGCAACTGGATCACCAGGGCACCGAGCCTGCGCCGCAAGGCGATCCTGCTGGCCAAGGTGCAGGACGAGGCCGGGCACGGGCTGTACCTGTACTCCGCCGCGGAAACCCTCGGCGTCGACCGGGAGGACCTGCTCGATCTGCTGCACGCCGGCAAGCAGAAGTACTCCAGCATCTTCAACTACCCGACCCTGAGCTGGGCCGACATGGGCGCGATCGGCTGGCTGGTGGACGGCGCGGCGATCATGAATCAGGTGCCGCTGTGCCGCTGCTCCTACGGACCGTACGGCCGGGCCATGGTCCGGGTCTGCAAGGAGGAGTCGTTCCACCAGCGGCAGGGCTTCGAGATCCTGCACACGCTCTCGCACGGCACCCCGGCGCAGCACGCCATGGCCCAGGATGCGGTGAACCGGTTCTGGTGGCCGTCGCTGATGATGTTCGGCCCGCCGGACGACGCGATTCGTCGCACTCAGCGCAATCAACCGCGTGGGGCATCAAGCGGTTCAGCAATGACGAACTGCGGCAACGGTTCGTCGACATGTGCGTCGCCCAGGCCGAGGCGCTCGACCTGACACTGCCGGACCCGGATCTGCGGTGGAACGACGAACGTCAGCACTACGACTTCGGCGACATCGACTGGTCCGAGCTGACCAGGGTGATCAAGGGTGACGGCCCCTGCAACGCGCAGCGGATGGAACGCCGGGTGTCCGCCCACGAGGAGGGACGCTGGGTGCGGGAGGCCGCGCAGGCCTACGCCGCGAAACACGCCAAGGCTGACTCGTTCTCCGAGCCATCCCGCCCGACGGCCGGAGCGGCGGCATGACGACCCCGGACGCCAGCGGCACCGACCAGCGCCCGCAAGGGATGGCCGCTCTGGGAGGTGTTCATCCGGGCCCGCCGCGGCCTGTCCCACCAGCACGTCGGCAGCCTGCACGCCCCGGACGCCGCGATGGCGCTGCGCAACGCCCGCGACGTCTACACCCGCCGCGGGGAGGGCGTCTCGATCTGGATCGTGCCGTCCGCGGCGATCACCGCATCCAGCCCCGACGAGAAGGACCCGTTCTTCGACCCGGCGATGGACAAGGCCTACCGGCACCCCACCTTCTACGACGTGCCCGAAGGGGTTTCCCACCTGTGACCACGACCAGCGACCGCAAGGTCGACCACATCGCCCTCGCCGCCTACGTTCTCGGACTCGGCGACGACGCGCTGATCCTGGCCCAGCGGCTGGGGGAGTGGATCACCCGGGCCCCGCAGATCGAGGAGGACATCGCGCTGGGCAACATCGCGCTCGACCTGCTGGGGCAGGCGCGCACGCTGCTCAGCTACGCCGGCGAGATCGAGGGGCTGGGCCGGGACGAGGACGATCTGGCCTTCCTGCGGGACGAGCGGGAATTCCGCAACGTGCACCTGGTGGAGATCGAGAACGGTGACTTCGCGGTCACCATGGCCCGGCAGTTGATCTTCTCGGCGTATCAGTTCGAGCTGTACACGGCGCTGCTGACCTCCACCGACCCGACCCTGTCCGCGCTCGCCGGCGAAGGCCGTCAAGGAGGTCGACTACCACCGCGACCACGCCACCCAATGGGTGCTGCGGCTCGGTGACGGCACACCGGAATCCCACGACCGGATGCAGGCCGCTCTCGATCAGGTCTGGCCGTACGTCGATGAACTCTTCGACACCGATGCGACGCGTCACGGCCCTGCCGGGCATCGCCGCCGACCCGGCCGCACTCCGCCCGGCCTGGACCGACTACGTCGAGAACGTCATCACGGCGGCAACAGTCGACCGTGCCGACCCCGACCTGGCGATCCCGCGGCGGCCGCGCCGGCTATCACACCGAGAACCTGGGGCACCTGCTGCCCGACCATGCAGAATCTGCACCGTTCACACCCGGGAGCGACCTGGTGAGCATCACCATCGACGACACCGCCGCACCGTCGCGGACACCGACCGCACGGCGGCCGCTGACCGTGGACCGGCTCCGCGACATCGCCGGCTCGGTGCCCGACCCGGAGATCCCGGTGCTCACCCTGCACGACCTCGGCATCCTGCGCGACGTGCAGATCACCGCCGACGGCACGGTCGACGTCACCCTCACCCCCACCTACACCGGGTGCCCGGCCACCGCGGTGATCGCCGGGGACGTCGAAACCGCCTTGCGGGCAGCAGGTGTCGATCGGCTGCGTGGTGCGTACCGTGCTGTCGCCGGCCTGGACGACCGACTGGATGAGCCAGGACGGCCGGCGCAAAGCTGCGTCGACTACGGCATCGCCCCGCCCGGCGCCTGCCGGCCGCCGTCGTCGGGTCCGCGGCCGATCGGACTCACGCTGTCGGCGCGCTGCCCGCGCTGCGGTTCGACCAACACCAGGGAAATCAGCCGGTTCGGCTCCACCCCCTGCAAGTCGCTGTGGTCCTGCCGGAGCTGCGCCGAACCCTTCGACTCCTTCAAGGCGATCTGATGGCCGGCACCCTCGACACCGTCGTCGCCGGAGAGCACATCGCAACGGACCTGGCCGGCCCGGCCACCGCGGAGGCAACCCAGCCACCGGGGCAAGCCGCACCGCCCGGTCGCCGGCACGCCGTGTTCCACCCGCTGCGGGTCGCCTCCGTCGACCGGCTCACCGAGGACTCGGTGGCGATCACCTTCGACGTGCCCGACGATCTGCGCGACGAGTTCCGGTTCAACCCCGGCCAGCACCTGTCGGTCCGGGCCGCCGCGCTCGGCGCCGACGTCCGTCGCAACTACTCGATCTGCGCGCCGGCGACCGGCGGGCCGCTGCGGATCGGGGTCAAACGCATCCCGGACGGGGTGTTCTCCGGCTACGCCGCCGACCAACTGCAGGCCGGCGACGTGCTGGACGTGATGACCCCGAGCGGCACGTTCTCCACGCCGTTGGACGCCGCGAACGCCAAGCGATATGTGGCCGTGGCGGCCGGGTCCGGGATCACCCCGGTGCTGTCCATCCTGGCCACCGTGCTGGAGGTGGAGCCGCTGAGCACCGCCGCGTTGATCTACGTCAACCGCCGGACCTCGACCATCATGTTCCTGGAGGAGCTCGAGGACCTGAAAAACCGCTTCCCGGAACGGTTTCAGCTCATCCACGTGCTCGGCCAGGAGATGACCGAGGTCGAAATGCTCTCCGGCCGGCTCGATGTCGAGCGGCTCGGCCGGATCCTGGACACCATCCTGCCGGTCGAGGACGTCGACGAATGGTTCCTCTGCGGTCCGCTGGCGATGACCGACTCCGTCCGCGGGGTGCTGCTCGACCGCGACGTCGACACCGCGCACGTGCACCGGGAACTGTTCCATGTCGGCGCGCCGATCACCCGCCGCCGGCCGGTCGCCGAGCCCGGAGCCCCGGTGACGGGATCCACGGTCACCGTCATCCTGGACGGCCGGTCGCTGACCTTCACCCTGCCCCGGGACGGCGATTCGGTGCTGGACGAGACCCTGCGGGCCCGGTCCGACGCCCCGTACGCGTGCAAGAACGCGGTCTGCGGCACCTGCCGGGCCAAGGTCGTCGAGGGAAAGGTGGAGATGGACTCGAACTACGCGCTCGAACCCGACGAGATCGCTCGCGGATATGTGCTGACCTGCCAGTCTCACCCGGTCACCGACACGGTCACCGTGGACTTCGACCAGTGACCGCCGCGTCGCAGGGCGGCACCGCGGCCGACGGGGCGGATCTGGTCAGCATCGAACGCAGGGGCAACATCTTCCTGCTCGGCCTGAACCGACCCGGCAAGCACAACGCCCTCGACCAGGCGATGGTCGATCAGATCGACGCGGCGCTGATCGCAAGCCCGCCGGGAACCGTGTGTGCTGATCGTGCACTCCACCACCCCGGGGTGTTCGCGGCCGGCGCCGACATCGCCGAGATGGTCGACCGGGACGCCGACGCCGCGCTGCGCGGCATCAACGCGGGCCTGTTCGACCGGCTCGAGGCGCACCGCTGGCCCAGCATCGCCGTCATCGACGGCCCTGCCTACGGCGGCGGCTGCGAACTGGCCCTGGCCTGCGACCTGCGGATCGCCTCACCGCACGCCAGGTTCGCCCAACCCGAACTCGGGCTCGGCATCATCGCCGGAGCGGGCGCGAACTGGCGGCTCCCGCAGACCGCCGGGCTGCAGACCGCGCGCCGGATGCTGTACGCCGGGGACGTCCTGGACGCCGAACAGGCGCTCGCCGCCGGCCTGGTGGACGCGATTCATCCGGCGGAAAGCATTGCTGGATGCAGGCGATCTCGCTGGCCGACCGGATCGCCGGCCGATCCTGGCGAGCACTGGAACTGACCAAGCTGGCGCTGCGCGGCAACCGCCCCGCCACCACCGTCGTTCGACATCGCCGCGCAGGCGGTGCTGTTCGAGAGCGAGGACAAACGGCAGCGGATGACCTCGTTCCTCGACGACCGGGCGCGGCGCCGCCGGGACCGGGCCGCCGCTGGCCCCGAGTCGCAGTCTCCCGCGGACCCGGCGCCCGGTACCGGGGAACCGGCCGCGAACAGCACGGTCGATGCGGCACGGCGGGTCGCCGATCCGGTTCCGCCGTTCCGGGTTCGGCAGCTCACCATCGAGGACGGCTTGGACCTGGCCAGCTGGAGCCGGCCGGGTGCCTGGCACATCGAGGACGCGCTGGAGGCCCCGGAACCGGACGAGGGCTACTGGGCCGTCGTCGACAGCAACGACACCCTGCTCGGGTTCTGCTGCGTCGGCGGCGCCGCCCGGGTCCCGGGCGCCCCGCAGGACGACTACGTGGTCGACGTGGCCATCGGGATCCGGCCACAACTGGCCGGCCGCGGCTGGAGCGGCGAGCTCGGCCGGGCCGCCGTCCGGTACGCCGCGTCGGTGGCGCTGGACCGCCGGCTGCGGACCACCGTCCCGGAATGGAATGAGGTCGGCCGGCACGCCGCCGCGCAGGCCGGATTCAAGTGGGTCGCCACCCGGGTGTGGAACCAGCAGCAGTACGAGATCTTCGAGCAGACACCGTGATTCGGCCAGCAGCAATGGAGTCAGGCCGTGACCATGCCCGTCGAAAGCTACGTCGCAGGCCGCTGGCACGGGCCCGCCGCGGAGACCGCACCGAGCTGCTCAACGCGTCCACCGCGGAGCCGGTCGCCGTCATCGGCACCGACCCGATCGACATGGTCCCGGTGCTCGACCACGCCAGATCCGTTGGCGGACCGGCACTGCGGGAGATGCCGTTCCACGAACGGGCGCTCGCGCTGAAGGCGCTGGCCGCGCACCTGAACGGCAAACGCGAACAGTTCTACGCCATCTCGTCGTGGACCGGAGCCACCAAACGGGACTCGTTCGTCGACATCGACGGCGGCATCGGGGTGCTGTTCACCTACGCCAGCAAGGGCCGCCGGGAGCTGCCGAACTCCACGGTGCTGGTCGACGGGCCGCCAGAACGGCTCGGCAAGACCGGTCAGTTCGTCGGCCAGCACATCTACACCCCTCGCCGCGGCGTTGCCCTGCAGATCAACGCCTTCAATTTCCCGGTCTGGGGGATGCTGGAGAAACTCGCCCCGGCGTTCCTGGCCGGCGTGCCGACCGTGGTGAAACCCGCCTCCCAGGCGTCCTACCTGGCGCGAGGCGGTGGTGAAGGAGATCGTCGCCTCCGGGCTGCTGCCCGAGGGCAGCCTGCAACTGGTCGCCGGCGGATCCAGGGGACTGCTCGATCTGCTGACCGAACAGGACACCGTCGCCTTCACCGGCTCCGCGTCCACCGCCGCGCTGCTGAAATCGCACCGCTCGGTGATGGAACACGGCGTGCGGTTCAGCTCCGAGGCCGACTCGCTGAACTTCTCCGTCCTCGGCGTCGACGTCGCGCCGGGGTCCGCGGAATTCGACCTGTACGTCCGGCAACTCGTCACCGAGATGACGTCCAAGGCCGGGCAGAAATGCACCGCCATCCGGCGCGCACTGGTCCCGGACGCCCTGGTGCCGGCCGTGATCGACGCGGTGCGGGCACGGATCGCGGACAAGGTGACGGTCGGCGACCCCACCGCGGCCGGCGTCACCATGGGCGCGCTGGTCGGGCTGGCGCAGCGGGATGACGTCCGGAAGAACCTCGCCGAGCTGGCCGCGGCCGCGGACGTGGTGATCGGCGACCCCGACCATTTCGAGGTGGTCGGCGCCGACCCGGAGCGCGGCGCGTTCCTGCCGCCGGTGTTGTTGTGGGCCAGGGATTCCAGCCGCACCGAACCGCACGACATCGAGGTGTTCGGCCCGGTCAGCACCGTCCTGGGTTACCGGGACACCGAGCATGCCATCGAGCTGGCGGCCAGGGGCCGGGGCAGCCTGGTCGGCTCCCTGGTGTCCGCCGACCCGCGGGTGGTCCGGGACCTGGTCCTGGGCGTCGCGCCCTGGCACGGCCGGGTGCTGGTGCTCGACCAGGATTCGGCCGCCGAGTCCACCGGGCACGGCTCGCCGCTGCCGCACCTGGTGCACGGCGGGCCGGGCCGGGCCGGCGACGGCGAGGAGCTCGGCGGCATCCGCGGGGTGCTGCACTACATGCAGCGCACCGCCATCCAGGGGTCCCCGGCGGCGGTCTCCGCGGTCACCGGAACCTGGGTGACCGGTGCGCCGCGGAACACCGAGGGCACACACCCGTTCCGCAAGAGCCTCGCCGAGTTGCGGGTCGGTGACGCGGTGGTGGCCGGCCCACGGACCATCACCCTGGACGACATCGAGGCCTTCGCCGACCTGTCGGGAGACAGGTTCTACGCCCACATGGATGAGCAGGCCGCGGCCGCGAGCCCGTTCTTCGACGGCCGGGTCGCGCACGGCTACTTCGTGGTGTCCCTGGCCGCCGGCCTGTTCGTCTCTCCGGAGTACGGACCGGTGCTGGCGAACTACGGGTTGGAGAACCTGCGGTTCACCACCCCGGTCTACCCGGGCGACGCGCTGACCGTGACGCTGACCGCCAAGAGCATCTCCCCGCGGGCCGACGCGGACTACGGCGAGGTCACCTGGGACACCAGTCGTGGTCAATCAGAAGGGCGAGACGGTCGCCAGTTACGACGTCCTCACCGAGGTGGCCAAGACCTGGCCCGCATGACGCTCGAGCCCGCATGACACCCGAGCCCGCACGACACTCAAGCCCGCATACCGCTCAAGGAGGAGTCACATGGAAGATCGCAGGCCCGCGCCGGAATCGTTGGACCCCATCGAACGGGCGTCGGTCGACGAGCTCCGCGCCTTGCAATTGGAGCGCCTGCAATGGTCACTGCGACACGCCTACGACAATGTCCCGCACTACCGGGCCGCCTTCGACGCCGCCGGGGTGCACCCGGACGATTGCCGCGAACTTGCTGATCTGGCGAAGTTTCCGACAACCAGCAAGAAGGATCTACGGGAGAACTACCCGTTCGGGATGTTCGCCGTGCCCAGGGAGCGGATCTCCCGGATTCATGCCTCCTCCGGGACCACCGGCCAACCCACCGTGGTCGGTTACACGGCGAACGATGTCGACATGTGGTCGGACGTCATGGCCCGATCGATTCGCGCGGCCGGCGGCCGGCCCGGCGACCGGGCGCACATCGCCTACGGCTACGGCCTTTTCACCGGCGGGCTGGGTGCCCACTATGGCGCGGAGCGGTTGGGTTGTTCGGTCATCCCGATTTCCGGCGGCATGACCGAACGCCAGGTCACGCTGATCAGGGATTTCGAACCGGACTTCATCATGGTCACCCCGTCGTACATGTTGTCGGTGATCGACGAGATGGAGCGGCAGGGCATCGATCCGGCCAAGACCTCCCTGAAACTGGGCATCTTCGGTGCCGAGCCGTGGACGAACGACATGCGGCTGGAAATGGAGGCCCGGCTGGATATGCACGCCATCGACATCTACGGGTTGTCGGAGGTCATCGGGCCGGGCGTGGGAGTCGAATGCGTCGATACCAAGGATGGGTTGCACATCTGGGAGGACCATTTCTACCCGGAGATCATCGACCCGATCACCGGGGAGGTACTGCCCGACGGGTCCTACGGGGAGTTGGTTTTCACCTCGCTGACCAAGGAGGCGATGCCGGTGGTGCGCTACCGCACCCGAGACCTGACCAGGCTGCTGCCCGGAACCGCCCGGCCGATGCGGCGCATCGAGAAGATCACCGGGCGCAGCGATGACATGATCATTCTGCGCGGGGTGAACCTCTTCCCCACGCAGATCGAGGAACTCATCCTGCGGGTGCCGTCGCTCTCGCCGCACTTCCAGTGCCACCTTGCCCGGCCCGGCCGGATGGACCAGCTGACGGTCCGGGTGGAGCGCCGCCCAGGCATCGACGCGGTGGTGGGGGATCAGGGAGGTGCCGCGCTGGGCAAACTGGTGAAGAACCACATCGGCGTGACGGTGGCCGTAGACGTTGTCGACCCGGGCGGCATCGAACGGTCCGTCGGAAAGATGCGGCGCATCATCGACAACCGGCCGAAGGCCTGATGGACGAGCAGCACTCGGCGGAGCAGGCATCCCCGCAGATCCAGGAGCGGATCAGGACCAGCTTTGACCGGCAGGGTTTGATGCGGCACCTCGGGGCACAACTGAGTCATATCGGGCCGGGATGCGTCCACATCACGTTGCCCAGCAGGCCGGAGGTGACCCAACAGCACGGCTACGTCCATGCCGGAGCCACCAGCGCCATTGCCGATAGCGCAGGCGGGTACGCGGCGTTGACGGTGTTCGCGGAGGACGCCGAGGTGCTCACGGTGGAATACAAGATCAATCTGCTGGCGCCCGCCGGCGGCGACCGGATCGAGGCCGTGGGGACCGTGCTGAGATCTGGGAGAACCCTGACGGTGTGCCAACTGTCGGTGTTCGCCGTGCAGGGCCAGCAACGAAACCTGGTGGCTGTGGGACAGCAGACGCTGATCTGCCTGCCCGGACGACCTGGGTCCGGCTGAAGGGAGCGAGCTCCGGGCGTCGATCAGCCGCCTGCCGCCGGCGGAGCGGCGAGTCGGCCCAACAGAAGGTCGGCCACGGCGCGCATCCCGGCCGGCGTGGGATGAAAGGACGAGCCCAGCAAGCGGATGGGTCGCAGGCCGAACACCCACGGATCGATGCTGCCGGCGCCGTGGCCGCCGTCGTATTCGGAGGAGTGCAGCACCTCGGCGCCGGACCTTTCACCGGCCTCGCGGTAGACCCCGGACAGGACGTCCGCGACCCGGCGGAAATGCGCAATCTCGTCGGTGCCGAACGGCACTCCGTCGCCAGGAACGGTGAACTCGGTGAAGACCGGCAGATAATCCACCAGGATGCAGCGGGCGGCCGGTGCTGTGCGGTGCACCGCTTCCACGATGCGGACCAGCCCCGCCGTTGCTTCCTCCGCCCGCTCCGCCGGCGGCTCGCCCAGTGGATGCGCGGACCGGAATCGTCGGGCGATGTGGCCGATCAGCCGCCGCTGGGACAGGGTATTCAGGACCCCCCTGCCCAGCATTCCGCCGATATAGCCAAGATCGTTCCCACCGGCGGTCACCGTGACGAGGTCAGCATCGGGATGCAGCGATTCGATCTGCGGAGCGAATTTTCCTAGGCCGAGCCGCTGCGGATCGTCCAGGATCGTCTTTGTGGTGGCTCCCGACACCGTCGCATCAACAAGGTCGGCGCCAAGGGCCTCCGCCACCAGGTGCGCGTAGTTCCGCGCCGACCGCGCAGCCTTCCGGTCGGCCATCGGCTGGATTCCCGGCCCTGCCGCAAAGGAGCTGCCCAACGCCACCATCCGCCGATATGACGTCACGGCCGACCTTCGGAGATCGGTGGTTGTGGGGTCGAGAACTGCTCGGGCCTGGTCGATGGCCGGCACGGTGATACCGGCGTCGTCCAGCAATCGCAGGTCGTGCAAAGCCAGTTCGCGGCCGGAGCGCTTTTTGGTGGGATGCCACTGGTCGGCCAGGTCTCGGTAGCCGTTCAGTGCGGCATCGGTGTTCCCGAGGAGCAGCTGAGCGTGCGCGATGTTGATGCGGTGCATCAGGTTTCCCGGCTCCCCGGTGGCGGCATCCGTGCTGACCCGGAGCGCGTCGGCCGCGCGTCCCGTGTAGAGGTAGAGCTCGGCGAAATACGACTGCAGGCCCGGGTAGTGAGGGTCGAGTTGCTCGGCCCTCCGGTAGTCGGCGAGGGTCTCGTCGTAGCGGTGCTGCAGGATCAGGATCGCGCCTCGTTCCACCAGGGGGCGCGCCGATGTCGGGTCCAGGGAGTGCGCACGGCTGAACACCTGCACGGCCGCATCCAGATCACCGGTCGCCCGGAAACGCCGGCCGGCGGCGACCAGCGTCTCGGGAGTGTCATCGGGTGTCGGCATGTCGGATCGGATCCTACTGTCGCGACTCACCCCGGCCGGGTACTGCGCCCGCTCGGAGTGGCCCCTGCGGATGATCCGGGTGCTGGGAACAACTTCTTGTTCCGCGGCGGAGGCCGCCCCCAGGTGCCCGGTGCCTCCGGTCGACCTCACCTACTCGGCGTTCGTTCCAGGTGCGTGTAGTCGGGCAGGTCGATCTTGTCCGCGGGTGGGGAGAAGAACCGGTTGCCGAGCTTTTTCGCGGGACCGCTCGACGCGACACGCAGCCCCAACCGGAGCGCGCGCAGACCCAGCCGGGTCCGCGGATTCAGGATCCGGGGCGCGCCCGGGGGAAGCTTCTGGGCCTGGTCGACGTAGGGACGCAGGATGCGCTGGTAGCCGGCGAAGGCGTCACGGTGGTCGACGTGGGCGGCGAGTTCGCCGGCCAGCACGTAGGCGCCCACGATGGCCAGACTGGTGCCCATCCCACTGATCGGCGACGCGCACCAGGCGGCGTCCCCGGTCAGCACGACCCGCCCACGCGACCAGCGAGCCGCTCGCACCTGGCCGATGGATTCGAAGTACATATCGTCCGAGCCGTCGAGCGCGTCAAGGATGCGCGGGGCCTCCCAGCCAACGCTCTCGAACTGTTCACGAAGATGGGCCTTGTGCTCCGCGGGTGATCGTTGCTCGGCCCCGGCCCCGTCATCGGGCGTTGAATAGCTGATCGAGGTCAGGATCGCTCTTGTGGTGCCGTGCCGGTCGGGTCGAAGAGTGACGCCCAGCCCGCCGGGTTCGTTGTACCAGCGCCACCAGTCCGTGTCGGTGTCCGTGCGGGGGATGGTGAGGTATGTCATCTCCATCCCGATGGGGCGCACCGAGACGTCGCCCGCGAAGACCAGACCCCTGGTGGCGGAACCTATCCCATCAGCGGCGACCACCAGATCGAAGCGTCGATCGGCGGCGTTGTCGAAGGACACGACGACCGCCGAACCGGTGTCGTCGATGGCAGCGATTCGGTCGCCGAACAGATATTCGGTCTGCCCGCTGCCGGCGTCGACGAGGATCCGGGCGAGGTCGCCCCGCAGGATCTCGAGTTCGGCGGTCGGTCCGACCGACTCTGACTTCACCGCCGGAAACTCGGCGACAATTGTGCCGTCGTTGCCGATGAATCTGGTTCCGATTTCGCCGGTTGTCGCGTTCCGCACCGCTTCCTCGAGGCCGGCGCGGCGCAGTACCTCGCGCGCGGCGCCGCGGATGTCGATATTCTGCCCACCGCTTCGAAACGCGGGAGCGCGTTCGACGATGGTGGTGTCGAAGCCATAGCGGGTGAGCCACAAGGCCAGCGCGGGCCCCGCGATGCTGGCTCCGGAGATCAGGACGGTCGGACGGGTCATGGGTGGCCTCTGGATTGATGCACTGGGGATGGGACAGATTCCCGGAGTAGTTTCCCCGCGCGCGGCTGCGGAATCACCGATGTTGCGGTTTCGTCAAACCCGGGCCGGAATCTCTCACCCCCGTTGGATGACGCGCTGTCGCCTGCCGGGCCGGAAAGATGCCACTGGATCACGATCGACCATATTCGGAGGCTGGAACATGGCAGATGGATTCGAGCCGGGTTCGCCGGGGGATTCGCCGGACGGGTCGGGGCCGGATACGGCGATCATCCCCGGCGCCGTGTTGGACGGCCGCTACCGGGTGGAACAACTGATCGGCCGGGGCGCCATCGCCGACGTGTACCGGGGGTCCGACGAACTTCTCGCCCGGTCGGTCGCCATCAAGGTCTTCCATTCCGGCATCGCCGACGCGGGCAGCGTTGCCCGCGAACGCACCGAGATGCAGATCCAGGCGAACCTGCAGCACCCGAACCTGGTGGCCCTGTACGACGCGAAGTTCGGTGTCGACCCGGCGACCGCCCCGCGTTTCGGAGCGGTGCAACGAACCGGACCGGGTGCGCAACTGACGTACCTGGTGATGGAGTTGGTCGACCGGGGCACCTTGGCCGATCGAATTGCCCCCGGAGGCATGAACACCTCAGAGGTGGCCCGCATCGGTGCCGCCGCAGCCAGCGGGTTGGCGGCCGTCCATCAATTCGGCATGGTGCACCGGGACATCCGTCCGGCCAACATCCTGATTTCCAGCACGGGTGAGGTGAAGCTCAGCGATTTCGCGTTCGCCCAGGAATTGGAGGTCGAACGGGTCCGGGCCGCGACCGCCCGGAACGACGGCAGCACCGCGTATCTCAGCCCTGAGCAGGCGCGGGGCGGCGTCATCGGGCCGCAGGCCGACGTGTACGCGCTCGGTCTGGTGTTATTGGAATCGCTGACCGGGGTCCGCGAGTATCCGGGTCAGGCGATGGAGTCCGCGATTGCCCGCCTGCACCGCGATCCGGTCGTCCCGGACACCCTTCCGGGGATCTGGCCCTCGCTGCTGCTGGCCATGACCCAGGCCGACCCCGCCCGCCGGCCGACGGCGGCCCAGGTGGCGGCGGAGCTTGGCCGTCCCGCCACCCAGCCGCCCGCCGCCGCTCCCGCGCCGCGGGCGGCCCCGATGCCAACCGCTGTCCATCAGGACACACCGAAGGCCGGCGTCGGCAGGATCGTCGGCGTGACGTTGTTGGTCCTGCTGGTGACGGCCGGCGTGGTCGTCGGCACCGTCGCGGTGATCCGGAACAACGAGGGCAACGACACACCCAGCGGGACGATCGTCGTCAGCCGCACGGTTGCCCCGACGTCGGTGGTGACCACCACCGAGCGGACCACCGAGACCAGCCGGGAGGTCATCGCGCCGACGCTCCCCAGCTTCGAGCCGCCCAGCATCCCGACCGGGGAGCCGAGCACGCCCGCGACGCCGACCACACCGACGACGCCGACCACGTTGGCGGCACCCGGCAACGGCGGAGATCAGGCGACCGGCCAGAGCGCCGAGCCGACGACGTCGTAGCCGGGGCAATGCTCGATCACCGGCCGGTCAGGTCGACCGCAGACCGCCGGCCGGTGCTGCCGGTTGCCGACGCACCGCGTCGACGGTGATGGCGTTGAGCCACACCAGGCCGCCGATGATGATCAGCAGCAGCCCGATCACATCGAGCCTGGCGTCGGTGTTCCACTGGAAGATGCCGATCGCCAGCAGGTAGCCGAGGATCACCCCGACGGTGGTCGACACGCAGATCAGCACGGCCCGGCGGCCCGGGTTCGCCACCACCGGACGCTCGGCCGGCGCTGCGACGTCGCGCCGCCCACTGACCGAAGGCCGCCGGTGAGCGGTGGTCACCCGTCGCCGCCCGGAAACGCAGGCCCTGGCGTCCCGCTGTGCGCAGCGGGCACTGCACACCGTGAGATGGACCTGTTTGACGTTGGACCCGGGGCGTTCCAGGGTCGGTGTGCGATCCGCGGGAGTGGCCCCATCGGACCCGGTCTGGTGCGGGGCGGTGACCATGGCACTCCTCCAGCTGTCGACAGCGGCTTTGGCCAGGAGCAGTCTGTTCGAGCCACGCACGGCCGGCATCACCCTTCCGGGGTGACCGGGGCCGGAGCGTCGACGCTGAGACCGCCGCGCTCCGGAGATGACTGGGCCGGGGCACCTCAATCAGCGCCCGGCGAACAGGAGGGGCGGCGCCCAACGTGGTCTCCCATTTCGGTGCTCGGAGTCGGCGGCAGCCCCAAGGCCTGAAACGAGTTTCAGGCCCGCGCCCCGCCGTCAACCCGAAGGATCGTGCCGGTCACGAAGGACGACCGGTCGCTGAGCAACCAGGCGGCGGCCTGGGCGATCTCGTCGGGATCGGCCATCCGGCGCAACGGTGTTTGTGCCCTCAACCGGTCCAGCAACCCGGGCGAATGCGCTGCCCAGGAACGGATCATATCCGTCAACGTGCCGCCGGGGGCGATCGCGTTGACCCGGATGCCCTCCGGGCCATACGTCTTGGCCGCGGATTCGGTGAGGCTGTTGACGGCCCGCTTCATCGCCCCGTACGCCGGGAGTTCGGGGTTACCCATCAGGCTGCCCACGCTGGAGTTGTTCACAATGGCGCCGGTGCCGGCGGTCGCGCGAATAGCCGCGACCTCGGCAACCATCGCCAGCCAAGGACCTTTGAGGTTCACGGTGTAAATGTGGTCGAAATCGGATTCCAGTACCTGATCCATCGGACCGGGCGGCACGATCGTCGCGCCGTTGTTGAAGGCGACGTCGAGACGGCCGAAGACGTCCACGGTGCGGGTGACCGCGGCGCGCACACTGGCGGCGTCCGCCAAATCGCACACCACGTTTTCGGCAATGCCACCCGCGGCGCGGATCTCCTCGGTCACGTCGGTGAGTTGGGCCTGCGTTCGGGCCGCCAGCACCACGCGCGCACCCTCCCGGGCGAACAGCCGGGCGGCCGCGGCGCCGATCCCGCGGCTCGCTCCGGTGATGAAGGCGACCTTGTCGGTCAGCAGGCCGAGTGTGGCTGGAGTGCAGGGGTCTTTGGTCAAGGTCATGAGCCCGAGGGTGCGCCGGAGCGGGGCGTCTATCCAGGTATCGGCGGTACCTGGATGGGGGATCACCAACCCGCGCACACTGGACGGGTGGACAGAGGTGAACTGGCCAAATTCCTGCGCAGCAGGCGCGAACGGATAACCCCCGCGGAGGTGGGCCTGCCGGCCGGCTCGCGCCGTCGCACGCCCGGCTTGAGACGCGAAGAGGTCGCTCAGTTGGCGTTCATCTCTGCCGAGTACTACACCCGGCTCGAACAGGCCCGTGGTCCGCGACCTTCGGCCGAGGTGCTGAGCGGGCTGGCTCGCGCCCTGCGGCTGTCCACTGCAGAGCGCAACCATCTTCACCACCTGGCCGGCGCGCCACCGGGGCCTCCGCCCGGTCCGTCGCGAGAGGTGCGGCACAGCATCCTGGACCTACTGCAGCGGCTGCCGCAGGCCGCCGCGATCGTGACTTCCGCGGCATACGAGGTGCTCGCCTGGAATGATCTTGCGGCCGCCCTGATGGAGGATTTCTCGGCGCTGCCGCGGCGCCGGCGCAACCTGGTGCGTCGCGTCTTCCTCGGACCAGGTGAGCCGGGGGCGCGGTTGTACGGAGTCTCCGATGCCGGCGCCTTCGCCCGGCACGCCGCGCGGCGACTGCGGGCCACCGCCGCCCGTTACCCCGATGCCCCGGAGGTGACCGAACTCGTCGATGACCTGCTGGCCGGCAGCGAGGAATTCCGCCGACTGTGGGCCTCCCACGATGTCAGCGCCGAACCCACGTTGTGCAAGACCTTCCAGCATCCGGTCGTCGGACGGATCACCGTCAACTGCGATGTGCTGGACATTTCCGATCGGGATCAGCAGGTGGTGATCTACACCGCCGCCCCAGGCTCGGCATCCGAGGCGGCGCTCCGACTGCTTTCCGTCATCGGCACACAGCGCATGGGATCGCCCTGGCCGTCTGGAACGCCGTCTCCCGCCGACGGGTGGACGCCCACGTCGAACATGACGCGTCACCGGTCCTGGCCGGCATCCGCTAGCCAGCCTGCTGGCCGGTCAGGGCGCGTCTGATCCGCGTCGCTCTTCCTGCTCGACCAGGGCGTCCAGGTCCTTGATCCGGTCCAGCCCGCGCACCGCCTGCGCCATCCGGTGGTTGCCGGCGAACTCGGCCCGATGGCGGTTCAGGAACCACCAGTAGCCCGCGGTGAACGGGCACGCCTGCGCGCCCACCCGGACCGTCGGCCGGTAGGCGCAGCCGGCGCAGTAGTCGCTCATACGGTCGATGTAGGAGCCGCCGCCGGCGTACGGCTTGGTCGTGATCAGGCCGCCGTCGGCGTACTGCGACATTCCCACCACGTTGGGCACCATCACCCAGTCGTATCCGTCGACGAATGCCCGGTGGAACCAGTCGGTCACCTCGGCGGGGTTCCAGCCGCGCTGCATCGCGTAGTTGCCCAGCACCATCAGCCGCGGGATGTGGTGCACCCACGCCTGGTCGCGTACCCCGGCCAGCACCGACGACAGGCACCGGGCGGCTGCGGCGTCGGCGTCCAACTCGGCAAACCATCGTGGGATCTGCCGCCCGGCGTGCAAGCCGTTGCGGCGCCGGTACTCCGGGCCGAGACGCCAGTACAGGTTCCAGATGTAGTCCCGCCAGCCGATCACCTGACGGATGAAGCCTTCTGCCGACGCGATCGGGACATCGCCGGCCCGGTAGGCAGTTTCGACTCGCTGCACCAGTTCGATGGGATCGAGCAGCCCGAGGTTCAGCGACGCCGACATCAGTGAGTGCGCCATCCACGGATCGTCCGCCAGCATGGCGTCCTCGTAGGGTCCGAACGCGGCCAGGCGGTGGTCCACGAAGTGGGTGAACGCCGTCAATGCCTCCTGCCGGGTGGCCGGGAAGCGGCGCGGCCCGTCCCGGCCGATGAATCGGACGTCGCCGGCTCGCTCCCATCGGTCCAGGTCGTGACGCACCTGCTCGTCGATGTCATCCTCGACCGGCCACCACGGCTCGGCCAACCCGATGCCACTGCTCCCTCGGCCCTTCGGCGGCGGCCGGCGATTGTCCGCGTCAAAATTCCACCGCCCGCCGGCCGGCTCATCGCCGTCCATCAGCACGCCCAGCCGGCGCCGCGCCACGCGGTAGTGGTCCTCCATCAGGAGTCGCCTCGATCCGCGGGAGTCCGCCCAGTCGGCGAACGCCGCCATCGACGTGGCGAATCCGCGGGCGGGGAGTACCTGCACGCCGGGCAGTCGACGCAGCAGGTCACGCGCCGGGTAGCTGGTCGGGTGGCAGACGGACAGCGTGCGGCCACGGACCACCTCCGCGTAGGTGTCGACGGTGCGGTACTCGCAACGATCGCCCAGTTCGGCGCCCCGGTGCCGCATCGCGGACAACACCAAATGCGCCTTCTGACGATGAAACGCCTTGCGGGCGAATACTCGTCGCGACTCGATGAGCAGCACCGGCTGATCGTCGGAATCCATGAAGTGCGGCCCCAAGTGGTCGCCGAAGATCCACCGCACCGTCGATTCGGCGCGGGCCACAGTAGGTCGCAATTCAAACCCCCGACCGGTCGATCAGCGACCAACGCTGATCATCGTCAACCGTAGTCCGACCGAACCGAGGGTCGGCCGGCTCTGTCCGGATGAGCCCAAAGATGTGCTGGTTTGCGGGAGGCGGACCACCATCCAGTGGCGTGTGAACGGGGTTGCTTTACCCTCCGGTGGCAGCGGCAACACGGGCGTGGCCGGTCTGAGGCGTAAACGATCCAAGGACGTCAGAATTCATGACGCCTCCGCGAGCGCTTGACGGCAGCCAGGGTGAGACGTCCCACTGTGGGCGTAGCTGGTCAACGGATTGGATGGGCAGACGTCTTACCATCATGAAAAAGAATGAACCGACCACAGAAGAATCGACAACCTTGACCGATCTGTCCGCGGTGAGCACCGGAACGATCATCCGACTGAACACCAAGCCGGTCACCCTGGAACGCGTGGAGCAGCTCGGCGCCGTGCACAACGCACTCTCGCCGGTGGACGGACAGAATTTGACCCGAATCACGTTTCGCCAAAGGGGTCGAGTGAAGCGACGCATCTTCCCGTCGATGCTGTCCGTCGAGCGGATGCGTCATCCCCGATCGAAGGTCTGAGCCGTCTGCTGCTTCGAGGCTTTTCCGATTGCGGCCAGTGCGGCGCCGGCCAGCAGCATGGACATGGGACGGTCTGCCCCGCGCAGTGCCTTTCGTCGGTCGATGAGATCAGGCCGGCCGCCCGCGGTTGCTGTTGAGGTTCGCTACTGCGCGCTCAACGTCTGCGAGAACTGCAGGACCGGCGAACATCAGCACATCGGTGAGACGCATGCCGCGCTTCCACTGGGTGTCGGTCAGCAGGCTCTCGGAGCGTGCCGGGTCGCGGAGTGCAAGGGCGTCGATGATGGCGTTGATCGCCTCGGGGTCGTCGATCAACGTGGCGAGGTCGGTGTGCCGAAGATCTATTGGGCCGGGGGCAACAGGTTCGGTCGGCGCCGGCGCGGTGAAATGGTGGCGACCCGACCCCACCCGGATCGCCTCGGTGGACCCCGGCAGGGTGACGACGGCCGCGGCGTTGGCCGGGACTTCAACATGCAAGACGAACCTGTGGTTCGCGATGCTCCAGGCGACATGCGCCCGGCCGTAGGGGGTGTCGAGAGTGGCCGTCGCGGACGTCAGTCCCGGCAGGGGCTGGGGTGCGACTTCCAGCAAGGAATATCCAGGCGCACCAGGAGCAAGGCCGGCGACGCGGCGGTGCAGCGTGTCGGCGACGGCACCGAGGGCGTAATGGTTGAACGACGTCATCTCGCCCGGATTGACGCTCCCGTCCGGCAGCAAAGAATCCCACCGCTCCCATATTGTTGTTGCGCCCTTGGTCACCGGGTACAGCCACGAAGGCGATCGAGTCTGCAGCAGCAGGCTGCCCGCGGTATGGACGTGCCCGGTGGCCAGCAGAGCGTCCAACAGGACAGGGGTGCCGATGAACCCGGTGCCGATCCGGTAGCCGTTCTCCCGCACGAGCTCGGCGAGGCGTTCGCCCAGCGCCGATCGTTTGGCCGGGTCGGTGACCAGGTTGAAAGTGATGCTCAGCGCGTACGCCGTGGGGGAGTCGGAGACGATCCGACCGCCAGGGGTGACGAAATGATGCTCGAAGGCCGCCCTGGCTCGTTCGGCGAGGTCGGCGTAGCGGACGGCGTCATCGGAGAATCCCAGGATGCGTGCGGTGTCGGCGACGATCCGTAGCGAGTGCACCAGGTAGGCGCTAGCCACAATGGCCGGCGAGGTCTTCGCCTCGGTCGGTCGGTCCGGGGGCGCTGTGGGGTCGAGATGATCGCCGATCTGGCCGCCGCGCAGCCAGAGCAACGTGGGGTCGGTACGCGCCAATTCGGCCTCAACCCAGTCGCGCATGCTCGGGTACTGCAGCTCCAGCACCCCACGGTCGCCGTACCGCTCATACATCGTCCACGGCACGACCGTTGTCGCGTCGCCCCAGGCGGCGACGGGGTCCGGGATCGGATCGATGACCGACGGGATGACCAGCGGTGTGATTCCGTCGCACTTGTGTTGCTCGATCGCGAGGTCGGCGAGCCAGGACGCGGTGAAACCCCGCACGTCATAGAGGAATGTCGCAGTCGGCGCGAACAACTGAAAATCCCCGGTCCAGCCGAGCCGCTCATCGCGCTGCGGGCAATCGCTGGGGATGGACAGGAAGTTGCCTCGCATGCTCCACAACACGTTGTCGTGCAACCGATTCAACAGTGGACTTGACGATGACCAGGTACCCGTCCGGTGCATGTCGCTGTGGCACACCACCGCGCGAACGCTGTCGACCGGGTCCGCGCCGCCTGGCCAGCCGTCCACCTGGACGTAGCGGAATCCGTGGAAAGTGAACAGCGGCTCCCATACTTCGGTCCCGGTCCCGGCCAACGTGTACTGGTCGGTTGCCTTGGCCAGCCGCAGCGGTCGCAGCGCGAGCTCACCGTCCACGTCGAGCACCTCGGCGTGCCTGAGGGTGACAACGTCCCCGGCCGCGCCGGTCACGGTGATGCGTACCCGGCCGGCGATGTTCTGCCCGAAGTCCAGCACCCGGCGACCGGATGGAGTGAGGAAAGATTCGGTCGGAGCGATCGTTTCGACCCGCCGGACCGGCTCGGAGATCGCCGGGCTGAGGACCTGACGATCCAGTGGAATGGCCATCACAGGTACCAGTTCCGGAATGGTCACCCCGGGGGAGGACCAGCCGGCGGTATCGCGGCGCGCGTCGTGCTGTTCTCCGGCGTAGATGCCGCTGCTGACGATTGGGCCGGAACGGGTCGCGAACCAGTCGGCATCAGTTGCGACGACATCAGTGGTGCCGTCGCGATAGATAAGTTCCAACTGGGCGTAAAACGCGAGCGGGCCGTGATAGGAACGCTTCGCGTGACCGAGGAACCCATAGCTCTCCCCGAACCAGCCCGCGGCGACGGTGGCTGCCAGCCGGTTGTCGCCGACCCGGAGCAGCGGCGCAACGTCGGCGGTCTGGACCAGCAAACGGTCGTCGTAGCTGGTCCAGCCGGGTGCGAGGACATCGTCGCCGACGACCGCGGAGTTGATTTCGGCCTGGTAGGCACCGTGCGAGGTGGTCCGTAACCGGGCTGTGAGCAGACCGTCCCGCACGGTGAAGTCCCGCAGGAACCGGACCGGGATGAGGTCATCTGGCCCGGGATGGGCCACCAGTTCAGCGTGCCACTGGTGAGGTTCCAGAAAGGCCGCCTCCACCGTGATGGGCTCGGCCCAGTTGGAGATCCCGCCGTCCGTGCCGATCACCCGCACGGCGATCGTCGCCCGCTCTCGGGCGGCGAGCGGCGCAAACGGCCACTCGACGAGCACCGACTCCGGCCCCTCGAAACGATGCTCCTCGGTCCGCCCAGCCGGCCCGGTGACGCGGACCTCCGCCGCCGCCTGGCTCCAGTTCGCCGCAGTTGTGAGGGTGTGCCAACTCAGCCGCGGCCTGCTCGACGCGACGAAAGCGGCTGCACCACGGGCATACTCGGCATGCAGGTCGGTGACCTCAAACAACTTGTCCAGCCCTTCAATTTGTCCGGCCGCCAGCACACCGGTGCTCGTTGGTCGATAGAGCCCCACCCCGGAGCGCCGAGAAGAACGGCGGCCCGGGGTCTCATGATTGCCCACTACTCAGTCACGATGCGCGGCTGGTCTCCAGGGACCGCAGCAGCGCATGCTGGCGACGCACCTGGTCCCGGCCGCGGTAGGGCTCGCGGCGTCCTTCGTATTCGCTGGACAGCCAGCCAGTCCAGTTCGCGTCCTGCAGGGCGGCGATGATGGGCTCCCAGGGGACATGCAGGTCATTCAACTGATCGTCGATCTCAAAGAATTTCGTCTGGATGAAGTGGACGTGCGGCAGGATCTCGACGAGGTCGGAGACCGGAACGGCAAGCGGTTCGAGGAATGCCGGCCGCTTTTTTCCTTCCTCGATTTCGACACCCTCATGTCCGTCGTCGACAGGTTCGGTCTGGAAGATGCCGGTATCGATCAGCAGCTTGAAATGATCGGTCCCGGTCCGTTCGATGAACTCGAGGTAGCCCTGGGTGACGGGGTGCTTGATGGGTGTCGGGCTGTGGATCTCGGGGCAGATCACGATGTCCAACTCGGCCGCGAGGTCGAGTGAACGCTCGACGGCACCGGACCAGACGGGGTGCGGGTCCAACTCGAACGAGGTGACACCGAACTTGGGGCGGATCGAGGTGAAGCCGAGCCGGGACGCCAACCGCAGGTCGAGCCGGAGCTGCGCTGCCGCCTCGTCTTCGGTCAGGTCGCGATCGCGCCACATCGCGGTATCCACCCAGGCTCCGAAGTTGGTGGCGGTCAGTCCATAGGTCGCGAGCATGGCATGCCACTCGTCGACCCAGGCCGCTGTCGGGGTCGGGTAGCCGGGAACGTTCGCCTCGCCGAGGATCTCGATGCCGGTGGCGCCGATGTCAGCGGTGTCGGCGAGGACATCCTCCAGGGTCATGCTTGTGTAGAGGTCACCGGAATGGCTGTAGGTCGACACGGCGTAGCGCAGCCCGCCGCCCGGTACCGGGGGGACGATGACCCGTTTGGCCTGCGCCGGGAACGCCGACCGGGACACCATCGGCGGGAAATAGGGGCGACGCAGGTACACCACGATGTCGATGTCATGCACGCCGACGCTCAGCCCGCCGGGTTTCGGCACGGTGATCGTCGCCGTTTCGTCAAGCTGCCATCTGGCGTCGGTCGATGCCCGGAGCTCGTCGAGGCTGAAGGTCCGGCCCTGCAGGGTCCACACCGGGAGGTGATCGGGAATCTTCTCCCCGTCGATGGTGACGTCGATGCCGTCGAGCAGGCTGGCCGACGTGCCCCGGTAGTTGGGGTTGCGCAGCTGGAACTGGAATCCGGTTATCCGGTCGCCGTCCACGACGTTGCGAAAGCCCCGCCCTTGAATGATGTCTCGATCGAGCATGAGCATGTCAGTCTCCCTGGTGGTTGAGCGAAGCGGCGATCTGCCGGGCGCCGGCGACGGCCAGTGCGACAGAGGTGAGGGTGGGGTTGCAGGCGGTGGCGGTCGGGATGACGCCGTTACCGGCCACGTACAGGCCGGCCGCGTCCCACACCTGTGAGGTGGGGGAGCACACGGACGTTCCGTCGTCGACCTGCCCCATCCGCACGGTGCCCTGGTAGTGCAGCGAGGCGCCGGGAGTGAAGGTCAGCGGCGGGTCGTCGTTCAGGGGTTCCCCCAGAGCGGCAGCGACTTTCACGACGGCGGCCCGGGCGGCGTCGATGTTGGCGTGATCGGCGGCGGTGAGGGTGTAGTGAATCCGCATGGCCGGCAGGCCGTAGCTGTCCACCTCGGTGGGGTCGAACTCGACCCGGTCGGAGGCCTGTAGATCCTTCGCGCAGAACCAGCCCAACCCGACAATCGAGCCGGGTGCGGTGACGTCACCGTCGGCCAGTGGCACCGGGGACGCGTCCATTTGCATGACCTGGCCGTGGAAGGGCTCTTCGTCGGTGAAGGGCACCCAGCTCACGCCGCTCTTCGGGACGATTTCCGTTCCGACGGGGGCAGTCTCGGGTTCGTTGTCGACGTCGCGGAGTCGCACGGCGAACACCGTCTGGGGTTGGTCATTGAGGTAGCGGCCCAGTGCGGCAGGCCGGATGCCGGACGCCCACAGCAGTTGCGGGGTCCGCAGGGCGTCGGCAGCGACCACCACGAATTGCGCCCGGATAGCGTGGTTCCGTCCGGTCTGCTGGTCTCTGGCCTCGACACCGGTGACCGATCCGGTGCCGTCACGGACGATCCGGGTGACCAGCACCTCCGGGTAGAGGGTGTGGTTCGGGTTTGCTCGGGTGATGTCCCCGTAGACGACATCGGAGCCGGACCAGGTGAGTCGGCCGTCGGGGTGGCGGATCACCGCCAGCGGCATGCCGGCAACCTTGCGGTCGTCGGCCCGGCCGCTGTCGATCGCTGCGCTCAGTCGCTTGCGAACCTCGTCGGTGAACGGTGCGTCGTCAAAGGCGTGCGCGTCGACGTTCAGCAACCGTTCGGCCTCGGTCAGCAGGTCATCCAAGTCCGGGATGAAGTCGATCCGTTCGCTGTCGCCGGGCCGTGGGCAGGCTCCGGTCCAGTGCGCGCCCATTCCTCCGACATTGCTGGAGAAGGCGGCGGCGGGTAGTCCGTCCTCGCCGGGCATCTGGTAGCCATCGGTCAGCAGGTACGTCCCGGGCCGGACCAGCCGCGGCGCTGCGTCCTTGTACCCCTTCATGGTGTCCGTGGGCGTGTCGGCACCCTGCGGGCGTGGCCCCTCCGACAGTCGTTGTGCGCGTGCGCGTTCCGCCGGGTCGGCGATGTTCTTGACATGCACACCCGGTGGGTCTGCGAGCAGCGGTCCCACCTCGATGGTGGCGATGCTGGCACCCGGGCTCAGCTCGCTGAGGATCCGGGCATACGCGGCTCCGGTAGGGCCGCTGCCGACGATGACCACGTCGACCAGATCGGGGAGCACTCTGCTCATGGTTGGTTGTCCCTTGCGAATCGAATAGTGCTGCGATGAGGAATGTTTCGTGCATTGGTGGGTTGGCGTCGGGCAAGAGCGGACGGTGCAGTCACGGTTGGATCTGCACCCAGCTGCCCTTGCGTGACGAGTCGAGCACCGCCTGCGTCAGTCGGGCGGCGCGTAGGCCGTCGGCAAAGGTGGGCAACCCGTCTGGGGATTCGCCGGTCAGTGCTGCGTAGGTGTCGGCGACGAACGCGGCGAAGCAGTCCTGGTAGCCCTGCGGGTGACCGGCCGGGACGACCGAATAGCGAGCCGCCGAGGCGGACTCGGCGGTACCGCGCAGCAGCTGACGGTTCACGTCACGGCCGCCGATCCACAGCGTCTCGGGAGTTCTCCTGATCGAAGAACAGGCTCTCCGCGGAGCCGTCGATGGTGAACGACAGCCGGTTCTTGCGGCCGTGGCTGATCTGGCTGATCGTGACACTGCCGGTGGCGCCCCGATCGGTTTCGAACGTCACCACGGCGGCGTCCTCGGTCTGCACCGGCCGGCCACCCCGGTTCGGCAGCGCGATGACCATGCGGGCCGAGAGCGCGGAGATGCGGTGACCGGAGACGAATTCGATGAGGTCGCACCAGTGCACGCCGATGTCGGCGAAGGCCCGGGACTCACCGCCTGCTGTGGCGTCAACCCGCCAGTCGTCGTCGGTGTCCCATGCCAGCCAGTCCTGCAGGTACGAGCCGTGCAGCAGCCGGACGTGCCGACCGAGCCGTCGCTCACCCTGGCCCGTGACTCGCGGACGGTCGGGTAGAAGCGGTACACGAAGGGCACCGTTGCCGTGACTTCGGCCGCAGCCGCTAGTGTGACGAGCTCCTGCGCTTCGAGAACGTCTACCGCCAGGGGCTTCTCGCAGATGACGTGCTTCCCGGCCGCGATGGCGGCCCGCACCAACGGGGCGTGGGTGACGTTCGGGGTGCAAATGTGCACGATGTCGACGTCGTCGGCCGCCAGCAACTCCTCGACGGTGTCGGTCAGGGTTGTCGCGCCGACCCGCCCTGCCGCGGCGTGGGAGGACTCCGGTGATGATCCGACGACGCGGGTGACGAGCCCTCCCGCGCGCCGGGCGGACCGGGCGTGCACGGTTCCCATGAACCCGGTGCCAATGATGCCGGCACGAACCACTGGGGCCATGGTGTCCTCCTTGAGCGATGACATGGTTGCGGGCGCCGCGGCAGGTGTGTGTGCCGCGGAGATGGTGCGGAGATGGTGCGGAGACGTGCGGAAGGGTTAGCCGACCGCTGACGCCGTTTCGGCCGCAAAGGCGCGGCGTTGCTCACGGCGGACTGCCTGGCGGATCGGGTCCGGCACTGGCGCGGCGAGCAGCAGTCGTTGGGTGTAGGGCTCCGATGGGGTGGAGGTGACCGTCGCTGCATCGCCTTGTTCGACGATCGAGCCGCGGTGCATCACCGCAACCCGGTGGCTGATGTGACGGACCACCGAGAGGTCATGCGTGACAAAGAGATAGGCGACTCCGGTGCGGTTCTGGATCTCGATGAACAGATCGAGAACCGTGGCCTGGGTCGATAGATCCAGTGCGCTGACCGGTTCGTCGCAGACGATCAGTTTCGGGTCGCGGGACAACGCGCGGGCGATCGCGACGCGTTGCCGCTGACCACCGGAGAACTCCCTCGGCAGACGGCGCCCGGCGTCGGCGGGGAGATGCACCTCGTCGAGCAGGTCGCGGACCCGCCGGTCGGCGTCCTTCCGGGACGTGCCGGTCACCAGCAGAGGTTCGGTCAAGATGTCGTTGACGGTCATGGCCGGGTTGAGCGAGGTGTACGGGTCCTGGAAGACGACCTGGATGTCCCTGCTCAATGCCTGTCGTTCGCGGCGGCCCAGGGTGGAGATCACCCGGCCCTCGAACCGGATCTCGCCACCGGTGACCGGAGCAAGCCCGAGGATGGCCCGGCCCAGGGTGGTCTTGCCGGAACCCGATTCGCCCACCAGGCCAACGGTTTCACCGGCCCCGATGGTCAGCGAGATGTCGGACAGGGCCCGGAACGGTGGGCGTCGCCAGCCTTTCACCGGATAGTCGACGACGACCTGATCGATCTCCACCAGCTGCTGTGGCTCATTCACTGGTTGGCTCCTTCTGAGGTCACGGCGTGCGATGACAAATCCGACGCTGCGACCAGGGCCGGTCGGGCAGCGCCGTCCTCCAGGGTGGAGGCCAGCAGCATTCGGGTGTACTCGTGCTGGGGTGCCGCAAACAGCTGCTCCGCCGGAGCGGTCTCGACAATGCGGCCGTTCTGCATGACCGCAACCGTGTCGCAGATGTCGGCGACGACGCCGAAGTTGTGCGTGACGAGCAGGACGCCCATCTGCCGCTCGGCCTGCAGTTCGCGGATCAGGTCGAGGACCTCGGCCTGCACCGTCACATCCAGCGCGGTGGTGGGTTCGTCGGCGATCAAGCAGGTCCGGGTTGCAGGAGACCGCTCCGGCGATCAGCACGCGCTGCGCCATACCACCGGAGATCTCATGCGGATAGGCAGCGAAAACTCTTTCCGGGTCCTGGATACCGACTCGGGCCAGCAGCCGCAATGCCTCGGCCTTGGCCACGGCCGCTGACATCCCCAGGTGGTGGCGCATGGGCTCGGTGAGTTGGCTGCCGATCCGGAATGACGGGTCCAGGTTGGACATCGGTTCCTGCGGGATGTAGCCGATGCCCTCTCCGCGAAGCCGGTTCATGGCCTTTGCCGACAACCCGCGCAGGTCCTTACCGTCGAACGTCATACGGGTGGCGGAGGTCCGCGCCTGCGGCGGCAGCACGCCAAGCACCGAGAAGGCGGTCTGGGACTTTCCGGAGCCGGATTCGCCGACCAGTCCGAGGATCTCCCCGCGTCGCACCGTGAGTGAGACACCCTTGACGACAACTGATTCGGATCCGTCGGGGAGCGGGTAGGCGACCTTGAGGTCGTCGATCACCAGCACGGCGTCGTCAGGGACCTTGGCGGTGGTCGATGTACCCGTCGCCGTTACGACGGAGTCCTTGATACCGGCGACCTTCTTCGAACGGGCATGCGCGGCCGCGCCGCCGACACCGAGCGCGTCCCGGAACGAGTTGCCCAGCAGGCAGAACGCTGTCACCGTCAGGACGATGACCAAGCCGGGCCATAGCAGAAGACTCGGTGCGGAGTAGATGTTCTGGAAGGCGTCGCTGAGCATTCCGCCCCAGCTGGCCTGGTTCGCCGAGCCGAGGCCGAGGAACTCGAGGCCGGCTTGGATGACGATGGCGATACCCAGCAGCTGGGAGACCTGGATGACTGTCGGTGCGACCACCACGGGCAGGATGTGTCGGCGCATGATCCGGGTGTCGCCGAGGCCGGAAACGCGCGCCGCATCGACGTACAGCTCCTCGCGCACACTGATGACAGATGCCCGGATGAGCCGAAACACGCCGGGCCCGATCAGGAGCCCGAAGACTGCCATCGCCAGATAGGTGCTGCGGCCGAGTTCGGCCAGCACCACCAGCAGGACGATGATCGCCGGCAGCGCCATGATCAAGCTGGCCACCCAGTTGGCGGCCGAGTCGAACCATCCGCGGTAGTACCCGGCCATGATCCCGGCCGGCAAGCCGACCAGCAGTGCGACCACGACGACGATGAGCGAGCCGATCAGGCTGGTCCGCCCGCCGTAGAGCAATTGTGACCAAACGTCGGTGCCGATCCCGTTGGTGCCGAGCGGATGATCGCCGCCCATCGGTGCCAGGGCGTCGGTGATCTTCGAGGCGATGGGGTCCTGCGAGGTGAGCAGCGGGGCGAACAGACTCGCGAGCAGCACCAGAGCGAGCCACACCAACGAGATGACGGCGAGCGGATCCCGCAGCAACCGGCGAACGAAGCCCGGACGGGGCGCCTGAGCCGTTGCCGCCAGTGGGGATGTGGCGAGGTTGGCGGCGAGACCACCATTGACGGTGCTCATGAGATCCGCACTTTCGGGTTGAGCCAGCCGAGGGCGAGGTCGACCAGCAGGTTCACGATGACGACCAGGACGACGGTGACCATGACAATGCCGAGCACCAGGGGAATGTCGCCCTGGTTGGCGGCGGAGGTGGCCCGTTCGCCGATGCCGGTCAGCCCGAACACCTTTTCGATGACGACGGCGCCGCTGATCAGGGCGATGAACTGGAGCGAGAGCACGGTCAGGGACGCGGGGGCGGCGTTCCGCAGTGCATGTTTGAGCAGCACGTTGCGGGTCGGGATGCCCCGGGTCCGCAGGGTCCGGACATAGTCCTGTTGCAGGACGTCGACCATGGATCCGCGGGTCTGCGCGGCAACGGTGGCCATTGCGCCGATCGCCAGGGCGATGGCCGGCAGGGTGATCGAGGCCAGCCAGCCGCCCGGACTGCTGCTGAAAGGCGTGTAACCCAGGGCGGGAAAGATGCCAAGTCCGACGGCGAAGACCAGGGCAAGGACCAGGCCAAGGAGAAAGTTCGGCACCGCGAAGGCCACCACGGAGACGATCTGGACCACTTTGTCGATCCATCCGCCGCGGACCGCCGCCAATACGCCGACGCCGATCCCGATGAGCGCGGTCAGCACGAGCGCACCCAGCACCAGGGACATCGTGATCGGCAGCGCTTGGCTGACCAGCTTGCTGACCGGTTGCTTGTTGGTCCAAGAAGTGCCCAGATCGCCCTGCACCACCCCGGCGAGCCAGTGACCGTATTGGCTCAGCAAGGGCTGGTCCAACCCGAGTTCGGCCCGCTTGGCGGCAATCTGTTGCAGGGTTGCCTGGTTACCGAGGATCTGCCTGGCTGGGTCGGATCCGGTCAAGCTGGTCAGGAAGAAGGTCAGTGTTCCGATCACGAACACCAGCACGAGTCCGGCGGCAAGCCGGCGCAAGATGAAGAGAAACACCGTTGGCTCCCAGTTGATCGGTGTCGACCCGCCCGGCCCTCGCGTGGGGAGCTGCGAGGGCCGGGCCGGTCGAGGTTGTTTGTCAGCTACCGGCAGGTGCGAAGTTGGCCAGCGGTGGCACGTTGACGCCGGGGACCGGTGTCACCGCAACATTTGTCGTCGTCAGGTAGGAACCAACCTGCGAATACCACGGGGCGAACCAGGCGTGCTGCACCAGGTAGGCGTTCAGCTCCTGCATGATCTTCCCTTGATCCGCGGCAGGGGCGGTCTGGGCCTTGGCGAGCAGGCCCGCCACCGTCGGATCGTCGGTGTGGAAGGGGTTGAACGGCGACTGCGGGGTCAGGGTCAGTTGGGCCATTTCCCAGGCCGAAGCAGACGTCAGCGAGAAGAAATTGATCGGCCACTTTCCGCCCATGATGCTGCCAACCACCTGATCGCCGGTGATGGGCGAGTAGGTGACCGAGATGTTCAATGCGGCAAGCGCTTCGGTCATCGCAGCCTGCTCGTCCGGGAAGACGGGCGAGAAGTCCGGCAAGGTCATGCTGAATCCGTCCGGGTAACCCGCCTCTGCCATCAGTGCCTTGGCCTTGTCCAGGTCGTAGGAGTAGGTGTTCTCCAGCGCCGGGTCGTAGGCGTTGGTGCTCGGTCCGAAGATCTGCACCGTCGGCGTCCCAAGGCCCTTCTTGATCTTGTCGACGATCGTCTTACGGTCGAAGGCATAGTTGATGGCCTGCCGGACCTTCTCATTGGCCAGGGCAGCGGTGTTGGCGCCGTCCCGGTCCCACAGCCAGACGCCTTCGACGCCGCCGCTGGGGAATTGCGTGACGGTGAGTCCGGCCTGCTTGGCGCCGGTGACCAGGTCCGCGCTTGCCCCTGAAGCACCCTGGATCTGCCCCGACCGCAGGCCGTTCAAGGTGGCTGTGGTGTCGTCGAGATACTTGATCTCCACCGAGTCGTAGGGGTACGCCGCTTTGTTCCAGTAATCGGCATTGCGGGTGAAGACGTAGGTGCTGCCGGCCGTGCTCTTGCTCGCGTCGTAGACGTACGGGCCGGAGCCAACCGGATTGGTGGACAGGTCCGCGTTACCGAGAGCCTTCGGGCTCGCCATGTAGCCGGAGCTTCGGGCCAGGCTGTCCACCAGCGAAGGATCTGGAGCGGAAAGGACGACATTGGCGTGGGTGGCGTCGACCACCGTGACGCTGTCAACGGCCTTCAGGGCGGAGCCTGCTTCGCCGGTGGACTGCTTGGCCTTCTCGAGATTCGCCTTGACTGCCGCCGCATCGAAGGGGGTTCCGTCGGTGAATTTCACGTCATCGCGCAGGGTGAGGCTGAGCGTGGTGTTGGTGGCGTCGTACGACCATTCGGTCGCCAGGTTGGCGGCCGGTTTCCCGTCCTTGTCCAAACCGAGCAAGGTGTCGTACACGGCTTGGTAGTAGTGGTTCTCCGGCCCGTTGGAGGCCATCTCGCCAACGGCAAATGACTTGGGTGGGGTCACCGCACTGAGCGTCAGCGTGCCGCCCGCGGCTGAAGCGGTGCCGCTCGCGGTACTTCCGCTTGACGAGCCGCCGCAGGCGGAGACGGTGAGTAGGACCGCGGCTGCTACTGCCGCGATGATGGATTTTCGCACGTTCACTCCAGGGACGTCGGTGGCCGGGGCACGGGAGATGTCGTCCGGTGGCTGGTCCGCGACGACATGGGGATCGGGTGGGTGGGTGATCCATCGAGAATCACGCCGGGCTTGCTCACCGGCGGGCGATCACCCATCCAGTACCCGATACTTTAGTGCCGCCGGAACGTATGTCAAGAGAATCTTCGAATTGGTGCGAAAAGAGTGCTGTCAGACTGCGGGGGCGCGCTGCAGGAACGCCGCCCGCCCGATGGGTGAGCCGTTCTGGATCCACAGACCGACGGAGGCGGGGTTGAACAAGTGCTCGATCGCCATGATTCCGGCGCCGATGACGCCCTCCTGAAAGTCCAGTGAGGCGGGCCGGATGGTCAATTGCTGCCCGGCCAGCCTGGTGACCCGTCGGCGGACGGTCTCCTCCAGGGTGCGGAACATCTCTGGGCCGGCGCGCAGGGCGCCGCCGCCCACCACGACGACCCCGGGGTTGGCGAAATTGATCACGTTTGCCACCGTCACCCCGATCATTCGGGTTCCGGCCAGTACCGCCTCGGAGGCCAACGGGTCGCCGGCCGCGGCAGCCAGTCCGATGTCCTGTGCAGTCAAGTGTCCGTGTTCGGCTAATTGACCTGTTAGATAGGGGCTTTCGGCCGCGCGTGGGGTCAGCAACTGCACCAGACCCCAGCCCGCGGTCACTGCTTCCAGGCAACCCGACTGACCGCAGCGACAGATCACCGACGGGTCGTCTGTGACTTGGGTGTGCCCGATATCCCCGGCGGCGCCGGTATCGCCGCGGAACACCCGGCCGTTCGACACCAGACCGGAGCCCACCCCGGTGTCGATCAGGACGTAGAGCAGATCGCGACCATCATGCGGGGACCCCCGGTGCCATTCGCCCAGCGCCATCAGGTTGACGTCGTTGTCGACCCACACCGGTGCGTCGTAGCGATCACGGAACCAGGAGCGGACGCTGTACCCATCCCAACCAGGCATGATGGGCGGCGCGACCAGCCGTCCGGTGGTGAAGTCGACCGGTCCGGAGATGCCGATCCCGATGGCCCATGGCTCGGTGCGGGTACGCCTGCGCAGCCTGGTGAACATGCCGTCCAGGACTTCCATCGTCGCGTCGGGACCCGCGTCCGCCAACCACTCCTCGTGGCTGGACTCGACCACCGTGCCATCGAGACGGCAGACGGCTGCCCTGATCTCGGTGGACTCGATGAGTCCGGCGTAGACGTAGCCTGCCTCCGCCCGGAACCGCAGTTGGCGAGAAGGTCGACCACCCCCCGACGGGACCAGGTCCGCATCCTCCAACAAGCCGAGATCGATTGCCTGCTGGACGCGTTGTGCGACAAGTTTGCGGCCAAGGCCGGTCTCCTGCTCGAGCCCGGGGCGGGTGCGCGCGCGTCCGGTCCGCACCAGGTTGATCAGCTGCCCGTGGACGAAGGCGTCCTGCGGGGATGACGGTGTGCTCATCGGTAACTCCCGGCGTCTGTGAGTCGCTTATGCGCCTACGGCACATAAGATACCGGTTCTTGGTCACGAAAGACAGGGATATCGATGATCAACTGCCGCAACTGTGCAGTATTGCCCGCAGTGGGGGAAGTGCGATTCGCCGATGACGCCCATCGACGACGCTGATGGGCCATCCATGACACCTTCATCCACCGGGCGGGTTGGCGCCTTGCGCGGCGGCGGCCGCCCGAACGAGCAGGGAGCGGAACCAGTGATGCCCGGGGTCCTCGTCGTGCCTTTCATGCCACCAGAGGCATTCGACCAGGTCGGCGACCGGAAACGGACAGGGAATCACCCGCACATCGGCCAACGCGGGCAGCCGCCGGGCGAGCATAGCCGGAACCAGACCAACCCGGTCTGTCCCGGCGATCAGGAACGGCACGATCAGGAAGCTCTCGGTGACGGTGTCAACAGTGGGTTCGAGCCCCGACAGCTGCATCTGATGTACGGCCGTGTTCCGGCCGGTCCGGGTGTTGTAGGCGACAACCATCGGCGCCTTGAGCATCTCCTGCACGGTCATCGAGTCTCCGACTGCAGTGTTGTCCGCCGAAACCAGCAGCACGAAGCGGTCGGTGAACAAATCGACAAACCGAGCGTCGTCGACCAGGCCGTGTGGCACGACCAGTCCGTCGTGATCCCGGAGGAAGGTGGCGGCGTTGTCGACCGCAGTGGCGCTGAGCTGCTGCAGACGCAGATGGACCAGGGGCGCCTCGGCGCGGGTCAGCCGTACCAGCGGCGCGGCCAGCACGGACGCCGCGTAGTCGGAGACGTACAACTCAAATTCTCGCTCGGAGGTGGCCGGATCGAAATGCACCGGCGCAGCGAACACTTCGGCCGTAGCGGCCAGCGCAGCGCCCGTCCGGTCCAGCAGGACCGTCGCGAGCGGGGTGAGCTCGTACTTGTTGCCAACCCGGGTCAGCAACTCGTCGTCGAAGTACCGCCGGAGCCTGGCCAGTGACGCGCTCAGTGCGGGCTGGCTGAGCCCCAACTGTGCCGCGGCCTGGGTCACCGATCGCTCTCGCAGCAAGGTGTCAAGGGCAATCAGCAGGTTCAAATCGACGCGTGACAGCGCCTGGATGGCGGACGGAAGTGTGGGTGCGGTCACAGTGCCGCTACTGTAACCGGGTTGAGCTGGTTCCTGCCTGCCGCAGGAATCGAGGCGGACCGCAACCGCAAGACCCCGATCATCGACGCCGTTGATACGCCCTATCAGCGATCGAGTCTTCCCCGAGCGCTGTCGTCTGCGCCACGCTGAGCGTCATTCGCCTGGTCGATTCACCCTCCGCCGCGCCTTGTCCGCCCCGCGGAGTGTGGGTCACACCGAATCCCTTGAAGAAGTACGTTCAACGACAGAGGAGTCCTTGATGCCCGCAGTGCGCAGTGTTCTGGTGGTCGGTGCAGGTCTGGCCGGAACGGCGTGTGCTATCCGGTTGGCTCAGGCCGGTGTGGTGGTGGACCTGGTCGACAGGCAATCCGACGTCACCGCCCTGGGATCCGGAATCACGCTGCAGGGCAACGCCTTGCGTGCGCTGCGGGACTTGGGTGTTTGGGAACAAGTCGACAAAAACGGGTATTCCTACAATTCGCTCGGTCTGCGCGCGCCGGACCCGAACGGCACCCTGATCGTGGAACTCGACGAGATGCGCACGGGTGGGCCGGATCTGCCCGCGACAGCGGGAATGTACCGACCCGACCTGGCCCGCATCCTGACGGATCGGGCGGTCGAGGTCGGTGTGCGACCGCGGTTGGGCGTCACCCCGGTGTCCCTGGCGCAGGACGACGACGGGGTCGACATGGAATTTGATGACGGCACTGCCGGCCGATACGACCTCGTCATCGGCGCGGACGGGGTGAAGTCCTGGACCCGTCAGGCGATCGGGATCGAGGTGCAGACCACCCCGACGGGAATGGGAATCTGGCGGGTGTTCACCCGTCGCCCGGAGAGTGTGACCCGCACCGACCTGTACTACGGCGGACCCAGCTACATCGCCGGGTACTGCCCGACCGGCCCGGACACTCTCTACGCCTACGTGGTGGAGAAGGCCCAGGACCGGTTCACTGCGACCCCTGACGAGAAGGTTGCCATCATTCGGGATCTCGCTTCCGCCTATCACGGACCGTGGGACGAAATCCGGGAGTGGATCACCGATGCCAGTTCAGTCAACTACACCTGGTTCGAAACCCACGTCGTGCCGGCGCCGTGGAACCGCGGCCGCGTCGTGGTCATCGGCGACGCCGCCCATGTCTGCCCGCCGACCGTGGCCCAGGGCGGAGCGCAGGCGCTGGAGGACGCCCTGGTCTTAACCGAGCTGCTGACCGACAGGGACGCTGTCGACGACGAACTGTGGGGAGATTTCATGGGCCGCCGGTTCGACCGCGCCGCCGAGGTGGTCGAGGCCTCGCTGCAGCTCGGCCGGTGGCTGCAGGACGGGGTGCGCGGCGACGTTCCCGGATTGATGCACCGCGTCGCGACTCTGGTTCAGGCTCAGCCGTGAGCGCCCCGATGCGGCCGCAGCGGCCCATCATTCCCGGATTCCACCCCGACCCCAGCATCTGCCGGGTCGGCGATACCTATTACCTGGTCACCTCCAGCTTCGAATACGCACCCGGGGTGCCGATCTTCAGTTCGACCGACCTGCGGTCGTGGACGCAGATCGGCAATGTTCTGGATCGTCCCGGCCAGCTCGACGTGTCGGGCGCGGAACCGTCCGGCGGCGTCTTCGCACCGACCCTGCGGTATCACGACGGCAGATTCTGGATGGTCACCACCAACTGGTCGGACGATGGAGGCCAGCTCCTGGTCTGGGCCGACGACCCCGCGGGGCCGTGGTCGGATCCGATCCGCATCCCGGGCGCCGTCGGGATCGACCCCGATCTCGCGTGGGACGGTGATGGCACCTGCTATCTCACCTACGCCGGGTTCGGGCCGGGCGGCTCGGACGGCATCGTTCAATCGACCATCGACCCGGCCACCGGCGAGATCCTCACGGACCGCCGCCGGCTGTGGGCAGGAACCGGCGGCAAGTTCCCGGAGGGTCCGCACCTGTACCGGATCGGCGAGTACTGGTACCTGCTGATCGCTGAGGGCGGCACAGAGCGCGGCCACGCGGTCAGCATCGCCCGCGGTCCGTCACCGCAGGGCCCTTTCGAGAGCTTCGCCGGGAATCCGATCCTGACGCACCGTGGTAGCGACAAGCCCGTGCAGAATACCGGGCACGCCGACCTGGTTCAGCGACCTGACGGCAGCTGGGCGGTCGTCTACCACGGTATTCGCGCCCGCGGTTCCAGCCCGGAATGGCACGTTCTGGGACGAGAAACCTTTGCGCAGGAGGTCATCTGGGCCGACGGCTGGCCGGTGCTGACCGAGCATATCGAGCCGGCTGCTGGTGCCGATGAGGTGTTCGGTGACGACCTGGGTGCGCCGGAATTGCCTCCGGCCTGGGTGGGTGCCAACGTCTTTCCCGGCCACTTCGCTGACCGTACGGATGACGGGTGGCAGCTGCGTGGGTCCGGCGATGCACCCGTGTTTCTCGGGCGGCGCCAGGAGCACCTCTACGTTCGGGTGCGCGCCGGCATTGACCTCGGGAGCGGGTTCGGTGGTCTTGCTGTGTGGATCGACCCCCGGCATTCCCTCCGCCTGGAATGCACGCCCGGCCGGGTCAGCGCCGTGGCGTACATCGGTGACATCCGTGCTGTCCTGGGTGACCTGGAGACGCCGGAGGGGGAGTCGGTCGATCTGGAGATCTCGGTGATACCGTCCCCCGGCGGTGCCTACTCGACGACCCGAGGACCGGATCAGGTGCAGGTCGGGCTGAGAAGTGGCGCTTCGCGCGTCGTGCTGGGTCAACTCGACGGTCGCTACCTGTCGACCGAGGTGGCTGGTGGAATGACCGGTCGCATGGTCGGCGCGTTCTGCAGCGGCGGCCAGATTGTGCTGCGGTCGTTCGCCTATGCGGGTTCCGACGATTCCATCCCGTTCGGCGATGGATCGATCGACGGTGATGCGACTGTGGCGTCGGTGGAGGATCAGGGCCCTGGGGCATGGAGCAAAGACCTCGTGGGGTCGTAGTGCACGGTCGCGTGCGCTGGGGGCTGATCGGAACCGGCGGCATCAGCCGCATGACAGTGGGCGATCTGCACCAGACGGAAAACCTTGATCTGGTGGCAGTCGCCTCCCGAACCGCTGCCAACGCCGAAGCCTTTGCGGTGACCAACGCCATACCCCGCGCCTACGGCGGGTACGACGCGTTGCTGGCCGACGATCAGGTCGACGTCGTCTACATCGGTACACCGATAGCCACCCACGCCGAGCTGGCCCGGCGCGCCCTTCTCGTAGGCAAACACGTACTGGTCGAAAAGGCCTTCACCACAACAGCTGCCGAAGCGCGATCACTTGCCGCCCTGGCGGCTGCGCAGGGCAGCTTCCTGATGGAAGCGATGTGGATGCGTTTCAACCCCGGTGCATGCAATAGGGGAGGTGCGCGACGACGGTCTGGACATCACCGCCTCGGTTTTCCTCCGCTACCCGAACGGCCGATTCGCTCAAGCGACAACGTCGCTCGCGGGTTTCGTCAACCCGGCGGCGGCCATCGGTGGGAGCGACGGGTACATCGCCTTTGATCGGCACTTCATGGCGACGGGTACGTACCGCATCGAAACGCCGCCCACCGGCACCCCACGGACAGTCAGCGTGCCGCTGGAAGGCGCCGGCTACGTACCAATGTTCCGTGCCGTGAGTGAGGCAGTCTCGCAAGGGCTCCCGGAACATCCGATGCGGCCGCTCGCCGACACCATCGCAGTCCTGGACACGATGGACGAGGTTCGCCGGCAATTGAGCACCGACCAGCACCTCGAGGTCAAAGAACCATTCCATTCAAGGTTAGGCAGCTACTCATGACCATTCCCCATCTGGAGCGTAGAGGCTCTCGCCTGCAGTTCATCGTCGACAATCGTCCGTACCTGTCTATTGGGCGGTGAGCTGTACAACTCGACGTCCTCGGACCCGCGACACTTCGGCCCGGTGTTTGCCGAACTCGCCGCCGCCGGCGTCAGCACTGTGATCGCAACTGTCAGCTGGGAACAGGTCGAGACCACCGAGGGCAGCTTCGACTTCACGGTGTTGGACGAGATCCTCTCCACCGCGCGGGCGAACTCGGTCAGGTTGGTGCTGATCTGGTTCGGAGCGTTCAAGAACGCCGCCTCCACTTATGCTCCTCGGTGGGTCCGCGCTGACCCGGGCCGGTTCCCCCGCGCGGTGGTCCGGCCAGGGCAGCGTGCCAGCTTCAGCTACGAAGGCGCCACACCCAAGCCGGTGCTGTCGGTGTTCTCGCCGGAATTGCTGGCCGCTGACCGGAAAGCCTATTGCGCCATGCTCGCCCACCTGCGGGACCACGATCCGCACCACACGGTGGTGCTCATCCAGGTCGAGAACGAGACCGGTCTGCTCGGTGACAGCCGCGACCGATCTGCTCCGGCGGAGCTCGCCTGGCACAGCGAAATCCCCGCGGCAGTCGTCGAGGCAGCCCGGTCCGGCCGGTTACCGGGCAGCGTCGAGACGTTCGCCACACCAGCGGGAACCGGTCGGGGCGGCACCTGGAGCGAGATAACCGTCGAAGATGCGACGACGGATGAGATCTTCATGGCCTGGGCGTTCGCCTCTTACCTCGGCGACCTCGCCGCCGCGGGCAAGCAGATCCATCCGCTGCCCACCTATGTCAACGCCTGGCTCGGGCCGCAGCCGGGTCAGGAGCAGCCCGGACAGTACCCCAGCGGCGGCCCGACCGCTCGAATGCGTAACGTCTGGCGGCTTGCTGCTCCGGCCATCGACTTTCTGTCACCAGACATCTACACCGATGAGGTGGCCGACGTCCTGGCCGCTTACTCCACCGACGACAACCCCTCTTCGTTCCCGAGGCGAAGCTCAATGCCGGCAACCTGTTCAAGGCCATCGGCTCGCACGCGGCGATCGGATATTGCGCGTTCGGTATCGAGGACGCCAGGGCGGACAGCCAGTTTCTCACCGCGGGGCGGCTGCTCCGAGCCGCGTCCGACGTGGTCACCGCCGCGCAAGCGCGCGACCGCATTCGGGGGGTGCTGATTGATGGCGACACCGACGAACTGACACTCACACTCGGAGATCTCACCATCACTGCACGGCACAGTGCCCGACTCCTTCGCCGGATGCTGCTCGACGCGGGGGTCGAACCTCCCGTCATGTCGGAGGCCGCTTGTCAACGAGCGCAAATCCGGCGCCAACCGGTTCGACCCGTCCGACCGCCGGCCGTTCGGCATCATCATCGCCACCGATGTCGACGAATTGCTGCTCATCGGCCAGGGCTTCACCGTGGACTTCGACATTCGACAACGGCCTGATCGAAATCGATGAGGTCGTCGAACAGCGGTTGGTGGACGGGATATTGACCGACGGCCGGCGGATCAATGGCGATGAACGGCTGGAGATCCTTCCCCTTGACGGCATCGGCGCCGCGCGGGTGCGACTGCTGCGGGTCAGCTGCGGGGACTAGCTGATGCCGGGCCGGGTGATCCAGCAACCGCCTCGGAGCACGCCGGTCACGGCCAGCTCGGTCGTCGAGCACGACCAGGTCGGCCGCGGCACCGACGGCGAGCCCGGCCGCCGGCAGCCCCAGCGCCCGGGCCGGGTTGACCGACGACTGCCGGACCGCGGCCAGCAGCGCGTCGTCCGCGGGGAGCCCGCTGTGCGCGACGGCGTACCGGAAGACGTGGTCCATCGTCGCGGTGCTGCCGGCGATGGTGTCCGTGCCGGCCACCCGGGCGACCCCGTCGACGACGTCCACCGCCAACGAGCCGAGACGGTAGGCGCCGTCGGCCATCCCGGCCGCGGCCATCGCGTCGGTCACCAGGGCCACCCGGTCCGGTCCGACGCTGCGGCTGACGTCCCGGTACAGCGCCGGGTGCAGATGCACCCCGTCGGTGATCAGTTCCACGGTCACCCGCGGGTCCTCCATCAGCGCGAGCACGGGACCGGGCTCCCGGTGATGCACCGGCCGCATCGCGTTGAACAGGTGGGTGGCCACGGTCGCGCCCGCGTCGACCGCCGCCCTGGCCTGGGCGTAGGTGGCCTCGGTGTGCCCGACCGCGGCCACCGCGCCGGCGTCCACGATCCGCCGGATCGCCGCCAGACCACCGGTCCGTTCCGGGGCCAGGGTGACCATCCGGATGCTTCCGCCGCCGGCCGCGAGAACCCGGTCCAGCTCGGCCGGATCCGGGTCACGCAGCGCGGAAAGCTCATGGGCGCCACAGCGTTCCGCCGCCAGCCACGGTCCCTCCAGATGGATACCGGCGACCAGGCCGGACCGCACCTGCTCGGCCATCGCCCGCACCTGGGCCAGCAGTTCGGCGGGATGGGCGGTGACCAGCGAGGCGATCATCGTGGTGGTGCCGTGCCGGCGATGGAGGTCGACCGCGGTCGCCGTGGCAGCCTCGATCTCGGACGGATCCGCCGCCGGGAACGCGCCGCCGCCGCCACCGTGCACGTGCATGTCCACGAACCCGGGCACCACCGTGACCGCACCCAACTCGAGGTCGGCCGGGCGCGGCGGGTCACCCGCGCCCACCGCCGCACACCGAGCCTCGGTCGACGTCGATCCATCCCGGCCGCAGCAGCTCCCGCCCGGTGACGACGGTGTCGGCGGTGATCAACACGTTGGGTTCCTTGGGCTCGTGGCGGCGGTCGATTGTCGGGAACTGGCGAGGCGATCAGATGCCCTGCCAGGCCGGCTTGGCCTGGTAGGTCTCCCGGTAGTAGTCGGCCAGCTGCAACCGGCTCGCGGCCGCGCCGTCCAGCAGCACCGTGACGTGCGGATGATGCTGCAGGATGGTCGCCGGCCACAGCGCGCTGACCGCGCCCTCGACCAGGTGGTGCACCGCCTCGGCCTTCCCGGCTCCGGTCGCGACCAGCACGCACGTGCCGAGCGGACATGATGGTGGCCAGCCCCTGGGTCAGGCAGTGCGTGGGAACCGCATCCAGGTCGCCGCCGAAGAATCGGGCGTTGTCGATCCGGGTCTGCCGGGTCAGCGTCTTGATCCGGGTCCGGGACGCCAGCGACGAGCCGGGCTCGTTGAACCCGATGTGCCCGTCGGTGCCGATCCCGAGGATCTGCAGGTCGACCCCGCCGGCCGCGGCGATGGCGGCCTCGTAGGCCGCGCAGGCGGCCGGGATGTCCTCGGCCAGGCCGTCCGGTCCCTGCACGGCGCCCGGCGCGAAGTCGACCCGGGACACGAAGTCCTTGTCGATGACGTTCCGGTAGGACTCCGGGTGGTCGGCGGGCAGCCCGACGTACTCGTCGAGGGTGAAGCCGGATGCCTGGGCGAAGGACACCGTGCCGTCGGCGCAGCGGGCGGTCAGCTCGTCGTAGATCGCCAGCGGCGACGAGCCGGTGGCCAGGCCGAGCACGGCGTCGGGCTTGCGCTGCAGCAGGTTTCCGATGGCGTCGGCGGCGAGGCTGCCGATCGCCTCGTTGTCGGGGAGAATGACGATTTCCATTGGTGTTTCCTTCGTCTTGAAACTGAGCGTGTCGGGCGAAACGGTGTGCTCGCGGCGCCGCCGGACGCTTGCAGTCCGGCGGCGCCGTCGACTCGGTGCAGCTCAGTTGGTGACGGTGAACAGTTCCTGCTGTGGCCGTGACCTGGCCGCCGGCCGCGATCACGTCGTCCAGGGTGATGTCCTCGGGCTTCTTGTCCATGACGACGACGGGAATGATCGGATTGCGGCCGGCCGCGACGACCGCCGGCACGTCATAGGTGATGACGGGCTGGCCGGCCTCGACGTGGTCACCCTTCGCCACCAGCGCGGTGAAGCCCTCGCCCTTCAGCTGGACGGTGTCCAGGCCCAGGTGCACGAGCACGCCCACGTTGTCGGAGCTCACGATGATGTAGGCGTGCGGCAGCATCTGCAGCACGGTGCCGCTGATCGGCGCGACCGCGTCGACGACCTCGTGCGGCGGGTCGATGGCCGCGCCATGGCCGACGATGCCCTGGGCGAAGGTCGCGTCCGGGACCTGCTGCATGGGCACGGCGCGGCCGCGGACCGGGGCGAGAACGCGTTGTGCTGGTGCCGGTTCGGTCTGCCGGCGCGGGTGCGTCTCGGAGCGGGCTGCGGCTGCGCGCTCGGGCGCTGCCGGTGCGGCTGCCGCCGGCTCCGGTGCGGGCCCGTCGAGGGCGTCGTTGATGTCGCTCTTGAGGGATTCGGCCTGGGTGCCGAAGATGGCCTGCACGTTGTTGCCGACCTCGATGACGCCGGCCGCGCCGAGGGCCTTCAGCCGGGCCTTGTCGACCTTGTCCTTGTCGGCGACCTCCATCCGCAGCCGGGTGATGCAGGCGTCGACGTTGACCAGGTTCTCCCGACCGCCGAACGCGGCGATCAGCTGCTCGGCCTTGGTGTCGGCGAGCGGCCTGGTGGCCAGTGCGGTGCCCGTGCCCGAGCCGCCGCCGAGCCCAGCGGAGACGCTGCCGGACCCGTCGGTGAGGTTGGCTGCCTGCTCGGCCTCGAACTCGTCCTCCGGCTCGCGGCCGGGGGTCCGCATGTTCCACCGCATGATGACCAACCGGAACAGGAAGTAGTAGACGAGGAAGAAGACGATGCCCATCACGATCAGCAGCGGGATGTTCTTCGCGGCCGGTGCGGTGCCGTAGAGCAGCAGGTCGATCAGGCCGGCGGAGAACGAGAACCCGAGGTGGATGTCGAGCAGGTAGGCGATCGCCAGCGACAGGCCGGTGAGCACGGCGTGCACGACGTACAGCGGGAACGCCACGAACATGAACGCGAACTCGAGCGGCTCGGTCACGCCGGTGAGGAACGCGGTCAGCCCGGCGGCCGACAGGATGCCGATGGCCACCTTCTTCTGCCGGGGCTTCGCGACCTGGATCATCGCCAGCGCGGCCGCCGGCAGGCCGAACATCAGGATCGGGTAGAAGCCGGAGGTCAGCAGTCCGGCGGTCGGGTCGCCGGCGGCGAACCGGGTGAGTTCCCCGGTGACCAGGGTGCCGGCCGGCGTCGTGTAGTCGCCGTAGATGAACCAGATGTAGGTGTTCAGGATGTGGTGCAGGCCGAGCGGGATCAGCATCCGGTTGGCGAAGCCGTAGGTGAACGCGCCGAAAGCCCCGGAACCACCGATGAACTGACCCACCGAGGTCAGGCCGGCGTTGAAGATCGGGTAGAAGTAGCTCAGCGCGAAGCCCATGATCAGGCAGGCGACCGACACCACGATCGGCACGAACCGGCGTCCGCCGAAGAAGCCGAGATACGGCGGCAAGCTTGATGGTGTGGTAGCGGTCGAACAGCAATGCGGTGACCAGGCCGACCAGGATGCCGGCGAACACGCTGTAGTTGATCTGCGCCTGCGCGCCGGTCTGATCCAGCACGCCGTCCAGCACGATCGGCGACATCGTCTTGAAGACGGCCTCGATCACCAGGTAGCCGGCGGCCGCGGCCAGCGCCGTCGAGCCGTCGGCCTTCTTGGCGAAACCGATGGCCACACCGATCGCGAACAGCAGCGGCAGGTTGGCGAAGATCGCGCCGCCGGCCGCGCTCATCGCGTCGAAGAACGGGCCGATCACCGGCGTGTCGATGCCGCCCAGCAGGTCGGGCTGGCCCAGCCGCAGCAGGATGCCGGCGGCCGGCAGCAGCGCGATCGGCAGCATCAGGCTCTTGCCCAATCGCTGCAACTGCGCGAACCCGGGGATGCGTAACCCCGACTTCTTCTTCTCCGCCACTGTGGCCTTACTCATCTGACAACTACCTCCGCTTCGATGGCCCCGGACGAGCGCGGTCCGCAACGCCGGGAATCCTGGTTTGGATTGGTATAGACCAACGAGAGATAGATTGGCATAGACCAATCGGCGGGTCAAGGGCTCCATCTACTATGACGTGGATCACACTCGCAGGGCGACCCGAACGGCCAGCAGTCTCTTGATTGGTCTACTGCCAATAGCGGCTAGGCTGATTGGCGTAGACCATTCGTCCCGCCGCGACCGAAGGGGTCACCCGTGTTGAGGGTTCCGAAGTACTACCAGGTGAAGAGCGAGATCCTCGCGCTGATAGCGGATCTCGCTCCTGGCTCGGCCATGCCGACGGAACGCGAGCTGGCCGAGCGGTTCGAGACGTCACGGACGACGGTCCGCCAGGCCATCGCCGAACTGGTGGTCGACGGCCGGGTGGAACGCACCCAGGGTCGCGGCACCTTCGTCGCGCAACCCAAGCTCATGCAGGTCCGCCAGCTCACGTCGTTCTCGCGGGATCTGCAGGCCCAGGGTCAGCGCCCGGGCAGCGTGATGCTGCGGATCGACGAGCAACCCGCGGACGACGAGGTGAGCGCCCACCTCGAGGTCGCACCCGGAACGCTGATCCATCGGGTGGAACGGCTGCGCACCGCGGCGGACGAGCCGATCGCCCACGAGATCGCCCACCTCGCCGGACCGCTGCCGGATCTGGCCAACCAACTGGCCCTCCGCGGCTCGCTCTACCGGACCCTGGACGAGGCCTTCGGGATCGCGCTCGCCTCGGTGGAGGACGTCGTCGAAACGGCCCTGGCCGACCCGGTGGAGGCGGATCTGCTCGGCGTGGACACCGGGCTGCCGATCCTGCTGGTGCACCGGACCGGCCGGGACGCCACACGGGCGGCCGGTCGAGTGGACCCGCTCGGTGTTCCGCGGCGACCGGTTCCGGTTCGTCGCCCGGCACGGGGTCAGCGACGGACGTCCTGACGTGACCTGCGTCAGGCGTGTCGGCGACCTTGCCTCGAGTTCGGGACGATCACACCGATGGTGACCGGTAGCGTCCGGCCATGCGCCTGAAACTCGGTCGTCCCGACCTGACCTCCCACGCGTCGCGGTTCGACGTGCCGGCCGCCACCGGAGATTTCGGCGTGACCTTCCTCGGGGTTGCCAGCCTGCTGCTTGACGACGGTGATACCGCCGTGATGACCGATGGCTTCTTCTCCCGGCCCGCGCTGCGCACGGTCGCGTTCGGCAAGCTCACCCCCAATGCCCAACGCATCGACTGGGCGCTCGCCAGGCTCCGGCTCGGCGCTGCAGGACGGAGGACCGCGGCTGGCCGCCGTGTGCCCCGTGCACACCCACTACGACCACGCCATGGACAGCGCGACCGTCGCGCAACGCACCGGCGCGGTGCTCGTTCGGCGGCGAGTCCGCGGCCAACGTCGGCCGCGGCGCCGGGCTCGGTGCCGACCGGATCCATGTCGTCACCCCGGGAGAGCCGGTTTCGTTGCGGCGGCTTCACCCTCACCTTTCTCGAATCACAGCACTGCCCACCGGACCGTTTTCCGGGCGGCATCACCGAACCGGTCGTGCCGCCGGTCAAGGCCGCGGCCTACAAATGCGGTGAGGCCTGGTCGATCCTCGTCGAGCACACCAGCGGACGGACCGCCCTGCTGCAGGGCAGCGCCGGATATCTGGGTGGCGCGCTGGCCGGCCGCACCGCCGATGTCGCCTACCTCGGGGTCGGCCAGCTCGGTGTGCTGGACGAGGGCTACCTCCGCAGCTACTGGGCACAGACCGTGCAGGCCGTCGGGGCCCGCCGAGTGGTGCTGACCCATTGGGACGACTTCTTCCGGCCGCTCGACCGGCCGTTGCGCGCCCTGCCGTACGCGGGTGACGACCTCGACGTCACCCTCCGGGTGCTCGGCGAGCTCGCCGACCGGCAGGGTGTCGAGCCTGCACCTGCCCACCCTCTGGCGCCGGGAAGATCCCTGGCAGGGCCTGACCTGAAGCGGGTGTCGGAACTCGCCGCCGGCCCCGCGATGCCCGTCCGAAGGGTTTCGCGGAGCCAGGTTTCCGCTGGGCGTGACCGGATAGCTCTGCCGAGCACGGTGTCGGTAGTTTCTTCTGCGAATCGTCCGCTGCGGTGGCCGGCGCCGACCGGTTGACCCGAGCAGGAAGGACTGCCTGAGGTGTCTTCCGGGAGCGGCGGTGCCGGTCGGCCCTCCGGACCCGATCGAGCAGCGCCGACGCCTGCACCATTGTCGGCGTGGGCGCCGCTGGGCAATCGCGTATTCCGGGCGCTATGGATGGCGCAATTCGCGTCGAACGTCGGCACCTGGATGCAAACCGTCGGCGCGCAGTGGCTGCTCATCGATACGTCGCCGCTGGTGGTGTCGTTGGTGCAGGCCGCATCCAGCCTCCCGATTGTGCTGCTGGCGCTGCCGGCAGGTGCCTGGGCCGACATGGTCGACCGACGTCGATTGCTGCTGGGCGCTCAGCTGGCGATGTTCCTGGCCGCAGCGGCGTTGGCGATCACCACCTTCGCCGGCACGGTATCCCCGGCGCTGATCTTGACTCTGACCTTCGCGTTGGGCTGCGGCAACGCAGTGGCGGGTCCGTCCTGGCAAGCGATTCAGCCCGATCTGGTCGATCGTGGCCTGCTACCCCAGGCGGCGGCGCTGAACGGGCTGAACATGAACGTGGCCAGGGCGATCGGGCCGGCGATCGGCGGCGCGATCGTCGCCGTTGCCGGTGCGGGTTGGGTGTTTGCGCTCAATGCCGCGTCGTTTGTCGGCATCGCGATCGTGCTGGCCTTGTGGCGACCCGACAACCGCGGCGACACCATGCCTCCGGAAAGATTGGTCGAGGCGCTGCGGGCGGGGGGCCGGTACGTCCGCCATGCGTTGATCGTGCGCCGGTTGCTCTACCGGGCGGTCCTGTTCATTCCGGCGGCCAGCGCGGTGTGGGCGCTGCTGCCGGTGGTCGCGGCGGACGACCTGGGTCTCGGATCTGGTGGCTACGGGTTGTTGCTCGGCATGGTCGGGGCCGGCGCCGTCGCCGGAGCGGTGGTGATCCCACGACTGCGGGCACGGGTCGGCTCGGCCCGTTTGGTCACCGGCGCCATGGCGGCGACCGCGGTCGCGACCGTGGTGATCGCCACGGTCGGCCAGGTGGTCGTGGTCGGCATCGCGCTGCTGCCGGTGGGCGCCGCATGGATCGCGGTGATGTCATCGCTGAATTCCGGGATGCAATTGGCGTTGCCGAACTGGGTGCGAGCGCGTGGACTGGCCTACTACCTGGTGGTGTTCCAGGGCGCACAGGTGGTGGGCGCCATCATCTGGGGTTCGATCGCGGATCTCTCGTCGGCAACCACGGCGCTGCTCATTGCCGCGGCGGTCCTCACCATCGGTGTGCTGGTGGGATTGCGGAGCCCGATGCCGGACACCAGCAAGCTGGACCGGACACTCTCGACGCATTGGCCGGCCCCTCAACTGACGTTCACCCCGGACGCGACGGACGGACCGGTCATGGTCACGGTGACCTACCGGGTGGCCGAGGATTCCGCGGTCGACTTCACCCACGCCATGCAGGGTGTCGGACGGTCGCGGCGGCGCACGGGGGCGTTGCGCTGGGAGCTGTTCCGTGACGGCAGTGACCCCACCCGGTTTGTCGAGACCTACCTCATCGGTACCTGGGCTGAGCACATGCGGCAGCACCAGAACCGGCTGACGGGTGCCGATCGCCGGTTCGAGGAACAGGCGATCCGTTACGCACTGGGCGAGCCGGAAGTTGCGCACCTGTTCCCGCCGCCGTCGAGCGGTACCGGGACCTAGCCCGACAAGCGTTGCTTTCAGCGCGACCCGCTGGATGCGCCGACTGCCGGTGGAGTGACCCTGACCGAGGCCAGCAGCAGGGCCAGTTCCTGGTCGATGTACTCGTCGAGGGTGAGCCATCGGCTCAGGTTCCAGTGTTTGAGGGCCCAGCCGTGGGCGGTGAGCAGCATGTTGTGGGCGATCAGCCGGGCGTCGATGTCCTGGAACACGCCGGCGGCCACGCCGGCCCGGTAGACCTCGCGGATGGGTTCGGCGGTTTCGAACTCGAGCGCCATGATCTGCGAGAGCCCTTCGGCGGTCAGGGTTTTGCTCTCGCGGTAGGTCAGGTTCACGGCTGCCCGCTTGGCGTCGACCACCAGGCAGCAGGCCCGGAACGCGGTCTTCAGGCGTTCGACGGGATCCTCGCCGGCCACGGCAAGGGCTTGGGGGATCTCGTCGCGGAAGTCCTCGAGGATGTCGACGACCACGCCGCGGAGCAGGTCCTCCTTGTTCCCGAAGTACTGGTAGATCAGGCCGACGCTGACCCTGGCCTCATCGGCGACCGACTGCATGGACATGGCGTGAAAGCCCGACTGCTGCATCAGATTCGTCGCGGCGGCAAGGATCTGACGACGCCTGCGACGGACACGCGCGTCCACCCGGGCCTCCCGGTTCGCCTGCCGGAGATCGCATCGCTGTCTCGGTCACTGTCGCCGCCCTCCGATCCGCTGCGGTGAATGAATGTCGATTCATAGTAGCTGCCTGGCCAGCCCGAACGTCCGGCGCGCCGACGAGAAAAGTTCGCCCAGGGTCTTGACGGCAGACGTCGGCGGCCCTACTGTCAGCGTAGATCGAATGAAGGAGTCATTCAAAAACAGATCGCTAGCCAGGCACAACGGAGTGGAAGGGACAAGAGCATGTCGCAGACGTTCGAGGACATCCGGTACGAGATCGACGGACCGGTCGGGGTGATCACGATCAACCGGCCGGACCGGTACAACGCCTTCCGCGGGCGCACGGTGGAGGAGCTGATCAAGGCCTTCCGGTTGGCCTGGGCCGACAAGTCCGTCCAGGTGGTGATCCTGACCGGCGAGGGACAGAAGGCGTTCTGCACCGGCGGTGACGTCAAGCAGCGCGCCGAGACCGGGGACTACGGCCCCACCGAGAGCGGGATGTTCGAGATCGGGAACCTGCACAAGCTGATCCGGGACATCCCCAAGCCGGTGATCGCCGCGGTGAACGGAGTCGCGGTCGGCGGGGGACACGTGCTGCACGTGCTGTGCGACCTGACCATCGCGTCCGAGACCGCCCGGTTCGGGCAGGCCGGCCCGAAGGTCGGGTCGTTCGACGCCGGCTTCGGTTCCGCCTATCTGGCCAGGGTTGTCGGCGAGAAGCGGGCCCGGGAGATCTGGTACCTGTGCCGGCTGTACGACGCGGCGACCGCCGAGCGTTGGGGTCTGGTGAACGCCGTCGTGCCGGCCGATCAGCTGCTGGCCGAGGCGAAGAGCTGGGCCAACGAGATCGCCGAGAAGAGCCCGACCGCTCTGCGTTTCCTCAAGCAGTCGTTCAACGCCGACACCGATCACCAGGCCGGACTGAGCAATCTCGCGATGTCCGCGCTCGACCTGTTCACCGCATCCCCGGAGGGACTGGAGGGCGCCGCCGCGTTCGCCGAGAAGCGACCGGCCGATTTCGTCCAGCACGTCAACTGGCACTGATCCGACGTCCCGATCAACATCTTCAGAGACGAGAAGACAATGGAGTTTTCGCTCACCGCCGAGCAGCAGACCCTGGTGGATTCGGCCCGCCAGTACGCCCGGGAGGCGCTGGCCCCCGGCTACCAGGAGCGGGAGAAGGCCGGGCGGATCGAGCAGGAGGTCCGGCTGGAGATGGGGGCGAAGGGCTTCATCGCCCCCGAGATCTCCAAGGAGCTCGGCGGGCAGGGAGTGTCCCGGCTCACCTCCGGCATGCTGCTGGAGCAGATCTCCACCGGCGACTTCAACGTCGGCTACCTGCAGGTGGTCGGCTCGCTGGTCGGCCAGATCCTCGCCCAGAACGCCCGGCCCGAGGTCGCAGCGCACTGGGTCCCGCAGATCACCAGCGGCGAGGGCATCGTCGGGATCGGCCTGTCCGAACCGCACGCCGGCTCCGACGCCGGCAACCCCCGCCTGCGAGCCGAACAGGACGGCGAGCGACTGGGTGCTCACCGGCGCCAAGTCGCATGTCCCTGCTCGGCCCGGCCAACGGCGCGGTCGTCTTCGCCCGCACCAGCGACGAGGGCCGGGGTCGCGGCATCACCGCGTTCGTCGTCGACCTGAACCAGCCCGGGGTCACCAAGGAGCCGTACTCCGACATGGGCACCAAGGCGGTCGCCCGCGGCGCCGCGCACTTCGACCACGTCCGGGTGCCGGCCGAGAACGTGCTCGGCGAGGTCGGTCAGGGCTTCTCCCAGGTCATGCAGGGCTTCGACTTCAGCCGGGCGCTGATCGGCCTGCAGTGCGTCGGCACCGGCCCAGCAGACCGTCGACGAGACCTGGGAGTACGTGTCCCAGCGGGAGGCCTTCGACCGGCCGATCAGCAAGAACCAGGGTGTCTCATTCCCGCTCGCCGAGTCCGAAACCCTGCTCACCGCAGCACGTTTGCTGTGCTACCAGACGCTGTGGCTCAAGGACGCCGGCCTGCCGCACACCGCCGAGGCGGCCATGTGCAAGTGGTGGGCACCGAAGACCTCCTACGACGTCATCAACACCTGCCTGCTGCTGCACGGCCAGTACGGGTACCGCACCGAAAAGCCGATCGAGCAGCGACTGCGGGACGTCCTCGGCCTGCAGATCGGCGACGGCACCGCGCAGATCATGAAACTGATCATCTCCCGGCAGAAGCTGGGACGGGCCCTCGCCCCCTGAGCCTGCGACCCACGCATCCCGCGGACGCCGACCGACCGGCGCACACCGCACCATCAACCGATCAACTCGACAGTACGACAAAGGAGTCACCCCATGGGCAAGCTTGACGACAAGGTCGCGATCATCACCGGCGCCGGCCGCGGCATCGGCCGCGGCATCGCCGAGAAACTCGCCGCCGAGGGCGCCACCGTCGTGGTCACCGACATCGACGAGCAGTCCGCCGAGACCACCGCGAAGGAACTCGGCGGCGGCGCCATCGGCCTGCGGGTCGACGTCACCAGCAAGGAATCGGTGGCCGAGATGGTCGCCGCAGGTCACCGAGAAGTTCGGCCGCATCGACGTTCTGGTCAACAACGCCGGCTGGGACAAGGTCGGCCCGTTCGTCGACAGCGACGAGGCCGACTGGGACCGGGTCATCGCGATCAACCTCTACGGCGTGCTGAACACCTCCAAGGCCGTGCTGCCGATCATGGCCGCGCAGGGCCACGGGCACGTGGTCAACCTCGGCTCCGACGCCGGCCGGGTCGGCTCCTCCGGCGAGGCCGTCTACTCCGCGGCCAAGGGCGCCGTCATCGCCTTCAGCAAGGCGACCGCCCGGGAAATGGCCCGGCACCAGGTCAACGTCAACTGCATCTGCCCCGGCCCCACCGACACCCCGCTGTTCGCCTCCATCGGCGGCGACAACCCCAAGCTCCGGGAGGCGCTGACCAAGGCGATCCCGTTCCGCCGGCTCGCCGACCCGTCCGACCTCGCCAACGCCGTCGCGTTCTTCGCCTCCGATGAAGCCGCGTACATCACCGGCCAGACCGTCAGCGTCAGCGGCGGCCTCACGATGAGCTGACGACCCCGATGACCTTCGACACGATCCTCAGCCAAGAATCCATCGACGAATACACCAAGGCGGGCTACTTCTCGAACCGCACCATCACCGATTTCCTCGACGACGCCGTCGCCCGCACCCCGGACAAGACCGCGGCGATCGACCCCCGCCGGCAGGTCACCTACCGCGAGCTGCAGGCCGAAACCGACCGCTGCGCACTGGGTCTGCTCGAACTCGGCGTCCAACCCGGCGACGTGGTGTCGTTCCAGCTGCCGAACTGGATCGAGTTCCTGGTCCTGCACTTCGCGGCCACCCGGATCGGCGCGGTCAGCAACCCGCTGATCCCGATCTACCGGGACCGCGAGGTCGGCTTCATGGTCGGGTTCGCCGAATCCAAGGTCCTGGTGGTCGCCGCGGGAGTTCCGCAAGTTCGACTACCCGGCGATGGTCGACCGGCTCCGACCGAGCTGGCCGGCCCTGCAGCACGTGTTCGTGGTCGACGGCCAACCCGGCGACGCGAACCCGTCCTGGGAATCGTTCATGGACACACCGTGGGAGGAACGCCGAGACCCGGCCGAACTCGCCGCGCTGCGTCCGGACCCGAACGACGTGACGCTGTTGATGTTCACCTCCGGCACCACCGGCGAACCCAAGGGCGTCATGCACACCCACAACAGCCTGGTCGCGGCCATCGCGCCGCTACCCGAGCGGCTCGGGGTGAACAGTGACAGCGTCATCCACATGGCGTCCACCGTCGCGCACCTCACCGGCCTGCTCTACGGGATCCGCCTGCAGACCCAGATCGGCGCGACCGGCGTCTACCAGGACGTGTGGAGCAACGAGCGGTTCGTGCGAGCTCATCGAACAGCACAGGATCACCCTCACCTCGGCGGCCACCCCGTTCCTGCACGACACCCTGAACGCGCCGAACATCGACGCCCACGACGTGTCCTCGCTGGTCCGGTTCTGCTGCTTCGGCGCCCCCATCCCGCCGGCCATCGTCCGGCAGGCCAAGCAGCGCTGGCCCGAGTTGGCGGTGATCAGCGGCTGGGGGCAGACCGAGGACGCCCTGGTCACCCTCGGCATCCCCGGCGACCCCGAGGAGAAGGTCGTCGACCGGGACGGCTACCCGTTGCCGGGGATGCAGATCCGGGTCGTCGACGAGGCCGGCACCGTCCTGCCCGCCGACACCGACGGCCGGTTGCAGGTGACCGGGCCGTTCCTGTTCGCCGGGTACGCCAAGCGGCTGGACATGACCCGGGAACTGTTCGACGGCAAGTGGTTCGACACCGGAGACATCGCGCGCATCGACCCCGACGGGTACCTGAAGATCTCCGGACGCACCAAGGACGTGATCATCCGCGGCGGGGAGAACATCCCGGTCGCCTACGTGGAGAACGCGCTCTACGAGAACCCGAAGATCGCCTCGGTCGCGGTGGTCGGCATCCCGGACCCCCGGCTGCAGGAACGGGCCTGCGCCTGCGTCGTGCTCAAGCCCGGCGTGCGAGGAGTTCACCTTCGCCGAGATGCAGCAGTTCCTCGGCGAGAAGGGACTGGCCCGGCAGTACTGGCCGGAACGGCTGGAGGTGCTGCCGACGCTGCCGTCCACGGCGAGCGGCAAGATCCAGAAATTCCGGCTCCGCGAAGCGATCACGGGTGCGTCATGACGCGAATCGACAGGCAATACAGGCGTTCCTGGTGGCCGGGGTGCGGACCCCGTTCGGCCGGTACGGCGGCGCACTGGCCACCGTCCGCCCGGACGACCTGGCCGCCCACGTGCTCCGCGAGCTCACCGGCCGGCTGCCGTCGGTGGACTGGGACCGAGCTGGACGACGTGCTGATCGGCTGCGCCAACCAGGCCGGTGAGGACAACCGCAACGTCGCCCGGATGGCGACACTGCTGGCCGGACTGCCGGTCTCGGCGCCGGGCGGCACGGTGAACCGGCTCTGCGGGTCCAGCCTGGACGCGATCGCCATCGCCTCCCGGGCGGTCCGCTCCGGCGACGCCGACCTGGTGCTGGCCGGCGGGGTGGAAAGCATGAGCCGCGCCCCGTTCGTCATCCCCAAGGCGACGTCGGCGTTCTCCCGGTCGACCGAGATCCACGACACCACCATCGGCTGGCGGTTCGTCAACCCGGCGATGCGGGAGAAGTTCGGCACCGACTCGATGCCGGAGACCGCGGACAACGTGGCCGAGGAGTTCGGCATCGCCCGGGCGGACCAGGACGCGTTCGCGCTGCGCTCGCAGGAACGGACCGCCAAGGCCGATCGCTTCGGGCCGGCTGGCCAGGGAGATCGCACCGGTGACCATCCCGCAGCGGCGGGGCGAACCGGTGGTCGTCGACACCGACGAGCACCCGCGGGAGACCTCGCTGGAGGCGCTGGCCAAGCTGCGGCCGATCAACCCGGGCGGCACCGTCACCGCCGGCACCGCGTCCGGCGTCAACGACGGCGCGGCCGCCGTGCTGATCGCCTCCGAGCAGGCCGTGCAGAAGTACGGCCTGACCCCGCTGGCCCGGGTCACCTCGGCCGCGGTGGCCGGGGTGCCGCCCCGGATCATGGGTATCGGCCCGGTGCCGGCCACGCAGAAGCTGTTGTCCCGCAACGGGTTGACCGTCGACCAGCTCGATCTGGTCGAGCTGAACGAGGCGTTCGCCGCGCAGGCCCTCGGCGTGCTGCGGCAGCTCGGCCTGCCGGATGACGCCGAGCACGTCAACCCCAACGGCGGGGCCATCGCGCTCGGCCACCCGCTCGGTGCCAGCGGCGCCCGGATCGCCTTGTCCGCCGCCATCGAACTGCACGACCGCGGCGCCCGCCGCGCCCTGGCCACCATGTGCATCGGCGTCGGCCAGGGCATCTCCGTCCTGCTCGAGTCCGCCTGATCCCGACCACCTTCCTAGAACTTGGAGCAGACCATGACCACCACCGAGTCGATCGATATTGGGGCCGTCACCGTCGACGACGCCACCAGCCCCGTCGGCATCTACGCCGGGGCCGTCACCGCGCCGCCCACCCCGATCAGCGACCGGGCCCGCGACTACCTGAACCTGGACTCGCTGTTCACCGCCGAGGAACTGGCGCAGCGGGACAAGGTCCGCGCCTTCGTCGACGCCCGGATCCGGCCGAACATCGCCCGCTGGTACGAGGACGCGCACTTCCCGCGGGAGATCGCCACCGAGTTCGGCGATCTCGGCCTGCTCGGGATGCACCTGAAGGGGTACGGCTGCCCCGGCCGCAGCGCCGTCGAGTACGGCCTGACCGCCCTGGAACTGGAGGCCGGCGACTCCGGGCTGCGCACCTTCGTCTCGGTGCAGGGGTCGCTGGCGATGAGCGCCATCCACAAGCACGGCTCGGAGGAGCAGAAGCAGCAGTGGCTGCCCGGGCATGGCCAAGGGCGAGCTGATCGGCTGCTTCGGGCTGACCGAACCGACCGCCGGCAGCGACCCGGGCGGGATGACGACCTACGCCCGCAAGGACGGATCGGACTGGGTGCTGACCGGCGCGAAGCGGTGGATCGGGCTGGCGTCGATCGCGCAGGTCGCGGTGATCTGGGCGCAGACCGACGAGGGGATCCGCGGGTTCGTCGTCCCGACCGACACGCCCCGGGTTCACCGCGACCCCGATCGAGCCGAAGCTGTCGATGCGGGCCTCCATCCAGTGCGACATCACGCTGGACGACGTGCGGCTGCCCGCGGACGCGGTGCTGCCGAACGTGGTCGGCCTGAAGGGCCCGTTCGCCTGCCTGAACGAGGCCCGGTACGGGATCATCTGGGGCGCCATGGGCGCCGCCCGGGACTCCTTCGAGACCGTGCTGCGGTACAGCCAGCAGCGGAACCAGTTCGACAAGCCGCTCGCCGGGTACCAGCTCACCCAACGCAAGCTCGCCGACATGGTGCTGGAAATCCAGAAGGGGATCCTGGTCGCGCTGCAGACCGGCCGGCTGAAGGACGCCGGAACGCTGCACCCGCAGCAGATCTCGTTCGGCAAGCTGAACAACGTGCGGGAGGCCATCGAGATCTGCCGGGAGGCCCGCGCCATGCTCGGCGGCAACGGCATCACCCTGGACTACTCGCCGCTGCGGCACGCCAACAACCTGGAAAGTGTCCGCACCTACGAGGGCACCGACGAGGTCCACACGCTGATCATGGGACAGGCCATCACCGGCCTGGCCGCCTTCCGGTAAGGGCCGCCGCCATGACATCCGTCAAGGCCGCCCCCATCACCTACGAGACGCTGCTGACCGACGTCACCGACGGCGTCGCGCTGATCACCATCAACCGGCCGGACGTCCGCAACGCGGTGAACCGGCAGGTGCAGCTGGACATCCGGGCCGCCCTCGATCGGTTCCGGAACGACGACTCCGTCGCGGTGGTGGTCTTCACCGGCGCCGGGGAGAAGGCGTTCGTCGCCGGCGCCGACATCGCGCAGGTCCGCACCTACACCCTGCACACCGCGCTGAGCTCGGACCTGCAACGCCTCTACGACGACGTCGAGGCCTACGAGAAGCCCACCATCGCCGCCGTCAACGGGTTCGCCCTCGGCGGTGGCTGCGAACTGGCGATGTCCTGCGACATCCGGATCGCCGCCGACACCGCACGTTTCGGACTGCCGGAGACGAACCTGTCGGTGCTGCCGGCCGCCGGCGGCACCCAGCGGCTGGCCCGGCTGGTCGGCACCGGCCGGGCGATCGAGATGATCCTCACCGGACGGCTGGTCGACGCCGCCGAGGCGGAGCGGATCGGCCTGGTCACGTCCGTGGTGCCCGGGTCCGAACTGCTGGACAAGGCGCGGGAGATCGCCGGGCAGATCATGGCCAAGGGACCGCTCGCGGTCCGGCTCGCCAAGCTGGTGATCCGGTCCGGGATGGACGCCGACCAGCGCACCGGCCTGGTCGTCGAACGCCTCGCCCAGGCCCTGCTCTACACCACCGACGACAAGAACGAGGGCGCCGACGCGTTCCTGGCCAAACGCCGACCCGTGTTCCAGGGGCGATGACGATGACCGAGATCAAGAATGTCGTTGTCGTCGGAGCCGGGGCGATGGGCTCGCAGATCGGCTTGCTCTGCGCGCTGGCCGGCTATTCCGCCACCGTCACCGACATCGCGCAGGACGCGCTGGACCGGGCGGAAACGGAGCTGCGGCAACGGATGACCCGCGACGTCGAGAAGGGCCGGCGCACCGCAGAGCGATGTCGACGCCGCGTTCGGCCGGCTGATCGTTCAGCACCGACCTGCCCGCCGCGGCCGCGACCGCCGACTATCGTCATCGAGGCCGCGGTCGAGAAGCTCGACGTCAAGCGGGCACTGTTCGCCGACCTCGATCGGGTCGCGCCGCCGCACGCGATCCTGGCCACCAACTCGTCCAGCATCGTCTCGTCCCGGATCGCGGACGCCACCGGGCGCCCGGACCGGGTCTGCAACGTGCACTTCTTCAACCCGGCGCTGATCATGAAGTGCGTCGAGGTGGTCCGCGGACCCGAGACATCGGACGACACCGTCGCCACCGCGGTCGAACTCGCCCGCCGGCTGGGCAAGACACCGGTGGTGCTGGACCGGGAGATCCCCGGTTTCATCGCCAACCGGATCCTCGGCGCGGTCCGGGACGAGGCGATCTTCCTGCTGGAGAACGGCATCGCCTCCGTCGAGGACATCGACACCGCCTGCCGCACCGCGCTCGGCTACCCGATGGGCCCGTTCGAGCTGATGGACCTGACCGGCATCGACATCGGCTACCTCACCAAGCAGGACCGGTTCGCCGAGTCCGGTGACCCGAAAGACCAACCCAGCAAGAGTGTCTCGGCACTGGTGGAGCGCGGCGAACTCGGCCGGAAGACCGGCCGCGGTTGGTACGACTACGACGAGGCCGGCACCAAGACACCGCGACCGACAGAACAGGTGAGAACGTCATGAGCATCGATACATCCGCACCCACGGCCGCTGCTGCGCCGCTGGACCTGACCGCCGGCCTGACCACCCCGCGCGGCACCGACTACTACCTGCTGTCCGAGCTGCTCACCGACGACGAACGCGAGATCCGCGACCGGGTCAGGAATTTCGTCGACACCGCAGGTGCTGCCGATCATCAACGACTACTGGGAGCGGGCGCAGTTCCCGTTCGAACTGGTCCCGAAGATCGCCCAGCTGGGCGTGGTCGGCGGCGCGATCCCGGGTACGGCTGCCCCGGCCTGTCCCGCCTCGCGGCCGGGCATGGTGACCCTGGAACTGTCCCGCGGCGACGGCAGCGTCAACACCTTCCTCGGCGTGCAGAACGGCCTGGCGATGGGCTCGATCAACATGCTCGGCTCCGAGGAGCAGAAGCAGCGCTGGCTGCCGGCGATGGCCCGGCTGGACAAGGTCGGCGCGTTCGCGCTGACCGAACCCGGCCACGGCTCCGACTCCGTCGGCCTGGAAACCACCGCCCGCCGGGACGGCGACCACTGGGTGCTCAACGGCGCCAAGCGGTGGATCGGCAACGGCAACATCGCGCACGTCGTGATCGTCTGGGCCCGGGACGTCGCCGACGGCAAGGTCAAGGGCTTCGTGGTGGAGAAGTCGGAAGCGGCCCTGGAGTCGACAACCGGTTACCCGGAGGGCTATTCCGCGGAGCTGATCACCGGGAAGATCGGCAAACGCGCCATCTGGCAACCCGACATCACCCTGACCAACGTGCGGGTGCCGGCCGAGGCAACAAGCTCGCCGAGGCCAACTCCTTCCGCGACGTGTCCAGGGTGCTGACCGCGACCCGCGGCGGGGCGTCCTGGGAAGCGGCCGGGCACGCCGTCGCCGCCTACGAGGCCGCCCTGACCTACGCCGGGCAGCGGGAACAGTTCGGCAAACCCATCGCCGGCTACCAACTGGTGCAGAACAAGCTGGCCAACATGCTCGCCGAGGTCACCACCATCCAGCTGATGTGCTTCCGGATGGCGCAACTGCAGGAGCAGGGCAAGCTCACCGGGCCGATGGCCTCGCTGGCCAAGATGTACACCGCGCAGAAGGCCCGCGGGATCTGCATGGAGGCCCGGGACATCCTGGGCGGCAACGGCTTACTGCTCGAGTACCACGTCGCCCGGCACATGACCGACATGGAGGTCGTGCACACCTACGAGGGCACCGACAGCATCCAGTCGCTGATCATCGGCCGGGACGTCACCGGCCTGTCCGCGTTCGCCTGACACAGAGACGCACAGTCGAAGAGACAGTCCATCCGGGTGCCGATGACCGACGTGGATCTCGTCCAGGTCAATTTCACCCCTGGGGTGATCGAAGTCGGAAACAGCAGCTTCGTGGTCGGGCACGATTTCATCGACGGCACCGGTCTTTTCGCCCAAGGCGAATGCCGGCACGGGTGGATCCGAACCCACCCGCAGCACACGGCCACGAGAGCCCCCGACTGGCTCCGGCAGGCGCCGGTGCCGGTCGGGTAACCGCAGGCCCGACTCCCATCGTCAGGCAATTCGCGCTGTGACGCGACCCTGCCGGATTCCTCGACGCCATCTGTCGACGCCCATTTGTCGACCCCATTTGTCGCTTCGTCAGAGCATGCCCCAAGCAGCCACGCCCCAGTAGCCCGTGCCCCCAGCACGGCGCCCCGGAAAAGGAAGAGTGACATCACCATGACCGCTACCACCGACCAAGACACCCGACGCAGACGAACGGTGGTGTGGGTCGTCTCTCTCGCCACTCTCGGCATGGTCTTCGACGGTTACGACCTCGTTGCCTACGGCGCGGTGGTGCCGACGTTTCTGAAGGACCCGAGCCAGACTCGGGGAGGTCACGCCCGCGCTCGCTGGGACCCTGGGCAGCTATGCCCTGCTGGGCATGCTGTTCGGCGCGCTGCTGGCCGGCGCGGTCGGCGACATCGTCGGTCGCCGCAGGGTCATGCTCACCGCCTACGCGTGGTTCTCCATCGGCATGGCCATCACCGCGTTCATGCACAACACCACGACGTTCGGCATTTTCCGGTTCGTCACCGGCCTCGGCATGGGGGCACTGATCGCCACCACCGGCGCCCTGGTCGCCGAAATCGCGCCGCCGGGAAAGAAGAACCTGTGCAGCGCCATCAGCTATTCCGGGGTGCCGCTGGGCAGCCTGCTCGGTTCGTTCCTGGCGATCGTGCTGTTGGATTCCATCGGCTGGCGCGGGCTGTTCCTGGTCGGCGCGTTGCCGCTGGTGACGCTGTTGCCGCTGGCATTCTTCAAGCTGCCCGAGTCGGTGTCGTGGCTGGTCGCCAAGGGTCAGCTCGACAAGGCCCAGGCTAGTCTCCGCAGCGCACCGGTCTGCCGATGCCGGACAGCGTCCCGCAGCAGGAGAAGGCCGAGAAGGTGGGTTTCGCCGGCCTGTTCAGCCGCGGTTTCTGGTTCGCGACGGTGATCACGGGATTGATGAGCGCGCTCGCCCAGTGCCTGAACTACTTCCTCAACACCTGGTTGCCGGTGCTGATGGAACAGGCCGGGTTCAACGCGAAGGGCTCGCTGGCGTTCCTGCTGGTGCTCAGTGGCGGCGCGATCGTCGGGGCGCTGGTCAGCTCCCGGTTCGCCGACCGGTTCGGGCCCAAACCGGTTGTTGCCATCTGCTTCCTGATCGGTGGTGTGTTCATCGCGTTGATGACGTTGGACCTGCCGCTTGCCGGTGCGCCTGGTCTTCGTTGCCGTCGTCGGCCTCGGCACGACCGGAACGTCGATCCTGATCTACGGGTTGGTGGCGAACCAGTTCCCGACCAAGATGCGCGGTGCCGCGGTCGCCTGGGCGGCGGGCTTCGGCCGGCTGGGCGGGGTCAGCGGCCCGCTGCTGGGCGGCCTGGTGCTGACCGCCGGTCTCTCGGTGAGCTCGATCTTCTACATCCTGACCGGCCTGGCCGTGCTGGGCGTCATCCTGACGTTGCTGGTCCCACGCGCTCACCGCGCGGACGACAATCACCCCACCGCGGTCGCACCCACACTGCCGGTCGGGACTGGGCAGTAGTCCTGTCCGGTCACGCGTCGCTGAAATCCCTTCCCGCGGCACCGAGGACGTCCTACAGTGGGCGTCATGCCATTCCGTTGACTGTGACACCGCCGCAGTGGAGCATCGAGCACCCCAGCCGAGGTTCGTCGGCTGGGGCGCCTGACGACGTGGTGGGCCTTTGCCGCCGACATGGTCCCGCTGTACGCGTTGTACGCACTCATGTTCGCCGACAACGGGTTGTCCGACGCCCAGATCTCCGCGCTGTTCCTGATCTGGTCGCTCGTCGGCGTGATCGCGGAGGTGCCAACCGGCGCGATTGCTGATCGGTTCTCCCGCCGCACCGCGCTGGCGATGGGCGGTGTGCTGCAGGGGACCGGGTATGCCCTGTGGATGGGCTTTCCAGGCTTCAACGGAGCCGCTGCCGGGTTTGTGCTGTGGGGACTGGGTGGCGCGCTGACGTCCGGCTCGCTCGAGGCGCTGCTGTACGACGGGCTCGAGGCGGTCGGGGCGACGGCGCACTACTCGCGGTTGTTGGGCCGGATCACCGCCGCCGGACTCTTCGCCCAAATCCCGGTGGCACTGGTCGCGACCCTGCTGTTCCAACTCGGTGGGTACGCCCTCGTGGGTTGGCTCAGCGTCGGATGCTGTTTCGTGGCCGCATCCTTGGCGATGCTGTTGCGTGACGTCCGGCCGGCCGGCCGTGATGCCAGGACCGCCGACCCGGGCGATGCCCGACCCGGTCCGGGTGATGGGATCGGAAGACCCGACGGTGTCGTGTCGTCCGCGGACACCGCCGACGAGCCGGCCGACGACCGCGATGACGACCTCGGATATTTCGGCACCCTGCGGGCGGGCATCGTCGAGGCGGTCGGCACTCCCGCGGTGCGGGGATTGGTGCTGCTCGTCGCGGCCGTCACCGGGCTGGACGCGCTGGAGGAATACTTCACGCTGATCGCGCTCGACTGGGGCGTCCCGGTGGCCTGGATTCCCGTGGCCGAGCTGGCGATCCCGCTCGCCGGTGCCGCGGCGACGTGGTGGGTGGCGCATCGGTCGCCGAGCAAGAAGGCATTCGCCGCAGGCACTTTGGCGTTGGCGCTCGGCGGCGGTGCTCTCCTGCTCGGCCTGTCGGAATGGATCGGTCGACCCGCCGGGCTGGCCGGCGTCGCGGTCTTCTACGCCCTGTACCGGGTGGTGCTGGTGGCGGTGAACACCCGACTGCAGGACGCCATCACCGGCCCGGCCAGGGCGACGGTCAATTCCGTCGCGTCCCTGCTGAGCGAGCTGAGCGCAATCGCGATCTACGGGTTGTGGGCGTTGGACGGGCTGCCGTTGATCGCGGGGCTGATCCTGCTGCTGGCAGCTGCGATGCCGCTGGCCCTGCGTTCCCACGCCTCCCGGGTGAGTCGATACCGGCGAAAGTCCGCACCGTCGTAGCTCACCTCACCATCGGGCACGAACCCGAACCTGGCAACCACCCGGGTGGGGTTGCGGCTCTGGGGCAGCGCAATGATGACCTCGTCCAGGCCGAGCTCGGTGAAGCCTCGATCCAGTGCCGCCCGGGTGATCTCGGCCCCGCGTCCCCAGTGCCCGGGCATCAGCACCAAGGCAAAATCAGCGCCGTTCTCCTCGTGCTGGAATCCGCCCCAACCGGCGAACTCGCCGTCAACCAGCACCGCCCACGGCCCATAGCCGTGTGTTTCCCACTGCTGGTCCTTGCCGTGCACCCAGTCGGCCGCAGACTCAATGCTGAACGTCCCGGACAGCGGCATGTGCCGGGCGTTCCGCGGTTCGTTGAGCAACGTGACGATGTGCGGCAGCGGCACTTGTGTGAGACGGACGAAATCAATGGCAACGGCCACGAACTCGCTCCTGTTCTTACTGAACCACCAATTCTTGCCGAGTTTTCCATGTGACCCCGAGGCCCACGAGGCCGCGGGCTCGGGGTTCAGGTGCCCGCAGCGTGGCGGTCAACCAGCAGCGGCCAGGTTCCGTTTGCTGGACTCCTTTGCGATCGCGATGGTGATCGCGCTGATCAGCGCGGCCGCGGCGGCGAAGAGCGCGACTCGGAGCAGTCCGTTGCCGGCCGTGGTACCGGCGACCAGGGTGGCCGCGATCAGCGGGGCGAAGCCGCCGCCGAGGGTGGAGGACAGCTGGTAGCCCAGTGATGCTCCGGTGTAGCGGTTTCCGGTGGCGAATATCTCCGTGGTGAACGCGGCCAGCGGCCCGTACATGGCGGCCTGGACCAGGGGCATGGCGATCAAGAATCCGAGCAGCACACCCACGACCGAGCCGGAGGCAATCAGCAGCAGCACGGGGTAGACCGCGATGACCGCGGCGATACAGCCGGCGATCATGACGGGCCGGCGGCCGATCCGGTCGGACAGTGCTGCGTAGGACGGGAGCGCGAAGATCTGCACGAAAGAGCCGGCCGCGAACAGCCAGAGGACCGTGGAGCGGGTGAGGCCGCCCTGGACTCCGATGGTGAGCGCAAAGGTGGCCATCAGGGCCTGCAGGGCGAACGCGCCGAGGCCGGCGCCGATGCCCAGCAGCACGGACGTCGGGTTGTTGCGGAGCACGTCGAAGATCGGCAGACGCTTCTTTCCCGGGGTTTCGACGGCGACCGCTGGCCTGAGAGATGTCTCGAGCATTTCCTGTTCGAACAGCGGGGATTCGGTGACCTTGAGCCGGACGTAGAGCCCAATGCCGACGAGGACGGCGGAGAGCAGGAACGGGATACGCCAGCCCCAGGTCAAGAACGCGTCACCGGGGAGCAGGGTGACGATGGCCAGCACGACGGTGGAAAGGACGGCACCGGCGGGGGCGCCCATGTTGGCGAAGCTGGCAGAGAAGCCTCGTTTCTTCTCGTCGGAGTGTTCCAGTGCCATCAGTGCGGCGCCGCCCCACTCGCCGCCGACGGCGAAGCCCTGGATCAGCCGCAACGCGATCAGCAGGATCGGGGCGAGGATGCCGATGGTCTGGTAGGTCGGGAGCAGGCCGATCGCGAAACTGGCCGCGCCCATGATGCTCATCGTCAGCACCAGCATCGACTTGCGGCCGATCCGGTCGCCGAAGTGGCCGAAAACCACCCCACCCAAAGGCCGGACGATGTAGCCGACGGCCAGGGTGGCGAACGAGGCGATGGTCGCGACCACCGGGGTCAGGTCGGAGAAGAACAGCTGTCCGAAGACCAGCGCGGCGGCCGTGCCGTACAGCAGGAAGTCGTAGAACTCGACGGCGCTGCCCAGGAAGCTGGAGAACAGCACCCTGCGCATCTGCCGGTGATTGCCTTGGGCCTGCTGCTGCGGCTCGGCGGTGGGTCGGGTGGTGGACACGGACACTCCTTTGTGTGGGTTGGTCGTTCACATCGTTGTGCGCTGACCGCACTAGTCAGTGCGTTATGTGGACACACTTCCGGTAAGATGTCGGACTGTCAAGTCCTTCTTCGTCTCATCTAGGCTTGGGCTGCGCGTCCGGCCGTGAATGGGGTCGTCGGAAGGGGTCGGGACAGCGGCACTTCGAGCGAAATGAGCACTGATGGCCGGCATGGAACTCACACCGTCACCGGAGGCCGTGGCGACGCCATCCAAGAACGCCGGGTCGCAGACGCTGGACCGGGGGATTCGGGCCTTGGAGCTGGTGGCGGCAACCCCCGGCGGGATGACCGTGCAGGAAGTGGCGGATCGGCTCGAGGTGCACCGCACCATCGCGCACCGATTGCTGGCCACCCTGGCCGATCACCACCTCATCTCGCGCGGCCCGGACAACCGGTTCCGGGCCGGCGGGGGGCTGATCGCGTTGGCAAGCGGACTGCAGAGCACGCTCCGGGACACCGCGATGCCGATCATGCGCGAGCTCGCCGAGGAGCTGGAATCGACCCTGGTGCTGCTGGTCAGGGAGGGTGAGGAAGTCGTCGGCATCGCCGTGGCCGCACCGACAAAGGGCACGTACCACTTGGCATTTCGCACCGGCAGCCGGCATCCTCTCGGTCGTGGTTCGGCCGGTATCTGCCTGCTGGCCGCGCTTCCCGCACGCCCCGGCGAGCGACCGGAAGTGACCAGGGCGCGCGCTCAGGGTTTTTCGGTCAGCAGGGGCGAGGTGGAGCCCGGTGCGCACGGGTTGGCCGTGCTGATCAAGCAGGGCGACAGCGCGCCGAACGCCTGCCTGAACCTGATCACCTACCGGGACGACATCATGGCCGGCGCCGCCCCGGCGATGTTGGATGGCGCGGCCCGGATCAGCGCGCTGCTGAGCTGACCGACCCCGCCCCCATCGGCCGGCCCTCCGCCCGTCGGCCTCGCATCACCGCACGCCCGCGCTGGCTGGGCAGTGTCCGCCGAAGTCGATGCCGTCAAGGTCTTGACAGACAGCGCACGATGATGTTCACTTATCGCATACTGCCGAGCAAATAACGCACAATCCTACATTGGAGTGAGTCGTGACCGAGACCTCTGTCAGCCCCCGCCCGTTCACCAGCGTCTGGTCCGACCTGCAGGGGGTGGAGTTCAGCCAGGGCTTCATTCAGGCCGGCCCGTACCGGACCCGGTATCTGCACGCCGGGGACACCAGCAAGCCGACCCTGGTGATGCTGCACGGCATCACCGGCCACGCGGAGGCCTACGTCCGGAATCTGCGCTCGCATGCCGAGCATTTCTCTTGCTGGGCCATTGATTTCATCGGACACGGGTACAGCGACAAGCCCGATCACCCGCTGGAGGTCAAGCACTACATCGATCAGGTACTCGCCTTTCTGGACGCGATCGGCGTCGAGAAGGCCTATTTCACCGGGGAATCCCTCGGTGGTTGGGTGACCGCGCAGCTGGCGATCGATCACCCGGAGCGGGTGGAGCGGATCGTGCTGAACACGATGGGCGGCACGATGGCCAACCCGCAGGTGATGGAGCGGCTTTACACACTGTCCATGGAGGCGGCGAAGGACCCGTCCTGGGACCGGGTGAAGGCCCGCCTGGAGTGGCTGATGGCCGACCCCACCATGGTGACCGACGACCTGATCAAGACCCGGCAGGCGATCTTCCAGCAGCCCGACTGGTTGCAGGCCTGCGAGGCGAACATGGCGTTGCAGAACCCGGAGATCCGCAGGCGGAACATGCTCACCGACGACGCCCTCGGCCGGATCAAGGCGCCCGCCCTGGTGCTGTGGACGACCAAGGACCCATCCGGCCCCGTCACCGAGGCGCAGCGGATCACGTCGCTGATCCCCGGCGCGACGCTCGCGGTGATGGAGAACTGCGGTCACTGGCCACAGTACGAGGACACCGAAACCTTCAACACGATTCACCTGGACTTCCTGCTCGGTCGCTGACCCGGCACATCGGCGATCCCACCTACCCACCCCCAACCCGGAAGACAACGATGACTCCCATCCCCGCCAGCGCACCTACTCACAACCGCTCCACCGCAGGACTTTTCGACACCGACGTGTTGATCATCGGGACCGGTCCGGTCGGTCTCACCCTGGCCAACCTGCTCGGCGGCTACGGTATCGACACCACCATTGCCGACGCCGGCGAGAAATTGATCGACTACCCGCGCGGCGTCGGTCTGGACGACGAATCACTCCGCACGTTCCAAACCGCCGGCGTCGTCGACCGGGTGCTTCCGCATACCACCCCGCAGCACATCATGCGGATGGTCAACGGCAAGGGCCAGGTGCTGGCCAACGTCGACCCTGGTGCGCAGGACTACGGCTGGTCCCGGCGGAACGGATTCATCCAGCCACTGGTCGACGCCGAACTGCTGGGTGGATTGTCTAGATTCGAGAACGTCGACGTCCAGTTCTCCCACACCCTGCTCGGCTACACCGACGACGCAGACGGGGTCACCGCCACCGTCGAACTCGCTGACGGCAGCCAAAAGGTCATCCGCGCCAGGTACCTGGTGGGCTGCGACGGCGGCCGCAGCATCACCCGCAAGTCGATGGGCGTGAGTTTCGAGGGTCAGTCGTCACCGACCCGGTTCCTGGTCATCGACGTGCGAAACGACCCGCTCGGTACCCCGAACGCCTACCTCGGCGCCGACCCGGCCCGCCCGTTCGTGTCGATCGGACTGCCGCACGGCATCCGCAGGTTCGAGTTCATGATCTTCGACAACGAGACCGATGAAGACGTGGCGCAGGACGACTTCGTGCACAGGTTGCTGGCCAGGCACGTGCCGGACCCGGCCGGTCTGGACTTCATCCGGCAACGCGTCTACACCCTGCACGCCAGGATCGCCGGCGCGTTCCGCAAGGGACACGTGCTGATCGCCGGGGACGCCGCCCACCTGATGCCCGTCTGGCAGGGGCAGGGCTACAACTCCGGGGTCCGGGACGCCACCAACCTGGCCTGGAAGCTCACCGCGATCCTCCGCGGCATCGCCGGCGACGCGCTGCTGGACACCTACGACACCGAGCGCCGCGACCACGCCAAGGCGATGATCGACGTGTCCGTCGCGATGGGCCGGATCCTGTCCCCGACGAACAAGGCCGTCGCCGGCACCAGGGACAAGCTCGCGGCCGCCCTGAACCTGCTGCCCGCAGCGAAGAAGTGGATCGCCGAGGGCCGGTACAAACCCAAGCCCCGGTTCCACGTCGGCGCCCTGGTCGAGGCCGTCGGGCCCGCCGCGGCCGGACAGCCGGTCGGGTCCATGTTCCCGCAGCCCCGCGTCGACACCCGCACCCAGCAGAACGTCTTGCTCGATGATGTTCTCGGGCCCTGGTTCTCGGTGCTCGTCTGGGGCAACGACCCCCGTCACGTCTTCGACGACAGTTCCCTGCGCACCCTGACCAGGCTCGGTGCGAAACTGATCAGCGTCCGGCCGTCCACCCAGTTGCACTGGGACGCCGCCGCCACCGGTGACCCGCGCGAAGCCGCCGCGACTGTCACCGTGATCGGCGATGCCACCGGCCGGCTCAAGCAATGGTTCGACACCCACCCCGTCGGGTTCGTCATCATCCGCCCCGACCGGTACGTCGCGGCCGCCGCGCTCGCCCAGCACGCCCCCTCCGTCACCGCCGCCCTCGCCACCGCCATTCACCTTGGAGATCACCATGACGCTCGCCCTCGTCTCGATGTCGCACAGCCCGCTGCTGGAGCTCTCGCAGCCGCCCGCTGAACTGGCCGCGGACGTCGAGACCGCCTTCGCCGCCGCCCGTAAATTCATCGCCGAATACGACCCCGAACTGGTCGTCGTCTTCGGTCCGGATCACTACAACGGGTTTTTCTACGAGCTGATGCCGCAGTTCTGCATCGGGCTCGCGGCCACCTCGATCGGTGACTTCGGCTCCGCCGCAGGTCCTCTCGACGTTCCCAGGGACATCGCCGAGGGGCTGGCGCAGGCCGCCCTCGATTCCGGCGTCGACCTTGCGGTATCGCTGCGAATGGAGGTGGACCACGGCATGGTGCAGCCCCTGGAAATCCTTTTCGGCGGCCTTGACGCGGTGCCCGTGGTGCCGTTCTTCATCAACTCGGTCGCCCCGCCGTTCACCCCCGTCCGCCGGGTCCGCGCCCTCGGCGAGGCCATCGGGAGGTATCTGTCAGGTCTGAACAAGCGGGTACTGCTGATCGGCTCCGGCGGGCTGTCCCACGAACCCCCGGTGCCGACCCTGGAAACCGCGCCGGCGCATGTCGTCGAAGGACTGATCGCCGGGCGGCACCCCTCGGCAGAGGCGACGGCGAAGCGGCGCGCGAACGTCATCGATGCCGCGAAGCGGTTCGCCGCCGGCGAGGGCAACCTGAAGGCACTGAACCCGGACTGGGACAACACCTTTCTGGACCAGCTGGCCGCGAACGACCTGGACGCCATCGACAGGTATACCAACGATTCGATCAAGGAGCTCGGCGGCCAGTCCGGGCAGGAGATCCGGAACTGGATCGCCGCCTACGCCGCGCTGTCCACGGTGGGCCCTTACGACGTCACCTATCGCTACTACCGGCCGATTCCGGAATTCATTGCCGGGTTCAGTGTCACCACCGCGCTCCCGCGCACCGCGGGCTGACCAGGTGCCTCACTGCTGAACATCGGGGGACGGAGCTCTCGGTCGAGCGGTGCTGTCGTCCGGTGCTCGCGGCTGTCGCCGACGAGGTGATTCCGACGCCCGCCGGACTGACCTGGTCGGGCTCCCGGATGAGAACCAAGTTGCGGGCTTCGATAAAGTCGAGCACGTGGGTCGGGGCCGTAAGGTATTTTTAAGCCATACCTCGGAGTTCGCTGAGCACCCCGAGGAGCGGTCGTATATCGACCATGCCGAGCGTGCGTGCATCGAGAACGAGTTCCTGGTGGGGGACATGTCCCACTGGTCCGCTTCCGCGATGCCGCCGGCAGAGGTGTGTCGTCAGCGGTTGGGTGAATGTGACATCTACGTTGGGATCATCGGGTTCCGGTACGGCAGTCCTGTTCCGGAGGAACCCGAGCTTTCTTACACCGAGCTCGAGTTCGAGCAAGCACTCCATCTCGGATTGCCCGTCCTGATATTTCTGCTGCACGACGAGGGAAAGGAACGGGCCGAGCTGGCCCCCAGCGATCAGCACGTACCCCGAGCGGCAGGAGAGCTTCCGGCGGCGGCTACTTGACGGCCAGCAGACTGTGGTTCGCTTCCGCAACGAGTACGACCTCGCCAATCTCATCGGTAAATCGCTCCGGGATTTGTCGAAGTCGCGCCGCGCGCCGCTGTTCATGGCCGGACGTGTGCCGCCGGATGCGGTGCCACGCCCTGAGCTGGACCAGCTGTGCGAGCAGGTCCGAGCGGCGGCACGACTGGCGCTAGCGGACCCCTCGGACGTGGGCTCGTTGAGCACTGCCGTTTACGGTCCCGGAGGATTCGGCAAGACGATTCTTGCCGATTGGGCCTGCGCGGAGCTGCAGGACGAGTTTCCGGACGGCGTGCTTCGGGTGGTCTTCGGCGAAGAGCCCAGCGAGCAACAGAAGATCGGCTGGTACCGGGATCTGGTCCTGGCATTCGATGCGGATTGCCCGACCTTCGCCACCGCGTTCATGGCAGCCGCTCACCTCAACGGTGTCCTGGCCCGTCGTCGGGTGCTGCTCGTGCTGGACGACGTCTGGCGACGCTCCGACCTCGAGCCCTTCTTCCAACGTGGCCCGTCGACGGTGGTCCTGATCACGGCTCGCGACCCGGATACGGTCCCCGAGGGTGTGACGACCATTCGGGTCGACCAACTCTCGGTCAGCCAAACCCAGCAGATCCTGGCCCGGGGTCTCGAACACGGGCACGGTGGACTTTTCGGAGTTGATCCGGCGAACCGGCCGCTGGCCGCTACTGGCCAGCCTGGTCAATGGTGTGCTGTCCGACGAAGTTCATGAGGGACGCAATCTTGCCGAGGCGGTGAAGGAGGTCACCCGCGTGCTCGCGCAGCGGGGACCGGCGGTGCTCGACCCCGGGGATCGGGTCGAGGGCAGGAAGGCGATTACGACGACCATCGACCTGAGCATCGGCAGCCTCCAGCGGGGTGGTGGCAGTGCGGCAGTTGATCAGTACAAGAGCCTTGCGATCTTTCCAGAGGGTGTCGACGTGCCGCTCGCGTTGCTGGCGCGGTGGTGGGAGATCGACCTTCTCGAGGTGCGCGGGATTGTGCGCAAGTTGCTGCGCCTCTCACTCATCGAGTCCTACGACAAGGATCGCGAGACGGTCCGACTGCGCGACGTCCTTCGTGGTTACCTCTGGTTCGGGCTCACTCCCGATGCGCGACGGGCCATGCACACCGCTTTCGTGACGCCGCATCTGCCATCCACGGAGCACTGGGCGGACCTTCCCGACGACGCCACATATCTGTGGCGCCGGGCCGCGTTCCACCTCCACGGAGCAGGGCGCTCCGACGAATTGGTGAGCACGATCCGCGACATCAACTATCTCGCGAAAAAGGTGTCGCTGTGCGGAACGCGGGCCGTGCTCGAAGATCTCGCATTGGCGGCAGACGCGCAGGCACGCGAGCGGCTGGAATGGTTCCGGCGATCCAGCCATCTACTCCAGGGGCTTCCGGGGGCCGATCGACGTCGCCGCGACCTTGATGGCGCGCCCGCGGGCGCAGACGTTGGTCGACGGCGCTCGAGAGCGACCAACTGCTGACCAGCTTCGCTACGCACCAGGCTGGAGCTGCCCAGAGCCGGCGGTGACCGCGCTGGATCGCGTTCTCGGTACTCATCAGCGAAGAGTGCAGGCATGCGTGTGGTCACCGGATGGCCGCCTGCTGGCCACTGTCGACGGGGACGGCTTCGTTCAGCTGCTGGACCGCGATGGACATCGGCAGCCGTCGGAGATCGGCGGCGAGGCGTGGATCCTCTCGCTCGCCTGGTCGCCGGACGGAAATGTGCTGGTGACCGGGGACGACGACGGTCTCGTCCGGACCTGGGCGGTGGGCGGTACGGCCCGAAACGCGCAGGTCGGCCGTCACCACATCGGCGCCCGGGTGCTCGCGTGGTCACCGGACGGGGAGTGGATAGCGAGCGGCGGCGACGACGCCGTCCGGGTGTGGCCGGCGGGAGGCGGAACCGAGCTGGCGAGTCTCGAACGTGCGGGGTGCTGGGTCCGCGCGTTGGCCTGGTCGCCGGATGGGCATTGTTTGACCTGCGCCTATGACGACGGCGTGGTGGGGACGTGGGCACCCGATCGACCTGGCGCACTGGTCGAGCTCGGCCGGCACGACGGCGGCGCGTTTGCGGTGGGCTGGTCCGCCGACGGGAAGATGGGTCATCAGCGGCGGCCGGGATGGAGCCGTGCGACTGTGGCCGGTGCACGGTGAGGAATCACCGTGTTCGGCTGGACAGCGGGGTCAGTCCGGTGCTGGCGCTGGCGGTATCGGCCGACGGCAGGTTGGCCAGCGGTAGCGGTGACGGCGTGCTGCGCACGTGGACCACCACCGATGCGGCGCAGCCGGTCGACGTTGGGCGGCACGACGGTGGGGTGCTCGCAGTGTCCTGGCGGCCCGATGACGGGGCGCTGACCAGCGGTGGACGCGACGGCGCGTTGCGGCTGATGGCAGGTCGACCGCGGCGCCGGTGTCACCGATCACGCCGACGACCCCGTGCTCGTCGGTTGGCTGGTCTGCGGACGGGCGCTGGTTGGCCGGCGGGACCCGCAGTGCGGCGCGTCCATGTGTGGAACTCCAGTGGCACCGGCGAGCGTGAGCCGTTGATCCGACGACGATGAAGCCGTCCAGACGGTCGCTTGGTCACCGGACGGCCGGCATCTGGCCATCGGGTGTGACGAACGGCCGGGTGCGCATCCACGACGCCGTCAGCGGTGCGGAAATCGTGGGACTTGACGCAACTGGGAATAGCGTCCGCAAAGCTGGTCTGGTCGTCCGGGCCATCCCGACTGGCGTGTGTCGGTGGTGACGGTGCCGTCAAGATCTGGGAATTCGGCGCTGACCTCGGCGCGACGGGCGGACCGTATGGGGAGTGGGTGCGAGCGCTGGCCTGGTCGCCGGGCGGGCGGCGCTTCGCAACGGGTGACGACTCCGGCCAGATTCACCTGTGGAACCTGCAGGAACAGTCCGAGCCTGTGGAACTCGGACACCGCGTCGAGCACGGTGTGCGGGCAATGGCGTGGTCGCCGGACGGGCGGCAACTGGCGACGGGGCACACCCACGGCACGGTCTGGCTCTGGGGTTTGGGCGAAGACGACGAGCCGATACCGCTCGGGCGCCATCGCGACGATGTGCACGACGTGGCCTGGTCGTCGGATGGATCGCAGGTTGCGAGCGTCGGGGACGACAGTGTTCTGCAGGTTTGGCGCCGCTCCGCCGACAACCGGGATCATCCCCGGCTCAGTTGCACGCTCGCGCTTGACGGAGCACTCAGCAGCCTCGGGTGGCATCCCAACGGTCAACTGCTTGCCGTTGCCGGCTCCCATGGCATCTACGTGTTTGAAATCGCCCAGTAGTTGTCGTGGTCAAGTCAGGTCCAACGACGAAGGGGAATCCCAGTGTCCAGAAGCCGACCCGAATCTGGTCAGTTCTTCGACCGGACCGGTGAGTCCAGGCTCATCGATGAGTACGTTGCCATGCTTGGCGACCGCCCTCCACGTTTTGTCGTTTTCGAAGTCACCGGTCAGGGTGGTGTCGGCAAGTCCCGCTTTCTTGAGCAAACGAGGGGCCGCCTCGCCGCCCTGCCCGACCCTCCGTTACTGGTGCGGGTCAAGCTCGATGACGAGATCTCGATGACTGCTATTGCGCCGCTGCTCGCTATCCGCAACCAGTTGACCATCGACTGCTCCCTGTTCGACAGCGCATTGCTGACGTACTGGTTCGCGACCAATCAGCAGCGTCAACCCATTGGGCGAGAAGGGGCCAGCGGCCTGGCCATGCGCACGTTGCGAGCCGCAGCAGACCCTGGGCAGGACCTGCTGCCGACCGATTTCGGGTCGCTCGTCTTCACGGGTATGCCCGGTGATGACGCTCTGCGACTTGGCTACGAAATCGGCGAGTTCACGCAGATCGACATGCTTCGAGATCAAACCGGTGACCTCTTCGCGAGGTTGCCTGAGTATCTCGGGCTCGATATCGCGCGGCGGCACCGCAACCCGGAAGAACGACGCCTGGTCTTTTTCTACGACGGGTACGAGAAGCAATCCGTCGGAACGCTGGCCGACCGGGCGTCATGGTTGCAAAGGCTCATCGTCACCATCCATGGGGGACTCCATCTCATCGCGGTTCGGAATTCCCTTGGCTGGAACGAGACCGAGTTGCGCGACTTCGTCGTGCATGTTCCCCTAGGCGTTTCGCCTGACTCGGAGTGCCGGAGGATGATTCGACGAGCGCTGGGCGATCTGGAGCGAGATGTCGAGGACCGACTGGTGGCCGGCTCCGAGTCGGTTCCGTTCTACCTGCGCGCCCTGATCGACGTGTTCCGGGCGGAGTTCCGCCAGCACGGCGCCGTGCGCGTCGGTGATCTTCCGGCCAGGCCACCTGCGGTTGTAGAGCACTTTCTCGACCACTTGAGTCCTTCCGCGCACACGGTTGCCCTGATGCTGGCTGCACTGCAGTACTTCGACAGGCCGCTGTACGCACACCTGGTCCGCGCGGCCGGACTGCACACCGACGTTATCGGAATGAGTGAGTTCGTGGAGTGGTTCTTCGTGGAGGATGCGGGCGACGGACTTTACAAAACGCATGACCTGCTGACCGCGGAGGTGCGGAATTCCTCGCGGTTCGCCGGTCACGTGACAGATGCTTTGCGCAGCGCCGCGGTGAACCTGGAGGTTCGATCCAAGGAACCGCCGCTGGTCGGCGCCCAAGGGTTGCCGCAGTTGTTCAACGCACTCGTCGAGGGGTGGCAGGCAACCGAGGGTATGCCGCAGGGGGATGCCGAACAGTTGATCGACACCGGTTACAACCTCTATGACGCCGGTTACTGGCACGGATTGACTTAGCTTCCAGGCATCGACGCACGGCGACGTTTCGCATCTGGCTCGAGTGAGTGCACAGTATTTCGCTGCGCTGGCGAATCGCCGCACAGTCGGCCCGGTTCGGGCGATCGAGATGCTCGCAGCCGCTCGTGCCAGTGCGCGATGAGCTGGGCCGTCATTCCGCATCGTTCGATATCGAAATGGCATATCTGCGGGAGCTCCGCGGCGATTACGCATACGCCCGTCGAGAATTTCGCAGGCTCAACGCCGACGCCGACCCCTTCGACCCGAGCAGCCGAGCCCACCGGAGAGCCCGTTTGTACCAAGCCGACATGCTGACCATGGACGGTGAGCTGGCAGAGGCCAACCGGTCTACTGGCCGAGGCCTCCGAACTCCTCGACTCCAGTCTGCGGCTCGACCTTGCCGAGATGATCCGTCACCGCGGCCACGCATACCGGTTCTCGCTCGAGTTTCGTGCCGCCGAGGAGCGGTACGCCGTGGCGCTGGAAGCGTCAGGTCATTCGCCCAGCATGCAGGGAAAGCTGCGAACGAACCTGGCCGAGTCGAGATGCTGGCACGACCCCGAGGGGGCGCTGCGGGACGCCGGCGACGCGATCGACCTGAACACCCGTCTGGGCAGCCGGATCGAGGTAGCCAAGGCCCAGGCGGCGCGGGGCGTGGCATTAGCCCTTGCTCAGCGAATTCGACGAGGCCAAGGCCGCCTGCGACGTAGCCATGGAGATTTCGAGAACCGTCGGTTATCCAGCGGCAGGTTGCTTCGCCGGCCAGGCGCTGGTCGTCCTGGAAATGCGGGCCGGCAGGCCCGCCAGGGCAGACGAGGCATACGAAGCCCTTATCGCCGACATCGATTCCCTCGGGACGTACGGACATCTCGCCGTCATTCCGGCCTGGGCCCGGGGTGACGACGCCGAGTTTCGTCGGCGCTCGGGCGACGTCCGCTGGATTTCCGGGCGCCCACCAGACGCAGTGCTCCGGCTCATCCGCGCAGATCGATGATCACCTTGATCGACGACGGTTCAGGGGCGTCCCGGAAGACCCTCTGCAAGGTGTCAAGCGGGCGCAGGTCAAGCAGCGTGTTCCACGCCGGAGTCCAACGTTGCTCCAGCAGGGCCATCGATCGTGCGAGGTTGCTGGCCTCACCATTGAGATAGCTCAGGTTGAACGTGACGTCCTTGCGAACAAGGAGGTCCAGGAGGAAGTCGGCGCTCGGTGGCGCTCGGCAGGTGCGACATCGAGCAGAGGCGGCCACCGGGAGCCACGCTAGCCGCAGGCGACCCGCAGTCCACTGACGGAACCGGATACGTCGAGGACCACGTCGTAATCTTCCGAAGGTGGTCCCAGAACGCGACCTCGGGGGCCGATGACCTGGCCGATTCGGTTCAGTCGAGGCGGGTCCAGGTCGGTCATATCGAAGGCGACCGCCGGCTGGTTCCACAGCAGGAAGGCCATACACACCCCGATCCCGCCGGCGCCGACGACCAGGACCCGGTCGGCCGGCGAAAGGTTCACGTGCGACAGTGCGTGCATCGCGCAGGAGAGCGGTTCTGCGAGCGCGAAATGCGGTGCTGGGGAGCGCGTCCCGAACTTCTGCAGATAGCTGGCATGGATGTCGGTACACCTGGCGAAACCTCGATTGCTGAACCAGCCGATCTGGCCGCGCTCACACAGATGTGAGCGGCCGTTCGAGCACTGGCGGCAGGTTCCACACCGGAAATTGAGATCGGTCGTCACGACGTCCCCCGGTGCGAATGACCCCACGGCGGAGCCGGTCGCCGCCACAGTTCCAACCCACTCATGGCCCAGCGATACCGGTAGTGCCCTGCTTCGCTCGCCGGCGTAGTACGAGCGATCGCTGCCGCATACCCCGCAGTGGGCGAGCTGCACGCGGACCCAGTGCGGCTTGAGGGCCGGCAGCCGGTCGCGCACCTTTTCGATCCGTCCAGGTGCCATCAAGTCGAAGTGCTCGTTGTCCGAAGCGTCACCCTCGCCGGTTCCGCCCATCAGGACGCCGCCATCCCTTGTTCCCACACCGCCTCGCTGAACCCGCGGGCGGCGCGTTGCAGCGCATCCGTCGGGCCGGTCCGGCGGATCGCCGCGATCAGCTCGGCGAGCCTGGGAACATCCGTCTCGAGGAGTCCGATGCGAACCGCGGCGCTCAGACCCAGTCGCACCCCGAAGCCGAGCGAGTACGGAAGCTTGCGGTAGTTCGTGAAGATTCCACACCGCTCGAGCGCTTCGAAGGTGTCGAACGCGGCCTGCCGGCTGCCTTCCTGTATCCACACGTGGTGGGTGGGGACCGCGTCGGTAGGGCGTCGCTACGGCCGGCACGCCGTTGTCGATGAGCTGTTCCTCGAGCAGAACCGCGCAAGAAAGCATCCGCTTGGAATACGTCATCAACCAGTCGGAACGGCCGAGCGTCAATGTCGCCGCATAGGTGCTGGCAACATGCATATTCGAAACGTAGGTCGAGACGCCGCCGAGCAGTTCCCGCCAGCGATCGTCGATCTCGCGGGTGGCCAACAAGGCCTTCTGCGGTCCTGGGAAGTTCTTGTGAACGCTGGAGACGAGGAGATCGAAGCCGGCGGTAAACGGGTTGGGATGATCACCCGCGATGATGTTGGATAGATACTGCGATGCGTCGAAGATCGACAACGCGTCAAGCGTCGTGAGGGCCGAGAAATCTTCAACAACGAGCCCCTCGCTGCGATCGACAAAAATGTAATCGGGAGGGTGTATCGCGCACTGCGCCAGTGTGCGATCCATATCGACACACATCTCCGCGTCATTCGAGACCATCTGCACCACTTCAAGTCCGAGCCGCTCGAGGATCTTGCTGCCGACCACGTGACCACCCGCCTGGACGGGAAGCTGTAATACCCGCTCGCCGGGCCGCGCAATTGACATGAACAGCACGGCATGGGCTTGCAGGCCCGACAATAATCGCAGTGTCGCGTCTGCCGCACCCAGCGCCCTGGCCCATGCCGAATAGGCGCGTCGACTGTCCCGGGCAATCGCGGCTCGACCTGCAAATTGCATATCGGTCGCGACTTGTTCATCTCGAGACCGCAGTTTGTCGGTGTTATAAAGCCCGTGCAGAGTTCCGCTCGTCACCGCCAAATCGCTCGGAAATGGAAAATTCTCGACCGGATTGAGCACGAGTGTTGATCGTCGAAGTCTTTCTTGTTGAGCCAACGATTCGCGAAGCGCAGGTGCGAGGTCTTCCGCTTCGGTCAACCGTGATGTGGATTGTCTCACTCATCTGCCCTCCGGTCTGCCGTGAGCGGTGGTGTTGACGGGCGAAACCAAGCATCGACCGTCAGCGTCACGTTCGGTGATCCCCCGAGCGTCGATACCGACGCCAAACCTCAAGGTCCATTATGGGCGGTGACGGGCGCAAATATTTTGTGAGTTTTCGGAAGATGAACGCCGCGCGCGCACGGTCGTTGCGTTTCACCGGCTGACTGGGAAAAATCGCCGCGTGGACGACGTCGACTTAGCCATCCTCAGGGAGTTGCAGGTGGATGGGCACCTGAGTCTTGTGGAACTTGGCCGGCGGGTCGGGCTGACGGCTGCCCCGGTCCAGCGGCGACTTCGTTCCCTCGAACAAGACGGCTGGATAAGCCGCTACGTGGCAATCGTTGACCCTCGCCGCGCGCGGAGCGCTTTTGAAGTCTTTCTCGAAGTGGAACTGGCCGACGAATCTCGGCAAACCCTGGCGTTGTTTGAAGAAAGTATTGGCGAACTGCCCGAGGTAACCGAGTGTTATCGCATCAGCGGCCGTATGAATTACCTGCTGAAGGTGATGACGCGGGACGTTGAAGCCTTCAATTCGTTTTATCTGGAGCGAATATTAGCACTTCCCGGCATTTTGCGTACCACCACACAGGTCTCGCTGTCCAGAGTCAAGTACACGACGGCGATCCCTCTCCCTCGGAGCACCCGCGAATTGCACTGACCGGGCGGCCCCATCGCGACAATGTGCTCATGCATCGGGAGCGAGCACATCGGTTCCGGCGTGCATGCGATGCTCCCACCAGGCAACGGAGGACGTGCTGATCGGCACGTTCGTCATCAGCAGACAGCCTGACGTGCCTCGGGCATTGGATCTTTTCCACCTACTTGTCGATCATCCGCTGCATGGCCTCCGGGTAGCGGGCGCCCTGCACCTCGATGGCGGCCGATGCCGTGTCCAGGTCGGCCAGGTCGGCTGTGGTGAGTTCGAGGTCGGCGGCGGCGAGGTTCTCCTCGAGCCGGATGAGCTTGCGGGTGCCGGGAATCGGGACGATCCACGGCTGCCGGGCCAGCAGCCACGCCAGCGCGACCTGGGCCGGTGTGGCGCCGTGCCCCGCGGCGATCCGGGCGAGCAGGTCGACCACCGCCTGGTTCGCCTCGCGGGCGTCGGCGGCGAACCGGGGGATCGCTCCGCGGAAGTCCCCGGTCTCGAATGTCGTTGTGGCGTCGATGGTTCCGGTGAGGAACCCTTTGCCGAGCGGGCTGAACGGCACCAATCCGATGCCGAGTCCGGCCAGGGTGGGGATGATCTCGGCCTCCGGCGATCGCCACCACAGCGAGTATTCGGACTGCAGGGCGGTGACTGGTTGCACGGCATGGGCGCGGCGGATGGTGTGCGGAGCGGCCTCCGACATCCCGAAGTGGCCGACCTTGCCGGCGTCGATCAGTTCGCGCACGGCGCCCGCGGTGTCCTCGATCGGAACGGCCGGGTCGACGCGATGTTGGTAGAGCAGGTCGATGAAGTCAACGCCGAGACGTCGCAAGGACCCGTCGACCGCCGCCTTGACGTGGTCGGGACGGCTGGACAGGCCGACTTGCTTGCCGTCGCCGTCGAAGGCGAACCCGAACTTGGTGGCGATGACAACCTGGTCGCGCGCCGGCGCGAGGGCGTCACCGACGATCTGCTCGTTGATGAAGGGGCCGTACACCTCCGCGGTGTCGAAGAACGTGACGCCCCGGTCGACGGCGTCCCGGAGGAGGGAGATGCCCTCCTCACGGGTCGGCACCGGCAAATAGCTCTGGCTCAGGCCCATGCAGCCGTAGCCGATGGCCGAGACCTGCAGACCCTGACCGAGTGTTCGCGTGTGCATCGTTGACTCCTGTGCTGGGTTGGGTGGCGTCATCGCGGATCGACCCTCATGGTGGTGGTCCGGGCCTCGCGGCCGTTGATGTGCGCGATCGCCGACGCGGAGCCGCGGTACTTGCGGGCGTACTCTGCGTCGACGGCCGGGTCGATGTCCGGCCGGGTGACCGGGTCGACGTCGATCCAGGCGACGTCGCGGACGACGCCGCCGGTCCCGATGCGGCCCTGGTGGCGCGATCTCGTGGAGCGGTACCAGGCCGCCGCGGGGCCGTTGACCGAACGCAGGTACAGCTGGTCATCCACCCGGACGATCCAGACCGTGCGCGCTCGGGACCATGAACCGTCCCGGCGCACGGAACTCACCTCGACCTCCCCGGCGGCGCCGAGCAGGTCGAGGTCATCATGAGGCCAGGCGTTAGTTGTCGTCTTCACACTGCACAGTCAACCCGGGTGCGACGGCCCGCGGGAGGGTCTTCCGTTCCAGGTACTGGCAGTGCCTCCCTCGGATGTCGGGCAGCCCAACGTGACGTGGCGGCGAGGGCAGCGATAGCGGCTCAGCTGATGCCGAGTCCGCGGCGTCCGCTGTCGTTCAGGTCGGTTTCCTGGAAGCGGTTGGCCCACTCGCGTTCGTAGTGCTACTCCGGGAAGTCGCTGGGGCTCGACCCCGTGCGGAAGGCTTCAGCATCCGCCGGGCCGAGAGAACGGGAGCACATTCAGGATCGAACGCGGCAAATGCAACGCGTCGCCGATCAGGACGATGAACCACATCGCGGCCAGGACCCGCCACACCAGCGGGATCGCCATTCTCGGCACCCAGCCGAACGGGGCGACCGCAATGCCGACAAACAACATTACGGCCGGCCAGCAGGCAAGGGCGGACAACGCCAGTCGGTCCGATTTGGCTGGGTTCACCGATGATGGACCCATAGCCGATACCCATCGCGGCGCCGCCGACGAGCAGCAGCAGTGCAGAACCGACGGCCGGGATCGGCAGGCGGAGGTCCAGCAAACAACGACGGCGACGAGCGCGGTCACAGAGAAGGCGGCGACGGCTGATGGGTACCGACACTGCCATCGGACCTGCCCTTCAGTCAGGGGCTTTCGACCTGACTTGCTGGCACGGAACGTGCTCACTCTCCACGATCCTCGTAGCCGGGACCAGGATCAATGAAGTTCTGCGCTGTCGGTGACCGTCACCGGACGCCACCGAGCTCAGCGCTGAGACGGCTGAATCTTTGGGGTCTTTGGACCCTGATTTCGGGTCGGTCACCGCCCTACGGTTTGTACTGTATGTCGGAATCAGCTCCGGAAAGGGGAGTGCCGTCATGAGCAATGACCAAGTCTCGCGGTCCAGTGGTTCGGTCGCGCCGGAGAGCGGGTTCGCGGTCGGACTGACGCTGTTCGCGGCGATCATGATGATGATGGTCGGGGTGTTCCAGGCGATCCAGGGCGTTGTCGCGTTGTTCAACGACACGTTCTACGTGGCCGGCGAGAAGTGGGTGTTCTCGTTCGACATCACGACCTGGGGATGGATCCATCTGGTTGTGGGCATCGTCGTCGCGGTCTCCGGGTTCTTCGTCCTGCAGGGTGCTGTGTGGGCGCGGTCGGTCGGCGTCGCGGTGGCGGCGCTCAGCGCGATGCTGAATTTCGCATGGCTGCCGTATTACCCGGTGTGGAGCCTGTTGATCATCGCGCTGGATGTGTTCGTCATCTGGGCGCTCATCGCCCATGGGCGGGAGGTTGCCGAATGAGCTGACCGTGCGGGGCAGAACTCCTGTGCCGCGGAAGTAATCAGAACTCAATGACCGATGCGGGCGCCCTCCCCATGCGAATTGTCGAGCGACCCGCATCGGCTTGGTGGTCTGTCCGGGCGGGCACCCCGCAAACACATCCGCTCCGACCGATCGAGCCCCGAGGAGTTGCGAATATGTCCAAGAAGCGGACGCAGCAGAGTGCGTCAAGTCCCGTGGCGAAGAAGTTGAGCCGCAACGACTATGGGCTTTTGCACACCGGAGCAGGTCACTCGGTTCCTCTCCCTGACCCCGGGCGTGGAGAAGGTAATGGTGGATTCGGGCATCATCCTGATCAAGTACTGGCTTGAGGTCGGTCCAGCTGAGCAGACGCGGCGGCTGAAGGGTCGGATGGACGATCCCCGCGAGATCTGGAAGCTTTCGGACATGGACCTCATATCCTATGGCCGATGGTTTGACTACTCCCGAGCGCGGGACGACATGTTCGCCGCGACCGACACCGCCTGGGCGCCATGGTTCATCGCGGTTACCGACGACAAGAAACGGGGTCGGCTGAACATCATCAGTCACATGCTGAGTCAGGTTCCCCTATGACCCGCTGCCGAAAAATGACGTCACGTTGCCGAAGCGGCAGAAGCCCGGCGACTACCACGAACCGAAACTTCCCTTGCGGTTCATCCCGACGCCTTTCTGAGCCAACGTCATCGCCTCGCGCCTGAAGGTCCACTGCCTATCGAGAAGGTGACCTGTGCGACTCGAGCTTCGAATATTTGACCCTTCCGGGCTCCGGCCTATTCCGAACGCGCCGTGCCGGCGACGAGGGCTTCACCACCAGACGTACCGGAGCTCAACGGGTTTCGTCCCACGCTGGGCCTTGGACCGGTGAACCGAGGGCGGCCTGCGGCCACAGGCCGCCGCCGATCACCTCCCGCATCCTTTGACGGTCCGCCGGCCGGTTCAGCACCTCGGGCAGCGACCGAACGGGCACCCCGGCCGCTGCGGCGGTGAGCACCACCCGCTGCGCGGCCTGCCCGGCCTGCAGCCTCGCGGCTGGACCGTCGAGCACCGTTCCGACGATCAGCATCGTCGACGCAAGGTCACCCACTCCGCCGGGCTCATGCATGCCATTCTGGAGTGGCTCGCCAAAAGCGGGTTGCAGCGCTAACCAGGTTTGCTCAACCCTCGCGGCCCGCCGCAGGGCAGCGATCAAGGGTGGACCGGCCGTCGGCTTGGGAACCACCCGGTCTGAAGAGCCAGGACGCTCGCTGACTCCACGCAACACAGCCGCCACCAGGGCGCGGTCGTCGGCGGTGACCGGGCGAGGTCCTTCCAGACGGAGCACGGCGACCAAATCCCGCCGGGTGGGGTCCGGCACCGGTCGCACAGCCGGACGCACACCCAGTCCGCGGATCAGGATTCGCAGATTGAACAAGGCTGCGCCGCCGTTCAGCATCAGAGGCCGGTGCCTGGGGTGGGCCAACGGCGGTAGTTCACCCAGCAATTCGATGGTGTCCTGCGTGCGATGCCAGGTCCAGGCTGGATCGGGGTCGGGGTCGAGGTCGATCAAGGCCGCAGCCGCCATTGCCTCCGCCAGCGCCGCGTCCAACCGGTCTGAGGTCAGGGCGACGCTCCCTGTGTTGTTCACCCGTCCTCCCTGTCCCGTTCGACTGACCGTGCCTGTTCAGCGTCGGTGAGAGGATCGGCAAGTGACAGGGTCGAACGTCCCGTCCCGCAGCCGGCCCACATTGCGTCTCGTCGGACGCAAGGACACAACTGTGTGGATGCCATCCTGATCGCAGGTGGCGACGGAAGGTTGAGGCGATTCACGGGTGGCGGAGTTGCGCTCTCGTGTCGGACGACGACGACCGGGATTATCTGACGGACCGCGAGGTCGGGATGCTTATCAACCCAACCGACGCGGTGCGCAGCTCGCGACCGGGATCCCTAACGCCGAGGACGGCCCTGCGCGGGCCTGACGATGACCACCGGGCATGTGCCGTGGGCGATCAACGCCTGGCCCGTCGATCCGAGCAGCATGCCGGCGACCCCGCCGTGACCGCGACTGCCGACAACGATCAGTTGCGCGAACGGCGCGTAATCCATCAATCCCGCTGCGGGGCGGTCGTGGATCACCGCTTCTTGCACCCTGACGTCCGGGTATCTCGTGACCCATTCGGCCAGTTCGCGGTCCAGTAGCGCGCGCTCCTCGTCCTGGATCTGCTGCACGGTCACCACGCCGCCCGAGTAGGCGGGCACCGGGCCGTCGATGCTCGGGTCCGACCAGCAGTGCACGGCGATCAACGGCACCTTTCGCGCGTCCGCGGAGGCGAAGGCGTACTCGAGCGCCGCTCGACTCGTGGCCGAACCGTCGACCCCGACCACGACGGGTCCGGTCGAGGTCGTCACGGCATCATGGATGACAGCCACCGGCCCGGGGCAGACCTCGGCGACCGCGGCCGCGACCGAACCCAGCGCAATCGCGACGCGGTTCGCGCCGTGTGATCCGACCACTGTCAACAGCGCCCGCTTCGCGGCCTTCTGCAACACCGCCGCCGGATGCCCGTAGACCAGTGCTCGTGGTGATCTCGAGGGCGGGATTGGCTCGGCGCAGCATTGCGGTGGTATCGGCCAGCACCCCAGAGCCGTCCTCGCGGAGATCTGTCAAAAGGCGCGTCGGATAGGGGCTGTATCCAGAAGGCCCGGCCGGCGGCAGGTGATAGGCAAAGACCAGGCTGAGTGCGGCGTGTCGCCGGACCGCCTCGGCGGCCGCCCACTGGGCTGCGTCTCGCGAGCATTTCGAACCATCAATCCCGACAATGACCACGCCGGTGGTACGGCCACCGCCCCCGGGCGCCGATTGGCCAGCGCCGGCCGGTGAGGACGGCTTCGGGCGGGTGCGTTCCGGAACCGCTAACCCGACCGCTAGTCCTTGCGTCTCCTGAGTACTCATTCTTTCCTCCCCGGTTTCGGACGAGTCCGTCCTGGACTTTCCACCCTTCTCTCAACCCGGGTGGCGGACCAGGGACCTATGACCCGCCGGGCACGACGAACGACCCGCGTCCGGCGGCCGGATCTGTCGATCACCCGGCACTGCCGCACGCTGGGTGTGGCATTTGCGCGATCGATCCACCCACTGCGGAAACTGGGGGTTCCCGTCGGTGTCTGACCGGCAGCCTGCGGTGAGGACGGTTGGCCCGATTCTTGAGACCTTCGACCCTTTTGAGTTCACCCCATCACGGTCGAGCCTGGAAGTGTCCGGATAGAACCCATATGTGCGTGCGCGCAGCGGAGGAATCACAGTGCAGACGACCGCTCGTCCGTGGCCAACTTGCCTTCTCGCGATTGTCTCGGTGGCGGTGCTGTACGGGTGCAGCACTTCGACGCCGGGATCAGCAGCCGGCCCGACGTCCTCGGCGGCCGACGTCCTCGGCGGCCCCGACGTCCTCGGCGGCCGCGACGACGTCGGTGCCCGCGTCGAGCACACCGTCAAGCCCGGTCACCTCAACCAGAACGCCGACAACAACGACTGCCGCCGAGCCGCCGACCACCACGACGGAGAATGGCGCGGCCACCTCCTCGGAACTCACATCTGAAGAACCCGGGCCCAGTGGAACCGGCGCCTTGCTCACCGATCTCAGCGGTGTGGTCTACGGATTCGTCAGGGGGGTCGACGTCCCGGAATCGCAACTTACCTTCGACAAGGTCGACTGGTTCACCGGCGCGGCGGCCGCAGCAGGCCTGCGACGAGGACGGAGTAGAGCAAGACGCCCGGATGGACGGATGGTGCTCGATGTATTACTTCCGGAACGTCAACCCGACTCTTCGGGTCGTCACCGTCAGTCCCCACGTCGCCGTGACCACCCTGGACGGCAACGTCCAGGTCGCGGGCGATCTAGCAGCGCTCGCCGACCGCGTCACGACGCCGACCGGGTCATCAAGGCCCTACCAACTGACGGTCACCGACGGTGTCGTCACCGAGGTCGTCGAGATGTACCAGCCGTGACCCGTGTGATTCTCCTGCGCCGGAGCGGAATTGATGGGCAGCAAGAGCCGTGATCCAGGACTGTCAAGCGACCGGCGCGATCGGCGCGGCAGAGCACCATGAAGCAGTACCGGCAACGATATCCGCCCGACAAACGAACGGTCGTGGGTGATGAATTGGTTCGATCGAGGTCGCGCGGAGAAGTCCGCCCGCCGGAGTCCACGCAACAACGCATGGTCGGCACGAATTGGATCGGCAGCTGGCGATCAAGGTTGAAGCGTTGCGGGTCGTCCGCGGTGGTCGGACCGTCATCCCAGGGCTGGACCTGACCGTGGCGCGCGGTCAACTGGTCGGTCTGCTCGGGCCGAGCGGTTGTGGCAAGTCGACGCTGATGCGCAGCATCGTGGGCGTGCAGAGAGTGACCGGCGGCAGGGTCGAGGTATTCGGACAACCCGCCGGCAGCTCATGGCTCCGCAGCCGGATCGGTTATCTGACCCAGCAACCGAGCGTCTACCAGGATCTGACCGTCATTGAGAACTTGCGCTATTTCGCGAAGGTGATCGGCCTGCCGCGGAAGAAGCTGGACGACGAGGTGTCGCGCCTGCTGAGCCTGGTCGATCTCGCCGATCATGCTTCAGCCCGGGCCGGTAGCCTCTCCGGTGGCGAACTCTCCCGGGTTTCGCTGGCTGCGGCACTGGTGGGCGCGCCCGAGCTCCTCGTCCTGGACGAGCCGACCGTCGGGCTGGATCCGGTGCTGCGCCGCGACCTGTGGTCGATCTTTCGCCGGTTGACCCAGGCGGGGGTCACCCTGCTGGTGTCCAGTCACGTCATGGACGAGGCCGTTCGCTGCGACCGCTTGCTGTTGATGCGAAATGGCACCATGCTCGCCGACGACACGCTGCGCGGGGTGCTGGAATGCAACTGGCGCGCTCGATCCGGAACAGGCGTTCCTCACCCTCGTCGATCGCGCTGCCGCCCGGCAAGCAGCCGGTCAGCAAGATGGCGACTCCGGGGTCGGCGGGACATCGCAAGCGCGGGGTGGTGTGCAGGTATGACACCGACGTTGACGATGGCGACCGCCACCCGGGTGCTGCAGCAGATCCGGCACGATCACCGCACCTTGGGCTTGATGCTGATCATGCCCTGTGTGTTGCTGGGACTACTGGCGTGGATTTACCAGAACACGCCCGTTTTCGACTCCATCGGGGCGCCGCTGCTCGGCATCTTCCCATTCCTGACCATGTTTCTGGTCACCAGCATCGCGACCCTGCGGGAGCGGCAGTCCGGCACGCTGGAACGACTGCTTGCCATGCCGTTGGGCAAAGGTGACATGGTCGGCGGGTATGCGCTCGCATTCGGCCTACTGGCCACCGTGCAGGCGGTCGTGGCGTCCGGCTTTGCCTTGCTGGTGCTCGGGCTGGACGTCGCCGGGTCTGCCTGGCTGCTGTTGTTGGTTGCCGTGGTCGACGCCTTACTGGGTACGGCGCTCGGCCTCTTCCTGTCCGCGTTCGCAGCTACCGAGTTTCAGGCCGTGCAGTTTCTGCCGGCATTCGTGCTGCCGCAATTCCTGCTGTGCGGTCTTCTCGTGCCGCGCGACCAATTGCCCACTGTGCTGGAGTGGATCTCCGACGTCTTGCCCCTGTCCTACGCGGTCGACGCCATGCAGACCATAACGTCCGATGCGAACGGCACCGCCCAGGTGCTGGGCGATGTCGCCGTCGTGCTGGGCTTTGTGGTGGCACTGATCGGGCTGGGCGCGGCGACACTCCGCAGGCAAACATCCTGACCACGTCGGACTTCGAGCACCTCAGCGGGAGTGAGCAACGTGCATGTCAGTCCGAGCAGGACGAAGGATGTGACCTTCGGCCCGGGTGAAGAATGCCGGTGGCTGCCACGATGAGGACACCCAAGGAGAATCGATGTCACGCCAACGCATTCCGATGCTGCTGGAGTTCAGGTGAATCTGCCGTCCGGTTCGACCCTGCTGGCCATCGCGCCGATCCTCGTTGTCATCCTGGGCATCGTGGTGTTCAGCCTGGTCGATCTCGTGCGCGCACGCTCGGTCCGATACCTTCCGAAGGTGGTCTGGGCGGTGATCATCGTCCTGGTCAGCACCCCACTGGGCGCGATCGCCTATCTGGTCTTCGGACGTCCCCGGCGGTCGGGGGTTACTCCGCCGGCCGCGACAGCTGCGGTCCCGCCCGACAACGATCGAGCACGTCGAACGGGTGGCACCGCAGTGTCGAGCCCAATACCTGCGACCACGGTTCGGGGTCATCGAACGGGACAGCGAAAGCCGATGAGACCGAAACCGCCGTGGTCGAGACGGTTGGGTTCGACCCGAGATTATGGCGGGGGAGGCCTCTTCGAGGTGGACCTTTCGGTGCCGCGCGGCTGCATTTACGGCCTCGTCGGGCCGAACGGCGCCGGTAAGACGACGATGCTCTCGATTCTCAGCGGAATGCGCCGCGCGGACCGCGGCGGCGTCCGCGTGTCAGTGCCGCGCAACCGGATCGCCGTCTGTCCGGACGTTCCGGAATTCGACGGCTGGCTGACCGCAAGCGAAGTGGTCGAACTGGCACGATCGCTGGTGGATCCTGAGCCGGCCGGCAGCAGCGTCACCGAAGCGCTCGGACTCGCCGGATTGGGCGACGTCGCCGACCGCGTCGTGGGTGAGTTCTCCAGGGGCATGACCCAACGGCTGGGATTGGCCTGCGCGCTCGTTTCGGATCCACAGTTGCTGATTCTGGATGAGCCGACTTCGGCACTCGATCCGGCCGGGCGCGCCGAACTGCTCGACTTGGTCTCGGGGATGCGAGGGCGCCGCACGGTGATCTTTTCCAGCCACATCCTGGCCGACGTGCAGCGAGTTGCCGACCAGGTGGGCATTCTGCGCGAGGGGCGGTTGCTCTACCAGGGTCCCACCCAGGCGTTGATCGATACCCACCTGCAACCGCGGTGGTTGGTCAGGGTGGCCGGAGACCCGGCACTGCTCCGTGCCGAGCTCGGATCCCAGCCCTGGGTGACTCGGGTTGAGCCGGCCGGACCGGATGGGCTCCGTATCGAAGCGTCATCGATGGAGCAGGGTGAGCGTGGAATACCGGTAGCCCTGTCGACGTGCCGGCAACGTTTGATCTCCTGCGAACCGGTCGCGGCCGACCTCGAGGCCGCCTTCCTGGCCCTGACGACGACCCGATGAAGGCGGAAACAGCCATGACTGCGCAAGGTACGGCGACAAGCACGGCGCGGCGGGCCGCGGCGAGGGCACCTCGGGCGATGAACACCTGGCGGCTGGAGTGGCTCCGGTTGATTCGTACTCCACGATGGATCGCCCTGTTCGGTGTTTACGTTGTATTCGGCTTGCTGGGTCCGGTGCTGGCCAAGTACCTGCCGGACATCGTCGAACACGTCCAATCCGACATGACGATCGTCGTCCCACCACCGCAACCGAAGGACGGGATCGTCAATTACCTCAACCAGGTCGGACAGACCGGGTTGATCGTCGTCGTGGCGATCGCTGCGAGCGCGCTTGCCTTCGACGCGCGCCGCGGCCTGTCGACGTTTCTACGGACCCGGGTGTCCAGCGTGTGGGAACTCGTGAAGCCTCGCGTCGTTGTCACCTCGATCGCCGCCGTGCTGGCCTACACCCTTGGCACGCTCGCCGCGTGGTACGAAACAGCTCTGCTGCTCGGCCCTTTGCCGGTCGGCGCCGTGCTCGCCGGCCTGCTCTGCGAGGGCATGTACCTCGTCTTCGCGGTCGCGGTGGTAGCGGCGGCCGCGTCCGTCGCCCGGAAAACCGTCGGGGTCGTGGGAATCGCGCTCACCGCTCTCATCCTGCTGTCGGTCGCCGGGACACTTGGCGTGCTGCACGACTGGCTGCCGTCGACGCTTGCCGGGGCGCCCGTCGAGTTGCTGACCACAACGGGACTCATGGATTATCTGCCCGCGATGGCGGTGACGGTGGGCGCGGTCGTGGCCCTACTGGCGGTAGCCGTGATCGGCCTGCGCCATCGAGAAGTCTGAGCAAAGAGCCGGAATCGCTCCCCCAGCCCGGACGAACGCCAGGGCCAAGGTCCCGAATCGATCGGGACTTCCGGCACTGCGGCGAGTGAACCCAGCAGCGGAAAATACTGGTAGGTGGCCCGTTTTGCCATCAAGAAGCGTGTGCGGAGAACAAAATACCCGATGGGAGCCTGACGGTGTCTGGAATTGAAACGACAACCAAGTTGGCGGATCTCCGTGCTCGGCCATCGGATCCGGTCCGGCTGATCATGAGTTCACCCGTGGCCACGCTGGATGTTGGCACCACCCTCAAGGAAGCCTCGGAGGAGATGGTGCGCAACGAGATCGGTGCCGTGCTGGTGAGTGACGGCGTACAGACCGGGTTGATCTCGGAACGAGACGTCATTGCCGTCCTGGGCGCGCTCGGTCAGGACGCCACCACGCAGATAGACCAGGTGGCAACCTGGGACCTGTTGTGGGCAAATCCGGACGACTCGATTGCGGCTGTCGGCGCACTCATGCTCGAGGCAAACGTCCGGCACATACCGATCGGCACCATGAGGAGCGACGCGATGGGTATCGTCTCCATCCGCGACGTCCTCGCCGCATTCGTGGCCGAGCGCGAGCCTGTCAGCTAGTTGCAGCGCATGGCTTGTCGAGACCGCTCGCCAGCCCGAATAGGTCGGACACCGGCCATCCAGAGTCCCTACACTGCAACGGCACTGCCGACGAAAATCGTGGCCAGGCCGTCCCTTCAGGTGAGCCTCATCCGCCGGCTCCTTTCCTACGCTGGTGCCGCAGCAGTCAGAGGCGAGAGGCCCGCGGATGAGGTCAAAGTCACGTAGGTCCCAGGCGGGCGCCGATTCTTGGCGCTCACGCCGGTAACCGCCTGGCAACAGCCAGATCCGAACGTTGTCCTACAGCTCACGGCTTCCTGAAAGGACCTTCGACTCTGCCGTCGATCGCCGATCGGGGCCAACATCGGGGGCAAACCAGTTTGATCGGAGGAAGACACGATGGTCCATTCGACATTGCCTGACTCCCGGCGCCTGGGCCGGCGACTCGGCGTCTGCGTCTTCGCCGGTCTCATCGCGTTGTCCGCATACGCGGGCGCGATAGGCCTGATTTCCGGTTGGCTCAGACTCGACGACACCTCGGCCACCCGCCTTCCGTTCAGCAGTCCGGTGCTTGGCGGGCTCGCCCTGGTCGTGATCGTCGCGCTGCCGGCCAGCTGGCTCGCCTGGCTGGCGTGGCATGGCGACCCTCGGATCGAGGCCGCGGAACTGCTCACCGGAGGCCTGCTGATCGGGTGGATCATCGTCGAGTTGGCGTTCATCCGGGAGTTCAGCTTCTTCCATCCGACCTACTTGGCCATCGGCGTCATCCTGGTCTGGCTGGGCCGACACGGCGCCGACGCGCTCAAGACCATGCTGACGCACCGCCCAGTGTGATGACCTTTGTACCGTCTGAATTTGCACCCTCAGTATGAGCCCGCCACCAGAGCCCTCGGTGAAGAACCACGAGCACCAACCATCATGCGGTGGCGCCCACTGCCACCGCGACGGCCATCGGGGTCGGCGCCGGCTTCATCGGACTTGGGCAAAGGAGTGATGATGAGCAATCTCAGAATTCTCCGCGCGGCAGCCGTCGGAGTTGTTGCGGTGATGGCGATGGCCGTCAACGGGCCCGCGGTCGCTTCCGCGACCGGCACTGCGCCAATGATTCGCGATCTGGGCACCCTAGGTGGCTCGACCTCGCAGGCGGTTGCAATCAACGAGCGCGGCCAAGTCGCCGGGAGTTCGAGCACGACCGACGGTAGCACCCACGCATTCATCTGGACCCCGCGTGGCCGAGGCTTCAACAAGGCAGGAATGCAAGACCTTGGGAGCGGAGTGGCCGTCGATGTCAATAATGACGGACAGGTTCTCGGCAATGACGACGGCAGAGTGTTTCTCTGGGACCCTCGTGGAGGACGTCACGATCTCGGCACGCTCGGTGGCATCTCAGCCAGGGCAACCGATCTGAACGATCGGGGCCAGATTGTGGGGGCCGAGGATGTCATCGATGGATCGAGCGTCGCGTCGCATGCCTTCCGATGGGATCCGCGTCGGGGGCTTCGCGACCTGGGCAGAGGCAACGCAACCGCGATCAACGCATTCGGACAGGTCGCCGGAATCGAAAGCGATATGGTCGGATTCTTTTGGGACCCGCGCACCGGACGGCAGCCAGTTGTGGCCAACCCTGGTGGCGGCGTGACAGGGTTCGCGGCGCAGATCACGGGGATCAACGACCGAGCTCAAGTGATCGGCTCTGCGATTCAGGCCTTCATCTGGGACAGGCGCACGGGCGCGAGGTCAATTGACACACTGAATGCATTGTCGTCGGACGCCACGGCCTTGAACAATCGCGGCCAGGTGGTCGGTCGAGTGCAGGACCCATTGGCTGATGTCGACCACGCCTATCGATGGACGAGGGCCAGTGGGATGGTCGACCTGACCACGGGCAATGATTTCGCGTTCAACGCCACCTCGACAGCCATCAACGATGACGGGGATGTCGTTGGCTGGACGATGACATCCGCCGGGCCGGCAAACGGCGAGGCCTTCCTGTGGACGAGTTCGTCGGGATTGCGGCACCTCGGCACGCTCGGAGGTGACTCCTCGGCCGCGATTGACGTCAACAGCCACGATTGGGTAGCGGGGAACTCCACGACCAGTGGGGGGACCCAGCACGCCGTGGTCTGGGTCGGCCGAGACCGCGACCAGCGATAGGCGATAGGCGATAGCCAGGCCGGGACTCACGGCCCCACGGTCTGCGGCTTTTGTACCAGCATCCGATGGAACTGTTGACGATCACCTGGTCCGCAACCTTCGAGCGAACGGAGCCCTCGCCATGAACGGCGTCCGTGTGGAGCGATTAGCGGCCGGCCGTTTGGGTAGATGGGTGGCGCCGGCAATGGGGGTGGTTGGCGCCATCTCGCTCGCGACCGGGGTCACGACGTCACCTCGGTCCGGCCCGTTCTGCAGCGAGAACTGCATCGACTACCCCTACACCGACGCGGCCGGATACGTTCCCCAGGACTATCTTTGGATGTACCCCGGGGTGTTGCTCACGCTGTTGTTCGTCGTGTTGGCGGTGTGTTTGGTGGCCTGGGTGGTGCCGCCGCACGGGTTGTCCGCGGCAATCGCAGCGTGTTTCAGTGCGCTCGGGGCGGCCGTGATTGTCGTCGACTACGGTATCCAGCTGACCTTCGTGCAACCTGCTCTTCTTGCGGGTGAGACGCGGGACTTGGCGGCATGGACCCAATACAACCCGCATGGGGTCTTTATTGCGTTGGAAAACGTCGGCTATGCACTGCTGGCCGTCGCGTTTCTCATTCTGGGTGTCGCCATGGCATCGAGCACCTCACGACTGGAGCGGGCGGTCCGCTGGATTTTCGCCTGCGGCGGAGTACTGATCATCGCCGGACTGCTGGTGTCAGGGGTGATCTTCCGGGGCGCGCTGGACTACCGGTTCGAGGTTCTGTCGTTGAGCGTCGTCTGGCTCGTCCTCATCAGCTCAGGTGTTCTGCTGTCAGTCGTGTTCAGCCGGGGCGTGCCGTAGCAAGGGCGTTGAGTTGACAAAGACCGGGTTTGGACCCGCACCGTTCCGATCTTATGTCCACCGGCCAAGGCCATGCGGACGTCGGCGAACTCGGGTCCGCAAGGATCAATGTGCAGCGTGCTGAACGCGCAGCGCTGATTGCACTTTGTCAATTTGCTTCGCTTGCGCGCGGTCGACCTCGGCTTGCTCTTCGGCGGATAACACTTGCGCGTCTGGGCCAGGAAAGACCACCGATTCCCGGTCATCGTCGATCCATCGGACGGAATACGGTGGGGCGCCGTCAGCGCCGGTCGAAATGATCTCGGCCTTGCGCACGTGGCCTCCGTCGCTGTGGCTGTGCATGATGAGCCAATCACCTGGATGCGCTTGCATGATGCGGCCTCCTTGCCGGTCTGAGACCCGATTGGACTGTCGGGACCCGCTGGTCCACCGACTCAATCTCGGTAGTGGACACATTCCAATCGCATGTGCCGTCCGGCGCAAGGGCCGAAGGTCACTTTGGCCAACGACCGGCTCATCAGCACGTTCACGGTGTAGGTGTTGCAGGTACGAAAGCCGCTGAGCGAGCTGACGACCAGCGTCGGCCCGATTACGAAACACCGTCTCTATCAAAACCCTTCGCTCGATCTTCCGTCGAGTTTGGGGACCGCCGACCCGTCTGGTCCGGGTCGAAGGTCCCGCGCGGCAAGTCGTCCGGTTGACAAGGCGCTGAAATCCTCGACCGGTCGGTCCCACCAGGGGTAAGACCGGTTTGGATTTTCAGACACGCCGTCGATGCGGGCCAGGGGGCGGTATGGATTCACGTCGAACGACTCAAGAAATGGGCTCCAGTGACACCTATCGGGCACGGGAGAATCCGGGTCGTCATCGCGAACGAGGCGATCGGCCAGGATCAGCTGTAGCTGGCGCTGTGGGGGAACTGACCCGGGCTTCGACAGCTGCTGTCGCACGGCGGCAGCCAGCGCCACTCGGGCGTCGTCAGCGGATCCGGACCGGCGGTCCAGCGGCGCAGATGCTGCCCGGCGGGGGATTGGGGTCGACAAAGTCCGGAAGTACGGCGACAGCAGGTCGTGGACGGTCCTGCTTGGTCCGACCGGAATGCGGACGCCGGGTGACCGCCGAACGGTTGAAGGCGTTGTCCTGCGCAGGACGCCGGCAAGTGCTACCGAGTCGGTCATGCTAACTCCAAGCGATCGATCGTGGCTCCCCCCGCCAACGAGCAGCGGACTCATTCGCCTCAGTCTTGGTGCTCGAGTCGGTTGCGGGCAGGGTCCGAAGTCCCGAGGTTCTGGCACATCGGAATCTGCGGGCTCCCGGATTCCCGGTGCCCCAGTCCCCGAGCTCGCTGATGTCACCGGCGCCCGCTGTAGTTGTGTTGGCGGTGTGACTTGACATGACCCGCTCCTCACCAACGACTGCCTGAAATTTGGACTTCTGATCTTCCCGTCGCGGGTACTCGCGCATTTCCTCGTGACGATCGGCCGCCGGTTCGATCACGCCAGGCGGTTGGTTCTGTACCGATCCCGCAGGGACGAAGGATCTCTGCTGTTCCGGATCAGGACTTCCGGCCCTGCCGCCCGGCCCGAGGGTCTGAAAGAGTCTAAACAGCTGCTCTCACAGGAGGTGTGGATCATGTCGGAATTCGATTCGCTGCCCCAGCCGCAGACTGTGACCGAGGTCCGCCGGGTTCGACGGAGCCGGCAGGACAGGGTGATCGGTGGGGTGTGCGGAGGTCTCGGAAGGTATCTACAAGTCGACCCCGTGCTGCTTCGTATCGCCGCCGTGGCGCTGGCCCTGTCCGGCGGGCTGGGCGTCCTTGCCTACATCATCGCGTGGATCGTCATCCCCGAGGAGACCGGCACCGAGCCGGACGTCATGGAACGCCGCGACAACCGCCACGGGCTAGCCCTGGTCGCCGGCGCGGCATTGGTCGCCCTTGGTGGGTTGCTGCTTGCCCAGCAAATGGTCCCGTGGTTCAGTGCGGCCTTCTTCTGGCCCGTCGTCGTCGTCGCCGTCGGTGTCCTTGTGTTGATTTCGGCAAGGCGGTGACCAGTGATGAGCACCGACCTGCAAGGCCCTACCGCGACCGGAACGCCCAACCGGTCGTCCAGCGAGTTGCGGGTGGATCAAATCGTCACCGGCGTACTGATCGGGGCGGTCGGTATCGGCTGGTTGCTTGATCAGTCGGGTGGGTCGATGCCGTGGCGGATGTTCCCCGCCGCGGCGATGATCATCATCGGGCTCGCTTTGATAGCAACGCTTCTCGGCGGGCGTGGACGAGCTGGTCTGGTGGGTCTTGGCCTCATCTCGCTCGTTCTCGCAGTGATTGTCGGCGTCGGTGCCGACCGCTACGCCGGGCCGGTCGGGGACCGGCTGGTGGCACCCGCGGTCGCCGAATGGCCGGTTCAGCAGCACGTCAGTGCCGGCACCGTGACAGTTGACCTGACCCGGCATCCGCTGCCGGAAGCGGGGCGGCTGCAGATCGACGTCGGGGCAGGTGAGATCGACCTGATCCTGCCGAGTGGTGCCACCGCGGGCATCGACGCAACGGCGACGGCCGGCACAATCACCGTGGACGGCGTCAAGGTCGGCGATGGCGTCGACCTCCAGTGGTCCACACCGTCGAACACCACATCGCCCGTTGAGTTGACGTTGCACGTCGGACTAGGCGACATCGAGGTCAGCCATGAGTAACAAGGACACGGGCGCCGCGGCGGCGGCGGGTTTCGGTGTGGCCTTCGTGCTCGCCGGCATCGCGTTGCTGCTGCAAGAAATGGATCTGCTTGCGTTGCGGTGGTCGTTGATGCTGCCGCTCATCGTGATCACCGCCGGCCTGGTCGTGGTGTTCTCCGGGCTCGTCGGAGCCCACCGCTCACGCGCCGGCTGAACGCCGGACGGGGATCACCGCTCGCTCAGTTGTGCAGCACTGCCGCGCCGCCAAACCTGCCGTGCGCCAGGTCGGCCAGGGCCGTCGGCGCCTGCGCCATCGGATAGGGGTGGGTAGTCGCGGTAACGCCGAACCGGGCGCTCAGTCCGAGGAATTCATCGCCGTCGACTCGGGTGTTGGCGGTGACGCTGCGCAGCCGGCGCTCCCGGAACAGTTCCTGGTCGTAGTTCAGGGAAGGGATGTCGGACAACCAGATCCCGGCGACAGCCAAGGTGCCGCCGGAATCCAACGCGCGCAGGGCTACGGGGACGAGGTCGCCTGCGGGGGCGAAGAGGATGGCGCCGTCCAACGGTTCTGGTGGCGGGTCGGTCGGGCCGCCAACCGAGTCCACTCGCAGGTCTGCGGCCAGTTGCCGGTTGTGCTCGCCGCGGGTCAGTACGTGCACCCGCAGACCGAGGTGCAACGCGATCTGGGCCGTGAGGTGGGCGCTGCCGCCGAAGCCGTAGATGCCCAGCCGACCACCGGTCGGGACGGCCGCCGCACGCAGGGCCCGGTAACCGATGATTCCCGCGCAGAGCAGGGGAGCGGCCTGTTCGTCCGACACCCCGGTGGGCAGCTTGTAGGCGAACTGTTCGTCGGCGACGCAGCTGTCGGCGTAGCCGCCGTTGACGTCCCACCCGGTGAAAGTCGGATCCGCGCAGAGGTTCTCGTCGCCGCGGCGGCAGTACCTGCAGGTCTGATCGGTGGTAGCGAGCCAGGGTATGCCCACCCGATCCCCGACTCTGAAGCGGTCGGCGCCCGGTCCGCGGGCGTCGACCTCTCCGACCACCTCGTGCCCGGGGGTGACTTGCGGCCGGCGGGGCGGCAGATCGCCTTCGGCGAGATGAAGATCGGTGCGGCACACCCCGCAACATGAGACGCGCACTCTGATTTGTCCGGGGCCCGGTGACGGGAGTTCCCGTTCAATCCTGCTCAGTGGCTGTTCGTCGATCGGCGCGCACCGCTCTACCACCCATGCCTGCATCGTTTTCCCCCTTCTCCGTGTCCGGCTGTTGGGTCCGGCCACCGATTGTGCCGCAGTGAACCCACCCCCGAGGGGATGCATCAAACTGGGCTGATGGATGAGCCCCGAATCCGATTGTGCTGCTCGCCCACCCGGCATTCCGATGACTGAGCCGGGCCGGGAGGATCGGCTCGATCGATCACCACCGAGCATGGCGACCGTGCTGCGGGAGTGGGGGCGGATCGGCTGCATCGGGTTCGGCGGGCCACCCACGCATATCAGACTGATGCGTGAGCTTTGTGTCGAGCGCAGGCGGTGGATCGGTGCGGTCGAGTTCGAGGACGCGATTGCTGCCTGCAACCTGCTCCCGGGCCCGGCGTCCACCCAGCTGTCGATCTATTGCGCCTGGCGGGTTCGAGGACGTCCCGGCGCAGTGGTTGGTGGCCTCGCGTTCATTCTCCCTGGGCTGATCGTGATCCTCGCCCTCGGCGCGTTGTTTCTCGCCGGGAACCCGCCACTTTGGGTTCTGGCGGCCGGTGCGGGCGCCGGTTCCGCGGTCGCTGCAGTGGCTGTGCACGCCGCCGCCGGCCTGGTGCCGGCCAGTTGGCAACGCGCCAACGGGTCCGGCCGGGCCATGGTGCTCCGCTGGGTTTCGTACCTCATCGCCGGTGTCCTGGCCACCGCCGTCGTTGGACCGTGGGTCGTGCTGGTCCTGTTCGCCTGCGGTGCAGTCGAACTCACCGCCCGCATGCACCGCGACAGTCCCCCAAGAGCTGTCCTTCCGGTGCCGATGCTGGCCACCTCTGCCATCAGTGTTGGCGTGTTGTCATCGGTCGCCTGGGTCGCGTTCAAGGTCGGGGCACTGTCGTACGGTGGTGGCTTCGTGATCATCCCGCTGATGCAAGCCGACGCCGTCGATCGTTACCACTGGATGACGAACGGGCAGTTTCTCAACGCTGTCGCCCTCGGCCAGATCACCCCCGGACCGGTCGTGCAGACCGTCGCGGTCGTCGGCTACGCCGCCGCCGGGCTCACCGGAGGCCTGCTGGCGTCCGCTGTCGCATTCGCTCCGTCGTTCGCGTTCGTCCTGCTCGGTGCGGCGCGCTTCGACCAATTGCGCGCCAACACGAATGCGCGCGCCTTTCTCGACGGCGCCGGGCCGGCGGCCATCGGGGCCATTGCCGGCTCGGCCATCACCCTGGCCCGGACACTCAGCGAGCCCTGGCAATTCGTCATACTTGTCTGTGCCGCAATTGTTTTACTGCTGCTGCGCCGGGGCGTCGTGCCGATTCTGCTCGGCGCCGCGGCGGCCGGCATCATCTTCACGGCCGCCGGTGCTGCCCTGCCTCAATAGTCGCAGGGGCACACGCGCCGGACGTCGATGATTCCAATGGTTGAATTCCTCTCAGGCCAGACCGGCAACCTCGCCTGGCCGCGTGCCGGGTCGGCCCGGGCGCCGACAAGGTCGACCCGACCGTCTATCGCGGGACCTCTGGCCCTGGCGGGTATGCGTCGATGGAGGGACGCTTGATTTGCGCGGCCTGTGGAGTCAACGACCCGCGGAGAAGGTGGGGTGGTCCCCATGAGGCTCACCTGGCGAGACGCCGCGGCGACCCTGCTGGTCGGCGCAGCCGCGGCGGTCTTTCTCGGTCAGAAGATGAGCGTGCCACTACCGTTGATCACCGACCGGGGTGATGTGGCGGCGGCGGCTCTGCTCCTGGGTTTCGTCGCCTGCGTCATCGACGAATGGACCGTGAAACATGCTGTCCTGGTGAGAACGCTCAGCGTGCTCAGCGTTTCCACGGTCGGCATCGGTATCGCTGCCATGGCGACCGAGAGTGAAGTTCTCCTTACGATTGTCATGGCAATGCTGGTGACGTTGTGGGCTTTGACCACACTGGCCCATATTGGTGTCATGGCGCAGCGGGCGAACTCGGAATGGCCGCGCCGGCGTGCTGCTCGACCACGGCATCACCGTCTCGGGGCGTAGGCGGGTCCATCGCGTCCCGACCCAAAAGACAACCCCGATCCGCGTTTCGCGGACCGGGTTCGGCGGCGGCGTCAGTCTGCAGAGACCGGTCGAACCACGATGACCGGGATGTCCGCGTGGGTGATCAACTGCTGGCTGGTCGAGCCCAACAGCAGACCCGCGGGCCGCCCCTGCCGCGGGCGCCGACGACGATGAGCCGTGGGCGATGGGTCGACGACCGATCCTTCGCGCATCCGACGAGTGCCTGGGCCGGGCGGCCCCGCAACACCACTTGGCGGACCGGTACATCCGGATATCTCTCGCGCCAGCCGGCGAGCTCTTCGGCCAAAACCGCATGTTCCTCGTCGTCGTCGAGCTTGCCGATGAGGTTGGCCCCTTTGGCAAATCCACGGTAGGGCAGTTCATCGAACACCAACACAGCCAGTAGTTCCGTTTCCTGGACCGCGGCTTCGTCGAACGCGAAACCTACGGCGGCGCGGCTGTCGGGGTGTCCGTCAATGCCAACCAGGATTGGACCGCTCGGTCCGGTCACGCTGACGTCCGCACGTGGCGGAATCACGGCGACCGGAGAATGCGCGTGCGCAGCAACGTACAGGGCCACCGAGCCGACGAGCACCTCCGGCAGTTGGCCACGACCCCGGGTGCCGACGATCGTCATCTGTACGTCGCTCGACCCGGCGACCAGGGAGCGCCGCGGATCGATGAACTCCAGCGAGGTCTGCACATCCAGTGCCGGGTGCTGGTCTCGGATCACGGCCGCGGCACGGCCCAGTCGGTCTCGACTGACGGACTTCGCGGCCACCAACGATTCGGGCGACCCGTCGACTCCAACAGTGATGGTGGCCCGCCGCACGTCGCTCATCTCGGATCCTTTCAAGGCACCCTCTCGCTTCCTCGTCAAGTGTTCGCCGATCACCTCGGCTAGCTCACAGGCATAGGTCCCGGGCGTGCTGCTGCGGAGCGGAGCGATGAGCGGATCGGAGGAGGTGGCGGCGGTTCTGCTGCCTGGGAAGGCTCGCCCGTCGCTTCTGCCCTGGGCGCACTAACCTGACCACAGCGCGTCCGCCAACGGCGGGTGCCCGAACCTGTGAGGGAGCGCTCGGTGTTGACGGTGTTCCTGGTCGACGACCATGAGGTGGTCCGCCGTGGGGTGGGCGATCTGCTGGACGAGGAGGACGATCTGACCGTGGTCGGGCAGGCCGGCTCGGTGGCCGAGGCCATGGCCCGGATTCCCGCGCTGCGACCGGATGTCGCGGTGCTGGACATGCGGCTCCCGGACGGAAATGGCGTCGAGCTGTGCCGGGAACTGCGCTCGCGCATGCCGGGTTTGAACTGCCTGATTCTCACCTCCTACACCGATGAGCAGGCGATGATGGATGCCATCCTGGCCGGTGCCGGTGGCTATGTCATCAAGGACATCAGGGGCATGGAGCTGGTGTCCGCGGTCCGGACCGTGGGTGCCGGGGGGTCGCTGTTGGACACCAGGGCGGCGACCGCGTTGATGGCCAGAATCCGGTCCGATGCACGGCAACCGGGGCCACTTGCCGGTCTGACCGATCAGGAACGCATTGTGCTGGACCTGATCGGGGAAGGCTTGACCAACCGGCAGATCGGGGAGCGGATGTTCCTGGCGGAGAAGACCGTCAAGAACTACGTGTCCAGCGTGCTGGCCAAGCTGGGCATGCAGCGTCGCACCCAGGTTGCGGTGCTGGCCACCGAATTACGCGACCAGAAACACCCTGACCAGCATCACTGAAACTGGTCGTGATTTCGGCCAAATTTCGCCAATCTGATGTTCACGCGCCTCGTGCGCGTCTACTGTCCGTTGCAGGTGCGGGCAGTATGCGCACGCGGGAAAGTTGCCATTCACTGTGCGGTGCCGTGGGAAAGCGGTCACAGTGCCGAACGTCCTTGTCTGCCGGATCGGGAGGCGCGTCTCATGGAAACTCAACCTCGGCGTCCACAGAGGGCCGGGGGTGGTACCGGCGCGGGTGTTGGGACCGACAGCTCGACGGCCTGGCGGCGGGGACTGCCGCACGTCGGTGCCTCACTGTCACATGACCGACTGCGTGAGCTACTGCTCGAGGTCCAGGACCGGGTCGAGATCATCGTTGCGGGCACCCAGGAGCGAATGGACGCGTTGTTGGATGCGGTGCTCGCGGTTTCCTCGGGCCTCGACCTGGATGCCACCCTGCGGCGGATCGTGCAGGCGGCGATCGACCTGGTCGACGCCAGGTACGGCGCCCTGGGTGTGCTCGGCGAGGGCGGGATGCTCGACCAGTTCGTGTACGTCGGCATCGACGACGAGACCCGTGAGCTGATCGGACCGTTGCCGACCGGGCACGGCGTGCTCGGTGTGGTCATCGAGGACAACAAGCCGCTGCGTCTGGACAATCTGTCCGAGCACCCGATGTCGACCGGCTTCCCGCCGAATCACCCACCGATGCGAACCTTCCTGGGCGTCCCCGTTCGTGCCAGGGACGAGACGTTCGGCCGGCTGTACCTGACCGAGAAGAACAACGGCGGCGAGTTCACCCGCGACGACGAGGTCGTCGTGCAGGCGCTGGCCGGGGCCGCCGGCGTCGCGATCGACAATGCCCGCTCGTTCGAGGCGGCACGCAGCCGACAGGCCTGGCTGGAAGCCACTGCGGAGGTCACCGCCGAACTGCTGGGCGGAACCGACGCCAACGAGGCGCTGCAGCTCATCGCCAACCGAGCCCGTGAACTGACCCACGCCGACTACACGATCATCGCCCTTCCGGACGACCCCACCGGCGGGTCGGAGGAAAACACCGAACTGACGATCGCGGTCAGCGTCGGGTTGGATTCCAGCAACCTCGTCGGCCGACGCATCCCAGTTTCCGGATCGACCATGGGAGCCGTCTTTTCCGACCACCTACCGCGGAACGTCCACAAGCTCGCCTTCGACCTGACCGACGAGTTCGGTCCAGCCTTGGCGCTGCCGTTGGGCGGTGGGGAGACGATCAGCGGCGTATTGCTCACCGTGCGGTTGCCGGGGTCCCCAGGATTCAACGAGCACGAACTTCAGCTCGTGTCCACCTTCGCCGACCAGGCCGCGCTCGCCCTGCAACGCGCGGAAAACCAGTTGGCGCAACGCGAAGTGGAGGTGCTGGAAGACCGGGACCGGATCGCCAGGGACCTGCACGACCACGTCATCCAACGGTTGTTCGCGATCGGGCTCGGCATGCAGAGCACCCACCGCCGGGAGAAATCCCCCCAGCAGGCGGCGCGGCTCACCGATCACATCGACCAGCTGCACGACGTCATCCAGGAAATCCGCACGGCGATCTTCGATTTGCAGACCGGCCCGGCGGAAACACCCCGGCTGCGCAGCATCCTGCACGAGTTGATCAGCGAGCTCACCGCGGAGGCGCCGCTGCGGACCATGGTCCGGATGTCCGGGCCATTGGATGTCGTGCCCGCTGACCTCGCGCAGCATGCTCAGGCGGTGGTCCGCGAAGCGGTGAGCAACGCGGTCCGGCACTCTCATGCCAGCGACCTGACCATCACGGTGTCGGTCGACGACGACCTGGTCATCGACGTGACCGACAACGGCGTTGGCCTGCCGGATACCGTCGCCCGCAGCGGCCTGCACAACCTCACGCAACGCGCCGCCAGCGCGGGCGGGTCGTGCACAATCGGCCGGCCCGCGGACGGTGGCACTCGGGTGGTCTGGACCGCGCCCTTGCCCTGATCCCGTCGCCTGTCCTCGTCAGCGACGAGAGAGCCTGTACAGCAGCGGCTTTGGCTCTGCGGCGACACCGCGCGGATGCGGTGACTGAACGACTCCGGCCGGACCGGAGTTGTTGGATCCGTCACCGGTCCAGGTCCCAGGCGGTGAGCCGAGTGAGGTGGACCGCCGGTCGGTCGGTTCAGCCGGCGCGGTGGGGGCGGGCGATCACGACGGGGCAGGCGGCATGGCTGATCAACGCGTGGCCGGTGGAGCCGAGCAGCACGCTGGTGAGCCTGCCGTGGCCGCGGGTGCCGACAACGATCAGTTGCGCGGTTGCCGCGTGCTTCAGCAGCGCCGGTGCCGGCCGGTCGTGTGCCAGCACCTGCTGGACGGAGACGTCGGGGTACTTGTCCGCCCAGCCGGCGAGCCGTTCGGCGAGCAGGATGCGTTCGGCGTTCGCGATGGGCTCCGGGTCCGCGATGACCGCCGAATACGCTGGAACCGGGCCGTCGATCGCCGGGTCGGTCCAGCAGTGCACCGCAACCAGGCCTACGCCACGGACGGCGGCGGCATCGAACGCGAACGCGATCGCCGCCTCGCTGGTCGGGGAGCCGTCGACGCCGACGACGACCGGGCCGGTGTCGGGGGCCTCTCCCGGGCGGATCACGGCCACCGGTACCGGGTTGGTCGCTGCGATGTCCGCTGCCACCGATCCGAGGGCCACCGCGAGGCGGTTGCGCCCGTGCACGCCAACGACGGTCAGCACCGCGTCCGCGGAGCCATGCCGGAGCACGGTTGCGGTGTCCCCGTGGGTTTGCTGGGTGCTGATGTCGAGGGTCGGGTGGTCTCGGCGCAATGCGGCTGCGGTGCCGGCCAGCAGTGCCTGCCCTTCCTCGCGGAGTTGAGCGAGCAGGGGAGCCGGATAGGGGTTGTATCCGGAGTACCCGGCGGGCGGCAACGAGTAGGCGTGAATCAAACGCAGGGCCCCGTGCCGCCGGACGGCCTCTGCCGCGGCCCACTGCGCGGCGTGCTGTGCGCATCCTGATCCGTCAATACCCGCAATGACGAGAGCATTGTGGTGAGTGGGTATTTCGTGGGCTCGGCTGTCCTCGGGCGAAGCTGCTTCCACGGTGGCACTGGGTGATTCGTTGATGGTCATTTTCTCGGTCCTCCGCCGTCGGCTTGCTTTGTCTGTGACCTCAACCTTCTCGCCCTGTCCGGTGGCTCTGCCAGGGACCAAGGACCTGCCGTAGGGCCCTCGAACGACCCGCTATTGCGGTGTGCCCCGCGGCGGCGTCGATGAGGAAACTTCAAGGCGTGGTGTCGGCGGGTTCCGGGGTCGCCGTGACGATGGCCCGGATGACCCCGGGGACCGCTTCCGCGAGAACCGTGACGACCGCTCGGTCGCAGGCTTCATGGAATCGGTCGGTGACCACAACTTCCCCGTTGCTGACCTGAACCGACCATCGTGACGTGCCCACCGAGGACCTGCAGATGTCGGCGGACGTCGGCCGCGATCTCGGCGTCGGTCCGGGCCAGCGCGCGAACGATGTCGCCCCTGGTGACGACCCCAACCAGAGTTGAGCCGTCAACGATCGGCATGCTGCGGCGCTGCGCGGTGAGCATCGCCCGGGCGATCATCGTGACGTCGGCGTCATGACTGACGCCCACGACGGGGCTGGTCATCACATCACTCACTGTGGCGCCGGGCGGCGCCGATGGGTCGTCCGGGAAGCGGTTGCGGATCAGGTCGGCCTCGGTAACGATGCCGATCAGCTCACCCGACTCATTTACCACTGGCAGCGCCGTAAACCCCCGGTATGACAGCGTGCCGGCCGCGTCCGTCACCGCGGTGGTGGGCAGCACGCTCACCACGGTCTTGGTCATGATGTCCCGAGCACGCATGTCATCCTCCGGTGATTGTGTTGTCCACCAACGAATCTAGATCCCTATTGCCCGGTGGGCTGCGGCCGGAGGTCCCGGTGTCGCGGGGCTTTCGTCCCTGTGTTTGACGGACGGGCTCTCTCAGGCCGTGACCAGGGTGTTGTGGGTGGACACGATCTGCGGGCGTCCATCCCGGTCGACCGTGGTGCTGATGACGCTCGTCGATATCGCCGTGTGCACACCGGCCAGCGGACCGGAAGGGCAGTCCAGCGTGTTGATCGAGACCGCTAGCACGATGCCCGCTGAGATCTCAGCGGCTCGGGCGAGGGCCATGCGGTTGACGCTCCCCGCGTAGATAGTGCTGAAGATGCCTGCGTGCCCGGCGGCGATGGCAGCGCGGCCGACGATGTGCTCGCCGCGAATGTTCACGAAGGAGGCATCCGGCGCATAGTTGTCGCCGAATGCCTCACCGTCGGCGTCGTTCCACGCCCTTTCGAGGCGGCCGAGCACCTCGAGCGCAACGGTCTTCGGGTCGGCGATCTGCTGGGGGATGGAGACGGTCATGATCTCACCTTTCGTTGAGTGTTGCCCGATTCGTTCAAGCACTACTCAGTGAATATAGAGGGTCTCAGCGAACCTGTACAGTGGTTTCTCGTGAGTCCCTCCCGCACCTATCGTTCCCAGCTGCGCGAGCAACAGGCGGAGCGCACCCGCGAACTCATCGCCGCCTCGGCTCGTGTCCGATTCCTGGAAAAGGGCTGGGCGGGAACCAGTGTCCGCTCGGTGGCGGAGGGGGCAGGTGTCTCCGAGGCGACCGTCTACAGCGTCTACGGCACCAAGGCCGGGCTGGCGAGCTCGCTCATCGACGCTGCTGAGCAGAGCGCGAACGTCCGGCAGGCGGTCGCCGAGCTCAGCGATCGAGCAGGCAACCCGGTCGGGCAGCTGCGCGCCTTCGTCGGCTTCGACCGCCGGCTCTTCGAGGGTGCTGGCGACGTGCTTCGCGTCTTGGCCGAGGGCAGACGCCAGCATCCCGAACTGGGCGCGGCGTACGACGAGGGCCGGCGACGCGGCGACAACCAGCGCCGCAGCGCCTTTTCCGCATGGCCCGCGGATGTCTGGCGCGTGGGCATCGACGTCGAGCGCGGGGTGGCGATCTACGGGATCGTGGTCTCACTCGAGAGCTTTGTCACGGCGACTCGCGACTACGGCTGGCGACCCGACGAGGTCGAACAGTGGTGGCACCGCACGCTGACCGAACTGCTCCTGCGATAGAGATCAGGCGAGGCGCGGGCCCAGCCCTCGATGCGGGTGCGGCGTCCGGTAAGGCCGGCGATGTAGTGGTCCTGGCGACGCGGTTCCTGATCGCATCGGGATGCGGTGTGGCGTGCCGGCGGCGCTAGCACGAGCGTGACCAACGCGCACGGCCCGATCCGAGCGCTCACAGGTCACGAACGGCCTGTTTCACCAGTTTCCCGCTAATCTTCAGGGTGTGGCAGGTGCGCTCGCATGGGTCTCAGGCTCCGGTGTTGTGCAGGGGGTCATCATCGGCGCCACGCTGGCGTTTCTGACGGCCATTCTCATCATGAACGCCGCTGCCAAGGCGATCACAACGACCGTCAACGGCTGGAGCAGCATCCGCAGGTGCGGCCGCCCTGGCAACGGGATCCTCGTGCGGGCCGCGTGCGCGAAAGCCTTGCCCGTCGTCAATGTGTTCGAGGAGGCGGCGTACTGGACGACCACCAGGGATGGGGCTGGTCGAACGCTGGTCGGCGGTCACGAATACGTCCTGCGGTTTCCGGCCGGGCAACTCCCGCCGAATGACGCATTCTTCTCGCTCACGGTCACGGACGTCGTCGGGTACATGGTGAACAATCCTATTGGCCGGTCGAGTTTTGACGATCGTTCGGATCTCGCCAAGAACGCGGACGGTGCGATCGATATCTATCTGCAGCACACGGCCCCGACCGGGCACGAGCGGAACTGGCTGCCAACGCCGGCCGGGAAGTTCAAGCTGATGCTCCGCGCGTATCTGCCCGGCGCTGAGATCCTTGATGGCACCTACCGCGTGCCGCCAGTCGTGCGGGAGCAGTGATATGAATCGCCTCATCTTGAAATACGCCTATCCCATGACTGCCGCCATCCTGGTGATTTTCGCGTGGGTCATCTACCGGCGGCTCGCTCAGGGATGGAGCGAGATCATCACGCTCGCCGTCGCCGCTGCCACGGTGTGGGTAATCGGCGCGCCGATATTCATCTACCTTTGGCCGCGCCTCACGGTCAACGGCTTTAAGCGGGCGATCGTCAAGCGCGGTTTCGGCGGCGGGCCGATCCCCGTGAACACACTGTATGCCGAGCCGAGACTCTCCTCCGAATCGCAGGCCGGGAGCCTGATGGGAACCGGAACCGACGACGTGCTCTATCTGGCCGGTTGGCTCGACCTGAACAATGGACCGCAAGTGCTGCACGTGCCCGACATGGCCGGCCGGTACTATAGCCTGCAGTTCACCGACCCGCCGAGCAGCGCCAATTTCGCCTACGTCGGCAAACGCGCGACGGGCACCAAGGCCGGCGACTACTTGCTCAGCGCGCCCGGCTGGGAGGGAACGGCTCCTGGCGGTATGACACAGATTTCGGCGCCCCACAATTCCGTTCTCGTCGTCGGCCGGGTATTCGTCGACGGCCACACCGATCAACCCACCGCATACGCACTGATGAAGCAAATACGGCTAGCATCACTGAATCCGTAGGATCTCAACAAAGTCCGCAACGTTGAAGCTGACGCATCAGACGATCGGAGCAGAGATCCGCCGCGGCACGGACGACGCCGGCATCACCTGGTCGGCGTGGTCGCTATCGACCTGCACCAGAAGGCTCCTTGGCCCAGCCGCTTGGCCGGCCGCGGAGCCGCCGGCTGAGCCCGGGTTCGGCCATGTCCGCACTAGCGGGCGCCGGCTACCAGTGCGATCCTCAACGACTGTGAGCACCTCGTCCGAGCGTCCGGCTTTATCGGTGATGTTGATCGTGTCCGACGGTGACGCAGCGGTGACGTGGTACATCACGGCACTTGGTGCCGGCCGGTTGTGGGACCTGGGCGGCGTTGCTGGGCTTGACCTCGGTGGCGCCCCGTTCTTCGTCCACGAAGCCGTGCCGGGCAAGAATCGGGAGCCGAGCCCGACAGCGGTGGGATTGACGACCACCCGGATCGAGGTGTTCATCGATGAACCCGATGCACTCATCGAACGGGCCGCACAGGCTGGCGCGACCGACGTGGAACGGGTCAGCGCGCACGACACACCGTGGGGACCGCACCGTCAGGGAGGCTTCACCGATCCATTCGGTCATCGTTGGTCAGTTGGCGACCGCACCCCCCTGCAAAAGTTTCCCGGGTCGCCGTCACAGTGAGCCTGCCCCGCCGGCACTGATCGCGCTAGATTCGTGAATCAACGCATCTTCACTGGGTACCTAGGCCACCACGGGAGGGTCGTTTGTCGAAGTCGCCGATCAATCCCGTTGTGTGGCAGCCACCCAGCGCGCCGGATCGAGCGCGGGAGCGCTCCTCACAGCGTCTTTTTGACCCGTCCATCATCCGCTTACCCGGCTGCGGTCCCGAGGACGTCGTCGTGGACGCGAGCGGCGCCGTGTACGTCGGGGTACAGGACGGTCGAATTCTCCGGCTGCGGAAGGACCGCTCGCCCGAACAGGTTGCCGACACCGGAGGACGTCCGCTCGGCATCGAAATAGCGGTGGACGGCACGTTGATCGTCTGCGATTGCAGCCGTGGCCTGCTCCGGGTCGACCCGGCGACAGGGGCGGTCGAGGTGTTGGTCGACGAGGTGGCGGGCCAACGGATCAAGTTCTGCAACAACAGCACCATTGCCCGGGACGGCAACATCTATTTTACCGATAGTTCGAGGCATTTCGGTCAGCCGGAGTATGTGGCTGATTTACTGGAGCACTCAGGCACCGGCCGGGTGCTGCGCCGCGAACCATCGGGGGCCGTCGAATTGCTCGAAGACCGGCTCGATTTCGCCAACGGGATCACCCTGTCGCCGGCCCAGGACTTTCTCGTGGTCGCAGAGACCGGCGGGTACCGGCTACAGCGGATCTGGTTGGCCGGCCCGCGGATCGGCCAACGCGAGATCTTCGTCGACAACCTGCCCGGGCTGCCGGACAATGTGAGCACCGGTAGCGACGGGTTGATCTGGGTCGCGCTGCCCAGTCCGCGCAGTCGGACGCTGGACTTCCTGTTGCCGCGCCCGCCGGTACTGCGGAAAATTGTCTGGGCTTTGCCAAAACGTTTGCGGCCAAAGGACACTCCGACCGCTTGGGTTCAGGCCTACGACCTCACCGGTCGGCTGGTGCACGACCTGCAAACGACGCATGCGGAACTGCGGATGGTCAGCGGCGTGCGAGAGTCGGAGGGAACGGTGTGGTTGGGTAGCCTGGAATCTTCGGCAGTCGGATTCTTCGCGCTGTGACACCGATCGCCACGGCGGTCCAGCAATTGACTATCGGTCGATCCCCAGTCGCCGGTCAACAATGGCAGCCAGGTCGATACCGGCGCTGTCGGTCGACCATTCCTCAACCAGCTCGGCCAGGGTACGGCCGCTGCGCAGCTCAGCCAGGACCCAGTCCGCGAGCTGTTCCTCGGTGGCCTGGGTGGCAGCCTCAGCCGCCCGCGCTTCGTTCACGGCGGCCCGAGCCTGCTTGAGCGTGTCGGCGTGAGCCGGGGTCAGTTGGGGTTTGTGGAAGCGCACCCCGCCAGCCTAGAGCAAGTCACGTCACCGAAGGCCGGAGAAAAACCCCGCTGGATCCGGTTACCGGGACAATGTCAGCTGCAGTCGCTGTTCGAGTTCGGGGATGGTGGTGCCGAATGTGTCGCGGACGCTGGCACCGTCGGGTCCGATATCGAACACGGCAAGGTCGGTGTAGACGCGGTTGACGCAACCGACCCCGGTCAGTGGGTAGGTGCAGTGGGGGACCAGCTTCGGAGCGCCGTCCTTGCCGAACAGGGTCATCATCACGAAGACCTGTTTCGCGCCGATCGCGAGGTCCATGGCACCGCCAACGGCCGGTATGGCGTCGGCGCCGCCGGTGGCCCAGTTCGCGAGGTCACCGGTCGCCGAGACCTGGAAGGCGCCCAGGACGCAGACGTCGAGGTGGCCGCCGCGCATCATGGCGAAGGAGTCGGCCTGATGGAAGTACGAGGCGCCCGGCAGTTCCGTCACCGGGATTTTGCCGGCGTTGGTCAGGTCGGGGTCGATCTCGTCCCCGATGGCTGCCCGACCCATGTTCAGCATCCCGTTCTCGGTGTGCAGCACCACCCCGGAGCCTTCAGGCAGGTGGTCGGCAACGGTCGTGGGCTGCCCGATGCCGAGGTTGACGTAGGCACCCCGGGGAATGTCCCGGGCCACCAGGGTGGCGATCTGATGCTTGTTCAGGGGCCCGCTCCTGATTCCCTCGCTCATATCGCTACCAATCTGTCCACGTAGATGCCTGGGGTGACGATGTTTTCCGGGTCCAGCTCACCGATCTCGACGACCTCGCTGACCTGGGCAACGACGGTGGAGGCGGCGGTGGCCATCACCGGCCCGAAGTTGCGGGCGGTCTTGCGGTAGACCAGGTTGCCCAGCCGGTCGGCACGGTGCGCCTTGATCAAGGCCACGTCACCGTGGATGGGGTACTCCAGAACCTGCGTGCGGCCGTTGATCTCACGGGTTTCCTTGCCGTCTGCCAGCGGCGTGCCGGCGCCGGTGGGGGTGAAGAAGGCACCGATTCCGGCGCCCGCGGCCCGCATCCGCTCGGCCAGGTTGCCCTGCGGGACGAGTTCCAGCTCGATCTGCCCGGCCCGGTAGAGCCGGTCGAACACCCAGGAATCGGATTGCCGTGGGAAGGAGCAGACCATTTTCCGCACCCGGCCGGCGGCGAGCAGCGCGGCGAGGCCGGTGTCCCCGTTGCCGGCGTTGTTCGACACCACGGTGAGGTCACCGGCGTCGGTGCGGATCAGCGCGTCGATCAGTTCGACCGGCATGCCGGCCATGCCGAAACCGCCGATCAGGACGACCGATCCGTTCCCGATGCCGGCGACCGCCTCGTCCGGGTCGGCGCACAGAACGGCGGTCACGACTCGGCCCGGCTTGAAACGACGTTTTCCAACACCACGGCGAGTCCCTGACCGACGCCGATGCAGATCGCGGCCAGACCCCACCGCTCACCCGTCTCGGCCAGTCGCTTGGCCAGCGTGCCGAGGATCCGGCCGCCCGAGGCGCCCAGCGGATGGCCGATGGAGATCGCGCCACCCTTGGCGTTGACCAGTTTCGGGTCGATCCGCCAGGCGTCGATGCACGCCAGCGATTGCACCGCGAAGGCCTCGTTCAGCTCCACGGCCCCGATATCTGACCAGCTCAGACCCGCTCGCCGCAGGGCGTTCTCGGCCGCCTGCACGGGTGCGATGCCGAAGTCCCGTGGGTCGTTCGCCGCGGCCCCACGGCCCGCGATCCGCGCCAGAGGATCTGATCCGATGACGGCTGCGGCGGCCTCCGAACCGATCAGCACCGCGGATGCGCCGTCATTCAACGGCGAGGCGTTGCCGGCGGTGATGGTGCCGTCCGGCCGGAACGCCGGCTTCAGCGAGCTCAGCCGTTGCGCTGTCGTGCCGGGCCTGATGCTTTCGTCCCGGGCGAGGTCGACGCCGGGTACGGCAACCACCAGGTCGTCGTAGAAGCCTTCGTCCCAGGCCCGTTCGGCGAGATCATGCGAGCCGACCGCGAACTCGTCCTGCCGTTCCCGGGAAATGCCGGTCTTGGCCGCCAGTTGTTCGTTGCACTCACCGAGGGAGACCGTCCATTCGGCCGGCATCCGCTCATTGATCAGCCGCCAGCCCAGGGTCGTCGAGACCGCCGTGACGTCCCCGGCGGGGTAGGCCCGCGATGGCTTGGGCAGCACCCACGGCGCGCGGGTCATCGACTCCACTCCACCGGCGATGACGACGTCCGCATCGCCGGTCTCGATCGCCCTGGACGCCATGATGACCGCGTCCAGCGAGGATCCGCACAGCCGGTTCACGGTCGTGGCGGGCACGGACGTGGGTAGGCCGGCCAGCAGCCCGGCCATCCGCCCCACGTTGCGGTTGTCCTCGCCGGCCTGGTTGGCGCACCCCCAGATCACCTCACTGATCAGCTGATGGTCAAGGGCCGGGGCCTTGGCGAGCGCTCCGGTGATGGCGACCGAAGCCAGATCGTCGGGTCGGACACCGGCCAGCGCGCCGCCAAACCTGCCGAACGGGGTGCGCACCGCTGCGTACACAAAAGACTGATTCATGTCCGCAACGCTAAGACCCCAACTGATGCACGTCCAATACCGAAGTCGGCGGGATTGATAAGCTAGACGCATGGATGATCTTCGTGCCCTCCGAACCTTCCTGGTGGTGGCGGAGGAACGTCATTTCGGCCGAGCGGCGGAGCGGCTGAACCTCGCGCAGCCCGCGGTATCCCAGCAGATCAAACGACTGGAAAAAGACCTCGGAGCACCCGTTTTCACCCGGACAACCCGCACGGTGGAGCTCACCGACGTCGGCCTTCACCTGCTGGCCAGGGGACGCGCGATCTTGCTGGACGTCGAGCGGACGGAGGCCGAACTCCAGCAGATCCGGCGCGGCCGCGCGGGCAGGATCGCTATCGGCTTCGTCGGAACGGCAACCTACGACGTCCTGCCACGGGTGTCCCGGCGGCTCCGCGCCGAGCTCCCGGATATCGACCTGGAACTGCACGGCGAACAGTTGAGCCCGACCCTGCTGGAAATGCTGGCAGAACGCCGGGTCGACCTCGCTGTGGTCCGAAACCCAGAACCGGGCAACGACTTCGACGCCGTGCACCTGCGCACGGAGCCGCTGATCGCCGCGCTGCCCGCAGACCTGGCGGGGCGCACGCAGCAAGCGGTCGCACTGCAGGATCTGCGGGAACGAACCTTCGTCACCCATCCCTCGGGCTACCGATCGGCGATGTTCAGCGCCGTCATGGACGCCTGCCGCCAAGCCGGTTTCACCCCCCGAGAGGTGATCGAAGTGAGGGAAACCTCCACCCTGGTCGCGTTCGTCGCTGCGGGTCTCGGGGTTGCGCTCGTCCCCCACTCGGTCCGGTCCCTGGCTCTGGACGGTGTCGCCTACCGCAGGCTGTCCGACGTCCGGGTGGACACCGAGTTGAAGCTCGTCAGTCGTCGCGGCGACGTCTCAGCGACGGCATCCACCGTCCGAGAGCTCATCATCGGCCAGCTCCGAAAGGCACCCGGAACCGATGCCGGTACCGCAGCGCGGAGGGTGCCAGCCGGAGACCGCCCGGCATGAGCGGCGGCTCGGCAATGTGGTTCATGGGAGCGACATGGCCGGTGAGTTCGCCGCAGACGTCAAGGAACCGGTCGGTGACGAACCGACGCGTTCGTGAAGGAAGCCTCGTTGGACCCGACGCCGGCGCCACCGGGATTCCCAGGCCGGTCACGTCCGAAGTGGAAGCTTCACACTCCAACCATGCGGGCTGGGATCCCCGTGGCGGAGCCCACTGGCAGGGTTGTCAAGCACAACAAGCAGCGTCGGCGTTACCGTTGCGACCGCACCGCGACCACATCGACGCCTTCGAGGTACCCAGGAGTTCCGATGACAACGCTGAAGCCCTACATCCTCGACGACGCGGCGACTGTCGAGTATCAGCGGCTCGACCTAATGTCGAAGATCCTCGACCCGTGGACCCGCGGCTACCTTCGCTCGCTCGGCATCGGACCAGGCTCGAACTGCCTCGAGCTGGGCAGCGGGAACGGCAGCGTCACCGAATGGCTGTGCGACACAGTGGGTTCCACCGGATCGGTCACGGCCATCGACATCAACCCGGTGTTGGTGGACTTGATACCTGCGCAGAACCTCACCGTCACGCAGGCGGACGTCAGGACAGTCGAGTTGCCAGTCAACACTTACGATCTCGTCTCCTGTCGAGCCTTGCTGCATCAGATCGCCGACCATGCCCCGCAAGTGCTGGAGAAGATGGCCGCGGCAGTCCGACCCGGCGGCTGGCTGCTGGTCCAGGAGCCCGACTTCCATCTGGCGCCGACCACCGAACCGAATGAATGGGCGGACACATGGAGTTCGCTGATCCGCTGGGGGCAGGACAACGGAGTGGATTGGCTCATCGGACGACGGCTGCCCGGAATGGTCAGCAAGCTGGGGTTGGGCCGCCCGCGGGCCAAGACCGACGTGCAGAACATCCGCGGAACGGACCGGGGCGCGCTCTATTTCCAGTTGTTCTTCGCTGAGGTCCGGGGCCGAGTGCTCGAAAGCGGGCTGATCGACGCGGCGACCTTCGATGCCGCGGCGGCTCTGTTGAAGGACCCGGAGTACTGGACGCAGTGTTGGATGATGACCGCGGTGTGGGCGCGAAAGCCTGTCGCATGATTGAGAGCGGCTGCCGTGACTGTCAACTCGCTGGTCGCTATGGAGCGGTCGGTGGTCCGATGGTGATGCAGGATGGGTGATGCGGAGAGGCGCTTCCCGCCCTCTCGCCTCCCGGCAGCGAGCAGAACACGCAGGTGAGTAGCAATTCCGTGGAACGGACCCGTGACCGATCGACGCGCGACGACCGCCGACACGATTGCGTTGGTGACGGTGAACTGGTCGCTGCCGAGGCTGCCGATCACCCGGTCCGCGCAACGGCGAACGTGCTCGGCTACTCGCAACGTGTTGTCGCATGACGGCCGTCGACCCTTGATTGCTAGTTGTGCAGTTGAATCTCTCCCCGCATACGACCCACTTCCACTTCTCGGTCTTTGGCCTCCCGGATCATTCGCGCGGGTACGAGGTGATCCTGGTCGACAAACTCTGCGTGAGCGAGCTTGACTTTTGTATTGACAGGCGTCGTACCACCCGTCTTCCGTCAGCACCCAGGCATCGAACAGGCCGACGGCTTGGACCATCGCACACAATATGAGCCGTATCTACAGGTAAGAGCCCATTTGGAGGGCCTTTGAGCACCTCGTCATTTCGTTCACGCCGACGAGGTCTAACGTCACGACTCGATCCGCAGCCTGAGTTTAGACGCGCGACCAAGGCCGGAGCGAACTGCGACGCCTCGATGCGCAGCGAGATGGTCGGCCTTCGGCCATGTGTCAACGGTTGACGGCGGCTGCCTTCAGTCGATCTCGGCGAGCCGCTGCGCCAGCACATCTCCGAATGCCCGCACGCTGCCCACCGGATCGGGCGTGATAGGCCGGGTATGGATGTGCCCGATCCCGATGTCGGCGTACTGCTGGGCCAGCCGCAGGAAACCGTCGGGATCTTCCACCGGGTTGGCCCGCGGTCCCTGGACGGTCTTCTCGATAGCGTCGTAGTCCCGCCCCAGATTGTCGCAGTGCCGGCGGAGCACCTCCAGCTTCTCTCGCGCCTGTTCCGGCCCGGTGACGATGAGGTTGGTGGCGTCGGCGTACTGCGCGACCATCCGTAGGGTCTTTCGTTCGCCGGAGCCGCCGATCACGATCTTCGGCCGCGGCTGACTCACCGGCGCGGGCACATTGATCGTCTCGGCCAGGTGGTAGTGCTTGCCGTCGTAGGGTCCCTCATCGTCGCTCCACATCTGCAGGGCGATCTGGATGGCCTCCTCGAGCCGCTCGAACCGCTCCGCCAGCGGCGGAAACGGCACTCCGAGCGCCAGGTGTTCGCGCTCGTACCAGGCGGCCCCGATGCCGAGGAAGGCCCGCCCGCTGCTCAACACGTCCAATGTGGTGACGGTTTTGGCCAGCAGCGCGGGATGCCGGTAGGTCACCCCGGTGACGATGGTGCCCAACTGCAGCCGGCTGGTCTGTGCCGCGGCGAACGCGAGGGTGGTGTAGCCCTCGAGCATCGGGTCGTGCGCGGTGCGGAAGGCCTCCATCTGAAACCAATGGTCCATGACGGTGAACCAGGAGGCGCCGATTTCGTCGGCGGCCCTGGCGGTCTCGGCAATGGCCGGGGCGAGCGCGGCCGAGCCGCCGGGCATGGTGAAGTCCATGAAGTGAAAGCCGAATCTCATGGCACCAGTGTGCTCCTGGCAGCGTTCCAGACGGCGACACGGCCCGCCGGGTCAGTGTCGTTTGTCCGGGGTGGGCGGTCCGGCCGGGGTGGGGACGTCGGCGCGCGGAATGCTTGACTCTCGAGTTGCTCAGCTGACTCCCGGCATAGACCTCGAGTCGCCGAGCCGTGTCCTCCGGCTCGCTTCCATCCAAGAATGGTTATTAAGTGGGGATGATCTTGATCGAGCCAACCGTCGAATGGCCCTGACCTGCGGAAACTGTGCGCCATCAGGGACTCGAACCCCGAACCCGCTGATTAAGAGTCAGCTGCTCTGCCAATTGAGCTAATGGCGCGTGACCCGACCGCAAGATCGGACCGGCGTGAACTCTACATGGCCGTCCGCGCAGTCCGAAACCCGCAGGTCAGAGGCCTGTTGCCAGGAGAAGGTAAGGTGAGGACCGTCACTGCGGGCGCTGCGACGTCGCTGTCGCCCGCTCCGGGAGAGGAAGGTGGCGTCATCGCACCGCACACCGCTGCGCAGCCGGCAGGCCGCGAGCGTCGGCTCGGCACGCCCGCGTCGGGCCCATTTCTGGCGCTTACCAAGCGGAGCGAGCCCAAGGAGCCAGCGGGGGCAGCCTCGAGCGGGCGTACGACGCGTTCATCTCCACCGGATCGGTCGCCACTCTGCGGCCCGATGGTCGCGGACTCGTGGCGGCTCTCCCGGGCCAGCGGGGTCAGCCCCGACGGCGTGCTGCCGTCGGTGGACATGCTGGATGCCGAACTCGAGGCGTACCGCTCTGCCCATCCGCTGGCCGCTGTGATGCCGCTGATCCGCCGGCTGCTGATCGAGGAGGCGGAGGACGCCGGCGCCATCGTGGTGGTGGCGGACGCCGACGCCCGGTTGCTCTGGGTGGAGGGCGACCCCGCCCTGCGCAAGTTGGCCGAGCGGATGAACTGGGTCGCCGGGTCGCGCTGGGACGAGCGGACCACCGGCACCAACGCACCCGCCGCCGCGATGCGCCTGGATCACGCGCTGCAGGTCTTCGCCCGCGAGCATTACGCCAGCAACGTCGCCGCCTGGTCCTGCACGGCGGCGCCCATCCACGACCCGATCACCGGCAAGGTGCTCGGCGCGCTGGACATCACCGGCCGCGACGACGTCGTCGCTCCCGCCGTGCTCGGCCTGGTCCGGGCCGCGGTGGCCGCGGCCGAAACCGAACTGCGGCTCCGGGCGATGTACCAACCGACCCGGGCGATTGCGGAGAAGCGACCTGCCCGAAGGAATCTCCCCGCATCACCGACCAAGGAGCAGTTCTTGTCGGTCCTCGGCCGGGACCGAGCGCATGCTCGCCGACACCATGACCGATCGGCACGGCACCGAACTGTCGATCCGGCACTCCGAGTTGCTGTTCCTGCTGGCCCAGCACTCCGAGGGCTACACGGCGGACCAGCTGGCCATCGCCTTGCACGAGCGGGACGTGCCGGCGGTCACCGTCCGCGCGGAACTGAGCCGGCTGCGGTCGCTGCTGCCCGGCCTCGCCCTCTCCGGGCGGCCCTACCGGATCACCTCGACGGTGCGCACCGACGTCGCCGCGTTGCGCGCTCGGCTGGCCACGGGCGACGTCTCCGGCGCGGTCACGGCCTACACCGGGCCGATCCTGCCGTCATCGGAATCACCTGAGGTGCAGGCCGAGCGGGACCTGCTGCACCGCGAGATCCGTTCCGCCGTCATGCGTTCGAAGGATGCGGCCGCGGTGCTGGAGTTCGCCAACGGCCCCTGCAGCCGGGACGACGTGCTGGTCTGGCGGCACGCCGTCGGGCTCGCCGACCCGGCGGTCCGGCCGGTGCTGCTCGAGCAGCTGCGCCGGATCGAGCGGGAACTCGGAATCTCCGCCATTCCGCTGACACCAGTCACCCAGGTGACCCAGCTCACCCGCACGCAACGTTGCTGCAACTGTCTTCCTCCTACGTTGTGACCAGTGCGGCCCTCCGGGTGGCCGCACCAGTCGACGAGGAGGTCGCATGACGGTTTATGTCCCGCCGGGTCAGCCAGGCAGTGTGGTCAGTTTCGAATCGCGTTACGACAATTGGATCGGCGGCGAGCGCGTCGCACCGGTCAAGGGCCAGTACTTCGAGAACGTCTCGCCGGTCAACGGCCAGGTGTTCTGCGAGGTCGCCCGCTCGACGCAAGGGGACGTCGACCTTGCCCTCGACGCCGCGCACGAGGCCGCGCCCGGCCTGGGGCAAGACCTCACCGGCCGAGCGTGCGGTCATTCTGAACAAGATCGCCGATCGGATCGAGCAGAACCTCGAGAAGATCGCCGTCGCCGAGAGCTGGGACAACGGCAAGCCGGTCCGCGAGACGCTGAACGCCGACATCCCCTTGGCCGTCGATCATTTCCGCTACTTCGCCGGTTGCATCCGGTCGCAGGAAGGGTCTCTGTCGCAGATCGACGAGGACACCGTCGCCTACCACTTCCACGAGCCGCTGGGCGTCGTCGGGCAGATCATCCCGTGGAACTTCCCGATCCTGATGGCCGTCTGGAAGCTGGCGCCCGCGCTGGCCGCCGGCAACGCCATCGTCCTCAAGCCGGCCGAGCAGACCCCGGCCTCGATCATGCTGCTGATGGACATCATCGGCGACCTGCTGCCGCCGGGCGTGCTGAACATCGTCAACGGCTTCGGAGTCGAGTGCGGCAAGCCGCTCGCGTCGTCCAACCGGATCCGCAAGATCGCCTTCACCGGCGAGACCACCACCGGCCGGCTGATCATGCAGTACGCGTCGGAGAACCTGATTCCGGTGACCCTGGAGCTCGGCGGCAAGTCGGCCAACGTCTTCTTCGCCGACGTCGCCCGCGAGCACGATGCGTTCTACGACAAGGCCCTCGAGGGCTTCAACATGTTCGCGCTGAACCAGGGCGAGGTCTGCACCTGCCCGTCGCGGGCGCTCATCCAGAACTCGATGTACTCGGAGTTCATGGCCGATGCCATCGCCCGCACCGAGAAGATCATCCAGGGCAACCCGCTTGGACACCAGCACCATGCTGGGCGCGCAGGCGTCCAACGATCAGCTGGAAAAGATCCTGTCCTACATCGACATCGGCAAGGCCGAGGGCGCCAAGGTGCTCACCGGCGGCGCCCGGGCCGAGCTGTCCGGCGACCTGGCCGGCGGCTACTACGTGCAGCCGACCGTCTTCCAGGGCGACAACTCGATGCGGATCTTCCAGGAGGAGATCTTCGGTCCGGTGCTCGCGGTGACCTCGTTCGACGACGAGGCCGACGCCCTGAAGATCGCCAACGACACCCTCTACGGGCTCGGCGCCGGCGTCTGGTCCCGCGACAACGCCACCGCCTACCAGATGGGCCGCGGCATCCAGGCCGGCCGGGTGTGGACGAACAACTACCACGCCTACCCGGCGCACGCGGCGTTCGGCGGCTACAAGCAGTCGGGCATCGGCCGGGAGAACCACAAGATGATGCTGGATCACTACCAGCAGACCAAGAACCTGCTGGTGTCGTACTCGCAGAACGCGCTCGGGTTCTTCTAAATGCCGTCGCACGCAGACGGACGATGCGGCGGCCGAAGCAGCTTTCGGCCGACCGCATCGCCCGGGTGGAGCTCTCGCGACAAGGCCGTCGCGCTGCTCGCCGAGCTGACCGAGATCCACGGGCCGCTGATGTTCCACCAGTCCGGCGGATGCTGTGACGGGTCGTCACCGATGTGTTATCCGGACGGCGACTTCAAGATCGGCGCGGTCGACGTCCGGCTCGCCGAGCTGGATGCCGGCCTGCCGCAACCGATTCCGTTCTGGATGTCGGAGTCGCAGTTCGCGTACTGGAGCCACACCCACCTCACGGTGGATGTGGTCCCGGGCCGGGGGAGTGGGTTCAGCGTGGAATCGCCGACCGGGCAACGGTTCCTGATCCGGTCCCGGCTGTTCACCGACGAGGAGTCCGAGCACCTGACGGAGATCGTGCACGGCGGCTGAGCGTTCTCGCCCGCGCAATCCGGAAGACCAACCCTGGCCCCGTGGAAACATCCATGGGGCCGGGGTTTCCTCTGTCACAGCACAGCGGAAATCAGTCGTCATCCATAGATCGCTTCTGCTACCTTCCTTACCCATGACATCCCGGTCGCCCCTGACCCCGCACCAGTCCTGGTGGCGGATCGCCTGACGGCGTATCCGTGATGTCCCAGACCTCCGGCCGCCGATGCGCGGCCGGGTCTGACAGCCACTTGCTCCCTCGAGCGGTCGGCACCCACCTCCATCGGTTGCCGACTACCGAAGGAGCTCCATCATGACGATCACCATCCACGACCCGCATCACCGTCATCGACGGACCATCCAGACTCGCTGAACCGCGTGACGCACCAGGCCGACACCGGTCGAGCGCATCGTCACCGGCGACCGGCCGACCGGGCCGCTGCACCTCGGGCACTACCTCGGCACTCTGGCCAACCGGGTACGGCTGCAGGAAACCGGTTGCCCCGTCACTGTTGTCATCGCCGACTACCAGGTGATCACCGACCGGGACGGGACCGGCCCGCTGCGCGATCGGGTTCGGATGCTGATCGCCGAGTACCTCGCGGCCGGCATCGACCCGGACCGCTCGGTCATCTTCGCGCATTCGCTGGTGCCGGCGCTGAATCAGCTGATGTTGCCGTTCCTGTCGCTGGTCTCGGATGCCGAGTTGAACCGCAACCCCACGGTCAAGGCCGAGGCGCTCGCCTCCCGCCGCTCGATGAGCGCGCTGCTGCTCACCTATCCGGTGCATCAGGCCGCCGACATCCTCGGCCAGCACGGCACTCTCGTGCCGGTGGGGAAGGATCAGCTGCCGCACGTCGAACTGACCAGGCTGATCGCGCGACGGTTCAACGACCGCTACGGCGCCGTCTTCACCGAACCCGAGGCCCTGCTGTCCAGCGACTCCGGCGGTGCAGGGCATCGACGGGGCGAAGATGTCCAAGACCAGGGGCAACACCATCCCGCTGGGTGCCACCGAGGACGAGACGGCCGCCATCATCCGGTCCGCCCGCTCGGATGGCTTGCGCCGCATCACCTTCGACCCGGTCGCGAGGCCGCAGGTGGCGAACCTGCTGACCATCGTGGCGGCGCTCACCGGTGCCGACCCGCGGCAGGTTGCCGATCAGGTCGGCGACGGCGGCGCCGCCGGGCTGAAGGCGCTGGCCACCGAGGTGATCAACGAGTCGCTGCGTGAGCTGCGCCGGCGCCGGGCCGAGCTGCTCACCGACGTCGGCTATCTGGACGGGGTGCTGCTGGACGGCTCCGCGCGGGCCACGGCGACGGCCAGTCGGCACCCTGGATCAGGTTCGCCGGGCGATGGGCATGGACTATTTCAGCGGGTGAGGAGCCTACCGGCCGCCCGTTTCGCCAGCGTGGCGGACGCCGCGCCGGAACGCGCCGCCAGGTCACCGATGTCGGCCCGCACCAACTGCTCCTGCTCCACGATCGGCACCCCGCCGACCAGCAGCAGCTCCAGCGGCGATCGGGTGCCGAAGACGAGAGCGCAGACGGGGTCGGTGATGTCGACCCCGGAGACGCCGTCCACCCGCCACAGCGCGATGTCCGCGAGCTTGCCGACCTCCAGCGATCCGAGGTCGTCCTGCCGGCCCAGCACCCGGGCACCGCCCATGGTGGCCATCGACAGCACCTGCCGGGCGCTCATCGACGTGGACCCGCCGCGCAGCCTGGCGACCAGCAGCGCCTGGTGCAGTTCCTCGTCCATCCGGCCCGATTCGTTGGACGCCGACCCGTCGACGCCGAGCCCGACCGGAACGCCGGCGGCGAGCATGTCGGCGACCGGCGCGATCCCGGAGCCGAGCCGGGCGTTGGAGGTCGGGCAGTGCGCGACCGCGGTGCCGGTCGCGGCGAACCGGGCGATGTCGTCCGTGGTCGGCCACACCACATGGGCGAACCAGACGTCCGGGCCGAGCCAACCGAGATCCTCGACGTATTCGCCGGGCTTGCGGCCGTACTTCTCCAGGCAGAACGCCTCCTCGTCCAGCGTCTCGCAGAGGTGGGTGTGCATCCGGGCGCCGTGCGCGCGGGCGATCTCCGCGGCGCCCGTCATCAGCTCCTTGGTCACCGAGAACGGCGAGCAGGGCGCGACGGCGATCTGCAGCATGGAATCCGGCGACGGGTCGTGCCAGCGTGCGATCGCCGCCTCGGTGGCCGCCAGCGCGACATCGGTGGTCTGCACGACGCTTTCCGGCGGCAGTCCGCCGGAGGAGGTGCCGAGGTCCATCGAACCGCGGGTCGGGTGGAAGCGCAGCCCGATGGTCCGGGCGCCCTCGATGGTGGCGCCGAGGACGTCGCCGCCGGCCTGCGGGAAGACGTAGTGATGGTCGGTGGTCAGCGTGGTGCCGGACAGCGCCATCCAGCCCAGGTTCGCCGATGCCGCGGCCTCGACGGTCTCCTCGTCGATGCCGGCCCAGACCGGGTAGAGGGAGGTCAGCCAGCCGAACAGCGTCTCGTCCTGGGCGTAGCCGCGGGTGATCCACTGGTAGAGGTGGTGATGGGTGTTCACGAAGCCCGGTGTGGCGAGCAGTCCGGTGCCGTCGACCCAGCGGTCCGCGCGGTCCCGCCACGACGGGTCGGCCGGCCCAGCGCCGACCGCGACGATCCGGCCGCCCTCGACCACCAGGTGACCGATCGGGTATTCGCTGGCCTGGGCATCGACGGTGGCGATCGCGCATCCGGAGATGACGGTGACCGACGGCGCTGCTGCGCTCACGGGGTGGCCTCCTGGTGGGCAGGGCGGTCACCGGGCCGCGGTGAACGCTGTGACTGATGCTGGGCGCTCTCAGCCTGGACCATGTCAGGCACCGATGTCGACCGGATGTCCCGCGGGCTTCGGCGTGATCAACCGCCAACACTTCGCACCGTTACGCGTAACATCGTGAGATGTCCGTCAACGACCGGGTGAAGGCTCACCGCAGGCGCATGAAGGAGCGCGGCTTCCGGGAGATGCGGTTCTGGGTGCCAGATGTCAACTCCCCGGAGTTCGCGAAGGCCGCCCACGAACAATCCCTTGTCCTCGCCGCCGCAGACCGGGCCGACCCAGCTGTTCAAGATTGGGTCGATGAGATGTCCGTCTGGGACGACCTGCCGTGAAACGCGGCGAGATCTGGACGGCCGCTGGCGGTGTGTACGCCTCGAAACCCGGCCCGTCCCTGATCGTCCAGGACGACCGGTTCGACGCCACCGCCTCGATGGTGGTGTGCCCGCTGACCTCCGGTGATCACCCGGCGCCGCTGACGCGTGTGTTGGTGGGCGCCGACAGCGTCAGCGGGCTGGATGTGCCGAGCTGGGTGATGGTCGACAAGATCAGCGCGGTCCACCGTCGCAACGTCACCCGGCGGATCGGACGACTCACGGCTCGGCAGTTGGTCGAGGTCGAGCGGCTGATGTTGGTCTTCCTCGGCTTGGCAGGCTAGCTCAACACGAGAACAGGGCCAGTCCGGACGTCCGCGTCAACAGATTCGCCGAATCTGTCAACGAAGATCATCCAGACTGGCCCTGACCTGCGCTAATACTGGGGTGAGCGACGGGGCTCGAACCCGCGACCACCGGCACCACAAGCCGGAGCTCTACCAGCTGAGCTACGCCCACCATGCCGCCTGCCTGCCGACCCAGGAGGTCGTCGGCCGCGCGGACCGAGGAAGTCTAACCGATGCGCGAGGCCCGTCCGTCCCGGTTTGCCGCGACGAGGGCGTCAGCTGCTGTATTTGCTGGCCACCTCGGTGGCCACCGCCTGCACCTGGTCGGTGTTCGGGCCGGGCGGAGCGACGAAGGCGGTGCCCCGGTAGTAGGCGAGTTCGCGGATCGACTCGGTGATGTCGGTCAGCGCCCGGTGCGTCATCTCCTTCGGCGGCTGGCCGAAGTAGATCCGCGGGTACCAGCGCCGGCAGAGCTCCTTGATGCTGGAGACGTCGATCATCCGGTAGTGCAGGTGCGCGTCCAGGGTCGGCATGTCCCGGCTGATGAACCCGCGGTCGGTGGCGATGGAGTTGCCGGCGATGCGGGGCGACGTTGGGCTCCGGGACGTGCTCGCGGACGTAGTCGAGGACCAGTCCGCTCGGCCTCCTCCAGCGTCACCGTCGACTCCCGGACCCGCTCGGTCAGACCGGATTTCGCGTGCATCGCGACCACCACCTCGGGCATGGCCGCGAGGTCCTCGTCGCTGGCGTGGATCACCACGTCGATGCCGTCGCCGAGGATGTTCAGGTCGCTGTCGGTGACCAGGGCCGCGATCTCGATCAGCTTGTCCGTCGCCAGGTTCAGCCCGGTCATCTCGCAGTCCACCCACACCAGTCTGTCGTTCACATTCCGGACCCTAGTCGCATGGTCCGACAGTCCGCAGCGACGGCAGTCCGCAGTCCGGCCGACGCGCTGGTCGGGCGTGGGTCGCTAGACGGTGCCGCAGTCGTGGTGGAGCAACGGAGTGCCCGGAGCGGTGCGGCCGGCGTCCGGCGGGCAACCCGCGCCGCGGGTGCCCTCGGTGGCTAGGCTGCCGGTGATCACCGACCCGGGGGAGCCTCATGAGCACGCCGTCATCGGCCAGCACGATCGAGGCCGCCCAGCGCATCGCCCGCGGCTACGACACGACGGCGGCCAGCGTGACGCTCGGGTCCGTGGTGATCGACGGCGTCGCCGACCCGACCGCGCTGGTCCGGATCCCGCTGGCGATGTTCAACCGGCACGGCCTGGTCGCCGGGGCCACCGGCACCGGCAAGACCAAGACCCTGCAGGTGATCGCCGAGCAACTGTCGGCGGCCGGCGTGCCGGTGCTGATCCCGGACGTCAAGGGCGACCTGACCGGCCTGTTCGCGCCGGGCGAGCCCGGCGACCGGATCACCCAGCGCGCCGCGGAGACCGGCGACGACTGGGCGGCCGCGGCCTTCCCGGTCGAGTTCCTCAGCCTCGCCGGCGCCGGCAACGCGGTGCCGATCCGCGCCGCGATCGATTCGTTCGGCCCGATCCTGCTGTCAAAGGTGTTGGGGCTCAACGACACCCAGGAATCGACCCTGGGCCTGATCTTCCACTGGGCCGACCAGCGCACCCTGCCGCTGCTGGACCTGAAGGACCTGCGGGCGGTGATCATGCACCTGACCAGCGACGAGGGCAAGGCCGATCTGCGCGAGCTGGGCGGGGTGTCCAAGGCCACCGCCGGGGTGATCCTGCGGGCGGTGACCAACCTGGACGCGCAGGGCGGCGACCGGTTCTTCGGCGAGCCCGAGCTCGAGGTCGCCGATCTGCTGCGGCTCGCGCCGGACGGCCGCGGCATCATCACCCTGTTCGAGGTGGCCGAGCTGCAGACCAACCCGGTGCTGTTCTCCACCTTCCTGATGTGGCTGCTGGCCGAGCTGTTCGAGGAGCTGCCGGAGGTCGGCGACCTGGACAAACCGAAGCTGGTCTTCCTGTTCGACGAGGCGCACCTGCTGTTCGCCGACGCGTCCAAGGCGTTCCTGCAGGCCGTGCAGCAGACGGTCAAGCTGATCCGGTCCAAGGGCGTCGGGGTCTTCTTCTGCACCCAGCTGCCCACCGACGTGCCCGGGCCGGTGCTGTCCCAGCTCGGCGCCCGCATCCAGCACGCGCTGCGGGCGTTCACCCCGGACGATCAGAAGGCGCTGAAGTCGACCGTCAAGACCTACCCGGTGACCGAGGACTACGAGCTCTCCAGCGCGCTGACCAGCCTCGGCACCGGCGAGGCGATCGTCACGGTGCTGTCCGAGCGGGGCGCGCCGACCCCGGTGGCCTGGACCAGGGTCCGGGCGCCGCGCTCGCTGATGGCGCCGGCGCCGGCCGCCGACGATCGCCGCCGCGGTCGGCGGCGTCCGCGCTGATGGCCAAGTACGGCCAGGACGTCGACCGGCAGTCCGCCTACGAGATGCTCACCGCCCGGGTCGCGCCGACCGCCCCGCCGGGCGCCGGCCCGGTCACCATCCCGACCGTCCCCAGCGTCCCGGCCGGCACCGGCGGGCCGACCCTCGGCGCCGACGGCTGGCCGACGCTGACGCCAGAGCCCTACAACCCGTACACCGACGACACCCCGGCGGCCGCGCCGGCACCGCAGGCCCCCAGGGCGCCGAAGCGCAGCCACGCGGCCAGGCGTCGGACGAGTCGGGCGGCGGCATCGGCGAGGTGCTGAACAACCCGGTCGTCACGTCGTTCATGAAGTCGCTCGGCACCTCGCTGGGCGGCGCGCTCGGCCGGTCGGTGTTCGGCACCCGCAAGCGCCGGCGCTGACGGCGCTCAGCGCGTCCGCACAGGAACGAACGTCACCGAAGATGCGTTGACCCAAGGACAACGGCAACGAATGGTTGTCCGAACAAGATGTGGAAAGGGACGATCAGTGGACACGCTGCTGTGGATCGTGATCATCGCCGCCATCGTGGTCGCCGGCGTCTACTACGTGCGCCAGCGCAATGCCACCGCCGCCAAGGCGCTGGAGGACTCGCAGGCCGAGGCCAGGCGCTGGGTCGAGCGGCTCGGCGGGCAGGTCTACGCGCTGGACCCGAAGGACGACCCGGCCGCCCGGCAGGCGCTGGCCGACGCGTCCGAGCGGTTCACCGCCGCCGGCTCCCAGGTCGAGCAGGCGAAGTCGGCCCAGCAGTACCGGCTCGCGCAGCAGACCGCCTACGAGGGCCTGTACTACGTCCGCGCGGCCAGGACCTCGCTCGGCCTCGACCCCGGGCCCGAACTGCCGCCGATCCCCGGCCAGAAGCAGGCCGGCGCGGTGTCCGAGGACCGTGCGGTGAACGTCGAGGGACACGAGTACGAGGCCTCCCCGCAGCCGGGGCCGCGCACCCAGCACTACTACCCGGGCGGCATGGTCGCCGGCCGGCCGGTGCCGCAGGGCTGGTACTCCGAGCCCTGGTGGCGGCCGGCGCTGGTCGCCGGTGCCTGGGGCGTCGGCAGCTACCTGGTCGCGTCGACGCCTGTTCGCCGGGATGGCCGGCATGGGTGGCGGCTGGGACAGCGGCTACGACGCCGGGTATGACGCGGGCATGACCGACTCCGGCGACGGGGGCGGCGATGGCGGCGGTGATTATTCGGCGGCGATTCCGGTGGCGACATGGGGGGTGGCTTCGACGGTGGCGGTGGCTTCGACGGCGGTGGCTTCGATGGGGGTGGCTTCGACGGTGGCGGTGGCTTCGACTTCTGACCGGCGGCCATGACCGAGCAGCCCGAGGCCCGACCCTGGTACGTCCCGATGCGCGCCCGGCGGCCCGACGAGAGCCATCGGGTGTCGACGCCGCTGGAGTTGTTGTTCGACCTGTGTTTCGTGGTCGCGGTCGCCCAGGCGGCCGCCGGGCTTGACCACTCGTTCATCGAGAACCATGTCGCCAGCGGCGTTGTCAGCTACGTGCTGATGTTCTTCGCGATCTGGTGGGCGTGGATGAACTTCACCTGGTTCGCCTCCGCCTACGACACCGACGACGTGCCGTACCGGGTGACCGTGCTGGTGCAGATCTGCGGATCGCTGGTGATGGCGGCCGGGATTCCCAGCGTCTTCGCCGGCGACGGCAGCACCACCATCGTGGTCGGCTACGTGATCATGCGGCTGGCCATGGTGACGCAATGGCTACGGGCTGCGGCCGCTCGGATCCGCCCCGCCGGAGGACCGCCCTGCGCTACGCCGTCGGCATCAGCATCACCCAACTCGGCTGGGTCCTGCTGTTGCTGGTGCCGACGGCGTGGTTCATCCCCGGGTTCCTGCTGCTGGTGGCTGCGGAACTTGTCGGTGCCCGTGATCGCCGAACGGGCCAGCATGACGACGTTTCACCCGCACCACATCGCCGAGCGATACGGCCTGTTCACGGTGATCGTGCTGGGCGAATCGGTGACCGCCGCGACCATCGCGTTCCAATCCGCGCTGGACGGTAGCGAGGACAGCGCAACGCTGATCGGGCTGGCCGTCGCCGGGATCGTCACGCTGTTCTGCCTGTGGTGGATCTACTTCGACCACGAGGCCACCCCGCGGCTGGATTCGATGCGCAACGTCGTTCCTCTGGGGGTACGCGCACTACTTCGTGTTCGCCTCGGCGGCGGCGGTCGGGGCCGGCCTGGTCGTTGCCGTCAACTACCAGCAGGAACGCACCGAGGGCATCGGCTATGTGCTGTCCAGCATGGCGACCACGGTGCCGGTGGCGATCTACCTGGTGACGGTCGCCGCCCTGCACGCTCATCAGGGGCGCCGCCGGTTGATCCCATGGTCGTTCGGCACCGCGGCCGTACTGGTGCTGGCGGACTCGTTCGTTCCGGCACCGCTCTACGTCACCGCCGGGGTGCTCGCGGCGCTCGTGGTGGTGCTGACGGTCACCACCAGGACCAGGGCGACGGTCGGCGCGGAATCGGTGGTCGAGCGGTGAGCCACCGATCCTGCTTCGCGGCGAGGTCCGGCGGATAATCGCCTGGTGACCCAGCCAGGCGGCCCCTCCTCGACGATGGTCGCCTTCTCGACCGCCGATGTGCCCGAGGAACACCGGGTCGAACTGTGGGAGGACCACAATGCCGCGGCGTTGATCGGCTTGCGGTGCAAGACGTTGGACGGATTGCCGCTCGGCGCCACGGAGCTCAACGTGCAGCTGGACCGGATCCGGCTGGCCAGGGTCACCGGCACTTCGCACACCGTGGAGCGCTCGGCGGAGCTGATCCGCAGCTGATCCCGCGGATGCCGTCGCGCTGTACTTCACGCTGGTGGGGGAGGCCTTCTTCTACTGCGAGGACGGCGTGCGCATCCTGCGCCCGGGGCAAATGCTGGTGTGCGACGTCGATCGGCCGTTCCTGCGCGGATTCGCCCAAGGACTGCAAGAGCTGGCCGTTGTCGTGCCACGCGCGCTCTTCGCCGACATCACCGGCATGACCGCGGTTCGGGCCCCACTGTCGTTGATTTCGCCGCAGGCGGGAACGCCCACGCGCACGCTCTGGCGACGCTCGTCGGGCGGGCCGTCGATCCGGCCGCACCGTTCAGCGCCGCCGAACACACCGTGCTCGATCTGCTGGAGGTCGCACTGCATGCTGACAGCCAAAGGTGGGCAGCCAGCATGCATGTATCGAATGGCACCCGACTCGTACCTCGCGGCCGACCAGGCAATGGGCCGGCCGCGTCCGCCAATCTCACCGCGGCCAGGATCTTCATCGATCGCCGGCTGGCGGACCACCGGCTGTCCGCGACGCGGGTCGCGGCAGGCATCGGGCTGAGCGACCGGCAGCTGTCCAGGATCTTCGCCGAGCAGGGCACCAGCGTCCCGCAATACATCCTGGGCAGGCGCCTCGCGCTGGCCCACCGGATGCTCACCGATGCCGCCCTCCGTTCGCTGCCCACCTCCGAGGTCGCCCGCCGCTGCGGTCTCGGGTCGCCGACGCATTTTGCCCGCGCCTTCAAGGAGCGTTACGGCTTGCGGCCAGCAGACCTGCGCGTGCAAGCACGCTCGGCCGCGGTGATCGACGGCGTGTTTCCGCCATCGCAGGCGGATTTCGGCCAGGTTGAGGATTGGCCCTTCTCTGCAGAGAGGTAAGCGACGACACTCTGCTCAGCCCCGGCACCGTGGTCGGCCGGCCGAAGGAAGGGCAGGTCCGATGCCAGCGTTCGACGACGGAATCGTTGACACCGAGGTTCCGCAGACCTCACTGCAGACCGATGTCCTGATCGTCGGATCCGGTCCGGCCGGATCGTCGGCGGCACTGTTTCTGTCCACCCTCGGCGTGGACAACGTGATGATCACGAAGTACCGCTGGACGGCGAACACGCCCCGCTCGCACATCACCAACCAGCGCACCATGGAAATCTTCCGCGACCTGGGCATCGAGGATCAGGTGCTCGCCGACGCCACCCCGCATGAGCTGATCGGCGACACGGTGTTCTGCACGTCCATCGCGGGCGAGGAGATCGGCCGGATCCTGACCTGGGGCACCCACCCCGCCCGGGAGGCCGACTACCAACTCGCGTCGCCATCGCTCACCTGCGACATCCCGCAGACCTACCTCGAGCCGATCCTGGTCAAGAACGCCACCATGCGCGGCACCCAGACCCGCTTCTCCACCGAATACCTGTCGCACACCCAGGATGCCGACGGTGTTGACGTGCGGGTGCGGGACCGGCTGACCGGCGTCGACTACACCATCCGGGCCAAATACCTGATCGGCGCGGACGGCGCCCGGTCAGCGGTGGCCGCGGACCTCGACCTGCCGATGGAAGGCCGGATGGACATCGCCGGCTCGATGAACATCACCTTCCGCGCGGACATTTCACACCTCGTCGCGCACCGGCCGTCGGTGCTGTACTGGGTGATCCAGCCGGGGTCCAACGTCGGCGGGATCGGCGCCGGGCTGGTCCGGATGGTCCGGCCATGGGACGAATGGCTGGTCGTCTGGGGTTACGACATCAACGGGCCGGCGCCGTCGGTGGACGTGCCGGCGGCGACGCAGATCGTCCGGAGCCTGCTGGGCACCCCAGATCTCGACGTGGAGATCCTCGGCTCTTCGCTCTGGGGCAACAACGAGATGTACGCCACCCACCTGCAATCGGGCCGGGTGTTCTGCGCCGGTGACGCGATCCACCGGCATCCGCCGAGCAACGGCCTCGGCTCGAACACCTCGATTCAGGATTCCTACAACCTGGCGTGGAAGCTCGCCGCGGTGCTGCGCGGCCAGGCCGACTCGTCGTTGCTGGACACGTATTCCACCGAACGCGCGCCGGTGGCCCGGCAGATCGTGTTGCGGGCCAACAAGTCCAGCCGCGAATTCGTCCAGTTCTTCGATGTGCTCGGGGTGACGGCCGCCGAGACCGAGGCCCAGATGATCGAGAGCATCAACGAGCGGAAGCTGAACACCCCCGCGGGTGCAGCCAAGCGGGCGGCCCTGGTCGCGGCGATGGAGCTGAAGAATTACGAATTCAACGCGCACGGCGTCGAACTCGGCCAGTTCTACGAGTCGACCGCGGTGGTCCCCGACGGCACGCCGCGACCCGAGCCGACCAGGGATCCCGAGCTCTACTACCAGGCGTCGACAGTGCCGGGCTCGCGGTTCCCGCACGTCTGGGTGGGCGACAACCGGGCCAGGCTCTCCACCCACGACCTCGCGCCGGTGACCAGGTTCACCCTGATCACCGGCATCGCCGGGGAGGCCTGGGTGGCCGCGGCGGAGAAGGTCGCCGGCGACCTCGGGGTGCCGCTCGCCGTGGTGGTCATCGGCCCCGGCCGAGAGGTCACCGACCTGTACTTCGACTGGGCACGGGCCCGGGAGGTGGCCGAGGACGGCGCGATCCTGGTCCGCCCGGACAAGCACGTCGGGTGGCGGTCGATGACGCTGCCGGACGACCCGCAGAATGCCCTGTTCGCCGCGATGGCCGGCATTCTGGGCCGGCTGCATGACGCTGCGCTTCGAGCACGAAACCCAGCCGCAGCGGGTGCTTTTCGGCTCCGGCGACGCGTTGGCCAATGTGGTTCGGGAGGTCAAGCGGCTCGGTGCGGCGGCGGTGATGGTGATCGCCTCGGCGACCGAACAGCAGTTCGCCGATCAACTCGCCGCCGAGATTCCGGTCGCGCTGCGGTACTCCGACATCGTGATGCACGTCCCGGTCGAGGTCGCCGACAAGGCCCGCACCGCCGCCACCGAACACGGGGTCGACCTGTTGCTGTGCGTCGGCGGCGGGTCCACCACCGGACTGGCCAAGGCCATCGCGCTGACCACCGGACTGCCGATCATCGCGGTGCCGACCACCTACGCCGGATCGGAGGCCACGAACGTCTGGGGCCTCACCGAGGGCGGGACGAAGACCACCGGCGTCGACGCCCGGGTGCTGCCCGGCGTCATCGTCTACGACGCCGCGCTGACCCTGTCCCTACCGGTGCCGATCAGCGTCGCCTCTGGGCTGAACGCGCTCGCGCACTGCGTGGACTCGATGTGGGCGCCGCGTACCGACCCGATCGATCAGGCGATCGCGGCCGAGGGCATCCGGGCCTTGCGCCGTGGTCTGCCGGCGGTGCTCGCCGACCCCAGCGGGCTCGACGGCCGCGAGCACACTCTGTACGGCGCCTACCTTTCCGCGGTGGCGTTCGCGTCCGCCGGGTCGGGGCTGCACCACAAGATCTGCCATGTGCTTGGCGGCAAGTACGACCTGCCGCACGCCCAGACGCACGCCATCGTGCTGCCGTACGTGCTGGCCTTCAACGCCCCGGGCGCACCGGACGCGGAGCGCCGTCATCGCCGCGGCATTCGACGCCGACCGGGCCATCGACGGCCTGCAGGCCCTGCGGACCCGGCTCGACGCGCCACAGGCGCTGCGGGACGTGGGTTTTCACCGCGAGGACATTCCCGCGGCCGCCGCCGCCATCCTGCCGGCAGTGCCCGTCAGCAATCCAATAGCCGTGACGACCGACAACCTGCAGCGACTGCTGCTGGCGGCCTGGGATGGAGCTGATCCGCGATGAGACAGTTGCTCGCACCGCATCGAGACACCGACGCTGTCCGCCGAGCAACTGGCCCGCGAGCAGGAGCTCGTCGGGCAGGTTGTCGCATCGTTCGACGGCGCGGCTGACGCACGGTTGAAACAGCTGCTGCAGGCACTCACCCGGCACCTGCACGCCTTCCTGCGCGAGGTGCGGCTGACCGAGACCGAATGGCAACAGGGTATTGAGTTCCTCACCGAGACCGGGCACATCACCACCGATCACCGGCAGGAATTCATCCTGCTGTCCGACGTGCTCGGCGCGTCCATGCAAACCGTGGCGATCAACAACGAGGTGTACGGCCAGGCCACCGAGGCAACGGTTTTCGGGCCGTTCTTCACTCAGGACGCTCCGCTGATCGAGATCGGCGGCGACATCGCCGGCGGCGCCGCCGGGGAGCCGTGCTGGGTCGAGGGCACCATCACCGACACCGATGGAAACCCGGTGGCCGGCGCGCACATCGATGTCTGGGAGGCCGACGAGGACGGGTTCTACGACGTCCAGTACGACGACACCCGGACCGCGGCGCGCGGGCAGCTGTTCGCCGACGACCAGGGGCACTACGCGTTCTGGGCCGTCACCCCGACCCCGTACCCCATCCCGGACGACGGGCCGGTCGGCAGGATGCTCGCCGCCGTCGGGCGATCGCCGATGCGGGCCTCGCACCTGCATTTCATGGTGACCGCGGCGGGCCACCGCACCCTCGTCACGCATATCTTCGTGCGCGGCGACGAACGGTTGGCGTCGGACAGCGTTTTCGGCGTCAAGGAGTCCCTCATCAAGGATTTCGAGCCGAACGCGGCGGGCACCCCGACGCCGGACGGCCGCGACGTTGCGGGATCCACCTGGTCGCGGGTGCGGTTCGATATCGTGCTGGCCCCCGCAACCGATTGACGTGTGACTGGAGTATCTGCTCCGCGCCGATGCCCTGATCAGCGCGTTCCACGGGACCAGTGCGCGCTCAGGCGAGGACCGGCACGCCCGCGGTGAGCGCCGCCAGCAGCTCGGACCGGCTCGGCCCTGGTAGGAAATACCGCGGAGCGTTCGCGCTCAGTGACATGACCCGCGTGGCCAGCCCCGCAGTGGCCATCGCCTGCTCGAGGCGTCGCGATCATCGCGGCGATCGAAACATAGGCGCGGAGCAGGTCCGGGTCGCGGAACGCCGCGGCGTGCAACGCGTTGCCCATCGACCAGCCGACATCCGCGGTCTGATATTCCGCACCGTCGATGTTCGCGTCCATCTCCGCGAGCCGGTGGCGGGCGGAGGTCACCGTCTGGTCGAAAAGTGGCAGCAATTGGAGCCGGGTCGCCTCGTGAAAGACCTGTACCGCATCCTCTGGATTGTCACCTGCGGCGCATTCGCGCAGCACGTCCCGCAGAATCCGGGCGTGCGCGATGCCGAAGGAGGCACCCCGGCCGAGCGACGGGTTGGTGCACGCCCAGGCGTCGCCGACCGCGACCAGCCCGGTGACGATCGGCGCGCCTTCGACGACGTAACTGCGGCAACGATCCTCGATCCCGGCGAAGCCCTGCACTCCGGTGATCGGCACCCCGCAGGCCCACTGCGCCTGATGCGGATACAGCGACACCACCCGTTGCCAGGTGTCCTCGTCCCGCAGACGCTCGCGCGGCCTTGTCGCGCGACGAGGCGACGATATTCACGGCCCAGGTGTCGTTGTCGCAGGGCAGGGTCAGGAGGGAGACGCTGTCGAAGTGGCTCAGCAGGGTGGCCGTCGCCGCGGGCCGGCCGCCGGCCGTCGCCGACCGGAAATGCCTGGCGTAGTAGACGAACCCCGACTCGGTTCGGCTTTCCGACGGGCGGTGACCGCCGATGGCCTCGACCAGCGTGGGCACCGCCGATCGACGGCCGGTGGCGTCGACGACGAGGTCGGCGCGCAGGGCGACGTCATGGGCAAGCACACCGACGACGTGCGGAACTCCGGTGACCCGCTCCGGTCCGGCGATCAGCCCGGTGACGCGCGACCCCGCGCAGCACCTGGATGCCGGCGGTACGGGCGGCCACCGCGGCCACCGCCGCCTCGACGACCGGCCGGCGGGCGGTGACGGTGTCGAAGCGCTCGTCACCGGGTCGGACCCCGCCGGTCAACGAGATCGGCAGCATGCCAACGGTATTCATCCGGTATCCACCGGCCGCAGTGAGTTCGTCCAGCACCTCGGGCAACTCCAGGCGCATCTCGGCGTGCCAGCGGGGCAGCAGGAAGTGCACCTGCCGGAACTGGCCGACCCCGGGTCGTTGCCAGTCGTCCCATGCGCGTGGCCGGCTCTGGTGCCGGCGCCGGGTCGCGTTCGAGGACCGTCACCTGATGTCCGTCGTTGGCCAGCAGCAGTGCGGTCGACATCCCGACCATGCCGGCCCCGAGGACGATGATCTTCGCCATGGTTCACCTCTCGAATCTCTGGGGTGAACGCATGGTGGGCCGGCCGACTGCTCACCTACCAGGTCACCTGGTGCTCAATCGGTGCCCGGATCGGTCAGTACTCAGCCCGGTCAGCGATCCTGCGGCAGCCGGACATCGCCGATCTCCACCGACCACAGCACGTCGGTGAGGGCGTCGACCGCCTTGGCCAGGTGCCGCCGATAGGTCGAGAACGGCAGGTCGAGCACCGCGGCGGCGGCCTCCTGGGACGCGGCAGCGTGCACGAACGTCCGGTCGAGCACGCGGGGCAGCGATGCGGTGCGCGGCTGCCCACCGATCCGGTCGATGCCGGCGAGGATCGCCTGCCGCAGCCGGGCGCCCTGCTCGCCGGTCCGCCCGGACACCAGCCGGGAGGTGATCAACGGGTTGCGGCGCAGGCGTTCCGGGCTGCTCAGGTCGCGCAGCGCGGCCCGCACCGCGTGATCGAACTGCGCACGCGGCAGCGGTGCCGGGCGAAGCAGGTCCGCCGGAATCGGCCCGGATTCTCCGGTGAGTTCGCGTTCGGACATCAGCTCGAGCCAATCGTCGATCGGCAGGCGCCGCCAATCGATGCCGAACAGGGTGTACTCCCGGCCGTCGAAGCTCGTGCACGCCCGAGCATCGAGACCGAGGTATTCGAAGCACGGCCCCCAGAACTCCGGGTCGACGGTGGCCACGAACGACCAGGCGAGTGGCCGGGTGAGCCACATGACGGTCGACCCGACGCAGCCGGTCAGCACCGCGTAGGCGTCCCGCTGGTAGTCCTCCCGTCCGGCAATGAATCGACCGATGCTGATCTGCTCGCCGGGGCGGGCCGGGGAGATCCCGGTGGCCACCTCGATCGTCGTTGCGGACGATCGGATCGTCGTCGATCAGCGCGGGATCGGTCGGGTACACCACCTGCAGCACGAACCCGGCGATCCCCGTCGGCGAACGCACCACGGACAGGTTCTCCGGCTGCGCGTCGAGCCATTGCGCCGCGAGTCGGGCATTGGCCGGACCGTCGAATCGCTCGACGAGGTCGAGCACATCGGGATGATCGCCGGGTTGGCCGGGCACCACGGCCGCCGATCCACGGTCCCGCAGCGCCCAGAACGATCCGGACAGCGGGCTGCGGCGGTGCAGGTACAACTTCTGGTGGGCCCACAATTGGCGCTGCGCGGGGTCGGAACCGCGCAACGCGGTGATCGCCTCGAGGTGGATGATCCGCTGCACCCGCCGGTAGGTCTCCGGTGAGCGTCGCCGCAGGTCGGCCGCCAGCACGTCGCGCACCAGGTCGTGCGGGTAGAGGCCGTCGACGCCGCGGGTGATGAACGGCCGGTTCTCCAGCCAGGTCCACACCTGAGCGGCTCGATCGCCGACCGCGGTTCGCAGCAGGTCCTCGGTGGTCAGCCACGCCAGGGCGCACAGTGCGTAGCCCAGCGCATGCGCCTCGTCGGGTGGCTCGCCGACCACCTGCGCGGCCAGGGCCGCGACCAGATCCGGCGCGTCGGCGAGGCTGTCGGGCACCACGCCGATCACCGCGGAGTCTGCCAGCAGCGCCAGGGTGAGCGGATGACCCCGACCGAGCGCGGTCAACCGGGGATGAAGTGTCGCGGGAACCGCGAATCGGGTCAGCAGGTCGACGCTCTCGGTGTCGTCGAGCGGGCCGAGTTGCCGGACACCGGCGAGCGCGCGCCAACCGAGATCGGTGCGCCACGGCGCGCGCGGGGGGTTCCCGGCTGACCAGCACGACCACGCAGTCCGATGGCAGCGACGGGATAAAGGTCTGCCGGACCCAGTCGTCCAGCGCGAACAACCGGTCGTAGCCATCGACCAGCAGCACGAACGGATCTGCGGCAGCAGCCGGGTTGCCCGCGGCGTCGAATGCCTCCAGGAAACCCATTGGGCTGCAGTCGATGTCACGCCCATCCAGGCCGACAACCGGCCGGCCCGCGTCCCGGGCGCGAATCCGGAACTGATGCAGCAGGGTGGTCTTGCCGATGCCGCCCGGCCCGTGGATGAACAGCACCCGCAGCGCGCCATGCCCAGCCAGCGCCGACCGGAAGATGGCAACCTCGGTCGACCTGCCGACGAAGGCGTCGACCCGGGCCGCATCGATGACGGCGGCGAGATCGCCCGTCATACTCTCTCCTCGACCGAAACACAAGCATGTGGACCCTACCTTTGCCGGCCGCGCCGGACGTTGTCTTTTTGCATCGGCGGGGGGCCGGACTCGGCAGGCGGGGTAGCTTGTCGTGATGCCAGGCGGTCAGCATCCCGAGCCCGGCCACAACTGGGCCGGCAACCTGCGCTACGCCGCGGCGGCCATCCACCGGCCATCGAGCGTGCCGGAACTGCAGGAGTTGGTCGCGTCCGCGCAGCGGATCAGGGCCCTGGGGACCAGGCACTCGTTCAGTGCCGTCGCGGATTCACCCGGCGTACTCGTCGCGCTCGATCGGCTCGCCCCCGACGTCACGATCGACCCCGCGGCGATGACGGCCACCGTCGGCGCCGGGACGACCTACGGGGCGCTGGCCGACCGGCTCGAGGCGAGTGGCTACGCGCTGCACAACATGGGTTCGCTGCCGCACATCTCGGTGGCCGGGGCGACCGCGACCGGCACCCACGGGTCGGGGGACGGCAACGGGATCCTGGCCACCGCGATCGCGGCCGTCGAGCTCGTCACCGCGGACGGGTCGCTGCGGACCGTCGACCGTTCCAGCCCGGATCTGCCCGGCGGTCGCGGTCGGTCTCGGCGCGTTCGGGGTGATCACCCGGCTGACCCTCGACATCCAGCCGAGCTACCTGGTGCGGCAGGACGTCTACCGCGGGGCGTCCTGGGACGCGGTGCTGGCGGACCTGGACGAGGTGATGGCCAGCGCGTACAGCGTGAGCCTGATGACGGGCTTCGACGGCCCGGTGGTCTGGTGGATCTGGCAGAAGACCAGGCTCGACGCCGGGTCGTCGGAGGCGGGCGGACCGCCGGCGGTCGCGTCGAGGTTCGGCGGCACCTGGGATGACGACGCCACCCTGCCGGTCCCGAACAGCCTGAACACCCGCGCCGGCATCCCGGGCCCCTGGTCGCAGCGGCTGCCGCATTTCCGGCTGGACGCGCCGCCGTCGGTCGGCGGGGACGAGCTGCAGACCGAGTACTTCGTCGGCCGTGAGCACGGCGCGGCGGCGCTCGAGATCCTGCGGTCGCTGGGCGAGCGGATCGCGCCGCACCTGCACGCCGCGGAGATCCGCACCGTCGCCGCCGACGAGCTGTGGCTCAGCCCCGCGTACCGGCGGGACAGCCTCGTGCATCGGCTTCACCTGGCGAAAGCACCCCGCCGAGGTCGACGCGCTGCTGCCGGTGATCGAAGAGGCGCTGGCGCCGTTCGAGCCGCGGCCGCACTGGGGCAAGCTGTTTCGACTCGACGCCGCCGAGTTGGCGCCGCGCTTTCCGCGGCTGCCCGACTTTCTGCGGCTGGCCCGAATGTACGACCCGGACGGCAAGTTCTGGAATCCGTTCCTGGACCGCGTGTTCAGGGCGGCCGATCGTGAGGGCTGCGGGTGAATGCGGTGCAGTTCGAGCGCCTGCGCTATGGGCGGCTACTGAGTTGCGGCTGCCTGCCGTGCCACACGAGCCCGTTGTCGTAGGCGAAGATCACCAGGTGGACGCGGTCGGTCAGACCCAATTTGGCCAGCAGATGGCCGACGTGACTCTTCACGCTGCTCTCGGCCAGGTGCAGCGACTGCGCTATCTCCGCATTCGAATGGCCCTCGGCGACCAAGAGCAACACGGCCTGCTCGCGTTTGGTGATCTGCGCTGAGCACGGCGGTCGGCCGCCGGACGGGCGGCAGTCGTTGCGCGTACAGATCCAGGAGTCTCCTGGTGATCTTGGGCGCGAGCAGGGCGTCGCCGGCCGCGACGACCCGAACGGCGTGCACCAGTTCCTCCGGGGTGGCGTCCTTGAGCAGAAAGCCGCTGGCGCCGGCGCGCAGTGCCTCGACGACATAGTCGTCGAGATCGAAGGTGGTGATGATCAACACCCGAATCGGCTGCCCATGTTGCGGGGCGGTCAGCCGCGCGGTGGCGGCCACCCCGTCGAGGGTCGGCATCCGAATGTCCATGATCACCGCGTCCGGCCGGAGCCGCTCCGCAATGACCACGGCTTCCAGCCCATCCGACGCCTCGCCGATCACCTCGATGTCAGGCTCGGAGGACAGGCACATCCGCAGCGCCGACCGCATCAGCGGTTGGTCGTCGGCGATGACGACGCTGATCGTCATGGCTGCTACGCCTCCGTCGGCAGCGAAGCGTTCACCGAGACGCCCCCGCTGCGCCCTGGAGGACCGCAAGCTCGCCGCCGAGCATGGCCGCCCGCTGGCGCATGCCGATCAGTCCGTGGCCGGGCACCGCGTCGGCGTCGAATCCCCGGCCGTCGTCGACGATCCGAACGTCCAGATGGTCGGGCCGATAGCTCAATTCGACCCGCGCCCGGGACGGACCGGCGTGCTTGAGGGTGTTGGTCAGCGCCTCCTGCACGATCCGGAAGGCGTTGAGTTGGACGCCCGATGACAGTGGCCGCGGTTCACCCGAGACCTGCAGGTCCACCGGCAACCCGGAGCGCTCCATCTGCGCGATGAGGAAGGGCAGCTGGTCGAGCCCGGGTTGGGGTTCGATCTCCGCGTCGTCGGTCTCCAGTTGCAGGACACCGAGCAGTCGGCGCATCTCGGTCAGTGCGCCCCGGCCGGTGGTCTCGATGGAGTGCAAGGCGTCCCGGGCCAGCTCCGGCTCGGTGTCGAAGACCCGCTGCGCACCGGTCGCCTGCGCGGTGATGACGCTGACGTTGTGTGCGACGACGTCGTGCAGTTCTCTGGCGATGCGGGATTTCTCGACGCGGACCGCCTGCTGCGTCTGCGCGGCGTGCTCCCTGGCCAGACGCGCCTCTTGGGCCAGCAAAACGGACTTGCGGGCTCGGCTGAGCTGGATGCCGTAGCCCAGCAAGCATGCTGCGGACAGCAACATGAGGTTCTCGAATACCCGGTCGTCGAAGTCGGCCTGCCAGTGCAGATGGGTCGCGGTCGCGGTGACGATCACCAGTGCCGCCGCGGCGCCGGCGCTGGCGGTGACCAGCGAGCTGTGCACCACGGCGAGGGCATACAGCGCGATCATCGGAGCGATCGGCTGGGCCGGTGGATAGCCGAGCAACAGGCCGGCGCAGAAGGCTGTCGCCGTGATGGCCAGCACCGCCAACGGGGCCTGCCGACGCCAGGCCAGGCTGACCGCTCCGATCAGCACGAGCGCGATGCCGAGCCAATCGACTTCGGCCAGCTCCCGCTCCGCGGTCGGGCACAGGCTGAGCAGGGGGATGACGGTCGCCAGGTTGCCGAAGGTGAGCGCGCCGACGCACAGGACGACCACGGCGTCGGCGACTCTGGGTGTCCGTTCCGTGGTCCCACAGCTCCTATTAGGCGATGCTCGGCACCGATGACCTAATCATTCTCGGTACATACAGTACGCGCAATTCCTCCCGTAGTGTCTGATTTGTCCGAGGATCGCCCGATCGGACCACTACGAGCAGTCCGCGCACTTGGCAACCGGGGTACGTCCGTACACGTTCGGGCTCACCCGGTATCCGCGCCGGTCCTGCGCGAGCACCTGCCGGCGATCGCGGCCAGATCCTTGTCGTTCAGCCTGGTGAGCTTGGTCAGCTGCAGCACCTCCGGGTTGGTCCCGCCGATGGCTCCGACCTTGATGTTTCCGACGCCCGGCGCGTAGTACTTGAGCTGGTGACCACCGTCGGGCTCGAGCGGAGCCCACTCCTCGGTCACCAACACATGGTCTCCGCCGATGGCGCCGACCTTGATGTTGCCGACGCCCGGCGCGTAGTACTTCAGCTGGTGGCCACCGTCGGGTTCGAGCGGAGCCCACTCCTCGGTGACCAGCACATGGTGATAGCAGTGCACCGGAACGCAGACCCTTTGGTCGGTCTGCACCACCTGGGCGCAATCCCGGAAGTCCACCTTCGGGGCGAACCCCTGCAGATAGGCGGCCGTGCCGACCCGCGGCTTGGGCAGCATGCCCACCCCGGCGCTCGCCCGAGCGATGCCGGCGATCCAGGTCGACGGTGCTCCGTCGAGCTTCCCGTCGACGTATTCCTCGGGATACTCGCCGACGTTCCACACCCGGTTGTCCTCGTCCTGCGCCATGAAGGCCAGTTCCGATTCCTGCAGCTCGCCGTTGTCCAGGTCACGGTCGAACACGATGATGCTGCGGACGCCGTTGATCGTCTTCGTCAGGTCGGTCACGGTCGTCACGATGTCGTGCTGGTGGGTCACGCCTTCTGCTCGTCGACGACGGTTCCGGACATGACGAAGTTCGTGCCAGGGACGCAGCGGGAACCATTTGTTGTCCACCCGCGCGCGGTGCGGGAAATCCTTCGCCTTGAAGGCAGCGGCCGGCGTGCAGTCGGCCGGCACGGTCACGGTGATCGGCGCGTGGTCCTCCGAGTCGTGACCATCCGGATTCATCACCATCGCGTAGCGCCAGCACTACCCGCGGTGGCGATCAACAATGGTCGCGACCAGCGCGATCAGCACGGCCAGCCGTGCGCACATTCGATTCGTCATCTCAGGTCCCGTCGGCGAGGGCAAAACTCGGTGGTTGGTCAGGGGGCGGTTCGTTGGGGTTCGGCCGAATCGGCCGCGGCGCCCGACGCTGGCGTCTGCTCTGCCCGAAGCGCAGGTAGAGGGACGGCACGACGAACAGGTTGAGCAGGGTCGAGGTCAGCAGGCCGCCGAGGATGACAACCGCCAGCGGGTACTCGATCTCGTGGCCGGGCCGGTCCCCGAGCACGACCAGCGGCACCACCGCGAGCCCGGTCGCCAGCGACGTCATGAGGATGGGCGACAGGCGTTCGCGTGCCCCGCGCAGCACCAGGTCACGACCAAATGTCATGCCTTCGTGTCTTTCCAGGTGCTGGCAGTGATTGATCAGCAGAATGCCGTTGCGGGCGGCTATCCCGAAGACCGTGAAGAAGCCGACCAGCGAACCCAGAGAGACATTGCCGCCGGCGATATAGGCGGCCAGCGCGCCGCCGACGAGCGCGACGGGCAGCGTGACGAAGACCAGCGTCGCGAGCCGCCAACTGCCGAAGGCCACCTGCAGCAGCAGCAGGATCGCCAGGCCGGCAATGATGCCGATGCCGCCGAGGTTCTTCTGCGCGGCCTCCCGCTCGGCGTATTCGCCGAGCAGTTCGGCGTGGTAGCCCGCGTTCGAAGGTGACGCCGTCGAGCACGGTCTTGACGTCGGCCACCACCGAGCCCAGGTCGCGGCCCTTCACATTGGCCGCGACGTCGATGCGCCGTGAGTCGTTCTCCCGTTCGATCACGTTGGGGACCGGCCTGATCACCACCGTCGGCGACGTCGGACAGTTTGACGATCTGGCCGGACGGCGTGTCGATGGGCAGGTTGCCGATGGCTGCCACGTTGTTCCGGGTCTCCGGGGTGCTCCACACCACGGTGTCGTAGGCCTTGCCGGCCCGGAAGATGTCGCCGACCTCCTCGCCGGCGACCAGGGTGGCCGCAGCCCGGCGCACGTCGCCGGGTTTCAGGCCGTACGTCGGCGGCCTTCGGCAGGTCGACCTCGACCTCGATCTGCGGCTCGTCGACCTGCAGGTCGACGTGGTCGTCGGTGATGCCCTCGATGCCGGCGAGCTTGCGCTCGATCTCGTGGGCCTTGTCCCGAATGGTCTGCAGGTCCTCCCCGTAGACCCGCACGACGATGGGTTCCTTGGCCCCGGTCAGGACCTCCTCGATCCGCTCGTTGAGGTAGGTCAGCAGGTCGCGGTACACCCCGGGGTAGCTGTCGACCACCTCCTGGATCTTCGCGATTGTCTCGTCGTAGTCGGCGTTCTCGTCGATGCTGATCCAGTTCTCGCCGAAGTTGACGCCGGCCACCTCCTCGCCGAGGAACGCCTGCCCGATGTGCGAGCCGAAGGTCTGCACCCCGGGGATGGCCCGCAGATCCTTGCTGAACTGGGTGATCATCCGTGCCTCCTCCGCGACCGACGTGCCGGGCGCGGTGAGGAAGTGCATGAGGAAGTCGCGTTCCTTGAACGTCGGGAACAGCGACTGGCCGAGGTTGAGCACCACCAGGACGCCGGCCAGCACGAGCACCAGGCAGCCCGCGTAGGCACTCTTCGGCCGTTGCACGATCCGCGAGAGCACGCGCCGAGTACCCGCGTTGCAGGCGCTTGACCAGCGGCGATTCGTGACGTTCCACCGGTGCCTTGCGGAGCAGGATCAGCGCAAGCGCCGGGGTGACGGTCAGCGCGACGGCCATCGACGCGACGATGGCCAGCGTGTAGGACACGGCGAGCGGGCGGAAGAACGATCCGGTCAGACCGGGCAGCAGGAAGATCGGCACCGCGGCCGCGACGATGATCAACGTCGCGTAGACGATCGGGACTGCGCACCTCCAGCGAGGCCTCCAGAATGATGGCGGCAGTGGACTTCTCGCTGCCCGCGCGGCGGTACTGACGGAGCCGCCGGGTGATGTTCTCCAGATCGATGATGGCGTCGTCGACGACCGCGCCCAGCGCGATCACCAGGCCCGGCCAGGGTCATCGTGTTGATCGTCGCGTCCCGCCAGTACAGCACCAGCAGCGTCGCCATCAGCGACAGCGGGATGGTGATCAGGCTGATCAGCGCCGCCCGCCATTCGTAGAGGAAGGAAACGAGAATCACCAGCACCAGCAGGAAGCCGAGCAGCAGCGCCTCGGTGAGGTTGTGGATCGACGTGTTGATGAAATTGGCCTGCCGGAAGATGTGCGTGTCGAAGACGACGTTCGGCAGCCCGGGCTGCAGCGACTTGATCACGTCGTCGACGCCCTGGGTGACCTGCAAGGCGTTGCCCCACGGCAACTTTTCGACCACCAGCAGCAGGCCCGGCCCGTCGTCGACGATGGCGTCACCGGCGAGCGGCTGGTGGTCTTCCTTGACGACGGCCACCGACCCGATGGGAACGTGGGCGCCGTCGTTGTTCTCGACCGTGACGTGGGCGAGGTCGCCCGCGGTGACGATCGGCAGCACATGCCGGATGCCGAGCCGTTGGGCGGAGGTGTCGATCGAGCCACCGGTGCCGATGATCGAGCCGTTGGAGAACCGCAGCAGGCCCGAGTCCACCGAGTCGGCGGTTGCCTCCATCAGGCTGTCGAGGCTGACGTTCTGCGCGGCCATCTTGTCCGGCTCCACCTGCACCGTCATCATCTGCAGCCGCTCGCCCCAGATGGCGACGTTGGCCACGCCCGGGACCCGCAGGATTCGCGCCCGAATCGTCCAGTACGCCATCATGGACATCTCGATCAGCGAATCGTCCTTCGACGTCATGCCGATCTTCATCACCCGGCTGGTCGCCGACAACGGCGGCAGCATGACCGGCGGCGCGGCCCAGGTCGGCAGGAAGGGCGTGACGTTGGCCAGCCGTTCCTGCACCAGTTGCCGGACGCGCAGCTGGTCGGCGTCCGGCTTGAAGATCAGCTGGATGCTGGACAACTGCGGGACGGACTTGGAGCGCATGTCGTCCAGTCCCTCGATGCCGTTGAGGACCTGTTCGAGCGGAACGGTGACCAGGGATTCGACGTCGCCGGTCGACAGGCCGTTGCACATGGTCTGGATCTCCACCCGCGGCGGCGCGAACTCCGGGAACACGTCCACCGGCATCTTCGCCAGCTGCAGCGATCCGACTCCCATCATCAGCAGGGCGATCGCGACCACGATGAACCGGAACCGGAGGCTGGTCTCGACGATCCAGCGCATCAGGCCCCGGCGCAGGGTGGCGGTCATTCGCCAGGCACCCCGTATTCGGCGCCGAGCAGCTCGGCCGCCCCGACGGTGACCACCTCGGTGCCAGGGGCCGGCCCCGACGTCAGGATCGCGGTGTCACCGTCGATCCGGGCGATCACCACCTCCTGCGGCACGAAGGTCAGTGGCTCGGAGGTGGTGTACGTCCAGGTCTTGCCGTCCTTGTCGTACAGCACGGCGGCCAACGCGATCACCGATGAGCTGCCGTCGGCGGCGACGCCGATCGGCTGGGTCTGGATGCCGACTCGTCCCGCGCCCTCCTCGGTGAGGATGACCTGGCTGCGGTCGCTGCCCGCGATCGGTTCGACCTGTGCCGGATTGTCCTCGGTCACCTCCGCCGCGGTCGGCGCGCAGCCGCCGGTGAACACGAGGCCGGCCAGCAGCACAGACGTTGCCACCCAACGGTTCTTGCGATTACTCATGTGGGTGCCACTGCCTTCCGGGGGGTCATGACGGGACCAGTTCCGGCGCGGTGGTCGGTTCCGGCTCCAGGTGGGAGGGAACGGGATCGGTACCGGCCGGCCCGCCGGTGAGCAAGAGGTACAGACCGGGCAGGACGAACAGGGTGAGCAACGTGGACGTGACGAGACCGCCAAGGACGACGACTGCCAGCGGATAGAGCACTTCGGTGCCGGCGGTGTCGCCCATGAACAGCAACGGGAGGAAGGCCAGCGCTGTCGCCAGCGCGGTGAGCACGACCGGGGCGACCCGGTCGCGGGTCGCGCGCACCACGAGATCCACTCCGCCCGCGCCGCTCTCGTCATCGTCCCCGCGGTAGCTCCGGATCAGCAGGATGTTGCTGCGCGCGGCGATGCCGATCACGGCCACCAGACCGGCCATGCCGCCGACGGTCCCGATGCCGCCGACCAGCAGCGCCGACAGCACGCCGCCCGCGACGGCCAACGGCAGGGTCAGGAAGACCAGCGCCGCCAACCGCCAGCTGCTGAACGCCGCCTGCAGCAGCAGGAAGATCCCGACCGCGACCGCGAGCGCAAGGCCGGCGATGCGCCAGCGCAGATCGAGCTGCGCCTCGGCGGCACCGAGCACCTCGGCGTGGTACTCCGACGGCATCGGCAGGGCGGCAACCCGGGCACTGACCGCGCTGGTCACGTCCGAAAGACTCTCGTTCACCTGTGCAGTGACATCCAGGCTGCGCGAGATGTTGTCGTGCTTGATCACCGTCGGAGCCGGCGCGACCTGGACGGTCGCGACGTCGCCGAGGCGCACGTGATCGCCCGACGGCGTGTCGATCAGCAGATCGCTGACGGTTGCCGGGGTGTAGCGCGCCGACGGCGTGCCCCAGACCACGACGTCGAAGATCTTCTGGTCTTCGTACAGGCTGCCGACCGGTAGGCCCGCGTAGTAGGTGGCCGTCGCACGCCGGACGTCGCCGGGGGTGATGCCGTACTTCTCCGCGGCCGGCAGGTTGACCTGCACCTCGATGGTCGGCTCCTGCGTGACCTTCTCGACCGTCGGGCTGACCACGCCCGGCACGTCGGCGATCAGCGCCCGAACCTCATCGGCCTTGCTGGCCAGTTCGGTCAGGTCGGTGCCGAACAGGCGCACGACGAGGGGGTCGGACGTGCCCGTCTTCGCGGCCCTGACCCGGTCCTCGGTGTAGGTCAGCACCTCACTGCGCAGGCCCGGATAGCCATGCACCACCCGCTTGATGTCGTCGACGGTCGCCTGATAGTCGGCGGAATCGGCCAGGCTGACCCACATCTCGCCGGAGTTGACGTTGCCCGACTGGTCGGCCATCACGGCCCGTCCGAGGTGCGAGCCAACCTCGCCGACGCCGGAGATCCGCGCGCAGTTCCGCCGCTGCCGCATCGGTGATCCGGGTCATCTCCGTCAGCGACGTCCCGGGCGCGGCCTGCCAATGGATCAGCAGGTCCCGATCCTGCAGCGCCGGCAGGATGGTTGTGCTTCGGGTCAGCTGCGGGACCAGCGCGACCATCGCGATGGCCAGCACGGCCAGCGTGCCGAACACCCAGCGCGGCCGGACGGAACCGCGCGCCACCAGATCGAACCCGCGCTCGAGGACGGCGGCCAGCGGCCCGGCCCGGCGTTGCCGCGGTGCAGCGCCCATCAGCATCATCGACAGTGCCGGGGTCACCACCAGTGCCACCAGCATCGAGACCGCCACCGTCAGCACATAGGACAGCACCAGCGGCCCGGCGAACGCGCCGGCGACGCCGCCGAGGGCAAGCTGCCGGTAGCGGGATCAGCAGCACGACCAGGAAGGCGTAGAGCAGCGGGCCGCGGGTCGTCATCGCCGCCTGAACCACGACAGCGGCGGTTGTTTGGGCGTCGTCGGACGCGCGGTGCTCCCGAACCCGGCGTCTGATCTCCTCGACGGTGGTCACCGCGTCGTCGATGACGATGCCAAGGGCGACCACGAGGCCGGCCAGGATCATCACGTTGAACGACGTCCCACGCAGGTACAGCACGTACGCCGCGGCCACCAGCGAGAGTGCCATGGCGAAGAGGCCGACCAGCGCGGCCCGCCACGACCAGAGGAAGCCCAGCAGCAGTGCGACGATCAGGACCAACGCGACGATCGCCCATCGGGCGAGGTTGCCCAGCGCCGACTCCAGGAACGTCGCCGGCCGGTAGACGTTCGTGTTGATCGTGATGCCCGACAAGGCCGGGCTGCAGTTCCGCCATCGCGCCCTCGATGGCTGCGGTGACCTCGTCGACGTTCGCTTCGGGGAACTTCTCCACGACGATCATCAGGCCCGGATCGCCGCCGAGGACGGCGTCACCGATCAGCGGCTGATGGTCCTCCACGACGTCGGCGACCTGACCCAGGGTCAAGCGGTTGCCGTTGGTGTCCTCGATGCTGACCGCCGACAGATCCTTGGCCGTGGTGATCGGCAGGACATGCTGGATCGCGAACCGCTGCGTCGAGGTGTCGATGAACCCGCCGGTGCCGGGCGTCGACGCTTCGAGGAAGTTCAGCGGGGATACCCACAGGGCGTTGCCGGTGCTGTCCACCACCTGGTTCAAGGTGACGCCATAGGTCTTGAGTCGCTCCGGGTCGACCTGAACCTGCAGTTGCCGGTCCCGCTGACCCCAGATCGCGACGTTGGCGACACCGGACAACCCCATCAGCAACGGCTTGATCTTCCACCGAGCCAGGATCGAAAGGTCAATCAGGGAAACGTCTTTGCTCTGCAGACCGATCATCATGACCCGGCTGGTCGAGGACAGCGGCTGGATCATCACCGGCGGCGTGCCGACCTGCGGCAGCAAATGCGCCTGGGTCAGGTGCTCCTGCACCATCTGCCGAGCCTGCAATGTGTCGGTGCCCGGTTCGAAGGTCATGTCGATGGTCGACAGTCCCGGCACGGATTCGGAGCGGATCTGGTCGAGCCACGGAACCCCGTTCAGCAGGTCCTGCTCCAATGGCACGGTGATCAGTTGTTCGACCTCCGCGGCGGAAAGGCCGAGGGCCTCAGCCTGAATCTGCACCAGCGGGGGGGCGAACTCGGGATATCCGTCGACCGATGCGGCCGGCAGTTGAACCAGGCCCAGCCCTAGCAGTGCGACGGCCGCGCCGACGACCAGGACGCGGAACTTGACGCTCAACGCAACGATTTCGCGGATCACGGCCGGACCCTCACGATCTGTTGTTGTGACGAATCAGACATTAGGGAGTAACCAACACTTCTTGCGTCCCCCTGAGGGATGCCGTCGGCACCCCAAAAGGACCGGGTGAGCCCGTACCCGAGAGGGGTAGCGCGTCCGACTTGGGTAGGGGTCGACCGGTACCTCGGTACCAGGTATGGCGACACACTCGTGACAAATCGGTCGCCGCGGGTCAGGATCGACAGGGGGTAGGAGGCCGGACCGTGCGGGTGCTGGTCGTCGAGGACGAACGCGGCCTGGCCGCGGGTCTGCGACTCGGATTGACGGCGGAGGGTTTCGCCGTCGATGTCGCGTACTCCGGCACCGACGGTCTGTGGCGCGCCCGCGAGCATCCCTACGACGTCGTCGTGTTGGACATCATGCTGCCCGGGCTGAACGGCTACCGGGTGTGCCGGAGCCTGCGGGCGGACGGCATCTGGACTCCCATCCTGATGCTCACCGCCAAGGACGGCGAGTGGGACGAGATCGAGGCATTGGACACCGGTGCCGATGATTACCTGTGCAAGCCGTTTTCCTATCCCGTACTGCTGGCCCGGCTCACGGGCATTGGTGCGGCGCGGTGACCGGGAGCGACCCGCGGTGCTGCAGGCCGGCGACCTGCGGCTGGATCCGGCGACCAGGCGGGTGTGCCGCGGCGACATCGAGATCGAGCTGACCGCAAAAGAATTGGCCGTGCTGGAGTTCCTGATGCGGCACGCCGGCGAGGTGCTGTCCAAGCGGGACATCCTCGATCATGTCTGGGATGACGACTTCGACGGGAGCCCGAACATCGTCGAGGTTTATGTTCGTCGCCTGCGGCTGAAGCTGGATCGTCCATTCGGCCGCACTGCCATCCAGACCGCGCGCGGTGCGGGCTATCGGCTGGCCGGTCATGGTGGCTGACGACCTCGTTGGCTTTCAGCGGCTGAAACCTCGAAGCGTTCGCCTGACGCCCGACGACGTCCGACGGGCGTGGGGAGCGATCAGCCGACTGCCCTCGTTGCTGTGGCGCCGGTCCGGTCCGGGCCCGGTTGACCATCGCCGCGACGATCGTCGTGGGGGTCGCCCTGGTGGCCGGCGCAGTTGCCGTGCTGATCGTGCTGCGGGCCACCCTCACGCGAGGATGTGCGCAATGCCGCGTCGTTGCGCGCCACCCAGATCGCCGCGTCGATCTCCGACGCCGACGGCGTCCGTGCCCGTCATCGGAAACCAGGACGGCGAGCTGGTGCAGGTGATGGACGGGTCGGGCCGGGTGGTGGGCGGCAGCCCGCTGCTGACCGGCGCCGCTCCGATGCCCGTCCCTGGGATCGGCGACTACGTCATTACCGATGGGCTGGTCGACGACGGCCATTACCTGTTGGTGCAGGCGCGGGCCGATCGACCCGGCATGGCCGGCGCACCGTTCACGGTGCTGGTGGCACGAGACCTCGACGATGCCACCGATCCGGTCACGGCGGTCACCGTCGCACTGGTCGTTGTCGTGCCGACGCTGCTGCTCATCGTCGGCGGCACGACCTGGCGAGTGACGGGAAGCGCGTTGGCACCGGTGGAGGCCATCCGGCGGGAGGTCGACGCGATCTCGGCCAGCGAGCTGCACCGGCGGGTGCCGGATCCGCCGGGCACCGACGAGATCGCAAGGCTGGCCGGCACCATGAATCGAATGCTCGACCGGCTCGAGCGTTCCCAGGCCCAGCAGCGGCGTTTCGTCTCGGACGCCTCCCACGAGCTGCGCTCCCCGGTTGCCGCGATCCGGCAGTATGCGGAGGTCGCGACCGTGCATCCGGAGTCCATCAGCAGCGCGGACCTGGCGGTCGCCGTGCTCGCGGAGAATCTGCGGGTGCAGCGGCTGATCGAAGATCTGCTGCTGCTGGCCAGGGCCGATGAGGCAGGGCTGGCGCTCGGGCGCCGACCGGTGGACGTCGACGATCTGATCCTGGCCGAGGCCGGGTATCTCCGACAGAGCACCGACCTGCTGGTGGACACCACGTGCGTCGCGGCTGGTCGGGTGGCAGGCGACCGCTCGGGTTTGGCCAGGGTGCTGCGCAACCTCGGGGAGAACGCCGCGCGACACGCAACCGGTCGAATCCGGTTCACCGTCGAGCACACGGGCGGCCGGGTTCGGATTTCCGTGGAGGATGACGGTCCGGGGATCCCGGACGCGGACCGGGTCAGGGTCTTCGAGCGGTTCGTTCGGCTCGACGCGGCCCGGGCCGGCGATGCGGGCGGCAGCGGACTCGGGCTGGCGATCGTCGCTGAGTTGGTCCGTGCACACGGTGGGCAGGTGACCGCCGGCACCGGCACGCTGGGCGGTGCGCTGATCCGGATCGACCTGCCCGCTGCGCGACTGATCGGTGCTGGCCGTTCAGCGTCTGTTCAGCGTCCTTCGAGGACAGTTGTTCGACGACCGGCGTCGCGCCGGCCACGAACGAGCACAAAGGACGTGTGCGATGAGCAGGACCATCAAGTGGATCGTCGGCGGCGTGCTCGGCGCCGCGGCGATCGCCGCCGGGGCGGCCGCGCTGAGCGCCGCAACCGCGTTTGCCGGGCCGGCCGCCGGCGCACACTCGGGCCCGGTCACCGATCCGGACGTCGCGATCACCGGTGACGCCCTGGCCAGCGCCAGCGCCGCCGCGTTGGCCGCCGTCGGCGGCGGAACGGTCACCCAGACCGAGGTCGGCGACGAGGAGAGCTACTACGAGGTCGAGGTGACGTTCGCCGACGGCCATCAGGTCGACGTGCAACTGGACGAGAACTTCGCCCTGGTGACGACCATCCCGGACGGCAGCGGCGGGTAGCGTCGCTGGGTGGCGCGGATCCTGGTGGTCGAGGACGACGAGACGATCGGCCGCGTCCTGTCCAGCCAGTCTCCGCGCGCACGGCCATTCCGCGGAGTGGGTCAGCACCGGCGGGGCCGCGTTGGCTGCGGCGGCCGAGCCGTTCGACCTGACCCTGCTCGATCTCGGTTTGCCGGACATGGATGGGGTCGATCTCTGCCGGCGGCTGCGGGTCGCGCAGCCCGGTTGCGTGCTGGTCGTGCTGACGGCGCGGGACGAGGAGATCGACGTGGTGCTGGGTTTGGAGGCCGGCGCCGACGACTACCTGACCAAACCCTTCCGGCTCGCCGAGCTGCTGGCCCGGGTGCAGGCACATCTGCGCCGCGGACCCGTGGCCGGTGGCAGATCTGCCGTCGGCGCGGTGTTCACCGTCGGTGCGCTGCAGGTCGATGGTGCCGCCCGCCGCGCCCGGCTCGGCGCCGTCGAGATCACGTTGCGCGCCAAGGAATTCGACCTGCTGGCGCGGTTGGCCGCCGAACCGGGAGCGGCCATCAGCCGGGCCGCCTTGATGGCCGACGTGTGGGACGAGAACTGGTTCGGGTCGACAAAGACCCTGGACGTGCACATCGCCGCGTTGCGCCGCAAGCTCGCGCTGGCCGCCACCGCAGGGCGGGGGAACGGCGCCGACGATCGCCACGCTGCGGGCACATGGGTTTCGGCTGGAACCGCCCGGATGACCTGCGTCTCGGACCTGTGGCACTGGCATCACAGCTCGCGCAGCGCGCCGATGGCGGGCCGGCGGACGGCCCGGACGGCGCCCGCGGTGACCACCATCAGCGCCAGAATGGTTGCCGCAGTGACTGTCCCGAGGTAGGCCCAGGGGATGGCGAGCGCCGTCGGGGGTGGATCGAAGACACCGCTCAGGACCTTGACCAGCATCACCGACAGCACCGAACCGCAGGCGGCGCCGGACACCAGGCCCATGACGGCCAGCACCAGCGCCTCGCTGCTGATCATGCCGCGCAGCTGCCGTCCGGTGGCCCCGAGCGCGGTGACGATCGCGAACGTCCGCCGACGCTCGGCGAGGCCGAGGCCGAAGACCAACCCGCCCGCGGCGACCGCCATGATCAGCGCAAAGGTCAATTCGACCCGGGTGAGACCGGCCAGGTCGACCGCGGTGAGGCTGGATCCGACGGTCTGCCGCGTGCTGGCGATGTCGGTCACGCTGGCGGTCGTGCCGAGCATCGCCGTGAGCCGCTGCGCAATCGCGGCGGTGTCCGTCGCCGCCGGTGTCGACGAGGAACGAACCGACGGCGTCGTCCCCGGTCCGGTCGGCGATGTACGCCGGCGTTCGCGACGAAGAAACTGTCCCGCGGGGCCGTCGGGAATTCATTGACCACCCCGACATACCGGAACGGCACGGTGATCAGTTGGTCCGAACGCTGGTCGACCAACCGCAGATTGACGGTGTCGCCGACGCACGAGTTGGTAATCCAGCACCGTTTCGGCCGACACCAGGATCGAGTTCGGTTGGCTGGCCAGCGTCGCCATGAGCCCGGACGCGGTGCCACCGGAGAAGTAGGAGTCCTGCAGCGCGGTGGCCGAGGCGATGGTGTCCGGCCGCACCCCGTAGAGGTCCTGCAGGTCGCTGCCGATGTAGGCGAACCTGTGCTGCACCGGTTCGACGCCGGTCACGCCTGGAACGGCGGCGATGGCGGCGGCCCGGCCGGGCGGCACCGTCGGCGCCGGCCGGCTGCACGACGGTGACGTCGGCGCCGTTGGTCAAGCGGGCGTCGACCTCGGCCTGCTGCGCGTAGGTGGCATTGAAGACGGCGGTGGACGCCGGCGTACGAGATCGCCAGCGCCAGCAGCACAATTGCCCGGACCAGGGGGCGGCGCTGCCGTGCCAACCCGGCGCTGACCGGGTCGGCGAGCGTGCCGGCCAACGGTCCGAAGAGCGCGCCTCAGCACGGATCGACCGCGGCCGATCAGCAGGTCAGCGACCCGCCAGATGAGCAGCCCCGCCCCGATCCACAGCAGCGCCGGTCCGGCCAGCGCCCAGTAGGAGACGGAGATCGCGGGCACCCCCTCGGGCGCCAGCACCAGCTGGTAACCAGTGCTACTGGTCGCCGCGAACACCAGTCCGGCGATGATCAGCAGCACGGCATCGAGACCGTAGCGGGCCCATGCCGGGGACCGCATCGCGGCAATCGAGGCCCGCCCGGAGACGACTGTCTCGCGGCGCAACTCTCGCCTGGCCGGCAGCAGGACAGTGCCGATCGCGATGGCCATGCCGACCCCGGCGGCGACCACCGCCCAGCTCCAGGCCCTCGCCGTGGTGACGCCGAAACTGCCTGTGCCGAAGGCGATCCGCCCCACGACGGCAGCGCCGGCCAACCCCAGCCCGGCACCGATCACCCCGCAGACCGCCGCCTCGGCGCCGGCCAGTCGGACCAGCTGGCGGACCGAGGCGCCCCTTGCCCGGAGCAGGGCCTGCTCGCCGCGGCGCCGAGCCGCACCTGCGGCCGCGACGGTGGCGGTGAGCAGGGCCGCCAGCACGGCTCCGGGCAGGCCGAGAAACAGAAATAACACCAGCGCGAAGGCCGCGTCGGACCGCGCGGCGTCGAGGGCGGCACCGAGGTTGTCGCCGACGATCGCGCCGCCGACCGCCGCGGCCTCGACGTGATGGGCGGCCGCGGTCACCGCGACGAAGGCATCCGACTGGGCCGGCGGGGAGCTGGTGATCGAGCCCGACGTGGATCTGCTGACCGACCAGGTCCGGGCGGTCGGCGGCGAGCGGATCGAAGATCCGGTGCCAGAGCTCCGCGGGCAGCAGCAGCACGTTGTCCGGCGGCGCGCTTGGCCCGCGTGCCCGCTGGGGCGCCGACCCGCTGAAACAAACTGTCCGCCTGCGGGAGCTCGACGACACCGGCCACCGTCACCGTTGCCGGCGGGAGACCTTGCAGCGCGATGGTCACGGCGTCCCCGGGCGCCGCGTGCAGGTTGGCCGCGGTCTGTTGGGCCAGCAGAACGCCGGAATCCGCGCCGGCCAGCGTGCGGACCTCGGCGGGAAACAGCTCGCGGTAGTCGGCCGGCAGGCCCACCACGACGGCCGGGCCGGTGGTCTGGGTGCTGCCGCCGATCGTTGCGGACAGGCCGGCGCTGGTACCGAATCCCACGGCGGCGTCACGGGCGACGCCCACCGCGGCGTGCAGTGTGCGGTCGACCGACTCGGGGTCGGCGCCCGGCTGTACCTGGACCTGCCAGTCGACGCCGACGCCGCGGATGGCTCGGTCCGTCATGGTGGCCTGTGAGTGCGCGAGGAACGCCCCCAGCGAGGCGAGCAGGGCGACCGCGACCGCGATTCCGGCGGCGATGCCGATCAGCCGTCCGGGCCGCCGGCGGAGCAGTCCGCCCACCCAGATGGCGGCCGTCATCGGGTGCCCACTCGCGGCCCCGGTAGTCAGCACCCTGCCGTCTCGCATGGTCCAGTGGTCCGCCAATCGGCGGGCGATCAGCGGGTCGTGAGTCGCCACCAGCAGAGCCGCGTCCAGGTCGTCGGCCGCGGACAGCAGCACGTCCAGCACCAATTCGCCGGCCCGGTGGTCGAGCTGGCCGGTGGGTTCGTCGGCCAGGATCAGCGCCGGGCGGCAGGCCAGAACCCTTGCCACAGCGACTCTTTGGGCCTGGCCGCCGGATAGTTCCTGGGGCAGCGCGGGTGCCAGTTCGGCGATCCCGACCTGTTGCAGCGCCAGCCGGGCGAGCCTGCCGGCTTCGGCTGCCGAGGTGTCGACCAGCAGCAACGGAAGGGCGACATTCTCCAGCACGTCCAACGACGGGAGCAGGCTCGGGCCCTGGAAGACGATGCCCACCCGACCGGGGTGGGTCGACGGGTTCCCGCGCGAGACCCGGCCAGGTCACCGCGCCGACGGTCGCCGGGACCAGCCCGGCCATCAGATGCAGCAGGGTGGATTTGCCGGATCCGGACGGCCCGGTGACGGCAACCCGGCTGCTTCGCAGGACGTGGCAGGTCACGTCATGCACGGCGACCACGGCCGCGGCGCCCCGGCCGTAGGTGTGGGCGACGCCGACCAGGGATACCAGCGGCTCCGTCGTCGGCTCGCGGGCATGGGGTGGCGTCACGGTGTCTTCGCCACCTGGGTCACGATGCCGTCGTTCAGGGTGATCACCCGGTCGGCAGCGGCCGCCACGGCCGGGCTGTGGCTGGCCACCACGATCGCGGCCCCCCGGTTTGCCCGGTCGGCCAGCAGGCCGAGCACCACCGACTCGGCGGTGGCGTCGAGTTCCCCGGTGGGCTCGTCGGCCAGGATCACCACCGGGTCTCCTGCCAGGGCGACGGCCAGGCCCGCGCGAGCCAGTTCGCCGCCGGACAGGTCACCCGGGTAGGCATCGGCCCTGGAACGCAGCCCAAGGCTCGACAGGATCTCCGTGATCTGCGGCGGCCGCGCCGTGCCGGCCAGTCGTTGGCCGAGTCGGAGATTGCCGGTCACGGTCAGGTGCGGCAGCAGATTGCCGGACTGAAACAGCACCCCGATCGCATCGGGCCCGGAGCCGGGCGCGGACCGGTTCGCTCTGGTGACTCATTCGTTGGCCCTGGACGTGCACCGACCCGCCGTCGGGTTCGTCCAGGCCGGCCAGCAGGTGCAGCAGGGTCGACTTGCCCGACCCGGACGGTCCGACGACGGCGACCATTTCCCCGGCCGCTACCGCCAGCGACACTCCGCACAGCGCAAGGGTTTCCTCTTCACCGGCGCGAAAGAACCGGTACAACCGCTGCGCCTCGATCGCCGGCCAGATCAGCCGGATCCCCGGTCGTCGTGCCGATCGTTCGGGCCGACCGCGTCGCTGCCGCCCGGCATGCTCACGCCGTCCACCGGAAGGAGTCGGTGACGGTGCGCCATGGGTCCACGTTGTCCGAGCCGACCGGCCCGGACAGGGTCAGCACCACCTCGGTGCCGCCACTGAAGAATTCATACCGTTCGACGGCGTCGGAAACGACCTTCCCGGTCACCTCGTTCGGGGCGGAGTCTGCCTGGTAGGTGATCAACACGGCAGACCCGGCGGGCGCTGCACCGATGTCACGTCGCCAGGAACGAAACCCGTTGCGGTCGAGCGGATCAGCGTCAGCTCGGCCTGCCCGGTCGGCACCGTCGGAGCGCTCGGGCTGGCTCGTGGTGTCGATGCTGATGCTGTTGTACTTGTCCGTGAAGGACGTCGTGCTGCCCGAGTCGATGCGTGCCCAGCCCTCCGGCACCTGCACGGTGTAGCCGCCGCCGGCGTAGTCGACGAAGATCTGGGTGTCGGGGATGTCGCCCGCGGGATTGGACTCGGTCACCGGCGCCGCCGATCTGTCAAAGCCCGATACCGACCGCCGGGATCGGGGTCACTGCTCCGCTAGCCGGGAGTGGTGCCCGAGCCACACGCACTGATCATGCCGGCGGCGGCCAGCAGGGCGAGTCCATTGCGTAGCGAGCGCGGTCGGATCGTCATGATGACTCCCTGCGGATTCCGGTTCAGTCGCGCGGCCGGTCGTCATCGAGCGTAGGAAGGGCATTGCCAACGGTTCGGCCTTCGTTGGACAACTGATGGCAAAACATCAAACGGAATGTCGGCTCTGAACCGACTGGCGGCCCGCGGCGGGCACACTGAGCGCCGGCCCTCGTCGCGCGGTGGCGAGATCGCGACCGGCGAATCCCGGCGAGAAGGGCGGCGGCTGTGCGACAGGCGGATCGTGCGTCTGACGGTCGTCGTCGCCGTCATCGCCATTGCGGTGTTCGGAATTCCCCTGGCCATCGGCGTTGCCCAATACCTGCTGTCCGATCAATACGCCCAACTCGAGCGAACCGCGGGCGATGTTGCGATCGCGGTGTCCGGCGACCTGAACCCGGCACCAGCGCCGCCACCGGGGTCCGATCCGGACCTGCAGGTCGCCGTGTACGACGCGGGTGGCGACCGGGTCAGCGGTGCCGGGCCCGATCGGTCCAATCAGCTGGTCGCGGGCGCGTTGGCAGGGATAGGCGGCACGGGCACCGACGCCGGACGACTCGGCGCGGCCGTTCCGGTTTCCGACGGTGACGTCATCGCCGGTGCCGTGCTGGTCACCATCGGACGGTCTGCCGTCGTCCTGCGGATCGGCCTGATCTGGTCGCTGATGCTGATGCTGGCCGGCGCGGCGTGCTGCTGGCCTGGCTGCTCGCTAATCGGCAGGCCCGCCGGCTGGTTCGACCGTTGCAGGCGCTGTCGGTGGTCGCCGAACGACTCGGCGGTGGCGATTTCAGCGTCCGTACCGAGGCGGTCGGCATCGCCGAGATCGATTCGGTCAACGAATCGGTGAACCGGACGGCGGTGCGACTGGGGGATCTGGTCGACCGGGAGCGGTCGTTCTCCGCGGACGCCTCCCATCAGCTCCGAACACCACTGACCGGGCTGCGACTGCAGTTGGAGGCCGCGCTCGACCAGCCGGGCGCTGGATCTGCACGCCGCGATCGGCGACGCACTGGCCACCACCGACCGGCTACAGGCCACGATTGATGAGATCCTTGTGCTGGCCCGCCAACCGCCGTCGGCGCACGACCCACTGGACGTTGACGATGTGCTGAACGGCGTCCGCAAGCGCTGGCACGCCGTCCTCGCGGCAAAGGGAAAACCACTGCGGTTGGCCGTCAACGGTGCCCCGCGCCCGAGGGTCGATGCCTCTGCGCTCAACCAGATACTCGATGTGCTGATCGACAACGCCGACCGGCATGGCGCCGGCGCCGTCGCGCTGACCGTCCGGGCTCTGGACGATGCCGTCGCGATCGACGTGACCGACGAGGGTGTGCCGCTGACGGCCGATCCCGCCGAGCTGTTCGGCCAGGGGCTCGCGACTGACCCGGGCCACGGTTTCGGACTGGCCCTGGCCCGCCGGTTGGCCGAATCCCAGGGCGGCCGACTACGGTTGAGCAACCCTGATCCACCGACCTTCACGGTGCTCTTTCCGGCCATCGACCCGGGAAACTTGCGAGCGCCAATGTTCCAGTAGCACGGCCGCCTCGACGTCGCACCTGGGATTCCGCTGCATCCTGCGCGCACCTGCCGACGTGCCGTAACGATCGTCCCGCCGCGGTCAGTCTGACCGGCACCCGGTCCGAAGCGGCCGGGCTAGGGTTCCACAATGAAACGAGCCGGCGGCCGCGTGCAGCGGACCCGGTTGGTGGGGAAAGTCGTGGCCGCTGTTGCCGTACTTCTCGCCGGTATCGTCATCGCCGTCACCGTTGTCGACATCTACGGTCATTCCGACGCCTCTCCCACGACGGCTCCCACCGAACCGGAGTCCGGGGCCATCTTCACCGCCGCAGGCGAACCGCTCACCGACGGCGCCACCGTGCCGGCCGCGGGGTTCTCCCCGATCACCGTCCAGGCCGCTGGCGCGAGCATTGCGGAGGTCAAGTGCGTCGTCGATGGCGTGTACCTCGGCGCGTCGACCACCGCGCCGTACCGTTTCGACCTGGCGTCCCCTGCTGCGGGTGAGCACAAACTGCGCTGCACGCTGCAGGACGGCGCCGGCGAAAGCATTGACGTCAGGTTGAATTTCACCGTCGGGGCAGGGTCACCCGGGACCAACAGCGGTTCGGCCGTCCAGGTCGCGCCGGCAAGTGCGGTGCCTTCGGCGGACACGGTGGGCCCGGCGGCTTCCGCAGGTCCGGTCCCGGCCGGATCACCGGGTGGTGACCAGGTCGTGGTGTCCGACGCCGCCGGCCTGCAAAAGGCGCTGCTGGCTGCTCGCCCGGGGATGACCATCACCTTGACGGACGGGTCGTACCGCGGGAAGGAGGTCAGAGATCCCAGCGGCCAGGAGCCCGGCCGCTTCGTCACCGTCGCGTCCGGCACCGCTGCCGCGCCGATCGTCCTGCAGGGATCGCGTCAGGCCATCCTCGACGGCGACGGCACCGGCGGCGGCTATGCGTTGCATTTGAAGGGTGCCAACTACTGGCAGCTGCGGGGTTTCACCATCGAATCCGCCTCCAAGGGAATCGTGTTGGACGGTTCGAACCACAACGTGATCGATGACGTTCACGTGACCAACATCGGCGCCGAGGGAGTTCACTTCCGATCGTTCTCCAGCGACAACCTGCTGACGAACAGCACCGTCGACAACACGGGTGTCGACGCCCCGAACTACGGCGAGGGCGTCTATATCGGGAGTGCGAATTCGAACTGGCCAAGATATACCAGCGGCGAGCCGGACAATTCCGACCGCAATCAAGTGATCGACAACACGATCATCGATACGGCCGCCGAGAACATCGACATCAAGGAGGGTACGTCGGACGGCGTCGCGCGGGGCAACGACCTTGGCGGAGACAAGATCGCGTCGAAGAACTCGGCGGACTCCTGGATAGATGTCAAGGGCAACGGTTACCTCATCGACTCGAATCATGGCGTCACCACGGCGCGCCCGAATACCACCGAATGCGGCGATCCCAAGGGAGAGCCGGATTCCGCCAAGAACCCGTTCTGCGATGGCCTTCAGGTGCATGTGGCCATTGATGGTTGGGGGCAGAACAACACGTTCACCAACAACCGGTTGGAAGTGAACGCCCCCGGGGCCGGAATCTGGCTGCAGCACACGGCGGTCCCGCTGCACAACGTCATCAAATGCAACAACATCGTGACGGGAGCCCAGGCCGGGGCCTACGCCACCGATCACTACAGCGCTCTTGACTGCACCTCGTGACGTCGATCGGATGGTGCGCCGGTCGTGGCACGGCCGGCTGCACGCCCAGCCCGGTGGGATCGTCGAGGTGCCGCGCCGGTCGCGGGGGACTCGCCATCGTGGTGGCCCGCCCGGCGAAGGGGCAGACTGGGTGGACGAGTACTGCGTGAGAAGTACCCAAGTGGACGAGCAGCAACAGGAGGACCGCGATGGCCAGCAACGAACCATTCGGATTCGATCCCGAGGATCTGGATCGCATCTTCCCGGGAGCGGGTGAGCAGCTCCGCGGTGCGTTGGGCCAGCTCGGCAAGATGCTGAACGGATCCGGTCAGCGACCCGGCTGGTCCGGAGCGTTCAACGACGCCGGCCGGCGCTCGCGGACGGCGCCGGAGCCGGAGACCGCGGGCGAGACAGGCGATGGTGTCTGGGTGATCTACACGGTGAACGGGGACGGTGGTGCCCAGGTCGAACAGATCTTTGCCAGCGAACTCCACGCCCTGCGTGCCAACAAGCACAACACCGACGGCAATCGCCGGGTCCGGTTCGTCCCGTACGGGATCGCGGTCGGCGTGCTGGACGAACCCGAAGCATCCCCCAACCCGGAGATCGTCGAGGGTTAGTGCGGTCGGCGCCCTCGGCGTGTGCTTGCGTGCCGAGGGCGCCGAAACTGCTCAGCGGTCGTTGACCCGCACGACGTCACGCCCGTGAGCGGTGAGGGCCCAGATCACGAAGAAGTCGAAGACGATGATCACCAGGGCCCAGAGCGGGTAGTAGGGCAACCAGACGAAGTTCGCGAAGATGCTGATCGCGGCGATGATGACGCCCAGGGTGCGGGCCCAGACCGCGCCCGAGAACAGGCCGATGCCGGCGAGGATCGCGACGATGCCGACGAGGATGTGGATCCACCCCCACGTGGTGACGTCGAACTGGAAGATCCACTTCTGGGTGGTCACGTAGAACTCGTTCGTGGCCAGACCGACGACCCCCTGCATGGCGTGCAGCACTCCGCCGATGATCAGGATGATGGCGGCGGTGAGCGTGACCCCCACCGCGAGACCGCTGACTGGCGCACTTCTTGGTGCGGTAGTGGACATGACCGGACCCTTCCTGCTGATGTGGTGACGAATACCGGAGGAGAGTATCGCCCACCGTCGTGCCGGTTGTCGGCTTCGCCGCATTCGGGCGTGTTCGGTCCCAGCTACTGGAACGATCGTGGCGTGATCGCGCCGATGACGAGATTCATGGATGCACAACGAGTCTCAGTGGGTCGGCAGTAGGCCCGAGCGATGGTCGATGCTCAGTGTGCCGGGGGACGTCGCGACTGCCAGATGAATGCTGGGTGAATATTGCGCTCAAGTCCGAATGCTCGTCGTGACGACTGAGAGCCACCTCCTACGATCGTGCGGTGATGGATCGGGCCGGACGTTGGATTGCCGCCGGTCTCCCCGGTTTCCGCTGGTCATCACTGTCGGTTGCGGTAGCAGGTCGACCGTCGCCACCCACCTGCGAGAGGACCCCATGACCACAACGACGCCCACCGCGCCCCCGGCGAGAACCGCCGAGCATGCGCGGTTGGCCGAGGCAACCGGGCCGGCGGAGGACGACCTGTTCGTCGCCAATCCCTGGTACGAGTGGGGACCGTATCTGTCGGAACGGGCCTGGGGCACGGTGCGGGAGGACTACAGCGACGGCGGCGACGCCTGGGGATACTTCCCGCACGACCATGCGCGGTCCCGGGCGTACCGGTGGAACGAGGACGGCATGGCCGGGCTGTCCGACATCCACCACGACCTGTGCCTTGGGCTGGCGCTTGTGGAACGGCGCCGACCCGATCCTGAAGGAGCGGATGTTCGGGCTGACCGGTCCGCAGGGCAACCACGGCGAGGACGTGAAGGACTACTGGTGGTACCTGGATGCGCTGCCCAGCCACGCCTGGCTGCGCTGGCGGTACCACTACCCGCAGGCGGCTTTCCCGTATCAGCGGCTGGTCGCAGGAGAACGCCCGCCGGTCCCGGGACGAACCCGAGTTCGAGCTGCTGGACACCGGCGTGTTCGACGACAACCGCTACTGGTCGGTGGATGTCGCCTACGCGAAGGCCTCACCGACCGAGGTGCTGGCCCGGATCACCATCGAGAACCACGCCGCGGAGGAGGCGACGCTGTCGGTGCTGCCGACCCTGTGGTTCCGCAACACCTGGCGGGTGACCGGAGAAGCACCGCCATCGCTGTTCCTGGACGGGGACGGGGTTGCCGTCGATCATCCCCGGTTGTCCGGGTACCGCCTCGACGCCGCCCCCACCGCGGACGGCACCCGGCCGGAGGCGTTGTTCTGCGACAACGAGACCAACACCGCCCGATTGTTCGGGTGCGCCGCCGGTCACCGCCTACCCCAAGGACGGGATCAACGACCACGTCGTCTCCGGCGCCGCACACGGTGAACCCGCAGCAGCGGGGGACCAAGGCGGCCTGGTGGTACCGGCTCACCGTGCCGGGCGGTGGACGGGTGGAGCTGCGACTGCGGCTGCACCGGCCGGACCCGGACCAGCCAGTCGCGCAAACCCCCTGGCACGGCCAGCTATTTCGACGACGTCATGACCCGCCGGGAGCAGGAGGCCGACGAGTTCTACGCCGCGATCGCACCGGCGGACATCGGCCCGGAGCAGATGCGGGTGCTGCGCCAGTCCAGTGCGGGGCTGGTCTGGAGCAAGCAGATGTACCCGTATCGGGTCAACCGCTGGCTGGACGGCGACCCCGGCCAACCAGCCCCGCCGGCCGGTCACCGGTCCGGCCGGAACGCCGGGTGGCGGCACCTGGACTCCTTCGACGTGCTGGCCATGCCGGACCCGTGGGAGTACCCCTGGTTCGCCGCCTGGGACCTGGCGTTCCACGCGATCACCTGGGCGCACCTGGATCCGGCGTTCGCCAAGTACCAGCTGCTGGTGCTGCTGCGGGAGTGGTTCCTGCACCCGAACGGGGCGCTCCCGGCCTACGAGTGGAGCTTCGACGACGTCAACCCGCCGGTGCACGCGCTGGCCGCGATCCGGGTGTTCGTCATCGACGGCGGCACCGACATCGACTTCCTGAAAAGGGTTTTCCACAAGCTGCTGCTCAACTTCACCTGGTGGCTCAACCGGCAGGACCCGGACGGGAACAACCTGTTCGGCGGCGGATTCCTTGGCCTGGACAACATCAGCCCGATCGACCGCTCGCACCTGCCGCCCGGGTTCAGCCTCGACCAGGCCGACGGCACCGCGTGGATGGCGTACTACTCGGCGGCCATGCTCACCCTGGCCGTCACCCTCGCCGAGCACGACGACGCCTACGAGGACATGGTGGTGAAGTTCCTGGAACAGACGGTGCTGATCATGGACGCGCTGGAGGACTCCGGCTGCTACGACACCGACGACGGGTTCTTCTACGACCAGCTCACCGACCCGTCCGGGCATCGCGAGCCGATCAGGGTGCAGACCCTCGTCGGGGTCATCCCGGCGCTGCCCGCCGTCTCCCTCCCGACCGGTGACACCGACCGCATCCGACGGCTGCGGAAACGGTTCGCCCGCCGACTGGAACAGGGCGACCGGCACGAGATGCTGGACTGGCAGGTCCGCGGCACCGGGGACGCCCGCCAGTTGCTGTTGTCGGTCGTTCCTGTCGACAAGCTCATCAGGGTGTTCGGCACCCTGTTCGACGAGGACGCGTTCCTGTCGCCGCACGGGCTGCGGTCCATCTCGAAGCGGCACGCCGACCCGTACACCGTGCCCGGCCTGCCCGATGCCGCCATCGATTACGAACCCGCCGAATCCCGCACCGCCATGTACGGCGGCAACTCCAACTGGCGCGGACCGGTGTGGTTCCCGGTCAACTACCTGGTCATCCGGGCCCTGCTGCAGTACGACCAGTTCTTCGGGCCCGACTTCACCATCGAATACCCCACCGGATCCGGGCGGCAGCTGACGCTGCGGGAGGTCGCCGGCGACCTGGCCGACCGGCTGGTCAGCATCTGGCTGCCCGGGCCGGACGGCCGCCGACCCGTCTACGGCGGGGTCGAGCTGATGCAGACCGACCCGGCGTGGAAGGACAACCTGCTGTTCTACGAGTACTTCCACGGCGACAACGGGGCCGGGCTCGGCGCCATGCACCAGACCGGGTGGACCGCACTGATCGCCGACCTGCTGATCGACCCGCCCCGGCACAGCAGCCGGATGATCTTCATGAACGGCCCTGCCGCCACGCACGCCTCGGGTACGGAGGCAGGCACCGACGATGCTCAGCCCTGAACCGGCGCCAACCCCGTTGTCCTGGGAATCGGTGCCGCACCCCTTCATCTACGAGATCAACACCTGGCCGTGGCTGGCATCGATCAGCGCGCGACGAGGGCCGCAGCATCGATCTGGGTTCCGTCCCGACCCGGTACTGGGACGAGATCGCCGGTCTGGGATTCGACGCGGTCTGGCTGATGGGGGTCTGGCAACGCAGCCCGGCCGGCATCCAGATCGCCCTGACCAACCGCGATCTGCTGGATTCGTTCCGGGCCGCCCTGTCCGATTGGCGGGACTGCCGATGTCGTCGGGTCGCCGTACTGCATCAGGGACTACGTCGTCGACGATCACCTGGGTGGACCGGCCGGGCTGGCGGTTGCCCGGAAAGCGCTGGCCGCCCGCGGTCTCCGGTTGATCCTGGACTTCGTGCCCAACCACGTCGCGCCGGATCATCCCTGGACGACCGAGCGGCCGGAGCTCTTCGTGGCCGGGACCGACGCGGACCTCGACCGCGACCCCGCCTCGTTCGTCGAGGTGGGCGGCCGGGTCCTGGCCAGAGGGCGCGACCCCTACTTCCCGGCGTGGCCGGATGTCGTGCAGCTCAACGCCATCGACCCCGGCCTGCGGACAGCCGTGATCCAGACGGTCAGGTCGATCGCCGACCAGTGCGATGGCGTGCGGTGCGACATGGCGATGCTGATGATGAACGACGTCTTCACCCGGACCTGGGGCGCCCGGGTCGGCCCGGCACCGGCGACCGAGTACTGGCCAACGGTGATCGCGGCGGTTCGCGACACCCACCCGGGGTTCCTGTTCCTGGCCGAGGCGTACTGGGACATGGAATGGCCCCTGATGCAGCAGGGCTTCGACTATTGCTACGACAAGCGACTGTACGACCGGCTTTCCGGGAGCACCGCCGAGCAGGTACGGCAGCATCTCCTGGCGGACATCAACTATCAGAATGCCCTGGTCCGGTTCGTGGAAAATCACGACGAACCCCGGGCCGCCGCGGCGTTCGGAAGCCGGCGAGCGCCGGCCATCGCGCTGGCGACGCTGACCCAGACCGGGGCGCGGCTGGTCCACGACGGGCAGCTGCAGGGCCGGCGGGTGCGGCTGCCGGTCTTCCTCGGCCGCTTCCCCGCCGAGCCGATCGACCACGACCTCGCGGAGTTCTACCGGTCATTCCTCGCGGCCCTTGCCGACCCGACGTTTCGCACCGGGCGCTGGGCCTTGTGCGACCGAACCGGGTGGCCGGGAAATGACAGCTCCGACAACCTGGTCGCGTGGAGCTGGGACGGTCACGACCCGGTGGCTGATCGTGGTGAACCTCAGCGACGAGACCGCGAGCGGGCTGATCCGGGCACCCTGGCAGGACCTCCGTGGACACCGATGGCGGCTGGTGGACCCCACCCAGGACGTCACCTTTGACCGCGACGGCGATGATCTCGTCAACGGGCTGTATGTCGAGCTCGACGGCTGGCACTGGCACCTGCTGCGCGTCGACCGGGCCTGACCGGGTATCACCTGGGGATGGCAGAACCAGATCCACCGGTCGGTCGACCACCAGGATTTCTCCATCGACACCCGCTGCTCGCCAGATTGGTCTCCGCGGACAGTTACGGGCTGATCCTGCTGCTGGTCGTCGTCACCTATCTCCTGGCGGTCTCGTTCCCGACAGATCTGGGCCACTCGGTGGTGCTCGCGATCCAGATCGCCACCGTGTGGCTCACCCTGCACACCGCGCGGGCGCCGCGGTCGATTCGCGTGGGGGCGTCGGTCGCCTTCATCGGCATTGCCGCGCTGGCGGTGGTCGACGTGTTCGTCGCGGTGTCCGCGCAGACCATTGCCGTCGGGTTCGCAATCAGTGGGTTGCTGTACCTGCTCGCTCCGATCCTCGTGGTCCGGGACATCGCCTCCCGGCGGAGCGTCGAACGGGAGATGGTGCTGGGCGCGATCGCCGCCTACCTGTTGGTCGGGATGTTCTTCGCCTTCGCCTACCGGGCGATCGGCATTCTGCAACCGGCACCGTTTTTCGGCCCGCACGGTGACGGGGACACCGCCCAGGTGCTGTTCTTCAGTTTCGTGACGCTCACCACTACCGGCTACGGCGATCTGGTCCCGGCGACGAACCCCGGCCAGACCATGGCCGTCCTGGAAGCGGTGCTCGGTCAACTGTTCCTGGTCACCGCGGTCGCGAAGATCATTACCGCGTGGAAGCCCAAGGGCTGGCGCGCATCCGACGACCCGGGCAACCGGTCGTAGTCTGGCGCCGAACATCAGGCTGCGGACTGTCAGGCCCGTTTCACGCAGTGGACTCGCCGTGTGGGGGTGTCGGACCGGCCGGTTCGAGGCTCTATGTTCATCCCGTGCGCCAGGAATGGGACAAACCGTCATGAGCAGCCGCGACCTGGGTCGCCCGCCGGGCAGTGGAGACAGTGGAACGGACGGGCTACCGCCGCCCTATGCCCGCGCCGCGGCCGAGGTGGCGACCGATCTGGGATCCGACCTTTCGCTGGGATTGACCAGTGCCGAGGCCTCGTCCCGGCTGGCCGCGTACGGTCCGAATCAGATCAGCGGGGAGAAGCCGCCGTCGATCCTGGTGGTGGCGCTGACCCAGCTGCGGGACCCGATGAACATCATGCTGATCGTCGTGACCGCGGTCAGCTTCGTCATCGGGCAGGTCTCCACCGGGGTCATCGTCGGCCTGCTGATCCTGCTGAACGTGGTGCTCGGGTCGCGGCAGGAGCTGAAGGCCAGGGCCAGCGTGGACGCCCTGTCGAACCTGCAGGTTCCGCAGGCGAAGGTGGTCCGCGGCGGCGTGCTGGCTCTGGTCCCGGCTGTCGAGGTGGTGCCCGGTGACCTGGTCCAGCTCGAGGCCGGCGACATCGTGCCCGCTGACGGGCGGATCGTCCGGTCTGCGACGTTGGAAGCGCAGGAGGCCGCGCTGACCGGCGAGAGCGCCCCGGTCAGCAAGGACAGCGCGGTCCTGGCGGCGGGGGAAATCCCGCTCGGTGATCGGGCGAACATGTTGTTCCAGAACACGTCGGTGACCAGAGGCACCGCGTCCATGCTGGTCACCGGGACCGGGATGGCCACCCAGATGGGGCAGATCGCCACCATGCTGACCTCGGTCACCCGGACCCGGTCGCCGCTGCAGAAGGAACTGGACACCCTGACCAGGGTGCTGGGCATCATCGCGTGGGCGGCGGTGGCGTTCATCGTGGTGGTCGGTCTGATCCGGGGGATCCCGGTCAGCGAGTTGTTGCTGCTGGGCACGGCGATGGCCATCTCGGCGATCCCGACCGGCCTGCCGGCGTTCGTCTCCGGGATGCTCTCCTACGGGGCGAAGCAGCTGGCCGCAGGCGAAGGCCGTGGTGAAGAACCTGACCGACGTGGAGACCCTCGGGGCGACGAGCGCGATCAACACCGACAAGACCGGCACCCTGACCATGAACCAGATGATGGTCTCGACCATCTACGCGAACGGATCCTGGTTCACCGTGGAAGGCGCCGGCTACCGCAAGAGCGGCGCGATCCTGTCGGTCGCCGGCACCCCGGTCCCGGATTTCAGCAGGCTGGCGCTGGGCCTGGTGCTGGACAGCGATGCGACGGTCGCCGACGACGGGTCGGTGGTCGGCGACCCGACCGAAGCGGCGTTGGTCGTGCTGTCCGCGAAGCTCGGTGTCGACGCGGAGGAGACCCGGCGGGCGTACCCGCGGATCGCCGAGGTGCCGTTCGACTCCGAGTACAAGTTCATGGCGACCTTCCACCACGTCCCGGACGATCCGACCGGTCAGGTCATCGAGTTGGTCAAGGGTGGCCCGGACGTCGTGCTGGCCCGCTGCACCCAATCCGGCGGGCCGCTGAGCGGCTCGCAGGTGCCGATCGAGCAGGTCCGCGCCGACGTCGAGGCCGCGAACGCCAGGATGGGCGAGAAGGGCTTGCGGGTCCTGGCCTTCGCCGCCCGCCTGGTCGATGACGACGAGACCAGAGCGATGGCGAACGACCCGATGTCGCTGACTCACGACCTGGCCTTCGTCGGCATGGTGGGCATCATCGACCCGCTCCGGGCCGAGGCCAAGGCGGCCGTCGAGACCGCGCTGCACGCCGGGATCGACGTCCGGATGATCACCGGCGACCATGCGGTCACCGCCAAGGCGATCGGTGAGACGCTCGGGCTCGGCCCGGGAGCGATCAGCGGCAGCGAGCTGCAGGCGATGTCCGACGAGGAACTCAAACGCCGTCTCCCCGAACTGCACGTCTTCGGCCGGGTCTCCCCGGAGGACAAGCTGCGCCTGGCCAGAGTCATGCAGAGCCAGGGGCTGATCGTCGCGATGACCGGCGACGCGGTCAACGATGCCGCCGCGCTGAAGCAGGCCGACATCGGCGTCGCGATGGGCAGCGGCAGCGAGGTCACCAAACAGGCGGCCAGGATGATCCTGACCGACGACAACTTCGGCACCCTGGTGCACGCCGTCGAATTGGGCCGACGCGTCTACGCCAAGATCGTCTCCTACGTCCGGTTCCAGATGACCCAACTGCTGTCCCTGGTCTTCCTGTTCATCGCGGCAACGGCCTTCAACATCAACCAGGGCGTGGCACTGACCCCGACCATGGTGCTGTTTCTGTTGTTCTTCTGCACGGCCGCTGGGGTCGTGGTCATCACCGTGGACCCAGGTGATCCCGACGTGATGAACCGCCCACCGCGCGACCCCAAGATCCCGATCACCAACGAGACCGCAGTCCTGTTCTGGATCCTGTACGGCGCGGTGCTCTTCGTGGCCGCCCTGGTGCCGCTGGTGGCCGGCCCGGATGCGCCGAGCGTCGACCGGCCAACCGCGTCCTTGACGATGACGTTCGTGGTCATGGGCCTTGGCACCGTGTTCAACGCCCTGACCAACCGCCGCGATCCCACCAGCGGGTTGACCGCGCCGATCCTGCAGGCGCTGGCGATATCCTTGGCCCCGGTCGCGATGATTGTCCTGGCGACCCAGTTGCCCGGTCTACAGGCAGCGCTGCTGACCACGTCGCTCAGTGGCCTGCAGTGGCTGGAATGCGTGGGGCTGGCACTGGCACTGCCGTTGGTCGTCGAGGTCAGCAAATGGATCCGCCGCCTCCGTGCGCCGGCCGCGGCGGTGGTCGATGCGCAACATGCAGTTTCTCCCGGTCGCGCCATCGCGGGAGCCCGATGAGCACCGACGTTCCACGACCGCGCAGACCCCAGGCTCCGGAGAGGAACCCCAGATGACCCAGGCGAGCAACACTGGCCCGGTGGACGTACCGCTGAATCGGCGGTTGGCGATCCTGCTGGCCATGGCGATGTTCGTGCTGGTGGTGGACACCTCGTTGATGAACGTGTCGATCGCCGCGGTGGTCCGTGACCTGGACACCACGGTCAGCGGTGTCCAGTCGGCGATCGCGTTGGAGGCGCTGGTCTCGGCCGCGTTCATCCTGATCGGCAGCAAGGTCGGCGACCTGATCGGGCGGAAGAAGGCCTACGTGCTGGGTCTGCTCGGCTACGCGGTCGGCGCCCTGGCGATGACCCTGGCCCAGGGATTGACCGCGATCATCATCTTCTGGGCGATCGTCGGTGGGCTGGGCGCCTCGCTGCTGCTGCCGGCGATGCAGTCCCTGATTCACGGCAACTTCCAGGGCGCCGCGCAGAAGAAGGTGTACGCCCTGGTCGGTGCCGCGGCGGCGATCGCCGCCGCGGTCGGGCCACTGCTGGGCGGCTTCATCACCACCTATCTGTCCTGGCGGGTGGGGTTCGCGCTCGAAGTGGTGGTCATCGCGGTCGTGCTGTCCGGCATCAAACTGGTCAAGGACGTGCCCTACACCGGGCCACGGGAGGTCGACATCGTCGGCGCGGTCCTGTCCGTGCTGGGCATGGGCGGCATCGTGCTCGGCATCCTGGTGTGGCAGGAGGGCGGCGAAGCGGTCGGGGTCTTGCTGGCGGTCGGCGCGGTCGCGATGGCCGGGTTCGGTTACTGGCTGGTGCGCCGCAAACGGCAGCGCAAGGCGACGCTGATCGACCCGGACCTGTTCAAGTCCAAGGTCTTCCGGTTCGGGATCACCGAGCAGATGCTGCAGCAGATCGCGCTGGGCGGCACCATGATCGCGCTGCCGATCTACCTGCAGATGGTGCTGGAGTACAACGCCATGCAGGCGGGCCTATCGCTGGCCCCGCTCTCGCTGACCATGTTCGGTGTCGCGTTGCTGGCCGGGAAGAAGGCCGGCAATCGGCGCCCGGCCGGCATCATCCGGTGGGGCTTCGTGCTGCTCACGGCCGGGTTGGTGGTGCTGATCCCGATCGTGCCGCGGGCGGATTCCGGCTGGTACCTGCTCGTCCCGCTGGTCATCGCCGGGTCCGGGCTGGGGCTCTTGGTGTCGCAGCTGAACAACTACACGCTGGCCCCGATCTCGGAGGAACGGGTCAGCGAGGCGGCCGGGGTGAACTCCGCCGCGGGGTCCTTCGGCCTGTCCTTCGGGTTGGCGTTCGCCGGGGCGATCATGCTGGCCTCGTTGTCCTTCGCGTTCACCAGCCTGGCCGAATCGAGCACCGTGCTGTCGGCAACCGAACAGCAGCAGGTCGCGACAGCGTTGGAGGACGACGCGGAGGTGATGAGCAACACCGCGCTCGTCGAGCAACTCGCCGGTCAACCCCCGGCAACCCAGGCCGAGATCGTCCGGATCAATACCGAGGCCCGGCCGCTCGCCCTGCAGATCGCCCTGCTGATCCCGATCCTCGCCGGGCTGATCGGCCTGTTCAACTCGTTCCGGATGATGCGACTGCCGGACCCGAAATCGTCGGGCTCCGCCGAAGGCATGGTCCTCGGTTGACACCGGTCCAACCGATGGCAGTCTCGGACCGCCGATTCGGACAGGTGCGCGTTCCGGCATTGCCCGTGCATGCCGTCCGGGCACGGACGGCTGGATTTGCGCGCTCATCCGTGATCTGCGCAGGGAATAATCAAGAGAACCAGGCGAAGTGGGATAAAGTGGACAGACCAACATGGTGACGCCGACCGGCACCACGGACGACGTCCAAGAACCCCGAGAATCGACACCCGACACCTCGGTGCCCGGGAAGCCAGCCACCGCAACGGGTCCCACTGACCATGCGGACCCGGAGCGGCAACCGCGCCGCCGGTTCCGTTACACCCTGCCGGGGGCCTGGGTGGCGGTGGCCTTTGCCTGCCTGTCGTTCACCCCCTCGCTGGTGCCGCGCCCCGGAGCGTTCCAGGGTGTGGTCTGCGGCATCAGCGCGGCGATCGGATACGGCCTGGGTGTCACTCGGCGCCCGCGTCTGGCGGGAGTTCGCCAATCGGCCGGAACGCCCGACCCGGCCCCGATCGTGGCGGGCGTTCCTGATCGCCGCTCCGATCATCGTGCTGATTTCCTACGTGCTCGGGCAGCGTTGGCAGGGGCAGATCCGGGACCTGATGGACGCCGAACCCGAGGGGTTCGGGTCGAAACTGTGGTTGCCGGTGGTGGCGGCGCTGCTGTTCGTCGGACTGGTCGCGGCAGCCCGGGGCATCCGGCACTTCTTCTGGTGGGTCGCGCGCCTGCTGAGCCGGTGGATGGGACCACGACCCGCGCGGGCCCTGGGTTGGGTGCTGGCCGCGGCGCTGACGGTGGGCCTGCTCAGCGGAGTGCTGGTGGACGGAATCCTCGGCATCACCGACCGGATCTTCGCGGTGAAGGACACCGGCACCAGCGATGACTCGGTACAGCCCACTACTGGACTGCGATCGGGTGGACCGGGGTCCCTGGTGCCGTGGGACACCCTGGGGTACCAGGGCCGTAAATTCGCCGGTCAGGGCCCGACGGCGGCCGAGATCAGCGCGTTCACCGGCACGACCGCGCCGGAGCCGATCCGTGCCTACGCGGGGATCGCGTCCGCGGAGAACGTCGAGGACACGGGCCGCGTTGGCCGTCGCCGACCTCGAACGGGCCGGCGGATTCGATCGGGCCTACCTGCTGGTCGCCGGCACCACCGGCACCGGCTGGGTCGATCCGGCCGCGATGACCAGCTTCGAATACGAGACCGGCGGAGACGCCGCAACGGTCGCGATCCAGTACTCCTACCTGCCGTCCTGGGCCTCCTTCCTGGTCGACCAGGAAAAGGCCAAGGAGGCCGGCCGGGCCATGTTCGACGCCGTCTACCAGAAATGGTCCGCGCTGCCCGCCGGGCAACGACCCAAGCTGTACACGTTCGGGTTGAGCCTGGGCTCGTACGCGGCCGAGGCGCCGTTCAGCGGGGAGGCCGACATGGCCAACCGCACCGACGGCGTCCTGCTGGCCGGGCCGCCGGCCTTCAACCCGCTGAACCGGGAATTCACCGACGGCCGGGACCCGGGCTCACCGGAGGTGCAGCCGGTGTTCAGGGACGGTCGAACGGTCCGGTTCGCGAACGACCCGGCGACCGGGATTCCGCCCGAGGGTCAGCCCTGGGACGGGACCCGGGTGCTGTACCTGCAACACGCGTCCGACCCCATCGTCTGGCTGAGCCCGGATCTGATCCTGCACCGACCGGACTGGCTCGCCGAGCCTCCCGGCAACGACGTGATCAGCGAGATGGTCTGGATACCGTTCGTCACCTTCTGGCAGGTCACCATGGACATGCTGGAACCGGTCGACACCGCGCCCGGGCACGGGCACACCTACACCCAGGAATTCGTCGACGGCTGGGCCACGGTCCTGCAGCCACCCGGGTGGACCGCCCAGCAGGCCGACGCCCTGCGGGAGATCGTCGGCCAGCTGCACTGACCACCCAACGCGCCGCGGATGGTCAGTTGCCGGCCAGATCCTGCTCGATTCGTCGATCGAGTTCGTCGAGGTCGTGCACGCTGGGCATGTCCTGGACCACCTGGAGCATGTGACGCTGCCAGATCGTCTGCAGCCGGCCGAGCACGGTGGAATCGGACCGGATCCGGAATTCCTCGACGGTCAAGGCATTGGCCGGATAGATGGCCAAATCGTAGGGGGGCCCGACGGCCAGGTTGGCGCGCGCCGTGCTCATCATCGATCCGATGGCGATCTTCGACGCCGTGACGATTCCGGCGTCGGCCTCGACCGCCATCTCGAGCAGAAACTTGCCATATTTGCTCTCGCCGATCTGCAGGAATGGTCGATCATCCGATGCGCGAATGTAGTTGCCCTCCGGATAAACCAGCAGGATATCGGGTTCGAATCCGGCAATCTGGCCGCCGAGGATGAACGTCGCGGTCCCGTCGGCGCCGACCGCGTTGAGCGCGTCCCGATGCCGCAGGTTCACTTCCCGGCCCAGTCGGCCGACGTAGAGGGCCGCTTCGAACATCCGGTCGACGGTCAGCAGGCTCTCGTGATCTCCGGGTGTGTCGATATCGACCTGAAGCCGATCCAGCACCTCCTGAGTCGTCGCGAGATTGCCCGCCGACTGCAGCACGAACACCCGATCCGGGGCCGGCGTGAGGACATGCAATTTTCGGTAGGTGCCGATGTTGTCGACACCCGCATTCGTGCGGGTGTCCGACATGAAGACCAGACCATCGTCCAGCCGCATTGCCAGGCAGTAGGTCATCGCGCTCTCCGGGGGAAATGATCAAGATTCTTGGTAACGCCGTTCGGGTGACCAACATATCCAGGGCCATCTCAACTCGCTGGATGCCCCGCGTCTGCGCCCGTTTGCGTGGCCCCGGCGGGTGCCGGGTCGATCCGGACGTCGAGGAGCGTCAGACGGTGTTCGGTCAGCATTGACAGCACCTGGAGCACGGTCGCTTGATCGGTGACTAGGACAGATAGCACCGTGGCCGGGGGTACCTGGGAACGAAGGCCGGGCAGGCACGAGGCGACGAGCGGACCCATCCTGCCGGCAAGGATGATCTCGTAGTCGGGCACCGTCATTAGCCTTCCGTGGTGACTACGTCCCGATGCCCAGCTGACGGACTTCGAGCAGCTCGACACCGAGGCCCTGCAGGCTGTTGAGCATGCCGATCAACGCGGACTGGTCGGCCACTGAACCCCGCAGAACGGTCTGTACGGATTCGGTCACGACCTGGACGCCCTCGAACTCCTCCAGCAACTCGGCGGGCACAAAGCCGGCGACCCTGATTTCGAGGTGCAGATGTGTCATCCAACGAACTTCCACTTGACCGAGTCGCCGCTTGCTTCCACCTGGAACGGTGTCATGCCGCTCCGTCGCCCGGCTCATCCGCGGCGGATGAGAAAACCATGGATGTACTTGTGCCGAGTTTCCCTGTACCCCGCAGTGGGCGACAATGTCCGAGTCTGGTCTGGTTCGGCGGCAGGCGCCGATGAGGATGAGATCCGGCCATGACAGCGTCGGTTCGTGGGACGAGCGCACGTCCCGCGGGAAGGGCATCGGTGCCTGAGCCGTGGATCAGCCTGCTGAGGCTGCGCACGACGCCGCCCACCGTGCCACCCGGGTTTCTCGAACGACCAAGGCTGGACGAGCGATTGACGGCCGCGACATCCCGCCCGATCACGTCTGCTCTGCGCGGGGCCTGGGCACGGCAAGACGCTCACCCTCGCGTCCTGGATCAAGCACCGATCCGCACCGAACGTCGCATGGTTGTCGTTGGACGAAACAGACAACGATCCGCAGGCGTTCTGGTCAGATCTGCTCGGTGCGCTGACCATCAACGGAGCGGTCCCGCTCGACAGCCCGCTTCGCGACCTGGTCCCGGCGGTCCGATTCGACGTCCATGCAAACAGGCTGATCAACGCCGGACTCGCTGCACTGGCAGAACCGGTGGTTCTGGTGCTGGACGACTTCCAGGTGATCACCGACGGCCGGGTACTCAGTTCGTTCGAACGGCTGCTGGAACATCAACCACCGCAGCTGCACATCATCTTGGCCACTCGAGCCGACCCGCCTCTGCGACTGCAGCGGCGGCGGGTCGCCGGGGAATTGACCGATATCCGCGCCGGAGACCTGGCGTTTACCGACGGTGAGGCCGGAAAGCTGCTTGCCGGCAGGGGCATCCATCTCACCGGCGATCAGCTCGCCGCGTTGCTGGACCGCACGCAGGGCTGGGCGGCCGGATTGCAGTTGGCGGTGTTGTCCTTGGACGCCGGTGATATCGACATCGCGATCGACCGGTTCACCGGCGGCGACGGACTCGTCGCCGAATACCTGATCGAGGAGGTGCTCGATCGGGTGCCTGCGGCGGATCGCCAGTTCCTACTTGGCGACCAGCGTCGTTGAGCGGCTCAGTCCCGAGTTGGCCAGACAGCCTGACGGGTCGGACCGACGGTCGGCACATGCTGGAACGGTTGGTCGCGCAGAATGCCCTGCTGGTGCAGTTGGCGGAGGAATCGGAGTGGTTCGGGTTCCACCCGATGTTGCGTGAGCTACTGCTGCGATCGCTTGGACTTGGAACAACCCGAGACGGTCGCTGATCTTCACCGGTGTGCGGCCCGATGGTTCGGAGCGCGTGGTGATGCCGTTGCTGCGATTCGTCATGCTTCCCAGGCTCGGGACTGGGAACTCGTCGGCCACCTGCTCGTGACGATGGCATGGCCGATCGCGTTGAGTGCGAGCGGACCGGCCCTGGCATCCGCGCTGGAGCCGGCGATGAGCGTGGCCGTGCAAAGGCCCACAGCGCAAACACTGCTGGCTGCGGCTGTCTGCCACTACCGGCGGCACGAATTCGCATCGATGCGCCGAGAATGCGACGACGCGATGAGGCTGATCGGCAATGTGCCAGCCGCTGATCGCACCGCTGCCGAATGCCTGATCGGCACCCTGCGGATCGCGCACTCTCGCATCGTGAACCCGGCCGACACCGAAACCGCCGCCCTCTCGCAGCTCAGCCTGCTGGACAGCGATGCCGGTCGGCCACCTGCAACGGCTGAGCACCACCGGGTGATCGCAACGAACAACCTCGCGGTTGGCCAGTTCTGGGCAGGGCGCTTCGATGAGGCAGAAACGAATCTGCGCACGGTGCAGACCCGATGCAGGGAACTGAGCATCGGTCTGACCGAACTCAGTGTGCACGGCCATCTCGCGCTCCTGGACGTGATCCACGGACGTCTGCCGGCGGCCGCTCAGCGTGCGGATGCTGCGTTGGACCTTGCTGGTCGGCGGGGTTGGACGGCCGAGCCGCAGGTCGTTGGGCTGCGTGCGGCGATGGCAATGGTCAACCTGGAGCAGGGGCGGTTCGCCTTCTCGGGCGCCCTCGACGAGGAGCCCGCCGACGGCGGTGCCGACACCGACGTGGCGTGTCGATTGGCACTGGCCATCGCCTGCGTGAATACGGCGACCGCGCGCGGCGATCGACTCCTGGCCGATGAGGCCGTGCTGCAACTGGAAAGCATCCGGGTGAAGGCCGGGCGGCTGCCTCCGTTATTGGCCGGGTGGTGTACCGCGGCGCAGGCCGCCGCCGATCTTGTCGGGGGGCGGTCCAACACGGCGATCGACCGGGTCAACGCGGTCGGTGAGCGGTCGACATTTCCGGACGCGCTTGGTCGGATTGTGCTGGCCAAGGCGCGACTGCTACTCGACCAGCCGCAGCGGACGATCGATGAGCTTGCGCCATTGCTGACCGCCGTTCCCCGTTTCCGCGGGCCCGCGGTCGAGGCCCGAATTCTGGCCGCCGTCGCGGCGGATCGGCTGCATCGTGACACTGCTGCCCTGAACGCGATGACGGAGGCCATCGGCCTGGCGTATCGCGTTGGAATGATCCGGCCCTTCCTCACCGCGGGGCCCCAGGTCGCGGGCTTGCTCGGCCGTTACTGCCGGGTCGTCGCACGCCACGCTGAGTTCACCGGGCAGTTGTCTGCGACAATCTCTGGCGACGTGGTCCCGGCACCGAATTCCGGACCGTTCCCGGAACCGCTCACCGGCCGGGAGATGGCTGTGTTGACCTACCTACCGACCATGCTCAAGTCCGCGGAAATCGCCGCAGACCTGTTCGTCAGTGTGAACACGGTCAAGACCCACCAACGGGCGATCTATCGGAAGCTCGGCGTCGGCAACCGGCGGGACGCAGTTGATCAGGCGCGAGCCCTGAACCTCCTGGAGCCGCCGGATCCCAGGAATCCGGCACTTGGCCGCCGATCGTCCTGATCAGCCCCGCAGGGATTTCACTGCGGCCGGACGTGGCCAGCTCCAACCTGCAGGAGATGGTTGCTCACGGCCCGCCCGATCAACGAGACGCGCTGATGACATCGAGCACGATCTCGTCCATCAACAGCCTGCGGGTCCGATCGCCCGCATGATGCGAATATCGAAGGTGCACTTCGGCCGCCACGGCGCCTACTTCGCTCTGCCGGCCGTTGCTACGGGGCTGCACTCTCGGCCAGTTGTGTCCTCGACTCCGACTATCGCCCCGATGCCAGAGTCGTCCTCATCCGGAGTGGATGATGCCTCGATCGGAGAGCGAAGAACCACAGGAGGACGCGCGGCAGCATCGCGGCATCTCATGCCAAACGAATGAGGCGAGCGACGCATCGCGAGCGAATCGTGACTCCCACCAGAGTTTCCTTCAGGAGGCGGTCATGGCCACAGGCCCATCGAGGGGTACCGCCAGCACTGGAAACACCATGGGCGTGGGGATCATCACTGCCGCAGCGGTAGTGCTCATTCTCGCGGGGGTGATGCATGCAATGCAGGGCGTCGTTGGCCTGGCGACCAACGAGTTCTATGTGGTGACGAGGCGATGGTTGTTCGAATTCGACGTCACCACCTGGGGATGGATACACATTCTCGTCGGCCTGCTCGGGGCGGGTACCGGAGTCGCCCTCCTTCTTGGGGCATCTTGGGCCCGCATCCTCGGCGTCATCATCGCTTCGGTCAGTGTGATCGCCAACTTCCTCTGGCTTCCGTACTATCCGCTGTGGGCAGTCATCATCATCGCGTTCGACCTGTTCGTCATCTGGGCGCTGATCGTTTCCTGGCAGGACATCAAAAATGTGTGACCCCTGCCGGGTCCCACACGACCGAGTCGGAACAACGTGCTCTCGCTCGAGGTCCGTTAGAAAAGACCTTCTCCAACAGTGTCTTTGTGGGCCGCTGAATCACCGTTTGACGGTTCGCCACCCGAGATGTTCGGTCGACCGGCGATCGTCTCATGGATGAGAGGCCCGCGATGCCCCGCAATGTTTCCAGGTATTCGGCCCGTGGTCTGGTCGTCGCAGGCTTCTCGGCGTCGGCAAGTTCGCAGAACGCGGTGCGTTGGGCGGCCGCAGAGGCCGAGCGCCGCTCGGCTGGACTTCGCATCGTGCACGCCTACGGGCTGCCCCAATTGGGACAGCCCGTTCAGCACGACGTGGACGTCCTGATTCGAAACGAGGCGGCCGCCCTACTCGACCGGATCGCCGACACCACTCGTCGCGAACATCCCCACCTGGATATCACCACCCAACTGATACGTGATGCACCGGTCAAGGCTCTTCTCGACCAATCCCGCGGCGCAGCCCTGACCGTGGTCGGAGCAAAGAAATCTTCTCGGCTGGCCGAAGCGATACTCGGATCGATCGTGTCTGCGCTCGTGGCCGTCAATCCGGCGCCGGTCGCCGTTGTTCATCCCGATCACCCGTTGAACGGACGTGGCCCGGTCGTTGTCGGCGTCGATGGATCAGGGGGGAGCTCCGCGGCCATCGAATTCGCGTTCGCCCAGGCCGCGATGCGGAACACCGAACTCCTGACCGTGCACGCCTGGAACAAAAGTTTGGTCGAAGACAGCATCCCCGGCTACCCATCTTTGCTCGATCCGGCCGCCATCGAACAGGAGGAAAACGCGGTCCTGTCCGAAGCCCTGGCAGGATGGTGCGATAAATACCCGGACGTTGTCGTCACACGCGAAGTGCGCCGAGGTGGGGCGGCAACGGTGCTCTTGGAGTCTTGCGATTCGGCGTCCATCGTTGTTGTCGGACGGAGGCCACGCGGTGAATTTGAAGCTCTGGTCATAGGCTCCACCAGTCGGGCGCTCACCGCTCACAGTCCCCGCCCGGTCGTTATTGTCCCCGCGCGGGACCGGGTTCGGACCTAGATGTGGCGGGCACGGCCGGCCGTGATTTCCAACATCGTGATCACAGCATTCGAAGAGAGTGATGAAACCGAGCCCCGGTGTCCTGTCGCGCGTCAAGTTCGGACGCTGACTGCTGGCACCGGGGAAGACCAGGGGCAGAGGCCGGAGTGATCGGCAGCAACTTGATCGTTCGGCAACTACGGCGGGAGTGGCGCCGCGGTATGGGATGCAAGTGCACCCGGCCACCCATCCGCCGGAACCAACCTCGCCAGCCGAGATCACCACGACCGGACGAACTTGGCGTCACCAAGGCCAGGCTGGAGGAAGCGCTGACCGGCTCGAAACCCGAAGCGCAGCAGGGTTCTGGCCCCGACAACCTATAGGGTGACGCGATTGACCGAACAACGCCGACACCCATGACTCAATCGTCAACGAATCAAGGGACCGCGTCGACTCTGCACCCACAGCGGGGATCTGCGACAGTGGGGTGGTCCCAGCCATCTCGCCAAAGGGGATCTGACAATGGCCACGCCGCAACCCACCGGACCGGGGATCGAACAGAGTGGAATGGCCCTGGGAATCACCGCGACCGCAGGCCTCATCCTCATGCTTGTCGGGGTTTTCGGGATAATCCAGGGCATCGTGGGCATGATCGACAACGGTCTGTATGTGGTCACCAATAAGTGGCTCTTCGAGCTGGACCCCACCGCATGGGGCTGGGGGCACGTCGTGATCGGCGTCGTCGCGTTGTGCTCGGGTCTCGGACTGTTCTTCGGTCGGGTCTGGGCCAGGGCAGTCGCGATCATCGTCGCGTCGTTCAGCGTCCTGGCCAACTTCGCCTGGCTGCCCTACTACCCGGTTTGGGCGCTCCTCGTCATCGGGTTCGACCTGTTCGTGATCTGGGCAGTCGCCGTCCACGGCAGTGACTTCCGCGCCGCGTCACCGAATTGACAGTGATGTCAGGATCCGCCGTGCCAGCGGGGCACTACAGACCGGCGGGCGCGTGGTTCGGTAGCGGGCGCGGTTTCGGCCGGCGGGCGTTCCCGGTCGACCCAAGCCCCATAACGGGTGGCGAATAGATCGGCGGTCACGCCGTGCAGGATCACACTGAGCAGCACGGTCAGGGCGAGGGTCGAGACGGCGGTGCGGAGCGAGCCGTCAACTTCAAGATCCTCGACGGCGAGCAGCGCGAACACGACCGACGCCAGTCCTCTTGGGCCGAACCAGCCGATGAACGCGACACTTGGTGTCCTCAGGCCGGATCCGATCATCGAGACCGCAACCGGGAGCATCCGAAATGCGGTCAGCGACAGCAGCGCGAACAGTAATTCGCGCCAACCGACATGATCATGTATGAGCGGGAACGCGGCAAGACCGAAGATCAGCCAGACTGCGAATCCCAGTAGTTCGGACAGGCCCTCAGTTCGGTCCAGCGCCGATTCCTCCAGGTCGACCCAGGGCGCAGCCGCAGTGAACGCGGTGCCGGCGACAAATGCGGCAACGAAACTGTTGCCGTTGATCAACGCCACCAGGCAATAGGCCAGAACCGGCAGGACCAGCACGCCGAGGGATCGCGTGCCGGGGGTACTCAAATCATGCCGCCGGGACCAACCCAGGATCACGCCTCCTCCAGCACCGACGACCGCACCGAGTGCCGCCCCGATGGCCAGATCGAGCAGACCACGCACCACACTGGCGCCGGCGCTGAGCCCCTCCTCTCCGGCGGCCGCCGCGATCGCGAACAACACAATCGGGGTGACCAACCCGTCGTTGAGGCCACTTTCGACGTTCAGGGTGCGTCGAATCCGCACGGGCACCACGGGGTTCAGCACGGTGGCCGCGCCCAGTCCCGCGTCGGTCGGAGCCAACGCGGAAGCGAGCAGTAAGGCAATCATCACCGGCATTGTCGGGAACGCCACCCTTGCCGCGAGAAATCCAAGAAGCACGGTCAACGGCAGGCCCACCAGCAGGAGCCTGAGGATCAACCCGCGTTCGGCCTCGATCTGTCTCGGGCGGACCTGAGCGGCGTCATGGAACAGGATCAAGGCCAGGGTCACCTCGGCAACCACCTTGACGACCGCAGCGAGGTCCGCGGTCGTCAAGGGGGTCAGCACCGAGATCACGGCACCGGCCGCCACGAACGTGATCGGTGCCGTGACGTAGACCCGGTTCAACCACCGCGCGGTGACGGCAAAGCCCAGGACAAGGGCAGCGAAAACTGCCGCAGCGACGGTCACCTCTGTATTAGACCGCGCCCTGAACCCCACCGCCCCTCTTGTCATCTCCAGTGACCGGAACACTGATTGAAGGTCAGCCGCCAAGGGCACGATTTGCGAATACCCGGCCGAAGGCCACGTCGGCAACCGCGACACTCATGCGGTAGACCCGCGTATTCCGGGCCGGAAACGTGCGCGCCAATACCCGGTCGGAATCCGGTCGCGACAATGTCCCGATCATCACGGGTCGCGAACACGCAAATGCCATTCCCGGCGCGGCGGTACCCGATGAAAGCAACCGTCAACAATCCGACCAATCAAGTCGCCCTTCACTCAGGCTCGCCCGAGCCCACCTTCCACCTGCCGCTGACGTGGTCTCAGGAACCGCATCCGTTTGCAGATGGGTGAACAGGTCGTTGGCTGCGGCCGTCGTTGCGGTGACGGCCTTGCCCACTGCCAGTATGTTTGCCGCGGCGTCGCCGCTGCCGAGATTGCCGACTGCCGTCTGCAGCTGTTGGAGCGCATCTTGCATGTCCGACACCTGTGAGTTGTAGTCCTGTTTCGCGGCCGTCTTGACGGCCTCGAAAGCTTGTTGCACCGGGTCGACAGACACCAGCGGTTGTACCTGCGGCCAGCAGGCCTTGGTCCCCTGGAGGCGATGTGGAACTCGGGGCGACACACTCATGAGCAGCTGCGATCGCAAGGCGAAGGTGACCATGACTGGAGGCTCACCCGCTGAGGGCGGGGCGGCCTGCACAACCTCAGCGCCCGTTCAGTTCTCGACTCCAGGCCGGACAGCCGGTCGTCGTAGCCGGTGGGGGTCTTCATTTCGGGGTCAACCCACATTCGCCTGACCTGTTGGGTTGACCCCGAACTGGTCTGCGCAGCCCTCTACTCCGGCGGGTCTTTCGGGCCGGGTCCAACCCAGTTCTGCCAATCCGCTGAACAGGCAATGGCGCCCCGCCGTCGTAGTGGACACTCACGACGAGGTGATGGTCACCCGTACGGAACCCCAGACCGTCGATCTGCGCCGCGTATCACTCACTCACGGGCTTGTCATCGGCGAGATCGTGGGCCAGTTCCCGTTCGTCGGCCTCCGACAGCGACGTCTTGAGCAACGCGCCGCCGTAGGGCGCCATTCGATCGGCGAATTTGTCCTCGGTGATCTTCTCGGCCATGATCACAACGGCCGCCTTGCCGGGCTGGAGAAGTTCCTGGACCTGCTGACGGAACGTGTCGTTGATTCCGGACTTTGCCAGCTTGCCGAACAGCGCACCCATGGCGCCGCCGAGTGCGGCGCCGAGAAACGGCACGAAGAACAGCAGGCCGATCAACATTCCCCACAGTGCGCCCGAAGCGGCACCCAGGCCGACGATCTTCTGCGGAGTCTCGACGTGGCTCTTGCCCTCCGAGTCGACGGTCACGATGGCCACGCCGCGCAAGTTGGCGATGAAGTCTGATTGCAGCGCAAGGACTTCGGCGTACGCGGAGCGCGCCTGCACCGGGCTGTCGTAGCCGATGACGATGAGTTCGGACATGAGACTCCTTCATAGGAAACGTGCTGGACCATGTGCTGTGAGCGGTACAGCGTCCAAGTCGCCAACGATGGTACCGAAACACGACGTTGACCTCATCCGAGATGGATGAGGTCCGCATCGTGCCCTGCCAAGTGTCCAGTGGTCGCGGCTTCCCATCCGAAGGTTGCGGATGGAGGCCCACATGTGGGGGGCAACACTGTCCCGCGCGAGCGCGGAGGCCCAGCTGGGCAGCGCCGAGCGGTCGGATTTCTCGGTGTCCGTTCGGCCTGTGGGATTCTGCCTGGCGATGCCGGCGCCCGCGGCAATGGCCGAATCACCGAGCATCGATTTCGTCGACCGGTTCGACTGCGGTCTCGGCCTGACCTCGGTGGTGACCCCGAGCGGGCCGCCCGACGCGCCCCGTTCGACTGGACATGACGCACGGCTCGTCCCACAGTGGACGTCATCATGTGACGCCAGTGAACATGAGACATTCATCGGATCGGAAAACGAGGTGTGTGGGTCAATGACAGAGGACATCACCAGCACGGGCGGTGCCGAGCCACAGCTCACGGTCGCCGCGGCGGCGGTCAGCGACGGCGCCTACACGCTGTTCGTCGCGGACTTCAGCGACACCGACACCGCCTGGTCGGCCTACGAGGAACTCAAGTCACTCGAGGACGGCGCCACCGTCTCGATCGACGGCGTGATCGTCGTCAAGCGGGATGCCGACGGCACCCTCGAGGTGCAGAAGGCCACCGACCACAGCACGAGGTCGGGGCTCACCTGGGGCGTGGTGGGCGGCGTTGTGCTCGGCGTGATCTTCCCCCCGTCCATCCTCGGCAGCGCCGCGGTGCTGGGCGCGGCCGGCGCCGCGGGCGGCAAGCTCCGGCAACGACACCATCGCAAGGAACTGGCCGAACGGCTGGAGACCGCCATCGCCGAGGGGCATTCGGGGATCGTTGCGTTGGTCTCCAATCCGGACGCCGTGAAGATCCGCAAGGCTCTGATCCGGGCCAATGCCATTGTCGAGTCCGCGGTCGACGACGTGGCCGCGCGGGAGATCAAAGCGGCCGCGAAGGACAGCGATGCCGCAGCGACCGCGGACACCCCCACGACGCCAAGCTGATCCGGGGTTGGCGGGTACTCGGAGGGGCCGGCGGGTCATCGACAGAGACAGGCTCGCCAACGACCCGATGCCGGGTCTCGGATGAGGGTGTACCGACCCTCGAGATAGCGGATCACCGTGTTCTCGTGCAGTTTGTCCAACGGGGTGGCGAACCGCTCGCCGTCGCGCGGGCCGCCGTGCACGGACACGATGCCTAGAGGCCGTGGATTCATCGGATTCCTGCCAGTTGTCCCGCCGCGGTTCAGTGCTGGTTGGGCCAGCGGCGGATGGGGCCGAGGCCGCAGCCGGTGAGGTAGCCGGCGGCGCGGGCCTGGATGCCGAGCGGGATGGTCGGTGCGACCGGGTACAGGTCCTGCTCCAGGATGGTGAACACCTCCCGGTCGAGGGTGGACAGTGCGTCCAGCAGCGGCGGGACGGCCGGTTCCCCGTACGGCGGTTCGACCATGACGCCGAGCGGCACGGCCTCGGCCAGTGACAGGTTCTCGTCCCGGACCCGCTGCCGCACCGTGGGGTCCACGAACTTGAGGTGCACGTAGGTGATCCGCTCGGGGGCCTGCCGGATGATCTCGATGTTGTCGCCGTCGCAGTAGGCGACGTGCCCGGTGTCCAGGCACAGGTTCACGTACCGGGGGTCGGTGTCGGCCAGGAACTGCAGGATCCGGTCCTGGGTGTCCACGTGGGTGTCGGCGTGCGGGTGGAACACCAGCTGCACGCCGTGCTCCTCGAAGATGACCCGGCCGAGCTCGTTGGTCCCGGTGACCAGGTTCTTCCACTGCTCGGTGTCCAGGTCTCCGGAGCCGGTGGCCGCCCCGGTGTGCATGTCGGTGTACTGCTCGGGCAGGTGCACCAGATAGTGCGCGCCGACCTCGGACAGTAGCCGCGCCTCCCGGCCGAACGCGGCGATCGCCTCGGTCAGCGCGTCCGCACCCTTGTGCAGGCCGGCGAACACGGTGCCGCCGGACACCCGCAGACCGCGGGAGACCAGCTCGTCGCGCAGCTGCGCCGGGATCCTGCGGCAGGAAGCCCTGCGGTCCCAGTTCGGTCCACACGTACCCGGCGAGGGCGACCTCGTCCAGGTACTGCTTCCAGCCGACCTGGTGGTCGTCCTTGGCGAACCAGACGCCCCAGGAATCGGGGGCGGTGCCGACGACCAGCTTCGACCGGTCGGATGTGGGCGAGCTCATGACTGGTTCTCCTCAGTGCTGGCCGGTGATTGTGGTGGTCTCGATCGGGCTGGGGGTGATCAGCGGCCGTTGGGTGGCCTTGTGCTGCTGGTAGGTCTTGAAGGCCTGCTGGGTGCTGTCCAGGTCGGAGACCTGGGACACCGGGACGTCCCACCAGGACTGGGAGGACGGGACCGGTGCGACCGGGTCGGTGTCGATGTGGATGACGGTGGTGCCGGTCGCGGCCCTGGCCACGTCCAGGGCCTTGCGGAATTCGGAGATCCCGGTGACCCGGATGACATCCGCGCCCAGCGACTGGGCGTTCATGGCCAGGTCGACGGGCAGGATGTCGCCGTCCAGCTGTCCGGACTCGTCGTCGCGGAACCGGTAGTTGGTGCCGAATCGTTGCGAGCCAAGGGATTCGGACAGTGCACCGATGGAGGCGAAGCCGTGGTTCTGCACCAGGATGACGATCAGCTTGATCTTCTCGGACACCGCGGTGACGATTTCCTGGGCCATCATCAGGTACGAGCCGTCGCCGACCAGCGAATAGACCTCACGTTCCGGGGCGGCCAGCTTGATGCCCAGCGCGCCGGCGATCTCGTAACCCATGCAGGAGAACGCGTACTCGACGTGGTACTGCTTGGGATCCTCGGCCCGCCAGAGCATCTGCAGGTCACCGGGCATCGAGCCGGCGGCCTGCACGATGGTGGCGTTCGGCCCGACGGTCTCGTTCAGCGCGCCGAGCACCTCGGTCTGCGCGGGCAGCGGCCCGTGACCCAGGTGGAACGCCTTGTCCACCACCGCGTTCCACCGGGTGAGGTGCTCGGTGTAGCCGGCGGTGTAGTCCGGGTCGACCCGGTAACCGGCCAGTTCGGCGGCCAAGGCTTCCAGGCCCTCCCGGGCGTCGGCGACCAGCATCACCCCGGAGTGCTTGGCCGCGTCCAACGCGGTGACGTTCAGGTTGACGAAGCGGACGTCCGGGTGCTGGAACGCGGTGCGCGACGCGGTGGTGAAATCGCTGTACCGGGTGCCGATCCCGATCACCACGTCGGCCTCGGCGGCCAGCGCGTTGGCCACCGGGGAGCCGGTCGACCCGACGCCACCGACGGCCTGCGGGTGGTCCCAGGACAGGGCGCCCTTGCCGGCCTGGGTGTCGGCGACCGGGATGCCGGTGGCCGCGGCGAACCGGCGCAACTGCTCGGTGGCCTCGCTGTAGATCACCCCGCCGCCGGCGACGATCAGCGGCCGCTTCGCGGACCGGATCGCGGCGACCGCCCTGGCCAGGGCGGCCCGTTCCGGGACGGGGCGGGCGATGTGCCAGACCCGCTTGGCGAACAGTTCCTCGGGCCAGTCGTGCGCCTCGGCCTGCACGTCCTGCGGCAGCGCGATGGTCACCGCGCCGGCCTCGGTCGGGTCGGTGAGCACCCGCATGGCGCCGAGCAGCGCGGCGGGCAGCTGCTCGGGCCGCCACACCCGGTCGAAGAACCGGGACAGCGGCCGGAAGGCGTCGTTCACCGAGATGTCGTATCCGCTGGGCAGTTCCAGCTCCTGCAGCACCGGGCTGGCGGCCCGGGTGGCGAAGATGTCGCTGGGCAGCAGCAGCACCGGCAACCGGTTGGTGGTGGCCAGCGCGGCCCCGGTGAGCATGTTCGCCGACCCGGGGCCGATGGATGCGGTGCAGGCCAGCACCTGCAGCCGGTTGCTCGCCTTCGCGAATCCGGCCGCCGCGTGCACCATGCCCTGCTCGTTGCGGGCCAGGTAGTAGGGCAGATCTGCCTCACCCGTTGTCGCGGCCTGCAGCAGGGCCTGGCCGACGCCGGCCACGTTGCCGTGACCGAAGATGCCGAAGCACCCCGGGATCAGCCGCTGCTGTGCCCCGTCGCGTTCGCTGTACTGCTGGGACAGGAAGCGCACCACCGCTTGCGCCACCGTCAGCCGGATCGTTGCCATGATTTCCCTGTCGAATGTGTTTGTTGATTGTGGTTGTCGGTTGGTCGGTGTCGGCTAGCCTGCGGCGTACAGCGCGGGCTTGTCGGGCATCGTCACGTCGACCCGCTGACCGCTGTGCAGGGCCTGCACGGCGGCGTCGGTCACCACGGCGGCCGCGTAGCCGTCCCAGGAGCTGGGACCGAACTCACCGCCGGTGGCGATGGCGTCGAGCCACTCGGCGAATTCGATGTCGTAGGCGCTGATGAACCGCTCCCGCCAGTCCTGGGTGACCCGGCCGCTGAACGACCCGCCGCGCCGCACGATCACCGGGGTGGACTCGGCCAGGCTGACAGTGCCCTGCTCGCCGACGATCTCGCCGCGGATGTCGTACCCGTAGCGGATGTTGACGTTGGTCTCGATCTGGATCAGCGCGCCGCTCGCGGTCTCCAGGATCGTCAGCAGCGGGTCCTCCAGGTCGCCGCCGAGGCTGTTCTTGCGGGGCTTGAGCACCTGGGCCGAGACGATCTCCTCGCCGAGCAGCCAACGGGCCGTGTCGATGTCGTGCACGGCGGTGTCGGTGATCGCCATCTCCCGGGTGTAGTGCGCGGGCACCTCGGGGTTGCGGTGGCCGCTGTACATCATCAGCGGGCTGCCGATCTCGCCGCTGTCCACGACGTCCTTCATGGCCCGGTAGGCGGCGTCGTAGCGGCGCATGTAGCCGACCTGGACGAGCCGGCGACCGAAGGCGACCTCGGCCTCGATGATCCGCAGGCACGCCTCCTGGGTGGTGGCCAAGCGGCTTCTCGCAGAACACCGGCTTGCCGGCGCCGATCGCGGCCAGCACGTACTCCTCGTGGGTCGGCCCCCAGGAGCAGACCACGATCGCGTCCACGCTGTCGTTGGCGATCAGTTCCTGGCCGGTGGCGAACACCTTGGCGCCCGGGACCCCGGCCGCGACCTTTTCCGCCTGCTCGGCGTTCACGTCGGTGACCGCGACCACCGCGGCGCCGGGGAGCACCTGGGTGAGCCGGCGGATGTGGTCCTGGCCGATCATGCCCACGCCGATGATGCCGACGTTGATCGTCATGTTCATTCTCCTTTGAATTTTCTTCCAGTGCTGCGGGAAAGCGGGTCGAAAGACGCGAAACCGGTTGTTCTGCGCCGGGTCTGGCTGTGGCGCCGTCAGTCGTTCTGCGGGAAGCCGAGGTTCAGGCCGCCGTGGCTGGGGTCGAGCCAGCGGGTGGTGATGACCTTGCCGCGGGTGTAGAAGTGGAAGCCCTCGGTGCCGTGGGCGTGGGTGTCGCCGAACAGGCTGGCCTTCCAGCCGCCGAAGCTGTAGTAGCCGACCGGGACCGGGACGGGCACGTTGATGCCGATCATGCCGACCTGCACTTCGTTCTGGAATCGGCGGGCGGCGCCGCCGTCGTTGGTGAAGAGCGCCGTGCCGTTGCCGTAGGGGTTGGAGTTGATCAGCTCCAGGCCCTCGCCGTACCCGTCGACGCGGACGACGGACAGCACCGGTCCGAAGATCTCCTCGTCGTAGATGCTCATGCCGGGGGTGACCTTGTCGAAAAGGGTTGGGCCGAGCCAGAAGCCGTTCTCGTCGCCGTCGAAGTGCTGGCCCGGGTTGCTCACTCGCCCGTCGACGACCAGTTCGGCGCCCGCGTCCACCCCGGCCTGCACGTAGCCGGCGACCTTGTCGCGGTGTTCCCGGGTGACCAGCGGGCCCATGTCGCAGCCCCGGCGGCCGTCACCGGTGCGCAGGGTGGCCATCCGCTGGGTGATCTTGCCGACCAGTTCGTCGGCGACGGAGTCGACCGCGAGCAGGGCGCTGATGGCCATGCACCGCTCGCCGGCGCTGCCGAAGCCGCCGTTCACCGCGGCGTCCGCGGCCAGGTCGAGGTCGGCGTCGGGCAGCACCAGCATGTGGTTCTTCGCGCCGCCGAGGGCCTGCACCCGCTTGCCGTGCGCGGTCCCGGTGGCGTAGACGTACCGCGCGATCGGGGTGGAGCCGACGAACGAGATCGCCTTCACCGTCGGGGATTCCAGCAGCGCGTCGACCGCGACCTTGTCGCCGTGCAGGACGTTGAACACCCCGTCGGGCAGGCCCGCTTCCTTCCAGATGCCGGCCAGCCAGTTGGCGGTGCTGGGGTCCTTCTCCGACGGCTTGAGCACGACGGTGTTGCCGGCGGCGATGGCGATCGGGAAGAACCACATCGGCACCATGGCCGGGAAGTTGAACGGCGAGATGATGCCCACCACGCCCAGCGGCTGCCGGATGGAGGAGACATCGACCTTGGTGGAGGCGTTCTCGGTCATGCTGCCCTTGAGCAGGTGGGCGAGGCCGCAGGCCAGTTCGACGATCTCCTGGCCGCGGGTGATCTCACCGAGCGCGTCGGACAGGACCTTGCCGTGCTCGCTGGTGATGATCTCGGCGGCCTCGTGCTTGCGCTCGTTGAGCAGTTCCCGGAACCGGAACAGCACCTGGGTGCGGCGGGCCAGGGACATGTCGCGCCACTTCGGGAACGCCGCGGCGGCCGAGGCGATCACGGCGTCCGCGTCGGCCCGGGAGGCCAGGGTGACCTGCTTGGTCACCGTGCCGGTGGCCGGGTCGTAGATCGGTGCGGTGCGGTCCGACTCGCCCGCGAACGGCGCGCCGTCCTTCCAGTGCGGCAGCACGCCGCCGCTGTCTGACGGGAATTCCTCGGCGGTCGGAACCGCCTCGGGGTCGGTGATCGTCGTCATGACTATCAGCTCCTGTGGTGAAAAAGTTGTTGTCGGATTGAGGTTTTCGGTGGGCGGTCAGCGGACCATCGCGGCGGCGGTGTCGACGGCGGCCGCGACGTCGTCATCGGCCGGGTAGAGCAGGGTGCGGCCGACCACCAGGCCGCGCACCGCGGGCAGCTGCAGCGCGGCGCGCCAGCTGGCGAAGGTTTCCTCGGGGTTGGCGTCGGGGTCGCCGCCGAGCAGCAGGGTCGGGAGGGTGGTGGCCGCCATGACGCGGTCCATCTCGGGCACGACGGGCAGCTTGAGCCAGGTGTGGGCGGTGCTGCGGCCCAGTGCGCTGCTCACCCCGATGGACTTGATCACCGCGTCCGGGGACAGGTCGTTGCGGACCTTGCCGTCGACCCGGGACGACCAGAACGGTTCGACCATCGCGGCCAGGCCACGCTCGGCGAGTTCGTTGATCGCCTGCGCGGTGCCGGTCAGCGTGTTCAGCGTGCCGGGATCGTCCAGCGCGACCCGGGTCAGGGTCTTGCCGCCGTTCAGGCCCATGTCCGCGATGCCCTGGGCGTCGTAGCCGGTGAACGCATCGTCCAGCTCGAACACGGCGCCCTGCAGGCCGCCGCGGTTCATCGACCCGAACACCACCTTGCCCTCCAGGGCACCGAGCAGCAGCAGGTCCTCGATGATGTCCGGGCTGCCGAGCAGACCGTCGACTCCGGGGCGGGACAGCGCGGTCTGAAGCCGGTCGAGCAGGTCACTGCGGCCCGCCATGGCCAGCGGGCGGTTCCCGACGCCGTTGGCGCCGCGGGCCGGGTGGTCGCAGGCGATGATCATCAGCCGGCCGTCGGCCGGGACCAGCGGGGCGCGGGTGCGGGCGTCGGCGGCCCGCTTGATCGCCCCCGGGTCGGTGGCCCGGATATCGGTGAGGCGTTCGTATTTGGACAGGAAAGTCGTCACTGGTCAACCTCTTTCAACAGGGTCCACACTTCGTCGGTGGTGGGCATCGCGGTCGAGCACTCCCGCCGGGTCGCCACCAGGGCACCGGCCCCGTTGGCGAAGCGGAGGATCTTCTCCAGGTCCCAGCCCTCGAGCAGCCCGTGGCAGAAGGCGCCACCGAAGCTGTCGCCGGCGCCCAGGCCGTTGATCGGGGTGACCGGGGTGGGCGGCACCTCGACGATCTGGTCCCGGGTCATGCCGAGGACGCCCTTGGGTCCCTGCTTGACGATGGCGATCTGCACGCCGGCATCCAGCAGTGCCTGGGCGGCCCGGCGGGGTTCGGTCTCGCCGACCGCGACCTCGCACTCCTCCTTGTTGCCGATCGCCACGGTGACGTTCGGCAGCGCGGCTCGGACCTGCTCGCCCGCCTGTGCCTTGTCGGCCCAGAACACGTCGCGGTAGTCCAGGTCCAGGATGGTGTGGGTCCGGCCGTTCCGGGCCTGCCAGGCCGCGTGGTGCGCGGACCTGCTCGGCTCGGCCGACAGCCCGGTCACCGTGGACCAGTAGATGCCGGCGTCGGCGATGGCGGTCAGGTCCAGTTCGTCGGGCTTGATCACCAGGTCGGGGGCGGTCGGCAGCCGGTAGAACTGCAGCGGGAAGTGGTCGGGCGGGTAGTTCTCGCAGAACGCCAGCGGGGTCAGCAGGCCCGGCACATCGGACACGAATTCGTCGGAGACGCCGAACCGGATCAGTTCTTCGTGGACGAACTGGCCGAAGCCGTCCGGTCCGGTCCGGGTGATCACCGCGGTGCGGTGACCGTGCCTGGCCGCTGCGATCGCGACGTTGGTGGGGCTGCCGCCCAGCGACTTGGAGAAGGTCTGCACGTCCTTGAGAGCGACGTTGTCCTGCAGCGGGTACAGGTCGACGCCTACCCGTCCGATGGTCAGCACGTCCAGCTGGCTTGTCACGCTGGTCCTTTCTTCGATTTCGAGTCGGACGGGTCAGGAGCCGGTGACGCCGGCCGGTGCGGCGTGCACCAGGTGGGCCGCGTCGTGGGTGCGGAAGTCGTCCTCGAGTTCCTCGAGGGTGCGGCCGCGGGTCTCGGGCACGAACTTCTTGACGAACCCGAAGGAAACGATGTTGATGGCCGCGAAGAGCGCGAAGGTGACGGTGGCGCCGGCCGCCTCGACCAGCAGCGGGAACACGAAGGAGATGGCGGCGTTGACGCACCACAGGAAGAACACGGCGATGCCCATCGCGAAGCCGCGGATCGCCATCGGGAAGATCTCCGAGAGCAGCAGCCAGACCAGGGTGCCGATGAAGCCCTGCACGAACGCGACGAACAGCAGCATCGCACCCAGGATGAGGTAGCTGCGGGCGGTCGACTCCGGCAACAGGAACGACAGTGCCAGGATGAGCTGGGCACCGACCACACCGGCGAACCCGGTGAGCAGCAACGGACGTCGGTTGAACTTGCCCAGCAGCACGATGCCGACAATCGTCATGACCACGGAGGTCACACCGACCGCGATGGTGGCGGCCAGGGCCGCGCTGGTGCCAAGGCCGGTGGATTCCAGGATGGTCGGGGCGTAGTAGTTGACCGTGTTGATGCCGGTGGCCTGCTGCACGGTGGCCAGCCCGATGCCGATCCACAGCGTCCGGCGCATCCACTTGTAGGTCTTCAGGTCGCGCAGCGCGGCGCCCTTGTCCTCGGTGAGGTCCCGCTTGGCGTGCTCGGCGATGATGGTGAACTCGCCGGTGGCCTCGGCCTCGCCGCGGCTCAGGCTCAGCACGCGCTGGGTTTCGTCGAGCCGGCCGCGGACCGCGTACCAGCGGGGGGAGTCCGGCAGGAACAGCATGCCCACCAGCAGGGCAACGGCGGGGACCGCCGCGACGGCGAGCATCCAGCGCCACACGTGGGCGTCGTGGATCAGCTGGTCCAGGACGGCGTTCATGATGAACGCGAGCATCTGCCCGGTGACGATCATCAGCTCGTTGATGGTGACCATGCGGCCGCGGCGGTGCGCCGGGGCCATCTCGGCCAGGAACAGCGGGCAGGTCGCGGCGGCGGCGCCGACCCCGAGCCCGAGGACGACCCGGGCGACGAGCATGACCTCGAAGTTCGGGGCGGAGGCGCAACCCAGGGCGCCGATGAGGAACAATCCGGCGCAGACCAGGAGACTTCCCTTGCGGCCCAGCACATCCGCCAGCTTTCCGCCGAGCAGCGCGCCGAGGGCGGCGCCGGGGAACAGCAGCGCGCTGACCACCAGCGCTTCCTGGGTCGTGGTCAGCCCGAGGTCGCCCTTCATGTACAGCAGGGCGCCGGAGATCACCCCGGTGTCATACCCGAACAGCAGACCGCCGAGCGTCGAGATGACGGTCAGCTTGATCAGGAAACGGTTGTGCGCCCGAGTCTGGGTACCGATCGTGCCGGGACTGGATGAACCCGCCATAGTTCTCTCCTTTGAGAAGGACTGCTACTGGACGACGGCCGCAATCGGCGGCCGGCCGCTCCGGCCGTTGCCGGAAAAGTGCTGTGTCATGCGTGCTTTCGGCGAGCGTGCTGCCGATGCGGCACCCAGCGTCGTGGTGAGGCCGCGCCGCGGTGCCGATGGCATGGCCGGTGGAACCCGAGTGCTGCAATGGGGTCGATCCGCAGACCTCGGGATCTCTTCAAGCGCTTGAAGTGCTGCGGATGAGTGTTGTCGAAAGCGGGATACTTTGTCAAGACATATCGACCAAGAATCTTCGCTCGCGGCGCCCTGAAGACCTTCGCTCGTGCTGGTGAGGCCAGGATCGTGCAGCTAAAGAACACGATTTGTGAGTTGCGGCCGACTTCAAACGCTTTATACTCGTGATGGGCGTCTGTGTCGGCCAGCATGGGCCCGCCGCCAGGCAGTGGGGAGGCTCGTTTGACCAGCTCCGAAGTCGGGCGCCGCCCGCGGCTGGAGGATGTCGGCGTCTGTGCCGGGGTCTCTGCGGCAACCGTTTCCCTGGTGCTCAGGGGGATGGCCGGACCGAGTGCCGAGACCCGTGAACGAGTGCTGGAAGCCGCGGGCCGTCTCGGCTACCGCCCCGACCGACTGGCGAGCGCCCTGGCCAGCGGGCGCAGCCGGACGGTGGGAGTGCTGATGGACATCACCAGCCCGTTCCACGGCCCACTCGTGCTGGATTTGTACGACGCGGCCGAGAGCCACGGATACAACGTCGTTTTGAGCACGATCAACCGCATTGCCGACGAGGCACGCACGATCGAGGCGCTGCTCGATTCCCGCTGCGAGGGGCTGGTACTGCTCGGCCCGGAAGGTTCGAAGCAATACCTGGACCATTTGGACAGTCAGGTACCGGTTGTGGTCGTCGGCCGGTCGGTCCCGTCCAGCACGGTCGACGTCGTACGTTCCGCCGACGATGATGGTGTGGCACAGGCGGTCGGCCACCTGGTGGAACTCGGGCATCACCACATCGCCTACGTCGGCGGGCCGCCCGGCACAGTGGCAACGCTCAGGCGGGCAGGCTACGAGAACGCCATGACCGACGCCGGTCTCACCGAACGGATTCACGTCATCGAGGGTGGTCTCACCGAGGCTGACGGCATCCGCGCCGCGGAGTCACTACTAGCGGCAGGTGATCGACCCACGGGGCTGATCGCCTTCAACGACCGATGCGCGATCGGCCTGATCGACGCACTGGTCCGCGCGGGACTCGACGTGCCCGGGTCGGTCTCGGTGGTCGGTTTCGACGACAGCCCCGTCGCCGGCCTGCCACAGATCAACCTGACGACGGTCGCCCAGGACCCGCGCGCCCTCGCCGTCAACGCCATGGATTCGCTGATCGAGCGCCTCGAGCAGCATCGTGGGAGCCGACGAGAGGTGATCGTCGCGCCGCGGTTGATCGTTCGTGGAACAACCGGGCCTTTGCGCATATCGGACTTGGCGGGTCTGGGGCGGTCAGGGCAGTGATGGGAACCGAGGCTATGCGGTCGGTGGTGGTCCGGCGAGGGCGAAGACTGCGCCGTCCGGGTCGGTGAGGAACGCCATCCGCCCGAACGGGGTGTCCATCGGCGTGCCCTGCAACGATCCACCGCCATCGACGGCCGCAGCGACCGCGGCGTCGGTGTCGGCGACCGAGAAGTAAGCCAACCAGTGGGACGGCATCCCGGCGGTGGGGTCCATCATGCCGCCCATTCCGCCCAACGGTGCCTCGTCAAGGTGGAACGTCATGTAGTCGCCGGGCGCACCGGGCATCGGCTCGTAGTGGTAACCGAACACCGCGGCATAGAACGCACGCGCGGTCTCGGGGTCGGTGAGCCGGGCATCGGTCCAGGCAAGCCCGCCGGGTTCGTTGTAGATCTCGACGCCAATGGTGCCGGCCGCCTGCCACACCCCGAACGCCCCGCCGGCCGGGTCCGTCGCGACGGTCATTCGACCGTTGCCGGGAATGTCAAACGGTTCAGTGAGCAGGACCCCGCCGTTGGCGGTGACCTGGGCGGCCGTGGCGTCAGTGTCGTCGCTGGCCAGGTACACCGTCCACGCGGTGGGCTGGTTGGGGTCCTGTTTCGGGCCGATCGCGGCGGCGGCCCGCCCGTTCACCTGACAGATGTTGTAATGCCCGAACTCTTCACCGCTGTCGAAGAATGACCAGCCGAGCACGGCGCCGTAGAACGCGGTCGATGCGGCGACATCGGCGGCGGCGAGGTCCACCCAACACGGCGTGCCCGCAGGCCACGGCTCGGAACGAGTGGGCATCGCAGACCTCCGTTGGGATTGGCTGTCGGACATCGACCAGCCTGGCAGCCGTCGACGGATCACGCCAGGTGGACGTAGACCCGGCAATCGGTGCGCCATATCCGAGTAGGACGGGGCGATAGGCTGCAGGTGGTGCGCCGGGAAGTCTGGTCGGCAACGTCGTTGTCGACCGACCAGGAGCGTGCCATGCCGAATTCCCGACCACCGGGTGCCCTGTTCGGGCACGGGTCGTTTCCCGAGGTCACCAGGATCGGTGCGATCCTGCGCCGGGAGACCGTCGGCGGCGCGTTGCTGCTGTTGGCCACGGTGCTGGCGCTGGGGTGGGCGAACTCGCCCTGGTCGCAGTCATATCAGCAGTTGCAAGACGTCACGATCGGCCCTTCCTCCCTGCACCTGGATCTGACCCTGAGCGAGTGGGCCGCCGACGGGCTGCTGGCGATCTTCTTCTTCGTGGCCGGCCTGGAACTCAAACGCGAATTCGTCGCCGGGGACCTGCGCGAACCCCGCCGTGCGGTGCTGCCGGTGCTCGCCGCGGTCGGCGGGATGATCATGCCCGCGGTGTTGTTCACCGTCATCAACCTGGGCACCGGGGACGGCGCCCTGCAGGGCTGGGCGATTCCCACGGCCACCGACATCGCTTTCGCTTTAGCGGTTCTCGCGGTGATCAGCACCCACCTGCCGGCCGCGTTGCGGACGTTCCTGCTCACCCTCGCGGTGGTCGACGACCTGCTGGCGATCACCATCATCGCGCTGTTCTACACCACCGACCTGGCGATCGGACCGCTGCTGCTGGCCCTGATCCCGCTCGCGGTGTTCACGATGTTGGTGCAATACCGGATCCGGTCCTGGTGGTTGCTGCTGCCGTTGGCGTTCATCACCTGGGCCCTGGTCCACGCCTCCGGGGTGCATGCCACCGTCGCCGGGGTGCTGCTCGGGTTCGCTGTCCCCGTGCTGCGCAGCAAGGCCGCGGGCGGCCCGGACGCCGGTCCCGGGCTGGCCGAGCATTTCGAGCACCGGTTCCGGCCGATCTCCGCAGGGTTCGCCGTTCCGGTGTTCGCGTTCTTCGCCGCCGGCGTCACCATCGGCGGGCTCAGCGGCCTGGTCACCGCACTGACCGACCCCGTCGCGGTGGGCATCATCGCCGGGCTCGTCATCGGCAAGACCGTCGGGGTACTCGGCGCGACGTACCTGGTCGCGAGGTTCACCCGGGCGCAACTCGACGAGCACTTGCGGTGGATCGACGTGACCGGCCTGGCCGTCCTGGCCGGTATCGGGTTCACCGTGTCCCTGCTCATCGGCGAACTCGCCTACGGCACCGGCAGCTCCCGCGACGACCACGTCAAGATCGGCATCCTGATCGGCTCCGTCACCGCCGCCGTCCTCGCCTCGATCCTGCTCCGCATCCGGAACCGCACCTACCGGCGGATGTGCGCACACGAAGCCGCCGACACCGATCACGACGGCATACCCGACGTCTACCAGAAGTAAGGGGGTGGCGAGATGCCCAGACCGGCGTTTCGGGTCCTGATCAGCGGCGCCAGTGTCGCTGGCCCGACGGCGGCGTACTGGCTCAGCCGGGCAGGGTACGCGGTGACCGTGGTCGAACGGATGCCGCTGGCCCGGGTGCGGAGCAGCGGTCACGCCGTCGACCTGTTCGGGCCGGCGATGGACGTGGCGGAATGGACCGGCGTGCTACCTGCGATCACCGATGCCCGCACCAGGACCGAGATCGTCTCGTTCCAACGCTCACCACGGCCGCGGCGTCGACGTGGAAATGCGGCGCATGGTCGCCGGGAACTCGGGCCGACACGTCGAGATCATGCGCGGGGAACTGGCCACCATCCTGTACGAGGCGACCCGAAGCGACGCGCGCTTCCTGTTCGAGGACTCGATCACCACCATCGTTCAGGAACCCGACGGCGTAGCAGTGACGTTCGAACACGCCCCCGCCGACCGGTTCGACATGGTGATCGGCGCCGACGGCCTGCACTCCACGGTTCGCCGACTGGTCTTCGGGCCCGAGAACCGGTTCCGCCGGTTCCTCGGCGGCTACCTCGCGGGCGCCCCGCTGCCCAACTACTTGGGTCTGGATGGCCGGATGGTGGTCTGGAACGCCCCGGGGCGGCTCGCGGCGATCTTCCCCGTTCACGGAACAGCGACCGCCAGGGGCGGTTTCCTGTTCCGCCACAGCGAGGAACTCCAGCTTGATCACCACGATGTGCGACGGACAAAAACAGTTGCTGCACAGAGTCTATGGTCGAGATGGGTGGCAGGTTCCGCGGCTGCTCGCCGAGATCGATGCCGCCGAAGACTTCTACTTCGATTCGATCAGCCAGATCGTGATGGACAGCTGGGTCAAGGATCGGGTCGCCCTGGTCGGCGACGCCGGTTACTCCCCGGGGCCGGCCGTGGGTGGTGGCACCAGCATCGCCATGATCGGCTCCTATGTCCTGGCTCAGGAGCTGGCCCATACCGATCGGGATTACCAGACAGGGCTGCGGGCCTATCAGGACCGCATCCGCGACGTCGCCGTGAAGGCCCGCAGCGTCGGATCCAGCACCATGTCAACGCTGATCCCGCGGACCAGCCTGCAGGTGCGGCTGATGCCCGAATTGCTGCGTCTGGTCACACTGCTGCCACCGCGATTTCAACAACGCCTCTTCCAACATGCAAGCAACACCCGCCCGAGCCCTCGACTCCATCCACCTCATCCGTCGGACAGACGGGCAGTAGCAAACGTGCCCGCTTTCCGAGAACCGCCGACCGAACGACGATTCGGCGCGTCACTGGCCATGGTCGTGAACGACCGCCGGGGGGCCGGGATGTTTCGCCGTGGAGTGGGTGACAACTGTTTCTACGGGGTGATTTCCCAGCCGAACATCATGGAGTGGTCCTCGTGCATGAGGTTGTGACAGTGCGCCACGTAGGGGCCGACGAAGTCGCGGAACCCTCGGTACACGATCACCGATTCGCCCGGGTCGAGCGCCACCAGGTCTTCTCGCGAGACATCGTCGGGATGTCCCGGATCCGGCGTCACCGTGACGTCCTTGTTGTTGCGCATGACTGTGCGGTGCTCCTCCATGTGCAAATGGAGAGGGTGCACCCAACCGCCGCCGCCGTTGCGGATCTCCCAGAGGTTGAAACTGCCCTTGGCCTGTTGGGCCAGCGGGGTCTTCCCTGCCGGGTTCTTCAGGCTCGTCCCGACGTGTGCGGGGTCGAACGGCTGGCCATTGATCAGCCATTCGGTCTCGCCGCCGGCGCTGCCGCGTTCGACCTCGAAGACCGAGCGGTTGTTCAGCATGGTTTTCCAACTGCTCGGCAGCGGCGGGAGTGCCCGCAGCGGCGTCGTCGCACTCGGAATCACGCTGTCGTCCGGGGCGATGTCGCCGATCACGATCTTCAGCACCGGAACCTTGTACTTCGAGTCAAGGGAGAACCTGGTCGAGTTGGACCACATCCGCCCATCTGGCATCTTCATCACGTCGGTCAGGTAGATGACGTCACCCTTGGTCGTCGGTGTGCCGTCCTGATATCTGCTGAAGTCGACGATGAACTCGCGTCGCTTGGCCGGCCACAGCTCGAAGGAGTCCCGGGTGATCGGGAAAGGCAGCAGGCCGCCGTCCGTGGCGATCTGGGTGAACCTCATGCATTGCTGACCGTCCGGGATGCGGTACTGACCCTCGAGTTCGTCGGCCGTGTAGCCCAGCGACATGGCCGACTTCGGGCCCTGAGTGGAGCTCATCAGCTTGAACTCGAAGATCCTCGAGACCGAGGCGTCGAGGAACCGGAGGCGGTACTTGCGCCGCTTCACTTCCAGGACCGGGTAGGCGGTTCCGTTGACGGTGAAGATGTCACCGACGAAGCCGTGGTTGGGGAAGTGCTTGAAGAACGTCTTGCCCCACCATTCCGGGTGGGTGGCCGGGTTGTGCGCGTCCGGGAATTCGCCCTGGGTGTCGTGGATGTCCTTGTGGATCGTGACGCCGTCGTCCAGTCGGCAGTCGTACATCACCAGCGGGATGTCGTAGTCGACGTCGAAGGAGCCGTCCGGGTGGTCGGTGCGGACGCCGGGCAGCCGTAAACCTTGACGCTCGTCGCCCATGTCCATCCCGCTCTTGGGGTCGTAGATGGGGTAGAGGCCCACCATGCCCTTATAAACGTTCGAACCTGTGTGATCCATCGTGTGGTCGTGGAACCAGAAGAAGGTTTGCTTTTCTCGGTCATCCGCGCCTGCGGGCCAGTTCAGGTACAGGTTGTCGACGAACAACTTCGGTAGGTAGCCCTGGTGCCGCGGTCCGCGCACCATGGAGTAGTGCGGGTTGCCGTCGCTCTCCGAGGCGGTGTGGGCGTTGTGCAGGTGGGTCAGGAAGGACCAGTCCGGCGACCCGAAATCCTGCCGGTCGAGCCCGAGCGGGTTCTCGTCCAGGTGGTTCTCGAACCGGACGAGCGCCGGTTTGCCGTACTCGGCGTTGATCATCGGCCCCGGGAAGGTGCCGTTGAAGCCGTAGATGGTGCTGTTGGGCAGTGTCCGCACGGTGCCGGCGGGGTACGTCTTTCGGGTTGCGTCGAACGAGGTGGTCTTCCGGCCGTTCTTGTCGATCGGCAACACCTTCGACGTGGTGAAGGAGTGTGTGCGGACCAGCACATCGATCTTGTAGACGATCGGGTCCGGGTAGCCGACACTGCTGTCGGTGGGCCACAGCTGATGCGTTTCGTTGCCGAGCGAGTTCTGCTGGCCGAGGCCGGGGCCCGGTGGTTGAGCCCAATTGGTGAATTCCGAATTGGGTATCGGCGCGAGCGCCTTCGGGATCGGCAGCTCGTCCTGGAACGGTGTGAGGATCAACGGGCTGGTCGGGAACGCCTCGATGTAGACCAGGTCGGTAATCGCTGCCGCGGCGGCGGCAAAGACCCCGTCGCTCGACAGCAAGCCGCGTTGCGCGAGATACGGTTCCGCGAGCGCGCGCCCTGCGGTGAGGGCGATGCCGGCGGCTCCCACGGCGCCGAGCCTGAGCAACGTTCGCCTGGAAACGCCACGGCGGACACCGTAGATCGCCCGCTCTTCGAGTCCGCTGAGGCCGCCATCGTTCGGAACCCACAACCGGTGTGCCAGCGCGGCATCATCGGTCGCCCGTTCGTCGTTGTTGCCTCCAGGCGGCTCAGTCATGGGTTACTCCTTTGCGTGTCTCGCGCCGGATTTGCGCCTGGTCAGTCGGTTCTCACGGCGCGTGGGAACCAGGCGTGGCCGTATGGGCAACGCAGCGCGTGGAGGCGTATTTCATTGCGGTTTCAACAATTGCTGTACGCCAGGCTTTTAGCGTCCATCGCCCGATTCGTCCTTGGACACCCCCAATGTGGGGGTCGATGCACCCCCCAAAATTGGGGGTCAGTTCGCCGAGCGATGCCAGGTCCGGCCGTGAACCGCCGTTCGTCGATGTCGCCGGACGGAAGCTCGTCACTCAGGCACGGCGCGTTCGGATGTTGACAATCGGCCGGGCGCCCGCAAGCTCGGAAGGACCGGCTCCTTCGTGACTTAAAGTGGACTGGATGGAGACCGAGCGTGATCTGACGGAGGACGTGCTGCTGGCTTCGCGGGCCTTGCTCGGAGTCGTCGCGCGCTCGGTGGAGACCGCGTTGGAGGATGTGTCACTGCCGCAATTCCGGGTGCTGGTCTTGCTGTCCGGCCGTGGTCCGCTCCGGGTCGGCGATCTAGCTGAGCTCACCGGGGTGCAACCGTCGACCTTCACCCGCACGTCGGACCGGCTCGTCAGAGGTGGCTGGGTGAACCGGGTAGACAATCCGGACAGCAGGCGGGAAGTGTTGATCGCACTGACCGACGCCGGCCGGGAACTCGTCGAGGCAGTGACCAAACGCCGCCGGGACGAACTGGATCACATCATGTCGGGACTGGCATACACAGATCAAGCGAAGGTCGCCGACGGAATGCGGCTGTTCGCCCAGGCAGCGGGGGAGCCAGGCGTGAAAAACCTACTCGTCATGGGGTTGTGACATCGATTCGACGAAATCATCCGGCCAATCAGAATGTTCCGGCCACCCCGACGTATCAGATTAGGCGGTTTGGTCCGCGGCGGATCCCGACGATTGTGCCGCTCAGCACGGCGACCCAGACCAGGGCCAGCAAACAGCCGAGAGCGAGGCCGATGGTTTCCACCATTCCGGATTGCCATCGCCGGCCCAGGGTGACCGTCGCAATGACCATGGCAGCAGAGGGAAACACGAATCCCCAATCCGCGGCGGTCCGGGTGAGAGCGGCGCGGCCGGCGTGTCGGGTCACCACGGTCGCGGCAGCGATCCACCAGAGGGCGAACCCCCACAGCGCTCCGGCGCCGAAGGTGGCGACCTCGGCGACCGCGGGGGTCCAGGACCCGCCGAGCATCGAGTCTCCGCCGGCAACGGACTGCAGCGCCAGGGAGGTGACCGCCAGTGGGCTGATCATGATCCACATGGCGGGTGCGCCGGTGCGGTGGACCCCGGCGTGCAGCACCAGGCGGTTGACGAAGATCACCGCGGTGACCCCGAACAGCAGGCCACCGGCGCCGAGCAGGGCGACGGCGAGAACGGCAAGTCCCCGCTCGACGACCGCCGGCCCGGTTGGTGCGAGGTTTGCGAACAGGAACGAACCCAGCAGCACAACGGTTTCTGGGATGAACCAGATCCCGGAGATGTCTTCGGCTTGGAACTGTTCGTGTTCGAACGCACTGACGAAGAACACCACGGTGAGCCAGAGTCCGAGGACGGTGCCGACGCCGGCCAGGGTCACCAGCAGCCACCACCCGGCGGCGCTGCCGGTGCTGGCCGGCCAGACCCGGGTCGCCGCGACCGCGAGCACGTTGATCGCGCCCGGGATGGTGGCGTAGGCAGGGCCGGTACGGGGGGAGCGCAGCTTCTCGGCGAGGTTGCCGCCCAGGCCGCGGACCAGGAAGTCACGGACAAAAAGGAAAAGGAACGCCGCGATGCTGCCGATCAGCAGGATGACGGCTGTCACATCGGCGAACCCGGAGAGCAGCCCGATCTGCCCGGGGTGCAGCGAGGCCACAGTGGCAGTGGCGGCGCTGCCCATCACCGCACCGAACCAGGCCGGGTCATCCAGGGCCGGCGCCGGCTGGACCGGCATCGCCGGCCGGCCGTCCTTTGCCATTGCGCGAGTATCGCAGCACGTTCGACGTGCCCCTGGTCACCGTCCCGGGGCACGCGGATCGGGATGTCGAGCCTGGGAAACCAGCCCGCCATGGCTCCTCTCGACTTCGATGGAGCAGCCGGGCCACCCGTCGCGGGGCGACTATCGCGCGATGGCCGGCCGCGGCTTGCGGTCGAGCGCGGTCACGTTCGGCGGCCGGCAGCGAACGAGGAATGGCGCATCTATGCAGGTCAGGGGAGCAATGGACACTGAAGGGTGGTGCGCGCCCGGCAGGATTCGAACCTGCGACCTGAAGATTAGAAGTCTCCTGCTCTATCCAGCTGAGCTACGAGCGCCTGCGGCGACGTCGAGCCTAGCGAACGAACCGCGCAGTCCCGGCATTCTCACCAGCCTGTGGAACCCCGGCCAGTGCCTCCGTCGCATCAGTCGGGCGCGGAACGCCCGGGCAGTATCGTGAATTCGTGCCCGATGTGACGTCGACCGACGCCGGCGACGCCGCTAGCGCCCCCGAACCGCTTGCCGCTCCGCGGGATCCGCTGACCACCGCCGATGATCGGGCGGGCGGCACCGGCCGCGACCCGTGGACCGTGACGAGCGTCGTCGTCGCAGCCGTGCTGATCGCCGCGTGCATCGCCGCTGGACTCTCGGCGATCGTCCCGTCCCGAACCGAGATTCCCGGCCTGCCCAATGCCGGGACGATCACCGCAACTGCTGCTCCCGGCGGTCAAGGCGATCTTCGACCTGTCCGCCGCGCATCACGGTCGGCTGGCTGTTGGCCGCCGCCTGGCTGGTGCCGCCGCAGCGCAACGGATTGCTGGACGTCGGTGGATATCGGTCGATCAAGGCCGCGTCGCTGGCCGCCACGGTGTGGTCGGTGTCGGGCTTCGCGCTGATCCCGCTGCTGCTGTCCGACACCCTCGGCAGGTCGATCAGCGAGTCGCTCTCGGCGGACTGGCTGATCAGCGGCATCTCGATCCTGGACAGCGTCCGGGCGGCGCTGATCGCGGCCATCGCCGCCGCGCTGATCGCGGTGATCGCGCGGGTGGTGCTGCATCCCGGCTGGGCCGCTGTGCTGCTCGGCGTCGCGCTGATCGCCGTCATCGCGCAAAGCAACACCGGGCACGCCGCCGGCACCAGCGACCACGACGTCGCGGTCGACACCATGGTCTTCCACCTGGTCGGCATCAGCCTGTGGGTGGGCGGGCTGGTCGCGTTCCTCGGGCTGGCCAGGCAGCACGTCCACGCACCTGCCGGTGATCGCCCGCCGATACTCGTCGATCGCGCTCTGGTCGTTCGTCGCGGTGGCGCTGTCCGGGTTCGGCAACGCCTGGGTGCGGATCACCTACCTGCCCGACCTCTGGCGGACCGACTACGGCCGGCTGGTGCTGCTCAAGGCCGGATTGCTGATCAGCCTCGGGCGTCATCGGCTACCTGCACCGCAAGCGGACCCTGCCGGCGATCACCGATGACGGCGACCGGCGCCCGCTGATCCGGCTGGCCGTGGTGGAGGTCGGCATCATGGCCGCCACCATCGGGGTGGCCTCCGCGCTGGCCAGGACCGCCACCCCGCCGCCATCGGCGGCGGCGCCGTCGGACGTCGAACTGGTGCTCGGCTACGACCTGGCCGGACCGCCGACGTTCCTGCGGCTTGCTCGTCGACTGGCGGTTCGACTGGATCCTCGGCGTCGGCGGTGATCGTCGCCGCCGTGCTGTATCTGCTGGCCGTCCGCCGGCTGCATCGCCGCGGCGACGCCTGGCCGACCGGACGCACCGTCGCCTGGGTGGCCGGCTGCGCGATGGTGCTGTTCGCGACCTCGTCGGGCCTCGGCCGGTACGCGGAGGCGCAGTTCTCGATCCACATGATGGCGCACATGCTGCTCGGCATGATCGCGCCGATCCTGCTGGTGCTCGGTGGCCCGGTGACGCTCGCGCTGCGGGCGCTGCCGGCCGCCGGACGCGGGGATCCGCCGGGGCTGCGGGAGGCGATCGCCGGGGCCATGCACAGCCGGGTCGGCCCGCTTCGTCACCCACCCGGTGTTCGTGTTCGTGCTGTTCCTGACCTCGTTCCCGGCGCTGTATTTCAGCTCGCTGTTCGAGGTGATGATCGCCTCGCATCTGGGCCACCTGGTGATGAACCTGCATTTCCTGGTGGTCGGCTACCTGTATTACTGGGTGATCATCGGGGTCGACCCGGCGCCGCGACAGGTGCAGCCGATGATCAAGCTGGCGATGCTGCTCGGCGCGCTGCCGTTCCATGCGTTCTTCGGGCTGGCGCTGATGAACTCGCACACGGCGATGGCCGCCGACTACTACAACGGCCTCGGGTCTGCCATGGGTGACCGACCTGATCGGTGAGCAGCGACTGGGCGGAGCCATCGCCTGGGGCGCGACCGAGTTGCCGATCATCATCGTGATGATCGCGCTGCTCAGCCAGTGGGCGAGCAGCGACGAGCGGGAGGCCCGCCGTTCCGACCGGGTCGGCGACCGCAAGGTCGACGACGAACTCGACGCGTACAACCGGATGCTCGCCGGCCTTGCCGATCGGGACTCCGGCCCGCTGCCCGGACCTGCCGAGACGTCGATCAGCGCTGAGCTGGATCCGGATGTGCTCGACGTCGCCGATCGCACCGATCGGTGACGCTGCGCATCAGGCCCGAGACGACCGGCGGATGTACCGGCGGTCCAGGCGCTGATCGCGGCCGCGTTCGCCCCGGCCGGCCATGCCGGAGGACCGGTGGTCGAGGAGGTCCTGAACGACGCTCTGCGTCGCGACCCGGACTGGATCGGGCCGTTGAGCCTGGTCGCCGAGAGCCGACGCGTGACGATGTCGGGCGGGAGATCGTCGGACAGCTGACGTCGAGCTACGGCGTGCTGGAGCACCCCGATCCGGCGGTCCCGGATCGCCGCATCGTCGCGGTCGGGCCGGTCGCCGTGCTGCCGTCCCGGCAGCGAACCGGCATCGGCAGCGAGCTGCTGCGGGCGGTGATCGAGGGCGCCGACGCCGCGGGTGAGCCGGCGATCGTGCTGCTCGGCTCGCCCGACTTCTATGGCCGGTTCGGTTTCGTGGCGGCCTCGTCCGTGGGTATCGAGGCGCCGAACCCGGCCTGGGGCAAGTATTTCCAGGTGCGGACGCTCGCCGCCCACGACGAGCGGCATGGTCGGTCGGTTCCGGTACGCGGCGCCGTTCGAGGCGCTGTAGTCAGCCGTTCGTCCGCCGTCCGCGGGCAGTTCACTGGGCACCGCCGATTTGTTCCCATGACCGAATTTCATCCACATTCTTCGACCGCCGCTGTCCGCGTCGCGCCGCCGCTGGCACCGTCTGGGAAGCGCCCCACCGCAGAGGTCGGGGCCACAGCAGACAGGGGAAATGCTATGAGCAGGGACGTCGCATCGGTGACGATCGTGGGCCGGGCGGGAACGCACCCGCAGCTGTCCGTCGGGCTCACGGGTGATCGGGTGAGCTTTCGGGTGGTGGCCACCGAACGGCGCTTCGACCGGACCGCCGACGACTGGGTGGACGGCGACGAGTTCGGCGTCACGGTGGTCTGCTGGAAGACCATGGCGACCGCGGTGCTGAACACGGTGCGCAAGGGCGACCCGGTGGTCATCGTCGGGCGGATCATCACCCGACGGTTCGAGCGGGACGGTGTCACCCAGTACTTCACCGAGGTCAAGGCCGACTTCGTCGGACTCGACGTGGCGAAGGCCGGCACCCGGTTCACCAGGAACCCGCTCGAGCCGCGCCCCGCTGAGGAGCCAACCGGCTCGCAGGGCGGGCCCGAGCGGGAAGCCGCTGATGGTGCGGACGGCGGGCCGTCCGCACCGGAGGCGGAGGAATTCCGGGCCCAGTGGGATGCGGAGCACGGTGCAATCCAGGGGCGCAGCGACGATCTGGTGTCGATCGATTGAACACAGCCGGCACCGACTGAGGTTGGCAAGGGCGGCCGGGCACGACCCGTGTGCTGAGGGGCCTGCAGACCTCGGCACAGGCGAGGGATGCCTCAGGTGCCCGCTCGGTTGATCGCGTCGATCGCCGCCCGGTAGACCTCGGAGTTGCTCTCTGCGCTGGCGTGTTGCCCACCTGGGATCGGCACGACGCGCAGGTCCAGCCCGTGCTCGGGGGCGAGTCCGCGCAGGGTCTGTTCGACCTGTTCGACGCGGATCGTCCGGTCGTCGTGCCGGTTCTCGGGCAGGAAGTAGACGATCCGGGTGCCGGGACTGAGCGCGTCGACGATGTCGTCGATGTCGGTCCGCCGGATCACGCCGTATTGGTCCTTGATCAACTCAGTGGAGATGCCCGGCGCGCCGATCTTCTCCCGCCACACCTGCTTGACCTTGTAGCGGAACTCGTCCCAGCGGACCTGCAGAAAGGGGAATTCACCTGTCGACCATTCATCGCGCTGGGCGAGGACCTCGGCGGTGAGCCGCACGGCGACGCCGCCGTCGGTGTCGAGCGCCTCGGTGAGTCCGGTGATGAAGTCCGCCTGGGTGCGGCTGGAATCCCGGACGTCGTCGGCGCCCAGCGGGGAGCAGTCGAGGTAGATCGTGCCAAGCCTGGGTGGCGGCAGTGCAACCGCCGGGGCGTTGAGCGAGGCGTCGGAATCCGCGTCAGTTCCCGGCGTGCCGGCCGCAGCCGAGTCGGCGTGCATCCGCTGGGACCGCCGCGGCGGCCACGCCATCAGCCGGGCTGGCCTCGGCCGGCCTGGCCTCCGGCCAGGCCTGGCAACTGCTGGCCGCGGTGTTGCCCGGCACCGGTGCCCGGCACCGTGCTGCCCGGCATCCGTGTTGCCCGGCACCGTGTCGCCCGGCGTGCGCCCGGCGCGGTGGTGACCGACCCTGCCAGCAGGTCCTGCCGCCATTGATCGCGAACCGCCTGCGCGTGTGCGGCCAGGTTGAGCACGACGTCGCCGCCCATGCTGCTGCCGAAGAAGCTGACCTGCGACGGCCGGTACTGCGTCATCAGCGCGTCGAACTTGTCCAGGATGTCCTGGTCGCTGATGCCGCTGCCGTAGACGAGGCTGAACACCCGGGTGTGGTCGACCGCCAACGACGGCATCAGTGCGTTGGCGACGCCGGTCCCGCTCTTCCGGTTCAGCCCGGCGACCACGATCGTCATCGGGCCTCCGGTCGCCGACGGGTCGTCGGGTCGCGGCCCGACCTCGACGAACTGCGCGCCGCTGGTCGGCCAGATCAACTTCTCGGCGATCAACTGGTCCGCCTTCAGCGCGCCCCATGCGCAGCAGATCACGGCGAGCAGCACGGCGATCGGGAACCACCAACGGCTGCGGAACCCGGTGCGGCGCTCGGCCCGTTCGCGTCGGACGGCGTCGCGCACCGATGCCGACGCGTACGCGCCGGCGGCGACCGGCGGCATGGGCGCAATGTCGGTGGCCCCTGAACTCCCGGCCCGGGCGACTGGCCCTGCGCTGTCGGGTGCCGATTCGACGGGGATCGGCTGGAGGATGATCGGCTCGTCCAGTGCTGCGTCGCGGGCGCGGGGGAACAACCGCTTCGTCCCCAACAACACCGACACCCGCACACTCCTTGACCATCTCTTTACCTTCTTGGTCTTTAGTGTGCCTTGCTTTCTCGCCGGGAAGGATGGCCGGCGGGTGACATCCGCCTGGATCGCGGCTCAACCACCCGTTGGGGTCCGGCAGACTGTAGGGCGGCGTCGCGCCGCTGATCCGCTTCACGCGGTCGGGGGATTGCGCCGCGCGCAACGCCAAGCGGGTGCGCGTTCGAGAACAGCTGCGAGAGGACCCCGCAAGTGCCCGAATTCGTTTACACCATGAAGAAGGCCCGCAAGGCCGTGGGCGACAAGGTCATCCTCGATGACGTCACCATGTCGTTCTACCCGGGCGCCAAGATCGGCGTTGTCGGCCCGAACGGCGCCGGCAAGTCGACCATTCTGAAGATCATGGCCGGGCTGGACACGCCCAGCAACGGCGAGGCGTTCCTGACGCCCGGCTTCTCCGTCGGCATCCTCATGCAGGAGCCGAAGCTGGACGAGACCAAGACGGTGCTGGAGAACATCCAGGAGGCGTTCGGCGACATCAACGCCAAGCTCGCGCGCTACAACCAGGTGCTGGCCGAGATGGAGACCGACTACACCGACGAGCTGCTCGAGGAGATGGGCACGCTCCAGGAGGAGCTCGACCACGCCGGCGCCTGGGATCTCGAGGCGAAGATCGACCAGGCGATGGACGCGCTGCGCTGCCCACCGGGCGACTCCGCCGTCGACATCCTGTCCGGCGGTGAGCGGCGCCGGGTCGCGCTGTGCCAGCTGCTGCTGTCCGCGCCCGACCTGCTGCTGCTCGACGAGCCGACCAACCATCTGGACGCCGAGTCGGTGCAGTGGCTGGAGCAGTTCCTGGCGTCATACCCGGGCGCCGTCCTGGCCGTCACCCACGATCGCTACTTCCTGGACAACGTCGCGCAGTGGATCGCCGAGGTGGACCGCGGCCGGCTCATCCCGTACGAGGGCAACTACTCCACCTACCTGGAGAAGAAGTCCGACCGGATGACGGTCGAGGGCCGCAAGGACGTCAAGCTGGCCAAGCGACTCAAGGAGGAGCTGGCCTGGGTGCGATCCGGCGCCAAGGCCCGGCAGGCGAAGTCCAAGTCCAGGCTCGCCCGGTACGAGGAGATGGCCGCCGAGGCCGAGCGCACCCGCAAGCTCGACTTCGAGGAGATCCAGATCCCGCCGGGCCCGCGGCTGGGCTCCATCGTGGTCGAGGTGCACGACCTGAAGAAGGGTTTCGACGACCGGGTGCTGATCGACAACCTGTCCTTCACCCTGCCGCGCAACGGCATCGTCGGCGTCATCGGACCCAACGGCGTCGGCAAGACCACCCTGTTCAAGACGATCGTCGGGCTCGAGGAACCGGACGACGGCAACGTCAAGATCGGCGAGACGGTCAAGCTTTCCTACGTCGACCAGAACCGCGGCGGCCTCGACCCGAAGAAGAACGTCTGGCAGGTGGTCTCCGACGGGCTGGACTACATCAAGGTCGGGCACGTCGAGATGCCGTCAAGGGCGTACGTCTCCGCGTTCGGCTTCAAGGGTCCTGACCAGCAGAAACCGTCCGGGGTGCTGTCCGGCGGGGAGCGCAACAGGCTCAACCTGGCGTTGACCCTGAAGGTCGGCGGCAACCTGATCCTGCTCGACGAGCCGACCAACGACCTGGACGTGGAGACCCTCGGCTCGCTGGAGAACGCGCTCGAGCAGTTCCCCGGCTGCGCCGTGGTGATCTCCCACGATCGCTGGTTCCTGGACCGGACCTGCACGCACATCCTGGCCTGGGAGGGCACCGACGAGGACGAGTCGAAGTGGTACTTCTTCGAGGGCAACTTCTCCGACTACGAGAAGAACAAGGTCGCCCGGCTCGGCGTCGACGCCGCCCGGCCGCACCGGGTCACGCATCGCAAGCTGACCAGGGACTGATCGCGCTGTCGGGGTGGCTCGCCGCAACGCTGCCGCTGATGGGGTGCAGCCGTCGCTCGGGATGACTGCTGCACCCCGAGCGACGGCAGCGCCCTGGAGGCTGCGCCGGTGGGGCTGTGGGCCGCTGGTGGGGTGCAGCTGTCGCTGGGATGACTGCTGCGCCCTCCGGCAACGCAACGCCCCACAAGCTGGGTGGCCGCCGGCCTTGCCTCGGCGGCTCGGGTATGCGCCGCAGGTCACCCGGCCGAAGACCGGCCCGACGCCCGACCAGCGCAGGGGTTGCCCTCCGGCGAGATGGATCACCTTCGGGGCCTGGAACCCGGGTACCGGCGGGTCCACAGGCATAGGCTCAGTGCCGAACTGGGTCGCAACGTCGCGCCCGGAAGGGGCGCGGATGCGCCCGGAGGTGGAGGGCCCCAACATGATCCGGATCGACCGATGACGCAGACGGACTTGCCCGCGCTGGCGCCCGACCTGGGGTCGTACAAGGCTCACGAACTGGATCCGGACTCCGCCGTGGCCCGCGCGATCGCGCTGCGCCCCGACCGCGCGTCGATGATCGACGCCTACTTCCGGCACGTGCCCACCGAGGATCAGCCGAAGACCGCCCAGGACGTGCTCGGCATCGTCGACGGCCACTGGCGGGTGGGGCAGCGGCGGGCCCCCGGCGAGGTCAAGATCCGAGTCTTCAACCCGGCACCGTCGGGCAGCGAGGGCGCCCTGGCTGGACGGACACCAAGACGGTGATCGACATCGTCACCGACGACATGCCGTCCCTGGTGGATTCCGTCATCGGGGCACTGACCATCAACAACGTCACCGTGCACCGGGTGCTGCACCCCATCCTGATCAGCACCCGGGACCAGGACGGCGTGCTGCAGGAGGTCACCGGCGAGTCCGGCTGGTCCGCCGAATCCTCGCTCACCTTCGCCGAGTCGTGGATGCACATCCTGATCGACCGGCTGTCCGACGCGGAACGCGCGGAGGCGATCGAGGACAAGCTTCGGCACGCGCTGGACTACGTCCGGGCCGTGGTCGGCGACGCCGGAGCCCTGACCGCCGCGGCCGCCACCGCAGCGGCCGAGCTGCGCGGCACGTTCTCGCCCCGCTCGGCGCAGGAGGTGTCCGAGACCGCGGACTTCCTGTACTGGCTGATCTCCGGGAACATGATGTTCCTCGGCTACAGCCGCTACGAAAAGCATGGCGACGGGGCGGATCCGACTCTGGTGCGGGGTTCTGGGCTCGGCATCCTGCGGGACGCTGTGCTGAAGTCCGTCGACTACCACGCGTTGACCGCGGCCGGCCCGCATCCGTCGCACCTGCTGCTGACCCAGGCGTCCGCCGGCTCCGCCCTGACCCGGGACGTGCCGCCGTTCGAGGTGCGCGCCCGGATCCTCGGCCCGGACGGCGAGATCACCAGGGAGCACCGGTTCCTCGGGGTGCTCACGCCGCGGGCGCTGAACGCCGAGATCACCACCACCCCGGTGCTGCGGTTGACCGTCCAATCGGTGCTGTCCACCCTCGGTGCGGCGCCGGACACCTACACCGGCCAGCGCGCCATGGACCTGCTGGCCACCTACCCGCGGGCCGAGCTGTTCTGGGCCCCGCCGCCGCTGATGGTCGACGTGGTCGGCAGCGTGCTGCAGCTGGCCAGCCGCCGCCGGCTGCGGGCGTTCCTGCAACCCGACCCGTTCGGCCGGTTCGTCTCCGTGATGGTCTATCTGCCGCGCGACCGGTACACCACCGCCTGCCGGCTGGCCATGCAGCAGATCCTGCTCGACGCGTTCAACGGCACCGGCATCCGGTACACCGCCCGGGTCGGCGACTCGCTGCTGGCCGCCGTGCACTTCACCGTCAGCACCGACCCGCAGAACCCGGTCCGACCCGACCTGACCGTGCTGACCAAGGCCCTGCGCGGCACCATCCGCACCTGGGAGGACCGGCTGGTCGCGGCCGTCGTCGGCGGCGGCGACGAGGACCTGGACACCGCGGGCGCGCTGTCCCGGTACGCCGACGCGTTCGACGAGGGCTACAAGGAGAACTACCAGGTCGATGAGGCCGTCACCGACCTGCACCTGCTCGATCAGCTCAAGGGCCCGGACGATCTGGCACTGAAGATGGCCCGGTGCGAGCAGCAGGACGGGGTGGGGGACTGGCGGCTCAAGCTGTACGTCACCGGCGGCGCCGTGACCTTGTCGCGGGCGTTGCCGGTGCTGCAGACGCTCGGCGCCGACGTGCTGGACGAGCGGCCGTTCGAGGTCCGCCGATCGGACGGCAGCGTCTCCCGGATCTACGATTTCGGACTCTCCTTCCCGCACGAGGAGGTGTCCAAGGGGGCCGACGACCCGGAGCTGCGGGCGCGGTTCTCCGAGGCCTTCATCTCGGCCTGGGCGGGCCGCAGCGAGGTCGACGGGTTCAACCAGCTGGTGCTGGCCGCCGGTCTGAACTGGCGTGAGGTCGCGGTGCTCCGCTCCTACGCGCACTACCTGCGGCAGATCGGCACCCCCTACACCCAGCGCTACGTCGAACAGGTGCTGAACTCCCACCCGAAGGTGACGGCCGACCTGGCGCGGCTGTTCGCCGTCCAGTTCGACCCCGAGCTGTTCGAGACCGGCATCGCCGGCGAGGCGTCCCGGGTCGCGCAGGCCGAGCAGATCGCGGCCGGCGTCACCGCCGCGCTGGACGCGGTGACCAGCCTGGACGCCGACCGGATCCTGCGCACCATGCTCAGCGTGATCCGCGCGTCCTCCCGGACCAACGAGTACCGGCTCGACGACGAGGGCAACCGGCGGGACTTCCTGTCCGTCAAGCTCGACCCGCACCAGGTTCCCGGCGTGCCGAAACCCGTTCCCGCCCATGAGATCTGGGTGTACTCGCCGCGACTGGAGGGCGTCCACCTGCGGTTCGGCGACGTCGCCCGCGGCGGCCTGCGCTGGTCGGACCGGCCGGAGGACTTCCGCACCGAGATCCTCGGCCTGGTCAAGGCGCAGGAGGTGAAGAACGCGGTGATCGTGCCGGTCGGCGCCAAGGGCGGGTTCGTCGTCAAACGCCCGCCCGCGCCCACCGGCGACCCGCAGGCCGACCGGGAGCAGCAACTCGCCGAGGGCATCGCCTGCTACCGGATGTTCATCGCCGGGCTGCTCGACCTGACCGACAACCGGCACGCCGGCCTGATCGTGCCGCCGGACCGGGTGGTCCGCCGCGACGACGACGACTCCTACCTGGTGGTCGCCGCCGACAAGGGCACGGCGACGTTCTCCGACATCGCCAACGGCGTCGCGCACGACTACGGCTTCTGGCTGGACGACGCGTTCGCCTCCGGCGGCAGCGTCGGCTACGACCACAAGGCGATGGGCATCACCGCGCGCGGTGCCTGGGAATCGGTCAAGCACCACTTCCGCGAGCTCGGCATCGACACCCAGGCGCAGGACTTCACCTGCGTCGGCGTCGGCGACATGTCCGGCGACGTGTTCGGCAACGGGATGCTGCTGTCCCAGCACATCAAGCTGGTCGCGGCGTTCGACCACCGGCACATCTTCATCGACCCCACCCCGGACGTCGCCGAGTCCTTCGTCGAACGGCATGCGGCTGTTCGAGCTGCCGCGCTCGTCCTGGGCGGACTACGACCCGGCGCTGATCTCCGCCGGCGGCGGCGTGTTCCCGCGAACGGCGAAGTCGATCGCGATCACCGAGCAGATGCGGGCCGCGCTCGGCACTGGCCGACGACGTCACCGCGCTGTCGCCGACCGAACTGATGCACGCCATCCTGCTGGCCCCGGTCGACCTGCTGTGGAACGGCGGCATCGGCACCTACATCAAGGCGTCCACCGAGCAGCACGCGTCGGTCGGCGACAAGGCCAACGACGCGCTGCGGGTGGACGGCGCCGACCTGCGGGTCAGGGTGGTCGGCGAGGGCGGCAACCTCGGCGTCACCCAACTCGGCCGGATCGAGTTCGCCCGGGCCGGTGGCCGGATCAACACCGACGCCATCGACAACTCCGCCGGCGTCGACACCTCCGATCACGAGGTCAACATCAAGATCGCGCTGCAGTACCGGATGGAACGCGGCGATCTCGACGAGCCGGGCCGGCTGGCGCTGCTGTCCTCCATGACGGACGCGGTCGCCGAGCTGGTGCTGGCCGACAACCGCGGCCAGAACAGGGTTCTCGGCGCATCCCGGCTGCATTCGGCGGTGATGCTGTCGGTGCACAGCCGGCTGATCGACGCCATGGTCGACGCCGGCCGGCTGGACCGCGCGCTGGAGTTCCTGCCGAGCCATGCGCAGATCAACGCCCGGCTGGCCGCCGGCGAGGGGCTGTCCGGTCCGGAGCTCTGCGTGCTGCTGGCCTACGTCAAGGCCGGTCTGTCGGCGGCGATGCTGGCCAGCGAACTGCCGGACAACCCTGCCTACGCGGCCAGGCTGCCCGAGTACTTCCCGCCGCAGATGCGCGACGGTTCGCCGGTCGCGCAGGAGTCGATCACCGCGCACCCGCTGGCCAGGGAGATCGTCACCACCGAGACGGTCAACGAGATGGTGAACCGGGCCGGCATCTCCTACGCCTTCCGGCTCGAGGAGGAGATGGCGTCCACCCCGGAGGACGCCATCCGGGCCTACACGATCAGCACCGAGGTGTTCGACCTGCCGCGGCTCTGGCGGTCGGTGGCCGCGCTGGACAACCGGGTGTCGGCGAAAACCCAGGACATGCTGTATCTCTCGTCCCGCCGGCTGCTGGACCGGGCGGCCCGGTGGCTGCTGACCCGCCGGCCGCAGCCGCTGGACGTGTTGGGCGAGATCGCCCGCTACTGCCAGCGCGGTGGCCGACCTGACACCGCAGCTGCCGCGGCTGGTCTGCGGACCGGACAAGGAGACCGTCGACAAGGAGATCGCCGAACTGCTCGGAATGGGCGCGCCGGAGGACATCGCCATCACCGTCGCCTACTCGCTGCACACGTTCAGCCTGCTGGACGCGATCGACGTGGCCGCCGAGACGGGCCGGGACCTGCAGGAATGCGCCGAGCTGCTGTACGCGCTGTCCGCGCACCTGGACTTCGACCGGCTGCTGACGTCGGTCACCGCGCTGGAACGCGGCGACCGCTGGCATGCGCTGGCCCGGCAGGCGCTGCGCGACGACCTGTACCGCTCGCTGCGGCTGCTGACCGCGGACGTGCTGTCCACCACGTCGGGCGACCAGGACGCGCAGCGCAAGATCGAGCAGTGGGAGACCGAGAACGCCTCCCGGCTGGCCAGGGCCCGGCGGACGCTGGGCGAGATCGCCGCCGTCGCCGGTGGGGATCTGGCCGCGCTGTCCGTGGCGGCCAGGGAGATCCGGTCGATGATCCGCTGAGCTGCTGCTGCACTGCCGTTGGCCCGCGCCCGTGCCTGTTCATTCGCGCGCGGCTGCCGTGCTCACCGATGCCAGGTGTACTCCGTGCCAGACTGCGTCGGACAACTGGAACGGGAGTGCGCGAGTGGGCCGACGGTATGTGACACAGGTGCGGGTGCGGTGGTCGGATCTGGACGCCTTCCGGCACGTCAACAACGCCAAGACCGTGACCCTGCTGGAGGAAGCCCGGGTCGACTGGCTGTTCTCCGAGGCCGCCCGGCACGGCGTCGACCGGCTGACCGAGGGCATCGTGGTGGCCCGGCTGGAGATCGACTACAAGCGGCCGATCGGGATGGAGGTCCCGGTGACGGTGTCGATGGGCCTGACCAAGCTCGGGTCCGCGTCGATGACCGTGGACTACGTGGTCAGCGTTGCCGGTACGACGGCGGCGACCGCGTCGTCGGTGCTGGTTCCGGTCGACCCGGTGACGTTCCGGCCGCGCCGGCTGGACGACCGGGAGCGGACCTACCTGATGCAGTACCTGACGCCCCCACCCGCCGCGCGCGACGGGGGTGGCTGAGCGGTGGCCACGCTGACGCCCGCCGAGAAGGCCGACCGTGACGACGCGGCCGCCTTCGCCGGCCGGGTGGCCCGCTGGGATCCGGCCGGCCTGATCCGGCTGCGGGCCGACGGCGACACCGTCCGGATGTGGGCCGGGACGCCGTTCGACGCGTTGGTCACCCGTGCCGTGCAGGGTGCGCTGACCCCGACGGGACGTCACCGTGTACGCCGGAAACCTGTTGTCCGGCTTGGCGATTGCCACCGCACCCGACGTCGACCCGGGCCAGACGGTGGACGCGGCCTGGCGCTCGCAGCTGCCGCCCGCCGACCGGCTGGGTGGCGGTCGACGAGGTCCCGGCCACCGTGCTGGCCGCCCTGGCCGAGGAGGGCGCCACCGGCGCCCGCGATCGCCCCGGGCCCGCCGGTGCGGCGTCGACCGCGCTGCTGGATACCGAGGTGCTCACGGTGTCCGGCGCCGGCATGCGGGTGGTGCTGAGCCTGCGGATGGTGTTCGCGCTGTCCGGCATGGGGTTCGCCCCGGTCGCGCCGGACGAGGTGGTGCGGATCAGCGCCACCGACAGCTGGGCCCGGATCGACGCGCGGTACGGGGCCGTGGTGCGGCGCCGGCACGCGCTGCTGCCGCTTGCTCATGTAACGCCCGGCCCTCGGCCCGCCGGTCACGGGTCGGTTCAGCCGGCCGGATCGGGCGGCATCGGGGCCAGGGTGTAGCCGGCCGCCTGCAGCCCGGAGATGATGCCCGGCAGCGCGGCCAGGGTTTCCTCCCGATCGGCGCCGCCGCCGTCATGCAGCAGGATGATCGCGCCCGGTGAGACCGTCGTCAGCACGGTCGAGACGATCGCCGGCGCGCCCGGTTTCTTCCAGTCCAGCGAATCGACGCCCCAGGCCAGCGGGATGGTCCTGGCCCGCTGACCCGCCTGCAGCACCGCGCCGCCCGGGGTCGCCGAACCGGCCCTCCGGCGCCCGGAAGTACCTGACGGTGACGCCGGTCGCCTGCAGGAACGCGTTCTGGGTCAGCCCGATCTCCTGGTCGAGGGTCTGCGCCGGCAGCGTGTCGAACGGCGAGTAGTGGTCCCAGCTGTGGTTGCACAGCGTGTGGCCCTCGGCCACCACCCGCTGGGTCAGGGCCGGGTTCTCGGTGACCTTCTGCCCGACCTCGCAGAACGTCGCCTTCACCCCGGCCGCGGCCAGGATGTCCAGCACCCGCCCGGTGTACGGGCCGGGGCCGTCGTCGAAGGTCAGGTACGCGACCTTGCCGTCGCCGTGCCAGCCCAGGATCGTCGAGTAGGGCGGGTTCACCGGCACGTCGGCGGGCGGTGGGGGATCGGCCGGTGCGGGTGCCGCTGGTGCTGCCGGGGGAGGCGTGGGTGTGGGCGGGAGGCGCCGGTGCCGGTGGCGGTTCCGGGGAGGGCGCGGGGACGGGAGTGGCGGCCGGTACCGGCTCGGACGCCGTCGGGCGGCGCCACCGGGGGAGCCTCGGTGGTGGGCAGGTCGGGGACGGTCACGACGAGTGGGTGCGAGATCGTCGGCACTGATGTCGTCGTTGGGGCGTCCCGGCGGATCGCTTGCGCTGCCCTGGCCAGACCGCCGCCAGTCCCCGCGCTGTCACCCATCGCCACCGCCAACCCGGCAGCCCCGCTGACCAGCACCCCGGCCGCGCAGAGCCCGGCGACGAGGAGGGTTGACCGACGCACATCTCATATCACCACCGGGCGAGCCGACCGCGGTGGCCGCCACGCCGAACCGATCGAGTGCAGTACTGTCAGCTCAGCGAATTGACCATGCTGTCGGCGGCCATCTCCAGGTACGCCCAGAGCCGCTCCCGGTGCTGCTCCTCGAGGTCCGCCCCGTCCACCGCGGTGCGCATGGCCGCCAGCCAGTGGTCCCGTTCGCGCTGGCCGATCACGAAGGGTGCGTGCCGCATCCGCAGCCGTGGGTGCCCGCGCAGGTCGGAATAGGTGCGGGGGCCACCCCAGTACTGCTCGAGAAACATCCGGAGCCGCACCTCGGCCGGCCCCAGGTCCGCCTCCGGGTACAGCGGGCGCAGCACCGGGTCGCCTGCGACGGCGGTGTAGAAACGTTCGACGATCCCGGCGAAGACGGGGTGCCCGCCGATCTCGTCGTAAAAGGTTGCTGGTGCGGTCACCCGGCTCATTCTCCCGCACGGTTCGGTCGGTCCTCGGCCGGTCGTCATCCGGACTCGGCGGGCGGGGTGACCAGCGGCGGCCGGTAGTCCGGCTCGTGGATCGTCGGCGACGGCCCGGTCGAAGGCCGACTTGATCGCCGCCCGGACGGCTCGCAGGTAGCCGTCCTGGTCGCCGGCCCGGATCGTTGCCGTCAGCCCGAGCGTGACGATCCCGGGTGTGACGTCGACGATGCCGAGCAGCTTCGGCGCCTCGATGACCGACGCCGCGAACTCCTCCTGCTGTGAGATCTCGGTGGCCTGCGCCAGCGCGATGGCCCCGGCCGCGTCGGCGTCGGCGTCGTAGGGCAGCGGGATGTCGATCCGGACCACCGCCTCGCCCTGGCTGGAGTTGCCGACTCGCAGCACCTCGCCGTTGCGGACGTGCCAGATCGTGCCGTCGCCGGCCCGCAGCGTGGTGGTCCGCAGGCTGACCGCGACCACGGTGCCGGTCGCGGGTCCGAGGTCGACGGTGTCGCCGACGCCGTATTGGTCCTCCAGCGTCATGAAGATCCCGGCCAGGAAGTCCCGCACCAGGTTCTGCGCGCCGAAGGCGAGTGCCACCCCGGCGATGCCGGCCGAGGCGAGGATCGGCGCGATGTCGATGCCCAGCTCGGCCAGGATCAGCACCGCCCGCGATGCTGACCACCAGGAACGAACTGATCGACTTCAGCAGCGATCCGATCGCCCGGGTGCGTTGGGCCCTGCGTTCCGCGCTGAGTCCGCGGGTGAAGGCCCGTCGGGTGGCCCGCAGCGGTTGCAGCGCCGCGCTGGTGGTCCCGTCGACGGTGAGGCGAGTGATCCGATTGATGGTCCGGTAGAGCAGATGTCGGACGATCACGGCGATGACGACGATCAGCAGGATGTGCAGCGTCGCGGACAGCACCGCGTCGCTGTTCCGGGCCACGACGTCGACCCCGGTGTTGTCCCAGATCCATTGACAGAGCGAGCCGCTGTCCGCCGCACACTCCGGCGCTGTGATGTCCACGATGATGGTCGGTCTCTCGGTTCGGCGCTGCGGGAGCTCCGCGGGGTCGCCGACAACGCTACCGAGGGCCGATCAGGGGCAGGCTCGCGCGCGACGTGAGAAGGGCCACCAGCGGTGGCCTGACGACGCTCGCGGTCGGCAACGAGCCTGCCGCGCATTCTTGGTCCGCGGCCCAGTTATTCTCGTGGTAGGGAGCGCCCTGATGAGATGTCTTGCTGGGCGCGCCCGGTGACACAGCGTCTACAGGTGTAGGGGCGACCGCGTGGCGACCGGTCGACCGTCGGGTGTTCTGCCTCGAACGGGGGACCGCCCGGTGAGGAGTCAGGTTCCGCGGCCCGTTCGGAGGTAGCGATGGATTCACCCGCGCACGGCAGCCGCGGTCCGACGCCGGTTCGCCCGGCGAGCGGTCACCACGGCGGCCGATCGTGCGAGCCGGGCTGTGTCGTCACGCTGGTCCGGGTGTTGCTGCTCAACGCCAGTCACGAACCGCTCGCGGTGGTGACCGGTCGTCGGGCGCTGGTGTTGGTGGTGGCCGGCAAGGCCGAGTGTGTGCTCGAACGGCCGACGGCCTCGCTGGTCAGATCGCCGTCGCTGGCGGTTGCCATTCCGGCCGTTGTCCGGTTGCGCCGCTATGTGCGGGTGCCGTACCAGGCACCGCCGGCGGTCACCAGGGCAGGTGTGCTGCGCCGTGATGCCCGGCGCTGTGCCTACTGCCGTGGTCGTGGGGACACCGTTGACCACGTGGTGCCCAAGAGCCGGGGCGGGGAGCATTCCTGGGAGAACTGCGTCGCCTGCTGCGTGCGGTGCAACGCGCGGAAGGCCGATCGCCTGCTGATCGAACTCGGCTGGTCGTTGCCGGCGGTTCCAGGGCCGCCGCGACGTGGAGCGTTCGGCCGGATGTGGTCGACCGAGGATGCAGATCCCGCTTGGGAGCCCTGGCTGGCCTGCGCCGCATAGCCGCAGGAAGCTGCGGCCGGACTGGTCAGCCGCTGGCTGACCTGCGCCGCATAGCCGCCGGGCAATGGCAAATGTGCCGAACCGGTGCTTGTTCGTGATCGCCGGCGACGGCATCGTGCCCGATGACCGATAGCTGAGGGTGACTGAGCCCGGTGGCGTCTGGCGGGTTCCAGGGCCCGGTTCGGCGTACGAGCGGCCGGGTTTCTGGCGTCGATTGTGGCGAACTCGCCCGTAGAAATCGGGCAAATCGGGATTTGAGAGCTGAAAATTCACATATCACGGACCGTTGACTTGAACACCCAAATGGGTGCCTGCGATCACCCCGTACGACGAGCGGATCAGCCGATCCGGGTGCCGCGGCCGATTCGGGTGCCGCGGCCGATACGAGTACCACGGCCGATCCGGGTGCCACGGCCGATGCGGGTGCCACGACCGATGCGGGTGCCACGAGAGGTGCTCATTTGGATCTCCTTGGGGGACGGGTACCCCTCGATAGAGGGGTGGCGACTGGTGGGGTATGGACGATGGGAGTGCGACGTGCCGCTGGTCGGAATGACAACTTGCCCGATGAACTCGAAAACTACTTGCCATTCCAAAGCTGTTGGGCCACACTGGCTTTGAAGGGGAACTGCGCCCTGGCCCTGAGACAAATATAGGGTCCTATTTGGGCTGCTCACTAAATGGCCCAGTGGCTTTCTCACGGTCTGTGACGAAACCGGATCCTCGACTGGTGCGATCAGACACCCCACTTTGGTATGTGGGTGATTAGACCTGTTTGGCCTAGCCCCAACGGTGGGCTCATTCACTCGAAGGCGAATTTCATCTGGTGAAACCGTCCGCCAAACCGTCAGTTGAGCGCCATTTTCGGGTCAGGATCGGCGGTCGGCCACCCATCGCGGGCCATCGTTCGCTGTGTGGCCGAGGACGGTCGTTCCGGTCACCGAATGTGGCAGTGTGTAAGCAGCAGAACACAGTGGGTCGGTATGGCACCAACGACGGTCACCATCGCCGGCAGTACGGGGGGAGACCATCAGGGTGTTGGTTCATCGAGTGACGGCCGAGGGCGACGCCCTGCCGGCGACGTTCCACCGCCTGGTGGTGGCATGGGCGGGCTCGCTCACCGGGGACGGTCTGCGGGTTGTCGCGCTTCCGCTGCTCGCCGTCTCGCTGAACCCATCGGCCACCGCCGTTGCCGCCGTCGCCGCGGCGTCGACACTGCCCTGGCTGCTCGTTGCGATTCCGGCCGGTGCCCTGGTGGACCGGCTCGACCCCGCCAAGGTGATGGCCACGGCGCACCTGGTTCGGGCCGCGGTCACCCTGATTCTGGTGGCCCTGGTACTGACCGGATCGGCGACGATCCCCTTGCTCTGCCTCATCGGGTTCGCGATCACCTCCGCGGAGACCTTTGCCGACGGGTCGGCGCAGTCGTTGCTCGTCCGGGTGGTTCCGCACGCTCATCTCGAGCGAGCAAATGCCCGCTTCGTCACGGTCGAGACGCTGGCCCTCGACCTGGCGGGTCCGCTCGCGGCCGGGCGTGCTGTTCGTCCTCGCCCCATGGTCACCGTTCGCCCTGTCCGCGGCGTGTTTCGTCGCGGCGGCCCTGACCGTCCGGACGATCAAGTCCACCCGTCCGCCGGACGACCCCGCCGAGAACGCGGAACCCGGCGCCAGCAACGCCGTTGCGCGGATTCGCGCCGGGCTGTCCCGCCTCGTCCGGGATCCGGTGCTGCGAGTGCTGGTCGTCACGGTCGCGATCATGGCGATCGGCAACGCCGCGACCGATGCCGTGCTGGTGCTCTACGGCACCCAGACCCTTGGCATGTCCGAGGCGTTGTATCCCACCCTGCTGGTGGCTTACTCGGTGGGCACCCTGCTCGCGGCGGCACTCGTCGGACGGGCCAACTCCCGGTTGCGCGGTGGGCCGACCATGATGGTGGCCCTGTTCGGGATCAGCGCGACCATGCTGGTTCTCGGCCTGGTCCCGACGGTTGTCGTCGCACTGATCGCCTTCGCGCTGATGGGACTGGCCGGCGGAACGTGGAACGTGCTCTCCGCCGCCAGGCGGCAACGTCGCACCCCGCACTCCATGGTGGGCAGGGTGTCCAGCGCGTTCCGGGTGGTTGCCTGGGGGGTCATCCCGATCGGCGCCACGCTCGGTGGGTTCGTGGGCGAACGGTGGGGGGTGAGCACCGTCTACGTTGCGGCCGGGTTCGTCATCGCCGTGCTGGGTCTTGTCGTGATGCGTTCGTTCGTCGCGGTCGAACCGAAAGAGCAGGTCGTCGACGCCTGACTCGGCAGCTGCTCGCTGATGATTCCACGATGCCGGTGCGCTTCGTGCGGGGTCGGCCAGCCCGGCCGACCTCGGTCAGATACCGTGATCGCGTGACCATCCTTGAGACGCTCGCGGTGTTCGTCGGGATCCCAGTGTTGATCTACGTCGTGATCGCTGTGTGCACCCTTTTGCCCGGTCGAGGCAAGAAGCGGACGCGCTATCGTCCGGGCCAGGCCTGGGAGTATCCGGCGCAGTGGTGGGCCGGGGACGAGCCGGTGGTCGCCGCCGGCGCCGGCGAGGCACGGGCCGCGAATGGCGGTGGCGCACATGGCAAGTGGTGAGCTGAGCCCAGTCGGTGCCACCGATGTCGCGCCGCCCAACTGGCGCCCGCATGTCGGGCCGCGCGGCGAGGCCGAACAACCGCTGACCACCGCCCAGCTGGAGCTGTTGGACGACGTGCTGCGGGAGGCGGAACGTTTCACCGGCTTGCGGTTCTCGGCGTACCTGGGCGATCTGGGCAACAACACCGCGGCCTCGGCCGAGAGCCTGCTGGCCGGACTCGGCGCCGATGCTCCCGCAGCCGTGCTGCTGGCCGTGTCGCCCGGTCAGCGGGTCGTCGAGGTGGTCACCGGTGGGGAAGCGGCGCGCCGGGTCAGCGACCGCGCGGCCCGGTTGGCGGTGCTGGCCGTGGTGTCCTCCTGCACCGACGGCGACATCGCCGGCGCCCTCGTCACCGGCATCCGGATCCTGGCCGATCAGGCCGGCACCCTCCCGGAACGCTCCACCTGGTGATTGCCCCGGCCTAGCGCTCAGCGTCCGCAGCGCGGGCCCGCAGCGAGCGTTCGATGCCGGCGCGGCCCTCGGACACCAGCCGGCGCAGCGCCGGCGGATGCTCCTGCTCGTCCCATGCCAGGGCCAGGTCGACGGTCCGCTGATCGACGGCCCAGCGCGGGAACAGCCCGACCGCGACCTTCTGCGCGACCTCGATGGAGCGGCGCTCCCACACCCCGGCGACGTCCTGGAAGTACTTGTCGACGTACGGCGCCAGCAACTGCGCCTGCGATGGGTGGGCGAAGCCGCCGATCGCGGCGTCCTGCAGGGCGTTGGCCATCCCGTCGTCGTTGATCAGCCGCTCCCAGACCGCGGCCTTGTTGGCCGGCGTCGGGCCGCAGCGCGCGGACCGTGGTCGCTCGACGCGCCCCGGACGCGGTTGAGTCGGCCTCCGCGGCGGCGTCGATCTCGGCGTTGCCGGCCGCGCCGTGCGCCACCAGCGCGCCCAGCAGGGTCCAGGACAGGTCGGTGTCCACCGTCAGGCCCGGCAGCGGTGCCGAGCCGTCCCGCCAGCCGGCGATTTCCGCGAGTTGCGCGGCATCGAGCCGTGCGCCGGCGAAGGACTGCACCGCGGCGAGTTGGGTGTCGCTGCCTGCGGCCGCAGTGACCGCGAGGTCGTGCAGGGCCGCGGACACCGTCGGCCAACCGATCTGCTCGGCCCACTGCGGTTCCGCGTAGGAGCCGACCGCGACCTGCAACTGCGCCAACACCCGCTGCAGCACGCCGATCTGATCCTCGGTCGGCACCCCGCGCACGGCGAGGATGACGAAATCCCGAGCCCGCATCAGGGCGTCCCTGGTCATCTCCCAGACGGCCGACCAGAGCAGGGTGCGCGGCAGCGATTCGGCGACGTCGGCGATGCCGTCGATGGCGGTGGACAGCGATGCCGTGTCCAGCCGGGCCTTGCAGTACGTCAGATCGTCGTCATTGAGCAGCACGAACGCCCCGCGCGCGAGACCGACCAGGCCGGGCACCTCGGTGCGCTCCGCCGCGACGTCCAGCTCGACCCGATTCGTGCGGACCAGCCGGCCCGATTCGTCGCGATCGTAGGTGCCGATGGCCAGCCGGTGCGGACGCAGCTCGCCGGCGCCGGGGGCCGCCCCCGACTGCACGACCTCGAACCGGGTGATGACCCCCTCGTCGTCGACGTCCAGGTCGGCGCTGAGCGTGTTCAACCCGGTGGTCTTCAGCCACGCGTCCGCCCAGGCGTGCAGGTCCCGGCCCGAGGTCTCCTCGAGCGCCGACAACAGGTCTTCGAGGGTGGCGTTGCCGAACGCGTGCGCCTTGAAGTAGCCGCGCAGCCCGGTGAGGAACTCCTCGAAGCCCACGTAGGCGGCCAGTTGCTTGAGCACGCTGGCGCCCTTGGCGTAGGTGATGCCGTCGAAGTTGACCTCGACCGCGGCCAGATCCACCATGTCGGCCGCGATCGGGTGCGTCGAGGGCAGCTGGTCCTGGACATAGGCCCACGACTTCTCGACGTTGGCGAACGTCGTCCACGCCGAGCTGTACTCGGTGGCCGACACCTGCGCGACGACCGATGCCCAGGTGGCGAACGACTCGTTCAGCCACAGGTCGTCCCACCAGCGCATGGTGACCAGATCGCCGAACCACATGTGGGCCATCTCGTGCAGGATCGTCTCGCAGCGCCGCTCGTACAGGGCCCTGGTCACCCGGGAGCGGAACACGTACTCCTCGCGGAAGGTCACCGCACCCGCGTTCTCCATCGCGCCCGCGTTGAACTCCGGCACGAAAAGCTGGTCGTACTTGCCGAACGGGTACCGGACACCGAACGCGCCGTGGTAGAAATCGAAACCCTGCTTGGTCTCGGTGAAAAGCCGGTCCGCGTCCAGGTGCTTCGCCAGGCTGGAACGGCAGAAGATGCCGAGGTCGATGCCGTCATGGTGATCCCGGATCACGTGGTACGGGCCGGCGATCAGGGCGGTGACGTAGGTGCTCATCGGCTCGGTGGTGGCGAAGCGATGCACCACTGCGCCCGACGGACCTTCCTCGGTGGCCGTTGTCGCACCGTTGGAGACCACCTGCCAGTCCGCGGGTGCGGTCACCGTGACGGTGAAGCGAGCCTTCAGATCCGGTTGGTCGAAACAGACGAAAAGCCTCTTCGCGTCGGCGGTCTCGAACTGCGAATAGAGGTAGACCGCGCCATCGACCGGATCGACGAACCGGTGCAGCCCCTCGCCGGTGTTGGTGTAGATCCCCACCGCTGACACGGTCAGCTCGTTGGTCGCCGCCAGGTCGTCCAGCGGCAGCCCGCCCGTGCTGGACCAGGTACCGACGTCCAGCTCGCGGCCGTTGAGCGCTGCCTGCGCGATCCCGTCACCGACGAAGTCGATGAACGTTGCGGCGCCTGGCTCAGCGTCGAAGGTGATCACGGTGTCGGTGCGAAAGGTCTTCTCGCTCGGTGCCCCGGTGCCATCGGTCAGGTCGATCGTGATGTGATACGACGAGACGGTGACGGTGGCCGAACGGTCCTTGGCCTGTGCGCGGGTCAGGTTCGGCGCCTGCGACATGCGGTTCCCTCCCTGGTCGGTGCGGTGTCCATTCGGCGGATCGGGGGTACCGATCCTGCCGGTGCCGGAGTGTAACGCCGTGCCCCGACAGGGCAGGGAACAACCTGACCGGGATGGTGGTTGACCGCAAGGGCAGTCTTTCCTGTGTTTAACCGACCATCCGGGGTATGACCAGCGGCCGAGACATTGACGAGCAGCCAGATCGACACCTACCCGATCGAGCGCCACCAGTTACCAGCAAGAGGAGATCTTCCATGACCCAGACCTACCGCGAGACGATGTTCAGCGATCTGCCGAGTGCATCCGGAGCAGTGGCGCAGACCGGCGGAAATCCGACGGGCGCCCCGAAGGCCAAGGATCGGACAGACTTCTGGTTCGACCCGGCGTGCCCCTTCGCCTGGGTGACCTCTCGCTGGATTCTCGAGGTCGAGAAGGTCCGCGACATCGAGGTGCATTTCCACGTGATGAGCCTGGCCGTGCTCAACGAGAACCGGGACATCCCCGAGGACTACCGGAAGATGCTGGAGACGGCGTGGGGTCCTGTCCGGGTGGCCATCGCCGCCGAGCAGGCGCACGGCGAGAAGGTGCTCGCGCCGCTCTACACCGCGATGGGAAACAGGATCCACAAGGAGCAGATCAAGGACCGCACCGTGGTGATCGAGCAGGCGTTGGCCGAGCTCGGTCTGCCGGCAGAACTCGCGGCCGCCGCGACCTCCACCGAGTACGACGAGGCGCTGCGTGCCAGCCACCACGCCGGGATGGACGCGGTCGGCGATGACGTCGGGACGCCGACGATCCACATCAACGGCAGCGCCTTCTTCGGCCCGGTCATCACCCGGATCCCGCGGGGCGAGGAGGCCGGTGAATTGTGGGACGCAGCCGTACGGCTGGCCGCATTCCCGTACTTCTTCGAGATGAAGCGCACCCGGACGGAATCCCCGCAGTTCGACTGAATCTCCGCGTTCGACATGTTGCGGGGTGTGGTGTCGCAACCGTGATCAGAATGTGCCACCGTGGTGGTCAGCGTCGCTGACGTGCGCCGGGCCCTGGAATTCTGATTGGCGGCAGACTGACGATGAGCGCGATACCCCTTGGCCCGCGCGATGACGTCCCGGATCCGGTTCCCGCGCTGTCCCCGCACGGAATCCCGTTGCCGACCGATTTGCGCAGCGGGCCGATCGTCGCCGGGGTCGATGACGCGATTGCCTGTGGTCGACCGCTGCGGGCGGCGGTGTTCCTGTCCAGGGCGACCGGCCGTCCGCTGCTGCTGGTGCATGTCCGGCGCCGGGCGATGCCGATGGTGGAGGGGTACGTGCCGATCCCGGAGGAGATCGGGGTCAACGACGAGGCCGAGGACGCCGTCGAGGCGGAGCTGGTGCGGGCGCTGTCCGCATCGGGGGATCTGGACGGCGTGACCTGGGAGCTGGTGTCCACCAGCGGAGAGGCCGGCGCCGAATTGGTCCGGATCGCCGACGAGCGGGACGCGGCCTGTGTCGTGGTCGGCAAGCGGCACACCGGGTTCTCCGACTTCCTGCACCGGATCGCGTCCGGCTCGGTGTCGCGGGCAGTGGTCGCGCGGCAGAAGTTCCCGGTGCTGGTGGTGCCCTGATCGCCTGATGGCAGTCATCGGGATCCCGGGACCACCAGCCCGCTCTCATAGGCGGTGACCACCGCCTGCGTGCGGTCGCGCAGCTGCAGCTTGGCCAGCATGCGGCTGACGTGCGTCTTCACGGTTTCCTCGGTGACCGTCAGCTCGGCGGCAATCTCCGGGTTCGACAGGCCCTGCGCGACCAGCCGCAGCACCTGCGTCTCCCTGGGCGTGAGCGTGCGGAGCGCCGCGGCGGCGGCGTTGTCCGGCCGCACCGGTGTCGGCCCCGCCGGGTCCGTCGTGACGGCCTTACGCTGGACGAACTGGCTGATCAGCCGGCGGGTGACGGTGGGCGCCAGCAGCGCCTCTCCGGCGGCGACGATCCGCACGGCGTCGAAGAGCCGTTCGGCGGTGACGTCCTTCAGCAGGAAACCGCTGGCCCCGGCGCGAATGGCGTCATACACGTACTGGTCCAGATCGAAGGTGGTCAGGATCAGCACGCGCGCGCTGCTGCCTGCCGCGCCGAGCCGGCGGGTGGCTTCGATGCCGTCGACACCGGGCATCCGAATGTCCATCAGCACCACGTCCGGTCGCTGCTCGAGGCAGAGCCGCACCGCCTCGCGCGCCGTCGGCCGCGGTACCGACCACCGTGAAGTCCGGCTGGGTGTCGAGCATTCCGGCGAACCCGGAGCGGACCACCTCATGATCGTCGGCGACCACGATGCTGATGGTGGCCGGCCCGGTGCTCAATGGATTCCCCGGCCGATGGGCAATGTCGCCTCGACCAGGAATCCACCGGCACGGCTCTGACCCGTGCGCAGTTGGCCACCGACGGCGGCGGCCCGCTCACGCATGCCGGTCAGTCCGTGCCCATGATCCGCAGCCTCCAAGGTTCCCGGGCCGTTGTCCCGGATCAGCAATCGCAACACGTCAGCGCCGAAGTCCAGCTCGACGTCGACCGCGGCACCCGGCGCATGACGACGAGAATTGGTCAACGCCTCCTGGACGATCCGGTAGGCGGCCAACTCGACTCCAGGATCGAGCGTGACGGGCCGTCCGGTCAGGATCAACCGGGTGCCGGCCCCGGTGACGTCGCGGGCCTCGTCGAGCAGGTCGTTGAGCTGGCGCAGTCCCGGCTGCGGATTCCGATCGGCGACGCCCGGATCGGCGTCGTCGCGCAGCACACCCAACAGCCGGCGCATCTCGGTGAGCGCGGCGCGTGCGGTGTCGCCGATCGCGGACAGCCGCTTCGCGCCGGCCGCCGGCATGTCCGGGATCGTCAGCCGGGCGGTTTCCGCCTGCACCGCGATGATCGAGATGTGGTGGGCGACAACGTCATGCAATTCGCGAGCGATCCTGGCCCGTTCGCCGCGCGCGGTGTGCTCGAGCAGGGTGCCGACAAAGGCGTCCCTGACGGCCCGGCTGTCGGCGGCATCGCGGCGCACCCGCACCGCGATGCCGGCACCGACCGCAACCGGCACCAGGCCGGCCAGCAACTCGGCGATCACGGGTGCATCCGGGACTGCCGGTCAGGGCCAGCACCAGGTACGGCAGGCCGAAGGCCATCGCGGCCGGCGACGACCAATCGCGACCAAGACGGTAGGCGACCAGCAGCTGGGCCGCGATGCCGGCCACGGTCAGCGCGTCGAAGACCGCCAGCGACACGATGCCGGCGGCGGTGATCACGACGGCGCCGGCCAACGGCCGCGGCAGGGCCAGCGGCAGGGTGCTCGGCCAGCCCGAGCAGGCAGAGCAGCAGGACGTACATGTCGCTGGGAGCGGGCGGGCCCTGCCGGGCCAGGACCTCGACCACTGCGCAGGTTCCGAGCAGCCCGGCCACGATGACGACCGTCCGCGGCCGGCCTGGGTGCCCGTCCGTCTCGATCCTGGCCTCACGTCCCGCGGCGATGCTCACGCCCTCATTCTGGTCGCCGCCGCTCCGCTTTGGCGTCCCCCGCAGGAGCTAGACGGTCGGCGCGGATCCGGGTGGGAGGCCGAAAAGATGGCTCCTGTGCGTGACGACTCCGCGGCTCCACATCCCTAGTTTCGGTGCAATGGAAACGACGATTGAGGTCTCGGGGCTGCACAAGCGCTTCGGATCGACGACGGCCCTTGACGGGATGACGTTCACCGTCAGGCCCGGTGTGATCACCGGATTTGTCGGCCCGAACGGGGCCGGCAAATCGACCACGATGCGGGTGATCCTCGGCCTTGATGCGGCCGACGCCGGTACCGCGCTGATCGGTGGCCGCCCGTACCGGCAACTCCGGCAGCCATTGCGTCAGGTCGGCGCGTTGTTGGACGCGTCGGCGCTGCAACCCGCCCGCACCGGGCGGAACCACCTGTTGTGGCTGGCGCACTCGCAGGGTCTTGCTGGTGGCCGGGTCGACGCCGTGCTTGGGCTCTGCGGGTTGCAGTCGGCGGCGCGGCGGAAGGCCGGCGGCTATTCGCTCGGAATGCGTCAGCGGCTCGGGATCGCTGCTGCGCTGCTGGGTGATCCGCCGGTGCTGATGCTGGACGAGCCGTTCAACGGCCTGGATCCGGAGGGCATCGTGTGGATGCGCGGGTTTCTGCGTGGACTGGCCGCCGATGGGCGCGCCGTGCTGGTTTCCAGTCATCTGATGAGCGAGTTGCAGGACACCGCCGGTCATCTGGTGGTGGTCGGGCGCGGCCGGGTGGTGGCCGACACCACCGTGGCGGACCTGGTGGACAGCGCCTCCGGCGACCGGGTGAGCGTGCGAACCGCTGGCCGGACCGAGGCCATGGCGGCTCTGGCGGCCGCGGGTGCCATGGTCGCCACCACCGACCGGGAGACCATCACCGTCACCGGGCTGCCGGCCGACCGGGTCGCGGCGCTGCTGGGCGCCGCGCAGGTGCCGTTCTCCGCGGTCTCGGCGCATCGGGCAACCCTGGAGGAGGCGTACATGGAGCTGACCCGGGACGCGGTGGAGTTTCGCGGCGAGCGGCAGGAGCAGGTCCGATGACCACCTCCTCACCCACCCTGGAACGCCCCACCTCCGCGACCGGGGGGCACGACGGCATCGGAGCGCTGCTGCACGCCGAATGGACCAAGTTCCGCACCGTCCGCGGCTGGGTCGTCGGAATGGTGCTGGCCGCCGTGGTCATGGTCCTGCTCGGGGTGCTGCTCGGCGTCGCCAGTCGAAGCTCCTACAGCGCCGGACCGGGCACCGAGGAGATCATCGGACATCCGTACGTCCCGATCGGTCCCGATGGCGAGGCGGTGACGGACAACTTCCAGTTCGTCCACCAACAGCTTGCCGGCGACGGCAGCATCACGGCCCGGGTTGCCGCACTGACCGGCGGGCGACTGGCGTCCGGGCCGGATGGACCCGCCGGACCGCCGCCGGCCGACGAGCAACTGCCCACCGGCAGCGCCACGGCATGGTCGAAGGCCGGATTGATCATGAAGTCGGACACCGCGCAGGGCTCCGCGTACGTGGCGATCATGGTGACCGGCGACCACGGCGTCCGGATGCAGGACAACTTCACCGGCGACATCGCCGGCCCGGCCGATGTTGTCTACCCGCAGTGGTTGCGGTTGAGCCGAAGCGGCGGCACCGTCACCGGGATCGGTGTCGGTCGACGGCACGGTCTGGACCACGATCGGCACCGTCGACCCCGGGCTGCCGTCGGACGTGCTGGCCGGCATGTTCGTCGCGGCACCTTTCGAGCAGACCGTCACCCAGCAGCTCGGCGGTGGCGGAACCGTCACCGGTGGTCCAACGATCGCCACCGCCACGGTGGATTCGGTTGCATTGCAGGGCAAGTGGACCGGCCTCTGGAAAGGCGACACCGTCGGAGAGGGGCTGGACGCGGCGCGCCTTGCCGGCATTGTCGGCTTCGATGAGGAGGCCGGCACGTTCACCGTCACCGGGGCCGGTGATATCGCACCCGGCAACGACGGCAGTGGCACCCCGATCGAGCGGGTGCTGTTCGGCGGCTTCGCGGCGCTGACGATCGCCGCGGTCCTGGCGGTCCTTTTCGTCACCACCGAGTACCGGCGCGGAATGATTCGCACGACGTTCGCGGCGAGCCCGCGGCGGGGACGCGTGCTGGCCGCGAAGGCGGTCGTCATCGGCGGGATCACCTTCGTCACCGGGCTGATCGCGGCGGCGATCACCATTCCGGTCAGCGAGCGACTACTCGTCGCCAACGGCAACTTCGTCTATCCGATCAGCTGTGTTCACCGAACTGCGGTTGATCGTCGGCACGGCCCTGGTGATGTCGCTGTCCGCGGTTCTCGCGCTGGCGATCGGCACGCATCCTGCGACGCAGCGCGATGGCGGTTGCCGCTGTCGTCGTGCTGGTGGTGCTGCCGTACATCCTGGCGACAGCGGCCGTGTTGCCGGCCGGGCCGTCGGAATGGCTGCTGCGCGTCACACCGGCCGCCGCATTCGCCGTCCAGCAGACCCTGATTGCCTACCCGCAGGTCGACGGTGCCTACCTGCCGGCGTTCGGCTTCTACCCGCTCGGCCCATTGCCGGGCCTGCTCGTGCTTTGTGCGTACGCGGCGGTTGCCCTTGGCCTTGCCTGGTGGCTGGTGCGTCGGCGGGACGTGTGAGGTCCATGCTGGCAGCGACGCACGCCGAATGGACCAAGCAGCGGACCGTCGCGGGGCCGGGCCTGCTGCTGCTGGCGGCGGTGGTCGGAACGGTCGCACTGAGTGCCGCGGCGAGCGCGGCCGTGAGTTGCCCGGGCGCCGGTTGCCCAGCCGATCCGACCAAGACCAGCCTGACCGGGGTGCTGCTCGGCCAGGCGGTGATCGCCGTGCTCGCCGTGCTCACGGTCGGCACCGAATACAGCACGGGGATGATCGGCAGCACGCTGATCGCGACGCCGCAAGCGTTGGGTCGTGTTGGCGGCAAAGGCCGTGACCCTGACCGGACCGGTACTCGTGGCTGGGGTTGTCGCTGTCCTCGGCTCTTTGGTGGTGGGCGCGCTGTTGCAGCCTGATCGGGCCGGAGGAGCACGCGAGCAGGGATTGACCCTCGGTGATGCGTTGACCCTGCGCGCCGCCGCGGGCTCGGTGCTGTATCTCGCGTTGATCGCGCTGTTCAGTCTCGGAGTCGCGACCATCGTGCGCAGTTCCGCTGCTGCGATCGGCATCGTTCTTGGTCTGCTGTACGTCTTCCCCATTCTGGCCGCGGTGGTCACCAACCCCGACTGGCAGCGCCATCTCAAGCAGATCGCGCCGAGCAGTGCGGGGTTGGCCATCCAGGCGACGGCGAATCTGGACGATCTGCCGATCAGCCCGTGGGCGGGCCTGGGCGTCCTTGGTCTGTGGGCGGCCGGCGCGCTGGTCGTGGGTGGGCTGGCGCTGGAGTTGCGTGACGCGTGAGAGCTCGGGGCTCGGGTGTTGATGCCGACAGTGCGGGGGTCGTTGTCCAGACCTGCCGGCGAGCCACTGCGGCAGAGCCGAATGAGAAGGCTCATCGTGCAGATCCGCAATGTCGCCACGTTCCGGTCCCTTCGCATCACCCCTCCTTCCCCGCCCCGGTGTACCTCCGGGCGTACGAAGTCTGCGACTGACTCTTTACAGAGTGACCTGTTAGATGCATACTATACGAACATACGTCCAGCAGTGTCAACCTCGGGGGGAGGGATCAGATGACCGAACACCCGCCCATCATGAACCCCACCCCCGACAACCCGGACTGGGCCGGCCTGGCCCACGCACCCGCCGATGCGGTGTCCCTCGCGGCGTTGGCCGAGGCGGTACCCGACGCGATGACCGGGTCGGCGTTGGTGGACGCCATCGTGGCCAGCGAGAAGGCCCTGTCCTTCCTGGCCGCCAAACAGATGCGGTTACTGACCGCGTTCGCGCAACCGTTCAAGGCCGGCGACCCGATGCGGCTGGCCAGGCGGTTGGCCAGGAAGAACTGCATCACCGGGGACGACGACCCCGACCACGTCGCACTGTTCGTCGACGAGGCCGCGCGGTCACTGGCGCAGGCGGAGGTCGCGGCCGCGTTACGGATCCCCAGCAAAACCGCCGGTGGCCGCGTCCAGGAGGCCACCACCATGACCGGGGTGCTCGCCCCCACACTGGACGCGTTGCAGACCGGGGTGCTGGACCGCGGGAAGGCCAGAGTCATCGCCGAACACTGCTCACCCCTGTCCCCCGACAACACCACGAAGGTGCAGGACCTGGTGCTCCCCACCGCCGGTGACCTGACCACCAGCGAACTGCGGGAGGTCACCGGGCAGGCGGTGATCACCGTCGACCCCGACGGCGCGCAGGAACGGCACCAGGCCGCCGCCACCCGCCGCGAGTTGGCGTTGCAGGCCCTACCCGATGCCATGGCCTCGTCTGAAGGCGTACCTGCCCGCGGACGGCGCGGTGAAGATCTTCCAAATCTCCGACCTGCTGGCCACCGGCACCGCCGGCACCCCCGGTGACACCCGGGGGATCGGTGCCCGCCGGGTCGACGCCCTCGTCGACATCGCCGACCAACTACTCACCAACGGGTACCTCGATCTGACCGGGTACCTCGGCGCCGAACTCCCCGACCACGGCACCCCCCGCCCACGCGTGGCTGCCCCGACCCCGACCTCACCCGCGACAGCGAACCCGACCCGACCGGTGACACCACCGCTGAGACCGAAGATCAGGTGGTCGCCGAAGACACCGCCGACGCCGAGGACCAGGTCGCCGACGACGTGGCACAGATCAAAGAGCAGGTCGTCGACAACTCTGCCGACGCCGAGGCCGAGTTCGACACCGACCGGCGCGACACCGACCAGTCAACCCGCGAAGCCAGCGACGACGACACCACCACCGCGACGGCTTCCACCGACGATGCCGCGGATGACCCCACCGCCACCGACGCCGCCGCGACCGCCGCCGACGCTGAGACCGTCGCCGACGCTGAGCACCGCCGCCGACGCCGACAACGCCGAGGTCGAGATCGAGATCGAGGTCGACAATGCCGAGGTCGAGCGATCGAGATCGACGATGCGCACGTCGACCATGAGCTCGGTGACGAAGCGGATGCCGACGCGGCATCGGGCGGTGATGAGCCGGTTGCCGGCTCGCCGGACGATCACGACCCGGTCGATGCCGAACCGGGCGACGTTCACACCGTCGACGAAGAGCCGGCCTCCAGCACCGGGAAGGCCAGCACAACCACCGCAACCAGCAAGCCGAGCAAAACAGCCAAGCCGGGCAATACTGGCAAGCCGGGCAAGGCGGGTAATCCGGCCCGGGTGTTCACCCGGCAGGGCCGCCGCCCACACCTATCAGTCACCCTGGGCCTTGGCACCCTCGCCGGACTGGACAACCTGCCCGGCACCCTCGCCGGGTTCGGCGCCATCCCCGCCGGCCTGGCCCGCAGCATCGCCGCCTCCGCCGCCACCATCAACGCCCTACTGACCAACCCCGCCACCGGGACCATCACCGCCGCCGGGGCCCTCACCTACCGACCCACCCAGGAACTCCGCGACCAGATCGCCGCGATCCTCAACGTCTGCCAATTCCCGTCCTGCCGGCAACCCGTCTGGCGCTGCGACAACGACCACCTGGAAACGTTCAACCATCAACACCCAGAACGCGGCGGAGAAACCAGCCTGTCCAATAACGGTCCGTTCTGCCGCCGTCACCATCTCATCAAACACCATTCCGAATGGAAGGTCCGGCCCGACCCCGACCGCACGGTGCTGCATTTCACCAGCCCCACCGGACATGAATACACGAAACGCGGCCGGCAGGCCGCGCCACCCGCGATGTGGGTCACCACCGCCGGCACCGCGATCGCCGAACGCCTCGACACCATCACCGCCACCGCCGAGGTCAACCGACCACCCACCCAAGCAGCGGCGTCGAAGAACTCCTCAAGACGATCCTCATCCGCCACGCCCTGAACACAAAACCCATGGAATACCAGCACGACGACACCGTCTGGGACCACGCCGCCGAGCAATCGAACGACCCACCACCGTTCTGAATTGACCACCGGATCCAGAATTGAACCGCCACGCAAAGCATTCCTACGCCACATCCGCGCTGCCGATCCGCGAGCTGAAACCCACCGGTGTTGTGGGCGACGTTTCGTGGCGGCAATTGTCAATGGTGCAGCCGGTCCTGTCGTCCAGCCGGCAGCGCCGGACTGCGGCAGGGACGGACCTTAGGCAAATACCCGTCCTAGGTTTGATCAGGAGAAAGTCGCCGGCCCTGCTTGATTTCCGAACGTCGGCGCTTGGAATCCAATCGGCGTTGCCGGGCTCCGGCGCTTGGCCTTGTCGGTCGCCGCTGTGGGCCTTCCGGTGCGACGGCCTCGCGTAGCAGGGCCGCCATTCGAACCCGGGCGGCCTCCCGATTGCGGACCTGTTGACGATGCTCGGAGGCCTTGACGGTGAGCGTCCCGTCGACCAGCCGACCGGCCAATCGCTGTACCGCCGCTAACCGAACGTGCTCGGGCCATCCGGTCAGTGACGGGAGGTGGATGGACAGCTCGACCCGTGAGTCAGCGGTGTTGACCCCCTGGCCGCCGGGGCCAGACGAACGCGAGAAGTTCCATCCCAGTGACTTCGCCGGCACCGTCAACGACGGGCCGACCACCAGGTCGCCGAACGGGTTCCCGTGCGTAGGCATTCCCAGATGGTCGCTGCCTCTGCCAAGTTGAGCAAGCGAAGCCTGTCGGCTAGCCCGCAGGAGGTCGTGCACCGCCCTGCCCGCCAGATCCCCGCCGATTGGGCCAGTCCTGACGGCGTCCCGACGTGAGCGTGGTCGGCGGAACGTAATGCCGTCGGACGATGACCAGGTCGGCCTCCGCGGCCGCCAGCTCCGCCGCGGAAGGCAGCGCGACCTCACGAGCGCGCAGCGCCGCGGTCGAGGACACCTGGGTTGATCGGGTGGTCACCAGGGACCGCAACGAACGTTCGGATGCCTCCTCGCGGCTCGAGCGTCCGCCTCGTCGAGACGGCTCGCCGCCGGTGGAATCACCCGACTGGTAGCGCTCACTCGGGCGGTCCTTGCCCTGGGTCGCTGACGACTGGCCCTGGCCGGGCTGGTGACCCTGTGCGGCGGGATGGCCGTGGACATGGCCCGGTTGGTGACCGGGGGCACCGGCCGGTGATCCGTGGCTGTGCACAGCGTCGACGCTGGCGGCGGGCCCAGTTCCTGCCGACCCACCCACCTCCATGGTGGTGTCCTCGGCGCCGATCGTTGGATCCGGCGCGGCGGGGTCGGTGGCGGCGACGTCGATCGCATCCGAATCGTCATTCAGCTCGGCCGCGTCCGGCGTGCTGACGCTGACCGGGGGCCCGGCGGCACGCCTGGACGCCCGCCGTCGACGGCGCGGCGGCTCGGCCGCGGCACCGAAGAACCGTGCAGGCTCGCTCACCGTCGACCCCGCTCCGCGGCGTCGAGCCGATGCTCGGACATTGATCGCTGCAGGCTCGCTCACTGCTCGACCCCGCTCCGCGGCGTCGAGCCGATGCTCGTGACATTGATTCGCTCGCAGGCTCGCTCACTGCTCGACCCCGCTCCGCGGCGTCGAGCCGATGCTCTGTGACATTGATTCGCTCGCAGGCTCGCTCACTGGTTCAGCATGCCCCAAAGGCACGCTCAGAACCCCTCCGGGCACCACGGCGCCACCGGTGTTGCCAGCGCGGCGCCCAACTTCCGCAGCGCGTTCGGGTCACCGGCGACCAGGCCGGCCGTCACCAGCCGGGCGAGCGGAGTGCCGCCGAAGAAGCAGGCCCCGAGGTCCCTGACATCCAGCGGTCACCTCAGCGATCGGCGTCGGTGCGAACGGCAGTCCCGCCGGCCTCCGACAGTTCGAACATCCAAGTCCCCGCGTTCCACGGACAGAACGAGTCGGTGATCTCGACGACGATCCTGGCCGGCGCGCTGTAGCTGCGCAGGCCGATCGCCCGGTCCAGATCGACGATCCGCAGCCAGACGTGGTCCTTCACCGTGAGCGACACGCCGCGCGGGTCGAGCAGCAGCGCGGACAACGGGTCATCCACCCACGCCTGGCCGTAGCTGATCTCCCGGGTCAGGTCCAGGTCGAGCAGGAACCGCCACAGTGACGCGAATGCCACCGGGGTCGCGGCGCAGATCTCGTCCACCTGCAGCGCGAAATTCGGACCGCGATCGTTCCAATCCGGAGTGATCCGGTACGCGGCGAAGCCATCCTGGTGGATCGCCCAACGCTTCTTGGACGCGTCCTTGCGGAAGATTTCGTTGTCCGAGAACCGCTGCTTCCAGATCACATCGGACCTGGCCAGGTAACCCGGCCGGGTCGCGGCGATGCGCGAGTACAGCGGCGGGACGATCGAGTGTGCCCGCTCCGCGCGGACCTCTCGCACCGGTTCGATGCGAACGCCGGGCCGGAACGCCGCACCGTGCGCCGCGGTGAGCTGGCAACGGTTGATGGCCTGCCCGTACCCGAACCGGCCGTACAGCGCGGCCTCGCTGGCGGTCAGGATGGCGACCGGCTCGGCACCGTCGTCGTGCAGCCCGTGCAGCTGTGCGGTCATCACTCCGCGCAGCAGCCCGCGGCGCCGCCAGCCGGCCCGCACCGCGACCCAGGAAACGCCGGCGACCGGATGCACCGATCCGCCGGGAAAGGTCAGCTGCTTGGAGAAGATGCAGCCCTGCGCGACCAGTTCGTTCCCGGCCGCGGGGTCCCTGGCACCCACGAAACGGTCGAGTTCCAGCATCGGGACGATCAGCTCGTCCAGAAAGGACTGCGGAACGTCCGAGCCGAAGGCGGACGTGTCCAGCTCGAGGATGTCCGGCAGATCGGCGGCGGTCAGCGCGGTGACGGGCAGGGCAGACGGTTCGGTCACCCGACCACCCTGCCGGATCGCCGCCACGTTGTCGCGGCAATACAGGCAGCCGCTGATCAGGACCCGACGGCCGCCGTCTCGGGCTGCCCGATCCGGCCCAACAGCTCGACATACGACGGATCGGCCAGGTTGAACGTCTTGCCGCCCCTGATCCGATCGAACTCGATGGCCCGCAGCTGATCGCCGTTCTCCTCGTCGTGTCCGACCACTCCGGAGATGCCGCGCAGCGCGCAGCCGACCGCGTAGTCGGACATCGACTTGATCAGCAGCAGGTCGGTTTCGTCGGCCGGCGCCGACCGCGCGAAGTAGCCCGACTTCTGCACCAGCACCTTTTCGGCGCCGACCCGGGCGGCGAACTGCTTGGCGAACCACTCGCCGGGGTTGACCTCGGCGATCTTGACGTGCCCGAACGGGTCCCTGGGTACCTCCTCGCCGGACTGCTCCATCTCCGCGACGATGCTGTCCAGGCCCGCCCCCTCGGACAGGAAGATCGTCACGTTGCCGACGGAATCCATCACGCCCTTGAGCCGATCCGACTCGGCCTCCAGGTCGAAGGACGCCTCCGGCAGGTAGATGCCGTGAATGCCCCAGGCCTCGCGGGAGAGCCCGAACTCCGGCAGCCAGCGCTGCGACCCCAGCCAGCGGTCGTACGCGCCCGCGGTCGCCGCGGTCAGCCAGCCGCAGTGCCGGCCCATGATCTCGTGCACGATCAGCATGCGGGCGTTCGAGTTGTGCTCGGCCACGACGTTGCGGGCGAACGCCGCGCCCTGCTCCGCGGCCGTCCAGGCACCCAGCGAGTGCTTGATCGGCACGATGTCGTTGTCGATGGTCTTGGGCAGGCCGACGACGGTCAGGTGGTAGCCGTTGTCCTTCAGGTAGCGAGCCAGGTCCGCGGCCGTGGTCGCGGTGTCGTCACCGCCGATGGTGTGCAACACGTCGACGCCGTCGGTGGTCAGCCGCTCGGCGGCCACCTTCAGCGGGTCGTCGCCCTCGGCGACCAGCCCGCGCTTGACCAGGTCCTTGACGTTGGTCAGCTTCACCCTGGAGTTGCCCAGCGGCGACCCGCCGAACTCGTGCAGCAGCCGGGCACGGGCGCGCACGGCCGGCGTCACGGGCAGGATGTCGCCGCTGAGCAGGCCCTGATAGCCGTGCCGGTAGCCGATGATCTCCACCTCGGGCGCCAGCTCGCTGTAGCGTCTCGATGAGACCGCCGACGGCGGCGGACAGGCAGGGGGCGAAACCACCCGCGGTGAGCAGGGCGACCTTGCGCATCGTGTGGGAGAGCCTTTCTGAGCGGCGTTCCGGGCCGCCGCGGTTGCGCCGCACGGCACCTTCCGGGCGTGCCCGGGCGGCAGGGCCTTCGGACGCGCCAGCCGAGCCCGGCCGCGCAACAGCGTAGCCGCGACCGGTGCTGCCCCGTGGCAAGGGCCCTCACCTGCGGTGATGCGGCTCGCACGGGCACCGGGCCGACCGTGACGCCTGATCGCATGGCCTCGTTGTCCCGTCACGGTGTGGTAACAGTCACGCTGGGTAAATCTTCGCCCCGAAGAGAGTTTGTTCAGTCGTCACCCGTTCGCATAAGTGCAGGTGCAAGCGTCGCGCACGGTGATCGGCGGCCCCCTTTGGCGGTTCCAGGGAGTGACGCAGTGAAGTCGGCGCACGTTGTGCTTTCTTGATCGATGCAGGAGACTCGTAGTTACCACCAAGAAGGCAAGCATTGACGGTCTTGCCGGACCAGGTTGGTCAACAGGTACACCACGAGCGTTCGATGACGAACGTCGGATCAGACCACAGAGCACCGATGCCAATTCTCAGTGGCTGATCACTAGAGCTCCGGTCTTTTGAAACCGGAGTAGACGCCCGCGCCGTCCCTAATTCTCTCCTTGGGGGAGCTAACAGCCATGTCCCTAGCAACATAACGATCCAGACGAGCAGGTGCCAACGGCACCTGATCTCGAGAGCCGGGAATCCGACGATCGCCGCCGCGGCGCCCGCGATTCACCATCCCTGATGATGCTGGTGCTGGTCGCCACCATCGGTGTTCTGCTCTACACCACCTTCCTCTTCGACTTCTCCAACCGCGGCAACTGGATCCCGTACCTGCTGGTCCTGACGGCCGAGTCGGTCATCATCCTGCAGGCGCTGATCTCGCTGTGGACGATTCTGTCCAGCGGTCACAACCCGCGGGGCTACCGGTTCCACAACGCGCAGACCAGGCTCTACGGTCCGCAGCACAAGAACATCGAGCCGGGCACCGACCTGACCCAGCTGCCGATGCACCTGCACGAGATCGAGGTGCCGATCGACGTCTACATCACCACCTACGGTGAGGAACTCGACAAGATCCGCGCCACCGTGTCCGCCGCGGTCGCCATGCACGGCAAGCACATCACCTACGTGCTCGACGACGGCAAGTCCGATGACGTCCGCGCGCTGGCCGCCGAACTCGGCGCCGAGTACATCGTCCGTGAGGGCAACGCCGGCGCCAAGGCCGGCAATATCAACAATGCGCTGTCGGTCACCTCTGGCGAATTCTTCGTCATCCTGGATGCGGACTTCGTGCCCGCCCCGGATTTCCTGTACCAGACGGTGCCGTTCTTCGCGGAGACGAATGTCGCCTTCGTGCAGACCCCCCAGGCCTACGGAAACCTCAACAACCTCATCTCCCGCGGTGCGGGCTATATGCAATCCGTGTTCTACCGGTTCATCCAGCCCGGCAAGAACCGCTTCAACGCGGCCTTCTCGGTCGGCACCAACGTCATCTACCGGCGCACCGCGATCGAGCAGATCGGCGGCATGTGGACCGAATCGAAGTCCGAGGACGTCTGGACGTCGCTGAAGCTGCACGAGAACGGCTGGAAGTCGACCTACATCTCGACAGTGCTGGCCATCGGGGACACCCCGACCACCATCGAGGCGTACACCAAGCAGCAGCTGCGCTGGGCCACCGGCGGCTTCGAGATCCTGTTCAAGAGCAACCCGTTCTCCCGCAAGCTCAAGCTGAGCCTCGACCAGCGGCTGCAGTACTTCGGCACCGCGACCTTCTACCTGATGGGCGTCGCCCCCGGCCTGCTGCTGCTCGTTCCGCCGCTGCAGATCTACTTCGGCCTGGCGCCGATCAACTCCAGCGTCAGCTTCGGTACCTGGTTGCTCTACTACCTCGGCTTCTACGGCATGCAGGTCATCGTGGCGCTGTACACCATCGGCTCGTTCCGCTGGGAGACCCTGATGCTGGCCACCGCGTCCTTCCCGATCTACGGCCGGGCGCTGGTCAACGCGATCTTCAACAAGGATCAGAAGTGGCACGTCACCGGCTCCACGGTCAAGAAGGCCTCGCCGTTCAACTTCATCACCCACCAGCTGATGGCCTTCGTGTTCCTGGCGATCACCTCGGTGGTCGGCATCTGGCAGGCCCTCACGGTCAGCTCCTTCACCCTGGCGCTGTTCTGGAACCTGCTGAACACCTTCATCCTGGGACTGTTCGTGGTGACGGCGTTCCGCGAGGCTCGCGGCAACCGCCGTGAGGCCAAGGGCCTGACCCGCACCCGGCGCCCGGCCAAGGCCGTCGAGGCCCCGAAGCCCGGCAGCGGCCTGGCCGAGCGGACCTACGACAACATGCGCCCGGTGGGCAGCGCGCTCTGAGCGCAGGCAGGACCCGGGCAGGGTGACGCCTGCCCGGGAGCACGACGCGCAGTGATCAGGTGCCGGTCCCGACCGGCGCGCACCAACCCCAGCACCACGCAAACGAGATGACACTGTCCCCGCGGTCGCCCTCACAGGGGTGCCCGCCCCGGGTCCGGCGCAGTCCGGACCCACATATCCCCTGGAGTATCTGACATGACCTGGCGTAAGCGCATTGGCCTCGCATTGGGCCTTCTCTCGGTGGTCGTCCTGGCCGCCGGCCTGACCATGATCGTCAACACCAACAACGGCAAGGTGGCCGGCAAGTCCGCGTCGCTGGTCGCCGAGGACTACCCCGTCGGCACCGACTACTCCGGCACCATCACCGAGCAGTACGTGAAGGTCGGCGACCAGGTCGCCGCCGGACAGCCGCTGTTCGAGATCCAGTCCGCCGCCGTCGAGCGTGACCTGGCGCAGGGCCTGGTCAACAAGGACAACCTGACCCACGAGGTCAAGAACGACAACACCCTGGTGATCACGGCGACCAACGCCGGCATGATCGACACCGTCGCCTACGCCAAGGGCGCGTTCGTCCCGTCCAACTCCACCATCGCCACCGTCCAGCAGGCCGGCTCCATGTACGTCGAGGCCGACTTCCTGCTCACCGCCAAGGATTACTCCCGGGTTCCGGCCCAGGCCACCCTGGACATCATCCTGCCGAACAACCAGGAGATCACCGCGACCGTCGGCCAGATCCAGGTCCGCACCGAGAACGGCGAGGCCCGCACCATGGTCAAGGCCTACAGCGACGAGCTCGCCAACGGCACCGGCCTGTTCGCGGTCGGCACCCCGGTCCAGGCCACCCTGCACCTGACCAACGACGGAGTCGTCACCGACGTCACCAAGACCGTGACGGGCTGGTTCGGGGTGCAGGCATGACGATCCCGACCGGGAACGTCTCGAGCAACTGAACCACTCACCACACTCGAAACCCACAGACCACATCGAGACTCGACAGTGAGATGACTATCAACGACAACGCCACTACCTCGATCTCAAACCGAAGAACCTCTCCGCTCAAGACTCAGCAAGCCGCTCATCCTGATCGCCGGGGTCGCTCTGGTGGCAGGTTGCACCTCCAACAACTCAACAGAATCAGGTCCTCCGGAACCTCGGGGGCGGCCGGCACGGCCGGCGTCGTGGAGAACCCCGAGTCAGCTCCGCAGATCACCGCCGACCTGGCCGGGATCACCAAGCAGAACGTCGCGAAGATCGCGCCGACCCGGCTCGCCGACGGCCTGGTGCCGCCGACCAACCGCTGGTTCACCGGCCTGGTCTTCGGCGATCAGCCGCAGCCGGTCTTCCCGATGCCGCTGTCCGCGGCATTGACCGACACCGGGTTCGCCATCGGCCTGCCGAACGTCACCGCGTCCGAGAAGACCATCATGGGCGGCAACAACCCGCAGATCCAGGTCCCGCTCGGCGCCACGAAGATGCAGGTCACCGCGTACGACACGCTGTCGGTCACCTCGACCTACAGCGATGCGTCCGGTAACGCGCTCGGTTCGGTCAAGCTGGTCCAGGGTTCGCCGTTCGTCACCTACACGGCGGCCGGCGACCAGACCATCGCGGTCGAGCCGATCTTCAAGGCTGGAGCCGCGGCCGATTCGTTCACCACCACGGTGGACGGCCACGAGTACGGCCTGGTCGTCGGCAACGGCGCCAGCGTCGACGCCGGCGGCAAGGTCACCCTGAAGTCCGGGTCGACGATGACGGTCTACGGGGCACCGACCGGTGCCGACGCCGCGTCGCTCGCCAAGGCGGCCGCCGACCCGATCGTCAGCACCTCGGTCGATCACTCGGTCGACGGCGACACCGTCAAGACCACGCTGAACTACGTCACCGCCAGCGGCGGGGACACCGTGGTCGCGCCGATGGCCGGTCAGACGGTCGACGGCGGCAGCAAGTCAACGGGCAGCTACGCCAGCATCTACGGCGCGATGGACCTGTACACCGGCAAGTCCGTCACGACGACCGCCCCGGTCGCCGAGCCGTCCGACGAGCTGGACCTGTCCAACCTGTCCGACGAGGACAAGACGGCCCTGGTCGCGCAGATCAAGACCGACGCGGCGTCGATCGACTTCGCCGCGTCCGCCACCGACACCTACTTCGGCGGCAAGATGCTCTACCGCGCAGCCAACCTGATGACGCTGGCCGAGCAGCTGGGCGTGCACCGATGTGGCCGCCACGCTGCGCACCGGCGCTCACCGCCGAGCTGACCAAGTGGTTCGACCCCAAGGGCTGCGCCACCAGCGCGACCAAGTGCTTCGTCTATGACGACACGCGCCAAGTCGATGATCGGGCTCGAGGCCTCGTTCGGTTCGGACGAGCTCAACGACCACCACTTCCACTACGGCTACCTGCTGTACGCCGCGGCGGTCGTCGCCAAGAACGACACCGGCCCTGGCCGACAAGTTCGCCCCGGTTGCCGACCTGCTGGTCGCCGACATCGCCTCCTCGGATGCGACGCGCCGACTTCCCGCAGTACCGCAACTTCGACCCGTACTCCGGCCACGCCTGGGCCTCCGGTTCCTCTCCGTTCGCGGACGGGAACAACCAGGAGTCCAGCAGCGAGTCGGTCAACGCCTGGAACGCGCTGGCGATGTGGGAGAAGGTCCGCGGCAACACGGACATGTACGACCAGGCGGTCTGGATGATGAGCACCGAGGCCAACTCGGCGAAGCTCTACTGGACCAACACCGACCTGAGCGAGTTCCCGGCGTTCACCCACAAGATCGCGGCCCTGAACTGGGGCGGCAAGCGGGACTACGCCACCTGGTTCAGCCCGGAGCCCGGCGCCATGCTCGGCATCCAGCTGATCCCGATGGGTTCGTACTCGACCTACCTGGCCGGCGACGCCGACCGGATCAAGGCGAACCTGGCCGAGGGCGCCGCCGGCGGTTACGGCGTCCAGTTCGGTGAGTACATGGTCCAGTACCTGGCCCTGGCCGACCCGGCCGCCGCCCGCGAGCAGCTGGCCAACCTGCCCGCCGAGATCGACAACGGCACCACGAAGTCGTACGTGATGGCCTTCGTCTTCAGCCAGCCGGTCACCACTTCACTGACCACAGAAATCTGTTCCGGTGGAATATCGCCGGTTCGCAAATGACCCCTCACTCCCCGGCGTCCGGAACCGTCAAACCGCCGGCCGGGGAGTGAGTAGGGGGCCTCGGTCGCCCTGGTCTCTAGGGACAGGGCCGGGGCGACCGATGGTGATGGTCCCAGCAGCAGATGTTAGCGGCATGACATGTTTGCGGAGCGACAAGTCCGCAGAGATATAGGACAGCCCCGAACCTGACATTCAGGTCCGGGGCTGTTTGCCGTTGCGGGGCAGAGCGAGGCAGTTACAGCCCGGGGCTGGAGTGCATCAGGCCGCCGTCGACGAAGATCGAGGTGCCGTTGATGTAGGACGCGCCGTCGGAGGCCAGGAAGGCCACCACGGTGGCGATCTCGGACGGCTCGGCCATCCGGCCCAGCGGGATGGCGGTGTCCAGCGTCTTCATCGCCACCGGGTCGTTCATGGTGGCGGTGTTGATCGGGGTGGCGACGGCGCCCGGGCCGACGTTGACGATCCGGATGCCGTGCGGCCCCAGTTCCTGGCCGGCCGTGCGGGTGAGCATCCGGACGCCGCCCTTGGACAGGCAGTAGGCGGTGTTGCCGGGCATCGGCCAGTCCTCGTGCACCGAGCTCATGTTGATGATGCTGCCGCCGCCGCCCTGCTTGATCATCTGCTTCGCGGCGATCTGGGTGCCGAAGAACGCGCTCTTCAGGTTGACGTTCAGCACGAAGTCGTACTGCTTCTCGGTGGTGTCCAGCACGTTGGTCCTGGTCTCGACGCCGGCGTTGTTGACCATGATGTCCAGCCGGCCGAACCGCTTGACCGCGGTGTCGACGAGCATCTGCAGGTCGGCGACCTTGCTGACGTCGGCGTCCACCCCGATCACCTGGTCCTCGCCGAGCGCGGCGAGCTGCTTCTCCAGCTCCTCGGTGGCCTCGGGGTGCGACACGTAGTCGATGACGATGCTGGCGCCCTGCGCGGCGAGTTCCAGCACGACGGCCTTGCCGATGCCGCTGTTGCCGCCGGTGACGATGGCGACCTTGCCCTGAAGGCTCATGAATGCGCTCCTGTTTCTCGTGGTGGTGTGGTGGTGCGATGGGTGGGTGGGTTGGGTCAGCGTGCGTGCTGCGGTGGGGTGGTCAGGATCAGGTGGGCGACCAGCGCGGTCCAGCCGGTCTGGTGTTCGGCGCCCAGGCCCATCCCGGTGTCGCCGTGGAAGTACTCGTGGAACGGGATGTTGTCCTTCCACCTGACGTCGGTGGCCAGCAGGTCGTACCAGCCGTGCACCGGCCGCCGGCCGTTCTCGTCCGGGCAGGAAGATCGAGGTCAGCCGGCGGGAGATGTCGTCGGCCGCCGCGCTCAGCGTCCGCCGGCTGCCGGAGCGGGCCGGGTATTCCACGCGTGACCTCGCCGGGCGCGAGGTCGTCGTAGTTGCGCAGCGCCTCGACCAACAGCACGTTCAGCGGCATCCAGATCGGCCCGCGCCAGTTGGAATTCCCGCCGAACAGGTTGGTGGTCGATTCGGCGGGTTCGTAGTCGACCGATGCCGTCATGCCGCCGACCTGAACGCTGAACGGGTGCTCGCGGTGCCAGGCCGAGATGGCCCGGATGCCGTACTTCGACAGCAGGCCGTCCTCTTCGAAGACGTTGTCCAGCAACAGGACCAGCCGCTCCGGCGGCACCAGCGCCAGCAACCGGTGCCGCACGCCGCCGATGTCGCGGGTGTGGAACAGCTGCCGGTATTCCGGGATGATTCGTCCAGGAACCAGGTCGCCCTGTCCCGGAAGTCCGGGAGATCGTGCAGCGGTCAGGCCGTCATAGGACAGCGCAGCGCTGATCGGCACCAGTCCGACCAGGGATTTCACCTTGATCGGAATATCGGTGCCGTCGGCCAGGTGCAGGACGTCGTAGAAGTACGAATCCTGTTCGTCCCAGAGGCCGGCGTTGTTCGCCGCCCCGGCAATCGCCAGGAAGTGCTCGAAGAACTTCGTGGCGACGTCCTCGTAGGACCGGTTGTGCATCGCGAGGCGGAGCGCCATTTCCAGCAGGTCCTGCGCGTACATCGCCATCCACGCCGTGGAGTCGGCCTGCTCCAGGTAGCCCTCCGACGGCGGCAGGGCCGATCGGTCCAGCGGGGCGATGTTGTCCAGGCCCATGAACCCGCCCTCGAACAGGTTGTTCCCGCCGTGATCCTTGTTGTCCACCCACCAGGTGAAGTTGATCAGCAGCTTGTGGAAGATCCTGGCCAGGAAGGTGAAGTCGGTGCCGCCGTCCAGCTCGAAGACCTTGAGCGCCGCCCAGGCGTGCACCGGCGGGTTGACGTCGGAGAAGTTCCACTCGTAGGCCGGGATCTGCCCGTTCGGGTGCATGTACCACTCGCGCAGCAGCAGGACGAGTTGCGCCTTGGCGAAGTCCGGGTCGATGTGCGCCAGCGTCACGCAGTGAAAGGCCAGGTCCCAGGCCGCGAACCAGGGGTACTCCCACGGGTCGGGCATCAGGATGACGTCGTGGTTGTTCAGGTGCGGCCAGTCGCCGTTGCGGATCTCGCCGCGACCCGGGCGGTGGCGCCGGCTGGGTGGGATCGCCGGCGAGCCACCGCTGCACGTCGTAGTGGAAGAACTGTTTGCCCCACAGCAGTCCGGCGAACGCCTGCCGGGCCACCATCGCCTCGGCGGCCGGCGTGGTGGCCGGGAATCACCGAGGCGTAGAACGCGTCCGCCTCCTTCTTGCGGGCCGCGACGACGGCATCGAATTCCTCGCCGAGCGGCGATCGGCTCGACGCTCGGTGCCAGCGGGTCGACGTCGATGGCCGGGTGCGGCACGCCCGACCATCCGGACCTTGATCGTGGTCGATCCGCCGGCCGGCACCGTCACCGTGTAGTGCAGCGCGGCCTTGGTGCCCTCGGGCGAGCGGGTTGACCGTGCTGGCGCCGTGCACGACGTGGTCGTTGATGCCGTCCTTCGGGTACGGCGTGATGTTGCTGCTGCCGAACAGCCGTGCGTTGTTGGTCTCGTTCTCGCAGAACAACGGCTCCGGGGCGCCGTCGCCGACCAGCACCAGCGGCCCGGACTTCGAGTGGCTGCCGACGATCCGGTTGCCGTCCAGCCGCAGGGTCGGTTTCGGGTGGTCGTCGTACCCCCACGACCAGGTGTTGCGGAACCAGAGCGTCGGCAGCACATGCGAGTGTCGCCTCGTCCGGGCCGGCGTTCTCGACGGTGATCCGCATCAGCAGGTCCCGGGGCGCGGCCTTGGCGTAGTCGACGGTGACCACCCAGTACCGGTCGTCGTCGAAGATGCCGGTGTCGACCAGTTCGTACTCCGGCTCCAGCTTGCCGCGCCGGGCGTTCTCGGCGACCAGGTCGCCGTACGGGAATTCGCGCTGCGGATAGTGGTAGCGCCAGGTGTTCCAGGAGTGGGTGGGGGTGCCGTCCAGGTACCACCAGTACTCCTTGACGTCCTCGCCGTGGTTGCCCTGCGGCCCGGCCAGCCCGAACATCCGCTCCTTGAGGATCGGGTCGACGCCGTTCCACAGGCCCAGCGACAGGCACCAGTTCTGCGTCTCGTCGCAGAACCCGGCCATCCCGTCCTCGTTCCAGCGGTACACCCGGGACCGCGCGTGATCGTGCGGGAAGAACGACCAGGCGTCGCCGTCGGCGCTGTAGTCCTCGCGGACCGTGCCCCAGGCCCGCTCGGACAGGTACGGACCCCAGTCGCGCCACGGCTCGGCGCCGCAGTTGGCGTCGGCGAGCCGGGCGGATTCCGACTGGGACGTGGACGAGCGCGTCGGCGCCTTCGGCCGGGCCCTGGTGCTGGTCTTCGGTGCGGTGCTGGGCATGGTCGCTGCTTTCTCGGGCGTCAGGATTTGGACGACTGGGGTGGCGCGAACTTCAGCCCGTACTGCCCGGTGGACAGGTCGGAGCCGGTCGGGCTGGTCAGGATCGAACTCGCGGCCGGGAAGGAGACCAGGGCCAGGCCCTTGGCGAGCCCGCCGGCGTAGATCAGTGCCGGCGCCGCCCTGCTCCCGCGGCGCTCACCCCAGCCGCTCGATCAGGTGGTCGCCGACCCGCAGCGCGTTCGCGGCGGCGGTCAGCGACGGGTTCACCGCGCCGATCGATGGGAAGAAACTGGTGTCCACGACGTAGAGATTGTCCAGTTCGTGGGCCTTGCAGTTGACGTCCAGCACGGACGTCTGGGGATCGTTGCCGAATCGGACGGTGCCGGCCTGATGCGCGACGCCGGCGATCGGGATCTCGTTCTTCATGTAGGCGTTGCGGGGGATCAGGTGGTGGTGGTTCATCCCCAGATCACTCAGATTCTTCTTCACCCGGCCGTACAGCTCGTCCAGCGGCCGGGTGTTGTTCGGCGTGTAGCTCAGCACGATATTGCCGTCCGCGCCGATCGTCACCCGATTCTCCGGCAACGGGAGATCCTCGGTGGACAGCCAGAAGTCGACGGCGTGCACGGCGACATCGGACAGCGCGAAGCTGGGGGCGAGCAGCGTCTCGAGGGGCTTCTCGCCCCGGTACATCGGCGCGGAGCTCTTGCCGACCATCTGGATATTGCCCATCGGGAACTGGAAGTCGTCATCACCGAAGTAGAAGTCGTTGACGGACAACGTCTTCTGGAACTTGGTGGGGTTCTTCTCCATGGAGACGGCGAGGAACGCCAGGCTGTTGTGGAACATGTAGTTGCGCCCGACCTGATCACTGCCGTTGGCCAAGCCGCCCGGGTGCAGATGGTTCGCGCTGTTCAGCAGCAGTTTCGCGGAGTTGGCCGCACCGGCGGACACCACAACGATGTCGGCGTGGAAGCGCTGCTCCTCGCCGTCGACGACGGCGACGACACTGGTGACGGTTCGGCCGGTGTCGTCGGTGTGCAGCCGGAGCACGTGCGCGTTCCGCAGCAGGGTGACGTTGGGGTGCTCCAGCGCCGGCCGGACGGCGATCACTTCGGCGTCGGACTTCGCGTGAATCATGCACGGAAATCCGTCGCAGGTGGCGCACCGGATGCAGGCGCTGTACGCCGGGTTCGCCTCGTCGAGCAGGATGCCGCACGGCGCATGGAACGGGTGCAGGCCGACCTTGACCAGGTCGTCGTAGAGCTGCTGGATCCGCGGCTCGTTGGACACCGGCGGGTGCGGGTACGGCCGGGCTGCTGGGCGGCTCGGTCGGGTCCTCGCCGCGGTTGCCGTGCACCTGGTACAGGTCTTCGGCCTGCTGGTAATACGGTTCGAACTCGTCGTAGGGGACCGGCCAGGCCGGTGAGATGCCGTCGAAGTGCTGCAGTTCACCGAAGTCCCGCTCCCGGAGCCGGTACAACGCGGCGCCGTACAGCTTGGTGGCGCCGCCGACGTTGTAGTGGATCTGCGGCTGAAAGCTCTTGCCCTCCTTGTCGTACCAGGTGTCCGGAGAGACGTACCGGTTGTCCACGAAAACCGCCGTGGCATCCCAGTTCTCCACCTCGCGGGGGAGCCAGTCACCACGCTCGAGGATCAGCACCTTCTTGCCGGTGGGGGCGAGCCGATGGGCGAGGGTGCCACCTCCGGCCCCCGATCCGATGATGATCACGTCGTACTTGTCTTGGGACTCGGACACGGTTCCTCCAGGAGAGAGCGGCGGCTCGACTGTCGGCGGACGGCGGTGTGCGCGGTAGCGGAGCGGTACTAGATGGCGGGCCGGTCGGCGTCGTCGTCGGCCCAGGCGATACGGGTAGGTGTTCCGTCGAGTTCGAGCTCCGGTGCCCGACCGTGGTGGAAGTAGTCGTCGGCCCAGTTCAGGAAGGCATCGACGCGGCTGTGCGCGCCACTGAGCAGGATCGCGTGCAACCCGAGCCAGGCCGTGAAGGCGATCGGCCCCTCGATCTGATGACGGTGCGCGCCGATCTCGGCGACGGCCGCGTTCCGGCCGATCATCGCCATGATGCCCTTGTCGTGATAGTGGAACGGCGTCGGCGACTTGCCGTCGATCTCGGCCAGAATGTTGCGTGCGGCCCATTTCCCGGACTGCTGGGCGACCGATCCGAGTTGCGGCAGAGCACGGCCGTCGGGCCCGGGAATGTTGGCGACGTCGCCCACCGCCAGCACGCCGGGAAAATCCGGGACGCCGAGCTCCGCGGTGACGTCGATCCGGCCGCCGCGGCCCGGGGTGGCGCCGGTGTCGGCGGCGACGGCCGAGGCCGACTCGCCGCCGCCCCAGATCACCGTCTGGGTGGGCAGCGTCGACCCGTCGGACAGGTGCACGCCGTCGGGTTCGACCTGGGTGACGGCCACGCCGAACGTCACCTGCACGCCATGATCGGTGAGCTTGTCCAGGGCGTAGTCGTGGGACTTGTCGGAGAACGGCGCCAGCACGCTCTTGCCGTGGTCCACCAGGTGCACGGCGGCCTGCTCGCCGAGCCGCCCGTCCTCGCGGAGCGCGTGGAACAGCTCCGCGATCGCGCCCGCGGTCTCCACCCCGGTCGGTCCGCCGCCCACGATGACGACGTTCAGCGGGTCCCGATCCGCGTGCGGGACCGCAGGGTCGCAGTGCACCCGCAGCAGCTCGTGCAGGTGCAGCCGGAGCCGTTCGGCGTCCTTGACCGAGTACAGCGGGAAGGAGTGCTCGCTGGCCCCCGTGACGCCGAAGAAGTTCGGCTGCGCTCCGGCCGCCAGCACCAGGTAGTCGGCGGGTCCGAGGTCGCCGTCGGTCGGTGGTGACTGCCCTGGTGGCGAAGTCGATCGCGGTGACGTCGGCCTGCACCAGCCGCACCGTCGGCAGGTCCTCGAACACCACCCGCAGCGGGCGGGCGATGTCCTCCGCGGGCAGCTGTGAACTCGCCACCTGATACAGCAGCGGCTGGAACTGCAGGTAGTCGTGCCGATCGACCAGGACGACATCGACGCCCTTGTCGCCCAGTTCCGACGCGCACGCGACGCCGGCCATCCCGCCACCTATCACGACGACTTTCGTCATCGCACCTCCCCTACGCCAGTGCGCATCAGCCAGGCGGCAATGCATCGCCGACTGTGCCCCCAAGGGCGACGCGCGATCATCGTCCCATTCGAATGAATTGAGCCGCGGTGGGGTGCCGCCGCGCGCGGTCTCACCCTCGAAGATCTAGATTCCAAAACATGTCCGTCACTGTTCGGCCGGGTCGTCCCTTTCCGCTGGGTGTGCATTTCACCGACGGCGGTGCCAACGTCGCCGTCTATTCCTCCGTCGCCGACGAGGTGCTGTTGTGCCTGTTCGACGCGGACGGCACGGAGACCCAGTTCTCGTTGCCGGGGATGGACGCCGGCGTCTGGCACGGCTTCGTCGAAGGGGTGCAACCCGGCCAGGCGTACGGCTTCCGGGTGCGCGGGACCATACGATCCGGCGTCCGGTGCACGCTGCAATCCGAACAAGCTGCTGCTCGACCCGTATGCCCGAGCCATCCAGGGCAAGGTCAAATTCGGCCCGTCGGTCTACGGGCACGACCTCGACAACCCCGGCCTGCCCAGCGATCTCGATTCCGCCGGCGGCGATGCCGCGGAGCCTGATGGTGGCCCCGTTGCCGCCGGTCGGCCCGGATTCCCAGGGCCGCTTGGCGACCGGGTCCAGCAGGCCGGTTCGCCATCTCGCGGACACTGTCTTCTACGAGATCCACGTCAAGGGCTTCACCGAGCTGCACCCGGACATCCCGGCCGAGATCCGCGGGACCTATGCCGGCCTGGCGCACCCGGCGTCCATCGCCTACCTGCAGGGGCTCGGGGTCACCGCGGTGGAATTGCTGCCCGTGCAGCACAGCGTGCCGGAGGCCTTTCTGGTCGACCGGGGCCTGACCAACTACTGGGGATACAACACGGTCGGGTTTTTCGCCCCGCACGCCGAGTACTCGGCGGCCGTCCGGGCCGGCCATCCGGGGGGTCAGGTCGCGGAATTTCAGGAAATGGTCACATCTCTGCACGCGGCGGGACTCGAGGTGGTGCTGGACGTCGTCTACAACCACACCGCGGAGGCCGGCGCGGACGGGCCGACCGTGTGCTTCCGCGGTCTGGACAACAGGGCCTACTACCGGCTGGACCCGCGGAACTGGGCGTCCTACGTGGACACCTCCGGGTGCGGCAACGCGCTGAACGTCGGGAACCCGACGTGCCTGCGGCTGATCATGGACTCGCTGCGGTACTGGGTGACCGAGATGGGGGTGGACGGCTTCCGCTTCGACCTGGCTCCCACCCTGGCCCGGCAGGAGGGCGGCTTCGACACCATCGCGGCCTTCTTCGACCTGGTCTGGCAGGACCCGGTGCTGGCGCAGGTCAAGCTGATCGCCGAGCCGTGGGACGTCGGCCAGGGCGACAGCTACGACGTTGGCCGGTTCCCGGCGGGCTGGAGCGAGTGGAACGGCAAGTTCCGGGACACCGTGCGCGACTTCTGGCGCAGCCACGACGGTCTGCTGCCCGAGCTGCGGACCAGGCTCGGCGGCTCGCCGGATCTGTACACCCAGCACCGCCGCGGCCCGGACGCCTCGATCAACCTGGTCACGGTGCACGACGGCTTCACCCTGGCCGACCTGGTCTCCTACAACGACAAACACAACGAGGCGAACACCGAGCACAACCGGGACGGCACCGGCGACAACCGCTCCTGGAACTGCGGCGTCGAGGGGCCGACCGACGATCCGGCGGTGCTCGAATTGCGCGCCGCGCAACGCCGGGCGCTGCTGTCCACGCTGCTGCTGGCCAGGGGAGTGCCGCTGCTGCTCGGCGGCGACGAGGTCGGCCGCACCCAGCGCGGCAACAACAACGCCTACTGCCAGGACAACGACATCGCCTGGTGGGACTGGTCGTCGCTGGACGGCGGGTTGCGGGACTTCACCGCGAACCTGATCGCGCTCCGGCATCGGCACCCGGTGCTGCGGCGCCGGCGGTACCCGACCGATCCGGACGCGATCGGCTGGTTCACCCCGTCCGGTGCGCCGATGACGGACGCCGACTGGGCCGATCAGGGCGCCAAGAGCGTCGCGATGGTGCTGTCCGGTTCCGCGCAGCCGGACATCGGCGACGACGGCGCACCGCAGGTCGACGACGACCTGGCGCTGCTGATCAACGCCTGGTGGGAGCCGCTGACCTTCGCGGTGACGTGGGACTGCGTTGTCGAATCCGACAGTTACCAGCCGAAGCGACGGGGCAGAGCTGGTCACCGACGGCTCGGTGCTGGTCGGGCCGCGCGCGGTGGTGCTGGTGCGCAAGGTCTGAGCCCCGGGCGCTCGTGCTCACCGGCCGCGAGTAATGACGGCGGGGGACGGGTCGGATCCGGCCGGCCCGACCACCCGGCGGCGGAACACGTAGTACGTCCAGCCCTGGTACAGCAGCACCAGCGGGACCATCACCGCCGCGACGATCGTCATCACCTGCAGCGAGTACGCGCTGGCCGTCGAGTTGGCCACCGTCAGGGTGTTGGCCGGGTCGGTGCTGGAGATCAGCAGGTCCGGGTACAGGTTCGCGAACAGCGACGCGATGGTCCCCGCCGATGGCGACCGCGGTGGCCGCGAACGCCCGGCCGCCGGCCCGGCCGCCGAGCACCAACACCGCGGCGATGACGACGGCGGCCAGCGGCACGGCCAGCGCCAGGATTCCCCAGACACCCGGCCGGGCGATCGCGTAGGTCCAGACCGCGAAGCCCGCGACCAGCACGGCGGCCGGGATCGCCAGCCGCCGGGCGATGGCCTGCGCGCGTTGCAGCACGATGCCGGTGCTGCGGATCGACAGGAACGTCGAGCCGTGCAGCAGGCACAGGGCCAGCAGGGTGACGCCGAGGAACAGCCCGTACGGGGTCAGCAGATCCAGGAACGTCCCGGTGAAGTCGCCGGCCGCGTCGATCGGCAGCCCGGCCAGCAGGTCACCGAGGCCGACCCCGAACAGCAACGGCGCCAGCACCGAACCGATGGTCAGCGTCCAGCTCCAGGTCGACCGCCAGCCTGGCCGGTCGAACTTGCCGCGGAACTCGAACGACACCCCGCGGATGATCAGCGCCGCCAGCAGCAGCCACAGCGCCAGGTACAGCGCGGAGAACCAGGACGCGTACCAGTTCGGGAAGGCGGCGAACATCGACGCGCCGGCCACCACCAGCCAGACCTCGTTGCCGTCCCAGACCGGTCCGATCGTGTTGATCGCCACCCGCCGCTCCAGGTCCGTCCGGCCGACGACCTTGTGCAGGGCGCCGACCCCGAAGTCGAACCCCTCCAGCACGAAGAAGCCGGTCCAGAAGAACGCGACGATCACGAACCACACGGTGCTCAGGGTCATCTGGATGCTCCTAGTACGTCAGGGACGGGGCGGGCTGGTCCGACGGCGACGTCCGGCGTCGGATCCGGCACGTCGTCGCGGTAGGCCGCGGCGGGCGTGCCGGAGCATCAGGATCGCGGCGATGACGCCGATCGTCGTGTACAGCACCAGCACGATGCCCAGGCTGATCGCCACCTGGGTGGCGTTGCCCGGACCCGGACAGCCCGTCCTTGGTCAGCATCAGGCCCTGCACGATCCAGGGTTGGCGGCCGCTCTCGGTCAGCAACCAGCCGGCGGTGGCCATCAGGAACGGGGTGATCACGGTCCAGGTGGCCACCCAGAGGAAGAACCTGGAGGTGTCGAACTTCTTCCGCCAGAGCAGGAACATGCCCCACAGGCCGACCAGGAACACCACGGTGGCGATGTAGGCCATCACCCGCATCGACCAGTACTGGATGAAGACGTTCGGGCACGTAGTAGCCGGGGCCGTATTGCTGGTTGTACTCGGCGTTGACCTCCGACAGGCCCTGCACCTCGCCGTCCCAGGTGCCGGTGGCCAGGATGGACAGCAGGTGCGGGATCTCGATGATCTTGGTCGGGGTTTCGTCCTGGTTGTAGCCGCCGATCTGGATCACCGAGAACGAGCACGGCTGGCAGGTGGTCCCAGTTGGCCTCGGCGGCGGCGATCTTCATCGGCTGGTAGTCGGTCTCGTTGATGCCGAGCCGGCCGCCGATCGGGAACTGCAACACCGTCGCGACCGTGAGCACGAACAGACCGAGCTTGGCGCTGCTGCGGAACAGCTCGACGTGCTGGCCGCGGCGCATGTGCCAGGCCGACACGGCGAGCAGCACGGCGCCGCCGAAGATCAGCGCCACTGCCAGCACGTGCGCGTAGCCCCACAGGAAGATCGGGTTGGTGAACACGTCGGCGATGGACGTCAGCTGGGCCCGACCGTTGTCCGGGTTGATCGTGTAGCCGCGCGGGATTCTGCATCCAGGAGTTGGCCGCGATGATGAACGCCGCCGACAGGCACGCGCCGACCGCGACCAGCCACGCCGTCATCAGGTGGATCCCCTTGGGCAGCACGTTCCAGCCGAACAGCCACAGCCCGAGGAACGTCGATTCCAGGAAGAACGCGGCCAGTCCCTCCATCGCCAGCGGGGCGCCGAACACGTCGCCGACGAACCGCGAGTACGCCGACCAGTCCATCCCGAACTGGAACTCCTGCACCAGCCCGGTGACGACGCCGACGCTGATGCTGATCAGCATCAGCGTGCCGAAGAACCTGGTCAGCCGGCGGAACTCGACGTTCCCGGAACGGTGCCATTTGGTGTGCAGCACGGCGACCAGGATGGCCAGACCCATGGTCACCGGGACGAAGAAGAAGTGGTAGATGCTGGTGGTCGCGAACTGGAGTCTGGCGAGGTCCAACTGATCCATGTCGGCGCTCCCAGGTGGTGACCGTGCGCAGTGACAATGCCTGCGGCGGCGATGCGTGCGGAGACGGTGCGGGGCACCCGGCGGCGGTGGCGGGTCGAGGGGGAGTTGCAGCGGCGTACGTACGGAGGGTGACCCCCGCGAGCGATCATGGTTCGGCCGGTGGCCGACGGCATCCTCCGGATGGGATGAGCCAGCCGGGATTCCGGGGTTGTGGATAACCCGGGTGGCGTTCTCGGCGTTTCGCCTACCGTTCCGGCTCGGCACGGCCCAACCCGCGGGCCGGCCGTTGGAGGTCAGGTGTTTCCTGCTCGTCTCATGCGGTCGCGGGCGGCCCAACACGGCCACGGGTGGGCCGCGCTGGCGCTCGTTGTCTGCGTCTGTGCGGCGCTGGCCGCGTGCACCGGATCAGATTCGGCCGGGGATGCCGACGAGCCCACCAGCACGGCAGCTCCCGCCCGGACCGCGGTCGAGCAGGTCTGGACGGCGGCGGGCATCGATCCGGTCACGGGAGTGACCACCATCGGCGGGGTGGCAGTGGTGTTCGGCACCACACCCGAAGGTCTGCTGATCTACGGCCTCGACCCGGCCACCGGGTCGATCCTGTGGAGCAAACCAGCGATCGTGCCCGGCTCCGACTTCATCGGGGTGTGGGCCCACGATATCGACGGCTCGGTTGCGTACTACCGGCCAACCGGAACGGACCGGGTCTCCCAGTTCGTGCTGGCCGACCCGAAGACCGGCGCCGACCGCTCGGTCTCCGCCGCCCGGTACTGGAGTGCCGAGCCGGCCAGTTGCGAGGACGACGAGACCTGGGTGTGCCTGGCGTCATTCGTCCAATCCGGCACGGGCGACTGGGATGTCCAGTCGTTCCGGATCAATCAGTCGACCGGTGAGACGACACCGGTTTCCGATGAAGCCACCGCGGCTCCGGCGGGTGCCAGGTCACTGCCTGTCCCGGGGCTGTACTACACGACCGATAATCCTGATCTCACGACGTTCGGCCGCTGGGTCGACGGGGCCACCTCCTGGACGAAGACGGCGACCGAGCTGTTCGGCGCCGACCTGCCGAAGCCCAACTATTTCTGGACGTCGATGACGAAGGACCGGTCCCACGCGATCGTGACCGCGCTGAAGGTCGACCGGGATCCCGGCGCGCGGGTTGACCTGTCGACCAGTGCATCGACGTCGACATTCTCGATGGTCGACGGGAGCCCGAGTTGGATTCGGCCGGGCTGGTCGGGTTGCGGCCTCGACCGTGCCCTGGCACGGATCAGTCAATCGGACGATTACCTGTGCCGGTACACCGGGTCGGCCGTTCCGAGCACGGACCGCAGTTGGCGATCGACGTACGTCACCACTGACCTTGATGTCACCGTCGAACGGGTCGATCCGTCGACCGGCGACGTGCGGTGGTCCGCCGACGTCGGCGACGCGAAGACCCTCGTCGGCGACAGCACCGGCGGTGCTTCGGCCGTGCTCGACGACACGCACGTCTACGAACCAACCTCAACGGGCGGCCTGGTCATCGACCTCGACACCGGCAGCACGCGGGCTCCATCGGCGGACGACACCTTCTGGTGCGACCAGGATGGCACCTTCACCGCGGCGGAACCGAAGTACGAATCGTCGACTCCGATCACTTCCGCGGAGAAGAGCGGCCTCGTCCGGCCGTGTCGGTCGACGGGGGAGGACGCACCGATTCCGACGACCACCATCCCGGCCGCCGTCTCGGCGACCTTCCCCGGCGACCTGCGGGTGGTGGCCATGCCCGGCAAGGTCGCCGGTTTCCTGGTCCCGCCGAGCGCGGCTGATGATGACGACTCGACGGCTCCCAGCCCGTCCCCTTCGCCATCTCCGATCGCGACCGGCTCGGCGGTTCCCCCGCCCGCGGGGCCCTTCCTGAAATCGGTTGAACAGGCCTGGGCCACAACGGGTTTCGAAGCCAAGTCGACTCCGGTGCTGGTGGCCGGCACGGCCGTGCTGTACGGATCAGTGGGCACCGACTCTGTTTCTCATCGGGCTCGACCCGGCAACCGGCGCGGAGCGCTGGCGACGACAGGTCAGCGTGACGGCGTTTTCCCCCAACCAGGAGATCACGGTCGACAAGATCGACGACAAGGTCGCGTACCTGCGACGCTGACAAGGATGTGAACACCCACATCGTGCTCATCGATCCGGCCACCGGGACCGATCTGTTCGCGACGGACCCGCAGTGGTGGTTCAACGTTCCGCAGGTCTGCGCCGACGATCCGGCGTCGCTCTGCGCCACGGCCTACGTCTGGAGCGCCGACCGGACCAGCGCGGATCCGCACCGATTCCGGATCGATCGCATCACCGGCGCCACGACGATGATTCCCGATGACGCCGCGACGGCGCCCCCCGCTGCCGCACCCGGCATATACGACGTTGTGGAACGACCTGGTCAGCATCGACAATGCGCCCACTCCGACGGTCGGCATCGTGAAGGACGGCGCGGTCGTCTGGTCCCGACCGCTCACCGAGCTGCTCGGACCCGACGCCTCCCTCGACCACGGCTGGTACGCCAGCGAGGATGACGGCGACGTACCGGTGCTCCAACTCAGCGGCACGGTTGGCTGGAAATCGGACGGCACCAGCTATCCCGCGCTGGACCTGGCGGCGAATCTGATCACCGTGGGAATCAACCGTAACGACGGCACGGTGATCTGGCAGGACCCTGGCACCTCACCACAGTGCCGGTATCAGCTGCCTAGCCGGCATGACATGTCAACCCCCGGCTCCGAGGATCCCGCGCTCCGTTGCCGCTACACCGGACGGCTGGATTCCGTGCCAGTGGGATATGCGGTCAATCTCAACTCGGCGTCGGAACTGTCCGTGACCGTGGAGCGGGTCGACCTGCAAACCGGGAAGGCGGTCTGGTCGGTGCCGTTGGGCGCGGTACCCGCGCTGGCGATCGCCAACACCGGGGTGCCGGTCACCTGGCTGGACGATCACCACTTGCTGGCCAATGGTCAGGTGCTGGACCTCGATGGCGGGTCGGTGCGCCCACCCGCTGCCGGCGAGTCGTTCTGGTGCCCCGAATCGCAAACATTCACCTCCACCGATTCGTGGATGTACGGCGATGGCAGCGTGCGGCACGACAAGCGGATCGAGGGTGAGGTCCTGCAGTGCGACCAGGGCGGCGCCCCGATCACCGGTCCACCCACCGCGGTCCCGCTCGCGGTGTCGACGGTGACCGACGCCGGGCTGCGGATGGTGGCGACGCGTTCGGGCGTCATCGCCTATCGGGTGCCCCTCTAGGAGGGTGACCTGTCGCAGGTGGACGTGGCGGGGCGCACGGCGACGTAATTCCGTTTGACCGAGTCGGTCATCCAGCGCTCAATCTATGTGGTCAGGCGCGCTGTCACACCGAGGAGAAACGCCGATGACGGAACAGATCGGCATGATGGCCGGCGGCCGCACCGGCGGGGCGGTCCGCCGCGGCGAGGTCGTGGTGCGGCCCGGCGGGCCGTGGAGCCCGGCGGTGCACGCGGTGCTGCGCCATCTTCAGGACGTCGGCTTCGCCGAAGCCCCGCGGGTCGTCGGAATCGATGATCAGGGGCGGGAGGTGCTCAGCTACCTGCCCGGCCGGACGGTGGGGGTTCGGCTGCCGTGGCCGGCCTGGGTGCGCTCGGACGCCGCCCTGGACCAGGTCGGGGGGTGGCTCCGGCGGCTGCACGACGCGACCGCCTCGTTCGTGCCGCCCGAGGGCAGCACCTGGTTCGCGGGGCAGAGCTGGCAACCCGGGCTGATCATCGGACACCACGACGCCGCCCCGTACAACGCGGTCTGGACCGACACCGACGGTCTGGTCGGGTTCGTCGACTGGGACACCGCCGGGCCGTCATCACGAGAACTGGACCTGGCCTTCAGCGCGCTCACCTGGGTGCCGCTGCAACCACTGGAGGTCGTTGCGCCGCGGGGATTCACCACTGCCGCCGACCGCGGCGGCCGACTGCATCGGCTGCTGGACGCCTACGGATACACCGGGGACCGCACCGCGTTCGGCGGCGTCGTTGCCGGTCGCGCGCGGATCAACGCCGCGGCCATTCACCGGCTCGCCGCGACCGGAAACCCGATCTATCAGGCCATGCTGCCTGCCGCTGCCGAGCTGGAGCAGTCCGCTCGGGAAATCGAGAACCTGCCGAGCGCCTTCTGGCAACGGCCGTGAGTGACCGACGCGGGAGAGGTCAATGCTGCACGGGGCAACCGTGCAGATATTCCGCCGCCGCTCTCCAGGGCGCCGGTTGTGGTGCGAAGATCGGCGTCCCGGCGACGTCGGCGCCCGGGTAATACCGATGGAAAACCCGCGTGGTCGAGCCGCTGATCGGTGGCACCAACCAGCTCCAGTCGCCGTTGACGGCGCGCCCGGCCTTTTCCTCCCGATCGATGTGCGTCATGAACTGATCGGATGCGCTGTGGTGATCGACCATGCGCACGCCGGCGGCGCGAAAGGAATGCAGCACCGCAACGTTCAATTCGACCATCGCCCGATCCCGCCACAGATTTGTCGTACTGCGGGTGCTCAGCCCGAGACCCCGCGCGATCAGCGGCAGCTGGTTGTAGCGATCGACGTCGGACAGGTTCCTGGCACCGATCTCGGAGCTCATGTACCAGCCGTTGAACGGTGCGGCCGGGTAGTGCAGACCGCCGGCCCGCAGTGCCATGTCGCACAGCATCGGCACCGCGTGCCAGCGCAATTGCAGCTCCTCGAACCAGGGCAGGTCGGGGTGCCGGATGGGCACTTCCAACACCGCGTCGGACGGCAGCTCGAAGATCCTGGACCGCTCGTGCCCCACCTGGATGACGACCGGAAGCAGGGTGAACGCGGTCTTCTCGCGCGGGCGCCAGCCCAACGACTCGAGCAGTTCGGTGAATTCGAGATGGCTGGGATCACCGAGAACCGTGCCGTCCGGCCGGCGCCATCCCGCGTACCGGATCAGCTGCGGATTCCAGATCCGGGGGCGGTGCCGGGTCTGCCCATCGGCCGCGAAAACCGTCATGACCGGGCGGATCCGGCCGCCGTTGGTGGCCAGCCGGAGATGATCGACACATGCCTGGAAGATCTCCTCGGGCGAGGTGTGATCACGGCAATCGCGCACGATCAGGGTCTGCCACGGCAGCCGTCCGATGCATCTGGCGCTGCCCCGCCACGCGACCCGGCAGGCATGTTCGAGTTCGTTGAAATGCATGGAGTACCGGCCATGTCGGAGCGATCGACGTGGCTATTTCATCGCGACGGGCAAAATAGGCGGTCTCGTCGATGACCTGCTCCGTGCGCATGAGTTCCAGGTATTGCAATGCGCCGGACAGCGTCTGCTCTGCCGGCAGAGGTGATGGCCACGTCACCGGCCCGCTGCGGGCACTGCTGACCGGCCAATTGCGCAGCACCGGACGCCGGCAATCCCGTCCTCGAGAGTTGACTGCGCCCAAGCTTGTACATGAGACCTCGCCCCCCATCACCGATATGATTTCCGCGCCGGACCGACGTCGTTGGCCGACAGTGAAAAGACGCCGACGGTGCCGTGCCAGATACGTCGGCGCACGGTGCGCCCCGAAACACGGTCGGAGCGGGCCGACCGGGGGCAAACCGGCCGGCGCAACCGTCGTTGGCCCGCCACCCGTTCACGCCCGGCTTCCCGACACGCTCCGTGATGGACGCTGTGCGTCCGCCTGCGGGCGATTGATGCTGGCAGCCCACGAATGGGCTAATGAACTTTTGCTCCAGACAGGCAACGCGGTTACGCTCCCGGCAGTATTCGTCGACGCGAGGAGCCCTTCTTGACGAGTCCGACGCCCACCCTGTACGAAGCGCTCGGTGCCGAAGGCGGAATCCGAGACGCGGTCGACGCGTTCTATGCTCGCGTGGTGGCCGACCCCGAACTGGCCGGTTACTTCGACGGGATCGACATGCCACGGCTGCGCCGGCACCAGGTCGAGATGTTGGTCAGCGCCACCGGTGGTCCACTCGAATACAGCGGCCGGGACATGGCCGTGGCACATCATGGATTGAACATCACCGATGCGGCGTTCGATAAGGTGGTCGGCCATCTTGGCGCTACACTTGCCTCGGCCGGAGCAGACGATGATTCCATCGGTGCCGTGGTGGCGGCGCTGGCGCCGTTACGGTCTTCGATCGTGAGCGCGTGAGGATCCTGTTGTGGCAGACATCGACACCGCAGCACTGAAGGACAACTTCGCGGCGGTTGCCGCGCATGGCGGCGATGACGTCGCGCTGTACTTCTACAGTTACCTGTTCCTGAAATATCCCGAAACCCGGGACATGTTTCCGCCGGCGATGACCAAGCAGCGGGACCGCCTGGTCGGCGCGCTGGTGCGGATCGTCACCAACGTCGACAAGGTCGGCGAGTTGGTGCCCTACCTGGAGGATCTGGGCCGAGATCACCGCAAGTTCGGTGCGCTGACCGCACATTATCCAGCGGTCGGGGAGGCCCTGCTGGCCACCCTGCGGCACTTCAGTGGTGACGACTGGACGGACGAACTGCAGGCGAATTGGGCAGCTGCCTACGGGGTCGTTGCCGGTGCAATGTCGGGCGCGGCAGAAAAGGTCGCGGAGAACGAACCCGCCTGGTGGGATGCCGACATCATCGATGTCGATCGGCGCACGTTCGACATCGCGGTGCTCAAGGTGCGGACGGACACCGTTCATCCCTATGTCGCCGGACAATCCGTTTCGGTCGAGCCCAGCACGCTTGCGACCCCGTGAATGGCGGTTGTACACCCCGGCCAATGCCCCTGGTGGCCGGGAGATCGAGCTGCACGCGCGGCTGATCGACGGCGGACCGGTGTCCTCCGCCCTGGTCCGCGCCGCAGCCGCCGGCGACAAGCTCCGCCTCGGACCGCCGTTCGGGCGGATGATGCTGAATCCGGAATCGGACAGTCCGCTGCTGATGATCGCCGGCAGCACCGGCCTGGCTCCGATGAAGGCGATGATCGAGCAGGTCGCCCGCGACGGTGGCCGGCGTACCCATCTCTACTTCGGGGCACGATCAATCCGGGAGATCTACGACCGGCAAGGCCCTGGCGGATCTGGATGATCGTTATCCCTGGTTGACGGTCGTCATCGCGGTTTCCGACGATACCCGCTGGGATGGCCCGCGAGGAATGGTGGGGGACATCGCTGCCGAAGGCGACTGGACAGGCCATGATGTATTTGTGTGCGGATCGCCGGCGATGGTGGAGGCCACCATCAAACGGCTGATCTCCTCCGGTGTGCCGGAGAATCGGATCAAGTTCGAAGAATTCGGCGAGGCGTAGTGGTTCTTACGAGAGGGAGACATCCATGACGGACTCGGCAGCCAGTTTGCCCAATCTCGATGCGGTGACCGGCGCAGACATCCAGAAGGTCACCTTCGCCTCGTCCAAGGCATTCGGCCACGGTTATGAGCAACACGGGGTCGACTCGTTCCTCTCGCGCTGCGCGGCGGTCGTCGATCACCTGCGGAACCAGCTGAGCCAGCAGCAGGACGAGATCGCGGGTCTGCGCGAGCGGATCGAACGGGACAGCCGGAGCACCGAGGTGCAGCACGCCATCAGCGTGCTGTCCCAGGCCCAGCAGACGGCGGACAAAACCGTCGCCCAGGCGGACGACTACAGCGCGCGCGTCATGTCGGAGGCTCGCGACCTGTACGAGAACGCGCGCCGGAACGCGGCGACCCTCGAGCAGGAGACCGAGGACAAGGCCAAGGGCGTCTATGACGACGCGTTGGCCAGGGCCGCCACCCTGGAACGGGAGGCGCAGGACCACGTCGCGCAGCTCACGCTGACCGCGGCGACGGCCCAGACGGAGCTTGATTCGCAGACCGCCTACCTTCGGACGCTGCGTGACGCCACCAGGACGCAACTCGAGGTCTTCCTCGAAGGACTGCTCGATCACGTGGCCGGAGAGTACGGACGCGCGCATCCGATGGCAGCGGAGGCCGCCAATCAGGCGACGCCGCAACGGGTACGGGAAAGCAATCGGTTGGTCTCGCACAACGGAAATTCGACCGAGGCCACCGCAATTCCCCAACAACCGGACGCCGGGCAATCCAGCGACATGGGCAGCGCGGTCGGCGACAGCTGAGCGGTCATCCCCTGGGCGCCAGCTCTTGTCAAATCCGGCTCAGACGACGGCGGTCATTCCGCCGTCGATGAACAGCACCTGACCGTTGACGTAGTTCGACGCCGGGGATGCGAAGAACACCGCTGGGCCGACGAGGTCGTCGACGGTGCCCCAACGGGCGGCCGGTGTGCGGCCGAGAATCCAGTTGTTGAAGGCCGTGTCGTCGACCAGTGCCTGGGTCATCTCGGTGTGGATGTAGCCGGGGGCGATGCCGTTGATCTGCAGGCCGCCGGCGGCCCATTCGGCGGTCATGGCCCGGGTCAGGTTTCGCAGCCCGCCCTTGGCCGCGGTGTACGGCGCGATCGACGGTCGGGCGAGATCGGTTTGCACCGAACAGATGTTGATGATCTTGCCGGAGCCGCGGGCGAGTTGATGCCGGGCGACCTCGCGTCCGACCAGGAAGGCGCTGGTGAGGTCGGTGGTGATGACCCGGTTCCAGTCGGCCAGGCTGACGTCGAGCAATGGCTGACGGTGTTGCAGGCCGGCGTTGTTGACCAGGATCTCGATCGGCCCGACGTTCGCCTCGATGGCGTTGATGCCGGCGCGGACCTGATCCTGGTCGGTGACGTCGAAGGCACTGGCCGCCACGACGTCTTGGCCGAAGCAGTCCGCCAGACCCGCTCGGGTCCGTTCGAGGCGTTCGGGGTTGACCCCGTTGAGCACGATCCTGGCACCGGCCCCGGCCAGTCCGGTGGCGATGGCCAGGCCGATGCCGCGGCTTGATCCGGTGATGACCGCGGTCCGGCCGGTCAGGTCGAACAGCGGTGGCGCGGTCATCTGTCGGGGCTGGCTCTCGTCGAGATGTGTTGCGGTGATGGTCATCGACTGACGATCGGGTTGCTCAGCGAGCCGATGCCGCCGAGGGTGATCTGGCCGTTGTCGCCGGGTTTGACGGGGGTGAAGGTGCCGGGCGCACCGGTCAGCACGATGTCGCCCGGCCCGAGGGTGAGGTAGCTGGTGAGGTAGACGAGTTGTTCGGTGATGTTCCAGGCGAGCTGCGCCGGTGTTGGCCCGGGCCCGGGTTTCGCCGTTGACCAGGACGGTCATCGGAACCGTGCCGGAGTCCAGGTCGGTTTCGATCCACGGTCCGATGGGGGTGAATCCGTCGCCGTTCTTCGATTGGGTCATCTTCTCGTCGAACGGGATCTGGTCGACTGCGGTGACGTCGTTTCCGATGGTGTAACCGAGGATGGCGCCCGGTACCTGGTCCGCGGTGAGATGGCGGCTGGTCCGGCGGATCACGACGGCGAGTTCGCCCTCGATGTTGACCTGGCCGAGGCTCTCGTCGACCACGATGGGCTCGCCCGGGCCGATGACGGTGCGCGGCGATTTGATGAACGCCTGACGGGGGAGGTCCCGGTCACCGGGGGCGCCGTTGTGCGCCATGCCCAGCACGACCAGCGGCTGCACCGGGGCCAGCAGGTGCGCCGCCTCGACCGGGTGGTTGACTCCGGTGAGAACCGGGCTGTCGGCGAACGGGTCGACCACCTCGGCCCACCGGTCTCCCTGTGCGATGACCGGTCGGGGTCCCTGGTCGGTGGCGATGCGGGCAATGCGCATGACGGCGCTCCTGACTGCTGGTTGGTGGTCGAATGGTCGGGCTCAGACGCTGACCGGGGCCTTGAGCTCGGTGTTCTTGTAGGACGCGGCGAGCGGGGCCGGCCGATCGGAGATCTCCTGCTCGCTGTCCTTGACCGCGTCCGGCAGCAGGGTGAGGTCGCGGGCCCTGGTGTCCGGGGTGACGAACGTGGTGAACAGGGTGATCAACGTCAGGATGATCACGTAGATGGCCAGCGGAATCCAGGAGTTGCTGAACCAGCCGAGCAGCAGGGCCCCGACGAAGGGTGCGATGCCGCCGGCGATGATGGCGCTGAATTCGCGGGCAACGGCGACACCGATGTAGCGGTGCCGGGATCCGAAGAGTTCCGGCAGGGCCGCGCACTGGGCGCCGAGCATGATGTTGACGCCGATGCCGTAGCAGACCGCGATGACGACGACGGTGACGACGGGGTTGCCCAGGGAGAGCAGCGGCCAGGCGGCGAGCGCCAGGATGAGTTGGACGATGGCGCCGACCCGGTAGACCTTCATCCGACCGTATTTGTCGGACAGCGCACCGGCGAGCGGGATGGTGAAGAACCCGAGCATGGCGCCGCAGGCGACGGCGAGCGGCCCGATGGAGGACTGCACACCGATCTTGCTGACGTAGGTGATGGCCAGGGTCTGGTAGATGTACGAGCCGCCGTTTTCGGCCATCCGCAGGCCGATGCCGCGCAGCAGGCTGGGCGCGGACTTGCGGAACACGTCACCGAGCGGGTGTTCGGCGACCTGGTCCTGCTTCTCGAGCTTGACGAAGGTCGGGCTTTCCTGCAGGCGCAGCCGGATCAGGACGGCGACGCCGATCAGGAAGATCGAGGCGAGGAACGGGATTCGCCAGACCCAGCTGAGCAGGGCCTCCTCGGGGACCTGGCCGAGGCCGACGAACACGATGGATGCCAGCAGGGTGCCGAGCATGATGCCGACGAAGGGCAGTGCGGAGAAGAAGCCGCGGCGCCGGGTGGGGGAGTATTCGGCCATCAGCACGGTGGCGCCGGCCTGCTCGGCGCCGGCGCCGAAGCCCTGGAACAACCGGAGCACGACCAGCAGGATGGGCGCCCAGATGCCGATCTGATCGGCGGTGGGCAGCACCCCGATGAGGAAGCTGGAGCCGCCCATCAGCGCGATGGTGATCATCAGAACCCATTTGCGGCCGAGCTTGTCGCCCAGGGTGCCGAAGAACAGGCCACCGATCGGGCGGGCCAGGAAGCCGATGGCCAGGGTGCCGAGGCTGGCCACGGTGCCGGCGGCGTCACCGAGCCCGGGGAAGAAGATCTTGCCGAAGATCAGCGCCGAGGCCAGCGAGTACAGCGCGAAGTCGTAGTACTCCAGGGCGCTGCCGACCGATGCGGCCAGGGTGGCCCGCTTCAGGTTGGCGGCGTATTCGGGGTCGTCGCTGCCGCGCAATGCGGCGGTGGAGGTAGGGGGGTGCTCGGCCATAGGTCCGCTCCTTGTGGACGGCTTCCCGGCGTCAGCTGCTCGAACCACTCGTCATACGTGGCAATCGGCGCTGACTGCGAGGAAGTGAAGGTGCGGGATCTCCCGCGGTGTAGACGAAATGTAGCTCTGCTCTGAACAACGTTCAATAAGCTGAACAGGTGATGTGATGCAGTGCACGAGGACTGAGCGCAACCTGCACAGTGAACAACGGAGCGATTCGCTGTGAGGATCCGTCACGACGCCGTCAACTGCACTAATAGGGGCACTCGGGCCGGCCGCCCGGACCGCAGGCCGGTCCGGCGCAGAATCAACCCGTTGTACCTCTGTTCAGCGGGCTGAACATGTCGTACAGTGGTGCTCCTACCGTTCTTGGAAGGACAACGCCGTGACTTCAGCTCCTGGACGCCTCCGTGTGGTGGCATCAACCCCGATCAGCGAGGACCTCATCGCCGAGATCGTGCGGACCGAGCCGCGCATCGACTTCATCCGTGACCAGAGCCTGCTTCCGCCGCAGCGCTTCTCCGGCGATCATTCCGGGGATCCGGCCTTCCGGCGGACGCCGGCGCAGCAGGCCGCGTTCGATGAGCTGGTCGACTCCGCCGAGGCGCTCTACGGCGTGCCGGACGAGAAGCCCGCGTCGTTGGCCCGCACCGTGGCAGGCCAACGCCGGGCTGCGCTGGGTGCACACCATGCCCGCCGGCGGCGGCGCGACAGGTCAAGGCGGCCGGACTCTGCCGACGCCGACCTGGCCCGGGTCGCGTTCAGCACCTCGGCCGGGGTGCACGCCGAACCGCTCGCCGAGTACGCCGTCTTCGGCCTGCTGGCCGGCGCGAAGAGCCTGCCGCGGTTGCTGGCGCAGCAACAGCACACGCAGTGGACCGGGCGCTGGGAGATGGGGCTGATCAGTCAGCAGCGCATCCTGCTGGTCGGCCTGGGCAGCATCGGGCGGGCCACCGCCACCAAGCTGAAGGCCCTGGGCGCCACCGTCATCGGCACCAGCCGGTCCAGCGACGCCGGTCGCCGGTGTCGACGAGATCGTGCACCCGGACGACCTGGTGGACGCCGTCCGTGACGTCGACGGCATCGTCGTCAGCCTGCCCGGCACCGCGGCCACCGAAGGACTGGTCAGCGCCGAGGTCTTCGCCAAGGTCAAGCCCGGCGTCACGGTCGTCAGCGTCGGTCGCGGCACCGTCATCGACGAGGCGGCGATGATCGACGCGCTCGCCGACGGACGGATCGGATTCGCCGCGCTCGATGTCTTCGCGGCCGAACCGCTGGACCCGCAGAGCCCACTCTGGCGCGACCCGAACGTGTTGATCAGCCCGCACACCGCCGCCCTCAACTCCGCCGAGGACCGACTGATCGCCCAGCTCTTCGCCCGCAATGCCACCCGATTCCTGGACGGCCAGGAACTGATCAACCGGGTCGATACTGTCGAGTTCTACTGATCAGCAGGCGACCCCTCCACCACGCCGAAAGGACAACCCGGTGACCAGCACAGAACCCGACCGCAGCGCGGGCAACACCCCCGCGGTCACCAGGGCCATCCGGATCCTCGACCTGCTCGCCGAGGCCCCAGGTCAGACCCGGACGCTGACCGAGATCGCCCGCGAGCTGGGCCTGGCCAAATCGTCGGTGTCGAACCTGTGCATCGCACTGGAAGAGGGCGGCCTGATCCGGCGCACCACCGCCGGGTATCTGCTCGGCCGGCGCACCGTCGAACTCGGCGGCGCGTTCCTGTCCGGATTCGACCAGATCCGGGAGTTCTACCGGGCCTGCGAGGAGTCCGACGTCCTGCGTCGCCAACTGGTGCAGATCGCGATGCTCGACGGCGCCCGGGTGCTCTACCTGGCCGTCCACGAGGGCCGCGAACGCTTCCCGCTGTCGGCCAGCGTCGGCGATCGCTACCCGGCCTCGGCCACCGCGGTCGGCACGGCCCTGCTGTCCGAACTCACCCCGGAGAAGGTGGCCGAGCTGTACTGGGACCCAAGGGAATTGGTCGGCTTCACCGAACGATCCACCACCACCCTCGGTCAACTCCAGGCCAAGCTGGAACGCACCCGGGAACAGGGCTACGCCGCCGACGAGGGCGAGGTCCACCCGACCGTGCTCGGACTCGCCGTCCTCGTCCCCGGGCGCGGATCCGGCGAACCATCCTTCGGGCTCGGCGTGTCCATCGTGCATCCCACCGGCTCTCAGGCCGAACGCGACTCCGTCCTGGAAGCCCTCCGGGCCGCCGCCCGGCAACTCACCCGCCCTCGCCTGCTCTCGGCGTAGCGATCTCTTCTGTCGCAACCGGGTCAGCGGGCTGCGATCGGCGGGTCCGACGGTTCAGGTGGTGACCGGCAGCCGCCGCGGACCGCGCAGCGTGGTTCCCGGTCGCATGACGACCGGTCCGGCCACCCGCAGGTTGGGGAAGCGGATCGCCAAGCGCCCGGAACGCGGCCGCCAGTTCCATCCTGGCCAACGCCGCGCCCAGGCAGTAGTGGATCCCGCCGGAGAAGGCCAGGTGATCGGCGGCGTTCGGCCGGGTGATATCGAAGCGAGCCGGCTCGACGAACACCGCCGGGTCCCGGTTCGCCGCGGCCAACATCAGCAGGACCCACTGTCCCGGCGACACCGTCACTCCGGACAGTTCGACCGGATCGGAGGAGGACAGCAACACCCGCGCCGTCTGTTGCACCGGAGGGTCGTACCGCAGCACCTCATCGACCACGGCCGCGGCGCGAGAGGGGTCCTGCACCAACAACTGCCATTGTTCGGGGTTGGCCAGCAGCGCTCGCACACCGTTGCCGATCGCGTTCACCGTCGTCTCGAACCCGGCGAGCAGCAGCAAACCGACCAGGGAGGACAGCTCGGCGGTGGTGATCTCGTCGCCCTGCTGGGCGACCAACGCCGAGGTCAGATCGTCACCCGGCTCCTCGTGCCGCCCGCTCCAGCAACGCGGCGAAGGTGGCCCGCATCTCCCGATCCGCCACGAACAACTGGACGGCATGCCGGAGCGAGTGCACCCCGTCCAACGCCGAGGCGACGGTCGCGCCGACCCGCCGGAATCGGTCCGGCTCATCGGGCAGCCCGAGCATCTTCGTGATGACCGCGATCGGCAGTGGTGATGCAAACGCCGACACCAACTCGAAGCTGTCCTGCCCGGCGACCCGATCCAGCAATCGGTCGATGGCCGACTCGACCAATGTTTCGTAGCCGGCCATCCGTCGCGGGAGTGAACGCCGGCGCGGCCAGTCGCCGCAGCCGGGTGTGGTCCGGCGGGTTGAGGGCCAGTAGCGACAGATCGAGCATGTCCTCGCCGGGTCGGGGCGCCGCCGGGTCGGTGACCCCGAACGACCGGCTGCGCAGAACCTGTTGGCACAGCCCGTAACTGGTGGTGCTCACATTCCCCAACCGGGTGGGCAGCACGGGTCCGAGGACCCGCATCCGCTCGTACACGGCGTGCGGGTCGGCGCGGCCCACCGCCAGGTGCAACTGGCTGAGCGGGTCGCCCTTGATCAGACCGTGATAGACGGTTCTGCGCCCGGTTCGCGTAGATCTCGACGGCGAATCGGCCGGCGCCGATCGCCTGCCTGGTCACCTGCCGCGCGTTGACCGCCATGCATGAATTATCGCCCGACCGGCCGCCACCACCGCTGGCCCGTCTGTTCATAGGATGAGACAGCCGTTTGCCGCATTCGTCGGGTTCTCGCGCGACGGGGTTGGAGGCTGTGGTGGAGGTGCGGATCCTGGGGCCGTTGGAGGTGACGCGCGGGGGAACCCAGCTGACGTTGGGCGGCACGAAACAGCGGGCGGTGTTCGCGATGCTGGCGTTGCGGATCAACCGGGTGGTGTCGATGGACTTCTTTGTCGAAGGCCTCTGGGAGTCGGCACCTCCGAACGATCCGACGAACGTTGTTCAGGTGTACCTCTATCGGCTGCGCAAGGTCCTGCGCCCGACCGGGACCCAGGATGCGGACGACGCCAGGCTGATCTACTGCAAGCCCGGTTACCTGCTGCAACTCGACCCGGAACACCTTGATCTGCACCGTTTCCAGCGCCTGGTTCAGGAGGGCAGCAAGTCGCTGACCGCGGCACCGGGCACCGCCGCGGCAACCCTCACCGACGCGCTCGCGCTGTGGCGCGGAGTGCCGCTCGTCGAATTCGCCGAGCGAGCCGTTCGCGCGCACCGAGATCTCGCGACTTCGGGAACTGCAACTGAGCGCCTCAGCGCCCGCATCCAGGCCGATCTCGCTGTCGGACGACACGCCGAACTCATCGCAGAACTCGAGGACCTCACCGGTCGGTTCCCGTTGCACGAAGGTCTCCGCGCGCAGCTGATGCTGAGCCTGTACCGATCAGGCAGGCAGGCGGAGGCGCTGGAGGCCTACCGCCGGGCCCGGGCGGTCTTCGCCGACGAGGTGGGCATCGATCCGGGCCGGGACCTGCAGGATCTGGAGGCGGCGGTGCTGGCGCAGGACCCGCTCCTGGATTGGACGGCACCGCCGGCCACGTCCGTGCCCTGGTCGCCGACGCGGGGCGGAGCTGACCCACCGCGCGGCCCCGAGCGCGGCGGAAACGGCACGCCGCGCCGTGCCGGGTGTCGAACGTCCCGGCCCGCAACCCGCATTTCACCGGCCGAGCCGGCCTGCTCGACCAACTGCACGACCAGCTGCGGACCGACCGGGACACCCTGCTCGTGCAGGCGTTGTACGGGCTCGGCGGGGTGGGCAAGACCCAGCTCGCCATCGAGTACGCCCACCGGTACGCCGCCGACTATGACCTGGTGTGGTGGATCGACGCCGAACAACCGGTGCTCATCCCCGACCAGCTGATCGGTCTGGCCGACATGCTCGGACTGCCCACCGAGGCGGTCCCCGCCGACGTGGTGGTGGACCGGGTGCTGACCGAGCTGGGCTGCCGCGCGGCCGATGGCTGCTGATCTTCGACAACGCCGAACGACCCGACCGACATCGCCGACTACCGGCCCAGCGGCGCCGGGCATGTCCTGGTCACCTCCCGCTACCCCGGGTGGGGCGCACTGGGCGGGCGCGTCGAGGTCGACGTCCTGGACCGCTCGGAGACCGTCGCGCTGCTCCGCGCGCGGCTCCCCGAGATGACCGTCGAGATGGCCGACAAGCTGGCCGCCGAACTGGGTGACCTGCCGCTGGCCGCCGCACAGGCCGCCGGGTACCTGGAACAGACCGGGCTGCCGTCCTCGGACTACCTGCGCCGGCTCCGCAGCCACCGGGCCGGGCTGCTCGCGGACGGGGAGGTGCTGGACTACCAGGGCCGGGTCGACACCACCTGGGAGATCTCGCTGGAGCGGCTCCGCGCCGTCAGCCCGGCCGCCGTGGCGCTGCTGGAGATCAGCGCGTTCCTGGCTCCCGAACCCATCCCGCTGTCGTTGTTCACCGAACACCCCGACCTCCTGGATGAACCGCTGCGCAGCGTCGCCGACGACCCCGACGCGCTCGCCGACGCGGTCGGCGCGATGGTCGGCTTCTCGCTCGCCCGCCGCAGCCGGGACGGCTACCAGGTGCACCGCCTGGTGCAGGCGGTCATCCGCAACCGGATGCCCCCGTCCCACACGAGGCCGCTCGGGCGCAGGCGGTGGCGCTGTTGGCGGCGTCCGACCCGGGCGATCCGACGGACTCGACTCGTTGGCGGGCGTATGCACGCCTGGCGCCGCACATCATCGCGACCGGACCTGAGGGTGACGACGACCCGGCGCTGCGGCAGCTCATGTTCGGGTTGACTGTCGCACAAGGGCTGCGGGGCGAGACCTCGAGGCGCAACGACAGGTGACCGAAGAACTGCACGATCGCTGGCATCGAAAGCTCGGCGCGGATCACCCGGACACCTTGCGGATGGCGACCAGCCTGATCTTCTCGTTGGCCGGGGCGGGCGAACACGACGAGGCCTGCGCCCTGGGCCAGGACACCCTGCAACGCATGCGGTCCGTCCGCGGTCCGGACCACCTCGAGACCCTGTAGGTGGCGTCCACGGTCGCCTATGCGTTGGCGGGGATGGGCGAGCCCCATCAAGCCTGCGGCGTGGGTCAGGACACCCTGCAGCGCATGCGACTGGTCCGGGGGCCCGACCACGTCGAGACCCTGGCCGTGGCGTCCACGGTGGCCCGGGCGTTGGCCGGGACGGGTGAGGCGGAGCAGGCCGGCCAGCTCAGTGCTGACACCCTGCGGCGCTCCCGGCAGACCTTCGGAGCAGACGCACCCGCCACGTTGCGCATCGCCTCCGGCCTGGCCGTCGCGATGGCCATGGCCGGTGACAAGGAGCGGCGCGCGAAACCTCGCCGAGGACACGGTGCAACGGGCAGGACGGACCCTGGGCGCCGACCATCCGCTCACGTTGAGCCTGTCCATGGAGCTGGCTTTGACGCTCGTCTGGACGGGCGGCAGCGAGCGCCCCGGACGCGCCGATGACACGTTGCCACGCATCCTGCGGGCACTCGGCCCCGGCCATCGAAGCGCCCGCCGCGCCGCGCTGTATCTCGAGTTCGTCCGCACCGCATCCACTCTCCCCGCGCCGGTCGTCGACATGGCCGAGAGCACCTGGCGGCGGGCGTCGCTCGCTTTCGGACGCGACCACCCCGCCACCCACTACCTGCAGGCCATCCTTGCCCTTGCCTTGGCCAGGTCGGGGGACCCAGAGCGGGCCAGGACATTGGCCGGCGACGTCCTGCAGGATTCGCCGAGCTCGAAGGGGGCTCGACCTCGTGACGCTGCTCGCGACGGCAGCATCGACCATCGCCCTGACCGCGCTGGGAGAGACAGCACAGGCGCGCGCCATCGGCGTCGGCGACGGTGCAACCCACCCTGGTCGAGCTCGGGGAGGATCACCCGCTCTACCCGACCTTACCAGCGCGGTGCTCGACGCGATCGGTCACACGCTGCCCGACAGTGAGCGCACCCACCCGCGCCGCGCCCGTCCGAGGGGGTTGACCAGAGACGCGACCGTGAATAACATCACCACACGGTTATATGACCGCGAGGTGATGATGAGTGACGGTTGAGCTTGATCTGACGTTCCGAGCGCTCGCCGACCCGACGCGCCGGGCCATCCTGGCGCAGCTCGCGGGTGGGGAGGTGTCCGTCACCGCCTTGACCCAGCGATCCGACCTGACTCAGCCGGCCATCTCCAAGCACCTCAAGGTCCTCGAGCGGGCCGGCCTGGTATCCCGCCGCCAGGACGCCCAGCGCCGCATGTGCCGGCTCGAGGCCGAACCGCTGCGCACCGCGACGCGGTGGCTGTCGGACTACCGGCAGTTCTGGACGACCAGCTTCGATCACCTTGATGCCCTGTTGGACGACCTACAGAAGGGAGCGGAAATTGATGACAGCTGATGGAGTATCGCGACCGGCCGGAAAGCTCGACATCGTCGCCGTCGGCGAACGTCAGATCGTCATGACGAGAGGTTTCGCCGCGCGACCGGCGCTGGTGTTCGACGCACTGGTCGTGCCCTCGTTGCTGCTGCAGTGGCTGCACGGCCCAGCTGGATGGCGGCTGGTGGAATGCGATTTCGATGCCACCGAGGGTGGCCGCTACCGGTATCTGTGGCGCGGCCCGAACGGGGCGTCGATGGCGGCCAAAGGTGTTGTCCGACAGATCATCCGCCCGACGCGACTGGTCACCGTCGAGATCTTCGACGACAACTGGACCGGGGGCGAGGTGACCGCGGCGACGGAGTTGACCGTCGACGGCGCCGGGACCCTGCTGACCAACACCGGCACGTACCCCTCCCGCGCCGACCGCGATGCCGCGCTCGCCTCCGGCATGGAGCACGGCGTCGATGCCAGCTACACCCACCTTGACCACCTACTCACCGACCAGCACCAAGGCAGCCCAACGATGACGCCCGGGACCGTCGATGTGGTTGGCACCCGGGAGTTCGCGGCAGCCGCCTCGCAGGTGTGGCGCGCCTGGAGTGACCCCGAGTACGTCACCCAATGGTGGGGGCCGGCAGGCTTCACCTCGCCGTCGGCGCAGATGGACTTCCGGGTCGGTGGCACCTCGCTGGTCTGCATGCGCGCGCCCGAGGAGTTCGGCGGGCAAGACATGTACACCAGCTGGACCTACCGCAGGATCGAGCCCGTCACCCTGATCGAGTTCGACAACCGGTTCACCGACATGGAGGGCGCGAGCGTTCCGCCGCCGCCCGGCGTGCCCTCGGTGGTGCGGCACCTCGTGACTCTCGCGTCCGTTGCCGCCGATCGGACATCAATGACAGTCATCGAGTTCGGCTACCCCAACGAGCAGGTGCGAGACCAGTCGAAGGCGGGGCTGGAGCAGTGCCTGGACAAAATGGCGAGATTGCTCGAGAAGGCAGCAGCACACCCCTGACTTCCACGCGCGGGTGGCCGTCATTGTCGAGTTTGGCTCGGTCGGAACGGGAGTCGTGGGGGTAGAAGGTCAGCGGCTCCGCCGATGAGTTCGCGTGCCTGCACCGGTCTGGGTCTTGACGAAGTGGCTGAGCCGACCTCGTGATCAGATGGAATCCGGCCGACGAGCAAGGAGCGAGATGACCGACATCCGGGTGTTGGTGCAGGGAGCGAGTATCGCGGGGCCTGCGCTGGCTCACTGGCTCCACCGGTATGGCGCCGAGGTGACGGTCGTGGAGCAGACGTCCGGGCTGCGTCCCGGTGGGCAGGCGGTGGACGCGCGCGGGGTGGCCAAGGAGGTCATCCGTCGGATGGGTCTGGAGTCGGCGGTGCGCGCGGCCTGCACCGACACGGCTGGTGCGTACCTGGTGGACGCGGACGGGAACGTCCTGGAGACCCACCGCGCCGACGACCACGGCGGGGACGGCTACATCGCGGAGATCGAGATCCTGCGCGGCGACCTGGCCGCAGGTGCTGTACGACGACACCCGCGACACGGTCGAGTACCGCTTCGGCGACCGGATCGCCGAGCTCGAGCAGGACGCGGACGGGGTCGACGTGACGTTCGCCGGCGGCAGTCGGCGGCGCTTCGACCTGGTGATCGGGGCCGACGGGCTGCACTCGTCGCTGCGGGCGATGGTCTTCGGGCCGCGTGAGCGTTACGTCCGCCACCTCGGGCTGGTGCTGGCCTACTACAGCGTGCCCAACGAGTTCGGCCTGGACCGCTGGCTGCTCGACTACCGGGAGGGCGGACGTTCCGCGGGCCTTCGTCCCATCCAGGACGCCACCCGGGCGATTGCGATGTTCTGCTTCCCCGAGGCCGAGTTCAACTCCTACCACCGCGACGTCGAGGCTCAGAAGAACCTGCTGCGCGAGCGGATGGCGGGGTTCGGCTGGTTGACCCAGGGCATCCTCGCGCACCTGGACGACACCCCGGACTTCTACCTCGACCAGGTCGCCCAGGTGGTGATGGACCGCTGGTCCAGCGGGCGCGTCGGGCTGCTCGGCGACGCCGCGTTCAGTGCTTCGCCGATGTCTGGGGGAGGCACCGGGCTCGCCCTGGTCGGTGCGTACATGCTGGCTGGCGAGCTTGCCAGTGCCGGCTGGGACGCGGAGGCCGGGTTCGCCGGCTACGAGCAGCGGATGCGCGACTACGTCGAGGCCAACCAGGACATCGGCAGGATGCACGTGGAGAGCATCATCGGTCCGGGACCGGGCGCCGAGGAGGGCCCGGAGCCCGACATGGAGGCCCTCATGCCGATCATCGAACGCGCCGTCGGCGGCCCCCAGTTGCCCGAGTACGACTACGCCCCCACGCTCGCCGGCCCCTGACCCGGAGGCGAGCTTGCGTCGAGCCCGGCGGCTCACAAGACTGCCGCGACTTACTGACGCTCGATTGCGCCGCCGTGGCCAAACCGACCTTGATCATGGCCTCTGACCAGGCCAAACTGGCATCTTCGCTGATCACGCAGTGGGAGCGGGCGACGAGAATCGAACTCGCATCATCAGTTTGGAAGACTGAGGACTTTATGTAGCCTATCCATCCAGGTAGAGGCAATTATTCGAACGGCTCGAACACCCTTCCATCCTTCTACGTGCCACTCCGTTCAAACCCTCGCTCATTTTTGCTGCCAGAGCGTGGTCCCTGATGGCCTCTGCTCGCTGATACTTCAGGGCCATCGTCGGCGTCGTGTGGCCGAGTCGCGCCTGCAGTTCCTTCACCGTCGCGCCATGCTGGGCCGCCTTGGTGGCGGACCGGGCCCGCAGGTCGTGTAAAACGAGTCGCTCTGGGAGACCGTTCACAGACGCCTTGGCGGGCTTCCATACGCCGGCGTGGAACCTGCTTCCGTTGATCGGTGCACCCTTCGATCCGACGAAGACCAGGCCTGTCGGTCCGTCGGCACTGAAGGTCTCCACATGGTGCTTGAGCGCCGGTATGACATGCGGAGGAATCGCCGCCGTACGGCGACCGGCCGCAGTCTTGGTTGGGCCGGTGATGCGCGTCCCGTTCTGCAGATTGTTCGCGGCCTCGGTGACCAGCACCGTCCCGGCGTCGAGGTCGAGTCGATGCTTGCGCAATGCCGCAATCTCGCCGAATCGAAGCCCGCACCAAGCGGCAAGCAGGAGGAGGGCTCGCCATCTCTCCGGCACAGCCTGAACCAATTCGTCGAGTTGCTCGGCCGAGATGAAGGGGCGCTCGTCTTGATGTGACTGCCCGGCTCCTCGGATCGAGCAGGGGTTCCGCGCGATCAGGCCGTCGTCAACCGCAGTCTGCAAGATTGCCCGCAAGAGCCGATAACATTTCGCCACCGTTGAGGCGCCGGGCCCATTCCTGACAATCTCTGAGTGCCAGGCACGCACTGCGGCTTGGTCAATGAATCGCAGCTGAATCCCGCCGAACGTCGGGTTGAGGTGCAGCCTCAACTCACCCCGGTACAACTCAGCAGTGCGTGGAGCCAGAGGGCGACCCCTGACCAACCTGCCGGCGACCCACTCTTCAGCGTATGACTGGAAGCGAACCGCTCCGGCCTTGGGGTCGAAGTAGTCTCCGCGGTCCATATCGGCTTGCAGCTTCGACAACCAGCGGGAAGCCTCCGACTTCGTTGCAAATGTCGACGGCGCTACCTGCTGCCTTCCCTGAAGGTCTTTGTAGCGACTTTGCCACCTGCCGGACTGCAGGCGTCGCACGGTGCCAAACGATCGACGTACCATGACGTCAGGCTACGGATCGAGTCCGGCGATGCTAACCATGCGAATCACAACTCCGAAACTAAGTCATGCCGGCGAGGACGCCGGGTCACCTGAAATGCTATGCCTGGTCTTGCGTTTGCTGCTCCGCCGACGGTGCAGACTCGCTCGGCTGCGCGCTGTGAGCGCGCCACGGCAGTCCGACCGAGTCAGTCTTTACCCTCCGCGCCGCAAACCGATGAGGATCCGGCGGACGGGGAAACCGACGCCCCATGAGGCGTTGGGCTGCCGAGGCCGCGCCTGCACCCCGTCGAATAGCTCCATTCGTCGTCCTCATCAATAGAGGCAGTGACAGGTGACGAAGTAAGGAGAACAAGTTGCCGAGGTTCGGGAATTCGCAAACTAGGCGTTAAGCCAGTCCGAAATCTCACGGCGGACCGTTCGGCCAAAGCCCAATCTCGCGCTCTAATGTCAGGTCGGACAGAAGAGCTGTACTACTACAGATCCGGGCTTCGAGCCTCGACTCGTTGGCTCTGAATGTACTTCTCAAGATCGCTGACGGTAAATTGAAGACGACGCGCGATCCTATGGTGGGCAATCCTATTCTGCTCAGTCAGGCGGTAGATGTTTCGTCTTGTCGTCTCCAGGTATTCGGCGGCTTCATCCACGTCGAGAAAGCGTTTCCTAGAGGTAGCGGTCATCTGTGTCACTTCCGTCCTTGTTTAACGAATGGGAATTCCGAGCCAGTGAGACAAGAAGGGGTAGGCATTCGGCACGGAGATAATCCGCGTCGCGGTAACCGGACAACTTTGCCCTCCCATGAGTCATGACAACACGATCACCAGTATCAAGCGCGTGCGAGGCGCAAATTGTGGACACTCGGCCGAAGTTGCCGCCAACAATCGGGGCCTCGACCCACGACATACCGCTGGTCGGCTGACCCAGCCAGCCAGCCAGGACCCGGCCTGAAAACCACTCCAGCGTGGCCAGACGGAGGCCTCAGTGAGTCGAGTCTGCACTGCGCACCTTCCCTGTACCGGCATAGAGAGGTCGTGGCCGTGCCTGAGGGCGGAGGCGAGCCATTTTCTGGCCCACGGCGGTGGCGCCATCGTCAACGTGTCCTCGAAGCCGGACTGCGGCCGGCCGTCGGCCAACCTGCCTATTCGATGGCAAAACATGCCGCCATCGGGCTCACCCGTCAAGCGGCGCTGGAGTTCGTGAAGGACAACATCCGCGTGAATGCAGTGGCGCCCCGGGGTCATTCAGACCCCACTCGTCCAGAGCCTGCCGGAAGATACCCGAGCCAGACTGAAGAGCAGACAGCCCAGCGGCAGGCTTGGAGAGGTCGCCGAGGTGGCCAACACCATCGTCTGACTGCTCTCCGAGGAATCGTCCTTCGTGACCGGCGTGGTACACGCGGTCGACGGCGGCGCGACATTGACATAAATGAGGAAAGCCCCTCCACCACAAATTCCCACATGAAGAGCCATACAACGCCGCGGACGGGACATGTCCGAAGCCGTCGCTGACGACGGCCACCTTTCGAGAAACGAGGAAACTTATGGCATATGTCATCCTGCAGCATTGCTGCAACGACGCTGCGTGCGTACCTGTCTGTCCCGTCGATTGCATTCATCCGCGTCCGGACGAGCCGGGCTACGCCACGACCGAGATGCTGTACATCGACCCCGCTACATGCATCGACTGCGGCGCCTGTACTGAGGTCTGCCCCGTAGACGCGATCAGCAGTGACTACGACTTGCGGTCCGGCCAACTGAGGTTTTCGGAACTGAACGCGGCGTATTTCCAACACCACCCGCAACCGCCGGCGTCAGCTCCGAGCGAACTTGACCTGCTGGCTCGGCTGACCGACGAGGCAAACGAGCTCCGGGTCGCGATCGTCGGGTCGGGACCGGCCGGCTGCTACGCGGCCGAGGAGTTGCTCTCCCGGTCTGAAGTGTCCGCGCGCGTTGACATATTCGAGCGGTTGACAACCCCATGGGGTCTCGTGCGCTTCGGCGTCGCCCCCGACCATCTCGCGACGAAAGGTGTCGCGGCGGGTTTCGAGCGAATGGCGCTCAACCCGAGGTTCCGGATGTGGCTGAACGTCGAGGTGGGTCGTGACATCTCGCCCGAGCAGCTCGCCGAGCACTACCACGTGGTGATCTACGCGGTGGGAGCGATGGATGCCCGGGCAATAGGGGTACCGGGTGAGGAGCTCCCAGGCAGCCACTCGGCCACGGAGTTCGTCGCCTGGTACAACGGGCATCCCGACTATGCCGACCGCGACTTCGACTTCTCGTCCGAACGCGCATTGGTAGTCGGCAACGGCAACGTTGCCGTCGATATCGCACGCGTGTTGCTCAGCACCCCGGCACAGCTCGCTCAATCCGACATCGCACACCATGCGCTGGAGCAGTTGTCGACCAGTCGTATTCGAGAGGTCGTCGTTGTCGGGCGCCGCGGGCCGGTCGAGGCGGCGTTCACCAATGGGGAATTGCTGGGCCTGCTGGACATCCCGGGCATCGATGTCGCGGTCGACTCCGAAGGCTTCGATTTGACCGAAGACCCCACCAACCCGTTGAGTTTCAACGCGGCGCAGAAGGTCAGCCGCCTCACTGCCCTCGTGGGGCGCGAGGCTCAAAATGATCGTCGCGTCGTGGTTCCGCTTCTGCGCCTGGCCGGAGCGACTGTTGGGCGATGACAGGGTGAGCGGGGTGCGTTTGGTGCGCCACGCCCTGATTGCCGACGCTTCGGGCATCCGGGCGGTGCCCACCGATGAGTTCGACGAGCTCGACTGCGGGCTGGTGATCCGCTCGGTCGGCTACCGCGGCAAGCCGGTCGGATCAGTTCCGTTCGACCCGGCCCGGGCGATCATCCCGAACCGAGACGGCCGCGTCATTGACCCAGCGTGGGGCGAGCTCGTGCCCGGCTTTTATGTCTCGGGATGGATCAAGCGCGAGCCGCGCGGGGCGGCGACATCGTCCTGGTCGCCGGCCCGGACGGCGCCGCCGACCGGTCGTTGCGGTCCACCCTGACCCGGATGGGGGTGCGGCGGATCCTGCGGGCCGGGTCGGCGACCGCGGTCCGGGAGCTCCTGCGCCGGGGCGTGACCGGTGACCTGGCCGTGGTCAGCACCCGCTTCGGCGCCGACACCGACCCGCTGATCACGGCACTGCGCGGCGGCGGTTGGCCCCGGGTCTTGGTGTGCGCCCCGACCGGTGTCGCGGAACCGGTGATCAGCGCCGTCCGCGCTGGCGCCACCGGGGTGCTGACCGCCCCGGGGAACGCCTTCGCCCCGGTCGTCGGCGGCCCCGTGCAGCACCTGACCGCGCGGGAGATCGAGGTGATCACCCTGGTGGCCGACGGACAGTCCAACAGGGAGATCGGCGCCCGAATGTCGCTGTCCACGTTGACGATCAAGAACCACCTGGCCAGGATCGGCCGGAAACTCCGCGCCGGGGACCGGGCCCAGATCGTCGCCATGGCCTGCCGCGCCGGCATCATCACCTAGCCACCCACCCCAGCGTCAACGCCGCCAACCCCCGGGCCGGCACCCACCGACCGCCCGCCGACACCCCGACACGGCGCCGCCGAACGGCCGGGCCCCGCACAGCCCGGCGTCCCACCAGGCAACGACCCGCCCTCACCATGACGATGTGTGACGATAACCCGCGAAAGGAACGAACCGGGCAAACGGGAACGAAGGGGGCGCGATGCCGCAGAACCGGCCGTGCAACGTGGCGTGGTGCGATCACGACTGCCGGCTGGGAATACGAGACCGACGGACTGCCGCCGGTTCTCAGCGGCGACGACCTCCTGGCCCGGGCGCGGTACCTGACCGGGTTCGGTCATCCACCGTTCCGCTGGCACAGCCGGCTGTGGCCGAGCGGGCTCTGCCTGGAACAGAACGAATTCCTGCCCGACGCCGACCCGCGGTACGTGGCCGAACATGGCCGGCTGACGATCAGCGGGGCGATCCGCCCGGTCCAGCTGGCCCCCGAGGCGGGCGAAACCCAACCCGGACCACATCGCCCGGACGGCCGCGTGGAGGCTCAGCTCGCGGCCGATCTCGCCGAGGCGGCAGCCCTGACAACGGTCGCCCCGGGTCACATCGAGCCCGGGCCACCCCCCGGCGCACCGTAGGACCCCCGACCGTTCCGGGCAGACCCGAAGCCCGCGTTGGCGTACCGTCCCGGCTGCTGTCCGCCGGTGGCCCGACGACGGCCCGACGACGGCCCGCTCCCGCTCGGTCACCGGCGCGACGCCCGCACCGACCGACGCTGCCTGAGCCTCAGGGCGGCGGCGTTGAGCGTTCCGCACGCCCGTTGCGAGGCCCGGGTGCTGCTTCCGACCGGATCCCGGCCTCGTCATCCCGACCGGTCGGCGGTCACGTGACGGCCGGCGACGTGCGCGGGTCGCCGGATCGGATTGTGCGTGGTGGGCCGCATCCGATGCTGCACCAGCAACCCTCATGGACACCGCCGATCGGTGGGGCAGCTGGTTGCTGGCCGCCCTGGGTTCACCGAAACCGCTTTCTCCGCGCCGAGAGGCGGGACGGGTGATTTCCTGGCGGTCATCACCGGGTAGATCCAGGTGTCTCTTTCGGTGGGTCGGAAGGTACCCGTGACAATCCGGAACCGGAGCTCCCGGGAATGGGCCGTCGGTGGGCGCGTTTGCCGTATCGCACCCGTTATTCGAATACGATCAGCGATTCTGGTGATTGACCATTCACGGTGGGGCGGAAATGTGCCCGCAAATGGTGGGTGTCATCCCGCTGCAGCCGCCGGACGTGCGAATCGTGCCAGGATCAAACGGATTACACAACGCTCCCGGGGCTCGGTCGGGGGCCCGGGAACCAAACTCCACCCTCCCGTTGCGCGGCGGACGGAACCAGAACGTGGTCGACCATGGAACATCGCATCGGAACGCCGGCGCGGTGACGAATCCGTTTCCCGGTCGCGACGGCCGTTGCTGCCGGGCGTCATGAGTCTCCGCGCCCGGTGGCGGCGGCGCCGTGCCCGAGCGCACCTGATGAATGAGTTGCTCGCCGCAATGGACACGCCGTCCCGGCTTGATCGCGAGGACCGGGTGTCCGCCCCGCGGCCGGTCACCCGATGCACGGGATCCGCCGGCGGCACGAATGCGCGGCTGTCGGGGGCACCAACCCCACCCGCGGCTCCGTCATATCAACCTGTCGCCGCGAAGCACTACACCGGAAACCGGTGACGACGTGGCACTGGACGTGGCGAGCTTGGAGCACGGACCGTTGACCGAGGAGGTGCTGCGGGTCACCGGCGGACTCCGACCCGAAACGCACAGCTTCATCTTCGGCACCCAGCGCTGGGCTGGGCTGGGCCGCCGCACCACGGCCGGCGGGTCGCCGTGGGTGGGCACGGCGCAACGGGTGCACAAGGACGTGGCCTGCACTTCCCGGCCCCGGTAGGCCACCAATGGTCAGGGACGGCCAGTGGACGATCGGGACGCTGACCAGGCGTCAGATGGAGGTCGTTGACCTGCTCGCCGAGGGCATGTCGACCGCGGACATCGCGACCAAACTATGGGTCAGCAGAGAGCCGGTCCGCAATCACGTCCAACAGATTCTGGAGAAGCTGGGCGTGCACACCAGGCTCGCCGCGGTCCACGCGGCCGACGTCCACGTGCACTCCCCGGGGCAGCGGATCATCGAATGGTGCCGCAGTCAGCGGGTGCACCTGGAGCCGTGGCAGGAGATGGCGATCCGCAGGGTGTTCGAGCAGCAGAAGACCGCCCCGCAGGCCATGCCGACGTCGCCGGCGCAGGTGACGGTCAGCACCACGCTCCACAGTCCGGTGCTGCCACCTGCGCGCGTTGGTGAACGCGGCCGACGGCGACTGGGGCAACGGCGAGGGCAGGTGGCGCACCGCCACCGAACCGGCAGACCGCCCCGACCTTTGGATTCGGGGCTCCACGGTGAGCAAACCACAGTGGAGATCCCCGCGGACAGTGACCCGACCCTCGCATTGCCGACATCAACTGACCGCAGCAGAAGTCAATGACGCCACCGGGGACGGTGTCATCCGGCTCAGGACCGGCACCCCAAGCCAAGCCCGTCACCATGTGCGTTGGGCCGCCTGCCCGACGCCGCTGCTGGTGCCGCAACCGGATGAACCCGCCTACGTCAGGCCGAACTGGTTCTTGCTGTCAAGCGTGTCGTTACTGATCAGCAGGAAGGCGTTACTCAGTCCGTCTGCGCCGTAACATGTGAGGGTGAAACTCTCCTGACCGCCAATGTTGGTTTCCGATGTCTTCTCGCATGGCCCGGTGATCGCTTCGACCTCGGCTGAGGTCTGTCCGAGCTTCAGTTCATTGAACTTGGCCAACGTCATCGAGCCCTTGACTTCCGTGCCACCCCCAGAGGCTGCAAGGCCGAATTGCGATTTTGAGGCGAGTGTGCCATTCGAGAACAACAGGCTCGCCTGGCTGTAAGGCTCCGAACCTGGACACTCAAGTGCCTTACTGGTGAAACCGGCCACGTTGGTCTCTGACAACGTGTTGCATGGGCCGGTGATCGCCGTGACTTGGTCCTCAGTCATGCCAACCTCGAGTTTTTGGTAGTCAGCAAAGGACAGCCCCGTAGCGGTCGTCGCTGACGTCTCGGAGGTTTGCTGGCTAGCGGGGCTCGTCGGCGTCGAGGCAATGGCCGCGGATGCAGCTGACGATTGACTTGACGTCGACTCCGACGACTCAGATCCCGCCACGGAAGATGATGACGACGTGGACGCCGAGGGTGTGGATGAACACGACGTGATGATTAAAAGCAGCAATGCTGTCGCTCCAACTACGACTGTCGAGCGAACTCCGCGAGCCCTTTGGTCTGAGTCTGACACGTTTCCGGTTCCCCCTCGGAATCGACATTGTGTACGAAGTGCAGTTGGTCGGGCACAATGGGTTACCAAGACGTTAGTCCTGCCCGACATTGAGAACAAGCCATGCGGCTGGGCCACGGCTTGGCATGGCTGGCCGGCGTCATCGACCCGACGGAATGGCCACCAAGAATCCGCGCGATCGGCGGGCTGAACCACAATGGGAGGTAGCCCTGGGCGCGAAGACCATAGACCGACCGGCATCTTCGGGGCCAAGACCGACAGCTGGGTCCGCGGCTTCAATCCGGCGTCGCCCTCGTCCTGGACGCGTCCGGTGAGAACCCGGAGCCGATTTCCTCCACCGCGGCGAAGCACGAAGCCGAACTCGCCGCTCTCGAAGCCGATCCACGGGACCTCTTCCATCCAGGAGTGGGACGGAGAGCGGTGTAACTGATCTGGCCGGCGGCAGGGGTCACCGTGTCCGCTGTGGACCGGGCGCCGGCGCCGGGGCGGCCGGATCGGCGGCGGTGCCGGGGATGTCGGCCAGGTTTCCACGGAGGAGCTCGAGGTGATCGAGGGCGGTTTCGGTGAACACGGACAGGCCCAGTTCGGGTCGGTAGCCGTGGATTTCCTTGACGTCGACCCGTCGCAGGAAGTCGAGGATGTCGGTCGAGACGATCTGGCCGGGGTACCAGGATCGGGAATCCGGGTGGATAGGGGACGACGAAGTTGGCGGAGACCAGGGGGCGGCCTCCGTCGACCAGCGTCTGCGCCGCGTCCAATGGGATGTATTCGCGGTTGGTCTCGGTGTACTCGGCGAAGAAGGCCGCTCGCAGTGGGTTGCCTCGGGTGCAGAGGATTGCCCGCCAAGCGAGGGTCACCCTGCTCGCGTGTGGGATCGCCGGATGAAGACCGCTGCCACGCCGACCATGACGAGAAACCCGGTCACGCTGATCACCACACCCAACCAGAGCATCGCTGATGTCGTCACCAGCCCCACGACCAGCAGGACTGTTCCAACGAGAAACGCCGCGATGGACGTGATCGCCCGGCGCCGCCGGAGACGGTCGATGGACTGCCCGGCCGCCAACCTCGGGTCCTCTTGGTAGAGGGCGCGCTCGATCTCGTCAAGCCTGCGTTGTTCGTCCTCGGAGAGCGGCATGTCTGATTCTCTCGCAGCGGACCTACCGGATCACGCTCAACGACGTGCCTTTCCGGATGGGTGTGACAACTCCCAACGGCCCAACCTCGCGGACCTTGCGTTGCAATACGACTACTAGGCACGCCGATCGGTCGTCTGGCAGCCATCTCCTGAACGGGCCGCTGGGGCCGCGTTCACCGAGTTCACCACCTTCGTCACCGCCCGAACAGGCATGGAATTGCCGGACTATTCGGCGCTGTGGAACTAGGACCTGGCCGGGTTCGGGTCGGCGGTCGCGGACTACTTCCAGGTCCGGTGGCACCAGGCAATGGAGAGGTGCTGCCCGACAGCACCATGCCCGGCACCCGATGGTTTCTCGGCGGAACTCTGAACTACGCCGAGCACGCGCTGCAGGTTGCCGCCACGTCATCGACTGGGGAAGTAGCTGTCATCGTCATCGACGACACCGGCGACGAGATCAGTCTCACTTGGGCCGAACTGCGCGCTCAGGTGGGAGCAGCGCAGAACGGCCTGCGCCGGCTGGGAGTTCGCACCGGGGGCCGGGTAGCGGCCCTCGTGCCGAACACGGTGCATGCGCTAATCGGGTTCCTGGCAGCTTCCCTGGGCGCTGTGTGGTCATCGTGCTCACCGGAGTACCCGTCCTGAGCGGATTCGACGTCCACCAGGTTGAGGCGCGGCATGACTGGATCTCAGGTCGGCCGCGCCGGACGAGATCTTTTTCTGCAGCAGAGGATGTGGCGTTCCGGCTACCCAGGTGCGAACCGTGGCGGCGGGCCGGCCAAATAGAGATGGCGGTGTCCGATCTCAGGCTCGCGGTCGATGACTTGATCGCCCTTAACATCAAGCAAGGCAGCCATATGCGCCGGGTCTTCCGAGTGGTAGGGCTCGGTTCAGGGGTGGTCAAGGGGGTGCGCGCCGTCGGTGTCGGCGCCGTAGAGGTTGACCGCGTGGGTGGTGTCGGCCAGCGCCTGGGCGTCGGCGGCGGGTGAGCTGCAGGTGGTGCCGGCGGTCAGCGAGCACCAGCGGTGTGGGGGTGCGGCGTCCTGCAGGGACGGCACCCAGGCGATGTCGCTGGTCGTCCAGGCGCCGGTGCTGTCCTGGCTGAACGTGACCCGGACGAGCAGCCCCCGGTGGGTGCCGTCGACCGGGGTTTCCTGGGCGGCGATGTTGTTACCCAGTCCGTAGATCACCCATTTCCCGTTGATCTTCTGCAGGGGTTGCACGACGTGCGCGTGGTGTCCGTAGACGAGGTCGATGTCCGGGCTGGCGAGCAGGGTTCGCGCGGCAGTGACCTGGTCGGTGTTGGGTTCGGTGTCGTACTCGGTGCCGGCGTGCACGGCGACGACGACCAGGTCGGCGCCGGCGACGCGGGCGGCGTGTGCCTTGGCCAGGATGGCGTCGGTGTCCAGGGTGTTGACCTGCCACGGCTGGTCGGGGGGTCCGTCGTTGAAGCCGTAGGCCACGGAGATGAACCCGACCCTGCCGTGCGCCGTGGTGATGATGGTCGGGGTCGCGGCGTCGCTGCGCGGTGCGGTAGGAGCCGTCGTGGGCCAGGCCGGCGGCGTCCAGGTCGTCCAGGGTGCGGTTCACCCCGTCGGTGCCCTGGTCCAGGGTGTGGTTGCTGGCGGTGCTGCACGCGTCGTAGCCGGTGGCGACCAGGGCGGGCAGCACCTGGGGTGGCACGGAGAACTCCGGGTACCCGGCGAACGGGCCGTCCGGCGGGGCGAGCGGGGTTTCCAGGTGGCAGATGGCCAGGTCGGCGGCCTGCACGTAGGGCTTCTCGGCCGCGAGCATCGGCCCGAAGTCCAGGCCCTGCCCGGCCGGGGAGTCCGCGCGGGCCTGGTCCACCAGCGGCGGGTGGAGCAACACATCCCCGGTCACCACGATCGACAGGCACCGCACCCCTGGGCAGCCGGTCGGCGCCGCGGCTGATCCGGCCGCTGTTTCGGCGGTCGGCGTCGGCGCCTCGATGGCGGTCGTCCCGGACACCGGGGATGCAACAGTCGGATCGGCAGCAGCTTTCGGCTGGACCGCAGCCGTGGCAGCCGACAATCCGGCGGCTGCTTCGGTGCCGGCGCTCGAGGTCGCAGCCGGCGGCACGCTCGTGGTCAAGGTGGCGGACTGCGCCGGTACCGGCGAGCAGCCCGCTACGACAAGCGCGACCGCGGCCAGGGCCACCGCACCCAGTACGCCGCGCCGACCCGGACACCAGGTTCCGGACCCCGTCAGAATTGGCATTGCAACAGTCTGACCCAAGCCATCAGACAATCAGCGCAAAATCCGGCAGAACAGGGTGGGAGCGCCATTCCGATGCCGCGCGGAGATCACCGGCGCTCGCACATGGCACGTTGCCGCGGCGGTCGTCACCAATGCCATGGATCGCCCGGAGGGATTGTCCGGTTCCATTTGGTCGACCTGATGATTTGGGGGATCGCTCGGGATGCGGCCGTCCGCGACGAACTGCTGTCCAGCACGACGGACGGCGGACCCGAATGGCGCGGCCAAGAGGTTGTCCTAGTAGGCCAGGAGCCCGGCGGAACTACCCGATTCGAGCGCCCCGGCCCGGCGGCCGGGTGCGGGTTGAAAGGGCCTCGCCTGATCGACTTTCAGATCCCGGGAGACGACCAAGATCGTCCCGCCGTCCCGGTGCGAGTGAGCCATCGCTGGAAGGTCAGGCTGTGGTGTCCAGCAACGCCTGCAGCGGCCCACGGACAGTCGCTCCGATCAGCGTCAACGCGGAGATCCCGATGGCCTGGAACATGTTCGCCGCGGCGGACATTGCTTTGGTGCCATGGGTCGCGCGCACACCCGGTGACAAGAAGCGGGCCGGCCATCCGGGACCCGCGCCTGCCGCTGAACACATCCCGTCGGCGTTCTGAACGGAACACGACCGGGTCAGTGATTCAGGCGGTGATATCCCGGCCGTGCACGGCGAGCGCCCAGATCACGAAGACGTCGAGCGCGATGATCAGCAGGCTCCAGATCGGGTAGTACGGCAGCCACATGAAGTTCAGGATTGCGCTGACCGCCGCGATCCCGATGCCGAGCCATCTGGCCCACGCCGTGCCCTGGAGCACGAAGAACCCGGCCACGGCGATCAGGACGCCGACGAGGAGGTGGATCCAGCCCCAGGCGGTGAGGTCGAACTCGAAGACCCATTTCTGCCCGGCCACATAGAAGTTGTCGTTGAACAGGGCGACGATGCCCTGGATCGCCTGGAATATCCCGAGCATGATCATCATTACGGCCGCGAAGACGGTCAGACCGACCGCGGCGTCGTTGGGGGCTGCATCGGTGGAACCGCCAGCGACTCGCCCGGTTGGGGCCATGAGAGCCTCCCGTTTGGTGGAATAGCGCGTCATCCGGGTCTGATCTTCGACGGGTGCGGGGGGTGCGGGCATCCCCCGGGTGGGATGATCGGACACCGCAAGTGGCACACCGGGTTCGGGCACTGACCCAGTGCACCCTGCAATGAGGTCTCCGCAAGGGATGATCGGCAACGAATCGGTCGGGTCGCACGATCATTGAAACGGCCCAGCGCCCTCGTCGGGTTCGAGGTGATCGTTTCGTGGCTGATCTTGGACCAGGTCGTCACGGTCCGGTGCTCCGATCTTGGACATTTCAATTCACAATCGGTGAAAGCCAGGGCGGCCGGCCACCGGCATGCTTGTCGAGGTCGGTGACCGGCCGCTGCTACGTCGCGAGGCGCAGGTAACTTCTGCGCATGGCACTGGTCCGCTTCATCGACGGTCAGCGGCGGGGCAGGACTGCGACCGTGGAGGATGCGGCGATCAGCGGTGAAGGCCGGTATCGGTTTAAGAGGCGCGAGATCACGAAGACCGGCGGCAGGACCTACTACTTGAAAGCCGTTTCGAAGAAGCGCTGGATCGACAGGAAGGTCCCGGAGTGGACGGCTGCCCTCGATGACGATCGGCCGGACTGACTCGTTGGGGTGAGCATGTCCCGGAGAGGAAGGCATTCGGGCACCACATTCTCGAGCGGTGCGCCGTGCGCTGGGAGCATCCTCGGACGCCGGTTCCGGCAGCCACGTCGCTAAGCCGGCCGCCGGTGGGATTTCCAACGGAATGCGGCGGGCGCAGGAGATGGTGACCGCGGGCCAGACGCCCGACTCCCGCCAACCCCGGGGGTGGCGTGATCATCGGGGTGGTGCAGGGTGTATTCGTGTACCGACGACAGGTCCACGACCGGTAGGAAGGTTGACCATGGCAGAGCAGGACGTTGGTCCCATCGATTATCTGGCGCTTGAGTTTCCGCAGGCCAAGATCACCGGCGAGGGAATGGCGGCGCTGCTCGATCTCGTCGACCGGGGGATCATCCGAATCCTCGACCTTCGTTTCGCCGTCCGCGGCGAGGACGGCTCGATCACGGCGGTCGCACTGGCAGACCTGGATCACGATGGCAAGCTCGACCTGGCCGTGTTCGAGGGTGCCCAGTCCGATTTGCTGGACAACGACGACCTGTCAGAGGCGGCCAATCTCGTCGCGCCGGCGAGTGCGGTCGGCCTCTTGGTCTACGAGAACACTTGGGCCGGACCGTTCGTCACCGCGATGCGAAACGCCGGGGCCGAGGTGATGGCGAGCGGTCGGATCCCCGTCGACGCCGTCATCGCGGCGTTGGACGACCTCGAGTCGGCAAAAACCTGAACGACCCCAGATCAGAACGACCAGTCAACGAGAGGACGGGAAGCCATGGGACTGCTCCGTGGAATAGCGAGAACCGCCGCCATCGCCGGCACGGCGACGGTCGTATCCAACCGGGTGTCACGGCGGCAGCAGGGTCGGTGGGCTGCGAAGGAGCAGAAGGCCGCCGACGAGCAACAGGCTCAGGAAGCGCAACAGCAGCCGCAGTACGCCCAGCAACCGCAGTACGCCCAGCAACCGCAGTACGCCCCGCCGCCGCAGTACGCCCCGCCGCCGCAGTACGCCGAGCAGCCGCAGTACGACCAGGCCCCCGCCGCGCCGTCCACCGACGACATGCTTGAGCAGTTGCAGAAGCTCGGCGAACTGAAAACGGCCGGGGTGCTCACCGAGGCCGAGTTCCAGGCGCAGAAGGCGAAGATCCTCGCACGTTGACCGGTGCGGTTCGAGCGGCCACCCCGGGCGGTCCGACAATCACGGTGGCGGGCTATGGGGCCGTCGTCGTGGTCGGTTGAAGGGCACGCGGTGAGTTGATAGCGCTGGACACGGGTTCCACCAGTCGGTCTTCACCGGCGCACGACGCGATGCCCTGTTGCGATTGCTCGGTTGCCCGGACACCGATCATTCATGGGATCGTTCGGGCCATCGCTGGACATGATTCCGCCGGTGGTCAAGCGATGTGGCCGGCGTCGATCAAACGCGTAATGCGCCAGGTCGGGGTGTCCTGGCATCCATCGTCCATCTGCCACGCGAATAGTCGTGATTCGGCGGCTGTCATCCAAGCGGACGGGATCTCGCACCTCGGACGGGGGATTGCCGAGATCACCGAGAGGGAGCCGGCGATTGACGCGGCTTGGGCAATCGGTCAGGTGTCCACCGGCGTCATTGTCGCCCTGCTGATGGCTCGGACCAGGGAGCGGTCGGGTAAATACTGCAGCGATACCTGCAGCGCGAGTCCTGATCAGGGCCCGCTCACATCACGCGGCATAGCGGTCGAGCACCGACCGGGACGGAGTCATGGCGACGATGGACCTGGAGATGAGGCAAACACCGCGCGACCGGCAGCGGGTGCTGTGTGCGACCGCGGTGATCGGCGTGTTGCTCTTACTCGGCGGCTGCGGAGGGTCCGGCGGAGGTTCGCTGCCCAGTCGAACCGCGTCGGCGGAGCTGCCGACGGTGTCCCGGTCGATCGACCGCACCGAGCCGGCGACATCGACGCCGGTCGAGGCGCCGACAACGGAACCGACGCCGGACCGTACGCCGATCCTCGGCCAGACGGACACGCCCGCGGAGACCACCCCACCCGCCGCGGAGGACACGTCGACCGCGACGCGGACGCCGCCCATCGCGTCGACGGAACCAACGACGACACAGGTCACCCAGACCACACTGGTGACCCAGACGGCGCAGGTCACGGAAACGGCGCAGACCACGGCAAACGGCGTCAGACCACGCAAACGGCCCAGGTGACGGAAACGTCGACGGGGACGCTCATCACGGTCTCGACTCCGGTCGAAACGGTGACCGTCACCCCCACCCCGCCGTCGCGACGACGTCGGTGGCGTCCGCGCAGCCCACGTCGACGACGACCGAATCCTCTGCCTGGCCGTGGTGGCTGCTCGGCGCCGCCCTGGTCGCGGTCGCGGTCGCCGTCGCACTCCTGCTGGCCGCGCGGCGCCGCCGCAGCTCCTGGAACACCCAACTCATAGCGGCGACCGGCGAGATCGTTTGGTTCGCCCGACAACTCATTCCGCAGCTGCAGCGAGATGGATCCCGGGATCAGGTGGCCGGCGCCTGGCAGGTCACCCGGGACCGGGTGTCCACGCTGGAGGACACGCTGACCGGGCTCCAGTCCACGGCCCCCAACGAACAGGAGGCCGCCCGGGCCCGTGACATGCGGGACGCGGTACGTGATGCGCGGACCCGGATCGACGCGGCCGCCGAAACGACCGGGCCGCCCGTCGACATCACGACGACCCGATACGAACTCGGCGAGGCCCGAGCAACTCTCGAAACGGCGCTGGCCAACAGCGAACCGGGAAACCCGCCGGTTGACGGCGATCTCGAGCCCTGATTGCCCATCGCCGCGCGAGGCGTTCAGCAAGGTGCGGTGCTGGCCCGCCCGCGGGAGGCCCAGATTCGGTGCACGCCCGCGATGGCATGGCCCGCACCGTTCACGGGCGAGGTACGGCCGCGCAAAGGCGGACCCTTTCAGGGTTCCTTTTCATGGATCCTTGCCCGGGTTCCACGCCGGTGTTGCCGGGTCAGGTGGGGTGACCTGGCCGTCCGTGGGGCGGTTACGCCCACATTGGTGGCGGCGCGGTCGGCGAGCAATAGGCGGACCTGTTCGTCGGGCGCGACCGCACCGGTGTGGTGAGCTGTCGGCGTATCGCGTCGCTCACGGGTTGGTCTCCGCCGGAAGGTCTCCTCTCGACCATGCGCGCTGGTGGTGCGGGTCCCTCAGGGTTTGCTACCCGCTGTGACCCGTGCACGGCCCGTCGCGGCGTCGTGACCGTTCCCCGGGACGCATCGGCGGCTGGACACACAGTGCGCGTTCCGACCTGAATCGTACAGGTGTTCGGGTTGTCGGCCATGTTGGTCAAGGGTGGATTGGGCCGGTCGACTTTTTCGGGGGTGTCCGCCGAACTGCGTCGGTGGTTTCCCCTGAGTGGTGTGATCAATGGCCGGTGGCCGGTGGCCGGGCCGGGTTGGATGACCTGGTCGGCGCGACGACGGCGGGGATGAGGATGGCGGCGATCAGCCCGAGGACGCCGATGGCGGCGAGCACGAGCAGGGCCAGGCCGTAGCCGCGTTCGGGGGTGGTGGTGATCCCGGCGACCAGGATGGTGCCGGCGATGGCGGTGCCCATGCTGGAGCCGAGGTTGGACACGCTGCGGGACAGGCCGGAGATCTCGCCCTGCAGGGTGTCACCGAAGCTGGACTGCACCACGTTCACCGACGGGGTGAGCATCAGTCCGAGGCCGAGCCCGATGAGCAGCAGACCGGGCGTGAACGCCCACACGGATGCGGTGCCACCGGCCATGGTCACCAGCAGCACGATCCCGGCGATGGTGAGCGGGAATCCGGTGATGATCAGGCCCCGTTGGGCGAACCGGCGGGCGAGCGCGCCCCGCGGCAAGGGACGCGACGAGCAGACCACCGGTTTCCGCGGTGAACAGGACCCCGGTCTGGATCGCGTCGTAGCCGCGGACCACCTGCAGGTAGGCGGCGACCACGAACGACACCCCGCTCAGCATCAGCCACTGGGTGTTCTGGGTGACCATGCCCAGGTTGGAGGTGCGGTTGCGGAACAGCGCGGTGGACAGCAGCGGTTCCCGACCGCTGCGTTCCGCAGCCCGGATGCTGGCGTAGAACCAGCCCAGCACCAGGACACCGCCGGTGCATCAGGGCCAGCGCGAGCCAGCCGTTGGTGTCGACGGCCAGGATCCCGGTGACCAGCAGGACCAGTCCCGCGGCCGACAGGACCGCGCCCGTGGTGTCGAAGCGGCGGGTGGGGTCGGCGGGCAGCGGGTCGGTGATCCGGCGGGCCAGCAGCAGGATCAGCACGATGATCAGCGCTTGGACGCCGAAGGCGGCCCGCCAGCCGAGGGTGGTGGTGATCAGCCCGCCGAGCAGCGGGCCGGCCGCGGCGCCGATCCCGCCCATCGCGCTGATCGCGCCGAAGGCCTTGGCGCGGCTGGTCGTCTGGGTGAACAGCAGGGTGGTCAGGATGTACACGGGCGGGATGAGCAGTGCGGTACCGACCCCTTCCAGGATCGAGTTCCCGATGATCAGCACCGCCAGGTTCGGCGACACCGCGCTGATCACCGCGCCGATCCCGAACAGGGCCAGACCCGCGGTGAGGCACCGGGTCCGGCCGTACCGGTCGGTGAGTTTCCCGCCGGGGATCATCAGCGCCGCCATCACCAGCAGGAACAGGGTGATCGCGACCTGCACGCCCTGCACGGTGGTGCCCAGGTCCGTGCTGATGTCGTTGATCATCACGTTCATGCTGGAACCGGCGTAGCTGCACAGGAACTGGGCCAGCGCCAACGGCAGCAGCACCGCCCGGGCCGCGGAGGCGGTCGAGGGTGTCCCGCTCATCTATTGTCTCCATTCGTTCCGGGTTGGTGGGCCGCCGGTTCGTCCCCGGCCGGGTCGACGTACAGCCGTCCAGCAGGTCGTGGCCCGACCGCTCGTATGAGACACCGTGGGTGGGGTCGGACAAAGCCACCGCCGGGCCGCAGCTCGGACAGCGAGAGACCCGCAGCCGGCTGGTCACCGAGGTTGACCACGATCAGCCACCGGGTCTCACCCTCCTTGCACCAAGCGAATCCATAACACTGGAAGTGACGGCCGCCAGGCGGGGCTTGCGGTCGTCCGACTTGGTCCCGAGGCCGACCCGGCGGGGTCCTTGGTGCTGATCTCAGGTGGCGATGTCCCTGCCGTGGACGGCCAACGCCCAGATGACGAAGACGTCCAGCGCGATGATCAGCATGGCCCAGAGCGGGTAGTAGGGCAGCCACATGAAGTTCAGCACGGCGCTGATCGCCGCGATGCCGATGCCGACCGCTCGGGCCCAGACCGCGCCCCGGAACACGAAGAACCCGGCGACCACGATCAGGGCGCCGACGATCAGGTGGATCCACCCCCAGGCGGTGAGGTCGAACTCGAAGACCCATTTCTGCCCGGCAACATAGAAGTTGTCGTTGAACAGGGCGACCACGGCCTGGATCGCCTGGAACACCCCGAGCATGATCATCATGACGCCGGCGAAAACGGTCAGGCCGACGGCGGTGTTATTGGGGGGTGCAGCGGCGGAGCCGTCTGCGTCCCGTTGTGTCGCTGCCATGGGTTTCTCCTTGCGTAGGTCGGGACCGGACGTCGTCGGTCCTCGTCCGGCGGGCATCACTCGTTGGGTATGAACCGGGCGTGCTGGGGTGGTGGTTGCCCGGTGAACGGGTGGCCCGCAATTCACACAGTGAATTGAATCGGTCGCCGGCCATCGAATATCCGGACGAGGCGTTTGTGATTCAAGAACCGCAAGCGGTTTTCAGTTGGGTGAACAAGTCTTCGGCCGCTGCCGCGGTTGCGGTGACGGCCTTGCCCACCGCCAGCAGGTTTGCCGCAGCGTCGCCGGTGCCGAGGTTCCCGACTGCCGTCTGCAGCTGTTGGAGCGCATCTTGCAGGTCAGTCACCTGGGAGTGGTAGTCATCTTTCGCGGCCGTCTTGACGGCATCGAAATTCGTTTGGACCTGGTCGACGGAGGCCTTGATCGCGGTTGTACCAGCGGTCAGGAGGCCTTGGTCGGTCAATGCGGTGATCGACGTCCTGAGTTCGTCGCGGGCCTGGCAGATCTGTTCCTTGCCGGCCGGGTAGCTGGCCGAAGTCGACGTTCCCGTTGACGACTTTGCAGATGAAGCCGACGATGCCGATGAAGAGGACGTCGACGACGACGACGACGATGTTGCGGTAGTGCCGGATCCGCATCCGGCGATTCCAGCGGCAATCAGGATCAGGACCGCGGCCACCCTCCAGGCACGCACCCGGACTCGTCGATCGTGGTCTTGACTCCTGACGGTGGGTCGGCCATGCGCGTTCGCCGTGGTTTGTTGGCTCCTGTCGTTGGCTGGGCCGGAACGGTCGACGCTCGGGTTGGCGGAGGCGCCGTGAACGGCCATCGGTTCTCCTGATCGGCTGGGTTCGGTCGGTGTCATTGCGGCTCCACGCCGCAATCCTGGGTCCTCGAGTTCGGATCCGAGCGGTGGCGTGAACATCTCTGACGAGGCCGTGGTGAGCGGTCGTCGCAGTCTGTAGGAGAGAATCTCCCGCCCACCATAGCTGTGCCCCATGACCTCAGTTTCCTGCAGGGTTGGGTGGGCCGGCGTCCTGTGTTCAGGTGGCAAGCGCCTTCGCCTTGAGCTGCTGGAACTCTGCCTGCGTGATCGCACCGGTGTCGAGCAGGCCCTTCGCCGACGCGATCTGATCGGCGGCGCCCGTGGGGGAGCTGCCGGCCACGGACTTGATGTACTCGGCCTGGGCTCGCTGCATCTGGATGGCCTGCTCTAGTTGGCGTTCCTGCATGCCCCGCCCACGGACGATCAGGTACACCAGGATGCCCAGCCACGGAACGAAGATCACGAACAGTACCCAGAGGGTCCTGGCCACACCGCCCAGGTCCTTGCTGCGGAAGATGTCCCCGAAGATCCAAAACAGGCACATGAACCAGGCGAAGAACAGGAAGATCTCGAAAAGCGCTAGCAGGAAGGAGCCGTTGTCGTTGAACATTGATCAGCCTTTCGGTGAGGCCAAGACAGTGGCCCATCGGGACGCACGCCGCTGCTGGTGCTCTGTCTTATCAAGGCATCCACGGAGACGGTGAGAGCAGGGGCGGGAACTGCACGTCGTCGCCGACAATTACGCCATCTTAAGCACCGACGGTCGAACAGCGAGGACGCGATGCCATTTGAGCGGACTTTCCTCTGACGGTTTGCCCGACCCAGGAATTCATTGGCACACCCGACGCCGGTTTTTCACCGGGCCGGGTGTAGGAACAGCATGCCCCTGCCCGTCGGCCGACAGGTGAACGTTGAGTGAACTCCGCCTAACACGTGCCTTCCGCTGCGCTCGCCCGGCGGATCTCCGGGGTCGGCCCGGTTGGGCGAAGTGGCACGGGCTCGTTGATCGATCTTGCGGTCCTGTGGTGGCACCATGCCGGTGCCCGGCGTCGGGGTTTGGCGCTCGGATCGAGTAGAGGATCAAGTCGGCAGTCAGGGCAATGCGGACACCGAGGCCGACGGTGCCCCGGTAACCCGACGCCGGGCGGCCTCTTCGGCCAGGTTCGCCGTGATCCACCGCCGCACCGAGGACTCCGACGCCATCAGCCCCCGCTCCGCGGACAGACGGGCGCTGATCGTCGAGACCGGTCCCGTCGTCCTTGAGTTGCGCGACGATGTAGTCTCGGTGCGCCTCGATCGCCGGCGACGTCACCTGCCGCAGCCGGGCATCGGAAAACCCCGGGGACCACCCCGCGATCCGCTGTGCCCAGACCAGCTCACCGGCCGGTGGGGCGCCCGGCGCCAGCCCCTCGGCCAGCGCCGGGGCCAGGAACTTCCGCACCGTCTTCCGGTCCAGATTCAGGCTCTCGCTGATCCGCACCTGAGACCTCCCGGCCTGCCAATGCACGAACAACTCGGTCAGATCCACCACGTCCAAAGTCCTACTGCCCATCACCGCTCCCGCCCGGGCCACCAAGCGGCCGGAGGTCAGCGCGCGTCTCAACCGGTTTCGGGACGCCACCAGGCTGACCTTCAAGCAATGGCTCTCCTGCACCGGGCTGGCCGTGACGATTCTGGTCGTCTCCGAGATCTGGAAGACGGTCAGACGAAGCACGTCTCCCGCACCGGGTCACCACGGGTAGCTCGGACCAGCCGACGACTGGGCACCTGGGCGAGAGCTACAGGTCGACCGTGCCGGGCAACAACGGTGCACCGCGATGACCGCTAGGCGCGCGGGTAATCGCGTGACGGCCCTTGTGCGCGTTCATCCCGGGATCAGTTGAAGGGCTGCGACAGACTGTCGCATTCCGGAGACGGGCGCGCTTTGCGTGGGGTGAGTCGACCTGGGCATACTGACCCCCATGATGAAGGCACACCAGCAGGCGGACGAAGGGATCGCTGAACTTGTCGCCAAGGAATTCGAGGTCGTCAGGGCCGCCTCCGCCCAGTCCTGGTCCGCCGCGCCTGCCTCGCGCGCCTGACCCGGGCGGCGATGCGTCCAGGGCACCCATGACCGACACCGCGTCGGGGAACGCACCTTACCGACGGTTCGCGAAGCTCTATGACGCCTTGCTGGGGGATCGATCATTCCCGGAGATGCGGCTGACCTTCGAATGGATCCGGAATCGGTACTCTTTACGATTCGCCTCGGCCGCCGACATAGGTTGTGGGACGGGTACGTTTGTCGACTACCTGTGCCGGGTCGAATCCGGTCCGGTCTGGGGGGTCGACCTCTCCTCTCAGATGCTGGAGGTCGCGGTCGTGAAGAACGTCGGCAACCGGGCAAAATTCCTGCTCCAGGATATGCGTCAGCTGTGCCTGCCCCAAACCGTCGACCTGGTCACCTGCCAGTTTGAGGCGCTCAACTACCTCACGACAACGGACGATCTGCACTCAGCTCTCGCTTCGTTCGGCCGTGCCCTGACGCCCGGGGGGTCGGCGGTCTTTGACGTCACCACCGAACGTCTGGACGACCCGGTCGAGAATCGTCTTGTGTATCTCCAACGATCACCATCACGTTCGGTGACTGTGCGCGCTGCGTACGACCCGCTGTCGCGGACCCAGATCGCACGTCTCGAGGTTACCGATGCAACCGGTGTCGAGGTCGAGATTCACTGTCAGCGAACGCATACCGTCGGTGATGTGACCATCGCGATGGCGGCCAGCGGACTGGAGCTGGTCGCCGTCCACGATCTTGGCGACATCCTGCCCGCCGGGCCGGAATCCGCCGGATGTAAGGTGTTTGTGGCTCGGCGCACCTGACGCGCCGCCTACAGCTCCCACCGGCACGGTCGTTATCAGTTCCGCAAAGCGCCGGCTCACGAAGCGGTCGCCGAGGTCCGCTTCCTTGCATCCGTGAAGTACGAATGGATCGTTGAGGGCGAGATCAAGGCCTGTTTGGATGCGTGGTCATACGTCCGAGGACGACGGATTGTTCGCCTTGGATGACCGCCGCCGAATCACCTCTATGCGGCAGGTGGACGCTGGATGACGGCCACCACCCGACCTGGCGGGATTGCGCGTTTGAAGGACGCCGACCACATCGCTTGTCATCGGCAGGAATCATGTCCGGCGGATGGCCCGAAAGGTTTGATGAATGATCGGTGTTCCGGGCAACCGGCGATAACAACGTGCCGCTCGAACCGCACCGGTCAACGCGCGAGGATCTTCGCCTTCTGCGCCTGGAACTCGGCCTCGGTGAGCACCCCGGCCGTTTTCAGCTCGCCGAGCTTCTGCAACTGCTCGAGCATGTCGTCGGTGGACGGCGCGGCGGGGGCCTGGTCGTACTGCGGTTGCTCGGCGTACTGCGGCGGCGGGGCATACTGCGGCGGCGGCGCATACTGCGGTTGCTGCGCGTACTGCGGTTGCTGGGCGTACTGCGGCTGCTGTTGCGCTTCCTGAGCTTGTTGCTCGTCGGCGGCCTTCTGCTCCTTCGCAGCCCACCGACCCTGCTGCCGCCGTGACACCCGGTTGGATACGACCGTCGCCGTGCCGGCGATGGCGGCGGTTCTCGCTATACCGCGGAGCAGTCCCATGGCTTCCCGTCCTCTCGTTGACTGGTCGTTCTGATCTGGGGTCGTTCAGGTTCTTGCCGACTCGAGGTCGTCCAACGCCGCGATGACGGCGTCGACGGGGATCCGACCGCTCGCCATCACCTCGGCCCCGGCGTTACGCATCGCGGTGACGAACGGTCCGGCCCAAATGTTCTCGTACACCAAGAGGCCGACCGCACTCGCCGGCGCGACGAGATTGGCCGCCTCTGACAGGTCGTCGTTGTCCAGCAAATCGGACTGGGCACCCTCGAACACGGCCAGGTCGAGCTTGCCATCGTGATCCAGGTCTGCCAGTGCGACCGCCGTGATCGAGCCGTCCTCGCCGCGGACGGCGAAACGAAGGTCGAGGATCCGGATGATCCCCCGGTCGACGAGATCGAGCAGCGCCGCCATTCCCTCGCCGGTGATCTTGGCCTGCGGAAACTCAAGCGCCAGATAATCGATGGGACCAACGTCCTGCTCTGCCATGGTCAACCTTCCTACCGGTCGTGGACCTGTCGTCGGTACACGAATACACCCTGCACCACCCCGATGATCACGCCACCCCCGGGGTTGGCGGGAGTCGGGCGTCTGGTCTGCGGTCACCATCTCCAGCGGTCGCCGCATTCCGTGAAAAGTCCCACCGACGCCGGCCAGCGACGTGGCCGCCGGAACTGGCGTCCCCAATGGTGCTCCCAGCGCACCACGCACCGCTCGACGATGCGGTCCCGAACGCCTTCCTCCAGGAACCCGCTCACCCCAAAGAGTTAGTCCGGCCGATCGTCATCGAGGGCAGCCGTCCACTCCGGGATCTTCTTGTCGATCCAGCGCTTCTTCGGAACGGCTTTCAAGTAGTAGTTCCTGCCGCCGGTCTTCGTGATCTCGCGCTTCTTGAACCGGTACCGACCTTCACCGATGATCGCCGCATCCTCCACGGTCGCGGTCTTGCCCCGCTGCCGACCCGTCGATGAAGCGGACGAGTGCCATGAGCAGAAGTTACCTGCGCCCTAAGACGTAAACAGCGGCCGGTCACCGGCCTCGACATGAAGGCAGGCGATCGGCCGCCCTACCTTTCACCAATCGTGAACTGAATCTGATGAGGCCGCCGCGATACATGGTGGTTTGGCGGTGCATTGAGCAGGCTGTCGGCGGTCAGGAGGAACATTTGCGGGGACGGTCAGGAGGAACATTTGCGGGGACGGCCATGCGTGGGAGTCGCTGTTGAATCCGACGCAATACGCAGTCTATTAAAGCCGATCTCCTCCACCGCGGAGAAGCACGAAGCCGAACTCGCCGCTCTCGAAGCCGATCTACAGGACCTCTTCCATCCAGGAGGAGTGGACGGAGAGCGGGTGTAACTGATCGGGGGACTGTCCGGAAGACGGGTGTAACTGATCTGGCCGACGGCAAGGGTCACCGTGTCCGCTGCGGACCGTGCGCCGGCGCGGGGGCGGCCGGATCGGCGACGGTGTCTGGGATGTCGGCCAGGTTCCCTCGGAGGAGCTCGAGGTGATGGCGGGCGGTTTCGGTGAATACGGACAGGCCCAGTTCGGGTCGGTAGCCGTGGATTTCCTTGACGTCGACCCGTCGCAGGAAGTCGAGGATGTCGGTGGAGACGATCTGGCCGGGTACCAGGATCGGGAATCCGGGTGGATAGGGGACGACGAAGTTGGCGGAGACCAGGGTGCGGCCTCCGTCGACCAGGGTCTGCGCCGCGTCCAGTGGGATGTATTCGCGGTTGGTCTCGGTGTACCCGCCGTAGAAGGCCGTTCGCATGTCGCCGTCAGGGCAGCGGGGGTCGGCCTTGAACGCGGAGTCGAAGTCGCTGAAGTTCGGCAGGGCAGGCAGCCCGAGGGTGAGGTTTTCGATCTTCCGGCGGTGAAGGGCGCGGTCGGCGGGGCCAGCCGCGTCCTGGGTCTTGGTGAGCTGTTCGGCGGTGCGGCGCAGCGCGTCGAGCAGGTAGTGGACGCTGGACCAGGTGACGCCGATGGTGAAGATCAGCAGCACGCTGTTGATTGAGGTCTTGTTGATCTGGATGCCGAACCGTCGCATGAGGACGTCTTCCCGGAACTGGAAGCCGCTCATGCCGGTGTCCCCGATGTACAGGGTGACTCGGGTGGGGTCCAGCACGAACTGGTCGTCCTGCCAGGCCTCGTTCCACCCGTCGAGGACGCCGTCGGCGTCCTGCTGGTAGGAACGGGCCCCGGAGGTGCGGAACTGTTCGGGTACGAGGTCGGCTTGGTCCAGGATGTGGAACCAGCTGCTGATGACGGGGTCGGTGCTGACCTTTTTCCGGAAGGCCAACGCCATGGTGTAGGCGGAGCGGACCATCTGGAAGCCCTCGATGTCGACCTGCCGGCGGGCCAGGTCCAGGGAGGCCAACAGCTGCTGGTTCGGGGAGGTCGAGGTGTGGGTCAGGAACGCCTCGCCGAACTGCTCGCGGGTGAGCCGGTCGAAGTCCTGGTCGCGGATGTGGATCATCGACGCTTGCCGCAGCGCGGACAGCGACTTGTGCGTGGAGTGGGTGGCGTAGACGCGGACCCGGACGAGCTGGGGATCGGGCAGCAGCCGGTGGGCGGCCCAGTCGGCCCGGTCCACGCCGGCCATGGCCTCGCGCCAGGCGGCGTACTGCTGGGCGCATTCCGGTGAGGCGAGCTGCTGGGTGAGGGTGTCGGCGGCGACCATCGCGGTCCGCTGCCGGGCCCACGGGACGGCTGTGGCGAAGGCGTACCAGGCCTCGTCCCACAGGAAGCATATGTCCGGTTTGATCGCGAGGATCTCCTGCATTACCTGCAGCGGGTTGTAGACGATGCCGTCGAAGGTGCAGTTGGTCAGCAGCACCATCCGGACCCGGTCCAGCCGGCCCACCGCTTCCAGGTCCAGCAGCGCCTGCTTGATCGCGGTCAGCGGGACGCCGCCGTACAGGGCGTAGTCGGCCAGCGGGTACGCATCCAGGTACAGCGGGTTTGCGCCGGCCAGCACCAGTCCGTAGTGGTGGGACTTGTGGCAGTTGCGGTCGATCAGCACGATGTCGCCGGGCTGGGTCAGCGCCTGGACGACGATCTTGTTCGCGGTGGAGGTGCCGTTGGTGACGAAGTAGGTCTGCTCGGCGTTCCAGGTGGCGGCGGCCTTGTCCATGGCCTGTCGGATGGTGCCGTGCGGATCCAGCAGGGAGTCCAGACCGCCGCTGGTGGAGGAGGTTTCGGCCATGAAGATGTTCCGGCCGTAGAACTCGCCCATGTCCTGAAGTGATTTGGAGTTGAAGATGCTGGCGCCCCGCGCGACCGGCAGGGCGTGGAACTGGCCCACCGGGGACGCGGCGTAGGCGCGGAGCGCATCGAAGAACGGGGTGGCGTAGCGGCGGCGGATCCCGGCGATGACGGTGCTGTACAGGTCGGTGACGTCGTTGAGCCGGTAGAAGGTGCGGTCGTAGACATCGGGTTCGGTGTCAAGGCCGGCGGCGATGGACTCGTCGGTCAGCAGGTACAGGTCGATGTGCGGGCGCAGCTCCCGGATCCACTGGCCGCATTCGGTCGACTCGTACAGCCGGTCGGTGGCGACCGGGTGGCGCTCGACACCCAGCAGCCGGGTCATCAGCGGGAGCCGGTCGGTGGACCGCAGCGGCAGGTCGTGCCGGATGATCGCGGCCTGGATGTCCCCGTTCAGGGCGACCGCGGTGATCGCGTCCTCGACGCTGGTGACCACCAGGTATTCGATCCGCACGTCGTCGGCAGACTGCCGCAGCGACCGCAGCCGCGGCGTCAGGTCGTCGATGCCGGCGGTTTCCCCGCTATGGTCGGCCAGCAGCACCGTGTAGAACTGCTGGTTTCCGGCGCGCGCGGCCAGCTCCTGGTCCGGCAGTGGCCGGGTGCGGTCGAACATCGCCGCCTGGTCGCCGAACTCGGACAGCAGCCGGGTGGCGGTGTTCACCTGTTCCAGCAGCTGGTCGGTGCGCTTGGTGTCCAGGAGCTCGCCCAGCTCGGACAGCAGGGCCGCGCCGGGGTAGAGCCAGTACCGCTCGTAGGAACCGAGGCGATCCAGCAGCCGCCGGACCCGTTTGATCTCCTGCTCGCAGGGCAGACCGGCATCGTGCACGACGGTCAGCTGCCGGATCGCATCGTCCAGCAGGTGCCAGGTATCCACCCGTTGCACTGACGGGTTGGCGGCGGCGGCCAGGGCGGACACCCGCATGCGGCGTTGCGTGCCCGCGACCGCGGTCCTGACGGGCCGGCCCCGGTCGTGGGTGGGCAGCTCGTGGGTGGGGACGAGGTGGTGGGTGAAGGTGGTGTTCATGTCCAGGACCGGGTCGGTTCGGCGGAGGTAGCGGGCAGAATGCTTGTGCGGTCGTCCGTTTCGCCGTCGCCTGTTGTTGTTCGGTGTCGCGGATGCGGTGGAGCATCTGCGGTTCGAACCGGTCGGCGCCGCGGGCCGGCGGCGATCGCGTGCAGCAGGGCGACCTGGATCATGGCCGGGTCGTGGAAGGCCGGTTCGGGGCGGGGTCTGTGCTGAACCGTCCTTGTGATGGGTCGCAGTGATGTGGCGCGGCGGAGATCAATGGCTGTTGGGACCGTTCGCGCATGGCCAGGATCGCTACCGTTGTCAATGCGAGCAGTGCGGTGCCGTAGAGCCCTAGCAGCGCGACGTGGCCGGTGCCCGCCAGGTACGTCATGACGAATGGCGCGGTTCCACCGAAGAGCGCAACGGAGATGGCGTATGGGAAGGCAACTCCGAGCGCGCGCACCTGGGTGGGGAACAGTTCGGCGAGGGTGGCGTTGGCGACCGACGCCGCCGCCGCTACCGGCACGACGACCAGAAGCTGAAGACCGATGACGACGGCGGCGTTATCGGTGACCAGTAGCAGGGCCGGCCACATGGTGACCAGGGTGCCGATGACCGAGAACAGCAGGACCTTCTTGCGTCCGATCCGATCCGAGAGCCAGCCGTAGACGGGCTGCAGCGCGGCGAACACAATGATCACCAATGCGGTCAGCAACTGCGCCGCCGACAGCTCGATCCCGGTCACGATGTGGGCGAACGTCGAGTACTGCAGCACGAACACGTAGTAGGTGAAGGTGCTCCCGGCGACGAAGGCGACGGTCAGCAGGCACTGCTTCCAATAGCCACGGAACAGCAGCGAAAGGGACCCGCCCGGTTGCCCGCCGGCCTCCTTGGCCTGGACGAACTGCTCGGTCTCAGTCATGGTGCGGCGCATGATGATCGCGTAGACCGTGAACAGTGCACCGATCACGAACGGGATGCGCCAACCCCAGTCGCCCATCGCCGCGTCACCCAGGAGCGCGGGCAGAACCGCGGCCAAGAGCACGGCGAACACCACGGCGATGGAACTGGCGATGTATCCGAACGCGTTGTAGAGAGCCCGCTTTCCTTCCGGTGCGATCTCGCTGAGGAACGAGACCGCTGCTCCCTGTTCGCCACCCACGCCGATGCCTTGGAGGATTCGGGCGGCGACGAGGATGAAACCCGCCACCGAGCCGACCTGCGAATACGTGGGCACCACGGCGATCATCAAGGAGCCCACGCCGAGCATGATCAAGCCGAGCATCATGCCGGCCTTCCGGCCGCGGCGGTCGGCGTAGGCGCCGAGGATCGCCCCGCCGATGGGTCGCATCAGGAAGCCGACGGCGAACACGAGCAGAGTGTTCAGCAACCCGGCGAAGGGATCGGCCGGGTTGAACACGTGAGCGCCGATGTAGACGGCCATGAAGCCGAAGACCTGCCAGTCGTAGAGCTCCAGCATCATCCCGACCACGCCGGCGATGATCTGACGACGGGGCGGACGGGACTTGATCGGGCGTACTGCTGCGGTTTGGGACATGGTGGAGCCCCTTTCACGTTGAGGGTGGGTTTGACGGCGCCCGCCTGGCGGGCAGCTGGTGACTGGTGGTCTGCTCAGGTGGAGCGGGTTGCGGTGGTGATCAGCCGTTCGCGCAGCGCCGGCGTGAGGGCTGCATCGACGGCCGTGGCGGCGAGGAGGTAGGCGCCATCGAGCACTGCCCGGTCGCCTGGTTCGGCGCCCGCCAGAGCGGCCATCTGCGAGGTGTGCAAGACGACCGACGGTTCGGCGAGACCGATCATCGGGTGGATGGTCGGAAAGCGATGCGAGATGTTGCCCATGTCGGTCGAGCCGGCCTTGGGCCAGAGCGGCCCCGGGTGACGGCCAACCCCGGGGAGATTAGCGATGTACGACGCGGTCAGATCGGGGTCCGATCGCAGGTTGGCGTACCGGAACGCAGCCTCGGTGATCTCGACCTGTGCGCCGGCGGCGTGCGCGCCCCCCTCGGCGCATCGCCTGACCACGTCGATCACCCGCTGCAACGCCTCGGTGTCGGCAGCTCGGGCCATCCAGCGGCCGGCGGCTCGTCCGGGGATGACGTTCGGCGCCGTGCCGGCATGCTCGACAACACCGTGGAGCTGCTGCAGCGGTTCGAACTGCTGCCTGGCCAACCCGATTGCGATGAGCATGATCGTCAATGCGTCCAAGGCGTTGATCCCCAGATGCGGACTGGCGCTGGCGTGCGCTTCACGCCCGACGAACTCGACATGGACGAGAGCTGAGGCGAAGGTGTCCATTTCGATGGTGTCCGCACCGGCGGGATGGACCATCAAGGCGGCGTGGGTGCCGTCGAAGGCGCCCTCATCGAGCATGGTGACCTTGCCGCCGGCGTTCTCTTCAGCGGGAGTTCCGAGCAGCCGAACGGTGATGCCGAGGTCGTCGACCATCGGAACCAGCGCGGTGAATGCCCCGAGAGCTGCACCGGCGATGACGTTGTGACCGCAGCCGTGGCCGATTTCGGGGAGCGCGTCGTACTCGGCGCACAGGGTGATGACAAGTTCGCCGTGCCCGGCCTCGGCTCGCAGAGCGGTCGGGAGGCTGCCCACCCCCACCTGAGCGGTCACGCCGGTGGCGGCGCGGATCCCATCGGCGAGCAACCGTACCGACCGAAACTCCTGGAGCCCGGTCTCGGCGGCGGCATGAATGGCCCGATGCGTGCCCAGGATCGTGGCACGCGCGGCGTCGACGGCAATTGCCGCACGATTCTTGGCTTCCCGTGCATCGAGGCTAGACATGAGCGCACCGACCCGACTGCTCGTGAACCGTCTGCGCGAAAACCAGGAAAGGAGCGTCCCGCTCCGCGGCGGGCGCTCCGCTCGCCTCGGGATGCCACTGCACGCCGAGCACTCGGCCGGACTCGTCCTCGAACGCCTCGACCAGTCCGTCGGCGGCGACAGCGCCTGCGATCAGGCCCGTTCCCAGACGATCGATGCCCTGGTGGTGACCGGAAGCGACGGTGATCTCCTCGACCCCGAGGTGCTCACGCAGCCGCGACGGTGCCAACGTGACGGGGTGCCAGAGGAAGTCCAACGCTTCACCGGGGTTCGGTCGGTGAAGATGTTCGACGGCACTGGGCGGTAGGTCGGCGATCAGCGTCCCGCCGGCCGCGACGTTGAGTACCTGGGCCCCGCGGCAGATGCCGAGGGTCGGAAGCCCGGTCAGGAGGGCCGCCCGGGCCAGACTCAGGTCGAGGGCGTCCTGTTCGGGGTTGACGTCGTACACCGCGTCCGAATGGGTGCCGCCGTAGATCGCCGGATCGATGTCGCCACCACCGGGCAGGACCAGGCCGGCGAAGTCACCGAGATCGACGGTTTCATCGACCACAACGGGTGTCAGTCCGGTGCGCCGCACGAGGGCGGCGACGTCGTGCAGAAGTCGGTTGGCGCCAAGAACGCGTTCGTCGCCGTCGTCGCCGGAGGACAGTCTCGCCGGGATGGCAACTCGCAAGGGTGGGGTCACGTGGGGGCTCTCTTCTTTGAGGACCGGAAGGCGTACAATACTTCTATACTATAGAGACTAGAGGTTAAAGATGCAAGCCCACGAGCAGATGTTGTTCGCACCGATGCCCGCCGCAGGTATCAGCGAGGCGATCGTCCGCCGGATCGGTGACCTCATCGCGTCCGGTGACCTCCGCCCCGGCGACCGCTTGCCGCCGGAAAGCGAACTCGCGCAGGCGTTCGACGTCGCGCCGATGACCGTTCGCGCCGCTCTTCAGGTGTTGCGTGACTATGGGATGGTCGAGACCAAACGGGGCCGTGGAGGCGGCACCTTTGTCAACGCCGACGCTCCATGGGCATCGATCGAGAACGTTCAGCTCCCCACCGCCGAGGAGTTCGAGGACCTCACGATCTGGCGGACCGCGGTGTCCGGGGAAGCCTCCGCCCGGGCGGCCGAGTTGGTCGCCGGCAACCAGCTCACCGACCAAGCGCGGGAACACCTGATCACGCTGACCGATGCGACACACCGGAAAGGGCTTTCGCAGCAAGAGTTTCGGCTAGCAGACTCGGCGTTGCACCGCTTCATCGCGGAACTGTCCGGTTCCGCCCGACTTGTCGAGGCCGAGCGTCAGATCCAGGCATACATGACATCGGCGCTGCGGCTGTCTCAGCAGCCGCCCGATACCCGCAAACTCAAAGCCCAGTCGCACGCTCCCCTACTGACGGCCATCCTCGCCGGTGACCCCGAGCGGGCCCGCCGCGAACTCCGGATCCATGTCTCCGCGACCGCCGACCTGATGGTCGGCAGCGGTTACCTACCGAGCAAACGCCGGTGAGGCACTGGCCGGAGTTTCCTTGACAAGGTTGATCTTTTAAAGGGGTGTTGCCGCAGGTCACGAGTGGTGTCGGGGCGGTTGGGGTGCAGGAAATAAGTCGAGGTCGGTGCCCACCGGTCCCAGGTCGAACAGGTTCGCTGGGTGCTGCGCCGGGTTCTGTGCGTAGGGCAGATGCCAGCCGGCCAGACCGGTCAGGACGATCGCGGGCAAGCATGGTGACCACCTGAGCTTGGCATGTTCCACGGCGACGTGGGCCTTCATGAGTCCATGGGTGGATGCCAGGCGGCGGTACTTCGGGGATTACGTCTTTCTCGTTCGGGCCTGGTTCAGGGTCGCGACGCCGTTAGCGCACCGGAGTCGACCGGGGAACAAATGGAATAGTTACGGCGAACGTCGTCACCGGCGATCGTGGACCTGACGGCCAAGCTGCGGAGGATGTCATCCCTCGTCCCGCAGCCATTGTGGCCTCCGCCGACCGTGACGTCGTCGGTCCAGGCTTGGCCGAACTGGTCTCGGGAGTAGCCCGTCTGGGGAGCCCGACCCTTGACCGGGAGAGCCTGCAGGGCCGAGGCCGCGGGCGCCCGGCCGGCATCATCCGATGGGGCTTCGTGCTGCTCACGGCCGGGTTGGTGGTGCTGATCCCGATCGTGCCGCGGGCGGATTCCGGCTGGTACCTGCTCGTCCCGCTGGTCATTGCTGGGTCCGGGCTGGGGCTCTTGGTGTCGCAGCTGAACAACTACACGCTGGCCCCGATCTCCGAGGAACGGGTCAGCGAGGCGGCCGGGGTCAACTCCGCCGCGGGGTCCTTCGGCCTTTCCTTCGGGTTGGCGTTCGCCGGGGCCATCATGCTGGCCTCGTTGTCCTTCGCGTTCACCAGCCTGGCCGAATCGAGCACCGTGCTGTCGGCAACCGAACAGCAGCAGGTCGCCACAGCGTTGGAGGACGACGCGGAGGTGATGAGCAACACCGCGCTCGTCGAGCAACTCGCGGGTCAACCCCCGGCAACCCAGGCCGAGATCGTCCGGATCAATACAGAAGCGCGGCCGCTCGCGCTGCAGATCGCCCTGCTGATCCCGATCCTCGCCGGGCTGATCGGCCTGTTCAACTCGTTCCGGATGATGCGACTGCCGGACCCGAAGTCGTCGGGCTCCGCCGAGGGCATGGTCCTGGGCTGACGCCCGGCGTACCGCAACGACTTTTTCACGGTCTGGCCCGGGCGGAGCTGAGGCCAGCTTGCGACTGGCGTGGTCGTCCGGAGCGCCACCTCTTCCGGCCCCAACTATCCCACGCCTTGCCGACCGGTTCACGTTCGAAGCATTCCGGCTCGGGTTGGCTCGCTGACGGTGTTCCCTCAGGTGCTGCGGACCGGCGTGAAAGGCTGTATCTCCTGTCCACCGCGGTGCACGCGCCCCCACGATCCGTCCGGCACCTCGTTCCAGGCTCCCGGTAGGTCGCGCAGGGGTTCGGAGACGATGAAGCGGGAATCGTCTCCCAGTTCGGTCAGGACCTGCAGTTCTGGATACAGCTGACGGACCTGCCGGGCGTCCGTCGAGTAGTACAACGAACTTGTGCTCTTCTCCGTCGAGTAACGGAACAGCCAAATGGAATCACCGTCGCTCGCTGCCACGGTCATGTGCACCGGGTATTTCACTCCGTGACGCCGACCGACGTCTTCCACCAACCCGACGGCGCGGGCCACCGCGTTCGGCGGATCCTCGGTCAGGCCGAAGGTCAGGGCCAGGAAGAAAAGCGTTTCGGAGTCGGTCGATCCCTCGATCTGCCGGAACAGGGTCGGGTCCACTGCCATCTGCAGGTCACGCCGGACCTCACCGAAATTGGCGAGTGACCCGTTGTGCATCCATAACCAGCGGCCGTGCCGGAAGGGGTGGCAGTTGCTGCGCTGGACCGGCGTCCCGCTCGACGCCCGGACGTGCGCGAACAGCAGCGGGGTGCGGATGTTGCCCGGCGATCTCGCGCAGGTTTTCGTCGTTCCAGGCGGGATGCGTGCCCTTGTAGATGGACGGCTCCGGTCGGTCCCCGTACCAGCCGATGCCGAAACCGTCGCCGTTCGTGGTGACCCCGGTGAGATTTGCGTGCAGGCTCTGATCGATGATCGAGTGGACCGGACGGAACACCAATTCCTCGGCCAGCACAGGGTCACCCAGGTAGGCCATCCATCTGCACATTGCTACCTCATTTCATCAGGGATCCGGTTGGCGACCCGAATACACCACACGGCGTGGCCGAGCGCCTCATTTGTGGCGGGTGACCGGCCCTTGAAACGGACGCGCCGCCGCGCACCACGCGTCTACTGTTTCTCGGTTCGGCCGTATCGGCGGCGCAGGTCGGCAAGCACCTCCAGATCGAACAGTCCGCCGTTCTCGATCCGATTGTCATAATTCTCGCTGCCGAGGAAGAGCTCGAGCCGCCGCTGGATTGCGTCGTCCCAACGGTCGTCGAGGTCACCGGAATAGAATCCCCGACGGGTCATCATCACCTTCAGTTCGACCGCCAGCTCGGGCCCGATCGGCACCAGATTCGACGGCTCGCTCGGAAAGTAGGACATCCGGTGCAACGCGTAACACCGTTGCAGCTCCTGGATCGGCTGTCGATGGTCGTAGATCGAGATCACGACATGGCGGTCGTCCAGCGACCCGTAGCCGCCATTACGCCGCAGAACCAGCAGTGCGGCGGACTGCAGCCCGCGGATGTCGCCGCCCGCGTGTTCGCCCGCCGCCAGCGCCGTCATCAGACGTTCGGCGAGCGGACCGGTCGCCTGCTGGAACGTACCGACCATGCCGTGCACGACATCGCTGCCGGCGAGGCCGTTCCCGAGCGCGATGCAGCAATCCCCGGTCGAACTGCCGGACCATCCGTCCCAGCCGTCGAGGTCCGCCCCGGTATGGACAGCGCTGTGCCCGGTGCTGTCAAGAAGCGCGAATTGGCGCTTGTGCGGCTGAACGTCGCCGTTGAGCAGGATGTCGACGGCCTGCTGCGGAGTGGCGCCGCCTTTCAGCAGCATCAGGCCCACCGACCCGTGCCGGGGATTCGCGAAGGCCTGGGTCGCGACAACTCCGACTCCCGCTTCCCCGTAGGGCACGAGGCCTCCCACACCCGGGAACTTGGATTGCACGGCAACCCCCAGATCCCCGTTGGACGGATCGAAGCCAAGAATCGAGTAGGTCACCGGTTGCTCCTAACCTTCGATGTGTCGGCGTCGGGAAGCGAGCCGGCACGCGGGAAACGGCTGCGCTCGAGGAAGCTTCGGCCCTGCGCCCACGGCCGGGATCTGCGACAGTGAGGTTTGTCCAGCTATCTCACCAGGGGGATCTGACAATGGCTACAGGGCAACCCGCCGGGCCCGCGGTCGAGCCGGGCGGAACGGCCCTGGGAATCACAGCAGCAGCGGGCCTCGTCCTCATGCTGGTCGGGGTTTTCGGGATGATCCAGGGAATCGTCGGTCTCCTGGACAACGACCTCTATGTGGTCACCAACAAGTGGCTCTTCGAGTTGACCCCCACCGCCTGGGGTTGGGGGCACGTCCTGATCGGCCTCGTCGCGTTGTGCGCGGGCGTCGGGTTGTTCTTCGGCCGGGTCTGGGCGAGAACCATCGCGATCATCGTCGCGGCGTTCAGCATCCTGGCCAACTTCGCCTGGCTGCCGTACTACCCGATCTGGGCCCTGCTCGTCATCGGGTTCGACCTGTTCGTGATCTGGGCCGTCACCGTGCATGGCAGTGACTTCCGCGCGCCTGACCCGCAACCGACAGAGAGCGCGAACGGATCCTGGCGGGGGACGGGGCCCCCAGGGGCCGGGTGGCCAACCGCTCGACACCGGGCTCTCGGGTACAACAGCGCCGTCACAACGCCGTCAGACGACGAAGCCGGTCACCTCCGGTGGCGGCCGGACCCGCAGGGCGTCACCGGCCGGTCGCCGACACACACCCCGATGTCAGGTTTGGCTGTGCCATCGGGGCACCACGGACCGGCGGACGCGTGGTTCGGTGGCCGGCGCGGTCTCGGCCCGTGGGCGTTCCCGGTCGACCCATGCCCCATACCGGGCGGCGAACAGGTCGGCGGTCACGCCGTGCAGGACGACACTGAGCAGCACCGTCAACGCGATCGTCGAGACGGCCGTGCGGAGCGAGTCGTCAACCTCCAGGTCCTCGACCGCGAGCAGCGCGAACACCACCGAGGCCAGGCCTCGGGGACCGAACCAGCCGATGAACGCGACACTCGGGATTCGCAGACCGGATCCGATCAGCGAGACCGCGACCGGAATCATCCGAAACGCGGTCAACGACAACAGCGCGAAGAGCAGCTCACGCCAACCGATCTGATCACGAATGAGGGGGAACACGGCAAGACCGAAGATCAGCCACACCGCGAATCCCAGGAGTTCGGACAACCCCTCCGTCCGGTCCAGCGCCGATTCCTCCTCGTCGACCCAGGGCGCCGCCGCGGTGAACGCGGTGCCCGCGACAAATGCCGCGACGAAACTGTTGCCGTGGATCAACGCCACCAGGCAATACGCCAGGACCGGCAGGACCAGCACGCCGAGGGATCGCGTGCTGGTGGTGCTCAGTCCGCGTCGCCGGGACCAGCCCAGGACCAGGCCGCCACCGGCGCCGACGACCGCGCCCAGCGCCGCACCGACGCCCAGGTCGAACAGACCACGAACCACACTGGCGCCGGCGCTGAGCCCCTCCTCGCCGGCGGCGGCGGCGATCGCGAACAACACAACCGGGGTGACCAGCCCGTCGTTGAGGCCACTTTCGACGTTCAGGGTGCGTCGAATCCGCACGGGCACCACGGGGTTCAGCACGGTCGCCGCGCCCAGGCCGGCGTCGGTCGGGGACAACGCGGCAGCGAGCAGCAACGCGATCATGACCGGCATCGCCGGGAACGCCACCCTGGCCGCGAGGAATCCGAACAGCACGGTCAGCGGCAGGCCCACCAGCAGCAGCCGGAGGATCAACCCGCGGTCGGCCTCGATCTGTCTCGGGCGGACCTGCGCGGCGTCGTGGAACAGGATCAACGCCAGGGTCACCTCCGCGAGCACCTTCACGAACTCGGTCACGTCCGCGGTCGTCGAGGGGGTCACCGCCGAGATCACCGCACCGGCCGCCACGAACGTGATCGGCGCGGTGACGTAGACCCGGCTCAACCAGCGGGCGGTGACGGCAAAGCCCAGGACGAGGGCCGCGAAAACCGCCGCAGCTACGGTCACCTGCGCATTACACCGCGCCCTGAACTACTCTGCCCGGTGATCGGATCTCCGGTATTGGCCAGCCCGCCGACCCCGCGTGGGGCACAGGCGGTTGCTGCACATCGGTGGTGCTAGTGGCGGCATCATCTCAAGCCCACCGGCATCGCTGCGGCCCGATCTTCACCATCTCGTCCGGACCATGGTGGCTCACCACCGGGTTCTGTTGCCCTCTACAGCCGATCCGCCGGCCGCGTCGCCTCAAGTTCCATCGGTCAACTCGAGGGGCTTGTGGCCTGTCGTGCTGCCCGCGACCAGCCACCCGCCATTTACGCCGGGTCTGCTAGCTTGATGGATTTTCCGCGGCTCCGGTTGCGCTGAGATCGTGGGCGAGTTCCCGTTCGTCCGCCTCCGACAGCGACGTCTTGAGCAACGTGCCGCCGTAGGGTGCCATCCGGTCGGCGAACTTGTCTTCGGTGATCTTCTCGGCCATGATCACGACGGCCGCCTTGCCGGGCTGCAGGAGTTCTTGGACCTGCTGGCGGAAGGTGTCGTTGATCCCGGACTTGGCCAGCTTGCCGAACAGTGCACCCATGGCGCCGCCGAGCGCGGCGCCGAGGAACGGCACGAAGAACAGCAGCCCGATCAGCATCCCCCACAGGGCGCCCGAGGCGGCGCCCAGGCCGACGATCTTCTGCGGGGTTTCGACGTGGTTCTTGCCCTCCGCGTCGACGGTCACGATGGCCACGCCGCGCAGTTCGGCGATGAAGTCTGCTTGCAGCGCAAGGACCTCGTCGTAGGCGGAGCGGGCGTGCACCGGGTTGTCGTACCCGATGACGATGAGTTCGGACATTGCGGCTCCCTGATGAGCTGGACCATGGGGGACTCGACCTTGCTGGTCCATGCTTCACCCGGCCACTCGTGGCCGGGTGATCGGGGTCGTTCGACTTGAGATGGGTGCCGGCGAGAACGTGCGACCCGTACGCGGAGCCTGGTCAGCACCGGAAGGGTGAGCATTCCTGATTGGCGTTCGCCCTAGAAGATCACCCCGAGCACTGCGCGGCCATCAGGAAATGCTCACCTTCCCTGACCGGCGTTCCGACGACCGCTGGGTCGGTTCCGTGCATGGACAACTGCCGCAGTGCCGCTCGTCCGTCGAATCGCCTGCACCACAGCGGTGAGCGGGACGCGAGCTTCTGCACCCGTGTTGGTCGAGCTGACGATTCCGGACACCACGATGTCCGCCGCCGCCAGCTCGAGTGCAACGACTGACCGAACCGGCGCGGCCGATCAGCATCATCTGCGCGATCGGTGGGCCACGCGCCCGGCACTAGCCAGCGTTCGGTGGCCCGCGGCCCTGCTCGCCTAGATGGCCGGAGCGCCCGGTCCCACGTCGGCCGTCACTCCGCCTCCGTCGCTTCCATCGTTGGGTCGTGCCCGCCGCCCCAAAGGTGTTACAGCTCAACAACGATCGTCTCGATGCCCAATGACCTCATCCGAAGCGAATGAGGCGGCGGATGACGATGTCCGGGGCGATGCCCAGCCGCCAAGCGGGGACGAGAAACCCGGCGCCAGGGATGCCGGGACCGATGGTGTGCGCCCCGGTGACCATGCATCCAGAACACGAAACCACCGGCGAACGGAACCGAATTGAACTCGGCACGTTCGGGCCGAAACGAAATAAACCGGGTCGAGCGCGAGATGTACACCGAACTGGCCGGCCCGGAGCAGGCTCGACAGGATGAGTATTACCGGTGTCTGACGTGGACTGGCACGCTCAACGCGGGCGCAGGTCTGGGATGACGCCAGCAAGGCGCGCTGCGCAGAGGTGGTCGGACTTTGACCGGCTCCGGCCCAGGCTCCGGCCGGGGTCAGTTACCAAGTGTGGCAGTCGCCGGGCGGCCGGACGGACCGTCAAACGTCAGTCGGCGGGCTAAAGGTTGCAGGGTTACGGAGAGACCGATGAAGAAGAAAGCAGTGGAACCACCGGTGGTGTAGAAACGGCCATTGAGTGCTTACTTCCCAGTGAAGAAGAAGGCCTGCACCTTGTGTGGAAAGCTCTTTCCGGTAACTGAAAAGGGAAGGCATTTGTAGGAAATGTCGGCCTGATACGTCCAATTCAGTCCGGACAGTTTCTGCTGGACTACCAACCCTTGGAAAAGGCCTCCGATGAGACCATTCCCAGCCGTGGACGCCTCGGCCAGGCCATATTTCTGGGGGTAATTGGTCTGATGGTGGCGGTGAATGATCGCTACACGGAGTAGGTTCCGGATGCGGCCGCCGCATAACGCTTCTTGGGATCGTGCTCGCGAGCGCCGTGCCAGTGCGGGCGTCGCCGCGACCGGCGGGATACTGCAGGCACGGACCTCCGACAGCGGCAGGGGCCGGTTGATCGCCGGCGTCGCTCGTTACCGCCGGTCAGGCCGCCTCACGCAACCCGCGAACGTGCGTGATCTGGTGGCACCAGGGCAATTATGCAAGCCGGTCCTGCACATTTACCGGATCCGGCCAAGCGGCCGGGAGGGCGCGTATGGGCGCGAAGATCATCGACTGGCCGGCCGCCGATCTGCGGGAACGGTTCCCCGACACCCGTGGCTACTCGCCGCGGGAACCTCAAGCAGCCCTGCAGACGCTGGCAAGAGTGTCGGCACCGACCGCCCAATAGGTGGTCAGCAGTTCTTGATTGGCCGCTGCGATGGCCCGTTGCTGACCGGCGGCGACCCTGTCGGACACCGACGCCAGCAGTTCGGGGGTGTCACTCGCCGCTTGACGCTCTTAGCAGCTTCGCGCTCTAGCCACTGACTCGCACCATGGTGCGCGCTCGACGGTTCGGCTTGTCAGGACCGTCGGCGTGCGAGCTGGAGGAGTACGGCGCCGGCGAGAATGGCGGCTATCGCATATCCGATTAGTGGTTCAACCGGCGCGCTCAGGCCGGTCACGGGGAGTTGAGGGTGCGGAGCCGGGGGTTGGGGCTGCGGGGCCGGGGGTTGGGGCTGCGATGCCGGGCCGCTGAAGGTGTCAGTCATGTTGACGTTGGCGATACCTGCCGCGGGGGCCGTTACTTGTTGGTTTGCGCCTGTCGTCTCTACCGCCAAGGTGTCGGTGTGTCCGTCGATGACCTCGGTCGCCAGGCAGGTGGATCCGCCGCCGACGCCGTTGAAGATCTGCGTTACCGGGCCTGCCGGTTGGCCGGCGGGGATCACGAACGCGAAGACCTGGATCGGCGCGCTGCAGATCAGCAGGATGCCGACCAGGCCCTGACTCCCGGCGCCCGGGCCGGTGATCATCTTTGTTATTTCCACCGCGCCTGGCGCGGGGGTGAACGTGTCGGTGATGCTGAGCGAGGCAACGGCGCCGGCGGGGACGGTGACGGTTTGGTTCGCGCCGGCGACGGCGGCGGTGACCGTGGTGGTGGCCCCGTTGGATGTCTCGGTGACGGTGCACGATGACCCGGCCGGAATGTCCTGGTAGGTGTTCGTCAGTGTCGTCGCGCCGGTTCCTGCTGGGATCGTCCACTCGGGCAGCGTGGCGCCGCCGCAGGTGACGTCGATGGTGATCGCGCCCTGGCTCCCGGCCGCCGGGCCGTTGATCGTCTTGTCCACCTGCAGCGATCCGGGCACCGGATCGTACGTGTCGGTGAGCTCGGCGCTCGCCTCGGCATTCGGGCTGATTGTCACGTCCTGTGGGCTGCCGGTGGTCACCACGCCGATGGTGCTGGTGCTGCCGTCGGCCTGCTCGGTGACGGTGCAGGTGAGGCCGGCGGGGATGTTGTCGTAGGTGCGCGACTGGGTTCCCGTTGCGCCGGCGGGGATCGTGAATTCGGGTAGGGGCAGGCCGTCGCAGGTGACGCCGATGGTGATCGCGCCCTGCTCACCGGCCGACGCGCCGCTGATGGTCTTGGTCACGGTCAGCGAACCCGGGACGAGGTGGTAGACGTCGAAAAGGTCGGCGGTGGCGACGCCGCCGGCCGGGACCGTCGCATCCTGTGGGCTGCCCGCGGTGGTGACGGCAACGGTGCTGGACGATCCGTCGACGGTCTCGGTCACGGTGCACGTCGCGCCTGCCGGCACGTCGTCGTAGGTGTGCGACGCCGTGCCGGCTGCGGTTCCGGCGTCGATGACGAAGTCCGGCGTCAAGGCGATGCCGTCGCACACCGTGTGGATCGTGACGGCAGCCTGGCTGCCCGCCGCCGGCCCGGCGATGGTCTTGGACACGGTGAGCGCACCGGGCGCGGGGCTGTAGGTGTCGGTGATGTCTACGGTGGCTGTGTCGCCGGCGGGGATCGTCACGTCCTGCGGGCTGCCCGTCGTCGCGACCGCAACTGTGCTCGTCGAGCCGTCCGCCGCCTCGGTGACGGTGCAGACGGTGCCGGCGGGGATGCCGTCGAACGTCACGGGGTCTGGAGAGGTGGTGCCGGCCGGGATGGTGAAGTCGGTGACAAGGACATCGGCGCCGCAGTCGACGTGGATGGTCACCGGTCCCTGCTCGCCTGCGGACGGCCCGTCGATGGTCTTGGTCACGGTCAGCGAGCCGGGGACGAACGTGTAGGTGTCGGTCACGTCGACGGTGCCGGTTCCGTCGGCGGCGATCGTGACGGGCGACCCGGTGATCGTCGTGGTGACGTTCACCGTGCTGGAGCTGCCGTCCGACGTCTCGGTGACGGTGCAGGTGGCGCCGGCGATCACGTCCGGGTATCGCTGCGAGTAGGTGTTTCCCGCGGAACCGGCTGGGACGACGAGATCCGGTGTCAGGGCCGTGTCGTTACACACGGTGTGGATGGTGACTTCGCCCTGGGAGCCGGCCGCGTCGCCGGTGATCGTCTTGCTGACCACCAGTTCGCCGGTCAGGTAGGTGTCGCTGAGGTCGGCGGTAGCGGTACCGCCCGGTGGGACCGTCACCTCCGACCCGGAACCCTGCTTGAGCACTGCCAGTGCGCTCGTGGTGCCGTCTTGGGTCTCGACCACCGTGCACACTGAGCCGCCGGGAATGCCGGTATAGGTCTGCGACACCGGGCCTGTCGCCCCGGCGGGTATGACAAAAAGTGGTTGCAGCGTCGTGGTCTGGCCGTTGCTGACGCAGGTCACCGTGATCGTGATCTGGCCCTGTTGCCCGGCGCCGGCGCCGGTGATGGTCTTGTTCACTACGAGCGAGCCGGGGTTCAGGTTGTAGGTGTCGGTCCGCTCGGCGGTCGCGATCCCGCCCGGTGGCACGGTCACCTGGTCATCGCCGGTGACGACGACGCTGACCGCGGAGTTGGCACCATCGCCGGACTCGTTGATCGTGCACACGGTTCCCGCGGCGAGTTTCGGGTACAGCTGGGAGCGGAACCCGGCAGGCGTTCCTGCCGGGATGACGAGCGCCGGCAGGGCCGTGCCGCCGCACGTCGGCTGGATCGTGATCTCGCCCTGCAGCCCGGCGCCCGGCCCGGTGATCGTCTTCTTGACGATCAACGCGCCTGGCGTCAGGGCGTACGTGTCGGTGATGTTCGCCGAACCGGTTCCGCCGGCGGGGATCGAAACGGGCGTGCCGTTGTCGCCGGTGACGGTGGTCGTGATGGTATTGGTGTCGCCGGTGCCGGTCTCCGTCGCGGTGCACACGGACCCAGCGGGGATGCCGGTGTACGTGCGCGACGTGGAACCGGCAGCTGCCCCGGCCGCGATGGTGAAGTCCGGCAGCGGCGTGTCGACGCCGTTTTCGTTGCAGGTCACGCCGATGGTGACGTCGCCCTGCTGTCCCGCCGCCGGGCCGGCGATGGTCTTGGTCACGGTCAGCGAGCCGGGGACGAGGTCGTACCTGTCGGTGAGCACCGCCTGGACGCTGCTGCCGCCGGGCACGGTCACCTGTTGGCCGCTGCCGTCCACCGTGACCGTCACCGTGCTCGGTGTGGCCGTCGACGGTCTCGGTGATGGTGCAGATGCTGCCCGGAGCGACCAGGTAGGTCTTGGACAGTTGGCCCGTCGCGCCGGCCGCGATCGTGAACGACGGCAGGTCGGTTCCGTCGCAGGTCGGCTGGATCACGACGTCGCCCTGCTGGCCGGCGCCGGGCCCGGTGATCGACTTCTTCACCACCAGGCTGCCCGGGTTCACGAAGCTGTACGTGTCGGTGATGGTGGCGGTCGTGGTCCCGGCTTCGATCGTGACCGGTTGCCCGGATCCGTCGACCTGCACGGTCACCGTGTTGGTGTGCCCGTCGTGGATCTCGGTGACGGTGCATTCCGTGCCGACCGGGATGTTGTCGTACGTCTTGGACGTCGTGCCGGTGGATCCGGCCGGGATGTCGAACGGATCACCGATCAGGGCGCCACCGCAGCGCACGTTGATCGTGACCGCGCCCTGTTGACCGGCGGCGGGTCCGGTGATCGTCTTCTGCACGATCAACGACCCAGTTTGGGTGAACAGCGCCTTGGCGTTCACCGTCGTGGTGAGCGTGGCGTCCTGCGCAAGAATGAGTCGCTGGGCGTCGGGGACGCCGTTGGTGCCGTCATAGAGGTAGACGTTGTTCTGCGGAACCGTCGCGTTGGCGGTCGCCTGCAGCACGGCAGCACTCTGCCCGGTCTGTTTCAACCAGATCTGTGTACCGGACGGCACAGTAGTGCCCGGGGCAATTGGTTGTGTCGCGGCGGCGTCACGGAACATGTCCGCGCCGAGTGCGGTCACGCTGGCCTGTGTCGCTGGGCCGGTGGCCGTCACGGTGAACGGCCCGAGGATCGACCCGGTGCCGCTGAGCGTGTTCGGGGTGATGTTCACCGACGGCGGGGCCGGCGGCAACGCGGGACCCTTGGCGATGACTGCCGCCGCGATCCCGCTGACGACGCCATGAAGTGGATCGGACGTATTCAGCACGTAGCGGTCCGAGAAGAACCAGATCGCAGCCTGCACGGCCGCGGCCTTTTGGTTCGGGTCCGTCAGCGCGGCCGGTTCGTTCGTCTTCGGGTAGTAGTTGTTCAGGACCTGCGCCACGTAGTTCACGTTGGGCACGTTGGACGCATTCCACGTGCCGAGTACGTAGTTGATGCCGGGGGAGGTGTTGGTGTTGATGTCGAAGCAGTACAGGCTGAGCTGGGTGTTACTTCCGTCGGTCGCCGTGCCGAAGATGATTCCCGCGAAGCCTTCATTCTTGGGCGAGAATCCGGTCGTCGGATTGCCCGTCGGGTAGCCCTCCGTCACCGGGTCGAACGAGTTGCCGGTATCGGCGATGAAGCCCGTCACGCCTTGCCCGGATCCCGTCCCGGACATCACCATTTGCGTCGGCGAGCCCGCGCGCGGACTCGATCCGGGCAATATCGGGACGGGCACCGCCAAGGCGGGGGGTGCAGCAAGAACGGCGATCGCCGCGACGGCGATCATCGACAAGGCTATTCGCGTCCGGAAGCGCGGCACAATGCGGGACACTAATCCAATGCTCGGCCGACGGCCATTCCTGTCGTGGATCGCGATAGTTTGGCGCGGTTTGAACGAATTATCCAGCCACCCTCAGGACCGTTCGTTGGCAACAAAGTGACCGCTGATCTGCACGGACACCGTCGAGAGCCATGCCCGGCCATGTGCATGTGTTCGGAACCCGTGCCATTTCAGCGTGTTCAGACTGTGCCGAGGTGTTGGGCGAGGTGAGCAGCGAAAGTGCGACCCCCGGGAAGGCTGCTCCGGGTACGCCGATCTCCTGGGAGGGGTTTGCCCGGCGTCCTCCAGTGGATCGTCAGCGAACCCGGGATGTGGGTCGGCTACTGCAGCACTACGCCTGGGCGGGTCATCAGCGGGGCGGTTGGCCCAAAGGGCCCCGGGTATGCCGGTGGCGTGGATCGCACCCGGTGGCGCCGACCTGGTCGTCATCGAGTCGATACGGTTGACGGTTCGGACGACTGTTGATCGCATTCGACCAGGGCCGGTCCATCGATGCGGGTCGGGACTGCCGGTGGTCGTCCGACCTCGAAGTGATCATGTGGTTTCGCAGGCCACGCCGTCGTTGTCGCGATCCAATTCGGTCCGGTATCCAGGTTGGCCCTTGTACAGCGGAGCCGCGCCAGCTGCGCGCGCTTCGGCGCAGTTCTTGTAGTAGGCACTTGCCGGCCCGGCGGGTGGAGCTGTCTTTGTGGGGGGTTCGGGAGCCGTCGATGGCTGGGAGGTCGGCAGGGGCGCCGGTGGTGGTGGTGCTTGTTGAACCGTGGTGATATCGGCCGCCGGGGCCGGCGCGGACGTGGGTTCCTCGGTGGTCGTGATGGAAACGACGGGCGAGGTGGTTTGCAACGGCGATGCTGCAGCGGTGGTCGTCGGTGTTGAAGGCGGCGCTGACGAACTCGTGACCGGTGGACTGGTGGGTCCGGTCGGCGCTGGCGTCGAGGCCGGCGCCGACGTCGTCGACAGGGCCAGGATAACGAGTACGGTGCTGCTGCCTAAGACCGCGGACTTCTTCTTCAGGCTCCAACCGGCTGGCTTGGAATCCACGGCGAACGGATGCTCCGCCATCTTCAATCCTCCGCTGCTGGACTATGTGTCGACCGGGGATAACGGCACCAACTCGTTAGGGTGCATGCACGCGGTGCGCATTTTTCGTGGTCATCAGCCTGTGTCGCTGTGATGTGGACTTGTCTGTTGATCTGCCGGCCGACCTGGCTGATTGATATCTCGTAGCGCTTCGGCGGCACTTTGTTGTGCGATGGCATGATCGACCAGGGACTGGCTGGCTTCGTCCAGTTGCGTCAGCAGGGCGCCGGTTCGTCCGGCACCTTCCGCACCAAATGGATTTCTGCCATCGGCAGAGGCGCCCTGAACTTGCGATGCGGACGACACGGCGATCGTTGATCGGGTGACGTCGGTGACCGCAACGGCCATGGAGTCGAGGCGCTGGATGATGGCGTCGAGTTCGGGTCGGGTGCTGTCCGGATCGGTGGCTTGCCAGGCTGCGGTCAGCGCATTCGATAGGGCAGGTGCGACGACGGCACGGTCATTGTCTGATACCGCTGACCCTCGGATGGCTTTGGCGATCGCTGTTACCGGTTTCAGCAACTCATACAGCGCATCCCCGGTCGACGACAAAGCGGGACCGGTGAACACGCGAACGTGTCTCGCTGACCCCAATGCCATGATCGATGGCCAGTAGTACCCGGCGATCCCGACGAGGATCGTCACCGGTATCGGCCAGCCACCTTTCGTTTGAATGATTCCGGCGAAGATGATCAGGACGATCAAGCCCGCGATGCCGCCACGGATGATTCCTGCCCGCGAAAGGGTCGGCAACCGCCGTTTGTAGATTCGGCGGACACCCTGTTCGGCATTGGCGAAGGCGGCCCGTCGGCGCCGCTTGTTTCGGGCCCAGTGCCGATCCACCACACCGATCGCGGCCAGTTCATATCCTTGTCCGTCGGTGTCGGTGGGCGACCAGGTCAGCCATCCCCACACCGTCTCCTCGGACCACACGGATCGTCGGGGCCTGGCTCGCGACAGCCTGGCCGCGGCCGCGCCGTTCGTTTTGGTGGTGGACCGGGCACGGGTAAGGGATGCCGACCAGTCCGGCTCGGACTGCTCGGAGAGGGCGGTTTTGAAGTCTTCCGCGCTCCTGTGGGGCGGGACGTACGCGGCAGCTGACATTGTGTCCCCTCATGGGCGACGCAAACTCCGTAACACCAACAACTACTTGTGTTTGGTGCAAGAGCCGACAATAGTGCTAATTCGCAGTGACCGCCCAAGGGAGGCGTTTCGGGTTCTCCGGCAGCAATCATCTGGGGTAGGTATCCATATCCGAGCAGATCATGGATGCCCACGAGTGGGCTCTTGATTCCCGAGCCATTGATGATCGGAGGTGGCGGTGGGTGAGCAGGCTTCGCCCGGACGTGAATCTCCTCGGCCAATTGGCGCGCGGCGGAAGCGCCGGAAATGGCCCTACGTGACGGCTGGTGCGGTGGTGGTAGTCCTGATCATTGCCGGCATCGCCCGTTCCAAGCCCACCCCCGAATCCTCCGGCAGCGACTCCCCGGATCGAGTCTCGGTCAGCGCATCGCCCGATGCTGAGGCGCCTGCCACCGAAAACCTGACCGGGTCGTCAGGACTTGCGACCTCACCACCCGGCAGCACCGAACCGCCGGCCGGTGCACCCTCCGCAACTCCTCAGGTCAGCACACCGGACGCAGCGACGGCGGCCCTTGAAATGCTGGCCTTCCTGCCGGTCGCGGCACCGGCTTCGTCCGCCGGGTACAGCAGGGACCAGTTCGGGCAAGCCTGGTCAGACGATGTCGCCGTCGCCGGCGGCCACAACGGGTGCGACACCCGCAACGACATCCTGCGGCGCGATCTCACCGCACCGCAGATCAAGGCCGGCACCCAGGGATGCGTCGTGCTCAGCGGAACACTGAGCGACCCCTACACCGGGCTGATGGTCCAGTTCACCCGGGGCCAGACCACTTCCGAGGCCGTCCAAATCGACCATCTCGTCGCGTTGTCCGACGCCTGGCAAACGGGCGCCCAGCAGCTGACGGCCTCGCAACGCCAAGATTTTGCTAATGATCCGCTGAACCTGCAAGCAGTCACCGGGACGGTCAACACGGCCAAGGGTGACAGCGATGCGGCCGGCTGGCTGCCACCAAACCCCGATTATCGCTGCGAATTCGTGGACCGGCAGATCCAGGTCAAGACCCGATACACGCTGTGGGTCACGCCCGCCGAACGCGACGCCATCACGTCCGTCCTCATCGGCTGTGGTGCAGCACCAGACCCAACGCCCCCGGGTGCCGGGCCGCTCACCACCGTTCTGCCAGAAACGCCCAGCCAAACGGCCGGCACCGACGCTGTCGCCCCGACTGCGAGTAGCACCTACTACAAGAGCTGCGCCGAAGCGCGCGCCGCGGGCGCGGCTCCGCTGCACGTCGGCCAACCCGGATACCGCGCCGGATTGGATGGCGATCACGACGGCGTCGCCTGCGAACCGCCGCGGTAACGCCCTATCCAGGCGACGACGTCCAAACCGTCCGCCAGGCAACCCGCCCGGCGTGATCTCTATGAGGGCCAGCGGTCGACGATCCCGGAGGGCGCGGTCACGGCGCCGCGGATGTCGACGACGCAGGGGCGACAGTCGAAGCGGAATACTCCATCTCGAGAGGCACGCGGCGGCGGGGCCTCACGTCAAGAGGTCCGGGAGCACCGCTTCGTTGCCTCACCTGAAAAGGTTCGGCTGTCGGTGCCGACGATCCGTGGTTTCAGGCTGGGTTTGACCCTTGGCGGTGGCCAAGGTGAGGAGCTCGTCGGCGAGAGCCTGAATCTGTCGTTGCACGGCTGACCTTCGGGCTTAGGGGATGTGGTCAGCACTGTCCGGGACCTGGTTGATGTGGCCGCCTGTGATCCCGTCATTTGTTCGAGGGCGCCTGCCATGTCGGCGAGTTCGTCCAGGTAGCCCAGGCGTCCCGACGCGGATGCGGCCTGCCAGGTTTGTTCGATCTCGGAACACCTGACGTTCACCGCGTCGACGGTCATGTTGTCTCCCTCTGGGAAGCACGGTAGCGCGGGTCGGAGCGGAGAACTACGGGCGCACCTGGCACAGCAGGGCACGCCGCCGTGAGCAACTGCCGGCGGCGACTGGGCTAAGCGCCACAACCGGCGCATAGCGCCGCTGTCGGTGTGGTCATCCCACCCATGGCAGCGGTCCTCCTCGGCACCATCACCGGAGTCGGCGGCGGCATCCTTCGAGACGTATTGGCCGGCCGAACCCCATCCGTGCTGATTACTCACGGCGATGGGTCTGCGTAGGTCCGGTTGATCTCTCTCGGACGGTCGCGACGGCGCCGAACAGGCCCTTTGCTCGCCAAGCGGCGGAAATTTGATCCGTGATCAGGGGCTATTTAGGGTGGGCAATCACTCTTTCGGTCGATGCTCAATGTGATGATCCACTCGAAACGTTCCCTTGAAAGGGTGACCATGATGCTAACGTGCGGTCAAATGAATTACTGTCAGTCACATCGGTTGAAGCGTCGGTTCACTTTCCACCGCCGACCGCATGTCCTGATGCGGCCTATCGAGACCACCGATTCCTCCCGGAGAGGCCCACGATGGCGAAGTACGCCGCCGTTTCCAGACAGCGCGTCACACCGCGGCGCGTTGTCGCGGAAATTGCGCTGCTGACCGTCGCGGTCCTGGTCAGCGCACCGACCCCGCACAACCCCACAGACGCCACTGAAACCCCGGCCCCAGCGCCGGCGTTCGGCGGCGGATCAACACCCTGGGAAGCAAGCCGTGCCGGGTCTCGGCAAACGCTGAGCTCGCCCACCGCTGCTCCACCCGGCACCCAGTCGGCCGCGCCGGTTGAGCCGGCCTCTCCCACGGCGGCCCCGCTCGGCACCCAGTCGGCCGCGCCGGTCGAGCAGGCCTCGCCCACTGCGGCGCCCCCGGCGAGCACACCTGATCCAGCACCGTCGACAGACGCCCTGGTAACCGGCCGCACCATGTACGCGATCGAATCGGTCAATGTTCGCAACGCCCCCGGTACCAACGGCACCTCGGTTCTCGTCGTCCTCAACTCGCACGAGCTGGTGGCGGCGGGCGACCCGGTCGACGGCTGGACACCCGTGCACGCGGGCGACTTCCATGGGTGGGTCAGCTCGGGCTACCTCGCCGACGGCACACCGCCCGAACCCGCCGCCGTGGCAGCACGGGCCGAATCCGCCGACAACTGGATGGAGGCCCTGATCCCGCAGGTGGACCCGACCGGAACAGCCACCTGGGTGTTCCGGCGGAACGGCTCCTGGGGCGCATCGGACGGGCACACGAATTACATCGATCCGGAGGTGCCGGCCGATAAGCGCTTCTCGGTCATGGTCCACGAGCTGAGCCACGACATGCAGGTCCAGGTATACGGCAGCCTGACCAAGGCGGTCGCGGCGATGAGCGCCATCACCGGTTCCAGCCCGTCGGACGTCTCATCGAACGAGCAGACGGCCGATTGCATGGCCCTCATGCTGGGCGCGACCTGGATCAACTATGGATGTCCGGATTCCCTACGCGGCGCGGCCGCGGCAATCCTGGCCGGCCACCGCCCGTAATGGCGGCCCCCCGAGCCTGCAGCTTTCCGGGGGCCGGTGCGCACTTTCGCTGCCCAATCGAATATCAAGAGACGGCAGTCTCCGGACCTTGATCACGTCCCGGAATTTGAGAACCATTGGAGGCCACCTCAGTGAGCCGCGTCTCGGCAAGAGGTGAGTCAGTCGCAGGGTAGGGCGTTGCGGCTCTCACGCCGACATCGTTCGCTGGCACGAGCATCTGGTGATCACCGCGACGTGTCAGGTGTGGATGGGCGCGGTCGGGTCCGACAGGTACGGGCGGTTCCGGGTCACGCCACGATGTGACTCCGCGCGAATGTGTGGGCCACCCAAGACCACGATCCCATCAACAGGCCGACGGGATTGGCGCCCGCGAATGGCGTCTATTACACGCAGTTCCTTGACGTGAAGGTTACTGAGCGCCGCACGCTTCGTGAGCGCATCCGGTTCATGGGCCTGCGGACGATCTGGGTGAGCAGGGCGGTTGAGCGGATCCGCAGGGTGAGGAACTTGACGCCGCGGTCGACGTTGGGCACGGCTCTCCTTTGTTGGGTTGTGGCGGTGGACCTGAGGGTGCTGGTCCAGGACATGGGGCGGGTCTGGCTACCGCGTTGCGACGGGGCGGGGGGGCCGCTCGTCGTCGACCTCTGACGCCCGGTGCCGCTCGAGATCGACGGCTTCGACCAGGATTCCGGCTGGAGCGCGGTGGTCAATGGGCAGGCATACCCCACCGAGTGGGCAGCGACTGCGAGGAGGCGGCGAACTCGGCCGTGGCCCTGGGTGGCCGAGTGCAAGCAGGCGTTGTGTTCGGCCCGAGCCGGACACCATCTGGCTGCCGCGCAGCCGCCGCACCGGCGCACCGGTCTTCGGGTCCCGCGACCGCGCAACATGAGTTGCGGTTGCCGTCGAACGCGGCGCGGAGTGTGATGGATGCGCTGCGTAATGTGATCCGCGCCACTTTCCGGGAACGCGTGACAACGGTTGGTTCTGCGAATCGTGGATTCAGCAAATTGGTCTATACCAATGTGACGCGCCAGTCACCCACCTCAACGATGGAGGTCACCGCTGATGAGCACGACCACGGAGTCGACCAAGAAATCGGGGCTGCGCATCCCCGGCTTCGCCCAGCTGCAGCGGCTGGGCAAGAGCCTGATGTTGCCGATCGCCCTGCTGCCGGCGGCCGGGATCCTGCTGCGGCTGGGCCAGCCCGACCTGCTCGGCGGCATCACGACGCCGGTGATCGGCCCGTTCTTCGACGCGATGAGCGCGGCCGGCGGCGCGGTTTTCGCGAACTTGCCGTTGCTGTTCGCGATCGGCGTGGCCATCGGCTTCGCCAAGAAGGCCGACGGTTCCACGGCGTTGGCCGCGGCCGCCGGGTACCTGGTGATCGCGGCGGTCTTCAAGACGATGTCGCCGATCGTTCTGGAGGGCGTCGTCGACGTCGCCGGCGCGCAGGCGCAGATCAATTACAGTGTGTTCGCCGGCATCTTGGTCGGCCTGGTTACCGCCGTGCTGTTCGACCGGTACCACACCATCCAGTTGCCCTCGTATCTCGGTTTCTTCGGTGGCCGCCGTTTCGTGCCCATCGTGGTCTCGGTGGCGTGTCTGATCCTGGGCTTCGGCCTGAGCTACTTCTACCCGATCTTCGACGCCGGCCTCACCTCGGTCGGCCAGTTCATCGGTGGCTCAGGGGCCTTCGGTGCCTTCACCTACGGTTTCGCGAATCGGATGCTGATCCCGGTCGGGCTGCACCACATCCTGAACACCTACATCTGGTTCATCTACGGCAACTACCAGACGCCGGCCGGCAACGTCGTCACCGGTGAGCTCACCCGGTTCGCCGCCGGTGACACCACCGCGGGCCTGCTGACCTCCGGCTTCTACCCGATCCTGATGTTCGGCCTACCGGCCGCCGCGCTGGCCATGATCCACATGGCGGACCCGAGGCAGAAGAAGGTGGCCTTCGGCATCCTGGGTGCGGCCGCGATCACCGCGTTCCTCACCGGCGTCACCGAGCCGCTCGAGTTCGCGTTCATGTTCGTGGCGTTCCCGCTGTACCTGGTGCATGCGGTGCTCACCGGCCTGTCGCTGGCCATCGCCTACCTGCTGGACATCCACCTGGGGTTCTCGTTCTCGGCCGGCCTGATCGACTTCCTGCTGTACGGCACCGCCCCGGCCGCGCACAACGTCTGGATGTTGCTGGTGATGGGCGCGGTTTTCTTCGTCGTGTACTACCTGCTGTTCCGCCTGGTGATCAGGTGGTGGAACCTGCGGACCCCCGGCCGCGAGCCGGAGGATGAGTTCGAGGCCGAGCAGGCCGCCAACCTCACCGATGAGGCCGCCGGGCCGGCGATCTCGGGTGGGGGCGTCGCGGTGGCCACCAGGACGGCCGCCAACATCAAGGCCGAGAGGCTGATCGCCGCGTTCGGCGGCCGGGAGAACCTGGTCAACGTCGACGCCTGCATCACCCGGCTGCGGATGGAGGTCGCCGACAAGAACCAGGTCGACAAGGCCCGGCTGAAGGCCCTCGGGGCCGCCGGCGTGATGGAGGTCGGCAACAACGTGCAGGCGGTCTTCGGCACGCAGGCCGAGCTCCTGAAGAACGACATCAAGGACGCCCTGGCCGGTCCCGCTCCCGCCGCCGAGCCGGTGGCCGAGCCGGCGCCGGCCGCGCCGATGCCCGCACCGGCGGCCACCCACGCCGCCCGCAGCACCACCGTTCTCGCCCCGCTCCGGGGCCGGGCCGTGCCCCTGGGGCAGGTCCCGGATCCGACCTTCGCGCAGGGCATCGTCGGCCTCGGGGCGGCCATCGATCCACCGCGGGAGGTGGTCGACGCGGTCGCGCCGATCGCCGGCAAGGTGCTGCAGATGTTCCCCCACGCGTACATCATCGTGAGCGATGACAACGTGGGTGTGCTCGTCCACCTGGGCCTGGACACGGTCCAGCTGAGCGGGGAGGGCTTCACCACGCATGTCGCCGTGGGTGACCGGGTCGAGGCCGGCCAGAGCGTCATCACCTACGACGTGCCCTCGGTGGAAGCCGCCGGCCGCAACCCGATCGTTCCCGTCGTCGTCATGGACAAGAAGCCGGAGGACATCGTGCTCGCCGATCTGGTCGCCGCGGGCGGGCAGCTGGCGTCCTCGCAGCTGATGTTCGCCGTCCACAGCTGAGCAGACCCGGGGTGGTGCCGCCGGACGCAACCATCCGGCGGGCCCCGGACAGCGTTTCAAACACGTCACCGTCGTTCCCCGATGGAGGGCTCAATGGAAATCGTCGTACTCCCAGACGGCCAGGCGATCGGTGCGCTCGGCGCGGACGCCATCGCGAACCTGTTGCAGCGCAAGCCCGACGCGGTGCTCGGCCTGGCCACCGGCTCCTCGCCGCTGGCGATCTACGACGAGCTGGCCGCCCGGTGTGCGGCCGGCGACCGTGACCTTCGGCCGGGCCAGGGGATTCACTCTCGACGAGTACGTCGGGCTGCCCGCCGACCACCCGGAGACCTACCGGAACGTGATCGATCGGGACTTCGTGTCCCGGGTCGACTTCGCGCCGGGCGCGGTGCGGGGTCCGGACGGATTGGCTGCCGACATCCCGAAGTTCTGCGCCGAGTACGAGTCCGCCATGGCCGAGGCCGGCGGCGTCGACCTGCAGATCCTGGGCATCGGCACCGACGGGCACATCGGCTTCAACGAGCCCGGTTCGTCACTGGCCTCGCGCACCCGGATCAAGACGCTCACCCGGCAGACCCGCATCGACAACGCCCGATTCTTCGCCGGCGACGTGGATGCGGTGCCCACGCACTGCATCACCCAGGGCCTGGCCACGATCATGTCCGCGCGGCACGTGCTGCTCGTCGCCACCGGCTCGCAGAAGGCCGAGGCGGTGCACCACCTGGTCGAGGGCGCGGTCAGCGCGCTGTGGCCAGGAACCATCCTGCAGCATCACCCGCACGTCACCGTGCTGCTGGACGGCGCGGCCGCGAGCCGCCTGCAGTTGGCCGACTACTACCGCGAGACCTACCGGGCCAAGCCGGCCTGGCAGGGCATCTGAGCTCGTCCGCCCGGACTCCGACAAACCCCAACCGGCCGCGAGGACCCGAGCAATGTTGATCACCGCCGACACCGTCGCCACCGGAACGGAGCAGCTGTGTCCGGGGTGGATCGAGATCGCCGACGGCCGGGTGCTGGCGGTCGGCGCCGGAGCACGCCCGGGCCGGCCGACCACGACCTTGGTGCGGCGACCGTGGTCCCTGGGTTCGTGGACATGCACGTGCACGGCGGCGGGGGAGGGGCCTTCCCGGAGGCCACGGTGGCAGCGACCGAGGCGGCGGTCGCGCTGCACCGCCGCCATGGCACCACCACGATGATCGCCTCGCTGGTCACCGCGCACCCCGCCGAGCTGCTCCGGCAGGTCGGCGTCCTCGCCGGGCAGGTGCGGGACGGGCTGGTCGCCGGCGTCCACCTGGAGGGGCCGTGGCTGTCGGAGCACCGGTGCGGCGCCCACGAGCTCGCCGCGCTACGCGACCCGGACCCGGCCGAACTCGACCGGGTCCTCGCCGCGGGCCGCGGGGTGATCCGGATGGTCACCCTGGCCCCGGAACGCGCAGGCGGCCTGGCCGCGACCCGTCGGATCGTGGCGGCCGGTGCGGTCGCCGCCGTCGGCCACACCGACGCCACCTACGAGCAGGCGCGGGCCGCGATCGACGCCGGGGCGACGGTCGGCACCCACCTGTTCAACGCGATGCGGCCGGTGCACCACCGCGAGCCCGGCCCGGTGATCGCCCTGCTGGAGGACCCTCGGGTGACCGTCGAGATGATCACCGACGGGGTGCACCTGCACCCGGCGCTGCACCGGCAGGTAACGGCCGGCGTCGGACCCGACCGGGTCGCCCTGATCACCGACGCGATGGCCGCGGCCGGGATGGCCGACGGGGCGTACCGGTTGGGCTCGCTGCCCGTCGACGTCCGCGACGGCATCGCCCGAGTGGCCGGCACCGACACCATCGCCGGCAGCACCGCCACCATGGACCAGGTCTTCCGGTTCGCGATCCTCAACAGCGGGCTGCCGCGCGACCAGGCGCTGCCGGTCGCCGTCCGCCAGTCGTCGATCAATCCGGCCCGGGCGCTCGGCCTGCCCGACCCCACCCTGGCGCCCGGCGGGGCCGCGGACCTGGTGATCCTGAACGACGAACTGGCGGTGGCCGGCGTACTGCACAGGGGCTCCTGGGTGGTGCCACCGGCCACAGTGTGACCCGCCCCGAGCGGTGACCGGGGTCCCCCCCGACTCGACCTGGGCGCACCTATCTGTTGGAACGGCGACAAAGACTCGCAACCTTGAAGTGGGACCACTATTAAATGTCACTACGCAGTTACGAATCAACCTTCGGCATGCTCCGGCGATGGAGCTGGGATACGGGTGTTCACCGGAAACAGGACCTCGAGCGGCAGGTCGACGCACTCCTGGCAGCCAGGCAACGACCCCAAAGTATCGATCGCGACAAGAAATCCGTATCCACCGTCGACCGCCAGGCCTGGTCGCGGTGCTGCGATACGCCCGCACCTGCGATTTGATCGTGGTGCACACCCTGGAAGTGACCGGTGCCTGTGCGCAATATCGGGGACCCTTCTGGGCTTTCGGTGTTGCGGATGACACGAGCGCCGACCGACAGGACTGGCCGCCGCATCGGTGAATGGACGCGCACCCCGGTGGGAACGACCTGCGTCATCGGGTCCACGGCACCGGACTACCACTCCCGCGCACGACGGCGGAGGTGATCGTCCGGGGGGCCGACGAATGCCGCATCCGGCGAGCTGCGGGAGCGGGTGACCGCACCGGTCGAGACCTCATGCACATCAGATTGGAGCCAAGACCATAACCGACGGCGTGACGATCACCGGACCTATCCGATGCCGGCATCCCAATGGGACAGCGACGCACTCAAGTCCGTGCTGATCGCCGCCGATCCGTACTGGGCAGCCGAGTACTGGCCAATGCAGCGACTCCTGACAGCAGCACCACTACGTGTGCACCCGGCACTTGCGTTGGATCGGCCGACCAGGCGCCGGCACGGAGCCAGGCCGGGCTCATGGCTGGGCGGCCGGGAAGCCGGCTTTC